>OY969112.1:4757500-7050730 GCA_963698025.1 uncultured Acidobacteriota bacterium | reverse complement strand
ACCCCAGAGTCCTCCAGCATGTAGGCGAGCCGCGCCTCCGGATATTCCGGAGCCAGCGGCACATACGCTCCGCCCGCCTTCAGGATCCCCAGGACGCCGACCGGCAGGTCGAGCGAGCGCTCGACGCACAAACCCACCAGCGTCTCCGGCCCCACACCCAGACCGATCAGGACCCGCGCCAGCCGGTTCGCCCGCTCGTTGAGCTCGCGATAGGTCAACCGATCCTCGTCGAAAACCAGGGCGACCGCGTCCGGCGACCGCTCCACCTGCGCCTCGAAGAGATCCGCCACCACCGGCACCGGCTCCATCCCTGCGGCGCTGTCGTTCCACTCCACCAACAGCTGATGCCGCTCCGCTTCGTCCAGCAGATCGATCGCGGCGATGCTCCGCTCCGGATCGATCACCACCGCGTGCAACAAGCGCACGTAGTGCCCGGCCAGGCGCCGGACCGTATCCTCGTCGAAGAGGTCGGTGCGATATTCGAATTGACCCCGCAGCCCGTCCGTCTCCTCCTGGATCGAAACCGCAAGATCCGCTTTCGCCGCGCCGCTGTCCGGGATCTCCACCGTCATCCGCACCGGGCCCAGATCGACCCCGCGCGCATACGGCACGTTCTGCATCGTGAACAGGACCTGGAACAGAGGGGAATGCCCCAGGCTCCTCTCCGGCCGCAACCCCTCGATCAGGCGATGGTAGGGAACGTCCTGATGCGCCAGCGCCTGCAGGAAGGCCTCCCGCGTCCCCCGCAACACCGACGTGAACGACGGCTCTCCGGCCACCTGCGCGCGGACCACCACGATGTTCACGAAGTAGCCGATGATCTCCTCCAGCTCCGGACGCCGCCGGTTGGCCACCCCCGTCCCCAGCGCGAAATCCTGCTGCGACGAGCAGCGCCGCAGGAGCACGCTGAACCCTCCCATCAGCGTCACGAACAGCGAGCACTTCTGGTCGTTGCTCAGGCTCTTCAACCGTTCCAGGAGCTCCTTCGAGATGGCGAAGTGCACGGTACCGCCGCGGTTGCTCTGCAGGGCGGGGCGGGGCCGGTCCACGGGCAGGGCGAGCAGCGGCGGCAGGTCCTTCAACCGCTCTTTCCAGTACTCGAGCTGGCGGTCCAGCACACCGCTCTCCAGCCACGCCCGTTCCCAGTGCACGTAGTCGGCGTAGGTCACGGCCAGAGGCGGCAGCGAAGGCTCCTCCCCCCGGCTGTACCCCTCGTAGAGCGCGATGACCTCGCGCAGGAATACGCCGACCGACCAGGCGTCCGAGACGCTGTGGTGCATGGTCACGGCCAGCGCGAAGCGCTCCGGCGATTCGGTGAACAGCGTCGCCCGGAACAGATGCTCATCCGCGATGTCGAACGGGCGCTGGGCCGCGCGGCGGTACGCGGACTCGGCCTCGTCGCGCCCCACCGGCTGCGGCTCCAGCCGTACCTCCGCCGCTTCCGAGACGGCCTGGCGCGGCTCGCCCCTCTGCTCGACGAAACGCGTGCGCAGCGGCTCGTGACGGCGGACGATCGCGGACAGCGCACGGCTCAACGCATCGATGTCCAGAGATCCGTAGATCCGCAGCAGGACCGGGATGTTGTAGGCGGCGTTGGGCCCCTCCAACTGGGAGACGAACCAGAGCCCCTGCTGGGCGAACGACAGAGGCTCCAACTCCGAGCGCCGGCCCCGCGCCTCGACCCGCGGCACGTCGGCCACACCTTGCGGCCGCTCCAGAAGGCTGCGGAGACGCGCCTTCTTATCCTGCAAAGTCTCACTCATCTGGGCTCCTCGACTCGATTCTCCGATCCACGGAGGTGGGCCGCGATTCTCTCTGCCACCAGCAGGCAGGTCAGGTGGGTCGGTACGCTCGGCAGCGCCGGCATGATCGATCCATCGGCCACCGCGACGTTGGCGCACCCGAACAGCCGGCCGTGCTGGTCGGTGACCGCCGTCGCGTCCCCCTCGCGTCCCATCCGTAGAGTGCCGACCGGGTGCCAGGCGCCCCGCACCGTGGTACGGATCACCTTCTCCAGCAGGGTGTCGGAATCGATCACGCTCTGATCGAACAGGGCGATCCTCTCGGTCCGGGAGCGGAGTCGTTCACCCTGCAGGAGGCTCCACGCCGACCTCAGCCCTTCCATCATCCGGCGTAGATCGCCGCTCTCCCGCAGGAGATTGAGGAAGACGCGCGGGCCGCGGGCTGGGTCGGCGTCGACCAGCTCGACGTGGCCCCGCGAGCCCGGAGTCGCCAGAACGACCGAAATGCCGAGCGCGATGTCCGATCCGAGCACGTCCTGGAGCGGCGGCATCTTCTTAGCCGGGAGCGCGCTCAGCATGAACAGTTGCAGATCGCAGAGCGCTCCCGCGGCGCTCGATCTCTGCTGGGACATCATCTGGTGCACCGGCTCGCCGGCGGTGCAGGCGCCGGGCCGGGGCACGCCCCAGATGCCGGCGGCCGGATGATCGATCAAGTTTTTCCCCACTCCCGGAAGATCGAGGAGCGGCCTGACACCGGCGCGGGCGACCTCCGCCGCCGCGCCGACGCCCGAGCGCAGCAGGATAGAGGGCGAGTGGATGGCGCCCGCCGCCAGGATGATTCTCCCACCGGAGAACCGGCACCGCTGCCCGTCGGCGAGCGCCTCGACGCCGCTCGCCACCAGAGCGCCGTCACGCTCCTCGAAGACGATCCGGTCGACCAGGCAGTGGGCCCGGACGGTCAGGTTGGGCCGCTGCCGCGCCGGCGCCAGATACAGTTCCGCCGTGGAGACCCGCCGTCCCTGGCGGGAGCTCATCGGGATCACGCCCACTCCGGACGCCGTGCCCTCGCGGAGATCGACCGCCGGCTGCCCTCGCTCCCGGCAGGTCTCGACGAACGCCGTCTGGACCCGGGTCATCCCTCCCCAGGGCTCGGTCTCGATCCTGTTCCGGCCGATCCACGGCGCGACTTGGTCCCAGCTCCACCAGTCGTTGCCGGCCGCGACCCACAGTGCGTAGTCCTCAGGCCGCGCATCGAAGGCCAGGCCGCCGTTGATCGCCGAGCCTCCGCCCACGACCTTGCCCATCGGATAGGGGAAGCCTCTCCCCGCGCCTTTTCCGGCGGACGGCGGCCGCGGCACGTTCAGCCCCGGCGGCAGATGACGGGAGGCCTGCTGGAAGACCCGGGCCACCCGCGCCATCGTCTCGCTGACGGGAGCGGTCTCGTCCTCGCGGACGTGGACCTGCAGATCCCAGTTGTGGCCGCTGGTCACCGGGCTCGTGGCGTCCAGCAGGTCGGCGGGAATCTCGTCCGGATAGTCGGGCCCGGCCTCGAGGACCAGGACCTTGTGATCCGGATCCTCGCTGAGGCGCGCCGCGACGACCAGACCGGCCGTCCCCCCTCCGAGGATGATCGTGTCGTACGTCACGTCGGAGGGCGCCTCATCGCGGCGTGATCAGGCCGATCAGGATCATCAGGCCCATCCCCGCCATCACCGACCCCATATGGCGCAGCAAGGGTGCGAAGGACCTCCGTGTGGTGAACAGGTGCCCGATCCCGACGCCCAGAAGGTGGATGGCCGACGTGCTCGCCACAAACCCCGCGGCGTAGTAGATGGGGTCGGCCGAGCGCGGCAGCTCCAGGCCGTGGGCGTGTCCGTGCAGGCTCCCGAAGAGCGCTACCACGGCCATCACCAGCCAGCCGCGGCTGTTCTCCCGCACGGTGGCGATGGCGGCTCCCAGAACCACCACGGAAAGCGCGATCCCCCATTCGGTGAACGGCCAGGGCCGGCCGTAGACCCCGGCGGTCGCACCGCCGATCATCGCCAGCACGAAGAGGGAGGGAATGGTGTAGATCTTCCGTCCGCCGAGCTGCGCGCTCACGATCCCCACGCTCAGCATGGCGAGAAAGTGATCGAGGCCGAGCACGGGATGCAGGAGACCATCCACGAAACCCGCCGCCGCCTTGGTCTCGTTATGCGCATGGGCGACCGACGGAAAACAGATCAGGAGCAACGCCGCGAGAACCAGCCCGGCCAATTGACGATTCATCATGTTTTCACCTGGACACTTTCATTCCGTTCCCGTGCGCGGGAACTTCGCCCATTTGACAGAATTCACGAGCACCCAGATCGCGACGATGTGGAGCGTCAGATCCAGAACATTGGAGGTGAAATCGGGGCGCTGCCCGATCCTCAAGTGCGAAAGGTGATGCAGCAGGAAGTAGACGAAGCCCAGCGCCGCCATGGCGACGGCGATCCAGCGAAAGATGCGGCTCCGGAGCCCATGCACCAGGTGGACGTAAACCGGCATGAGCGCATAGAACGACATGGTGTACGTCATCGACGCCAGACCCTGGAGGCCCGGATCGATGCGCAGGGACCGGAAGGCGTCGTCCATCAGGATGCTGTTGATCGTGACGAACAGCAGCGTGATCGTCACGAGCACGAGGTTGATTACCCATCCCAGGGCGATGCGACCGCGCAGGCTCTCTTCTTCGAACGCCATTTCGAAACCTCCCTTGTACCGCTTCTGATTGATCGGGTCACAATTCCATGACTGCGAGGAGATCGTCCAGCTCTTCTTCTGAAAGGGTGTCGATCGACTCGGGGTCCTGGCGGGCAGCGATGAACAGCGAGATGCGCCGGATGGTGGCGAGCTCGAACATCTTCTCCAGGGGGATCTCGACGTCGAGCTCCTTCCGGACCTGCGCGTAGACCCGTGTCGCGAGCAGCGAATCGCCGCCCAGCTCGAAGAAGTTGTCGCGCACGCCGAGATCCCCGATGCCGAGGTAGCTCTGCCAGATGGCGGCGAGCCGGGCCTCGAGCTCGTTGGCCGGCGGCGCGTACTCGGTCCGCAGCTCGGGCCGCGCATGGGTTGCCGGCAGCTCCTCCGGCTCGTCCGCGAACGCGGCCTCCGCGGCCTCCGCCTCGATCTCGCGCGGGGAGCCCGCGCCGGCGCGCGCCGGCGTGCGGATCAGCCCCCGGTTCTCGATCCAGTACCGCTTGCGGTCGAACGCGTAGGTGGGGAGCGGCACCCGCCGCGGCTGCCGCCCCTCGTGAAGGCGTATCCACTCGACCTCCACCCCGTTGGACCAGAGCTGCCCCAGGGCGTCCAGCACCGCCACCCTTTCGCTCTCCGCGTTGCCGTAGCCGAGCGTCGGCACGATGCGCTCCAGCGGCACGCCCGCCCCCTTCACCAGGGTGCTCAGGGTGTGCCCCGGCCCGACTTCCAGCAGGACCCAGCTCCCGCGCGCCAGCAACTCCCGCGCGCCGTCGTCGAAGCGCACGGTCTCCCGCAGGTGCCGGGCCCAGTACGCGGGGCTCATCGCCTGCTCGTCGGTGATCCAGGTCCCGGTCAGATTGGAGAGGAACGGGATCTGCGGCCGGTTCCGCCGCACCTCCGCGACGCACTGCTCGAACGTGGCGAGGATCGGCTCCACCATGGCGGAGTGGAAGGCGTGCGAGGTCCGCAGCGGGCGGCTGGTGATGTCGGCGGCCTGCAACCGGGCCTGGAGCTCCTCGATCTCGCCGACCGGACCGGAGACCACACACTGCTGCGGGCTGTTGACCGCGGCCACGCTGCAGCCCGTGCCCTGGAGCGGCTCCCGGAGCTGCGCCTCGCCGCAGCTCACGGCCAGCATGCGGCCGGGCTCCAGGCTCTGCAGAAGCTGCCCGCGCACGACGACCAGCGACAGCGCCTCCTCCAGGGAAAAGACCCCGGCCAGGCAGGCTGCCACGAGCTCGCCGAGGCTGTGCCCCAGCATCGCCGCCGGACGGATGCCCAGCGACTCCCAGAAGCGGGCGAGGGCGTATTCGACCGCGAAGAGCAGGGGCTGGGTGGCCACGGTCTGATCGATGTCGAAGTCCAGCTCCGGGGCACGCCGGGTGTACAGCCAATCCCGGATGTCGTGGCCGGTATACATCCGCAGGATCTCGGCGCACTGGTCGAGCGCGCCGCGGAACACGGCCTGCGTCTCGTAGAGCTCGAAGGTCAGATCGCGCCGCTGCGCCCCCTGCCCGGGGAGCAGGAAGGCGACGGAGGGGGTCTGCCCCTCGTTCTGCGCGACGGCGCGCAGGCGCCCCGCCGCGAGCTGGCTCCGCGCCTCGCCGGGCTGGTCGCAGACAAGATGGCTGCGGTACTTGTGGCGGTTGCGTCCGGCCTGAAGCGTGAAGGCCACGTCCTCGAGCGACAGCTCGGGGTGCCGGCCAAGCTCGTCCGCCAGCTCCTCCTGGAGCCGCTTCAGGCTGCGCGGGCTCTTCGCCGAGAGCGGCAGGAGCTGGGGACCGCCGGGCGGCCGCCCCTCCGTCGCCACGGCCGGCGCCTCCTCGATCACGACGTGCGCGTTGGTCCCTCCCACACCGAAGGAGCTGACGCCGGCCCGGCGCGGCTCCTTGCCCGCCTTCCACTCCAGCGGCCCGCTGTTCAGCGAGAAGGGGCTGTCCGCGAAATCGATCTTGCGGCTGGGAGCGCTCACATGCAGCGTCGGCGGGATCAGCCGGTGCTTCAAGGCCTCCACCACCTTGATCAGCCCGGCGATCCCCGCCGCCGAGTCGAGATGGCCGATGTTCGTCTTGATCGAGCCGAGAGCGCAGCGGGAGCCGTCCGGCCGCGGCCCTCCGAAGACCTCGCGGAGAGCGCCGAATTCGATCGGATCTCCCAGGTTGGTGCCGGTGCCGTGCGCCTCCAGGAGCTGGATCGAGCCCGGGCTCACCCCGGCCCGCTCCAGCGCTCCGGCAACCGCCGCGACCTGGCCGTGCAGGCCCGGGGCGTTGAAGCCCACCTTCATGGAGCCGTCGTTGTTGATCGCCGACCCCTTGATCACCGCGTGGATCGTGTCCCGGTCGCGCAGGGCGGCGGAGAGCGGCTTGAGCACCACCAGGCCGGCGCCATTGCCGAAGACCGTGCCGTTGGCGTCGTCCGAGAAGGCCCGGCAGAGACCGTCGGGGGACGCGATGTGCCCGTCGTAGTACAGGTAGCCCGACCGCCGCAGCGTGCTCACGAAGCTGACGCCGCCGGCGAGGGCGACCTCGCACTCTCCGTTGAGCAGGCTCTGGCAGGCCGAGTGGACCGCGACCAGCGAGGTCGAGCAGGCCGTGTTGAGGTTCAGGGCCGGACCGGTGAGGTTCAGCTTGTAGGCGACGTGGGTCGCCGCGTAATCCTTTTCATTGAAGTTCAGCAGCGCCATCAGGCCGAGCTTCCGGACGAGGTCCGGGCGCTGCAGCACGTGCTCGAGGAAATACCGGCTCGTCCCCTTGCCGACGAATACGCCGATCCTGCCGGCGTGCTTCTCGCTCGGGTACCCTGCGGATTCGAGCGCCTCGACCGCGCACTCCAGGAGAAAGCGCTGCTGCGGGTCCATGATCTCGGCCTCGAGCGGGGTGAAGCCGAAATAGCCGGCGTCGAACAGCTCCATGTCCTCGAGCACGAGCCCGGCGCGCACGTAGCCTTCCTGCGCCAGATCGTCCGGGCTCACCCCCGCCTCGAGCAGCTCCTCGACGGTGAAGGAACGGACTGCGCAGCGGCCGGCGGCGAGGTTCTCCCAGAGCTCCCCGACGTTGCGCGCGTCCGGGAATCTCCCCGCCAGGCCGATGATCGCGACATCCCTCTCCGTCCGCTCGAGCGCCGCCGACTGCCGGGCCTTCGCGCCCTGGCTCAGGTACTCCGCCAGGCTCTGCACGGTCGGATAGGAGAACAGGTGCGCGATGGTCAGCGGCCGCTCCTGCCACTCATTCACCCGGCGCAACAGGCCGGTGAGGAGCAGCGAGTCCCCTCCCGCCTCGAAGAAGTTGTCGAAGATGCCCAGCTGATCGATCCCGAGGATCTCCTTCCAGAGCTTCAACAGCCGCTCTTCGGTCTCGGATCGGGGAGAGATCACGCGCCGCTCCTCGGCACCGCCTTGCGCCGGCGACGAGAGCTCGGTCGGCAGCGCCGACAGATCGACCTTCCCGTTCGCGGAGAGCGGCAGGCTTTCGAGCAGGAAATAGCGCTGCGGCACCATGTGGGCCGGCAGCCGCTCGCGCAGGAAGTCGGTCAGCTCCTCGGGCCGGAACCGGTGGACCACCGCGGGCGCCTGGGCCGCGATCACGTGCTGTGGCATGGCGTCGAGGTACCGGGCCGGCTCGCTCTCCGCCGCGGCCTCTCGCGCCGGGAAGATGGACACCGCCGCGAAGCGGCTGCGGGTCAGGGCCGCGGACCACTCCTCGGGGCCGAGGAGCGGCGCGTCGGAATCGACCCGCTCGTCGGCATAGGCGGTGATCGCCTCCAGGAAGGAGATCGTCGACCACTGCCAGGGGTTGGTCCGCGTCCCCTCCAGCATCAGGAGATAGCCGCCCGGCCGCAGCAGGTCGCGGATCCGTCCCAGGGTCGCGTTGACGTCGGTCGCGTTGTGCAGGACGTTCGCGGCGACGATCAGGTCGAAGCTGTGCGGCTGGTGCCCCTGGCTCGCCGCGGGCTTGTCGACGTCGAAGATCCCGTAGCGGACGAAAGGATAGCGGGCGAATTTCTCCTTCGCCGTGTTGAGGAAGTAATTCGACAGGTCGGTGAACCAGTACTCGGTCCGCTCCGCGGGCAGATCGGCGAGCACCGCGCCGGTCGTGCCTCCGGTGCCGGCGCCGACCTCGAGGACGCGCAGCCTCCGGTCCCCCTCCCAGCCGCGGACCAGCGCCTTTACCGCCGCTCCCATCATCCCGTTGTGATGGCGGGCGACCGGCGTCTTCTCATAGAGCGCTTCGGCAAGATGCCACGACCCGTCCGGGAACAGCAGCTCGAGCGGCGCGACCTCGCCGCTGAACAGCGCGAGATGGTTGCGCAGCGAGCTGGCGAAGTAGGCCAGAAAACCCTGCAGCCGCTCGTCCTGGCCGAAGGAGCGCTCCAAGCCGGCGAGCTGCTCCTCCAGGGGCTCCGCCGCTGCGATGCCGCCGTGAGGGTCCAGGTGCCCGCCGTCGGCGAGCACCCGGAGCCAGCGCGCCACCAGACGCCGGTACCGCGGCTTCACGCGATCCGCGCCCACCAGGCGATCCTGGTGCGCCGCGACATCCCCGCCGTCGAGCACGCCGAGGCTCCGCAGGGTCTCGAACAGGGAGCGCAGGCCGGCCCTTTCGACCTGCTGCCAGAATTCCCAGAAGATTTCGAGCGCGGCGGCATCCGCCTCCCGGAGGTGCTCCCGTCCCGCCTCCCCGACCAGGGCGGCGGCCTGCCGCAGGCGCTCCTCGGGCACCTCGTTGCGCTCGAACAGGCGGCTCCCCTCGGCGCTCGCCGCGACGACGTAGGCCGCCAGGGCGCTCCGCTCCCCCTGCCGGATCAATCGCACCAGAGCGTCACGGACTTCCGGGTGGGTCTGGAGGCACGCCGCGATCTCCCCCAACTCCACGCGATAGCCGCGCAGCTTGACCTGCGAGTCCTCGCGGCCGAGGAACTCGATGTTGCCGTCGCGGAAGAACCGCCCGAGGTCGCCGGTGAAGTACAGACTCTCACCGGTCTCCGGATGCGCGAGGAACTGTCGCCGGGTCCGCTCGGGGTCTTGCCAGTAGCCGAGCGCGACGCCGGTCCCGCCGATGTAGATGTTGCCGGTCACCCGGTCGGGGCAGGGCTCGAGGCGATGGTTCAGCACGTACATGTGCTGGTTCGGCAGCGCTTTGCCGTACGGGATGCTGTCCCACTCCGCGCGGACTTGGCCGATCGGGTAGTAGATCGACCAGATGGAGCCTTCGGTCGCGCCGCCCAGGCTCACCACCCGGGCCTCCGGGGCCAGCCGGCGGACGCGGTCCGGGAGCTGGACCGGTATCCAGTCGCCGCTCAACATCACCAGGCGCAGCGGGGCGAGCTCGCCGTCCGGCGCCGATTCCAGCGCATCGGCGAGCACGCCCATGAGCGGCGGCGCGGAGTCCCAGAGGGTCACCTTCCAGCGCCGGATCAGGTCGGTCCAGTGCCCCGGATCGCGCGACAGCTCGGCATCGGGGATGACCACCGTGCCCCCTGCGGCGAGCAGGCCGAAGATGTCGTAGACCGACAGGTCGAAGGTCAGGTCCGAGACCGCGAGCACGCTGTCGCCGTTCCCGACGCCGAACAAGCGGTTCAGGTGGATCACGGTATTCACCGCGGCGCGGTGGTCGATCATCACCCCCTTGGGCATGCCGGTGGAGCCCGAGGTGAAGATGACGTACGCCAGATCGGTGATCGCGGACCGCAGCGCGGGAGCGACGGCCGGGCGCGGCAGACCCTGCCGTGCGGCGACGAGGATGCGCTCCACCTGCGCCGGCCACTCCAGCTCGCGGTCCAGGGCCTCCTGGGTGAGGGCGATACGGGCCCCCCCCTGCTCCAGGATCTGCTGGCGCCGCAACGCCGGCCAGCGCGCGTCGACCGGCAGGTAGGCCGCCCCCGCCATGAGCACGCCGAGCACGGCCGCGACCTGCTCCCACCCCTTGCGCATGACGACGCCCACCAGCTCGTTGGGCCGCACCCCGCGCTCAACGAGCTGGCCGGCGAGGTGCCAGCTGTGCGCCAACAGCTCGCCATAGCTCATCGTGCCCGCGCTCCAGGCCAGGGCGGTCCGGTCCGGCCGCTCCAGGGCGCGCTCGACGAACGGCGCGTGCAGGCAAAGCTCCAGTCTCTCGGCCGCCGTGTCGTTCACCGCGTCGCGGATCCGCCGCTGAGCGGCCGGCAGGGCGACCGGCTGGCGCTTCTCCCAGGTCTCCGGCTCCACCGCCAGGGACTCCAGCAGCTCCACCTGGGCGGCGAACATGTCGTCGAGCACGCCGGGGAAGAAGACCTCGTCGACCGCATCCCAGTTGATCACCAGATCGCCATAGACCTCGAAGATCTGGTAGTCCAGCGAGACCTGCGGCGTCTGGCTGATGCCGAACCCCATGGGACCGAACCGCTCCCAGCCACCAGCGTCCTCGCCGCGCTTGCCGTCCAGCATCAGCGTGCTCGTGAAGACGATCGGCAGGATGGCCCGCTGTTGCCAGTTGCGGCGCTTGGCGAGCTCCCGCAGCACCTCGATGGCGCTGACCTGGCGGTGCTCGAAATCGCTCAGGAAGCGTTCCTGGATGCGCGCCGCCCGCTCCAGGAAGGTCTCCCCCTGGCGGCCGTCGACCTCCAGCACCAGCAGGTTGGTGAAGTCGCCGATGACGGCGTTGACCTCCTCGTGCAGGGGGAGGCGGTTGAACAGGGTCAAGTTGAGCGCATAGTGCGGGCTCTTCGCCCAGCGGTTGAGCACCTCCGCGAACGCCGCGAGCAGCAGGCTCGACAGGGTCAGCCCCGACCTGCGCGCCCGCATCTTGACCGCTTCCCACTGCCGCGCCGGGAGACGGAACCGGCGCCGCTTGAATTCGTGCGCGCGCCCCCGCTCGATGCGGTTGACCACCGGCAGCAGCGGGGCCGACGGCAGCTCGTCGAGCCGCTCCCACCAGTACTTCTTCGCCACCTCATAGGAGGGGAGCTCCTTGAGGCGCGCCTCCGCCAGCACATAGTCGCGGAAGGAGAGGCGCGGCGGGCTGACGGCGTACGCGGGGTCGTGATAGAAGCCGTGCCACTGCTCGAAGAGAATCGACAGGCTCCAGGCGTCGACGACCAGGAAGTCCCAGCTCGCGCACAGGCGCGAGTGGCCGTCGGCGATCTGGATCAACCGGATCTCGAACTGCGGCCACTGATCGCAGGAGAACATCTGGTGAGACAGCTCGGAGCGGATGCGGAGGAGCTCCGCCTCGCGCCCCTCCGGATCGGCGCCGCGCAGGTCCGTCACGGCGATCTCGTACTCCGGAACGCTGGCGAGGATGCGCTGCTCGCCGTTGACGTCGATCACGGCGCGCAACATGCCATGCAGAGCCACGACCTTGCGGAAGGCGGCGGTCAGCCTCTCCGGGTCGAGGCTCTCGCACTCGAACTCGAAGTAGACGTGGCTGGTGACCTCGCCGAGCTCGACGTGGCTGCCGCGGCCGACCCAGTAGGCATGCTGCACCGTGTTCAGCGGGAAGGGCTCGTGGCCGTGCTCCAGGTCGGGGACGATGAGCGGCAGCTCCTCCCGCGGCAGGGCGGGCAGGGACGACGCCTGGAGCCTCTCGATCAAGGCGTCCCGGTGGCGGCTGATCTCCTTTTGCAACTCCGGAGTCAGGACGCCGGCCGGCGCATTCACATGCAGCTTTCCGTCCCGAGCTTCGATCTTGACCTGGAGCGCCGACAACGTGGCCAGTAGGCTCTGCATCATGTTCTCCCAACGGCTGCGGTCTCTACATCGCTCAGGAGCGAGCACCAGCTCTCCACCAGCGGCTCCCGGAGGAAGCTGTGATGCGTTCCCGGCACCCGCACGCAGCTCACCTGTCCCCGCGTGAGCCCGCGCCACCCCCAGTCGCTCTGGTCCCTGTGGGGGTGCGTCGAAAACTCGTCGACCACGTCGTCCTCCACGCGCACGACCGTCAGATCGGCCGAGATCGGGGCCGGCCGATAGCGGCTGCCGGCGACGACCAGATCGCGGAAGACCTGAAACGTCGGCAGCAGTTGCTCGAGGTCGAGCCGCGTCCGGTCCACCTCCAGCAGCGCCGCCGTCCGGCGGAGCTGCTCCGCGAGCGTCAGACCGGTGAGCCGCTCCTGGCGCAGCCGGTCGAGGGGGAGCTCGAGGGCGAGGTCGTCGAGGAACCAGAACAGCAGCCGCTCGTCGCTCAGGTCCGCGTGCTCGACCGGCGCCGGCCCGTCCAGGATGAACACCTGGCGCACCGTCTCGCCCGCGGCCTCGAGCTGCGCCGCCATCTCGAACGCGATCATCGCGCCCGACGACCAGCCGCCGAGGGTGTAAGGGCCGCGCTCGCGGACCTCGCGCAGCTCCGCCACGTAGGTCCGGGCCAGCGCGCCGATGTCCCGGCGGTTCTCCGCCCCGGCGTCCGTCGCGGCCTGGATGCCGTAGAGCGGCCGCCCGATCAGGCGCGCGAGGCGCGCATACGCCATCACCGAGCCGCCGGCCGGGTGCACCAGGAAGAGCGGATCGCCCGTGCCCCGGAGGTCGATGGGGACGACGTGCCCCCCGCCCGCGCGCTCCCCGCCGCCGGCAACGCCACGGGCGAGCTCGCGGATGGTCCGCGCCCGCCACATGTCGCTCAGGGTGAAGGCCTGGCCGAAGCTCTCCTTGATCAGGGCGAAGATGCGGATGGCGTCGAAGGACTGCCCGCCCAGATCGAAGAAGTCGTCGGTGACGCCGATCCCGGTGCGGCCCAGGATGCGCTCCCAGATGGCCAGGAGCCGGCTCTCCACGGCGTTGGCCGGGGGTACGGTCTCGCCCGCCGCCCCGGCCTTCTCCTCGGGGCTCTGCAGTTGCAGCAGGGCCTTGCGGTCGACCTTGCCGTTCGCCGTCAGGGGGAGCTGGTCGAGGGTCTGCCACGCCGTGGGTACCATGTAAGCCGGCAGCCGGCCCTGGAGGAACGACTCCAACTCCCGCGGGTCCACGGCGTGCCCGTCCGCGGGGACGATCCAGGCGGCCAAGCGGCGCGGGCGCGCTCCCTCGGCATCCCGGACCGCGGCCAGGGCCTGCTTCACGGCCGGGTGCTCGGCCAGGACCGTCTCGATCTCCCCGAGCTCGATGCGGTGCCCCTGCACCTTGACCTGGAAGTCGATGCGCCCCATCCACTCGATGCACCCGCCGGGCAGATACCGCCCCAGGTCGCCGGTGTGATAGAGCCGCTCGCCGGCCGCCACGCCAGGCCGGAAGCTCCGGCTCGTCTTCTCCGCGTCGTTCAAGTACCCCAGCGCCAGGCCCACGCCGCCGATGCAGAGCTCGCCGGGAACCCAGACCGGGCAGGGGTTGTCATGGCGGTCGCGAACCTCCCAGGTCTGGTTGGCCAGGGGATAGCCGTAGGGGATGGTCGACCAGGCCGGATCCACCGCGCCTACCGGATAGAAGATCGACCAGATCGAGGCCTCGGTGGCGCCCCCCAGGCTGAAAATCTCCGCGTTCGGCGCCACGCGGCGGATCGCCGCCGGCAGGTCGAGAGGGATCTTGTCCCCGCTCAGCATCACCAGCCGGAGCGCGGGCAGGCGGACCGCCCGCCTCTCGGCCGCCTCGGCCAGCAGGCTCATCAGCGCGGGCACGGAATTCCAGATCGTGATCTCTTCCCGCAGCGCCAGGTCGAGCCAGTGCGTCGGGTCGAGTGCCGCCTCCGGCTCCGGATAGACCAGGCAGGCGCCCGCGGCGAGGGTGCCGAAGATGTCGTAGACCGAGAGATCGAAATTGAACGCGGAGACCCCGAACAGCCGGTCGGAGGGGCCGACCGCGAAGCGCTCGTTGAGGTCGAGGACGGTGTTCATGGCGCCGCGGTGATCGATCATCACGCCCTTGGGGCGCCCGGTGGAGCCGGAGGTGTAGATGACGTACGCGAGATCGGCCGGCGCCGTCGCGGTCTCGCTCCACTCCCCCGCGGCGGCACCGTCCCTGGCGACGGCGAGAGGGCTCACCCGCTCCGGCCAGTCGATCGACGCGGCGTACCGGCGCTGGGTCAGGACCACAGAGGACCCGATGTCCGCGAGCATCAGGATGAGGCGCTCGCGCGGCAGCCGGGGATCGAGCGGTACGTAGGCCGCCCCGGTCTGCAACACGGCGAGGACCGCGGCCAGCAGCTCTTCGCCGCGATCCATGACCACGGGCACCAGGTCCCCGCGGCCCACGCCCCGTGCCGCCAGCCCGGTCGCCAGCGCGGCGCTCCAGGCCGCGAGCTCGCCGTAGCGGAGCGAGCCGCCCGGGGCGGCCAGCACCGGGCGCTGGCCGTGCGCCGCGGCCTGCGTGCGCAGCGGGTCGTGCAGCCGGAGAGCGGAGACCGGGCGGCCCGTCCGGTTGCGCTCCCGCCGCTCCGCCAGGTCCCTTTCGCCGACCAGGCCGGAGCTCCCGAGCTCCCAGGCCTCCGCCTCACGGGCCAGCCGGCGCAGGAACGTCTGGAAAGCCTCCCACATGGCGTCGACCACGCCTTCAGGGAAAAACTCTTCCATCAGGTCCCAGACGTAGAAATAGCTGCCGTCGTCGCGCTCGAAGAACTGGTGGTCGAGGACGGTCTGCGACGTCTCCAGGACGGAGAAGTCCGGCTTCCGGTACCCTTTGATGAACAGTCCGCTGCCGACCACGAACGGGCTGGGGGCGCTGCCGAAGGAGCCCTTGAGACGGTTCAGCTCCTGCATCACGCGCATCCCGCCGAACTGGAGATGCCGCACATCCTGCAGGACCTGCTCCTGAAGACCCCGCGCATTCACCACGAACGAGGCGGCGGGGTCCAGCCGGATCTCCAGCGGGTAGAGCGATGCGAAGTTGCCGAGCATCCGCGTGAGGTCCGGATGGAGCTCCGCGAAGCGCCGCGTGGCCATCTGGCTCAGGATGAAATGATCGGAATTGCTCCAGGTCGCCAGCACCGACGCATAAGCCGCGATGACCGCGTTGGACGGCGTCAGTCCGAGGGAGCTCGCCCGGCCCTTGAACAGGTCCCAGAGTGGCCGCTCCAGCGTCCCCACCCGGCGCTCCAGGCGCGACCGGCAGCGCCGGTCGATTCCCGCCTTCTGGGGCAGCGCCGGCGGCGGCGGCAGGCCCGGGAGGCGGGAGAACCAGTATCGCCGCGCCGCCTCCCCCGCTTCCGAAGCCGCCAGGCGCTCCAGCGCGAGCACGGCATCCCGGTACGACAGCTCGAGCGGCGGCTCGCCGGCGCCGGGATCGCGGTAGAGCGCGTCGATCTCCGCCAGGAGCTGGCTGGCGCCGAAGCCGTCGACGAAATAATTGTTGTGGTTGTAGTGGACCCGCGACCGCGACAGCCCCTCCTCGGTCCACAGCGAGACCCGCAGGTCGACCCACGGCCAGGCGTCGAGCCGCAGCTCCTGGCGCGCCATCTCCCGCCGTACGCCGAGCAACCGGGCCGCGGCCTCTCCGGCCGGGAGATGCCGCCAGTCGTACACCTGACAACGGATCGAGGGCACTCCCTCCAGCATCTGCAGCTCGAGGTTGTCGTTGACGATGCACAGCTCCCGGCGGTGGCGCGCCAGGGCCTGGTTCCAGGCCGCCTCATAGGCCGGGACGTCGAGGTCTCCCTGATCGAACTCGAAGTAGTAGTGCGGCCGGACGTGGAGCTCCATGTAGGGATCGTTGGCGATGTAGAAGCCGAGTTGCAGGTCGGAGAGCGGAAACGGCAGGGGGTCCGCCTGCGGATCCGGGGTGATCCGCGCCGGAGCCAGGCTCGCCGCGGGCGCGCCGATCCCCTGCAGCCGGCGGATGATCTCGTCCTTGCTCTCCAGCACCCGGCCGCGCAGCTCGCCGGTCAGCACGCCCTTGGCGGCGCTGATCTTGAGCTGGCCGCCGTCGACGGCGATCTTGACCCCGAGTTGGGCCAGAGATTCGAGGAGCCCCGTCACCTGATCCATGGAGGGTTCCGTCAAAACACGAAAGTCTCGGATTCCTCGCCCTCTTCGGGCCGGGAATCCTGGGTGACGTGCTTGAGAAGGAGCTGCTCGTAGAGCGCGTCGACGATCCGGTGCACCTTCTCGCCGATGATCCGCTGCACCGGAACATCCACTCCGACCTCCTGGCGCAGAGCGTTGCGCAGGCTGTTCGACGACAGCGAGTCCATGCCGAACTCGCCGAGCAGGGCGTCGGCAAACGGACGCGAGCGCGAATCGAGGCTCGCCTCGTCCACGCCCAGGATCTCCGCCACCCGCAGGCGGAGGTAGGCGAGCAGGCGGCTGGCGGCGGCCTCCCGCGGCGCCCCCATCCCCTCCGCGACCTCGGCGAGCCTCCGCTCGCGGTCGCGGGCGAGCGCCTCGGGGCTCCGTTCGCCGGACTTGACGCTGATCCCCTCGAAAGCGCGGGCACCGGACGCGTTCAGATAGACGAGCTGCGGCAGCGGCCCGGCGAGCAGGCGGTCCAGGACCTGCATGGCCCCGGGCAGCTCGATCGAGCCGAGCCCCTTGCGCGCCATCAGGAACCGGTACTTCTCGGAGGCCAGGGCGCCGACGCTCCAGTACCCCCAGTTGACCACCCGGACGCGGCACGGCCAGGCCGCCGCCAGGCGCTGCGCGAACGCGTCCTCGAAGACACAGCCGGCGCTGTAGTTGCTCTGCCCCGGCCACTTCGAAAAGGAGTTGATCGACGAGAAGAAGAGGACGAAGTCGAGCCGCTCCCGCCCGAACACCTGGGCCAGGCGGACCGCGACGTCGACCTTGGCCGCGAGCCCGGCCGTGAATTCCTCCTCGGTCATGTTCATCAGGGCGTGATCCTGCACGACCATGGCGGCGTGGAGGACCCCGTCGATCCGCCCGAACCGCTGCCTGATCGTGGCGCGCACCCCTTCGAGCTGTTCCCGGTCGGTGGCGTCGGCCGACAGGTAGAAGGGGGCCGGGCCGATCGCGGCCAGCCGCTCGATGCGGGCGTGGATCGCTGCGTCCTGCGGCCGCCGGCCGATCCAGACGATCTGCACCCGCATCCGGCGCAGCAGGGCTTCGCTCCACACCTCTCCGATCCCGCCGCCGCCGCCGATCACCACATAGACCCCGCCCGGACGGTAGGGCGCCTCCATCTCGACCGTGGCCGGAGGGCAGGACACGAGGTGCTGCCGGTACCAGCGCCGGTCGCGCCAGGCCCGGGCGTTGCCGTGCGGGTCGCCCGCGGTCGCCAGCAGCTCTTGCCACGGCCAGTCGCCCGCGGCATCCGCAACGTCTGCAGCGGGCGTGGCGGGCAGGTCGGCCAGCCGCACGCTCCAGCCGGTCTGCTCCTTGGCCATGGAGCCGATCAGACCGTGCACGCCGGCATGCGCCGGACTGGCCGGATCGTCGGCGCCGATCGCCTGGGCCCCGGTCGTGATCACCGTCCAGGCGAGCGGCCGGTCGCCGTACCCCTCGGCCAGCAGCGCCTTGATCAGGCGGAAGGCGAAGAGCACCCCCTCCCGTTGGGCGGTCAGGAGCGATTCGTCGTCCACCGCGCCCGGGCGGTGGTCCGGCACCATCCAGACGAGATGTCCGATCTCCCCCCAGGCCGCGATCTTCCGCCGCATCTCCTCGCCGCTGTCCGCGGGCTGGAGCGTCAAGGGCCGGGCTCCCGGACGGAGCTCCTCCAGCTCCTCGCGGCGGCGGTCCGTGCCGCCGACGATCGCCATCCGTCCGGCCGGCGCGGGCGCCGCGGCCTCCTCGCTCCCGGCCGGCAAAGCCTCCCAGGCCGGCGCGAGCAGCATCTCGCCGAGCCGGGGCTCGACCGCCCGCGCGGGGGCCACGGGCCCGGCCGCCTTGAGGACGCGGGTGGTCCAGCCGCGGAAACGGGCGCTGAGGCGGCCGGCATCGTCGCACAGGTCGATATCGAAAGTCCCGATCTCGTTGCCGTCGCGGGAGCCGTCGCTGCGCCGGATCGAGGCCCACATGGTGGGCTGGCAGGGCCGGAAGACCTCGGCGCTCTGGAGCTCGAAGGGGACCGCGGGTTGCACCGCATCTCCCGCGTCTCGCCGTTCGGCCAGGGCGAAGCCGATCGTCGCCTGGACCGCGGCGTCCGCCAGGGCCGGATGCAGGATGAGCTCGCCGCGCGTCGCCGCGAGCCCCTCCGGCAGCCTCAGCCGCGCCAGGATCTCGTCCGTTCCCACGTGAAGCTCTTCGATCCCGCGGTGGGCGGGACCGTACTCGTAGCCCATGCCGGCAAAGACGCGGTAACACTCCGCGGCCCCGTAGTGAGCTCGCGCGCAGCGGCCCAGCAGCTTCTCCAGATCGAGGACCGGCGCCGCGGCGGCCGCGCTGATCCCGACCCGCCCCTGCGCGTGGAAGGCCGCGTCCGCGCCCACGCCGGTCACGACCTCGAAGCTCAGCTCCCCCTCCCCCTCCGGGGCCAGGCGCAATTGCACCTCGACGGGCGCGCCGTCGACGGAGAGCGGCCGGACCCAGGCCACGCTCTTCAGCCAGAAGCGCCCCCGGCTCTCCTCCATACCGTCGAACAGGGACATCCCGACCGACCGCTCCGCGGCGGCGCGCGCCATCTCCAGGTAGACGACGGCCGGCAGCAGGCGCCGCCCCTGGATGACGTGATCGGCGAGAAAGAACTCGTCACCGCTCAGCACGGTCCGGAAGTGGTGCCCGGGGCCCTCGCCGGCCGTGACCAACGCGCCCGGGCTCCAGGACAGACCGGCGCGGCGCGGCGGCTGCCCCTGCGCGGCCTGGAGCGCGGCCGCGATCTCGGCGAGCTGGCGGCCGTCGAGCCGCCCCTCGCGCAACGCGGCGAGCAGCGGCTCCACCGGCGAGATGGGCGAAACCGGACGCGTCCGCCCGCGCGCTCCCACCCAGTGGCGCTCCCGGGCGAAGGGGTAGGCCGGCAGGTGAATCCGCCGTGGCCGGACGCCCGGCGAGAGCCGCGCCCAGTCGATTTCGCCCCCTTCGGCCCAGCGGGCGCCGAGCCGCGCGAGCTCGCCGGGAGCAGAGGCCGGCACCGGGGGCGCACCGCCGGCCACGAAGCCGCGCAAGGCCCCGGCCAGCTCCTCGAGGCTCCTGGCGACGAACGCGACCCGCTCCGCCATCGGCTCGCGGCCGACCTGCAGCGTGTAGGCGAGGTCGCGCAGAGGCACCGTCTCGGCCGGGCCCGCCGCGGCGGACGGCTTGCGCGGGCCGCGGGGGTCGCGGGCGATCGCCGCGGCCAGAGAGCCCAGGGAAGGGTGCTCGACCAGCGCCCTGGAGTGGAGCCGAAGCCCGCGCGTCTCCTCCAGAGCCGCAAGGAAGAACCGGGTCTCGACGGCGCCCCAGCCCAGATCCTCCCACTCCAGGTCGGGCGTGCATTCGTCCAGGCCAAAGCGGTTCCGCAGGAGGGTCCGCAGGTCGTTCAGGGCACCGTCCACGGGCGAGCCGGCGGGGCCAGGCGCATCCCGGCGGACGAGACCCTCCACGAAATCGAGCAGCCGCCGCGCCCGTTCGATCAACGCCTCCCGCGTGCGCGCCGACAGCGGAACCAGGCAGGGCCCCTCCTCCACCGCCTCCGCGGGCTCCGGCGCCGGGCGCTGGTACTCCTCGATCACCGCGTGCGAGTTCGCGCCGCCGAAACCGAAGGAGCTGACCCCGGCGCGCCGGGGGAGCTCGCGCCCCTGCTCGTCGCGGAAGCGGGGCCAGTCCTGGTTCCGCTCCACGATGTAGAAGGGGCCGCCGCCCAGATCGATCTCCGGGTTGAGGCGCCGGAAGTGGAGCGTGCGGGGGATCTGCCGGTGGCTCATCGACAGCAGGATCTTGATCAACCCGGCCAGCCCGGCCGCGCCTTCCAGATGCCCGACGTTGGACTTGACCGAGCCGAGCCCGCAATGCCGCTGCGGCGGCAGGCTCTTCCCCGCCGACCGGTACAGGCGCCGGAAGGCCTCGGTGAGACCGCTGATCTCGATCGGGTCGCCCAGCGGCGTGCCGGTGCCGTGCGCCTCGATATAACCCACCGTGTCGGGCGCGGCGCCCGCCTCCCGCCACGCGGTCTCGACCACCTCCGCCTGGGCGTCCGGCTTCGGCGCGGTCAGCGTCGAGGCCTGGCCGCCGTGGTTCACCGCCGTCCCCTTGACCAGGCCATAGACCGCGTCCCCGTCCGCGATCGCCCGGGCGAGGGGCTTCAGCAGCAGCACCGCTCCGCCCTCGCCGCGCACGTAGCCGTCGGCCGTGGCGTCGAACGTCCGGCAGCGCCCGGTGGGCGACAGCATGCCCGCCTCGTGGTACGAGACGCTGATCGTCGGGCTGCACAGCACGTTGGCGGCGCCGACCAGGGCCTGCTCGCACTCGCCGCGCCGGAGGGCGTTGACGGCGTCGTGCAGCGCGAACAGCGAGCTCGAGCAGGCGGTGTCGACGGTCAGGCTCGGGCCCTTGAAGTCATAGAAGTACGAGAGGCGGTTGGAGAGCATGGCGAAGGCGGTACCCGAGCCCACATACCCCTCCGCCGAGTCGCAGGCCGCGACCAGCACGTCGCGGTAGTCGCTCTGGCAGACGCCGACGAAGACCCCGACCTTGCACCCCGCCAGCTCCGAGGGGCGGTGCCCGGCGTCCTCCAGGGCCTCCCAGCTCAGCTCCAGCAGCAGGCGCTGCTGGGGGTCCATCAGCTCCGCCTCCTTCGGCGCGATACGGAAGAACCGCGCATCGAAGGTATCGACCCGCTCCAGGAACCCGGCCTGATCGATCCCCCGGTGCCGCCCCTCCAGCTCGATGAAGGAGGGCCACCGCCAGCGCCCCTCGGGCATGGGGGCGATCCCGTGCTCCCCGTCGGCCAGCAGCTTCCAGAAAGCCTCCGGCGAGCTCGCGCCGCCGGCGAACCGGCACGCCACGCCCACGACCGCGATCGCGTCTCCCGTGGCGGGATCGGCCGCCGGGCTCGGGGGCTCCCGGGGGAGGCTCGCCCGGACCTGTTCGTCGGAGATCGTCGCCGCCAGGGCATCGGCGATTTTTTCCTGGGTCGGGTGCTCGAACAGGAACGCCGGGGGGAGCTTGACGCCGAACCGACCGGTCATCAGCGACTTCAATTCGACCAGCTCGATCGAATCCAGCCCCATCTCCATCAGCGGGCGCCGCGCCGAGTAGGCGGAGGAGCGCTCGTCGCCAAGGAGGGTGAGGATGTCCTGCGCGACGGCGTGGCCGATGACGGCGCTCTTCTCCTCTTCCGCCCGCGCCTCACTCCCGGGGGCCTCGCAGAGGATCACGCTCTGGCTGCATTCGGCGACCGGGTCCTGCGTCGGCAGAACGAACGAGCCGGCGACCGTGAGCCCGGCGCGCTCGATCGCCCGGCGCCATAGTGGCACGCTGAGCAGGCAGGTGTCGGGCAGCCGCCGGTCGGGATCCTCGAACAGCCAGTAGCCGTGCAGCAGGGCACCGCTGAAGAAGAGGCACTCCTTGGCCGCGGTGAACTCATTGAGGACGAGAAGACCGCCCGGTTTCAGCAGCCGTCTCGCCTGCTCCAGCGTCGCCTCGATGTCGTGAGTGTCGTGCAGGACGTTGGCCGCCACCACGACGTTCGAACGACTGCTCCGCGAAGCCCTGCTCCGACAGATCCTTCTCGATGTTCAGCGCCTGGTAGTGAATCCAGGAGTGCTGCGCGAAGCGCCGCCGGGCGTGCCGGAGGAACGAGGGGGAGATGTCGGTGAAGCAGAAATCGACCGCGCCGGACAGCGGCGCGATCGCTTCGAGGATCGCCGCGGTCGTCCCCCCGGTGCCCGCTCCGACCTCCACGATGCGGATCTTCTCCACCCCCGCGCCGTCGTCCCGCCGCCGTGTGACCAGGCTGCGCACCGCCTCGGCGACTAGGCGGTTGAAATGATCCGCGACGGGGTCTCCGTGGAACACGTCCCCGAAGACATCCATGTTCCCATCCTGGAACAGGACGTCGGCGATGTCGATCCGGCCGGTGAGGATCTCCTCGAAACGGCTCAGGCAGCAGGACATGAAGCCCAGCAGGCCGGCGCAGGACGGATAATCCTTTCGAAAGCTCTCCTGAAAGGCGGCGACGTGGCCGGCGAGCCCGCCAGCCACGTCGAGGGCGCCGTCGCGGACCCGCTCCGTGGTCACGAGGCCGCGGCCGTCCAGAGTGATCAGCCCCTTCTCGGCGAGCTTCCGGATCAGCGCCTCGAAATAGCGGTCATACCTGGGCGCGATGTCCAGGAGCGCCTTGAGCTGATCCACGTCGCGGCTCTCGCCGGGCTCCCGCATCACCCCCATCTTCTGGAGGATGGCGAGCACCCAGCGGAACGCGAAGGCGCCCAGCTCACGCTCGGCTTGGCGAGGGTCGTCCTTCTCCGCGAAAGCAGAAGCGGCTGCGGCCACCGCCACATCCCCAGCCACCCGCCTCACAGTGGTCTCCCCGGAGGCGCGGAAGCTTCGAGTTCGACCTGTTGGCATTTTACAAATCCATTATTCCGTGATAAAAGAGCAATTCTACAAAAGGCTCTCGAACCCCCGGAAGTTTGAGAGGGGATGCCGTCTCCAGCGCGCCGGAGGGACCACGTCCCCTGTTCCTCGTGCAGGTTGCCCGAGGGACACCTCGATATACCGCCGCCAATGCGAGCTTGAGGGGGACTTTATCGCCGGGGCCGTGTGAAGTCAACTCGCCGGGCGGGGTGCCACGCGGGCGACGAAAACCCCTGTCAGCACTTGCCCCGCGCTCTTCACCTGCACCCAGATGCGGTACCGCCCCGGCTGGGGGAACTCGTACGGGAAGGAGACCACGCTCCCTCCCGTATGCGCGGAGTGATCCATCCCCGCCATCCCCGCCATTGACGCGTGGGCGGAGTGATCCATCGCCGGCTGCCCGCCGGGGCCGGAGGCCGCCATGTTCATGAAGACCTGCTGCGCCGCCATGTTGAGGCTGCCCATCGGATGGAGGTGAACGAACACCGCGCCGTCGTCGCGATTGATTGCGGCGTGGGCCTGCATTCCCATGTAGGGCTCGAGCGGGGCCGGCTGGCCGTCCGCACCGCGCACCTCGAAGCGCAGTGTGGTCTCCTGGTTGGCGGTCAGCGGCTCCTGGCGCCAGAGCATGGTGCCGCCTTGCGCGAGGCGGCTGACCTGGGGTCCGCCGGTGCCCGAGGACCCGCCCAGAGGCTCGGAAACCCACCAGGAGTCGTCCGGGTCTGGCAGCGGAGTGGCTCCCGCGACGGTCCCGCCGGAGGTCGGGGTGTTGGAGACGGTGACGGGGGCGGAGGAGGCGGCTGTGCCGGAGGGGAGGGCGGGGATCTTCACCCGGTCCACCAGGGTCTGCGCGAAGCCGTTCTCGTCGACGATGTCGGCGTAGAGCCGGTAGGTGCCCGCCGGCAACGGCGGGAGGGCCGCCAGGAAGTTCTTCTGCTGCTTGTCCTGCGCCACCGGATGAAGGTGCGCGAACGCGTCGAGGCCCGGCTCGCGCAGGAGGAACATGTGCATCAGCTTGCCATGGTCCGGAATCAGGGGCCACCAGTCCTGGGGGCCTCGCACGTCGTCGACGGTGAGGGTGAGCCGGGGCCGGCCGGCATCGACCTGCACCGAGCTGCTGACCCGGAACGGCTGAAAGAGCCCGGTCTGCAACTGGCGGTCGACGTCATCCCACCAGAGCTTGCCCCCCCAGACCGTAAGGGCGAGGCCCACGGCGCTGACCGTGGCGATTATGCGCGCCCGGACGACGTGCCTGCGGTCGACCGCCGTCCCGGGGGGCAGCGAAGCCTCCCGGACGGCGGCACCGATGATGGAGATCGCACCGGCGAACAGAAAAGCACCGAGGATCAGCAGGAGCCCGCCCAGGTCCTTACCCATGTTGAGGAACTGGCTCCGCACGGCGGGTATCGGCACCTGCGTCGCCCCCTCCCCGGCAGGCCCCTTGACGAAGACACGGACGCTCCAGGAGCCCTCCTGCATCAGCAGTAACTGCCCGCTCCAGACGCCCGGCGCCCCAGGGACCCGCGTGGCATCATCCGGCTCCGGAGCTCCCTTGAAGCCGGCGTTGTACAGCGCCGGCTGCAAGGAAACCCGGTCGGCCCGACTCCCATCCCGCAGCCGCACCGTCACCTCTGCGTTCCCCGGGATCACCAGCGGCGGACGGACGATCACCCGTACCGGATAGGGCCCGGCGTCACCGTCGAAGAGCACATTCGGGCTGCCCACGTGCGCCGACGCCGGAACGGCGGCCAGAACGGCGGCCAGGACGAAGAGCCGGATGGCCAGCCTCATCGCCGCACCCCTGCCATCCACTGCCCGGACCAGAGACCGATGCGGGTGGAGGCGACCGCCCACAGCAGGATTTTGCCGAAGCGGACCGGGGTCAGCGGATCCATTCCGTACAAATGGTAGTTCAACTCCGTCGGTGGCGGCACGGAATATGAGATGTAGCGATATTTCCCGAAGAACCAGTTGCGCGCCGCCGGCGAGAGCAGGAACTCGGCGGTGTACCAGTGGACGAGGAGGAAGACGAGGATGAACGAGACACCGATCAGCACCGCGTCGAGCCACCCCGCACGCTTACCCTCCTTCCGCTGGATGAAGAAATCGATCATCAGCGCGGGGAACACCAGCAGCAGCGGGAATTCCGGTGCCATCATGCGCTCCACCTGATTGAGGATCGGTCCGAGCCGGGCATGGGCCGGGAAGAGGGGTAGGATCCAGACCATCGAGGCGACGATCAGCATGTAGCTCGCCGAAGCGATCGTGGCCGCCCAGCGCACCCGTGAGGAGCGCGCCACGGCGACGAGCATGAAGGGCAGGTAGGCGGCCATCAACTCGTAGAAGCTGCCGGTGTGCCGCCGGTTCGGCTCCATGATGTGGATCGGGATGAGCATCACCACCAGGATCCCGGCCCCATACAGATGGGCGATGCTCAGTTTCCTGGCGCTGTCGGCTGTCGCCCGGTTCTGGATGGACAGCGCGATGAACAGGGCCCCGAGCTGGATGGTGAGAATACCGAGGCTGAGCAGGGCGTGCGGCGGTGTGAACTTGTCGATGTCCAAGCCGTAGGCGTTGTGCCACCAGTTGTCGAACGGCGCTGAGACGAGCATGGCGAGGGCGCCCCAGATCGCCACCCAGGCGCCGAGCGGCGCGCGGAACCCCCAGAAGCGCACCGCGACCGCACGCTCCTCCTCGGTGCCGGCGAAGGTGGTCCTGAGCGCGAGCGCGCCGCAGGAGAGGCCGGCCAGCACCCCACCGAAATAGACCGCTACGTGCGGCGGCGTCCAGAAGGTATCGCGGCCGATCGTCATGTGCCACGAGAGGTCCCACAGGACACCGATCACGATGCTGGTCGAGCCGATGAGCATCGTGAGCAGATACCAGGGAACAGCGGCGCTCTCCACACGCGGGCGAGCGACGGCGATATGGGCGGCCGATTCCATGACTTCCTCCTACTTGAGAGCTTGGACCGGGTTCAGCCTGGCGGCGCGGCGCGCCGGCCAGAGCCCGCCCAGGAGCCCGGTGAGCAGAGCCAGGCCGACCGCCATGCCGATCACCAGGAGCTGCGGATGCATCTCCTTGACGCCGAACTTCTGCGCCAGCGCTGGAGCCAGCATCGTGGTCCCGATCTGCGCCAACACGAGACCGATCACGGAAGCGATCAGCGACACGACCAGGACCTCCAGGACGATCTGGAGTTGAAGGTCGCGGGGGCGCGCTCCCACCGCCTTGCGCAGCCCGATCTCCGCCGTGCGCCCCTTGATGCTGATCTGCATGATGCTGAGAATGACGAGCGCCGAGACCAGGAACACCGTCCCCACGATCAGGCGGACGAACAGACTCCACGTGCCCGACGTCCTGGAGCGGAGCTGGCGCATGGACACAGGCGTGACGATGCTGAAATCGTCCTGCTGCCCCTCGCCGATCTGGTGCCGCTCCCGCAGGATCTGGGTGACCTCCTTCTGGAGCTCGTCCATCCGGGAGGGATCCTCGACCATCAGCGTCGCCGCGGAGATTTGACGGGTCTTCATCACCTTGTCCATCAGGGTCGTATAGGGGATCCAGATGGTGTTGTCCTGATCGCCGCCGTGCGGATCGACGCCGGTCGTCTCGAGCACGCCCTTGACCCTGAACACCACATTGTTGATGAAGAGGTTGGCTCCGACGGGAGAGCGGCCGGGGAAGAGGGTCTTCGCCGTCGTCGAGCCGATGAGCGCGACGTTCGAGCGGTTCCGCACCTCCTCCGCGGAGAAGAACTCCCCCTCCTGCGTGGAGCGGCTGCGGACGGTCTCCGCCTGCTCCGAGAATCCGGAGACGTTCACCAGTCCGATGTTGTCCTCCTGCTTGATGTCGCGCGGACCGATCGTGATGGCCGGGTCCCACTGCTTGATCCCCAGCGAATTGACGATCGCCTCCACATCCGAAATCTGGAGGTTGGGGCGGCCTCCCGCAGAGCCGGCCATGAATCCGGTTCCCGCCATGACCACCATGCTGCCCGCCGGATAGGAGTGATTGATGAAGGAAGTGAAGCTCTCCTCAATGCTCAGCACCGCAGTCTGGAGCAGAACGGCCGCGAGGACGCCGACCGTGATCCCCAGCCCCATGAAGATGGACCTGAGCTTGAAGCGTCCGAGCCTCCGCAGCACGGTCGAAAAGAGCAGCGCCGGGTTCATTCGGCACCTCCGACGGCATGGACGTTGAGCGTATCCGCCTCCACGGCACCATCGCGGATCCTGATGATCCGGTTCGCCTGATTGGCGACCTCCTGGTCGTGGGTGATCAGCACCACGGTCGTACCCTTGGCGTTCAGCGCCTTGAGCAGATCGATGATCTCGCGCGTCACCACCGAGTTGAGGTTGCCCGTCGGCTCGTCCGCCAGGAGCACGGACGGCTCGTTGACGATGGCGCGGGCGATGGCCACGCGCTGCTGCTGGCCGCCCGACAGCTCCTCGGCGAAGTGGCTCATGCGCTCGGCCAATCCCACGGCGGCGAGCGCCGCCCGGCTCCTCTCCTCGTAGTCCTTGCGGTCCGCGTAGAGGAGAGGGAGCTGCACGTTCTCCATCGCGGTGGTGCGCGGCAGCAGGTGGTACTGCTGGAAGACAAAACCGATGACCCGGTTCCTGACGCGGGCCAGCTCGTCCTCGCTCAAACCATGCGCCGCCCGCCCGTTCAGCAGGTACTCGCCGCTGTCGGGCCGGTCGAGGAGCCCCATGACATTCATCAATGTGGACTTGCCGGAGCCCGAAGGGCCGAGGATCGCCACCAGCTCCCCCTGCTCGATCTTCAGGGAGACGTGGTCGAGCGCCTTCACCGGCGGTTCCTTGGGCTTCTGATAAGTCTTGACCAGATCCTTCAGCTCGATCATGTTGACGATTTCTCCAAGTTGCTCTTCCAGGCCTGCGTATCGGCGACGATGGTTTCGCCGCCCCCGAGCCCGGAGACGATCTCGATCCTCTGCGGCGTCTGCAGACCGAGCTTGACCGGCCTCTCGACCCACTGGTCGCCCACTCGCAGGATGACCAGGGTGCGGCCTCCTTCCCGGAACAGAGCGCTGCGCGGAATGTTGACGGCGTTCTCCCGCTGCTCCAGGACGAAGGACACCTGGACCGTCATCTCGGGCCGCAGCAGCAAGCCCTGGTGATCCACGATGTTGATGATCACGATGTAGTTGACGACGTTGTTGACCAGCTGCGCTTTCGGATAGATCGCCCGCACGACCCCGTCGAGATCGTGGCCGGGGAAGGCTTCGACACGAAAGGTGACGTGCTGCCCGACCTTGACCTTGCCGATGTCGGTCTCGTCGACGTAGGACTGGACCTCCAACCGGTTGAGGTCGACGATGGTCACGAAGGTCGGAGCGGCGAAGCTCGCGGCCACCGTCTCCCCCTCGTAGGTCGAGACCGAGGCGATGGTCCCCGAGATCGGTGCCCGGATGACGGTGTAACCCAGCGTGATCTGGGAATCGGCCAGGTTCGCCCGCACCCTCTCCACCGCGGCCTTCTTAACCTTGAGGTTGCGCCGCACGTCCTCGATGTCGGTCCGCGCCAGGAGGTCGCCGAGCCGTTCCTTGCGCGCGAGCTCGGCCTCGGCGTATTCCTGCTCCGCGATCGCCGAGGCCAGATCGGCCTTCAGCGCCTCCACCCGGGCGCGCAGATCCGCGTCCCGTAGCGAGGCGAGGACGTCCCCCTTGGAGACCTTGTCGCCGACGTTGACCGCCAGCTTCCCGACGATGCCGGAGAGCTGAGAGCCAACCTTGACCTCGGCGCCGACCTTGGCCTTGATCGTGCCGATGGCGACGGTGGAATCCGTGAGAGTGGACCGACTCACCCTCAGAGTCGGGAGATCGACCGCTTTGTGGCCGTGGAGCAGGGTCCGGACCGAATCCGAACGAAAGGCCAGGAATCCGGTGAGCAGCAGACCGGCAATGAACATCATCCAACGCATAGCGCTCCTCGAACAACCTCGACGCTCAGCGTCGGATCAACAGAGACCTTCAGGAGCGCGGTCCTTCTTCCGCACTGCGGCCATGCGGGCCCGGGCTCCCTGGCAGACTCTAAAATTTGCGACCTGGCGCGGTCGGATCGTAGCACAAGTCTCATTTCAAGCATCCCGGAGGGCGTTGACCGGCATCAGCTTCGAGGCCTTCATCGCCGGACCGACGCCGGAGGCCAGCCCGATCAACACCGAGACGAGGAACGGGACCATCACCCCCCGCAGGTCGATACTCATCTGCCAGCCGGTCGCCGGCTTGAGGATGAGGATCCCGGCCAAGCCGATCAGGAGTCCGGCGAGCCCGCCCAGCACGCTCAGCAGGCAGGCCTCCATCAGGAACATGCGGGTGATGTCCCGCCGGCGGGCACCGATCGCCATCCGCAGGCCGATCTCCGACGTCCTGTCCTTGACGTTGAGATAGCTCACCGCCAGCACACCGGCGCTGCCGAGCGCCACCGTGATCACGGCGAAGATCTGGGAGAATCCGGACAGCAACATGGCGTTGACCTTGCCGATCACCCGCGCCCGGACCAGGCTCAGGATCTCGAAATCGTCCTTGACTCTCTCGTCCAGGCGGTGCCTCTCCCGGAGCGCCTCGCGGACCTCCTGCTGCACCGGGGCGATCTGGTCCTGGCTCGCCACCTGTACCAGCAGGACGGACAGGTAATTGGCATTGAAGAACCTCCGTTCCGCGGTCTCCAGCGGGATCAGGATCTGGTCGTCCTCATTCTGCTCGCTGGCAACCCCCTTCTCCCGCAGCTGCCCGACCACTTCGAAGGGGACACCGGCGACCCAGAGCTTCTCGCCGACCAGGCTGAATCCGCCGTTCAGCCGTTTCGCCACGAAGGAGCCGACCACCGCGACACGGCTCTTCGCGAGACCATCCTTCTCGTCGAGAGCGCGCCCCTCTTCGACCTGGAAGTTGCGTACCTCCAAGAAGTCGGGCGTCACTCCGCGGATCGTGGTCACCAAATTTTTGCCTTCGTACTTCGCCTGCCCGCTGCCTTCCAGAATGGGTACGATCGTGCGGATGGCCGGGATCTGCCCTCGGAGCACCACGACATCCTCGCGGTCGAGCCGGGTCGACGTGAACCATCCGCCGCCGCGGCCGAGCTGCGCCTGGACCTGCCCGGCCTTGACCATGAAGAGGTTTTTCCCCATCTTGTCCGTGATCCCCTGCAGCTCGCGCTCGGCGCCCGTCCGCAGCGCCAGCATGATCATCATGGACGCGATGCCGAGACCGACCGCGCTCACCGCCAGAAGCGAGCGGAACCCGCTCTTGCGCAGGGCGAGGATCATGATCCTCAGTTGGAGCTTCAGCTTTGTGATCATGAATGATGAGATGGCGCGGCAACCGGGATGTGTTCAGCCGGCCGTGGCGATGATCGGCAGGGACTTGGGCCTGGCCACCGCGATCACCGAGCCATCTTCTTCCTCGGCGCCCGGGTCGACCGGGAGCACCACCACGCTGATCGCGCGCTCCCCTTCCTCGAAGATCAGACGGAGGTCGCGGAAGCGATCGATCCTGGCCGCGACGCTCGCCTCGTCGGCGCCGACGTGCGCGGCCGAATCCGCGACCCGCCAGGCGCTGCTGTCGATGTCCAGCAGGATGCGGGTCTCGAGCTCGTCCATCTCGTGCAGGACCAGGTGACCGGAGCGCGTGTCGCGGACCACCGACAGCTCGCCGCGCGGCTCGAGCGTCAGACTCGCGCGCGGCAGCCCGTCGTAGCCATGGAAGCGCTCGATCCAATCGGAGGTGCCCTTGTTCAGGCGCTCCTGCCAGGCGACCATCGTCGACAGGTAGGCCGAAGCGTAGTTGCGGTCCTCGAAGAAATAGGCGAGGTTGGCCAGGGCCTCCTCGGGGAAGGGGTAGATGAACCGGTAGTAATCGTAGGGCGAGAGGCTCAGGCCATACTCCGCCGCCTTCGTGAAATACGGGCTGTAGCGGTCGAAACGGACCGGGAAGGCCCCCGACGGCGGGCGCAGATGGAAGAGGAGCGGCATGTCGTCCACGTACTTGCGGTAGACGTCCTCCTTCTCCCCGGGGAAGCCGATCAGCAGGTTCCACGCCGGATCGATACCGTAACGCATGCAGCTCTTGAGGAACCGGAGGTTCTGGAAGGCGGTCACCCCCTTCCTCATCAGCTTCAGGGTTCCCGAATTGAGCGACTCGATGCCAGGCTGGATGGCGTTCACCCCGGACCGGCTCAGAATCTCCATCTCACGGTCCTTCAGGTCGGCCTTGACCTCGTAGAAGACGCTGGCGCCCTCGGGGGCCTTGATGTACGGCAGGACGTCCGTCAGGTACTCGCGCGGCAGGATGTTGTCCACCGCGTCGAAGCGCTTGCAGCGCCCCCCATAGCGCGTGAACATCTCCTCGAAGAGCTGGATCGCCTGCTCGGACGGCATGGCGCGGTACGCCATGCTGCCGCCGTTCAGGCCGCAGAACGTGCAATGGGCGCGCTCTCCCCACCAGCAGCCGCGCGAGGTCTCGAAGAACAGGATGGGCTCGACCTTTTTGTTCGGGAAGCTGCGCGAGACCTCTTCGATGAAATCTTCGTAGTCCAAGGGGACCGGCACGTCGAGCGGGAGCTCCTCGCCGACCGCGTCCCGCCCCTGCAGGTCCTTCGTAGTACGCTTCGAGAAGACGCCGCGAATCTGGTCGCAGGCCTCGACGTCGCCGTCCAGCCGGTGCTGCACCAACTCCGCAAAGCTGACCAGCGACGGCCCGGAAAAGACGTAATCGATCGCCGGGACCTGGCGGGCGATCTCCCCGCCCATGGGCGCCTCACAGTTCGCTCCCCCGATCACGGTGGTGACCGCGGGGTTCTGTTTCTTGATCAGGCGCGCCATGGCGAACGACGCGGTGTTCTGCGAGAACATGGTCGTGAAGCCCACGATATCCTCACCGGCGAGCCGGTACTTGCCGACCAGGCCCTCCATGAAGCGGTCGAGCCCAGCCCGCTTTTCGCGCAGCATCCGCCGCCTCATCTCCATCGCCGGGGTGCGCTGGGGGAGGTAGCGCTGGAAGTAGGCGTCCGTGTTGTCCGGCAGCTCCGGGAAGGCCTGCGAACGGAACATCCAGTCGCCCAGACCGGTGGTGGTCGCCTGGATTCCGTTGATCACCTGGTAGGTCTCGACGCCGAAGTAGCGGGCGAACTCGTGGTTCAGATAATGAACCTGAACGCGAACCCGCTCTCCGAAGCGGCTCTTTGTCACCGCCCTGAGCTGGGTCAGCGCGATGGAAGGGAACTGCAGCGCCGCAAAAGGCATGTTGATCAAACTGATTTTGAGCAATTGATCTCTCCGTCCCAAAGCTGAAACGCCGCAACGAGGGAAAGGTTCCGCGACTCCGGCTTCAGGCGACCGAGGCCGCCCCACAAGCTTCGCTGTCGGAATTAGTACGGGAAGAGGATAGCCGGGGTGGGCGGCGGGGGTCAAGGCACCGGATCGCGCCGCCAGGACCTCTGTCGTCACGACTGTTTGGACTGAAGGACTTCGGCTGGAGCCGACGGTCGGATTTGAACCGACGACCTGCTGATTACGAATCAGCTGCTCTACCCCTGAGCTACGTCGGCTAGACGGAAACACCAGTCTCCGCGAAGCGGAGGCGTATTGTAGGGTATCCATCCCGTCAAGGCAACGCCGTCCCCTCTTGGGGTAGACCCTGCACCATGTACCTTGCAGGGCCATTCTCCCGGAGGGCTGGTGATGCGAGTTCTAAAGTTCGGAGGCACTTCCGTCGGTACCGCGGAGCGGATGCGCGGCCTGGCCGACATCGTCGGCGGTCAGGCTCCCGGCGGTCCGCTGCTGGTGGTGGTCTCGGCGGTCGGCGGCGTCACCGACGCGCTCCTGCGCGGTGCCGAGCAGGCTTCGGCGGGCGACTCGGTGGTGCCGGCCCTCGCCCGCTTCCACTCGGTCCACCGCGAGATCCTCGAAGTCCTGCGCCCCGAGCTGGGCCCCGACCGCGCCGCCGAGGCCGGGGCCGATCTCGGCGCCCTGGAGCGGGAGATGGAGAACCTGCTGCGCGGCTTCGGACTACTCCGCGAGTGCCCTCCCGGTGCTCTCGCGCTTCTCTCCTGCCTGGGCGAGCGCGCCTCCTGCGCCCTGGTCTCCCGCCTGCTCGCGGCGCGCGGGCTCGACGCCCGGCTCCTCGATCCCAAGGCGCTGATCCGCACCAGCGGGCCGCCGCTGTCGGCCTCCCCCGACTGGCCGGCCACCCGCCAGGCCTTCGCCCCCCTGCGCGAGGAGCCCCCGGCGGTCGCCGTCCTGCCCGGCTTCTTCGGCGGTGACGCCAACGGCCGCGTCAATCTCCTGGGGCGCGGCGGCTCGGACTACTCCGCCGCCATCGCCGCCTGGGCCCTCGACGCCGAGCTGCTGGAGATCTGGACCGACGTCGACGGCATCTACAGCGCCGACCCGCGGCTGGTCCCCCGCGCCGCCGTGCTCCCCGAGGTGAGCTACGAGGAGGCGATGGAGCTCTCCTTCTTCGGCGCCAAGGTGCTGCACCCGAAGACCATCCAGCCGGCGCGCGAGAAGGGGATTCCGGTGCGGGTGCGCAACAGCTTCGCGCCCGGCCACCCCGGCAGCCTGGTGCACGGCGGCGCCGTCCCCGCCGCCAGCGGCGCCCGCGGCCTCACCTTCCTGCCCGGCGTCTCGCTGGTGGACGTCACCGGCTCCGGCATGGCCGGCGTGCCCGGCATCGCCGCCCGCGTGTTCCAGGCGATGGCCGCGGCCGGCATCTCGGTCATCCTGATCACCTTGGGTTCCAGCGAGTGCGCGATCTCCTTCGCCGTCGCCGACGCCGACGGCCCGCTCGCCATCGCGGCGCTGCGCGAGGCCTTCGCCGCCGAGCTCACCGCCGGCGTCCTCGACCCCGTCCAGATCCGCCCCGGCTGCGCCATCGTCTCCCTGGTGGGGGACGGCATGCGCGACCGCCTGGGGGTGGTCGGCACCTTCGCCGGCGCGCTGGCGGACGTCGGCGTCAACATCGTCGCTCTCGCCCAGGGGTCCACCGAGCGCAACATCTCGGCCGTGGTGGCGGCGGCGGACGCCAGCCGGGCCGTGCGCCACATCCACGCCCAGCTGTTCGAGCGCCGGCCCGAGCTGCAGCTCGTGGTCTGGGGGGTGGGCAACGTCGGCTCGAAGCTGCTGCGGAAGATCGGCGAGCACCAGGCCCGTCCGGGGCGGCGGGTGGACCTCAAGCTCTGCGCGGTGGCGAACTCCAAGCGCTGCGCCTTCGATCCCGAGGGGCTCGACCCGGCGGCCTGGGGGCGCAGCCTCGACGCCGCCGCCCTCCCCTCCTGCCTCGACGCCCTGCTGGAGGAGCTCGGCCGCGCCCGGCTGATCAACCCCGTGTTCGTCGATTGCACCTCCGACGGCGGGGTGGCCGCCGTCTACGGCCGCCTGTTCGAGGCGGGCCTGCACGTGGTGACGGTGAACAAGAAGGCCAACAGCGCCCCCTATGGGGACTACCTCCGGCTGCACGAGACCAGCGACCTGCTCAAGCGCCGCTTCTTCTACGAGACCAACGTCGGCGCCGGCCTGCCGGTGATCGGCACCCTCCAGAGCCTGCTGAAAGGGGGGGACCGGGTGGTGCGGCTGGAGGCGATCCTCTCCGGCTCGCTCTCCTTCCTGCTCGGCGCCCTGGAGGACGGCATGCCCTTCTCCGAGGCGGTGCGCGTCGCCCGCGACCGCGGCTTCACCGAGCCCGATCCGCGCGACGACCTCTCCGGGCTCGACGTCGCCCGCAAGCTGCTGATCCTCGCTCGCGAGCTGGGCGCCGCCATCGAGCTGGCGGACGTCCAGGTCGAAGGGGTGCTGCCGCCGGACTTCGACCCCTCCGGCCCGGTCGACGAGTTCCTCGACGGCCTGCCGCGGCTGGACGCCCTGTTCGCGGGGCGGCGCGCCCGGCTGGTCGAGGAGGGGAAGGTGCTGCGCCACGCCGCGGTGATCGAGGCGGTGGACGGCAGCTACCGCTGCCGCGTCGGCCTGGAGGCCGTCGGCCCCGAGCATCCGCTCTACGCCGTGCGCGGCGGCGAGAACGCCTTCTCGTTCCTGACCGAGCACTACCAGCCGACGCCGCTCGTGGTGCGCGGCTACGGCGCCGGGGGGGAGGTCACCGCGGCCGGGGCGCTGGCGGACCTGCTCCGGGTCGTCGCCTGACGTGGCGTGCGATGATGCGGCCCGCATGAAGCTTCGCGCCTACGCCCCCGCCAGCATCGGCAACTTCGCCGCCGGTTTCGACCTGATGGGCGCCGCCCTCGCCCCGCTCGACGGCTCCCTCTGGGGGGACGTCGTGGGGGCGGAGCCCGCCGACGAGCCCGCGCTCACCGTCTCCGGCCCCTATGCCCGGGTCCTCCCCGCGGACCCCTGGCAGAACCTGGTGCTGCGCACCTACGATCTCTACCGCAAGGAGCTGCGCGACCGCGGGATCGAGGTGCCGGCGGTCGCCTTCCACCTGGAGAAGAACCTCCCGCGCTGCAGCGGCCTGGGATCGAGCGCCGCCTCGGTGGCGGCCACCCTCGCCGCCTGCCAGGCCGTGCTGGAGTCCCCGCTCTCCGCCTCCGAGGTCTGGAATCTGGCCGGCCGCGCCGAGGCCCTGGTCTCCGGCTCGCCGCACCTGGACAACGTCATCCCCTGCCTGGCCGGCGGCCTCCAGCTCCTGGTGGCGGACCGCGACGGCCGGCCCGACGCGCGCGCGCTGCCATGGCCCGAGGATCTGGTTCTGGTGGTGGTCTCGCCCGACTTCGAGCTGTCGACCCATCACAGCCGGCAGGCGCTCCCCCGTCGCTTCGACCTCGCCCGGGCCGTCGAATTCGCCGGCAACCTGGCGGGGTTCGTCCACGCCCTCGACACCGGCGACCGCGACCTGCTCCGCCGCTGCCTGCACGATCCCCTGGCCGAGCCCCACCGCGCGGCCCTGGTGCCGGGCTTCCGCGCCGCCCAGGCCGCGGCGATGGCGGCGGGCGCCTGGGGGTGCACGCTCTCGGGCTCGGGGCCGGCCCTGTTCGCCGTGGCCGAGTCCCCCGCGCACGGCCGCGAGGTGGCCGGCGCTCTCCAGGGGGGGCTGCGCGGCGCCGGCCTCGACTCGGCCGCCAGGCTCTGCGGCCTCGACCGCCAGGGCGCCCGGCTCCTTGGATCTGAATGAAATCGAGCATCGGATGAGACTGATCAGCACCCGCGACGCCGGCACGTCGGCCACCTTCCGGGAGGCGGTCCTGGCGGGGATCGCCCCGGGCGGTGGCCTCTGGATGCCCGCTCCCCTCCCCCGCTTCGACGACTGGCCGGAGCTGCTGGAGCTCGACTGGAGCCGGCGCTGCGAGATCCTGATGGACCGCCTGCTGGCCGGTGAGCTGGTAAGGGAGCCGGTCGCCCGCGCCGTGCGCCAAGCCCTCGACTTTCCGGTGCCGCTGGTGGAGGTCCGCCCCGGCGTCTTCGCCCTCGAGCTGTTCCACGGGCCGACCCTGGCCTTCAAGGACTTCGGCGCCCGTTTCTTCGCCGCCGTGCTCGACTTGGTGCGCGATCCCGGTCATCCGGTCACCATCCTCACCGCCACCAGCGGTGACACCGGCGCGGCGGTGGCGCAGGCGTTCTGGAAGCGGGACGGGGTACGGGCCGTGGTGCTCTACCCACGCGGCCGGGTCTCCGCCCTCCAGGAGCGGCAGTTCGCGACCCTGGGCGAGAACGTCACCGCCCTGGCGGTCGACGGCGCCTTCGACGACTGCCAGGCTTTAGTAAAAGCCGCCTTCGCGGACGCGGAGCTCTCGGCCCGGCACGGCCTGACCTCGGCCAACTCGATCAACGTCGCCCGTCTCCTGCCGCAGACCCTCTACTACGCCGAGGCGGTGGCGCAGCTCCGCCGCCGGGGGATCTCTGAACCACCGGTGATCGCGGTGCCGAGCGGCAACTTCGGCAACCTCTGCGCCGGCCTGCTGGCGCGGGCGATGGGCCTGCCGGTAAAGGCCTTCATCGCCGCCACCAACGCCAACGACACCGTCCCCGACTACCTGGACACCGGCACCTACAAGCCCCGCCCCTCGGTGGCCACGATCTCCAACGCCATGGACGTGGGAGCCCCCAACAACTGGGAACGCATCGAGCACCTCTTCGAGGGGGATCTGGAAGCCCTGCGCCGCGTCCTGCGCTGGGGCGCCAGGACCGACGCCGAGACCGAAGCGACGATCCGCGGCCTGCACGCTCGCGGCTACCTCGCCGATCCCCACGCCGCCGTGGCCTGCGGCGTCCTCGAAGAGCGCCTCGCTCCGGGGGAGACCGGCGTCTTCCTGGGCACCGCCCACCCCGCCAAGTTCCTGCCTGTCTACGAGGCGATGGGGATCGAGGTGCCGGTCCCGGAATCGCTGAGCGCTCTGCTGGATCGGCCGTTGCTGGCGCGGGAGATCCCGAACGAGATCGGGGCGTTGGTGGCGGCGCTGGAGGGCCGTGCTCCGCAGTCACCGTAGCTCCTAAGCGTTTCCTATCGCCGGTCGGCTTCCCAAGCCGCCCTCAAATCGTGCACCAGAGGACCCAGTGAGGCGAGCCGGCCATCGCAATCCGTGCCTGCCACAGGGAACTTTCGATATGCGTCCGTCTACAGGAAAGGTAGGAGGGGTTAAACCGGCACTTCAGGAGACCAACCCATGAAGCGAATTTCATTTCTTAAAGTGAAGGGGCTTCCTGTCTGGCTCCTCCTCACCCCCTGCGCTGTCTTCTCCCAACAGGTGTGGACGGCCCAAGCTCCCGGCCCGAACACTCAAGGACAGGTGGAAAACATCGATGATGGCGAGGTTGTAGGGGCCATCAATACCGTGGCTGTGCATCCGACCAACCCGAATATCATCTATGCAGGCGCCGTCAATGGTGGAATCTGGAGGACCTCTGACGGCATGGCGGCTGTCCCTACCTGGGACTGTCAGACAGATCATCAAAAGTCACTTTCCATCGGAGCCTTGGAGTTTGATCCTACCGATACCACAAACCGGACATTGGTCGCCGGTACGGGCTGCTTTAGTAGCTTTGGTAGTTGCGGCGGCGATGCCCGCTCGGGTTTGCTGCGCACCACGGATGACGGTGCGACTTGGACGGCTATTGACGGTGGTGAAACCCTAAACGGTCTCAATATCTCTGGCGTTGCGCCCCGAGGAAGCACGATCGTCATCTCCGTCAATGCGGCGGACGACCCCCGGCGCTCAGGAGTATGGCGAAGCTCCAATACCGGCGGCTCCTGGACGCAAGTCTCAGGAGGATCCGGCACGGGCCTACCCGGCGGTCCGTCCTATGATCTCGCTAGCGATCCGTCGGATCCCAGTCGTCTCTTCACAAATGCCGGTACTCAGGGTCTCTACAGAAGCACCGACACTGGAGCGACCTGGTCCAAGGTGAGCGACATCGTTATGGACGGCCTGATCGCCAGCGCAAGAAATATCAAGTTCTCAGTGGCGATTGACCATACCGTCTATGTCGCCATCGTCAATGACGGCCGACTGGAGGGCGTATTCCTCTCAGGCGACGGCGGTGCTAGATGGACGCCGATGGACCTGCCGATGACGGTTGAGAGCGGCAGACTTGCCTATGGTGCTCATCCCGGTGCGCAGGGCGGCATCCACCTCTCGATCGCCGCGGACCGCAACAACTCTCGACTCGTGTATATCGGCGGTGACCGTCAACCGTGTTTCACCGAGAGCTTCGGTTGCAATCACGACACCATCCCACCCTGGCCTAATTCCATTGGCGCAATGGACTTTTCCGGGCGACTGTTCCGCGGTGACGCATCCAAACCTGCCGGCAGACAGTGGGTTACCCTCACCCATTCCAGAACCCTGGGGGGAATTGGGGGCGGAACAGCCCATGGTAGCGCGCCACACGCGGACTCCCGCGACATGGCGATCATTGCCAATGGAGTATTAATCGAAGTAGACGACGGCGGTATCTATCAGCGAAAAAGTCCGCAGACAAATTCTGGGGATTGGTTCTCAATCAACGGAAATGTCCAAGCGACCGAGTTCCATGCGGTCGCCTGGGATGCCAATTCACATATCGTCATCGGCGGCGCTCAGGATACCGGCACTCCATCGCAACAATTGAGGTCCAACGTAAGGTGGCGGAGCGTTTCTACCGGAGACGGCGGAGACGTCGCCGTGGACGATCTCAGCTCTCCCGGAGTCTCAACGCGATACTCAAGCTCTCAATACCTGGGAAACTTTCAGCGAGAAGTATATGACTCAGCGAACATGCGGCATAGCCAGATCTTTCCCTCACTGAGAGTTCTGGGCACGGGGACTCCGATCGAACCGAAGTTTTATACACCCATAAAGCTCAACACAATCACTCCGGCCCGCCTCATCATCGGAGCTCAAAACTCTGTCTATGAATCTCAGGATCAGGGCGACACAATCACCGAGATCACACCGAGCATAACCGTCAACGATACCGGCCCGAATATCATCGCCTATGGCGCGTCGGGAAACCCGGACATCATATACGCCGGCTCAGGCGCACGGGTGTTCGTTCGAACATCGCCCAGCCCGGCACCCTTGATACCGTCGACCGCCTATCATGGTGGACCGGTGCTTGGAATCGCCATCGACCCGCACCACCCTGAGACTGCCTATGTCATCGACTCGAACCGAGTCTTCCGGACGACAGATTCGGGCGCTATGTGGACAGATCTGACAGGTAACTTGCCGAGCCTCGCTCAAGGAGTCTTGCGTTCGGTCGCCTTTAGTACCAGCACTCCGGCAGGTTCGATAGTGGTCGGTAGTGATACGGGCGTATTCGAGGCAACCGGCGGTGCCTTTTCTAGCTGGAGTCAGCTTGGGGCCGGCCTGCCCAGAGTGCCGGTATATCACCTCGAGTACAGTGCTGCCGACAGAGTCCTTTTAGCCGGCACTCTCGGGCGAGGTGCGTGGACGCTCACGTTCCCGCCCATCCAATCTCCGGCCATTCCTCGCGCAGACATTGCAGAACCTCCCAGGTTGTCGGTAGCGGCAGAGAAAAATCAACACCCCTCTCAAGAGAGAACTTCAGGTAGCCAAGTGCCCAGCAACAGGAATGTCTTTAAGCTCCGCTCCGGCGTGATTATCGATCCTGCCCAGCACCGCGTCTATATCATGAGTCCCTCAGGCGGGATTGACGCTCTTGAGCTTGCCACCGGCGGAAAGATATGGAGCACTAAGGCGGCGTCTAAGCCGCTGGGTCTTGTAAACCAGCGCTTGATCAGCCAAGCGGAGTCTGCCGGCACGGCAAACAAGATGAAATTGGTGATATTGAATCCGTCAACCGGAACCCTGAAAGCTGACAGCAACGTGGCATTGCCCGCTGGCGTCCAACCTGCAATCCAGCCTGTGGACGGTCAGTTCGATGCGGCCGCGACAGCCTCGGGGGGAGAGGCTATCGTTACCTGGGAATTTCAGGCGCGGCCTTTGCGGGGTCTGCGACCGGGCACTGAAGACAGGCTCTCCTCACCGAGAGGCGTGCCCTCACCTTCACCATCCGCTGAAGTCGGGGCGCACAGCCGAAGCGGAGCGTTTCGACTGAATCTCGCGACGGGATCGACCTCCGCATTCCATGAGATCGGGGACGACTCTGTGCAGGAGAACCAGCCTGCGTTACTTCTCGCGCCCGACCGCCTTCCAGGGCTTCCCGAGACACAGGTCCTCTCCGCAGACGGGCAACACATCATGGTCAGCAACCGCACGGCCGACGACCGGGTGTGGGAAAAGTACACCCTGACTCTCTACGAGCGTGGTACAGGGAAACGCTTGGGAGAGTTCAAGAGCCACCTTTCCATGGTTCCATTCTTTGTCACGGGGACCAGTGTTGTCTTCGAGACGGGAGCCTACGTGCGAAAGGCTGAAGCCGGCTTGATCGAGGAGCCGCTAAAGATTCGGGCAATCGACCTGGAAACAGGCCACGAGATCTGGAGTCGGCAGGTTCGCGATACAGCCTATCATGGTTCCTATCCGCCCTAGCGATCTCTGGGACAGTGCAGGGAAACTTTCGGATCGGTCCGTCTTATCACCCTAGGAAACCCAGTATGGGGTGACCGGATTTCCGGCACCTCCATTTTCAAGGAAGGAGACGATCGATCATGTTGACCCAGTTCTACCTTCGTAGCCGCAGGTGGCTCATGCCAATCTTGCTATTTACTCTCTCCTTGTCGCTGTCTTTGACGATTCCTGTCGAGGTAATGGCCGAGACTACTAGGGGAATCTGTGAGCTACGCTGCGCCCCAAAAGCACAAGTCCCCCCCTTCATCGAGATCGACGCGAATACCGGCGCTATTCTGAACGGCGCCACCAACTTTTCCGAGGGCGAGAAGGTGCAGGTCATTTTCTCAGGAATGAATCCCTACAAGTACGACTACGAGTCTCAGATCAAGTCGGCTCCGCTGGATATCAGTATCGTGAGCGGCTTCCTGGGTTTGATTCCTGGAGCCGACTCCCTGTCTTCTCTGTTTGGAGACCAGCTTTCCAAGAAAGACCCGAATGTTAAACCGCCGGCTGGCGCGCCGGGCATCAGAGGGGCGACTCCGGAGTGCGAGCCAAACACTATTAAACTCTTAATTCTTCGCTCAAACGATTTGAAGACTTCTTATGATCAAGCCGCGACAACTGCTAAAGCTTTGGAGGCATCCTATAAAAATTTTGAGAAGTTCGTCCTCGCGACAGACAAAGATTCTCTGGGTTCTGCTGCCGAGTGTGAGGCGATTTGCGTACAAGGGGGCATTCTAATTCCCGATTTGAGTAGGATAACGGATCTGACGGAATTTAAGGATCAGCTAACAAAGCTGCAAAAAGACGCGACTAGCCTGGGAGAAGACCTCAAGAACTATGATACAAAAGACGGTAAGTGCTTCGGGGCAGAAGTGGCTAGCATCCAGAGTAACGTAGATGCTGCTACAAAAACCACCAAGGACGCCCAGGCAAAGGTTGCGGAATTCGATAAGGCGAAGCCGGCGATCGAGTTGCTGGGTCAACGGATCGCAAAGACGCTGGCCGACAATGATTCTTTCTCAGCGGTACATTATCCCTACACGCAGGGCGAGCCCACCGGCGTACAGATCACCCTGTTCCGCAAGAACCTGCGAGAGGCGGACGCGAAGGAAAAGCAGGTGGGACAGGTCCAACTCACGGTGGGCCAGAGCCGCTTCTCCCTGTCCGCGGGCATCGGCTTCTCGACGATTCAGGACGTGACGATTGTCAAGACCGGGGACACGTTTGCCGAGGAAAACAAATCCGATCTGCGCCCGAGCCTGACTACTATGCTCAACGCCCAACTCGGCAAGGGACGTTGGTCGCGGAGCACCTGGGGAATCAGTACAGGCCTCGTGCTGACCTCTCGTGACAACAGTACGGAAGTGGAATACATCGTCGGCCCCAACTTCGGTCTACTAGACAATCGGTTCTTCATCGTCCTTGGCTATCACGCGGCCCGGGTGCAGTCCCTCCGGAGCAAGGACATCCCGGCGGCTTCGGATGAGATTCCGGTGGTGAAGGTCTGGAAGAGCGGCGCCATGCTGGCGTTCACGTACAAGATCCGGTAAGGAAGACGCCTAAGCGCGACCGAACACCTCCGGCCGCTCGGCGATCTGCTCGGCGAGGTCGCGGTCATAACGGACGACGAGGACGCGGTAGCCGCGGTTCACCAACTCGCGCCGCGTCTCGTCGTCCCGGGTTCTTTGGCTCGGATCGTCGTGGACCGAGCCGTCGCAGAAGACGGAGAGGTTGGGGGCGTAGAAGAAGTCCAGCATGCAGGACGGCTCGGCGATCCCTTTCTGCGCCTCGTCGGGAAGGCGGTGGTGGCCGGCGGCCAAAGCGTCCAGGAAACGGCGCTCGAGATCGGAGCTAGGATCGGTGAGCCCGCGCAACCAGGTGAGATGCTCGTTCCAGTCGCGTCCTCCAATGCGAGGCAGGGTGCGGCTCGCCGCTAGGTCGAGCAGCGTCTGCAGGACCCGGAAACGATTGAGGTTGAGAGCCTCCTGCTGGTTGTTGAAGCTCATCAGGCACTCGTAGCATGCCGCTTTGCATTCGGGCTTGAGGTCGACGGCTTGCTCGTCGAAGTGGCACCGGGCCAGCGCCTCCCGCGCCGCGCCGGCGATGGCGGCGGCCTCCTCCACCAACCGGAGGAGGACTCCCGCTCCCCCTTCCGCCGCTTCGTAGAACAGGATGGCTCGATGCTCCCCTTCGCCGATCCGTTCGGCGGCCAGCTCGGTCTCCTCGAGCTGGAACAACTGCTCGCAGCCGCGTTGCAGCGCGTATTGCAGGCTGGTCTCCAGCACCGGGTCGTTGCGCAGGTCGGCACGCAGGAAGCGCACGAGCAGAACGTTCTGTGTCCCCTGCACGGCCAGCCGTACGTTCTCCGGCCGGCGCGGCCGCTGTGCGTTGTTCCCCCCGGGCCGCGCCGAGCTGGCAACCTCGCCGCTTTCAAAATCCACCAGAAAGCCGGGCTGAGCGGCGGAGCGCAAGCCGTGATTGATCCGCAGAAGGGTCGCCGCCGGTGCATAGATGAGCCGCAGCACTGGGGTACCGCCGCAGATCACGTCCGATTCCTGGATCCGCGCGGCCCCCGATTCTTGAGAGAACTGAAAACAGGTCTCTAGTTGGTATCCACGGCGGCGGCGCTCTTCCTCATCGCATGTGATGCGCTCGCGCCGGCGGACGCGGACGTTGGGCATGTCCAGCAACGCCGCGAGCAGGCTGTTCTGCCCGTCGAACCGAGCCCGGCAGACCGGGCAGAGGTCGAGCGTGGGGTCGCAGAACGCGCCGCAAGAGCGGCAGAGGCGTGTCGAATGGCGGCGGTCGTCCAGCCCACCCGGCGGCGCTTGAAAGGCCACGACCTCCCACTTGGTCCCCTCGTGGTAGAGGATGTTGCCCGGCGCGAACTCCCGCAAGGCCAGGAAACGTGGACGCGCGATGAATTCGCCCTGATCCCTCGGCACCCATGCCCGGACGGGCAACGCCGGGAAGTTGTAGCCGGGCAGAAAGCCTTCGCTGGCGAGGTACCGGTAAGGATAGAAATCCCCCTCTTCCCGGCCTACGTTGTTCTGCAAGAGCAGGTTCCGCTGGCGCAACGCCTCCTGCTGCTGGCTGGTGGCGGCTATCTGGTCATCCTGGCGCCTGGCCCGCAGGAGCGCATTCTGCGCTTCGAGCAACTGGCGCGTCGCCGCCCGATACAGATCCCGCCAGCGGTCGAAAGCATCGTCGAAGCGCTTCGGCGCTTCCGCGATCACGCGGTCGATCCAATCCTCACTCAACCGGTCCACGGTCGCCAAAATGCGCCGTATCTGCTCGCGGAGCTCGTGCCGCGCCGCTTCCCCGAGCTGGATCTGACCGGCGGCGTTGGCCTGCAGAGACAGGTCGGGCGAGTCCATATCGATCACCTGATCCATGGACTGGCCGAGAGGGAGACGCACCTGCGCCAGCCAGGCGGCATGAGCATGGGCGCGCAGCAGCGCCTCGTTCGTGAGGTCGAGACGCGGCGGCCGCACGCTGCCCGCCACCATGGCCTCGCGACGATGGAAGTAATACTGGTCGTGGCTGTTGAGCGCGCCGCAATAGGTGAAGACCAGACCCGGCTGTCCCTGGCGCCCGGCCCGGCCGCTGCGCTGAACGTAATTGGCTGGGGTGGGCGGCACGTTGCGCAGATGGACCAGGTCCAGGTCCGCGATGTCGACGCCCAACTCCATGGTGGGAGAGCAGACCAGGTACGGCAGGCGCCGCCCCATAGCGCTTTCTTTCTGGGTATCGCTCGCCTCCCAGCGGAAGCGGCGCTCCCGGCGCTGCCGCTCTCCCGGCTTTACCACCTGTGCCGTGTGCTCCCGCGCCTCGAGCTCGGCCAGCGCCGCCGCGGAGCCCCGGTAGAAACGCTGGAAAAAGCTATTCACCGGGGGTGGCGTATCGACATAGCCCGCGCGGGTGGCCCGGCGCGCATAGATCGGGTCGGGAGGAGGCGGATTGCCATCCCCCAACCGCCAGAGCAGGCAGGACGCGTCGAGCTGGAAGAACTGGTGGTCGTCCACGGGTTCCAGCCGGACAAGGAATCCCTGGCTCACCAGCAGTGTGAGGAAGTCGTCGCGGAAGCCTGGATAGTGGGCCGTGCTCAAACCGAGCCGCTGGCGCAAAAACTTCCCGATCGTGCTGCGAAGGTTGAGACTGAAACCCTCCACAGCCCGAGGCGACGACCCCAACCGGACGAAACGATTGGCGGCACGAAGCTCGTTGACGTCCGGATCGAGGCCCCAGACCTCGTTGAGCTGCTGGTCCGAGCGCCGGCGGATCTGTTGTTGCATGGTCTCCTGAAGGCAGCGGCACGAGATGGCCAGCTTGCGGCGGAACTGGTCCAGCACCGCGCGGATGAGCGTCTCTCTCTCCCCCGCCGGGAGCGCCACGACGGCCGGATGAAAACCCCACCGTTCATCGGCTGCGCTCACCGCCTCCAGCCCCCGGTACCCCACACGTAGAAGCCCCACGTGCTCGAGATTGGGTTGCACCACCCGCCAACCGCGCCGCAAGTCCTCATAGAGCCGGTACTCGGTCAGCTCGGTGAAGACGCGCCAGACGTCTCTCGCCGCGGGCGATTGCGGATCAAGCTCCGGGTTCCGGGCGATGTCCCGGATGCCCAGGCCGCAGGAGGCGACCACCTCTCCCGCCACCCGGTCGAACGTGAGCTCGCGCTCCCGTTGCAACGACCCATACAGCGCGGAGCGCAAGAGTGAAACGTGGATGAAATCGTTGAAGTGCCCCGCCTGGAGGGAGGCGTCCTGCCGGTTGTCGGTGAAGGACAACAGCTTGTTGCGCGGCGCGTCCGGACCTCCGGAGTGACGCAGGAGAGAGGTCGCCAGGACGGTGGTCGCGCTGCTGCGCCCTTCACTCGAGATGGAGGCCAACTTTCCGAACTCTCGTTCGCGGGCGGTGTAGAACTCCCCGCAGCTCAAGCAGAGATAAAACGGTGCCGGTTGCCACCACATCTTCAAAGCGCCTTCGCGGCTCTGCGCCGAACAGGTGCCGTCCGGCGCCACCCAGACCGGCCTTGGCACGCGGTCTTTCCAGGTCGGCGTCAGCCGTCCGCGCGCGTCGAGCCATTCGTCCGGAATGCGGTCCTCGCTCCAGTCGTTTTCGGCCGGAGCCAGCATCAGATAGCCGGGGCGGCTGAAGTCGTCCTCGGTCTCGACACCCACCGGATGAGGGAGGACGCGGGTCTCCGTCCGCAACGCGTGATAGTAGTCCTGGCCGCATTGACGGCAGAACTTGATTGGAACGAAGAGCTTCCCGCCATCGGTCAGGATCTGACCCTCCAGGGAAAACTCTCGCCGCTCCGGCGCTTCGAGCGTGGCGAACAGCGCGCGCCCCTGGCCGATGAACTGGTGCAGCTTGAAGGCGAAGGCCCGGCCGCCATCCTCCCGCGACAGCTCTCCCCCCCGGTTCAGAATGTCCCGCAGACGTATCTCACAATCAGCGGCCTCGAATCCGCTGTCTTCCGCCAGGCGGGCCGCGGCGGCCACCAGCGTGCGCGGTATACGGCGCTTGAAGCGCCCGTCTCCTTCCGGTTCCACGCCCAGCTCCGCCTCCGCCCAGCGTGCCAGTGGATGCCGCCGAAACTCTTCCAAGGTCTTGGGCACCTCTCCCGCTAAAGCGGTCGAGAGGTCGGCCCGCGTCGGCATGCCCCCTTCGGTGAAGGTGACGAGGGTCTCCTCGATCACCTGCCGACCCGAGAACGGGTGCCCGAAAAGCCGCTCCGCGAAATCCGCCACCGTCTTCCGCCGTTCTTCCGGGGAGGCGGCAGGGTTTGCCACCATGGTGGCGCTGGTGCCGACGTGCAGAAGGTCCGGTGCCGCGCACCGCTCCTTGAGCCGCCGGATGAGCATGGCCACGTCGCCCCCCTGCCGGCCGCGGTAGGTGTGCAGCTCGTCGAAGACAAGAAACCGCAGCCCGCCACCCGTGCGATCGAGAAAGCGCTGGTCCTCCGGCCGCACCAGCAACAGCTCCGCCATCACGTAGTTGGTCAACAGGATCTGCGGCGGATGCTGACGTAGCTCCACGCGCTCCGCCTCGCCGGTCTCGCCCGTATACTTGGCGAACGTCACCGGGAAGGCGCGCCCCGTGCGGCGCTCGTAACCCTCCTTGAGCTTTTCCAGCGCCTGGAGCTGGGAGCTGACCAGCGCGTTCATCGGATAGACCACCAGTGCCACAACCCGGTCCCCGGTGGCCGGCCGCCGCAACAGACTGTCGAAGATCGGCAGGAAATATGCGAGGCTCTTGCCCGAGCCCGTGCCGCTGGTAACGACGTAACTCTCGCCGCTCCGCGCCTTGTCCAGCGCCTCTACCTGATGTTGATATAGATGGAACGGCTGGCCCGCCGTATCTCGGAAGATGCTAGCGGTCTCGTCGTGCAGGACGCCCCGCGCGGCGAGCTCGGCCACCGTGAAGGCGCGAGCATAGGAAGGGCTCACCTGCATCAGGAAATCCGGCCACAGCCGCGACTCGCCAACCAGCGCCCGATCGACGTATTCCCGCGCCCGTGCATCGGCAATGGTGAAGAAAGACCGCACGAAGTCGCCGTAATCGGCGAGGACACTGGCGTGAAGAGTGAAGATGCTCATGCAAGGTTTTCCAACTGGATCAAGAGTTGCGGCAGGTCATGACGAATCACCTGCCAAATGATCTCCAGATCCAGGCCGACGTAGTCGTGCACGATCCGATTGCGCAGCCCCGCCATCTGCCGCCAGGAAACCTCCGAATGCTGAGTAATGAAATCTTCCGGCATTTGCCGCGTCGCCTCCCCTAGGATCTCCAGGTTCCGGACCACGGCATCGATGGTCTTCTCATCCTGCCGAAACAGCTCCTGGTCCATACCAGTCGTATAGCGTTCGATCTTACGAATAGCCATAAGCATGTCCTCGATCAAGAGGTCAGGATCCCGCTTAGGCATCGATCAGCTCCGGCTCGATTCGCTCCCAGAGCGACGGCTTGATGGCGCGCCGGGAGACCAGGTCCACCCGCCGTCCAAGAGCATTTTCGAGCTCGTCCCCCAGATCCACGAAGCGCAGGCCGATGGAGGGGTCCACCTCCACCATCACATCCACGTCGCTGTCCTCCCGGGCATCGCCGCGTGCCCAGGACCCGAACAGAGCCAGCCTCTGGAGTGGGTAACGGCGGCTCAGCAGCGCATGTTGCTCGCGTAGCGTCGCCAGAATTTCTTCAAGAGTTGGCATGTCGGTCCTCCGGGGGAACGTCCTGGGCAATCGTGGTTGAGCGCTCACCTGGTGGTGGATTCAGTGCCGTCTGGTAGGGCCGGCCGGTTGCCTGGGCGATCAGCATCGCGTCATAGATCTCCAGGATGCGCTCCTTGGTGCGATATTGACCATAGGCCTTCTCGTCCTTCAGTCGGACAATCGGAAATTGGTCGAGGATAAAGGCCACGGCGTGGCGCGACGTAGGGAAGTGACGGCATAGCTCGGCTAGTTGGTCCGGCGTCTCGCCGTCAGCCTTACGCCACTCACCACTTGCCTCACCCGACAGGTAGAGATGGAAAAAGGCGGCATCCAACTCGCAGCGAATCTCGAAGCGGCGCGCTTCGTCCCAAGAAAACGGGTGCCCGGCATACCCAAAATCTTGTGCCAAAGGGGCAAAATCTATTGCGGTGTAAACCAATTCGAGCACTCGAGGAAGTATCCATCCCAGGGAGCGGAAACCATGATCAATTCCAGATTCACTCTCCCACCATTCGGGCGGAAAAATGGGAAATTGCTTGAGCAAATTATAGGTGATGTGAGTGCCGCCGACTTTCTGGCGTGCTGCGTAGTCCGTCACTAGGCAATTGAGATTAGCGAGCAGGAGAGCACATAATTTTGGTTGCATGCCCGGCAATAGGATAAGAGGAAACGTGTGCCCGATAGCCGTCCTTGGGGCGGCGCTGGCAATGATTGTCCGCTCATCAGTAGATCGGCAAATATCTCTCCATCCTAAAAACCACTTGGGACTGCACCGATCGACCATCTCACGGGCAAGCCCTTCAGGACAGTCCAGTTGGTCGCGAATGGCTTGAACATCGGCCTCCGCGAGAGGGAAGTCGCTCTCTAGATTTGCTGCGGTAGCCTTTGTGCGTCCGCCCCCAAAATAACGAGCAACTGTAGGGTCCAGACCAAGAGAGCTCGCGGCGTTGAACAGCTTCTCGGCGGCTTCCTTGTTACCCTGATTCAGGTAATATCCGGCTGCCCACCAGCAGAGCACGCTCTGTATACTGGGGCGGTGGTTGATTTCGAGTGCCAAGGCCAAAGGCTCAGGATACTTAGGGATGGCCGACTCGACAATCTCCTCCTGCACCCAGTAGCGTGGCTGTACGACATAGGACGGATTGCGTTTTTGCTCTGGAGTTGGTTGTGGAAGAATGCCGACGTTGAGTTGCTTGTCCGTAGCGCCCGCATAGGTCGAGAAGCGGTGATCAAACTGATGCAGCATCTTCGCCTCGTATAGCGGAAGATATCGATCGTTGGATCTAACGAAGGCGTTGCCTTCCCTCCGATAACTCTTCGCCTCCAGCTTTTCAGCGCTCCAGAAGTGACCAGAGGCGGATGACATGTTAAATAAACCTTGAAGAAACTTTAGCCTCCAAGGGTTCTCTTCGGAGAAAGCCTCATCGGCCTCGCGCCAAAGTATTGGTACGCGACGATAGATGGCCTTGGTAAGCTCCGCATCGGCTTGAGTACGGAAAACGGGACAGTTCCCAGTGTTAGGATTTAGCAGTGAAAAATCGTTCTTGCGCAGGAAGAAGAAGCGGAAATCTTCAGAAAGTTGCGCAAACCGGCGAATATAAAAAACGATCCTGCTCCTATCAGCGCTCGCGCCGGTCCCACCAATGATTACTTTGCAAAACTTAACTGAGTGATGAACGGCAGGAAAAATGAACTCTTCGTTCTCGAAACCAACAATCTCTATAAGCCGCCCAGCGTTAACGAGTGAACCAAAAAACAGTTTGGTCGTATCGTCTGTCGCAATGCCCGTCGGTACGAAGACGCCTGCTCGGCCCGTGGGACCCGGCATCTGTGCCACAAGCTCTCCGAATACGGCGTACGTATTGATCCGGCCCCGCCCCGCCAATGGGTAACGGCCTGACCGCGCCAAGAAGAGCCTTGTGGCATTCATTGCACGCAGGGTTTCAGAAAATTCCTGATGTAGCTGGGGATTTTTTCTCTCTAATTCTCCGATGAGCTGGCCCCGATCTGCCTTGGTCGTCGCACTGGCGATCCGAAAGTCGCGAGCAGCGAAAAACTCCTGCTCTTTAAGTTCCACTTGCTCCCAAGGCGGATTAGAGAGGAGGACATCGAAGCCCCCATCAGCAAAGGCCTCGGGAAACTCAAGAGGCCAGTGGAAGAAGCATTGATGGATAGAGAGCGCCCGCGCATTTGCCTTCAAGCGAGGATCGATTGGACGACCCACGATATGTTCGGCAAGCGAACCGGAAGTAATGGCCGGGGTAGCCGACAGAAGCAGCTGGAAGAAGGCGGCCGTCCAGAGATCGCAGGCTTCCCGTTGCCGAAGCCAGGCGGGGTCGGTGTGACTTCTTTCGAAGAGCTGCTTCTTACGCCTAATAGCATCCGGCGAGTCGTCGGCAATGGCATCAACCTCACGACTGTGGCGAGTGAGATCAGCAAGAGTGTTATCTGGGCTCCAAGCGAAAAGACCAACTTGGCCGGCACGCTCGTCGCGGTTTCGCCGAGCCAGCTCACGCGCGGCGGTTTTGTCATCCCCCTCCAGAGGTTCGAAGGCTTTGTCTGGGATACCTTCGGTCAGCGTGGCGAGGTCGAAAACGCCAATGAGGGAATCGCCAAGCCGGATGCGGTGATCCAGAAACGTCAGTGGTTTGTTTCCCGTATGGCTCTCCAACCAGAGCGCCACGCGGCACAGATCCACGGCCAGCGGGTTCTTGTCCACTCCGTAGATGCAGTGAGAGATCACATCACGAACCGCCTCGCGGACCCGCTCGGGTGATGGTTCGTCCTCACCGGTGCGGACGCGAGCGAGTTCCTTTCCCAAGCGGCGGGCGGCCGCGAGCAGGAAGTGCCCAGAGCCGCAGGCAGGGTCACAGACGCGGATGGAAAGGATCGCCTTGGCTTGATCCTGTGGACGAGCGGCGAGACGGTCCTGAAGGACAGGCTCGAGGGCAGACTTCACCAATTCGGCGACAAGCTCTGGGGGGGTGTAATAGGAGCCGGTGGTCTTGCGCTCGGAACCGCTGACGAGTTGGAAGAGGAGACGTCCAGAACTGTCCTCGTCCACGGCGGGATGGAATTCGAGCAGGCTCTCATAGACGGAGCCGAGCTCCTCGACGTCGAGCGCGGCGTAGTTGACGCGGCGCGGCAGCCTGGAGCGTCCCTCCTCATACAAGGCCAGATGCCAGAACGCATCGAGCAGGTCGCGGTTGGTCAGCGTGAATTCGTCGAGATCCTGCGGACTAAAAAGCTCACCGTTGAGCGGAGCGAGTCCGAGGAAACCGGCGAATCGCTCGTTGCCCAGAGCCCTCCAGAGGACGCGCAGCGCTTGCCAGAGGTCGTCGTGGTCGGACCAAGCGGCGCGTTGATCGACTAGGCGGCGCAGGCGGCCAACACTGTAATGCTCGCGATAGAGCGGATCAGGACTCAACAGGCCGCGGTCTTCGGAGACGAGGAGAAAGAGGAACCGGTAGATGAGACGAAGGAGCTGCCGATAGAGGTCGACGGCCGTGATGCGATCGTTGCCGGCGTAGGCGCGCGATACACGCTGACGCAGCACCTCGTTAGCGGGGTGGCGAAGGAAACCGTTGGCCAGAAGGGTAATGCAGTCCTCCACTCCCTCGCGCAGATGCTCACGGACGCGGCCACCCTGCTCTTCGGAATGAGAGCGGTATTTCTCTAGCAGGCAGTCGCCGGTATCCCCCATGCCATATGGCAGGCGGGTGCGGTGGAGCAACCGGTAGAGCGCGGTGAAATCCTGGAAGCGTTGCTCCTCGAAAAGAGCCGGTAGGTCGAATTCGATATAGGCCTGCCGGCGGATGAACGTGCTGTCCCGCAGCAGCCGCAGGGTGAGGCCGTTGGTGACCACTCCCCAGACGTGCTCCGTGCGGTTTAGGTACTCCTGGACAAGTGAGTGGGGAGCGAGGCGAGGGCGTCCCGAGGCGGGTACGCGGCCGAGCTCCTGGCGGGCTCCGACGATGTGGACAGGCGGGGAATCCTCCGCCTCTCCGGCTCTATGAGAGATGGCGAAGGTGAGGCCGTCCACTTCAGAGGCCCGGGAGTTGTACCGCAACTCGTAACCGAGCAGGCCCAGGAACGGGATCACCCAGGCGTCGCGGGTTACGGTCGTCGCGAGATCGTCCTCCCGGAGACGCGCGAGACGATTCTGGAAGACTCCCCAGAGGGCCCGGGCGTCGGCGAACAGCGCCGCGATCTCGTCGGTGAGATTGCGCCGGGCTTCGAGACCAAAGTCGGCGGGCCGCTGGCCGGGGAGGTCGGCAGCCAGGAGTTGGTCGAGGATGTCCGGCCCGAGCAGGCCGCCTTCGATGCGGATGGAGGGGAACGCCGTCATTGGACGAGCGGCTGCAGAACGAGAAGACCCAACAGATCCGGAGGGAGCTGTGCGGCGACGGTGAGCTCGCGCACCCGGAGGGAGACGGCCTGGCGCACGCGCTTGTGACTCTTCTCCAACTCGCCGGCCCGCGCCTGGATCTGCTCCTGCAGACTCGGCTCGAGCGTGGGCCAGGCGCCGAGCGCGGCGGCGATCAACTCTCTTTTTTCGGCCATGCCGAGGTTGGCATCCGGCCGCGCTTCGGCCAGAAGGTGCAGGGCTTCGTCGTTGGAAAGCCAGCCCGGCGCACCACTCCCGGCTCCGGGGGTGTAGCCGGTCACGAAGACCTCCTCGGAAAGCAGCGGCGAACGGTCCGGCTGATGGATCAGGTACCGGACGCGAAGGAGCAGGATCGTCGCCAGGCGTGAAGCGGCGAGCGTGCGAAGGACACCACAGCGAGCGGCGCTGGCGGCACCGCTTCGGGTCAAAGCCTCCTCGAGGAGGAAGCGCGCCAGCGCGGCGACGAAACGGTGGTTCCGGCCGAGGTATTCGGCCTCTTCGGGGGTCGGCGAGGTGAAGCTGATCCGCCAGGAATCGGTCTTGACCGGAGGCAGGGCAAACGCGACGGCCGGTGGAACCGTGGTCCGGGCTTCCGCGCCGATGGCCACACGGAAGATGTCCGGACGTTGCTCGCGGGTGATGCTCAAACCGACACGCTGGGCCGAGGCGAGCACGAACTCGCGCACGGCTCCCGGATCCCCCAGCACGGCGTCGGTGGCTTCCAGCTCCTGACGGACGTCGGCGGGCTTGAGGGCGCGCTGCGCGAAGCGGGTGCGGTTGACCCTCTCGCGTTCGGCATCCAGATCCCAGCGGCGGTGGAAGGCCGTAACCTGCGCGGCTCCCAGATCCAGCTCCAACTGGTCGAAACCAGCGCGATCTCTCCGGCCGCGCAGAAAGAGAGCGTTCAGCACGGCCTTGGTGACGCTCTCGCTTTCGTCCGGCACGGGCACGTACGTGCCGAGGGTGCGATGGATCTCTCGGGCCTTGTTCAGCAAAACGTCGAGGACGACGCCGTCAACGGCGCTGTCGGGACTGAAGAAACGGATGCTTCGGACCGCCGGCGCGATCTGGCCGTAGCGGTCCACCCGGCCGTCGCGCTGTTCCAGGCGGTTGGGGTTCCAGGGCAGATCGTAATGAATTACCGCGTCGAAGGCGTGCTGGAGGTTGATCCCCTCGCTCAGGCAATCGGTGGCCACGAGCACGCGGGGGTGGTGGCTCGCAAGCTCCTCCACCTTGGCGCGGCGCTCGTCGTCGCCGATCCGGCCGGTGATGCTAACTACCCGCAGCCCTGGATGCTCGCGCTTGAGCGCCCGCTGAAGCCCGTCCGCCAGGGACTCCGCGGTCGCGATATAGCGGCACCAGACGATGGGGTGAAACCCGTCGCGCAAAAGACCGGCGACCAACTCGGCGCACCGGGTGAGCTTGGTGTTGCCGGCGGAGCCCTGCAGAGCCTTGGCGAGCCGGCCGAGCTCGCGGAGACGACGGCGGTCCGTGTCGGCCAGCGTGGCCTCCACCGCCTCGACCGGTGGAGTGGGCTGCTCGTCGTCGGTGCGGTCTTCGGCGGATTCGAAAATGAAGGAACGGAAGTCCAGCTCTTCATCGCCACCGACCAACGCATCATGCCGGGTACCCAGAGCGGCGACCGCCGCGGCGGGACTGGACATCACGCAGCGCAGCAACGCAAGGGCGCCCCAATAGCGGACCCGCTGCTGCCGCTGGTCCAGCGCCTGCCCGGCCCGCACGATCTCCGAGCAGAAGTCATAGGTTTTGGTGAACAGCTCCTGGTAACCGGGAGAGAGGCGGTAGATCTCGTCAGTGGATTCGCGTTGGGGGAAGCAGTGATCCCCTTCCCAGGCGGTCTCGATGTCGCGGCGGGTGCGCTGCACGAAGTGCCGGGCCAGCTCGATACGCTGCGGCTCCGTCAATTCATAGGTGGGCCGGTCGCCCAGCTCAGGCCGCAGTAACGCAAGCAGCGAGCGGAAGGCGCTCTCGATCCCGCTGTGGGGAGTCGCCGTGAGCAGGATGAGGTGTCGATTCTCAAGAGCCGCGATGTCGCGCAGGAGCTCGTGGCGCTGGTGCTGGTTCTGATTGTTTTCCGAAGCGACCGCCGAGCCGTGCGCCTCGTCGACGATAACGAGGTCCGGGCAGTCGAGCAGGAACTGGTGCTTGTTGCGGTCGCTCTTGAGGAAGTCGATGCTGGCGACCTGCACGGGGTAATGACGATAGATGCTGTCGTGTCCGGCCTTACGTCTCTCGAGCTGACCGATGGTGCCGGAGCGGATCACCACGGCGTCCAGGTTGAACTTCTCGGCCAGTTCCTTCTGCCACTGCTCGCAGAGGTAAGGCGGGCAGAGCACGCACAGGCGCCGGATCTCACCGCGGTCCAGCAGCTCACGGGCGACCAGCAGGGCTTCGATCGTCTTGCCGACGCCCACGTCGTCGGCGATGAGCAGCCGGACCGGGTCCAGCCGCAGAGCCATCAGAAGAGGAACGAACTGGTAGACCCGTGGCCGGATGGAGATCCGGCCCAGGGAACGGAAGGGAGTGGCCCCCTCGCGTAGCGTCAGGCGTGCGGCCTGCCAGAGCAGATGGGCACTGGCGGCGTCCGAGAGATCCTCGGGGGTCGGCAACGGGAAGGTGGCTGAACGGATGCGCTCCTCGGGAAGGGAGGCGCCGATGAGATCGGACAGGCCTCGGTGAATGGCGACGACATCGTCTGTCGCCCCGGTCAGCGGGCGCAGGAGAGCCACCTCAGGCTGGTCGCTCGGGAGGAGCACCCAGTCACGGTTGCGGCAGCGGACAATGGAACCTGGATTCATTGTATCTAGTCGTTCTCCCGTCAGGAGCCGCAACCAAGGGTCCGACCTACCGGCCACGGGGCAGATCGACCTCCACGGCAGCAGACTCGACGGTGGCAGGAGTTTAACATCGGCGTCAGATCCTTCGCGGCTCAGGCGAAAAAATGCCGGGGAGCCGGCCGGCCCCCGGGCATCTACGTCAACGCGTCTCCAGGGACCTACGCCGAGCTGCCGGGCGGCTTGGTCTGCGGTGTTCCCGGCGTCGTGGGCGTCGGGGTTGTCGTCGGTGGCTTGGCGGCCGCGCGCCGGCGCACCGTCTGCGGGCGGGGCTTGAAGCCGTACTTCACCAGGGTGTCGCTCTCGAAGCCGTACTTCGCTCGCAGGTTGGCGCCCAGGCGGGCCCGGGCCTTCTCACCGTCCCGGGCGGCCGACCGGATCTGCTTGCCGAGATCCCTCGCCTGCGCGCGCAGATCCTCCTGGCGGCTCTCGAGCGACCGCGCCTCCGTCAACTTCTGCTCGAGAGCCGTCAGATCCTCACCGATGTGCGGCATCTCCGGAAGACCCGGCTTCGCGTTCGTGATGAGGATCTCCCACCGGCTGAACTTCTCCGCGTACGACTGACCTTTCGCTGCCATGACTTTCTCCTTTCGGAAACTGAATTCGGTTCCTGAGGCGACGGAGCGAAACACTCACTCCAATGTCGAATCAGAGAACCACATGACGCTCCTTTGGCAATAACGTTGCCTAATGGTAGCCATGGGAAGGAAAGGGTCAATCCCCAGGAATCGAGAACTCGAAGCGGGGCAGGACGTGGAGTCGCGGGATGAAAGCGTGCCGTCCTGGAACTCAGGACCGTGGTTCCGCGCCAAAAGCATCCAGATCCGGCTCGGAATCCAGTGCTTCTGGTTCAGAAGCAGGTAGATCCGGCGCAGAGTCCAATGCTTCCGGAATAGAAGCAGGTAGATCCAGTCGAGAACCCACCTCTCCTGGATGGAAAGCAGGTAGATCCGGACCAGAATCTCAGGCTTCCAGGATGGAAGCATGGAGATCCAGCCTGGAATCTCAGGCTTCTGCTCGAGAATCTCAGGCTTCCAGAGCGGAATCACCCGCTCCGCGCGCGGATCTAGCCGATCGGGTGCGCCGGCTGGCCGGGTGGCACGGGGGATTCGGGAGTGGTCGCTCCGATGTCGTCCCCCACCACGTCTTCGACGTAGAGGAGCTTGATCGCCACCATCACGGCGGCGAGGACGGGGACGGCCACCACCATGCCCAGGAAGCCGAAGACGAGCGCCATCACGGAGAGACCGATCAGGGTCACGACCGGCGGCAGGTCGACCCCGCGCTTCATCAGCAGCGGAGCGAGGATGTGCCCTTCCAGGAACTGGACGCCCCAGCAGAGCAGCGCCACGAAGAGCGCCTTCTGCGGCGAGTCGAGGAATCCCATGGCGATGGCGGGCACCGCGCTGAGGATGGGCCCGAGCAGCGGGATGAACTCGAGCAGCCCGGCGAGCAGCCCCAGCGCCAGCGCGGCCTTGACGCCGAGCAGGCTCAGGCCCACGGCGTTGATCACGCCGATCACCACCATCATGATGAGCTGGGCCACCAGCCACTTGCGGAGGGTCGTGCCGACCGCCGCCAGCACCTCGCCGGCCCGCCGGCGCGCCGTGTGCGGGAAAAGGTGCAGCAGGCCCGTGTGATAGAGGTCCGGCTCGGCGCCGATGTAGATCGCGGTGAAAAGGATCAGCAGCAGGCCGGCCAGCACCTCGACCGTCGAGGAGAGGAACGAGAAGAGATAGCGGGTCGCGGCGCCCAGCGCGCCGGAGAGCCCGTGCGCCTCTCCCGACGGCTCGGCGGCGGACTGGGGCGCCGCCGGCGGCGCCCCCTGGACCGGCGGCGCCCCCTGGACCGGCGGCGCCCCCTGGACCGGTGGCGCGCTCGGGGCGGCGGCTTGGCTCAGCGACGTCGGTGTGGCGGGTATGAACTGCCCCAGGAAGCCCCCCCGGTGATCGTCCATCCAACCCTCGATCCGGTCCAGGGCCTGCGGCAACTGGGTCCGCAGCTCGCCCGTCTGCGCGCTCAGGGTCGGTGCCGCCCAGGCGCCCAGGCCGACGATCGCGCCGAGGAAAGAGGCCACGACGAGGGTGGCACCCACTCCCCGGGGAATCCGGAACCGCTGCAGGAAGTCCGCCCCGCTCGCCACCGCGAGGCCGAAGAGGACGCCGAGAAAGGTGATGAACACCAGGTCGTGCGCCACCCAGAGAAGGGCCAGGAAGAGGAGGAACCCGGCCACCAGCGCGGCGGCGCGGAGGATGTCCAGGCTTCGCCATCCCGGCACGCGCAGCTCTCCCCCCTCTGCGGCCAGCCGCGAAGAGGCGTTAGGGGTGGTGGCGGGGCGGACGGGGGGCTTCGGAGGCGGAGCGAGGGTATCCATTGCCGTGAAAAGAAAGCAAGGAAGGTGCCGGACGTGCAGGGCGGGGACGAGCCCGCCCTGCGTTCCTGCTGAGGTCAGAGCCCTTTAGAGCTCGATCCGGCGCGCGGAGATGCCCGGCGCCACATGGCTGGTGGTGAAGCCCTCCCAGGGGACCAGGACGCCGCCGGCGGGGCTGACGGCGATGGAGGTCCGGGACTGGGTGTTGATCGCCGCCGAGTTGATCTCCACCTCCGGGCCGACCGCGTTCCCGAGCCGGTCGATCTCGACGCCGAAGAGGCCGACCGGGAAGATGTCCTGGTAGTCGAGCCAGGTCACCAGGAAGTGGCCGCCCGCGACGGCCGCGACCGACGGCGAGATCTGCCCCTGGGCAATGCCCTTGCTGATCCGGATCTGCGGGCCGATGAAGGTGCCGGCGGCGCCCAGGAACTGGCCGTAGATGTGGGAGCTCTTGATGCTGCCCGCCTGACCCTGCCAGGTCACCAGCCAGCCACCGGTGTTGGAGTCGGCGGTGATGGCCGGCCGGCGCTGCAGGCCGGGGACGGTGGTGTTGACGCGGAACTCGGCGCCCCGGGGAGCGGCCGACTTGGCGAACAGGCGCGTGAAGACCCCCTGCGAATTGCCGTCCGTGGCCTCCCAGGCGATGGCGAAGCCGCCGTTGGCCGCTCCCGCGATCGCCGGGTTGGCCGCCAGGCCCGGCACCGAGCTGAGCTTCATCTCGGCCGAGGTCGGCGCGCCGGTCGCGGGGCTCACCAGACGGCCGAAGATGCCGTCCCCCTTCGGCCCCACCCACCGGCCGTCCCCCTGCCAGACGACCACGGCGTTGGCGTCGGGACGAACGAGGATCCTGGGCACGGTCTGATAACCGGTGGTGGTGGTGTTGAGGCGGATCGGCGAGCTCAGGGGCGCGCCGGCGGCGCTGAACTTCTGGAGGTAGACGTCGCGGTCGACCACGGCGCGGTGCTCGATGAAGATGTCGACGCTGACGTCGTCCCGCTCCTCGGTCCAGGCGAGCAGGAACTCGCCGGAGGCGAGGAAGGCGATCGCCGGATCCTTGCGGATGACCTCGCGGCCCGCGGCCGGCACGGCGGGGAGCTTCTGGTTCGCCACCAAGCCCAGCTCGTCGGTCAGCGGCGCGCCGTTGCCGCCGTAGAAGCGGCCGCGCAAGCCGTTCTTGTCGTTCTCCCAGACCACCAGAGCCTTGCCGCCGGCGTTGAAGGCCGCGACCGGGTTATGCTGCTTGGACTCGGTGTTCCCGTTGACGCGGAACTCATCCCCGACCGGCCGCGGCTGCCCGAGCATGGGGGCAGCGGTCACCGGCAGCAAGGCGAGCGCGGTAAGCCAGAGCAACGGCTTCGATCTCATAGCCTTCTCCTCCGAAGTTTTGACGACGTGACCGACCTGGACTACGGTTACTCTTTCACTCTATGGCAGAACGGCATAGCTGTCAATCGGCTTCCGGCTGGCGGGACCCCTTCTTTCTCGCCCTGGCGGCGCTCTGCCTGCTCGACCTGCTCGCCCTCCTCCCCGGCCTGGTGCCGCGGGACCTCAACCTCGCCTATCCCTTCATGGACGGCGATTCGCACGACTGGATCGCCAACGGCCTGCGGCTCGCCGGCGCCGACGTCCGCTACTCGGGCCGGCCACCGCTGCTGCCGCTGGCGATCGCCCTGCTGGACCGCCTGGGGGCGCTCCGCCTGCTGCCGCTGCTGCTCCACGGCAGTTTCCTGAGCGCCGTCCTGGTCTTTCATTCGCTCGCCGCCCGCCTCGTGCCGCGCCGGGCGGCGTTCGCCGCGGCCCTGGCGCTGCTCGCCTGTTTCTCCCTGGGGAACCTGTCGCTGCAGGTGATGGCGGACGTCCCGGCGGCCTGCCTGCTGCTCTTCGCCGTCCGCGCTTTCGTGCTGGCCGGCGAGGACCGCCGCCGGTATCTCGCCGGCGGGCTCTGGGCGGGGCTCGCCGCGCTCGCGCAGAGCGCGGGGGTGCTCTGGCTGTCGGCGGCGGCCGCCACGGCGCTGGTCCACCGGCGGCGGGACCTCCGCTCCCCCTGGTTGTGGGCCGGCCTGCTCTCCCCCCTGGCGCTGATGCTGCTCGGATCGGCGGTCCGGCCGCCGGCCCTTGGGGGCGCTGGCGGCATCGCCCGGGAGCAGTGGCGCCTGCTCGCCCCGCATGGCGGCTCGGCGCCGTTCTACCTCTACAGCCTGGCCTCGCTGCTCGGCCTGCCCGGCGCCGTCCTGCTCGCCGCGGGTGGGTGCCTTACGCTCCGGGGCGCCCGCCGCGACGCCGCCCGCTTCCTCGCCGTGACGCTGTTCGCGCTGCTCGCGATCTTCTTCGTCTTCCTCTACGACTACCAGGCCAAGCGCTTCGTGGTCTACGGCGCCTGGCTCGGCGGGCTGTTCATCGCCGAGGCCCTGGCCCGCTTGCGCGGCCGGGTGCCCTTCGGCGCCGCCGCCACGCTGCTGGTGACGGCCGCCGCCCTCCCCCTGCCCACCCCCGGCAACTCGCCGTCGTGGGCAGTGCTCTGGCCCGCCCCGCCGCTCTACCTGGAGGTGCCGGCCGGGGCCACGGAGACCGGCAGCTCGACGCTCGACTTCCGGGGCGCGCGGCTCACCCGTCTCCCCCTGACGGCCGCGCTCGCCGCCGGCAACCCGGCCCTCGCCCGGTGGGGCGCGGACCGTCCGTTCCAGGCGGTCGATCCCCGCGGTTTCGCGGCGGACCGCTCGGCGCTCTACCTCTACGCCGACCCTGGGGAAGGCGGGGGGCGCTACCGCACGATGACGCGGCTGGGCAACGCCCTGCGCAAGCGGGTGAAGCTCGTCCCGGCGGACTACCTCGACCCCTACTGGCCCCTGCTCGCCCTGGAACCGGCCGGCGAGGTCACCGCGGACTACGCGATCTTCCGCGCCCGCCTCCCCGGCCTGCGGGCAAGCTGGCTGCTCGCCGTCGACGGGCGGGGGCCACTGCGCGCGCGGCTGGCGGCGCTCGCGGGTCGGGTGCCCGCCGCAATCCCTCCCGGCCAGTTGGCGCGGGGGCGCGACACCGCCCGGGCGATCCGCCGCTTCGTCGCCGGCAGCGACGGCTTCGTGGCCCTGATCCCCTTCCGCCGCCGTGCCGACCTGTCCCAGCTCTACCTGCCGTTCCTGCTGGAGACGACCGAGCTCTACGTGGCCGGGCCGGGCGGCGGGAGAGACATCTTCGCCCGGTTGGCCGGCTCCCCCACCTTCGCGGAGGCGCGCTTCGGGCGGGCCACGGTGCGCAGGACCGAGTACCTGGGGAGGAGGACCTCGCTGATCTCCTATCTGTCAGAGGAAGAGCAGCGCCACCCCGGCGACCGCGACCAAGGCCCCGGCGACGCCGCCGATCCCCACCCGCTCCCGGTGCAGGAGGACCACCAGGGGGATGATCAGCACCGGCTGGACCGCCATGATGCTGGCGGCCACCCCGGCCACGGTGTGGCGCACCGCGAACAGCGACAGTGAGACCCCGAGGAAGGGGCCGAAGAAGGCGCCGACCGCGGCGAAGCCGAGGCCGCGGCGGTCGCGCAGCGCCTCCCCCACCCGCGGCCACCCCCGCACGGCGGCGATCAGGAGCGCGTAGCCGCCGAGGCCGGCGATCACCCGCACCTGGGTGGCCGCCACGGCGTTGTAGCTCCCCATCCCCAGCTTGCTGAGCACGAGCCCTCCCGCCTGCCCGAGCGCGCCGCAGAAGCCGAGGGCGAGGCCGGCCGGCGACGGCCGGGGGCGAGGGCCCTCCTCCCCGGGAGCGTGCCGCTCGAGCACGGCCCAGCCGATCCCACCGACAGTGAGGATCATGCCGAGGGCGTCGCGGCCGGTCAGCGTCTCGCCGAGCACCAGCCAGCCGATGAGAGCGGTCAGCAGCGGGGCGAGGGACATCATCAGCGACGCGATCCGCGGGCCGATCAGCACGTAGGACCGGAACAGGCAGAGGTCGCCGAAGACGAAGCCGACCAGCGCCGAGACGGAGAGCCACCCCCAGGCGTGGAGCGAGGCGTCGACCGGCAGCGGCAGGCCGCGCAGCCCCCAGGTCGCCAGCACCAGGAACCCCAGCGCGAGCCCCAGGCGGATCAGGTTGAGCGGCAGCACCCCCATGCGCCGCCCGGCGGCGGCGAAGGCGAGGGCCGAGAAGGTCCAGCAGACCGCCGTGCCGAGAGCGGCGAGCTGGCCGAGGGTCTCCGGGAGAAGGGCGGGCACGGGGGCGGAGCTTAACCCAGTCCCCGCACGAACTCCCCCACCGCCCCCACCGCCGCCGCCAGGTGCCCCCGCTCCGTAGCCCCCGAGGAGACGCGGGGCTTGAAGGAGTGGTCGCCGTCCTCCAGCCAGACGACGCGGATCGCCGGCGAGAGGTCGTAGCCGGCGACCTCCTCGCGGGTACCCAGGGGGTCGCGGGTCCCCTGCACGATCAGGGTCGGGGTGCGGAGGTCGCGCAGGTGGGCGGTGCGCAGCTTCTCCGGCTGGCCCGGGGGGTGGAAGGGGTAGCCGAGGCAGACCAGCCCGCCCGCCCCCGCCTCGTCCGCCACCAGGCTGGCCATCCGGCCGCCGAGCGACTTGCCGCCGATCGCCAGCCGCGCCCCGCCGCCCAGGGCCGCGATCACCTCCAGCCAGGCTTGACGCAGCACCGGCTCGCGGTCCGGCGGGCGCCGCTCGCCGGTCTCGCGGCGGCGGCGCATGTAGGGGAGCTCGAAGCGGACCACCCGGATGCCAGCGGCGGCGAGGCCGGCCGCGATCACGTTCAGAAACGGCGAGTCCATGGGCGCTCCGGCGCCGTGGGCCAGTACCAGGGTGGGGCCTTCCGCGGGTCCGTCGAAAATCATGCCGTTCCTATCCATCGCGCCTCCTCCTTCTTAGATATACTTGCCCGCAGTCATTCTCTCTCGATCAAGATGATTCCGACTTCCGAGCAGCTGGAGGAGATCGCCCGCCTGCGGGAAGGGAGCCTCCCCGAGGTCCCTTTCGCCCCCCTGCTGCTCGCCCATGCCCTGCGCCAGGGCTCGCTGGTCCTCGAGGTGCGCCGGCGGCAGGTCTGGAAGCGGATCCTGATCGAGAACGGCGTGCCGGTGGACTGCCGGTCCAACCTCGCGCACGAGACCCTGGGGCGCTACATGGTGCACGAGGGGAAGCTCGGCGAGGAGGACTTCACCGCCTGCCTGTCGCGGTCCGCCGCCCGTGGCGTCCCCCTGGGCGAGGTCCTGATCGAGCATGGGCTACTGTCGGCCGTCGACCTCTTCCGCATCCTGCAGCAGAACCTGGCCAAGAAGCTGCTCGACCTGTTCACCTGGAGCGAGGGGGAGTTCCGCTGGCTCGACGAGGCGCCGGCCACCGATTCGTCGCTCAAGGTGAAGGTGCCGCAGCTCATCCTCACCGGCGTCACCCGCTTCGCCCCCCAGGAAGAGGTGGACATGTCGATCGCGCCGCTGGTGGGCAAGAAGCTGGTCCTCCACCCGGCGCCGCCGTTCGCCGTCGACGAGCTCCGCCTCAACCGCCACCAGAGCCAGATCGCCGAGGCCCTGCGCCCCCCCGGCAGGCGGATGGGCGAGCTGGCGGAGCTGACTCAGCTGCCGGTCGACGAGATCACCCGCGCGCTCTACGCGCTGTCGGTGCTGGGGATGGTGACGACGGCGGACGCGCTGCCCAGGGACCTCACCGCGACCGGCTCGTTCCCGCGGCCCGCCGCTCCGCCGCCGCCACTGCCGCTCGCCTCCACGGCGACCCTCCCCATGCCCGTGCCGCCCCCGGTCGACCCGGAGCTCGAGCGGCGGCGCAACGAGGTCATGCAGGCCTATCTCTCCTACCGCCGGCAGGACGCCTTCGACCTGCTCGGCGTCGCGGAGGAGGGGACGCCCGCGGCGTTCGAGGGCGCCTTCCTCGACTTCTCCCGCCGCTTCGCCCCGTGGACCTTCGATGCCGCCGGCCAGGCCGACATCGCCGAGAAGGCGCGCGACCTCTTCCTCTCCGGCGCCCGCGCCTTCGCCGAGCTCACCGACGTCGAGCAGCGCAACACCCTGGCCTTCCGCCGCCGGACGCTGCGCGAGGAGCGGGCGAAGCGCCCCGCCACCAGCTTCGCGATCAAGACCGACCTGCTCGACTCCGAGTCCCAGTACAAGAAGGGGAAGGCGCTGATGGACGCCGGCAAGCATCGCGAGGCGCTGGTCCTCCTCGAGTTCGCCGCCGACTGCGACCCGCAGAACGGCGTCTATGCCGCCGAGCTCGCCTACTGCCGGTTCCTGCTGACCTCGGCCCACGCCAGCCGCGCCCTCAAGGAGCTCAACGAGGCGCTGCGCCGCGACCCCAACTGCGGCCTCGCGGCCTTCTACGCCGGCGAGATCGAGCGGCAGGTGGGCAACACCGCGGAGGCCGAGGCCTACCTGCGCCGGGCGATCAAGCTGATGAGCCCGGATCGCCGCCCCATCGAGGCGCTGAAGGCGCTGTCGACCGAGCGCAAGCGCTGACCTCTGTCCCGTCTGCCCCCCCGGCGAGCACCCCAGAAGCGGAAGGGGCCGCTATGTTACGATGAGCGGCCCAGCGACGGACTACCTCGGCTCGCCGGAGCTTCCGGGGGTCGCGAATATTAGCCACGAAGGAGGGTACCGTGAAACTCGGAGAGGTACTGATGAAGGAACGGGAGCGCAAGAAGCTCTCGAGCGAAGACGTTGCCGGCCGGCTGGGGATCCCCGCCGAGAAGTACCAGGAGATCGAGGCGGGAAGCTCGCCGGCGGAGACCTGGGGGCCGCTGCTCGCCAACATCGCCATCAAGCTGGAGACCCCGACCTCGCGCCTGCTCGCCGACAGCGGGCGCTCCGCCGACACCCGCGCCGGCCAGGCCGGCGAGCTGATCCGCAAGCATCGCGAGCGCCGCGGCAAGACGCCCGAGCAGATGGCCGAGATGCTGGCGATCTCCCAGGAAGAGTACGGGCGGATCGAGTCCGGGCAGTCGGAGATCGAGGAGTACGGACCGCTCTTCCTCCGCTTCGCCGAAACGATCGAGCAGCCGGTGTTCAATCTCTTTTACCCTTTCGGCCTGCCGCTCGACAAGCTGAGCCTCGAAGACTACCGCTAGACCGCCAGGGTCTCACCCGCCGTCCCCTCCGGCCCGCCGACTGGCGGGCCGGTGACGTATGGGCCTGGGAAACAACTCCGCGACCGGGTGTGGTAGAAAGCGACGAACGCTCAAGGGAGTCGTGCCGACATGATGAAATCTCTTTGCTTCCGATCCGTTCTCCCCCTTTCCCTGGTGCTGGCGCTGGGCGCTCCGGCCGGGGTCCATGCCGCGCGGCCGCAGCGGGAGCCCGCCCCCTCCGCCTCCACCAGGCCGGCGGTCGATCCCACCCTGTTCCAGGGGATGAAGTGGCGCGAGGTCGGACCCTACCGCGGCGGCCGTGTGGCCGCGGTCACCGGCCTCCCCGGCGACCGCAACACCTACTATTTCGGCGGCACCGGCGGCGGCGTCTGGAAGAGCACCGACGGCGGCCGCAGCTGGAAGAACGTCTCGGACGGCTTCTTCGGCGGCTCGATCGGCGCCGTCGCCGTCTCGGAGTGGGATCCGAACGTCGTCTACGCCGGCGGCGGCGAGGTGACGGTGCGCGGCAACGTCTCCCACGGCGACGGGATCTGGAAGTCGACCGACGCCGGACGGACCTGGAAGTCCATCGGCCTGGCCGACGCCCGGCAGATCGTCCGCATCCGCATCCACCCCAAGGACCCCGAGCTCGTCTATGCCGCCGTGCTGGGCCACGTCTTCGGCCCCAGCGAGATGCGCGGCGTCTACCGCTCGAAGGACGGCGGCAACCGCTGGGAGCGCGTCCTCTACGCCGGCGACCGGGTGGGCGCGGTCGACCTCGCCATGGACCCGACCAACCCGCGGATCCTCTATGCCTCGATGTGGAACTTCAAGCGCACCCCCTACAGCCTGGAGAGCGGCGGCCCCGGCTCCGGGATCTGGAAGTCGACCGACGGCGGCGACCACTGGAGCGAGCTGACGCGCAACCCGGGGCTCCCCAAGGGGACGATCGGCATCAACGGCGTCGCCGTCTCCCCCTCCAACCCGGACAACCTCTACGCTGTCGTCGAGGCCGCGGAGGGGGGGCTCTTCCGCTCGCGCGACGCCGGCAAGACCTGGACCAAGACCAGCGGCGACCCCGAGCTGCGCCAGCGCGCCTGGTACTACAGCCACGTCTACGCCGATCCCAGGGACGAGGAGGGGATCTACGCCCCCAACGTCCAGTTCCTCCACTCCAAGGACGGCGGCAAGAGCTTCGGCCGCATCCGCGTCCCCCACGGCGACAACCACGACCTCTGGATCGATCCCAACGACCCGCTGCGGATGATCGAGTCGAACGACGGCGGCGCCACCATCTCGACCGACGGCGGCAAGACCTGGACGGCGGAGGACAACCAGCCGACGGCGCAGTTCTACCGCGTCTCGACCGACACCCACGTCCCCTACCGCATCCTCGGCGCCCAGCAGGACAACTCGGCCCTGCGCATCCTCTCGCGCGGCCGCGGCGCCGGCATCGGCCCCGGCGACTGGGAGCCGACCTCCGGGGGGGAGAGCGGCTACATCGTCGCCGACCCCAAGAACCCGGACGTCGTCTACGGCGGCTCCTACGGCGGCCTGCTCACCCGCCTGAACCATGCCACCGGCGAGCTCCGCGACGTCAACCCCTGGCCGGACAACCCGATGGGCTCCGGCGCGGCGGACATCAAGTACCGCTTCCAGTGGAACTTCCCCATCACCTTCTCGCCCAACGACCCGAACACCCTGTACGCGGCGGCGCAGGTGCTGTTCAAGAGCACGGACGGCGGCCAGAGCTGGGCCGTGATCTCCCCCGACCTGACGCGCAACGACAAGTCGCGGCAGAAGTCCTCGGGGGGACCGATCACCCAGGACAACACCAGCGTCGAGTACTACGACACCATCTTCTACGTCGCCGAGTCGCCGCTCGAGCCGGGCGTGATCTGGACCGGCTCCGACGACGGGCTGATCCACGTCACCCGCGACGGCGGCAAGAGCTGGAAGAACGTCACCCCCAAGGGGCTGCCGGAATGGATCATGATCAACCAGATCGACGCCAGCCCCCATGACAAGGGGGGCGCCTACGTGGCGGCGACGATGTACAAGTCGGACGACAACCGCCCCTATCTCTACAAGACGAGCGACTACGGGGCGACCTGGACCCGCATCGACGCCGGCATCGACCCCGCGCACTTCACCCGCGTCGTCCGCGCCGACCCGGCGCGCCGCGGCCTGCTCTACGCCGGGACCGAGCGCGGCGTCTACGTCTCCTTCGACGACGGCGCGCGCTGGCAGCCGCTGCAGCTCAACCTGCCGATCGTGCCGGTGCACGATCTCACGATCAAGGACCGCAGCCTGGTGGCCGCCACCCACGGCCGCGCCTTCTGGGTGCTCGACGACCTCTCGCCGTTGCGCGACCTCGCCGCTGACCGCGACCTCGGCGGGGCCTCGACCCATCTCTTCGCCCCCTCCCCGAGCTACCGGTTCTCGGACGCCGGCGGCGACGGCTCCTTCCAGCCGCCGGGAACGGGGCAGAACCCGCCGGCCGGCGTGGTCGTCGCCTACTACCTGAAGGCGGCGCCGCCGGCCGACCGGGCCAAGGACGTCAAGCTCGAGATCCTCACACCGGACGGCAAGGTGATCCGCACCTTCCACGGCAAGCCGGCCGAGGGCGGCAAGGAGCCGAAGAAGGAAGAGAAGGGGAAGGACAAGGACGACGAGGACAAGGACAAGGCCGGGGCGGCGGCGAAGACACCCACCGCGCCCAAGCCCGGCGAAACCCCGCCCGGCAAGACCGAGGCGGCGGAGGACGAGGAGGACGAGGACCAGCCGAAGGTGCCCACCGAGGCCGGCCTCAACCGCTTCGTCTGGGACATGACCTGGCCGGCGGCCAGCAAGTTCCCCGGCATCGTGATGTGGAGCGGCGACCCGATCCAGCCGGTGGCGGTGCCGGGGAGGTACCAGGTCCGCCTCACCGCCGGCGGGCAGACCTTCACCCAGCCGTTCGAGATCCTCCGCGACCCGCGCTCCGCCGCCACCCAGGAGGATCTGGAGGCCCAGTTCCGCTTCCTCCTCGAGATGCGGGACAAGCTGACCGCGACGCATGACGAGATCCGCCGTATCCGCGACGTGCGCACCCAGCTCAAGGAGATGGAGAAGCGCCTCGCCAAGGACGAGGCGATGAAGCCGGTCGTCGACGCCGCCAAGGACCTCGACAAGAAGATGACCGAGGTCGAGGAGGCGCTCTACCAGACCAAGAACCACGCCTCCGAGGACCCGCTCAACTTCCCCATCCGGCTCGGCGACAAGCTCAACGGCGTGGCGTCCTCCGCCGCGCTCGGCGACTACCGCCCCACGGCACAGGCCGTGCAGGTCCGCAACGACCTGACGGCGGCGATCGACGTTCAGCTCGCCAAGTTGCACGGGATCTGGAGCGCCGACCTCGCCCGTTTTAACCAGCTGGCGCGCGAGAAGGGGGTGGCGGCCGTCATCGTCCCCCCGGCTCGGCTAAAATAGAGTGACCTCACGAAAGCAACCGTACGAGAGCCCTACTGAAAGCCACATCGACATGGACGTCATCACCACCAAGACCTTTCCGACCTACACCCTGAGCAACTGGGACCTTACGGAGCTGCTGCCGGAGCCGAGCGAAGCGGTGTCCGCCGCCCGGCTCGCCGACCTCGAGTCGGCCGTGACGGCCTTCGAAAGCCGCCGCGCGGACCTCGATGCGGGCATGGACCCGCGCACGTTCCTCGCCATCCTCCGCCAGTACGAGGAGATCCACGACCTCATCCAGGTGATCAACGGCTACGCCTCGCTCTGGTTCTACTCCGACACCGGCAGCCAGGAGGCGCTGACCTTCCGCAACCGCGTGCGGCAGGCCGGCACCGAGGCGGGCAACCGCATGCTCTTCTTCACCCTCTGGTGGCGCGGCCTGGACGACGACGAGGCCTGGCGCCTGCTGCCGGGCGAGAGCGAGCACCGCGACTACCGCCAGTTCCTGCAGGACCTCCGGCGCTTCAAGCCGTACACCCTCGATGAGAAGTCCGAGCAGATCATCAACATCAAGGACCAGAGCGGCGCCGAGGCGGTGACCACCCTCTACTCGATGCTCACCAACCGCCTCGAGTTCAACCTCGAGGTGGACGGGGAGACGCGGAAGCTCACCCGCGACGAGCTGATGAGCCATGCCTTCTCCCCGCAGCCCGAGATGCGCGAGGCCGCCTACCGCGAGCTCTACCGGGTCTACTCCAACGAGGCGAACATCCTCGGCCAGATCTACGCCAACGTGGCGAGCAACTGGTACGACGAGTCGGTCGGGCTGCGCGGCTACCCCTCCCCCATCTCGGTGCGCAACCTCGACAACGACGTGCCGGACCGCGCCGTCGAGGTGCTGCTCGAGGTGGCGCGCGAGAACGTCGGGATCTTCCAGCGCTACTTCCGAATGAAAGCCGGCTGGCTCGGGCTCGACCGGCTGCGCCGCTACGACCTCTACGCTCCGCTCGCCACCTCCGACAGCAAGGTCGAGTACGCCGACGCCGTGCGCTCGGTGCTCGAGACCTTCGACGACTTCCACCCCCGGTTCGCCGAGTACGCCCAGCGGCTGTTCGCCGAGCGCCACCTCGACGGCGAGACCCGCAAGGGAAAGCGCGGCGGCGCCTTCTGCTACACCGTGCTGCCGCGCTACACGCCCTGGGTGCTGGTCAATTTCGCCGGCCGGGTGCGCGACGTGGCGACCCTCGCCCACGAGCTCGGCCACGCCATCCACAGCATGCTGGCCAGCGGCTGCTCGAGCCTGACCCAGCACGCCTCCCTGCCGCTGGCGGAGACCGCCTCGGTATTCGGCGAGATGCTGATGACCGACCGCCTGCTGCGCGAGGAGCCCGACCCGCTCGCCCGCCGCGAGCTGCTGGCCGCGGCCGTCGACGACGTCTACGCCACCGTGATGCGCCAAGCCTTCTTCGTCCTCTTCGAGATCGAGGCCCACGACGCCATTCGCGCCGGCCGCTCGACCGACGAGCTGTCCGAGATGTACATGGGGAAGCTGCGCGAGCAGTTCGGCGACAGCGTCGACGTGGGCCCGGAGTTCCGCCACGAGTGGCTGTCGATCCCCCACATCTACCAGACCCCCTTCTATTGCTACGCCTACAGCTTCGGCCAGCTGCTGGTGCTCGCCCTCTACCGCCGCTTCCAGGAGGAGGGGGAGGCGTTCAAGCCCGGCTACCTGCGGCTCCTCTCCCACGGCGGCTCGGCGCGCCCCGAGCAGATCCTCGCCGAGGTCGGCATCGACATGACCGACCGCAGCTTCTGGCAGGGGGGGTTCGACCTGGTGCGCGAGCGCATCGACGAGCTGGAGGCGATGAAGCTTTGAAACGGATCGCCCTCCTCCTCCGTCCTGTGCATTGAACGGGATGGATTCCCAAGAAGGAGGAGACGGTGAACGGAACCAAGCTTTCGAAAGTTGCCAGGGCCGCTCTGCTCGCGGCGGGACTCACGGCAGGCCAGGCGGCCGCGGCCGGCCTCTGGGTCCACGTCGACGTGCAGGGCGGCAAGAAAGGCGAGCAGGCGAACATCAACCTGCCGCTCTCGATGATCCACAACCTCTCCGGGATGATCCCGGACGAGGCGCGAGGCTCTCGCCACGTTCGCGTCAAGGACCACGACTACGACGTCGCCGAGCTGCGCCGGGCTTGGCGCGAGCTGGAGCACGGTCCCGACGCCACCTACCTGACCGTCAACGATCCCGACTCCAAGGTGCGGATCGCCAAGCGCGGCGACTACCTGGAGCTGCGGGCGACCGACCGCGGCGGCAAGGGGGAGACCGTCGAGGCCAGGATCCCCCTGCCGGTGGTCGCCGCCCTGCTCTCGGGCTCGGGCGACGAGCTCAACCTCGACGGCGCGCTCGAGGAGCTCTCCCATTTCGGCGAGGGGGAGCTGCTGACCGTCACCGGCGACGACGAGACGGTGCGGATCTGGATCGACCACGAGTCGGAGGGGCGGTAGGAAAAGACTGACAGGGACGGACAAGGACGAACAGGGACAGGGACCGCAGGAGTGTCCCTCTTCGTCCCTGTCCGTCCTTCACGTCCCTGTTGCCGCCATCGCCGCGATCCACTCACCGATCCGGATCGAGGCGGTGGCGCCGGGGGAGGGGGCGTTCAGCACGTGGATCGCCCGCTCGCTGCGCACGATCCGGAAGTCGTCCACCAGCCCACCCTTGGCGTCCAGCGCCTGCGCCCGCACGCCGCTCCCCGCCCGGTGGACGTCCGCCGGACCGATCTCCGGCACCAGCCGCTGGAGATCGCGCACGAACAGCCGCTTGGAGAGCGACCGCCGCACCTCGTAGGCGCCGATGCCGCCGAAGCGGGCGGCCAGATGCCAGAAGCCCGGCCAGGTGGCGATCGCCGCGGCGTCGCGCAGGGAGACGTCGCGCCAGCGGTACCCCTCGCGCTTGAGGGCGAGCACGGCGTTGGGGCCGGCCTCGATCGAGCCGTCCACCCGCCGCGTCAGGTGGACGCCGAGGAACGGGAAGCGCGGATCGGGAACCGGATAGATCAGCCCGCGCACCAGGATCCGCCGCTCGGCCGACAGATCGTAGTACTCGCCGCGGAAGGGGAAGATCCGCACGTCGGGCTCGGCGCCGCAGAGGCGCGCCACGCGGTCGGACTGCAGCCCCGCGCAGTTGACCAGGAGCGCGGCCGCGAAGGCGCCGCGCGCGGTCTCGGCGACGAGCCCGGGGCCGTCCCGCCGCACTCCGACGAGGCGGGCGCCGGTCAGCACCCGCCCGCCCGCGGCCTCGATCCGGCGGGCGTAGGCGCGCGCCACCCCGGCGTAGTCGGCGATACCGGTCTCGGGCACGTGGAGGGCGGCGATGCCGGCCGCGTGGGGCTCGATCTCCCGGATCTCGCCGGCAGCCAGCCGGCGGACCCCGGCGAGGCCGTTGGCCGCCCCCCGCCGCTCGAGCTCGTCGAGCCGCGGCAGCTCGTCCGGGTGCGTCGCCACGATCAGCTTGCCGCAGCGCTCGTGGGCGATCCCCTCCTCGGCGCAGAAGCGGTAGAGCGCCCGCGCCCCCTCCGCGCAGAGGGTCGCCTTGAGCGAGCCCGGCTTGTAGTAGATCCCGGAGTGGATGACGCCGCTGTTGTGGCCGCTCTGGTGGGTGGCGAGGCGCTCCTCCGCTTCCAGCACCGCCACGCGCCGGCCGCCGCGCGCCAGCGCCATGGCGGTGGCGAGCCCGAGCAGGCCGCCGCCGACCACCGCGACGTCGCAGGAGGAGTCGATCGATTGCATAGGGAGGAGGCTACGGCGCGAGCCGCTCGATCCTCCACCCCCCCGCGGGAAGGCGGGTGTAGAGCAGGCGGTCGTGCAGCCGGCTGGGGCGCCCCTGCCAGAACTCGATCCTCTCGGGAGCCACCCGGAAGCCCCCCCAGTCGCCGGGGAGCGGCACGTCCTCGCCGAAGCGCTCGCCGGCCGCGCGCACCCTGCGCTCGATCTCCTCGCGCCCGGAGATCGGCCGGCTTTGCGGGGAGGCCCAGGCGCCCAGGCGCGAGCCGAGCGGGCGCGAGGCGAAGTAGGCCTCCGACTCCTCGCGCGAGGTCCTCTCCACCGTCCCCTCGACGCGCACCTGGCGGTCCTGGGCCGGCCAGTAGAAGACCAGCGCGGCGCGCGGGTTCTCCCGGACCTCCAGCCCCTTGCGGCTCTCGTAGTGGGTATAGAAGACGAACCCCTGCTCGTCCACCCCCTTGAGGAGCACGACGCGCGCCGACGGCCGCCCCTCGCGATCGGCGGTGGCGAGGGTCATCGAGGTGAACTCCTTCGGGTCGACCGCCATCGCCTGGTCCAGCCAGCGCTGGAACTGCTCGATGGGGCCGGCGGCGAGGTCCCCCTCGGAGAGCCCGGCCAGCCCGTACTCCCGGCGCACGTCAGAAATGTTCATCGCGGCGGAATTCTACTTCGTGACGGCGCCGGGGAGAAGTTCGCGCCCGGCGTCACAAAGCGCGTCCGGCGAGAAAACGGGCGCCCGCCGCGTCGCGAGAATCGATCAGATAATCCTTTTGCAGGGATCGCGGCGGAGAATCTATTACTCATTGTAAGTATCTGATTTGATTTGACTTACGCTTTCATTACGCTTTATATTGGCCGTCGCGGGAGAATGCGATGGCCGAGCCGCTAACCCAGACGATACTCGAAAAACCGATCCATGGCCCAGGGGCGTTGGCCCGGCTGCGGTCGGCGCTCCCCGAGGGTCTGCGCGCCCACCTGCGGAGCGCCCGCGAGCTCGATCGGGAGCTGCGGGAGTCGGCGGGCGAAGGGTCCTTCCCCACCGCCGTGCCGGTGCTCGACCGCCTGCTCGACGGCGGCCTGCCGCGCGGCCAACTGGTGGAGCTGGTGGGCGCGCGCGCCAGCGGCCGCTTCTCGATCCTGCTCGCGGCGCTCGCCGCCGCCACCAGCTCGGGCGAGGCGGCGGCCCTGGTGGATCTGGGCGACGGTCTCGACCCGGAAGCGGCCGCGGCGCTCGGGATCGACCTCGAGCGGCTCCTCTGGGTCCGCCCGGCCCGGCTCAAGGAGGCGCTGGCGGCCACCGAGATGCTGCTCGCCAGCGGCTTCCCCCTGGTGGCGCTCGACCTCGGCCTCCCCCCCTTGCGCGGCGGCCGCGGCGTCGAATCCTCCTGGCTGCGCCTCGCCCGGGCGGCCCGCGCCCACGACGCGGCACTGCTGGTGGGCTCCCCCTACCGGGTGAGCGGCACCGCCGCCGCCACCGTGCTCAAGGCGACCCGCGGGCGCGCCGCCTGGCGCGGCGGCGGCGTCTCCCCCTGGCTGCTCGACGGCTTCGCCGCCCGCGTCGAGCTGGAGAAGTGCCGGGGCCGGATCCCGGGGCAGAGCGAGGAGCTCCGGCTCCTTGTGGAGGATCTGCCGCGCCCCGCCCTGCCGCCGCGGCCACCGGCGCGGCCGGTGGCCGTCCCGGAGCGGCGGGAGCAGGTCCGGCCTCTCCTCCGGGTCGCCTCGGCCTGATCGCTTCCTCTGTCATGTCGCGCATCGCCTGCCTCTACCTCCCCCTCTTCCCCCTGGCCGCCCGGCTGCGCAGCGAGCCCGAGCTGACGCGGGAGGCGCTGGCGGTGATGGAGGGGAACGGCAACGCCGCCCGCGTGGTGGCGGCCACGCGCCTCGCCCGGGCCGCCGGCCTGCACCCCGGCCTCACCCTGCCGCAGGCGCGGGCGCTCTGCCCCAAGCTGGTGGCCCGCCCGCGCGACGCCGACTGCGAGCGGGCGGCCCAGGAGGCGCTGCTCGAGGTGGCGGAGGGGTTCTCGCCGCGTGTCGAGGACGCCGGCGAGGGGATCGCCTACCTGGACGCCGACGGCATCGAGCGCCACTACCCCGGCCCCACCCCCGAGCTGGAGATGGGGCGCGCGCTGATGAACGCCGCCGAGGCGGCGGGCCTGCCGGCGCGGGCCGGGATCGCCTCCAGCAAGCTGGCGGCGCGGGTGGCGTCGGGCCTCGCCAACCCGCCGGTGATCGTGCCCGCGGGCGAGGAGGCGGCCTTCCTCTCCCCGCTGCCGCTGCAGCGGCTCGCTCCCGAAGTGGACGTCGCCGAGACCCTGGAGCGTTGGGGGGTGAAGTCGGTCGGTGACTTCGCCCGGCTGCCGCCGTCGCGGATCGGCAGCCGGCTCGGCCGGCTCGGCCGCGAGCTGCACTCGACCGCCCGCGGGATCGACCCCCGGCCGCTCATTCCGCGCGATCCGCCGCCGGCCTTCCACGAGGGGATGAGCCTGGAATGGCCGCTCGTCGCCCTCGAGCCCTTCCTGTTCGTCGGCCGGGCGGCGCTCGACCGCCTCTGCCAGCGCCTGGAGTCGCGCGGCTTCGCCTGCCAGCGCCTGGAGCTCGAGATGCGGCTCGAGCCCGACGGCTTCCAGTCGCGCGCGGTCGACCTGCCGGCCCCCACCCGCGACGTCAAGACCCTGCTCACCCTGGTGCGCCTGGAGCTCGAGGCCCGACCGCCGGGCGCGCCGGTGGCCGGCTTCACCTTCGTCGCCCACCCCGACCGGCCGCGCGAGGCGCAGCTCTCGCTCTACGGCCCGGCGGCCCTGTCGCCCGACAAGCTGGCCACCACCCTCGCCCGCCTCTTCGCCCTGCTCGGCCCCGACCGGGTGGGCTCGCCGCGGCCGGTGGACGGCCACCGCCCGGAGCGCTTCGCCCTGGTCGACTTCTCCCCCCTCCCCCCGGAGACCCGCCGCGAGCCGCGCGCCGGCCGCGGCCTCCTCGCCGTGCGGGTGCTGCGGCCGCCGGTCGAGATCGAGGTGCTGACGAGCGGCGGCCCGGCGGCGCCGGACGCTCCCCCGGTCGAGATCCGTTCCAATCCTGCCACCGAGGAGGCGAAGCGGCCGCGCGTCGAGGGGCCGGTGAAGGTCGCCTCCGGACCCTGGGGGCTGGAGGAGGAGTGGTGGGCCGAAGATCCGGCGGGACGGGACTACTGGGACGTGGAGATCGCCGGCCGCGGGCTCTACCGGATCTACCGGGAGCGCGCCACCGGAGCCTGGTTCGCAGACGGGATCTACGACTGAGAGGGGGGCGGAGGGTCGCTCCGCCCCGAGGCTTCAACGACCGGTCAACCGGGCGGCGTAACGACAGTCGCGTCGCCGGGCACGAAGTGGAGAGCGTTGCAGGCGCTGTCGAGCTGGATGGCGTCGAAGCCGACGCTGAAGCGCCCCTCGGCCTTCATCTCCACCGTCACCCAGGCCTGCGCGGCGGCCGGGTCCTCGGGCGGATTGTTGCCGGCCGCGGTCACGGTGGTGTTGAGGTTGAGGTAGAGCCAGCCGAAGGCGAACGGCACCGGCAGGTCGGCGCCGCCGACCGCCGTGCGCTGGGCCTCGGCCGGGAAGGGGATCAACCCGTTCTGCGGCGGCTGCGGCGAGACCGGGAACGACTGTGCGACCTGCGGCTGCTCCTCCTCGTCGAAGATGACGATCCCCTCCTGGCCGAGCGGATACCAGGCCGGCCGCGTCCCCGGCACCGCCGGGCAGGTGAAGGGGGCCTGGTTGACCTTGGAATCGCGCCAGACGATCAGGTCCGAGCCGCCGTCGAAGGTGCCGCCGGTCACATAGCGCACCGCGAAGTTGGTGCTCAGCGGCTCGCGGTTGTCGGCGGCCGTCCAGTTGACGTAGCGGCCGTAGAAGGTGTACTGCCCGGCCACCGAGGTCTGCGGATTGGTGGCGCTCGCCTCGACGTGGACCAGCGGATTGCCGTCGGCGAAGTTCTGCATGTCGCTGACGTAGAAGTAGTCCCCCCAGAGCACGTTCTGGTTGGTGGCGTCGCCGGTGCCGCCGTTGCCGAAGTAGCCGGGGTCGCCGGGGAAGCGGAGCGTGCAGTTGTTCACCGTGTCGACGGTGATGTAACCGCGCGCGACGTTGTCGCCCAAGGCGCGGCCGGCGCAGCTGCCCCCCAGCACGGGCGAGGCCTGGCCGGTCAGAGCGAGCCGCAGATGGTCGACGAACGACGCCGGCAGCTGCGGCGCCGGCAGCAGCCCGGTGCAGCTGGCGAAGTTGATGTCCTGCGAGAACGCCCCCTGGGGGGAGATGGTGTCGGTCGGGTCCTGCCCGTCCGAGGCGGTCCGCGGCAGGGTGCCGTGGAGGACGTCCCACAGATTGATCGTCTGCACGTCGTAGCCGGTCAGGTAGAGATTGAAGTCGAGCACCGGCACCGACAGGTCCGACCAGACCACGACGTGCGCCAGCACCGCCGTGGCCGAGGCGTTGTTGACCGAGAACAGGGTGCCGTGGCCCCACTGGTTGTCGAGGTCCACCTCGAAGTACGGCAGCAGCAGCGTCGCCGCCGGCACCTCGTCGATCGTGCAGATCACGGCCCGGGCCGGAGCGGCCGCCAGCAGCCCGGCGAGCAGCAGGACGATCCCGCAGTTCCTCATGATGAAGATCCCTCCTTGAGTTGATCGGTTCTAGACCGCAGGTGAACCTACGAAGAGGATTATATAGAGACAAGTAGGGGCGCGGCACACCGCGCCCCTACTTTATACCCTCAGACCGTGAATGGGGAGTCTCTAGAAGTGCCAGACGAGGCCGGCGTTGGCGCCGATGCCGCGCAGCTGCACGTCGACCTTGCTGGAGACCGTGGTGCTGCCGTTGTTGTTGTCGCGCACCGTCGAGTCGACGCTGCGGTAGATCGCCTCCAGCGTTATGCCGAAGCTGTGCTGGGTCTTGATGTCGGCGCCCACCACGGCGAACCAGCCGAGCTCGTCGTCGACGTTGCCCCGGTTGGTGTCGAGCAGGAAGTAGCTGGCGCCACCACCGATATAGGGGGAGAAGTTGGTGTCGGGCTGGAACTTGTACTGCAGCCCCGCCTCCAGGGGGATGACGCGGAGCTTGAAGTCGTTGCCGCTCGAGAAGCGATTGTTGGACGTCACGTCGCCGAAATAGGTGGCCCGCAACGTGATGACGCTGAAGTCGAACTTGACGCCGCCGCCGTACCCCTGGTCCGCGTCCTTGGTGTCCTGATAAGCGCCGAACACCCCGAAATCCGCCGCCTTCGCCGGGCCGGCCAGGAGCCCGAGCCCCAGGGCCGCCGCCGCGCATAGAACCGTCTTCTTCATGGTACTGCCTCCTGCAGTTTCTACGATGTCGTAACCCGCGGCCGGAACATCCCGGCCGGCTGTTGTCGTGGACGCACGCCGAGGGCGTACGTCTCCGTTCTGCACGAAAACTTGTGCAAAAGCCATTCCTGAAATGGCTCTAGGCGGGTTCAGGCGATACGAAAACGGGGGTCGGCGATCCGCTCGCTACGGCAACGGGGGCAGCGGCTGGGGGCGTGGAGGTGGCGGGCGGCCCGCTCGCGGAAGACGAAGCCGCAGGAGAGGCAGCGGGCGGGCTCGATGCGCAGGCGCTCGGAGCCCCGGCGGAGGCTCCGCTCGACGTGGCGGAGATCCTCCTCCAGGGCGCGGGCGGGAGCCTCCAGCTCGCGCCGGAGCTCCTCGAAACCCCACTCCCCCTTCCCGAGAAGCGCGGCGATCCGCTGGCGCAGGGTAGCGCTTTCGCCTGCGGAGTCCGGGTCGTCCACGGCGGAAGAGGATAACACCCCGGGATCTGTCACCGGCTACTTGCGCCGGTTGGCCGGCAGGATCCGCTTGCGCAGGCGGAAGCTGTGCGGGGTGACCTCCACCATCTCGTCCTCGCGGATGAATTCCAGCGCCTGCTCCAGGTTCATGATCCGTGGCGGCACCAGCCGGACCGCGTCGTCCGAACCGGAGGCCCGCATGTTGGTGAGCTTCTTCTCCTTGGTGATGTTGACGTCGAGGTCGTTGGGACGGGCGTTCTCCCCCACCACCATCCCCTCGTAGACCTCCTCGCCCGGGGCGATGAACAGCTCGCCGCGCGGCTGCAGCCCCTCGATGGCGTAGGCCGTGGTGCGCCCGGCGCGGTCCGAGACCAGGGCGCCGTTGGTGCGGTGGGCGATCTCCCCCTGCCAGACGTCCCAGCCGTCGAACAGGTGGTTCATGATGCCGGTACCCCGGGTGTCGGTGAGGAACTCCGAGCGGAAGCCGATCAGCCCCCGCGAGGGGACGCGGAACTCGATCCGCACGCGGCCGGAGCCGTGGTTGATCATCTTCGTCATCCGCCCCTTGCGCACCCCCATCTGCTGGGTGACGACGCCGATGTAGTCCTCCGGGCAGTCGATCACCAGTTGCTCCATCGGCTCGTGGAGCGGGCCGTCGTCGATGCGGCGGGTGATCACCTCGGGCTTGCCGACCGACATCTCGTACCCCTCGCGGCGCATCATCTCGATCAGGATCGCCAGCTGCAGCTCGCCGCGCCCCGAGACCTTGAAGGCGTCCGGGGTTTCGGTCGGCTCGAGCCGGATCGAGACGTTGGTCAGCACCTCCTTCTCCAGACGCTCCTTGAGCTTGCGCGAGGTGACGTGCTTGCCGTCGCGGCCGCCGAAGGGGGAGTCGTTGACCGACAGCACCATCGAGATGGTCGGCTCGTCGATCTGGATATGCGGTAAGGCCCGCGGGTTCTCGCGCTCGGAGAGCGTCTCGCCGATGCTCACATCGTCGAGGCCGGCGATGGCCACGATGTCTCCGGGTCCGGCCTCGGCGATCTCCACCCGCTTCAGCCCGTCGTACCCGTAGAGCAGGGAGGCCTTGGCGGGGGGGAAGGTGCCGTCGAGCCGGCAGATGGCGATCTCCTGGGCCTTGCGCACCCGGCCGTTGAAGATCCGGCCGATGGCGAGCCGGCCGACGTAGTCGTCGTAGTCGAGGTTGGTGACCAGGAGCTGGAGCGGCATCTCGGGATTGAAGCGCGGCGCCGGCACCGAGCGGACGATCTCCTCGAAGAGCGGCTTGAGCGTATCCTCCAGGCCCTCGGCGGTGAGGCCGCAACGGCCCGCGCGGGCGTTGCAGTAGAGCACGGGGAAGTCGAGCTGCTCCTCGGTGGCGTCGAGGTCGATGAACAGGTCGAAGACCTCGTTGAGCACCTCGCCGGCCCGGGCGTCGGGGCGGTCGATCTTGTTGATCACCACGATCGGCGGCAGGCCGGCCTCCAGCGCCTTGCGCAGCACGAAACGGGTCTGCGGCAGCGGGCCCTCGCTGGCGTCCACCAGCAGCAGGACGCCGTCCACCATCTTCAGCGTCCGCTCCACCTCGCCGCCGAAGTCGGCGTGGCCGGGGGTGTCGATGATGTTGATCCGGGTCCCCAGGAAGTGGATGGAGGTGTTCTTGGCCATGATGGTGATGCCCTTTTCGCGCTCGAGGTCGATCGAGTCCATCACTCGCTCGGCCACGTGCTCGTGGGCGCCGAAGGTGCCGCTCTGCCAGAGCATCGCGTCCACCAGGGTGGTCTTGCCATGGTCGACGTGCGCGATGATCGCAAGGTTGCGCACGTCGTCTCGGGTCTCGAAGGTCAAGCCGGCCTCTCTATCTGGAAGGGGTAATAAGTCCGCTGAAAAATTTGCAGGCCCCGCGGGGACGGGGAGGATACCATACCTGGCAGGGAGCGCTGGATGTGGCGCCCCGTCTGGGGCGCCCGTCTGGAAACAGCTCAGGCCTGGTCGGCCGGCTTCAGGGAGCGCATGGCCTGTAGCGCCTGCCGCACGGTCTGGACCTCGTCCGGCTCGAAGTAGGCGAGCTCGCAACGGGTGCAGACCCAGGCCGGAACCTGCTCCCAGGCCAGCCGGTATCCACGCCCTTCGAGGCAGACCGGCGCCGTGCCCCGCTCGACCGGGCCCTGGCAGCGCAGGCATCGCATGGGGAGAACCTCGGAAACAGGGCGCAGCCGCGCCGTCTGCCCCAGCGGGAGCGTCGCGTCGAGGTCCACCACCGGGCGCAGAGCGCCCCGGGAGCGCGACGGCGCCGGGGCGCTCGTCGTGGACGGTACGGAAATCCGATAGCCAACCTTCATCAGCATTGGACGCTCCTTCTTCGCTACGGGGTGCTTCGAACAGCGATAGAGTCAATTGCAAATCCAGTGCCCGGTCCGGGAGGCTCGCCCTCGATATAGGATTCCCGAGACCAGCGCGTCGTCGCGGGTCTGCAAACAAGGAATCCGAGCTCATGAAGAAGACCGCCCCGCTGCTCCTCCTCCTGCTGCTGGGGTCCGCCCTGGCCGGCCACGCCGCCGAAGCGCCCGCGAAGGGCGCTCCCCCGTCCGCCGCCACGCCCTCCACGCCGCGGGCGCAGGCGGCCGCCAAGGACTCTTCACCCGCCGCCACCGCGCCGGCGCCGCAGACCGAGACACTCACCTACGGCCGCTTCGGCAAGGTCTACATCTACCGGCGCACGCCCCACCCCAGCCACGTCGCGCTCTTCTTCTCGGGCGACGGCGGCTGGAACCTGGGGGTCGTCGACATGGCCCAGATCCTGGCCGATCAGGACACCCTGGTGGTCGGCATCAGCGTCCCCTATTACGTGGCCAAGCTCAACGGCTCCAAGGAGAGCTGCACCTCCGCGGCCGTCGATCTCGAGCTGCTCTCCAAATACGTGCAGAAGACGCTCGGCCTGCCCAACTACGAGCCGCCGGTGCTGGTGGGCTACTCCTCGGGCGCGACGCTCGCCTACGCCGCCCTCGTCCAGGCCCCCCCCAGCACCTTCAAGGGGGCGATCAGCATGGGCTTCTGCCCCGACCTCAACCTCGTCCACCCCTTCTGCCCGGGCCACGGCATCGCCAGCGATCCCGATCTCAAGTCCAAGGTGAAGGGGCTCGTCTTCCGCCCCGCCTCGACCCTCGAGCAGCCGTGGGTCGCCTTCCAGGGGACGATCGACCAGGTCTGCTTCAAGGACGACGTGGTCAAGTACACCTCTCAGGTGAAGAATTCGGAGCTCGTGCTGCTGCCGGACGTCGGCCACGGCTTCTCCAGGACCAACAAGTGGGCGCCGCAGTTCCGCCAGGCCTTCCGGAAGATCGTCCAGCCGGACCCGGCGGGGCGGCCCGCCGTGGCCGGCGCGTCGACGGCCTCCACGCCGGCCGCCGCCAAGGGGGTTCCGGCGGTCAACGACCTGCCGCTCGTCGAGGTGCCCGCCAAGGGGGCCGGACGGGCGCTCGCCGTCATCATCTCGGGGGACGGCGGCTGGGCCGGCATCGACAAGGACGTGTCGAAGGCGCTCTCGGCGAAGGGGATCCCGGTGGTGGGCTGGAACTCGCTGCAGTACTTCTGGACCGCCCGCAAGCCCGACGCCGCCACCCGCGACCTGGAGCGGATCGTCCGCCACTATCTCGCGGCCTGGAACAAGCAGGACGTCCTGCTGATCGGCTACTCCTTCGGCGCCGACGTGCTCCCCTTCTTCGCCAACCGCCTGCCGGCCGACCTGCTGGAGCGGGTGCGCCTGGTGGCGCTCCTCGGACCGAGCCCGACGGCGGACTTCGAGTTCCACGTCTCCGACTGGCTGGGCGGCGGGAGCAAGGGGCAGCCGGTGCTCCCCGAGGTGAAGAAGCTCGCCGGGCATCCGCCCGTCCTCTGCCTCTACGGCAGCCAGGAGAAGGACAGCCTCTGCCCGCAGATTCCCGCCGCCGTGGGCAAAGCCCAGGTGCTCCCCGGCGCCCACCACTTCGGGGGGGATTACGACGCCCTCGCCGCGCTGATCCTCAAGGAGGCGCAGGGGGGTGGCGCGGAGGCGAAGCGGTGAGAGGGCCGGCGGCCTACCGGACCGGCTCTTCCGCCCCGATCGAGAAGATCCGCTCCAGGTCGTAGCGCGAGAAGGCGCGGAACGCCAGCAGGGTCTCCGAGCGGATGATCCCTTCGATCTTCAGCATCTGGCGGGTAACCGCGTCGGCGATCGCCTCGTTGTCCTTGACGCGCGCGATCGCCACCAGATCGTACTGGCCGGCCACCGAGTAGACCTCGGTGATCCCCTGCAAGTCGACCAGTTGCTGGGCGACCTCGTTCACCTTCGCCTTCTCCACCACCAGCAGAATGACGGCACTGACCATGGGATGCCCCTCCTGACCGAATTGAACCGGAGCCATCGGGCGGCTCCATCTCCGCGAACTCTATACCAGCGGTGCCGCCCGCGCCTCCGGCCGGGACGGCGCACCCCCGGGAGAGTGTCGCGATGCACGTGGATCTGTCGCGTCTCCATTGGCGGGGTTGCGTAGTCCGGAGCGCTGTCGCGTTGGACCGGGCGCTGTTGCGTTGACCCTGGGAGGCGTCGCGTCTCCAGCGGAGACGCTGCATAGTCTCTAGTCGATGTCGCGTAGACCCTGGAGATGTCGCAATGTCACACTCCGATGTCGCATTGGAGGTGGCGGCGTCGCATAGCCGCTGGCGGCGTTGCGTCTACGCTGGAGACGTCGCATTGCTCGTAGAGGCGTCGCAATGCCAGCGCCGACGCTGCGTAGTCTCGAGACGGTGTCGCGTACGCGCTGGCGGCGTCGCGATGTCCCGTGGAGGCAGAGCGCTGCAGGGGGGAATCGTGGCAGTTTCTCGGGATGGCGACCTTCTGCGATACCCTTACCGGCCCATGGAACTGGCCGTCGCGAATCTCCCCGAGCCCGTCTTCGAGCGGACGGTCGAGCTGCTCCGCGAGCTGACCGCCATCTCCTCGGACAGCGGCGACCTCGCGGGGCTCCGGCGCGTGGCGGAGCGGCTCGCAACGGCCCTTCGCGAGCGCGGGCTGGCCGTCGAGATCCTGGAGGAATCTCCAGAAGAAGGCTCCCCTCCCCTGCCGGTGCTCTACGCCCGCGGAACGGACACCTCGCGCGGGCATCTCCTGCTGATCGGCCATCTCGACACCGTGCTGCCGGCGATGGAGCCCCATCTCGACGGCGGCCGGCTGGTCGCCACCGGCGCCATCGACATGAAAGGGGGGCTCGCGGCCTTCGTGGGGGCCCTCGACCTCCTGCGTCAACAGGGACAGCAGCCGCCCGCCGACCTGCTGCTGGTGGTGGTGCCGGACGAGGAGGTGGGGGGCGCCCTCTCGCAAGCCGCCGTCCGGCGCTGGGGGGAGACGGCTCGCGCTCTCTGGGTGCTGGAGCCGGGAGAGCCCGCCGGCGAGGCCGAGACGATTGTCGCCGGCCGCCGGGGGATGTTCCAGTGGCGCCTCGAAGCGCGGGGCCAGGCGGCCCACTCCGGGCTCCACTACTGGGAAGGGCGCTCGGCCCTCATCGCCGCCGCCCGCTGGGTGACCGAGGCCGAAGCGCTCTCGCACCGGAAGGGAGGCCCCACCGTGAACGCCGGCCGCTTCGTCGCCGGCGACGCCACCTTCGTGGATGGCCTCGCCTCTGCGCACGACTTCCTCGGCACCGACCGCCAGCTCAACGTCGTCCCCGACCGCGCGATTGTCGAAGGCGAAGCCCGCTTCCTCCGCTCTAGCGAGTGCGCCGATCTCGCCCGTCGACTCGAAGACCTGGCCCGGGACGTAGCCGCAACCACCGGCACGGAGATCTCCTTCACTGCGAGCCTGTTCATCTCGCCGGTCGATCCGCGCGGTCCCCACTGCGGTATCTGCCAGCGCGCCGTGGCCCTCGCCGCCGACCGCGGCTGGCGGCTGGAGATCGAAGAAGAGCGCGGCGGCATCTCCTTCCCCAATTTCCTCCCCGACCCCGACCGCATCCCTGTCCTCGACGGCCTGGGTCCGATCGGCGGCGGGATGCACACCCGGGAGGAGTACGTGGAGCTGCGGTCGCTGCGGCGGCGGATCGTGCTGCTGGCGGATCTGATGGCGGAGGATCAAGAACTCGAGATGCGTGCCTTTCAGGCGGAGATCGAGGATCGGCTTGCCAAGGGACCGGCGACCCCAATGGACTTTTCCGCACTAAAAAAAGGCATCCGCAGACCGGCTGAGGGATCTTAGGGCTAAGCTATCGGGAAAGATATGGCTGACCGACAGCCGCAGACTGCTGCTCGCTTGGGACTACTCAGTAAGCGTCTTCTCCCACGGCGCAGGGATTGCCCGGAAGAGCATCAGCCCGTTTAGCTGCCTACTCGAATACCCACCAAGCGAACTGGATTCAATCTGGGCCGTTCGCGACGCTTCGAGCCCAATGATATCCGGAAGGTTACGAATAACGCATCTTTCACCCCGAATAAAAAAAGCATCCCAATCAAAGTCTCCAGTCCGATTAAATATATCAAGGACCATTCCGCGCAGGCTCTCCCCAGCAGTACGGAGATCAAGATAGTCAAGGACAGCATCTACCACGGTCTTTAAATCAATCGCATCAAATCCATCTAGACCAAACTCAGTGATCACCCAAGAGCCGTCGAACCTTAGAGGGTGTTTGGGAAGTCATTTTGGAGCCAATCGTCCAAGCATCAGCCGTATCATGGCTAATCTGATCATTGCCTCGCTGGTCTCGGTAAAGACTTCATAGTCCTTGCTCAGCCTGCGATAGCGCCCGAGCCATGCAAAAGTTCGCTCAACGATCCAACGATGTGGAAGAAGCTCGAATCCCTTGGCTTTGTCTGACCGCTTTACGATCTCCAAAACCCACTTTCCCCAGTCCTTCGCCTGCTCAAGCAACTGTCCGGCGTAGCCTCCATCTGCCCATACTTTTCTCATCCTGGGAAACCGATCCGCCAGATCCTCCAGAACCAACTTGGCTCCGTCACGATCCTGGACATCAGCAGAGTGAACTGCGCAGTTCAGAATCAGGCCCAATGTGTCCACAACGATGTGACGCTTGCGGCCCTTCACTTTCTTGCCTGCGTCGTAGCCGCAAGAGCCCCCTTTTCTGTCGTCTTCACGCTTTGGCTATCGACGATTGCTGCACTGGGACTCTTCTTGCGCCCGTCGCGGCTTCGGATACGGTCTCGAAGAGTGTCATGGACCTTCTCCCAGGTCCCGTCGTCTCTCCACTGCTTGAAGTACATATAGACCGTCGAGTAGGGTGGAAAGTCGCGCGGGAGCATGCGCCAAGAGCAACCGCTACGCAGAGTGTAGAAGATGGCATTGACCACCGACCGGGTATCTGTCGCACGAGGCCTGCCTCCAGGCTTGGTTGCCGGAAGCAAGCGACCAATAATCCGCCATTCCGTGTCGCTCACGTCACTCGGGTATCCCATAGACGCATTTTAGCACGCCTTTCGGGACTTCCCAAACACCCTCTTAACCCGCAATAAACATCGTTACTTTCGTCAAGCCAAAATTGGAAACTGAATTCTTTTGGTCGATTGCGAACGACGTCGAACACCTGCGTTCGAGACATCAGAACTTGCTCACCTTCGGGCGAGAGCACTGCAACACTACCCGATCCTTTACCGCTGGGGTGTTCTAAGCGTATGCACCAGCGATCGAAACAAGCCACAAGATCGTGAAAACTATACTGCCAATCTTTTTCGTATAGATAAATGAAACCATCTTTCATGCGCCTATTTCTCCAGCCAGGGAGTACCTACCGCGAAAATCTCGCTGACCGCCAGTGCGGCCATCGTTGCCTCCTGATGCCCATAGCGAGACTAGTGGTCCACAGCGAGGCCGTCAACCGCCGGGCCTCGTTCAGAAAGGCTCAGTATTCCAACTTTGCGCACCTACTTAGGTAGAATCCGGCGGCATTCTCCGCCGGCCGGAGCTTAGAGAGGAGAACGACATGCGGAATCTTCTTCGTGGTTTGGCGTTGGCCGCGGTCCTGGTATCTGTACTGGCGGGTGTGCCGGCGGCGAAAGCCCTGCCTGCTCCCGACACCCAGGAGCTCTGCGTCGGCGGGGCGGGGCACTGCAGTGGCAGTGGTTCGTCCTGCGCCGCAAGCGCCCAGTGCGGGGCGGGGCAAAAGTGCATCTGCGATTAGGATGACGGGAGGAAAAGGAACAGGTTGAACGTTCGTTTCGAGGTCTCCGTCACCTCCTCCGCGCTGAGGGGACGGAGACCTCGGCCTCGCCTACGGCGTGTAGCCGTCGACCTCCACCACCGCCTGCACCGTGCCGTTGCCCGCCACGAAGGGGAGGAGGACGAGGGTGCCGTTGCCGGTCAGGGGGAGGGTGAAGACGGCGCTCCGGGTCTGCTGCTTCGCGAAGCGGAGAATGCCCGAGGAGGCCGTGGCGTCCCCCGCGAACCATCGCACGTTCCCCTTTCCCGAGCCCTGGAGAGCGGTCACCTTCACCGTGACCGCCGTGGCGGTCGCCGGCACTCCGCAGGCCCCACGGGGTGTCACCACCCGGCGGACGTTGGAGCGTAGCGCCGGCCGGTCGGCGAGCCGGCGGGTGTCGAGCAAAATGCAGGGGGGAAGGGTAACCGGCCCGCCCGTGGGCGACGCGGCACGGTAGAGGAATACGTCCGAAGTCTCATTGAAGTCTTGTGCCACGAGGTCCGAAGACGAGCTGGTGAACGCGACCGCCTGGCCGTCGGCGCTGAGGCAGGGGGAGGAGCTGCCGCCGGCGCTGGCCGTGGCCGAGGTCCGGGACGGGCTGGCGAGGATCGTCGTGCCCGCGATCCGGTCGAAGAGGAAGATGTCCTCTCCGAAATCAAAGGGGTGGGTTCCCGCCGACCGGCCGACGTAGGCGACATAACGGCCGTCGGCGCTCAGGGAGGGGAAGAGGACGACCCCGTCCCGGCCGACGTTGGGCGCGGCGCCGGCACGGCTCGCCAGCGTGATCGACCGAGTGACGCGGTCGTAGAGGAAGAGCTGGGGAGTCGATTCCGGAACCGACTCGCCGGGCACCAGGTCCTTCCCATAGCTCAGGAACGCGACGATCCGGCCGTCGGCGCTGATGAGGGGATGAGACGAGCTCGTCGATCGCTGGGAGACGGTCACCAGCGTGTTCGTGCCCACGTCGCGGTCGTAGAGATAGATGTTGCCGTCGCCCGGGCCGTCGACGTTGGGGTCGAGGTTCGTCGCGGAGCTGGTGAAGGCGGCGTAGCGGCCGTCGGCGCTCAGGGACACCGTCTCGTTGGGCACGATGCCGGCGGCCTGCACGGCCGAGGACCGCGTGTGGCTCATCAGCGTTGTGACCCCCGTGACCCGGTCCCAGAGGAACGCGTCGTCGGTTTCAAAGCTCGGATCATCCATCTGGCCCGGGACGAGGTCGGGCGCCCGGCTGACGAAGGCGACGTAGCGACCGTCGGCGCTCATCGACGGCGGGGACTCGGCCCCGTTCGGCCGCTGGCTGACCCGAGTGACGGAGTCGGCGACGCCATCGTAGAGGAAGATGTTCCAGCCGCTCCCCGGATCTCCGGTCGCGGGAACAGCGCTGCTGACGAAGGCCAGATAGCGGCCGTCCGCGCTCAAGGCCCCGGCCTGAGGCGTGCCGCCCTCCGGCTGGTGGGTGGCGGGCGAGCGGCTGACAAGAGTGGTCGTGCCCGCGACCCGGTCGAAGAGGAAGAGGTTGTAGTCAATGAACTGGTACGTGTCGTTCGTAAGGTTCGCCGCCCGGCTGCTGAAGGCGACATAGCGGCCATCGCCACTGAGGATCGCCGATCCCGAAGCGCCATCGCCGGTGGTGGCGGTCGATCCGGCCGCCCGGCTCACCAACTGCACGGCCCGGGTCACGGAGTCGTAGAGGAACAGATCCGGCCCACCCCGGTTGAGATCCACCTGCCCGGCAACGAGGTGGGAGGAGTAGCTCTGAAAGAGAGTCCAGCGGCCATCGCCGCTGACCCCGGAGGCAAAGCTGCCACCGCCCGCCGTCGCCGAGGCGGCCGCCCGGGGCGTGAGGACCTCGACCTCCCGGGTCGGGACGGCATAGGCGAAGAGGTCTTCGGACTGGTTGAAATCCTCGAGGCCCGGCACCAGATCGCTCGCCACGCTGGCGAACGCGACGACCCCTCCGTCCGTGCTGATCGCGGGACTGTACGAATCGCCGTTCCCCGCCGTCAGGAAGCCCGGCGAGGCGGCGCTGACCAGGGTCTTCCCGCCCGACGCCGTGTCATAGAGAAAGACGTTGGCGGCCCCATGGTTGACCTCGCTCGGGATCACGCCGTTGTCTTCGCTCGAGAAGAGCAGAGAGCGCCCATCGCCGCTGAAGGCCAGAACATCGGGCGGCGAGGAGGAGCCGGACATGGCCGCATGCGCCACGAGCTTCACGGTGCCGGCCGTGCGGTCGAAGAGAAGAAGGTTTCTGGGCGAGCTGTCCTGCCCCGCCAGCATGTCGGTGGCCGAGCTGTAGAAGGCGACATACCGCCCGTCGGGGCTGACGCCGAGCTCGGTCCAGAGGACTCCCCGGTTCCCCGTCTGCGCCGCCGAGGCCAGGGCCCGGCTCACCAGCACCGTCTTCCGGGTCACGCGGTCGTACAGGAAGGCGTCGAGATAGGAGTTGGAGTCCACCTGCCCCGGCACCAGGTTGGTCGCGAAGCTCAGGAAGGCGACAAAGCGTCCGTCCGCGCTGAGGACCGGAAATTTCCCCGCCGCCACGACGTCGACCGTGCCCGTAATCCGGTCGGCGATCTCGACCATGGCGCTCCCGCCAGGGGTCTCGAAGGCGACATAGCGCCCGTCCCGGCTCATGCTCGCGAGGCGTGCTCCCAGGGCGGTCAGTGGCGAGCCGTTCGCGTGGCTGATCAGGGTGGCCTTGCCCGCCGTCAGATCGTAGAGGAAGGCGTCCGCATCCCCATCGTTGTCGAGCTGGCCGGGGACGAGGTCCGGAGCGGAGCTGAAGAAGAGGAGGAAGCGGCCGTCCAGCGAGAAGACGGGAGCCTCGAAATCGACGCGCGAGGCGAGCAGCCGGTTGGTCCCCGAGACTCGGTCGAAGAGAAAGAGGAAGTAGCTCGCCGGCGGCACCGCGCTCCCCTGGCCGGCGACGACGTCGGTGGACTCGCCGGTCCAGGCCACGTACCGCCCGTCCGGGCTCAGGGCCGCTCCACCACCCCCCTTGTTCGCGGCGACCGTGGGTCCTGCCGCCGACCGGCTCACCAGCACGGTCGTTCCCGCGATGCGGTCGCGGAGAAAGATGTTGCCGTTACCATGGCTGATCTGGCCAGGGACCAGATTCATCGCCCGGCTGAAGAACACGACGTACCGGCCGTCGGCGCTCAAGGCGAACGCGGAGGAGGACCCATCGCTCCCGCTGGCCGTATCAGAGACCTGATCGGGAGCCACCCGCGAAGCCAGCTCCACCTGCCCGGCCCAGGCCAGGGCGGCCGTTCCCAGCAAGAGCCCCAGGGCGATCGGAATCGCTACCGCGGACCGCTTCCCGGTCCGGCCGCTGTCAGCCTCCGTTGCTCCCATCGAACGATCTCCTTGTCGGTTGCGGGGGTATTCTAACCGACTCGCCAGACCGGCCGCGTCAGGCACGTCGGCCCCCCCTCGGCCTTGAGGGAGATCTCCCGGCCCTGGTAGGTGAGGACCTCGCAGCCGGCCTCCTCCAGGCGCCGCTGGGTGATCGGATTCCCCTCCAGCATCAGGACCTTGCGCGGCGAGAGGGCCAGGACGTTGGGACCCTGGGTCGGAAACTCCACGTCCGGCACCTCGATGAGACGGATGCCCCGGTCGCGGAGGAAGCGCCAGAAGGGGACGGCGAGGAGAGACGGATAGACCACCGCCAGATCGTGATCCACCAGGCTGATCAGGGAGAGCAGGTGCAGGCAGGCCTCGGGACCCCCGAAGTACGGCAGCTCGACGGGAACGATCTCGACGTCCAGCGGAGTGAGGATCTCGCGGAGCTGGCGCAGGCCCTCGGCGTTGGTGCGGAAACCCTGGCCGGCCGCCAGGGTATGGCGGTCGAGCCAGAGGAGATCTCCCCCCTCGGCCGTGGCCTCGCCGTCGAGAACCGCGAAGGTGGGAACGCCGACCTCCCGCAGCCTGCGGCCGAGAGCTTCCTCCTCGCCTCGCCGTAGCGTCTTTCCCATCCGCAGGAGGACGGCGCCGCGGTCGGTGATCAGGACGGGATCGAAGACGTAGATCGCGTCCGCCCGGTCCGGCTGGGGCTCGGAGTGCTCGATCACCTCGGCGCCGGCACCGCGCAGCAGGTCCACGAGGGCGTCGTGCTCGCGCCGAGCCTCCTGGAGATCGGGCCGGGCGGTGTAGTGCCAATGCACCGGTTCGGCGTCGCCGAAAGCCTCGTCAGGGCGGCGGACGAGGACCCGCCGAAGGGGTGCGACCATGCTCTGGCAGCCGTATGGTGGGGTCATAGGGACGGGAGCATAGCGGATTCATCCGGCTCGTAGATCCGCGCCTCGACGAGCCCGCGAAGCTCCCGCAGCCGGCGGCGAAGGCCTCGGACTCTCTCTTTCCGCTCCTCTGCCCAGGCGCCGGCGGACCGCAGATTGAGATGCGCGATGTAGGCTCCGGTCTCGCCGCCGGCGATCGCGCTCAAGGTGGCGGCGGCCGCTTCCCCCTGGGCATTCCTGAACCCCCGTTCGTGCAGCTCGAGCCCGATCTCCGCGAGGGCGATACAGTGCCCGGCGATCTCGATGGGGATGTCGGTCGCCTGCTGGAGGTTCTCCTCCGTGCGACCCTGCCAGAACCGGTCGAACGCGGCGGCGTCCGCGTCCACGGCGCCGCGTAAAGACTGCGATCGATTCCTGGCCTCCTCCAGGATCGCCTCGGCCCGCTCGCGGAAGGGCGCATAGACCTCGCGCCGCTTCGCGCCCTCCGCCGCCTTGATCGTGTGGCGCGCGACAGTCTGCAGCACGCTCCCGGCCAGCGCGCCCGTCAGGGCCGCGGCGCTCCCCGCCCCCGGCGTGTTCCTGCCGGCCGCGAAGAGATCCAGCAGATCCAGGGTGGTGCGATGCAGGAACGAGTCGTCGGTCGTCATGGCCTGTGTTTAGCGTAGGAGTGCGGCAGGGTCAAGGGTTCGCCCTGAAAAGGGCGGAAGTTATCCAGCCTGGGGTGTCAACCCCAGGTACGCAGGCCAAGAACGCCTCAAGCCCCGCAGGGCCGGCAGATCGGACCCTCAGGTGCCGGCCTTTCAGGGCTTGAATCTTACTGGCTCGCCTACCTGGGGTTGACACCCCAGGCTGGATAACTTCCGCCCTGCGGGCGCCTGCCTGTTAACTCTTTTCCCCCTTCGGAGTTGTACCCCACGAGACCCTGAGCTTCCGAAGGAGATCCGATGAGATTCAGACCGCGCAGCCCCGCTCTCCTCTTCCTCGCCCTGGCGCTCCTGGCGGTGCCTGCCCGGGCCGCCGGCCCCCTCCCCGCCGACCTCGACGGCTTCTTCTCCCGCCTCGCCGACCACGGCTTCTCGGGCTCCGTCCTGGTGACCCGGCACGGCGAGACCCTGCTGCGGAAGGGGTATGGTCTGGCGGACCGGAAAACGGCAACCCCCGTCGAGCCGGAGACGGCGTTCGACCTCGGCTCGATCACCAAGCAGTTCACGGCCACCGCCATTCTGCGCCTCGAAATGGAGGGCAAGCTCAGCACGGAGGACCACCTGGGCAAGTTCCTGCCGCGGATCGCGAACAACGTGGGGCTCGACCTCCCGCCGGGTGGAATCCGCGACGACCTGGCCGTGATCACCCTCCACCAGATGCTCTCGCACACGGCGGGGATCGACAACTTCTATCTCGACCAGTCTCCCACCTGGAAGGAGTATCTTCAGGAGATCCTGAAGCAGCCCCTGATCGCTCCGCCGGGCACGAAGTTCGGCTACTCCAACACCGGCTACGACCTGCTGGCGAAGATCGTCGAGGTGGTCTCCGGCGAGCCCTACGAGCGGTATCTGCGGGACCACCTGCTGCTGCCCGCCGGCCTCCGCTCGACCGGCTTCGACCTCCCGGAGTGGCGCCGCGACCGCATCGCGCGCTATCAGGACTGGACGACGCGCGAGTGGGCCTTTCCCGTCGAGATGCCGATCGACCGCCCCGCGAAGCTCCGGCTGACCGGCTCCGGCGGCATGCTCTCGACGGTGGACGACCTCTACCGCTGGCACCAGGCCCTGCTCGGCGACCGCATCCTCTCCGCCGCCGCCAAGGCGAAGCTCTACCGGCCCGTCCTCGACGACTTCGGCTACGGCTGGCGCATCCTTTCCACCCGCCGCGGGACCAAGGTGATCTATCACGGCGGCTACGACACCAGCCTCGGTGTGGCCGCCGCGTTCTACCGCTTCGTGGACGAGGACACCGTCTTCATCCTGCTCGCCAACACCCACCTCAACCGGCAGCTCAGCACCGAGGTCATCGCGCAGTGGGTGGAGAACCTCCTCTTCGGCGGCGCGGTGCCGATGCCGCCCGCCGCGGACCCCGCGATCCCGCCCCGGCCCGAGATCGCCGGCCGCTACGCGCTATCTTCCGGAGGTGAGATCGAGATCTCCTGGCGCAACGGGCGGGCCGTCGTGGCGACCGAGGACCCGGAGGCCATCCTGCGGCTCACCCTCCCCGACGCCCTCGCGCCGGATGAGCCGGCCGCGGAGGACGAGCAGATGACGCGGATCTTCCGCGGCATCGACGCCGGCGACTGGGAGCCCCTGCGCGCCGCGCTGGGACCGGATCAGTCGTTCGAAGGGGTGCAGCGGCAGATCCGCGCCTGGTGGGAGGCGCAGAAGAAGGAGCTCGGAGGCTTCGTCTCCGTGCGGCCGATCTATCAGTTTTCGCAGGAGTATCACGACACCCCCGAGCTGCAGATCTTCCTGCGGATGGATTTCGAACGCGGTCGGCGGATCGTGCGGGCTCTCCGCAGCCCCGGCGGCCGCTACGAGTTCCGGCCTGAGACGATCCCTGAGAGAGTCGAGCTGACGCTGGCGCCCCAGTCGGCGGGCACCTACGACATATGGAATTTCCGCTATCAGACCGGACCGCGGATCGTATTCGAACCGTCCGGCGGTGGAAGCTTGAAGATCCTCGGCCGGCGCGCGGAGGCGGTGGCCCGCCGCAAGCCGGCACAACCTGGAGGCTCGACGCATGGGATCCTATGAAACCTTTCGGTTGATCCAGCTGCTCGGAGGGTTCCTGCTCCTCGGCTGGATCGCGGCTCTGGCCTGGCGGTGGTCGGCGCGCAACGCGGCGATGCGGCACGAATTGCGTCTGAAGATCCTCGAGCGCTTCAGCTCGGAGGAGTTCGTAGCCCTGTTGCAGAGCGAGGGGGGGCGGAGATGGATGGCGGACGTCCTCTCCGGCCGCTCCGAGCCGCAGGAGCTGCTGAACAGCAGCCTCCGGCAGGCGATCGTCCTCACCTTCATCGGCCTGGGGGTGCTGGGCATCGCCAAGGTGGCGGAGTCCCGTTTCCTGCTCGGGTCGGGAATCCTGATCGTCGCCGGCGCCGCCGGTCTCTGGGCGGCGACCTGGGTCGTGGCGCGCCGGCGAACTTCGAGGCGGGACCCCGAAGCGCCGTAGGTCTCCGGCCGACCTTTTCCATGGACGAGCCGGATTTCGAGGCGTTCTACCGGGCCACCGCCGATCGCCTTCGCGTCTATCTCTATCGGATCTGCCGCGAGCGGCGGATCGTGGACGATCTGTTGCAGGAGGCCTACTATCGCTTTCTGCGCTCGAAGCTCACGGGCGGGAGCGAGGAGGACCGGGTACGTTACCTGTTCCGCATCGCCACCAATCTGCTGAAGGATCATTGGGCGGCGGCGAAGAGGTGGGGAGAGCTGGCGGGCGAGCCCCTGCCGGAGCCCGTGGCCAGGGAGGAGACGCCGGCGATCCGTCTGGACGTCCACTCCGCCCTGGGAGCGCTCAAGGCGACCGATCGCGAGATGCTCTGGCTGGCCTACGCGGAAGGTTGCTCGCACGCGGAGATCGCCGAGATCCTGGCGGTGAAGGCGGCCAGCGTACGCGTCCTGCTCTTCCGGGCGCGCGCGCGCCTGATCGCGCTGCTTCGTAAAGGAGACCCATCGTGAACGACGACGAGTTGATCGATCTCTTCCACAGCAGCCGGGACGAGGAACGCTGGCCGGAGCCGCTGCCCGCGCCGGACGCCATCTGGTGGCGGGCTCGCGCGGCGGATCTGCTCGGGGAGGAAATCCGTCAGCGCGAGCGGAAGACGTGGCCTCTCGCCGCGGCCCGGAACCTTGCGGGGATAGCTGCCCTAGTTGCCGCCGAGCTGGGGGTACTGGAAGGGTTTTTCAGTCTGCCCGAGCAGGTGGGTAAGACATTGACCGCCGCGGGCCTCTCCCCCTGGACGGCTACGTTCCTGACTCTCGCCGCCCTGCCGACGGCCGCCCTGCTGATCTGTTTCAGGACTGCGAATAGGCGTTGTTAAGGCACGGATCGGACTGCGGGGTCAGCAGCGTGAAGTTCTGCTGATAGAAGATGATCAGCATCGTCTCCCCCGCGTCCTCCTCGTCGTAGTTGCACTGCTTGTCGTCGCGGGACCAAGTGTTGCCGGAGGCATCCACGAAGGAGACCGACCAGTCGTCATCCACGCCGGTCTCCGACTGAAACGAGGTGGGATCCTGGATGGCGCCGTTCGCGAGGGGAGCGTCGGTAGGTATCCCCGCGCTGCCGTTATGCGCGACAAGGACTTTGGTGATCGGACCGCCGGTGAGATTGACGACCTGAAACTGTCCGTTGTAGGTGCTCATTCCCCTCTCCTTTTCTGACGAATCAAATCCGGATCAGATCCAGGTCCGTTTGGGGAAAATCGTTCCCTTTATAGAGCAGAGCGGAGCTACCCAGAACAAGACCCTGCATCAAAAGAGCCCTCGCTCGTCATATCCCAGGATCTCCTCGACACTGCGTTCGTCCAGATCCGGCAGAGATCGTAGTTGAGAGACAAGGATCTCGACTCTTGCCCGCCGGGATTTCCGGGCGACCTCTTCGGTCTCGGCCCGGTCCCGTTCCACCGGGATCAAACGGACAAGCCGGCCTCCCTCTCTGGTCAGGACGACCTCTTCTCCGGCGATCGCCTCGTCGACGAGGTGCTCGAGATGATCCTTGGCGTAGTCGAGATTGACCTTTCTCATAGAGACAACGTAACTCCATCCGGGATAGAGATCAAGGATCAGTCCTCATGCTCCCCCACCCCCCGGTCCGCGGGGGATTCCGAAGCGAAGATGGCGCTCGCGAGCGGCGGCTCGTGGCCGGCGAAGATGGGGGTGGCGTGGGCCGGGCTTTCGGGTGCTCCGGGGGCGCGGCCGAAGCTGACGATCTGGTGCCAGACGCGGTCGAGGTCGTCGCCGAAGATGACCAGCAGGTCCCCGGGCTGGGCGGCTTCCAGCGACCGCCGGACGGCCTCCTCCTCGGTGTAGACCTCCGGCGAGATCCGGTCCTCGGGGAAGCCGGCGGCGATGAGCCCCTGGCGGACCAGCGCGCCGGTGTCGCCCCGGCGGCGCCCGCGCAGGTTGTCGTCCTCGCGCAGGATGAGGAAGTCGAAGGCCGGGGCGGCGGCGCGGGCGAGTTCGAGGATGTCCTCGTCGCGGCGATCCCCCGGGGCGGCGAGGACGCCGATCCGCCGGCCGTTGACGGTCAGCCCGCGCACCGTCTGTGCCATCGCCGTCATGCCGTGGGCGTTGTGCGCGTAGTCGAGCAGCACCCGGAACGGATGCTCGTTGTAGAAGTTCATCCGGCCCGGGGTCTGGAAGAAATCGGTCGTGAAGGTGCGCAGCCCCTGGCGGATATTCTCCAGGCTGACCCCCATCGCGTGCGCGATCGCGGTGGCGAACATCGCGTTCTGGATGTTGTGGATCGCGTGCCCCTCGACCGTCGCCGGAATCTGCCGCGCCCACAGCAGCGGGATCTGCTCCTCCCCCTCGTAGAGCACGATCAGCCGGCCGTTGAGCCCCTCTTCCAGCGCCACCGCCCTCCCACCCTTCTCGCGGATGTGCCGGCGCACCAGATCGTTCTCCCGCCGCATCGTCACGTAAATCGGCTTGCCCGGACTGTGCTCGGCCATCGACGCCACCCGTTCGTCGTCGGCGTTGAGCACGCACCACTCCTGCGCCACCTCGACGACGACGCGCTTGATTTCCGCCAGCTCGTCGAGATCCTTGACGCCCCCCATCCCGAGATGGTCGGAGGCGACGTTGAGCACCGCCCCCACCTTGCACTTGCGCCAGCCGAGGCCGGCGCGCACGATGCCGCCGCGCGCCGTCTCCAGCACCGCCGCGTCCACCGAGGGGTCGCGCAGCACGAGGTGGCTCGCCCACGGGCCGGTCATGTCCCCCGAGACGGTCAGCTCGCCGTCGATGTAGACGCCGTCGCTGGTGGTCATGCCGACCGTGTTGCCGGCGAGCTTGAGGATGTGCCCCACCATGCGGGTGGTCGTGGTCTTGCCGTTGGTGCCGGTGATGGCGGCGATCGGGATGCGGTAGGGCATGCCGCGCGGGAAGAGCATGTCGATCACCGGGCCGGCGACGTCGCGGGCCTTGCCCTCGGTCGGCGCGGTGTGCATGCGGAAGCCGGGCGCGGCGTTGACCTCGACGATGGCGCCGCCGACCTCCTTGTGGCTGCGGGCGATGTCCGGCGAGATGAAGTCGACGCCGCCGACGTCGAGGCCGATCGCCTTGACCGCGCGCTCGGCCATGATCCGGTTGTCGTAGTGGATGGCGTCCGTCTTGTCGACCGAGGTGCCGCCGGTCGACAGGTTCCCGGTCGAGCGCAGGTAGCAGATCTGCCCCTCGGGGAGCACGGAGTCGGGCCCGAGCCCCGACCCCTCGAGCAGCCGCTCGGCCTGATGGTCGAGCTCGAGGCGGGTCAGCACCTTCTCGTGGCCGATGCCGCGCCGGGGGTCCTGGTTGACGATCTCGACCAGCTCGGCGACCGTATGCTGACCGTCCCCCACGATGTGGCCGGGAACGCGCTGCGCCGCGGCCACCACCTTGCCGTTGACCACCAGGATCCGGTAGTCGTGCCCCTCCTGGAAGGTCTCGACGATCACCACCGAGGAATAGTCGTACGCCTTCTCGAACGCCACCCGCACAGCCTCCGGGGTGGTGAGGTTGATCGACACCCCCTTGCCGTGGTTGCCGTCGAGCGGCTTGAGGACGACGGGGAAGCCCAGCTTTCCGGCGGCCTCGACGGCCTCCTCCACCTCGCGCACCCGCGCCTGCTTGGGGACCGGCAGACCGAGATCCGAGAGGATCTGATTGGTCAGCCGCTTGTCCGAGGCGATCTCGACGGCCGTGTGGCGGGTCTCGCTGGTGACGGTCGCCTGGATGCGGCGCTGGAACTTGCCATGGCCGAGTTGCACCAGCGAGCGTTCGTTCAGGCGGATCCAGGGCATGTCCCGATCCTCGGCGGCCCGCACCAGGGAGGCGGTCGACGGGCCGAAGGCGCGGCGCTGGGCGAGGCGGACGAGGTCTTCGAGCTCGGCCTTGAAGTCGTACGGCCCGGGCAGGTGGGCCGCGCGCTCGGGCGGGAGCAGATGCAGGATCAGGCGCAGGCCCACCTCGGCCGCCTCCAGGCCCACGATCTCTTCGTCGTAGCTGAAGACGACGTGGTACTGCCCGGCCGGCAGGTCGTGGCTGCGCGTCTTGCCGTAGCTGACCGGCGTGCCGGCGAGGCACTGGAGCTCGATGGCGACGTGCTCCAGCACGTGCCCCAGCCAGGTCCCCTCGTCCTCCGTCATCCGGCGCACGAAGCCGCCCCGCTCGCCGTAGGAGCAGCCGTGCTCCCGCAGGGTCGGGATCGCCTCCAGCAGCGCGTCCACGAAGCCGGGGAGCCGGTTGGTCGGATAGTCCTCCAGCTCGCCGAGATCGACGCGCAGGCGGATCACCTTGCGCAGGGCGTAGAGATTGGGACCACGATAGACGCGGGTGTCGAGGATCTTCATCGTTTGAGGCTCCCAACTTCGAGGGTCTCGGCGGCGAGGGCATTGGCGGTGGCGGAGCTCGCGGGGACCAGCCCCGTCCGCCGGTTGACGTCGTACCGGTAGCCGCTGGTCAGGAAATCCACCTTGAGCCCCAGCATGGAGACCGGCTGCCCGCGGTGGACGGCGTGGCTGTCGGTGAAGCGCAGGCCCGAGGCGTCCACCACGGTCACCGCGCCGGCGCCGAGGACGGTCATCACGCCGTCGGCGTCGATCATCGCGGCGGTGTCCTCGTCGATCCCCACGCCGAGCGGCTCGGGGTTGTAGGAGAGGGCGGTGAGCAGCCGGCCCAGGCGGTCGCGGCGGCGGAAGTGCTGATCGATCACCAGATCGGGGGCGAAGCCGAGCCCCTGGGCCATCTGCACCAGCCGCCGGCGCGGCGTGCCGCCGCTCTCCCCCATCGAGATCATGTGCCGGGAGATCACGGCCGCGCCGGCGCTGGTGCCGGCCACCACCATCCCCTCGGCATGCCGGCGGCGGAGCGCGGCCGCGAGCGCCGTGCCGCCGAGGGCCGAAGAGATGCGCAGCTGGCTGCCGCCGGTCATGAAGAAGCCGGTCGCGTACTCGAGGGCGTCGTAGACCTCGCGGCTGGCCTCGATCGCGTCCTCGCGGGTGCGGATGCGGAGCACCTCGACCGAGTCGGCGTGCATGCCGTAGAAGATCTCGGCGTAGCGCTCCCCCGTCTCGGGAAACTCCGAGGCCGTGGCGAGCACGACGAGACTGGCGTCCGGCCCGCCGGACGCCTCGACGAAGCGGCGCAGGATCACCCGCTCGCGGACTTTGTCCTCCGCGCCGCCGATCGCCATGATCAGACCCGGCCGCCTGGCGGCCGGATTGGAGCTCGAATCCATGCACTCTCCCATCTGCCCCGTGCACCAGCGCGCGCGGGCCCCGGTGAAAAAAGTTCGGGGTGCCAGAAAGGCGGGGAGATCGTAACATGGGCGCCGCGGAGTCGCGCCCGGGCATTGATGCCCGGGCGGGGGTCCCGCTCAGGGAGCCTTGGAAGCCACCTCGGGCCGGCTGGTGAGCAGGTTCTCCAGCCGCTGGATCCGGGCCTCCTGGGCCGCGAGCTGGGCCTTCTGCTCCTCGACCGTCGCGTGCTGCTTCTGGAGCTCGTTGAGGAGCATCGTGTTGAGCGCCTGGTAGCGCACCGTGAAGGGCTTCCCCTGGGCGTCGTACTGGACCAGGTCCGGGTAGACCTTCGCCACCTCTTCGGCGATCAGGCCGTACTGGAGGAGCCGGGAGCCGTCGTCATACGGGGCCTTGTAGCGGAAGGTGACCGGGCGGAGCTTCATCAGGTCCCGGGTCGCGCCGCCCATGTCCTCCACGTCGTCCTTGAACCGCAGCGAGGAGGTCAGAGTACCCAACTGGCCGGAGCTGTTGACGTACACCGCGACGCCGCTCGCGGAGGTCGCGCCGTTGACGCCGGCGAGGAACGCCCTGGTCTGGGTGTTGCCGATGCGGATGGTGTCGGACTCGTTGCCCGGGGCGATGTTGCCGATGTCGATGTTGTTGCCGCCGCTGCTGATGTTGTTGCCGGCCGCTTTGCCGATCGCGATGTTGCCGGAGCCGGTCGTGTTGATCAAAGCGCTGGCGCCGAGCGCCGTGTTGTTGCTGCCGGTCGAGTTTCCGAACAGGGCGAGAACGCCGACGGCCGTGTTGTTGCTCCCGGTCGTGTTGAGGTCCATGGCGTTGACGCCGAACGCCGAGTTGGCGTCGCCGGTCGTGTTGGAGGGCAGAGCGCCGGAGCCGACCGCCGTGTTGACCAGCCCCGTCGTGTTGCTCCCCAGAGCGAAGGAGCCGATCCCCGTGTTGGAGCTTCCGCTCGTGTTGTAGAAGCAGGCCTCGGCGCCCACCGCGGTGTTGTCCGAGCCGGACGTGTTGGAGGACAGGGCGTACTCCCCGAGCGCGGTGTTCCGGTTCCCCGTCGAAACACTGGGATTGCCCGCGCTGGTGCCCAGGTAGAGATCTTCGAAGCCCTGAGCCTGGACGGCGGAGGCGCACAGGGAAAGCGCGGCGAGCAGGACGAGTGGGCGGCAGCCTTCTCGAAGGATGGACATGCGGGGCATGGCGTTTCTCCTCGGTCGTGCCACCCACGAGCCCCCTGAGCCCAGAGGTTCAAAGTGCCGCCAGGTGGCGGGGTTGATTGTCTGCCCCTGATGATATTCCCAAAGCTCTATGTTCGCAATGACCCTGCGGCAGGAACGCGGCTCGTTGACTTCCCGGCCACCCCATAACAGACTTACAGGGATCTCCCACCGAGTTTCCTACCGAGGTTTCCCATGAGCTCGAGCCCGGCCGCCGTTCCGGAATCCGTCCCCAGTCCCGCCGCCAAGCCGCGGCATCCGATCGCCGTGCGGCACTTCCGGAACCTGTGGCTCGGCGCGACGATCTCGCAGCTCGGCGACCAGTTCTACCTGGTGGCGCTGCCGTGGCTCGCGCTGCAGCTGACCGGCTCCAGCCTGGCGCTGGGCGCCGTCCTGATGACCGCGGCGATTCCACGCGCGGCCCTGATGCTGGTCGGCGGCGCGGTGATCGATCGCTTTTCGGCCCGGCGCGTGCTGATGACGACGGCGGCGATCCGCACGGTGCTCGTGGGCGCGGTGGCGGCGCTGGTCTGGCTCGACATGATCCAGCTCTGGGAGCTCTACGCCCTGACCTTCGTCTTCGGCGTGGCCGATGCGTTCTCCTTCCCCGCCGGACCGGCGCTGATGCCGACGCTGGTCGAGATGAACCAGCTGCAGCCCGCCAACGCCCTGATGCAGAGCTCCACGGTGATGACGCAGATGGCCGGTCCGGCGCCCGCGGGCCTGCTGATCAAGGGCTTCGGCGTCGCCGCCGCCCTCTTCTTCGACGCGCTGAGCTTCCTCGGTGTGATCGTGGCGCTGATCAGCATTCCCGATCCGCCCAAGGCAGCGGCGGCGGCCGGCGCGCCGGCGCGTCCGAGCATGCTGCATTCCATCGCCGAGGGATTGCGCGCGGTGCGCAACGATCCACCGCTGCTGTCGCTGATGATCGTGATCGCCACCATCAACATCTGCGTTGCCGGACCGATCGGCGTCGGCCTCGCGGCGGTGGCGAAGTTCCGTTTCGGATCGGCGGCGGCGTTCGGAACCTTTCTTTCCTGCTTCAGCGGCGGCATGCTGACGGGCATGCTGGCCGGCGGCATGGTGAAGCGCCCGCGCCGGCGCGGCCTGCAGTTCATCGTGATGAGCGGGCTGTGCGGCCTCGAGCTGATCGCCATCGGCCTGATCCTGAAGCTCGGGGCCATCGTCGCGCTGCTGGCGCTGATGGGGCTGGGCGTCGGCTTCGTCAACGTGCAGTTCGCCGCCTGGACCCAGATGCGCGTCGACCGCGCCATCCTCGGCCGCGTGATGAGCGTGATGATGTTCTCCGCCGTGGGGCTGGTGCCGATCTCCTACGCGGTGGCCGGCGTGCTCGCGGACTGGAGCCTCCCCGCGCTGTTCGTGATCGCGGGAGCGGTCCTCACCGCCACCTCCGCCCTGGCGGTGACCGGCAAGGCGGCGCGCGAGATCGACTGAAGGCGACCGGCGAGCCTCTTTGCGTCGCCGCGAAGCCCGGCGAGTCACGAAAAGTGCTCTGCCGGGAACCAGTGTGTTGGCGCTCCAGGGCCGCCGCTGGCCCGCCAAGCGCGCGCCAGCGGCTTTCAGCGGATCAGTTGCAGCGAATAGGATTGGGGGCGCAGGTGCCGCAGACCGAACAGCAACCTCCGCCGGGCTGGCAAGGTGTGCAGCTCAGCGAACAGAGCGCCGGCCGCTTTGGGGGGGTGAAGGCGGCGGTGGACGCAGCGAGCAAGGGCGTCTGGAGCCACGACGCGTCCTGTGGCCCGAACAGCGGCACCGCCGGGGCGGCGGTCCCGACGAGGGCAAGGCCCTGCCCGCTGCTAGCGCACGACAAGGCCGCCGGCTCAGCCGCGAAACTCGCCAGCGAAGCCGCCAAGACCAGAACCACGACAGCCAAGGTCATCTTTCTCATATCTGTTCTCCTTAGAAGAAGAGCTGCTTTCTCAGCTCCTGCGTTAGCGAACAGTTTACATGCGCCCGGGCACCACCAACACAGTCTTAGGACACCACCTCGGCGAATCGCGCAAAGTGCCCGGCGAGTCGCGCCCGGCGAGCCTGCCGCCGGGCGTTCGAGGCCCCGCGCGGTCTAGATCGTCCCCTCCGGCACCCTCCCGTCGAGGATCGCACCGGCCCGCTCCAGCGTAATCTGGCCCGCGGCCTCCAGAACGTTCGCCAGCGCCTCGGGCGACCGCACCAGTCGCTCGACGACATGGAGGGCCGCGATCAGGTTCTCGTCGAACAGCTCCAGATGGCCCACCGTCTGGCCGCCGTTGCCGGCCTCGACGGCGAACCCGTCCGGCCCGGACTCCTTGTGCAGACGGAACGCCGCGTCCCGGCCCGTGCCGGGGAGAACGCCCGCCGCCAGCAGAGCGAGCCACCGCTCCTGGAAGACCGCCGCCGGCCGGTGCCCCCGCGCGGGGGACTCGCCCAGACGGAACAGGCCGAACCGCTTGGCCGGCATCTCCAGGACGCGCCAGGGGCCGGCCATGTCGGCCTCGCCCGCCGCCGGAGGCTCGTCGCGCTCGCCGATGCGATGGAGAAAGGAAGGGGAAAACGCGTTGCGGGAAGACGAAAGGGTAGAATCGTGGTAGCTGCGCATGGATGTACCTCCTTGCGTGGTCAGGCTCGGACGTGGGTTTGCCGACTCACTCCGGGCCGTTTTCATTCCGGGCCGGACGTTCCGGCCCCGCGAGAACGGGGTGGGGTGCTGCTGGAAGGCTCGATCGAGGGCGGCGACGCCTCCTTCCGGGTCGCGTGAAAGCGGTACAACTGGTAGCGGGATCTTAGAAAATGGGGCGGCGGAAGTCAAGCGGGAATGAAGACGATGAGGTGCGCGAGCGGCATTACCGGGCCAAAGGCCCGGGCTCCCTAAGCCCAGGGCAACGCCCTGGGTTTCGAGGGACCCTGGAAGGCGATGCGGCCTGAAGGGCCGCGCTAACCGGTGGTCAGGATTTTACCCAACCAGTAGCGCGGCCCTTCAGGCCGCAACAGACCATGAGGCGATGGCCCCGGTCCCAGGGCGATGCCCTGGGCTTAGGAAAGACGGCCCGTTGGGCCTCTATTTCACGCTTTCAACCGACCGACTACGACTTCCGCGCTTCCAAGGTCCCCCCTCCCCTACTTGAACACCCCCAGCGCGATCAGCACCAGGATCACCAGGAAGATTCCCAGGCAGATGCGGGCGGCGGTCATCAGATGGGTGTTGCCCACCTGGCGGGCCCCCTTGGTCCGGAAACCGGTGAGGGCGACCAGGGCGATGCCGACGACGACGATTCCGAGGATGACGATCCAGCTCATGCTTGTGGGCTCCTTGCGCGCGTGTCCGCCAGACTTTGGCGCGCTCAATATGCCACAATCCGGCCCTATGAGATACGCCCTCCGCCTGCTGCTGACCCTGGTCCTCCTGGCCGGCTTCCTCGGCGGCCCGGCGGCTTTCGCGGCGACCCCGGCTCCGGCCGAGGGGGACTGCACGCTCCGCGATTTCCGCTTCACGAGCGGCGAGACGCTGCCCGAGCTGCGCGTTCACTACACCACTCTCGGCACGCCGGCCCGGGACGAGGCGGGGAAAGTGCGCAACGCCGTGCTCATCCTTCACGGCACGAGCGGCGATGGAAAGGGTTTTCTTCGCGAGCAGTTCGCCGGCCAGCTCTTCGGCCCCGGGCAGCTCCTCGACGCGGCGAGCCACTTCATCATCCTCCCCGACGGGATCGGCCACGGCAAGTCGAGCCGTCCGAGCGACGGGCTCCACATGCGCTTCCCCAAGTACACCTACGACGACATGGTGCGGGCGCAGCACGGCCTGCTCACCCAGTGCCTGAAGGTCGATCACCTGCGTCTGGCCATGGGCACCTCGATGGGGGGCATGCACACGTGGGTCTGGGGGTACACCTACCCCGACTTCATGGACGCCCTGATGCCGCTCGCCAGCCTGCCCGTGGAGATCGCCGGGCGCAACCGCATGCTGCGGAAGATGGCGATCGACGCGATCACCGGGGATCCCGAGTGGAAGCACGGCGAGTACACGGCCCAGCCCCGCGGCCTCGTCGGAGCGGCCGACGTGCTGGTCTTCATGGTATCGACCCCTCTCCAATGGCAGAAGGAGGCGCCGACGCGCGAGAAGGCCGAGGCGCTCCTCGACACCCTCGTCCAGCGCTACAAGTCGACGCTCGACGCCAACGATCTGATCTATCAGTTCGACGCGTCGCGCGACTACAACCCCCTCCCCCACCTCGGCGAGATCCGCGCGCCGCTCTACGCCGTCAACTCCGCGGACGACCAGGTCAACCCGCCGGAGCTCGGCATCCTCGACGAGGCGATCCACCACGTCCCGCGCGGCCGGTACATCCTGCTCCCCATCACCGCCGAGACCCGCGGCCACGGCACCCACTCCCTGCCGGCGATCTGGGGAAAGTATCTCGCCGAGCTCCTCGCCGCGTCCGGTCGGAACTGAAGGGTAGGATTTCACCTCTCTGGTGCAAGGGTTGCATACATCCCAGGCAAGTCGATCTTCACCGTTTGCGCGTCTGCAGAGGAGAGCGGGAGATGCAGAAGGAGGGGACAATGTCCGTCAGCAACGCCGCGCCGTCGTTCCTCCTCGGCGGCGGGGAGATGGGCGCGCGGATGCGCGAGCGGGACTGGTCGGCGACGCCGCTCGGCCCTCCGGAGCACTGGCCGCGGAGCCTGAAGACCGCCGTCCGCATCATGCTGACCTCCCGCCAGGCGATGTTCGTCTGGTGGGGCGAGGAGCTGATCAACCTCTACAACGACGCCTACAAGGCGATCGTCGGCGGCAAGCACCCGGAGGCGCTCGGGCAGCCCGCCTCCAGGGTCTGGCGGGAGATCTGGGATCAGGTCGGTCCGCGGGCGGCCTCGGTGATCCGCAGGAACGAGGGGACCTACGACGAGTCGCTGCTGCTCATCATGGAGCGCAACGGCTATCCGGAAGAGACGTACTACACCTTCTCGTACAGCCCGGTCCCCGATGACGACGGTGGCACCGGCGGCATCCTCTGCGCAAATACGGACAACACGCAGGGCATCATCGGCGAGCGCCAGCTGGCGCTGCTGCGGGAGCTGGCCTCCCGGACGGCGGACGCGCGGACTTTCGATCAGGCCTGCACCGCGAGCGCGCGCAGCCTGGAGACCGACCCCTACGATCTCCCTTTCGCGCTGATCTACCTGATCGATCCGGAGAAACGGCGCGTCCTCCTGGCGTGCGCCGGCGGTATCGACAGGGATCATCCGGCGGTCCCGGACGCGGCCGATATCGACGGCGATTCGGTCTGGCCGTTCGCCGAGGTGATCCGGACGCACAAGGCCTGCGTGGTCTCCGATCTCATGGCGTCCTTCGCCGACCTGCCGGCGGGCGCCTGGCCGCGGCCGCCGTATCAGGCGGTGGCGGTGCCGATCGCGCCTTCCGGCCAGACCGGTAAGGCCGGCGTGCTGATCGCCGGCCTGAACCCATTCCGGCTCTTTGACGACAACTACCGCGGCTTCATCGATCTGGTCGCGGCGCAGATCGCGGCCAGCATCGCCAACGCCCAGGCGTATGAGGAGGAGCGCAAGCGGGCCGAGGCCCTGGCGGAGATCGACCGCGCGAAGACGGCGTTCTTCTCGAACGTGAGCCATGAGTTCCGGACCCCGCTCACCCTCATGCTCGGACCTCTCGACGACATCCTCTTCCATCCAAGGGAGGAGCTCGGCCGCGAGAACCGCGAGCTGCTGTCCCTCGTCCGGCGGAACGGCCAGCGGCTCCTGAAGCTGGTGAACACCCTGCTAGACTTTTCGCGCATCGAGGCGGGGCGCGTCCAGGCGGTGTACGAGCCGGTGGACCTGGCGGCCTACACCGCGGAGCTGGCGAGCGTGTTCCGGGCCGCCGTGGAGAAGGCCGGCTTGCGGCTCGTCATCGACTGCCCTCCCCTGCCGGAGCCGGTCTTCGTCGACCGGGACATGTGGGAGAAGATCGTGCTCAATCTGGTCTCGAACGCCTTCAAGTACACGCTACAAGGGGAGATCCGCGTCTCGCTACGGGCCACGCCGCTGCGGGCCGCGCTCGAGGCGAACAACCGCTCATCGGTCCTGTCGGTCGAGGACACCGGGACCGGCATCCCCGAGGCGGAGCTGCCGAACATCTTCAACCGCTTCCACCGGGTCCAGGAGACGCGGGGGCGGACGCACGAGGGGACGGGGATCGGGCTCGCGCTGGTGCTGGAGCTGGTCAAGCTGCACGGCGGCACGGTCGGGGTCGACAGCGTCTACGGCGCGGGGAGCACCTTCACGGTCGCCGTCCCGTTCGGCCGGGAGCACCTGCCGGCCGACCGCGTCGGCGCCCCCCGGATGCTGGAGTCCACGGCCGTCGGCGTCAGCCCGTTCGTCGAGGAGGCTCTCCGCTGGCTGCCGGGCACGGCCTCGAGGAACACCGGGGACACCGGAGACACCGGAGCGTTCCCCATCCAGACCGGGCTCCTCCAGGCCGGACGATCCGCCGCCGGCAGCCGGCCGACGGTCGTTCTGGCCGACGACAACGCCGACATGCGGGATTACGTGCGGCGGCTGCTCTCCACCGACTACCGGGTCGTCGCCGTCGCCGACGGGGCCGAGGCGCTGCGGATCGCCACCACGCGGAAGCCGGACCTGGTCATCACCGACGTCATGATGCCGAACCTCGACGGCTTCGGGCTGCTGAAGGCTCTCCGCGAGGACCCCAGGACGGCTCCCATCCCGGTCGTGATGCTCTCCGCCCGGGCCGGCGAGGAGGCCCGGGTCGAGGGGCTGAAGGCCGGGGCGGATGACTACCTCACCAAGCCGTTCAGCGCCCGCGAGCTGCTCGCCCGGGTCGGCGGCACGCTCGCGCTGGCCGGGGCGCGCCGGGAGGCGACGCGACGGGAGGAGGAGCTGAGAGCGGAGACGACGAGCGTCCTCGAGAGCATCGCCGAGGGATTTCTCGCCCTGGACCGCGACTTCCGCATCACCTACGTGAACGCCGAGGCCGAACGGATCAACGGCATGCGGCGGGAGGAGATGCTCGGAAAGACTCACTGGGAGGTGTTCCCGGCCGGCCTCGGTACCCGGCTCGAGACGGAGCTCCGCCGGTCGATGGCCGACCGGGTGGCGGTCAAGTTCGAGAACCTCTACGAGCCGTGGGGGCGATGGTTCGAGGTGGACCTCTACCCCACCTCATCCGAGGGCCTGGCCGTCTACTTTCGCGACATCACGGAGCGGAAGCTCACCCTGGAGGCGCTCCAGGAAGCGGACCGCCGCAAGGACGAATTCCTGGCGACGCTGGCCCACGAGCTGCGCAATCCGCTCGCCCCGATCCGCAACGGCCTGCAGGTCCTGCGGCTGGCCAGGGAGAATCCGCAGGCCGAGGAGCAGGCCCGCGGCATGATCGAGCGGCAGGTGCAGCAGATGGTCCGGCTGATCGACGATCTGCTCGACCTCAGCCGGATCAGCCGCGGCAAGGTCGAGCTGCGCCGGGAACGGCTCGATCTGGCGGCCGCCGTGCAGAGCGCCGTGGAGACCAGCCGGCCGCTGATCGAGCAGGCCGGTCACGAGCTCACTCTCAGCCTGCCCTCCGAGCCGGTCTTCGTGGACGCCGACGTGACCCGGCTGGCCCAGGTCTTCGCCAACCTGCTCAACAACGCCGCCAAGTACACCGAAAGGGGGGGCGACATCCGGCTTTCCGTCGAGCCGCACGAACACGAAAATGACGTCCTGGTGAGGGTGAGGGACAACGGCGTCGGCATCCCGGCCTCCATGCTTCCCAGGATCTTCGAGATGTTCACCCAGGTGGACCGGTCGTTGGAGAGGACGCAAGGGGGGCTCGGCATCGGCCTGAGCATCGTGAAGCGGCTGGTCGAGATGCACGGTGGCACGGTGGAGGCCCGCAGCGAGGGGCCCGGCCGGGGGAGCGAGCTCGTCGTCCGCCTGCCGGTCCTGGCGCCGTCCGTCCAGGAGCCGCGATCTCAGGGTGACGGTCAGGAGCCGGCCGGCGCGCCGGCCCGGCGCCGGATCCTGGTGGCGGACGACAACGTGGACTCCGCGGAGAGCCTGGCGATGATGCTCGAATTCATGGGCAACGAGGTGCGCACCGCCCACGACGGCGTCGAGGCGGTGGCAGCGGCGGCGGCGTTCCGGCCGGAGGTGGTCCTGCTCGACATCGGGATGCCGCGGATGAACGGCTACGAAGCCTGCCGCCAGATCCGCGAGCAGCCGTGGGGGCGCGGCATCGCCATCGCCGCCCTCACCGGCTGGGGGCAGGACGACGACAAGCGCCGGTCGCGCGAGGCGGGCTTCGACCACCACCTGGTCAAGCCGGTCGAGCCCGCGGCCCTGGAAACCCTGCTGGCCGGCCTGCAAACCGGAACGCCCGGGGCCGGATGATAAGATCCGGCGCATGGACGTACTGAAAAGAAACAACGTCAAGGTTTCGGGCGCGGCAGAGGGCCAGGCGATGATCTTCGCCCACGGCTTCGGCTGCGACCAGAACATGTGGCGGTTCGTCACCCCCGCTTTCGAGGACGAGTACCGGGTCGTCCTCTTCGACCACGTCGGCGCCGGCCTGTCGGACCCCTCCGCCTACAGCCGCGGCAAGTACGAATCGCTGAAGGGGTACGCCACCGACGTGCTCGAGATCTGCCGCGAGCTGGGGCTGACGCGGGCGATCTTCGTCGGCCACTCGGTGAGCGCGATGATCGGCGTGCTCGCGGCCCTCCAGGAGCCGGACCGCTTCGAGCGGCTGGTCCTGGTGGGACCTTCGCCGCGCTACATCGACGACGGCGACTACACCGGCGGCTTCAGCCGCGAGGACATCGACGGGCTGCTCGAGTCGCTCGACAGCAACTACCTGGGCTGGTCGAGCGCGATGGCGCCGGTGATCATGGGCAACCCCGACCGCCCCGAGCTCGGGTCGGAGCTGACCAACAGCTTCTGCCGCACCAACCCCGAGATCGCGAAGCACTTCGCGCGCGTCACCTTCCTCTCCGACAACCGCGCCGATCTCCCGAAGCTGAAGATCCGCTCGCTGATCCTGCAATGCCAGGAGGACGCCATCGCCCCGCGGTCGGTGGGCGAGTACGTCCACCGCCAGATTCCCGACAGCGAGCTGGTGCTGCTGAAGGCGACCGGGCACTGCCCCAACCTCAGCGCTCCAGAAGAGACGATCGCCGCGATCCAGGGGTTCCTCTAGACGGGCGGAGCTTTGAAGGACCCCGGTGAAATCCAGTCGGAAGCCCCCCTCGCGCCGTTCGAGGAGAGCGTCGAGGATCTCTACGACAACGCTCCCTGCGGCTATCTCTCGGCGCTCTCCGGCGGGCTGATCGTCAAGGTCAACCAGACCTTTCTGGCCTGGACGGGGCACCGGCGGGAGGATCTCGTCGGCCGCCGCCGGTTTCAGGACCTGCTCACCGCCGGCGGCCGGATCTTCCACGAGACGCACTACGCTCCCCTGCTGCGAATGCAGGGGGCGGTGCGCGAGATCGCCGTCGACCTGGTCTGCGCCGACGGCCGCCGGCTGCCGGCGCTGATCAACTCGACGCTCAAGAAGGACGCGGACGGCGATCCGCTGCTCGTCCGCACCACCGTCTTCAACGCCACCGACCGCAAGGAGTACGAGCGCGAGCTGCTGCGCGAGCGGCAGCGGGCCGAGCAGGAGGCCAAGGCCAAGTCGGACCTCCTGTCGATGATCAGCCACGAGATCCGCACCCCGCTCAACGCCATCACGGGGGTCGGGCACCTGCTCGGGATGACCGAGCTCACCGCGCAGCAGCAGAAGCTCGTCCGCATCCTCCGCTCGTCCTCGGAGAGCCTGCTGGGCCTGATCAACGACATCCTCGATTTCAGCAAGATCGAGGCCGGCAAGGTCGCCCTGGAAGAGCGGAGCGTGGATCTCCGGCAGCTGGTCCACGGAATCGCCGACAACCTCCGCGTCAAGGCCGAGGAGAAGAGTCTGGCGCTCGCGGTGCACGTCGACGAGCGGGTGCCGGGCGAGGTCCTCGGCGACCCGGTCAAGATCGGCCAGGTGCTCACCAACCTGCTGGGCAACGCCATCAAGTTCACGTCCACGGGGTCGGTGACGGCGACGCTGCAGGTCCGCGAGCGGATCGCCGACGCGGTGTCGATCGACTTCCAGGTCGCCGACACCGGCATCGGAATCGCGCCGGACCGGCTGCCGCACATCTTCGACGAGTTCACTCAAGCCAACTACGACATCGGCCTGAAGTACGGCGGCACCGGCCTCGGGCTGACGATCAGCAAGAAGCTGGTGGAGCTGCACGGCAGCCACATCGCCGTGGAGAGCGAGCTCGGGCGCGGGACGATGTTCTCCTTCGCCCTCCGCCTGCGCACCCCGGAGACCCCGGAGACGGCCGGCGCGGCGGCCGCCGCGGGGGTCGAGACCGGCGAGGCCGGCGACCCGGGAGCGTTGCAGGGCCTGAAGATCCTGGTGGCGGACGACAACGAGGTCAACGTGCTCGTGCTCACCGGGTTCCTCCGCCGGTGGGGCGCCGAGCTCGACGTGGTGACCGACGGCCGGCGCGCCGTCGAGAAGATCCAGGAAAAGGACTACGACCTGGTGCTGATGGATCTCCACATGCCCGGGATGGACGGCTATGCCGCCACGCGGTTCATCCGCTCCCTGGCCGACCCGAAATACGCGCGGCTGCCGATCTTCGCGGTCTCGGCCTCCACCCGCATGGGCCACCAGCACGATCTCGACAGCGCGGGCTTCACCGAGTTCATCGGCAAACCGGTCAGCCCCGACCTCCTGTTCGCGAAGATCTCCCGCTACGCGCCCGTCGCGTCCTGACCGGGTCCCCGCGGCACGACAGTTGCTTGAAGACGTAATTCTCGCCCATCCTCATGAGGGGGATGACGTGGACCACTTGCTCAGGGAAGGAGTCTCAATGTTCTACCACGTCAAGGAATTGCAGTTCAACGCCAAGGTCTCGAAGCCGGATCCGCGCTTCGCCGCTCTCCTGCTCGAGCAGTTCGGAGGCGGAAACGGCGAGCTCAAGGCCGCCATGCAGTATTTCGTACAAGCGTTCGGGTGCCGCCAGGCCTTTCCCGACAAGTACGACCTGCTGATGGACATCGCCACCGAGGAGTTCAGCCATCTCGAGATCGTGGGCGCCACGATCACCATGCTCCTCAACGGCATCAACGGCGAGCTCAAGAAAACCGCCGAGCAGAGCGATCTCATGCGTCTCCTCAAGGGGAAGGCCGCCAAGGAGGACTACATCCACGACGCGATCATGCATCCGGAGTTCCTCGTCCTCTCCGGCGGCGGGCCGACGGTGACCAACAGCCAGGGGGTGCCCTGGAGCGGCGCCTACGTCAACGCCAACGGCGATCTCACCGTCGATCTGCGCTCGAACATCGCGGCCGAGTCGCGGGCGAAGATCGTCTACGAGTACCTCCTCCACTTCACCGACGATCCGCACGTCCATGAGACGCTGCGCTTCCTGATGACCCGCGAGATCGCCCATTTCCAGATGTTCACGGCGGCGCTGGCGACCATCCAGCCGAACTTCCCGCCGGGCGTGCTGCAGGGGGATCCGCGCTATACGCACACCTACTTCAACATGTCGAACGGCGCCAACGCGCGGGGGCCGTGGAACGAGGGCTCCGGCCCCTGGGGCCCCGGCGAGAGCTGGGCATACATCGAGGATCCGCTCCGCCACGTCGTCGAGACGCAGGGGCTGATCGACGAGGAGATCCTCGGCACCGACGAGACGCTGGAGGACGCGACGCAGACCGAGAACGAGCTCGGCGAGCTGCGCAGCTCGGAGATCAAGTCCGCCCTCCCCACCGGCGCCAACCAGTGGTCGAGCTACCCCCAGGAGGAGCTCGCCAGCCCGGGGACCAGCCCGGCCGATCCCAACACCAGCGCGAAGAAAGGCGCGAAGACCGCCGCCAAGGCCGCCGCGAAGACCGGCGGCAAGGCCAGCTCGAAGCCGTCTTCGAAGCCCAGTCCGGCCTAAGACGGCAGCTCCAGTCACCGGGGCGTAGGGGCGCAGCATGCTGCGCCCCTACATTCCCGATCCGGAGCCAACCCGCTCGAGACCGAATCCCTCATGACTCCCACCATCGAAGTGACCTACTTCACCGACCCCCTCTGCTCGTGGGGGTGGGCGTTCGAGGCCGTCTGGCGCCGCCTGCGCTACGAGCTCGCGGACCGCATCTCCTGGCGCTACGTGCTCGGCGGGATGATCCCGGACTGGCAGACCTTCAACGACCCTCTCCATTCCGTCCACCGGCCGGCGCAGATGGGGCCGAGCTGGTACGAGGTGCGGCACCTCACCGGCATGCCGATCGACGAGATGATCTGGATTCAGGACCCGCCGGCCTCCTCCTACCCCGCCTGCGTGGCGGTCAAGGCCGCCGCCCTGCAAGGCACGGCGGTCGAGGAGGCCTACCTGCGCCGGCTGCGCGAGGGCGTCATGCTCGAGCGGCGCAACATCGCCCGGCGCGAGGTGCTGGTGGAGCTGTTCGCCGGGCTGCCCGGCGGCGACGGCGGCCGCTTCCGGCGCAACGTCGTGGGCGACGAGGCGCTGGAGGCGTTCCGGGAAGACCTCAAGGATGCCGGCTATCGCAACATCGGCCGCTTCCCCGCCTTCATTCTGCGTGGAGCGGTCGGCCGCGCCGTGCTCCTCGTCGGCTATCGACCCTATCCGGTGTTCCGCGAGGCTCTGGGCGCCGTGGCCCCGGAGCTCGCGCCGTCGCGGACGGCGGCCGATCCGGTCGCCTATGCCCTGCACTGGGGATCGATCACCGCCGCCGAGGTGGCCGAGGCCATCGGCCGCCCCGCCGGCGAGGTCGCCCTGGACCTGGACAGAGCGGCGACGAATGGCGAGCTCCTGTGTGAAGGCCGGATCTATCGCAGCCCGGAACGGGTCGCGGCTCCCACGGACAGCGGGCCGGCCGGCGCCGGCCCGCGATAAGGCTCAGTTCGCCCGCTCGCACTGCCCCCGGGCGATCATGTCGGAGATGAAGTAGTAGTGGCTGGAATCGGTCGTATACATGCTGAGCTCCTGGCGCAGCACGTCGATGCAGTTGTTGGTCTCGGTCATCCCCGCCCGGAACTCGCCCGCCGAGCCGAACGACCAGGGAGTGCCCGAGGTCGGGTCCGGCAGGGAGACGTCGTAGAACAGGCTGCCGATATAGACGTTGCTGCCGTTGAAAGCCCTCATCTCCGCCTTGAGAGCGAGATCGGCGTTGAAGTAGCCGCCGTTCGGGCTGGTGCGGTGGAGCACCATGGTCGTGGTCCCCTGCGCGCCGGCGAGGCGGACCTGCCAGGTCAGGGAGCCGCAGGGGGTCTTCTGCACGCCCGTGCTGCCGAAGCTCAGGGACTTGAGCTGGATCCGGGTCTTGGCCGTTCCCGTGCTGTCGAAAACCGCTTTGTCCAGACGGGAGACCACCGTGTCATAGGCGGGTCCGGTGGGCGGAGGAACGCCCTGGAACACGGCCTTGTGGTCCCAGCCGGTCGAGGGCGTGGCGCCGCACAGCGACTCGACGTCGCCCGCCGGGAAGGTGAAGGTGGTCTGGCCGTTGGCCGGCGTCGTCCAGAAATCGCTGCCGGGGAGGATGGTCTGGGCGGAGGCGGAGAGCGCCGCCAGGCCGGCGAGCAGGAGGGCGAGGAGAGAGGCACGCAACGTGAATCTGGTCATGATCATAGATCTCCCGAGAGTTTGTGTTGATTGGCTGTCTGGAAGGCGTATTGAGAAGGCTGCGGGGGGCCCGCGGCTGGCCAAGCTCACGGGACCTCCTTGGCCAGGGATGGTCCAGGCTCCAGGCCGGCGGCGGCCGGACGGGCTTTCAGGCGCTGAGGCCGGCGCCGGACGAGCCACTCGAGCACCGTGCCCTGCCCCGCCAGGGTGAGCAGGCAGGCGCTGGCCAGCCCGGCGGCGACCAGCAGGCCGAGCCGGCGGTCCGCGGGCACCCGCGATACGACCAGCAGGCCGAAGCCCAGCACGATCGCCAGCGCGTCGACGAGGATCGCCGGTCCCGCCTGGGCGCTCGCCACCCGCCCCGGCCTGGCGGCGCCGGCCGCCTCGGCCGCCTGGAACCGCTGCAGGAAGTGGACGCCGTAGTCGACGCCGATCCCCAGCGTCACCGCGCAGAACATCGAGGTCGCCACGCCCAGGGGGATGCCCAGCCACCCCATCAGGCCGAAGGTCCACGCCACCGCCACCGCCGTCGGGGCGATGCTGACCAGCCCGTAGCGCAGCGAGCGGAAGAGCAGCACGACGATCAGCAGATTGCTGGCGAGCGCCATCAGCAGCGACCCGACCTGCGTGCGGACGATCGCCGGGATCATCGCCTGCGAGACGGCGACGTCGCCGGCCAGCTCGACGCGCCCATGGACGGGCGCCAGCTCGGTCCGCTCGAGATCGCGGATCGCCGCGACCACCGCCGCGGTCTGCCGGAAATTGGCTCCCTTGAGCAGCACGGTGACCACCGTGCGGCGGAAGCCGTCGTCGACCAGCTCGCGCCGGCGCTCGACGCCCCGGACGTTGCCGATGCGGCGCACGTGCAGGTAGATCCAGGAGGGGTTGTCGACGATCTCCCGGCTCTCCGCGCGGCGGCCGCCCCAGAGATAGGCCGTGGTCGAGAGCTGGCTGGCGAGCCCGAAGACGGCGCCGACCTCCGGGCGGGCGCGCAGACCCTGCTCGAAACGGCCGATCGCCGCGACCGCCGAGCCGGCGAGCAGCGGCCCGCGGGCGGCCGGGATGACCGGCACCTGCTCCGGCGGCGGGTCGAAGGTCAGCACCGCCAGCAATCGTTGCGTGCCGGCGAACAGCCGGTCCGCCCGCTCGGAGTCCTGGCGCAGCGAGCTGTCCGGCGCGAAGTTGTCGATCCAGCCGTCCTGGACGGCCAGGCGCGGGATGCCGAAGGCGAGGACGATGGTGGCCAGGGCGAGCGCCGGCAGGGCGAGCCGGGGGCGTGCTCCCAGGGCGAGCGCCGGCCGGACGAGCCGGAGCCCGTCGCCGGCCGGGCCGGCGGCCGCGATCGCCTCCGGCCGCAGGGCGATCAGCGCCGGCGTCCCGGTCAGCGCCCAGAGCAGGCAGAACAGGCAGCCGATCGCCGCGAACAGCCCGAAGCTCCAGACCGGCGGGATCGGCGAGGTGAGAAAAGAGAAGAAGCCGGCGGCGGTGGTCAGCGAGGTGAGGATGATCGGCCGCCCCACCGTCTGGAAAGCGCGCCGGAGCGCCGCGGCCGGATCCTCGCCGGCCTGGCGGTGGCGGTACTGCCAGAGCAGGTGGATCTCGTCCGAGAGCCCGACCGTGGTCAGCAGGACGGGGATGATCGCGGTGGTCAGATAGACCGGCTGACCCGACCAGCCGATCAAGCCCAGCGTGAAGACCTGGGCGGCGCCGACCTTGGCGAGCCCGACGACCACCGCCCACCCCCGGCCGCAGCACGCCCACAGGATCGCCGCGATCACCAGGATCGAGAGCGGCACCAGCACGGCGAGATCGGCGAGGACGTGCTCTCCCAGGAGCGCCTCGGCGGCCGGCGCCCCGACCACCGAGACCCGCTCGCCGGCCGCCGCGTACGGGCGGGCGGCGGCGACCGCGCGGTGGTAGAGAGCGGCACGGTCGATCCTGCCTCCGGGCGGCGGGACGCCCACCAGGATCGCCGTGGCCCGCCGGTCGTAGGAGACGAGGGTGCCGTGGAAGAGGTCGACCGCCTCGACGTCCTCGCGGATCTCGGCGAGGCGGCCCGGCGCCCGCAGCGGCGGGTCGAGCAGGCGGCGGAACTCGTAGCTTCCGGGTGAGAAGCGCGCCGCGTGCTCGGTCGCGAGGCTCACGACGTTCTCCGGCCCGATGCCCGGCAGCGCCTGGAGCGCCCGGGTCATCCGCTCCAGCCGCTCGAGTGTCCCGGGGTTGAAGATGCCGTCCGGCCGGCCGGTGTCGAGCACCACCAGCAGCGGGTCGCGCAGGCCGAAGACCTGGCGGGCCTCGCGGTCGGCGGTGATCGCGGGGTCGTCCGGCGGCACCAGGGAGTGGCCGTCGATCTCGAGCTTCAGACGGAAGAGCCCGGGCACCATGGCCAGCACCAGCGCGAGCATCAGGGCGAGGGTCACGCGCGGACGCTCGGCCGACCTCCATCCCAACCGGATACCCCACTGAAGCATCGAGCCTCCTCTTGTGTGCTGCGCTCTCTATATACATGTACCCCTAATTTAAGAAACGGGACAAGGTGAAGGTGGAGCCGCCTCCGCGACCCGTTGCCCAGGCTCCGGGGAGCGTTCTTATATATAAAGCTCCGAGATTTATATACGAAGTCCCCCTGGAGAGGGCTCGAGAGGCCCCAGAGCTGCCGTTGGAGGGCCTCGCAGGGGCTCCGGCGGCCATTTTTATATACAAAACTGGAAATTTTATATAGAGAGTACCCGCGGAGAGGGTTCGAGGGGCTCTTTCTATATAGAAACCGCCGAAAATTATATAGAGATGACTGCTGAAAAGGTCGGCAAGCCTCCCGGAACGGTATTTACGCCCACTTTGTATATATCCAGGAGGCCTGGAGAGCTTTCCGGGAGGGCTGGCTGGCCTGAAATCTGGTCTGGCGGCCTGTTGGAGGGTAGTTCCTATATATGAAAGAGAGATCTCTATATACGAACGACATCCGCCGGGCATTCAGGGAGGCTGCCGTATATATAAATAGCCAAAGTTTATATATTGACGTCTTCCAGCGTGGTTGACACCCCAGGCTGGATACATCCGCCCTGCGGTGCCCGGTCCCGTGCGGCCGGCGGCAGGCACCCCTTGGAGTAGAGGGGCGCAACCCCGCGTTCCTGAAAGGAGATCGAGATGTGTAGAAAGATCCTGCCGATCCTCGCCGTCCTCGCCCTGGTGGCCGTCGCGCCCACCTTCGCCGCGCCGGCTCCCGCCGCCACCCCCCAGCCCGCCGTCGCGGCCCAGCAGGCCGCGTGCGCTCCGACCCTGGATCTGCTGGCGCCGGGCACCGAGGCCGCCTGCAAGCAGGCAGCCGTCTCCACCACCGTTCCGCGCCCGGAGTTCATGACCAGCACCGTGACCTACAAGGGGTATTGCCAGTGTGGCTGCCGCAGGGTGAAGGACTGCAACACGGACGCCGACTGCGGCGGCCTCCGCTGCCTGGGTGGCGTCAGCTGCTGCTGACGCCCTCTCCACGATGAGGACCGAGGGGGCGCTCCGCCGCGGCGCCCTCCTCCGACCAGTTCGACCGCCACACCTCGACGACGATCGTCTCGGCGATCCGGTCGTGCACCGTGCGGCGATTCGGGTTCACGAAGTACTGCAAAAAACCGGAGCCGAGCTCGAGCAGTGACGCGCCATACCCCAAAGCGCGCTCGATCGCCGTCCAGAGCGTGATCCGCTGGTGAGTCAGCGAGACGACACGAATCCCGAACATCCATTTGCCGAGCGTCTGGCCATTCCCAAAGTACGTGGTCAGACCGAAATAAAGAGTCAGAAAGATCAAGCTGGGCCACTCATGAAAGCCGTAATGCAAATTGTAATGACCAGGGGACATCAGATGCAGCTTGATGCCGACCCCTAAAAGAAAGATGCCGACGTTTACGCCGCCGTACAAGAAAACAACGCCTCCGAGACCGAGGTCGACCGTGAAGGCCAGCAGGCGTTTTGTGAAAGACGCCAGGGGAGCCCCGGCGAGGGCCTCCATCCGCTCCCCCTCGTGCGGGTGATAGGTTCGATTCAGTCTTTTCATCGGCGCCTCGCCCGGATCAGGACGGCGATCTCGTCGTTCCTGGGATTGACGAAGTCGAGACGGACGCGGCCGTCGTCGGTCTCGGAGACCGTGCCGGGGATCGAGCTTGTGGTCAGCGACCAGCCGGCCGGCAGCACCACCGCGTTGCGCGGGCGGCCGAACGTGCGGTCGAACACCAGCTCGTCCCCCTCCAGCCGGTAGCTCTTGGGATCGGTGTAGGTCTCCGCGATGCGCAGGCGGACCGAGCCCCCCGCCGGGACCGGCGGGAAGCCGATCACCACCACGTTGGCATCGGCAGGGACCTCCTCGGCCGTCTCACCCGTATGAAGCCCCGCCTTCAGGAGCGCCGCCCCGGTCTGGGTCTCGACCGTGAGGGTCTCGCCGGTGTCGAGGATCCGCGCCGACGGCCTGGAGGCCGCGCTCCCCTTGCGCACGACGTTGAGGTAGCGGTCGACCCCGGGGCGCGACTCGGTGTAGTCGTGGTAGAGGTCGAAGGCGTGCGTCTCCGGCGGCTGCAGGAAGTAGACGATCGTCCGGTCCTGGTGCGCCCGCTCGGACAGGCGCTCCTCCTCGCGGCTCCCGCTCCCCGTCCCGGAGGCCGCCAGCTTCCGCGCCTCGATCATCACCGGCAGCGCCTCCGGGCCGGTGTGCATCAGGCTCACCCGCGAGCGGCCGTCCGGCTGGGCCAGGACCTGCGCCGGCACGTTGCAGGCGACCACCTCGTACCCCGCGGGCATCACGATCGCGTTGCGGCGGATGCCGAGCGTGCGGGTGAAGACGATGCGGTCCGCCCCCTTGCGCAGATAGCTCTTCGGGTCCTTGTAGGTCTTCTCGATCAGCAGCCGGATGCCGCCGCCGTCCGCCGGCACCGGGCGCGGCAGGTGGATGCGGATGTAGCCCATGCCGGGGTCGGCGCCGGGGAGGCCGCTGCGGCGGGCCTCCTCGCCGCTCACCGCCTCGAACTGGAGCGGCCGGGAGGTGGCGCGGTCGCGCACCGACTCGCCGCTCGCCTTGCTCCCCTTGCGGATCGGGTTGAAGAAGACCGTGGCGCCGGGATCGATCGCGGTGACCTCGTAGAGGATGTGGAAGGAGGCCGATTCCGGATCGAGCAGCTCGTAGAGCGAGTACTCGTCCGTTTCGAGCGGGCGCTCCTCGGCGCGGGCCTGGGGGGCGGGACGAGGCGCGGGCGCCGCCACGACACGTGGAGCCTGCGCGCAGGCGGCGAGCAGCGGCAGGATCGGCAAGAGAAATGTGAGGCGGCGCATGGAGGGAAGTATACCCTCCAGGCGGTGGCCGTCAGCGGTGCGCCAGCAGCACCAGGGCGAGGGCGATCGCGCCGGGAAACGCCTGGACCCAGAGGATCTTCCGGCTGGCGGTCACCGCCCCGAAGACGCCGGCGACGATCACGCAGAGAAGGAAGAAGATCTCGATCGAGAAGCCCGCGGCGCCCAGACTCAGCCCCCAGAGCAGGCCCGCCGACAGGAATCCATTGTAGAGCCCCTGGTTGGCGGCCAGGGGCGCCGTCGCCTCGGCGAGCTCGGGGCGCAGGCCGAAGGCCCGGCGGCCGAGCGGCTTCTTCCAGAAGAACATCTCCAGCGCGAGGATGTAGAGGTGCAGAACGGCGACCAGGACCACGGCGACACCGGCGGCGATCTCCATCAGAGTTTCCCCTTTCTCGAGGCTGGGGGGATCATAGACGGATTCCCCGCCGCGGCCGTAGCCTCAGATCACCCCCCCTCCGACACCCGCACCACCAGCTTCCCGCGCACCCGCCCGGTCTCGCTGAGGTCGTGGGCCTGGTGGATCTTCTCCAGCGGGAAGACCTCCTGGATCTCCGGCCGCAGCCGCCCCTGGTCCACGAGGCGGCTGAGGACGGCGAGGTCCTCGGCCCGGTGCTTCACCATGATCCACCGCGCCCGCTTCTTCTGGCCGAAGAGGCCCGCGAGGCTCGTGAACGCCGCGTTGAGCATCGGCCGCGGGCCCACATGGGTGGTGACGTAGATCCCCCCCTCCCGCGCCAGCGACGGCTCGCAGTCCTGATAGGAACGGTTGCCGACGGCGTCGAAGAGCACGTCCCAGGCGTCGTCGCGGCCGGCGAAATCCTCCTCCTCGTAGTCGATCGCCTCCTGCGCTCCCAGCGAGCGGACGAAGTCGAGGTTGCGCCGGCTGCTCACCCCGGTGACCCGCGCGCCCAGGGCGGCGGCGATCTGGACGGCGAGGTGCCCCACCCCGCCGGAGGCGCCGTTGATCAGCACCCGCTCGCCCGCGGCCAGCTCCCCCTTGTCGCGGAGCGACTGGAGGGCCGTGAGACCGGCGACAGGCAGCGCCGCCGCCTCCTCGAAGGAGAGCGACGGCGGCTTGGCCGCGAGAGCCGACTCGCGCGCCAGCACCCGCTCGGCGTAGGAGCCCCCCTGGGGGCGGGTGTCGATGCCGCCGTAGACCGCGTCGCCCGGTTGGAAGCGGGTCACCTCGGGACCCACGGCCTCGACCTCGCCGGCCGCGTCGTGGCCGAGGATCAGCGGGAACTTCGCGGGCATGACCAGCCGCAGCTCCCCCTTGCGAATCATCCAGTCGACCGGATTGACGCTCGCCGTCCGCACCCGCAGAAGCACCTGCCCCGTCCCCGGCTCCCCCGGTTCCGCCACTTCCCGCACCACGAGCCGGCCGCTGCCGCCGTAGCCGTCGATCACCGCCGCTTTCATCGCGCGTCTCCTTTCCAAACCCTCACCCCCGGCCCCTCTCCCGACCCGGGAGAGGGGAGAACAGCAAAGAAAGGCAAAGCTACATCGAAGGGGACCCCCTCTTCTCCCGGGTCGGGAGAAGAGGGCCGGGGTGATGAGGGTCCAACGCCCCGGCCCCACGCCGCGTACAATATAGAAGATGCACCTCTCCAGCCGTGTTCTTCGCTGGACGCTCGCGGCGGCTCTCCTCCTGCCGGCCGTTTCTCCGGCCGGAGCCGCCGACGCCCGCGACGTGCTCGGCGTGGCCCACGCGGCCGGCCGCTACAACTTCACCGGCGAGGACTATCTCAACGAGGGGGCGGACCGCGTCCTGGAGCTGGGGAGCCGGGTGATCAAGGTCTTCTTCGTTCCCACCAACATCCAGGAGCTCTACCCTTTCAACTCCGACTGGTCCCCCCTGCCGGCGACCCTGGTCGAGCTGGCCCAGCGGCCGTACGTCCAGGAGCTGTTCGCCAAGCCGTTCTCGACCTTCATCCTGGAGACCACGCCGGTCTCCGGCGTGCCGCAGTTCCTCGACGGTCTGACGCCGGGCGAGGCGGCCGCCGAGCGCGACCAGATGTACCAGCTGACCCGGTACCTCCTCACCACCTACGCGGATTCCGGCAAGACCTTCATCCTGCAGAACTGGGAGGGGGACCACATCCTGCGCCAGGGGCTCGCCGCGGGCGCCGATCCCGATCCCGTCCGCATCCAGGGGATGATCGACTGGTGGAACGCCCGCCAGGACGGCGTGCGGCAGGCGCGGCAGGAAGTCGGCTTCCACGGCGTCCGGGTGTTCCACGCCGCCGAGGTGAACCTCCTCGCCGACGCCATGGCGGGCAAGGTGACGGCCACCAACGACGTCATCCCCCACACCCACTGCGATCTCTACTCCTACTCCAGCTGGGACCTCGGCTTCACCCCCGAGCAGCTCACCCGCGCGCTCGACTACCTGGAGTCGAAGGCGCCGGACAACGAACTGTTCGGCAGGTACAACCTCTACCTGGGCGAGTTCGGTATGGCCAAGGACCACGGAGCGCCCGAGGGGGAGCGGTTCGAGCGCGTCCGCGAGCTGATGGAGGCGGCCGTCGGCTGGGGGGTGCGCTACGCCGTCTACTGGCAGGTCTACTGCAACGAGGCGCTCCAGACCTACGCCGGCCGCCCCCGCAACCGCGATCTGCGCGGGTTCTGGCTGATCCGCCCCGACGGCGGGCGGGCGCCCGTCTGGGAGACGCTCGAAAGCCAGCTCCACGCCTCCCTCTACCGCGTGGCCCTGAGCAGCTACTCCAACCAGTACGTCTCGGTGGACAGCGACGGCGACGGCTCGGTGAGCGCCGGGCGCTGGATACGCGGCGGCTTCTGGGAGACCTTCACGCTCAAGGACTGGAACGGCGGCGCGCTCCAGAACGGCGACCCGGTGAGCCTCCAGGCCCACGGCGGCCTCTACCTGAGCGTCCAGACCGGCTCCGGCAAGCAGGTCTTCGCCACCGCCTCCACCGCCGGCGCGTCCGAGCGGTTCATCCTCCACAAGATCGGCGGCACCGGCGGGGTCAGCGCCATCCTGCCCGGCGATTCGATCGCCCTCGAGACCCGCTCCGGCCGTTATCTCGGCGCCGAGGTGGGTGGCCATGGCGCGATCCGCGCCGTGCGCTACGCTCCCGGGCCGGCCGAGGTGTTCCGGTACGTGGCGCAGGAGGAGTGAACCCTCACCCCCGGCCCCTCTCCCGACCCGGGAGAGGGGAGAACAGCAAAAAGAAAGGGCAAAAACGACATCGAAGGGACCCCCTCTTCTCCCGGGTCGGGAGAAGAGGGCCGGGGTGATGAGGGCCGGCCCATGACAAACGTCACCCCCAACTCGTGACGTTCGGGGCTGGAGCGCGCGCCCCCCCTGCGAGAGACTATGCCCGAAGGAGGAAGTCATTCTCATGAACCGATTCAAGAATCTCGCGCTCACGGCCATCGTTCTGGCCGCGAGCTTCGCCGTCGCGGCCCGGGCGCAGGACGCTCCCAGGCCGGTCGCCATCACCAACGTCCGCATCTTCGACGGCACCCGGGTGATCCCGCAGGGGACCGTGGTGTTCCAGGGCGGCAAGATCGTTGCCGCCGGCGAGAAGGCCGCCACCCCCGCCAACGCCGAGATCGTGGACGGCACCGGGATGACGATCCTGCCGGGCTTCATCGACAGCCACACCCACACCTGGGCCGATGCGCTGGAGCGCGCGCTCGTCTTCGGCGTCACCACCGAGCTCGACATGTTCACCGCCGCCGACTTCGCCAGGCAGATGCGGGACGAACAGGCGAAGACCGGCGCCCCGGGCCGCGCCGACCTCTACAGCGCGGGCACCCTCGCCACCGCCCCGGGCGGCCACGGCACGGAGTACGGCATGACGATCCCGACCCTTACCAAGCCGGAGGAGGCTGAAGGCTGGGTCGACGCCCGCGTCGCCGAGGGGTCGGACTACATCAAGATCGTGATCGAGGACGGCTCCCCCTACGGCCGGAAAATCCCGACGCTCGATCGCGCGACCGTCGCGGCGCTGGTGGCGGCGGCCCACAAGCGGGGGAAGCTGGCGGTGGTCCACATCAGCACCGAGACCGCCGCCCGGGAGGCGATCGAGGCGGGCGCGGACGGCCTCGCCCACATCTTCACCGACCGGGCGCCGGAGCCGGATTTCGCCGCCTTGCTTGTCAAGCACAAGGCGTTCGTCATCCCCACCCTCACGGTGGTCGAGAGCACGGCGGGAACCGCCAGCGGCAAGGCGCTGCCGGACGACCCCCGCCTCTCCCCCTACCTGCGGACCGACGAGGTGCAGAACCTGACCAAGTCGTTCCCGGCCAAGCTGGATTTCAAGAACGCCCTGGCGGCGGTCGGCCAGCTCGCCAAGGCGGGCGTGCCGATCCTCGCCGGCACCGACTCGCCCAACCCGGGCACGACCCACGGCGCCAGCATCCACCGCGAGCTCGAGCTGCTCGTCTCGGCCGGCCTCTCCCCCACCGCGGCGCTGACCGCGGCCACCGCCACCCCGGCGCGGGTGTTCGGCCTGAAGGACCGCGGGCGCATCGCTCCCGGGCTGCGCGCCGACCTCGTGCTGGTGAAGGGGGACCCGACTACCGAGATCACGGCCACCCGCGGCATCCAGCGGATCTGGAAGGGGGGGCATGAGACGCCGCGCCCCAAGGCGGAGAAGAAGGCGGCGGCCCCCGCGGCCAAGGCGACGGCCCCCGCGTCGGGTGAGATCAGCGGCTTCGAGGACGGCACCTTCGCCGCCCGCTTCGGTTCCCCCTGGACGGATTCGACCGACCAGCTCGCCGGCGGCAAGTCGATCGTGCAGAAAGAGGTCGTGGCCGGAGGCGCGAACGGCAGCAAGAAGTCGCTCGCCATCTCGGGCGAGGTCCGCCAGGGGTTCGCCTACCCCTGGTCCGGCGTGATGTTCCTCCCTGGCCCGCAGCCGATGGCGCCGTCCGACCTGTCGGGTTTCAGCGGCGTCTCCTTCGAGGCGAAGAGCGACGCCGGGGGCAACTTCCAGTTCATGGCCTTCGCCACCCACCTGGGTCGGCTGCCGGTGCAGAAGACCTTCGCCGCCGGCCCCGAGTGGAAGCGCGTCACCTACTCCTTCGCCGACCTCGGCCTCGACGGCACCGACATCCTGGGGATCTTCCTGGGCGGCGGCCCCGCCCTCGGACCGTTCCGGCTCCAGATCGACGACGTGCGGCTGGTGCCGAAGGGCAAATAGGCTGTAGGGGCGCAGCATGCTGCGCCCTGATTCCTAAACCTCGCCGCCCACCCGCTTCCACAGCCGCGGATCGAAGAAGAACGGCTCCGCCGCGTGGAGGCGGATTCTGGCGAAGTCGGGGTGGGCGGGGTTGAGCAGGATGTTCATCTCGTGGGGGATCACCGACGAGGGGACCTGCAGGACGGCGGTCCGCCCGGAGCGCAGCCAGCCGGTCCCCAGATCGCGCAGCCGCTCGGGCCCGGGATAAGTACGCCAATTCGCGGGCAGGGCCTCCACCTCCAGCGTCTCGACTTCCAGGCCGGACGGCAGATCGGCGGCGACGGCCACCAGGTTGGGGGGCGCGAGCTCGGGCTCCACGTGGACGAAGTATTCGAGCGCGGCCAGAGAGAGGGTCGAGGAACAGTAGACGACGGCGACGCCGGGATGGTTCCAGCGCCCGCCATAGATCCTGGCCCCTTCGCCGTCGAAGGCGCGGTCGCCGTAGCGCGCCGAGGTGAGCCGCCAGACCGTCCGTCCCGCCGTACGCGGGGGCATCAGCTCATCACCTCGTCAGCTGGGCCTCGTCGGCGGCATCGTCCGCTGGATTCAGCTGTAGACGCCGTGCTCGATCCGGCCGAGGACCTCTTCGACCTGCCGGCTGCCGAGGTCGGTGTCCAGCAGCTCCAGCGGCGGCTTGCCGCCCAGGGCCCGGTTGGGCGTGTGGAGCCAGCGGCCGGCCTTCCCCTCGCCGCCCAGGACCTCGGAGGCCTGCGAGGCGATGCGGACGAGCCGGAAGAGGCGGTCCGACTCGTCGCGCCGGAGCCGGCGCTCCTGCTTGCGCCGGGCGAGCGTGCGCGGCGGCAGGTCGAGCGCCGAGGAGATCTCCTCGCGGTTGATCCCGAAGCGCTCCATGACTTTTTCCAGAGAGGTGAACGGCAGCCCCTGGCGAATCCAATCCTTCAGCTCCTCGGGGGAATCGACCCGGCCTCTACCGGTCTCCGCCCCGCCCAAGGCCTCCACGATCTCCGCTGTTGCCGGCATGGGGTCCCCTCCTTTCCGCCAACTGGCATTCATTGTACTGCCAAACGGCCACAACCGCCACTCCACGGCGGCCTTTCCCTGTGAGAGACTGGCCCGCGATGGAACCCGACGAACCCGATCTCAGTCTTCTAGAATCCAGCCGCTGGGGCATCGTCCCGAAGCTCCTCGTCGCTTTTCTCTGCATCTTCGGCGCCGGGCTGCTCTACTTCTCGCCGCCGAGAGTCCCTCGGAAGCTGCCGCCGGAGCGGCCGCGGCCGGCCGCGCCGGTGCCGCCGCTCTACGTGACCCTGGCCCCACCGGCCGAGCCCGAGGCCACCGCGCCGTCCCAGGGGTGGTGCTGTGCCGGCAGCCGGCTCTCGGCGGCGAGCCGGGCCGCCTGCGAATCGGCCAAGGGGTCGTTCTTCGCCGGAGAGGCGGAGGCGAGGCAGCGCTGCCCTACAGCGCCGTCCGGATCGCCCAGAGATCGGGAAAAAGGGGGTTGAAGAGGCTGTTCTTGAGGTACTCGACGCCGGCCGAGCCGCCGGTGCCGATCTTCATGCCGATCGTGCGCTGCACCATCTTGACGTGGCGGTAGCGCCACTCCTGGAGCCCCTCGTCGAGATCGACGAGCCGCTCGCAGACGTCGCGATTCTCGGGATCGGAGCGGTAGATCCGGACCAGGATCTCCCGCACGCGCTCGTCCTCGACCGCCGGCTCGGCGGCGTCCCGCTCCAGCACCTCTTGCGGGATCTCATAGCCGCCGCGGGAGAGAAACCCCAGGAAGGCGTGGTAGACGCTCGGCTCCTCGAGCCGCTGCTCGACGAGCCGGCGCTCCGGGCTCCCCTCGGCGAGGTGATGGGCCATCCCCGGCCGGCGATGTCCCAGCACGGCCTCGATCTCCCGGAACTGGACGGACTGGAAACCGCTCGCCGTATCCAGCCGGTGGCGGAACGAGGAGAAAGAGACGGGGGTCATGGTCTCCAGGATGTCCACCTGCGTGACCAGGGTCTTCAAGATGGTCAGGATGCGCTTGAGGGTGGCGAGGACCAGGGGGCGGTCGTTCTCCTCGAACGAGCGCCGCAGCAGCTCGACCTCATGGAGCACCTGTTTGAACCAGAGCTCATAGACCTGGTGGATGACGATGAACAGCATCTCGTCATGCTCCTCCCCCCCGACGCCTCCCGGGAGGCCGGCGTCTGAAGGTCGAGAAGCTCGTCGAGACGTAGGTAGCTGGTGTAGGTGTAGGGCATTAAGGGCTCCTCCTCGGCAGTGAGGAAGATATGAAAAGGTAGGAGCTCGGTCAATACACATCAGGCGGCGATACAGTCGGGTTCGACTCAATGGATGAATCCTCGACAGCCGTTATCTTACTGGCATCCGTTGCGAATACGTCCAGATCAAAGGGCCGTGATAGACCTCTACTAGGGGCACAATTACATCCCTTGGGGGTTAGTGACCATAGCCCATCGTCCGCAGACGCCTTCGTCAGCTTTACTATCCTCGGCAAATGCTCCCCTTTTAGCACCGCAGCCTTATTCTCAGGGAGCAGCAATTGATAGTGATAGGCGAAATCTTCGTCAAGATCGTTGACATTATGCGCCTTGTCCCTGCATAGATAGACAATCCTGAGTCCAGGAATGCTTCCTTCGATATTAATTCCCTCTATCTTATAAACCTCCTCTGGTTTTGCCGAGTCCGCAAGATCCGTCAGCACGACCTCCGCGGTTACTACTTGCGAAACGGTCATGGTAATGAATCCAGCTATATTGATACGTTTCCGATCAGGAAGCTCAAGGCCGGCAGGGTCAGAGGCCGGCACGGAAAAACTGCCTTCCGTCAGGAGAATCTGAGATCGCACTATCGTAGTATCGATCTTGTCGCTGACAATGGCAGGATTTCGATCGGCGTTTCTACCTGCGATGTCTTCCATGGGAACCACGCCCTTAGGGTCTCCGCTCACCACTGGGCCTTCAAAATCCATACTCCTTTCCGTTGCCGTTTCTCTCGAAAACCTCAAGTAAACTCTTTTGCCGTCGATATTGACCCCTGAATGTGCCCCACCATCAGAATCCACGAGGCGGGATAAGAGATCAGCACGGATCACAGCATGATGGCCTGGAGCCTCCGGCAGCACTACACACATCTTGACAGCCTTGTCTTTGTTCTCGTTTTCCACAAAGTGCAGAAGACCTCCGAACATAATACTCATCGTGTTGCTCATCTACAGACCTCCGCTAAATGCACTCGCCGAGGTGCGAGCACAATCAATTAACGTGAACCGACAAGCCTACCCCTCAACGACTAACAACGACCTCGAACGAGCTCCAATCCTGACGAGCCCTGATCTTTGAATCCTCATGATGAATGGCCGCAACCTGCATCTCCCGCACAGCCTGAACAATTGGTACACCATTCGCTACTTCGCGATAAAAAATCGGCAACAGCGCCGCATTATTATTATCGTTCACGTTCCAAAGAGTTCCCACCACACTCGGAACTCCCGCCGTCAAGAAGGGACGAGCAATCCCAATTAGACCTGACGCCCGGACGGCACGTGGTCCAATCGAAGAGCAGGTGGAAAGAACGACGAGTTGCAGGTGATGATATCTCTTCTTCTGGATCTCGCTTCCCGAAAGCAGCCCGGGATCTGGAGGCTCTTGCGTAGGCGCCAAGACCAGGTAAGATTGGGAGGGATTGCTTTGGTTGATGATTGCGTGACCGGCAAATATAAATGCATCGAATCGATCTAGCCGGTCAAGGATGTTCCATTTGGTTGCTTGCTCCGGATCGAGAGTCTCGGAGGTCTCAAAGTTGCTCCCTGCATCTGCGACTTCGGCTTCTGCATAAGGAAGGCCGGCAAGATCTTGAAAAAGCCCGTGGTCAAACGCCGGATTACCGACCAGGAGGGCGGACCTGATGGGATTACCCACTGCTGCTCGCGATGTGTCCTGGCCCTGCTGTAACTGTTCAAGGCTCGGGGAGATGGCGACAGGGTGCTCTTCTATGAAATAGTGGCCCGATCGATCGTTCCAGAGAGCTGCAAACGGTACTTTATTGAGGGACTTATCGGGGATGAAATAGACGACCCGCTCCTCGCTCAAATCAGAGACCATTTTCGGAATGAGAAGATTGTGAAGTTCGGCGCCAAGGTTTTTGACCTGCTTCTCGCCTGAACCCTTCTTGAGATTTTCCGTGAATTGCTCCACCAGGGCATCGAGAGCTGAAGCTTGAATTTTGTTTTCAAAAATCTTACAGCCATGGCGATCCAGCACCCAGACCAGCAGACGATCTCTGAGGAGAGCATACTCGACGACAACTCCGTCTCCAGGCAATAAATCAAGTTGTACCCGCTTCTTCTGGGACGCGGCAAAGAGATTACGAGACCGTTCCAGAGTCCGGAGAGAACCCTGAGGGTCGTGGTTTTTCTCCCACTGGAAACGGATCACCTCATCATATGCACCCTCGATGGAATCGGCATAGGAAAGACGGAGATCCTCATCCTGGACGTGGGTGGCAGGATCTTCCAGGATTTTAAGGGCCTGCTCGAGATCCGCTTCTGCCTCTCGATCCATTCCCGAGACTTGATAGGCCTGGGCACGTGTGAGCGAGGCGTAAGCAACGGCTGCAGAAGCCTTGAGCGCCTGGTACTCGCCAATGGCCCGTGACAGAGATTCCAGCGCATTTCGAGGGTCTTGACGCAACCAGACCTCCCCCTCTGTCCAAAGCAAGTCGGCGCGCAGCTTGCGTCCGGTGGCATCCCGAGGAGCCCCTTGGACTGTGATGATTGCGGCCTCCAACTCGCTGATAGCTTCGTCGCTTCGCGTCAAGAAAGAGAGGAGCTTGGCACGAGCTGCATGGGCCTCGGTGAGACGAATGGGATCATGTACCTCCTGGGCAACGCGGAGTGCCTCTGCCTGCATGAGGAGGGCTGCTTCCGGCAGATCCTCCTCCAAAGCATCCGTGGCGACGCTCGTGAGCAGAACATGACGCCGGAAGGCTGTTGGAAACCTTGCCAGAGCCTCAAGAGCAAGAACATTGTATTGCCAGCCGCTCTCGCGCTGGCCCAGGAGAATCAAGGCCTGCCCGATCAGGAAGCGGGCTGCTCCCAGGTTCTCTGCCTCCTTGGCTTTGAAGTAAGCCTTCTCCATCGCACGGGTTCTGCTCAAAGCGCTCGTGGGACGCCCTTGACGCGCGTCGATCCATGCCCACCCCCATTGTGTCCATCCCGTCAGTGAGATGAGCTCCTGGCGTTCAGCTTGCGGGAGGATCGCTCGATAAGCTTCAATTGCCTTATCGTACTGCCCCTTGTAGCCCCAGATACGGGCAAGTCCGCAAAGCGCCCAAAGCTCCATAGGACTGCCAGCCCGACCGAATGCGTCTCGGGCCGTCGCGAAGTGGACGGCCGCTTCTCCCGTCCGGAGAGGACGGTAGGCGCTCATCCCGTCCCGGAACTCTCTGTGTCCAACCGCGAGATCCCGGAGTCGAGAAGAATCGGCAGCCGCGCTTTCGATAGCGGCAACAGCCAAGTGGACACTGGAATCTCTAGTTAAAGATTGCAGGGCCTTTCCCATTTGCGAAGCAATCCGCAGCCGGCGCGAAGCGGTTTCCCGATCCTTCGCGTCAAATGCCTCACCCCAACCGCCCAGAGCCGTTTCAAAGGCGTATTCGCGCGCGAATTGCGGAGAAATCTTGACAAGTTGTTGGACCAGATCATCATCCTTCCGAAGGGCGGCCGCCTCAAGGGTTGGCAGCAGCGCGCTCCATTGCTGCGAAGCATCAGGCTGCCCCAGTTCCTGGATGTGCTGCTTGGCGTCCCTTGCCCAAGCGGAATCACGGTCTACGGACAGGTAATCTTTCCAAGACTTCAGCGCGACTCGACGCAGATAGAGCCGCTCTAAATTCAGGGCGAGATTAAAACGAGCTTCTGGAAGGGAAGGATTCGCTGCGTGAGCCTTGGCAGTAGCGGAAAGTGCTCGCACGAGATCAAGAGGATGATTCTCTCGGTTAGCCCGCAGGAAGTAGGCGGCCCCGAGATCGTTGAGAGCTCTGGCATCCCGAGGATTTTTCCGGACAGCGCGTTCAAGGTTTCCGATGGTGCCTTCAGAACCGTCCGTGAAACGAGGCACCCCTGCGCGGCGTCCACCCAAGTGTCCGCTGATAGCTGATGCCTCTAACCCTCGCTCGGAAACTTCACGTCGGCAAGTGGTCGGGGAAATCCAGGCGATCCCCAGCAATAACGCTGCAATATAGGGTGATCGTCTCATCGAACCACCGGGGTCTCCCTCAGGCTCATGCCTAGTCCATGATTGGGAATAGTCGGTTGGTCAGTGAGCTTACCACGCAGGTAACTTCTCCATCTCCATAGACGGACTTAGATTTGTCTTTCTCAAATACAAATCCCGCCGGATCAGAACGACCCGACGGGATATAGAGAGAGCCACTTCCGGCTCCCGGGAAAGGCACGCGCAAATGGCTAGATCTACTCCCCCTGCCCTTCCCCCACCGGCGCCCGGCCGAGGTCCCCCGGCATGTCGGCGATGGCGTAGGCGACGGCGGCCCAGGCGGCGACGTTCTGGTCGAGATCCTTGGGATCGATCTTGTCCAGGGTGTCGTTCGACGTGTGGTGATAGTCGAAGTAGGCGCTGGCATCCTGGGAGAGGGAGATCACCGGCACCCGCGCCGGCACCATCGGGGTGAGGTCGGCTCCCCCGCCGGCGTCGTTGTCCCCCTGCTCCACCCCCAGCAGCTTCGCGAGGTCGGCGACGGCGGGGAGCTTCGCGGGATCGACGTGCGAGGAGATCCGCCAGACCCGGCCGGCGCCGAGGTCCGACTCGCCGGCCATTCGGTGCCGGGCGAGCTCGTCCTTGTGCGCCTCGGCGTAGGCCCGGGCGCCCGAGAGGCCGAACTCCTCGTTGGCGAAGAGCACCACCCGGATCGTCCGCCGCGGCTTCCGCGGCAGCTGGCCGATCCGCCGGGCGGCTTCCATCATGATGGCGCAGCCGGCGCCGTCGTCGATCGCGCCGGTCCCGAGGTCCCAGGAGTCGAGATGGCAGCCCAGGAGGACGACCTCGCCGTTCTTCTCACGGCCCGGAATGTCGCCGACGACACTCGCCATCTCGACCTCCGGCTCGGCGTGCGCCCCCAGCTTCAGCCGGAAGGTGACCGGCTTGCCCGCGGCGACCTCGGCGGCGAGGAGGTCGGCGTCCGGGTTCGACAGCGCCGCCGCCGGGATCTTCCCGACCCCGTCCGCGTAGCGCATCGCCCCGGTGTGCGGGGTGCGGTTGTTGTCCGTCCCGATCGAGCGGACGAGCACCGCCACGGCGCCGAGCTTCGCGGCGGCCACGGCGCCGGCGCCGCGCACGGGGACGGCGTTGGCGTAGCCGGAGACGTCCTTCGTCCGTTTCATGTGGACGTCGTAGAAGACGATCTTCCCCTTGACCTGGGCGGGATCGAGCTTGGCGACCGCTTCCAGGGAGGGGACCTCGATCACCTGCGCCTCGATCCCCGCCTCGGGGGTGCCGACGCTGCCGCCGAGAGCCGCGAGGTGGACCGGCTGCGGGTAGGGCGCCAGGATCTCGCCCGACTCCGCGCCGCGCACCCAGTGCGGCAGGGTCGCCTTCTCCGGGTGGACGTCGCTGAAGCCGAGCGCCTTCATCTCGCGCAGTCCCCAATCGACCGCGGCGGCGTAGGCCTTGGAGCCGGCGGGGCGCGGCCCCACCTCCACGGTCAGCGAGCGGACGATCTCGAAGGCCCGCGTGCCGGCGAGCGCCTCTTTGTGGAGCGACGCGGCGGTCGCCCGCACGTCGTCAGGCAGGCCCTGAGACTGGCCCGATGCGATCAGGGAGAGGGAAAGCAGAACGGCGGTCCCGCAGGACCGCCGTACGACGGAGGAAAGAGCGCGCATGGAGACTGTCTGCTCCTGAGGCTGTCAGGCCGCAACCGGCAGCCGGTTGGTCTGGCGAAGAGTCCGCTTCCACTCCTGGAGGGCCTCCTCGAGGGCGCGGTAGGTGAGGCCCAGGCGGGTCTCGTGGGGCAGATTCTCCTCCCCCTCGGCCGCCTCGACCACCGCCTTCGGCTTCTGCCGGCGCTGCAGCGAGATCAGCTCGTGCAGAGCGGTCTGGAGGGAGGCGTACGACTCCCGGAGCCGTGCCTCGTGGTGCTCGCGGAAGTCGTGCACCACCTGCTGCAGCCGCTCCTGGGCATGCTCGAACTGCACCTCGATCTTGGCCTTGAGCACCGCGGCCTCGGGAGCGCGGCGGAGGTCGCGGGCGAGGCCGAGGCGCGAGAGCGTCCAGATCATCCACTTGGCGGGGTCGAAATGCCAGACCTTGACGCCGTTGCGGTAGTCGAAGGGGAAGCTGTGGTGGTAGTTGTGGTACCCCTCGCCGAACGCCAGCACCGCCATGATCGGGCTGTCACGGGCGCTGTGCTCGCGGCTGTAGGGGCGGCTGCCGACCATGTGGCAGAGGCTGTTGATGAAGAAGGTGCCGTGGTGGCTGACCACGATGCGCAGCACGCCGCCGATCAGCAGGCAGCCGAGGACGCGGCCGGTCAGGAGCCCGACGACGAGCGGAATGCCCAGCGCGACGCCGATGCCGATCAGCGCGTAGTACTTGTCCTGCCAGCGCACCAGCGGATCCTCGTCGAGGTCGCGCACCACGCTCTTGGGGGGCGTCTCGTTCTCGAAGAAGATCCACCCCATGTGGGCCCACCAGAAGCCCTTGGTGATGTTGTAGGGATCGCGGTCGTGGTCCACGTGGGCGTGGTGGACGCGGTGGTCGGCGCACCAGTTGAGGACCGAGTTCTCGAGCGCGCCGGCGCCGAAGACGAGGAAGAACAGGCGCACGGGCCACGATGCCTGGAAGGTCTTGTGGGAGAACAGGCGGTGATAGCCGGCGGTAACCGACAGGCCGACGAAGAGCCAGATGATCAGGAAGGTCAGCGCCTCGGGCCAGCCGAGCCCGACCTTCACGATGTACCAGGGCGTGCCGACCAGCGCGACGAGCAGGGTTCCCAGCAGGAACACGAGGTTGAGCCATTGAATCCGGGGTCGTGGGGCTGTCTCTTCGGTCACCATTCTCTCCAGTGTGCGGTAGTAGGCCCTGCGGCCTGTCTCCAGGACTCGTAACGTAGGGACGGAGGAGATCCTCCGAATCCGCAGGGGCACTAAAGGATACCAGGGATGGGCCGTCCTGTCGCCCTCCGGCATTCTATCCAACCGCGAAAGAGGGGGACAAATGCCCGGGACGGCGTTTTTTTACAAGTTCTAGACGACAAATCTAGACGGAAACGGGCAGGGCCTCGCGGACGAACGCCTCGATCTGGGCGGCCGGGCGGGCCCCCATCGTGCGGGTCACCTCGCGTCCACCCCGGAAGACGGCCATCGTGGGGATCGACTGGATGCGGTGCTCGGCCCCGACCCTGGGGTCGACGTCGGTGTTGACCTTGACCACCAGCAGCTTGCCGGCGTTGCGCTCCGCCACCTTGGCCATCTCCGGCGCCACCATGCGGCAGGGGCCGCACCAGGGCGCCCAGAAATCCACCAGCACTGGCAGGCCCGACTCGCGCAGCAGCGCCGTCAACTCGCCCCCCTGATCCACCGCCAGGGGCTCGGAGGGGGGCGGCAGCAGCGTGCCGCAGGAGCCACAGCGGGCCTCCTCCCCCAGCTTGGAATAGAGCACCCGGTTCTTCTTGCCGCAGGATGAACAGGCTCGAATCAACCCTTCGGGCATGATGAATCCCTCCTTTCGGTCCAACTGGATAACAGGAGGCACTAAGGCGAGATTCCGTACTTCTTTACCCTGCCGGAGCCGCCTGCTAGTCTCACTCCATGCATTTCACCATGGAAATCGACCGGGAAGAGGACGGCCGCTGGATCGCCGAGGTTCCCGATCTCCCGGGAGTGATGGTCTATGGCTCGACCCGGGCGGAAGCACTGGCGCGGGCCAAGGCTCTGGCGTTGCGCTCCATCGCCGACGCGCTGGAGCATGGGGAAACGCTTCCGGAATTGTCCGATATCTCTTTCATCGTGCCCGCCGCGTGAGCCAGTGGCCATCCACCCGGGCGAGCCGGGTTCTTGCGGCACTGTTCCGGATCGGCTGGAACGAAAAGCGGCGGACCGGCTCCCACCGGACCCTCAGCCGCTCAGGCTGGACAGATTTCGTCTGGGCCTTCCACGATGGAGACGAGATCGGCCCCGTCATGCTCGCCCGCATCGCCAAGAAGACAGGCCTGCAGCCCCGGGATCTTTGAGCGGATCCCAGACAAGGAGAAACCCATGAAGCGATTCCGCGTCAAGCCGGGCAAGATCGATCTCTCCGATTTCGACCCGGGATCCACGCCGGGGTTCAGCCACAAGGAGGCCGGCGACCGCCTCCAGGAGCTCAACGAGCGGCTCGAGGTGCTCCAGGAGGCGCTCTGGGCCGAGCACCGGCACAAGGTGCTGGTGGTGCTCCAGGGGATGGACACCAGCGGCAAGGACGGCACCATCCGCCACGTCTTCGAGGGGGTCAATCCTCTCGGCGTGCGGGTGGTCGCCTTCAAGGCCCCTTCCCCCGAGGAGCTCGACCACGACTTCCTCTGGCGGGTGCACGCCAAGGTGCCGGCCCGGGGGGAGATGGTGATCTTCAACCGCAGCCACTACGAGGACGTGCTCGTCGCGCGGGTCCAGAAGCTGGTACCGCCCGAGGTCTGGCGCCCGCGCTACGACCAGATCAACGATTTCGAGCGCCTGCTGACCGAGACCGGTACCGTCCTGCTCAAGTTCTTCCTCCACATCAGCAAGGACGAGCAGAAAGAGCGCCTCCAGGCCCGCCTCGACGATCCGCTGAAGCGGTGGAAGTTCCGCAAGGGGGACCTCCTCGACCGCGCCCGCTGGGACGACTACATGAAGGCCTACGAGGAGGCGCTCTCCCGCACCAGCCAGAAGCACGCCCCCTGGTACGTCGTGCCCGCCGACAGGAAGTGGTACCGCAACCTGGTGGTGGCCACCGTCCTGGTCAAGGCGCTCGAGGAGCTGAAGATCCAGGTCCCCGAGCCCGAGGAGGACCTCGAGGGCGTGGTGGTCGAATAACCTTTCGTATCCGAGCTGTAAATTCTGCTTCGCGAGCTTCAACAGCGGCTCGCCTCTCTCAATCCGGCGCACGGTTATCTACTGATCGCAGATTCATTCCGTTGCGCTGTCAGGAAAGGAGAGAGAGTATGAAACGCTCGTTCTCGCCGAAGTTCCTGCTTCTCACCCTGGTCGGGCTCCTGCTGGTCCCGGCCCTCGCCTCCGCGCTCGTGCCGCCGGAAGAGAGCAACCGCCAGGCCGCCCTTTCGGCCCTGCTGGCCGGCAGCTTCGGCTCCCCCCTGCTGGAAGTCCAGCCCTCGCTGGAGATCCAGACGCGCGGTTCCCAGAAGGCCCTGGGCAATCCCGCCCTGCAGCGCTTCTTCGCCTTCCAGTCGGACGAGTGGGAGGTGCGCTGGGATACGCGGGCCGCCCGTCCGAACCTGATCCAGGGGGTCGGCATCCCGCTGCTGCCCGGCCGCGGCAACAAGCTCGCGCTCGCCGATCTCAAGCTGACCCATGCGGGCGGTCCGGGCGTGGCCGACGTGGAATCCAGACTGCGCGCTTTCCTGGCCGAGTTCCCCGAGCTACTGAACGTATCGGGGCTCGACCTGCGGCTCGACGCCGGGAGCACCGTCAACGTCGGCGACGACAAGCAGATCTGGTTCGTCGAATTCCAGCAGTTCCACCGCGGTGTACCGGTGGAAGGGGCCAAGGTCTACTTCCGCGTCAACAACGGCAACATCGTCCAGTTCGGCGCCGAGCGGGTGGCCGCGGTGCGGACCGGGGCCAAGCCGAAGATCGACCGCGCGGCGGCGCTGGCGGCGGTCGTCCAGGCCCTCCAGTTCCCGGTGGACGAGATCGGGGAGATCCTCGATCCGGGCACGCTGAAGCTCATCCCGGCCCTCACCGCGGGCGAGCGGCCGGCGGAGAAGTACGAAGGCGCTCCCGGCGGCGGCTATCGCCATCTCCTGGTCTGGGAGGTGGAATTCCGCCACGCCGGCGATCCCGCCACCTGGCAGGCGAAGGTGGACGCCAGGAGCGGCCAGATCCTCTCCATCGTCGATCTCAACGACTACGCCCAGGTGACCGGCGGCATCTACCCCACGACCAACAGCGACCCGGAATCGGTCCGCGGCCTCCCCTTCGCCAACGTCACCAACGGCTCGGTCAAGGTGACCGACGCCGGCGGCAACTACACCTACTCCAGCGGCACGGCCACCGTCACCTTGAACGGCAAGTACATCAAGATGAGCGACACCTGCGGCTCGGTCTCCAAGTCCGACAGCTCGACGGGGAACATCGCCTTCGGCACCAGCGGCGGCACCGACTGCACCACTCCCGGATCGGGCGGCGCCGGCAACACGCACGCGACGCGGACGGGCTACTACCACCTGACCAACATCAACCGCAAAGCGGCGGGCTTCCTCGCAGGCAACGCCTGGCTCAACGGCACGCTGACCGCCAACATGAACGTCAACAGCACTTGCAACGCCTTCTGGAACGGCAGCACGGTGAACTTCTACCGCTCGGGCGGCGGCTGCTCCAACACGGGCGAGATCGCCGCGGTCTTCCTCCACGAGTGGGGCCACGGCATGGACACCAACTCCGGCGGCGCGGCCTCCGACAAGGGGACCGGCGAGGCGGTGGGCGACACCTTCGCCTTCCTCGAGACCAAGGACGCCTGCATCGGCAAGAACTTCCGGCCCGGCGTGGCCTGCGCCAACTGCAACGCCACCTGCACGGGCGTGCGCGATCTCGCCTCCTTCGGCACCGGCGGCAGCCACACCATCGCCAAGCCGAGCACGGTGACCTCCGCGACCGGCATCAACTGCGGCCGCTACACCTGCCCGTATCTCGCCTCCGGCATTAGCCCCTATCAGGGTCCAATGGGCTACGAGGGGCACTGCGAGAGCTACATCGCCAGCTCCGCCAACTGGGACCTCGCCCAGCAGCTCATCGCCCGCTGGGGCACCACCACCGGCTGGGCCAAGATGGACGCCATCTGGTACAAGAGCCTGACCCCCAGCAAGAGCGCCTATCAGGTCGCCTCCGGCGGCAAGTGCAACCCGGCTGCTACGGTCAACGGCTGCGGCTCGACCAACTGGTACACGGTGTTCCTGTCGGCGGACGACGACGACGGCAACCTGGCGAACGGTACTCCCAACGCCTGCCGGATCTGGGACGCCTTCAACGCCCACGGCATCGCCTGCGGTACGCGCCCCACCTGCACGCAGTAGCTCTCCTCGGTTGTATTCACCAGGGGCCGGGCAGCCGCCCGGCCCCTCCGCGGGCTCGCCTTCGTCCCTCCTGCGCACCGTATTTACTGATCTGGCCCTTTTCGTTGTGCTGTCAGGAAAGGAGAGAGAGTATGAGAAAGCGTTCGTTCTCGCCGCAGCTTCCGCTTCTCGCACTGACCGGGCTCCTGCTGGTCCCGACCCTCGCCTCCGCGCTCGTGCCGCCGCAGGAGAGCAACCGCCAGGCCGGTTCCACGGCTCTGCTGGCCGGCGGCTTCGGGGTTCCCGAGCTGGAGGTCCAGCCCTCGCTGGAGATCCAGACGCGCGGCTCCCAGAAGGCCCTGGGCAATCCCGCCCTGCAGCGTTTCTTCGCCTTCCAGTCGGATGAATGGGAAGTGCGCTGGGATACCCGGGCCGCTCGTCCGAACCTGATCCAGGGGGTCGGCATTCCGCTGCTTCCCGGCCGCGGCAACAAGCTCGCGCTCGCCGACCTCAAGCTCGCCCACCAGGGAGGTTTGAACGCCGCCGACGTGGAAGCGAAGCTGCGCGCCTTCCTGGCCGACTTTCCCGAGCTGCTGAACGTGTCGGGGCTCGACCTGCGGCTCGACGCCAGGAGCACCGTCAACGTCGGCGACGAAAAGCAGATCTGGTTCGTGGAGCTCCAGCAGTTCCACCGCGGCGTGCCGGTGGAGGGTGCCAAGGTCTACTTCCGCATCAACAACGGCAACATCGTCCAGCTCGGCGCCGACCGGGTGGCCGCGGTGCGGACGAGCCCCCGGCCGAAGATCGACCGCGCGGCGGCGCTGGCGGCGGTCGTCCAGGCCCTGGGATTCCGGGTGGACGAGATCAAGGAGATCCTCGATCCGGGCACGCTGAAGCTCGTCCCGGCCCTCACCACCGGTGAGCAGCCGGCGGAGAAGTACGAAGGCGCTCCCGGCAGCGGCTATCGCCACCTCCTGGTCTGGGAGGTCGAGTTCCGCCGCGCCGGCGACCCGGTCACCTGGCAGGCGAAGGTGGACGCCAAGAGCGGCCGGATCCTCTCGATCGTCGACGCCAACGATTACGCGACGGTGTCGGGCGGCATCTACCCGGTGACCAACAGCGATCCGGAGGTGGTCCGGGGGCTGCCGTTCGCCAACGTCACCAACGGCTCGGCCAAGGTGACCGACGCCGCCGGCAACTACACCTACTCCGGCGGCACGTCCACCGTCACCCTGAACGGCAAATACATCAAGATGGCCGACACCTGCGGCGCGATCTCGCTGGCCGACAGCTCCACCGGCAACGTCGCCTTCGGCACCAGCGCCGGCACCGACTGCACCACCCCGGGCGTCGGCGGCACCGGCAATACCCACTCCGCCCGCACCGGCTACTATCATCTGACCAACATCAACCGGAAGGCGGCGGGCTTCCTCCCCGGCAACGCGTGGCTCAACGGCACGCTGACCGCCAACATGAACGTCAACAGCACCTGCAACGCCTACTGGGACGGCACGGCGGTGAACTTCTACCGTTCGGGCGGCGGCTGCTCCAACACGGGCGAGATCGCGGCCGTGTTCCTCCACGAGTGGGGCCACGGCATGGACACCAACTCCGGCGGTGCGGCCTCCGACAAGGGGACCGGCGAGGCGGTGGGCGACACCTTCGCCTTCCTCGAGACCAAGGACGCCTGCATCGGCCAGAACTTCCAGCCCGGCGTCTCCTGCGCCAACTGCAACGCCACCTGCACGGGCGTGCGCGACATGGCGTCCTTCGCCACCGGCGGCAGCCACACCATCGCCAAGCCGAGCACGGTGGCCTCCGACACCGGCATCAACTGCGACCGCTACAGCTGCCCCTACTACCAGTTCCTCTTCATCGGGGCCTACCAGGGGCCGATGGGTTACGAGGGGCACTGCGAGAGCTACATCGCGAGCTCCGCCAACTGGGACCTCGCCCAGCAGCTCATCAGCCGCTGGGGTACCACCACCGGCTGGGCCAAGATGGACTCCATCTGGTACAAGAGCCTGACCCCCAGCAAGAGCGCCTATCAGGTCGCCTCCGGCGGCAAGTGCAACCCGGCTGCTACGGTCAACGGCTGCGGCGCGACCAACTGGTACACGGTCTATCTGGCGGCGGACGACGACGACGGCAACCTGGCGAACGGCACGCCCAACGCCTGCCGGATCTGGGACGCCTTCAACGCCCACGGCATCGCCTGCGGCACGCGTCCCACCTGCACGCAGTAGGTCTTCTTCGATCGATTCGGGCCGGGCGCGCAGCGTCCGGCCCCTTCTTTTGTTATCCTCCAAACTGTCCTCCAAAACGTCTGGGAATCACGATGAGCCGACGCAAGGAACGCCGTCAGGCCGAGCGGCAGGCGCGCAAGCCCGCCCCGCCCGCCAAGCCAGGAAACCGCGACGCTCTGTGGGCGTTCGGGCTCACCCTGCTCACCTGGGTCCACCGGCTGGCCTTCCTGCGCTCGAACCAGGACTGGAGCTGGCCCTACACGATCTTCTACGAGGGGGATTCGGAAACCTTTTTCGAGTACGCCCGCGCGCTCGTCAACGGCAAGCTCTACGACAACGGCATCCCCTTCCATCCGCCGGGCTTCGCCTGGGTTCTGGCGGCCGTGCACACGCTGGTGGGAGCCGGGCCGGGGACCGAGCGGGTGCCCTACGTCGCCGTCAAGATCGTCATCGCCCTGATCGGCAGCCTGCCGGTGGGATTGATCTATCTGTTGGCGCGCCCCTACCTCGGCCGCGCAGTGGCGCTCGTCGCCGCCCTGCTCTGCGCCTGGAGCTTCGGACTCGCCGTGATCGGGGTGGCGCCGGTCACCGAGGGGACCTATCTGACGGTCCTGATGCTCGCCCTGCTGCTCTGGAGCCGCCGCTTCGAGCATCCGCTGGCCGCTCCGGACGCCGTGCCTGGAGGATGGAAATCCGCTCTCGGCCTTGGTCTGATCCTGGGGTTCCTGGCGCTGATCCGCGCCGAGGGGGTGCTGATCGCGGTTCTCCTCGTCGGAGTGGGACTTCTCGGCGCACTCAGGAATCGCTCCCGGCGGAGTCTTCTCCCCTGGGCGCTGGTGGCGGCGGGCTGGATGCTGGCCGTGGCGCCGTGGACGGTGCGCAACGCCGTCCAGCTCTCCGCCATGAACGAGCGGCTGGCCGGACGGCTCGCCGAGCCCCTGCCGACGTTCGTGCCGCTGACGATCTACGGCCCGGTCAACCTGGCGCTCGCCAACAACCCGCGGGCGGACGGCACCTTCTCGCGCGCCTTCCTGACGTCGCAGGCCCAGTCCGGCGTCCTCGACGTCACCGATCCGCAGCACCTGGAATTCATCCTCCACGGCGACCGGATCGCCCGGAAGTGGATGCGCGAGCACCCCGGGGACTTCGCGCGGCTCGTCCTGCGCAAATGGGGGCTCTTCTTCTCCGCCTGGAAGCTCGGCTGGACACAGTGGAACTGGCCGGGGGGCCTGAAGGGCGTGCGCCAACCTGTGGACGTCTTCACGCCCGACTCGGGAGCGGGCTGGGGGCTGGGATTGCCGCTCGCGCTCCTCGGCCTGATCTGTGGTCTGTCGACGCCGGGAGCACCCCGGCGCTGGGCCCTCCTCGTCCTCCTCCTCACCGCCGCCGGCCTGGTCACCACCGGCCTCTTCTTCGGCTACGTCCGCCAGGGTCTCCTCGCCCTCCCCTTCTGGCTGACCCTCACCGCCACCGCCCTGGTCTGGATCGGTGAGAGGCTGCGCGGCCTCGCCTCCGGCTTCACGTTCGTAACGATCGATCCATCAAGACGGCTGCTCCAGATCCTTGCCGGCGCAGCGGCCCTTCTCCTCGTCCTCGAGTTGAGCGGGATGGGTGCGAACCGCAACTACAAGGCGACCGGCACCAACGTGGCCGGGCAGGCGTATCTGGACCGGGATCAGCCGGTGATGCTGGAGGTCCTCCCCCGGTAGCGAGCTTCTCCATACTCGCTCCACAATAGGCGTGCATCCTCGTCGATGGAAAGGAGAATGCACTCATGAACAACAGCATTCGTTGGGCGGTTCTCATCGGCGCGCTGCTGCTCGCCTCCGCGGTCGGCTTCTGGGCCTACCAGGCGGGCGTGGCGCATGGCATCGAGCAGAGCGGCAAGATCGTCGTTTCCCCTCCCGGGGCGTACCCGTCTCAATATCCCCCTTCATACCCGCCTCCCTATCCCTACTACTACGGCTGGCATCGACCCTGGGGCTTCGGGTTCTTCTTCGGGCCTCTCTTCTTCCTCGCCTTCTGGTTGATCGTCGTCCGGGGCCTGTTCTGGCGGCGCCGTTACGGGTACGGCGGCGGCTGCGGGCCGCGCGGCCGTCTCGACCGCTTCGAGGAGTGGCACCGGCAGGCTCACGCGCGTGAAAACAACGCGCGCGCGGCGGGAGCCGCCGGCGAGTTGTGAAGACGATTCTGGTCGTCGATGACGAGCCGCAGATCGCCGGGATCGTGAGCGACTACCTGCGGCTCGCCGGATTCGACGTGATCGTCGCCGGCGACGGCGTCCGTGCGCTGGAAGCGGCGCGCGGACGCCGTCCCGATCTCGTGGTGCTCGATCTCGGGCTCCCCGGCCTCGACGGTCTCGAGGTGGCTCGCACCCTGCGGAAGGAATCGGAGGTGCCGATCATCATGCTCACCGCCCGGGTCGAGGAGGACGACCGGCTGGGCGGGCTGGAGATCGGCGCCGACGACTATGTCACCAAGCCGTTCAGCCCGCGCGAGCTCGTGGCCCGCGTCCGTGCGGTGCTCCGGCGGAGCGAGGGGCGGCACGTCGACGGCGACCTCCTGCGCGTCTCGGACTTGGTGATCGACGTCGGCCGCATGAGCGTACGCCGTGGCGATGAGCCGATCGACCTCACGCCGACCGAATTCCAGCTCCTCGCCACCCTGGCCCGCCACCCCGGCCGGGTGCTCACCCGCGCCCAGTTGCTCGACGCCGCGCGCGGCACCGACGCCGAGGCGTACGAACGCGCCATCGACAGCCACGTGAAGAACATCCGCCGCAAGCTCGAGCGCGATCCCCACGCGCCGCGCTACCTGGAGACGGTGTACGGCATCGGTTACAGGCTGGTGGCGGAATGAGGGGGCACGGACAGATGCCGCCGTGGCGCTGGCGCGACCCGTCGTCATTCTCACCATCCGGTGGCGGCGGCCGCCGTCGCCGGCCGCCCCCCTTCGTGCGTCGCATGGGCTGCGTCTTCGCGGCGCTCATCGCTCTCGCGGCCCTCGGCGCCAGCACCCTCGTCTCGCTGCTCTGGCGGTCGCCCCATCAGGTGGCCGCCATCTCAGCGGGGGCCGTGGCGCTGGTCGCAGCGCTCGCCATGATCTTCCGGACCGTTATCCGCCGCGTCGGCGGAGCGTTCGCCGAGCAGGACCGCCTGCGGCGTCAGCTCATGGCCGACGTCGCCCACGAGCTGCGGACGCCGCTGGCCATCCTGATGGGACGGATCGAGGGGCTGCTCGACGGCGTCTACCCCCGCGACGAGAGCCACCTCGCGGAGCTGCTCGAGGAGACGCGCCACCTGTCGCGGCTGGTCGAGGACCTGGGCACGCTGTCGCACGCCGAGGCCGGAGCCCTCGAGCTGCGCAAGGAGATCGTCGACCTCGGCGACCTCATCCGCGACGTCACGTCAGCGCTGCCGCGAACGATCGACGTCGCGGTGCCCGCGGACCTCCCCGCCGTCGAAGTCGATCCGGTGCGCATCCGCCAAGTGCTGCTCAACCTGCTCGCGAACGCTCTCCGTCACACCCCGGAGGAAGGGGTCGTCGCGGTCGAGGTCCAGGCAAGCCCGCAACGGATTCTGATCCGCGTGCGCGACAGCGGCTCCGGCATCGCGCCGGAGGAGCTACCGCGCATCTTCGAGCGCTTCCAGAAAGGGACGGACTCGCGCGGCTCCGGTCTCGGCCTCGCCATCGCCCGCAAGCTGGTGCTGGCGCACGGCGGCGACATCGGCATCGAGAGCGCGCCGGGGAAGGGCACGGAGGTGACGGTGTCCCTGCCCCGGTAGGAGGCCGGCGGACGCCGGTTTCTCAGCCCCGCAGATGACGCCTGCGGGCTCGTCAGCAGAGTAGATTCAAGGTCCGGCCGTCTCGGGAGCAGGCACCCAAAGATACCGGCTCTCCTTGGAATCACCCCCGTCGTCGCTGATGAGCAACAGGCCGTGTTTGCCGCTCCTGTCGAGCACGCAGACGCTTTCCAGGCTCTCCAGCTGCCGCAGATCGAGTGGCGCTTTCCGCGGCGGCCGGTCCGCGTGGTTGGGATCCCAGAACCAGACCGTAGAAAGGGCGTGGTCCGCAGGCTCATCAGGATCCGCCGATCGTCCCGCCACAATCCAGACGCCCTGCCGTTCGGGATCCCAGGTCATTCCTCGAATTCCCATTCCTTCGAGATCCAACGGTATGGGCTTGGTATCTAGGACTGCCTCAGCTTTTGAATCGAAAAGGGCGTGAGGATTCTTGAGCACCAGGACGACCGCGGCCGGCTTCCCACGATCATCGAGGAGAGGAGATCGCAAACCGATCAGCAGCCGTCCTTGAAACGGCTCGAACGCCAGGCCCTCGATGTTGAACGTACCCTGCTCACCTCCCGCCTGATGAGGTCTCTTCATCGCTTCGAGCACAAGGGGAATTCCCTTCAACGCATCCTCCAGCACGCCGAGCTCTTGGGAAGGCTCTACCGCGCCATTCTTCGGCATCAGACGCGCCAGCTTGTGCCGTTGCGGCTTCTGAGCCTTGGGATCTTCCACGTTGTCCTGTTTCTTGCTCCGGGAATGCGAAGTGATCACAAAGGCCGCGCTTCGCGCCGGGTCCCAGGCGACGTCCTCGATATCGTCCATGACCTCCTTGCTCTCCTTGCTGCCGTTCGTGGCCGGGGAGAGCGGCTTCAACCTGTCTTTGAAGATGGCCTTCTCGAATGCGGCACGGGCACCGGTCACAAGTTGCACCTGGTAGCCTTCGTCCGCGATCAGCAACAGCCGATCGTCGCCGATGTTCACCGCGCCTGAGACTTCGGACAGGGGAAGGCTCTGCAACTTTGCGGCGGGCTGCTGGCCTAGGCAGATCCCGCCATGCGCCAGGAAAAGGGCGAGAACCATGTCTGTCCGCTTCATAAATCCTCCCTGGTTGGAACTGCGACGTGAGACTCCTGCTTCGGCTAGACGGACGAGGGCGGATGTTTCTTCGCCTTGGCGAAGGCGGTCGTCCTCTTCATCAAGAAGGAGAAAGAAGCTATGCCAATCATTTTCCTATGAGATTACGCCATTCGCGCCAGATCTGCGCATTCTCGTTAGTCCACGCGAGATGGGCGGGCGTGCTCCCTAAATCTGGGGGGTGGACCAGACACCTACCCGATATTCTCTTCACATAGGTAGGCCCTCCATCAGCGGGTAAGCGTACTCGTCCAACTCCTTTGGCTCCAAATCCTCAAGGCACCTCTCTTGCACGCCTCCGGGCAGACGATCCGGCAGCGGATCCCATCCAGGAGCGACTGCAAGGAGGAACGTGATGGCGAAGACAGGAGCGGACATTCTGATCGAGACTCTGATCGACTGGGGGGTGGATACCATCTTCGGTATCCCCGGCGACGGCATCAACGGCATCATGGAGGCGCTGCGGGAGCGGCAGAAGGAGATTCGTTTCATTCAGGTGCGCCATGAGGAGGCCGCGGCGTTCATGGCGTGCGGCTACGCCAAGTACACCGGGAAGCTCGGCGTCTGCCTCGCCACGTCGGGGCCTGGCGGCATCCATCTGCTCAACGGGCTCTACGACGCCAAGCTCGACGGCCAGCCGGTGCTCGCCATCACCGGGCATGCCTATCACGACCTGATCGACACCTTCTCGCAACAGGACGTCGACCTCGACAAGCTGTTCCAGGACGTGGCGGTCTACAACACGCGCGTGATGGGCCCGGCCCACGTCGAGAACGTCGCCAACCTCGCCTGCCGCGCCGCCATCAGCTACCGCGGGGTCTCGCACATCAACTTCCCCAACGACTTCCAGGATCAGGAGGGGGGCGAGCGGACGCCGCGCAACGTACCGCATCACAACTCGGACGTCCTGGGTCGCCGCGCCGCCCTCCCCTCGGACGAGGATCTGCGCCGGGCGGTGGAAGTGCTTGGCAAGGGGAAGAAAATCGCCATTCTCGCCGGCCGTGGCGCCCTGCATGCCACAGGTGAGCTGGAGCAACTCGCCGAGCTACTGGGCGCGCCGATTATCAAGGCCCTGCTTGGCAAGGCCGCGGTGCCGGACGACAGCCCGTACACCACCGGCGGCATCGGCCTCCTCGGCACCCGCCCCTCGCAGGAGGCGATGGAGGGGTGCGACACGCTGCTGATCGTCGGCAGCTCCTTCCCCTACATCGAGTTCTTTCCCAAGCCGGGGCAGGCCCGCGGGGTGCAGATCGACCTCGATCCGCTGCGCATCGGCCTGCGCTATCCGGTCGAGGTGGGATTGATCGGGGACAGCCGGGCGACGCTGCGCGAGCTACTCCCCCTGCTGAGCCGCAACGAGAAACGCGGCTTTCTGGAGGACGCCCAGAAGGGGATGCGGGACTGGTGGGAGCTGATGGACGAGCAGTCCTCCCGCCCGGACAAGCCGATGAAGCCGCAAGTGGTCGCCTGGGAGCTGGGCAAGCGGCTGCGCGACGACGCCATCGTCTCCTGCGACTCGGGGACGAACACCAGCTGGTTCGCCCGCCACATCCCGGTCAAGCGCGGCCAGATGCACTCGGTCTCCGGCAATCTGGCGTCGATGGCCTGCGGTCTCCCCTACGCCATCGCGGCCCAGATCGCCTACCCCGACCGGCAGTGCATCGCCTTCGTCGGCGACGGCGGGTTCACCATGCTGATGGGCGAATTTGCCACGGCCGTCAAGTACGGGCTGCCGATCAAGGTCGTGATCGTCAAGAACAACTCGCTCGGCCAGATCAAGTGGGAGCAGATCGTCTTCCTCGGCAATCCGGAGTACGAGTGCGATCTCCACCCGATCGACTTCGCCGCCTTCGCCCGCGCCTGCGGCGCCGCGGGCTACACGATCGACGACCCCGCCACCTGCGGCGCCACGCTCGACGAGGCGCTCTCCCGGCCCGGCCCTGCCATCATCGAGGCGGTGGTCGACCCCAACGAGCCCCCCACGCCGCCCAAGATCACCGCCAAGCAGGCCGTCCACTTCGCCGAGGCGCTCGCCAAGGGCACCCCGCACGGCGGCAAGATCGCGCTCACCGTCCTCTCGGACAAGGTCAAGGAGATGGTCTGATCCGGCTCAATCCCCTCCGGTCACCTGTCGGACTGCGTCCCGTAGCGCCTGCAGGTTGACCGGTTTGGTCAGGTGGCGAGCGAAGCCGGCCTCCCGGCTGCGCTGGATGTCCTCGTCCATGCCATAGCCGGAGACGGCGATTCCGACCAGCCCCCAGCGGCGGACGAGCTCGCGCATCAGATCCTGCCCCGAGCCGTCAGGGAGCCCGAGGTCGCTGATCACGAGGTCGATCCTCCCCTCCTCCTGCGCCGCGGCGGCGGCCATCTTCGCCGCGGCGACGCAGTTGGCCAGGGTAACCCGATGCCCCTGGAGGGTCAGCAGGTCCGCCATCGCCTCCGCGGTGTCGGCGTGGTCCTCGACCAGGAGGATGTGGAGGGGTTCCACCTCCTGAGCGGGCGCGCGAAGGGCATCGGAGGGGCGCGGCGAGACGGCCGGCAGCTCGCCCACGGGGAGCTCGACGATGAAGACGGCCCCGCGGCCGCTCCCCTCGCTACGCGCCGAGAGCCGCCCGCCGTGCAGGTCGACGATCGCCTTGCTGATCGCGAGCCCCAGGCCGAGCCCACCGAACCGGCGGGTGACGCTCCGGCTCCCCTGCTCGAACCCCTGGAAGAGCCGGGGGAGCACGTCCGGCTCGATACCGATTCCGGTGTCCTCGAACTCGACGGCGATCCAGGGACCCTCCGGGCTCTCCTGGCGGCGCGAGCGCACGGTGATCGCCCCTCCCGCGGGGGTGAATTTGACGGCGTTCTTCAACAGGTTCCAGAACACCTGCGTCAGCCGCGGGGTGTCGGCCCAGAGCCGGTGATCGGCCCCCTGGAGGTCGAGCTCGAGACGGATCCGCTCGTCCGCGATCTCTTCGGAGCAGCAGGCCTGCAGGGCCTGCTCGACGGTCTGTCGCAGGTCGGTCACCTCGGGGCGGAGCTCGAGCTTGCCGTGGGCGATGCGGGTCAGGTCGAGCAGGTCGTCGATCAGCCGCGCCTCCAGCTCGACGTTGCGCCGGATCATGGCGAGGCGGTCGCGGACGGCGGCCGGCAGCGCGGTCTCGCTCTCGAGCGCCGAGACCGCGGCGAGGACCGGCGCGAGCGGGGTGCGCAGCTCGTGGCTGAGCGTCGCGAGGAAGTGGTCCTTGGCCTCGTTGGCTGCCTGGGCCTCCTGGTAGAGCCGGGCGAGCTCGCGCTCGGCCCGCTTCCTCTCGGTCATGTCGTGCACCACGAGCACGGCCCCGGCGAGCTGGCCGTCGCGATAGATCGGAGAGCTGGAGCAGACGACCGGCACCATCCGGCCGTCCCGATGGATGAAGTGGTCCTCGTGGTCGTGCAGCGTCCGGCCGGAGACGAACGCTCCGAGGAGGGGGCACTCAGGGTTTGGAGAAGAGCTGCCGTCGGGGTGGCGGCAATGGAGGATGTCGTGGAGCCGGCGGCCGAGCAGCTCCGCCTGCTGCCAGCCGAAGGTCTGCTCCGCCGCCGGATTGGAGAAGGTGGTGCGCCCCTCCTCGTCGAGGAGGAAGAGGGATTCCGCGGCGTTCTGGGTGATCATCCGCAGCGCGTGCTCGGAGGCCTCGAGCTGGCGGTGGGCCTCGCGGAGCCGGAGGTACTCCTCCAGCATGCTCTGGAGACGCTCGCGCAGATCCTCGGTGGCGACCACGCTCAAAGGATACTCCTCACTCCCCCGCCACCTGCCGGATGGCGCCCCGCAGCGCCTCCAGGTCCACGGGCTTGGTGAGATGCCGGGAGAAGCCGGCCTCGTGGCTGCGGCGCACGTCCTCCTCCATGCCGTAGCCGGAGAGGGCGATCCCCTTCCAGCCGAAGCGGCGGACGAGCTCGCGCATCAGATCCTGACCCGTGCCGTCGGGAAGCCCGAGGTCGCTCACCACCAGGTCGATCCCCCCGGCGCCGGAGGTCTCGGCGAGGGCGAGGCCGGCGGTCACCGAGCCGGCCACCGCGACCTCGTGGCCCATCAGCCGCAACAGGTCGGCCATGGCCTGGGCGGTATCCTCGTGGTCCTCCACCAGGAGGATCCGCAGGGGGCGATCCACCGGGGCGGGCCGTTCGGGAACCGGGTGGGCGCGCGCGAGCCAGCCCCCCGTCTCGTCGAGATCCTCCTGGATCTCCCCGAGGGGGAGCCGGACGCTGAACAGGGTGCCCCGCCCCCGCCCCTCGCTCGCCGCCGCCAGGCGGCCGCCGTGGAGATCGACGATGGCGCGGCTGACGGCGAGGCCCAGGCCCAGGCCGCCGAACTTGCGGGTGATCCGCCGGTCGGTCTGCTCGAAAGCATCGAAGATGCGGGGCAGCACTTCGGGATCGATGCCGATGCCGGTGTCGCGCACCTCGACGATCAGGTCGCGGGCGCCGAAGGCCCGCGGCTCGACGCGCGACTGCACGCCGACCACGCCCCCGGGCGGCGTGAACTTCACGGCGTTGCTCAGCAGGTTCCAGAAGACCTGGGTCAGCCGCGGAGCGTCGGCCCAGACCCGGTGGTCCTCGGCCGCGAGCCGCACCTCCAGGCTGAGGCCCTTCGCCGCGAGCTCCCGCTCGATGGTGGCGAGCGCATGAGAAAGCACCTCGCGGGCGTCGGTCTCGCGGCGGTGGAGCTCGAGCTTGCCGCGGGCGATACGGGTCAGGTCGAGCAGATCGTCGATCAGCCGCGCCTCCAGCTCGACGTTGCGCCGGATCATGGCGAGCTCGGCCGCGTACCCCGCCATCTCCCCATAGGACTCCAGACGCGAGAGGGTGGCGAGGACGGGGGTCAGCGGCGTGCGCAGCTCGTGGCTGAGAGTGGCCAGGAAATGATCCTTCGCCTCGTTGGCGGCCTGGGCCTCGCGATGAGCCCGCTCGAGCGCCTCCCGCGCATGCTGCTGGTCGCTGATGTCGATCGTGCTGCCGACCACCCGCGTCGCCCGGCCCTCGCCGTCGCGCACGACGAGGCCCTTGTCCCAGGCGTGGATGTAGCGCCCGTCGCGGTGCCGGATGCGGTACTCGACGCTGAAGGAGGCGCTGCCGCCGCGAATGGCGCCGTAGATCTCCCCCTGCACGCGCGGCACGTCCTCCGGGTGGATCTGCCCCTTCCACCAGCCGAGCACGCCGTCGGTCTCCTCGGGCCAGTAGCCGAGGAGGTCGAGGAGCCCCGGAGAACGCTGGACGGCGTCGGTCGCGAGCGACCAGTCGTAGATCAGGCCGTTGACCGCCTCAGTGGCGAGACGGAAGCGCTCCTCGCTCAGCCGCAGCGCCTCCTCGGCTCGCTTCATCTCGGTGATGTCGGTGGCCACCCCGCCGACCAGGAGCCGCCCGCGCTCGTCGCGGACCGGGAACTTGTGGACCAGGAAGTGGCCGAGGCTGCCGTCCGGACGGGGCGCGTCCTCGACGGTCTCCAGGGAGCCGCCGGTCTCGGCGACGGCGCGGATGTTGTCGTAGAAAGCCTGGGCGAAGGGGGCGGGAAAGAGATCGAAGGGGGAGCGGCCGAGCGCGTCCTCGCGGCGGAGGCCGAACATGCGGGTATACGGCTCGCTGAGGAAGACCACCCTCCCCTCCTCGTCGGTGATCCAGGAGGCGACGGGACTGTTGCGCAGGAAGGTCTGGAAGCGCTCCTCGCTGCGGTCGAGGGCCTCGGCGGCCATCTGCGCCTCGGCGAGCAGGTCGCGCTCGCGCAGCACGGCTTCACGGCGGGAGCGAGCCGCGCCCAGGGCTGCGGCGACGCGGGCCGCCAGGGCCCGCGGGGAGAACGGCTCCACCAGATAGTCGCTCGCCCCGGCCTCCAGGCCGTCGAGGCAGCGCTCCTCGTCCCCCGAGCCGCCGACGAGAAGGACGGGGAGGTCGCGGGTGCCGGGCTCGCGGCGGAGCTCCCGCAGCAGGGCGATCCCCCCCTCCTCCACCCGGGCGACCACCACCTCGGGCCGGTGCGCCCGGACCGCGGCCAGGGCCGCGTTCATGGAGATCTCCTCGACCTCGCAGATCTCTTCGAGATCCTGGGCCGACGAGCCGGGGCCGGTCCCGGCCCAGAGGAGCCGATCCCGGAACACGGGTTCGAGCTTGCGAATCGGCGATGCGGACAACGGCGGCCCCTGCGAAGCTGCGACGCGACAACAATATCAAATGTCGAGGGTCAGGCTATGATCTATGGCGACGGATTTAAAGGAGACTCGCCCGCATGCAATCTTTCCGCTTCTCGAGGATCCGGCTGGCCCTGGCGATCGCCCTCGTACCGATGGGCCTGGCGATCCCCGCCGCCGCCGACAACGCCTACCATACGCCGCCGCAGGTCCTGGTCGACATCGTCGACGCGCCGCCGACCCCTGGAGTCGCGCTCGACCCCCAGCGGCAGTGGCTGCTGATCATGGAGCGGCCCAGCCTGCCGCCCATCTCGGAGCTGGCGGAGCGGGAGCTGCGGCTGGGAGGCCTCCGCATCCGGCCGCAAAACCACGCCCCCAGCCGCGCCGGCTACCTGACGGGGCTGCGGCTGCTGCGCCTCTCCGATCTCTCCGAACGCCGATTCTCCGGCCTGCCGGACGGGGCGCGCATCACCAATCCGCAGTGGTCCCCGGACGGCTCCCGTCTCGCCTTCACCAACATCCGGCCGGACGGCGTCGAGCTGTGGGTGGCGGAGGTCGCCACCGGGGAGGCCCGGCGCCTGGCCGGCAGCCTGAACCTGACGGCGTCGACGGAGCCCCGGTGGCTGGCGGACGGGCGGACGCTGGTCTGCACCCTGGTCGATCCGGACCTCGGCCCCGAGCCGCAGGCCTCGGACGTCCCGGCCGGACCCGTGATCCGCGAGAGCTCCGGCCATGCGGCGCCCGCCCGCACCTTCCAGGACCTCCTGAAGAGCGCCTCCGACGAGGCACTCTTCGAGCACTACCTCACGTCGCGGGTCGCCAGGGTCACCCTCGACGGTCAGGTCACGCCGATCGGCGCGCCGGGGCTGGTCTCCGATCTCTCCCCGTCTCCGGACGGCCGCTACCTGCTCGTCCAGTCGCTTCACCGGCCGTTCTCCTACCTCGTTCCCGCCGACCGCTTCCCGCGGAAGGTCGAGGTCTGGGACCTCGACGGCAAGGTGGTCCGCACGGTGGCCGACCTGCCGCTCGAGGAGGAGATCCCGATCACGTTCGACAGCGTGGAGACCGGCCCGCGCGCGGTCTCCTGGCGGGAGGACGCGCCGGCGACGCTGTTCTGGGTGGAGGCCCTCGACGGTGGCGACGCCAGCCGCGCGGCCGCCGAGCGCGACCGCGCCCTGCTGCTCCCCGCTCCGTTCCAGGGGGATCCCGCGCCGCTCGCCACCCTGCCCCTCCGCTTCTCCGGAATCACCTGGGGGAGCGACGATCTCGCCCTGATCGAGGAGTCCTGGTTCAAGACCCGCAAGACCCGCACCTGGATCGTCCAGCCGGGGGGCAAGAGCGCCCCCGCGGTCCTCTTCGACCGCTCCTCCGAGGACCGCTACGGCGACCCCGGCACGCCGCTGACGACCTTCGACGCTCGCGGCCGCGCGGTGCTGCGGACCGCCGACGGCGGCCGGACGCTCTTCCTGCTCGGCGGCGGCGCCTCCGCGGAAGGGGACCGGCCGTTCCTCGACGCCATCGACCTCGCCAGCCATAAGACCCGGCGGCTGTTCCGCTCCGCGGCGCCGTACTACGAGATCCCCATCGACCTGCTCGACGCCGGCGGCAAGCAGCTTCTGCAGCGCCGCGAGACGGTGGACCAGCCGCCCAACTACTACGTCCGCGACCTCGCCGGCGGCAAGCTCCGCCAGCTCACCCGCTTCCCGCACCCGACGCCGCAGCTCGCCGGCATCCACAAGGAGCTGATCCGCTACAAGCGCGCGGACGGCGTGCAGCTCACGGCCACCCTCTTCACCCCCGCGGGGTGGAAGCCGGCGGACGGACCGCTGCCGATGCTGATGTGGGCCTACCCGCAAGAGTTCAAGAGCGCCGACGCCGCGGGCCAGGTCTCCGACTCCCCCTACCGCTTCGCCCGGGCCGGCGCGGGCTCGCCGCTGGTCTGGCTCACGCAAGGGTACGCGGTGCTGGACAATCCGAGCCTGCCGATCGTGGGCGAGGGGAGCAAGGAGCCCAACGACACCTACGTGGCTCAGCTCGTGGCTTCGGCTCAGGCGGCGGTCGACGAGGTGGTCCGCCGTGGCGTGGCGGACCGGCGGCGCATCGCCGTCGGCGGCCACTCCTACGGGGCCTTCATGACCGCCAACCTGCTCGCCCACTCCGACCTCTTCGCCGCCGGCATCGCCGAGAGCGGCGCCTACAACCGCACCCTGACGCCGTTCGGCTTCCAGTCCGAGGAGCGGGACATCTGGCACGCGCCGGAGGTCTACATGCAGATGTCCCCGTTCATGTACGCGGACAAGGTCAGGCACCCCCTCCTGCTGATCCACGGCCAGGCGGACAACAACTCGGGCACCGATCCGATCCAGAGCGAACGCTTCTTCAACGCCCTCAAAGGGAACGGCGCCACGGCACGGCTGGTGTTCCTGCCGCTCGAGGCCCACGGCTACCGCGGCCGCGAGTCGGTGCTGCACGGGATGTGGGAGAGCTACAACTGGCTGGAGAAGTATGTGAAGAATCGCCCGGCGGAGGAAGGGAAGGCCGCGGCGGGAACGAAGCCGTAAATTTGGACTAACCACTCCCTCTTCTCCCAGGTTGGGAGAAGAGGGCCGGGGTGATGAGGGTCCGCACGAACGCCATCTCGTCCTCGTTGACGGTGTGCCCCATGGCGGGATAGATCCGCTCCGTCACCTCGGCACCCATCCTTCGCAGCACTTCCGCGGACTCGTCGACCCGCTCGCGAGGGATGTGCGGGTCGCGGTCGCTGCAGCCGAGGAAGACCGGCGTGCCGGCGAATCCGCCCGGGAGTCCACCCAGATAGTCCCGTGGGGTGCCCGGCGGGCCGATCAGCCCGCCGGAGAGCGCCACCACCGCGCCGTAGCGGCGGGCGTTGCGGGCCGCGAGCTCGAGCGAGAGACAGGCCCCCTGGGAGAAGCCGAGGAGGATCGTGCGCTCCGGCGGAATCCCCGCGGCCGCCAGGCCGGCCAGCACCTCGCCGAGCCGGGCGAGCCCGGAGGAGAGGCCGGGCTCGTTCTTCTCCATCGGCGCCATGAAGCCGTAGGGGTACCAGGTGTACCCCGCCGCCTGTGGGGCCACGAAGGCGAGCTCCGGGCTCCCTAGCTCGTGCCGCAGCTCCAGGATGCTCTCCGCGGTGGCGCCGCGCCCGTGCACCATCACCATGGCCCCGGCGGCCTCCTCCACCGGACGGCCGGCCCAGACCAGCGGCTGCCCCTGATGGGGCCCATTGATCCCGGTCAGCCCAGTCATGCCACACCCCCCGCGATCTGGTGCGTTTCGACCGGCGGCAGCGCCGCCTCGATCCGCGGACGGCTCTCCTCCAGGCCTGCGATGGGTTTACGCATGAGGATCTCTCTCCTGTTCTGCCAATGTCCGTTTCAACAGGTATCTATTCAAAAAAAGGTCAGCTACTGCTCCTCGCCTCGTCGAGGAGAGCCACGAAAGTCCGCAGCCGCTCCTGGCCGAGGTTCCCCAGCAGCCGGCCGAGTATCCGGCCGACGGGCTCGTCGAGGGAGGCAAGGAGGTCGAGCCCCTGCTCCGTGATGCGCGCCCGTACCACCCGGCGGTCTTCGGCGTCGCGAAGCCGCGTGATGAGAGCGCGCTGCTCCAACCGGTCGAGGAGGCGCGTCACGTCCGGCCCCGGGCTGACCAGCCGCTCGCCGATCTCTCCACACGTAAGAGCGTCGGGCTCGGCGCCGCGGAGGATGCGCAGCGTGTTGTACTGGGCCGGGGTCAGATCGTGCCCCTTGAGCTCGCGGCCGAGGGACTGCAGCAGCAGGCTCGCCGTCCGCTGGAGGCCGAGGAACGCCTCCTCTTCCAGACTGACGAAGGGCTTCTGCTGACGGATCTCCTCGCTGAGGGCTCGGCTCATCGTCTGTTGCAACAACCTTCGTTGGGAGGATATTTCCGGACTTCAGGCCACACCCAGGATCCACCCCTCGAGGCGCGCCCTCTCCTGCTCCTCCTGGGAGAGCGGCGGCGTGAAGTAGGGGCGCAGGAGGCCGAGCTGGTCGCGCTCCTGGAGCCAGGCGCAGATGGCGTAGGCGTCCTGCTCCTGGGCGTTGAGCCCCTCCTTGCGGTAGCGGTGGCGCAGGCGCGCGGGGCGCACCTCGGCGACGACCGACTTGCCCTTGGGCACTTCGAAGCCGTCGAACGGCCAGAAGTGGGCGCGGTCGCCGGCGCGGCGGAGGTAGTCGAGCCAGGGGAGGCCGGCGTGGGTGGCCTTGGCGAGGCTGTCCTGGATGTCGAAATGGAAGACGCTCTTGGGGAAGGCGGTCCACTGGCCGGTGAGGCGGTGCTCATCCGGATTACCGGTGCGGGGATTGCCCGGCAGCAGGTCGCGAACCGGGGACTCGCGGGTGGGCCAATTCTCCTCGAAGTCCTCGAGGAACGCACCCCAGCTCTTCAGGCTGTTCCTGTCCATGTAGCTCTGGGGGAACGAGAAGGCGTGATCGATCCCCACGACTACCGGCTCGCCGCTGGTGATCCTGCCGAGGAGCCACTCGGCGAGATCCTGCCGGCTCCACCGGCCGGACGGGTGCCCCTCGTTGAGCTCGCGGAAGATCTCGTGATCCTCCACGGTAACGAAGACTTTGATCTCCCCAATGGGGTTGCCCGGGTTCTTGCGGCCCGAGTAGCGCACACCGACGTACTGCTGGAAGTCCGGCACGATTCCCCCTTCTACTGCGGCGCCGGAATCCTATCAGCTTGCGCGAAAGTCTTCAGGTGGCGGTGGCGGATTCAGTTGGGGTTCCACCAGCGCCCGGCATCAATTCCCGGGCGGGCGGCGGTGAGGCACTACCCTCAGGCGGAGGTCATCGAGATTGCCTTCCCAGTGCATCTTGCCCTCAAATCCGAGGAGATCCCGAAGCCTCCATCGTTGCGAGCGCTCTCCGGGACCGGTGACGACCTCGGGCTTGGGATTAATCTGCACGACAGAAAGATAATCTTGGTCCATCTGCATGGCAACCCGGGTCCTACCTCACATCCCCGTCAGCCATCCCCCCATCCCGCCCGACTCGAAGCCGTCGCGGAAGATCTCCTGGCCGCCGCCGGGACGGGTGGTGTCGCAGATGCCGAGGGCGCCGTACTCGACCGCGCCGAGGTCCGGGGCCCCGTCGCGCAGCCGGCCGCAGTAGTCGTCGGTCACCTGCGGCAGGGCCTGGCCGAGGTTGACCAGCTGGCTGCCGTCGAGCAGCGCGAAGTTGGCTCCGGCGGGGCTCACGAACCAGGCCGTCCACTGCGCCGGCGTAACCCCCGCGCGGTTCGCGCCCTGCGTGCTGGTGCCGCCGTCGCGGTTGCGGATCGCCCCCGAGAGGAGGTTGTTGCGCAGGTCGACCGTGCTGGCCGCGAAGCGCACGTCGATGCCGGTCGTGTTGTAGAGGGTGTTGTTGTAGACCCTGGCGTTCTGGGCCTTGTTGAGGTAGATCCCCACGTCCGCCGGGCAGCTGACGATCACGTTGTTGCGCATGATGCCGTTCTGGTGCTCCGGCGTGCAGGTGCCCTCCTCGCAGACCGATCCCATGACCGTGCCCCCGCCGCCGAAGGAGAGCCCGAGGCGGATACCCCCCGTGTTGCTCCGCTCGCAGATCACCAGGTTGCGCTCGAAGATCCCGTCGCGCGAGTTCCCCTTGAGGAAAGCGGCGTAGCTGATCTGGTCCCCCAGCACCTTGCCATAGTCGTGGATGAAGTTGCCGCGGATCGTCCAGCGGCGCCCCCCCACGACGTTGATCGGCGTCACCGGGTTTTCGGTCTGCCGGGGGACGGCGTCGAACAGCTCGTTGCCCTCGATCAGCACGTCGTTGGGAAAGACGTGGGGGGTGCCGTCGCCGTTCCCCTTGATCATGGCGTTGAAGTCGTGGAGGCGGGAGTTGCGGATGCGGGTGAAGTCCCCGCCCCCTCCCACGTGGAAGGCGTGCTCGCAGTCGGTGTGCGACGGGCAGACCCCCTGGATGTCCAGGTTCTCGAAGTCCCAGTAGGGGGCCGAGATCCTGAACCCCTCGACCGTGTTGAAGCGGATCAGGGCGAGCCCCAGGACCGGCGCCTGCACCGTGATCGGCTGCCCGGCGGTGCCCGGCGTATCGCAGTAGAGGGTCTGATCGAAGTCGTAGATCCCGGGCGCCAGAGTGATGACGTCACCCGGCTGGGCGCTGTTGACCGCGGTGAGCAGCTGCGCCGCGGTCGCGACCGGTATGGCAGCGGCCCCCAAGGGGGCGATTCCGCAGGAGGACCAGAAAAGAACCGCGAGGATGGACCGGTAAGCTGGACGCATCGAACCTCCATTCAGGCAGGATGCGTCCATTCTGATTTATCAATGGACAAATAACAAGGGTTCCCGGGCGTCAGCCGGCCTCCCCGTGCGACGCGGCGAGGTGATCGCCCTCTTCCGGGCCTCCCGTTACGTTCTGGTGCTTCTTGACGATCCGGGCCTCCGCCTCGGCGAGTTTCTGCGCCAGCCGCTCGCGCTCGGCACGGATGAGGGGGTGGTTGTAGCGGGAGTTCGCGGGACTGCCGAGGTTGTCGAGCTCATCGGGATCGTGCTCGAGGTCGTACATCTCCCACTCCTCGGGGTAGGAGCCCTTGGCGTGGAAGTAGCGGGCGTACTTCCACTTCGTCTCGCGGATGCAGCGGATGCGGTCGGCCGCGTTCACCGGCGAGGCGTTGGGGTTCCCGGCCCGGACGTCGTCGAAGGTGAAGACGATCTCCTCCTGCACGGCCGGCGCGCTCTCCGGGCTTTCGAGGATGGGGGCGAGGGACCGGCCCATGAGCCCGTCGACGGGCTCGACGTTCAGGATGTCGGCAAAGGTCGGCATGAGGTCGATCAGCGAAGCCAGGTTGTCCGTCTCCCGGCGCTCCGGGAACAGCACGGGGTTGGAGACGACGAGGGGGACCCGCAGGCTCTCCTCGTAGGTGTTGAACGCCTTCTGCCGCAGGCCGCCGTGGGCCATGCCCATCTCGCCGTGATCGGCCGTGCGCACGACGATCGTCGAGCGGCCGAGCTCGGTCGGGTTGCCGTCGCGGTCATAGAAAAGGTCGATCACCGGGCCCATCTCGCCGTCGATGTGGCGGATCAGGTTGCCGTAAAAATTGATGTACTTGCGCTTGTTCTCCCGGGTCGGCAGGAGGCCGAGGCCGGCGGCGGCGGACACCAGGAGCTGCGACTGCGCGGTGGGCTTGTGGTTGGCCTGCAGGTCTTCGGTCCAGCTCTCCGGCAGGTCGATGGGACCCTCGAGGTCCGCGTCCGTGTAGCCGTACGTGTAGGTCCTCGGGTAGGACAGCACGTCGTGCGGGTTGACCAGGGAGAGGACGAGGCAGAAGGGTTGCCGCGCGTCGGCCCTGCGCAGGAAGGCGACCGCCTCTTCTATGTAGCGCGCGTCGTGGTTGGCGTAGCCGCCGCCGAAGTTGATGGTCTTGGCGTCCTCGCCCGAGTCCGGCGGCAGCCACCCCTCGAAGCCGTAGATGCCGACGTCGGCGCCGTACAGGCTGCTCTCGCCCGTGGCACCTTTGCTCATGTGCCACTTGCCGCGGTAGTGGACCCGGTAGCCGCCGGCGCGGAGCATGTGGGCCAGGTTGGGCAGCGTGGGGTCGAGCACCGGCTCCGTGGGCGAGTAGAGGCCGCCCCAGGTCAGGGTGTCGCTCACCTGGTGCTGGGCCACGTAAAGGCCGGAGAACAGCGTGCTCCGGCTGGGCGAGCACATGCAGGCGTTGCAGAACGCCCGGTTGAAGGTCATACCGTGCCGCTTCAGCCGCTGGAGGTTGGGCAGGTTCTCCTCTTCCCAGCCCGGCGGGAAATGCTGCGTGGCTCGTTCCTGATCGGTGATGATCAACACCAGGTTCGGATGCTGCGGAAGCTGCTCGGAAACGCTCATCGATCGCTCCTTCCATGAGACGAGGTTGCGGCCTCCTGGACGGGAACCATCCGGAGAGGAGGCCGTTGCTCGGAAAGTGGGACGAGTCTGGCGGGAATCGCAGGCGGACCGGGTGTCTCAGCCTTCGCTGTTGCGGTCGTAGTCGACGATGTTCTCCCACTCGGAGGCGTCCGAGCGGGCGACCACGGCCACCACCGGCTCGGTGTCGCTGGCGTTGAAGACCTCGTGCGGCACCCCGGGCTCGATGAAGATGAAGTCGCCGGCCTCGTTCTCCACCACCTTCTTCAGGCCGGGCCCGTACTCGTGCCGGACGCGCCCCTGGAGGATGTAGAGCATCACCTCGAAATCGACGTGGATGTGGGCGTAGGCGACGCCCCCCGGCGGGATGGTGGCGACGTTCATCGACAGCTTCCTGGCATTGACGTTCTTGGCCGACAGGCCGGCCTTGTACTGGATGTTGTTCCAGCCGCGGCAGGTGCCGCTCCCCCGGACGACGGAGATGCCGTCGTTGCCTTCGACCACCTGCCTCAGGTCCACCGGCTTCAGGTCCACGATGTTGGACATGGTTGCCTCCTTGGACCCGATATTGTAGCCGCTCGGCAGCGTGTCCGCCGGAGCGAGGCTCGTCCCCCGCCCCGGCGGCGTCGGCTACGCCGCCTTCTTCATCCCCTTCTGCTCCGCGATCCAGTGATCGATCTGCTCCTCCAGCACGTCGAGCGGCAGGGCGCCGGCGCCGAGCACCTGATCGTGGAACTGGCGGACGTCGAACTTGGCTCCGAGCTCTTTCTTCGCCTTCTCGCGCAGCTCGAGGATCTTGAGCTGGCCGATCTTGTAGGCGAGCGCCTGGCCGGGCCAGACGATGTAGCGGTCAGTCTCGCTCTGCACCTCGACCTCGTCGATGCCCGAGTGGTCGTGGAAGAACTGGACCACCTGGTCGCGGCTCCAGTGCTTGTAGTGGAAGCCGGTGTCGACCACCAAGCGGATGGCTCGCAGCATCTCGTCCTGCAGATGGCCGTAGTCGTTGTAGGGGTCCTGGTAGAAGCCGACCTCCTTGCCGAGCCGCTCCGAGTAGAGCGCCCACCCCTCGACGAACGCCGTGTACCCCCCCTGCTGGCGGAACGGCGGCAACGTCGGCAGCTCCTGGGCGATCGAGAGCTGCATGTGGTGGCCGGGGACCCCCTCGTGATACGCGGTGGACTCGATGGAGATGGTCTTGCGGCTCTCCGGCTCGCTGGTGTTCACCTGCACGCGGCCCGGACGCGAGCCGTCGGGAGCGCCGGTCTGGTACTCGGCCGACGAGGCCTCCTTCTCCCGGAAATCCTCCGTCGGCACGACCACGACCTTGGCCTTGGGCAAGCGGCCGAAGAGCTGCGGCAGCCTGGCGTACATCTGGTCGATGTACTTGGTATAGAGGTCGAGGATCTGCTGGCGCGAGTGGGCGTGCAGCTTGGGATCCTTCTCGATGGCGGCCTGCAGGCTTTTCAGATCCTTGTAGCCGAGCTTCCTGGCGACCTCCAGCATCTCGCCTTCGATGCGCGTCACCTCCCGCAGGCCGAGCTGATGGATCTCCTCCGGGGTGAGGTCGGTGGTGGTCGACCCCTTGACCTGGAAAGCGTAGCGGGCCTCGCCGTCGGGGAGGGACCACATGCCCGGGTCGGTGCGCCCTTTCGGGGCGTATTCCTCTTTGACGAACCTGGCGAACTTGGCGTAGGCCGGGAGGAGCGAGTCGCGGATCGCGGCGAGCATCGCCTCGCGGATGCGCGTCTGCTCCGCCGCGGAAACGCCCGCGGGGAACTTGGCGAGTGGCGCGGCGAAAGGGGACTTCTCGGGCGCCGTCGCGGCGATCCCCTCGGACTGCGTCACCACCTTTTCGAGCAGGAACTTCGGCGGCATCAGGCCGGCGGCCATGCCCGTCCGCATGTGGTCGATCGTCTGGTCGAACGCCACCGGCAGCAGCTTGTAGCGGGCGATCAGGTCGTCGTAGTCCTTGACCGTGGTGAAGGTCAACATCGACGGGAACTGCGGCGCCTGGAGGTGGATGCCGGAGATCTGGTTGACCGGCATCAGCCACCCCTTGAACTTCGCCCCCTCGAGCCCCTCCTTGAGGCCGCGCACCATCAGCTCCTCGTTGAGCCTCTCCTGCTCGGGGAAACCCGTGGCGTCGATCGCCTCGAAGCGCCGGAGGAACTCGCCCGTCTTGGCGATGTCGGCGTCGATGGCCGCCTGGGAGTTGTCGGAGATCTTGTCGTTCCAGCGCTTGTCGCCCAGGATCGAGGCGAACTCCGGCGAGGTGGAGAGGGTGTACTCCCACTGCTCGGCGAGGAGCTTGTTCAGGGCGTCGCGGCGCGCCTGGAGGTCGGACGGCGCAGGACCGGCGGCCCAGGCCGTGGCTGAGGCCAGCAGCAGACTGGCCAGAAAAAATTTCACACGCATGGCGGGGTCTCCTTTTTCATTGCACCCCCTATACGTGAAACCGGCCTCCAGGTTACGGGGCCGCCCTCGCCAGGAGAGATTCAGCCCTTGCCTGGAGCCACGTAGAGGAGGATCGCGAAGAAGTGCAGGATGCTGCCGGCGAGGACGAACAGGTGCCAGACCGCGTGGTGGTACGGCAGCCGGCGCCAGACGTAGAAGACGACCCCCGAGGTGTAGGCGATGCCGCCCAGCAGCAGCAGCACCAGCCCGCCGTGCGGCACCGCCAGTCCCAGGGGGCGGAGGGCGACCACCACCAGCCACCCCATGCCGATGTAGAGCGCCAGCGACAATCTCCGGAAACGTCCGACGGCGGCCACCTTGATCGCGATGCCGAGGATGGCCAGCCCCCAGATCAGGCCGAACAGCGTCCACCCCCAGGGGCCGCGCAGACTGACCAGGGTGAACGGCGTGTAGGTGCCCGCGATCAGCAAATAGATGGCGGAGTGGTCGAGCACGCGCAGGACGCGCTTGGCGCCGGGGTTCGGAATGCCGTGGTAGAGGGTGGAGGCGAGATAGAGCAGGATCAGCGTGACGCCATAGACCGCGGAGGCCGCGACATCCCACGGATCGCCGGTGCGGCGGGCGGTCACCACCAGGGCGATCAGCCCCGCGATGCTGAGTGCGATCCCCAGCCCGTGGATCGCGCTGTGCGCGATCTCCTCCCGCACCGAATACGTCTTCGCCTCCCCCGCCATGCACGGATTGTAATCGAAGGATGTACCATCCCAGGCCATGATCGCCCATTCCCTGCTTCTCTGGACCGCCGTCTCCCTCGCCCTGGCTCCGCTGGCCGCCACGGCGCCCACCCCCCAGGAGCAGCACCTCGACGCGGCCACCGCCGAGCGTTTCGCCAACCTGGCGCTCGCCTGCGTGCACAAGGAGTATCCGAACAAGATCGCCCACACGCTCAACGGCGACGCCGACGTGAAGCCGCCGCGCGGGCTCACGCCGTCCTTCTACGGCTGCTACGACTGGCACTCGGCCGTGCATGGGCACTGGCTGCTCGCGCGCCTGGCGCGGCGCTTCCCCGACGCCCCGTTCGCCGTCAAGGCCCGGGCGGCCCTGGAGGCTAGCCTGACGCCTGCCAACCTCGCGGCCGAGGTGAAATACCTGGAAGCAGAGGGGCGGGCGACCTTCGAGCGCCCCTACGGCCTCGCCTGGCTGCTCCAGCTCTCAGCGGAGCTGCACGAGTGGGACGATCCGCAGGCCCGGCGCTGGGCCACGAGCCTCGATCCGCTGGTCAAGGCGGCGGTGGGCCGGCTGCGCACTTGGCTCCCCAAGCTCTCCTACCCCATCCGCACCGGCGAGCACAACCAGACCGCCTTCTCCCTGGGCCTGATGATCGACTGGGCGCGCGCGGCGGGCGACGTGCAGGCCCAGTCGCTCTTCGAGACCCGGGCGCGCGAGCTCTATCTCAAGGACCACTCCTGCCCCCTCGAGTACGAGCCCTCCGGAGAGGATTTCCTCTCCCCCTGCCTCGCCGAGGCGGACCTGATGCGGCGCATCATGCCTCCCGAGTACTACGCGCCCTGGCTGTCGAAATTCCTCCCGCAGGTGGGTGAAGAGGAGTGGATCACCCCCGCGGTGGTCACCGATCCGAGCGACGGCAAGCTCGCCCATCTCGACGGCCTGAACCTCTCCCGGGCCTGGATGCTCGAAGGGATCGCCGCCGGCCTCCCATCCACGGACCCGCGCCGCGCCTCCCTGCAGGCCGCCGCCAAGGCCCACCGCGAGTCGGGCCTCGACTCGGTGACCGGCAAGCACTACGAAGGGGGGCACTGGCTGGGGAGCTTCGCGACCTACCTGATGACCGGGCGGGGATTGCCGCGGTAGGGGACTCAGCCGTTGGATCTTCCTTCTTCCATCTGAGATACAAACACCGCGATCTCTTTGCGCAGGGAGGAGAACGTCTCTTCGCAATGCAGAACCAGAGGCTGCATCTTTTCCCATCGCAGCTGAAACGAGTACGAGTTTCGGAAGACGTGCCGGAATTGGAGATAGGACTGCAGCCGCTCGAGGAGGTCGGGGGAGATCACTGGCGGCCGGCTTTCCCCTCCCTCAGCCATTTGGAGAAGAAGACGGCGATGCCAACCATCTCCTTTCCCAATCCCTCCATCGGTTTCGATGGCGATTCTGCGAAACATGTTTTCGATGCCCGTATAGAAGGAATGCAAAAGCGTAGCGAGGGCTGAGAGCTCAATGGCGTTCGGCGCCCTGACTTGTAGCTGATCCAAGAGAGACTGGTGAAGCGTCAGCAGATGTTGGAGTTGAGCCTCTTCGATGGAGATCTGATCCTTGAGATCAGGCCACACGCCGAAGGACTCCTTTTTCCCTGAGGTAATCGGTGAAGGGGGAGGTGTCGTCGAGATCCACCAAGTCCACGGACCTCTCGAAGAGGTTCTCCAGTCGGGCCATGGTGGCAAAGAAGCGTTCGGGCGGCAGTCCCGCCACCGCGAGATCGACATCGGAGCCTTCCTGAGTCTTTCCGGTGGCGACCGACCCGAACACATAGACCTCCCGGGCTCCCGCCGCGGTGAGGAGCGCCGCTCCCTGCTCCAGGAGATCCTTCATCCGGTCATCCATGGGATCATCTCGCCTTCCGGGTACGCCTGGACGCTCCCCTCAGTTCAGCGCGGAGCCGGCGGCGCTCTTCCGCTGCCCCACGAAGGACTCGAGGAACGCGCGGTCGGCGGGGGCGATGCGCAGGAACTCGATGCCCACCTGGTGCTCGGTCGGGCTCTTGCGGATCTCGTAGACGACGCGGCCGTCGGTCTTCAGAACCCGCCCCTGGACCGCGATCGAAAGCTCCATCAGCGAGCCGAAGCCGAGCGACTCCTCGCTGACGAACATGCACCCGCCCGGACCGATGACCCGCGTGCGGGCGAACTCCTCGAACGGCCGCACGCCGAGCAGGCGCACCATGACCGCGTGCTCGGCCTGAACGCGGGGGAAACGCCGGATCTTGGGGCGGGGCTGCATCAGGAGGCCTCCTTCGAACTACGTACGACTGCCGTGGTCTCAGGCAATTTTAGCGGGAAACCAGGGAGAGATCAATGCTCCGCGGCATCAGGTAGCCGGGATCAAGTAGAATGCCGGCCTTCCTATGGCACAGATCTCGACTCGCAAGAAAATCGTGTTCTCTCTCGTCCTGCTCGCCTTCCTCTGGGCGGTGGTCGAGCTCGCCTGCCTCGGAGGGTTGTGGGCCCTCAAGCGGTACAAGCAGCTGGAGTACCAGCCGCAAGTGGTCGAGGATCTCAACGACAAGCACAAGGGGATCCTCGCCGCCCAGATCGCCGACACCTCCTCCTACATGGTTTTCGACCCGGACCTGGGATGGACCATCCGCCCCAACGGCAACAAGCCGCAGTACAAGGCGAACAGCGTGGGGATGCGGGCTACCCACGAGTACGCGCCCAACGCGGAGCCGGGTGTCGTCCGCGTGAGCGCCTTCGGCGATTCCTTCACCCATGGCAGCGGCGTGCCCACCGGCTTCACCTGGGAGGAGAAGCTGGAATCCTCCCTCCCCGGCTTGGAGGTGCTGAACTTCGGCATCCCCGGCTCGGACCCGGGCCAGGCCCTCCTGCGCTACCGCCGCGAAGGGGTCAAGTACCACTCCGGGATCGTCCTGATCGGATGCATGTCCGAGAACATCAACCGGATGGTCAACACCTTCCGGCCGTTCTACTTCAGCCGCAGCGGCATCCCCTTCAGCAAGCCGCGCTTCGCGGTCGAGGGGGGGAAGGTGGTGCTGATCCCGAATCCGATCCGCAGCATCGACGAGTACAAGCAGCTGCTGAGCGATCCCGAGAGCATGCTCCCCCGCCTCGGCGAGCACGACTACTTCTATCAGCGCTTCAACCGCAGGAGCCGTCTCGACTTTCTCCCCTCGGTGCGCTTCGCGCGGATCATTCAAAACCAGTATTTCAACCAGCCGATCTTCACCCCGGGAGGGCTCTACAACACCCGCTCGGAGGCCTATCAGGTGACGTTCCGGGTGCTCGACCAGTTCTACCGCGAGGCCCTCGACCACAGCTCGCTGCCGATCGTGGTCCTGTTTCCCCAGCGCAAGGACGTCCGCCTGCGCCACAACCATCAGAAAGTCACCTATCAGCCGCTGCTCGACGAGCTGCGGCATCGGGGCTACCGCGTGATCGATCTCGGGGACGGCTTCGAGAAGTACGACCCCGACGCGGAGATGGCCGAAAAGAACTTCCTCCACTACCCCAAGATCGGGAATCTGATGGCGGCGGAATGGGTCCGCGACGTCCTGGTCCAGCAGGGTTTGACCACCCCCCAGGGGGTCCAGGCGGCGCTCAAGGGGGCGAAGGTGCCGGCGCTGTAGGAGAGCGGTTGATCGGTCGAGTAAGAAATACAAAGACCTGAAGTCGGCGCCCGGGCCTGCGGCCTTACCCTTCGGAGTTGTAGAGGCTGAAAACGTCAAGCGGGGGCCGGAACGAATCCCGGAGCCCCCGCCGTCGGAGAAGCTGCTGCTGTTTGAGGCCGGTTAGCGCACGGCGCCGCGGCGGAACAGGTTGACGATGGCGAGCAGGATGACCGAGCCGAGCAGCGAGACCAGCAGAGCCGGCAGGCTGAAGTCACCACTGGTGATGTTGCCAGTACCGAACAGCGGGGCCAGCAGGAAGCCGGCGAGCAACGCGCCGACGATGCCGACGATCACGTTGAGCAGGACGCCCTGCTGAGCGTTGGTCCGCATGACGATACTGGCGATCCAACCGATGAGGCCACCGACGATCAGGATGAGAATGAGGTTAATCATGACGATCCTCCTTAACTTGGTTTAACTCCCTTTGTACTCTCCCCGCTTTCTGTTCATAGCAACTGCCGTGCCATGCAGCGCCGGAAGACATCGGACATAGAATCTCCATCAGCGAGGAGGAAGCCCGTTTGGAAGTGACCGATTCCGATCAGCCGACCGGCGAGATGACCGCATCGCCCGGCCCCCCCGGACCGTCCCCCGGCCGGCCCCGTTCGCGCCTGCTCTACCTGCTGGCTCCGCTCCTGCGCGCGCTGCTCTTCCTGGCCGGCTTCATCTTTCTCCAGGGGGTCGTCGCCGTCTTCCTGTACAGCCTCCCCTCCCTGGTCGACGGCCCCATGTTCCGGCGGGGAGGGTTCGGGACCTCGGAGGAGTTCGTCCTGGTGGGCTTCGCGCTCTGCCTCCCACCCCTGGCCGGGTTGACCTGGCTGTTCGTCCGCTTCCTCGACCACCGGACGCTCGCCAGCGTCGGCATCCGCTGGCCGGACGGCGGGCGGCGCGCCGCTCTCCGGCAGGCCGCGACTTCCACAGTGGGGGCCGTCGTGGTCCTGGGGGTCTGGCTGGCGCTGCTCCTCGCCCTGCCCGACACCCTGGCGGCGGCCCGCTTCGGGGGGGTGAGCCCGGAGTACCGGCACGGCCCCTCCTGGTGGCCTCTCCCGCAGGGCCTGCTGCTCGTCTTCCTGCTGATCGGCTTCGTGCTGCAGGGGGGGCTGGAGGAGTGGGTCATGCGCGGCTACGTCTACAGGACGTTGCGGGAGCGCTGGCGCCCCTGGGTCGCCGCCCTGGCCTCTTCAACGCTGTTCTCTCTGATGCATGCCGTCAACCCCAACGTCTCCCGGCTGGCGCTGGTCAACATCGTGCTCGCCGGCCTGGTGCTGGCGGCCCTGGTCGAGCGCACCGGCAGCCTGTGGAGCGCCACCATGGCCCACGGCGCCTGGAACTTCGCCGTCGCCTGCCTGCTTTCGGTCCCGGTGAGCGGCGTGCGGCTCTTCCACCTCCTCAACGTCACGATCACCGGCAGGCCGGAGCTGACCGGCGACGGCTTCGGCCCCGAAGGGAGCGGGCTGCTGACCCTGATCGGCGTCCTGCTGACGGCCCTGCTCTGGCGGGGACTGTGGCGGCGAAGGAGCGAGCGGGAGGAGGCCGCGGACCCCGTGTCAGTCCCTGTGTCAGCTCCAGAGGACGTTCCGCTCCCGCTGTCCTCCTGAATCGTCCGGGCGGGAGGACGGTCCGGCGCCGATCTCCCAGGAGACCTCTCGGGCGTGGCCCTTGCAGGAGCCTAGTAGAATTCCTTGAAGATTCTCCGCAAGAGGGACAACGATCATGAAGATCCTCGCCTTTTCGAGCGTCCTGCTGCTGGCAGCCTGGATGCCGGCGTTCTCCGCGTCTCCTTCTTCCGTCCCGCCGAGCTTCGGCGAGGTGGTAGAGGTCAACGTCGTCGATGTCGACGTCTACGTGACCGATAGGAAAGGCAACCGGGTGACCGGCCTCAAGAAGGGCGATTTCGCCGTCTTCGAGGACGGCAAGGCGGTCGACGTCAGCAACTTCGTGGAGCTCTCCGCCGGCGCCGCCCCCGCCGTCCGGGAAACGCCCTCCGCAGCTCCCCCGGCGGCGGCGGGAGCCGTCGCGGCGGACGTGAAGACGCCGCCGGCGGCCGATCCGGACCGGCAGCTCTCCCTGGTGGTGTTCGTGGATAATCTCCACCTGCGCCCGGAGAACCGCACGCGCGCCGTGGAGCAGATCCGGAAGTTCCTGGCCCAGAGCACCCGGCCGGGCGACCGCGTCCTGCTCGCCACCTACGACAACAGCCTGCGGGTGCGCCACGCCTTCACCGACGACCGGGCCGCCCTCGACGCGGCGCTGCACGAGATCGAGAGCCTCCCGACCTACGGCCAGCAGGAGGACTCGTCCCGGCGGACGGCCTACCGGGCGGTGCTCGATCTGGATTCCGTAGAGAAGTGCAGCCCGGACATCATCAAGCCGGTGGAAGGCTACGCCGAGCAGATGCGCGGCGAGGGCCTGCGCACCATCGGAGCGCTGACGGTGATGATCAATTCCCTGTCGGGAGTCCCCGGCCACAAGGCCCTGCTCCTGGTCAGCGACGGCATCTCGATCACCCCCGGCGAGGAGCTCTTCCAGGCCGCCAACGAGATCTGCACCGGCTCGACCTCCGGTACCCATGTCAGCACCGGGGAGATCGTGCCACTGGCCGAGCGGTTCGGGGGAGGCGGGGGGGGCCTGAAGTATCAGGCCAACCAGGCCGCGCTCGACGCCCAGAAGTACAGCCTTGCCAAACCGTTCGAGACCCTCGCGTCGCACGCCAGCGCCAACCGGGTGACCCTCTACACGCTGCAGGCGAGCGGGCTGCGCAACTTCGCCGCCGCCGGCGCGGACAGCGACCCCGACGAACGGGCGTTCCAGAGCGGGATCATCGAGCAGATCCAGACCTCCAACCTGAAGAGCTCACTCACCGCCCTGGCCGTCGACACCGGCGGGCGGGCCATGCTCGACGTCAACGACTTCCTCCCCGAGCTCGCGCGGATGCAGGAGGATTTCGAGAGCTACTACTCCCTCGGCTACACGCCCGCCCATTCGGGGGACGGGAAGAATCACCGGATCGAGGTGAAGGTGAAGCGGGAGGGCCTGCGGGTGCGCTACCGCCAGAGCTACCGCGACAAGCCGGCGCTCGAGAAGATGGCGGACCGTACGCTGGCGGCGCTCTTCCACGGCATCGAGGACAACCCGCTGGCGGTCGAGATGGAAATCGGGGATCCGGCGCCGGCGGACGGCGGGCAGTACGCCGTGCCCGTGCGCCTGAAGATCCCCCTGTTCAAGCTCGCCATCCTGAACCGGGAGGCGAGCTTCCAGGGGAAACTCCGCCTGCTGGTGGCAACGCGCGACGCGGCGGGGGGCACCTCCACCGTGCGCCAGGTCGAGGTACCGCTCAACATCCCCAGCAAGGAGGTGCTGAGCGCTCTCGGCCAATACTACCTCTACACGCTGACGCTCAAGATGAAGCCCGGCGCCCAGCACGTCGCCGTGGCCGTGCGTGACGAGCTCGCCGCCTCCACGTCGTATCTGACCCGGCCGGTGACGGTCGGAGCGGCCACCGTGGTTTCCAATCATTGAGGGACGTCAGACCGTCGAGAGAATGATCTTGCCGAAGGCGCCCCCCCGCTCGACCGCCTTGTAGGCCTCGGCGGCACGCTCCAGGGAGAAGATGCGATCGACCACCGGGCGGAGCCGGCCGTCGCGCAGCCGCGGCAGGGCGAAGGCGGCGAAATCGGCCGTCAGCCGCGCCTTCTCCTCGCGCGGACGAGCGCGCAGGACGGAACCGATCACCCGCAGCCGCCGGCTCATGACGAAGCCGAGGTCGACCTCCACCTTGCGGCTGCCGACCGTCCCCACCACCACCAGCCGCCCGCGGCTGGCGAGCGCGGCGAGGTGGCTGCCGATCTCCGGGCCCGCCGTGTAGTCGATCACCAGGTCAGCGCCCCGGCCGCCGGTGGCCTCGCGCACCTGTCCCGCCAGGTTCGCCCCTTCGAGGCAGATCTCGTCGATCCCCAGGCCGCGCAGCATCTCCAGGCGCTCCTGGCTGCGGCCGGCGGCGAGCACGCGCGCCCCCAGCTCGCGGGCGAGCTGCACCGTGAAGCTCCCCATGCCGCCGGTGGCGCCGGTCACCAGCACGGTCTCGCCCGCCTGCAGGCCCCCCTCGACCACCAGATTCACCCAGCTGGTGAGCGCGGCCTCGGGGATCGCGGCCCCTTCGAGGAAGCTGAGGTTGTCCGGCAGCGGCATGAGCTGCCCCACCGGCACGGCGGCGCGCGTGGCATGGGCGCCGCCCCCCACCAGGGCCATCACCCGGGCGCCGGGCTGCCAGGGGCTCCCCTTCTCCCCCTCGATCACCACGCCCGAGAGCTCGAGGCCGGGCACGTCGCTCTCCCCCGCCGGCGGCGGGTAGTTGCCGCGCATCTGGTGGAGGTCGGCGTGGTTGAGGCCCGCCGCCTCGACGGCCACGAGGACCTCGCCAGGCTCCGGAATCGGATCGAGGAGGTTCCCTACGATGGGGGCGGGATGATCGCGATGATTGCGGTCGATGGGCAGGATGGCGCGCACGGCGCCATCCTACCAAAACCCCTCATCACCCCGGCCCTCTTCTCCCGACCCGGGAGAAGAGGGAGAAAGACTCCGGATCGGGTTTTTCGTGATGGGCGGGGGTGCCCCTCTCCCGGGTCGGGAGAGGGGTCAGGGTTCGCCTAGTGCGTGCCGACCGGCCGCACCTTCGGGACCGGCACGGGGTCGGGCTGCGAGGGCACGACCGCCTCCGGCTTCATCTCCGCCTTGGCCCGCTCGCTGAGGCCCAGGGCTCCCTCCTCCAGCCAGGCGTGCTTGCCGTCGAGCACCCGCAGCGCCACCTTGTACTTGCGGACGTCGTCGTTGGCCCACAGCTCGTGGAACAGCTGGATGATCCGCCGGCGGGAGTTGCGGCAGAAGAGGTCGGCCAGCTCGGCGGCGTTGGCCGCTTCCGGGTGGCCGGCGACCTCCATGGCATGGGCGCGGGTGACCGAGGTCGCCATCGCGAACATCTCGTTGGCGATGTCCACCAGCCGGAAAAGGAATGCCTGCTTGTTCTGCAGCTTCCCCTGGTGAACGACCATGCCGTGGAAGATCTGGCGCGACAGCCGCCGGGTGTTGCGCTCGACGAACCGGAGGTGCGTCGCCATCTCCCCGAACTCCGTGAAGCGCGGCCACTGCCCCCAGCCCAGCCAGCGGGTGGGGTACCAGGAGGCGTAGAAGGCCGAGATCTTCGGCAGCTCGGCGAGCTTGTCGGCGACGCTCTTCTCGGGATCGATCATCGCGCCGGCCACCTGCAGGTGCTTGTCCACCGCCTCGCGGGCCATGAACAGGTGCATGATCTCGGAGGACCCCTCGAAGATCTTGTTGATGCGATAGTCGCGCATCATCTGCTCGACCGCGATCGGGACCTCGCCGCGCGCCTTCAGCGAGGTCGCGGTCTCGTAGCCGCGGCCGCCGCGGATCTGCATCGTGTCGTCCACGATCTCCCAGGTGCGGTCGGAGTTCCACTCCTTGCAGGCCGCCGCCTCCAGGCGGATGTCGTAGCTCCCCTGGTCGGACATCTCGGTCGCCAGGGCGACGATCGACTCCATGGCGAAGGTGGTCGCCGCCATGTCGGCGATCTTGTGGGCGATCGCCTCGTGCTTGCCGACCGGTCGCCCCCACTGCACGCGCTCGCTCGCCCAGGTGCGGCAGATCTCCAGGCAGAGCTTGGCCGTGCCCACCGAGCCGTTGGGGATCGACAGGCGGCCGTCGTTGAGGGTGGTGAGGGCGATCTTCAGCCCCCTCCCCTCCTCGCCGATCAGGTTCTCGGCCGGCACGCGGACGTTCTTGAAGGTGATCACCGCGTTGGCGAGCGCGCGCAGGCCCATGAAGTGGCAGCGGTGCTCGACCTTGACGCCCGGCCAGCCCATCTCGACGACGAAGGCGCTGATCTTCTTCGACTTCGGGTCGCGGGCCATCACCACCAGCAGCTTGGCGAGCGTGCCGTTGGTGCACCAGAGCTTCTCGCCGTTGAGGAGGTAGTCCCCCTCGGGAGTCTTCTCGCAGCTGGTCTGCAGGCGCGCCGGATCGGAGCCGACTTGCGGCTCGGTCAGCGCGAAGGCGGAGATGTCCCCCGCGGCGCAGCGCGGCAGGTACTTCTTCTTCAGAGTCTCCGAGCCGAACAGCTTGAGCGGCTGCGGCACGCCGATCGACTGGTGGGCCGACAGCAGCGCCGAGAGGTTGCCGTCGATCGAGCCCAGCAGCTGCATGACCCGCTGGTACTCGACGTTGCTGAACCCCAGGCCGCCGTATTTCTTCGGGATCTTCATGCCGAAGGCGCCCAGCTTGCGCAGGCCGTCCACGACATGGTCGGGATATTCGCCTGTGGTGTCGATCTCCACCGGGTCCACCTCGTCGCGCAGGAATTCCTTGATGGCGTTGTAGAAGGCGGCGAACTCGGGCCGCTCCTCCGCCGGCAGCGGGTACGGGTGGATCAGGTCGAGACGGAAGTTGCCGAGGAACATCTCCCGCAGGAAGCTCGGCTGCTTCCACTCGGTCTCGCGGGAGGCTTCCGCCACCTTCCTCGATTCAAGCTCGCTGATCTGCTCCAGTTCCTTCGACATGGTCTCTCCCCTTTTGCTTGACTTGAGCGGATCGGCCCGGGAGCCGTTATGCCGCACTGCGACGATGATAGCAGCCCTCCGCCCTCCGCGCCAGTCATGACTTTATCGAGATGGCAGAAGGGATAGCAGGGGGTAGTGCTACTTCTGAGCGCGGGCTTCGCCGCACTGCGGCTCCAGCAAACCTCTGCGGCTTGTCCCTGCCTTCGCCCCGAATGGGGCGGCATTTGATTAGCCTGCGCTTTAGCGCCAGGTTGGAAGCCCCAATCCCCTCCTCGGGCTCAGGCCTGGCGCCGTAGCGGCACGAGTTGCTCGATCTCTGCCGCTTCTTCGCTGTGCATCGCGTGCCAGAGATCCCAATCCTGCTGAAGACCAAGCCAGAAATCAGCCGACATGCCGAGGACACGCGCCAGGCGGAGCGCCGTATCGGGGGTGACGGAACGCTTTCCCCGGATGATCTCGTTGATCCTTGGGAAGGAGACCCCCAGGCGGACCGCGAACGCCGACTGGCTCAATCCCAAGGGCCTCAGGAATTCTTCCAGCAACATCTCTCCCGGATGCGTCGGGGGGACGTTCCTGGGAAGGCGCCGCTCCACGAGACGGTCCGTACCCGTAGCTTCCGGCTTGGAATGCTGAGATCTAGTGGTAGTCCGTGATTTCGACTTCGTCTGCATAACCTGCCTTCCAGCGAAAACAGACCCGATATTGATCGTTGATGCGGATGCTGTACTGCCCGGAGCGATTGCCCTTCGGCAAGCTCGCCGACGCGGTTGATCTGAGTCAGCTTCCTCCGTGCGACGGCCCACAGGCCGGGAGGACAAGCCGCGCGAGCTTCCCTGCTGCTTACGCCGTCAAACACTTCTTCTGTGCCTTTATCGGCGAAGGAGCAGCAGGCGTAATAACGGATAACGGCAGATCAGAGATAGACGCCGCAACCGGACCTGATCCGTGACAGTCCCGCGACTCCCGGAGCTATGGCTTGACGATTTATACCTCGGGGCTAGCCCTGCTTCCGCAGGCGAGCGACGATCACCCTTCGGCACCCTTCGATCTCCTGTGCTACTGTTTTTTGCCATGGACCCACACCGGCTGGCGGAGGAACGAAGCCTCGCGTATCACCGCGTCATTGCCGGCCGCCTCGAAGCTTGGCCGGAGACTCTCGCGAGAGCGCGCCAACGCGTACAGACCTGGCTGGCGTCCGGCCTCGAAGCGCCCTTCTATGCACGGAAGTGGGCGGAGATCCTGGCGGGCGAGACCTCCTCGATCGAGACCTTCCTGACCGAGCGAAGCGAGCTCGCGGACGAGTTGCGGCAGTCGAGCCCCTTCGCCGGAGCCCTCGATCCCCGAGAGCGCTGGAAGATCTGGCGTGAGACCCGGGACCACTTCTCCTCACGGCCGTGACCCGGGAACAGCTCGAGCACCTCATCCGCCTCCTTTAGCCCCGCGTATACAGCGCCTCGTGGTGCGGGGCGCCCTTCTGGGCGAGGCGGATCTTGCCCAGGGCGGCGAGGCGGCGGAGGGCGGTCGAGGCCAGACGGGGGTCGATGGGCTTGCGCAGCTCCCGGGCGAAGCGCCGGTTCACCTCCGCAGCCACCCGGGAGGGTCCGAAGGGCTCGCCCGCGGGGAGCCCCGCGACCGCCCGGGCCACCAGCTTGTGCGGCATGGTGGGCTGGGCGGGAGGCGCTTCCACCGGCGGCGGCTCGGGCGCCGGCACGACAGAGCGGACGGCGATCTCCGTCGCGGCGTCGGCCGACGCCTTGAACGCCTCATAATGGCGGGCGATCGTCTCGTACTCGGCGGCATGGAGGCTCCGCTGCTCGTGGTGGAAGGCCTCCCGCTCTGCATGCTGGGTCTCGTGCTCGCGATGGAACGCCATCTGCGCCTCCAGGTTCGCCAGCACCTGCGCTACGGACAGCTGTGAGCTCAATCTCTCCTCCTTGGCGGCGCCAAGCGTCGCAAACTCCCGAGATACTGGAACATCGTTCGGAGATTATGCGGCATCTCCAGCAACTTTGCGACACCGCCAGGAGATACGCGACGCCGCCAGTTTATACGCGTCATATCCGGTGGATACGGAACGCCGCCAGTGGATATGCGCCGCCGCCGCGAGGCAATGCGACACCTCCAGCAGATTTGCGCCATCTCTAGAAGATAGGCGACGGCGCTCGGGACTATGCGGCGCCTCCGCAGGATACGCGACGCCTCGCAGAGTCATGCGTCAGCGCCAACGGATACGCAACGCCGCCCGTGGATACACGGCGTCTCCGTTGTCTATGCAACCGCGCTGGATGATACGCGACAGCTTCCGGTACGATCGAGCGGATACCGTCTCGCCCTCGATCCCCTTCCTCAGTACAATGGCTGCGCAGTTCGCTTAATTCGCTTATCGCGATGAACAGAGATCTTCGACCTCTCACGCTCCGCCGGGCCCCGGTCCTCCTCGGCCTGTTCTGCGGCGCCGTCTCCCAGGCGAGCACGATCGACCTCCTGCCCGGCACCCCTGGTTACGTCCACGAGATCTTCACCGCCGGCGACGGTCTCTGCGCGGCGCTGGCCTGCGTGGCGGCCTTCGGCCTGTTCCGGGGGTGGAGAGCCCGCCAGCAGGTCCGCCAGCGGCGGCTCGAGGCGATGGTGGAGGAACGCACGGCCACCATCGCCCGGCAGGCCGAGAAGCTGCGCGAGCTGGACGATCTCAAGTCACAGTTCTTCGCCAACGTCTCGCACGAGCTGCGGACGCCGCTCACCCTCACCCTCGGCCCCCTGCAGGACGCCCTCGACGGCCGGTTCGGGCCGGTGCGCGAGGACCTCGCCCAGGAGATCGAAACCGCGCTGCGCAACGCCCAGCGCCTGCTCGGCCTGGTCGACCAGCTGCTCGACATCGCCCGGCTCAACGCCGGGCGCCTGCGCCTGCGGCCACGGCGCGGCGATCTCGCGAGGGCCGTACGCCAGCGCATGGAGGCCTTCCTCCCTCTGGCCGAACGGCGGGGGATCGAGCTCTCCCTGACGGAGCCGGTGGAGGCGGTGGAAGCCTGGTTCGACGAGGTACAGATCGAGAAGGTGTTCGACAACCTGCTGGGCAATGCCCTGAAGTTCACGCCGCGGGGCGGCAGGGTTCAGGTCGCCGTCACGGCGCTGGAGGAGACCCGGGTCGAGGTGAGCGTTCGCGACACGGGACCGGGCATCCCGGCCGGCCAGCTGAACCGTATCTTCGAGCGCTTCTATCAGGTGGAGGGGAGCGACCAGCGGCGGTGGCCGGGCGCGGGCATCGGCCTCGCTCTCGCCAGGCAGCTGGTCGAGCTGCACGGCGGCACGATCGCCGTCGAGAGCGCCGAGGAGGAGGGCGCCCGCTTCACCGTCACCCTCTGGCGCGACCGGGACCATCTTCCCGCCGGGACCGAGGGGACCGCGGACCGGCTGGACGAGAGACCGCGGGAGCGCGAGAAAAGACCGCCCGGAGCGCTCGCCATCCCCTCGGAGACCCCGGACGAGCCGATGCGCCCCTTCGACCTCGCCGAGTTCGACCGCGAGGACGACCGCACGACCATCCTGGTGGTCGACGACCATCCGGAGGTCCGCGCCTATGTCCGCCGGCACCTGGAGCCCGACTACCGCATCGTGGAGGCGGCGGACGGCGCCGAGGGGCTGGCACAGGCGCGGCGCTTCGTGCCCGACCTCGTGGTCAGCGACGTGATGATGCCGGGACTGGACGGCAACGCCCTGTTCCGCAGCCTGCGCGAGGACCCCGAGCTCGAGCTCGTCCCGGTCGTGCTGCTCACCGCCAAGGCGTCGGCAGAGAGCCGCCTCCAGGGTCTGCGCGCGGGGGTCGACGACTACCTGGTCAAGCCCTTCGACGCCCGCGAGCTCAAGGCGCGGGTGGACAACCTCATCGGCTCCCGCAAGCGGCTGCTGGCGCGCTTCGAGACCCGCCCGCCGCAGCCGCTACGCGTCTCGGAGGTGAACGTCACCTCGGCCGACGAGTCTTTCCTGGCGCGGGTGCAGGCCACGGTGGAAGAGCGCCTCGGCGACTCCGACCTGACGGTCGAGGGGCTCGCCGAGGCGCTGGCCTGCGACCGCTCCTATCTCCTCCGCAAGCTCCGCGCCCTGACCGGCGAGACCCCTTCCGCCCTGATCCGCTCGCTCCGCCTCCAGCGCGCCGAGCAGCTCCTGCGCGCCGGCGCCGGAGCGGTGAGCGAGATCGCCTACGCGGTCGGCTTCAAGAGCGTCGCCCACTTCTCCAACGCCTTTCAGGACCGCTACGGCGAACGGCCGTCGGCCTTCGCGGCGCGGCACCGCGGAGCCCGCTAGACCCCGTTACGGCCCGGTGACATCCCGTTGCTCTGGGGGTGCCATCCTCCTGGAGGCAAGAATTCTCCTCATGAAAGCATGCACAGAAGTCTCTGTGGGTGCATAATACGGCCGCTGTACTCAAGAACATAAGGGTTCGCGATGGCTTGGCGGCTTCCGTTCGGGCATCGCTGTCATATCAAGACGACTTCAGGAGGGAATCCATGCGTCGAATTCTGGTGGCCGGAGCGGCCGCTCTCATCTTTGGTTTGACCGCCCTGGCGGCGAACGCTCAACCCCTGGTCAAGTCCGCGATCCAGGTCGATGCCGGAAACACCAAGCAGACGGGCCAGGCCTTCGGCTACCGCCTGACCTACAACTGCAGCAGCACCTCCGGCCCCTGCCTGAACGCCGAGGTGGACGACCTGCTGCCGGCCTCGGTGCAGTACATATCGACCGTGCCGGCCAGCCCCACCGGCGACGTGGCGGCGATCAACGTCACGCCGAACTACATGGCGAGCGGCCGCACGCGAGTGCAGTTCGTGCTGATCAACCCGCTCCCGGCCGGCAACAGCGGCGACCTGCTGATCAACGTCCGCTTCCCCAACGGCTCGACGCCCAACGGCACCACCGCGGTGAACACGGCGGACGGCATCAACCTCGGAGCGACTCCCGGGACGGTCACGACGCCGCCGGTCACGGTGACCGCCGTCGCCTCGGTCCAGGTGAGCCTCCAGAAGACTTTGCTCACCAGCCCCGCCAACCTCGACATGCCGGAGAGCTACCGCCTGCGCATCGCGGTCTCGGGGAACGCGGGATCGCTGAACCTGACGGCGGTCGGCCCGGTGACGGACACGCTGCCGGCCGGCGTGGTGTTCAACGGCGCCACCCCGGCGGCGGACTGCCAGCCCGGCTGCGTCGGCACCACCCCGGCGACCGTCACCTGGACCAGTCCCTGCTCGCTGCCGGTGACGGCGGGGAGCAACTGCGACATCCAGGTCAACGTCACCTTCCCCAGCGCCACCTTCCCCAGCGGCACCAACGTCACCAACAGCTTCACGGCCGACGGCACGCCGCTGGGCCAGCCGTCGCAGAATCTCGGCGTCGGAACGGTCACCCACCCGGTCACCACCTTCGTGCCGAGCCCCGGCGCCGGCTTCTCCAAGAACATCTCCGGCGGCAGCCCCAATCCGCCGACCCTCAACCAGACCTTCAGCTACGACCTGGTGCCGAGCAACAACGGCAACGTGCCGCTGGACAACCTGGTGGTGATCGACACGCTCCCCATCCAGTTGCAGGTCGCCAGCGTCACCACCGGCGCCTACAACAACCTGAGCGACTTCGCGGCGGGCGTCGGCGTGCGGGTGAGCTATGAGAAGAACACCGCGCTCGGCGTCTTCACCCTCTGGGGGAGCTCGCCCAACACCACCACCAACACCACGCTGACCGCTCCCCCTCCCGGCCTGGGCGCCGGCGAGTACATCACCCGGGTCCGCTGGGAGTACGGCCAGGCGGCCGTCGGCATGAGCCCCTCCACCCGGCCGCAGATCACCGGCAAGATCGTCAACCCGGACAACGCGGGCGCCCCGGTGGCGTTCGGCGCCAGCATCCAGAACTGCGCCGACCTCACCGCCGTCTACACGGCCGGCCCCACCAACGTCACCCGCAACGCCTGCAACACCTTCACCCTGAGCGGCCCCTTCGTGCAGCTCAACCCGGCCAAGGACAACCTCTCCGGCGGCGGGCCGTTCAACCCCGGCCAGACGGTCTCGTGGCGCCTGCGGGTGCGTAGCGCCGCGCAGTCGAGCGATCCGGTCCCCCTGGAGAACCTGGTCGCCACCGACCTGCTGCCGGTCGACCTGGTCTTCGCCTCCTGGACCTTCGACGACCAAGGGACCGGCCTGCCCGCGCCGCAGACCTTCGAGCAGATCCCGAACTTCGCCGGCACCGGCCGCACGCTGCTGCGCTGGCGCTGGAACGCCGGCAGCGGCAGCCTCGGCGTCAACCAGCAGGTCTGGATCAACATCTCGACCTCGATCCGCAACGGCGCGGTCTCCGGATCGCTCTCCAACGACTTCACGCTCGACAGCGACGCGCCCTCCCTGGGGCTGCGCTGCTCCGGCTCGTCCCAGGCCGATTCGCTCGACCTCGACAGCGACGCCGACACCGCCGAGACCCTCTGCCGGTCGACCGGCACGATCAACGTGGCGCCCATCGCCCAGCTCATCTCCAGCAAGACGATCCAGGGGACCTGCGACGGCGGCTCGGTCTCGACCTCGGCCGGCACCCTGACCGGCGGCGCCCTGAAGTACCGCCTGCGGGTGCAGAACCCCGGTTCGGTGCCGATGCAGAACTTCGTGCTCATCGACATCCTGCCGTTCGTGGGAGACACCGGCGTGCGCGACACCAACCCGCGCGGCTCGCAGTGGACGCCGCTGCTGGTGGCGCCGATCGCGCCGCCGCCGGGGACGACGATCTATTACTCCACCTCCGGCAACCCCTGCCGCGGCGAGGTGGGCGGGCCGACGACGAGCTGTGATCCGCCGAACTGGACCACCGTGCCGCCGGACCCGATCACCAGCGTCCGCTCGTTCAAGGTGGAGTTCGGCAGCCGCGTGGTCGGCCCGGCCGACTCGCTCGACTTCTTCTTCTTCATGACCACCCCCGGCAACGTGCCGGCGGGCACCTTCGCCTACAACTCCTTCGCCTACCAGGCCGACCGCGCCGACGGTCTGGGGTCGCTCGCCGCCGAGCCGCAGAAGGTGGGGGTCTCGCTCGGTAGCTGCGACGCCGCCGCCCTCGGCGACTACGTCTGGGTGGACGCCAACGCGAACGGCGTCCAGGACGATGGCCCGACCGGCCTCAACGGCGTCTACACGCGCCTCTTCACCCCGGGCGTGGACGGCGTGCCGGGCACGCCCGACGACGTCCCGCTCGCCTCCACCGTCACCAGCGACGGCCCCGGCGGCGCGCCGGGCTGGTACCGCTTCCCGGGCCTGGCGCCGGGCACCTACTTCGTCTGCTTCACGGCGCCGCCGACCTTCCAGGTCACCACGCAGCACGTGGGCTCCGGCGCCAGCGACTCCGACGCCAATCCGGCCACCGGCTGCACGCCGCCCGTCACCCTGGCCGCCAACCAGGACGATCCGGACGTCGACGCCGGCTTGATCGCCACCCAGCTCGCCGCCCTCGGCGACTACGTCTGGTTCGACCGCAACAGCGACGGCATCCAGAACGAGCCGCCGACGGACGGCGCCAACGGCGTGACCGTCCGCCTCTTCCTCGACGACGGCGACGGCAACCCCGAGCCGGGCACCGGCGACGTGCAGGTGGCGACCACGGTCACCGCCGACGACGTCTACGGCCGGCCGGGCTACTACCTGTTCGACCGTCTGATCCCCGGCCTCCACTACTTCGTCCAGTTCGTGCGGCCCGCCTCGGCGACCGCCTTCACGACGCAGACCGCGGGGACCGACACCACCGTCGACTCCAACGCCGGCGTGACCGACGGCGCTACCGCCGAGGTCGTCCTCGCGCCGGGCGAGGTGAACCGCACCATCGACGCCGGCCTGATCACCGCCGCGGGCACCCTCGCCCTCGGCGATCAGGTCTGGATGGATACCGACAACGACGGCGTCTACGAGCCGCAGAACGGCGAGATGGGGATCGACGGCGTCCGCCTCGACCTCTATCTCGACGCCAACGCCGACGGCCTGCCGACGCTCGACGAGTACAGCGGCACCACCACCTCCGCCACCGTCAGCGGCTTCCCCGGCCGCTACCGCTTCACCAACCTGGCGCCGGGCACCTACATCGTGGTCGTCGACCCCGGCAGCTTCAACGGCGGCGGCGCCCTCGCCGGCAAGGTGTCGAGCACCGGCAACGATCCGGCCCCCGATCCGGACGACGACGTCAACGGCGACGACAACGGCACCTCCTCGGGCGCCCTCACCGCCAGCCGTCCGGTGACCCTCACCAGCGGCGGCGAGCCCACCTCCGAGGATGGCGACAACAACACCAACCTGACGGTGGACTTCGGCTTCATCGCCTCCGCCAGCCCCGCCGCCCAGCCGCGCTACGACTACGGCGACGCGCCCGACGTGACGGCCGGCACCACGCAGGGGGACTACAACACCACGGCGCTCGACAACGGCGCCGCCCACCTCCTCGGCGTGGTCAACGCCCCCTACCTCGGCTCCTGCGTGGACGCCGACAACGGGTTCAATCAGAACACCGCCGCGACCGGCGACGACCTGGCCTCCTCCGATCTCGTGATCGGCACCTGCGCCGCTCCCGGCGACGACGAGAACGGCGTCACCTTCACCGGTCCCTTCATGCCGGGGAGCACGGCGTCGTTCACCGTCACCTCGGGCGGTCCCACGGCCTGCGTGCTCGACGCCTGGGTGGACTGGAACCGCGACGGCGTCTTCGGCGACTCCGCCGGCGAGCAGATCGCGACCGACGTCACCGTGGCCACCAGCACGGTGCTCTCCCCCACCGTCCCGGCGGGCGCTCTGCCCGGCCTCACCTACGCCCGCTTCCGCTGCTCCTCGGCCGGCGGCCTCGGACCCACCGGGCTCGCGCCCAACGGCGAGGTCGAGGACTACCTGGTCGGCGTGACCGGCAGCGACTTCGGCGACGCCCCGGCCAGCTACGGCACGCAGGGGGCGGGCGCCGCGAGCCACGTCGTCAATCCTCTCAACGCCCTGACGCTCGGCTCCTGCGTGGACACCGAGCCCGACGGCCAGCCGGACCCCGCCGCCCTCGGCGACGACAACGCGGCCGGCACCAGCCGGGTCGGCACCTGCTTCGACGACGAGGACGGCGTCACCTTCACCTCCGTGCTCACCGCCTGCCAGAGCGGCAGCGTGGCGGTCACCGCGAGCGGCGCCGGCAAGCTCGACGCCTGGATCGACTTCAACGCCGACGGCGACTTCGGGGACCCTGGCGAGCACATCTTCACCAGCCAGACCCTCGCCGCCGGCAGCAATCCGCTCACCTTCACGGTGCCCTGCGCGGCGGCGCAGGTCGGGACCTACGCCCGCTTCCGCCTCTCCTCGGCGGGCGGCCTCGGCGCCACTGGGGCGGCCCCCGACGGCGAAGTCGAGGACTACGCCGTCAACATCGGCGCCGTCGACTTCGGCGACGCGCCCGACAGCTACGGCACCACCCTGGCGGCCGGCGGACCGAACCACCGGATGGTGACCGGCTTCTCCCTCGGCGCCACCGAGGACACCGAGGCCGAGGGGCAGCCTTCGCCGGGAGCCGACGGCGACGGCGCCGACGAGGACGGTGTCAACTTCCCCAACGCCGGGCTGCTGACCGCCTGCTCGACGGTCAACGTGCCGGTGACCCTCACCAACACCGCCGGCATGAACACGGCCCGCCTCGACGCCTGGATCGACTTCGACGGCGACGGCACCTTCGACAGCCCCCGCGACCGGATCGCCACCGGTCAGGCGCTCACCGCGGGCGCGAACACCGTGACCGTCCACGTCCCCTGCGACGTGCGGTCGGTCTTCACCTACGCCCGTTTCCGGCTCAGCTCGGCGGGGGTCTCGAGCCCCGGCGGCCCGGCGGCGGACGGCGAGGTCGAGGACTACGCCGTGACGGTCGAGGGGTACGACTTCGGCGACGCCCCCGATCCCACCTACCCGACCCTGCTGGCGTCCAACGGCGCCCGCCATCTCGTTCTGCCGGTCAACAACCCCACGCTGGGCACGACGGTGGACACCGAGCCGGACGGCCAGCCGAACGCGACGCTCACCGGCGACGGCACCGACGAGGACGGCGTCAGTTTCCCCAGCCCGCTCGTCACCGGTCACATCGGGTTCATGCAGATCCGGACGGGAACGACGGGTGGCTTCGTGAGCTGCTGGATCGACTTCAACCGGAACGGCTCCTGGGCCGACTCCGGCGATCAGGTGCTCACCGACGTGCAGCTCGGCGCCAACGCCACGGTCTTCGAACAGTTCCCGGTGCCGCCGGGTCTGACCGAAGGCAAGGCCGCGGTCCGCTGCCGCATCAGCTCGCAGACCGGGCTGACCTTCACCGGCCCGGCGCCGGATGGCGAGGTGGAAGATCACCTCGCGACGATCAGCCTGAACGAGATCCCGACCCTCGGCACCTGGGGCCTGATGGCCCTGGCCGCCCTGCTCGGGATGGCGGCGGTCTGGAGGATGAAGCGGCAGGCGGTAAGGTAAGGTGAGATGAGTAGGGGGGCAGCATGCTGCGCCCCTACTATCCCCTTCTGGTAAACTGCACGATATGACGGAAGTCGGAGTCGAAACCCTGAAGGATCGGCTGGGCGATTATCTGAGTCGCGCTCAGCAAGGGGAGCGTATCCTCATCACCGAGCACGGTCGCTCAGTCGCTCTCTTGATTCCGATCGAGGGGAGCGAACCCGCTAAACGGGCTTGGGAGCTCGTCGAGACCGGCGCCGCGAGTTGGAGCGGTGGCAAACCCGGAGGCTCGCGTCAGAGGCCGAGCCCACGCGACAAGAGCGCCTCCGACATCGTTCTGGAAGATCGGCGTTGATCCTTTACCTCGACACCAGCAGTCTCGTCAAACTCTACGTCGAAGAAAGCAGCTCCGGTGAGATCGAGCGCCTGGTCGCGGAGGCGTCGCTCGTCTGCACCTCAGTAATCGCTTACGCAGAGGCACGGAGCGCTCTGGCTCGCCTTTGCCGTGAAGGCGCCCTGACATCAGAAGAGCACGTCCTGGCCAAAGCCGACTTGGACCACGACTGGCCGCACTATCTCGCCCTCGAAGTCACGCCGGAGGTCTGGCAGGGCGCGGGCGATCTCGCGGAGAAGCATGCCCTCCGCGGATTCGACAGCCTGCACCTCGCATCATTCCTCCACCTGACCCGCGCAGACTTCGGCGACTCCGTCCAGTTTTCCTCCTTCGATGATCGATTGAATAGAGCGGCGCAGGCCGAGGCCCAGTAAGCGCTCCTGCTCGCACTTGACTCACCGCTTCCGCAACGCCACCGCCACCCCGACGACCACCAGCGCCGAGCCGGCGGCGACCCGCGCCGTGAAGGGCTCTCCCAGGAAGATCGTTCCCACCGCCACCGCGATCACCGGCGTCGCGTAGTTGATCAGCGACATCCCGGTCGCGGTCTGGCGCTTGAGCAGCCAGAAATAAACCGTGAACGGCAGCGCCGAACCCATGATCGCCAGATAGACCACCGCCAGCACGGACGGCGTATCGAAGTGGACGGGCCGCCCGCGCTCGACGGCCAACGCCAAGGCGCCCATCAACAGCGCCGTGACCGCCATCGGCACCGCCGCGATCGAGATCGGATGGATGCCCGCCCCCCACTTCTTGATCAGGATGCTCCCGACGCCCGCGCAGAGCGGCGCGATGAGGAGCGCCGCGGCGGCCGTCCTCACCTGCAAGCCGCCGAGGGCCTGGAAGTCCTCGGAGAAGATCACGACGATTCCCGCGAAGCCGGTCAGGATCCCCAACGCTCCCCGCACGGTCAAGCGGTCTCCGGAGAGGGCGAAATGGGCGACCACCGCCACGATCAGCGGCATGGTGGCGAAGAGCACCGAGGCCAGACCGGAGGGGACGGTCTGCTCGGCCCAGTAGAGGACCCCGTAGGGGATGGCGAAGGTCAGCAGCGAGTTGGCGAGCCAGACCCGCCGCTCGTTCGGGCTGCGCCCCAGCTTCACGCCGAGGACCGGCGCGAGGGCCAGCAGCACCGCCGAGGCGAGGGCGAAGCGGAGCGCCACGCCGGTGAACGGCGGGATGCCCCGCAGCCCGACCCGGATCACCGCCCAGGTGGTGCCCCAGATCAGGATGAGCCCCGCGAGGGCGGCCCAGGTCGAGAGACGATCGGGCTTCAACGCGGCGGCCTTTCCTTCGTCAGGGGTAGATCTTGTACAGCATCCGCGGGTACGGGATGGTCTCGCGCAGGTGCGTGAGGCCGGTCATCCAGGCCACGAAGCGCTCGAGCCCCATGCCGAAGCCGCTGTGGGGGAACGAGCCGTACTTGCGCACGTCGAGATACCACTGGAACGCCTCCACCGGCAGGTTGTGCGACTGGATGCGCTGCATCAGCAGGTCGTGATCGTGGATGCGCTGGCTGCCGCCGATGATCTCGCCGTACCCCTCCGGCGCGATCAGGTCGAGGCCGAGCACGACCTCCGGGTTCTCCGGATCGGGCTGCATGTAGAAGGCCTTGAACGACGCCGGGAATTTGGTGACCATCAGCGGCTTGTCGTACCCGCTGGCGAGGAGCGTCTCCTCGTCGGCGCCGAAGTCGTCCCCCCACTGGATGGGGTTCCCCTTGTCGTTGAGGACCTTGACCGCCTCGGTGTAGGTGATGCGCGGGAACGGCGGCACCACCGCCTCCAGCTTCGTGGTGTCGCGCTCCAGGATCTTCAGCTCCTCGCGGGAGCGGTCGAGGACGCGGGCCACCAGGTAGCCGACGAACTCCTCGGACAGGGCGCAGAGCCCCTCGAACTCGAGGAAGGCGACCTCGGGCTCCACCATCCAGAACTCCATCAGGTGACGGCGGGTCTTCGACTTCTCGGCGCGGAAGGTGGGGCCGAAGCAGTAGACCTTGCCGAGGGCCGCCGCGGCCGGCTCCAGGTAGAGCTGGCCGGACTGCGAGAGGTAGGCCTTGTCGCCGAAGTAGTCGGTCTCGAAGAGAGTCGAGGTCCCCTCGCAGGCGGCGGGGGTGAGGATGGGCGAGTCGATCAGCGTGAACTCGCGCTCGTAGAAGAAGTCGCGGATCGCCTGCTCGACCTCGCTGCGCACCCGCAGGGCGGAGCGCTGGCGGCTGGAGCGCAGCCAGAGGTGGCGGTGCTCCATGAGGAACGCCGTGCCGTGCTCCTTAGGGGTGATCGGATACTCCGGGGTGGCGTAAGTGAGCTCGAACCCCGAGCACTGGATCTCGACGCCGATCGGGGAGCGCTTGTCCTCCTTGACGACGCCGGTGACGCGGACGGTCGACTCCTGGGTGGCGCGCTCGATCTCCTCCCAGTCCTTCTCGGAGACGTCCTTGCGGCCGGCCACGGCCTGGACGACGCCGCCGGTCACGCGCACCTGGAGGAAGGCGATCTTGCCGCTGGAGCGCTTGTTATCGATCCAACCCCGCACCTCGACGGTCTGGCCGACGTTGCGGGTCAACTCGCGAATCGTAGTAACTCGTTTCACATCGAGAGAATTGGCCTGGCTCATGGGGGCGGGATTGTACTCTACTTCTCCGGCAGCTTCTCCAGCGCGTCCGCGGCCGCCCGCTGTTCCGCCAGCTTCTTGCTCGGCCCCTCGCCGCGGCCGCCGAGATCGCCGTCCAGCCAGCATTCGACGATGAAGGTCTTATCGTGATCCGGCCCCAGGGAGTCGGTCAGCCGGTATTCGGGCAGATCCCAGCCGAGCGCCTGGACGACCTCCTGGAGCTGGGTCTTGGCGTCGGTCACCGCCTGCCGGGAGCGCTCGATGAAGGCGTTCTCCAGCATGGGGAGGACCGTCTTGCGCGCCGCCTCGAGCCCGCCGTCGAGGAAGACGGCGCCGAAGACCGCCTCCATGGAGTCCGCGAGCAGGGAGGGCTTGGTGCGCCCGCCCGAGCGGTCCTCCCCCACCCCGATGCGCAGCGAGTCCCCGAGCTCCAGATACTGGGAGTGCTTGGCCAGGGTGTCGCGGTTGACGAGCTGCGCCTTGTGCTTCGACAGCTCCCCCTCGGGCAGCTCGGGATGGTTGGCGTAGAGCCATTCGGCGGTGATCACTCCGAGGACGGCATCGCCCAGGAATTCCAGCCGCTCGTAGTGCTCCGGAATCCCCTGCTCGTTGGCCCACGAGCGGTGGGTGAGCGACAGCTCCAGCAGGTCGAGACGCTTGAAGCGGTGACCGAGGCGCTTCTCGAAGGGCGTGGGATCGCGGCGGCCGAATGCCATGGTGGGGATACTACCAGCGGAAACCTCGCGGCAGGTGCTCCACCGGCTTCTGTTATGGTGGTCCACCATGAAACGATATTGGATAAACCCAGAGAACGAGTCTCCGGCCGAATATCACGAGCGCTTCATGGCAGCCATCCTCGAAGGGCTGAAAGATGTTGAAGAGGGACGCCTGCTTGAGGATGAGGAAGTTACGAGAATCCTTGACGAGGAGTTCGGCCCCCTCCCCCGCCGGACTCCATAAGCCAGCCCGAATAATCTTCTATCTACCGCCGCCCGAACCGCCGCTCCAGGTCCGAGTCCGTCATCTGCAGCACGATCGGCCGCCCATGCGGGCAGGCGTAGGGTTGCTCGGCGGTGAACAGCTCGGCGACCAGCGCCTCCATCTCCGGCGCGGAGAGCGGGTGGTGCATCTTGATCGCCGCCTTGCAGGCCATGCTGGCGGCAAGGTTTTCGAGGATCTGGCGAGCGAGGTCGGCGCCGCCGCGGGTGGCGTCGCTGGAATCCCCGGCCAGGCTGCGCAGGAGGGTCTCGGCGTCCCCGGAAGAGATCGCGGCGGGGGTCGAGGTTAGGGCCAGGGTGTTCCCCGAGAGAGCCGCCACCCCGAAGCCGTGCTCTTCCAGCCCGGGCGCGAGCTCCGCGAGCCGGAGCCGTTCGGCGGGAGCCAGATCGAGCAGGACCGGCGTCAAGAGATGCTGCACGGGCGGGCGCTCGGCGGCCATCGCCCGGCGCAGCCGCTCGTAGAGGATGCGCTCGTGCGCGACGTGCTGATCGATCAGGTAGAGGCCGTCCGGCCCCTCCAGCATGATCAGCGTCCCCTTGTATTGCCCCAGCAGTCGAAACGGGCGGGCTTCCCCGTGCCGCCCCGAGAGCGGGACGATCGACCGCTCGAGCGGAGCATAGGAGGGAGTTGCCAGACGGGTGGGGATGACGGGAAGCTCCACGGAGCCGGAGGGCCCCGGGCTCCCCGTCACCACCGCGGGTGCGTCGGCTGGGCGATCCCAGGCGACCGGAGCCCTCTGTTGCCCAAGCCCCTGCCACGTGAAGGGGACATAGGGATCAGAGGCCGGCGGCCGGAGCGGCGCGGCCTCCTCGCCGCGGGCGCGTTCCAGGGTGCGGCGGAGGGCATCGTAGATGCGGTCGAGCAGGCCGGGATCGCGGAAACGGACCTCCGCCTTCTGCGGGTGGACGTTGACGTCCACCTCCTCCGGCGGGATGTCGAGGAAGAGGAAGAGGGCCGGGAAGTCCTCCCCCTTCCATTCGTCGCGCACGGCGCGGTAGAAGGTGGCGAGCACGGCCCGGTCGCGGATCAGGCGGCGGTTCACGTAGATGAAATGGCGCCGCCCCCGCGCCGTCGCCGGGGTGCCCACGAAGCCGTGGATCGCCTCCTCTTCTTTTCCCGCGCCCGCCGGGATCTCGGCGAGCTCGCGGGCGAGCTCGGGGCCGAAGATCTGGCCGATCCGTTCGCGGGAGCCCGCCGCCGTGCCGGGAGCCGGCAGGGCGTCCAGCAGCTCCCGCCCTTCGTGAGAGACCTGGAACCGCACGTCCGGACGTGCCAGGGCGTACCCCTGCACCACCTCGACGCAGCGGCGCAACTCGGTCTGGGGGGTCTTGAGGAACTTCCGCCGGGCGGGCACGTTGAAGAAGAGCGAGCGGACGTCGATCGTGGTGCCGCGCGGGCGGGCGAAGGGCTCGGCCACCCGCACCCGCCCCCCCTCGATCAGCACCCGGTGCCCCTCCCCCGGCTGCTCGGCGGTGGTCATCTCGACCCGGGCGACGGCCGCGACCGTGGCCAGGGCCTCCCCCCGGAATCCCAGGGTGGCGACCCGCTCGAGATCGTCGAAGCTGGCGATCTTGCTGGTGGCGTGGCGGTCGAAGGCAAGGAGAGCGTCGTCCCGCCCCATGCCGGAGCCGTCGTCGCCGATCGCGATCCGCGCCTTGCCGCCCCCCTCGAGCTGGATCTCGATCAGCCGGGCGCCCGCGTCCAGCGCGTTCTCGACCAGCTCCTTGACCACCGACGCCGGGCGCTCCACCACCTCGCCGGCGGCGATCTGGCTGACCAGGGTGTCGGGGAGGAGGTGGATGCGGGACACGCGGGGATTGTACAGGCAGGAGAAGTCGCGTTGGAGCGCGACCGCTCCTGCCTGAAGGAGCCGCCTTACTTCTTGGCCGCGACCCGCTCCTCGCGCTGATCCGTCCGCACCTTCGTCTCGGAGGCCTTGGCCTCGCGCTCGACGTCGGTGCCGGGGATGTCCCAGGTGAAGGACTCGGTGGCGGCGAACTCGCCTTCGCGGCCGTAGTCGTAGGAGCCGCCGTCACCGGAGGCGACGGGCTCCTCCCCCGCCTTGGGGCCTTCGATGTGCATCGCCGCCTCTTCAGGGCTCAGCTCTTCGCCCTGAACCTCCTCGGGGTTTTCCGCTCCGTATTCGTAGCTCTTCTCGTCCTTCCGGTCGTGGGAGCCGTGGTAGATGTCGTCGCTGTATCCATAGGTCCGTTCGGAGTCGTCCATTCTCGGTACCTCCTTTCGCTCCTGAGCTTGCAAGGAGCGGGCCGCTCGTTCGCCGTCAGGCCTTGGCCGGGGCCGCCGCCATCGCCGTCGGGAGAGCTCCGGCGCTCGCTCCCGAGTGGACGGCCGGCGGCTTGGGAGACTTCAGCGCCTCCTCCGCCTTCGCCTTGCGGTCCAGGCTCGCCCGCGCGGCCGCCAGACGGGCGATCGGCACCCGGTAGGGAGAGCAGGAGACGTAGTCGAGGCCGGCCCGCTCGAAGAAGTCGATCGACCGCGGATCCCCGCCGTGCTCGCCGCAGATCCCCAGGTGGAGGTCCGGCCGCGCCTCCCTCCCCCGCTCACAGGCCATGCGGACGAGCTGCCCCACCCCCTTCTCGTCGATGGTCTGGAAGGGGTCGTACTGGAGGATGCCGGACTTCACGTACTCGGGCAGGAAGCGGCCGGCGTCGTCGCGCGAGTAGCCGTAGGTCATCTGCGTGAGGTCGTTGGTGCCGAAGGAGAAGAAGTCGGCGTGATCGGCGATCTTGTCGGCCATCAGGGCGGCCCGCGGCACCTCGATCATGGTGCCGATCAGGATGTTCAGACGGACCCCCTCCTCCTTCAGGACGCGATCGACGACCGCCGAGACCATCTCCCGCAGGCGCACCATCTCGGCCTCGGTACCGACCAGGGGGACCATGATCTCCGGCCGCACCTCCTCCCCCGCCTTGGTCCGGACGCAGGCGGCGCGGACGATCGCCTCGACCTGCATCTCATAGATCTCCGGGGCGGTGATGCCCAGGCGGCAGCCGCGCAGGCCGAGCATGGGATTGGTCTCGGCCAGCGCCTCGGCCCGCGCCTTGACGGCGGCGGGGTCGATCCCCATCTGTTTCGCCAGAATCCCCAGCGCCTTCCCGCCATGGGGGAGGAACTCGTGGAGCGGCGGATCGAGCAGGCGGACGGTGATCGGCAGCCCGGCGAGCGCCGCGAAGATCCCCTCGAAGTCCTGCTGCTGCATGGGCAGGAGTTTGGCGAGAGCCGTGGCGCGGGTCTCGTGGTCCTCGGCCAGGATCATCTGCCGGACCCAGGGGATGCGCTCGTCGGCGAAAAACATGTGCTCGGTGCGGCAGAGCCCGATCCCCTGAGCGCCGAGGGCGGCGGCCACCCGGGCGTCGCGGGGGGTGTCGGCGTTGGCGCGGATGCGCAGCCGGCGCTCGCCGTCGGCCCATCCCAGGAGCTTGAGGAATCCCGCCGAGGTGGGCGAGGGCGCGGCGCCTTCGAGCAGCACGCGCAGCACCTCGGAGGGGCGGGTGGGCAGGGCGCCGGCGATCACCTCGCCGGTGGTGCCGTCGATCGACAGCTCGTCCCCCTCGCGGAAGGTCTGCCTCCCCACCCGCACGACCCCCTCCTCCACGTCCACGTCGAGGTCGCCCGCGCCGACCAGGCAGGGCTTGCCGAGACCGCGGGCGACGACGGCGGCGTGCGAGGTCATGCCCCCCCGCGAAGTCAGGATGCCGGCCGCGGCGTGCATGCCGACGATGTCCTCCGGGGAGGTCTCGGCCCGCACCAGCAGAACGGGGCCGGCGGCCGCCATCTCGGCCGCCTTCTCGGCGGTCAGGGCGATCCGCCCGGAGGCGGCGCCCGGGCCGGCGGGCAGACCATGGGCCAGGAGCTTGCCGCCCGCGACCGCCTTCTTCTTCGCCTCGGCGTCGAACTCCGGGGCCAGGAGCTGCGCGAGTTGCGAGGGCTCGACGCGTTCGAGCGCCTCGCGCGGATCGATCAACCCCTCCTCCACCATCTCGACGGCGGTGCGCACGGCGGCGGGGCCGGTTCGTTTACCCGCTCGCGTCTGCAGCATGAAGAGCTTGCCGTGCTGGATGGTGAACTCGAGGTCCTGCATGTCGCGGTAGTGCCGCTCCAGCTTCTCGCAGACCTCCCGGAGCTGGCGGCTGGCCTCGGGGAAATCCTCGGCGAGACCGTCATGGCCATCTTCAGCGACGATCGGCTTCGGCGTGCGGATGCCGGCCACCACGTCCTCCCCCTGGGCATTGGTCAGGTACTCGCCGTAGACCCGCCGCTCGCCGGTCGCCGGATTGCGGGTGAAGGCGACGCCGGTCGCGCAGTCGTTGCCGCGGTTGCCGAAGACCATGCTCTGCACGTTGACCGCCGTGCCCAGGCTGGCGGAGATTCCCTCGATCTTCCGGTACTCGCGCGCCCGGGGGTTGTTCCAGCTCGCGAAGACGGCGCCGATGGCGCCCCAGAGCTGCTCGTGCGGCTCCTGGGGGAAGGGCCGGCCGCAGCGCTCCTCGATCAGACTTTTGAAGGCGTCGGCCACGCCGCGCAGCGACTCCGCGGTCAGCTCGGCGTCGTTGGCCGCCCCCTGCGCCTCGCGAGCGGCTCCGAGAATCCGCTCGAACTCCGCGTGCGGCACGTCCATCACCACGTCGCCGTACATGGTGAGCAGCCGGCGGTAGGCGTCGAGCACGAAGCGGGCGTCCTCACCGCGTCCGATCCAGGCGGCCACGACCTCCTCGGAGAGGCCGAGGTTGAGGATGGTGTCCATCATCCCCGGCATCGACCGCGGCGCTCCGGAGCGGACCGAGACCAGCAGCGGGTTTCCCGGATCGCCAAAGCGCTGGCCCGTCTGCTCCTCGAGTCTGCCGAGGTGCTCCGCGACCTCACGCTCCAGATTTTCCGGATACTCGCCGCCGTGCTCCTGGTAAAACGTGCACACTTCGGTCGTGATCGTGAAGCCCGGAGGGACCGGAATTCCGAGCCGGCTCATCTCCGCGAGACCGGCGCCCTTCCCCCCGAGAAGATTCTTCTGGGTCCCGTCCCCTTCCGCCGAACCCCCGCCGAACGCGTAGACGTACTTGGGCTGCATGTCGTTCCTCCGGATACGCGGGCGCGTCGATCTCCGGACCGAGCCCCGAACCAGTGTAGACGCAATACTCCCCTACGACGCCATGCAGAAATAGCAGGATTCTTGCCAACGACAACCGCTGCTAAACTAGATCCGGTTTCAATCTACGAGACGAGGGTTGCGATGGCGGACATCCAGAAGATCGACACCATTCCCGCGCTGGACGATCTGATCGCGAGGTCGAAGGAGAGGCCGGTCTGGGTCTTCAAGCACAGCCTGACCTGCCCCATCTCGGGCGTCGCGTGGGGGGAGTTCCGGCGTTTCGCCACCAGCTCGCTCCAGCAGGAGGCGATCTACGCTCTGATCGAGATCCAGAGGGCCCGTCCGGTCTCGAACGCCCTCGCCGAGCGCACCGGCGTTCCCCATGAATCCCCGCAGGCGATCCTGCTGCGCGACGCCCGGGTCGCCTGGCACGCGAGCCACTATGACATCAACCTGACCGCCCTCGAGCGGGCCTGAGGCAAGGCGGAGGACAAGGACGAACACGGACGAACACGGACAGGACACCGACAGATATGGGGCTGTCCTTGCAGTCCTTTACGTCCTTATTCGTCCTCTCAGTCGTCGTCGTCGTCGCCCTTCTCCACCGGCCTCACGAAGGCGGCATGCACCGGCGGCGGCATGGGCGAGGCCGCGCCTCGGACCGACTTCCAGAGGATCTCGTTCAGCTCCAGCTCGGGGGCGAGGTCCGCCTCGTGGAGATCCATCGCCTTGGAAGCGGCGGCGCCCCAGGCCAGGGCGCCGTTCTTCTCGTCGATGGAAATCCGCGCCTCGCGGTGGGTGAACGGGGCCTGATCGGGGGTGGCCTGGAAGGCCCGGTACATGGGGCTCGCCGCGGCGTCGTACTGGCTCATCGGCGGCAGCCCGAGGATCAGCTCCATGGTGCGCAGCAGGCCGGCGGTCGTGTAGAGGGTACTGTCGACCGTGTTCCGGCGGGTATAGGGGCTGGCGACCAGGGCCACCGAGCGGTGGGCGTCGACGTGGTCCGGGCCGTTCTGGGCATCGTCCTCGACGATGAAGATCGCCGACTCCTTCCAGAACCGGCTCTTCGAGATCGCCTCGACGACGCGGCCGAGGGCGAGGTCGTTCTCGGCGATCATCGCCCGCGGCGTCGGCGCCTCGGGGCGAGTGCCCAGGGTATGGTCGCCGCCGAGGCGCACGATCGACAGCCGCGGCAGGCCGCCCTCCTTCTCGAACCGGTGGAACTCCTGGAGCCAGAGGTCGACCCGCCGGCTGTCTGGGATTGTGAGGTCGAACGGCGGATAATCCGGGTGGATCCGCCCCTCGAGCCCCGGGACGCTGGCCTTCACCGGACCGTCCTTCTGGTTCCTGTACTCGACGAACTCCCCGTAGCTGCGGACGCTGACGCCGGCGCGGACGCAGGAGTCCCAGAGATAGCCGTTCTTCGGGGCCGTGATGTTGCCGTAGGCGTTGCGCCGCTCCCCCCCGCCCTCGCTCAGGTAGGCGCCCCCGCGGTCGGCGTAGTTCATCGGCCAGACCTTCTGCACGAAGTCGGTGGCGTAGGCGCCGGTCGAAAAGGCGTGTCCGCTGTAGCTCACCTCGGCGTTGACGTAGAAATTGTCGAAGAGGACGAAGTCGCGGGCCAGGGCGTGGGCGTTGGGGGTCACCTCCTCGCCGAACAGGCAGAGGTCGGGATCGCCGTTGCCCCGCTCCAGATCGCCCAGGATCTGATCGTAGGTGCGATTCTCGCGGATGATGTAGAAGACGTATTTGATCGGCGATGCGCCGCCGACGCGGGCCGGGATCGGCGAGCCCTTGGGCGCCCCGGCCGGTGCGAGGCGGACCGCGGCGTAGGGGGTCAGCCGGTAGACGGTGCGGGTGTAGGCGGCCAGGGCCTTGGCATCCGGAACCGGCAGCACGGAGAGGGACCCTTGCAGCAGCTCGCCGATGTACTGCCCCGGAGCGCCCGGGATCCCCGGCTGACCTCCTCGCGGGTTGGCCGCCGAGGCCAGCCCCTTGCCGCTGAGGACGAAGATCCGCCGGCCGTCGCGGCTGAACTGCGCCGCCGTGGGGTACCAGCCGGTGGGGAGGAACCCGCCGACCACGCTGGCGCCGGGGCGGGAGACGTCCACCACCGCGACCGTGTTGTTGTCGGCGTTCGCCACCAGCAGCGTGCGGCCGTCCGGCGAGAGCCCGAGGCCGTTGGGGGTGCTGCCCGGCGGCGCGGCCGGATCGAGGGCGATCGAGATCTGCTCTTTGGCGGTCCGCGCCGCGAGATCGGCGACCCAGACGGCGTTGGTGTTGGCGCAGGCCACGAAGAGGCGGCCGTCGTGGGAGAGGGCCATCGCGTTCGGGTGCTCCCCCACCGGGATCTCGCCGCGCGGCTCCAGGGTCGCGGCGTCGAAGAGGAGCACCCTGGCTCCCCCCCAGAGTGAGACGAGCAGCGTCCTGCCGTCGGGCGTCACCAGGGTGGTGTACCCCTCGGCGGAGAGCGGGACCTCCTTCACGATCTGGCCGCTCGCGAGGTCCACGGCCGAGAGGAGCTGCCCCAGGGCGTGCACGGCGAACAGGCGGGAACCGTCCGGGCTGATCGAGAGTCCGCCCACGAAGCTCTCGTCCGATGGCTTCCTCAGCTTGACGACGGTCCCCGCTTCGAGCCCCTTCTCGGTGATCCGGATCTCGTCGACAGAGCTGGCGCCGCCGCCCGAGGCGTAGAGCCGCTTGCCGTCCGGGTGCCAAGCGAGGCCCAGCCAGGCGTTCTCCAGCTCGAGCTTCTGCCGCACGTTGAAGTGCTGCAGATCGACTACCGTCAGGCTGGGCTTGGTGTAACCGTTGTTGGTCACCACCAGGGAGCGGCCGTCCGGCGACTCCACCATGGCGAGCGGCAGATCCCCCACGGCCAGATGCCGGCCGGCGGGGGCGATCCGCCAGCCGTTGGGCAGCAGGGTGACGCCCGCCGGCTCCCTACCGGGCAGCTCGGCGCGCGCCCTGGATCGCTTCGGGGTCTGCGCGGCGTGCGCGGGCAGACCCGCCGCGAGGAGAAGGAGGACGGCGGTCAATCGTCTGGACATGGGGGAGATCCTATGCCGGAATCGCCCTCGCCCGGGTTACCCTTTGCACCATGTTGCCAGCCCTCCTGCTAGCGCTCACCCTGCTCGCTCCCTCGCCGCGGGCAGCCACCCCGCACACCCACAAGGCGGGCAAAGTGAAAGGGGTGCCGCTGGTGGAGATTCCGGCCCAGGCGTCGGAGAAGGACGAGATGGCCGTCCTGCTCACCGGCGACGGCGGCTGGGCCATCACCGACAAGGGGCTCTCCGAGGCTCTGGCGAAGGGGGGAATCCCGGTCGTCGGCTGGAACTCGCTGCGCTACTTCCTCACCCGCAAGGACCCCGCCCGTACCGCCCGCGACCTCGAGCGTATCCTACGGGTCTACCTGCCCCTGTGGCACAAGGAGCGGGTGGTCCTGATCGGCTACTCCTTCGGCGCCGACGTCATGCCCTTCCTTGCGAACCGGCTGCCGCCCGACCTGGCGGCGAAGATCTCGCGGATCGTCCTGATGGGCCCCAGCGAGGCGGCCGACTTCCGGTTCCATCCCACGGAGTGGCTCGGCAAGCCCTCCCCCGACAGCCTGCCGGTGCTGCCGGAGCTCGAGAAGCTCCGCGGCCGGCAGATCCTATGCGTCTACGGCCGGGCGGAGAAGAACAGCCTCTGCCCCCAGCTTCCGAATGGCCTGGTCGACCTGCTGATCCGGCCCGGGGGGCACAAGGTCGGCAAGGACTACGGGCCGGTCGTCGACTGGATTCTCGGCGGGGCTTCGCCTGACGGCGGGGTTGGTGCACAATGAGCGGCCTATGAATTCCATGAAGAAAACGACGTTCGCCACCGGCCTGCTCCTGCTCGCTCTCGCCCTTGCCCTTCCTGCCGCCGCCGCCGCCGCCGAAGAGACGTTCGACCTCGAGCCCTTCGGCAAGGTGACCGTGTACCACCAGACCGCGCGCCCGACCCACGTCGCCCTCTTCATCTCGGGCGACGGCGGCTGGAACCTCGGGGTCGTCGACATGGCCCGCGAGCTCGCGGGCATGGACGCCCTGGTCGCCGGGGTCGACATCCGCCACTACATGAAGGCCTCCACCGCCAATCCCGACAAGTGCTGGGATCCGGGGACCGACTTCGCCGAGCTCGGCCGCGCCGTCGAGAAGCGGTTCGGCTACACCACCCACGTCGCTCCCATCATCGTCGGCTACTCCTCCGGGGCAACCATCGTCTACGCCGCCATGGTGCAGGCGCCCCCCCATACCTTCCACGGCGGCTTGAGCCTCGGCTTCTGCCCCGACCTGATCGTCAACCACCCGATCTGCAAGGGGCACGGCCTCGCCTGGACGCACGACCCGCAGGGCAAGGGGGTCGATTTCTCCCCCACCAACACCCTCGAGGACCACTGGATCGCCTTCCAGGGGGACATCGACCAGATCTGCACTCCCGAGGACACCCGCACCTATCTCAAGCAGGTCGACAACGGCGAGCTGGTCTGGCTGCACAAGGTGGGGCACGGCTTCTCGGTGCCGAAGAACTGGATGCCCCAGTTCAAGGACGGCTTCGCCAAGGTGACCGGGCAGTCCCGGTAGAAGCGCCCCGGTAGAAGCGATGCTCACCTCCGAGGAGAAGTACCGGCTCCTCCTCGACGTCTCCGAGGCCGCCAACTCGCAGGTCGAGATCGCCGCCGTGCTGGAGGCGGTGGTCGAGGGGCTGGAGCCGGCGATCCACGTCGACGCCCTGGCGGTGACCACCGTCGACGGCGATCACCTGGTCCCCCACGCGATCTACATCCGCGGCGTCGAGCGGCGGCAGGGGGACTCCTTTGCCGACATCCTCGCCCGCTGGATGCGCCTCTCCGGCGGGGAGATGCCGCCGAAGCCGCACGGCAGCCTGCCTCTGGCCGGCACGGGGACCGAGCACGTCGGTCTCACCGGCCGGGCCTGGATCTGCCAGGACCTGACACAGGGGACCCGTTTCCCCGAGGACTCGCGCCTGCTGGCGGCCGGCATCCGCTCCTACGTCCGCGTCCCCCTCAAGGTGCGCGACCGGTTCGTCGGCTCGCTCGCCTTCTCCCGCGGCGAGCCCGGCCCCTTCTCCGCTCACGAGGTGGACGCCTTCGAGGCGCTCGCCCGGCCGATCGCCGCCGCCGTGGCCAACGCCCAGGCGTTCGAGGAGATCGCGCGGCTCACCGGCCAGCTCCAGGCCGAGAACCTGGCGCTGCGCCAGGAGATCGACGAGCGCTCGATGTTCGAGGAGATCATCGGCTCCTCGCCCGCCCTGCGCGAAACCCTCGCCCTGGTCGACAAGGTGGCGGCCACCGATACGACGGTGCTGATCACCGGCGAGACCGGCACCGGCAAGGAGCTGGTGGCGCGGGCCATCCACCGCCATTCGCGGCGGGCGCAGCGGGCCCTGGTGGCGGTCAACTGCGCCGCCCTCCCGCCGTCGCTGATCGCCTCCGAGCTGTTCGGCCACGAGAAGGGGGCCTTCACCGGCGCCCTGCAGCGCCGCGCCGGCCGCTTCGAGCTGGCGGCGGGGGGCTCGATCTTCCTCGACGAGGTCGGCGAGCTCACCCCCGAGGTCCAGGTCTCGCTGCTGCGGGTGCTCCAGGAGGGGACCTTCGAACGGGTGGGGGGCGGCCAGCCGATCTCGACCGACGCCCGGGTCATCGCGGCCACCAACCGGGACCTGTCGGCGGCGGTGGCGGAGGGGACCTTCCGCAACGACCTCTTCTACCGCCTGAACGTCTTTCCCATCGCCATGCCCCCCCTGCGCCAGCGCCGGGAGGACATCCCCATCCTCGTCGAGTACTTCGCCGCCCGCTACGCGCCACGCTTCGGCAAGCGGTTCAAAAGCATCGAGAAGAGCTCGATGGACCGCATCCTCGCCTACTCCTGGCCGGGTAACGTGCGCGAGCTCCAGAACGTCATCGAGCGCGCCGCCATCCTCTCCGACGGCGACGTCCTGCGCGTCGACGAGCCGCTGATCGGGATTTCCACCCCCCCCGCTCCACGCGCCGCCGGCGCTCCCCTGCCCGACAGTCTGCGCGGCGCCGAGCGGCACCAGATCGAGGAGGCGCTCGCCCGGACGGCCGGCCGAGTCTCCGGCGCCAAGGGGGCCGCGGCCCTCCTCGGCGTCCCTTCCACGACCCTGGAGTCGCGCATCAAGAGCCTGGGGGTCGACAAGTACCGGTTCCGCCGGGTCGCCGCGGATTGAAGCCGGGTCGGTTCCTTTTACAAATCTTTTACGGAGCCGCACAGTTCCTTCAGATCGCTCTTCGCTACGATCTGATGGTTCTGGCAAGTCCATAAGCAGCGCTCGAATCCCATCCAGTCCTATTGATTGAACAACCTGAGAAGTTGCTTCTCAGAATCGAGGAGGATTCAGAATGGAACATCACGCTTCGGCGTCCCGGCGATCTGAAGGCTCACGACGCTCCCGGAAGGCCTGCGCGGTGATCGTGGCCCTGACGCTGCTCGGCGGCGCGGGCCTCGCTTCAGCCGCTTCGGCAGCGGTCGACAAGAACGCCCTGCACCAGGAGATGCTCAGCCTGGCGCAGCAAATGGGGAGCCTGGGACCGCAGGCACGCATCAACCCCCAGGCCGCGTCGGCTTACAAGGCTGCCGAGGACCGCTACCGGCAGATTTCGGCCTCGCTGGGCGGTGACGATCCGGGACACGTCTTGTCCGGCGGGGTGAACGCCAAGGCGCGCCGTACCCCTCTGAGGATCAGAAAGATCGGAAAGGTCGCACCGGCTGCGCCGGCCGCCTGCGGCGCGACGACGACCAACTTCACCAACTCCACGCCGGTCGTGATTTCAGCCACCGGGACCCCCGTCGTCACCTCGACGATCGTCGTCTCCGGCGCCGGCCCCTTCCTCTACGACCTCGATGTGACGACCTTCATCCAGCACACGTTCTCGTCGGACCTCGACGTCACGATTACGTCCCCGTCCGGGACGGTCGTCACCCTGACCACCGACAACGGCTCGACCTTCGACGATGTCTTCAACGGCACCGTCTGGGACGACAACGCGGACCCGGGAACCCAGGTGCCGTATACCGCCAACAACAACCTCGTGGTCGAGCACACCTACGCGAACCTCACCCTGGCCTCGCCGCTCGTTCCCGAAGAGCCGCTGGGAGCGTTCATCGGCGAGGACCCGAATGGCACCTGGACGCTCACCATCTCGGACGACTCGAACCTGGATGGCGGCAACCTCAACAGCTGGTCGCTCGGCGTCACCACGCTGGCCAGCGCGCCGACGATCACCACTCTGCCGACGGCGACGCAGTCCACCCCGGTCGCGATCTCGACCACCGGCACCCCCGTCGTGACCTCGACGATCGTAGTCGCCGGAGCCGGCAGCATCCTCGACCTCAACGTCACAACTTTCATCCAGCACACCTTCTCGTCGGACCTCGACGTCACGCTGACGTCCCCCGCCGGGACGGTCGTTACCCTGACCACCGACAACGGCTCGACCTTCGACGACGTCTTCAACGGCACCGTCTGGAACGACGACGCGGACCCGGACACCCAAGTGCCGTACACCGCCGACAACAACCTCGTGATCGAGCATACCTACGCGAACCTCACCCTGGCCTCGCCGCTCGTCCCCGAAGAGCCACTGGCGGCGTTTACCGGCGAGGACCCGAACGGCACCTGGACGCTGACCATCTCCGACGACTCGAACCTGGACGGCGGCAGCCTCAATAGCTGGTCGCTCGACATCCAGACCTTCAGCTGCGCCGTTGCCGCCTCGGCCGACCTGTCGATCACCAAGACCGACGGCGTCGCCAGCGTCACTCCGGGGGGCACGACGACCTATACGATCACCGCGTCGAACGCCGGCACCTCGGCGGCGAACCCAGCGACCGTGACCGACACCTTCCCGGCGGCCTGCACCAGCGTCTCCTACACCAGCACCGCCACCGGCGGCGCCACCGGCAACACCGCGTCGGGCTCGGGCAACATCAACGACGCGGCGCTCAACCTCCCGGCCGGCAGCTCGGTGACTTACACCGCCACCTGCTCGATCAATCCGGGCGCGTCCGGCTCGCTCGCCAACACCGCCACCATCTTCGAGCGCGGTGGCCGATCCCGACCCGGCCAACAACAGCGCCACCGACACCGATACGTTCGCCGCCTCGGCCGACCTGTCGCTGACCAAGACGCTGACGACGGGCGGCGTCATCCACGTCGGCGACAACGTGGTCTTCGCCCTGACGGTGACCAACAACGGGCCGGGGAACGCCACCGGAGTCGTGGTGACCGACACCCTGCCGGCGGGCCTCACCTACGTCTCCAACAGTTGCGGCGCCACCTTCGCCAGTCCGACGCTCACCTGGAACGTCGGCGCCCTGGCGGCGAGCGCTTCGGCGACCTGCAACCTCACCGCCACGGTCAACCAGCCGGGCCCGGTCACCAACAGCGCCAGCGCCACCGGCAACGAGAGCGATCCGACGCCGGCCAACAACGCCGCCACCGTCACCGTCACCGTCGCGGGTGTGGCGGCCGTAGTCCCGACCCTGGACACCCTCGGCCTCGCGGCGCTCGCCATCCTGCTGGCGGCGAGCGCGGCCTTCGCCCTGCGCCGCAGGCGCCGGGCCTAGAGCTCCACGCCGCACGACCAAGCAGTCTGAATCCGGCCGGCCGGGGGTCCCCTCGGCCGGCCGTTCCTTCTTCTTTCACCTTGAAAGTTGAAAGGCTGATGTTAGAATTTCAAGGTGACTATGGGGCTGGTCGAGCGTAAACGGCACCGGGAAGAGCTGGAAGGGCTGCTCCAACGGCACCCCGTGGTCGGAATCCTGGGAGCCCGGCAGACGGGTAAGACGACTCTGGCTCGACAACTGGCTGCCCGGTACGACGGTCCCATCTCCTTCTTCGACCTCGAGGATCCCACGGATCAGGCCCGGTTGGCCGAGCCGATGCTGGCTCTACGCGATCTCCGCGGGTTGATTGTCATCGATGAGGTGCAGCGCCGTCCCGAGCTCTTTCCGGTCCTTCGCGTCCTGGCCGACCGGTTGGAGCGGACAGCCCGGTTCCTGGTTCTGGGGAGCGCTTCTCCGGAACTCCTGCAGCAGACCTCTGAGTCGCTGGCCGGCCGCATTTTCTACCACGATCTGGGGGGCTTCGATCTCGATGAGGTGGGGGTCGGCTCCTATCAGCAGCTCTGGCTGCGCGGCGGCTTTCCACGCTCCTTCCTGGCCGAGACGGATGGCGCTAGCGCCGAGTGGCGGCGCGGCTTCGTTCGCACCTTCCTCGAACGGGATCTTCCCGGGCTCGGAATCCAGGTTCCCGCCGAGACACTTCGGCGCTTCTGGACCATGATCGCCCACTACCACGGACAGGTGTGGAACGGGGCGGAGCTGGCCCGGGCGTTCGGAGTGTCGGGAGTTACAGTGAGGCGCTACCTGGACATGCTCACCTCGTCTCTGGTACTGCGGCAACTCCCCCCCTGGTTCGAGAACGTCGGCAAGCGCCAAGTCAAATCGCCCAAAATCTACGTGGCGGACAGCGGCCTGTTGCACACCCTTCTGGGCCTGGGCTCCCGGGAAGACGTGGAAGGGCACCCGAAGTCGGCGCGTCGTGGGAGGGGTTCGTCCTGCGCGAGGTGGTCGAGCGGCTGGGAGCGCGCCCTGAAGAGGTCTTCTTCTGGGCGACCCATGCCGGAGCCGAGCTCGACCTCCTGATCGTACGCGGCCGCAGGCGCCTCGGCTTCGAGCTGAAGCGCACGGCGGCCCCGCGCATGACCCCTTCGATCCGGACGGCTCGCGACGACCTCCAGCTCGAAAGCGTGGACATGGTCTACCCGGGTGAGCACACTTTTCCGCTGGCCGAACGCGTCCGGGCTCTGGCGTTGCCACGGCTCTATGAGGATCTCGAGCCCTTGGGCTGAGCGGCTGGCAGGGCGCATCCTCCCTAGAGAGGATGCGGCATCCTCTCTAGAGACGATTCCCAAGAGGGAGGAGAGACCGCTATCGTGGGCTCTGACGGTCTTTCAGAAAGGACGGTTCCATGACCCATTCGCGAAACCCCCTCCGGCTTCTCGCCCCGGCGCTGCTGCTCGCCTTCGTGGCGGTCTCTTCCGTGGCAATACCCGCTCAGGCCGCGCCGCACGTGATCTCGATCGCCCAGGCGCGCGCCTTGCCGCTCGGCACCGTGGTCACCGTCGCCGGCTCGGCGACCACGCCGTCCGGCGCCTTCGACTCGAGCTTCTTCGACAAGGGGTTCGGCCTCCAGGACTTGAGCGCCGGGATCTTCATCAGCCTGCAGACCGACCTCGGCGTGGCTCCCGGCCGGCTGGCGCGCGTCACCGGCGTGCTAAAGGATAATGGCTCCGGTCTCCTCGTCCTGGCGCCCGCCAGTCTGTCGGACGTCAAGCTCTACGGCACGGGCCCCAAGGTGCCGGCGCAATGGATCAACACCGGTGGCGTCGGCGAGTCGACCGAGGGTCGGATCGTCCGCGTGTTCGGAGCGATCACCCAGGCGCCGGCGAGCGATCTCCCCTACGGTTACAAATTCTTCGTCAACGACGGCTCGGGCGAGCTCACGATCTACGTCAACACCCAGACCGGGATCGACCTGAGCGGCCTCAGGGTGGGCCAGATCGTCAGCGTGGCCGGCTTCAGCAGCCAGTTCGACACCCACTACGAGATCGATCCGCGGTTCCCGGCCGACATCCTGGTCCTGTCCCACTAACTCGTATCGCGAAAAAAAGCGGGGCTCGCGCGCAAGCGCGGGCCCCGTGTTGGAGCGGGAGCCTTAGAAAAGGAGAGTCCCATGAAGCTTTCACGCCTGTTTTCGATACTTTCACTGCTCGCCCTCGGAACCAGCCTCGCGATGGCCGACTCGCCGGGGAAGAAGGAAGATTTCGCGGGAAACTATTTCGCCTCGCTCCCCGAAAGGGCCGAGATCCTCCAGCTTCATCAGGACGGCACCGCGGGGATGACCCTTTCGGATGAGGTCACCTCGGGCGCCGGAGGCTTCACGTTCAGCGACAGCTACGGCTCGTGGAAGATCACCGGGCCGCGGAAGGTGTCCGCCCGCTTCCTGAACCTCAACTTCGACGTAACGGGACCGCCATCCTACACGGGCGTCGCGGTCGTCGACTACACGCTGCTGTTCGCGGCGGACTTCCGCACGTCCGCAGCGAGCTGCCAGGGGAAGATCTATCCCACCGGGCAGGATCCGTTCGCCCCCGGCGCGACTCCCGTCGTCCAGTTCGATTGCGCTTATTTGAACGGTTATCTCTACAAGCGCGTGCCGCTCTGATTCCGGCGGCCCTCTGCTGCTACGAGATCCTCTCTGGAGAGGAGCCGGCCTCCTCCCTAGAGAGGATACGGAGGCCCAAAGATCCACCCTAGAGAGGATAGACGCGCTCCATCCCGGATGCTAATCTTAAAAAGACTTCCCTAAACTACTTGGACGTTTTGGAAGGAGCCGCGCCATAGGGTACAAAGCCTTTCTCCTTGCCGCGCTCCTGGCGGTGGTCTGCGGCAGCCCTCCGTGGGCGCTGGCCGCCGATCCTCCGAACGTGCTCCTGCTGACCCTGGACACCACCCGGGCCGATGCCCTCGGAGCGTTCGGCGGCCGGGAAGCGCGCACGCCGGTGCTGGACGCCCTGGCGGCCCGCGGCACGCGCTGGGAGCAGGCGATCGCCTCCACGCCGCTGACCTTGCCGGCCCACTCCTCCCTCTTCACCGGGCTCGCTCCCCCGGAGCACAGGGTCGAGGACAATGGCTCGACCGTGCTCCCGAAGAGCCTGACAACCCTGGCCGAGGCTTTTTCCGCTCGCGGCTACGCGACCGCGGGGTTTGTGGCCTCGCCGATCCTGGACCGTAGCTTCGGGCTCACCCGAGGCTTCGGGACCTACGACGACCACCTCATGGCCGAGCCGGTCCCGGGGCACGCCTCCGGCCGGCGTGACGCGCGGCAGATGACCAATCTCGCTCTCGCGTGGCTCAGCCGCCGGCCCGCGGGCAAGCCGGTCTTCCTGTGGGTCCACTACTACGATCCTCACCAGCCGTATGCCGGCCCGGAGGTGAAGCCCGGAGCCAGCGCCGAGCAGAGCTATGCCGGCGAGGTGGCTTTCATGGACCGCGAGATCGGCCGCCTGCTCGCCGCCCTGCCCGGCGGCGCCGAGCGCTGGCTGATCGCGGCGGTGGGGGACCACGGCGAGTCTCTCGCGAGCACGGCGAGCACGCCCACGGCATCTTCCTCTACCACGCCACCCTGCACGTCCCCCTGATCCTCGCCGGTCCCGGCGTGCCGCGCGGCCAGGGGTGCGGGAGGCGGTGGCGACGCGCCGTCTCGCCGCGACCCTGCTGCGCCTGGCGGCTCCCGGCCCCGCCGCCGCGTCCTTCGGCGCGCCGCTACCCGGATTGCCGGGGCTTCCGAGCGGCGCCCCGAGCCCGGTCTACCTCACGTGCCGGTACCCCCTGACCGCCTACGGCTGGAGCCCGCTGGAAGGGATCTTCGACGGCCGTTTCAAGCTGATCGTGGCCCCGCGCCCGGAGCTCTACGATCTGGCCGCCGATCCCCGGGAAACACGGAATCTGCTGGAAGGTCCTCCCGAGCAGCAGCGGCCGGCCCGAAAGCTGCGCCGGGAGCTGGCGGCGATGCGGAGCGCCTTCGAGATCCACCCGGCCGAGGCGGCCGGTCGCGGGCTGGAGAGCGCTCTCCAGAGCCTCGGCTATCTCTCCGGCACCCGTGGCAAGGGGACCCTCGATCCCAAAGACGGCGTGCTGCTGCTCGCCGAGCGCGACTCCGCCCTCGAGCTGGTGCGGCGGAAGAGCTGGCAACCGGCCCTGGCCAAGCTCACGGAGCTGGTGCGCCGAAACCCGGAGAACATCCTGTTTCTAATCGACCTGGGGAAGGCTCAGCTTGCCAGCCGCCAGGGCGACGCGGCCCTTGCCACCTTCCGCCGGGCGGTCGAGGCCAACCCGCGGCGCACCGAATCCCACTGCGAGCTCGCCGACGCCTATGCCCACGAGAGCCAGAGGGAGGGAGCGCGCCAGGAGTACGAGCTCGCAGTGGCGCTGACCCCGCGCTCCTTCACAGCCTGGTGGGGGCTCGTCAACCTGGCCGAGAAAACGGCGGACCTCGCCAAGGTCCGCGCCGTCCTGACCCGGGCGGTGGAGGCAGGAACCCAGAGCCCGTCGATCCTAGAGCGATTGGCGGCGATCGAAGACACGGTCGGCGACACCGCGGCCGCCGAGCGCTATCGCGCGGAAGCACGCCGGCTGGCGGGCCGATAACTCAACCCAAACCCCAATCTGGGGTATGCCAAAAGGAGGCATCAATGGAGTATCCACAAAGAATCTCGAACCTGTCCACCGAAGCGGTGGGTGACGGGCTGGCCGTGCTCGCCGGCGACCAGAAGTACGTTCTGAACGCCACGTCGGCGCTGGTCTTCCAGCACTGCGACGGGCAGACCTCGCCGGAGCAGTTGGCGAAGATCCTGCGCCAGAAATTCAGCCTGGGGCAGGCCGAGGCGGAGCAGCTCACGCGGCTCGCCCTGGAGGAGCTCGAGACCGCTAATCTGCTGCAGCCCGCCGCCATCCATCCGGCCACGTTCTCCCGTCGTCAGGCGCTGACCACCTTCGCCACCCTGGGCCTCTCGCTGGCCCTCCTGCCGCTCGTCGAGCGGGTGGCGTCGGCGGGCGGGAACGTACTGATCCCACTGCTGGAGTGCGTGGACAATAACGGGGACGGCACCTACACGGCCCATTTCGGCTACCTGAACACGGGCAGCAGCGTCATCACCCTGTCCGTCGGCTCCAAGAACATGTTCGTGGGCGGCGACAAGGACCGCGGGCAGCCGACCGTGTTCTATCCGGGCGAGCACCTCTCGGAGTTCACCGTGACGTTCGACGCTCTGGACACCTTGAAGTGGTTGCTCAAGGCGGACGGCGACCGCCGGCATCAGGTGGAGGCGAGCGCGACCTCCGAGGCCTGCGCCACCACCACGTTGAGCCCGTTGACGACTTCCCTCTATTAGCATTACTAGAATCGCTTTCAAGAGAGCAGGGAAGAATGAGGACGGCATGAAGATCATCGCGTTTCCTTTGTACGAGCATGCGGCCGTCCTCCGTCCTGCTCCGGAGCCGAGAGCCCAGACCGGCGAAACCGCCTTCGCCGGTCTGGGCTTCGACCTGCTCTGCCCCAGGCTTTTGAAGCCACCTGGAACGGCGGCCCCAACGCCGGGGACGTCGAGATCCATTGCACGGCGGACGCCTCGCAAGGCTTCGTGCGGAGCGGAGGTGAGGGGCGGCTCACGTTCCATCCCGGAATTCAATTCAAGACCGAGAGCGATCAGGTCCTGTGGGCGCGCGGCCCGATCCATGCGCCCAAGGAGGGTCTGTCAGCTTTGGAAACGATGATCGATTCGTCGGTCCTGCCTTGCACGCTCACCCTGAGCTGGCGGTTCACCCGCCCGGGGCGTTCCGTGCGCTTCGAAGCCGGCGAGCCCTTCTGCACGGTCCTGCCGTATCCCAAAAGCGGCCTGCAAGAGGTGGCGCTGGAGGTGGTCCGGCCCGGAGATGGAGACGCCTTCGCGCGGGAGCTCCGGCGGATGATCGATACGCCCGCGATCGCGGGAGTCTTCGAGCGTCTGAGCGCCGCCGTGGCGGAGGGACCGACCCGGTCCTCGGAGAAGCCCGCCGATCCGGACGAGATCCCGTTCCCGCCGCCGTTCCACGTCATTCCGCCGCCGCGGGCCCTGCCGGCGGAGCGCACGGAAAAGCTTTTTCGTGGCGATTATCCCGCCCGGATCAGCGTGATCCTGCCGGCCACCAACGAGTCCGTTCTGTTGCGGCGCACCGTGGAGCAATTCGAGGCGACGCTGCCGGCCGGCAGCGAGATCCTGGTGATCGACAACGGCTCCACGGACGGTTGCGCCGATTTCCTGGTGGAGGCGCCCCGGGAAGCCGTAGAGCTCATCCGCACCTCCGAGCCCCTGGGCGTGGCCGCCGCGCGCAATCGCGGCCTGGCCCGGGCGCGCGGGGAGATCGTGGTCTTCGCCGACGCTCACATCGATCTTCCCGAGGCTTGGTGGCAACCGATCGCCGACACGCTCAACCGGCCGGAGGTGGGAGTGGTGGGCCCCGGCATCGGCGCCATGGGAAATCCGGATCACCGCGCGGGGTGTGGCCAACGGATCGCCGAGCCGACTCTGCGATTGGAGTGGTTGCCCCGGCAGGGGGACGAGCCCTATCCCGTGCCGGCGTTGGGAGGCGGCTTCATGGCCATGCGTCACGATACCCTGAAGCGGGCCGGGGCCTTCGACGAGGGCATGCCGCAATGGGGCTCGGAGGACGTCGAGCTCTGTCTGCGGTATTGGCTGCTGGGGTATGAAGCGTGGGTGGTGCCGGAGGTCACCGTGCTGCACTACTTCCGGAAGCAGCGCCCCTACGCGGCCGAGTTCCTGTTGCTCACCCACAATCTCTTGCGGGTGGCGTTGCTTCACTTCAATGCGGCGCGCATGGGCCGCGTGCTGACCGCGCTCCGGAACCACGCCCGGTTCGGGCCGGCCCTGGCCATGGCCCTCGAGAGCGACGTCTGGGAAAAGCGAGCCGGATTCGCGGCCCGCCGGGTGCGCGACGACGACTGGCTGTTCGAAAGATTCAGCGACTGTTGTCACGTCTAGAAACTGTTGTCACGTCCAGGAAAAGGTGGCCATGCCCGGGATCAGCATCGTGATCGCATGCCGCGACGAAGCGGACACGCTCTGGTTCACCCTCCACTCGCTCCAGATGCACACGCGAGGCTCGCTCGTCGAGCGTGACGGCATGGAGATCGTCGTCGCCGACAACGACCCCGGCGCGAAGACCTGCGGCAGGACGGTGGAGGAGATCTGCGCCGCGTTCGCCAAGGCCCGGTTCCCGGTCCGCTACCTCGCCGCCGGCGAGGTGAAGTCGGTGTTCTACCCGCGCAACCAGGGCGCGGCCGCGGCGCGGGGCGAGCACCTGATCTTCCTCGACTCGCACGTCCTCTTGACGCCATACGCCATCGAGGCACTGCACCGTCTCTTCCTGAACCGGTCGGGGCTCCACACGCACGCCCTCATGCCGGACCTCTACATGGCGCACATCCCGATCGCCTTCAACGACCCCAACAAGCTGTGCGGACCGTACAAGCTGCGGCTCCGCGACGACTTCTGGGGCGAGTGGACGCCGATGTCGAAGATGCCGCAGCCCACGAATGGCAACGGCCTGAAAGTTGCCACGCACCCGATCGCAGCGAGCGGCCTCTGGTGCTACTCCACGCCGAAGGCCGCGTTGGAGGCCGTCCGTGGCTACAACCCGAATTTCCTGGGCTATGCCGGCGGCGAGGTCTACCTGGAGCTCAAGTACTGGCTCCTCGGCGGACATGTCGTGCTCCTCCAGAAGGAGAACGAGCAAGAGCCAATCTCCGGCGTCCACTGGTCCGCACCGCGGCGCTACAAGGTCGAGTGGGAGGATTGGATCCGCGACGTCCTGCTCGCCGTCAGCGTCGTGGCGCCGGACTGCCTCGACGAGGTCAGCCACACTCTGCAAATGAAATCAAAGATCGATGGCGCGTTGGTGGACGTCCTGCGCGAGGAAGGACGCGAGGCCGGCGCGGAGGAAGCCCGGTGGATGCTCGAAAACCGCAAGCACGCCGACACCGCGGCGCTCGAAGCCTCCTGGACGAAGAACGGCGTTTTCTTTTAACCAGCTCTACGACCCGGGGCGGCACTTTTTTCGGGGCGTCAATGCGGACTGCGCACTTGTTTCTTCTCCCACTCCTGGCGATGCCGGTTGGCCTCCTCCAGCGAGCGGAACTTGCGGACGCCGGGCTCGAACCTCCAGGGGTGGAGCGCGAAGCTCAGCTCAGTCAGCTCACACGCGATGCGGAGGTTGTCCGGATCGAGCGGCCGAAGCGGCCGGACTCCAGGCATGTCGGTCACCGAGCGGTACTTGCGGACCGGCATCATTCGTCTCCCAGACCGAAGGCTTCACGAATCCGGGCGGCATCGGCACGGTCCTGCAGCCGCACCGTGTCCTTCTTCATGAGGTAGAGCATCTTTGGATTGGCGACTTGGACGAGCAGGTCTCCCAGCTCGATCTCGTCGCAATTGGCGGCGAGATCCTGCCACGTGAAGGCCTCTCCGAGCCGGGTGAGGATGTCCATCGAGTAGTGGCCGTGCGGAGGGGTATATTCCACGGCCGGGTAGTCCCCGGCCAGCTCCCTGGGATCGATCTGATCGACGTTCGGGTCGTTGAACAGGTTGCGGAGCGCCCGCTTGACGGCCTCCAGATTCTCGATCTTCGGGGAGACGAACAGGTCGAGGTCGTGGGTCGCGCGGGGGAGACCTTGGGCTGCCATCGCCATCGAGCCGATGACCACGAACTCAACGTGCTCGTGCACGAGCGCGGCGAGAATCGCTTTGGCCTCCTCCAGGGTCACGCTTGCACTCTATCACCCCAACGCCGGCTGTTGGGGCAGGACCGAGTCAGCTTTGTTCCTTGTAGAGCTGCGGGTAACGCGCCCGATCGGCCGCTGAGGCTCCCAGGCGGACGGCGCCTTCGTGCGGATAGCGCGCTTCGACGGACACGTTCCGTTCCGATTGCAACGCTTCGGTAGCGTAGCGAACCCGCAGGTAGGCCGCTGGATCGCGAAAAGTTCTCAGGCGCACGCCATCGAAGAGCAGCTCGATGGAGGGAAGGATGTGCTCCTCGCGCAGGCGTTTGCCGAGAGTCGCATCATTGTCCGGAGCCGAAGTCACGAAGACGCCGTTCTCGATCCAGAACTGGCAGATGTCGACCTGGAGACCTCCATGCCAAGGATATCTCTCGGAGCCGGCGTAGTGGGCATGCAGATAGCGGAGCTTCTCGATCGTCGGTGTGTAATGGGGATCCGTTTCACGTGACTGGTACCAGAAGTCGGCGGGACAGCTGGCGCGAATCAGTGATTTGAAGCGCTCGAAGTCGTCCCGATGGACGAGCATGTCGGCGTCGGCGTCCCAGGGAATCCATCCTCCGTAATTGACGGCGCCGATCAGCGTGCCTCCCCAGGCCAGGGCTTGGATTCCATGCGGTTCGCAGACCTCCTCGAAGAGGTACTTCAACATGCGCGTGAGCTGGCGTTGTCCCTCTTTCAGGCAGCGGAGGTCCTCCGGCGACAGCCGCTTCGACAGCGGTGGATTGGGATCCAGATATGTGGGCTTAGGCGGGCAAGGCGGCTCTAAGCCGGTGCATTCCTGGTAGGACTTGTAGAACAGATCTGCCGAGACGCTCGGGACACCATGGAGGGTGATGAGGTCGTTGTCGGCACGCGGTCGCAGCTCCTCGTTGCCAAGGGCCACGAAGCGCTGGTCCCGCGTGAACGGAATGCCTTGGCTCGCCAGTGCATCCCGGACGTACACGTCCTCGGGCCCCTCCTTCCACGTCAGGTGCTCGGCGACGACCTCCGCGGCCTTGCGGCTCAGGAAGTACCCGGCCCCCCCCCCGATGCGTAGCGGACTCCCGGCGTCCACTCGGCGCCGATGTAGTCCGCGGTGAGCGGGTACCTGATGAGCCGGGATATCGACACGTAGGTGTCGTCGTCGCACTTGAAAAGGTAATCCCAATCGTCGCGCGAGATCGCCCATTGGCAGAAGGCACGAGTCCTTTGGGGGAGAGAGCGATAGTCGCTCGGCCCCGGCAAGAGCAGGTACCGGCCGGCGAGCTCGGGCGCCTCGAGCCCGGGACTGCCGATGAGGAACACCGAGCGGACGATGGTGTGCTCGATGGTATGTTGGTGCCGCGGAGGCTCGCCCGGCGAGGCGCCGTTGAGCTTGTCCCCCTCCTCCATCCAAGTCCGCGCGCAACGGTCTCGACGTTCCTTGTACGGCCAGCAGGACAGGGCGCCGATCATGATTCGCATGATTTTTTTCCCGCGGATTCGTGCCTCGATCTCAATGCTTCGATTCTAGCACCGGGGCCCTCTCGTTCGAGGAGACGCGGGCGAGCTCTGCGGCGTCCGCCTTCGCGCCGAGCGGGCGGATGACGAAGCCGAAGTGATGCGTCACACCGGCCTTGACGATGTCACGCTCGATGGGAATCGGGCCGCACGAAGCGCCGCCGAGGCCGAGCACGGCGGCGTCGAGGTCGAGGCGCGTGCGGTCGGGATTTGCGGGCAGATCGGTCGGGTGCGCGGCGGCGGCGAGCTCGTCGGCGGTGTAGGGGAGGACCGTCGCGGACATCTTGCCGAGTCCGGCGAAGAGCACGCCGTATCCGGATTCGTCGCGCAGGGCGACCCACGAGACATCCTCGCGGTTGGCCATGTCCTGTGGCTTGGCGTAAGGCTCGAAGAAGTCCTTCACGGCCCGCGAGTAGCGGCCGAGGAACGAGCCGGTCTTGCGGTCGGGGTAGTTCTCCTCGGGGCCGCGGCCATAGTATTCGGCTTTTGAATACGCGGCGGGCAGCTCCATGGTGAAGCCGATCTTGGCGAGGGGAATGTCGCGGCCGGTCGCGGAGATGGCGGACTGACGCGCGACGGAGCCGTCGGGATACACCGTCCACGCGCTGACCACCCGGAACACGGGGGCCTCGGGCGGGAGATCTTCGCCGGTGGCGGAGATCTTCGGCTGGTTGGAGCCGTAGTCGGAGATACGTTCGGCCTTTTCGCCCGAGTAGTCGGAGATGGCGGTGATGCGCACCGTGTTGCCGCCGGTCTTTTCGACGGTGAAGGCGGCGGCCCTGGCCTTGAGGTGGCGCAGGCCGAGGCCGAACCAGTGGTTCATCGCCCAGCGGTCGTTATTCACGGGCGCGCGGAAACCATTCAGCGCCGGGCCTTTGCCGGGCTTGAACACGGGCTTGCCCGCGTATTCGAGAGCGGTGAGCTCGCCGGTCTTCTTGTCGAAGACGGCTCGGAAATCCTTGCCGGAAATAGTGGTGAGCTCGCCGTTGTCGGCCACGGTGGGCTTGTCGCCGGCCGCGGCGAGCGCGGGTTTGGCGTCACCCGCCGGGTTTTTCACGGCGAGCTGTTCGGCGGCGATCTCGTAGCCGGCCGGCCCCATGATCGTGTCGGTCGTGGTGCGGAAACCGACGCGCAGGCGGTAGTCGACGCCGGGCTTGGCGACGCTGGACTTGGCGACGCTGAACTTGGCGATAAGCGCCGGGAGCGGCAGTTTCGCACGCGGCGCGACGGCCGGAGCGGGCAGTTTGCCGGAGCCGATCACGGCGCCGTCGCCCGTGAGCTCCCACGCCAGGTCGTATCCGGAAAGGTCTTTGAAGAAGTGCTTGTTGAAGATTTCGATTTCGCCGGTGCCGGCGTCGTCGGCGGCGACCGCGGCGACGGAGATTTCCTGGTACACCTTCTTCACTTCCCAGAAATCGGGCTTCGGGTCGCGGTTGGCGTACACGACGCCCTTGACGATGAACTGTCCGTCGTTGGGGAAGTCGCCGAAGTCACCTCCGTAGGCGATGAATTTGCGGCCGTCAGCGGTCGTCTTTTCGAGACCCTGGTCGCACCATTCCCAGATGCTGCCGCCGAAGATGTTGTCGGATTTCTCGATGGCATCCCAGTAGTCGGCGAGGTTACCCATGCCATTGTTCATGATGTGCGCGTACTCCGAGATGTAGAATGGCTTTTTATGGCTTTTCTGGGCGGCCTTGGAGTAGGTCCAGCCGACGCTCGGATACTGGTTCGAGTCCATGTCCACGATGTCGTTGTTGCGCTCGTAGTGCGTGGGGCGCGAGAGGTCGCGCGCCTTGATCGCCGCGTTGCCGGCGACGAAGTTCTGGCCCGGGCCCGCCTCGTTGCCGAGCGACCAGATGGTGACCGACGGATGGTTTTTGTCGCGCTCGACCATGGCCATGATGCGGTCGACGTGCGCGGCCTCCCACTCCTTCGGGTGCGAGAGCGATTCCTTCCCGTAGTAATAACCGTGCGACTCGATGTTCGCCTCGTCCACGAGGTACATGCCGTACTTGTCGCAGAGGTAGTACCAGTAAGGGTCGTTCGGATAGTGCGAGGTGCGTACATGGTTCACGTTCGCCTGCTTGAGGCGCTTCATGTCGAGCTCCATGTCGGCGCGCGTGAGCGCGTGACCGGTCTGGGGAAAATTCTCGTGACGGTTCACGCCCTTGAATTTTACGGCCTTGCCGTTGACGAGGAACACGCCGTCGACGATCTTCACCTCGCGGAAACCGACGTGCGTGGAGACGATGTCACGGACCCTGCCGTCGGCGTCGGTCAGCTTGACGACCAGCGTATAGAGGTTCGGCGTCTCGGCGGACCAGCGGGCCGGATGGGCGTAGTCACGAACCAAAACGATTTCGCCGTCGGCACCATTCTCTCCTGCAACGGAAAGCGGGGAAACTTCCTTCCCCGCTTCGTCGTAGAGCATGGCGTCGATTCTGATGCGCTTTCCGTCGACTTGGCGGATGTCCACGGCGGCGCTGAGCTTCCATTGCCCGCTTTCTTCGGACGCGGCCGGCGTCGTCCTCACGAACAGGTCGCGCACATGCGTCTTGTCCTTCGAGTGGATCGCCACCGAGCGGAAGATGCCGGAGAGGCGCCACATGTCCTGATCTTCCAGATACGAACCATCGGAGAATCGATACACCTCGGCGGCGACGACATTCTTTCCGGCCGTCAGGAATCTCGTGATGTTGAACTCGGCCGGGTTGCGGGAATTCTTGGAGAAGCCGACGTACTTGCCGTTGATCCATAGGTAGAAGAACGAGTCGACGCCGTCAAAGTTAATGAAGACCTCGCGGCCGTCCCATCTCGCCGGAATTTCGAAGTCACGCCGGTAGGAGCCGACGGGGTTGCGGTTCACGAACGTGCTGAAGTTTTTGGGCGGTTCGCCCATCACTCGCGGCCAGTCGCGTTTGAAGAGGTAGGCCTGGTTTGAATACACGGGCACATCGTAGCCCTGCGTCTGCCAGGAGGACGGCACGGCGATTTCCTTCCAGCCGGACACGTCGAACGCGGGCTTGAAGAAGTCGACCGGGCGCTCTTCCGGGCGCTTCACCCAGTTGAACTTCCATGCGCCGTCGAGGGACACGCGGTACTGCGAAAACTCGGGCAGGATTTTTTTCGCGCTTTCGACGTCGGCGTAGGAGTTGAATGTCGCGTGTGGCTTCTCTTTGTTGAGACCGAGCATCTGCTCCGATTCCCACTCTTTGCCGGAGGGGGCGTCCGGGGCGGCGGCCCGCGGGTAGTCGCCGATGCCGGCTTGAATGGGGAACGGAGCGAAGGCCAGCGCGGCCAGCAGGAGGAGGAGTCGGGTGTTTCGCATGAAGAAGAGGGCTCGACGGATCGGACCGACCAGGTTTCTGCCAAGTGTAGTCGAAGCGGGGTGTTCTTTTAGAGCCTCTGCCAAACCGGCCCGTTGGGCCGGTTTTATTTAGACGCTCCTAACGGATATCGCTCTAAAAGCCACGCTCAAAGCGGCTGCGTGAAGGTGAGGCTCGTGGTCCCCGTCGCCTGCGACAGGCCGTTCAGCAAGCAGTGGAGCAAGGCCAGGGGATCGCGCAGGTTGACGATCTGAAGCTGGTCGCCGGCGAAACGTCCGCTGGTGACGGTGGCGGTCAGCCCGGCGGCACCGCCGAGGCTGCCGAGATTGAGCGCCAAGGTCGTGATATCGGCGTAGCTCACGGTGTTGTCCGCCCATACGATGTCTACCGTGCCGACGATGTTCGCCGTTGACGTGCATGTCAGATCGCCCGCGAGCGAGAAGGTGAACGTGCCGGTCGTGGGGCCTCCGTCAGTGACCACACAACTGGTGATCGTGCCGCCGCCGGTGGCGGTGGAATGCGGCGCCGGTGTCGGCGGCAGCACGAGCCTCGCGGGTGGGTCGAAGTTGAGCGTGATCGATGCGACGCAGGTAGCGTCGAGCTGCGCGGAAGCGGGGCTCGCGCACCAGACCACGGCCGTGGCCAGCAGCAACAATGTCCATGCTTTCATACGATGTCTCCTTTCGAGAGGGGGAAAGCTTTTCAATCAATCCTCGCGCCGGCGGATGTCGCTCTGGAACCGGGGATCGACCTCGTAGTCGATGTATTGATAGCTCATTCCCGTCACGCTCACGTGCTGTCCGGGCGCCAGGCCGCTGAGGTCGATGCCCGTGCTGGTGCAGACGAAGATCCGGATCGGGCCGGAGCCGTCATCGAGGTGGAGGATGGTGCCGTAGGGAGGGTCGGGCTCGATCGGTCCCGCGAGGGTGCCTACGACCTGGACGAGCAAGCCTTCGGTGGCTTCGCTGATGCTCGCGGTGTGCACCCAGCGGGGCTCCACTTTGGGGCCCTTGCCGTGGACCTTGACGTCGTTGGTACTGGCCACCACCACCGTGAGCACGCCGGTCCCGTTGTCCGCGAGCCGGCCGGTGACGCGGGCCTGCTGGCGAGGGGAGAGGCCGAGATCCGTCGCGATGCTGACGTAGATGCCGCCGGTCCGGTCCTGAAGGGTGAATCCCTGATCGAAGGTGCTCGAGGAGAAGTCGCCGGAGGGGACGGTGACCGAGCCGTCGACGGTGACGACGGTTCCCAGCGGCAGGGAACGGGTGGTGGCGATGTCGATCGCATTCGCAGCACCGCTCGGGATGGGGACCAGGACGAGGGCGGCGGCGGCGATCAGCCCCGCGCGGAGCCGACGGTGACGGGGGAACGACCTGACGGAAGAGCGCATGGCGAATCTCCTTTCCAGTGGTTCCAGACCCCCACAGTAGCTCCCGGTCCTGGTCCTGTCTATCCTCCCTAGAGAGGATGCGGCATCCTCTCTAGAGAGGATAGACACGACGTGGAAGGGCGGCTAGCCTGGAATCTCCATCGAGAACGGAATCGATGCGCCGGGCGCAAGCCCGCCGTTTTTATTGGAACAAACTGAAACAAGGAGGTAGCCCGAATGACACGCAGGGTTCAGGGTCGGATCGTTCTCATCGCTTCTCTCTCTTTTTTGCTCTCGTTCGCCGGGATCCGCCCGAGCGCCGCCCAGGCGGGCCTTCCCTACTGGACCGAGATTTCGCAGAGCGGCGACGTCCCCGACCCCCTCTGGGACGGTGCGAGCGCGTATGACCAGGGCCAGGGCCTCTTCTACATCTTCGGCGGGTTGAACGGAACCTACCCGAACGACGAGCCCGTGGCCGATTTCAGCGTCTTCGACGTCGGCACGCTGACCTGGCACGACCTCAGCCGATCTCCGGGCCAATATCCGGGCGGGCCGTCCGCCAGGGCCGAGTCGATGATGTGGTGCGTCGCCGAGGACCGCGCGTTGATCGTCTCCGGCGGCAGAGGTCCTTTCCGGCGCGGGCTCGACCTCACGCACCAGGACACGTTCCGGTTCGATCTGATGCACGGATGGACGCAGATCTCGCAGCGCGCGGGCGAAATCAGGCGCGCCAACCGCTCCACGGAGGCGGTCGCCGTGCGAAAGAAGAAGCACAAGACTGTCGCGTACGCCTTCTCGGGCTCGTCGTCGACGCTGCCGGCGTTCGTCAACCGTCCGGACGGCCTCCAGCACGACCTGGTCCGCTACAAGAACGGCTGGAAGCAAGTCGCGACCGGCTCGCCCGTCCCGCGCGCTCGAGCCCATCATCCGCTCGTCTACTCGGAGGGCTGGAACGCCCTGTTCGTCTATGGCGGATACACCAACGACGCCGTGAACGGGACCGGTACCTTTACGCCGGAGAACTACCTCGGCGACCTCTGGAGGCTCGACCTCGACACGGAGACCTGGCATCAGCTCGTCTTCGACGAGGCCGGCGGACCGGGCCACCGCGACAACGCGAAGCTGATCGCCGATGAGAGCCACGACCGCATCTGGCTCTTCGGAGGCAGCAAGTTCGACGGCACCACCCTGTCCGATCTCTGGTATTTCGATCTCCACACTTCGACCTGGACGCGCGTGGACACCGCGATGACGGGGCCGGCGCCGGCTCCGCGGCTCGGCCAGTTCTACTTCACTCGCAAGACCGCCACGGCCTACGAGCTCTATATCTTCGGGGGAGCGACCGCGGAGTTCGCGCCGGTGCTGCTCAACGACATGTGGCGATTGACGATTCCTGATTGATCCCCTCGCGGGCGGCGGCGGCTGATCGCGGGCGATCCCGGCGCTTCTTTTCTCAAGGCTGGCATCCTCCCTAGAGAGGATGCCGGAATTCCCCTAGAGTGCTCACTTGCGTTTCGTGGGCTTCTTCCCGCCGGACTTCTTTTCGCCAGAAACATTGAGCGCGACGGCCGCCCGGATGAGCGCCTTGAACGCATCCGCGTCGATCTCCTCACCCTCGTGAAGGTCGATGGCGCGCCTTGCGTTCCCGTCGAGGCTCGAGTTGAAGAGCTTGGCAGGATCTTCCAAGGAAGCGCCCTTGAAGAAGGTCAGCTTCACGATCGACTTGTACGACTCTCCCGTGCAGAGGCCCCCGTCATGGGACCATACCGGGGTCCCCATCCACTTCCACTCTTCCAGCACATCAGGGTCGGCCTCAGTGATGAGGGCGCGCATCCTTGCCAGGGTATCGCCTCGCCAGTCACCCAACTCCGCGATCTTTTCGCTGATCAGCTCGGAGGCCTCCTTGCCTGCTGCCTTTAATTGACTCTTCATCTTCCTGCCTTTCGTTGTCAGGTTGTAGGAAACAGGCGGCGCCAGAAGAAGTACGAGAGGCCCCAGAGCACGCTGGTGCCCGCGGCCCAGCCCCAACCCTTCGGGCCGTCGCCCACCGACAGGTGGGCGATGAGCGCCGAGCCGAGGGTGATGGCGAAGCCGGCGTAAGCCCACTCCTTGAGCCGCGCCGGCACCGGCGCCAGGAGCAGCACCACGCCGAAGAGCTTGGCCCACGAGAGCTCCACCCGGAAGTAGTCGGGAAAGCCGAGGTGGGTGAACGCCGCGGCCACCTGCGGCACTCGCAGCTGCGCGTAGGCGGTGAAGCCCATCTGCAGGCAGAAGAGAGCGGTGGCGATCCAGAAGCCGGTGACTCTTCCCTTGGAGCGGGGGATGTAGCTCACGGAACCGTCGAGGGCGGTCATCGGCTCTCCTCCGACGGCCCGGCGGGGGGCTCGACGCCGAACTGCTCCGCGTACTCCGCGTTCAGGCGGGGCCAGCCGAACTTCATCGCCTCCATCCCGACGATGCGGCCGATGGGCGCACCGGCGAGGAGCTGCTCGAGCACGTCGAAGCAGATCTGCCAGCCGGCGGCGCCCATCGAGATGAAGCCCTTGTCGATGTTGTGCCAGAGGGTCAGCCGGGTGCCCGCGCCCTGAGGCTCGAGCTCCCAGCGGATGTCGTTGCCGCCCCAGGAGTACTCGAGGAGACGCGGCGCCTCGGCGCGCTTCACCTGGGTCTCTGAGACCTGGGGCTTCGGCGCTCCGACCGTGGAAAGCTTCGCCGGACCGACGGTGGCGAGGTTCCGGTCGGCATCGAACGGCGCCCATTCAGCCAGGTGCGCCGGATCGGTCAGCGCCCGCCATACCTTGGTGGGCGGATGCTTCAGATCGCGCACGAGGACGAGCGTCCATCGGTCCGCGTCTTTCTTGACTTCGGCGCCCGCGGCGGGGCCTGGCGCATAGGCTTCACGGTTCATTTCTTTCCCTTTTTTGGAGTGGGTTCATCCATGCGATCGAGGTGGCGTTCGAGAGCGTCGACGTGCGCGGACCAGTACTTGCGGAAGGGGGCAAGCCAGGCGTCCAGCTCCATGAGCGGCTCCGGCCTGAGGCGGTAGAGCCGGCGCTGGGCGTCGGTGCGGGACTCGACGAAGCCGGCGTCCTTCAGGACTCGCAGGTGCTTCGAGACCGAGGGCTGTGGCATCCCCAAGCGCTTCTCGATGTCACCGACAGAGCGCTCTGAATCGGCAAGAAGGCCAAGGATCGCGCGGCGGCTGGGCTCGGCGAGGACCGTGAAGACAGATTCCATGGCAGGAATATACGCGTGACCGTACATGCCTGTCAAGGCATGTTCAACCATCCTGCGACCGTCAAGGCTTCGGAGCTATCGAGGCGATGTGGGCCTCCACCCGTGCCGCCTCCGCGTTCCGCCCGGTGGCGCGCAGGAAACGGATCCAGTTGGCGAACAGCGGGGCCCACTGGTCGTAGATCGCCCCCTGGTTCCGCAGCTCGATCAGCCGCTGGTAGAGGGGCTCGGCCTCGGCGTATCGTCCATGGGAGGAATGGAGGTCGGCCAGCTCGGCGAGCGTCCACACGAGATGCCGGTGATCGGGCTGGAGGGTCTTTTCGTCGATCGCGAGGGCGCGCTCGAGGAGTTGCCGGGCGGTGGCATCCTCGCCGAGGTCCACCCGGGCCAGACCGAGGTTGAGCAGCACCCGGGCGAGCTCGGGATGCCCAGGGCCGTAGATCTTCTCGGCGATCGTCACCTGGCGCTCCAGGAGCCGCGCCGCCTCGGCCGGCCTCCCCTGCTGCCGGCGCAGGAGCGCTAGCGCCTCGAGGCTGCCGGCGAGGTCGGGATCATCCGGCGGGAGAACGGCTTCGCGGATCGCCAGGGCGCGCTGGAGAAGCCGCTCGGCGTCGGCCGGCCGGCCACGGTAGAAAGCGATTCCCGAGAGGTTGTGAAGGGTCTTGGCGACGCGCGCATCCCGCCCTCCCCAGAGCCGCTCCTGGAGAGCGAGCGTGCGCCGCAGGACGGCCTCCGCCTCGTCGAACCGCCCCTTGGCGGCGAGGCTCGTCCCCAGGTCGTTGAGCACCTCGGCGACCTCGGCGCTCTCGGGTCCGAGGTGTGCCTCGCGGATGGCAAGCGCCCGCCGGAACAGCGGCACGGCATCCCCCTTGCCGGAGAGGTGCGCCAGCGCACCGAGGCGAACGAGGGTCGCCGCGACCTCCAGGGGCTCACCGCGGCGCTCGCGGAGCGTCAGGGCTTCGTCGAGCAGCGGCCGGGCCTGGTCGAAGAGGCCGAGCGAGGTGTGGATGCCGCCCAGGGTGTCGAGCAGCCGCGCCCGCAGGAGCGGCTGGTCGCGCAGCTCCCGGCCCAGCCGCTCGGTGCCGCGCCGCAGGAGCTCGCGGGTATCCGGCGGCGTGCCGCGAGCCTGCCGCGGATCGGAGGCCTTGAACAGGTCTTCCAGGAAGTGCGCCGCGACGTCGGCCCGCCTCGCCTCCTGCTCCGCCCGGCGCGCCTGGAGAGCGGTGGCGAAGAGGCCGCCGGCGAGCACCAGGATCACCAGCGCCGCCGAAGCCAGGAATCCCCGGTGCCGGCGCACCATCTGGCGCAGACGGTGGAGCTCCGGCCCGGGCATCGGCACGGCGACCTCGATCCGGGTGCCGGCGCCCGGGCTCGACGCGACGCGGCAGCGGCCGCCGAGCAGCCGCGCGCGCTCGTCGAGGCTGGCGAGCCCCAGCCCGCCCGAGCCGCGCGCCGCCTCGGGATCGAAACCGGCGCCGTCGTCCACCACCGCCAGGTGGGCGTCGCCGCCAGCCGTCCGCAGTGTGACCTGCACGGACCGGGCGCCGGCATGGCGGACGATGTTCGCGAGGGCCTCCTGGGCGATGCGGTAGAGGCCGAGGGTGAGGTCCGGCGGGAAGGGGCCCTCGGCCTGCAGGCTGAGCCGTACCGGCAGGCCGTGCCGCCGCTCGACCTCCGCGCAATGGTCGCGGAGAGCCTCGGCGAGGCCGCTGCGCTCGAGGACCGCGGGATGGAGGTCGTGGCTCAGGCGGCGCAGGTCCTCGGCCAGTTCCGCGAGGCTGCCGGCGACGGCGTCCAGCTCGTGGCGCTGGGGGCCGTCCTCGGGGAACTTCCGGCGCGCCACCCGGAGCTCGATGCCCAGGGCGGCCAGCCGCTGGCCGAGGTCGTCGTGGATCTCCCGGGCGATCCGCCGCCGCGCCTCCTCCTCGACGGCGACCCGGCGGCCGGCCGCCGTGGGATCCCAGGCAGGAATCGACCCGCCGGTGCCCTCCGTCACATCACGGGCCCTCCGGACTGAGCGGCATAGAGCGCCAGCTCAACCCGGCTCCCCGGCCCCAGCTTGTCGTAGACCCGGTTCAGGTGGGTGCGGACGGTCGCCACCGAGACTCCGAGCTCCTGGGCGATCTCCTTGTTCCCCAGGCCCTTGCCCACCAAGCGGACGATGTCGAGCTCGCGCGGCGTGAGCAGAATATCGCTGGGCGGCTGCCACGCGCCGAGGAGCCGCTGGGGCTCCTTGACGGCGAAGACGACGGCGGCGCGGGTCACCTCCGGGCTGACGTAGAAGCGCCCTGTGAGCACCTGCCGGACGGCGAGCTCGATCTCCTCGGGAGCGGCGCTCTTGGGCAGATAGGCGTGAGCGCCCGCCTCGAACGCCGAGCGCACCCAGGAGGGCTCGGTGTGCAGGCTCAGGATCAGGACCCGAGCCTCCGGGGCAACCTTCAGCAGCCGGCGCGTGACCTCGATGCCGTCCATCCCCGGCATCGAGATGTCGGCGATCACGAGCTCCGGCCGCAGCAACGCCGCGGCGTCCAGGAGCGCGGGCCCGTCCGTTACCGCCCCCGCCACGTCATAGTCCGGCTCGAGGAGCTTCCTCAAGCCTTCCAGCATCATCGGATGGTCATCCGCGAGGAGCACTCTGGGACGTCGTTCCGACACCTCTCCCTCCTCTCCGACTCGGCGACCCCCCAACAAAATAGAAGTAGGAAATATAAGGAACGAGGTTCCGACCCGGCCCAGGCGCTGGAGGCGCCCGGCACGGCGAAGGCCCCGAGCGCCGTGCCGCTCGGCCGGCGTATTGCCTATTAGGCATAACGCTGAAAGAAATGATACCGCGAGCCGCTCGACCTGGGAAGACCTTCAAGGGGCCGTTCGCGCGGATTGAAGATCGAACTTTCAATCTGCACGGTCTGAGATACCGCCGTCCAAAATCTTCTTACGAGATCTCGTAAATTTACGAGATCTCGTTACGATCCTTCCTCGTAAATTCTCGCAAGTCTCTGATTCTTCGACATCGGTCTTCTGGCACGGATCGTGGACTATGTCCAGAGCGGGAGTCGAGATGATGCTGAGAATCGAAACCCGGACCGACACCACATCCACCGTGACCTACGCCCTGGCCGGGCGGGCGACGCAGGAGCACCTGCCGGAGCTGATCGAGCTCCTGGCGGCCGAGCGCGCCCGTGGACGCCGGGTGACGCTCGACCTCGAAGGGCTCGTCCTCGCCGACCGGGAGTTCGTCAGATTCCTGGCCTGCGGCGAGGGCGCCAAGGCCGAGCTGGCCCATTGCCCCGCTTACGTCCTCTCGTGGATCCGGTGCGAGGGGGAAGAGGAGAGGAAACCTTCATGAAGACATCTATTCTGGCGGCGCTGCTGGCGCTGGGGATCGCGATACCGGCCGTCGGCCAGCAGGCCCCGGCCCAATCCACCGCTCCGGCCCCGGCTCAGCCCACGCCCCCCGTTGCAGGCGCGGTGCGGCTCTCGCTGGCCGAGGCCATCAGCCGGGCGCTCGACGCCGGCACCGCCGTCCGCATCGCCACGACGAGCACCCGGGTGGCCGAGGCGCAGGCGCAGGAGGCCCGCTCGGCCCTGCAGCCGCAGCTCAGCGCCGGCGGGCAGCTCGCCAACGAAACCATCAACCTGGCCACCTTCGGCTTCACGGTCCCCGGCCAGCCGAACGTGACGGCGCCGTTCAACGTCGTCGACGTCCACCTCACGCTGGCCATGAACATCATCGACTTCGCCGCCCGCCGCCGCTACGAGGCGGCGCGGGCAGGGATCAAGGTCACCCAGGAGGACCAGCGCCGGCTGGAGAACGAGGTGGCCGCCGCGGTGGCCTCGCTCTACGTCTCCTACGGCCGCAGCTCGGCGCGGATCGACGAGATCCGCGCCAACGTCGATCTCTTCCAGCGCCTGCGGCAGCTCGCGGTCGACCAGAAGAACGCCGGCGTCGGCACCCGCCTGGACACCACCCGGGCCGACTTCCAGCTCGCCCGCCAGAACCAGGCCCTGCTGGTGGCCACCAATCAGCGCGACTTCTCCCGGCTCGCCCTGCTGCGGGCGATCGGCGCCGACCTCGGCGCCGGCCTGGAGCTGACCGACGACTGGACGCGGGCCGGCTCGCCGGTGCCGCCCTTGCAGGCCGCCCTCGACGAGGCGCGTCGGCGGCGGCCGGAGCTCTCGCTCCTCGACCAGCGGCTGCGCCTCGCCAATCTCAACATCGAGGCGGCGCGGGCCGAGCGGCTGCCGACGCTGGGCGCCCAGGCGCAGGGGACCGAGAGCGGCAACCGGGTGCGCGACGTCGAATGGAGCCGCACGGTCGCGGCGGTGGTCAACGTGCCGATCCTGACCGGCCGGCGGATCGAGGCGCGGATCGCCGCGGTCCAGGCGCAGCGGGATCAGCTCCTGATCCAGCAGAACGACACCCAGCGCCAGGTCGAGCAGGAGGTGCGGCAGGCGCTGCTCGCCTACGAGAACGCCCGCAGCCGGGTCGAGCTGGCGAGCCAGAGCCTCTCTCTCGCCCAGGAGGAGCTGGACCTGGCGAGCGACCGGTTCAAGGCCGGCGTCGCCTCCTCGATCGAGGTCGACAACGCCCAGACCTCTCTCGCCGCGGCTCGCGATACCCGCATCGACGCGCTGGCCGACGAGGCCCAGGCGCGCTTCGACCTGTCGCGGGCGACCGGCGAGATCCGCAATCTGATTCCGAACGGAGGATAACGAGATGAGCAGTCCATTGAGAGTCGAGAAGACCGAGCCGGCCGAGGCGCCCGCGAGCGCCGCCGCCCCGGTCCGCAAGCGGGGGGGAGCGCGGAAAATCGTGATCCTCGCCGTCCTGTCCATCCTGGTCCTGGTGGGAGCCGTCTGGGGCTTCCGGACCTTCGTTTTCTACGCCCATCACGCCACCACCGACGACGCCCAGGTCGACGGCAACATCAACCCCGTCCTCCCGCGGGTGCCCGGCTACGTGCAAGAGGTGCTGGTGAGGGACAACCAGGCCGTCCATCCGGGCGATGTGCTGGTCCGGATCGATCCCGCCGACCTGCAGGCCAAGGTGGACCAGGAGCAGGCCGCGCTCTTGAACGCCGAGGCCGCGGTGGCGGTCGCCGAGGCCGCGGTGGCCGGCGCCCGCGCCACCGTCGTCGGCTCGCAGGCGAAGGTGGCGAGCAACCAGGCGGATGTGACCGCCGCCCGCACCCGGGCCGAGCAGACCGCCGCCGACCTCGCCCGCTACAAGCAGCTGCTGAGCAAGGAGGAGATCTCCCAGCAGCAGTACGACGCTGCGAGGGCCGCGGCCGACTCCGCCCGCGCCGCCGCCGAGGCCGCCCGCGCCACCACCGAGTCATCGCGGGCCACGGTGCAGTCCGGAGGGTCCCAGATCGAGGCCGCCACGCGCCAGGTCGCCGCGGCCCAGGCCCAGGTGGCCCAGCACCGGGCGGCGCTGGAAGCCGCGCGGCTCCAGCTCTCCTATGCCACGCTGAAGGCGCCGGTCGCCGGCATCGTCTCGAAGAAGGCGGTCGAGGTGGGGCAGTTCGTGCAGGCCGGCCAGCCGCTGCTCGCCATCGTGCAGGGGAACGGCGACACCTGGGTGAGCGCCAACTTCAAGGAGACCCAGCTCGCCCGCATGCATCCGGGCCAGACCGCCACGATCGAGGTGGACGCCTATCCTGGCGTGACCTTCCGCGGCCGGGTCGAGTCGCTCGCCGCCGCCACCGGCGCCCGGTTCTCCCTGTTGCCGCCGGACAACGCGACCGGCAACTTCACCAAGGTCGTCCAGCGCGTGCCGGTGAAGATCGTGTTCACCGACCCCGACCCGCGCCACCCGCTGCGGGTGGGCATGAACGTCAACGCCACCGTGAATCTGGACTGAGAAGGGACGGGGAGTCAGACCCATGCCCCAGCAGGGCGCCAACAAGTGGCTCATCACGATCACGGTCATCCTGGCCTCGGTGATCGAGCTGATCGACACCTCGATCGTCAACGTCGCCCTCCCCCAGATGATGGGCAACCTGGGGGCGACGCTCGACCAGATCGCCTGGGTGGTGACCGGCTACGTGGTCGCCAACGTGATCGTCATCCCGATGACCAGCTGGTTCGCGGCGGTGCTCGGCCGCCGCAACTACTTCATCGGCTCGCTCGTGCTGTTCACCATCGCCTCGTTCTTCTGCGGCCACGCCACCAGCCTCTGGGAGCTAGTGATCTTCCGCTTCATCCAGGGAGCGGGGGGCGGCGCCATGCTCTCCACCTCGCAGTCGATCCTGGTCGAGACCTTCCCGCCCGAGGAGCTGGGGCTCGCCAACGGCCTCTTCGGCCTCGGCGTGGTGGTCGGCCCCACGGTCGGCCCCACCCTGGGCGGCTGGATCACCGACAGCTACTCCTGGCGGTGGATCTTCTACGTCAACCTGCCGATCGGCATCGTCGCCATCCTGATGGCCATGGCCTTCCTCCCCGAAAACAGGGAGACCCGCAAGATCGGCTCCGTGGACTGGACCGGGATCGGCCTGCTGATCCTCGGCATCGGCTCGCTGCAGATCGTGCTCGAACGCGGCGAGTCGGAGGACTGGTTCTCCACCGGCTACATCACGGTGCTGGCGGCGACGGCCATTTTCGCCTTGGCGGGGTTCATCTGGCGGGAGCTGTCGACGGCGCACCCGATCGTCGACCTCCACGTCTTCCGCGACCGCTCGCTCGCCGTCGGCACGGTGTTCACTTTCATCCTCGGGTTCGGCCTCTACTCCTCGGTGTTCATCTTCCCGGTGTTCGCCCAGAACCTCCTCGGCTTCACGGCCATGCAGACCGGCCTGATCCTGCTGCCGGGCTCGCTCGCCACGGCGGTGATGATGCCGGTGGTGGGCAAGATGATGCAGAAGGGGGTGCCACCGCAGCTGATGAACGCCCTGGGCTTCATCTGCTTCTTCCTCTTCACCTTCATGCTCAGCCACTCGACCCTCGGCTCGGGACGCGGGGATTTCTTCTGGCCGCTGGTCTGGCGCGGCGTCGGGCTCGGGCTATTGTTCGTGCCGCTGACCACGATGGCGCTCTCCGGGCTGCGCGGGAAGGACATCGCCCAGGGGGCCGGGCTCACCAACATGATGCGCCAGCTCGGCGGCTCCTTCGGCATCGCCCTGGTGACCACGTTCATCCAGCACCGCTCGTGGACGCACCGCAACAACCTGCTCGCGCACGTCTCGGTCTACGACCCGGCGGTGCGGGAGCGCCTGGCGGCGATCACCGGCGGGCTGATCGCCAAGGGGTCGGACCTCTTCCAGGCCCAGCAGCAGGCCTATGGCGCCCTGGAGGGGGCGGTCATCCGGCAGACTTTCCTGCTCACCTACATGGACGCCTTCCGGATCGTCGGCGTCTTCTTCCTGTTCTGCATCCCGCTGCTGCTCCTCTTCAAGCGCCGCAGCGGCCGGGCCGCGGCGCCGGTGTCGATGCACTGAGCAACAAGGACTGACAGGGACTGACAGGGACATTCCCCTGCTGTCCGTGTCAGTCGGTGTCAGTCCCTGTCAGTCCCTGTCAATCCTTGCTTCCGCCGCTCAGCTGCAGCAGCAGCTCCGTGGCGTAGCTCCCCCGCTCGTCGCGCACCCACAGCTCGTCGGGTCCCGGGAGCATTTCCACCACATGCAGGGTAGCCGGTTCCGCCGTGGCCCGGCGCAGCAGGTCGACGAACAGCGGCGAATCGAGATCGGCGTGGAACGGCTTGGGATCGGCCCCGGTATGCAGAAAGACGTGGCGGGGGATACCGTGCCGCCGCCGCCAGCGCGCCACCCAGGCGAAGAGAGCGCTCTCCGTGGCATCAGGCAGCTCGCCCGGCGCGAAGCTCCAGCGCCGCCGGAAGAGCACCAGCCGGCCGCTGGTGAAGCGTGGCCAGCGCGCGATCCCGGGAGCCTCGAAGCCGGGGAACCAGGAGAGCGGCTGCAACCCCTGGCGGCCGATCTCGACCAGGAAGGAGACGAACCCCTCCGGGCTCACCCCGCTGCTGATCACCGGCACCACCTCGATCCCACGCTCTACCCAGCGCACCACGAACCTCCCCGCCGCCGAATCCCAGCGCACGGTCATCTCGCGCAGGTGGATCACCTCGGCGCCCGGGCTCGCCCGATGTCCCGGCAGCTCGATCTCGTGATCGAAGAGGGCCGGGCGGAGGCCGGCGTTGGCACTCCGGCCGAGGTGGTTGTAGGTGACCTCGGCGAGCACCGCCCCCTCCCTCGCCAGCGGCTGCCAGCTCCGCAGCACCTCGCGGGCGACCGGGTTGCCGGGACCGTCCGGGTCGGAGCCGCCATGGAGATGCGCGAACCGGGCGAGCGCGATCCCCGCGCCGAAGAGGCCGTTGAGGACGAGCCGGTAGCGGCCGGCGGCGATCTCCTCCGGCGACCGGGCGGCGATCTGGAAGAGCGCCCCCGCCGACCAGACCGGCTCGGGAGGAAGGCCGTCCAGCAGCAGCTCCCAGTCCTCGTCGGCGATCGCGACCTCCTCCCCACCGGCCCGAGCGCGCGCCGCGAACCATTCCCGCGTCCGCTCGAAAACCGCGCCGGCCTCCGAGGCTCCGGGGGGCGCCGGCGGGAAGGCGTCGGGGCGCTCCTCCTTCCCAGGCTCGAAGAGGCCGTGGTAGAGGTCGAGGAGGGGCACGTCCGTATCCGCCGGATAGCGCGAGAGGAAGCGCCGCGCCCAGGCTTCGCGGAAGGCCAGCTCCGGATAGAGGCCGGCGAAGAGGCGCGCGCAACGGCGCAGCGGAGCCTCCAGGTCGGCCCGCACGCGCTCCGGCAGGACGACCTCGATGCCCGACGCCATGTCCACCCGGAACAGCTCGTCGGCCTTGAGCGGATGGACGCGCGGCAGCATCGCGATCCGGCCTTCCAGGCGGTCCATGGCCGCGATCCGCTCCCCAGGGGTCAACCCCGGCAGGGCCGCGGCCTCACGCTCGACCGCTTCGATCTCCGCCAGCCAGGGCGCGTCGCAACCGGCGCCCCGCATCGCGGACGCCACGAAGGCGAGGGGGCGGCGGACGTTGTACGGCGGCTCGATCTCGGCGATCAGAACCCCTGAGTCCACCAGCTGTTCGAAGAAGGGGGCGAGCTCGTCCACGCCGATCCCGTAGCGGCCGGCGACCGCGGCGAGCAGCTCGGGGACGGCGAGGCTGCCTCTCCCCGCCTCCGCGAAGAAGAGGTCGAGGATCGGCTGCGCCGGGGTGCGTGAGAGGACCTCCAGATCGCTCTCCCGGCGCGGCGAGGTCGGGCGCCAGAACGTCCAGACGCCGTCCTCCGCCCGCAGGGTCGGATTGGGGCGGGGCACGATGGCGGGCCAGGCGGCACGGCCGGCCCCGATGCAGGCCGCGACCTTGCGCGCCTCGGCGATCGACAGCAGTACGTCGAGCCGCGCCGGCCGGTTGGCGCCTTCGACCCGCGCCTCCTCGCCGCCGACCCAGGCCAGGGCGGTGGCGCAGAAGACCGCGTTGGGGCTCGTCTTGGTGGCGAAGCGGCCGGCGTAGGCCGCGAGCTTGGCCGTGGCGTGGCGCTCGTCGTGCCGCCAGCGGGCGGGGTCGGTCGCCGTCAACGTCCGCAGCCGCTCGAGCAGCGACCGGCTGACCAGCCGGATCCCCTCCTGGAAGGCGGGACCGCCGGCGAGCGCGAGCAGGGCGCGGCGCGCTCTGAGGAGGTCCCCCTGGTAGGCGTGCTCGTACTCGCGCAGCAAATCCGCGTGCCCGGCCCGTCCCGCGAGGTGCCCTTCGACGGCGGCGAGCAGATCCGGGGGGAGCGCCGGCCGCGCCGTTTCGAGCTGTGCCGTGGAGACCCGCCGCCGGTTGTGGAGCGCCCGCCGCAGGGCGACGACCGCCAGCCGCCGCCGCGCCCCTTCCTGATCTTCCCCCGGGGGCTCCCCCGCCGCCGCGTAGAGGGCATCGCCGAGCCCCGCCGCCTCAGCGTCGAGACGATCTTCGAGCTCCAGCGCGGGAGCCAGCCGCGCCAGGGCCTCGGGAGCGCCCAGCGGCGCCAGGGCCACGAAGGGGAACGCGGCGATCCGCAGCAGGGCGAGCCGGGCCTCCGCGGGCGGCGGGGCGCTCAGGCCGGCCCCCCTCCATCCTCGACCAGCCGGTGCATGAAGTAGCGCAGCAGGGCCTCGGGGGTGGGATCGATCCCCAGCCGGTTGCAGTGCATGTGGGCGTAGGACCAGGAGAGCTCGGCGAGGTCCTGCTGGATGCGCCCGGCGGCGTGCCCCTCCAGGATCGCTTCCACTACCGGCCGGCTGGCCGCCAGGCACTCCGCCGCGATCCGCGCCGGCTCCTCGCCCCCCCAGAGCAGCTCGGGGTGCCGGCTCTGCTCACCGGTGAAGAGGTCCTGAAGGCCCGGCTTCAGCTCCTGGTAGCGATTCTCGATCGTCTCCAGCTCGGCCTCCTTCCAGGTCCCCATCTCAGCCGTCCACCGGTAGCCGACCTCGTAGAAGGCGAGGCGCTGCGCGCGGTCGAAACGGAGCAGGTCGAGCAGCCCCTCGGTCATCAGCATCGACCACTCGCGGCGCGTCTTGGCGAGGAGCCCCCGGCGCTCGGCGTCGATGAGGTCGAGCCCCGCCAGCGAGTCGTGCAGGAAGAGCTTCTCGGCCAGCGCCATCCCCTCCTCGCCGCCGTAGCGCTCGAGCTCGCGGTCGTACTGGGCGAATTCGATCTTCTCGACGGCTCCGGATTCCTGGAGCGGCGCGAGATCCCGCTCGATCCGCTCGCGGACCGGCCCGGCGATCCACTCCGGCCGTCCGAGGACGCGGAAGCGCACCTGCCAGACCGGCACGTTGTAGCGGGCGAAGAAGAGGGAGTGGAGCTCCGGGGAGCCGCGCAGGTCGCTGGCGACCGGCGTCACGAAGTCGGCGAGGATCCGCTCGTGCTGCTCGCGGGGCGCGTAGAGCACGAGGAAGAGGCAGAGCGGGTCGTCCACAGCGGGAGAACCTCCGATGAGGGGCCGGAATCGGGCCGGCGACCTCGCGGCGCCGGCCCGTGGGCGTTTGCCGTGAGGCGCCAGCCTAGCTGGTCGTCTTGGCCGTGAACAGGCTGCCCGTGGTGGTGATCGAGATCGGACAGGTGCATTTGTTGCTCGTGGTCGACGAGCCGCAGCCGGGATTGCAGTACTGCTCGATGGCCTCGACCTCGAGCGACAGGGCCTGCGGTTTCGTCTCGTGCTTCTGATCCATGAGGTTCTCCTTTCATCCGGGGCAACTTGCCCCCTACTTGGGCAAGTGCCCATTGTCCCATATCGGGGCAACTTATAGAACAAGTTGCATAATTAATGCCCGTAGGGCCTTGCCGGGCCTGTAGACCAATTCCCTGACTTCCGATACGCTCCGGCCACAGCATGACGAGATCGAATTCAACGACCTGCCGGGCGAGTGGGCGCCAGAGTTGCATTCCGTTTTTCCCCGAACGCCGGACCCGCCCGGACGGGGTCACCGGCAAGCCTCCGCGAGTGCGATAAACCTATGCCCTTGTCCTACCGTCACGGCGATTTCGAGTGGGCCCGCATCGAGCGCCCCGAGGATCTCCCACCGGCCGATCCGGGGATCGTCGACGTCGCCCTGCTCGACATGAATCACGGCTGGCCGAACCTTGGCCACGACTGCCTCGTCCACGGCCTGCTCGACGCCGCCCGCGAGCTTCTCCCCATCGCGGAAGAGACCGGCCTCCGCGTGCGCGCGCTCTCCTTCGACGTGCGGCGCTGCGGCATGATCCCCGAGCCCCCCGGCGAGCGTTTCTCCCTCTATGTCGGCACGGGCGGGCCGGGGCATATCGACCCCTACGCCAACGACGGCGTCTCTCCGGAGAGCCAGGGCATCCACGAGGATCCTTCCTGGCAGGCGCCGCTCTACCAGCTCTTCGACAGCATCGTGGCGGACGAGAGCGCGGCGCTGCTCGCCGTCTGCCACACCTTCGGCGTGATGTGCCACTGGTCGGGGCTGGCCCGGCCGGTCCTCCGCGGCCCCGAGAAGGGGGGCAAGAGCACCGGCGTGCTGGAGAACGTGCTCGACCCGAACGCCTGCGAGCACCCCTGGTTCCGCCGCTTCGACGGCGAGCTCGCCGACCGCGGACGCCTGCGCGTGCTCGACAACCGCCTCTTCGACCTCATCCCGGGCCACGAGACCTTCCCCACCGGCACCCTGGCCGTCGGCTGGGAGACTCTCGGCGTCGGCGGCCCGCCCGGCGACGCGATCACCATGATCGAGTTCGCGCGCGACGCCGGAGGCATCATGCCGCGGGTTTTCGGCGTCAACCATCATCCGGAGATCGTAAACCGCGCCCGGCAGCTGGTCATCCTCGAACAGAAGCTCGAGCGGGGGGAGGTGAGCGCGGAGTGGGTGGCGGAGCGCTGCGAGATCCTGACCCGCAGCTACCCGGCCGAGAACTCCGAGCACCTGCTTCAGCTCACCTCCGACTACACGCTGCTCCGGCCGCTGCGCTTCCACCTCCAGCGCCAGGTGCGGCTGCGGGCCGAGTCGCTCGGGTTCGCCGTCGGCCTGCACGAGGACCAGGTAGCCCTGGGTCCGCCGGTTCCGGGCGCGACGCCGCGCCCGCCGGTTCTCGAGATCCGTTGAAGCCCAGATCCGTTGAGGCAAAGATCCGTTGAGGTCATACCTGCCGTGATCCCACAGCCCCCCTTCCCCATCGATCTCAGCCCCGAGGCCGAGATGGCCGAGTTCCGGCGCCTCCAGCCGCAGCTGCGCGAAGTCTGGAACGCCCTCACCATGCAGGACGAGGCGGCCCACACCTCGGTGGTGGTGCCGTCGATGACGCTCGACCAGAGCGAGCTGCGCAAGCTCTCCGGCGCCAGTTTCTACGAAGAGCGGCTGCTCTTCCTCCTGATCCGGCTGCGCAACCCGCGGGCGCGCGTGGTCTACGTCACCTCGCAGCCGGTGCACCCGATGATCCTGGACTACTACTTCCAGCTCCTCGCCGGCATCCCCGCGAGCCATGCCCGGTCGCGGCTGACGCTGCTCTGCGCCTACGACGCCTCGCCGCGCTCGCTGACCGAGAAGATCCTCCAGCGCCCGCGGCTGATCGAGCGCATCCGCGAGGGGATCCAGGACCGCTCGCGCGCCTACCTCACCGTCTTCAACTCGACGCCGCTCGAGCGCAAGCTCGCCGTCCTGCTCGGCATCCCGCTCAACGGCGCCGACCCCGACCTCTACCACCTCGGCACCAAATCGGGCAGCCGCAAGGTGTTCCGCCAGGCCGGAGTCCCCCTGCCGGAGGGGTTCGAGGACCTGCACAGCCAGGAGGAGGTCGAGGAGTCGCTGGTCGAGCTGGCGGCGCGGCGTCCGGGCATCCGGCGCGCCGTCGTCAAGCTGAACGACAGCTTCTCCGGCGAGGGGAACGCCATCTTCCGCTATCCCGAGGCGGAGAGCCGCGCCGCGGTCCGCGAGGCGCTGCACCGCATCGAGCTCTCGGTGCCCGAGGAGACCTTCGAAAGCTATTTCAGGAAGTTTACCCAGATGGGCGGCATCGTCGAGGAGTTCATCGAGGGCGCCGAGAAGGTCTCGCCGAGCGCGCAGTTGCGGGTCAGCCCGCACGGCGAGGTGCTGCCGATCTCCACCCATGACCAGATCCTGGGCGGCCCCAGCGACCAGGTCTTCCTCGGCTGCAGCTTCCCCGCCCGCGAGGACTACCGGCAGCGCATCCTCGAGGCGGCGATGCGGATCGGCCAGGTCCTCGCCGACCAGGGCGTGGTCAGCCGTTTCGCCATCGACTTCCTGCTCTGGCGGAGCGATCCGGCCGCGGAATGGAACATGGCGGCGCTGGAGATCAACCTGCGCATGGGCGGCACCACCCACCCCTACCTCGCGCTGCAGTTCCTGACCGGCGGCCAGCTCGACCGCGAGACCGGCCTCTTCTTCTCCCCCACCGGCCTCGCCAAGTACTACCGGGCGACCGACAACCTGCGCTCCGACCTCTACTGCGGCCTGCTCCCCGAGGACCTGATCGACATCCTCACCGAGAACCGCCTGCACTACAACTACGCGACCGACTCCGGCGTCCTCTTCCATCTGATCGGCGCCGTCTCCGAGTTCGGCAAGCTCGGCCTCACCGCCATCGGCAACAGCCGCGAAGAGGCCGACTCCCTCTATTACAAGACCCTGGAGGTGCTCGACCGCGAGACCTCCCTCGGCCGCCGGCCGGGTTGAGGCCTCGCCGCCTGGGATTTCAATCCTACCGCGGCTTCGCACCCTCTCTTGTAACGCCGGCGCCCGCCAGTGCGCCCAACTCTCCAGGGCCGGACCGCCCCCTTCTGAAAGGAGAGACCTCATGAACGGCGCCACTCTCCCCTCCCGACTCCTCGCCGGCGGGGCCATCCTGCTCGGAGTCTGGCTGACCGGCTGCGTCACGGCCGGCGTGCCGGTGACCGGCCAGCCGGGCCAGGGCACCACCCAGACGTTCGATCAGTCAGAGACGGCGGTCAGCGTCAGCAACTTCGCCGCGAAGTCGGTGATCACCGTCACCGCCAACGACGGCACCGACACGGGCTCCACCATCCTCTATACCAGCTCCACCCGGAAGGTCCTCAAGGGAGCGAGCATGCTGGGCTGGTCCAATTCGCAAGACCGCGGCGCCACCTGGACCTTCGGCGGCAAGGTCTCGCCACCCGCCGGCTGGTCGGTGCTCTGGGGCGATCCCGCCATCACCCGCTCCCAGCTCGATCAGCGTTACGTCTTTCTGTCGAACCTCGCCGTTCCCGACAGCAAGTTCCCGGCCGGCGGCATCTCCGGGCCCCTCAACTCCTATCTCGGAGGCGCCTGCATCGCCCGCTCGACCGACGGCGGCGTCCACTTCACGAATTATCAATGCTTCGGGCTTGAATCGCATTTCTACGACGGCGGCAACATGGCGGCGGGCAACGACGGCGCGATCTACGTGGGTTACGTCGACGTCAACGACGACCAGATCGACGTCTGGCGCAGCCCGGGCGTTGACGGCACCTTCACCCGGATGCCGCGCCCCTTCCCCGGCTTCACCATCTCCAGCCACGCGCGCCTGCGCGTCGATCCCGACTCAGGAGATCTGTACGTGGCGGCCCAGCAGTGGAACGGGACGATCGTCGTCACCCGCGGGCACGGCGGCTCCTGGCAGGCGCCGGTAAGCGCGAGTGCCAAGCTTGCGGCGCTGTATCCCAGCATCCAGCTCTCCGACCGCGAGCTGCGCACGGGACCACAGTTCTCGTTCGACATCGGCGCTGAGAGCCTCAATGCGGACGACCAGCGGGGGCATGACGCCGTGCGTTTCCTCTACACCACGTGGGACGACAAGGAGAAGCGGTACTACGTCCGCGGCTCGTTCTGCGAACGCGATCTCTCCAGATGCAAGGATGCCCCGGAGTGGGGGACGACGCCCGGCAACCTCAGCCTGACCGGAGACCAGTTCAATCCGGTGATCCGCGCCTTCCCCGGATTCATCGGCCTGCCGGCGATCTGGAAGGCCACCTATCTCAGCCGGCAGCACGATCCGAAGGGGAACACCGTAAGCCTCGAGCAGGGAAATCTGTGGGCGCTGCCCAACGGCGTCCGCATCCTGCTCCCCTTCACGCTGGTCGACAGCCACCTCGTCTGCCCCGACAACCGGGGCTACTGGGGCGATTACGACGACCTGCAGCTGAGCGGATTCGAGAACACCAGCGCGGTTTTCCTGCGCACGTTTTCCGATTCGTCCCAGGGCTGCCCACAGCGCTGGGAATACACTTCGCATCACGTCCACATTCGGGCCGCTACGGTCAAGTGAGCGCCCATGTGCCGCAAAGGAGACGCCGTGAACGCAAAGATTTTCCGAGCGATCGCCAGCGCTCTGCTCATCCTGGCTTGCGTGGCGGGATGCGCCCAGAACGAGAACACCGCGCGCCAGCGGGCCGCCGAGCGGATCTCGAAGGAAGAGGCGGCGCGCAGGGAGGCGGCCCGGCCACAGATCGGACAACCGGCGCAGCCCCCGCGACTCGCGGTGGTGCCGAGCCAGGGGACCTGCGCGCCGCCGGCCGACAATCTCACCTTCTTTGGCTCCTGTTGCAACGATCAGCCCTGCCACGGTCAGTGCGTGGCAGAGGGCGAAGGCAAGATCGCCTGCTCGTGCTTCGGCATCGCCGGCGGTTGCTCCCAGGGTCAGGTCTGCTGCAAGCTTCGCCGCGGCTGCACCCTGCCCAAGGACTGCGAGGCGCCGTAGAGGCCGTCAGCTCCGCGCGGCCCGCTCCTTTGCGAAGGGCCGGAGGACAGCCCCCAGGGCGACCACGGCCGCCGCCCTTCATGGACGGCGGCGTTGCCTTTCCCGGTAGAGGCGGGATCAGCAGGAGAGGCTGGTCTTCGGCCGCGTGCCGCAGTTGGACCAGCAGGTGCGCTGGGCGGTGTTGCAGTTGTTCAGGCAGGGGTTCCGGACCGTGCAATTATTGACGCAGATGTCGTACTGGTCGCTGCAGTGGTTCCGGCAGGCGTTGTAGGCGTCGATCGCCACGCAGTTGAGGGTCTGCCCGCAGCAGGTGACAGTGGTCCCCGAGCTCGTACAGGTGCCGCTCGCCACGTTGCAGCTCAGCGACGACCCCGACGAGCAGGTCGCGTTGCAGACCTGCGACGCCGAGACCACGGCCGGCCGGCCATAGACTGCCAGGAACACGGTCGCCACCAGAACAGCCAACATGAAAACTCTCCGCATGAACTCCTCCTCTTCGGTTGCCGTTCGAGGGTTCTTCCCCTCTCCTTCTCCGGTGCGTGGGAGGTCCGGATGCGCGCTTCGGACGCCGAATTGCCCGAGCCGTTTACGAAGGGCCTTGCTGAAAGCGGAGAGAAGGGTCCGTGCGGGCTTCATTGAGGTACTTCACATATTCACGCACCGCCTTGATCGTCAGTTGCTCCTGGCGAGCGGCTTCCTGGAAGAGCATCAACGCCGCTGCCGCTTCCCGATGAACGTCCTGTGCCTCGAAAATGGGGTAGATCTCCTCGGCGAGCCGCTTCACGTCCTCGACGCGCCCCTCGCGGAGGTAGAGCAAAGCGAGGTCTTCGAGAGATACCATCGCCGCGTCATAGCCAATTCCCTGGGTGATAAATCCGTCCCGGACTTCCAGAAAAATCTGTTCGGCCTCATCGTTCTGGCCGAGCCCGGCGGCAACCTTCCCTTGCAGCCATGCACGCCGGAGCTGCGTCCAAGGCTCCGGGAACTCCCGGTATAGCTCCTCATCCACCACGAGCATGTCCGAGACCTCGTAGTACTGCCCGTCTTCCGTGAGATAGCGCGCCAGGTTATAGCGAGCGCAAAGGTAAAGCCGCGGCTCGTAGCTGTCGCGGAGTCCCTTGAGTGCGGCCGTCGTGGCCTCGATCGCGGGAGCGATGTCTCCACGGAAGAAGTACAGGGCACCAAGGGTGATGAGCACTCGCGCCGTTTCCACCTTGTCCCCGCTCACCCGATAGAGCATCGCGGCGCGGGTCAGAAGCTCCTCTGCCCTCTCGAACTGCCGCTGGTCCATGCGGAGCGAGCCTTCCAGGTGGTCCACCCGGGCGAGAATCTCGGTGTCGGTAACTCCGTGGTGCGTGATCACGTATCGCGCGTGGCTGTAATGGTCCTCGGCCTCTCGGAGGTTGCCGCCGGCTCGGGAAGCGTTCGCCATCTGCGCCGTGGCGAGCGCGATCAGGTCGAAACAACGAGGCATCCGGGGATTGCGATGGGCCACCAACCGCGCGAGTGCCGCGAGGTGAGAGGCCTCCTCCGGGCTTCCATGAATCCGCTTGCGGCTCTCCCCTATGAGGAGCCTCACGAGCGTCGCGCTCCGGAAGCGATTGCGGGCGCGCTCCACTCGCTGCACGCGCTCTTCCCGAGAGAGGGAGAGGATCTCCTCAAGGTCCCGCGCCGCTCCCCGCTGCTCCTGCTCCATCCGGGGCATCTGCTCTTCGATCAGCGCGGGGAGGATCTGAAAAGCCCGGCTGTAGTCCCCTCCTGCCGCCACCTTCTGCTCCTTCTGGAACGCGGTAACCTCCCTCCGACAGGTCCGGCAGAGGCTCATGAGGTGCTCCAGCCCCATCTGGGTAATGATGCTCGGAGGCAATTCGCCCCGGGAGACGGCCCAAAGAAGCTCTCGTGTCAGGTGGATGTCCGCCATTCGTAGTCTCCTTGCGCAAAAAGAACTCTCTTACCTGCGAGTATAACGCAAGACGGTTCCGCTACGAAGGAACAAAGCGGGTGCCAGCGCTGCCGCCGGCACCCGAGGAGATGTCCTAGCCGTTCGGGTCCATCACCGAGCCGAGGTCCGGCGAGCTCCCCGTCGCCTGGTTGTGACCAGGGCAACCGTTGGGGTCCATCACCGAGCCGAGATCGCAGCCGGTGGCAGTCCCGGTGGTCCCCTTGGCTCTCACAGGGACGGATGTCGAATGGGGCCTTGGGTGCACCCCGGTTCTTGAGGGTGCAAGAGACTCCAGGAATCCCCACAGGGCTGAGAGGGCACCAGGCTCCTTGAGTTGGGCTCCTCGCTCGCTCATAGCTATGGCTGGCACGGAGAGGAGAGCAGCCAAGAGAAACACGGACAGACGACGGGTCATGGGAACCACCTTCCAGGGGCTGGCTCCGGCTCGTCAATCCCACCATGGGATGGAGGGGCAGCCCCGGCTTTACAGCGGTCCCATTTTGCATGGATGGACTTCGACAATTTGACTATGGACGCCAATCCAGGGCAATCTTGGTCCTGTTGGCCAACATGGGGTTCTGGCGATGTCCAAGATCATCTACAACTTGCACGAGGCGAAGGCTTCCCTCTCGCTGCTCATCGATCGCGCCGCGAGCGGTGAAGAGATCATCTTGTCCAAAGCCGGCAAGCCGCTCGCGAAACTCGTGCCGCTTCGCCGGAATGCCGAGCCGCGTCAGCCTGGCGGGTGGGAAGGTCAGGTGCGTATATCGGAAAGCTTCGACGCTCCGCTGCCGCTGGAGATCCAAAAGGCTTTCGGGGGGTCAGTGGGCTCCGGCGGAGTTCCACCGCTTGAGCCGACCTAATCCGTCAGGATTCTGGCATACGGCTGGTGCAGATTCTGAGATACCTTATATCGTATGGATGACACCGACAATCTGCTTCAAGGGCTGGATGAAACAATGCAGGCCATGCTTCGGCCAGTACTCAGGGCTATATTATCGCCAGCTGACCTTAGCCATGTGCAAGGCTGGTTCTTCGGTATCTTCCTTGAAGATTGTCTTCACAGGATGGCAGAGGCTCTTCCACTTGAAAAGCTGCGAGATCTCGCACGTGATCGTCTATCGATCAAGCCACCAGAATGTTGAGTCTGAATTCTGAGAACCCTGCTTGCAGGGCTCGCAAAGGCAGTAGCATTTACTCTCTCTTGCGGTCTTGAAGCTTCTTGGTCAACTCTTCGCGTCGTTTTTTCAGCTTCTCCAATGCGTACTTCGCCATCGAATAGGGTAGTCGCTCACGATTGAGTTGATTGAACCAACCAAAACGTCCGTAACCATCGACTATACCTGGGTATCCCAGATCGAGAACGGCATCCAGAAGAGCCCAGCGGCGGGCACGATTCGTCTCTTCATGGAAAGCCTCCACGAGGCGGTCGACCTCCCTTTGCAGACGGAGCTTCTCCAAGGCCGCCCAAGCCGCCTCCCACACATCCCAATCCTCTGCGCGGCGCAGAGCAAAGAGTGCATTATCGAGGTTGTCGCTCCAGCGCATCGCCTCTGAAGCGAAACAGGCCCCTTCACGTAGCTTCGGATCGGAGTCTTCCAGCCACCCCAAGAGCATGGATTGTTGAGCGGTCCGATCTAGAGCTTCACCAATTGCATAGATCAAGCTATAGTCGTTGGATTTCCTGAGCAAATCGGCCAAAGCCCGTTCGGCCCGCACGGGATCAATCTCCGCGAGAAGCTTTGGGTACTCCTTTCGATAGTTCTCTGGTCCTCGCTCGATTTGGGACAGTGCAGCGTCGAAGGCGGAAACCTGGTCGAGCTTTCTCAATGCGCGAACAGCTGCAAAATAAGCAGAAGGCTCTATGTTTGGTACGTTCTCCGAAACAGCCAATTCGCTCAGGAATTCCAGAACCTCTTCATCTTTTCCAAGAAGCGAAAGCAGTTCCAAATCTTCCCCTTGGTCGAAGAGGAAGAACTTGTCATGCCTTCGATCCCAGACACGCCTCGCGTCTTCGATACGTTTCTCTTCACTCTCACCCTCGCTCTCGCTCTGCTTTTTGAGTCGGGCAAGGGCGCGTCGTGCAAATTGCGCGTGGTCAGGAACATTGAGCGAACGAAGGAATAGATTTTCTGTTGCTACTGACTGATCGCCTAGCGTCTCTAGAGATATGAGACAGGCAAGAGCCTGTGGAGATTCAATCTCGACCCTATCAATGATCGAAATGATTTTTAGGCTCATTTCGGGACGTCCACTCATCCCAAGAGCAAGAATCGCTCCTGGAGGTATAGAGATGAACGCGAGCGCCTCGAAGGCGGGAGCTAACTCTGTGTCACTAAGAACTCTCCCACCAAGGTACTCGGCGAAATCGGGCGGCAAGCGCAAGCCCCAACGCAAGATCCCACGGACGACAATGTCGACACATCCAAAATCAGCTAATACACGTAGAGCTTCACGCTGATCTTGCGGATGTGTACGCGAACCGAACTCCTGCTCCTGCTCCATGAAGGCGATTCGAGTCAGGAGTTTGATGGTTTTTTTATTGGAAACCCGCAGAGCCAGATCGAATGCCTCGGTTCTTCCCCAGTAGGTTTTCGCGCTTTCCAAGTAAGCGTTCGCCACCTGAGCCATTCCCTGACCAGCAATTTTCCGCAGGACTGCAAGTCCAGCTTCGGGTGTCAGTCGTCTTCCCCGGCCGTCGGTGGGCCCTTCACGGATCAGCCAAGAAGTCAAGTTCTTTTCGAGGCTCTTCCCGTGGCGTTTCCAAAAGCATTCAAGAAGCTCTCGGCGGGAAATATCTTCGAGTTTGCTGAAAGCACGGTATAGCCTCTTCTCCGGTAAGGACTCGGAAAGTCCTGCTGCAAGGAGATCGACGGTGGAATCGAGAAGGAAATCCAGGATCTCCTCGCTCATCCAGTTTTCTCGACCATCGTAAAAGCTCGCAGCAAGCCATGGATTCTCAGCTCTCCGGATTGTCCCAAACAGTAGATCCGCTGTCTGCTCTGGATATTCCATCTGGAGCGGAGGAAGCCACCAGAAGCGGCCTAATGCCAATTCTAACGAAGACTCTGGATCGATGGGCTGAAGAGCTTCCTCGGGAGCGAGTAAATAAAGGGCTTTCCGCACCATGGAGCTCGTAAAGTCCTTCTTGTAATGGATTCGCTCTCTGAGCCAGGGAATCTCCTCTCGATCGTGGAAACTTGCGATACAAACTCCGAGGCAACGCTCGTGGTTCGGTTTAACCTTTTCAAAAGCCACTTTTTTAACACGTCGCCAAAGCTCCCCTCCCTTCACTACCTTTGGGATGAGGAAAACCAGCGTATGTACAAAGTCATTTTCAGGCTCAGCGTTCAAAATCGCTTCTTCAAGCCAGTCTGGCGACGAACGAACACAGTTCCCTAAAGCTTTGTCGATCTGGGCAATGTCATAAAAATTTATTCTTTCGACTTCATCCAACGTTCCCGGAGAAATTTCCACCATATTATTTGCTTCGCTTTGTCTCGACCAGTCACGATAAAGATTCCAAAGGCGATCTAATGCGCCAGGAGATCCATGAGTACCAAGGATCCGGACTGCGGTTTTCTGCAACCTCACTTGTCTATCACTGAGCATATCGACAGCAAAGCCAGAAATTAAAGAATCTGGAATTGACTCAAGAAATTCAAGATAACGGATTTCCGAGTAGCTAGAATCTCCTGAAATCTGCCGGAGACGCGAGAAGAGGTGCGGCACGATACGCGTGCCAAGCGTTGGCACAAGTTCAAGGGGTCCATCAATCAACTCAAGTACCTTTAGTATTTCCTGGACATCATTTTCTCTCGAAGCCGTAGGCTCCGCGAGCAGCCAGAGGACATCCATAGGCACGTAGCTGAATCGGCGGCCGGCCTGATCGCTTTCGAGACAAATCCTGACCTGCGCTTGGAGATTTTCGGAAGTAAGGCGTTTCGCACGCAACCCGGTGACCAAACCCTCCGCAATCGCCCACTGGAGAAGGCGATCGTGCCACAGCTCTACCGTACGATCACCATGAGTCAATCTTACTAGATGGGTGTTGCGTAGTCGTTGAAAATCAATCTCTCCGATCCCGAATGCCCGCAACCGAGAGAGAGTCCAAGGATAGTCTTCCCCTTCCGGTAAAAGGCTTGCAAGTTCTGTGATCGCGTCCGTCGCGAGAGGGGCGTAAGATGCCTGCCCTGTCCAGTAGCCCTCGATAAGTTGATACTCATTTTTCGGCTGCCACTGTCCCCCTTCCGCGACGCGGTCACAGTAAAGCCGAGCCATTAGAGGGCGCTTGAGGAGCTGTTGGACGTCATGGGGAGGAAGCAGGCTATCTTCCCCCAAGCGGAGCTTCAGGTAACGACGAAGCTCGCCATGGAAAAATTCCCGCACTTGGAAGGAATGCAACCCACTTGGCAAGAAATCCGCGTCGTCGTGATCGTGAGTGAAAGCAACGGCAACCCGGATGCCGAGCGTCTCCCATTCCTGTGCCGAGAGATCTACCAGATAGCCTGGATCCTTAACTCCGTCGATTAGAAGAGTGAGCCAGGTTCCACTCGGAAATTCAGGAATCAGACAGCGTACTCTGTGGGCAAGACGTTCTAACGACAACTGCTCATCGGCTCCCCAGATCATCTCGCAGAAGAGTCGTGCTGCTTCGTGCCGATCGCGTGCGACCTCCTGGGTACTGTCCAAGAGGAGAACGACGTCGCCATGCTGGGCCAATTGATGAGCCGTCCTGTAAAAAAGCCATGATTTCCCCTGGCCGCTTTCACCCCAGGCGATGACTGGTTTCTCCTCAGCCCCGGCTTGGAGCAGCCGTAGTAATGACGTACTCTCTCGGCTATCCTCCGAATCCTGGTATCGGTGACGGCTCAGGTACATCCCTACAAAGAATTGGCTCTCACGGGTTATTAGGTTCCAATTCCGGAGGTCAATGGCCTGAAGCCGGTGCTGCGCCAGGAAGATATCTCGAGTGATCGCAGCTTCGCCCTCGCGAGCGCGCCGGAGCAGGCTTCCCACCAGCGAATCCAACTTATCCCCAAGCTCATGGTCCTTGACCCCACGAGCGGCAAGCTCTTCTAGAACTTCACTTTCGATGGTCGGTCCCAACTGGCCGCCATAAAAGTCGAAGCCACCAAGGAGCCGGAACATATTTCCGTACAGGACTTTCTCCGAATCTTGAAACCCTTGCTTTTTAGCTCTTTTACTTCCCGGGTTCGTTACTCCTTCCCGGAGGACGTGGGCGATGTATAAGAAGATCCCGCGCTCGGTGTAGCCACCGCCAATCTTGCGCACCTTCGTGGCCAGAGTACGATTTTTTGCTGCCGAGGCAAGCTCATGTTCGCTGTCGAGGAGAGAAAGTGGATCTTGTCCCTTGCTTCTATCTCTGAGAGAGCCAAAAAAAGCGTAAACATCTTCCCATTTACCCATCGGGCTCTCGGTCACGAACCGATAGCGACTCGGCGGCTTGTTGGCTCGGCATGCTTTGTAGAGATCCGGAAGAACCTCTCCAATCACCTGCTCCAGACTCCAAGGCTCGCCGGAAGACCGCGTCTTGATCTGCTCGACGACACCTCCAAACCGCAAGTCGCCACCTTCAGAGGGCTCGAGGATCAGGGTCAGCGCCTCAGGCTCGAGGTCGGCCGGCCCGGAGATCACATCGCGGATAGTGGTTTTCCAGAAACGAAGGACAGACCAGAGAAGCTGGTAGGCGGCTCCATTCATCATCGCCGGGCCACCAATCCGAGTTTTCCCGGCCGAAGAGGTCTTCCGAGACCGAGATTTTGGTAACGAACGATTTTTCATTGGGTGCTGGTCGAAACCGGGGTAGGTAAGGTGTTCTCTGCCTTCGAAGAGTGTAGCGGACGAGCAGGATAGAGGATAGCAATCCGCTTGCTTCTTTGGCGCAGGAAAAAAAGAGGCCAGAGGGAACGGCGCCACCCGTCCCCCTGGCCAAAAGGTGAATCAATTGTCAAAGAGCCCTGCAACCGTCCCGCGAGCGGATTCCAGGTATAGCCGGGACGTCCTGCGCTGCCGGTGACCTGACCTCCTCAGGCGGTGGCCGGGTGCGTGGGGGGCGGGGTCACCGGGGGTTTCGCCTCGGTGGTCCGCGCCTTCGCGCGGAGCGGCTTGAGGTCGAACTCGACCAGCTTCTCCGCCCGGTTGCCGTACTGCTGCCGGACGCCGTTGCGCAGGAAGTTGGCCAGCTTGCGGCCGTCGGCGAGCGTCCCCTGTAGACGCTTCGTCGCCTCCTGCTTGGTGGCCGCCATCGCGGCCTGTTGGGCCGAGCTCTCCCGCGCCGCCTCAAGCTTCGCCTTGAGCTGCACGCGATAGCTCTCGAACTGCGGGAAGTCCGGGGCGTTGGCCTCCATCGAGGCCAGCAGCCGCTCCCAACCGTTCAGGGTCACTCCGTACTTCAGCTCTCTCGCCATGGTCCTTCTCCTCAGGGCTTTCTGGGCCCACGATCCGCGCCTGTATTGGCGACGGAAATCAACTCTCTGTTCCTCCCGGCCGCTCGGCTGTTCCCGATTCAGCGTTCCCCTGAGGGGCCGGGGGGGTGTTCGCTTGCAATACGAATACTATCCATCATGGGATTCCCGCCTGTCAAGCCCCCGATCGAAGATTGTTGGCCGATACCGCTTACATCATTACCCACGATCGCGTTGGTTTGGTCCCTATACTGGTAGATAGAGCTAATTTTGTGTATCATTCCCTTGGATGAAGGCCCTGAGTAGACGGGGAACGATGCGCTCCCCATCGCTCCGGATGCTTTCCCCAGGGGGAACGTCTCTTTCCCCATTGTGAACATAGTATGTTGGAGTGAAGAGGCCGTGTTCCCCTCGCGAGGGGGAGCGCCTCCGCCGGGGAACGGCGTCGAGCGGCGATCTCCGCGCAACGAGATGCGGGGAACGCACCGGCGAAGGGCCTTCCTGGCGGCCGGCGGAGAGCTCGCGGCGCTTTTCCCGCGGGGAAAGCGGGGGCGCGGCGGGGGAAGAACCGGCGAGGGATCTTTGACAACTGAATTTCACCAGGGGGGCAGGAGTTGGACTGCTCCCCTGTCCTTCCTATGTGCGGAGGGTCCGGCTAGACTCCGTCTCGATGCAGACCGGAACGCGGATCGAGGACGCCGTCGCGGATCTCCTGCGTTCGCGCTCCCCTCTCGCCGGGAGCGGCCCGCTGCCGGACGATCTGCGGCTCGGTGCCGGCGGCCTGGGGCTGGATTCGATCGCGATGGTCGAGGTGCTGCTCGACTGCGAACGGCGGTTCGGCGTCCCGGCGGCCGAGCTGCTCGAAGGCGCCCCCCTCACGGTGGGCCGTCTCATCGCTCACGTGCGCGACGCCCTCTCGACCCCCAGGTGAGCTGGCCCCGCGGTACCTTCGATGCCCTGGAGCGCGGGCTGACGCCGCTGGCGGCGTGGCACCCCCGGCTGGCGTTCCCGGCGGCCTCGGCGCTCGGCGCACTGCGCAACCGGCTCTCCCGCCGCTGGCCGAGCCCGGCGCAGATCCAGACTCTCTTTCCTCATCTCGATCGCCGGTCGGCGGAGCGCGTCTCCCGGGAGGTCGGCGGCTTCGAGGCGCGCAACCGCCTGTTGATCGCCCGCCTTCAGCGCACGGGGCTCGAGCGGGTGCGGTCCCTGGTGCGGACGCCCCGGGAGCTTCCGGAGCTCCGCCCGCCTCTCATCCTGGGGTTCTTTCACGTCGGGGCCGTGCAGGCGCTCGGAGCGGCGATCGAGCGGCTCCCCGGCCCGGTGCTCCTGTTGCGGCAGGGATCGCCCTACATGCCCAGGCCGCCGGTCCACCTGGAGACGACGGAAGGGGACGGCCAGCACCGCGCGGCAGCGTTCCGGCGAGCCCTCGCTCACCTTTCCGCGGGCGGCTTCGTGGTCGTGGCGTTGGACGTCGTGCCAGGGCCGGGCTTCCGGGTACCCTGCCTGGGCCGCACGATCGAGCTGGCCCGGGGTCCCTTCGCGATGGCCCGGCTCACGGGCGCGCCGCTCGTGCCGCTGGTGGCGCGCTGGCGGCAAAGCGGGATGGAGATCGAGATCGGCGAGGCGCTCTCCGCGGGTCTCGAAACGGACCCCAAGGCGATGGAGATCGCCCTGGCCGCGAGCGCCGCCCGGTGGCTGGAAAGGTATCTGCTGGAATCCCCGGCCGAGATCGGATTGGGGTTGGTGCGGTCGCTGCTGGGGGGTGGCTGAAGCCGGAGGGCGACCGCAGGTCGCCCCTACAACCTTCGCCCGACCTGAACCTCTGCCGGAGGTTGTAGGGGCGACCTGCGGTCGCCCTTCAACTTCGTCCCCAGCTGAACAGCACCGCCCCCCGCCGCTCGAGGTCGCCTGCGATCAGCTCGCGGCGCAGCTCCGGGTGGCGAAGCTTGCCATTGGCGGTGCGCGGGAGGGTGCGCGGCGCCAGCACCAGCACGCGGTCGGGGGCGAAGCCGAGGGCCGTCTCGATCGCCGCGGCCACGTCCGCCGCCAGCCGGGCCGGATCGGCCGCCGGATCGCCCTCGACGGCCACGGCGATCTCCTCGGTGGCCCCCTCGGGTCCCGGCGGCAGGCCGACCGCGGCGGCGATCCGCAGCCCCGGCACGCCCGCCGCGGCCTCCTCCACCTCGCGCGGCGCCAGGGGAGCACCGCCGCGCTTGATCATCGCCCGCCGGCGGCCGAGGACGTAGAGGTGGCCGTCGGCGTCGAGCCGGCCGACGTCGCCGGTATGGAGCCAGCTGTCGTGGAGGACCTCGGCATTCGCCTCCCCGGACTCAAAGTAGCCGGCAAAGACGGCGGGACTACGAACCAGGATCTCCCCGCTGTCTCCACTCTCCACGGCGATCCGCACCTCGACGCCGGGGAACGGCCGGCCGCAGGAGACGTTGCCGCGGTCGTCGACGCGCAGCGGCTCGCCCGGCCGCAGGCAGGTCACGCCCAGGGTCGCCTCCGCCAGCCCGTAGCCGGGGCGGAGGGCGCCCGGCACGCCGAAGCGCTCCTCGAAGGCGAGGATCGTGCTCCACCGCACCGGCTCGCCACCGTTGGTGGCGTAGCGGAGCGACGAGAGGTCGAGCCCTTGCGGGTCGACGAGCCGGGTGGCGAGCCGCCAGGCGAAGTCGGGCGCGCCGAGGACGGTGGCGCGGACCTCGGAGGCCGTCCGCAGCCAGAGGGGGAGGGTGCGGATCGCGGGCGGCACCAGATGGCAGGGCGCGCCGAAGTAGACCGGGCCGAGGATGAACCGGAGCAGGCCGAGGTCGTGCCAGGGGGGCACCCAGCTCACCAGGACGTCGCGCGGGCTCATCTCCAGCATCTCGCGGGCGGCGCGCAGCGAGGCGAGCGCGTTGCCTTGAGCGATCATCGCGGTCCGCGGCTCCCCGGAGGTCCCGGACGTCGGTTGCAGGAAGGCGATCTCCTCCTCCCCCACCTCGGGCATGGGAGGCGCCGCCGGCACTTCCGCGAATGCCACCTCCGCGAGGGGCGCGCAGCGCAGTCCGGCCGCGGTCAGCGCCCGGGCCAGCTCCCCGGAGTCGGGTCCGGCGACCAGGGTGAGGCAGGGACGCACCCGCTCGGCGCGGCGGACGTTGGCGGCTGGTGGGCCTCCCGGAGCGAAGGCGCAGGGAGCGGCCGCGAGGCGCTGGAGGGCAAAGAAGGCGCGGATGAAGTCGAGCCCCGCCGGCAGGAAGAGGGCCACGCGGCCGCCGCGCCCCACCCCCAGCCGGGCCAGCCCGCCGGCCAGCGCGCCGGCCTCGGCATGCAACCGGCCGTAGCTCAGGCGCTCGCTCCCCTCGGCGAAGGCGAGCGCGTCCGGCGACTCGGCGGCCCGGCGGGCGAGCGTATCGTCGAGGGAGAGGGGCCCGCTCATCCCGCGAGTATATGGACTCAGGATCGTGGTGAAACAACCCGCCTGCTTTGATCGGCTTCCGAGCTTCTGAGTCGATGCAGTAGCATGCCTCGATGAAGCGAACCCCGACGCTCGCGGTCCCTCTCGCGCTCGCCCTGCTCGCCGGCTCCGCGCTCCGCGCGACGCCGGCCGGACGCCCCCTGCTGATCTCCGTCGACGACCTGCCGGTCGCCGCGGGCGATCTCCACGTTGATCCAGCCGAGCGGGCGCGGATCACCGGCGGGCTGCTCGCGATCCTCGCCCGGCACCACGTTCCCGCCGTGGGGCTGGTGATCTGGGGGACCGTGAAGGGGGAAGCCGACCGGGCCATCCTCCGCCGCTGGCTGGAGGCGGGGCACGAGCTCGGCAATCATTCCGCCAGTCATCTCGATCTCACGAAGACCAGCGCCGACGGCTACGTCGCCGACGTCGAGGCCGGGCGGGCGGGGCTGGCGGGCTTCCTTGCCAAAGAGGGCAACCGCAAGGTCCGCTTCTTCCGCTACCCCTTCCTCGACGAGGGGGAGACCGCGGCCAAGCTCGACGCCGTCCGCGCCTATCTCGCCCGCTCCGGCCAGCGGAGCCTGCCGGTGACGATCGACGATCAGGACTGGGACTTCGAGAAGCCCTGGGTCGAGGCGCGGCGCAAGGAGGATCAGCAGGCGATGGCGCGAGTCGGCGACGAGTACCAGGAGGCGCTCCACGTCGAGGTCCGCGACCAGGAGGCGAAGGGGGACCGGATCTTTGGCCATCCCGTGCCGCAGATCCTCCTGCTCCACGCCAACGAGGTCGGCGCCGCCCAGTGGGACCGCCTCTTCACCTGGCTCGAAGGGCGCGGCTACCGCTTCGCCGCCGCCGACGAGGTGCTTGCCGATCCTGTTTTCGCCGAGGCGCCGCGCTACGCCGGCCCTTCCGGCTTCGGCCTCTGGGACCGCCTCGCCGCCCTCCGCCGCGTCCAGGACGCCCGGAGCGCCGTCGAGGCGCTGCTCAAGACGCAGTCGGACGCCTGGAACCGCGGCGATCTCGAGACCTTCACCTCGGTCTATGCCGAGGACGCCTCCTTCCTCTCCCCCACCGGCCTCACGCAAGGGCGGCGGCAGGTGCTGGAGCGCTACCGCCGCCGCTATCCGGACAAGAAGGCGATGGGGACGCTGACCCTGGAGATCCTCGAGACGCGCCCCGCCCAGGGGGTCGAATTCACCGCCCTCGGCGACGCCCGGCCGAGCCGCGTCCACGGCCTCTCGGTGGCCGCGCGCTGGAAGCTGGCCTACCCCGATCAGCCGGACAAGAAGACGGCCGAGGGGCTGACCCTGCTCGTGCTGCGGCGGCACGGCGATTCCTGGGAGATCGTGCAGGACGCGTCGATGTAGGGCGGGGCCCTCATCACCCCCGGCCCTCTTCTCCCGACCCGGGAGAAGAGGGGGACCCTTCGACGTCGCTTTTGCCTTCTCTTTGCTGTTCTCCCCTCTCCCGGGTCGGGAGAGGGGCCGGGGGTGAGGGTTCGAGCCTTACCGCCCCGTGAAAACAGTCGTTTCGTCCACGAAGCAGAGCCCGTTGCCGAAGGGATCAAAGGCGTAGAACGAGCGCTCCCCCCAGGGTCGGGTGATGATCTCCGCCGCGCTGGCGCCGTGGATGCTCTCCGTCGAGAGGCATCCCAGCTCCTTCGCCCGCGCGTGCACCTCTTCGAGGCTGGAAACGGCGAGGTACAGGTATTCCGGATTGGGCGGCTTCTTGTTGTCGAGCAATGCCAGGATGACCGGACCGCAATCGAAATAATGGCGCCCGCCGCCGACGCCGCGCCCTGGCATGCCGAACAGCTGGGAGTAGAAGCGGACCGCCTGCTCCAGGCCGGAGACCGGGACGATCACGCGGAAGATACGGGGAACGTTTGCGGTCATCTCTCCTCCCTCCAGGTCCGGAAGAATACCGCCTTCGTGCACGTCCCTTGCAAACCGCTCCCGGCCATGAACGAGGGAACCCCCATCCGATGAGACCCGCCGCGTCCAACGCCCCGCCGGCCGGCGGGTTCGGCTTCATGGTGCGCGCCTTGCGGCACCGCAACTACCGGCTCTTCTTCTCCGGCCAGACGGTCTCGCTGGTCGGCACCTGGATGACGCGGATCGCGACCAGCTGGCTGGTCTACCGGCTGACCGGCTCGGCGCTCCTGCTCGGGCTCGTCGGCTTCGCGGGGCAGATCCCCTCGTTCCTCCTCGCCCCCTTCGCCGGCGTCCTCATCGACCGCTGGGACCGGCACCGGCTGCTGGTCGTCACCCAGATCCTGGCGATGCTGCAGTCGGCGGCGCTGGCGGGGCTGACCCTCGCCGGGGTGATCAACATCTGGCACGTCCTGGCGTTGAGCCTCTGCCAGGGGCTGATCAACGCCTTCGACATGCCGGCGCGGCAGGCCTTCGTGGTGGAGATGGTCGAGAAGCGGGAGGACCTGGCGAACGCCATCGCCCTGAACTCCTCGATGGTCAACGCCGCCCGCCTGCTGGGGCCGTCGATCGGCGGAGTGATCATCGCCGCCGTCGGCGAGGGGTGGTGCTTCACCCTCGACGCCGTGAGCTATCTCGCGGTGATCGCCTCGCTCCTGCTGATGCGCCTGGTGCCGCGGCAGCGCACGGCCGCCGCGAAGGAGAAGAAGGTGCTGCACGAGCTGCGCGAGGGGTGGGCCTACGTCGTGAGCTCGCACGCGATCCGCAGCATCCTCATGCTCCTCGCGCTGGTGAGCCTGGTCGGGATGCCCTATACGGTGCTGATGCCGGTCTTCGCCTCGACCATCCTGCACGGCGGCCCGCACACCCTCGGCTTCCTGATGGCGGCCACCGGCGTCGGCGCGCTCTCGGGCGCGGTGTTCCTGGCCAACCGGCGGTCGGTCCTCGGCCTCGGGCGGGTGATCCCGATCATGTCGGCCCTCTTCGGTGCCGGCCTGGTCGGCTTCTCGCTGTCGCGCGTGCTCTGGCTCTCGCTCCCCCTGCTGGTGGTCACGGGGATCGGCTTCATGGTGCAGATGGCGGCGAGCAACACCCTCCTCCAGACCCTGGTCGACGACGACAAGCGCGGCCGGGTGATGAGCTTCTACACCATGGCGATCATGGGGGTCACGCCGTTCGGCAGCCTGCTGGCGGGCACCCTGGCACACCAGTACGGCGCCCCGCACACCCTCCTCTTCGGCGGCGCCGGCTGCATCCTCGCGGCCCTCTGGTTCGCCAGCCGCCTGCCCCGGCTGCGTGAAAAGGTACGGCCGATCTACATCCAGAAGGGGATCCTCCCCGCGATGGCCGCGGAGGGGATCAACGCCGCCACCCAGCTGAGCGTGCCGCCGGAGCGGTGACGGAATAAACCCGCAGGATTCCAGTCTAGGACGGGCGAAGGCAGTCCGGGGCGGAGCCGCTTCGACCGGACCGTCCTGCCGCATCTCGACGCCGCGTACGACCTGGCCCGCTGGCTCACCCGCAACGATCAGGACGCCGAGGACGTGCTGCAGACGGCGATGCTGCGGGCGCTGCAGTTTTTCGACGGTTTCCATGGGGTGAACGCCCGCGCCTGGCTGCTCGCCATCGTCCGCAACTCGTTCTACAGCTGGCTGGACCAGCGGCACCGCGGCCACGAGAGCGCCGATCCCTTCGACGAGGAGATCCATTCGGCGGTGGGTGGCGGCGCCGATCCCGAGGTGGAGCTGCTGCGCCGGGCGGACGGCCGGCTGCTGCGCCAGGGCTTCGAGTCGCTGCCGATCCCTCTGCGCGAGGTGATGGTGCTGCGCGAGCTCGAAGGGATGTCCTATAAAGAGATCGCGGCCATCGCCTCGATCCCGATCGGGACCGTGATGTCGCGCCTGTCGCGCGCCCGCCGCCAATTGCAGGATTTTTTGATCGCCCACAGGGTCAAGGAGGGGCGGCCATGAGCTGTCCGCACACCGAGCAGGAGGTCGGGGCCTACCTCGACGGGGAGCTGGAGCTGACGAGCGCCCTGGCGTTCGAGCGCCACCTCGAAGCGTGTCCGGACTGCGCCGGGGCTCTCGCCGCGCAGCGGGCCCTGCGCGAGGCCATCGGGGGCGCGGACCTGCGCTTCCGCCCCTCGCCGGCGCTGACCCGGCGGCTGCGCCATGCCACGCCCGGCGAGCAGAGCGCCGGCGCGTGGCCGTCGTGGCGGCGGCTCCAGGCGGTCGCCGCGCTGCTGCTGGTGGCGGTCGCCTCCTGGGGCCTGGGGCGCGTCTGGCCACCGCGGCCCACGCCGGACTTCGTGGACGAGATCGTGAAGAGCCACGTCCGCTCGCTGCTGTCCGACCACCTGGCCGACGTCGCCTCGACCGATCGGCACACGGTGAAGCCCTGGTTCACCGGCAAGCTCGACTACGCGCCGGCCGTCGTCGACCTCGCCAGCCACGGTTTCCCCCTGATCGGCGGCCGTCTCGACTACCTCGGAGATCATCCGGTCGCGGCCCTGATCTACCGGGCCGACCGCCACGTGATCAACGTCTTCACCTGGCCCGGCGCCTACGACGTGAACGGCTCCGGGGCCGGCGGCCTCGACCCGGCCGCCGCCTCCCGGCAGGGTTTTCACGTTCTTCACTGGTCGCAGGGGGGGATGACCTACTGGGCGGTCTCCGACGCCGGCGAGGACCGGCTGCGGCAGCTCGCCGGCCTGCTCCGCTCTCCCTGACGTACCGCGAAACGAAGCAGACTTTCTGAGGTCCGGCGATCACAGAAGGCGGGGAAAAATCCGGTCCACCTCCAGCCGGAGGCCGGGCAGGATCCTGGAGAGGATCGCCTCGCCGGTCCCGAAGACGCCGTGCTCGACGTACTCCTTGCCGTCCGGGCTCAAGGCGAGCACCTGGAATCGCCGCGGCATGGGATCGGCGAACCAGACCTCCGGGACTCCGGCGTCGCGATAGGCCGCGAGCTTGACCGTGCGATCGAACCGGCGGGTTCCCGGCGAAAGAACCTCGACGACCAGGTCCGGCACGCCCTCGAAGCTCCCGTCGCCGGGGCGCGGCTGATGGGCCGTCCTCACGAAGGCCACGTCGGGCTGGACCGGGCTGGCGATTCCGCCGGGCAGCCGGATGTCGAAGGGGGCCAGAAGGAGAATCCCGAGGTCGTTGTCGACGACAAAGTTCCCAAGCTGGCGGCTGAGCTGCCAGACGGCGAACTGATGATCGTAGGCGGGAGCGGGCGTCACGTAGAGGTGTCCGCGAATGACCTCGTAACGTCGCCCATCGTCCGGCAGGCGGCGGTAAGCCTTGTAAGTCCAATCTCCCTGCCGGGGCCAGTTTCGCCCGCCGTCCTGCTCGGGAAACGTCAAGGGGTATGCCGGTTCGGTCATCGGTGCCTCCAGGATGCCGAAGACGAGGGTAGCGACCCGGTGACACTCCGTCAATCGCGCTTCTCGTCGCGGAAGATGGTAACGCGATATCGCAGAAAGGAACAAGGGAGCCGCTCCCGTCTCGAACGATGAGACGGGAGCGGTGCGCCCTCAGCTCAGCCGGCCCGGGAAGATCCCCTGCCCCGGCGCCAGCAGGGCGTCCGGGTCGAGCTCCCGCTTGGCGGCGAGGAATTCAGGCCAGCGGTCGCCGAAGTGCCGGCGCCAGTCGTCCGGGCTCATCGGCACGGAGTCGACCGGATAGAAGAAGCCCCCCACCGCCCGCGCCCGCTCGAAGAGCCGGCGGTTCGCGGCGACCAGCTCCGCCGAGCGCTCCGGCGTGGGCGGAATGGCCGTGCGCAGCAGGCCGAAGAGGAAGAAGGTCTCCCCCGCCGGCACGCGGAAGTTGGGCGCCGTGAAGCGGTTTCCAAGATAGGGGTAGACGATGATCGGCCCCTGGCCCACATCCGCCGGATCGAGGGCCGCCAGGGTGCCGGCGATGAAGCTCTGGGCGCGGCTCGTGGGCACCAGCAGGTCGACCCACGGGTGTGGGAAGTACCAGACCCCGATCTGCTTGAGGAACTCGACGGTGGGTCCCAGGCGGTTCAGATAGTCGAAGTAGGGGATGTCCTGGGACGTCTGCTGGCCGGGCAGGAAACGGAGGCCGGCGAGCAGGGCCGCGTCGTTGGGCGCGTGCCCCGGTGCGAAGTTCTTCGTCACCTCGAGCGTGTAGTTCCAGCCGCCCCCCTCGAGGGCGTTCACGAACCCCTGGACGGTGTCGAAGCGGCCGTCGTGGATCAGGAGGAGCAGGTCGGCGAGGAAGATCCCGAGGTCGTCGTAGGTCGCCTTGTAGTAGCGGGTGCTGGGCAGGGCGGGCACGAGGCGGACGCGGGCCCGCACGATGACGCCGAACTGGCCGAGCCCGGCGCGGACGGCGTCGAAGAGCTGCCGGCGGCGGGTGGCCGAGCAGGTCACGAGCTCGCCGCGGCCGGTGACCACCGTCAGCTCCAGCACGTTGTCCACCTGCGGTCCCCGGCGGAAGGACTGGGCACCGACGCCCCCCACGGAGAGGGTGCCGCCGATCGAGAGGTCGATGTAGTCGTTGAGGGTCGCCGGCGCGAGCCCCAGGGGGAGAGTCTGGAGCAGCAAGTCGCTCCAGCGCAGGCCGGCGCCCACCAGGGCGTCGCCGGCGTTGATCTCGTGGACGGCGGCGAGGGTCGACATGTCGATCACCACTCCCGCCGCCACCTGGGCCTGCCCCTGGGTGCTGTGCCCCTGGCCGCGCGCGGCGATCTGGATGCCGTGCCGGCGGGTGAAGTCGATCAGGCGGACGACGTCGTCGATCGAGCCCGGCTTCAGCACGGCCACCGGCCGGCGGTGGACGGCGTGGCCGAAGTCGTCGGCGGCGGCGGTCAGGCTGGCGTCGTCGGTGAGAAGCTGACCGTCGAAACGGGGAAAGCCGTCCGCCGGCCTGGAGCGGCCGGTGGCGAGCTCCGCCGCCGTGACCCAGCTCTGTAGATGGACGTCGAAGCCGACGACGGCCACCGCCGCCAGCGCGCCGCGCAGGAAGTTCCGGCGGGAGACCGCCGCAGGCTCCGCCTTCTGATGATCCGTGGTTTCCGTCATGACAAATCCTCCAGACGGCGTTTTTGAACGCCGCGGTTCCGCTCCCATCGTGAAGAAGCTCTCCAGAGGATAACGCCGAAGACCTTCGAGCTCTCTCGCCGCTCGGGTTTGCCGGTCAGACGGGGTATTCTGCCACGCATGTCGAATCTCACCCCCTCGTCACCCGGCGTGCGCCGGATCGAGGCGCCCGTGCTGGTGGACCGCCGGAGGACGGTGTGGACGCCGGGGTTGATCGACGTCACGCTCCGCCAGGGGGACCGCGGCGTGCTCGCGGAGTCGCCGCCGCCGGGGGTGGGGCCCGAGCTCGTGCGGGCGCTGCTCGACGCCGCCGGTCGCATGGCCGGGGCTCGCGGCTCTTCCGGCGCCTTCACGGTGTCGTTCCTCGCCGATCCGGCGAGCGGCGAGCAGCGCTTCCTGGGCTCCGCGCCCGGCCTGCCGGCGGCCGTTGCGGTCCTCGAGTCCCGGAACGAGATCGATCTGCCCGCCCTGGAGAGCCACCTCTCGCGCGGCGGCACCCTCGACGGCGAGCTGCCGGAGTCCCGGGGGCATGCTCTCCAGGTCCGCCTCTCCGCCCTCGATCCCGAGGACGACTTCGCACCCCGTCCGGGCGTCGTGGAGGCTCTGCGCCTCCCCGCCGGCGCCGGTCTGCGCGCCGACGCCACGGTCGAGGAGGGAGAGGTGCCCGCGCGGGATGGGGAGATCGTCCGCGTCACCGCCCACGGGCGGACCCGGGCCGAGGCGCTCGCCCGCCTTCAGAGCGGCCTCGCCCGCACGGAGGTCTCGGTGCGCGGCGGCGCCACGGACAAGGCCTTTCTCACCGAGGTCCTGGACCGGCCCGAGCTGATCGCCCGGGGGCCGGTGGATCCAGGCTGGCTCGACGGGCTGGTGGCGAGCGGCGAGCACCTCCCCCGGCGGGGCGCCGAGGCGGCCCTGCTGGCGGCGGCGATCGCGGGCTACGAGGCGGATCTCGACCTCGCCCGGAGCCGCTTCTACGCCTCGGCGGCCCGCGGACGGCCCGAGGTGCCGAAGGAGATCGGCCGCACGGTCGAGCTGCGCTACCGGGGGTGGGACTACCTCTTCCGCGTCTCCCGCCTCGACCACCGGCTCTTCCGTGTCGAGGTCGACGGGCTCCGCCTGGAGGTGCGGGCCGAACGCCCGTCGCGGACCGGACGCACGATCGCCTGCGGCGAACGGAGCTGGCGGGTTTCGATCGCCACCCAGGGGAGCCGGCAGCTGGTGGAGGTGGACGGCATCCCGCACCGCGTCGAGCGCGAGACGGGCGAGGTGGTGCGCTCTCCGGCCTCGGCGGTGGTGGTCTCGCTCGCCGTCCAGGAGGGGGACGAGGTGGCCGCCGGCGATCCGCTGGCGGTGCTCGAAACCATGAAGCTGGAGACGACGGTGCTATCCCCCGGGGCCGGCCGGGTGCGCAAGGTGCCGGCGCGCCGGAGCGCCCACGTGGCGACCGGCGACCCTCTCGTCGTGCTCACACCCTTGGCCACGGAGGATCACCCGGTGCCAGCCGTCGGACGGAGGGTGCGGTTCGATTCTCTCGTGCCGCCCGCCGACGGCGCTCCCGACCTCCGCGGCGCGAGCCTGGAGGAGGTGCGGCGCCTGATGCTCGGCTACGACGCCGACCTCGCGACGGTCGAGTGGCTGGTCTCTGGAGAGACCGGCCGGGCGGGCGGCACGGATCTGCCGCGCGAAGAGGAGATCCTCCGCGCCTTCGTCGACGTCGGCTCCCTCTTCCGCCGCCAGCCGGCGGACGGATCCGACGGCCGCCACAGCCCCGAGGAGTACCTCTTCACCTATCTGCGCGACCTCGACGCGCGCGGAGCGGGGCTCCCCTTCGCCTTCCTCGAAAGGCTCCGCCAGGCTCTCGCCCACTACGGAGTGGGAAATCTCGACCGCTCGCCGGAGCTCGAGGAGAGCCTGTTCCGGATCGTCGTCTCCCACCGGCCCCCCTGGCAGGTGTCGCCCGTGCTCGCTCTCCTGGAGAGCTGGCTGGAGCGCGGCGACCTGCCCGCCGGCCCCGGGCTCCGCGACCTCCTCGACAGCATGATCGCCGAGACCCAGGGTCGCGAGCCGGCGGTGCACGACCTCGCCCGTGAGGTGCGCCACCGCGTCTTCGACCGTCCGCTCCTGCTCGCCGCCCGCGAACGGACCTACGCCGCGGCGGCGGCCGACCTCGCCCGGCTGGCCGCCGGTCCCGGTCCCGAGGAGCGCGACGAGCTCGTCCGCGCGCTGGTGGAGTGCACACAGCCGCTCCATCTGATCCTCTCGCAGCGGTTCGCGAGCGCCGGCAGCTCGCGGCCCGCGACCCTGCGTCCGGCTTTATTAGAGATCATGGTGCGGCGCTACTACCGTATCCGCGAGCTCGGCGGCATCGCGCTCTCCCGGATCGAAAAGCAGACCTTCGGCGTCGCCGGCTACGAGCACCGGGGCTCGCACGTCCACCTGATCGCCTCCCACGCCGCGTACGACCGCCTCTCCTGGACCCTGGAGACCGTGCGCCGCCTCGCCGGCGAGGCACCCGCCGGTTCTGAGATCGTGGCCGACCTCTACGGCTGGCGGGAGGGGGAGCCCGCGGCGGAAGACGCGATCGCCGGGGAGATCGCCGCGCTGCTGGCCGGCTCTCCGCCGCCCCAGGGGTTGCGCCGCGTGGCCGTCGCCCTCTCCGGGCCGGCCGGCACGCAGCACTTCACCTTCCGGCGCGAGGCGGACGGCCCGTTCCGCGAGGAGCAGGTCTATCGCGGTATCCATCCGATGCTCGCCCTGCGGCTGGAGCTCTGGCGGCTGCGCAACTTCCACCTGGAGCGCCTGCCCGCTCCCGACGGGGTCTATCTCTTCCGCGGCGTCGCCTGGGAGAACCCGCGGGACGAGCGGCTGTTCGCCGTGGCCGAGGTGCGGGACCTCACCCCGGTGCGCGACGAGGCCCGCCGGATCGCCCACCTGCCGCAGCTCGAGCACATGCTGATGGAGGCCCTGGCCGGCCTGCGCCGGTTCCAGGCGCGCCGCGCCACCGCCGAGCGGCTGGCCTGGAATCGCGTGCTGCTGAACGTCTGGCCGCCGGTCGACCTGCGGCCGGACGAGATCGAAAGCCTGGTGCGCCGCCTGGCGCCGCTCGCCGAGGGGGTGGGCCTGGAGAAGGTGGCCGTCCGCTGCCGCATCCGCGAGGGGGGCGAGCTGCGCGACCGGGTGCTGGAGATCTCGAGCTTCGAAGCGGCGGGCATGGTCCTGCGCTTCCGCAAGCCGTCGGAGATGCCGCTCAAGCCGCTGCGGGAGTATGCCCAGAAGGTGGTGGACCTGCGCCGCCGCGGCCTCCCCTACCCCTACGAGGTGATCCGGCGGCTCGCGCCGCACGAGGAGCAGGGCGATCTCCCCGCCGGCGATTTCGTCGAGCACGACCTCGACGCCGCGGGGCGCCTGGTGCCGGTCGACCGCTCCTACGGCGGCAATACGGCCAACGTCGTGGTGGGCGTCATCCGCAGCTTCACCGCGCGCTATCCGGAGGGGATGGCCCGCGTCCTCCTCCTCGGCGATCCCAGCCGCGATCTCGGCGCCCTGGCCGAGCCCGAGTGTCGGCGGATCCTCGCCGCTCTCGATCTCGCCCGCGGGATGGAGGCGCCGGTCGAGTGGTTCGCCCTCTCCGGCGGCGCCCGGATCGCCATGGACAGCGGCACCGAGAGCCTGGACTGGATCGCCCGCGTCCTGCGCCGGCTGGTGGAATTCACGCAGGGCGGCGGCGAGGTCAACCTGGTGGTGGCCGGCATCAACGCGGGAGCTCAGGCCTACTGGAACGCCGAGGCCACGATGCTGATGCACACCCGCGGCATTCTGATCATGACCCCGCAGGGGGCGATGGTGCTCACCGGCAAGCGAGTCCTCGACGCCACCGGCGGCGTCTCCGCCGAGGACGACCAGGGGATCGGCGGCTACGAGCGGATCATGGGCCCCAACGGCCAGGCGCAGTACTTCGCCCGCGACCTCGCCGAGGCCTGCGGCACCCTGCTCCGCCACTACGAGCACACCTACGTCGCCGCGGGCGAGCGCTTCCCCCGCCCCGCCGCCAGCCGCGACCCGCGCGACCGCGACGTCCGCGACTCCCCCCACGGCGGCCTGTTCCGCTCTGTCGGCGAGGTCTTCTCCCCCGCCACGAATCCGGGGCGCAAGAAGCCGTTCGAGATCCGCCAGGTCCTGGCTGCCGTCGCCGATCAGGACCACCCCCCCCTGGAGCGCTGGTACGGCATGCGCGACGCCGAGATCGCCGTGGTCTGGGACGCCCACCTCGGCGGGCATCCGGTCTGCCTGCTCGGCTTCGAGTCCAAGCCCCTCCCGCGGCTGGGCTGGGCGCCCGCCCATGGGCCGGACCGGTGGACCGGCGGCACCCTCTTCCCGCTCGCCGCCAAGAAGGTGGCGCGGGCGATCAACGCGGCGAGCGGCAACCGGCCGCTGGTGGTGCTCGCCAACCTCTCGGGTTTCGACGGCTCGCCGGAGTCGATGCGCCTCTGGCAGTTGGAGCAGGGCGCCGAGATCGGCCGCGCGATGGTGAACTTCCGCGGTCCGATCGTCTTCTGCGTCGTCTCCCGCTACCACGGCGGCGCCTTCGTGGTCTTCTCGCACGCCCTCCACGACAACATGGAGGTGGCGGCGCTCGAGGGGGCCCACGCCTCGGTGATCGGCGGCGCGCCGGCCGCGGCGGTGGCCTTCACCCGTGAGGTGGACGAGCGGACGCGGCGGGATCCGCGGGTGGTGGAGCTCGAGCGGGCCATCGCCGACCCCGAGCGCGGGGACAAGGCGCGCCTGCGCGCTCAGCTCGAAGAGACGCGGGAAGCCGTGCGCGCCGAAAGCGCGGGCGAGGTGGCCGCGGAGTTCGACGGCGTCCACACCGTCCAGCGCGCCCGCGAGGTGGGCTCCATCCACCAGATCATCCCCCCGGAGCGGCTGCGCCCCTACCTGATCGAGGCCGTCGAGCGCGGCATGGAGAGAGAGCTGGCGGGCGGCGCCGCGCCCGTTCCTTGACAGCCTCTCAAAGCGTCCTTACGCTGAAAGCTTGTCGTAAACGCATGGAAAACCGATAGATGCTCCAACGCCAACGTCCGGTGGGGCTCGCGCGACTACCTGATCCAGCAGAACTGGGTCAACGCCAACGGCGGCTCCTGCGCGCTGAGCTATCCGTAGGTTTCCGGACCCTCCCCCCGGCCCCCATAGGCGCTAACTTTGCTTCGAGTAGGGGCGGGTCTGGACGGGTGGGAGGGGGCGCGACCCGCCCTGCAACGGTGAAATCCTGAAAACAGGGCGGGTCGAGCCCCCAACCCACCGTCCAGACCCGCCCCTACACGAAGCGTCAGGGCTAGCGCCTATGCCCCCTGCCCCTCTCCCGACCCGGGAGAGGGCTCCCTACCCCGTCTTCGCCCGCGCCTCCGCCTTGTCCACCACCACCTCGGTGAGCCGGGCGGTGCGGGAGACGGCGCGGCCGATCGCCTGCAGGAGGGCGATGCGGTTGCGGCGGACGTTCGGGTCCTCGGCCATCACCAGCACCTCGACGAAGAAGCGGTCGAGCACCGGCGCGAGATCGGCGATGCGGCGCAGGCCGCGCTCGTAGTCGCCGGCGGTGGCCGCCTCCTCGATGTCGGCGCGCAACCCCGCGAAGGCCTCGGCGAGCTCCTTCTCTGAGGGCTCCACCAGCAGGGATTCGTCGAGCGGCGTCTCGACCGCGTCCTTGACGATGTTGGCGATGCGCTTGGCCGCCAGCACCACCGAGAGGAAAGCCGCCTCCTCGCGCACCTTGTGAAGGGCGTCCACCCGAGCCTTGAGGTCCGGCAGGCTGGAGACGCCGGCGGCGAGCGCCGCCTCGATCTCGTCGTAGGCGTAGCCGGCGAGCCCGAGGATGTAGCGGATGCGGTCGTAGAGGAACGGGCGGAGATCCTCCAGGATCTTCCCGGCGCCGCGGGTGAGGCGGTCGCCGTAGAGGCCCGCCGCCTTGGCCGCCACCGCCTCCAGGTCGATCGGCAGCCCCCCGTCGAGGGCGATGCGCACCACCGCCTGCGCGGCCCGGCGCAGGCCGAAGGGGTCCTTCGAGCCGGTGGGGATCACCCCTAAGCCGAAGATGCCCACCAGGGTGTCCATGCGGTCGGCGAGGCCGACGACCTGCCCGGCGCGGCCGCGCGGGGTGCGGTCGTCCGTCGAGGCCGGCATGTATTGATCGTAGATCGCCTGCCAGACCTCCTCGGGAGCCCCATCCTCGCGGGCGTAGATGCCGCCCATGATCCCCTGCAGCGAGGTGAACTCCTTGACCATCTCGGTCGTGAGGTCCACCTTGAGCAGGCGGGCCGCGTCGACCGCCCGCGGCTTCTCCGCTCCCCAGCCGAGCTGGTCGCAGATCTCGGCCGACAGCGCCACGATGCGCTCGGTCTTCACAGCGTAAGTCCCCAGCTTCTCGTGGAAGTTCAGGCGCTGGAGCTGCTCGGCACGCTGAGCGAGCGGCAGCTTGCGGTCCTCGCCGTAGAAGAAGCGGGCGTCGGCCAGGCGGGCGGCGACCACCCACTCGTTGCCGGAACGGGCGCGTCCCGCCGGATCGTCCGGCCGGTCCATCACGGTCAGGAAGTACGGCAGCAGGCGGCTATCGTCCTGCGGATCGGCCACGGTCAGCGCGCTCTGGTGGTCGCGCAGGCTGGTGGAGAGCACCTCGGCCGGCAGCTCTAGGAACGCGTCGGTGAACTTCCCCTCCATCACGCCGGGAATCTCGCAGATGGCCGCCAGCTTCTCGATCAACGCGGGGTCCTCGACCAGCCGGCCGCCCAGCGCCTCGGCGCGGGAGAGCATGGTCTCCTGAAGAACGCGCTGACGCTGGCCCGGGCTCACCTCGACGGCGCGCGCGGCGAGATGGCGCCGGTAGTCGTCGACCCCCTCGACGCGGAAGACCGTGGGCGAGAGCGTCGGGTGCCCCGCGCTCTTGTCGCCGGCCGCGATGCCGAAGAGCTCGAACGGCACGACCTCGCCGTCGAGCAGTGAGACGATGCCGTGGATCGGGCGCACCCACGGCCCCTCGCCGCTCCCCCACCGCATGGTCTTGGCCCAGGAGATGCCGGCGAGGACGCGCGGCACGATCTCGGACAGCACGGCGCGCGTGGCTCGCCCCTGGATCTTCTTGGTGGCGATGAGGTATTCCCCCTTGTCCGTGGTCACCCGCGCGAGCTGGTCCGGCTCCAGGCCGGTGCGCTTGGCGAAGCCGAGCAGGGCCTGCGTCGGCGCGCCGTCGGCGGCGAAGGCGGCGCGCACCGGCGGGCCCATCACCTGCTCCTCGCGATCGGCCTCGCGCTCGGGCAGCCCGGCGAGGATCAGCACCAGCCGGCGCGGCGTGAAGCCGGTTTCGACCTCGCGCGGAGCGATGCCGCGCGCCATCAGCTCCTCGAAGACCCGGGTGGCCAGCTCCTTCACCCCCGGCGCCAGCATGCGGGCCGGGATCTCCTCGCTCCGAACTTCTAATAAATACTCACCGCGCTGCATCGGCCACCTCCGTCACGATCGCCTCGCGAGCCTCCCCCTTGAGCAGCGGGAAACCCTGTTGCTCGCGGCTCTCGACATACGCCTTGGCGCAGCCGACCGCGAGGTCGCGCACCCGTTTCATCAGCCCCACGCGCTCGGTGACCGAGACGGCGCCGCGGGCGTCGAGCACGTTGAAGCTGTGCGAGCACTTGAGGGCGCATTCATAGGCGGGCAGCACCAGCCCGGCCTCCAGGCAGCGGTTCGCCTCGCGCTCGTATCCCTCGAACTGGCTCTGCAGGAACGTCACGTCGGCGACCTCGAAATAGTAGCGGGAGAGCTCGTACTCCTCCTGCTTGCGGACCTGGCCGTAGGGGATCCCCTCGACCCAGTCGATCTCGTAGATGCTCTGCGAGAGGGAGAGGAACATGGTGAGGCGCTCGAGGCCGTAGGTGATCTCGGCGCTGATCGGCTTGAGCTCCAGCCCCCCCGCCTGCTGGAAGTAGGTGAACTGGGTGATCTCCATGCCGTCGAGCATCACCTGCCAGCCGACGCCCCAGGCGCCGAGTGTGGGCGCCTCCCAGTTGTCCTCCTCGAAGCGGAGGTCGTGCTGCGCGAGGTCGAGCCCGATGGCCTCCAGGCTGCGCACGTAGAGATGCTGCACGTCGAGCGGCGACGGCTTGAGGATCACCTGGAACTGGTGGTGCTTGCCGAGCCGGAACGGGTTGTCGCCGTAGCGGCCGTCGGCCGGCCGGCGCGACGGCTGCACGTAGGCCACCCGCCAGGGCTCCGGCCCCAGGACGCGCAGGAAGGTATCGGGATGCATGGTGCCGGCGCCCACCTCGAGGTCGAGCGGCTGCTGGAGCACGCACCCCTCCCGGGCCCAGAACTCCGAAAGCTTGAGGATCAACTCCTGGAACGTTTGCATGAGAATCGCTTTCCCGGAGCGGGACGAGCCCAGCCCCTGCGAAAAAGATTGAGCGGGGTAGCCTATCAGCTCAGACGCGCGAGCGTCCTCTGGATCACGTCGTAGCTGCGCAGCTCGCGCTGGAGGAAGTGGCGCCGCACCTGGGCGCAGAGCTCCTCCACCTGCCGCAGTACCGCGGGCGAGGGGGGGTGCTCACCCGCGGCCGGCAGCCCCTCGCGGCCGATCCGCCGCAGGAAATCGAGCGTCGCGGGCGAGATCCGCAGACCGACCACGCCGCCGCAGTCGAAGCAGAGCAGCGTCTCCCCGCCGCGGGGGAGGATGGCGCCTTCCGGCGGGAACGGCCCGCCGCACCCGGGGCAGGACTGGGGAGAGGGGAAGACGCCCGCCAGCCGCAGCACCCAGGCTTCGAAGTAGCGGGTGGCGAGGTCGCGGTCCACCCCGGCGATCAGGGCTTCAAGGGTGGAGTCGAGCAGCCGGAACAGGTGGTCCGAGGCCTCCTGCTCCTGCGCGAACTCCAGCATGTGGTCGGCGAGGTAGCTGCCGAGCAGGAGCCCTTCGAGGTCGGTCTGCAGCAGATGGGCCGTGCGCACCAGCTCCACCGTGGAGATCCGGACGAGATCGCTCCCCTCCTTTTCGAACCAGGTCACCTCCACCTTGGCGAGCGGCTGGAGCTGGCCGCCGAAGCGGCTGTGCTTCACCCGCGCGCTCTTGGCCACGCCGCGCTTCTTGCCGTACTCGCGGGTGAGGAAGGTGACGATCCGGTCGCGGTCGTGGAGGTCGGTGACGTCGAGGATCAGCGCCTCGGCGGTTTGCAGGCCCATCGGGGCGATTCTATCAGGGTGTCGCCGCCCTGACCTTCCGCAGGAAATCCTGCAGCGTCTGGCCGGGCTCCAGGGTAAAGGGCTCGGCGAGGATCTCTGGGCTGGCGATGCGGTCGAGGCGGAAGCTGCGATGATCGTTCCTGAGCTCGCACCAAGCGACGAGGGTCCAGACCGCCCCCCAGTAGAACAGGCCGAGCGGCCAGACGGTGCGGATGGAGGCGCCGCCGTCCTCCCGGGTGTAGTCGAAGCGGGCCTTGCGCTGCTCGGTCACCGCGCGGCGCAGAAGCCCCACGTGCTGCACGGGGTAGGGGCGGAGATTGGGTGCGTAGAGCGCCTCGCCCGGATCGTCCAGGTCCGGCGGCAGGACGGCCTCGATCTTGCGCAGGGCGTTGGCGGCGGCCTCTGAAAGACCGGGATCGGCCCAGGTGCGCACCATGCGGGCGCCGAGACGCAGGGCCTGGAGCTCTTCGCGGTCGAACATCAGCGGCGGCAGGTCGAAGCCGCGGCGCAGCCGGTACCCGACGCCCGCGGCGCCCTCGATCGGGAGGCCGCAGGCGCTCAGGTCCTGCACGTCGCGGTAGATGGTGCGTTCCGAAACCTCGAGCGCAGCCGCCAGATCGCGGGCCGTCGCGATCCGGCGCCGGCGCAGGTAGAGGACGATCTGGAAGAGCCGGTCGGCGCGCCGCATGGCGCAAGCTTAGCTCTAGTTTCTGAGGCTTACCGCGGTGAGTGCAGGGCCATCCGGTTCCCCTCGCTGTCCAGGAACATGGCGATGGAGCCGATCTGGTCGGAGAGGCGCGTCGCGCCCATCACCACCTTGCCCCCGGCGGCCTCGACGCGCGAGAGGGCACCGGCGAGGTCGTCCCCCGCATTGAGATAGACGATCGTCCCCTGGGCGCTCGGCACGTGGTGCTCGCCTTTGATCAGGGCGCCGCCGACCCCGCCGTCCTCATAGGGCAGGATCGCCATCTCCCTGCCGGTCATCGACTCTTCCCGCAGATCGGCTTGCAGCACGCGGCCGTAGAACTCCTTGGCGCGGGCGAGGTCGGTGACGGGGATCTCGAACCAGTTCAGGGCGTTGCTCATGGCTTCTCTCCTTGGGTTGCGGCCGGCGGCGTGCCGGTCCGACGTGAAAGCAGCCTAGTGGGGGCCTCCTGACAGCGTGGTGTCAGGAGGCTTTGCCGGTGACCCCCATGCTATCCTGTCGTCCAGGAGAAGGATCGGAGGGCTCATCCTTCCTTCCCTTTGTCCAGAATGCGGAATAAGATCCTCCAAGGAACGACTCCGAAAGGAAGCACGCCATGAGCCAGCCAGCTACTGCGGCCCTCGCGCCTCTGCCCTTCGAGCTCGTCTACAGCGACGGAGTGCCCTTGGAGAGCGACTGGCATACCTTTGAATTACCCCTTCTGCGGGAGTTGATTCATCAGGCCATGGTGGAACGTGGCCGGACGGACTTCTTTGTCGGCGCGAACATTTTCGTCTACTACTCCGTGGAGCAGGCTCGGGATGTCGCGGAAGAGGTGACGAAAGGTCTGCCGGAGCGGGCCTTCCGCGGCCCGGACATCTTCTGCGTAAGTGGTGGCGTCGACCCGGATCGCAGACGCAAGTCGTGGATCGCCTGGGAAGAGGGGGGGCGCCTGCCGGACGTCATCTTCGAGATGCTCTCCCCTTCCACCGCGAAGAAGGACCGCAGCGAGAAGCGGGATCTCTATGCCCGGGTCTTCCGCACGGCGGAGTACTTCCTGTACGAGCCGGAGACGTGCACGCTGGAGGGGCTGCGTCTGGCAGACCGCTTCTACCAGCCGGTCCAGCCGGACGGGAACGGCCGGCTCTGGAGCGAACAGCTCGGGGTGTTCGTCGGCCTGTGGCAGGGTTCCGTGCTGGGAAAGCAGGCGGCCGATTATGTCCGGCTCTTCCGCCCGGACGGCAGCTTGGTGCCCACGCAGGCCGAGGCCGAACGCCAGCGAGCCGACATGGCGGAGTCCGAGCTCGCTCGCCTGCGCGCCCTGCTCGAAGAGCGCGGCCGGGGCTGAAGCCCCTCCGGACTCAAAGACTACTCCACCGCCAGTGCGATCTGGTTGGCGAAGGCCTCCAGGAAGTGGAGCCGCTCGGGGGAGGCAAGGCTCTCCGGATCCGCCGGGTGGACGCCCAGCACGCCGACGACTCCACGCGAGGTCTTGAGCGGCAGATAGAGCCCCCTGGCGGCCGGGAGCGTGCCGGTGGTCTTGCCCGCAGCCTGGCCGTGATCGAAGACCCATTGCGCCACCGCGTGCTCGCGGGTGTCGAGGATGAAGGTCACGCTCTCCCCCGCCCGCTCGCTCACTCGCCCTTCCGCGTCCGGCAGCAGCAGCAGGACCTGGCTGAGGAAGACCGAATGGATGTGGCTCGCGGCGGCGTTGAGGATCTCGTCCGTGTCCTTCGCGGCCGCCAGATCGCGGCTCATGGCGTAGAGGGCCGCCGTGCGCCGCTCCCGGTCGTCCGCGGCCGCGGCCTGCCGGCGCAGGCGGGCGGTGAGGGTCGAGATCACCAGGGCGGTGATCAGCATCACTCCGAAGGTCAGCAGGTACTCGCTGTCGGAGACGGCGAAGGTGAGGTAGGGGCGGACGAAAAAGAAGTCGAACGCGGCGACGCTCAGTACCGAGGCGAGGACTCCGGGCCCCCGTCCGTGGCGGGCGGCGGACCAGATCACCGCCAGCAGGAAGAGCATCGCCAGGTTCACCTCCTTGAAACCGGGGTGGATCAGGAGCGAGACGCCAGCGGCGAGCGCCGTCGTCAGGACGGCTCCCAGGTAGCCGCGCCAGCCGGTCCGCGACCTGCGTTCCCGGACCGCCGGCGCCAGCCACCCCTCCCCCGCCTCGCCGGCGATGACGTAGACGTCGATGTCTCCGCTCTCGCGCTCGAGCTGGCCGCGCACGGAACCGAGGAGGAGCTCCCGCCAGCGCGCGCGGGTCGGCTTGCCGACCACGATCTTGGAGACGTTCCGCCGGCGGGCGTAGCGGAGGATCTCGGCGGCCGGCCGCTCGCCGCTTAGGGTCACCGTCTTCGCTCCCAGCCGCTCGGCGAGCCGCAGGGTCTGCCAGACACGGTCCCGCTCCTCTTTCGAGAGGCCGAGCTCGGCGGGGGTCTCGACGTAGACCACCACCCACTCGGCCCGCAGTAGCTCGGCGAGCCGGCGCGCGGCCCGCACGAGGCGCGCGGCGTTGGGGCCGGGGCCGACCGCGACCAGCAGCCGCTCGGCGACCGGCCAGGTCTCGGCCACGCCATGCAACTCGCGGTAGCGCTGCATCTGGGCCTCGACCCGCTCGGCGGTCTTGCGCAGGGCGATCTCGCGCAGGGCGATCAGGTTTCCCGGGCGGAAGAAGCTCTGGACGGCCCGCGCCGCCTGCTCCGGCACATAAACCTTTCCTTCCTGAAGACGCTTCAGCAGCTCCTCCGGCGGCAGGTCCACCAGCTCCACCTGGTCCGCCCGCTCCAGGATCGAGTCCGGCACCGTCTCGCGGACCACGACGCCGGTGATCTTGCCGATCAGGTCGTTCAGGCTCTCCAGATGCTGAACGTTGAAGGCGGTGTAGACGTCGACGCCGGCGGCGAGCAGCTCCTCGACGTCCTGCCAGCGCTTGGCGTGGCGCGAGCCGGGGGCGTTGGTGTGGGCGAGCTCGTCGACGAGGAGGATCGCCGGCCGGCGGGCGAGGGCGCCATCGAGGTCGAATTCCCTGAGCGTCACGCCGCGATGCTCGTCGAGCCGGGCGGGAAGGATCTCCATCCCCTCGAGCAGCGCCCCGGTCTCCTTGCGGCCATGGGTCTCGACCACCCCCACGGCCACGTCGACGCCCCGCCGCTTCAGCTCCTGGGCCGCCTGCAGCATGGCGTAGGTCTTCCCCACGCCGGCGGTGGCGCCGAAGAAAACCTTCAGTTTCCCCCGGCGCTCCCGCTCCTCCTCGGCCTGGACGAGGGCGAGCAGGGATTCGGGGTCGGGGCGGTGATCGGTCATCGCCGGTCGAGATCCAGATTCAGTTTCAACACGTTCACCCGTGGCTCCCCGATCACCCCCAGCCACCGCCCCTCGACATGCTTTTCGACCAGGGCGTGAACCGCGGCGGGATCGAGCCCGCGGGCGGCCGCAACACGGTTTACCTGATAGAAAGCGGCGGCCGGGCTGATGTGTGGATCGAGTCCGGACGCCGAGGCGGTGACCAGATCGACGGGGACCCTACCGGCCCCGTTCGCCGCGTGGAGCCGTTCGACGTCGGCCTGGACGCGGGCGATCAGAGCCGGATTCGTCGGCCCCAGGTTCGAGCCGCCCGAGGCGGCGGCGTTGTAGGGAAACGGCGCCGTGGCCGACGGGCGGCTCCAGAAGTAGCGGAGACCCGCGAACGGCTGGCCGATCAGCTCGGAGCCGACCGTCCGGCCGTTCTTCACGATCAGGCTGCCGTTCGCCTGCCGGGGGAAGACGAGCTGAGCGATACCGGTCACCGCGAGCGGATAGATCAGACCGGTCAGGACGGTGAGGACGAGGAAGATCAGAACGGCGGTCCGCAGCTCTCTCATGGCTACACCAGGCCCAATCCGTGGAGGATGAAATCGATCAGTTTGATGCCGATGAAGGGGACGATCATCCCCCCCAGGCCATAGATCAACAGGTTGTCGCGCAGCAGCCGCGAGGCCGGACGGCGGCGGAATTTGACCCCCTTGAGCGCCAGGGGGATCAGCACGATGATGATCAGGGCGTTGAAGATCACCGCCGACAGGATCGCGCTGTCGGGGCTCGCCAGCCGCATCAGGTTGAACCGGTTCAGCACCGGATAGGTGGTGGCGAAGGCCGCCGGGATGATGGCGAAGTACTTGGCCACGTCGTTGGCGATCGAAAACGTGGTGAGCGTGCCGCGAGTGATCAGGAGCTGCTTGCCGATCTCGACCGCCTCGATCAGCTTAGTCGGATTGGAGTCGAGGTCGACCAGGTTCGCCGCCTCCTTGGCCGCCTGGGTGCCGGAGTTCATCGCCACCGCCACGTCCGCCTGCGCGAGCGCCGGGGCATCGTTGGTGCCGTCGCCGGTCATCGCCACCAGGCGCCCGCCGGCCTGGTAGTCGCGGATCAGCTTGAGCTTGGCCTCCGGCGTCGCCTGGGCCAGAAAGTCGTCCACCCCGGCCTCGGCGGCGATGGCGGCGGCGGTCAGCGGGTTGTCGCCGGTGATCATCACCGTCTTGATCCCCATCTCCCGCAGCTCAGCGAAGCGCTCACGGATACCCCCCTTGACGATGTCCTTGAGATGGATCACGCCGAGCACCCGCGCCCCCTCGGCAACGGCGAGCGGCGTGCCGCCCGACCTGGCGATCGTCTCGACCTTGTTGCGCACGTCGCCGGGAAATCCGCCCCCCTGGGAGGTGACGAACTCCTCGACGGCATCGGCCGCCCCCTTGCGGATCTTGCGGCCGGCCAGATCTACCCCGCTCATGCGCGTCTGTGCGGTAAACGGCACGAACCGGGCGCCGAGCGCCTCGATGTCGCGCTCGCGGATCTGGTAGCGCTCCTTGGCGAGCACCACGATGCTCCGCCCCTCGGGGGTCTCGTCGGCCAGCGAGGAGAGCTGCGCCGCGTCGGCCAGCTCGCGCTCCTCGACCCCGCCGGCCGGCAGGAATTCGGTGGCCTGCCGGTTGCCGAGGGTGATGGTGCCGGTCTTGTCGAGCAGCAGCACGTCGACGTCGCCGGCCGCCTCGACCGCGCGTCCGGAGGTGGCGATCACGTTCGCCTGGATCATGCGGTCCATGCCGGCGATACCGATCGCCGAAAGCAGGCCGCCGATCGTCGTCGGGATCAGGCAGACGAGCAGCGCCGTCAGCACGGTCACCGTCACCGGCGTTCCGTGCGCCGCGGCGGTGACGCTGTAGATCGAGAACGGCAGCAGGGTGACGGTGGCCATCAGGAAGACCAGCGTCAGGCCGGCGAGCAGGATCGACAGGGCGATCTCGTTCGGCGTCTTCTGCCGCTTCGCTCCTTCGACGAGCGCGATCATGCGGTCGAGAAAGGTCTCGCCGGGGTTGGCGATGATGCGCACGACCAGCCAGTCGGAGAGCACCTGGGTGCCGCCGGTGACCGAGCTGCGGTCGCCGCCGCTCTCGCGGATCACCGGCGCGCTCTCACCGGTAACGGCCGCCTCGTTGACCGAGGCGACCCCCTCGACGACCTCGCCATCCCCCGGGATGACGTCCCCCGCCTCGACCAGCACGTGGTCCCCCTTGACCAGGGCCGTCGAGGAGACGAGGGTGAACTGGGCGTCGCGGCAGGGCTCCCAGAGCTGCTTGGCGAGGGTGGTCTTGCGGGTCTCGCGCAGGGCCGCGGCCTGGGCCTTGCCGCGCCCCTCGGCCATCGCCTCGGCGAAGTTGGCGAACAGCACGGTGAACCAGAGCCAGAGGGCGATGGCGAGGATGAATCCGGCCGGCGCCTCGCCGTGGCCGGCGCGGAGGGCCTGCACGAACAGCCCCGTGGTCAGCAAGCTCCCGGCGTAGACCACGAACATCACGGGGTTGCGCAGCATCTTCCGGAATCCGAGCTTGCGGAAGGAATCCTTGACCGCCTCGCGGACGATCCTGGGATCGAAGAGTGAGGTCTTGCGTTTAGCCATGGTCGATATCCTCAGAAGGCTCCGGCCGTCATCTGCAGATGCTCGACGAGAGGGCCGAGCGCCAGGGCCGGGAAGAAGGTCAGCGCTCCCACCAGCACGACGGTGCCGATCAGGAGAGCGACGAACAGCGGGGTGTGCGTGGGCAGCGTTCCGGGTCCGGCAGGCACCAGCTTCTTCTTCGCCATCGAGCCGGCGATCGCCAGCGTTGGAATCGCCAGCCAGAAACGCGAGAAGAGCATCGCGAAGGCGCCGGTGACGTTGTAGAAGGGCGTGTTAGCCGACAGGCCCGCAAAGGCGCTGCCGTTGTTGTTGCCCATCGAGGTGTAGGCGTAGAGGATCTCGCTGAAGCCGTGGGCGCCAGGGTTGGCGATCCCCGCCAGACCCGGCCCGGCCACCACCGCCACCGCCGTGAATAGCAGGACGACGAGCGGCATGATGAGGACGATGAGCGAGGCCATCTTGATCTCGTACGATTCGATCTTCTTGCCCAGGTACTCCGGGGTGCGGCCGACCATCAGGCCGGCGATGAAGACCGCGACTATGACGAAGATCAGCATGCCGTAGAGCCCCGAGCCCACGCCGCCCAGAATGGTTTCTGAAAACTGCATCAGGAACAGAGGCACCAGCCCGCCGAGCGGCGTGAAAGAATCGTGCATCGAGTTGACGGCGCCGCTAGAGGTGGCCGTGGTGGCGGCGGCGAAGAGGGCCGAGCGGGCGACGCCGAAGCGCACCTCCTTGCCCTCCATGTTGCCGCCCTCTACCCCCAGGGTTGCGATCCTCGGGTTCCCCTGGGCCTCGGCCCAGTAGCCGAACACCTGAAAGGACACCAGGACGATCAGCATCGCCGCCAGGATGGCCCACCCCTGCCGCGTGTCCCCCACCATTTTGCCGAAGGTGTAACAGAGCGCGGCGGCGATCACCGTCTCGCTCAGGATGAGGAGCAGGTCGGTGAGCGGGCTCGGGCTTTCGAACGGATGCGCGGCGTTGGCGTTGAAGAAGCCGCCGCCGTTGGTGCCCAGATGCTTGATCGCCGCCTGCGACGCCACCGGCCCGACCGCGATCGTCTGTTCGGCGACCGGCTTGCCGTCGGCATCCCGGGTGGCCTCGACGAAGGGGACCGTCCGGTACGGCGACAGCGTCTGCACCACCCCCTGCGACACGAGCACCAGGGCGAGGATCAGCGACAGCGGCAGCAGGATGTAAAGGGTGGTGCGGGTGAGGTCGACCCAGAAGTTGCCGATCGTCTCCGCCTTCCGGCGCGCGAGCCCGCGGATGAAAGCGACCAGGATCGACATGCCGGTGGCCGCCGAGACGAAGTTGTGCACGGCGAGCCCCGTCATCTGGGTCAGGTAGCTCATGGTGGTCTCACCGGCGTAGCCCTGCCAGTTGGTGTTGGTCGCGAAGCTGACGGCGGTGTTGAACGAGGAGTCCGGGGAGACCGCGCCGAATTTCTGCGGGTTGAGCGGCAGCGCCCCCTGGGCTCGTTGCAGCAGGTAGAGGAAGACGACGCTCGCCGCGCTGAACAGCAGAACGGCGAGGGTATAGACCTTCCAACCCATCTCCTCGTCCGGCCGCACGCCGCTCAGGCGATAGATCAGCCTCTCGAAGGGTCCGAGGACGCGGTCGAGCCCGAGCAGCGGCTGCCCCTCGTAGACCCGCGCCATGTAGGAGCCGAGCGGCTTGGCGAGCGCCACCAGGATAAAGATGAACAGGGCGATCTGGAGAAGTCCGTTGGCGGTCATCGGTGTCCTCATCTCTCAAAAACGCTCCGGTTTGAGCAGGGCCACGAACAGGTAGACGGTCAGACCGATCGTCACCAGCAGGCCCAGGATGTAGAGACCGTTCATCGCTTTTCCTCCCGCGCCGGCTCCAGAGAAGCGCAGAGACGCACGAAGCCCCAGGACAGCACGAAGAAGGCGAGGGTCACAACGAGAAAGACGATGTCCATCGTGGGTTCCTTCCTTAGAAGCGAGCCGACAGGCCGAGCCCGAGCAGCCAGTCAGGCGAGCCGGACGTCACGCCACGGTCGAAGCTGAGGTCAAGCTGGAGGTCGTTCGAGACCAGGTATTTGATCCCGCCGCCTAGGAACGAGGAGTCGCTCGCTCCGGAAAGGTTGGTGATCACATAGACCGCCTCGCCGTAGGCGCTCCACCGGGGCGGCGGCAGCGAACGGCCGAGCGAGACGGCGAGAGTCTCCTGGCCGTAGCGGTCGCCGCCGGACGGGCCGTTCAGGTAACCGGCGAGCGCGCCGGCTCCCCAGCCGTTCTGGAGGGTCCACTCGGCCATCGCATTCAGTTGATAGACCAGTTTTTCGGCGGAGAACCCCTTCTCCCCCACCGGCACGATCACGGAGGGGATCAGCGCGAAGGAGGGGCGCGCGCCCGCGTTGTCGAAGAGGTGCCACTTGACGCCCACCTCGAGGTCGCCGAAGCCACGGTCGGTGGAGCGGACGGCGCCGGCGATGACGCGGGATTCGTTGTAGATCGGGCCGCCGAGCCGCAGCTCGAAAGCATCGGTCACGCCATAGCGCATCAGGCCGACGAGGCTGGTGAACCGGGTGTCGATGCCGCCGTCATCGTTCAAGGCCACGGCGGGGAGGCCGAGCTCGGCCTGGAAGACACCCCGGCCGACGGTGAGGCTGCTGAACAGGAGACCGGGCCGGTCGGTGACGATCGGCGAAGGCGCGGCGGCGTCCTGCGCGAGGGCGGCACCGGCCGGAGTCATCAACAGGGTGGAAGCGAGGAGAAAACGGGGTGTATGCATGGCCAGGCCAGCATCGCCGATCGCGGATTAAGAAGTCCGGAAAGAGATCGAAAGAGTTCCTAAAGATTTCCGTGTCCCCTTCCGCGGCCGGATTGCGCATCTATAGATAGCCCCGCATTGTGGGCTCTCGCGGGACAGCCCCGTCCCCGGGATCGCATTGGAAAGAGAGCCGACGCCCATGAAAAGGACCGCGAAGATCCGCCTGACCCTCAACCGTGAGACCCTGCGGCACCTCAACCCGGAGAACCTGAAGACCGCCGCTGCGGGTGGGGCCACGGATGTCAACTGCACCCGAAACACCCAGGGGAGCTGCATCCAGAGCCTCTGCAACGCCTGCATAACCCACCAGAGCTGCCCCACGAACTGTGGCCAGAACTTCTGCTAACAGGCAGGACCGCGACGCTCCCGCGGCTCACGCCCGGTGAGTCCTGAAGCCTCCCGGAGCACCACCGGCGCTCCGGGAGTTTTTTGCTTCCCGCTCACTATCTTTACCTCCCGCTTACCACTTCCCCGGTGAAATACATTAGCCTCGATGGTCATCAAGGAGCATGAACCAAGCTGTGATGTCCATCCCGGATGTAACGATCCTGCTCAACGCCGCGCACCAGGGGGACCGGGACGCCGAGGAGGAGCTGTTCGCTCGCCTCTATGGGGACCTCAAACGCCTGGCGCACGCCCAGCTCGCCCGCGGGGGGCGGCCGGGCGACACGCTCGACACCACCGTCCTGGTGCACGAGGCCTACCTGCGGATCTCCGGCGGCTCGCACCTCGACGCCGTGAGCCGGGCCCACTTTTTCAATCTCGCGGCGCGGGTGATGCGCAATGTCGTGGTCGACTTCGCGCGGCGGCGGGATGCCGAGAAGCGGGGCGCCGCGCTGCGGGTCTCGTGGCCGGAAGGGCTGGACCCCGCGGCCGGAGGCGAGGACTCGGAGGTGGATCTGCTGGCCCTCGACGCCGCGCTCGCCCGGCTCCAGGAGGAGAGCCCGCGGCTGGCGCAGGTCGTCGAGCTGCGCTTCTTCGCCGGGCTCCCCCTGGAGGAGATCGCCCTCCTGCTGGACGTCGGCGAGCGCACGCTCAAGCGCGACTGGCGCAAGGCTCGAGCCTTCCTGCTCGTCGAGCTGCAGGACCATCACCCTTCATGACTGCCGATCCCGCTTCCAGCTCGGCCTGGGAAGAGCTCTTCGACGAGCTCGCCGAGCTGCCGCCGGCGGTCCGCCACCACCGCCTCGCCGAGCTGGAGAAGGAGAGCCCGGCGCTCGCCGCCCGTCTCGCCCGGCTGCTGGAAGCGGACGAGGAGACAGAGGATTTTCTCGCCCGGCCCGCGGCGGAGCTGCTCGGCGGCGATCCCGGGCGGGAGGAGCGCGCGGCCGAGCCGTCGCTGCCGGCCGGCACCCGCGTCGGCTCCTGGCTCCTGCTCGGGCTGCTCGGCCGCGGCGGCATGGGCGAGGTCTATCTCGCGGAGCGCGACGAAGGGACCTTCACCCAGCGGGCGGCGCTCAAGCTGATCAAGCCGGGGATGGACTCCCAGGCGATCGTGGGCAGGTTCGTGCGCGAGCGCCAGATCCTCTCGCGGCTCGACCACCCCGGCATCGCCCGCCTGCTCGACGGCGGCAGCGCCGGCGACGGGCGTCCGTTCTTCGTGCTGGAGCGGGTGGAGGGGGTGCCGATCACCGAGCATTGCCGCGCGCGGGGGCTCGGCCTGGAGGAGCGGCTGCGGCTCTTCCAGAGCGTCTGCGCGGCGGTCGACAGCGCCCATCGCCGCCTGGTGGTGCACCGCGACCTCAAGCCGGCCAACATCCTGGTCACCGAAGAGGGCATGGTCAAGCTGCTCGACTTCGGCATCGCCAAGCTGCTGGCCGGCGGCGAGGAGGAAGAGACCACCCCCCTCACCCATCTCGAAGCCCGCGTCCTCACCCCCGCCTACGCCGCGCCGGAGCAGATCCTGGGCGAACCGATCACCATGGCGACCGACGTCTACGCCCTGGGGGTTCTGCTCTTCGAGCTGATCACCGGCGCGCTGCCGCACGCGCGCGAGCGCCGGTCGTTCGGCGCGCTGGCCGGCGCGATGGCGCGGGAGACGGTCGAGCGGCCGAGCGCGGTCCTGCGGCGCATCGCCGCCGGCGACGGTCCGCGCCTCTCTCGCCGCGTGGCGGGGGATCTCGACCTGGTCGTGCTCACCGCCCTCCACCGCGATCCGGCGCGGCGCTACCGTTCGGCGGCGTCGCTCGCCGACGACCTCGCACAGTTCCTGGGCGGTCGCCCGATCCGCGCGCGGCCGGACACCCCCCGCTACCGGTTGCGGAAATTCGTCGGCCGCAACCGCCTGCCGGTGGCCGCCGCGGCGCTCGGCCTGGTGGCGCTCCTCGCCGGGCTGGGAATGGCGCTCTGGCAGGCCGACGCCGCAAGGCTGGCCGCGCGCAGGGCCGATGCCGCGGCCGCGCGGGCCGAACGCGTCAAATCGTTCCTGCTCTCGGTCTTCCGGGAGTCGGATCCCGAAGGCTCCAACGGCGGGGCCGTCTCCGCCCGCGAGCTGCTCGAGCGGGGGGCACGGCGGATCGACGCGGAGCTCGCCGGGGAGCCCGCCACGCAGGCCGAGGTGTTCGACGCCGTGGCCCGGATCGAGAACAACCTCAGCCTGTTCGATCCGGCGCTCGCCCATGCCCGGCGCGCCCTCGCCCTGCGCGAGGCGATCCTGCCACGGGGGGACGCCCGGATCGCGGAGAGCCGTGTCCTCCTGGGGGACGTGCAGAGGGCCCATGGCGACATGAACCAGGCCCAGGGGACGCTGGAGAGAGCGCTGGTGGAGATGCTGGCGGCCCGCGACGCCGCCAGTCTCGAGGTCGCCGAGGCCCGGCGCTCCCTGGCGAACGCCCTGCGCCGGCCGGAAGACCGCGCCCGGGCCGTCGACCTGCAGCGCCAGGCGCTGGCGACCATCCGCCGGCGCCTGGGCGAAGGCCACCTGGAGACGGCCGAGGCGCTCTCGGAGCTCGGGGCCATGCTGGAGGCGGACCATCAGTACGTGGAGGCCGAGAGGTGCTACCGGCAGGCGCTGGCGCGGCTCGAGCGCACGCTCGGACCCCGCCACCCGAAAGTGGCGGCGACGCAGACCAACCTGGCCGGCCTGCTCGACCGCCTGTCGCGTCCGGCCGACGCCCGCAAGCTCTTCGAGCAGGCCATCGTCACCCAGCGCGCCGTCCTCGGGCCCCATCATGCGGGGTTGGCGGAGACACTCTTCTCCTATGGGCTGCTGCTGGTCGGCCAGCAGGAGCATGCGGGCGCCGACGCGGCGTTGCGCGAGGCCCTGAGCATCTTCGGGCCGGACCGCTACGAGGCCGCCTACTGCCTGCGCTACCTGGGGCTTTCGGCGATGGACCAGGAGCACTATCAGGAGGCCGCCGAGCTGTTCACCCATGCCGCCGACACGTTCGAGCGCACGCTGGGGGCGAACGACGCCGAGCGCTGGCGGGCGCTCGCCAATCGCGGCTGGGCCCACCTGAAGCTGCAGCAGGTGCCGCTGGCGCGGCGGGAGCTCTCCGAGGCGGTGGCCCAGATCGAACGGCTCGCCGGTCCGGAGAGCTACGAGCTGCGCCTGCCGCTCAAGGAGCTGGGGGAGACGCTGACGAAAGCGGGCGCCACCACCGAGGCGATCGCGACCCTCGAGCGCGTGCGCCGGCTGGAGGAGAAGCTCTTCGGCACCATCCACCACCGGGAGGTGGCCGGCTCGGACCTCCTGCTGGCCCAGGCGTGGATCGCCCGCGGCGCGGCGGGGGACCGGCAGGCGGCACGCCGCTCGCTGGACGAGTCCCTGGCGATCTTCTCCGGCTTGACCACCACGGACCTCCTCTACGGCGAGGCCCTGTTCGAAAGCGGCCGGCTCGCCCTCGCCGAGGGGGCCCAGGCCCGGGCCCGCCGGGAGCTCGCCGCGGCGGAGCCGCTCTTGCTCGCCCATCTCAGTCCGACGCACACGCGGATCCGCGAGATCCGCCGCCTGCTGGCCGGGTTGCAGTAAAGGACGGCAAGGCTTTTCCTCCTTTCCGTCCCTGCGGTCCCTTACGTCCTCTCTTCTTCCTCCGCCAGGAACCGGTACCCCACCCAGGGCTCGGTCCCTATGTAGCGGGGGTTCGCGGGATCGGGCTCGACCTTGCGGCGGAGCGAACCGACGTGGACGCGGACGGTGTCGGCCGTGGTGGCGGGCGCCCCCTTCCAGACCGTGGCGATGATCTGGCGCAGGGTCACCGGGCGGCCGGCGTGGCTCGCCAGCAGCTCGAGGATGCCGAGCTCGGTGGGAGTGAGACGGACCTCGCGGCCGTCCTGGACGACGCTGCGGCGGGCACGGTCGATCTCCAGCCCGGGAAAACGGAGCACCTCGGGGGAGGCATTGGTGCGCCGGAGCTGGGTGCGCACGCGGGCGAGCAGCTCGCGCAGAGAGAAGGGCTTGGTCACGTAGTCGTCCGCCCCGAGATCGAGGGCCCGCACCTTGTCCTCCTCCTCGCCGCGCACGGAGAGGACGAGGACCGGCGTCGCGTCCAACCGGCGGATGGCGGCGAGCAGGCCGAGGCCGTCCAGGCGGGGCATCGCGAGGTCGGTGATCACGAGATCCGGCCGCCGCTCCTCGAAGACGGCCTTCCCCTCCAGCCCGTCGGCCGCGGAGATCGCGTCGTAGCCGGCGAGCGCCATCTCGCGGGTGAGGGTCTGGCGGATCGAAGGGTCGTCGTCGACCACCAGAATCAGGGGGGTCGTCCGGGTCATGCTTCCATCCCCTCCGGCTCCGGCGCCGCCGGCAGGTCCAGGCGCGCCACCGTGCCGCCGCCGGGACGGTCGAGCAGCGCGAGCGATCCGCCGTTCGCTTCGGCGAAGCTGCGGGCGATCTGCAAGCCGAGCCCTCCGGAGACGCTGTCCCCCGAGCCGCGGCCGGCGCCCGGGCGGAGATCCCGGGGGCTCTGCAGCATCCTCTGGAGCCCGGCCGGAATCCCCGGTCCGTGGTCGCTCACCTCCACCCGCACCCGCCCCCATGAAGTGCCGGCAGCGGAGGCGGCAAGCTCCAGGGGGGTGCCGGCGGGCGCCGCGCGCGCCGCGTTCTCCAGCAGGTTCACCACGATCTCCAGCGCCAGCGAGGGGTCGACCCAGAGGTCGGGGCAGCCCGGTGCGATCCGCGCCTCGACCGGCCGCGCGGCGAGGATCAGCGTCAGGCTCTCCCGCGCGGCGCGGAACAGGGCTCCGGCCGGCATGGCCTCCGGATGCGGACTGGCGAGCCCCGCCTCCAGCCGGGCCAGGGCCAGCAGGTTGTCGATGCGGCGGGCCAGGCGCTCAGCCTCCAGCGCCAGCCCCTGGACGCTCGCCATCGCCTCCGGGCGGTCCGCGACGTGGCGGCCGAGGCTCTCGACCTCCAGGCGGATCGCGGTCAGCGGCGTGCGCAGGTCGTGCGAGACGGCGCGCAGCAGCGAGGTCTTCAGGGTGTCGCTCTCGCGGACCGCCTCCAGGTGGGCGGCCTCGCCGAGGAGCCGCTCGCGCTCGACGGCGAGGGCGAGCAGCCGGCCGGCCGGCTCGAGGACCGTCCTGGGCGCGGCGATCTCCCGCGCCACCAGGACGCCGTTGACCCGGCCGCCGACCTCCAGGGGGATGTAGACCGTGCCGGCGAGCTCGAAGATCCGCCCCTCGCGGGCGCAGCCGATCGCGGCGTCGCCGATCTCCAGCCGCTCCTCGCCGATCGCGCTCACCACCTCCCCGCCCCGGTCGTCCAGGAGGACCAGGGCGCCCGCGCCGGCACCGAGGGCGCGCAGCGTCCGCGCCGCGGCCTCGCCGAGCACCCCGGGGCGCTGGCTGACGGAGAACAGGCTGAAGCAGAGGTCGTAGAGCGTTTCCACCTCACGCCGCCGCCGCTGCGCCTCCTCCGCCTGCCGGCGGGCGTTCGCCACCAGGCGGCTGGCGAATGTCGAGGCGGCGAGGAACGAGAGCAGGGCCACCCAGTTGGCGGGCTCGGCGATGGTCAGCGTGCCGAGGGGGGGCAGGAAGAAGTAGTTGAAGCAGAACATCGCGGCGACCGAGGCGGTCGCCCCCACCGCCCAGCCCCCCCAGGCGGCGAGCCCCAGAACCACCACCAGGTAGATCGAGCCGATCGTCGGCGCGTTGGCTCCCGCCCACCGCCCCGCCGCCGTGACCAGCGCCAGCGCCAGCGGGACGGCGGCCCAGGCGAGGACGCGGGTGCGCTGGAGGGGAGAGGGCATGGAGAGGTCAGTGTAGATCGGAACGATCCGCCCCTGCGCTACACTGCCCGCACCCCCATGGCCCTCGCCGAACCCCAGACCCCGCCCGCCTCAGACGATCCGAACCGCGATCTCGGGTTCGGCGCCGTCGTCGCCCGCGAGAGCCGCAAGCGGCTACTCAACAGGGACGGCAGCTTCAACGTGGTGCGCGAGGGGCTCAGCTTCTTCCGCTCGCTGAGCCCCTACCACTATCTCCTCACCACCTCCTGGCCACGCTTCCTCGGAATGGTCGTCATCTTCTTCCTGGTGACCAATGCCGTCTTCGGCGCGGCCTACTTCGCCTGCGGTCCCGGGCAGATCGCGGGTTCCAGCGCCGTCGGCCTTCCCGCTCAGTACCTGGAGGACTTCTTCTTCAGCGTCCAGACCTTCGCGACCATCGGCTATGGCGCGATGCACCCGGCAGGGCTGGCCGCGAACGTGCTGATGACCCTGGAGTCGCTGGTGGGCCTGCTCGGCTTCGCCCTGGCGACCGGCATCCTGTTCGCCCGCTTCTCGAAGCCGACCGCCCGCATCCTGTTCAGCGAGCGGGCGATCATCGCGCCGTACCGCGACGTCACCGCCTTCGAGCTACGCGTCGCCAACATGCGGCGCAACGAGATGATCCAGGTCGAAGCCCAGGTGCTGCTCACCCGTATCAGGCTGGACGGCAGCGGCAACCGGGAGTTCCTCCCCCTGAAACTGGAGCGCGACAAGGTCGTCTTCTTCCCCCTTGCCTGGACGATCGTCCATCCGATCGACGAAGAGAGCCCGCTCTACGGCGCGACCGCGAAGGATCTGGAGGCCTGGGACGCCGAGTTCCTGGTCCTGTTCTCCGGTATCGACGAGATCTTCTCCCAGCGAGTGCACACCCGCTCGTCCTACAAGGCCCAGGAGATCGTCTGGGGGGCCCGGTTCACCAACCTCTTCAATCCGCCGAAGCCGGACGGCGCCCTGTCGATCGACATCGGCCACCTCCACAGCATCGAGCGCACCCCGCCGGCGGCGGGGTAATTTACCGGCCCGGCGCCGGCGCGGGGGCGGGCGTTCCGAAATCGACCTTCGGCGCGGTCTCCGCTCCGGCGGCCGCCTGGAAGTAGGGCTTGGGCTGGAAGCCCATCGCCGAGGCGAAGAGGGCCGCGGGGAAGCGGCGCACCTGGGTGTTGTAGTTCTGCGCCACCTCGTTGAAGCTGCGGCGCTCGACGGCGACGCGGTTCTCCGTCCCCTCCAGCTGCACCATCAGATCCTGGAACGCCTGCACGGCCTTGAGCTGCGGGTACTGCTCCACCACCACCATCAGGCGGGAGAGGGCCGAGGAGAGGCTGTCCTGGGCTTTCTGGTACTGCGCGAACTTCGCCGGATCGTTGAGGATCTCCGACGTCGCCTGCGGGGTCATCTGGCCGACGCGGCTGCGGGCCTCGATCACCTGCGTGAGCGTCGACTGCTCGAAGTTGGCCGCCCCCTTGACCGAGGCGACCAGGTTGGGGATGAGGTCGGCCCGGCGCTGGTAGACGTTCTGGACCTGCGCCCACTGGGACTCGACCGCCTGCTGGGAGCCGACCAGGCCGTTGTAGACACTCATCAGATACAGTCCGAAAACCAGAACCGCCACCACGATGCCGATCAGGCACCCATATTTCTTCATCGTCGATCTCCTTCCGGCGTCTGCCGGCGTGGGGGGATCATATCGCGTCGTGTCGCTCCCTCGAGCGTGTTAGATTCTCGCGCCATGAGGGCCTACCTGGACCTGCTCCAGCACATCCTGGATCGCGGCACGCGCAAGTCCGACCGCACCGGCACCGGCACGCTCTCGGTCTTCGGCCACCAGATGCGCTTCGACCTCTCCCAGGGGTTCCCGCTGCTGACCACGAAGAAGCTCCACGTCCGCTCGATCGTCTACGAGCTGCTCTGGTTCCTCGCCGGGGAGACCAACGTCCGCTCCCTCCACGAGCACGGCGTCACCATCTGGGACGAGTGGGCGGACGCCGAGGGGGACCTCGGGCCGATCTACGGCGCGCAGTGGCGCTCCTGGCCCACCCCGGACGGCGGCGCGATCGACCAGATCGCCCGCGTCGTCGAGGGGATCCGGACCCACCCCGATTCGCGGCGGCACATCGTCAGCGCCTGGAACGTGGCGGCCCTCGACGCGATGGCCCTCCCCCCCTGTCATGCCCTGTTCCAGTTCTGGGTGGCGGAGGGGCGGCTCTCCTGCCAGCTCTACCAGCGCAGCGCCGACACCTTCCTCGGTGTCCCCTTCAACATCGCCTCCTACGCGCTGCTGACGATGATGGTGGCCCAGGTCTGCGGCCTCGCCCCCGGCGACTTCGTCCACACCCTGGGCGACGCCCACCTCTACAGCAACCACCTGGAGCAGGCGCGGCTCCAGCTCACCCGCGAGCCCCGGCCGCTGCCGGCAATGACGCTCAACCCGGCGGTGAGGTCGATCTTCGACTTCCGCTTCGAGGACTTCACCCTCAGCGGCTACGATCCGCATCCGGCGATCAAGGCGCCGATCGCGGTATGAAGACTCAGAACGGGCCCCGGATCTCGCTGATCGCGGCGATGGCCCGCAACCGCGCGATCGGAATCGACAACCGCCTCCCCTGGCGCCTGCCCGCCGACCTCAGGCGCTTCAAGGCGCTGACCAGGGGGCACACGCTGGTGATGGGAAGAAGGACCTTCGAGTCGCTCGCGGGGCCGCTCCCCTGGCGGACCACGATCGTGATCACCCGCCAGGAGGGCTACGCGCCGGCGGGAGTGCTCGTCGCCCACTCGCTGGACGAGGCCCTGGAGCTCGCCCGGGAAGTGGAGGCGGAAGAGATCTTCATCGCCGGCGGCGAGGAGATCTTCCTCTTGGGGCTGGACCGCGCCGACCGGCTGCAGCTGACCCGCATCGATCGGGACTTCCCCGGTGACACCTTCTTCCCGGACTTCGACGCCGCGCCCTGGCGGCTCGTCGAGCGGGAGGATCACGAGGCCACGGAGGAGACCCCATTCGCGTACAGCTTTCAGGTCTACGACAGGATCTCGTGAAGCCGCTCCGCCGCCTCCTCCTCGCGCTCGCCCTGCTCGCCGGCTGCTCGCGCGCCGGGGACCCGCCCCAGAGCCTCGAGGCCACCGCGATGATTCGCAAAGCGCGGATCCACCTGATCTCCGTCGACGGCTCCAAGGACTGCGGCGACCGCACCGGCACCCTGGAGGTGGAGCTCCCGACCTCCGAACCGGCCCTCTGGGGAGCCCTCCACGCCCTGCTCGACGCCGGCAGGCGCTACGACGGCTCGGGTCTCTACAACGCCCTCGCCAACTCGCCGCTCAGGGTCGAGCGCATCGACCGCCACGGGGACGAGGCGCGGGTCTACCTCACCGGCTACCTGGAGCTCGGCGGCGAGTGCGACAGCCCCCGGGTGCTGGCGCAACTCACCCGGACGGCCACCCAGTTCCAGGACGTCAAGCGGGCGGAGTTCTTCCTCGACGGCAAGCCGTTGCGCGATCTCTTATCCGGCAAGGGGTAGAAAAAGACCGCCGCTTGCGACGCGGGAGCGCCGCAAGCGGACGGCTGAAAGAGAGGGCGAGAGAGTGAAACCCTCGCACCCTCGGGGGAGCGGTTGAAAGGTGTTTTTTGGCCTACACCGGAACGCAGCGGCAGCAGTTCTTCGGCGTGGGGGAGAACACCGTACCGGGCGGGCAGGCCATGCAGCGGACGCCGTCACAGTTGCCGGCGCTGGCCGGGGTCGGAATCAGGGTGATGCCCCAAACGCCCAGGGCGATCAGGCTCGCGACGATCAGCTTCTTCATGTGAGGTATCTCCAGGTTGATGAGGAGCCGACAGCATCGTCAGCGCACTTTGATTGAAGTGCGGAAAAGCTGGAAAAGCGGGACAGGAGCCGCCGTCCAGCCGTGCTTACGCCCCCGCCGCCACCGGCCGCTCCGCCCGCTCCCGGAACCACGCCGCCGTCCGCGCCAGCCCTTCGCTGAGCGGGATCGGCTGCGGGAGGCCCAGCTCGCGGCGGCCGAGTCCACCATCCACCACGGAACGCTGCTGCTCCCCCTGCTTGGCCGGACCGTGCTGGGCCGGCAGGTTCGTCCCCACCGCGCGATCGATCTCCTTGTAGAGGTCGACCACGGAGGTCTCGACGCCGGTGCCCACGTTGTAGATGTTGAAGCCCGGCCGTCCCGCCGCCGCCAGGTTCGCCCGCACCACGTCGGAGACGTGGACGTAGTCGCGGGTCTGCAACCCTTCGCCGTTGATGGTGGGCGCCTGGCCCGCCAGCAGGCGGTTGAGGAAGATGGCCACCACTCCGGCCTCGCCGTGCGGGTTCTGCCGCTCGCCGTAGACGTTGGCGTAGCGCAGGCAGGTGGCGTCGAGCCCGTAGTTGGCGTGGTAGTAGAAGAGGTAGCGCTCGAACGAGAGCTTGGAGACCCCGTAGGGGGAGATCGGCCGCGCCGGATGTTTCTCATCGGCCGGGAAGTAATCCTGCTCGCCATAGATCGCCCCGCCCGTCGAGGCGAAGACGATCTGGCGCACGCTGCCGCGGCGGGCCGCCTCGGCGAGGTTCAGACTCCCCAGGATGTTGACGTCGGCGTCGAAGACCGGATCCTCGACGGAACGGCGGACGTCCATCTGCGCGGCGTGGTGGACGAGGATCTCGGCCCCGGAGTTTCGCACCAGGTCCGCGGCCTCCTCGGAGCGGATGTCGAGGACGTGCAGCTCCGCCCCCTCCGGCACGTTCTCCCGCTTGCCTCCCGACAGGTTGTCGATGATCAGCACCCGGTACCCTGCCGCGAGATAGGCGTCGGCGACGTGGGAGCCGATGAATCCGGCCCCTCCCGTGATGCAGACGATTTTTTTCGATCGCTCGTTGTTCATGGCGCCGTTGTTCATGGAGCCAGAGCTTAGCAAGAGCCGGGCCAGAACGAGTTCTAGGAGTAGGTGTCATCGTGATCGGCAAGGTCGACGAGAAGGAAATAGGGACCGTCCTTGTCGGCCTCTTCCTTGAGCAGGATGCGAAAATTTCGGCCCACACGGATGGTGAAGAATCCGGGCCGGTTCTTGAAGGCTTCGAAATTCAGGCCCGGGGTGTCCGGAGCAGCGTGGAATCTCTCCACAGCCTTCAGGGCCCGCGAGGAGATCGGCGGTCCGATCTTCCCGAGACTCTTGAGAAAACGGCCGGAAGGTTTGGTGCGGACCGGAGGGATCACCGGGTGGTGGTCTTCAGGTATTCCAGCAGATCCCGCGAATCGTCGAAGACGGGAGAATCGCCGGGAGCCTCCGTCTCCGCCCGCAGGGCCATGAGATCCCAGCGCAGATCCCGGAGCACCCTCAAGCCCCCGAGGATCGCGTCGATCCAACGGTCCCAAAGGCTGGCGGTGGAAGCCGAGGCCTTGACCGCCGACGAGGAGACAGCGGCCTTCCGTTGACGCGCCAGCTCCAGATGAGGCAGGAACTCCCGTTTGAACTCCTCCTCGGTCTCTAGCAGCGAGTCGATGGTCCCGTCGAGCTCTTCAGGAAGCTCGCCGGCGGCGACCTTCCGCTCCATCGACTGAAACAGGCTCCGGCCGCCGTCCCTCAGCTTTTCGAGATTCTGCTCAATGGCACGCACATCCTCGAGACGCGGAGCCTGACCGGTCCGGTCCGCGGTTTCGGCCCGCTCGAAATCCCGGAACGCATCGGCCAGCGGCTGCGGAAGTCCCATCAGCAAATTCTAGCAGAATAACGGCTTTACGGCCGCCGGGCGACGGCGATGATCCCCAGCCCCTGGCCGGGCATGAGGCTGTCGATGCGCCGGATCGCCGGCACCAGCACGTTGAAGATCTTCAGCTGGTTGCGGCTGAAGTGGCGCCGCTTCAGGAGCTTGCCGTTGAGGATCCAGCCGGGCACGCCGAGATGGTTGAAGTCGCGGAGCGTCTCGAGCTCGAAGCCGGCCGAGCGCAGCTCTTCGCTCAGCATCTCCTTCGAGTAGCGGCAGCGGTGGCCCAGCACCTCGTCGAGGCTCGAATAGAGCTGCTGCCCCTGCGGCACGTAGAGCACCAGCCGCCCCCCCGGCTCCAGGGCAGCGTGCATGTTGCGCAACGCCAGGAGCGGATCGCGGACGTGCTCCAGCACGTTCAGGCAGACGACCGTGTCGAACTTCCCCCGCCACGGCTCGAAGCAGCGCGAGTCCTCGAGATCCATGCGGGCCACCTGCAGGTAGGGCTTCCCCAGGGAGAGGTTCTTCAGATAGTCGAGATAGTGCGGATTGATGTCGCTCGCGAGATAAAAGTCGCGCGGCAGCAGCCAGGAGGTGATGTTGCCGATGCCGGCCCCCATCTCGAGCACCCGGGCGCCGACGTGGGGCTCGATCGCCTCGGCCATCCAGCGGTTGAAGTTCTGCGCCTTCTCCAGGCTGTGGAGGATGTGGGAGCCGTATTCGTCCTCGGTGTAGATGTCGTCGATCAGGTGGTACTTGACCATCGTCCGGAACGCCTTGAAGCCGTCCTTCCAGCCGATCTTCTTCCCCTCGCGGTAGGTGCGGCCGAGATAGCTGATCGGCACCTCGAAGATCCTGCACTCCCGCTTGGCGACCTTGGCGGTGATCTCAGGCTCCATCGCGAAGTCGTTGGAGCGGATGGGGATCGACTTGAGCAGCGGCGCCCGGAAGAGCTTGTAGCAGGTCTCCATGTCGGTGAGGTCGAGGTCGGTGAGCCAGTTGCTGAACCGGGTCAGCAGCTGGTTGCCGAGGGTGTGGCGGTAGTTGAGGACGCGGCGGCGCTCGCTGGGCAGGAAGCGCGAGCCGTAGACGACGTCCGCGCCGTCCTCCAGGAAGGGGCGGATCAGCCGCGGGTAGTCGCGCGGGTCGTACTCGAGGTCGGCGTCCTGGAACAGGATGAGGTCGCCGGTCGCCTCGGCGATGCCGCGGCGGATGGCCGCTCCCTTCCCCTGGTTCTTCCCCTGCTCCAGCAGGCGGATGCGGTCGGGGTGCTCGGCCGCGAGACGGCGGAGGATGTCGAGGGTACCGTCCTTCGAGCCGTCGTCGACGAGCAGGACCTCCAGCTCGCGGATCTCGGGAGCCGACACCGCGAGCACCCGGCGGACGAGCTCCGCCACCAGGTATCGCTCGTTGTAGACCGGGACCACGACGCTCAGCCGGACCCCGGCCGAAGTGGTCTCTTCGCTCACGCCGGCTCCTATCCGCTCATATCCGCTCAAAGGCGGTGCATGATACCACCCGTCCCGACGAATGAAAGGAAGACCCGAATCGTAGAAGATCGCCCCGCCACGAGGCTCGCCATCGACCGCCGGACGGTTCTCGGCGCGGCGCTGCTCGCGCTCGCCGTCCTCGCCATCTATGGGGCATCGGTCGGCTTCGAGTTCGTCTACGACGATCACGTCCAGATCGAGCGCAACCCCTGGCTGCGCGATCCGGACGGCTTCCGCCTCTTCCTGACCCGCCCCTTCTGGGGGTTCTACCAGGACCGCGGCGCGGGACCCTCCAACTACTACCGGCCGGTCTTCGGCTGGGCCTACGCGCTGGTGGCGAGGGGGTTCGGCCTGCAGCCCGCGGCGTTCCACGCCGCCTCGGTGGCGCTGCAGATCGCCGTCACCCTGCTGGTGGCCCTCGGCGCCCGCCGGCTGACGGATCGCGGGGATCGCGGGATCGCCGCGCTCGCGGCCGGCCTCTTGTTCGCGGTCTACCCGGCCCACGCCGAGACCGTCGCCTGGATCGGCGATCAGGCCGACCTGCTGGCCGCCCTGTTCGTGCTGCTGGCGCTCTTCTCGTATCTGTCCCACAAGGACCGTGGGGGGTGGGCGGGGTGGGCCGGCCCGTTCGCCTATCTGTTCGCCTGCCTTGCCAAGGAGCCGGGGACGGCCCTGATCCTGGTGCTCGGAGCCGTCGAGGTGGCCGAGTGGCGGCGGGAGGGCTCTTTCGGCGCCGCCCTGCGCCGCGCCTCGGCGCGGCTCGCCCCCTACCTCGCGGCGGTCGCCGTCTACGTCGCCCTGCGCGTCCACGCCCTGGGGAGCTTCTCGCCACGGAGCTACGGCGTGACGGCCTCCCCGGCCGGCGCCGTGGCCTTCGCGGCGGGGCTCTTCGCGCGCTATCTGGCCTTCCTCGCCGTCCCCTTCCCCGCCCGGGTGCTGGCGAGCGTGCCGGCGCCCGCCCTCCTCTCGCCGGTGGCGGTCGCCGGCCTGGCCGCGGCGGGGACTGCGCTGCTGGGGCTCGCGGCGGCGGCCTGGAACGGCCGAGCCCGGCGGGAGATCGTCCTGCCGCTGGCGATGATCGTGGCCTTCCTGCTCCCCGTGCTCGCCGCCAACTCGATCGGTGGCTCCAACTTCTCGGAGCGCTACCTCTATCTCCCCTCGATCGGCCTCGCCTGGCTGTTCGGCGGGCTGGCGAGCGGACTGGCCGGAGCCCTCCCGGCCCGAGCGCGGCGAGCGGCGGCGGCCGTGGCGCTGATGCTCCTCGCCGCTCTGGGGGCCGCCGCCTGGGCGCGGAGCGGGATCTACCGCAGCGACCTCACCCTGTTCCGGGCCGCCGTGCGCACCGCGCCCTATTCGGAGATCGGGCGCAACAACCTCGGCATGGCGCTGTTCAACCTCGGGCGCAACGACGAGGCCGAGCGCGAGTACCGGGAGGCGCTGCGGCTGGACCCCAGGGCCGTGCCGCCGCTGGCCAATCTGGCGGTGCTCTACGAGAAGCGTGGAGAGCTGCCGCGGGCGGAGAAGACTTTCGAGGAGGTCCTGCGGCTCTCCCCCACCCACACCATCTCCGTGGTGCACCTCGCCCGCATCCAGCGCAAACGGGGGGACCGGGCCGGGGCGGTCCTCCGGCTCGACGCCCTGTTCGCCGCCGGCGGCGAGAGCTACGACACCCTGGTCGAGCGCGCCGACCTCTGGCTGGAGGACCGCCGTCCCGAGAAAGCCGTCCCGCTGCTCGAACGGGCGGTCGGCACCTTCCCGGATTACGCGCGCGGCTGGGGACTGCTCGCCCGGGCGCGCGCCGAGACCGGCGAGAGGGCGGAGGCCACCGAGGCGGCGCGGAAGGCGGTGGAGATCGATCCGAAGAACGCGGACGCGCTGAAGATCTTGAGGAAGCCCTCCTGACCCTCCTGATCTGCCCGGTCCGCGATTGCGGCGAGCCCCTGGAGCGGCGGGAACGCGCCCTGGTCTGCCCGCGCGGGCACTCCTTCGACTTTGCCCGCAGCGGCTACGTCAACCTGCTCCAGCCGCAGGACCGGCGATCGAAAATTCCCGGCGACCCCTGGGAGGCGGTGGAGGCCCGGCGGCGGCTCCTCGACGCGGGGTATGGCGAGCCCCTCCTGCGGGCGGTCCTGGAAGAGGTCGAAGCGCTCGCCCTGCCGCCGGGCGCGGCGGTGCTCGACGCCGGGTGCGGTGAGGGGTACTACCTCGGCTCGCTCGCCTCCCGCTTTGCCATCCAGGCCCACGGGATCGACCTCGCGGCGGCGGCGGTCGACCTCGCGGCGCGGCGCTATCCGGGGGGGACCTGGATCGTGGCCAACGCCGACCGCTCCTTCCCCTGCGCGGCGGGCGCGTTCGACCTCATCCTCTCGATCGACGCCCGGCTGAACCCGGCCGAGATGCGGCGCGCGCTCAAACCCGGCGGCCGGCTACTGGTGGCCGTGCCGGCGCCGGACGACCTCGTCGAGCTGCGCGCGGCCGTGCTCGGCGAGGGGCGGCTGCGCGACCGCCTGGAGGGCGCCGCCGGGCGGCTCGCGGACGATTTCGAGCTGGAGGGGCGGCGCACCGTCCGCGGCACCGCGCGGCTCGGGCCGGAGGAGGTCCGGGACGCCCTGGCCGCCACCTACCGCCTGCGCGACAGCCGGCGCCGGGCGATCGCCGGGATCGAGGTCACCCTCAGCCACGACCTCGCCCGGTTCAAGGGTAAGATCGCCGCCTCCGATGGTCTCTCCCCACGCTTCACTTGACTGGAACCCCCCGGCCCCGGCCGCCGGACCCGATCGTCCGCCCGGACCGGTCGATGTGATCGTTCCCGTCTACGGCGCCGCGGCCGAGTTGGCGGCCTGCCTGGCGAGCCTGGCGCGCCATACGGATCTGGCCCGCCATCGCCTCGTGCTGGTGATCGACGGCCCGCAGGAGGCCGCCGTCGAAAGCGCGCTGGCGAGCGGGGTTGGCAACGAGACGCTGATCCTGCGCAACCCGGCCCGGCGGGGGTTCGTCGGCAGCGTCAACCGCGGGATGGGCGCCTCGGACCGCGACGTCGTCCTCCTCAACAGCGACACCGAGGTGACCGCCGGCTGGCTCGCCAAGCTCCAGGAGGCGGCCTACTCCGATCCCGCCATCGCCACCGTCACGCCGTTCTCGAACAACGCCACCATCGCCTCCCTCCCCCGCTCCATCGCGGTCAACGCCCTGCCGGCCGGCTGGAGCGCGGACCGCTTCGCCGCCCTCGTCGAGCGGGTCGCGGCCCGCGAGCGCCCGCGCCTGCCCACCGGCATCGGGGTCTGCCTCTACATCAAGCGGAAGGCTCTCGACCGGCTCGGCCTCTTCGACGAGGAGCGTTTTGGCCTCGGCTACGGCGAGGAGAGCGATTTCTGTTTCCGCGCCCTGAAGGCGGGGTTCCTCAACGTCCTCGACGACGCCACCTTCGTCTACCACGCCGGCCAGCGGAGCTTCGGCTCGACGCGCCCCGGGCGGGTGGAGTCCGCCCACCGCGCCATGCGGCGGCTCCATCCGGAGTACCTGCCCACCGTGGCGCGCTTCCTGCGCGCCGACCCGCTGCGGCCGGCGCGGGAGCGGGTCATCGGCGGCCTGAAGCTCGACGGTCTGCGCGGCGGCCAGGGGCCGGTCCGCTCCGGTGGCCCGCGGCGCGTGCTCCACTTGGTGCACGGCTGGCCCCCCTGGAACCCCGCCGGCACCGAGGTCTACGCCCGCCGCCTCGCCCTGCGCCAGGCCGCCTGGCGCGAGGTGACCGTCTACGCCCGCCTGGCCGATCCCGGGCGCGAGCTCGGGGAGGCGCTGGAGATCTACGACGGCGGCGCCCGCGTGCGGCTGGTGGTCAACAACTTCACCCAGCGCGACCCGCTGTCGCGCAACGCCCTCTACGACTGGCGGCTCGCCGCCGACTTCCAGGCGCTGCTGGAGGAGGTGCGGCCGGACCTGCTCCACGTGCATCACCTCGCCGGGCACGCCGCGACCCTGCCGGGAGTGGCGGCGCGGCGGCGCATTCCGATCCTCTTCCAGATCCAGGACTGGTGGGCCCCCTGCGCGCGGGCGAACCTGCTCGACGCCGGGCGGCGGCTCTGCTCCGGCCCGGCCCCGGCCAAGTGCTCGGCCTGCCTGCCGCTGACCGGCCTCCCCCCCGCGCCGCTGCTCAACCGGGCGCTCTACGCCTCCCGCAACCGGCTGACTCAGGGAGCCCTGCGCCACGCCGACGCCTTCGTGATGGGCTCCCAGGCGATCCACCAGAGCTATCTGGACCTCGGCTGGCTGCGGCCGGAAGACCGCACCTTCGTCATCCCCTACGGCATCGAACGGCCGGGCGGGACGGCGGCGGGGCGGCGGCCGGATCGACCTCCCGGCACGCCGCTCCGCTTCGGCGTCATCGGCTCGATCCTCCCCCACAAGGGGATCCACGTGGCGGTGGCGGCGTTCCGTGGCGTCGATCCGGCCGCCGCGACGCTCCAGGTCTGGGGGGACCCGGCGGTCTCCCCCGCCTATACGGCCGAGCTCGAGGCGCTCGCCGGGCCGGCGGTCCGCTTCGCGGGGAGGTTCGACGAAGAGCGGCGGCGCCAGGTATTCGCCGGGCTCGACGCGCTGATCGTGCCCTCCCTGGGGCTGGAGTCCTTCGGCCTGGTGGCCCGCGAGGCGCTGGCCGAGGGGGTGCCGGTGCTCGCCGCCCGGCGCGGCGCGCTGGCCGAGCTGTTCGATGGGGCGGCAGCTCCCTGCGGCGCCCTTTTCGATCCCGAGGACCCGGAGGAGCTGCGAGGGTGGATCGCGCGGCTCGCCGAACGGCCGGAGATCGCCGCCGCCTGGGCCGTCAGCCCGCCGCGGGTCAAGGAGATGGACGAGCACGCCGGGGAGATCGAGGAGGTCTACGAGCGGATTCTCCGCCTGAAGGGCGGGACGGCATAGTAGAATGCGCCTTCCGCAATGAATTCACCGCTGGCCTGCACCATCGTCGCGAACAACTACCTCGCGTACGCGCGGGCCTTCACCCGCTCGTTCCTCGCGCGGCACCCGGAGGGGAAGGTCTGCGTGCTGATCGTGGACCGCCCGCAGCCCGGGCATCACTACGAGGACGAGCCGTTCGCCGTCACCTTCGCCGATCAGCTCGGCATCCCCGGCTTCCCCCACGTCGCGTTCCGCTACTCGATCGTGGAGCTCAACACGGCGGTCAAGCCCTGGTTCCTGCTCCATCTCCACCGCACCCTGGGCCTCGACCGGGTCTGCTATTTCGATCCCGACATCCTGGTGCTGGGCGACCTCGGCGAGCTCTACGAGCGCCTGGGACGGGCCGACGCGGTGCTCACGCCGCACCTGACCGCGCCCATCGAGGACCGGGCGGTGCCGAACGAGCGGGAGATCCTGCTCTCGGGGATCTACAACCTCGGCTTCCTCGGTCTCGGCTTCAACGAGCGCACCCTCGCCTTCCTCGACTGGTGGGCCCGCCGCCTCTACCGCGAGTGCCTGCGCGAGGTCGAGCGGGGGCTGTTCGTGGATCAGCGCTGGATGGACTTCGCCCCCGCGTTCCTGCCGAACGCCGAGATCCTGCGCGATCCGGGGTACAACGCCGCCTACTGGAACCTCGCCCACCGGGCGTTCGAGCGGCGCGGCGACGGCTGGCGGGTCAACGGCGTTCCCCTCCGCTTCTTCCACTTCAGCGGCTACGACTTCCGGCGGCCGGAGCTGATCTCGAAATTCCAGAACCGTTTCACCTTCGCCGAACGCCCCGACGTCCTCCCCCTGTTCGAGCTCTACGGCGAGCGTATCCGCGCCGAGGGTCAGGAGGAGGTCCAGGACTACCCCTACCGGTACGACTTTTTCGACAACGGGGCACGGGTGCCCGAGATCGCCCGGCACACCCTGCGGCAGGTCGATCCCGAAGGGAAGCGCTGGCCCGACCCGTTCGCCACCGGCGGCGCAGACAGCTTCTTCGACTGGCTCCGCCAGCCGGCCGGCGACTCGCCGGCGATCCCCCTCCCCCGCTTGGCGCTGATCCTCTGGGACCACCACCAGAACCTCCAGAGCTCCTTCCCCCGCCTCTGGGGGGAGGACCGCCTCCGCTTCGCCCACTGGTTCGCCGACGGCGCCGGCGGCATGGAGCCGATCGATCCGGCGTTCACCGCGGCGCTCGCGCGGCAGCTGCGCCGCGCCGGAGAGCTGACGGAGGAGCAGCGGCCGCGGATGGAGCAGACCCTGGCCGATCTCTCGTCGCTCCGCGAGGCGAGCTCCCTCGCGGCGACTGGCCACCTCGCTCCCGAGGAGATCGCTTGGCTGACCTCCGACGCCGGCCACGATCCGCAGCGGCGGCCGCGGGTGCCGCGGCTCGCGCTCGCGATGCACCGCCGCCGGCCCGACCTGATGCGCAGCTTTCCCGACCCGCTCGGGGCCGACCGCGAGGCGATCGCCTTCTGGTACTCGACCTTCGGGCGGCACGAGTACCGGCTGCCCCCCGCGGTCGTCCACCCCGTGCTCCGCACCCTCTCCTGGCGCCGGCGCGCCTGGGCTCTCCTCTGGTGGGAGAAGCGGCGGCGCCGCCGCCGGCTGGACACTTCGCGGAGCCGGCAGGAGCCGGGGGAGGAATCGCCCGCCCCGCCCCGCCACTCCGGCCCCGAGGGATTCAGCGTGGTCGGCTGGGCGACGGCGCCCAACGGCGTCGGCGAAGCCTGCCGGGGAACCCTGGCGGCCCTCCTCCAGGCGGGCATCCCGTGCGCCCTCTGGACGCTGGGCCACCTCGCGGACGGCGCTCCCGATACGGCGGCCGGCGAGGGGCGCGCGGGGCTCCCCTACGAGCCGCTCCTGTTCCACGTCAACGCCGACATGATGGCGACCGTCCAGGGGCGCATCCCCGCCGCGCTCCACCTGGGCCGGCACCGGATCGGCTACTGGTTCTGGGAGCTGTCGCACTTTCCGCTCCCCCTCGCCGGAGCGTTCCGCTGCGTCGACGAGGTCTGGGCGCCGACCCGCTTCTGCCTGGAGGCCTACCAGGCGGTCTCCCCCGTCGAGGTGCGCTGGATGCCCCCCTGCGTCGTGCCCACCGAGGCGGAGCCGGCGGACCGGGCGGCGCTGGGGGTGAAGGAGGACGAGTTCCTCTTCTTCTTCGCCTTCGATGCCCTCAGCGTGCCCGAGCGCAAGAACCCCGCCGGCCTGCTCGCCGCCTTCGCCCGGGTAGCCCGCGAGAGCGGGCGGCCGGTCCGCCTGCTGCTCAAGGTGAACCATGCGGAGGCCGAGCCGGACTACCTGGAGGAGCTCCGCCGCCGGGCCGCCGGGCTGCCGGTCACCCTGCTCACCGGCACGCTCCACCGTGACGCCCTCAATGGATTGACCGCCACCTGCGACGCCTACGTCTCCCTCCACCGCTCCGAGGGGCTCGGCCTGCCGCTGATCGAGGCGATGTACCTGGGCAAGCCGGTGATCGCCACCGGCTATGGCGGCGTCACCGACTTCCTGGACGACGGGACCGGCTTCGTGGTGCGCCACCGGCTCACCCCCCTCGAGACATCCCATGGGCCCTACCCCGCCGGCGCGGTCTGGGCCGAGCCGGACGTCGAGCATGCCGCCGCGCTGATGCGCGCCCTGGCCGACGCGCCGGAGATCGCGGCGCCGCGGGTGGAGGCCGCGGGCCGGCGGGTGCGCGAGCTCTACTCCCCCGCGGCCGCCGGCCAGCGCCTGCGGCGGGAGCTCGAACGCATCCACGGGGCGAGGCGGGACGCCGCATGAACGGCTCCGGCGCGCTCACCCTCCAGGTCGCCGGCCGCGTGCTGCGGGCCGAGGGGGTGGCCGGCCTGCGCGAGCGCATCTCCGACCGCCTGCGCGAGAGCCTGCGCCGCCGCTCGTTCCGCGCCGCGGCGAGCGCCGCGGGCCTGCCGCCGATCCCGGTGCTCAACCTGCTGCCCACGGCGCCCACGCCGCGCCTGGGCGGCATGCAGGCGCAGCTCCTCACCCGCATCGAGAGCGAGGCGGAGCGCCGGCCGGTGGCCCTCCTCTACCCGGAGACCGAGGGGTACCGCCTGGAGGTCGCCGCCGGAGGGCGCCGGCTGGCGCTGGGGATCGAGGGGGGGCCGCCGCCGTCGCCGGTGGCCCTGCGCGACGCCGCCTTCGAGCGCGCGGTGGCGCGGGCGGCCGCCGAGGTGGGGGCTCGCGCCCTGCACGTCGAGGGGCTGGCGGGCATCCCCCTGGGGTCGCTCGCCGAGCTCCACCGCTCGGGGCTCGCGCTCGTGCTCTCGGTCCACGACTTCAGCCTCTTCTGCCCCCGGCCGCACCTGCTCGAACGCCCCCAGCTCCGCTTCTGCAACTACTCGCGCGACCGCGAGCGCTGCGCGAAGTGCCTGGCCCAGGACTGGCCGGTGGGAATACGATTCCAGGACACGCGCCGGGAGATCGCCCGCGAGCTGCTGCTCGCCGCCGCCGCCGTCGTCTACCCTTCCGGGTTCCTCCGCGACCGCCACCTGGAGCTGTTCCCGGGGCTCCCCCCGGACCGGCAGCGGGTCGTCGAGCCCGCCGGCCCGCCGCCCGGCGGGGGGTCTGGGCGGCGGCCCGCCGGCCCGGTGCGGCACGTCGCCTACATCGGCCAGGTGCAGCCGCACAAGGGGGCGCTGGTCTTCGAGGAGGTGGTGCGGAGGCTCCCCCCGGAGTCCTGGCCGGACCTCCATTTCAGCGCCTTCGGCGGCGGCGACGCGGAGCTGCTGGGGCGCCTGCGCCGGCTCCCCCGCGTCCGCGTGCACGGCTACTACCGATCGGGCTCCCTGGTCGACCGCCTGCGGCGGGACCGGGTCGACCTCGCCCTGCTGCTGTCGATCGTCCCCGAGTCCTTCAGCCTGGCGCTCTCGGAGTGCCTGGCGGCGGGGGTGCCCGTGGTCGCCTTCGATCACGGCGCGATCGCCGAGCGGATCCGCCGCCACGGCGGGGGGCTGCTCGCCGCTCCGGAGAGCGGAGCGGAAGGGATCGTCCCCCTGGTGGCCGCGCTCACCAACGGCCAGCGAATCCCTCCGGGTGAGCCCGGAGGGGCGGGCGACGCCGCCGAGGCTTTCGAGCGGCTCTACCGGGAATTGGGGCTCAGTTGAGACTCCGGGAGAGCCGGCGCCTCGAAGATCCGGCTGGCGAGGAGACCCTTCTTCTGCATCTTGTAGCGCAGGAGAACGCCGAGCACCGCCAGCCCGTAGCGGACGCTGCGCCGGAAGCCGATCTGCGAGGCCTCGGGAAAGTAGCGGGTCTGGATCGGAATCTCCTGAATGCGCAGCCCCGCGAAGACCCCCTGGGCGATGATCTCGGTGTCGAAGACGAAATCGTCGGAGTTACGCTCGAGGTTGACGGTTTCGAGATAGCGCCGGCTGTAGGCGCGCATCCCCGAGTGGTACTCGGAGAGGAAGACGTAGAACGTCGCGTTGGCGACCGCGGTCAGGAAGATGTTGGCCAGGTACTTCCACTTCGGCATTCCCCCCTCGAGCGGCCGGCCGCCCAGCATGCGGCTGCCGAAGACGGCGTCGCACTCGCCGCGCAGCAGCGGCGCCACCAGCGCCGGGATGCTCTTGGGGTCGTACTGATGGTCGGGGTGCACCATCACCGCGATGTCCGCGCCGCGGGCCAGCGCCTCGCGGTAGCAGGTCTTCTGGTTGCCGCCGTACCCCCGGTTGCGCGGGTGCGCGAGCACGTGGAGGCCCAGCGACCGCGCGATCTCCACCGTGCGGTCGCGGCTCGCGTCGTCGACCACCACGACGTCGTCCACCCACTCGGCGGGGAGGTCGCGCCAGGTGCGCTCCAGCGTCTGCTCGGCGTTGTAGGCGGGCATCACCACGCAGATCTTCTGCGTGCGCCGGCGCGGATCGATGTCCAGGGGGGGATTGGAGTAGGGCACCCGGAAAGTCTATCTCCTTCCGCAGCCCGGCGATCGGGAGCCGGCCGGTGAGCGGGGCCTTCTTCTACCCGGTGCGCCCACAGGACCGGGCGCTGACCGCGGCCGGCGAGGTCGAGCGGCTGGCGCGGGCGGCGGTCCGCCAACTGCGCTCGGGCCGGCTCGGCCGGACTGGCGCCCTCCCCCGGCGGACCCTGGCCAACGGGTGCGCCGACCCGGCCGAGGGGGTGGAGAGCCGGCCGGCCGGTCCGCCGGTCCTCTACCTGCCGGCGGTCTCCTGGAGCTACCGCTTCCAGCGCCCGCAGCACCTGGCGCTGGCGCTCGGGCGCGCCGGCCATCCGGTGCTCTACGTCGACGGCTTCCTGCGCAGCCGCCTCCTCCCCGCCCGCCACGTCCTCCACACCCAGGGGGGGCTGCACGTGCTCCGCATGCGCGTGCCGGGGCGGCCGGACCCCTACCGCGAGCCGCTCGACCGGCGCACCGCCGTCCTGATGACCGAGACGATCCTCGCCGGCCTGCGCCACGAGCGGCCGCTGATGGTGCTGGTGCAGCTCCCCTTCTGGGCCGAGCTCGGCCGGGAGCTGGCGCGCCGCCTCGACATCCCGCTGGTCTACGACCGCATCGACCTCCACGTCGGCTTCCCCGGCGTGCCGGCGCGGATCGAGACGGTGGAGGCGCGGCTGATCCGCGAGGCGGACCTGGTGTGCGCCACCGCCGGCGTGCTCGCCGAGCGCCCGCGCGAGGTGAGCCCGCAGGTCCTCCTGCTCCCCAACGGCGTCGACCTCGCGGCCTTCCCCGCGCCGGCGGCCGTGCGCGAGACCGGGAGCCCGGAAAGGATCGGCTACGTCGGCGCCCTCGGCCCCTGGTTTGACGTCGAGGCGGTCGCGGCGGCGGCGCGGGCCTTTCCGGACTGGCGGTTCCGCCTCGCCGGCCAGGTCGAGGATCCCGAGGTCGCCGCGCTCGCCGGCCTGCCCAACCTGGAGACGGTGGGCGAGATCCCCTTCGCCGACGTCCCCCGCTTCCTCGCCGGGCTCGACGTCGCCCTCGTCCCCTTCCGCGATCTGCCGCTCACCCGCGCCGTCGATCCGGTCAAGCTCTACGAGGCCCTCGCCATGGGCCTGCCGGTGGTCGCCCGCCGGCTCCCCGAGACGGAACGCTGGGCCGAGCCGCTGGTCTATCTCTACGACGATCCGGCCGGTTTCGTCCGCCAGGTGCGCCGGGCGATCGAGGAGCGCACCCCCGAGATCGCCCGCGAGCGCCGCCGCGTCGCCGAGGGGGAGAGCTGGGACCGGCGGGCGGACGCCCTGCTGCGGGCGGTGGGAGCTCTGAGAGTGGGGAAAGAGGAATAACACGGACTTGCACGGACGTGCACGGACTTACAGGGACAGGGATTCCTTGTCCTTGCAAGTCCGTGTAAGTCCTTGCAAGTCCGTGTAAGTCCGTGCAAGTCCGTGCAAGTCCGTGCAAGTCCGTGTCACCTTACCCCTATGGTAAGGTTTTTCCGATGATCGACATCCCCCGTTCCGCGCGCATCTACGTCGCCGGCCACCGTGGCCTGGTGGGCTCCGGGATCCTCCGCCGCCTGCGCGCCGAGGGGTTCGACGACATTCTCACCGCCACGCGCGAAGAGCTCGACCTGCGCGACCAGGCAGCGGTCGGCGCATGGTTCCGGGCGAACCGGCCGGAGTACGTCTTCCTGGTCGCCGGCACGGTCGGCGGCATCCTCGCCAACTCCACCCGCCCGGCCGAGTTCATCTACGACAACCTGATGATCCACGCCACGGTGGTGCACGCGGCCCACGTCCACGGAGTCCGCCGCCTGCTCTACCTGGGGAGCTCCTGCATCTACCCGCGCGACTGCCCGCAGCCGATCCGCGAGGAGTACCTGCTGACCGGCCTGCTCGAGCCGACCAACGAGTCCTACGCCATCGCCAAGATCTCCGGCATCAAGCTCTGCCAGGCCTACCGCCGCCAGTACGGATCGGACTTCATCTCGGCGATGCCGACCAACCTCTACGGACCGCACGACAACTTCGACCTCCAGAGCTCGCACGTGCTGCCGGCGCTGATGCGGAAGTTCCACGACGCCAGGGCCCAGGGCCAGGAGGAGGTCACCGTCTGGGGCACCGGCTCCCCCCGGCGCGAATTCCTCCACGTCGACGACCTCGCCGACGCCTGCCTGTTCCTCCTCCGCCACTACGACGGCGACGAGCACGTCAACGTCGGCACCGGCGAGGACCTGAGCATCCGCGAGCTCGCCGAGGAGATCCGCGAGGTCGTGGCCCCCGGAACGCGGCTCGCCTTCGATCCCACGAAGCCCGACGGCATGCCGCGCAAGCTCCTCGACGTCAGCCGCCTCCACGCTCTCGGCTGGCACCACCGCATCGATCTGGCGGCGGGTATCCGCAGCACGTACGCGTGGTTTTTGGCGAACCACGAGCGGGCCGTCTAGGAAGAGCCCTCATCACCCCGGCCCTCTTCTCCCGTCCCCTCCCACCCTCCCTCACCGGGAGAAGAGGGAGAGACCCCTTCGGGGTTTTTCTTTGGGCGGGGGTTCCCCTCTCCCGGTGAGGGAGGGCGGGAGGGGAGGGGAGAGGGGCCAGGGGTTGAGGGTTCGTCGCGCCACCATCGCCGCCGCCCACGAAACCGTAACCACCTGCACCGCCAGCGTCGCGGGGTACATGAACCGGTAGTCCGCCGCCGGCGTCGCCAGCAGGTAGGAGAGATAGAACGACAGCGGCAGGAGGATCACCACCGCGAGGGAGCGCCGGTGGGGGGAGGCGAGGAGAGCCGCGATCCAGACGGCGGCGGCGACCAGCCAGACCAGGTGGACCCCCGAGAGCGGGCGCAGGAAGCGATTCTTCTCTCCGGCTTCCACCGTCAGGCGGGTGAGCCCGTCTCGCAAGGGCGCGAAGCGCGGGTTCAGCCGCAGGCCGTACTCGTTGGGGTCCATCCCCAGGTAGATGAAATGGTGGGTCTCGCGGGGGTCGAGCAGGGGCGCGAACGCTTCCAGCTTCACCCGCGCGAAGAGCGCCGGGAACCGCAAGGCCGCCCGCAGGTACTCGGCGCGGAGGAGGTCGGCGTGCCGCGTCACGTCGAGATCGAGGACCGGCGGACCGCTCCAGAAGGACTCCCCCATGTCCCCCGGCACGTAGCGGCGAGCGTAGTCCGCGGCGACGATGTGACGCTCGAAGAAGGGGAACGCGTCGCAGGCCCTGGCGTCCAGGGCGCAGACCCCCAGCAGGTCGAACGCCATCATGTGCCGCTCGAGGTGCATTTCATGGACGTGAAAGACCGCGCCGATCACCCTCTCGGCGGCGGCGCAGACCAGCAGCGGCACGACCACCATCACCAGGGCGAGCGCTCGGGACGTCCGCCGGACCGCGATCGCCAGCACCAGCCCGGCGAACGGCAGGGTGACCACCGCGTTGTGGCGGACCATGCCGAGAGCGGCCGACAGGGCCACCAGTGCCAGGACCCGCGGCCAAAGCCGGCGGCTCCCGACGGCGTCCGCCGCCAGGGACTCGCTCAGGAGCCGGAACGAGACGGCGCACGTCCAGAGCATGAGCACGGCGGCCCAGGAGTCCTTCCAGAACGTCGCGAGATAGAACGGCAGCGGCGAGACCGGCAGGACCAGCAGGAGCACCGTCAGCAGGGCGATCCCCTCGGCCCGTCGCGGCGGAACGGCGGGGCCGAAGAAGGCCGCCAGCCAGGCGAGGACCAGGGCGCGCACGCCGAACAGGCCGGCCAGGCACTGCACCAGCATCACCGCCCCGATCCCCCGGCCGAGCTTGAGGAACCCGTGCAGGACGATAGCCATCAGCGGCGGGTGCCAGTCGTCATAAACCCCCGCCCAGGCCTCCCGGAACTGGACGAAGGAGTCATAGGACATCAGGGCGGGGAAGAACACCCGCCAGACGAGCGCCGCGAGGACGAGGAGAACCAGGCAGGCCGGGAGAGAAACGGGGAGGCGTCGCATGCCATACCGGACTTTATAAGGAATTAATTACGTCCCTCAACGTCTCCGGCCCTGTGCTACGATCCCGCCCCCGATGCGATTCCGACCGAGCCGGCTCCTGCGCGGCCTCCACGCCGCTCCCTCCTCCGGGAAACCTTCCTCCGCTCCTCCTCCCATCCCCGCGGACGACGAGCTCGAAACCTCGCCGCCGCTGGAGTGCACCGGGCGCGAGATCCAGCGCTGGAACGACGAGTGGCTGGCCTACCTGCGGTCGGAGTGGGAGTACCAGCTCGCGCCCCACACCGCCTACCCCGACAAGCCGCCGCTCCCCGCCTCGCCGCTCGACCTCCTCAAGCTCCAGCTCGGCCACGGCTGGCCGATCGCCCTCTACTGCGACCGCGACGCCCTGGAGGGGCGGCGGGTGCTGGAGATGGGGTGCGGCTGCGGCAACCTCGGCAAGCTGATCGCCCGTTACGTCGACTCCTACGTCGGCACCGACTACAGCACCCTGGCGCTCGCGGTTGCCCGGCTGGTCTCGCCGCCGGGCTGCACCTACGTCCACGTCGCCGACCGCGCCGGGCTCGCCCCCTTCTTCGGCACCATCGACACGGTGATCGGCCGCTTCTTCTGGATCCACCAGAACTTCAAGCTCGCCGGCTGGAACCTGGAGTTCCTGGAGCTGTTCCTGAAGCCGGGAGGGAGGCTCTACGCCGACTTCTACTGGCCGAACCCGAAGCTCGAGCAGGCGGTGGTCTTCCCACCCGACCACGCGCTCTCCAGGACCTACCCCTCGGCGACCTTCCGCTACTCCGGCGAGGACGTCCGCCGCCTGATCGCCGGACGCCCGTTCCGCATCCTGCGCGAGGAGGTCTCGCCGGAGATGCAGCGCCGCTACGTGGTGCTCGAACGATTGCCGGAGGCTGCCCCGCCTCTTCATTCGGCAAAATCACCGTGAAAGTCAGCCACCCCCACGGCGACAATATGTTGAGGGTGTATGCGGTGGAGGGCGCCTAGGTTACAATCTTCTTGGATTCTTGGGCAGCAGGACGCATGAGACTGGCAAAATGGGCGAAATGAATTCTTACGAGCCACGATTCGAGTACGAGCCGTCTCCAGCGCATAAGGTTCATACCTCGGAGGCAGGGCCGCCAAGATGGATTCCTTCGAAGGAGAAGTGCCCTCCGGACATGACTACTCAGGAACGGGAGGAGTTGCTTCTGCAGAGCGTGCCCGTGGATAACCGACCTAATGCGCCGCGACGTTATGCAATCCGCCGTACTCCGAGCGGAGCTGAATTCTATGAGTGTAAACTTACGCGGCATAAACCGGACGGCACGATCGTTGTGCATGGGCATCCGACGCGACGCGTCCCACCTTCCGTCTTGCGAAAAATGCGGGCGGATGGGCTTATCACTGAAGCGGAGTACAGACAGTTCGTCAAGGAACTCACCTAAATGCGCCTTGGAGATATCCGTAGACTCGCCTTCGATATAGAGCCGGTCTCGCCGAGTTGGGATCGACGTACTCCGAGCGAGAAGGGGCCTTGGGCGCAGCTCTCCATCTGGGCCGCGGAGCAGAACTTCTGTCGCAACTGGTTTTCCGCCACTCGCAGCGTTAATGAAGGGGTCTACGTACCGCTCGCTCCTATCGCGGATTGGCTCCTGAGGTGTGCCCGGTACATCACTTACGAGGAGTCTTCGAGAGCTTTCCCTACAGATGTTGATTTAATGACAGCTTTGCAGAACTGGAAGAATGCGGTACCAGCGGCATCCTTCGATGAGGATTCTTGGGACGACCAGAGATTCGAGTGGAGCGAGCGTCATTTCATCCTTGCCGGTGCAGATGGCTCCTGGCTTCCGAATCTTGCGTTTGTGAGATCCGATGAAACTCTATGGATCAGTGCCGCGCCAGCTCGATTTGCCAGCTCCGAGGCACCAGGTTTTCTCTTGCAGCCGGGAACATTTGCGATTTCTTGGCGCGATGCCAAACAGGCTCTTTCAGAGTTTGTGGACTATGTCGGACAAAGCCTACGGGAAGCCGGCCTGAGTGAATCGTTTCCCTGGAGCCGCAAGGACGGGGCTTTTGATCGAGAGTTGGAGATCGGCTTGCTCGACCAACTGTCATTGGAGCTCGATCTGTCCCATTCGGATGTCGAGTCGCTCTTTGGAGTGGCGTCAGAATCGGATCTCCTGAAAAAATTGGAGCTCCCTGCGGGGGCGAAACAGAATGACAGCGTCGTGGCCCAGGCGATCCGTGACCTTGATTTGGAGCAGGGTCTGTTCGACGTAATTGTCGATTGTGATCTGGCAACTCGTGCGCAGAGGGACGGGCAATTCTGCCGAATGAGACTGCGCGCGATCGAAGCGGTCTCTGGAATGCGACCCGAAGTCGAGGGTTATCAGGCGGCTGGACTGCTTCGCAGTGACCTTGGTCTCAATGGTGTCCCGTTGAGCGATCCCGAGTCACTTCTGAAAAAGTATTTCGATATTGAAGTTGATGACCTGCCTCACCTGCACTCGACGCACAACCATGCGATCGCGGGTGGGCATCTGAAAGGATTTGGGAAGGTCATGTTGTTCCAGTCGCCGCAAATACAGAAGCCTTGGGCACGAAGCATGGAAATTTTTCGCGGCGTTGGCCACCTGCTGCTGGATTCCGGGGCCGGGAGCTCGGCAGTAGGCGCGGGTTCCTCCAACCGGGCCATCGGTCCACGTCGTTGTCGCTCTGGAGCCTTTGCAGCCGAAATGCTGCTACCCCGAGCTGCGATTTACAAACGTAGTGGCGGCGTACTGGATGCGGCGGCTACGCCGGAGGTGTTTGAATCGCTGATGGCGGAATATGGTGTGGGAGCTCAGACGGCGGCTTGGCAATGCTGGAATGCTGGTCTTCTCTCATCAAGAGAGGTCGTAGACGAGCTCATTGGAGAGTACGGAGCTGGTGGTAGCAACGCTGCCCAGAGACCAAACCTCCAGTAAGCTCAAGCGAGGTTCTACGCGCACGATCAGCGAAATCCCGGAACACACCACCTCCAGAGCGCACTCTTCCCCGAAGTCGCCCTCCCGCGACGATCCCGCCGCGGAGAGCTACCGGCGGGAACGCGTCGAGCACTGGGACGGAGTCGCCCGCCGCTGGGACCGCCGGACCGGGCTCGCCGGCGCCTACCACCGCCGCCTGGAGCGGATCTACCGCTTCCTGGTCCCCCCGGGCTCGAAGGTCCTGGAGATCGGCTGCGGCACCGGCGACCTGCTCGCCGCCCTCCAGCCCTCCGTCGGCGTCGGGATCGATTTCTCGGGCGAGATGGTGCGCCGGGCCGCCGAGCGCCACCCCGGGCTTCGTTTCCTCCAAGCCGACGTCCACGAGCTGGCCTTGCCGGGAGGCGAGACCTTCGACTTCATCCTCCTCTCCGACCTGATCAACGACGCCTGGGACGTCCAGCGCCTGCTGCGCCAGCTCGCCCCCCTCGCCCATCGCCGGACGCGGGTGATCCTCAACTTCTACAGCCGCCTCTGGGAGCTGCCGCTGGCGCTGGCGGCACGCCTGGGGCTCGCCCGCCCGCTGCTCGTCCAGAACTGGCTCACCGTCTTCGACGTCGAGAACCTGCTGCGGCTCGCCGGCTTCCAGGCGATCCGTCACTGGCAGGAGGTGCTCCTGCCGCTGCCGATCCCGCTGCTCGCGCCGCTGGCCAACCGCTTCCTGGTGCGCTTCTGGCCGTTCAGGCATCTCGCCCTCACCAACCTCCTGGTGGCCCGGCCGGCGCCCGTCCCGCTGCCCGCCGAGCCGGTGGTCTCCGTGGTGGTACCGGCGCGCAACGAGGCGGGGAACATCGCCGGCCTCTTCGCCCGCACTCCGGAGATGGGGGGCGGCACCGAGCTCCTCTTCGTCGAGGGGCACTCCACGGACGGCACCTGGGAGGCCATCCAGCGGGAGATCGCCGCCCACCCCGAGCGGCGGGCGCGGGCCTTCCGGCAGACCGGTCAGGGGAAGGGAGACGCCGTCCGCCTCGGCTTCGCGGAGGCGAGCGGCGGCGTGCTGATGATCCTCGACGCCGACCTCACCGTCGCTCCCGAGGACCTCCCCCGCTTCTACGAGGTCCTGCGCTCCGGCCAGGGGGAATTCGTCAACGGCGTCCGCCTCGTCTACCCCATGGAGAAAGAGGCGATGCGCTTCGCCAACCTGCTCGGCAACAAGCTCTTCAGCCTCGCCTTCTCCTGGCTCCTCGGCCAGCCGGTCAAGGACACCCTCTGCGGCACCAAAGTCCTCAGCAGGCCCGACTACGAGACCCTCGCCGCCAACCGCGCCGACTTCGGCGACTTCGACCCCTTCGGCGATTTCGACCTCCTCTTCGGCGCCGCCCGGATGAGCCTGAAGATCGTCGAGGTGCCGGTGCGCTATCGCGAGCGCACCTACGGCGAGACCAACATCCAGCGCTGGCGCCATGGCTGGCTGCTGCTCAAGATGTGCGCCTTCGCTGCCGGGCGGATCAAGCTCATCTGAGGGGTGGTTCCTCGCAGCAACTCAGAAGCCTGTAGATCCAGCCCGGAATCTCAGGCTCTGGGCCGAAAGCAGGTAGATCCCGCGCGGAATCTCAGGCTCCTGGACAAAAAGCATGTAGATCCAGCGTGGAATCTCAGGCTCCTGGACGAAAAGCATGCAGATCCAGCGCGGAATCTCGGGCTTCCGGACCGAAAGCAGGTAGATCCAGACTGGAATCTCAGGCTTCCAGGGCAGAAGCTTGCAGATCCAGCGCGGAATCTCAGGCTTCTGAGCCGGAAGCTCAGGCATCCAGGCAGAATTGCGCCCATCAGGACCGGGAACTCCGTTGACGCGGACGTTGATGCGGACGTTGACGCGGAGGAGGAACCCGCATACCGTTTTCCTCATGTGCAGAAACATCAAGCCCCTGTTCAACTTCGAGCCGCCGGTCACCGACGGCGAGGTCCGCAATGCTTCCCTGCAGTTCGTGCGGAAGATCAGCGGCTTCACCCGCCCCTCCAAGGCGAACGAAGCCGCCTTCGAGGCGGCCGTCGAGCAGGTTTCCGCGGCGGCCCAGGCGCTGCTCGCCGCGCTGGTCACCAACGTCGCTCCGCGCAGCCGCGAGGTCGAGGACGCCAAGGCCCGGGTGCGGACGGCGCGCCGGTTCGCCACGGACCGGGACCGGGCGGCGCCGTAGGTCTACGCCACAGCAAAATTGAACGATCAGTGCGGAACTCTAATCCGGAGGCCCAACGGGCCGTTCTCCCTCAGCCCAGGGCAGCGCCCTGGGATTGGCCATCGTCTCATGACCTGATGCGGCCTGAAGGGCCGCGCTATCAGTTGGGTGAAAATCCGGACCGCCGATTAGCGCGTCCCTTCAGGCCGCATCACCTTCCAGGATCCCCTCGGAACCCAGGGCGGTGCCCTGGGCTGAGGAAGCCCGGGCCGTTGGCCCGGTAATGCGGTGATGTCGCCGGTGTACCAGGCCCCGCCTTGCCACGCCCCCGGCTCTGTGGTAAAGAAGTCGGCAGTTCATCGCGGACCGCTTGCGGAGCCCGGTCCCCAGCCTTCGCAGGATGCCCGCCCCCGTCAAGGAGGCTGACCGATGAATCTCACCCGCAGGGACTTCCTGAAAGTCAGTGCCGTCGGAGGTGTGACGGCCACGGTCTTCGGCTTCGACCTGGCTCCCGCCTACGCGCAGATGCGCGAGCTGAAGATCGCGCGCGCCACCGAGACCCGCTCGACCTGCCCGTATTGCTCCGTGAGCTGCGGAGTGATCATCTACACCCTGGGCGACAAGGCCAAGAACGTCACCGCCCAGGTGGTCCACGTCGAGGGGGATCCGGACCATCCGATCAACCGTGGGACGCTCTGTCCCAAGGGAGCTTCGCTCCAGCAGGACATCCTGAACCCGCGGCGGCTCACCAGGCCGCAGGTCCGCCGGCCCGGCTCCGACCACTGGGAGGACATCTCCTGGGACACCGCCATCGACGAGATCGGCCACCGGGTGAAGAAGGCCCGCGACGAGTCGTTCGTGGAGACCGACGACCAGGGGCGGACGGTCAACCGTTGCGAGGGGATCGCCTTCACCGGCGGCTGCACGGACACCAACGAGTTCAACTACCTGGCCGTCAAGGCCATGCGCAGCCTGGGGGTCTGCTACATCGAAAATCAGGCCCGGGTCTGACACGGCCCCACGGTCTCAAGTTTGGGACCATCATTCGGACGCGGGGCCATGACCAATGGCTACACCGACATCAAGAACACCGACATGATGTTGATCATGGGTGGTAATCCCGCGGAGAACCACCCCTGCGGCTTCAAGTGGGCCATCGAGGCCAAGCGGATCCGCAACGCCAAGATGATCGTGGTGGACCCGCGCTTCACGCGCACGGCGGCCACCGCCGACCTCTTCCTGCAGATTCGCGCCGGCGCGGACATCGCCTTCCTCGGCGGCATGATCAAGTACGCCATCGAGAACAACCGGCTGGCCAAGGACTACCTGGTCAACTACACGAACGCCGCCTTCATCGTGAAGGAGGGCTTCAAGCTGCCGGAGGACGGGCTCTACTCGGGGTACAACGCGACTACGCAGGTCTACGACAAGTCCACCTGGAACTACGAGGCGGGCGGCAACGTCACCGGCAAGCCCGTCCCGCCGCCAGCGCCGGTCCCCGTGGCGGCTCCGGCCGCCAACACCGCCGCCAGCCCGGGCTCGCCGAACGCGGGCGCCGGTTCCGCCGGTTCGGCGAGTCATAGCGCCTCCTCCAAGGGAGCCACTGGCACCGGCGGCGGCGGGGAAGCGCCCAAGGGCTTCTATCCCACCGAAGCCGTCGTCGCCGGGAAGGGGAGCGCGGGCGCGCCGCCGGCCACCCTGCCGCCGAACATCGCCTACGACCTCTCGCTGCAACATCCGCGCTGCGTCTTCCAGCTGCTCAAGCGGCAGTACTCGCGCTACACGCCGGAGATGGTCGAGCGCGTCACCGGCATCCCCAAGGACCAGTTCCTGAAAGCCGTCGACCTGTTCACCTCCGTCCGCAAGGACGGCGACATGAAGAAGGTTGCCACGGTCATCTACGCGGTCGGCTGGACCCAGCACTCCTTCGGCTCGCAGATCATCCGCACGGCGGCCATCCTGCAGTTGCTGATGGGGAACGTCGGCCGCGCCGGCGGCGGGGTCAACGCCCTGCGCGGGCACTCGAACATCCAGGGCGCGACCGACATGGCCGGCATCTTCGACAACCTGCCGGGCTATCTGAAGGTGCCGGCCCCCGCGGACACCGACTTCGCGACCTACGCGAAGCGCACCACGCCGGCCACCTCGAAACCCGCGGAGTGGGATTCGTACAATTATTGGTCGAACACGCCCAAGTTCGCCGTCTCCTTCCTGAAGGCGATGTACGGCGACGCGGCGAAGAAAGAGAACGACTGGGCCTTCAACTACCTGCCGAAGGTGGACCGCAACTACTCGTGGACCCAGATCTGGGACGACATGTACAAGGGCGGCGTCAAGGGGATGTTCGCCTTCGGCATGAACGGCGTCGCCATCGGTCCGGACTCGCAGAAGAACATCGCGGCGCTGAAGAAGGCCGACTGGCTGGTGGTCGGCGAGATCTATCCGGACGAGACCAGCGAGTTCTGGATGTCGCCCGGCATCTCCCGGGACGAGATGAGGAAGATCAACACGACCGTCTATCGCCTGCCCTGCGCGGGGTTCGCCGAGAAGGACGGCTCGATGACCAACTCGTCGCGCTGGCTGCAGTGGAAGAACGTGGCCCTTCCCCCGCCGGGGCAGGCGCGGCTGGATCAAGACATCATCGCGCAGATCTTCCTCAAGGTCCGCGATCTGTACAGCAGGGAAGGGGGCAAGTTCCCCGATCCGATCCTGAACCTCACCTGGGCCTACACCGATCCGCGGCATCCGTCGCTCTCGGAGGTGGCCAAGGAGATCAACGGCAAGGCGCTGGCCGACCTCGAGGACCCGAAGACGCAGCAGCAGATCAAGGCCGGCCAGCAACTGCCCGGATTCGCGTGGCTCAAGGACGACGGCACCACGGCCTGCGGCAACTGGCTCTACAGCGGCTCGTTCACCGAGGCGGGCAATCAGACGGCGCGCCGGGCACCGGAGGACCCGTCCGGCCTCGGCATCCATCAGGGCTGGGCGTGGTCCTGGCCGGCCAACCGCCGCGTGATGTACAACCGCGCCTCCTGCGACCCCGCCGGCAAGCCGTATGACCCCGAGCGGCGGCAGGTCTGGTGGAACGAGGCCGCGCAGAAGTGGGCCGGCAACGACGTCCCCGACTTCAAGCTGGACTCCCATCCAACGGAGCACATGGGGCCGTTCATCATGAACGCGGAGGGGGTGGGCCGCCTCTTCGCGCCGCTGGCGTTCTTCGCCGACGGCCCGTTCCCGGAGCACTACGAGCCGATCGAGAGCCCGGTCAGGAACGCGTTCCATCCGCACCAGTCGAACAACCCGGTGGTCAAGAAGTTCGACACGGAGATGGACAAGTACGCCGAGACCGGGGGCGAGTTCAACGTCATCTGCACCACCTACCGGCTCACCGAGCATTATCACTACTGGACCAAGAACAATCCGGTGAACGTGCAGCTCATCCCCGAGCCGTTCGTCGAGATGCCCGTCGAGCTGGCGGCGGAGCTGGGGATCCAGGGCGGCGACAAGGTGAAGGTGACGAGCGCGCGGAGCTACTACCTCGCCAAGGCCTTCGTCACCCGCCGCATCAAGCCGATGACGATCGACGGCAAGAAGGTCTACCAGATCGGCATTCCGATCCATCAGGGCTTCCGCGGCATCCAGGAGGACAAGGAAAGAAACGAGCGGACTCTGGTCAACCGGCTGTCGCCGACGGTCTTCGACCCCAACGCCTACACGCCCGAATTCAAGGGCTTCCTCGTGAAAGTCGAGAAGGCCTAGGGGGACCGCGATGAGCCAAGCCAATCTGGAAATCCGCCGGATCTCGGCCCATGCGGGCCCGGTTCCCGGCGTCGGCCTGAAGCGGGACCTCGAGGTCGCCAAGCTGGTCGACACCACCACCTGCATCGGCTGCAAGGCCTGCGAGGTCGCCTGCCTGGAGTGGAACGGCCTCTCGTTCAGCGAGACCACCTTTCAGAACAGCTACCAGACCATGCCCGAGACGGCGTGGAACTTCTGGAACCTGATCAAGTTCGACGAGTACGAACCGAGCGACGGCGGCCTGATGCTGCTGATGCGCAAGGACCAGTGCATGCACTGCGAGGAACCGGGGTGCCTGGAAGCCTGCCCGGCCGACGGCGCCATCGTGCAGTACGCCAACGGCATCGTGGATTTCAACCAGGACCAGTGCATCGGCTGCGGCTACTGCATCACCGGCTGCCCCTTCAACATCCCGAAGTTCAGCCCGACCTCGCGCAAGGTGTTCAAGTGCACGCTCTGCTCGGACCGCGTCAGCGAGGGTCTGGAGCCCGCCTGCATCAAGGCGTGCCCCACCGGCTGCCTGCACTTCGGCACCAAGGCGGAGATGCTCGAGCTGGGCGAGAGCCGCGCGCTGCAGCTGCGCGAGCAGTCGGGCTTCGCCCACGCCGGGGTCTACAACCCCGCCGGCGTCGGTGGCACCCACGTCCTCTACGTGCTGCACGACGCCACCAACCCCGAGGCCTACGGCGGTCTGCCGAAGGACCCGCACATCCCCTGGACGGTCTGGCTCTGGAAGCGGCCGCTCAAATGGCTGGGCAACCTCGCGATGGCCGGCGGTCTGATCGGCATGTTCGTCCACTACCTCCGCTTCGGACCGAAGGTCGTCGACGAGGACGACGAGGAGTTCAAGGAGGGAAAACAGCCATGAACGACCCGGTTCTGCTGCCCAATGGGCGGGTGCTGCGCTATTCCTTCGGCGAGCGGCTCACGCACTGGGTGTCGGGGTTCTCTTACCTCTACCTCCTGCTCAGCGGCCTCGCCTTCTGGTCCCCCTGGCTGTTCTGGCTCACCGCGATCCTCGGCGGCCCCACGATCGCCCGCGAGCTGCACCCCTGGTTCGGCCTGATCTTCACGCTGGCGGTGCTCTGGATGTACCGCCTCTGGGGCTCGCAGATGCGCCTCACGGCGAGCGACCGGGAGTGGTTCCGCCAGGTGCGGCATTACATCCGCAACGAGGACGACCAGGTCCCCGACGAGGACCGGTTCAACGCCGGCCAGAAGGCTCTCTACTGGGGCTTCCTGGTGTGCGGAATCCTGCTGTTCCTCACCGGCCTGGTGCTCTGGGTCCCCCACTGGATCCCCTGGAGCCTGCGCTTCCTGCGGCTGATCGCCGTGATCGTGCACCCCATCGCCGCGCTGGTGACGATCGCGCTCTTCATGATCCACGTCTACATGGGCACGGCGGTCGAGCGCGGCGCGTTCGCGTCGATGACCCGCGGGGACGTCTCCCGCCGGTGGGCCGCGAGGTTCCATCGCCTCTGGTACGAGCGGAGCGTCCGGGAGTCCGCGCCCAGGGAATGACGGGCGGCGCCGGCAGCATCGGCAGTCAGTGGGATCAGCGGATCCGGCGGGCCGGCGAGCTGGCCGCGAGGCATCCGTTCGCCGCCGAGGGCCTGCGCTTCTACGAGCGCCTCGCCGGGTTCCAGAAGTCGCTGTACGCCGGCCTCGTGGCCGAAAGCGGCCCAGCGAAGCGGTTCCGCGCGCCGGGCTCGCTGCGCGACGAGCTGGCGACGTTCACCCTCCTCCCCCGCTTCGCGCCGTTCCTCACCTTCATCGCGAAAATCGCGCCGCCCCCCCTCGCCACGGCGGCCGCCGGGCTGAACGCCCAGGGAGGGATGCGCTGGGAGGAGGTGCTCGACGAGTTCTGGCGGGCGGAAAACGGGCGTGCCGGGGACGGGGCGCTCGCGCCCGCGGAGGCCCTGCTCGCCTGGACCTTCCTGCAACCCTACGCCGAGCATCTTGCCGACCAGACCGAGCCGCTGGCCTCCCAGGGCACGCCGCCGCTCTGCCCGCTCTGCCACGGCAGCCCGCAGCTCGGCGTCCTGCGGCCGCAGGGGGATGGCGGCAAGCGGTCGCTGATCTGCTCGCTCTGCGCCACGGAGTGGGACTACCGGCGGATCGTCTGCCCCTCCTGTGGCGAGGAGAACGTCGACAAGCTCCCGGTCTACGTCGCCGAGGAGCTCGCCCACGTCCGCGTCGAGGCCTGCGACACCTGCCGCCACTACATCATGACGATCGACCTCACCAAGGATGGGCGGGCGGTGCCGGTGGTGGACGAGCTGGCGGCGATCCCCCTCAGCCTGTGGGCGGCGGAGAATGGGTACGCGAAGCTGAGCGTCAACCTGCTGGGGCTTTGAGCACGCTAAAATGAATCCATGCTGAAGCTCCAGATGCTACCCGCCGGACACGGCGATTGTCTCTGGCTCGAGTATGGCGATCCTGAAAATCCCCGGCGCGTCCTCATCGACGGCGGCACCAAGGGCACCTACAAGAAGGCCCTGCGCCCGCGGCTCCGCGCGCTGCCCGAGGAGAGGCGCCAGTTCGAGCTTCTGGTGGTCACCCACATCGACGGCGATCACATCGCGGGCGCCCTGGAGCTGTTCGACGATCGCGAGACGGGGTTCCACGCCAAGGACATCTGGTTCAACGGGTATCGCCATCTGCCCGACGAGGCCCCTAAGACCCTCGGTCCGGTTCAGGGGGAGATGCTGACTGATCGGATCCTCCGGTCGGGCTCCCCCTGGAACGGCGCTTTCGGAAAGGGTGCCGTGGTGGTGACCACGGAAGGTGCGCTGCCACGCGTCGAGCTGGAGGGGGGGCTCGTCCTGACCCTCCTGTCCCCTACCCTGGAGCGTCTCGCCATTCTCAAGCCGCAGTGGGAGGCCGAGGTGATCAAAGCCGGCCTTGATCCCGATCGGCAACCCCCGGCGACCACGACCTCCGAGGGGTTCGAGCTGCTGGACGCCAGCCCTCCCGACGTCGACGCGCTCGCCCGGGCTCCGTTCTCCGAGGATTCGGCGGCTCCGAACGGCAGCAGCATCGCGCTGCTCGCGGAGTTCGAGGGGCGCCGCCTCCTCCTGGCCGCCGACGCGCACCCCGGCATCCTCAGCGCCGGCCTCGCTCGATTCGGCGGCGGCGGGAAGATCGCCCTCGACGCGTGCAAGCTTCAGCACCACGGCAGCAAGGCGAACGTCAGCGCCGCGTTCCTCCGGTCGCTCGACTGCCGGACCTATCTCTTTTCCACCAATGGCGCCTATTTCAAGCACCCCGACCGCGAGGCCGTGGCGCGCGTGATCAAGTGGGGCGGATCGAAACCCGTGCTGAATTTCAATTACCGCACGGATTACAACACGATCTGGGACAGCCGGCCGCTGCGCGAAGAGCACGGCTATACGGCCGTCTACCCGGCGGACGAAGATGGGCTGACGTTCGAATGGGAGGAGAGGCTTTGAAATCGTTGCTGATCGAGTTTCACCGCTTCAAGAACCTAGACACCGGCATACTGCGCGAGGACGACGACTATCTGGCGGTGGCCGCCGACCATCCGGTGCACCAGGTCAAGATGCCCCTCGATCAAGATCCCTTTCTGGATGATCTGAAGGCTCTGCGCTATCAGGTGGGAGCCGAGGCGCGCGAGGCCGCCCTGAAGAGGATGAGCGAGGCGGTCACCTCCCTGCTCGGAGCGCATGGGCTCAAGGAGCTCGAAACCGGCGAATTTCCCCTTCAACTGGACCTCGTCGTCAATGCGGCCGAGTTGGCGCCGCTGCCGTTTGAAACGGTAACCGACGCGGAGGGTCAGCCGCTGCTGGTACGGAAAGAGCGATCCGTGGAGCTCACCCGCCGGGTGCGGCACGACTTCGCGGAGACCGCGGTTCGCTGGCCGGCCAAGCCGCGGATCCTGTTCGTCTGGGCCTGTCCCCCCGGAGTCTCCCAGGTGCCGCATGAGGACCACGAAAAAGCCCTGCGCGCCGCCCTGAAGCCCTGGATGCCGTCCCAGGGAGCCACCAGTCCCGGTGGAGCGCTCACCGTCCTGTCCAATGCCAGCATCGATGCCCTCCGGAAGGCCTGTGCCGACTCCGCCACGGAAGATAAACCTTTTACCCATGTCCACATCCTGGCGCACGGCTACCCTGTCGGATCCGACCACCATAGGCGTTTCGGCTTGGCGCTTCAAGATCAGAGTGGCAAGTTGATCGCCGTGTCGCCGGAGGATCTCACCCAGGCGCTCGCCCCGCTGTGCGACAAAGCGGTCGTGGTGACCCTGGCGACGTGCGACGCGGCGAATAACTCGAACACCATCAAAAAAGCGAAAAGCATCGCCCACGAGCTCCACGAATCGGGTTTCCCGGTCGTCCTGGCCTCTCAGCTCCCGCTCACGGTCCCTGGCTCAACCGTGATGACCGCGCGCTTCTACGAGGAGCTGCTCGCGGGAAAGGATGTACGGGTGGCCCTCCACGAGGCGAGGATCGCGCTGTATGAGGGCCGCGAGCAGACCGGGCACGACTGGGCCAGTCTCGTGGGCTACGTGCGCCTGCCCGAGGGGTATGCAGAATACCTCCAGGAGGTGAGGCTGGAAGCTGTGATGGCTTCGCTGAAGATCACGCGGGAGCGATCGGTCCCGCTCACGGAGGATGCCAACTCGGATCTGGCAGAATTGGATGAGATCGTAGAGCTTCTGCGCGGACACATCCGGACTCTCGAGGCCTTCCTGCCGGAGACGAAGAAGGGCGTGGAAGCCGTGCACCTGGAAAATCTGGGATTGCTGGGGAGCGCGCAGAAGCGTCTCGCCGAGCTGTTCTTCGCGCGCGGCAAGCGGAGCTCCGACGGCGAGTGGCAGCCGGCGATGCGCGAGGCCCTGGAAAAGGCATGGGATTGGTACCGGCAGGGCTACCAGCGCAACCTCTCGCATCACTGGTGCGGCGTCCAGTACCTCTCCCTCGAATCCGTTCTGAAGGGGAGGATCGCCAATCCCGCCTACTGGCAAGCCGCCCTCCTGGCGGCGGAGATCCAGGCGAGAGACAAGCCGGAAGAGATCTGGGCCCACGGTTCCCTGGCCGAGCTCTACCTGCTCGCGCCGCTGGCCGGCCAGCCCCCAAATCTGGAGGCCGCCCTCAGGTCTCTCGAGACATTGAAGGCACAGGTGGCCCAGTACAGCGGAAAGAACCGCTTCCCGATCGAGTCGACCGACTGCCAGCTCTGCCGCTACCGGGACTGGTGGACGGCGGCGAACGGTTTCTTCCCAGGCCGGGCCGACCTCGCCGCCGACGCGGCGCGGTTGAGCGAAGCGCTGCGGCGATAACGGACAAACCCTCACCCCTGTCCCCTCTCCCGACTCGGGAGAGGGGACCGATCCGTGGGTCTGGAGGCACCGCAGGGCTGAATCTTAATCGCAGGGAAAGCTGCCGCAGTACAAGGTGTGATCAGTGTCGAAGCAACAGTTCGCACCTATACTGTGACAGTAGTCGCACCGGCTTATACGCTCTTGGTGCTGCTGGTTGGGTTGCTTCTTGAGCCAAGCCATAAAGTCTTGGCCGGGCTGCTGCTGGTTCGAGGGCATAGTGGCAGCAACGCCGGGCGCCGCCGAGTCTGGAGCGACGACTGCTTCAACAACCGTGGCCCCAATAGCAAATGTGCTGCACGGAGCCAAAGTCATGACCGCCAGCAGCAGGGTGGGAATGGCCAGGATGTGTTTCATGAATCGATTCTCCTTCCGATGGTATCTATTTATGAGCGTACGTCGTGCGTTAGCAGTAGCATCAGCAAGAACCTTGCCAAATTCTGTTCCTTGACCGACTCAAAGCGGGAGTCGAGGGGATTCGTTGGTGAACCAACGCTGAGCAAGGATACGCCGAGCAAGGATAAGCCCCCACGAGGGCCTGTGCCGCGTCCCTGCGGTTCTTCTGCCGCAATCCGCGGGGCACGCCAGGATCTCCAGGCCGGGCCGGCACCAGGCGTGGCAGAATCGGGCATGCCCAAACCCCCGGACGAGGTCCCCTTCTACCTGTACCCCTACCATGACGCCCGCCGGCAGGGGGCGAAGGGGTTTGACGCGCTCCTCTGGTCGAACCGGGAGGGGCAGCGGCTCCGTTTCGAGGCCATCGCGCGGATCTTTCCGCTGGCGGGGATGCGGCTCCTCGACGTCGGGTGCGGGCGGGCGGATCTGCTGGGACATCTCCTGGAGCGCGGGATCGTGCCGGCCCACTACACGGGGGTGGAGATCATCCCCGCGACGGTGCGGGCGGCCCGCCGGAAGAAGTACGAGCGGTGCACGATCCTCGCGGCGGATTTCGTGCGCGAGCCGGAGAAGCTCCGGGTGGGAGCCGACGTGGTGATCTTCAGCGGCTCGCTGAACACGCTTTCGCCCCCGCAGTTCCACGACACCCTGCGCGCCGCCTGGGAGGCCGCGGGCCGGGCGCTGGTGTTCAACTTCCTCAGCTCGCAGTTCTGGTGCGGCGAGGACTGGCTCACCTGGTACCCCCTCCAGGACGTGCTCGACTTCTGCCGGTCTCTCGGCGGCGAGCCCGGCTTCGACAACGGCTACCTGCACGGCGACTGCACGGTCGTGTTACAGCGTCGTTGAGGCCGGATCGCCCCTTACTTCAACGATGTAGAATCCCTCGTCGCCCGTGCGGGAACGGTCGCCAAGGATTCCTCGCCGAAAGGAGCACCCTCATGATTCGAACCCTTTTCGTCATCCTCGCGGGCCTGGGCCTCGCGGCCTCCGCGGAGGCGCAGATCGGCACGTCCAACACCGCCACCGCCGATCCCACGGTGCCGCGGCCCGGCACCACGCCCTGCGCCGTGCAGCTCTACTCCAACCTGACGTTCGCCGACTTCTCCCCGAAGCCGTTCACCTATACGCCGCCCGCGGCCTGCCCGGGTCCCTGGGCCAAGGTGGTGCTGGAGGCGGACTTCTCGGTCACCGCAGGGCGCCAGTTCGACCGCACGGCGCAGATCGCCATCGGGCACGTGAACGTCTATTACGGCACCACGGCGGAGCCGTCCGCCAGCGTCAGCCCTTCCTGGCACGTGGAGCGCGACCTTACCGACTACAGCCAGCTGTTCCGCTCGGTGCAGGCCGGCGACGTGAACCTCGGCAACCTGGTCGACTCCACCTACACGGGGATCATCCACGGCAGCGCCCGGCTGCTGCTCTACCCCGCCTCCGCCGCCGCGCCGGCGCCGCGGACGGCCGACGCCGTGCTGCCGCTGTCCACCGCTCCGGGGGGCGCGGCGCTGCTGGCGATGACGTCGAGCGTGCTGGCGCCGACCTTCTCGCTGCCGGCCAACGTCGAGGCGGCCTATCTCGACGTGATCCCGCAGAGCCAGTCGAGCGACGAGTTCTGGTACACCTGCGTGCCGGACGACGTGGCGGACACGCTCTTCAGCTGCCCGGGGACCTCGTTCCGCGAGGCGGAGGTGACGATCGACGGCCAGCCGGCCGGCGTCGCGCCGGTCTATCCGTGGATCTTCACTGGCGGCATCGATCCGCTGCTCTGGCGGCCGATCCCCGGCGTCCAGACGCTCAATTTCCTCCCTTACCGCGTCGACCTCACGCCGTTCGCGGGGGTGCTCAGCAACGGCCAGCCGCATCAGGTGGGGGTCAGCGTCTACAACGCCAACAACTACTTCCTGGTGGCGGCGTCGCTGCTGCTCTATCTCGACCGTGGAACCAGCCACGTGACGGGCGCGGTCACCCAGAACACGATCGGTACCGTTCAGCCCCCGGCGGTGCAGGAGAACCTCGCCACGGCGGCGGACGGCACGGTCACCGGCACGGTCTCCACGCGGTCCGACCGGCGGTTCACGCTGGCGGGGTACGTCAACACGTCGCACGGCCGGGTGGAGACCACGGTGCGGCAGACGGTGAGCTTCTCGAACCGACAGCAGTTCGTGATCTCGGATGCGCAGTACGTCCAGAAGATCAAGCAGGGCACGCAGGTGATCTCGGCCGTGGACACCCGGGGTCCCCATGACGTCGCGCACGTCGACCGGCACTTCTCCTATCCGCTGACCCTGAATTACTCCTTCCTAACCAACGCCGACGGCTCGGGCGCGCAGACGACCGTCGTCGATCAGAAGTTCGAGAGCCAGGAGGCCCGGGTGGGCGGCGGCCGCCCCTTCCTCGGCGCCGTGTCCAACGAGGTCAAATCCGCGGATACGCTGCTCTTCGACGCCGCTGGGAACATCACCGGCTTCCAGGACCGGAAAAGCTCGCAGGAGTACTCCGCGCTGGCCACCGACGGGACTTGCTATGACCGCAAGATCGCCTCGGAGAACGGGGTGCTGACGGCGGCTTCGGGCGGGGCGTGCGGGCACTGAGCCCTCACCCCGGCCCCTCTCCCGACCCGGGAGAGGGGAGAAAAGCAGGATAGAAACGTAGGGGCGGGGCTCGTCCCCGTCCCTCGCCCTGCAAGGGCGGGATTTATCCAGCCTGGGGTGTCAACCCCAGGTAGGAGGCCGCCAACATCAACAAGCCCCGCAGGGCCGGCAGGTCTTGCCGATTCGAAGCTCCCGCCGAGGGTGTCGGCCCTGCGGGGCTTGCAGGGATTGGGTGATCCGGTCCTGGGGTTGACACCCCAGGCTGGATAAATTTCGCCCTTGCGGGGCGAGGTCGGGGACGAGCCCCGCCCCTACGAAAACGCCACCACCCGCCGCAACTCCTCCGCCAGCACCGCCAGCGCCGGCTCCGGCGCGTACCTCGCCAGCACCGAATCCCGCGCCCTCGCCCCCATCTCCGCCCGCAGACCGGCGTCGGCGATCAGCTCCTGGATGCGGTCGGCGGCGGAATTGGCGTTGCCGGGGGTGAAGAGGGCGCCGGTGCGGCCCTGCTCGACGAACTCGGGGAAGGCGCTATGGTCCGGCGCGGCCACGGCGCAGCGGCGGGCCATGGCCTCGGCGATGGTGAGGCCGAAGGACTCGCCGCGCGAGGTGGAGACGACCACGCCTCCGGAGTCCCGCACGGCGTCGAGGAAGGTGGGGATGCGGCCGTAGGGGAGGGCGCCGAACCAGCGCAGACGGCGCAGGGCCTTCTCCTCGCGCGCCGCCGCCAGCAGCCGCGCCGGGCCGTCCGCCTCGACCGGCTTGCCGATGATCCAGGCCTCGTGCTCCACCCCGCGGCGGCCGAGCAGGCCGGCGATCTCCACGAACCCCCGCCAGTTCTTGTGATCGTCGAGCCGGCCGATCCAGGCGACCGCCGGGCGCGGCGGCGGCGCGGGGAACGGCGGCGGCTCTTCGACGAACTCCCGCCGCAGCGGATTGGGGACCACCCGTACCGGGATCTCCCCCCCACCCGCTCGCGCACCAGCCTCCCTTGCCCCTCCGAGGGAGTGAAGACCGCCGCCGGCCGGTAGGCGGCGAGGCCGCGGAGGTACTCGATGTTGGCGAGGTAGGCGGAATGGCATTCCATCACCAGCCGCGGGCGCTCCGGCGCGCCTGCCGTGAAGCCGGGGAGGACCTCCTCGGAGTCGATCGAGGAGAGGAGGTCGAAGCGCTCCCGGCGGGCGAAGCGGAGGCACTCCTCGACGGGGCCGACGTGGAGGCGGTCCTCGCGGCCGCGGAAGATCGAGCGGCCGCCATAGTCGTGGAAGAACCAGGCGTGCGCCTCGATCCCCGAGGCGGCCAGCCCGTCGAGCCGGGCGCGCAGCACGGCCTCGACGCCGCCCAGGGTCAGGTACTTGTAGACGAACAGGACCTTCACGTCCGGCTCCCGAGCAGGGCGCGCTTCTCCGCCACCCGCTGCCGCCCCTCGGCGAGCGCGGCGAGCAGGGCTTCCAGCCGGTGGTCCCAGGTGCAGGTGGCGGCGAAGGCGCGGCGGGCGGCGATCTCCCCGGGATCGTTGCGCGCCGCCGCCCGCTCGATCTCGCGCAGGAACGCTTCGATCCCCTCGGCGCGGGCGACGAACGCCTCCCCCCCACGGGAGGAAACACGCCGGTCACCACCACCGGCAGGCCCATGGCGAGGTACTCGTAGGTCTTGATCGGATCGGCTCCCATCGCCAGGCGGTCGGGCTTGAAGGGGATGAGGGCGGCGTCCCAATTGGCGGCGAAGGCGGCGAGGTCGGCCTGCGGCTGCTTGCCGAGCAGCTCGACGTTGGCCGGCAGGTCGATCCCCTCGGGAGAGCCGCCGTAGCCGATCAGGTAGAAGCGCCAGGCGGGGCGGCGGCGTGCGGCTTCGGCGACCGTCTCCCAGTCGAACCAGGCGGCGGCCAGGTAGCCGAAGTAGCCCACCGTGACCTCCCCCCGGGCCAGTGGACGGGGCTCGCCGATCTCCCCAATCCCCGGCTTGAGGCCGTTGCCCAGGAGCTCGACGCCGGAGCCTCCCAGCTCGCGGACGCGGCCGGCCAGGGATTCGTTGATGGCGAACACGGCGTCGCAGGCGCCGATCAGGTGGCGCTCGAGCTCCTCGTCGTACCAGATCGCCTGGCCGACGCGGTGGAACTCCTGCCAGTCGTCGATCGCGTCGTAGACGGTGATCCAGCCGGCCGAGCTCGCCGTGGAGAGCGTCTCGAAGAAGCCGGGGTGGGGGAACTCGAAGAGGGCGATCCGCTCCAGCCCCTCGAAGGCGGCGGTCAGCGTCTCGGGGTGCCGGGTCACGACGTCGATCGGGATCTGGACGATCCCCTCCTCCAAGCGGTCCTGCGGGCGCCACTCATGGTCCCACCAGCGCCAGTAGACGAAGACGACGGGCACGCCGCGCCGCGCCAGGGCGAGCGCGAGTTGGGTGGGGCGCTGCCCCTCGCTCTCCAGGAGCTGGGTACCCGAGAAGATCGCCACCACTCGGGAGGCGCCGCCGGCGCGCACCCGCTCCTCGAAATCGAGGAGGTCGGCCCGGGGATCCGGCGCCGTGGCTTCGGGTGCGTCCGCGCCTGGGGCGCCGCCCGTCCCCTCCCGCCAGGAGGATTCGGGACCGGCCGGATCGCCGGCGCCGAGCAGTCTGCCCACGACGCGCCGGCCGAGCCGGTAGACCTTCCGGCGGCGGGAGCCCTCGGGGAAGAGACCGCGCATCAGGCGCCAGAAGCGCGAGACGATGCGATAGGCGAGCGTCCGCTCCAGGGCGGTCAGCCGGCGGTCGAGATCGTTCCTCTCGCGCAGCAGGGTCTCGCGCTGCTCGCGATAGGAGTCGAGCGACCGTCCGCGGGCTTCCCAGTCCTGCCGGAGCCGCTCCAGCTCTCCCTGGGTTGCCGCCATCTCGGCCCGCACCCCCTCCACCAGCCGGCGCAGCTCTTCGTGCTCCCCCTCCAGCCGCAGGACGGCGGCGACCTTGGCGAGCGCCAGCTCGTCGAGGAACCGCCGCGCCCCAGGCCGGTAAGGGGGGCCGGCGTCGAGAGCTTCGATCGCGACGGCAGCGCTCCGCCGGGCGAGCTGCCGCTGTTTCTCACCGAAGCCGGGTTCAGGTCCGGCCGCCCGGCGGAGGGCTTCCGCCACCTCCTCCGCTCGCCAGCGGTCCGGAGGGAGCGCGAGATCGGCCAGGCCGGCGCCCGCCAGCAGCGCGGCCACCTTCGGGTCGTAGGCTAGGCAGGCGGTGGGCACTCCGGCGGCGAGGGCGAAGAGGGCGGCGTGGAAGCGCATGGCCAGCACCCGCTCGCAGCGGCCGAGCAAGCCCGCCAGCTCCTCGGGGTCCAGCGGGCGGTCGACGACGAGGGCGCGCTCCGGCCGCGCGAGGCGCGCCACAATCCTCCGGCCGACCGCGAGATCGTCCGCGGGCTGGAACGGGAGGAAGAGGAGCCTTCCGGGCGCATCGGCGAGGTGGAGGTCGAGGGCGCGCGCGATCTCGGCCTCCCAGACCCCAGGCTCGACGCCGAAGTCCCAGGGGCGGAGCGCCACGCCGGTGAGCCGCTCGCCCGGCGGTATCTCCTCCAATCCGGCGCCCAGCCCGGCGAGGAGCGCGTCGAGCTCCGCCCCCACCAGCGGCGGCAGCAGAAAGGCGGGATCGGCCGCCAGCTCGACCGGCCCCCCCTCCGGAACGGGGAACCCGAGCTCCGCGAGCAGGGCGAGCGAGCCGGGATCGCGCACGGTGGCCCGGCGGCTGAGCTCGAAGGCCACCCGGGTCTGCTCCCTCCCCTCTGGCGTGTCGAGCGGTCCCACGCCGACGGCGTAGAGCATCGCCGGCCGGCCGAGCAGCGCCGCCAGCACGGGAAAGGAGAGGTAAGTGAGGAGCCCCCCCTGGCGGGCGGTGAGGAGCGCCTCGGGCGGAACGCGCCAGTAGTCCTGGAACAGACCCCCGCCGCCGAGGATCACGAGATCGCTCTCGCGGATCGCCGCGATCGCCGCCGCGAGGTCGTCCCGCGGGACGGCGCGGACGCCGTGCCGCGCCGCGGTGGCGGCGGGGTCTCCGGAAGCGACGGTCAGCTCGAGGCCGGGGCGCAGGGCGCGCAGCTCGCGGACCATGGCGGCGAGGATGGCCTCGTCACCGGCGTTGCCGAACCCGTAGTACCCGGCGATGAGGATGCTGCGTGCCCTGGCCATCTCGTTCCGTCGCGCGGCTCAGCGCGCCGAGAGAGAGGGAACGGCGGCCGGGACGACCGGGCGGAAGGGGGTCCAGGGCTCGCCCGCGAGGATGGCCGCGATCCGCTCCGCCGCACGGCCGTCCCCGTAGGGGTTAACCGCCCGCGCCATGGCCTCGTAGGCCGCCGTGGAGGTGAGCAGCTCCGCCGCCGCCGCGAAGATCCCCTCGCGGCCGGTCCCCACCAGGCGGGCGACGCCGGCCTCGACCCCTTCCGGCCGTTCGGTGGTCTCGCGCAGCACGAGCACGGGCTTGCCGAAGGTGGGCGCCTCCTCCTGGATGCCGCCGCTGTCGGTGAGGACGAACCGGCAGCGGGCGAGCCGCCGCACCAGCTCGCGGTAGTCGAAGGGGTCGTGGAGCTGGAGATTCGGCAGCCCGCCGAGGATCTCGCGGGCGGGCTCCCGCACGTTGGGGTTGCGGTGCACGGGGTAGATCCAATCGACGCCCGGGAAGCTCTCGGCGAGACGGCGCAGCGCCGCGAAGATCTCGCGCAGCGGCGCGCCGAAGCTCTCGCGCCGGTGGACGGTGATCAGCACCTCAGGGCGCTCCGGAGCCGCCTCCGCCTCCCGGGGGAGGAGCTGCAGGGCGTCGATCACGGTGTTGCCCACCACGTGGACGCGGGCGGCGTCGCACCCCTCGGCGAGCAGGGCGCGGCCGGCCCGCTCGGTGGGCGCGAAGAGGGCGGCGGCCAGGGTGTCGATGATCCGCCGGTTGGCCTCCTCGGGGAACGGCCGCGCCAGGTCGCCGGTCCGCAGCCCCGCCTCCACGTGCCCCACGCGCACCCCGCGGTGGAAGGCGGCGAGAGCGGCGGCCATGGCGGTGGTGGTGTCCCCCTGGACCAGCAGCCAGTCGGCCGGGCGGGCGGCCAGCACCTCGTCGATGGCGGCCAGGGCGGCGGCGGCGAGGCCGTTGAGCCGCTGATCCCTTTGCATCAGCTCGAGGTCGAGGTCCGGCCGCAGCCCGAGGAGATCCTGGACCTGGTCGAGCATCTCCCGGTGCTGGCCGGTGGTGCAGACGGTCACCGCGAAAGCCCCGGAGCGCCGCAGGGCGCCGATGACGGGGGCCATCTTGATCGCCTCCGGACGGGTGCCGTAGACGGCCAGGATCTTCACGGAGAGCATTCTCTGATGTTCGCGGACATACCTTGAGTGAGACTATAGCCCGGATGTAGAGAAGAGGCTGGGGCTGGCGCCCCCAAAAAGAGAAAGCCCCCCGGGCGAGCCGCGAGAGGCGAGAACGAGCTCTATAGGGAACGGCCGGGTGGCCGTCCGGGCTTACATATGGTGGCCGTCGTTGGTCCCGTAGGGATTGCCGGCCGCGCCGACCGCCCCGCTGGCCTGGGCCTGGAGAGCGCCCGAGCCAAGGGACGACAGGATCGTGGGCGCCGCGAAGGCGAGGCCCGCACCCATGATCGTCCGCTTGAGGAAGATTCTCCGGTCTGACAGCGAATTGACGTCCATGCTCACCTCCTGTTGCACTTCTTGACCCTGGTGAAGCGCAGTCATTATATTCAAAAGCCTGACTGCGCGAGCGTGCTGACCGACGGAGCAGAGCCCTTCACTTCCAAAACGAGGCCAACTTGCCAGAACGAGACAGAATCCCTGACCAGGGCTCGCGTCCCGGCCCCGCCTCCACATTCACCCTGGGGTCCGGCGTCAAGCTGGAACCGCTGGGAGACGGGAGCGCGGTGCTGTATTCCAAAGAGCTCGATCAAAGCCTCAGCCTCAATCATACCGCCGCCCTGCTCTGCAGCTACGCCGACGGTCAGCATACACTCTCGTCTATATTGCAAGAGATGAGCCAGATTTTTCCAGAAAACCCCATCGAGGAGGGGGACCTCGCCGCATTCGTTGGGGATCTGGTCGCCCGGCAATTTCTGCAATGGAACGCGTAGATCCCGGATGGATACTTCTCGGCCGGGCCTTCCGCTGCCACGGCGTGCCGGCCGGCCTCCGGCGGGACCTCGACGCCCTGCTTCAGGGCTTCCCCGCCGCCGATCCGTCTGCGGAGGCCCTCGACTTCCGGCTGGAGGTTATAGGGGACGGCTCCGAGGCCCTGCTCTCCGGTCCCGGCGGCACGGCCTGGAGGCTGAAGGTTGAGGAGGCCCCGCTCAGCTCGCAGATCGAGTACCGACTGGTCAGCGAGGCGATCTCCCGTGCCGCCGACCGCTACGTCCTCCACGCCGGAGCGGTCGAGGGGCCGCGCGGCACCTGCCTGATCCTCGGCGAGTCGGGCGCCGGCAAGACCAGCCTGACGCTCTGGCTCGGGTCGAGCGGCCTGCCGCTGGTGACGGACGACCTCTGCCCCATCGTCCACGGCACGCTGGCTGTGGAGCGCTTCCCCCGCGCCCTCCACATGGATTGCGAGTACTCCCCGCGGCTCCTGGAGCGGATCCCGCCGCGCCCGCCGTCCTATCCAGGGGACTACTATCCTTTTCCAGGGACGGCGAGCCGCTCGCCGCCGCCGGTCGCGGACCTGCTCGTCCTGGAGCGGGGGGCGCGAGCGGGGGGTGAGGTCTCTCGCCTGAGCCAGGCCGAGGCGGCCCACCACCTGCTGCGCGCCGTCATCAAGTCCCCCGCCTTCGAGTACGGCCAAGCGCTGATGGACATGATCCGCCTCTCGGCGCAATGCCGGGCTCACCTGCTGCGCTCCTCCACCCCCGAGGGGGCGGGGGGGGCGGCGCTGACGCTGCTGACGGGGGGTGACGCGCGAAGCTGAACGCTCAGCCTGTCACCTGCCAGCGCCGCAGAAAACCCTCCCCCCAGACCTCGGGTAGCAGGGAGAGCAGGGAGCGGTCCGAGAACAGCCAAGCGTGCAGGGCCTTGGCGCCCCTCCAGGCGGGCAGGCCCAGCCAGGGCTCCTCCAGGAGCAGGGGGGTCAGCAGGTGCTGGAGCACCCGGCGCTCAGCGGGGCCGGCCTCCAGACCATCCAGAAAAGCCTCGCTTCCGGGCACACCCTGGAGGGCGAGGAGCCAGAGGGGGCAGTAGACCGCTCGCCGAGGCCACGGCAGGGCCTCCTCCACGAACCGCTCGCGGACGTCCGCGGCGATGGGCAGCAGCCGCTTCAGGTCCGCCAGCCAGCGCAGGCCGGCGCAGAAGGCGTGGCGGGAGAGGTGGAGGCAGGCGACGAGGAGCTGATGCTCGGGGGCGAGGACGCGCAGGGTCCGCCCGTCGAGATCCACCGTGCGGCTGCGCTCCCAGAGCCGGTCGACGAAGCCGGGGGGGGAGGCGACGTCGATGTCCCAGTGCAGCTCTACCGTGGCGCCGCGCCGCTGGTAGCCGAGATGAAAGTGACCGCGCAGCAGGCCCTCGCGGTCGAGGTACGACTCGTCGAGGGCGAAGCCGAGGGCGGTGAGGATCGACTCGGCCCGCTCCAGGTCCAGCCGCCGCAGCAGCACGTCGACGTCGCACTGGAAGCGGCCGGCGAGCCCCGGCCGCTCGGCCCGCAGACCCGAGCCCTTGAGGAGGATGAACGGGATCCCCGCCCGGTCGAGCCGGGCCAGCCCGTCGCGCAGCTCCTCGTCACGGCGCAGGTTGTCCACCGTCACCGCGAAGACCTTCCGCCGCAGGTCGGCGAGCCATCCCGCCATCCCGGGGTCCAGCCGCTGCTGGCGGGGGCTCAGGGCTTCGAGGATGTAGGACTCGACCTTGAGGCGGTCGGCGAGACCGGCGAGGGTCGCGATCCTCGCGTCGGTCGCGCCGGTCCCGCCGCGCGTCTCCAGGCAGAGATCGACCAGGAGCTGCCACTCGGGTCGGATGGCAAGTCTCCGCGCCCGTCAGGGTTGGGGCAGGCTGAAATTCGTGGTCAGGAAGACCGCGATCTGCCCGCGGTTCAGCACGGTGTCGGGGCAATAGTTGTTGTTGCCGCAGCCGGCCGTGATCCCGCGCACCGTGATCTCCTTCACCCAGGGGGCGAAGGGGCTGGAGCAGGGCACGTCGTTGAACGGCGGCGTCGTGCAGGAGGCCGGCACGTAGGAGGGCCCTTCCAGCGTCTTGATCAGGAAGACCGCCATCTGCGCGCGGGTCACCTGGTTGCCGGGGCAGTAGTTGCCGTTGCCGCAGCCGGCCGTCACACCCCGCCGGACGAGCTCCTCGACCCACGGGGCCAGGGGGTCGGAGCAGGGCATGTCGGCGAACGTGGCGGTCGTGCAGGCGGGCGGCACGTAGGAGGAGCCTTCCTTGGATTTCAGCAGGTAGATGGCCATCGAGCCGCGTGTCACCGGCCCGGTGGGGCAGAAGTTGCCGGCGCCGCAATTGTCCATCGCCCCGGCGTTCTTGACCGTCTCGATGAACTTCCAGGCGAAGTAGTTGTAGGGCACGTCGAGATAGGTGTGGTACGCGAAGGAGGCGCACGCCTTGTCGGTGGCGGCGAGGGTGGCGCCCCGCGGCGGGTGGACGCCGAGGCTGACGTACATCGTGGCGTCGGAGTCGGCGTGGTGCTCGAAGCCCAGGCTGTGGCCCAGGAAGTGCGTCATCATCTCCTGGAAGTCGGTCTCGCCGAGGCACTGGGAGCCGTTGTTGACCACCACGGAGAGGCCGGTGAGCGGGTGCCAGGGGTTGCCGTCGTAGGAGATCGTCTGGCTGGGATTGTAGGCGTAGCCGTATTGCGCCACCGTGCCGCAGCAGGTCGAGCCGGTCCAGCCGGGAGCCGGGGTGCAGGAGGCGTCGAGCGGCGCGAGCTGGTTGCAGGGGTCGTTGAACGTCACCTCGCCGGAGACGAAACCGTTGTTGGTTCCGCAGCTGGCGCCGCTGGCCCGGGAGCCCGAGTAGTGCAGGTTGATCGCCGAGGCGTTGTGGTTGGTCCACGCCGCGGCTCCGTTCTGGACGGCGGCGACGCCGCCGTCCGAGATCCCCACCTGGCCCGGGGTCGTGTGCCAGACGTTGACCGTGGTGCCGGTCTCGAACCCGAACCAGCGCACCGGGGTGAAGTCGGGGGTGGCGCCGTTCGGGTCGGCGGCGACGTAGCGGCAGGCCGAGGGGGCGTTCTGCACGTACACGCCCGGCAGGTTGGTCGTCCTGGCGGTCACGGCCGCCTTGGCGAGCCGGTCCAGGTCCTGGCTCGTCGCCGCGGCGGCGGCGCGGTTCCAGGGCGTTCCGGAGCGGGCCGCGGCGAGCTGCGGCAGCAGGTCCTTCTCGCGGTAGGTCCCGACCGGCTCGACGCCGCCGCGCGGCAGGACGTCGAGCTCGCCGGCCTCCGCGACCGGCTGCAGGAGACCGGTACCGGGAACCTCACGGAGCAGGCCGTAAGAGGACATCTTCAGCCGCCAGGCTCCGCCGGGAGCCGGATCGAGAAAGAGGAGGTAGCGCTCGCCCCTGGCGAAGCCGGGCGTGCCCGGCACCCGGAAGCCGACGTCCCCCACCTCACCCCCCACGGTCTCGAGCGTCAGGGTCCGCCCGGCGTCCTCCCCCGCCACGGTCTGGAGGACCCGGAAGGTGGTGAGCGTATAGGGGATCTTTCCCCGCAGCTCGGCGCGCGCGTCCACGGTCTCCGCCAGGACCACCGACCGGCTGATCCGGGCGAGATCCCCCAGGTTGGAGGGGGGCGCGATGGTCGTCGCATGGCCCGGGAGCACCGCGATCAGGAAGAGCGCCAGGAGAGGAAAGACGATCCGAGAGGCTTGCCGCATGGAAGGAACTCCTTTGATGAAACTCAACTTCGCGGAAGAGCCGAGCCCGTCGATTTGTTCTAAGCGAAGACCTGCTCTCCCCTGTACGAGCGGGACCGACAACGATGATCCATTGAGCAAAAGGCGTGCCGGACCTGGCACGCGGCTCGCGTGGCCATCCTCCTGCGGACCGGCAAGGTGTCTGGCCGGACGTAAAGCGCTGACCCATCTCGTGTGGAGACCTCTATGACCAGGCGCTTGCTCGTCGTATCGCTGGTGATCTCAGCCTCCCGATTCCTCTCCCCCGCCACGCCGGTGCGGGCGACCACCGTGGTCTCCCCCTCCGACCTCGGCCAGCTGGCCAAAACCAGTCAGACGGTAACTTTTGCAGAGGCCGTGGAGTCGTGGTCCGAGGACGGGGAGGCCATCCCCTTCACGGTGACCCGCTTCCACCGGCTGGAGGCGGTCGCCGGCGACGGCACCGGCGACGTCTTCGAGGTGCGGGAGCCGGGCGGCCGGCTGAAAGACAGGGCCGCGGTCGTGGGCGGCGCGCCGCGGTTCGCGACCGGGCACGACTATCTCCTCTTCCTCGACCGCGCGCCCGGCGGGCAGTGGCGCTCGAAGATGATGGCCTACGGCCTCCTCGAGCAGGTCGCCGGGACCGACCTGCTGCGCCCCCTGGCGGAAGCCGGGACGATCGACCTCCGGCCGGTGGCCAGTGCCAAATCCGCCGCGGAGCCGGTCGGCCTCTACCGCAAGAGCGCGCTGCTCCCGCACCTGCGGGAGGTGGTGAAGGGGGCGGCCTGGAGCGGCGAGAAGGTCGCGGCGGCGGCGCTGACCGCCCCCGAGCTCAAGGCGCTCCAGAACAGCCCGGCCCACTGCGTCTTCCTGACCGACGGCACCGACGGCCTGCCGATCCGCTGGTTCGGCTTCGAGACCGGCAAGACGGTCACCATGGTCTCCACCACGCCGGGGCAGACCGGGATCTCCGACGGCGGCGTCGGCGCGGTGCAGCAGGGGCTCGCGGCGTGGACGAACCACTCCGACTCGGTGATCCGCTATGTCTACGGCGGCTCCCGGGCGAGCAACATCAGCTGCGCCGGGGGCTTCAACTACGACGAGGGGGCGGTGATCTTCAACGACCCCTGCGGCGACATCGCAGACCTCGCCCCGCCCTGCAACGGGACGCTCGCCTTCGGCGGCGCCCTCTACGACACCACGACCACGCAGACCTACGACGGCCAGCCCTGGCACCCGATCCTGTCCACCTTCGCGGTGGTCAACAACGGCGCCCAGTGCGTGGGCGAGACCAGCTTCAAGGAGACGCTGACCCACGAGCTCGGCCATACGATGGGGTTCGGCCACCACGATCCGCCCAACCCCGCCGACGCCACCATGTCCGCCTTCCTGAAGGCGGACGGCCGCGGCGCCGCCATCGCCGTCGTCGACAAGCAGTGCGCCTCCTACGACTACCACACCTTCCTCGACGTGCCCTACAACTACTGGACCTGGCGGTGGACCGAGGCGATCGAGAACGCCGGCGTGACCACCGGCTGCGGCGGCGGCAACTACTGCCCCTCTGGCGCGATGACCCGGGACGAGATGGCGCTCTTCCTGCTTCGGGCCAAGAGCGGCGGCAGCTACGTGCCGCCGGCCTGCACCACCCCCATGTTCTCCGACGTCCCCTGCTCCAGCTCCTACGCCCCGTGGATCAACGAGCTGGTGCGGCGCGGCGTGACCGCCGGCTGCGGCGGCGGCAAGTACTGCCCCGGCAGCTCGGTGACCCGCGGCCAGATGGCGGTCTTCCTGCTGGCCACCTTGCAGGGGCCGGGCTGGAGCCCGCCCGCCTGCACCACCCCAGCGTTCGCCGACATGCCCTGCTCGAGCTCCTTCGCCCCCTGGGTGAACGAGCTGGTGAAGCGTGGGGTGACCGCCGGCTGCGGCGGCGGCAACTACTGCCCCGGCAGCGTGGTGAACCGGGACCAGATGTCGGTCTTCCTGTCGACCACCTTCAGCCTGCCGGTCCCCCCCGCCCCCTGAGCTCCCCGGCAATGGATTAGAATCCGTGGGTTTCGCGAGAAGCCCACGGATGCGCCTCCCCGTCACCGACCCCAGCCGCCTGCGCGCCTTTCATGTCGGCGGCTACTGGCGCGGCGCCAACGACATGGTGCGGCAGATGATGCTCGGCCTGCGCGCCGCCGGCGCCGAGGTCTTCGAGTACGCCACGGACGAGCACCGCGAGGCGCTCGACACCGAGGGGCGGCTCTACGACCGCGGCACCACCGGCCCGGTCTGGCTGCGCTGGGAGCACCTGCGGGAGCCGCTCGAGCGCTTCGCCCCCCACCTCGTGATCTGCAACGCCGGCGGGCTCTCCTTCCGCCCCGGGGACGCCCGCGAGCTGCGGCGCCAGACCTGCCTGCTGGGCATCGCGCTCTCCGATCCGGACGTCTTCGAGCCGGCGACCCGCCATATCGCGGCGAGCTTCGACCTCTTCCTCACCAACGCGCCCGCCTGCGTGCCCCGCTACGAGGCGCTCGGCGCGCGGGCGGGGGTGCTCCCGATCGCCACCAACCAGGCGTTCTTCCATCCGGCGCCGCCGCGTCCGGAGCTCGCCTGCGAGGTGCTGGTGCTCGGCCGCGCCCACCCGGACCGGGTGGAGCCGGTGCGCGCCCTGGCCCAGAGCTTCGACACCCACGTCTACGGCGAGGGGTGGCAGGAGCACGGGGTCGCCAGCCGCGGCCTGATCTACGGCGACGACGTGCTGGCGGCGCTCGGCTCGGCGCGGATCACGGTGATCTTCTTCCTCACCGGCGGCGGCCACGCCTTGGTCAAGGTCGGCCTCTTCGACTTCGCCGCCGCCGGGGCGCTGGTGTTCACCAACCGCTTCGCCGAGGTGGAGCGCTACCTCACCTACGGCCGCGAGATCGTCGGCTTCGACTCCACCGGCGAACTGCTGCGCAAAGTCCGTCATTACCTCGACCATCCGGCAGAGGCCGCGGCGGTCCGCCGGGCCGGCCGGGAGCGGGTGCTCGCCGAGCACACCTGGCCGGCGGTCTGGCCGGGGATCCTGGAGCGGCTGGGCGAGGAGATCCCGTGATCGACCGCGGCCCGCGCGCGATCGCCGGCGGCGAGGTCCGGCTGCGGGAGGTCACTCCGGAGGACGTGGAGGACCTCTACCGCTGGCGCATGGACCCCGGCACCCGCGCCCAGTTCCGCGGCGCCGACGAGGTCCCCTTCGCGGCGCACCGGGCCTACCTCGACCGCTACTTCCAGCCCGGCAACACCGACCGCTGGTTCGTCGTCGAGGTGGCGGGCGAGCCGGTGGGGACGATCGCCCTCTACGATCTCGCCGCCGACGGCGCCGCGGCCGAGTGGGGGCGGTTCGTGGTCTCCCCCGAGCACCGCGGGCGCGGCTGGGGGCGGCGGAGCCTGGAGCTGCTGATGGACCACGCCCGCGCGATCGGCGTGCGCGACCTCCGCTGCGAGGTGCTCGCCGGCAACGACGCCGCCGAGGGGCTCTACCGCCGCCTCGGCTTCACCGAGACCGGCTCCTACGAGCACGGCGGCCGGCGTTTCCGGCAGCTCGCCGCCCGCCTCGACTGAGAGAATCCGATGGCAGAACCGATCCACCTCTTCGTCCCCACCTTCCGCGTCGACGAGTCCCTGGCCGAGATCCGGGAGTGCCTGGAGAAGGGGTGGACCGGCCTGGGGTTCAAGACCGTCGCCTTCGAGAAGGCCTGGGGCGAGTACACCGCCCTCCCCCACTCTCACTTCCTCAACTCGGCCAGCGCCGGCCTCCACCTGGCCTTCAAGCTGCTCAAGGAGCGCGACGGCTGGGCGCCCGGCGACGAGGTCGTCACCACCCCACTGACCTTCGTCTCGACCAACCACGCCATCCTCTACGAGGATCTCCACCCCGTTTTCGCCGACGTCGACGAGTCGCTCTGCCTCGACCCGCGGTCGGTCGCCGAGCGGATCACCCCGCGGACGCGCGCCATCTGCTTCGTCGGCCTGGGGGGCAACGCCGGGGCTTACGAGCAGATCCGGCGGCTCTGCCGCGAGCGGGGGCTGCGGCTGATCCTCGACGCGGCGCACATGGCGGGGACCCGGATCGGCGATCGCCACGCCGGCTGGGACGCCGACGCCACCGTCTTCTCCTTCCAGGCGGTGAAGAACCTCCCCACCGCCGACTCCGGGATGATCTGCTTCGCCGACCCCGCTCTCGACGAGGAGGTCCGCAAATGGACCTGGCTGGGGATCAACAAGGACACCTACGCCCGCACCCTTGAGGGGGGCACCTACAAGTGGCTCTACGACGTCGAGCACGTGGGCTACAAGTACCACGGCAACTCGATCATGGCCGGCCTCGGGCTGGTGGCGATCAAATACCTGGAGGAGGACAACGAGCACCGCCGGCAACTCGCCGCCTGGTACGACGAGGAGCTGGCCGGCGCCCCCGGCGTCGAGACCGTGCCGATGACGCCGGGCACCACCCCCTCCCGCCACCTCTACCAGGTGCTGGTGGGCGACCGCGACGGATTGCGCGACGAAATCATGGTGGGGATGAACCGGCGCGGGGTCTTCCCCGGCGTCCACTACCGCGACAACACCCTCTACCGGATGTACGCCTACGCCGACGGCACGGCCCCGCGGGCGCGGCGGGCGAGCGAGCGGCTGATCTCTCTGCCGATGCACCTGCGGCTCGGCCGCGAGGAGGTGCGGCGCGTCTCGGCGGCGCTGCGCGAAGCCGTCGCCGAGCGCGGCGGGACTCAGAGTTGAACCTCCCTCGCCGGCTCTACTGGGCGGCGCGGCGCAAGCGGGTGCTGGTCACCTACGACGCCTACACGACCTCGGTCCTCCTCTGCTACGGCCACCCGCTCCCCCGGCTAGAGGCGGCGACCCACCGGCGGTGGCTGATGCTGCCGGCGGCCGAGGTGCCGGTCGAGGAGCTCCACAGCTTCCACGCCGTGATCTCGATGCGCGGCATCTCGCAGCGGAGCCTGGAGGTGATGACCGCCGCCGGCGCGGCCGGCTGCCGGACCGTCTACGACCTCGACGACAACCTGCTCCTGCTCGACCAGCTGATCCCCGATCCCGACCACCCCTGGCGCCGGATCTTCGACGCCGCGCGCCCCGAGATCGAGGGGCAGCTTGCCGCGGCGGACCTGGTGAAGGTCTACTCGCCGTCCGCCCTCCCCTACTTCCACCCCTACAACCCGAACGTGGTCGCCATCCGCGCCTACCAGACCGTCGACCGCTCCGCCCCCGCGCTCCGCCATGCCGCGAAGGCCGCGAGGACGGAATCCGGGCCGGTGAAGGTCGGCTTCCTCGGCAGCTACTACAAGGACGAGGAGTTCGCGCCGGTGGTCGGCGCCATCCTCCGGCTGCTGGCGGAGCGGCGGCCGGTCGCCTTCGAGTTCTTCGGCTTCCTGCCGCGGGCCCTCGAGGGGCGCCCCGGGATCTCCCACGTCCCCTGGCGCTCCTCCTACGAGGAGTACCGGCGGACGCTCGACGGGCTCGACTGGGAGATCGGCCTCGCCCCCCTGCGCGACCTCGGGTTCAACCGCTGCAAGAGCAACAACAAGTACCGCGAGTACGCCGCGGCGGGGATCGCCGGCATCTACTCGGACGCCGCCATCTACCGCGACTCGGTGACCGACCGCGAGACCGGCCTGCTGGTGCCCCACGCCGGCGAGCAGGCCTGGTACGAGGCGATCCTGGAGCTCGCCACGGATGCCGGCCTCAGGCGCTCGATCCAGAACGCCGCATTCGCAGACGTGAAAGCCAACTACCGCGAGGAGGATTACGTGGCGCGGGTGGCGGCGCTGCTGGAGGGTCCGTGGCCGCGGCGGCGGCGGCGCGGCGGGCGCGGGTGAGCACCTCGTCCGCCACCGCGCCGGCGAGCCGCGCCCGCGCCTCCCGCGTCTCCGGGGAGGGGGCGGTCACCCCCTGGTAGATCTCCGCCATCCGCCGCGCCGTCTCTTCCAGACTGAAAGCGCGGGCCCGTTCGGCGGCGGCCCGCCCCATCGCCCGCGCCCCTTCGGGATCGGCGAGCAGGCGGCGGAGGGCGCCGGACAGCTCGCGCGGGCTCTCGACCGGCACCAGAAGGCCGGACACCCCCTCCTCGACGATCTCCTCCGGCCCGCCACAGCGGGTGGCGACCACCGGCAGCCCCGCCGCCATCGCCTCCAGGATCGCCAGCGCGAACCCTTCCGAGTGGGATGGATGGACGAGGATCTCGGAGAGCGCGAGCAGGCCGCGCACGTCGGGCTGAAAGCCGAGCAGGCGGACTTGGGGGCCGAGGCCCAGCTCGGCGATCCGGGCGTTCAACGTTTCCAGGTACTCGCCGTCCCCGGCCGCGCCGGCGAACGCCAGGACCAAATCGGGAAACTCCCGCGCCAGCGGCGCCGCGGCTTCGATCAGGTCGAGCTGCCCCTTGCGCCGCTGGATGCCGCCGACGCACGCCAGCACCCGGGCGCTCTCCCCGATCCCGTAGCGTACCCGCAACGCCGCCGGCTCCTCCGCCGGCCGGGCGAGGAAGCGGTCGAGGTCGAGGCCGTCGTAGACCACGTGCCGGCGGCCCGGCTGGCCGGCCGTGGCGGCCTGCCGCTCCACCCCGCGCGAGACGCAGACGACGGCGTCGGCGAGCCGGCCGACCGCCGAGAGGAAGAACCCGGCATCGTCGAGATAGGCGGGGGGGAAGCCGCCGCCGAACAGCCCGCGGCTGTGCCAGACGTGCGGCAGCCCCAGGCGGGCGGCGGCGAGCGCCCCTTCCAGGGTGACGATCGTGTTGGTGTGGACGAGATCGATCCGCTCGGTCGCCAGTACCCCCGCGAGATTGCCCGCCCGCTCGCCAAGCCCTTCGAGCTGGGCGAGGAAGGCACCGGCGCTCCAGTGCGTCGCCGGGATCCACCAGGCGAGCGGCAGGATGCGGACGGGGATCGCCAGCGCCTCGACCTCGGCGCGTAGCGGACCGTCCTCCGGCATCACCACCAGCGGCTCGAACCGCCCGTGATCGAGGGCCGAGAGCAGGCGGACCAGCGCCATCTCGCTGCCCACCCCCGACTGGTGGGAAAGGTAGGCGATCCTCATGGCTGATCTTTCCAGCCGGCCACCGTCTTCAATAGGTCCAGAAACGCGGGAAGCACCCGCTCGGTGGCGAAGCGCTCCCGCACCTCGCTCAGGGCGCGCCCGGCGATCCGCCGGCGCAGCTCGGGATCGCTGTAGAGGCGGTCCAGGGCTTCCGCCCAGGCCTCCTCGCGATTCTCCACCAGCAGGCCGGTCTCGCCGTCGCGCACGTGCTCCGTGTAGGGGGGCACCGCCGAGTAGATCCCCGCCGCGCCGGCCGCCGCCGACTCCAGGAATTTGATCGGGATCTTGGAGGCCGAGAACCGCGACGCGTCGAGCGGGGCGATCATCACGTCGGGGCGCAACGCAGCGAGGTCGCGGGCGTAGGCGGCATAGTCGTGCCGCCAGGGAACGAACGTCAGGCGGTCCGGTTCGACCCCGCGCAGGGGCTCCGGCAGCTCGTGCGCCATCACCAGCAGCCGGGCCTCGGAGCGCCGGGCGAGGAAGCGGGCGAGGCCATGGAAGCCGGACTCCTCGAAACGCGGCGAGCCCGCGAAGCCGGCGAGAAACCCCGGGGGGCGCGGCGCCGGCGGGGAGCCGAAGAGGGAGAGGTCGACGTTGGGGGGGAGGCGAAACACCCGCCGCGCCAGCGGCCGCACCTCCGCCTCCAGGACCGGGTTGAAGACCAGCACCGCGTCCGCCCGCCGGAGGCTGTCGAGGAAGATCTCGAACGGCGGCCGGCCGGGGGTGAAGAGCCGCTCGAAGCGGGCGAATTCCTCCCCGGCGGCGCTCCAGTTGTCGTCGATCATCACCAGCGACGGGATGCCCGCGGCGCGGCAGCAATCGAGCAGCGCCGGCACCTCCAGGAAGCGGGGGCGGCTGAAGATCGCGAGATCGCAGCCGGCGAGGTCCTCCGGCCGGCAGCGCTCGTAGAGGATCGTCCGCCAGGCGAGCCCCCCCTCCAGCCGGTCGAAGAAGTTGTAGAAAAAGAGCTGGTTCTGGTGCGCGTCGAGGAGCCCGGAGAGGAGGACGATCCTGAGCGGCGGGCGGGGCGCGGGATCGCCGGTCGGCATGGTCCGCGCGGACCGGAAGGGGAAGGTCTCCCAGCTCCAGACCGCCGGCGCGGAGGCGGCCGGCGCGTGCACCAGGCGCCCCGCGCGGCTCAGACGGAGCGTGAAGTCCTGCCAGAAGGCGCTCCGAAGCCGCGGCGCGGGGTCGAGGCGGATGCCGTCCATCCAGGACCGGCGCGCCAGCAGGCAGTTGTGCATGGGGATGAGATCGGCCATCTGCAGCCACCCGGGCTGCACCGGATGGAAGAGATCGGCCGGCACCGGCTCCGCGGGATCGCCGTAGACCAGGTCCCCCCCCTCCCGCGCCGCCTCCCGCAGCCGGCGTACCCCCTCCCCGCTCACCCCGCAGCCCGGCCAGAGGAATGCCATCCAGGAATGCGCGGAGCCCTCCACGCCCAGCGTGTAGAGGGTCTGCGGAACGTCCGTGGCCCGCGGCAGGCGGACCTCCCGGCGGTCGGGAAAGCGGGGAGCCCAGGCGCGGAGCGTCCCATCCCACCCCGGCCCGTCCACCAGGAAGGTCACATAGGCCTCGGGGAGCCGCTCGCACAACTCCGCCAGGGTGTCGCCGAGCGCCTTCGCGGTCCGCTCCGGATCGCCGCCGATCCAGACCAGGAGGTCGACGTCCCAGGAGGCGCGGACCGCGCCGGACGTTCGCGTCGAGGCCCGATCGGCGAGGGCGGAGAGGCCGGGCTGCCTCCTGCGGCGGAAGAGTGGCATCGGCGCATTGGATGCTAGTACACCTTCCGGACCAAGCGCCCACGAAGCGACTGACAATTCTTGGCAGAACCCGCGTCATAATTTGGCGATCCAACACCCGGCAAAGCCCGTAAATCATTTGTTTTCAATAAAAGCAGACCAGGTATGCGGATTGCTCATAGGGATGGACAGTTGAAACAAAACAGGTTGGTTGGGTTGGCTCTCCGGGGCCGGAGGGGGACGGGGCGAGGTTGGCGCCCTTCCCCTTCTCCGGGTGGCGGACGCGGTTGGTCCCGCTCCCCGGCTCCGGCCGATTCACGAGTCCGCATCGGCTCGTCGGTGCGTGGCCACGGGAGGTACTCGATGGTCCGGTTTCACCCCCGCTCGCGGCCCCTACCGGCGTTCCGGAGGGCCCTTTTTTCGTGCCTGGCGCTGCTGCTCCTGGCGGCCGGCGCCCACGCGGGCACCTCGACGGCGCGCAACCCCACGACGACCTTCTCGACCTCCGGGTCCAAGCTGGTCACCCTGCAGGCCTGCAGCGCCGCCGGCTGTACCTCGGTAACCAAGACCGTGGTGGTGCTCGACCCCCAGCCGCACATCCTCAGCACCAACATCCCCCTCCAGGTCGGGGCCGGACAGCCGGTGAGCCTCCAGGCCACGGTGACCGGGCGGCCGGCGCTGAGCTACCGCTGGGTTTTCACGATTGCCGGCATCGACACCGTCCTGCTCGGCGCCACGCCGACGTGGAACACGCCGTTGATTCCAGGGACTTTCCAGGCTCACCTCGAGGTGAGCAACGCCGACGGCATGGCCAGCTCGACTCCGGTCACCGTCAACGTGGTGCTGTCGACCTTCGCCGACGTCCTGCCCAGCTACTGGGCCTGGAAGTTCATCGAGAACATGTACCGGCGGGGGATCTTCACGGAGTGCGGGATCTCGCCGTTCAATTTCTGCCCCGAGGACAACGTGACCCGCGGCCAGATGGCGCTCATCCTGCTCCGCGCCAAGAACGGCGGCGCCTACGTGCCGCCCCCCTGCGTCACCGCCAAATTCTCCGACGTCCCCTGCTCCGACCCGCTGGCCCCCTGGGTCAACGAGCTGGTCGCCCGCGGCGTGACCGCCGGCTGCGGCGGCGGCCTCTACTGCCCCAACAATCCGGTGACCCGCGAGCAGATGGCGGTATTCCTCCTGGTGACCAAGGAAGGCGCGGGCTACAGCCCGAGCCCCGCCTGCCTCTCGGCGCCATTCAACGACGTCCCCTGCTTCAGCACCTTCGCGATCTGGGTCAAGGAGCTGGTCGCCCGCGGGGTCACCGCCGGCTGCGGCAACGGCCTCTACTGCCCCGCGACCGCGGTGAACCGGGCGCAGATGTCGGTCTTCGTCTCCACGGCGTTCAACCTGCCGCCCCCCTGAAAAGGCTGGCGGCCTTCGTTTCCGATGCGATGTATGGAGCCTCCTTCGGGAGGCTTTTCTTTTTAGGGTCTTCTGATTTCAGGCGCAAGTGGTGCAGTTTTTGCTATGCATCCATTTCATGAAAGCCCTACGCATCGCCATCCTCGGACTCTCAGGCCTCCTCCTTCTGCTCGGCCTCGGGGCATGGACCCCTGCGGCCGCGGCGCCCGGCAGCTTCATCACCACCGTCCAGATCACCGGCAACCTCCCCAACGCGGTCGGCGTCACCAACGCCGGGGACGGCTCCGGCAGGCTGTTCATCGTGCAGCAGACCGGACAGATCCGGATCTGGAACGGCTCGCAGGTGCTGGCGACCCCCTTCCTCGACATCTCGTCGCTCACCTCGACCTGCGACCCGAACAGCGGCTGCGGCGAGCGGGGGCTCCTCGGGCTCGCCTTCCACCCGGGCTTCGAGACCAACGGGAACTTCTACGTCTACTACACGCGCAAGTCGGACGGCGCCATCACCATCGCGCACTACCATGCCGCCCCTGGCTCCAACGTCGCGGACGCGACTCCCGGCACCGTCCTGCTGACCATCCCGCACGCGCGGAGCAACCACAACGGCGGCCAGATCGCCTTCGGACACGACGGCTATCTCTACATCGGCACCGGGGATGGCGGCGACGGCGGCGATCCCGACGAGAACGGGCAGAACATCAACACCCTGCTCGCCAAGATCCTGCGCATCGACGTCGACCACGGCTCCCCCTACGCCATTCCGGCCGGCAACCCCTTCGCCGGGGCCACCGCCGGCGCCGACGAGGTCTGGGCCTACGGCCTGCGCAACCCCTGGCGCTTCAGCTTCGACCGTTCGACGGGCGATCTCTACATCGGCGACGTCGGGCAGAGCGCCTGGGAGGAGATCGACTTCCAGGCCGCCGGCGCCGCCGGTGGCAGGAACTACGGCTGGGACTGCCGCGAGGGCGCCCATAATTACAGCGATCCGAATGGCGACATGAACGCCAACTGCCCGGTGCCCTCCGTGGACCCGGTCATGGAGTACGACCACTCCCTCGGCTGCTCGGTGACCGGCGGCTTCGTGTTCAGGAACCTGCCGGCGCACACGATGACCGGCAACTACTTCTTCGGCGACTACTGCAGCGGCCGCATCTGGCGCGGCGTGCCGGCCGGCGCCGGCGCCTGGACCCGCACCGACGTCTCCGACACCACGTTCAACATCACCAGCTTCGGCGAGAGCGAGACCGGCAGGATCTACCTGACCGACGCCTCCACCAACACCCTCCAGTGGCTCGCCCCCTACACCTTCGCCGACGTGGTCCCCACGTACTTCGCCTGGCGCTTCGTCGAGGCGGTATCCGGGCAGGGGATCATCACCGGCTGCGGCGGTGACAATTTCTGTCCCGAGGGTTTCATCAACCGTGGAGACATGGCTGTCTACCTGTTGCGCGCCAAGGAGGGGTCGGCCTACACCCCGCCCGCCTGCACCTCCCCGCTGTTCGCGGACGTGCCTTGCAGCAACCCCCTCGCCCCCTGGATCAATGAGCTCTCCCGGCGCGGGGTCACCGCCGGCTGTGGCGGCGGCAACTACTGCCCGGGCACGCAGGTGTCGCGGAGCCAGATGTCGGTCTTCCTGCTGGCGACCTTCCAGGGGCCGGGCTACACCCCGCCCGCCTGCCCCCCCACTTCGTTCAACGACGTGCCGTCGGGAAGCTCCTTCTGCCCCTGGATCAAGGAGATCGCCGCCCGCGGCATCACCGCCGGTTGCGGCGCCGGCAACTTCTGTCCCGACAGCCTGGTGACCCGGGGGCAGATGTCGGTCTTCCTCTCCACCGCCTTCGGGCTGTCGGCACCGTAAGCGGTCCCCGGGCATCCGGACGCGCGGACGTCAGGACGCGAAAAAGCCCCTCATCCCTTGCGGGAGAGGGGCTTTTTCCATCGGCGGGAGAGGGGCTTTTTCCATCGGCGGGAGAGATGCTTACGGCCCGACGACGTGGGTCGGAATGCTGAACGTGGTCGAGAGGAACACCGACATCTGGCCGCGTAGCACCAGCGCATCGGGGCAGAAGTTGCCGTTGCCGCAGCCGGCGGTGATCCCCTGAATGGCGATCTGCTTGATGAAGGGGCAGAACGTGCTCGACGCCGGGACGTCGTTGAACGTCGACGGCGGGCAGGGCACCCCCGGCAGACCGCGGGCCACCATCAGGAAGACCGACATCTGCGCGCGGGTGATGTTCCCCTCCGGGCAGAAGACGCCGGGGGCGCACCCGCCGGTGATCCCCTCGCGGGCCAGCTCGTTGACCCAGACCGCGTAGGGGCTCGAGCAGGGGACGTCGCTGAACGTCGGCGTCGTGCAGGCCGGGGGCGCGTAGCTCGCGCCGTACTTGGCGAGCAGCAGGAACTTGGCCATCTCCTTGCGGGTGATCGCCCCCCCGGCGCAGAAGGCGCCGACGCCGCAGTCGGGCATGATCTCGGCCGCGTAGATCCCCTGGATGAAGGGGAAGAACGAATCGGTCGACGCCACGTCCGCGAAGGGGAAGGCGGGGCCGATGTAGCCGCTGCGCTGCGAGGCGAAGTCATCCAGCCGGAAGCTGCCGGACATCCCGGGATCGAGACCGGCGACGGCGCCCCAACGGGAGTAGTTGATCGTCTCGGTGTCGTTGACGAGACTGGCGAGGCCGGTCTGCGCCTTGCCGTCGACCCAGAGGTTGAGGTGGCCGGTGCCCGCCCCCTTCGCCCAGTCGATCTCGATCGACCGCCAGCCGTCGGCCAGCGGAATCGGGGTCGCGGTCGACGACTCGTTGCCCGAGTTAAGGCGGGCGAAGGCGGTGAGCTGCTTCTTGCCGGCGCTCTGTCCCACCGCCAGCCGCAGCACGGCGTTGCCGGAGGTGCTCGGCGGCGTCGGATCGGCGCCGTCGTAGGCGGCGAAGAGATCGAAGCTGCCGCCGTCCGCCATCTGCAGGGTCCGCAGGTTGACGTAGAGCCGGACGCGGTAGGCGGACTCGGCCGACGGCGAGCTGTCCTGCACATAGGCCGCCGTGGTGTCGCCCGACGTCAGGCTCACCAGGGCGCCGCAGCTCTGGCTGAAGCGGGAGGTGTTCGGGTTCCCCGTCGCGCACTTGGTGGCGCCTTCGGGATTGCCGCCGTTTGGAACCCGGATGGAGTTCGCCCCCGCGGCGAGCGCGCCCGCCAGGGCGAGCACGGCGCCGAGACCGGCGGCGCGCCGAAGTCGTAAGCTGGAATTCGAGATCATGATCGCTCCTTGTGACCGTTCGCCGTTCCGTGTCATGACTTCCGAGGGACCGCCCCAGAGCGTCTTGGCGCTCCAGAGCCCGGGCACCAAGCCGTTGATCGTCGCCGGCGCCGGGCAGCTCTTCGGGCCGGTAGAACAGGACTCCCCGTTGCAACAGGTGTCGACCGGCGGATTATAGCAGTGGGTGCGGGGTGAACCGAAATCATGGCCGGGCTCGTGCCCCACCAGGGGGGCGTCGCCGGCCGCGAGGAGCAGGCTGAGCCATGAATGCTTCATCTGCGTTCTCCTCAATCTCAGTGCCAGGTGGCCAGAGTGCCCGATTCGAAGCCGTCGCTGAGGAGGCCGGGAAGCGCGGGGGCGAGACAGGCCGGATTGACCGATGCGACCGAGCTCACGTAGCCGCTCATCTGCGCCGCCTCGCGCCCCGGCTGCACCCCGTAGGGGTGGCCGGTGCCGAAGTTCAGGCTGATGTTGCTGTAGCCGCCCGACCGCTGGTGGCAGTAGCTCATCAGCGTGCCGCTCCCCGCCCCCGCCGGACCCGGCAGAGACGTGGGTCCCGAATAGCAGCCGCTCTCCCCGGACCAGCACTGGTCGATGGGGCTCGCGTTGCCGCCGATGCCGGCGTAGCAGTGGGTGTGGGGGGAGTTGAAGTTGTGGCCGATCTCGTGGGAGACGGAGATGATGTCCCACACCGCCGAGGGGCTGTTGACGTTGAAGCCCCCGGTGAGGCTGGCGGTGAAGCCGTACGCCCCACCCCAGGGGGTCAACTCGATGCCGAGCCCCGGGCAGTTGACCGTATCGCCGACGTTGAAAGCGCCGCGGCAGAGCACGCCGATCCAGGCGACGCCGCCGCCGAGGTTCTTGCCGCTCATGAAGTGCGCGGTGGTCCGGGAGACGCTGGTCCGGTTCTGGTTCCAGTATTTGCCGAATTCGTACAGGCCGCAGAGGGTATTCGTCTGCGTCCAGGGATCGTTGCTGGTCGTCCACAGGGTGACCGACTGCACGGTGAGCGAGGTGCTGATCTCGTTCGTGTAGATCGTCGAGGAGTACCCAATCAGGTTGCCGATGTAGTTCGTGGCCATCGTGGTGTCGTTGAAGAGCGAGTAGAACTCGAAGTCGGTCTCGATCGCCACCTTCGCCGTGTGCGCGGCGGCGGTCTTGTCCACCGGCTCCGCCGGCGCCGCGGCGGCCGTGAAGTCGAGGACCGGCCTGGCGCCCGGTCCCTTCGGCAGCTGGTCGTCGCCACAGTTGAACCCCTCGGCCCGGGACGACTTCAGCAGCACGGGATCGACCCGGTGCATCTCGAGCGGTCCGCCAAGGGCCTTGGCCGGGGCGGAGTCGTCGCCGATCAGGTAGATCATGCCGTCCTCGTCGATCATCCCCTGGGTGCGGCCGTCCTCCAGCCGGGCCAGGAAGGCGCGCGAGCCGGGCTTGCCGTCCACCGCGCCGCGGAAGTAGGCGTTCGCCGGCGCGGGCAGCACCCGGTCGCCGGCGTCGCCGTGGACGGTGATCGTGGCGCCGTCCGCGAACACCTGAAAACGCTCCAGCGACAGCGCTCGGGTCTCCCCCGTACCGGTCACCTGGAGGCTCTCCAGCCGCAGCCGCGAGCCGACCGCCACCCCGGCGGCTGTGCCGGAGAAATCCCGGCTCTGGACCACCAGCGCTCCGTCTGCCGCGTGGGCCGCACCGGCGGCCAGCAGCCCGCAACCGGCGAGGATCATCCGCTTCAAGCTCCAACGCATACAGGTCCTCCTGTGAAGTCGGGCGCCGCCCGAGGGCTCCCGCTGCCCGTTCTGGTTCGTCGAGGGCGTACATCCCAAGGATGCGTTGCAGAGCATTTTGGTTGGCCCGAGTAGTTATGTCAATCGACGCATAAGATCGACACGTACTCCTCCGCCTCTTTTTGTCACCCGCGGCTTCCAATCCTTGTCTCGCCGCCGCGCGTGCTCTCTGCTCGCAACAGGCATAGAATCAACAGCTTGCCTGCTCGCTGCACCCTCTGATGAACGGTCTTGTCCAGGGAGAAAAGGCAAAGTCCGGGCCAGGAATTCCCAGGCGTCGAAGAGATGCGTGAAGAGCGAGGTCGCGCTCGCCGACGCTCCCGCGTTATGATCCGTACACTCTGACGGGTCTTCCAGGGAGTCTCAGCATGGATTTGAGCCGCGGCGCCAGCCGCCCGCCAGTCTCCGATCGTCCGTTCCGGCTCACCCTGGCCCTGGGCCTCTGCGGAGCCATCCTCTCCACCGTCGCGGCGGGCGCCCAGCCGTCCTCCAGCCTCTTCCTCTGGCTCAGCTCGCGACTGTCCACCCCGGAATCCGCCGCGGCCGCGAGCGCGGGGCAGCCCGTGCTGGCGGCCGGACCGGAGATGCAGGGGATCCCGCCGGGGAGCGTCATCGGCGAGGTGCGGGTGGAGGCGCAGGAGATCTTCAATGCGGACGACCCCGGCGAGGGGAACCGGCTCTTCCGCTTCGCCAACCGCCTGCACCGCACCACCCGGCAGGGGGTGATCCGGAGCCAGCTCCTGTTCGCGCCGGGCGACGTCTTCTCCCCCGAGCTGATCGCGGAGTCGGCGCGCCTGCTGCGCACCAGGGACTATCTCTACGACGTCGACATCCGCCCCGTGCTGCGCGGCGACGGCAAGGTGGACGTGGAGGTGAAGACCCGCGACGTCTGGACGCTCCAGGGGGGCGCCTCCTTCGGCCGCGCGGGGGGGAAGAACAGCACCAGCTTCTCGCTCGACGACAGCAACTTCCTGGGCACCGGCAAGGAGGTCTCGCTCGCCCGGATCGGCACCCTCGACCGCACCTCGAACCTCGCCCGCTTCACCGATCCGAACCTGCTCGGGAGCCGCGTCCGCCTCCTGCTCTCCTACGCCGACAACAGCGACGGCGGGCGCCAGCGCTTCGAAGTCGAGCGCCCCTTCTACTCGCTCGACACCCATTGGGCGGCCGGGCTGCGCAGCTTCCACGACGACCGCCTGGAGAGCCTCTACTCGCTCGGCAAGGTGGAGACCGCCTTCCGCCACCAGACCGACTTCGTCGAGGTCTACGGCGGCCTCTCGTCCGGGCTGGTCGACGACACCACACACCGCTGGCAGGCCGGCTTCACCTACTCGCGGGACGACTTCGCGTACTCTACGCGCCCCTTCTTCTTCCTGGGCAAGAGCTTGCCGGGCCAGAGCCTGATCACGGTGCCGCTGCCGCCGGACCGCACGCTGGCCTACCCGTGGGTGCGCTTCGAGTCGATCCAGAACCGCTTCGTGGTCGAGAAGGACCTCGACCGCATCCAGCGCTCCGAGGACCTCAACCTCGGCCGGCAATACAGCCTGCTGCTCGGCCTCTCCTCCCCCGCCTTCGGCGGCGACGCCGAGCGCTGGGTCGCGCAGACCGCGCTGGCGCAGGGGTGGCGGCCCACCCCGGGTCAGATCGTGCTCTTCCAAGTCGGCGGCTCTACCCGCTGGGCGCAAGGGGACGCCGAGAACCTGGTGGCCGGCGGGCGCGTCCGCTGGTACGTCCGCGACCTCGGCCGGCACGTCTTCTACGCCTCGCTCGGCGCCGACCTCGCGCACCGCCTGGACGGTGAGGACCAGCTCCTGCTCGGCGGCGACAGCGGCCTGCGCGGCTACCCCGTCCGCTACCAGGCCGGCGACCGCCGCGTCCTGCTCACGCTGGAGCAGCGCTTCTTCAGCGACCGCGAGGTCTTCCACCTCGCCCACCTCGGGGCCGCCGTCTTCTTCGACGCCGGCCAAGCCTGGTTCGTCGACACCCTCACCCAGCGCGACCGCGCGCTGCGCCAGGAGCGCAGGATCCTCAAGGACATCGGCCTCGGCCTGCGCGTCGGCTCCAGCCGCTCCTCCCGCGGCGGCGTCCTCCACCTCGACGTCGCCTTCCCTCTCGATGGCGCGCACTCGGCGCAGCGCCTGCAGTGGCTGGTCTCGACCGGGGAGACGTTCTAGACGGGTCTCATTCCCCGTTCCGAGCGGGCCGTTCCCCATCCTTCGCACGCCATTCCCCGCGGGCCGTGAAACGCCTTCGCCGGCGAACGGATCTCGTTCGCCTCTCGCCGCCCCGTTCCCCGCCCGCCGCCTGTCGCGCAGGAGAGAGAACGGAGCGTTCCCGCCGGGGAATGCGTCCGGATGGACGGGGAACGGGACGCCGGCTCCGTTTCGTATTCCACGCCTTCCAGAAACCTGATCGTTCCCCGCGGGGAATGCGCCGTTCCCCATCCTTCGCACGCCATTCCCCGCGGGCCGTGAAACGCCTTCGCCGGGGAACGGGTCTCGTTCGCCTCTCGCCGCCCCGTTCCCCGCCCGCCGCCTGTCGCGCAGGAGAGAGAACGGAGCGTTCCCGCCGGGGAATGCGTCCGGATGGACGGGGAACGGGACGCCGGCTCCGTTTCGTATTCCACGCCTTCCAGAAACCTGATCGTTCCCCGCGGGGAATGCGCCGCGATCTTGGGGGAACCGGCTGTAGCCCGGCCATCGAGGCTCGTTTTCCCGGGGGAATGCAACGACTAATCCGATTAGCGGGCGGGAAAGTCCCCGTCGGACGCGTCTTCTAGAACCGGTACCCGAGCGACAGGTACGGCTCGCGGTAGCGGCGCGCCGAGATCCCCCAGAGCCACTGGTTGTAGCCGGCCTCAAGGTCGAGGCCGCGCTGGTTCAGGGGGACCAGCAGCGCCACCCCGGCCTTGACGATGCTGGCGTCGTTGAAGTTGAGGGTGGCGCTGGAGCCGAAACGGTCGTCGGGCTGGCGCGGGGAGTCGTTGCCGAGGCTGCGGATGTAGCTGAGCGAGCCCTTGGCCGCCATCCCCCACCAGGGGAGCGGATAGCCCAGCTCCGCGTAGACCGGGATCTGGTCCGCCGGCGCCCCCTCGCGCCAGGTGTAGCCGGTCTCGAAGTTCATCCAGCCCCGCCCCTCCTGGAAGGAGTGGCTCAGCATCCAGGTCAGCGTGTAGTCGCGCTTGAGCAGCCCGCGCCACTCGGGGCTCACCCCACGGCGGTTCCCCTTGTCGTCGTAGAGGTAGCGGTTGTAGGCCCCGGGCAGGTCGTAGAGGAACGGGGTGCGCTCGACCGCGGAGAGCGCCATCGGCCAGTCCCCGCGGGTCAGGGCGTACTTGAGGCCGAGCCAGGCGTCGGAGAAGCCGACGTTCTTCTCCTCGTCGGCGTGGATGCCTTCGAGGCCGTAGAGGTAGGTGAAGAGGAAACGGGCGGAGAGGCGGGGGAGCACTCCCACCTCGCCCGAGAGATAGGTATAGCGGAAATCGTGATAGCTGACCTGCCCCGCGGCGTTGGTGTTGGTGTACACGTCGCCGTCCACGTTCCACGACGTGCTCGCCGTCTTGCGGCTGAAGCCCAGCTCGACGTCCCCCTTCCCCGGCTCCGGAACCCAGGCCCCGCCGCAGAATCCGGCGGCGGGAAACAGTAGCGACAGGGACAGCGCACAGGCCAGTTTGGATATCGTTCTCATGGATCCCTCCCGTCTGGAGTTAGATCGCCAAATCGCGATGCGGAGGCGACAGACGGCGCAGGATGCCACAGCTCAGGAGTTGCTGCAACAAGGGTGAGCGAGCCGGAGTAGAATCTCTCCCGGCTCATCCATGCACGCACGATTCTCCAAACGCCTCGCCGGCGTTCTCGCGGTGTTCCTCACCCTCGCCGGCGTCCGGACCGCCGGCGCGGCGCCGTCCGAGCGTGGTTTTCCGCTGATCCAGACCTACGATCCCGGACCGCCGGAGGCCTCGACGCAGTCGTACGACGTGACGCGCGATCCGCGCGGCGTCCTCTATTTCGCCAACCTGGGCGGGGTCCTGGTCTACGACGGCGCGTGGTGGCAGCTGATCAAGGCCGGCAAGGGGGAGACCGCCTTCTCGCTGGCGAGCGACGCGGCGGGGCGGGTGGCGGTGGGGGGCGTCGACGAGCTCGGCTATCTGGCGCCGGACCTCCACGGCAAGCTCCGCTACGTCTCCCTCCTCCCCCTCCTGCCGCCCGGGCAGCGGGAGATCGGACAGGTGCTGCAGGTGCGGCCCACCCCGCGGGGGTTCGCGTTCATGACCGTGCGGCGGCTCCTGGTGTGGGACGGCGCCCGGATCGATACCGCCGCCACCTTCCCGGGCGATCGCCCCTACGCCGAGATCTACTCCGTCGGCCCCGCCGTCTACGCGTGGACGCGCGATGGGCTGGCGCGGCTGGCGGGGTCGCGCCTGCAACCCGTGCCCGGCGGCGAAGCCTTCCGCGATCGCCGGGTGGATACCCTCCTCCCCGTCGGTGGCGGGCTGCTCGCCTCGGTGCGCGGCGAAGGGCTCTACCTGTTCAGGGACGGCCGGGCGGCGCCGTTCGCCCCCGCGGCGTCGCGGTGGACGGCGGCGAAGCGGATCGTCTCCGGAGCCCGGCTGGCCGACGGCCGCTGGGCTCTCGGCTCAGTGCTGGGAGGGCTTCTCCTGCTACGGCCCGACGGCGCGATGGACCAGGTGATCGACACCGCCGCGGGGCTGCCGGACAACTTCGTCTCCGGCCTGGCCACCGACCGGGAAGGATCGCTCTGGCTGGCGCTCAACAACGGGCTGGCGCGGGTCGAGGTCGCCTCGCCGCTGTCGGTGCTCGACCGGCGCACCGGCCTGCAGGGGCAGGTCTACAGCCTGGCGCGCCACCAGGGCACGCTCTGGATCGGCACCTCGGCGGGGCTGTTCACCAACGACGGCGAGGCGGGGCCGCCCGCGCGCCTGCACGCCGTGCCGGACATCCCTCCCGGCGGCTGGAGCCTGCTCTCGGCCGGCGACGATCTCCTCGCCGGCACGGCGGCCGGGGTCTTCGCGATCCGTGGCGGGACGGCACGGCTGGTGCCCGGCACGGAGAAGGGGACCACCGCCTACGTCCTCGCCCGTTCGTCGACGGACCCGGACCGCGTCTGGCTCGGCAGGGAGGACGGCCTCGCCACGCTCCGGCGGGACGGCTCGGGGTGGCGCTTCGAAGGGCACTGACATACTTGGCTCAGTAGGCAAGCACGACGGGAGCCGGGCGAGACTGCCCCGGCCCCTTCTAGCTGGTCTTCACTTCTTGTCCTCCCCCTTTCGCCACTCGGGAGTTGAGGCGAGCCATGGGGTGGGCTTCAGGCGGGTGTGAATGTTCCGCATCTCCTGGAGATCCGGCCCGATGACCTCCTCCGGGATGCAGGTCCACCAGTTGAGATCGCACGCGGCGAACAGCTCCGCCGCGTGCTTCACGGCGCTCTGCATCTCCAGGGTGATGATCTTCGCCTGAGAGGGGAGGTGGATCAGGTGGTGCCCGTGGGTGTGGGTGTTGTAGATGGCGAAGGGGCCGGAGACGATGCCGGAGACGGCGACGGCGTACAGGCGATCCACCATCCCGCAGGGCTCGAAGACGGCGAAGTTGCGGCGCTTCCAAGTGAGGGGCGTAGGGATGCGGGCCATTGCTCAGGCTTCCCCCTTCCCCGCCAGCTCGCGCTCGATCCCGTCCGCCGCGTGGCCGATCTGCCGGGCGAGCCGGGCGGCTGTGTTGGACAGGTAGGCGTCCTCCGGGTCCAGGCTGGACACCTCGCGCTCCCGGCCCACGCTGGCGAGAAAGCCCTGGAGATGGCGCAGGTCCGCCACGGCGGCGCGCATCTCCATGCGGGTGCTGCTCTCCGTCCAGCCGGGCCACTCGGCGGGCGTGTCGAGCAGGAGCGAGTACAGCATCTCCCCCGCCTTGCGGATCGCGGCGGCGTAGCCGGGCGGGGTGATGTACATGAGGAACGTTTCCCGGAAGGCGGGGAAGTCCTCCCAGGCGGCGGGGTCGATTACCGGGGGGACGGCTGCGGGCGGATCGACCTCCGGCGGGATCGGCGAGCGACCAGGAGGAGGGGGAGGAGGGGCGGGGACCGGGGTACACTCCTGCACTAGCTCGGGCATGGGATCGCTCCTTGCTCGGGTTAGGTCCGGCGGACGTGTTACCGCACCCCGCCGGGCCGCTTGGTTTGCGCATCCTCCGTGCATGCACGGTGAATACATCATGACTCTAGCTTAGTGGCACAGTGTTGTCTAGGCTTCCCTCATGCCCAAGGGGAGCAAAGCGCCCGGCCCGAGTCAAAAGCACACGACTAAGGGCGGCCTCATTCGGGAGACGGCATACCTGTATGAGGATGAGGAGAAGGCCCTTGAGCGCCGAGCGGTAAGGGAGCGTTGCTCGAAATCGGAAATCATGCGCCGCGCTTTACGGGCGTACCTCGCGGAAGACAAGGAAATATGATCGGAACCTCTTCGCCCGCCGCCTATATCGTTCCCCATGGAAAGGTTCTCGATTTCATCGACTACGCGATTCGTGACGAGACACCCGAGGAATATGTACGTCAGGAAATTGAAAAATCGATCGTCAAAGAGTACCTATATTCCCGTTCTGAAATAGCGGTTGAGTTTCCGATCAAGTTCGGCTCCTCGCGGAAGCGCGTGGACCTTGCCATCTTCCCCGAAGGGGCCGCCCACACCCCGGAGAACATCTGGGCCGTCATCGAGTGCAAAGCCGCCGACGTGCCGCGAAGCCACAAGACGCAGGGTATTGAACAACTCAAGAGCTATATGAATGCCCTGGCCAATGCCGAGTTCGGTATGTGGACTAATGGCATTGACCGCTACTGCTGTCGCAAAATCCACACCGCCTCGGGCTTTCGCTTTGAGGAAGACATTACCGATCTGCCCGTTAAAGGCCGAACGCTTGACGATGCGGAACGTCCGACTCTGGATACGCTCAAAGCGGCCACGAGCGATGCACTGCTTTTTACCTTCAAACGGTGCCATAATTATATTGCGGGCAATCAGGGGTTGCAGAAGCCGGAGGCATTCTGGGAACTCCTGAAGCTGATTTTCTGTAAGATCGAAGATGAGCGCTCCGACGATCTGACCTTCTACGCCACGTCTGCCGAACGGCAAAGCTTGAACGGCCAGTTGAAGGTTCGGACGCGGCTGGAAAAGATCTTCGCGCTCGTGCGTCAGAAATACCCTACGATCTTTCGTCCCAACGAAGCCATCGAGCTCCAGCCGCGAGTTCTGGCCTATATCGTTTCGCAGCTCCAGGTTTACTCGCTGCTCGACAGCGCTGTGGATGTTAAGGGCAAGGCATACGAGGAAATCGTCGGCTCTAATCTCCGCGGCGACCGAGGCGAGTTTTTTACGCCGCGCAATATCTGCAGAATGGCGGTCCTAATGGTGGACCCTGACCCGTCGGATTTAATAATTGATCCGGCATGCGGGACGGGCGGATTCTTAATTACCGGGATGAACCATGTCCTAGAAAAGATCCGTGCCAAAGAGCGCGGCAAGTGGCGCCATGCGGATCGCGGGACGGAGCGGGAGCAGGCCGAACTCTTCAGAAAAATTCAGGAGTACGCCACTACGAATATCGCGGGGCTTGACTTGAACCCTAACTTGGTTAAGGCCACGAAGATGAACATGGTCTTGAACAATGATGGCTCGGGTGGTCTTTACCAGGCGAATTCACTTGACCGCCCCATTACATGGGAAAAGGCGCTTCGTGAGCGCGATCTGATGGGGCGAGTGGATTACGTATTCACCAATCCACCTTTCGGCTCGAAGATCCAGGTAGACGATCCCGCCATTCTGGAGCAATACGATCTGGCGCATTCCTGGGCCTATGACGAAGAAACGGACACTTACGATCTGCGGGAGCCACGAGTGCTGCTCAAATCGCAGCCGCCGGAGATCCTATTCATCGAACGCTGCGTGCAATTCGTGAAGCCGGGAATCGGCATTGTTTGTATCGTGCTGCCCGATGCCATTTTGGGCGCGCCCGGTCTTGCCTATGTTCGGGAATGGATTTTGCGTCACACAACTATTCTCGCAAGCGTGGACCTCCACCCGGATACGTTTCAACCCAAGAACAGCACTCAAACCAGCGTTCTGGTGTTGCGCCGCAAGGCGGAGCGGCAGGTAGACCTAGAGCGTGCGGCTGGCAAGCAACAAGACTATGGGGTCTTCATGGCCCTGGCAAATCACGTCGGGCGGGACAAGCGGGGGAACACGACCTACGTGCGGGACGCCAGCGGTGACGATCAGATCGAAACGGTTCCCGAGCGCGTTCGCGAGATTCATGAGGGAATTCCTGTATACCGGGATATCGAAGTGCGGCGTCGCGTCGTAGACGACAACACAGGGAAGATCGCTCAACTTTTTAGAGAGTGGCTCGCCCGGCAATCGTGATGGTTATGATGATACCTGATCCCGAATATTCCATTCTCTCGGCGAGTCTGCTTGCCCGTGGCGAGCGCCGGCTGGAGGGGGAGGCGTATCTCACCGGCGGCTACGCCATCCGGCAGCGCATCGAAGCTTTGCCGATCGGCTGGAAACGCATGGATGAGTTGGCCCATGTTTGGCAGCCGGGCCGCTTGAAAGGGATCGCGATTGCGCAACCCCACGGGGTGCCCTTCTTGGCTGCAACTCAAGTATTCGATGTCCGGCCCACGGCACGCAAGTGGCTCGTGAAGGCGCGCACGAAAGACTACGCGGATCGAATCGTGGAAGAGGATTGGATACTCCTGACCTGTTCGGGAACTGTGGGTGACGCGATCATCAGTTATGCGCCTCACATAGGGCATGTAATCTCTCATGACCTCTTGCGCGTGCAACCCCACCGCGAGGGTATGCGCGGCTATCTCTACGCGTTTATTAAAACTCGCTTCGGTCGTGGCATGCTGGAATCCAGCCAATACGGAAGCATTATCAAGCATCTTGAGCCGGAACATGTTCAAGCAATTCCGGTCTTGACCGACGATGCTACAGTCTATGCCCGCTATGCGCGGGCGATCAAAGAGGTTTTTCGCCTGAGAAGCGAAGCGTTCACCCTTAGCCGCGAGGCGGAGCAATTGTTTGCCCGAGCAGTCGGCGCGCACTCTTCAGTGGCGACGGAAGAAGGGTTCGAGGTCCCCGCATCTCGTCTCTTCGCAAGCGGACGACGCCTGGACGCGTATCATCACAATCCCAGTGCGGAAGCAGCAGAGACGGCCCTTACACGATCAGGCGCCCGCCTGGAACCGTTGGAGACCGTTGCTGAGATCTTCGGGGTGCCCCGATTCAAGCATATATACACGACGGAAGGCATTCCCTATTTGGACAGTGAGGATCTATTTAAGATCAATCCCGAAATTCGCAAGCATATTCCTGAGACGACGAAGATGCGGAATGTGGACAATTACTACGTGTCAGCGGGATGGCTGCTCATGGCGTGCTCGGGACAGCTCTATGGATTGAATGGCAGCGTCATCCTTGCCACCGATTGGCATGAGGAAAAAATCGTTTCGAATCACGTGCTACGGATTGTTCCGGATACCCAAAAGATCCGGGCCGGATATCTCCAGATGGCTCTCGGTCATCCGAGTGTTGGCCGTCCTCTGGTGCTTCGATGCGCCTTTGGCACGGAGGTTCCGGAAATCGACGCTGGGGAACTGACCGCGTTCCCCGTTGCCCGGCTTGCGGCTGCACAGGAGAACGCCATTGCGGATCGCGTGGAACGTGCTAGTCTTCTCCGTATGAAGGCCGACGAGAAGGAAACCGAGGCGGTTGCGCGCCTTGAAGAGCGGATCGAGGAGAAGCTCGGCGCGGGCGCGACTCCATTCGAGCAGTTTAGAGATCTTGCCAAGAAGCTGGTGCAAGTTCCTCGGGGGGAGATCACCGAGGAGAAGGCGGCGAAGCGCGCCCGAAAAACCTAGCTCTTGGCTATGAGTGCGGCGTAGGTGAGCCGCCGCCCCCCCACCGAGGAAGCAACAGTCCGGAACCGCCCACCATCACCCTCTCCGTCCTTGCGGCTGTTGAATCGGAAAGTCTGCTCGTCCAGGTACCGGAACAGGTGCTCGGGCGACACCCATGTGTAGGTCCCCTTGACAGACCGCTTAAGCAAGCTCCAGAAGTTCTCCAGGCCGTTCGTGTGGACGCGGCCCCGAACGTAGCACCGGGCGTGGTCGATGAACTCGTGGAGGTAGTCGGGGGCGAGTCCCACGTAGGAGGCCAGCGCATCCGTGTAGAGATTGGAGCCGGGCTGTACGTGCTCGCGCACCGTCGCCTGGAGGGTGTGCCGCCGGGTGTTGGGCAACACGAAGGTCCGGACCTCGCCATCGCGCTGCAAGAGGCCCATCACGACCGTCTTGCCAACCATCCCGCGCCCGGCCGCCTTCTGCTGCCGGCGAGCGTGGTGCATGTTCTTGAACTTGCCGCCGATGAACGTTTCATCCGCCTCGACCTCGCCAGAGAGCTTCTGGAACGTGCCGGTCTGCATGGCAAGCCGTATGCGGTGAAGCATGAACCACGCGGTCTTCTGGGTGACTCCCAGGGAGCGGCCCATCTCGTGCGAGCTGACGCCGTTCTTGCAGTTGGCGATCATCCAGATGGCGGGGAGCCACTTGTCCAGCCCGAGAGGGGAGTCCTCGAAGATCGTTCCGACCTTGACTGAGAACTGCCGCCGGGGGTGCTTGTCCTTGCACTCCCAGAGGCGCCGGGTGGCGATGAACCGCACGTCCGTCCGTCCGCACGTCGGGCAGCTCACGCCATCAGGCCAGCGAAGCTCGACCATGAACTTGAGGGCGACATCCGGGTCCGCGAAATAGCGGATGGCCTCGATCAGCGTGCGGGGGAGGGCGGTTTGGGTGTCCATGCAGGAACTCTACCCCAAACCGCCTACTGAGTCAAGTATATCAGTGCCCTTCGAAGGGCGGGTCGAGGGTTTCGATGCCGAGGTGCGCACGATCGTCGAAGGGGGCGACGGCACCCTCTGGTGCGGCACCACGCTCGACGGCGTGGCGGGGGTGCGGATGGCCCCCACGGGATTGCGTCCCCGGGAGATTCGCCGGATCGCGGCGAGCGACGGCACCAACCTCTTCCGCATCGCCGGGCGGATCGTCGCGGTCGGCAACGGCAAGGTGCTGCGTCTCGACGAGGCCCGCGGCGCGCTGGTCGCGGACGCCTCGCTGCCGGCCCCCGGCGCCGGGGGTGTGTTCTCCTATCTGACGCCGGACGCCGGCGGCAACCTGTGGATGAACACCCACCCGCCCGCCGTCGCCCTGCGGCGGGGGGGTGGCTGGGAGGCGCCCCGCGCGCTCGCCGGAGTGCCCGGCCGCGGCATCGAGATCGTCGTCGCGGAGCCGGACGGCGTGGTCTGGCTGGCGACCGACAAGGGTCTCTGCCGCTACGAGGGTGCGTTCCAGGGCCCGGCGGAGGCGCCGCCGGCGCCGCTGCTGGCCCGTCTCACCACCGGCGGCAGCCAACTGCTCTTCGGCGGCGCGCCCGGGGCCACGCCAAAGCCCGCCGAGCTGCCCCCCTACGTGCAGCACCTGCGCATCGAGTTCGCCCCCCTCTCCTACCGTGCCGGCCTGCGCTACCAGACCCGCCTTGATCCACTGGACGGCGGCTGGAGCGGACCGATCGCGGAGCCCTTCGCCGAGCTGACCCGGCTGCCGCCCGGCGACTACGCCTTCCACGTGCGCTCCGTCGGCGCCGGCGGCGAGATCGGCCCGGAGACCGGCTGGTCGTTCCACGTGCGCCCGCCCTGGTACAAGGCGCCGTGGGCGGTGGCGCTCTGGCTGGCCGCCGCGCTCCTCGCCGCGTGGGGATATGCCCGGCTGCGGAGCCGTGCCCTGCACCAGCGGGCGGCGCGGCTGGAAGCGCGGGTGAACGAGCAGACCGTGGAACTGCGCAGCTCGGTCGAAGAGCTGCGGCGAGCCCATGCCGACCTCGCGGCCGCCAATGGGAGGCTGGAAGAGCTTTCGTTGCGCGACGAGCTGACCGGCATCGCCAACCGCCGCCGCCTCCAGCAGGCGCTCGCCGAGGAGTGGAGCCACACCCGGCAGGCGATCTCCTTCCTCCTGCTCGACCTCGACTTCTTCAAGCGGCTCAACGACTCCCACGGCCATCTCGCCGGGGACCTGGCGCTACAGGCGGTGGCGGGTTTCCTGGCCAAGGCGGTACGGACGCACGGCGGGCTCGCGGCACGCTACGGCGGCGAGGAGTTCGCGGTGCTCCTCCCCGGCCTCGATCTCGACGCCGCGCTCCAGGTGGGCGAGCGGCTGCGCGCGGGGATCGAGGCTCTGGCGATCCCCAACGACGGCGCCGTCCTCACCGGCAGCGTCGGCGCCGCCGTCCTGCTCCCCGCCCTCGACCGGACGCCGGAGGCACTGATCGAGGCGGCCGACCTCGCTCTCTACCGCGCCAAGGCCGGGGGGCGCAACCGCGTGCGCGCCGAGAGCGAGTCGCTGGCTTTCTGACCCGGCTCTACCACTGCCGCTGGGTCGCGCCCGAGTGGCTGACGATCGTGCGGCCGTTGTCCTCCAGGGGCTCGAAGGCGGACTGCACCGCCACCCGCCCCGGACCGTGCAGGCGCAGCCAGAGATAGCGGTCCCCCCAGGAACGCCAGGAGCGCCAGGTGCCGGCCGGCCGCTCGATGTGGAGCTGCATCTGCACCGTGGTGTCCTTGAACAGGAAGGCGGTCGGCTTGACCAGGATCGTCTCCCCCTGCCGCAGGTGGCGCACGAAGACGTTGCCCGCCGCGTGCAGGAGCAGCAGCCCGGGCGCCGACGGCGAATGGAAGCGGTCGAGCAGCATGCCGAGCGGATAGTGCGTCTCGGTCTCGTCCCCCTCCTTGGTGGTGAACCAGATGTTGGAGTTGAACCAGTCGTAGGTGACCGCGCCGGTCGCCACCATGAACAGGTGTTCGCGCACGTCCACCGCCTGCCCGGGCTGCAGGGGGAGCGAGACCATCTCCCCTGGCGCGTCGCGCGAGAAGGCGATGCGCCCCGGCCCCACCGCCTGGGTCATGATCAGCGGCATCCCCGCCAGCATCCGCTTCCAGGCGCCCTTGAGCGACATGGCGGTGACCTTCACCTGGGTGTCCATCCAGAGCAGGACGTGGTGGGAGAAGTAGACCCAGTCGTTCGCGGCCAGGTTCATGTCGGCCACCGGCACGTAGGTCCCTTCGATCTGGCAGTAGGAGTTCCCGAACTGGAGCTTCGCCATGTCGTGGCGGCCGGGCAGCTCCGACCAGCCGGAGCGGCTGACGACGGCCTTCACGTCCACCGCCGCTCCGCACGCCGGGCAGGAGAGGGAGGTGCCGTCGCCGGCCAGCCCGCACCAGGGGCAGGTGTAGTTGCGCCCCGAGGAGCCCGCGGCAGGCACCGGAGACATGGGGGACTGGGGGGACGCCGGATCGAGATTCGTCATCGCGCTCCTCCCCTACTCCGTGGTGTGGTGGACGTACATGGACTGGATGCCGACGCGGCCGGGGCCGGTCATGCGGGCGAGGTTCATGCTGGTGCCGCCGAAGAAGCCGCTGGTCAGCTTGATCGGCTCGACGTCCATGGTCACCGCGGCGTCCTTGTAGAGGAAGGCGCCGGGCTCGACCAGGATGCTCTCGGCCGGCTTCAGGCGGCGCTCGAAGACGTTGCCGTAGCCGTGCAGCAGCAGGAGGCCGGGCGCGCTCTTGGCGACGAAGCGGTCCATGAACATCCCCTGGCCGCCGAACAGGATGTTACGCAGTCCCTTGATGCGCAGGAAGCTGTAGTCGATGGTGTGCGAGGAGAGCAGGAAGGCGTGCTCGCGCACGTCGAGCTCCTGGCCGGGATGGAGCGGCAGCACCACCAGCTCGCCGGTGGCGTCGCGCGAGAAGGCCACCCGCCCCGGGCCGTGGGCGACGCTGATGATGAACGGCATGCCGGCGAGGGCGCGTTTGACGCCGCCGGTGAGGGGGAGCACGCTCATCCGGGTCGCCTCGTCCTTCCAGAGCAGCACGTGGTGCTCGAAGAAGATCGAGTCCCCCGCCCCGAGGTTGATCTCGGCCACGGGCACGATCTCCCCCTCCACCTGGCAGGTGCTGGCGCCGAACTGGATCTCGGTCATGTCACGCAGGCGCGGCGCCTCGCGCCACCCCGAGTCGCTGACCAGATCCTTGACGTCGAGAGGGGCGCCGCACGACCGGCAGGTCAGCGCCGACCCCTCGTTCATGCTCTTGCACCACTGGCATTCGATGCGGACGAGCGGATCGCCCGGGGACGGCGCGTGCGGATTGGGCTCGGTCATGGCGGATCGCCTCTCCTGTAGGTAGGGGGCTCCCGTAACGGAGATGTAAACAAGTCTACTCCGATTTGCCCGAACCCTCACCCCCGGCTGTACAGACAACAGACTCGCCCACGACCGGCACCACCGGCTCGAATTGGGGCAGTTCCTCTCCAGCACCTCCAGCCACCACCGTCTGCCGCGCACCGCGAGCGACCTGCCCACGTGGCGCTGGCCGGTCTCCTGGCCCTGTGCGCCGCTTTCGCGGTGTGCTTCTACTCGAAGCGGAATGTCGGCTTAATGATCTGCCCATGGCCAGATTGCAATTTTATTGTTGCCGTGATACTTGGCTAATGGTATGTTGATGCGTTAATAGCAGGGTGAAATTGATCTGGCTTCTCTATGAGAGGAGGTAAGAATGCGACGCCCATGGACCCTTTTGATAACAACATTTTTTCTACTATCCCACGGAGCTCAAGGGTTTGCCCAAAAGGCATCCGTGCCCAAGGGTGTAAAATTGCAAAATTCGGCGCAGGATCGATCTGAACTGATAAACTGGAAAACTTCCAAGCAAGAACTCTTAAAACGCCTTGATGAACCCCAATTTGATTGTAACCCCGGAAACATCCCCGAAACGGAGACCTGTTCGTTTAGTGTAACCGGAACCACCGGTTGGTGGGCAGATTTCGGCAAGCGCGGCTACGCAGCCCACCTTTCTTTTTACAAAGATCAGTTCTACATGGTCCAAATCGATTTTCCGGCTGACGAATCGTCGTTTGTAGTTCAAGCTCTTCTCGCCGCCTTGGGAAAGCCTACTGCCGACCAATCTTCAGTAGTTGAAAACATTTATGGCGAAAAATTTGACCAACGGCTCGCCCAGTGGGTCTTTCCAGAAGTGAAGGTCGCCTTACAACAGCGGTCCAATCTGCTTTGGGTTGGGAGTTTGACCTTGGCATTGACTTCCATCAGAGAACAAGTTGATCGGCTGAGTACACAGAAAAACAACGATATAAAGGCCCCATTCTGAATCGGCTTCTCGGGACCGGCCGCCAGCCACGCGTCCGCCCGCATCCTTGGCGGCGGGATGTCGAGGCGACTCGGGTGAGGGCTCGCGCCCGATCATCGACGACGTCATCGAGCGCGAGTTGGCAGGTCTTCCGGGCCGCGCCGGAATCCCCGAGGGAGGCGCCCTGGGGCAGGATCAGCTCACGGCTAATGAGGGCTCGGGCGGCCCCCTAACCCACCGCCGGCCGGCTCGGGACCCAGCGCTGGAAGAAGGCGGAGATCTCGGCCACGGAGAGGAGGGCGCTGGAGTTGCGGAACTGGCCGTCTCGCTGGGCGACGAGCAGCGAGCCGTCCGCCTCCAGGATCGCCACCGAGGGGATGCCGCCTCCCACGTTCATGCCGTACTCGGCCATCAGGTCGAGATTGCGGTCCCGGTTGCCCACCGAGACCTTGACCACCACGAAGTTGGGATCGACGATCGGCGCCACCAGGCGGTGGCCGAGAGCCCGCTTGAAGGCCTCGCAGTCGGGGCACCAGTTGGCGCCGAAGACCACCGCGATCCGCTTGCCCTCCTCCGCGGCCTGCCGGCTGGCCACCTCGATGGCCGCCCGGGCGTCTTCATGGTCGTGGGAACGTGAGGTTTCCATAGATCTCTCCAATCATGCCCTAAGTGCCTCGAACCGGCCCGCACCGGGACGCCCGGCTAGAGGTGAGATTCCCGCAGCCGCTGCACCACGGGGCCCAGTGTCTGGAGCAGCGCCGGCAGCTCCAGCAATTCCAGTCCCATCCCCGAGAGCAGGTTGGGGCCGGAGTCGGCCTGCGGCTCGAAGCGCTGGACGACCCGCGCCCGCACCAGGATCGGCTGCACGACGGGTCCCGGCGGGAACATCTCGACGCTGACCGTCTCCTGGAGCCGCGCGGGGAAGAGCGTCGAGACGAAGAGCCCCCCCTGCAGGATGTCCCGCCGGTAGACTTCCAGGAACTCCTCGACACCGGAGAAGTGCACGGTGAAGGAGCCGCCGGACGGGGCGACCGGGGCCGCGGATCGATCCGGCCTCGGCGCTGGAGCCGGCGGAGCCGGCCTCGGCGGCGCGGCAGAGGGCGGGGGGGAGGCGGCGGGAGCGAGGGCGGCGGGATGAGCGGCTCCACGGGGGGCTCCACAGGCGGCTCCGGAGAGGTCTCCGGCACGGGCCAGGGCTGAGTGACGTCGCGGGGGATCTCCTCGGTTTCGAGGGCGGCCGGGATCAGCTCCCGCACCAGCTCTTCCACGGTCAGGAAGCGCACTCCCATCCCCGACTGATTGAGCCGCGCGAGCGCCGCCTGCAACTTCCGCGCGTGGGCGACGACCCCCTCCACCACGAACCCCCGATCGCGGTCGACCACCTCGACCCGGATCCGGGAGCCGGTCGACATCGGGCTGCTGGTGGCGACGAACATCCCGGTGAGCGAGATGTTCGTGGTGTAGCCGATGTGAGGGGTCGAATCCCCATGCCTCCAGAAATTGACCTGGACCCGGCGTGGACGGCGGACGGCGCGGCGACCTGAAGACATGGAGATATAGTTTACCCGCCTTCGGGACTCCCGAGGAATCAATATGAAGACGATAGCCCCCGCGCCGACCGAATCGACGACCGTGGCCGCCTGCGGCGAAGCGGGCGCGGTGCGGATCGAGAGCCGCCCGCGCCCCGTGCCCGGGCCCGGCGAGATGCTGCTGCGCCTGCGCTGCGCCGGCCTCTGCGGCACCGATCTCTTCAAGCTGAGCCATCGCACGGCGGCCGCCGGCTCGGTGCTCGGGCACGAGATCGTCGGCACGGTCGCGGCGCTCGGCCCAGGGGTACGGGGGTTCGCGCCGGGCGACCGCGTCGCCGTCCCCCATCACGCGGCGTGCGGCGAGTGTGGGCTCTGCCGGCGTGGCGGCGAGCCGCACTGCCCCGCCTTTCGCGAGAACCTGCTGGTGCCGGGCGGCTTCTCCGAGTGGGTGCTGGTGCGCGAGCGCGCCGTCCGCCAGGCGGCCTTCGGCCTCCCCCCGCACCTCTCCGACGAGGCCGCCGTCTTCCTGGAGCCGGCGGCCTGCGTGCTGCGCGGCGTCCGCCAGGCGCGCCTGGCCGAGACGGCCCCCGGCCCCGGCTGCGTCGCGATCCTGGGCGGCGGCAGCATGGGCCTCCTTCACCTGCTGGTGCTCAAGGCCGTCCATCCGGACCTCCGGGTCGCCGTCTCCGATCCCCTGGAGGACCGCCGCGCGCTCGCCCGCCGGCTGGGAGCCGACGCGGCGGCGGTGCCCGGCGAGGCGACCCGCGCGGCGGTGGCGGAGCTTTCGGCCGGCCTCGGCGCCGACGCCACTTTCGACACGGTGGGCGGCGCGGAGCCGCTGGCGGCGGCGCTGGCGATCTCCCGCCCCGGCGGCGCCGTGGTGCTCTTCGCTCACTCGGAAACCAGCGAGCCGGCCGGCTTCGATCTCAACACCTTCTTCAAGGGGGAGCGCCGGCTTCTCGGCACCTACTCGAGCACGCTGGCCGATCAGCGCGAGGTCTACCGCCTGCTGGTCTCCCGGCGGCTGGACCCTTCCCCGCTGGTGACCCACCGGCTGCCGCTCTCCCGCTTCGAGGAGGCCGTCGAGCTGGCGCGCGAGCGGCGGGCCCTCAAGGTGCTGCTGGTGCCGGATCTGATTGCGGATGAGGAAAGCCGGTGACCCAGACCACCGCGTTCCTGATCGGCCCGGAGCGGCTGGAGCTGCGTGAGGTGCCGGTGCCGGAGCCGGGCGAGGGGGAGCTGCTGCTGCGCGTCGGCGCCGCCACCACCTGCGGCACCGACCTCAAGGTGTTCCAGCGCGGCGGCCACCCCCGCATGCTGAAGGCTCCGACTCCGTTCGGGCACGAGATGGCGGGGACCATCACCTCTGTCGGCATGGACGTCGAGGAATGGCGGCCGGGGGACCGCGTGGTGGTGGCCAACTCCGCGCCGTGCGGCGACTGCGAATGGTGCTCCCGCGGGCGGGAGAATCTCTGCTCGCGTCTGCAGTATCTGAACGGCGCCTTCTCCGAGTACCTGCTCATCCCTCGCCGCTTCGCAAGTGTGAGCACCTACCGGCTGCCCGCCGCCCTGCCGTTCGAGATCGCCGCGCTGGCCGAGCCGCTCGCCTGCGTGCTGCACGGCCTCGAGATCTCGGGGCTGGAGCGGGCCTCGGAGGTGGTGATCTACGGCGGCGGCCCGATCGGCCTGCTGTTCGTGGACGTGCTCGCCAGCTCCCCCGTCGACTTTCCCGCCGCCGGCGAGCACCACATCGTGCTGGCGGACCCCAATCCCTGGCGCCTGGAGGTCGGCCGGACGCTCGGCGCGCACGCCACCGTCCAGGTCGGCCGCGACGGCGGCGAGGCGGCCCGGCTCTGCCGCCGCTCGCGCAACGGCGACGGCTTCGACATCGCGATCGAGGCGACCGGCTCCCCCGCCGCTTGGCAGGACGCCCTCGCCTCGGTGCGCCCCGGCGGCCTCGTCCAGCTCTTCGGCGGCTGCCCGCCCGGCACCACCGTGCCGCTGGACGCCCACCGCCTCCACTACTCCGAGATCACGGTCAAGAGCGCCTACCACCACCGCCCGTCGACCTTCCGGCGCGCGCTGGACCTGCTGGCGGGTGGCACGCTCCACCCCGAGGCCCTGCTCTCCGCCGAGCGCCCCTTGGCCGAGCTCGAAGCCGCTTTGCGCAGCATGCGGCGGCGGGAGGCGCTCAAGGTGGTGATCCGGCCCTGAGCATCAGCCGGCGGACCCAGGCCTGCTCGGTCTCGGGATCGACGGCGAGAATCCCCCAGACCAGGGCGCCCTGCCCTTCTTCCAGCGCGGTTTCGAGCCCGCCGCGCTCGGCGGCCATGGTCCCCTCCCGCCGGTCGAAGCGGAGGACCTTCCCCTTGTTCCCCCCTTCGGGAGGCGCCAGCAGGACGTTGTAGAGATCGAGCGGGCGGGCCGCGAGGCTCGCCGGCCAATCCGCCTGGAAATGCAGCCGGGACTGCCCGGACTCCTGCCGGCCGACGACCTTGCCGCCGAGCTCCTGGACGTTCAGCCGCACCGAGCCGTGGGCGTGCTGGGCTTCGGCGCCACCGGCGACGAGGTCGATCACCAGCCGCCGCTTCTCGAAGGCGCTCAACGTCCGGTAGGACTCCCGCGTCGCTACCGCGGCAGGTGCCCAGGCCCGGACCCCTGGCCGGCGAATGACGACTTCCACCTCGGCGCGGGTCTTCCGCAGCAGCAGAGCCGAGGGATGGAAGGCCGCCTCGTAGTAGGCCGTGGTCGAGCCGGCGATGCGCTTTTCGAGATCCCTCGGGTCCCGTCCCTCGACGTACAGGCCGCCCGTGGTCTTCGCCATGTGGCGGAGGACCGCGTCGGCGTCGGCCCTCTTGCCGCGGTCGGTGTTGACCAGCAGGGCCACCGTGCCCGACTCGGCGATGGCGGTGAGCGGATCCCGGAACCGGTCCACCAGCGGCGGCGAGCGCCATTCGGCCATCGCGGCGCTCTCTTCGCTGCCGCTCGCCTCGTCCCCCTTGAAGTAGAGGCTGTCGTCCACCCCCTGCGAGAAGAGCATCAGCAGCTTGGGTCCGGAGATCCCGCGCAGTTCGGAGGCGAAATCCCCGAGCGAGCTCGCGAGATCCCGAGCCACGTTGTGGTACTCGCCGCGCATGGTCCCCTGGATGCCGTCGAAGGCGGAGTACATCACGTATTCCGGATTCTTCCCGGCAGGGGGGCCGAAATCGGCGGTCGGATTTGCCTGCAGCTCGACGCGCTTGATCTCCGGCTCGAGGGCCTCGATGGCGGCGAGGAGCTCCTTCTTCCCTGCGGCGTCGGGCGGCACCGGGCCCAGCCGCCGTTCCATGCCCGCCCGGGTGCCGTGAACGATCAGGAAGAGCCGGTCGCCGGTGGGCCAGCTCTGGACCAGCCGGGCGGCGAGCCGCTTGTCCGTGTTGAAGCCGGTGGGCGAAGAGAACGCCAGGTCGAAGAGGAAAAAGACGGTCCGCGAGGGGGTCGGCGTCAGCGGAGACGCCTGAGCACCGGCGCGCCCGGAGGGGGAGAGCGCGTAGCGGTCCAGGGACTCGGTCGGAACGGTCGCCCCTCCCACCCGCAGCTCGACCTCTTCGGGCTTGAGGTCGTAGACGGGATCCCCCTTGGCGTCGACGGCATAGAAGGGGACGATCTTGACCTCGACGTTGACCGCTTCACCGGCGGCGATCCTCGGGGGCTCCGGCGGGTTGACCTGTCCGAAAGCTCCAGGGACGAAGGCCAGGGCGCAGGCGAAGGCCAGCACGCTGGAGGTACCCGAACGAAGCGAGACCGGCATCGACCCCTCCTTTTGTAAAAGGTGACTCCCCCTTCCTTCGCAAAATTCATTCCCGCGGCCGGCGCGGGGGGACTCGACGGGACCTGTGTCCAATCCAGGCCACTACCGTCCTCCCAGCCGGACGGATCAGCCTTCAGGCGCTGGTGGCTCGGGGTCGATCCCCAGCCCGTCGGCAAGCCGGTTGTAGTAGGAGAAGAAACCGGTGATCTGGACCACGTCGTGGATCGCCGTATCGCTGAGGCCGGCGGCGCGCAGGGCCTCGACGTCGCCGCGGGTCATCGCGCGGGGGTCGCCGGCCAGCTTGACGGCGAAGTCGAGCATGGCGCGGTCGGCGGCGGTCAGCTCCGCCTGGCGGTAATCGTCTTTCACCGCCGCCACCAGCGCCTCCCCGCTTTCACCCTGATCCGCGACCTCTACCCGGAGGTCGTCCGCATGCGAGCCGGTTCAGTAGTGGCAGCCGTTGGCGCGGGAGACGGCGACCGCGATCATCTCCCGCTGCGCCCGGCTCAACGGGCTGCGCGGCGAGTGCATCAGCTCCTTGTAGAGGGCGATGCCCGCCCGCAGAACCTCCGGCCGGAGGCTCTGGATGCGCAGGACGTTGAACACCTTCCCCGCCCGCGCCACGGCCTCGCCGTAGAGGCGCTTCAGCAGGCCGGTGGCTTCTCCCGGCGCGACGGTGCGGATCCAGGCCATGGCGGCACATGATAGCCGGCGGCCGGCGGCAAAGCCATCAGAGCTGGCCGCTGAGCAGGTAGCACGCGCGGTCGAGCGTCCGGTGCCAGAGATGGTACTTGTGGTCCCAGGCCTCGGCCTTCATCTCCTGGCAGTCCTCGAGGTCGTTCTCGAAGGCGGCCTTGAGCTCGGCGGCGATCCCCTCGTCGATGATGCCGACGCCGGCCTCCTCGTTGATGTTGAAGGAGCGGGAGTCGAGGTTCGTCGAGCCGACGTGCGACCAGAGACCGTCGATGATCATGATCTTCTGATGGATCATCGTCCGTTCGAAACAGAAGATCCTCACCCCGGCGTTGAGCATCTCGCTGAAGTGGCGGTGGCCGGCGTGGTTGACGATCGGGCTGTCGGTGACCTGGCCGGGCACCATGATCTTCACCTCCACCCCGCGCTTGACCGCGCGCTTGAGGAGCGACGTCGTCTGCTCGTCGGCGATGAAGTAGGGGTTCTGGATCACGATCTCTTTCTGCGCGGTGGCGAGCGACATCTTGAACATCAGCTCGAGGTCGGAGACGCCGCCGAGCGGGGCGCCGGCGAGGACGTGCATCTTCAGCTCCCCCTGCAGCTCGATGGCCGGGAAGTACTTCTCCCCCACCAGCACCTCGCCGGTCTCCTCGACCCAGTGCTGAGTGAAGACCGACTGCACGGCGTTGACCACCGGCCCGTGGAGCCGCACGCCGGTGTCGCGCCAGTGTCTTTTGTCCTCGGCATTGCCGGTCCACTGGCTGGCCACGCCGTGGCCGCAGATGTAGGCCGTGATGCCGTCGAAGACGGCGAGCTTGCGGTGGGTGCGCTTGTTGAGCTGGCCGATGTCTTTCAGGCGGAGAGGATGGTAGCGGACCAGCGTGACCCCCGCCTCCGTCATCAGCTTCCGCAGCCGGGGCTTCATCTTCTTCGCGCCCATGGCGTCGACCATCACCCGCACCTCGAGCCCATCGCGAGCCCGGGCGGCGAAGGCCTCCGCGAGTTGGGCGCAGATGTCGCCGGTCCACCAGACGTAGGTCTCGAAGTTGATCGTCACCTTGGCCGCGGCGATCGATTCGAGGAGCGCGGTGAAGAGCTCGCCGTTCTGGACGATCTCGGCGCGGTTGCCGTCCATCAGAATGGCCTTGGTCATGCCGGCGATCGAGGGGAGGGCCTGCTCGAAGCAGTCGAGGTCGGGCACGCGGAGGTGGAACTTCCGCTCGCGCAGGTTGTTCCACAGCATCGTCCCCAGCAAGAGGATGACCAGGATCAGCGCGATGAACAGCCAGAGATGGATTTCGATCATGCCGTATTCGGTCCAGGTCTCAGAGTTGCTCGTTGAGCAGGTACGAGGCGCTGTCCTCGAACTTGTGCCAGAGGGAGCGCTGGCTCCAGGTGCGGGCGTCCAGCCGCTGGCAGCGCGCGAGGTCGGCCTCGAAGGCCGCCTTGAGCTCGCCGGCGACCTGGCGGTCGATCAGGCCGACGCTCGCCTCGTCGTTGGTGTCGAGCGAGCGGTCGTCGAAGTTGGTCGAGCCGACGAACGACCAGAGGCCGTCGATGATCATGATCTTCTGATGGCTGAGGGTGGGCTCGAACTCATAGATCTCCACCCCTTTGTCGAGCAGGGCCTGGAACTGCTTGTGGCCGGCGTGGCGGACCACCGCGCTGTCGGTGATCTGCCCGGGGATCATCAGGCGTACCCGCACCCCGCGCTGGACGGCGTTGGTGATCAGGTCCACCAGTTCCTGGTCGGGGATGAAGTAGGGGTTCGAGATGATCAGCTCCTTCTGCGCCGTGGCGATCGCCAGCTTGTCGATCAGCTCCATCTCGGAGACGCCGCCGCGCGGGGCGCTCGCCACCATGTGCGCGCGCACCGTTCCGGCGGCCGCGAGGTGCGGAAAGTACTTCTCCCCCGCCAGCACCTCGCCGGTCTCGTCGATCCAGTTCTGGGCGAAGACGGCCTGGACGCTGTTGACGATCGGCCCCTCGAGGCGCGCGCCGCTGTCGCGCCAGTGCTTGGCGTCCTGGCCGTTGCCGGTCCACTCCTCGGCGATGCCGTGGCCGAAGACGTAGGCCACCTTGCCGTCGAAGATGGCCAGCTTCCGGTGGGTGCGGTTGTTGAGCAGCCCGAGGTCCCGCGGCCGGAAGGGGTGATAGAGGGCGATCTTCACCCCCGCGTCTTTCATCATGTCGAACAGCTTGTCGTCCCCCCGGTGGGAGCCGGTGGCGTCGAGGGTGACGCGGACCTCGACCCCCTGGCGCGCCTTGCCGGCGAGCGCCCGGGCGACGCGCTCGCAGATCTCCCCCTGCCACCAGACGTAGGTCTCGAGGTGGATGCTGGCGCGGGCCGCCGCGACGTCGGCCAGGAAGGGGGGGAAGAAGCCGTCGCCGTTCTGCAGCAGCCGGACGGCGTTGCCCGCCAGGATCGGCGAGCCGCCGAGGTTGGCGATCGACGGCAGGGCCTCCTCGAACCGGGCGATGTCCGGCACGCGCACGTGCGACTGGCGCTCGTGCAGGATCGACCAGATCATGAGGAACATGAAGAGCACGAGGAAGGCGCAGAGGACCACCTCCAGATGCGAGACCTCGATCTTGCGGGCCGCCCATCGCATCGGACGGGAATTCGCCACCTTCCCGGCTTTCCGGGACTTCTTCTCATCACTCCCGCGGGGCGGAAGACTCATCTCTCGACCTCCCGGTCAGCGCTCCTGCCTCTTCGCTCCCGGCCTGCCGGCACATCTCGACCAGCACGGGCCAGTGATCCGAGGGTCCCTGCCGGATCACCTGATACGAGGCGGTCGTCCAGCCGGGGTCGGCGAAGATGTAGTCGATACGCTGCCGCATGTACCGATGGGTAAATGCAACGTCGTCGCCACACATCCGGAACAGCTCGGCGGCCATCAGGGTCCCGATCTCCGGGGCGTTCGGAGGGGCGTTCAGGTCCCCCACCATGACAAAGGGTCCTTCAGACTGCTTGAGCTGCTCGACGAGTCCTCCAATTTGCACACTCCGTGCCGCTCTCCCCCACCGCCCCCAGGCGGCGAGGTGGGTGACGTAGAAGTGGATCTCGGAGCCCGCCAGCGCGACGCGGGTGTGGAGGAGCGTCCGCGGCTCGCCGGGTCCGGGGAGCGGGTGGATCACCGCGGAGCGCAGCTCGCCGCGGGTGAGCACGGCGTTGCCGAACTCGCCGCCGCCGTCCATGGCGAAGCTCTTGCCGAAGTGGACCGCCATCCCGGTCAGGCGGCCGAGCGCCTCGGCCTGGTCCTCGAGCCGGGACTGCCGGGTGCCGCGGTGGACCTCCTGCAGCCCCACCACGTCGGGCCCGGCCTCGGAGATCGTCTTCGCCAGGCGCTCCACGTGCCGCCGCGACCACCGCGCGCCATGCCCCCCGACGTTGTAGGACATCACCCGCAGGCGGAGATCGGCCATGCGGCGAGGGCATTGCGAAAGGTGTGCCGGGGAAGGGCGACCGCAGGTCGCCCCTACAACCTTGGCCTCACGCTGAGGGTCCGCCGGAGGTTGTAGGGGCGACCTGCGGTCGCCCTTTCAGCGGTCGACGCTAGTGCGGGATGCTAGCGCCGCCGAAGCTGAAATCGCGGATGATGTTGAAGCCGAGGCGGACGTCCCGCTTCTCGAAGCCGGCGGCGGAGTCGCCGCCCAGCATCTGGTCGACCGTGCTGGCGCGCGAGTTGCCGAGGACGATCTCGAAGATGTGCCCCCCCACCTTCTTGGAGAGGGCGGCGTGCCAGGCGTCGAGGCTGTCTTTCAGGTCCCGGTTGGCGGGGATGTACTCGATCTCGAGCAGCTGCTCGCCCGGGAGCGGGAAGGTGAGCCCGAGCGGAACGTTGAAGGCGTTCTTCAGGCGCGGCGTATCGCCCACCCAGGAGGGGGAGACGAGGAGGTTGATCCCCGGGGCGAGCTTGCGGGCCAGCAGGATCTGGACGAAGGGGCGGCTGCGGTCTTCCACTCCCGGCCGTCTCAGGAGGTCGGCTCCCGCGCGCACGGCGAAGGTCAACGGCAGGCGGGGGGCCTGCTCGAAGACGAGGAGCTTGCCGGCCAGCTCGAAGTCCTCCTGGAACGAGGCGCGGTAGAGCGAGAGGTCGAGACGGTCGGTCGCTCCCCAGGCGAGGCCGATGCCGACGTCGGCGCCGCTGTCCAGCCCCCAGAGGTTGTGGGAGTCGCCGCCGTTGTTGACCGGCTGCTGGAAGCGGTGGGTGAACAGCACCTCCAGCCGCCGCGACCCCAGCGTATACGGGGTCGCGCCGTCGATCAGGATCGTGCCCAGCGGGTCGCGGCGGACGGGCTCGTACGGCCCGGCGCCCTGGGCCACCGCGGGACCACCGGCGAGGAGCAGGGAGATCAGCAGGGCCGTGGGGACGATCGTTCGCATCCGTTCTCCCAATGATTTTCCTAATGGTTTCCTAGTTGTTCGGAGCGCCGGCGCGGATCCAGGCCGCGATCCCCGCGATCTGGTCGGCGCTGAGGTAGGGGCCGCCGAGAGGCATCCGCTCCCCCGTGATGTCGGGATCGCCACGGAGCTTCCGGAGGATGTAGCTCGCGTCCGGATTCCCTGGCGCGACCCGGGCCAGCGCGCTGTTCTCGCTGGCGGCGTGGCCGACCAGGTTGCCGTAGCTCTGGCCGGCGTCCAGCACCAGGCCGGACGGCGCCGAGCCGGCGGCGTGGCATCCGGCCTTGGCGCAGACCGGCGTGAAAATCTGCCCCTGGATCTGCGTGAAGGTGAGCGCCGTGCCCCCTCCGGCCGGAAGTGGCGGCTCGGTGGGGCTCTTCACCGTGCCGCAGCCGGCGAGCAGGAGCAGGGCGAGAAGGCCGTGAGCTCGTCGAGGTCCTGATCCGTCCTGCCGCATGCGGGGCTCTCCTCCGGAAGTGTGGCTGCGGGGTGTTGGTTCCCGGGGGCGGGGAAAAGGTTCTGGAGACGCCTCGCGGCCCGGGATTGAAATCCCGGGCTACCGACAGTCGCCCCTCCCGGGGCTTCGGAGGCAAAGGGTTTTGGGAAGTCCCGGATGGGACGGCCGTGAGTAGCCCGGGATTTCAATCCCGGGCGCGAAAGGCCGCGAACGCCGCCCGGATTGAACCATCCCTCCCGGTTTGGGAACATACTCAGCGCAATGTCTTCGCCCGACGAGCTGACCCTGCTTCGGAAGGTGGCCGCGAAGGACCGTAAGGCCTTCGAGGCGCTCTACCATCTCTATTACCGGCGCCTGTTCGGCTACCTGCTGAAGATGACCCGCCGGGCGGAGCTGGTGGAAGAGGTGCTCAACGACGTCATGCTCGCCATCTGGAAGGGGGCCGCGAGCTTCGACGGCCGCTCGCGCCTCTCGACCTGGATCTTCGGCATCGCCTACCACAAGGCGCTCAAGGCGCTGGCCCGGCGGACCGAGGAGCAGGACTCCGACCCGGACCGCCCGGAGCCGGTGGACCGCGACGAGCCCGAGAGCCTGGCGGCGCGGCGGGAGCTCGCGGGCGTGCTGGGCCAGGCGCTCGGCTCCCTCTCGGCCGACCAGCGGGCGGTCGTCGAGCTGACCTATTATTACGGGCTCGCCTACTCCGAGATCGCGGAGATCGTGGGCTGCCCGGTGAACACGGTGAAGACCCGGATGTTCCACGCCCGCCGGCGCCTGAAGGCGCTGCTGCCGGAGCTGGGCGTCTCGGGATTCGCGGGCTAGGAGACCCTGAGACCATGCGAGAACGGGAGGATCACGGCGAGCGGAGCCACCAGCGCGTCTGGGAGCTGCTCCCCTGGTACGTCAACGGCAGCCTCGCCCAGCAGGAGCGGGAACGGGTGGAGGCCCACCTCGCGGCCTGCCCGCGCTGCCAGCAAGAGGAGCGGGTCTGCCGGCGGACGGCCGCGGAGATCGCCGGCGCCGGCGAGGTGGCCCCCTCTCCCCACCCCATCCAATTCCAGCGCATGCTCGCCCGCGTCGACGAGAGCGAGCGCGAGGAGCGGCAACAGGCCGGCGGCTGGCCTCTCCTCGCACCCTTCCGGTCGCTCGTCCAGGCGACCCCCCGCCCGCTGCGCGGGGCCCTGGTGGCGCAGGCGGCCGTGATCGTGCTGCTGGTGGGATTCCTGGCCTGGGACGCCCTGCGCGCCGGCCCGGTCTCTCCCGCCGCGCCGGCCGCCGGCACCCCGGCTGCCGGAGCCGTCTACCGCACCCTCTCCGATCCGGCCGCGCCGCCGGTGCCGACCCTCCGTCTGCGGGTGATGTTCTCGCCACAGGCGACGGAGCGGGAAATCCGCGGGCTCCTGCTCGGCATCCGTGGGGAGATCATCGCCGGCCCCTCGCGGCTCGGCGCTTATACGGTCGAGGTTCAAGCGATCGAGGTTCCGGCCGGCGATCCGGCCGGGGTCGTGCTGGCGCGCCTGCGCTCCGAGCCCCAGGTGATGCTTGCCGAGCCGGCGATGGGGGATCCGGGGAAGGCCATCCGGTGACCGGCCGGCTCCGTGGCGCCGCGCTCGCCGGCGCCCTGCTCCTCGTCCTCGGTTGCGCCAGCGCCCCCGCCGCGGACGGCGGTCGCGCTGCAGCCGTTCCGCCCCCGACCGACCGGCAGGTGATGGTGACCTACCCCAAGGCCCTGCCCGTGATCTGGGAGCAGAACACCGCGGCGCTCGCGCAGCGCTACCGCCTGACCCTCGTCTATGCCTGGACGATGGAGTCGCTCGGCGAGCAGTGCGTCGTCTTCCAGGTGCCGCCCGGCGGCTCGGCGCCCGAGATCGTCCGCCGCCTCTCCTCGGACCCCAGAGTGCGCATCGCGCAGACCGTCGAGACCTTCCGGACGCAGGGGGGCGATCCGTACGCCAACCTCCAGCACGGCTCGACGACGCTCCGGCTCGACCAGGCGCACCGCTGGGCGACCGGCAAGGGGGTGAAGATCGCCGTGGTGGACACCGGCGTCGACTTCGATCATCCCGACCTGCGGGAGCGGGTGAAAAAGGCGCAGAACTTCGTCGACCGGGGGGAGCGCAGCTTCACCAGCGACATCCACGGCACCGCCGTCGCCGGGGTGATCGCGGCCACGGCGAACAACGACGTGGGGATCGCCGGCGCCGCGCCACAGGCGGAGATCTACGCCCTCAAGGCCTGCTGGGAGCAGCCGCCGGGGGCGCGCCAGGCGCTGTGCAACAGCTATACGCTGGCCAAGGCGGTGGACTACGCCATCGCCCGCGGCGCCCAGGTGCTCAACTTCAGCCTGTCCGGCCCCGCGGATCCGTTGCTCGGCGAGCTGATCGACCACGCCCTGGCCAAGGGGATCGTGGTGGTGGCCGCCGGCGGCGGCGGCGCTGCCGCGCAGGACTTCCCCGCCAGCTACAAGGGGGTGATCGGCGTCATGGGGAGCGACGACCTCAGCGGCCCCCCCTCCGTGCCGGCCGGGCATTCCCTCGCCACGCTGGCCGCGCCGGGGGTGGACATCCTGACCACCATGCCCCACGGCACCTACGACCTCTTCTCCGGCAGCTCGGCCGCCGCGGCCGAGGTCTCGGGCATCGCCGCCCTGCTGCTCGAAAAGAACCCGAAGCTCACCCCGTCCGAGATCGCGGCGATCCTCCACAAGACCGCCCGCCCGATCGCCGCCGACCCCGTCGCCGAGGTGGACGCCTGCGCCGCGGTGGCGAGCGTGTCCGGGGTTGGCTGCCCGTAAACCCTCACCCCTGGCCCCTCTCCCGTCCCCTCCCACCCTCCCTCACCGGGAGAGGGGAACCCCCGCCCAAAGAAAAACCCCCGAAGGGGTCTCCCCTCTTCTCCCGGTGAGGGAGGCGGGAGGGGGCGGGAGAAGAGGGCCGGGGTGATGAGGGCCGGGCGGGGGGCACTGCCCCCAGGACCGGCTCTGCGACATAATCCCCCTCGCGCCCGCCCTCCGGCGGACGACAAGGAGGAGGTATGGCCGTTGTTGCGGGCAGACGGATGAAAGTTGGATCGCGGTACCACCCTCCGGGGACGGCGCCGGGGACGCTGCGCGCGTCCGAGAGGGAGGCGGCGGGTCCCGTCCGCGTCACCGTCATCGACTACGGGCCCGACCACCTCGACGAGAAGGAGATCAAGAGCGTCGAGGAGCTCGAGCCCTACCGCGACACCCCGACCGTCACCTGGATCAACGTCGAGGGGTTGAACGACGTCCCGTTCCTGGAGGGGCTCGGGAAGCTCTTCGAGTTCCATCCGCTGGCGCTGGAGGACGTCCTCAACTGCGGCCAGCGCCCCAAGCTCGAGGACTACGGCGCCTACCACTTCCTGGTGATGAAGTCGCTGCTGCTGCGGGAGGAGGAGCTCGAGCTCGAGCAGATCAGCTTCTTCCTCTCGGGCAACTACGTCATCACCCTCCAGGAGGTGCCGGGGGACTCCTTCGAGAAGGTCCGCGAGCGCATCCGGCAGAACAAGGGGGGGCAGATCCGCAGGCTCGGGTCCGACTATCTCCTCTACGCCCTGGTCGACGCCCTGATGGACGAGTTCTTCCCCGTCCTCGAACGCTACGGCGAGCGCATCGAGGAGCTGGAGGACGAGGTGGTCCTCAAGCCGGAGCCCGCGACGCTCCAGGACGTCCACCGCATCAAGCGCGACCTCCTCGACCTGCGGCGCATCGCCTGGCCCGAGCGCGAGGTGATCAGCAGCCTGCAGCGGGAAGAGGCGCACCTGATCCGGCCGGAGACCCGGGTCTTCCTGCGCGACAGCTACGACCACGCCATCCAGGTCATCGACATGATCGAGACCTACCGCGACCTCGCCGCCGGCCTGCTCGACGTCTACCTCTCCAGCACCAGCAACCGCCTCAACGAGGTGATGAAGGTGCTGACCATCATCTCCACCATCTTCATCCCCCTGAACTTCATCGCCGGCGTCTACGGCATGAACTTCGACCGCCAGGCGAGCCCCATGAACATGCCGGAGCTCGGCTGGTACTTCGGCTACCCCGCCGTGCTGACGCTGATGGCGATCACCGGCGGATTGCTGGCGCTCTATTTCAAGCGGAAGGGCTGGTTCTAGGTTGAAGAAGATTCAGCTCTCGAAGCTCACCTCGCTGCTCAGCCTGTTCTTCTTCGCGCTGGCCCTCTGGCTGCTCCGCCGCGAGCTGCGCGACTTCCGCTACAAGGACATCATCCTCTTCTTCCACAACCTGCCGGCGCACCGGGTGATCATGGCGGTAGCCTTCACCGTGCTGAGCTATCTCGCCCTCACCTGCTACGACGCGCTCGCCCTGCGCTACATCGGCAAGCGCATCGCCTACTGGAAGGTCGCGCTCGCCTCCTTCACCGGCTACGCCTTCAGCAACACCCTCGGGCTGCCGCTGTTCACCGGCACCCCCCTGCGCGCCCGCCTCTACTCGGGGTGGGGGATGACGGCGATCGACATCACCCGCGTCGTCCTGTTCAGCTACATCACCTTCTGGCTGGGGTTCATCGGGCTCTCCGGCACCGCCTTCCTGCTCGATCCGGTCGCCGTGCCGGCGCTGCTGCACCTGCCGGTGGCCACCGCGCGGCCGGTCGGCGTGCTGTTTCTCGGACTGATCGCCGCCTTCCTCATCGCCTCGTTCGTCCGCCGGCGGCCGTTCACCTTCAAGGGGCTGGAGTTCGCCGTCCCCCGCCCACCGATGGCGGCGGCGCAGATCGCCGTCGCCGCGCTCGACTGGGCGTTCGCCGGCACGGTGCTCTACGCCCTTCTCCCCTCCTCCTGGAACATCACCTTCCTCCACTTCCTCGGCATCTTCCTGTTCGCCCAGGTGGCGGGGCTGCTCAGCCACGTGCCCGGCGGGCTCGGGGTGTTCGAGACGATGATGGTGCTGCTGATGCCGCAGGAGCTGCCGCACGCCGACCTGCTGGCGGCGATGGTCGCCTTCCGCGGCGTCTACTACTTCATGCCGCTGCTGATCGCCGCCGTCTCGCTGGGCGCCCACGAGGTCGTGCGCCGGCGCGAGCAGGTGGGCAAGATCGCCCGCGCCTTCGGCGGCCGGGCGCCGGACGTGGTGCCGCAGATCCTCGCCGTCACCACCTTCCTGGGCGGTGCCATCCTGCTCATCTCGGGGGCCACGCCGGAGGTCCACTCCCGCCTCTCCTGGCTCGACGACATCCTGCCGCTGCCGGTCATCGAGTTCTCCCACTTCGCCGGCAGCCTGGCCGGGGTCGCGCTCCTCTTCCTGGCGATCGGCCTGCAGCGGCGTCTCGACGCCGCCTACCAGCTCACCCTGCTGATGCTCGGCAGCGGCATCGTCTTCTCCCTCGCCAAGGGGCTCGACTGGGAGGAGGCGCTGATCCTGGCGCTGATGCTCGCCGCGCTCATCCCCTGCCATCGCCACTTCTACCGCAAGACCTCGCTCACCGCCGAGCCGTTCACGCCGAGCTGGAGCGTGGCCATCGTCATCGTCATCCTGGGCTCGCTCTGGCTCGGGTTCTTCGCCTACAAGCACGTCGACTACTCGCGCGACCTCTGGTGGCACTTCACCCTGTTCGGCAACGCGCCGCGCTTCCTGCGCGCCTCGATCGCGGTGACGGCGGTGGCGCTCGGCATCGCCATCCGGCACCTGATGCGGCCGGCGGGACCCGAGCCGGCGCCGCCTACCGAGGAGCAGATCGACCGCGCCGCCGCCATCGCCGCCCTGGCGCCGCGCACCTACTCCTACCTCGCCCTGCTCGGCGACAAGGAGCTGTTGTTCAACGACGCCGGCAACGCCTTCGTGATGTTCGGCGTCGAGCGTCGGAGCTGGGTGGCGATGGGCGGGCCGGTGGGACCCGAAAAGGATCGCGCCGAGCTGGTCTGGAAGTTCCGCGAGATGGTGGACCGGCACGACGGCTGGACCTGCTTCTACCAGGTGAGCGAGCGGATGCTCCACCTCTACGTCGACCTCGGCCTGACGCTGGTCAAGCTGGGCGAGGAGGCGCGCGTGCCGCTCACCGGCTTCACCATCGAGGGGCGGAACCGCAAGAAGCTGCGCCACGCCTGGCGCCGCGCCGGCGACGAGGGGTGCACCTTCGAGGTGGTCCCGCCCGAGGAGATCCCGGCCCTGATGCCCGACGTCGAGCGGATCTCGCAGGACTGGCTGCGCACCAAGAACACGCGGGAGAAGGGGTTCTCGCTCGGCTTCTTCGACCAGGGCTACCTGCGCCGCCTGCCGCTCGCCCTGGTGCGCAAGGGGGGCGCGATCGTGGCCTTCGCCAACCTCTGGCCGGGAGGCGAGAACGAGGAGATCTCGATCGACCTCATGCGCCACACGCCCGACGCCCCGCTCGGGGTGATGGACTACCTGTTCATCGAGCTGATGCTCTACGGCTCGAAGCAGGGGTACCGCTGGTTCAACCTCGGCATGGCGCCGCTGGCCGGGCTCGAGGCGCGGTCGATCGCGCCCCTCTGGAGCAGGCTGGGCTCGCTGGTCTATCGCCACGGCGAGCACTTCTACAACTTCCAGGGGCTGCGCGCCTACAAGGACAAATACGATCCCGTCTGGGAGCCGCGCTACCTCGCCTGCCCGGGCGGCCTCGCCTTCCCCCTCGTCCTGGCCGACATCGCGGCCCTCATCGGACAGGGTTTCCGCGGCGTGGTGGCGAAGTAGCTCCTATCTGATTTCGACCCTGGCGAACAATTCGAGAATCTCTCCCTCGGATCGGGGTTGCAGGACGTCGCGCGCCGCGAATTCTTCCGCTTGCGGATAGCTCGTGCGCCGGATGCGCTCGGCGGCCCGTTCGAGATCATAGGGCGTATGCCGCGGCTGAACGCCGGGTCCGAGCAGGAGCCAATCGGCACCGGGTTCCCCGAACGGCATTCCCACACTGCCGGCGTTCACCACCCGGACTCCCCCGATCACGCGGTCGAACGGCATGTGGGTATGACCGCAGACGACCACGGGTGCGTCGACTTCCGCGAAGGCCGGCAGAACGCGGTCCTCGGGCGTCGAGCGGGTAAAGATCTCCGTGTCGTTCCGCGGTGTGGCATGGCAGAACAGCACCTCGCCCAAGCCGGGAATCTCGACGCGGATCGTCGCCGGCCAGCCGGCCAGCCACCGCTCGTGCTCCGGATCGAGCTGCTCCGCCACCCAGCGCAAGGTCTCGCGATAGCTTTCCGGGACGGAGACTTCCGTGCCTGCCCTCTCTGCAAGCACCTCGCGGTCGCCATTGCCGTGGATCAACCGCACCGGCACCTCGAGATCCCGCAGACACGCGAGGGTTTCACGGGGCATCGGCCCCGGCAGCACATCGCCACCGACCACCACGAGGTCGACCTCGGCTCGGCGAATCTCCTGGAGCACGGCCTCCAGCGCGGGAAGATTCCCATGAATGTCATAGATGGCAGCGACCCGCATGATCGACATTCCTACGTTTCCGAGCGGACCGCGACTTGCGCCCTCGCGGCGGCCTCGACGTCCGCGGGGAGCTCCCAGAGACCCAGCATGCCGCGCACGGGAATCGGCGCGCGGAGGCGCCGCACGTCGCTCAGCGCGAACCCGTAGCGTCCGGGCGAAAAGTCGCCGAAGTCCCCCTCGTGCTCCGGGAGCAGCCCGGCGGCCGACCGCTCTCGAACCTCAAGGAGGGTCGAGTCGTCGAATGCCAGGACGTCGTCGAGACGGACGAGGGCGATGACGGCGCCGGTCGGGAGGTCGGCGGCGTCCGCGTAGCCATGCCGCGCCAGCACTTCGCGAAACGGCGGCTGGCGGCAGAGCGCGCGGGCGTCGGCCGGAAAGCCTTTCGCGGCGTGGATGGCGAGCGGCCCGCGATGCTTCGTCGGCCAGCTACGCGTCTCGATGCGGTTCTCGCCAATCGCGACGAGCGTGGCCCAGGGCTGCGTCATCGTGAGCGCCTTCATGGACCGGCAAGGCTACGTCGACGCTTGGAACGCTTGGGAGTTGGCCCTGCGAGCGGCCAGAGCGATCGGAAGACCGATGAAGAACATGTGAGCTACCAGATTGATCGTCAGGTACAGAGGCGTGAAGGTGATTTTGCGCGGGTACGCCGACAGGGGAAGGACGACGAGGTTCATGACCCCATAGACGACGATGCCGTAGAGGAGACCCGAGACGACCGCCTGACGAGTGAGGAAAGGGAGCCGCCGGCTGGCGGCGTAGAAGATGGCCGCGATCGAAAAGGCGATGAAGAAGTGAAGGAAGAGCCCCAGCACCGCCGTGGACAGCCCCCCCTCACTGGCCGCCGAGCCCAGGAGGCCGCTGGCGACGGACTGGAGGACGCGAACGGCGGAAACACCGCGAAAGCCCGAGAACACGATCGCATACGTGATGTCGAGCACCCCGGCGATGAAGCCGCCGACAAGAATCGCGAAAACAGCAGGGTTGCGGCGCGTCCGTGTTTCCATGGGAATTCAGCCCCTTGCCAGAAAACTAGAGGTTAATCGTCGTACCGAGCCCAAAGACTCTGTAGTTATCGCCAAACACCTGATGAAAAATCGAGAACGCCAGCTGCCCGGTGCAGTGCGCCGGAGCGACGGACTCCACACCGTACTGCTCGCGCATGCGCTTCGCCAAGCCCTCGATGTACTCGCGGCCATAGGGGATGAGGTGGAACCCTCCGGCGACCAGGTAGATCTTTCCCTTCCGGACTTTCTGGGTCTCCTGAATGATCGTCTCGATGGTGCTGTGCGAGCAGCCCGCCAGGATGATTTCGCCCTTGGCGGTGGCAAATGAAACCGACAGCTCGGGCATGCCGATGAACTGAGGATGCTCATCACCAAAAGGAGGATATTTGATGAACGTTCCCATCAACTTGGAGGTCGTCGGGATCAAGGTAACGCCGGGCAGCACTTCCTTCGGTTCGGTGACGTACTCCACGTTCGACTTCCAGAACCTGCCCGTCGGCACGGTGACCATGCCCTCGACGACGCGCTCGCCGCGAAAATACTGCTCGTCTTTAGGCAGTGCCTTCGCCGCGTCCAGCTCGGGCTCGCGAAAGGGAAACTTGATGGGAGCGCCGAGAGAGAAAAAATCGTTGGGGAGGTAAATCTTGACCTTCGGGTTGACGCTCAGCAGGTAATCGAAGCCGCCGATGTGGTCGTAATGCCCATGCGACACGATGGCGATGTCAATTTTCCGCAGATCGATCTTCAGCGCCCTGAGATTGCTTTCGAAAACCCTGGCGTCGGTCCCCGAGTCGAACAAGATCCATTTTCCCTTGTAGCTCACGACGCAAGAGAAGCCAAAATCCTGCTTCAGGCCCTTGCGTTCCGGCCCAAAGGCATCATAGGCGTTGGTCATCGTTACGCCGGATGAAACCGCCTTGGTCTGTGCCGTGACCGGGGACAGGATGCCGCAGCTTGCGATCATTACCAACGCCAGCAGAGCAGATACCGCACGCCTCATCGTCTCTCTCTCCTATTCTGCTTATTCATCGCCAGGCAGACGTGCGCCTGACGCCGGCATCAGGAAATCCGAATGCCGGACATTATACCGTGGAGCGCCTCCCCCAGGGGCCGGCTTCGAGGTCCGGAAGGCCGGCGAGCATCCTGGCCGTGATGGAGTCGAAGAGGTCTGTGAGCCCGGCCGTCATCTCACTCGCGGCGGCGGCGATCAGCCGGTCCGGATCGCCCGGATCGGCCGCGCTCTCCACGGCGGCTCGCGCCGCGCCGACCCAGATGAAGACCCGGTCCAGCATCCGCAACGGCAGGCCCGTGGCCACCGCGATCTCCTCCAGTGCCTCGCGGCTGGGGACGATGTCCCCGCTCTCATAGCGGCTGACGGCACTGGCGGAGAGCCCCGCGGCCTCCGCCAACTCCGTCTGAGTCCAGCCTCGGAGCAGGCGCAGAAAGGCGACGACGACCTTCGCGTCTTCGGTGTTGTCCCGGCGTGGCATCCTGATTTTCCTCCTCGGTACGCATACCTCATGCACTTCTTGGGGTGATTTTCCGGCACGTCTGGAGGCAACATACCCAGGTGAGGCGCCGGCCCGGCCCTGAAGGCCGTGGTGGAAGCCGCCTCGAAAGGAGCCGCTGTCATGTCCAGTCTGTCGTTCCGCCGTGCCGTGGTCGCTCTCGTCCTGGGATTGACCCTCGTCAGCCCGTGGGTCTCCGCCTCCGAGCTCCGGAGCCGTGTCTCACATCGCTCCGGCCCATCCGTCGCCCAGGAGGTGGGGGGAGTTTTCGGGCAGCTTTGGGGAGCTCTCGCCAATTTCTGGAGCAAGGCCAGGGGCAGTGCCGATCCGAATGGCCTGCTCACGAGCCAGCCCACCACCAGTAGCTCCGCAGGGCCCTGCGAAAATGGGATGTCGATCGATCCCAATGGCCGTTGCGTAAGCGGACATTGAACGGAGTACGCCTATAGCTCCACTGGACCGGCGTGTACTCACTCCGGTCCGGTGTCTCATGGGCGCTCCCCAAAACGGAGTGTCGGGTTGTGGCGAGCTCTATAAAGGTACTCCACCATTCGTCGCGCTAATTCCACAGTGGCCAATTCCTTTTCGGCCGCTTCACAGAACAGCTTTAGAGCCGCTAAAGCCTCGCGATGAACTCCTTGCGTGTGAAAAATCGGCGTCATCTGGCGCGCGAGCGTCTTGACTTCCCAGGTACGCCCTTGCTCCAGATAGAGTGTGGCCAACTCAAGCGTAATCAGTGCGGCGTCATAGGCGGTGCCCCGGGCCGCGAACTCTGTCCGTACCTGGGACAACGCCACGAGAGCGTCATCCATCTTTCCCAGGCCAGCCTCGATCCGCCCCCGCATCCAATGCACTCGCAATCCGTCAAGCTGGTTATCGAGCCGGACTGCCAGCGGCTGGATCTCGGGCAGTAACGCCTCGGCTTCCGCATACCGCCCGAGATGTGTCAGGTTCGAGGCATAGTTGTGCCGTAGCATGAAGAGTAGCCTCGGCTCGTTCTGTTGAGTAATGAGAGGAGCCGCCTCCGCCAGCGTCGTTAAGGCACTCTCATAGCTCCCGGCCCACTCCAGCAGCCTTGCCTTTTGAAGGAGCAGATTCGGTCTGAGATTCCTGGGAGCAAGCGCGAGCGCCTGATCGAGGAGGATCGCGGCTTCTGGCAAGCGCCCCTGAGTCGTGCGCAGGGAAGCTTCCAGGCTGAACACCTGGGCCTCATCGAGGAGCCCCGGATCACCGTGCGTGCCGGTTTTCCAGAGCTCGCCTGCACGGGAAAAGGCCTCTTCAGCGCCCGGCAGGTCACCCCGGACCCGCCGGGCATTGCCGACGTGAGCCCAGGCGTAGCCCTGGAGGCGCCGGCGCCAGCTCGCCTCGAGGGGCGCGAGGTCTGCGATGAGCAGGGCCAGATCCGCGAGCTCGCCGGCGCGATCGGCATTGTCGGCTGCCGCCTTGATGCTCTCCTTGCAGATCAGCTCGCAGAGAGCCCAGCTCCGGAATTCCGGATCCGCCTCGACGAACGCTCGCCGCTCGGAGGGCGTGTGCCTCTGCATCCTCCGCCAGAGCACCCGCGCCTGCCGGCGGAACACCAGGGCCCGGCCCTCGGCGGTGAGGGAATTCAGCAGCGTGCGAGCGAATTCCATGGTGACGTTCCCAGCCTGGGCGGCGACCTGCTCCACGTGCCTGCGGTCCGCTTCGGCGTCCTCGTCGGGATCGCCGGGAGCCCTGGCCTGCTGGCCCATGGAACGGACGAAGATGCGGGCCTGGTCGACCGCCCCCGGCGGCAGCCCCATGACGCTGGCCAGCTCCTCCAGCCTTTCGAGGGAGAACGCCCGGTTCCCACGCTCGAAGTCCGAGACGGCATTGGGCGGCAGCCCGGCCACCCGGGCCAGCTCCGCCTGATTCCAGCTCAGCGCGGACCGCATCACCGTCAGCGCGAGGTTCAGATCCGACAATTTCTTCGACGCCATGCAGCTCCCTCCGATGTCGTCCTTCAACGATATAGAGTGTAAGCCAGGACCATGGCGTGACACCCCCACACGTTGAAGGGATCATTTGATGCCGCCGTACGATACGCCTGAAGGGAAACCGGCACGGCTGGGCATTACCCCTGCCGCGATCGCCCGTGAGCGGCCCGCCCCTCGTTCGTTCGGTCCCAGCTGCCCAGGGTCCGGCTGGGAGAAGAGGCCCGCCGGGGATGACTCCGCCGGGGATCACCCCGCCTGTGCCCTGATTTGTGAGCCCGGCGGCCTGAGACCGCCGGCGCCTTCCGGCAGATCGCGCCATCTCTTTAGCCTCTCTTGAAACGGAGGTTCTGGAGGGAGGCGAAGCCGGATGAGCGAGGGTGATTCGGAGCTGGAAGCCGCGGTGCAGGACAATCTACAGGGTGTGGCCGAGGACCTGAAAAAGATCGAGAAGCGATTGCGGACGCTTCACGGAAGCCTGCCGGCGCCGGCCACCGGAGATCGGGAAGAGGAGAGCGAAGAGGAGAACGATGTCGCCACGGAGCTCCGCGCGGTGATCGAGTGCGTCCTCGCCGACTGCATCGGCCCCGCCATACGGGATCTCCTGGCTGCGGCGGCCTACTCGCGGAAAAAACGGGAGCCGGGGGGCCGATGAACGTCTTTCTCTAGCGTCGTCTCCACTTCGCGCCTCTTTGGGAGGACTCCAGAGGTGCTTTCTATATAGAGATGACCCAAAAATATATACGCAGGTGGCCTCGGATGAGCTCAGTGGCTGGTTCTTATATATAAATCGGTCTTTTATATATACAAAGGGGTCCTGCCAAGGATTCCACGCCCCATAAAGCTGTGAATTTGGTCTGTTTCTATCAAAAAATGGGGGCTTGTAAGGTTCCGAGATGAGGTTCTGTGCAAATTTTGCGTGCTTTTAAGGTCTCGATGAGACCTGCCTATATAGAAATGGGAGGTTTGTATATAGAGAGAAGGCACGAAGTCCATTCCGCATGGCTGTTCTATATAAGAATCGCTCCGTTCTATATACCAACGGCAGCTGGAGAGGTCTCGGGCTCGCCAACTTACCGTTGCGCGGGCGGCTGGACGGCCTCGGCCGGAGCGGGACGCTGCGGGGCTTCCCTGGGCGGCCTCTCGGACGGCGGCGGCGCCGGCGGCTTCTCGGGCAGCTGGAGAACGATCTCCTCCGGCTTCGGATTGAGAGCCGCCGGTGGCAGCAGGAGGCGGGCGGGCGGGGCTTCGACAGGCACGGGCGCGGGCTTCTGCGGGGGTTTGGTTCCCGGAGGCACGGCCGGCGGTGGCGCGGGGGGGGCTCCTCCTAACCGCCTCGCGTTCAGCTCCGAATAGAGCTCGGCGGCGAAGGACTGGATCTCCGCCTGCTCCCCGGCCGCGGCGGGATGCTTTCCCTTGCCGGCGAAGACCAGCCTGGTTTCGAGAGCGCCCGGGCGCAGGCTCTCCTCGGTCTGGGCGCCTCCCCCCTGAAACGGCTGCAGGCGGTCGAACCAGGCGTAGACCCGGCCGAGCGCTCCCGGCTCGAGGCGCCCCTGGACCTCGCCGTCCCAACCGCACGAGGTGGCGGCCACCTCGCCCGTCAGGTAGACGACCACGTCCTGGCAGTCCAGCGAGGAGTTCCCCTGGTGCCAGGCGAACGCCAGCCCGTAGGCGCTGCCGCTCCTCCCACCCGCCGCCTCGGCCGCCGACTGGCGGGTCCACTCGAAGATCATCCGCTGCTCGGTGGCACCGGCCTTGACCTTCCCCTGCCCGTTGAAGGCGAGATCCCCTTCCGGCGTCTTCATCTCGAACGGAGCGTAGGTGCGCAGGAGGTACCAGGCGATGTCCGACCGCCGGGGATCGGCGAAGAACTTCCGCTCCAGAGGCCCGGAGACCGGTCCGATCACCACGTCGCGGGTCTCGATCCGCACCAGCTCCCGCGGGTCCTGCCCCCGCTGCAGCTCGATCCCCACCGGCGGCACGGTACGCCCTTTCGCCGCGGCGGCCGGCGCCTTCCCCTTGGGTGCCACCGGCCCGCAGGCGGCCAATCCTCCCAGAAGGCCTGCCAGCAGCACGCCAATCCATGGGACGAAAACCAGCTGGCGCCGGATCAGAGGAGGGTCCCCCGCAGGATCAGGCTCGCCACCGAGAAGTAGATGATGAGCCCGGTGACGTCGACCAGCGTGGCCACGAACGGCGCCGAGGCGCTCGCGGGGTCAAAGCCGAGACGGCGCAGGAGGAAGGGGAGCGAGGAGCCGGTCAGGGTGCCCCAGAGGACCACCCCGACGAGGCTCATCGCCACCGTGAAGGCGATCAGCGTGCCGTGCGGGCCGTAGGTGCCGAACGCCTTCTGCCAGATCATGATCCGCGTGAAGCCGAGCGCCCCCAGGATCGCTCCCAGGCCGAGCCCGGCGGCGAACTCGCGGCGGACCACCCGCCACCAGTCGCGCAGCCGCACTTCGGAGAGCGCCAGGGCGCGGATGATCAGCGTCGTCGCCTGCGACCCCGAGTTGCCGCCGCTGCTGATGATCAGCGGGATGAAGATCGCGAGCACCGCGGCGCGGGCGATCTCCTTCTCGTAGTACCCCATGGCGGTCGCCGTCAGCAGCTCGCCCAGGAAGAGCGCCGAGAGCCAGCCGGCGCGCTTGCGCAGCATCTCCATCATGCCGACCTGGAGGTAGGGGGCGTCGAGGGCCTCGGAGCCGCCCATCTTCTGGATGTCCTCGGTGGCCTCCTGCTCGACGACGTCGACGATGTCGTCGACGGTGACGATCCCCTTCATCCGCCCCTGGGCGTCGAGCACCGGCACGGCGATCAGGTCCCAGCGCGAGAAGAGCTGGCTGGTGATCTCCTGGTCGGTGTCCTCGGCAACGGTGACGAGATCGGTCTTCATCACGTCGGCGACCCGCTGGTCCCCGGGCGCGGTGAACAGCTCGCGCAGCGACAGCACGCCGAGCAGGTGCTGCTGGGAGTCGAGCACATAGGCGTAGTTGATCGTTTCCACGTTCTGGCGCGCCTGCATGCGCAGGTAGCCGATCGCCTCGTCGACCGTCATGTCCGGTCGCAGCCGGGCGTAGCGGGGGCTCATCAGGCCGCCGGCGTCGTCCTCCTCGTAGGCGAGCAGGGCGCTGACCTCCCGGCGGGTCGCCGGATCGAGCAGGGCCAGCAGATCGGAGCGCTCCTCCGGCCGCGCCCCCTGAAGAAGGTCGGCGGCGTCGTCCGGCGCCAGCAGGCGGAGCCACGAGCGGCGGATCGCCGGCGGCGACTGGCGGACGATCATCAGCTGATCGGCGGCGCGCATGTCGAGGAAGAAGTCCTGGGCCTCCTCGGGGGAGAGGAAGCCGAAGCTCTCGACACGCTCCTCGGACGACAGCAGCCGCCAGGCTTCGTGAAGCTCGTCCGCGCTGACGTGGGTCGTGGCCATGATCGGATCTTCCTCTCCCGGACGGCTCCCGGAGCGGCCCGGGAGCAGGGCGTACCATACCGCAGCCGCGCGGGATTGAAATCCCGCCCGGCGAGAGAGATCACGGGAGAAGAGAAAGAATGCTGCGAGATCTGAAATACGGCTTCCGCCGGCTGCGGCAGAGCCCCGGCTTCACGCTGATCGCGGTCCTCGCCCTGGGGCTGGGGATCGGCGCCAACACGGCCATCTTCAGCCTGCTCAACACGGTGGTGCTGCGCCCCCTCCCCTACCCCCATCCCGAGCGCCTGGTGCAGATCTGGGCCAGCTCGCCCGAGCAGGGCCTGAGCCAGAGCGGGCTGTCGGTGCCCAAGGTCCGGGCGCTGCACGAGAGCGGCCTCTTCGCCGCCGTCACCTCCTGCTACCAGGAGGACGTCAACCTCACCGAGCGCGGCGATCCCGAGGTCCTCCACAGCGAGCGGATCAGCCAGGAGTTCTGCGAGGTCTGGGGGGTGAAACCACTGCTGGGGCGCTGCTTCTCGCCGGCCGAGGAGGAGAAGGCGAGCGGCGACGTGGCGATCCTGAGCGAAGGGCTCTGGCGCAAGCGTTTCGGCGGCGACCCGGCGATCCTCGGCAAGGCGGTGCGGCTGGAAGGGAAGCCGTGGACGATCGTCGGCGTCCTCCCCGACGTGCTCCACTTCCCGTTCCGCGACATCCAGGTCTGGCTGCCACGCCCCCAGGAGATCTCGATGCTCCCGGAGCGCGCGATCGAGCTGGGCGCCGGATACCTGGACGTGGCGGCGCGGCTGAAGCCGGGGGTGGCGCTGGAGGCCGCGCGCGGCGAGGTGCGGCGGATCAACGCCCGCTACGCCCAGGCGCTGCCGGGAAATCTGGACACCGGCTTCCGCCTGGACCTGGTGCCGATGACCGAGCAGCTGGTGGGCAACGTCCGCTCGTCCCTCGTCCTGCTGCTGGGGGCGGTCGCCCTGGTGCTGCTGATCGCCTGTGCCGACGTAGCCAACCTGCTGTTGGCCCAGGGGCTCTCGCGGCGCAAGGAGGTGGCGGTTCGCATGGCCCTGGGCGCGAGCGCAGGTCGCGTGCTCCGCCAGCGGCTGGCCGAGGGGGTGGCGCTCGCCCTGCTCGGCAGCCTGGCGGGCCTGGCGCTGGCGTATGCCGGGCTGCGGCTGCTGGTCGCCTTCCACCCCGCCAACCTGCCGCGCGCCGACCAGGTGGGGATCGATCTCCGGGTGCTCGTCTTCACACTGCTGCTGTCGCTGCTGACCGGCGTGCTCTTCTCGCTGATTCCGGCGTTGCAGAGCCTGCGCACCGAGGCCACGGCGCAGCTCCGGGAGAGCTCCCGGGGCTCGACGGCAGGCCCGCGCCGGGCTCGGGCGCAGGGGGTGTTCGTGGCCGTCGAGGTCGCCCTCTCCCTGGTGCTGCTGATCGGGGCGACGCTGCTGATCCAGAGCTTCCGCCAGCTCTCGCGCGTGGATCTGGGTTTTAATCCCTCGGGGCTGCTCGCGCTGCAGATCTCGCTGCCGACGGCGAAGTACCCGGACCAGGGGCACCGGCGGGCGTTCTTTGCCCAGATCCTGGAGCGGGTGCGGACGCTGCCGGGGGTGCGGTCGGCGGCGATGTCCGACTTCCTGCCGGTGCAGGGGTCGGGGAAATCGCCGTTCGCCGTCGAGGGGCGGCCGCTGGAGGTGCGCGACCAGCCGATCGCCTGGCTGATGGTGGTGAGCCCCGGCTACTTCCGCACCCTGCAGACGCGCCTGGTGAAGGGTAGAGAGTTCGATCCGGCGACTCCGGTCGACGCGCCGCTCACCACGGTGGTCAACGAGTCGCTGGCGCGCCAGTACTTCCCGGGCCAGGATCCGCTCGGCAAGCGGATCGTCATGGGGAGCCGCAAGGTCAAGCTGGAGATCATCGGGGTGGTCCAGGACGTCCAGCAGCTCGGACCGGACGTCGCGAAGGACGCCGAGTTCTTCCTCCCGGCCGGCCAGCAGATCAACCTGCCGACGCCGTTCATGAACCTGCTGGTGCGCACCTCGTTGCCGCCGGCGCAGGTGGCCGCGAGCGTGCGCCGGGAGGTGCGCGCCCTCGATCCCGAGCAGCCGGTGGCCGACCTGCAGACGCTGGAGGGGATCGTGGCCGACTCCCTGGCCGGCCGCCGGATGACCATGGGCCTGCTCACCGGCTTCTCGGCCGTGGCGCTGCTCCTCTGCGCGCTCGGGATCTACGGCCTGGTGGCGCAATCGGTCTCGGCCCGCCGGCAGGAGATCGGCGTCCGCATGGCGCTAGGCGCCCAGAGATCCCAGGTGCTGGCGGTCGTCGTAAGGCAGGGGTTCCGCTGGGTGCTGATCGGATTGGCAATCGGCCTGGTGGGAGCGCTGGCCGCGGCCTTCCTGCTTTCGCGAGCCCTGACGGGATTGCTCTTCGCGGTGAGCGCCCTCGATCCCTTGTACTACCTGGGGGCGCCTATCCTGCTGGGGGCGATCGCTTTGTTAGCCTGCTACCTGCCGGCCCGCAGGGCTACGCGGGTGGAGCCGGGGATTACTTTGCGGGCGGAGGGGTGAGGGTTTCCTCTCTTCAAAGCCAGCGCAGCCGGGAGCGGCTGGCGGGATCGAGAATCACCAGCTCGGGCGTGCCGCGAAGCAGGCCGGTTGCGGAAATCGAGCGCGCGGTCCCCTCCGCCAGCGCCTGGAAGCGCGCGAGGAGCGCCGGATCGGCGTCGACCGTCAAGGGCGCCAGGGGGAGCAGCAACGTCAGGAAGAATCGTAGCATCGTCGTCCTCAATCTTCGATCCGCGTCATGTCCATCGTCCAGTTCGTCTCCCACGTCGCGCCGCCGTCCGTGGAGAAGGCCTGCTCCCAGCGCGCCGTCCGGGTGCCGTATTTCTTCGGCGATGAATTCGGTGAGATCGCCGCGATGAGCCAAGCCGGTATCGAACGCGTCAGCTCCTGCATCGGTGCCCTGATCGAGATTCGGGAGCAGGCTTCGAGGAATTTCCTGAGGACCCAGAGCTCGCCGCATTCGACCCCAGCGATCGGAAATTCGTGGCTGTGGCGATCGCGAGCGGAGAGCACCCGCAGATCCTCAACGGGAAACCGACAAAATCGGTTCTTAAGCTTCCGCGGGGCGTAGGATATAAGATCTTGGCAAGCCGCCTTGCCTTGAGCTTCCCTTCGGATACAAGGAGGTCCCGTGCCGCGAGCCGTCCCGATGCGAACGATTATCCCCCTCGGCATCCTGACGGCCCTGCTGCTCGGGGTCCCGCCGACCGCCCACGCCGGCCAGCTCGATCTGCTGAGCAGGATCCCTCCCCGGCGGGCCTCGGATGCGGTGGGGGGCGCGAGCGGGAGCGCGGCCCTGAGCGCCAACGGCCGCTGGACCGTCTTCTTCAGCGCCGCGGCCAACCTGTCGCCGGGCCAGATCGACGACAACCAGGGGGGCGATGTCTTCCTGTATGACCGCATCTCCGGCACCGTCACCCTGGTGAGCCACACGGCGCGCTCGGACCGGACCGCCGGCGATCAGGCTTGCGAGTACGCCTGCAATCGCCCCGTGATCAGCGCCGACGGCCGCTGGATCGCCTTCGTAAGCCAGGCCACCGACCTGGTTCCGCGGAAGCTCCGCGCCGGGAGGAGCAACGTCTTTCTCTACGACCGGATCACGGGAGCGACGATCCTGGTCAGCCGCTCACTGAGCACCCGGAGCTCCGGCGATTTCAGCGGCGAGCCGGCGGTGAGCGCGGACGGCCGTTATGTCGCCTTCAGCAGCGACGTAACGGATCTGGTCAACGGGCAGACCGGTACCGCCGACGGCGTGTTTCTCTACGACAGGGTCACCGGGAAGACGGTGCTGGTCAGCCGAAAGGCCGGTACCGCCACGCAGGTGAGCGATAGCGACTCGTTTTCCCCCACGATCAGTGCCGATGGTCGCTACGTCGCCTTCGGCAGCTTCGCTGATGATCTGATCGCCGGCCAGACTGCCCCGGTCTCCGGCCTCGTGAACGCCTTCGTCTACGACCGCATCACCCAGCGGAACGTCCTGGTCAGCCACGCGGCCGGCTCGCCTAAGACGGGCGCAGGGCTCGACGGAGCGGCGGCGGTGATCAGCGCCGACGGTGACGACATCGCCTTCCTGAGCAGCGCCTCGAACCTGGTGGCGGGCCAGACCGGCGAGGCTGGCTCGAACGTCTTCCTCTTCCACCGCCCGACCGGAGCCGTGACCCTGATCAGCCACGCGGCCGGCTCGCCAACGCGGGCGGCCGGCGGCACGTTCGGTTTTTATGTCAGCGCCGACGGGAGCCGGGTGGCCTTCTACAGCGTGGCCGAGGACCTGGTGCCCGGAGAGAGGCCCGCGCAGCCCCCCGATCCCGCCCTGTACCCCACCAACGTGTTTTTGTGGGAGCGGGCCTCGGGAGCCATCCGCCTGGTCAGCCACTCCTTCGGCCAGCCGTTGACGGAGGGTGGGAACTACTCCGTTCTGACAGGCCTCAGCGCCGATGGCGAGCGGGTCCTGTTCTCGAGCGCGGCCCCGGACCTCGTCGGTCCCGGCGATCCCGCCTCGCCCTCGGTAGCCAATTTTTTCCTCTACGACCGCGGTTCCGACCGGACCGTCCTGGTCAGCCACGCCGGCGCCGACGGCGATCTCGGCGGCAACGGCGACTCGCTGGAGGGCGCGCTCAGCGCGGATGGAAGCTGGGTCGCGTTCAGCAGCCAGGCCACCGACCTGGCGCCAGACCGGCGGGATCTCAACCAGGCGACGGACATCTACCTGTGGGGGCGGAGCACCGGGGAGCGGGAGCTGGTCTCGCGCCGCGACCCGGGCCTGCCCTCGGCGACCCCGCAGGCCCGGAGCGGCGCCGGCGATCTCAGCGCGGACGGGCGCTACGCCGCCTTCGTCAGCGGCTCGACGCAGCTGGTCCCCGGAGCCCGCGACGCCAACGGTGTGGCGGACGTCTTCCTCTACGACCGGACGCTCCGGAAGACCATCCTGGTGAGCCATGCCGCCGCTTCCTCCGCGCAGGCCGGCAACCGGAAGTCCGCCGATCCCTCGATCAGTGCGGATGGCCGTTTCGTCGCCTATCTCAGCGTGGCGACCGATCTGGTCCCGGGGCAGGCCGAAGGCGGAAACGCCACCGGCTTCGACGTCTTCCTCTTCGACCGGGTCACCGGCGAGACCACGCTCGTCTCCCGGTCCGCCGACTCCGCGGTGACCACCACCGGTCAGGTGTCCTATGCGCGGATCAGTGCGGACGGCTCGACCGTCGCATTCGAGAGCCTGGCGCTCGATCTGGTGCCGGGGCAGGTGGACACAGGATTCCACGTGACCAACGTCTTCGCCTACGAGCGCGCGGCCGGCACCGTCGCCCTGCTCTCTCATGCCGAAGGCCACCCCGCCCGCCCGGGCGATCACTATTCATTCTTCGAATCGCTCAGCGCCGACGGCCGTTCCGTCGTGATCTCGAGCCGGGCCCGCGACCTGCTGACCGGCGTCCAGCCGACCCAACCCGGCGACAGGGCGCTCTACCTGTACGACCGGGTCACCGGAAAGCCGGCCCTGATCAGCCATGCCACCGTGATGTACCCGCACCTGGGCGTCTCGGCGGAGATCAGCGCCGACGGGCGCTTCGTCGCCTTCCAGAGCTACCTCCATGATCTGGTGCCCGGGCAGGCCGGCGACCTCCACTCGATCGACGTCTACCTCTACGATCGCCTGGCCGGCACGACGCGCTGGGTCAGCCACGCTCCGGGCGCCTCCACGACCCCGGAGCTCTCCGGGGAGGAGCCCCCCGCGATCAGCGGCGACGGGAGCTTCGTCGTCTACGCTGCCCGCCCCCCCGGCGCGCAGCACCGGAACATCTTTCTCTTCGACCGGATCTCGGGCCAGGTGCAACTCGTGTCCGCCGGCACGCAGGGGGAGGAGGCGAACGGTAGCTGCTCGCGGCCCAGAATCGCGGCGGACGGGCGCTACATCGCGTTCGCCAGCCAGGCTACCAACCTGACGGCCGATCCCATCACGGCCATCGGCTCCCCGCCGATCGCGCCCATCAACATCTATCTTTATGACCGGGTGACGATGACGATGACCCTGGTGAGCCGCTCGTTCCGGCCGCCGGGTGGTGGGGGAAATAGAGACTCCACGGGTCTCGTGCTCAGCGGGACCGGCGGCTTCGTGCTCCTCGACAGCCTCGCCTCGAACCTGGTGCCTGGAGATTTCAACGGGGGTCCAGACGGCTCGCTGAGCGATGTGTTCCTCTACTCTCCGCTCCCCTGAAAGGGCTGCCGATAGGAAGAGCGCCAACTAAAGTGCTGGCTGTCGTCGTAAGGCAAGGGTTCCGCTGGGTGCTGACCGGCCTCGGGATCGGTCTGGCCGGAGCGCTGGCGGCCGGCCGTCTCCGCCTCCGGTTAGCGCGACCCTTCAGCCGCATCGCATTCCAGGATCCCCTCGGAACCCAGGGCGGTGTCCTGGGCTGAGGAAGCCCGAGCCGTTGGCCCGGTATTGTTCGCTCGGTAATGCGGTGATGTCGCCGGGGCGGCACATAGGGCCGACCTATAAAGAACCCGTCAGTTCAAGATTGATGGTGTGTTAGTCCTCGGCTTCAGATCAACCCCCGCGAAGAAAGCTCCTCTTTCAGATAGGCATAGTAGATCGGCGCGGCGATCAGGCCCGCCATGCCGAAGGCGGACTCCATGACCAGCATGGCCAGCAGGAGCTCCCAGGCTCGGGCTTTGATCTGGCTCCCCACGATCCTCGCGTTGAGGAAGTATTCGAGCTTGTGGATCACGATCAGGAAGACCAGCGAGCCGAGCGCGGCGCCCAGGGAGTAGGACAGACTGACCACCACGATGACTGTGTTCGAGATCAGGTTGCCGATCACCGGCAGCAGGCCGGCGAGGAAGGTCAGGACGATCAGCGTCTTGACCAGAGGTAGCCGGACGCCGAGCAGGGGGAGCAGCACGGTCAGGTAGAGGGCGGTGAGCAGGGTATTGAGCGCCGAGATCCGTACCTGGGCGAACACGATGCGCCGGAAGACTTCGCCCAGGCGGCGGGTCCGCTCGGTCAAGGCCGCGGCCAGGGGTCCACGAGATCCGGCCGCCGCCACCTCGCTCAGCGAGACCAGGGCGCCGATCACCATGCCGATCAGCGCGTGGAGGAAACTGCGCCCGATCTGGGCTCCGAACATCTGCAACTGCCCGGCGTGCTCGCGAAGCCAGGTGACCCCTTCATTCTTCAGATCCTCGGTGTTGTCCGGGATCTCGGCGGCGAGCCATACGGGAAGATGCTCCTTGGACGTCTCGAGGATGTCCGCCATCTGGCCGAGCAGCGCCGGGAGGCTCGCCGGAGCGCCGCTGCCCCGGAAGAACGCGATGACGCCGACGACGGCCAGGACCAGGGCGGCGACCACGAACACCGCCAGGATGGCAACCGCCCAACGCTTCCCGGCCCCCCGGCGCCCCCGCAGGAAAGGCAACTTGCCGCCGAGGATGTGCACCAGCTCGTAGACCGCGAGCCCCCCCAGCAGCGCCGACAGCAGGCGAAGATAGAGGACCAGGATCAGCGCCACGGCGGCGAGAATCCAGGAAGCGATCTCGGTGACCGTTGGGCGGCGCCGGGTCCCGGCGACAAGGGGGGCCTTTATGGTGGTGTCGTCTCCTGGTTTCACGCCCGGGATCGTATCCCGGATGGAGGAAAGGGGAACGTTGGACATCTGGTGTAGGGGCGACCTGCGGTCGCCCTCCAACCTTGACAACAAGGGACAGCCGCAGGATAATTTGAACCATGGTTCAAATCTCCGCCACCCGGCCGGAACCCCGCGACAAGATCCTCGAAAGGAAGCGCGAGATCCTCGACGCCGCCTCGCGAGTCTTCCGCCGCCGGGGGTTGCAGGCGACCGGGATGCGCGACATCGCGGCGGAGTTGGGGATGGCGGTCGGCAACCTCTACTACTACTTCAAGGACAAAGACGAGCTGCTCGCCTTCGTCCAGGAGGACGCCCTCACGGGCCTGCTGGAGATCGCCGCGCGGGTGCGGGAGGCTCCCCTGCGGGCCGACGCCAAGCTCTTCCGGCTGATCGAGGAGCACGTCGTCCGCCTGAACGAGGGGACCCCGGGCTCGCTCGCTCACCTGGAGGTGGAGGCGCTCGGCGAGACCTGGCGGCGGGAGGTGCAGGAGCGGCGCGACGAGTACGAGCGCGCTTTCCGCGACCTCCTCGAGGAGGGGATGGCGGCGGGCGTCTTCCGGCCGACCGATCCCAAGGTGAGCGCGCTCGCCATCTTGGGAGCCGTCAACTGGACCGTGAAATGGTTCCGGCCGGAGGGGCGCAAGACCGCCCGCGAGATCGGCCGCGAGCAGGCCGAGTTGCTGGTGCGCGGGGTGCTGGCGGCGGGGGTGGAGATCGCGTTATCCGACGATGGAGGCGGGGCGAACGCCGATGGGCGACCGCAGGTCGCCCCTACAACCTCCGACCGACGTCTGGTGTAGGGGCGACCTGCGGTCGCCCTCAACGGTGCGAATCGAGACGAAGCGAGAATCACGAGGATCGAGGACGAATGCACGACGACCTGACCACCCTGAAGCTGCGGATCAACGGCGAGGATCGCCCTGTGGTCTTCCCCACCCATCACACGCTGCTCGAGGTGCTGCGCGAGGAGTGTGCCCTCACCGGCACCAAGCACGGCTGCGAGCTCGGCGAATGCGGCACCTGCACGGTGCTGGTGGACGGCCGCCCCGTGCTCTCCTGCCTGATCCTCGCCGCCGAGACGCGCGGCAAGTCGATCGAGACGGTCGAGGGGATGCAGCTCGGCAACGATCTCCATCCGCTGCAGGCGGCCTTCGCCGACCTCGGCGCCGCCCAGTGCGGCTACTGCACGCCGGGCATCCTGATGGCCGCCAAGGCCCTGCTCGCCGAGAATCCGCAACCCACTCGCGGCGAGATGAGCGAGGCCCTCGCCGGCAATCTCTGCCGCTGCACCGGCTATCACAAGATTCTCGAAGGGATCGAATGGGCCGCCGCCAGGATGCGCGGCGAGGACTGGACGCCGCCGAGCGAGGTGTTCTACGGCTCCGACGATCCCATGGATCCGGCGCATCGCCCCGGACCGCGACCCGTGCAGAGATGATAAGGATTCACCATGGCTGAACCGATCAGAAAACCCGAGACCGAGGACGCGCCGCAGCGCGAGCCCAACATCATCGGCAAGCCGTTCCGCCGCGTGGACGGCCGCGCCAAGGTGACCGGCGCCACCAAGTTCGCGGACGACCTCGCCTTCCCGCGCATGTGCTACGTCCGCCTGGTGCGCTCCACCCATCCGCATGCACTGATCAAGACGATCGACTTCTCCGAGGCCGTCAAGGTCCCCGGGTTCCTCGGCTCGCTCACGGGCCAGGAGACGCCGATCCCGTTCGGCATCCTCCCCGTCTCCCAGGACGAGCACGCGCTCTGCCCGGACAAGGTCCGTTTCGTCGGCGATCCCGTGGCCGCCGTCGCCGCCATCACCGAGGACGCGGCCTACGAGGCGGCGCTCAAGGTGAAGGTCGAGTACGAGCCGCTGACCACGATCTCCTCCATCGAGGAGGCGCTCGCCACCCCCGAGCCGCGCATCCACGACTACGGCGACCGCGGCAACCTCCACAAGGTCGTCTCGATGACCTTCGGCGACGTTGAAAAAGGTTTCGAAGCGGCGGACGAGATCTTCGAGGATACTTTCTATTACGAGGGGAACACCCACCTGCCGATGGAGCAGCACGCCGCGGTGGCCGTGCCCGAGGACGACGACCGGGTGACCCTCTACTCCTCCAGTCAGACCCCGCACTACGTCCACCGCGCCCTCGCCAAGGTGCTCGACCTGCCGGCCTCGCGCGTCCGCGTGGTCGCATGCCCCAACGGCGGCGGCTTCGGGGGGAAAAGCGATCCGTTCAATCACGAGATCGTGGCGGCGAAGATGGCGCTCAAGCTCGGCCGGCCGGCCAAGATCACCCTCACCCGCGAGGAGGTCTTCTACTGCCACCGCGGCCGCCACCCCGTGCTGATGCAGATGCGGACCGGCGTGAAAAAGGATGGCACGATCACCGCCCAGCGCCTGCGCACCGCCCTCGACGGCGGCGCCTACGGCAGCTATGGCGTGGCTTCGACCTATTACACCGGCGCGCTCCAGACGGTGACCTACAAGATGCCGGCCTACGAGTTCCAGGGCGTGCGCTGCTTCACCAACAAGCCACCGTGCGGACCCAAGCGCGGCCATGGCACGCCGCAGCCGCGCTTCGGCTTCGAGGTCCATCTCGACAAGATCGCCATCAAGTTGGGGATCAACCCGGCGGACCTGCGGCTGAACATGCTGGCCGAGCCGGATTCGATCACCGCCAACTGGCTGAAGATCGGCTCGATGGGCCTGAGGCGCTGCATCGAGGCGGTCGTCGAGGGGAGCGGCTTCCGCGAGCGCTGGGGGCGGCTGCCCGAGGGGCGCGGCCTCGGCCTCGCCTGCGGCTCCTATCTCTGCGGCGCGGGATTGCCGATCTACTGGAACCACATGCCGCAGTCGGGCGTGATGCTGAAGCTCGACCGCTCGGGGGGCGTCGCCGTCTTCTGCGGTGAATCGGAGATCGGCCAGGGGTCGGACTCGATCCTCGCCGCGGTGGTGGCCGAGGTGCTCGGCGTCGCGCTCGCCGACATCCGGCTCTGCGTGGCGGACACCGACCTGACCCCGGTCGATCTCGGCAGCTACTCCTCGCGCGTCACCCTGATGGTCGGCAACGCCGCCTTGCAGGCGGCCGAACGGGCACGCGAGATGATCGCCAAGGCGGTCTCCGAGCAGCTCGAGATCCCCACCTCGCGCGTGGTCTTCGCCGAGCGCCGGGTGTTCGACGCCCAGGACCCCGACAAGGGGCTCAGCTTCCAGGACGCCGTCATCGCCGCCGAGGCCCGCTTCGGCACCATGGCCACCACCGGCAGCTACATCCCGCCGCGCTCCCCCGGCCGCTATCGGGGTGCCGGCGTCGGCCCCTCCCCCGCCTACTCCTACTCGGCGTCGGTGATCGAGGTGGAGGTCGATCCCGAGACCGGGCTGTGGAACCCGGTCCACGTCTGGATGGCCCACGACGTCGGCCGCTCGCTCAACCCGGTGCTGGTGATGGGCCAGGTCGAGGGGGGCGTCTACATGGGGCTCGGCGAGGTGATGATGGAGGAGCAGGTCTTCCGGCGGCTGCCGAAGCACCTCTCCTCGGCCCTGGTGCACAAGCACCCCTCGGTGCTGGAGTACAAGAGCCCGACCTTCAACGACATGCCGCCGGTGACGACCTATCTGATCGAGGACCCGGACCCGCAGGGCCCCTTCGGCGCCAAGGAGGTGGGCCAGGGGCCGCTGCTGCCGGTGATGCCGGCGGTGGCGAACGCCATCTACGATGCCGTGGGCGTGCGGGTCGATCAGGTGCCGATCCATCCGCACATGGTGCTGAAGGCGCTGGAGGCGAAGCGCAAGGGGGCCGAGCCGCGTTTCGGCCCCAAGGGGTTCCCGGAGGTCGACTTCGGCGAGGATCTCCACGTCCCCACTCCCGACCAGGGGGGGGACGGCACCGCCATCAACGACTACCGCGAGAAGCTCCGCTCCGGCATGCGCTCGTCCGCCGGCACGATGATGACCCGCGAAGAGGCGCTGCGGAAGAAGAAGCTGGCCGCGCTGACGACCGATCTGAAGGGGGCCGATTTGAAGGGGGTCAAATAGCCATGCTGCGGCTGCCGCAATTCAACTTCGTCCACGCCGGCACGCTCGCCGAGGCGGCGTCGGTGTTGTCCGGCGAAGGGGCCGCGGAAGGCGAGCTCGTCCGCCTGGTCGCCGGCGGCACGGACCTCTGGCCCAACATGAAGCGCCGCCACCAGCAGGCGACGACCGTGGTGAGCCTGATGGGCATCCCGGGCCTCGCGGGGATCGACGTCAACGGCGAAATCCACATCGGCGCCACGACGCTGCTGAACGACGTCGTCGCCCACCCGGCCGTGCGCGAGCGCTATCCCGGTTTCGCGGCGGCCGTGCAGTCGATCTCCTCTCCCCCGCTGCGCAACATGGGGACGATCGGCGGCAACCTCTGTGTGGACACCCGCTGCACCTACTACAACCAGACCGAGGAGTGGCGCCGCTCGATCGACTACTGCATGAAGGCGGAAGGCGAGATCTGCTGGGTGGCCACCAGCTCCCCCCGCTGCTGGGCGCACACCGCCACCGATTCCGCGCCGATGGCCTGCGCCCTGGGGGCGAAGGTGAAGCTGGTCTCGAAAGACGGCGAGCGGGTGATCCCGATCGACGATCTCTACCGGGACGACGGCATCCAGTATCTCGCCAAGCGGCCGGACGAGATCCTGACCGGCCTCTACCTCCCGGCCGACGCCACCGCCGGCCGCTGCCGTTCTTCCTTCTGGAAGCTCCGCCGCCGCGGCTCGATCGACTTCGCCGTCCTCTCCGCCGCCGCCGCCATCTGGACCGCGCCGGACGGCACGGTCGAGAAGGCGAGGATCTATCTCGGGGCCGTCTCCTCCCGGCCGCTGGCCGCCCAGGAGAGCGCCGACTTCCTGCTCGGCAAGAAGCTCGACCGCGAGACGATCGCCCAGGCCGCGAAGCTCACCCGCAAGGTCGCGACTCCAATGGACAACACCGATTTCCAGACCCAGTGGCGCGGCACCATGGTCCAGCGCTACACGGAAGCGGCGCTCTGCGACGTCGCCGGGCTGGATCCCGGGCGGCTGGCGCCGAAGCACGCGGGGACGGTGTTGCCAGTGGTGGGATAGCGAAGGATTATTCTTGGATTTCGCTACCGTCCTCGGCGTCGTCTCGGGTTTTATTGAAGAAAAAGGATTCCGCTATGCCGTGATCGGCGGCGTGGCGCTCATTGCCTATGGACTGCCACGGACGACCCTGGATCTCGACTTCATCGTCGAATTCTCGGCCCAGGACGATCTGATCCGGTTCCTGGAATCTCATGGGTATAAGACGCTCCACAGATCCAGCGGTTATTCGAACCATGTCCATCCCGACCTGCTACTCTGGGGAAGTCTCGATTTCGTTTACGTAAGTGGCGAAACGAGTCAGGAGCTCTTTGCCGCGTGCAGGACCACGACAGGTCCGAGTGGCCTTCAGATTCGCGTGCCGACGCCCGAGCATCTGGCTGCGTTGAAGATCACGGCGATGAAGAACGATCCGGCGCGAGCGTTCCAGGACATGGCGGATGTCCGGTTTCTCTTGAACCTGCCGGGAGTTGACCGCCTTCAGATCAGGGATTACTTTGATCGACAGGGCATGCGGGACCGGTTCGATGACTTCGAGAAAACCTGACCTCCTCAATCTCGAAAGGGATATCCCGACCACGCCTGAGGATATCCGTGCCCTGCGGGAGAACCGTCCCAAGAGAGGAGAGGATTGGCTGAATCAGCTAACAAGGGTGTCGCAGCAGATCCCCAATCTCGAGGAGATCATTCGACGGCGAGGCACGTTCGAGGGGTGTGAGCCTTTCGAGCTGTAGATTCCTGGTCTCTGTTACGGCATCGTCCGGGCCAAAGGCCCGGGCTCCCTCAGCCCAGCCCAACGGGCTGGGTCAAGGAGGAGGTAACACCGCACCGCGCCCTGACGGGGCGCGATAACCAGTCCCTTGGTTTCATGCCAGCGCGGCCCTTCAGGCCGCATCTGAATTTTTAAAGAGGCACGTGGCATGGTCCATCGGATTCAATCCCAGGGCGATGCCCTGGGCTGAGGAAAGACGGCCCGCTGGGCCTTCCGCAGAGCCCACTCTCAATGCCAGAGGGAAGATGGCTCCCCCATCCCGGCTTTGATACGCTGGCCCTCTGAGGCTCTCCGTGGACACCCCGACCCTACGCCTGCAAATCACCCCCGCCGAAGGCGCTCCCTTCGACTACCCGCTGCGCGGCGAGGCCCTCGTCGTCGGCCGGGCCCTGGACGCGGACCTCACGCTCGCTGATCCCTTCCTCTCGCGCCGGCACTCGCGGTTCTTCCGGACGGGTACCGATCTCTTCGTCGAGGATCTCGGGTCGCGCAATGGGACGCTCGTCAACGGCAAGGCGATCCAGCAGGCGACTCAGGTGCGGCCGGGGGACGTGGTCAGGATCTCCAACAGCGTGCTCACCGTCCTGGCGGACGCCCCGGCCAAGGCTCCGGAGCCCGAGGACGATTTTCTCGACGGCACGGTCTTTCGCCGCGCCTCGGACCTGCTCGACCGGCAGAGCGCGCCGGCCGCCGCCAGCGCCGCCGATCTCCGGCGCTACGCGGAACGTCTCAAGCTGCTCAACGAGGTCCATCAGGCGCTCGGCCGCTCGCTCACCCTGGAGGAGCTGCTGGAGCTGATCCTCGACCGTGCTTTCGACCACCTCCGTCCCGACCGCGGCGCCATCCTGCTCAAGGAGAAGGACGGCGGCTACCGGCCGGCCGCCAACCGCTCCTCCCTTGGCGGCTCGGAGGGGCTCGCGTTCTCGCGCAGCCTGGTTCGCGAGGTCGCCGAAAAGGGGATGGCCGCCATCGTGTTCGACGTCCAGTCGGATGCGCGATTCTCCGCCGCCCAAAGTATGCTCCTCTCCGGCATCCGCAGCCTGATCGCCGCTCCCCTTCTCGATCCGGAGGGGTCGCTCGGCCTGATCGTCCTCGAATCCCGGGCCGGCGTCCGCCAGTTCTCGGAAGAGGATCTGGAGCTCCTGGTCTCGCTCGCCGCGGTCGCGGCCCTCCATCTGCGCAATCTCGCCCTGGCGATGGACGCTGCCGAACGCCGCCGGCTCCAGGAGGAGCTCGCCCTCGCGCGACGGATTCAGGTGGCCCTCCTCCCCGACCACCTGCCGGAGGTTCCCGGCTGGGAGCTCTACGGCGGCAACATCCCGTCGCGCGGCGTCTCGGGGGATTATTACGAGGTCGTCACCCGTAGCGAGGGTCGCGAATGCGTGCTGATGGTGGCCGACGTCTCCGGCAAGGGGATGGCCGCCTCCCTGCTCACCGTCTCCCTCCAGGCCCTCTCGGCCGGTCCGATCGAGGACGGCCTGCCGCCGGACGAGATCTGCGCCCGCCTCTCGCGCCAGCTCTACCGCCGCACGCCCCCCGAGAAGTACGCCACGGCGTTCCTCGGCATCCTGGAGACGGCCACCGGCCGGCTGCGCTACACGAACGCCGGCCACAACCCGCCGCTCGTCCTGCGCGCCGAGGGCACGGCCGAGGAGCTGGGATCGACGGGGGTCCCCCTCGGCCTCCTCCCACAGGCGACCTACAGAGCCGGCGAGACGACGCTCGGCCCCGGGGACATCCTCGTCCTCTACACCGACGGGCTCGTCGAGGCCGCCGATCCGGAGGCGAACGAGTACGGCCTGGACCGCCTCCGGGAGGTCTGCCTGTGCGGCCGCGCCGAGGCCTGCACGGCTCTGGCCGGAATCCTCACGCGCGATATGGAGGAGTTCGCCCGCGGCGTCCCCTTCGCGGACGACCGGACGCTCGTCCTGGTCCGGCGATCGCCAGGCTAGAGGCCGGACTAGACGCTCATGTACGACGTCGAAACCGAGCGCCTCTATCTGCGCCCCCTGGAGCCGGAGGATCTCGACGTCTATTACGAGCGGATCTTCGCGGACCCGGAAGTCACGCGGGCTCTGCCGTCCGGCCAGCCGGTCCCCCGCGAAGCGTTCGACGCCCGGATCTATCACGTCCTGATGGAACCCTGGGAGCATCACGGCTTCGGTCCCTGGATCGTGGTGCACAAGGAGGACGACGAGGTCATCGGCCACTGCGGCGTGCGCTATTGGCTCGACTCAACCGAGATCGAGGTCTTCTACGCCCTCGGCCGTTCCTGGTGGGGGCGGGGGTTCGCCACCGAAGGAGCCCGCGCCAGCCTGCGCTTCGGTTTCGAGCAGCTCGGGCTGGACTCCATCATGGCGGCGGCCAAGGTGGACAACCTCGCCTCCCGCCGCGTGCTCGAAAAGATCGGCATGCGGTTCGAGGGAACGTTCGAGTTTCTCGGCCTCGAAGCCGCGCGCTACGGGATCTCGCGCGGAGAGCTCCCCGTCGACGGTTCTCCCTACCGGGCGATCGCCTGGAGCCGCGAGCCATGACGGTCGCCGTCCTCCCCGCCGCCGGCGCCTCGCGCCGGATGGGCCGGCCCAAGCTGCTGCTCCCTTTCAAGGCGGGCCCGCTGGTGGCCGGCGTGGTGAACGCCCTGCTCGGCGGCGGCGTGGACGAGATCGTCCTGGTGACCGCTCCGAAGGACGAGGAGTTGCGGGGCTGGGCGAGACGGGCCGGCATCGCGAGCGCGGTGAACCCCGAGCCGGAGCGCGGCATGCTCTCCACCATCCGTGAGGGGGTCGCCGCGCTGGGTGGAGCCGCGGAGCTGGCCCGGCGCGGCTCGATCCTCCTCGTCTCCCCCGCCGATCTCCCCAACCTGGAGGCCGGGACGGTCGCCGGGCTGCTCCGCCGCATGCGCGAATCCGGCGCGCCGATCGCCCAGCCCGTCTTCCACGGCAAGCACGGCCACCCGCTGGCGATCGCCCCGGCGCTGATCCCCGAGATCGACACGCTCGATCCGAACGTGGGCCTGAGGCAGTTGCGGGACCGGCACGCGGCGGAGTTGCTGGAGATCGAGGTCGAGGATGCGGGGGTGGTGCAGGACGTCGATACGCCGGAGGATTACGAGCGGATGGCGGGGCTCTGCTAACATGAATCCGGAGGTGACTGTGAACGACCCAATCACCATTCATCACCTTGACGACGCGAGCGCGGAGTGGATTGAGGAGCAGGCGTCTCAGCGTGGCATCGACAGGGAAGAGATCGTGCTCCACCTGATTCATCGGGGAATCGATCTGGAGCTCAAGAAAGAGCAACTCCCCGTCCATCACGATCTGGATGCCTTGGCGGGAACCTGGAGCGAGGAGGACGCCGCCGAATTCGATAAGGCGACGGCGAGTTTCAGGCAGGTGGACGAAGAGCTTTGGCGGTGAAAAGCGTCCTGCTCGACAGCAACGCCTATACCGCGTTCAAGCAGGGTAGATCCGAGGCTCTGGAGATCCTCAAGCACGCGCCACTCATCGGACTCGATAGCATCGTCACCGGAGAATTGCTCGGCGGGTTTGCTGCCGGGACGCGAGAAGCATGGAATCGGCAGCAGTTCGAGGAATTCTGCTCTTCCAACCGAGTACAGCGATTCCTCGTAGATGAGCGGACCGCCGAGCACTACGCAAGGATCTACATCGAGCTGAGACGCCTGGGCCGTCCTATCCCCACCAACGATATGTGGATTGCCGCCTCTGCTCTCCGTCACGACCTCGGTCTCTTCACTTACGATCGCCACTTCAAGCCCATCTCCGGCCTGATCGTCGGCAAGAGCCTGGAAGATTTCCTTCTCTGAGCCGCCTTGAAGGTGAGCACGGCCATTCATCCCATCGTCATCGCCCACCGCGGCGCCAGCGGCTACCGGCCCGAGCACACGCTGGCGTCGTACGAGCTGGCGATCGGGATGGGCGCCGACTTCATCGAGCCCGATCTGGTCGCGACGAAGGACGGCGTCCTGATCGCCCGCCACGAGAACGAGATCTCGGAGACCACCGACGTCGCCGGCCGTCAGGAATTCGCGGCGCGAAGGGCGGTCAAAGAGATCGACGGCCACGAGGTCGCCGGCTGGTTTACCGAGGACTTCACGCTCGCTGAGATCAAGACGCTGCGGGCCAGGGAGCGGCTGCCGTTTCGCGACCAGGCTTTCAATGATCGGTTCGAGGTGCCCACCTTCGCCGAGGTCCTCGAGCTCGCGCGCCGGAAGAGCGATGAGACCGGACGGACGATCGGCGTCTACCCCGAGACCAAGCACCCCAGCTACTTCCGCTCGCTCGGAATCCCGCTCGAAGAGCCGCTGCTCAGCGCTTTGGCGGATGAGGGGTACCGTGGCCGGACAGCGGCGGTCTACATCCAGTCCTTCGAGGTGGGAAACCTGAGGGAGCTGCGGAAGCTGACCGATCTCCCATTGATCCAACTCCTCGAGGCCGAGGGTCAGCCGTGGGATTTCACCGTCGCGGGCGACTCCCGGACGTATCGCGATCTCGCCACTCCGGCCGGGCTCGCGGAGATCGCCACCTACGCCGACGGCATCGGCCCGAACAAGCGCATGATCGTCCCCGCGGGTCCCGGCGGCCGGCTCCTCCCCCCCACCTCGCTCGTCGAGGACGCCCACCGCGCCGGGCTCCTCGTCCATCCGTGGACGTTCCGCAGCGACGGCTCCTTCCTCGCCGCGGAATACGAGGGCGATCCGGAGCGGGAGTACGGCCAGTTCTTCTCCATCGGCGTGGACGGCCTGTTCAGCGACTTCTCCGATACGGCCGTCCGCGCCCGCGAGCGCCGGCGATGAGCCTCGGAGGGATCTACGATACTCTTCTCGCGGCGGAGAGGAGGCAACGATGAGCCTGGAAGTGAAGAACGACGAGAAGGCGAACAAGTTCTACGCCGACGTGGACGGCCGTGAGGCGGTGATCGAGTACGAGAAGACGGGCGGGGTCTACAACCTCCTGCACACCTTCGTCCCCGAGGAGCTGCGCGGCCACGGCGTCGCCGAGCAGCTGGTCGGCGGGGCGCTGGAGGAGATCAAGCGGCAGGGGGCCAAGTTCCTGCCCAGCTGCCCGTATATCCAGAGCTACCTCAAGAACCACCCGGAGCATCGGGAGGGGATGGCCGAAGGGTAGGGAGCTGGCCCCCCCCGCTCGGACCCTCACCCCCGGCCCCTCTCCCGACCCGGGAGAGGGGAGACCAGCAAGACAGAAACGTAGACGCGCTCCTACGAAGCCTTCGACGGAGAGCCCCCCTCTTCTCCCGGGTCGGGAGAAGAGGGCCGGGGTGATGAGGGCACGCACGTCGAGAAGCTGAACACGTAGGCCCGCACCCCCACCCGCGGAAACCGCAGCACCAGGCGCCGGCGGCGAAATACGCCGGAGTCGACGAGACGAACCATCCGTCCGCGTTCCCAGACGGCGAAGGTGCGGCCGTCGCGCTCCACCAGGTCGGCCCCACGCTCCGCCGTCGCGACCGGGGCGCCATCCACTTCGATCTCCAACTCCCCCGCCGGCGCCAGCACCAGGTTTACCCCGGCCGCGTCGCAGACCAGATCCAGCTCCGCTCCCGGCTCGCGGGTCTCCAGGAACTCGGCCTCGTGGAGCCAGCGGCCACGGACGGCGAACATCCCCGGCGGCGCCGGACCCTCCTCGCGCTGGCGATGGCTCACCTCCTCGCTCGGCCGGTACCCCTCGGCCGCCAGCAGCCGGCCGCGATGGAAGCCGACGTGGGTCTCGCGGGTGGCCGGATGGCAGACCGCCCCGGGCCGGTCCTCGGCGCGCACTGGCTCGAGGATGGCAGGCATCGCGCCCGTGTCCCCGGCCTCACGCAGCAGGCGCTGAATCCAGTCCTCGGTCTCGCCGTAGGCCCCCTCGCCGAACCGTTCGTAGCGCAGGTAGCCGCGGGCGTCGATCAGATACTTGGCCGGCCAGTAGTGGTTGGCGAAGCGGTCCCAGGTGGCACGGCCGGCGTCGAGCAGCACGGAGTAGGGGATCCCCTCGTCCCGCACGGCCGCCGCGACCAGGGCGGGATCGGCGGAGAGCTCGAATTCCGGCGTGTGCACGCCCACGATCGCGAGCCCGCGGCCGGCGTAGCGCTCGTGCCAGGCCTTGAGATATGGCAGCGTGCGCAGGCAGTTGACGCAGGTGGATTCCCAGAAGTCCACCAGCACGACGCGGCCGCGAGCGGCGCGAATCGATACCTCCGGCCCCTGGACCCACAGGCCGGGCGCCAGCTCGGGAGCGTGCAGGGGGACGGAGATGGGCGGCAAGGGAGAGGGTGGGGCGCGCAAGCGCCGGGCTCGGAGACTCGTTCCGGGCCCGGCGTGAAAGGTCCCGTTCTAGTTGTGGACCGAGACCGACATGTTGTAGAGGTTGCGCGTCGAGGAGCCCAGGTAGACCTGCCAGTAGGCGAAGGTCGACTTGTTCCCCACGTTGGTCAGCGAGATCGTCTCGGAGTCGCCGTCTCCTGTCGAGCTGGCGGCGGGGTCGCCGCCGGAGCAGCTGCCGAAGCCCGCGAGGTCGATGTCGCCATTGCCGTTGCTGAAGCTCACGGTGACGGTGACGGTCTTGCCCTTCGGCACGCTGATCCTGTACCAGTCGGTATCGGTCACCTTGACGATGCGGCCGTTGAGCTTGCCGTTCCTCACCGTCTTCGCCCTGGCGCAGGAATCGTTCTGCTCCGAGTTGTCGTCCGAGCCGCTGGTCAGGAACTTCTTGATCTTCGTGTAGGTGGTGGTGAACGCGCCGTAGCAGTCCCAGCGGTTTTCATCGGCGGCCTTGCAGGACGAGGGGCCGAAGAAGAGCTGGCCGTAGAGCTGCTGGGTGTCGGCCCGGTAGATCCCCGAGCCCGAAGAGCCCCCTTCGGTCACGCCGTCGGTCCAGGTGGTCCGCACCAGCTGCAGCCCCCGCGTGCCCTGGAAGCCGTAGCAGGCGGAGTTGTTCTGCTTGAAGCCGAAGCTGATCCGCTTGTAATCCATCGCCGGATGGTGGACGGCTACCGCGTCCGTGCCGTCGGGCACGGCCTTCCCCGTCCAGCCGACCCAGTAGACGTTGTCCGGCAGCGCTCCCTGGACCATCAACAGCGTGTAGTCGGAAACGGTGTTGGTCGACACCAGCGACGCTCCGACCGACCGCGGAACGCTCTCGAGCGACGGCGGGTTCCCGTTGCACGCCGAGGTCTGGTAGAACCAGAAGAACTCCGCCGACGCCGCCGGACCCGGCTTGCTGATGCAGTGGTTGGCGGTCAGGAAGTAAGGCGTGAAGTCCTGGGCATTGTCGTTGAGGAGCTGGCCGGAGCAGAAGAAGGTGCCGTCGCCGTCGACGAAGGCGATGTTGGCGACGCCCCGGGCCACGTCCGCCCACTCGGGGTAGCAGGTCACGTCGTTCTCGCAGGCGCCGGCCGCCTTCTCGCCCACCAGGCTGCGGGCGACCTTCGCCACCGGATCGAGGTAGTAGTGCTGCAGGCTGTCCACCGCGAACGGCAGCTCGGCCGGGGCGCCAGCCGGAGTCAGATATTCGATGCGCACCCGGTCGCCGAAGAACGAGCCGGTCCAGAACTCGTTGCCCGCGGCCGCGGAGGCTTCGTGGAACTCCACGTGTCGTTCCGGATCGAACCGCGAATAGCCGCTCTTGGCGACGCCGTTCGTGCCGGTCGCGTAGATGGCCAGCTCGGCGCCGTCCGGCAGCTGGACGTTCTTGAAGTGGAGGCGGAGGCCGAGGGCGTCGGTCGAGGCGATCTCAGCCGCCCACAGACGGGCGCCGCCCGCGACGTCGTACCAGTTGCCGTCCTGCACGGAGACCTGGACGCCGCGGCCGACGCCGAAGCGAAGGGCCTTCATCCTCGCTCCGCGCTCCACCAGGGCGTCCTCCTTGAGCAGCGCACCGGTGTCCAGGGCGGGGAGGCGGACCTCCGGCAGATTGCCCAGGGTGACTCCCATCCTCTCCGCGGGCGTGGGGCGCACCGCCTGCACGGGCTTGCGGGACGCGGGTCCCTGGACGCCGAACGTCTCGGCCGGATCGTCGCTGGAAGCCGGGGGCTCGGCCCAGCCGGTGGCGCTCGACGCCAGCAGAGCGCCGAGGCCTACCGCCAGCGCGAGCCGTCTGGGAGCGAAGAATCTGTCCATCTGATCTCCTTTTTTTCGAGGTGCTGCGGAGCGCCGCCGATCGCCGAGTCTCGCCCGTGGAGGAAACACCGCGGCGGCCGCCTCTTCCGATTCATAGCATTTTACCACTAAGTTACCCGGGGGGCCTCTCGAAAACCGAGCCGGCCCCCCCAAGGCTTGTTTACCGCTTCAACGCGCCGCACCCTGTACGTAGGCCGGGTCGTTGGTGGCGTTGTTGACCACCTGCCCCGCGGCGAGGAGCTTGCCGGCCCGCACCACCACCTCCACCGTGAAGCCCCCCGTCACCCCGGCGGCCGGAATGGGGTGCTGGTTGGCGCTGAGCTGCCGGGCCCTGCCGGGAGCGAGCGCGACCGCGTTGAGGCGGCCGAGCACGGTGCCGTCGAGCGCCCGGTAGATCACGTCATAGAGCCCCGCCTGGCTCGCCGACGGGTTGAACAGCCAGAGGGTGGTCCGGTAGGCGGTGTCCTGCCGCAGGCCGGTGAGCACCACCTGGTGCCCCTCCGCCGCCGCATCGAGGTCCCCCTGGGCCGCGATCGACTGCCCGAAGAGCTGGGTCGGATGCGCGTTGTTGTAGCTGTCCCCCTGGAAGATCGGCAGCGCGCCCGAGGGCTCGCGGCTGACCAGCGTCAGGACGCCGATGGCGTTGGTGAGGTTCCACTTGCCGTGGATGACGTCCACGAGGCGCAGCGTCTCTCCGGGCTGGAGGGTGAGCGACACCGGCGCGGTGGGCTGCGCGGAGACGCCGACGCCGGTGAAGAACAGGTCCGCGTGGAGCGCCGTGGCGCCGGGGTTGCCGATCACCGCGTCGGTCCGCCAGAGGCTGCCGAAGGGACCCGGCGCGGAGAGCGATCCCAGCAGGTAGACCCGGGAGGTCTGCGTCATCCCCGCCTCCAGGAAGGACGGATCGCTGGTGGCCAGCCGGATGACCGAGCCGTAGGGGTAGAGCGGGCCGCCCGTGACCGTCTCCACCTGGACGCGGTAGTCATGGCCGGAGACGCCGTAGGTCCCCTGGATCTCCGCCCCCTGGAACTGCTTCTGGCCGAAGGCCGACACGGTCAGCACGGGGGTCACGGCGATCTGGACTCCCGCGGCGTTGAAGAAGCGCGCGCGATAGGTTGCGGGCGCCGGGTTGGGATTGGTGACGCCGAAGTAGGAGAGCCGGTCGGCGTCCCCGCTCAGGCCCACCAGGTTCTGGGTCGCCGGCACGGTGCCGCCCAGCGTCACCCCGGGCACGGTCTGGCCGAACCGGAGGCCCCCCTGGATCGTGGTGTTGAACGAGGCCACCACGGGCGCGGTGTCGACCGTTCCCTGGGGGGTGATCGAGAGGTAGCCGCTCACGTTCTGCAGGCCGAAGAGATCCTTGATCACGTCCGCGAGGAAGAGGGTCGCCCCGGGAGCGATCGTGCGGTTCGCCCGCGGCGGATTCGCCTCGGGCAGGCCGCGCTTGCGGAACTCGATCGTCACGGTGACGGCCGAGATCCCCGGGTTGTAGACGTAGAGGCCGGTGGTCTGCACCAGCGCTCCCGAGGTCTCGGCGATCCACGGGAGGAGCACCCCCTGCACGGGGGAGGGGGAGCCGGGGTCACCAGGGTCGGGTCCTCCGGTCGAGGTGATCTGGAAGGTCTTGTTCGTGCTGCTGGTCGTCGGGCCGTTGCTCACCGTGAGATGGACCGAATAGCTCCCGGCCTGAGCCCAGGCGTGGGTCGCCGTGCGCCCCGTGGCCGTGCCGCCGTCGCCGAAGTCCCAGGCGTAGGTCACCGCGCCCGTGGCGTTGGCGGTGAAGCTCACGACGTCGCCGGCGTTGGCCTGGCACTGGAGGAAGCCGAACTGATTGACGCACGTGGCGCTGGTCTGGAACGAGGCGTCGGGCGGCGGCGGCGCGTTCGAGATCACGGCCACCGACCGCTGGACCTGGGCGGAGGAATCCGCGCGGCTCACCGTCAGCCGGACGATATAGCCGCCGGCGTTGGCGAAGCTGTGGGTGACGATCTTGCCCACGGCGGTCGTGCCGTCGCCGAAGTCCCAGGCGTACTGGGTGGGGCCGCCCGCCGAGGAGCTGGCGTCGAAGGTGACCACCTGCCCGGGCTGCGGCGCGCTCGGCGAGTAGGTGAAGCTCGCGGTCAGGGAGCCGGTCCCCGAGATCGAGATCCCCTTCAACCCGAGGGCGCTGCCGCAGGCGGAGTTGGTGGCCGAGACCGGCTTGTTCCCCGGGTTCGACCAGGTCACCGCGACCTGCGGCCCGGTGGCCGCCCCCACGATCGCGCCGTCGCCGACGCTCCAGGTCCAGCCGTTGGGGTTCGGCGTGCAGCCGGTCGCCGTGGCGGTGAACGAGTAGAGGCCGCCGGTCTGACCGTTGTCGGGGCCGGCGATGTCGATCGCCGAGCCGCCGCCGCCGGTCGTGCCGGTGCGCTGGTGGGAGTCGAAGAGCGACAGCGCCGCGCGATAGAAGACGCTCCCCACGAACTTGCCCGAGCGGGGGGCGACCAGGTTGAAGCCGGTCGGTCCGGTCCGGTAGTACCACCCCCAGTAATTGAAGGGGGAGATGTCCTGCGGCGCCGCGGGGTTGGTGACGTCGAGCAGCCACTCACGCTGGATGCCGGTGAAGCAGCGGCTGTCCGTCCCCAGGTAGAGGAAGGGGGTGCCGTTGCTGACCGAATAGTCGATGAGCTCGTTCCCCTGGCCGTCGAACTCGCCCGTGAAGAGCGGCGAGCCGAGTCCCGAGCAGGAGCTCGCGAGACAGCTGACGTTGTAGATGGCCAGGCGGTGCACCTCCCGTCCGGCGGCGGCCTCGAACGCCGCGGTCCGCGCGGCGAGGTAGTAGGCGCCCCCCTGCTTCCAGAGGGCGACCCCGTTGACCGTCCGGTCGGTCAGCGCCGAGATCATCAGCTGCGGGCTCGTCGGATTGGCGAGGTTCCAGATCTCCAGGCCGCGCGAGGAGCCCGCGCTCGCCACCACGAACTGGTCCACGCCGTCGACGAAGCCCACCGACGTCTTGGCGCCGATCCGGCCCAGGAAGACCCCCGGGCAGTGGACCGCCTCGCCGCCGGCGGGAACCGCCTCGGCGCAGGAGCTGTAGGACTTCGCCAGGGTCATGTCATAGGCGTAGAGACCGCCGGTCGGCTCGCCGCCCGTCGCCGCCAGGAAGGCATAGCGCCGGCCGCCGAGAGTCGCGGCGTAGACCTGATTCCCCTCCTTCTTGTAGTTCTGGTAGAGGAACTTGGGGTTGCTCTTGTCCGCCAGGTCGATGATGCCGAGGCCGATGCCCGATGCCCCGGCGACCGCCACCTCGTCGTCCACGTTGGCCGGCGCGTCCACGTCCTGGAGCGGCCACTTCACTTCCGGGTTGCCGCTCCAGACCGGGAAGGCCTGGAACGAGAGCTGGGAGAGCGGCTGCGCGATCCCGCTGTGCGCGTCCCAGACCTGGAGCCCGTGCGAGAGGGCGATGAAGAGGTACTGATTCTCCGTGTCCAGCGACATGAACCAGGGGAAGCTCGAGTAGGCCTGCTGCTGTTCGAGAAACGCGCTCGAATCCGTGCAGAAGGCGGGCCCGAACCGGCCGCAGGACGTATAGGTGCTGACCGGTCGCAGGCCCCCCCAGCGGTCCGAGGGCGCCGGCGCGGCGGGCGTCGCGCAGGTGGCGAACCCGCAACCCGAGCGGTCGCAGGCCGGCCCCGCCGCGGCGAGACCGCCGGGGGCCGCCAGGGACAGCAGAAAGAGAAAGGCAAGATGTAATCCCAGGATCTGCTTCTTCATCGCGGCTCCTTGTCGAAAGGTGACGTGTATCAATGCCGCCAAAGCATATCGCAATTTCCACACATTTCCTCCATTTCGATAGGATGACCCGGCTGTGACCGATCCCTCCTACCCCCCATCCCGGCGCCGGCGCGGGCGCCGTCTCCTCCTCGCGATCCTCGGCCTGCTCGCGGCCTGGCTCGCCTGGGAGGCCGTTACCTGGCCGGACGTCGCCGCTCTGGCCCACGGGCACCCGCGCTCCACCGCCTTCATCGAGAAATACCGAGGGTGGGGGCTGCTCGGGCCGAAGCTGGAGGTCCAGTGGACCTGGGTGCCCTACTCCCGGATCTCCGCGGGCCTCAAGCGGGCGGTCCTGGTCAACGAAGACATGCGCTTCTTCTCCCACAACGGCTTCGACGAGGCCGAGATCCGGGCCGCCCTCCAGGACGCCTGGCGGGAGAAGTCGATCCCGCGCGGCGCCTCGACCATCACCCAGCAGGTGGCCAAGAACCTCTGGCTCTCCGGCTCCTACAACCCGCTGCGCAAGGTCAAGGAGGCGATCCTCACCCACCAGTTGGAAGGTGAGCTCTCGAAACAACGCATCCTGGAGATCTACCTGAACGTGGCGGAATTCGGCGAGGGGATCTACGGCGCCGAGGCCGCCGCCCGCCACTACTACGGCCGGTCCGCCGCGGGGCTCACCGACCGCCAAGCCGCCGAGCTCTCCGCCAGCCTCCCCCGTCCCAAGAGCTGGCACCCCGGCGTCAAGAGTCCCGCCTACCTGCGCGAGGTCCGCCACACCCAAAGGCGGATGGCGGTGGCGCGGTGGCTGGCGCGGGAGATCTGAGGCCGCCCGGGCATTGATGCCCGGGCGGGGGTGGCGGGCGGCACACGCAAGCCGGCTACAATACCCAGCCTGACGGAGGAGACCCATGCGACTCTACGCTTTCGAAGGACTGCACTACACGCCAAACGCGGGCGATGCCGGAGAGCTGGCCGCGCCGCCGTATGACCAGATCAACGATTCCGCGCGGGACCGGTTCCACACCCAGTCCCCGCATCAGTTCGTCCACCTGACCCGGCCGGTGGCCCCGGAGGGGGGAGACCCCTACCGCTTCGCCGCGGCTCTCCACCATCGCTGGCTGCGGGAGGGGATCATCGAGCGCGACCCCAGGCCGGCGATCTACCCCTACGTGATCGAGCTGGCGGGGGGCGGCGAGCGCCTGGGCCTCCTCGGCCTCGTGCGCTACGAGGATCCGGCGGTCATCCGGCCGCACGAGGCTACGCTCGAGAAGGCGATCGCCGACCGCACCTCCCTGCTCGAGGCGATGCGGGTCGACCTCGAGCCCGCCCTCATCCTCTCCGAGGACGGCGGCCGGCTCGACGCCCTGCTCCACGAGGATCTCCAGGGCGCCACCCCCCTCGTGCGCCACCGCGACGCCGACGGCCACTTCCACGTCCTCTACCGGATCGACGACCCGGCGCGCATCGCCCTCTACCGCCAGGCGCTCGACGTGCCGTCCGCCATCGCCGACGGCCACCATCGCTACAAGGTCGGCCAGCGCTTCGCCCGCGAGCACGGCGCGGCGGCCGACACCGCCGCCGCCGCCAAGCTGACCGTGATCACCAGCCTCGACTCCCCCGCCCTGACGATCGATCCGATCCATCGGGCCTTCAAGGAGCCGATCGATCTCGCCAAGCTGGCCGGCGTGCCGGACTCCACGGAGACCTTCCGCGGCGCGAACGGCCGCGAATTCGCCGCCGCCGTGGCCGCCGCCGGGCAGCCGGCGATCGGCGTCTGGGTGAAGGGTCACGACCCCGAGATCTGGCATCTCCATTCCACCACCAAGCTGCCGGTCGAGATCTTCCAGGAGACGATCCTCTCCGCCCTCGGCCATCCGCCCGAGGCGTCGACGAACGGCACCGTCGTCTACCGCGCGAACCCCGACGAGCTCTGGGATCAGGTGAAGGCCGGCGAGCTCGGCACCGGCGTCTGGCTCCCCCCCATGCAGCCCGCCGCCTTCGCCGCCGCGATCGCCGACGGCCAGATGCTGCCGGCGAAGTCGACCCGGTTCCTGCCGAAAGTCATGTCCGGCCTGGTCTGGGCGGATCACGACTCGAAGGTCGAGTAGGCGCGCTCCGGGGCTTCGCCCTGCAAGGGCGAAATTTGAATAGCCTGGTGCTTTAGCGCCAGGTAGGCATTCCCGCTCCCCCCCTCGCCCCGAGGGGGGGATGCCCTTGCAGCACAGTTTTCGGATGAGCGGAGAGTCGGGTTCCACCCCTTCAGGGTGGATGGGGATTGGGGGGGCCGCCAACCTGGCGCTGAAGCGCACCCTCTATACACATCTCAGCCTCCAGCCCGGAGGGCGACAGGAAGTAGCCCGGCGGCGTAAGCCCCGGGAAGGACGCGTTTTCATTCTCTCCAGAGCCCCGTCAGGGGCGACAGGAGTTCCTCGAAGAACACAGATCCACTGCGGACGGATTTCCAGAGGTCATCGAGAGAAAGATCATTGTTCATGCTGGATGACAGTCTCCAGGCTAATAACGGGGTGCTCGCCCCAAGAATGTAGTCTGATTCAATGACAGCTTCTCCGACACGTTGCAACGTGGGCAACGCTTTCCCATGAGGAGCGGTTGGAGCTCGCCCAAGGTCTTGAGCAGCCCCTTGTCATAGGCCTCTTCCTGCAAGTCTCGATACCCTGGCAGGAGCTCGCCAATTTCCTGAAACGTTCGTTCCGCCGGAACGAATCGTGTTCGTGCGCTCAAGAGGTTGCAGGCGTCGGGACAATCGCGGATGCGGATGACGGCGCGAACGCCATTTTTCTCGCCGGTACAGCCCAGCGGACGTTGCCATCCGCAGGATGTGCAAACGATACGCACCGTCGCAAACTCCAGTCCAAGCATGATCCGCAAGTCCGGTTCGAGTCACTCCGCCGCCCCCACCGCGTCAGCGCCGGCGAACCTCGGGCAGGCCATGGTCTCTCCTCCCCCTCCCGGCGATGTCCGGCCCGATTCTCTCCCGGATGGGTGGATCCAGAACAATCTTGCCGGGTTGGCATGCCTCGTGCTGATTATTTTTGCCGGCTTCCCGGGAGGGCGTGTGCCCTGGGCTGCCGGTATCACGCAACGACAAACTTTGAACGCGGCCGGATCGGGTCCGGTCCGATAGGAGGATGGGTGATGGCTAAGGGGACGGCGAAAACGACTTCGAAAACGATCGCGAAGAGAGCGGCGAAGGAGCCCGAGGTGATGGACCGGGCCCGGCCGCTGGTGGGCCAGAAGGCCATGGAGATCCAGCCCTTCGGCACGATCGTCAAGCTTCCGATCGCGCTGAGCGAGACGGCCTGCCGCCAGAGCGTCGAGAACCTGAACCAGGTTCTGGCGGATACGATCACGCTGCGGGATCTCTACAAGAAGCATCACTGGCAGGTCGCGGGCCACACGTTCTACCAGCTCCATCTCCTCTTCGACAAGCATTACGAGGAGCAGAACGAGCTCGTCGACCAGATCGCGGAGCGCATTCAGCTGCTGGGCGGAGTCAGCCTGGCGATGGCGCCCGACATCGCGGAGACGACGATCATCCCGCGCCCCCCGCGCGGCCGGGAAGAGGTTCCGGTGCAGATCTCGCGGCTCCTGCACGCCCACGAGATCCTCCTGGAGGAGTCGCGCTCGATGGCCGGCCAGGCCGACGAGTCCGACGACGACGGCACCAACGACCTCCTGGTGAGCGACGTGATCCGGACCAACGAGCTCCAGGTCTGGTTCCTCTCGCAGCACCTCGTGGACGTGCCGCTGGTGCGGGCGGACTGAGGGCGGGCGGGCCCTCAGAACAGCCCCACCACCCTGCCGTCGTCGTCGATGTCGATGCGGCAGGCGGCGGGCACCTTGGGCAGGCCGGGCATGGTCATCACGTCGCCGCAGATCATCACCACGAATTCGGCGCCGGCCGACAGGCGCACCTCGCGCACGTTGATCGTATGGCCCGTGGGGGCGCCGCGCAGGCTGGGGTCGGTCGAGAACGAGTACTGGGTCTTGGCCACGCAGACGGGATAATGGCCGTAGTCGGCCTGCAGACGGGCGATCTGCTCGCGCACCTTGGAGTCCGCGGTCACGGCCGAGGCGCGGTAGACCTTCGTGGCGATCTTCTCCATCTTCTCCCAGAGCGGGTCGGCGTCGTCGTAGACGAACCGGACGCTCGGGGCGCGGTCGCAGAGCTCGACCACGGCCCGCGCCAGGTCCTCGGCGCCCTTCCCACCCTCGGCCCAGTGCGAGGCGAGCACGGCGGTGACCCCTTTCTCCGCCAGCCGCGACCGCACCCGCTCGAATTCGGCGGCGGTGTCGGAGCTGAAGCGGTTCACCGCCACCACGCAGGGGATGCCGTAGTGATCCCGCACGTTCTCGATGTGGCGCTCGAGGTTGGCCATCCCCTTCTCCAGCGCCTCCAGGTTCTCCTCGGTGAGGTTCTTCAGGTCCACGCCGCCGTGGTACTTGAGCGCGCGGACGGTGGCGACGATCACCGCCCCGGACGGCTTCAGCCCCGCCTTGCGGCACTTGATGTCGACGAACTTCTCGGCCCCCAGATCGGCGCCGAAGCCGGCCTCGGTGACCACGTAGTCGGCGAGCTTCAGCGCCGCCCGGGTGGCGGTCACCGAGTTGCAGCCGTGCGCGATGTTGGCGAACGGCCCGCCGTGGATGAAGGCGGGGTTGTTCTCCAGCGTCTGCACCAGGTTGGGCTTGATGGCGTCCTTGAGCAGCACGGCCATCGCGCCGTGGGTCTGGAGGTCGCGGGCGCGCACCGGCTGGCGGTCGCGCGTGTAGGCGGCGACGACGTTGCCCAGGCGGGCCTTGAGATCGGCCAGCGAGGTGGCGAGGCAGAGGATCGCCATCACCTCGGAGGCGACCACGATGTCGAAGCCGTCCTGGCGCGGAAAGCCGTTGGCGACGCCGCCGAGGCCGGCGACGATCTCGCGCAGCGCCCGGTCGTTCATGTCCATCACCCGCTTCCAGGCGATGCGCCGGACGTCGATCGCCGGCTCGCCCCCCTGGTGGATGTGATTGTCCAGCATCGCCGCCAGCAGGTTGTTGGCCAGCGCGATGGCGTTGAAGTCGCCGGTGAAGTGGAGGTTGATGTCCTCCATCGGCACCACCTGCGCGTAGCCGCCGCCGGCGGCGCCCCCCTTCATGCCGAACACCGGCCCGAGCGACGGCTCGCGCAGGCAGATCGCCGCCTTCTTGCCGATGCGGTTCAGGGCGTCGCCGAGGCCGACGGTGGTGGTGGTCTTCCCCTCGCCGGCCGGCGTCGGCGTCATCGCCGTGACCAGGATCAGCTTGCCGTCCGGCCGGCCGGCGAGACCGTTCAGATACTCCAGCGAGATCTTGGCCTTGGTGTGGCCGTAGGGTTCGAGGTGCTCCTCGGGAATCCCCAGCTTCGCGGCGACCGTGGTGATCCGTTCGAGCTTGGCCTGCTGCGCGATTTCGATGTCAGACGCCATGGTCGGCTCCCCTCCTCGCGGAAGTCTCGCGGAAGTGCGGTGAGAGGGGGATCATCGCCAATCCGGGCGGTTTCGACAAGCGCGGATTCATTCAGCGCTCGCCTCTCTGATGCAGAGCCCCTGGATATGATGCAACGCAACAGCGTATGAAGCGACAGAACGGGACGGTGTCGTGACGCCCGGAGATACGGCGCATCTCTCCGGGAGATGATGCATCGTCTCTAGACGGCGCCGCATACCCAATCGACTACGCATCATCTCCACCGGCGACGCTTCATCTCCTCTGGATACGGCGCAACTCCGCCGGATATGTCGCATCGCCGATTCATTTGACGTCACACCTCCAGGATTGATACATCTTACCGCGAAAACTGTCGCATCTCGGCGTCGCTTGATGCATCGTTCCGTTCTTTGAAGCGATTCCAGAGAGGTCGCGCCATTTTTTTGGCATCTCGTTCCCAAGGACCGGGATTCTTTCTCGCCGCCGGCAGATATGACGCATCGTCAGCCCAGTGGAGCCGCCGGACTGGACGGAGGGCCCGCTGCCGAGGTACTGTTGCGACCTGAATCCGATGACGCATGTTCGCAAACCGGCCGGGAGGAAGCGATGAGCTCCGATCTCTCTATTGCCCAGGTCTTGAAGGATCTGGAAGCGCAGGTCCGGCAACTCGAAGGCCAGGAAGCCTTCCATGCCCAGCAGGAGGTCTTCCACCGGGAACAGCGCGCCCTGCGGGCGGGCGAGCTCGAGAGCATCCGCCAGCGCTACGAGGCCTTCAAGACCGCGGCGACGGCGGCGGGAGAGGTCGTGCGGCGGGTCAAGGTGGAAGGCGCGGACGAGTCCGCCCCGCCGGCGACCTTCAGCAAGATGATCGGCCGAGTGATCGCGGGCAAAGTGGACGGCGAGAGGTTCACCCCTTCCGCCATGGCCGGAGAGGTCAACGAGACCTTCAAGAAGCGCCTGCGCCGGCCGGTCACCGGCCGTACCGCCTCGGTGGCGCTCAGCCGGCTGGCCGCCCTCGGCTCCGTCCACCTCGTGCGGGCGGGGAAACCTTTCCACGAGGCCATCTATGCCAAGGGGCGGAAGGGCTGATCGCGCCCGCGGGTGATCGACAGCCCCAGGTGTCGCGGGACCTTGGCCTCCAGCAACTCTACCAGGGCCGGCTCCATGTAGTCGTAGAGGTCCGGGATGTCCAGGCAGACGAGACGCTGCCGGTTGAGGTGTTTCCGGAACCGCCGGCGCATCCGGCTCAAGTGGGCCTTCTCCATCACGAAGATGAGGTCGGCCCACTCGAGCAGCTCCGGCGTCACCGGCTGAGGCGCGTCGTGATTGAGTCCCGCGGAGGCGACCTCGATGTCCCGCCGCCCGGAGAACACCCGCTCCGCCGTCGGGCTGCGCAGCTCGTTCTGGCTACAGACGAAGAGGATGTTCTTCATGGACCGTGGGCTCGCTCCTCAGCCAAACCGCGCGCAGGGAAGGCGGTCGCCAAGCGCCTGGGCGACCGTGGGACCCGATTCCAATGCAAACCCCATGCGAGCCCATCCTATCTATTTTGACCCCACTCCCACCACCGTTGGTACAGGCTGAGGCAAAGGCTGACTGACCCGGTCCTTGTATTTTCCCAAAACCTCGTTGACCCGCACCATCAGCCTCGAATGGCGGATGTACAGGTGCCAGACGAAAACCAGGTCGAACAGCAGCGCCGCGAGCCACCACAGATAGAGGAAGGCCACGGTCGCCAGGAATAACGGCCAGAAAGGTCCAGGAGTGCGCTCAGGGGCTCTCACGAGGTGAGAAACGACCATGGTCGCAACCGCGATCGCCCCGAGCACCATCAGCGGCGTCAAACCCCAGGAAGGTCGCTTTATGCTCGCCAGGTAGACCAGGCATACCACCAGGATGGCTAGAGTGAGCGTGACTGCACCCGGGAGTAGCGAGAAACCCTTCAGCGTGATCCTTTCGTTATCGCGCACGCTCCACATGTACGCGATCGCCCCAAACCCTGCGATGGCGAACGAGATCGCCCGCCAAAAAGTGCTGCGCGTGAGACGAGGGATGCGGGCCACGACGGTGATGCCCAGCAAGAGCGCCGCAAGCCCCGCGGTCTGTTGCAAGATGAGACTCTTGGCCAGCTCTCGCGGCACTCTTCCATCGATCAGGGGGCCGGTATAACCCATGGCCCCGGTGACCGCCTTGTAAAGAATATAGGAGGCGACGAACAGCAGAGCGATCACTCCCGCATAGGGCAAAATGTAGCTGAGCCATTTTTTATCCGTCAAATCAGGGGGCTTCGGCCAAGCCTTCTTGAGCTCTGATCCAACTGCCTTGGCTGGCGCGACCGGCTCGGCCTCGACAACCGTTGAGATGAAGTGGCCGAATACCTCCTTGTCCGTCCAGTAATCCACATGGGCTTTGCCGGGAAAGGGGTAGCGCGTGAATCCCATGTCGTGAGAGTCGTCGAAATCGAACACGCCGTTCCACTGGTTCGCCCCGAGCCATTCGCGAATGCCGTCGAGATTGAAGCCGACCGGATCGCCGAAGTCATAGTAGTTGCGCCAGTCGATCTTCTGCTGTGGATCACTCCGGTCCGCGAGCGCCTTCACGCTCGGCGGGTTGTCGCCGAAGAGCTCGGGCCAGAGGGCCAGGTGCTTGTCGATCGGCGAGCCCAGCGTCATGAGGCCCCGCACTTTATCGGTCCAGCGGGGCGGCTCCGGCTCGCGGAACGCCTGCAGCAGTCCGAGCAAGGCGACGACCGTCCCCTCGCTGTGCGTTACGAGGTAGATATCCGCGTTCGGAAACGCTACCTCGATTTTGTCCAGGAGCTCGTCAAACGCCGTCAGGATCTCGTCGCGCTGTTTCTTGAACTCAGCCACGATCTGCACGTCGCCGAGATAGTCGTCGAGCAGCTTCTTGAGGTCGAAGGTGAAAAGGCCGGCCTTGTCGGCCAGGAAGCAGATCCGATCGACGACCGCGATCGTCTGGATCATCTCGCCGAGCACCTGCTGGGTCAACCGGAAGTCAGCCTCGTGACAATGCCCTTTCCTGCCCTCCACGCACCAGCGCAATCGCAGGCGCTCGACGATGGTGCGCGCCCATTTCTTCGTCTCTTCGAGCGTGTACTTTTCATTCGTTACGTTGCGCGCGATCGGCGCCCAGTAGACTTCCGCGAAAGCCAACCGCCCGAACGGCTCCCGCGGATAAGGCGGCGGGATCGAGTACGCGGCCTGACCGCTATGGAAGTTGCCCAGCGGAACCGCGGCCGGCTGGTTGTAATAGCCGCAGAACTGGTTGACGACCGACTGGATCGTCGCGTAGCTGTACTGGTCTCCGATTCCATGCACCGCCACGATGACCTTCTCGACCTTGTTCGGTTCGGCCGTGGCGCTCACCGCGGTGCCGACCTCAATGCCGCTCTGGGTGTTCACGGAGGAATTCTGCTCAGGCCCTGGCTCCGTCGTCTGCTCCATCGGGGTACCTCCAGTGCGCGATGCGCGATCGTCCATTCACGGTCAGGCCGGATTCCCTGGTCCTGCAATTTATAGACGGACGCAAAGCCGTCCTTCCCGGTGCAAGCGGCTGGACGGCCGCCCTCGCTTCGCGAGCGGACTTGCACGACGGCGTCTACGATGGGTGGGGGGGCGTTTGAGGTTCCCAGGCAGAGTGCGACCAGTGACCAGCCCAACCCCGGCGGGACCGGTCGAGAAATGAATCGCGGCAGCGAGTCACTCCCACGTGAGAGGATTGATCCTTGCACTCTGATCGGAGGACCGATGAGCCAGAGCCCCGCGCGTGTCTTCAAGGTTCTACCGCTGACCGTCCTGCTCCTCTTCGCCCTGCCCGCCTTCTCCCCCGCGGCGCAATGGCGGTCCATCGGCCCCGAGGGGGCTTCGATCCAGGCTCTGGCCGTTTCGCCCGGGGAGGCGGGGAGCGTCTATGCGGCCACTGCTCAAGGGACCATCGTCGAAAGCTCGGCGGGCGCGGCGAGCTGGTCCACGCGCGGCAAGCTCCTGCCGTTCGTTGGAGAGCTGACGGCCGACCCGGCGCGGGCCGGGATCCTGTACGCGACGACCTTCAACGGCCTGTTCAAGTCGACCGACGGCGGGGCCAACTGGGCGGGACCCGTGCTCGCAGGCGCTTTCCTGGCGTTCCGCATCTCACCGTCCTCGCCGGACGTTCTCTACGCGGCGCGCGATCAGCAGATCCTCAAGAGCACCGATGGGGGCGCAAGCTGGACGGCGACGAGCTTCGCGGGCCCCGCGTCCGTTCTGGCCGTCGATCCGGTGGACGCCCGCGTCGTCTATGCCGGAGGCTTCCGCAGCGACGACGGCGGGGCCACATGGGTGGAGGCCCGCGCCGGCCTCGAGAACCCGAACGGCGGATATCAGTCCCTTCAGGCGCTGGCGATCGATCCCCGCCAGCCGGCGACCCTGTACGCGGCGGCGGGCTTCGGGGGAATCTTCAAGAGCGTCGATCGAGGAGCGACGTGGTCCTCGGTCTGGACGGGGCCGGCCGGGGTGTTCTTGGATGCGGAGAAACTGGCGATCGATCCCGCGTCCGGCACGGTCTACGTGCTGGATCGCTCCTACGGGGTTTTTCGGAGCACCGATGGTGGAGCGAGCTGGACCCCGGTCCTGCCGGTTTACGGCGCGAGAGATCTGGCCGTGGACGGGCGCTCCCCGGGGCGGATCTACGTGGGGACAGAAGCCGGCGGGGTCTATCGCAGCGACGACTCCGGAAGCTCCTGGACGGTCGCCAATCACGGCCTGCGGGAGCTCGGGATCACGGCGGTCGCGGCCGACCCCCACACGCCAGGAGTTCTCTTTACCATCGTCAGGCCGGAGCCTGGCGCTTCACTGGGGCTCACGCCTCAGTTCCTGCTCCGCAGCACGGACGGCGGTGCCACCTGGAATTCGCCGTTCGGAGATCCCAACAACTCTCCCCTCGCCAACGCGATCGTGGCCGATCCCTCCCGGCCGGGAACCTGGTACCTGGCGACCAACGCCTGGGTGCTGAAGACCCGTGACGGCGGACAGACCTGGGAGAAGGCCAGCCTGGGGCTCCGGTTTCTCGAGTTCGTCTTCACTCTCACCCTCGCCCCTTCCAATCCGGACGCGCTCTACGCCATCGGGTGGTCCAGCTTTCCGATCTCCGACGCGAACGGCATCCCCATCGTCATCTTCCGGAGCGTGGATGGCGCCGCTCAATGGCGGCGGGCGCGGGTACCGGGCCTGGACCCGTTCGATTTTCTGACCTCCCTGGCCGTGGACCCGGTGAACCCCGCGACCGTGTACGCGGGGGGCAGTCACCTGTTCAAGAGCACGAATGGCGGCGTGAGCTGGAAACGGACCGCGAGCGGGCTGCGCGGCAGCATCCAGGATCTCGCGGTGGACCCGTTCTCACCGGGGACGCTCTACGCGTCGATCTACGTGCCAAAGGGGCGGAAGATCTTCAAGAGCTCCGATGGCGGGGCAACGTGGAAGCCCGCGTCGGGAGGCCTGGCGGCCGGAGTCTTCGTGGGGCATCTCCTGCCGGACCCGAAGACCCCGGGCACGCTCTACGCCGCCACGACCCGGGGCGTCTACGTCACGCGAAACGGGGGCGGGCTGTGGACCGCGATGAACGGGGGCCTGGGAGAGACACCCGTCTTCTCACTGGCGCTCGATCCGCTACGTCCCGGCGTCCTCTACGCGGGCCGGGCGGACGGGCTGTTCGAGTACTCCGGCAGTACAGCGGACATTGAAGGAGCCCTCGGGAACAACGAGAGACGCTGAACGGGAGCTCGATCGAGGCGTGGAACCTATGCCAAGGGCCGGAAGCCGTGACGCGGCCGGCACCCTCTCGGTCAGAAAGGTTTTCCGGTCGATACCGTAGCAGAGCATCTGCCGCCCGAGATGATGGATGTGGTCTTGCAGCCTTTCGCCAATCCGCTCGGCGACCCGGATGGAAGCCCGATTCTCCGGATGGATGAGGCTGATGACGTGAGCCTTTTCCAAGACGGTGAAGGCATGGGCCAGAGCTGCCCGTGCGCCCTCGGTAGCGTAGCCGTGCCCCCACCATCGACGCGCCAGAGTCCATGCGAGCTCAAAGCCGGGCCAGCCTTCAGGCGCGGCGAAACCGACCACCCCGATGAAGCCGCCGGTCTCTCTGTGCTCCACCGCCCACATTCCGGCATCCCCGAGTTGCCAGTGTCCAAGGAGGAATGCCAGATGCCGCCAGGACCGCCCCCGGTCCCACGGCTCGGCTCCAGCTCCTGCCAAATACCGCAAGACTTCAGGATCGGCGTTCATCGCGGCGTAGTCTTCGATGTCACCTTTGCCGAAAGACCTGAGCCGCAGCCGTTCCGTCTCCAGGATCGGAATCTCAAGTGTGTCCATCGTTCAGAACTTCCTCCGCGCCGGAACCATGAAGGCAGCCTAGAGAGAGGGCTTTTCTGCTGTCAAACCACGGCACCGGCGGTTCACTGAAAGGCACGGAGGATTCACCAAACGCTATCGTGGTGCGGGGGAGTCGTCGGAGCGCCGGCCTTCTCCTCTCTCGCATCGTGGAAGCGACCGGCGCCCCAGCGGTCGGTCTTCAGGGCTTAAACATGCTGTTCGGATCAAGCGACGATCCTTCGTCCGCGGCACTGCCATGGGCAGGGTAGGCGACAAGCTTGCCATCAGGGTCCAAAGAGCTTCCCTCCTTTTCCCAGAAGCTGCCGAGGAGACTCCACAGCCTGGAGACAATCCCTTCTTTAACAGAGGGGAACCACTTGACCTGCTCGTGGCGATTGACGGCGATGGGTGCGGCGGCCGAGACAAGAGGCACAGAAACCAGAAGCACTAGGAACAGCACGGCGGTATACCGGATCTGGGCACGAGTCATAGCGTTCCTCTCTGGAACGGCTGCGGGCCGGGGCCACCATGGCCACCGGCGAGCCGATTCCTGCGGGAAGTGTGGCGCAAGAGAGGCGCTCGATCCACCAATGCAGAAGATTCTTTCGTCAAAGGCAAAGGCTGAATGACCCTGTGGACAGATCGTTCTACTCGGAACTCGAAGACACATGCCCTTCTTGAGGAAAGAGTTCACTCTGTACGAAAATAGAGGGCGGTGGTTCCACTCTGCTCTGGAGGAAGAATGGGAGAAGACGCGTCGTATATCGATCCGGACCTCGGGGTGATTCTCGCGCTATTGAGAACCGGGAGAGGCTGGTCACAGGCGGAACTGGCACGGGTGTCAGGCGTCCCCGCGAGCTCGGTCTCTCAGTATGAGACGGGAAAAAAGCTCCCGGAGCTTAAAAGCCTGATGCGCATGCTCTCCTCAATGGAATATGGGTTTTCGGATCTCGACAGGGCACGGGATTTTCTCCTCGCACTCCGTTTCAGCCGGGGTTCTGCCGGAGCGCGGCAGAGGGTCGATACGGTGCCCCCCGAGGTCTCAGATGCCCTCTCGGAGCAGATCGCATCGATGACCGCCCAAGCAGGAGAGGCAGTATCTCGGCTCACCGGGGCCATCGCCTTGCTCGTGCGACATCGCTCCTCCGCGAGCTCATGCCAGAAGAGCGGCCCAATGAATGCCGCCGGGAGTGGAGTCACCATGCTCTCTCCGGAGAACTCCTCTCATGCCGCTGGCCTCTGGGAACGATTGCAGAGATATCCCTTCTCCTTTCAGGAAGCTCTCGTCCGCGAAGCAAGGGAATTTCAGAGCTGGGCACTCTGCGAGCATCTCTGTCTTGAAAGCAAGCAACAGGCTTCAAACAATCCTGCCCTGGCGGTCCAGCTTGGAAAGCTTGCGGTTCAAGTAGCCGAACTGGTTCCCGTAGAGGACCGGTCGCGCTATAAGCTCCGGGGCTACGCCTCGGCCCTCCTGGCCAATGCTTTACGGGCGCAAGGGGATCTGAAGAGCGCGGAAGAAAAATTTGTTGAGGCGGAGGAGCTCTGGCGGTCTGGGGAAGGTTGTACGGTCAATCTCCTTGAGAGCCGCCTCCTCGATCTCAAGGCTTCTCTCCGGCGATCCCAGCGCCGCTTCCCCGAGGCCCTCGAGCTGCTCGACCGCGCGCTCGTGGCCGATGAGCGGGGATTTTACACGGGGCATCTTCTCATCAAGCGAGCGAAGACTCTCGAAGAGATGGGCGAGCTTGAAACGGCGATTGTTGTCCTCAAAGAGGCCGAGCCTTTTATAGAATCCGAGAAAGATCCGAGACTCTTCCTTTGTCTCAAGCACAATCTCGCGGACTATCTCAGCAAGACTCAGCGCTACACGGAGGCCGAATCCCTGCTCTCAGAGGTGAACGCGATCTGCTACCAGCTCGGCAGCGAGCTTGACAGAATTCGATTGCGCTGGGTGGAAGGGCGCATCTCGAATGGCTTGGGCAGAACCGACCAGGGGATAGAAATCCTCGCGCGAGTACGAGGAGAATTTGCCTCAAGAGGAATGCATTACGACACCGCATTGGTCTCCCTGGAGCTCGCAACGATACTCGCCCGGGAGGGCCGTACCGACCAGGTGAAGGCGCTCGCGAGGCACATGACGCCCATCTTCCAAGCCCAGGGAGTTCACCGCGAGGCTCTTGCAGCGCTCGCCCTGTTCCGGCAAGCCGCTGAGAACGAGAAAGTGACCGCTGACCTGGCCCGCCGCCTGCTTGAATACCTCCACCGTGCCCGCCACGATCCCAAGTTGCGATTCGAAACCTAGTCTTAAAGCCAGAGGCCCAACGGGCCGTTCTCCCTCAGCCCAGGGCAGCGCCCTGGGCTGAGGGGCCGTCGTCTCAGGCCCGTCGTGGCCTGAAGGGTCGCGCTATCGATGGGAGCCAACCCAGCCCGTTGGGCTGGGCTGAGGGAGCCCGGGCCTTTGGCCCGGTCATGCGGTGATGTCGCCGGACCGACCATGGACAGCCGCTCCTATACTTCATTTCCGCTATGACGAGGTATTGCCCAGCCACTCCAGAATCCGCGCCTGCGTCCGCGGCTCGCCGAAATACGTGGTGTGGGAGATGCCGTCCCCCTGACCGTAGACGAGCTTCTCGGCGATCGGGAAGTAACCGCAGCCGTTCTTGTCGTAGACCCCGAGCGTGGGCACCACGAGGTCGTTGCCGGCCTTCTGGAAGATCCGGTCGAGCAGGCGGTTGGCGGCCCAGGCTTTGAGGCCGGGATCGGTCGGGGTGTAGTCCGAGGCCAGCGCGAAGTATTTGTCGGCGCCCACGGGGCTGGTGTTGAGCTGGGTGAGGAAGCCGCCGGCGGGCACCATCGACTGCAGCCCGGGGAGGCCGTGCAGCACGCCGACGGCGAGCATCTTCACCACCGTCACCACCCCTTCGAGGATCTCGGTGGCGCCGTTGGCGGGCAGGAAGTTCAGCAGGTTGGTGTAGGTGTCGACGAAATCCCCCATGTATTTGCTGTCCGCCAGGGTCGTGCCGGCGTTCGGGGCGGCCACGAAGACGATCTTGCCGACGTCCAGAGTGCGGCCGCCGAGCTGCAGATCGCTCTGCTTCTCGGCGAGGATCCGGCTCACCAAGCCCCCCCGCGAGTGGCAGATGATGTCGAGGTCGAGGTGCACGTCCGCGGGGAGGTGATCGACAAACCAGCGCGCATTCTGGCTCGGATCCTCGGACATCGTGTAGTGATCGAACGCGAAGACCCGCCCCCCGTAGATCTGGTGCAGCTTTGCAACCGTCTCCGGAGAGAGGGCGCCGAACCCGGAGCACGCGCGGCTGAAGGTGCCGTGCACGAAGAGCAGGGCACGGCCGGCGGACAGCTCCTGGAACCGCTCCGGCGTGATCGGAACTCCGGTTTCCTGCCGGTAATCGTCCGGAGTGAAGCTACGCAGGCCGTAGGGGCGCTTCTTCGCTTCCCACTTGTGCGCGAAGTCCTCGCCGATCCTGCCGATGAGCGGATCGATCAATGGGAAGACCAGCACCTTGAGCAGCTTCTTGCCCGCCGCTCCGGCCAGGCTCCGCGTCGCCGCCTCCCCCTCCGGCGTGGGGGCGACGGTACGCGGAATGAGATAGGTGCGCAGCTCGCCGCCGCGCGTCGTGGTTTCGACCGCGCCGCTCGCGGTGCGGGCCAGGGTCCAGGTCATCGCTCCCGATTCGTCGATGGAGAGCACGAGCTGGCCGTACTCCTCGTTGGGAGCCGGCACCTGGGCCTCGATCGCCGGCTCGTCGAACGAGGTGGAGCGGGTCGGCACCGCGGCCAGCGCCGGAACCTCATGGGTGTCCGCGATCTCGACCGTGGCCTGCGGCTCGACGTTCTCGTTGCGGAGCGCGGTTTCGAAAGCGTCCGTCGTCCCGTCGACCGAACGGATGTCACGGGTAGTGCCGGCCGCCGCGGCCCCGACGGGGCCGGGGCGATAGACCTCGGCGCGGCCGGCGAGCCCCGGGGTGCGCAGACGGATGTTGCCGACCGTGACCAGACCGCCCGTGGGATCGAGAGTTTCCGCCATGAGGGGACCTCACTTTCGCAGCCGGAGACGCATCTCCGGGTGACCGAAAAATTGATAGCTGAGATAGGTCGCGGCCTGCTGGCCGCTGGTGAACTTCGCGCGCTCGCGCCGCAGCACCTCGGCGGCGGTCGAGTCGCCGCGCAAGGTCTCCTGATAGAAGCTCAGAGCAATGTCGTGGGCCATCTTGTCGTCGACCGACCAGAGCGGCGCCACCACGGCCGACGCGCCCGCGAAGAGGAACGCCTCGGCCATGCCGGCGTAGACGCCGAGCACCTCGTCCCCCTGCCCCACCTGGCAGGCGTTGAGGAAGACGAACGGACCGGCGCTGAGATCGAAGCCCTTCACCTGCGCGGGCATCAGAAAATGATTGTCGATCAGGAGCAGCCCGTCCTCCAGCCCGGAGCTGTCGAACCTGCCGTGGAGGGAGAAATGAAGCAGGTCGGCGCCGGGATGGGCTCGCAGGCAGGCGAGGACCTCGCCGAGCCTGGCGTCGACCTTGCTCACCCCGTCCGCCGGGCCGTCCTGGCTGAACTCGGTCGCGAGCTCCGCGACCTCGGCCTCGGCCTCCAGGAGCCGGCGTGGAGCCGTGGGGCCGGCGTAGACCCCGGAGATGAACGACATCCGTCCGACTTCCAGCTCCGCGGGCGGCGGCAGCCGGGGACGGGGCTGGCGGTCGGGAGGCTGGACCCAGCGGCCAACCACGGCCTGGGCGCCCAGGAAAGGCACCGCCTGCGGGTCGAACAGCGGCTCTTCGAGGACCGCGAGCTCCCAGGGGACGAACGGGTCCTGGGAGAGGAAGAGCACGGTGGGGAGCCCGGGCACCGCGGCAGCCGCGGCGCGCAGCAGGTCCCAGAACTCGGGAGGCATCTTCTGCTGGATCTCGCGCCCGCGGCCGAGCAGGAGCTCCCAGGTCCCCTCCTGCCCCTGGCTCTTGTTGACCTCGTTCATCAGCCGGCGGGCGAAGTCCTGCGGCGACGGACCGACGTCGATCGCGATCGCCTTGTCGGGCAAGTTCAGCGGATGCCGCGACTCGAAGGTCCAGAGCAGGATGGACGCCGAACCCATCTGGCGCCGGATCACGGCGGTGAGATCGGCCGCCCGCGGCGCCGACGGCACCTGGACGTTGACGCCCGAGGCGCTGGCGGGCTCCTCCGGGCCGGCGTCCGCCTTGCGCACCACCGTCAGGTAACGGACCGCGAAGCCGAGCGGCTGGCCGTCGACGGTATAGGAAGCGTGGATCTCGCGCTTCTGCTTCGCGATGGTCTGCGGAGCGGCCGTCAGATGCAGCGTGCAGGTGGGAAACGGCGTCTCCGCGGTGACCGCGAGAGCCTGACGGAAGGATTCGCCCTCGCGCGGGGTGAACCCCTCGGCAATCACCTGGATCGTCATCGTATAGGGGCCGACGCTCGTCTCGGGGCGTTCGAGAGGCGGCCCCGCGACCCCCGGCGGGGCCTCGCGCGAGAGGCCGACTGTTAGCTCCATCTCGACTCCCGCCGTCACCGTCTCCGGGCATTGCAGCAGGCCGTAGGCCTTGCGCGGCGGATCGGCCGGCGGGGGCTCGGCGGGGGCGGGCGCCTCTTCGTCATCGGCCCCTCTCGGAGGAGGTAAGCCCCCGGCAGGCGGAGTGGGCGGTGTGAGGTTGGCGGGATCCCGGTCTCTGAAATCAACGACACCGGCCTCACGGCTGAAGGCAATATCTTTGGAGTCCCGCTCCACTTCCGTAAATCCACCACTGCGGCGAGGCCCGAGCATCGCTGCCCCACGGACCCGGAGATCCGGATAGGTGTCTTCGAGCAGCTTGAGAGCCGCTCGCGCTTCCCGGGGGAAGCTCCAAGGGGTGAGAGTTATCAGGGCGCCGAGAGATCTCCCCTCTTTCAGCAGGCGTTCGAGCGCGCCGATCAGGGCAGCCGCATCGCGGGAGGGCAAGGTGACCTCCGCCTGGCCCTCCCCGATCCGCTCGACCTCGATCCGGCCGCGGAGGGGACCGTCGAGATCTTTCAAAAGCCCGCGGACGAGCGATTCCGTCCGTTCGCCGGCGGCAATGCCCAGGGTGCTGATCGATTCGGAGCGCGCCAAGGTCACCTCATCTCTGTGCTTGAGCGGGTGACCAAATTATATCGCAGATGGCGCTGCCCATCGGGACGACCTGCCGTTGAGGGCGACCGCAGGTCGCCCCTACAACCTGCGCCCCACATATACCTTGCGCCGAAGGTTGTAGGGGCGACCTGCGGTCACCCTCAACAGCGCGGCGACTGGATTCCTCTAGAACCGCAGCCGGGCCTGGAACTGCCACTGGCGCCCGGGCTCGACGTTGGCGAGGCCGCCGAGCGGCTGGCCGAAGGTCGCCAGCGGCTGGCCCGAGGGGTCGTTGCCGTAGACGCCGTTGTAGCCCACCACGTTCTCGTGGTTCGTCACGTTGAACACCTCGCCGCGCAGGCCGAGGGTGCCGAAACCGATGGGGAAATCGCGCTCCAGGAAGAGGGTGATCTGGTAGAGGTCCTTGCCGCGTCCGGCGTTGCGGCCGACCACGTGGCCGTCGATCACCGGCCGGTCGGTGTTGGCGCCGTCGCCGTTGTTGTCGGCGCCGGTCGTGATGTTGAAGGGGCGGCCGGTGGCGTACTCGGCGATGCCACCGAAGCGGAGCTCGAGCGGCAGGCGCACCCAGCCGCTGAGCACGCCACGATGGCGCTGGTCGAGCAAGCTGTCCGCCCACTCCTTGCCGAGCTCGTGCGCGTCGTTGGGATCGCCCCCCGGCGCGTCGGACTCGACGTTGTTGCGGGTGTGCGACAGGGTGTAGCTGAGCAGCATGCCCCCCTGGCTGGCGAAATTCTTGCGCAGGTTGAGCTGCAGGCCGTCGTACTTGCTCTCGCCGTTGTTCACCGTCACCAGGATGCGGCGGTAGCCGTTGGCGACCGGAGTGATCGGACGGGTGGCGTCGGCCACCGTCCCCGCACGGACCTGCCCCGGGGCGTTACGGGCGAGCTCCGCGGGCGCGTTGAGATCCAGGCTGCGCGGAATGTCCGTGGTGTTCGCGTGCACGCCGTCGACGCTCAGGAACCACTGGGACCCGAGCTCCTGCTCGGCGCCGAGCGTCGCCTGGGTGGTCCGCGGATTGACCAGGCTGCCGGGGTAGCCGTTGAGCCGCGAGACGTCGAAAAACTGATTGTAATAGCCGGTGCGCCCCGGCCGGATGGTGACGTCGCGCGCCGGCAGCACCGCCCCCGCCGGGAAGCCCGGCAGCGGCGCGAGCGAGGTCGGGAAGCCGAGCTGCCCCGGCGCCACGCCGAAGTTGAAGAAGCCGGTCGGGCCGGCCAGCTCCCAGCTGGCGTCGATGTTGGTCTGGATCTGCGAGTAGTAGATCCCGTAGCCGCCGCGCACCGTGGTCCGCGGGCTGTTGCCGGGATTCCAGGCGAAGCCGAGCCGCGGCGCGATGTTGTTGGTGTCGTCGGTCAGATCCTGCCGGTCGTAGCGCACCCCGAGGTTGAGGATCAGATCGCTGCGCAGGCGGTAGTCGTCCTGCACGAAGAGCGACCAGAGGTTGTCGGTCAGCGAATAGTGGACGTTGCCGAACCCCTGGGTGAAGCGCTGCACGTCGTTGATCGTGAGCTGCGAGGTGGGGGTCGACGGCGAGATCCCCGGCTTGAAGGTGAACTGTCCGAGGACGAACGGCGAGCCGAACTCCTGGCCATTTCCCCCCGAACGGGAGTGGAGATAGTCGCCGCCGACCTTGAGCAGATGGCTCCCCAGCGACAGCGAGACCGTGTCGGCGAGCTGCTCCTGCCGGTTGGTGAGCAGCGCGTAGCGCGACTCCCCCTCGGTCGAGACGCCGGGGCGCACGTACTGGGTGGAAGGGTCGTGGGGATCGAACTGCGTGATCGGATCACCGTTCTGCCAGACCAGCCGCGCGTCGTTGAAGGCGTTGGCGCCCAGCACGGTGGTGTCGCCGACCTGGACGGTGTCGGTGTCGCGCCGGAAGGTGCGCCCTGCGCTCGGCAGGTTGATGCCGCCCACCACGTCCTGCGGGTTGGTGTCGCTGAAGTGATCGAGGTTGAAGCGGCCGAACAGATGGTTCTGCGCGTTGAGGTCGGCGTCGGCGCGGACGAAGAAGAGCCGCTGCCTGTACTCGCCGGTGTAGACGCCGGGCGCCAGCGCCGAGGTGATGATCGAATCGCGGTCCTGATCGTTGTACTCGCCCGCGATCGACCAGTAGGCACGGTCGCGCACCAGCGGCCCGGAGAAGAAGGCGCTCCCCTGCTTCAGCTCGTCGCTCGACTTCTGACCGGTGACCGGCGCGTCCGCCTGCAGGCTGCCGGGCCGGTAGAGGGCCACGACGTCGCCGCGCAGGTCGTTGGTCCCCGTGCGGGTCACCAGATTGATGGCGCCACCGGCGCTACGGCCGTACTCGGCCGAGAAGGAGCTGGTGAGGACAGTGAATTCCTGGATGGCGCCGAGCGGGACGTTGGTGAAGATCGTCTGCCGCCCCCAGGCGTCGTCCGCGGTGCTGCCGTCGATCGTGAAGCCCGCCTGCCGGCGGCCGCCGCCGTTGATCACGAACAGCGTGTTGTTGAGGAACAGGTCGCCGGTGCCGCGCGCCGAGCGCACCGCCGAGTCGAGCAGCGGCAGCGAGGTGAGCTTGCGGCCGATGATCGGCGTCTCCTGGATCCTCGTGGTGTCAAAGCGGTCGCCGAGCTGCGGCGTGCCGGTCTGCACCCCGCCGGCCGCGCCGTAGACGGTGATCGCCGCCTCGACCTTCGCGGGGTTGAGCACGACGTCGATCGCCGCCGTCTGCCCGGCGCGGAGCTGGATCCCTGACTGCTCCTGGGGGCTGAGCCCCTCGCCCTGGGCCTGGATGCGGTAGGTCCCGGTCAGCGAGAGCTCGGGGAGGGAGTAGAGCCCGCGGGCGTCGGTGCGCGTCGAGCGCGAGAAGCCGGTCGCCTCGTTGGTGACCGTGACCTCGGCACCGGCGACCGGCGCGCCGGCGGAATCGAGAACCTGGCCGCGGATCGCGCCGATCCCGGGCGTCTGCGCCTGGGCGGCGGCGGACAGGAGACTGACGAGAGCGCAGAACGCGAACGGCAGAGCGAGCTTCGAACGGACGGACTGGAAAGCAGACATGCGGAGAGCTCCTCCTGCAAAGCAGGGCAATGAACGATCGATCGATCGGGCAGCCACGCGCGGCCACCCGCCTTCCCCAGGGGTCGAGGGAAAAGGCTTCGATCTATTCGTTCCGGCGCTGAATCAGGAGGAGGATGTCGGAAGAGACAGCGGGACGGGTGCCGGCTGGCGACAGAGCCGCGTGGCGGCCGGCGGGTGGAGCCGCGGCGCCCTTCCCCGGCATGGAGGGTGGGGACTGGGGGGGGACCGGTCCGGACGCGAGCACGGCGGCCTCGCCGTGCGTCTCCGCGAGATCGAGCCGCTCGCGCAGGCCGGACTCCGCGGCCGCCACCACCTGGCGCAGCCCGCCGCCGCGGCGGGAGCCTTCCACCCAGGCGACGACTCCGGCGTGGCCAGGCAGGGCCGGTTCCCCCGGAGCCACGGAGCCCTGAGCGAGCGTGAGGAGCCTCTCCAGGGCCGGCAAGGCGCGAGAGGAGGCGATCGCGAACCGCTCCGGCAGCTCGACCACGGTCTCCCGGCGCTCGTCGCCGAAGCGCAGGAGGATGCGGGCGTCGGACGCCGGGACCGGCGGCACCTGGAAGCGGATCCGGCGCAGGTCCTGGTCCAGATGCGGCGTGATCCGCACCGGATAGGTGGCGCCGCCGTCGAGGCTGAGAAACGCCTCCCACTCCTGGATCTCCGGAAGACGGGCGAAGCGCTCGCCCGCCGTCCACTCCAGCGTGGCCGTCGAGCCGGCGGCGAGCGTCGCGCCGGCCGCAGGGGCCACCAGATGGACGGGCGCACCCGTCTCCCGCGCGAAGCCCGTGACGGCGAACGCGAGAAGGCCCCAGGTGAAGCAGGCCAGGGTGAGGAGTCGGGTCGGACGCATTTCGGGCACATCATAATACGTGCTCGCCGCGGGCTGAAGGGGCCGCCCGACTGGTGATAACCTCCCCCCAACCCGCCCGCGAGGGCTCGACTCCACACGAGGTCCGACCATGACCCGGATGATCCGGATGATCCGCAAGACGGCCGCTCCGTCCCTGATCCTTCTCCTGCTCTGTCTGGCGGCGCCGCTCGGCGCGGCGACCGGCCGGAAGCTCACCAGCTTCACCGGCGTCGAGGTCCAGGAGAAGAGCGCCAAGGACGACGTGATCTTCGTGGTCGCCGGCGACAACCGGCCCACCGCCAAGGGCGCGCCGATGCCGCGCGTGGCGGAGACGATCCTCTCCGAGATCGGCCTGATCCGGCCCGACCTCGTGCTCTGGACCGGGGACACCGTCTACGGCTATTGCGACACGCGCGACGACCTCGAGGCGGAGTACGAGCGCTTCCGCCAGGCCGCCAAGCCGCTGGTGGGCTTCGTTCCGTTCTACAACTCCCCCGGCAACCACGAGATCCACAGCCAGCAGACGGCGAGCGACTGCGCGCAGCCGGCTTCCAAGCTCTGCTGGGCGGACCCCGCCGCGCCCGGGAACCGCTGCTCCGAGGAGGTCTTCGTCAGCCACTTCGGCCAGCTCTACGGCGCCGTCGACTACGCCGGGCTCCACTTCATCTCCCTCGACACTACCGTGCCGGGCGACGAGGACGCGATCTCCGGCCCGCAGCTCGACTGGCTGAAGGCGGACCTCAAGAGCAACGAGGACGCGCGGGGCATCTTCCTGTTCACCCACACGGAGTTCTACCAGTCCCCCTACATCGATCCGGCGGCGGGCCGCGGCCACCCGACGGTCGCCCGCGCCTGGGAGCTCCAGGACCTCTTCGCCCGCTATCCGGTGGGGGCGGTCTTCTCGGGGCACGAGCACATCTTCTGGCACGAGCCCCCGGAGAAGCACGGTTTCATCGACTACTTCATCGCCGGCGGTGCCGGCGCGCCGCTCTACGCTCCTCCCGACCGCGGCGGGTTCTCGCATTACGTGATCGTCCGGGTGTCCGGCAGGAAGGTGACCTACGACGTGATCGAGCCCGGACGGCTGTACGTCGAAAACGTGAGCAACCCGCCGGCCGGCGCGGAGCAGTTCTGGATCGTCAACTCGAACGACGCGCAACCGCTCCTGCTGCGCGGCCTCGAGGTCGAGATCCCCGCGGCGGCCCTGGGCGGCTGCGACGGCCTGGAGCCCACCGGCGAATTCCGGCGGCGCGACTCCTGGGACCCCTTCAAGGTCACGATCGACTCCTGCGAGGCGGCGGCCGGCGGCAAGCTCCACCTCCACCTCACGGCCCCGCCCCTGCAGCAGGGCTCGGTGCGGGTGACGGTGCGGAGGAAGCCCCAGCCGTAAGGGGGCGCTCTTCGGGAGGTTGGAGCTCTACGAGCTCGTCAGCGAAAGTGATGGATCTGTGGGGCGCCAGATGTGGCGCCCTGGCGCCATCACCGCCTTACCGGGCCAACGGCCCGGGCACCCTAAGCCCAGGGCACCGCCCTGGGTTCCGGGGGAATCCTGGAAGGCGATGCGGCCTGAAAGGTCGCGCTAACCGGCGGTCCGGAATTTCACTCCACCCCATAGCGCGACCCTTCAGGCCGCAACCGGCCATGAGGCGATGGCCAATCCCAGGGCGATGCCCTGGGCTGAGGGAAAACGGCCCGTTGGGCCTCCGGATTAGAGCTCCGCCTCGACCGTTCAATTCTGCTGTGACGTGGGACTACGAGCTCTCGCTCGATCCGGCGGTGGTTGGAGCGGAAAGGTTCCTCAACTGCTCATCGAGCCGGTCCCCGATCTCCAGCGTCCGGCCATAGGCGGCTTCGATCGCACGATGGAGCACGGCTGAAAAACGCCCCTGATTCAAGGCGTGCAACGCCCGGGAGGTGATGCCGCCGGGGGAGGTCACCTCGTCGACCAGCTCGCCGGGGGGGCGGCCGGAGGCGAGCATCATTTCGGCGGTGCCGAGGATCGTCTCCAGCAGCATCTCGCGGGCGAGGGCGCGCGGCTCGCCGAGGTAGACCGCCGCGTCCTCCAGCGATTTCACGAACTGGGCGAGCAGCGCCGGACCGGTACCGTAGGCGGCGGTGGCCCGGTCGACCTGCGCCTCGTCGGGCATATAGACCTCCCGCCCCATCGTCCGCAGCAGGGCCCGGACCGTCTCGCGCGCCTCCTCGGGAACCTCGGGCGTCGCCGTCCAGACCGTCAGGCCGCGGCCGATCCGGCAGGGCAGGCTGGGCACGCAGCGGACGACCGCCGGCCGCCCCAGCGCGCCGCCGATCGCACCTGTGCGCACGCCGGCCACGATCGACATCACGGCGTGGTCCGGGCGCAGGCTGCCGCGGATCTGCTGCAGCACCCTGGCTAGCGTCGCCGGCTTGACGGAGAGGACGACCAGATCCGCGCCGTCGACGGCCTCCAGGCTGTCCGTGGTGCCGTGGATTCCGTAGGCGCCGGCGAGTTGCGCGGCCCGCTCCGGCCGGGGTCCGGCGGCCCAGATCCGGCCGGGCGAGACCAGCTCGTGGGTGAGGAGCCCGCGGATCATGACCTCCGCCATGACCCCCGAGCCGACGAAGGCGATGCGCGTCTCCATGGGTCTCCTCAGAGCGTGACCACTTTCCCCGCCTCGCGGATCATCTGCGCGAAGCTCTGCCAGCCGAGGAAGGCGTCCACCGAGGCCTGGACGGCGGCGGTATCGAGCCCGAGCATGCGGGCCGAGGCGCTGCAGGCGTAGAAGCGGATGAGTCTCTCTTCCCGACCGGCGGCGAGCATCTCGGAGAGCGGGGGCATGGCGAGCGACTCCAGCCGTTCGGCCGAGACGGGCGGCCGCGGATCGAGCTCGTCCCACCGCCCCCGCACCCAGGCGTCGAGGGCGCCGAAGAAGAGAGCCACGTCGACCCTCTCCCCCCCCGCCGCCGTGCTCGCCGCCAGCGCGGAGATCTGGAACCGCATGTCCCAGGAGCCGCCGTGGGCGAGGATGAGGAGGTCGGCCATGGGCAGAGCCTATCAGGGCGCTCCCAAGCCGTTGCCATGCCACGTTGGTTGGTGTATTCATAGAACCGAATCTGTCCCCGCGGGGAAAGCGGGATGACTCCGGGAAGCAGTGCCCGGCCGTCGGTTATTGGCCGGTTATCGATAGAAAAGGGTGGAAAAAGAATATGGCCTCCGAGAATTTGTACCTCAGACCCAACGTCGTCATGGAGCCGCTGATCGATCACTGGTACGCCTGGGCGCACCTGATCCCGCCGGCCACGGCGGCGATGAACATCGTGGGCCGCCACCTCAAGATCATGGAATCCTACGTCAAGGCGCCGCAGATCCATGAGGCCGCGGTGAAGAACCCGGCCATGCTGGGGGGCCCCTTCATCGACTACAAGGAGCGGAGAGTCCCGCAGATCACCGCCCTGATCGAGCAGACGAAGCGCGACCGGGCGCACCTCCTCGAGCTCGCGGCCGCCATCCAGCAGCTCGACGACCTGCTGCGGCAGGAGGCCAAGGGGTACTCCCTCGAGCCGCTCTACGCCCGCATCCCGGAACAGCTGCGGGGGTACGTGGAGCTGGTCTACGACCTCAACAACCAGCCCTCGTTCCGGCTCATCGAGCCGCTGCTCTACCGCAGCCCCTATTACGACGAGTCGGCCCAGAGCCTGATGCTGTCGCTGATCCACCAGGACGACCGGCCGTTCGTCCTCAGCACGCCCCGGCTGCGCGAAGAGGGGGACGTGGAGCTGCGGCGCCCCTTCCGGCACCCCGGGATCGACGAGCTGTTCAAGATGAAGAGCGTGCCGCGGACCTTCGCCTACATCAAGGAGGCGCTGGGCCTGGAGGACGAGCTCGACGAAAGGTTCGCCCGGCTGCTGACCCCCGAGCCGCCACGCTCCTACGAGCCCTACCAGGGCAACGGCGTGCGGTGGCGCTACTTCGGCCACGCCTGCATCCTGGTGGAGACGGCGGACGTCAGCATCCTCCTCGACCCGGTGCTGAGCTACACCTACGAGAACGACATCTCCCGCTACACCTACCACGACCTGCCCGACCGGATCGACTTCGTCCTGATCACCCACAACCACCAGGACCACATCCTGTTCGAGACAATGCTGCAGCTGCGGCACAAGATCGGCACGGTCGTGGTCCCGCGCAACGGCAGCGCCGCGCTGCAGGACCCCTCGCTCAAGATGCTCCTGCGGCAGGTCGGATTCAACAACGTCCACGAGATGGACGAGATGGAGACGGTCGAGCTGGCGGGGGTAGAGATCACCGGGCTCCCCTTCCTCGGCGAGCACGCGGACCTCGACATCCGGACCAAGATGGCCTACCACTGCCGGCTCGGCAAGCACACGCTCCTGTTCGCGGCGGACTCGTGCAACATCGATCCGCGGCTCTACGAGCACCTGCACGACGCGCTCGGCGACATCGACGCCGCCTTCATCGGAATGGAGTGCGACGGCGCGCCGCTGTCGTGGCTCTACGGCCCGCTCCTCACCCGTCCGCTCGACCGCAAGATGGACCACAGCCGGCGCCTCGCGGGCTCCAACTACGAGCGGGCCGCCGACATCGTCAAACGCTTCAGCTGCCGCAACGCCTACGTGTACGCCATGGGCCAGGAGCCCTGGCTCAACTACATCATGAGCGTGAAGTACACCGAACAGTCGAACCCGATCATCGCGTCCAACAAGCTGGTCGCGGACTGCCAGGCTCGCGGGATCGAGGCCGAGCGGCTGTTCGGCGAAAAAGAGATCCTGCTCGCTTGACGGCGATCGGCGCAATCGAAAAAAGGGCCGGTGAGTCCCCTCGCCGGCCCTCCCCGCCCTCCATACCGGCCTCAGCTCGCCCCCAGCTGTAACAATTCCGGCTGGGGCTTCGCCTACTCCTAAGAGAAGCGCCCCGCAATCCCGCTGGGCGGCGAGAGAAGGAGATGTCTCATGGCAGACAAGCCGGCGTCAAATACGGCCGCCTCGCAAATCACGCTCGACCAGCTGATCTCGTCCACCTCACAGTCGGTGCTCCGGGCCCTCCAGGAGCACGAGAGCCAGGTGAAGGGCACGCTGGTCAACCCGCGCATCTGGGTCGGGTACTGGATCGACCTCCAGCGGAACCCGGTCAACCTGCCCGGAGGAAACCTGCCCGGAGGAGGCGGCCAGGGTCAAGCGTAGTTTCGCCCGTGAACGTCAGTCTGAAAGGAGGGCGGGATGGCCGGATTGAAGGTTCTGCAACCCTCGGAGCTCCCCCCGGCTCACCGCCGGATTCAATGTCCCAGCGCCCGTCCCGACATGCCGGGCACCACGGCCTTCGGGGTGATCCAGGGGAACGTCGGGCAGCCGCGCGTCGCGTTTCTCGACCAGGCCGTGCCGGCCACGAAGGAGCTCCTCGCCCTCTCCGGACCGGTCGAGCCGACCGAGGTCTTCCGGTTCGCCGCTCCTTGTGCCGGCAACGCCTGCCGGCATTTCGACGGGCAGGACTGCAGCCTGGCCACCCGCATCGTGCAGCGGCTTCCGGCCGTGGTGATCGATCCACCCGCCTGCGCGATTCGCGATGCCTGCCGCTGGTGGCTCCAGGAGGGGGTGGAGGCCTGCCTGCGCTGCCCCCTGGTGGTCACCGAGAGCTACGGAGCGGCCGAGATCGCCGACGAGTTCCGGATCGCGGCCGACCCCGCGACGCCGGTGGCTCCGCTTTCAGAATCCCTCTAAACGAACAGGGCGGCCGGTCCCAGCCCGGCCGCCCTGCCCTTCAGTTCGAAGAAAACCGATCTACTTGAAGCCTATGGACCTGCTCGACGCTCTCTCAACTGATCTTTCGATGCGTCCTCAAGGCTGAGGCCAACCGTCAGGGCCCGGGTAGCCGTCCCAATTTCGCTTTGAATCTTTTCAGGCGCAATCACGGATTCCAGGATGACGGGGCAATCCTCGGGAATCAGCTTCGCAACGAGCTGAAAAGCGCATAAGGCCGCGAAACTGATCGGGATGTGGCGCCCCTGCGGATCCACTTCGCTCATGTGGACCTGCCGAAGCCGTCCGCTGAATCGCCGCAACATCCCGATCGCGATCCCCATGGTGGGATCCACCTGACGAGCATGCCCGATATCGAAGCAGAAGCTCGCATCCGGAAGCTGGTCGAACAGGCTCTCCAGCTCAGGCACCGTCCGGCCGACCCCTTTTCTCTGGTCCATGTTTTCCAGGCAAAGCCGCCGTCCGAAGAAACGCCAGCGAGAGGGGACTTCGATCAGATCCGGATGCACGATGATCGGCCAGGACATCGGTACGTCGTTCAGGATGGCAATCAGGCCGAGCTCGTCCAATCGGGTCAACCGGCTGGGGGCATGGAGAGAAACATGAGAAAAGCCCTGGAGGTGGAGGGTCGACAAAGCTTCCATCAGGGGGAGCAACTCATCACTCCGCAAGGCGGACAGCTCAACCGCCTTCAGCCCCAGACCGGTTTGTATCTCCAGACCCGCACGAAAGTCTCCCTTCGCCAGGGCTCCTGTCGAGAAACCAATAAGGCGCATCAGAACACCCCGTACTTGATGATCAAGTTCCTGAGAGCTTCGTCACCAAAGAACAGATTCGTCAAACCCCTCTGGAAAGAGTGACTGAGGCTGCGAACCTGCTCGAAGGTAGCATCCCTTCCGACGTCTTCAAATTTCAGATTTTTGAGATGCTCGCGGCGATCTGGGGAAGGGCCGTCGATCAGCAGAGACCAATCGACGTCACTCCCTGGCGTCAGCTCACCCCGAGCAAACGAGCCAAAGACGACGACCGAAGTGTTATCTGACTCGAATTCCTTGATCGGCTTCAGATCTTTGCGCCGGCGAGCCGTGAATTCCCGGGCGGCGGCAATCGCGGGCCATTCTGCGGAGAACTTCGTGCGCAAACGATTGAAGGGAGAGTGGGCGGGATCTTCCATCAGCTTTGCCGGATAGGGAGGTGGGGCTGTAGGATCTGCTACAGCCCCGTCGCGGAATCTTATCAGCTCGCCGCCCCCTCCCCCACCGTCCACGTATCCCCGGCCCTGAGCAGATCCTCCAGCTTGCCGACGCCCAGCCGTTCGGTCTCGGTTTGCATCTGCGCGATAACCCGCTCCTCGTAGGTGGGCACCTCGACGTCGCGGAAGACGCCGAGCGGCGTCGGGAAGGCCGGCGGCTGGAGCTGCGCCATCAGGAAGGCCAGCGCGGGGTTCTCCTGCGTCTCGTCCCAGACCAGGCAGTCGCCGGCCGTCAGCTCGCCGCCCAGCTCGATGATCTCCATCTGCGTTCCCCGCATGCGGATGCCCCGGTCCTTGTTCTTGCCGAAGACCAGCGGCTTGCCGTGCTCCAGGTAGAGCGCGGTCTCGTCCTTGGTCTCCTTGTCGGTGAGACCGGAGAACGCCTTGTCGTTGAAGATGTTGCAGTTCTGGTAGATCTCGACGTAGGCTGTTCCCTTGTGCTGGGCGGCGCGGCGCAGGGTGTCCCGCAGGTGGTTCTGGAAGATGTCGACGCTGCGCGCGATGAAGGTCGCCCCGGCGCCGATGGCGAGCGACAGCGGGTTGAACGGATAGTCGACCGAGCCCGCCGGCGTCGACTTGGTCTTCTTGCCCAGCTCGCTGGTCGGCGAGTACTGCCCCTTGGTCAATCCATAGATGCGGTTGTTGAACATCAGGATCTTCACCCCGACGTTGCGCCGCAGCACGTGGATCAGGTGGTTGCCGCCGATCGACATCGAGTCGCCGTCGCCGGTGGCGATCCAGACCTCCAGCTCCGGCCGGGCCAGCTTGAGCCCGGTCGCCACCGCCGGCGCCCGCCCGTGGATGGTGTGGAAGCCGAAGGTGTTCATGTAATACGGGAAGCGGCTCGAGCAGCCGATTCCGGAGACCACCACGAACTTCTCGCGCGGGATCCCCAGCTCGGGGAAGACCTGCTGCACGGCCGAGAGGATGGCGTAGTCGCCGCAGCCCGGGCACCAGCGCACCTCCTGATCGGTCTGGAAGTCCTTCTTGGTCAGGGTCGGCGTCGTGGTCTCAGTTGGCATGCGCGGGCTCCAGGATCGACTGGATCTTGTCCAGGATCTCTTGACGGGTGAAGGGCTTCCCCTGCACCTTGCTGAGGGTGACGATGTCCTTGAGATAGCGGGCCCGCAGCAGCAGGGCGAGCTGGCCCAGGTTCATCTCCGGCAGCAGCACGCGATCGAATCGCGCCAGCACGCCCCCCAGGTTCAACGGGAAGGGGTTGAGATACCGCAGATGGGCGCGGCTGACGTTCAATCCCAGGCGGCGGGCGCTGGCGACCGCGCCGTGGATGGCGCCGGCGGTCGAGCCCCAGCCGAGGACGAGCAGGTCCCCCCCCTGCGGATCGCCGAAGACCTCGACGTCCGGCAGCTCGCGGGCGATCCGCGCCACCTTCTCGGCCCGCAGATGGACCATGTTCTCGTGGTTGACCGGATCGTAGGAGACGTTGCCGGTGACGTTCTCCTTCTCCAGGCCGCCGATCCGGTGCTCCAGGCCCGGCGTGCCGGGGACGGCCCACGGGCGGGAGAGCGTCTCGGCGTCGCGCTCGTAGGGGTGGAACCCCTCCGGATCAGCGCGGAACTCGATCCGCAGGTCCGGCAGCTCCTCGACCTGCGGCAGCTTCCAGGGCTCGGAGCCGTTGGCGATGTAGCCGTCCGACAGCAGCACCACCGGCACCATGTAGCGGGTGGCGATGCGCACCGCCTCCAGGGCGACGTCGAAGCAGTCCTTCGGCGAGGACGCCGAGAGGATCGGGATCGGCGACTCGCCGTTGCGGCCGAACATCACCTGCAGCAGGTCCGCCTGCTCGGTCTTCGTGGGCAGCCCCGTCGAAGGGCCGCCGCGCTGGATGTCGCAGACGATCAGCGGCAGCTCGGTCATCACCGCCAGGTTCATCGCCTCGGCCTTGAGCGCGATCCCCGGCCCCGAGGAGGCGGTCACCCCCAGGGCGCCGCCGAACGAAGCGCCGATCGCCGCGCAGACGGCCGCGATCTCGTCCTCCGCCTGGAAGGTGGTGACGCCGAAGTTCTTGTAGCGCGACAGCTCGTGGAGCACGTCCGAGGCCGGCGTGATCGGGTAGGCGCCGAGAAAGAGCGGCAGGCCGCTGCGCCGGCTGGCCGCGATCAGGCCCATGGCGAGAGACACGTTGCCGGTGATATTGCGGTAGAGGCCCGGCGCCATCTGCGCCGCCGGCACCTCGTAGCGGTCGTGGAACAGCTCCGTGATGTCGCAGAAGTTCCACCCCGCCTTGAGCACGGCGATGTTCGCCTCGGCCAGGCCGGGCTTGCGGGCGAACTGCTTCTTCAGCCACTCGACCGTGTTGTCGAGCGGCCGGGAGAACAGCCAGTAGCACATGCCGAGGGCGAACATGTTCTTGCAGCGGTCCATCGACTTGGTGTCGAGGCCGCTCCCCTCGAGCGTGCGGCGGGTCATCGTGGTCAGCGCTGCCTGGAAGACCCGGTAGTTGGCGAGGCTGCCGTCCTCCAAGGGGTTGACGGTGATACCCGCCTTGGCGAAGTTGCGCGCGTTGAACTCGTCGGTGTTGACGATGACGATACCGTTGGGCTTGAGATCCTTGATCTCCTTCTTGAGCGCCGCCGGGTTCATCGCCACCAGCACGTCCGGGGAGTCGCCCGGGGTGTGGATGTCGTAGTCGGCGATCCGCACCTGGAAGGCCGACACGCCGGGCAGGGTGCCGGCGGGCGCGCGGATCTCGGCCGGGAAGTCGGGCAGCGTCGACAGGTCGTTGCCGATCAGCGCCGAGGTGTTCGTGAACTGCGTGCCGGTAAGCTGCATGCCGTCCCCCGAGTCGCCGGCGAAGCGGATGACCACCTCGTCGATCTTCTCGGGAACGACCGTGTGTTTCTCTTTTTCTACGATCATGATCGTCTCTCTGCCAAGGAGTGAAACAAAAAAGACCCGGCCATCATGCCAGGTCCTCTCTGGAGCATGGCCCCCGGACGCCACTTCACGGGACAACCGGGAGAACGCGCTCCGCGCCTCCCGGGATTCCCATCAGGCTCCGATCTTATCAGAGGTGGGGGGGCGGGGTCAGATCGGCAGCCGCTCCAGGGCGGCTCTCTCCTCGGCGGTCAATCCGGCCGCGAGCTCCGGATTCGTCTCCAGGAGACCTTGAGCGTCGGCGAAGTCCTGGAGGCGCTTCGAGCGGCGGCGGGCCGGGTCGGAAGCCGCCCGCAGCTTCTCGTGGAGCAGGTCGGCACGGCCGATGACCCGCAGCCGTACCCCGTCGATCTCGATCTCCTCGGCCCGGCCCACGGCGGGGGCCAAGGCAGGGTCGTCCGTGAACTGGACGGGCGTCCCTCCTGGCCCGAGCCAGTTCTCGGAGTGCTTGAACCGCCCCGTCCAGCTGAACCCGGCCGCCTCCAACTCCGCCTGGGGGATGGCCGCGCGGTCCAGGACGGCGAGATCGATGTCCAGGGTCGTCCGCGGCTCCTCCTGATGGACCTGGAGCGCGAGGCCGCCGATCAGGGCATAGGGCGTCCCCATCTGAGCCAGAACCCTGCCGACCGCCAGCAACGCGGGCTTCTTCGTCTGCTCCATCCCGGACCTCATCCAGTGCCATTGACGGTCCAGGAGGAACCCGGTTTCGAGACCGTTTGGCATAAGCACAGGCTAAGTTCCAATACGGAGGCTGTCAAGGAAAGGAGAGAGTCCCTCGCCTGGAAGTTCCCCAACGAATCTTCCAAGGCACCTATAAAGATAGAGCCGGTCTTTTCTGGCCGGCCCTCACCGAAGGAGGAACCCACCATGCGCAAAGCTTTCCCGTTCCGGAGCCTGCTGATGGTCGCCGTCGTTTGCGGCAGCGTCGCCCTGGCGCAGGCGCCGAAGCCCGCCGCGGCCTTCATCGCCCTGTGCAGCCCGCCGGCCAACGATGTCTGCGTCAACAAGAACTGCCAGTGCGTCCGCCTGACATGCTCCCGCTGCGGCGTGAAGTCCTTCACCTGCAACGAGAGCACGGGCGCCTCCACCTGCGTCTGCAAGGCCTGTTGAGGGTAGGAAGGCTCGGGGTGGGGCCCTCATCACCCCAGCCCTCTTCTCCCGACCCGGGAGAAGAGGGAGAAAAACTTCCTCGAGCGGCGGTTTCCCCTCTCCCGCGTCGGGAGAGGGGCCAGGGGCATACGCGCTAACTTTGCTTCGTGTAGGGGCGGGTCTGGACGGGCGGGAGGGGGCGCGACCCGCCCTGCAACGGCGAAATCCGCGAAAACAGGGCGGGTCGAGCCCCCAACCTACCGTCCAGACCCGCCCCTACTCGAAGCGTACAGGCCAAAGTTAGCGCCTATGGGGGCCAGGGGTGAGGGTTTACGAGTGCGCGGCCTTGGTGGCCTCGCGCTCCTGGGCCTGCTTGGCCGCCTCGACGAGGTTGAAGGCGTCGCGCCGCATCTTGGAGCGCTGGACGTCCTCCTCCGGAAAGCGCGGCCGGTAGCCGAGCTGGTTCTCGTCGAAGGTGAACGGCTTCATCAGGTCCGACTTGCCGACGATCGACTGCTCGCGCGTGAAGTAGGCCATGTCGTAGTTGTTCGACATGATGATGGCCTCCTCCGGGCAGGCGTCCACGCAGTAGCCGCAGAAGACGCAGCGCAGCATGTCGATCTCGTAGACCGTCGGGTACTTCTCGATGTTGACGTCCGGATGCTCGCCGGCCTCGATGTGGATGCACTCGGCCGGGCAGTTCTGGGCGCACAGGAAGCAGGCGACGCACCGCACCGACCCGTCGGGGCGGGTGGTGAGGATGTGATGCCCGCGGAAGCGGTGGCTGTAGTTGCGCCGCTCCTCGGGGTAGCTGATGGTGTACATCCGGCTCGGCTTGAAGAGGTTCTTCAGGAAGTGCCGCAGCGTCACCACCAGGCCGCTGAACAGCGGCAGGTAGAGCCGTTCCGCGAACCCCGGCTTGTAGGGCTTGGGCTCCGAGGGGTACGGCGACCGCAGGACGGGGCGGCCCGGCGAGACCGGCCCGCCGGGGGTTTGCGTCGTTTGGGACGTCTGGGCCAGTGGCTGGCTCATCGTTCGAGCTCTCCGGCAATGACGTTCAACCCGCCCAGCGACACGATGGCGTCAGACAGCGAGCCGCCGTTGATGAGGACGGGAAAGGTAGAGAAGATCGGGAAGCAGGGCGCCCGGCAGTGGTTGCGGTACGGCTTGCTGGTGCCGTCGCTGATCGTGTAGAAGCCGAGCTCGCCGTTGGCGCCCTCGACCATGTTGTAGATCTCCCCCTCGGGCACGGAGATGCCGTCCATGATCAGCTTGAAGTGGTAGATCATGGCCTCCATCTGGTTGTAGCAGGCCTCCTTCGAGGGGAGCGCCACGTGCGGATCGTCGACGATCCAGGGGCCGGCCGGCATGCCGCGGTCGAGCAGCTGCTTGATCATCTTCAGCGACTCGCGGATCTCCAGCATGCGGATGCGGAAGCGGTCGTAGACGTCGCCGCCGTAGAGCACCGGCACCTCGAAGTCGAGGGTGTCGTAGAGGTCGTAGGGGTGGGCCCGCCGCACGTCGTAGCCGACGCCGCTCGCCCGCAGGCACGGCCCGGTCCAACCCCAGTTGACCGCGTCCTCGCCGGAGATGGCGGCGACGCCGACCGAGCGGTCGATCCAGATCCGGTTCTTGTTGACCAGCGTCTCGACGTCGTTCACGTATTGCGGGATCATGTCGAGCAACCGGCGGCAGCGCGCCTCGAAGTCGGGCGGCAGATCCTGGATCAGGCCGCCGATGCGGCAGGCGGAGACCGTCAACCGGGCGCCGCAGACCGACTCCAGCAGGCCGTAGATCTCCTCGCGCGGCTGGAAGAGGTACCAGAAGCTGGTCAGGCCGCCGGCGTCCACCAGCGTCGTGCCGTTGCAGACGCAGTGGTCCATGATGCGCGAGAACTCCGAGAGGATCATCCGCGCCCAGACCGCCTTCGGCGGCACCTCCACCTTCAGCATCTTCTCCACCGTCTTGCAATAGCCGACGTTGTTGATGAAGGCCGAGCAGTAGTTGAGCCGGTCGGTGTAGGGGATGACGTGCTGCCAGGTGTGGGTCTCCGACATCTTCTCGAAGCAGCGGTGCAGATAGCCGATCTCGACGTCCGAGGCGACGATCGTCTCGCCGTCCATCACCGCCATCAGGCGGAAAGTGCCGTGCATGGCCGGGTGCGACGGGCCGATGTTGATCGTCATCCGCTCGAACATCTCGTCGCTGCTTTCGGGCAGGTCGAAATGCGGCTTGTAGATCTTGTCCTCGGTCAGGATCCAGCGCTTGGCCGGGTCGTAGTCCTTGCGCAGCGGGTGCCCCTGGAAAGCCTCGTGGGTGAGGAGGCGCCGCAGGTTCGGGTGGCCGTCGAAACGGAAGCCGAACATGTCGTAGGCCTCGCGCTCGAACCAGTCGAGCGCCCGCCAGAGCTTGATCATGGAGGGGAGCACGAGGTCGTCCTCGCGCAGCGGCACCTTGAGGCGCAGCCGCGCGCCGCGCTGCATCGAGTAGAGATGGTAGATCGCCTCGAAACGCTCCTCGCGGTCGGGGAAGTCCACGCCGCACAGGTCGAGCATCATGTCGAACTGCGTCTGCGGGTTCTCCTTCAGCTCGCGGCAGACCTCGAAGAGGACGTCGCGGCTGACGATCCAGACCGCCTGGTCCAGACCGTCCTGGGGCAGGATGCTGCCGGCCGGGAACTTCTCCCGGACGGTTTCGAGCTCTGGAAGGGTCGAAGGCTTAAGCTGTGGTGGCGGCGCCAGTATTGACACTCTGGGTCTTCTCCTGGTCCTTGGCTTCCCGGTTCTGCTTGCGGTAGAACTCGCGGTCGCGGGCGACCTTCTCCTTGAGCTGGAGGATGCCGTAGATCAGCCCCTCCGGCGTCGGCGGGCAGCCCGGGACGTAGACGTCCACCGGGATGACCTCGTCGATCCCCTGCATCACGTGATAGGCGCGGTAGAAACCGCCCGAGCAGGCGCAGGCGCCCATCGAGATCACCCACTTGGGGTCCGGCATCTGGTCGTAGATCTTCTTCAGCACCGGGGCCATCTTGTCGTTGATGGTCCCCGCCACCAGCAGCACGTCGCTCTGCCGGGGCGAAAAGCGCACCACCTCGGCGCCGAAGCGCGATACGTCGTAGTGGCTGGAGACGGTGGACATGAACTCGATGGCGCAACAGGCCGTGCCGAACGGGAACGGCCAGAAGGAGTTGCGCGCGGACCAGTCCTCCAGCGTGTCGAACGTGGTGGTGATCCAGCTTTCTCCGAGCATATTGTTCATGGGCAGGATTTCCTCTCGCACTATCCTCGCACGATCGAGTCTACCACTTGTGACTGGCGGTCACAAGCTCGTGTAAGTTGAGTGGGTTGTAGGAGTTAAGTTGCCGGCCGGCAACTCTCCCCCACCCTCTTCAACGTCCTGGGGGCCGGACGGATTCCCCGATCCGCGCCAGGTCCGCGCTCTTGGCATCCGCGACCTGCCAGGCAAGCCGGGAGTCAGAAAAGGCCTCGAGGAACCCTCATCACCCCGGCCCTCTTCTCCCGACTCGGGAGAAGAGGGAGAGGAACTTTTGTTGGGGGAGGGCGGTTCCCCTCTCCCGGATCGGGAGAGGGGCAGGGGTGAGGGTCCGGCGCTAGTGCGGGCCGTCGTTCATCGGGGTCTGGCCCGGATTGTCCACATGCTGCTTCAGCTCGACGAGGCCGGCCGTGCGCTGGGAGGATCCACCGTGAGACCGCGGCTGCCAGCTCCCCAGCAGGTCTCCGAACCAGGCGCGGGCACCGGCGAGCACCTCCTCCTGGAACGCGGGTCTCTCCCGAACCCCCGGCGCCCGCCGCTCCGCGGCCTTCACCGGCACCGACGCCAACCCCACCAGCAAAAGCGCCATGGCCACTCCACGCATCCCACGAGGCCTTGTCATGTCGTCCTCCTTGGCCCCCGGCAGGACGCCGGCGGGGATGCCGGCTCCCAGAGGGACCCCTGATTCAAAGGTGCGCGCTCCCCGCCCGGCAGAGACAGGGGTTTGGCTGGGAAGCCCTTGCGTCCGGCGGGTTGGGAGACGCGCTACTTGTGGACACGCGTCTCATCGAGACAAAGCTCACCGCCGGGCGAGAAAGGTGGGGGGTAGGACTACGCCTTGCGTACTGGGTAGCGCAGGTGTGTAACGCCGACGCCCGGGATCACCGTCGGGTTGCCAAGGACGGCTGGCGTGCCGGCGAGGTGGTCGAAGAGTCGAACTCCGGAGCCAAGAAGAACCGCCGCGATGTCGACGTGGATTTCGTCGAGGAGGTCAGCATTCAGGCACTGCTGGATGGTGTCCGCGCCGTGGACCCCGACGGACTTCCCGGCGGCGGCGGCTTTGGCTTGGTTCACGGCGCTTTCAATGCCGTCGGTCACGAATTGGACAGTCGAGTTGGGTCGCGGCCATCCGGCGGGGATGTGGTGGGTAAGTACGAATGCTGGTCCCCAGGCGTGATTTCCGCCCCAGCCTTGGGCGACGTCGAAAGTGCGTCGACCGGTGAGCATGGCACCGAGTCCGGACATGAGACCGCGAAGGTGCTCGGCGCTCGGCCCGGACACCTTGAACGTCATGGGGTCCGACCCTCCGGTGTGGATTTCGACGTCCCCCGAGGTGAAGTACCAGTCGAACACTTCGGCGACGCCATCGTTGAGGTCGGCGATGTAGCCGTCGAGCGACATGGACATGATTGCGACAACCTTCGACATTGCGATGTTCCTTTCGAGGGGTGGAGGCTGCGTTCAGGGGATCGCGCGCTGTCCTCCCGGATCGCCCGCCCAACGCCTTATGGTGCCGTGGACCTCCCGCGTTCGCGCTCTGGCGTGGCGAAGTCATGGAACACGCGGAATCGGTTCCCGTCCGGATCAGCTGCGGTGAATTCGTGCAGTCCCCACGGCTTCGATTCAGGGTCGGACAGCAGAATGGCTTTGGTTGAACGCCAAGCGCGGTGCAGATCATCGACCTCACCTTTGCTCTTCAGATTAAGCCAGGTCAACACGGGACTGGCGTTGCCGCACTGTTCGCGAAATGCTGGGCCGGCGAGGAAGAGCCGACATTGATCGCGCGAGATTCCGGCTAAAGCGATGTCCGCTGCAAGCCAGTCGACGGCGAAGCTCAGCTTGTCGCGGTAGTACTGCGTAGCCGCAACGACATCCGAAACTGGAATTTCAGGCACCGCGCTAGGGAGTTCAGGAATCATGGTCGCTCCTGGATGTGTGTTGGCGGTTAACGCTTGAATCAAGCCGCGGCCCAAGCGCGCAGCGATAGGGACGTCGGCTTGAATGAATTGTTAGGCCTCATTGGATCTCAAAAGCCAGGCGGTCAGCGCGCGGGGACCACGTCCACCATCCCAATGGTCCCCAACCATGTTTCTACCAACCGCGGCCACTGCGCGATCGGCAGCTTGCTCGGCCGCAGGCCGAAGGCGTGGCCGCCTTGCGCGTATAGGTGCATTTCAGTGGGGACGCCGGCCTTCTGCAGCGCGACATAATAGGCCAGCGACTGCTCCACGCCGTCTACGTGGTCGTCCTCGGCTTGCAGCAGAAAGGTCGGTGGCGTGTCGGCACGGACGCGGATGTCCGGGCGAAGGCTCAGGTCCGTCTCGTCGCGGGTGGCGTGGTCCTCGTCCTCGTGCGCCCACAGGTGACCGGGGTAGATGGCGATGGCGAAGTCGGGACGGCAGCTCAGCTTGTCGGCGGCATCCACCGGCGGATAGGTCCGCCGCGCGAAATGCGTACTGACTGCGGTCACCAAATGCCCGCCAGCGGAAAAGCCGATTACGCCGACCTTGTGCGGGTCGATATCCCACTGTGCCGCGTGCTGCCGCACCAGCCCCAATGTGCGCTGCGCGTCCTGCAGCGCTGTCTGCACCTTCGGGTATACGCGCCGATTGTTCTCGCCGTCCCACCACGGACCCGAGCCCGGTACGCGGTACTTCAGCAGTACGCACGTGATACCGCGCGATGTCAGCCAGTCGCAGATCTCCGTGCCCTCCAGGTCCATGGCCAAGAACTGGTAACCCCCGCCGGGGAACACCACTACGGCCGCGCTGGTGTTACGGCCCTTGGGTGCATACACCGTCATCGTAGGCCGGCTGACATCGTTAGCTCTGGGCCACCACTCGCGTCCTTCGCCGGGACCGACCGACTCCGGTTTCGGGTGGGGTATCGCATTGGGAACTGCGCCAGGCCAGATCGGCACCTGCAAATGGCCAGGTGACGGTTGCCAGCCTTCCGCCTGTGCGAATGAAGGGGCGAGCAGAAGTGCAACTGCAATAAAGAAGTAGGTGGATTTTTGCACGCCTGGAACACGGCAGATAGCGGCGCCAGCAAATGATGTGGTGGCGAGGATGGGGATAGATTGGGCAAGTGGAAGCACAATGTTCTCCGACTTGAGGCCGAACGGTTCTGCCGATGAGCGGCGGAACCGCGCTTTTTGCGGTTACCGTCCGCTCGATCGGCGGGGTTCTACGTATTGTAGTAATCTTACTCTGTTACTGGAAGACAGCGAGTTGGACTTCTGTGTAGTCATCAACCTCATAGATCTCCTTAACTATCCGGAGGAGTACCGAAGCAATCTGTGACCAAGAACCAACTACTTCGACGAAAAAGACGTCTTCGACATTTTCCACTTTACGGACAACCAATCCAGCCCCTTCCACACTCCGGCGATACCGCTCCAGATAATTTGGGGTAGTACCGTTGTTGTGCGAGTAGAACTCCACTTTTTCAACTCCAAGGATCATCTGGACGATGTCATTAACCCTGGCGAGTCCAAGCTCAACAACCACTCCCCACGCTCCTAAGTCGCCTAACTCTATCAAGATCTTTTCTAGATCGGAAAGGCGATATGCTCCAGAAACCCTCGTGGCCAGCGTGAGTGTCTCCTTAGATATGGAATCTGGCGTCCGACGAGCTCCCCCTCCTTTTCTCGTGAGAAATAGATATACAGCTCCGCCTATCAGCAAAGTGAAGGTCGCTACATAGGCTAGTATAACGAGGATCTCGATCATTGCTGCTATTCTTGCTTAATCTGCATCACGTCTTCCAAACAGACGCAGAACGCGGTAGCGCCTAAGCGCGCGGCGTCAGCCGTCCGCTGGAGGCGCCGGGTTAGACGGCATGCCCTGATGCTCCTGCTGCCGGTGTTGCTTGAGGAACAAGCTCTTCCCCGTAGTAGAGCTTGCTTGCAGCGTCGATCTGTTCGCTGGCTTTCGACCAGAGTAGCTGGATGGAGTCCGATGAAATCGACTGCCACGGTTTACCGTAGCCCTTGTGCGTTCTCTGAGGCAGGCTGTACTTGACCACGAGGGGTTCTATCGACGCCTCGACAAATATGCGGCCGGCTGGAATGAAGTCATACCGAGCATCGTCAATCTGCTCTTTCCACAGCGCATCGCTGTCATGAAGCGTTAGGAGGGTGTCAGTATAGGCGGAGATGAGCCTCTCCTCCTTGGGTGATGAAGCCTTGTCCTTGGCAATCGATATCTCTGTGGCGAATGCTTGTAGGAGTTCGCCAAACTTTTGGTAATTCACGCCTACAGCCTGCGAGGCCTGGATAGTCTTTGCGGCTCTGTAGAGGGCCTCGAACTTCTTCTGATCCACAACTGCACGTTTGACCATGACCGGATTGGGTGGCGGCGGAGGGGGAGACTTGTGGCACGCCGCTAGAATGGCGAACCCTGCAAGCGCGCTCGCGGCTACGATGCGACCGCCAATGTGAGCTTGGGATATCATGTCAGACCTCCAGATAAAGCTGCTGCCGTGAATCCGAACCCATGTTGGAGAAGCCACCGACCTATTTCACCGCCGCCTAGGCCCCACCGCTGATAGCGCCTCAGGCGTCCGCTGCAGGGGCGGGGTTGTGCGCTGCCTTTTGACTTGGGTATTTTACCACGGCTGAGACGCAGAGATGTTTATTGCTTTGGGGGTGCTTGCTCCGGAATAGCACTCAAGTTCAGTGTGCCTTGGTATTTTGGTGCGGAACCGTCATGAGGAACGCACCATTCGTTACCGTTTCGAAGGTCGATAACTCCCTGACCTCGGAGAGAGCCGTTCATGTCTCCGCACTCGCCGGCAGTGAAGACGAAGTGGGAAAACTGCGGAGTCGTGGCGTCGTGGGGCGTATTCGCGCAAGAAGCTATAAGAGTGACGATAGCGGTGGCTATGAAGAAGTACAGAGCAGCCTTTTTCTTTATCATGGTTCTCTCCTTAAAAAAACGACAGGTCTGATGGTTGGTTATCGGGAGCTTACAGTAGTGTAATGGGTGGCAATGGTCTTTGAACTGGAGATGCAAGTCGGGACGGGTTTCTTGGCCGGCCAACGTTTGGGAGCTAAGCGAGCGGCCCATGCAGGCCACCGCCGCTCCCCAAAACGAGAGCGACCAAAGTCCGCTGTCGCTTGAAACTGCGCCAGCCGTCCGCTTGAGCGACTTGGGTTATGCGCCAAAACCTAGCCAGGCTTCTCATTTTCCGTATAGCTCTACCTCTGCTACCTCTAAGTTGTTTATGCCATTGTCGCCTGGATAAACGCTGCTGGCTTCGATGCGGACGACATCCGTCTTTACTTCTTTTAAATCTATGCTCTGCCATCCATGCTCAAAGGGAAATCTCATCTCCTGCTCGGATCCATCAGAGAAGCTAACCTTCGCATCTCGTATCTGGCCTCCTCTAAGACTTTCGGCCACAAGCATATACACCCTGATTCTGTTGACTGTGTGCTGTTCGGGAAGGTGAAGTTCAATCCAGGCTCCCTCCAAATCGCCCGAGCCTGATTGCCAGCTCCTATTATACTGAGGCTGAATGACGCCATTGGCGACATTCTGAGGAGGAAAATCAAGTGACGACCTTCGGAAGGAGGATGCCTTGACCTCGAATACAGGGAGCCTTTGGAACAATACCCCCTTTTCTGATGCTCCGCTAGGCTTACCTGGAAGTGAATTGGCAGACTGCGAATCGGTCGGCCTGCCAGGATTTTCTACTTGTCCGGGTTGTCTACCTTCAGAGGTCCTTCCAGTTGAAGTCGCTGGACCTTCTCTACCGCTTTCCTTCCCCTGCGCCTGAGCTGCTTGCAGAGCCTCCAGCTTAGCTCTAGATATTACCTCAAGTTGTGCCATATCGAGCACGGCCTTATAGGTTGCTATGCCCGCCCCAAAGCCCGAAAACAGTGCACCAAGGAGCCATATCACGAGATTGTTTTCGATCTTCTCCCTTAAATTCACGTGTCACCCTCTCCATGATTTAGACGCATAACGCGTGGCCGGTGAGCGGCGGGAACCGCGCTTCTTGCGGTTTCCGTCCGCTCGACTGCTGGGGTTCTACGTCCACCATGGTGCGATAGGCATGCGGTTACCTAAGGAACTTGCTCTGTGCTGGTTTGACGTAGACTTCGACAAAGTGGTGACCACCGCTGTACGGTTCTTTATCCTCTTTTTCTAGGTCATGAAGCTTATGCACAACCTGAACTACTTCGTAATGGTGATAGGGCGGGAGCCTAGCGGCTGCGTCAGCGAGAGAGTAGAGGTCAATGAGGTCACCGGTTCTTGGCAGCCACTTGAGATGTACCTGATAGTACGTGCCGTCGATTTCGCAGATGTTCGCGTTAACTCGCTCATTAACGATTTTGGCTTTGTCATTTGGCATAGTCAGCTCGAAGCCCCCAAATTCTCTTGAAGGTCCTGGATCCAAGACTCCACGTGCGTTATGGGCTCGCCGAGAAGCGTGAAAGTAAGCGAATTGGTGCGCCCCTCCTTGGTATTCATAGCCCCTCCGCAGATGAAGTTGATGTTGTACTCTATGCGCAGAGTGGCGAGAGGCACTGCGAGCCCGGAGCCTTCCGGAAGATAGACTAGAAGATCTACTGCCTCGATATTCCAAGTCATTCCCTCAGGTGGCGGTTCTGATGGCTGCAGAAGAACCTCATAACCGTGGGAGATTAGCCGATTTCGGAGTGCCAACATTCGCGGATAGACCTCTTGGTCGAAGAAGAGGCGCGCTACTCTCATAGCCTGCTCTTCAGGGATATGGTTTATCCTCTCAATCCCACCAACTCGATCGAGCAGTTCCTGGAGAGCGTCTCCCCACTTCATCGTCAACATCTCCTATCCACTGGCGTAGAACGCTCAGTAGGTGAGCGGCGGCACCGCACGATAGGGCGGTGTCCGTCCGCTCGACCTTGGGGTTAAACGCTTCCAGGAGACGCGCCCTGCTCTCGCGCCTCCCTCATCTTCTCCACCGCATCAGGGTTATCCTTCGTGAATACCCAGCCCTTAATATAGGATAGCAGTATTCCAGTCGCATGGTAGAATGCTTCTATAGCCTCCAAATAAATAGTGTCCGGCAGGTCCTTATCTACAGCAGACATCTTCATTAGAAAGCCATTGCCGTCTTGGTCAGGACTAAAAGCAGACATCAGATGCTTGTCAGAGAAGTGTATATATCCTGAGGTCTCCTTATAAACGCGCGGCACCCACAAGTGCTCTTTTCCTAGGCGTTCAACCAGGTAAGCATCACGCATCAAATTTCCGCCAGCATCCTTCATCTTGTAGATGGGCGTGCCCTTGAACACCTCGACTGCGAAATCATGAGGCTTTTCAACAATAAAGGAGGCATAGAACCTCAAGGTGGTGTCCAACTGCAGCCTCAGGACAGCGCCTGCACAAATAAGGTTTTTGGCCTCTATTAGAGCTTTAAACCCTGCACAATGGGCTAGAGACCGATTGAGAGCTCCAACGGCAAGCAAGTCCATTCCGTAGAGTGTTCCACCATAGGCAGTAAGCATCTCCTTGCCGAGCTCTCGGTGCTTGGCCTCGAACTCCTCCATGTGCGCCAAGTGATTTAGTACTGCCTCGCTATGGCTGCCGTTATCTTCTTCGCTCATATAGTGCCCTTACGTTTAACGGGATGGGCCTAAGCGGTGCCTCCGGCATCCGCTTGAGGCCTCGGGTTGGGCGGACTTACAGCTAGATAGTCGGCCAGCTCCTCTGTCATGACGTATCTCTTTGCATTGTTGTAGGTGATATCGTTGATAAGCCTAAGGTTCTCCAAAATTTGGAGCTGATTCTCCAGTTCGGGATGGTCATCATAGTAATAGACGAGTTCATTTCCATTGGCCCAATACATCCAGCTCCTCTTCAGAATCACAAATTCTCGGCTCAGCGGATGGTTTGCCAGATCCTGCCGCATCTCTAAGAGAAGTTCAGGTACAAGGGCTTCGGCTCGGCGGAAACGAGAATCACTTAAGGCTGCCACTGCCCCCGGGCGACTCTCGAGTTCCGCAAGTGCGACCTGCTCAGCAAGTAGTCTCCATGTCCTGAGAATATCCGAGGAATAACGAGCGGTGTCTGAATCGATGAGCTTGGAACATTTTTGACAGAGCCAAATACCGTTCTCGATGGACCTTCTTGTCTCAGCCGAGAGAGCCCTATCATAGCGCGGTCCTCCTTCGGCGGCGGCCGTTATATGTGCAGCCACACCCACATTAATTACTCCGCTTGGTTCCACCGCAGGTCCGCTAGTCAGTTGACGACATGCTGGGTTTGAGCACCTATGGCCTACGCGCTTCGCCAAGGCTTCCTTTACTGTGGCTGGAAAGTCATCACGCATGCTAACTTCCTCATGTCAGATTCTTTGACTGACGCCCAACGCTGTTGCTGCTCAGCGCCCAGGAAGCGGAGCTTTCTGGTCCGCTGGAGCAGACGGGTTGGGCGCTCCATCCTTGAGGTTTGGTAACGACACGATTGATGCCCTCCAATGGAAGTATGTCAAAACTAAAAGGCGCCGACCAGCGACCGCGACTTCTACTAGATAGGGACTTTGGCGCCTGACTTTAAATACATGTGCGAACTGAGACTTCTCGCCAGGGGAAAGAGTTACACATCTCTGTTTGGTTTCGGACATGTGGACTTTTCCCTTCTCACCCTTGCCACCCTTGACGAGCCTCTCGAGACCAGAGAATCTTTCTCCGTCGGGTTCTTCAAACTTAGAACAAGAAGTCTCCTTAATCCGAGCCCGGAGATCTGTTAGCCTAAGCGTATCCGTGGGCCCTTTCTCTAGAATTACCGTAACTGACATCCAGTCTTCATCTGCGCTCTCCGCTACTGGGCGGCGCTCCGTAGTTAAGTTTACGGAGAGGTTGATAAGGAGCCAGCCGGTCGCAAGCTTCCAGAGGAAGAAGCCGGCGGCAGCAACTATTGCCGAGATCTTGAGGAGAGTTTCTATATCACCAAGTCCCATCACACTTACTTGCCTCCTATTGCGCTGCGCCCAACGTTCAGTAGGTGAGCGGCGGGACCGCACGATAGTGCGGTATCCGTCCGCTCGACCGTAAGGTTATGCTCCAGCTCGCCATCGCCTGGCACCTTCCTATTGAAATTCTACGGATGTTACCTTCACGTCAACCTTCTTTGTCCAGCCAGATGGCGCATCGTCCATTTTGACTCCGAACGTCCGACTATATCCGGGCTTCAGTGGCTTTCCCTCGTCGCCGAATGACATTTCAGTTACCAGTACGGGGTGGTACGCCTTCTCAAAGATAGGCTTGCCGTCAGGACCCAAGCAGTAGATCGTAATCTCTACCTCCTTGAGTGTGCGATCGCCCGTGTTCTTAATTTCTCCAAATACCCCTGTTTGGTCTAGAACCGAGCGTGCGACCTTGACTCCGCTCACAATCACGCGGCCAAGGTATTCCTTGGCAGCTTCATCATTAGGAGTCTTTCCCGGCGTAACTGCTTGTATATCTGGGACTCTTACCTGAGGAGCTGCTGGCGCTGAATCCTTCCGCAACAACGCACTGCCAAGCGTTGTTACTGCCCCAAACAGAACTCCCCAGAAGAGAGCAGATGCAAGCATGATGATAAATATCGCCGGAATGGCAGCAATAGCCCACTTAATCATGAAACGGACCATGGACAGGAAAGGCATGTCGAAATCAGTGACTGTTACCCGGCTAGTGTCCAGTTCCGACATTATTCCCCCGTTCGGACGTCATTGTGCATTTGAACCCATATCGTGCTCCGACGCATAACGGTGTTGCTGCTCAGCGGCCGGAAAGCGAAGCTTTCTGGTCCGCTGGAGCAGCCGTGTTAGCTGTGCATCCCCGATTACAGCTATCGTCAGCATTGACTTCAGCTCCATTCAATTTGGTCCGCTTCCGAATCGAAGGTCGTGAGTTCGTCCCAGGTTTTAGGTACCCACTGCCGCGCTAGCAGCTCAGCTTCTATGAGTCTGTCCGAGGAGAGCGTTTTTGAAACTGTTTGCCTGAGCCTGAGCGCATGCTCTCGGTTCGCCTCTGGAAGGCGATATGCGGCAAGGTTCAACCACCTGTGCGCGAAAAGATGATCCTGCGGGGCACTCGCTCCTTCGGCGTACATGCGTCCGAGAGTCAGTTGGGCGACCGGGCTGCCTTGCTCGGCCGCCAGCGTGAGGCGTTTCAGGGCGATGTTATTAAGGCCGTGCCTTAAGTAACTGAGCCCCATGTCGAGATTGAACTGAAGAATCGCTTCGCTAACCCGATATTTGAAAAAGATTGCCGTTTCTTCCGCACCCTTACGCTCTACAAGGGCAGCGGCAACACTGTCCGGGCGGGTCATGTTTCCTGCGACGTAAGGATCTCCTCCTATTCTATATGCAAAGGCGAAGAAGTACGGAGAGGACGTGATACGCTCTGCTTTCTTTTTCCTCGTGCTTCCGAAGAAACCAAGATCATCGAACCAGCCGGCCCTCCTGAGCCTCTCCAACTGTTCCGCAGTATGATCGAAGCCTCCTTCCAATTCCCTAAACGCCAGCCATGCCAACGACCACTCGCGGACTCCCATTTCAGACATTACGCCTCCAGATCTAACTCCGGTTGCCAGATGAAACTCTATCTATAGCTGGCAGCATGGAGTTTACGAATTAGGTTGAAGAACTTCCTTCCAGCTAACGCCTTTGGCGGTGAGCGCGCGGAAACCGCGCTGTTGCGGTTTCCGTCCGCTCGACCGCCTGGGTTGGCCGCCCACCGATACGTTGCGATATTTGTCTGCAGCTTCTCCACTACAGTGGCTGCTCCAATCCTACCCTCAGCACCGCACCATGGCTATACGTTCCGCTACACGCAAATGCCAGTTTGATACCGGAGCGTAGCGGAGGCGCCAAACAGCTAACACACCGAGCGTTTGGCGGAGGTCCTCTGCGCGGTCGGGCCTCAACAGGCATTCAGAATGTGGTAACCCCCTCCCCAGGCGTTAGCCGGATGGCCGGGCGCCTCTCCCGGGGGACACCAAAACCCGCTCAGGGTGCTGTTGCAACAATCGGAGTACGTTGTGTACGCGACATACATGTTTCCATCGCTACATGTGTAGTAGCAACTGTCGTAGTCGTACTCCTCGTAAGGCCAAGCCAATGCGTCGACGGTCGCGAAGCTGACCAATCCGAGTGTAACGACAAGTCCCAAGGTGCGGAGCAGTTTTCTCATCGAGCCTCTCCTTTAGGTGACTTCCCACGAGGCAGGAGAGCCTGTAACGCGAGAAGATGTTACCATAGCCTCAAATGCAGAAGGGTGATAGCGGAAGCCGCGTACGAGACTCCTGTCTACACTGGCCGCAGCTGCTCTTCGATGTTCCGCGTCTCGGCGAGATTTGCAGGCCAGTAACAATGCTTGTTACAACTATCATTTAATATTCTCTTCTATTTCATACCCTTGCCAGCCAACGATTGGGGCCTAACCGGCAGTGGCGCGCGAAGCGCGTTGCTGTCCGGTTGAGGCCTTGGGTTAGGCGCGCAGAACCTACTCGGCCTCATACGAGCGAAAACCGGCACTTCAGGCATTGGTAGATATTGTTCGGGTTTCGGTTCCCGCACTTCGGGCAGTCCCACGTCTGCGGCTCTAGCACTCCAGTGGCGCCGCCGTAAGAGTAGTCAGAGCCGTCGAACCGACTTCCACAGGTCCCGCACTCGATTTGCTCAGCAACTGCTTGGAAGTCACCGAGGGGGAGAGAGTAGACCGTTCCTTGGCTACCGATCGAGACTCGCCTGCATGGTTGCTGCGTGCGGCAGCGCGGGCAGAGGAACGAACCACTCTCCACCTTCTTCTCCCGAACACGGCGGCCCCACCAAATGACCATTCCGCTATGCCCCTTCCGCTATGCGCCTAACGCCACAGAAGGTGAGCGAGCGGGAACCGCGCTGTTTGCGGTTTCCGTCCGCTCGACCGCCCGGGTTGGCCGCACTACCGATACGTTGCGATATTTGTATGCAGCTTCTCCTCTTCAGCGGCTGCTCGAATTCTACCTCGAACACCGCGCTATGGCTAGACGGTCCGCCACATGCAAGCGCCAGTTTGGTGCCGGAGCGTAGCGGAGGCACCAAGCTGGCTCGAGTTGTACCACATGCACTTTGGACCCCAGATGAGGGTCCAAGCTGTTTGGCACCGGAGCGTAGCGGAGGTGCCAAGCAGCTAACACGCCTATCGTTCGACGGAGGGCCATCTTCTCCATCTTCCCTAATTATCTAGCTCCCTGTTTGGAGCACCTGTTCGGACAGTTCGGCTTACACACTATGGCCGCACGTGTGAGTAGTCGGCTACTCAGCTTACATATGCAAGAGAGTGAAGGCTGCGATCATTACGCTGATCAATGCAAGAGCGGTTAGCGGGCATCCTGCGCCACTTTTGGGGCGTTCTATCGTAAACTCTGACAGTCGTTCTTTCCTTTCGAGGACATCCACTATTGCGTCCTCGAGCTTGGCAGTGTCGGTAGGGCCCGTCCACCAGAGATTGTGCGACCATCCAAAGTGCTGGAGGCTAACAGGGAGGCTGGGCATAGGACGATCTATCTCTACCGAATACCGCTGGCCATCCTCCGTTGTTTGGTAGAAGCAGTATCGAAAGCTACTAGACTGCCTGGTGATTGAGCAGGCCAGGGTTTGAGCCTTAACCTCTGCCAGAAGACCTGTCACGTTGACACGGAGGAATTGATTTCCTTGGATGTAGCATCCCTTGCCTTTATCAGTGGGATAGATAGAAACCAAGCCACGATCGAACCCGAGTTTCAAACCAGTCCTGTTTAGAAGGGCTCGCTCAAGGGCGGGTATACTAGTCTCAAGTGAACGGCTAAGACGGCTACCGAAATCGCTCCAGTACTCAAAGTTACCCTGCTGCTCTCGGAGCTCTTCGATCCCCATATATCTCCCTTAACAGCAGCGGCCTGTATTCCTGACGGCCAACGCCTCTGAAGGTGAGCGAGCGGGAACCGCGCTGTTTGCGGTTTCCGTCCGCTCTACCGCCGGGGTTAGCCGACATTTCCTCTGCGCCTCGAAGCCTCAACATATTCTCGCACCCGTTCTTCCAGTAAGGCTTTGGAAAGAACTTGACAGTTCACCGGAACTACTCGGTCGCTGACCCTCTGCAAAGTCTTGTACATTGTTCCATCAGTTGTGAAGACTGAGCAGTACGGCAACAGACTGATCTGCTGAAAGTCACCTATATCTGATCCTCGGCGCTTGGGCTGATTAGCCTTGTCAATGTCTATGTAAGAGTACCAAAAGCATAGAGAGCTGAGCCGAACCGAAGTGAGGCCCGGACGGATACCCGCTCGGGTCCGCTGGAGGTCTGCGATGAGTGTGTCAATGTTAAGATGCTTGGCATGGCGGAAGTCAAGAGAAAAAAGGAAAACCTCTCTAGTAGATTCTAAGTCCTTAAATTTACCGGCCTTGTCCCGCTTGAGGTTCCCCTGGCGGCAGGCATTCTCAATGATGTTTTCAACGTCTGAGAGCCAGCTCTTCTTGGCCTCTTCATATTCGAGGCTCCAGATACGGATATCCTTCCCTTGCTTCAAGAATAAGTCGTCTCTCCGCAAGAATCGAAGCAGAGTCGGACCTCGTAGATCGGCGGATAACTCTGCCAGGTCTAATTCAAAGGGAAGGTCATTCAGCGGACTAAGATGGGCAGCGACCTCCATCTCCCAAATTTTTGAAGTGTTCACAATGACACACGGGACGCGGGCTAAGAACTGCGCTGCTACGGCGCCTCTCTCTTCCCCCTCCTGTGCCCCTTCCCACCCTGGGTTGTAGAGTTCGACCATCGACAAGGACGTAAGCAGGACTGTGAGGCCATTGAACCGTATAAACGAAGTGAGGCCGGCTGCAACCTCCGGATCTCGGAGAAGGGAAAAAACCCAGTTGTCGAGAAATATGTAGTTATTCATACACACTCGCGAATCCGGCTAACGCTCGGAGGTGAGCGAGCGGGAACCGCGTTGTTTGCGGTTACCGTCCGCTCGACCGCAGGGTTATGCCGACTCCCTCATGCTTGAGGGTACGCTCCTTAAACGGGCCATTAGACCTCCAGTACCAGCGACCTGTCCCTTCTTCTGTAGGCTAGCAATAGCGAGGCGAAGTTGCTGTGGGCCGCTTGGTTGATGCTTAATGGCAAGGCGGTCCAGTATTTCGTTTAGGCTAAGCTCTTCGCCGGAAGCAAGTAAACCCATAACCTCCTCTTCTAGCGATTTGTAGGATGCAAGCTCGGCACGCAGACCCGCGAGCTCAGTCTCCAAAACCTGTGCGTTTACAGAATCACTAGACTTGGATGAACTAACAGTAGTGTCGTTGCCCAACTGAGGGCCCTCGTGGTATCCATATTGCTTAGCGACAAGTAGCGCAAGGCTTGGCAACAAGCCTACAACCGCCAAGAGGGCCCAGAGCGGCATCGAGATTGGTACGTTGGCAAAAGGAAGAACCTTTGAAAATGCCTTACTTAGGACCCCGGCGATCGCAATGATCGCCCCAATTACGTTGAGCCATACAGCTAGCCGAGACTGTCTAACATCAAAGTTCATACCGAGCCTCGCAGCACCCCTATTGATACCTCAAGCATAACGGGATGCCGATGAGCGGCGGCGCCGTTTGCCGTCCGCTCGATCGGTGGGGTTATGCGCCTTCCGGGTTTATCCACTTCTTAAGATGCTCTGGCAGCGGCGGCTCGCCAAGAGGATATTCTTGGATAGCTGTCGGCCGCACACTCCTGAAATATAAGTTATCTTGCAGGTAGAATGAGACAATAAATACAGCGATTGCAACGAACCATAAGCCTGCGGCTACAAGGACATTCATCAGAAATAGGTACGAGCAAAGGCTCAACAAGCAAGAGCCCACAGTAATAATGAGAACTGTCCAAAGGTACGTTCCCGATTTCCGACTAGCCTTAGGAAGTGTCTTGGCTGATAGCTGAACAACATTCCATAGCTCGCAGTTATTCCTCAGGAAGTACGACCTGATATGATTAATTATGCCGAAGTGTTCGATCTGAGCGCGACGGAGCTTACCCAGAATACACACCATGATCACTTCGACGCCAACAACGAGCAGGAGCGAGAGAGCCACAGCCGTTGCTGGTGACTTTAAAAGTCTATTGGGCGATGTGGCGGCTTCACCTTTCAACAGGAGAGCAAGTCCAGCAGCAGCTACTCCAGAAAATGTAAGAAAGAAGCCCGTTATACTGTTGCGGAGCTCATCTATATGGTATGTGAGCTTGACCGCAGATTCATATTCTTGCAATAGGAACTGATCTTCTCGCGATAGGTCCGGCACTGAGCTAACCTCCTTCCCGCAGCCCAATCTCCTGCACCGCGCATAACCTCGAGATTAATCTTCCGCCGTTTTCCCCCAGAATGCCTATGGTGGTCGAGATCTCCGCTGGCGGCAAAGCACTCCGGTCGCCGTATGTCCTTGATTCTATAAGTCTCTTTAATTCTACCCCGGTTCCTGATCAAGGTCAACGCTCGACCTCGACAACGTAGAAGACACCATCCCCTGCGCTGACCCCGGGAACTGGTCCGGGAGCAGAGCCCGGAAGCTATCTGATGGAGGCGAAAGGATTTCTGCTTATTGACGCGCGTATAAGAAACTGAGGCTGGAACGCTATACGCGCACGATATGCATTCCAGCCCCAACGGAATTTTTCCCGCAACTCACGCCCAGGGACTGAGATCGGGATCTTGCCGGCCGATCGGCGCGCGTCTTATACGGGCGGCAAGGCACGGATAAGCACCCGCGCAGGAGCGGCTTCTACGCGCCCATTGCTTCGTCTAAGCGGAGAGGCGAAACGGGTCTCCCAGGAGGCCCACCGGGCTCTGGACACCCCGGCCGCCATGGTTGAGGACGTGGTGTAGATCATGCCGATAGCCTTGACGTATCTTCAGAAGGTCTTGAAGCCCGGCCTGGCCCGGTCAGGCATTGACCTTGGCGACGGCATGCCCTCCGGCGGAGACGCCCCGCGGTCCCCGTGGCCTCCGGAAGGGTGTCGTCAAGGACCCGGGGTCGTCTCTACCCCTTCGCCGGAAGGCTATCCCGGGCTCGTGGCCGCGCTCGGGGCGAGGCGGAAGGTGGCGAGGTGGCACTTGGCGGGGCGCATGGGACGTCGAGAGCGCTCCACGAGTCATTCTTATATATAAACCTCCCAAAAATATATACAGAGTTGTCCCGGAGAGGGCTCGAGCCGCCCTCGGCCGGCTATTTCAGGAGCTCGAAGCGATTCTGGCGGCTCTTTGTATATAGAAACAGACGGAATATATATAGAGAGCACCCATCGAGAGGGTTCGAGCGGCCTTTTCTATATAGAAACCGGAGAAACGTATATAGAGATGCCCCAAAAAATGGTCGGCAAGCCTCGTGGAGCGGTATTTTTGGGAGCTTTGTATATATCCAAGAGGCGCGGAGAGCTTTCCGGAGGGGCTGATTCGCTTAAAAACAGGAGCTCACGGCCATTTTGGCACACTTGGTATATATTCGCGAGCGATTCGTATATAAGAATGACCTTTGGAGAGCTTCCTGGGAGGCTCGTCTATATAAGAATCGTCAAAATTTATATAGGGACGCCTTCAAGGGCCTGTTTCCGCGGTCCCGAGCGCTTCCGTGCGGGCTCTTGGTGCGGCGATGACAGCCGCGGCGACGCCAGGGGCTTCGACGGAACCAGGGCGCGGGCGGCGCTGGAGGGCGTAGCGGCCGGCAGGTCGAGCTTCCAAAGCTCGCGGCCGGTGGCGGGCTCGGTGGCGGCGAACAGGAGCGAGGTGCCGTCGACCGCCAGGATCTCCGGATCGCTCCCCCTTGGGCCCGGCCAGAGGTCGGCGACGAGCTGGGGGGTCTCGCCGAGACGGCCGGTCGACCAGAGCTCGCAGCCGTGCTCGGCCTCGCAGGCGGTGAAGTAGCGCCGATCGCCAGCGGTGACGAACGCCGCCGCCGTCAGGCCCGACAGCGGGTCTGGCAGGGGGCGGGTGCTCGCCGCGGTGCCCTCGGTGAGCCAGACCTTCTCGGGCTTCTCTCCGTGCGGATCCTCTTCTCCGAAGAAGAGGGTGTCGCCCAGCACGCTGCCGAGGCTCGCGCCGACGCCGCCGTCGCCCACCTGGCTGAAGGTCCCCAGCAGGCTCGCCGCCAGCGTCGAGGGGTCGATCGCCCACAGCGTCTCGTGCTCCGCGTCATCGTCCTGGTAGCCGGCGCCGGCATAGAGGGTGCCGCTGCCGGCGGCCAGGGCGAAGGTGTCGCCCGGCAACTGCATCGGCAGGGGGTGGGTGCCCTCGGCCGATCCGTCGCTCGCCCAGATCGTGCCGCCGAAGCGGAAGAAGAGACGCCCGCCCACCACGGCGGGGCTCAGCTCGGACGAGTAGGTGTCGAGGAAGGGGGTCGACGCCAGGCGCAGCGTTCCGGCCGCCGTCCCGTCCGTGCGCCAGATCTCCAGCACCGCGGTGCCCGGCCCGCCGGGCCCCGGAGCCCGCCGGAACAGGAAGGTCGAAGCGCCGAGCGCGACGGGCGCGAAGACCGGCTGGAACCGCTCCGGGTGAATGGGGTTGAACGGCAGCTGGGCGATGAACCGCGATCCCCCCTCCGGAGAGCCGTCGCTGCTCCACAGCCCCCCGCTCCGGCTGAGGATCAGCGCGCCGTCGCCCAGCCGGCCCAGAGCGGCAGTCTCCAGGACGCCGCCTTCCGGAACCGTGACCGGAAGGGTGCCCGCCGCGGTCCCATCCGTGGACCAGAGCGTCGACTCGAAGCCGTTGTTGACGAAGACGCGGCGCCGGCCCACCGCGATCGTCGGGGTCGGGCACGGATCGAAGGCCTGGGAGCAGACGTCGTCGTACCGCGGAATCACCTCCGTCGAGCCGTCCGCGGCGATGGCGGTCCAGCCGTAGTAGGAGGAGGGGTTGATCAGGATGCGATCGCCGGCCGCGAGCGCCTGCACCGGAGCCGCCCCGGTCGCCAGATGCCGCAGATCGGTCACCGGCTCCGTCCGCCCACCGGCGATCCGCCAGAGCTGCTGCCCCACGGGCTTGCGGTCGGCGGCCACGAAGAGGGCGCCGTCGTAGGAGATCGGCGGCCCCTCGACGCGGAACGGCCGGTCGCGCGTGCCGTCCGAGAGCGCCCGCGTCCCCGCCGCCGTGCCGTCGGTCTCCCAGAGCTGTTGCACCCCCTGCCGGGTGGCCCCCAGGAGCAGGCGGCCGTCGACGACGCCGAGGCTCTCCGCGTCGATCCGGACGAGGCCGGAGCCGAACGTCGAGCCTTCCGCGGTGCCGTCCGACCGGACGAGACGCCGGTTGATCGCTTCGAAGGCCTGGCCGCCGAGGATCTCGACGTCCGACATCGAGCTCGCCAGGCAGGAGTATTTTCCTTTGCAGGCGGACACGATCTCGCGCAGCTCGTGCGTCGTCTCGTCGGCCGCGAACAGCCCCCCCGAGTAGTAGCCGGGCACCGGGATCAGGGTCGTGGAGCCGATCGCCCCGAGTTGCCCCTCCAGGAAGCCGAAGGCGTCGGGCTGCAAGCCGGCGTAGGGACGAGTGCCCCGGAGGGTGCCGTCCGTCGACCAGAGGCGCACGGTATCGGACCTGGAGGAGACGAAAGCTCCGAAATAGAGCCGCCCGTCCCGCCAGCCGGCGACGTTGATCTCCGCCGCGGCGAAGAGCTGCGAGGCGGGCGGCGAATCCAGGCGGCTCGCCCAGAGCCCGCGCCGCAAAGTGTGCTTATCCCGGGTGAAGACGAACAGCGTCTCGCCGACGGGGTAGATCGCGCCGATTCCCGGGTGGTCCAGGAGACGCAGGACGCGGGCCCGCGCCACGTCCCAGGCGAGGAGCGCGGAGCCTTTGCCGAACACCAGCCAGCGGCCGGCGAGCGTTTCCAATCCCCCCGCGTCGTCGGCCTGGCCGGCCAGGGGCGCGACCGGCCCCGTCCCCGCGGCCGTGCCGTCGGTCGACCAGATTTCGTGTCCGGTGGCGGTGCAGCTGAGGAAGAACAGGCGCTGGCCGAGGGGCTTCGCGGCGGAGAAGCAGGTCGTCAGGACGGCCGCGTCGCCGTTCTCCCCGGCGGCGAGGAGCGCCCGGTGGTCGGGATCCGCCGCGGATCGCGCCGACCAGAAGATGCGCCCGCCGGCGGTGCCGAGGATGTTTGCATCGTCCAATACTGCGTCGCCGAGAAGACCCGCGGCTCCCACGACCGGGACCCGGTGGGTGCCTGCCGCCGTGCCGTCCGTGCGCCAGACGGACTGGCCGGTCTCGAGGTCGGCCGCGACGAAGAACAGCGCTCCCCCGAGCCGCGTGAGCTGCGGCAGCGGCCGGTCCCCCTCGAGCTCGCCGGGGAAGAAGTCATGGACGAGATGGAGGGGGCCGGCGGGGGGTTCGACCGCCGCCGCTGCCGTCACGATAGTGCTCCCCCAGCCGAGGAAGAGCGCCGAAGCGAGCCCGATTCCGAGAAGACCCGCGCGTCTCTGGATTGCCGCCATGGGAACGAGATCCTTGCGAGGCATGACCTCGACGAAGCTTCACTGTTTTTTTGCTTCTCGCAAGGATACCGCGAAAGTCGGACTCAGATAGCTTTCCACGCTCACAGGCGGGTGAGGCACTCCGCGATGGCGTCGCCGGCCACCTTGGCGGTTTTCCTGCCCACGCCTGCCTGGCGGGCGTGGACACGCCAGCGGGCCGCGGCCGCGGCGACTTCGTCGAGAATCGCCTGGGCCTCGCGGCCCGAGATACCCGCCGGCTCCGCCAATCGCAGCAGGTGGCTACGCCCAGGGGCTCGACCTTCTCCGGCGACGGTCATGGTGTGCTCGCCGCCGGGACCCGGAGAGAAAACGAGATCGTAGGCCGGCGCCAGCTCCCAGGTGCCTTCGTCGCTCAAACGGAAAGCGAAGTTCTTCACGTGGTCGTCCCGGTTGTGCGTCAGCACGTTGAACGCCATCCGGCGGTAGCCCTCCAGGACGTCCTGGTGATTTCTGGTCAGGATCCGCGTCGCCTCGAGGAGCTGCCGGTAGTCGCAGCTCGGAATGCGGAAGTTGGCCTGGATGAGATTGCCGAAGGTGTGCACGTGGTAGCGATGGTTGCCCCGGCGATCGAACCGCTCCACCCCGAAGAACCGCTCCCCCTGAAGCGTCTCGAAGAGCCGCGCGGGCGGCATCGCGAGGCCGGCTTCCTTCGCCATGAGGGAGTAGGCCAGCTCCCCCGGACCGGCGTCCGGTGCGTCTCGCCGGGCCTGGAGCTTGACGATCCAATGCGTGTAGCCCGGCGGCAGGTCGTCCTCACCCGAGAGGATCGCATCCCCACAGACTCCGACCAGCACCTTCGGCCGCGCACCCCCGGGGCTGCCGCCGGCGCGTAGAAGCTGCGGCAGCACCTCCCCCGCGGTGCCTGCGATCACCTGCCGGGAAGCTCGCGCCATCTCGTGCAGGTCGAGGATGCGCGCCTGATCGTCGCCGGGAACGGAGGGCGGGTGATAGGTGAGCGCGCCCATGGTCCGGGTCCCGAGATACGCCAGCCGGTCGAGCACCGACACTTCGGCGAGGGCCGATCCCCGCTGCTGGAAAAACCGATCCATGAGCAGCAGCCCCCATCCATCCGGCAAGGAGTCGTCAAAGAGACCGAAGATCGGGCCGAAGGCGTGATCGCGGTGCTCGACGAGGCCCGGCTGCGGCGGCAGCTTGAAGGGGGAGAGCCACAGGGGATCGCGCAGGAAGGCCGGATCGTATTCGAAATACAATTGCCGGCCAGCCGGCCGCGGTCCGGCTTCCGCCAGCTGGCCGACGATGCGCTCCTGGCCCGGCTGGCGGGTGAGGCGCACCTCCAGCTTCTTCATATCCGGCCCCGTTTGCGCGTGGGCCGCTTCTCGCCGGCCTCCAGCTCGGCCAGCGACGACGCCCGCGTTCCCTGGAAAAGAGCGCCGAAGTCCTCCAGCCGGTTCAGGGCAAAGGCGAGATCGAGCAGGTTCTGGAGCGACACCCGGCCCGACTCCTCGAAACGCCGCAGCGAGGCCAGGCTGACGCCGGACCGTTGGGCCAGGGTGGCCTGCTTCCAGCCTCTGGCCAGCCGTAGCTCTTTGATCCGGGCGGCCAGGGTCCTGCTGACGCTCTCAGGCGTCTCCAGTGAAAAACCGTTCATGGCGCCGTCTCCTCAGGCCGCGAGCATTCAACAACCGCTAGTATAGTAGCTATAGAATGCTACTGCGAGGATAAACGCCTAAATATTAGCTGCTCTGCGATGTGAGCCCCTCTCCTCGCGGCGAGGGGCTCTTGACGGCGCCACCGGGCGTGCGCCCTCTCGTCACCTGACGAACCGCCTCAGTCCACGGTGATTTTCATCTTCTTCTCGTCCTTGCTGTGCAGCACCGCCAGCGCCGTCCCCGAATAGGTCTCCTCGGACCGGGCGGCCAGCAGGCGACCCTCGACCTGTTGAAACGTGAGCGTTTGATGTTGCGTCACCTGGAGGGCCGGCCCGAGCCGCAGCTCCATCGAGCGTTCCAGGGCCAGGGGGGAGCCGCCGGCGTCGAGCCAGATCTTCGCCTCGGTGACGAGGCGTTCGGGGCTGTCCCTGGGGCCATCCCCGGCGGCGAGCGGGCCGGGCCGGATGACCAGCAGCCGCGCCGGCTGGTTCTGCCAGGTCACCTCTTCGTCGGAGAGCAGGGTGGCCCCGCGCAGCAGGAGGGCCAGCATGCCGGCCGGATCGACCAGGTCGCCGGCCTCCGCCGGATCGACCAGCGGAGTCTCCACCTCGACCTTCGACGGCGACCAGGCCGAAAACCGGGTGGCCGTCTCCGTCCACTTTTGTTCCCGCACCTCCGCCCCATGGGGACCGTAGACGACGACGGCCCTCCCCTGCTTCTTCGTGCCGCTCAAGTGCAGGGGAGCGCTCCCCCTGTGCCGGAGCTCGACGTCCACCTTGAGCCGGATCGGCTGCTCGCTCCGCAGGGCGGCCAACCGCGCCTGCAGAGGGTCCAGCGGCTGAGCCGGCAGAACGCTCGCGATCATCAACCCACCTGTCAACCCACCCGTCAAGAAAAGCCATCCCAAAGCTTTCATGATCTCTCCTTGCCCCATTCCGGGACATCAGGTGATTTTTACTTCCTCACATTCTGGAATTGCAAGGGGAGTGCCCGCCCACCGGCCCCCGTGGATTCCTCACAAAACCCGGAGCAGTCGCGAATCCGCACCCCGGATCGCTGTACGAAAACGTAGACATCTCTGTCCGCGGAGCACGACACCTATTGCCTGTTATCCGGCAAAGTGAGGGGTTTTCCCGCGCCGGAACGTTCCTGTCGTCCAGGACCCGCCTGTCGCGGCGTCAACAGGATAGGAAAGGAGAGTCTGGGATGAACAGCCGAAAGAGCGCGCGGAGCTCGGAAACGGTGACGCGTCGCCGTCTGCTGCAGACCGTGGGAGCGGGAGGGGCGGCCCTGGCCCTGGGGGTGCTGCCGGGCGCGGCGCGCGAGGACGGCCGGCCGGTGCGGCCGGACCTGCGGACGCGGCTGACGGAGAGCTTTGGCCTGAGGCACCCGTTCGTGGGCGCCGGCATGGGATTCGTGGCCCTGCCGGAGCTGGTGGCGGCGGTCTCGCAGGCCGGCGGCCTGGGAGTGCTCGGGGTGGCGCCGGAGCCACCGCCCGTGTTCGCCGAGCGGATCGCGCAGATCCGCGCCCTCACCCACCGGCCGTTCGGAGTGGACTTCTTCCTCGCGACCTCGCCGACGCTGGGGCCGATCACCGTCGACGGTCACATCGAGATCGCCGCCGCGGCCAAGGTCGGCCTGGCCGTCTTCCACTTCGGCATCCCCTCCCCCGCCTGGGTGGCGTCCCTGAAGTCCGCGGGCATCCCCATCTGGGTGCAGGTCCCCTCTCCCGGGCAGGCGCGGGCCGCGCTCGCCGCCGGCGCGGACGGTCTGGTGGTCCAGGGCAAGGAGGCCGGCGGGCACAACCGGAGCACGACGCCCCTCCATCACCTGCTGCGGGACGTCCGCGACGAAGTGGGAGACCACGTGCTGATGCTGGCCGCCGGGGGGATCGCCACCGGAGCCGACGTGGCGGCCGCTCTGGCCCACGGGGCGGACGGCGTCTGGGTGGGGACGCGGCTCGTCGCCTCCACCGAGGCCTATGCCCATCCGGAGTGGAAACGCCGCCTCACCCAGGCCCGGCGTCAGGACACGGTGATCACGACCCTCTTCGGACCGGAGGTGCCCTGCCAGCCCTACCGCGTGCTGCGCAATCCGGCCGTGGACGCCGCCATCGACCGGCAGGACGAGATCTGCGGCCAAGCCCCCACGGGCGCTCCGATCGGCTCCACGGTGCTGTTCCCCGGGACTTCGTTCGCGACGCCGGGCGTGCCCATGCCCACCTTCAGCGCCCTGCCCCCGACGCCGGATACCACGGGAAATTTCGACGCCATGGGGATGCCGGCCGGGGAGAGCGTCCAGCACATCCACGACATCAAGCCGGCGGCCCGGATCGTCGCCGACATGATGGACGAGGCGCGGTCGATCCTCACCCGGAGCCTGGCCTGATTGACGATCCATCCTGAAAACCTTACGATCTCGCTTCGGCTCAAACGCGAAAGGAGATCGAGGTGAAAAAACTGTTGAGGTGCGCCGCTCTCGTGTCTGCCTTGCTGCCCCTGTGCACTTCGCCGTCGCGGGCGGTGGTGCACTACCTGACGTGCGATACCTACTGCTGCTGGGGGTACGGAACGCCCTCTTCCCAGTGCAGCGACAACGGCTTCATCACCACCTGCGGCGAGTGGTGGCAGAGGATGGCCTGCCCGTAGAGATCGGTTGGGTGAAATCCGGAACGCCGGAGAGCGCGGCCCTTCAGGCCGCATCGCCTTTCAGGGTTCCCCTCGAAACCCAGGGCGGTGCCCTGGGCTGAGGAAGCCCGGGCCGTTGGCCCGGTCCTGTGGTGATGTCGCCTCAGAGAGGGGAGCTCTCTACTTCTACTTTGTCAGATTGCCTGCTCCGCCCGCGCCCCATGCGGGAATCATCCGGGAAAACCGTCAGCGGATCGCCGCGCAGACCTTCCGAACGTGGCCGCGCAGCCAGCGATGAGCCGGATCGGAATCCAGCCGCGGGTGCCAGAGTAATGAAACCGTGATCTCCGGCGTGGAGACCGGAAGGGGAAAACTATGCATTCCGGCCCGCAGGTTTCCGGTGTGCCGTTCGGGAACACTGGCGATCAGGTCGGAGGCCCGGGCCAGAGCCAGCGCGGTCGAAAAGCCACCGACGATCGCGATGATTTCCCGTTCCAGCCCGAACGGCTCCAGGGCTTCATCGATCGGCCCCTTACCGAGACCCCGCCGTGAGACGCAGATATGCCTGCCGGTCGCATAACGGGTGGGAGTGATCTCGCCCTGGGTCAGCTCGTGCCCCATTCGCACGGCGCCGATGAAACGATCACGGAACAATGCCTGCGCGCGCACCTCCGGGCTCGTCGCCATCCCCACAACACCAGCTTCCAGATCGACGGTCCCGTCGCGAAGTGACGTGCTGTCTTTGTCTGGCTTCTGCACGAAGCACAGCCGCACGCCGGGAGCTTCCTCGCCGACGCGAGCAATGAGGTCCGGTCCGAAGTTCTCCACGAAGCCTTCGCGGGTCCGCAGCGTGAACGTTCGGACCAGCTTTTTGAGGTTGAGCTTCTCGGCAGGGCGTAGAACCGCTTCTCCGTCCTGCACGAGCTGACTGACCCGCTCGCGGAGCTCGAGCGCCCGGGGTGTGGGAACGAGACCGCGTCCGGCCCGGACCAACAGCGGATCGCCCGTCGTCTCACGCAATCGCGCCAGCGCCCGGCTCATCGCCGACGGGCTGAGCCGCAACCGTTGGGCAGCGCGCGCGACGCTGCCTTCCGCGAGCAGCACATCCAGGGTGACAAGCAGGTTGAGATCGGGCCTCGACATGCATCAACCATAGCAGGGTTCGATCGTGACGTGGCGTCAAACGCACGAGTAAAGTGCAAAGGACGCGCCTTCCGCCATGTCAGGCAAGATGCTACGTTTCTGACCATGTTAAAAGCAATGAATGCGGAACGAGATGAGGCCGTCGCCGAAAGCGCGGATCGCACACCTTCGGTCCGCGGGGCGCTCGCCGGCCTTTCGCTATCCATGTTGCTGTCCTCGCTCGGCACCAGCATCGCCAATGTCGGCTTGCCGGCGTTGGCACAGGCGTTCACCGCCTCTTTCCAGGAAGTCCAATGGATCGTCCTCGCTTACCTGCTCGCCATCACCACCCTGATCGTCAGCGTCGGACGGCTCGGTGACATGACCGGCCGCCGCCGGCTGCTACTGGCCGGGATCTTCCTGTTTACGGTGGCTTCGATCCTGTGCGGTTTCGCGCCCACGCTCTGGCTGCTGATTGCCGCCCGGGCGGCGCAGGGCCTCGGAGCGGCCGTCATGATGGCCCTCACCCTGGCCTTTGTCGGCGAGACGGTTCCGAAGGCAAAGACCGGCAGCGCCATGGGGCTGCTCGGAACGATGTCCGCGATGGGCACGGCTCTCGGCCCATCGCTCGGCGGCGTTCTGATCGCCGGACTCGGTTGGCGGGCCATCTTCCTTGTCAACGTGCCGTTGGGTATCCTGACTTTTCTTCTCGCGCATCGCTACCTGCCCATCGATCGCCGGCAGCCGAAGACCGATCGGGCCGGATTCGACAATGTGGGCACGCTGCTGCTCACTCTGACGCTCGCGGCCTATGCGCTCGCCATGACCATCGGGCGCGGCCGTTTCGGTTCGCTCAACATGGCTCTGCTGTTGGCTGCCGCCTTCGGAGCCGGCCTCTTCGTGCTCGCCGAGGCGAGAGCGGCATCGCCTTTGATCCGGCTGGCGATGTTCCGCGATCCGGTGCTGAGCGCGAGCCTCGCCATGAGCGCGCTCGTCTCGACGGTGATGATGGCGACGCTGGTGGTCGGGCCGTTCTATCTCTCTCGCGCGCTCGGGCTCGATGCGGCCATGGTCGGGCTCGTCTTGTCGGTCGGTCCGCTGGTCGCCGCGTTGACGGGTGTGCCAGCCGGTCGCATCGCGGACCGTTTTGGCGCCCAGCGCGTGACCCTCGTCGGGCTCCTCGGAATAGCGGCCGGTTCCTTCCTTCTATCCATGATGCCGGCGACGCTCGGCATCCCCGGCTACATCGCCCCCATCATAGTCATTACCGCCGGCTATGGGCTGTTCCAGACGGCCAACAACACCGCCGTGATGACCGATATTCGCCCGGACCAGCGGGGCGTTATTTCCGGCATGCTCAACCTGTCGCGCAATCTCGGGCTCATCACCGGCGCCTCCGTCATGGGCGCTGTGTTCGCGCTCGCATCGGCGACGAGCGACATCACAACGGCGCGTCCCGAGGCCGTTGCCGCCGGTATGCGGTTCACGTTCGCGGTCGCGGGAATTCTGATCACCGTCGCGCTCGCCCTCGCGGTTGGAAGCCGTGCTCTCGCAACACGCCTTTCACTCCTTGAAGGCGTGTCTTGACGCTGCAGTCCCAACCCAAACCGGACTTTCACCTTCTCTCTTGAGCTATGCTTTAGCTATGCCAACCCGGCAGATATCCCCTGCCCTCCTGCTCGCCGCCACTCTGCTCGCCCAGGGAGCATCGGCCCAGACGCCGGTCCGGCCGGCACAGTTCGTCCTTCCGCCCACTCCCGCGGGCAGCTACTTCCTCAGCGACCTGGCCATGGACGGCGCGGGAAACCTGACCTTCCTCTGGTGGGACCTGCGCGAACAGGTGTACACCCAGCGCTTCTCGAGCGCCGACATGCCCCTGGGTCCGGTGGTCCAGTTGGATAATCCGCGCTTCCGCGCCTTCGGCAACACGGTGGTCGCCAACCAGCGGGGCGACGTCCTGATGATCTGGAACCGGTTCTTCGAGTCCGGGTCCACGAAGTCCGTCCTGCGGCGTACGAGCCCGGTGCTGCGCACCCTGACCTTGCGGCTCAAGGGGGAGGCGGACGTCGCGGTGGACCGCGACGGCAACTTCGTCACCGTCTGGGTCGCCGGCACCCCCGCCGGGTCCCGCGTCTTTGGCCAGCGCTACAACTCCGACGGCACGACCCGGGGGCCGGAGTTCGACGTCGCCACCTCGTCGACCGGGCTCCACACCGCGCCGAGCGTCGCCATGAACCCGACCACCGGCGAGTTCGTGGTGGTCTGGGAGGTGCGGAACGCGGCGGGCACCGGGCTCGGCGTCTACGGTCAGCGCTTCGGGTTCACCACCGGCCGCCAGGGGAGCGAGCTCCCGATCTTCGTGCCGCCGGTGAGCGAGCGCCCGAGCTCGCTGCAGCCTTTCGCCGCTCAGGTGGCGCGGGCCGACAACGGGAGCTTCGTGGTGATCTGGAGGAATCCAGGCGCCGGCGGCCACTTCATCGACGTTCTCGGTCAGCGCTACGACAACGCCGGAGCCCCGGTGGGAGCGCGGCTGGTGATCGTCGCGGACGAGACGATCCCGGACAGCCGGCCGCAGATCGCCATGTCGCCGGCCGGGGACTTCGTGGTGGCCTGGGACGACCAGGGCACGTCGCTGGCGTGGTTCCGCCTCTTCCACCGTGACGGAACGCCGGCCGGACCGGTGGTCGTGGAGCCTCCTAGAGGCGATGCCTCCTATAACGGCTCCGGCCGCGTGACGTACGGATGGAACGGCACGTTCGCCTACGGCTGGACGGACTACAACGACAACGGGGTGTTCGGCAACGCCGACGACTTCCAGCGCTTCGCCGGATCGCCGGCCGACGAGCCCTGCATCGTCCGCAACGGCCACTTCCGCTGCGACACCGGCCGCACCGGCGGCGAGCCGGAGATCGATCACGTCTTCGCCATCCGTGGCGGCGTGCCCGTGCTGGGGGACGTCGACGGCGACGGGCGCGAGGACTTCTGCCTCTTCCGCACCAACCGCTTCGACTGTGACAGCGGCCACGACAACGGCGCCGCCGAGACCACCATCGTCTTCGGCCAGGGTGGGGATACCCCGCTCCTGGGAGACGTCGACGGCGACGGACGCGCCGAGGCCTGCGTCTTCCGGCTCGACCGCTTCCTCTGCGACACGGGCCACGACGGCGGCGCCGCCGAGACCGTGATCGCCTTCGGCGCCCCGGGTGATCAGGCCCTGCTGGGGGACGTCGACGGCGACGGACGGGACGACGCCTGCGTCTACCGCGGCCTCCAGTTCCAGTGCGACACCGGCCACGACGGCGGCACGGCCGAAACCGTGATCGCCTTCGGCGCCCCCGGCGAAATACCCCTCCTCGGCGACTTCGACGGCGACGGACGGGACGACGCCTGCACGTTCGCCCACGGCGTCTTCCGTTGCGACACGGCTCACGACGGCGGCGCGGCCGAGGCCACCCTCGCGGTCACCGGCACGGGACGGCCGCTGATCGGGAACGTGGACGGGCTGTAGGACTTCAACCCATCGCCCTCCTCTCTCCGGAGCGGAGGGCGGCGCGGCGCCGCGGCGACTTTCATGTCGAGCCGAATGAATCGTCTGGCATCTCCTGCCGGGCACTTCTCTGATCTCACTCCAATCCGGAGGCCCAACGGGCCGTTTTCCCTCAGCCCAGGGTAGCGCCCTGGGATCAGGCCGTCGCCTCATGACCTGTTGCGGCCTGAAGGGTCGCGCTATCGGTTGGGTGAAATCCGGACCGCCGGAGAGCGCAGCCCTTCAGGCGCATCGCTGAGCACGACACCCTCCCATCCTCTCAGCCAACCAGCCGCCAGGGAGCTCCGCGCTCATCGTTCACTTCCGGGGTCAGAAAATCCGGAGGTCCGGCGAAAGCCATGGAGAACGCGCTGGTGGAACAGACCCCGGCAGCGTTACCAGGAGTCAATCATGGACAAGCCGGCAGGCCGGCCCGACCCAGACCACGACAAGAAACCGCGGCGGTTTCGCCGCTGTGCGACGATGGAGCAGCACTGGCGCCTCGTGCGCAAGGACCCCGAGTACCGCTGGCGCAGCCGGCAGATCGAGAGCGAGATCCGCGCCTGGGTCGAGCGGTACGGAAGAGAGGGGCTGCGGACCGGGCTGATCCGCATCCCGGTTGTCGTCCACGTCCTCCACAACACGGCGGCTCAGAACATTCCGGATGCACAGATCCACAGTCAGATCGCGGTCTTGAACGCCGACTTCCGGCGGCTCAACGCCGATGCGGCGGCTACCCCCGCGGCGTTCGCCGGCGTTGCCGCCGACGCGCGCCTCGAGTTCGCGCTTGCGGTGCGCGATCCGAGCTGCGGCCCGACCACGGGGATCACCCGCACCCAGACGTCCGTCACCGGCTGGGTCTTCCCCGGGGACGGCATGAAGGCCGCCACCTCGGGGGGGCACGACCCCTGGGATGTCCAGAAATACCTCAACGTCTGGGTGGTGAATTATACCGATGACACGCTCGGCTACGGGACCTTCCCGAGCATGCCCGCCAGCATCCAGGGGGTGGTCTGCGACTACCGCGCGTTCGGCACCGTCGGAACCCTCACGCCGCACGCCGCGCTCGGCCGCACGATGACCCACGAGGTCGGACACTGGCTCGACCTGCTGCACATCTGGGGCGACGACGGCACGGCCTGCATGGGCTCGGACAGCGTCGCCGACACCCCCAACCAGGCCGGCAGCAGCCCCTTCGGGCCGTGCCGGGCCTTCCCGGCCGTCTCCTGCTCGAATGGACCGAACGGCGACATGTTCATGAACTACATGGATTATTCCGCCGACGAATGCATGAACACGTTCACCGCGGGACAGGTGGTACGCATCGACGCGGCGCTGCACACCGCGCGGGCGTCGATCCTCGCTTCGGACGGCCTCGTGCCACCGGCCGGCAGCCCGGGGCCCGATCTCTGGATGCAGGACGTGTCCGACGATTTCGGCGCCGAGCCGGACCCGTCGTCGCAGCGGATGTACATCAGCGACGACATCTGGGTGCGCAAAAGCAACGACGGCCTGCTGAACCAGGATCACCAGAACCCCGAGTACCGCCCGGCCGGCTCGCCCTCGAACTACGTCTATGTGCGCGTGCGCAACCGCGCCTGCTCCGGGACCGCCACGGGAACGCTGAAGCTCTACTGGGCGAAAGCCTCAACCGGCCTCGCCTGGCCCGCACCCTGGGACGGCAGCGTGACGGCACCCGCTCTCATGGGCACCCTGCTCGGCACGCAGAGCGCCTCCGTGGCCGGAGGGGATGACGAGATCTTCGTCTTCCCCTGGATGCCACCCAACCCCGCCGACTATGCGAGCTTCGGTGCCGACAAAGGCCACTTCTGTCTCCTGGCGCGTATCGAGACGTCGCCCACGGCGCCGTTCGGCATGGCCACCCCAGAGACGGGCAACCTCTACGCCAACGTGCAGAACAACAACAACATCGTGTGGAAGAACATCACGATCGTCGACGAGGAGCCCAATGCCGGGCGCTTCGTGAGCGTCCTCGTCGCCAACTTCACGCAGAAGCCGCAGCGGGCGACGCTGGTGTTCGCCGCGCCACGACGGGAAAAGGACTCGGTCTTCGATTGGGGGCGGGTCTTCGTGGAGTTGCCGCCGGAGCTGCTCCGGCTGCGCGACGACGGAAACGATGACAACCACGGCATCCGGCCGCTCGACGAGACAACCTTCCAGGTCCTCGGACCCGGGGCGATCCTCGGCACGTTCTGGCTCGATCCGGGCGTCTTCCATGCCGTGAGCCTGCGCTTCCTCCCCGTCCAGAACCGCCCGCTGGGAGCGCGGGTCTTCACCCTGGACCTCGTCCAGGAGGTCGACGGCCGCATCGTCGGCGGCCAGCGCTTCGTCGTGAAGACACAGCCCGATCTCCGCAACTTCCCGAACGATGGAGCCGCCGTCTTCGACGGAGTCGAGTGGATCGGCGGCGGGACGCACGGCTCTTCGTGCTGCTGCGGTACCAGGTGACTCCGAGAGCCGGCGAGGGGCCATGCCTGCCCTCGCCGGCTCTTTTTTTGCCGGTTGACTTGGGCGAGACGCGGGGTCCGCCGGCACCCCTTGGAAAGACGAAAGCGGCGGCCGGCCCCGCGAGATCCGCGTCTGCCACAAGGCCCGTGCATCCCCGTTCTTCAGCCCTCCGCGGGCCGGCCACCGATTCATCGTCTGGCACCTCTAGCCGGTACTGGGCGTAGGGAACCTCGGCAGGTCCAGAGAATCGCCTGGCGCTTCTTGGCCGGCCGGCCGCACCATGTCAGATAGATGGGGAGCTCTCATCGATCCAGAATGGAGGAGAAAAAGGATGAACCGTTCACAACTCTTCGTCCTCGCCCCCTTGGCCGCGTTGACGGTGAGCACGGCCTTCGCCTACACCCTGCTGAGCCCGCGGCGGACGTGGGACAGCCCTCCAACCTACATCGTCGACAGCCGCGGCAACCACACCATCACCGATAGCGACGGCGGCGCCACATACACGGTCCGGGCCATCCTCACCTGGAACACGGCCGGCGCGGGCACGGTCGTCAACGCGGCCAAGGGGTCCGTGTCGGGGTGGGCGATGGGAGATGGGAGGCCCATGATCAACTTCAGCGACCCTGTGCACGCCTGCACGGGCTCCTGTCTGGCCGCGACGTTCAGCGGGTACTACCAGCAACGGACCGGCGGCTCTTATCGGATCACCGATGCGGACATCGTGACCAACGGCAATGTCAACTTTACCTCGGCCGGCGAGCCGGATGGCTGCTCGAACGAGTACTACATCGAGGCGGTCATGATCCGCGAGGTGGGAAGAGCCCTCGGCGTGGGCAGCTCATCCACGCCGGGCGCGACGATGAACCCGTCCACGATCGTTCCCTGCAGCAACGCCGCGGCCACCCTCGAGGCCGACGACCGAGCCGCGATCAACGCGCTCTACTAGGCCCGTTCATCTCCAGTGGACCGGCTGTAACGAAGCGGGAGAGCTCCGGAGAAGTGCCTGGCGCCTGGGGGGAGCTTGGAACCTGCCTCTCGGGCCTGCCGGGGCTCCATCAGCCCGAGCTCGTGAGCTGCGGTGCCACCGCCACGGAGCTCATCTTCCTCACCGACGAGGACTCCCGGGAGGTCGGCAGGATCCCGTGGATTCTGAGGCAGCCAAATAGAGTTCCCTACCCGTCTATCCTCGGGGCGCAAACCTGCGCGGGCTCACCCCAGGAAAGGTTGGGAGTCCCGCCGGGAGGGCAACTCAACGCCGAGCCACTACAGCACGCGTCTTTCGTCACATTGAAGGCTTTGTACTTCGTCACCCCGGGAGGATTTAAGCTGAAGCACGTGAGCCAGCAGGTGCTGGTGAACGCCAGTGCACTGCTGGCCTCTGCCTGCTGGAGGCTCTCTCCAAGGGTGGCGGTGAAACCGGCCAGGGTGAGCGCTGCGGTCAGGGTCAAGGCACGAAGGGCTTTTGTCACGGAGTCTCCTTTCATCATCGGACCAGGTGGCTGCCACGAAGCGTAGTGCGGCTCGGGCTGCAAGGGTTTCGCGGCCTCCAAGTTGCTACATTACCATAGGCCTCAACGAGATCATCTTGGGTGCAGCGCAGAAAAGGCAGGAGACAAGAACACCACGCAGTGAAGCCAATTTAATCGTCTGGCACCTCTTGGGCTTGGCTGCACCTCTTGCCGGGCACTTCTCTAATCGCACTCTAATCCGGAGGCCCAACGGGCCGTTTTCCCTCAGCCCAGGGCAGCGCCCTGGGATTGGGCCGTCGCCTCATGACTTGTTGCGGCCTGAAGGGTCGCGCTATCGGTTGGACGAAATCTGGACCGCCGGAGAGCGCAGTCCTTCAGGCCGCATCGCCTTCCAGGGTCCCCCTCGAAACCCAGGGCGGTGCCCTGGGCTGAGGAAGCTCGGGCCGTTGGCCCGGTCATGTGGTGAGTCGCCTCAGAGAGGAGCTCTCCGATTTTGATCGTCTGGCACCTTCTCGGCGTGGTCAAGCCCTTGACTCCGAGGAGACGTCAGCCGATGCTTATTGTGGAGGCTCGGCTTAGGGGCTGCTGCTCTTGGGTGGCTCTGAAGGCATTGCCTCTTTTTTCATTCTCCAACCTTGCCTGGCCTCGTACGGATCCGGCACGAAAACGATGCCGTAGGAATCATAGACGGCCCCGTCGCGGTATCCCTCCCCATGGAACTGAAGCTGGGCGAGCCATCGGCCGTAGTCGTCCGCGATCTCCGGTCGGTCAGGCGCGGGCACGAAGGGCTTTTGTCACAGAGTCTCCTTTCATCGAACCAGGCGGCTGCTACGAAGCGTAGTGCGGCGGGCTGCAAGGATTTCGCGGCTTCCAAGTTGCTACATTACCATAGACCTCAACGAGATCATCCTGGGTGCAGCGCAGAAACTGAAGGTGGAGACAGGAACACCACGCAGTGAAATGAAGCCGGCTTTAATCGTCTGACACCTCTTTGGCAGCCAGCCGGAACGCGACGCGATAGAATCACCTGACACTTTCTTGGCAGGCGACTGGCACCTTGGCTCCGCCGCTTTATCATGCAGCGAGCTGCTTGAGGCAGCGGATCGCCTCCCTCGTCCGCAGACGGGGTGCCAGACCTTCCACCCAGTTACTCACGTCAAATCCCACCCTCAAACCGCAACTCGGGGTTATACCGCGCCTTCCCGAGGAAGGAGAGAATGTCGCGTGCAAACTCCTCGGTGACCTGCTCGCGCTCTGCCGCCTGTCGGAAGAGAGTGAGGGCGGCGAGCGCTTCCCGATGGATCGCGTGCGCTTGGAAGATCGGTGTCATGTGTCGGGCGAGGGTCTTCACCTGCTCTGTCCGCCCCAAGCTGGCATAGAGAATGGCGATCTCCAGGGAGACGAGCGCCACGTCGTAGGCCATGTTGCGGGCGGCAAACTCCCCTCGTACGCGGGCAAGGAGGGCGATCCCCTCCTCGACCTTGCCGAGACCCACGGTGACGCGCCCCTCCGTCCATAGGAGCCGAACCCGATTCAGCTCTCCCCCTGCCTTGAGAAGGTAGGCGCGGGCTTGCGGCAGGAGCGCCGCCGCGGCCTCGAAGCGCTCGAGCTTGCTCAATGCATCCGCGAGGTTGTGCCAGATCGGGAAAAGGATACGTGCCTCCTCTTTCGGCGAAGCTGCTTCCTTCACCTGCTCCAGGAGTGCGATCGCTTCTTCAAGGTCTCCCATTTCTTCCAGGAGCTTGGCCTTGCTCACCATGATCTGGATTCGGAACGTGGGACCGCTAGCGAGCAGCGACGCGCGTTCGAGGAGGTCTCTCGCCTCATCAAACCTTCGCTGATCTCGCCGCAAGGAAGCCTTCAGAGCGAAGATGAGCCCCTCCTCGAGGAGCCCATCGGCCACACCTTCTCCGGCCTTCCAGATCTCGTCGGCGGAGAGGAAAGCGCGCTCCGCGCCTTCCAAGTCATGCTGGGCGCGCAGGGCGTTTCCGAAATGCGCCCAGGCAATCCCCCGCAGTTTGGCGCGCACGCCCTCGCCGCCCTCGGCAAGATCGGCAGCGTTGAGCGCGAGCTCGCTGAGAAACGCCGCTTGCACCGGGTCCTCGCCACACAGGCGCTGACTCTCGATCCACAGGAGCTCGCAGACCGCCCACTGCACTTCGGGGGGAGCGCCCTGGAGCGCTTTTATCTGCTCCTTCCGGGAAAGCGGCTTGATCTGAGCCCACAGCGTCTGGGCCGCTCGTCGCTCAGCTCTGCGATCCCTCGCGGGAGCACCCGGATGGCCGGTCTCTGATGGCAGGTTTATAGTCTTCCGCTCCTCTTGGAGCGTGAGGACCAATTTGCTCAATCGTCCCACAGTCTGACTTACCGCTATCACGTCGGCACTGAGTCGGGTCGCCAGGGCCGACGCGGTCACGAGCAGAGGAGCGGTCCCCTCTCGGGCGCCTTCGCCTTCAGGCAGCCGACAGTCGCTCAAGAGCCGATCAACGAACCAGCCTCCGAGGTCAAGCGCGGTCCACCGGAAGCGCATGGCGGCAAGGAGACGCTCGAGGGTTATGGCGTCCGGAGTGCTCCTTCCTCGCTCGTATTCCGAGATCGACGATCGCTTCACTCCCGAGAGCCGGGCAAGGTCCGACTGGGTCAAATCGAGCGCGGCCCGCAAAACCGCGAGCACCCGACCCAGCGGAGCGGACTCTCGGCTCTCCCGATGCTTTCTCACTCGCGTCACGTCCCTACCTCGCACCTTGTGACCGGCTCGTCGTGCTCCATACGGGGGGCCTCCATGCGTGTCGGCAGCATACCTTGAAAGGCGAACTTTGGCTTTCACACAGGTAGTGCCCTGAGAGGAAAAGAGCGCGCCTATCCGTGCCCTGCTCCCGACGTTAATCCCTCGGGTCCGCACCCTGTACCGTTCGGGGGACTGATTGTCCGTCCCTTGTGGCACCCTCTATAAGAGGGCGGAACCCGGCAGCCATGGTGGGTGTCGGCTGGGCCGCCTGGACAGGAGCACAATATGATCCTTCCGCGCCGCCTCCGTGTAGCGCCCCTCCTCCTCATGCTTCTCCTCGTTGCGGGGCCGCTCTCCGCTGCGCAGACTTTCGAGCATCGGCCACGAGAAGCATGGCAGTCCCGGCTCAGCGTCACCGGAGTACTGTCCGAGGTATGGGCTGGCGTAAGTCAGATCTGGGAGAAGGCAGGCAGCTCGACCGACCCGTTTGGGAAGGCAGGCAGTGGAGTTGACCCGTTCGGAAATCCAGCTCCCAGCACAACACAGCCCTCTCCAGTGAGCTCTGGACAATAAGCCAACCTGCATTAGGCAAGCGACAGGTTTGCGAGGCGAGGGAAAAAGCACCCCTCGCCCCGCATCTCTCTTCCTCCGGAGAGCAGATTCTTGTCCCCTTCACGGGACACGCAGTCCCCATTCTGAGTCCTTGTTCGCAGTTCCCTCCTGTTTCTCTACATTCCCTGCATGCTGGAAATCCCTACTCTGGAAACACCACGGCTGCGACTGCGGCCGTTTCGCACGAGTGACATCGACGACTACGCCGCGCTCCATGCAGACCCGGAGGTCTTGCGGTACCTGGGCTCAGGGCAGGAGCCGTGGGATCGAGGCCGGTCCTGGCGGCACCTGGCCTTCGTTATAGGTCACTGGCAACTCAGGGGTGCCGGCATGTGGGCGGTGGAGCATCAAGAGACTGGCGCATTCCTTGGAATGGTCGGCTTCGCCGCACCCGAAGGCTGGCCCGGATTCGAGCTCGCCTGGACTCTGGCACGGCACGGGTGGGGTAACGGCTATGCCACCGAGGCGGCACGGGCGGCTCTGGCCATGCCTTCTCCACCTTGAAGACGAATAGTGTCATCAGCCTTATACATCCGGAGAATCAAGCCTCCATCCGGGTGGCTGAGCGTATTGGCGAGAGGCTACAAGACCGCATCAACCATTTCGGGCGGGAGATGTTGTGCTACGGCCTCGATCGGGAAACCTACCTGAGAGAGACAGCATCCATAGAGTGAACCGAGTTGGTTTCCGAACTTCGAGACCTTCGCGGTCGGCTCGTACCAGTATGCCAGAGAATCGACTGGCACTTTCCGGGGCACTTTCCGGGCAGCGATCAACGAAATCATGGTCTGCCGATGGAGCAGCAGGGTTGAGGGGTAATACGCTGGCACTTCTTTCGACTTGACTTAGTCCGCTCCTTAGTCCACTATCTGGGTATGGCAGAGGTCAACGTCCATGAGGCCAAGACACATCTCTCCCGCCTGCTGCTGCGGGTAGCTGGCGGCGAGGAGATCGTGATCGCCCGAGCGGGCAAGCCGGTGGCCAAGCTCGTTCCGATTGATCCCAAGCCGCAGCGGGTCTTCGGTCAGGACGAGGGGCTCTTCGAAGTCCCCGAAGATTTCGACGCACCCCTACCGGACGAGGTTCTGGCCCTCTTCCAGTCTTGAGAATCCTCCTCGACACTCACTGCTGGCTGTGGCTGCAGACCAAGCCGCAGCGGTTGTCCCAGCAGGCTCGGACGCTACTTCAAGATCCCGGAAACCAGATCTTCCTCTCTGCCGTCAGTTCTTGGGAGATCGCGATCAAATACGCGCTCGGGAAGCTCCCCCTCCCCTTGCCGCCGGTAGAGTACGTCCTCTCCCGGATGGAAACGAGCGGCACCTCGCCTCTGCCCATTCAGCACAGCCATGCGTTGCATGCCGGCAGCCTGCCGCTTCATCATGCGGATCCCTTCGACCGCCTTCTCATCGCACAAGCCCAACTGGAGGAGTTGGAAATCCTCACCGTCGACCGGCAGTTCGAGGCCTACCAAGTCAACCTGCTTTGGGCGTAGGAGAACCTCAGCGGTCAGAGCGAGACGAATTTCTTTGGTGTCGTGAATGTGAAGCGCGATGTTGCCCGTTCTGAGTGCGCAGCGCGACGGTCACATCATCCAGATCTTCGATCGACAGACGCGGCACATCCCCGGATCTTTCGGCCGACAGTCCGTGAAGTGGGCCGTCGGAGGAGCTCTCCCGAGGTCCTGTCCAAGAGGGTTGGCCCTTCGACATTCGGGTAAACCGTTGTCGAGCCTGGCAACATGCGCCTTGGCACATATGTCTATGTTTCCTCGTTATTAATTGTTTCGTTGACTCTTGAGGCTTGTTCCAGGTAGCATGAAGACATTATTTGGAGATTTCATGGCGCGGTTCTTCCGCAAGGTAGTCGGCAAGACATGCAATCAAGAGAATTGCACGTTCCAGGGTCAGAGCGCTGAGCTGAGCCAGAACCAATGTGAGGAGTGCGGCAAGCCGCTCTTCGAGATGACGGCTCCGGCCCACCTTCGGCAATTCCTCGCCGTTCTTCTGATCTTCGGCGTGCTGGCTGGAATTATCTACAGCGCTCTCACGTATGCTCGCCCGAGGCACGTCCGGCGCGCGGCGACTCCGCCCGGCAGTCACAACGTCAGCGTGCCGCGTCGCTCCCCAGCGGATGCCCAGCAACAAATAGAAGCCAAGCTGCGCGAGATCTATCGCAACGGCGAAGACGGAGCAGCGGAAAAAGCGAATCTCGCGAAGTTGCTTGCCGGCGATCCCGCCCTGGCTCGGACCTACGCGGAGCTCGAGCGGAGCCAGCTCCCTCACATCATCGAAGCCAGCCGCAAGATCCGCACCGGCCAGGAACTCGTGGCGCAGAAGCTCTTCGAGCACGCACGGGAGGACTTCCTCCAGGCCACCGTGGCAGATCCTCAGAACGCCGGCGCCTGGGCCGCGTTGGGCGGGGTTGACATGCTCACCCGGCGTGAGGAGGAAGCGCGCCAGGCCTATGAACGGGCGCTGACGGTCGATCCCGACAGTTGGATTGCGCATTACAACTTCGGCTTCTATTTCGCGCGGAAGGGTGAGACTGAGGCCGCCCTCCTGCATCTGGACCGGGCGGTCTCCCTCCTCAGCCGCTCCGGCAGCATCGATCGGTCCGCCGTCCTCGATGATCTCCGCACCAATCCGGTCCTCGCGCCGCTGCGCCGCGACCCGCGTTTCGCACGGCTGCTCGGCTGAAGGGTTCCTCCCATGACAAGATTTTCACGTCCGCTCCTCCTGCTGCTGATGGTCCTCCCGCTCGGCGAGCTCCCCTGCCGCGCCGACTCCGCCTGCGCGCAGGCCCAAGCCATCGTCGGCGAAGTCCGCACCATGTTCGCCTCCGGCCAGGTGGACTATCAACGGGCGCTCCGCAAGCTGGCGACGGCCCGCGACCTCTGCTCGACGCTGGGCGACGCCTGGAAGTACTCCTACTGCGCAGCCACCGCTCTGGGCGATACCAAGGCCCGCTTCTACAAGGACCGGGCGATCTTCAACGGCATCTCCGACCTGGAGTGCGGCGCCGGGTCCCGCGCCACTACCCCCGCGCCGGCTCCCCTGCCCAGCTACGTCCGCGAGAAGTACGCTCTCGTCATCGGCATCGGCGATTTCAAAGACCCCCAGATCCCCCGGCTCCAGTTCGCCGCCAAGGACGCCGAGGATCTGGCGCGCGTGCTCCAGGATCCTCGGTACGGACGTTTCAAGCCGGAGAACGTCATCCTGCTGACCAACGTGAAGGCCACCCGGGCCAACATTCTCAACGCTCTTCAGGACCTCTTCCTCAAAGTGCAGGAGGACGACTTGGTCTTCATGTACGTGAGCAGCCACGGCTCCCAGAAGCAGACCGAGAAAGGGCTGATGGGAGTCGGCTATATCGTGACCTACGACACGCAGGTCAAGAACATCTGGGTCGACGCTCTCGACTACCAGGGCTTTTCCCAGCGGGCCGCTTTGCTCAAGGCACGGCGGAAGGTCGTCTTCCTCGACACCTGCTTCAGCGGCCAAGCCGGCTCCAAGGGGCTGACGATCGACGGCGACGGCGTCGGCGTCGACCGCGAGACCGCCAAGCTCTTCCTTTCGGGAGAGGGCACTTTCGTCATCACCTCCAGCAGGGACAACGAGCGGTCGTTCGAGAGCGACAACCTGAGGAACAGCTACTTCACCTATTTTCTGATGGAAGCCCTGAAGAAGGGCCCCGAGCCGCCGACCGTCAAAGAGATCTTCGGCTACCTCACCCAGCGGGTGCCTGACGCGGTGGCGCGGGAGAAGCAATCTTTTCAACATCCCCAGATGGTGCCCGCGGACGGCCCCGGTGACGTGAAAATCGGAGTCATGCCGCGCTCGCAAGCCGGGGCGAACTGAACGGGCCTGGTTTTTTTAAAAGGAGAGCACGGATGAATATGCGACTTCCATGGAGTCCTCGCGGAATGACCTTCGCCGTCTTGATGATGCTCGCACCTCTCCCCGCGATCGCGGGAGAAGGCTTCGGCATGACCGTCTTCACCAAGAAAGTGGCGACGCTGACCCGCGTCAATCCGCCCAAAGTCTATTTGATGGGCACTCGCATCGCAGTCAAGGCGACCGGCCAGAATCCCCAGTACGCCGACGTGGCGTCGAGGATCCAGAGCCAGCTTGAAAGCGAATTGCTGAACAACGACAATCGCTTGACTTCCGACTCCTCACATCCTCAGACGATGATCGATGTCGCGGTGACCCAGAACGAATATGCCGAGAGTTGGGACACCCGGCGCATGACGCAAAGCCGTAAGGTCGGCAAGGACAGCAAGGGTAAGGCGATCTACCAGGACTATGATGTAGACGTCAAGTTCAAAACGGTGAAATACCACTTCACCTCTACCTACAAAGTCACCGACCTGGCACAGCGCAGAAACCTGGATTCAGATTCGGTGCAGTCCAATTTCGAGAAGTCCTTTCAGGAAGGGAACGGCGCGCCGGACCAGGGAAACTTGGAGAACATCGGCGTCCAGATGGTGGTGAACCGTGTGGTCACGAACCTCACTCCCACCCGCGAGCGCATCGGCGTGCTCCTGCCGAAGGGAAGCCTGGAGAACTACATCCGTCTCGCCGAGGCCAATCTCTGGAACAAGTACCTCGAGGCGCTGGAAGGCCTCCCCCAAAAGGCGAAGGCCGAGGATGAAGCTTACCGGAAGTATGCGATAGGAACCGCCTATGAGGCGTTGGGTTACAGCGCGGAAACAGAGGACACCACCCTCAAGTACCTCGAACAGGCCGCCGATTATTACAACCAGGCTCTCGAGAGCAACCCGCAGGAGAAGTTCTTCTCTCAAGGTTACGACAGCATCGTCGCCAGCAAAAAAACGGCGTCGCCTCTCGAACGTGTCCGGTCGGCCCTCGTCAGTTACCGCAAGCTGAAAGAGTTCAAAGACCACTATGCCGAGACCCAGGTGGCCGCCGCGGCCGCACCTGTCGATTCCGTGCCGGGGGGTAAATCGCTTGCCGAGCCCGGTGCCATGAACAACGCCTCGGTGATCAAGATGGTGCGCGCCGGTTTGTCGGAAGATATCATCCTCACTTCGATCAATTCAGCGGCCAAACACAGCTTCGACGTCTCGCCGGACGGCCTAGTCGCTCTCTCTGAGTCTCAGGTCAACCCTCGGATCATCCAGCGCATCCAGGAGGTCGCGAGCGGTAAGGGCGGCGCCAAGGTCAAGACCAAGACGGCGAAGTCCAAGGGCTCCTCCAAGCCACAATGAGCCCGAATCAACCTGCCAGGAGATCGACCCCATGAAATCGCGCCTCTCGCTTCTTATCCTCCTCGTCCTCGGAAGCCGCAGCCTGCTCGCGGCTGGCGACGCTCCGGTCAAGGGAGCCAAGGAACTGTTCTACGACTGCACGGACGGCTCCGTCGTCAGTGCCTCCCAGCCGAACACTTTTACGGCTCCAGGTTCTACGAAGAAAACCTCTCCAGCGCAGAAGAAAAGGACTGCCGGGAGTTCTATCAAGGTGACGCAAAAAACGGAGCCCAACAACGGCCTATCGGACATACGCCGGGCGCTGACGAGAACCGCACAGAACAGCTCCACGCTCGGCCTCAGCTATTGGATCGAGCTCGTCGACCGGGACGGTAAGGGACAGCAAGTTACCGACAACCGGATCTTCCGCTCCGGGGAAAAGATTCGTCTGCACTTCCTCAGCAATGCGGACGGCAACGTCGCCCTCATTCAGTTGGGCTCCAGCGGCACCTCCAGCGTCCTCTTCCCCGACCCCGCCAAAGGGCTGGATGACAACCGGATCATCGCCGGCGAAGACCGCATCCTACCCACTGGCAGAGCATGGTTCAAGTTCGACAGATCATCCGGCACCGAGAAGATCCTGGTTGTGTTCGGCCGCGCCCAGCAGGACCTCGACACCTTCGAGATCAGGCCGCGGATGGACGCCTACTCCACCCAAGCGGTCGTGAAGACAGCGAATGAGATTCGCGGCGGCAAGGACCTGATCCTCGAAACAGAGGCGGAGAGCGCCTCCGAGATCGGTACCTACGCCGTCAACCTGGCTGGCAAGCCCGTGGTGTTGGAGATTCAGCTCCGGCACCAGTAGGGGGACGAGCGACCGTTTTGGAGATAGGCTATGGCGTTGTTCCGGAAAGTGATCGGTAAGACCTGCAAGTCAACGGGTTGCTTACGCCGTGGGCAACCCATCGCTCTGAGTCAGGTCTATTGCCCTGGCTGCAATCGAAAGCTCGCCGCCACGAAGGCCCCGTTCCGTCCGAAGGACATAACGGCGCTTGCAGCTCTTCTCACGGCCACCTGCGGTGTGGTAACTATCGCCCTTAGTACCTTCCGACAGCCCGGGACCCAGGACGCGGGTACGCTGAGCCAACTCGGGGCGAAGCTCCGCGAGATCTATCACGATTGTCAGGCGGGAGAACGTGAAGCAGAGGAGGTCAACAAGTTGCTCGCCGGCGATCCCACCCTAGCCAAGTTCTACCCGGAGTTCCAGCGCACCCGGCTGTCCCACGTCCTCGAAGCCTGCAGGAAGGTGCGCTCCGGCCAGTTGCTGGTCGCACAGAAGCTGTTTGACAGGGCACACGCCGACTTTCTACAGGCCACCGAGGAAGATCCCGAGAACGCCAATGCCTGGGCGGCGCTGGGCGGCGTCTGCATCCTCACCAATCGCGAGGAGGATGCGCGCCAAGCTTATGAACGGGCCTTGGCCATCGAGCCCGACAACTGGGCGGCGCACTACAACTACGGCTGCTATTTTGCGCGCAAAGGTGAGACCGAGTCCGCTCTCGGGCACCTGGAGCGGGCGGTCTCGCTCCTAAGCCGCGTCGGCCATATCGATCGTACCGCCGTGCATGAAGACCTGAGGCAGAACCCAGCGCTCGGATCGTTGCGGCAGGACCCGCGCTTCGCACGGCTGCTCGACGGCGTCTGAAGGATGGCAAGAAGCGCGTCAACGCCGCAGCCAGATCTCGACTCTCCGGTTCTTCTCCCGCCCTTCGGGAGTGTCGTTGTCCGCCACCGGCAGCTCTTCGCCGAAGCTCTCCACCACCGTGGGCCGGATGCCTTCGCTCTCCAGCGCCGCCCGCACGGCTTGGGCGCGGTTTCGGGAGAGCGTCAGGTTGGCAGCGGCCGCCCCTTGCGCGTCCGCGAAGCCGAAGAGCAGGACCTGCCGGCGCTGATAGTCCGGGTTGGTCATGAGTTGCACGAGACGGCCGAGGTCGCGGTAGGCCTTGGTATCCAACTCGTCGCTGCCGGTGCGGAAACGGAAATTGAACGGCAGACGCTCGGCGCCCTGCGTGAAGCGGGCGTAGCCGGGCGGCAGGCCGGTCCGGGGTGCCGGGGTCTCCGTAGCGGCGGCCAGGGCTTGGCGGGCCAAGGTTTGCCCCACGAAGCCGGTGGCCTCTACGACACTCTGGCCGGCATCCGACAGGGCGAAGTCGACGAACTGCTTAGTCCAGGGGTTCGAGGGCGTGGCCGCCGTATAGAGGTAGAGTCGGTGCGAGAGGGGGTAGTCCTCCGTACGCACGGACAGCACGGTGGGTCGTATCGCCACAGTACCGTTGTCGGCCGCGACGCGCAACGTCTTGGCGCCGTTCACGAACGCAAGGCCGATGAAGCCGATGCCGCGCGGGTCACCCGTCACACTCCGCGCGAGCTCGCTGCTGTTCTCGAAGCGTCGGGCGCCGACGGCGAGCCCTTGGCCGCGCAGTGCGATCTCACGGAAGGTCTCGAAGGTGCCAGACTTTTCATCCCGCGCGTAGAGTTGGATCGGACCCGCCGTCCCTCCCACCTGCGACCAATCGGTGACCCGGCCGGTGAAGACGTCCCGCACCTGATCGAGCGACAGCGCGTCCAGCGGATTAGCGGAGTGAACGATGACAGCCAGGCCGTCGAGGCCCAGGACGTGCTCGCTGGCCCGGGAAGTGAGGTCGCCCAAGGAAGCGAAGCGGCTCTTCTCGTCCGGCCGGACGGGCCGCGAGGCCATGCCGATGTCGGCACTGTTAAAGGCCAGAGCTTCGAAGGCAGTGCCGGTGCCGTGCGCCCGGATCTCGATCGCCCTGGGGCCATCGTCGAGGGTACCGACCACCCGTGTCTCCTCCGTGCCCAAGGGCTGGCGCCGAATGTCGCGCGCGCCTTGGCTGGCCAGGAACTTCTCGGCCAGGGCCGGCGCCAGGCTCTCACTGATAGTGCTCGATCCCTGGAGCCGGAGGACTACCTCGTCGTTGCCCGCGGGGGAAGCCGGAGCGGCCGGCGCCCCGGGAGGGGGCGGCGCGGGGGCGGCGCCGCTCTCTGGCGAAGTGCGGCCGTGGAAGAGGAACCACAAGGCTCCCGCGAGACCAGCGAAAAGCAGGAGACCAACTAGCGCGACGAGGAGGATCCGGGGCCGCGGTCGGGCCTTTGAGCCTCCACCGCCCACGGGCGACAGCTCGCGCTGGCACTCTGGACAGACGAACGTTCCGCCGATCGGGATGGAGATCCTCTCTCCCCGGTCCGCCAGGGCGCAGTTGCCGATGTTGGTGCAGATGCCGACCTGCGTCGCCATGCCAAGCCTCCTCAGCCGCGGTTCATTATCATCTCGATGGACTTGCGAGCGGACTCGTTGAACTTCCGGAAGACCGGATCCTGGAGATCGTTGCCGCACTGCTCCTTGAGGGTCTGGACCTGAGCGACGACGGCCTGCCACAGGGCGTCTTTCTTGTCGACGTGCTTCCACTCGGCACTGCCCAGAGCCTTGTCCACCGCCTCGATGAGGTCGGTGAGCCCCGCGGCGTCGAGCTTCTCGAGCGCGTCAGGCAGCGAACGGCCGAGGTTGACAGGGTCGCGGTCGAGGCCATATTCGTCCTTGGAGAGAAGGAGAAGCGAGGTGAGGCCGGTGCTCGAGCTCTTGTTCTCCTGAATGAGGCCCAGTGCCGTGCCGAGAAGGAGGTAAGGCGCGGCCTCCTCCCGGGCCTGCCGGGCGAACAGGCCGGGCAGTTGCGCGCCGTCCCCCTCGGTGTGGAGGAACATGCGGGCTTCCGCCGGATTGGCCGCCGTGCGCAGGACATCCTCGTACCGATCGCGCAGGAACTTGGTGATCTCGAGTGCGCGAAGGGGGATCATGTTGGTCAGCGAGACGAGGCAGATCTCGTTCGGCCGGCCTCCCGACTCCACGAAGGTGAGCCCGCCGCGCCCGGCTCCCATACCCCGCGTGAACGAGGCCTTCAGGGTGCCGACGAACTCGTCGTCCGACTTGGGGAGCAGGACGGCGAAGCTGCGCAGGCAGATCTGATTGGGCGAGCCAGCCTCGAAATTCTTCTGCTCAGCCTCGTTGATCGTGGCGAAGTTGCCTGCGTGGCGGATCAGGTCGGCGACGAAGGCTCGCAACTCCTGCTCGTCCTGATAGCGGTCCTTGAGCTTGGCGACGACGCTGACGCCCAGGACCTTCTCCTTGGGATTGGTCACCAGAGTGTTGTGCGCGATCTCGGCGTTCTCCTTCGACTGTTTCTCCAGCGTATCCATGAAGATCGTGCGCGTGATCCGCTGATTGAACAGGGTGAACGAAGGGTTTTCACCGAGCCGGTCGGTGATGGCCTGACGGATGCGGGCGACCTGGGTCTTCTGCTCGTCCTCGTTGCGCACCAGCGCGCCAGTGGTGCGCTTGACCTGGTCAGAATCGTAGAAACGGATGAGCTGCTTTTTGAAGTCGAGCTTCCCCGCCGGGTCGTTAACGCGCTGGGCCATTCCCTTCTCGAAGGCCTCGACGGCGGTGCCGATGGTGCTCGCCGCCTGATCGACTTGGCCTTTGAGATCGTCGAGCTCGGCCATGACCTCTTCGACGAGCTTGCGGCCGAACTGAAGGCCCTCCAAGCGAGTCAGGTAGATGTAGAGCTCCTGGAGCGCCACCGCCTGGGCGTCGAACAGGCGGTCGTGGGTACGCAGCACCAGATTTTTGATGGCCCCGGTACGTGCCCACTCCTGAGTGTTGGCGGTGACCTGGGCACGCACCCGCTCCTCGTCGTTGCGCAGCGTCTGCATGCGCTCATCGAACAGCTTGCCGCGCTCCTCGAGCGTCTCGCGCAGGGCGGCGACCACGCGGGAGATCTCGGCCATGGAGCGGGCGCCGTTCTTCCAGTCCGCGAACAGCTCCCCTTCCACGCGGCGACGGATTTCCAGAGCGTGCTCGCGCCGGGACTTGTGCTTGGTCTTGTAGAACGACGCGACACCGAAGCCGCGGTAATCCTGATCGAACCGCTTCTCACAAACCTTGGCCAACTCGTCAAGCCAGTACTTCTCCTCGTAGTTGGTGGAGATGAGGGTCTTGAAGTTGGGCATCACCGTCTGCCACTCGGCCTCGATCGTCTTCCAGCGCTTGTTGCTCAAGTCCTCGGGAAGGACGCCCTCGGAGAGCGTCATGTGGTCGTCCGTCAGCGCCCAGCGGCCTTGAGTCTCCTTGCGATGGACGAATTCGAAGTAATCCTGATTCTTGGGCTCGTCGATGAACCCCGCAGTGTCGGTCCAGTTGTTGTACCGGAGCTGGAGCCCGCCCTGGCGCGCGAAGCTGTAGGTCAGATACTCGGTGATCTCCTGCTCGGGAATGGCCAAGCGCTTGATGCCGAAGGTGAGGAAGCGCTTGCTGCGCTCCGGACGGTTGCTGCGGCCGGTGGTTTCGGGCTTGCTGTCGCCGTTCTCGGCGTTCTCCATCCGCCCGAGGTCCTCCCAGTTGGCAGCGTCCTTGACGGCCACCACCTTCTGGTAGAGGAAGTCTGCCACGATGGCCGGCAGCTCCCGGGCCACGTCCACCGGCACACCGTTCTCGTTCTCGTTGGTAAAGACATAGCAACCATTGAACGGATCGGTAAGCTCCAAACGCTCTTGCCGGCCGGTCAGGTCGTGAGGATCGTAGGCCCCTACCGAGAGCGCGTTGAGCTCCAGCAGGGCGGCGTAACCGTTGGCTTGGTAGAAGCCGGAGATAGCCCAGCTCGGGTTCGGGTGGGTCTCGGGCATCAACGCATAGAGGAGGATGCGGTCCTTTTTCTGCGGATAGGCGGCGCGGATCTGGGCCGTCACGTCGATCACGCTGCCGCTCCCCGTGCCACCGGCCAAACCGCAAATGACGTGGAAATTGACGGCGTTGTCGCTCCCACGGCGGTGGAGATCCTGCACCAGCAGATCGAGCTGAGCGCGGAATCGATCCACATTGCAGGCGAATAGGAACCGTCCCAGACGGCGGCGCTGCCCCCCCGCGGCCTTGGTCCCCTGAACGGTGCGCAGATAGGGAAGCCAGAGGTTTCGGTCACCGAGCCAGCCGCGGATGCCCGGATATTGATTCGCGTTCTCGACGCGAGACGCGAGATCCCCTTCCGTGATGAGCAGTTGATTCTTTTTGCCGAGTTGGACGCTGGTGCCCAGGATCTTCCAGTCCTCATTGTCGATCCCCATATCCTGGTCGCTGGAATCGACATAGAGGTACTCGACGTTAGCCCCGTCAGGGTTCTCCTTGCGGAACTGCTGGTAGACGGTCTTACGAAGCTCCCGGATGATCTTGCCCCCGGTACCACCGAGACCAATGATGAGATGATTGCTCATAAGTCCTTTTCTCTAGGAATAGGAAGCAAAGCGGCGCTGGCCAGCAAACCGCCGACGCCGCTAGGGGCGATCCTTTCGCTTTGTGCCGAACATACCACAAAGCGAGAGGAAGCAGTCATCAACAAAGCTGTCATCTTGCGGAATCGTTCCATGAGCTGCCTGCACAGCTCCGGCGCGGAAGAGTGAGTGCGGTCAAAACTCCAGCGGCAGCAGATTGACGGCAGATCGCTCCAGCCGGACGACGTACCCTTCGGTGGTCAGTTCGCGCTCGGGGTACTCTTGCGCATCTCGAATTGGAGGAGCGGCTATTAGGGGCGGCGCCTCTTTGGCTCAGGCCACCGTAGCCAGCTCGTACAGATAATCCACAAACGAGCGCACCGCCCCGTCCCAGCCCATCACCTTGGGATTGGCGGACTCGATGACGAGGTATTCGTCGGGGGCGTGGGCGCCGCTGCCGTGGCCGAGGCCGAAGTGGCCGGCGGGGAGCTTCAGGGGGTCGGCGGTGAAGACGTAGCCGGGGTAGGAGCCGGCGTTGCGGGGCCAGAGGATCGGGTCGAGGTGCGCGCGGCGGTAGACGGACATCGCGGCGCGGATCACGGGCGCGTCCGCTTCCGTGCTGGTCGGGTCGTAGCCGCCGCTCGGGTTGACCTCGACGTCGGTGAAGCCGCGCTTGGCGAGGTGCGCCTTCAGGGCGGCCACGGCCCCGTCATAGGTCATGTCCGGCACCAGGCGGAGATCGAGCTTGGCCACGGCCCGGTGCGGGAGCACGGTCTTGCCTCCCGGCCCGGTATAGCCGGCGACCAGCCCCTCGATGTTCACCGTGGGCGTGAACAGAAAACGGTCGAGCGAGGCGCGCCAGGAGTCGTCGTGGGCCCAGCGGTCCGCCGACAGCAGGCGCTTGGCGGTGGCCTTGTCCAGACGCGCCGCCGCGGTGTCGAGCATCGCGCGCTGGGCGGCCGAGGGGGGCCGGACGGCCCTGGCGAAGCCGTCGATCGCCGGATCCCCGGCGGCATCGACCAGCGTGGCCAGCGCCTGCACGAGGTGGAACGCCGGGCTGTCGAGCCGCGCCCGGTTGCTCGAGTGGACGTCCTTCCTGGGTCCCCTCCCCCACTTCTCGCCGCTCGCCACCAGCTCCAGCTCGACCACCCCCTTGGCGCCCAGCGACACGGTCACGGTGCCGTCCGGGTCCTGCGACGCCGCCGGCATGAAGACGCTCGTGCAGCGCCGGAGGGCGGCGGCGACCTCGGGGCGCTGGACGACCTGCCGGAAGTGCGGCGAGCCGATCTCCTCCTCCCCTTCCGCCACCAGCACGAGGTTGACCGGACTCTTCCGGCCGGCGCCGTGGATGGCGTGAAGGGCGGCCAGGAACGCCGCCTCCGGACCCTTCTGGTTGACCGCGCCGCGGCCCATCAGGACCTTGCCGAAGCCGGGCTTGTCGACGATCCTCGCCTCCCACGGCGGCGAGGACCACTCGGCGGGATCGGCCTGCTTGACGTCGTACATGAAGTAGAGGCCGACGGTGCGCGCCGCGCCGGCGTCCAGCGTGGCGAAGACGCCGGGCTGGCCGTCGGTGGGGACGCGGACGACCTGCTGAAATCCGGCCTCGCGCGCGAAACGCATCAGGAGCGCGCACCCCTCCTCCATCCCCCGCTTCTCGGCGGCGATCGAAGGCTGCCGCACCCATTCCTGGAGGCGCGCGACGCCCTCCGCGTGGCGTTTCACGATCTCGGCCTGGATGGCGTCGAGGCCGGCGTCGGAGCGCAGGGCTTGTGGAAAAGCGAGCGCGGCCGCGGAGACGGCCGTGGCGCCGAGGAAGTCGCGGCGGGTGAGTCGGTTCATGGCGCGGAGTTTAACGCGCAACTCCGCGCCCGTGAAGCCGTTCAAGCTACAAAGACATTAGAAACGTGATCAGATCCTGCTGCTGAGTATCGTTCAGCTTGTTGAATTTGGCGGTGATCCCGAGCGCCTGGCCGTCATGGCGCTGAATGGCGTCCTGGAGCGACGTCGCCGAACCGTCGTGCAGGAACACCTGGTGCGTGCGTACGCCCCACAGGGGAGCCGTGCGGACCTTGTTGCGGGTGCTCTGCGGGCTGCCTTCCTGCACGATGCCGTCGCCGGTGCCGATGTTGTGGAGCAGGAAGTCGCTGTAGGGGTGGATCCGCTTGTGCCCCAGGGCGGCGGGCACCGGATCGCCGTTGGCCATCGGCGTGCCGGCGTTGGCGGTGGTGAAGGAGGGGTGGTGGCAGGTGTCGCAACCCAGGGTCTTGAACTGGGTCTCGCCCCGTTTGGCCGCGGCGGTGTTCGCCAGGGTCAGGTCGCGCGGCGGCGCCTTGGTCGCCCGGATGAAGCGCGCGAAGGTATCGATGTCGTTCGCGTCGTCCTCGGGATCGGCCGGGTCGGGAAGGCACTGATGGGTGAAGTCGTGCCGGTTCGGGTTCAGCCGGTTCGAGATGCCCATCTCATTGAGGTAGGCGTCGGAGGCGAACGAGAGGATGCTGACGTGCTGATCCTTCCAGCCGAAACGCCCGAATCCGGAGCCCCCCTCCAGCGCCGGCACGATGATGCGCTGCCCCTGCAGGTCGGCCGGCTGGCTCAGGCGGACGTTGTCGAGCACGGAGTCGCTGATGGCTTCGACGAAGCCGTCGCCCAGCAGGTTGGTGGTCAGGCGCAGCGCCCGGATGTCGTCGACCGGCTGCAGCGTTTCCTGGGCGTCGGCGCAGGTGGCCTTCAGGTTGATGAGGGAGCGGTTGGGGATGGGCTCCAGGCCGTGGTTGACGAACGCGGTCGCGGAGACGAAGTCGCCGCTGGCGTTCAGGTGCCCGGCCCTCAGCTCGGTGGTCGTGCTGACCCCGCCCGTCACCGGGATCGAATGGCAGCCGTCGCAAGAGTTCCCGTTGAAGGTCGGCCCCAGCCCGTCCATCGCCGCCTTGTTGGCCTTGAACGTCGTCCGATCGTCGTTGTGCGCATCCTGCCCCACCAAGCCGTTGGTCAAGTTGTCGAAGCCGGTGGGCGCCTCCGGCGCATCCAGCGCGCCGTCGTCCGGCGGCGGGATGGCGATCTGGCCTTCGACGTTCCCGGGAGCCGCGAGCGGCAGGACCACCACCACCAGGACGAGCAGCAGCACCAGCACCTTGAGAGATCTCATGCACCTTCCTCCATGAAGTCGATCCACTGAAGACAAGACGGGCCGCCTGGATCCGTGACACGGATCGGGACGGACCGCCAGGAACACCGGTGGCAATCGATCGCGAGCTCTATCGAGCCAATAAGACAGCTCTCTATCGATTCAGGTGCCCTTCAAAGAAAGAAAGGGGACAGCATGTATAAATCGCAAACTGTCAAAGTTTCAGGCGAGGGTGAGGCGATGGATGGCACGCTTCTGGCACAAAGACCCTGGCCGGACGATGAGAAGAGCTGACGATCCTCAACAGACTGTGCCCGAAGGGCTTACGGGATTCGTGCGCGTGCGCGGGGCGCGCGAGCACAACCTCAAGAACGTCGACGTCGACATCCCGCGCGACGCGCTGGTCGTCTTCACCGGCGTGTCCGGCTCGGGCAAGTCGTCGCTGGCCTTCGGCACGCTCTACGCCGAGGCGCAGCGGCGCTATCTCGAATCGGTCTCGCCGTACGCCCGGCGGCTGTTCCACCAGATGGCGCGTGCCGGAGGTCGACGAGATCGACGGCCTGCCGCCGGCGGTGGCGCTGCAGCAGCAGCGCGGCTCGCCGACCACGCGCTCGTCGGTCGGCAGCGTCACGACGCTCTCCAACCTGCTGCGGATGCTCTACTCGCGCGCCGGCGACTATCCGCCGCGGCCAGCCGCTGCTCTACGCCGAGTCGTTCTCGCCGAACACGCCGGAGGGCGCCTGCCCGCAGTGCCACGGGCTCGGCCGGGTCTACGAGGTGACCGAGCGCTCGATGGTGCCGGACGACTCGCTCACCATCCGCGAGCGCGCCGATCGCCGCCTGGCCGCCCGCCTGGCACGGGCAGAACCTGCGCGACATCCTGGTCACGCTCGGCTACGACGTCGACCGGCCCTGGCGCGAGCTGCCGAAGAAGGACCGCGACTGGATCCTCTTCACCGACGAGCAGCCGACCGTGCCGGTCTACGCCGGGCTACGACGCCGGACGAGGTGCGGCGCGCGCTCAAGCGCAAGGAGGAGCCGAGCTACCATGGGCACCTTCACCGGCGCCCGGCGCTACGTGCTGCACACCTTCGCCAACACGCAGAGCGCGCTGATGAAGAAGCGGGTCGTCGCAGTACATGCTGAGCAGCGAATGCCCGCTCTGCCACGGCAAGCGGCTGCGCCGCGAGTCGCTGTCGGTGACGTTCGCCGGGCTCGACATCGCCGAGCATCTCGCGCGCTGCCGCTGAAGCGGCTGGCCGAGCATCCTGCGGCCGTACGCCGACGGGACGGCCGCCGGCCTGGCGAAGCTGGCGGCGGAGCATCCCGAGAAGGCGATGGTCGCCCAGCGGATCGCCGCAGGATCTCGTGCGCGCGGCTCGCCGTGCTGCTCGACCTCGGGCCTCGGCTACCTGTCGCTCGAGCGCAGCACGCCGACGCTCTCGCCGGGCGAGCTGCAGCGCCTGCGGCTCGCCACGCAGGTGCGCTCGAACCTGTTCGGCGTGGTCTACGTGCTCGACGAGCCGTCCGCGGGGCTTCATCCGGCCGACACCGAGGCGCTGCTGCGCGCGCTCGACCGGCTGAAGGCCTCCGGCAATTCGCTGTTCGTCGTCGAGCACGAGCTCGACGTGATCCGCCACGCCGACTGGATCGTCGACGTCGGGCCGGCCGCGGGCGAGCAGGGCGGCGACGTGCTCTACAGCGGTCCGCCCGACGGGCTCGAGACGGTCGAGGCGTCCGCAGACCGCGGCGCCATCTCTTCGGCGAGCCACGCGTCCCGCCGCCGGACGCCGCGCACGCCGCAGGGCTGGCTGCGCCTGGCCGGCGTCACGCGCAACAACCTGCACGAGCTCGACGTCGCCTTCCCGCTCGGCGTGTTCACGACCGTCACCGGCGTCTCCGGCTCGGGCAAGTCGAGCCTGGTCAGCCAGGTCGCTGGTCGAGCTGGTCGCGGAGCAGCTCGGCCATCGACATCCCGCCGGAGGACGAGGAGGGCGAAGAGCTGGAGCGCGCCGCCGTGGCCACCACGGGTGGCACGATCACGGCGGGCATGGAACGGATCAAGCGCCTGGTGCGGGTCGATCAGAAGCCGATCGGCCGCACGCCGCGCTCGAACCTGGCGACCTACACCGGGCTGTTCGATCACGTCCGCAAGCTGTTCGCCGCGACCAAGGCGGCGCGCGCCCGCCACTACGACGCCGGGCGCTTCTCGTTCAACGTCGCCAAAGGGCCGCTGCGAGACCTGCGAGGGCGAAGGCTTCGTGATGGTCGAGCTGCTCTTCCTGCCCAGCGTCTACGCGCCCTGCCCGACCTGCCACGGCGCGCGCTACAACGCGAAGACGCTGGAGATCAAGTACCGCGACAAGAACATCGCCGACGTGCTGGGCATGACGGTCGACGCGCGCCTGGGAGTTCTTCGCCGACGAGCCGCACGGTGCGCCGCTCGCTCGACGTCCTGCGGCGAGGTCGGCCTCGGCTACCTGCGGCTCGGCCAGCCGGCCACCGAGCTCTCCGGCGGCGAGGCGCAGCGGATCAAGCTCGCGACCGAGCTGCAGCGGATGCAGCGCGGCAACACGCTCTACGTCCTCGACGAGCCGACGACCGGGCTGCACCCGGCGGACGTCGAGAAGCTGATGACGCAGCTCGACGGGCTGGTCGAGGCGGGCAACACGGTCATCGTGGTCGAGCACGACATGCGCGTCGTCGCCGGCGAGCGACTGGGTCATCGACATCGGCCCCGGCGCGGGCGACGAGGGCGGCCGCGTGGTCGCCTCCGGACCGCCCGCCGAGGTGGCCGGATCGCCGGCGAGCCGCACCGCGCCGTATCTGGCGCGGTTCCTGGAGGGTGAGGTCACTTGAGCGGCTGGGTCAGGGGAGCAGACCGTAGAGCGAAACAACGGCGAGCACGAGGCAGGAGGCGGCGGAGAGCAGGCGCACGAGGTGCCGCGGCACCCGGTCCCGGACGCCCACGCCGAGAGCCAGCGCCAGCGCGCCCTTGGTGCACAGGGCCAGCGAGCCCCCCAGCCAGACCGGACCGGGCGCGTTGAATTTCATCACCAGGGCCGCCGCCGAAATCTGGCCCAGGTCGGCCCACTCCGAAAAAAAGATGGCGAGGAAAGAGATCGACACCGCGCCGGTCCAGGGCCTGGGGGTGCCCGGAACCTCCGGCGCCGGCTTCTCCTCGTGCAACCAGATGCAGACCGCGCTGGTGAGAAACGTCGCGGCGCTGATCGCGCTGATCCAGAACGCGGGGAGCTGCCCCAAAACCTTCCCGAACCAGACCGCGACCAGCATCTTGCCCATGAACGCCGCGGAGATGCCGCAGTAGACCAGCCGCGGACGGAACCGCATGGCGAGCGACGTCACGGTGTAGATCGACCGGTCGCCGATCAGCTCGGACACGAGCACGGTCCAGTAGCTGAGAACGAAATAGGAGATCAGGTCGCGCCATGCCATGACAAGCTTTCCTATGCGCCCGAGAGATCGATCTTGAACATTCCCCGTCCATGCGTCGCGCAGACCAGGGTGCGGTCCATCCAGAACAGATCGTCCGCCGAGCAGTTGGTCGGCCCCTCGTTGGTGGGCGACCAGGTGGCGCCTCCGTCCTCGCTCGCGAAGATGCCGACCTCGGTGCCGAGGTAGAGCAGGTTCGAGCGGCCGGGGTGGATCGCCAGGCAGTGGACCGGGGCCTTCGGCAGCCCATTGCCGATGTTGCTCCAGGTCTGGCCGCCGTCCGCCGTCCGCCAGACGTTGCCGCGCTCGTAGCCCGCGAAGGTGACGTAGACCCGGTTGGTGTCCTGGGGGTCGATGGTGATCCGGCTCACGAACGCCGTGCCGTTGCGGTCCGGCAGGGGGTTGGGGCCGTTGCCGTCCACCTTTTCCCAGGCGGGATTGGTCTGGGTTCCCGTGCGGGTGCGGTAGACGTCGCCGTTCTCGTGGCCGACCCAGATCAGATCCGAGCTCCCTTGAGCCACCGCGATGGCGCTGATGCAGGCGTTCCCCGCCGGCCCCTTGATCGAGGTCCAGGCGGGGCCGCGCGTGTTGGTGTTGGGCGTCTTCGCGTCGGTGGTCCGCCAGAGCGAGAGGCCGCCGGCGAGAATGTGATCGGAATGGTTCGGGTCGAGGATGAACGGCGCGACGAAGAGCGCCTTCTGGTTCTTGGCGTCCGGAATGCGGAACGGCGGCAGCTTCCAGACCCAGTCCTGGCCGTTCCAGAAGCTCCCGCTGATGTAATCCGCGGTCTTTCCGCCGTCCGTGCTGCGATGGATGTTGAGATAGACGTACTCGCCATAGAAATGGCTCGGATCGTCGGGATCGGCGGCGCAGAACCCCCCGTCGCCGCCGAACATCTCGGTCCACCCTTCCGTGCCATCCGCGGGAGAGAAGCGGAGCGTCCCGTTGTCCTGCGCCCCGCCGACGATCACGCCGCTCTGCGCGTTGCCCGCGCCGGAGTAGAACTGGGTGACGGTGAACGTGTTGATCAGCTCGGTCCACCCGACCGTGCGGCCGTTGTCGCCGCCCACCGTGCGGATGTCGTCCGCGCGATAGATCCCGCCGTCGTTGCCGAAGAAGACGCGTCTCTGGCCGTTGCCGTCGAAGCCGGGGTGCGCCACGATGCAGTGTTGATCGGCGTGTGCCGATTGCGGGCTCTGCCGCCAGTCGCTGATGGGGACCAGCGTATCGCCGCCATCGGTGCTCCGCCAGAGATCGATGCCGCCCACGATCACCAGGTCCGCGTCGGTGGGATCGCCGGCCCAGATCGAATTGCCGTACCAGCCCTGCTGTCCCAGGTAGCTGGCGAGCTCCCCCTGGGCGTTGTGGCCGGCTCGCGGCATGTAGGTCCGCCCGCCGTCCGTGGAGCGCCAGATCTCGCCGGAGTTGCCCTGGACCGAGGCATAGACGGTGGCGGGATCGGCGGCCGCATAGGTCACCTCGACGCGTCCGTTCCACGGCTCGTCATGGCTCGCGACGGTCCACGAGGCTCCGCCGTCTGTCGAGAAGTAGGCCTGGCCGTTCTGGAGGCTGCCCGCGACGGCCTGATTCCTGTCCCTGGGGTGGAAGTCGACATCGGCGAACAGGCCGGTCAGGACGGGGGTCCAGGCCAGGCGGTCGGGGCTCGCGCTGCGGCGGATGCCCCCCGGCGTGACGGCCAGCAGGACCCTGCCGTCGGCGGAGATCGCCAGCCGGTTCACGCTCTGGAAGTCGTCCCCGGCGGTGGCGGGGAGCTGCGCCCAGGTTTCGCCGTCCGTGGTGCGAAAGATGCCGCCGCCGCGGATGGCGTCGAGGTTGGAGAAACCCTCGCCGGTGCCGGCGTACAGGGTGTTGGGGTCGGTGGGGTCCATCACCATGCAGGAGACCGCCAGATTCGCCATCAGGTCGTCCACCGGCTGCCAGCTCCTGCCGCCGTCTTCGGTCCGCCAGACGCCACCCCCCACGCTGCCGGCCCACATCATATCCGGAGAGTCGGGATGGATGACGATGGAGCGCGTCCGTCCGCCGATGTTGCCCGGCCCCAGGGCCGTCCAGCCGGTGTGCCCCGGATCGAGCCCCGCCGTGGCGGCCACCAGGTCGCGCGGGCTCACCCGCGGGCCGGTGGGAACCCCGGCGACGCGGGCCTGGGCCAGGCTGCGGGTCCGCGTGCTGTCGAGCTGCCGCAGAGCCCGGGGCAGGGCCTCGGGGGGGACGACCCCCTGCTCGTCCCGGCTCTGGAGCAGCCGGTAGGCCTCCCTCTGCCAGGCGAGATCCGGATACTCCAGGCGGCGCAGCACCTTGGGCAGCGCCTCATCCGACAGCTCGCCGACGTCCTCACTGCTCAGCCCGCGCGTCATGCGGATCTGCCGGACCTGTTCGTTCGACAGGCCGCGGGCGGCGCTCTCTTCATCGTTTGCGGGGCTCATCTCGGTTCCTCCTGAAAAGGTTTCGATTGCAGGCATGCCCGGCTCACCGGGGCAACTCCGGAGCGCGGGCGGTGAGGGGGGAAGAGAGGGAACGTTCCCAGAGCAGCTCGCCCGAGTGGAGGTCGCGGGCCTTGAGGATCGTGCGCATCTCCTGGCCGGGCGCCGGCCGTTGCGGGTCCTGGAGAAGATAGAACAGCCGCGAGCCCACGACGGACGGTTCCCGGGCCCCCTCCTCGTGGGGAATCGTGGCGATACGCCGTCCCGTCGCCGTCTCGAAGACCCACCAGGTTCGCAGCGAGCCCGCGGGGAGCGCGGGCTCGTCCGGTTCCACCAGCACGTACTTGCCGTCGAGAGAGAGGCTCGGCGCCATGCCGGCGCCCCGGGCCAGCTCGAACCGCTTCGGGGTGGCCCTGGAGGCTCCGCCGCCCCAGGTCTCGAGAGAAAGGGAGAGATCGGGGCTCTCCTGCTTCATGGCGAGGGCCGCGAGCCGGTCGCCTGTACCTGCCGACCAGGGCTCCGTCTGCCACACGACGTCGGGAGAGGAGGGCGGTGAATCGGCCTCGCGCAGGGTGGCGGCTCCCGGGGAGGCCCCGGAACGCTCCGACGCCACGGTTTCGGCCCGGCCCGTGTCCAGGTCGATCCGCACCGCGCCGGCAGCGTCGCGGGCGGCCTGGCGCGAGACCTGCCGCGACGGCGGAGCCCCGCCCGCGTAGCGGTCGTGAGCCTCCCAATCGAGAATCAGCCCGCGGGCCTCGAGACGCGCCCGGGTTCGAAACGCTTCCGGTGCTCTGGCGCACGCATCCACCCATTCAGGAAGGACGACCGGCTCGGAAGTCAGGACCGGCTCGCCGTTTTTGGACACGTCCAGCAGCACGATCCGCAGCGCGTTGGGCCGGCCCGGAACGGACGCCTGGGCGGCCAGGAGGTGGCCGGACAGGAGCAGCGGCCTCTCGGCGGCCTCGGTGTGCCAGAGGAGCGATCCCTCCGCCAGGCCGATCGCCTCGATCGCCGCCGCCCCTGTGGCGAAGAATCCGGTGCCGCCGGCCGGGTCCGCGATCCCCTCCGGCAGCAGCACAGGTTCCTGGGTGTCGTTGGTTGCCATGGCTCCAGGTCCCCCCGCGGGCAGGATACCTCCGTATCCTTACTGACGGACACCCCGGCAGGTTTCCGATTCCGCCGGCGAGCCCTGCGTGGCTCGCACAGGACCGGGCCGGCCACGACCCTGGACAGGGAACATACTAAGGAGTCCTCGGCTTAGGCTACACATTGCCGCAACTTTTTGCTAGTATACAGGCATGAGAGTGGACGGCAGGACACTGAATCACGAAACTCTGGAGACGATTCGCTTGCTGGCAGTCCGGCGAGTGCGCGAAGGTGAGAACCCCAGCGAGGTGATCAAGAGCTTCGGTTTCTGTCGAACTACCATCTACCGCTGGCTGCGTAACGAACAGGAGCAGGGTGAACAGGGGCTGCGAGCGCGTAAAGCAGCAGGACCCCGCCCGCAACTTTCGGTAAAGCAAAAGAAGCAAGTAGGGTGTTGGATCAACGGTAAAGACCCTCGCCAGTATGGCTTTGATTTTGGTCTCTGGACGCGCAAAATCGTGGCAGACCTCATCGAGAAGAAGTTCAAAGTCCGCTTGGGCCTGACCTCGGTCGGACGCCTGCTGGCGGAGTTGGGCATTACTCCACAGAAACCGCTCCGGCGTGCCTACGAGAGAAATCCCGAGGCGATCGAGCGCTGGCAGCGAACTGACTACCCACAGTTGCGGCAGCGTGCCAAAGAACGTGGGGCGGATATCTTCTTTCTCGATGAAGCAGGAATTCGCTCGGATACGCCGCTGGGCCGGACTTGGGCTCCCAAAGGACAGACACCGATTGTTCAAACCAGTGGTCAACGGCAGTCGATCAATGCCATCTCGGCGGTCAATTCTCAGGGAGCCTTCTGGTATGCCATCTATTCTGGCGGCCTGAACGCCTCTCGCTTTGTGGAGTTTCTTGGCTCCTTCCTGCGGCACCGGCGCCGTCCGGCATTTTTGGTCGTGGATGGTCATCCCTCTCATAGGGCTAAGATGGTGTCGCAATTCGTGCAAGAGAAGAAGGGACGTATCGAGTTGCATTTTCTCCCCGGCTATGCTCCTGATCTGAACCCGGACGAATTCGTGTGGAACTATCTCCGCGAGAAAGGCACGTCCAAGAAGCCCCTCCTGAAAAATGAATCGCTGCGGAAACGCGTGGAAACTGATCTCGCCGCCATTAAGGCTCTGCCCAGTCTAGTTCGATCTTTTTTTCGTGCACCAAGTGTAGCCTATGTTACGGACTAATTAGTAAACCAATTTCCTTAAAATATTGTCACGAATAATCGCGTCTCAGAAGACCTCGCCAGGAGTTACGCCAGATTGGCATTATTATATTTATTCGTGCCAATTAAAATTTTCGTTCTCCCTCCCTTATTAACCCTCGGTTCGAGATCTCGGGAATACCGCTTGTTTCTATAGCGTTCTCAAGTATCCGCCTGGAAGTAGATCCGAATAATCCCCACTGAAGGGAGACTCCAATGAAGTGGTACACCAGGTCATTCGCTCTCCTCCTTCTCACTCTTCCCCTTGCGGCGCCGGTCCGGGCGCAGTCCGCGGCATCCGCGACGAAGGCCAGGGCCGTGAATCCGGGCCAGGCCGTCGATCTCCTTGCCCATGTCCGCCCGGAGGAACAGGCCTTCGCCGACCTGGCTCGTAAAGCCCCGAGCAGCGCGGGTTTCTACTATGACGGCACGGGCGACGTCGTCGTCCTCGTTCACGACGCGGCCCAGGATGCCACGGCCACCGAAGCCATGCGCGGCTTCGCCGCGTCGCACCCCAACCAGGAACCGGGACTCGCCAAACGTTCCCATGGCGTCAAGGTGGCGCGCGCCCAATATACCTTCTGGCAGCTCGCGGCCTGGCGCGACATCGCTTTCGATCACGTGCTCGGCCAGATGGACGGGGTGGTCTCGCTCGATCTGGACGAGGTCCGGAACCGTGTGACGCTCGGCGTCACCGCCGATCACTTCGCGGACCTGCAGAGACCGGTGCGCAAGAAGCTCCGCTCGCTCGGCGTCGATCCCGCCGCCATTGCCTTCAAGCAGGTCGAGCCGCCACACTATGATACGGTTTTCAATCCTCCCCCCACGATCACCAGCCAGACATCCGATCCCATCGCCGGCGGTTTGCAGATGAACCTCCAGCATGACGACGGCGGACTGTTCGGTTGCACGATCGGCTTTGCCGCCCAGCGCGACGGGGTGGAAGGCCTGGTCAGCGCCTCGCACTGCACCACGAACACGTTCAATCCAGACGCCGACCCGGTCTTCCAGCTGGGATACCGCCAGGTCGCCACGGCCGCGGTGGATCCGAACGCATACACCTGCGGCGTCTGGCGCTGCCGCGGCGCGGATGCCGCCTTCTTCTCGTCGACCTACGCCGCCCCGATGGGCGTGGGGCTGATCGCACGCACCACGGCCCCCAACGGCGGCGGGCTGGGAGGTGGCACGGGATCGATCACGGTGAACCAGAGCCAACCCTACTGGTACGTCACCGGCGAGGAACAGGACAACCTCTACGCCGGGGAACGGGTGGACAAGCTGGGGTTCACCACCGGATGGACGTACGGGAACATCACCTCCACCTGCTCCGACCTCGTCATAACGGGGCCCAACAGCAAGCTGCGGTGCGGTTATCAGGCGAGTTACGTGGCCGACCATGGAGACAGCGGCGGACCGGTGTTCATCGTCACGGACTGGCAGGCCTCGCTCGTGACCCTCGCCGGCATCCACTCGGGGCACGACGGCGACGCATGGTTCAGCAAGCTGTCCCGGATCAAGAGCGACCTTGGCGGAACCTGGGTGGTCAAGCATCCGAACCCGCCGCCCCCCACGCCGCAGCCGCTCTCGGCCTTCATCAGTGGTTCGTCGGCAGTCGCGGCCGGGCAGACGTACACCTGGAGCGCGCAGCCCTATGGCGGTACGCCTCCTTACAGATACCAGTGGGGCGGCCCCGTCTCGGGGACCGATGACTCGGCGAGTGGCGCGCTCTATTCGGACGACGTGATCGGCCTCACGGTCTGGGACGCGACCGGCGCCTCGGTCTACACGACGCTCTACGTCACCGTCTGTCCGGACAACCAGGTCACCTGCTGAGCCTGAAGGAGGAGAACCGATGCAAAAGAGATTGGGAATGCTCAGCGCTCTGCTGGTCCTTGCTTTCATGCCCGCGTCCGTCGCGCGGGCCAGCGTCTCCAGTGCCCGGTGTGAGATCTGGGCGAAGGATGCCTACGGCCAGCCGGCGAGCAACATCGGGGTGGCTCTCGAGGTGCAGACCCCCCAGACGGGAGAGGACGAGGTGATCGCGAGCGGACAGACGGACGCGAACGGGCACATCCTGCTGAGCGGAAGCTCGTCGTATTCTTCCTACGACGTCGCCACCTGCTCCACGTATTCGCCGGCGGGCGGATACGCGGCCTATCCGGTGTATGGCGGCGAGCTGTATCTCAGCAGCGCCACCGACAACGCCTACCTCACCGGCACGCTCACCGTCATCCCGAAACCGACCTACACCCTCCAGCTCCCCGGCGGCGGCACGGCCGATCTCTACCAGAGCGGCGGCTACGACAGGCCGCTCGTCGTGGCGCAGCCCTTCGATTCCGCGGAGACCGTGGACGGAAGATTCACCGCGAACGACCTCTGGGGTCAGTACAACGGCAATCCGGGCGCCCTCTCGCATGGGGGGATGCTGGCGAACCTCTTCGGCCGGCAATACGACGTCTGGCTGGTCCGCCCCGCCCTCGTCGGGGAAGACCTGAACCTGCAGGCGAGCGACTACGCGCAAGCGGTCCAGATCGCCTCGACCTATCAGTCGTACAACGGCGAGGTCACGGCGACCGGTTACTCGATGGGCGGACTGGTGGTCCGGATCGCGATGGCGAAGTGGAGCTCCTATGGCCTGGGCTCCGCGCCGCCGGTGAACCTGATCGCCACGCTCGACTCGCCGCTCCGCGGCGCGCTGGTGAGCAACGACGTCCAGCACGCGTTCTGGAACACCTCGGGCGACAACGGCGGGACCACCGCGCACACGCACAACATGGATTCGTGCTCAGCGCAACAGATGCTCGAGAACGCCTGCCACAAGACCCTCGGGTGCCCCGACTGCCTGGAGTGCAACGACCGCGGATGGTACGAAACGTTCTATGGCGGCAACAGCTTCACGTACTGCAACCCTTCGCAGGGCTCCTGCAATCCTGGCGGCTCGGGGTTGAAGACGTGCTCCGGCGCGGCGGTGCTGAATCAGCCCAACGGCGGCTGGCCGGCGGGGATCAAGAAGATCGCCGCGTCGCTCGGGAAATCCGGCGAGCGGACCGGCGTCTGTTATGGCGACGCGACGGGCCTCGACAGGACGGGGACGGGGACGGACGGCTGCCCGGCGTACGACGCCGTCTCGTTCGACACCGGCACGGAGTGGGGGTACATCGACATCCGTTTCAGCACGGACCGCCACTTCTATTACCAGTCGCTGAACTCGAGCGCCGATTCCTGGCGCCAGCACTGGATCGACGAGCTGACGCCGGGGAGCCGGCAGCCCGGCAGCGTCGAGGACGTGGCAAAATCCGTTTGGGTCTTCAAGATCGCCAACGGCCACCAGTTCCTGCACATGGGAACGTTCCTCCCCCTCTACAGCGCCCTGGACGTCGATCCAGCCTCGGGCGCGATCCCCTTCGACGAATACTGGACCAACACCTACAGCGCGTTCCACGACGCCCTGAGCGACCGTCCGGGGAGCTGGATCAATCAGCGCGACGGCAGCGCCGGATCGCTGCCGCTGGTCGACTGGTTGATCAAGAACCTCGACACCGCGTTCGGTTCGCCGACCACGCCGGCAGGCTGCGGAGAGGCGAGCTGCGTTCCCTCGCAGGGCGTGTACGTCAGCCACTTCTCGGGTCCCGGCTGTAGCGGAACGGAGTCGTACTACCTGCCGTACGACAGCTACGGATACACCTGCCGGAGCTGGGACGGCGGCGGCCAGTGCGGCACGATTCACCGCACGGTCACCAACTACTCGGCGAGGATCAACGGCGGACCCTGCCAGGATCTGTGGCCGACCGGGAACACCCTCTCGGACTTCGTCACCATCTACCGCTGAGCGAAGGAGTTGCCGGCGGGAGGCCGCCCCGGAAGGACGGGGCGGCCTCTGCCGTCTAGCTCGTCGGGCGCGGGCAGTCGCCGATGACGTTGATCTCGGGGTCGGAGAACCGGGCGAGCATCTTCAGCGCGTCGTACGCCGCCAGTTGAGCCGGATTGAGAATCCCCTCGAAACTGGTGTTGAAGGCCTGGCGCGCATCCCCGATCTGCTGCTTGTTGTCGTAGAGGCTGATCGAATCGGCTCCCACCACGCTGGGCTGAGGGGTGGTGGCGCTGAGGTCCGCGAGGAGCTGCGTGCAGAGCGGAGCGCGGGCCTGGCGCAGCGGCTCGACCGTCTGCTGCAGGGTGTTGTAGAACCCGAGCAGCTGCGTGTTCTGGCTCGCCGACAGGTGCAGGAACCTGGCCAGGGCCCGCGGATGGTGCAGCAGGGAGTAGGCGGTCGAGGAGTCGGTGACCCCCGAGGCGGCGGTGGATTGCGCGACGGCCGGCAGAGCGGCGGCGCTCAAGAGACCGGCCAGGACGAAGGCGCAGGACCTGGTGTGCAGCTTCATGTTTTCCTCCTTGTGGTTGGGCCCGAGCGGGCAGGGTCGATAAGACTTTTCTCCTGCGATCGCGAGGCGCCCGCTCTGGCGCTGACGGTGGAACCCACGAGGCGGCACGATCCTGCGCCCCCCGAAAAAATTATTCCTCTTCTATGGCTGCTCGAGGCGCTTCAGCCTGCGGCTCGCGGGGCGAAGCGCCCACGACGCGACGACCAGCGCGGCCGGCACCAGGGGTACGAGGATGTGACGCACGCCCCTCGAACAGGACGGCGGTGCGCCGATCGGTGCCCCCAGCGCGAAGGCCGCGCTGGCAGTCTCAAAACATGCCTGGCACACAAAATCAGCCCCGAGGTTCCCTCCCAGGGCTGAACTGCTACACCCCTACCACATGGTTCTCGAAGATCTCTGCGATCCGGAAAACGGTTTCACGATGGCCTCCTTGTCCCCGAGACGAACCTGACCCACGAGCCTCATGGGGAGTTGTACTCGAAAGCGAAGCGGATACGGGAGGCCGCCGCGCCGGCCTCCGTGTAGAGGATGGAGAGGAGATCCCCGTTGTTGAAAGTCACGCTGTTCACCGTGTCGGTGCAGGTCGTGGCTGTGCCGGAGACCGTGCAGGTCAGCGCCGTGTTGCCACCGTTCTTACGGATACTGATCGTCGCCGACCCACCCGCGCCTGGAGCTGCCGTTAGGCTGACGACCAGCTTGCTCGCTTTACCCGAGGGTAGCGGAACGTTGACATTGGCCTCTGTCACACTGGTAGTCACTCCCCACGGCATCAAGAAGTTGTTGGTGCCGGTGTTCGGATAGTTGCCGCCGATTGCCGAGCCACTGGTGCCGTTCGCGCCCGCTGGACCTGTTGCGCCCGTTGCACCCGTTGCCCCAGTCGGACCCTGAGGGCCGATTGGACCTGGAGGCCCCACAGGTCCCTGCGCTCCCGTCGCACCCCTGGCGCCGGTCGCGCCTGTCGGTCCCGCTGGACCCGTTGCCCCTGTTGCTCCTGTGAGACCCTGAGGACCCGGAGGCCCCTGCTCTCCCGGCGGGCCGGGCTCCCCCTGAGAGGGTGTTTGGGAAGTCATTTTGGAGCCAATCGTCCAAGCATCAGCCGTATCATGGCTAATCTGATCATTGCCTCGCTGGTCTCGGTAAAGACTTCATAGTCCTTGCTCAGCCTGCGATAGCGCCCGAGCCATGCAAAAGTTCGCTCAACGATCCAACGATGTGGAAGAAGCTCGAATCCCTTGGCTTTGTCTGACCGCTTTACGATCTCCAAAACCCACTTTCCCCAGTCCTTCGCCTGCTCAAGCAACTGTCCGGCGTAGCCTCCATCTGCCCATACTTTTCTCATCCTGGGAAACCGATCCGCCAGATCCTCCAGAACCAACTTGGCTCCGTCACGATCCTGGACATCAGCAGAGTGAACTGCGCAGTTCAGAATCAGGCCCAATGTGTCCACAACGATGTGACGCTTGCGGCCCTTCACTTTCTTGCCTGCGTCGTAGCCGCAAGAGCCCCCTTTTCTGTCGTCTTCACGCTTTGGCTATCGACGATTGCTGCACTGGGACTCTTCTTGCGCCCGTCGCGGCTTCGGATACGGTCTCGAAGAGTGTCATGGACCTTCTCCCAGGTCCCGTCGTCTCTCCACTGCTTGAAGTACATATAGACCGTCGAGTAGGGTGGAAAGTCGCGCGGGAGCATGCGCCAAGAGCAACCGCTACGCAGAGTGTAGAAGATGGCATTGACCACCGACCGGGTATCTGTCGCACGAGGCCTGCCTCCAGGCTTGGTTGCCGGAAGCAAGCGACCAATAATCCGCCATTCCGTGTCGCTCACGTCACTCGGGTATCCCATAGACGCATTTTAGCACGCCTTTCGGGACTTCCCAAACACCCTCTGAGGTCCCATCGGGCCTTGACTTCCCGTCGCGCCGGTATCGCCCCGCTGCGCGATCAAAGCCCAACTTGCCGGCGACGTAGCCGGCGAGTTTCCGGTATTGCCGTCCGTCAGACTGATGTAGCTCGAGCCTGCGAACTGTACGACGTCCCCCAGCGCATAGGTGGTCGCGTTGCTCCACGTGCCCTTCCAGGTGAAGCTCGTTGGGACGGGCGGAGCCGGGGCACCGATCTTGACAACAAACGCATCGGTGCCCCCGCCATTGTAGGTCTGGTCGAAGCCCGGTAGACCGCCGAAACCACCTCCACCTGGAAAGCCATCCGCCGAGGTGGTATATCCTGTGACGTACGCATTGCCACTCCCATCCACCGCAATACCAGTCCCAAGCTCGTCGTAGAATCCTCCTCCAGGTCCGCCAATGTAGGTGGCGTATGCGAGACCGGTCCCTGCCGCGTTGAGCTTTACGACGAAAATATCGTGGAAGCCACCATTATAGGTGGTGTCCGGTCCCGAAAAGCCACCGAAGCCATTTCCATTGGGGAATGTGGACTCCGTCGAATTTGTGATACCCGTGACATAGGCATTCCCACTGCTGTCTACAGCGACTGCTTGCCCCTCCTCGTCATCACCAGCACCGCCGATATAGGTCGCGTAGTCGAAAGCCGTTCCGGAAGCGTTGATCTTCACGACGAACGCGTCCCAGCCACCGTTGTAGGTCTGATCGAACCCAGGAATGCTGCCGAAACCATGACCGGTTGGAAAGGTGTTTTCCGCGGATGCCGTCCGCCCTGTGACCCAAGCACTCCCTTGAGGGCTGACGGCCAAGCCAGGAGTATATCGATCCTCTTGCGCTCCGCCGATGAACGCGACGTAGGAGAATGCAGTTCCAGCGGCATTGAGCTTGACCACGAAGGAATCAAAGCTGCCGCCCGCGTAGGTTGTATTCGGACCGGGAATCGTGCCCACTCCATCGCCATCGGGAAAGGTGTCTTCGTGGGAAGACGTGCTTCCGCCAACGTAAGCATTACCTGCTGCGTCGACGCCAATGGCATAGCCATTGTCGAAACCGTTTCCGCCGATGTAGGTTGCGTACTGTAGAGCACTACCATCCGGGCTGACCTTCACCACGAAGGCGTCGGCGTCTCCATTCTGGGTTTGATCAGCTCCTGGCAGGGAGCCGAATCCGGTTCCGGAGGGGAAGGTCGCTTCGTTTGAATACGTCAAGCCAGTCACGTAGGCGCTGCCCGATCCGTCGAGAGCCAGGCCGGGCTCCCGATCATCGCCTGCTCCGCCAATGAAGCCCGAGTAGACCAGTGCCGTGCCGGAAGCATTCAGCTTGAAAAGAAAGATATCCCTGGGACCGCCGTTGTAAGTCAAGTCAGGACCAACGACCACGGGGAACTGATCCCCGCTGTTCGTGAAGCCCGCTACATAGGCGCACCCGCTGCTGTCCACGGCAATTTTGTCCCCGTAATCATCGCCGCTCCCTCCTACATACGTGACATACTCCAATCCCTCACCAGACGGCATGACTTTCGCGACAAAGGCATCGGCGCCGCCGTTGTAGGTTGTGTCTGCGCCCGGGAGGGAGCCGAAGCCGGTTCCGGTCGGGAAAGAAACCTCCGAGGAGGTGGTAGATCCGGTGATGTAGGCTGCCCCGGAACTGTCTACGGCGATGCCACGGCCGCTGTCCTCGCCTGCACCTCCCAGGTAGCTGGCATAGACGAAAATCGCGGGGTCGATGGTGAGTGGTTTCGTGCGGTCGTAACTGGCAAGGGTGAAGCCAAAAGTCCCGGCTTTGGTGTCTGCCAGCGCATACTGCGAGCCGACTTCGGTTCTCCGCCCGTTCGATTCCTGGAACGAGAAGGGTCGCTGGTCGCGCAGCGCGCCCAGCGGAGTGTCCACGGCGAGCTCGCCGGAGGATTCGAGCCGGAGGGCATCGCCGCCGCGATAGCGAAGGCGAATCTGATGAGGATCTGCTCCAGGCTTGACCCTGAACTCATACTTGACACGCTGGACGTCCCCTATCAGGGCCAGATCGATACCGGGCCACAGGTCTGTGTACACCAAGCGCAGGTAGGAAGGGAGGCCCGTGCGCCAATTCTCCCTGGCCCCGGTGAGCAGGTTGACCAGGGGTCCTTTCCCCTCACCTTGGACCAGCGCGCCGGATCTGGCGCCCACGAACTCCAGGCGTAGCGCGACAGCGGTGTTTGTCGGCTGGGAAGATCGTATGGAGGCGTGGCGGTTGGCGCCCGCGTTGGGCTCGAGGACAATCGTCAGGCCGTCGTCGGCGACGAAGAGGGTTCGGTCGCGGCCGTGCAGGTAATAACGCACTGGAGTCGCTACTTGTCCCCGGTTCTCGATGAAGTAGAGCGACGGCCTGCCACGCCACGTGGCGAGGCCCGCGGTCGGAGAGGCGCCGATGCCCGGAGGAGCACCGCTTACCTGTCCATGGGCCAGGGTGCTCCACAGAAGAAGACCACTGGCGATCAGGAATTGCTGTCTACGTCTCATTCGAATTCCTCCTTGAGTCAGTGCATTGCCCGGCTTGCTAGAAAAGATACTCTTTAGAAGGAGTGGGCGGCCTCCACCTTCATGCAGGCGCACAACGTACACTTTTAGTATCCATTCATCCTTGCTGCGCGTCAAAGCTGTCCAGATTTTGAACGCTTTGCTTAATCTTCCGGAGAATTCCGGGAGAGGCAGGGTAGGAAATCCGTTCAGAAAATGTACGGATCTATGAGCGCAGGGCTGCCGCCTTGCTCAGGGCTTGGGTGAGCTTCGGCGGCGGAGGAGCTTGTAGAGAGTCCCGGGACTGATGCCAAGGAGCGCTGCCGTTCTCCTCTTGTTACCCCTCGCGAGCGCGAGCACCCGGGCGGCCTCGGACGCGTTCAAATGGTCGAGATTCCGTACCGGAGCGAAGAGCTCGTGTGCGAGGAACCGGAGGAAGTCTTTCCGCCACCCCTCCCGGGCAAGGGCCTCCTCCGCGAATCTTGCTCCGACGAACCACGGCTCTCGTCCGGCGAGCAGCAGCCGCCCCGTTCGCTTGAGGAGCGTCTGCTCAGGGATCGAAGATTGCGCGCCTTCGGCGAGTGAGCTGAGAAGTCTGGTCTCCTCTGGCGAGAGCCCACCCTCACTTTCCAAGATTCGGAGTATTCCGCGTCGCGTCCTCTCAAAGGAGGCAAGCGTTTCCGCTCCCAGGGCCGCCTTGATCCGCGCGAGGAGATCGGTCCGCCTGCCAGGGAGTCCCACTCCCACCTGCGCGATGTGGTAGGCGAGGGCCAGGGCGCCATCGGCCGGGGAGAGCCTTCGCTGGTCGGCTCCTGCCTGCACGATCGGGGTCATGGATGGCGGATGTGGTACCTGCTCTGAGGAACCCTGGAGCATGAGCTCGAGCGCCGCCTGGGACGAGGAGACTTCCTCGACCTCGAGCCAGGCGGCGCCGATCTGGAGCCGGAGGCCGGGAGTAAGAATGGCGCGCTTCACCCGCCGGCCTTCAACGAAAAGCCCATTCTTCGAGCCAAGATCGAGAACCTCGATGCCCTCCGGACGGCACCGCACGAGCGCATGCCGGCGGGAGACGCCAGTGGCTCGCAAGACGATAGCGTTTTCGGGGGCGCTCCCGAGCCCGGCCTCGCTCTCCGGGACAGGGAAAACCTGCTCCTCGTAGCCGTGTGTTGCGAGGAGGCGATACATTTGAGGATTACTCTAACCGAGGGCCCGTGCGGCGACCAAGGTTCGATAAGGTCGCCTGTCGGAACTTCCCCCGGAGACGGCGGGCGCGCTCTTCCACGAGATCCAGGTGGCCGCGCGCGATGATGCTCCGCTCCTGCTCCGCGCGTACGAGCTCCAGAGCGGATTGCGCGACCTCTGTGGCTTCTCTCGCCTGGCCCTGCCGGGCGAGGAGCTCGGCCCGGAGCGACAGCGCTTCGGCCCGAGTTTCCGGCCGTTCGGCGAGGAAGCGGTCTACGCGCTGGAGGATCTCCTCGGGCTTGCCGGTGGTCGCGAACTGGAACTCCAGTTCCCAATAGCGCTCCAGGTCCGTCCAGTTCCGCGGCACCCCGGACGGATCCGCCTCCGGGCGCTCTCCTGAGCGCCACCGGACGTACTCGCGGAAGATCCACATCTTGGATTGAAAGGAAGGGTAAGTAGCCCCGAAGCGCGCCACTGCCGCGAGCGCCTCCGCATAGCGCTTCTCCTCCACAAGAGCCAAGACCTCGCCCTTCAAAAACTCGTGCTTGCTCTTCCCCGCGCCAATCGCGGACCCGCGGCCGATCCCCCGCTCATACCAGGCGACTGCGCGCCGCAGATCCCCGCTCAGATGGAAGGCCACCGCCGCATCGTAGGCGATCTCGGGAGCGTCCTCGGCGCGTTCGGCAAGCGACGCGAAGCGGGCCTCCGCCTCCGGAATCTTGCCTTGGGCGACGAGGATCTTGGCTTCAAGCCGCTCCGCGTACTGCCCGAGCCAAATCTCGTGGGCATGCCTCGCCGAGTCGAGCGCTACTGCCGCTTCGGACAGGGCAAGGTCGAGCATGCCGGCCCGCCTCAAGCGCTCCGCCTCCCAGAGATGTTTGTAGGTCTCGCGCCGGGCGCCTTGCCGCTCGGCCCTATCCCGATTCGACGATCCCGGCGGGAAACCGTCGAACCCCAGAGTCCAAGTCATGCCAGAGCGGTAGTGGACTCTGAGCTCCCGCCGCCGCTCGTCGATGGTGAGGCGGGGAAAATCTTCAAGGTGGCCGCGCGGCACGATGGCGTACCAAAGCATAGATCGCACCTGCGAGGAATACTCGATTACGTCGGGCGCGGCTGCAGGCGGCAGCTGCTCGCCTTGTATAAAGGAGCGCGGATCGAACCTCACCGCCGCCACGGTGTTTACCCAGTTCCAACCGTTATTGATGCCCGTGAAGAGAAGCTCGCGGGTGCCGTCGCCGTCCAGATCCGCCGCGCCCTGGAAGTCCTGTCCCCCGCGGGAATAAAAGACTACCCGGGATTGGCCGAAGCGGGGGGCATAGAGCACGGTGTAGAAGGGAGCTTCCGGGACGTGGCTGTAGTTTACGAGCACCTCGTCTATTCCGTCGCCGTCGAGGTCGACGGCCTTCGCCGAGGTGAACGAGAAACGCGGCGGATCGTTTGGGAAGTAATCCGCGCCACTCGGAAGCTGGACCTCCCTTACGACCTCTCCGGTAACCGGATCGAGAAAAGAGAGGGTGGAGATTGCCTCCGGCGACCACTCCCCGGGCCGGGCGAGCACGATCGCGATGAGGCGGGGGCCGCCCGGTGTAATCCTCGCGAGCGCCGCGCGATCTGCGATCTCCGGAGCCACTCCGTGGATGGTCCAAAGCTTCTCGCCACCAATGCCCACGGCTGCGACGCCTGTGTCGCCCGCGGGAACTAGATGAAAAAATGGCGCTCTGCGAGCCGGCGTGATGAGCACGCCCGTCTGCGGCAGGATAAGGAGCGCTATGGCTGCCGCCCGGAGGAGCCACCGCCGGAGGCGGTACCGGGGTGGCATCCGCCGCTTCCCGAGCACGGCAAGCGACGCCTCGGCGCTTGGGAAGCGGTCCGCCGGGCGCCTTTCAAGAAGGCGCGCTACCACAGCCGCGAGCCAACGGGGCACTTCGGGACGGAGCCGCCGCACATCCGGCGCCGCCGCGAAGGCCGCGAGGCGGAGCCCCATTTCGGATGCCGCCTCGTGGGGCAGCTTCCGGGTAAGCATCTCGAAGAAGACCACTCCCGCGGCGTAGAGGTCGCTCCGCGGGCTGACCTCCTTCCCGAGAAGCTGCTCCGGCGAGAGATAACCCAACGTCCCGAGAATGCCGCCCTCCAGAGTAATCCTGGTTTCCTCGCGTCCAAGCCTGCGGACGAGGCCGAAGTCGCAGAGCTTCGCCTCCCCTTTCTCGGAAAAGAGGATGTTCCCGGGCGTCACGTCCCGGTGGACGACACCCCTTGCATGGAGCGCCGCGAGTCCTCGGAGCAAGGCCTCGCCGATCCGGAGCGCCTCCGGGAGCGCGAGGGGGCTTTGCCGCAGGCGGTCCCGGAGCGATCCGCCGGAGAGGATTTCCATCGTGAGATAGATGTCACCGTTGCTCTCGCCGAGCTCGAACACTCGGACGAGATGAGGGCTCAGGCTTTCCCGGGCGACTCCGACCTCTCGCCGGATGCGAGCGAGCCCCCGCGCCGGGTCTCGCTCCGGGTGGATCAACTTAAGCGCCACTTCGGCCTTCAAGAGGCGGTCGTATGCCCGGTAGACCTTGGCATGGCCGCCTTGCCCGAGGAGAGCCCTCAGCTCGTAGCGATCGGCAACCACGGAGCCAACCCGGGTCCTCAGGCTTTCTCCTGGAGGAGGCAGGGAGCCAACGGTCGCGGTTTCCTCGGGATGAGACACGGCGAAGTGTAACGCAACGCCCGGGATATGGGTGCCGCGGCGACTTGAACACCACCCGGTAAGCAGCGGCGCCAGACTGCTCCGCGGCACGATTGGCGTGGGTGCAATCTGCTGGCCCCTCAAGGAAAGGAGGGGACTGCAAGAAAGGCCATCCCCGACGCCCCGTCTCGCTCCGGCCGGCCAAACGGGATAAACTCGGTGCCGCAACTGACAACCCGAGCCATGAGCCCTCCCGTGGAGAGCAGTCTCCTGAGGTTGGCGATCGCCAAGGGTCTGCTCCGCTGGGAGGACCTCGACGCGGTCGCCGAACACCTGCCGTCCGAAAGCGGGAGCGGCAGCGTGTCTCCGCTTCACGGCCGCTGGGTGCGAGCGCTCCTGGAGGCGGGACTGCTCACCGGCGAGGACGTCGAACGCCTGTCGGCCGAGCTCCAGGGGGACCGGGACGACCGCACTCCCGATCTCGCCGGCAACGCCCGCCCCTGGCCTGTGGCGCCCGCCGAAGGCGCTTCCCTATCCTCGCCGTTCCCCCCCGAGCTGCGATTCCTCGCCGACTGGCCGCGCTACCGCGTCGAGCGCCACCTGGGCTCGGGCGGCATGGGATCGGTCTACAAGGCGTTCGATCCTTCCCTCGGCCGCTGGGTGGCCCTCAAGTTCCTCCACCGCAACGACGCCTCGCAGACCGAGCGCTTTCTCCGCGAGGCGCGCGCCCAGGCGCGGGTCTCCCATCCCAACGTCTGCCAGGTGCACGAGGTGGGCGAGGCCGAGGGGCGGCCGTACATCGCCATGCAGTACGTCGACGGCCGCAGCCTCGGCGAGCTGTGCGACGAGCTGACGCTCGCCGACAAGGTCCGGCTGATGGGGGACACCGCCCGCGCCATCCACGCCGCCCACCGCACCGGGCTGATCCACCGCGATCTCAAACCGGGCAACATCCTGCTGGCGCGCGACGAGGGGGGCGAGGTCCACCCCTATGTCGTCGACTTCGGCCTCGCCATGGCGCAGGACGAGGTCTCGCTCTCCCGCACCGGCATGATCAGCGGCACCCCGGGCTACATCTCGCCCGAGCAGGCTCAAGGCCAAGCGCTCGACCGCCGGACCGACGTCTACAGCCTCGGCGTCGTCCTCTACGAGCTGCTCGCGGGCCGGCCGCCGTTCACCGGCGCCAATCTCGCCCGCATCCTGGTCCAGCTCGTCCAGGACGAGCCGAAGCCGTTGCGGCAGGTCGCGCCGTCGACTCCCGAGGACCTCGAGACGATCGTCGGCAAGTGCCTGGAGAAGGACCCCGCCCGGCGTTACGAGTCGGCCCGCGACCTCGCCGAGGATCTCGACCGCTTTCTCGACGGCGAGCCGATCCGCGCCCGGCCGGCGGGTTTCACCTACCGGGCCGGCAAGCGGCTGCGGAAGAACCGGGCGCTCGCCGCCGTCTCGGCCGCCGCCGTCCTCGCCCTGGTGCTGGTGGGGGCCTTGAGCCTGCGCGCCGAGTGGCGGGCGCGCGAGCGGGCCCAGCTCGCCCAGCGTTTCGGCCAGCGGATCGGCTCGTTCCGGACCAGCATGGAGTACGTCGCCACCCAGCCGCTGCACGACATCACGCCGTACAAGCGGGAGCTGCGGGCGGAGATGGAGTCGATCCGCGCCGAGATGAGGAAGATCGGTCCGCTCGCCGTGGGGCCGGGGAGCTTCGCGCTCGGCCAGGGCTATCTCGTGCTGCACCAGGACGACCTGGCACGCGCGGATCTGGAGAGGGCCTGGGCCGCGGGCGAACGTGGACCGGACGTGGCCGAGGCGCTCGGCCTCGCCTTCGGCCGCGCCTACGAACGGGCCCTGTCGGACGCCGACCGCTCGCCCAACGCCGCGGAGAGCGAGACCCGCCGGGAGGAGGCCGAACGCGCCTTTCGCGATCCCGCCCTGCGCTATCTGCGCGAGGCGCTCGCGGGCTCGCCGGGCTCCGCCTCGCTCGCCGGACTGATCGCCTTCTACGACGGGCGCTACCCCAATGCCCTGGCGGCCGCCCGCCAGGATCCCTCGTCGTCGCAGGCCACCCAGCTCGAGGCCAAGGTCTACCGCGCCCAGGGGATCGAGGCGATCCGGGGGGGGCGGTACGAGGAGGCCCTCCGTCTCTTCGATCGCTCCGGCACGATCTACGCCCGGCTGATCGCGAGCCGGCCGAGCGATCCCGATCTGTACGCGGAGGATTGCGGACGCCGGGAGAACCAGTTGCAGGCGGCCATGTCCCTGGCGGACGTGCCGGAGCCACGGGTCAAGGAGGATCTCGCGGCCTGCGACCGCGCGCTGCGGGTCGATCCCGGGCTGACCGCCGCGCTCTCCCGTGAGGCCGGGATCTTCTGGCGCCTGGGGGAGCAGAAGCTCAAGCGCGGGGCCGATCCGGCGCCGGACCTCTCGGCCGGCATCCGCCTGGCGGGCCAGGTCGTCGCCCTCGATCCGCGCGACGTCCAGGGGTACGACCACCTCGCCGTCTCCCATCGCCTGCTCGCGCAGTGGCGGATGGGACAGGGGAAGGACGCCGGGCCGGACATCGCGCGGGGGATCGAGGCCGCCCGCCACGCCGTCGGGATCCAGCCCGGGATGGCTTCCGCCCACTCGAACCTCGGCACCGCCTACCTCGTGCTCGCCCAGGATCAGCAGCGCCGGGGCGCCGACCCCGGGCAGGCGACCGATCAGGCGATCGCGAGCTATCAGCAGGCCAGCGTGCTCAATCCCCGCTCGCTGCCGGCGTTCATCGGTCTGGGCAACGCCTGGAAGGTGAGGTCGGAGATCGAGATCGCCCGCGGTTCGGACCCCAGCGCTCCGGTCGGACGGGCCGTGGCCGCCCTGGAGCACGCGGCGGCGCTCAATCCGCGGTCCGCGACGATCCACAACAACCTCGGCAACGCCCACCTGACGCTCGGCGAGTATCTGCTGACCCGCGGGATCGATCCCCGCGAGGCGCTCGACCGCGCGGCGGCGAGCTATCAGCGCGCCATCGATCTGAAACCGGACTACTCCCTGGCGCGTTACAACCTCGGCTACACCTGGCGCAGCCTGGCCGAGGGGCTGCTGGATCAGGGGCAGGATCCGCTGCCGGCCCTCGCCCGGGGGGGCGCCGCTCTCGACGAGGCGCTGCGCCTCAACCCCACGGACGCCGACGTCTTTCTGGAGCGGGCGCGGGTGAAGCGGCTCGCCGCCCGCTGGCGGATGCGGCAGCGGCAGGACCCCGAGCCCGACCTGCGGGCGGCCGAGGCCGAGCTCGCCCGCGCCGAGGCGCTCAACCCGCGGCAGCCGGACGTCTTCTTCACCCAGGGCCTGATCGCCCGCGACCGGGCCGAGGCGGCTGGCGACGGCGCGGTCCGGGCGGCGGCCCTGCGCCAGGGGCTGGAGCGGACCGGCAGGGCGCTGGCCATCAACGCCGGCGAGGCGCGCTATCTGGCTCTGCGCGGGGCGCTCGAAGGGATGGGCGCCCGGCTGGAGACCGATCCCGCTCGCCGCCAGGCGGCGGCGCGCAAGGCCGTGGCCTCGCTCGAGGCGGCCTTCAGGGCCAATCCCCTGCTGCAACGCGAATACGGCCCGGCGCTCGCCGAGGCGCGGCTCGACGCCGGGCTCAAGGCTCCGCGCCCGTCTCAGCTCTGAAACTCGGTTCCGGTGTCCCCCTGCTCGACCCGCGCCGCGAGGCCCGCGATCAGCGCCTTGCGCTGCCTCCCCTTCAGGCGGGTGCGGTAGATCATGAAGGCCAGATAGGCGTATAAGAGGGCCGTGACCCCGAGGTCGGCCTGCTTCCCCTCCACGTTGGCGGTCAGCACCAACAACAGACCGATGACGACGGTGTGGAAGAAGGACTCGATGGTCCGCCGCGTGTCGAAGATCTCGAGCTCGTTGAGGTCGAGCTCCTCCCTCTGGCGATAGGCATGCAGGTAAAGGAGCAGGAAGATCACGAAGACGGCGGTGAAGCCCAGCCCGTAGATCGTCATCAGCAGCGGCATGTGCCCGGGCGCGATCACCCGCTCGACGGCGCCGTTCGGCAGGCGGATCGTCTTGCCGGCTCCCAGCAGCCGGCTCACCGCCGTGCCGAAGATGAACTTGAGCGGGAAGACGAAGAACAGGATGAGGAAGAGGAGGGCGCCGTTCAGCGCCACGGTCGGAGCGTCCTCCAGACCGTAGCGCCGGAAGAACGTGAATTGCCGGTACCAGAGCAGGTAGAGGAGCGTGAAGGTGACGCCGAAGGAGGCGAACCCGCGCATCGCCTCCAGCAGCTCCCCCGAGGTCTTGGGGACCTCCAGGGACACGATCAGCAGGGTGATCGCGAAGCCGAAGACGGCGTCGCTCAACCCTTCCAGGCGGGAGATCTCGCGGCTCCGCCAGCGGAACTCGTGGGGCTTCCAGGCATGGTGGCCGATCATCTTTTCACGGAGCATGGGAGGCCTCCCCGCGTTGCAGGACGTGGATCTTCTCGAGATCGCCGAGGTACTCCGCCACCTCGGCCAGCGGCAGAGGACCGTAGATGGCGGCGAGCGCGTCGCGGATCTCGCTCACCGTGCGCCGGCCGTCGACGAGGTTCAGGGCCTCGTAGACGTAGTCGCCGCCCGCGCCCCAGAGGCCGGTGCGCTCGAGCAGGGCGGGCGCCGGAATCCCCTCTTTCGCGGTGTGATCCTGAAAGTAATCGTATCCGAAGCCGCTCATCGCCCCCTTGGGATCGGGAGCGCGGTGATAAATCAGATCGTTCTCCGCTGTTTTCGTGGGAACGTTCAATCCCGTCAAGCTCTTCAGCCCTGCCAGGAACGCCGCCGCGCTCTGCCGCACCGCCGGGGGCACCTCGGCGAAACGGGCGATGGAATCCACCACCGCGGCCTCCTGGGCGAGATGGAAACGCAGCAGATTGCCGGCCTCGCCCGCCTCCCCCGCCGCCCGCAGGCGGTCGCCGCGGGCCAGCGCCTCGGCCGTGCGTTCGAGGGCGCCGCGGCGCACCACCTCCCAGAGTGCCGGCACCTGGGACGTGTCGAGCCCGGCCAGGTACCAGGCGCTGGCGGCGCCGAGGAAGGCGGCGCGCAGCAGCTTGGTCGGATCGATGTTGGCGACGCCGTCCGCGTTGGTGTGGATGTAGCGGTCCGGCCAGTCGTTGAGGTAGATCGCCGGCACCCGCCACGACCCCTCGCTCCAGACCTGGTGGTCGCTCCCCTCGGTGAAGTCGACGAATTCGGCCTGGAGGGCGCGTTTGCTCCCCTCGGGGTCCACCAGCGGGTAGGGGGCCTCGCCAGAGGCGGCCAGCGCGTAGGACTGCTCGTTGACGAAGCGGCCGAACGCCGCGCCGACGTCGTCGACGAAGGTCGGCAGGCTCTTGGGTGAGCGGGTAACGTGGAAGACGGCCTTGGTGATCTCGGCGTCGCCGCCCACCATGTCCATGTGGATCACGGCGAGGGCGCGGGCCGCCAGGTCCGGCCGGGCGTTGAGGAGCGCGGTCGTCCCCTCGATCTCGGGGGGCCAGACGAAGCGGATCGTCCGCCGCGGAGGAGCCAGCTTGCCCTCGCGAACCAGCTTCGCCAGCGTGCGCGCCACCTCCAGGATCGTGGCACAGCCGCTCGCGTTGTCGTTCGCCCCGGGTCGCTGGTGGTCGAGATGGCAGGAGAGCACGATCTCGTGCCGGCGGTCGGCGCCGGGGATCACGCCGGTCGCGATGCTGTAGGCCCCGGGGTGCTGGCCCGCCCGGACGCTCGCCCGCAGCCGCACCGGTCCGCCGGCGGCCAGCCGTTCCTGCCAGGCCCGGGCCTGCTTGAGGGAGACCATGAAGGCGAAGGTCCTGGGCGCCGGGAAGGTGTCGAGGTGCCCCCAGCGGACGAGGGTCTCGTCCTCCTTCCACCAGCCGGTCACCTGGTTCTGAGCGTAGGAGACGATGCCGGCGGCGCCGAAGCGGTCGACGGCCAGCTTGTAGACGGCGCCCGGCTGGGCGGAGGCGAGGACGAGCTTGCCGCGCACGTCCTTCCCCGCGAAGTCCGCCTCGGCGGTGCCGGCGCCGGCGTCCACCAGCTCGGCCGTGGCCTCGCCAGCGGCGCTGTCCTCGGCGAGCACGATCGGCCGCGCCTCCAGCGAGGCGATCCGTTCCCCGTCCACCCACCGCCCCCCCTCCTCGCGCTGCTCCCAGAGCTCGGCGAAGTCGGCGTCCCAGGCCGGCCGCGAGCGCTGGGTGCCGTAGAAGACCTTGCCGTCCGCGGGGAGCTCCAGGATCTCGACCTCGGCGAGGCCGGCCTCCCTCGCGCGGTCCCGAACCCGCTCCGCCGCCGCGCGGAACCCCCTGGAGCCCCGCTGGCGGTGGAACAGGGTGAGGTCCTGAAGATTGCGCTTCGCCGCCGTGCCCGAGACCTCGGCGGCGATCGCCCGCGCCGCGGGCTCCGGCAGCAGCGGGGGCGGCGTGGTGGCCCGGGCGGCCACCGCAGCCAGCGCCGAGAGGATCCCCAGGACCGCGGCAGACCAGGACGCACGATTCATCACGGTTCTCTCCTCGTGAACGGAGAGGATCGTACCGCGAGAGCCCGGCTGTCCGCGACCTCGCGCCCGGGATTGAAATCCCGGGCTACCGACAATCGCCCCTGCCCGGGGCTCTGCAAGGAACGAATTTTTGGAGTCCCGGATGGGACGGCCGTGGGTAGCCCGGGATTTCAATCCCGGGCGGATGAGCCCGGCCGTCCGCGAACACCGAAGAGCGATATTCATACCCCCCGCTGGTACGCGCCTTGCTCCACTCCGAGCGCCATGCCTGACGAAACCAATCCCCGGACCGAACGCTACCGCGCCGTCATCCTCGACATGGACGGCACCCTCATCGACAGCAACGACGCCCACGTGCGGGCCTGGGTGGAGGTCCTGCGCGAATTTGGCCACGAGGTCTCCGACGAGGACATCCGCCCCTGGATCGGCATGGGCGGCGACAACCTCCTCCCGGCCGCGATGCGGATCTCCAAGGACAGCCCGGAGGGGAAGAAGATCAGCGACCGGCGGGGCGAGATCTTCAAGTCCCGCTACGCCCCCCACCTCGAGCCCTTCCCCGGGGTCCGCCCCCTGCTCGAGCGGATGAAGCGGGACGGCCTCCGGCTCGTCATCGCCACCTCCTCCCCCGAGGACGAGGTGAAGAAGTCGATCGAGCTCGTCGGCATCGGCGACCTCCTGGAGGACACGACCTCGGCGAGCGACGCGGGGAAGTCGAAGCCCGACCCGGACGTCGTCGAGGCCGCCCTCGAAAGCCTGAAGCTGCCCGCCGGCGACACCGTCATGCTGGGCGACACCCCCTACGACATCCAGGCCGCCGGCAAGGCGGGCGTGCGTGTGATCGCCTTCCGCTGCGGCGGCTTCAAGGACGAGGACCTCAAGGACGCGCTGGCGATCTACGACGGCGCCGCCGACCTCCTCGCCCACTACGACGAGTCGCCGCTCGGCTGAGGCTTCCCCTTCGGGGTTCCCGTCAGGATCCCCTTGACCCGTCCGACCTCCCCGCTCTGGAGCCGCACCTTGATGCCGTGCGGATGCTGGGGGGAGCTGGTGAGGATGTCCCGCACGACCCCCCGCGTCAGCTTACCCGTGCGCTGGTCGGCCTTCTGAACGATCTCCACCTCCAGGCCAGGGTGGATGTCTCTGCGCAGCTCTCCGGGCATGTTTCACCTTTCCTGGTTCGCGGTGCGATAGGCTGGCGATTGTACTCGGCCCGACAGAGGAGGAAGACGGCTCATGCAACCCCTGGCAGAGGTGGCACCGGTCCGGACGTCCGAGAGCGATCCCCCCGCGCGCTGGAGTCCGGCGCTACGGACCGCCTTTCGATTCCTGTTCTCCTACTTCGTTCTGGCCTTCCTCGTCACCCAGATCCTCTTCTTCAGCGGGACCCTCCTCGTGAGGTACGTCGAGCTCTGGCACGTCGTCGTCGTCTGGGTGGGCAAGCAGGTTCTCCACACCCGCTACGACATCGACGCCGTCGAAGGCGGCATCAGCAATACCGCCCACGGCACGATCCTGTTCCTGTGCTACGTGGTGACGGCCGCCGCCGCCACGGCCGTCTGGTCGGTGCTCGACCGCAGGAGGGAGAGCTACGAGCGGCTCCACCAGGGGCTCCGGCTTCTGCTCCGCTTCTTTCTCGCGCTCGCGATGTTCACCTACGGCACCCTCAAGGTGATCCCCACCCAGATGATCGCCCCGCCACCGGTGTTCCTGCTGCTGCAGCGGTTTGGCGAGCTCCCGCCGATGCGGCTGCTGTGGATGTTCGTGGGCTCCTCCCCCGCCTACGAGAGCTTCACCGGCTGCGCCGAGCTGCTGGGCGGCATCCTGCTGCTCCTGCCGCGCACCACCCTGCTGGGCGCCCTGATCTGCTGCGCGGACATGACCATGGTCGTCGTGCTGAACTTCTGCTACGACGTGCACGTCAAGCTCTATTCGATGCACCTGCTGTGCATGGCCATCCTGCTGGTCCTCCCCGATCTCCGCCGGCTGGCCGACCTGTTCCTCTTCAACCGCACGGTGGAACCAGCCAGGGCGCGGCCGCTGTTCAGGCGCAAGGGGCTCGAGCTCGGCCTGCAGACCCTGTTCCTGCTGTTCGGACTGACCCTGATCGGAACGGACTTTCACGAAAGCTACCAGCGCTATAAAGAGTTCCATCCGCCGCGACCGCCGCTGTATGGAGCGTGGTCGGTCGACGGGTTCGCCGTCGACGGCAAGGAGGTGCCGCTGTGCACCGATCCGCAGAGGTGGCGGTGGGCGATCTTCCAGAATCCCGGCCGGCTCACGGTCGAGCTCATGATCGGGTCACGCCCGAGCTACAACCTCGCCCTGGACATGAAAAACAGGATCATGGTGCTGGGAAAAAGGCGGCTGGACGCGCAGGGGAAACCCGTGCTGGGCGCGGACGGCAAGCCTCAGGTGGACCCGGACGGGGGGGCGCGCTTCTCCTTCGACGCCTCGCAGCCGAATGCCCTGATCCTCGATGGGGTGCTGGCCGGCCATCCGACGCATGCCACGCTGTCGCGGATGGCGCTGACCGCCAGCAGCCTGCGCTGGATCATCGTCTTCCCCAAGGGGGAGGAATGAGCGGGAGGGGGGCGCGTCAGCCGTTCGACTTCAGCTCGCCGACGATCATCTGGATCTGCTGATCGGGCTCGGACATCAGCGGGATGCTCCCCGCGCCCTGGTGGCCGCCGCCGCCGTAGCGGGCCGCGAGCTCGCCGACGTTGGTCTTGCAGGTGCGCCGGAAGATGCTGTGGCCGAGCAGCAGCATCGGGAAGGCGCGGTTCGGCCCCCAGTGGATGCGCACCGAGACGTTGATCTCCGGGTAGAGGGCGTAGATCAGGAAGCGGTTGCCGATCGGGGTGTGGTCGAGCTCGCGGAAGTCGGTGACGACGACGTTCCCCTCCACCCGGCTGTGGCGGCGCAGCTCCTGGCAGAAGTGCTCGGACTCGCTCTCCAGCATCTCGCAGCGCTTCCGCACCGCGGGATCGTCGAGGATCCCGGAGATCGGCGTGCCGGCCCGCAGTAGCTCCATCAGGTGCAGGAAGTAGCGCTCGAAGGTGCCGAGGCCGCTGCGGCCGTCGATGGTGAAGCCGAGCTTGATGTAGCTCTGGGGGTCGAGCACGTCGGCCGGGGCGAGGTTCGCGGAGTCGAGGCGGTCGGTCTCGCGCACCAGCTCGGCGAACTGGGGGAAGGCCGCCTCGCCGCCGTAATACTCGTAGACCAGCCGCGCCGCCGAGGGGGCCTGGGCGAAAGCGCCCCGGAACGCCTCCTCGGGGACGTTGGCCGTGGCGGTGTGCAGGTGGTGGTCGAACCATAGCGCGCAGCCGGGGTGATACGGCAGGTTGGCGATGATGTCCCCGGGGCGGATGTCCGCCCGCCCATCGCTGATGTCCTGGGGGTGGATGAGCGAAACGCTGTCGATCTCCTCGTTGAGGGAGAGCAGCACGGCACACGTCAGACCGTCGAGGTCGCCACGAGTCACGAGTCGCATAGTTGTATGCGGAGTTTAGCAGAAAGCTCTGCGGAGGGAACCCAGGAACGGCCCGCGACCGCGCCCGGAAGCGAGGTCGCGGGCGGGAAGATCCTTACGTCAGGTCAGGCGATCGTCCCGGTGGTCGGGGGCGGGCAGGTGTCGAGCGGCGTCGTGCAGTACTTGCAGATCGAGATCGTCTGCGACGTGGTGAACGGCTGCGGATTCGTGGCGACCACGACCCCGCCCTGATCGATGAGAACCGCGCCACCGACGACGTCGAGGGCGCGCAGGGTCTCGCGGTTCAGGCTGAGCTTCTTCATTCTCTTCTTCATGATCAAACCTCCTGGGTCTCCAGAGACGAGAGATCTCTGGGAAAACGGTCGATTCTCAACCCCACTGCTGGGGCCCCTCCTCCACCAGGCCGCCGGGGAAATCGCGCAGGCCGGGGAGCTCCGGCAGGGAGGGCGGCAGGCCGAGGGCGAGGAGCCGGCGGTCGACGGCGAGCACCAGCGAGCGGCGCTCGAGCCGCTCGACGGCGGCGGCCACCTCGCCGGCGGTGACGGTGAGGTCTTGTCGCTCGGCCAGCACGGAGGCCATGCGCTCCTTCAAGGGGGCGTCCTGGGCGGCCAGGTAGACCGCCCGGTCGAGCCCGGTGAGGCGGCAGCGCCGCTCCACGGCACAGCTCCGGGTGTCCTCCACGGCGAGCGCCGCGCCGTCGTCCTCCACCGTCAGGGCCGGCGGCTCGCCGATCCAGAAGGCGACTCGCCAGGAGTGGACCAGCGCCTGGATCGCGCCGACCCCGGGGCGCCCGGCCATCATCTCGCCGCCCGCACCCGAGAAGAGGTCCGGCCTCTCCTCGTCGGCGAAGTAGTAGGTGAGGTCGAGGAGATCGGCGGCGGGCAGCGGATAGACGTGGGCCGCGGCGGGCGCCGGCAGCAGCGAGATGCCGAACTCCCCAGGCCGCTGGTGGTAGGGGCTGAAGCGGTCATAGCGCACCCGGATCACTCCGCTCGGCGGCTGCAGGTGCTCCAGCGCCGGCAGCCAGGAGGCCATCTCGGCGTACCAGCCGTCGGCCTCGCCGGGGAACCCCCAGAGGAAGTTCCAGGAGAGGCGGACCCCCAGCTCGCGGCAGGCCTTGAGGAGCTGCACGTTCTGCCAGGCCTGGACCCCCTTGTCGATCAGCTCCAGCACGCCGGAGTGGAGGCTCTCGATCCCCGGCTGCAGCCAGAGGATGCCGGCCTGGCGCAGCATCTCGACCTGGCTCCGGCGGAGGTTGGCCTTGACCTCGTAGAAGATCCGGCGCCGGCCGCCGCCGTCGGCCGCCAGCGCCGGCAGCAGGCTCTGGAAGTAGCTCATGTCGAGGATATTGTCCACCGTCTCGAAGCGGGAGATCCCGTAGCGCTCCTCGAGCGCGGCGATCTCCTCGCGGACGCGGCCGGGGGACTTCGAGCGGAAGGCCATGGAGGAGCCGTTGAGGCCGCAGAAGGTGCAGTGGCGGACCGCCCCCCACCAGCAGCCGCGCGAGGTCTCCAGCGGGAGGCCCGGACGCACCGCGCCGGCGTGGCGGGAACGGCCGAGAACCCGGAAGTAGTCGTCGAAATCGGGCAGCGGCAGCGAGTCGAGATCGCGCAGCAGCAGCCGCGCCGCCGGAGCCCCAGGCGCCGGCTCGATCTCCCGGTGCGCCGGGCCGTAGACCCCGGGAGAGAGCTGCCCGGCCGGAATCTCCCGCCCCTCGGCGAGGATGCGCCGGCAGAGATCGGCGATCAGGGCGTCGGCCTCCCCCGCCACCACGTAGTCGACCCAGGGGAAGCCGCGATGGGTGGTGCGCCCCATCACCCCCTCGCAGTTGGCGCCGCCCAGCAGGGTGATCACCGTGGGGTCGAGCTCGCGGACGCGGCGCAGCAGGGCGAGAGAGGGGGCGTGCTGCTCGAAGGTCGAGGTGCAGCCGACGACGCGGGCGCCGGTGGCGAGCACCCGCCGGGCCGCGCGGTCGACGAAGTCCGAGGCCGCCCGGCGCACCGCCCGCAGGTCTTCGACCAGGCGCGCGGCGCCACCTTCTTCCTGGTGGTAGTCCGGCACCAGGGCGTGGGAGGCCGCGATGCGCGCCAGGTACTCCTCGTCGCCGGCGCGCGGCGCCTCGCGGAAGGCGGCCGCGGCGAAGGTCCACTCCCCCGTCAGGAAGTCCTTCGGAAACTGGGACGGGAGATGGTAGAGCGGGAGCCCGAGCCGCTCCGCGAACCAGAGGTTCGGGTAGACCGCCGCGGTGGCGATTCCCGCGCGCTCGAGCACCGCCTTGAGCAGCCCCAGGGCGAGCGAGGGGCGGTTCAGCGAGGCGTACGGCATGTTCACCAGGCAGACATCGGGCCGCGGGGAGGGCGGTTTGAGCGAGGTTCGGGCTTCCGGCATACGTCGGTTCCATGACCTAAGGTGCCGGAAAGGGGCTTCAGGGCGACTGTAGCCCGAAAATCGTCACAGGAGCCGGAGCTGCTCGGGCCGCCGGGGGGTCAGGACCGGCTCGTCCGGACGGTCGAGAAGAGCCTCCGCGAGATCCGCCAGGAAGGGGGAAGGGCGGGTCTCGGCTGCCTCGCCTCGCGAGATTCTCCTGCGGCTGTGGAAGAGGAAGAGGCGCGAGCGAGCCCGGGTGATCCCCACGAAGAAGAGCCGCCGCTCCTCGGCGGTATCGCCTGTTTCGGCTCCGGGAAGAAAAGAGAACGGCAGAAGGCCGTCCTCGCAGCCGACCAGGAAGACCACCGGAAACTCCAGCCCCTTCGAGGCGTGCAGGGTGAGCAGCGACACCCCCTCGGCCCGCGGGTCCCAGGCGTCGACCTCACCGCCGAGGGCGATTCCGGCGAGGAAGGTTTCGAGATCCACCCCGGCGCGGATGGCGAGCGGCCGGAGCAGATCGGCGGCGGCGAGGAGGGCCGAGGGGCCGGGAGCGCCGTCCCCGGCCAGCGACGCGACGGCCCGGTCGAGGAGGGCCTCGACCCGCTCCCCCGTCCCCACCTGCGTCAGCAGCACGGGGAGCAGGGCCTTCACCCCCGGCTGCTCGGCCAGCGGACGGTGGGAGCGCTTCTGGAACGGGATGCCCGCCCGGCCGAGCGCCTCGATCAGCGGCGGCGTCTGCGCCTCGGTGCGATAGAGGATGGCCACATCGGCGAACGAGAGCTCCGGCGCGTCCCCGGCACCTACACGGCCGCTGTCGAAGGAGAAATACGACGTGCCCCCCAGGAGCCGCTCCAGCGTGTGGACCACCAGCTCGGCCTCCGCCCGCTCGCTGGCCGCGCGCTGCACCACGATCCGCTCGCAGGCTCCGGTGCGGACGGCCACCAGCCGGCGCTCCGGCACCAGGCTCGCCGGCCGGATCGCCTGGCAGGCGGCCGCGACCAGGGTCCGCGTCGAGCGGTAGTTGCGGCTGAGGTGGACGATGCGGGCCTGCGGATAGTCCTCGCGGAAGCGCAGGAAGAAGCCGACATCCGCCCCGCGGAAGCCATAGATCGACTGGTCGGGATCGCCGATGGCGCAGAGATTCGCCCCGGGAGGCGCCAGGAGCCGGATGAGGGCATACTGGAGCGGGTCGACGTCCTGGTACTCGTCGATCGAGATCCAGCGGAAGCGCTCTCGATAAGCCTCCGTGAGGTCCGGCCGCGCCCGCAGGAGCGCCAGGGGCTTGAGGAGGAGGTCGTCGAAATCGAGCAGGTTTCGCCCCTCCAGGGCCGCTTCGTAGGCGGCGATCCGCCCGGCCAGCTCGGGAGTGGCTTCCGCCTCACCCCGGTCGCAACGGACCTTCCCCATCTCCTCCAGAAGCCGCTCGGCCTTCGTGGACGTGAGATCAAAAAGGTCACGGACGATCTCCCCCCGCTCCATCGGGGTGGCCACCCGGAAGCCCGGCGCGAGGCCGGCGGCCTCCGCCTGCTCTCCCAGGATCGTCAGCCCCAGGCCGTGGAAGGTGGCGACGAGCGGCCGCCCCGCGCGATCGGGCAGGAGCGCGGCCAGCCGCTCCTCCATCTCGGCCGCCGCCCGGCGGCTGAAGGTGACAGCCAGGCACTGCTCGGGAGCCACGCTCCGCTCGGCGATCAGGTAAGCGAGGCGGTGGGTCAAGGTGCGGGTCTTCCCCGTTCCCGGCCCGGCGACGATGAGGAGAGGGCCGTCGACGATCTCCGCGGCGGCGCGCTGCTCGGGGTCGAGGTTGGCTCTCACTCCCCCCAGATCCGTTTTTAGTCTTTCTCCCTCCTCTCCCGGTGCGGGAGGGCGGGAGGGGACGGGAGAGGAGGGCCGGGGAGGTGAGGGCCGAGACGGCGGAACGCCGTCGAGGGGCAACGCCGCATTGACGGCCACTTTCGCAAACAGCGGCGCCACCACCGACCGTCCGCGAATCTCATCCGGCTCGAACAGGCGGATCACCCCGTACTCGCCGTCGTAGCCGGCATTCCGGTGCACTTTTCCGGCGCGCAGTCGGGAGAGCGCCTCGCGCAGGAGCCCGCCGCCGGCCCTCTCCACGTCCTCCAGCGGCAGGCGCTCCAGGATGTCGATCTCCGGGCCCAGCCGGCCGGCGAGCTGCGCGACGGCGGCCTCCACGGCGCGGGATTTGGGGCCGACGCCCAGGAGCTCGGAGAGGATCTCCGGCAGCTGCACCAGGCAGCGGAAGGGGGTCGACCGCGCCGGCGTGGCGTCCTCGGCGCGGTCGGCGAGCTCCTCGACGCGGTGCATCACGCCCACGGTCAGCGGCTTGCCGCAGGCCGGGCAGAGCCCTTTCAAACGCCGGGTCTCGGGGGGCTCCAGCCGCACATTACAGGCGCGGTGGCCGTCCAGGTGGTACTTCCCCTCCTCGGGGAAGAACTCGACCGTGCCGCCGTACCCCTCCCCCGTCTCCAGCGCCCGCCGCATCGCGAAGTAGTCGAGATCCGTAGCGAACGCGCACGCCTCGCGCCCCAGCATCGGCGGCGAGTGGGCGTCCGAGTTGCTGACCAGGGTGAAGCGGTCGAGCCGCGAGACGCGCCAGTTCATCGGCGGGTCCGAGGAGAGACCGGTCTCGACCGCGAAGATGTGGGGCGCGAGGTCGCCGTAGCACTCGTCGATCGAGTCGAAGCCGGACTTCGAGCCCAGCGCGGCGAACCAGGGGGTCCAGATGTGCGCCGGGATGAGATAGGCGTCCGGCCCGCTGGCCAGCGCGATCTCCAGCAGGTGCCGCGAATCGAGCCCCAGGATCGGCCGGCCGTCCGAGGCGATGTTGCCGAGGGTGGCGAGCTTCTCCCGGAACCGCCCCGCCGTCTCCAGGTTCGCGGCGTAGATCAGGTGGTGGACCTTGCGGGTCCGGTCCCCCTTCTTGTAGATGGTCGAGATCTCGACCTCCAGCAGGAAACGGGTCGGCCCGTGGCAGGCGGCCGGAAGGCGGCGCTCGACCTCCCGCTCGATCTCGGGGCGCAGGCGGAACAGCCCCGGCTCGGCGGGAACGAGCTTTGCCCGGATCTCCTCGAACCAGGCGGGGTGGGTGAAGTCGCCGGTGCCGACGACGGTGATCCCCTTGCGCCGCGCCCAGAGCGCGAGGTGCTCGAGATCCGCGTCCCGGCTGGTCGCCCGGGAGTATTTCGAGTGGACGTGGAGGTCGGCGTAGAAGGGCACGGTGACGGAAAGACGGAACTCCGCGACACTACACCGTCGCGCGCGTTCTGTCCATCCGTGTCTTTATCGTGCCGAGAGGTCACGCAACTCGGACCTCAATACCCGGGCGGGGCGGCGTACACTGTTGCGCCGTGACGGAAACCCAGAAGGTCCACGAAAAGTTCTACGCCGTCATCCGGCGCATCCCCCACGGGCGGGTGGCGACCTACGGCCAGATCGCGGCGCTGGCCGGCCTGCAACGGCGGGCGCGCATGGTCGGTCAGGCCCTGCGGTCGACGCCGGCGACGCCGGAGGGCCTCGAGGTCCCCTGGCACCGGGTCGTCAACGCGCAGGGCGGGGTCAGCCCTCGTGCCGGAATTGGCTGGGAGGAGGGGTACCAGCGCCATCTTCTCGAAGAGGAAGGGGTGGTCTTCAGCAAGAGCGGGCGGATCGATCTCGACCGCTTCGGCTGGGAGCCGGAGCAAAGGCCCCCGCGGAAGCCGCCGCGGGGGTGACGCGGCGGGAGGCGGAGCGCCATCAGAAGAACCACCAAGGCCGTGTCCTCGGGCAACCTTGGATTGACGGATTTTCTATAAGGCGGCGATAGGAGCGGCCCTATGTGCCGCCCCGGCGATATTACCGCATTGCCGGGCCAACGGCCCGGGCTTCCTAAGCCCAGGGCACCGCCCTGGGTTCCGGGCAATCCAGGAAGGCGATGCGGCCTGAAGGGCCGCGCTAACCGGCGTTCCGGATTTTCACCCAACCGCTAGTGCGGCCCTTCAGGCCGCAACAGGTCATGAGGCGATGGCCAATCCCAGGGCGATGCCCTGGGCTGAGGGAAAACGGCCCGTTGGGCCTCCGGATTAAAGCTCCGGCCCGATCGCTCAATTCTGCTGTGACGCGGTACTAGCCGTCTACTGGCTCGCGAAGGTGTCGCAGCTCTTGATCTGCCCCGAGTCGAACCCGGTCTTGAACCAGCGCGAGCGGTCCGCCGCGGAGCCGTGCGTCCAGCTCTCGGGATTCACCTGGCCGGTGGTCTGCTTCTGGATGCGGTCGTCGCCCACGGAGGCGGCGGCGTTGAGCGCCTCGTCGACGTCCCCCTCCTGGAGGATGTTGCGCTGCTGGGTCGAATGCGCCCAGACGCCCGCGAAGCAGTCGGCCTGCAGCTCGAGCCTCACCGACAGCGCCTTGGCCTGGCGCGGGTTCTGCTGCTGCGCCTGCTCGACCTTGTCGCTGATGCCCAGCAGTTTCTGCACGTGGTGCCCGACCTCGTGGGCGATGACGTAGGCCTGCGCGAAGTCGCCGGAGGCGCCGAAGCGATCCTGCAGCTCCTTGTAGAAGCCGAGGTCGATGTAGACCTTCTCGTCGGCCGGGCAGTAGAACGGACCCATCTCGGTCTGGGCATTGCCGCAGCCGGAGCGGATCGCTTCCCGGAAGAGGTCGAGCTTGGCATGGCGGTAGGGCACGTTGGCCTGGGCGGGGAGGAGCTGGGTCCAGGTGTCCTGCACGTCCCGGAGGACGGCCCCCACGAAATCAGCCAGCTTCGTCTCCTCTGGGGAGGAATTCACGGGCGCGGTCTGCGCCGCCGGGCTGCCGGCCGGCGCGCCGCCCCCGCCGCCCAGCAGGGCGAAGAAGTTGCGATGGAAAACCAGGCTCAGCAGCAGCAGGACGACGAAGCCGCCGATTCCCAGTCTCCCGACGCCGAACCCGCCGCCGCCTCCGGAGCTTCCCCGCATATCTTCAACATCAGGATTCCGTTCACCCGGTGTCCAGCGCATTTTGAAACCTCCTGCCTGCCTGAGGCGAAGGATTGTGATCGTGTGGCGAGGCCGGTTGCCTCGCCCGATCTCCCCTGTCTGCGAATTGCGTGCCCGGGAGGCTAGGGATACCGCAGCGCGCAGTGGCCGCCATCGTCGGCGTTGACCCAGTTCTGCGGCACCAGGAAGTTGCGGGCGCCCAGGCGGAGGTTGGCCCGGGCGCCGTCGGCGGTGGTGTAGGTCGGGCCGAAGGGGTTTTTGGAGAGCAGGCACTTGTCGGTGTTCTCCAGCCCCGCGGCGTCGTACCAGCCGTCGGCCTCGGGATTGGTCACCGTCTCGTTGATCCGGGTGGCGACGCCGGCCACCATGGCGTCGGCCGCCGCGTCGCCGTTCGGCGTGTTGCCGGGGACAAGCTCGCAGGCCGACGGGCAGCGGGCGGGGTTGCCGAGGAAGACGTACTTGAGGTCGACGCCGGCGACCTTCGCGTGGTTGTGCCAAGAGCAGAAGTCGGCGCAGAACCCCGAGGTCTCGTCGACGTCGGCCGAGGTGAGGACGAAGTAGATGCCGTTGGCGTCCACGGGCAGCGCGCCGCGGCGGATTGCCGCCTTGAGGACCGCGAGCACGCCGGCGTCCGTCAGGCTGGCGCCCAGGGAGTAGTCGTCAGTAGCCGAGCCGGAGTAGGAGATCGACTTCCGGACGTGCCTGCCAGCGCCGTTGTGGTGGGTGGTGTTGATGCTGTAGTACGGACTGCCGCCCAGGGAGCTGGCGAAGTCGGTCAGGACCGGCAGGGCGAGGCTCTCGGACCAGTCGCCGTACCAAAGATAGTAGACGTGCGTCGCGCCGGTGAGGACCGGCCCGCCGTGGTATTCAAGACTGTTACGGGTGCCGTCTTCGCCCAGCGCCGCCGTCGCCAGCAGGCACCCCACGATCCCCAGCACCGCCGCGAACCTCCTGTTGCTCGTCATGGCACCCTCCTCTCCCTGGAAGGAATACCCGGGAAGAATATACCCCGGTAGGGCTCCTTCACCATCGGCCTTTCCAGCGGCTGGGGTGACGGGAATGATGGACCACGCCCAAGACGAAGACGTGGTCCTTCCGCAGCACATAGAAAACACCGAAAGGGAAACGGCTCAGGATGGCGCGACGAATGGCCGCGTGGACGACTGGAAAGGCTTCAGGGTGAGCACGGACCTGGATCAATGTCTGATCAAAGTCGTCCCTGAACGAGAGGTCCAGGCCTGACGCCTTTGTGGTGTACCACTCCCGCGCCGCCAGGATGTCCCGCTCTGCCGCCGAGCTGAGGCGCGCTCGAATCACCGGAGAGGCCAGATCTCGGCCTTGACGTCTTCCCAGTCCCGCCCTTCTTCAGTCTCGGCACTGGCGAGACGCTCGTCGAGCAGGTCCTTCTGCCATTGCGGCAAAGGAAGCGCTTCGGGATTGTCCAGACTGGACCAGATCGCCTCGGCGATCTCCAGCCGATCCTCCTCCGGGAGCTCCAAGACTTCCCGCTGAATCTCTGCCCTGGTCATGGTCTCAGTATAAATCAGCCGCCAAGGGTTCGGAGCGCGTTCGAGGTGCACCGCGTTCTGGAGGGCCCGCCGGCAGTTCGGCACGGTGAAGCGATAGACTCGTTCCGCTTTTCGAGAAACATCCGCCGTAAATCGACGACCGGAGCCCAGGGCTCCACTCTTCGGGACATGCACCGGCCTTGACGGAGTGCACGCGCGTGCATACAATGATCTATGAATGGGACCGCGGCAAAGCCGCCGCGAACCGCTTGAAGCATGGGATCGATTTCGCGGACGCCGCCACCATCTTCGGCGACGAGCTGGCCCTGACGATCGAAGAGCTTTCGGCCGACGAGCCGCGTTTCGTCAAGATGGGCACGAGCGCGATCGGCCAGGTCCTCGTGGTGGTCTACACCTGGCGCGGGGACGGGATTCGATTGATCTCGGCCCGGGCGGCGACGCCGCGTGAACGACGATCTTACGAGAGGGCACGGAAGAATGCGCAAAGAATATGACTTCAGCCAAGCCAAGGTCGGCCCGGCGGAGCCGGTCCCGACGGGGAAGACCCGGATCACCATCCGGCTGGACGACGACATCCTCGACTGGTTCCGCCAGCGCGTCCATGAGGCCGGAGGGGGCAACTACCAGAGCCTCATCAACCAGACTCTCCGCGACTCCATCCAGAACCGGCGGGAGCCTCTCGAGGAGACGCTGCGAAGGGTCGTGAGGGAGGAGCTGCAGGAGATCTCCGGCCGGGAGCCCAGGAAAGCGGCTTCAAAGCCCTGAGACCGGGGCTTCGGATCGATCTCGCGGTAGACTTCGCGGATGTCGACGGCCGTCTCTACTCCCGCCATGCCCTGGGACCGCCGGGCTCCCGAGCGCGAGGGCCCCCCCTCCGCCTGGGCCCTGCTGCCCGAGGATCTCGCCGCCCAGGGGTGCCCCGGCCGCCCCGAGCACGTGTTCGGACGCCTCCAGCGCGCCCGCACCTGGCGGGAGGGGGGCCTGTTCCTCTCCCGCGAGATCCGCGCCTGGCTCGCGGCCCATACCGATCTCTCCCTGCCCACGATCCTCGAGCGCCACCCCTCCACCGACGGCTCCACCAAGCTGGTGCTCGGGCTCTCCGACGGCCACCGCGTCGAGGCCGTCCACATGCCCCGCGGCGACGGCGACCTGCGGGTCACCTACTGCATCTCGAGCCAGGTGGGGTGCGCCATGGGCTGCACCTTCTGCGCTACCGGCGCCATGGGGATCATCCGCAACCTCACGGCGGGCGAGATCGTCGGGCAGGTCCTCGTCCTCATGCACGAGCTGGGGCCGCGGCAGGGCGAATCGGTCTTCCTCGTCTTCATGGGGATGGGCGAGCCGCTCCACAACCTCGCCCACGTCCACCGCGCGATCACCGTCCTCTGCAACCGGGAGGGGGCGATCCTGTCGCCGGGGCGCATCACGGTGAGCACCTCCGGGCTGGTCTCGGGCATCGAGCGGCTGGCGCGCATGACCCCCCGGCCGCAGCTCGCCCTCTCGCTCAACGCCACCACCGACGCCGCGCGCTCCGCCACCATGCCGGTCAACCGCGCCTGGAACCTCGCGCGGCTGCGCCAGGCGCTCGACGCCTGGGTGCTCAAGCCCCACGAGCGCCTGCTCTTCGAGTACGTGCTCCTCGCCGGGGTCAACGACACGCCGGAGGACGCCGACCGCCTGGTCGACTGGCTGGGGGACCTGCGCCACGGCCACAACGTCAACCTCATTCCGATGAACGAGCACGCCAGGTCGGCGTTCCGCGAGCCCGCCGAGGAGCGGGTGCAGGCGTTCGCCCTGCGCCTGCGCGGGCACGGCTGCTTCGTCACCGTGCGCCGCAGCCGCGGCCGCGACGTGCAGGCGGCCTGCGGCCAGCTGGCCCGGCCGCGGATGGAGATCGCGATCGGAGCGTGAGGCTTATGGCTGTAAGGGGTACCGCCAGACGCGCTGGATCTTGCCGTCCTCGACCTGATAGACCACCAGCCCGGCCTGCGTGCGCTCGCTGCCGTCCTTTCCCTTCCACCGGTCGCGCTCCAGCGCGCTGACGAAGGGGGCGTGGACGATCGACTGCTCGACCGTCTTCCGCATCGTCGGGTAGACCGAAAGATACTTCGCCATCCAGTCGCGGAGCGCCGTCTGGCCCGAGGCCTCGGGAATGATCCGGTCGCCGGCGACACTCAACCACTGCACCTCCGGAGCGGCCTGGGCGATCATGGCCCCGGGGTCGTGGCGATTGAACCCCTCGACGAAACGCTGCGCCACGGCGAGCGGGTCCGCGGACGCGGGCGCCGCCTGGGCGCGGGCATCGGTGCCGGCGAGGGAGAGGAGAAGGGCGAGGGAAAGGGCGAGGCGGGCAGGCATGATCGTAAGCCTACCGCAGAACGAGGTCCGGCCAGGCTCGAAGCCTGGCCGGACCGCCGGTCCTGGAGAGACACTGGAGAGACGATTACAGCGAGTTCAGGAACGTGCCGATCTGGTTCTGCTGGGTAACGCTCAGGTTGAGATAGTTCTGAATCACCGGCTCAGCTTCGTTGGTGTGGCGCTGAATGGCATTGGTGCGCGTGGTGTTGAACAGGTCGTGCATGAACCGCGAACGGGTGCGCAGGCCCCAGAGCGGCGGCGTCCGCATCTTGTTCTGCGACACCGCGCCGCCGTTCTGAATGATGCCGTCGCCCGTGCCGACGTCGTGCAGCATGAAGTCGCTGTAGGGGTGGATGATCTTGTCGCCCAGCGCGGCCGGGACGGTGAACTTGCCGCCGTTGACCACGGTGCCCGCCGGAGCGGTCTGGATGGTCGCCGTGTGGCAGCTGTCGCAGCCGATGGAGTGGAAGAGCGACGCGCCGGCGACCGCGTCCGCCGTAGCCGCCAGAGCGGTGTCACGGGGCGGAACCTTGGTGGCGCGCATGAAGCGGACGAAGGCCTCGACGTCGGGGCCATTGGGATTCGCCACAGTCCCCGCGTCCTCCGGATCGGGGACGGTGTCGAACGCCGCGACGGAAACCCCCATCGAGGTGTTCTCCGTGGGCTGCAGCGGGCTGGTGATCCCCATCTCGTTGACGTAGGCGTCGGCGGCGAAGGAGAGCAGGCTCGCGTGCTGGTTCTTCCAGCCGAAGCGGGCGATCCGCGTGGTGCCGGCGGGCGCCTCCAGGACCGGCACCCGGATGATGGTGCCCTTCCGTCCGGACGGCTGGGCCGCCTGGATGCTGGTGAAGGTGGCGTCGGCGATCGCCTCGACGAAGCCGTCGCCCAGGATGTTGAGCGAGGAGCGGGTGTCCACCAGGTTCTGGGTGGTGGTGAGCCGCTCCTGGATCGCGGCGTTGATCGCGCGGTCGTTGATCAGCGATCCTCCCGGCGGGTTGCTGAAGGCGCCCGAGAAGGGATCGATCGTGCCCGCCCGCAGCTCGGTGACCTGGCTGGTCGCCCCGCTCACCGGGTTCTGATGGCACTCGGCGCAAGCCTGGGCGTTGTAGACCGGACCCAGACCGTCGGCGATCTGCTCGCGGTCGTCGAAGTTCGCCCGGTCGAGGTCGAACTGCGTCTGGGTCTGGAAGCCGTTGGTCAGGTTGTCGAACCCGGCCGGCGCCTCCGTGGCGGTCACCGCGTAAACCATCGGGGCTGCCAGGACCAGGATCAGCAGCACGAGCCCATCCGGACTGGCCATTCTCCGCATCCACCTCTTCGACTTTTTCATCTCCAGCTCTCCTTCCAAGCGGATCAAGTCCACACACACGGCGGATTCGATCGAATCCGTCGATTTCGAGCCGATTCAAAAAAGCGAGCGCACGGACACCTGCCGGTCGAGGAGAGCCAGGAGCTCCTCGAGTCGAAACGGGCCTGAAGCGGCTACAGAGATGAAAAGGTATGACCCTTACCAATCCAGGTGCATCCATCCCGGCAAAGCGAGCCGGAATCGGCCAGAATCGTGAAATCCAGCCGGACCCGACCTGGTATACCGTTCGCTTGAGGTAGAGAGGGAGACGGAGAGGAGGAGCCATGGCCAGCCTTGAGGGAGCGAAGGTCGTCGTCGCCGGCGGAGCGGGCGGGGTGGGCGAGGGGGTCGTCCGGGCGCTGTTGAAGCATGGCGCGCGCGTGCTCGTGTCGTCCCGCAGCGAGACGAAGCTGCGCGGCCTGCAGGCGTACTGCCAGGACATCCCCACCGGCGAGCTGCTGCCGCTGGTCGGCGACCTCGGCGACGAGGAGTCCGCGCGGACCCTGCAGAGCCGGATCTACGAGCGCTTCCGCGAGCTCGACGTGGCGGTGGCCTCCCTCGGCGGCTGGTGGCAGGGGAAGCCGCTGACCAGCGTCGACATGCCGACCTGGGACCGCATCCTGCGCGAGAACCTCACCGCCCACTTCCTGGCCGTCAAGATGCTCGTCCCCCTGCTCCACCCGAAGACCGGCAGCTACGTGCACGTCAACGGCTTCGGCGCCGAGCAGCCCTTCCCGATGGCCGGCCCGGTGGCGATGGCCGCCGCGGCGCAGAAGTCGATGGCGCTGACCCTGGCCGAGGAGCTGAGCCCGACCGGCATCCGCGTCTACGAGCTGATCCTCGGCCCCGTCCAGACGCGGCAGCGCCAGAGCCAGGGGAAAGGGCAGAAGGATTGGTATACGCCGGAGGAGGTGGGAGAGGAGATCGCCGGGCTGGTCACCCGGCGGGACGAGCAGATCGTCCACCGCCTGCTGAGCAAGCGGGACGCCTGGCAGGTGAACTGACGGCGAGGGCTCCCGCAGGGCGCCCCCGCCGAGGCCTCACAATCTTCGGATCAGCCGCAGGAGCAGGAGCAGGACGATCGATCCGATGAAGGCGACGAAGATCGTTCCCGCCAGCCCGGGGAACGGCGTGTGCCACCCCATCTTGGTGAAGATCCAACCCCCCAGGAAAGCGCCGACGATGCCGACGATGATGTCGCCGAGGAGCCCGTAGCCCCCGCCGACGACGAAGGAGGCCAGCACTCCGGCCACCAGTCCGACGATGATCCAGGTCAGGATACCCATCCCCGCATTCCTCCCGTGACTTGGGGCCGGCTCGGCCGGCCCAGGGTTCACCGCTTTACGACCAAACGGTCAGACCGGTGGTGCACGCCGTATGCCACCTACGGCTTCAAAACGATCCCCGGCTGCCCCGCCTGCTTCAGCCTCGCGTTGAGCGCCGCCAGATCCTTCGTCTTCATTTCCTCCCAGGCGGCCAGGGTGGCGGCGAGCTCCGGCTGGATCTTGTCGAAGCCGGTCACGGCGTCCGGCGAAGGCGCGGCGTCGGCGCCGTCCACGGCCCCGGCGAGCTTGTTCAGCTCGTCGCCCATGGCACGCAGGCTGGTTAGCGTCTTCGGCGGCAGCCACCAGGCCGAGCCGCCGGCGAGACCCTCGGCGCGCGTCTGGAGCGCGTCGAGCGCCTTCGCCGTCTCCGCGCCCGCCCCCTTGCGCCGCTCGGCGAGGGCGGCGAGCAGCGCGCCGTTCTCCCGCGCCGCCGTGGCGAGCCGCGCCTGCGCGCTTTCGACCCGGCGGGCGAGGGCGAACTGCGCGGCATAGGCCGCCGGCGGCAGCGTCACCCGCGGGTCGGGCGCCACGGTCAGCGGCTGCGTGAGACGGGTGCCGTCGACGTCGAGCACGGCGGTGTAGCGGCCGGGCGGCGCCCAGGCGCCGTCGGCCCAGACGTCATCGCCCGAGACCGCGGGGTAGCGCAGCGGCCAGACGAAGCGGTGCAGGCCGGGGGACGCCGAGAGCGTCGACGGGGGCTGTACCCACTGCGGGGCGATGCTCAGCTTGGCGAGATCGGTCTTCGGCGCCGCGTCCGCGCTGCCGTAACGGCGCACCAGCCCGCCCTGCCCGTCGCGGATCTCCAGCGTCACCTGCCGGGCGCCGGTCTTCAAGACGTAGTCGATGAACGCTCCCGGGGCCGGATTGGCCGCCGCCGCCTCGTCCTTCGGCATCGGCGTGCCGGTGAAACCGGCCGGGCGCATCCGGATCGCCGCCGCCGGCGCGAACAGCCAGGCCGTGGCGCTCTCCACCCGGGCATCGAGCTGCCGCAACGGCGTCACGCCGTCCAGCACCCAGAAGGCGCGGCCGTGGGTGGCGATCACCACGTCGTCGCCGTGCACGTCGATGTCGCGCACCGAGGTCACCGGCAGGTTCGCCCGCAGCGGCTGCCAGCGGTCGCCGTCGTCGAAGGAGACGTACACCCCCTTCTCCGTGCCGGCGTAGAGCAGCCCCCTGCGCACCGAATCCTCGCGCACCACGTTGACGAAGCTGCCGTCCGGGATGCCGGCGGCGGCCGGCTGCCAGCTCCGGCCGCCGTCGTGGGTGCGGTAGATGTACGGCTTGAAGTCGTCGAGGCGATGGCGGTCGACGGCCGCGTAGGCGGTTTCGGCGTCGAAGTGCGAGGCGTCGAGGGTCCCGATCTTCGACCAGGGGGTGAGCGCCGCCGGCGTGACGTTCGTCCAGTGCGTCCCCTCGTCGCGCGTGCGCCAGATCAGGCCGTCGTCGGTGCCCACCCAGAGGTCATGATCGGCCGTCCGCGACGGCGCGATCGCGTAGATCACGCCGAGGCGCGGGCCGGTCTGCGAGTTGTTCGCCGCCGTCGCCGGATCGAGATTGCCCGGCGTGCCGGGGTCCTCGCGGGTGAGGTCGGGGCTGATCGCCGTCCAGTGCTCGCCGCCGTCCTCGGTGCGGAAGAGGCGCTGGCGCGCGAAGTAGAGCACGCGCGGATCGCGCGGCGAGAAAGTGAGCGGCAGCGTCCAGGTCTCGCGGTACAGGCCGGGATAGCCCAGCGTGGGATCGACCGACCGGGTCTGCCCGGTGCGCAGGTCGAGCTTGTCCACCCGGCCGCCGAAGATGATTTGCGGGTCTTTCGGATCGGGAGCGATCTCGTCGCTCTCGCCGCCGGCGGTGGTCTCGCGGAACTGGGTGAGATTGATGCCGTCGTAGGTGTTGGTGCGGCTGGGCACGCCGGCGGCGCCGGAATCCTGCTGCGAGCCGTAGACCCAGTAGGGGAACTGGTTGTCGGTGACGACGTGGTAGAACTGGCCGGTCGGCTGGTTGTACCAGGAGCTCCAGGTCTCGCCGCCGTCGACCGAGACCACCGTCCCCTGGTCAACGCCGAGGATGCGCCGCTCCGGGCTCCGCGGATCGATCCAGAGCTGGTGGTAGTCGTCGCCGCCCGGCGCCCCCTTGACCGGCACGAAGGTCTTGCCGCCGTCCGCCGAGCGGTAGAGGGCGGTGTTGCAGGCGTAGACGACGTCGGGATTTTTGGGCTCGACGGTGATGCCGCCGAAGTACCAGCCGCGCCCCCAGATGCGGCTGTCGCCGCTCGCGCGCGACCAGCTGGCGCCGCCGTCGTCCGAGCGGTAGAGGCCCCCCTCGTCCACCGCGTCCACCATCGCGTAGACCCGCCGCGGCTGGCTCGGCGCCACCGCGAGGCCGATGCGCCCCGGCTTCGCGGGCAGGCCGTGGCCGCCCCCCTGGTTACCGATCGCCGTCCAGTGCTCGCCGCCGTCGGTCGACTTGTAGAGGCCGCTGCCCGGGCCGTTCGACGGCGGGTAGATGTGCCAGGGGGTGCGCCGGGTGGCCCAGAGGGCGGCGTAGATCACGTCGGGATTGCCCGGCTCGAAGGCGAGGTCGATGGCGCCGGTGTCGGCGTCCTTGAACAGCACCTTCCGCCAGCTCACTCCCCCGTCGCGGGAGCGGAACACCCCGCGCTCGGCGTTCGGGCCGTAGGGGTGGCCCAGCGCCGCCACGTAGACGACGTCCGGGTTGCGCGGATCGACCAGCACGCGCCCGATCTGCTGCGAGTCGGCGAGGCCGATGCGGGCCCAGGTCTGGCCGCCGTCGGCGGACTTGTACATACCGTCCCCCTGGGCGATGTCCGAGCGCATGTCGGCCTCTCCCGAGCCGACGTAGATCACCCGCGGGTTCGAGGGCGCCACGGCCAGCGCGCCGATCGAGCCGATCGGCTGCGAGTCGAAGATCGGCTGCCAGGTGCGGCCGGCGTCCCGGGTCTCCCAGACGCCGCCGTTGACGCTGCCGAAGTAGAAGTGCGCGGGCTCACCCGGCACCCCGGTCACCGTGAGGACGCGGCCGCCGCGGAACGGGCCGATCAGGCGCCAGCGCAGATCCTGGAGCAGCGCCGGATCGACGGCGGCGAAGGCGGTGGAGGCGGCCAGCAGCAGAACGGCGGGGAGCAGACGGCGTAGAGGCATGGACTTTCAGTCTCCGTGCGGGAAGGGCTGAGCTCGTCAGACGGGCATCATCATAGCCTTCCTGGAGGAGGCGCGGCCGCCCCCTACTTCCCCTCGTCCATCGCGTTGAGCTCCCGGCGCTCCTGGTCCAGGCTGTTCATGGCGTCGATCTTCTCCTGATCGGTGCCCTGCATGTTGCGGACCTCCTCCGACTTGCGGTCGATCTCGGCCGCCTTCTCCTCCATCTTGCGGGTCTTCTCGGCCTGCTCCGTGGAGCCGGTCCCCCCGGCGGACGAGTGGCTGGGGACGTCGCACCCCCAGGCCGTCGGGAGCAGCAGCGCGAGGAGGGACAGGACCAGCCACGACGACGGACGGCACGGACGGCGCACACGGCTCCCTTGCATGGAGACCTCCCGGGTTTGGCCTTCGTTCGTTGAAACGCTGGGCGCAGTTTAGCACGCCCCCCCTTTACTCCACCTCGACGCTCGGGCTAGATTCCCCCCCATGGGACGCATTTTCGAAACCAGAAAACACACGATGTTCGCCCGCTGGGACCGCATGGCGAAGCAGTTCGCCCGGATCGGCAAGGAGATCACCATCGCCGTCAAGGCGGGTGGCCCCGATCCCGTCGGCAATCCGCTCCTGCGGCGGGTCGTCCAGAACGCGCGCGCGGTCAACATGCCGAAGGACAAGGTCGAATCGGCGATCAAGCGCGCCGCGGGCAAGGAGGCGGAGAGCTACGAGGAGATCCTCTACGAGGGGTACGCTCCGCACGGCATCGCCGTCGTGGTCGAGACCGCGACCGACAACCCGACGCGCACCGTCTCCAACCTGCGCACCCATTTCAACAAGGGGGGCGGCAGCCTCGGGAACTCCGGGTCGGTCGGCTACCTGTTCAAGCGGGTGGGCGTCTTCCGCCTCAACCCGGCGGGCCTCGACCCCGACGAGCTCGAGCTCGAGCTGATCGACCACGGGCTCGAGGAGCTGGGCGAGAGCACGGGCGAGAAGGAGGAGCCGCTGCTGGTGCTCCGCTGCGCCTTCGCCGACTTCGGCCACCTGCAGAAGGCGCTCGAGGACCGCGGCATCACTCCCCTCTCCGCCGAGTCGGAGTACCTCCCGCTGACGCCGATCGAGCTCTCCGAGGGGCAGACCACCGAGGTGCTGAGCCTGATCGACCGTCTCGAGCAGGACGACGACGTGCAGAAGGTCTTCCACAACCTCGGATGACGCACCCCCTCCTTCCGCCACGGCGGCGCGCCTCGGCCCTCGCGCGGCTCATGCTGGGCCTGCTGATCGCCGTCACGGCGACCACGGCCGCGGCGTCGGCGGCGCTCCCCCCGATCGTGATCGTGCCCGGCGCGCCCGGCACGGAGCTGGTGGACCGCGCGACCGGCCGGCGCGTCTGGCCGAGCGCGTGGCTGATGGCCTACCCCATGGACGGCAACGACCGCCTCGCGCTCTCCCTGGACGATCCGGAGGGCACGGCGATCGTCCCCGGCAAGCTGCTGCGCGAGGTGCGCGTCGGACGACTCAAGTTCCCCATCCACGTCTACGACGGACTGGAGGGCAGGCTGCGCGCGATGGGCTACCGCGAGGGGGACTGGAGCTCCCCCACCGGCGCGGGGGAGTACTTCTACTTCTCCTACGATTGGCGGCAGAGCGTCGAGACCAGCGGCCGCCGTTTCGCGCGCGAGCTCGCCGATCTCTACCGCCGGATGCCGCCGGACACCCCTCCCGCGGTCGTGCTCGGCCACTCCCTCGGTGGCCTCGTCGCGCGCTACGCCCTGATGTACGGCGATACGCCGCTCGGCAAGACGGGGCCGCTGCCGCCGGTGACCTGGTCCGGGGGCGCGCGCATCGGCACCCTCTTCCTCGTCGCGACTCCGAACGAGGGCACCTTCACGGCGCTGAAGTGCCTCGAAAAGGGGAGCTTCTACTTCTGGCGCCACGGCGCGTTCTCGCCGGCGACGCTGTTCACCTTCCCCGCCATCTTCGACATGCTCCCCGACCACATCGAGCCCCTGATCGACCGCCACGGCAAGCCCCTCCCCTTCCGCCTCGACGATCCCGACGACTGGGAACGCCTCGGCTGGTCGGTGATCGACCGCCACCGCACTTCCGCGGCCCTCCATGCCACGTTGCGCGCGCACCTGGAACGGGAGCTCGCGCGTCACGCGCGGCTGCAGGCCGCCCTGGCGCAGATCGCCGCCACCCCCAACCCCGCCGCCCTCTACGTCGTCGGCAGCCTCTCGCAGACCGTGCAGCGCACGGCCCTGGTGCTGAGCCAGGGCGGGCGGATGCAGATCCGCTTCGAGACCCCCTCGGGAGAGCGCCAGGACCTGACGCCGCTCCTCTTCGAGCCGGGCGACACGATGGTCGCGGACCGCTCGCTCACCGCCGAGGGCTCGGCCCACGATCCGGCGAGCAGCCTCTGCTTCCGCTCGGTGCGCCACTCGACGCGCTCGCACCAGGCGCTGATCTCGAGCCCCGAGATCCTCACCGCTCTCGACGAGGTCCTCTCCCCCCCGCGGACGGCCGGCGCGCCCGCTCCGGCCGCGCCCTGCGTCGCCACCACGGCCGCGCTGCCGGCTCCCCTGCCAATCTCGGCGGCGGCCCGCGAAACCCACCGGTGAGCCGTCAGCCGCCTGCCAGGCGGGAGCGGAGATCGAGCGCGTTTCGCGTCGCGGCGCCGAGCGTGGTGTTGTCGAAGACGCACCAGACGTCCCGCCCCGCCGCCGCGTCTCGCCCAAGCCGCGCGGCGAGAGCGTCGACATACTCCTCCGAATACTCTGAGTGATAAATTTTCGGCGAGCCATGGAGCCGGTAGTAGCTCGCCCCACGCCAGCCGCCCGGCTCCGCGGCATCGGGCACGCGCGCCGGATCGGCGGCGACGCGGGCGACGCCGAGCTCCGCGAGCAGACCGTCCACCTCCGGCGTGAACCAGCTCGGATGACGGGGCTCGCAGGCCAGCAGCACCGGAGATCGTGCACGGAGGCCGGTAAAGAAATCGGCCACCACCACGGGTTCGCAGACCAGGCTCGGCGGGAGCTGGACGAGCAGCCCTCCGAGCTTCTCCCCAAGACCGCTCACCTCGATTAGAAAGGTTTCCAGAAGATCGCCCGCCCCGGCGAGACGAAGCTCGTGCGTGATCGTCTTGGGAACCTTTACGGAAAAACGGAAGGACGGCGGCACGGCGGCGCTCCAGCGGGCGTACGTCGCCGGGCGGTGCGGACGGTGGAACGAGCTGTTGATCTCCACCGCGTTCGAACCGGGCGGCGTAGCGCTCCAGGTGGCTCCCCGCCGCCGGGAAGCACGCGTGCTCGGCACGCGGCAGGCTCCACCCCGCGCAGCCGACCCGGACGGCCCCTTCCCCGGACCCCTTCGCATCAAGATGCACCCGATCGCTCCTTCACGAGAATAAATCCCGGCCCCGATACCAGACCGGTTCCGTCCTCAAGAGCCGGTTGTAAATTCGTATTCATATTGACCGAAGAATCGCGGATTCGACTCCTCCGCCCCCCCCTGCTGTACCTGATTCATTAGTCAGCCGTGCAGTTTTTTTCTTTTGCTGTCCTTCACACCGGAGGTACCAATGACCGTTCGCCGAGTCATCCTTGCCCTCATTTTCCTGATGGGCGCCTCTCTCGCGCCTCCCCGCCTGCAAGCCCAGAGCTGCGGCGTCGAACGCTGGTCCGTGAAGACCGGGACGGACGCGGACAAGGGGCGCGTCAACGTCGCCTCCACCACGGCCAACACCATCACCACCCTGCGCGGCTGGCCCACACCCAACCCGATCCCCGCCAATAACCGCGTGTCCCCCTACGAGACGACCGTCTGGGTGCTCAACGCCACCCTCGTCCAGTACAAGAGCGAGGATGATTCGGACTACCACCTGGTGCTCAAGGACGCCGCCGGCAACACCATGATCGCGGAGATCCCGCTCCCCGCCTGCGTCGGCTCCGGCAGCCCGTTCCTGTCGGGAATCACCAAGGCGCGCAACCTGTTCGACGCCAAGTACAACCCGAGCGGCAGCTTCCAGACCGCCAACATCCCGGTCCAGATCACCGGCGTCGGCATGTTCGACTTCCAGCACGGCCAGACCGGAGTGGCTCCCAACGGCATCGAGCTGCATCCGGTGCTCAACATCGTCTTCAATCCGAGCACCTCCCCCGACTTCGGGATCTCGGCCTCGCCGGGCTCGGTTTCGGCCGTGAAGGGGAGCTCGGCGACCACCACGGTGTCGACGACGGTCTCGGGCGGCTTCAACTCCGCCGTCTCGCTGAGCGCCTCGGGGGTCCCCTCCGGAGCCACCGCGACCTTCAGCCCCTCGTCGATCGGCGCGCCCGGCTCGGGCTCCTCCACCCTGACGCTGGCGACGGGCACCGCCGCCGCCGGAACCTATACTGTCACCATCACCGGCACGGGCGGCGGCAAGACCCACACCATCACCGTTTCGCTGACGGTGACGACGTCCGCGACGCCCGACTTCTCGCTCGCCGTCTCGCCGTCCTCGGTGTCGGTGGCCGCGGGGAGCTCCGCCACCGCATCGGCCTCCACCACCGTGACCGGCGGCTTCAACTCGGCGGTCGCGCTCTCGCTCTCGGGGCTGCCGGCCGGCGCCTCCGCGTCCTTCGCCCCGACCTCCATCGCGGCGCCCGGCGCGGGCTCCTCGACGCTCACCGTCTCGACCGGAACGGCGGCGGCGGGGACCTACAGTCTGACGGTCACCGGCACCGGCGGCGGCAAGACCCACACCGCGCCGCTCACCCTGACCGTGACCGCCGCCGGCGGCGGCTCGCAGATCCTCGTCAACCCGGGCTTCGAGTCGGGGAACACCACCTGGACGGCGAGCTCCGGGGCCATCAACACCAGCGCGTCGGAGCCGGCGCACGGCGGCACGTGGAAGGCCTGGCTCGACGGCTATGGCACGACCCACACCGACACGCTCTACCAGCAGGTCGCGATCTTCTCGAGCCACACCTCCGCGACCCTGACCTTCTGGCTCCACATCGACACCGCCGAGACCACCACCACGACGGTCTACGACACCCTGGCGGTTCAGGTCCGGAATTCCTCCGGCACCCTGCTCGCGACGCTGGCCACCTACTCCAACCTCAACAAGAACACAGGGTACACTCAGAAGTCGTTCAACCTCTCGGCCTACATCGGTCAGACCATCCGCGTCTACCTGACCGCGTCCGAGGACTCGCAGAAACAGACCTCCTTCGTCGTCGACGACTTCGCCCTCAACGTCCAGTAGCCACCGGTGAATCGAGGAGAACCATGAACAGAGCATGCATTCTGGCCACACTGGCACTCACCTTGACGGGCGGCTCCGTGTCCCACGCCACCGAGAAGCCCCAGGCCGCCCCGCCCGCTTCGGCGGTGCTTGAAAACGCGCCCAAGGGCACCGTCGTCTTCGACGACGACGGCGGCCGGGCCCAGATCATCCCCCGCGCGGTCGCCCTCCGCAACGCGGTCGCGGAACGGGACGCCACCTTCCACGGCGGGCCGGTGGTCTCCGGCGCGAGCGTGCAGGCGGTCTTTCTCGGCAGCGGCTGGCGCGAGGGGGCGAACCGGCGGAAGGAGTCCGACGTCCTGAAGGCCCTGCGGAGCCAGGGGAGCCCGGACGCCAAGTCCCTCTCGCGGTACGGGGTCAAGGCCTGGGAAGCCCCGGAGACGGCGATCGAAGACCCCGCGGGGGACCCGGTGGCGGACAAGAGAAGGATTTCCGATCTCGACATCCAGGCCCGCCTGGATGGCCTGCTCGGCGGAGCGGGTCCGGTCGACGCCAGCTCGGTCTACCTGGTCTTCCTGGCTCCGGATCTCGAGTCGAAGCTCGGATCAAAGACCTCCGCGCGGGACTACGCGGCCTACCACAACCATTTCCACTCCGCCGCCGGAGTGATCCATTACGTGGTCGTCCCCTACGACGGCGACCCGTCCCGCTGGATCTCGGCCGCCCGGCAGAGCCTGCTCCAGGCGCTGATCAACCCCGAGGGCAACGGCTGGTACTGATAAGGTATTAAAAGCTGTCGTTCAAGGGCGCCCCCGTGGGCGCCCTTTTCGTTGATGGCATCTTTCTGGCATTGAGATCTGGCATGGCGCGCGGCTGGGAGAGCAAGTCCGTAGAATCTCAGATCGAGACCGACCCGAGCGCGGACCGGGGGGAGCCGGTCGCGCCCGAGCAGCGCGAGCGCGAGCGGAAACGCGGCAGCCTCGAGCTGTCGCGAAGGCGGGTGCTGCAAGACCTCGAGGCCGCCCGCTCCGAGGTCCGGCGCGCCTCCCTCGAGCGGGCGCTGGCCTTTCTGGACGAGGAGCTCGCGAAGCTCGGCCTCTGATCATGAATCTATTCGATGGCCATCTCGCCGGCGACCCCTTCGAGCGCGGCCCACGCCCGCTCGAGCTCCTCGCCCAGCCGGGTCACCAGCGGGCCGAGCTCGCCGGTGCGCGCGCCGCGGACCCGCTCCTCGATGGCGCGGCAGACCGCGGCCACCTGGAGGATGCCGAGGATCGCGCTGCTCCCCTGGAGCCGGTGGACGGTGCCCCCCACCTCGGACCAGCGGGCCTCCTCCGCTCCCCGGCGCACGGCGGCGAGGTCGGCGGCCGAGCTCACGCGAAAAGTCCGGATCAGGGTGGCGACGAGGGGCTCTCCCCCAGGCAGGCGGCGCATGAAATCCAGGCTCGTCCGGTCGAGAGGGTCCGTGAGCGTCTCCTCAGCGCCGCCGGGGAGGCGGCTTTCACTGGCCTGCGTGTCCGGTTAGTATAAGCCCGCGGGAGGTAACCGGCATCACAGCAGGCAGACCCATCGAGACCCTCCTCGGAGTCCTCGTCGTCGACGACCATCTCGTCGTCCGCAAGGGCGTCCGAGCTTTGCTCATGGGCGCCGACGACGTCACGGTCATGGGCGAGGCGGGGGATGGGCTGGAGGCGGTGGCCGAGGCGAGGCGCCTCCGGCCCCACGTGATCCTGATGGACCTGAACCTCCCCCGCCTCCATGGAGTGGAGGCGATCCGCACCATCCTCGCCGAGCAGCCGAACGTGGGAATCGTGGTGCTGACGGGGACCGACGGGGACGAGCAGATCCTCGCCGCCGTCGAGGCCGGGGCCCTGGGCTACCTCGCCAAGACCTCCGAACGCGAGGACTTCCTGCTGGCCATCTCCCGGGTCGCCCACGGCGAGCTCTGGCTGCCGCCGCGGCTCACCCGCAAGCTGCTGGCTCACCTCAAGCCCCGCTCCGGCGGCGGTCCCACAGAACCGCTCACCGGGCGGGAGACCGAAGTGCTCAACCTCCTGGCCAAGGGGCGGAGCAACCACCAGATCGGCCAGGAGCTGAGCATCTCCGAAGCCACCGTCCGCACGCACGTGAGCCACATCCTGGACAAGCTCGGGGTCAGCAACCGGGTCGAGGCGGCCCTGCACGCCCTGCGGGTGGGAGTGGCCACGCTGGAGCCCTCCTGAGCGGACCGGGGCGCCGTGTCCTGGTGGTGGACGACAACCCGGTCAACCGCCTCGTCGTGGTCGCCCAGCTCACCGCGCTCGGCTATGCCGCCGAAGCCGCCGACAGCGGCGAGACGGCCCTCGCCGCCCTGGCTGCGGCGCCCTATGACGCCGTGCTGCTGGACTGCGAGATGCCGCTCCTCGACGGCTACGAGACCTGCCGCCGCCTGCGGCAGCGCGAGGGGGGCGGCCGGCGCACCTGGGTGATCGCCCTCACCTCCCACACCGCGTTCGGAGAGAGGGAGAGATGCCTCGCCGCCGGCATGGACGACCACCTCGGCAAGACCCTGCACACTGAGGAGCTGGCCGCCGCGCTGGAGCGCCGGCTGGAAGGCGAGGCCGCCCTACCGGCCGGCTCCGACCGCCTGGAGGAGCGCCTGGCGGCCCTCGCGCGCCTCGGGGAGCAGACCGGGGAAGAGATGCTGGGGCCGGTGATCGAGAGCTTCCTCCGCCAGGGTGCCAGGGACTTCGAGACCATGCGCCGGGCCCTGGCCCACGGCGACGGCGCGGCCCTGGCCACGGCCGCTCACTCCCTGGCCGGCAGCGCCGGCATCCTGGGTGCTGCCAGGCTCGCCGCGGGTTGCGCCGAGCTCGAGGAGCTGGCCCGGCGGCAGGACCTGGCGGCCTGCGCGCCCCGGCTCGAGCCCGTCGAGCGGGCCTATCAGGCGATCGTGCGACGGCTCCCGGCCTGATCCGCCCGGGGCCTCTGCCAGCGTGGCGTGGAGACCAACCCACAACAAACGTGGAGATCGGCCTCCGTCATTCGTCCGACGACAGGCGAAGAGCGATGAGGGAGACTACCCCTCGAGGAATGCAGACAACGACGGCAGGCCTGACGGCCCGGCGTCGACTGCTCTCCCCTCCCCATCCGGGGCCTGCGCAGAACGTGGGGCCCGGTATTTTTTTGTCCGCACGTTTCCTCCCCGAGTCCCGGCTCTACTTCACGCACCCAATGCGCGGGTTTTGAAATACAATCAAAGTATGAGAAAAAACCATAAAGCCTGCGTTCTCTTCCTCGCCGCCGCCCTGCTCGCCCAGGTGGCGCCGGCCCAGACCCCGCTCCAGTCGCCGCGGTTCATGGTTCCGCCCAACGACGACACCCTCCTCCTCTCCGGCATCGCCGTGGACGGCGCGGGGACCCTCACCGCGGCATGGACGAACTATGTGGGCTCCTCGTTCTCCACCCCCAAGGCCTACGGCAGGCGCTTCTCCAGCAGCAACGCGGCGCTCGGCGCCCCCTTCCTGCTCGACGCCCCGCAGTTCAACGGTTTCGCGGGTCCGGTGGCGGCCAACCAGCGCGGCGACGTGCTGATGACCTGGAGCCGGAGCGTGCCGGCCGGCGCGGCGTCCGCCGCGTTCGTCCGCCGAAAGAGCCCGGTGCTCCCGGCGCTGACCCTGCAGTTCCCGAACATCGGGGACGTGGCGATCGACCGCAACGGCAACTTCGTGGTCCTCTGGGGCGTCTCCACCCCTGCCGGCTTCCGGTTGCACGGCCAGCGCTACAACGCCATCGGCACCCGGCGCGGCCCCGAGTTCGACGTCGCCACCTCGACCACCGGGAACCATGGGCGTCCCAGCGTGGCCATGAATCCCGAGACCGGCGAGTTCGTGGCCGTCTGGGAGGTGCAGGAGACGGACGGCACGGTGCGGGGGATCTACGGCCAGCGCTTCGGCTTCCTGACCGGCCGGCAGGGGGGCGAATTCGCGGTCTACGCCCCGCCCGCGGACCAGCGCCCCACGTCGCCAGAGTTCTTCGGGCCACGGGTGGCGCGGGCCTCCGACGGCGGCTTCGTGGTGGTCTGGAAGACGGCCCTGCCGACGATCGACATCGTCGCCCAGCGCTACGACGCCGCCGGCCAGCCCGCCGGGGCGCGGCTCCTGATCGCCGCCAACGCCGACATCTCGGACGGCGGCGCGCAGATCGCCATGTCCCGACGGGGCGATTTCGTGGTCTTGTGGGACGACAACGGCACCTCGCCCCTCTGGTTCCGCCTCTTCCACCGCGACGGCAGGCCCGCCGGCCCTGTCATGACGCCCCCGTCGGTGGGGTTCACCTACCTGGGTGACGGCCGGCTGGCGTATGGCTACAATGGCACTTTCGCCCTCGGCTGGACCAACTTCGCCGACGACGGCACCGTGAGCTGGAACCTCTCTTACCAGCGCTACTCCGCCACCCCGTCTCCGAGGTAGGCTTCGAGGCCGGGAGCCGCGAGGGGCAGCGGGGCTCGGGGAGACGGACGGATTCCCGGGAAATTCAAGCCCCCGCTAAGGTATACCCCTATCCCCGCCTGGGGAGAGGGGTATACCCGCGAGGGAGAGGGGTCCCCCAAGCAGGGATGGGGGTATACCCGGAAGGTACAGGGGTCCCCCAAGCGGGGAGAGGGGTATACCCGGAAGGTATGGGGATCTCCCAAGCGGGTACGGGGGTCTCCCAAGGAAGGGGGAGGGGTATCCCAACCTGGGCGAGGTTCCCCTCTAAGGAGTGCTCAACCTCTCCGTCAAGATCGCGTTGATCAGCTTGGGATTGGCCTTGCCGCCCCCCTGCGCCACCTGCTTGATCACCTGCGCGATGAGAAAGCCGAGGACGCCGGTCTTGCCGCTGCGGTAGCTCTCCACCTGGGCGGGGTGAGCGGCGATCACCCCTTCGACGACCGGCAGGACCGCGGGGCGCATCCGCTCGAGCAGCTCCAGCTCCTCCGCCGAGAGCGGTTCCGGGACCTTCTCTTCCTGCACCTTCTTCACCTTCGGCTCCGGCGGCGTTCCGGCGGCGGGCTGTTTCTGGACCTCCGGCGCCCACGAGTCGCGGAGCGGCACGACGCGGTTGAAGACGGGACGGCCGGGGCTCGAATCGACCGGATCGCGGAAGAAGTACCCCTGCCGCTCGAACTGCAAGCGCTCCCCCAGCCCTGAAGCCAGCGCCGCCGGCTCGATGCGGCTGCCGGTGAGCGTTTCGAGGGATTGCGGGTTGAGGACCGACTCGAAGCCCCCCTCCTCCAGGTCCGGCCGCTCGACCCGGAACAGGCGGTCGTAGATCCGCACCTCCACCGGCAGCGACTGGGCCGCGGACACCCAGTGCAGCGTGCCCGGCACCTTGCGCCCGTCCGGAGCCGAGCCGCCGCGAGTGGCCGGATCGTAGGTGCAGCGGACCTCCAGGATCTCACCCGTAGACGGGTCCTTGACCACGCTCTCGCAGCGGACCAGGTAGGCGTAGCGCAGCCGCACCTCGCGGCCGGGAGAGAGGCGATGGAAGCCCTTCGGCGGCTCCTCCGCGAAGTCGTCCCGCTCGATGTAGAGGGTGCGCGAGAACGGCACCTTCCGCCCCCCCTCCTTGGGCACATCCTGCGGGTAGAACGGCGCCTCCAGCTCCTCCACCTGATCCTCGGGGTAGTTCTCGATCACCAGCTTCAGCGGGCGCAGCACGCAGAGCACGCGGGGGACTTCCGGGTTCAGGTCCTCGCGCTGGCAGTGCTCCAGGAGCGCCACGTCCACCGTGCTGTTGGCCTTCGCCACGCCGATGCGCTCGCAGAAATCGCGGATCGCCGCGGGGGTGAAGCCGCGGCGGCGCAGGCCGGCGAGGGTCGGCAGGCGCGGATCGTCCCAGCCCGCCACCAGCTTGCGCTCGACGAGCTCCAGGAGCTTCCGCTTGCTCATCAGCGTATAGGTGAGGTTGAGGCGGGCGAACTCGGTCTGCCGCGGCGGGTCCGGGAACGGCAGCGATTCGACCAAAGTATCGACCAGCCAGTCGTAGATGTCGCGGTTGTTCTCGAACTCCAGCGTGCAGAGCGAGTGGGTGATGCCTTCGATCGCGTCCGAGAGCGGGTGGGCGAAGTCGTACATCGGGTAGACGCACCAGGCGTCGCCGCGGCGGTAGTGGGTGGCGTGCTTGATGCGGTAGAGCAGCGGGTCCCGCATCTTCATGTTGGGCGAGGCCATGTCGATCCTGGCGCGCAGCACGTGGGCGCCGTCCGCGAGCTCCCCCGTCCGCATCCGGGCGAAGAGGTCGAGGTTCTCCTCCACCGTGCGGTCGCGGTACGGGCTATTGCGGCCCGGCTCGGTGACGGTGCCCCGGTACTCGCGGATCTCGTCCTCGCTCAGGCTGCAGACGTAGGCCTTGCCGGCGCGGATCAGCTCGACGGCGAAGTCGTGCAGCCGCTCGAAGTGGTCCGAGGCGAAGAAGAGGTTCCGCCCCCAGTCGAAGCCCAGCCAGCGCACGTCCTGCTGGATCGACTCGACGAACTCCAGATCCTCGGTCTCGGGGTTCGTGTCGTCGAAACGAAGATGGCAGATGCCGCCGTTCTCCAGCGCCAGGCCGAAGTTGAGGCAGATCGACTTGGCGTGGCCGATGTGGAGATAGCCGTTCGGCTCCGGGGGGAAACGGGTGACCACCCTGCCACCGTGCCTGTCGGCGGCGCGGTCGCGGGCGACCATGTCGCGAATGAAGTCTTTGCCAGGAGCGGAGGGGGCGGTGTCGGACATGCGGAGATCCTCGAAGTTGGACCCGCGAAGGTATCACAGAGGGACCTGTACTAGACTCTGTGTCCAACGAGGAGCCTCTCATGGCGATCGAAAACATCTCCGACACCGCGCGCTGGGTGGCCGTCTATCGCGCCATGGAGACCGCGCGCCCCGACGCGATCTTCCGCGATCCGTTCGCCGACCGGCTGGCGGGGCAGCGCGGGCGGGAGATCCTGGCCGAGATGCACCAGGGGAAGGCCTACGCCTGGCCGATGATCGTGCGCACGGCGGTGTTCGACGAGATCATCCTCGACGCCGTCCGGAACCAGAAGATCGACCTCGTGGTCAACCTCGCCGCCGGCCTGGACGCGCGCCCCTGGCGGCTGCCGCTGCCGCCGTCCCTCCACTGGGTGGACGTCGATCTGCCCGGGATCCTCAACTACAAGACCGAGACGCTGAGGGACGAGACGCCCGTCTGCCGCTACGAGGCGGTGACGATCGACCTCCGGGAGGTCGAGGCGCGGCGGGCGCTCTTCTCCCGGCTCGGCGCCGGCTCCTCGCGCGCCCTCGTGATCAGCGAAGGGTTGCTCGTCTATCTCGAGCCGGAGCAGGTGGCGACGCTCGCCACCGACCTCCACGCCCAGCCCAGCTTCAAGGAGTGGTTGATCGATCTGGCGAGCCCGCAGCTGCTCAAGCGGATGGAAAAAACCTGGGGGGAAAAACTGGCGGAGAGCGGCGCTCCCTTCCGTTTCGGTCCGGCCGAAGACACCGGCTTTTTTCGCCCCTACGGCTGGCGCGAAGCCCAGTACCGCTCGCTGATGGAAGAAGCGCACCGGCTCCACCGCACGATGAAAGGCGCATGGTTCTGGAAGCTGATCGGTCGGTTTTTCCCCAAGAAAGTCCGGGAGGGGTTCCGCCGCTTTTCCGGGCTCGTGCTGCTCGAAAGGGAGTGACGCGAAATTTTCAGACCGCGCTTCTCGGATCGCCGTCGCGTTCCAGAGAACCGCGATCCCACTTGGCCAGATTCGCCGCGGCTTCATAGGTCGACTGCAGAAAATCGAGGAGCGTGGCGTCCGGCGACTCCGCTTGACGGACGGCGTCGTACGGCAGAATGAACTCGTGGAGATCGTTACTGTAGAAGGCGGCGGCCGGCTTGATCGGCTCGGCCGGAAACCCGGCAGGTTCCGGATAAACGTACGAATAGAACGCGGCATGGGGAATCGGTCCCCCACCCGGCCAGAATCCGCAACTGCTCACTTCGTGGGAGTAGGCCTCCCGGGCCACCCAGTCCGGCAGATTGGGAACACCGCCCGGATGCTCCGGCGCCCGGCGCCCTGAAAACCGCGTGACGGCCAGATCGGGCGCACCCCAGAAGAAGTGCACCGGGCTGCACTTGCCGATGAACCGGGCGCGAAACTCCTTGAACACCCGATCGGCCTGCACGAGGATCCGCCAGAACCGGTTGGCGTACTCCGCATCGTACGCCCGGTGCGTCTCGTCCTGATCGAAACGGATGGGATCGGCGACCTCGTTGGGCCGGCGGTAGATGTCCACGTGCAGCCCGAGCTTCCCCATCTCCGCCATGAGACGCGCGTAGAACGTCGCCACGGACTGCGGTTCGAGCGCGAAACCGCCGCTGCCGCCATCACTCGACTGCAGGACCAGCCGATGCGCGACGAAATCGAAATCGATCTGGAACGCCCGGGTGTCATGCGGGATCGGCGACGTGGTGAGCCCGCGGGCCGTCACGTACAAGGGGACATGCCAGGAATGATTCAGCCAGGGGCTCTGGACGAGCCGGACCTTGCCGACGATCTGGGTCCACAGGTGCAAGGTCGCGTAGGTCTCGGCCCAGGCCTCCAGGGGCAGGCTCGGCCATGGCTCTAAATTTGATGCGGTCGGGGTGGTCATCCGTTCTCCTGTCGGGCCTGGCAAACGTCCTCGGTCCCGTGGAGATCATACTCTCCTCTTGGGCCGGCTCGGCCTCGCGTCAGCAGTTGACGCGTGTACGGCAAAGCCGTATAGTCCGTCCGTGTACACCGTCGTCGAAACGCCACTCTTCCAGCGGCTCGCCGACGACTACTGGACCGAGGAGGAGCGTAGTTCTTTCGTGTCTTTCATCGCTGCCCACCCAGAGGCCGGGGACGTCGTCCCAGGCTCTGGTGGTGTACGCAAGGTGCGCTGGAGCCGGGGCGGACATGGCAAGCGCGGAGGTGTGCGCGTGATCTACTTCAACCGGCTCTCCGCTGGAGAAATCTGGCTTCTCGTTCTGTACGCAAAATCCGAGGCCGAGAACATCCCCGCTCACGTCTTGCGCCAGATCAAGGAGGAAATCGAGCATGGCTAGGGCTGCCAAGAAATCTCGGCTCGCCGCGTCCGGCGAAGAGCTGGGAGAGCAACTTCTGCAATCGGTTCGCGAAATGAAGGCCGGACTGCGCGGTCGCGTACATACGCCCGAAGCGTCCAGCATCGTCGAGGCCCGCCTGATCTCGGGGTTCTCGCAAGCATCGTTCGCCGCTCTTTTGGGTGTGTCCGTTCGCACGCTGCAGGACTGGGAACAAGGGCGGCGAGAGCCGTCGGGCGCGGCGAAAACGCTGATCAAGGTCGCCAGACTTCATCCCGAGATCCTGCGGGAACTGGCCTCGTAGAGTCAGCGCAACGCCCGCTCCCGCCAGCCGCGCACGCTCATCACGTCGAGGCGTTCCCCCTCGAAGACGATCTGCCGCACGGATTTCTTGCCGTTGTCGCTCTCACGCTTCAGCCAGTCCCGCACTTCCATCCAGCGGATCTCCCCCTCTGAATTCCGGATGATCAGCAGGACGGGGAACTTCTGCGCCATCCAGTAACGGGCGTGGCGCTCGTCCTTGATCCGGAAGACTTTCGCGCCGTCGCTCCGCCGTTTGCGGAGGTAGGAATCGCCCGATTTCAACTGCAGCAGGACCATCTCCCCCGTGGCTTCGTTGTCGTCGTCCTTGAACTCGATCTCCATGTCGATGCCATGATCGCTGACGGTCTTCTCCCGGCAGATCTGGCCCGCCAGAGCCACGGTGGAGATCACCTCGCCCACCAGCGCGCGCTCCTTGCTCTCGCTGTCCAGCACGAGGGCGGACTGCTGCTGGAGCTCGTGCACCCGCTGCTTCATGTTCGGGCTGGCGAACAGCTCCTCCAGGTCGTCCCAGAGGGGGACGCGCTCCTCGCAATTGACGCACAGGATGTCCTGCTTGCCCTCTTCCAGCTTCCTCATCGCCACCTCGCGATTGTTCACCGGCGTGAAGCAATGGGGGCAGACGTAGTGCCGCAGCCGCACCACGTCCTTGGCGCTCTGCAGGAGGTGCTCGTGGACATACTTGCTGAAGATGATCTTCTCGCCGACCTCGATCGCCGGATCGAAATAGACCTCCAGCTCGGCCGCCCCTTCCGACCGCCGGGTCAGCTTCACGCCCAGCTGTTTCCCGGTCAGCGTCTGAAAGTCGGCGGCGTAGCGCCAGAGCCGGTCCTGCTGGAAGGGGCGCGTGTGGTGCAGCCGCACCACCAGCGTGGCATAGATGTCGTCGAGAAAACCGTTGAAACGATAGCTCACCAGCACCGCCGGATGCCCGACCAGCTCCGGACGTTCGCGCCGGTAATAGCTCGGGAAGATCAGCAGCGCCCCCTTGTCCGTGTGCTCGCGCAGGCAGAGGCCGCGCTCCACCAGTGCCTGGTGCATGGCCAGCAGGACGAAGCGCTCCTCGTCGGCTTCGAGGCGGGCCATCGAGGAGTGGTAAGTGAGGTCGCCGTTCAGGACGCGCTCCTCCGGCAGGCAGCCGCGTTCGTGCTCGTCCTCGCGCATCGTCTGGATCACCGCCTGGGCGTAGGCGTTGATGCACTCCGGCTGGAGCAGCACCCAGTGGCCGAACTTCAACTCCCACACCACGCCGGGGCCTGCCAGCAGGCTCACGACCGCGTGCAGCTCGTCGTCGGTGAAGCGCGTGAACTCGCCCGACAGCCGCAGTCGCAGCGTCTCGCGCAGCTCGTTGAAGCGCGTCAGCACCCGGCCGTCGTCCTTGAGCCGGACGATCTCCTCCTTGAGCCGCTTGAAGAGCAGCGGCGAGGAGCGCCAGGGGATGTTCTCCCATTGGATCCCCTCGAGGATGGCCTGCTTGAGCTCCTCGCAGCCGAGATCAGCCTTGGCGCTGGTCTCCAGGAACTGCAGATAGTCCCGTTCCTTGCGGAAGGCCTCGATCTGCGTCCGGCTGACGCGCAGTCCGCCGGCGTCCACGCGCCCGGCGACCAGCAGCTTCGCGAACGCTTGGCGCGAGGCGCGAGTGATGTCGCGGTCCCACTGCCCCAGCACCTCGAAAAGGTCCTCCTTCTGACCGTCGAAGACCAGCACCGCCAGCGAGGTTTCGTCCATGTAGAGCTGATGGATCAATCGCTGGTCCGCCTGGCCGCCGAAGTCCCAGAGCCAGATCTCCCGCTCGACGCCGCCCCCCTCGCCGGCCGCCACGGGCAGCTTCCACTGCGTGGCCCAGGCGCCGACGGTCGAGTCGCTGGGCTGCCAGTCGTTCAGCGCCAGCCGCTTGGAGAGCCCGGTCTTGCCGGCGCCGCTCTCGCCGACGAGGAGGACCTTGGCGTTCGTGTACTGGACCTGCTCCGGGGCGAGCGGCAGGGCCGGCGCGGGAGCTTCCGGCGCCCTGGCCTCGAGGATGAATTCCGTCAGCTCCCACACCCGGATCCCGCCGCTCTGGTCGCCGGAGAAGGCGCGGCGGTGATCGCCGCTCCACGCCACGCTCCGCACCCAGTCGGTATGCCCTTTCAGCACGTGCAGGCAGCGCCCCGTCTTCACGTCCCACAGCCGCACGGTCTTGTCGTCGGAGCCGGAGAGGACGTACCGCTGATCGCCCCCCCACGCCACGCACTTGGCCAGGTCCGTGTGCCCTTCGAGCACGCGGAGACACCGCCCCGTCTCTACGTCCCACAGCCGCACGGTCCGGTCATAGGAGGCGGAGAGGGCCTGCCGTTGATCGGCGCTCCACGCCACGCTCCAGACGCCGCCGGTGTGCCCCTGGAGCACGCGCAGGCACTCCCCCGTCTCCAGGTCCCACAGCCGCACGGTCTTGTCGTAGGAGCCGGAGAGCGCGCGGCGCTGGTCGGTGCTCCACGCCACGCAATAGACGCCGGCCGTGTGGCCGAGGAGCACGCGCAGGCAGTGCCCGGTCTCTACGTCCCACAGCCGCACGGTCCTGTCCTTGTCACCGGCGCTGGAGAGGGCGCGGCGCTGATCGGCGCTCCACGCCAGGCCCCACACCGCGTCCGCGTGCCCTTGGAACACGCGCAGGCAGCGCCCCGTCTCCACGTCCCACAGCCGCACGGTCTTGTCCTTGTCGCCGCCTCCTGAAAGGGCGCGGCACGGATCGGCGCTCCACGCCACGCTGGAGACGAGGTCCGCGTGCCCTTCGAACACGCGCAGACAGCACCCCAGGTCCACGTCCCACAACCGCAGGGTGTTGTCCTCGCTGCCGGTGAGCGCGCGCCTCCCCTCCGGACCGAAGGCGTAGGAGTAGATCTTCGCCTCATAGTCGAGCTGAATGGTCTTTTCCGTGACCAGCTCGCGCCTGGCCAGAGCCTTCCCCCCCGGCGACCCGGCGGGGGGCCGGCAGGCCTCGAGCAGCTTCACGTAGGCTTGCTTGCGCCCCTTGGACAGCCAGTCGATGTGGGGGCACTGCCCCAGGGACTCGACGATGGGGGACTCGTCGAGCCGCAGGGGGATGAAGCGGCGCTCCTGGTTGAGCGGATCGCGAAACCGGAAGGTGTCGGCCTCCAGCGGCGCCCAGCTGGGGCCGAACGCGTGTGCCGACATGCAGAGCACGAGCACGCGGGAGCGCTCCAGCCCCTCCTCGATCTTCCTGGCCCGCAGAGCCTTCGCGGTGTACTGCTTGAGCTCCCAGTCCTCGAACCAGACGCGCAGGCCGTCCGCGTTCAGCCGCTCCGCGATGGTGCGGACGACCGCCTTGTCCTTCGAGCTGTGGCTGAGAAAGACGTCGTAGGTAAATCCGTCAGCCATGGTCTAACCCGGACGACGCGCCGAGCCCGGTCATCGCCCGCTCCCTTCAGGTCGAGAATGGTGATTGCGACCTGACTGTAACGAAGTCGGGGCGTTGATGTCCATGGTCCCGGGAATAACAGAGCTTCCGCGAAACAATAACGGCGGCCGAAGGCGGTAGAGACGTTCCAGGTCCCGAACGACACCCTCTCAAAGACCACGGGGACCGCGGAACGTCTCCGAAGGGGCAACGCCGGCCCGAACTGGCAACACCTATGCGGGCACACGTAGCGTCTTTCCTGGCTGTCTACGTTGAACGTGGACACCCGGGCAGGACGATACTTTCCTCGCCGTTGACGGTAGGTAGATCAGAGCGTTACCGTGTAGATGCTTGCCTGCACATGGGGAAACCATGGCTCTGAACATCAGGAACTCCGAGACAGAAAAGCTGGCTGAAGCGCTGGCCAAGCTCACGGGCGAGACGAAGACAGAAGCCGTGACGCAGGCACTCCGGGACCGCTTGGCCCGGCTGCGCCGCGAACGTGCCGGTCGGTGCCTCGCCGACGAGCTCGACGAGATTGCCAAACACTGCACGCAACTGCCCGTGCTGGATGCGAGGACACCCGACGAGATCCTCGGATATGAAGAGCACGGGTTGCCGCGCTGATGGTCCTTAGGGGGAGCGATCCGCTCAGCCAAACGGATCGACGATCTCGACTCCAGCGGGCTCGAAATCGCGCCGGTTTCGGGTCACCACCGCCAGCCCGTGAACGAGAGCCGTCGCCGCGATCAAGCTGTCTTTGATCGGCATGGACCGGCCCATGGCGCGGAGGTCGGCCAGAAGCCGCGCCCAACGCAACCCTGTGGCCGCTTCCCACGCAAGGCAGTGAATGCGCTCGACACCCTCCTGAAACCAATGCTCCAGACGCGCGCGGCGTTTCCCAGCTGGCAGGAGAAAAATACCGAAACGGATCTCGCCGAGGATGATGGGATCGACGGCGATCTCCCGCTCATGGCGCGTCAGCCACTCCAAGACCCCGGGATCGGGCTCCGGCCGGGTAGCCTCGCTCAGAACGTTGGCATCGACCAGGAACGTCACGGCCAACGTCAGAGAGTATCGGTGGACTCGGACTCGATGGGGACGAAGAAACCCTTCTCAGGACAAGCCAGGAGCCAGTCGACAAGGCCCTGGTTCCTGGGTGGAGAAAGGCGTACGAGACGATACTCACCGCGGTCGATGCGCTCGATCTCGAACTCCTCCCCGGGCTCGATGCCGTCTTGCCGGCGGAGCTCCGCAGGGAGAACGATCTGGCCTTTGGTGGAGACCGCGGTTTTCATAGGGGTAAGATACCATCTTACGAGAGGAGCGTCAAAGGGCTGCCGTATGGCCAAACAAAAGGGACCGGTCGCCCGGTCCCCCTGGATGCTCCTACGCAACTTGTGCATGCAGGCGGAAGCCGAGTGCGCGAGCAACCTTCAGCACGGTAGCAAAGCTGGGATTGCCGTTCTCGGAAAGTGCCTTGTACAAGCTTTCTCGGCTTAGCCCGGTATCGCGTGCAACCTGCGCCATGCCACGCGCGCGTGCGATATCGCCGAGAGCACGAGCAATCCCCGCGGCATCGTCGGGAGCCTCTTCGAACCAGGCGTCAAGGTATGCGGCCATCTCTTCGGGCGTACGAAGTTGTTCGGCTACGTCATAGGTAACGGTCTTGGTTCTGGGCTTGGCCTTGGCGGCCGGTTTTTCAGTGGTCTTAGCCATGGTGTGACGCTCCTACAGGTTCTTGGCGAGAGCAATGGCAGCCCTGATGTCCTGGGCTTGCGTTGACTTGTCTCCTCCAGCAAGCAGCACGATCAAGGTTCCGTCACGCTCGGTATAGTAGACCCTGTACCCAGGGCCAAAGTCGATCTTCAACTCGCAGACGCCGTGGGTGAGGGCGCGATGCTTGCCAGGATTGCCGTGGGCAAGGCGATCAACGCGGACTTGAATACGTGCGCGGCCGGCAAGGTCTTTCAAGGAGTTGATCCAATCGCGGTAGACCTCGGTAACCTTGACGGGCATGCTTCAAGTGTATCCTGCAGACTACAAATGTCAAGAGCTGAACCCGACGGGAGAGGGCTCCCGTCGCAGGAATTCTCCAGAAAAACGAAAGGGGGACCGATCTCTCGGTCCCCTCGTGCACCTACCTGTTGAATCCGGATCGCCTCGGTCTTAGTACCGGTACCGGTCCGTCTTGTAGGGCCCGTTCTTGTCCACGCCGATGTACTTGGCCTGGTCGTCGCGGAGTTCGGTGAGCCTGGCGTTGAGGGTGGTGAGCTGGAGGCGCGCCACCTTCTCGTCCAGGTGCTTGGGCAGGGTGTAGACGCCGATCTCGTATTCGCCCTTCTTCGTCCACAGCTCGATCTGGGCGAGGGTCTGGTTGGCGAAGGAGGACGACATCACGTAGCTGGGATGGCCGGTGCCGCAGCCGAGGTTCACCAGGCGCCCCTTGGCGAGCAGGAGGATGCGCTTGCCGTCGGGGAAGATCACGTGGTCCACCTGCGGCTTGATCTCTTCCCACGGGTACTGCTCCAGGCTGGCGACGTCGATCTCGCTGTCGAAGTGGCCGATGTTGCAGACGATGGCGTTGTTCTTCATCCGCTGCAGGTGGTCGTGAGTGATCACATGGAAGTTGCCGGTGGCGGTGACGAAGATGTCCCCCTGGTCACAGACCTCGTCCAGGGTGACGACGCGGTAGCCTTCCATGGCCGCCTGCAGAGCGCAGATGGGGTCCACTTCCGTGATCCACACCTGGGCGCTCAGGGCGCGCAGGGCCTGGGCGCTCCCCTTGCCGACGTCGCCGTAGCCGCAGACGACGGCGACCTTGCCGGCCACCATCACGTCCGTGGCGCGCTTGATGGCGTCCACCAGGGACTCGCGGCAGCCGTAGAGGTTGTCGAACTTGCTCTTGGTGACGCTGTCGTTGACGTTGATGGCGGGGAACCTCAGCTCTCCCCGCTTGGCCATCTCGTAGAGGCGGTGGACGCCCGTGGTGGTCTCTTCGGTGACGCCCTGGATGGCGGCCAGCTGCTTCTTGTACCAACCGGGCTGGGCGGCGTTGCGCGCCTTGATGGCGGCGAAGAGCACGTGCTCCTCCTCGCTGGTGGGGTTGGCCAGCGCGGAGGCGTCGTCCTCCGCCTTGGCGCCCAGGTGGATGAGCAGGGTGGCGTCGCCGCCGTCATCCAGGATCATGTTGGGCGCGCCCTCGGGGAACTCGAAGATGCGGTGCGTGAAGTCCCAGTACTCCTTCAGGCTCTCCCCCTTGTAGGCGAAGACGGGGATGTCCTCGGCGGCGATCGCGGCCGCGGCGTGGTCCTGGGTCGAGAAGATGTTGCAGCTCGCCCAGCGCACCTCGGCGCCGAGAGCCTTCAGGGTCTCGATGAGCACGGCCGTCTGGATGGTCATGTGGAGAGAGCCGGCGATGCGGGCACCCCTCAGGGGCTGAATCGCGGCGAACTCCTCGCGAATCGCCATGAGGGCCGGCATCTCCCCCTCGGCGATCTTGATCTCCTTGCGCCCCCAATCGGCCAGGGAGATGTTGGCGACGTGGTAATCGGTCTGGGCTGCGGTGGGTGCTGCGGTCTGCGTGGCGACGGTCATGATGACCTCCTCAGAGGAACCCGGGCGACAGGAAATGTCTCACCGTCGGACCCGGTAAGGGTTGAGGTGAGCGCCGTTTCCTGGCCCGGTCTCATGCCGGCGTCCGAGCCTGGGAGGAGGGACCTCCTGCAACGCTCCTCGGACAGACCCCTATGATACCGCGTCTGGGGCGAATTCCAAAAGGGGGATGGATCGGGCCTGCCTCCAGGCCGCTCCTTTGCCTCCGGCTCGTGTAGAATCACCCTCGCAGTCCAGCCACGTAACTCATTGACGGCGAACGCCAGGAGAGGATCATGGCCAAAGGCAACAACGCACAGAAGAAAGAGACCAAGAAGCCGAAGAAGGGCGCGGTGAAGGCCGGGGCTGACAGCAAGCCGAAGGACACCAAGAAGAAGTAGCCCAGACCTACCGGCGAGCTCGGCGGCCCCACGAGCTCGCCCTACCGTCCCCAGCCGGATTCCACCGACGGGCCCACGGCCGTCACCTCCCCATGGGGATGTCGACGAAGCTGCCGCCAAACCACCTGATCTGCAGGGGCTCTCCGGCGTCCGCGATCGTCTCGTCGCTGACGTCCTTGCCGGTGCCGTAGTCGATCTGCGCCCCGGGCGACTTGAGAACGCTGAGCACCACGACCAGCCGGCTGCCGGGCTGAAACCTCCGGCTGGTCAGGCGCCCGCTCTTGAAGTCCAGCCGCTGGCGCCGGCCCGGCGTCAGCAACTGGCGTCGTTCACGGTCCCGCACGTGGCTGGCACGCGCCATGTAAGTGGAGAGCGCGACGTACTCGCCCTGGGCCGTGAGCTCGTAGAGCTCGACGCTGAAGTCCAGGTCCTTCTTGTTGACGATGAAATCGAAGTGCCCGGAGAACAGGCCGCTCACCTCGGCCGGCTTCGGGAACGGATCGCTCGCGAAGACGACCCCGTTCCAGCTGTTCAGCTCCTTGTCGACGATGCCGCCGCCGGGAAAGACGCGATCGATGTCGGTGCGGTCGGCGAGATCGACCCGTAGCGGGACGGAGGCCTTGCCGGCGGGCTTCCGCGCGCTGAGCCGGTAGGTGTCTCCGGCGCGCTCCGCGCTCAGGTGGAATCTCAGCCTCTGGCCGGCTATCGCGGCGAGCGAAGGGGCATGCTTCCACTCGTTTGCGCCCATCACCTCGTAGTTCACCCTGTCCTTCAGCAGCGCAGGTTTGGAGCCGCCTCGGAAGACATAGTCGAACCATTGGTAACGAAGCTCTCCCAGGTCGATCTGCGCCACCGGGTCCATCTCGTATCCGTTCACGACGTTCCGGATGTTGCCCAGGGTGGTGACCGTCCCACGCTGCCCCAGCACGTGGTCGTAGGGCCCAATGAGGAGGTAGTGCTCGGCGCCGGGGTTGTATCGATGGTGCTGGGCAAAGTAGTAGAGCGCGCCGATCTGGGCGCCGTCGTAATAGCCGGTGGTGGTCAGGACCGGAATGTCGATCCGGGCGAACTCCTGCCGGTAGGGGATCATGTTCCGCCAGAAGGAGTCGTAGCTCGGATGTTCGAGCCACCGGTCGAAGAATGGATTGGGCGTGCCGTCGATTTTCTCCAGCGTGCGATAGGCCGGACCCTTGACATACCACTCGCGATTCATTCGGAACCAGCGAGCCCGGTCGTTGTAAGGCCCGTCGTCGAGGGTTTTGTTCGTCGTGGTATAGAACGGCCAGTAGTAGACGAAGCTCTGGAAAACATTGCCTTCCATCGGCACGTCGATCCCCGGAGCCGCGGTCACCGACGGCATCAGCGCCTTCAACGCCTTCGGCATGTGCTTGGCCGCGCCCCATTGGGTAAAGCCCTCGTAGCTCCCTCCGTACATGCCGACCCGGCCGTCGCTCCACGCCTGCCGGCTGATCCAGTCGATCACCGCGGCCGCATCGGAGCCGTCATGCTCGTAGGGGACGGGCGGATCGGGGCTGCACCCCTTGCCGCGCGTCAGGCCCTCGACCCCGGCATAGCCGTTCGACGCCGTCCGCCGGGCCTCGTCGAGCATCGTCTGGGGATTGGCGTAGATGGTGAAATTGAGCAGCGCCGGCAGACGGCCTGGAACCGAGCGCGGGCGAACCACCAGAGCGCAGACCGTCGCGCCGTCAGGGATTCTGATCGCGACATCCTTGTCGACGATGTAGCGCCGGCCGTCCTCCTCGTCGATCAGGGGCGAGGCCAGCGGCGTGAAGTCGCGAAAGGCCTGCTCGACCTGATAGGCCCGGATCAGGCTCAGGGCCTCGGCCAGCGAGATGGCGCTCCTGCCCTTCTGCCGCTCCAGCGCGCCGTCCAGGGCCTGCCGGATGGACGATCGATCGCTGCCGAACGCGCGCACCACCAGGGCCGACGTGCGATCGTCCAGCCGGCGGAGCGTCTCGCGAAAGGAGCGACCGAACGCCTCGTCCAGCGGGGTTCCGGCGGCGGCGTGCTCGGCCTCCGCTTTGGCGTAGATCTCATACTGCACGTTGTTCGCCGCGGCCTGAGGGGAGTTGCCGGCCCGCGACAGCTCGTGGAGAGCGTCGAGAGTCCGGACCACCTCCGCGTACTGGCCGGCGACGATCTGCAAGCGGAACAGGTTGTCGAGAGACTTGCGGCGATCGTCCTCCCGGTAGACCGCGATCACCTCCCTGGCCAGGCCGGGCATGAATTGCGAGAGCGCCGCGGGATCCTCAACCGCCGCGCCCGGAAAGTCGAACGATTGTGCCGCGCAGGGCACGGCTGCCAGACAAAGAAAGGCACAGCCGATCCGCTTACTCATCATGAGAAACAGGGAGCTATAGATTCGTCTGCCGGGGCTCGTTTTCAAGAGCTTCTGCCACTTGGACCGCCAGCGGTGGTAGCTCGTCTCGAACGATCTGCCAGACGATGTCGATGTTCACGCCAAAGTAGTCGTGGATCAGCTTGACGCGGCTAGACATGAACGATGCTTTCCTCGATCTGGCGCGCCACCTCGGGTACCCGGATTCCACGCAAGCCGGCCGGAGTCAGGACGTCAACCCTTCTCCCCAGCAATGTCTCCAGGTACTCGACCATCTCCATGAACTTCAGACCGATGGGACGCTGGAACTCGACGACCAGATCGATGTCGCTGGACTCCTGAGCGGTCTCGCGCGCGAAGGAGCCGAACAATCCGATCCGCCGGACCCCGAACTGGTCGATGAGTTGGGGGTAGCTCTCTCGAAGGAGGCGGAGGATGGCCTCCTTGGTGAGGTTGCTGGATGGGGATGGGTCGGGTCTCATGGTAGCTCCGCAACTGGCGCCCAGAGTGTACAACCGGATGGCGCGGTTTCGCTCTCACATTCCCAGAGCCAAGGCCTCACCAGGAGAGGTCTTGCCCGGCTACTCTCCTGTGATTCGGTGCCGCTGGCCAAATGGGCCTGGCCAAGGCGCTCCAGCTGTCAGTTCGATTCTCTCCGCTCACCCCGCCTGCCGGATCGCGCACACCGACGACGCCCGGGCCACGAGCCGCCCCTCGCCGTCCTCGAGGTCGCATTCGAGGTGGGCGGTGCCGCGGCCGCGGCGGACCACGCGGGCGTGGGCGCCGAGGCGGCCTTCCACGAGCGGCAGGAAGTAGCTCATGTGGAGCTCGAGCGTGGTGAAGGACTCGCCTTCGGTGGTGGCGGTGGCGAGGGCGGCGCCCATGGCCACGTCGGCGAGGTCGCAGAGGATGCCGCCGTGGACCGTGCCCATGGCGTTGTGGAGGCGCTCCCCCACCGTCATCTCGATCCGCGCCTCACCTCCTCCGAGCGACACCGGCCGCACGCCGAGCAACGCGGTGATCGGCGCCAGCTCGAGATCGCCCGCGAGCCACTTCTCGACGTATCTCGCAAGACCGCTCAAGCGGCCCGCCGCCTTCCGATCACCTTGCGGCCGAAACGGCGAAGCCATTCGTGATCGTTGCGCTGAGGCTGGGCGCCGCTCCAGCGGGCGATCATCCATTCCAGGCCGCGGAAGAGCCCGAGACGGCCCAGGGTGCGGTCGGCCCAGCCGTTGATCAGGCAGTAGTTGTAGTCGTGGTTTCCCAGGTGGTGCCGGCTGTGATGGTGCACCGAGAGCAGGAGACCGCTCCTTTGCAACAGGCGGATCCAGCGCGGCTGGCGGACGCGGTGGCCGCATTTGTGGAACGCCAGCATGGTGACCAGGAGGACGCTGAAAATCACCGCCGACAGGACCACACCCCGAGCGATGGGTCCGCCGCCGGCAAGGATCGAGAAAAGGATCAGCGGACCGGTCAGGATCAGCGCGATCCACGACAGCGTGCCGGCGTCGTGGAGAACGCTGATGTGGAAGATCCGGTTGGGGTAGACGTGGTGCTCGCGAACCTGCAGCACCATGCGGCGGAGGAAGGTGATCTCCTCGTCGAACCAGGTGTCGAACGCCCAATGCAGCAGGCCGGAGACGAGGTCCGCGGCATAGATGCCGGCGAGGATCGCGAGCACGGCCCAGGGCCACGCCAGCCCCCCGGTCGTCAGCAGCCAGACGAGGCCGCCCAGCGTCACCGTCCCGTTGAGCAGGGCGCCGAGGAGGTGGAAGCGGACCTCGCCCGGGTTGTAGGGCGCCACCGCGAAGGCGGCGACCGTGGCCGGCTCCGCACTCACGACCAGGACTCCAGGGCCGCCCGCGGGGCGCTGCACTCAGACGGCAACTGCAGGATCATGTGGTGAGCGCTCAGAGAACCGGTCTCGAACGAATTGGCCGCCGACCAGAGATAGAGCACGAAACGGCGGTAGAGGTGCCTGCCCCAGCGCGCGATCACCTCGTCGCGATTCGCCTCCAGGTTCTCCGCCCACTTCTTGCAGCTCAGAAAGTAGTTGTGCCGGTCGTTCTTGATCACCACCACCTCGAACGGGGTGCGCGCCACCTCCGCGAGGTATTTCTCGAGGTTGAGCGGCGAGGTGTTGCCCTGGAACACCCACTTGGAGATGAACGAGGGCATGCCGTGCCGCGGGCCCGAGTAGGCGTCGAGGTAGACCCGGCGCCCCGGCTTGAGGAGACGCTGGTACTGGGCCAGGGTGCGGCGATAGTCCGGCAGGTGCTCGGTGACCCCGAGGTTGACGATGGCGTCGAACGGCTCGGCCGTCCGAGGGAGCCGGTACTCGAGGAAGTGCTCCTTGACCACCTCGCAGTCCAGGCTGCGGCGGCGGATCAGGTCCCGCATGGTCCCCTCGGACTCGTCGGAGATGGTGATCGACGTCACGCGCACGCCCTGCTCGCCGGCGAACTCCAGGAACGATCCCCAGCCGCCGCCGATGTCGAGCACCCGCTGGCCGGGGCGGATGCCGCAGGCGTCGAAGGCATAGCGGAACTTGCGCTCCATCCCGGCCTCCAGCGTCTCGCCGTCGTCAGCGAAGAAGCCGTGCGAGTAGGCGCGCAGCTTGCGGTCGAGCCAGAGGAGGAAGAAATCGCGATCGACGTCGTAGTGGCTCTTGATCCACTTCTTGTCGCGCCCGACCTGACCGAAGAGGAGGGGCTCGACGTAGGTCGAAAAGAGATATTTGAACGGATGGGGATCGCCGAGCACGGGCCGGTGCTTGAGCGCCGTCAGCAGGTCCCCCTCGATGTCGAGATCGCCGTCCATGAAGGCTTCAGCCACCGCCAGCTCATCGAACGCCGCCATGGCGGCAAGGCCTTTCTCGGTGACGATCCGGACGGTGAAGGCGGGCTCCCCTTCTCCGCCAATCGCATGCGCCGTGCGGTCCGGCAGGCGCAGCTCGAAGGGGAGGGTCCGGCTGTCCTGGGCGCTCAGGTTTGCGTGGCGCTCCCGCAGGCTCTGGATGAGGTGGTGGTCGCGCGGCGCGGCGCCGGCGGTTGCCGCGGTATGGGAGAGATCGCTCATCATCCACCCCCTTTTTAATGAGAACCGTACCGTAGTGACTCTAACGCGTCCCCGCCCGGGTATCAATGCCGGCGGGGCGATGCCCGGCCGAGTTGTGGCATCATGAGGGACAGGAGGCCCGGCCATGATCAGATTTCTGGGGTATGCCGTCCTGCGCTCGCTCTATGCGCTCCTGGCGCTGGCCGCGATCTGGGGCTCGCTCCTCTGGGGGCCCTGGCTGTCGCTACCGCTCTCGGTACTGATGCTGCATTTGGTGACCTACGTCGAGCGCTGGACCGGAGCGAGCCCCCCGGACCTGGTGACCGCTCCCGCCGGCTTCGGCCGCTGGCTCTCCCACCCCGAGGACGCGCACGGCCTGCTCTTCTGCGGCCTGCACTTCGCCGCCATCGGCTCCGCGTTCTGGCTCTGGCTCCACCCCGCGGTCACCGGCTTCGTGACGCCCGGGCAGAAGCTCGGCTTCGCCCTGGGGGCCGGGATGTGGCTCGGTTGGTCCGGCGGCATCAACATGGGAATCAACTTCCACAGCCACGCCCACAAACCCATCTTCAGGAACGACGCGCTGAACCGCTGGTTCGGCCGGCTGTGGACGATCCCTGGCGGGATTCCCTCCTACTGGTGGCGCTACAAGCACCTGGCGGTGCATCACTCCCATCTGGGAGAGGACCGGGACTGGGTGCAGCCCAAGCGGCGGTCCGACGGCCGCTACGAGCATATGTGGATCTACGTCCTGCTCTACTGGCCGTGGCGCTGGGGCTACCACTTCTGGCGCGAGATCCGGAACGCGCCGGCCGCGGTCCGGCGCCGCGCCCTCCAGGAGCTCGCCCTCTTCACGGTGCCGTTTTCGATCCCCTTTTTCGTCGATCCTTGGATGGCCCTCGGCCTGTGGCTCTTCCCGGCCTGGGTCGGCGGCTCGATCATCATGGGGATGGGGATGTACGCCCAGCACGCCGGAGGTACCGACGAGCAGCGGTTCAGCCACACCACGACCTTCCTCTCCCACTTCTTCAACCTGACGATGTTCAACGCGGGCTTCCACGTCGAGCATCACGAGAAGCCGGCGGTGCACTGGAGCGAGCTGCCGCGGCTGCACGCGGCGATGAAACCCGAGCTGATCGCGGGCGGCGCCCACATCGTGCCCTACGGCATCTATCGCGCCTCCGGGCTGTTGAACTCGGTCTTCCGCCCACGGCAGGGTTGGGAGCGCTTCCTGGAGCAGCACCCGGAGTATTTACCGCCGGATTATTTGCCGGTCATCCGGGAATCGAGCCGGCAGACCGCGCGTGAGGAGTGACAGACCGTGCTTCAGCCCGTCCGCGATCTGCCAGGATAAACGCGACTCCGCTCAGAGCCAGAGCCTCGAAGACGCCTGAGGTCTCGCCTGCGTTGTGCAGATCGGCTACCGCCCGGGGAACGTGCAGGAGCACGACCCAGAGCAGGATCATGATTCCCGTCATCGTCGCCGCCAATCGCGCCGTTTTCGGGATCAGGATGCCCACACCTCCCGCGATCAGGGCGAGACCGGTGAAGTAGACCCAGAGCTCAGGCCTCGGAACCCAGGACGGCACCAACTTCTTCACGAAGTCGAGGTATACGAAGTGCTGAATCCCGCCAAGGATCAGGAATCCACCCAGGAAGAGGGGGCCCAGAGGCCTCAGTTTTCTGAACAATCTGGCGAGGACCGAGAACCGGTCCGACGCTTCTTCAGGCAGGGATCCGGCCAGAATAATGACACCCCCCAGCATTGCCAGCGCCTTGCAGGGGTTGGTCCACAGGAAGCCCACCAGCGGATTCGCGGCCGCTTTGGGCAGGTGCAGGAACAGGATCGACAGGAGAAGCATCGCGCCCAGCACGGCCGCCGCGGCCGCCGTCCATTGCGCCTTGTATCCGAGGCCAATGACCGCGCCTGCGATGATGAGGACGACACCCACCAGGCAAGCCCAGAAGGAATGCCATGGAATCCACGCCGGTAGAGGTGGGACCAGTCTCACAAAGTCGGCGATGATGAGCTGCTGGAGCCCGGAAGCCATCACCGCAATCGAAAAGAAAATCCGTCCGAGGGTCGATCTGGAAATCATGGGGAGACCTGTGCGGGAAGTGAAGCAAGCCAGTGCTAGCGGAGCTCCGCCGGGATGCGGTCGCGGAGCTGGCGGTGGAATTCGGGCAATCGGGACCAGTGCAGCCCTGGATTCACGTGATGGGCCGTGTGGTAGCCGGAGTTGAAGGTCACCAGGTTGTAGAAGCGGCTCTCGACGTTGCGGGAGGCGTGGAGGTGGTCGTCCATCTCCAGGCCGGCGTGCTGGTCATAGCCCAGCCGCGCGACGTTGAAGATGGCGAGCACCATCGGCCCGGCGAAGACGATCATCGCCTTGGCGGCGTCGAGGTAGAACAGGACCGAGAGCGTTGCCAGGCTGACGGCGGTCATGATCTTGAGGCGGCGGTAGACCCTTGGATATCGCCGGCCGAGGGCGATCGTCCAGGTGAGGTGCCCGGCGAAGTTCTTCACCAGGCATTCGAGCCGGCTGCGGGGCGAGCCCCCCGGGCGTTGCCAGCGCAGGGTGTCTCGCTCGGGCTCCAGGTAGTGCGGGTGATGGCCGAGGTTGTGGTGCAGGGTGATGAGGTAGGGCGGCGTCCCTGTCTGCAGAAACAGGATCACTTCATAGGCCCGGTTCAGCCCGCGCACGGTAAAAATATTGACGTGGTGCTGGTAGTGGTTGCAGGCGATGGCTACCGCCTGCACCGGCTGGAACAGGACGACGCAGATCGCCGTCACCCACAGGCTCTCGACGCCGAAGAACAAGCCGAGTTGCACCGCCAGCACCATGAAGGTGTACGCCAGCGGCCAGCGGTCTTCCGGGTAGCGCAGGAGCGTCTTCATCGCCAGACCCCTCGGTCGTGAGCCGATGATAGCCTACCCTGGCACCGTTATCCTACCGTCCGGCTCCAGTGGAAACTGATCGCGGTGGCCCCACAACTCCTGGAGCAGCATCCCGACTATCGCGCGGTCGAAGGCGGTCAGGGCGAGAGATAGCCGCGTAGAATGATCCTGTCAATGTACACTGCGGCTCCGAAGCTCGGGTCCTCTTGATATACAGCCGGACAGACCGAAACCCCGGGACCCACGACGAAACCGGCAGTGAGCTGTTCGCTTGTACCCGGTCTTCCGGCAGCGGCGTTGGTATCCAGAGTTACACCGCGAGAAGAAAACACCTGAGCACTCGACGAACCCGACACCCGGACGCCGCGTGGGCGCCCGGGAATTCCGGCTCATCGCATGGGACCGAAGGTCAAGAGCGCAGGACCGCCGCAAGCGCCCATGTCGTTGGGCGACCCGTCCGGATCGTTGAAGAGGTAGTCCGGGATGCCCGCGTTGATCGCCATCGATCCCGGGGTCGGACAGCAGGAGTTCCCAACCGGGTCCGTCCCCAGGATCAGCAACCCCTTGTCTCCGTAGGTGTTCGCGAAGTTCGGGCCCACATTGCCGTAGAAGCCGTTGTAGTGGTTCACCACCGACGTGTTGGAGCCCAGGGCGTTGACCAGTGTGGCGCTCCCCGGGTTGCTCGTGTTGCGGACGAACAGCGTGCTCGCGACGTTCACCATGCCGCCGTAGCCTGCCGCGATACCTCCCCCTTCGGCCGCCTGATTGCCGTCGAAAGTGGAGTTGATGACATCCGCCAAGCCTGCCGGCACCCACATGCCGCCGCCGGAACTGCCCGCTTTGTTGCCCTTGAACCAGACTTGACGGACCAGGACGTTGCCGTACACAACACCGGCGTGAATCCCGCCCCCGTCAACGCTTGCCTGGTTCGAGAGCAACTGGGTCCACCCGAGATCGAGACGACCGCTCGCGTAGACGCCGATCGCACCGCCGTAAGGAGCCTTGTTATTCTGGAAGAGGTTCGATCGCAGGTAGGGAGAGGCGGAGTAGCCGCTCATCAACCCGCCGCCGTCATAATCCGCCGTGTTCCCCAGGAACTGTGTGCAGGTGATGACCGGTGCGGCGTGCACTCCGATGACCCCGATCCCGCCTCCTCTCCCGAAATTTCCGGTCGCGGCGTTCCGGGCCACGATGGAGTTCCGGATCCTGGGGGACGTTCCATTGACGAGGATGCCGGCGCCGTAAGCAGCCTTGCCGTTCCGGATCGTGAAGCCGTCGAGGATACTGTCCTTGCCTTCGGCGGACGCGAAGGTCACGACCGGTCCGGAGCCGCCGCCGTCGAGGAATGTGACGCTCGGACCGCCCGAGGAGACAAGGTTGATCGGTTTGCCGTGAAAGTTGATCAACCCGGTGTAGGTCCCGGGCGCGACGCAAAGGGTCGCACCGGTGCAGGGCGCGGCGTCGATCGCCTTCTGGATGGATTGTCCGGGTTTGACCTGCGTCGCGCCCCTCGGGCATTTGCTGTAGACACAGGCGGAAACCCCCGGACAATCCGCACGAGAGAGCCGGGGCCAGGCTCCGGCGAGCACCAGAACGAGACCGCAAAGTACCAACGTCTTTCGCATGATCCTTCTCCTTTGAAAGCTTGAGGTGGATTACCTGGCCGGCGTGCTTCCGCGAGCTCGGCCGCCCCTGTCCTGCTCCAGATAGATCTCGGAGGCGGCATGACGGTTTAGTACCGCTCGCACACCGCCATGCCTGATGCACCGCGAAGATCATGGCTTCGGGCTGTCGTAGAGCTCTTTTGTCTTTTCGCAGCAGGCGCGCGCTTTGTTGGTGGCGGTGATCTCCTGGCAGCAGAGACCGGTGAGCGTCACCGTGCCGAACGTTGGCGAATAGATCGGCGGATCCCATTGGGTGCCGGATGGGAGCGGCGCCTGCGACGTCTCCTGGAACGTGCACGTGCTGCCGAGTGGGAGGTTGTTGATGGTCGTGGTCAAGCCGTTAGGCGACGTCAGCGTGACAGGATATGTCGAAAGCATGCCGCCGCTCCAGCACTGAAGGGTTCCCTGGAACACCCCGCTGTAGCCCTGCGGGAGCCCGGCGACGATCTTCGTGATCTTCACCTGGCCGGTCTCGACGCATGGCTTGAGCTTGTTGATGACCGTTACCTGACCGCCTGCGTCGGTCGTCGTAACGACGCCACCGTCCGGCGTATAGGCCGGGAGGCCGTCCCAGTTGTAGCCGGTCGGAAGCGGCGCCGGCAGCGCTCCTTCGGTCACCGTGCAATGGCTGCCTGGAGGTATGTCATTCAGAACGATGAATCCTGGCGTCGGCCAGTTGACCGTGACTGTCTGCTGATAGAAGCCCGTCGTCGTCGCACATTGGACGAGGAACGTGAATTGACCCGCGAAACCGTCCGGCGCTCCTTGGACCTTCTTCTGAACGGTTAAGCCCGTGGGGCACTCGACGACTTCCAGTTCACCGTTCGCGTCTGAGACGTCGAGGTTCGCCAGGTGCGTCAAGTTCTCTTTGTTGTTCCGGTAGAGACCGCAAACACCCGTCGCCTTCACTTTGATGATGATCTTGCAGGTGTGCGTTCCCGCCGGCAGCGCGCCGCCGGTGAGGGTGATCGTACGCTGGTCCGTCGAGATCGACATCGTGCCGCTGCAACCATTCGTAGTCACGCTGTCGAACATGAGTCCCGGAGGCAGCGTATCGGAGAACGAGATGCCCGTCTGTTGGAGATCACCGGTCGAGTTCGTGATGGTGAAGGCCAGCGCGGTGGTGCCGTTCGAAACGATCGTTCCAGGGTCGAAGGTCTTCGTCAGCTTCGGCTCGGGAGGCGACTTGACCTGAACGCACGCCGAAGCGCTCGTCAATGCGGCCTGGTCCCCCTCGAAGAACGTATCGGAGGGGAATGGGGTGAACGTCGCCTCATCCTTGTTGCAGTAGGTGCCGAGGACCGTCGGCGCGATGGCCGTGACGACGATGGTCGTGGTTGCGCCTGGCGCAATTGGAGTCAAGGCAACGGAGATGTTGTTACCGGAACCGCTCATTGACGAACACCCGCTCGCACACGTCCAACTCACTCCGGTGAAGCCGGGCGGTACGTTGTCCGTCAACAGGACATCGGATACGGGATCATCACCCGAATTCTTGACCGTCAGCGTGAACGTAACGGGTCCACCGGCGAAGACATTGGAGGAAACGGTCTTGCCGGCAAAGATCGAAATGCACTTGGGGAGCGGCGTGGCGACCGGCGCCTTGTACGCCGGGCTCGAGTAGTTGCCGGGGTATAGGTCCATGATGGCAGTGTTGACGACGTTCTGCGGGTCCTTCCCTTGACATTTCGAGTCGGTCGTGGGCGGCTGCTTCAGCGTCACCGAAACGTCGCAGGAGAGGGTGGCCAGCGGCCCGAACACCGCACCGGGAGAGCTCGAGAAATCGAAGATCCGCACTCCCGCATACACCGGGTTGTTGTACTGGATTAGCGCGGAGACGTTCGTCTGGCTCATGATCGCACCCGCCGGCATCGTCACGTTGGAGCTCGCGGTGCAGGTGTACGAGTAGTCGACGGGTATGTTGACCGCGTAGGCCTGGCTTTCGTACGCAATCGCATCGACGAGCGTGCCGATCTTGACAGTCTGGCTCGGCGAATTGTTCTTGAAGCGAACCTTGTAGCCCAGGGTGACCGGGAAGGATGAGAATGCTGTTGGGCCGCTGACCTGCTTCTTGTCCACCGTGATTTCACATTTCGGCAGGTCTGGCATTTCCGAGACTACAGACGCGCTACTGTTCGCGGGACCGTTCAGCCACGCCTGATTGATGATCGAACCGCCGCCACCAGTAATGGAACAGATTGCGTCATACCGGACGATGTATTCGACGACCTGCGTGACGCCGGGCGCCAGCGGCGCGAAGGCAACGACGAAGAGAGAACTGTTCAAGTTGGTCACATACGGAGCCGAGTTGACCGGCTGTGGAGCAATGCAGGCCGGCGTGCAGACGACGCTCGCAGCGGAGAAGGTCGCCGTAAACGGTGGAGCTCCGTTTCCGCTGACGTAGTCATTGAGAGTAAGGCCTGTCAGCGTCTGGCTCGTGTTGTTCTTGATCGTGATCTTATACTTCATCGGAGCGCCCCACGCTGCCGGTGTGCCCGGATCGAGCTCTTTCCTCATCGGCAGCGCCGGCGGCGGGGGCGGGCACACCTTCGGCAGCCCCGTCAGGGTGACGGTCGCCGTCGACGCGTTGTTCAACGGATTGGTGTCGCTGATGGTGTTCGTGCTATTGGAGTATGTAATTCCGGCGGCGTTGAGCAGCTTGTTGTTCTGTCCCGGCGAGCATTGGTCGCCGGTGGTGATGACGGCGTCGAAGGTGAGTGTGAACGAGCCGCCGGCGGGCAGGAAGCCATTGGACGTCGCTGGGTAGTTGACTCCGAACAGAGAGACACCGGAGTTTCCAGCGATCGAGGTCACAGCCGAGGCAGGGAGGGTCGGACAGTCCGCGCCTCCCGTTGCCGTGCACGGCGAGAACGGTCCTGCGTTGATGTTGAGGTTGACGTCGTTCCCGGGAGTGCTGATCGTGTCCTGCAACTTCAAGAGCGGACCGGCGTAGACGTCGCTGGTGTGGTATGTAGGGTCGGGCGTAGAGATGTTCTTGACTGTCACCTGATAGGTGACAGTCCCGCCGAATGGAATCGTCGCCGTGGGACCGAAAGTTCCGCCGGTTTTCGGTTTCACCAGCTTGATGACCTCCAGGTCGGCCGGCAGTTGCGTGGTGTTCGCGGCCATGTTCAACGACGTCGGCTCGGTCGTTGTGCCGCGGCTCGCGGCGAAGTTGACGGTAAAAGAGCCGGCCTGGGTGAAGTAGCCGTCGATGGCGACGATCACCTTGTCATCCGCCGCGCTCAGCGCACCAATCGCCAGGGTCGGCGTCGCACAACCTGCCGTGAACGCGGCTCCGGGGTTCAATCCCGCCGCAAACCTCACGCATTGGACCTGCGTCTTGGTGAACGTCGGCGGCAACATGATGCCGAGGGATACCGGGGTTGAGCTCGTATTGCTGGAAGTGACCTGAACGCCGTAGACGATGTGTACGGGCGCGCCGAGTGGAATGGTCCCGGTGAGAGAAATCCCGGCGTCATAGCTCACGGGGATTATCGACGGCGCCGATCCCGCGAGCAGAATCTGGTTCTTCGTAAAGACCTGCGCTCGCGCACCGGTTGCAGCAATGAGGGCGAGAACGGTGGCTACAAGAAAGAGGGACTTGACTCGCATGGCGCGCGCTCCTAGATCAATACCGCATGGAAGTTGGTTGACCAAATCTTCTGGCTGACGATCTGATCAGTAGCGCAGTCCGCCGATGAAACGTACCGCGCCAGCCGGCGGGCGATCCGCCCGCCGTTCCATGATCAGTGTCCGGCGGCTACCGGCTCGTCTGGTCTGTCCTGTCCGTCATAGATCTCGGTGGTGCCGCGCCGGTTTAGTGACGCACCGACAATCCTCGTCCTCTTCTGCTTTGCCCGCTTCGGCGCGGGCTTCGGTTTACTGCCAACCGGCTCTAATGCCAGCAGGTCGCCCCGGGCTGATCGTTGATGTGGATCGGAGGCTCCGCGACGGGTTAGTACCGGCCGCCCGATTCACTAGAACGGTTATTATTTAGATATACCTTCATGCTCATGACATCTTCTAGTCGTTTTGACGGCTCTCTCTTACAATGTCTTTGTAACGATCCATCGGCGGGCCTCGCCAGTTTTGAGGGGCGCTCGCACTACACCGGCTCTCGCGATCGCGGATCTAGGACGGATGAACGATGCCCGGCGCTCGCGGCCGGACTTGAAAGGAATTGCAGATGCCCAACGGAACACCGAGCCGCGCCCGACCCGAGGAGGCGCTGCTCTGGTTCAATGGCCTCGACGGCCGGCGGGGCACCTATCTACTGCCGCCGGTGCCCCCTGGGCACCTCGCCGACCTCGCCCGTAGCGCCGCGGTCGATCCGGCGCGCGTCCGCGAGCTTCAGGCCTGGGTGGCCCGCGGCGAGGGCAAGGCGCGGCGCGGGCTCAAGGAAGGCCTCGATCCCGGCAAGCTCGACGAGGCCGGCTGGGGCGTGATCTTCCCCAGCTCGGCGGACTCCGAACGGTTGCGCGAGGCCCTCGCCCCGCTGCTCGACCTCCGGCGGGCGCAGGCCGGAAAACGGCGGGAACGCTTCTTCCGCGAGTTCGTGGGCGACGACGGCTACCGCGACGGGGAGACCAAGGTGGCCTTCCTCGCCCGTCATGGAGCCGGTCCCGGACCGGCCGATCCGGAGAAGGTGCCCTACTACCTCCTGCTGGTCGGCGACCCGGAGGCGATCCCCTTCTCGTTCCAGTACCAGCTCGACGTCCAGTACGCCGTCGGCCGCCTCTGCTTCGACGAGCTCGAGGGCTACCGCCGCTACGCCGAGAGCGTGGTCGCGGCCGAGGCCGGCGGCAGCGGGCGGCTCCCGCGGGCCTGCTTCTTCGCCCCGTCCAACCCGGGGGACCCGGTGACCGGGTCGCTCAACGCCCACCTGACGCAGCCGGTGGCGGCCGGGGTGCGGCGCGATCAGCCCGGCTGGAGCGTCGAGACCGTGCTCGGAGAGGAGGCGACCCGCGGCCGGCTCGGCGGCCTGTTCGACGAGGCGCCGGCGTTCCTCTTCGCCGCCTGCCACGGCCTGGGCTTCGCCGCCGATGATCCCGCCCAGCGGGACCGGCAGGGGGCCCTGGTCTGCCAGGACTGGCCCGGCCCGGGCCCCGGCGGCATCGACCGCGAGCACTACTTCGCGGCCGAGGACGTGGGAGAGCAGGCCCACGTGCACGGCCTCGTCGCCTTCTGCTTCGCCTGCTTCGGCGCCGGCACGCCGCGCTGGGACGACTTCATCCGCGCGGGCCAGGGGGAGCGCCGGGAGCTCTCGTCCGGAGCCTTCCTGGGCCGCCTGCCGCAACGGCTGCTCGGCCATCCGCGGGGCGGCGCGCTGGCGGTCGTCGGCCACGTGGACCGGGCCTGGGGCTTCTCCCTGGTCTGGCCCGACGCCGGACCGCAGATCAGCGCCTTCGAGAGCACCCTCCGGCGCCTGCTCGACGGGCAGCCGGTGGGCTGGGCGATGGAGTTCTTCAACCAGCGGTACGCCGAGCTCGCCTCGGACCTGGCCGCGGAGGTGGAGGCCCTGGGGTTCGGCAAGCAGCTGGACGAAGCGCTGCTCGCCGACCTCTGGACCGCCAGCCACGACGCCCGCAACTACACGATCGTCGGCGATCCCGCCGTGCGGGTCGCCGCCCTACCCAACCAGGAGGTGCACCGTGAAAACTGATCGGTTCTCTTCGGCATCCACCCGGGCCACCGCGGTCCTGCTGGCCGGCCTCCTTTTCACGGCCGGGCTTCCCGCCGCCGGTAAAACGATTCATCTCGGGAGGGTGAAGGTGAGCCTCGGCCTCGAGTCCCCTTCCAAAGAGCTGGCCAAGGCGCTCGCCTTACAGGTCGGAGAGGTCAAGAAAAGGTTCGACGAGAACCGGCGCGCGCTGCACGCGGTGCAGGGTCCGGGCGGCGCTCCGGCCTATCACCGCCAGGAGGTGGCCGGCCTGATCGCCCGCACCGGAGAGGACCTCGACAAGGCCATCGAGAAGATCCAGCCGTCGGCCCTGGAGCCTCTGCGCGCCTGGTCGGCCGAGGAGATCGGGAGCATCCAGGGGAAGCTCGCGGCGCCGCCGGGCCAGAGGACCACCGCCTTGCCCTCCGGTCTCTTCGCCCCCCGCGCCGTCGCCATGGTCGCCAGCCTCAGGGGATTCCCGCTGCTGGCGCTCGCCAAGCCAAAGGCTGCCGCCAAGCCGAAGGCCACCGCCAAACCGAAGGCCGCCGCCCCACCGCAGGCCGTTGCCCCGCCGCAGGACACGGTCACCGCCGAGAAGACCGACGGTCTCCTGGACCAGGTCGGTGAGGTGGTCGGCCGGATCTTCTTCCTCGCCGATCACGACGATCTCGAGGTGAAGCTGTGGGTCGGCAGCACGGTGCCGCACGCCACGTTCAGCTTCTGGTCGCAGGGCAAGATCAAAGGCTCCACGCCGGCGCCCACCATCATCCGGACCGACGGCAAGCACGACCACGTCCTGCGCGGCCTCTACGCCTATCGGGCCACCGAGGGCAAGGGAGCGGTGACCGAATTCATCGAATATCCGGGCCAGGCCGGCGCTCCGGCGGCTCAGATCCCGAGCGAACGGCTGGACTTGGTCAACGGCACCCGATTCTTCTGCTGCCGGTTCAACGAGCAGTACTGCCATCACGTCGCCGACGAGAAAGAGTGCCACCGTTGAAACGGCGCTGGGTCTTTCCCGCCGGCGCGGGACTGGGATGGGCCCTGGCGCTGTTCGTCGGTGCTTTGCTCAACGGCGAGCTGCAGGCTCTGCGGAATCTCTTCCTGCCGTTCTCGGCCCTGGCCGGCGGCCTGGCGGCCCTGGCCGCCTGGACGCACTTCGCCGGCCTCGCCGACACGGCCAGGGACGCCGTCCGCAGGTGGCGCCTGCGGGCCGCCCTCGCCGTGCTGGCGCTCGGCGCGGTCCTGCTGCTCGGGCTGTACCTGAAGTTCACGGAGCGGATCCGCTATGGCGGCAACCGGGGCAACCGGAGCGTCGCCTATCTCGTGGGCTGGTCGCGGTCGGCGCTCTGCGAGTGCTCCGGTGACGACGCCAGCTGTATCCAGGAGATGGGCCTCGACCCCGGCAGGATCGGGGCCTGCTGGAAGAACCGCTGGGTCGTCGAGCTCGCCGTGGCGCTCTCCTACCTCCTGACCCTGGGGAGCGCCGGGACGATCGCCGGCCTGCTGATGATTCCGGCGCGACCGCCGCAGGCCCCAGGGGCTCCGCAGGCCCCGCGAGCCCCGCGGGGATATCTCGACTTCGACATCTGGATCGATCAGAAGTCCGAGGGCCTCTACCGCGCCAAGGCCTGGAGCGGCGCCGCGGGTTTCGAGGCCACGGAGTACTTCGCCCTCCCCACCGCTCTCGCAGGCGGAGCGCTCCACGGCACCAGAAGCGGCGCCCGCCGGGGCGGGTCCGGCACGGCCGAGGCCGTGGACGGCGCCGGCGCGGAGCAGTCCGGAGGCGAGCTGTTCCGCGCGGTCTTCCAGGGCGAGCTGCTGAAGGCTTTCCAGGGCTGTCTCGCCAAGGCCCAGGACGGGCCCGGACTGCGCATCCGCCTGCGCCTCAACGACGTCCCCCAGCTGGCGGGGCTCCCCTGGGAGTACCTGTACGACGCCGAGGGGCGGGGCTTCCTGGCGCTCTCCGGCCGTACTCCGGTGGTGCGCTACCTGGAGCTGAGCGAGGGGCTCGGCACGCTGCTGGTCGAGCCGCCGCTGCGGATCCTGGCCGTGATCTCGACCCCCAAAGGCTATCGGGAGCTCGCCGAGGCCGATGAGGAGTGGCGGCGGCTCGGCGTGGCCCTGAAGCCGCTCCTGCGCAGCGGCCTGATCGAGGTCGAGCGGCTGGAGCGCCCCACCCCCGAAGCCCTGGAGGCGCGGTTGCGCAACGGCCCGCCGGTCCACGTCCTCCACTTCGTCGGCCACGGCGGCTTCAGCGAGCTGCGGGGGGAGGGCGTGCTGGTGTTCGAGGACGCGGACGGCAAGGGCGTCCCCGTGGGCGGGCCCAGCCTCGCCTATCTCCTCCAGGACCACCCGTCGCTGCGCCTGGCCGTGCTCAACGCCTGCAACGGCGCCCGCGGCTCTCACGAGAACACCTTCGCCGGCACCGCCCAGGTGCTGGTCCAGCACGGAGTGCCGGCGGTGATCGCCATGCAGACGGAGGTGATGGACGAGACGGCCTGCGCCTTCGCCGAGAAGTTCTATCAGGCGCTCGCCGCCGGCCTGCCGGTCGACGCCTGCGTCGGCGAGGTGCGCCGGGCTCTCGCCGCCGAGCGCAACCCGGAGTGGGGCACGCCGGTGCTCTACCTCCGCGCCACCGACGGGCGGCTCTTCGCCCTCGCGGACGGAGGCCCCGTAAACATTTGACTACACCTTCCCGGCGACCGGAGATCTATCAGGTTTGTCGAGGATTTCACACCCACCGAAAAGGAGAACACGATGCTCAGCAACGATTCCGGCAGTAGTCACGGCAATAACCCCACGGAACCGCAAGCCTCCTCACCTTCCGACGCCAAGGCCGGTACGGCCGGTTCCGTTCCCGTCATGAAGCCGGGGTCCCCCATCGAGGTGGCGTCCGGGGGGAATGGCACGACCAACGACCCGCCCGCAAAGGACAACAGGCCGCCGGCAGTCTACGAGTCCGACTCTTTCCTCGCCTGATGCCTGAAATTATGCGTGGACAGAGTTCGCGAGCGGTTTCTCCCGGCGAGCCCTGTCCACGTCAGCGGGGGCGCTCCCCCCGCCACTCCCCCTGAAGCGTGAAGCCGGCCCAGTAGTAGGGAGCCCGCCAGCGCTCCTGGCGCCGGATCGCGTCCTGGGCCGCCCGCAACGCCGCGGCGGGAGAGAGACCCTCAGCCAGGATCCCATGATAGAAGCGCCGCATCAGCTCGACGGTCACCCGGTCGTTGACGTTCCACAGGCTCACCAGCACGCGCTCGGCACCGGCGTAGAAGAACCCCCGGGTCATTCCCATCATCCCCTCTCCGCGCACCTCGCGCCCCAGGGCCGACTGGCAGGCGCTCAGCACCACGAGGTTGGCCCGCAGGTCCAGCTCGTAGATGTCAGCGAGGTGGAGGAAGCCGTTCGGCTCCGGCCGGCCGCGGGGATCAACCTGGGCGAGCACCAACTGGCCGCCCCCCGGATCGGCGGCGGCGAACGAGCCATGAGTGGCGAAGTGCAGGTAGCGGTAGTCGCGCAGGGCGCCGCCCAGGACCGCCGCGCGGCTCGCCTCCCGGCCCAGGACCTCGGAACGTTTGGGAGCGGACGCGAGCTCCAGGATCGCCGCGGCCTCCTGGCCGGTGTGCGACAGCGGCGTAAATCGGCCGGCGAAGTCAGGATCGGCCAGCACCCACAAGGTCTTCGGCGCCGCCGTCCGGCCGGCGACCTCCCGGCGGATCTCTCCTAGCACCGACACCGACGGCAGTGCGACGATCTCATGGCCGGCGACTAGCGGCTCGCGGCCTCCCGGTTCTGGCAGAGCGGCGAAGGGCAGGCTCTGGAGGATGCCGTCGCCGACCACCAGCAGGCGCTTGCCCGGCAGCAAAGAGGCGACCGGCCCGAGGAGCAGCCGGCTCAGCCCGGCGAGTGGGCGTCGGGAGGAAATCTCGACCGTGCGGCTACGGCTGCGGGCGAGGAGATCGCAGGCCTGACGCGTCAAGTTCTCGATCTCGGCGCGCCCGGGGAGCTCGAAGCTCTTCAGGGAATCGGGAGTGACGGCCCAGAGGAAGCTCCGCTTCTCCCCCAGCCGGTATTCCAGCAGCAGGGTGCCACGGTCGAGCAGCCCACGCTGGATTTCGGCGGCGCTCCAGGGCCGCGGTTGGGTGAGTGCTGCGTAGCGGGGATCGCCGGTACGCAGCTCGGCCCGCAACCGGTCGAGATCGTCCCAGCGGTGTGCGAGCTCCGTCTCGACCGGCCGCATCTGCTCCGGGGGAGAGGCGTCCTGGGTCAGGCGGGTCTGGCGGGAGACCAGCACGTCGATCTCGTTCTCGAGCTCCTTCTCGCGGGCGTGGAGCTCTGGGGCGGCTCCACCGCGGTGGAGGTCCATGCCGCTGGCGGCCAGACCGTCGAGCAGCGAGCGCGCCAGCGATCTCTCGCTGACCTCCAGAGCCGCAGCGGCACGGTGCTGCTCCATCAACAGGTCGATCAGGAAGTCGTAGGAGTCTTGCTGAGTGGAGAAGAAGGCGGCGCGGGTGGTGTAACTTGCCTGACTGAAGCGGTGCCGCTCGACCTCCGCGAGGGCTTCCTCCATGAGCCCGCGAGCTGCCTCGAGGTCGCCGCGGCGGCGCAGCACCCGGGCTTTTTCCTCCAGAACCCAGGCCATATCAGGCGAATCGGCGAGCGTCCGGAACAGCCCGAGGGCGTGGTCAAAATCGCCGAGCGCGGCCGCGTCGTGGCCGATCGAGGCCTCCAGCCGGCCCAGATCGCCGAGACAGAGGGCCTCCTTGCGAACATCGCCGAGGCTGCGGAAGATCGGCAGGGCCTCCGTATAGGCCCGTCGGGCCTCTTCCGATCGGCTGAGTTGGCGGTAGACCACGCCGAGCGTGGTCAGCGTAACAGCCCGTCCGGTGCTCCCGGGCGGGCGCAGAGCCAAGGCCTCTTGGAGGGGCTCCAGGGCCGCGCCGGGCTGTCCAGCATCCTGAGCGAGGAGCCCGAGAGCGTTCAGGGCGGCGGCCTCGTCGGTGCGGTCCTTCGCCTGCCGGGAGAGCCTGAGCGCCTCGCTGAACCGCTCGCGTGCCTGGTCCGCCTCTCCCAGATCGTAATGGAGATGCCCCCGGTTGAGCAGGGTGCTGGCCCACTTGTCGAGATCGTCGCCCGGCTTCCAGAGGGCGAGCGCCCGGTCGAAGAGGGCCGCCGCCTCGTCGTAGCGTCCGCGCAGGTGGAGCGCGTGACCCAGGGTGTTGGAGGTCAGAGCCTCACCGGCACGGTCTTTGAGCTGTCGGCGCAGCTCCAAGGCCCGCCGGTATTCGCCGATGGCGCCATCGAGGTCTCCGAGGACGAAGTGGAGCTCGCCGAGGTGCTGCCGGATTGCGGACTCGAAGGCGGAATCGCCGACGAACAGGGACTCGGCCCGGGTGAACGTCTGGAGGGCCGCTTCGTTCCCCCGCGGGCAATCGCGCTGGAGCAGGCCAAGGCCGAGGAGGGCCTCGGCCTGGCGCCGCAGCAGACCGAGATCCGCGAAGCTGCGTTGCGCGCTCTCGTAGGGGGCGATGCCGGCGCGGCACGCCTCCGGCTTTTTGGTCCGGCGCAACGCGTGGCCACGGGCCAATTCCGCCTCCGCTGCCGCCCGCTTTCGGTCCGCCGTGGTGGCCCGCCGGCGGTCCACCAGCCTCAGGCCGCAAGGCCCCCGGAAACTGGAGGGCGTCAGCTCGATCCGCAGCTCGCCCGGGGCGTCCGCCACCCAATGGATCTCCTCGGGCGGCCTGGGAACAGTACCCGGGGCGATGAGGCTGTCGACCTGGAGGAGCTGCCGGCCGCGAGGATCGAACAGGGTCAGAGTTACGTCTTGCGACTCCTGGCCGGCCACGGCGTGGAGGTAGTCGCCCGGCTGAACGGCGACCCGCAGGGTCAGCGACCCCTCGCAGGCGGGGGCGGGAACGGCAGGCGCGGCCTTCTCCTCGCCGCGGCAGCCGAGGCCGAGGAGCAGGAGCAGGCCGAAGCCCGGGATCAACGATCGTGTCGTCTCACTCTCCTCGGCTCGCCTCCGTCACACGCAGAAGCTGCGTCTCGAGCACCTTCCCCGCTCGCCCGCCGGAGCCGTCCGACAGCTCCAGGCGATAGCGGCCCGGGCGGAGCCCCTCGGGGAGGTAGAGGGTCAGGGCGAGGTCTCGATTCAGCCGTAGCTCGTTGGACGACAGCTCCCTGTCGGTCGCGGCATCGCGGATCACCAGCCGGTAGACGGGGATCTCCTCGGCGGGGTGGAACACGAGCATCCGGGACCCGGTGGGCACGGTCAGCTCTCGACCGTCGGGGCCGCGCTCGCCGGCGGAGATCTCGAAGATGGGCGCATTGGGACGCGGCGCCCGCAGCGCTTCCAGGGCGCTCTGCTGGCGCAGGTTCCAGGCCGTCAGGCCCACCAGCGCCACGAAGAACGATGCGGCCAGGGTTGTGGGCAGGGGGGACCACCGGGACGGCCGCCGCCGCGTGCCGGAGGAGATCTCGCGGACGTTCTGCGGCGGCGGATCGGGGGACGGGCCGAGCTGCGGGCGGAGCAGACGCCAGAGCGCGGCCGTGTCCACCTCCTGGCCGGCGCCCGGCTCCTCGTCCGGCCGGGCGAGCTCCGCCGCGGCCGCCGCCAGGTCGAAGCAGTCGCGGCAGCGCGCCAGGTGCTCCTGGAAACGCGCCTCCTCGCCGGCGGGAAGCTCGCCGCGGTGGTAGGCGATCCACTGGTCGGGGGAGGGGTGGTCCATCGGCTCCGGGGACGCGTCGATCAGCTCCAGGAGGGTGCCGCGAAAGTCGGATGCGCTCTCTCCCACGTCTTCACCTCCCGCTCAGAATTCTATCGTCCCAAACGTCTTGTGCAGCTTCTCCCACAGCCGTTGGCGCGCCTGGAAGAGGTGGGCCTTGACGGTCTCCGGCGAGATCCGGAGGGCCGCGGCGATCTCCTGCATGCTGCGCTCCTGGTAGACGCGCAGCTCCATGCACAGACGCTGCTTGGGGGGGAGCTCTCCGATCGCCTCCCGCAAGGCCTCCCGCCGCTCCTCGCGCACGATGCGGTCGAGCGGCGAGGCGGTGGCGGAAGGCGAGGGGGCCTGGGCGGCCGGCGACGGCTCGGGAGCTCCGGACGAGTCGTCGAAGGGGATCTCCGGGACCGCCTGCCGGCCTCCCGGCTGGCGGTCGCGCCACTTCCGGTAGACGTTGAAGGCGATCTGCAGCACCCACCCCTCCAGCGAACCTTCACCCCGGTAGCCTTCCAATCCCTGATAGATCCTCAGGAAGGTCATCTGGGTTAGGTCGAGCCGCTCCTCGGGAGAAAAAACCCGCGAGGCCAGGAAGCGCTCGATCCGCGGGCAGAAGCGGCGGAAGAGCAGCTCGAAGTTCTTCTCGCGGTCGGCTCCGCGCTGGAAGTCGAGCACCGCGCGGACGACGTCGTCCACCGCGGGCGGGGTCTGCTCCCCCAATTTCATCGCGGCTTCCAGCGGCTGGCGGGAGGCATGCCAAGGGCTCCGATTCAAAGGGTTCGTCTCACAGTATGCCACAGAAAGACCGGTCCCACCCCCGGGACGCGCTACGGCGGCTGGGGTGTAAACCCGCGTAGCCGGCCGGCCACCTGGCCGGAGAAGACCACGCCGGAAGCGCGACCGGCGAGGCCGGCGCCGCGCAGGCGCCGGACCGCCCACCAGTTGCAGTCTCCCGCCCAGAGATAGGAGCCGTAGGCCGGATAGAATCGGCCGGTGTAGTCGGGCGCGGGGGGAAAGGGCGCCGCGCGCTCCCCGGACGGCGCGCGCACGATGGAACGCTCCAGCTCGGTGAGCAGGGCGTGGAGCGTCGGCGCGTCGACGGCGCGGACGACGATCGCGCGGGCTCCGCCGCCGGCGTGCGGTGGCGATCTCCGCCCGTCGAAATAGACCACGGAAGGGGTGGGCAGGAAGAGCGTGGCGAAAACGGCCTGGGGCCGGAGGTCGGACTCCATGTAGTAGCGCCGGTCCCCCCAGGCGAATTCGAGGAAGGGCGCGTCCTCTTCACCTAGCGGTCCCAACCGCCATCCCGGTGGCTGCTCGACGACGATCGCGGAGTGATACCCCCAGTCCGTCACGTAGACCCGGTACGGGCCGGGACCCGGCACCGGAGGCAGCATCACGCCGGGCCGAGCGTCGCGCGCCAGGGCGACGTAGAGCGCGGGCCCGAGCACCAGGAGCAGCACGGCGAGCGCAATGGCGCGGCCGGCCCACCGGAGCCATCGAACGCGGGGAGGCACGGGCGGCTCAGAGGCCGTCGAGCAGCGAGCCGAGGATCATCAGTAGCCCGGCGATCACCAGCGACCAGAATCCCAGGTTGTTGGGGATGTGGATCACGCCCAACCCCGCCAGCAGGCCGATCAGCCAGAGGACGAGGGAGATGATGAGCGTCGCCTGCTTCGGGGCCTGCGTCCGGAATCCACCTCTTCGTCTCGCCATCGGGGGAAGCCTCCGCTTTCAGGTTGAGCTGTCAGGGCTGGACCCTATCACGGAGCGGTGCCTGCGTCCTGGCCGCGACGCGTTTCAAGCTTACAACGGCGCGTTTTAAGCTTATGACGGCGCGTTTTAAGCTCCTGCGGGCCGTCGTAAGGTTCTGCGGAGCGTTTTAAGGTTACGACGGGCCGTCGTAAGGTTCTGCGAGGCGTTTTAACCTTATGACGGACCGTTTAAGGTTGTGCGGAACGTTTTAACCTTACGACGGACCGTTTTAAGGCTATGCGGGCCGTCGTAAGGTTGTGCGCGGCGTTTTAAGCTTACGACGGACCGTTTCAGAGTTATCCGCCTACCGCATCGCCGGCACGGCCGCCAGGCGGCTCTTCAGGTGGGCGATGATCTTCGGGCCGTTGTCGCGGGAGTTCTCGATGAAGATGCGGTCGGTCCAGCGGCCGGCCTGGAGGGTACCGGCGACGTAGAGGCCGGGCACGTTCGACTCGCAGGTCTCGGGGTCGAAGGCCGGGATCAGCGTCTCGGGGTCGACCTGGACGCCGCAGCGGCGCTCGAAGTCGGCGTCCGGCTGGTAGCCGATCAGCACGTAGGCGGCCTGGGCCGGCAGCAGCCCGGGGCCTTCGGGGGTGGCGATCTCGATCCCCCCCTCGGGCAGGAAGGCCCGCACCTGGGTGTTGAAGTGGGCCGGGATCGACCCCTCCTCGATGCGGTTCTCCATGTCCGGTTTGAGCCAGTACTTCACTCCCGGCTTCAGCGCCGCTCCCCGGTGCACCAGCGTCACCTTGACGCCGTTGCGCCAGAGGTCGAGCGCCGCCTCGGCCGCGGTGTTGCCGGCGCCGACGATCACGACGTCCTGGCCGAAGTTCGGGAACGGCTCCTTGTAGTTGTGGGCCACCCACGGCAGATCCTCGCCCGGCACGCCCAGCCGGCGGGGGTTGAAGAAGTAGCCGGTGGCGAGGGCGACGCTGCGCGCGCGCAGGGTGCGCGGCCCCTGCATCCGCCGGGTGTGGACGGCGAACTCCTCCCCCTCTTTGGCGATTTCGAGGACGTCCTCGTAGAGGGCCAGCGGGATGTCGTAGTGCTCCACGACCATGCGGTAATAGGCGAGCGCCTGCCGGCGGGTCGGCTTGGCGTCGGGAATCGAGAACGGAACGTTGGCGATCTCCAGCCGGTCACGGGTGGTGAAGAACTCCATGAAGGTGGGATAGCCCTGGATGGCGGCGGTCAGCGGGCCGCGGTCGACGAGCAGCACCGAGAGCCCCTGGCGGCGCGCCTCGGCGCCGATGGCGATGCCGGTCGGTCCGGCGCCCACGACGATCAGATCGAGCATTTCGTTCATTGTTTGATCCTTCCTCACTCTCGTGGGGGCGCGGGCCACAGCCGGTATAGATGGTCCACGGGGCCGTGCCCACTCCCCTCCCCTAAAGGATACGCGGCGGCGATGGCGCCCGCCAGATACTCGATCGCCCCCGCGACCGCCCGCGGCAGCTCCTCCCCCGCTCCCAGCCGCGCGGCGAGGGCCGAGGAGAGGGTGCAGCCGGTGCCGTGCGTCGACGGGGTGTGGAGCCGGGGGTGGGCGAAACGGTGGACCTGTCCATCGCTCTCGACCAGCAGGTCGACGACCTCCTCCCCCTCGGCGTGCCCCCCCTTGGCGAGCACGGCCGGCCCGCGCGCCGCGAGCGCCCGCGCCGCCCGCAGCCGCTCCTCTTCGGTGGCGGCGGGAAGGCCGGTCAGCGTCTCGAGCTCAGGGACATTGGGGGTCACCACGGTCGCCAGCGGCACCAGCTCGGCCTTCAGGGCCTCGACGGCGTCCTCGCGCAGCAGGCGGGCGCCGCTCTTGGCGATCATCACCGGATCGAGGACGACCGGCACGCCGGTATCGCCGAGGTGGAAGCGGAGCCGGCCGGCCACGGCCTGGATGATTTCGGCGCTCGCCAGCATTCCGATCTTGACCGCGTCGGCGCCGATATCCTCGAGGACGGCGTCGATCTGCGCCGCCACCATGGCGGCCGGCACCTCGTGGACGGCGCGCACCTCGCGGGTGTTCTGGGCGGTGAGCGCGGCGATAGCGCTCATGCCGTAGGCGCCGTGGGCGGCGAAGGTCTTGAGGTCGGCCTGGATGCCGGCGCCCCCTCCGGAGTCGGAGCCGGCGATGGTGAGCAGGCGGGGGACTCTCAAGGCGGGAACAGAGAGAGGCCTCATGCCGTCCGCGGCGCGAGCCGGCCGCGGCGCAGCCAGGCGATGACGCCGACGAGGGCGAGCACGGCCAGGCTGATCACCTGCGCCAGCGTCAGGGGGCCGAAGAAGCGGTCGTCCTTGGCGCGCAGGATCTCGACCAGGAAGCGCTCGACCGCGAGGAGCGCGAGCACGGTGAGGGCGATCGTACCGGGCTGATGGCGGCGCCCGAACATCCACCGCGCGATCCCCCAGATGGCGAGGGCCATGGCCGTCTCGTAGAGCTGGGTCGGGTGGACGCGCATCAGCGTCGAGTCCGGCACCGAGTCGGGGATCCGCACGTGGAACAGCTCGCGCAGGTTGCCAGCGGTGGTCTCGGGGAGCCCCACCGGGAAGGAGACCCCCCAGGGGAGGCCGGTGGGCCGGCCGTAGTCGTCCCCCACCAGGAAGCAGCCGATGCGGCCGACGCCGTAGCCAATGGCGAGCGCGGGTGCCGCGATATCGGCCATCGGCCAGCCCGGAAGGCGCCGGTGGCGCATCGTCCAGAGCACCCCGATGGCGCCGAGGATGAAGCCGCCGTACCAGACCAGGCCGGAACGGTCGAAGAGCAGGTGCCAGTCGTGGAAGAGGATCGCGTAATAGACCTTGGCGCCGACGATGCCGCCGACGCCGGCGGCGAAGACCAGGGCGCTCGCGTCCTCCTCGTCGCCGACGCCGAGGCGCTTCATCCCCCAGCGGAGCTGGAGATAGCTGGCGAGGAAGGCGAGGACGAGCATCAGCCCGAACGGGCTGACCGAGAACGAGCCGATGTGGAAGATTTCGCGGATCATGTCGGAAGGGGGCCGGCGGCCCGGGCGAAGGATAGCATGGGAGATCTGCGGCCTGAAGGTCGAGCCGGGGTACACTAGCCCCTCGGCGAGGAACGAATGGCAAGGACGAGCGACGACCACGTGAAGTTCGAGGCCTCCTTGAGCCCGCAGGGCGAGGGGGAGCCGGCCCGTCTGTACGTCTGGGTGCGCCGGTTCCACGGCGACGAGGAGCTGACCGGCCGCTACGAGGTGTTCGAGGACCTGCAGCGGCTCGACGAGTTCATCGCCCGCGCCGCCACGGCCGGCCAGGACATCGCCGCCCTGCGGACGGCGCGCGACGACTTCGCCAACTCCCTGGGCTGGCGCCCCTGACGCGCCTGCCGCGTTCGCGGCGACAGCGGTTACAATCGGCGTCTCATGATCACCGACAGGACCCGAGAGCGCTTCGCCGCTCTGACGGAGATGGTGCGGCGCGAGACCAGGGGGCGCTGGCTCGTTCTCACGCACGACAATCCCGATCCGGACGCGCTCGCCTCGGCCCAGATCCTGGCGCGGCTGCTCCGGCAGGCTTTCCGGCAGAACGTCACGGTGGCCTATGGCGGCATCATCGGCCGCGCCGAGAACCGCGAGATGGTCAAGAGCCTCCATCTCCCCTTCAGCCACATCCGCCATCTGAGCTTCAAGAACTACAAGCACTTCGCGCTGGTCGACACCCAACCCCGGAGCGGCAACAACCAGCTGCCGTCGCGGGTGATCCCGGACATTGTGATCGATCACCACCCGCTGCGCGAGAACACTCAAGGCGGGCCGTTCTTCGACGTACGGCCGAAGTACGGCGCGACCGCCACCCTGCTGGCGGAGTACATGCTCGCGGCGGACGTCAAGCCGACGCACGCGCTGGCGACGGCGCTGATCTACGCCATCCGCTCGGAGACGCTCGACTTCGCCCGCGAGCACGTGGGGCCGGACAAGACGATCCACGACCTCTTTTTCCCGCAGGCCAACCACCGGCTGCTGGCCCGCATCCAGAGCCCGCGGCTGCCGCTCACCTACTTCGGCAACCTGCACGATGCGCTGGAAAACCTGGAGGCGGTCGACTCGCTGATCCTGAGCCATCTCGGGCCGATCGAGCAGCCGGACATCGTGCCGGAGATCGCCGACCTGCTGCTGCGCCTGGAGGGGAAGACCTGGTCGCTTGCCACCGGCTACTACGGCGACCGCCTCTACCTCTCGATCCGCACCACCAATCCGCGTGCCGACGCTGGCGGCCTGATGCGCCGCATCATCGGCCGCCGCGGCAAGGGGGGCGGCCACGGCATGATCGCCGGCGGCTGGATCGACGCCAGCAAGCTGCCCGACGCGGCCGAGCGCCGGGAGCTGCAGAAGAAGCTGGGGCTGCGGCTGGTGCGGGAGCTGAAGAAGAACCCGGAGAAGCTCGGGCGGGTGGAGCTGCGGAAATACCCCTGAACGCCTACTTCCGCCGCCCCGCCAGCGGATCCCGCAGCCCCGAGTACTGCACCGCGATGTCCTCCACCACCACCTCGTCGTTGACCAGCGCCTCGAAGATCAGGTAGCGCCCGCGGAGCCCGGCGACGATCAGGCTGTAGGCCTCCCCCTTCTTGGCGACGTCGAGGTCGCGGGCGAGGGCGTGGTGGTCGATGCGGACCCGCAGGTGGGCGCGGGTGCGCGGCCCGACGTCGTCGTTGGCGCGGAAATGGATGCCCCAGACCGGAGCGTCCTCGAGCGGCACGCGGATCAGGCGCCCCTGGGCGCGGCAGCGGTCGCCGCCGATGCAGCCCGAATCCTCGGGATAGGATTTCCACTGGCGGCGCTCGCGGGGCGCCCGCAGGCCGGCATAGAGGATCTCGACGTCCTCGACCATCACCTCGTCGTCGCTGCGGGTCTCGACGATCAGGAAGCGCCCCCGCCGCCCCTGGACCGGCAGCTCGTAGAGCTCGCCCGCGTCCGCGACGTCGATGTCAGGGGCGATGATCGTGTTGTCGATGCGGACGCGCAGGTGCCCGCCGCGGGTCTCGCCGACGTCGTCGCCGGCGTGGAACCGGATGCCCCAGACGGCGGCGTCCTCGAGCGGGATGCGGAGGGCGTCCCCCTGATCGCCGCAGCGGCTGCCGCCGATGCACCCCCCCTCCTCTTCATAGGATTCCCAGGCGGCCCCCGCGGGAGGCGCGGCGGCCGGCGCCGTGGCCGCACGGGCGGCGAATCCGACCGCCAGGGCGGTCAGCGCGAAAAGACACCAGCGCCAACGCATCACGAATCCCTCCGGACTCCGGAGCTAGAGAGAAGGCTCCGGAAAATTCATCAAACTGCAAGACTCCAACCCGCGGCAATCGCGCGGTCATTCCCCGGAGGGGTTGCTACGTCAGGGGTGGCTCAAGGTTTCTGCCCGGCTCCGACCGGCCGCAGGGCTTCGAGCGCGCGGCGGGCGCGCCGGAAGCGGTGCTCGGCGACGTAGATCATCGCCACCCGCCCCCCCGGTTCGAGCCCGATCGGCGGCTCGCTCTGGATGTACCAGGGAACCCCTTCCTCTTCGAGGCGAAGAGCGAGAGCCTCGAAGTCGGCGGCGTCCGCCACCTCGGCCAGGGGGATGAACTCCACCGGCCGGCCGGGCTCCCCCTCGCCATCCATGCAGTGCGCCGAGCCCCCCTCGTGATCAAAACCACATTCAGGACAAAACATGTACCCTCCTCTCCGCCCCGGCCGCCGGTCAGGCGGCCGGAGCACCCGCGCATCTGTTTGCTTCTCTCAAAGAGTGGCGGAATGAGGCCGAGGCGAGACAGTCGTGTGAAATCCTGTTGAATATTGAGAATCCCTCACTCCCATTCGATCGTCGCCGGGGGCTTGCTGGTGACGTCGTAGACCACGCGGTTGACCCCCTTCACCTCGTTGACGATGCGGTTCGCCACCCGGCCGAGAAGGTCGTGGGGAAGGTGGCTCCAGTCGGCGGTCATGAAGTCGTGGGTGTCGACGGAGCGCAGGGCGATCACGCTCTCGTAGGTGCGGAAGTCCCCCATCACGCCCACGCTCTTGACCGGCAGGAGCACGGCGAAGGCCTGGCTGACCTTCTCGTACCAGCCGCTCTCGCGCAACTCCTGGAGGAAGATGGCATCCGCCTCCTGGAGCAGGGCCACCCGCTCGGCTGTAACCTCGCCGAGGATGCGCACGGCGAGACCGGGGCCGGGGAAGGGGTGGCGGGTGAGGATCTGCTCGGGCAGGCCGAGCTCGCGGCCGAGCTGGCGCACCTCGTCCTTGAACAGGAAGCGGAGCGGCTCGACCAGCTCGAACCCCAGCTCCGCCGGCAGGCCGCCGACGTTGTGGTGGGTCTTGATCACCGCCGAGGGACCCTTGACCGAGACCGATTCGATGACGTCCGGGTAGAGCGTCCCCTGGGCGAGGAAACCGGCGTTCTCGATCCGCTTCGCCTCGTCCTTGAAGACGTCGATGAACACGCGGCCGATCGCCTTGCGCTTGGTCTCGGGGTCTTCGACGCCGGCGAGCGCGGAGAGGAAGCGCCCGCGGGCGTCGACGGCGAGGACCGGAATGCCGAGCCCGTCGCGCAGGCTGTGGAGGACCTGAACGGCCTCGTCCTTGCGGAGCACGCCGTTGTCGACGAAGATCGCCGTCGAGCGCTCGCCGACGGCGCGCTGGAGCAGGGCGGCGACCACCGAGGAGTCGACGCCGCCGGAGAGCGCGCAGATCACCCGCCCCTCCCCCACCCGCTCGCGGATGGTGGCGACCGCCTCCTCGAGGTAACTGGCCATCCGCCAGTCGCCGCGGGCGCCGCAGACGCCGAAGAGGAAGTTGCGCAGCAGCTCGCCGCCGGAGACGGTGTGCGACACCTCGGGGTGGAACTGGATGCCGTAGAGCCCGCGCCCGGCGTTCTCGAAGGCGACCACCGGGGCGTTCTCCGTGGTGGCGGTCGCCTGGAACCCCGGCGGCAGGTCGCGCACGCGGTCGCCGTGGCTCATCCAGACGGTCTCGCGGGCGGCGAGCCCTTCGAACAGCCGGCCGGGCGCGGTGATGGAGATCTCGGCGCGGCCGTACTCGCGATGGCTGGAGCCCTCGACGCCGCCGCCGAGCTCGTGCGCCATCACCTGCATGCCGTAGCAGATCCCCAGCACCGGCACCCCCAGCTCGAACAGCTCGGCGGAGGCGCCGGGCGCGCCCTCCTCGTAGACGCTCTGCGGGCCGCCGGAGAGGATCAGGCCGGCCGGCCGCCGCCGCCGGATCTCCTCGACGGAGAGGTCGAAGGGGTGGACCTCGCAGTAGACCCGGTTCTCGCGCACCCGGCGCGCGATCAGCTGGGTGAACTGGCTGCCGAAGTCGAGGATGAGGACGGTCTGGTGCGGCAGGGATTCTGGATCGTTCACAGCTCGGTCTCCGATTTCAGCTCGCGGGTCATCAGCTCTTCGAGGGCGCGGCGCGGGTCCTTGCCGTGGTGCAGCACGGCCACCATCTGCTGGATGATCGGCATCTCGACCTCCCGCCGGGCCGCCAGGCTGGCGACGGCGACCGAGTTGCGGACCCCCTCGGCCACCATATGGGTCTGCTCCAGGATCTCGGCCGGGCTGCGCCCGGCGGCGAGGTCGAGACCGATCTGGCGGTTGCGCGACAGCCCCCCGGTGCAGGTGAGCACCAGGTCGCCGAGGCCGGCGAGGCCGGCGAAGGTGCGGGGCTGGCCGCCGTAGGCGATCCCCAGGCGGGTGATCTCGTGCAGGCCGCGGGTGATCAGCGCCGCCAGCGTGTTCTGCCCCAGACCGAGGCCGGAGAGGGTGCCGGCGGCGATGGCGATGACGTTCTTGGTCGCCGCGCCGAGCTCGACGCCGACCACGTCGTCCGAGGAGTAGAGGCGCAGCAGGGGGGTGGCCAGGCACTCGCGGACCTCGGTGGCGAACGGGGGCTCCCCGGAGGCGATGACGGCGGCGCTCGGCACGTTGCGGGCGAGCTCGGCGGCGAAGGTGGGCCCCGAAAGGACGGCGAAGCGGATCTCGCGGCCGGCGGCCTCCCCCTCCTCGCGGGCGACCTGGCTCATCCGCGCCAGGGTCTCGGGCTCGATCCCCTTGGTGGCCGAGATCAGCGGCAGCGGCCGGCCGTCCCCGGCGAGCTCCAGGAACTGGCGGAGGATGTCGCGGAAGCCGTGGGAGGGGACGGCGACGACGACGAACTCGCTGCCGGCGAGCGCCGCCAGGTCCGCGGCCGGCTCGAGGCCGGGCGGCAGCCCGACGCCGGGCAGATAGTCGGGATTCACCCGCTCGCGCGCCATCCTTTCGACCAGCGCGGGGTTGCGGGCCCAGAGCCGCACCTGGTGCCGGCCGGCGCCGGCGAAGTGGACGGCGAGCGCGGTGCCGAAGGAGCCCGCGCCGAGGATTCCGATCCGTCTCGGGGTGCAGTTGATCGTCGTCATTTCATCTCTCCGGTCACCTCTCCGGCCGCCTTCCGGCGCCGGCTTCCCAGCCGGGGCTCGGTGCCGCGCCACAGGCGCTGCAGGTTTCTCCGGTGCTTGAACACGATGAGCAGCGCGATCCCCGCCGAGGAGAGGACCAGCCAGGGGCCGCCATACGCCGTCCAGCCCAGCCGCACGCCGAGGCCAACCAGGAACGGAAAGAGCGCCGCGGTGACGATCGATCCCAGCGAGACGTAGCGCTTCCAGAGGACCACGGCGACGAAGACGAGCAGGCCGAGGGCCATGGCGGCCGGCGCCAGCGTCCCCAGCGCGCCGGCGGTGGTGGCGACCCCCTTGCCGCCACGGAAGCCGAAGAAGACGGGGAAGACGTGGCCGAGCACCACGGCGACCGCCGCGCTGCCGACCACCGCCGGCGGGGCGCCGAGCGCCCGGGGGACGGCGACCGCGGTCATCCCCTTGATCACGTCGAGCACCAGGACCGCCGCGCCCACCTTCTTGCCGGCGGCGCGCATCACGTTGGTGGCCCCGGCGTTGCCGCTCCCCACGGTGCGGACGTCCAGGCCCTGCACGAGCCTGACGAGCACGACGCTGAACGAGACCGAGCCGAGCAGGTAGGCGCCGGCGACCAGCGCGAGGGCAGCGCCGGGGGTCATTCCGCCGCTTCCTCCTCTTCCCGCATGGGAAAGATCCCGGCCTCGCGGTAGCGGGCCCCCTTCGGCGACAGCTTGCTCTCGAAGAGGATGCCGCGGCCGGCCACGAACGGCGGTCCGATGGGACCGGTGAAGGCGTTCCTGAACTTGTCGATCGCCTCGCGCCGCCAGGGGGCCGGGCAGCGCGCCAGGGTGACGTGCGGATGGTAGGCCCGCTCCTCGGGCTCGAAGCCGAGGGTCTCGACGGCGGCGCGGGTGATCTCCTCCTGGAGGGTCTGGAGAGCCTCCGGCGCCTCGACGCCGACCCAGGCGACGCGGGCGGGGCGCCCTGGCGGGAAGGTGCCGCCGCTGCCGAGACGCAGATCGAGCGGCGGGCAGCGGGCGAACGCCTCGCGCAGCCCGGCGGCGAGCGCGGGAACCTCCGCCTCGGCGGTCTCGCCGAGGAAGAGCAGGGTGAGATGGACGGCGTCGAGATCGACCCAGCGGGCTCCCGGCAGCCGATCGCGGACGCCGTCGACGCGGCGGCGCAGGTCGCGCCGCGGCGGCTCGGGGACCTCGATGGCGACGAACAGCCTCACGCGCGGCGGTCCCTCGCGGCCACGGCGAGCAGACGCCGCCGCAGCATCTCGAGGACGATCTGGGCGGAGAACCGGCGCACCCGGTCGCGGTCCCCCGGCAGGCGGACCTGGCGGTGCTCGACCTCGCCGTCGCCTGGGCCGGCCACCGCGAGGTGGACGGTGCCCACCGGTTTGGCCTCGCTGCCGCCGCCGGGGCCGGCGACGCCCGTGATGCCCACCCCCCAGTCGCTCCCCAGCATCCGGCGCACTCCCTCGGCCATCGCCCGGGCCACCGGCTCGGAGACCGCGCCGTGCTCGACCAGCATTCCGGCCGGCACGCCCACCAGCTGAGTCTTCAGTGGATTGCTATAGGTGACGGCGGCGCCCAGGAAGTAGTCGCTGCTCCCCGGCACGGCGGTGATCCGCTGGGAGAAGAGGCCGCCGGTGCACGACTCGGCGGCGGTCAGGGTCGTGCCGGCGGCGCGGAGCAGGCCGCCCACGACGCTCTCCAGCGTGTCCTCCTCGCGGGTGGTGAAGACGGCGTCGCCGGCGAGCGCGCCGAGGCGCTCCACCATGGCCTGCAGGCGAGCGCGGCGCTCGGGCTCGGGTCCGGCCGCCGTGGCCTGCAGGCGGATCTCGCCGACGGCGGCCAGGATGGTGATCGCCTCGCGGCCGAACTCCTCATAGGCCGGCGCGATCCGCTCCTCCACCACCGACTCGGGGAGGCCGGCGATCTTGAGCACCGCCGTCTCCCGCGCGATGCCGCCGGAGCGTTCCGCCAGCCAGGGCTCGAGGGCGGAGGCCATCAGCCCTTCCATCTCCGTGGGCACGCCGGGGAAGAGGAACAGGGTGCAGCCGCCGCTCTCGACGCGCAGTCCCGGCGCCGTCCCCCGGTCGTTGGGGAGGACGGCCGCCCCCTCCACCACCCAGGCCTGCCGGCGGTTGACCTTGGGCATCTTCCAGCCGAGCGACTGGAACCGGCGTTCGATCGCCGCCAGGACCTGCTCGTCGAGCTGGAGCCGGCGGCCCAGGGCGGCGGCGACCGCCTCGCGGGTCACGTCGTCGGCCGTGGGGCCGAGGCCGCCGGTGATCAGGATGAGATCGACCCGCGGGAGCAGGTTCCGCAGCTCGCCGGCGATCTCGCTCTCCGAATCGCCGATCACCGCCTTGCGCCGCAGCTCGGCGCCGTAACGCGCGAGGAGAGCGGTCAGCCGTAGCGAGTTGGTGTCCAGCCGGTCGGTGCCCAGCAGCTCCGAGCCGACGGCGAGAATGGCGGCCTTCATGGCCGGGGATGATAGCGCAGGGAAAGGTGGCGCCGGCGAAGGTGTAGGGGCGCAGCATGCTGCGCCCCTACGAAGGCCGCCTCGCCACCCTGGCCTTTCTAACCCACCCGGCCCGCGATCAACGGCGGAGCCTCGCCCGCATCCGCCACCGTGAAGGTGTAGGGGCGCAGCATGCTGCGCCCCTACGAAGGCCGCCTCGGCCACCCTGGCCTTTCTAACCCACCCGGCCCGCGATCAGCGGCGGAGCCTCGCCCGCATCTTCCACCGTGAAGGTGTAGGGGCGCAGCATGCTGCGCCCCTACGAAGGCCGCCTCGGCCACCCTGGCCCTTCTAACCCACCCGGCCCGCGATCAGCGGCGGAGCCTCGCCCGCATCTTCCACCGTGAAGGTGTAGGGGCGCAGCATGCTGCGCCCCTACGAAGGCCGCCTCGGCCACCCTGGCTTTCTAACCCACCCGGCCCGCGATCAGCGGCGGAGCCTCGCCCGCATCTTCCACCGTGAAGCACGCCGCGAACGACTCCGCCAGGCGCTCGTCCTCGCGCCGCAGGTAGATCCGGGCCAGCTCCTCCCCCGCCTCCACCGCCGCCCCGAGACGGACCCGGGTCTCGAGGGAGATCCCGAAGTCGATCTCGTCGTCCGGGCGGGCCCGGCCGCCGCCGGCCTCGACCAGGAGGAGGCCGAGCTGGCGCACGTCCACCGCGGCGAGCCGGCCGGAACGCCGCGCCAGCAGCGGCCGCGCGACCGGGGCGAGATCGAAGCGGGGGGCGCGCAGCCATGCGGATTTCGCGCCCTGGAGCGCGGCCCAGCGCTCGAACGCCTCGCGGGCGCGGCCGGAGGCGATCGCCGCCTCCATCTCCCGCCGCTCCACGGGCTGGCCGGCGAGACGCGCGACCTCTGCCGCGAGGGCGAAGGTGACCTCCATGAGATCCTCCGGCCCCTGCCCTCCCAGGGCGTCGAGCGACTCGCGCACCTCGGCGGCATGCCCCGCCCAGCGGCCGAGCGGCTGGCTCATGTCGGTGACCAGGCAGGAGGCCGGCGTGCCGAGGGCGCGCGAGGTCTCGACCAGGCCGCGCGCCAGCTCCAGCGAGCGTTCCAGCTCGGGGAGGAAGGCGCCGTTGCCGGTCTTGACGTCGAAGACCACGGCGGCGGAGCCGGTGGCGAGCTTCTTCGAGAGGATGCTGGCGGTGATCAGCGGGATCGAGTCGACGGTGGCGGTGACGTCGCGCAGGGCGTAGAGGCGGCCGTCGGCGGGAGCGATGTCGGCGGTGGCGGCGCCGATCGCCATCCCGCAGCGGGCGAGGAGGTCGAGGCAGCGGGCGCGGTCGAGCCGGAGGTCCATCCCGGGGATGCTCTCCAGCTTGTCGATGGTGCCGCCGGTATGGCCGAGGCCGCGGCCGGCGAGCATGAAGACGGGGAGGCCGCAGCTCGCCAGCAGCGGCGCGATCACCAGCGACACCTTGTCGCCGACGCCGCCCGTGGAGTGCTTGTCGCAGAGGCGCGGCACCGCGGACCCCAGATCCCAGCGCTCGCCCGAGTCGCGCATGGCGACCGTCAGCGCGCGGGTCTCCCCGCCGTCCAGCCCGCGGATGGCGGCCGCCATCAGGAAGGCCGCGAGCTGCCCCTCGCTCCAGGAGCCGTCGGTGGCGCCGCGCGCGACCGACCGGATCTCCTCCGGGTCGAGCCGCATCCCGGCGCGCTTGCGCTCCAGAATGCGGTACGGAAGCGCCATCGCGGGGGGCTGGATCAGCCGGGGAAGCCGGCCGACATGCCGGGGAGGCCGCCGCCCGCCGGAGCGCGCGTCGGATCGAGCGCGGACACCTTCTGCTGGGCGTCCGTGCGGTAGGGGGACTGCGGGAACTCGTCGAGGATCCGCTGGTAGGACTGGATCGCCTCCTGGGGGCGATGGAGCTGCTCCAGGGTCGTTCCCAGCTCGTGCAGGATCATGTCCTGGGGGAGCGGCGTGTCCCCCTTCTCCAGCATCCCCCGCAGCTCCTGGGCCACCTGCTCCCCCTTGCCCTGCTTGCGATCGAGGGCCAGCAGGTTGAGCCGCGCCTCGGCCGCCAGCATGCTCCCCTTGTGATCGTCGGCGTAGTCGCTCCAGAGCTTGCGCGCCTCGTCGAGCTTCCCCTCGCCGGCGACGAGCTGGGCGAGGTAGAGGCCGGCCACGCCGCCGGCGTCGGTCGAGCCGTAGTCCTGGTGGACCTTCTGCAAACGCTCCTTGGCGCGCGCCCGGCGGGCGTCGTCGGTCGGAAAGCTCGGCTCGTCGGGGTCGGCGGGCTTGGCGCCGGTCGCGAGGACGGGGGCCTGATAGACCTTCATCGCCCCGGCCAGGGCCTCGTTGGCCTCCTCCAGGCGATGGTTGCGATAGGCGTTGATCGCAAGGGCGAGCGCGACGAGCAGGAGAAGGCCGCCGATCGCGTAGGCGATGGCGCGGACGTGGCTCCCGGCGTACTCGACGCTGCGGCCGACGGCGGCGGTGAAGTCGTCGCGTTTGATGTCTTTGCGGGTCAGACGTTCGTTCATCGAAAAAACTCTCCCAACCTGTTCAGGGATGACGGCGACTCGGCGGACGAGCGCAGTAGGCTACCACAGTCTCCTCACAGCCGCTTTTCGAGCGTCACCAGCAGGCCCTTGTTGGGCTCGTAGTAATAGGCGTTGCGGACCGGCCGCACCTCGTCCTGGGCGATCTTCAGCTCGGCCTTGCGAACGACCGTCGCCAGCGCCGTCTTCATGATCACCAGCGCCAGATCCTGGCCCGGGCAGGCGTGCGGCCCGCCTCCGAAGGGGCTCCAGACCTCGGGCAGAAACTGCTTGCCATAGAAGTGATCGGGATCGAAGCTCTTGGGGTTGGGGAAGAGGTCCTCGCGCACCGACAGGGCCGGGTAGCAGACGGCGACCAGGGCACCTTCGGCGAGCATATAGCCCCCCATCGGGAACGGCTGTTTCACCCGCCGCACGCTGGTGGAAAAGTTGGTGGGGCGCCGGCGCAGCCCCTCGTAGACCACGGCCTCCAGATAGGGGAGGCGGGGCAGGTGAGAGCTCTGGAGGTCCTCCGCCCCGACCACCGAGTCGAGCTCCTGGCGCAGCCGCGCCAGCACCTCCGGGTGGGCCACCAGCTCGCCGAGGGTCCAGGTCATCGAGTCGCCGGTCAGCTCGTGCCCCTGGAAGAGCAGCTCGAGGATCTCGGCGAGGATGACCTCCCGCGACAGCCGGCTGCCGTCCCCCAGGCGCGCCCGGCCCATGCCGAGCACCAGGTCGTCCGCCTCCGGCCGGTCGACGGCGGCCAGCCGGGCCTCGATCTCCTGCGAGAACACCTCGAAGACCTCGCGCTGCCGCTTGCGGACCCGGCGCCAGGGGCTGCCGGGAAAATCGATCTGCAGGGTGGGATGGGAGACGGTCGGCGACCGCAGGCCCTTGAAGGAAAAGCTCTCGTAAAGGTCGGCGAGCCGCTGGAGCTTCTCGGGGGAGGCGCCGGTGAAGAACACTTCGATCAGGGCCGCGAGGGCGATCTTCTGGAGTTCCAGCACCAGGGGAAAGGGCTTGCCGAGCGGCCACTCCGCGACCCTCCGCCCGGCGATCCGGCGGATGGCGTCGACGTGGCGCAGGCTCCCCTGCGCGCTGAGATAGGGGCAGGTGACCGCCTTGCGCTCCTGGTGGGCGGGGCCGTCGAGATGGGAGGTGGCCCCTTTGCCGAGAACGTGGGCGAGGCTGAACTCCTCGATGCCGTTGCCGGCCAGGATCTCGGGGGGCGCCTCGAGCATGGTCCTGACGAGCTCCGGGGAGCAGATGTAGATCCACTCGCCGAGGCCCGGGATCCGCGTCGCGAAGATGTCTCCGCACTCGTGAAACGCGTCTTCGTAGAACTGCATGGTGTTCTTGGCGAACCGCAGCGAATTCGCGATCAGCGAGCCCGCGGGGCGTGGGATCTCGGACGACGGTTTCATCAAGCCTCCTGGGAAAGAGAGTCTCCAATTGGGACCCGCTTGTTTTTGGACCCGATCTGGACCCGAATATAGTAGTGTCCCGCGTGCATCGAAAGCGGACCCAAACCTCGGAAGAAGGCTTGAGCGAATGAGCTACCGGCGCCCCGCGCGTCTCCTGAACCGCGACTTCCTGCTGCTCTGGCAGGGGCAGTTCGTCAGCATGCTGGGCTCGCAGGCGTTCTCCGTCGCGATGATCTTCTGGATCAAGCGCCAGACCGACTCGGCGTCGCTGCTGGGGCTCGGGATGCTGTCGCAGTGGGTGCCGGCGATCCTCCTCGGACCGTTCGGCGGCACCGTGGCCGACCGCATGTCGCGGCGCACGATCCTGATCCTGGCCGACGTGGTGCGCGGCGTCGCGGCGATCGCGCTGGCGGCCCTGGTATTCCTGGTGCCGGGGCGCTCGGGGACCATCCTCATCGGGCTGCTGGCCCTCTCCGCCATCATGGGGATCTGCGACGCCTTCTTCCGGCCGGCGATCAGCGCCGCGATCCCGGACCTGGTGCCCGAGGAAGACGTGACCCGGGCCAACTCGGCGAACCGCCTGGCGCTCGACGTCTCCACGTTCGTGGGGCAGGGGTCGGGGGGGGTGCTGTTCCGCCTGATCGGTCCGGGCATCCTCTTCTTCGTCGACGGCGTGACCTATCTCTTCTCGGCGCTGGCCGAATCCCTGATCCGGCTGCCGCCCCCCCCACCCGTGCCCAAGACCGCCGGCTGGCGCGAGGCGGGGGCCGACTACTGGCGCGAGATCAAGCTCGGGCTGCGCTACGTGGCGAGCCGCAAGGGGCTGCGCTACCTCCTCTTCCTGTCGCCGCTCGACAGCTTCTTCATGATCACGATCGTCGTGCTCCTCCCCTTCTACGTGGAGGATTTCCTGCACGTGAAGCCCGACTGGTACGGCTTCCTGGTGGCGGCCTTCGGCGCCGGCTCGTTCCTCGGCAGCATCACCGCCGGCGCCACCAACATCACCGGACGGCGGCGGACGTGGGCCTATCTGATCTGCGCGGGGGGGATCGGACCTGCCGCGGTCGCCTTCGGCTTCGCCCGCACCCCGTGGATGGCGATGGCGCTGCTCTTCGCGGCCGGGCTGATGACCGGCTTCAACACCATCCACTCCCTGAGCCTGGCGCAGCTCACCACGCCGAAGGAGCTGCGCGGCCGCGTGCTCGGCCTCTTCGAGACGCTGGGGCTCAGCAGCATGCCGATCGCCGCCGCCACCGCCGGTATCGTCGCCGACCTCCTCCACCGCAACATCCCGCTGGTCTACTTCGGCTGCGGCGTGGCCCTGGCCGCGGTGGCGCTGGTGCAGGCCGGCAAGCGCGAGGTCCGCGAGTTCCTGGCCTACGAGCCGTCGCCGGAGGACCCGGCGGCGGCCGAAGCCTGAGCCAGATCCCCAAATCTCGAAGCCCGTCCCCTTTCAGGGAACCCTGTCCCACAATTCCCAGGAATGTCCCGGTCTCTCTATCGCTGTCCCGGTCTTACTGTTCCTGTCCCGCTTTTCCTTCGCCGGTCCCGTTCGTACTCTGATTGTCCCGGAATCTCTACGATTGTCCCGGAATCTCCAGGATTCCCCTTACCTACGAAGAGAACGCCCGCAAGGGGAACCACAGGGGGTCTGCCCAGACTACAGGCCGCGCGCCGGCATGTAGACCGGACCGAAGCAGAGCGGCTGGTAGCCGGTCTCCTTCCCCGTGCCGGTGTATTGCGGGGTCCAGCCGGAGACGTCCTGGAACAGCCGGATGGCCCGGATGGTACGGTCGGCGCAGAGGTCGAACCAGTGGTGCGTCCCCTGGGGGACCTTGATCATGTCCCCCTTGACGACCTCGATACTGAACACCGGCCCCCCCTCGGGGTGGACGTGGAAGAGCCCCCGGCCGTGGACGATGAAGCGGACCTCGTCCTCGTCGTGCCAGTGCTCCTTGTTGAACCGGTTGAGCATGGTCTCCAGCCCGGGGACCTCCGGCCGGATGTTGATCACGTCGGCGGTGACGTACCCCCCCTCCGCCATCAGCTCACGGATGGGAGCGTCGTAGGCCGCCAGGATCTCCGGATCGGTCGCGGTCTCGGAGAGCTGGTCGGAGCCCTCGAAGCGCCGGTACCAGATGCCGAACGGCTGCAGGAAGGCGCCGATCTCGGCGGCGTCGGTCAGGGTCTCTTGGGTGTCGCGCAGGTTTACGGTCGCCATGGATGTTCTCCTTCCATCGATCCGTGAGGATTATCCCTCAAAAGGGGGGAACGGGGTCCGGCGCGCCGCCAGCTCGAAGAGGAATTCGAAGATCTCGACGTGCCGCTTCGCCTCCTCCAGCGAGGTCCCCCAGGTGTAGAGCCCGTGCCCGGCGAGGAGGAAGCCCCATAGATCAGGGTGCGCGGCGAGCAGCTCCGCGACCTCGTCCGAAAGGCGCGGGATGTCCTGCGAGTTGGCGAGGATGGGCACGAAGACCGCGGCCTCGTGGGTGGCGATCCCCCGCAATCCCTTGAGCATCTCGTAGCCGCGGAGAGTGAAGCCCCCCTGGCGAGCGAAGTGCTCGGAGAGCAGCGTATTGGCCACGGAATGGACGTGCAGCACCGAGGCGGCGCCGGTCGCGGCCACGATCCGGCAGTGCAGGCCGGTCTCGGCCGACGGCCGCCCCGTCTCCCCGGGAGCGGGCTCGCCGTCCGCCCCCACGAGCATGAGATCCGGGGGGCCGGGCCGGCGCTTGTCGCCCCCGGAGCGGGTGATCAGCAGGCGCAACGGATCGCGGCTCACGGTGAGGCTGAAGTTGCCCCCCGTACCCTGACACCACCCCTGGGAGCCCAGCTCCGCGACGACGCGGCAGAGGCTCTGGCGCTGATCCTCGCCCCTCAGCGGCCCCTCATCGCTCACTGCGCCGCCCCCGGAACCAGGGCCAGGCGCCCCTCGGAGTGGGCGCGCACCGCCGCCTCGCCGAAGCGCATGGGGTAGCCCTGGACCGCCTCCCACTTCGGGATCTGGTCCTCGCGGTGGCGGTTCCAGAGCTGGCCGTTCTGGCCGGTGCTGTTGACCCAGGTCGAGGTCTCGAGATCGGAGAGGTCGACGATCATCCGCTGCGAGGTGCCGAAGACCACGCCGAAGGGGGCCGTGAAGTCCGGCATGGCGGCGTCGACCGTGAAGGCGGTGCCCCGGGCCGGGAAGGTGGCGCTGTTGAACAGGCGCTCCAGGGGGGCGATGCCGCTCTGCCCCAGGGGGGCATGGACGAAGGTGACCGAGTGGACCCGGCCGTAGGTCCACCTCGCCGGATCGTCCCCGTAGCGCTTGGAGAGCCAGGCTACGGCGTGGGTGAGGCTGCGGCGGACGATGTCGTCGCGACGCTCGACCGCGGGGGTCCGCCGGTCGTCGAACAGCGGGTCGTCGGGCCGCGCCAAGAGGTCGACGATCGACGGCACCTGGCTCAGGCCCACGGTGCGGTACTCCTTGAACACGTCCGGGCCGAGATCGTCGTTCAGGATGTCCTCGAGCAGATACCAGTACCAGACCTCGTAGACCGAGGCGCCGGCCGCTCCCGGCTCGTAACGGAGGTCCCAGCGGCGGACCTCGTCGAGCGCCTTCTTCTCGCGCTCGCCGGCCGGCGGCACGGCCAGCAGGTAGGGGCGGATGGCCGCCGCCGGCAGGCCGAGGGTCTCGGCCTGGATGGCGCGCAGGCCCTCGCGGGTGAAGCCGTGCCCGGCGGCCAGGAGGTCGTTGAGGCGCTGGGCGCGGTAGGGATCGGCCATGTCGTAGGCCAGGAAATGGGGGTAGTCGTCCCCCGTCACCTTGTTGTTGGCGGTGACGATAAAGCCCGAGGGGGGGTCGAGCAGGTGGGGCATCTCCTCGTAGGGGATGAAGCCCTGCCATTCGGAGCGGCCGTCCCAGCCGGGGACCGGCACCAGCCCCTGGTGGCCGGCGGCGCGCATGGGGACGCGGCCGGTCGACTGGTAGGCGATGTGGCCGTCGACGTCGGCATAGACGAAGTTGACGCTCGGGGTGTCCCAGGTCGCCAGCGCCTGGTGGAAGGAGGGCCAGTCCCGCGCCAGGTTGAGGGCGGCGAGGGAGTCGACCAGGTGCGTGCCGCCGAGGGCCGGCCAGCGCAGGGCCGTCGGCGGGCTCCCCTTGAGCTCGGCGACGGCGTCGTTGAGGATCGGGCCGTGGAGCGTCTCCCGCACCTCGAGAATGAAATTGGGCTTGCCCTTGACCCCAATCTCCTCGCGGCGCAGGACGAGGTCCCGCCAGGCGTTCTGGAACTGGTAGCGCCGCGGGTGCGCCGGGTCGTCGAGCTTCTCGGTGTAGAGGTCCTGCACGTCGGCGCAGAGATTGGTGATCCCCCAGGCGATCCGCTGGTTGTGGCCGATGACGATGAAGGGCATGCCGGGGAACGAGAAGCCGACCTCGTCGTAGCCGCCGCCGTGGAGGCCGACCTGGTACCAGACCGAGGGGAGCTGGAGCCCCAGGTGGGTGTCGTTGGCGAGCAGCGGCCGGCCGCTCGCCGTGCGGCTGCCGGCGACCACCCAGCCGTTGCTCCCCCAGGCCGGCCCGGCTCCGGAGATCATGCCGAAGCCGGGGAGCGCCGCGAGGCGGGTCCGGGGCTCGCGCCCGACGGGAGGGGCGGCGTAGGCCTGTACGCCGGGGGGGACGATCACCGGCGCGCTCGCCGGGTAGGGGGACATCAACCGCCGCGCGGCCGGCTCGCCCAGCTTGGCGATCAGATGGGTGCGCAGGATCTCGAAGGGGTGGTCGAGGCTCAGGTTGAGGGCCATCAGCTTGCCCCAGGTCAGCGAGTCGACCGGCGTCCAGGGGCGGGGCTCGACCCCGAGCAGGGTGAACTCGACCGGCAGCCGGCCGCGATGGGTCGACACGTAGGCGTTCACCCCGTCGGCGTAGGCGGTGAGCAGGGCGCGGGTGGCGGGGGCGAGGACCTGCCAGTCCCGCTCGGCGGCCTGAGAGAGGCCGAAGGTGTGCATCACCTTGTCGATCTCGAGTGCCCCCTCGCCGAACAGGGCGGCGAGCCGGCCCTGGCCCACGATGCGGTTGAACTCCATCTGCCAGAGGCGGTCCTGGGCGTGCACGTACCCCTGCGCGAAGAAGAGGTCGTGGGCGTTCCGCGCGTAAATGTGGGGGATCCCAGGCTCGACCCGCACGATCTCGACGGGGGCCTGGAGACCGGGAGCGGCGAGGCGGCCGTCGATCTCCGGCCACCCCCGGCGCACGAGCCCGTAGAAGACCAGGCCGGCGACGACGAGCAATCCGATCAGAACGAGGACGGCCCAGCGCAGAAACTTCCACAGGCGAGCTTTCATGACCGAGCTTTCATGACGATGACGGAGTCTCCGGGACCCGGGCGCCCGGGTCCAATCCCGGCGCCTGGTCAATGCAGGTGCGCAGCCGCCCGGCCAGAGACCGCACGTGCGGCTCGGCCAGGGCGCTGATGTGATCGCCTGGAACGGTCTCGATCTCGACCGGCCGCGGGGAGAGCGCCGCCCAGCCGCGCGTGGGGTCCGCCGCCGTCGCCTCATCCTCCGGCTCGCCGGCGTCCGCGGGCCGGAAGAGGGTGATCCGCCCCGGGTAAGTGCCCGCATGATAGCGCCGGAAGGCGCGCACGTTGGTCTTGAACACGCCGAGGAGCCGGCGGAGCGGCTCCAGGCTCGCCGACGCGCCGAACGGGGTGCCCTTCAATCCCGACAGGAAGCGGTCCACCCGCGCCGCCGGCGGCAGCGCGCGGAGGGCCTCGCCGGTGAGGCCGAGATCGACGTCCCACAGGCGCTGCAGGTAGTCGGCGATCTCCATCAGCCAGTAGACGTCGTCCGGCTCTTCCTCCCCGTCCATCCCGGCGGCCTGAGGGGGCCAGGGTCCCGGGGTGGAGTCGACGATCGCCAGCAGCGCCACCTCTCTCCCCTCCGCGGCGAGCTGGCGGGCGAGCTCGAAGGCCACGGCGCCACCCAGCGACCAGCCGCCGAGATAGTAGGGGCCGGCGGTGGCGCCGGTGATCTCGGCCCGGTAGCTCGCCGCCATCTCCTCGATGCTGGCGAGCGGCTCCTCCCCCGCTCCGAGCCCGCGGGACTGCAGGCCATAGAAGGGCTGGTCCGCCCCCAGGTGATGGGCGAGGGCCTGGAAGCAGAGGACGTCCCCGCCGGCCGGATGGACGCAGAAGAACGGCGGGCGGGAGCCGGCGGGCTGGATCGCCACCAGCGCGGGCGCGGCCGCGGCCGCCTCCGCCCGCGGGCTCCGCGCCCGCAGGCGCTGCTCCAGCAGGCCCTGCTGCTCGGCTGAGAGCTTGGCCCGGCGCTCGGCCAGACGGGCTTCCCGGTCGCCTGGAGAGGAAGGCTTCACTGTTTTCTCCGCAGGCGGCTCGCGAGCAGATCCTGGCCGGCGCCGGCCAGGCGCGCGCGGCGCTCGGCGAGCAGGGCCTGGCGGCGGGCGAGGTCGTCCTCGGCCGTCCCCCCGGCCTCCTCCATGGGCTCCGCCGCCGGAGCCGGCCGCGGCCGGGGTGCGATCCCGGCCGGCAGCGCGGAGAGCCGCAGGTCCGGCTCGGCCACCACTGCGGCGAGCAGCAGGGAGAGGTGCGCGAGCAGCCGTTCGACGGTCGCTCCGTCGAACAGATCGGTGCTGTACTCGGCCGCCAGGACGAGCCCCCGCGGACCGTCGTTGGCGAACAGCGTGAAGTCGAACTGCGAGGTGTCGGTATGCATCTCGACCGGCTCGGCGGCGAGACCGGCGAAGCAGAACGTCTCCTCGGACGAGGCCTGGACCGAGAGCATCACCTGCACCAGGGGGTTGCGGCTCTTGTCCCGCGCCGGGTCCAGCTCCTCGACCAGGGTCTCGAAGGGGAGATCCGGGTGGGCGTAGGCGCCGAGGGCGGCCTCGCGAGCCCGGCGCAGCAGCTCCCGGAAGGTGGGATCGCCGGCGAGATCGAGGCGGAGGACCAGGTTGCCGACGAAGAAGCCGAAGAGCCCCTCGGTCCCCGGCTGGTGCCGGTTGGCGGCCGGCGAGCCGAGGACCACGTCGGTTCGGTCGGTGTAGCGGCCGACGAGGGCCGCGAAGGCGGCCAGCGCGGTCATGAACAGGGTGGTCCCCTCCCGGCGCCCCAGCTCCTTGATCCCGGCGGCGAGGCCGGCGGCGAGCGGCAGCAGCCGGACCTCGCCGCGGAAGCTCTGGCGGGAGGGTCGCGGACGGTCGGCCGGCAGGTCGAGCGCCGGCGGCATCCCGGCCAACTGCCGGCGCCAGTAGGCGAGCTGCGGAGCGAGCAGCTCCCGGTTGAGCCAGCGGCGCTGCCAGGCGGCGAAATCCGCGTACTGGAGCGCCGGCTCGGCCAGCGGGGAGGGGCGGCCGGCGGCCACGGCCGGGTAGAGGACCGCGAGCTCGCGGTCGAACAGGTCGGTCGACCAGCCGTCGGAGATGGTGTGGTGGAAGGTGAGGAGCAGCTGGTGCTCTTCCTCGTCCAGGCGCAGCAGGCGGGCGCGCCAGAGCGGCCCCGCCGCGAGGTCGAAGGGCTCCCGCGCCTCCTCCCCCATCAGCTTCTGGCTCTCCTCCTCCCGGTGGGGTGCGGGGAGAGCGCCGAGATCGACCTGCGGGAGCCTCACGTCGGCGGGCGGCGCGATCCGCTGCCGGAGCCCTTCTGCCTCATAGACGAAGGTCGTGCGCAGGGAGGCGTGCCGGCGCGCCAGCTCTGCGAGCGATCCGGCGAGCGCATCCGGCCGCAGCGGGCCGGTCAGCCGGAGGGGGTGCGGGACGTTGAGGACCGAGCCGCCGGGGTCGAGCTGGTGGAAGAACCAGAGCCGCTCCTGGGCGGCGGAGGCCGGAGCCTCGTCCCCGCTCGCGCCCGGCTCGATCGGCGGCAGCGGCGGGGCGCCCGGCTCCCGCAGGCCGCGCTCGATCTCCGCCGAGAGGGCGGCCACCGTCGGGTGGGCGAAGAGCGCGCGCAACGGGAGATCGACCCCGGTGGCGGCGCGCAGGCGCGCCAGCAGCCGAATGGCGAGCAGGGAATAGCCGCCGAGGGAGAAGAAGTCGTCGTGGAGGCCGATGCTCCCGGTTCCCAGGGTCTCGGCCCAGAGCCCGGCCACCAGCTCCTCGAGCGGGGACCGCGGCGCCTCGGCGGCCGTCCCCTCGGGGGTCTCGGGGATCGGCAGGGCGAAGCGGTCCACCTTGCCGTTCGGCGTCAGCGGCAGGTCCGCGAGCACCACGGCGGCCGCGGGCACCATGTACTCCGGCAGCTTCTCCCCCACCCAGGCGAGCAGCGCCTCCGGTTCGACGGTCTTCCCCGTCGCCGGCACCACCCAGGCGAGCAGGCGGACGTCCTCCGCTCCGTTCTTCCCGTAATCATGAGTGGCGACGACCGCCCGTTCGATCGCGGGAGCGGAGGTGAGGACCGCCTCGATCTCCCCCAGCTCGATGCGGAAACCACGCACCTTGACCTGGTGGTCGATGCGCCCGAGATACTCCATCTCTCCATCGGTACGCCAGCGCGCCAGGTCGCCGACGCGGTAGAGGCGCGCGCCGGGCTCGCCGTGGGGATCGGGGATGAAGCGCTCGGCCGTCAGCGCCGGCCGCCCCAGGTAGCCGCGGGCGAGGCCGTCGCCGGCCAGGTAGACCGCGCCGGCAACGCCGATCGGCACGGGGCGCAGCCCGGCGTCGAGGATCCAGGCCCGGGAGCCGCGGATGGGCCGGCCGATGGCGGGGGTCTCGACATCGCGGGGGATGTGGGAGGTCGCCGAATAGGTCGTGTCCTCGGACGGGCCGTAGACGTCGACGACGCGTTCGGCCCGGCTCTGCTCGTAGATCCGCCGCGCGAGCGACCCCTTGACCGCCTCGCCCCCGGTGTTGACGACGCGCACCGAGTCCGGCAGGCGGTCGCCGCGCACCAGCTCGGCCATCGCCGAAGGCACGGCGTTGATCATCGTCACCTCGTCGCGGGCCGGCAGGGTGGGCAGCGCCAGGGCGTTCTCCGCCAGCAGGATCTTGCCCCCCCAGGCCAGGGTGACGAAGATCTCCATGATCGAGATGTCGAAGCAGACGGAGGTCGAGCCCAGGACCCCGGCCCTCTCCTCGGGGGTATAGGCCTCCCGGGCCCAGCGGGCGAAGGCCACGGCGCTGCGGTGCTCGATGGCGACCCCCTTCGGTTCGCCGGTGGAGCCCGAGGTGTAGATGACGTAGGCTAGGTTGCCGGGCTGGGGTGGCCGGGCGGCGAGAGCTTCGGCGGCACCGCCAATCTCCTCCACCACCTCGTCCAGGAGCACCGGCACGGCCGCCGGCGGCACGCTCCCCGCGAAGTCCTCCAGGAGGGAGCGCCGGGTGAGCAGGACGGCGGCCCGGGAGCTCGCCAGCAGGACGGCGACGCGCTGGCGCGGGTAGGCCGGATCGATCGGCACGTAGGCGCCGCCCGCCTTGAGCACCGCGAGGAGGGCCACCACCAGCTCCACCGTGCGGTCCACGAGCACGCCGGCCAGCACCTCCGGCCCGACGCCGAGGGCGCGCAGGCGGCCGGCCAGGGCATCAGCCCGGGCCTCCAGCTCGCGGTAGCTCAGCCGCTGGCGGCCGTCGGGAGAGACCAGGGCCACGGTGCCGGGCGTGCGCGCCGCCTGGGCTTCGAAGAGCTGGTGCAGGCAGACCCCGGGAGCGGCCGCCCCCTCGGTGTCGTTCCACTCCCGCGACAGCTGGTGCCGTTCCGCCGCGGAGAGCAGGGCGGCTCTCGACAGCGGGGAGTCGGGGGTGGCAGCCACCGAGGCGAGCAGGTGGGCGAAGTGGCCGGCCCAGCGCACTACCGTGGCGCGGTCGAGCAGGTCGGTCCGGTACTCGAAGGTGGCGATCAGCGCGTCGCCTTGAAGGTCGACGGCGAGCGTCAGGTCGTACTTGGCGGTCCGGTTCTCGACTGGCAAGGGGGAGAGCGGCAGCGCCGGTGCGAGCTCGCGGTACCCCTCCTCCACCCCCAGCACGAAGGAGACCTGGAAGAGCGGGCTGCGGGCCAGGCTGCGCTGCGGCTGCAGGTCCTCGACCAGGCGCTCGAACGGCAGGTCCTGATGGGCGTAGGCGGCGAGCGCCGTCTCGCGCACACGGGCGGTCAGGGTGTCGAAGCCCGGGTCGCCGGCGAGGTCGGCGCGCATCACCAGGGTGTTGACGAAGAAGCCGAGCAGCCCCTCGATCTCCGACCGGTTGCGGTTGGCGACCGGCGAGCCGAGGAGGACGTCCACCTCGCCCGTGTAGCGGTGGAGCTGGGTCGCGAAGCCGGCGAGCAGGGTCATGAAGAGGGTCACCCCCTGGGTCCGGGAGAGGGCCCGGACCGCCGCCACGACGGCAGGCGGGAGCGGCATCGAGAAGTGGGCGCCGCGCGAGGTCTCGACCGCCGGGCGCGGCCGGTCGGTCGGTAGATCGAGCGCCTCGGGCGCTCCCGCGAGCTGGCGGCGCCAGTAGACGAGCTGGGCTTCGAGGACGGGGCCGGCGAGCCAGCGCCGCTGCCAGGCGGCGAAGTCGGCATACTGGACCGGCAGCTCCGGCAGCGGCGATGGGAGGCCGGCCGCGAAGACCCGGTAGAGAGCGGAGATCTCGCCGAGGAGGACGTCCACCGACCAGCCGTCGGAGGCGATGTGGTGCATCGTGATCAGGAGCCGGTGCCCGGCGGCGCCGGTGGCGAGGAGGAGCCCGCGAAAGAGCGGGCCGGCGGTGAGGTCGAAGGGGCGCCCGGCCTCCTCGTCCGTCAGCTTCCCGGCCTCGGCCGTCCGCGCCGGCAAAGAGAGGCCGGAGAGGTCGACACGAGGTAGAGAGACCGCTCCCGGCGGGGCGACGACCAGGCGCGGCTCACCGCTCTCCTCCCCCGCCGTGAAGGTGGTGCGCAGGATCTCGTGCCGGCGCACCACCTCGCTCAAGGCCCGCTGCAGACAGGTCGCGTCCAGGGGGCCGTCGACGCGGAAGGCGAGCGGCAGGTTGTAGACCGTCGAGCCGGGCTCCAGGCGGTCGAGCAGCCAGAGCCGCTGCTGGGAAAAGGAGAGCGGGAGCGCGGACCGTTCCGCCAGGGGCTCGATTGGGGGGGCTGGAGCCGTGCCCCCGGCCATACTCCGCCGCTCGGCGACGGCCACCGCCAGGGCCGAGACCGTCGGCGCCGCGAAGAACGCCCGGAGGGACAGCTCGATTCCGAGCGCCGCCCGCACCCGCGAGACCACCCGGGTGGCGAGCAGGGAATGGCCGCCCAGCTCGAAGAAGTTGTCCTCGGCCCCGGGCAGCTCCTCACGCTCCAGCACCTCGGCCCAGATCCCGGCGAGGAGCTCCTCGAGGGGACCGTCGAGCCCGCGCGACGCCGTCCCGCCGGGCTCCGGTCCCTCGATCTCAGGAGCCGGCAGGGCTTTCCGGTCCACCTTCCCGTTCGGATTCAGCGGCAGCCGCTCGAGCCGGGTGAAGGAGGACGGCACCATCGGGTCGGCGAGCCTGCCGCGCAGGTGATCGCGCAGTTCGCCGACCGTGGGGGGGGGCGTGCCGGCGGCCACGAAGTACGCTACGAGCGAGCGAGCGCCCGCCGGCTCGCCGAGCGCCATCACCACCGCCTCGCGAACCCCGGGGTGAGCCAACAGGGCCGCCTCGATCTCCCCCAGCTCGATCCGGTGGCCCCGTACCTTCACCTGATGATCGAGACGGCCCAGGTACTCGATCCGGCCGTCCGGCAGGTAGCGGCCAAGGTCGCTGGTGCGGTAGAGACGCTCTCCCGGCCCCCCCTCCTGACTACTCAGGGGGTCGGGCACATAGCGCTCGGCCGTCAGCGCCGGACGCCCGAGATAGCCGCGCGCCAGCCCGGCGCCGCCAAGGTAGATCTCCCCCAGCGCTCCGACCGGCACCAGCCGCAGCTCCGGATCGAGCAGGACGGCCCGGGTGCCGCCGACCGGCCGACCGATCGTAGGCTCGCGCCGGCTCCCCCGCTCGATGACCTCAAAGGTCGAATAGGTCGTGTCCTCCGAAGGGCCGTAGAGGTTCCGCACCCGCTCGATACCGCTCGCGTAGAGGGCCTCGGCCAGCGCGCCCTTGACCGGCTCGCCTCCCAGGTTGACCGTCTTCACTCCGGGGGGGAGCGCCCGCGCGTCGGCCATGGCGGCGATCGCCGAGGGCACGGCGCTGACCAGCGTGACCTCCCCCGCCGCCGGCAGCTCCGGCAGCTCCAGGACATTGTTGGCCAGGATCAGCCGGCCTCCCGAGGCGAGGGTGACGAACAGCTCGGCGACGGAGACATCGAAGGAGATCGAGGTCGAAGCCAGGACGCCCGTCAGCTCCTCCGCGTCGAATACCCCCTGCGCCCAGCGGACCAGCGCCACGGGACTGCGGTGCTCGATCGCCACCGCCTTGGGGCGGCCGGTCGAGCCCGAGGTGTAGATCAGGTAGGCGAGATTGCCCGGCAGGGCTCGGCGAGGCTCGGCCTCCGGCGCGCTGTCCTCCGCCTCCTCGTCGAGCATCAGCATCCGTGCCTGGGACTCCGGGAGGCGAGAGGCGAGCGCCCGTTCGGTTACCACCACCGCGGCGCCGGCATCTTCCAGCATGAAACCCAGCCGCTCCTGCGGGTAGTTGGAATCGAGCGGCACGTAGGCTCCCCCGGCCTGCAGAATGCCCAGCAGCGTCGTCACCAGCGCCGGCGTCCGCGACAGGCAGACCCCCACCCGCACCTCCGGCCCCACCCCGAGCGCCGCCAGCCGGCGGGCCAGCTGCCCGGCGCGGAAGCCGAGCTCCCGGTAGGTGAGCCGCTCGTGGCCGTACACCAGCGCCACCGCCTCCGGGGTGCGTGCGACCTGTGCCGCCACCAGGTTGTGCAGGCACGTCTCCGCCACCGCCGGAGTACGCGGCTCGTTCCACTCGCCGAGGATCTGCCAGCGCTCCGCCTCTCCCAGCAGCGGCAGCTCGGAGACCCGCAACCCGGCCCCCTCCTCCACGAGCCCCGCCAGCAGGCGGAGATACGAACGGCCGAGCCGCGCCACGGTGGGAGCGTCGAAGAGGTCGGTCGCGTACTCCAGGACAGCCCTCAACCCACCCTCCTCCTGCTCCAGGAAGAGCGAGAGGTCGAACTTGGCCGTCCCGGTGTCGACCCCCAGCAGCTCGCAGCCGAGCCCAGGGCTGAGCTCGCCCCCTTGCATTGGATCGAGGGAGAACATCACCTGGAACAGCGGGCTTCGCGACAGGTCGCGCTCCGGATGCAGCTCCTCGACCAGCCGCTCGAAGGGGAGATCCTGGTGGGCGTAGGCCGACAGCGCCGACTCGCGCACCCGGCCGAGGAGGGCGCGGAAGGTCGGGTCACCTGCGAGATCGGCGCGCAGGGGCAGGGTGTTGACGAAAAAGCCGATCAGGCTCTCGATCCCCTCCTCGGTGCGGCCGGCGACCGGCGAACCCACTACCAGGTCCGGCTGGCCGGTGAACCGGCCGAGGAGGACCGAGAACGCCGCCAGGGCGGTCATGAACGGGGTCGACCCCTCGCTGCGGGCAAGGGCGCGGAGCCCCGCTGCGCGCCCGGCCGGGAAGACGAGCGCGAGGGTGCCGCCGCGGAAGCTCTGGACCGGCGGGCGCGTGCGGTCGGCCGGCAGCTCGAGGGCGGCCGGCGCACCGGCGAGCCGCTCCCGCCAGTAGGCGAGCTGACCGGCGAGCGCCTCCCCGGAGAGCCAGCGCCGCTGCCAGACGGCGAAGTCTCCATACTGGAACGCCGGCTCGGCGAGCGGGGACGGCCGCCCGGCGGCGAAGGCGCCGTAGAGGGCGCCCAGCTCGCGCCGGAGAACGCCGACCGACCAGCCGTCGAAGGCGATGTGATGGCAGAAGAAGAGCAGCTGGTGCTCCCGCTCGTCGAGCCGCAGCAGGAGGGCTCGCGCCACCGGTCCGCGGACGAGATCGAACGGATGCCGCGCCTCCCGGGCCGCCTGCCGTCCCGCCTCCGAACGGGCGACCTCCAGGGGCAGGGCCGTCAGGTCGACCCGGGGCAGACCGGCGGGCTGAAACGGCGCCACGATCTGGCGCGGCTCCCCGTCCGGACCCTCGGCGAAGGTGGTGCGCAGAGCCTCGTGCCGCCGGAAGATCTCGTCCAGGCAGCGTTCCAGGACTTCCGGATCGAGCGGCCCGGTGAGACGGAGGGGTACCGGCACGTTGTAGACCGGAGAGCCCGGCTCCAGCCGGTCGAGGAACCAGAGCCGCTGCTGGGCGAAAGAGAGCGGCAGGGGCTCCGCCCGGGAGGTCCGGCCGAGAGGTGGCCGTGGCGGAGCATCCACCGACGCCGGCAGGGCCCGCAACGTCTCCTCGATCCGCCGCGCCAGCGCACCCAGGGTGCGCGCCTCGAAGGCCGCCCGCATGGGGAGCTCCGCTCCGAAGGCCGTGCGCACCCGGGCCAGCACCTGGCCGATGAGCAGCGAATGCCCGCCGAGATCGAAGAAGTCGTCGCCGGTGCCCACCTCCCCGTGCCCCAGCACCTCTTCCCAGATGCCCGCCAGCAGCTCCTCGGCGGGGGTCCGCGGAGCGATCGCGCCCCGCCATGGTCCCAACTCTTCCAATGTCGGCGGAGCGGGCGAAGGAAGAGCGCGGCGGTCGACCTTGCCGTTGGGTGAAAGCGGCAGGGCCGGCAGGAAGACGAACGCCGCCGGCACCATGTACTCGGGCAGACGCTCGCGCAGGAACGCGCGCAACTCGAAGACGGAGGGCGTACCCGACTCCAGCGTCGCCAGGTAGGCGGCGAGGCGGAGGTCCCCCGGCCCCGCCGCGTACGGCACCACGGCGGCCTCCCGCACCCCCGGGTGCTCGAAGAGGAGGGCCTCGATCTCATCCGGCTCGATACGGAAGCCGCGCACCTTGACCTGTCGGTCGGCGCGGCCGAGGAACTCGAGCTGACCGTCGGGCCGGAAGCGAGCGAGATCACCGGTGCGATACAGCCGCGCCCCCGCCTCCACGGCCGCAGGGTCGGGGAGGAAGGCGCGGGCGGTGAGATCGGGCCGGCCGAGGTAGCCGCGGGCCAGCCCGTCCCCCCCGAGGTAGAGCTCGCCGGGGGCTCCCCGGGGCACCAGCTCCAGATGGCGGCCGAGCACCTGGACGCGGCTGCCCGCGACGGGTCGCCCGATGGGAGTCCGCCCGTCTTCACCGATGTCGGCGAGGCCGGCGACGGCGGCGGCGGTGGCGCAGACGGTCGCCTCGGTCGGTCCGTAGGCGTTGAGGAACCGCCGCCCGGCGGACCAGCGCACGGCGAGGTCGGCCGGGCAGGCCTCCCCCGCCACGACCAGGCAGCGGAGGGCCGGCAGGGCCTCGCTCGCGCCGTCCGGCATGACCGCCAGGGCGGTGGGGGGCAGGGTGACGTGGGTGATCCCGCGCTCGCGCAGCGTGGCCAGGAGGGCGGGGCCGGGGAGCAGATCCTCGCGCCGGCCGAGGACTAGCGTGGCGCCGGCGACAAGGGCGCTCCAGATCTCCGACACCGAAGCGTCGAAGCTCGGCGAGGCGAACTGGAGGACACGGCTCTCCGGCTCGATCGCGAACAGCTGGACGTGGGCCTCGGCGAGCGCGGCAAAACCGCGGTGCGCGAGCAGGACCCCCTTGGGCCGGCCGGTCGATCCCGAGGTGTAGATGACGTAGGCGAGGTTCTCCGGCCCAGCCTCCGCCAGGGCCTCGAGCGGCTCTCCCGCGCTCTCTTCCAGCAGCGCGTCGAGCGGCACGAGCCCGGCGCCGCCGGACGGCAGCTCCGCGAGGAGATCGCGGCGGCCGAGGAGCACCGGGATGCGGGCATCCTCCAGCATCAAGGCGAGCCGCTCGGGCGGATAGGTCGGATCGAGCGGGACGTAACCCCCGCCGGCGAGGAGCACGGCGAGCATGCCGACCAGGCTCTCCGCCGTGCGCTCGGCATAGAGGCCGACCCGCACCTCGGGCCCGACGCCGAGAACGCGCAGCCGGTGGGCCAGCCGGAGGGCTCGCGCCTGGAGCTCGCCATAGGTGAGGGGTGCCAGGCCGGGCTCGGCCGGGAGCACGGCGATCGCTTCCGGAGCCGCGACCGCCCGGGCCGCGATGCGCGCCTGGACGGAGCCGGTCCAGGCCGGCGCCGCCGGAGCGCCGCTCCACTCCGCGAGGAGAGCGTGCCGCTCCGCCTCGCCGAGCAGGGCAAGCTCCGAGAGGCGGGTCCCAGGCCGCGACACCGCGTCGGCGAGGAGAGCCTCCCAGCCGCGGGCCAGCCGTTGCACGGTGGCCGGCGTGAAGAGGTCCGCGCTGACGACGAGGCGGCCGCCGATCGCTTCCCCTTCGTCCTTCAGATCGAGGAGGAAGTCGAACTGCGCCGCGCCGTGGTCCTCCTCTCTCCAGGCCGCGGTCAGGCCCGGCGCGAGCTCCCGCCGGCCGGCGTTGCCGTGGAGGGCGAAGAAGGCCTGGAACAGCGGGTCGGAAGAGGAGACCCGGCCCGGCCGCAGAACCTCGGCCAAGTACTCGAGCGGCAGGTCCTCGTGGGTGAAGAGGGCGAGCGCCCGGGCTCGCACCGTGGCGAACAGATCGCCGAAGGTGGGATCCCCCGGGTGCTCGACCCGCAGCGGGAGGCTGTTGGCGAAGAAGCCGATCAGCCGCTCGAGCTCCGGCCGGCCGCGATGGGCATGCACGGTGCCGACGACCATGTCGTCCTGGCCGGTGATCCGCCGCAGGAACGCTACCCAGGTGGCGAGGAGGACCATGTAGGTCGTCGCTCCCCGCCGGCGCGCGAATTCGCGGACCTCCCGGAAGAGGTCCGGCGGCAGCGCCAGGGGGTGGTTCTCCCCGCGCCAGCTCCGCACCGGCGGTCGCGGCAGGTCAGCCGGCAGGTCGAGCCCTGCCGGCGCGCCCGCGAGCTGCTCCTGGAAGTAGGCGAGGTGAGGGGCCAGGAACTCCGGGGTCAACCCGTTGCGCTCCCAGGCGGCGACGTCGGCCGGCTGCACCGCCACCGTGGGCAGCGGCGAGGGGGCTCCGCGGAGAACGGCGGTGTAGAGGGCCGCCAGCTCGCGCTCGAAGACGTGCACCGACTCGCCGTCGGCGATGACGTGGTGGAAGGTGACGAGCAGGTCGTGCTCCCGCTCTCCCGCCCGGAGGAGGGTGCGGCGCCAGAGCGCGCTCTGGTCGATGTCGAGGTGGCGGCGAGCCTCCTCCCGCGCCAGTCGGGCGCGCTCCTCCGACCGCCAGCGAGGAGGGAGCCCGGAAAGGTCGGCGAGCGGCAGCCGGAAGGGCGCTGGTGGGGCGACGAGCTGATGCGGCTCGCCCGCCGGCCCGATCTCGATGCGAGTGCGCAGGGCCTGATGACGGGAGGCGATCTCCACCAGGCCGCGCTCCAGCACCGCGGGCGCCAAGGGGCCGTCGAGCCGCATCACGATGGGGATGTTGCCCGCCGGCGTCCCCGGGACGAGCCGCTCGAGAAACCAGATCCGCCGCTGGGCCAGGGAGAGCGGCTCGCCCTGCTCGTCCCGCGGCCGCCGTGTGATCGGCGGCAGGGGGGGCAGCGCCGGCCCCCCCTCGGCGAGGGCCCGCTCCACCTCCGCCGCCAGGGTGGCCACAGTGAGCGCCTCGAGCACCGAGGAGGGGGGCAGGTCGAGCCCGAGCGCCTCCCGCAGCCGCGAGACCATCCGCGTCGCCAGCAGCGAATGGCCGCCGAGATCGAAGAAATTTTCGTTCACTCCCACGACATGGCCGAAGATCTCGCTCCAGATCCCGGCCAGCACTTCCTCGGCGTGGCTCTGCGGAGCGCGGTCGCCCTCCGCCGCCGGGCTCTCGACGGGCGGCGGCAGGGCCGGCATCGCGGCCAGCGCCCGGCGGTCGATCTTGCCGTTGGGGGTGAGCGGCAGCTCGCGCAGCGTCACGAAGGCCGAGGGGACCATGTAGTCGGGCAGGCCCGCCTTGAGGAACGACCGCAGCTCGCCGGCCGCGAGGTCCCTCGCGGTCTCGACGTAGGCGATCAGGCGATTGCCGCCGCCCTCCTCGGGCACCGCCAGGACGGCAGCCTCCCGGACCTCCGGATGGCGGGTCAGCGCCGACTCGATCTCCCCCAGCTCGATGCGGTAGCCGCGCACCTTCACCTGATGGTCGAGCCGGCCCAGGAAGTCGAGCTCGCCCGTCGGCAGATACCGCACCAGGTCCCCCACCCGGTAGAGCCGCGAACCCGCCGGACCGTAGGGGTTCGGAATGAACCTCTCCGCCGTCAGGTCGGGACGGTGGAGATAGCCGCGGGTCACCCCCTCCCCCCCCATGTACAGCGCGCCCGGGATGCCCAGCGGCACCGGCCGCATCTCCGCGTTGAGCACGTAGGCCGACTCGCCCGGCAGCGGCCGGCCGATCAGCGGGTGCCCGGCGTCGCGGGACACCACCGAGTAGCTGGTGAACGTGGTGTCCTCCGATGGACCATAGAGGTTGATCACCCGCTCGACGTTGGGGAGTTGCTCGTAGATGTCCCGCACCAGCGACCCCTTGAGCGGCTCACCGCCGAGATTGACCGTCCGGATCGACGGCGGCAGGCGGCCGCCGCGCAGCAGCTCGGCCATCGCCGACGGCACCGTGTCCACCAGCACCACCTCGTCGATCGCCCGCAGATGCGGCAGCGCCAGGGCGTTCTCGGCCAGGACGATCTTCCCCCCCTCGGCCAGCGTGGCGAAGATCTCGAAGACCGACATGTCGAAGCAGATCGAGGTGGACGCCAGCACGCCCGCGTACTCCTCCGGCGAGTAGATCGTGCGCGCCCAGCGAATCATCGCCACGGCGCTGCGGTGCTGGATCGCCACCCCCTTCGGCACGCCGGTCGAGCCCGAGGTGAAGATCACGTAGGCGAGGTTGTCCGGCAGGGAGGCCCGACCCTGGAGCCCCCCTTCCTCTTCCGGCTCCCCCTCCCAACCGGGATCGAGGAACACCGTCCGCAGCCCCGCCGGCAGCTCGTCGCCGAGCGCCTCGGCGAGGCGCCGCCGGGTGACCAGCACCTTCGCCCGCGAGGTCTCGAGCATCAGCAGCACGCGCTGCCGCGGGTAGTTGGGATCGAGCGGCGCATAGGCACCCCCCGCCTTGAGCACCGCCAGGAGCGTGACGATGAGATCCGCCGTGCGATCCATCAGCACGCCGGCCAGCAGCTCGGGGCCGAGCCCCAGCGCCCGCAGGCGGCCCGCCAGCCGGTCGGCCCGGTCGTTCAGCTCGCCGTAGGTCAGCCGCTCGTCGGGGGCCGCGAGCGCCGTCCGATCGGGAATCCGCGCCACCTGGGCCTCGAAGAGCTGGTGCAGGCAGACCTCGGGCCCGGAGGTCGAGCCGGTGTCGTTGAACCCGGCGAGGAGCTGCGTGCGCTCCGCCGCGGTCAACAGCGGCAGGTCGCGCCAGCCTCGATCCGGATCCAGGACGGCCTCCGCGAGCAGCCGCCCGAGATGGCCCGGAAGGCGGCCGGCCGTCGCCGCCGCGAACAGGCCGGCGTTGTACTCCACCTCGATCCGCAGAGCCGCGCCCGCGTCGACCGCGACCAGGGAGAGATCGACCTTCGCGCTCTCGATCCCCACCGGCACCACCGGGAGACCGGCCGGCCGCAGGGAGAACAGCACCTGAAAGAAGGGGGAGCGGGAACGGTCTCCCCCCGGCAGCAACTCCTCGACCAGCGTCTCGAACGGAACGTCCTGGTGCCCGTGGGCTTCCAGAACGGTCTCCCGCACCTGATCCAGCAACTGGCGGAAGGACGAGACGGCCCCGAGATCCGCCCGCAGCACCAGCGTGTTGCCGTCGGCGGCCGGCGAGCCGACCAGCACGCCCTCCTGACCCGAGTAACGCGCGAGCAGGACGTCGAAACCGGCGAGCAGGAGCATGAACAGCGTCACCCCTTCACGCCGGCAAAAGGTGCGGAGGTCGGCGGCGAGCTCCGCGGGCAGGTCGGCCGTGCGGACGGCGCCCTTGAACGTCGGGATCGCCGGCCGCGGGAAGTCGGTGGGCAGGTCGAGACCCACCGGCGCGCCCGCGAGTTGGCGGCGCCAGTAGTCGAGCTGGCGAGAGAGCGTCTCGCCGGGGGGCGGGCAGATTTCAGACCGGCTCTGCAACGCTCTCCTCCAGCTCGCCATCCCCGGCGAGGGCGAGCTCCCGCTCGATCTGCTCGAGCAACAGCTCCTCCACCGTCAGGGCGAGGCCGGCGACGGTGGTCTCCTCGGCCAGGCTGCGCAGGGGAACCTCGACCTCGAAGTCGCGCCGCAACCGGTGCATCACCTGCGGGAGGAGCAGGGAGTGCCCCCCCAGCTCGTAGAAGTCGTCGTGGATCCCCACCCGCTCGAGCCCGAGCACTTCGCCCCAGATCGCCGCGACGGCTTCCTCGGCCGGCGTGCCGGGCGCCACGTATTCGGCGGCGAGGGCCGGGCGCGAGGCATCCGGCGCGGGGAGCGCCCGGCGGTCAACCTTGCCGCTGGAGTTGAGCGGCAGGCCCGTCAGGGTCACGAAGGCCGTGGGCACCATGTGCTCGGGGAGGTGCTCCTTGAGAAAAGCGCGCAGCTCGCCGGCCGCCGCTTCCCGCTCGGGATAGGGCGCGACATAGGCGACCAGCCGCCGCTCGCCCGGTTGATCCTCCCGTGCCAGGACCGCCGCCTCACGAACGTCAGGGTGCTTGGCCAGGGCCGCCTCGATCTCCCCCAGCTCCACCCGGAAGCCGCGGACCTTCACCTGCCGGTCGGTGCGGCCCAGGAACTCCAGTTGGCCGGAAGGGAGCCAGCGCACCAGGTCCCCCGTGCGATAGAGCCGGGCGCCGGCCACACCCGCCGCGAAGGGATCGGGAAGGAAGCGGTCGGCGGTGAGATCGGGGCGGCCCAGATAGCCGCGCGTCACCCCGGCGCCGCCCAGGCAGAGCTCACCGGGCACGCCGACCGGCGCCGGCTCCAGTCGGGCGTCGAGGACGTAGGCGAGGGTGCCCAGGATCGGCCGCCCGATCGGCACCTCGCGGAGGCCGTCCAGGGGGCCGGAGATGGACGCGAGGTCACAGACGGTCGAGCAGACGGTGGTCTCGGTCGGGCCATAGGTGTTCCATGTCCGTACCTCCGTGCCGAGCTGGCGTCTCCAGGCCGCGACCCGTTCCGGGAGAGCCCGCTCCCCGCCCACGATCACTCGTCCCATGGTGGGCGGCCAGCTCTCCCCTTCCGCCAGGTCGGCCACCAGCGCGTGCCAGAAGGCGGTGGGCAGGTCGAGGACGGTGATCCGCCGCTCTCGGCAGCCGGCGAGGAAGTCGGCGCTCGAGCGCAACATCCCATCGCCGCGCAGCACCAGGGTGCCACCCGTGGTGAGGCAGGGGTAGATCTCCTCGGCACTGGTGTCGAAGCTGATCGAGGCGAACTGGAGGACGCGGTCGGCAGGGCCGATCGAATACTCCACGCGCAGCGCCGCGGTGAAGCTCGCCAGCGATCCGTGCGGCACCATCACCCCCTTGGGCTGACCCGTGGAGCCCGAGGTGTAGATGACGTAGGCGAGCCTACCCGCCGCCACCGAGTCCCGCGGAGCGCTGCCGGGGTGCGCCGCGATCCGGGCGCGGTCCGCATCGAGGCAGACGGCGTGCACCCGGGAGAGGGACGGCTCGCCGAAAGCGGCGAGCAGGCGCAGCTCGGTAACCAGGACGGGCGCGGCGGTGTCGGCCAGGAGATAGTCCAGGCGCTCGCGGGGGTAGGCGGGGTCCAGGGGAACGTAGGCGCCGCCGGCCTTGAGAATCGCCAGGAGGCCCACGATCATCCCGGGCGAGCGCTCGAGGCAGAGCGCCACTCGCACCTCCGGCCCCACCCCCAGGCTCCGCAGGTGGTGGGCCAGGCGGTTGGCCCGGTCGTCGAGCTCGCCGTAACTCATCCGCTCCTCGCCCTCCTCCCCGGCGATCAGGGCCAGGGCATCGGGGGTCGCCCGCGCCTGCCGCTCGAAGGCGAGGTGGACCGGGGGCTCGGGCGGCACGGGCTCCGCCGTCCCCCAGGCGAGGATCTCCGCCCGCTCCTCCGCGGAGGCGAGCGGCAGCTCGTCCAGGGCCTGCTCCGGTGCCGCGATCGCCCCGGCGAGCAGGGCCTCGAACTGGGCCAGCATGCGGTCGATCGTGGCGGGTTCGAACAGCCGGGCGTTGTAGGTCATCCAGGCGCCGATCCCCTCCTCGCCCGGCTCGATGACCAGGCCGAGATCGAAAATCTCCGTCGCCAGCTGGCTCTGCAGGCCGGCGCGCGAGGCCCGGAGGGTGAGCCCGGCGAACTCCAGCTGCGGCTCCGGCAGGTTCTGGACCTGAAACATCACCGAGAACGGTGGTGCGTGGCCGACGCTGCGGTCCGGCTGCATCGCCTGGAGCACGGTCTCCAGCGGCAGGTCCTGGTGGGCGTAGGCGCCTCCCGCTACTTCCCGCACCCGGGCCAGGAGAGCGCGGAAGCCGAGGTCGCCCGCCAGCTGCGTGCGCAGCACCAGCGTGTTGACGAAGAATCCGATCAGCCCTTCGATCTCACGGCTCGTGCGGTTGGCGATAGGAACGCCCACCAGCAGATCCTCCTCCCTGGTGTAACGGTAGAGGAGGGTCACGAAGGTGGCGAGGAGGAGCATGAAGAGGGTCACCCCCTCGCGGTCGGCGAGCGCCTTCGCGCCGGCCGCGAGAGGCGGGGGCAGGAGACGCGAGCCCCCGTCGCCGGAGAAGCCGCTGGACGCCAAGCGCGGCCGGTCGGTCGGCAGCCGCAGGGGCGGCGGCGCGCCGCCGAGCTGCCGGCGCCAGTAGGCGAGCTCCTCTTCCAGCGCCATGCCCTGGAGCCGCCCGCGCTGCCAGGCGGCGAAGTCGGAGTACTGGAGGGGGAGCTCCGGCAGCGGGGACGGCCGGCCTTCCACGAACGCCGTGTAGAGGGCGGCGATCTCGCGCACCAGCACGATCCACGACCAGCCGTCGCCAGTGACGTGATGCATGTTGAACAGCCCGGCATGCTCCAGCGGGCCGGCGGCGAGCAGGACCGCCCGGAACAGCGGACCCCGCTCGAGGTCGAAGGGGCGCTGGTGCTCCGCCGCCTCCAGCCGCAACATCTCCGCCTGGCGCGCCGCCAACGGCAGCCCCGACAGGTCGACGACGGGGAGGGGGAAGGGGGCGGCCGGCAGGACGCGCTGCAGCGGCTCTCCCCCCTCGGCCACGAAGATGGTGCGCAGCGCCTCGTGGCGGCGGACGAGCTCGTCCAGGCAGCGGCGCAGGACCGGGACCGAGAGCGGCCCGCTCACCTCGACGAGGTTGAACAGGTTGTAGATCGGCGTCCCCGGATCGAGCTGGTCGAGGAACCACATCCGCTCCTGGGAGAAGGAGAGCGGAGAGCCTTCCGCGGCGGTGCCGTTCCATCGTGGGATGCGGGGGGAAGTCTGCTCCTCGCTCGTGCCGGGAGGCACCGCCTCCGCTCCGCCGACGGCGTCGCGCAGCACCGCGGCCGCCTGGGCCACCGTGGCCGCCCCGAGGAGCGGCTGGAGCGGCAGCTCGGCCCGGAAGGCGTCGCGCAGACGCGAGGCGACCTGGGTGGCGAGCAGCGAGTGGCCGCCCAGCTCGTAGAAGTTGTCCTCGGCTCCCACCTGGGCCACGCCGAGCACCTCCTGCCAGATGTGGGCGACCTCCCGCTCGTAGAGGTCGCGGGGGGCGAGGTAGTTGGTGCGCAGAGCCGGCCGCTCCTTGCGGATGGGGGCCGGCGCCGCCGGCGCGAACACCGGCACGGCCGCCTCGTTGGCGGTGAAGGCGGGCGCGGCGGTCGCCTCGATCCAGTGGCGGCGGCGCTCGAAAGGGTAGGTAGGGAGCGGCACCCGGCGGCGCCCCTGGCCGGCGTAGAAGCCTTGCCAGTCGATCCGCACACCGGCCACCCACAGCCGGCCGAGCGCGCCGAGCAGGCTGGCGAGGTCGGAGCTCGTGTCCTTGGGCTGGCGCATGGCGGCGACGACCGGCCGCTCCCCGGGAGAGGCGAGATGCCAGCGGATGAGGGGCGCGAGCCCGGCGCCGGGGCCGACCTCGAGGAGAGCCATCCCGGGCTCGGCGGCGCGCAGCGCCTCGACCCCATCCGAGAAGCGCACCGGCTGGCGCAGGTGCCGCGCCCAGTAGCCGGGATCGGTTGCCTCCCCGGCGCCGATCCAGGTCCCGGAGCTGCTCGACACGAACGGGATCTCCGGGGCTTTGGGTCCCACCGCGGCGACCCGCGCCTGGAAGGGGGCCACAGCCGGCTCGGTCTGCGGCGAGTGGCCGGCGAAGGCGACCTGCAGGGGCATGGCGACAACCCCCTCCGCGGCGAGCCGCGAGGTGAGCTCCGCCACCGCTACGGCCGGGCCGGCGACGCTCACCAGGGACGGCGCGTTCAGCGCCGCCAGGTGGACCTCGCCACCGAGGAACGGGGCGATCTCCGCCTCGGAGAGCGGCACCGCCAGCATCGTGCCGGCGTCGCCGGCGCCGACCTGCTCGATCAGCCGCCCGCGCTCGGCCACGAGGTCGAGGGCGGCCTCGAGGGTGAAGACGCCGGCTAGGACGGCCGCCGCGTACTCGCCGAGGCTGTGGCCGAGCATGGCCCGCGGCCGCACGCCCCACGAGCCGAGGAGGCGGGCGAGGGCGACCTCGACAAGGAGCAGGGCCGGCTGGGCGACGGCGGTCCGCGCCAGCTGCCGCGCCGCCTCCCCCTCGCCGCCGGCGGCCGGGTAGAGGACCTCGCGCAGGTCGAGCCCCAGGCGCGGGGCGAGATGGACCGCGGCGCGGTCGATCTCCTCGCGGAAAACCGGCTCGGATTCATAGAGGTCGCGGCCCATGCCGACGTGCTGAGCCCCTTGGCCGGGGAAGACGAAGGCCACCGGCCGGCCGGATTCAGGCCAGCTCCCGGCTGTCTCCGGCGAGGTCAGGAGGCGCACCGGGTCGCCCGCCGCTAGGCAGGCCGCGGCGTCCGCGGGGTCGCGGCAGACCAGGGCCTGCCGGACGTCGAACGTCCGGCGGCCGGTGGCCAGGGTGTACGCGGCGTCGCCGAGGTCGAGCCCGGGGTGGTCCGCCAGATGATCCGCCAGGTGCGCCGCCATCCGCCCGCCCGCCGCGGCCAGGGCGTCCGGGGTGCGGGCCGAGAGGGTCAGGAGCTGCCAGGGGCGGGTGCGGACGGCGGGCTGCGGCGCGGGCGCCTGCTCGAGGACGACGTGGGCATTGGTGCCGCCGAGCCCGAAGGAGTTCACGCCGGCCCGGCGCGGCACGGCGCCAGAGGGACCGCCGGGCCAGGGGGCGAGCGCGGCGTTGACGTAGACCGGGGCGGCAGCGAAGTCGATCCGCGGATTCGGCCGTTCGTAATGGAGGCTGGGCGGAATCTCGCCGTGCTCCAGGGCGAGCACCGTCTTGATCAGCCCGGTCACGCCCGCCGCGACGTCGAGGTGGCCGAGGTTGCTCTTCACCGAGCCGATGGCGCAGAAGCCCTGGCGGTCGGTGTACTCGCGGAAGGCCCGGGTTACTGCCTGGATCTCGATCGGGTCGCCCAGGGCGGTGCCGGTGCCGTGGGCCTCGATGTAGGCGATCGTCTCCGGATCGACCCCGGCCACCGCCAGGGCCTCGCTGATCGCCGCCGCCTGCCCCTCGACCCCCGGGGCCGTGAAGCCGACCTTCAGGCTGCCGTCGTTGGTGACCGCCGAGCCGAGGATGACGGCGCGGACCGTGTCGCCGTCGGCCAGCGCGTCCTCCAGGCGCTTGAGGACGACGAGCCCCACCCCGGAGCCGAAGATGCTCCCCTGGGCCGCGGCGTCGAAGGCCCGGCAGTGCCCGTCCGGCGAGACCACCGAGCCCGGCACGTAGCGATAGCCGAGGCCGGCGTCGGCCTGGATCGAGACGCCGCCGGCCAGCGCGAGATCGCACTCCTCGTTGAGCAGAGCCTGGCAGGCGGTGTGGACGGCGACCAGCGACGTCGAGCAGGCGCACTGCACGCTGTGGCTCGGTCCTCGCAGGTTGAGCTTGTAGGAGATGCGGGTGGCGAGCGCGTCCGAGGCGTTGCCGAGAACCACCTGGAGCGGGTCGGCGCCCGCCGTCAGCGGGTTGCCGATCAGGTGGAAGAGAAGGTAGGTGGAGAGGGTCGCGCCGGCGTAGACCCCGACCCGGCCGGCGATCCCCTGGGGGTCCTGGCCGGCGCTCTCCAGGGCTTCCCAGGCGCACTCCAGGAGCACCCGGTGCTGGGGATCCATGAGCTCCGCCTCGCGCGGATTGACGCCGAAGAAGAGCTCGTCGAAGCAGTCGTAGCCCTCCATCTGGGAGACGGCCTTGACCCAGTCCGGATCGGCGAGGCGGGCGGGATCGAGCCCGCGCGCGGCGAATTCCGCGGGGTCGGGGAAGCGCACCGCCTCGACCCCCTCGCGCAGGTTGCGCCAGAGCTCCAGGACGTCGCGGGCGCCGGGGAAGCGCCCGGCCATCCCCACGATGGCGATCTCGGTTCCGGTCGGCTCTCGGCGTGAAGCGGTCATCTCTCTGTCAGCTCCCTAGAAGAGGAGAACAACCTTGGTGAGGAGCGAGCGCCCCGGGGTTCCGAAGAGCGGCTGCCGGGGGTCGAAGAAGTCGATGTAGGTCCGGATGTCCTGGTAGACGATGAACAGCTTCGAGCCCGGCCGGAACTCCCAGCCCACGTCGACCTTGGCCCGCAGGTTCGCGTCGCGGTCCCACTGCAGCCACGTGCGGGTGGACAGCCGGGCGTTGAAGGCGTAGGTGACCTCGGCCAGCGCGATGTCGGAATTGAAGCTCCCCTCCTTCAGGCGGACCTGCGTCCGCTGGTAGGTGGAGGCGATGAACAGGCCGGGGAGCGGACGGTAGGCGAAGAAGGCGAAAGCCTGCAGGAAGTGGCCGTCGTAGTAGTCGCCCCAGGCCAGACGCCCCGCCACGCCGAACGGCTTCGTGTAGTCGCTCTGGTAGCCGACGAAGTGATGGCCGAAACGGTAGGAGCCGGGGGGGATGAAAAGCCCGCGCTTGATCTCGAACGGAGTGGTGAGCACCTCCAACTCGTCGTAAAACTTGTAGGCGAGCCCCGACGAGTCGCGGAAGTAGGCGCTGTATTTGAGGTGGTTGATCCGGGTCTGGAGCTGCCCCGTGGTGCGGTCGGTGATGTAGTCCAGGTCGTAGACGAACCAGGCCTGCTTGAACGGTCCCCGCTCGGGCCAGAGGATCCAGTAGTTGTCGGTCCGGAAGGCGCGCACGCCGGTGCGGGTGATGAATCCCAGCTCGTCGTTGAAGCCCTGGCCGATGTCGGTGTACTCGTAGTGGAGACGCGCCCTCCGGCTGTCCCAGTAGAGGTCGGCGGAGCCTGCCCAGTCGGGCTCCGTGACGCCGGGGGTCGAGCTCTTGGCGAGATAGCCGCCGGTCCGCAGGTTCGGGTTGAGGGCGATGTCCCAGTCCGCTCCGCCGACCCGGTTACGGTCGCCGGTGGCCTCCTTCGAGAGCCCGATGATCCCGAATGAGGAGCCGCCGCCCAGGTCGCGCTTCAACCGCGCGACGCTGTAGGTCGTCCGCGGCTCGTCGACCAGACCTCCATAGCCGTCGCGCTTCCTCGTGGCCTCGGTCTGGAGGCTCAGGACGCCCACGTCGTAGCCCGCCTCGTGGCCGGTCAGCTTGACGCCGCCAAGAATGGGGATCGTCGCCCGGCCGTCCGGGGTGAGGCCGATCTGCCGGCTAAAGAAGAGGAAGGTCTCGGCGGGGTGCTCGGGATCCGGCCGCTCTCCGAAGTAGAAGAGGTTCTGCCCCTCGAGGAAGAAGGACCGCTTTTCCGGAAACAGCAGGGCGTTGCGGCTCAGGTTGACATCCTGCTCGTCGGCCTCGGCCTCTGAAAAGTCGGTCTTGTAGGTCAGGTCGGCCACCAGATCGGAGGCCAAGTTGATCTTGACGTCGCCGCCGGCGTGGGTGACCGAGGAGGTCGAGCCGTTCGTCGGCTGCTCGGCGCCGCCGATAACGTAGGGGGAGAAGTGGAAGCGGCTCCCCGGCCGCGCGCCCTGCAGGCCGACGAGCGTACCGGCGTCGGAAAGCTTGTAGCGGGCGTACCAGGAGTGCTGGACCGGCTTCCAGAAGCTCCGCTCCTGCTTGGACGCCACATAGCGCTCGATGTTGATCCCCCACTCCTGCTCCGGCCGGCTGGGGAAACGCAGGGTCCGCCAGGGAATGGCCATCTCCATCGTCCAGCCGCCGCTGTCGCGCGTCGTCTCCACGCTCCAGATGCCGTCCCAGTCGACGTTGACCTCCTCACCCTCGTTGCGCACCAGGGCATCGACCTGGGCTCCCAGCGGGTTGGTGGCGAAGAGAAAGCCGTTCCTCCCGGTGTGATAGGTGTCGAGGAGGATCTGCACCTCGTCGTCGTAGGTCAGGTCGCCGTCACGAGTGAGAATGGTGGCCACTTCCTTTTTGGGATTCGAGTCGTGGCAGCGGACACCGATGTAGAGGTTGTCGTTGTCGTAGCCCAGGAAGACCTCGGTCGGCTCGCTCGCCGGCTCCCCCTCGTGGGGCTCGAGCTGGCGGAAGCCGTCGAGCCGCGTCGCGGTCTTCCAGACCGGCTCGTCCAGCCGGCCGTCGAGCTTTGGCGGGCTGGCGAAGAAGACCGGGCGGGCGACGTACCGGGAGTCCGGCGCGGCCGGGGGCGTCGCTGCCGTACCGCCGGGCGCCACCGGACCGGCGGTCGGCGGCGGGACGATCGGCTGCGCGGTCGACGGCGGCTCGGTGGCGGCCGGACGGTCGGCGGTCCCCGGGGTCGGCACGTCGGGGGCCGTCGGGGCCGGCTCGGCCGGCGGCTGCCCGCCGGCGGGCGCGGGGGACGCGGGTGACGGCTCGGTCGACGGCTGCCCGGTGGCCTGCGCGTGGAGATTCCAGGGGAGGGCCAGGGCGAGGACGGCCCCCAGCAAAAGCGCGCAGCGGCGGGCCGCCCGCGGGAAAGTTGCGTTCACCGGTCTCACGACGTTATCTCTCCTTGTCGCCGATCGCGACGTGACCAAATCTTGACCCCACCATGCACGGATCATCCGGCCGCTCCCCTTCTGCCGAGGATCCGCGCCTTCCTGCGCTCGCCCCGCTGCCGGCTCTCCTGCTCGACCGGCGCCATGCTCACGGCCGCGGCTTCTTCCTCGGACCCTTGAGCGGCGATCATCCGGGCGAGGGCGCTCACCGTGGGGGCCTCGTACAGACTCACCTCCGAGAGGCCGGCACCCAGCCGTTCCCGCAGCCGCTGGACCAGCCGCAGGCCGGCGAGAGAGTTGCCCCCGAGCTCGAAGAAGTTGTCGTGCACCCCCACCGGCTCCACGCCCAGAATCTCAGCCCAGACCGCGGCGATGTTCCTCTCGAGGTCGGTCTGCGGGGGCACGTAGGCGGTGGCGAGCGCCGGGCGCGGATACGCCGCGGCCGCCGGTGCGGACTCTTCGAGGATCGCCGCCAGAGGAACCAGGCGATCATTCTCCGCCCGCCGGCTCGCCAGATCGAGCGTGGAGACCACGACCTGCGGCAGCCCCGACCCGGCGATGCGCCGGAAGGCCTCCACCCCTTCGCGCGACGCGAGACCCTGGGCGAGGCTCTCCTGGCGCCTGGCTTTCCACTCTTCGGGCACCTCGGTCGAGATCGCCATGCCGGTCTCCCGCCATGCGTCCCAGTTGATCGCCACCGCCGCTTCCCCGGCCCGCGCCCGCAGCGCGGCGAAATGGTCGAGGAAGGCGTTGGCGGCCACGTAGTCGGCCTGCCCTACCTCCGGCAGGAGGACGGTGATCGAGGAGGTGAGGGCGAAGAGGTCCAGCTCGGCCCCGGCGAACATTTCGGCGAGGACGAGCGCTCCGCGCACCTTGGGAGCGAGGATCCGCTCCGCCCCCTCCCTGCTCTTGCCCTGAAGGAGCCCGCCCCCCGGCACGCCGGCGGCATGGATCACGCCGTGAACGGCACCGAAGCGTCGCTCGGCAGCCGACAGGACCTCCCGCATCGCGACCGGATCGGCGACGTCCGCCGAGAGGGTCAGAACCTCCCCTCCCAGCTCCTCGATGGCGAGCAGGCGCTCGATCTTGCGGCGGGTCTCGTCCCCCTCGTCATGGAGGGCGAGCCAGTCCGCCCAGCGCTCGCGCTCGGGGAACGCGGAGCGGCCCACCAGCACCAGTCGCGCCCCCACCTCCCGGGCCAGGGACTCGGCGAGCTCGATCCCGATGCCGCCCATGCCGCCGGTGATCAGGCAGACGCCACCCGGCCGCAGCCGCGCCGGGGTGGCCGCCGAAAGCGCCGGCAGCGGCAGGGGCTCGTACTCGCGCACCCAGCGTAGGTTGCCGCGGAAGGCGACGGTCGGCAGGTCGGGAGCGCGCCCGATCTCCGCCCGTTCGATTTCCGCCAGCACCTGTCCGGCGATCCGCGCGAGCGCCGCCCGCTCCCCCGCTCCGAGCGTCACGTCGACGCTGCGGCAGGAGAGGCTCGGGTACTCGCGCGGGATGACCGTCACCGGCCCCAGCAGCGTCGCCTTCAAGGGATCGAGGGGTTCCTCCCCGGTGACGTCGCAGAGGCCGTTCGACACCACGGTGATCGCCGTCGGATCGGTGACGCTCTGCCGACCGAGCGCCTGGGCGAGGAAGACGAGGCTGTGGAAGCCACGGTCGAGAGCCGCGTCCACCTCCGCGGTGCCGCCTTCCGCGGTGCCGGCCGTGACGTTCCAGAGGTGGAGGACGTGCGTCGGAGTCCGGCCGAGCGCTTCGAGCATAGCGTCGTAGTCCGCTCGCCGGCCGGGCGCGACGGTGAAGCCCGCCGGCCCGCGCGAGTATGCTTCCCCCGCGGACACCCGGGCGACGTTCCGGCCGCTCTGCTCCAGCCGCCCGGCCAGCATCTCGCCCAGGCCACAGCGGTCGAGGAAGACGAGCCAGCTCTCCGGCGCCTCCGCCACCTCGGGCGCCGCCGCCGCGAAGGGGACCGGCAGGCGGGACTGCTTCCAGACCGGGACATAGAACCACTCGGCCGGGTCGTTGCGCCTCCCCGCCGGCCGGCGGACGGCCGCGGTCGCGGGGAGCGGATCGACCCAGTAGCGCCGGCGCTCGAACGGATAGGAGGGGAGCGCCACCCGGCGGCGCCGCTCGCCCGCCCAGAACCCCGTCCAGTCGACCTCGCCGCCGGCCAGCCAGAAGCGGGCGAGGGCCTGGAGCAGGACGGCCGGGTCGAGGTCGGCCTGCTTGGGGTGGCGGAGGGTGGCGATCATGGCATGCCCCGGGCCGGCCGCCGGGTGCTGGCGGGCGAGGGTCGAGAGGGTATTGCCCGGGCCGACCTCGAGCAGGATGCGACGCGGCTCGGCGAGCAGCAGGGCGACCCCGTCGGCGAAGCGTACCGCCTGGCGCAGCTGGCGCACCCAGTAGGCCGGATCGGTCGCCTCACCCGGGCGGATCCAGGTGCCGGTGACGTTCGACAGGAACGGCAGCCGGGGCGGCTCCAGGCGCACCCGCTTGACCTGCTCGAGAAAGGGCTGGAGGATCGGCTCCATCATCCGCGAATGGAAGGCATGGGAGGTGTGGAGGCGCCGGCAGGCGAGCCCCTCCCCGGCGAGCCGCGCGGCCAGCTCTTCGATCGCCTCCACCGGCCCCGAGACCACCGAGACCGCCGGGCGGTTGACCGCGGCGAGCGACAGCTCCTCGCCCAGGAGGGGGAGGACCTCGGCCTCGGGCAGGGGGACGCCGAGCATCGCACCCGGCGGCATCTGACCCATCAGCCGCCCGCGTACCGCCACCACCGCCAGGGCGTCCTCCAGCGAGAAGACGCCGGCGAGGCAGGCTGCCACGTACTCGCCAATCGAGTGGCCGAGCATGGCCTCCGGGCGGACGCCCCAGCTCATCCAGAGCCGTGCCATCGCCCAGGAGACGACGAAGAGGGCCGGCTGGGCCAGCTGGGTGCCCTGCAGCCGCCCGGAGGCCCGGTCCGCGTCGCCGTCCTCGAAGAGCGCCTCCCGCAGGTCGAGGCCCAGGTGCGGCTGGAGCAGCCGGCAGCAGAGGTCGACGTCGGCGCGGTAACTGGGCTCCGAGTCGTAGAGGCCGCGCCCCATGCCGGGGTACTGCGCCCCCTGACCGGGGAAGAGGAAGGCGACCGGATGATCGCCGGACTCGGGAGCGGTGGTGAGGAGCCGCTCGGGGTCGAGCGTCTCCAGGGCCGTGGCCGCGTCCGCGAGGTCGCTCGCGAGCAGGGCCCGGCGGTGCTGGAACGACTTGCGCCCGTGGGTCAGGGTGAAGGCGACCTCCGGCAGGTCGAGGCCGGGGCTCTGGCGCAGATGGTCGGCCAGGCGGGCGGTCGACCGCTCGAGGGCGGCGGCGCTCTTGGCCGAGAGGAGCAGGAGCTGGTGCTGTCGCGAGCCGCCCGTCGGCACCGGGAGTGGCGCCTCCTCGAGGACCACATGCGCGTTGGTGCCGCCCATGCCGAGCGAGGTGACGCCGGCGCGGCGCGGCCCCGCCTCCGCGGGCCAGGGACGCAGCTCGGTATTGACGAAGAACGGGCTGCTGGCGAAATCGATCCGCGGGTTGGGAGCCTCGAAATGAAGGCTCGGAGGGATCGCTCCATGATGGAGGGCCAGGGCGGTCTTGATCAGGCCGCAGACTCCCGCCGCGGTATCCAGGTGGCCGATGTTGGTCTTGAGCGAGCCGATGGCGCAGTATCCCCTGCGCTCGCCGTCGGCGAAAACCCGCGACAGGGCGGCGATCTCGATCGGATCCCCCAGGGCCGTGCCGGTACCGTGGCACTCGACGTAGGAGACCGTGCGGGGATCGACCCCGGCGTTCTCGTAAGCCTGCCGGTAGACCTCCACCTGCCCCTCGACGGAGGGGGCCATGAAGCTCACCTTGAGCGAGCCGTCGTTGTTGCAGGCCGAGCCCTTGATGACGGCGTAGACCGTGTCCCCCTCGGCCAGGGCGTCGTCCAGGCGCTTCAGCACCACCACTCCGGCGCCGTGGCCGGAGACGAAACCGGTGGCGGAGGCGTCGAAGGCTCGGCAGTGGCCGTCGCGGGCCGTGGTGCCCCCCTCCTGGTAGAGATAGCCCGACTTTTCCGGCAGGTGGATCGACACCCCGCCGGCGAGCGCCATGTCGCAGTCGTGCTGGAGGAGCGCCTGGCAGGCCTGGTGGACCGCCACCAGCGAGGTCGACGAGGCGCTCTGGATGGTGACGCTCGGCCCCTTCAGGTTGAGTTTGTAGGAGACCCGGGAGGTCATCGGGTCCTTGTCGTTGCCCAGCGACGCCTGCAGGGTGTCCACGGAGGCGACCAGCTCCATGTGCGGGAGCAGGTTCATGATCATGTAGGTGTTCATGCTCAGGCCCGCGTAGACCCCCACCAGGCCGGGGAAGCGGTCGGGGTCCCAGCCGGCGTTCTCCAGGGCCTCCCAGGAGCATTCGAGGAAGAGCCGGTGCTGCGGGTCCATGAGCTCGACCTCGCGCGGGTTCAGGCCGAAGAAGGAGGCGTCGAAGAGGTCGACGTCCCCCAGGATCCCCTTGGCCCGCACGTAGTTCGGGTTCTCGACCATGCCTGGGTCCACCCCGGCCTCGAGGAGCTCTTCGGGGGTGAAGAAGGTGATCCCCTCGCGCCCGGCGGCGACGTTCCGCCAGAGCTCCTCGACCCCCTTCGCCCCGGGGAAACGGCCGGCCATACCGACGATGGCAATGTCCGGGTTGCCGCCCCGGCGGGCGCGGCGGGAGACGCCGGCGGCCGCCGGCGCCGCGGCCTCCCCGCTCGCGGCTCCCGAGAGATGGCGGGCCAGCGAGGAGATGGTCGGGTACTGGAAGAGCTCGATCAGCGAGATCTCCCGGCCCAGGGCCTCCTTGAGCCGCGCGTGCACCCGGGCCATGCGCAACGAGTGCCCGCCGAGGTCGAAGAAGTTGTCGTCGACGCCGACCGTCTCGACGTTCAGCTCCTCCTGCCAGAGGGCGGTGATCGTCCGCTCCAGCTCGCTCCGCGGGGCACTGTAGGCGCTCGCGAGGGCCGGCCGGGCGCGGTCCGGGGCGGGCAGGAGCCCGCGATCGACCTTGCCGTTCAGGGTGAGCGGCAGGGCGGACAGGGTCACCAGCGCCCCCGGCACCATGTAGTCCGGCAACCTTTCGCGCAGGTAGGCGAGCAGCTCGCCGACCGTGGGGGGGATCGGCGCCGTCCGCGCGTCCTCCGGGACCAGGTAGGCCACCAGCTGGGGCTCGCCGCTGTCCGTGCGCACGGTGACGAAGCTCTCCTTGACCCGCGGATGGAGGGCCAGGACCGACTCGATCTCGGCCAGCTCGATGCGGAAGCCGCGCAGCTTGACCTGCTGGTCGACCCGGCCGAGATAGACCAGCTCGCCGTCCGAGCGGATGAGGCCCAGGTCGCCGGTGCGGTACATCCGCGCGCCGGTGTCCCAGGGGGCGGGCAGGAAGCGCTCGGCGGTGGCCCCGGGATCCCCCAGGTAGCCGCGGGCGAGCCCGTCGCCCGCGATGAAGATCTCCCCCGGGCAGCCGACCGGCAGTGGCTGAAGGTGACGGTCGAGCAGGTAGACCCGGTGGTTCATCAGCGGCCGGCCAATGGGCGGGATGGAGCCGGGGGTAAGGTCGGCCGGGACGAGGGTGTGGCAGGTCGAGCAGACGCTCGTCTCGGTCAGGCCGTAGCCGTTGACGATCCGCACGCTGCCGAGGAGCTTGTCGACGTCCCCGGCCGAGAGCGCTTCGCCGCCGACCAGGATCAGCCGCAGCCGCGGCAGCCGGTCGTGGCGGGCGTTCAGGCTCGCCATCATCGACGGCACGGTCGAGACGATGGAGATGCCGTGGCGCTCGATCAGGGCGGTCAGGGCGGAGACGTCGAGCAGCTCGGCGCGGTCGGGGAGGACCAGGGTGCCGCCGGCGCAGAGCAGGGGGAAGATCTCGCCCACGAAGCTGGCGAAGCCGAGCGCGGTCAGGGGGAGGATGCGATCCGCGGGCTCCGGCCGGTAGCTCGCCAGGAACGAGGCGACCAGGTCGACCAGGTTGCGATGGGTGAGCAGGACCCCTTTGGGCATCCCGGTCGAGCCCGAGGTGTAGATGACGCAGGCGAGGCTCGTCGCTACCGCCGTCCGGACCAGGGGCGAATCCTCCTCGCGGGCGATCTCGGCCCCATCGGCATCCAGGGACAAAATAGCCGGACCGGGCTCGGCCGCTTCGACCAGGGGGCGCAGCCGCTCCTCGGTGACGACGAGCCCGACCCCGGCGCTCTCGAGCAGGGCGGCCACCCGTCCGCGGGGCGTCTCGGGGTCGATGGGCAGGTAGGCGCCGCCCGCCTTGAGCACGCCGATGAGGCCGACCATCAGGGCCGGCGAGCGATCGAGACAGATCGCGACCCGCGACTCGGGGACGATGCCCAGAGCGCGCAGGCGCCGCGCCAGACGGTTGGAGCGACGGTCGAGCTCGCCGTAGGTGAGCGCCTCGCCGCCGGAGATCACGGCGACGGCGTCGGGGCTCCGCGCCGCCTGCTCGGCGAGCAGCTCCGGCAGGGTTGCCTCGTGCCGGTACTCGACCCCGGTGTCGTTCCAAACCGTGGTGAGCTGGCGCTCCTCCTCCGGAGTGATGAGCGGCAGCTCCGACACCGGGGCGGCCGGATCGGCGACGATGCCGGAGAGCAGCCGCTCGAAGTGGCGGCCCCAGCGGGCGACCGTGGCGGCGTCGAAGAGCTGGACGTTGTAGTCGAAGGAGGCGACGAAGGCCTCCCCCACCTCGCCCATGGTGAGGGTGAGGTCGAACTGGGCGATCCGCTGCTCCAGCGGCACGACCTCCAGGCGCAGCCCGCCCACGTTGGCATAGGCCCCCGGCTCGCCCAGGGCGCAGGCGGTCAGCTCCTGGCCGTCGGCCAGCTGTGCCTTCTGGAGGACGAACATCACCTGGAAGAGGGGTGAGCGGCCGGGATCGCGCTCCGGCTGCAGGCGCTCGACCAGAAGCGGGAAGGGGAAGTCCTGATGCTCGAAAGCTCCGAGGGCGTCCGTGCGGGTGCGGGCGAGGAGCGCCTCGAAGCCGGGATCCCCGCCGTCCGCCCCTTCCCCGCCGTTGCCACCAAAGGCGGCGCGCAGCACCAGAGGGTTGACGAAGTAGCCCAGGGTCCGCGCGAAGCCGGCCCGGGTGCGGGCCGCGGTCACCGATCCCACGAGGAAATCCTCCTGGCCGGTATAGCGGTGCAGGAGAACCTCGAAGGCGGTGAGCAGAGTGACGAAGGGGGTCGCCCCACGCTCGCGCCCCAGCTCCTTCAGGCGTCCCGAGAGATCGGCGGGGAGGTGGAGCTGGAGCGCCGCCCCCGTGTGGGTCTGCACCCGTGGCCGGGGGCGGTCGGTGTGCAGGTCGAGGACCGGCAGCTCGCCGCCCAGCCGGGAGCGCCAGTGCTCCCACAGCCGCTCTCCTTCGGGGCCGGCGAGCATCTCTTCCTGCCAGAGCACGTAATCGGTGTAGAGGAGCCCCGGCGGCGGCAGCTCCAGCCTCTCCCCCGCCCGGAAGGCCGGATAGAGGAGAGCGAGGTCGTCGAGCAGCAGGCCGAGCGACCAGAAGTCGGTGATGACGTGGTGCATCGCCAGGAGCAGGACGTGCTCCAGGGCCGTGCGAGTGAGCAGGACGACCCGCATCAGGGGGCCGTTCTCGAGATCGAACGGCCGGTGCCCCTCGGCCGCCAGATAGTCCGCCAGCCGGTGGTCGCTCCAACCTTGAGCGTCCACGGCCTCGAACGCGGGCTCGCCGTGCATATCCTGAGGATGGACCCGCTGCACCGGCTCGCCCCGGGAGGTGGGGAAAGTGGTGCGCAGGGCCGCATGGCGCTCGATCAGGGCGGCGATTGAGGCCCGGAGCGCGGCGACGTCGAGCTCGCCGCGGATCCGCACGGCGCTCGCCACGTTGTAGGCCGCACCCCCGGGATCGAGGGCGTGGAGGAACCAGAGCGACTGCTGACCGCGCGACAGGGGGTGGTCGCCCGCCTCGCGCCCACGTTGAGAGGGGTAGGCGGAAGCCGGGGCCGAAGCCGCCGTACCGGCGCGCGCCAGGATCGCATCGGCCAGCTCGGCGAGGCTGCCGCCGGCGAAGAAGCTCTCCATCGACAGCACCACCCCGAGCCGCGACTCGACGGCGTGCATCAGCTCCATGGCGGCGAGCGAATCGAGCGGGTAATGGTCGAGCGGCCGGCCGAGGTCGATCTCCTCGGCGGTCATCCCCGCGCGGGCCGCGACCTCCGTGGCGAGCCAGCGGCGGACCCCCTCGGGCCGGTCGAGGTCCTCGGGGGCGGCGGGCGCCGCATTCGTGCCTCCCTGAGCTTGCCAGCCGCCCAGCGCCTCGAGCGTCCCGTCGAGGTAGCGGGCGCGGCAGGCGGCGCGCTGAATCTTGCCGCTCGTCGTCTTGGGGATGGTCGCTGGGCGCAGCAGGACGACGGCGTGGACCTGCACCTCGTGCTCCTCCGCCACGGCCCGGCGGATGGCGGCCACGAGCTCGGCGGGGTCGTCCTCCCGGTGCTCGCGCCGCACCTCCTGAACCACTACCAGCCGCTCCTCGCCGGCCCCCTCGGGGGGCTCAACCGCGAAGGCGGCGCCGCAGCCCGGACGCAACGCCGGATGGGAGCGCTCGACGGTCAGCTCGACGTCCTGCGGATAATGGTTCCGGCCACGCAGGATGATGAGGTCCTTGCTCCGCCCGGTGACGAACAGCTCGCCTCCAGCACCCAGGAACCCGAGGTCGCCGGTACGCAGGTAAGGACCCTCGTCGTCCGCCGTGCGTGCCCCGAAGCTCGCCGCCGTCGCCTCCGGCAGCCCCCAGTAGCCGGCGGCCACGGCCGGCCCGGCGATCCAGATCTCCCCCACCCCGCCCGGCGCGCGGGGAACCCCGGAGTCCGGGTCGACGACCAGGAGCCGCGCCCCTTCGGGGGCGGTTCCGGAGCCGACCAGGGTGCGGGCGTCCCCAGCCTCGGCGCTACCGGGCTCGGCGGCCACCGCGCGGTGCCGCTCGAGCTCAGCCGTGGCGAAGACGCCGATCGTCGCTCCGGCTCCGCGCCGGCTGGCGGCGGCGAGCAGGGTACCCTCGGCCAGCCCGTAGCAGGGGAGAAACGCCTCCCTCCGGAAGCCGCACGGAGCGAAGGCCGTCGCGAACCGCTCGAGGGTCTCGGCGCGCACCGGCTCGGCGCCGTTGAAAGCCAGGGTCCAGCTCGACAGATCGAGCTTCTCGCGCTCTTCCTCGCCGATCTTCTCGGCGCAGAGATCGTAGGCGAAGTTGGGGCCACCGCTCGTCGTGCCTCGGTAGCGCGAGATCGCCTGGAGCCAGCGCAGGGGGCGCTGGAGGAAGGAGACCGGCGAGAGGAGAACGGCCGGATTGCCGGCGTAGAGCGGCGTGAGGATGCCGCCGATCAGCCCCATGTCATGGTAAGGGGGGAGCCAGATCACCGTCCGCTCTTCCGCGGTCTGGGCGAAGGAGAGGCGGATCTGCTCCAGGTTGGCGAGCAGGTTGGCGTGGCGGAGCATCACCCCCTTGGGGGCCGCCGTGGAGCCGGAGGTGTACTGAAGAAAGGCGAGCGCACCTTCTCCCACTCCGGGGTCCCGCCACTTCTCCGCTCCTTTCTCCAACTCGGCCCCTTCCGCCGCCTGCCAGAGAACGCCCGGGCGGCGCGGCAGCTGCCGGTCGAGGCCGGAGAGGACGGCTGCGGTGGAGAGCACCGCCTTCGCCCCGGCGCTCTCCTGGATGGATTGAAGGCGTGCCGAGGGGCGGCGTGACCGCGGCGGGTAGGCGGGAACCGCCACCGCTCCAGCGTAGAGGCAACCGAAGAAGGCGGCGATGTAGTCGAGTCCCGGGGGGTAGAGGAGGAGCACCCGCGCCCCTCCGCCGATCCCTTCCCGCGCCAGGGTGGCGGCGAGGCCGCGCGCTCGCCGATCCAACTCGGCATACGTGAGGTGGGCCTCGGCCGTCTCGCCATCGAGGAGGAACGTGTAGGCGAGATCCTCCCCTTGTAGCGCGGCCCGGCTGCGCAGCACCTCGACCAGCGTTGCCCCCAAGGTTCCTTTTTGGCTCGTCTCTCGGCTCACGATGGACTCCGATTAAGAAAATCCTACCGACGACCCTGCCAATCGCATGGCTCGTCTCTACCCGGCTCTGGAAAAAGCGGCGATGCTCCAAGGCTGGACGACGCTCGAGTTCGGGAACCACACCCTGAGTTCGTAGGGGGTGGCTGGCTATCTGTGTAGTGCTCTCACTTTGGGGGAAGGGGACAACGACTTGGCCATCTGTTTTCAAAGAATTTACATCAGAGCCCTTTAACCGGCAGGCGTGATACAACCTCGGGCCGGACACAGGGAGCCACCATGCCGACCGTCTCTCCTCCGCGCGCCATCCTGACTGACATCGAGGGGACGACCACGTCGATCGCCTTCGTCTACGACGTCCTCTTCCCCTACGCCGCCGCCCGCCTGGAACGAACCTGCGCTCAAGCTCACCCGGGTCCCGAGCTCCGGGAGGCGCTCGCCCGGCTGTGCGCAGAGCATGATCGGGAAGCCACGGCCGATCCTCCGCTCTTCGGTGATGGCGCTCCCTATGCCCGCTGGCTCATGGAGCGGGACCGCAAGTCGACCGGCCTCAAGCTGCTCCAGGGGTTGATCTGGGCCGAGGGCTACGCCCGGGGCGAGATCCGCGGCCACGTCTACCCCGACGTCCCCCCCGCTTTGGCCGGCTGGCGGGAGGAGGGCCGGCGGCTGCGCATCTTCTCCTCCGGCAGCGTACGGGCCCAGAAGCTCCTCTTCGGGCACACCGACTACGGCGACCTCACCCCACACTTCGAGGGCTTCCACGACACCCTGACCGGCCCCAAGCAGGACCCCGCCGCCTATACCGCCATCGCCACCGCCTTCGCCCTGCCCCCCGGCGAGATTCTCTTCCTCTCCGACGTGACGGCCGAGCTCGACGCCGCCGCACGGGCAGGCTACCGGACGGGCCTCCTCGTCCGCCCCGGGAACCGGCCGGCGGAGGCTGGGGAACATCCAACCTATGAGAGCTTTTGTGAGATCAGTACCTGGTCACAGGGGAGCTGAGTTGTAGAGGCAGCCCAGGCTGCCTGTAAACCTTTGATTCTGGAGTGGTGCGGCTGGGAGGACTCGAACCCCCGACCAAGAGTTTAGGAAACTCCTGCTCTTTCCACCTGAGCTACAGCCGCAGGCGAGGCAAGTATACCCCTGGATCAGTACTGGATCAGCGAAGCCACCTCGTGCCCGCCGAGCTTCTTGCGGCCGTCGAGGAAGGTGAGCTCGATGATGAAGCCGAAACCGGCGACGACGCCGCCCAGCGACTCGACCAGGCGGGCGGTCGCGGCGGCGGTGCCGCCGGTGGCGACCACGTCGTCGACGATCAGGACGTGCTCGCCCGGCTGGATCGCGTCGCGGTGCATCTCCAGCGTGTCGTTGCCGTACTCCAGATCGTAGGTCTCGCTGACTCTCTCCGCCGGCAGCTTGCCGGGTTTGCGCACCGGCACGAACCCGGCGTTCAGGTCGTAGGCCACGATCGGGGCGAACATGAACCCGCGGGACTCGATGCCCACCACTTTCTGGATGCGCCGTTCGGCGAACATCCAGACGAAACGGTCGACGGTCATGCGCAGCGCCAGCGGGTTCTGCAGCAGGGTCGTAATGTCGTAGAACAGGATTCCCGGCTTGGGGAAATCGGGGATCTGGCGGATGTGCGACTTCAGGTCGTCCATGGTCTCTCTCCTAACGATCGATGATGAATCCATCCCAGGCCGGGACGGGGGATATCTCCTGCTCCTCGAGGCCGGCCACCCCGGCCCCCGGCGGCCCCTGGCGCAGCCGCGCGCGGAAAGCCGCGAGCGGTGCGTTCTCGCCGGTCACCTCGATCTCCACCCGGCCGTCCGGCAGGTTGCGCACCCGGCCCGCGAGCCCCAGCTCCCGCGCCGCCTGACGGGTGAACCAGCGGAAGCCCACCCCCTGCACCCGGCCGCTCACCCAGAGGCGGAAGGCCTGACGGTCGCTCACTTCTGCGGCTTCCAGCCGTGCCGGCCCAGCAGTGGCACGAAGGCGACGTCCTCCCCCTCCTTGCGCCGGATCTCGCCACGGGCCGACTTGCGGTAGAGCACCAGCTTCTGGAGGTTGAGCTGCCCCTCCGGGATCAGCAGGGTACCGCCCAGCGCGAGCTGCCCGAGCAGGGGCTCGGGCACCTTCGGCGCGCCGGCGGTGACCAGGATGCGGTCGTAGGGAGCCCACTCGCTCCACCCCACGGTGCCGTCGAACACCTGGATCTTGACGTTGTCGAAACCGAGCTGGCGCATGCGCGGGATGGCGGCCTGCGCGAGCTCCGGTACCCGCTCGAGGCTGTAGACCCGGCGCGCGAGCAGGGCGAGGACGGCCGTCTGGTACCCCGAGCCGGTGCCGATCTCCAGCACCGAGTGCTCGGGCCCGACCTCCAGGAGCTCGCTCATCCGCGCCACGATATAGGGCTGCGAGATCGTCTGCGCCGATCCGATCGGCAGCGCGTGATCGCCGTAGGCCTGGCTGCGCAGGTGCTCCTTGACGAACAGGTGGCGCGGGGTCTTGCGCAGCGCCGCCAGCACCCGCTCGTCGCGAACCCCCCGGGCGGCGATCAGGTCGCGGACCATCCGCTCGCGCTGGACGGCGAAGTCGCTCATCAATCCCGTGGAGCGGGGCTGAAGGTGAGCGACGAGAGCTTGTCCTTCAGCGAGGTGACGCTCTCGAGCCCCGGATAGTAGGTGAGGTCCAGATGGAGCGGGGTCACCGAGATCCGGCCCGTGGAGACGGCCTCGTAGTCGGTGCCGCTCGCCCGGTCCCACTGCGGAGTGCCGGCGATCCAGTAGTACTTGCGCCCCCGCGGGTCCAGGTTCTCGACCACCGACTGCTTGTAGACTCGCCGGCCGAGACGGGTGAAGCTCAGACCCTTGATCTCCCCCGCCGGCACGTTGACGTTGAGCAGCAGGTCGCGCGGCAGCTCCTCGCCCAGCAGGATCTCGACCAGCTGGCGGGCGAAGGTGGCCGCGGCGTCGAAGGAGAACCCCTCCCCCACCTCCTGGCTGAAGGCGACCGAGGGGATGCCGAGCAGCGTCCCCTCGAAGGTGGCGCTCACCGTGCCCGAGTAGGTGACGTCGTCCCCCAGGTTGAGGCCGAAGTTGATCCCGGAGCAGACGAGGTCGGGCGGGTTGTCCTTGAGCAGCGCCAACACCCCCAGGTTGACGCAGTCGGTCGGCGTACCGTCGACGGCGTACCAGTTCTCCTCGACCTTCTGCATGCGCAGCGGCCGCGACAGGGTGAGGGCATGGCCGGTCGCGCTCTGCTCCCGGTCGGGCGCGACGACGAACACCTCGGCGATCTCGCTCAGCGAGGAGGCGAGCAGACGGATCCCCTGCGAGAAGATGCCATCGTCGTTGGTGACCAGGATGCGCGTCATTCAGCCCTTGATGTACTTGCCCACGATCGGAGCGAGGGCTTCGAGGGTCGCGGCCGGGATCAGCGAGCGCTCGGTGATCAGCGAGTATTTGAGCGCCTCGGCGCAGATGCAGTCGCGCGAGTGCGGCTCGCCCACCCGCCGGAGCATCTGGCGCACCACTTCCTGCGACATCTTCACGTTCTGGCCGATGACCTCCATCACCGCCTCACCCGAAACCGCCTCCTCCGTCTCGTGCCAGCAGTCGTAGTCGGTGACCATGGAGAGCGAGACGTAGCAGATCTCTGCCTCGCGGGCGAGCTTCGCCTCCTGGAGGTTGGTCATGCCGATGATGTCCGCTCCCCAGCTGCGGTAGACCTCGGACTCGGCCCGGGTCGAGAACTGCGGCCCCTCCATGCAGACGTAGGTGCCGCCGCGGTGGACGGTGGCCCCCGCGGCCCGCGCGGCGTCGGCGGCGATGTCGATCAGCCGCGGGCAGACCGGCTTGGCCATCGAGACGTGGGCCACCAGGCCGTTGCCGAAGAAGGTGTCGGGGCGATGCCGGGTGCGGTCGAAGAACTGGTCGGGGACGACGATATCGGTCGGCTTGTACTCGATCTTCAACGAGCCCACGGCGGAGACCGAGACGATCTCCTCGACCCCCAGCACCTTGAAACCATACAGGTTGGCGCGGTAGTTGAGCTCGGTGGGGAGCAGCCGGTGCCCGCGGCCGTGGCGGGGGAGGAAGGCCACCAGCCGGCCGTCCAGCTCGCCGATCACGTAGGCGTCCGAGGGGTCGCCGAACGGCGTCTGGATCCGGCGCTCCTCACGGACCGTCATCCCCTCCATCCCATAGAGGCCGCTGCCGCCGATCACACCGATTCGGATATCGCTCATCAGAGAACTCTCCTTCGAAAGGACATCTCGGGTTGCCCGGCCGTAAAGCCGGCAGAGTCTAACAGAGGGCTAGCGGATCGCCTCCACCACCGCCAGGGCGGTCTCCAGGGCGCGGCGCCCCTGCTCGCCGCTCACCCGCGGCGCCGGCTCCCCGCGGCAGGCGGCGAGGAAGGCCTCGAGCTCCCGCCGTAGCGGCTCGGCCCGCTCCAGAGGCAGGTCGTCGGGCAGGATGCGGCGCTGCTCGCCCTCCCCTTCCAGCCGGTACCCCTTGATCTCCTGCGCCTGGTAGTCGAGCGAGTAGTACCGGTTGGGCAGGAAGACCCGCAGCTTGCGCGCCCGCTCGGAGGAGACCCGCGACGCGGTCAGGTTGGCCACGGCGCCGGAGGCGAGCTCGACGCGGACGTTGGCGATGTCGATGCGGGAGGAGAGCACGGCGATCCCGGTGGCGCGGATCTCGGTGACCGGGCTGGGGTCGAGGGCGTGCAGGATCTGGAGGTCGTGGATCATCAGGTCGAGCACGACGTCGACGTCGAGGCTGCGGGGGGAGAAGACCCCCAGCCGCTGCACCTCGACAAAGCGCGGCGGCGAGCCGACCGCGAGCAGCGCCTGGACCGCCGGGTTGAAGAACTCGATGTGGCCGACGGCGAGCACCCGGTCGCCAGCGTGGGCGAGCAGCCGGTCCGCCTCCTCGAGGCTCGCCGCCAGCGGCTTCTCGATCAGCACGTGGAGCCTGCGGGCGAGCAGCGCGCATCCCATCTCGGCGTGCGCTACCGTGGGCGCCGCCACCACCGCGGCCTCGATCTCCCCGGCCAGATCCTCCAGCCGCGGGAAGACGCGCGCGCCGTGCTCCCGGGCGGCCGCCTCGGCGGCCGCCGGCCGGGGATCGTAGACCCCGACCAGCTCGGCGCCGGGGAGCGACGACAGCAGGCGGACGTGATTGCGCCCCATGGCGCCGGTGCCGAAGACGCCGACTTTCAGATTATTCAGGAGATTACTCAGGCTCGCCTCCTCCACGGGCGCCACCACGGGGGGGCGACTTGATGACCCCTCGCTGGGAGCTCTCGACGAAGGCCAGCAGGTAATCGATGTCCGGATCCCCGGCGAGCTCGGCGCGGATCTGCTCCACGGCCTTGGGGGTCGGCAGGCGCGAGCGGACCAGAATGCGATAGGCGGCCTCGAGCCGGCGGATCGTCTCGGCCGCCACCCCCTTGCGTTTCAGACCGATCGAGTTCAGGCCGTAGCAGGCCGGCTTCAGCCCCACCGTCTTGACGAACGGCAGGGCGTCCATGGTGGCCACGGTGTAGCCGCCCAGATAGGCGTGGCGGCCCACCCGGCAGAACTGGTGCACGGAGGTGAAGGCGCTCACGTTGGCGTCGTCGTGGACCTCGACATGCCCCGCCAGGGTGGCGTTGTTGGCGAAGACGATGCGGCTCCCCACCTGGCAGTCGTGGCCGATGTGGGTGTAGGCCATGAACAGGCTGTCGCTGCCCACCCGGGTGACGCCGCCACCCTTGGCGGTGCCGCGGTGGACGGTGCAGAACTCCCGGAACTGGTTGCGGTCGCCGATCTCCAGCCAGACCTCCTCGCCCGCGAACTTGAGGTCCTGGGGGTCGAAGCCGAGGGCGGCGTTGGGGTAGATCCGGTTCTCCCGGCCGATCCGGGCCGGACCCTGGATCTGGGCGCCGGCCCCGATCTCGGTGCCGTCGCCGATCTCGACGCCGGGACCGATCACCGCGAACGGGCCGACGCGGACCCCCTCGCCCAGCCGGGCTTGCGGATCGACCACCGCGAGCGGGTGGATCGCCCCCCCCATCAGCGGTTCACCATCGCCGAGGAGATCACCGCCTCGGCGGCGAGCTGGCCGTCCACCAGGACCTTCCCCGCCAGCTTGCAGTAGGTGCTCCGCAGCCGCAGCACCTCGACCTCGTAGCGGATCTGGTCGCCGGGGACCACCGGCCGGCGGAACTTCGCCTCCTCGATGCCGGCGAAGAGGAGCAGCTTGTTCTGGCGGTCGGGGACGTCGCCCAGCAGCAGCAGGCCGCCGGCCTGGGCCATCCCCTCGATCAGGAACACCCCGGGCAGCACCGGCCGGCCGGGGAAATGGCCGAGGAAGACCGGCTCGTTGATGGTGACGTTCTTGATGGCGACGATCCGCTTGCCCGGCTCCATCTCCAGGACGCGGTCGACCAGCAGGATCGGATAGCGGTGCGGCAGCACCGAGAGGATCCACTCGGTGTCCCATTTTCCCGTCGGTTCGGGGGTCGGCTCGCTCAACTCAGTCTCCCTCTTCAAGCTTCTTTTCGAGAGCCCGCACCCGCCGGCTCATCTCGTCCAGGCGCGACAGCAGGACGGCCTGCCGGCGCCACTTCCGCATCTCGATCGCCGGGATGCCGGCGACCACCGTCCGCGGCTCGACCGAAGCCAGGGCCGCCGACTTGGCCGCCACCTGCACGCCGTCCCCGAGCTCGATGTGCCCGGCGACGCCGCTCTGCCCCGCCAGCACGACGTAGCTCCCCAGCCGGGCGCTCCCCGCGATGCCGGCCTGGCCGCAAAGGATACAGTGCCGCCCGACCTCGACGTTGTGCCCGACCTGGACGAGATTGTCGATCTTGGTGCCCGCCCCGATCCGGGTCTCCCCCAGGGTGGCGCGGTCGACCGTGGAGTTGGCCCCCACCTCGACATCCTCCTCGAGGACCACCCGCCCGACCTGCGGCACCTTGTGATGGGCTCCCCCGTGGGTGGCGTAGCCGAAGCCGTCGGCCCCGAGCACCACGCCGGCATGGACGATGCTCGCCGCCCCGACCTCGGTGCCGTCGTAGAGCACGGCGTGCGGATGGAGCACCACCCCCTCCCCCACCACGCAGCCGCGGCCGATGGCGACGAAGGCGAGGACGGCCGCCCCGGCGGCGATCCGGCTCCCGGCGCCGATCACGGCGTAGGGGCCGACATGAGCCGACGGGTCGACGGCGCAGCCGGGCTCCAGGATGGCCGTGGGATGGACCCCCGGGGCGCGGCTCTCCGCGGGGTGGAATGCGGCGATCAGCCGTGCCAGGGCCCAGGACGGGTCGTCGGCGATCAGCAGGTCGCGGCCCAGGGCGGCCGCGTCCGCGAGCGCCGGGCTCACCAGCAGGGCGCCGGCGGAGCTCGCCGCCGCCTGACCGCGGTAACGGGGGTCCTTCAGGAACGAGAGGTCGCGGGGGCCAGCGGATTCCAGGGAGCGGACCGCCTCGACGGCGCGCTCCGGGTTTCCTTCGACCCGGCCGCCGACCAGCTCGGCGAGATCGGCGAGCCGGTAGCCCACGCCGTTACTTACCCTGGGCGGCGGTGTCCAGGCGCTGGACGACGACGTTGGTGATGTCCACCGCCTCGTCAGCGTAGATCAGCCCACTCTCGAACTTGCGGAAGATCAGCGTGTAGCCGAGATCCTTGCCGACCTGGTTGATGACCGGCATCACCCGTTCGTCGATCTGGGCCAGCATCTCGTCGCGCTTCTTGTTGAGCTCGCGGGTGGCGTCGTCCTGCGCGCGGCGCAGCCCGATCTCCTTCTCCTCGTACTGCTTGGAGAGGTCGGCGAGCTTGTCCTGGGCGAGCGAGAGGCGGCCGTCGTTGATCTTGGCCTGCAGGTCCTTGAGCTCCTGGGCTCGGCCGGCGAGCTCCTTCTCCCGCTGATCCTGGAGCTTCTTGAGGTCCGCCACCGCCTTCTTGCCGGCGGTCGACGACAGGAGGATCTTCTCGGTGTCGATCACGGCGATCCGGATCGTGCCGGCCGCCGGCGCCGTCGACGCCGCCTGTGCGGCGGCCGGAGCCACCGCGAGCGCAAGCCCGAGGAGGCCGGCGGCGGCGGCTCGGGAGAGTACGTGGTTGGAAAACGGCATGGTCTCTTCTCCTTCGTTGCTAGAAGCTGGTCCCGATACTGAACTGGAAGCTTTCGAAGCTGTCCTGGGGCTGTGGATCGAGGTTCTTGGCGTAGATGAACCGCAGCGGCGCGCCGAACACCGGCAAGAGGACCCGCAGCTCGACGCCGGCGGTCTTGCGCAGGTTCGACAGGTTGAACGACTGGCCGTCGCCGAAGACGTTGCCGGCGTCGCCGAACAGCAGCACGCGGAACGGTCCGCCCAGCACGAAATGGTACTCCAAATTGAATTGGACGTAACTGTCGCCGCCGAGGATGACCTGGTTGGCGTCGCGCAGCGGCTGGCCGTCCTTGTCGCGCAGGAAGATCGAGCGGTAGCGGTGGCCGCGGATGCTGTTCTCGCCGCCCAGGAAGAAGCGCTCGAGCACGTTGATCGGCTGGTTGCCGAACGGGTGGATCATCCCCCCTTCGGCGTTGAAGGCGATGAGCGTCCGCGTCGGATAGTTGCTCACCGGCTGCCAGATGCTGTACCCGACCTCCGGCCGCAGGAAGTAGTTGTCCCCGCCCAGGGGGCCGCCCGCGTACTCGACGGCGAGCGAGATCTTCTGGCCGCGGGTGGTGTCGAACGGATTGTCCCGGCTGTCGAACAGGTAAGCCGGACGCAGCGACGAGTTATGGATCCGGTACGGCGTCTTGACGGTGCTGCCGGGCTGCGGCTCGTCGGCCGCCGGCGGCGTCTCGCCGGGCAGGAGCGCCGGCACCACGATGTTGGTCTCGTCGTTGTACTTCGACAGGTTGTAGCTGATGCTCGCCGACTGGAAGAGCCGGAAGTTCCGGCCGTAGGTGAACACCGCGCCCTTGCTGTTGCGGATATACCGGTCCTGGTCCGAGTACAGGCTGTAGTCGTAGTTCTCGTCGTAGGCGCGGATACCGACGCTCTGCGGCTTGTCGAGGAACCAGGGGATCGAGTAGGAGAGGTCGAAGTAGTCGCGCAGCTTGCCGGTCTGCAGCGAGACGCCGACCTGCTCGCCGCGGCCGAGGAAGTTCTTGGTGCTGATCGAGAACTGGCCGAAGAAGCCGTCGAGCTGGCTCCAGCCGCCGCCGAACTGCAGCTCGGTGCGGTCCGACTCCTGCCCCCGGAAGAGCAGGTTGACCTTCTTCTTCTCGGTGTCGGTGTCGATGTCGACCGGGTTCTCTTCGTTGAGCTTGAAGTAGCCGAGCTGGTTGACCTTGGTGACGCTGTTGCGGATCGCCGTCACGTTGACCAGGCCCCCCTCGTAGACCCGCAGCTCGCGGCGCATCACCTTGTCCTTGGTGCGGTCGTTGCCCTGGAACTCGATGCGGCCGACCTTGAACTGGTCCCCCTCGTTGATGTGGATGACCAGGTCGGCGACCCGCTCCGGGCGCTCGACCAGCTCCGGCTCGACGCGGGCGAAGATGTAGCCGGTGTTGTGGTAGGCGTCCGTGATCTCCTTGACCGCGTCGTCGATCACCTTGGAGCGCAGCCAGCCGGTCGCCCGGCGGTCGAAGGCCCGGAGCAGGTTCTTCTCCGGATAGACCTTGTTCCCCTCCATCGAGATCTGGCCGAACTTCCAGCGCTCCCCCTCCTCGATCGGGATGGTGATGAACATCCGGCGCTTCTGGTCGGGCACCCGGGTGTCGACCGCCCGGACCTCGACCTTCGGATCGCCGATGACGACGTTCTTGTAGCCGGCGCCGTGATAGAGGTCGCGGACCTTGTCGAGATCCCCCTGGAGCTTCGCCGGATCGTAGAGGTCCTTCTTGCTGACGCGGGAGATGAACGCGCTCTCCTTGGTGTCCTTCATCACCCAGCGCAGGTGGGGGTCGCCGAACACCGTGTTGCCCTCGAACTCGATGTCCGTGATGCGGACGCGGTCCCCCTCGTCGACCTTGAAGACCACCTTCTTCTCGTTGGGACCGACGTCCTGGACGGTGTACTGCGCGGTCGCGAAGCGGTACCCCTTCTCGCCGTACATCTCCTCGATCAGCGACTTGACCCGCTGCAGCTCGCCGAGCGACAGCGGCTCCCCCTCGTGGACGCGGACCCGCTGGGTGGTGAGCTTGTCCTGGAGATCGGTCTTGGAGATCCGCTTCAGCCCCTCGTAGTCGATCGAGCGGAGGACCGGGCGCTCCACCACGGTCACCACCAGGCGGACGCCGGCCGCCGTGGGCACGCTCTCCACCTGGACGTCGTCGACCAGGTTGCGGTCCCAGAGCTGCTTGATGTTCTTGTTGAGGGTCTCTTCGTTCAGCGGCTGGCCGGGCGCGATCCCGAGGTAGTAGCGCAGCGTCTCCTCGGAGAGCGACTTGAGCCCCTTGAACTCGATCGCCTCGATGGTGCGGCCGCTGGTCTCCGGGTGCGGCGGCCGCGGCTGCGGCGACGGCTGGGGGAGCGCCTGGGCGCGCGCGGCGCGCATGCCGCCGGAGATCAGCAGAGGAAGCAGCGACGCCGCCATCAGGCGGCGCACGGCCCTCCAACGGCGCGGCCTGCGCCGGCCCACGATGACATCAGGCATCAATCTCGTCCTTTCATGGCCCCGGCGGCTCAAGGCCGCCGGGTGGTACCGCCCTCGCTTGCTGGGAACCGCCGCCGGCCGGCGGGATCAGCGCCTGGGGATGACGATCTCCTGGGTGCCGGTATGGAACGTCAGCTCACCGCCCTCCAGATCCACCTCGATGCGATCGATCGTCTCCCCGTGCTGGTTGATGAGGATCTCCGAAACCGAGTCCTGAATGTGCCGCTGGATGGCCCGGCGCAACGGCCGGGCCCCCGTCGAGGGCTCGACGCCCGCCTTGTGCAGCAACCACTCCTTGGCGGGGTCCGAGATCTCGATGTGCAGCCCCCGCTCGGCCAGCGTATTGTTCACATCGTCGACCAGAATGTCCACGATCGACCGCAGCTCCTTCTCCCCCAGCGGGTTGAAGACGATCACCTCGTCGATGCGGTTGATGAACTCGGGGCTGAAGGTGCGCCGCAGCTCGCCGAGGATCTCCTCCTCGATCTTCTGAAAGCTCGCCTCCTCGGTCCCCTCGCCGAAGCCCACCCGGCCGCCGCGCAGCACCAGCTTGCTGCCGATGTTGGAGGTCATCAGCACCAGCGTGTTGCGGAAGTCGACCACGTTGCCGTAGGCGTCGGTCAGCTGGCCGTCCTCCAGGATCTGGAGCAGCAGGTTGGCGACGTCCGGATGCGCCTTCTCGATCTCGTCGAACAGGATCAGCGAGTAGGGCGCGCGGCGCACCCGCTCGGTGAGCTGCCCCCCCTCCTCGTGACCGACGTAGCCCGGCGGCGAGCCGATCAGCTTGGAGACCGCGTGCTTCTCCATGTACTCGCTCATGTCGAACCGGATCATCGCCCGCTGGTTGCCGAACAGGAAGTCGGCCAGCTGGCGGGCGACCTCGGTCTTGCCGACGCCCGAGGGGCCCAGGAAGATGAACGAGCCCATCGGCCGTTGCGGGTTCGAGACCCCCAGCCGCGAGCGGCGGATCGCCCGGCTGATGGCGTTGACCGAACGGTCCTGGCCGATCACCCGCAGCTTCAGGATCTCCTCCATCTTGAGCAGCCGCTCGGCCTCCTCGCTCTGCAGCGCCGCCACCGGGATCCCCGTCCAGGAAGAGATGACCTCCTCGATGTCGTGCCGGGTCACCTCGAGGATGCCGGTCTCGTCGGTCGCCACACTCATTCTCTCGAGGTCCTCGCGCAGCTCGATCTCCCGCTCGCGCAGGTAGACCGCGCGCTCGAAGTCCTTGTCCGAGATGGCGACCTTCATCTCCTTGACCACCTGGCGGATCTCCTGCTCGAGCCGGCGCAGGTTCTGGGTGTCGCGCACCCGGCGCAGCTTGACCCGCGCGCCCGCCTCGTCGATGACGTCGATCGCCTTGTCCGGCAGGTGGCGGTCCGGGATGTACCGGCTCGACTGGTAGATCGCCGTGCGCAGGGCCTCGGGGCGGTAGCGCACCTTGTGAAAGGACTCGTAGCGGTCCTTGACCCCCTCGAGGATCTCCTGCGTCTGCTCCGGCGTCGGCGGGTTCACCTGGATCGCCTGGAACCGGCGCAGCAGCGAGCGGTCCTTCTCGATGTACTTGCGGTACTCCTTGAGCGTCGTCGCGCCGATGCAGGAGATCTCCCCCCGCGACAGCGCCGGCTTCAGGATGTTGGCCGCGTCGAGCGACCCCTCGGCCGAGCCGGCGCCGATCAGCGAGTGGATCTCGTCGATGAAGACGATCAGCTCCTTGCTCTCCTTGAGCTCCTTGAGGATCCCCTTCAGGCGCTCCTCGAACTGGCCGCGGTACTTGGTGCCGGCGACGATCAGCGACAGGTCGAGCGCCATGATCCGCTTGTTGGCCAGGAAGATCGGCACCCGCCCCTCGATGATCCGCTGGGCCAGACCCTCGACGATGGCGGTCTTGCCGACCCCCGGCTCGCCGAGCAGGATCGGGTTGTTCTTGGTGCGGCGGGAGAGGATCTGGATGATGCGGTCCACCTCTTCCTCGCGGCCGATCAGGGGGTCGAAGGACTGCTCGGTGGCCAGCGCCGTCAGGTCGCGGCCGTACTCGGAGAGGAACGGCAGCTCCTTCTTCTGCTGCGAGGCCTCGCGCTCCTTGGCGATCGCCAGCACCTCCTCGCGCACCGTGTAGACGTCGAATCCGTGCTGGGCGAGGATGCGCATCGCAGTGCACCCCTCGACCCTCAGGATGCCGATCAGCAGGTGCTCGGAGCCGACCGTCGCGTGCAGCATGCTCTCCGCCTCATGCGAAGCGTAGGCCAGGATCTTTTTCGATTCCTCTGAAAGAGGCAGCTCGGCGGTCGAAGAGATCCGCTCGACGAAGACCCGCTCGCCTTCGATCTCCCTGCGGATGTCCTCCGGCTTGACCTGGAAACGCCGGAAGATCTCGCTGACCGTCTCCTCCCCCTCGCGCAGGATGCCCAGAAGGATGTGCTCGGATTCGATGACGCGGCTGCCCAGCTTGCTGGCTTCGTAGCGGGCGAAGAAGAGAGCTCGGCGGGCCTTCTCGTTGTACTTCTCAAACATTTTGTTCAACCTCTCCTGACACCGGCGTGCTGCATCGCACCTCGACCGCGAGGAGCATGGAGAGCGGCGGTGCGTCTTGTTTCAAGCAACCAGATTCTAGCACGCCGCCACCTCCGCGGAGGGTCGCGGGGCTCGCGGGAGCCGGGCGGCCTGCAGTCCGATTCTTACTCGATGAAGCGCCTGGAAGGCGGGCAAAATTCCCGCCGGACCCTCCCTCCGAGCCCCGTTGGTGTCCGATTTTCAATACGGGTGTAGCACTCCACCATCCAGCCGGAGCGTCCGCGTGCAGCGCTGGGCGATCTCCGGGTTGTGGGTGACCAGGACGCCGGTCGTGCGGTGGCGGGCCTGGAGCGAGAGCAGGAGCTCGAAGACCGTCTCGCCGCTCGCCGGGTCGAGGTTGCCGGTGGGCTCGTCGGCCAGCAGCAGCGGCGGCTCGAGCGCCAGCGCCCGGCAGAGCGCGACCCGCTGCCGCTCGCCGCCGGAGAGCTGGCTCGGGAAGTGGTCGAGCCGCTCCCCGAGCCCCACCTCGAGCAGCAGCCGGCGGGCGCGCTCCAGCACCCCGTGCGGCTCGAGGCCGGCGATCCGCCCCGGCAGCATGACGTTCTCGAGCGCCGTGAAGTCGGGCAGGAGCTGATGGAACTGGAAGACGAAACCGATGGTCTGGTTGCGGAACGCCGCCAGCCTCGCCCCCGAGAGGCCGGCGAGGGACTGCCCGCCGACCTCGACCGTCCCCGCGTCCGGCCGGTCGAGCGCCCCGAGCAGATGCAGCAGCGTCGACTTGCCCGACCCCGAAGGGCCGACGATCGCCACGATCTCCCCCGGCTCGACGGCGAGGTCGACCCCCCTCAGCACCTCGACCCGCCGGACGCCGTCCTGGTAGGTCTTGGTCAGGTTGCGGGCGCGGACCGCGACGCTCATTGGACGCCCCTCCGGGGCGGGCCCTCACTCTCCCAACCCCCTCTCTCCCGTCCCCTCCCACCCTCCCTCACCGGGAGAGAGGGGGCTTTGCAGAGAGATTCTTTGTCTTTCTCCCTCTTCTCCCGGTGAGGGAGGGTGGGAGGGGACGGGAGAAGAGGGCCGGGGTGATGAGGGCTCATCGCCGCAGCGCCTCCACCGGATCGAGCGCCGCGGCCCGCTGCGCGGCGTAGAGGGAGGAGGCGAGGGCGAGCGCGAACGTCATCAGCAGCACCACGGCGAGATCCTCCGGCTGGACGAGGAAGGGGACGTAGTCGAGGAAGTAGACCCGCCCCGGCACCTTCAGCAGCCGGTAATGGTCCAGCACCCAGGCCCCCCCCACGCCGAGCACCGTCCCCACCAGCACGCCGGCGCCGGCGACCAGCCCGCCCAGCAGCACGAAGGCCTGCCGCAGCGCCGCCGGGGTCGCGCCCAGGGTGCCGAGCATGCCGATCTCCGGCCGCTTGCTGGAGATGATCAGCGCCAGGTCCGCCACCAGCGCCAGCGACGCCACCAGGACGATCAGCGACACGGCGACGAACATCACCAGCTTCTCCAGCCGCAGGGCGAAGAGGAGCGGACGGTTGAGGTCCTTCCAGGTGCGCACCGCGCTCCCCGGCGGCAGCGCGGCCGGCAGCCGGACCGCCGCGTCGAGGGCGGCGTCGAGCCCTCCCGCCTCGACGTCCAGCCGGCGGTCCGCGGTCCCGAGCAGCGTCTCGGCCACCGCGCGCGGCAGGGCGACCGGCTCCTTTTCCTCCTGGGTGCGCGCCCCCTCGTAGGTGCCGGCGAGGAGGAGGCTGCGCACGCGCGGCTGCGGCCCCAGCGGGGTGAGGGTCGGGCGCGGCGAGACGACCTCCAGGGAGGCCCCGGCCTTCAAACCCCAGCGGGCGGCGAGCGTCGCCGGCACGTAGAGCCCTTCGGGCCGGCCGGCCGCGCCGGGGAAGGTCCGCGGCACCCGCCCGTCGAAACCCACCAGCTCGACCGGCTGCACCTTGCCGCGCTCGACCAGCCAGCCGCCGCCACGCACCTGGATCTGCGCCGAGACCACCCCCGGCACCCGCAGTGCCGCCTGCCGGGCGGCCGCGGCGTCGGCGCCGGGAGGGAGCTCGACCTCGATCTCCGGCGTGCGGCCGAGCAGCTCCGAGCGCAGCGCGCTCTGGAACCCCGAGATCACCGCCAGCGACAGCACCATCGCCGCCACCCCCAGCGCCAGCCCGCCGGCCGCCACCACCGAGAGAAAGCTCGCGAAGGCGTCCCGGCGCGTGCTGCGCAGATAGCGCAGCGCGATCAGCGCCGGGAACGGGAGCTTGCGGAGCAGGAGCTTCGAGGGTCTAGCTCGGATCATTGTCCTCCCATGAACGAGATGAAACGATATCAGGAAGGGTGGCGGGGCGGGGGTCCAGGCATCCTCCCCTCTCCTGTAGGGGCGCAGCATGCTGCGCCCTCTTCCTTCGGCCACCGTTGGCGGGCGCAGCATGCTGCGCCCCTACGAAGACATGGACGGGAACTGAGAGGCTACTCCCCCGCTTCCGGCCGCATCAGCGGGAACAGGATCACGTCGCGGATCGACTGCCGGTCGGTCAGCAGCATGGTCAGGCGGTCGATGCCGATGCCGATGCCGGCCGCGGGGGGCATGGCATGCTCCAGGGCCCGCACGTAGTCGGCGTCGTAGAGGTGGGCCTCGGCGTCGCCGGTCGCCCGCGCCGTCACCTGCTGGCGGAAGCGCTCGGCCTGCACGTCCGGATCGTTGAGCTCGCTGAAGGCGTTCGCGATCTCCATGCCGGCGACGTACAGCTCGAAGCGCTCGGTGAACCGGGGGTCGTCCGGCCGCTGCTTGGAGAGCGGCGAGACGTCGGTCGGGTGGTCGGTGATGAACACCGGCGCGAACAGGTGCTCCTCCACCGTCTGCTCGAAGAGCCCCATCAGCAGGTGGCCGTAGGTGCCCCCCGCCGGGACCGGCAACCCCTTCTCCTCCAGCACGGCGCGCACCGACTCCAGCGTCTCCAGCCGTTCGGCCGGCACCCCCGCGTAGTGGGTGACCGCCTCCCGCATCGTCAGCCGCTGCCAGGGCCGGGCGAGCTCGACCGGCCGCCCCTCCCAGGTGAGCTGCTCGCGGCCCAGCAGTCTCCTCACCCTCTCCGCCAGGCCGGAGAGCAGCTCCTCGGTGAGGTCCATCATCTGCCGGTAGTCGGCGTAGGCCCAGTAGAACTCGAGCATCGTGAACTCGGGGTTGTGGCGGGTCGAGATCCCCTCGTTGCGGAAGTTGCGGTTGATCTCGTAGACCCGCGGGATGCCGCCGACCAGCAGTCGCTTCAGGTAGAGCTCCGGCGCGATGCGCAGGTAGAGGTCGAGGTCGAGCGCGTTGTGGTGGGTCTTGAACGGCCGGGCGGTGGCCCCGCCCGGGATCACCTGCATCATCGGCGTCTCGACCTCGAGGAAGTCGCGGGCGTCGAGGAACTCGCGGATCCCCTTGACGATCGCCGCCCGCGCCTCGAAGACCTGCCGCGACTCCTCGCTGGTGGCGAGGTCGAGGTAGCGCTGGCGGTAGCGCGTCTCGATGTCGGCCAGGCCGTGCCACTTCTCCGGCATCGGCCGCACCGCCTTGGAGAGCAGCGTCAGGTCGTCCACCTTGAGCGACAGCTCCCCCGTGCGCGTCCGGATCAATGTCCCGGACGCTCCGACGATGTCCCCCAGATCGAGGTTCTCCAGCACCATCCGGGCGGCCTCCGGCACGTCGGCCAGCCGGATGAAGAGCTGCAGCTTCTCCTTGCCGTCGTGAATGTCGGAGAAGACGAGCTTCCCCTGGCGGCGGATGGAACGGATCCGCCCGGGCACCCGCAGCCTGAGGCCGGCGGCCTCCAGCTCTTCGGCTGTCTTCTCGCCGTACTGCCGCTTGACCGTCGAGGGCTCCTGGTCCCAATCGAAACGGTGCGGATAGGGGGCGATCCCCGCACCCGCGAGCCGCTGGCGCTTCTCGCGCCGGTTCTGGATCTGTTCGTCGAGCTCGGACATGGACTCCCCTCTCCTCTTCCCTGAGAGCGGATAGCCTATCCGAGAAAGGCGAGGGGATTGAAGGCGCCCGTGCCCCGAGGCCCGGGCGCCAGTAAACTAGCGGCTCAACCGCAGGTGCAGGTGCCCGGACAGGGGTTGAGATCCTGGCAGTGGAAAACGATGTTGTTGCTGCCGCAGAACGACTTGCACCACTGGAGCAGCTCCGGGCAGGTGGCGCACTTGCCAGCCGCCGCCGGGGTCGGCACCAGGGCTGTCAGAGCGAGCAGGGCGCTGGCGCAGGCGAGCTTGAGGAAGGTCTTCTTCATGCTGTCATCTCCTTGTAGCGTGACCGCCAGGAAGGACGGCCACCCCGCGGCTCGGCGGGGATGACATCTTACCGGACGGGTCCGCACTGCTACGATACGCGCCCATGAACGAGACCGACGAACTGGAAGGGCTGGTCCACCGCCCCCTGGAGGAGGCTTCAGCGGATCTGGAGACTCTCATCGAGCAGCACAAGTCCGCCGTCGAGCGGTTCGACCTTCTGGGCTGGCCACGGCCGGAGGTGGCGCTGGTCTCCGGCTCCGGTCTGGCGGTGGACTTGGGAGAACGAACTCACGGGCCGATCCAGCTGGAGTTCCTCCTCCCCTTCGAGACCCACGCCATCGAGGGGCACCCGCACGTCGTCGAGATGTTCGAGCCGCTCCCCGGCCGCCCGGTCCTCTACTTCAAGGGTCGACTCCACTCCTACCAGGGGTACAACGCGCACGAGACGGTCTTCCCGGTCCGCTTGGCCGCCCTGCTCGGCGCCAAGGCGCTGGTGATGACCATGGCCACCGGCGGCCTGCAGCCGCACCACCGCCCCGGTGACCTGGTGCTGATCGCGGACCACCTCAACCTGACGGGGCTGAATCCGTTGCGCGGCCAGCTCCCGCCGGAGTGGGGACCCCGCTTCCCGGACATGGGGGCCGCCTACGATCCCCGGCTGCGCGAGCTGACCCGGCAGGCCGCCGGGGCGCTCGGCATCCCGCTGACCGAGGGGATCTACGCCGGCCTGGCCGGCCCCAGCTACGAAACCCCGGCCGAGGTGCGGATGCTCCGCCTGCTGGGCGGCGACGTCACCGGCATGTCGACTGTCCTGGAGGTCCTCGCCGCCCATCACATGGGGGTGCGCTGCCTCTGCGTCTCAATGGTGAGCAACCCGGGGGCGGGGCTCTCCGAAGTGCCGGTGACCCACGAGGAGGTGCTCGCCGCCGGACAGGCGGCGGCCGGGAATCTACGAGCGTTGCTGGGGAGGGTGCTCAAGGCGCCGGGGCTGGTTTAGGCGTCCTGCCCTTCGAATCCTCACTCCCCGGCCCTCTCTCCCCAGGGAGAGAGGGAGAAAACAACCTTTCGAGCACACACCTCTCTTCGATCTCGCGGCCTCCCTCTCCCCCTGGAAGGGACCGAGGGTGAGGATTCGAAGGGCAGGCGGACCCGACGGGCAAAGACGTGTAAGAGGCTGGGATGTCAACGCAGGCAGAAAAAATCGCGGGCCGGCCCGCGTGCGTTGGGCCCGGCCCGCCAGGAACAAGGAGTGAGCGCTATCTAGAACTCCGCCGGCGGACCGTCGGAGGGAGCGTGGCCGTGGTGCATCTGCTCCATCTGCTGGAGCTTGGTCTGCTGGGCGGGCGTGAGCAGCGCGCCGAGCCTGGTCTTGAAATCCTCGTGCAGGGCCTTGAGCTGCTGGCCGGTGGCATGGGCCGCGATCACCTTCTGACCGATCTCGGTGGCGTCCGGGTTGGTGCCGTCGAGCAGGGTCTTGATCTCGTCCATCTGCTGGTGGTGCTGCGTCATCAGCGGCTGGGACTTGGCGAGCAGCTCCGCGTGCAGCTTCTGGGTGGCGGTCTTCTGGTCGGCGGTCAGGTCGAGGGCCTTGGCGAGGAACTCCTCGTGGTGCGCCATCATCCCCGGCGTCCCCGCCATCTTGCCGTGGAAGCCATGACCCTGCGCATGGACGGCGAAGGCGGCGCCCAGCACCATCGTGGCGCTCAGGGCATAGGTCAAAAGCCTTTTCATCGTCGATCTCCTTTCAAGGCGCCGCTCCGTTGCGGCGCCGTGGTGTCCTCGATCGCCAGCATAGGTCCTCATGGATCCGCAGTCCTCAGGAGGACGCAAGAAATTTGTAAGGTATGTAAACCGGATCAGCCGACCGCTCAGCCGGCGAAGCGGTAGCCGCGCCGGTGCGCGGTGAGGATCAGCTCGGGGCGCGACGGGTTGCGCTCCAGCTTCTGGCGCAGGGAGGCGACGTGGACGTCCACCGTGCGGGTGGTCGGCATGGCGTCGTACCCCCAGACCTTGTCGAGCAGCTCGTCGCGGGTGAGCAGCGCGCCGCGGTTCTGGATGAAGTAGGTGAGGAGCTTGAACTCCAGCGCCGAGAGGGTCACCGGCTCGCCGCCGCGGAAGACCTCGGCGCGGCGGAAGTCGACCCGGACGTCGCCCACCGTATAGGTGCCCGCCGCCGCGGAGAGCGGTGCCCGCGCGCGGCGGAACAGGGCCTCGACGCGGGCCAGCAGCTCGATCATCTCGAACGGCTTGGTCACGTAGTCGTCCGCCCCCAGCTTCAGCCCCACCACCCGGTCCACCACCTGGCCGCGGGCGGTGAGCATGACGATCGGCACCTGGATCCCCCGCGACCGCAGCTCACGGCAGACCTCGAAGCCGTCCCGGCGCGGCAGCATGACGTCGAGAAGGATGAGATCGAAGGACCCCTCCAGCGCCCGCGACAGCCCCTCCTCGCCGTCGCCGGCGGTCTCGACCTCGTACCCCTCGCTGATCAGGCGGTCGGAGAGGGTGAGCACCAGGCTCGGCTCATCCTCCACCAGCAGGATGCGGCGCGGAGCCGAGGGCGCTTCCGGGAGCGCGGCCTCGGCGTTCACGCCGGCGCCTCCACGCCCCGCATCTCCTCGGCGGCGTCGGCGGCCGGAAGTTGCAGGGTGAAGGCGGCCCCCTCCCCCACTCCGGTCGCCACCGTGACCCGGCCGCCGTGGGCCTCGGCGATGTGGCGCACCAGGCTCAGGCCCAGGCCGCTGCCGGGGACCCCCGCCGTCGCGCCGTCGCGGCCGCGGAAAAAGGGTTCGAAGAGGTGCGGCAGATCCTCCCGGCGGATGCCCGGGCCGCGGTCGGCGACGGTGATCTCCACCGGCCCGGCGGCCGCCCGCCGCACCCGGACGCCGATCCAGGCCGCCCGGCCGCCATACTTCACGGCGTTCTCGATGAGGTTGGCGACCGCCCGGCGCAGGGCGGCGGCGTCCACCAGGACGGAGGGCAGGCCGGGCTCGACCTCCCGATCCACCTGGATCCGCTTCTCCCGCAGCAGCCAGCGGCAGTCCTGGAGGGCGCCGTCGACGATCTCCCCCACGTCCGCCGGCCCCGGATGATAGATCCGGCGTCCGGATTGAATGCCGGCGAACTCCAGGGCCTGGCCCACCATGTCAGAGAGGCGCCGCCCCTCGCTCTCGATCAGCGCGCCGTACCGCTTCACCTGGCCGGGCTCCGCCACCACGCCGTCGGCGAGGTTCTGCCCCGCCGAGCGGATGGCGGTCAGCGGCGTGTTCAGCTCGTGGGTGACGCCGGCCACGAATTCGATCTGCTGGTTCGCCAGGCGCTGCGCCCGCTGAGTGGTCACGAACATCATTCCGGACGTGATCCCGAGCAGCGCCAGGATGCCGAGGCTGATCGCCAGGTTGCGCCGGCGGATGGCGGCGACCGCCTCCTCCAGGGTGCCGTCGCGGTGCCGGATCAGCAGTTGCCAGGCTTCCGAGTCACGCCGGTGGTGCCGGTCGCCCGGCGGCGGCATCCCCAGATGGACCCGCGGGGGCTCGGGCGGATGCGGGCGGCGGCCGTTTGCCTCGTGCTCGGTCGAGAGCGACCGCAGCTCCTCGAAGGGGCGCAGGCCGAACATCCCCAACTGGAGGTCGCCGGCGCCGAACGCGCGCGGGGTCATCTTGGGATCGGAAACGAAGAGAACCCGGTGCGGGGCTTCGGTCTCGCGCACGGCGACGACATAGTCGGCGGCGCCCCGAGGGCTGACGAAGTACTGGCGGGTCAGGGCCGGGAGCATCTCGCCGGTGATCGTCTTCCAATCCAGCCGCACCACCAGGTAGGCGCCGGCCAGCGGGTCCGGGGCCTGGCCGGCCTCCGGCGGGCGCGGGAAGGCGAGAGGGATCACCAGGCCGGGGACGTCCCCCATCGCGACCGTACCGATGCCGAAGCCGCCGTGCGGCGGGGGATTCTGTTCCAGGCGCCGCCGCGCCTCCACCAGATCAGGCGACCAGGGGGAGGGCGCGAAGCGGTGCTCCGCCGGCCGCAGGACCTCGAGACCGCCATCCCCGGGGAGGAGGAGGAAAACGTCGCGCACCAGGTTCGGATGGGGCGCCTCGGCCATCCAGCGGTCATACTGGCGGGCGGTGCGGTCGAGCCGGTCGCCGGCCGGCTCCCTGGAGTCCGGATGGAAGAAGACGAAGATGCGGGTGACCTCGCGGTCGAAATCCTCGCTGAAGTGGGCGCCGGCGATGAAGAGGCTCGACTCCATCCGCTGCCGCTCGAGCGCGCTCACCTTGCCGCTCCAGCGATACTGGAGAGAGGCGAGAAGAGCCAGCAGAAGCACCAGCAGCACCGGGAAGGCGAGGGGGAGCTTCTGCGCGAGCCGCCGGGATCTCATCACCGGCAGTTTAACAGCCGTCCGCGCCGGTGGATTCCGCGCGCCGGGAAAACTTACATCGCTTACAAATTCCGTCCCGCCCCTCGGAAGACGTATCCTTTCCACGCCGCTACACTGCCGTCATGACGGCGAGGAGACGGGACATGCCGCGACGTGGAAGTGGAAGAAGAAGACTGGAATGGACTCTCGGGCTGCTGGCCCTGGCGATGGCGGCGGTCCTCTCGGATCCGGCCCCGGCCTCCGCCGCCGGTTCGGGTGAGGCCGGGAACCCCCGTCTCCAGGGGACCTGGAGACTGAACGAGGATCTGACCGCCCGGATCGGCCAGAACCATCGGGAAGATCCCCCTCCCCAGGTGGGGGTGATGGAGGGGGTGGGCGGCCTCGGCAACGGGCGCCCGGACGAAGGCGGCCTTCCGGTCGGACAGCCCGGAGCGCCCCGGGGAGGTCTGGGAGGACCGCCCGACGGATTGCCCAACCTGCCGTCCCGCGACCTGCCCGACGGCTCCGGCAAGGATGCCGCGCCGACGGCGCTGAACACGCTGACCATCACGCAGGGGAACGGCGAGGTGACGATCACCGACCAGCAGGGGCACGCGCGCGTCCTGCGCACCGACGGCAGCAAGGTCCGGGACGACAAAGCCCCGGGCGGCCCGGTCGAGACCCAGGCGAAGTGGGACAAGGACGGCTCGCTGGTCGTGCGGGTGAACCCCACGAGAGGACGGCGGCGGACGGAGTCCTACATCGTCTCCAACGACGGCAAGCACCTCTATCTGGTCACGACCCTGGCATGGGACGGCCGGCAGCCCGAAGCCACGATCCGCCGGGCCTACGATCCCGTGCCGGCCCCTTGAGACGGAGCCCGGGGAAACTTTACGTCGCTTACAAATTCCTTTCCTGCCCGTGAAGACTCCTCCGCCCCGCCGTCCTACCCTGCCGTCATGACGACGAGGAGACGGAACATGTCGAAACGTGGCAGAAAACTCGAATGGACGCTGGGGCTCCTGGCCCTGGCGCTGGCGACGCTCAGCCCGGCCACCGCGACCGGTCAAGGCTCGGCGCAGCACCCCGGCCTGCAGGGGACCTGGACGCTCGACGAGGACCTGACCGCCCGGATGCGGGAGAACGATCAGCAGCAGCACGGCTCCGGAGGTGGGTCCTCGGGAGGGATGGGCCGGCACGGAGGTGGCGGTGGAGGCGGCCGCGGCGGTGGGCGGCGGGGTGGAGGCGGCGGCTATCCTGGCGGCGGATCGCCCGGCGGTGGGGTGGAGAGCTCCGGCGAGGGCCGGCCCGCGGAAGGGCAGCGCCCCTCCCTGGCGGCCCTGAACACGCTGACCATCACCCAGCAGGGCAGCCAGGTGACGATCACCGATCAGGAAGGGCACGCCCGGACCTTGCGCGCCGACGGCAGCAAGGTGCGCGACGACAAAGCGCCCGGCGGACCGGCGGAGCTCCAGGCGAGCCTGGACCCGGACGGCGCGCTGACCGTGCAGGTGAAGCCCGACAAGGGGCCGAAGCGGACGGAGTCCTACATCGTCTCGAACGACGGCAAGCACCTCTACCTCGTGCTGACGGTGGAGGGGAGCGGCAGCCGGCACGAATTCAAGGTCCGCCGCGCCTACGATCCGGCGGCGCCGGAGGAGAAGCCGGCCGCGCAACCCGCGGACCCGGGCGAGGACGACGAGCTGGCGTGAGCCGTTGAGGGCGACCGCAGGTCGCCCCTACAACCTCTGGCATGAATTGATTGCACGGCGAAGGTTGTAGGGGCGACCTGCGGTCGCCCTCAACGGCGCCGTTACCGGAGCCGCCCCTTCTGAGCCTACCCCCCGTCACTCTGGTATCGTCCGGAACCGGGGGGAAATCATGATCTCGAGAACCTTGACATTCGCTCTTGCCGGCGCGGCGCTCTGGGCCGCCCCGGCGATCCCGCAGACGCCGCCGGCGCATTCGCAGGCCACCCAGGCCACGCCGCCCGCCGCCGACTGGCCGGCGTGGGGCAACGATCCCGGCGGCCAGCGCTTCTCGCCGCTCGCCACCATCGATCGCGGCAACGTCCACGCCCTCAAGGTCGCCTGGACCTTCCGCACCGGCGACGCCTACCAGCCCAAGGACTCCCGGCCCACCGCCTTCGAGGCGACCCCTATCTACGTCGACGGCACCCTCTATCTCCCGACGCCGCTCGGCCGCATCCTGGCGCTCGATCCCGTCACCGGCCGGCAGCGCTGGGCCTACGACGCCAAGATCGACAAGGACGCCGGCTACGGCGACTTCGCCAGCCGCGGCGTCTCCACCTGGAAGTCCCCGTCCGGCCAGCGCCGCATCTACCTCGCGACCATCGACGCGCACCTGATCGCGGTCGACGCCGCCACCGGCAAGCCGTGCGCCGATTTCGGCGCGAACGGCGTCGTCGATCTCCGCCGCGGCCTGCGCATCCCGCCGGCCGCCGACGGTTACGCCGACTACGAGGAGACCTCGCCGCCCGCCGTCATCGGCAATACGATCGTGGTCGGCTCCGGCATCGCCGACAACGGTTCCATCGGCCAGCCGAGCGGCGAGGTACGCGGCTTCGACGCCGTCACCGGCAAGCTGAAGTGGACCTGGGACCCGATCCCGCAGGACCCGAAAGACCCCGGCGCCGCGACCTGGAAGAACGGCAGCGCGAAACGCACCGGCGCCGCCAACGCCTGGTCGGTGATCGCCGCCGACCCCGAACGCGGCCTGGTCTTCGTCCCCACCGGCAGCGCCAGCCCCGACTACTACGGCGGCGAGCGGCTGGGCGACAACCGCTACGCGAACTCCATCGTGGCCCTGCGCGCCGAGACCGGCGAGCGCGTCTGGTCCTTTCAGCTCGTCCACCACGACCTCTGGGATTACGACGTCGCCTCGCCGCCGGTGCTGTTCGACGTCCACCGGGCCGGGAAGACGATCCCTGCCCTCGGCGTCGGGTCCAAGGATGGAAACTTTTTTATTCTGAATCGCGAGACCGGCGAGCCTGTGTTCGGCGCCGAGGAGCGGCCGGTGCCGAAGAGCGATATCGCGGGCGAAGTCGCGTCGGCCACGCAGCCGTTCCCCGTGCTCCCCCACCCGCTGGCGCTGCAGAAGCTGAACGCCGACGAGATCCAGGGCTCCGAATCCGACCGCAAATGGTGCCGCGAGGAGATCGCCAAGCTCCGTTCCGAAGGGGTTTTCACCCCGCCCAGCCTGCGCGGATCGCTGATGACCCCGGGCAACATCGGCGGCATGGCCTGGAGCGGCGCCGCCTATGATCCCGCCAGCCGCCTGCTGCTGATTCCGATCAACAACCTGTTCGCGGAGGTCCGCCTGATCCCCCGCGCCGATTACGATCGCGAACGGGAGAGCCCCGGCCGCACCCTGGCGGGCGGTTGGGAGTTCGCCCGCCAGACCGGGACCCCCTACGGCATGGCCCGCCGCATGCTCCTCGCGCCGGGCGGCTGGCCGTGTACGCCGCCCCCCTGGGGCACCCTGAACGCGGTCGACGCCGACAGCGGCGCCGTGAAGTGGACGGTTCCGATCGGCCGCATGCCCCAGATGGGCGCGAGCCCGGCGCCCCCCGCGGAGCACGGCGCGATCTCCCTCGGCGGCCCCATCGTCACCGCCGGCGGCCTCGTCTTCATGGCCGGAACGGTCGACCGCGCCCTCCGCGCCCTCGACGTCGCCACCGGCAAAGAGCTCTGGAAGGCCGACCTCCCCACCAGCGCCCGCTCCATGCCGATGACCTTCCGCGGCCCCGACGGCAAGCAGTACGTGGTGATCGCCGCCGGCGGCCACGGATTGCCGATCGCGCCGCTCGGGGATTATGTGATCGCTTATACGCTCGGGCCGTAGGGTTCGCCAACTCCGTATCGCCGACGAGATCGAAGTGAGGGGGGGCTACGGGATCATGGCTGACGGTCGGGAGCTACTCGAGGTCCACAGGTTCATGCGGCTCGCGGGGGGATAGATCCAAATCTACGCCCTTGGCAAGGCCGAACACCTTCACAAACAGATCTCCCAGACGCTCCGGCGGTGAGACGGCTCGCTTCAGGATCTGGCGGACCTCCTCTTCCATCGACACGCCATGCCGCATCGCGCGGCTCCGGAGGCGGTTGTAGGTGTCGTCGTCAAGTTTGAGGATGCTCAAGTTGGCCAAAGGGCACCTCCGCGAGATCAATCCAGCTTTATGCTAGAACACGCTGGAAAGCCGGTCCACGCTTGCCCACCACAATCAACTCATGAACTGCCAGATCTGCGACGGGACGATGCGCCCCCTCTTTCTCAAAGAAGGCTACCGCATCTTCGGCTGCACCGGCTGCGGCCATCGGTCCGCGGACCTGGGAGATCCGCTGGGGCACGTAGAGCGTGTCTACACGGACGAGTACTTCACCGGCGGTGGCGCGGGGTACAGCGATTATATCGCCGAGCAGGAGATCCTGAGGCGTCACGGACGCCGGTACGGCAAGCTGCTCCAGAAGCACATGCCGGCGGGAGACGCGCTCGACGTCGGGGCCGCCGCGGGGTTCGTGCTCCAGGGGCTGGTCGATGCGGGATGGCGCGGCAGGGGCCTGGAGCCCAATCCGCGGATGAGCGATCACGCGCAGACGCGGCTGAACCTGCGCGTCGATACCGGCTCTCTCGAGAGCTTCCAGACCGGCGAGCGCTTCGACCTCGTCACCCTGATTCAGGTCGTCGCCCATTTCACGGACCTTCGAAAATCTTTCCAGGTGGCGTCCGAGATCACCCGGCCAGGCGGATTCTGGCTGATCGAAACGTGGAACCGGGAGAGCTGGACGGCCCGGATCTTCGGACGGAACTGGCATGAATACAGCCCGCCCAGCGTCGTCCACTGGTTCACTCCCGCGACCCTGCGGGATCTCGCGGCACAATTCGGACTTAGCGAAGTCGCCCGGGGAAGACCCGCGAAATGGCTGAACGGCGCGCATGCCCTGTCGCTGCTGCAATACAAGCTCGGCGGCTCGATCCCCGGCCGGTCGCTGTCACGAGCGGGAAAGCTGATCCCCCGGAACCTTCCCCTGCCCTATCCGGGGGATGATCTCTTCTGGATGCTTTTCCGGAAACAGGATTGACGGAAGCAGGGGAGCCCGAAGACTCCCCTGCTTCCTCCTCTGCCTTGCGGCCGGCTTCAACGTTCGACGATCGAAACCTTGCCCATGCGCATGTACGTCTGCGGCGCCGCCTTGGCCTCCGCGCCCTGCCGCGGATTGGCCCTCACGAACGTGAGATCCACGTTCCCCTTCCACTGCCCCTGCCGGCGCAAGGCCTGGACCTGTTTGGTGATGTCGAAGCTGCGGGAGGCTGTCTCCCCATGCCCCATGTGCCCGAACAGGGAGATCTGGCCGATGTAATAAGGGCCCGCGGGGTCCGGCGCCTGCCCTTCCGGCAGGTTCAGGAAGACCCGGTAGTAGGCTCCGTGATGGAGGAGCTCCAATCCTTCGATGATCAACCGCATGTGCCCGCCGGCGCCGCCGCTCGCCAGGGCCTCGAAGCGCTGCTTGGCCTCGGCGGCCACGGGAACGCTCACCTTCACCGGGGCCTCCCCCAGCGTCACCGCGGCCTTGGCGCTCGCCGCGAGGAGCTGGCGCTTGGGTATCGGGTTGGATGTCGTGGCCTGGGCTCCGGTGACGGGTGGAGTGGAACAGAGCTGGACGTTGTTCACCGGCAGCTTATCGTATTGATAGTCGAGCTGGGTGACCATGTTCAGGATGTCGCAGGCGGTCTTCGTGACCTTCTGCCCCTTCTCGTCGAAGAAGGTGAACGGCGTCCGCGACCAGGTGCTGCAATTGATCGGGTTCAGCCGCCCTCCCTGGTTGAGCCAGACCTGCCAGAGGCGGTCGATGTTGGCATGGTGGAGCCAGAAGATTGGATCGCGGGCCGCGCAGTCGGGATCGGCCATCCAGCCGGTATCGCCGCCGATCGCGTCGTGGACCACGTTGTGGGGCTGCGATTCGAGCTCGCCGAAGGCCCGCATGTAGTGCACCGGCTGGGGGACGAACTGGCCGCCGAAGGTTTCGTCGGGCTGGAGGCCGGGGAGACAGCCGTTGCAGCAGCTCGACGTGCCGGGGCAGGTGCAGAACGGGGTCAGGCTCATCGCCACCTGCGTCGAGGCGGTCGCCGCGTCCACGCACACGGACCCGTTGTTGCAGTTCGCCGCCCGTTGGGCGACGTAGAGGGAATTCGCGTTGCTGGCCGGCACCCGGAAGGGCTGCGGCAGGTCGTGATAGGAGGCGTTCTCGTAGTCCCAGTAGGGGAGCGAGAATTCGTAGGTGGGATCTTTGGTCGCCTCCTGGATGGCGGCCCGCAGGATCCGCTCGAAGTAGTAGACGTACATCCGGTGCCAGGCGGTGAAGAAGAACTGGCCGTGCTGGCACGTTGCCCACGCGGTCTGCGCCGGGATCGTTGGCGGGGCGCACACGGCGGAGCCGCTGGTGGGGAAACCGTGGATGTTCGCCTGATAGGCCCAGCTCGTGGGATCCTTCTCGGAGCGGCTCTTCATCAGCGCGACGCCGGCGCGCAACGCGTCGATCTCCGGAGCCGAGAGCTGGTGGATCTCACGGCGGACGTGGACGGCCGCCGCCTTGACCTGCGTGGGCCTGGCGGCGGGCTTGGCAGCAGGATGGACGGCAGGTTGGGCTGGGGCGGCCGCCGGCGGACTGGCGTCCCCCCAACCGGTACTCCCCCCGGCAGACGCCAGGAGGACGAAGGCCACAGCGATTCCGAGACGACCATGCCACGACATAGAGCTCCCTCCCTTTTTGACTTGCAACACTTGCTTAAATTTAGCGTACCCTGTTTTCCGAAGCAAGGGGGTCGAGGAACGACAAGCTCGCGAGATCCTCCAAGGACGTAAAGGACAACAGGGACTGCAAGGACAAGAAGGGACCGGAGGCGACGGTGCGCTGAAAGGGGACTCCCCCCAAGGGCGCGATGTTACGGCGGCGGCGGGTTCGGTCCGCGCCGGGGCACGGGGCCCCTGACCCCTCGATAGATCACGGCTTCCCTTCCCGGCCCCGGCGGCGGATGCTGACCCAGCCGCAACGGCGGGGCGGAAGCCGGCAGACCGCCGACGAAGACGCTGTGGAAGCTCGCGACCAGGTGGAGATCGCGCCGGGCCGGCGCGTAGCGCCACTCCCGCAAGGCTTCGAGCACCCGGTAGATCGTGGCGGGAGGCCCTTCCCCCAGCACGACCGGCTCCAGGAAGTGCCCATCGAGGTCGACGATGCCCTGGATCCGCACGATCCCATCCGCCGACTTACCTTTCGCAGGCTTCGGGAGCTCGGGGATCTCGCCGGCGACCCGTTGGGCGGGTTGGAGGCCGGGACTGTCCGCGCGGTAGACGGTGAGGCCCGCGGGCGACTTGTCCAGGCCGCGGAGAGGGTGGCGGGCGAGGAGCTCGCCGGCGGCGCCGAAAGCGGCCAGATCGGCGGCGGAGAGCGCCGCGGGGTCGAGGTTCTGGGCCGCGCCCCAGTGCCAGAGCGCGTCCTCCTCCCGGCCCAGCCCGGCTTCGGCCAGGGCCAGCCGGGCCACCGACCGGGCCAGGTCCGTGGCGGCCGGGTTCGCGATCTCCGCCTCGACGCGCGCCAGCGCGGCGGCGCGGGCGCTCTCCCACTCGCCACGATGGAGCTGCGCGTCGATGGCCGCGAGGGTCGCGAGGGTCGCGAGCTCGGGGGGCGCGGCGGGAATCGCGGCGGGTGCGTCCGCCGGCACCGCGGGCGTCTGTGCGGTCGCGCCAGGGGACGAGACCGCCGCGGCGAGTCCCAGGAGAACGATCATCCGGACCAGCTTCCGGCAGCCCACCGGTACCTTCATGCGGGTTTCCTCCCTGTTCCCAATTGTAATGCGTTTCCACCGCGTTCCGTTTCACGGGCCGGCTCGAAACGGCCTGTGGTACAAAACGGCCATGGACAAAAAGGCCCTGAAACGCGAATACAAGGAAACCGCGCGCCCGATGGGCGTGTATCAGATACGGAATACCGTCAACGGAAAGGTGCTGATCGGCACGAGCGTCGACCTGCCGTCGATGCTCAACCGGCTCCGGGCACAGCTCGGCTTCGGCAATCACCGCAACCGCGCCCTGCAGCAGGACTGGAACCAGCTCGGCCCGGAAGCCTTCGAGCTCGAGATCCTCGACACCCTGCCGCCCTCGGACCTCCCCGCCTACGATCCCTCCGGCGACCTCAAGGCGCTCGAGGAGCTGTGGCTCGAGAAGCTCACGCCGTTCGGGGAGCGGGGGTACAACGTAGAGCCGAAGGGCACCGCCTGAAAGCCCGCAGCTCGAACCGGGATTCAGGGCTTCCGGCGGAAAAGCATGTAGATCCAGCGTGGAATCTCAGGCTTCTGGACGAAAAGCATGTAGATCCGGAGCAGAATCTCAGGCTTCCAGACCGGAAGCCTGTAGATCCAGAGCAGAATCTCAGACTTCTGGACGGGAAGCTTGTAGATCCAGCCCGGAATCTCAGGCTTCTACGCTGGAATCTCAGGCTTCTGCGCCGGAATCTCGGGCTTCTGGATCAGAATCTCGGGTTTCCGGGCTGGAATCCCGGGTTTCCAGAGCGGAATCGCCAGCTTCGGAGGCGGCTCCAGGCGATCGGATGAGCGATCCGGTAACATCCTCCTGATGGCCATCCTCTTCGACCGCAGACGCCTTGGCCCCGCTCCCGCCCTCCTGGTTCGCCAGGAAGGTCTCCCGCTCCCCCTCCCCACTGTCCTCGTCTACCACGGCCTGGGCGCGGACAAGGACGTCCAGCAGCGGGAGCTGGTGACCCTGGCGGAGGCGGGCTTTCTCGCCGTGGGGATCGACGCCGCGGGGCATGGCGAGCGCCGGCTTGCGGATTTCGAGGCGCGCTTCGCAGGGCCCTGGGAGGAGGTCGAGCCCCTCTTCCTCTCCCTGGTCACGGAGACGGCGGCCGAGGTGCCGGCGATCCTGGACGTCCTGACGAACACCGGCCTCGCCGAACGCGAACGGCTCGCCCTCTTCGGCATCTCCATGGGCGCCTACGTCACCTACGGCGCCATCCCCGCCGAGCCGCGCCTGTGGGCTGCCGTGTCCCTCCTGGGCTCGCCCGAGTGGCGCCACCCCAAAAGCCCGCATCGACACCCCGGCGGCTTCTTCCCCGTCGCTCTCCTCTCGATCACCGGGGAGAAGGACGTCAACGTCCCCCCGGCCAGCGCCCGCGCCTTCCACCGTATCCTCAAACTCCACTATCGCAGCGCCCCCGAGCGCCTCCGCTACGTGGAAATCCCGGGCGCTCCCCATCTGATGAGCGCAGAGGAGTGGGGAACGGCGATGCGGGAGGCGGTCGATTGGCTCACCCGTTTTCTCGATGTCGGGACGGTATGAGCCCGGGAGATACCGCCGCCTGCCCCATCAGCTTGCCCCGGTCTGATTTCTCCGCCGACGGGCGCGCCGCCGCCGTTTGCCCGTCCCGGCGTTGTCCTCTATGATCGCGCCATCGTTCCCGGCAGGCGCGCGTGGGCGCGCCGATCCCGTCGTCCAAGCCGTCGATTCCCTGGAGGAGACCCTGCGATGAAAGCACGCAAAGTCAGCAAGCTGAAGATCTCGCGCGAGACACTCCGCGATCTCGAGTCCTGGAAGCTGCAGCAGATCGCCGGCGGCCTCACCACGCCGGTCACCTACTGCAACCATCTCTGCACCGAGAGGTGCACCTCGCCCACCTGCTACTGCTAGTACACCGTCAACCTTAAATTGACGGGTTCTTTGTGGTGCGACATACCGCATTACCGGGCCAACGGCCCGGGCTTCCTAAGCCCAGGGCAACGCCCTGGGTTCCGAGGGGACCCTGGAAGGCGATGCGGCCCGAAGGGCCGCGCTAACCGGCGGTCCGGATTTTCACCCAACCGATAGCGCGACCCTTCAGGCCGCAACAGGTTATAAGGCGATGACCCAATCCCAGGGCGATGCCCTGGGCTGAGGGAAAACGGCCCGTTGGGCCTCCGGTTTAGAGTTCCGCCTCGACCCTTCAATTCTGCTTTGACGTGGTATTAGGAGCGAGTCCAGGAGCCACCCAGCCGTTCCCGCTGGACTGGGCCGCGCCCCTGCGTCATTCCCTCAGGGCAGGATGTTGGAGCTGCAGAGCTTCCAATTTCCCCTGAAGTCGATATACACGTTCCAGACCGTCGTTCCCTCATAGCACTGGTGGCTGTACGTCCAGGACGGGTCGGGGTAGCCGTAGTGCGGCAGATAGCTGTAGCACATCGGAATTGGCTGAGGGAAAGCGGCGAGGCGGGCGGAGAAGGCGGTCGCCACGAACAACAAGACGGCGAGCAGACGCAAAAACTTCGGCATGAGATCTCCTTGCAAAGGGTGGAGCGCGAACTCTAGCACGGCACCAGGATCGATCTTCTCGTTGATGCCGACGTCGCCGAAGCGGTTGTACTGGACCTTTCCCCTCCCTCGATGACCGGATCGAGACCCGTTTTCCGCATAGGGTCTGTAGAGGAAGACATCTTACAGAATCCGTTCAAAGAGGGGATCTCCAGCTCATGGCTCTCGTCCGTCGCATCCTGCTCCTCCCCCTGGTCCTCGCCCTGGCGGCCGTCCAGGCCGCCTCGGGCCCACGTCTCGCCTCGGCACGGCCGAACGTCGTCTTCATCCTCACCGACGACCAGGACCTCGCCCTCAAATCTCTGGACTTCATGCCGCGGACCCGGGAGCTGATCGCCCGGCAGGGGATGACGTTCAAGCAGGACTTCGTGCCGCTGTCGCTCTGCTGCCCGTCGCGATCCACCATCTTCACCGGCCTCTATCCGCACAACCACAAGATCTACAACAATCGCGCCCCGGGGGGCGGCTTCGCCAAGTTCGAGGCGCTGGGCCACGAGGCGACCACGATCGCCACCGCCCTCCACGCCGCCGGCTACCGCACCGCCCTGTTCGGCAAATACCTGAACAACTACCCGCGGCACGAAGACCCCACGCACATCCCGCCGGGCTGGGACGAGTTCGTCAGCCCGGCGGCGGGCTCTCCCTATACCAACTTCCACTACACCCTCAACGAGAACGGCGCGCTGGTGGTGCACGCCAGGGAGCCCCAGGACTACCTGACCGATGTGATCGCCGGCCACGCGACGAGCTTCATCCACCGCTCGGCGGCGGCGGGCGAGCCGTTCTTCCTCTACCTGGCGACCTATGCGCCGCACAAGCCGGCCACTCCGGCGCCGCGCCACGCGAACCTCTTCCCCGGCCTCAAGGCGCCGCGGACCCCCTCGTTCAACGAGGCCGACGTGCGGGACAAGCCGGAGAAGATCCGCAAGCTCGCCCGGCTGACGGCGAAGGATCTGGAGGCGATCGACGCCCTCTACCGCCGCCGGATCCAGTCGCTGCAGGCGGTGGACGAGGCAGTGGCGGCGGTGGTCCAGGCGCTGGAGGAGACCGGCCAGCTCGACAACACCTACATCTTCTTCACCTCGGACAACGGCTTCCATATGGGGCAGCACCGGTTGAAGGCGGGCAAGTACACGCCCTACGAGACCGACGTCCACATGCCTCTGCTGGTGCGCGGCCCGGGCATCGCGGCCGGCAGCGCCACCGCCGCGGTGACGTCGAGCGTCGACTTCGTGCCGACGATCGCCGACCTGGCCGGAGCGGCGCTCCCGTTCCCGGTCGACGGCCGGTCGTTCGCGCCCATTCTGCATGAGCCGCACGGACAGGCGCCCGCCGGCTGGCGGCAGGTGATCCTGCTGGAGCAGTACGAGTTCGCGCCGGAGAACAACGTGCCGGACGGCGTCCTGGAGCCCCCCGATCCCCAGGATGGGACGGTCGCCGCCTACCCCTCCCACCTCGGAGTGCGGACAACGCGCTTCAAGTACGTGGAGTACGGCACCGGCGAGCGGGAGGTCTACGACCTGCGGCGCGATCCGGACGAGCTGAACAACCTGGCCCCTCACCTCGACCCGGCCTGGCTGGCGCGGATGTCGAGCCTGGCGCGGGCTCTCGGCGCCTGCGCGGGGGATTCGTGCCGCCAGCTCGAATCGCAGGCGGTGCCGGCGCCGTCAGGACGGCGGTAGCGGGGACGGTCCGCCACTCCCGTTTGCCGAGTGGACGTCGACGGCGCGCACCTGCCGCACCCAGCGAGCGGGGTGTTTGTCGTCGGGGACCACGACCTGCAGCGGCCCGGTATCGTCCGCCAGCGGCTTGCCGTCCCGCGCCCAGACGAGCAGGACGGTCTTGTCGGTGTAGGAGGGGTCGAGCTCCGGCAGCGCGAACACCACGGCGTAGCCGTCCTTGGCGGTGACGAGCGCGAAGTTCTGGAGAGAGTGGCCATGAAGGTCCTTGCCGCCGGGGAGGCCGGCGTCGCGCAGCAGGTCGCCGAGCGCCACCCCGGTATAGGAGTGCTCCTCGCCGCCATGCCCCCGGGCCTTCACCGTCCGCTTCGGGAAGCCCTGGAGCCGGGCGAGCGTATAGGTGGATTCCGGCTTCCCGGGGACGTGGACCTTCAGCAGGACACCGCCCGGAGCGGGAGCCGCCGGCGTCTCTGCGGACGCGCCGATCGCGAGAGCCATGAGAAGGCCCACGAAAAGGATAAAGGCGGGGGATCTCTTCATCGTCTCCTCCATGATCTCCTCCATGAAAGGCGGTCTGGAGTCTAGCGCACCGTCAACCTTGGCGACATCACCGCATCACCGGGCCAACGGCCCGGGCTTCCTCAGCCCAGGGCAACGCCCTGGGTCCGAGGAAAAACCCTGGAAGGCGATGCGGCCTGAGGGGCCGCGCTAACCGGCGGTCCGAATTTTCATTCAACCGGTGGCGCGGCCCTTCAGGCCGCAACAGGCCATGAGGCGATGGCCAATCCCAGGGCGTTGCCCTGGGCTGAGGGAAAACGACCCGTTGGGCTCCGGATTCGAGCTCCGCCTCGACCGTTCAATTCTGCTGTGACGTGGCATTAGCGTAGCGGCGGGCAGGCGCTATCCACCTGTCGTCTATACTCCTCCGATGTCGGAAGCCCGCGAGTTGCCAGCCTTGCGCGAGGTGATCGAAGCGATCGATCGCGAGATCCTCGCGCAGCTCCGGCGGCGGATGGACCTGGTCGAGGAGGTGGCGGCGTCGAAGCTGCGGGCGGCGTATCCGTTCCGCGACGAGCCGCGGGAGGATCAGGTGCTGCAGCGGGTGCGTCACGCCGCCGTCGGGCAGGGGCTCGACGCCCATGAGGTCGAACGGCTCTACCGGGTGATCCTCGACATGTCCGTCGCCCATCAGAAGGCCCACGTCCGCTCGCTCTCGGCGGCCCCCCTGCGCGTCGTCTATCAGGGGGTCGAGGGCTCCTACAGCCACCTGACGGCCCAGCGCCGCTACGCCGGGCTGCCGGAGGGGGTGCTGCTCGAAGGGTTCGAGACCTTCCGCGGCGCTGCCGAGGCGGTGCGCGAGGGGGGCGCCGACCGCGCCCTGCTGCCGATCGAGAACACCACCGCCGGCAGCATCAACGAGACCTACGACCTGCTGGCCGAGGGTGGGCTCGCCATCACCGCCGAGGTGGTGAGCCGCATCGAGCACTGTCTGCTGGGCCTCCCCGGCGCCCGCGTCGAGGAGCTGCGGACGGTGCTCTCCCACCCCCAGGGGCTGCTGCAGTGCCAGGACTTCCTGCGCTCGGTGCCGTGGATGCGCCCGCAGGTGGAGTTCGACACCGCCGGCTCGGCCCGCAAGGTGCGCGAGCGCAACGATCCGACGGTGGCGGCGATCGCCGGCGATCAGGCGGCCCGGGTGTTCGGCCTGGAGGTGCTGCGGCGGGGGATCCAGTCGCAAGAGGGGAACTTCACCCGCTTCGTCGAGCTGGCGCGCGATCCGATCCGCTTTCCTGACGAGATGCCGGCGAAGACCTCGCTCCTGCTCGCCCTCCCCCACCATCCCGGCGCCCTCGCCGAGGTGCTCGGCGTCCTCGGCCGCCGGGGGGTCAACCTGGCGAAGCTGGAGTCGCGGCCGATCCCGGAGACCCCGTTCAAATACCGCTTCTACCTCGACCTCGACGGCAACGCCGGCCGCGATCCGGTGCGCGGCGCCCTGGCCGAGGTGGGCCCGCTGACCACGGAGCTGCGGGTGCTGGGAACGTATCCGGCGTTCCTGTAAACCCCTCGCCAGGGGTTTCCAAGCCTTCCGCCCGCGTTAACACAGCCTCCGCCCGAGTTCTCGGGGCTCCCTGAAACGTTTCCGGTGCCTTCAAAGGCCTTGGCGATGCCTGGCAGGCCGAGCCGAGGGGCCGGGTTCTGTAGCGGGAGGCAACGGGACGGCCTCCGCCGCGGCGTCTTCCAGGAGGTAGGAACGCACCGCCAGGAGCGCCGGCCCGCCAAAGTCGAGAAGCTCGTCGGTTTCGGGCGCGGCGTGACGCGTCACGGCGGCAAGCAGCCCGTCGTAGGAGCGGCGGAGGTGGAGCGCCAGGGGCCAGGGGAAACCCGCGGCGGCGGCCATCCTCTGGAGGACCTCCTCCGAAGGCGTCTTCTGACCCGATTCGTACCGGGAAAGGTCGCTCTGCCGCAGCCCGGCGGCCCGGCCGAACACGACTTGGCTCTGCCGGGTGTAGGAGCGCAGGAAGATCACCAGCAGCCGCAGGGTTTCCGACGGATCCGCCGCCTTTTCCTTCATCGCGCTACCTCCGGTATCGTGAATAGGTTATGTTCTCCAAGTGCACGTTTTCCCGAGATCGGCCCTCGCGGCCAATGGGGGCCGTGGCGGAGCCGACCTCCAGCGGAGCCCCTATGCCGACCCTGCGCCGACTCGCCGTCCTCGTCTTCCTCATCACCCTCTTCGCCGCCCCCTGGGCCGCCTTGGCCGCCAGCCCGCGGGCGGAGAGACACTCCAGATCCGCGAAAGCCGCGCCGGTTTCAACGATTCTCAGCCGTGCCTGGATCTTCTTCATCGGAGCCTGGACCAAGGAGGGCTGCGGGATCGATCCTAATGGCCGATGTGTCCCGACGCCGGCTCCGACAGGTAAGTCAGACATTGGTTGTGGGATTGACCCGGACGGTCGCTGCACTCCCTCGCCGACACGAGCAAACAGGACGGATACAGGCTGTGGGATCGACCCGGACGGCCGCTGCGGACATTGAGCGGTCACCCCCGGCTCTGCCGTCCATTCTCCGGGCACAGGGTTGATCGCGTGATTCTTTCAATCTCCGCGATGACGCGCCACGCCAGCTCCACCGTGGCGGTCTCCTGCTGGGCGGCATCGCGGAAGAGCGCAAGCGAAACCAGAGCCTCGCGGGCGATTCCCTGCGCCTGGAAGATGGGCGCCATCTCTCGCGCCAAGGTCTTGACCTCTTTACTCCGACCTTCCTTTAGATAAATAGCGGCTAGTTCCAGGCAGACCCGAGCCGAGTCATAAGGTAGTTGGCGAACCATGAATTCCCGGCGAACCTGTTCCAAGCCCGCGATGGTTTCCTCTAGTCTCCCCTGTCCGGCCGCGACTCTCGCCGTCAACCAGACCACGCGGATCAGATCAAGTTCGTTGCCCAGTTGCGCAGCTAGCTCTCGTACCTCAGGCAGTAATTTCGCCGCCTTTGCATACTGCTCCATCGCACAAAGATCCTTCACGGTCTCAAAGCGAAGCGCGAAAAGGAGGCGAGAATCTCCCGAGGCCTCGATGAACGGAGCAGCTTCCGCCAGAGAGACAAGGGCACCACCAAGATCTCCCATCTGCTCAAAGACGAACTCTTTCTTGAGGAGGATTCGCCCGGTTGTTGCCGGGTCCCCGTCTGCGGCCCTGGCGGCGGCGTCGAGCAATTCCAGTGCTTCTCGGAATCGGTGCTGCTCTCGCCGTAGGGAGGCTTCGAGGGAAAGCATGCGCCACTCTGGGAGGAGGCCGGAACCGGCAACGGCGCCGGCCCGCCAGAGATCCCAGGCTCGGGCAAAGGCTTTATCGGCTCCCGCGAAGTCATTGGCGACCCGGCGGACATTGGCCACGTGGGCCCAGGCGTAGCCTTCGAGCCGCCGGCGCCAGCCTTCGCCGCCCTCCACCTGCCCGGCGATGAAGAGGGCCAGATCCGCCAGATCGAGAGCCTCCTGGGGACTGTTCGCGGCCGCCCGCACGCTCGCCTCACACACCCGTTCCGCCAGTGCCCAGCTCCGGAGCTCGGGGGAGTCCGCCACCCGGTCGCGTCTCGCTTGGAGAGAGAGCGGCTTCAACCGCGCCCACAGTTCTCCGGCCTCACGCCGCGCCGCCTTCGCCTTCCCCTTCCGCTTATGGCCGATCAGCCGCGCGCGGACCTCCTCGGCGGTCGACCAGCCCGCCGCGATGGCGGCGCGGTCGATCCTCCCCAGCTCTTCGGCGGTGAGAGCCACCGGTGACGAATCCTCCATCGAAGCCGGCGCCACCAGGGAGTGGACGAAGAGCAGGGCGTCCACGGCCTCCGGCGAATGGCCGAGGGAGGCCGCGAAGGCGTCGAGAGCCTCGCGGCTCAGCGGCTGGTCGCCCGTCTCATAGCGGGAGAGCTGCCGGTAGGTCGCGTAACCGTGCCGGTCCGCCAGCTCCTTCTGGAGCCAGCCGCGCTCCGAACGGAGGTAGATCAACGCCAGGGCCTCGGGGGAGAGCTTGTCTCGCGCCACTCTGTGAAAACCTCCGGAATGAGTCGTTCCCCGGGAAGGGCCGGCCCGCCTTCGCGACACGAGAAGCCCGGAGGGCCGGCCCAGGTTCCCACAACCGGGAAAAACAACCTGTTCGGTATAGTTTAGCCGATCTTGCAGTTGCGTGTCCTGGCAAGCCGCGAAGCCCTTATGTTCTCTCCGATGAGAACGCTGGAGAGGGGAGAGTAGAGATGACCGAGCCGGAGACTGCCGCCAGGAGTCAGCTGGGAGACATCGCGCGCGACTTGGAGAGCCTTTACTTCCGGCTCCTGGGAGTTCAGGCCACCCTACCCGAGCCGCCCACCGAGAGCGTCAGGCTCTTGGACGTGGACCAGATGGACGCCGGCACCGAAGTCCGCACGATCATCGATTGCGTGCTGAGCGACCGGCTCGTACCCGCGCTGCGGGAGCTTCACGACTTGGCGGCGAAGAAATAAAAAAGCGCGCCGGAAAGGGAAACCCGGCGCGCCGTGCGGGGAGAAACAGCAGATCAATCGCCCGGCGGGATCAGTGGCTTCCGCACGGGCCGGTGCCGACCAGCGTGTAGGTGGCCGGGTCGGTGTGGTCGAGCGCAGTCGTCTGCGACGACGGCTGGCCGCTCACGTTGACGGCGAAGGCGCGGACCTCGATCGCCGGCAGATCCTGGCCGACCGCCACGTTGTCCGCCTGGGCGGGGGTCAGTGTGATGGTGATCGTGCCGTCCGCCGAGAAGCTGCCCGTCGCGTTACCGAGGTCGGTCCCCTGGTTGACGTTGGGCGGCGAGAGCTTGCCGTACTTGAAGGCGACGGTCCCCAGGCCGGTCGCCCGCATGACGACGTAGTTGCGGTCATAGGTGGCGTCGGGCAGCGGCCGGTTCCAGAGGATCATCCAGGCGTTGCCGGGGGTGAAAGTCGACAGGCTGGCCACCTTGAGGGTGAAGACGATCTTGCGCGAGCCGTCGGCGCTCGGCGGCTCGGCGATCGAGAGCGACTGGACGTCGAGGGCCGGCACCGGCGAATCGCCGGCCGGATCGGTCGCCAGGCGGACTCCCGGAGCCGTGCAGGCCTGGTTGGCCGGCGGCGCCGTCACCAGCACCGCCTCGCCGCACGCCGGGCCCTCCCCTTCCGAGTTCACCGCCTTGACGCTGTAGGAGTGGGTCCCCGCCGGCGGCGTCTCGTCGTAGGAGTGGACGTCGGCGCCCACGCCCTGGAACTGCTCCATGGCCCCCCCCGCGGGGCGCCTCGAGAGGCGGTAGCCCTGGAGCGGCGCGCCGTGATCGTCCGGCGTCGACCAGGTGACGTGGACGGTGCCGCCACTCTGGGTGGCCTGGACGTAGGGGGCGGCCGGCAGGCCGACCGGCAGGTCGTAGGCGGCGAAGAGCCCCTTGCCGCTGGACTCGCGGGCGATGGTCCCCGCCGCCGTGGCACTGTTGGCGCCGCCGTTGACGCAGCCGCCGATGCAGCCGTCGGCGTAGCCGACGAGCACCCGGCCTTGAGCGTCCGCCGTGGCGTCGATGAAGTCGAGGAGGTTGCGGGTGCCGCCGCAGGTGGTGCCGGCGGAGCAGATGGTGCCGCGCTGCACCGGATCATTCGGCGTCGCGTCGACCGTCACCCAGGTCGCGCCGCCGTCATAGCTGTGGGCGACGTAGAGGTGCCAGACGGCCGGATTGCTCGGGTCCTCGCCGCCGAGGTCCCCCCCGGTCGTGGTGCCGAGGAAGGCGAAGGCCGCGCGGTCCGGGTCCCCCGCCACCACGGCGGGGAAGGCGATGTTCTGGAGGCCGAGGGGGACCCCCACGTCCTGGATGTTGGTCCAGGTCTCGCCCGCGTCGTGCGAGACCGCGACATAGGGGTGGCCGTCGCCGTTCATGTAGCCGAAGTAGACCGTGCCGTCGGTGGCGATACCGATCGAGGGGTCCCAGCTCGACGACGAGCTGCCGGGGATGGTCTTCACCGCCCAGGTCAGGCCGTTGTCGTGGCTGACCGCGAGCCCCTGGCCGCCGCCGCAGCTCTTGTTGGGGACGTAGGCCGTGCCGTCCGGTCCGACCTTGACGTGGCCGTGGATGCCGACGCACTGAGTGAGGTTGTAGATCGGTACCGCCACACCGAAGGTGCGGCCGCCGTCGAGGCTGGTGGCGCACTGCGCCATCGCGATGTCCTGCGAGCAGTAGTAGAGGATCTCGGGGTAGGAGGCAAGCGTCTTGAGGACGCCCGGAGCGAAGGGGCCGCCGCCGACCGTCTGGTGATCGACGCCGGAGTTGATCCCCGCGCCCTGGCTCGGCGACCAGGTGGCGCCGTCGTCGTCCGAGTAGGCCATCAGGCTCACCTTGGCCGGCAGGAGCTGCGAGACGTAGGTCCGTCCGAGCCGCGGATTGGTGTACAGGATCGGGTCGAAGGTCTGCTGCGAGGTCAACAGCGCGGAGACGTTCTCCCACTTCGCCGTGGCCGGCGACGAGCAGTCGTTGAAGGTGACCCGGAGCGTCTCGGTGCCCGCGACGTACATCGCCTTGCCGGTCTTGCGGTCGAGGCCGATCGAGGGCTCGCCCGCGCTCTGGCCCAAGGGGGCCGGCGCCGGGTAGTTGGCGTAGGCCGGCGGCCTCTCGGTCGAGGGGGCCGGCGGCGGCGGGATCTGCGAGATCCTGGCGGTGCCGTTGTAGGCCGTGAGCGCCGCGTAGGGGGAGGCGCTCACCGTATAGGTGCCGCCTGCCGGATTGGTGAGGACCACCTTCTCCGCCTGGCCGGGGCCGTTGCCGGAGTTGCCTGCCAGGCTGCCGTCCGGACCGTAGACCTCGAGATCGTAGTCGTCGGTCGCCCCGATAACGATCGAGATCTCGACCTTGAAGGAATAGGAAGGCGGAACGATGGTCAGCTTGTAATTGTCACATTGTGCGTTGTTGGCGCTGCCACAGGTGTTGGACGCCGTGGGGGTGAGCGGGCCGCCGGTCCAGGCCGCCTGCGGGGCCGTCCCGGAAACGGTTCCGGACGCCGGGTTCGCCGCGTGAAGCGGGGTGCACGGGAGCGTCACGATCGCCGTTAGCAGGGCGGTCCGGAACGCTTTCTTGCGAAGATCGACGATCATGAGGTACTCCTCTCTCTCCGGGTTGAATAGATGCATGAGAGCCCTCAGCTCCCAAAAATGTAAATTGCACAGGTCGTGCCAGTAGTGCCACTATGAATTTCTTGAAATCATTCCTTCCTCGTCCTCATTGATTCGAGGGCTCTGCTACAGTTCGGCAATCCCGGGAGGTCGTCCATGGCTCGACGTGCTCGTAACCTGTTGATCTTGCTGCTCTGCTTGCTCCCCTATTCACCCCTCGCAAGGGCGGCCGCCGCCGCGCAGACCCCGCCCCGCGATCCGGATGAGGACGAGATCCCCACGGCGGCGGGGCCGCGGGCCGCGCTCTCCCACGAGGAGCGGGAGGAGATCGAGGCGTTGCGCACCCGCGCCGAGGTCTCCGGCTTCGAGGCGACCTCCAACTACGAGGAGACGCTCGACTTCCTGCGCAAGCTCCAGGCTCATTTCCCCGAGATGAACCTCGGCTTCTACGGCTCCTCGGCCGAGGGGCGGGCGCTGCCGTTCGTCGTCGTCTCGCGGGAGAAGGCGTTCACCGGCCGCAAGGCGCAGCGGGTGAGCAAGCCGGTCGTGCTGATCCAGAACGGCATCCACGCCGGCGAGATCGAGGGCAAGGACGCCTCGCTGATGCTGCTGCGCGACCTCGCGCTGGGGCGGCACGCGGAGATCCTGGAGAGGGTCACCCTGGTCGTGCTGCCGATCTACAACGTCGACGGCCACGAGCGGATCTCGCCGTACAACCGCCCCAACCAGAACGGCCCGAAGCAGGGGATGGGCTTCCGCACCACCACCAGCGGGCTCGACCTCAACCGCGACTACCTGAAGATCTCCTCCGAGGAGGCGCGCTCGCTGATCGCCCTGGTCAACGACTGGCGCCCCCACCTTCACGTCGACGACCACGTCACCGACGGCATCGACATGGACTGGGTGCTCACCTGGTCCTGGGCCGAGGCGCCGCAGGCCCCGGCGCCGGTCGACGCCTGGCTGCGCGCCCACATGCCGGCCGTGCTCGCGGCGACGGAGAAGGCCGGGCACAAGGCCGGCCCCTACGTCGACCTGGTCGAGCGCAACGACCCGTCGAAGGGGTTCAGCTCCTGGGTGGGGCAGCCGCGCTACTCCACCGGCTATTTCCCGCTGCGCAACCGGCCGTCGATCCTGGTCGAGATGCACTCCTACAAGCCCTACCAGCAGCGGGTGCTGGCCAACCGCGACTTCCTGCTGGCGCTGCTCGACGAGGTGGCGCGCGACCCCGCCGCGCTGACCCGCGCCGTGGCCGAGGCCGAGGCGGCCGAGGTGGCCCGGGGCAAGCCCGACGCCCCGCCCTCGGACGTGGTGGTCAACTTCGAGCAGAGCGACAAGGCGGACCGTATCCGCCTCCCCGTCTACGCCGGCGAGATGAAGACCTCGGCGGTGACGGGCGAGCCCCTCCTGCTCTTCCGCCGCGGCCAGCTCGACGCCAGGGAGGTCCCCTGGTACCACGGCTCGAAGGCGGTGCGGACCGTCCCCCGGCCGCGCGGCTATCTGGTGCTCCCCGGCTGGCCGCAGATCGAGCAGCGGCTGCGCGGCCAGGGGTTGCGCGTCGAGAAGCTGACCAAGCCGGTGGAGCTGGAGGTCGAGACGATGCGGGCCGCGGACCCGAAGCCGTCGCCGGCCTCCTACCAGGGGCTGACGCGGGTGACCGCCAAAATCGAGCGGACGGCCGAGCGGCGCCGGGTCCCGGCCGGCGCTCTCTGGGTGCCGGCGGATCAGCCGGACTTCGAGGTGGCGGTCCAGCTCCTGGAGCCCGACGCCGTGGATTCGCTGCTCTCCTGGGGGCTGCTGTCGTCGATCTTCGAGGGGAAGGAGTACATCGATCCACGGGTGCTCGAGGGGCTGGTGGCCAAAATGCTCGAGGACCCCAGGACTGCCGCCGAATGGCGGGCCGCCCTCCAAGACCCGAAGCTCGCCGCCGACACCAACGCCCGCTACCAGTGGTGGTTCCGCCGCACCCCCTACTGGGACGAGAGGACCGGGCTCCTCCCCTACTTTCGGGTGATGAAGGCGCCGGCGCTCGAGACCCGGCCCTGGCGATGATGGGTGACTGGGGTGACTGGCATGGGATGTGCTCACTTATGCTGAAAGATCACTCTCCTTATGGAAGGGAGAGGGGTATTCTTTCCCATGTTGAGGTCGATGCGGCTTTTTGCTCCATAGAGGTGCTTCAAAATGTCAGATTCCACCAGCCCCGGACCGCGCGACTGGCTCCGCGTGGCATTGGACACGATAGAGGACGCGGTCGTCACCCTGGACGCACGGGGCCAGGTGACGTTCATGAATCCGGCCGCCGGGCGGCTCGCCGGCACGAACGGTGAGAGCGTCCAGGGGCGGCCCTTCCAGGATCTCTTTCAGCTCCTCGACGCGTACACCCGGCAGCCGATGCCGATCCCGCTGGACTCGGACGATGGGGCGGTCCGCCACGCCCTCCTCGCCGGCGCCCCGGAAGGTGAGCGGCAGCTCGACGTGACGGTGAAAAGCTGTGAGGGCTCGGGGGCGGAAGCCGTGCTCGTGCTGCGCGACGTGACCGGGGCCGAGCGGGCTCGGCGGCTGGAGGAGGAGCTGCGCCGGCGCGCCGAGGAGATGGTGGGCGCCGACCGCCGCAAGGACCAGTTCCTCGCCATGCTCGCCCACGAGCTGCGCAACCCGCTCGCCCCGATCCGCAACGCCGTCGAGCTGATGCGCCAGGTGGAGACGCTCGACCCCAGCTTCCAGCCCTCGCGCGAGATGGTCGAGCGCCAGGTCAAGCATCTGGCCCGGCTGGTGGACGACCTGCTGGACGTCTCGCGGATCACCCAGGGGAGCATCCGCCTGCGCAAGGAGGTGCTGGACCTCGGCGCCATCGTCCAGCGCGCCGTCGAGGGTACCCGCGCGATCATCGAGAGCCGCGCCCACACGCTCTCCGTCCAGCTGCCGACCGAGCCCGTCCGGCTGGACGCCGATCCGACCCGTCTCGAGCAGGTGATCTCGAACCTCCTCAACAACGCCGCCAAATACACCATGCCGGGCGGCCATGTCTGGGTGACGGCGGGGCGCGAGGGGGAGGAGGCCGTGGTGCGGGTGCGCGACACCGGGATCGGCGTCCCGCCCGACGTCCTCGAACGGGTCTTCGAGCCCTTCGTGCAGTCCGACGGCTCGCTCGCCCGCACCGACGGCGGCCTCGGCATCGGTCTCTCCCTGGTGCGCAGCCTGGTCGAGATGCACGGCGGCCGGGTGGAAGCCGCCAGCCCCGGCCTCGGCCAGGGGAGCGAGTTCGTCCTCCGTCTCCCCGCCCAGCTCCCTTGCGAAACCGCCCTCCCGGCCGAGGCCGCCCCGGAGGTCTTCTCCCGGGGCCTGCGGGTGCTGGTGGTGGAGGACAACATCGACGCCGCCGAGAGCCTGGCGACCCTGCTCCGCCTCTGGAACCACGACGTCAACGTGGTGCACGACGGCCGCATGGCCCTGGAGGCGGCGCGCGAGCAGCAGCCCGAGGTGGTGCTCCTGGACATCGGCCTCCCTGGGCTCGACGGCTACCAGGTGGCGCGCCGCCTGCGCGACGAGATCGGCCTCGACCACGCCCTGCTGGTGGCGATGACCGGCTACGGCCAGCCCGAAGACCGGCGCCGCTCCCAGGAGGCCGGCATCCAGTATCACTTCGTCAAGCCGGTCGAGCCCCTCGTGCTGCGCAACCTCCTGGCCGGCGCCACCCTGCCGGCGGGATGGGAGTCCGGCCGGCCGTTCTGACGCCGGCCGGCCGCCCCCTCCTCTCCTACTGCTACTGCGCGGGCACGTAGATCCCGGGCACTCCCAGCTGGGCCGCGGCCTGGTTGAGCGCCGCGAGATCCTTGCTGAAGAGCGCCGAGAGCTGGGCCTCGCAGCCGTCGAGCTCCTTCAGTTGCTCGGCGAAGACCTGCCGCATCCCCTGGGTCGGAGCGCCCGCGCCGCCGGCCGACCAGTCCATCAGGGGGGCCAGCCGCGAGTAGAGCTGGGTTCCCCCCCGCTGCGCCAGGACGTCGTAGGTGATCTCGGCCTTGGGATTGTGCAGGCGCGCCTCCAGCTCGTCGAGCCTGGCGATCAGGGCCTTCGAAGGCTCGATCAGCGGCTTCGCCTTCTCGTCCTTGGCGAGCAGCTCGTCGCGGTCGGCGAGCTGGCGGCGCACGGCGCGCAGGCGGCTCACGTCGTGGGTCAGCCGCGTGATGGCGTCGCGGATGCCGAGGGTGAAGCGGAGCTGCTCGGCCAGATCGGCGTCGGAGACCGTGGAGCGCGGATCGCGCTGGAGGGTGAACGGCACGGCCGCGGTCTTGCCGTCCGCGGTCAGCCGCAACGTGTAGGTGCCCGGCACCGCCGCCGGTCCGATCGCCGGATAGCCGGCGTCGAGCTTGGCGTTGGGAATCATCTCGGCCCCCTCCCAGGCGAGGTTCCAGACCCCCCGCTGCACGCCGGCCTTCTTGGGGATCGCGAATTCCTCCAGCTGCTCCTTCTCCTCCTTGACGTACTCGCTGCTGCCGGTGGGCTCCCTGGGCTTGCTCGACAGGGTGTTGACCACTCTGCCGGAGGCGTCCAGCACCTCCAGGGTGACGTCCCCCTTGGGCTCGTCCTTCAGCCAGTAATAGACGCGCGCGCCGCCGGGCGGGTTCTGGCCGCTCCATACGCCGCCCTGGCCGCCGCAGTACGCCCAGCGCACGGCGCCCGGCACCGGGTAAACGTAGAGCCCGTTGGCGGTGGCCGACGCCGGCAGCGGCTCGCGCACCGCCCCGAGGTCGTCGAAGATCCACATCGAGCGGCCGTGGGTGCCGAGCACCAGCTTGTCGTCCTTGACCACCAGGTCGTGCACGGCGACCGTGGGCAGGTTGAGCCGGAGCGCGTGCCAGGTGGCGCCGTCGTCGCGCGAGAAGTCGACGCCGCGCTCGGTGCCGAGGTAGAGCACCCCCTTGCGAGCGGGGTCCTCCTTGACGGAGTGGAGGTAGACGTTGCGGGGGAGGCTGCCGTCGAGCCGCTTCCAGGTGCGGCCGAGGTCGGTCGTGCGCCAGAGGTACGGACGGTTGTCGTCGAGCCGGTGGGCGTCGATCACCAGGTAGGCGGTGCGGGCGTCGAAGTGGGAGGGCTCGATCATGCCGGTCGTCCCCCACTCAGGGGCGCCCGGGATGCTCGCCGTGACGTCGCGCCAGTTCTTGCCGCCGTCCTCGGTGACGTGGATGAGGCCGTCGTCGCTCCCCGCCCAGATCAGGTCCTTCTGGACCGGGGACTCGGCGATGACGAACACCGTGTCGTAGGTCTCGACGCCGGTGTTGTCGCCGGTGATCGGACCGCCCGCCCACTTCTGCTTCGACTTGTCGTTGCGGGTGAGGTCGGGGCTGATCGCCGTCCAGCTCTGGCCGCCGTCGGCGGTGCGGAAGACGACGTTGGCGCCGTAGTAGACCACCTTCGGGTCGTGCGGCGAGACGGCGATCGGCGCCGTCCACTGGAAGCGGTAGCGCATGTCCTCGCCGCCGTGCCCCGAGGGGTTCTCCGGCCAGGGGCTGACGTTGCGCTCCAGGCCCGTGCGGTCGTCGTAGCGCGAGAGGTAGCCCAGGTACTCGCCGGCATAGACGATGTTGGGGTCCACGGGGTCGGAGACCACCCAGCCGGCCTCGCCGCCGCCGACGCCGTGGAAATCGGTGTTGCGGATACCCCCCGGCTGAGCGTCTCGCTCGGCCCTTGCGTGGTGCCGATGTCCTGCAGGGCGCAGGCGATGTGGAAGGGAACCCGGTTGTCCGCGGCGACGTGATAGCACTGGCCGATGGGGAGCGGCGGGTCGATCCAGTTCTCGCCGCCATTGGTCGTGAGGTAGACCCCGCCGTCGTCGGCGCCGATGATCCTCTTCGCGTCCTTCGGGTCGATCCAGATGTCGTGATGGTCGCCGTGGACGTTGCCGGCTATGTGCTCGAAAGTCTTGCCGCCGTCGATGCTCTTGAGCAGCGGCACCTGCGGGCACCAGACCTCGTCCGGGTTGGCCGGCGAGACGGTGAGGGTCGTGTAGTACCAGGCGCGCTGCCGCAGCTCGTGGCTCCCCGAGGCGAGGGTCCAGTTCTCGCCGCCGTCGTCCGAACGGAAGAGCCCCCCCTTCTCCGCCTCGATCAGCGCGTAGACCCGGCGGCCATCCGAGGGGGCCACCGCGACGCCGACCTTCCCCCAGATCCCCTCGGGCAGGCCGTTGCCGGTGACCGGCTTCCAGCTGTCGCCGCCGTCGCGCGAGACGTAGAGGCCGCTGCCGGGGCCGCCGCTCTTCAGATCCCAGGGGTAGCGCCGGGCCTCCCAGAGGCCGGCGAAGACGATATTGGGGTTCGAGGGGTCGAGCGTCACCGCCGAGGCGCCGGTGTCCGCGTTCTTCTTCAGCACCTGCTTCCAGGTCCTGCCGCCGTCGGTAGTGCGATAGACCCCGCGCTCGGGGTTGGCGCCGAAGGCGTGGCCGAGCACCGCGGCGAAGGCGACGTCCGGATTGGTGGGATGCACGACCATCTGGCCGATCTGCCCCTCCTGTGTCCAGACGTGGTTCCAGGTCTTGCCGGCGTCGACCGACTTGTAGATGCCGTTGCCCGCCCCCACGTTGCCGCGGATGTTCGCCTCCCCCGAGCCGACGTAGACGACGTTGGGATCGGACGGGGCGACGGCGATCGAGCCGATCGAGGAGACCGGCTGGTCGTCGAAGATGGGGCTCCAGTCGACGCCGCCGTCGACCGACTTCCAGACGCCCCCCGAGGCGGTAGCGGCGTAGTAGACGTGGGGGTCGCCCGGCACCCCCGTCACCCGCGCCACGCGCCCACCCCACGCCGGACCGACCAGCCGGTACTTGAGCCCCTTGAGCTCGGTCAGATCCTGCAGTCCGGTGGGAGAGACGGCGGGAGCGGAGGCCGGCTTCGCCGGAGCGGCGAACGCCGAAGCGGCGGCGAGCATCAACGCCAGGAGAGAGATCAGAGAGCAACGGAGGCCGCGCATGGGCATGGGAGAAGGCTCCTCGATAAAAGAACGTACGCCGGGAGCTTAGCCAAGCGGTGGGCGGGGTACAAGCGTGGGGACCGGAGACGCTGGACCTGCCGAAGGCGCACGCCCTCGCCGCCCTGCTCCTCCTTGTCATGGACTTGGATCAAGACACCGTTCCTTGACCGAAAGCAGCTTTCTCAAAAGCGGTCTCACTTTACGCCTTCAGCGGCGAAAATCGGAGGGATCTTGGACGAAGGGATAAGGGGTCGCCAACTCCGCCATACAATCGGCGGTCTATGGCGCTCGCCACGATGATCGACTCGACCCGGTATGCCTTCGCCGATCTCAAGGACCTGATGGCCAAGGCGAGCCCGGCCCGTTCGGGCGATGCGCTCGCCGGAGTCGCGGCACAGAGCGCCGAGGAGCGCGTGGCGGCCAAGATGGTGCTGGCGGACCTGCCGTTACAGCGCTTCCTGACGGAGGCGCTCATTCCCTATGAAAACGACGAGGTCACCCGTCTGATCGTCGATCATCACGACGCGGCGGCCTTCGTGCCTCTCGCCTCGCTTACCGTCGGCGAATTCCGCGAATGGCTGCTCGGCGATGTGGCGACCGGAGAGAGCCTCGCCGCCGCGGCTTCCGGCCTCACCCCCGAGATGGTGGCCGCGGTCAGCAAATTGATGCGCAATCAGGATCTGATCGCCGTCGCCCGCAAATGCCGCGTGGTCACGGCGTTTCGCGACACCCTCGGCCTGCCGGGACGGATGTCGGTGCGGCTTCAGCCGAACCATCCCACCGACGACCCTCGCGCCATCGCGGTCTCCATCCTCGACGGCCTGATGTACGGCGCCGGCGACGCGGTGATCGGCATCAATCCGGCCTCGGACAGCCTGCCGGTGCTCGCCACCCTCTGGCGCCTGCTCGACGACGCCATCCAGCGTTTCGCGATCCCCACGCAGAGCTGCGTCCTCACCCATGTGACGCAACAGATCCGCGCCATCGAGGCCGGCCTGCCGATCGACCTGGTGTTCCAGTCGGTGGCCGGCACCGAGGCTGCCAACGCGGGTTTCGGCATCAACCTGGAGCTTCTGCGCGAGGGGCGCGACGCGGCGCTCTCCCTGCGCCGCGGCACGGTGGGACAAAACGTGATGTATTTCGAAACCGGCCAGGGGAGCGCGCTGTCGGCGGACGCGCACCACGGCGTGGACCAGCAGACCTGTGAGGCGCGCGCCTATGCCGTGGCGCGCCATTTCGAGCCCCTGCTGGTCAATACCGTCGTGGGCTTCATCGGCCCGGAATATCTCTACGACGGCAAGCAGATCCTCCGCGCCGGGCTGGAAGACCATTTCTGCGGCAAGCTGCTGGGCGTCCCGATGGGCTGCGACATCTGCTACACCAACCACGCCGAGGCCGACCAGGACGACATGGATTCCCTCCTGGTGATGCTGGGGGCGGCCGGGGTCAATTTCATCATGGGAGTTCCGGGGGCGGACGACATCATGCTGGGCTACCAGAGCACCTCGTTCCACGACCAGCTCTTCCTGCGCGACGTCCTGGGGCTCCGGCGCGCGCCGGAGTTCGAATCCTGGCTGGCCGAGATGCGGCTCACCGACGAATCCGGACGGCTGCTGCCTGTCCCAAGCGGGCATCGGCTGCTGGCCGGCTTTCTTCCGGAGGCCCTGTGAGCTTCCCGGCGCCGAAGGATCCGTGGGAGCATCTCGCCGCTCTTACCCCGGCGCGCGTGGCTCTGGGGCGCGCCGGCTCCGGGTTGCCCACCCGCGAGCTGCTGGACTTCGAGCTGGCCCACGCCCAGGCGCGGGATGCGGTCGGAGAGGCTCTCGACGCCACCAGCCTGAGCGCGGAGCTCACCGCGGCCGGCCTGCCGGTGCTCCACGTCACCAGCCGCGCCGCCGATCGCCGTACCTATCTCCAGCGGCCCGACCTCGGCCGCCGGCTCGACGAAGCGAGCGCCCGTCTGCTCGCCGTGGCCAGCGCCCGGGAGCTAGCCGCGGCCGATCGGACCGACATTGCCGTGGTGATCGCCGACGGTCTGTCCGCGCTCGCCGTGCTGCGCCACGCGGCCCCCACCGTCGCAGCCCTGCTGCCTCTTCTCGAGGGACTCCGGATCGCTCCGCTGGTCATCGCCACGCAGGCCCGCGTGGCCCTGGCCGACGAAGTGGGGGCCCTGCTCGGCGCGCGGCTGGCGCTGATCCTCCTCGGCGAACGCCCTGGGCTCTCCTCGCCCGACAGCCTCGGCGCCTATCTCACCTTCGCGCCGCGCGTGGGGTGCCTGGACGCGCGACGCAACTGCGTCTCCAACATCCGCTCCCAGGGCCTGCCCCCCGATCTCGCCGCCAGGAAGCTCGCCTGGCTGATCCGTGAGGCCCTGCGGCGGGAGCTGACCGGCGTGAGGCTCACCGACGAGAGCGAACGGGAGCTCCCGTCGGCGACTTTCCAGGTGGAGGCACCTAGCCACCGCGGGCCTCGATAAACACATCGCACTAACCAAAAGGGACTGACGTCCGTCTATCTTCAGGCTATCCTGATCTGATGAATCCGGCGCGTATCGCGCTCGTCCTGCTCCTCACCTCGGCGTACCTCAGCGGGGCGGGCTACCCTGCCTGCGCGGCTCAACTGGTGGCGCTCGACACGGAAGAGCCCCGGGGAGGCGGTGTGACCTGGACGGGAGACTCGTGGCTCGTTGCCTATGTGGCGGCCATCCCGCCCTACGACCAGAGCTCCGTCTTCGTGCGGCGGTTCGCGAAAGGGTAGACGCGGGAGAGTCAGCCCCTCAACGAGCCGCGAAAGCCTCGGGCGGCATAATAGGATTGTGCACCGTTGTGATAGACGAAGACAGTGTCGTAGCGTCGATCACAAAAGAGGGCGCCTCCGAGCTTTCTGATGTCGGAAGGCGTTTTCACCCAGCTCGAAGTTTTCGTATCGAACTTTCCAAGCTTCTGCAGCGCTCGATACTGTTCCTCCGTCAGGAGCTCGATGCCCATGGCGGCGGCCATGTCGACGGCGTTGTTTTCCGGCCTGTGCTCCTTCCTCGACTCCAGCGCTTCGCGATCATAACAAATGCTTCTGCGGCCCCGAGGGCTCTCCGCGGAACAATCATAAAAAATATATTCACCCGTCTTTTCATCATGACCGACGATATCCGGCTCACCGCCGGTGCTTTCCATTTCGTGGAGTGACGCGAACTTTTCGGCATTCGCTTCCAATCTTGCCTGCACTTTGGCCCAGTCAAGGCCTTGATGCCGGTTCATGTTTTTCTCGAAACGGGCCTTCAATACTGCGAGCAACTCTTCACGTTGTTGTGCGTTGAAGCTGTTCATGGCGCCGACTCTAGCAGGGATCTCACTGGTCGTCTCCTCCGTCTCCTCCGTCTCCTCCGAAACTGCCCGGTCGCGCCCACACCGTCGTGAAGCAGGTGGGAACCCTCTCCTCGACGGCGCGGCTCACGGGGGCTGGACAGTACCGGCGCACCGGCTCGGGTTTTCAAATTGGCTCCGCGCCGCTCACCCCCCTCACAAACCCATATGGCTCTGGGACGAAAAAGATTCGGGGGTCTTTCTACGTCTTATTGGGGATGAGAAAGCTACGCTACGTCCCCCACCCCCAAACCCTCGTCTTCATCACCAACCGTACCATACAGGGGCGCTCGGGCCGGGGAGAACCTCGCGGCAGAGAGACAGGGCGTGCTGCCGGCGGCGCTTGGCCAGCAGGCCCTAGTAGCGGAGCCGCACGAAGCGGTCGAGCCGAAGAAGACCCTGGCACTTAGGCTCTGATCCGGGTCATAATGCGTCGACCGGTGCGCTTCAGGCTTCAGGTGCCAGGACTTGTAAATCGATGCCCGACGTGACGCACTCCCTTTCCGAATCGGTGCCAATGACCTGTCCGGTCTGCGGCGTCCAGTTTTCGGACGACATCTGGTTTATCGTCAACAGCGTAGAACGGCCTGATCTGGTCGCTCGGCTCAAGGCCGGGGAGCTTAACCTCGTAACCTGCCCGAACGGCCACTCAGGAGTCGCAACGTTCGCTCTTCTCCTCTATTTGCCGGAGGAGGAGCCCGCCTTCGTCCTTTCGACGTTCGAGCGGTTTCTATCCGCCGAATCCCGCAGGCAAGGAGGAGCCCTGCTGGGGGTCCTCCAGTCGAGGATGGGACTCCAGGACGACTCCTGGCAAGCCGTGCATATTGAACGAGGGCTGTTGCCGCTGGCCTTGCAGAAAGGTCTTCGAGTCTATTTCCGTGAGCTTGAGATCTCCAACAACGAGGCCCACCGGCACTCTTCAATCCCTGAGCCCTTTTTCGATTCCGTCGCTACCGCGCAGGTGGCACAGAAGCGATTTGCCGAGACCGGCTCCCTTCCCGAGTTGAAGCTCGCCATAGAAGCCTGGGAAACAATCCTTCGGCACCCCTCCTTTGCGACCACTGAAGAATGGTTTCGCCCTGCGGTCTTCGACGATGCGGGGAGTGCCTATCTCCGACATTACCAAGCCACGGAGCAGAGCGCGGATTTGGACCGCGCGGCTTTCCTGTTCAATCGCGCTCTTGAGCTTACCCCAGCAGATTCACCCAAGCTCATGGGGGTGCTGAACAACCTCGGGGTCTGCTTACGGGAGCAATACCTCCTGAAGGGTGAATTGGCAGACCTTCGCAGAGCCGTCGAGATGGTCGAGCGGGCAGTGGCTCTGGCGACTTCCGGGGCTACCCTGAGCCCGAGCCTCCTGAATCTTCTCGGCTGCGTGCTGGACCTTCTCTATCTAGGGACGGGCAATACGAAGACGATCGACGCCGCAATTGCCAAGTTTCAACAGGCGGTGGCCCTGTATCCTGAGAACTCACCCAGAGGCGCGGAGATACTGAATAATCTGGGAAACAGTTTTAGAAATCGCTTCTCAGGATCCGGGGACCTCACAGATCTAGACGCTGCCATCGAGACGTTTCGCCGCGGCCTCGCTCTCAACTCGCCGGATTCGCTGAACAGGGCGACTCTTCTCGGCAATCTGGGCTCCTCCCTGCACGACCGCCATCTCCGTACTCAGCAAGCGAGCGATCTGGACGAGGCGATCCGCTACTTTCGTTCCGCGCTGTCTCTACTTCTGGAGGGCACGAGGGATCGGGGGCTGACCTTGAGCAATCTCGGCGCTGCTCTCAGGCTTCGTGCCAATCGCAAGGACGACGGAGGATTGAAAGATCTCCAGGAGGCAGTGCTCGTGAGCCGGCAGGCGGTCGAGGAGCTTCCCACGTCCGCTCCCGACCGAGCGCTCCGGCTCCTCAACCTAGCAACGATGATCGCCGAAATCTGCGAGCGTACGGGTGACATAAGCGATTTCGACACTGCGATCGACAAAGTTGTCGAGGCCCGTTCCCTGGCAGGGTCGAACCTTTTGTCCCGTGTCAACTTCAATCTCGGCAAGATGATGCAAACGCGCTTCGTGCGGACAGGCTCTCCCGACGACCTGAGCGCGGGGATATCAGCCTTCCGGGAATCCTCAGAGCAAGGGCTCGCGATAGGAGTGGAAGGGAGCCTCTACAGCAGCCAGACCTGGCTGGACTGGGCCCTCGAACGGGCTGCCTGGAAGGAGGCTATCGAGGCCTTGGATTTTGGCCTGCGGGCCGAGGAGATCCTCCTGAACGAGCAGGCTGTACGGGAGCACAAGGAGAGTTGGCTACGCTCTGCACGCGGGCTCCACGCAGGAGGCGCCTACGCTCTTGCCCGACACGGAGATCTCCGGCGTGCAGCCGTGGTTCTGGAGGAAGGACGTGGCCGGCTGCTCTCCGAAGCTCTGGAACGAAAGGATGCGAAGACTGGATCGATAAGCTTCGCGGAGATCCGCTCGGCTGCTGCCATCTCTCCGCTCGTCTATCTCGCGGTCACCGTCGCGGGAGGGCTCGCCCTCATCATCTCCGCCGACGGCACGATTGCTCCGCTCTGGCTGGAGTCTCTCGGCCAGAGCAGCCTCGAAGAAGCGATGACCGGCGGGAGCCGCGTTCCCAGAGAGCTGAGCTTCCTGCTGGCAAAGAGCAACTGGCGGTTCGACCGCCGCCCCGAGACAGAGAAAAACTGGATGCTCTCCCTGGAGCGCACGACTCGTTGGCTTTGGGACGCTCTCATGGGCCCGCTCGAACAAGCTCTGGGTGCCCAAGAATGCCAGAAGGTCGTTCTCATCCCGCAAGGATTATTGGGATTGCTGCCTCTTCATGCCGCTTGGCGGGAAGCCCCGGAAGATCCCAGGCATCGCCACACGGTGTTGGATACCCTCGAAGTCTCCTACTCGCCCAACTCCAAGGCCCTTCTCGCCGCGCGTGAGCGCGTCAGGGATGGCAGAGCCGATAGCCTCTGTGCGATCGAGAACCCGGACGGTACTCTCCATTTTGCGGAGCGGGAGGTCTCGGAGGCCCTGAGTTATTTCCCTGGGAATGCCGGCCACCATCTGAAAGGAGCTGCAGCCAACGTCTCGAACGTACGGACCGAGGTCGCCAAGGCAAACGTGCTGCATTTCGCCACTCACGGAGAAGCCCTCCCCTTCGATCCATTGGGCTCCAATCTTCTCCTGGCCCGCGGCGCCAGACTGACACTTCGCGACCTTCTCGACATGGAGTTGAGAAATGTCCGGTTGGCCGTGCTCTCCGCCTGTGAGACCGGCGTTTCCGGAATAGCTCTCCCCGACGAGATGATCTCCCTGCCCACGGGCTTTCTCCAGGCTGGAGCCGCTGGTATCGTCAGCTCTCTCTGGAGTGTCAGTGATGCGAGCACGATGTTGCTGATGGTACGTTTCTATGAGCTCTGGCGTGGGGAGGGCCGAGCTCCGGCCACGGCTCTGCGCGAGGCCCAGATCTGGCTACGAGACTTAACTCTGGAAGAGGTGGGTTCCCGTCTACGTCAGCTCAACGTCGAGGAGGAGATCGGCCAGCGGGATGTCGGCCAGAGGCGGGCAGCGCCAGCGGCCTTTCCCTTTGGGCATCCTTTCTATTGGGCCGCCTTCACCTTCACGGGGGCCTGAAAAGACGCGGGGCTCCACCGCCCCTACCGCTCCCGAATACTCCCCTGCCCCAGCAGCCCTTCGATCGAGGTGACCAGCGTGGGGACGAGCTGGATCTTCAGATTGTCCGGCGTGGCGATGCGGACGGTGCGGCGGTCGGCGAGTTGCATCTCCAGGGTGACCGGCACGTCGCCGGGGTGCTCGGTCAGCAGGTCGCGCAGTTTGAGCATCTGGCTCGTGGAGACCTTGGGGCTCAGCATCAGGTCGACTCCGGAGAGGGATCTGGCGGCCAGCTTCTTGACCGGCAGGATCTCTTCGACCGTGATCTCCACCTCGCTCCCCCGCTCCCGCACCTGCCCCTTGACCAGCACCACCGCCTCGTCGATCAGCAGGCCACCGAACTGCTCGAGCTTGTTGGCGAACAGGGTCACCGGCAGGCCCCTCCCTCCAGATCCTCCAGCACGAAGCGACCCATGAAGCGGCCGGCGTTGGCGCCGCTCTTGATCTTCACGCGGTTGAAGCCGGTCACCATGCCGCCGAGGGTGACCAGCCCCTCGGGAGCCCCTTCGCGCAACGAGGCGGCCGTGTGGCTGACCAGCCGCTCCAGGGTCTCCTGATACTCGGAGAGCGGGTTGCCGGTGAGGAAGAAGCCGAGCGCCTCCTTCTCGTAGCGCAGCCGTTCGCGCTCGGGCCACGGCTTGACCGAGAGGTCCGGCATGGGCTCCATCGATTCCCCGGCGCTGACCATCGCGCCGAACAGGCTGTGCTGCCCCTCTTCACGCTCGCGCCGCCGGCGCTGGGCATAGTCGAGAAGGCCGTCGAGCGAATGCCAGAGCGCCGTGCGGTCGACCCCGAGGCTGTCGAAGGCCCCGGCCTTGACCAGGCACTCGAAGACCTTCCGGTTGACCCCCCGCAGGTCCACCTCGGTCGCCATGTGGGCGAGGCTGCGGAAGCGGCCGGCCTGGCGGCGCGCCGCGAGCACGGCCTCGATGGCCCCCTCCCCCACCCCCTTGACGGCGCCCAGGCCAAAGCGGATCTGGTCGCCGACCACGGTGAAGTACCAGCCGCTCTCGTTGATGTCCGGCGGCAGCAGGCCGATTCCCATGTTGCGGCACTCGGCCGTGTACTTGGCGATGGCGTCGGTGGAGCTCAGCTCGGAGTTGAGCATCGCCGCCATGAAGGCCACCGGATAGTGGGCCTTGAGGTAGGCGGTCTTGTAGGCCAGGTTGGCGTAGGCGACGCTGTGGCTCTTGTTGAAGCCGTAGCCTGCGAAAGGCTCGATGTTGTCCCAGAGCCCAGCAGCCTTATCGCGCGGCATGCCGCGGCCGGCTGCGCCGTCGACGAATTTCGCCTTCATCTTGGCCATGACGTCGGCCTTCTTCTTGCCCATGGCCTTGCGGAGGGTGTCGGCCTCGGCCATGGTGAAGCCCGCAACCTCCACGCCGATCAGCATCACCTGCTCCTGATAGACCATGATGCCGTACGTCTCTTCCAGGATCGGCTTCATCTCGGGAGAGGGATAGGAGAATTTCTTACCCTGCTTGCGCTGGATGTACTCGTCGATCAGGGTCATGGCGCCGGGCCGGTAGAGGGCGTTCAAAGCCGCCAGCTCGGCGAAGGCGGTCGGCTTGACCCGCCTGAGCAGGTCGGTCATGCCGCGCGATTCAAACTGGAAGATGCCGCTGGTGCGCCCCTCGGAGAAGATGCGGAAGGTTTCCGGGTCGTCGAGCGGGATCTCCTCGAGGTCGAGCGGCGTCCCTAGCTGGCGGACGATCTTCACCGCGTCGTCGATCACCGTCAGCGTGCGCAGACCCAGGAAGTCCATCTTCAGGAGCCCGAGGCTCTCGATGACGTTCATGTCCCACTGGGTCATGATCTGCTCTTCGTCCCCCTTGACGACCCGGTAGAGCGGGACGAGCTCGTCGAGCCGGCTCGGCGTGATGACGACGCCGGCGGCGTGGACCGAGGCGTGGCGGGTGAGCCCTTCGAGGCGGCTGCCGACGTCGATGATCTGCTTGACCTCGGGATCGCGGGCGGCCTCGCCGGCGAGCGGCTCCTCCTTCGCCACCGCGGCGAGCGACTTCGTCATGTCCGGGATCAGCTTGGCGATGCGGTCCACCTTGGCGTAGGGGACCCCCATCACCCGGCCGACGTCGCGGATCACCGCCTTGGCGGCCAGGGTCCCGAAGGTGATGATCTGGGCCACCCGGTCGCGGCCGTACTTCTCGCCGACGTAGTGGATGACCTCGCCGCGGCGGCGCATGCAGAAGTCGATGTCGATGTCCGGCATGCTGATCCGCTCGGGGTTCAGGAACCGCTCGAACAGCAGGTCGTACTGCAGCGGATCGATGTCGGTGATGCGCAGGGCGTAGGCGACTACCGACCCCGCCGCCGAGCCGCGCCCCGGCCCCACCGGGATGTCGTTCTCCCGGGCGTGGCGGATGAAGTCCCAGACCACCAGGAAGTAGCCCGGGAACCCCATCTTGCCGATCACCTGGATCTCGTAGTCGAGCCGCTGGCGGTAGGCCTCGTCAGGGTGGCGGACTCCACCCTGCTCGCGGCGGCGGCGCAGTTGGCCGAGCCGCTCCTCCAGCCCCTCGCGGGCCACCTTGTCGAAGTAGCTCTGGAGGGAGTACCCCTCAGGCACCGGAAACTCCGGCAGGTGGTAGGTGCCGGTGGGGATCACCAGGTTGCACTGCTCGGCGATCGCCACGGTGTTCTCGATCGCCGCGTGGTCGTTGGGGAAGATCTTGTGCATCTCCTCGGCCGACTTCATGTAGAAGTTGTCCGAGGCGTACTTCAGGCGGTCCGGGTCCGAGAAGGTCTTCTGCGTGCCGATGCAGAGCAGCACGTCGTGGGCGAAGGCGTCGTCCTTGCGCAGGTAGTGGCAGTCGTTGGAGACCACGAGCGGGATGCCGTTGCGCTGGCCGATGCGGCGCACCACCTCGTTGGCGATTCGCTGCTCGGGGATGCCGTGGTCCTGCATCTCGAGGTAGAAGCTCCCCTCGCCGAAGATCTCCAGGTACTCCCGGGCCGCGGCCTCCGCCTCACGCTCCCGGGTGGCGACGATGTGCTCGTTGATCTCCCCCTTGAGGCAGGCCGAGAGGCAGATCAGCCCCTCGCTGTGCTTGCGCAGCAGCTCCTTGTCGACGCGAGGCTTGTAGTAGAACCCCTCGAGGAAGGCGGACGAGGTGAGCTTGAGGAGATTGCGGTAGCCGGTCTCGTTCTTGGCCAGGAGGACCAGGTGGTTGCTGCTCCCCTTGCCCGGGGTGCGGTCGAGGCGGCTCCCCTGGGCCACGTAGGCCTCCATGCCGATGATCGGCTTGATGCCCGCGGCGCGCGCCTTGTTGTAGACCTCGATGGCGCCGAACATGTTGCCGTGGTCGGTCAGTGCCACGGCGGGCATGCCGGCCTCGCCGGCGGCCTTGATCACGTCGTCGAGGCGGTTGGCCCCGTCGAGCAGGCTGAACTGGCTGTGGAGATGGAGGTGTACGAAGTCAGACATCGTGGCTCCCCACGATGGTATCAGACTGGCGGTTCGCCGAGACCCTCGCCCTTCCTCTCCTGCCGGATGGCGCGGTAGGTGTAGAGGTAGATGTAGTAGAGCCCGGAGGCGACCGTGAGGCCGGCGACCAGGTAGAGCGTGGTGTCGGCCGTCAGCTCGATCCACCGAAGGTCGGGGAAGACCCCGGAGACGAGGACGAGGACCACGGCGACCACCTGGAGGATCGTGTTGACCTTGCTGAGGGCCGATGGCGGAAACTTCCGTACTCCCGCCGCCAGGTAGAGCACCAGCGCCACGGCGACGATCAGCACGTCGCGGGCGATCACCAGGATGGTCACCCAGGCCGGGATCTGCGTGCCGTGGTTGAGGCTCGGGATCGACAGCACCACGTAGGCGGTGGTCAGCAGGAGCTTGTCGGCCATCGGGTCGAGGTAGGCGCCGAGGGGGGACTGCTGCTTCCAGAAGCGGGCGATGAACCCGTCCAGGGCGTCGGTGACGCCGGCCACCACGAAGATCAGCAGGGCCTTGGGCGCGTCCCCGTTCATCACCATGATGACAAACAGGGGGATCAGCCCCATGCGCAGCAGGGAGAGAAGATTCGGGATGGTGAAGGTCATGAGCCGCCCAGGAGCTTCAGGCTGCGGCGGAGGATCTCCACCCCGTCCGTCCCGGAGAGCGGCGACGTCGCCTCGCAATCCTCGCCGGACGTCAGCAGGCCGCAGCCCTGGGACAGGGCGCAGACATCTCCGCCGTCGGCGTTGCCGCCGGCGCAGGAGGCCGCCCCGAAACGGGCGAGCGTGCGCAGGATGACCCGCAGAGCCTGGCCGCGCCGGACGGGTGAGCCCGGGTAGAAGCGGTGCTGCGTCGGGTCGACCTCCATCAGGCCGAGGTTGACCACGCGGACGATCTCCTCCCGGTGCGGGTTGTCGAGCACGTCGGTCGCGATGCGCCCCGCCGTGGGCCGGCTGTTGCGCACCTGCGAGACCAGCCAGTAGAGCAGGACGGCGAGGTCCCCCTTGTTGAGCTCCGGCTTGGCGGCGACCTCCTGGATGTCCTTGGGCAGCTGGGAGAGGCGCCAGCGGAACTTGGCAGCCTCGAGCTGCTGGGCCAGGGCGGGGTCCTTGGGATCGCGGGCGGCGAGGTCCTGGACGATCTTCAACCCGGCGCTGGGATCCCCCACCTCGAGCTCCAGTTGGGCGCGGCGCTGCTGCAGCAGCCGGTCGCCCGGGCTGCGGGCGGCGATCTCCTTGACCGCGGCGAGCTCGGCGGCGCGGTCCCCACGGGCCAGCGCCACCTTGCGCGCGGCCTCCAGCGTGATGGTCTCCGACGGTCCCCAGCTCTGGAGCAGGGAGAGCTGCTTCTGGGCGTCCTCGGCCTTCTCGGCGTGCAGCGCCTCGTCGAGCCGGTGAGAGACGATCTCCATCGCGCGCGGGTGCAGCTCGCCGGCCCGCTTCAGGGCGAGGGAGCTGCGCGCGGCCACCGCGCGGTAGGCCGCGTAGGCGAGGGCGACGTCCCCCAGGCGCTCGGCGGCGCGGCCGGTCAGCAGCTGGCTCGCGGTGTAGGTGGGGAGCGCGTCGCCGACCGGCAGCAGGCGCGCGACCACGCGCGTATTCTCACCCTTGGCGAAGTCGACCTGGGCCGCCAGGACCTGGGCCGGGAGGAACTCCGGGTCCTGCTCCAGCATCTCCGCGGAGGCCCGGGGCGCCCCTTCGGTGTCGCCGGCCTCGATGAGGTCCCGCCAGGCGCTCTCCAGCCGTTTCCGGAGCTCCGGGTCCGCCTCCCTTATGTAGCCTTCGAGCGGATCGATCAGATAGGGGCGGTCGGCCGGCTCCAGCGCTAGAGGCTCGAGAGCCCGCTGGACAGGCTCCCGGACGGACGGCGGAGGCGGCGGAGCCGAGGAGCAGGCGAAGGCCGCCGCCAGCAGGACGCCGAGGATCGCGGCCGCCGCGATCCGGCGCCCTGGGCGGCGCCGGACCTCAGGGAGCGGGCGGCGCCGCGGAGATGGTGGCAATAGCATGCTTGTAGATGAGGATTTCCTTGCCTTCACTCTCTAGGACCACGGCGAAACGGTCGAACCGCTTGAGCCTCCCGAGGAGATGCCGACCCGTCACCAGCTCGAGATACATCGTCTGCCCTTCCTTGAGGCTCTGGAAGAGATACCCATCCTGAATGTTGATGTTGTGTTTAGCCATACGCCCTCCCGAGACCCCTGTGCTTGGCATGTTCTAATACCCCCGGAATCTGCCGTTTGAGTTCCTGGGCCGAGAACCAGGTGACATCCGGCTCTTTCCGAAACCAGGTCTCCTGCCGCTTGGCGAACCGCCGAGTCTCTTGGACGATCCCGGCGATCGCCTGCTCGAGAGACCCATCCCCCTCCAGGTGACGGACGAGCTGACGATACCCTATAGCCTGAAAAGCAGGAAATCGGGGAGACAAACCTAGCCGGAGCAGTCTCTCGACTTCCTCCAGCCACCCCGCTTCCAGCATCCGGGCCACACGGCCTGCGATTCGATCGTATAAGATGGCACGCGGAAGCGTCAATCCAACGCGGACGCCCGCAATGCTCTGAGTCCCAAAGGGTTGCTCCGCGATCCAGGAGGAGAGCGGGCGGCCGGTGACCCGCGCCACTTCGAGCGCCCGCAGCACCCGCTGGGTGTCTCCGGGGGCCAGCCGCGCCTCCGTCCGCGGGTCGACCCGGGCGAGCTCGTCCCGCAGGCTCGCCAGCCCCTCCGCGGCCAGCCGCGCGCGCAGCTCCCCCTGCATTTGCGGGTCGCCCGGGGGGATCGGGCTGATCCCCGAGAACAGCGCCCGCAGATAAAGGCCGCTCCCCCCCACCACGATCGGCAGCTTCCCCCGCCCCTGAATGTCGGCGATGGCCTCGCGGGCCCGGCGCGCGAACTCGCCCGCCGAGTAGATCTCGGACGGCTCCAGGATGTCGATCAAGTGATGCGGCACCCGCTCGCGGTCGGCCGGACCCGGCTTCGCCGTGCCGATGTCGAACCCCCGGTAGACCTGGAGGGCGTCGGCGTTGACGATCTCCCCCTCGAGGATCTCGGCGAGCGCCACCCCCAGCGCGCTCTTGCCGGTGGCGGTGGGGCCGACGATGGCGAGGATGGGCTCCATGTACCGTAAGCGTATCGTGATCCCAGTAGGGGCGCAGCATGCTGCGCCCCTACTTCGGTGCTCCCGGCGTCTCGATCCGCAGCCGTCCGTCCGCGCCGAACCGCACCACGATCTCGCCGGACCGGTCGGTCCGCAGCACCCGCGAGCGGTCTCCCAGCCGCTCGACGACCTCGGGCGACGGGTGGTGGTAGACGTTGCCCACCCCCACGGAGATGAGGGCCAGGCGGGGCGCCACGGCGTCCAGGAACGTCTCGGTCGACGAGGTGCGGCTGCCGTGATGGGCTACCTTGAGGAGGTCCGCCCGCAGCTCCCGCGCGCAGCACTCGGCGAGCTCGCGCTCGGCGCCTCTCTCGACGTCGCCGGTGAGGAGCGCCCGCCGGCCGTTAGCCTCGGCGAGGAGGACGAGCGAGCGTTCGTTGACCGGCCCGTCGTCGTCCGCCGCCGGATGGAGCGCGGTGAGGCGCCAGCGGCCGAGAGTGAGCCTGTTGCCTCGCGACAGGAGACGCGTCCGAACGCCGGGAAGATCGAGGAGCCTCCCCGCGCAGCCGTGGCGGTCCCAGCCCGGGGCCATCCAGACCTCGCTCACGGGGAGGTAGGCGGCGATGTCGACCAGTCCCCCGCAGTGATCGTTGTCGGGGTGGGTCATGACCAGGGCATCGAGCCGGCTCACCCCTTCCCCCAGCAGCGCCGGCAGGAGGGTCCGCCCGCCGATGTCCCCTCCCCGCGAGCCGCCGCCGTCCACCAGGATCGCGCGGCCGCCGTCGCGCAGCAGGATCGAATCCCCCTGCCCGACGTCGATCATCGCCAGCTCGGGATCGGGCTGGCGAGAGGGCCATACAAGAACGCAAAGGACGGTAAGGACAGCAAGGACGACAAGGACGGCGACGAGTAGGGCTCGGGAGCGCCGGAGGGGCAGCAGAAGGAGAATCGTGATTCCCGCCGCGATCAGCCAGGCCGCTCCCGGCGAGAGGGCGAGCGGCACCGGCAGCCAGACCTCCGGCGGAGTCCTGGAGGGCCAGGCGAACGGCGCCGCCAGGAAATCGAGCGCCGGCAGCAGCTTGCCGGCAAGCGCTGGGGAGACGAGCGCCACCGCCGTCCAGACGAGCGAGGCGATCAGCGCCAGGCCCGTCCACGGCACCGCCGGCACGTTGAGCAGCGGCGCGAGCGGCGAGAGCATGTGGAACCGTGGGATCGCCCAGGGAAGGGTCGCGAGCTGAGCCCCCACGCTGGCGGCGACTGCTTCTGCGGCCCGGGCGGGAAACCAACGTCCCTTCCAGCGCCGGGCGAGTTGCGGCGCCAGCAGCAGGAGTCCCGCGGTGGCCGACACGGTGAGTTGGAACGCGGGCGAGAGCGCCACGTCCGGCTGGTCGAGCAGCAACAGGATCACGGCCCAGCCGAGGGCGTTGGCGGCGGCCGGCGGACGCTCGGCCAGGAGCGCCAGCGCCGCGAGCCCGCCCATGACCGCCGACCGCACGAGCGCCGGAAGCGGTCCCACCAGCAGGAGATAGAGAACGATCGCCGCCAGCATCAGGAGCAGGCGGAGCGGCCGGGGGAGCCAGCCGCCGAGCAGCCAGACCAGTCCCGCCACCAGGGCCACGTGAACGCCGGAGACGGACATCAGGTGGTAGATGCCGGTGACGCGCAGCCCCCGCTTCCAGGCCAGGGGGAGCCCCGAGACGTCGCCCAGCACCAGGGCCCGGGCCAGCGCCCTCCCTTCCCCGCTCTCCGGCCCGGCGGCGCTGTAGGCCTGCTCCACCCGGCGCCGGATGGCTCCCGAGAGGCTTGCCAGCGGCCCTGGCGGGCTCTCGACCTCCACGAGCTGGCGACTCTTGACGCGCAGCCGCCAGGGGCCGGCGGGCGAGGGGATGCGGTTGCCGAGCTCTGGGGAACGGACGAGATAGCCCTTGGCGCGAAGTGTCGTTCCGAACGGCGGCGGGAACTCCTCGGGATCGGGCAGGTGGAGGATCACCTCGATCGGTGGCGCGGTCAGCCGGTCCCCCTGCCGCAGGCGGACGATCCGCGCCGGAGCGGACCACCCCTCGTCATCCGGAATCCAATGCCCGGCCACCTTCAGGACCGCTTCCACCGGACGGTCCCGTATCAGGGACGCGGCCGGATCGCCCGGCAGGCCGAGCCGCACCGCCGCGGCGAGCAGACCGAAGGCGAGAAAGGCGATACAGATCCCGGAGCGCCGCCCGAGAGCCAGGCCGGCGAAGGCCAGGGCCGCCAGGAGCGCCGGCGGCAGGTATGAGACTTGAAAGGCCAGCAGGGTGCCGGCCGCGAACGCCGCGGCCGGAAGGAGCATGGGAGCATTCCGGAGGTCCAGTTTGAGGAGATCCATGCCCAGATAAGACGTAAAAAATGGTCTCCTCTGACAAACCCTTTCAGGCCAGCCACTTAGGAGGTGAAAAATGCCCGAGCTGATCTACGAGCACACCGCGCGCGTCGAAGATGGCGACGGCGGGATCTACGTTCCGCGGAGCTACGGCCAGGAGAGGGGAGATGGCACCTGGATCGGCTGGATCGAGTTCCACCCCCTGGACGGCGAGGGCATCTCCCTGCGCACCGACCAGGAGACCAGCCAGCCGAACCGCACCGCCCTGGCCTACTGGGCGTCCGGGCTGGAGCCCGTCTACTTCGAGGGCGCCTTCGCCCGCGCCGGTGAGGTCACCGGCCGGTAATACTTCAGGAGGCCGCCGCCTCGGGCGAGAACAGCGACAGCACCGGCAGGCCCAGACGCCGGCGGAGGATCTGACGGGCGAGCCGTTCGCGGGAGCTCTCCAGCTCGGCTGCCGGCAACCGTCCTCCCAGGGAGGCGAGGGTCTTTTCCACCGCCACCTCGATCTCGGAGCGCGTCTCGCCGTCCATCCCCTCGGCAGCCCGGTCGAGCATCTCGCGATCGATCGCGGAGAGATGCTCCTCGACCTCCTGGGGATCTCCCACGAGGGAGGCGAGGCGAGCGGCCAGGACCTCACGGCCGGGGAGGCTCCCCGGCAGGGCGGCGGCGAGAGCGGCGACGCGGGGCGCGACTTCGAAGGCGGGCGCCTCCGCCCGGCGCGCCGGGGCGGTCAGCTCGCGCAGGTCGGTCCATGCGGCCTCGACGGCGGGCGCGCAGTAGCGGAGGCTCGAGATCTTGCCCCGGGAGCCCCGCTCCTTGCGCTTTGCGAAGACCTCCTCCAGCGTGCTCCGCACCAGCTCGAGGGGGACCCCCTCCTTGTGCCATCGGCGGGCCACCTGCCAGTCCGTCGGCGAGAGCAGCAGCGGCGCTCCCCGCAGCTCCACGAAGATCTCCTCGATGGCCTGGAAATAGGCGTGGTCCGAGTCCTCAGCCCCGGTTGCGTTCATAGATGAGCTTCAGGCCGGTCAGCGTGAGGTCCGCGTCCACCTCGCGGATGTACTTCGAGCCGGAGGCGATCAGGGGGGCCTGGCCGCCGGTGGCGACGATCCCCTTGACGCCGGGGATCTCGGCCAGCAGGCGCTCGAGGATGCCGTCGACGAGGCCGATGTAGCCGTAGTAGATGCCGGCCTGCATGGCGGCGGCGGTGTTGCGGCCCACCAGCTCGGTGGGCTTGCGGACGTCCACCCGGTAGAGGCGCGAGGCATGCGCGAAGAGCGCCTCCGCCGAAATGCCGATGCCGGGCGTGATGATCCCCCCCATGTACTCCCCCGCCGCGTTGACCACGTCGAAGGTGGTGGCGGTGCCGAAGTCGACCACGATCACCGGCGAGCCGTAGCGCTCGCGCGCCGCCACGGCGTTGACGATGCGGTCCGCCCCCACCTCGGTCGGGTTGTCGTAGCGGATCGGCATCCCCGTCCGTACCCCGGGCTCGATGAACAGCGGCTTCTTGCCGAAGTAGCGCCGGGCCAGACGGTCGAGCGTGAGGTGGAGCGGCGGCACCACGGAGGAGATCACCACCGCCTCGGCGCTCGCGGGATCGATCCCTTGCAGTCCGAACAGGGGGAGGAGGAGAGCGCCGTACTCGTCGGCCGTGCGCTCGGTGTCCGTCGAGAGACGGAAGCTCTCGACCAGCTCGTCCCCCCGGTAGATGCCGAAGACCGTGTTGGTGTTGCCGACGTCCACCAGGACGAGCAGCCCGCCGCCGTTCTCCTTGCTCTTCTTCATCCCTCGATCACCTCTCCGGCGGCTACCGGAATCCGCCGCCCGCCGCTGTCCTCCAACAGCAGCCGCCCGGTCTCGTCGAAGCCCGCGAACGTACCCTCGATCACCGTCTCCCCAAACCGGCAGACGATCCGCTCGCCGGGACGGTGGATCGACAGCGGCCGGTAGCTCTCCACGGCGTACGCGGCATCCCCGAGGTGGGCCAGCTCCGCCTCGACCCCTTCCACCAGGTCCCAGGTGAGGTCCGCCAGGCTGGCGTCGTCTCCTCCCAGCAGCCGCAGCGAGGTCGCCGTCTCCGGCATCTCGCCCGCCTCGTGGAAGAGGTTGACGCCGAAGCCGATGAGCGCCACGCTCCCCTCGCCCGGCCGCACCAGCGCCTCGATCAGGATGCCGCCGATCTTCCGGCGCTCGCCCGCGACCTCGACCACCAGGTCGTTCGGCCACTTGAGGCGGCAGGGGGTGGTGGCGGGCAGATGCGCGGAGAGCGCCCGGCAGAGCCCGGCGCCGACGAGCAGCGGGAGCGTCTGGAGGAGGGCCGGGTCCTCGGCCGCGACCACCCGTGTGGCGTAGGCCCCCTTGCCGGCCGGGCTCGACCAGCTCCGCCCCTGCCGGCCGCGGCCGCCCGACTGCTCGAAGGCGAGCACCAGAAGCGGATGGAGCGGGATCTCCTCAGCCTGGAGCTCGGTGGCGATGGCGCGGGCGAGCGCGTTGGTGGAGCCCACCACGGGGAGGATCATGACGTTCTCGGGGCCGCCCCCGATATCTGGGTCCCTCCCACCCCGCTGGCGCCGCTCCAGCAGCTCCTGAACGTAGCGCTCGTAGGAATCCACGTCGGCCCTCTTCAGGCGAGCCCCAGGCTCGAGCGCATGGCCGCCTGCCGCTCGCGCATCTCGGCGAGCTTGGCCCTGCCCCCTTCCACCACGTGGGCGGGGGCCTTGCCCAGGAAGTCCGGGTTGGACAGCCGCTCCGCGGAGCGGGAGATCTCGGTCGTCAGCTTCTCCAACTCCTTCTCGAGCCTCCCCCGCTCGTCGGTGCCCATCTCGGTCTTCTCGACGGCGATGCCGATCTCGACGCCGGCCACCAGGTCGCGCCGCGCCCCCTCGGGCGCCGCGCCGATCGCCACCGTCTCGACCCGGGTCAGGAACTGGATCAGCGGCGCCTGCTCCGCGAGCAGCCGGCCGACCCCCGAGTCCACCGCGTCGAGCGCGTTGAGGTGGAGGTCGAGCTTCGCCTTGGGGGGCACCCCCATCTCGGCCCGCAGGGCGCGCACGCGGGTGACGACCTGGATGAGCGCGTCCATGCCGGCCTCGGCCGCGCCGTCCTCCCACCCCTCCTCGCGCCGCGGGTAGGGGGCGAGCACGATCGTCTCCGGATGGATCGCCTCATGGCCGGGCAGGCGCTGCCAGAGCTCCTCGGTGAGGAACGGCATCACCGGATGCAGCAGCCGCAGGGCGCGGTCGAGCACGGTGAGCAGCACGTCCCCCACTTGCGGCCGGGGGGTGTCGCCGAACAGGGCCGGCTTGGACAGCTCGATGTACCAGTCGCAGAGGTCCCCCCAGAAGAAGTGGTAGAGCCGGTTGCACCCCTCGTCGAAACGGAAGGTCGCGAAGCGGGCGTCGACCTCCGCCGCCACCCTGGACAGGCGCGAGAGGATCCAGCGCTCGGGGGCGGCGAGCCCGGCCGGGTCGATCGACTCCCGCACCCGCGCCTCGGCCGGGATGCGCGACAGGGCGAAGCGGGTGGCGTTCCAGAGCTTGTTGCCGAAGGCGCGGTAGCCGGCGATCTGGTCGCGGTTGAGCGGGATGTCGCGCCCGGGGCTGTCCAGCGACGCCAGGGTGAAGCGCAGGGCGTCGGCGCCGAATTCGCTCACCAGCTCGGTGGGGTCCATCACGTTCCCCTTGGTCTTCGACATCTTCTGCCCCTCGGCGTCGCGCACCAGGCCGGTCAGGTGGACCGCCGCGAACGGGACCTCGCCGGTGAAGTGGAGGGCGGTCATCACCATCCGCGCCACCCAGAAGAAGAGGATGTCGTAGCCGGTGATCAGCACGTCCGTGGGGTAGAACGTCCGCAGGTCCGGCGTGTCGTCCGGCCAGCCGAGAGTCGAGAACGGCCAGAGGGCCGAGGAGAACCAAGTGTCGAGCACGTCCGGGTCCTGGGTGAGCCGGTCGGTGCCCGCCTCGGCGACCGCCTCCTCCAGGCTGTGCGCCACGATGCAGCGGCCGTCTTCGGTGTACCAGGCCGGGATCTGGTGCCCCCACCAGAGCTGGCGCGAGATGCACCAGGGGCGGATGTTGAGCAGCCAGTGCTCCCAGGTCTTGTCCCACGAATCGGGGACCAGCCGGGTGCGGCCGTCGCGCACCGCCGCCACTGCCTGATCGGCCATTCCCGCCATGTCGCAGAACCACTGCGTCGAGACCAGCGGCTCGATCGCTTCGCCGCTGCGCTGGCTGTGACCGACGTTGTGGGTGTGCGGCTCCACCTTGACGAGATACCCTTCGGCGCGCAGGCGCTCGACGATCTTCTCGCGCGCCTCGGCGCGGTCGAGGCCGGCGAAGTCCGGACCCGCCTCGGCGGTCATCCGGCCGTCGAGGCCGATCACCGTGATCCCGGGGAGGTCGTGCCGCTTCCCCATCTCGAAGTCGTTGGGATCGTGGAACGGGGTGATCTTCACCAGCCCGGTGCCGAACTCGCGGTCGACCGCCTCGTCGGCCACGAACGGCAGGCGTCGACCGACCAGCGGCAGGATCGCCGCCTTGCCATGGAGATGGAGATAGCGCTCGTCCCCGGGGTGGAGCGCCACCGCGGTATCCCCGAGCATCGTCTCCGGCCGCGTGGTCGCCACCACGATCCGCTCGTCGCTCCCCTCCACCGGGTAGGCGACGTGGTAGAGCTTGCCCTGCACGGTCTTCGTCTCCACCTCGAGGTCGGAGACAGCCGTGCCGAGCCGGGGGGACCAGTTGACCATGTACTCGCCGCGGGTGATCAGCCCCTCGCGGTAGAGGCGCACGAACGCCTCGCGCACGGCGCGCGAGAGGCCGGCGTCGAGGGTGAAGCGCTCGCGCGTCCAGTCGCAGGAGGCTCCCAGCAGGTCGAGCTGCTCGCGGATGTTGCCGTGGTACTGCTCCTTCCACTGCCACATCCGCTCCAGGAAGAGCTCGCGCCCCATCTCGCGGCGGCTCGTTCCCTCGGTCGCGAGGTGGCGCTCCACCATCAGCTGGGTGGCGATGCCGGCGTGGTCGGTGCCCGGCAGCCAGAGGGCGTTGTACCCCTGCATCCGCCGCCAGCGGGTGAGCAGGTCCTGCAGGGTGGACTGGAGGGCGTGGCCGACGTGCAGCTTTCCCGTGACGTTGGGGGGCGGGATCATGATGCAGTACGAGGGCTTCGCCGACGGGGCCTCGGCGATGAAATAGCCCTTCTCCGCCCAGCGCCGCTGCCAGGCCTGCTCGTAGCCGGCCGGATCGAAGCGCTTGTCCATCTCGGTGCTCGTGCCGCTCACGTCGATCTCCTCCGTCAGACCTCTTATCAAACAGAAGGGAGCGGTGACGCCACCGCTCCCCGTACGCCTCCGGCCCTGCCGAAGGCTGCGCTACTCGACCTGACCCTCGAGCTCGCGCAGACGGTCGCGAATGATCACCTCCGCCATGTCCGGGATCACCTCCCAGGCCACGTCGCGGACGGTGCGGTCGCCGAGCAGCTCCACCACCCGGCGGGCGATGCGGTCGACGTCCTCGTCCGAGAGCCGTCCGTTGCCATTCCCGCTCGCTTCATGGAGAACCTCATGAGAAGCGTGGGCGGCATACGTCGGGCTGGGCGGATACGCCGGCTCCGTCGGACCGGGCGGGTAGGCGGACTGCAGCGTCGGACCGGGAGGAAACGCCGGCTCGGGCTCAGGGGTCGCCGCGGCTAACGGCTCCGGCTCGCTCCACTGGAGCTCGGGCTCGATCTGGGGCTCGGGGACCGCGGGTGCCCAGGCAGGCGCGGCCGGCGGCTCGAAATGGAACGGCTGTGTCGGCTCGCGGTCCGGCTCCGGGGTCCAGCTGAACCCGGCGGCGGCCGGCGCGGGCTCCTCGGCGGCGGGCTCTTCGAGCTCTTCGAGGAGATAGCGGTCCTGCGGCTCGTCGAGCGAGAGCTCGCTGGGGGCGCCGAAGACGTCCTCGCGCACGCCGAAGGACGGCTCGTCCGCCTCCAGCGAGAAGACGGGCTCGGAATCCACCGGTTCGACCTGGAAGCCGGGGTCCGGCTCCAGCGAGAAGGAGGGCTCGCGGTCGAACGGCTCCAGAGCCGCCGGCGCAGCGAACGGCGAGGGGGCGGGCTCGGGCTCCAGCTCGAAATTGCCCCAGGAGGGCTCCGCCGGGGCCGCGGGTGTCGCCGCCGTTCCCCAGGACGGCTCCGCGGCTGGGGCCGCGGGCTGGGCAAGCCAGTCCGGCGCGGCGGGCACCGGGGCCGCGGCCATGGGGGCGGCGGGAGCCTTGGCGGCGAGCAGCTCGTCGACCCGCTGCAGCAGCTCCTGCGAGTCGAACGGCTTCTTCAGGTGCGAGTCCGCGCCGACGGCGCGGGCCTGGGCCTCGTCGAACGGCTCGAAGGTGCCCACCAGCAGCAGCACGGGGAGATCCGCCCGGAGCTGCTTCGCGCGCCGGCAGACCTCATAGCCGTTGGCTCCCGGCATGTGGACGTCGGCAATCACGAAATCCGGGTTGATCTCCGACAGGAGCTTCACCGCATCGTCGCCGTTGCTCACGGCGCGAACCTCGTAGTCCTCGTCCATGAACGTCAGCTCGATCACCTTCTGGATCGTCACGCTGTCGTCCGCCAGCAGAATCCTTCTCTTCATTCCTCCTCCGTCCAGCTTGAGTAACGTAGCACTGCGACCGCCCTATTAGGAAGTCACTAGGAAGTCAACTGGGAAGACGCCACGGCGTCGGCGAAGCGGTTCCGCAGGTACTCGACGATCGACTTCGTCGAGGTGCCCGGCAGGAAGATCGCGTCGACGCCGGCGCTCTTGAGCCCCGCCATGTCCTGCTCGGGGACGATCCCCCCGGCGAACACCAGGATGTCCTCGGCCCCCTGCTCCCTGAGCAGCCGCGTCACCTCGGGCAGCAGAACGTTGTGGGCCCCCGAGAGGATCGACAGCCCCACCGCGTCCACGTCCTCCTGGACGGCCGCGGCGGCGATCTGCTCCGGGGTCTGGCGCAGGCCGGTGTAGATCACCTCGTACCCGGCGTCCCGCAGCGCCCGCGCCACCACCTTCGCGCCGCGATCGTGTCCGTCCAAGCCCGGCTTGGCGATCAGGATGCGCACCCTTCTTTCATTCATGGGGCGGATTGTAGCAGAGGGGGAACGAACCCGGTCGCCCCTCTCATCCCATCTATTTCAGGAAGAAGTCAATCAGATCCGTCTCCGGCGGCTGATACCCGAGCTGGCGCAGCAGCGAGGTCACCTGCCCCCGGTGGTAGGTCGAGTGGTTCACCAGGTGGGAGACCGGCTGCCAGAGCGGCCGGATGACCGGCCCCATCTCGGTGTCCTCCCAGGCGATCTCGGCCGCGAGCTGGTCCTCGGTCATCGCGGCGAGGAACGCCTCGATGCCGGCCGCCGTCTTCTCCCAGCCCTCGATCCAGGCATGCAGGTCCGGGAAGTCCTGCAACTCGGGGCTGCTCTCGACGGCGCCGCCCGCGAACCGGGCGAGCCAGCGCCTCTGCGAGCCCAGCATGTGGACCATGGTGCCGAGCATCGATCCGAAGCTGACGCCGGCGTCCCGGGTCAGGTCCTCCGGCGTCACCTCGCGAACCGCCTTGAGCATCATGCGGTCCGCCCAGAGCGTGTAGAGCAGGAGCTGCCGAGTCTGCGATAAAAGACCCATCTCTATCCCCTCCCTTCCTAGAAGACCGCCGGCTCCTCGTAGGTGCCGTAGACGTCGCGCAGGGCGTCGCTGATCTCCCCCACCGTGCAGTAGGCCTTCACGCAGTCGAGGATCAGCGGCATCGTGTTCGCGGTCCCCGCCGCCCCCTTCTTCAGGGCGTCCAGCGTCCGCCCGACCGAACCCGGATCGCGCTGCTCCTTGACACTGTTCATGAAGCCGATCTGCTTCTCGGCGAGGTCGTCGCCGATGTAGAGGATGTCGATCGGCGGCTCGTTCTCCAGCTGATAGGCGTTGACGCCGACGATCAGCTTCTCCTTCTCCTCGAAGGCCCGCTGGTAGGCGAAGGCGGCGTCCATGATCTCGCGCTGCGGGAAGCCGGCCTCGATCGCCTCCACCATGCCGCCGAGGTCGTCGATGCGGCGGAAGTAGTCGAAGGTGCCGTCCACCATCCGGCGGGTCATCTCCTCCACGAAGTAGCTGCCGCCGAGCGGATCGACGGCGCCGATCACCCCCGACTCGTGGGCGATGATCTGCTGCGTCCGGAGAGCGATGCGGGCGTTCTCCTCGGTCGGCAGGGCCAGCGTCTCGTCGAGCGAGTTGGTGTGCAGCGACTGCGTGCCGCCCATCACCGCCGCCAGCGCCTGGATCGTCGTCCGCACGACGTTGTTGTAGGGCTGCTGGGCGGTGAGCGAGCAGCCGGCCGTCTGGGTGTGGAAGCGCAGCATCCAGGAGCGCGGATTCTTCGCGCCGTAGCGGTCGCGCATCACCGTCGCCCAGATCTGGCGGGCGGCGCGGAACTTGGCGACCTCCTCGAAAAAGTCGTTGTGGCTGTTGAAGAAGAAGGAGAGCCGCGGCGCGAACTCGTCGATGTCGAGGCCGGCGTCGACGCCGTACTGGACGTACTCCATGCCGTCGCGCAGCGTGAACGCCAGCTCCTGGAGCGCCGTCGAGCCCGCCTCGCGGATGTGGTAGCCGGAGATCGAGATCGTGTTCCAGCGCGGCACCTCCCGCGCCGCGAAGGCGAACTGGTCGGTGATCAGGCGCATCGACGGCCGCGGCGGGTAGATGTACTCCTTCTGCGCGATGTACTCCTTGAGGATGTCGTTCTGGAGCGTGCCCGAGACCTGCCGCCGGACGTCCACCCCCTGCTTCTCGGCCACGGCGAGGTACATCGCGAAGAGGATCGGCGCCGTCGAGTTGATGGTCATCGACGTCGTGACCTCGCCGAGCGGGATCCCCTCGAAGAGGACCTCCATGTCGGCCAGGGTGTCCACCGTCACGCCGCACTTCCCCACCTCGCCGTTGGACATCGGATGGTCCGAGTCGTAGCCGTAGAGGGTCGGCAGGTGGAAGGCGACCGAGAGGCCGGTCTGCCCCTGGGAGAGCAGGTACTTGAAGCGCTGGTTGGTGTCGGCGGCGGTGCCGAAGCCGGCGAACTGGCGCATCGTCCAGAGCTTGCCGCGATAGCCCGTGGGGTGGATGCCACGGGTATAGGGGAACTCGCCCGGGATGCCGATCGTCTTGAGGGGATCGACGTCCGCCACCTGCTCGGGGGTGACCAGGTGAGGGACCTCCATGCCGGAAACGGTCGTGAAGTCCTTCTTCCAGAACGGACCCTTGGCCTCCGCCTTGGCCTTGGCGTCCTCCCAGCGCTGCCGCGCCTCGGTCATCGCCTCGAGGGCGTCCTGCTTGTAGACCGAGTCGGCGGGCGTCACCTTATCGAGAACAGTCGGTTCCGGGTCCTTCACAGCCATGGTCAGGCTCCTTTCAACTCTAAAACGAGGCAGGCGGGGGCGGGCATTCCCCGGCGCAGGCGTGACAAAGTATAGACGATGGCGGGACGGGACTCGCGCTCCCGTCAGCTCAGCCGGTAGTGGTACTTGCAGGCGACGATCGTAACGGCATCCGGCTCGACCTTGTAGACCAGCCGATGCTCGCTGTCGATCCGGCGCGACCAGTCAATCCGGCGATGGATGTTCTTGTCTGTCGTCGCCCAAGCGGTGAAGTCTTCAAAGCGCTCCGCTCGAAGACGATCCTCCTGCTCGTGAAAGATCGCCGAGATCCACGACCTCCAGATTCCGCCCTTCAGCGACGTTCTCCAGCGCTCGCAACAGCCGCTCCCGGTTGGCAGGGGAGCGGAGGAGGTAGGCGGTCTCGTCCTCTTCCCTCTCAGCGGCTTCGCTGATGACGATCTCGATCTCGCGGTCTTGAAACTGATGCTTGAGCGTGTCGAGAAAGCGCTGGTCGAGTTCGTCGGCGCGCAGCTTGTAGATCATGTACATGGCGAAGGTCTCCCTGGCCTGCTTGGTAGGAGACGTCCCCCGGCGCAAGCATGACAAAGTATAGACTATGGGAGACAGCCCGGTAGAACCCTGGCAGCCGCGTTACGCGCCGGCTCCGGCGATCTCTCCCCCGCCGATGGGCAGATCAACGGTACTTAAGCCCCGCCGACCGGCGCGACCGAGGAGAAAGCCGAGCCTCCGGTGGCCTTCGATCGCCTCAGCTTCTATGAGATCTTCGTCCGGCGGCTGGAGGCCAAACGTCGAACGGTCCGTTGAGCCTGGAGGACCTGCTCGGACAGGTCGACGTGAGCAAGGCCCAGATCAACAACTGGCTCAAGCGAGTTGAAGCCGAGCGCCGAGTCGCCAAGCTCAAAAACCCGGTCCGATACGCCTCCGTCAAGGCCGGGCAGCAACGGCTGTCGCTCTGACCGGGCTTCGAAAGGCGACGAGCATGCCGTCGCGAACCAGGAGAACCGCTCCGCGAGCCGCATTCCCCACCTCTGGCGAGTCGCTGTCCGGTCTTCACGGCGCATTCCCCGCAGTCAACGACTAATTCCCTCCCCTTGACGTGATACGGACACCCCAATGAGCCGTATTCCCTGCTCTTATGCTCTACAACGCTTTCGTGAAGAGGGCATTCCCTGGTCAGAGGGCCGTCCGCGAAATAGGGAATGGACCGCTTGCTCAACGTCGAGTCTTGTATGTTTCAGGGAATCATTGATTCCAGATCAAAACTACCCATGAATGATGGGGAACGTGCCCTTCCCCGCTCTTTACGTCTCATTTTCTGAGGGGAACACGGGTCAATCTCCAGGAAAACCAGTCTCAAGGAGAATCTTGCCCTTCGGCGTGAGCACGTAGACCAACAGCTATCGGCTGTACCACCCTTCAGTACGCACCACCCTTTGGCACCGTACCACCTTCTGCTGGGCACTTCCCTTCAGCTATTCGATGATCGGGGCGACAAAGAGTCGCGAAGTTCCACACATCGACAGCATCACCCGTAAAAGCTTCGGCGACAAGGTACGACTCGAATTCCCTCCCACCCCTCGAAGATGTGACGAGATGGCGCCCTACCCGCCCGATAGTGCAAGTGCTCAACAATGATGGGGCCCGCTGCAACTCGGCCTGAATCGCCTTGATTCCAGACTCCTTTGTAATTGCGGAACCTTCGCACGACTAGCCATCACTCTCATTCCGCCAACGGCTGCGAAAGGTCAGACTCATGACCTATTCACCTCACCTACAATGGCTCCCGACATGGATCTCACCATGAACTTCCTGATATCCGAACCCCTGTTCTCACAAAGATTTACTTTGAATATGAGAAAATTTGAAAGAAGGCTTAGAACGAAGATCCAATTCTTCAAAGATCAATGATTAAGCATACCGTCCAGATTAAGGTACCTCTTCACCATGCTCTTTCATCCGAACTAATACCTGCTGCGGTGAAACTTCACCCACGGGCTCCCTAACATACCTAGATATACTATGCGTCGTCTCTTTTTCCCCATTGAGGACTGCAAGCTCACCGGGAGTAACGTAGAACCAGTTGAGACGAATACCATCAGCGCCAGCCGTAAGTAACATTTCGACGATCTCCTGCTCCCCTAATGCAGCAGCCCAGTGCAGGGCCGTCATGCCAAGTTCCGTTTCGTAATCAAGATCGATTTTTCTGGATATAAGGAATCTAACTGCACTCACGTTGCCAGACGCGACCGCCACAGTAAGAGGCACAGTAATCGCATCATCTCCGCTCGACAACAAATCAGGGTTTTGGTTCAAAATAAACTCGGCACGTGCCAAATCCATTTTTTCGAAGGCTGCCAGAATGCCAAAAGTGGCATCAGCATGCTGCCCACCCGAAAAGCTCAGGTCTGGGCCCTCCTTGTGGGCTCTGGAAGCCTTTATCTCTGTTTTTTTGTGATCGGCAACATCTGTGAATTTCAAGCCCCGACGATTGACCTCCTCCAGGACTCTATATGGAGAATCAATAATGCTGATTCCGAGAGCAGAATTCTTTATCGATATCATATATCCGAGGACTGGCCCCTTTGCTCTCATTTTTCCATCGCTACTTGCCGAGCCATCAGTCGATCTCTTCGGCATAGTACTTCACGCCTTCCTTTCGGAACGTCACTATTTTACACTAAATACGCTCACTCATCGCCAATTCTAGTCCACACCTTTCAGCAAAGCTACCCGCAGTCATGGCAGACAGACGGGAGGCTGGGGCGAAGCAAGCCCGGAACGAAGTTACCCATCCAATCTGTTGTTCCATAGAGGGCCTCCGCCTCTGTACGCAAGGAATCGAATTCTTTCCCTGTTATCGATGTATTCTGACCCTTAAGCTCTCCCGCAATGTAAGACTTGCTGTATTTTGATTCAAAAAGACCTAACAGCCCAGCCTGTTGTACATTAAGCGTGAACGCTCCTTTCTCGTCCTCCAAAACATAAGGTGCCCAGGTATATTCAGCTTTTTTCTTTTCCACAGTCATCCGATAGGCATCCCAAAGTGCCATAGCGGCAAATACCTTGGGAAGAACTGCTGTGCCTCCGGGTTCTTTGACTACCGTCCACTCTTCTTCGACAGTTACTTCGTGCCTAACCTTCAATGTGGCCGGATCTTTTGCTGCCTGCCGTTGGTTGAGAATTTCCGTCTCGGGCTCTCCGGGACCCCGGTTCTTGTTTGAATTTTCTACCTCTGATCGAGTCTTATCGATTTCATCTTGCTCAGGTCCCCGGACAGCTTCGCTTTTCGCACCCCTAGGGGTTCCACTATTTGACGCTTCCACATTGGGGTTACCAAAAGTTCTTTTTACCGATATTTTTGTATTTTCACTTTGCATCAGTGCTTTCCACTGATGCTTTGAGAAGCGTGCCTGCAACTCTGTCGCTGTTGAGCCAGTATACTTAACAGGCTTCCCATCAAGTTCACCCTCAATCTTGTAGAGCCATCCGGTCTGCTGAGGTTCGCTCTGAAGCCCGAGAGAATCTCCGCCGTTGATCGGGTCGTTCTTTGCAAAGCCATATTGGCTCGGCCCATCTACATAACCCAGAGGATCCATCGTGATGAACCGCCCCATCTCCGGGTCGTAGTACCGGTTCCGCATGTAGACGAAGCCGGTCTCGAGGTCCTTGGGCATTCCGTGATAGCCGAAGGGGTTCTTGATCGACGAAACCGGGATCTTCCGCGGATCGGGGGCCGCGAAGAGGCTGCGGGCGTCGCCTGAGCTTTGCAGGGTGAAGGTATTGGTGAAGGCACCCGCCAAGGCGTTGCCGCCGAGGTCCTTCAGGGTGGTGCCGATGGTCAGCGTGTGCGAGCCGGAGCCCAGGGCGGTGCTCGCCGTCAGGATGTAGCGGTCCGCGCTCAGGGTCCAGGCGGCGGGAGCGCCGTCGATCTGGAGGGCATTGGCGGTCGCGAGGTCGGGCTCCTCCGTCAGTCCGACCTGGAGGACTCCCTGGGCGACGCCCACGAAGTCGAGCTGAAGCGGCTTGGCGTCGGAGAGGAGGGCATCGGCCGCCGGCCAGGCGAAGGTGATCTCGTATGGCTGATCGAGCTTGTTGAGGAAGAGATCCTTGATCGCTTCCGGCTGGATGGTCAGCTTGACCTGGGTGCCGGTAGCCGGCACGGCGGTCGGAGTGAGCCAGATCCGGCGGCGGGCCTGCCGGCCGTTCTGCACCGGCAGGATAGCCCCAAGGACCAGCTCGTGCTGAGCGTCGAGATCGGTCAGGGTCAGCTTGTGGTCGGCCAGACCCCGGGTGAGCGCTCCGCTCGAGATCTCTTCGGACATCTCGAGCCAGAGAGCGCCGTTCTTGACGCGCGCCTGCTCCACCACCGGCGGCGTAAGATCGACCGTGATCGTCTGTTCGCCATAGGGGGAGTAGGCATAGCGCTCGACCGGCTTGCCGGCGCGGCCGCTGGCGGCCACCATGTTGCCGGACTCGTCGTAGACCGGGAAGTAGTGCTCCTGGAGGTTGCCGTTGCTGTCCGGCAGGTTCTCCAGTTGGACGATCTCGTCGAGTCCCGCTCCGAAGGACCGGCGGGAGTCGAGCTCGCCGTTCTTGTACTCCTCGATCGCCTGCCAGCCATCCCAGACCACCGTCTGGACGTCACCGCCCACGGTCTTCGAGATCCGGCGGTTGAAGGCGTCGTAGACGTAGGTCGCGACCGGGTTGTCCGCGAGGTCGGTCACCCGCGTCAGGCGGTTCCGGTAGTCGTACAGGAACCGGAAGTTCCCCTTGCGCGCCAGGTTGCCGTTTGCGTCCCACTCGAGGGGGACGATACCGATCGAAGAAGGGCGGTTGCGGCCGGAGCCGTCGAGCGGCAGGGGATCCGTGTGCAGCGCATCGTCCGTCTTCGTCGAGCGCTCGATCAGGTTCTGCGCCGCGTCGTAGCGGAAGCTGAAGACGTTGGAGAGGCCCGCGAGGACCTGCGGATCGCTGACCGTGTTGTTCGGCGTGGGGACCGGCTCGACCGAGCGCTCGGCTTCGGTGACGCGTCCGGCGTCGTCGTAGCCGAACTTGAAGCCCGTGCCGTTCAGGTCGCCCCGCGACTGCGCCACCTTCAGGTCGCGCGGGCTCCAGGCGAGGTTCTCCTGGAAAACGTTGCCCTGCTGAGGATCGTTGAACGCCTGATTGATCATGCGGCCGGCGAGGTCGAACTGCGCCGTGCCGGCGACTCCGTTGCCGAGGTCCTTCTGCACCGGCAACCCCTGACCGCGCCAACCATAGTTCGCCAGCGGCTCGCCGGCGGCGGCGACCGAGAGCGGCAGGTCGAGCGGATCGAAGGTCTTGTCGACCCGGTGGCCCGAGGGGTAGCTGGTCTGCTTGGCATTGCCCGCCTTGTCGAGCTGATAGGAGACGGTCTTCTCACCCGTCGTTTCGGAGATGAGCCGCGACAGCGAGTCGTAGGTCCGTTCGGTGATCACGTCGCCGGACTGCGCGCGGGTGACCCGATCGAGGCCGTCGTAGGTGTAGTTCTCCGAGAGCGGACCGATCACCCCCAGAGGGTTGGACACGTGGCGCGAAATCAGGCGCCCGGCGTCATCGAAATCCTGATCGAACAGCGTGCCCCTGGGCTCGCGCACGTGGACCAGGCCGCCCGCTCCGTCATAGGCGTAGGTCTCGAAGGTCTGGTCCGGGTAAGTGGTCCGGATCCGGCGGTCGAGGTCATCGTAGGACCAGCTCGTCGTCTGGTGCAGGGCGTCCTTGTAGGAGATGGGGCGGCCGCTGCGATCGTACTCGTGCTCGATCATGATCCCGCCGGGCTGGACCGTCTTCACCAGCCGGTCGAGCCCGTCGTAGGTGAGCTCCGTGGAATGGTTCTCGGGATCGGTCTCCAGGCGCACGTTGCCGCGCACGTCGTAGGTCCATTTGCGGGTGTTGTGCTCGCCGTTGACCGACGTGATCCTGCGATTGCGATCGTCGTAGGTCGCGGTCTCTTCGACGCTCACCCCGCCGCTCGGACTACGCTCCTGGGTCGAGGAGTGGGTGACGTTGCCGCTTTCATCCAGGTCGAGGCTGGTGTGGTTGCCGGCCGGATCCGTGCTCTTGATCAGTCGCTCGGCGCCGTCGTACTCCATCTCGGAGACCCGCTGGAGAGGATCGGTCGTCTTGGTGACGTGGCCGAGCGGGTCATATTCGATCTGGGTCACGACATCTTCGCTGGCGCCTCCCGGGATCGCGAAGAGCTTCCGCCGCTGGACGGTCTGGCGGTTGAGCGGATCGAACTCCGCCTCTTCGTGCGCCAGCAGCAGATGGCTGGCGTCGAAGGCCTTCCGCTCGACCGGGTTGCTATTGTTGTCATAGGTCACGGTGGACTTGTCGCCGAGCGGGTCGCGGGTCTCGCTGACGCGCCCGAACCCGTCGTAGAGAGCGTGCCAGGTGGCGCTCCGGCCGTCGGTCCAGTCGGTGAGCCTTCTCTCCGCGTCATAGGTGGCGGTCTCGGTCACGGAGTCCGCGGAACCGGCGCCGTGGACGATCTGGACCGGCAGATCGCGGTTGTCATAGGTCCACTGCGTCGTCTGCTGCTCGGGCGCGGTGTGCTCGGTGACGTTCAGGTTGGCGTCGTAGGTATAGGCGTCGCGGGCCCGCTCGCCTCCCGGGGAGATCTCGCGCTCGACCGACAGCACCTCGTCCAACTTGCCGTAGGTGGCGATGATCTTCGTGGCCGCGCCGCCGTCGTCGAAGGGCAGGCCCTGCTCGATCATGTTGCCGGCGGCGTCATAGTGATACTTCGTCTCGTAGCCGAGAGGCTCGGTGGCCTCGATCAGCCAGTCGACCTCGTTCCACTTGCGGTCGTGGGAGATCCCGCGCGGATCGATCATGCGGGTCACGTTGCCGCGGTTGTCGGTCTCGTACCGGGTGACGAGACTGAGGCTGCCGTCGTCGGCGGTGGCGCGCTCCAGGCAACCGCGGTTCTCTTCCTTGTCGGAGTACTCGTAGCGGGTGGCGTGGCCGTTGGCGTTGGTGATCCTCTCGGGCTGGCCGTGGGGGTTGTAAGAGACGCTGGTCGAGCTCTCGGCTTCGGTGCCGGCGGCGCGGACGACGGCGGTGGGCTGTCCCACCGCGTCGCGGTCGATCCTCGTCGTCGTGCCTCGCGGATCGACGATCTGCGTCGGCTGGTTGGTCTGGCCGTCGTAGCTGATGGAGGTGGTGAGGTCGCCGGACGAGCCGTTGACGCCCCCCGAGCCCGGCGCCACCTTCAGCATGGTGACGTTGCCGCGGCTGCGCCGGCTGTCGCCGCTGTCGTAGGCATAGGTCGTCTTCCGCCCCAGGGGCTCGGTCATCGAGGTGACCAGCCCCTCGTCGTCATACTCGTACGCGGTGGTCGCCTCGGAGGGGTCCTTGATCGACGTCGGGTGCCCATCCTCGTCGTGGTGATACTCCGTGTCGTGGCCCAGGCGGTCGGTGACCGTCGCCTTCTGATCCTCGAAGTCGTAGCTCAGGGAGACCGTACCGTCGCCCCAGGTCTGGCGGGTCACCTCGTCGGCGCGGCCGTCGTGGTCGGCGTCGGCATAGACCAGCCCGAGCCACTCGGTGTCGCGCGGATCCTTGACCGACGCCAGGTTGTCGCGCTGGTTGAGGACCGCCTGGAGGGCGCTGCCGGAGGCCGATTCATAGGCATAGCGGGTGGTCAGGCCCTCCGGGAAGGTCGTCTCGCCGGTCTCGATCTTGGGCGACGTGACCGTCTCGAGCCGCCCCTGGGGGTCGTACTTGAAGGTCACCTCGCGGCCGGTGGGATCTTCGATCTTCTCGAGCCGCCCCTCGTCGTCGTACCCGAACAGGGTGACGCGATCGAGGGTGTCGGTGATCCGGACCAGGTGCGACGAGAGGTCGTAGCCGAAGAGCATCTCATTGCCGGTGTCTTCGGAGTCCTTGATCGCATCGCTGACCGAAACCAGCCGGCCGAAGCGGTCGAAACGCGCGAGGTTGTAACGGGGATCGATCAGGATCCAGCCGGCCGCCGACCGCTCGAGGGTGACGAAGCGACCCGCCGGAGCCTTCAGGGTGTCGTCGTCCTGCTTTTCGAACAGCTCGCGCCGGCCGCGGCCGTCGTAATACTCGACGTCGCCGTTGGGCAGCTCGCGCAGCCGCTGATCGTAGAGATAATCCCAGCCGGGGCCCAGGGGGCCGGCGCCGATCGTCTGGCTGCGATAGACGCGGGTGAAGGCGAGGTCGAAGCCGCGCCCCTTCAGCGAGAGGTCGGTCTGCTGGAGCGACACCTCGCCGGAGTGCAGGAGCGTGCCGGGGAAGGCGTCCCCGCGGCCGTGCGACGGGTTGAGCGCCGGCTCCTGGCGCAGGGCGGGAACGATCTCCCAGCGGACGCTGCCGATCGCGATCTGCGACTGCCGCAGCACCTCCGCGTCGTAGATCGGCTCGAGCTGGGTCCGCAGGGCCTCGGGGAAGCGGACGGCGATCGAGTCGCCGGAGAGGATCTCCAGCGCCTTGTCGGGAGGGGAGCAGCGGGTGCAGTCGTTGGTCTCGTCCTCGGTCCGGTGATAGGCATGCGCGGCGCGCACGTCGGCGATCGCCGCGATCTCCTTGGACTGGTAGAGGTTGTACCCGTCCTCATAGGGGTTGTCCGAAAGCCGGGTCAGCTCGATGCCGTCCGTCGTGCCCGCCAGCTTGGCCTTCGGCAGATCGGCGAGCGCGTGCTGGGGATCGCCCAGCCCCTGGATCTCCTTGCCGCCCGCTCCCAGGCTCACGAGATCGACGCGGACCTCGGTTCCCAGGATGCCGGGCAGATGGGCCCGGAGGACGAACGAGCCCGCCAGGTCCTTCGCGTCGGGGTCACTGCTCTCCTTGGCCGTCGGCACCCCGAACGGGGCGAGATGGTCGATCTGCCGGTACGCGCCCCCCTCTTCCCGGGCGAAGGCCTGGACGAGGGGGCCGCTGACGGTCAGGCTCGTCAATCCGCGGTTGAGGCCGCCGGCGAGCGCGATGCCCAACTCGGGGATCAGCCGCGGAGCGTTGTTGGTGTTGCCGGGGAGCGTGACCGTCTCGACCACGCGGTTGTCGGTGCCGTCGCCGTTGACGTCCAGGAGATCGAGGCTCGGCTTGTGATCGAGGTCGACCACGTAGAGACCGCCGGAGTAGCCGGAGACGTAGGCCCGCCGGTGCTCGGGGTCGACGCTCAGATGAGCCGCGTTGCCGGGGAGCCGGATGCGCCCGACGAGCGTGATGTTCTTGCGATCGGTCACGTCGAAGATGAGCAGTCCCGCGACGCGGTGGGTGACCAGCGCGTAGTCCCGGGCCTCTTCCGGCTTGAGCTTGCCGTCGTCGTCGAGATCGAACCGGTAGCTCTGGAGCACCTGCAGGCCGGTGACGTTGGCGTTGCCGTCCACCTCGGCGCAGGCCTCGTTGAGGAAGGAGACCTTGCCGGGGTCGCTGGCGTTGCTGTCGAGCAGCACCAGGCCCTTGTCGCCCACCAGCCCGACGAGGGTGAGGGGGTGGAGGTTGTCGGTGTCGAACAGTGTGTCGACGTCGATCAGGGCCGTGCCGAGCTCGGCCACGCGCTCGCCGCAGAGCCTCAGATCGGGATCCTGGTAGCCGCTGTAGATTCCGATCACGTCGCTCTGGACGCTGAGGCCCGGCGTGGTGTGATCCTCTTTATAGAAGGCGTCCACGTCGACCACTTCGACGCCGACCCCCTGGGTGGCCACATACGCGAGGGTCTTGACGTTGCGCAGGAGACGCAGGTGATCGCCCGGGTGGACGTCGAGCGAGAGTTCGAAGTGCCCGTTGGACTCGACGTCGATCCGGTGCCAGCGTCCGAGGTCGAGATCGAAGAGGCTGACCGGGTGATCCGCCGTGCCGTTCTGGCCGCTGACGGTGACGGTCACCTCGCCGCTCGCGGAGGGGGGATCCGAAACCTGGACCTGCAGGCCGGCGGGAGCGGGATCGCCGAGCGTCCACTCGTCTTTCTGATCGTTGGACAGCACCGACAGCCGCCGCGGCGTGCCGGCGGGGAGCTGGGTGCCGGGGCCGCCCAGCTTGTCGGAGAGAATCGTGCTCCCCTTGAAGGCGGCATAGAGCACCGTGGGGTCCTCGGGATTGGAGGCCACCGCGAGCGGATCGAGCGCCAGGGGGTCGAAGATCTTGAGCTGGCCGAAACCGGTCACGCCGCCGCCGACGATCAGCACTCGGCCGTGGGGATCGATCGCGATCCCGCGCACCGGGTCCTTGAACGGGAACGGGAACTTGACGTCCCCGGCGATGAGGTTGTGCAGGTGGGCCGGATCGCTGGCGTCCAGGATCACCATGCCGTCCGAGTCCGCCGCCACGAACAGCCAGCTCCCCAGCCGCGCCACGTCGCGGACGGTGTCCAGCTTGTAGGTGTCGAGCTCGCGGCTGCTCGCGATCTTGAAACGGATCTCCAGGGTCTTGTCCCACTTGTTGCCGGCGTCGTCGGCGAGGGCCGGCGCGAGCCGGAGGGTGTAGGTCTCCCCCGCCCGCCAGCCCGCCTCGGGGCGCACCAGCACGGTCTCCTGGCTGCCGACGGGATCGAGCCGCGGCGAGAGCTTCTTGCCCCCCGGGTCCCGCACCTCGACGCCCTCGAAGCCGTCGGCGATCGCTTCGTTGAACGAGATCTCGAGCGGCGCGTCGGAGGCGATCTGGGCGCCGATCGCCAGAACGTAGCGATGCTTCACGTCCACCGAGGCCGCCAGGGTGAAGGCCCCGTTGCCGGCGCTGGTGACGCTGCGATGGATGTCGTCGTCCAGACCGATCAGCTGGATGTCGGACTGCGGGTCGGTCGCGTCCGCCTCGCCGGTGATCGTCACCGAGCGCTGCGAGTTCCCGGACGACCCCGGGTCGAGCTTCAGCTTGATGCCGACGGCGAGCTCCTGCTCGCCGAGACCCGGATCGAGAGCGAAGAACCGCACCGGCCCCCCGCCGACCGGGAAGGGGGGCTTGTGATCTCCGAACTGATCCGGCGGCAGGACGACCGGGTCCGTCCCGGTGGGCGGGTTGAACGTGCCGTCGAACAGGCGGAATCCGGTCTGGAGGTCGCGGACGACCAGGTGGAGGGGGGTGTCGAGGCGGACGGGGATCAGGACCGCGTCATAGTCGAGCAGGCGCTCGACCGACTGGTTCAGCGAGGTGAAGATCCCCTCGAGGCCGCGGTCCCAGCTCTCCACCAGCACGTTCATGTTGAACGACGGGAAGACGGTGAAGCCGAGCGGGATCAGCGGCGCCTCGACCTGATACTGGCCGGCGAAGGACGCTCCGGGCACGTACTTCTTGTGCTCCGGCACGATGGCGCTCGCCTTGAGCACCGGTGGCAGATCCCCGGCGGCGGCGAAGGCGAACGGATCGTCGAGCGCGGCGACCACGGCCTGGACACGGTCGAGGGCGGCGGTGGAGGTCCCGACCTCCGTCGTCAGGCCGCCGTGGCCGTCGGCCACCATGAGGTCGTGCATCATCCAGTGGCGCTCGCCCAGCGCCTCGGTGACCCGGTTCAGCAGGTAGAAGCCGCCGGCTGGGGTGGGCGCGCCGGCAGGCAGGGGGACCGTGATCTGGGGAGCCTTGTTCGCCTGGGCGCCGCCGAGATCGAGATCGAAGGCGTAGACCGGAGCGAGCTGCTGGCGGGAGAGCAGCGGCACGTTGGCGGCCGCGTGCGGCTCGACGCGGACCCGGGTCGGGCCGGCGAACGTCCCCGCGGCGAGCTTCACCGTCACCCCGTCGCCCGTGGTGAAGGTGAGGGCCTGCGCGCCGACGTAGGCCCCCTTGAGGTCGGCGGTGTGGAAGGGGGTGAGCTCGACGACGACCTCGTTGCCCCCCTGGATCAGCGCGTGCAGTACCAGCCGGTGGGTGAGCGCCGCGTGGAGCGCCAGGCTGAACGCGCCGTCCGTGCCGGCGTCCACGGAGGGGGTGTTGGCAAGCGCCGAGCGATTCTCCACGAAGACCAGCGTCCCGGCGGGCACGGCGCCGGCGCGGCCGATCACGTGGGCGTCGCCGTTGGCGTCGGGCTCGACCAGGAAGACCCGCGAGAGGTCGAGGTCGTGCGACTCCAGGATGCGCCGCGTCGTGAAGGTGGCGGCGGCCGGCGCCTCCAGCGGGTTGCCCTGGAGGTCGCGCACGCCGGTGCCCACCCGCAGCTCGTAGGCAGAACCGGGGAGCAGGGTCGAGCGCGGCGTCACCCGCACCAACGCCCCGCCCTGCACGTCGAGGTTGATCGCCACCGGCTCGCCGGCCTGCAAGAGCTGGATGGCGGAGGTCACTGAAGCGGGAGCGACCGCCTCGCTGAAGCGCACGGTCGGCTGGATCCCCTGCGGGACGTCCACCGCGCCGTCCGCCGGCGTGATCTGGAGGACGTGCGGACCGGTGGCCGCGAGGGTGATGTCGAGGTTCACCCGGTCGTCCGCGGCCGGGATCGCGGCGCTCGCCGCGCCCAGGTTGCCGGTCGCCGGGTTCTCGGCCGTAGCGTTCACGGTGCCGGCCAGGGCGGGGAGCGCGTAGCGCCCGTCCGCGCCGGCGATCTGTACCCAGCTCAGACCCGCGCCGCGCACCAGGGCGCCGGAGAGGGGCGCGCCGCCGACGTCGAACACGGTGCCGCGGAGATAGCCGAAGGAGCCGGTCAGGCGGACGAAGGCGTAGAGCCCCTCGTCGCGGACGCCCGGCCAGGGGAGGTCCGCGGCGTCGATTGGCGCCGTGGTCCACCCCGTCGCCGTGGCCTGGAGGGCGGCGACCGGGCGCCAGGCAAGGCCGGATTCGAGGTTCACGACCGCCAGCAGCAGCCCCTTCTCCCCCACCGCCGGCGTCGGTGAGAGCGCCAGGGAGAGCGCCGCGGGCATCAGCAGGCTGCGGCCGCCGAGGTCGAGGTCCACCGCGCCGGCGAGCTCGGTGCCGGCCGGCACCGCCAGCGGCAGATCCTGGGCGGTCTTGCGGGTGAGGGTGACGGCCGTGGGATCGGCCAGCGCGCCCGCCGGCAGATCGGCGCGGTCCCCTTCGGAATCCGCGACCGTGCCCCCTTCCGGACCGACGACGTTCCCCTCGACCGCCTCGCCGTAGCCGCGCAGGGTGACGTCCTCGGCGCCCATCTTGAGCGGCAGGGTCCGCGCCGTCTCGGACGGGCTCAGGAGGAAGCGCGAGCGGGCGGCGCCGGCGGGAGCGTGATAGAGGATCAGGTCGGCCTGATAGGGGGTCTGGCGGCGGGACGAATCGTCGAGGAGGGTCAGATTCTCCTGGACGACCAGGGTCAGCGGCAGGCCGCTCGCCACTTCCTGGATCGTGGTGTAGGTGACCGTCGCCAGGCTGCTCTGCCCGGGGAGCACCACCTGGGGATCGAAGCTCAGCGCGGCGCTCGTGACGTCGCTCCCGGCCGGCCGGGGGGAGCCGGCCAGAACGGTGCCGGTCACCGCCGCTGGAGGCGCGGTCGCGCCCTGGTCCGGATCGACCGCGGCGTAGCCACCATCGGTCAGCCCGGCGGCCGCGGCGGGCAGCGTGATCGCGACGCGCCCCCCCGCGACCTGGTCGGTGCCGAGCACCCGCCACTGCAGGGTTGCGAGGTCGAGGCGCACGAGGGTGAGGGTGGTGCCGTCCGGCGACTCCACCGGCAGGCTGAGCGTCGATTGCGCCAGCAGGGGGGCGCCGCCCAGGTCGAGCCAGACCGCGCCGCGCGGGGACCAGCCGTAGGGGAGCGTCGCGGGGAGCCCCTGTTCGCTCAAACGGGTCGCGGCGACCGCCGTGGAGCCGGCCAGCGCACCGGCCGGCAGGGTGAGGAGCGGATCGGAACCGCTCCCCCAGACGCCTCCGGCGGCGCCGATCGTCTGCGTTCCGGCCGCGGGAGTCAGTCTGGGATCGAAGATGTCGATCCCCTGCCCCGCGGCGGTGATGGCGACGCGGAAGGCGGACGTGTACCCGGGCCGGGCGATCGTCAGGTCGTGCGTTCCCGCCGGCACGGGCAGACGGAAGCGGCCGTCCGCGCCGGTCACCTGCTCGGGCTTGGGGTCGGACAGCTCGGTGCCGTTGGTGGCGAACACCACCACCCGCGCGCCCGCCAGCGGCCGGCCGGTCGCGTCGTCGATCACCGTGCCGGAGACGAACCCGTCCCCGGCCTGGGCGCCGAGCACCTGCGACCAAGGGAACGCCATGGCATTGCCCGCCAGGTCCCGCACCTCCGCCGACACCTCCAGGCGGAGAGCCCCCTGCGGCAAGGACGCCGAGGGGGTGAAGGTCGCCGTTTTGCCGTCCGTCCCCAGGCTCACGCTCCCCGCGATCGCCCCTTGCGACGAGGAGAGCGCGACCGCCTGGGCCAGGCTGGCGACGGTGACGGCTTCGCTGAAGGTGATCCGGAACGAGTTGCCCTGCCGCTCGGCGGCGAGGACGCGCGGCGGCTGGCAATCGGCGATCACCTCGGCGACGACGGCGTCGGAGACGTTGCCGCTGGGGTCCACCGCGTTGAGGCGCAGGAGGTTGATCCCCTCCGGGACGAGCTGGACGGCGACCGTGAAGTGACCGGTCTCGTCCGCCCGCGCCTCGGCCGCGGCGGCGGCCCCCTGGACGCGCACGATCGCACCGGCCTCGGCGGCGCCGGCGAGCGTCAGCGTGGTGGCGCAGAGAGCGTGGGCCGGCACGGGCGAGAGGTCCGGCGCTCCGGGAGCCGCGGTGTCCGCGGTGAAGAAGGCGAGGGTCGGCGGGGATGCCAGCGGGTTGCCGGCGAGATCGCTCAGCGACACCGTCAGCACCAGGCGCACCTGGGTCGACGAGGGGAGCGGCGCGGCGGGGCGCACGGTGAGCAGATCGCCCACCAGCGTGGCCGCGGCGGCGATCGCCTGGCCGGCGCCGGTCTCCAGCCGCCAGCTCCCCGCGGCCGGCGCGGCCATCGCCTCCGAGAAGGTCAGCCGGAAGACCGCGTCCACCGGCAGGGCCAGGGCCCCCGCGCCGGGGTCGGAGGCCAGGAGCGTCGGCGCCGCCGTGTCGCGGACGACCCTGCGGGTGTAGGTCCCCTCGTTGCCGAGGGAGTCCCTGGCCCGCGCGATCAGGGTGTTCTCCCCTTCGACGAGAGCCACTCCGGGGAGGCTGAACACGCCGCCGGTCACCGTGGCCGGGGAGCCGTTGACGGTCACGGTGAGCCCCGGCTTCTGCGCCACGGTCCCGCTCACCGTCACGGTCTGGCCACCGAGACGCGCGCCGTCGGCCGGCTGCACGATCGCGACCGCCGGCGCCTCGCTGTCGCGGGTCACGGACGCCGTGACGGCGGCGACGTTGCCGACGCTGTCGAACGCCTGGACGGCGAAGTCGTTGTTCCCCTCCCGGAGCGTGACGGCCAGCGACCAGACCCCCGCCGCCAGCTGGGCGCGGGTGCCGTTGACCTCCACCCGGTCGAGGTGAGGGTCGGCGGCGGAGCCGCGCAGGGTGATCGTGGCGCCGGGCACCACCGTGCCGGGCGAGGGATCGGTCACCGCCAGGACGGGGGGCTGCGAGTCGCGGACGACCGTGCGCGAGACCTCGGCGGCGTTGCCGGCCCGGTCCTCGGCGTGGGCCACGAGCGTGTTGCTCCCCTCCACCAGGGGGACCTGCGGCGCCAGCCAGGTGGTGCCGTTGACGGTGGCGGCGACGCCGTTGACCGTCACGCCGGCCAGGCGCGCGTCCTGCGCCGAGCCGACCACGTCGACGGCGGCGCTCTTCACCACCGCTCCGGACACGGGCTGCGCGATGGCGACGGTGGGCGCCTGGGAGTCGCGGACGATCCGGTGCGTCCACTGCGCCGTGTTGCCGGCGGTGTCGGCGGCGGCGATCGTCCAGGTGCGCGTCCCCTGCGCGAGCGTGTACGGTCCGGCCGTGAAGTCCTGGCCCGCGAGGGTCGCCGGCTGGCCGTCGACGGTGACCGCCGAGGCGCCGGAGACGTGCCCCTGCAGGGTCACCTGGGCCTCGGCCGTCACCGAGTCGTTGGCCGGGAGGACGGCGGTGAAGGCCGGCGGCGTGGTGTCGATCTCGAAGCCCACCGCGAGCGAGGCCGTGTTCCCCGCCGCATCCGTGGCGGTGACCGCCAATTGGTGGGTCCCCTCCCCCGAGACCTGCGTGCCGGAGGTGAACGCGGCGCCGTCGAGCCGGGCGTCGACGGTGACCGCCGAGGCGTCCGTCACCTCGACGACCGGCGTCGCCGCGCGATTGAAGCTGCGCCCGTCCGCGAGGGCCGTGCCGCCCTCCAGGATCCGGATCTGGGGAGGATCGGCGTCCGGGGGCGTCTGGGACCAGAGCGCGAGGCTCAGGGAAAAAGTGAGCAGCGCCAGGGCGGCGGCGGACAGCAGCGGGCGATATGGACGGCGCCGGTTCATGGTTTTGGTCGTAGCCCCTGGAGAGGAGAAGTGAGTCGTCATGGCACGCTCGGGATCACGGAAGAGGTGGAGTCGATGGTGAAGGTGGTGACCTCGCGGTCGTCGAGGAACTCGAGCTTGGCCCCGCCGCGGATGATCACCTCGTCGAACCGGTAGACGCCGCGGTAGGCGTCCCCCGTATGGACCGCGCCGGCGGCGCCGGCGAGCAGCAGCTGGCGGCGGTCGGTGCTCTGATCGACGACCCGGTAATAGGCGCCGTTGACTTTCACCCACATGCCGACCGTGCCGAGGGAGAACTTGGCCGTCGGGCTCGCGGGCGTGATCCAGAGGGCGGTGGGGGTCAGCGCGTCCGCCGTGGCGGTGCCGACCGTGCCGGTGCCGAGGGTGGGGAGCGGCGTGTTGACGATCGGCTTGCCGGCGACGATTCCGCCCTGGTTGACGTACAGCTTGCCGTAGGTCTGGGACGTCAGCTTGACGAACACCGTTCCCGGACCGGCGTAGCGCTGCACCGTCGCGCCGTTGAGCACCGTGCCGCCGAAGGCCTTCGCCTGCGTGGAGGGATCGAAGCCCGACAACGTGTCCACGTAGAGCGCCACCCGGCCGCCGCCGCCGCTGCCGGCGTGCTGACTGCTTATCTGGTAGTCGGCGCCGGAGACATCGACGAAGCCCGCGCCGCTCAGCGTCCCGGCGGTGATCAGCACGGTGCCGCCAGCTCCGGTCGCATCGGTGTAGCCGGGGTTCCGCTTCATCTCCCCCCGGGCCCGGACCTGGCCGTCGAGCGTCAGTTGGCCGGCGTTCAGCGAGATCACTCCGCCGCCGCTGTCGCCGCTCGTGTTGAGGAACCGCACCGAGCCGCCGCCACCGCCCAGTTGCGGCTGGTAGGCGCTGTCGTAGACCTCACCCGCCGGTCCCGCGTAGTCGAGCGTCGTGCCGAGGCCGCCATGGCTGCCGCCCGCGTCCACGGCCGCGCCCGTCACCCCCGCCGGCGCGGTTCCCGGCGCGTTCTGCGACTGGCCGCCCAGATAGCCCAGGCCGGTGACGTCGAGCACCGCTCCCGCCTCGATCGTCAGCTGTCCGGAGACGGTCAGGCTCAGCGTTCCTCCCTGCGCCGGGGTTACCGGCGATCCTGACTTGATCGTCATGCTCCCGGCGTTGATCGTGGCCGGCAGGCGGGTCTTCGCTTCCGCCAGGACGTTGCCGGACACCTTCAGCTCGTCGGTGGTCGACAGCCCCGCACCGCTCTTCAGATCCACCTGGTCGAAAAGATACTGGCCGCGATAGCTCGCGGCGGTCGACGCCGCCGCTCCGTCCTTCAGCAGAACCCGCCCCTGAGCATCGATCGACAGGACCTTGAACGAGCCGAGAGATGCGCCCGCCGGGTCCTTCAGTGCCATCCAGGCGCCCAGCCACTGCGTCTTGAACGCCGCGCTCGCGCTCACCAAGGCATCGGACCCCTGGGCCTGGAAAGTGGTCACCGCGCCCGTCCCGAGGACCGGCAGCGGCGTCTGCGGGCCGTACCGCTCGAGGCCGCTCGCGTCCTTGCCACTGTCGACGATTAGCCGGCCGTAGGCCTGTCCGGTGGTCTTGACGAGCACCGTGCCGGGGCCTCCGTAGCGCAGCGCCGTGGTGCCGCTGAGCACCGTGCCACCCCAGGCCTTCACCTGCGTCGCGGGGTCGAAACCGGAGAGCGTGTCCACGTAGAGCGCCACCCGGCCGCCGCCGCCGCTGCCGGCACGCTGGTTGGTCGTCTGGTAATCGCCGCCCGAGGCGTCGACCATCCCCGTGCCGCTCAACGTCCCCGCCGCGACCAGCACCGTGCCGCCGGCCCCGCTCGCGTCCGTGTAGCCGGGGTTGCGCTTCATCTCCCCCTTGGCCCGGATCTGGCCGTTGAGCACCAGTTGCCCCACGTTCAGCGACACCACGCCGCCGCCGCTGTCACCGCTCGTGGAAGGGAACCGCACCGAGCCGCCGCCACCGCCCAACTGCGGCTGGTAGACGCTGTCGTAGACATCCCCTGCCGGACCCGGGTAATCCAGCGTCGTGCCGAGGCCGCCGTGGCTGCCGCCCGCGTCCGTGGCCGAGCCCGTCACTCCGGCCGGCGCGCTCCCTGGCGCGTTCTGCGACTGGCCGCCCGCGTAACCCAGGCCGGTGACGTCCAATGCCGCTCCCGTCTCGACCGTGAGTTGCCCGGAGACGGTCAGGCTCAGCGTTCCACCCTGTGCCGGGGTCACCGGCATCGAGCCGGCCTTGAGAGTCATGCTCCCCGCCGTGATCGCGGCCGGCAGGCGGGTCCGCGATTCCGCCAGAACGTTGCCGGACACCTTCAGCTCGTCGGTGGTCGACAGCCCCGCCCCGCTCTTCAGATCCACCTGGTCGAACAGATACTGGCCACGGTAGCTCGCGGCGGCCGACGCCGCCGCTCCGTCCTTCAGCAAAGCCCGGCCCTGAGCATCGATCGACAGGACTTTGAACGAGCCGAGAGACGCGCCCGCCGCGTCCTTCAGGACCATCCAGGCGCCCAGCCACTGTGTCTTGAACGCGGCGCCCGCGGTTACCAGGGCGTCCACACCCTGGACCTGGAAAGTGGTCACCGCGCCGGTCCCGAGAACCGGCAGCGGTGTCTGCGGGCCGTACCGCTCGACACCGCCCGAATCCTTACCGCTGTCGACGATCAGCCGGCCATAGGACTGTCCGGCGGTCTTGACGAGAACCGTTCCCGGACCCGCGTAGCGCAATACCGTGGTGCCGTTGAGCACCGTGCCGCCCCAGGACCTCACCTGAGTCGTGGGATCGAAGCCCGACAGCGTGTCCACGTACAGAGCCACCCGGCCGCCGCCGCCGGTCCCGGCGCGCTGGCTGCTCGCCTGGTAGTCGCCGCCGGAGGCGTCGATCAGCCCGGTGCCGCTCAGCGTCCCCGCCGTGACCAGCACCGTGCCGCCTGCCCCGCTCGCGTCCGTATAGCCGGGGTTGCGCTTCATCTCCCCCTTGGCCCGGATCTCGCCGTCGAGTGCCAGCTGTCCCACGTTCAGCGACATCACGCCGCCGCCGCTGTCACCGCTCGTCCCGGTGAACCGCACCGAGCCACCGCCGCCGCCCAGCTGAGGCTGGTAGACGCTGTCGTAGACGTCCCCCGCCGGTCCCGGATAGTCCAGCGTCGTCCCGAGGCCGCCGTGGCTCCCCCCCGCGTCGATGGCCGAGGCCGCGACCCCTGCCGGCGCGCTCCCCGGCGCGTTCTGCGACTGGCCGCCCGGGTAGCCCAGGGCGGTGACATCGAGGGAGCCGCCGCACTGGACGCGCAGGAGGCCCGTGACCGCGAGGGCGAGGGGCTGGCCGGACAGGCCCACCACCTTGGCGCCGCTGAGCAGCGTCAGCGAGGCGAGGCTGAGCGGCTGCTGGACGGTGAACGTCCCGGACCCGAGGGTGAGCGCCTGGCCGTTCAATGCCGAGGTAAGGCTCTGGCTGGTGCGGACTGCTTGCGTCGGCACCGACAGCGTCAGCGCCGCGAAGCCGACCTTCCCCGAGAAGTCCCGCGCCTCGACGCGCAGGTTGAAGGTGGTTCCCGCGACCGCGTTGGCGGGCGGCGTCCAGGTCAGGCTCGCCGCGACGGAAGCCTGATTGAGATTGCCGACCGTCTGGACCGTCGTGCCGTCGACGACCAGGGAGTAGCTCTGCACGGCCGAGTTGTCGGTGGCGACGAACGGGATGGCGATGGCGACTCCGGGGGTCACGAGGTCTCCGGGATTCACCGAGTTGAGCGGCACGCCGTTGGCGCGACAGCTCGCGAGCGTCACCACCGGCGCCGTCGGATCGACGACTGGATCGACGTGGACCGTCCGCGTCGCGGTGAGCCGGTTGCCCGAGAGGTCGGTGGCCGTCGCCGAAAGCTGGAAGTCGGTCGACTGCGTCACCTCGGGCGCGATCGCTCCCCAGGAGTAGGGGGAGGCGGTGGCGGTGAAGCTCTGGCCGCCGAGGCTCCACGCCACGCTAGCCACCCCGAGCGTGTCCTGGAGGCTCAACGCCGCCGTGAAGCCGGCACCGGACGTGTAGGCCGCGCCCGCCGCCGGGCTGGTGATCTGGATCGCCGGCGTGTACCCCCCGCTCCAGGTGGCACCGGTGGCGATCTCCGGCGTATTGGGAGAGACCACCGTCACCCGGTCGCGGGCGATCCCCTGTGCGCCGCCGCGGACGATCAACCGGTTGAAGCGATAGAGCCCCTGGTAGGAGTCGCCGGCATGGATCACCGCCGAGAGCGGCGGGCTCAACACCTGGAGCGTGAGACTGGTCCCGTGGTGAGCGTTGCCGGTGATCGGATACGGGTTGACGAAGTCACCGTTGAAGACCACGTCGGCGGCACCCAGGATGTGCCGGAAGTCGGCTTCGTTGTCGGTAAAGCCGCTGGCGGAAACCGCGTCCACGATGCCGCTGCCCACCGGCAGCAGCTCGGTGAGCTGCGTGGAGGCGGTGCCGCCGTTGTCCAGGATGAGGTCGCCGAAGGGTTGGATCGCGGCATCCGGCTTGACGAAGACCGTTCCCGCGGCGCCCCAGGTCGCCGGGTTGATCGAGGGGGTCTTGGCGCCCGCCGCCAGGGTCCGGGCGAGGAGCCCCGGATCGACGGCGGAGGCGTAGAGAGCGATCCGGCCGCCGCTACCGCCGCCGATGGTGCCGCCGCTGCTCGCGCTGCCCGACGCCTGGATCGAGCCGGCGCCGCGGATCGCGGCGGCGTTGAGACGGATCGAGCCCCCCGCGCCGCCCGCCCCGAATCCGCCGCTGGCGCCATTGGCGAGGATCGCACCGTCGATGACCGCGTTACCGCTCACGGTCACACGCACCACACCGCCGCCGCTCTCGCCTCCGGAGGTGCTGGTCGCGCCGCCGCCGGCGCCTGGGTCGGCCGGGTCATAGAAGCTGCCGTAGATCGGGCTCGAGCCGTCGAACGAGCCGCCCCGGCCGCCGTGGCTGCCGCCGGTGCCGGCGTCGGCGCCCTCGGTTTGGGTGTTGCCATAGCCGTAGGCACGCTCGCTGGTTGAAAGGGCGCCGCGGTAACCGCGGCCGGTGACGTCGATCGCTCCCCCCTGAGCCACGAAGAGATCCCGCTGGACGGTCAGGTCGAGGTGGTACTCCTGCGTGGCGGTGGTCGCCGGATGGGTGACCCTCGCCCCGTTCAGCACCACCAGGTCGCGGAAGGTGCGCGTGCCGGTGATCGTCAGCGTGCCGCCGGCGACGATGACGCTGGTGCCCTCGAGGCTGGCATCGTCGACGGGCTGGCTCCCGGTCAGCACCGTCCCCTGGACCACGCGGACGGGAATCGTCGCCTCCGCCGTCTGCCGCGAGTAGTCGTAGGCGACCGCCCGCAGGTTCAGAACCTGCCCGTCGACCGCGCCGGCCGGCGCGTTCAGGTGGTAGGTGTAGGGAGCCGCCGCCAGCGTGGTCAGCGGCGTCGCGCCGCCGTCGAGATAGAGCTCCACCCGCTCGATACCGCGGTCGTCGGTGGCCTGGAGCTGGAGGTCGACGCCGATCCCCACCGGCAGCAGCGCTCCGGCCCCTGGATAGAGGAAGGAGATCGCCGGCGGTGCCGTGGGCGCCAGGGGTTGCACGTGCAGGGTGCGCGTCGCCACGGCGACGTTGCCGGACGAGTCGGTCGCCTCGGCGCGCAGCTCGAGATCGGTCGCCGTGGCGACCGGAGGCACCAGCGTCGACCACTGGTACGGGGATTGGGTATCGATCGAGCTCTGCGAGCCCAGCCGGAAGAGGACCTGGCCGACTCCCCGGTCGTCGGTGGCGGTCGCCGCGACGGTGAGGGGGTCGCCGGACGTGAACGTCGACGCCGTGGGCTGGGTGATCGCCACCGCCGGCGCGTTGTAGTCCGCGTACTGAAGGTTCGAGATCGGGTCCACGTCGACCGCGCCGAGGGCCGCCTTGTCGTCGCCGAACGTCAGCCGGGCGCCGCCCGCGACGTTGACCGCGTCGAGCTTGTAGACACCGGAGAACGGCGCTCCCACCGTGACCTGGCCCGCCGCTCCGGCGAGCAGCAGGCGCCGGCGGTCCACGCTCTCGTCGAGGACCTGGTAGTCCGTGCCGCCGGCGGATACCCACATGCCGAGGACGCCGAGGCTGAACTTCGCGGTGGCGTCCGCCGGCTCGATCCAGAGGTCGGAGCCGGCCACCGTGATCGCGCCGACCGTGCCACGACCGATCATGGGGAGGGCCGTCCAGGCCACCGCCGGCGCGCCTGTGGCGCCCTGATCGACCCGGAGGGCACCGTAGGGCTGCGACGGGAGCCTGGAGAAGACCGTCCCGGGCGCGGCATATGTCGCGCTGGAGCGATCGCAGCTGTAGCGCGCGCCGCCCTGAGCCAGCACCTGGGCCGCGGGATCGAAGCCGCTGAAAGCCCCGATGGCGAGAGCCACCCGGCCGCCGCCGCCGCTGCCGACGTCCCGCTGGCTGGAGCAGGAGCGGGCGAAGCCGCCGGAGGCGTCGATCCGGCCGGCGCCGGTGATCTGCGCCGCCGTGATCCGCACCGTGCCGCCGGCCCCAGGGGCATTGCCGGCATCGTCGTCGTCCGCGCCGCGGGCGCGGATCTCGCCTTCGAGGTCGAGCGTGCCGGCGTCGATCTGAACGCCGCCGCCGCCGGCGACCCCCTTCACGTTGTAGTAGGCGCCTCCCTGCGAGCCGCCGCCGCCGCCGAGGGTGGGGAAGAAGACGCTGTCGTAGACCTCGCCGCCGGCAGAGGGCCCGTTCCAGCTCAGGCCGGAGCCGCCGTGGTTGCCGCCGCCACCCAGCGTGGCGCCCTGCACGCCGTCGGGCGCCCAGCCGTCGACATGGCCATTGGAGCCTCCCGCGTACCCGAGGCCGGAGACGTCGATGCGGCCGCCGGCCTGCACGGTCAGCGTGCCGCTGGCCCTGAGATGAATCGTCTGGCCCGAGACCGGCCTCACGGCGGCACCCGCGAGGACCGTCAGGGTCGCCGCCGAGAGGCCGTCGCCGACTCCGGCCGCCCCGCCGAGGGTCACGTCCCCGGCCACGATCGGCGTCAGGCTCCAGAGACCGGCTCCGTGGCTCAGCACAACGGCGTCGAAGCGGTACTCACCCCGGTAGCTCGCGGCTCCGCTCACCGCGGCGGCGCCGGCCAGCCGGATCCGCCCCTGGCCGTCGATCTCCATCGCCTGGAAACCGCCGCCGAGGGGAAAGCCGGTCGCGTCCGTCAGCGTCACCCAGGTCCCGAGCCACTCCGGTTGAAAAGGCGCCGTCGCGGTGAGCCAGGCGTCCGCTCCCGCAGGCTGGAGGCTCACCACGGCCCCTGCCGCGAGTTGCGGCAATTCGGTCGCCACCCCGGTTCGGTCGACGCCGTTCTGCTGACCGGCATCCAGGGCCAGGCGGCCATAGGTCGCGGTCGAGTCCGCGGTGAAGAGGGTGCCGGGAGCCCCGTAGTAGAAGGCCTGATTGATCGTGCCCTCGCAATCCTTGCGGACGCCGCCCCAGGCCTTCACCTGCGTCGCGGCAGCGAAGCCGTCGAAGGTCTGGACCCGCAGCGCCACCCGGCCGCCGCCGCCCGCGCCGCCGCTGCCTCCGCACCCCATGGCGTCCCCACCGGAGACGTCGACGGTGCCGGCTCCCCGCAGGGTTCCCGCCTGGATGGCGACCGCTCCACCGGCGCCGCCACCGCCCGCCTCGTTGTTCGTCGTCCGGGTCTCTCCGGAGGCCAGGATCTGACCCTCCAGCACCAGCTCGGCGGCTTCGATGGCGACGAGGCCTCCACCCGCGCCCCCGCCACTGCCGTAGAAACTATGGTCGGTGATTCCGCCTCCGCCCCCGGCGATTCCGGGCTCGTAGACGCTGTCGAACACCCCTCCGGCAGGACCGGTATTGCTGGTCCCCGGCCCACCGGCGCCGCCATGGGAGCCCCCCGTCGCAGGCTGCGAGGGGGCCGCCTCGGAGGGTCCGTAGCCTGCCGGGTGGTGAACCTTGTCACCGCCGGCATAGCCGAGATTGCGGACGTCCAGAACCGCCCCGGACTCTACGGTCATCCGGCCACCCACCTGGAAGTGCAACGAGCCGCCCGAGACCGGGTGGACCCGCGCGCCGGCCTTGACCGTGAGGTTCACCGCCTTCACCTCCGCGGCGACCGCCGCGTCGCCCTGAAGAACCACCTCCTGCCCCACGATCGGCGTGTCGCTGCGCAACCCCGCACCATGGCGCAGGTCGATGCCGTCGAACCGGTACTCGCCGGACCAAGTCGTGGCCGCGGAGACCGCGCCGGCGCCGGCCAGCCGTGCGCGCCCCTGGGCGTCGAGCTCGACGATCTCGAAACCATTGCCCAGCGCCACGCCCGCGGCGTTCTTCAAGACCATCCAGGCGCCGAGCCACTCCGGCCGGAAGGGCGCGGCGGCGCTCACCCAGGCGTCCGACCCCGCGGCGGACCACGCGGCGACCGCGCCCGTGCCCAGGCCCGGCAGCTCCGTTACCGGACCGCCGCGGTCGGCGCCGCCGGCCTGGCCGGCATCCACGATCAACCGGCCGTAGGTGGAGGTCGAGTCGAAGACGTAGGCCGTTCCGGGAGCTCCGTACAGGGTCGCCTGGCTGCTGCAGCCGGGGTGGGTTCCCCCCCAGACCTTGACCTGCGCCCCGGGATCGAACCCCGAGAAGGCGCCGACCCGCAGCGCCACCCGGCCGCCACCACCGGCGCCGGAAGAGCAGCCGCTGGAATCCCCCCCCGAGGCCTCGATCGAGCCGCCACCGCGCAGCGTCGTGGCCTGCACGGCCACCGAGCCGCCCGCGCCGCCTCCCCCCTGCTCGTGGGGATCCGGCCGGGTCTCGCCCTGGGACACGATGCGCCCGTCGAGCACCAGCTCACCGGCCTGAATCGAGAGGATTCCGCCCCCCGCACCGCCGGCCGTCCCGTAGAGCTGGTTGACGAAGAAGCCACCACCGGCGCCGCCCAGGCCAGGCTGGTAGACGCTGTCGTATACGCCCCCCGGCGCTCCGCTGATATCGCCGGGATCGCCCACGCCGCCATGCGAGCCTCCCGCGTCGCCCAGCGACCCGGTCACGCCACTCGGGGCGTAGCCCGCGCGATGCTGCGCGGTGCCGCCCGCGATCCCGAGCTGCGAGGCGTCGATCGACGCATCGCAGCCGACCTCCAGCCGGCCGGTCACGGAGAGATCCAGCCGGCCTCCGGCCGCCGCCGTCACCTGGGCACCGCGGGTCAGCGTCAGGGCGGCGAGGTGCACCGGGCCCGACAGCGTGAAGGTCCCCTGCGACAGCACCAGGGACTGCCCGTCGAACGAGCTGTCGAGCGCGCGGCTCGCCGTCAGGATGGTCCCGGCCGCGGCCGTGAGGGTCGCCTCCGCGATCCCGACGTTGCCGGCGAAGTCGGTCGCCTCGAGCCGCAGGGTGAAGACATCCCCCGGATGCGCGGCCGCTGGGACCGTCCAGAGCAGGGACGAGTCGACGGCGGCCTGGTCGACCAGCGGCACGCCCGCGACCACCTGGCCGTTCACGATCAGCCGGTAGCTCTCGATACTCTCGTCGTCGACGGCATGGAAAGGCACCGCGACTTCCAGGCCCGGCGGCACGGCGCCCGGCAGGCAGCGGATCGCCACCTGCGGAGCGTTGGCATTGGCGCGCGGCGCGACCTGAACGTTCCGGCTCGCGGTGCCGTGATTGCCCCATTCGTCTACCGCCTCGATCTGGAGGGCAACGGCGCCCGCGCTGGCGACGATGGGCGCCGGCACCTGCCAGGAGTAGGGGGGCGCGGCCTTGGTCAGGACCCAGCTTCCGACCCGCAGCGTGACGCCGGTCACGGCCGAGAGATCGTTCACGGCCGCGCTCACCGTCAGCCGGTCGCCGGAGGTGAGCTGCGCCCCCTCGGCGGGCTGGGTCACGGCGATCACCGGCGCCGCGCCGTCCAGTGCCTGGAACGCCATGTGGAAGGAGGTGGTCATCGAGTTGCCGACGGTGTCGGCCACCCCCTGGACGGTGAACTGATACCGGTGCCCGTCGATCAAGCCGGCGACCGGCGTCACCGTCGCCGTGCGATTCGCGGTGTCGAGCTGGAAGGTGGTGGTGACGCCCGCGCCCGCCGTCAGATCCGTCAGTTGCAGCGCGGAGCCCGACAGCGTCGCGGGATTGACGACCTCGCTGAACGTCACCCGCACCGGCGAGGCGAGCGGCACCTGCCTGGCGCCGTCGACCGGACGGACCTCGATCACCGCCGGGGGCACCTGATCCGCGGTCGTGAAGGTGGTCTGCACGGTCTGGGCGAGCTGCCGGCCGGCCTTGTCGAAGACCAGGTTCCGGTCCACCTTGAGCCGGAAGATCGAGGCGTTCGCCAGCGGCTGGCGTGGCGTCGCCTGGATCGCCGTGTCGCCGTCGATCCAGACGGCGTCGGCGCCCACCAGCTGCCCCGCCGCGGTCTCGATGCGTGCCAGATTGCCCACCGGGTTGCGGGTGGTGTCCATGGGCTCGCTGAAACGCACGACCACCGTGGCGTTCCGCGACACGTCGACGGCACCGGCGGCGGGCGTGACGGCGACCACCCGCGGGTCGACGGCGTCGAGCGCCAGGGTGCCGAGGTCGAGGATCTGACCGTTGCTCGCCAGGCTGCCGCGGACCTCGCGCACACCCGGCCCCAGGTGCTCCTCGAGCACGAGGAGGAAGCTGCCGAGAGGGATCGACGGCAGGGTGAACGCCCCGGTCTCGTCCGTGTACAGGGTCAGCGTGCGCCCCCCGGCCTGGATGGCGACCAGCGCCTGGACCGCCGGCGTCGTGCCGTCCGGCAGGACGGCGCGGCCGGTGATCTGCCCGGAGCTCTGCAGGGTGACGTTCAGCTGGACGATCTCCCCCTCCTGGGTCAGCCAGCCGCTGGCCGACCCGCGGAGCCCGGTGGCGGGGTCCGTGACATAGACGGAGAGCCGCCCCTCGCCGACGCTCTGGAAGGTGAGGGAGTTGTCGGTCCCGGTATCCCCCCGGAAGCGGTCGGAGCCATAGAAGCCCTCGTCGTACAGATCGATCCCGGCGCCGGGGACGGGGTGACCGAAGCTGTCCATCACGTTGACCACCACCGAGCCGACCGGATGCATGCGGACGTCGACCCGCACCTCGCCGTCCTGGTCGACCCGGCCGAGCACCTGCCCCCGGTGGCGGCCGCCGACCTCCTGGGCATAGAGCTCATAGGGTCGGCCCAGGATCACGCCCGGGAACGAGTAGGTGCTCGCCAGGGTGGCGCCGATGATCTGGCCGTCCTGATAGATCACGGTATTAGCGTTCGGGAACACGCCGTCCGCGGCGCCGAGGGGGTTGAGGACGCTGCCGGTCAGCGTCGCCTGGCGGTCGAGGAAGAGGTCGAGGGTGAGTTGCTGCCCCTCGCTGACGATCTCCCCCCGGGCGTAGGCGCGGCGGCGGCCGACCGGCTCGCGGCCGAAGAGGTCGAACCTGCCCTGCGGGATGCCCTGGAACTCGAAAGCGCCGCCCGCGTCCGTGCTGCTGTAGGTGATGAACCCCTCGATCGAGTAGGCGTTGAGCTGGATCGTGCCCCCCGGCACGCCGACCGTCGTCCCCGCCTCGTAGAGGTGGCCCGTCACGGTGCCGCGCGGCTCGAGCTGAAGGTCGCCCATCACCACCTGGCCGTTGGCGGCGACGATCAGCCCGGCCCGCCGCCCGAAACGGCCGGTCCGCGGATCGAAAGTGCGCAGGTCGTAGGTCGCCAGCGGCAGCAGCGAGAACTCGAAGCGGCCGTCGGGGCCGGCGGTGACGGTGTCGAACAGGTGGCCGCCGCGCAGCACGCGGACCTCGGCCGAGGGGACCACCGAGCCGTCTACCGGGCTGGTCACCTGGCCGGCGATCCGGCCGGTCGGCTCGAGGGAGATCACGATCCCGGTGACATCCTGACCCTCGGCCGTGATCTCGGCGGTCGTCTTGCCGCCCAGACCGCCCAGCGCCGGCGCCTGGGCCGAGAGGGTGACCATGCCGGCGAAGATGTTCTGGTATGCGAAGCTGCCGCCCGCGTCGGCGTTGACGATCAGCTTGCGGCGGGGGTACGAGCCCTCCTGGAGGGTCACCACGGCGCCCGGCACCGGCTGGCCGTTGCTGTCCAGCACCTGGCCGGAGAGCGAGCCCTGCTTCGGCAGCACGATCTCGAGGTCGAGCTCCTGCCCCGGCTTGTTGAGCTGCACCCAGGCCTGCGCCTGGCGGAAGACGATGCCGTCGCTGGCGGTCACCTCGATGGGGAAGGCGCCGGCGACCGGCGGCACCAGCTCGAAGGCGAAGCTCCCGGGGGCGCCGGAGGTCAGGTCGTAGTCGCCGAGGTTCGGATGGCGCATCTTGACCGTCGCGCCCTGGACCGGCGTGACGCCGTCCGGGCCGAGCACCACGCCGCGGATCGTGCCGGTCGAGCTGCCGTCGAAGGTGACCTCGACGTTCTCCGGCGAGCCGTTCCCGACCACCTCGCCGCGCACCGTCTTGCTGCCGTAGAAGGCGTTGCTGGCGGTGATCACGTACGGCCCGGACAGCACGTCCGGAATGTCGAAAGTGCCGTCGGCGGCGGTCTCCAGCGTGTGCGACTCGAGGTCGAGCCCGACCAGCTCGAGGCGGACCGTCGTCGTGCGGTAGGTGATGACGGCGCGGGTGCCGGCCGGCTGCGCGCCGCCGCCGGCGACCCGCACGACGCCGTGGATCGACCCTTTCCGGAAGCGGATGGAGACGAACGGGGTATCGCCGGCGAAGCGGACCGTGGCGCTGGCGACGCCGCCGGCGCCCGCCTTGAAGACGTGGACGCCGTAGGAGCCGGCGCCGAGGTCCGGGATCAGGAAGTGGCCGGCGCTGTCGGTCGTCGCGGTACGGAACCAGTACTGGTCGCCATTCGCGAGGTGGACCGTGGCGCCGCCAACCGGGTTGCCGTCGAAGCCGAGGACCTCGCCGGCGATGCCGCTGACGGCGGCGTCCTGGAAGTAGAGGTTGCGGTCGACGACCTGCCCTTCCGCGCCGATCGTCACCGCTTCTGAAACCTTTATTTTGCGCTGGGCGTCGGCCGCGGAGATGTTGCGCGTACCGGCGAACACCCCCTCCAGGCGGTAGAAGCCCTGCGGGTTGGTGACGGTCTGGAAGGGGGTTCCCTCGGCCCAGACCACGGCGCCGAACACCGGTACGTCGCCGGTGGCGGTCCGGCGATAGACGTAACCCTGCACCACCCCCCGCTGGTCGCGCATGATGAGGCCGACCTGATTGACCTGGTCGGGCTGGATGTCGAAGAAGACCTGCACCCCGGACTGGCCGGTCACCCCCTCGAACGTCTCGACCTCGCCGCGGCCGACCGGCACCGGGCCGAAGTCGAACCGGCCGTCGGCGTCGCTGTGCTTCACCCCCACCAGATTGCCGTCGACGTAGAGGGCCACGTAGGCGCCGGTGACCGGCGTCGTGCCGTCCGGACGGTAGATCACGCCACGGACGTCGCCGGTCGCCACCGGCTGATCGGGGTGGCGCACGATCACCAGGTCGTGCTCCACGACGCCGCCGGCGCTCGGGATCTCGACCGTGCCGACCGCGAACCGCCCCTGGCCGTCGGTCGCCGAGAGGGTGATCGTGCCCACCGGCACGTCGCTCACCGAGTAGTTGCCGCTGGCGTCGAGGCTCGCCGTCCGCCCCTCGCGGAAGACCGGGCTCGCCGCGATCACCCGCGCCGCGGGCGGCACCGTGCCGTCGTCGTACCGGACGCGGCCGCGGAGCGTGCCGCGGCCGAGCATCACCACGTCGAGCTGGATCCGCTGTCCAACGAAGCGCACCCGCCCCGTCGCCGTGCCGCTCTCCCCCGAGACGGCGTCGATCGCCTTGAGCTGGTAGACGTCGCTGCAGCCGGTCTGGCGGACGTAGTCGAAGAGGAAGGCGCCGCTCGCGTCGGCCTGCACGACCGCCGTCTTGTGCGTGCGGCAGGAGCTCGCGCAGAACAGGCAGAGGTCGCTCTCCCGCAGCTCGACCTGCGCGAACGGCGCCGGTCTGCCGTCCGGTCCGAAGACCTTCCCCTCGACCAGGGTGCCCGGCTGAGCCGTGGAGGTCCGCACCCGCACCGTGGCCGAGGTCACCTGCTCGCCGAGCGGGTTCTTCACGCCGCTCACGGTGAGGTCCTGCGCCACGTACGGCGAGAGCGGATTGTTGAACACCACCCGTACGATCCGCGTATTGCGCAGTCCCGCGAAGGGGTTGTGGATAGTGCCTCCCGCCCCGTCCGCCACGTCCTGCTCGGCCTGTACCCAGCCCCCATTCGAGACCTTGCCCGCGATCGTGAACCGGCGGGGATCGGCCGGCATCAGGGTGCCGGGATCAACGTCGGTCGAGAACAGGACGTCGACCACGTGACCGCTCGGATCCACCTCCGTGTTCTGCACCGCCGCGATCGCCTGGAAGGAGCGCCGCTGCAAGACCTCGACACTGCCTGGAATCTGGTCGTCGACGGTGCCGTCCCCCTGCGTGTCGACGGCGAGGGTGAACGCGGAGTCCGCGGCACGGAAATCGACGGTCGCGGTGCCTCCGGCGCCGAGCGTGATCCCCTCCCAGCGCACCATCCGCAGCGCCCCGCCGGCGCCCGGCACCAGCAGGTGGAGACCCGCCTGCGCGCCGGCGGATGCCTGGAGACGCGCCCGGTATCCTCCCGCCTCCGGCACCGCCAGCAGCACCATCTGACCGCCGCCGAGGTCGAAGAGATCGGCGAACGGCAGCGCACGGACCCGCAGGGCGTCGTTGCCGTCCCCCGCCACCCGCTGGCCGCCGGTGCGGCTGGAGACCTCCAGGGTCACTCCCGTGCCGGTGACCAGGGCCCCTTCCATCGCCGGCAGGTAGCCGGTGGTCTTGACGAAGCGGTCGAAGGCGTCGCGCGGCGAATGGGCCGCCGCCTCGGCGGCGAAGACCGCGCCGAGCGAAGCGCCAACCCGGGCTCCCTTCTGGGTGGTGCGCCGGAGCAGGTCCCAGTCCCAGTCGGCGTCGCGGCCGCCCATCCACTCGACCGCGAGTTGGGCCGCGCTGTCGAACAGATCCTCGCCGAGCACGACGTGGTTCCCCGCCTGCGCGAGCTGGTAGACGCGCTCGTCGACCAGCGACCGCGTCACCCGCGGCAGGTCGGCGCGCAGGAGCGAGGGGGGCGCGGTCGCCAGCGAGAAGCCGAGGCCGATCAGGTTGAGCCCGCTGCGCACCAGGTCGGGCGGCAGCGAGTCGGTCGAGCGCGGCAGGATGATCGCGTTCGGCGACAGCGGGATGCCGTTCTCCCCCACCCCGACGGTGAGGTCGAAGACCGCCGAGATCTGCGAGGAGGCGCGCGCCGCCGTGGCGGTGACCCGGCCGGTGCGGCGCGACTTCAGGCGGAACTCCAGCAGCTCGGCGTCGCCGGGCTGCACGGTCACCGTCTTCTCGTTGACCCCCACCACCTCCACGCCCGAGAGCTTCTCGGCCGGCAGCCGCACCTTCAGCTGGTTGGCCGGGGTGTTGCCGGTGTTGGTGACGGTGAGGAGCATCGTGTACTCCTCGTCCGTCCGCACCACGTCAGGGTGGGTGATGGTGACGTTGAGCGTCGGATCGCGCACGATGACGGCGCCGCTCGCCTGGCCGGTGATCCGGCGGATCTGCCCTCCCGGCAGCCCCTCCAGGATGCCGTCGAGGTCGAACCGCACGACGTGCGTCCCCTCCGTCAGCCCCTCGACCTCCACCTCCGCCTGGCCGGTCGCCTGCGCCACCAGGAAGGTCAGGTCGTCGTTGGTGCCCAGCTTGCCGTCCGGCCCGGGCACGCGCACCGGCACCGGCACTCCGAGCGGCGTCGGCGGCTCGGTCCTGGCTTGGCGGAGGCCGGGAGGCAGCGTGATCCTGGCGGTCAGGTCGCGGATCGTCAGGCGGTCGCCGGCCGGCGCGCCGTTCTGCGCCATCAGCACCACCGAGAAGAACTGGTGCAGCAGGCTGATGTCGGTGGGAAAGAGGATGACCCCGGGGATCGGGACGACGTCGGGCTTGCTGCAGTCCCCCTCCGGGTCCTGGCAGCCGCCGGAGGAGTCGTCCCCGGGCCGGGCCTCGAAGTGGAGCTGGAAGGGGGCCATCCGCGGCGGCTCGAAATGCGCCGAGGAGGACCGCCAGGCCGAAGTCTGGAAGCTCGGTCCCGTCCCGAGGATCGCCTGCTGGTCTCCGGACGAGCCGTAATAGATGACCGGGACGTTGTAGTTGACCGTCTCGCCGGCGACCGCGAAGGCGAAGGTGAAGTTGAACGCCTGGAAGCTGCTGTCGTCGACCACGATGCCGTAGCTGCGGATCTCGTCCAGGGTGAGCGCGCGCGAGGTGACCCGGGTGATCAGGACCTGGGTGACCAGCACCGACGACGAGCGCGGCGCGGCGTAGGCGAGCAGGGCGTCCCCCTGCATCAGGCGGATGTTGTCGAGCCGGTACTCCCCCTGGAGCCGCAGCCGCGGGATGTGGAACGGCTGGTTCGGGGGGGTCTCCAGGACCAGGATGCCGTCGATCTCCGGGCCGGTGAAGTCGGCCAGCACCCGCAGACCGGCCGGCAGCACGCCATGGCTGGCGTCGTAGCCTTCGAGGTGGGTCTCGACGATGGTGGGCGTGTCGTAGGGGACCGTCTGGCTCTCGGGCGAAACCGTCAGCCGGCTGCCGGCGATGAGCAACTGGGCGTTCGCGAGATCCCCGGCGGTGGCCAGTCGTGGCCACGCCAGCAGGACCCCCAGGAACACCAGGAGACGGCAGAGGCTTCGGTTCCCCATCATCGACTCTCCAGACGCAGGCTGACGCCTCCGTCGATAAAGACGGCCATTCATCCAAAACCAGAAACCGCGAACGGCGCACCTCAGGGTGACCGGAGAGGGCTTCTCATTTCAGACCGCTTCTCAGTTGCGACTGCTGCACTATATGCATCGGCCGTTCACCAGCGCAAGCCTCTGTCTCGACGTGCTGCTCGATGATCCTCCTCGGCCCAAGATTGATGCACAGGGAACCATTTTTCATCGACCCCTCTTTAAGGCTGCCCGCCCGGATATGCTATAAAGGCAATTCCAACTTGAGAGGCAAAGAGCCATGAGCCATTTGAGCGAGGACGAGGTCGAACGTTTCCTCGCCTCTCGCCTCGTGCCCGCCGCGCAGAAAACAGTGGTCCGGCATCTCCGCGCCGGCTGCGGCGTTTGCAGCCGCAGGCTCGTCGGACAGGCTCCCGACCGCCTCCTTCAGGAGGTGGCGGATGGCAGGCCCCGGAGGGTAGGGCCGGATTCCATCCGTGATCACACCCTCGCGGCGTCTCTGAAGCAGGAAGCCCGTTGGAGAACGGATGAGAAGAAGCTCGCGCGGAGCCTCGAGCTTCTGCGCGAGAGCCCCCAGGGCTACGACGGCTTCACGCTCCGGCAGGTGCGGGCTCTTCACGGGCCATCGCTGATCGAAGCCCTTCTGCAGCGGAGCTTCGAGCTCCGGTTCCGCGATCCAAGGGCGATGCGCTGGCTCGCCTTCAATGCGGTCAAGGCGGCCGAGAGCCTGCGGCCGGAGGAGCACGATCCGCTCCTCGCGACCGACGTGCAGGCCCGGGCCTGGGCCGGGCTGGCCAACTCCTTCAGGATCAATGACGAGTTTGCCGAGGCCGAGGGAGCCTTGGACAGAGCCCGTGCCCTGCTGCGCCGGGGCAGCGGCGACCTCTGGCTCCTGGCCATGGTGGGCAATCTCGAAATCTCTCTCCGCAGCGATCAACGCAGGATCGCCGAAGCCCTTGAGCTGGTCGAAGGGGTCCATCGGCTCTACTTGAAGCTGGGGGATCGGCATCTCGCGGGCCGGGCCCTGATCTCCAAGGGGATGAGCACCTCCCACGACGGCAGACCTCGCCGAGCCGTCCAGGTTCTCCGGAAAGGCCTCTCACTGCTCGACCCCGATCGCGATCCGCAGCTCGTTCAGATCGGTCAGCAGGGTCTCATCCATGCGCTTACGGAGAGTGGCGAGTACCGGCAAGCCGGTGAGCTCCTGTTGAAAAGTGGATTGCGGCAGTCGTTCGCCGGCGATCCGATCGCCGTTCTCAGAATCCGCTGGCTCGAGGGGAGGATCCAGGGGGGCCTTGGCAAGACCTCCCGGGCCGAAAGCGCATTGCTCGGCGTGCGTGACGAATTTCTGGACATGCACCAGGTGTACACGGCCGCAATGGTGAGTCTCAACCTCCTCTCGGTCCTGCGCCGGCAGGGGAAATCCAGGGAAGTCCGGGAGACCGCCAGAGAGGTCTACGGTACGTTGCGGGATTTAGGAATCCACCGGGAAGCAGCCAGGGCCGGGCGCTACTTGTAGCAGGGCGATGGGAAACGGCATGGAAGGGAGAACCGCCACCGCGCATCCGAGCGAAGATCAGCTCGAACGGTTCCTCGCCGACCGCCTCGCGCCCGCCGGTCAGGAGAGAGTCGCCCGGCATCTCCTCGCCGGCTGTGGTGTCTGCAGCCGAAAGCTCATCGCGCAGGCTCCCGACCCCATGCTCGACAGGGCCGGAGAAAACCGGCGCCAGAAGAACGCCCGGGACTTCCTGCGCGACCGCGTTCTCAAAGTGGCCCTCGAGCAGGAATCCCGCTGGAGAACGGACGAGAAGAAGCTCGCGCGCAGTCTCGTGCTGCTGCGTGAGAGCCCCCGGGGCTACGACGGCTTGACATTCCGGCAGGTGCAGGCCCTCCACGGCCCGCCGCTGGTCGAAGCCCTTTTGCAGCGGAGCTTCGAGCTCCGGTACCGCGATCCCAAGGGGATGAGATGGCTCGCCTACAACGCCGTGAAAGCCGCCGAGAGCCTGCGGGCGGAGAGTCACGATCCGCTCTTCCGCTTCGACCTGCAGGCCCGGGCCTGGGCCGAGCTGGGCAACGCCTACAAGGTCTGCGACGAATACGCCGAGGCCGAAGCCGCCTTCCGGCAGGCCCGCGCGCTGTTCCGCCAAGGCAGTGGCGACCTCCGGCTTCTGGCCAGGCTGGCCACGCTCGAAGCTTCTTTCCGGAGCACTCAACGGAGGTTGGCCGAAGCCCATGAGCTGTTCGAAGGAATCTACCGGATCTATCTGCAACTGGAAGATCCGCACCTCGCGGGCCTGACGCTGATCTCGAAAGGGATCTGCAGCCACTATGAGGGTCGATCCCGCCATGCCGTCGAGAGCCTTCGGGCGGGTCTTTCCCTTACCGACCCGGACCGTGACGAGCCGTCCGTTTCAGCCGGGCTGCAGAGTCTTGTCACCACTCTGGCCGGCTGTGGCGAATACCGGCAGGCCGGCGAGGTGCTCTTGAAGAGCGGCCTGCGGCAGGCGTTTGCCGAGGATCCTCTCAACCTTCTCAGGCTGCGCTGGAGCGAGGGAAAGATCCTGGCGGGCATCCGCAACATCTCGCGCGCGGAGCATGCATTACTCGGAGTGCACGCCGGGTTCCTGGATCTGGGGCAGGAGGCCGAGGTCGCGTTCGTGGGGCTCGACCTAATCCCCGTTCTGCTCCAGCAGGGAAAATCACAGGCGGCACGGGAAGTCGCCCGCATGGCATACGGCAGGTTCCGGGACCTCGGTATCCACCAGGAAGCCGCCAAGGCCCGGCGCTATCTGGCCTGAGGACGGAGCGAGTTCAGGCGGATTTCATCCGCGGCTCCCCGAAATCCTCTTCCTCCTCTTCTGCGAGCAGGCCCAGGTGGATGAGGACCCGCTTCACCCGCTCCTCGAACTCGGCGTCGGAGTCCCCCCTCTCCACTGCCGGCTCTCCCAGGGCGCGGTTCAGATCTCCGAGCAGGGAGCCCTCACTGGCGGCCGCCGCGCTGCTCCGCGGATAGGCCAGGTGGAAGAACTCCTCCCAGCCGATCTCCAGGGCGTCGGCGATCATCAGCAGGTGCCGGACCTGGAGGGTCACCTCACCCTTCAGGACCTTGTGGAAGATCGAGGTCCCCACGCCCATCTGCTGCTCGAGGGAGCGGATCGAGCGGCGCTGCGTCTTGGCCAGGGTCTTGAGCAGACCCGCGAGCCGGAGCGCCTCTTCTCCGTAGCGGTCCGTCATGTTGCGGAGTATACAGCAGCATGCCCTTCAGCGCTGCTCTTCATGCAGCGAACGGCGAGAGCCGCGACCGTTTCTCAACCGCTCGCGGAGGCTGCCGTAGTCGATCTTGCTGTTGTGGCGGGGATCGACCGGGAGCGGTGCGGCCGTGAGGACGATCTCGTCGACCGGCAGCCCCGCGGCGGCGACGCGGCCGGCGATCTCGCCTTCGATCCCTCTCTCCTCGGTCTCGACGACCAGGACGACCCGCTCCCCCAGATCCGGGTCGGGCACCCCCACGGCGGCGACGCGATGCAGGCGGAGGTCCTCGCCGCAGGCGGCCTGCTCCACGAGCTGCGGATGGACGAGCCCGCCGGCCCGATTGATCGTCGAGTGCACCCGGCCGGCGAGCCAGAATCGCCCCCCGACATCGAAGGAGCCGGTGTCCCCCATGCGGTGCCAGACGGCGCCGGCGCCCGGGTCCGCGATCTTGTTCTCGGCCACCGCCCGCGGGTTGCGGTAGTAGTCGCGGCAGACGTGGTCGCCCGCGACGACCAGCTCGCCCACCTCTCCGGCGGGCAGCTCCCAGGCCGCCCACCCTGGGGGTCCCAGCTCGATCGGCCCGGCGTGGATACGCACGACTTTCGCCCGCAGGCGGCCGATGGGCACCCCCGCGCAGTAGCCGGGGGCCAGGGGGCGGGCTGGATTCGCCGCCGCCAGCCGCTCCCCGGCGGTCAGGTGGGCCACGGGCTCGGCCTCGGTCGAGCCGTAGGCGACCAGGATCTCGGTTTCCGGGAAGGCCCGCTGCCAGGTGCGGAGTTGGGTGTCGGCGACCGGGGCGCCGCCGGTGAGCAGACGGCGCAGGTGGGGGTGCTCTCCAGGCCGCCTCTCCACCTCGGCGGCGAGACGGTCGAAGAACGGCGGCGAGGCCGTGCAGGCGGTCACGCCGTGCCGCCGCATCTGGGTGAGGACCCGGGCGGCGTCCACGCGATCGACGCGGCGGAAGTCCATCGCCGGCACGACCGAGGAGACGCCGGCCGCCAGGTTGTTGAGGGCGAAGACGGGAAACATCGTCATCTCGACATCCCCTTCCGCGGCCGGGAACTCGGCGGCGAGGGCGGCGCGCTGGGCGAGCAGGAACCGGTGGGTGCGGTTCGCCCCCTTGGGCTCGCCCGAGGAGCCGGTGGTGAAGGTGATGAGGGCCGGATCGTCGGGCGCGACCGGGTGGACCGCCGCGCCTTCCGCACCCGCCTCCAACCCGGCCAGCGAGCGCCCCGCGGGCCAGGGGCCGAGATGCCAACCGGTAGTGACGGCGATCGGGATGCTCCGCAGCCGCGGGTCGAGGAGCCGCAGCAGGTGGCTCTTGGCCGTTCCCAGCCAGGCCCTGGGCTCGGCGAAGGCGGCGAAGGCGGCGATCTGCCGCCGGCCGGCCCAGGGGTCGACGAACACGGCGACGGCTCCCATCTCGAGTAGGGCCAGCATCGCCACGTAGAGGTCGATCGACATCGGGATCATGACGATCGCCCGCTCCCCCGGCGCCAGCCCCAGCCGCCGCAGCCCCGCCGCGGTGCGCCCGATCCGTTTCCAGAGGTCGCCGAAGGTGATCGCGCCGGACTCCATGATCAGCGCCGGACGGTCAGGCACGCGGCGGGCGACCTGGCGCAGGACGTCGAGGACGTTGTTCCGCTCAGCCTTTCCATTCATAGAGCCGGTACTCCCGCATCACCCGCCCCGCTCCGCCGTCGAGGTCGCCCGAGGGGTTCCCCTCCTTGTACAGGCAGTGGTTGGCCTGAGCGTACCCCTTTTCCACGGCCCGCCGGTGCCCTTCGTGGAACAGCGCGGCGGCGACGCCGGAGCGGCGGTGCCCGGGGAGGACGCCCAGGGTCTTGAAATCGACCGCGTCCACCTCTCTCCGATGCCGGAGGAACCGGAGCCTGGCGAACAGATTGCGCTCGCCGCGCATGGCGGCCACGGCCCGGAAGCGGTCCGGATAGGCGAAAAGAAAGCCGATATCCTCTCCTTCGGGCGAGCGGGCGAAGAGGACGAGGCCGGGATCGAGCAGCGACCGCGCTCCCGCGTAGAGCTGCACGAACTCGGCCTCGGAGATCTCGGTATAGAGGAAGTTGCCGGCGAAGATCTGGCGCGACAACCGGTAGATCGCCCCCAGCTCGGAGCGGAAACGGGCGGGATCGAGCGGCCGCAGCCGGTATCCGGAAGCGAGCGCATCGCGGGCCCGCTCCGCGAGGTGGGCCACTACCGTGGCGGGATCGATCCGTTTCGAGAAATAGCGCTCCAGCACCTCAAAGCCGTTCGCCATCCAGAGCGGCTCGTACCACGGCGGGTTGTAGGGCTCCAGGAGGAACGGCGGATCGTCCCATGGCCCCACGTTCAGCCGGTAGCGGTGCCAGGTGTCGCCGTCCATCGGGCCGACAATCGGGCCGGCGCCCATCTCGCGGAGCCAGGCGATCGACCCGGAGAACAGCCTCGCGACCGCCTCGGGGTAGCCGTCGAGCGCCTCGAAGAGACCCAGCAGGCCGTAGGGGCGGCAGGTGGCATCAGCGAGCGCCGGCGAGCGCCGGGCGACCAGGCGGGCGACCGGCTCGTCCCCCTCGAAGGCCACCAGTCCTCGCTGGGCGCCGGCGAACTCGGGACGCCAGAGGCTGGCGAGGACGTCCCCTCGCGGCGTCGCGCTGTAGCGCGGATCGCCATGGTAGACGGCGTCGGGGAGGTCGAGGAACGCCGCGAGCGCCGTGGGATCGCCGGCGGCGTCCCGGATGGCGCTCAAGCCAGGGTTCCGGAATGGCGCTTGAAGAGCGGCTTGAAGGCCAGCAGCCAGAGGCCCGAGTAGTCGCGCATCAGGCGCATCCGCAGAAGCTGCACCTGCCGGCATTCGGCCATGTTGCCGGACATCATCAGGTCGTTGAGCACGTGGTTGAAACGCCAGAGGTGGGCGTCGGCCGAGCGGCAGGTCTGCCGGGCGCGGGCGAAGACGACCGCGTCGCCGGTCACCGAGGTCTCGTCGAGGAGGCTCGCGATGTCGTGCGCCTCCTCGTTGATGCGGATCCGCAGGGCGGCCGATTCGAGCAGGAACTGCTCGAGCTCGCGGTCGCTCTCCCCCTTGCCGAAGATCCGGCGGTAGGCCTCGACCTCGCGCGGCTCGATGCGCAGGGCGAAGACCTCGGGCTTGAGCACCACGCGCTCGGGGGCCATGTCGGGGGGGTTGACCTCCTTCAGGGCGTCCACCAGCCGGCGGTAGTAATCCCCCAGCAGCTCCTCATGGTGGCTCTGCATCGGCGCGGCGGACGCGGCGGCGGCCCGGGAGAGCGCGAACTCGCCGGTGTCCTGCCCCATCCGGGAGACGCTCGGGCGCTCGCTCGTGGAGGCCTGTCCGGCGGTCAGGCGCGGCAGCAGGTCGCGCACCTTCTGGCGGATCTGGGCGATGTCGCCGAGGCGGAACTCCTCCTTCTGGAGCTGCTTCTCGAAGCGCTCGATCTCCTCGCGGAACGCCACCAGCTCGCGGTCGAGGTCGGTGTCGAACGGCACCTCGCGCTCGAGCTCGAAGACGCGCTGGTACTCGGCGACGATCCGCTGCTCCTCCTGGCGGTAGAGCTTCTGGATGCGGCTCTTGAACACCAGGTTGGTCTCCTGGATGGGGAGCAGCAGCTCGGGGTGGAAGTAGAAGTTCCCGAGGCCGTGCTTAAGCTCGCGGTAGCGGCGGATCAGCGCGCTCTCGGTCAGCCCGTCGAGGCTTTCGACGGCGCTCATCTCGTGGCGCACCGCGTCGATCGCCGCCCGGCGCTCCTCGAGCAGCTGGTCGCCGGGCGGCCCCTCGCCGAGCTGCGCCCAGATCCCCTGGAAGATCTCGCTCAGCCGGTGATGGTCGCGCAGCACCAGCTCGCCCGTGCGGTCGTCGAGCTCCTCGCTCAGGCGGGCGAGCAGGAAGTCGATCTTGTCCAGACGGTCCGAGGGCCAGGGGCCGCCGACGTGCGCGTAGAGATAGAACCGGACCAACTGGCTGAGGATCTTCTCGTCGTAATTCTTCACTCTCCGGAAGAACTGGCGCAACAAGTCGGGCGTGACTTTGGTATCCTCTGCGTCGAGCGATCCGATGAGCTCCGTGAGCCGGCGGTCGATCGCCTCCAGCCGGTGGCGGATCCGCTCGCTCTCGGAGGCGTTCAGGCTCTGAGAGATCTCCTTCAGACCGGTGTAGAGGTTCTGGAATTCCGTGGAATGCTGATCCTCCACGCGCTGGAGGAGGGTTTTGCCCAGGCTCTGGAGGAACTGATGGAAGGTCCACCCCGCCCGGAAGCGGTGCGAAATGTCGGCATAGCGGCGGTGGAGAACGCTCAGCTCCTGAACGGTGGTCATAGTCGCCCTGTCCCGGTGGACTCGAATCGAATTTGAAGAATATTACCTCATTTACCCCGATAAACCGCCAGGCGGTGGGAAGGAGAAACCGAGCGTGAGGGTCCTGATCTCCCAGGAGGATCTGGAGCGGCGGGTGGCGGAGCTGGCGGTGGAGATCGACCGCGACTACGCCGTCAGCGACCGGCTGGTCTGCGTCGGGGTCCTCAAGGGCTCCGTCTTCTTCATGGTCGACCTGCTCAAGCGGCTGACCACCCCGCTGTCGATCGACTTCTTCCAGACCGCGAGCTACGGCGCCAGCACCAGCCCCGGCGAGGTGCGCATCCGCAAGGACATCGACCTCCCGATCCGCGGCAAGGACGTGCTGCTGATCGAGGACATCGTCGACACCGGCTACACCCTGCGCACCATCCTCGACCTCCTGCGCTTCCGCGGCGCCCGCAGCGTCAAGCTCTGCGCGCTGCTCGACAAGGCCCCGGCGCGCGAGGTCGAGGTGCAGATCGACTACAAGGGGTTCGAGATCGAGCCGCTCTTCGTGGTCGGCTACGGCCTCGACTTCGACGAGCGCTACCGCAACCTCCCCTATATCGCCGTGCTGGACGCCGAGGATTCGGCCGCCGCCGTGCCGTCCCCCTCTTGAAAGGACCGCGAACGATGAAATTCCACCACACGGACAAAGCTCCCAAGGCCATCGGACCCTACTGCCAGGCGGTCCAGGTCGACGGCTGGCTCTACCTCTCCGGCCAGCTCGGGATGGACCCCGAGACGACCGAGCTGGTCGAGGGGGGGTTCGAGGCCCAGGCCCGGCAGGTGCTGAAGAACCTGAGCGAGGTGCTGTCCGCCGCCGGCTGCACGTTCTCGAACGTCGTCAAGGCCAACATCTACCTGATCGACTTCGTCAATTTCCCCATCATCAACCGGCTCTACGGCGAGGCGTTGGGAGACCACTGCCCCGCCCGCACCACGGTGCAGGTAGCCGCCCTCCCCAAGGGGGGCCTGGTGGAGATCGACGTCGTGGCGCGGGTGCCCGAGAGTCAGCCCTAGGGGTCAGATCTTCGCGATCCGCTCGATCGCCCGGTCGATCTGCTCGCGGCTCACGTCGCGGTGGGTGACGAAGCGGACCTTCTCCTCGTTGACCGCCCCGCCGAGGACCCCCGCCGCTTCGCTCCGGCCGAGGAACTCCGTGGCGGAGCCGCCCCAGAGCTCCGGCGTCAGGCGGAAGATCACGATGTTGGTGCGCACGGTGGCGGGATCGAGCTCGATCCCCCGCAGGCCGGCGAGCGCGTGGGCGAGCCGGGCGGCGTTCTCATGGTCTTCCGGAAGCCGGGCCGGCCCCTTGCGGAGGGCGATCAGGCCGGCGGCGGCCAAGATTCCCGCCTGCCGCATGCCGCCACCGAACATCTTCCGCACCCGCCGGGCCTCGTGGATGAAATCGCGGCCCCCGCAGAGCAGGGAGCCGACCGGCGCCCCCAGCCCCTTGGACAGAGAGAACATCAGCGAATCGAAGCCGGCGGCCAGCACGGCGGCCGGGACGCCGAGCGCCACCGCGGCGTTGAAGATCCGGGCGCCGTCGAAATGGACCGGCAGGCGGTGGCGGCGGCCGACGTCGAGGATCGCCTCCAGCCGCGGCCGGTCGTAGAGGGTGCCGCCGGCCATGTTGTGGGTGTTCTCGACCTCGATCAGCACGGTGCGGGCGCGGTAGCTCGCGTCCGGCGCGATGGCTGCCTCGACGGCCGCGGGATCGAGCAGCCCCTGGGGCGAGGAGAGCGCCTTGGGCAGCAATCCAGAGAGGGCGGCCATCGCGCCGTTCTCGTAGTTGACGATGTGGCACCCGGCGTCGCAGATCACCTCGCCCCCCGGCCGGCCATGGAGCTGCAGGGCGATCTGATTGCCCATCGTGCCGGAGGGGACGAACAGCGCCGCCTCCATGCCGGCCGCCGCCGCCCCTTCCTCCTCCAGGAGGTTGACGGTGGGGTCCTCGCCGTAGACGTCGTCCCCCACCTCGGCCTCGGCCATGGCCCGCCGCATCTCCGCGTCGGGCTTCGTCACCGTGTCGGACCGCAGGTCGATCCGGTCCATCAGAAGCCAATTCCTACCCGCACCGCCGCCTGCAGGATCTCCCCCTTCTCGACCTCGAAATGGATCTTGGGGACCAGCAGATTGAGGGTCACCCCGGCATAGATCACGGGCCGGGTGGTGGTCTCCTCGCGCGAGGAGCCGAGCGGCGAGTCGAGCGTCCCCTTGCTGCGGACGATGCCGGCGCCGACGTAGGGGGTCAGGACCACGAACCCCTTGGAGAGCAGCACCTCGGCGCCGTACTGGTCGAGGCGGTAGGCCTGGGCGTCGATCGTGCGCGTGCCGGTCACCCGCACGGAGAGGGCGGGCGAGACCAGCCCGCCGTTGAGGATGGCGTACTGGAGCTCGGCCGAGACGAGCTTGACGTCCCCGCCCAGGGCCTTGCCGTAGGAGGCGCCGAGGTCGAAACCGCCCGGCAGCCCCTTGCGCACCCCCACCCGGGCGATCGAGAGGAAGCCGCCCGTGTAGTCCCCCTTGACCGCCGTCGTGTTGAAGGATTCGTCGTCGAACCCCCGGTCGTAGGTGGCGTCGGCGTAGGCCTCGAAGCCGACCAGGCCGAGAGGCGCCGCGCCGTGGCGCGGGAAGAAGTAGGCGTCGGAGCTGAAACGGCGGTTGAACGCACGGAAGTCCTCCCCCGTCGCGTTGCCGTTCACCTCCCACGAGGCGGCGGCGGGGGTGGCGGCAAGGACGGAGAGGAGCAACAGGAGCTCAGGTCGGAAACGGCTGGACATCGGAAATCCTCCGGGATTCGTCCGCGCCGGGGGTCTCCTCCGGCGCCAGATACTCATGGAGCAGACGGGCGAGATGCTCGGACTCCCCCATCTCCTCGCATTCGGCCACGATCTCACGGCTCAGCGGATCGAGCGGCAGCACGCCGAGGTTCCCCTCGCGCGCCAGCGCCTCCAGGTCGTAGGCCGTACGGTCGGCCCAGCGGGCATCGCGGTAGAGCGCCTGCCCGGTCTCGACCGCGCGGCCGAGCCGCAGCCAGATCTCCGCCGCGAGCGCCAGGGTGCCGCCGATCCGCCGGTTGGCCGCTCCCAGCACCGGTGGCCGCGGCAGCGGCCGGGGGAGGAAGGGGGCGAGGCCGTGGCGGTGAGCGACGCGGGCGAAGTCCCGCTCGGCGGGCGGCTCGCGATGAAACAGGGCGTCGAACGCACCTTCCTCCCCACCCCAGCGCTCGGCGAGCCGGCGGCGGTTGGCGGGCGTGAGGGCCGGCGCCAGCGCCTGGACGCAGCGCACCCCGGCGGCGGCGAGGTCGCGGCACCCCAACTCCCAGAGCGCCGGATCGTCGGTCAGCCCGGAGAGCAGCGGCCAGACCGCCGTCGAGCCCGCCGGGAGCCGGCGCAGGGTGCCGAGGTCGCGCTCGAGCAGGACCTGCAGCAGGTCGATCACGAACGCCGCGCCGGCCACGGCCGGCACCGTCGACTCTTCGCCCGGCAGGAGCTGAACGAGCACGGGGGTGCCGCCCATCAGCCGGTCGCGCGCCGCCTCGTCGCGGGCGGCGGCGCGGCGCGGCCGCACGGGCGGGAAGTAGAGGACGTCGTCGAGCGGAGTCTGGGCCAGGGCCGCGAGGTCGGGGGAGCGTGGCTTCCCCCGCCCCCAGTCGCCGAGCGTCGCGCCGGCAAGGTGGATCCAGGGGCGCTCCGGAGCCTCCCACGCCTTCGGGACGTAGCGGATCCAGAACCGGCCCGGCTCGGGCAACTGGCTGGCGGGCTTGGCGTCGCTCACGAGGCCTCACCCGGCAGCGAAGGGACGAGGCCGCGGGCGGCGAGGATGCGGTGCACGTACTTGCCCAGCACGTCCATCTCGAGGTTGACGCGGTCGCCGGGGACCCGCCGGGCCAGGGTCGTCATCTCCAGGGTGTGGGGGATCAGGGCCACCTCGAAGCGGTCGGGGTGGAGGGCGGAGACGGTCAGGCTGACGCCGTCGACCGTCACCGACCCCTTCTCCACCAGGAAGGGGGCGAGCTCGGGGGGGATAGAGAACGCGAGTACCCGGTGCGCGTCGAGATCGCGGCGGTCGACCACCTCGGCGGTGCCGTCCACGTGCCCCTGCACCATGTGGCCGCCGAGAGGGTCGCCCATGCGCAGGGCGGGCTCCAGATTGACCTCGTCGCCGCCGCGGAGGGTGCCGAGATGGGTGCGCGCGAGCGTCTCCGGCGAGAGCTCGACCAGCACCTGGCCGGTCCACCTCTCCGTCACCGTCAGGCAGACGCCGGAGACGGCGAGGCTGTCGCCGATCGCCAGCCGGTCCGCCAGCTCGGGGCTCATCTCCACGGCGAGACGCACCCCGCCCTGCCCCGACGGCACCGGATCCGCGATCAGCCTGCCACGCTCGACGATAAGTCCGGTGAACATCGCCGCCCACTCTACCTGACGTAGTGGTACCGGCAGGCGATGATCGTCACCTCGGTCGTCGTTGCGGCATAGATCAAACGATGCTCGTCGGTGATCCGGCGGGACCAGTACCCCGCCAGGTCGGCTTTGAGGGGCCCTGGCTTGCCGATGCCTTCGAAGGGAGTGCGGAGGGTCTCTTTGATCAGCGAGTTGAGCCGCTTCAGAAGCTTTCGATCATAATCCTGGAACCAGAGATAGTCCTCCCACGCCGAAGGCGTGAAGACCAGCTTCATGCTTCCCGCAGCTCCCGCTCCTGCACCTCGCCGGTCTGGACTTCAGCGATCGACCGCCGCAGGTGATCCGCATTGGCGGGATTCGACAGCAGGTAGAGGGTCTCTTTCCAGGAGTTGTACTCATCGAGCGGCAGGAACACGACCTGATTGCCACTCTCCGTGACGACAATCGTCGCATCCGCGTCCGCGATCACCTGCTCAACCAGCTGTTCCAGGTTGAGCTTGGCATCCTTCAAGGTCACGGCATTCATCGAACCAGCCCTCCTGTCGCAAAGGCAAATTCTAGCAGACGGCCGACAATGCCTCTAAACATCCCTTTCGTAGACCAACCAGAATCAGGTCGCCGCCCTGCTTGCGGGCCTCGAAGGCTTCGAGCCGCGCCGCCAGGTCCAGATCCGCGAAGCCCTCGCCGGCAAGCGGACCCAGCGCGCTCTTACCACCGATCAGCAGCGGTGCGCAGTCCACCATCACCCGGTCGTAGAAGCCGCTCGCCACGAAGCTCGCCAGCACCTCGCCTCCCCCCTCGACCAGTACGCTTTGCACACCGCGACGATAGAGATCGGCGAGGACCGCTTCGGGCTCGACGGCGGGGAGCCCCACCACCTCCGCTCCACCGGCTCGCAACGCCTCGATCCGCTCGCGATCGGTGGATTCGGTATAGATCAGCACCGGCCCCTCGACCGTGAAAAGCCGGGCCGCCGGCGGGGTGCGCAGGCGGCGGTCCAGCACCACCCGCACGTTGGGTCCGGTGGCGAGGCCGAGACGGCGGTCGAGGCGGGGATCGTCGGCCAGCCCGGTGCCGCTCCCCACCAGGATGGCGTCGTGCTCCTCGCGCAGGGCCAGTCCCCAGCGCCGTCCGCGGGGTGAGGAGATCCACTGGCTCTGCCCCGTCGAGGTGGCGATCCGGCCGTCGAGGCTCATCGCCCACTTGAGCGTGACCTCGGGGCGATCGAGAGTGGCGGCGATCAGGAAGCGGAGATTCAGGCGGACCGCCTCCTCCACCAGGAATCCGGATTCGACCGCGATCCCCGCCTCCCGCAGCCTCGCGAACCCCCGGCCGGAGACCTTGGGATTGGGATCGCGGTGGCAGGCGACCACGCGAGCCACCCCGGCGGCGATCACCGCGTCGGCGCATGGCGGGGTGCGGCCGTGATGGGAGCAGGGCTCCAGGGTGACGTAGAGGGTGGCGCCGCGAGCGCGATCCCCGGCCGCGCGCAACGCCTCGACCTCGGCGTGAGGGCCACCCACCTGCCGGTGCCAGCCGCTCCCCACGATCTCGCCGTCGCGCACCAGAACGGCGCCGACCATGGGGTTCGGGGAGGTGCGGTAGCGGCCGCGGGCCGCGAGCCGGAGGGCCCGCCGCAGGTACGCAATAGAGGAATCAGCCGACGAGGGCAGCGGCGAACTCCCGGGGGCGGAAATCCACCAGGTCCTCGGGCTTCTCCCCCACCCCCAGGTAGAGCACGGGAAGCTTGAGCTCGCGGGCGATCGCCACCACCATGCCCCCCTTGGCCGTGCCGTCGATCTTGGCCAGCAGAACGCCGTCGATCGGTATCAGCTGCTGGAAGGTGCGGGCCTGGGCGAGGGCGTTCTGGCCGGTGGTGGCGTCGAGCACGAGGATCGTCCGCTTCTGCCAGTCGGGGGCCTCGCGGTCGATCACCCGGCGGACCTTACTCAGCTCGGCCATCAGGTGGTCCTTGGTGTGGAGGCGGCCGGCGGTGTCGACGATGAGCTGGTCGATCCTGCGCGCCTTGGCGGCGTGAATGGCGTCGTAGATCACCGCGCCCGGGTCGGCCCCCTGGGCTTGGCGGATCACCTCGACGCCCAGCCGCTCGCCCCAGAGCGCGAGCTGCTCGATGGCGGCGGCGCGGAAGGTGTCGCCGGCCGCCAGCATCACCCGCTCGCGCTGCTGCAGGTGGCGGCGGGCGAGCTTGGCGATCGAGGTCGTCTTGCCGACGCCGTTGACGCCGATGACCAGGGTCAGCACCGGCCCCCGGCCGAGCGGCCGCGGGCGGGGCATCTCGGCGAGCAGGTCCGCCACCTCGTCGGAGAGCAGCTTGCGCAGCTTGGTGGCGCTGGTCGTCTGCTCCTTCAGGGCGTTCTTGCGCACCCGCTCGACCAGCTCGAGCGAGGTCTCGACGCCCATGTCGGCGCCGATCAGGGTCTCCTCGAGATACTCGATCGTGCGCTCGTCGAGGGTGACCTTGTCCTTCATCGCGTCGGAGACCTTGTCGAGGATCTCCGTATGGGTCATGAAGAGCCCGCGCTTCAGCTTCCCGAGGAAGCTGGTCTTCTCCTCTTCGGGAAGACGGATCTCCGGCGCGAGCTCCAGGATGTCGTTCTTCTTGTCGGTATCCTCAGCCATGGCGAGGACCATGATAGCCGAACCCTCACCCCCCGGCCCCCTCTCCCGTCCCCTCCCGCCCCTCCTCACCGGGAGAGGGGGAGACAGGACAGGAATCCGCGGGGGCATTCCCAGGACCCTCCTCCCGGAATGTCTTTGCTGTTCTCCCTCTTCTCCCGGTGCGGGAGGGTGGGAGGGGTCGGGAGAAGAGGGTCGGGGTGATGAGGGCCCGGGGGAGGGGGCCCTAGTCCCCGAACAGCTCGCGCTTGAGCTGCTCGACCGCCTCGTTGAGGCTCTCGCGGGCGCGGCCGACCATGGCGGGGTGGCGCTGGACGAGCGCCAGGTGATAGCCGTCGGGGAGCGGGACGACATAGATGTGCATGGCGCGCTTCTCGATGTGGATCATCCGCGCCTCGCCGAGGTCGTTGCTGGTGAGGACCCGCTCGAGCTGGCGGAGGTAGATCCCGAGATAGGCTCCGATGACGCGCATGTCGTAGGGGCTGAAGTCGGCGCAGGCGAGGTCGACCGTCTCCCCGGTTCCGTCGAGGAACAGGGCGCCCAGCGCGTGATCGTTGTTGGCCAGGAGGTTGGCTAAGACGTACTGAAACACCATGCGGGGGGGTGCGGCTCCTCGGTCAGCGCTGGCCGCCGGCGGCCTGCTGCGTCTCGACGATCGTGGTCTCGGTACGGACCGGGCGCACGGCGCCGGCGCGGATGTCCCCCGCCTCGAAGGCGCGCAGGAACGCGGTGACGATCTTGGCGTCGAAGCGGCTGCCGGTCAGGCGGGTGATGGTCTCGACCGCGAACTGCAGGCTGTAGGCCTGCTGGTACGGACGGTTGGTGGTGATCGCGTCGAAGGTGTCGGCCACCCCGACGATGCGGGCGAAGAGGGGGATCTGCTCCCCCTTCAGACCGTCCGGATAGCCGCGGCCGTTCCAGGCCTCGTGGTGCGAACGGATGGCGGGGATCATCTCCCGGAGCTGCTCGATGGGGGTCATGATGTCGGCCCCCATCACGGTGTGCAGCTTCATCTGCTCGTACTCGTCCGGGAGCAGCACCCCCTCCTTGCGGAGGATGCGGTCCTCGACGCCGATCTTGCCGACGTCGTGGAGCAGGGCGCCGATCCAGACCTTGTGCTGCACCTCCTCGGGGAGCTGCAGGTAGCGGGCGATCGTGCGGCTGTAGGCCGCCACCCGCTCGGAGTGGCCGCGGGTGTAGGGGTCCTTGGCGTCGACCGCCGCCACGAAGGCGCGCAGGGAGCCGATGAACAGCTCGCGGTTCGCCTGCGCCGCCTGCCGGAGCTGCTGCACGTAGCCGGCGACGTGGTCGCTCATCCGGTTGAAGTCCTCGGCGAGATCGGCCATCTCGAAGGTCAACCCCTTCATCTCGACCCGGCCGCCGAAGCTCCCCTCGGCGATCTCGTGCGTGGTCTCGGTCAGCCGCTGGATCGGCCGGCTCACCCAGCGCGCCGCCAGGTAGGCGAAGAAGAGCGACAGGCCGACCAGCACGGCGGTCGACAGGGCGGCGTTGACGATCAGCTTGTTGACGTCGGCGAACGCCTCGGAGAGCGGCTTCTGCACCACCAGGCTCCAGCCGCTCTCCGGGATGGCGCTGACCTGGGCGAAGACCTCGCGGACCCCCTGGGGGGTCCGGATCTTGTAGCGCGACGTCATCGTCACCGGCCCGTTGGCGAGCCCGTTGAGGATCCCGCCGCCGAGGCCCGCCGTCTGGCCGGGTCCGCCGTTCGACCAGAGGATCTTCCCCTGCCGGTCGATCAGGAAGACGCTGACCCCCTTCTTGGCCTCGTCACGGGTCACCTTCTCCAGGGGCTGGAAGCGGAGCTGGGCCTCGACGATGAGCTGGGGCTCGCCTGCGGTATTGCTCGCAGTATTGTCCGCGATACTGCCCGCGATATTGGAGATCGGCACCGCCAGGATGGCCTGCGGCTTGCGGATCACGCCGGCGGGGATGAAGCCGTAGGCCGGCTGCTTGCGGCTCCGCGCCTGGTCGAAGACCGCGTCCATGGCCGCCCGCACGTCCGGGTTGAGGTTGCCGGGCGCGAGCCCCGCCCCCTCCAGGTCGAGCACGCGCAGGGCGATCACGTCCGGGTTGCCGTGCAGGAAGCTCTGGAGCTGCGAGCCCATCCAGGCCTGGGAGAGCCGCGCCACCATGCCGTCCGGCCCAGGCGCCATGAGGATGCCGCCGCCGAGCTGCGCGAGCTGCCGGCGGACGTCGATCAGGTAGGTGTTGACCTCCTGCGACAGCGAGCTCGCCTCGGCCGTCAGGTTGTCCCGCTCGGTGTTGACCAGGGCCTTGTTGCTCTGGCTGATCAGCAGGACGCTGCTGACCCCCAGCGGGATGATGCCCGACAGCAGCAGCGCTACGACGAGGATCGTCCGCAGCTTGAGGCGGCGCAGGAGGCTTCGGCGGGTTTCCATTTCGACCGGGTTATCAGGAACTGTTGCCTGATTATAGCCTGATTGGGATACGCGCGGGATAGTCCGGCGGATGAGATCTTGCTAAACCGGGCGCCGGAGCGGATCGCGCAGGAAGTCCCGCAGCTCGTTCCGGACCTCCCCCGCGGCGATTCCGTCCTCCATCCACCCCTCCCCCAGGGAACGGGGGAGGACCCAGACCAGCCCGGATTCGCGCGCCTTCTTGTCCCGGGCCATCCCCGCCATCAGCTCCGCCGGATCGAGCTCCGGCAGCGGCGGCAGCCCCAGGCGGAGGATCAGGGCGTGGATGCGCCCGGCTGTCTCGACCTTGAGCCCGCGGCTGCGGGCCAGGCGGAGCGCGAAGAGGATGCCATAGCCCACCGCCTCGCCATGCCGCAGGCCGGCGTAGCCGCAGGCCGACTCGATCGCGTGGCCGAGCGTGTGGCCGAAGTTGAGCAGCCGGCGCTCCCCCTGCTCCGTCGGGTCCCGCTCCACGACGGCGATCTTCGCCGCCGCCGCGGCGGCCACCACCGGCCCCAGCGCCGCGGCATCCCCTTCGAGGAGGAGGTCCACTTCCTCTTCGAGAAGGCCGAACAGGTCGGGATCGAGCAGCGCGGCCATCTTGATCACCTCGACCAGCCCCGAGCGCAGCTCCTCCCGCGGCAGGGTCGGCAGGACCGAGGTGTCGCCGACCACCATCCAGGGGTGATGGAACAATCCGACCGTGTTCTTGCCGAGGGGCAGGTCGACGCCGGTCTTGCCGCCGATCGCGGCGTCCACCTGCGCGAGCAGGGTGGTGGGAATCTGGACGAACTCGACGCCGCGCAGAAAGCACCCGGCGGCGAACCCGGCGAGATCCCCCACGCTGCCGCCGCCGAAGGCGAGAACGCGGCTGTCGCGCTTGCCGTCGGCGGCGAGCATCTCGTTCCACAGCCGCCCGGCCGACTCGATCGTCTTCGCCCCCTCCCCATCCTCCACCTCCAGGATCACCCACCGGGAGGCGGCCCGGCGGAGCACCGCGAGCCGGTCGCCGTGGAGCGCCTGCACGCGGGGGGTGGTGACCAGAAAGGCGGTGCGCCGGGCCAGCCAGTCCTCCAGCTCCGGCAGGACGGACGAGATCGCGCCATCCCCGACGATGACCGGCGTGGTGCCGTCCGGGTGATGGAGCCGCAGGGGTGTGATGTTCGACATGCACTAATCCCGACCGAAATAGAACAGGTTCGTCTCCGGATCCACGGCGAAGCGGATCCTCTGCAACAGGCCCTGGTACCCGATAAAGTTAGGCCCTCGCCAGTCGGGGCTCAGGAAGACCGTGCTCTCCACGTCGATCGAATCCCCTTCGTCGGCTGAAATCGTAACTGTCCCCCTATAGAGTGCTCCTCGAACCACACCCAATCGCGTGCTCAGCGAAACCTGCCCCTGAAGCGGTATGAAACTCCGCGTCAGGGTCTGTGCGACAAGCGGCTCGAAGATACACCAAGGGGCTCCCGTGTCCACCACTGCCAGGACAGGCCTTGCTACTGACTTGAGTGTCACCGGAATGACGATCCGCGCCTCAGACATGGGATAGGTCTCGGGAGTATCGACATAGCGCACGCCTCCCGTGGCGAACGGGAAAGGACCCCGCCGGAAGAGGAGCGGATCAGAAAGCAATGAGATGGTGGATGAGAGTGCTTCTGTGGTCTCGGTCTCGGAGCGCTTCAAGGACCTCATCGAGGCTATCGGAAGCAACCACGAGCTCCCCCTTGTCGAGGCCTACCCACTTTCCGAGATAGGCCTCCCCATTCTTCTTGAGCCACTCATAATTGGGGAGAGGATCGAAAATATTGCCCTTCGGATTGGTCCTCACCTCGAACGGCCTCAGCTCATGATGGAGGCGCTTCAGCTCCGGATGATCCGGGTACAGGGCGAGCCCCCGCTCGGCGACCTCGCGGGCGCCGCGCAAGGTTCCCGAGTTGATGATGGCGCGAATCTCCTCCAGGAACGACTCGGGAGTCGGGTCCTGCGATTCGGAATCGAGCCTGCGGGCAGCCCCAGTCTTCATAGGAGAATGATACCACTCTTCGGGTCACTGTTCCCTCTTCCGGCGATTTCTCCCCGGGGCCAAGCTCACAGCGCCGCCCGCATCGCTGCGCGATACCGGGGACTCCCGGAAATTGTGTTGTGCCCCGTCCCGGGAATGACCTGGAACGAGGCCACACCCTTGGCGAAATGCGCGAAGAGCCGCTCCGTGCTGGAGCGCGGAATGACTTCGTCGTGCTCCGCCGCGATCAGGAGGGTCGGCACGGCGATGCGAGGCGCGTATCGCCACGATTCGAACTTGTCCCGCAGCAGCCACTTCACCGGCAGGTATCGGAAATGACTCGCCGCGATCTCCTCGAAGCTGTTGTAAGGCGTGATCAGGATCAGACGCGACGCCGGACGCTGGCTGGCGAGGCGGACGGCGACGCCCGAGCCCAGGCTGCGGCCGATCACCGCGATCCGGGAGTGATCGGCATGCACCCGGTCAAACAGGGCCATCGCGTCGCGCTGAATCGCTTCCTCGGAGGGCACCCCGGAGCTGCCGCCGTAACTCCTGTAGTGCAGCAGGTAGATGGCATGCTCCGGGAAAGCCTGCGAAAACGCGAGCAGATTCAATGAGACGTCCTCGGCGTTCCCGCCGAAATAGATCAGCGCATCCGGGCCGTCGTGCGGCCGCACCGACACCAGCACGTCCGCATCGGCGACCGGCAGCTTGAAAATCGTCGCCGGAGTCCCCACGGAGCGCGGCTGCGGAAAGTAGATGAGGGATCGTTGGAACGCGTACACCACGGCACAGACACCCAGGTACAGGATCGCGGCCACCGCGAGAATCGAGATCAGGAGCCGCAACATCCGACGATCATACGACCGCCTGTGGTTGGTTTGGGCGGCGGCATAACTGCGCTCCCACGATGATGAACCAGACCACCTGACCGAGCACGACGATCGCCATGCCGTGCACGTCGAGCCGCAGATGACCGATGACGATGCCGGCGATGAGCAGCGTTGCGACGACGCAACCGTAGATGGCGATGCCGCGGCCGATTCCGCCGTTGCGGAGGGCCGAGACCGACCAGAGCGCAATGGCGGCGGACGCTCCGACCGAGAAGATACGGGCGAAAGCCTGATTGAACTGAAAGACGGCGTCGACGATGAGGTGGTACTGCGGAACGGCAGCAGCGCCGTCGCGCACCATGTGGCGCAGGATGCCGGGGACGATGAAACCGCTGACGGCGGTCGCGATGAGAACGGCCACACAGGCAAAGCCGAGGGTGACGACGGCGGCGAAGGCAAGGTGGTCGGGATCCGGCGTGCGTGCGAAGGCGGCGAGCCGGCGCGTGAGGCCGCAGGCGCCAAGGAACAGCAGGAGGAAGCTGAGCAGGGCGATGGAGTGCGCGATGGCCGAAACCAGAGCGAGATGCTCCACCTGGCCGGGCGTGAGCGAGGGCGCACCGGTGGGGTGAATGGACATGGTAAGAATGCCGCCGAGCGAACCGGCGATGAGGGCGATTCCGGACTTACGATCGTCTGTCATGGGATGTACTATAGGGAGAAATCCCGTATTCGCAAGGACGAGCGGCAGGCAAAGTGAGCGATGTAGAGGCCCTGGGGCGCGGGTTCTTTGCGCGATCGTTCGAGGAGCGGTTGCGCATGGCGGCGCCTGGCACATACGTTCGGCATGAAGGGTTAGGGCGCACTCTCTCGCACCTGAAAGATGTTGCCCTCTGGGTCGCAGGCATTGCAGACAAGAAAACCCGGGCCCTGCCACTGCTCCAAAAAGACCTCGCCGCCAAGCCTTGCAGCGGTGGCACGAGCCTCCGAGAGGCTGGAGACCGTGAAGAATAGCTTGAGCGCGGTTTGCTCGCGTCGCACCGGTGGAGACTGGATGACGATCGTCGAAGCTATATGCGGTGGCATGGCGTGGACGATCAGCTGAAAGTCTGGCGACTCCAAAATCATGAGCTCAGCCGAGGCATGAATTCTGGCCATGGACAGAATCGTCTCGTAGAAGGCAGCCAGGAGCTCGACGTTCTTCGCGTAAAGCACGGCTCCGGCTCGTGCGGGACCAGGCATAAAACCTCCTTGGTGAAAGCAAATCTTGTAGCGAGTATCCGACTTGTGCGCCGCTCGCCAACGAGACAAAGCTCAGGGACAGCCGCACAGGAGGCTGGTCGCTGCAGTGCAGGGTTAGGCCACTTAGAGCTCAAAACACGAGCACTTCCGGGTCAATGACGATGTCCTCATATGGGCTGTCCTCACTCCAGAATCTGATGAGAGCATTGTCTGTAAGGGCCACACAAAAGCAATGAGAAGTCTCGATCCGCCACCCTGTGACGTCCCGCCCAACAATCTTTGCAAGGGGGCGTGGGATCAAGCCAGCCGTCAGCCCCAAATACCTCAATATCGAGGCCATCCAGCACAACGGAAACCCGTCCCGTGCAGCTAATCCTGTCCTCGCCCATGAAGCGGAACTGAAGGTCGTAGGCTCCGATGCAAATCTGCTGGAGCTGCTGGCCAACAAGCCGATCAAGGTTCAGTTCTGCGGGAATCGGGAACATGTGTCAGTGGCCAATCCCTGGAAGCTCACCGAGCGGCGAGCCCGCGCAGCGCGGTTGCCGTGCGGCGCAGCGTTGGTGTTGGGCGCCAGGATTCCGATCTAAAGAAGGTTCTCGAGACATGCAATAGCTACCGCTCGACAAACGTTGCCTCGATTCGTAGATACAAGTTGGTGGTATCTTGCCCTACTTCCTTGTCATACCAGAGGTCCGCCCCGTTCTCCGAGCTCGTCTCACCCTCATCTGCAGAAATCTCCTCCTCGCCTATAGAGAGGACTTCCTCGCCTCGCATGAACCAGTACTTTACCTGGGCGAGTTTGTCACGTCCATTGGGAAGGGTGATGATTGCCTTGGGGTGAATTCGAGGCTTGAGTCCTCGCGCTGCCGGATGATGCTCGACTACGACGACAGACATATAGGCACCGTCACACTTGATCGCCGCGGCCTTTCCGGACCTGTAAATCGAACCATCTTCAAAGAGCTTTCCCAGTGGCAAGTCAACCCGGATCGGGCATGCGTTCGAGGACTTGGCTATCTTCTCGGGTGGTTGGCCGAGATTGATGAAGGCCGGGCTTTGTGACCAAGCTGGCAGCACGAGAACCACCGCCAGGAGAACTCCAGCTACACAAAAGCTCTTCAAATCCTTGCCTCTGAGCCCGTGCGGCTCCGCCGCGTAGAGACGTCCGTGTCCACGTACCTTCATCGAGATGGGTCGCTCTGGGAGCACTGCGTTAGGAGACCTCAGCGGGGAGCCCTCTGTTAAGACGACCGTCCAGCGAAGAGTCTGCCGAACGCCAAGGCTCCTGAACCGCGATTTCGTGGAGGCGATTATACCGCAGAGCTCCGGCAGATACACCACGGCCTGGGGCGAAATTTGAATAGCCGGGTGCTTCAGCGCCAAGTTGGCGGTCCCCCAATCCCCACCCGCCCGGAGACAAGCCCTCCCTACCAAAAGAACATCCTTTAAGGATCTGGCGATCCCGCTCTGGAAGCCAGGGACTTCACGCCAGAAGCCTGAGATTCCAGGCTGGATCTAGAGGCTTCCGGCCTGGAAGCCCGAGATTCTGGACTGGACCTGCATGCTTTTCATTCAGAAGCCCGAGATTCTGCTCTGGATCTACAGTCTTCTGGCCTGGAAGCCTGAGATTCTGCTCCAGATCTACATGCTTTTCGTCTGGAAGTCTGAGATTCCACGCTGGATCTACATGCTTTCCGTCCGGAAGCCTGAGATTCCACTCTGGATCTACATGCTTTTCCGCCAGAAGCTCCGTGGGGAGCTTACGATCCGCCCTCGTTTCGCGATACCTCGATCCCCAGCTCGCGGAGCTGCTTGGCGTCGACTCCGGAGGGCGCGTCGGTCATCAGGTCGGTCGCCGAGGCGGTCTTGGGGAAGGCGATGACGTCGCGCAGCGAGGGGGCTCCGGCGAGGAGCATCACCATGCGGTCGAGGCCGAGGGCGATGCCGCCGTGCGGGGGCGCGCCGTAGCGCAGGGCCTCGAGGAAGAAGCCGAAGCGCGACTCGGCCTCCTCGGGGCCGATCCCCAGCAGATTGAACATCCGGCTCTGCAGCGCCGTGTCGTGGATGCGGATCGAGCCGCCCCCCAGCTCGACGCCGTCCATCACCACGTCGTAGGCGCGGGCGCGGACCGCTCCGGGGTCGCTCTCCAGTTTCTCGAAATCGCGCGGGTCGGGGCTGGTGAACGGATGGTGCATGGCGAACCAGCGGCCGGCCCCCTCGTCCCATTCGAGGAGCGGAAAGTCGGTCACCCAGAGGAAGGCGTGCGCCCCCTCCGGGATCAGTTTGTAGTGCTTCGCCAACTCCAGCCGCAAGGTGCCCAGGGCGTTGGCGGCCACCGCGGCCGGCGCGGCCACGATCAGGGCCAATCCCCCCTCTTCCAGCCCGAGCTCCTCGGCCGCTCCCTGGATCTCGGCCTCGGTCAGCGCGTTCTTCACCTGGAAGACGGTCTCCCCCCCCTTGCGCCGCAGGGTGAGCACCCCGGCCGCGCCGTTGCGGCGGGCGATCTCCACCCAGCCGTCGACCTCTTTGCGACTCGCCTCGGCGGCGCCGGCTGATCCAGGCAGCGCGAAGCCGCGCACCACGCCGCCGTCCGCGACCGTCTCCTTGAAGCCGCGGAAGCCGCTCTCGCCCAGGAGGTGCGAGAGGTCGGCGATCGGCAGCCCGAAGCGCAGATCGGGCTTGTCGCTGCCGTAGCGCGCCAGGGCCTCGGCGTAGGTGAGCCGCTGGAAAGTGGCCGGCGGCTGGATGCCGGCGAGCGGGAAGACGCGCGCGAAGAGTCCCTCGATCAGCTCATAGATGTCCTCCTCGACGGGGAAGGACATCTCGACGTCCACCTGGGTGAACTCGGGCTGGCGGTCGGCCCGCAGGTCCTCGTCGCGGAAGCAGCGGGCGATCTGGATGTAGCGCTCGAAGCCGGCCACCATGAGGAGCTGCTTGAACAGCTGTGGCGACTGCGGCAGGGCGTAGAAGCTGCCGTGGTGGACGCGCGAGGGGACCAGGTAGTCGCGCGCCCCCTCGGGGGTGGATTTGGTGAGGATCGGCGTCTCGACGTCGAGGAAGCCGTGCTCGTGGAAGTAGCTGCGGATCTCGTGCGTCACCCCGGCGCGCAGCACGAAGTTCTTCTGCAGCTCGGGGCGGCGCAGGTCGAGGAAGCGGTAGCGCAGCCGGGTCTCCTCGGCGGAATCGGTTTTGCCGTCGAGCGCGAACGGCGGCGTCTCGGAGCGGGAGAGCACGATGGCGCTCGCGGCGGCGACCTCCACCTCGCCGGTGGACAGGTCGCGGTTGATCTGCCCCGGCTCGCGGCGCAGGACGGTCCCCTCGATCTCGACCACCCATTCGGGCCGGACCGGCGCCAGGATCTGCCCCAGCTCCGCGTCTTCCTCTGGGCGCACCACTACCTGGACGACGCCGCTGCGGTCCCGCAGGTCGAGGAAGAGCAGCCCGCCGAGGTCCCGGCGGCGCTGCACCCAGGCCTGGAGCCGCACCCGGCTCCCCACGTCCTCGATCGTGATCGTTCCCGCGCCCCGACGCTTCATGCCTTCTCCTCCTGTCGATCGCCATGGCCGGGGACCCGCTCCGTGCCGGAGCCCAGGGTCTCCCGGTACTGCTCTTTCAACGCCGCGTAGCGGTCGCAGGTCTCCGCGATCCGCCGCGTCTCCTCTTCGGTCAGCGGCCGGGCCACCCGCGCCGGGATGCCCAGTGCCAGGTGGCCGGCCGGAACGGGGTGCCCCGGCACCACCACCGCGCCGGCGCCGACCTGCGCCCCGCGCTCGACCACGGCGCCGTCGAGCACCCGGGCGCCGATGCCGATCAGCGCGCCCGCCCCGATCGTGCAGCCGTGGAGCACGGCCTGGTGCCCCACCACGACTCCGGCGCCGATCACCAGCGGATGCCGCACGTGGGTGACGTGGAGCACCGTGCCGTCCTGGATGTTCGTCCGCGCGCCGATGCGGATGGAGTTGACGTCCCCCCGGGCCACGGTGTGGAACCAGAAGGAGACGTCCTCGCCGAGGATGACGTCGCCCACGACGTGAGCGCCGGGGGCCAGGAACACCCGGGCTCCCAGGATGGGCCACCGCTCCTGGTAGGGATGGATGGGCATCGACCGCGCTCCTACTTGCTGCCGGGCTTGCCGCCGGCGGCCGGCTGCACCGAAAACAGGATCTTCTCGTAAGTCGGCAGCATCTTCGGGAACTCGGCGGGAGTGGCGGAGGCCACGAGGTCGACGGAGACGGTCTGGAACGGCACCTTGAGGGTCAGGCTGGTGCGCGCCTTGTCGCCGGCGCCGGAGTCCATCTGCACCAGCACGCAGCGCACCCCACCGACCGTCCGCGCCTCGACGCGCGGCGCCGACCACTCGGCGTGTGCGGCGTCGTTCTCCTTGATGTTGGCCACGATCTTGTCCGGCTCGACGAGCGCGACCTGGCTGCCGCGCACCCAGATCAGCCGCGGGTCCTCGGGGGGCTTGGCGTCGACCGGCCCGATCCACAGGCCGGGGAAGCCGTCGACCTGGCGCACCTGCCAGTCCTGCGGGACCTCGAGGGTGTACGGCAGGGCCTTGCCGTTGGGGGGCTTGATCTCGACCCGGTGATAGGACCCGGCCGGCGGAGCGGCGAGCGCGGCCGAGGACAGGGCGGCGGCGAGAATCGGCGAAATCACGGAGTGAAATTTCATGCGTGTCTACCTCGTGGTTCTACCCCGGAAAGCGGCCCGCGGGCCGGGCGCAAGAGCATGGCATAAAATCCGCCGGTGTCCAAAGACCCTCACCCCCCGGCCCCCTCTCCCGTCTCCTCCCCTGCCTCCCTCACCGGGAGAGGGGGAGAGAGCGTCGACGTAGTGATCCCCGCGCTCAATGAGGAGGCCTCGCTGCCGCTGGTGCTCGCCGCCCTCCCCCGCCCCCCCGTGCGCCGGATCGTGGTGGCCGACAACGGCTCGACCGACGGCACCGCCCGCGTCGCCCGCGAGGGCGGCGCCGAGGTGGTGGCGGCCTCGCGGCGGGGGTACGGCAGCGCCTGCCTCGCCGGCCTCGATCATCTCCGCCGCACCGGCCCGCCGGACGTCGTGGTGTTCGTGGACGCCGACTACTCGGACCACCCGGAGGAGCTGCCGAGGCTCGTCGCTCCCATCCTCGCGGGCGAGGCCGACCTGGTGATCGGCTCGCGCGTGCTGGGACGGCGGGAGCGGGGCGCCCTCCTCCCCCAGGCGCGGGCCGGCAATCTCGTCGCCTGCCTGCTGATCCGGCTCTTCTACGGCCACCGCTTCACCGACCTCGGCCCCTTCCGGGCCATCCGCTGGGACGCGCTCGAGCGCATCGGCATGGCGGACCCCGATTTCGGCTGGACCGCCGAGATGCAGGTCAAGGCCGTGCGCCTCGGGCTGCGCTGTGCCGAGGTGCCCGTCTCCTACCGCCGCCGCGTCGGCGTCTCGAAGATCACCGGCACGATCGCCGGCACGGTCCGCGCCGGCTATAAGATCCTGTGGACCGTGGCCCGCCATATCCGGGGCTGAGACTTCGAGGATAGATGACCGGGAGTAAAGCGATGACCGAGCCCGTCCGCGCCGAGATCGACGTCGAGGTCCGCTACGCCGAGACCGACCAGATGGGCGTCGTCCATCACGCCAACTACGTGGTCTGGTTCGAGCTCGCCCGTACCCGGCTGTGCTCGACCTCCGGCTTCCACTACGCCGACATCGAGCGGCTCGGCTATCTCCTGATGGTCACCGGCGTCGAGGCCCGCTACCACCGCTCCGCCCGCTATGGCGACGTGGTGCAGGTCGCCTGCTGGTGCGAGCGGCTGGGGAGCCGCGGCCTGCGCTTCGCCTACGAGGTCCGCAAGGGGGGAGAGCGGCTGGCCACCGGCCTGACCGAGCACGTCTGGATCGAGGCCGCGACCCGCCGCCCCTGCCGTACCCCCGAGCCGCTCCGCGCGCCGTTCGAGCGGCTGGCGGGGGTCGCCGTAGAGCCCCCCTCTTCTCCCGGTCGGGGGTAGGGCGATGGGAGAAGAGGGCCGGGGTGATGAGGGGCTCTTCCTACACTCCCGCCGCCTGCAGCTTTTCTTTTTCCATCTGGGCGGCCACCAGGCTGGCGTAGACGCCGTTGAGGGCGATCAGCTCGTCGTGCCGCCCCTGCTCGACGAGGCGGCCGTCGTCCATCACCAGGATCAGGTCGGCGTGGCGGATGGTGCTCAGGCGGTGGGCGATGACGATGCGGGTGGCCCGCAGGGCCTCGAGCTCGTGCTGGATCTCCCGCTCGGTGCGGGTGTCGAGCGCGCTGGTCGCCTCGTCGAGCAGCAGGATCGCCGGCCGGTGGACCAGCGCGCGGGCGAGCGCCAGCCGCTGGCGCTGCCCTCCGGAGAGCGAGGCGCCGCCGTCGGCGAGGATCGTCTCGTACCCCATCGGCATCACCACGATGTCGTCGTGGATGTGGGCGAGCTTCGCCGCCTCCACCGCCCGCGACAGCGGCAGCGAGGGGTCCGAGAGGGTGACGTTCCCGCGGATGCTGGAGCCGAAGAGGTACGGGTGCTGGGGCACCACCCCGACCTGGCGGCGGACCGAGCGCAGCTCCAGGTCCGCCATGTCGACGCCGTCGAAGAGGATCCGCCCCTCGGTCGGCGGATAGAGCCCCACCAGCAGGCTCGCCAGCGTCGACTTGCCCGCCCCCGACCGCCCCACCAGGGCGACGAAGCGGCCCGGCTGGATGTCCACCGACACCTCGCGGACCGCCAGCGGCGCCAGCGGGCCGTAGCGGAAGCTGACGTTCTCCAGCCGGATCCCACCCTTCAGGCGCGGCGCCGGCTTGACCGTGGAAGGGTCCTGCTCGCGTGGCGTCTCCAGCACGTCCTCCAGGCGGTCCATGTAGCTGCCGAGGAGCTGGAACTGGAAAGCATTGGTGATCAGCGTCGAGAGCGGCGTCAGGAAGCCGGCGGCGAGCGCGTTGAGGGCGAGCATGGTGCCGAGCGTGAGGTGCCCCTGCAGCACCTGGACGGCGCCCCAGACGAGGACCACCAGCGGCGACGCCGTGCCCAGCGCCGAGAGCGTCGAGTCGACGAACGCCTGCAACCGGCCGCGGGCGAGCGAGATGTTGAGGACGTCCACGTACAGGTGCGACCACTGCTCGACCGACCGGTGCTCGGCGCCGGCCGCCTTCAGCGTCTCGATGCCGGCGAGGAGGTTGACCTGATAGCTCTGCGAGCGCGCCTCGGTCTGCAACGAGCGCGACATCAGGTCTCGCGTCTTCTTGCGGGTGAACAGGAAGAGACCGACGCGGAGGGCGCCCAGCACCACCACCAGCAGTCCCATCGTCGGGCTCGCGACCAGCAGCAGGACCAGGTAGAGCGTCACCATCAGGCCGTCGAGCACCCCGGAGAGGGCGCCCGAGGTGAGGATCTCGCGCACCGTGGCGTTGCTCCCCATGCGCATGATCAGGTCGCCGGCCGAGCGCTGCTGGAAGAAGGCGTAGGGGAGGTCGACCAGATGGTCGAGGAAGTCGAGCGTCATCCGCGCGTCGAGATGAGTGCGCATGTAGAGCAGCAGGAACGAGCGCAGCAGCGACGACAGGAAGCTGAAACCGACAATCGCCGCCAGGCCCCCCGCCAGGATCCCCAGCAGCTGGAGGTCGCCGCGCGGGATCACCCGGTCGACCAGCGAGCCGATCAGCAGCGGCACCGCGAGGGCGAAGAGCTGCACCATCCCCGAGGTGACGACGATCCGCTTGAGGACCCCCGAATGCTCGCGCAGCAGCTTGAGGAAGCGGTCCCACTTGCGCGGCTCCCCCTCCTGCGGCTCGAAGTCCTCGCCCGGCTCGAAGGTGAGGGCGACGCCGGTGAAGGAGCGCCCCAGCTCGTCGCGGCCGACGCGCCGCCGCCCGCCGGCGGGATCGACCAGATCGGCGCCGTCCGCCGTCAGCCGCTCGAAGACCAGGAAGTGGTTGAACTGCCAGTGCAGGATCGACCCCGGCGGCACGAAGCGGAGGTCGTCCACCTCGTCGACCTTCACCCCGCGTCCGCGCAGGCCGAACACCCGGGCGGCGGAGAGGATCGCCAGGGCGTCCGCGCCGTCGCGCCCGAAGCCGGTGATCTTGCGCACGTCGTCGAGCCGCAGGTGCTTGCCGTGATAGGCCAGCACCATGGTCAGGCTGGCGGCGCCGCAGTCGCTGGCGGTGTTCTGCTGGACGAACGGCACGCGCCGCCGGCGGCTGGTGAAGGCGAGCTTGTCGAGCGCCGGAAAGCGCTCGTGGAGCCTCTCCTGAGGGGGGGAGCGGCGGCCTCGGCCGGGCTCTCTGTCCTGACAATCGTCTCGGGCGTCTCAGGCACCGGCGCCCCCCCTCTTGGTCTCGCCCTGGGTTTCGAAAAAGGCCTTCAGGGCCGGGATCAGCGTCACCAGCACGCGCTCGGAGCGGGTGCGCACCTCGGCCTGGGCCAGCATGCCGTCATGATAGCGGCGAACCTTCCCCTCCGCCTCGAAGGTGGGGGAATTGAGATGCGCCTCGACCTTCACCACCGGCCCGGTGAACTGCACCGCGTCGGCGATCTCGTCGCCGAGATAGCGCCGCGCCTCGGCGGGACCGACGGCCTGGGCTTCCACCGAATTGACCGTCAGGTGTTGATAGGCGTAGCGGTACCCCTGGACCTCGAGGCGCAGCGGCATGCCGCGCTTGAGCAGCGGCAGGTCCTCGCCCGGCAGGAAAGCGACGACCATCGGCCGCTCCTGGCCGCGGCCGATCGACAGCAGCGACTGCCCGGGCGTGATGTGCTGCCCCACCCGTACGCGGATGTCGCTCACCACCCCAGCCGCCGGGGCCCGCAGCTCGCGCTCGGCGAGGTTGGAGCGCGCCAGCTCGCGCTCGGCGCGCAGCGAGATCAGCGCCTGCTGCGCCCCCGAATCCGCCGGATCGCGCAGGCGGTTGATCAGCTGCAGCTCGAACTCGTGGTCGATGCGCGCCAGCTCGGCCGCCTCGCGGACGCCGTAGAAGCGCACCAGCAGCCGGCCGGCGTCCACCCGCTCCCCCGGCCCCACCGCCACCTGGCTCACCGTGCCGTCGGCGGTCGCCGTCAGATCGCTCCGCCCGCCCAGGCGCACCACCGCCGGGCCCGACGCGTAGTCGTGCACCTGCGCGATCAGGGTAAACAGCAGGCCGGCCACCAGCACGGTGACCAGCAGGCGGAAGGTCCAGCGCATCCAGCCGGGATCTACCCGCAGCACGTCCCCCTCGCCGCGCATCCCCACGTTGTGGTGCTCCACCGCCTCCTCGCGGAACAGCGCCGCCGCGGCAAGGCCGTCCGAGGCCGAGTCGGCCAGTCCGAGCTGGGCGAAGGTGGGGGCCGCCTGCTCGGCGAGCAGGATGAACCCCTTGAGGTCGCCGTCGTCGAACACCCGCTCCTCGGCCCGGCGCACGGCGGCGAGCACGGCGAGGATGCGGCCGTCCGGCCCCAGCACAGGGACCGCCGCGAAGCGTTCGTCCCCCTGCGCCTTGGGGTCGTCGGCGTCACGGTCGAAGCGCGGATCGGCGCCGATCCGCTCGATTGCCAGCGGCCGGCCGGTGCGCACCACGAAGCTGACCAGCCCCACCGCGGCGCTCTCCCGGCGCTCCTCCTCGAGGTCGGCGTCCCGCGGCGGCTCCCAGAGCGTCTCGGTCGCCCGGTCGTAGAGCAGGCAGTAGCCGCGCTCGGCCTCGGCCACGTCCTCCACCGCCTCGGCGGCGGCGCGCGCCACCCCTTCCGGCCGGCGCTGCATCGAGATCGACTGGGTGGCCGCCAGCAGCCGGCGCGCGAAGACGGTCCGCCGCCGCTCCTCCCCGTCGCCGCGCTGGATGGCGGCGCGCCAGCGTTCGGCGCCGCTGCGCAGCAGGGCGATCAGGTCGGCCGCCGGCACCGGCTCCGGGCTCAGGTAGAAGACGCGGTCGCGGTCGATCAGGTCCTGGAACAGGGTGGGATCGGGGCCGCCGCCAAGCACGAGGTTGATCCGGGTCTCCGCGCCGGGGGTCGCCTCCGCCGCCTCGAGCAGCCGCAGGGCGCGCTCGCCGGAGACGGCGCCCCCCAGGGCCAGCAGGGCGATCGGCTGCGCCCCCAGCAGCCGCAACGCCTCCGCCTCGGAACCGGCCACCAGCGGATGCAGCTCGGCCCCGAGCTGGCGCAGACAGGCCTCGACCGTCTCGCCGTCGAAGCCGGTCAGCAGCGCGGTGGGGAATGAATCTCGGATCTCGAACCTCCTCGGTGCCCGGGTTGAACCTTCTGCATCTAATTGTACCGCCCCCGTCAACCCTTGCTTCCTGGCAACCAGGAACCCGGCTCGAATCTTCCTCGGGGACTCATCCCCGCTTTAGCGCGTACACCGACGTCTCCGGGTTGTAGGTCCGCCAGTCGAACCAGTAATCCTTGAGGGCGAAGACCTTCGCCAACCTTCTACCCTTGAGCGGGCCGGCGATTGCCTCACCGGCGAAGCTCCACTCGCTCCCCGTCCCGGCGTCCACCAGGCGCAGGGGGGCGCCCGCCCTGGCGAAGAAGCTCAGCTCGCGGCCGTCGAGCGTCCGCTCGAAAGAGCGCACCGAGCGCCCATCCTCGCCGACGACCAGGAGGAGCGGAACGCCGCCGACCGTGTCCTGCACCGGGCTCTGCCGCTGCAGCTCCACCAGCGGATAGGCCCGGGAGACCCCCATCAGGCGGACCCCCACCACCACGTCGCGGGGCTTCAACACGTCCCCCGCCCGGGCCGGGGTCACCACCGGCAGCTTGGCGGTCTCCACCTCCCAGTCCTTGGAAAACTCCCGCCAGGGGGCGCCGCCGGCCGGCCGCAGCACCCGGCCGCCCGGGTGCTCGCGCTTCCAGGCCGCGAACCCGATCTCGTCGTGGAAGACGAGATCGAGATGACGCCCCTTCAGCGGCCCGAAGGCCGCCTCGCCCGTCACCTGCTGCCACCAGGACCCCGTCTGCTCGTCCGCCATCAGGAAGTTCTGGTTGTTGATGCCCGTGAGGTGGAAGCGCAGCTTCCGCCCGTCGACCTCCGCTCTCCACACCAGACCGGTGTGACAGAGCGTTCAGTAGGTGACGGCGACGGGCACCCCGCCGACGACGTCCTGGACGATGTGGTGATAGGCCACTTGGCGGACGGGGTAGGCCACCGCCTCGCCTCCCTGCTCGACCGCCAGCACCGGATCCCCCTCCCCCACCCAGTCGGCCACCGACGCGGCGGCGAACCGGGCATCGCCCAGGGGGGAGAACATCTTCTCGAAAATGTTGAAGCGGGAGAGCCAGACCGCCGCCCCCAGCGGGACGAGCGCCAGCACGACCAGCGCCCGGCTCCACCACCGTCCGCCCCGCCAGAGCGCGACGGTCAGCGCCAGCCCGGCCACCAGGGCGAGGGCGGTGGCGAGCGGCGCCCATCGCCGCAGCGCGAACGCCACCTCGAGGCCCCCCGGGGTCTGATGCACGAACGGCCGGATCAGCCAGACCGGCACGAAGACCATGGCGACCGCCGTCACCACGAGCAGGAAGAGGATGAGCCCGGCCAACCGGCGCCGGTTAGAAGATTCTGGACGCATTGCGATCTCCTCGGACAGGTGCGTTGGGAGGAGATCGTAGCGCACTCACATCGCCTCCAGCGCCACCTCCCGCGTCTCGCGCACCTCCCGCGCACGAATCTCGTACGCGTTCTTGAGCCAGGCGATTTCGCGGGTCGCCACGCCAGCGAACGCGGAGAAAGGCGGGTTGAGGGTTCAAGGCGGCGTCAGGACCAGCCGTTCCGCGGACTCCGCCTCCACTTTGCCGCGGCTGTAGAGCAGCGGGAAGTACTTGCCCTCCGCCCAGAGCGGCAGCAGGTCTCCGTAATGAGGGCTCCCGGGCTGGCCGGACTGACCGGGGAAGTTGACCGCCACCGAATGGTCCCAATCCGCCACGTCGAGGATCTCGCGGAAGGAGGCGCCGTGGGCGACGTCGAAGCCGGGACCTCCGGCCACGTTCACGGTGTCGCTGTCGCCGCCCCGCTCGACCGGGGGCAGGCCGAACAGCGCCTGGCGATCGGGGTCCGTCGCCAGGACGTGCTGGAGGGCGGTCTTGTGCAGAGCCCCCCAGCGCCAGGTCCGCGGATCGGGGCCGAGCTTCGCCTTCGCTTCGGCGACCGCCGCCTCCAGGCTGTGGAGGAGTACGGCGTCGCGGCCGGCCTTCGGATCGCTCCCGAACCAGGCGGGCTTCGGATCCCGGAGGAGATCGATCGCCAGACTCTGGTTGCCGGCGACGATGGGGAGCCACGCCTCCGGCACGCGCGCCTTGAAGACGGCGGGGGGGAGCCGGAGGGTCCAGATCTCGTAGAGAGCCGCCGCCGCGGAGTCCCGGGTCACGGTGCCGTCCCATTGCGCGAGCCTCTCGATCCACGGGCGCAGGTCCGGGCCGGCCCCCTTCGCCTCGCGCAGCAGACCCACCAGCGCGCGGGCCGGCTGCGAGACCTCGTCGGTCTGGAGCCGCTGGAAATCGACGACCGAGAACTTGCCCCTCTGGGAACCCCCTGCGCCGAGGACCTCCGAGATCCGCAGGAAGCGGGTGGGCTCCCCCCAGTCGTAGCCCAGCTCGCGCGGATAGCCCGGCGGCAGGATGTTGTGGTTAGCGGTGGCGAGGAAATGGCGCGGCGGGTTGAAGGCGTTCGGCAGCTCGGCGGCGGGGAGGAACCCCTGCCACTCGTACTCGCCCGATCCGGGCACCGGCAGCAGGCCGGACCACCCTTTGCGCACCGGAGCGAGCCCCGCCACCTGCCAGCCGATGTTGCCGTCCACGTCCGCGTAGACCAGGTTCTCGGACGGCACCTTCCAGCGCTCCAGCGCCTTCCGGAACCCAGGCCAATCGCGGGCGCGGTCGAGCGAGAGCGCGGCGAGGTAGCCCGCGGTGCCCGGCTCGCTCCCCACCCAGCGCAGGACATAGGCGCGGTGGCGCTCGCGGTCCTCGTGGATCACCGGGCCATGGCGGGTGAACTTGAGCTCCGCCTCGACCGGCGGGCTCCCCTTGACGCCGATCTTTTCCCGCTCGATCCGCATCGGCTCCCACCGCCCCTGGAAGCGGACCTCGCCGGGATTCGCGGGGTTGGTCTCCTCGACGTAGAGGTCCTGCTGGTCGATCATCGCGATAGTGAAGCCGAAGGCGATCCGGTCGTTGTGGCCGACCGAGACCCCAGGGAGGGCGGGCTCGCCGGCGCCGATCACGTTCCAGCCGGGAGCAACCAGATGGACCATGGAGCGCAGGCTGGGGAGGGTCAGCGCCCGGTGGGGGTCGTTGGCGAGGAGGGGCTTGCCGGTGGCGGAGAGGGAGCCGTCCACCACCCAGTTGTTGCTTCCGTCCTGGGGATGCTTGCCGCCTAGCCTGCCGCCGTCGCCGGCCTTGAAGCGGAGGGGCGCGTAGGCGGCGCTGGGGAGGGCGAGGACCTTGAAGTCGATCCCCTCGAGGCCGGTCCGCGGCTGGGTTTCGAGCGGACGCGGCGGCGCGGCGGGGAGGATCTCGTCGGCGAGCTTCCAGCCGAGCTCGGCGCCCAGTTTCGCGCGCAGCACCTCGGTCGGGGCGTTGATCGTCATCCCGAAGCCGGCCATGCGGGTGAGGCAGACCTCGGGAGTCCACGGCTCGGGCCGGAAGCCGGCGAGCTCGAACTCGACCGGCGGCCGGTCGTGGCTCGCGGCGATGAAGGCGTTGACGCCGCGCACGAAGGCCTCGACGATCTTCCGGGCGTCCGGGGCGTAGCTCGCATACTCGGCGTCGAGATCCCCCCGGTAGCGGAGCAGGCGGGCGAAGCGGTCGCGCTCCACCGCCTCGGGCCCGAGGACCTCGGCGAGCCTCCCCTCCCCCGTCCGGCGCCAGATCTCCATCTCCCAGAGACGGTCCTGGGCGGCTACGAACCCCTGGGCGAAGAAGAGATCGTCCTGCGTCTCGGCATAGATGTGGGGGACGCCCCAACGGTCGCGCAGCACGGTGACCGGACGCGCCAGGCCCGGGACGCGAAGCGTGCCCGAGGTCTGGGCGAGCGCGGCCTTGGCGCGGGCCGGGAGGGTGGGCTGGTCGGGGGCGAGGCCGCAGAGGAGGAGAACGAGGGGCAGCAGGGGGAGAACGCGGAGATTTTTCATGGTCGTGGGTAAAAAGATATGCCGGATTGAGGGCGGCCTCGCCTACTCCTCCGGCTCCACCCGCGCACCCGCCGCGACCCGCCCCTGGGCCGGGATCTTGATCCGCTGCCCCACCACAGCGAGGTCGCCGCCCGCCTCGCCGACTTTCGCCCCCGGCCCCACCTCGACGTGGATGTCCAGAATGGCGCGATCGATCGTGGCGCTGGCGCGGACGACGGTCTCGTGCAGGAGAATCGAGTCGCGCACCTCGGCCCCCGCCTCCACGACGACGCCGGGCGCCAGCACCGAGCGCTCGACGCGGCCGGCGATCCGGCAGCCGGGCGCGATCAGGCTGCCGGCGATCCGCGCCTCGGTCTCGATGCGGGCCGGCAGGCGCTGCCGGCCGGTGGTGAGGATCGGCCAGGCGGGATCGTCGAGCACCAGCGGAGGCTCGGGCGCCAGGAGGTCTATGTGGGTCTGCCAGTAGCTGTCGAGGGTGCCGACGTCCTTCCAGTACCCCTCCAGACGGAAATCGAAGACGCGCCCCTCTCCCACCAGCCGGGGGAGCAGCTTGTCGCCGAAGTCCTCGAGACTCGATCCGTCCTCCTCCTCCCCTTCCCCGCCGCCCTCTTCCACCAGGCGGTCCAGGGTGTCGAGGAGCTTGCGGGCGTCGTAGGCGAAGATCTCGGTGGTCACCAGGTCGCTCCGGGGGGACTCGGGCTTGTATTCGAAGCCGGTCACCCGCCCCTCGCCGTCCACCTCGACGACCCCGAAGCGGCTCGCCTGCTCGCGCGGCACCCGGGTGCTGACCAGCGTCAGGTCCGCCTTCAGCTCCCGGTGGCGGTCGAGGAGGAGCCCGTAGTCGAGCTTGTAGATGTGGTCGGAGCTGAGGACGAGGAGCACGTCGGGGTCGAATTCGCGGATCAGCGAGCTCTGCCGGTAGAGGGCGTCGGCGTTCCCCTCGGCGAAGCCCCCCTTTTCGTCGCCACGCTTGCTCTCGTTGGGAGGGAGGACCTGGAGCCCGCCGTAGGTGCGGTCGAGGTCCCAGGGGCGGCCGTTCGACAGGTGCTCGTTGAGCGAGTGCAGCTCGTACTGCTCGACCACCCAGACGTCCGAGAGGCCGCTGTGCACGCAGTGGCTCAGCGGGATGTCGATCAACCGGTAGACCCCGGCGAACGGCATCACCGGCTTGGCCCGCCGGCGGGTCAGGACTTCGAGGCGGCCGCCCGAGCCGCCGGCCAGGATCAGGGCCAGAACCTTCTCACGCGCCATCTCTTGAGCCTCCCTGCCTCCAGCGTGGAGGCGGCAGGGGGGAATGCAAGGGGTGGGCCGCGGGGGTGTTGAGATTGAGCGTTAAGATAGCCGCATGTGCAGACGCCGGCTCCCCTCCCTGCTCGCCCTCGCCCTCCTGGCCACGGCCGCCGGCTGCGACCGCCGCGACGTGACCGCGGAGCTCCCGCCGGCCGCGGCGCCCCGTCCCGCCGCGCCCGCGGCGCCGCCCTCCCCCGCCCCCGCGCCTCACCAGGGGTGGATCGGTGTCCTGGTCGCCCGCGAGTCGGTGGACGTGAAGGCGGATTCGCAGGGGCGGCTGCAGGCGATGCAGGTGTCGATCGGGGACTCGGTGAAAAAAGGCGATCCCATCGCGACTCTCGACACGAGCCTGGCGGCGCAGGATCTGGAGATGGCCCGTTCGGTGCTGCGGGGGTCCCAGGCGGACGAGCGCCGGGCGAAGGACGAGCTGGCCGAGGCCGTGGCCCGCAACGACCGGCGGCAGAAGAACCCCGACTTCTTCTCGAAGGAGGATCTGGCCCAGGCGGAGCTGCAGGCGAAGACCGCGGCCTCCAGCTACGAGGTCGCCCGCTCGCACGCCGCCGAGCAGGCCACCCGGGTGCGGCAGCTGGAGACCAGCCTCTCGCGCAACCAGATCCGAGCCCCCTTCGACGGCCGGGTGGCCGAGCGCTTCGTCGATCCCGGGGCGGTGGTGACCCCCGGCACGGCGCTGGTGCGGCTGATCAGCGCCGGCGATCTCCTGGTGCGCGCCGCCGTGCCCCCCGAAGAGGCGCGCAGGCTCAAGGAGGGGGATGCCGTCCACGTCACCGTCCGCACCCTGGGCCTCCAGATCCCGGGCACGCTCCAGCGGATCGCCCCCGAGGTGGACGCGGCCTCGCAGATGGTGCTGGTGGAGATCCATCTCGCCCCCACCCCCGCGATCGAGGGGCGCCTGCAGACAGGGTTGGTGGTGGAGGTGGCGCCGCGGCAAGGGTAGGCGGCTGGCGCCTCACACAGTTTTGCCGGTCGGAGCGACCTGCCCTCCGAATCCTCACCCTCAGTCCCTCTCCACGGAGTGGAGAGGGAGGTCTTTCTGCGGAATGCTTCCGAAGCGGGGACTTTCTCCCCTCTCCCGGGTCGGGAGAGGGGCCGGGGGTGAGGGTCCGGGCGGGTCGTACCCGATAGGGCTCAGCCTCACACCGCCCGCAGCAGCGGCCGGACCATCTCCTCTTCGTAATGCTCGTGCTCGAGGTCGGCGATCTCCAGGAGCTGCTGCATGAAGAAGTAGCGCAACGGGGCGACGTGGGCCTCCGGCTTCTTCCACTCGCCGTGGAGGTCCTCGAGGAGGTGCTTCTCGTAGATGAGCTGCAACCCGCACCAACGCCGGATCACCGGATGCAGGGAGGCGCTCTCCTCCGCCCGCGCCGGCTCGGGGCTGCGCACGGCGCTGAAGGGATCCCCCTTGACCTTCCCGAATTCGAGCGCGATCGTGTAGTAGTGGCCGCTCTCCACGATCCCGCTCTCGTGGACGTAGTCGAGCGGCATCTCCTCGTAATACTCGGCACGGTCCCACCCCTCGTCGACCACGATCACGTCGTGCAGAAAGCCGGACTGCTGCCAGATCCCGGAGCTGCGGTTGAGGCGGTCGAGCGCGGCATCGACCAGCCCCTCGGGGGTCGGCTCGATCTCGCGCGACGGCCAGTCCCGATGGTGATACCGGGCCTCCAGCATCCGGAACAGGGCCCGCGTGTTGTAGCGGAAGCCGTGGATGAAGGCCGAGGCGTGCCGCCGGTAATCGTTCGCCTGGGTCAGCGCGCCGGCGAAGTAGAGGCCGGGGACGTTGATCGACTCCCACTCGGGAGTCTGCGCCGGGAAGCGGCCGTTGTGCACCAGCTCCGGCCAGCACCCGGCGGCGAAGATCGAGTCGTCGAAGCGGAAACCGGTGGCCACGATCACCCGGTCGTAGGTCAGCTCCGCGGTCTCGCCATGGGCGTGGGTGTAGCGCACCGAGACCGTCAGCTGGGCGTCGCGCCGTTCGATCCTCTCGACGACGCAGTCGAGCACGGCGTTCTGCATCTGCAGCTGGCAGGTGTCGAGGAAGGCGTTGCTGGCCGCCCGCAGGTCGCCGGCGTAGCGCGTCTTCCAGGCGAGCTTCAGCGGGTGGGGGCTGGCGATGTGGATCAGCGCCGCGGTGGAGACCAGGTTGCCGGCCGTCTCCAGGGCGGAGTTCCCCTTGCCCAGAATCAGCACGCGCTGGTTGGCGAAGTCCTCCGGATCGACCGAGACGTCAGCGTAGCTCTCCGCCATGTCGATGCCCGGGATCTCGGGTACGTAGGGCTTGGCGACGCCGGTCGCCACGATCAGGCGCCGGCAGGTGAACACACCCCCGGCCGCGTCGATCAGCCGGAACTGGCCCGCGTGCGGCCTCTCGACGCGCAGGATGCGGGTGTTGCAGCGGACGTTGAGGCCGTAGAACCCGGCGTAGTCGCAGAGATAGCGCACCAGCTCGTCCGCCGGCGGGAAGTAGCTCTTGCTGTACCCGGTGAAGCGCATCTCCCCCTTGCCGTCCTCGTCGAGCAGCGAGCTCCAGTCGAAGCGGAGGTTGAGCTCGGGATCCGTGGAGCCCGTGTGGACCTTGTTGTTCGCGAGCAGGGTGCGGTGGCGCGGGAACTGTTTGAAGAAGGTGCCGGGCGTGTCGCCGGCTTCGAGGATCAGGTAGCTGTGCCCGGCGCGGGAGAGATGGTGCCCCATCTGCAAACCCGCCGGTCCGGCGCCAAGGATGAGGTACTCGTAATTGACGTCCCCACCAAAGCTCGCGCTATGGTCCATCGTGCTCCCCCCATAAGAGATGCCGCGTCGGTGCGGCGAAAGAAAATCAAGTGCTTCGTCTTCTAAGTGGCGTCTCTTAGTGAGAGCGGGACACCTTTCGTGACATCGAGCCCTGCTCTGTCACACACCGGGTCCGCGTCATGGCCTGGAGCTCCAAAAATCCGCCTCCTCCGTCTCCCGCCCGTCGTAGTACGCTATGCCCGATTCGGCCAGAGACCGGGTGGAGAGAGACTTGATCACGGACACCCCGAAAAGGAACCCTGAGTTCTCCATGGACTACGCGCAGCTCCACCGCGACCTGGTGCGCGCCGTGGACCGCGTCTGCCCGCGCTGGATGGCGGACCGGGCGGACGACCTCGTGCAGGTGGCGCTGATGCGGGTGATGGAGATCCAGCGCAAGAAGGAGGGGACCGCCGAATTCTCCCCCTTCTACCTGAAGAAAGCCGCCTACAGCGCGATGATCGACGAGATCCGCCGCCTGCGCCGGCGCCAGGAGGTCTCGCTGGAAGGGGGGAGCGACGAGGAGGAGGCGGTCTCCTACGATCCGGCCGCCGGCGCTCCGGATCCCGAGCGCGCCTCGGCCGGCCGCGAGATCGGCCGCGCCATCCGCGACTGCCTCGGCCGCATGGTGGCGCCCCGCCGTCACGCCGTCACCCTCAACCTTCAGGGGCACAGCGTCCCCGAGGTCGGCAAGCTCATGGGATGGAGCGCCAAGAAGGCGGAGAACCTGGTCTACCGGGGGATGTCCGACCTGCGCGGCTGCCTGGGCGAGAAGGGCATTCAGAACTAGCCTCCGGAATGAAAAAAGGCCACGGCGAGTGAGGGAAACCGGGGGGCCGGAGCGTTCCTGTCCGTGACGAAGCGCCTCCCGACACGGGACGGCGCCTCGAACCGGAGGAGATCCCTTGAATTACGATGACGTCGAGAAGAGGAACGGAAGAGAGGTGCAAGCATGAACCAGGACGCCCAGCAGCTCGAGAAGCTCCGTGCCGCGTTCGCCGCTTCGGATTCTGCTCCGGACCCGCAAAGCTGCCCCTCGCCGGAGACGCTCTGGTCAGCCGTGCGCGGTGAGCTCCCCGCCCCGCAGATGCGGGAGGTGGTGGACCACATCGCCCTCTGCGCCGCCTGTGCCGAGGACTGGCGGCTCGCCGCCGATCTGAACCGGCAGGAGGAGAGGGCCGCGACGGTGCCCGGCAAGGTGCTCCAGGGGCGCTTCGGACAGTGGCGTCCACTCGCCGCGGTCGTTGCCCTGGCCGCCTGCCTGATGATCGCCGTGGGTCTCCACCGCTCGGGCGAGCTCGGGCCCCAGCAGCCGCCCACCTACCGCGAGGCCCAGCACGCCGGCATCCGCTCGCTCCTCCCCGCGGGGCAGGCGCTGCCGCGTCAGGCCGCCGTGCTGCGCTGGTCCCCGGTGACGGGCGCCGCCTCCTACGACGTGCAGGTGAGCACGCAGGATCTCCAGGCCGTCGCCACGGCCAAGCGGCAGACCGCCGCCGAGTACAGAGTCCCGGAGAGCGTCCTCTCGGCCCTGCCCCCAGGCACCAGGCTCCTCTGGCAGGTGGACGCCGTCCGCCCCGACGGTACCCGCGAGACCTCGCCGACGTTCACGACCCCACTGCCAGTAACTCTCCCTTCTCAAAGTAGGGGCGGGGCTCGTCCCCGCCCGCAGGGCGGAATTTACCCAGCCTGGGGTGTCAACCCCAGGACCGGGCCCTCTCCCATCCTGTAAGCCCCGCAGGGCCGACACCTCCGGATGGAGCTTCAAATCGGCAAGACATGCCGGCCCTGCGGGGCTCGTTGATCTTTGGGTGGCTCCTACCTGGGGTTGACACCCCAGGCTGGATAAATTCCGCCCTGCGGGCGGGCTTGTGCAAACAGCAGGGATGAACCCAAGGCCCATTTCACATCTCTACAGGTCTAATCTAATCAACGACTTACATGGGAAAACCGAGAAACATCCGCCGATCTGAGACGTAATGAAGATCGAGGTGAGGGGATCGGGATCTCGGGTTCGTTCCAAGGACTGTAGGGATGAACGAGAAGCGACTGAAACCCAATAACGAACGCCAATCAATGAGGAGAACATCATGAGCGATACAGTGAACCCGGCCAACGTGACCGCGCCCACCGTCAACGACTCGAAGAAGGATAAGACCCCCGATGGCGGCTGCTGCGTGATCCCGCCGGGCGGCGGCGACCCCGGTCCGGGCGGCACGCCCAAGGGCTGAGCCCCTCTCCAGCTTCCATCCATACCGGGCGGCTCCATAGAGCCGCCCGGTATGTTTTTGGGATCAGCTCCATGGGCCTGCGGGATTGCCGCGGTGCGGTAGACTCCACTGGATGCTTCACGCCCTCCTGTGCCTCCTGGCGCTGGTGACCTCCTCTCCTGCCAGCGCTCCTCCGGTCCTTCCAGGTTTCGCTCGTTGCGAGCAGCTCGCGACCGGACAACCGGAAGGCGAAGAGGCTGCTCGCTGCTTCGACGAGACCGGAGCGGCTCTCAAACAGATGGACCAGGCGAGGGCGAAGCTCCAGGAGTTGCGGCGGAGATATCCGGTAAGTCCGTGGCCCTGGTTCTTCCTCGTCTACCGGGAGACGGACGTGGAAGAGCTCTCCCGGGTGGCTGCCGCCTTCGCCGCTCGGCGGAACGCCTGGGGGGAGGTGTCCGCGCGGGTCAATCTCTACCGGCTGCTCTTCAACGCGGGGCGGGTGGCCGAGGCTGGAGCGCAGGCGGACCGGGCGCTGCAAGTCGCCCAGTCGTCCGGCGATCCCAGGTCGATCGCCCGGGCTCGCGTCCTCAAGGCCCGATATCTCTGGGGCACCGGTAAGGATCTGGAAGAGGCCTACGTCCTGCTCCGTCAGGCAGAGCCCACGCTGTTTCCCAAAGGCCCCTATCCTGCCCAGAGGGAGTGCCTGCTGGCCCTGGCGAACCTGAACCTCGAGCTCGGCCGTTACCAGGAGGGTCTCGAAGCCTTCCGTCGCCTGGCGGATCTGGCCACGGCGAAACAGGACTCCTATACCGAGGCCAACGCTCGCTACGGCATGGCCCGCGCGCTGGTGGACCAGGCGGGCGACCTCCCCAGCGACGAGGGCCGGCGAGAAGCCGCCCATCTGGGGCAGCAGGCGCTCGACGCCGCGACCGCGGCCGGGAACAAGGGCCTGCTTTCCAGCGTGCACCTGCTTCTCGGAGTCTTGTCGGAGGGCGAGACGGCTCGGAGCCATTTCGATGCTTGCCTGTCGACTGCCGCCACAGCGCGCGATCAGAGCTTCTGTCTCGACGCTCTCGCCCGCTTTCTCTCCAGGACCGATCCGGACGCGGCGCAGAAAGCGATCGACCGGTCTCTCGAGATCGCCCATCAGGCGCAGGACGCCTGGGCCATCGCCTTCGCCTGGCGCGAGCGGATGAGGGTGAGCTGGATGGCTGGCGCCGGAGACCGGGCGGTCGAGGATTCGCGCGCAGCGCTCGACGTGATCGAGGCCCTGCGCGATCAGCAGGCGGGGTCCGGCCAGGCCCAGGCCTTCTCCACCTGGTCCGAGGACTATTACTGGCTCTCCGGGCGGCTCATCGCCGCCGCGCAGAAGGAGAGCCGGCCGGCGGATCTCGACCGCGCCTTCCAGGTGGCCGAGCGCCTGCGCGCCCGGACCCTGATCGATTCCCTGGAGGCTGCCCACGCGGTCCCCGCCGCGGCCGCCCCCATCCGCCAGAAGCGGGGCGTCGCCTTGGAACGGATCTCCACCGTGCAGCGCCGGCTCCTCGACCCCGCCCTCCCTGCCGCCGAGCGTGAGGCCGCCACTCGAGAGCTCGATCAGCTCGAAGTCCAGGAGGCGGACCTGAGCAACCAGCTCGCCCGCACCGCTCCCGCACTCGACGCCTCCCGGCGCCCCGATTTCGCCACCCTGGCGCGGGTGCGGCAGGCGCTCGCCACCGACGAGGCCCTGCTCTCCTTTCAGATCTCCTCCTGGGAAGATGAGAGGGGGGACTTCGCCGGCGGCTCCTGGCTGCTGGTAACGACGCGCGGCGGCACTCGCGCCTACCGGCTGCCGGCGCGCGGGGAGCTGCGGCCGGCGGTGCGCCTCTTCAACGGCACCTTCGAGCGGCGGGACGGCTCCGACACCACCCCGGCGGCCGGGCTCTACCGGCGGCTGCTGGAGCAGCCCCTGCGCGAGCTTCCCCCGGGCGTCCGGCAGCTGATCCTGGTGACGGACGACGCCCTCCACCAGCTTCCGTTCGCGGCGCTCCGCCCCTCGCCCCAGGCACCGCCGCTCGCCACGCGCTACGAGCTGATGGAAGTGCCCTCGGCCACGCTCTGGCTGGGCTGGAAGGGGCGGCGGCCCGCCGTGGCGCCCATCCCCGCGCTCGCTCTGGCCGATCCGCCCCTGCCCGGCGGCGACCCGGGAGTCCGGCTCGCCGCCGCGAAGGAGCGCGCCGCCGTGGCCGTCTTCGCCTCCGGCGTCCGCCTGGGGCCGCTCCCCTACGCCCGGGAGGAGAGCCGCTCCGTGGTGCGCGACCTCGGCGGCGGGAGCGTCCAGCGCCTGGGGGAGGACGCCTCGGAAGTCTTCGTGAAGACCACTCCGCTGAAGCAGTTCGGGGTTCTGCACTTCGCCACCCATGCGGTGACCGACGAGGCCAATCCGGACCGCTCGGGGGTGCTGCTGGCTCCCGGGGCCGCCAACCAGGACGGCCTGCTCCAGATCCGCGAGATCGTCGACCTCGACCTCGACGGCCGCGTCGTCGTGCTCTCCGCCTGCAGCAGCAACACCGGCGCCCTGCTGCGGGGGGAAGGGGTGATGAGCCTCGCCCGCGCCTTCTTCCAGGCCGGGGCCCACACCGTGGTCGCCAGCCTCTGGCGGCTGCGCGACGACGAGGCCGCCGACCTCTTCGACCGCTTCTACCGACATCTGGGGAAGGGACTGAGCGTGGCCGCCGCCCTCCAGTCCGCCCAGCGCGAGATGATCGCGGCCGGCGCTCCGGCCGCCGCCTGGGCCGGGCTCGTCGTCCTGGGCGACGGGGATCTGGTGCCTCTGCCGGGGGGGAGGAAGGGGATTGCGATTCCCGTCTGGGTCTGGGTGGCGGTGGGGGCCGGCTTCCTCGGGGCGGCCTCGGCTCTCCTCGCTGGCCGGCGGAGCAGAACAGGGACGTAAAGGACGAACAGGGACCAACAAGGACAACGAGGACAAGGAAGCCTCAGCCTTCTATGTCTTCTTGGTCCTTGTTCGTCCTTGTTCGTCCCTGTTCGTCCGTGTTCGTCCGTGTTCGTCCGTGTTCTCCCCTTCTACTGAATCCGCAGAATCTCCCGGCGCACCGTCAGCTCCTCGAGACGGTCGCGGTCCACCCGCACTCCCATGCCGGTCTGGTCAAGGGGGACGTCGATCCACCCTTCGCGGTCCATGGTCCACTCCGGGATCACGATGTCCTCGTCCCAGTAGCGCTCGCTCGGCGAGACGTCGCCGGGAAGAGTGAAGTTCGGCAGCGAGGCGAGGGCGACGTTGTGGGCCCGCCCGACGCCGCTCTCCAGCATGCCGCCGCACCAGACCGGGATGCCGTGCGCCGCGCAGAGGTCGTGGATGGCGATCGACTGCAGGAAGCCGCCCACCCGGCCGGGCTTGATGTTGACGATCCGTCCCGAGCCCAGGGCGATCATGTCCGCCGCGCGGTCGACGCTGGTGATCGATTCGTCGAGGCAGATCGGCGTCTTCAGGCGTTTCTGGAGGTCGGCGTGGCGGAGCAGGTCGTCCCAGGCGAGCGGCTGCTCGATCATCATCAGCTTGAGCTCGTCGAGCGCCACCAGGCTCTCCGCGGTCTCCAGGGTGTAGGCGTTGTTGGCGTCGGCCATCAGCGGTGCCTCGGGGCCGAGGGCGTCGCGCACGGCGCGAATGTACTCGACGTCCGCTCCCGGCTTGATCTTGATCTTGACCTTGCGGTAGCCCCGCTCGAGCGCCACCCGGGCCTTCTCCACCAGGGCTTCCGGGCTCTTCTGGATACCCAGCGAGATGCCCACCCGGATGCGGTCGCGCGTGCCGCCGAGCTTCTTGGCGAGCGGCACCCCCTCGATCCGCGCCGCCAGCTCCCAGGCTCCCATCTCGACCGCCGCCTTCGCCATGTTGTGGCCGCGGAAGTTGAGGTCCAGCGCCGGGTAGATCTCCTCGGGGCCGGCGAAGGACTGGCCCAGCACCCGCGGGGCCACCCACTCGCGGATGGCGAGCCAGGCGGTGTCGATCGTCTCCGGCCCGTAGTTGGGAAACTCCCCCGCCGTGCACTCGCCCCATCCCACGAGGCCCTCGGCGCCTTCCAGCTCGACGAGCAGGATGCGCCGCTCGCTGGCGGTGCCGGAGGAGATCTGGAACGGCTCCTTCAGCGTCAGGGTGATCTCGCGCAGGGTGAGGCTCTCGATTCGCAACATGTCAGTCCCTTTCAAGTCCGTAGAAACAACATCCTTCATCGGCATCGCGGTAGAACGCATCGACCCGGTAACCGCGCGCGAGATAGGCCTGGAACGCCCGGCGGGTGGATTCACGCCAGGCGCCCCCCGCTTCCGGCCGCTCCGCCTTGAGGTCCTGGATGTTCTCCGGGATCTCGATCCGCACGCGCGGAGCGCCGGGGAGCTCTTCAACCGCTCCCCCGGGGTTGACGACCGGCGCCTCGCGGAACGGCTCCGCGGCGCCGGCCCACCGGTCGGCGAGGGCGCGCTCCACCCGCTCGCCGGCGATCTTCCAGGAGAGGATGAAGCGGTCGGTGCCGATCCCCTCGAAGAGCTCGCTCCCCTCCTCCCCCTCGTACATCTCTTCGACGTACTCGGCGACCTCGGCCCCGAGGTGGTTGAAGTTGAGGTGGGCGTTGCGCGCCTCCAGGGGGTCGAAGGTCCACCGGACCTCCTCGACTCCGGCGCCCAGGAGGATCTCCCGCTGATAGAGCTTGAGCCGGGTGCCGAGCCCGAGGTCCCGCGCCGCGCGGTCGATCGCCAGCATGTGGGACCAGTGGAAGGGACGGCCGTCGACGTAGCCGGTCAGGCCGTAGACGAAGCCGAGCAGCAGCCCCTCGGGAGAGAACGCCCCGGCGGCGATCCCCCCGGCCTTCTGGGTGATCTTGAGGATGCTCAAGGGGACGACGTCGGAGAAGTTTCGCCCCCACGTGGCCCGCTGGAGCTCGACGCAGGCCTGGTAGTCGGGGACCGACGAGAGCGGCCGGAAGATCAGGCCGTCGGGAGCGGTTTTTTGCGGGTTCGAGGAGGCCATGGCGCAGGGCGGATCTTGTCATAAGGAAATTCAGATCGCCCCGACGGGCACGGTCGCATTGACCCCGGCACCCCGTTAGGACATCGTAGCCCCATGCCTGCGGGGATCGATTTCCGGCGCTATCGCAAACTGCGCCGTTTCGTGACCCGCGTTTTCATCCAGATCGTCTGGTGGGACGTGATCCTCAACGTCCCCGGGCTGCGGCGGTTCCGGCGGCCGCCGCTGGTGCGGTACCAGGCGATCGCGCGGCGCTATCGCGCCCTCGCCGGCGAGATGGGCGGCGTCCTCATCAAGCTCGGCCAGTTCCTCTCCACCCGGGTGGACATCCTGCCGCCAGAGATCACCCGGGAGCTCGCGGGGCTCCAGGACGAGGTGCCGCCGGAGCGGTTCGCGGACGTGGTGCGCCAGATCGAGGAGGATTTCGGACGTCCGCTCTCCCAGGTCTTCGCCTGGCTCGCCTCCGAGCCGATCGGCGCCGCCTCGCTCGCCCAGGTCCATCCAGCCCGCCTGCCCACCGGCGAGGAGGTGGTCGTCAAGGTGCTGCGGCCGGGCATCGACGTGCTGGTCCAGACCGACCTCGCGGCGGTCCGGCTGGCCACGCGCCTGCTCCGGTTCTCGAAGCGGATCCGCCGCCGGGTGGACCTCGGCCGGGTGGGCGCGGAGATCACCAGCACGACGCTCGCCGAGCTCGACCTCGCGGCCGAGGGGCGGAACGCCGAACGCTTCGCGGCCAACTTCGCCGGCGACGGCCGGGTCTACCTCCCCAAGGTGTTCTGGGAGTGGAGCGCCCGGCGCACGCTGACGCTGGAGAACGTCGGCTGGCTCAAGATGGGGGACCTCGCGGCGCTCGACGGCGCCGGCGTCCGGCGGTCCGAGGTGGCGCGCGTCCTCTACCGGGTCTATCTGCGGCAGATCTTCGAGCATCGCTTCGTGCATGCCGACCCCCACCCGGGAAACCTCTTCGTCCGGCCGCTGCCGGTGGGGGACGAGCGCCCGTTCGCGCCGGGAGATCAGGTTCCCCCCCTCCCGGACGGCGGGGAACGGCCGTTCCAGATCGTCTTCGTGGATTTCGGCATGGTCGCCGTCATCCCCGACCGCCTGCGCGGCGCCCTGCGCGAGTACGTGATCGGGCTCGGCACGCGCGACGCCGCGCGGCTGGTCCACTCCTACGTCGCCGCCGGCGTGCTGCTGCCCGGAGCGGACCTGCGGCGCCTGGAGGAGGTCCACGAGGAGCTGTTCGCGCGCTTCTGGGGGGTGAGCATCGGCAGTCTCCGGGAGACCGCCTTCTCGGAGGCGGAGTACTTCTTCCGCGAGTACCGGGACCTCCTCTACGAGCTCCCCTTCCAGGTGCAGGTGGACCTGCTCTTCACCTCGCGGGCCGTGGGACTGCTGGCGGGGCTCTCGACCCATCTCGATCCGGATTTCGATCCCTGGGCGGAGACGATCCCCTTCGCCGAGCGGCTCGCCGCCGAGGAGCTGCGGCGCGACTGGCGCAGCCTGCTCCGCGAGGGGCTGGCCCAGATCCAGACCCTGCTGGCCCTGCCCCGCCGGGTCGACTCCGTGCTCTCCCGCGTCGAGCGGGGAACCCTCGTCATCCAGTCCGCCTTCACGCCGGAGGACCGCAAGATGGTCCGGCGGCTGGAACGCTCGATCCACCGGCTGTCCTGGACCGTAGTGGCCGCGGGCCTGCTGATCGCGGGGGTGATGGTCCACGCCAATGTCCCCGGCGCGGCCTACGCCTGGTGGCTGATCGCGGCCGGCGGCCTGGCGTTCCTCTGGGGAGCCCTGACCAAGAGCTGATGTCGCGCCGCCACGAAATCGTGGCATTCTTCCTGCAAATTTTTACCTTCGGAGCCTGGGGGCTCCGTGAAGGGGGAACCGATGAGATCAAGCACCGTTTTTCGATATGCCTCTTGGCCCGCGCTTTCCCTGCTCCTGCTCCTGCCGCTGGCGGGCTGCGGCTCGCGGGCGGACAAGGAAACCAAAGCTTCCCAGGATGAGAACGCCCAGGGCCCCGGGACGGCGCCGGACCAGAAACAGGGGGGCCACCATCACGGCGGTCCGAAGGCGCACCTGACGCTCGCCGGCGCCACGACGTTCGACGGCGACGTCGCGACCGGGTGCGACCTGGCCGCGGACAAGAGCCTGGAGGTTACCTTCAGCCAGGAGGGGGCGCCCCAGGTCCAGATGCATCTCCCCGCCTTCGCCGCGGACGGCGAGTACACCGCGACCGTGGCGGTCAAAGAGGCCTCGGGAGCCGCCCGGGAGTGGAACGGCACCGCCAAGGTCCAGGTGAAGAGCCGCGAGATGGGGGGCGAAAAGAAACGCACGGCCTACAACGGCACCTTCGACGGCACCTACCAGGGGCAGGGCGGCACGGGAACGCTGAAAGGCAACTTCCGGCGCTGCATCCTCAAGGGGCAGGCCGAGCAGGCTGAGTAGACCCCGCGGCGCAGACCTCGTGCAGATGCCGGCCCGCCCGCTCCCGATCGTCCTGCTTGCGCTCCTCCTCGCCGCGTGCCGCGCCGAGGAGACGCCGCGGCCTGCCGGCGCCGGGCCCCGGACGGCGGCGGACGCTGCGCGCCAGGAGGAGGTTGCCGATACCGCGGCGGCCGGCGCCGTGTTGACCACCACGGGCCAGCCCGCCTTCCAGGGCGCCAGCGCCTTCTTCTGCGTGCCGCACGCGGAGGGTGGGCTGCAGATCGATTTCCGCACCGGGAACGCCGATCTGCCCACCGTGGCGGTGCGGATCGCGAGCTACCGGGGGAGCGGCCCCTACCAAGCCCTCCTGTTCGTGACCGGCCGCTCGCTCGCCGGCGGTCTCGTGACCTCGGCGGGCGAGGCCAGCGTCGACGTGCGGCAGCAGACTCCTCCCGGCGGCGTGGGCGGCGCGCTGATCGACGGCACGTTCCGGGGGCGGTACGATGGCGGGGCGGGAAAGGGGTCGATCGCGGGCAGGTTCGGATCTTGCAATTACTCGTCTTACAGTGGCGGATCGCCACCGCTGGCGGGGGGCTCGATGGCAGCCACGACCGGCGGCAAGGACGCACAACCCGCAGGCGCGTCAGAGGAGACACCATGAGGGACCACCGGGCGCTTCCAGCTTTCCAACACGTCCACGAGCTCGTTCTCGCGGTGCACGAGGCCGCCGGCCAGATCCCGGTGGGAGAAGGGAGTGCCCTCGCCGCGCGGATGGAGTCGGCCGCCCACTCGGCCGCGGCGGCTATCGCACGTGCCTGCGCCGTGCCGGGCGAGCAACTCGCCAGCCAGCTCGACGAGGCCAGCCGCCGCCTGCGCGAGGTCGGCTATTACATCGACATCGCGCAGCGGCTGGGTTACCTGCCGCTCGACTCCGCGGTCGAGCTGCTGGAGCGCCAGACGCTCACCAGCATGGAGGTAAATGCCGAGGTGAACGCGATGATGCCGGAGATAGCGCCCGAGGATCGCGGCGTGACGGTGCCGATCCCGCGGAACGGCACTGAGGGGAGTTTCGAGACGGCGGACCTGGCCGCGGAGGTGCTGGCTAGCCTTTCCGGACGTTGAGCCGCTTCAGCTCTTCCTCCAGGACCTGATCGACCAGATCGTCGAGCTCCCGGCGGTTCAAGGCAGGGGTAGGAGGCGTCGCCTCGTCCAGAGCGCCAAGGTCCTCTGGAGAGTCGAGCCGCTCCAGCATGGCGTTGAGGGGGTGTTCGGGCGGCGGCTCCGGAGCGTCTTCGATCTCGTCGTCTCTCATATCGTGCTGAATTCTACATCCTGAAACGTTCCAGGAGCGCCACCGGAAACCGCTCCAGCAGATCCGCGACCGGCCGCTCCCCCCCTTTGATCTCCTCCCCCGTCAGCTCGTTGCGCCACCTGCCCGGCGGCAGCTCCAGGGTAGTGCCCTGCCAATCCCCGTCCAGGCGCAACGGTAGCCGGGGGACGACGACCGCCACCTCGCCATGGCGCGTGAAGGCGACCGCATGGTCCGCGCGCGGCCCGGAGGCTCGGAGCGGCTCGTAATCTCCTATCGGGCCGAACGGCTCGGGGTTCCGGCGGCGCAGTTGGAGCCCCTGGTGGACCACCCAGAGCTTCGGCAGCCCCTCCTCCATGCGGGCCAGGACCTCCTCCGCGGTCGGTCCCCGCTTCAGATCCGCGAGCAGACGGCGGCGCAGGTCGTAGTCGACCGGACGGCGATTGTCCGGATCGACGAGGGAGAGATCCCAGATCTCCGTCCCCTGGTAGAAGTCGGGCACGCCCGGGGCGGCGAGTTTGAGCAGCGTCTGGGCGAGGGAGCTCACCCGTGCCGGCTCGACGAGCGGGGCCACGAAGGCTGCGAGGTCGGCCACGAAGTCCGGATCCTCCAGCGCGCCGCCCACGAAGGCGCGGAGAGCCTCCTCATACCCCGGGTTCGGCCGCGTCCAGGAGGTGTGGACCTTGGCCTCGCGGGTGGCCTTCTCCATGTAGGCCGCCGCGCGCTCGGTCGAGATCGGCCAGGCGCCGACCAGGGTCTGGTAGAGCAGGTACTCGGCGTTGCGGTCGGGGAGCTCTCCCCGGGGCCCTTGGCGGTGCTTCGCGTTGCGCTCGAACCAGCGGCGCGCGACCTCGCCCCAGTGTTCGGGGATCTCGGAAAGCAGGCTGATCCGCGCCCGTACGTCCTCGCTGCGCTTGGTGTCGTGGGTCGAGGTGGCGAGCATCGCCCGCGGCCAGAGCCGCTGGGCCTCGGCGGAGAGGCGGTGGAACTCGGCGACGGAGAGGCCGAACTCGCCCGGGCTCCCCCCCACCTCGTTGAGCGAGATCAGGCGGTGGAAGTTGTAGAAGGCGGTGTCCTCCACTCCCTTCGCCATCGCCGGCCCGGTGAGCTGCTGGAAGCGCATCACCAGCTCCCCCTCCCTTTCCCCCCGGACCTCCAGCAGCAGCAGGTCGCGGAGGAAGTCGAACAGCTCGGCGGAGAGGTCGGGCCGGTGGGCCTTGGCGGCAGCGATCGCCTCGCCGGCATAGCGCCGGTCCAGCTCCGTGACCTCGCCGATCTCCGCCCGTACGTAGGTGCGGTAGACCGGGAAGCAGGCGACCACCTCGCGGATCGCCTGGCGCAGCTCGTAGCGGGTGTAGTCGCGGTGGCGACGGTGGCGCTCGCAGACCTCGAGGAAGACCTCGGCCAGCCGGTTGACGTCGCTCGCCAGCAGCTCCCCCAGGACGAGCAGCTTCTTCTCCCGCACCAGGGCCGGCCAGTCCGCGACCTCCGCCGTGAGCTCGGCGTAGAGGTCGGTCAGCGGACCCTCCCCCGCCGGATCGACGAGCAGGCCGCCGATCCGGTTGAGGACGTCGTAGCCCGTCGTCCCCTCCACCGGCCAGGAGTCGCGGAGCGGCTCGCCCGGCTCCAGGATCTTCTCCACCACCACCCAGGCCTCCGGGGCCTCGTCGCGCAGCCGCTCCAGGTACTCCTCCGGGTCGCGCAGGCCGTCCGGGTGGTCGATGCGGACGCCGTCGATCACCCCCTCCTTCAGCCAGCGGAGGACGAGAGCGTGCGTGTCGGCGAACACCCGCTCGTCCTCCATGCGCAGGCCGATCAGGGTGTTGACGTCGAAGAAGCGGCGGTAGTCGAGCTCCTGGCCGGCGGTGCGCCAGAAGGCGAGGCGGTAGTTCTGGCGCTGGAGCAGCTCGTCGAGCGGGTCGGGACCGGCGTTGATCCCGGCGACGGCCTCGTCCAGCGCCTGGGCCACCTCGGGCCGCTCCCGGCTGAGGCGGGCGAGCTGACCGGCGAGCACCTCCTTGTCGCGATGCCGGCGGGCGATGCTCGCGCGGTCGGTCGCGGTGGCGGGGGGTAGCTGGCCGAGGGAGTCAGCGATGAAGGCCAGGTCCGGCGAGCCGCTCCGCCGGGCCGCCTGCGCGATCAGCGCGTCGAGCGAGCGGGGCGCGACCGGCATCCGGTGCTCGTGGTAGTGAATCTCGAACCGCCCCTCCCGGCGCGCCAGATGCAGCTCGCCACTCTCCAGCACGCGGCCGTAGTGGTCGCCCAGGATCGGCAGCAGCACGGTATCGCGCAGCCGGGCATGGGGGGAGTTCCAGTCGACGTCGAAGTAGGCGGCGTAGCGGCTCGCGGCGCCGTTCTCCAGCACGTCCCACCACCAGGTGTTGCGCCGCTCGGTGATCGCCATGTGGTTGGGGACGATGTCGAGCACCTGCCCGAGCCCCGCCGCGCCGAGCGCCCGGCAGAGCCGCGCGTGCGCCTCCTCCCCTCCCAGATCCTCGTTGACCCGTGTCGGATCGACCACGTCGTACCCGTGCGCGCTCCCCCGCGCCGCCTGCAGGTAGGGGGAGCTGTAAAGGTGGGTCACCCCGAGATCGGCGAGATAGCCGGCGACCGCCGCGGCATCGTCGAAGCCGAATTCGGAGCGGAGCTGGACGCGGTAGGTGGCGAGGGGAGTTTTAGGCACGATGATGGATTTGTGCAAGGGGTGGACCAGAGTACAGCGTCAGGGGGGACGACGGATGGTCCTGCGCTTCGAATCCTCACCCTCAATCCCTCTCCACTTCGTGGAGAGGGAGGGCCCTTCGCTCAAGGTTGTCGTCCCAGCAACGGGCCCTCCCTCTCCCCCCGGGAGAGGGAATGAGGGTGAGGATTCGAAGCGCAGGACAGCCGGAGGGAACAGCCGCCTGAAACGCCTACCCCACCCGCACCGCCAGCCGCTCCCCCAGCTTCCGGAACCGGCAGACCCACTCCGCCGCCGCGGAGTCCCCTTCCCCGGCCTTGTCCCGCTGGTCCGGGAAGACCGTCCGGAGCAGCTCGTAGCAGCGGTTCTGGGCGTGCCAGAGATCGACGTCGAAGGGGGCCGAGCGGGCAAGGGCCACAGTTTCGTCGATCCGGCGCAGCAGGTCCCGATCCTCTGGCCGTTCGCGCAGATGGTCCACCTGCGTATTCAGCGCCTGTTTCAGGGCGTAGGAGAGCTCCTGGACGTCCAGCTCCACGCCGAGCGCCGCCCGCTCGGCCAGGAGGCGTCCTACCTCCTCGGGATCGGCGGCCGGATCGGAGACCGCCCGCCTCAGGTCGAGGTTCAGCACGAGCTCGGCGGCGGCGGCGAACGCCTTGGGGAGCGGATTCCCGAGGCTCTTCAGGAACCGCATCAGCGGTCCGTGATGCCGGAAGACGTCGCGAAACTCGTCCTCCACCTCGCCCAGCGTCGAAGCCAGGATGTGATCCAGGATGCGCCGCTGCTCGTCCCGGAAGAGCGACTCGAGCGAGTAGGGGACGTCCCCGAAGTAGCGGTCGAGCATCCGGACGGCCTGTGGCAGGTCCCCATGCTCGAAGGCTTCCCCAGCCTCGACGATCAGGGCCTGGTAGGCCTGCGGCTCCTCCAGGGTGGCCACGCCCGCGTTGAGGTTGTGATCCCCGAAGTGCAGGACGCCGAAGACGAACCGCCCCGTCTTGCCGGTCAGCCCGGAGGTGACCCGGACCTTCCCGACCGACAGGCGGGAGCGGCCGGCGCGGAAGGTGCGGCCGTTCTCCCGTTCGACCGAGTAGCAGTAGACCGGCGCCGGGTTTGGATACTCCTGAAAGAGAGAGGCCACGGCATAGTGGGCGGCTACCTGGGGGAGGTCCACCATGGACGGCCGCACCAGCTTTTCGTAGAGGTTGCGCCCGGTGCCCGAAGCGGGCACGTTGCTCTTCGCCCGCTCCAGCCGCCGCAGGAATTCCGGCTCGACGGAGGTCTCGAAAAGCTCCCGCGCGAGCTGCACCACGCGGCCGGCGTAGCGAAGGATCTGGACCGTCTCGATCCCCGCCAGATCGTTGAAGAACCAGCCGCAGCTGGTGTACATCAGCATCGCGTGGCGCTGCAGCTCCAGGGCCTTGAGCGCCCGCACCCGGTCGTCCCCCGCGGGAGGAGAGCCCGCCGCGAAGCGGGCCAGGAAGGCGTCGACGACCGCGGGCGAGCGGTCGAGGAGCACGTCGACGTAGGCGTCCCGGGCCGCCCAGGGGTCGGCGAAAAACTCCCCGGCCTCGCGCTCCCAGCAAGGGGCCAGCTCGTCGCGCAGCCAGTCGAGCGCCTGGCGTAGCGGCGCCCGCCACGCTTGCGTCCAGCCCGGACCGCCCCCCGTGTGGCAGCCGCAGTCCTCGCGCCAGCGATCCACCCCGTGGGCGCAGCTCCAGGCGGTGTTCTCGACGATCTCCACCTCGTGGTCCGGCGGATGGGCCTCCAGGTACTCGCCGTAGTTGGTCAGCCGGGCGAGCCCGTTCTCCTCAATGTGGTGGAGGGCGTAGGAGAGGGCCATCTCGCCGTGGCGGTGATGGTGGCCGTAGGTCTCGCCGTCGGTCGCGATGTTCACCAGCCGGTCGTGCCCGGGGTCCGCGGGAACGGTGGACATCAACCGGTCGGCGAAGCGCTCGCCGCTCACCAGCAGCCCCTCGAACGCCACCGCCCGCGAGACCGCGCCGTCGTAGAAGAAGACCGCGAGCCGCCGGCCCGACGGGAGCCTCACCTCGTAGGGGATTGAGGGGTCGATCCGCCCACCCCCCACGTCCCGCCACTCCTCTTTCCCCTTACCCTTCTTCGGCCGCACCCGCCGGGCCTGGTGCGGCTCGAGAACGGTGAAGCGGACGCCGGCCTCGGCGAGCAGGTCGAGGGTCTCCAGATCGACCGCCGTCTCGGGCAGCCACATCCCCTCCGCCTCGCGGCCGAAGCGGCGCTCGAAGTCGGCGAGCCCCCAGAGGATCTGGGTCCGCTTGTCCCGCCGGTTGGCGAGCGGCATGATGATGTGGTTGTACCCTTGAGCGAGCGCGGAGCCGTGCCCCGAGAAGCGTTCGCGGCTCTCGGCGTCGGCCGCCAGGATCGCGCGGTAGACCTCCGGCTCCTTCTGCTCCAGCCAGGCGAGGAGAGTCGGCCCGAAGTTGAAGCTGATCCGGGCGTAGTTGTTGACGATCCGTTCGATGCGGTGCTCACCGTCGAGAATGCGCGAGGCGGCGTTGGGGGCATAGCACTCGGCGGTGACCCGCTCGTTCCAGTCATGGTACGGACGCGCCGAATCCTGGACCTCGATCGCCTCCAGCCACGGGTTTTCCCGCGGCGGCTGGTAGAAATGGCCGTGGATACAGAGATAGCGCTGCATTGTGCGAGGGGGATCGTAGCAGACGCCGGGCGGAACGATCCGGACGAGGCGACGTTGAGGGCGACCGCAGGTCGCCCCTACAACAGACTTCGACGGAGGTTGTAGGGGCGACCTGCGGTCGCCCTTGCAGCGTTGCCGTAACCAGGACGTGGACCTACCGCACCAGCACCACCACCGACCGCGGAGCCACCCCCTCCCCGCCACCCGGCCCCTCCCACCGCTCCGCCGCCGAGTCGAGCACCCTCCGCCACTCCCCTTCCGGCAACGGCACCGTCCGCGCCTCCTCCGAGAAGTTGAAGACGATCACCGCCTCGCCTCCCCTCCGCACCACGATCACCTCTTCCGCCTCGAACGCCGTCGCCTCGACATCCTTCTTGCTGAGATGGCGAAGCGCCGGAACGCTCTTCCGCAGCCGGATCAGCTCCTGGTAGAAGGCGTGGAGCACCGCGTGCCGGCCGCTCTCGTGCCGGCACTGGACCAGCCGGCAACGCGCGAACGTCTCCTCGGACTGCGGATCCAGCGGCTCCTCCTGCCAGCCGAAGGCGGCGAACTCCTCCTTGCGCCCCTCGCGCACGGCCTGGACGAGGTCCGGGTCCGAGTGGTCCACGAAGTAGAGGAAGGGGGCCGTCTCGCCGTACTCCTCGCCCATGAAGAGGAGCGGCAGGAACGGCGAGAGGAGCACCGCGCCCGCGGCGAGCTTCAGGCTCTCGAAATCGACGAGGGTCGAGAGCCGGTCCCCCATCATCCGGTTCCCCGTCTGGTCGTGATTCTGGATGCAGACGACATGGCGGTGGGCCTCCATCTCACCCGCCGGCACGCCGTGGCGCCGCCGGCGGAAGGGGGAGTACTGCCCGGTGTAGACGAAGCCGCCGGCCATCGCCTTCGCCATCTGATCGAGCCCGCCGAAGTCCTGGTAGTAGCCGCTCCGCTCGCCGGTGAGCAGGGAGTGGAGGCAGTGGTGGAAGTCGTCCGTCCACTGGGCGTCGAAGCCGCAGCCGCCGCGCTCGGGGGGGCGCAGGAAGAAGAGCGTGTTGAGATCGCTCTCGGGGAAGATGTGAGCCGGCCGGCCCAGACGCGCGGCCAGCGTCTTCACCTCGGTGCCCAGCTCCTGGAGGAAGGGGCGCTCCGAGTTGTCGGCGACGGCGTGGACGGCGTCCAGCCGCAGGCCGTCGAGGTGGAAGTCGGCGATCCAGTGGAGCGCGTTCTCGACGAAATAGCGGCGAACCGCGTCGGTCTCCCGCCCGTCGAAGTTCAGGGCGAGCCCCCAGGGGGTCTTGTAGCGGTCGGTGAAGTAGGGGCCGAACTCGCCGAGGTAGTTCCCCTCGGGGCCGAGATGGTTGTAGACGGCGTCGAGCACCACCGCCAGCCCGCGCGCGTGGCAGGCGTCGACCAGTCGCTTCAGCCCTTCCGGACCGCCGTAGGAGCTCTGGACCGCATAGGGGAGGACACCGTCGTACCCCCAGTTGCGCCGGCCCGGGAACTGCGCCACCGGCATCAGCTCGACCGCGGTGATCCCGAGGTCCACCAGGCGGTCGAGATGGGGGATCACACCTTCGAAGGTGCCTTCCGGTGTGAACGTTCCGACATGCAGCTCGTAAAAAATATACTCTGCGAGCGGAACACCCCTCCAGCCTTCGTCGCTCCAGGCGAATCGCCGGTCGACCACCGCCGACGGCCCATGCACGCCGTCCGGCTGATAGCGGGAGGCGGGGTCGGGCCGCCCTTCCCCACCGTCGAGGTGGTAGTGATAGCGGGCTCCAGGCTCGATGCCTTCCACGGTAGCCTCGAAGTAGCCGTGCTCGCGGGGCTCCAGGGGAATACGGCGGCCGCCGCACAGGTGGGCTGCGACCTCGCGAGCCCGGGGGGCCCAGACGCGAAACCGGCACCGCCCCTCTTCCAGGTAGATCGCTCCAAGACTTGGCTCCCAGTTCGATTCCGGCAAACAGACCTCCAATCCCCGCCACACCACGGGACCGGGATCTCATACAAAATGCTTGCCTATTCGAAGGGGACGTCGTCTGGATCGGCGATTTCGGGCAGATCTTCCCCGGTCTCCTCGATCTCCTCACCGTCCTCGATGTCCTTGCTATCCTCCGCCGGGACCTCCCGCTTCAGGAACAGCACGCCGAGCGGCGGCAGGGAGAGGGTGAGCGAGTGCGACTTGCCGTGCATGGGGATCGGCACCGCCTCCACCCCGCCCTGATTCCCCACGCCGCTACCTCCGTACTCGGCGGCGTCGCTGTTGAGCAGCTCCCGCCAGTAGCCGCGCCCCGGAACGCCGATGCGGTAGTTGTCGCGTGGGACCGGGGTGAAGTTGAAGACGACGGCGATGGGCTTCGCCGAGGTCTTACCCCGCCGGAGGAAGGCGATGACGCTGTGCTCGGCGTCCGAGCCGTCGATCCACTCGAAGCCGTCGGGGTTGCAGTCCAGCTCGTGCAGGGCGGGATCTTCGCGGTAGAGGCGGTTGAGGTCCTCCAGCCAGCGGGCGATGCCGGCGTGGGCCGGGTCGTCGAGGAGGTCCCAGTCGAGGCTCGAGTCGTGGTTCCACTCGCGAGCTTGCGCGAGCTCCGCGCCCATGAAGAGGAGCTTCTTGCCGGGCTGGGCGAACATGTTGCCGTAGAGCAGCCGGAGATTGGCCAGCTTCCGCCAAGTGTCGCCCGGCATCTTGTTGACCAGCGAGCCCTTGCCGTGCACCACCTCGTCGTGGGAGAGCGGCAGCACGAAGTTCTCGCTGAAGGCGTAGACCGACCGGAAGGTGATCTTGTTGTGGTTGTACCGGCGGTGGATCGGATCGTTCGCGAGGTAGTCCAGGGTGTCGTGCATCCACCCCATGTCCCACTTGTAGCCGAAGCCGAGGCCGCCGACGTAGATCGGCCGCGAGACCATCGGCCAGGAGGTCGACTCCTCCGCGATCACCTGGGCGTCGGGAAATGTCGCGTAGACCTCCTGATTCAGCGCGCGCAGGAGGGAGATCGCCTCCAGGTTCTCGCGGCCGCCGTGCTCGTTGGGGATCCACTCCCCCTGCTTGCGCGAGTAGTCGAGGTAGAGCATGGAGGCGACGGCGTCCACCCGCAGGCCGTCGGCGTGGTATTTCTCCAGCCAGAAGAGGGCGCTGCTGATCAGGAAGCTGCGCACCTCGTTGCGGCCGTAGTTGAAGATGTAGCTCGACCAGTCGGGGTGGTACCCCTTGCGCGGATCGGCGTGCTCGTAGAGGTGGGTGCCGTCGAAGAAGAGCAGGCCGTGCTCGTCGCCGGGGAAGTGGGAAGGAACCCAGTCGAGGATGACGCCGATCCCCTGCTGGTGCAGGTAGTCGATCAGGTACATCAGGTCCTGAGGCGTGCCGTAGCGGCTGGTCGGCGCGAAGTAGCCGAGCGACTGATAGCCCCAGGAGCCGTAGAACGGGTGCTCCATCACCGGGAGCATTTCGACGTGGGTGAAGCCCATCTTCTTCATGTGCTCGGCGAGGGCCGGCGCCATCTCGCGGTAGGTGAGGAAGCGGTTCTCCTCCTCCGGCACCCGCCGCCACGAGCCGAGGTGGACCTCGTAGATCGACATCGGCGCGGTGAGCGACTGCTTCTCGCCGCGGGCCAGCATCCAGTCGGCGTCCCACCAGTCGTATTCGAGATCCCAGACCACCGAGCCGCGCGCCGGCGCCATCTCGGCATAGAAGGCGAAAGGGTCGGCCTTGTCGGCCCGGTAGCCACGGTAGCGGGAGATGACGTGGAACTTGTAGGTGACCCCCGGCGTCACGTCCGGCACGAAGGCCTCCCAGACGCCGGAGCTCTCGCGCTGGGTCATCGGGGTCGCCCGCTTGTCCCACCGGTTGAACTCGCCGATCACCGAGACCCCTTCCGCGTTCGGCGCCCAGACGGCGAACCAGGTGCCCTCGCGATCGCCGTCCGTACCGGGGTGGGCGCCCAGCTTCTCGTAGAGGCGGAAGTGGGTGCCTTCGTTGAAGAGATGGAGATCCTGGTCGGTGATCGGACTCGGCATGATTCCCTCCCGCTCCCTTACGAAATCAAGACGATCAACCGCGACGCTTCCGCAATTCATCTACCTTTTTGAGCGGCTCGATCACGTCGGCGCGGGTCGAGAACTCCTCGAACGAAAACCTTGCTTTCCTTTGCCAGTTGGGCCTCTCGGTCTGGGTCCCGGGCACGTTCTGCGGCTCGGTCTCGTGCCAGAGGTCCTCCAGGTTCACCAGCACCATGCGTGCCGGGCTCGCCGCCAGATGATCCAGGCGCTCGCGCAGGAGCACGTCATCGGCCTTCGCGCCGCGCCGCCGCTCGTCCGCCGGCAGGGAATCCTCCATCGCCTGGCGGATCGATCCGCGCCGCTCCTTCTCCTCCCGCGCCTGGTCGGGGGTGAAGAAGCCGAGGCTCTGGAGGTCGTCCACGTCCTTGCCCTGCAAGAATCCCTGGAAGGTGGGCATGTCGTGGGTGTTGAGGCTTGCCACGCACTTCGCCGGCGGCTCGCGCAGACCCTGGCTGCCGGGCTGCAGCTCGTACTGCACCACGTACATGCCCTGCACGTCGTGGCGGTCCATGGCCTCGTAGACCTCGCCGGGCACCGTCCCCAGGTTCTCGCCGACGATCATCGCCTGGTGGCGGTGGCTCTCGACGGAGAGCACCGCGTACATCTCCTCGGCCGGATAGGTCACGTAGACCCCCTTGGAGGCGTCCATGCCGCGCGGGATCCAGAACAACCGGTGGAGCTGCATGACGTGATCGAGGCGCAGGATGCCCGAGTGCTCCAGATGATGGCGCAGGCTGTCGATCAGGTAGTCGTAGCCGCGCTCGCGCAGGCGGTCGGGCTGCAGCGGCGGGAACCCCCAGTTCTGCCCCTTGGTGAAGAAGGCGTCCGGCGGCGCGCCGGCCGAGGCGTCCACGGCGAAGAGATCGCGCTCGCACCAGACGTCGTAGGAGCTGCCGTGCACGCCGAGCGGCAGGTCGAGATAGAGACCGGGGCCGCGCCGCCGCGCTTCCTTCGCCATCGAGCCGATCTGCTGGTCGGCGGCCCACTGCGTCCAGAGGTAGTAGCGCCGGTCCTCCTCGTCGTAGTCGGCGGGGGCCAGGGTGCCGTCGCGCAACCGCCCGGGCCAGTTTTGCCACGATTCGCCGCGGCGGTCCCCCACGGCGCGGAAGGCGGCGTAGTTCTCCAGGCCGGGCTTGGCCGAGACGAAGCGATCGAGCTCCGCCTGCCGCTCCCCGGGATGCGCGAAGAAGCGCTGCGCCAGCTCCTCCAGCACCCGGCGCTTGAGCGCCATCAGCCGGGCGTAGTCGACCCGCGGAGCGGCGCGCAGCGCCTCGACCTCGCGCTGGAAGTCGGGGGACTCGATCAGCCGCCGGGCGGCGGGGCAGTCCTCCATCTCCGGCAGGCGGCGGGGGTCGACATACAGCTCGTTCCAGAACAGGCGCGAAGCCGGAGCATAGGGGCTGGGCTCGAACGGCTCGTCGAGGAAGGCGGCGAGCAGCGGCAGCGTCGCCACCACGCCGCCACCGAGGCCGGCGGTCCATTCGGCGAGCGTCTCCAGATCCGAGAGGTCGCCGGCGCCCCAGCTGCGCGAGGTGCGCAGGGCATAGAGCGGCAGGAAGGTGCCCCAGAGGGGCTTTCCGTCGCCGGTGAAGCAGCGGACCGGGGCCGAGATCACCAGCGACTCCGCGGTGCGGCCGCCGAGCTCCACCGTCAGCCGGTGATAGCCGAACGGCAGCGGCTCCGGCAGCGCGAGCCGCCGGCCGGGGTGCGGCGACCCCTCGGCGCCCGCGGTCTCGGGGAGGCTCTCGAGATCCGCGATCTGGGCCCGCCGCTCCCCCCCTTCCAGGTCGAGGTGATAGGCGACCGAGCCGCGGCCGGCGCCGGGGCGCAGCTCGATGGAAGGAGCGTGGCCGTCCCAGGCGACGAGGACCGGCTCGATGATCCGCCGTTCGAGCTCCTCCCGCCGTTCCCGCAGCGCCTCGGGCACGTCCTCGATCCCCTCGACGGGCGCCTGGAGAGCCCGCAGCACGCCGAGCAGGGACTCCGGGTCCGCCTCGACGTGTTGCCCCATCGCGCTCTGATAGGAGGTCTGGACCCCGTAGAGCCGGGCCAGCGTCAGCAGGTCTTCGCGTTCATTCGCCAACTTCGCCACCCTTCTTCTCTTCCCGGTCGTCCCCGAGAATCTGCCGGATACCCTGCAGCGGGATCCGCACCCATTCCGGACGGTTGTTGAGCTCGTAGCCCAGCTCGTAGATCGCCTTCTCGAGCAGGAAGCAGTCGAGCAGGATCTCCCGCTCCTCCCGCGAGGGGGGCAGGAACCCCGCCCCCTGCACCCGCTGGAGGTAGGCATGGAGGAAGGCCGCCGAGACCCACCGCTCCCAGTGGAGCGCCCACCCTTCCAGCGCCGGCAACGCCTCGGGCGGCGCCACGCCGGCCGAAGCCTCGTCGAACAGCGCCACGTACGCCGCGTACTGGAACGAGCGGATCATGCCGGCGACGTCCCGCATCGGCGACCGCTTGAGGCGCCGCTCGGAGAGCGACCGCGACGGCTCCCCCTCGAAGTCGAGGATCACGAAGTCGCGGCCGGTGTAGAGCACCTGCCCCAGATGATAGTCCCCATGGGTGCGGATGCGCTCGGCCGCCAGCTTCCGCGAGGTCAGGCGCCGGAAACGGTCGAGGAGCCGGTCCTCCGCCGCGAGCACCCACTGGGCCGCCGGCCGCACCGCCTCCGGCAGCGCCGGCAGTTGCTGACGGAGAAGCCGCAGGTTCTTCTTCGTCAGCGAACGCATCGAATCATACAGCGACCGCTGGTAGAGCTCGGAGAAGGGCTCCGGCTCGAAATCCTTGCCGCGCCCGGAGGCGAGGGCGATGTGCAGCTCCGCCGTGCGCTCGCCGAGCAGCCGCACGGTCGGCACGTAGGTGCCGATGCGCTCGAAGTCGTCGGCGCTCATCTCCCGCTCCGCGAGGTCGATCAGCGGCTCGGCGGGAACCGGTACCGCGCCGCCGCTCCCCTGCCCCCAGCCCAGCTGGACGCGGTCGAAGAAGCGGCCGAGAGCGTCCAGGGTATAGCTCCAGGCGTCCCCCTCGTTGGCGATGAACTCCTGCAGGATGCCGAGCGTCACCGGCTCGTACCGGCGGTCGCGGATCTCCAGCGCGCCGGCCACCCGCGGGGTGTGGCGGAAGTCGGTCTGCTCGGTCAGGAAGCGCCCGATCTCGAGGTCGGGGTTGATCCCCGCCTCCAGCTTGCGGAACAGCTTCAGGATCAGCCGGTCGCCAAAGCGGACCGAGCTGTTGCTCTGCTCGGCCCTGAGCGGCACGGGCTCCAGGTCCCCTTCGCCGCGGATCTCGGCGAACACCGGCGAGGCGGTGGCGGCCAGCTCGTTGCGCTCCCCCCGGAGACGCTCCCCCCGCTCGACCGCCGCGAGCAGCTGGCGCGAGATCTCCGCCTCGCCGAACGGGTCGTAGAGCAGCCCCGAGCCTTCGGGGGAGTCCGATTCGAGCCGCGCCACCAGCGGCAGCCCCTCCGCGCGCAGGCGTTCCAGCCGCTCGGGGTCCGCGTCCGGCGCGAAGGCCAGCGGCAGGGCGTAATGCTCGGCCTCGGCCTCCGCGTAGTCCACCCGCAGCAGCGCGAGGACCGCATCGGGGCCGAATGGGATCGTCTCCCGGATCTCGACGCCGCGGAGCGTCCGCGCCTTGCCGGCGAACCAGCGGCGCGCCGGCAGCACGTCGAGCAGCAGGCTTTCGAGATCGCGCCTCCCCTTCCCTTCGAGGCAGCTCCGCCAGGGCCCCTCGACGGCCAGCACCGGCACCGGCGCGCCGGCCGCGTCGCCCCCCTTCGGCGACTGCCGCACGCGGCCGAACTGCGCCGGGTCCGCCACCAGCGAGAACCAGAGGAACGAGTGGGGACCGAGCGTCAGCCCGTAGCACGACGGCGCGCCGATCTTCGGGAAAGCCGAGCGTCCGAACATCTCGACCGGCGTCAGGCCCGCGTACGCCGTGAGGTCCAGCTCGGCGTACTGCGAGAAGCGCGAGAGGTTCGCCACCACCAGCAGCGTCTCCTCCGGGGTGCGCCGCAGGAAGGCGAGCACCCGGTGGTTGTCCGGCTGGAGGAACTCGAGGGTGCCGCGGCTGAACGCCGGGTGGCGCTTGCGCAGGGCGATCACCCGCCGCGTCCACCAGAGCAGCGAATGGGGGTTCGCCTGCTGCGCCTCGACGTTGACCGCCTCGTAGTGGTACTCGGGATCGACGATCACCGGCAGGTAGAGCCGCTGCGGGTTGGCGCGAGAGAAGCCGGCGTTCTTGTCCGGGCTCCACTGCATGGGCGTGCGCACGCCGTTCCTGTCGCCGAGATAGAAGTTGTCCCCCATGCCGATCTCGTCGCCGTAGTAGAGGACCGGTGTGCCGGGGAGCGAGAAGAGCAGCCCGTTGAGCAGCTCGATCCGCCGGCGGTCGTTGCCGAGCAGCGGCGCCAGGCGGCGGCGGATGCCGACGTTGATCCGCTGGTCCTTGTCCGCCGCGTAGACGCGGTACATGTAGTCCCGCTCCTCGTCGGTCACCATCTCCAGCGTCAGCTCGTCGTGGTTGCGCAGGAAGATCGCCCACTGCGCCGTCTCCGGGATCGGCGGCGTCTGCTGGAGGATGTCGATGATCGGGTAGCGGTCCTCCATGCGCAGCGCCATGAACAGGCGCGGCATCACCGGAAAGTGGAACGACATGTGGCACTCGTCACCGCCGGTCGCCGGATCGCCGAAGTAGGCGATCGAGTCCTCCGGCCACTGGTTGGCCTCGGCCAATAGCATGCGATGAGGAAATTTCGCGTCGACGTGGGACCGCAGCCTCTTCAGGAACTCGTGGGTCTCCGGCAGGTTCTCGTTGTTCGTCCCCTCGCGCTCGAAGAGGTAGGGGATGGCGTCGAGCCGCAGGCCGTCGACCCCCATCTCCATCCAGAAATCGAGGGCCTTGAAGAGCTCGTCCTGAACCAGCGGGTTGTCGAAGTTGAGGTCCGGCTGGTGCGAGAAGAAGCGGTGCCAGTAGAAGGCGTTGGCCACCGGGTCCTTGGTCCAGTTCGAGGTCTCGGTGTCGGTGAAGATGATGCGCGTGCCGGCGTACTTCTTGTCCGTGTCGCTCCAGACGTAGAAGTCGCGCTCCGGGCTGCCCGGAGGGGCCAGCCGCGCGCGCTGGAACCAGGGGTGCTGGTCCGACGTGTGATTGATCACCAGCTCGGTGATCACCTTCAACCCCCGCTTGTGGGCCTCGTCGAGGCAGATCTTGAAGTCCTCGAGAGTGCCGTAGGCGGGGTGGACGCTGGTGTAGTCGGAAATGTCGTAGCCGTCGTCGCGCCAGGGGGAGGGGTAGAACGGCAGCAGCCAGATGGCGGTCACCCCGAGGTCGCGCAGGTAGTCGAGCCGGGCGGTGAGCCCTTGGAAATCGCCCCGGCCGTCGCCGTCCGAGTCCGAGAAGGCCCGCACGTGGACCTCGTAGATGATCGCGTCCTTGTACCAGAGCGGGTCGTCCGCCTTCCCCCGCTTCAGCCCCTCGGCCGGGATGGTCCCGGTTGTCGTTTCGCTCGCTATCGCCACGTCGGATCCTCGCTAGATGAAGTAGTCGAAATCCCGCTCCGACCGCACCCGGCGGCGCACCCGGAAGATATGCGCGGGCACCTGGTGCGGATCCAGCTGGACGAAGTTGCGCGATCCATGCCAGAGATAGCGGGCGCCGGTCAGCAGGTCGTGCACCTGGAACTGCTGGCCGGGCTCCAGATCCAGCTCCTCGAGGTCGAGCTCGATCCAGGACGCCTGCACGTGATGGGGATCGAGGCTCACCGCCACCAGGATCAGGTTGTCCCCTTGGTTATCTCCCTCCTGCCGCTTGCTGTAGCAGAGGATCTGCTCGTTCTCCGCCTTGTGGAAGCGCAGGCCGGGATCGCTCTGCAGCGCCGGGTTCTCGCGCCGGATGCGGTTCACCAGGGCGATGATCTCACGCAGGCTGTCCGGCCGGTCGAGCTGCCACTGGCGGAGCTGGTACTTCTCGGAGTCGAGGTACTCCTCGCTCCCCCGCTCGCGCGGCAGGTGCTCCATCAGCTCGAACGGCGGGCCGTAGAGCCCGTAGCTCGCACCGAGGGTCGCCGCCAGGATCAGCCGCTGCACGAACGCCGGCCGGCCGCCCACCTGCAGCGTCTCGTGGAGGATGTCCGGCGTGTTGGGCCAGAGGTTCGGGCGGAAGAATTCCTTGACCTCGGTCTGGGTCAGCTCGGTGAAGTACTCGATCAGCTCCCAGCGCCGGGTACGCCAGGGGAAGTAGTTGTAGGACTGGGTGAAGCCGACCTTGGCGAGCCGGTACATGATCTTCGGCCGGGTGAACGCCTCGGCAAGGAAGAGCACGTCCGGATGCTCGCGCTTGACCTCCGTGATCATCCACTCCCAGAACGGGAATGCCTTGGTGTGCGGGTTGTCCACCCGGAAGATGCGCACCCCCTCGCCGGCCCAGAAGTCGACGACGCTCTTCAGCTCCTGCCAGAGCTCGCGCCAGGCGGCGGTCTCGAAGTCGAAGGGGTAGATGTCCTGGTACTTCTTGGGCGGGTTCTCGGCGTACTGGATGGTGCCGTCCGGCCGCTTGCGGAACCACTCCGGGTGCTCCTTCACATAGGGGTGGTCCGGCGAGCACTGGTAGGCGAGGTCGAGGGCGATCTCGATGCCGTATCCCGCCGCCTTCTTGAGGAAACGCCGGAAGTCGGCGAGGGAGCCGAGCTGGCGGTGGATCGCCTTGTGCCCCCCCTCCTTCGAGCCGATCGCCCACGGGCTCCCCACGTCGTCGGGCTCCGGCGTCAGGGAGTTGTTCTTCCCCTTGCGGAAGGCGCCGCCGATCGGGTGGATAGGGGGCAGGTAGAGGACGTCGAAGCCCATCTCCGCGATATAGGGGAGGCGCTTCTCGCAGTCGCGGAAAGTGCCGTGCTTCCCCTCGGGGCCGCAGGAGCGCGGGAACATCTCGTACCAGGTCGAGAAGCGGGCCTTGACGCGGTCCACCACGACGCCGAGCGGGTGCGGGTAGAGGGTGGCGAACCGGCGGTCGGCGTAGCGGTCCATGAGCTGGGCGAGCTCGTCCTCGAGCGCCAGCGGCAGCCGCTCGGCCGGGTCCCGATCGTCCTCCAGCCCGTCGGCGAGGCCGGCCAGCACCCGCGCGTCCGCCTTCTTCCGCGCCCCCCGTGCCCGCTCGCCGGCGTCGCGGACCAGGGCGGCGCCCACCCGCAGGTCGAGCGCCACGTCCTGTCCGGCCTCCACCCGCTTCTTGAGGTCGCGCCGCCAGGTCTTGAAGGGGTCCACCCAGCCGACCACCGAGTAGAGCCACCGCCCCTGCTCGGAGACGGTGAATCCGGCCCGCCAGAGGTCGTTGGGCAGGGCCTCCATCTCGACCTCGTTCCACTTCGGCTGCGACTCCGGCCGCCAGAGCAGCCGGCAGGTGAGGGCGTCGTGGCCGTCGGTGAAGGCATCCGCCTCCACCTCGACCCTCTCCCCCACCACCCGCTTGATGGGGAACCGCCCGCCGTCGATCTCCGGCCTGACCTTGTCGATGACGACCCGCCGCCGTCCTGCTTCGTCTCGCATGCTCCAAATCCCCCCGTGCGCCCTCGTGCAGATCGCCTGCCACGCCTCCCAGAGGGGGCGGGCGGGTGGGGATGGTTTACCAGACTCGGGGGGCAAGGCGCAAAGGCAGGCCCCGAATTGCAGGCCGCCGGAGCATCAAACGCTGGAAGTCAGGAGAGGATTTCGCGGATACGCCGTTCCAGATCTGCCAGTTCCGGGCAGAACTGAAGCAGAGCGCCATAGCCGTTCAAGGTCTGCCCCATGAGCACGTCTCGGCCACCCCCCGGTGCCTTCGGGTTGCCGTGAGCCGCGAGAAAGGGCTGGAAGATGTTCTCCTTGACGGAGGTATCGCTCCGGATTTCCCGCCAGGGCCGGCTCGGTAGACGATCGTGATGTCCCGCCAGGAGCCAGACCTCGACTTCCTCCTTGGCGGCACAGCAGAGCAGGCGCACCCCTTGCTGGGCGGCTTCTCTTTCGAGGGCCCGCAGTTCGTCGTTCCGACTCTCTCCTTTACCGTCCGCATCTGGGAGGAACAGCAACAGATCCATGTGACGGTAGAGATCGAAATATCGGTTCCGCAGCAAAGCCTTCGCATGCGCGTAACCCTTCGGCTGTGGACCTTTCGGGGGGCTGACGTTCGCGTTCGGCCGGCCACACTCCGCCAGCATTCTCTTCACAAGGGGACCGAGGATGAAACCGTTGTAAGTGACGTCTTCCGGCACAATCAGCACATCGAAGCTCAAAGCGCAGTCTCCATCCAACCTTCCGTCAGCAACTCGCCCAGGGAATATTTCTTGACCAGCTCGACCAAACGAGGGACTTCGCTGAGCGGCTTGATGATCGAGGCGCCGGTCTCCTCGTCGCGCTTGCAGAAGAAGGTGGTCTCATAGTCGCTCTCGTCGAGCCAGGCGAGGACAACGGGAGAATGAGTGGTAGCGAAGACCTGAGGGCCGTTCTCTGATGATTGTGACTTCAACAGCTCGACCAGGAGACGGAGGCGGGCTGGATGAATTCCGTTCTCGAGCTCCTCGATCGTGATGATATCAGGCATGTCTGGCTGAAAGAAGGCAGCAACCAGGGCCGCAAAACGAAGAGTACCGTCGGAGAGAATATGAGCAGGGAATAACAACTTCCCTCTTCTGAGAGCGAAAAGAGGCTCTCCTACGGCGCCGGAGAGAATCTCGATGTCTTCGGCCTCGGAAGAAAGAAGCTCCCGTAACCAAGAAACATAAGCAACACCGTCCTCCTTGGAACCAAGAATGGACTTGACCAGGGACGCAAAATTTTCTCCGGATTCTCCGATTCGATTGGCAAGAAAGAGTTGCCCGTAGTCCCGAAGAATCTCAGGCACAGGCGAGAGGCGCTGCATGTTGCTCAACAACTTCACGCAAGCCTTCCGCTCTTCTTCTTCGCTACCTTCAAGCAGCATCAAGAAGCCTAAGCTGCTCAATGCGGGGAGAGCTGGACGTCCTCTCTTAGCCTGCTCCCGTAACATCCATAAATCGGAAAGCGCCGTGGTCTCAGGCGTGACGTTGAAAACCGGCTTGGCATCGACCTTCAAGGTCTCAAACTCAATGGATCCATGATCCGGAGAAAGACTGATTGAGTAGGAGAAGTCATGAGAGCCCCGAGGGGCTTTCAGACCAACCTGAAAATGGATAAGGCCGCCATTTTGATCTCCGGAGGCTTGGTTCATGAATTTGGCCTTGGCGATTCCACCGCGAATTCCCTCCCAAACCTCGCTGGTTGCGCTCTTGGGCCTCCCCTGAAAGATCTCTTCAATCGAAAATCCGTTCCCGATTCCCTGGAGCACTCGTAAGGCGTCGAAAAAGTTCGACTTCCCACTGGCGTTGGCTCCTATGAAGAGGTTGAACTTCCCCAACTTCAGGCGGACCTTCTCCAGGCTCTTGAAGCCTTCGATTTCGATTTCCGTTATCACGCGCTCACCTCGGGATTGACTATGCTGTGTAGCACAGGGCATAACTTACCCGTTTGGACCGATTTCGGCAAACCTGGATCTCTTACCCTGGAGGTAAATTGATGGCTGCCGCAATAGGAGAGCCCCGAAGAGCCATGGCGTCATCCCGGGAGAGTTCTGGTCCGGTCCAACTCTGGTGGAACTGGCAAGGATGCAGAACGTCGTCCGGTCGAGCGATTGGAGCAAGCCGTGGGCGGCTGGCCTGTGGAAGAGCTTCAGGATGGATTCGAGGAAGAGCTCGCTCGCTGGCGGCAAGAACAGGCCTGAGGGTGGAAGGATCTCGGCGATTGCGGGGTGGCAGGCGGCAGCGTCCGCGGCCCTCGAGCCTTCCCTCATGACGGCATCCGCGGGGCATTCCACCGCCCTCCCTGCCGGCGGTCGCATCCCCCCGGGGCGCGGTTCCGCGGTCCCGAGCTCCCGGCCGCTCCCCGAGGGGAGCCTCTCCATCCCCGCGGGTTTTGGCTCGAGCCCCGAGGAGAATCGTACGGTCCCCGCCGGACGCCGTCCGCTCCCCAGGTGGGAGGGCACGCGCCCCTCGGGGCGCCGGTAAAAACCCGCCGGGGACCCGACGCGCCCCACCGGGACGCAACCGCTCCCCACCGGGCGCCTGACCCTTCCAGCGGGGCACGTACAAAATCCCGCGAGGCACCCGCCCATCCCCAGGGGGACGCTGCCGATCCCGGCGGGGAGCCGATGAAGTCCTCCGGATCGTGGAGGAAACTTCGCGGGGGCGCCCTCGATCGTGGATAGCGCCGGCGGTCAGGCGGACCCGGCGGCGTGGTGGCGTTCAGCCACCCGGGCAACGATCCGCCGGAACTCCTCGTCTTGCCGGAGGTCGGCGAAGGCGTCCCGCTCCAGCTCGGCGGGATCGGCGAGCCCCTTGTCCGCCGCGGTGCGCAGGGCTTCCAGCGCCTTCTTGCGGCCGGCTTTCCCCTTGCGGGCGTGAATCGCCGCGATCTCCACCCAGGGGTCCGGATCTTCGGGACGGATCTCGGCACCCACGGAAAGCATGAAGACGGCGCGGTCGTACTCCTTCTTTTCGAGGAACGACTGCGGCAGGTAGAACATCGTCTGTCCCAGGTAGGTGTTGAGGATCCGCTTGGCGGAGAGGCTCTCCTCGAGATCGGCCGACTCGGCGCGCTTCTTGAGCTCCGGGATCTTGAGATCGGCGGCGATCTGCGCCACCGTCACCGGCTCGTTGACCGGATTGGCGCGCCCCAGGATCGCCGGTGCCCAGGCGAGGAGGGCCTTGTCGCGGTGGTCCCGCTCCTCGCGCTCGCGGAGCTCCTTCCGGCAGGCCGGCGAGGCGGCGAGGGCCGCGGCCTCGCGCGTGGCCTCGGCGACGTCGCGCAGCCCGGCGTAGTCGGCCGCCATCGCGGACCAGGTGTGGAGGGCGTCCGCGGGGTGAGCCGCGGCCTGCGTCCGGGCCCGCTCGCGGTCGCGGTTCCACTCCGCCTCGATCAGCGCGGGGCTCTTCTCGCGCCTGCCCGCCTTCATCGCCTGCAGCTCCATCCAGGCGACCGCTTTCATCGCGAGGTCGGCCGGCGGCCAGTCGTGCGGGCCGGAGAAATGCTCGATGCGGTGCGGGAGGCCGAGGGCTCCCATCGCCGCGTCGAGGTCGTTCATCTCGTAGTAATTGAAATCGCGGTCGCCGACCGTGCCGAAGAAGGCGAACGGATTGTCCTTCTTCGGCGGGGTCCCGAACGGGAAACCGGCCCCGGCGCCGATGATCCCGGCGATCGTCCCCGGCGCGGTGAGGGCGAGCATGCAGGCGAAGCGCACCGTGCCGGAGTAGCCCGCGGCGTAGACGCGCGCGTCGTCGATGGCGAAGCGGGCGTGGGTGTCGGCCCACAGGGCGTGCATGGCGGTGAAGTTGGGCTCCGCCGGGCCATCGCTCGCCGTGTTCCAGGAGCTGACCAGGATCCAGCCGTGGGCCTCGGCGGCGGGCTGGAAGAGCTCGGCCACCCGCCGGCCGTTCGCACGCGCGTCGAAGGCGTAGAGGATCGGCCAGCGGCGGTCCGGGGTGTAGTTGGACGGCAGATAGAGGGCGTACGCCTGACCGGGAGCGCCGGCGCAGGTCACCTTCTCGACCAGGGTTCCGCGCGGCAGCTCGGCGGGCCGGACCGGCGCCGGGGGGGGCTCCGCCGCGGCGACACCGGCGGCCATCTGAAGGGCACATGCCAGAGCGATCCAGACAACGTTTCTCATCGTAACCGGCTTCTCCTCCCCCAACGGGCTCAAGGGTACAGGGTACACCGTTCGCGAGGGTGTGGCGCCGGCAGCCGGGGTATATAGTCCCCCTCATGAAACGACTCGTCCTGTTCGCTCTCCTCGCCTTGGCGGCGTCCTCCTGCGGACGCTTCGGCAACGAGACGAAGGCCGCGCCGCAGGCGGAGCGGATCATCGTCATCGGCCAGCAATACAACGAGATCATCTGGGACCTCGGCGCCCAGCAGAACATCGTCGGCGTCGACTTCTCCAGCACCTACCCGCCGGCCGTCAAGAAGGTGCAGACGGTCGGCTACCATCGCGCGCTCAGCGCCGAGGGAATCCTCTCGCTGAAGCCGACGCTGATCATCCACGACGGCAGCGTCGGGCCGCCGCAGGTGATGCAGCAGATCGCGAGCCTGAAGATCCCCACCAAGACGTTCGCGGCGAAGAACGACTCGATCGACGGGACGAAGGCGCTTATCCGCGAGATCGGCGCTTATTTCCACAAGGACGCGAAGGCCGAGGAGCTCTGCCGGAAGCTCGACCGCGACCTCGCGAAGTCGCTCGAAGAGGTCAAGCGCTATACGGACCGGCCGCGGGTGGCGGTGATCCACTTCGGCCGCGCCTCGAACATCTACCTGGTGGTCGGCAGCGGCGGCAAGGGGGATGGCGGCGGCGCCGGACGGATGATCGACTGGGCCGGCGGCACGATGGCGATCGAGAAGAAGGGGATGGAGCGCATGGCCTCCCCCGAGGTGATCGCCAAGGCCAATCCGGACGTCATCCTGATGACCGAGTTCGGCTACGACCGGCTGGGCGGCTCGCTCGACCAGATCAAGGCCCTGCCGGGCATCGCGACCAGCAACGCCGCGAAGAACAACCGCATCTACCGGGTGGTGGAGCACGAGCTGATGTACTTCAACCCCGACTCGGGCGAGAGCGTCGCCAAGATCGCGGCGCTGATCCATCCCGCGAAATGAGCCGGACGCGCGGAGTGCTCGCGGTGCTCGCCGCGGCGACGATCGTCGCGGCGCTGGTCTCGATCCGCTTCGGCGCCCTCGACTTCTCGTGGCGGCAGATGGCGTCGGCCTCCGCCGCCCTGCTCTCCGGGCACACCGGCGCCACGCTCGACGAGCGGATCTTCGCCGAGTTGCGCGTGCCGCGCGCCCTGCTCTGCCTGTTCGTCGGCGCCAGCCTCGGCGTGGGCGGCACGCTGATGCAGGCGCTGTTCCGCAATCCGATCGTCGAGCCGGGGCTGGTCGGCACCTCCAGCGGCGCGGCATTCGGCGCCGCGCTCTTCTTCGTGCTCGGCTCGGCGCTCGGCTTCGAGGCCAGCCCCTGGGCGCTGCCGATCGCCGCGTGCCTCGGCGGCGTGCTCGCCACGGGGCTGGTGTTCGGGCTCGTGCAGGGGGGGCCGGGGGGCCGGGCGTCGGTGGCCGCGCTGCTGCTCACCGGCCTCGCCGTGAACGCGCTGTTCCTGAGCGGCATCGGCTTCCTCACCTACATCGCCCGCGATCCGCAGGCGCGCTCGATCGCGTTCTGGAACCTCGGCACGCTCTCGGCAGCCAACTGGCAGATGGTGGAGGTGGTCGGCGCCGCCACCATCGCGGGCACGCTGCTGGCGATGCGCTACGCCAAGCCGCTCAACGCGCTGCTGATCGGCGACGACGAGGCCACCTATCTCGGGGTGAACGTCGGGCGGCTGAAGTGGATCGTCCTCGCCATCAACGTCGGCATGGTGGCGATCGCGACAGCGTTCACGGGGGTGATCGGTTTCGTCGGGCTGATCGTGCCGCACATCCTTCGCATGCTGGGCGGCGCCGACAACCGGTACCTGATCCCGGCCAGCGCCTTACTCGGCGGCACGCTGCTCACCCTTGCCGATCTCGTCGCGCGCGTCGCGCTGCGGCCGGCCGAGCTGCCGATCGGCATCGTCACCTCGGTCGTCGGCGTGCCGGTGTTCCTGTCGCTTTTACGGCGCGGGCGCTATGTATTCTGATCCGTATTCTGAACGGACCTGAACGTGATCGAAGGGCGCGACATCGTCTACGCGGCCGGCAGCCACGAGATCCTCCACGGCGTCTCGGCCACGTTCGAGCCGGGGCGGCTGCACCTGATCATCGGTCCGAACGGCGCCGGCAAGTCGACGCTGGTGAAAGTCCTCTCGCGGCTGCTCAAGCCGCGGTCCGGCCAGGTGCTCTACGGCGGCGCCGACGTCGCGCGCGCCGGCGAGCAGGCCCTGGCCCAGCGCCGGGCGGTGCTGTCGCAAGCGATCGAGATCGCCTTCCCGCTCTGGGTCCACGAGGTGGTGATGATGGGCCGCTACCCGCACTTCAGCGGCCGGCCGGCGGCGCGCGACACGGCGGTCGTTGCCGAGGTCATGCGCTATTGCGACGTCGAGGATCTCGCCGGCCGCAGCTATCCGACGCTGAGCGGCGGCGAGAAGCAGCGGGTCAACTTCGCGCGCGTGCTGGCGCAGGTCTGGCAGCCGCGCGCCGAGGGGGGGCGGGTTCTCTTCCTCGACGAGCCGCTCACCTTCCTCGACATCGGCCACCAGATCGACTTGATGAGAAAGCTGCGCGAATTCGGCGCCGCGCCGGATATCACCGTGGTCGGCGTCGTCCACGACCTGGCCCTGGCGGCGCGCTTCGCCGACCAGCTCGTCCTGATGCACGACGGCGCCGTTCTCGCGGCAGGACCGCCCGTCCAGGTGATGACGCCGGCGAACGTCCGCACGGCGTTCGGCGTCGAGCCGGTGAGCGTCGCGACGCCGGACGGCCGGCAGCATCTCGTGTTCGATTGACGGTTCCGGGGAATGAACAGCGATGCCCGGCTCGGCACCGGGCACCGCTGTCACCTTTCGCGGGTTGCCTTGGTTCTCCTCAGCGGGTCCGCGTCACGGATACACCTCGAACTCGTTCACGCGGACGTACTGGGGCTGGATATTCGGCCCCTTGGTGCCGAGGATGCGCACCAGCCGGGCGGTCTGGGGCGCAAAGGGGACGGTCACCGTCAGGGCCGTATTGCCAACCACGGATGCGACATCCACCCAGGAGAACCCGTTGTAGATCTGGATCTTGAAATCCTGGATGGGGTACCCCGCGCTCGTATACACCACCACTCTGGAGAACGTCTTGTTGGTTCCGAAGTCGAGCTGAACCCATTGCGGCAGGAAGCCGTTGGGGGCGGAGCTGTCGGCATTCACCCAGCTGGCGGCACCGCCGAGCGCGGTGTCTCGTGAGCCGTCGTTCACACGCGACGCGGCATACCCTGAATAGGGATACGTCGAAGACGCGGCCACAATCGCCGCGATGGCCAGGTTGTCGTTGCCGGTGCCGCCGTCCCCACCCACGCTGCACACGGTCCAGTCGACGATCCCGGTGCCGTACTGCGTGTAGGTGGAATCGTTGAACCCGACGACGCCGGAGCCCATGTCGTCGAACTTCTTGTCAAAGGTCGCCTTTACGTCGAGGGTGACGGGGATGTTGAGAAGCTGTTTGATGTAGGCGCCGAGTCCGAGGGAGATTTCGATCTTCGGCCCAGCGTCGAGCTCGACCCACTTGTACGCCCAGTAGTCACCCCACGTCGCGCGGTCCCAGGTGGTGAGGAACAGGCCCGGGCTGTACCAGTTTTTGATGGTCTTGCGCTTGATCTTGCCGAAGATCTTGTTTCCGATCTCCGCCCCACCCTTGCCCACGATGATGACTTGCGGCTCGAGCTTTCCCGCCGTCCAGTTCTCGACGGAAGAGGGGTTCTGGACCCTGAACTGCTGGAGGTATTCCCGGCCGTTGTTGTTCCTGAGCCCGGTTGGATTGCAGGCGAGGCTCTTGCTCAGCGCCTGGACGGTGGGCTTCGTCGTCCGGGACGCGGAGACCGCCGGCTGCGGGATGAGCAGGGTTGATGCGGTTGCCGGAGCGACGAGCGTACCCGCTCGGGATTTGCGGGACGTCGCGCCTGTCGCGTCCAGCGAGCGGATGGTCGCCAGCGTTGCAGGGTCGAGGTCGACCCGCTCGTTCACGGACAGCACCCAGACCTCATGCGCCTCCGCGTAGGTCTCGTCGACGGGTTGGCTGGTGGGACGGAGCACCCCGCTCCGGTCCAACTGGTAGGCCGGCAGTTGAGTCCTGCTCAAGTCGCTTTCGAAGACCACCATCGTCACGTCGGTGTCGGGAACGGCGCCGTCCGCGAAGTTGGGGATGTAGATCTGCGGGTAGTAGACGTGGCCGTTGATGTTCTGGAACTGCGCCACCTGGGCCTTGAGGGATTGCCAGGCTGGGGAGCTCGCGTCGACGACCTGCGCCTGTTCCGCGTCCCTCAGCACGTCGGCCAGCAGGACGTTGTCGTCGCCGTCGAAGCGCCTCAGGACACCGGCGGTGACGACGTTGCGAAACCGTGAGTCCTGCAGGAACGTCAACAACGGTTGCATCACCTCCTGCAGACGGGTCTTGAGCACGGTGTCGTCCTCGGGAGTGGCGACCGGAGGCGGCACCTGGCCGGCGGAATTCCAGGGGTTGGCCGGCTGGTCGCTGATGGCGACCCAGAAGCGGGTCCCGGGCGTCAACTGTCCAGCGGCCCAGTACGACCATCCGCTGGATGCGGAGAAGCCGGCCCCGTAGCGCCCATCGTGGAATTCGGCGAGGCGCCAGCCGGTGCCGAAAGCTTCGGCGCAGATGGCGTTACCCTGCTGCTGAGAGGTGAGCAAGGCGCCCCGGACCGCCGCCGTCGCCCGGACCGCGCCACGAGCCCATCCGTTGTAGCTGTCGAAGGTGATGCCGCTCGGGGCGGTCCGGCCGTCGACCAGCACACATAGAATCGGAAGGTATTGATCGATCGTGGTATCCCCGGAGTATGCGTTCGTCTGCGCGTCCCTGCCGACGTGAACGTACCCGTTCTGCTGGCCCACAACCGTCCAGGTCATGCCGGTCCGTAGACCACTTTGCGCGCCCAGCGGCCTGCTGGTAGAGAAGGTCATCAGCAACCCGGCACCAAGAAGGGCCCATGCGAGGGCGGAGGAATAGTTAGTCTGCCTCTTCATTGAAGATCTCCGAAAGTCTCATTCCCTGCATTGGAAACGCAAATTCGTTTATGTGCAATTATATTGCCACCGGTCCAGGAAGATCGTCTGGTTTCTCCAAGGGACGAGTTGTGCCGCCCTGGAGTGCCGGACCGGCGCGTCAGGAAGCTTCAAGTCGTCGATGAATGAGCACGGCACCAGGAGAGCTGAGAGGCGAATGGGCCGGCAGTTATAGAATCGTGTATCTATTTGTACAAAAACTGAATTTGCGGCGGGCCACGGTCCGGGATAGCGTTACTCGCTTCCAACGCGCTCCTGTTCCTGTCCGTGGATCGGAGCGCGACGAGTCATGGCGACAGGCTTCTACTCGTGTTCCACCCCACCCCCCACGGCCCCCTCACCCGCATCCGCATGGCGCCGACGATCTTCGGCCGGCCGGTGCGGGAGGTGTCGGCCTACGCGTTCGCGGACCTGCTGATCGACACCGGCCCGCCGGCGACGGCGGCGCGGCTGGTGGCATGGGCCCGCGGCGGACCGGTGCGGCGGGTGCTCCTCACCCATCATCATGAAGACCACATCGGCGGGGCGGCGGCGCTCGGGGAGGAGCTGGGATTGCCGGTCTTCGGGCCGGCGGGGGCGGTGCCGATCTTCGCCGCGGGTCTGCGGATGCCGCTCTACCGCAAGGTCGTCTGGGGGGGCCGGCCGCGGACCTTCCGCGCCGAGCCGCTCGAGGAGACCGTCGAGGGGGAGAGATACCGGCTGCGGGTGATCCCCACGCCGGGGCACGCGTTCAGCCACGTCGCCTTCTTCGAGGAGGGCCGGCGCTGGCTGTTCGCGGGGGACCTCTTCGTGCACGAGCGGGTCAAGCTGCTCCGGCGGATCGAGAACGTCGGACAGCATCTCGACTCGCTGCGGCGGGTGCTCGCTCTGGAGCCGGAGCTGCTGATCTGCGATCACGCGGGGGTTCTCGACGACGCTCCGGGGCGGCTCGCCCGCAAGATCCAGTGGTGGGAGGATCTGGCCGGGAAGGCCCGGGAATTGAGGGATCGGGGCCTTCCCATCGACGAAATCGCCGCCGCCTGCTCGGACACGAAGCGCTCCTGACCTACGCCAGCCTCGGCGATTTCTCCAAGCGCAACCTGATTCGCGGCCTGCTCGACGGCGGGTGATGCTTGCCGATCAGACCGCGAGGGCCATCGGCTGCTCCACCGACGCCGGGATCTCCTCGAAACGGGCCGAGAAGTGGCGGAGCACCTTGGGCGCGTAGGTCATGCGCAGCCCACGCAGGGCGTGGCGCTGATCACGGATGTCTTCCAGCACCCCCGCGACGTACTCCAGGTGGGAGTTGGTGAAGACGCGCCGCGGTACGGCGAGGCGGATCAGCTCCATCGGCGCGGGGATCGGCTCCCCGGTCTCCGGGTGCTCGCTGCCGAACATCACGCTGCCGATCTCGACGCCGCGGATCCCCCCCTCGCGGTAGAGGGCCACCGAGAGCGCCTGGGCAGGGAACTCCAGCGCCGGGATGTGCGGCAGGAGCTGCTTGGCGTCGATGTAGACGGCGTGGCCGCCCGTGGGCTGCATGATCGGGATGCCGGCCGCGGTCAGCAGGGCGCCGAAGCTCTCCACCTGCCCGATGCGGAAGCGCAGATAGTTCTCGTCCAGCACCTCGCGCAGGCCGCGCGCCACCGCCTCGAGGTCGCGCCCGGCGAGCCCGCCGTAGGTGGGGAACCCCTCGATGACGATCAATCTCTGCTTCAGCGTCTCCAGCAGCTCCTCGTTCCGGCTGGCCAGGAAGCCGCCGATGTTGGCGAGGCCGTCCTTCTTGGCGCTCATGGTGCAGCCGTCGGCGTAGCTGAAGACCTCGCGCACGATCTCGGCAACCGAGCGGCCGGCCTGGCCCTTCTCGCGCTGCTTGATGAACCAGGCGTTCTCGGCGAAGCGGCAGGCGTCGATGTAGAAGGGGATGCCGAACTCGCGGCAGAGCGCGGAGACGGCCTTGACGTTGGCCAGCGAGACCGGCTGGCCGCCGCCGGAGTTGTTGGTGAGGGTGAGCATGCAGACCGGGATGTTCCCCGGCTCCTCGACGAACAGCTTGCGCAGGCGCAGGAGGTCCATGTTCCCCTTGAAGGGGTGATTGGCCTGGGCGTCCCGCCCCTCGGGGATGACGAGGTCGAGGGCAATGCCGTGATTGACCTCGATGTTGGCCCGGGTGGTGTCGAAGTGGCTGTTGTTCGGGATCACCATGCCGGGCCGGGTGAGCAGGGTCGAGAAGAGGAGGTTCTCGGCCACGCGCCCCTGGTGGACGGGGAGGAAGGCCGGGAAGCCAAAGACGTCCTGGATCGACTCCTGGAGATGGAAGAAGTTGCGGGCGCCGGCGTAGGCCTCGTCCCCCTGCATCATGCCGGCCCACTGCCAGTCGGACATCGCCGAGGTGCCGGAGTCGGTGAACAGGTCGATGAACACCGCCTCGGAAGGGATCTTGAACAGGCTGAATCCCCCCTCGATCAGGAGGCGCTCACGCTCTTCGCGCGGCAGGAGCTGGATCTTTTCGACGACTTTGACGCGCCACGGCTCGGGCAGTGCTCTGCTCATCGTTTTCCCCCCAAGAATCGCCGTCGGAGAGACGGCGGAAACAAAACATTCATGAACGTCGATATACGACGAACCCTGCAAAACTGCGTCAGGTTATCTCCAGAGTGTCAGGTTCCTGTGATTGCGGGACAACTCCGCCAAACGTCGTTGGCCGTCGTCTCCAGGAATGTCCTCCCGGTCCTTGATGTTTAAAGGGGAGTTCCAACAGCACCCACCTGGCTCAGGCAAGGGTTCGCGCTTTTTTATCTCGGCAAGAAGCTGCTCGATCGGGGCTCATCCCGGTCCACAGCTCGGGGTTTCATCAAGATGATTAGCGAGCTCTCCGTAGCCGATCCTCGTCTCCTGCACCCCAGCGAAGAGCGCTACCGCACCCTGGTCGAGGCCGTCGCGGCGATGGTCTGGAACCGGTCCGCGACCGGCGAGTTCGAGACCGGGCAGCCGGAATGGAGCGCTTTCACCGGCCAGAGCTTCGAGGAGCTCTGGGGGTGGGGGTGGCTCGCCGCCATTCATCCGGACGACCGCCCCGCCACGATCGAGGCCTGGTCGCGGGCGCTCGTCGAGAGGATTCCCTACGAGGTCGAGCACCGGGTGCGCCGCCACGACGGCGAGTACCGCTACATGGCGGCCCGCGCCGTGGCGCTCCCCGACGGCTCCGGCGGCATCCGCGAGTGGGCCGGCCTGCACATCGACATCCACGAGCGCACGCACGCCAACGAGGTGCTGCGCGCCGCCTGGGAGGTGGCCGAGGAGCGGCTCCAGCTCCTCGACAGCGAGCGCGCGGCGCGCGGTGAGGCCGAGCGGGCGAACCGGCTCAAGGACGATTTCGTCGCCACCCTCTCGCACGAGCTGCGCACGCCGCTGCATGCCATTCTCGGCTGGACGCAGATCCTGCAGAGGAAGAAGGGGGATCCCAAGGCGGTCGACCAGGGCCTCGAGGTGATCGAGCGCAACGCCCGCCTCCAGTCGCAGATGATCTCGGATCTCCTCGACATGAGCCGCATCATCTCCGGCAAGATGCGCCTGGAGATCCAGCCGGTCGACCTCTCCGCGGTCGTCGAGAGCGCCACGGAAGCCGTGCGGCTGGCCGCCGAGGCCAAGGGGATCGGCATCGTGCAGGCGATCGACCGCCAGGACGGCATCATCACCGGCGATCCGGACCGCCTGCGGCAGGTGGTCTGGAACCTGCTGTCGAACGCGATCAAGTTCACCCCTGCGGGGGGCACGGTGCGCGTCGAGCTGGCGCGGACGGCGGGCAGCGTCGAGATCCGCGTCAGCGACACCGGCCAGGGGTTCGACCCGGCGTTCGCTCCCTACCTCTTCGACCGTTTCCGGCAGGCGGACGCCTCGACCACCCGCCGGTCCGGTGGCCTGGGCCTGGGGCTCGCGATCGTCAAGCAGTTCGTCGAGCTGCACGGCGGCACGGTGACGGCCACCAGCCCCGGCCAGGGAAAGGGCGCGGCCTTCACGATCCTCCTGCCGCACGTTGCGCCCGAGCAGGTTGGGGAGTCTCCCGGCCGCCGGCCGCCGGTCGGTTCCGCCGCCGCGACCGATGAAGCCTGCGTGACGCTCCGCGGGGTGCGGGTGCTCGTCGTGGACGATCAGGGCGACGCCCGCGAGCTCCTCGAACGGATCCTGGTGGAGTGCGACGCCGAGGTCGAGACCGTCACCTCGGCGGCTGAGGCCCTGGAGGCGGTCCGCCGCCGCCGTCCGGACGTGCTGGTGAGCGATCTCGGCATGCCGGGCGAGGATGGCTACGAGCTGGTCCGCCGGCTCCGCGCCCTGCCGCCGGACCAGGGCGGAACCACCCCCGCCGCCGCGGTCAGCGCCCTCGCGCGTCCCGAGGACCGTCGGCGCGCCCTGGAGGCCGGTTACCAGGTGCACGTCGCCAAGCCGGTGGAGGCCGCGGAGCTCCTGGCGGCGGTGGCGAAGCTGGTGGTAGGTGAGCGGATTTCTACTTGAAGATCTGGCTTACCGGGATCATCAGCCCGGGCAGCAGCGGCGTCTCCAGCCGGTCCCCCGCCTCGGCCGACAGCTCGGCGACGCGCTCGTAGACGCCGCTGTTGAGACGGTAGACCTTCACCGTCTCCAGAACGGGATCGACGATCCAGTACTCCAGCACGCCAGCCCATTCGTACAGCTTGCGCTTGGTGATCTCGTCCGTCTTCCGGTTGGATTCGGAGAGGATCTCGATCACCAGTTCGGGGACGGCCGAAGTCCCCTGGCGCTTTGCGACCGCTGCGCGCTGGTGTGAGATGAACAGCAGGTCCGGCTGGACGACATCCTGCTCGGAGAGCACCAGGTCGAAGGGAGCGAAGAAAACGCGCCCCAACCCGTGGTTGCGGACGAACCCTCCAAGATCGAGGTGCAGATTCCCGGCGGCGATCTGATGCTTTTCGCTAGGTGCTGGGGACACGTAGTGCTCTCCTCCGATCAGCTCGTGGCGTCGGCCGTCATCCGGGAAGAGCAGGTAATCCTCGTAGGTAAATCTCGGTTTGTAGGCTGGCGTCGCCATATCCCGGTCCTCGGAACGCGATGGGTTGGAATCTTGTCGCGTCTTCACGATACCACGAACCTTTTCGGAGAGCGCTGTCTCTCCCTGGCTCGTTATACCATCCCCGGGCCATGCCCGCCCCCCTCATCGAGCTGCGGAACCTCAGCAAGGACTACCTGGAGGGGAGCCGGCGGCGGATGGTGCTGTGCGACGCCAGCCTCGCGATCGAGCGGGGTGAATTCGCGGTCCTGATCGGGCGGAGCGGCACGGGGAAGTCGACGCTGCTCAACCTGCTCTCCGGCATCGACCAGCCCAGCTCCGGCGAAGTGGTGATCGACGGCGTCGACATCTCCTCCCTTTCCGAGCGCGAGCGGACTCTCTTCCGCCGCGACAAGATCGGCTTCGTCTTCCAGTTCTTCAACCTCATCCCCACCCTCACCGTCGAGGAGAACCTGCTCCTGCCCATGGAGCTGAAAGGGCGCGTCGGCCCCGGGCAGCGGCGGGCGGCGCTCGCCCTGCTCGAGGAGGTGGGGATCGCCGACCGGGCGTCCAGCTACCCGGACCGGCTGTCCGGCGGCGAGCAGCAGCGGGTGGCGGTGGCGCGGGCCCTGGCGCACGATCCCCTGCTCGTGCTCGCCGACGAGCCGACCGGCAACCTGGACCTCGAGACCGGCCTCCAGGTGCTGGACCTCCTCGACCGCCTGACCCGGCAGGCCGGCAAGACCATGGTGATGGTCACCCACAGCCCCGAGGTGGTGGGGCTCGCGGACCGCGTGTTCCGCATCGAGGACTGCCGGCTGGTGGAGCGCGGGGCATGAGCCTCCTCTGGCACTCCAGCCTGCGCTACCTCCTCCGCCACCCCTGGCAGTTCGGCCTCGCGGTGCTCGGCGTCGCCCTGGGGGTGGCGGTGGTGGTCTCGATCGGCCTCGCCAACGCCAGCGCCAGCCGCGCCTTCACGCTCTCGACCGAGGCGGTCACCGGCAGGGCCACGCACCAGGTGGTCGGCGGCCCGGGAGGGATCCCCGACACCGCCTTCCGCCGCCTGGAGCTGGAGGCCGGCCTCGACAGGGCGGCCCCCGTGGTCGACGACTGGGTGAGCCTCCCCGCCGGTTCGCCGGCGACACCGGGCCGCCCCGCCCGGACGCTCCACCTGCTCGGCGTCGATCCCTTCTCCGAGGGTCCGTTCCGCTCCTATCTCGGCGGCGCCACGGGCGGATCGCGGCAAGGGGGAACCTCCGTCGATCTCGCCCCTCTGCTCACCCGCCCGGGGACCGGCGTGCTGGCGGCGGGCACGGCGCGGGAGCTGGGGCTCCGTCCGGGGGACCCGTTCACCGTGCGCGCCCAAGGCGCCGAGCGGCGGCTGACGCTCGCCGGCACGCTGGAGCCGGAGGACGCGAACACCCGCCGGGCGATCGGCGATCTGCTGGTGATGGACATCGCCTCCGCCCAGGAGACGCTCGGGCGCGTGGGGCGGATCGACCGCATCGACCTGATCGTCGAGGAGGGGGAGGCGGGGCGGCGGCAGCTCGCCCGGGCGCGGGCGGTGCTGCCGCCGGGCGTCCAGATCCTCCCCGCCTCGGGGCGCACCCGCACCACCGAGGAGATGACGCGCGCCTTCCGCCTCAACCTCACCGCCCTCTCGATGCTGGCGCTGGTCTGCGGCGCCTTCCTGATCTACAACACGATGACCTTCTCGGTGGTGCAGCGCCGGCAGTGGATCGGCACCCTGCGGGCGCTGGGGGTCTCCCGGCGGGAGATCTTCACGCTGGTGCTGGGCGAGGCGGCGGCGGTGGGCGTGCTCGGCACCGCCGCCGGGCTCGGCGCCGGGGTGCTCCTCGGGCGCGGGCTGGTGCGGCTGGTGACGCAGACGATCAACGACCTCTACTTCGTGGTCTCCGTGCGCGAGCTGGCGATCCCGCCCGCGACGCTCGCCGTGGGAGCGCTGCTCGGCCTCGGGGCCACGCTGCTGGCGGCGCTCGTCCCCGCGATCGAGGCCACCCAGGCGCCGCCGCGGGCGGCGCTCCTGCGCTCGACGCTGGAGGCGCGGCTGCGCCGCTCCCTGCCGCGCGCCACGGCCTGGGGGATCGGCCTGCTCGCCGCCGGCGCCGGGCTGCTGGCGCCGCCCAACCTGGCGGTGAGCTTCGTGGGGCTGTTCGCCGTGATCCTGGGGTGCGCCCTGCTCGCCCCCATCGCTACCGTCCTGCTGATGCGGCTCCTCCGCCGCCCGCTGGGGGCCACCCTCGGCGTCCTGGGCCGGATGGCGGCCGGCGGCGTCGTCGCCTCCCTGTCGCGCACGGCGGTGGCCATCGCCGCCCTGGTGATCGCGGTCTCGGTGACGGTGGGGATCGGCGTAATGGTCGACAGCTTCCGGCAGACGGTGGTGCGCTGGCTCGAAATGACGCTGCAGTCGGACGTCTACGTCTCCGTGCCCAGCCGGGCGGGGGGGTTCAGCGGCGCGGACCTCGATCCGGCGGTGGCCGCCCGGGCGCTGGCGCTGCCGGGCGTCGCCGGGGGGCACACGCTCCGCCGCGTCAGGCTCCCCTCCCCCGCCGGGCCGATCCGCATCGTGGCCATCGGTGCCGGCGAGCGGAAGCTCGCCCGCACCTTCGAGCTCAAAGAGGGGCGGCCCGCCACCGCCTGGCCGGCGTTCCAGGCGCGGGATGCGGTGCTCGTCTCCGAGCCCTTCGCCTCCCGCACCGGCCTGGGGGCCGGCTCGGCGCTCCGCCTGCGCACCGTGCGCGGGGACCGCGACTTCCGGGTGATGGGCGTCTATTACGATTACGCCTCCGACCAGGGGGTCGTCCTGATGAGCCGGGCGACCTACTTGCGCCACTGGAACGACCCGTTCCTCACCGGCTTCGCGCTCGATCTGGCGCCGGGCGCCGATCCGGACCGGGTCGCCGAGCGGCTGCGGACGACGATCGGCTCCGAGCGGGCGCTGGCGATCCAGTCGAACCGCTCGCTGAAGAAGATCTCGCTCGAGATCTTCGACCGCACCTTCCTGATCACCTCCGTCCTGCGCCTGCTGGCGGGACTGGTGGCCTTCATCGGCGTGCTCTCGTCGCTGATGGCGCTCCAGCTCGAGCGCGCCCGCGAGCTCGGCGTGCTGCGGGCGAACGGCATGACCCCGGGACAGGTCTGGCAGCTGGTGACCGCGCAGACCGGCCTGATGGGGCTCGCCGCCGGCCTCCTCTCGCTGCCGGTCGGCATGACTCTGGCGGCGGTGATGATCTACGTCATCAACCGCCGTTCCTTCGGCTGGACGATCCGCATGGAGCTCGCCCCCGGGATCCTCCTCCAGGCGCTCCTCCTCGCCCTCGCCGCCGCCCTGCTCGCCGGGCTCTACCCGGCTTTCAAGATGGCGCGGACGTCGCCGGCGCTGGCGTTGCGGGAGGAGTGAGGATGCGGATTGTGGGTACGGTTCGACCTCAAGGCCCGGGATTGAAATCCCGGGCTACAGACGGCCGTCCCCTCCGGGACTTCCCAAAGAAGCAGATGAAGTCCGGAGGACGGCCGTTGGTAGCCCGGGATTTCAATCCCGGGCTTTGGCGGTCGCCCTTCCTCAATCCCGGACTCTTCCTCCTCGCCGGCCTCCTCCTCTTCGCCTTCGCCTGTGGGAAGCCCGATCCCCAGCCCCGGGCCTCCCTCTCCGTCGCCGGCGCCCTGCGGAGCGCCGACGACCGGGGCTACGCCCGGGCGCTGGCGCCGCGGGAGTTCCACTTTCCGGCTGACCATGGACCGCATCCGGAGTTCCGCACCGAGTGGTGGTACTACACCGGGAACCTCGCGACGGCCGCGGGGCGGCGCTTCGGTTTTCAGCTCACCTTCTTCCGCTCAGGTCTGGCGCCCGCCATGCCCCCCCGCGCCTCCGCCTGGGCCACCCGGCAGGCGTGGCTCGCCCACTTCACGGTGAGCGACGTCGACGGGAAGCGGTTCCACTCCTTCGAGCGCTGGAGCCGGGACGCGGTCGGCCTGGCGGGGGCCGAGGGCATGCCCTTCCGGGTCTGGGTCAAGGACTGGACGGCCGCGGGCGCTCCGGTCTTTCCGATGCGCCTCGCCGCCGCGGCGGGAGACGTGGCGATCGATCTTCTGCTGCGGCCGGGGAAGCCCCCCGTGCTCCAGGGGGAGCGGGGGCTCAGCCGCAAGAGCGCCGAGCCGGGCAACGCCTCCTACTACTACTCCCTCACCCGCATGCCGACCACGGGCACGGTGCGCGCCGGCGGGGAACGCTTCGCGGTGACCGGCGACTCCTGGATGGACCGCGAATGGAGCACCAGCGCGCTCGGCAGGGATCAGGTGGGCTGGGACTGGTTCTCCCTCCAGCTCGCGGACGGCTCGGACCTCATGCTCTACCGGCTGCGCAGGAAGGACGGCGCCGCCGATCCGGCGAGCAGCGGCACCGTGATCGCACCCGGCGGCGCGTCCCGGCCGCTCGCGCTCGCCGATTTCCAGGTGACGGGCTCCGGCGAGTGGCGAAGCCCGCGGAGCGGCGCCCGGTACCCCGCCCGCTGGCACGTGCGCGTCCCTAGCGAAGGCCTGGACCTCGACGTCCGCCCGCTGCTCGCCGATCAGGAGCTCGACGTCTCCTTCCGCTACTGGGAGGGGGCGGTCGAAATCGCGGGGACCCGCCGCGGCAAGCCGGTACGGGGCTCCGGGTACGTGGAGCTGACCGGATACGCGGTATCCGGTAAGAACAGCCGGTAAGAACCTCCGGCCCTCGCGCGTTGGGAAGGTGTGCGAGCGCAACCTTCACGCCCGCACGACGTACCCGGGCCGGGGCCCGCCGCGCGGGGTGGAGAATGCCTCCTCATCCTCTTCCCGCCGGCGGGTACCCGGCACGGCTTTTCGCCACTCGTGAGATGATGCACGCAATTTCTTGAGGAGATCCCCCTGATGAAAACTCCCTTTCGTATCGCTTTGACCGGCCTGGGGCTGGTGACTCTCCTGGCGGGAGCCGCGAGCGCAAAGCCGCCGGCGAAGCCGGCCGCCACCGGAGCGCCGCGGCAGGTCAAGCAGTACACGATCGACCAGTTCCTCGCCAACACCGCGTACGGCGGCGCCTCCTTCTCACCCGACGGCCGCAAGCTCCTGGTGGGCAGCAACCAGACGGGCGTCTTCAACGCCTTCGCGATCCCGGTCGACGGCGGCAAGCCCGTCCAGCTCACCGACTCCAAGGTCAGCGCCATTCAGCCGATCGGCTACTTCCCCCACGACGAGCGCTTCCTCTATACCAGCGACCAGGGGGGGAACGAGCAGAACCACCTCTACGTGCAGTCGCCCGACGGCAAGGTCCGCGACCTCACCCCGGGGGACAAGCTCAAGGCCGAGTTCATGGGCTGGGCGCGGGACGACAAGAGCTTCTTCCTCAGCACCAACGAGCGCAACGCCAGCGTCTTCGACGTCTACGAGATGACGCTCGACGGCTACGAGCGCAAGCTCCTCTACAAGAACGAGGGGGACTACCTCCCCGGCGCCGTCTCGCCCGACCGCCGCTACGTCGCCCTCGCCAAATCGGTCACCAACGCCGCCTCCGACGTCGACCTCTACGACCGCACCACGGGCAAGATCACCAACCTCGCCTCCCACGTGGACGCCGGCGCCGAGGTGGCCAACTCCGGAGAGGATTTCAGCCCTGACGGCAAGAGCCTCTACTACACGACCGACAAGGGGTCCCAGTTCGCCTACCTGGTGCGCTACGACCTCGCCACGGGCCAGCGCACCGAGGTGACGCGCCCCAAGTGGGACGTGCAGGGGGCCGGCTTCTCCCGCGACGGGCGCTGGTTCACCATCTCTATCAACAACGACGCCAAGACCGAGCTGCAGGTCTTCCAGGCGGCGGGGATGAAGCCGGTGAAGCTGCCGGCGATGCAGGCGGACATCACCGGCATCAACTTCCAGCCGAACGGCTCGCTGATGGCCTTCTACGCCGAGTCGGCCGGCCCGCGCGACCTCTACGTCAGCGATCTCACAACCGGCAAGGTCCGGCAGCTCACCCACGCGCTCAACGCGGCGATCGACGCCAAGGACCTGGTGCCGCCGCAGGTGGTGCGGTTCAAGTCGTTCGACGGCACCGAGATCCCCGGGTTGCTCTACAAGCCGCTGACCGCCTCGCCGGCCGCCAAGGTGCCCGGCCTGGTCGTGGTTCACGGCGGCCCCGGCGGCCAGTCGCGGGTCGGCTACAGCGGGCTGACCCAGTACCTGGTCAACCATGGCTATGCCGTCTACGCCATCAACAACCGGGGGAGCAGCGGCTACGGCAAGGCCTTCTACGCGATGGACGACCGCAAGCACGGCGAGGGGGATCTGGACGACTGCGTGGCGACCAAGCGGATGTTCGCCGCGACCGGGTGGGTGGATCCGGGCCGGATCGGCATCCTGGGCGGCAGCTACGGCGGCTACATGGTGCTCGCCGCGCTGGCCTTCCGGCCGAAGGAGTTCGCGGCCGGCGTGGACCTCTACGGCGTCTCCAACTGGCTGCGTACCCTGGAGAGCATCCCCGCCTGGTGGGGGCCGACCCGCGACTCCCTCTACAAGGAGCTGGGGGACCCCAAGGCCGACGCCGACTACCTGCGCAAGATCTCGCCGCTCTTCCACGCCGACCAGATCGAGCGGCCGCTCATCGTGCTCCAGGGGGAGAACGATCCGCGCGTGCTGAAGGCGGAGTCGTCGGAGATCGTCGACGCGGTCAAGAAGAAGGGGGTACCGGTCGAGTTCCTCCTCTTCCCGAACGAGGGGCACGGCTTCGCCCGCCGGGACACCCAGGAGAAAGCCTACGCGGCCACGCTGACCTTCCTCGACAAGTATCTGAAGGGGGCCAGCGGCTCGTAGAAGGAGCCGGGCGACCGCAGGTCGCCCCTACAACGGATTTCGAAGGTGTTGTAGGGGCGACCTGCGGTCGCCCATCACCGTTTCACGCGACGGAAGCCTGGGACTCCGCGGCACCGGCGACGATTCATGATGTCAAAGATGCGGGGCTCCTTGAGAGAACGGCTCATGAGATGATCCCCGCCGCATGGGCCACCCCCCGCTGCTCCCCCTGGTCCTGTTCGTCCTCACCTATGCCGGGCTCGCCCTCGGGCGGGTCCCCGGGCTGGCGCTCGACCGCACGGGGCTCGCCCTGCTGGGCGCCGTGGCCTTTCTCGCCACCGGCTCGATCACCGTCGAGCAGGCCAAGGCGGCGATGGACGCGCCGACCCTCGCCGTGCTCTTCGGGATGATGCTGCTCTCGGCCCAGTACCGGCAGTCGGGGCTCTATTCGGCGATCGGCGGCCGGCTCGCCCGGGTGGCGGATCCGCGCCGGCTGCTGCTGGGGACGATCGTGGTCACCGCCCTGCTCTCGGCCGTGCTCACCAACGACGTGATCTGCTTCGCGCTGACGCCGCTCCTGGCCGGCGCGCTGCTCGCCTCGCGCCGCCCTCCCCTCCCCTACCTGCTGGCGCTCGCCTGCGCCGCCAACCTCGGCAGCGCGCTGACCCCGATCGGCAACCCGCAGAACATCCTGATCGCGCAGACGCTCCACCTCCCCTTCCTCCCCTTCGTGCTGGCCTGCGCCGCACCGGTCGTCCTCTCGCTCGGGGTGCTCTACCTCCTTGTGGCGCCGCGGCTCCGGGAGCCGGACGGTAAACCGGAGAAGAACGGCGCCGCCGCGGACCCCGGCGCTATCACCGAGGAGAGCATCCCCCTCCACCGCTGGCAGGCCACCAAGGCGGTCCTGCTGACCGCGGCGGCCGTCGCCCTCTTCGTCTCCCCTGTCCCGGCGCCGCTGACCGCTCTCGGGATCGCCGGGCTGGTGCTGACCAGCCGGCGGATGCGGACGCGCGATCTGCTGGCCCAGGTGGACTGGAGCCTCCTCGCCCTCTTCGCCGGCCTGTTCGTGGTCGGCCGCGGCTTCGAGGTCTCGGGCTGGACGGAGGCCGCCCGCAGCGCCCTGGCGGCGGCGGGCGGCGACCTCTCGCATCCGGCGGTGCTGGTGGTGGCGGTGTCGCTGCTGTCGCTGCTGGTGGGGAATGTGCCGGCGGTGATGCTGCTGCTCCCCTTCGTGGGGCGGCAGCCGGCGACCGGCTACGCCATGGCGCTCGCCAGCACCTTCGCCGGCAACGCCGTGCTGGTGGGGAGCATCGCCAATCTGATCGTGGCCGAGCAGGCCGGCCGGCTGGGGATCCGGTTCGGGCTCCGCGAGCACTTGCGGCTGGGGCTACCGGTGACCCTCATCTCTCTCATCCTGGCGGCCGCAGCGATGCTGCTCTGGTGACGGCCGGCAGGCCGTAGCTGTCGAAGTCGCGGGAGATGGCGTCGCGCCGCACCCGCGAGGTGGAGCGCCGGACGTGGATGCCGTTGGGCAGCCGCTCGAAGCCGAACGCCTCCAGGGCCTGCCGGGCGTCCGGCTTCGGATGGAAGTAGTCGACGACGAGGTCGGGCCGCAGCGTGCCGAAGCTGTAGGCGTAGTCCTGCTTGTCGTGGCCGGGCATGAAGGCCTCGGTGCGGCGCATCCGGGCGATCCGCCGGTCGCACTTGCCCAGCACGTCGATCGTCGGCCGCTCCGCGAAGTAGGGGGTGCTGCCGGCGGCGGCGACGGCGATCCGCGCTTGGGGGTCGGTGCTCTCCCGGATCAGCAGGCCGACCCGCGTCCGCTGGACATTCATGGGGAGCTCGTAGGCGTTGTCGGTGACCCATTGCAGGGTCTCCTTGCCGTTGACCAGGGCCCAGAGGGTGAGGGCCCAGGCGATCCGCGCGCGGTCCGTCCGCGCCCAGGTGCCCGCGTTTCCACTCCGGGGCGACAGGCGGAAGAGCCCGGCGAGGGCCGCCCCCGTCAACGCCAGGGCGATGCCCCAGGCGAGGTCGCGGGGGGAGGTGAGATGCTCGGAGACCTTCTCACCGAGGTTCCAGAGGCCGCCGGCGACGGCGCCCAGCCCCAGGAGAACCCCCAGGGTCCGCGGCCGCGGCCCCCCCACCTCTCCCAGCCGCGCCAGGCCAAGCCCGGCGAGGAGCGCCAGCGCGGGGAGGGCGATGGCCACGTAGCGGTTCGCCATCCGCATGTACTCCCAGGCGTCGCCGCCCACGTAGATCGAGTACGCCGATTGCACGAGCACCAGCGCCGCGAGCAGGAGGAGGCGCCGCCGCAATCGCGGATCGTCCCCCCGCCGCAGCGCCACCAGCAGGAGCGCCGCGATCACCAGGAGGGGGAGGAACTGCTGGGTGAGGGCGGCGCCGAAGGTCATGGCGCCCCGGCCGACGCGGTCCGCCAGGGTGCTGCCGCCCAGCTTCAGATAGTAGGTGTTGGGCAGCAGGTCGCCATAGAAGGACCAGCGGAAGGCCAGATGGAGCGCCTTGGGCACGGCGATGGCCGCCCCCAGGAGCGCCGCCGTCCCCACCTGGGAGCGCCGGCCCGGGGCCGTGAGCACCGCGTAGGCCGCGAGCACTCCCGCGATGGTGACGGCGTCGTCGCGGGTGAGCACCAGGGCCGCCAGGCAGAGGGAGAGCCCGAGGAGGAAGGCCGGCCGGCGCTCCTCCTGGAGGCGGAAGGCGAACAGCGTGCCGGCGCTCGCCAGGAGCGCCAGGAAGCCCACCTCCATGCCGCGCAGCGTCCAGTAGATCAGGGGGAAGGAGAACGCGGTGAGGAAGACCGCGAACAGCCCGGCCCAGCTCCGCCGCACGCCGCTGAGGACGCGCGCCGTGGCCGCCACCACCCAGGCTTGAGCGAGCAGGATGAGCGCCCCCGAGGCCATCACCACGAGAGAGGTCTTCGACAGCGGCAGGGGGAGGAGGTGGATGGCCGCCATCCAGAGCGTCCACAGCAGGTTGGTGTACCCCTCCACCGGCGCCTCGCCCGGGTTCCATACCAGTCCGTGCCCCGCCGCGAGGTTCTGGGCATAGCGCATGGAGATCATCGCGTCGTCGAAGAGGGTGTAGTAGCGCTCTCCATAGACGGTGAAGCCCGTGCGCAGGATGAAGACGATATAGAACGCGCTCGCGGCGAGGAGGATCAGCCACCAGAAGAGCCTGGGAGCCTCACCGCGAGCCGAGCCGGCGGACGTCTCTTGCATTCGTATCAGCCTCCGGGCACACCTCGAGCGCGCCTCCGTTAGTTCGACCCGGAGTGCTTTGCAAGCGATATGCCGCCAGGCGGCGGCCTACACGCGGCGCAGGATCAGGTGGCGGTAGGAGGCGACGGAGGGGTCGTCGCGCTCGACCACGAACGGGGCTCCGGAGCGGGCGAGGATCTCCCCCATCCGCCGGTTGGTGCTGGTGAAGACGAAGTCGAGCAGGGCGAGCCCGGCGCGGCGGAGGGCACCGGGGCGCTCCCCCTCGGGCAGGAACTTGTCGAAGACGGCCAGCCGCCCCCCCACGCGCAGCACCCGCGCGGCCTCAGCGAGGCAGCGGGCCGGGTCCGGAATCACCTCCAGCACCATGTGGAGGATGGCGGCGTCGAACCCGCCGTCCGGCAGGTCGAGCGCCATGCCGTCCATCTCCCGGAGCTCGATGCCGGGCCGGGCGTGGGCCCGCGCCTGGCGGAGCATGGCCGGGGTGAGATCGGTCGCCAGCACCTGGACTTCCGGGGGGACGAACGGCAAGTCGGCCCCGGTGCCGCAGCCGATGATCACCAGCCGCTCGTCCGGCCGCAGGTCGAGCAGCTCGATCGAGCGCCGCCGCTCGCGCGGAAACCGGGTCACCCGGTCGTAGTGGGGCGCCCAGAACGAGTAGCGGAAGCGGAGCCAGGCGTTGGACGGCATTCGAGATCATCCTCCCGGGCGGGAGGATATCCGGAAAGGGTGGGCACGGAGCTCAGAACGGCATTCTCAGGTGTCCAAGATCCTCGCGGCGGCCGAACGACGGCGCCGGCTCGCGGAGGGATTCATCGAAGAACTGGCGGACCTGGATCGGGTCCGTGTGGGCGAGGCGGTGGTAGAACCGGAGCGCCACCTCGACCTCGGTCCGCCAGAGCGCGCAGCGGTCCTCGCCGGCGCCGCGCGCGTCGTCGGCGTCCTGGGGGGAGGTCACGTAGCTGCTGTGGCTGCACGCGTGGCGCGCCCAGCACCCCTGGCAGGAGGTCTCGGTATCCCCCCTCAGCTCCTCCCCCAGCCCGTCCGGGAGCTCCGGGAGCGGGCGCAGGTCGAGGCTGTCGAGGAAGGAGCGGGGGTAGGTGTCGGCCATCGGCACCATCATTCCGGCGAAGCTGCCGGCGAAGCTGCCGCGCTCGCCGTAGACCTGGCCGAGCGGCTCGCTGTGCATCAGGCGGTCGACGATCCGGGTCAGCGGCTTGAAGTCGACCGGCAGGCGCTGGGCGGCGAGCTCGTCGGCCATCTCGTCGCAGACCGACAACAGGTCGTTGCGGATCTCGCGCAGGCGGCCGGGACGGGGCACGCCGTCGCCGAACGCCGCGTCCTCGAGCACCATGGCGTCCAGGTGGCGGATGCCGGTCCGCTTGGCCCATTCCCAGAGGTCGAGGAGACGGCCGCGGTCGAGCACGCAGTGAACGGTCAGCCGACCCTTCAGGGCTTCGTGCAGGAGGCGCACCGCCGCCTCGGCCTCCCACACCTGGCCGCGGCGGCGGAGATCGGCGTAGAAGCCCTCGCCGGGGGCCGGGTAGCTGCCGCAGAGCAGCCGCACCTGGAAGCCGTAGCCGGCGAGGAACCCGGCGCGGACGGGGTTCACCTCGCGGGCGGCGAGCGTCAGCTCGAAGGCGATCTCCTGCCCCAGCAGCGCGGCCAGGCGGGAGGACTCGACGACGATCCGCTCGAGCAGCGCCGTCCCCGGGAAGGCGCCCCCCCAGTTGAGATGGAGCTTGACCCGGCCGGCGCCGAACCCCTGCTTGAACACGAACCCCACGATCTCCAGGGCGGCGTCCTCCCGCGCCTGGTCGATGCGGACGTGGAGCTCGTCGTCGATCCGGTAGATCGCCCCCAGGCTCCACCATCCCCCTTCGGGGCCACCGGGGGTGCCGGCGGCGCCGGCGGCCTCGTTCCAGCCCGCGCCCCCCTCGCTGGTCAGCAGGTCCTCGTTGACGAGCCAGCCGAGCAGCGCCTCGTCGAGGTCCCCGGTCTCCAGCGCCGGGGCGACGTGGAACTGCAGCTCCTCGGGCACCTCCACCACCGCCGCGCGCTCCAGGTCGTAGATCAGGCTGCAGGAGCCGTCCCCCTCGATCAGGGGGTGCAGGGCCCTCAGCCGCAGGGCGCCGGGCATGGGCATCGTGGTGACGGGCAGCATAGGGTCGTCCTCCTCCTCGGTGAAACCGGCGACGGTCCGGCCCTCCCCTGCTCTCCGAGCGACTGGGACGGCCTGTTTATATCGCCTCTAATAGCATCGTTTCCGCTGAGGGGTTTTTCGGGACAAAATTCCCAAACTTTCTTTCATGAGCCCGTTTTCCCGGGGTTTCGGGGATTCCTATCCGTAATGCTCAACAAAAAAACCTGCAACCATTGAGAGCGGCCCGCGAGCCGCCCTCAAATATTCAGCAGATACAAAAAATTCTTTACTTAGCTCCTCCGGCGACCCCTCCGGGCTGCAGCCAGCGGTCGAGCCAGGCCAGCACGGTGTCGTGCCAGAGGACGCTGTTGGCCGGCTTGAGAATCCAGTGGTTCTCGTCGGGGAAGTAGAGGAACTCGCTGGCGATCCCCTTGCGCTGGAGGACGTTGAAGGCGGCGATCCCCTGGGTGACCGGGATGCGGTAGTCGAGGGCGCTGTGGACGACGAGCATCGGCGTCTTCCAGCGCTCCACGAAGCGCGCCGGATTGTTCTTCTCGTAGAGCTCCGGATGCTGCCAGTAGGTGCCGCCCATCTCCCACTCCGGGAACCAGAGCTCCTCGGTGCTGTAGTACATCATCCGCTGGTCGAAGGTGCCGTCGTGGTCCACCAGGCACTTGAAGGTATCGGGCCAGTTGCCCTGGATCCAGTTGATCATGAAGCCGCCGTAGGAGGCGCCGAGGGCGCACGCCCGCGTGCCGTCGATCCATGGATTGCGCTGGAGGGCGGCGGCGAGCCCCTTCTGGAGGTCGACCAGCGGCTTGCCCCCCCAGTCCCTGCTGATGGCGTCGGTGAACGCCTGGCCGTAGCCGGTCGAGCCGTGGAAGTCGATGGTGACCACCGCATAGCCCGCCCCGGCGTAGGGCTGCGGGTTCCAGCGGTAGTGGAACTCGTTGTCGAACGAGCTCTGGGGGCCGCCGTGGATAAGGAAGGCCAGCGGGTACTTCTTGCCCGGCTGGAAGCCGACCGGCTTGGTGATCCACCCCCAGACGGTGTCGCCGTTGGCCCCCTGGAAGGAGAACTGCTCGGACTCCCCCATGCGGACGGCGGCGAGCGCCTCTTGATTGACATGGGTGAGTTGGGAGACTCCCGCGCCGTCGCGCCCCACGGTGTAGAGCTCGACGGGGGAGATCAGGGTGTCCAGCCCGTAGACGATGCGGTCGCCGGCGAGCTTCGGATCGTGGACGTGCCCCTGGGCCACCAGCTTGGTCACCTTGCCCGTCGCGACGTCGATGGCGAACAGCGGCGCCTGCCCCACGTCCTGGGCCGAGGTATAGAGGGTGCGGCCGTCCGCCGAGAAGAACACCCCGTTCGACGAGCGGTCCCAGGACTCCGCGAGCACGCGCTCGCGGCCGGTGGCGAGGTCGCGCAGCTTGATCCGGAAGCGGTCGGCCTCGAAGCCGGCGCGGGACATCGCGAGATAGGCCAGGGTCTTGCCGTCCGGCGAGAAGACCGGCTGGGTGTCCCAGGCGAGGTTGGCCGCGGTCAGGTTGCGGGGGGCCTGCGAGCCGTCCGCCGGCACGCTGTAGAGGTCGAAGTTGGTGGACCACGGCTCCTCGCGGCCGGCGACGCGGGCGCTGAAGACCACCGTGCGGCCGTCCGGCGAGAAGGTGAGCTCCTCCGAGCCGCCGAAGGGGCGCGAGGGGACGTCGGCGTTCATGCCCCGCGACAGGTCCACCGGGTCCCCCTCGCCGGAGACCGGCAGGGTGAAGAGGTGGTTGCGCAGCCCGGCGGACCAGGTGTCCCAGTGGCGGAAGAAGCCGGCGTCCCCCTGGTAGAGCTGGCCGGAGGACTTCTGCTTCGACTTCCGGTCCAGCCGCTCCTGGGTGCAGGCGACCGTCGGGCAGTCGGCGTAGACCTCCAGGCTGAAGGCGAGCCGCGAGCCGTCGGGAGACAGGGTGAGGTTCGAGACGTCGAGAGGCAGGTGGGTCACCTGCACGGGATCCCCCGCGGCGCCCGCAACGCCGGAGCCAATCGGCATCCGCCAGACCTGATTCGATCCCGAGCGGCTCGACAGGAAGTAGAGGCTCTGGCCGTCCGGCGCCCAGCGCGGGGTGTCGTCCGACGCCGGGTCGGTGGTCAGCCGGGCGAGGCCGCCGCCGTCGGCGTTGACGATCCAGAGGTCGTAGCGCCCCCGGTTGGCCTCGAGGTCGGTGGAGCGGAGGACGAAGGCGATCCGGTCCCCCCGCGGCGAGGGCTGGGGGTCCGAGATCCGCTGCATGGTGACGAGATCGTGGACGTTGAACGGATGCGGCTCCGCCGCGAGGGCGGGGAGCGCCGTCGTCAGCATCGCGAAGAGAAGGAACGGCTTGCGCATGGAAACCTCCGGAACGAGTTGGCGGGGAGACTCTACTACCCGCAACCCCCGAACCGCTCCATCTCGGCGATCGAGTCCTCGATCTGCCCGGCGTCGTCCGCCGCCGGAGCGAGCTGCGCGTAGCGGCGGAGCTGGACGCAGGCGCCGCGGAAGTCCTTGCGCTCCTGGAGCAGCAGCCCCAGCTCGCGGTGCGGAGCGGGGCGGCCGGGATCGAGCTCGATCGACTTCAGGAAGGCGTCCTCGGCCTCGCCGCGGAGCCGCAGCTGCTCCTCCGGGCTCGGCTCGGCGGCCGTCTGCGCGAGCCGCAGCCGCCCCTTGAGGAAGTGGGTCTCGGGGTCCTCGGGCATCCACGCCCGCACCTTCCGGAGCTCGGCCTCGGCGAGCGTCAGCCGCCCCATGTCGATGTTGAGCCGGGCGTCGTCGCGCACCACCGGCCGGATGTTGCGGGCGAAGGCCTCCTCCCGCTCGGCGCGGTCGAGCACGGCGCGGGACGTTCCTGGGTGGGCGGCGAGGTACCGCCGGGTGACCTCGATCCGCTCGCCGAGGCGCGGGTGGCTGCCGAAGAAGAACGCCTCGGCCCGGCGGGGCTCCCCCTGGTCGTCGAGGAGCGCCTGGTAGACCTTCGGCGCCTCCTGGAGGTCGTAGCCGGCGGCGGCCAGCTTGGTGAAGCCCCCCATGTCCGCCTCCTCCTCCAGCCCGCGGCCGTAGCCGTTGACCGACGCCTGGAAGGCGAGCTGCAGCCCGAGCCCGACCAGCAGGTTGCCGAACAGGTCGATCGCCTCCGCCTTCCCCCAGTCCCCGGCGTTCAGGGCGTCCCCCTCCACGCCGGCGAGCACCACGGCGGCGGTGATGGCGGCGATCGAGAGGCCGATCTCCTTGTTGTGGGCGCTCCGCTGGTAGCGCAGCATGTGGCGGTTCTCGACGTGGGTCATCTCGTGGCCGAGCACCGTCGCCAGCTCGTCCTCGCTCTCCATGCGCGCGAGCAGGCCGGTGTGGACGTAGATCGAGCCGTGCGGGTAGGCGAAGGCGTTGAGCGTCGGGTCCTCGATCACCCGCACCCGGTAGTGGACGGCCGGGTTGGAGGCCATGGCGGGCGGGTTGAGGTGGGCGACCACCTGCTCCAGGTAGGCGTCGAGGCCCGGATCGTCGTAGAGCCGGACGTCGGCGAGCAGCTTCGCCTCCTCGTCGCGGGACTGGCTCCAGAGGGCCTGCTCGTCGCGCAACGGCGCGAAGGCGACCCCCTGGCTCGAGATCGGCGGCAGCTGCGTCGAGACGCAGGAGATCGAGACCAGCAGCAGGGTGGCCAGGGCAACGGAACGGAACGCGGCGGAGCGGCGCATCGGATTTTCCTCCCTCGGGCGCGTGGAGTCGAAAGCTCCCCGCCGGGCACACCGCCCGGGATTGAAATCCCGGGCTACTCACGGCCGCCCTCCGGGCTCCCAGAGAAACCTCGTCTGGGAAGTCCCGGCAGGGACGGGCGTCGGTAGCCCGGGATTTCAATCCCGGGTGGCGGATGCTCCCAGGGAGCTGACCACGAATCTCTCCCTATTCTACTCGACACGCGATAACACCTCGACTATCCTCACCCCGCATGCTCCTTCCCGGGCTCTGGGTGGCCTTCCTGGCGCTGCTGCTCGCCCTCGCCCTGCGCCGCTGGTACGACCCGGTCCCTCCCCGCTGCTGGCTCGCCTGGAGCGCCGTGCTCGCCGTGCTCCTCGGCGCGGTCCTCTTCGGCGGCCGCACGATGCTGCCGCTGGGCTATCTCGGCGGCATCCCCCCGTTCACCCACCTGATCCAGGGGGAGCCGCCGGGCAACCCCCTGCAGAGCGACCTCGTGCTCCAGATCGCCCCCTGGCTCACCCGGGTCCGCGAGGCCTACGCCGCCGGCTCCTGGCCGCTCTGGAACCCGCTCTCCGGCGCCGGCGAGCCGCTGCTGGCCAACCCGCAATCCCAGGCGCTCCAGCCGCTGGTGGCGCTGGCGCTCCCCTTCCCCGTCGCCGCCGGATTCGGCGTCACCGCCGCGCTACGGGTGCTGCTGGCGCTGGTCTTTACCTGGCTGCTGCTCCGTCGGCAGGGGATCTCCGAGCTGCCGGCCCTGGCGGGGAGCCTCGCCTACGGGCTGGCCGGCTTCCTCCAGCTCTGGCTCGGCTGGCCGATCGCCGGCTCGGCCGCCTTCCTGCCCGTCCTGCTCTATGGGATCGCGATGGTCGATCAGCGCGGCGCACGGCGGGACAGTGTCCTGCTCGCCCTCGCCACCGCCTCCCTGCTGCTCGTGGGGCACCCCGAAACCGCCCTCCACGTCTCCCTCTTCGCCGCGGCCTTCGCCCTCTCGCGGCTGCTCGCCCGGCCGGCGGGACGGCGGCTGCCGCTCCTCGCGACCTGGGCCCTGGCGGCCGGAGTTGGCGCCGGGCTCGCCGCGCCGGTCGTGCTGCCGGCCGCCGAGTACCTTCCGAAGAGCCAGCGCGCCTGGCTGCTCGCCGGCCGCCACGAACAGTTGCAGGCCGCCGGTGCCGTGGCCACGGCGGAGGAGGCGCCGGCGGCGGACCGCGACGATCCCCTCCCCCGCCTGCTGCCCAACGCCGCGCCGAATGCCTTCGGCAACAGCCGCTTCGGCGACTACTGGGGGAACCGCAACATCAACGAGGACGCCGCCGGATTCGCCGGCACCGCGGCCCTGCTCGCCGCCCTCGCCGCCGCCTGGCCGCTCGCGGGGCGCCGGTTCCCGCAGGAGCGGCTGATGCTGGGCACGGCGCTGGTCTGCCTGGTGATCCTGGCGCGGCCGCCCGGGCTGATCTCGATCTTCGAGGCCGTACCGCTCCTCCGCCAGTCCCAGAGCTTCCACGGCCGGGTAAGCCTGCTGCTCGACCTCTCCGTCGCCTACCTGGCCGCCTGCACCTGGGAACGGTGGATGCGGGGGGAGATCCGTCTCCGTAGATTCCTCCTGCCGGCGGCGGCGCTCGCCCTCTTGATCGGGTGGGCCTATCTCGCCCACCCCGGCCCGGACCCCGCGGCCCACGCCCATCTGCGGTACGGATCGCTCGCGCTCCAGCTCGCGGCCCTGGCCGCCGCGGTCCTCCTGCTGGCGCGGCCGGGCACGGCGCTCCGCGCCTGGGGTCTCGCCGCCGTGGCCGCCGTCGAGCTGACCGCCTTCCACGCGCCGGCGCACCCGCCGGTGCCGGCGGACCTCTACTACCCGGTGACGCCGCCGATCGCCTTCCTCCAGCAGCGGCTCGATCCGTGGTACCGGGTCGCGGGGCTGGGGCCGATGCTGCGCCCCAACCTCGCCTCGGTCTATGGGCTCGCCGATCCGCGCAGCTCGAACGCCTCGAAGCCGGTCGCCGTCCAGGAGGCGATCCGGCGGATCAACCTTTTCCCCCAAAGGGCGACCGAGGGGCTGATCGCGCCGGAAGACCCGCTCTACGCGCGGCTCGGCGTGCGCTTCCTGATGACCCCGCCGCGGACGTTCCTCGGCAAGCCCTACCGCCTGGCCTTCCGCCGGGAGAGCGTCTGGATCTACCAGAACCGCGAGGCCCTGCCGCTCCTCTACCTCTCTCCGGATTCGGAGCCTTCCGGGCTGGAGCTCGGGACCCTCGAGCCGGAATGGCTGCGGGCGCGGGCGCGGCTCCCCGCAGGCCGGCTCCTCGCCAGCAGCGTCTACCAGGACGGCAACTGGAAGCTCCTGATCGGCGGCGCGCGGCGGCCGACGTTCCTGGCCGATGGCCCGTTCGTCGCCGCCCGGCTGCCGGCGGGCGAGGCCGATCTCGATCTGCTCTACCGTCCGGGGAGCTTCCTGGCCGGGCTGGCCGCCGCCGCGCTGGCGCTCGCCGCCGGGGCCACCCTCTGGGCGCCGCCGTCACAGACCGCCGCGAGATCCCAGGCCCGCAGCGAGCCGTCCACGTAGACCGGCCCCCCCCACTCCCGCGTCAGGTGGTCGCCGAGCTCCGCCGAGGCCTCCCGGAGCCGGCGGCGAAGCGGCGGCCCGGAGTCGTCCTCCACGGCCGGCCCGCCCGGCGCGATCCGCTCCTCCTCCCGCCCCGGATTACGGTGGACGATCAGATAGCGGCCGCCGCTGCGGCAGAGAGCCCCGGGCTCCGGCGCCACGATGTTGCGCATTGCGAGAGGCGGCCGGAGCAGGATGCTCTGCGGGCTCGAGACCACGACCCGTCCGCGGTGGACCTCCTGGTAGAGATAGAACGAGCGGTTGGCCTCCCAGGGGGAGACCCAGGGGAACTCGACGACCGTCTCTCCGTGCAGCCGGCGATAGAAGTCCGGAACCGCCGCCGCCGGGATCGACGGCCGGGGCTTGTGGAAGGCCACGAAATTGTTGTGGTGCAGGAACGAGGTGCGGCGGTCGACAGGGTCCGCGAACGGCCCCATCAGGAGGAGCGCCAGGATCAGGGGCGCGGCGCTCCATCCTGGGAGCCGATCGAACGCCGCCGCCGCCCAGAGCAGCACGAACGGCAGCACCGGCAGCAGGTAGCGGCCGAAGATCACCGGGTTGGTGAGCCCGAACGGCGAGAGGGCGAGAAGGCCCGCGACGTGCCCCGCCATCACCGTCACCGTATAGAGGGCGAGCCGCCGCTCCTTCCGCATCAGCCAGGCGAGCCCGGCGAGGGCCACCAGCCAGAACAGCAAAGCCAGCCAGCCGGCGGCCGCCCCCGCCTGTAGCCGGAGGATGCCGAGGATCACCGAGCCCCAGGAGACCGACTGCTCGATCCGCTTGCCCGCGACCACCTCGCGCAGCGAGCCCAGCGCCGGAACCAGGAACAGGGCGAGGGCGGCGGCGATCGCCAACCCCAGCAGCAGCAGCTGGCGCAGGTCGCGTCCAAAATCCTTCCTACGCGTCAAAGCATCGATAGCGGCGAAGAGGAACGGCGCCGCCACGATCGGACCCGCCCCGAGATGGAACCAGACCGCCAGCGCCCCCAGCAGCACGTAGGCGGCGCCGGACCTCCAGGAGCGGGTCCGCCACCACGCCTCGAAGGCCATCACCGCGCCGAAGGAGAAGAGCACCATCGGCAGGTAGGAGCGGGCGATGCGGCTGTAGAGCACGAGCGCCGGCGAGATCGCGATCAGCCAGCGGTAGACGAGCACCGTCCCCCGGCTCACCCGACCCTCCCAGGCGGCCGGCAGCGCGAGCAGCGCCGCGAGGCCACAGAGGACGACCGGCAGCCGCAGGAGCATCTCCGTCACCGGCAATCCCCCGATCAGGAACAGCTTGTAGAGAGCCGTCAGCGGAATGCAGTTGTCGGTCTGCTGATAGGTGACCAGGATCCTGGAGAGCGGAAAATTGAGCGCCGCGCGCACCGCGTGGGTCTCGTCCCCACCGAGGATCTGGTCGCGCAGGTTCCAGAGACGCAGCACCGCCCCCGCCGCGAAGGGAGCGGCGATCCCGAGAAGCGGTCTGATTCGAAAGGGTTTCAAGCCAACGGCAGGCTACCCCGGGGACCGGCGCGAAGCAAGGCCGCCCCGCGGGGCAGAGCCCACCATCCGATCTTTTGAAGGCTTCCGCCGGATCGTGGGCCGCCTGGACCGCGCGTGCGCCTCCGCATCTCCGGATGGACCCGCCCAGCTCGAAGATCGAGCGGCTCGCCCCGCGGGGCAAGCCTCCCCGCCCGGATCCCGGACCCCTCGCCCCACGAATGCCGCTCTCCCTTCGGACATTGAGCGGCTCGCCCCGCGGGGCGGACGATTCGCCCCGCGGCGTGGACCGCCTGCCCGGCGGGGCGGCCGCTCGGGCCCGGGGTGCGCCGCTCGCCCCGCAGGGCAGACCGTTCGCCCCACGGGGCAGGTGGCTCGCCCCGCGGATTGCGCGCCTCGGTCGAGGGGCGGAAGGTCCGCCTCGCGGCGTGGGTGATTCGCCCCGCGGAGTCTGGTGCTCGCCCCGCGGGGCGGAAGGCCCATTCCGCGGCCCTGATAGCATCGATCCGATGAAAACCACCACCTCCTGGCGCTCACCCTCGCCCGCCATCCTGCTCGCCCTGCTGGCCTCCGCCTGCTCCCAGTCCCCTCTCCCCCTGCGGACCGCCACTCCGGGCGGACCGGCGCCCACGGGGGTCCAGCTCCGCTTCGCCGCCTACGGCGACACCCGCAACGGCCACGACGTCCACCGGGAGATCGTCAAGCGGGTCACCAGCTTCCAGCCGGCGCTGGTCCTGCAGACCGGCGATCTGGTGGCCAACGGCGACGACGCGGACCAGTGGAAGATCTTCGACCAGATCACCGGCGACATGCGGCGTCAGATCCCCTATTACCCGGCCCGGGGCAACCACGACGAGGGTACCCACGGCTACTACGAGCAGCGAGTGACCCAGCCGGTCCTCTCCGGCAACAAGCACTTCTACTCCTTCGAGAAGGGGAACCTCCACTTTGTCGCTATCGACACCGAGGAGAGGCTCGCTCCGGAGAGCGACCAGCGGCGCTGGCTCGAAGACGACCTCGCCAAGGCACAGGCCGAGGGGCGATTCATCGTCCCCTTCTTCCACAAGGCGATCTTCTCGATCGGCCCCCACGCCGTTGATCCCGGCGTCGTGGCCTTGCGGCCCATCCTCCACTCGCTGTTCCGGAAGCACGGGGTCCGCCTCGCCTTCGAGGGGCACGACCACATCTACTACCGCACCCTCCGGGACGGCATCACCTACGTCGTCACCGGCGGCGGCGGCGCCCCGCTCTACGACGGCCACCACCCCGAGCTCGGAGCCCCGGGCGACGTCTTCGAGAAGGTGAACCACTTCTGCATCGCCGACGTCTATGCGGACCGCGTGGCGGTCACCGTTTACCGGCCCGATCTGACCCGGCTCGACCGGTTCTCGGTGCGGGTGGCGCCGTAGATCACCCGTTCAATCGCCAGATCGTGAAGTTGAGCGCCGACGCGAAGCTCACCCAGAGGAGATAGGGCACCATCAGCCACCCCGCCAGCGGCGAGACGCGGAAGAAGGCGAGGATCGTCAGCAGGATGGCGATCCAGAGCAGGACGATCCCGGCCATTCCCAGGGGCGGCGAGTGGAGCCCGAAGAACAGCCCGGACCACGCGGCGTTGAGGACGAGTTGGATCAGGAACAGCACGAGCGCGCCGCGCTGAGCCTCCCAGCCCCCCTGCCGCCAGACCCACCAGGCGGCGACCGCCATCATCAGATAGAGCGCTGTCCAGACCGGCCCGAAGAGCCACGACGGCGGCGTCCACGAAGGCTTCTGGATCTGCGAGTACCAGCCGCCCGGCGACACGGCCGGAGTGGTGAACAGCGCGCCGAAACCGGCGGCGGCAAAACAGAGGGCGACGAAACCCAGCAGCGCGATCAACTCTCTCTTGTCCATCCCACACTCCCCCTTCCCATCGAGATCGAGCCCTTGCGAGGAGTCCGTCCCTGCAAGCGCCGCGCCGATGCTGGCAAGCTCCAACTCGCCGCCCTCCGATTCAGTTTTCAAGGAACCCGAACGGGCTCGCGGTCTTTTGCCGTCGAGAAGGCCGGAACGCTTGAGCCGCAAGGGATCCGCCGCCAGGAACGGCGTCGAGACCGCGGAACGAGGCTTTCCCTCGGATAGATGGCGGGTGTTCTTTGACAACTGAAGTACCTTTCCGGGGGAACGGGGCGGAGCCGTTCCCTCGGCTTTCTTCTCGGCCTTTGTGCCTCTTGGATCCACAGCCGGTATAGGATTGCAGTACAGGTAGAAAATTTTGGCCGTCCGAAGCCGCCGCTCAGCGGCAATCACGTCCCATGTTTTACGTCCCATGTTTTACGAGGAGGATCGACCATGAAGAGAGCTCCGAACAAACTTCGCCTGCGGAAAGAGACGCTATCCATTCTTGAGGGTAGGGAGCTGTTTCAGGTAGGTGGAGGAGTTTCGGTTACCTGCACCAATGCCACCTGCTATCCCACACAGGGTTGTACAGTCACCTGTGGTTGCCCCACGGACGCGGGTACCTCGAGGACCCCGAGCTGTAACGGGTGGTGCACCATCGAGAATTGATCGCTGCTGGACTGGTGCAGCTCGGAGTGTGAAAACCCAAGGGTGAGCGGACAGAATCGCAAAGCGCGGTTCTCCGCTCACCCCTGGGCCGTTGTATCGTCGTTCACCCGCCGAGCTAAGACAGGGACTAAATATGGCCGATCGCTTCACCTATGACGTCTCCTGAGCCATAACTCGAAGGACAAACCGGGGGTGCGTGGACTGGCGGAGGAACTGCGCGCCGCCGGGTTGCGGGTCTGGTTCGATGAGTGGGTCCTCAAGCCCGGCGACGACATCGACCAAGTCACCAAACGCGGGCTCGAGGCGGCGCGAGTCCAGGTGCTGTGCCTGTCCCGCCAGACGGACGAGCGGAGCGGCGAGGAGACGATCCGCTGGATGAACGTGACGCGCTATCTCAAAGACCGGGAGGACAAGACGAGCCGCCAGATCGTCTTCGAGGGCGAGCGGCTGGATATGCAGGCGGTGTGGAAGCTGCGCGACCGGTTCTTTCCTCCCCGAGGGGTTGCGGCGCGGTAGCGAAACCGATGCGCTTCCGGGCCAAAGGCCCGGGCTCCCTAAGCCCAGGGCATCGCCCTGGGAATGGGCCATCGCCTCATGACCTGTTGCGGCCTGAAGGGCCGCGCTATTGGGTGAAATTCGGACCCGGTTATCGCGGCCCTTCAGGCCGCATCGGGTTTTCGGGGTTTTCCCCGGATCCCAGGGCGAGGCCCTGGGCTGAGGGAGCCCGGGCCGTTGGCCCGGTAATGCGGTGATGTGGCCAGGCCTCTACAAACGGCAGTCTTGCCTTGACGGTGCGCTGGCGCCTACTCCCCTCACATCGAGATCGAGCCCTTGCGGAACTCCGTCTTGTCGAGGTGGGCGTTGATCAGCACCGGCGCGCCGCCGCGGGCGATTCTCAGGGCCTCCTGGAGCACCGCCGGCACGTCCTCCCCCCGTTCGAGCAGGAGCCCGCGGCCGCCGTACCCCTCGGCGACCTTGTGGTAGTCCGTCCGCGCCAGCACGGTGCCGACGTCGTCCTTCAGGATCTCGATCTGCTCGCGGGCGATCTGGGTCCAGCCGGCGTCGTTGCCGACCACCGCGATCACCGGCAGGCCGTGGCGGACGAAGGTGTCGAACTCGGCGAGACTGTAGGCCGCCGAGCCGTCACCGTAGACGATCCAGACGTCCGCCTCGGGCCGGCAGAGCTTGGCGCCGAGGGCGAAGCCGCCGCCCACGCCCAGCGTGCCGAAGACGCCGGGATCGAGCCAGGAGAGCGGCGCCCGGGGCTTCAGCGTGTAGGCGGCGGTGGCCACGAAATCGCCGCCGTCGGCCACGATCACGCTCTCGGGGGCGAGCGCGCGGTCGATCTCGCGGCAGAGGTGGAGGGGGTTGATCCGCTCGCTGGCCACCGCGGCCTGACGGTCGATCTCCCGCTCGCGCTCTTCGTCGCGGGCGCGCAGGGTGCCCAGCCAGTCCTCCCAGTTGCCACCCCCGATCGCGGCCATCTCGCGTAGCAGGAGTCCCGGATCGGCGTGCACGCCGAGGTCCGGCTTGCGGTTCATCCGCAGGTCCTGCTCGCTCCGGTTGACCGAGATCAGAAAGGCTTTTCGGCTGACGTGTTTGCCGTAATCCAACCGGAAGTCGTTGGGGATGCCTGCGAGGAGGACGAGGTCGGCCTCGCGCAGCGCCTCCCGTCTTTTGTGACGGAGTTGCAGGGGGTGGCCGGGACCGAGCAGGCCGCGGGCGCCGCCCGCCAGGTAGACCGGCGCGCCGATCGCCGCGATCGCCTTCGCCAGCTCCTCAGCCCTCTCCCGCGTGGGGGACGAGAGCAACACCTGGCCGCCGAGCACCAGCACCGGGCGCTTCGCCTTGCGCAACTGGGCCATGGCCTTCCGTGCGTCCCCGCGTTCCGGCGGCGGAGGCGGGATCTCCCGGGCCGGCGACGGGACGGCCCGATCGGCGCCGGCGAACAGCTTCGAGGCGTGGCGCTGGAGGTATAGCCGCAGCCCGAGCCCCGCCAGCCCTCCCCCTTTGGAGCTAGCGCCGTACCACTGGCGCACCAGCGGCTCGTCGTAGAGCAGGTCGATCGGGCATTCCAGGAAGACAGGCCCGGGCACGCCGGAGCGCGCCACGTCGAAGGCCTTCTCCAGCAGCGGCACCAGCTCGCGCACGGTGGCGGCCGAGGCGGCCCACTTCACGTGCGGCTGGATGAGGGGCATCTGGTCGATGTCCTGGAGCGCGCCCCGACCTTTCAGCAGGGTCGCCGCGGAGCCGCCCAGGAGCACCACGGCAGACTGCGCGAGCTGGGCGTTCTTGATCGCGGTGATCGTGTTGGTGACGCCGGGACCGGCGGTGACCGCCGCCACCCCGGGCACGCCGGTGAGCCGGAAGACCGCGTCGGCGGCGAAGACGGCGTCCACCTCGTGGCGGACGTCCACCACCCGGATGCCGCGCGCCTTGGCGCCCACCAGGATGGGCGAGATGTGCCCGCCGCAGAGCGTGAAGAGGAACCGCACCCCCCGCTCCACCAGCACCGACGCGATCTTGTCGCCGCCGTTCATCGCGCCGGAGTATAGCTTGGGGTAACCTCGCGGCGATGAACTGGCCCGGCGACGCCACCTCCCTGGAAGACGATCTCCGCCGCTCCCTGCGCGGCGAGGTCCGTTTCGACGCCGGCAGCCGCGCCCTCTACGCCACCGACGCCTCCAACTACCGGCAGGTGCCGGTCGGGGTTGTCGTCCCGCTCGACGCCGAGGATCTGGTCGCGGCCGTGGCCGCCTGCCGGCGGCACGGCGCGCCGATCGTCCACCGTGGGGCCGGCACCAGCCTGGCCGGGCAGTGCTGCAACGTGGCGGTGGCGATCGACGGCTCCCGCCACCTGGCCGGGGTGCTAGCGATCGATCCCGAGCGGCGGACCGCCCGCGTCCGCCCCGGCACGGTGCTCGACGACCTCCGCGGCGAGGCCCTCCGGCACGGGCTCACCTTCGGCCCCGATCCCGCCACCCACGGCTGGTGCACGGTCGGCGGCATGATCGGCAACAACTCCTGCGGCGTGCATTCGTTGACCACCGGCCGCACCTCGGACAACGTCGAGGAGCTGGAGATCCTCACCTACGACGGCCTGCGGCTGCGGGTCGGGGCTACATCCGAGCCGGAGATCGATCGCATCGTGCGCGCCGGCGGCCGGCGCGGCGAGATCTACCGCCGGCTCCGCGAGCTGCGGAACCGTTACGCCGGGCTGATCCGCGAGCGCTTCCCCCGCCTCTCCCGGCGGGTCTCGGGCTTCAACCTGGATGACCTCCTCCCCGAGCGCGGCTTCCACGTCGCCCGCGCCCTGGCCGGCACGGAAGGGACGTGCGTCACCTTCCTGGAGGCCACCGTCCGTCTCACGCCCGCGCCGCAGGTCCGCGTGCTGGTGGTGCTGGGCTACGAGGACGTCGTCCGCGCCGCCGAGAGCGTCCCCGAGGTGCTGGCGGCCGAGCCGATCGGGCTGGAAGGGATGGACCGCTTCCTCGTCGACAACGAGTTCACCCGCCGCTCCTATCGCGAGACCCTCTCCCTGCTGCCGCCGGGGAACGCCTGGCTGCTGGTCGAGTTTGGCGGCGGCAGCCGGGACGAGGCGCTGGAGCGGGCGCGGCGGCTCGCGTCCGGGCCGAACGCGCTGCTGGTGGAGGCTCCCGCCGAGCAGGCGCGGATCTGGCAGGTGCGCGAGGCCGCGGTGGCGACGACCTCGCGCGATCCGCGCCTCGGCGACGGCTGGCCCGGCTGGGAGGATTCGGCGGTGCCGCCGGAGAGGTTCGCCGCCTACCTCCGCGACCTCCTGGCCCTGCTCGCCCGCCACGGCTACAGCGCCGCCCTCTACGGCCACTTCGGGGAGGGGTGCCTGCACGCCCGCATCGACTTCGACTTCCGCACGGCGGCGGGGATCCGGACCTACCGGACCTTCATGGAGGAGGCGGCCGACCTCGTGGTCTCCCACGGCGGCTCCCTCTCCGGCGAGCACGGCGACGGCCAGCAGCGCGGCGAGCTCCTCCCCCGCATGTTCGGCGCGGAGCTGGTGCAGGCCTTCCGCGAGTTCAAGGCGATCTGGGACCCCGGCAACCGGATGAACCCCGGCAAGAAGGTCGATCCCTATCCGCTCGACGCCGACCTCCGGCCGGCGCTCCGGCTGGCCGATCCCCCCGCCGCCTTCGGGTATCCCGGGGATTCCGGCAGCTTCGCCCGCGCCGCGACCCGCTGCGTGGGGGTCGGCAAGTGCCGGCGCGAGGCTGGAGGCGTCATGTGCCCCAGCTTCCAGGTGACCCGCGAGGAGAAGCACTCGACGCGCGGCCGGGCGCGGCTCCTGTTCGAGATGCTGGAGGGAGGTGTGATCCGCGACGGCTGGCGCAGCGAGGAGGTGCGCGAGGCCCTCGACCTCTGCCTCGCCTGCAAGGGGTGCCGCACGGAGTGCCCGGCCGGCGTCGACATGGCGACCTACAAGGCCGAGTTCCTCCATCACCACTACGCGGGGCGGCCGCGCCCGCGGACCGCCTATGCCATGGGGCTGATCCCATGGTGGTCCCGGCTGGCCTCGCGGCTTCCAGGGGTGGCGAACGGGATGACGCAAGGCCCCGCGTCGGGAATCCTGAAGAAGCTCGGCGGCATCCATCCCGGCCGTACCCTCCCCGCCTTCGCGCGGCGGACGTTCCGCGAGGGGTTCGCCGCGAGCGCCGGGACCCCGACCGTGCTCCTCTGGCCGGACACCTTCACCAACTTCTTCCAGCCGGAGATCGCCCAGGCGGCCGTCGAGGTCCTGGAGGCCGCCGGGCACCGCGTCGGCATCCCCCGCCGGGTGCTCTGCTGCGGGCGGCCGCTCTACGACTTCGGCATGCTCGACCTCGCCCGGCGCCAGCTCCGGCAGATCCTGGAGACCCTGCGGCCGGAGATCGCGGCCGGGCTGCCCCTGATCGGACTCGAGCCGAGCTGCGTGGCGGTGTTCCGCGACGAGCTGGTCAACCTGTTCCCTGGAGACGAGGCCGCCCGGCGGCTCTCCGCCCAGACCTTCACGCTCGCCGAATTCCTCGTCCGTGAAGGGTTCGAGCCGCCGCGGAAGCAGGGGGCGGCGATCGTCCACGGCCACTGCCACCACCACGCGGTGATGGGCCTGGACGCCGACCGGGCGCTGCTGGGGCGGCTCGGCCTGGATTTCCAGGTCCTCGACTCCGGCTGCTGCGGCATGGCCGGAGCGTTCGGCTTCGAGGCGGACCACTACGAGGTCTCGCTGGCAGCCGCCGAGCGCACGCTCCTGCCGGCGGTCCGCGCCGCCGGCCCGGACGTCCAGATCCTGGCCGACGGCTTCAGCTGCCGCGAGCAGATCCGCCAGCTCACCGGACGGCGGGCCCTGCACCTGGCGGAGGCGTTGCGGGCCGCGCTCCGCTGAGGGTACGGCCTGCCCTTCGAATCCTCACCCTCGGTCCCTCTCCCAAGGGAGAGGAGGGACCCTGTTCCAGGCGACCTTGCGAGGAGGGGAAATCCCGGTAGCGGCGCCGTTGAGGGCGACCGCAGGTCGCCCCTACAACCGCGGTCGAGATCTGTTGTAGGGGCGACCTGCGGTCGCCCTCGACGGCGCGGTGTCCGGCTAGATCTGGCTCGGCAATCCTGCCCCGCCGGCGCCCTCCCTCTCCACAAAGTGGAGAGGGACCGAGGTGAGGATTCGAAGGGCAGGCCGCTCCCGAAAAAAATGGACCCGCCAGGGCGTCAATGGATGTAGGATGGTCCTGCAGAACCTAGCATCCAAGACGGAGGTGACGCTATGGCTCCCTCGACGAGGTTTGCCGTTGCTCTCGCGGTGGCGATGGTGCTCTTCTCTATGCCGGGAACGGCGCAGGACGTCCCGGGCCTGCCGCCCGAGACCCTGGCGCAGTCGACCCCGCTCTTCGCCTTCCAGAGCCAGGGGAGCCGCCCGGCGATGGTCTTCACCCGCAGCGGCACGGCCCAGGAGCAGGACCCGCGCGTCTTCGTCGCCTCGCGGGATGGCTGGCGGCTGGTGGAGCTCCCCAACGAGCTGCACAACAGCGTCTGGATCTTCGCCGGCCGGGCCGGCGACGAGGTCTGGGGGATCACCCAGGGGAGCACCGGCGTGCTCCAGTTCGTCTCCACCGCCAACGGCGGCCGCACCTGGAAGCTCCGCGGCGGGCTCCAGAAGATCTCGAAGGCGGCCGTGGTCGACCTCTTCTCGATGAACGACGAGGGGCGCGGCACGCTGATCCTCCGCCTCGACGAGGATCCCGCCCCGAACGCGCCGCGGCTCGGCTACTACGTCTATCTCAGCAAGAACGGCGGCAAGAGCTGGGCCGACCCGCTCTACTCCCAGGGCAAGCCCACCCCTCCGCCCAACCTCCTGGCGGCGCCCGAACGGGCCTTCGACACCCAGCAGCCGTTCGAGACCGCCTCCTGGCAGCGGCTCCTCGCCGACCTCCAGCCGGCCGGCTGAAATCCCCTCCCTGAAGGCTGGAAGAGCGCGCGATAACGCTCTCTTCTGGCACTCATCTTGCTCGTTTCTTACTCAGCGTGTGGCCCGCCCTTCGTGGGCGAGTGAGAAATAGGACAACAACCAGGAGGTGCATCATGGCCGACCGCGACGACAGGAGATACGACGAAGAGCGCTACCGGGACCGCGACCGGGGTTGGGATCAGGGCTCCGGCAGCGGCCAGGGCAGCCAGGGCGGATATGGCGCGCAGGAGCGCGGCGGCCAGGATCGCGACCGTGGTCAGGGCGGTGGCCGTGGACAGGACGAGGGTCGCTGGAGCGGTGGCCAGGGCGGCGGCCGGGACTACGGTTCGGGCGGCAGCGGCTACGGCAATCAGTACAGCGGCGGCCAGTCCGGCGGTCAGCACGGAAGCAATCCATCCGGAAACAATCAAGTCGGTACCGGCCAGTATGGCAGTGGCCAGCCCGGCAGCGGCTCCTACGGGAGCGGTTCCGGCAGCTACGGCGGCAGCCAGTCCGGCGGCCGTGACTACTCCCAGGGCGGGAGCGGCTTCGGCGGCGGCGACTATGGTCGCACGGGCGGCGGCTACGCCGGCCAGTCCGGCAGCGGCTACTCGGGTGGTGGCTATTCGGGCGGAGGACAATCCGGTGGCGGCCAGTCCGGCTCGGGCTACGGCAACGCCGGCACCGCCGGCGGCAACTACGGCGGCGGCTCCTCGAGCGGCGGCTACTCTGGAGGTGGATACTCCGGCGGCAGCAACTACGGCTCGTCCGGCGGTTCCGGCTCGACCGGCAACTACGGCGGCTCCAGCTCCAACCTGGGCCAGGGACCGTACAGCGGCCGCGGCCCCCAGGGCTACCAGCGCTCGAACGACCGCATCCGCGAGGACGTCTGCGACGTGCTGACCCGCCACGGCGACGTCGACGCGACCAATATCCAGGTGAAGGTCGAGAACGGCGAGGTCACCCTCGAGGGCACGGTGGGCAGCCGGCGCGAGAAGAGGATGGCCGAGGACGCGCTCGAGGATCTCCACGGCGTCCGTGAGGTCCACAACCGCCTGCGCGTGGAGTCGCGCGAGGGCGAGCACCGGGGCGGCTTCCTCGGCTGGCTGACCGGCGAGAACAAGGACAAGGAGAAGGACGACAGCCAGGATCGCGGCGCCTCGCAGGCGTCCGGCTCCGGCTCGTCCGGTTCGACGGGCTCCTCCCAGCAGGCAGGATCGGTGACTCCGGGTACGCCCGGATCTACCGCCGGCGGCTTCGGCACCGGGACGGTCGGGGCCTCGGGTGCCGTGACGGCCGCCTCGACCGGCACCGCCCCGAGCACGGCCGGCTCCGGCTCTACTCCAGGCTCGGGCTCGACGGGCTCCTCCGGCGGCACCAACCGCTAGACCGTCGCTTCAACCCTGCGCGCCGCGATCCCTCGGGATCGCGGCGCTTTCTCTTTCCCCTCTACTCCTCGCCCAGGAACGGATAGCGGAAGTCCCTCGCCGGCACGAAGGTCTCCTTGATCGCCCGCTGCGAGGTCCAGCGCATCAGGTTCGCCATCGAGCCCGCCTTGTCGTTGGTGCCCGAGGCGCGGGCGCCGCCGAACGGCTGCTGCCCCACCACCGCTCCGGTCGGCTTGTCGTTGATGTAGAAGTTCCCGGCCGCGTGGCGCAGCACTCTGGTCAGATGCTCCACCACCTTGCGGTCCTGCGAGAAGATGGCGCCGGTCAGGGCGTAGGGGCTCGTCGTGTCGACCAGCTCCAGCGTCTCCTCCACCGCCGAATCCTCGTAGACGTAGACCGTCACCACCGGGCCGAAGATCTCCTCCTGCATCAGCTTGAAGCGCGGGTTCGTGGTCACCACCACCGTCGGCTCGATGAAGTACCCCTCGGACTTGTCGCCGTTGCCGCCGATCAGGATCTCGGCCTCGCTCGAAGTCTTCGCGTGGTCGATGTAGCGCATGATGCGGTCGAAGGAGTTTTCGTCGATCACCGCGGCGACGAAGTTGCGGAAATCGAGCGTCGAGCCCATCTTGATCTGCTTCATCTCGTCGACCAGCTGCTCGCGGAAACCGTCCCACAGCGAGCGCGGAATGTAGACGCGCGAGCCGGCCGAGCACTTCTGCCCCTGGTACTCGAAGCCGCCACGGATGACCGCCGTGACCAGCGCGTCGACATCCGCCGACGGGTGGGCGAAGACGAAGTTCTTCCCCCCGGTCTCCCCCACGATACGCGGGTAGGAGCGGTACTTCGGGATGTTCTCGCCCATCAGCTTCCACATCGCCTCGAAGACCGGAGTCGAGCCGGTGAAGTGGATGCCGGCGAAGTCGCGATGCCCCATCGCCGGATCGCCGACCTTCGCCGCGCGCCCGGGGAGGAAGTTGATGACGCCGTCCGGCAGCCCCGCCGCCTGCAGCACCTTCATCACGTAGTAGTTGGAGAGCACCGAGGTCGAGGCCGGCTTCCAGAGCACGGTGTTGCCCATCAGCGCCGGCGCGGTCGGCAGGTTGCCGCCGATGGCGGTGAAGTTGAACGGCGAGACGGCGAAGACGAACCCCTCGAGCGCCCGGTACTCCACCCGGTTCCAGATCCCCGGGTGCGACCACGGCTGCTCGCCGTAGAGCGTGCGCATGAAGTAGGGGTTGAAGCGCCAGAAGTCGATCAGCTCGCAGGCGGAGTCGATCTCGGCCTGGTAGGCGGTCTTCGACTGGCCGAGCATGGTGGCGGCGTTGACGGTGTCGCGCCACGGGCCGGCGAGCAGATCGGCGGCGCGCAGGAGCACCGAGGCCCGCTCCTCCCAGCTCGTCTCGCTCCAGTCCCGCCAGGCCTCCCTGGCCGCCGCGGCCGCCGCCTCGACCTCCGGGGCGCCGGCGTTGTGGAAGGTGGCGAGCACGTGCTTGTGATCGTGCGGGCAGACGGCCTGGCCGACGTCGCCGTTGCGCACCTCCTTGCCGCCGATGATCAGCGGGATCTCGATCTGCTCGGACATCATCTCCTTCAGGCGCTTCTTCAGGGACTGCTTCTCCGGCGAGCCCGGAGCGTATGACCGCACCGGCTCGTTGACCGGCACGGCGAGGGGGAGGATCGCGTTGGACATGCGCGCTGACTCCTTCGGAAGATTGGAAAGGCCGGGCAGGGCCGGCCGTGGAGGTTCGGCTCGACGGCTCCGCTGACGCGGGGCCGCGCTCATCGTATCAAGCTTTCAGGGCGGCCCAGGCGAAGAGCAGGAAGCCCGCGATCATCAGCGTGCCGCCGATCGGCGTGACCGCGCCCAGCCAGCGGGGGCCGCCGAGGGCGAGCCCGAAGACGGTGCCGCTGAAGAGGGCGCTCCCCAGCAGCAGGCACCACCCCGAGCCGTCGATCCCCCGCCGGAGGCCGTGCAGCCCGCCGAGGCCCACCAGCACCAGGGCGAAGCTGCCATACATGAGATAGCGGGCCGCGGTTTCCCAGAGCTGCAGGTCGTGCGGCTCGAGGCGTGCCGCGAGAGCGTGCGCGCCGAACGCGCCGGCGGCGACGGCCAGAGCGCCGCCGAGGGCGCCGAGGAAGATCCAGTTCATGGGGAGGGCCCCGTCAGACCTCGCCGAGCCGCCGCACGGAGGCGATCTTGTCGCTCGGGATCATCAGGTGGTCGTGCTTCTTCCAGAAGCCGAGCTGGGCGACGCGGCGGACGTAGTCCTCCTTGGAGCGCCCGCCGTCGCCGTCGCGATGGACGTCGGCCTCATGGAGGAAGATGCCGCGGTCGTCCATGTCGTCGCACCGGCCCACGACGATCTCGGGGCCGGTGGTGTCGACGATCACGGTGATGCCGTGCAGCTCGCCCTTGTTCTGATGAAAGGTGCCCATCTAGCTGGCCGGCACCGCGCAGTGCTCGGCGAAGACCTGCGACAGGTCGTCGGCCACCGCGTTGGCGTTCCGCCCCTCGATCCGGTGGCGGGGGATGAAGTAGACCAGTTCGCCGTCCTTGAAGAAGGCGATCGACGGGCTGCTCGGCGGGATGTCGGCGATGTACCCCCGGGCCTTGGCGGTGGCCTCGAGGTCCTGCCCGGCGAACACGGAGGCGACGCGGTCGGGGCGGCGCTCCCCCTGGAGGGCGAGGCGCACGCCGGGGCGCGCCATGCCGGCGGCGCAGCCGCACACCGAGTTGACGACCAGCATCGCCGTGCCGGTCTTCTCGTTCATGAAGGCGTCCACGTCGGCGGGCGTCCGCAGCTCTTTCACGCCGGCGCTCGTCAGCTCCTCGCGCATCGGCCGGACCAGCAGCTCACTGTAGGGCACTGTCGTACCTCCTTTTCAAGCGCCTGGGGGCGCATCGGGCTCCATTGTACGTCTTCTTCACCAAAGGCTGGGAACAGGGGAGCGGGGATCTGGAATTCCGCCCCCCTGAAAACGCGGAAGGGCGGGGAAACAGGTCCCCCGCCCCCCGTGGTCCGCTCAGAAAGGGCCTACCGGAACCGGAGCGTTACCCCCAGGCGGGCGATTCGGGGGCTGAGCCTCTCGTTGGGCTCATAGAAACGGCCCGCGTTGACGTTGCGCTCCCGCTGCAGCACGTAGGACTGGTTCGTCAGGTTGAAGCCGTCGAGGCTCAGGACCAGATCGAAGTCGCTGAAATGGAAGTCCTTGTCGATCCGCGCGTCGAGCACGTAGAGGTTGGGGTTGCGGAACTCGTCGATCGACGCGAGCTGGACGCTGCGGCTGCCGACCACGCCCGATGCCCGGATGTAGGGCGGGGTGATGTACCCCTGCCGGCCGGTGAGGTTCGCGGCGACGTTGAAGCCCCAGGGGTGGTCCGGAGCGATCTGATAGATCCCGTTCATGTTGAAGGACCAGCGGGAGCCGGTGAACACGTCCCCCTTATTGCCCCCCTCCTTCTCGAAGAAGGTGCTGGGGTCGTCCGCGAATCCCGTCAGGTCGGTGATGGTGTCGGTGGGATCGTCATATTTCCGGTACTGGGGGCCGATCTGCCACTTCCAGTCGTTGTAGGTGACGTGCCCCCGGAAGCTCCAGCGGTCGGCGAGCCGCTTGGTGAAGCTGGCGGTCGCTCCCAGGTATCGCTGTTTCCGGTCGCCGTTGGTGTAGAAGGTGCCGCCGGTCGGCGTCAGGCCGTCCCGCAGGTCATAGACCGGCTTGGTCACGGTCCGACCGTCCGGCAGCGTGCCGGTGACCGTGCCGCTCTGCACCCAGTCGTCGCGGGTGGCGACGCGCGTCTGCCCGCTCTCGTCGACGATGAGGGTCCGCGCCTCGGGGATGTCGTGAACGTTGCGGTAGGTCAGGGTCAGGCCGGTCGCCACGTTCGCGCCGAAGCCCTGCTCGAGCCCGAAGGTGAGCTCGTCCGTCAGCGTCGGCTTGAGGTTGCGGTCGTTGATGTTCGGCACCGCCGTCGGGTTGTTGGGATCGATGTTGTAGGTGTAGGCGAACTGCAGGGAGCCCGTCTCGCCGGGATCGAGGATCAGGTTGTGGTTGGTGTCCTCGAAGTAGAAGTAGGCGTAGTTGTAGCCGATCGGGTTGACGCGGGTGGCGAGCGGCAGCTGGCCGAGCTGCTCGGCGTAGCGCGAGAAGGTGCCGCGCAACAGCGTCTGGCGGCTCTCGCCCAGCGCGTAGGTGACACCGACCCGGGGCTCGACGGTGTTCCAGGTGAATCCGCCGGCGTGGTTCCCCTTGAAGTCGATCGGCGGCAGCAGCCCCTGCGCGGCTGGCACGCCCACGTCGAGGTTGGCCAGGTTCTTCATGTACTGGCGGTCGTAGCGCACGCCGGCGTTGACCGTCAGGCGGCTCAGGGTGATCGTGTCCTGCGCCCAGAGCGCGCCGTAATCCGACACGATCGAGTTCTTCCGGTTGCGGAAGAACTCGACCAGCGCCTGGTCCGGATCGTCGTAGCCCAGGTACGCGCCCGAGTAGACCCGGTTGCCGTGCGGCCAGGTGGTGCCGGAGTCGTTGCTCTGCTCGCGGAAGCTGCCGCCGAACTTCAGCTCGTGGCCGGCACTGCCGGTGTTGAAGAAGTAGCTGGTGTCGAGCCGCTCCTGGTCGATCGTCGCGTCCTGCTTGAAGTCGTAGTCGGTGCCGCCGTGGACACCGTCGGCGTCGACGAAGACGAAGGGATCGAGACCACCCTCGGGAGCCAGGGTGAACTTGCCGGTGTCGCGCGACCAGAGGCCGGTGATCGACCAGTTCGCGGAGGCGAGGAAGGTGTCCTCGACCTTGTAGATGTCCTGCGGCGTGGTCTGGTCGTGGGTCGCCGCGGGCTCGCGGTCCGGGCCGGCGCCGCGACCGATCTTGATCTTGTCGTTGGTCCAGTAGTGGAGGACGCCCGAGTTGCTCTGCCCGGTCTGGAAGTTCGCCTTGAAGTTGTAGTCCTCGAGCTTGGTCTTGTCGAGCTGCCCCCCCTGGACGATGTTGCGGATGTCGCTGACGCCGTAGGAGCCCCAGATCCAGAGGTGGTCCTTGAGCAGCGGCCCGCCGATGTCGGCGCCGTACTCCTCCACCTTGTCGATCTTGTTGCCGTCGACCAGCTCGGGCTTGGCCTGCAGACTGCCGTCGGTGTCCAGGTAGCGCGCGTTGCCCCGCCACTCGTTGGTGCCGCGCTTGGTCACCTGGTTGATCGTCACGCCCGAGGTCTGGACGGTGACGTCGGCGCTCGACACCGTGAACTGCACCTCCTCGAAGGCCCCGAAGTCGAAGTAGGTGGCCGAGCCCCCCACCGCGTTCATGTCGGTGAGGACCACGCCGTCGACGGTGAAGGTGTTGTCGCGCCCTCCCGAGCCCAGGCCGATGAAGTTCGACTGCTGGCCGCTCTCGTTGCCGCCGACGTTGACGCGGTCCACCAGCACGCCCGGCGCCTGGCTGAGCAGCGACCAGGGATCGCGGGCCGTCGGCACCTTGTCGAGCTCGACGGTCGACACGTTGGTCCCCTGGTCGATCCTGCGCTCGTCGAGCAGCGGGCTCTCGCCGGTGACCGTGATGACGTCCTTGACCGCCCCGTTCAGGGTGACCTCGATGCTGGACTTGCCGCCGAGACGGATCGTCAGCTCGGGGCGCTCCACCGTGGAGAACCCCTCGAGCTCCGCCTTCAGGGCGTAGGACCCGGGGTACAGGTTGAGGAACCGAAACTTCCCCTGCGCGTCGCTCTGCTGCACCTGCGGCGCTCCCACCCCGGTGAGGGTGACCGTCACCCCGGGGAGCGGTTGCTTCTGCTCGTCGGTCACCGTGCCGTAGAGGTCGCCCGTCTGCTCCTGCGCGAAGACCGGTGCGGTGGCCAACGCGAGCAGCAGCGCGGCGACGGCGAGCGCGAGACGCGGGTAGAGTCGTCTGCCCATGCTGTTACCCCTTTCAAGGTCGAACGGAAACGAAGCTCCGAGACGCCAGGGTCTCCCAGAATTGCTTGCCGCGATTATGCAACGAGTCGGCGGCGGATGCCACTGGGAGGCCCCTCATTACCCCGGCCCTCTTCTCCCGACCCGGGAGAAGAGGGGGCCCTGCGACGGCGCTTCGCTCTTTCTTTGCTGTTCTCCCCTCTCCCGGGTCGGGAGAGGGGCCGGGGGTGAGGGTTCGGTTCAATACGGATTGGCGTCGATCACCCCGTTGTTGACGCTGCGCAGGTAGTAGCCGGTCGCCGGCCGGTTCCTGAGGTCGAAGGTGCCGCCAGAGGGGACCTTCCAGATCTTGTAGCTCGAGTAGGTGAGCGGCACCCCCGGCTGGCAGACCCCCGGGGCGTGGTCGGCGAGGATGAAGTAGGCGGGGCCGTCGCCGACCACCGTCGCGAGGCCGTTCTTGTTCACCTCCAGCGAGGTCGCCTCGTTGACCGCGACGCCCAGTGCGCTCGCCGCCTTGCCGTCCTGGATCTGGCGGGCCAGGAACGCCAGCGTCCGCCCCATGCGGTCGCGGGTCACGAAGTGGGTGTCGGTGATCGTGGCCGCCATGTTGGCCCAGTGGAAGAAGTCGTAGGTGAAGGTGATCGTGCGGTGATAGGGGTTGCCGAGGGCGTCGCTCGACAGCGCCGAGCCGGTGCAGCCGTCATAGGTGAAGTCCCCCAGAATGGCGAGCCCGGCGCTGGTGCCGCCGACTCCTCCACCCCGGGCGTAGACCGATTCGACGGCGGTCTCGACCTTGGTCCCCTTGAAATACTTGACGTAGTCGCACTGGTCGCCGCCGGCGAAGAAGACCACCTCGGCGTTCTTGACCGTCGTCTCGACCGCCGCGGTGTTGGCGTCCTTGGCGGACGTGATCACCAGCGTCTCGACCGAGTCGACGCCGTGCATCGCGTAGATGTAGTCGTTGTAGCCGTTGGAGCCCGAGGAGCGGAGGATCACGACGTCGATCTTGGTCGCGCAATTCGTGCAGCCGCGCACCTGATCGATGATCCACTGGAGCGCCGCGTCCACGTCGGTGCCGCCGCCGCCGAAGTCGCGGGCCGGTCCGGCCAGCGGGACAACCACGTCGGCGGCGTTGCCGGTCAGGTAGCGCGTGACCTTGGCATCGGCGGGGAGCGCGAGGGTGGCGGCGAGCACGAGCAGGGCAAGCATCTTTCGCATCGGTTCCTCCTCCGGTCGTTCGGGTGGACTCCTCACTGACTCCTGTGCGCCGGAGCCCGCGATCCGCGCCCGTGCTACGCTGGCGCCAGGTTTTTTTCCAAGCGAGGGTCCGCCATGCGCGACGGCAAGCTGGTCCTGATCTTCCTGGGCATCCTGGTCTGCTTCGCGCTCGGATTCGTCCTCCACATTCTGCAGCCGATCCTGCTGCCGTTCGTGATCGCGGTCTTCCTGTCGCGGATCTTCGGCCCGTTCAACGCCGCCCTGCGCCGCCGCCGGGTGCCGGAAGCGCTGTCGATCCTCCTCGTGCTGATCCTGGTTTCGGCCGGCATCGTGCTCTTCGGGTGGGCGATCTATTCGAGCGCGCAGTCGTTCACCGCCGGCCTCCCCCGCTACCAGCAGCGCTCCAAGGATCTGCTGGCGGAGATCTCCGGGTGGATCGCCGCCGTCGCGCCCGCCAGCTTCCAGGCCCAGATCAAGGAGTGGAACTGGCAGGACGCGGTCGGCGTCTCCTCGGCCACCGGGATCGTGGCGAGCCTGGTCGGCTCGTTCCTGCTCTTCTTCAACGACGCCTTCATCGTCCTGCTGTTCCTGGTCTTCCTGCTGGCGGGGAGCGAGGAGTTCCCCGCCAAGCTGCGGCAGGCCCTGGCGCCCGAGAAGGCCGAGCGGCTCGGCGCGATGATGCGCAACATCGAGGCCGGGGTGCGCCGGTACATCGTCACCAAGACGCTGTTCAACCTGACGACCGGGGCGCTGGTCACCGCCCTGCTGGCGGCGTTCGGGGTCGACTTCCCGCTGCTCTGGGGGCTGATCACCTTCCTCGCCCACTACATCCCGAGCGTCGGCGCGGTGATCTCGGTGGGGCTGCCGGCGATCTTCCTCTTCCTCCAGTTCCCGCCCGGCACGGCGCTGCTGATCGCCGCCCTCAACGCGGTGCTGCAGTTCCTCATGGGCAACGCCGTCGAGCCGCGGATCATGGGGTCGAGCCTCGACTTGAGCCCGCTGCTCGTGCTGAGTGCCCTGCTCTTCTGGGGTTGGCTCTGGGGACCCTGGGGGATGATCCTGTCGGTGCCGATCACCTCGTCGATCAAGATCATCTGCGAGAACGTCGAGCCCCTCCGCCCCATCGCCGTGCTGATGAGCGGCTCGCTCCAGCAGGCCAGGCCCGCGCCGGGCCCGGCGCAGATCAGCGAGACGCCGGCGTAGATACGCACCTGGTTCGCCGCTTGCACACCTTCGCGCGCTTGAGTCGTGGAGGTGACAGAATGGCACGCCGTTTCTCAACGCTTTTCCTGCTTTTCGGTCTGCTGCCGGCGATGGCCGGGGCGGCGCCGGATTCGTTCAAGTTCGGCCGCTTCGGCACGGTGCCGATCGTCCGCCCCGCGGGCGAGCCCTCGAAGGTGGTCCTCCTCTTCTCGGGTGACAAGGGGTTGGGTGAGCGCGAGGCCGCGATGGCCAAGGCGCTCGCCGCCGCCGGCGCGCTGGTCTTCAAGGTGGACACGGCCCACTACTTCTCGACCGCCGGGCACGGCGGCGGACGGCTCTTCCCCGCCGTGGAGTTCGAGTCCCTGAGCCAGATCGGCCAGAAAGAGGTGGGGCTGAAGGACTACCGGAAGCCGACCCTGATGGGGACCGGCGCCGGCGCCTCCCTCGTCTACGTGGGCCTGGCCGAGGCCCCGCCCGATACCTTCGCCGGCGCGGTGAGCGACGGCTTCTGCCCGGCGATCCCCTCCGACCGGCTCTTCCGGCACGGCAACGGCCTGGAGTGGGACCCCAAGTGGAAGGGGCCGGGGATCCGCCTGCTCCCCGGCTCGGGGATCGAGAACCCCTGGATCCTGCTCGACCGGCCGGGAGCCCCCTGCCCTCAGGGCGCGGGGACGCCACGCGAGTTCGCGAAGGAGATCGACACCGCCCAGATCCTGCCCGCCCCGGCCGGAGTCTCCGCCCAGGAGGCCTGGAAAAAGCAGCTCCCGCAGGCGCTCGCGATCCTCGCCGAGAAGCAGCGGCAGGAGGACGCGAAGCTCGCCGCCCGCGGCGAGCTCAAGGACCTGCCGCTGATCGAGATCGAGCCCCAGGGACCCGCGAAGGATGCCCTGGCGGTGATCGTCACCGGCTCCGGCGGCTACGTGGGCCTCGACCGCAAGGTGGGCAACCAGCTCTCGCTGCGGGGTGTGCCGACTCTGGGCCTCTCCTCGCTCGGCTACTTCTGGAAGCCGCGGACCCCGCAGGGCTCGTCGGGAGACCTCGCCCGCATCCTCAGGCACTATCTCGCTGCCTGGCACAAGAGCCGCGCGATCGTCATCGGCTACTCGCAGGGCGCCGACGTGGTGCCCTTCATGGTCGCCCAGCTGCCTCCGGACCTGCGCGCCAAGGTCAGCGTGGTCGCCCTGATCGGACCCGACGGCGAGGCGCTGTTCGACATGCATCCGGACGGCTGGATCACCAATAGCCCGCAGAAGCCCGGCCTGCCGGTGGCGCCCCAGGTGCCGAAGCTCAAGGGCTCCAAGGTGCTGTGCATCTATGGCGAGGACGAGAAGCAGAGCATGTGCAAGCGGCTCGCGCCCGGACTGGCCTCCATCCTCGAAGTCCCGGGGGGGCATGGCTTCGAAGGCGACGCCCCCAGGCTCGTCGAGCGGTTCCTGAAGGAGTCGGGGATCAGCCCGAACCGGGTGGACGGCGGCCAGGGGGGGAAGGGGAAGCGGGGGAAGGGGTAGCTCTGATTGGGGACCCTCATCACCCCGGCCCTCTTCTCCCGACCCGGGAGAAGAGGGAGAGCCCCGCTGGACGGCCCTGCTTTTCTCCCCTCTCCCGTGTCGGAGAGGGGCTGGGGGTGAGGGTTCGTCTAGTGGTGCCGGTCGTACCCGACACCCCGCTCCACCTGGGCGATGGCGTCGTTGACCAGCGCGAGGGCCTTCACACGATGGCCCCCCTTGTCGGCCTCCGCCTTCTCGAGCTCGCCCTTGGCGAGCCGCAGGTGCTCGAGCGCCGCCTGCATGTGCGGCTGGTCGGCGCTGGCCCGGCCGATGACGAAGCCCGAGATCAGGACCGCGCAGAGAAGGAAGGCTACGATGATGCGGCTACGGGACGTTTTCATACCGTGTGTTCCTTTCATCGTGTGGACGACGGGAGATCCGTCGGCGTCGCCTGGGAATTGTAAACGAGTTGTATCCGCGATGCATAGGGGTTCAGACGCCCTGGGGTCCCCGTCTCAGACCCGCTCCCGCCCCGCGATATCCTCATCCCACAGCTCCGGTTTCTCCCGGATGAACCTCGCCATCAGCTCGATGCACCGCTCGTCGCCGAGCAGCCTCACCTCGACGCCGTGCCGGCGCAGGAGCTCGAGGTTGCCGGGAAAGCTCACGTCCTCGCCGACCACGACCCGGGGGATGCCGAACTGGAGGATCGTGCCCGAGCACATCATGCACGGGCTCAGGGTGGTGTACATCGTGACGCCGTCGTAACGGCTCCGCCGGCCGCCGGCGCGCAGGCAGTCCATCTCTCCGTGCGCGATGGGATCGCCGTCCTGGAACCGCCGGTTATGGCCGCGGGCGACGATCCGGTCCTCCTCCACCATCACCGCGCCGATCGGCAGCCCACCCTCCCGGTAGGACTTCTCCGCCTGCTCCAGCGCGGCCGTCATGAATTCGAAATCGCGGTCGTGGCGGGCCGTGTCCTGGGCCGGCGGGAGGGCGGTCCCGAGAGCCCGCGCGATCCGGGCGGTCGTGACGATCTGGCCCACGTGCCGCTGCGTGTGCTCGGCGGCGTGGACCAGCAACCCGATCACCGTCGAGGGGAGCTGGAGACGGCCGACTCCCCGCGCCTCGAGCAGCGTGGGATCTCCCGTGCCGCGGAGCTGCGCGAGGGCCAGATCGACCTGGGATTCAAAGGCGGACGCGAGCGCGGCGCCCTGCGCCGGCGGAGATCCGGGCTCGCCCTCCGCCGCGAGAAACGCCCTCTGCTCCGCGGAGAGCCCCTCGCCCCGGGCGTAAGTGAAAAGCCGGTCCAGACTGCCCGCGGCATGGCGGACATGGAACCCGACGGAGGCCGCCCCACCCGGCCGCCCCCAGAGGTGCTCGGTCGAGAGCGGGGTCACGACTCCGCGCACCTCCTCCACCGCCTGGAGCAACGCATGGGCCACGGGCTGCAGCAGCGGTGGGATCCCGGGGACCGGACCGCGCAGCCAGACCTCGGGTGGATATGGGGCTGTTTCCGGGGGTGTCACGATGAAAAAAGATAGCACGACGGTCTCCGCTTCTCAGTGAATGCGCGCAAGCAAGGCGCGATAGGGCTCCGACGAGGCACCTGTCTCTCTGAAGGGCGCCGGCTCTGCCGTCGGCGCGACAACAGGAGATCCAGTCATGAAGACACGCACAGCCCTTCTCGTCCTGCTCGCCCTGATTCTCTGTACCCTGACCGCCTTCGCCGCCGGGAACGCTCCGAGCCCCGCCGCCACCACTGTGCAGGCCGCTCCCTCCGTGGTCTCCGTCCCTGCCGACCGCGCCGACTTCCTGGCGTCCTTGTCAGGAGGCCAGAGCATCGCCCCGAGCGGCCTGACACCCGCCCCGGTCTTCATGAGCGGCTGCACCAGCAGCGCCCAGTGCCCGGCGGGCCAGATCTGCTGCCTCGCCTGCGGCTACGCCGACTGCGACCGCAGGGCCTGCTTCGCGACCAAGACCTGCCCGCACTTCCCGTAGAGGCTCCGCTCTCCCGCGACGCCTATGCCGGCGTCGCGGGGACCTCCGCCGGCTCCCAGCCCTGGCGGTCATTCTCCCATATACTGGTTTCATGGAGCCGCAACGCAAACGTGTCGTGATCGTCGGGGGCGGTTTCGGGGGTCTCTACGCGGCGAAGGCGCTGGCGGGGAAACCGGTGGAGGTCACGCTGGTCGACCGCAAGAACCATCACACGTTCCAGCCTCTCCTCTATCAGGTCGCCACCGCCGTCCTCTCGCCGGGCGAGATCGCGGCTCCCCTCCGCCGGATCCTGCGCCGCTCCCCCAACACCGAAGTCATCCTCGGCGAGGTCACCGGATTCGACCTCGTCGCGCGGAAAGTGAAGCTCGCGCATGGTCCGGAGCTCACTTATGACTACCTGATCGTCGCCGCCGGGGCCCGGCACGCCTACTTCGGACACGACGACTGGGCCACCGACGCTCCCGGCCTGAAAACGATCGAGGACGCGCTCGAGATCCGCCGCCGCGTGCTGCTCGCCTTCGAGCTCGCCGAGCGCGAGGCCTATCTCACTGGCAAGAAGGAGCCCCTGCGCTTCGCCGTCGTCGGCGGCGGGCCGACCGGGGTCGAGCTCGCCGGGGCGATCGCCGATATCGCGCGCCGCGCCATGGCGACCGACTTCAAGGCCATCGACACGGCCGCGGCACAGGTCACGATTTTCGAGGGTGCGTCGCGCGTCCTGGGCGCTTATCCGGAAGATCTTTCACGGAAGGCCGAAAAACAACTGAAAGAGCTGGGCGTCGAGCTGCGCCTCAACAGCATCGTGTCGGGGGTCGAGGCGGGACGGATCAAGGTCGGCGACGAATGGATTCCCGCGAACGTGGTCCTGTGGGCGACCGGCGTCGCCGCCTCCCCTCTCGGCAAGGCGCTCGGCGCGCCGACGGACCGGGCGGGACGCGTGCTGGTCGCGCCCGACCTGAGCCTTCCCGGAAATCCGAAGATCTTCGTCATCGGCGATCTGGCGGCGCTCAAGGACGTGAAAGGCCGGGAGGTCCCGGGCCTGGGGGCCGCGGCGACCCAGGAGGGTTCGGTAGCGGCGGCGAACATCCTGCGCGATCTGCGCGGCGAACCGCGCGTCCCCTTCAAATACTGGGACAAAGGCACCATGGCCACCATCGGCCGCAACCGGGCGGTGGCGGAGATCGGCCGGTGGCATGTCTCGGGGATCGTCGCCTGGCTGCTGTGGGCCCTGGTCCACATCTTCCTGCTGATCGGATTCCGCAACCGCCTGTGGGTCATGCGCGAGTGGATGTGGGCCTACTTCACGCGAGAGCGGAGCGCCCGCCTGATCACCGATCTCGGGACCGATTCTTCAGTCCCACCACCACCGGCCGAAAAAAAGGCTTTATGAGCCGTTCCGGTCCGCCCCGGCCGCGGCCGTAGACCGGTCCCCTCCACCCGCCGGAGGATTGCAGTCGACCATCGTGCAGCTATACCGCTGCTTGTCACAGGTGACGGAGCCCGCCTGCACGGTGCAGGAGAAGCTGCCCGTGCACGAGATCGGGATGACGCTGTTGCCGCAGTAGCAGTCCACCGTGGCCTGGCATCCCGAGAGGAAGATCGGGGTCGCACCGGGAGCAGCGAGGGCGGGAAGGGCCGGCGAGCTCGCAATCGGCGCGGCGGCCGCGAAGAGAGCCGGGCTCACGAGGAACAAGGCAACCAGAAGAATCTGCGCTCTTTTCATGGGAGGTCTCCTCTCAGAGATAGTTCACCTTCTACCTCGCTCCAGATCAGAAGGGGCAGGACCAATGTCCGAGCCGGCAAGTGCATGTGGCGGGATAGCCCTCCTCCACCGTGCACTGTTTCGTACTGTTGTTGGGCGAGCAGGAGGTGCCGTTCGTGCTCTCGCAATAGGGGCCCGGCGGGCACGGTTGACAAGCCGTGGGCACACCGTTGCACGTGACAGAACCGGCGGTGTTCGGACAGTGCACGTCGACGGAGGTGCAAGTGCCGGAGCAGGTCGCCGACACCGTCGCGCCAAGGGGGCAGTTCGCCGTACACGTGGCCTTGGTCGGCAGGCCCCGAGCCAGGAGGAAAGGTTTGGCAGCGGCGTCGGTCCGGCAGGAGGCCGGCGCGTCCACCGCGGAGGTCAGAAACGACGGAAGGACCTCCGCCCGTACCTGCATCGCGCCCAGAAGACCGAGACCGAGGACCATCGCGAGCTTGACTTGTCTTTTCAAAAGAATCTCCTTTACGGTTTGCTGCGATGATGACCAGATTGCTGGGAGCCGTCAAGCGGGGAGAAGAAGCATGAACGAACCCGCCAGACCTGAGACGCAAACGGAACAAGCAGAAGACGTCTGGGATTTCGCGGGCACCCGCCGCCATCACATCCGGCGTGGGTTGCAGCTGACCCCCGCGGAACGTCTCCGCTGGCTGGAAGAAACGGTCGACGAGATGAGGCGGCTCCAAGGGCTCGCACGGTTCGGCCGTCCGATCGAAGAACCTCAGAGCTGAGGACCCACGCCTCCTGAAACGGTCCCTCAGACCCGCCCAACGCCAATGCACGCCTCGGCGCTTACCGTGGCGCTTCCGTCTCCCGAGGCGGCGATCAGCGATTCCATGTACGCGCGCCCCACGGCCGCCGTCTTTTCCGGACCGAGTCGCTGGAACAGAAAGGCGAGCGGCGGGACCGAACGGGTGAAACGCTCCCAGGTCTCCGGTGATTCGATCTTCAGCACGCCGGTCGAGGTCGTGACTACGATGTTCCTGAATCCGGCATCGTGCATCTGATCTCGCAATTTTTCCGCGCCGGCGAGGCGCGCCCAAATCGGTATCGAGGCGGGCGGCTCGAAGGTGGGATCGACTTTCCGGATCGCCTGCATCACGAGGGTCATCAACTGGAGACTCCTGGGATCGCTCCAGCAGACGATCGCGGCGCGGCCTCCAGGACGCAGAACGCGGCGCAGCTCTGTGAGGCCCTTGGCAATGTCCGGGAAGAAGATCAAGCCGAGGACCGAAACGCCGGCATCGAACGAGGCGTCCGGAACCGCGAGAGCCTGGCCGTCCATCACCTCCGCGGTGATGTTCGTCAGGCGCGCCTCGGAGATCCGCCGGCGGAGTTGCTCGACCATGCCCGGCGCGAAGTCCGTGGCCAATACGTCGGCCCCAGCTCGCGCGGCCAGCAGGCTGAAGGCGCCGGTACCCGCCGCGATGTCGAGGACGCGCTCCCCGGGCTCGAGATCCAGCAGGCCGAGCGTGGCCACCGCGAACTGCGAGCTGAGGCCCTGAAAGGCCAGCTCGTAGTCCGACGCGATGACGCCCCAATTGTTGGCGATCTGATCTGGGCCAAGCTCTGACATACGGAATCTCCTTCTCGTAGCTCCTCGGGCCTCAAGCTCCGGCAAGGGCGCGAAGTTTCAGAACAGTGTTCCAGTTGCGGCCCGTGCCCCGGGAGCCGAGTTTCTTTTCGATCACGGTGATCGTCAGCTTCGAGTCCCCGATGCCGTCCGGATAGGTAATGTACGCCTGCCGGCCCGCGGCGCGCACGATCTCCCGGCCCGCGATGGCGGCCTGCAGCGCCTCCACGTCCTTGGCCTCCGGCGCCTCCTTCAGAAACATGACGACGAGATGGCTGGGATCGCTCTCGGCTTCGTCCGGGAAAGGGTTGCTTTCGATCACCGCCTCCCACTCCTCCGGGGTGCGGACGAAGAAATCCGTCTTGAGGCCGAGGCGCTTCTCGGTCTCCGCCTCCAGCAGGCGCTCCAGGCCGGCGCCCGTGAGCTTGCCGCTCCGAAAGACGAGATTGCCGCTCTGGAGCAGGGACTGTGGATCGCCGAAGCCCAGGTCAGCGAGCAGGGCGCGCAGGTCCGCCATGGCGACCTTCGTTTTGCCGCCGACGTTGACGGCGCGGAGGAGGGCGATGTGGGTAGTCATGTTGTGGGCTCCTAAGTCTACTTGTCACAAGTCGGCCCGGTGACGCGAGCCTCTTGGCCCGGCGGGCGACCTGCCCGAACCCTCACCCTCGGTCCCTCTCCCGGAGGGAGAGCGAGGGCTCATGGCAAGGCGCTTCCGTAGTTCCCCCTCTCCCCCGGGAGAGGGGGCAGGGGGTGAGGATTCGGAGGGCAGATCGCCCCAACCGGCAGAAATTGTGCCCTCTCCGGCCGCGATTCGGTTACAATCTCGCCGGCAGAAATCCTGATATGAAGAAGTATCTCCGGTTCGTCCTGGTCCTCCTCGTCCTTCTGTGCTGCGTCGGCTGCGATCAGGCGGTCAAAGCCTTCGCCAAGGGGGCCCTCGCTTCCTCGCCGCCGCTCCTGTTCCTCGACGGTGCCGTGCGCCTCCAGTACGCCGAAAACCCTGGCGCGTTCCTCAGCCTGGGGGCGGAGCTGCCGGCCGGCGTCCGCTACCTCTTCGGGGTGATCCTGGTGGGCGCGACGCAGCTCGCCCTGTTCACCTTCCTGATGCGGACCCGCAGCCTGACGACGCCGCAGCGGATCGGCTTCTCGCTCTTCCTGGCCGGCGGCCTCGGCAACTGGATCGACCGCATCGCCAACGACGGCCGGGTGATCGACTTCGTCAGCCTCGGGCTGGGTCCCCTCCACACCGGCATCTTCAACGTCGCCGACGTGGCGATCACGGCGGGGATCGTGATGGTGCTGGTGGCCCGCCGGCAGGCCCTGAGCCCGGCCGCTTCGCCGGCCTCCTGATCTCCCCTTCCTCCGCTCCGCCATCCAGCCGGAACATCCGGTGCGTAGGATGAGTTGGAAGGCACATACGGAGGAAGGAACGACATGAAAAGAAATCTCTATCGGACTGGGATGATGCTGGCGCTGCTGCTGATCGCCGGGCTGCCGGTCTTCGCCGCGGCCCCCGCAGCGGCACCTGCCCCACAGACCGCCGCCCACGCGACGTTCGCCGGCGGCTGCTTCTGGTGCATGGTGCATCCGTTCGACCAGCTCCCCGGCGTGATCTCGGTCACCTCGGGCTACACTGGCGGCAGCAAGAACAAGCCCACCTACGAGGAGGTCTCGGCGGGGACCACCGGCCACGCCGAGTCGGTCGACGTCGTCTACGACCCCGCGAAGATCGGCTATGAGAAGCTGCTCGACGTTTACTGGCACAACGTCGATCCGTTCGCGAAGGACTTCCAGTTCTGCGACCACGGGACGCAGTACCGCTCGGCCATCTTCGTCCACGACGAGACCCAGAAGCGGCTCGCCGAGGCCTCGAAGGCCGAGGTGCAGAAGCGGTTCAAGCAGCCGATCCAGACCGAGATCACCCCGGCGTCGACGTTCTGGCCCGCCGAGGGGTACCACCAGGACTACTACAAGAAGAACCCGATCCGCTACAAGCTCTACCGCACGAGTTGCGGGCGCGATCACCGGCTCGCGGAGATCTGGGGCTCGAACGGCGAGTAGAGGGGCACCAGATCCTTCGGGTGGGCGCCCGTGGCCTGTGACCTCACCCGGGATTGAAATCCCGGGCTACCGACAGTCGCCCCTTCCCGGGGCTCTACAAGGAACGAATTGGGAGTCCCGGATGGGACGGCCGTGGGTAGCCCGGGATTTCAATCCCGGGCGGCTAAGATATATCCGTGGAACCCCTGATCGAGCTCACCGGCCTCTCCCGCAGCTACGGCGACCGGATCGCCGTGCGCGGGCTCTCCCTCGCCATTCCGGGCGGCGAGGTGTTCGGCCTGCTCGGGCCCAACGGCGCCGGCAAGTCGACCACGATCAAGATGCTGGCCACCCTGCTGCGGCCGAGCGGCGGCAGGGCGCGCATCGCCGGCCACGACCTGGTGACCGAGGCCAACGAGGTGCGGCGGGTGATCGGCTATGTCCCCGAGGGGGCCGACCTCTACGACGTGCTGAGCGGCCGCGAGTTCCTCGACCTGACGCGGGACCTCCACCGGGTGCCCGACTGGGAGGCCGCGGAGCGCCGGGCGCCGCTGGTCGCGGCCTTCGAGCTCGGCGGCGATCTCGACCGCCCCCTCGGTGAGTACTCGAAGGGGATGAAGCAGAAGCTGCTGCTGATCGCCGCCCTGCAGCACGACCCGCGGGTCCTCCTGCTCGACGAGCCGCTGGACGGCCTCGACGTTCCGGCCCAGGAGTTCCTCAAGGTGCTGATCCGGGAGCGCGCGGCCCGCGGGGACGCCGTCGTCTACTCCTCGCACATCCTGGAGGTGGTCGAGAAGGTCTGCGACCGGGTGGCGATCCTCTATCAGGGGGACCTGGCGGCGCTCGGCAGCCCCCGGGAGTTGATGGCGAGCGGCGGCGAGGGGTCGCTCGCTCAGCTCTTCCTCCGCATTACCGGTTCCGCGCTTGGCGGGGCGGGGCGTTGAGCCGTCCCGCCGACGCCCTGCTGCGCCTGCTCGGGGCCGATCCCGAGACCTTCCGCCCTCTCTATCGCGTCCAGAAGCTCCTGCTGGCCCGCGGCACCCGGATCGTCCGGAACCGGAGGCGGAAGAGCGTCCTCTCGGGCACCTCCTGGGCCCTCTATCTCTACGCGGCGGTCTACGGCCTGATGTTCGTCTCCTTCCTGGCGGCGGCGAAGGCGCTGCTCCTGGGCGCCGCGATCGGCGTGACGGTCGGCTGCGCTTTCCTCCTGCTGATCGTGATCACCGATCACTTCGACGCGCTGGTGAATCCCCGGGAGGCCCTCGTGCTGGGCGCTCACCCGCATGACGGCCGGTCGTTCCTGCTGGCCAAGGTCGCCGCCGTCGTCCGGGTCCTCGCGCTGCTCGCCCTGATCCTCTTCCTCCCGCTGGGGATCGCCATCGGTTTCTTCTGGCGCTCCTGGCTCGCGTCCGCCGCGTTCCTGGCCGGAGCCGCGGGGGCCGGCCTCGCGACGGCCCTGCTCGGGCTGCTCGCCGGCGCCGCGCTGATCAGGACGGGAGGGAGAGCGGCCGTCGACCGGCTGCTGCCCTGGCTGCAGGGAGCTTTCCAGATCGGGTATCTCTTCGCGATCGGGGGGCCGCGCCTGGCGCGGCTGCTCACGATGTCCCCCCACGCCCTGGGAGCCCTGGGCTGGGCGCTGCCCGCCTTCTGGTTCCTGGCGCCACTCGAGCTGATGGCTCGCGGCTTCGCGCCGGCCCCCCTGGCGCGGCTCGGACTGGCCGCCGGGACGCTCGCCTTCCTCCTCTTCGGCGCCACCCGCTGGCTGGGGGCCGGATTGAACGAGCGGCTGCTCGAGCCCACCGTCCACAAGGCGCGGAAACCGGCGAGGCGCCGGGCTCTGCGCGGCGGCTCGAGCGAGCGCGGGCGGCTCTTCGCCATCCTGCGCCTGCATCTGCGCTCCGACTGGCGGACCCGCTCGGAGTTCCTGCTGGTCCCCCTGATGGGGAGCTTCTTCATCCTGTTCTACTTCCGGAGCTCTTCCCTGACCGAGCTCCTGCCCGGCATGTCGATCTTCTTCTACGGCTGGATGCTCGTGCTCTCCTCCGATGTGCTGACCCGCGGCTCGCGCCCCGAGAGCCTCTGGTGGATCCTGACCGCGCCGATCGACCGCGCCCGCTTCTCGCTGGCGACGGTCGCCATGGTGCGCGCCTTTCATCTCGCGCCGCTGTTCGCCGCCATCGCGATCGTCGAGATCCGCGCCGGCGGCTCCTGGCCCTACCGGCTGGCCCTGCTGCTCGAGCTCCTGGCGCTCGGCGACCTCCTGGTGGTGCTCGGCAAGGCGATGTTTCCCGATTTTCCCTTTTCGCGCCTGCGGACGGAAGGGGGAGGGGGGAGCGCCCGCGTCGTGCTGACGCTGATCGGCAGCCTGCTGAGCGGCCTCGCGACCGCGATGATCCTGGGCTTCGGCTGGTTCGGAACCCCTGGAGCCCTCGCCGGGGGCGCGTTCTTCGCCCTGCTCCACGTCCCGGTCTCGCTGTGGGCCCGCCGGCGGGTCGCGGCGGCCGCGGAACGGCTGGAGCTGGCGGCGGCTCCCGGCTAGGAAAGAAAAGGGACGCAAGGGACAGCAGGGACGGAGAAGCCCGATCCGGCGGTACCGGATTCAAGAATTGAGAGGTCTCCAGGTTACAATTGTCGGCTAATCGATGAAAGCCTGGCTTCTGCTGCTGCTGGCCGCCGTTCTCTCTGTTCCGCTACCAGGGGGGGCCGAAGCGTCGCCGTTCGGCCCGGTGCCGCCGGTCGTCCAGCCCGGTCCGCCACGACTTCCTGTCGATCCGAACCGCTGGATGCCCTGGCGCGTGTTCACCTGGCGCGACGGCGTCAATGGGGGCTATCCCGCTCTCGCCCAGGACCTCCAGGGGTACATCTGGGCGGATGGACCGGTCCGCTACAACGGGCGGAGCTGGCAGAAGGTCGAGGTTCCCGGCGAGACCTCCCCGGTGCGGTGCTGGTCGCTGCTCGCGGGGAGCGACGGCAGCCTCTGGTTCGGCCGTGACGACGGCGGCCTCCTCCGCCTCCGGAACGGCGTCTGGAAGCGGTATGCGCCCGGCTCCGGCATGCCGGCCGGACCGGTCGGCGCGCTGCTGGAAGGCGCCCCGGGCACCGTCTGGGCGGGGACCGCCAACGGCCTCGCCCGCTGCCGCGAAGAGGGGTGCGTCGAGGAGAGGCTGCTGCGGGGGGAGAACGTGCGCGCCCTCGCTCTGACGCGGACGGAGTCCGGCCGGCCGGCGCTCTGGATCGGCACCGGCCGTGGTCTCCTGCGCCTCGACGGCATCGACGGCTCCTCCCCCACCCTCTTCGCCCCGGTTCGCGGACCCCGCCGCGCTGCCCGATCCTTCCATCCGCAGCGTCGTCGAGACCCTTTCTCCCGAGGGCTCCCGCGCTCTCTGGATCGCCACCGACGGCGGCGTCGCCCGCCTGCGGGACGGCGTCTGGACGCGCTACGACGCCCGCTCCGGCTTCCCCGGCGGCGCGATCGTCAAGCTGGTGGCGAGCCGCTCGTCGCGGGGGAGGCCGGTGGTCTGGGCGGGGAGCTTCCGTTCGGGAGTGATCCGGTTCGAGGAGGACGGCCGCTGGGCGGTCTACGACACCCGCTCGGGGCTGCCGGTGAACCTCGTCTTCAACCTGCTGCTGACGCCGAGCGGCGAGGGGCGCGAGCCGACCCTCTGGGCGGCCTCCCCCGCCGGCCTCTCCCGCCTCGACTCCGAGCGCTGGCACGCCGTCGACGCGCGCCTCGGGCTGCCGAACGACGTCGTCATCAGCCTGGGGGAGGCGACGTTCCCGGACGGGCTCCGCACCTACTGGATCGGCACCGTCGGCGGCATGATCCGGCTCACCCCGCGCGGCTGGGAGCCGTTCGCGGTGTCGCCGGCGGAGCCCACCGTGGCCCGCGCGATCGCCAACGTCCGGGAGGAGGACGGGACGCAATCCTTCTGGATCGGCTCGGTGGACGGTTTCCACCGCTTCGCTCACGGGAGCTGGACGAGCCTCAACACCCGCAACTCGGGGCTGCCGTACGACTGGATCCAGACCCTGCTCGCGGTGCCCGCCGGGAAGGGGACGGCCCTCTGGGCGGCCACGCCGCATGCCCTCGCGCGCTACGAGCACGGACGCTGGACGGCGTTCCGCGCCGGCAGCTCCGGCCTGCCGGGCGACGGGACGCGGGCCCTGGCCCGGACGCCGCTGCGGGACGGCGGCTCGGTCGTCTGGGCCGGCACGGAGCGCGGGGTGGGCCGGTTCCAGGGGGGGGCCTGGGAGAAGGTCGAAGTCCCCTGCCTCCCCAATCCGGTGGTCCTGGCGCTGCGCCCCGCGCTCGGCGCGGACGGCAGCGGCTGGCTCTGGATCGGCACCCGCGCCGGCGTGGCCCGCCTGCGGCTCGACGCCGAAGGGCGCCCCCGGGGGGAGTGCCAGGCGCTCACCGGCAGGACCCGGCCGGCCCTCCCGCAGCCGCTCATCACCAATATCGAGCTCGACACCTGGGGGCGGGTCTACCTGTTCACCGACTGGGGGGTGAGCCGCCTCACGGTGGCGCCCGGCCAGGCTCTCAAGACCGCCCGGGTGGAGCCCTTCGAAGCGGGAGATGGCCTGCCGGGGATGGATTTCAACGCCTCTTTCGTCGACCGCCTCGGCCGCGTCTGGGGGGGCGCCACCGGCGGCGCCGCGATCCTCGATCCCACCCCTCCGGAGCCGGCCGCCGCGCCGCGCACGCCGGCGCCGCTGCGGCTCGAGCACGTCCTGGTGGCGGGGCGGGAGTGCCCGCTGCCGCCCGGCACGGCGCTGCGCCATGACGAGAACAGCGTCGAGCTCCAGTACGCTCTGCTGAGCTATCGCCGCGAGCACGCGACGCGCTACCGGACGCAGCTCGCCGGCCTGGAGGACCACCCCTCGGCGTGGACCGCCGAGGCGCGGGCGGTCTACACCCGCCTCCCCCAGGGGGCCTACACCTTCCGCGTCTGGGCGAGGGACGGCGACGGGACTCTCTCCGGACCGATCGAGATCCCGTTCCAGATCCGGCCGGCGCCCTGGCTCACCGCGTGGGCGATCGCCCTCTACGCGGCGGCGCTCATCGGGCTCGGCTACGGCGCCAGCCACGTCAGGACCCTCGCCCGCCGCGCCGCCATCCTGGAGACCGAGGTGGCCGAGCGCACCCGCGAGCTGGCCGAGGCCAACCGCCAGCTCGAGCTCGCCTCGCTCACCGACCCGCTGACCGGCCTCGGCAACCGCCGCTTCCTGGCGATCAACATCGAGCCGGACGTGCGCCAGGCGGCGAACAACGCCACCGGCATCCTGCCCCCCCGGGAGCAAGGCTCCGACCTGATCTTCTACTTCCTCGACGTCGACCACTTCAAGCAGCTCAACGACCTCGCCGGCCACGCCGCCGGCGACCGGGTGCTGGTGGAGATCGCCGGCCGGCTCCGCGAGGCGGCCCGCGACACCGACGCGGTGGTCCGCTGGGGGGGCGAGGAGTTCCTGATCGTCAGCCGCTGGGGGGACCGCCGGACGGGGGAGGTGCTGGCGGAGCGCCTGCTCGAAGCGGTGGCGGCGGCGCCGTTCGCGGCCGGGCTCGGCGGCGGCGTGCGGGTGACCTGCTCGGTCGGCTGGGCACCCTACCCCTGGCGGCCCGCGGCCCCCGGCGCGGTCCACCACGAGCAGGTGATGAGCCTGGCCGACCGCGCCCTGTACCTGGCGAAGCGGGAGGGGCGCAACCGCGCCGTGGGCGTGCTCGCCGGACCGGACGCCGCCCACTTCCCGGAAGGTCCCCTCGAGGAGCACGAGGGGGCGGCCCTTCGCCTGGTGCGGTCCGTGGGCCCCGCCGAAGCCGGGCGTTCCCGCGCCGTGGCCGGCGCTTCGACCGTTTCCTGAAATTTGAAGAAGGCCGGCGCGAGGAGGGCTCGCGCCGGCGGGATTCCGGGTGCCTTACAGGTTGCGCAGGGCGGTGCGGAAGCTCTGGTTGACGGACAGCCGGTCCATCAGGTACTCCAGGCGCGCCGGCAGGACCGTCGTGGTGGCTCCGCCCGTGGCGCCGAACACCGGCTGGCCGTTGGGGAACGGGATCGTCGGCAGGTAGGTCGGCGGCCGGCGCAGCTTGGTCGCCTGTTCATAGGCGTAGGCGTACTTGATCAGCGTCGGCTCGCTCCACGCCGTGCCGATGAAGCTCAAGCCCACCGGCAGCAGCCCGTCGACGAAGCCCATCGGGACGTTGACGATGGGGTACCCGGCTACCGCCGACGGGTAGGTGCTCGACCCCCCGAAGTGGTCGCCGTTGATCAGGTCGGTCGTCCACGCCGGGCCGCCGCTGGGCGCCACCAGGGCGGTGACGTTGAAGTTCGCGAGGGCGGCGTCGATCCCCTCCGCGCCGGCCAGCCGGTGCCCCTGCACCAGGGCGGCCTGGTACTCCGCCTCGGTGAACAGGTCCGACTGCGCGAGCTCGAAGTACTCCTGGCCGAAGTACTGCAGCTCCTGACTGGCGTGGGCGTTGTTGAAGGCGATGGCGTCGGCGAGCGAGTGGATCGGCACGCCGGTGCGGGTGGCGAGATAGGCGTTGAGGTCGCGCTTGAACTCGTAGATCAGCACGACGGTCTCGGAGTTGTCGGCGAGCAGGTCGTTGATCGTCGGCAGGTCCGCGGGATCGACCAGCGTGGCGCCGGCGGCGTGCAGGGCGGTGAGCGCACCCTCGAAGAGGGCGTCGGTCTTCGCGCTGTAGCCGGTGTAGAAGGTGCGGAGCACGCCGATGCGCGCCCCCTGCAGCCCGTTGCGATCGAGGAACTGGGTGTAGTCGGTGGAGAACTTGCCGGCGCTCGCCGCGGTCTGGGGGTCCCGGGGGTCGACGCCGACCAGGGCGCTCAGCACGGCCGCGGCGTCGGCCACGGTGCGGGCGTGGGGTCCGACCGTGTCCTGGGTGTGGGAGATCGGGATGACGCCGGCGCGGCTGGTCAATCCCACCGTCGGCTTGATGGCGGCGACGCCGCAGTTGTTCGCCGGGCTGATGATCGAGCCGTCGGTCTCGGTGCCGAGGCCGGCGGCGGTGAGGTTGGCGGCGACGGAGGCCGCCGAGCCGGCGCTCGAGCCGCTGGGGTTGCGGTCGAGCACGTAGGGGTTGCGGGTCAGGCCCCCCTGGCCGCTCCAGCCGCTGGTGGAGTTGAAGCCGCGGAAGTTCGCCCACTCCGAGAGGTTGGTCTTGCCGAGGATCACGGCGCCCGCCGCGCGCAGCCGGGCGGCCACGGTGGCGTCCTGGTGGGCCGGAGCCCCGACCAGGGCGAGCGAGCCGGCCGTCGTCGACATGCGGTCGGCGGTGTCGATGTTGGCCTTCAGCATCACCGGAATGCCGTGCAGCGGGCCGCGCACGTGCCCCTGCTTGCGCTCGCGGTCGAGCGCGCGGGCGATCCGCCGCGCGTCGGGGTTGACCTCGAGGACGGAGTTGACGGTCGGGCCGCTCTCGTCGATCGACACGATCCGCTCCAGGTACATGTTGACCAGGTCGAGGGAGGAGAGCCCGCCCCGGGTCATCGCCGCCTGCATCTGGACGATGGTGGCCTCCTGGAGCTGGATCGCCGCCTCGCTCAACGGCGGCGTCGCCTGGGTGGCGGCGCCGGCCTCCGAGGCGCCGATCAGCCCCGCCAGGGGGACCCCGGCGCCGGCGACGGCGCCCAGCCGCAGGAAGTCCCGCCGGCTCACCTCGGCCGGGCTCTTCTCTTCTCCATTCCTCGATTCATCGCGATCTTCGGACATGACGTTCTCCTCTTTGTGTTGCGGACAGGCAGGAAGGATTACGACTTGTCATGCGGCAACAAATGTGACCTACCACCTCATCATATAAGGACTCGCTGCGAAGAGGGAACAGGCAGACGGCGGTCAGCCCCGCTCGGGCGCCGTCGCCCGCTCGAGGGCGTCGAGGTAGGCCAGGGCGTGCTCCCGGGTCCCGCCGCACATCTCCTCGGAGGGGCGCAGGCGGGCGCAGACCTCGGGGCGGTCCGGGCGGCCGAAGATCGCGCAGAGGTTGCCGGCGGTGAGCTGGACGCAGCGGACGCCGGCCGGCTTGCCTCCCGGCATGCCCGGGATGGGGGAGGAGATCGAGAGGGCGATGCAGCAGGCCCCGCAGCCGGCGCGGCAGCTCATGACGGGGGGGCTCGCGACGGGGAGCTTCATGGCAGGGAGGATAGCGCCTCCGCCGCCTCCCGGGGTCCCAGCTCCAGCTCCCACGGCCCCAGGCGGGTTGGCGCGCGCAGCGCCCGCTTCAGCGCGGCGAGAAAGCGCGAGCGCCGCCACTCGACGGCGCCGAAGCCCGCCAGGTGATCGGTGTAGGCCTGGCAGTCGACCAGCGCGAAGCGCCAGCGGAGCAGGTTGGCTAGCAGGGTGGCGAAGGCCACCTTCGAGGCGTTCGGGACCTCGGCGAACATCGACTCGCCGAAGAAGACGCCCCCCATCGAGATCCCGTAGAGGCCGCCGGCGAGCTTGCCGTCCCGCCAGGCCTCGATCGAGTGGGCGAGCCCCTCCCGGTGGAGGGCGATGTAGCCGGCGATCATCTCCTCGGTGATCCAGGTGCCGTCCTGCCCGGGGCGCGGCCGCGCCGCGCAGCCGCGGATCACCGCCTCGAACGCGGTATCGGCGTGGACCCCGAAGGTGCCGCGCCGCATCTCCCGGCGCAGGGAACGCCCGACGTGCGCCTCGCCGGGGGGGAGCACGAAGCGGGGGTCCGGCGAGAACCAGAGCAGCGGCAGGTCCTGGTGCGGCCAGGGGAAGATCCCCCGCGAGTAGGCGGCCTTCAGCGTCTCCGGGTCGGGCCGCCCCCCCACCGCGACGACGCCGTCGGGGGAGGCCCAGCTCACGGGGGGGAACAGGAGGCGGCGGAACGGCATGCGGGAAGGGTATGCGGTCTGTCGCCGCCGGAGCAACGGACTTCATGGCAGCGCCCTTGCTTCCAGGAGAAGGGACATGGAGGAGCCGGAGGTCGGCACCTCGATTTCAACAGGAGGTGTACCTTGGCCCTGATCGATACGATTCAGCAGCATCTCGACGACAACACGCTCGCGCAGCTCAGCCAGCAGCTCGGCGCCGACCCTGAGACCACGCGGCAGGCGGTGCCCGCAGCGCTCACCGCCATCCTCGGCGGGCTCCATCAGAACGTCCAGCAGCCCGGCGGCGCCCAGCAGCTCGACACCGCCCTCGCCGCCCACGGCGGCGGCCTCCTCGACAGCCTCGGCGGCCTCGGCGGTCTCCTCGGCGGCGGCGGTGCCACCGCCACGGACGGCGGCGGCATCCTCGGCCACATCTTCGGCAATCACCAGCCGGCGGTGGCCTCCCAGATCGGCCAGAAGACCGGGCTCAACACGGGACAGGCGGCCCGCCTCCTGATGCTCCTCGCGCCGTTCGTGCTCAGCTATCTCAACCGGGCGCGGCAGCAGCAGGGGCAGGCGCAACCGACGCAACCGGGACAGCCCGGCCAGCAGAGCGACCCCGGCAACGGCGGCGTGATGGGCGGCATCAGCGACATCCTCAGGGGCGAGACGAACCACATCCAGCAGGCCCACCCCGAGCACCGGGGGATCCTCGACATGATCTTCGACCGCAACCACGACGGCAACATCATGGACGACGTGGCCGGCATGGCCGGCGGTCTGCTGGGGGGGCGCCGGTAGAACGGCGGATCGCCACTCGCGGCTATGGCGAGCCCCGCCCGTCTTCTGGTTCATGATGCAGAAGCCGGAGGCTCAGGGTCATGGCGTGGCTCGGCGGACCGGCCGCGGCGGCGAGCCTTTCGGGGCCGATCCGCCAGCGGGCGGCGAGGTACTCGCGGACGGCTTGCGCGCGCTTTTCGGCCGCGGCCGGCTGCCTGGTGCCTGAAGGAGGGAGGGCGATCTCGGCGCGGAGCTCCGGCCAGCGCTCCAGCCGGGCGCCGGCGGCGTCCAGGGCGCTCCGGGCCTCGCGGGTCAAGGCGGCGCCGCCGCGCTCGAACGTGAACGGGCCGAAGGAGCGCGGGCACCATTCGAGGGCTACCTTCACCGCCGGCCCACCCGCCAGGAGGTCCCGCACCGAACCCGCGATCAGCGCCGCCGCGTCCGGCCCGATCTCGTGGCCGGCCAGGTAGCCGAGGGTCAGCGCCAGGGGATCCCCGGGACGGACGGCCGCCTCGAAGCCCAGAGCCTCCGCATCGGGAGGCAGCCGCAGGCCGCGCAGGCCGGTGGAGAGGAGCCGCTCCAGGTCGCCGGAAAGCTTCGCGACGCTGGGCCGGGGAGGTGCCAGGGGTAGCGGCTCATCCCGCCGCTTGGCCTTCAGGGCCGCTTTCGCCGTGGGGATCTCGACGAGCTGGAGCGACAGGCTTCCCGGGGGCCGGTGCAGCCGCGCCGTCACGAGAGCGGTGTAGCGGTCTTTCTCGGCTTCCGTGCACGGCTCGCTGGTGAAGACGCGGAGGAAGAGCTCCGGCCCGCCGTCGGCCTCCTGGACCGTCATGTGCTCGATGAACGACCGCGGCTCGCCGTTCGGCAGGCGGACGAACATCTCCTGCCACACCGACTTGCCGGTGGCGAGGATCCGGTTCTCTTCGCGGTGCCGTTCGATCTCCTGCTTGAGCAGGTCGAAGGACCTGCTCAAGGGGACCAGGAGCAGGGCGACGCTGGCCACGATCGTCGCCACCCGCACGGGCAGGCTGCCGATCACCGCCATCCGTTCCAGGGCCGGAACGCGGGCGAGCAGCCTTCGCGGCAAGGCGCTCCCGCCATCCCGCCGGCGCCAGTCCCGCACGCTCGCCAGCGCTCTCCCGGTATCGAGCCGCACCGCCAGGAAGACGACCATGGCGGTGAAGGTGATGGCGATGAGATTGGTGAGGAAGAGCAGCCCTCCCCCCCGCGCCACGCGGAGCCCCTGGGCGGCGTCCAGGCTGAGGGCGTACCCGAGGCCGTAGCCGGCGACACAGAGCGGCGGCATCAGGGCCACGGCGATCGCCACGCCGGGAATCGAGGTCGCCACCCCGTCTCCCCCCTTGCAGATGGCGACGGAGCCGACCAGCCCGGAGAGCAGGGCGATGACGAAGTCCAGGGTCGTGGGCTGGGTGCGGACGGCGATCTCCGCGGTCATCTCCTTGAAGGGGAGCACCGCCACCAGGAGGACCGCGAAACCGACGGCCAGGGCGCAGCTCCCCAGCAGCTTCAGGCCTGTCTGCAGTCCCAGGAGCAGATCCCCCGCCGCGAGGGCCAGGCCGGCCGCCAGGATGGGACCCATGAGAGGCGAGATCAGCATGGCGCCGATGATCACGGCCGGACTGTTGAGCACCAGGCCGAGCGTGGCGATCCCGGCGGCGAACAGGATCAGCAGCCAGTGATAGGCGTCGCGGAGCGTGGCGGCCCGGGCCAGTTGGAGATAGATCTCCTCCTTGCGCTTCGGGGCGATGCCCAGCAGCCCCGCCATCCCGCCGCGCCGGCGCGGCGGCGTTCCTTCTCCAGCCGATGGCGACGGAGTCTCCACTCGCCAGGATTCTGGCACATCCCGGACCGCTGTGCTCGGCGGGCCCTCCGAGCCATGGGGTAGACTGCACGGCTGGGAAGGCGCAGAGGAGGAGGGGCGATGTTCGATATCGCGGTCTGGTGCCTTGTGGTCACCGCCGTCCTGGCCTACGTCAATCACCGGTATCTCAAGCTGCCGACGAAGATCGGAGTCATGAGCATCGCGCTCCTCCTGTCCCTGGTCCTGGTCGGGCTCAACGAGGTGGGGATCAGCTTGCTGCACGACTACGAGGTGTCGTTGCTGTCGTCCATCGACTTCTCGAACCTTTTGATGCAGGGGATGCTCTCCATCCTGCTGTTCGCGGGGGCCCTGCACATCGACCTCAGCGAGCTCGGCAGGTACAAATGGCCGGTCAGCTTCCTGGCGGTCGCCGGCACGGTGGTCTCGACGCTGCTCGTCAGCCTGGGCCTGTGGACCGTTCTGCCGCTCACCGGCACGGCGCTCCCGCTCTCCTACTGCCTGATCTTCGGCGCCCTCATCTCCCCCACGGACCCGATCGCCGTCATGGGCATCCTGAAATCGGCGGGAGCGCCGAAGAACCTCGAGATCGTGATCGCCGGGGAATCCCTGTTCAACGACGGCATCGGCGTGGTCCTGTTCTCGCTCCTCCTCGCCCTGGTGACGCAAGGGCGGTCGCCCACGGCGGCGCACGCGGTCCGCCTTCTCCTCCAGGAGGCCGGCGGCGGGATCGCGTTCGGGCTGGCGCTCGGCTACGTGACCTACCTCATGCTCAAGAGCATCGACAACTACCAGGTGGAGGTGCTGATCACGCTGGCCGCGGTCCTGGGGGGATACGCGCTCGCGGACCGGATCCACGTTTCCGGACCGTTCGCGATGGTGGTGGCGGGGCTGCTCATCGGCAATCACGGCCGGGCGCTGGCTATGTCGGACACCACCCGCGCGCACCTCGACATGTTCTGGGAGCTGCTCGACGACATCCTGAACTCGGTGCTGTTCGTGCTGATCGGACTAGAGGTCATCCTGATCTCTTTCTCATGGAGCGTCCTCCTGGCCATGGCGGCCGTCCTCGTCATCACCCTGACGGCCCGGCTGGTCTCCGTCGGCGGACCCATGGTCCTGTTCCACCGGACGTTCGGGCTGCCGCGGGGATCCTGGAAGGTGCTCACCTGGGGCGGTTTGCGGGGCGGCATCTCCGTGGCGCTGGCCCTCTCCCTGCCCGCGGGCGCCAGCCGGGAGACCGTCCTGGCGCTGACCTACGCCGTGGTCGTCTTCTCGATCCTGGTGCAGGGGCTCAGCATCCGGGCCGTGGTCGAGCGGGCGATCCCGGGCGCTCCGGCCCCGGGCTAGAGGGACCGGGGCCAGCGAAGCTCTCAGTGCGATTCAATCGAAACACTGAGGAGACGGACGCGGGGTTCGTGCCCGTGCTGTAGGGCTACAGCGCCCGCTCGATCTCCACCAGGTCGAGCTGGGCGCGGGCCAGGTTGCCGCGGTGGCGGTCTAAAACCAGGAGCAGGAAGCGCTGGCCGGTGCCCACCGGCCGCACCAGCCAGTAGTGGTCGGCGGTGGTGACGAGCACCTCCTGGAGAGGCTCGCCGAGGCCGCGGTCGCGCAGGAAGCGGGCCACGGTCGCCGCCACCTCGGCGCCGCGCTTCTCACCCTCCCCCGCCGCGGCGGTGACGCCGCCGGCGGTCTCGACGAGCAGGATCGCCTCGACCCCTTTCGTCCCCTTTCCCCGCTTCAGCCTCTCGGCCAGCAGGCGGCTCAGCTCCTCGGACCGCTGCGGCGCCTCGTCGGCCAGGATCTCGTCGAGCCCGGTATCCGCCGGGCCGGCCGCCGGCTCCTCCCCCTGCTCGCGCTCGTCCTTGAGCCGCATCCCCTCCATCAGCAGGAAGCTCAGCGAGACCTCGATCTCGGGCTCGACCGGCGGGCAGCCGTCGGCGATCTCGATCACCGCGTGCTCCCAGGTGACGATCTCCAGCGCCGCCTCGCGGCCGCTCGCCTCGCCGCTGGCGGCCCCCACCAGCCGGCCGGCACGGAAATAGAGCTTCCCCTCGCGGTCGGCTTCCGGATCGTGGGTGCGGACCGTCAGCGTGCAGGTCTTGCGCTCCATCTCCAGGAGCTGGAGGAAGGAGGCGAGGGAGATGTTCTCCACCCGCCCCTTGACCCGCTGGGCGAGCATCTCGGCGATCTTGCGCTTCAGGTCCGGCAGGTTGAACGGCTTGGGGAGGCATTCGAACGAGCCGGCGGTCGCCAGGCGGGCGGAGGTGTCGGCGCTGCCGAGGGCGGTCATCAGGATCACCGGCAGCGCGGCGTGGTTGCGGCGCAGGAAGGCCAGCAGCTCGAAGCCGTCCATGTCCGGCATCCGCAGGTCGGTCAGCACCAGGTCGACCGGCTCGGACTCCAGCACCGCCACCGCCTCGATGCCGTTGGCGGCGGTGGCGACCCGCACGCCGCGCCGCTTGTCGCTCAGGCTCTCGGACAGGGCGAAGAGCACCGAGGGCTCGTCGTCCACCACCAGGATCGTTTTCATGCCGGGCATCTTACTTCTCATCTCCAGAGGGGATTAGTATACGGATGCGATCCGAAGACCAGAACGATCCGTTTCAGGCGCCCGCTCGACGCCGCGCCCCGGAGGCACCGCATGAACCGCCGCCTGTCCGCGCTTCTCGCCGTCCTGCTGCTCGCCCCCGCCGGCCTGCGGGCCCAGGGGCGGTCCGCTCCCGCGAAGGGTCCCGCAAAAGGGACCACGAAGGTATCGGTCTTCGCGTCGGGGCCGACATCCTGGCACACCGTGCGTCCGGGGGAGACGCTGCGGGGGATCACCGCCCGCTTTCTCGGCTCTTCCGCTCTCTGGGAGGAGATCCACCGGCTCAATCCCGGCATCGCCGATCCCGACCGGATCTCGCCCGGCCAGCGCGTCCGCGTGCCGGCCGAGAAGTCGAGCATCCCGGCGGCGCGCCTCGAACGGCTCTCCCGGCAGGTCGAGGAGCAGCCCTCCCCCATCCCCTGGCAGAACGCCCAGGTGGGGGACATGCTGGTCGAGCGCGACGCCGTGCGCACGCGCCAGAAGTCCTCGGCGGAGATGCAGTTCCTGGACGGCGCCCGGCTGACGGTGACCGAGGACTCGCTGGTCTTCCTCCACCGCTCGGGCAACACCCTGTCGGGATCTCCGAAGAAGTCGATCGAGATCGTCCAGGGGACCGCGGAGCTCAACGCCCAGGCGCTGTCGGCCTCGGCCCCCTCCCCCGAGGTCGAGATCGTCCTCGGCACCACCCGGGCGACCTCGCGCCCCGACGCCAAGGGTCCCGCCCGCACCCGCGCCCGCCGCGCCGAGGAGGGGGGCGCCAGGCTGATGGCCTACGGCGGCGAGAGCGAGGTCGAGGCCGGCGGGTCCAGGGTGGCGGTGCCGCGCGGCATGGGCACCTCGGTGGCCGCCCAGGGTCCCCCCTCTCCCCCCGAGCCCCTGCTGCCGGCGCCCGTCCTGGCCGGGGCCGAGCTCGGCCCCGAGCGCGCCTGCGCCGATCCCCCCCTCTCCTGGGAGCCGGTGCCGCAGGCGGCCTCCTACATCGTCGAGGTCTGCCGCGATCCCGGCTGCGGCGCCCTGGTCGACCGGCGGGTCGGCGAGACCGCCACCCACTGGCGCCCCGCCGCGCTCCCCGTCGGCGAGCTCTACTGGCGGGTGACCGCCCGCAGCCACACGGGGCTCGACGGCTACCCGAGCGAGGCGGTCCGCCTCGCCATCACCTCGGATCGCCTCGCTGGGGACGCCCCGGACGCCGCGGCCGAGGCGGGCTCGCTCCAGATCGGCGGCCCGCAGGTGCGCGTGGGCGACCGGCTGATCGTGGCTCCCGCCGCCACCATCGAGATCGTCGGGGTCACCTCTACCGAGAGGCCGGCGCGCTGGCTGCCGGTGATCGGCGGCCGGCAGGAGAGCGCCTGGCCCGCCACCTGGAGCCCGGGCGAGCATACGGCCGGCGCGGTAACCGTGGACGGCTGCGGCGGCCACGCCGCGATCGCGCCGGTCGCCTTCACCGTCGACGCCGAGCCCCCCACCATCCGCTGGGAGGTGGGGGACCGCTCCTCGCTCTCCGACCGTCTGGCCCCCGACGACGAGCACGACCGGCGGCGTCTGCGGGGGCGGCGCAGCGGCGGCCACTCCGCCCGCGACACCTGGAAGTCGCTGGACGGCATCTGGCAGCTCCCCCTCCCCTGGGTCCAGGAGCAAGAGAAGGACAGGGAAAGGGAGCCCGCCACGGAGCTCACGGTGGCGAGCGATCACCCCCAGGCGTTCTTCGCCGCGCCCGCGACCGCCCTCTCCACCGACGGCAAGGAGGCCCGCCTCGGCGCCAACCGCATCCTCTGGATCGCGGCCGAGGACGCCGGAGCCGGCGTCGACCGCCTGATCTTCCGCACCCGCGCCGAGGGGGACCACGCCGTACTGGAGATCGAAGCCCGGGATCTGGTGGGGAACGTCAGCCGGAAGGAGGTCGCGCTGCGGCGGAGCGGGTCTTAGGTTTCCGCCGCCAGCCCCACCGTCTGCACCCACTGCGCCTCGATGGTGAATTCCGGAACCTCCACGGCGGCGGGCCGGGCGGCCCTCTCCTCCAGCCGCCAGCGCAGCCCGTGCCCGGCGGCCAGGCGGTCCAGCGCGTCGGCCACGGCGGCGGCGTTCGCGGGGCGGAGGAAGTTGTCGCGCTCCAGCAGCTCCAGAACGATCGCTTCGAGCCCCTCGGGCAGCGGCTCCTCGACCCGGGGGGCGAGCGGCCGGATCGGGCCGAAGAGCGTGGCCTGGATGACGTCCGAGACGTCCAGGCCGCCGCCGAACGGCTTCATTCCGGCCAGACACTCGTAGAGCACCACCCCGAGGGCGAACAGGTCGCCGGCACGGTTGTGGCCGGCGCCCCGCAGGGCCTCGGGCGGCAGGTAGCCCGGGGTGCCGAAGACCAGGCCGTCCGCGCGGGCGGTGGCGGCGATCAGGTCGGCGATGCCGAAGTCGGCCACCTTGATCGAGCCGTCGCGGCCGAGCATCACGTTGGCCGGCTTGACGTCGCGATGCACGACGTCGCGGGCGTGGGCGGCGGCGAGCCCGCGGGCGATGGCGGCGCCGAGCGGGATCACCTCCGCCGGCCGCAGCCGCCCGCGCTGCAGCAGGAGCCGCTCGAGGCTCACCCCCTCCACCAGCTCCATGGCGATGTAGGCCCCCTCGGAGGATTCCGCGACGTCGTAGACCGCCACCACGTTGGGATGGCTGAAGCGGGCCGCCGTCACCGCCTCGCGCACGAGCTGCTCGATCCGCTGGCGCCGCTTCTCGGGCGGCAGGTCCCCCGCCAGCCGCAGGGTCTTCAGGGCGACCGGGCGCTGGAGCCTGGGATCGAGGCCGCGGAAGACGGCCCCCATGCCGCCGATGGCCAGCAGCTCGATCACCTGGTAGCGGCCGAGGAAGACGTCGTCGAGCGCCCGCCGCTCGTCGAGGCCGCGGCGCAGCGCCTCGAAGCTCTTGCGGAGATCGTCGATCTCGTCCCGTCCGGCGGGCGCCGGCCCCACCCGGGCCAGCTCGCGCTGCTCGCGGGCGAGATCGCGGATCGGCCGCACCACCGCGGCCCAGGCGGCCGCGAGGAGCAGGGCGATCAGCAGCAGCGCGGCGCCAAACGCCAGGGCCGACTGCCGCCGCAGACGCCCGGCGACCGCCTCGGCCACCCGCGCCGGCTGGCTCGACAGCACGGCCCACCCCGCCGCCTCGACCGGCGCGTAGGCGCCGAGCACCTCCTCGCCCTGCCGCCCGCGAAACCTCCCGGCGCCCGCCACCCGGCCGGCGAGCGCGGCGTCGACCAGCCCCTGCGGGAAGAGGGCGAGCGAGCGGGCGTCCCCCACCACCACCCGTCCGCCACGGTCGGCCACCGCCAGCTCGGCCTCACCTCCCAGCTCGTCGGTGCGGGCCACGCCCGCGAGCCCGGAGCCGCCGCAGACCAGCACGACCCTGCCCGCGCCGCCGGGCAGCGGCGCCGAGATCCGGATCGCCGGCGGGCCGGCGCGCTCCGGCACGACCGCCACCGGTCCGGCGGCGGGGAGCCGCAGCGCCGCCGCGACCTCCGGGAGCGCCCCCTTGAGCTGCGCCCGCACCACCTCCTCGCCCGCCGCGTTGACCACCGCCACCGCCTGGACGCCGAGGTCGGACCACGCCTGGAGGCTGCCGGCGAGCAGCTCCTGCGCCGCCGGGGACCGGGGATCGGCGAGCGCCCGGTTCGCCGCCATGCCGCGGGCCAGGGAGAGCCGGGTGTCGAGGTAGGACTCCACCCGGTCCGCCGCCGTCCGCGCCGCCAGGGCATGCGTGTTGAGCACCTGGTCGAACAGGGCCTCGCGGTTGACCCCCACCAGGCCGACGTAGGAGATGGCGAGCGGCAGCAGGCCCACCGCCCCCAGGGCCAGGGCGACGCGGGTGAGCAGGCGCAGGCGCGGCAGCTTCACGGCGGGTTTACCGGGCGTTCAGGACACCGAGGGGAAGCGGTAACCCGCGCCGCGCTCGGTCACCACGTAACGCGGCCGGGAGGGCTCGGGCTCGATCTTGGAGCGGAGCCGGTGGACGTGGACGCGCAGCGAATCCTCGAACACCTCGTCCGAGGGCCAGAGCCGGCGCAGCAGGAAGCCGGTGGCCACCACGCGGCCGGCGCTGCGCAGCAGGACGTAGAGGAGCTTGGTCTCGGTGGAGGTCAGCGCCACCTCGCGGCCGTCGACCAGCGCCCGCTGATGGGCGAAGTCGATCGACAGGCACTCGTCCACCCGCACCACCGGCTGCAGGGCGTAGGCGAAGCTGCCGATGCGGCGGAACACGCGCTCGACCCGCGCCACCATCTCTCGCGGCTTGAACGGCTTGCGGATGTAGTCTTCGGCGAACTGCTCGATCGCCCGCACCACTGTCTCCTCCTCGTCGATCGAGGTCAGCATGACGATCGGCAGGTCGCTCCATTCGTGGAGCCGGTGGGCGAGCGCCATGCCGTCGAGCCCGGGGAGCAGGATGTCCACCAGCGCCAGGTGCGGCAGCCCCCGGCGGGCGACGACGTCGAGCGCCTCCTCGGCCGAGGCGCAGTCCCAGACCGTGAAGCCGGCGCCCTCCAGCTCCCGGCGGATCAGGCGCAGGAGGTCCGGATCGTCTTCGACGGCGAGGACCCGGCGTTCGGAGGGTCCTTTGGGAACGGAAGGATCGGCGAGCATTCGGATTTCCGTGAACGGCTGGATTGTAGCAGCCCTCTCTGCTATGAAGAGGCCACCATGAGCTCCCCACCCCTGCGCCGCATCCTCTTCGTGGAGGACGACCCGGATATCCAGGTCGTCGCCACCATGGCTCTCGAGTCGCTCGGCGGCTTCACGGTCCTCGCCTGCGGCTCGGGGACCGAGGCCCTCTCCCGCTTCGGCGAGCTCGCCCCCGAGCTCGTGCTGCTCGACGTGATGATGCCCGGCATGGACGGCCCGGCGACCCTGGCGGCGCTGCGGCGGCTCCCCTCCGGCGGCGGCGTGCCGGTGGTCTTCATGACCGCGCGCGTGCAGGCGCACGAGATCGCGCAGTACCGCGAGATGGGGGCCGTGGACGTCATCGCCAAGCCCTTCGATCCGATGACCCTCGCGGAGACCGTCCAGGCGATCTGGCGCTCCCTGCACCCCTGAGGACTCCGTGGACGAAGGCGAGCTGAAGCGCTACTTCGCGGGCCGGCTCCCCGCCCGCGTCGACGAGATCGAGGCGGCCCGCGACGCCGCCCGCGGCGCCGGCTGGACGGGCGAGCCCTTCCAGACCTTCCACCGCCTGGCCCACTCGCTCGCCGGGGTGGGCTCGACCTTCGGCTTTCCCGAGGTCACCGCGGTCGCCACCCGGCTCGAGAGCCTGCTCAAGACCGCGCTCGCGATGGGAGTGCCCCCCGCGGCGGACGGGATCGCCACGATCGACGCCCTCCTCGCCCATCTGCGGGAGATCGCCGGGCAGCCGCTGGAGCCCGCCGACGCCAGGGAGCCGCGGCCGCCGGAGGTGGCGCCCGCCCCCGCCGCCCCCGCCGGCGCCGAGGGGCTCCTCTTCCTCTGGTCGGACGACCCCGGGCTCCGCGAGGCCCTGAGCCTCCAGCTCCGCCCCTTCGGCTACGAGGTGCAGGCGTTCGTGGATCTCGAGGCCCTGGAGCGGGAGGTGGAGCGGGACCCGCCCGCCGCCCTGCTCCTCGACTGGGAGGGGCCGGGCGACGGCGCGGAGACGCACCGTCTCGCCACCCTCGGCCGGAGGGACGGCGAAGGGCCGAAGCGGCTCTTCCTCTCCTCGCGGCTGGATCTCCCGGCCCGCCTGGAGGCGGTGCGGGCCGGCGGCGACGCCTATCTGACCAAGCCGGTCGAGGCCGGCCTGCTCGCCGAGACACTCGACCGCCTGACCGGCGGCGGCCCCGCCGACCCCTACCGCATCCTGATCGTCGAGGACGACGCCGAGCTCGCCACCCTCTACGCCGAGGCGCTCGAAGCCGCGGGCATGCGAGCGACCGTGGTGAGCGATCCGATGGACGTGATGGCCCCGCTCGCCCGCTTCCAGCCCGACCTGATCCTGATGGACCTCTACATGCCCGGCTGCACCGGCCCCGAGCTCGCCGCCGTGCTCCGCCAGCAGGACGGCTATCTCGGCACGCCGATCGTCTATCTCTCCACCGAGGAGGGGGTGGAGCGGCAGATCGCGGCCATCAACGCGGGGGGGGACGAGTTCCTCACCAAGCCGATCGCGCCCGGCTACCTGGTGGCCGCCGTGGAGGCGCGGACCCGGCGCGGCCGCCTCCTCGCCACGCGCATCGCCTACGACGGCCTGACCGGGCTGCTCAACCACAGCCATCTGAAGCAGCAGATCGAGATCGAGCTGGCCCAGGCCGACCGCGAGCGGTGGCAGGTGGCCTACGCCATGATCGACGTCGACCGCTTCAAGTCGATCAACGACACCTTCGGCCACACGGCGGGGGACCGCCTGCTGAAGAGCCTCGCCCGGCTGCTGCGCCAGCGCCTGCGCCGCTCCGACGTGATCGGCCGCTACGGCGGCGACGAGCTCGCCGTCCTCCTCCCCCACACCGACGGCCTCACCGCCCGGCGGGTGCTCGACGAGGTCCGCGAGAGCTTCTCCCAACTGCGCCTCTCCGCCGGCGGCCGCGAGATGGCCGCCACCCTGAGCTGCGGCCTGGCCGTCTACCCGGCCTGCCCAAGCCCACGGGAGCTGGTCGAGGCCGCCGATGCCGCCCTTTATGAGGCCAAGGGGGGCGGGCGGAACCGCGTGGTGCTACAGGAGGGGGGCTGAGCCGACAGACCCCGCGAGGCTGGCGCTGGAGCCCTCATCACCCCGGCCCTCTTCTCCCGACCCGGGAGAAGAGGGAGAAGAACGTTCATTGGGTGGGCGGTGCCCCTCTCCCACGTCGGGAGAGGGGTCAGGGGTGAGGGTTCGATGGCCCTCCCACCAGTGCCGCGCGGACCCGCTCCAGCAGCTCGCGGTTCGAGGTCTGCGACTTGATCAGCACCGAGGCGACCCGGTCCGCCACCGCAGCGTCGACCTCGTGGGCCGAGAAGATCAGCACCGGTGTCGAGGGCTCGAGGCCGCTGAGGAAGGGGAGCAACTCGAGCCCCGAGCCGTCCGGCAGGGCGAGGTCGAGGATCACCAGGTCGAAGCGCTCCCCCGCCAGCCGCTCCCGCGCCTCGGCGAGGTCGAGCGCCTGCTCGACGGTGGCGTCGCGGCCCACGATGGCCGCCACCACCCGCTGCAGATCGGGGTCGTCCTCGACATGGAGGATGCGCGCGCCGGCGCCGAGCGGGCCACGGACGGCCCGCAGCATCGCCGACCGCAGGCGCTCCTCGTCGATCGGCTTGGCCAGCCAGTCGACCACCCCCACGGCGCCGCCGTTGAGCTCCGCCTGCCCCTCCTCGGCGCGCACCGAGACCACGACGATCGGCAGCCGGCTCGTCGCCGCGTTCCCGCGCAGCTCGCGGATCAGCGTCACCCCGTCCTGGTCCGGCAGCATGAGGTCGAGCGTCAGCGCCGCGTAGGAGCGCTCGCCGAGGAGCCGCCGGACCTCCGCCGCGTCGTGGGCCACGTCGGCGCGGTACCCCTCGCGCTCCAGCATCAGGCTGAGCAGGTGGGCGACGTCGCGGTCGTCCTCGCAGACCAGGATCCGCGGGCGCTCTCCCGCCTCCGGCTCCGCAGCCGCCGCCCCGGCGGGCGCCCCCCACTCCGGCAGGGCGAAGAAGAAGGTCGTCGCCACCTCCGGCTCGCTGGTGAAGCCGATCCGCCCCTGGTGGCGCTCGACGATGGCGCGGGAGATGCTCAGGCCCAGCCCCGTGCCCCCCTTCTCGCGCGTCGACGAGGAGTCGGCCTGGGCGAACTTCTCGAAGATGCGCTGCCGGAACTCCGGCGGGATCCCCCGGCCGTGGTCCGTCACCGCCATCCGCGCCTCGCCGTCCGTCCGGGTGACCGCCACCTCCACCACCCCGCCGCGCGGCGAGAACTTGACCGCGTTCGAGATCAGGTTGGTCATCACCTGCAGCAGGCGGTCGGCGTCCCCCCAGACCCGCGCACTTTCGGTGTCGCCGGCGATCCGCAGCCCGACCTCGTACCCCTCGGCATAGGAGCGGTTGCTCTCGACCGCTTGGCCCGCGAGCGCTCCCAGGTCGACGGGGGCGAGCCGGAAGCTCATCTGGCCGGACTCGATCTTCTCGACGTCGAGGATGTCGTTGATCAGGCGCACCAGCCGCTCGCAGTTCTTGGCGGCGATCTCGACCAGCGCCAGCGCCTTGGCGGGGAGCTCGCCGGCGACCCCTCCGGCGATCAGCCCGAGCGAGCCGCGGATCGAGGTGAGGGGCGTCCGCAGCTCGTGGCTGACCACCGAGACGAAGTCGTTCTTCAGCTGCTCGATCCGCTTCTGCTCCTGGACGTCGCGCGCCACGGCGTAGATGAGCCCCCGCTCCTCCATCGCGACCGAGCGCCAGGAGAGCCAGCGGTAGGTCCCCTCCTTGGTCAGATAGCGGTTCTCGAAGTCCAGCGTCATCTCCCCCGAGCTCAGCCGCCGCCGCTCGGACGACGTGGAGCCCCGGTCGTCCGGATGGACGAACTCCGTGAACGGGCGCGCCATCAGCTCCTCGGCCGTCCAGCCCAGGACCTTCTCCCACGCCGCGTTGAGCTGCTTGAACCAGCCGTCGAAGCCGGCGATGCAGAGCATCTCGACCGACATGTCGAAGAAGCGGTCGCGCTCCGCCTCGGCGCGGGCGCGCTCGTCGACCTCCGCCAGCAGCCGGGCGTTGATGCGGGCGAGCTCGGCGGCGCTCTCGTCGGCGCGCCGGAACAGCGAGTACATGCTGCCGAGCAGCCCCATCAGCACGCAGACGTAGCTGAGGTTCTTCGCCATGTGCCCGGCCTCCGAAGGGGCGTCGAACGGCCGGGTGGCGAAGGGCATGAAGGCGACCTGGCCCATCAGCCCGAGCAGCAGGGCCACGATCATCCAGTGCTCGAACCCCTCCTGCCGCCAGCTCCCCCACCGCAGGTGGCGGACGAGGGCGAGCAGGAAGAAGACCGCCGGCACGAAATCGGCCGGCCGGCGGACGAAGAGATCCGGAAAGTAGGCCGAAGGCAGGGGGACGAAGGTGAAGAAGGCGAAGCAGGCGAGCGTGACGGCGCCGACCAGCAGGTAGACCCGCCGCTCGTCGAGCCGCGCCGCGCCGGCCGGCCGGCGGCGCGTCGGCGCGTTCATCCAGAGGAAGACGGCGAGGAAGAGCCGCGAGGCGAGCCAGCTCCACGGGCTGGTCGAGGCGAGATCCGAAGCCTGGAAGCGCTCGGCGAAGAACGCCGACGTCGCCAGCGCGTGATAGGCGTCGAGGAAGGCCGTGCCCACGAAGGCCGTGCCGAGCAGCAGGAACGTGTCGCTCCGGCGGCTGTGGAAGCGCAGCAGGGCGATCACCGCCACCCCGAGGGCGAGGATCACCGCCGCCATCTCGTGCAGCGTGTGGATGTAGACGTTGCCGACCCAGGAAGCCCGGGCCACCCACGGCGCCAGCGCCAGGCAGACGAGCACGACCGCCGCGTACGAGGCGACCCGCCGCGCGGCGGTCCCGGAGATAGCCGGGGCGGTCCCCGTCGACACGGTCTGCTCCATAAAAGGCTTCCTTGCTGCTCCGCTAAAGGTTTGGCGTACCTTGTCCCTGTCGGGGAGAGAAGTCAAGCGCACAGCGAATTTCATGATTTATAGTATACTGGTAATCGTTTCACGCCGAAGGAAAGGAAGTCACGATGCGGAGCCTCACTCTTTGTGGGTCTGTATTCCTGGGTCTCTGCCTGGGACTGATTGATACATCGCATGCCTCTGAGGGTTGCTACGACGCGGGGGTAGTCTGCAAAGATAAGAAAAATGCGCTGGGCCAACTCACGGCAGTAGTGGACGCCAATTGCCCGCCCAAGGCAATGACAGTCGTGGAGCACCTGAGGAGGGTCGCGCGACAGTCTCTTCCACCCTATGTCGAGAAGGCGGTCGAAACGCTCGGCAGCGCATCATCTCTCCATCTACGAGCAAGAATAACCCTCTCCTCGGAGGAAACGGACGATCGACCCGTTGCAGGTGTTTACGAGTATTGGGAGCAGAATGGAAAGTACCGGATACGCTTCGGAATCGATCTGGCGGAGGTTCCGGTCTCGGAAATTGCGTACGACGGCCGCCAATATCAGATGGCGCTCGGCCGTGCCTCGACTCTTTCAGTAGCCCATGCCGACGAGCGCGTCGTGTCTTCGGAAATTCCCAATCCTCTCGTCCTCGTTCTCCAGCCGCTTAGCGTTGCCACGTCCGATTGCTCGTTCTGCGAGCTTCGCCTCAGCGATCTCCGGACACTGCGAGACCTCCGCCATGCCGTGGCGACCGGAAAGTCTTCCGCGGCACCTTTGGACACCACTGGGCTCAGCATGAAAATGACACGGACCTCCTCCGGCAGTCCCGCCACCTCGGTTCTGAGCAAAGACAAGCTGGGGCTTGTCGAGCGGACCGAATTCTCGGACTACCGAACGCTTGCCGGCGCGGACATGGACCTGCCGCGGTTCATAAGATTTAGCCGAACCGTGAACACGGAGGGATTGGCCACGCGTGTCGCCATCCAGTACGAGATCGATGAGCTCGATCTCAATCGTCACATCGACGATTCCGTGTTCATCCTGGATCGGTCGCCTTACGAGACGATCTGGCAAGACGACCGGTTCCTCAGAGCCCCCCACTGTTCCAAGAGCCCCGCTGTCCAGTAGAGAGAATCCATCCTAGTCACCCAATTTCGGTAACGGGGCACCCCACTCGTTGCGCTGCACCACCGGCAGCTGCAAGGCCCGCTCGCGGTCGAGGTCGAGCGAGCCCACGTGCAGGGCGAGAGGGGATTGCACCCATTTGTAGATCGAGCGCGTGAAGAGGGTCGCGAAGAGCTCGGCCCAGGCGGCCAGCCGCTCCGCCGGGATCTCCGGGAAGACCGTGCGCAGCGCCAGCGCCACCTCGGGGGGCGAGAGCTTCTCGCCCGCATAGAGGTAGAGGCAGGCGTCGAGCACCGGGAAGGGCATCAGCTCCCCCTCCGCCGTCTGGGCGTCGGCCAGCTCCGGGCCGGGCTCCGTCTCCAGCGTCTGGCGGATGCCGGCGAAGCCGAAGCGCTCCAGGAACCGCTCCAGCAGGGCGCTCACCACCGTCTTCGGCACGTTGGCGATCACCGACAGCGCCCCCTCCAGATCGCCGCCGATGGTGGTGTAGCCCACCGCCTTCTCGCTCATGTCCCCGGTCTGCAGGAAGAGGGCGCCCGAGCTGTTCGCCCAGTTCCACATGCGGCCGGCCCGCACCCGCGCCTGGACGTTCTGGCGGGTGATCTCCGTCGGCTCCCCCCCGTCCAGCATCTCGCGCGTGGCCTCCACCTCGCGGTCGAACGCCTCCTCGATCGGCACCACCCGCAGCGGCACCCCCAGCTCTTCGGCCAGCGTCGCCGCGGCGCCGCGGGTTCCCTCCCCCGAGTAGCGGGTGGGCATGTAGAAGGCCTGGATCATCGCTCCGGCCTTGCCACGGATCTCCTCGTCGGGGGTCTTCCCGTCTTCCTGGAGGAGGCACGCCGCGCGCCAGGCGATCAGCAGGGTCAGCATCGAGTCGCGGCCGCCGGAAAGGGCGACCCCCAGGAGCCTGAAGGCGCCGGACTTGCGGAAGTAGTCGCGCACCCCAACCGCCAGCGCCTCGATGAGGTCGTCCAGCACCTCCTCGCGCGCCGTGCGGGAGGGCGCCCCCGCCGCCGGCAGGAAGAGGTTCTCCCAGGCCGGCGCCGGATACGGCAGCGGCTCTCCCCCCGGCGACTCGGAAAACTGCGTGGGATGATCGCTCCGCAGCACCGGCACCGGGATCTCCTGGCGCTGGAAGTCCTCGCAGTCGCTGCGCCAGGTCGAGGCTTCGCGCCGAGCCCGGACGGTGCGGTCGAGATCGACTCCGCAGGCGGTCCACCCCTCGCGGAAGCGGGGGGCGTCCAGCATCGGCCGGCCGTTCTGGAACACCAGGCCGCCGCCGTCGAACACCAGGCCGTCCTGGGCGCCGACGGTGTTGGCGTAGGCGAACGTCGTCTCGTTGTCCGCCGAGCGGGTGGCGAGCATCTCCCGGCGGGTCGAGGTCACGCCGACGCGGAAGGGGGAGGAGGAGACGTTGACCACCAGCTCCGCCCCCGAGTAGCACCGCCGCCGCATCGGGCCGTCCGGCGACCAGACGTCCTCACAGACCTCGGCCGCGAGCAGGCCGAAGTCGAAGGCGAAGACGTAGTCGCCGAGGGGGACGCCGCCGGCGTCGAGGGCGAGCCCCGGGGCGCCGCGCGAGAAGGTGCGCGCCTCGTAGAAGACGTTGTAGGTGGGGAGCTTCTCCTTGGGGACGAAGCCGAGGATCTCGCCGCCGTGGACCACCGCGGCGCAGTTGAAGATCTGCCCGCCGGCGCCCACCGCCACCCCCACCACGAACACGGTCGGCAGGTCCACCGTATCCTGCGCGAACCGCTCCAGCTCGCTCCGCTGGGCGGCCAGGAACGCCCGCCACTGGATCAGGTCCTCCGGCGGATATCCGCCGACCACCTGCTCCGTGAAGCACCCCACCGTCACCCCCGCGGCCGCCATCTCCCGCGCCTGGGCGAGCACCCGGTCGACGTTCGAGCGCACCGCACCGACCGTGGGATTGACGTTGCCGAGCCCGATCTTGATCAGCCGCATCGTTGAGCTCCCTCCGGCGAATCCTGACCGATCGGGGCGGAGGGGGCAACCGGGACATCCGCTGCAAACTCCAGCCTCTATGCTGCAAACTTCCCGGTAGCTGCTGCGTCCCTTGAATGGGCCACGAGCGCCCTCGAATGGGCTGATGCGTCCCCTCCGAGGGCTGATGTGTCCCTTGTTTATTTTGCTGCGTACCTCACGGCTTACTTCTCCGCCCTCACCAGTCCTGGACCGCCCCCCGGCAGGTCTGCTGCGAATGAACCAATTTTTCACAGCAAAATTCGCAGGGGCCGCTGCGTCCCTCGCGAGGGGCGAACCGGCCCCCGCTTGGGCTGGAGCGCCCCTTTCTTGGGCCGCAGCAAAACTTCTGACGTTTACATCAAACCACCGCGCGGCGTACCCACCCCAAGGGGTCCCGGAACCTCCCCTGCTGCTGTTCGCAGCAGCCCTCCGACAGGCCGATGTCAAATCGACTTGACTGGCATCAACGTTCTCTGCCTCACCTCCGCCCCGGAGTCGCCCGCGCGAGCAGCTCGTCCAGGACCTTGGGATCGAGCGGCTTGACCAGGTGATGGTCGAAGCCGGCCTCCTTCGACCGCCGCCGGTCCTCTTCCTGCCCCCAGCCGGTCAGCGCCACCAGCAGGATGTCGCGCGTCTCCTCCTTCTGGCGCAGCCGGGAGGCCACCTCGAAGCCGTTCATCCCCGGCATTCCGATGTCCAGGAAAACTACGTGGGGGCGGTGCTCCGCCACCACCGCGAGGGCCCCTGGCCCGTCGTGGACGGTGTGGACGTCGTTGCCGGCCAGCCGGAGCAGCATCGCCAGGGTCTCGGCGGCATCCTCATTGTCGTCGACGACCAGGATGCGGAGAGCGGTGCCCGGCGAGGCCGACGCCTGATCGCGGCCGTCCACCCCCACGGGCTCGGATTCCGGCGCCAGAGGGAGGCGGACGGTGAGCTCGCTCCCCCTCCCCTCGCTCGCCGCCGCGATCGTGCCGCCGTGCATCTCCACCAGGCGCTTCGCGATCGTGAGCCCGATCCCCAGCCCCCCCTGAGCACGGTCGAGCGAGGTGTCGGCCTGCATGAACATCTCGAAGATGCTCGACAGCATCGCCGGTGGGATGCCGATGCCGTCGTCGCGGACGCGGATCACCGCCTCGCCCCCCTCGCGGCCGGCGGAGAGATGGATGTGGCCGCCCGGCCGCGTGTACTTCGCCGCGTTGTTGAGCAGGTTCGAGAGGACCTGGGCGATGCGGGTCAGGTCCGCCTCCAGCTTCAGCGGCTCTTCCGGAAGGGTGACGGTGAGCTGGTGGCGGCCCGCCTCGATGGCCGGCCGGCTCGTCTCCACGGCCCGCTCGAGCAGGGTGCCGAGCTCGACCCGCTCCCGCCGCAGCTCGATCGTCCCCCGTGTGATCCGCGAGACATCCAGCAGATCGTCGACCAGGCGCGTGAGCTGCTGCGCCTGGCGGTCGATGACGTCGCGCGCCCAGCGCAGGTCGGGATCCTCCGGCTCTTTGACGCGGAGGATCTCGACGGCGTTGCGGATGGGGGCGAGCGGGTTGCGCAGCTCGTGGGCCAGGGTGGCCAGGAACTCGTCCTTGCGGCCGTCCGCCTCGCGCAGCGCCTCCTCCGCCAGCTTGCGGTCATGGATGTCGGTGGCGGTGCCGAACCAGGCCGCGATCTCCCCCTCGGGGCTGCGGAACGGGACGACCCGGCAGATATGCCAGCGGTGCTCGCCGGAATGTCGGCGCAGGCGGTACTCGAACTCGTAGGGCTCGCCGCTCGCGAGCCCGCGGGCCCGGGCCTCCGTGAGCCGCGGCAGATCCTCCAGGTGGACGCGCCCGTACCAGAGCGTGCCGAGGCCAGCGGACGCATCGGCGCCGGTGTACTCGTGCCACCGGTCGTTGTAGTACTCGGTCTCTCCCGCCGGCGAGTTGATCCAGATGAGCTGCGGCACCGCGTTGGTGAGCGTCCGGAAGCGCTCCTCGCTCAGCCGCAGCTCCTGCTCGAGACGGTCGCGCTCCGTCATCTTGGCGATCGCCGCCGGGAAACGGTCCAGGCATGTTTCCATACGGCTCTCTGTTTCCCCCTCCCCCATCCTCCCGGACCAACCTTACGGCCAACATTACGAAGGCGCGGGAAGCGGCGGCAAGGGGGGCAGGGCCTGGCCCTCGTGAAGCTCGCCACGGAGGCGCCGGGACTCTTCCAGAGTCCGCTCGAGAGCCTCGAGCAAGGGATCTTTCTTCATTGGATTCTCCAGTTATTCAGCTCCCGCGCGAATTGTGACGTGCTCCACTTCCCCTATCCTCCCGGACCGACGTTACAGCCCGTATTACGGCCTCCTGCGAAGGGTCGAAATAAGGGGAAAAAAAAGCGGCCGGCGTAGAGCCGGCCGTCACATTGGGGAATCTATGAGGAGTTCATTCTCACAGACGAAGATTACGGAACAGATTACGGAGGGCGGTGATCCGGGCCGGCCTCGACCCCGGCAGAACGGAGTCGTCACCCATCCTTCACACAGATGTTACTTGACAACTACAGGACTGATTTCTAAGGTAACGCTCCTACGGCCCCTCTGGACTGCCATCCTGGCCCTCCGACGGCCGAAGGAGACGAGAGCATGACGAGATCGACCCGGTACGGCATCGCCCTCCTGTCCGCGTGCGCCATCAGTCTGTCCGGCGCGTCGGCGGCGCGGGCAGGCGTCATCCAGCACGTGTTCGTGATCACGATGGAGAACCACGACGGCTCGCAGATCTACGGCAACACGACCAACGCGCCGTACATCAACGGCACGCTGATCCCCAACTACGCCCGCGCCACCAACTTCAACGACGAGCTCGCCTCCTCGATCCCCAGCGAGCCGCACTACGTCTGGATGGAGGCCGGCACCAACGCCTTCTCCGATCACACCTTCACCACCGACAGCGTTCCTTCGAGCACCAACAGCACCAGCAGCACCGCCCACCTGGTGACGCAGATCAAGAACGCGACCAGCGGCGTCACCTGGATGTCCTACCAGGAGGGGCTGAACTCCACGACCGGCTCCTGCCCCATCGCCGCCAGCGGCTTCTACGCGCCGAAGCACGACCCGTTCATCTTCTTCAAGGACGTCTCCGGCAACCCGCCGTCGAAGACCAACGCCTATTGCGTGGCGCACCACAAGCCCTACAGCTCGTTCGCGGCGGACCTGGCGGCGAACAACGTCGCGAGCTACGTCTTCATCACCCCGAACCTGTGCAACGACATGCACGGGGCGACCGGCTGCCCGAACAGCAACACGATCCGCTCCGGGGACGACTGGCTGAAGGCCGAGCTGCCCCGCATCATCAACTACGCCACCACCCACGCCGGCACCATCTTCATCACCTGGGACGAGGGGAGCTCCACCCTGAAGATGCCCTTCCTGGTCGTCGGCCCCGGCGTCAAGGCCAACTACGCGGGAGCGGTCTCCTACACGCACAGCTCCCTCGTCAAGTCCGTGGAGCGGATCCTGGCCCTGCCGATCCTCTCCACCGTCTCCGGCAGCAACGACTTCACCGACCTGTTCAACGCCGGCTTCTTCCCGTAGGGCCGGCTCACGAAACTCGTCTACGATAGGCACCTCTGGACCGCCAACCCCCGAGGTGCCTTGATGAATCGTGCCACCTGGATTCTCGCCGGTCTCGCGCTGGCCCTGCTCCCGCTCCCCGGCCTCGGCGCCGCCGCGCCGGAGCCGGCCAAGCCCCCCCGGATCGTCGCCGTCCGCGCCGGCCGGCTGATCGACGGCCAGGGCGGGGCGCCCGTCCGCGACGCCGTGATCCTCATCCAGGGGGACCGCATCACGGCGGTCGGCCCGGGGCTGCCGATCCCCGCGGGCGCCGAGGTGGTCGATCTTTCCAACAAGACGGTGCTCCCGGGCCTGATCGACTGCCACACCCACATGACCAGCCAGTCCGGCGACTACTACGAGGACCTCTTCCGGCGCACCCCGATCGACGTCGCCGTCGTCGCCCACGTCTACGCCCGCCGCACCCTCGAGGCCGGATTCACCACCGTGCGCGACGTCGGGGCGAGCGAGTTCATCGACGTGGCGCTCCGCAACGCCATCGACCGCGGCGACGTGGTGGGTCCGCGCATGCAGGTGGCGACCCTCGCGGTGGGGTCCACCGGCGGGCACAACGACCTCTCGGGTTTCTCCCCCTACCTGCGCTTCGACCACTTCTCCGGCATCGCCGACGGCCCGGCCGAGATCCGCAAGCTGGTGCGCTTCGAGGTCAAGAACGGCGCCGACCTGATCAAGGTGATGGCCACCGCCGGCGTGCTCTCCGAGGAGGCTTCGGTAGGGGCGCCCCAGTACTCCCAGGAGGAGATGGACGCCGTGGTCGCCGAGGCCACGATGTGGGGCAAGAGGGTGGCGGCCCACGCCCACGGCGCGGAGGGGATCAAGCGCGCGGCCCGGGCCGGGGTGACCTCGATCGAGCATGGCGGCCTGATCGACGACGAGGGGATCCAGCTGCTCAAGGCGAAGGGGATCTACCTCGTGCCCGACATCTACACGGACGAGTACATCCTCGCCGAGGCCGACCACCTGGGGCTGCCGCCGAAGATGATCGCGAAGGAGAAGGAGCTGCGCGTGCACCAGCTGGCCAACTGGAAGCGCGCCATCGCGGCTGGGGTCAAGCTCGCCTTCGGCACCGACGCCGGGGTCTACCCCCACGGCCAGAACGCCCGCCAATTCCACTCCCTCCTCGACCTCGGCCTCACCCCCGTCCAGGTGATCCGCATGGCCACCGTCAACGCCGCCGACCTCCTCGGCTGGAGCGACCGCGTCGGCACCCTCACCCCCGGCCGCTACGCCGACCTGATCGCCGTCGACGGCGATCCGCTGACCGACGTCACCGAGCTGGAGCGGGTGCGGTTCGTGATGAAGGGGGGTGTGGTGGTCAAGGGGGAGGGAAAATGAACGACGGTAGGATCGAAGACATCCTCGCCGCCACGAAGCAGTGGCTCGAAAAAGCGGTCATCGGCCTCAACCTCTGCCCGTTCGCCAAGGCGGTGTATATCCGGGAACAGATCTGCTATGTCGTCAGCGAAGCGGAGACGCCCGAGGCGTTGCTGGCCGATCTGCTCGACGAGCTTCGGACGTTGGCGGCGGCGGACCCGGAGGAGATCGACACCACGCTGGTGATCCATCCGCAAGTCCTGGAGGATTTCCTGGACTACAACGATTTTCTCGACGTCGCCGAGGCGGCCATTGTCGATCTCGGGCTCGAAGGGGTGATCCAGATCGCCAGCTTTCATCCGGAGTACCAGTTCGTCGACACCGAGCCGGACGACATCGAGAACTACACCAACCGCTCGCCCTATCCGATCCTTCAACTATTGCGGGAGTCGAGCGTCGAGCGCGCGGTGGCGACGTTTCCCGATGCCGCCGAGATCTACGAACGGAACATCGCCACGATGCGCCACCTCGGCCACGAGGGGTGGCGCCGCTTGGCTCTCGGTCCTAGAAGCGGCGCCACAATGCCAGAGCCAGAGGAGGCGTGAAGCGATGAGTCACCGTCGCTCCATTGCGCCTCATAGACCGGAGGGCACGTTCGTGTCTTCAACAGTACCCTGAAAAGAGGCGCCATTGGAGGCAGCCTTCGGACCCATTCCGAACCTCGCGAAGGCTTGCCAGATGGCTCTTTTCAGTTTTGAGAAGTCTGTGGTGTCACTTGGCTTCTTCCCCTCCTCTAGATCATCGAGAGCACGCAGGATCGCATCCCTAGCATCGAGGAAGCTCGGGTTCGCCGGGCATAGCTTGAGGCTATCCACGACCAACTGCCATCCGAACTCATGTCCGTTCTTCGTTGAGCCGAGGCCCGCGCCGAGATTTCTGTTCATCTGCATCAGCGTCGCACACCAGATCTCACCGACATTGTGGGGTTCGTTAAATGGTGGTTTTCCTAGCTCGCCGAACGTCTTTGGATAACTAGCATCGTAAGGAAACATACGGATTCCATTGGCTCTGCTGGTAACCCAATCGCCAAGGATTGTCTTTTCTATTTCCCTATCGTGATTCTGAATCGTGAGAGCAAAGTAATCACCCCAGCCTTCGCCCATAGCTTGACTCTGCGGCTCTTTCAGTGCCTGACTATTAAGCCTTCCTCCCACAAGCCTGTTTGTAAGGCCGTGGGTATACTCATGGAAGACCACATCCGAATCGAGGGCTGTGTGACGTCCCGTGGCGGCCACAAGGCCCATATTCATCAGGGGCCTCTGGCCATCCGGTGGCGTGATCATGTTCGCGGTTCCGAAAACTGGGCCGGGATGAGCGCGAGCGAGCACTGGATCGCCGGATGTACCCTTTGCGGTGAAGTTCACGTCCTGGAAGTTACCGGCTTCTTCGTCGAAGCCCAGCATATAGTAAAGATCATGCATGTAGTTGCAGAAATAAAATATGTTTAAAATTTTTTGCTCGTCGCCCGCCGGATCGGCAGGATCGAATTCCACATCCCCCGTCGGCGAAGTAGTCCCTAAGAGAACAGCTGAATTACTGACTCCTTTCACCGCGATGGTGCAATTGCCGAGGGACTGGTCCCTGGCCACCCACCAGTCTTGGGGAAAAGGTGAAGGAAGGTTTCCAGAGGCGAGCGGATAAGTCGTAGAGAGGCGAGGGAAATCGACAAAGGAGCGGGTGTTGCTGTTCTGTCCAGGATTGTGAAGGAAGACGTTGGCGCGGCAAATCGATTGGGTGAGATTCTTGCAGTACAGAACAACGTCGTTTAACGTGGCATTTTCATCTACCGGCTTGTCCGCTGCTACCAGAACCAAGTACTGCACGATCGTTTCAGGCAACGTCAGCAGGATGCTCCAGGACAGGTGTAGGGCATCTCCTTGGTTGAAGACGACGAGGTTGGCTTTAATCGTGTCGCCGAACGGCCCTTGCTCCAGGGTGGTAGGCCTGCTAGGCTGGTCGAAAGAGGCAATCACCTGCGGCATGTAATCCGCTGGTAGATCAAGATCAAGCTCCCCATAGGGCTGGCCCCAATGATCTGTAGTCGGATCTTCACGATTCCCGGCCAAATAGCGAGCGGCAAGGAGAGTCGCAGTCACGACATCAACTCGTGGCATGGTGTCGAGCGGTTGCGGAATGCTCGTGCTATCTCCAACCACTCTATCGATCGTGCTGCCACCGGCGAATTGCACGCTTCGTGCCATTTCAAATATCGGAATACCATGATACCGCTGATGGAGGTGAACAATGGCCGTTCCACCGCTGGTGTGCTGGACATGGGGATCGGGAACGAACTCCGGCACTTCGTCCGCAGCGAAGCCAGCACCCTCCGCGATCGTGGCTTGCACATAATTGAGTGCTTGCTGGATCAGCGACTGGTCGCTCGTCGGCGCATTCTCCACTGTGAGAACCGCGGCGCTCCTAGTCAGTGGGTTGATGCGCTCAGCCTTGACTTGATGCTTACCCGGCAGAGCGGCCGAGAAGCTTGCCACGCGCGCTTTCGCTTGACCGTCGCTCCCAGCGGGACTAAAGAAGTTACGGGTGTCCTTTTCGCGAGCCATGTTGTCTCCTTGGAGAAAGGAAAGATCCGTCGCAGGGATCTCTCGGCACTTTAGACGGACACGGCAGGGACTTTCCGCGACATAGCCGAGTTTGCGGGAGATCCAGCCCGCTGTCGACTTGACCCGAGAATCACCACCCCCTGTCCGTCTAGAGCAGAAGGCCGCTTAAAAGGCGGCGTTCTCAAAAGGAGAATGGACCATGCGGCGTTTATGCATAGATTTTACATTATTCTTGCTGCTTCTACTCCTCGCTCTGCCGGCTCGGGCGGTTCACAGTCGGGAAAAGCAGTCTCTCTTAGTCGTCCATCAGGAGACTGGAACGGTAGACACGGAGAGCCCCTCCGGGCGAGTGATCGACACTAAGACACTGGCGGAGAAGACGACGTACGAGGAGGACCCCGGAGAGACTCTCGTCGTCCAGATAGCGGATCCGAATCCGCTCCTGTACATTTACAGTTGGAAACTGTCGCCAAAGACTCCGACCGCCAACTTCACCGTTTTGTCAGACTTCAGAGATTCTTTAAAATCATTGGTTACGCTGCTACCCAAAGCCCAATCTAGCCAGGCTGGTGGGCTTGTCGCCGACTCTGCAAACTCTTCAATGAAAGCAATGACAGAGGCTCTCCAGTTTGCCGCCTCCACTGCGCCGACAGCAACCGATAGAATGGAATCCGCTCTTTCGCTTTACGCTCTGCAACTCGATCAGCTCATAAAGGAAGCGGACCTGATCCCTAATCGAGTTCGGCGATCAGCAGAAAGCTACTCGGAGGCTGAGTCTGTAAAGAACGAAACTGCGGGGTTACCGGCACTCTTGGACGAATTTGAGAAGAATCTCGCTTTACTGGCAGAGCTTGAGTCTGAAGTATTAAAAGATCCCGTTCAAAGTGCTGACGTTCTAAAGGACTTGGGAGATGTCAAAAGGGACGCCGCGAAAACGCAGGAACTACTGAAGACGCTCAGGAGCTTTGCCAACCTAGCGAAAACGATCCACGTCCCCATCACCCTCGACCCATCTGTTATGTTCGATTCCACTCAGGATAGCGGAGGAAAGCTTACCATTGCGGTGCAGGACGACAAGAACGCGAAGGAGGCAGCGCCCAAGGCGAATGCGAAGGGAAAGCCAGGCACCTATGAGTTCGTCGTCATTCCCTACTCGCCAGTGGACTTTGCGGTAGGGCCGGCCGCGATCTATAGCTTCATTGAGTTGCAGAATTATGGGACCTTGACGGAGAACGGCAAGACCACCATTGTCCGCAAGGACAGCGGAGATGAGGTCAATGGCCTTACGGTCGGGGCTATGCTCTCGATCACGCCCCGTGCTTGGTCGAATCCCGCCTTCCATGGCTCAATCCAGGTGGGCGCGAGCCCAACGAAGGACAAAGTTGGCCTATTCCTGGGAGGAGCGGTCCGATTCTTTGACCTCCTCTCTATAGGAGGCGGCATCGCGTATCAGCAAGCGCAGCGGTTGGCACCTGGCTTGACCGTGGGCCAGGAGATCGCCTCTGCTGATAAGCTGAAGACGAAAGCCATCTATAAATCAGGCTTTTACCTGACCGTCACTCTAGATTTCGGCCGCGGCAAGTAGGTAGCGAAATCTCGGTCTCGGCCCCGTACCCTCCTCTCTCGCTGAGAGGAGGGTACGCCGCCGCCCCCCCGATTCCACTCACCGGCCCTCGTCCAGAAAGGGTACCAGGAGGGCGGCGAGCTCGCGGGGAAAGCTGAACTGAAGCGCGTGGGCCGCCCGCGAAAGAACCGCGAGGCGGCCTTGTGGCAGCAGGTGGCAGACCTTCTCGGTCCAGGGCTCGGAGACGACCGGGTCCCGCCCGCCGCGCACCACCAGGGCCGGGATATCGAGAGCGGGGAGCTTCTCCTCCATGCGGTCGGCGAGGGCGTAGCGCAGGGTGTGGAACGTCCGTCCGAGGCCGGCCCGCAGGTAGTCGACCAGGACGATGGGGACCAGGGAGAAGGGCTCCCGCGGAACGTCGCGCAGCAGGCGCAGCAGCTCCCGGGTCACGCTCCGTCCGGAATCGTCGATGGTCGGCGCCGCGAGGATCAGGCGTTCCACGAGGCGAGGATGATGAAAGCCCAGGTCTGCCACCACCTGGCTGCCCAACGAGTGGCCGAGGAACGCCGCCCGGTCGAGCCCCATGGCAGCCATCCAGGCGGCGAGGAACTCCGCCTGGCCGTGGACGTCGAGCGCTCGCCGGGGCGTCCCACTCCGGCCGAAACCGGGGATATCCGGCACGTAGATGGGACGTCCGGCGCCGAGGATCCCGGCGAGCCGGACCATGTACCGGGAGGAGGTCCCGAGGCCGTGAACCAGCACCAGGGGGCGCCCACCCGCCGGCGGCCCGGCCGCGATCCGGACGTGTACCCTGAGCCCGTCCACCCGCAGGAAGCGGCTCTCGAGCTTACGGGCCCGCTCGGGGGCGTGACGGCTCACCGCCGTCCGGTGCCGGCCCCAGCTCTCGCCAGGAGGACGACCCCGGGGACGGCCAGGAGAGCGAGGGCGATCGCCTTACCGGCGCCAGAGGGCCAGTGGATTCCAGGCATCGCGAGCTTCCACAAAGCCACGGCGAGCAGCGCGAGGACAAGCACGCCGCAGCCGAACGGGACCCCGCAACAGCAACCACGGAACTGAACGTTGGACATGGGCGCGAGCGCTCCTTTTGGAAAGCAGGCCCGGCAGGGCCGTATCGGGAGGATGCAAGGCCCGCACCGTCCGGGTGTTCACGCGCGGACGCCGGGCGCTTACACTTCTCGCCAGACATGCCGACCCGCAAAAACATCCCCCCCGAAACCGACGAGTTCATCCTCGAGCAGGGGAAGCGCCTCTCCGAATCGCTCCTCTGGCGCCTCCAGCGAAGGTTCTACGACTTCCAGGGCGTCCTATCCTGGACGACGGGGGTGGTCCCTCACTACATCACCGGCAACGCCTGGATCGCCGACGCCTACGCCAAGGTGGTGCTCGGCTGGCTGCGCGACTGCGCCGGGACGGCCTCCCGCGAGCCGGATTCCTTCGCGCCTCTCGACCTCCGGCACCCGGTCTACATCGTGGAGCTCGGGTGCGGCTCGGGACGGTTCGGCTTCCATTTCTTCAGCCGGCTCCTCGATCTCCTCGGCCGCTCCTCGCTACGCCACGTGCCGGTCCGCTACGTGATGACCGATTTCACGGAGAGCGTCCTCGATCCCCTGCGCCAGCACCCCATGCTCCAGCCCTGGATCGAGGCGGGGCTTCTCGACTTCGCGCGCTTCGACGCGGCCTCGGGTCTTACGGGGGAAACCGGGGAGATCCGGCTCGAACGGTCCGGCGTGGCGCTCTCCCTCCAGACGCTGCGCAATCCGCCGGTCGTGATCGCCAACTACGTCTTCGACGGCATCCCCCAGGATGCCTTCGCGGCGCGCGGCGGCCAGCTCTTCGATCTGCTCCCCACCCTCACCCTGCCGGAGGAGGAGACCGATCTCGAAGAGCCGACGATCCTCCAGCGGGTGGAGGTCTCCTGGGAGGAGCGCCTGGCCGCGGAGGAGCCCTATGGCGACCCGGAGCTCGACGCCATCCTGCGGGAGTACGCAGAGGGGCGGAAAGACACGGCCCTGCTCCTGCCCCTGGGCGCGATCCGCTGCCTGCGCCATCTCGCGAAGCTCGCGGACGGCCGGCTCCTGCTGCTCTCGGGGGACAAGGGATATTGCCGCGAGGAGCTCGTCGACGGCCGCGGCGAGCCGGGGCTGGCGCTCCACGGCAGCTTCTCGATGATGGTCGACTATCACGCCCTGGGGCGGTGGTTCGCCCACCGGGGGGGCGAGCTGCTCTGCACCACGCATCTGCAATCCAGCCTGTGCGTGGTCGCCGGCCTGCTGGGCACCCCTCCGGGCGGTACGGTGGAGACCCGGCTGGCTTTCGACGACGCCGTCGAGCGGCGGGGGCCGGACGACTTCTTCGATCTCAAGGTGAGCCTCGGCAAGCCCTACGACGACCTCACGCTGGAGCACCTCCTGGCCTGGCTGCGGATCTCGGACTGGGACGCCAACATCCTGCTCGGCTGCTGGCCCGCGCTGATGAAGCACGCGGGCTCGGCGCCGGGGGTCCTCCGCCTGGAGATCTACCGCGCGGTCTACGCGGTCTGGGACCATTACTTTCCGATCCGCGAGCTGCAGGATCTCGCCTTCCACCTCGGCGTCCTGCTCTGCGAGATCGAGTGCTACGGCGACGCCCTCCCCTTCTTCCACGAGTCCGCGGCCGTCTACGGCCCCAACCCGGCGACCGTCTTCAACATCGGCCTCTGCCTGTTCCACCTGGGGGATCTCGAAGAGGCCCGCAAGCAGGTGGATCAGGCCTTGAAAGAGGCGCCGGACTTCGAGCCGGCCGTGGAGCTGCAAAAGGAGATCGCAGGCGCGCTGGCGGCTGCGCGGCCGCGGAAGAAGCGGGCGAAGCGGAAGCCGGCTGGCCTCTTCAACGATCCGGACATGGTTCCCGCCGAACACTTGGACGAGGAGCTGGCAAAATACTGGGCCGATGATATCGAGCGGGATCGTGGATAGCGGCTCACGTTGCCATGGCGAACGCGGCCGCCCCGGCAACAAGGCACCTCAGAGCGGTCCGTCCGAAGCACTGGGAGCGGCGAGCGCCTTCGCCTGTTGCCGCAAGTTAAGACCTTCAGAGCTGGCGTTAGCAGTCATAATGTCCGCCGATCGCCATCACATAAAGGTTCTCATCGTCGAACCGGTAGATGATCCGGTCCTTGAGGGAAAGACGCCGGGACCAGAGTCCGCTCAGCGCATGCTTGAGGGGCTCGGGCTTGCCGGTTCCGGTGGCGGGATCACCCCGCTGCATCTCTTTGAGCTGACGGCAGAGAACCCGGTGGAGGGCAGGGTCGCGCCGGCGCAAGTCTTCGTAGTGTTCCCAGGTGTCCCCCTCAAGCACGATCGAGCGCATCCAGCTCCTCCGGGGAGAGCCGGCGGCCCGTGCCCTCTCCATGAGTCTTCAGCGAACGCTCGATCTGCTCCATGAGCGATTTGTTCTGAAGGACGTACAGCGTCTCCTGCTCCCGCTCCCAATCCTCAGCGCTGACCACGACGAAGTCCTGCCCTCCGCGACGCTTGACGCGCAAGGGGACATGATCCTCCACCACTTCCTCGACCGCCTCCCGCAGGTTGCTGCGGAACTCATGAGCTGACATCTCTCGCATGATCCGGATTGTACCAGAGAGCGGTACGGCCCAGGACGAGGTACCGCCCGCCCCCTTCCGGCATACAATAGCCGCCCGATCCAGTTGCAGCCCGGGGGGAGAGGCGCCTTGGCCAAGGTTCTCGTCGTCGACAGCGATTCCGTGTTCGCGGCCGTGCTCGCGGACCGGCTGCACGTGGCCGGCCACGAGGTGCGCCGGTTGAGCGACGGCGCGCGGGCGGCCGCGGCGGCCCAGGAGCATCACGTGGACCTGGTGGTGCTGGGGGACTCGCCCAATGCGGGGCTGCCGGTGGTCGAGGCCCTGCGGGGGCAGGCTGCGACGCGGGCGATGCCGATCCTCGTGCTCTCCGGCCAGAGCGCTGCCGCCGACCGGGTGGCCGCCCTGCGGGCCGGCGCCGACGACTATCTCGCCCGCCCCTGCGATCTCGAGGAGCTGCTGCTGCGTCTCGACCGCCTGCTCGCCAACCGCACCGCCGCCCTCCAGGTGCTCCAGGGGGATCTCGCCAACCACCCCCTCTGGGCCCTGCTTCAGTATCTCGGCCAGGTGCGCAAGACCGGCATCCTGCGGGTCAAGGGGGAGGCCGGCGCGGGTACGATCGAGATGCGCGACGGCGAGCCCGCCGAGGCGCGCTGGCAGAACCAGTTGCAGGGGCGGCAGGCGCTGCTCGCCCTGCTGGCGCTCGAGGAGGGGGGGTTCCGCTTCGATCCGGTGCCGCCCGGAGAGCCTCAGACGGTCCCCTCGAAGCTGCCGCTTCAGGAGCTGCTGATGGAATCCGCCTGGCTGAAGGACGAGATCGGCAAGCGCCGCCACCACCTCCCCGCCACCGGCCAGCCGCTCCAGGCGCTCCACCCCAACCTGCCGCAGATCGAGGGGGGCTTCGACTCCCTCCCCCTGCGGCGGGTCTTCGAGCGCGTGCTCCAGCGGCCGGGGGTGAGACTGTTCGACCTGATCGCCGACGAGGCCGAGGCGCCGATCTCGACCCGGCTCGCCACCGCCCTGCTGGTGGAGCACGGCGGTCTCGCCCCGCAGTCCGCCGAGACCGCGGCGGAGCTGCAGGACACCCGCGAGATCTCGACCGCGATCCTCTTCGAAGTGGCGATCGAGGATCTGCTGGAGGCGGCGGCCGGGGCGGGGTTCGCGGGCTCGGCCCTCCCCTACCTGCTGCTGGTGGAGCCGGAGGTCTGGCCGGCCCTGCGCCGGCTGATCGAGCAGTCCCCCGGCTTCCGCCAGAACGAGGGGATGCGCCGGCTGGTCGAGCAGGTCGAGCTGCGCAAGGCGGGGAGCGCCACCTTCCCGAGCCGCCGCGGCAAGCTCTCGCTGCACGTCCAGGTGCTCAGCGGTGTCTCCCAGCCGCAGGTCAACGCCATCGTCCCCGGCTGCGCCGGAATCTTCGCCTGGATCCGCGGCACCGAGGCCCTGGAGGGCGTGCGCGCCGTGGTGCAGCGGCTGGAGGCGAGCGGACCGCGCGGCGCGGCCGGCGTGCTGGTGGCCGGCGCCGAGGCCGCGAGCCGCGAGGCCGGAGCCCTGCTGCGCGGCGCCTCCCGCTGGCGGAGCACGCCGCACGAGCCGCAGAGCCTGCTCGGGCTGCTCCGGCTCCTCCATCCGGACGCCCGCTAGAAGGACGCCGTCGTGCCGACCCGCCCCACCGTGCTGCTGATCGACCCCCAGGCCGGGCGCCTGCGGGATCTCGGCACCCGCCTCGCCGCCGAGGGGTACGAGGTGGTGCCGATCGCGGACCCGACACGCGCCCGGCGCTTCGCCGAAGGGCTGGGGGCCGCCGTGATCGTGACCACCCTCGAGGCGCTGGCGGCCGGGGTCGATCCCGCGTCACTGCTCGGCGGCTCGGCGCGCACCCTCGTGGTGCTCGGCGAAAACCCCGGCGAGGAGGAGGCGCTCCCCGAGGAGATCTCCTTCCTGCCGGTGGGCGGCCTGGAGCCGGCGGAGATCGCCCGCCGCCTGCTGCTCGTGCTGCTCGGCCGCGAGCTCGGCGCGCCGCCGGACGTCAACCTCACCTCGCTGGTGGGGGACCTCTCCCAGACGCCGCTCATCGAGCTGCTGCGCGGTCTCGACGCCGCCGGCACCAGCGGCCGGATCGACCTGCGCGGGGGCTCGCTCCTCCTCCAGCGTGGCCAGGTGATCGCCGCCGCCGCCGGATCGGCCCGCGGGCTCAAGGCGTTCTGCCGCATGGGCCGCCTGCACGAGGGGCCGTTCCGCTTCGTGCCCGGCGAGCTGCCGGCGCGGCGGGAGATCGAGGAGGACCTCGACGCCCTGGTGCTCGCCGCCATCGAGGACTCGCTCGGCGAGTTCCCCGACCCGCGCGTCCGCCTGGAGGTGGAGATCGGCCCGAGCTTCTTCGCCACCCCGTTCGCCCCACTGCAGCAGCGCATCCTCGGGGCCGCCCAGCGCGGCGCCACCCTGCGGCAGATCCTCGATGGCCTGCCGGACCGCGACGGCGAGATCGTGCAGGAGGTGCTGAGCCTGGAGGAGCGGGGCTTCCTGGTGCGGCGCGAGCCGGCGGTGCAGATCGTCACCGACTCGACCGCCGACCTCCCGTCCGACCTCGCCGCCGCCCACGGCATTGACGTCGTGCCGCTCACGGTGGCGTTCGGCGCCGAGTCCTTCCGCGACCGGGTCGACCTCCAGCCCGGGCGGTTCTACGACCTGCTGAAGACGAAGCGGGTCCACCCGGCGTCGAGCCCGCCGTCGGGGGAAGAGCTCGCCCGCCGCTATGGCGAATGGCTGGCCCGCGGGCACGACGTGGTCTCCATCCACCTTTCGGCGCGGCTGTCGAAGACCTTCGACAACGCCGGTGCCGGCGCGGCCTCGGCGCTCTCCGCGGCCACCGGGCGCGACGCGAGCGCGGCACCCTCCATCGCCGTGGTCGATTCGGGGCAGGTGAGCCTCGGCCTCGGGCTGCTCGCCCTGTTCGCCGCCCGCATGGCGGCGCGCAACGAGACCGCCGCGGAGATCCGGCGGCGCCTGCTCGAGATGGCGCCGCGCATCCACACCCTGTTCCTCGTGGACACCCTCGAATACCTCGCCCGTGGCGGCCGCATCGGCCGGGCGCGGGCGCTGCTCGGCGGCCTGCTCGGGATCAAGCCGATCCTGGGGGTGGTCGAAGGTGAGGTCGCCCCGGTGGACCGCGTCCGCGGCGGGCGGGCGGCGCACCCACGCATGCTGGAGATCCTGAAGAGCCGGGTCGATCCCGGCCGGCCGGTGATCGCGGGGGTGAGCCACGGCAACGCTCCCACCTGGGCGGACCGCCTGGAGAAGCTGGTGCGCGAGGCCTTCCCGGTGAGCGAGCTGATCCAGGCCGAGGTGGGCCCGGTCGTCGGCACCCACGCCGGCCCGGGGGTGGTCGCGGTCTCCCTGTTCCAGCCCGCGAGCGACGAGGCGGCGCTGATCGCGCCGCTGTGAGCGGTTTTCGAAAGCATTTTTTTCGCGTCTGATCGATTCCCCGACGTTTTGGGCCGGCGATCCGTAAACGGATCAGAACCGGTTGATGCCGGCCTGGAGGAATCGATCATGAGTCAGCTCGGCTGGGATCATCTGACGCGCGAGGACAAGGCCGCCATCCTGAAAGGGATCGAGGACGGCGTCGCCTACGGCGGGCCTTATCACGTCGAATTTCACCCCCAGGACCGCTGCAACGTCGATTGCTTCTTCTGCTCCACCGCCTCGCTGCGCGGCAAGGACGAGATCCCCATGCCCCGTTTCGAGGAGCTGCTCGGCGAGCTGAAGGAAATGGGCACGCGGACGATCCGCCTGTCGGGCGGCGGCGAGCCGCTCTTCCATCGCAAGATCCATGATTTCCTCCGCGCCGTCAAGGCGAGCGGGCTGCCGATCGAAAACCTCACCACCAACGGCGTCCTCCTCCGTTCCGAGATCGCGGAGCTGCTGGTGGGCACCTGCGAACAGGTCACGTTCAGCCTCAACACGGCGGACGAGACGACCTACGCCGCGATGATGCAGACCAACGAGCGCAACTTCCAGCGCGTGCTGGACAATCTCCGCGGCCTGGTCGCCGCCAAGCGCCGGCGGGGCGAGCGGAACCCGCACATCAAGCTCCAGTTCCTGGTCTGGAAAGAGAACTTCCGGCAGATTCCCGAGATGTACCGGCTCGGCTGCGAGGCCGGCGCCGACTCGATCCTGTTCAACGGCCTCGCCTTTCTCCCTCCCGAGAAGTTGATGAGCGAGGCCGAGATCGAGGCGATGATGGGGCTCTACGAGGAGGTGCTGCGGGTCGACGAATACCGGCGGATCGACGTCGTCAACAGCTTCGAGCAGGACATCTCGGAGCGGGTGACGCGGATCGGCGTCAAGCTCGGCGAGGAGCGCAAGGCGCTCTCGCCCGCCCGGCGGCTCGCCCGGCTGGTGACACGGAACGATTTCACCCTGCGCGAGAAGATCGATCACAACCGCCGCCTGCGCGAGCTCCGGAAGATCAGGACCGCCAACGAGGGGCTCGGCACCAACTGCCTGATCGGCTGGCACTCGATGCTCGTCCGCCCGACCGGCCTGGTGGCCCCCTGCTGCCTGATTCAGGGGGCGGAGCTGGGGAACGTCTACCGGCAGTCGGTCCGCGAGATCTGGCACGGCGAGCCCTACAATCGCTTCCGCGCCGAGCTCTCGCGGATCATGCGCGATCAGATGGACTGGCGGCACGACCCCGAGACCGACGAGACGGTGACGCCGCTCTGCGGCCCGCAGGGCAACTGCCCGGTCGGCTCTTTCTATTACTATCCGGACACCCCCTTCCTCCGCGCCTACAACGCGAAGGTACGCAGCCTCATCCCTTGAGCAGCGACTGCGCCCCGTCGATCCAGATCGGCGTCCCGCTGATGTGATCCGACTCGTCGGAGGCCAGGAAGAGGGCGAGCCTGGCGACCTGCTCGGCCTTTCCCGGCTTGCCGTCGGTCAGCGGGATGTCCCCCTCGGGGAACTCGACCGGCTCCTTGGCCTTGTCGAGGTCCCGACGCTCGGTGTGCTCCTCGATCTCGGTGTCGATCGCCCCGGGGCAGATGACGTTGACGCGGATCCGGTGCTTGCCGAGCTCGACCGCGAGCATCTCGGTCAGCGCCACCTGGGCCGCCTTGGTGCTCGCGTAGGCCGAGGCGCCGCTGTTGCTGAACATCCGCGTGCCGTTGACCGAGGCGGTGACGATCACCGAGCCCCCCCGTTTCTTGAGCTGGGGCACCGCGGCCTTGATGGTGAAGAACGTGCCGTTGAGGTTGATGGCGACCGTCTTCTCCCACTCCTCGGGCTTCAGCTCCTCGATCGGCGCCCAGACGCCGTTGATCCCCGCGTTGGCGAAGACCACGTCGAGGCGCCCCCACTTCTCCACCACCTCGCCGACCACCCGCTCCATGTCCGCATAGCTCGCCACGTCCCCCTGGACGGCGAGCCCCTCGCTCCCCGCCTCCCCGATCCGCTTCACCGTCTCCTCGAGCTTCTCCGCCGTCCGCCCGAGCACCGCCACCTTCGCTCCCTCGCGGGCGAACAGCACCGCCGCCGCCTCGCCGATCCCCGAGCCGCCTCCCGTGATCAACGCCACCTTGTTTTCGAGCCTCATCGCATGGCCCTCCTTGGGCGCGGAGGCGCTACAAATGCCGTGCCTGGGGGCGGTGGGCGAAGAGGCGGCGGCGAGGGCGACCGCAGGTCGCCCCTACAACCTCCGTTCGAATCTGGTGTAGGGGCGACCTGCGGTCGCCCTCAACGGCGAGGCGAGATCAGCCACGCCGCGCTGAGCGAAGCGAGCAGCGCGAGCCCCGCCGCGGTGAGCATCACGCCGCGGAAGCCGTCCAGGAACGCCCCGTCCACAGCGGACCGTCCTCGCGTACGCGCCGGTCCGATGAGCCCGGCGGGGATCTCCACGGCCGCCAGCCTCTGCCGCTGCGCCGCCATCGCCGTCCGTGCCGCGGGGGGCAGATCGCTCCGGGAGAGCCGCCGGTCGAGCCCGCGGCTGAACAGGCCCAGCATCAGGATGCCGAGCACGGCGATGGCGAGGAGGCCGGCGCAGCGGGAGACGGCGTTGTTGATCCCCGAGGCGATGCCGGCATGGCGCTCCTCCACCGCCCCCATTACCGTCGTGGTCAGCGGCGCCACGCTGATCGCCATCCCGAGCCCCAGCACCACGACGGCGGGGAAGAACGCCGTCCAGTAGCTGCCGCCCAACCCCGGCACGGCGAAGAGGACGAACCCGGCGGCGGCGATGGCCGGGCCGACGATCAGCGGCAGGCGGGCGCCGTAACGGTCCACCAGCCCGCCGGACCACCGAGAGAGCGTGAACATCAACAGGACGAACGGCAGCAGGGCCGCCCCCGCCGCCGTCGCCGAGTAGCCGCGCACCTGGATGAGGTCGAACGGCAGGAAGAACAGCGCGCCAGCCAGGGCGGCGTAGAGCCAGAGGGTCAGGAGGTTGGCGCCGGTGAAGGTGCGCTCGCGGAAGAGGGAGAGGGGCATCATGGGGGTGGACGACCGGGCCTCCACTCCGAGGAACCCCGCCAGCGCCGCCGCGCCGGCGAGCAGCGACCCCAGCACCAGCCGATCGCCCCAGCCCAGAGAGGACGATTGGATGAGGCCGAACGTCACCCCGCCCAGGCCGAGGGTGGCGAGGAGCGCGCCCGCGAGGTCGATCCTCCCAGTGGCCTGGTCGTCCCGGCTCTCCGGCACGTACCGTAGCGAGATGGCGATCACCGCCACGGCCAGCGGGAGATTGAGGAAGAACACCCACCGCCAGGAGGCATGATCGATCAGCCAGCCTCCCATCAGCGGCCCCACCGCCGCCATGATCGAGCCGTAGCCGGACCAGGTGCCGATCGCCCGCCCCCGGCGCGCCGGATCGAAGGCGGACGAGAGGAGGGCCAGGCTCCCCGGCACCATCAAGGCCGCGGCGATCCCCTGGACGGCACGCGCGGCGATCAGCGCCCCGGTGCCGGGCGCCAGGCCGCACCCCGCCGAGGCGGCGGCGAACCCGGCGATGCCGAGCAGGAACACCCGCCGCCGGCCGAAGCGGTCGCCCAGCGATCCCCCCACCAGCAGCAGGGCCGAGAGGAAGAGCGCGTAGATCTCGACCACCCACTGGACGTCCGCCACCGTGGCGCCGAGATCCTTCTGCAGGGCCGGCAGCGCCACGTTCACCGCCGTGCCGTCGATGAACGCCATGCTGGACCCGAGGATCGTCGCCGCCAGCACCCATCGCTCCGCCACCGGACCGCAGGGAGCCGCGCGCTGGCCGGCCCGCACCACCCCGTTGTCGCACGGCTCTCTCAGCATCGCGGTCTCCTTCTCTCTTCAGGCTGTGGGGATTGTAGACTGCCCGCGGAGCGACTACGGAGAGGACTATGAAAATTGGATGGTGAGCTGACCCTCCCCGATCTTCCCGACCTGCTGGCAGCCCGCCGCGCGCTGGCCGGGGTGGTGCTGCGGACCCCCGTGCTGCGCTCGGACGCCCTGGACGAGCTCGCCGGGGCGCGGCTCTTCTTCAAGGCCGAGGGGCTGCAGATCACCGGCTCGTTCAAGGTGCGCGGGGCCTATAACCGGATCCGGGCCTTCTCGCCGGAGGAGATGGCCCGCGGCCTGATCACGGTGAGCGCGGGCAACGCCGCGCTCGGCGCCGCCTGGGCGGCGCGGGCCGCGGGCGCCCGGCTGGTGGTGGTGATGCCGGAGAACGCGGTGGCGGAGAAGCTGGCCGCGGTGGCCGCCATGGGCGGCCAGATCGAGAAGGAGGGGATCACCAACGCCACCCAGGCTTTCGAGCGCCTGGCGCGGCTGCGGGAGGAGCACGGCTACACGCTCGTCCACCCCTTCGACGATCCGTTCGTCATCGCCGGCGCCGGCACCGCCACCTGGGAGCTGCTCGAGGACGCCCCCGACCTCGACGCCCTGGCGATCCCCGCCTCCGGGGGAGGGCTCCTCTCCGGCGCCCTGCTGGCGGCCCGCGGGCTCGCTCCGGCCGCGAAGGTCTACGGAGTCCAGCCCGCCGGGGCGGACGGCATCGTGCGCTCGCTGGCGGCCGGCGCGCCGACTCCGCCCGAGAAGGTGCAGACGGTGGCGGACGGCCTGACGGCGCCGAAGCCCGGCGTCCACAACTTCGAGATGATCCGGCGCTGGGCCGCCGGGGTCTTCACCGTCCCGGACGCGGCCATCCTCGCCGCTATGGGGCTGATCCTCAAGCATCTGAGAGTGATCGTGGAGCCGGCCGGCGCCACCGCGCTCGCCGGCGTGCTGGCCGACGAGCGCTTCCGCGGCCGCCGGGTCGGCGTCCTGCTCAGCGGCAGCAACACGGGGGTGGAGCGGGTGCGCGAGGTGCTGGGGGCGGGCGATCAGCGGTAGCCCGCCGCCTGCAATTCGAACAACTCGGCGTAGCGCCCGCCCTGCGCCAGCAGCTCCTCGTGGGTGCCCATCGACTCCACCTTGCCGTCGGCGAGGACCAGGATGCGGTCCGCCATGCGCACGCTGGAGAAGCGGTGCGAGATCAGCACGGCGGTCTTCCCCTCGCTCAGCTCCTTGAAGCGCTGGAACACCTCGAACTCGGAGCGGGCGTCGAGCGCCGCGGTCGGCTCGTCGAGGATCAGCACCTGGGCGTCGCGCATGTAGGCACGGGCGATCGCCACCTTCTGCCATTCGCCGCCGGAGAGGTCGACGCCGGTGCGGAAGCGCTTGCCGAGGGTCTGCTCGTAGCCCGCCGGCAGCTTCGCGATCACCTCGTCCGCCAGGCTGCGTTCGGCGGCGGTGACGATGCGCGGGCGGTCGTCGCGGGCCTCGATGCGGCCGACGGCGATGTTCTCGGCGGCCGTGAGGTGATAGCGCACGAAGTCCTGAAAGATCACGCCGATGTTGGCGCGCAGGGCGTTGAGGTCGTACTCGCGCAGGTCGTGGCCGTCGAGCAGGATGCGCCCCTCGTCGGGGTCGTAGAGCCGCGCCACCAGCTTGACCAGGGTGGTCTTGCCGGCGCCGTTCTCGCCGACCAGGGCCAGCACCTCGCCGCCGCGCAGGTCGAAGCTCAAGTGGCGCACCGCCCAGCGCTCGGCGCCGGGGTAGCGGAATCCCACGTCCTCGAAGGCGAAGCCGGCGCGGATCGGCAGGGGGAAGGGGCGTGGAGTCTCCGGCGAGACGATCTCCGCCTCGATCTCGAAGAAGGAGAACAGGTCGTCGAGATAGAGCGCCTGCCCGGCCACCTGCGAGAAGCCGATCAGCAGCCCCTCCAGCAAGGTGCGCAGGCGGAGGAACGAGCCGGCGAGGAAGGTGAGGTCGCCGATGCTGAACCGGCCGCTCAGCGTGCGCCAGACGATGAAGGCGTAGGCCACGTAGTAGCCCACGGTGCCGATGGCGGTCAGCGCGCCCCCCCAGCCGGCGCGGCGGATCGCCAGCCGGCGGTTGTCCTGGTAGAGGGCGTTGGCCAGCTGCCGGTAGCGCTCGATCAGGAAGGCGTTGAGGCCGAAGATCTTCACTTCCTTGGCGGTTTCGACGCTGGCCCCGGTCTGGCGCACGTAGTCGATCTCGCGCCGTTCCGGCGTCCGCATGTAGTCCAGCGAGTAGCTCTGGGAGTTGAAGTGGGCCTCGCCGAGGAAGGCGGGGACCAGCGCCAGGAGCAGCAGCGCGATCAGCCAGGGGGCGTAGACCACCAGCCCGGCGGCGAAGCTGACGATGGTCACCACGTCCTGCGCCTGGCCGAACAGCTGGCTCATCAGCGTCATCCGGCCGGTGGTCTGCCGGCGGGCGCGGTCGAGCCGGTCCTGCAGCTCGCTGTCCTCGAAGTCCTCGAGATCGAGCGTGGCCGCGTGCTCCATCAGGCGCATGCTGGTGGCGTTGGTGAACTGCTCGGAGAGGAGGGAGTCGAGCAGCGAGACCAGGCGGCCCAACCCGTCGGAGAGCACCGCCAGGACGAGCTCGATCGCCAGCAGCCAGCCGAGGCGCCCGAGCCGGCCGCTGGCCAGCCAGTCTCCCAGGGTGGGATACGTGCCGTGCACTCCCGCCAGCCGGATCACCTCGTCGATGATCAGCTTGCCGACGTAGAGGGTGACCACCGGCAGCAGGGCCCGGACGAGGCGCAGCGCCAGATCGGACCCGGTGAGGCTGGGGCTGGTCCGCCAGATCAGCTTGAGAAAGGGGGGCAGGTTGCGTAGCGCGCCGAAGCGCTCGCGCAACGACCGCGGCGCCGGAGCTGGTGCCGGGGCTGGTGCCAAGACAGTTGGTGGGGTGCGACCGCTGGCGCTGTTCTCTGGTGCCATCCGCTTCTCTTCCACTCCCCGCACGAGATGGCAAGGATCGCGCCAGGGACAGCCTGCCCCCTCCTTGGAGAGAGGGGCCGGGCTCGCCGGGCCATCGCTGCCTGCTGAGAACGGAGCTCCGGATCTCTGTAGGCGGCCGCTGCCTGGTGAGAATCCGCACCCGGTTCTCATTGGGCAGCCGTTGCCTGCCGAGGGGGATCGTTCAGTTCTCACCGGGCAGTGGTTACCTACCGAGAATCGGACCGCGGTTCTCACCGGGCGGTCGTGTTCGGCTTGTTTCTTGCATTCTGTGCACGCCGTAGTACTGAATTGCAGCAGCCCTCAGAGGCTGGGAGGAATCTTCCTTTCCTATACGTCGAGCGAAGCCGTCCGCATCGTGCAGACGGGTCGGAGCCGTGCTCAGGCAGGTCGGTCTGAGCAGGTGACGATCCTTACTCGTAAAGGAGAAGTTGATGGCGCGTCTGAAGAGGAGATGGTCGACGAAATTTTTCATCAGTGTATTTCTGACATTGCTCGTGGGCGTTCCGCTGGTCTACGCCGCGGTGGACGCCCCGACCGGTTTCGACAATGTGACCAATGGTTTCGAGACTCAGCCGAACTTTGATCTGGACCGTGCACAGTTCGAGAATCGTGAGGAGATCGCGAACGGCCTGGGCCCGGTCTACAATGCGCAGGCCTGCGCGGAGTGCCACCAGAACCCGGTCTCGGGGTCCGGCACCCAGATCAACGAGCTGCGGTCGGGGCAGACCGACAGCGCCGGCAACTTCACCGATCATCCCGGCGGCTCGCTGATCAACGACCGCGCCATCGATCCCGCTATCCAGGAGCACGTCTTCGACGCCGACAACACGCGCACGTTCCGCGCCTCGCTCAACGTTCTCGGCGACGGCTTCGTCGAGGCCCTCCCCGACAGCGAGTTCACCCGTATCCAGACCGCCCAGCCGGCCGGGATGAAGGGGACGATCCTCAAGGTGACGGTCCTGGAGGCCTCCGTGGGAAGCGAGCAGAGGCGGGTCGTGCGGATCGCCCGCTTCGGCTGGAAGAATCAGCACGCGAGCCTGCTCTCCTTCGCGGCGGACGCCTACGTGAACGAGATGGGGATCACCAGCCCGCTCTTCCCCAACGAGAATACCTCCAACGGCAACTCCGTCGCGGCCTTCGACACGGTGCCCGATCCCGAGGACGCGGCCACCTCGACGAACCCCTTCGGCCCGGACGTCGAGGCGTTCACCCGCTTCATGCGCTCGACCAAGGCGCCGTCGCGCTCCCCCGCGTCCAGCGATTCATCCAATCCAGACTACCCAGCCATCAAAGAGGGTGGGGGTCTCTTCTCCCAGATCGGCTGCGTGACCTGCCACACGGACTCGATCACGACCGCGCCGGCGGGAACCGTCTTCAACGGTGGCACCTTCACCGTCGACTCGTCGCTGGGCGACAAGATTATCCACCCTTACGGCGACTTCATGCTGCACGATATCGGCACGGGAGACGGCATCGTTCAAGGCAAGACCACGGGCGCCCAGATCCGCACCGCGCCGCTCTGGGGTCTGCGGACCCGTACCCGCCTGATGCACGACGGCCTGTCCCTCACCATCCGCGACGCCATCGTGCGCCACGGCGGCCAGGCCGCGCCGACGGTCGCGAGCTTCAATGCCCTGAGCGCGACCGACAGCGCCGCGCTCCTCCAGTTCCTGAATTCTCTGTAAGTGGCGGAAAGGGCGGCCCCCAGGGGCCGCCCTGCGTCTCAGGACTCCGGCGCGGACGGCGCCGTGCCGCGGTCGACCTCCGGCGGGAGGGAGACGTCCCCCTGGGAGGCGTTGAGGTCGTTCCGCAACCCCTCCAGCTGCCGCAGGTGCTCCTTCTGGGCGGTGACGACGCGCAGGAAGACGTTGGCGACCTCCTGGTCGACGTCGCGGATCATCTTCGGATAGAGGATGTCGTTCTCGTAGCGCTCCTCCGAGATGGCGTTGCCGATGTCGGCATCGGCTCCCCGCACCTGCTCGGACGCCTCGAGCAGCTCGATGGCGAGGGCGTCCTTGGCGGCGGCCAGGCGCTGCCAGCGGCGGGCGACATTGGGCATGCCGTCCGCTTGAGCGCGGTCGGCGTAGGCGCGGTAGCGTGCGGCGCTCGCGGCTTCGGCGGTAAAGCCGGTCTTCAGGTGCTCCTGGAAACGCGGGATCCTCGACACGGGTTCTCTCCTCTCGTCCGGTTCGCGCTAAGATGCCCTGGCGCTCGTCGGGTAAGCCTGCCCGCCAGGGAAGGGCGGGGCAATTCTATGGGAGTTGGAGTGGTTGTCCAACCTCGGGACCTGCAGGCCGCCTCCAAACCCCCGGGAAACTTTGCCCTCCTCTTCCCGTAGTGCCTTTCGAGGCGCCGTTTAGCGCCCTCTGGCCGATCCCAAGTGAAAGAACGCCTCCGCCGCTTCCTGAGCCTCGCCGCCGTCCTCGCGGGACTGGGCCTCGTCGCGTGGGCGGGTATCCCCTACGTCAGCCTCCTCACTCGCTTCCTGCTCGCCGGCGGCGGGGTGGCGGTGCTGGTCTGGGTGCTCTGGCGGATCTACCACGCCTTCCTCTGGAAGGTCGGGCGCCGGCTCGCCTTCTCCTACTTCCTGCTCGGCGTGCTGCCGATCCCCCTGATGCTCCTGCTGCTGACGGTGCTCGCCTACCTGCTCTCCGGCTTCTTCCTGGGCCATCTCTACCGCGACGCCGTCCAGTCGATGCAGGGGGATCTCGCCTCGGCGGCCCAGGGGCGCCTCGGAGCGTTCGCCGCCGCCGGGCTCCCCCGCCACGAGGAGGGCGGGGAGGTCGTCTTCGGCTACTACCGGGGCGGCAAGAAGCTGGCCGGCGACTCGCGGCTGCCCGCCGCCTGGCCCGCCTGGCTGGAGCTGCCCGCCCCGCTGGTCCGGCAGGGGGACAGCCTGCGGACGGCCCCGCGCTTCGTTTCGGTCCCCGGCAGCCGGCCCACCCTGGCGGCCGCCGCCTCGCGCGACGGCAACGGCGTCCTGGCCCTCTACGGCGGTGACTTCGACGGCGAGCTCAGCCGGCGTTCGGACGTCTGGACCGAGCTCTTCCGCGCCGACGATCCCGACCTCGACACCATGAGCCTGGAGATCCGCGGGCGCAAGGTCCCCATCCAGCACGTCCGCAAGGACCAGCAGGCGGCCGAGGCGGCGCGCTTCTTCAAGCGGCTGGCGCGCGGCGAACGCTACTGGGACGCTCCCCTCTTCTGGTGGGGGGAGATCTCCGGCCCCCTGCTCGACCTCGCGACCGGCCGCCGGGTGACCGACTACGTGGCGGCCAACCTGAACGCCACGCCGAACATCGTGCGGCGCCACCTCTTCTCCAGCGCCGCCGAGATCGACGCCCTCGCCTGGCTGACGTTGCTGATCGTGGCGTTCCTGCTGTTCGACGTCTACGCCGCCGCCGCGCTGATGGCGGTGTTCATGATCGTGGGCCTGTCGCGGGCGGTCAACCGCCTGAGCCGCGGGACCGAGGCGGTGCGGCGCGGGGATTTCGGCGTCCGCATCCCCGTGCGCCGCCGCGATCAGGTGGGCGATCTCCAGCGCTCGTTCAACGAGATGGCCGGCAACCTCGAGACGCTGGTGGCGACGGCGGCCCAGAAGGAGTCGCTGGAAAAGGAGCTGGAGCTCGCCCGCAAGCTCCAGAACAGCCTGCTGCCGGGCGACCTGCCGGCCGGCGGCGGCATCGAGTTCGCCACCCTGTTCGAGCCGAGCGCCGCCATCGGCGGCGACTACTTCGACGTGCTCCGCCTCTCGGACGAAGAGCTGGCGGTGATCATCGCCGACGTCTCCGGGCACGGGCTGTCGAGCGGTCTGCGGATGGCGATGATCAAGGCGGCGCTGTTGATCCTGGTCGAGGAGACGCGCGAGCCGGAGGAGATCCTCGGCCGCCTCGACGCCGTGGTGCGCTCCAACCGCGAGCGGCGCTTCTTCGTCACCGCCACGCTCGGCCTCTTCAACCTGCGCACCGGCGTCCTGCGGCTGACCAACGCCGGTCACCCGCCCACCTATCGCGTGCGGGGCGCCGACGTCGAGGAGATCCTCCTCCCCAGCTCGCCGCTCGGCGGCCTCGGCCACAACTACGCCAAGGCGACGCTGACGCTCGAGCCGGGGGACTCCCTGGTCTGGCTCTCCGACGGCCTGATCGAGGCCACCAACGCGGCCGACGAGCCTTTCGGCTATGACAGCGTGAAGCGGGTCCTCGCCGGTGCCGCGGGCGAGAGCGCCATGGAGATCCGCAACCGCCTGCTCGCCGCGGTCGAGCACCACACCGCCGGCCACCCCCTGGGGGACGACCGGACGCTGATGGTGATGCGATGGGGCGGAGAGGTGAGAGCCTAGATCCCGGCGACCTTCGTCGTCGTCAGCCCCAGCGTGGTGAAGATGCGGCGGACGTACTCACGAGTCTCGCGGTAAGGGGGGATGCCGTTGTAGCGCCAGACGGCGTTCTCGCCGGCGTTGTAGGCGGCGAGCACCTTGGAGAGGTCGTTGGGGAATTGGTCGATGAGCCAGCTCAGGTAGGTGATGCCGGCCTCGAGGTTCTGCCTGGGGTCGAGCAGCCTCTCCTTGCGGATCCCGAAGCGCTCGGCGGTGGCCGGCATCAGCTGCATCAGCCCGCGGGCCCCCTTGTTGGAGACCGCCCGGACGTTGCCGGACGACTCGGCGCGGATCAGGGCGGCCACCACCTGCGGATTGATCGAGTGGCGCTTCGCGGCCTCGTAGATCATCGGCCCGTAGGGGCCTTCCGGCACCTTGGCCTGGGCCTCCTCGAAGTGGAGCGGCACCGCCGCCGCCTTGATCGCCTCGGCCACGGTCTCGGCGGCCTTCTTCGGCGGATCGGGCTCGGGGATGACCTCGTCGTCGATCACCCGGTCGACGCGATCGATCGACATCGTCATCAGCCCGCCGGAGGCAAGCTGCAGCCGGGCCTGGTCGCCGTCGGCCTCGAAGCCCGCCACCTTCATCACGTTGCCGTCGGTGAGGATGACCAACTCGGCGCGCGCGGGGATGGCGGCGCCGAGGCCGAGCAGAAGCGAGCCGGAAACGAACAGGCGCGAGAGCTTGAAGGGCCGGGAGCTATGCATCAGGGCAGAAATCTCCACTCCGGTCGTCAACAGGTCCACTCATTGTACGGAACAGCGGGCGAAAACGCCTAGTGCCCCGATGGGAATTTTTTGCTCTCAAGGGATTGTAACCAAAAACGGGGCGCTGGAATTCCAGCGCCCCTTCGATGCCGGAGCTACTGGACGCAGTGCTGCCAGGCGCCGTTGGAACAGGGAGAGAAGGTCAGGACCTTGTGGTTGTTCGCGGTGACCGCGCTGACCAGGGTGCACTCGATGCCGTCCTGGGTCTGATCCAGGATGAACCGGGTGTTGTCCCCCGTCGGCCAGTCCCAGTAAACGGTGATCGGCTTGGTCACGACGGCACCGGTGGTGTAGACCGTCTTCAGCGTTCCGCTGCGAACGAAGTCATCCCCGGTCAGGTTCTGGAAGGTGACGAACGACTTGCCGCTCGTAGCGCCCAGTGTCCAGTCGCAGTCATAGGCGCTTCCGTTCGGCCAGTTCTGCGCGTGTGCGACACCGGTGCCCAGCGCGAACAGCGCGGCGATCGCGATCCCACGGCTCACGACATTCAGGATCCTCTTCATGACTTCTCTCCTCCTTGCCATCCGGGTGGCGATTCGAGGTGTTCCCACCTCATGGTTCGCCGGCCGGATAGGGCAAGGAGACTGCCAGATCCAAGTGACTGAAAACAAAGGTTCAGTGGAATAAATGGGTCCCGCGTTCGGGACGGTGGCCGGCAGAGGTGGGAAATTGAGTCCCGAATCTGGGACTATCCCAGCCCCAGCTCCTTGAGCTTCCGGTAGTACGTCGTCCGCGAGATGCCGAGGATCTCCATCGCCCGGGCGGCGTCCTCCCCGGTGGCGGCGAGGGCGACGGCGAAGGCCTCCCGCTCGGCCCGGCGGACGGTCTCGTCGAGGGTGAGGGAGGCGGTCTGTGCCTCGGAGCCGCGGACCCGCGGCGAGAGGTGCGGGAGGTCGAGGGGCTCGCCCGGCTCGAGGAGCAGGGCCGACTTGGCGATCTCGTTCTGCAGCTCGCGGACGTTGCCCGGCCAGGGGTGACGGACCAGGGCCGCGAGGGCAGCGCGGGTGATTCCGGGGCTCGCGGCGCCCCCCTTGGCCAGCTCGCGGTGGAAGAAGCGGGCGGCGAGCGCGGGGATCTCCTCCCGCCGCTCCCGCAACGGCGGCAGCTTCACTTCGAAGGCGGCGAGGCGATGGTAGAGGTCGCGGCGGAAGCTCCCCTCCTCCACCAGGGCGTCCAGGTCGCGGTTGGTGGCGGCGAGGAAGCGGACGTCCACCCGCACCGGGGTGCGGCCGCCGACGCGGAAGAGGGTGGGATTCTCCAGGATCCGCAACACCTTGGCCTGGGTCTCCGCGGCCATGTCCCCCACCTCGTCGAGGAAGACGGTACCGCCGCTCCCCCGCTCCAGCAGGCCGGGGCGGGCCTCGACGCCGGTCGCGACCCCCTTCTCGATGCCGAACAGCTCGGACTCCAGGAGCTCCTTCGGCAAAGCGGCGCAGTTGACGGCGAGAAAGGGGCCGTCCGCCCGGCGCGAGCGGGCGTGGAGCCAGCGGGCCAACACCTCTTTGCCCGATCCCGATTCCCCCAGGATCAGCACCGGCACGTCCCCCCGCGCCACCTTGCCGGCACGTCTGTAGAGCTTGGACATCCCCGGCCCCAGCCCCGGAGGAGGCGGCGTCTCGACCGGCCGCTCCCCCTCCGGCGACGCCTGCCGCGAGGACCGGGCCGGCCGTCGCCGCGCCGCGAGCGAGGCGAGCGCCAGCCGGAACAGCGGCTGGAGCGGTGCCAGGCGGGCCGAGGACGGGGCGCGCAGCCGGAGCTTCCAGCCGCCGAGCCCCTCGATCTCCAGATGGGTGACGTTGCGCGGCACGGCGTCCAGGGTCGAGGCGGCGGCCACCACCGCCTCCCCCCCGGCGGGGCCGCGGCGGAGGAACTCCACCCGGCCCACCGGCAGCACGGCGACCCAGCGGTGCGCCAGCTCGTCCGCGGCCTCTTCGGGGGTGGCCAGCCCTTCGGCCAGGGACGGGAGGACCTCTTCCAGAGTCTCGGCGAGCCGTTCCAGGGGGTGGAGCCCCTGGGTGGTGAGCCCCTCGGCTTCCAGAGCTGGCGGCTTCCCCGCGGTGCTCTCCACGGTGACTGGCGATCCGCCGAGCAGCACGTCCGTCCGCGCCGGGTCGGCCGGCTGGAGCACCGTCTGGACCGAGCCGAAGGCGATCATGGTGAAGCCGCAGACGGCCACCTCGCGCACCCGCCGGCCGCCGACGAAGGTGCCGTTCTTGGAGCCGAGGTCGCGAACCACCGCGCCGCCGTCCGCCAGCACGTCGATGCGGGCGTGCCGGCGGGAGATGCCGGCCGCCTCGACGCGGACCGCGGCCTCGGGCGCCGAGCCCACCACGTGCTCGCCCGGAGCGAGGTGGAAGCGCCGGACGGAGGCGCCGTCGGCGGCGAGGACCCTGAGGAGATAGCCGGGCGAGGATTCCGCGGTCATCCCAGGTGCCCTTCAACCACCATGCCCGGCGAGCCAGGCGTTCAAACCGGTGAGCCCCGTCCGGGCGCTCTCGGGGAGCTTCCTGGAATCCTCGCGGGCCTGCCGCGCCAGGCCCAGCGCGCGCGGCCGGTCCCGGCCGGCGTCCCAAAGCGCCCGTGCCAGCAGGAAATGGGTCTCGGCGGACCATCGGAGGAACGCCGGGGGCTGCCGCTCATAGATGGCCGCCGCACGCTCGAGAGGGGAGACCGCCAGGTCGGGCCGGCCTTGGTCCAGGTAGACGGCGCCGATGGTTTCGAGCGGGAGGAGGAGGTAGTCGCTATCGGCTCCCGCCCTGGCCTCGATGCAATGGATCGCCTGGCGCTCGTGCTCCAGGGCTTCAGCGTGGCGACCGAGCCGGCGCGCGGCCTCGCCCAGCTCATAATGGGCCATCGCCCACTCGTTGGGGGTCCCCGGCGCCTTGGCCTCGTAGATCGCGAGCGCGCGGCGCAGGACCGGCAGGGCCTGCCCGGGATGGCCTTCCTGGGTCCGGTTGCTGCCGATCGCCGCCAGCGTTTCCGCCACGTCGGGATGGTCACCGCCGAGGAGCCGTTCACGGAGCGCCAGAGCCCGCTCCAGAGGCTCCGCGGCCTCGCCGTACCGGCCGAGATCGGAGAGGCAGAGGCCGAGGTTGAAATTCAGCCCCGCGACGTGGGGGTGGCTGGGTCCGACCGTCCTCTCCGCGATCTCCAGGGCGCGCCGCAGGACGGGGATCGCCCTTTCGGGCTCTCCCATATCCCGGTAGGTGCCCCCCAGGTTCAACAGAATTCCGTAGCCCGGGGCGCCGGAATTGATCCGCTCGGAGAGCGTCTGCGCCCGCTCCAGCTTCTGCACCGCCTGCCGGTACCCCCCCTGGATGGTCAGGACCGCGGCCTCGGTGTTCAACAGGCTCATCTCGGCGCGGGGGCCTCCTCCCGTGCGCGCCAGGGCCGCCTCGGCCTGACGGGCCAGCCGCCGCGCCTCTCCGTAGCGGGCCTGGCGGAGGCCGACGTTGTAGACCAGCTCACGCCAGCCTTCGATCTCGAGCGGAGCGTCCCGCCCCTCCTCCGCCGCCCAGACCGCCTCGTACAGCTCGTCTTCCGAGGTCCTGTACTCTCCGAGACTCAGATGGAGCTTGCCGAGCAGGAAGAGCATCTCCGCCTGGAGAGGACGGAAGGGAACCGCCATCACCGCGCCCTTCAGGGCCTCGGCCCGGGCGAGGGCGTCACGGTATTTGCCCGCCCGCTGCAGCGCCTCCGCGCCGGCCAGCTCGCTCTGCAGGGCCTCGACCCGCCGCCGCGACGCCGGGTCCCGCGGCGGCGGAGCTCTCTCGAGGAGCGCGCCGGCCTGGCACGCGGAGAGGTCCGGCAGCGCGTTCACGGCGTCGACCGCCCGTTCGACCACCTTGGCGTCGGCACGGGTGAAGAGGTCCGTCAGCGCCCCGACCTCCCGCAGCCGCTGGTCCAGACAGAACATCTTGCGGTCGAGCAGATCCTCCGACTGCTCCCCCCGCCTGCGAGTCGCCTCGCAGGCCCGGCGCCGCGCCTCCGTCCAGTCTCGGGCATAGTGGTCGATCCCTCTTTCGACCCCTTGCCAGACCCCCTCCGCGAACGGCAGCCGGGTAGCCAGGAAACCGGCGTGGACCGCCCGCTTCGCCGCCCCGTCCCAGACCCCGGCCAGCTTCTCCTCGGCTCCGCCGCAGAGTTGGGCCCTGCGGGCCTGGAGATATCCCAGGCCGGAGAAGAGGGCGCCCGCGGTCAGGAGGGCTCCGGCCGCGAGGAGCCATCGCCTGCGGACGGCGGCCGGATCCCGCTCCAGGTCGAGGAGCAGATCGTCCATCGTGGAATGGCGCGCTTGTGGATCCGCTTTCAGCCCCCGCAGCACCACCGTCCGCAGCCAGCCCGGCACCCTGGTCCCGGCCGGAGCCTCCCGGATCGCACCGCGCGTCACCGCCGCTGCGATCTCGCGCGGCCCCTTCCCCACGAATGGACGCTCGCCGTAGAGCGCCTCGTAGAGGGCGACACAAAAGCTGAACTGGTCCGACCGGGCATCCGCCGCGATCCCCCGGATCTGCTCCGGCGCCATGTAGGCGGGAGTTCCCAGGACGGCGCCCCACTCGGTGAGCGGGGACGCGAGCTCGCCGCCGGAATCCGGCGCCAGGGGCTCCTCCGCCGCGTCCGCCAGCGCTTTGGCGAGTCCGAAGTCCACCACGCGAACCCGCCCGTCGCGGCCCAACAGGACGTTCTCGGGCTTGAAATCACGGTGGACCAGGCCGGCGGCGTGAGCGGCGGCGAGGCCGCGGCCGGCGGCGAGAAGACGGTCCAGGACCTCGCGCCAGGATCGGGGCCCCTCTTCCAGCCACTGCCGCAGGGTTTCCCCCTCGACCAGCTCCATCGCCACGAACACCCGGTCACCGAACGTGCCGGCGTCATGGACCGCCACCACGTTGGGGTGGGTCAGGCGGGCGAGGGCCTGCGCCTCGCGCAGCAGACGGGAACGTCCCGATTCCGTGGAAAAGCGGTCCGTCCGCAGCAGCTTGAGCGCCACCCGGCGATCCAGATCGGGATCATAGGCGGCATAGACGACCCCCATGCCACCGGACCCGATCCGGTCGAGGATCACATAGCGGCCGACGGCGGCGCCGCGTTCCAGCGCCTCATCCCTGGGATCAAGCGGCCGCGGAGCCTCTCCGTGCAGCGGGACGGTCTCGGTAGGGTCGTCCATGGCGGATCCTCCGCCTATTCTACGACCGCGGATGAAACCTGTCGTAAAGGCTCTTCAACCGCTGCTGGTGGATGTGGGTGTAGATCTGGGTGGTCGAGATGTCGGCGTGGCCGAGCATCGTCTGCACGGCGCGCAGGTCGGCGCCGTGCTCCAGGAGGTGGGTGGCGAAGCTGTGCCGCAGGACGTGCGGCGAGATCTCCGCCCGCAGGCCCGCCTTCAGGCCGTACTTCTTGATGATCATCCAGAACCCCACCCGGCTCAATCGGTCGCCGCTCTTGTTGACGAAGACGTGGAGATGACGCCCCCGCGCCAGCTCCGGGCGGACGTCGCGCAGGTAGCGCTGCACCCAGTGCTCGGCCTGCTCCCCCACCGGCACCAGCCGCTCCTTGCTCCCCTTGCCGAAGGCGATGAGGAAGCCGGCGTCGAGCCGGAGCTGCGGCAGCGGCAGCCCCACGAGCTCGCTGACCCGCAGGCCGGTCGCGTAGAGCAGCTCGAACATGGCGCGGTCGCGCAAACCCAGCGGCTTCGCCACGTCCGGAGCCGCGAGGAGCGCCTCGACCTCGGCCTCCGAGAGCACCTTCGGCAGCGGCTTCCAGAGCTTGGGCGGCAGCAGGTTGACCGCCGGATTGTCCTTCCGCTCGCCAGCCGTGACCAGGTGGTCGTAGAAACCACGGATCGCCGACAGGGCACGCGCGCTCGACCGCGGCGAGAGCCCCTGGCGCTGAAGGTCCCGCATGTGAGCGGAAAGATCGGCCGCGGCTGCGGCGAGCAGGTCCCGCCCCCCCTTCTTCGCCAGCGCCTCGCCCAAGCGGGAGAGGTCGTTGCGGTACCCCTCGACCGTGTTGCGGGCCAGGCCTCGCTCGACGGAGAGGCTCTCCAGATAGCGGTCGAGCACCCGCCGCCAGGGTGGGACGGGGGTCTTCGCGGACGCCGCCGGAGCCGCCGCCGTCACGGCAACGCCCGCGGCCTCGGCGGCTGCGGCGTGATCCCGCGCGCGGTGCAGATCTCCAGGATCTCGGTCTCCACCAGGGTAACCGCCGAGGACTTCGCCTTCTGGAAGATCTCCTTGACCAGATCGGGCCGGGCCTCGATGCCGCGCTCCTGGAGCCAGTAGACGACGTTCGACTCGCCGCTCATCGGCCCGATCTCGATCACCTGGCGGCAGCCGATCAGCCCCGCCGGAATCGAGGAGTAGATGCGGTCCGCCAGCCAGTCCTCGCCGCGGGCGCGGGCCTTGATGATCGCCGAGGCGTGCACGCCCGTGCCGGTGCGGAAGGCGTCCTTGCCGACCACCGGGTAGTTGTCGGGCAGCGGCACGCCCGTGGTCTCCGACACGAACTGGCAGTACTCCAGCAGCCGGTGGAGGTCGCGGTTGATCCACCCGAGGAGCTGCATGTTGACCAGCAGCGTATCGATCGGACAGTTGCCCACCCGCTCGCCGATCCCCACCGCCGTGCCGTGCAGCCGGTCGGCGCCCGCCTCGGCGGCGGCGAGGGCGTTGATCACCGCCAGGTCGCGGTCCTTGTGGCCGTGCCAGTCGATCATCACGCCGTCGCCGACCACCTCGCGGATGAAGCGGATGACGTTGCGCGTCCCGCTCGGCGTCGCATGTCCCACCGTATCGGCCACGCAGACCCGCTTCGCCCCGGCCTCCACCGCCTCCGTGTAGAGGCGGCGCAGGTCCTCGGGCGCGGCGCGGGTGGTGTCCTCGGTGACGAACATCACCGGCAGACCCTCGCCGACGGCGAACTCGACGGCCTCGCGGGTCAGCTTGAGCATGCGGTCGAGCGTCCACCCCTCGGCGTACTGGCGGATCGGCGAGGAGCCGATGAAGCAGGAGGCCTCGATGGCGATGCCGGTGCGCTGCGAGATCTCGGCGATCGGCCGGATGTCCGCGATCACCGTGCGCGCCGCGCAGTTGGGGGAGATCTTCAGCCGCTGCTCGACGATTTCGCGGGCGAGGCGCTCGACGTCCTTGACCACGTGCGGTCCCGCTCCGGGCAGCCCGATGTCGGCCGACTCGATGCCGAGGTCCGCGATCATGTGCAGGATCTTGAGCTTCTCCTCGATCGACGGATTGCGCACGGACGGCGACTGCAGGCCGTCGCGCAGCGTCTCGTCGTCCAGCTCCACCCGCCCGCGCGCCGGACGCAGGTCGGAGCCGCCGGCGCGGTTCCAGTCGTAGATCAGCTCGGACTCACTGGGGTGCATGCAAACCTCCAACACGGCAAAACGCCAATGGATGTGATTATAAGCGCCGCCGCCCGAACCCTCACCCCCGGCCCCTCTCCCGACCCCTCCCGCCCTCCCTCACCGGGAGAGGGGAGACGCCTGCCGCCGGAGGAGACCGTAGGGTACGGTCTTTCTCCCTCTTCTCCCGGTGAGGGAGGGTGGGAGGGGTCGGGAGAAGAGGGCCGGGGTGATGAGGGTCCGGGGGCGGGGGGTCCCACCTGTGATGAGGGCCTACCGCGCCGCCACCGCGCGACCCACCGCCCGCGCCAGCAGATCCCCTACCTGCGAGGTGGTGAGCGAGCCGCCGAGGTCGGGGGTGGTCTGCCCCTCGCGCATCGAGCGGGCGACGGCGTCGTCGATCGCCCTGGCGGCTTCGGCGTGCCCGAGATAGTCGAGCATCAGCGAGGCCGAGAGGATCGCCCCTACCGGGTTGGCGCGGCCGGTGCCCGCGAGCGGCGGCGCCGAGCCGTGGACCGGCTCGAACATCGAGGTCCGGCCGGGGTGGAGATTCGCCGAGGCCGCCACCCCGAGCCCCCCCTGGAGCGCGGCGCCGATGTCGGTGACGATGTCGCCGAACATGTTGTTGGTCACGATCACGTCCAGCCCCTCGGGCCGCAGGACCATCTCCATGCAGAGGGCGTCGACGTACATGCACCGGTTCCCGATCTGCGGGTACTCCTTCGCCACCTCGGCGAAGACCCGCCGCCAGAGGCCGTGCCCGTGGAGCATGACGTTCGACTTGTCGCTCATCATCACCTCGCGGCGCCCGTGGGCCACCGCGTAGTCGAAGGCGGCACGGATGATCCGCTCGACCCCCTTGCGGGTGTGGATCTCCTCCTGGATCGCGACCTCTTCCTCCCAACCCTTCTTGAAGGTGCCGCCGACGTTGACGTAGGCCCCCTCGGTGTTCTCGCGGAAGACCACGAAGTCGACGTCCTTCTCCGTGCGGTCCTTCAGCGGGCAGAGCCTCGCGTCGTAGAGCTTCACGGGGCGGAGATTGATGTAGAGGTCGAGCTGAAAGCGGATGCCGAGGAGAATGTCGGCGGCGTGCTTGTTGTCCGGCACCCGGGGGTCGCCGAAGGCGCCGATCAGGATCGCCGCGTAGTTGTCGCGGAAATCGTCGAAGGCTCCCGCGGGGATCGTCTCGCCGGTCGCGAGGTAGCGGTCGGCTCCCCAGTCGAAAGGGACCAGCTCCAGCGGCAGCTCCCAGGCCTCGGCGGCGGCCTCGAGGACCTTGACGGCTTCGACGGTCACGTCCTTGCCCGAGCCGTCGCCGGGCAGCACCGCGATGCGTTGCGGCCGGCGTTCAGAGGGTGGGGTCGGATTCATGCGCGGGATGCTAGCACGAGGCCCGCCGCCGCTCGGGATGGACCCGCTTCGCCGGCCGATCGAAGAAGCTCACCACCCGTCCGGCCGCCGGCTGCGGCATGGCGGGAGCGGCGACCGGCACCCGCAGCACGAGCCCCAGCTCGAAGACGAACGGGATCTCCGGACAGAGCCAGACCGAGTGGAGCCCGGGCCAGCGGGTCCCAGGCTTCAGATCGAGCAGCCGCGGCAGCAGGCCGTCCCCCTCGACCTCCGCCCGCATCGGCCAGATCGGCACCGCCGGATGATCGGTCGAGATCCGCTGCAGCTCGCCCGAAGCCATGGCGTACCCCCGCGGCCGCTCCTGGAAATAGCGTACCGACTCCTCCCACGAGCCGAGGCGCGGCCCCTCGCCGACCACGGGCGAGTCCGGCCACGCCCGCACCTCCAGCCGCCCCTTGCGCTCGGCGCTCCACTCCCACGGACCCCCGCCGTTCCGGCTGGGGCGCGGGAAGCGGAGCCGCGCCCGCGCCGCCGGCTGATGCGTGATCAGCCGCACCCCGGGAGCCACCCAGCCCGGCATCAGCATCCGGCGGAACAGCACGGAAGGGACCCCCTCGTCGTCCACCACGTAGAGGCGGACGGTGAGCTGCGGATAGCCGAACTTGAGCGACGGCAGGGCGGTGAGGTGGAGCGAATCCTGATGGAACAGCAGCGCCGAGGCGAACACGTGGTCGCGCCCCTGCCAGAGGTGGCGCTGATAGCGCAACGGCGACGGGGGCGGCGGCAGGGCCTCCGCGGGGAAGGCCCAGTTGAGATACAGACAGTCGCGTACCGTGGTTCGCAGCATGGCTCAGCCCGTCCCAACAAACATAGCGTGGGCGGCTCCGGGGAGCAAGGTGGGCTCCGCCTTCCGCCGCCCGGGATTGAAATCCCGGGCTACCGACGGTCGTCCCTGAACCGGGACTTCCAACGAATTCACCGCTTCTGGGAGTCCCGGAGGGGACGGCCGTGAGTAGCCCGGGATTTCAATCCCGGGCGGCGGAGGGGCACGCAGATCACATGGCCCCGGCCATCAAAATGCTACAGTCCTCCCGGAAGTCTTTGAACCCATGGAGGTTTCTTTTTCATGAAAATCCCGAAACGACAGGTCTGGATGGGCGCTCTGGGGATCGCCCTCGCTCTCGCCGCCATTCCGGCGATCCTCACCGGCGCCGAGAAGAACGCGCCGGCGGCCCGGACGGCGCCCCTCCAGCTCCCTCCCGGCGCCGAGAAGGCGGCGAAGGCGATCGACCGCTCCTCCCTCGAGGCGCCCATCCGCTTCCTGTCCGACGACCTGCTGGAAGGGCGCGGGCCGGCCAGCCGTGGCGACGAGACCGCGCAGCTCTATCTCGCGTCGACCCTCGAGTCTCTCGGCTACCAGCCGATCCTTCCGAACGGCGAGTGGCAGCAGCGCTTCCAGATCGTCGGCATCAAGTCCGACATGCCGAAGACCTGGGAGCTCAAGGCCGGCGGCCAGACCGTCGACCTGAAGTGGTGGGACGACTACATCGGCGCCAGTGGCGTGCAGGAGCCCACCTCCACGGTCAAGGACGCCGAGCTCGTCTTCGTCGGCTACGGCATCCAGGCCCCCGAATACCAGTGGGACGACTTCAAGGGGGTGGACCTCAAGGGCAAGATCCTGGTGATGATGAACAACGATCCCGACTCCGACCCCAAGCTCTTCGAGGGGAACCGGCGGCTCTACTACGGCCGCTGGACCTACAAGTACGAGAGCGCGGCGCGGCAGGGAGCGGCCGGAGCGATCATCATCCACACCACCCCGTTGGCGGGCTACCCCTGGCAGGTGGTGCAGACCTCCTGGAGCGGCGAGCAGTTCGAGCTTCCCGCCGCCGGCGAGCCCCGCGTCCAGGTGCGTGCCTGGGCCACCGAGGACGCCGCCCGCAAGCTCTTCCAGGCCGCCGGCAAGGACCTCGCGAAGCTCGTCGAGCAGGCCAAGAGCCGCGACTTCAAGCCCGTCCCCTTAGGGATCACCACCTCGCTGACCTTCCCCAACCGGATCGACAAGAGCAACACCACCAACGTCCTCGGCCTGCTGCCTGGAAGCGATCCGAGCCTCAAGGACGAGGTGGTGGTCTACACCGCCCACCACGACCACCTCGGGGTCGGCCAGCCGGACAAGAACGGCGACAAGATCTACAACGGCGCCGTGGACAACGCCTCCGGTTGCGCCGAATTGCTGGCGATCGCCAAGGCCTACGCCACGCTGCCGCAGCGCCCGCGCCGCTCGATCCTGATCGCCTTCGTGGCGGCCGAGGAGCAGGGCCTGCTGGGCTCGCAGTACCTGGCGACCCACCCGCCGGTGCCGGCCGGCCGGATCGCGGCCAACATCAACTACGACGGCGGCAACGTCCATGGCCGCACGCGCGACGTGACCGAGATCGGCCTCGGCAAGTCCTCGCTCGACGCCATCGTGCAGGCCGTCGCCGCGCGCCAGGGCCGCAAGCTGCTGGGCGACCAGTTCCCCGACCGCGGCTTCTTCTACCGTTCCGACCAGTTCAGCTTCGCCAAGGTGGGGGTCCCCGCGATCCATCCGGAAGGGGGCACGGACTACATCGGCAAGCCGGCGGGCTGGGGCAAGGAGCAGGCGAACGAATACGAGCAGCACCGCTACCACCAGCCGAGCGACCAGTTCGATTCGAAGTGGGTCTACGACGGTATGATCGAGGACGCCCAGCTCGGCTTCTACACCGGCCTCGTGGTCGCCAACAACCCGCGGATGCCCACCTGGAACCCCGGCGACGAGTTCGAGGCGGTACGCAAGAAATCGCTGGCCGAGGTGAACCGGAAGGGGAAGTAGAGAGGCATTCCCTCGAAATAACGAAGCGTTCCCCGTGGGGAAAGGGATCCTGCCCCTGGGGAACGCCGGCCGTCTCACAAGATCGATGCATTCCCCATGGGGAATGGCGCATCTAGCGGAAAAGACGCCGCATTCCCCGCACAACGCGCGGCATTCCCCGGAGGCCATGCTGCATTCCCTAGGGGGAACGGCAAATTTTCTACCTGAACAGGGCTCGTCTTGCCCTGCGCGACACATTCCCCGTGCTTCATGAGCCGTTCCCTCCGGGGAATGGCGTGAATTTCGCGGGGAATGGGACGTTCTTTCCAAGTGGCGAGACGTTCCCTGGAGGGAATGGCGCGTTCCCCCTACTTAATACTCGAGGTCGCGGACGAGTCGTAAGCCGGTGTCCTCGTTGCGGCGATCGGGCTTCGAGCCGGTACGGTAGAGCGAGTCGCAGTGAACGGACATTCTGAAGCTTCCGCCTCTCCGGACTCTCTCCGTCCCCGTTGCGGGCCCCGCGGGATCTACCGCGGCTTCTTCCGACAGCACATCGAACCAGTCCGCCACCCATTCTGCGACATTGCCGTGCACATCGAAGAGACCCCATGAATTTTTTTGGAAAGACCCCACCGGGGCCAGTCCTTCGTAGCCATCGCTCTCTTCCTTACTCTGACAGTTGGCGTACCGCGACAGATCGTTTTTATAGTCCCCGAAGCTGAAGAGGGTGTCCGTGCCGGCGCGGGCCGCATACTCCCACTGCGCCTCGGTAGGAAGGCGATATCGGGCCTTGGAGTCCAAAAGATTGAGCTGCGCGAGGAAATCCTGTATTTCCAGCCATGAGACATTGCTCACAGGAAGAGTATCGCCAGCCTGACGCCGGCGCGTGGACCTCTTCATGATCGTCTGCCACTGCCCCTGTGTCACCTCGAAACGACCGATGCAGAACGGCTGGGTCAGCGTAACTTTTTTCCCCGGCCGTGCCCCCATGAGAAACGTCCCGGGCTGGATCTTGACGAACGCCATCCGGATTCCCGGCGGCGAGGGGCACTCCGGCGGATTCAGCAAGGAATAAAAGGTGCTGGGATCGTTCCTGTAGGCTCTCGCCAGGAGACCCACGGCGGCAATCGACAGGAGCAGAGCGGAAAGCCCCAGGATCCACCAACGCCGAGTCCCGAGGAGCCGTCGAATCCCGAATCGCCCTTGCCGAGCCTCCTGCGGGAAGTTGAACAGCTGACCGTCAGGGGACCTCGTGTAGAGAACCGGCGTGATCCATTCCAGGTCGTCCCGTCGCGAGAACATCGCCCTGCGGGCGTCCGCCAAGGCGGCATCGACCGGCTGGTTTCTGCCCAGGGCGCCATAGAAGTGCTCCGCGAATGCGATGGCGGCCTGGTCGGTGATCCGGGACCGCATGGCGATGACCGCCGGAATCCGGCAGCCGACGAGAGCTTGCGCCAGCCCTGAGAAAGGATCGGCCATTGACACCTGGGCACCCTCACAGGCATTGAGGACCACGAGCCGCAGCTCGCTCTGCGCAGCCAGGATTGCGCCGAGCTTGGCCCCGGTCACGAGACGGCCCTGCCCGGCCTCGTCCTCCAGGACTATCGCTCCCTCCTTCTTACCAGGATCGAAGCGGCCATGACCGATGAAGTGCAGGATGTGACAGGGGTTCAGGAGCTTCTGCTGAAGCTCCTCCAGGGTCGCGCGGCCTAGCCGTTCGAGCACGATCCAGCCCTTGGCTTCCCAACCGCTCAAGGCTTGACGCAGACGCTCCCATTCCCGATTTCCATCGAGAGCGGCATACCCCGCCAGCTCCGCGATAACCACGAGCATCCGCAGGGGCGGTTCCGCTCTCAGGAGAGGCGCAGCTGTCGGAAGTCCGAGGTACCGGACGACAGGTGTCTTGATGGATTGGGAAAGGAACCTGCGACGGGAAGGATCGAAGAGGAGCTCCCAGGGCCAAGTCTCGAAGCGGGGGACATCTCTCAGGCGGAGACGCAGACGCAAACCGCTGCCTTCCGCCTCAACCCGCGAGCGGCTCGACTCCCATCGGTGCCTCACCTTGTCGTGAAACAACGCATCGAACAGCCGCTCTCCCACCTGCTCGGCGGACTTGCCCAGTTCTGGCTTGGCAGACCCAAGGTCCCGGTGAGTTGTGCCGAACTGCTCCAAGATCTCCTGAAGCTCGCGGTCGGAGTACGGCGGCCGAAAAGCCGCCGCATCCTCCCCCGCCGGTGAACTGAGCACGGAAACCCGGAAGCCGCGCCCAAGGCCCTTTTCGATCTGCAGGTCAAAGTTTTCGTACGTCTTGGGCTCGGTCACAGAGGAGATCCCGTCCGTTTGGGCGAGACACCTCCCACGGAGCCTTTGTTTATCGCCTTTTCTGGCACGCATCATGAAGCCGCCCGTCCACAGCAGCCGCCGCATGCGGCCGGCAGGTCCCGCTTCAGCAGGAGATCCGGGCATTCACATCGAGGAGGTCACATCATGGACAAGCGTCTCAATGGAAAAATCGCCATCGTCACCGGTGCCGGGACGGGCATCGGCGAGGCCATCGCTCACAAGTTCGCCAAGGAGGGGGCGGCAGTGGTCATCTGCGGCCTTCCCGGCGATCCGATCGACGACGTCGTGGCGCGCATCCGGAGCCATGGGGCCAGGGCCGTCGCCTACGCGGGCGACGTCTCCGAGGAGGCCCACGCCCGCGGCTGCGTGCAGGCGGCGATCGACAACTTCGGACGCCTGGACATCCTGATCAACAACGCCGGCACCTTCCCCGTGACGGCCGAGCTTCAGGACTACCCCATCGACGCGTTCGACATGATGACCCGGGCGAACACCCGGAGCGCGTTCCTGATGACCCGCTTCGCCCTCCCCTATCTCCAGAAGACCCAGGGCTGCATCGTCTCGGCCGGCTCGGAGGCCGGGCAGCTCGGCGAGCCCCAGAACGCCCCCTATGGCGGCACCAAGGGGTGGATGCACGCCTTCACGCGCGGCGTCGCGGTGGAGCAGGCGAAGTACGGCGTACGGGCCAACTGCGTCTGCCCGGGCCCGGTGGACACGGCCTGGACTCACAAGGAGACCGGCCCGATGGACAAGAAGATGGAAAAGATGACCGTGGAGGCCACCCCCATGGGCCGCCGCGGCACCGTCGAGGAGATCGCCAACGTCTACGCCTTCCTGGCCTCGGACGAGGCGAGCTACGTCACCGGCGCCCTCTGGATGGTGGACGGCGGCACCACGATCGGCAAGGGAGCCGTGGGCAAGGAGACTCCGCGAGGGCTGCGCAAGGAACCCGAAGGCGAGCTCCACGACCTCGCCCATACCTACGAAGGGCTGGAGGTCTTGCCGGCGGGGGGGCGGCGGTAGGCCCTCACTCCCCAACCCCTCTCTCCCGACACCGGGAGAGAGGGGCTTAAAAGAGCTGCGCTTCCTGCATTCTCCCTCTTCTCCCGAGTCGGGAGAAGAGGGCCGGGGTGATGAGGGCCTACTTCGCCGCCCGCTCCCCCACGCTGCTGGCTTCGATCTCGATGTGGATCTTCACGGCGTCGCCGAGCATGGGGCCGGAGTCGAGGACGTTGTTCCAGCTGATCCCGAACTCCTTGCGGTCGACGGTGAAGGCGACGTCGAAGCCCGCCTTCTCGCCGTGCGGCGCCTGCATCGTGCCCAGCACCTGCACCGGGAAGGTGACCACCCGGGTGACGCCGTGCATCGTCAGGTTGCCCGTCACCTCCAGGGTGCCGGCGTCCTTGGGAGCCACCTTGGTGCTGGTGAAGGTCAGCATCGGGTACTTGTCGGTCTCGAAGAACTTCTTGGACCGCAGATCCTCGTCGCGGTCGTTGTTGGCGGTGTCGATCGACGCCGCCCGCACCCGGAACTCGACGCTGCTCGCCGCCGGGTTCTGCTTGTCGTACTTGATGACCCCGTCGAAGTCCCGGAAGCGGCCCGAGACGTTGGAGACGAAGTGCCGGATGCTGAAGTTGACGCCGCTGTGGTCCGCGTCCACCTTGTAGACCGCAGGCTCCGCCAGGGCCGGCAGCAGGAGAGCCAGGAGGAAGGTATGCAGAGGCGTGCGTCTCTTCATGTTGACCCTCCGTGAATCGATACGTTGCTATATGATAATAACACCCTGGACGCGAAAACGACTTCGTAGGGGCGCAGCATGCTGCGCCCTGATCTGCAACCGGCTCGTCGAGGGCGCAGCATGCTGCGCCCCTACGGATCCCGGTACACGGATACACCGAAGCCGTTCTAGCTGCTCATCGGGTCCAGCTTCTCGGGATCGACCCCCAGCTCGTCGATCGCGCGGCGGACGACGGAGCGGTCGATCCGTCCCCAGCGAGCGAGCTGATAGAGAGCGGCGATGACGATGCACTCGGCGTCCACCTCGAAGAAACGGCGGATCGCATCGCGGGTTTCGCTGCGGCCGAAGCCGTCGGTGCCGAGCGGGTAGAGCCGTCCGGGGAGCCAGTGCGAGAGCTGGTCCGGCACCAGCTTCATGTAGTCGGTGACCGCGACGATCGGATGGTCGTCCCCCTCGAACAGGCCGACCACGTAGGGCTTGCGCGGCTCCTGATCCGGATGCAGGAGGTTCCAGCGCTCCGCCTCCAGGGCGTCCCGGCGCAGCTCCTTGTAGCTCGTCACGCTCCAGAGCTCGGCGGCCACGCCGTAACGGTCGGCGAGGATCTCCTGCGCCTGCATCGCCTCGCGCAGCAGCGAACCGCTGCCGAAGAGATGGAGACGAGGGCGTTCCCCTCCCTGTTGATTGCCCTGCGGGTCCGCCTTCGGCTCGGGAGCCGTCCGGAACTTGTACATCCCCTTGAGAATCCCCTCCTCCACTCCCTCCGGCATCGCCGGCATCGGGTAGTTCTCGTTGTAGAGGGTGATGTAGTAGAAGATGTCCTCCCGGTTGAAATACATCCGCTTCATGCCGTCGCGGATGATCACCGCCAGCTCGTAGGCGAAGGCGGGATCGTAGGCCAGCAGGTTGGGGACGACGCTCGCCAGCACCAGGCTATGGCCGTCCTCGTGCTGGAGCCCCTCGCCGATCAGGGTGGTGCGTCCGGCGGTGGCGCCGAGCAGAAAACCGCGGGTGCGCTGGTCGGCGGCGGCCCAGATCAGGTCGCCGATGCGCTGGAAGCCGAACATCGAGTAGAAGATGAAGAACGGCAGCATATCGATGCCGTGGGTCGCGTAGGAGGTGCCGGCGGCGATGAACGAGGCCATCGAGCCCGCCTCCGTGATCCCCTCCTCCAGGATCTGTCCGTCCGTGGCCTCGCGGTAGTAGAGGAGCATCGACTTGTCCACCGGCTCGTAGAGCTGCCCGACGTGGGAGTAGATGCCGAACTGGCGGAACAGCGACTCCATGCCGAACGTGCGGGCCTCGTCGGGCACGATGGGGACGATCTTCTTGCCGATCTCCTTGTCCTTCAGGAGCTGGGTGAGGATCTGGACGAACACCATCGTGGTCGAGACGTCGCGGTCCACCCCCTCGGCGAAGCGCCCCCAGACGTCCTTCCCCTCGGGAACGGCCAGCGCCTCCTTCTTCACCCGCCGCGACGGCACCGGGCCCCCCAGGGCGTGGCGGCGCTCGCGGAGGTACTGGATCTCCGGACTGTTCTCGGGCGGGCAGTAGTAGGCCGCCTCGGCCAGCTCCTTGTCCGTGACCGGGATGTCGAAACGGTCGCGGAAGATGTGCAGCTCCTGCTCGGTGAGCTTCTTCTGCTGGTGGGTGACGTTCTTCCCCTCGCCCGCCTCGCCGAGGCCGTACCCCTTGACCGTCTTGGCCAGGATCACCGTCGGCGACCCCTGGTGCTCGACGGCGGCCTTGTACGCGGCGTAGACCTTGGCCGGGTCGTGACCGCCACGCCGAAGGCCGTGGAGATCCTCGTCCGAGTAGTTCTTGACCAGCGCCGTCAGCTCCGGATACTTGCCGAAGAAATTCTGGCGGAGGTACGCGCCGGTCTCGACGACGTACTTCTGGAACTCGCCGTCGAGCGTCTCGTTCATCCGCTGGATCAGCCGGCCGGTGTTGTCCGCCTCGATCAGCGGGTCCCAGTCCCCCGACCAGATCACCTTGATGACGTTCCAGCCGGCGCCGCGGAAGGCGGTCTCCAGCTCCTGGATGATCTTGCCGTTGCCGCGCACCGGGCCGTCGAGGCGCTGGAGGTTGCAGTTGATGACGAAGATCAGGTTGTCGAGCTTCTCGCGCGAGGCGAGGGTGATCGCCCCCAGCGTCTCCGGCTCGTCCGTCTCGCCGTCGCCGAGGAAGGCCCAGACCTTCCGGTTCTGCGGGTCGCGCATGCCGCGGTCGCGCAGGTAGCGGTTGAACTTCGCCTGGTAGATGGCGCTGATCGGCCCGAGGCCCATGGAGACCGTGGGGAACTCCCAGAAGTCCGGCATCAGCCACGGGTGGGGGTAGGAGGAAAGGCCGCCCCCCGGCGCCAGCTCGCGGCGGAAGGCGTCCATCTGCCCGGTGGTGATCCGCCCTTCGAGGAAGGCGTGGGCATAGACGCCCGGCGAGCCGTGACCCTGGAAGTAGATCATGTCGCCGTCGAACCCGCCCTCCCCGCGGCCGCGGAAGAAGTGATGGAAGCCGACCTGATAGAGGGTGGCCGACGAGGCGAAGGTCGAGATGTGGCCGCCGAGGCCGGAGTACTTCTTGTTGGCCCGCACCACCATCGCCATGGCGTTCCAGCGGACGATGCTCTTGATGCGGCGCTCGAGGGCGCGGTCCCCGCCGTAGGGGGGCTCCTCGCTCTTCGGGATGGTGTTGATGTAGGGGGTGTTGCCGGTGAAGGGGAGGACGACGTCCTTCTCGTACCCCTTCTCGAGCAGCTTCTTGAGCAGGAAGCACGCTCGGTCCTGCCCCTCGATCTCGATGATCTGCTCGAAGGCGGTCAGCCACTCCTCGGTCTCGTTGACGTCGCTATCCGCCTCTCCACCCGTATACCAGTTGAGTGGAGCCTGATACGGCTTGCTCATTCCCAGTGCCTCCTCCGTTCCATGCGGGTCAACCCCCGCGCGCCGTCCCCAGAGGGTGACACGTCCACCCAAGGCGAGGCAACTGGAGCATATGACAACGAAGGAGCTTGTAGGGGCGGTCCACAGCGTGGCGTTGAGGGCGACCGCAGGTCGCCCCTACACCCGCGGTCGAAATCTGTTGTAGGGGCGACCTGCGGTCGCCCTCAACGGCGCCGCTACCGGATCTCCCTCTTCACGGCGTCGGCTTCTAAATCCCCCGGCCGCCCACCGCCATCCGCGAGGAGGCCCGCCGGCGCACCCGGAACGAGCGCGTGAGGGCCGTCCAGTCCTCGGGGTCGATCTGCGCCCGCACCTGCGCGTCGCGCTCCGTGTAGCCCCCGCCGCCGAAGGTGGTCGACAGGAGATTGTTGAGCGAGCCGGCCGGGCCGCTCCTCCCTTCCCGGACGCTCGACTGGAACAGCGGCTGGAAGTCGGTCGGGTGGGTGGTGAAGAGGATCTTGAGCGTCTCGATCCCCTCGACCTCCTCGTCGGGGCCGGCGGAGAGAAACGGGAACTCGTCGGGGATGTAGAGACTGATCTCGCGGTCGGGTTGAGTCCCCACCTCCAGCGCGACCGCCGGGAGCAGGCTGTCGATGGCTCCGGGCGCCGGATAGATGAGGCTGATCCGGCCGGTGAGCCCGAGATCCAGGAGATAGACGAACAGCGGGCGCTCGTGCCGGTGGGAGATCTTGAACGCGATGTTATCGCCTTCGTAGAAGACCGGCCGGCCGTCGTTCCCCTTCTCCGGTGCCTCCAGACCGGTCCCGGTCTTGCACAGGATCTCGATCTCCACCTTGTCCGCGAATTCGGCGGCCGCGTTCTCCAGATCCAGCGCCAGGCGGTACCGGGCCACTTTCTCCAGGTTCTCCAGCAGGAGGGCCCCGGCGCCCGGCTCGTTCCGGCGGCGGACCGGCATCAGCAGCTGGCCGTCCTCGCCGACCACCGCCCAGGTCTCTTCACGGAGGGGGCCCAGCATCGGCTTGGCCGCACCCTTCGGGAGCACGGAACCCGGTGCCAGGAGATAGACCCGTACCTTGGCATACTTGTCAGACCCGGCCTGCCGCAGCAGCTTCGAGCGATCGAGCCCGTCCAGGAGCGCCTGGACGTCAGATCCCGAGGGAGCGACCACCTCCACCGGCATGCGGGTCTCGAGAGCATGGCTCTCCTCCACCGCCCTCATCCCAGGCACCACCGCGTCGGGCTGAGCTTCGCGGAGAAGCCTGGCCTCGCTGGTGGTGGCCCGCACGGCCGTCAGCGACACCACGCCCACCGGCTCCCCCGCCGGATCGACAGTCTTCGTGCCCGCGGGATAGATCGCCCACTGCGACCCCTCGGTGAGCCCGCAAGCGGCTCCTCCGCCCAGGATGACCCGGTCTCCGGACCGCTGCACGACCGGCACGAATCTCATCGGTTCGATCCGCTCGACGCCGAAGAGCTCCAGGTCGCGAGCCCCTTCGAGCTGCGGGTGCTGATCCTTGAACCGCGACGACACCTGCGGCGCCACCGTCTCGAAGACGTCGCGGTACGTCGTGCCGGACTGCGCCTTGCGCAACTCCTGGCTCAGGAAGAAGGTCAACGCACCATGAAGGACCCCCGCCGACTCCTGGACCTCGCACGCTTTTTCATCGCGGCTGCACCCGGAGATCAGGACATACCGCTCGCCGAGAGGCAGCCAGCCGCTCCGGCCGACATCCCGGCCGCCGTCCAGCTCGCCGCGAGTCGCGAGCGGGATCGGGGAAGGAGGAAGCTCCGCAGCCGGCCGGAGATCCGGCTCCACCCACCGCACCGCGCCGCCGAAGTCGTCGCGGACGATCGTCCCCGAATGGCAGCAGTCGAAGATCAGGGTCAGCGCGGAGGTCTTGGCGGTCAGCCCCTTGAGCCAGAGATAGATCTCGTCGTCCTTGATGTCCCGGTTCTCATGGGGAGCGCGGCCGCTGTCGTAGGGCACGATCGTCTCGTCGAGCCCATCCGGCTCGTCGTCTTCGAGGTCGGTCATCTGTGAGCCGTGGCCGCTGTAGTGAACGACGACGACGTCGTCCTGACCCACCCGCTGGACAAGATCCCGCATCGCCGCGCGGATCCCTTCCTGGGACGCCTGCTCGTCTGTCATCACGGCGACATGGTTCTCAGGAAAATTAAACGAATTAACGAGAACCTGCCGCATCACCTCAACATCGTTGATGCAGCCGCTCAATTGCCCTCGCGGGCCGAAGTTGGGATAGCGATTGATGCCGATCAGCAGGGCCCATTTCTGGGGATCTGGGGCAGCGGGGTTCATGGTTGGGAGATCTCCTTTCAGAGGTCTCTAGATGCTGTTGCGGATGCTCTTGTTTAGAGGCGAAGATTGATTCTCGGCCTCCTCGCCAGATACGACGAACCCAACGCCGTAGGGTTCGCTCACCCGCCAGAGCGATTTGTCGTTGTCCTTCAGATCCGCCAGCATAGATCCCGCGAAGGTGATCTCGAGGTGAACCACTTTACCCCGGACTCGGGGAGCCCAGTTCTTTCCACCAAGGTATGTGTAGTTCCACCAGATCCAACGCTCATCCCCGAGCAGCAACGTCTCTGTAGTGTCTGGCGCCCCGAGCAGTCGCGTCACCTCTGCCTCGGTCTTGCCGGAGACCATGGCTCGAATCTGATCGTAAGATTTTTCGGACTTGGCTCGGGGGCTGCATGCCGCCTGTATCAGACAGGCGAAGATCAGCGCGATTGAAAGAAGACGGTTCACAAGCAGTCCCTCTGTAAAGGAGGCCGGCGGAAAGAATCCGCCGGCCCAGCACCTCTGGCATTTTGGCGTAACTAATGATCTTTATCGTCGCCGTCGCCATCGCCGCCTCGCGGAGGCGGCTGAACGCCGGCAGGGGGGGTGGGGGGGGTCAAGTTATCGGGATCCCGATCGCCGCGGTCCTGAATCTGCTCGTGCGCACCGTCCCGATTGGGGGTCATTTCCTTGGACGTCTGAGCCATAGATCCTCCCTCCGTGTAAGGTTGGGATCCCCGAGGCGCCCTGGCTCTGATTAGAACCGGTGGTGATTGCCCCCCGCTCCTTCCCCGAGCTTTCGGAGAGATCCGGTAAGCGGGTTTATTCTCGTCGAAGGGCTCCTCAAGTCTCCACCCTGAGAAGAAACGCCCAAAGCACTTTTGTTGAGGGAGATTACGAGGTTCTGCCATTCACCTTGAGCGATAAACCCACCCCAGAAGTAAGGGGAGCTGTGGCGTCGATCCTCCCACATGGCTATTTGCGCCTGGCGTAGCGCCTGACTGGGAGACAATCGTCTCGAAAATATATTCTTATAGACATTCTTCATAAGCTCGGCCGTGCTCTCATCCTCTACATCCCAGACGCTCGTCACTACGGAGGAAGCACCCGCGGACAGGAAAGCGTGAGACCAGCCCACTGTGCCCTCTCCAAGAATGTTCTCTCCTAATGCCGAGCTGCAGGAGCTCAATACAACCAAATCCGACCGTAATTCCATGCCGATAATATCGTTGATCCTCAGAAGACCGTTGCGAGCCCTGCCTTTTTCGTCAAACCGAGAAAGGACGATCGCCGCGAGAGAAGGGTGATCCGCTGGATAAAACGTATGGGTCGCCAAGTGGAGAATCTTATGATCGCCCAGCCTGCCGCTGGTGAACAGATCGCGGTTGGCCTCGAAACCGACAGCCTTCAGCACACCCTCAGCCGTCAAGCTCGAGGAAATTGCATCGGCCTCTCGGCGGGAGCCCGGCAGCCGTGGAAGATAACCCAGAACAGGGTCGCTCATGTCTCCCCGTTTGACGCTCTTGCCGAAAATCCGCTGATCGTCCAGCTCAAAAACGGGATCAGCAAGCATTGCAAGCAAGCCTTTGGCCGGCTCTCGGTCGGCACGGACTCGGCGTATTTCGGCGAGCACCGAAGCCGAAGGCGCATAGATGATTTCATGCCGCAGCATAAGAGGCTCTGGCCAAGCCTCATTCGGTTCTTTTCCGGAAGCCCGAATCGCAGGCTCAGGTAGAACCGCGAACGAAATGGACTGGAGGGCACCAGAAGGAACGATCAGCAACCGTCGCGTCCCTAACTGGCCGGCCACAGGCCCGAGCAGGACACGACTCAGTTTGCTAGCGGCACTGCTTGCCGCAGCCTGCTCCTCTGGAAGATGGCTTATTTGGATCTTCTGGTAGGCATCCTTGGCCAACGTCTCGATCTGCTGCTTGTCCGGCAGAATGAAGACCTTGATCTCCTTTTGGGTCACCATCCAGAGATAGCTACTGGTTCTGCCAAGTGAATACTCGAGCAGGATTGTTTCGGGGTCAAGGACCCTCTGCTGGATTTCCTGCAATGTGAGGATACGAGTGACTCGGTCGGACAAGGAGCGTTCTCGTCCTCCGAGGGTGTCCAAAAGGGCACGAGCACGGGCGCTCTCGCTAATTTCCAAGCCTCTTGCGAGCAATTCCGGAGAGCCCCGCAGTCTGTACTGATCCATCAAGACGTTTATCAGTAGATCGTATACGTCCTGTTTCCCAGAGAAAAAGGAGAGCCGTGCCTTCTCGTCTCCCGTGCCGCTCCTCATGGATTCAATCAATTTAAGAGCCTGCTCTCCCTGCCGCTGCGCTTCACTCAAGTGACCGCGACTGCGCTCGATCCATGCGAAACCTAAGAGAGCTCCCGCTTCTAGAAGAGAGTTTTTTAGCTTGCGACTGAGAAGCAGCGAATGGTTAAAGGATTGCCTGGATTCCTGGTATTGATTCAACACCCCCAGCGTCCAACCAATGTTCAAGAATAGAATCGACTGATTTCGCAGATCGTGTCGATCCTGGTAAATCTTCAAGGCCTTTTGATAGGGGTCGAGCGCGTCACGGTACCTGTGCATTGCCGCAAAGGTGAGACCGAAACCTGTAAAGATTCTCGCCTCGTTTTCCGGGTCCCGACCTCGATTTATTTGATATGCCTGACGAAAGGATTGAAACGCAAGACCTGGCCTTTCTTCATAGATATAAGAGTTTCCCATCTGCGTCAGGATGATGGCATGGTTGCCGGGAGATAAACCCGGCTTACCCAGAGCATCCCGGTAGACTTGTTGTGCTTTCTCGCTTTGCCGCATATTGTCATAGAGAAGACCCAGGCCGATCAAGGCGCGGACCTCTCCATCGGTGTCACCGCATTGTTTCCAGAGTTGGATCGCTTCCCGGAGGTCGGTTTCTGCGTTCCAGGCATCCGCCCGCTCGGCATAGAACATGCCGAGGCTGCTCAAGGCCATCGCTTCGGTACGGTGATCCTGCACCCGACGCGCCAGATCCCTCGCCTGTGCCCAATGCCTCAGAGCTCCGTCTATGTCTGGAATCTGCTCCTCGCTTTTTCCCATCTCGTGGAGGGCAACAGCCTCGCGCCTTTCTTCACCAATGAGATGGGACAATCGTGCAGCACGTTGATTTGCTGCCGCCGCCCTTTGCCAGTCACCGAGCTTCTCATAAATTTTGCCAAGATCTTCCCAGGCTGCCGCATGCAGATCCTGTGGTCCAGCCTTGCGCAAGGCTGCCTCCGCGGCAAGGAACGCCTTCTCCGTCATCTTCATGTCAGGCTTATGCGACAACTCTCTCGCTCGGTAGTAACTCTCCAGCGCGGCGGCCCTCTGGCGGTCCCACTGCGTGGCGGGCTGAACTCTGACGGTCTCGATGAGGTAACTGGCACCAGGAGGGGAGCCGTTGCTTGTTGTAACCAAAATCGAAAAGCTCCCGGACCTTCCTGCAACCAGCAGTATGGGTTCGGGCCCAGACTTCGAGTTCGTGCTGTCAATCGTGAAGAGGGGAGCATTGGCTGGACCGGACAGGGTCAGTTGGACATCGACCCCCTTCTGCTGCACGACCACATGCAGGAGTTGCCCGGACTTCAAATCGACGTGGTAGATGTGCCGTTCGCCTGAAGAAAACCAGTGAGATTTTCCTCGTTCCTTCAGTAAATCAAAACTCTCAAGGGAGGAGGCGCCGGCATGCTCCTTGATTTCGCGAGTAGAAGTGAGCTGAGGATGTACTGCAGGCCGGGTTGGCAATGTCGGGGTCTTCAGGAAACCCGCGGCTCCTAAACCAGCCGCGAGCACCGAACCGAAAGCCAGAAACCTCTTCCGTGCTGGATGCATCGTGCGTGCTTCCTCTGAAGGTCAGTCCAAGGAACAACGGGACCCACGAAACGATTCGTGGAGAATCGTCCGCACGAGCAGGCTACCCTGCGCATGGAGCGGAATGTCGTTATTGTAGCCCTGAATCAGGCCCGCAAGGAAACGGCTGAGTGCTCGCGGGTGGGGGTCAAGGCTGGATGATGAGGTTCTGGGGGGCTCCGATCGGATCGGATTGCCCATCCTTCAACCCTGACAGCTGGACCTTGTAAGTCCCCGGTGAGAGAGCGCCCGTCTTCAGGGGGATGATTCCTTGTGAGAGAGGCGTGTCGGCAGAGTATCGTGCCCGTCCATCACTGGCGAGAATCTGCACCCGATACTCCGGATAGTCGGCCGAGGTGGAAAACCCCAAGCCAAAAGGCAGGTGAATCTCCAGGGGCTTTCCGGTCTGGCCGGAGCCGCGAGTCGTCGCGAAGTGGATCGTTTTCTGCGGAGGAAGAATCTCGAGCTGCCCTTCGCGGCGCAAGGCGTGCCAGGACAATCCTACGACCATAGCCGCCAGCACTGCCGCCAAAGCCTTATAGGTGCGTAGAGATCTCACGATTCGATAGTCTCGCCCAGGCATATTCGCCCGGAGCGGCTCTGGTTTAACGGCCCTCCCCCCCCTCCCCTCCCGCAGCCGCTTCCAGTCCGCCGCGGCCTCGAAGTCGGCGGCGGGCTCGGCGGCCGCCGTCACGGCCGGCTCGAGGAGCTCCTCCAGGTCCAGGAGCAGCTCCGTGCAGTGCCCGCAAACGGCGAGGTGGTCCTGGATCCGCGCATCCTCTTCCGGGGTCAGCTCACCGGCCTGGTAGGCGGAAAGCTGTTCCGGGCTGGGGTGCTCCTCGGGATCGCGCCGGTGGCGCCTCTGCTCGCCGAGGAAGCCGAGCATCTCGTCCAGATCCTGGAGCTCGTCGCTCATGATTCCCCCTTTCCCCCATCTCCCAGCTTCTCGATGAGCCGCTTGCGGGCCTGGTGCAGGTGAGCCTTGACGGTCTCGATGGAGATCTTCATGACCTTGGCGATCTCCTGGTACTTCAGCCCCCGCACGTAGCGCAGCAGGCAACAGGTCCGCATCTTCGGCGGCAGCTCCTGCAACGCCGCGAGCAGCTTCGCGCGTCCCTCGCGTTCGATCATGGCCTCCAGCGCATCCCGCTCCTCCGAGACCGGCTCCCTGGCTCCTGGAGCACCCTCGTCGTCAGGAGGAACATCAATGGACAACTCCACGGCATCCCGCTTCTCCGCCCCTTTCCTCCGGAGCTCGTTCCGGAAGGCGTTGGCGGCGATCTCGAACAGCCACCTTTCAAAACGCGATTCGCGTCGAAAGCTGTCTATAGCTTGAAAGACACGGGAAAAAACATCTTGGGTGAGGTCGCGGCTTTCTTCATGAGAAAAGCCCTTTTTGCGGAAGAAACCGATGATCTTCCGATAGTGCAATTCGTAGAGCTTACGCGAGTTCTCCTCGACGTCGATACCCGCCTGGATCAGTTCGATCAGACGGAGGCTGGGGTCTTGGTCCGACAAGGCTGGAGGCAAAACGTCTGGGAGATTTACGAACTGCCGGCGCCCGCTGCCGGAGGCTTCGAGAGGGTGCGACATCGAGATGCCTGGAATCCGACCCGAGATACCAAAGGTACCGCCAAGTTACAAGAAAGGCTCGCAGGCGAAGATATGCTTCCCCACTGAATCTGTCAATGCGGGGTTACACTCCCCTCCATGTCCTGGACTCTCCTGATGGCCGACGAGGAGGGGAACCCGTTGCAGGAGACCTTCGTGCTCCTCGACGACGAGTTGGTGGACTACCTCACCCGCCTCCAGGGGTTCCCCGTCTTCCAGGGGCTCAAGAGCCTCGACCCCGTCGAGGAGACCTGGATCGACGCCGAGGTCCGCGGGATGCTGGAGGGTGAGGTGGCGGAGCTCGCCGCGCGCGCCCGTCGCCGCGAGGCGCCCGAGCCGCCGGAATGGGTCGGGCTCGATGGGACCGGCGACATCCGGCTCGGCGAGGAGCTCGGCTGGCGCGGGCTCCTCGACTTCCTGCAGAAGCTCAAGCACCTCCTCCATCTCTCGCGGACGATGGGAATGGAGCTCTGGGCCCTCCCCAATGACTAGATCAACCTAGCTCACCGGCGGCTCGACCGGGGCGCCGAGCATCTCCTTGCCCAGGACGTCGAACTGCTGGCGGAAGCTCTCCTCCAGGGCCACGCGCTCGGGCTCCGGCAGGAACGACTGCCGGAGGGCGGCGAGCGAGAAGCCGGCCAGCTCGGCCGCGGAGTAGCCGAAGGTCTGGTGCAGGCGCAGGTATTCGAGAGTGAGATTGGTGTTGAAGAAGGCCGGATCGTCCGAGTTGACGGAGAGCGCCAGCCCCGACCGGTAGAGGCGGTCGAAGGGGTGGCTCGCCAGGTCCGGGGTCACCATCAGGCAGACGTTGGACGTCGGGCAGACCTCCAGCGGCACCTGCGCCGCTCGCAGCTCCTCGACCAGGGCCGGATCCTCGACTGCCCGCACCCCATGGCCGATGCGCTCGGCGGCACAGACCTCGAGGACCGAGCGGATCGACTCGGGGCCCGCGTGCTCGCCGGCATGGGCCACTCGGCGGAGCCCCTCCCGCTGCGCCGCGGCGAAGTGCTCGCGGTACGGTTCGTTGGGGTAGAGCCGCTCGCTCCCCGAGAGCCCCAGCGCCGGCACCACCCCCAGCTTCTGGCCGGCGAGCGCCCATTCGAGCGTGCGGTCCGCGGCCTCGACGCCGACGTTGCGTACGATGTCAGGGATCAGCCGGAGGGTGACGCCGTGCCGCCTCTCCCCTTCCGCGATCGCATCGGCCAGGGCGGCCAGCACCTCGCCGCCGTTGACGCCGTTGGCGAGGTGGGTCGAGATGGTGAAGTGGACCTCGGTGTAGACCACGTTCTGGTAGGCCTGCTCGGTCAGGAAGTCGAGCGCCAGGAGCTGGAAGTCCTCGGGGGACCGCAGCGCCCGCGAGCAGGCGAGGTAGACCTTGACGAAGTGCTCGAAGTCGGTGAAGCGGAACCAGCGCTTGAGCCCCGCCTCGTCCTGGGCCGGCAGCTCGATGCCGTTGCGCCGCGCCAGCTCCAGCAGCACGGCCGGCCGCATCGAGCCTTCGAGGTGGACGTGGAGCTCGACCTTGGGGAGCCGCAGCAGGAAGCGGTCGAGGCTCACGCGGTCTCCTTGCCGGGCCCCGCCCCGGCGTCCACCTTGGGAGGCAGCCGCCGCCGCAGCCGCGCGATCACCAGCTCGGGGACCAGCCCGGTCAGATCGCCGCCCAGCGAGAAGACCTCCTTGACCAGCCGGCTGGAGAGATAGGTGTAGTCCTCGCGGGGCATCATGAACACGGTCTCGACCCGCGGGTTGAGCCGGCGGTTCATCAGCGCCATCTGGAATTCGTACTCGAAGTCGGAGACGGCGCGCAGCCCGCGCACCACGGCGCGGGCGCCCACCCGGTCCATGAAGTCGACCAGGAGCCCCGAGAAGCTCTCCACCCGCACGTCGCCGCCGACCATCTCGCGGATCGACTCGATCCGCTCCTCGACGGAGAACAGCGGCTGCTTGCCCTCGTTGCGCAGCACGGCCACGACCACTTCATCGAACAGCGGGCGGCAACGCTCGATGATGTCGAGGTGGCCGTTGTGCATGGGGTCGAACGACCCGGGGTAGACCGCGATCCGCTTGCTCATCGCTCCGAGGTGAGGTTGAAGGTGATGACGTTATGCGCGGCGTCGGTGACCCGGAGCAGCATCAGGTCCCCCGGTTTGCCGGGCTCGATCAGCAGGGTCTCGGTGCGTCCGTCGAGCAGCCCGTCGGCCGCCCGCACCGGCTTCCACTCTTGCGCGTTGACGCTGACGACGGCCTCCCGCAACGGGCTTTCGGCGTCGCGCACGGTCACCCGCAGCGACTTGCCGTCGGCGTCCTTCTCGACCTTCACCAGTTGGGGAGGCGTGTGGTCGATCACCACCGGATCGCTCACCCGCTCGGCCACCTGGGCGGCGTCGGGATCGTTGGACGGGAGGTCGGAGGCGCGGAGACGGAAGCGGTAGATCCCGTCGGGCAGCGACATCGCGTCGAAGCTGTAGTGGTCCTCCTTGAGATCCTTAACCACCTCGAGCCACCCCCCCTCCTTGCCGCCGTCCTCGGACGCCGGACGGAAGGAGAGATCGTAGACCAGATCGTCGCCGTTGGGATCGGCCGCCGTCCAGCGCAGGGTCTGGTAGCCGAGCTTCCAGAGCACCTTGCTGCGGCCGCTCCCCTCGTCGTCGGCGGCGGAGGTCAGGGTGGTGAAGATCCCCTCGCGGTTCGGGTGGGCCGGCTCGAAGACCTGGCTGGTGGGATTGAAGTTGGCCGGCACCAGGATCTGCCCCGGATCGAGCACCTGGACGCCGCCGATCTTGGGGCTCAGGTTCTCCTGCCGGTAGGAGAGCTCCGTCTCGTACATTCGGGGGGACGCGTGGTCGCCCGCTCGCAGCTCGGCCCGCCACTGCACGAAGCGCCCCCGCGGGAGCCCGGCCAGCGGCACCTCCCGCCCCTCACGCGGCTCGGTCCAGGCCGACCAGGTGCGGTCCGGCGTGGCGCTGACGCCGCTGCGGAAGGAGGTGCGGACGGCGGCGCCGGGGGGGAGCTCGCCCTGCCAGGAGAAGGTGCCGAAGCGGGCCACCTGGTTGGCGTCGAGCACGGCGCTGGTGTAGGTGCCGGCGTGCTCGGTCCCCGCCGTCACCCGGAACAGGGCGGCGGCGTTGGTGGTGGCGAAGACCGGCCCGGGGTCCCCGGGCAGCACGGCCACGATCTGCCGCTCGTCGACGTCCTTCTCGAGCAGCATCTGCTGATCGGCCCAGCGGTAGAGCTTCCCTTCGAGGCCGGTGCCCACCCAGAGCCGTCCGTCCTGCCAGAGGAGGTCGTAGACGGTGTCTTCCGGGAAGCTCCAGAGGCTCTCGACCACGCCGGACGGGGAGATCGACAGCACCTCGCTACGGGGGCTCGCGGCAGCGGCCGCGCCCTTGCGCCCGCTGGTCCCCACGGTGGGCGTCTCGACCTGCTCGACGGTGACGGAGACCTGTGGCTGGCTGCCGCCCGGCTTGCCCGCGCCGCGGCCCGGGGTGGCGGGGGGCGCGGTCGGCGCGGCCTGGTCCTTGGCCTGGTCCACCAGGCTCGCCTCGGAGGCGATCACGGCGGCGTAGCAGGTGCCGTCCGGCGCCGCCACCAGGGAGACCACCTCGGGCTCCTGGGCGTCGTAGAGGGTGCGCGCCCGGCCGTCCGGGCTGATCCGCAGGATCAACCCCTCGCCGGCGGTGCCGGCCACGACATCCCCGCCGGGCAGCGGCGCGAGCGTCCGGATGTGGGTGTCGTCGCTGTCGTAGAGGACCGCCCCCTTGCCTTTGGCGTCGACCCGGAAGAGCTTCCCCTCGGTGCCGGTGCCCACCAGCAGGGAGCCGTCGGCGGCGCGCGCCAGGGCCCAGATGTAGGTGGCGCCGGGATCGAAGAAGACCTCGGCCTTGGCGCCCTTCTTCGGCGGGATGCGGTAGACCTTCCCCTTGGGCGAGGTGCCGGCGTAGACCGTGCCGTCGGGGTCGGCCCAGACGGCGAAGATCTCGGGCTCGGGGGCGGTGAACAGCTCGGTGACGCCCCCCTTGCGATCGATCTTCAGCACTTTGCCAGCGTTGCCGGTGCCCACCACCCAGCCGTCCGGGTGGACGGCGGCGGAGAGGAGGAAGGGCTCGGAGATCGTGGCCACCCGGTTGACCTTGGGGGCGAGCTGCATGCGGCCGAGCGCGTCGACGCTGACGCCGTCGAGAGTGCCGGCGAGAAAGGCCGCCTGGCTGCGCGCCTGGAAGATCTTCACCTGCGTGCCGTTAGCCGGCCGGGCGGCCGCGACGAGCAGCAGCCCGGCGGCGGCACTCGCGGCGATGGCGGTGACGTTGAATCGCGCTCTCCTCATTTCCTCCCCTTGTCGTTGGCCGTCACGGCGGCCCCCGTATCGGTCTGTCCGTCCCCGGCCACCGTCGCGCGGCGGCGCACCTCGAGATCGATCCGCACCAGCCCTTGAATCGGCACGTCCATGGTCTCGCGCTTCTCCTGCACCACGGCCGAGCGCAGGGCGACCGCGCTTCCCGAGGCCGCGGCCCCCCAGAGCGAGCGCACGGAGCCGGGCAGCCGGGGCATCGCCTCGCCGGCCACCGACAGGCCCGCGCCGCTGTAGATCCCCAGCACGATCAGGTCGCGCCGGGAGTGGAAGGAGCGCAGCAGGCCGAGCGCCTGCGGGAAGTTGACCGGCTCGGCCGGCTCCAGGCTCAGGCGGGCGGCGTCGACGCTGGCGCCGTCCCCCACCAGCAGCGAGTAGCGGCCGTCCGGCAGATCCCCGGGCAGGTCGAGCGCCATCGAGTGGCGGAAGCGGTCGCCGCGGTAGGGGACGAAGTCCAGGTTCAGCGTCACGCGGTCGCCGGGGCGCACCACCGTGCGGCTGGCGTTGGCGCCCACCAGGTTGGCGAACGCCGGCTGGTCGGTCTGCGCGAGGTCGACCTCGACGCTGTCGACGTCGACCTTCTCCAGCGGGTTCTGCGTCAGATAGGAGACGATCGACAGCAGGAAGCTCGAGGCCTCGCTCACCGCGCCGTCGCCGTCGAAGCTCTGGCGCACTACCAGGTCGCCGTAGCGGCGAAGGTGGAGACGGGCCGTCATGTCGAGGCTCTGGGAGCCGGTGGTGTAGCTGGCGGCCTCCAGCCCGGCGACCACGCCGCTGCCCACCAGCAGGGGCATGAACTCGGGGAGCGTCGCGAGCCGCATCTTGTACTCGCGCGGGCGGGCGTTCTGCTCCCCCTGGACCCTCACCACCATCGGCACCATCGGCGCCTCGGCGCCGATCCGCCCCTGGATGCCGGTCTTGCGGTCCTGCTCGAAGGCGCCGACGATCTTGCCGGTGTTGGAGATCTTGAACGAGCTGTTGGAGCTGGAGAGGACGGTGACCACCTCGGCGGTCGCCATCGGCACCCGCACCGGGCCGAGCCCGAGGAAGGGGTGGCCGAAGGCGAGCACCTGGTCGCCGTAGCGGTCGGTCACCGTGCCGTTGGCCGCCAGCTGGAAGTCGCCGTCCACCAGCACCACGTCCACCGCCTTGCCGGGGGCGAGGTCGTCCGGCACCGTGCCGGGAGCGGCCTTGCCGGCGGAGGCGACGCTGCCCAGCACCTGCCGCAGCATCCCCTGCGACTTCTCGCCGAAGCCGGTGGCCGTCCACTGCACCGCCGGCATGGCGCCGTCGGTGAAGCGCGGCAGGAGCCGCGAGAACTGGGTGGCGAGCAGGTCCTTGGGGAGATTTCCGCTGAGGATGTCCGCGAGCTTGATCATCGGCGGCGGCGGCGAGACAGCGATCGGTTTCAGGCCCGAGAGCTGCCGCATCGAGCCGATCGGCGTGATCCCCGCGATCGCCTCGTTGGTGAACGGCCAACTGAACGCCACCGCGCCGGCGAGCCGGCCGTCGAGGAACACCGGGCTGCCGCTCATGCCCCCCGCCACCCCGATCTTCTCCAGCCCCTTGCCGGTCAGGCGGGCGAGGATGTAACTGACGTCCGGGCTGACGTTGCGCATGATGCCGATCACCTCGACCTCGAAGCGCTCGGGCTCGGTGCCAGAGAACACCGACAGGCCGTAACCGCGCTGGCCGCGCTGGATCTCGGCGAGCGGGATCGTAGGCAGCGCGGTCGCCGGCACGCCCGAGGCCGCTTCGGCAGAGCCTGCCGGAGGCGCGGAGGCCGCCAGCGGCGCCGCGAGCAAGGCAGCCGCGGCCAGCAGGAGCGCCGCCCGGGTCGAGAGTCCAAACGCTGGGTGCTTCATGCCTGTTCCTCTCCCGTGGATCGGCCGAGCTCCTGGATGAGACGCTCGGCGGAAAATCTTCCTGCTCGTAGAACCACGAGCCCGTCCTCTTCTATTGCCACCAGCGTCGAGGGGGGCCCGCCCGCGAGCGTGCCGCCGTCCACCACCATCGCGTCCTCGCCGGCGAGCAGGCCGTCGACCGCCTCCGGATCCAGCAGCGGCTCCTCGCCGCTCCGGTTGGCGCTGGTCGCCGTCAGCCCGTGGCCGAGGGCGGCGAGCAGCTCCCGCAGCCGGTCGTGATCCGGCACCCGCACGGCCAGATTACGGCCGCCGGCCGAGGCCGGCAGCGGCCGCGCGACCGGCAGGACCGCGGTCAGCGGCGCCGGCCAGAAGGCGAGGAGACTCTTAACTATATGCAGGTCCGGATCGATCCCCAAACCCGCGAGCTGCCCGCGGCCGGCGATCACCACCGGCAGCGGCTTGCCCGCCTCGCGCTCCTTGATGCGATAGATCGTCTCGACGCCCGTCCGGTTCCAGGGATCGACCCCCAGGCCGTAGCTCGACTCGGTCGGGATCGCCAGGACGCCGCCGCGCGCGAGGAGGTCGCGGATAGGGGCGACGGGATCGCCCCAGTGCCAGAGCCGGACGCTCATCCCCGCTTCTTGCGGGCCGCGCCGGCGATCAGCTCGCGGGCGTGGGAGAGGGAGGTGTCGGTGATCTGCTTGCCGGCCAGCATGCGGGCGACCTCCTCGACGCGGGTCTTGGCGTCGAGCTCCTCGACCCGCACGTTGGTGCGGTCCCCCTCCACCCGCTTGCTGACCTTGAAGTGGAGGTCGCCGTGGCTCGCCACCTGCGGCAGGTGGGTGACGGCGAGGATCTGCCCCCCCTTGGCGAGGCGCTGGAGCTTGGCGCCCAGGGCAGCGGCCTCGGCGCCGCCGATGCCGGTGTCCACCTCGTCGAAGACCAGCGTCGGGTGGGCCTTCTCCGCCTCCCCCCGCGAGGCGAGCTGGAGAGCGAGATGGATGCGCGACAGCTCGCCGCCCGAGGCGATGCGGGCCAGCGGCCGCGGCGGCTCCCCCGGGTTCGGCGCGAACAGGAAGACGACCTGGTCGATGCCGTCGCGGCCGAAGTCGACCTCCTCGCCGTCGCCCTTGCCGTCCTCCAGAACCAGTGGGCTTCCCGCCCGGCGCCGCCATTCGAGCCCGACGGCCAGCCGCGCGCGGGCGAGCCCGAGATCCTTGAGCTCGGTCTCGATCCGTTCGACCAGGGCCTTTCCCCACTCCTCGCGGCCCCGAGAGAGCGTCAGCGCCCGTTCCCGGTACTCGGCGAGGGCGGCGGCGACCTTCCCCGCCAGCTCGTCGCGGTTCTCGGCGTCCCCTTCGAGCTCGGCGAGCTCGGCCTCGATCTCGGCCCGCCGGGCGAGCACGGCGCCCGAATCGCCGCCGTGCTTGCGGCAGAGACGTTCGATCGTGGCCAGCCGCTCTTCGATGAAGTCGAGCCGCGCCGGATCGGCCTCCAGGCCGTCGAGCCGGTGCTGCAGCGAGCTCGCCGTCTCGGTCAGGCGGATGCGCACTTCCTCGATCTCCGCCCGCCAAGTCCCGGCTTGCGGCTCCCAGGCCTCGATCTCGGCGAGCAGCGAGCCGGCCTTGCCGACCCGTTCGACGGCCGCCCCCTCTTCCTCGAAGAGCAGCGCGAAGGCGTTGCCGAGCGCGCGGGTGATCGCCTCGGCGTTGCGCAGGACGTCGCGCTCGGCCTTGAGCTCCACCTCCTCGCCGGCGCGCAGCTTGGCGGCGTCGATCTCGGAGGCCTGGAAGCGCAGGAGGTCGATCCGCTCGCGGCGCATCCGGTCGTCCCCCGAGAGACGCTCCAGACGCTCGGCGAGACGCGCGTGCTGCTCGTAGGCCTCGGCCACCCGCGCCAGGAGCGGTGCCGCGTCCGGGCCGCCGCTGCGGTCGAGCAGGGCGCGCTGGAGGTCGGGCTCGATCAGCCCCAGCTCGTCGCGCTGGCCGTGGATGCGCAGGAGATAGGGGGCGAGGTCGGCGAGCAGCCGTAGCGTGGTCGGCTGATCGTTGACGAAGACGCGGTTGCGGCCGCTGCGGCCGATCTCCCGGCGGACCAGGACCTCCCCCCCCTCGGCCTCCAGCCCCGCCTCCTCGAGGACCGACCGCCAGCCGTCCCCCTCGGGCTCGAAGACGCCGGAGACGGTCAGGGCCTCGGCCCCGGTGCGTACCATCTCCGTGCTGGCGCGCGACCCCGCGAGCAGCGACAGCGAGTCGACGACGATCGACTTGCCGGCACCGGTCTCCCCCGAGAGCACGTTGAACCCCGCCCCGAACTCGACGGCGGCTTCGGCCAGCACGGCCAGGTTGCGGACGTGGATCTCGCGCAGCACGTCAGGATTGGCGGAAGGTCACGGGGTGGCGGTATCTCAGGACGGGGAAAGTCTATCAGAGGAGAACCGGGCGGAGGAGACCGGATCACCGGTGCGCCGTCACCCCCACCTGCCGGCACATGTCGAGCACCGGGCAGGTCGAGCACTTCGGGCGCACCCCCGTGCAGACGTGCTTGCCGAACGGAACCAGGAGGCGGTTGATCTCCACCCAGTAGGCCTTCGGAAGCTTCGCCTCCAGCGCCACCATCGTCTTCTCCGACGCCGGCGAGTGCACGTACCCCCAGCGGTTGGTGACCCGGTCGACGTGGACGTCCACGCCGATGCGGGCCTTGCCGCAGGCGATGCCGAGCACGAGGTTGGCGCACTTGGGGCCGACGCCCGGGAACGAGAGCAGGACGTCGTCCGCGCACGGCAGCTCGCCCCCGTGATCCGCCACGACGCGCCGGGCGATCTCCCGGATCTGCCGCGCCTTGGGCTCGTGGAAGGTGCTGGGGCCGATCGCCGCGTCGATCCGCTCGACCGGAAGCCGGCTCATCGCCTCCGGCGTGCGGGCGAGCGCGAACAGCCGCCGGGCGCAGACCAGGGTAGTCTCGTCGCGGGTGCGGATCGAGATGATGCAGGCGGCCAGCAGCTCGAACGTCGAGGCGAACCCCTCGTCCGCCAGCTCGAACATCGCCGCTTTCGGGAACGGCTGGACCGCCCCGGCGATCCGCTTCATGGCCAGATCGATGTCGAAAGGTCGCTTGCTCATGAGTCCTCGCTTCCCGCGCGTTGCGGATTCGAGGACTATTTTATTGGAACCGGGGGGATTTCTCTTCTACGGCACCGCCGAGCTCCACTTCGACAGCCCGCCCAGCTCGAAGGCGTCGTTGAACAGCGGCGTGGTGCGCGCGCAGTCGCCGGTGTAGTTGAAGCGGTCGCCGGCGGCCACCATCTGAAAGTCGGTGACCTGGAGGGCGGCGAGGTCGAGCGGACCGAGGAGCCCGTTCCAGCGGGCGGTGGTGAAACGGTCGCTCTGGGCGGTGAGGGCGATGGTGCCGCCGTCGGCGAGCAGGATGCCGTACTTCTGCATCGCCCGCGCGACCACCCGCGCCCCGGCGGTCGGCAGGTTCTGGACCGGATAGTCCGCCCGCAGGCGCAGGCGGGCTCCATAGGGCGGCGCGGTTGCCGGTCCGCTGGTCGAACCGGTCGAATGCGTCGCCGGATGGACGTACACCTGCCGGCGCATGCGGCTGTTGGGCAGGATGAAGCGGATGGCATGATCGATGTGCCCGGCCGCCACCTCGTCGGCGTTGAACAGCAGCGGCGCGATGGGAAAGCCGGCGGCGTCAGCGCTGCTGCAGTCCTGGCCACGCCCCGTCTGGGGGTAGGTGAGGTTCATGTCCCACACGGCCAGGCAGCCCGCCTCGTAGGGCCCGCTGCTCCCGGCGACGTTGGCCCGCCACATCTCGTAGAGACGGTGGGTTGGACGGTGGACGACGATCAGGTGGCAGTCGCCGTCGCCCAAGCACTGGTAGCCGTTCTCCCCCTCGAGGGCACCGCCGTTCGGCAGGGGGACGGACGCCAGGGCCGGGCGGTCGCAGTCGGGATCGTAGAAGTCGCCGGTCGCGGTGAAGCCGTGGAGCGGCGTGCCGGCGTCCGCCTCCAGCACCTCGATGCTGAAGTCGATCTGCATCCGCCCCCCGCCCCAGCCGCCCGCGCCGGCCAGCCAGCCGATCACCGCCGCCGACTCGGAGTCCACCGGCGCCGTAGAGACGTCCTGGTACCAGGGGGAATCGGCGGGGAAATAGGGCCCGTGCCCCGCCGCGGGCAGGGTCTGGGCCCTACCCGCCATTCCCGCAGAAACCGCCGATACCGCCAGCAGCGCGAGCCCGCGGAGGATCGATCTCCAGTTGATCATAGAGAACATTCTATATATCGGCGGCCCAAAGAAAAAGGCCACCCTAGCCGGATGGCCTCATCTCAATCATTCCTTATTCTCTGGAGCGCCTAGGGCGCGAGATTTCGGTCAGATCTTGCTGACGTTCTCGGCCGCCGGGCCCTTCTGGCCCTGCACGACGTCGAACTCGACGCGGTCGCCCTCGGCGAGACTCTTGAATCCGGATCCCTGAATCGCCGAGTGGTGCACGAAGAGGTCCTTGCCGCCGTCCTCCGGCGTGATGAAGCCGAAGCCCTTGGTGTCATTGAACCACTTCACTTTTCCCGTGTTACGCATTGTCTTTGTCTCTCTTTCTTTCTGTTCTGGCGCCAAAAAAACAAAAGGGGACCCCTTGTTCGTACCGGGTCCCTTTCTTGATTTTCTGGCTTGGATACCGCGGAGTCACCTATTGACTCCTCAGCAGATAAAAAATCATACCCCGTGAGACACGTGCAAGTCAACCGGTCGTTGCGGCGGCGGCGGCGGCGCTTGCGGCGGCCCGCTGAATCCCCGTATCCTCAAGGCTCCCATGACGTTCCAACCCTGGTTCCGGAGTTGCGTTCCGCTCGTCTGCCTGCTCGGCCTCGTGGCCGGGTGCGGCCGGGCCGGCGCTCCCGAACGGCCCGGCGGGACGGTCCGCGACCTGATCGCCGATTTGGACCTGGCCGAGATCCAGCGGGAGCCGGGGGTGGTCGACCTGGGGACTCCCGAAGCCCGGCCGCTGCTGCGGCAGGGGTGGGCCGGGGACGAGGCGGACGACCAGCACACCTTCGTCTGGAGCGATGGGCCGGAGTCGGAGCTGGAGTTCTTCCTCGCCGCCGCGCGGGACGTTCCACTGATTCTCCGCGGGACCCCCTACCCCTCTCCCGGATCTCCGGCGCAGGAGGTCACTCTCGTCCTCAACGGCGAGGCGGTGGGCCGGGTCGGCCTCTCGCCGAACCCTGAAGAGGTCCGGGTGGTCCTCCCCGAGCGCGGCCTGCGGGAGGGCGAGAACCATCTCATTCTTCGCTACGCCTGGACGCGCTCCCCCTGGGAGGCGAGCGGCGGCGAGGATGGCGACCGCCGCCATCTCGCGGTGGCCTGGGATCTCCTCCGTTTCGAGACCGGCGTCGACGAGCAGGGGCGCGTGCGCGCGGCCGGCGACCAGCTCGCCCTCCCCTTCGGCCGGCGGCTCGACACCTATCTGCGGTTGCCCGCGGGAGCCGTGCTGGCGCTGGACGATCTCCGCTCCCGCGACGGCCGGCCGGGGGAGCTGCGGGTGACCCTGCAGCCCGAGCACGGCGCGGAGCGCGAGCTCGGCCGCCTCCGCCCCGGCGACGGGCCGGCCATCGTGAAGCTGGGGGACGCGGGGACCGGCCCGGCGCGGATCTCCCTGACCGCCGTATCCCGAGAGCCTAGGGGCAAAGAGCCTGGAGGCCCGGCGGGGAGCGGCCTCGTGCTGCGGCGGCCGGCCATCGCCGCGCCGGGAGCGCAGGGCGGGCCTTCCCAGACGGCGGCCACGGTGGCTCCGGCCTCCTTCCGCCCGGTCCCCAATCAACGCCCGCGCAACGTGATCGTCTATCTCGTCGACGCGCTGCGGGCCGACCACCTCGGCTGCTACGGCTACGGCCGGCCGGTCTCGCCGCGTGTCGACGCCTTCGCCCGCGAGGCGGTCACTTTCCGCCACACCGTGGCCCAGTCCTCCTGGACCCGTCCCGCCACCACCACCATCCTCACCGGCCTGTTCCCCCGCACCCACGGCGTCAACGGCCGGCGGGACGTCCTCGCCGGGGAGGCGGTCACCCTGGCCGAGCGGCTGCGGGAGCAGGGGTACCACACGGCGGGGTTCGTCACCAACGGCAACGTGGCGCGCAGCTTCGGCCTCGGCCAGGGGTTCGAGACCTATGAGCTCCTCCCCCAGAAGCACAGCGCGGCGACCGACGTCAACGCCGAGGCCGCCGGCTGGCTGCAGAACCAGTGGAAGGGGGACGCCCCCTTCTTCCTCTATCTCCACACCGTGGAGCCGCACGCCCCCTACACTCCCCCGCTCCCCTTCCGGCAGCGTTTCGCCCCCGGCGTGCGGGACGACGACCTCACCCGGATGAACTTCCTGAAGCGCCTCGAGGAAGGGCGGATCGCGGCCACGCCGGAGGTGCGGCGGAACCTGCTCGCCCTCTACGACTCCGAGATCGCCGCCAACGACGCGGCCTTCGGCGAGCTGCTCGACCTCCTCGGCCGGCGCGGGATCCTCGAGGATACCGTGATCGTCTTCGTCTCGGACCACGGCGAGGAGTTCCTCGAGCACGGCGGCTGGGAGCACGGCAGGACCCTGCACGCCGAGATGCTGGACGTCCCCCTGATCGTGCGGGTCCCCGGCATGAAGAGCGGCAAGGTCGTGCAGCGGCAGGCCCAGCAGGTGGACGTGGTGCCGACGATCCTCGAGCTCCTCGGCCTGCCGGTCGCGGCGGGCGTCGACGGCCGGAGCCTCGCCCCCTGGATCTCCGGCGATGGACCGGCGGGCGAGGACCCGGCGGAGACCGCGGCGTTCTCCTGGCTCGACCAGCACGGCCTGCGGGCGGCGGCGGTGACCACGCCCGGCTGGCGGCTCATCGAGGATCGCCTCCCCACCCCCGGACGCGCCCTCTACGACCGCGGGGCCGATCCTGGAGAGCATCGCGACCTGACCGCGGAACGGGCGGTGCGGGCGGGCTATCTCCGCGCCCGGCTCCGGGCCGAGGAGCGCCTGCGCAAGGGGCGGCTGCTGGCCGGCGAGTCCACCCCGGACTCCGAACTCCGGAAGCAGCTCGAAGCCCTTGGCTACCTGCGCTGAAAAAGCGCTTGTCCCGCACAGCCTCACAGCGCGCACTACAATATTGTAGATAGCGCTTCAATACGAGGCGCCGTCCCCGGGCCCGGGCTCTCAACCCTTTGGACAGGCTGCTTTTCGCGGCAGCCAGGAGACGACTGCGTATGCTCAAGCTCGTCCGTAAGGCAACTCTCGGGGGTCTCTTCCTCGGCGTTCTCCTCTCGATTCCGGCGGCGGTGATGGGTCAGGCGCTGCCGCCGGTGGCCCGTTTCGTCAGCTTCCTCGACGAGCGGTGCTATCAGATCACCAACCAGCCGCCGCTCGGGGTGACGCTGCGGCTGGACCACCTCAATCCCCTGCTCAGGGACCTCCCCACTCAGCAGGTCTCCGTGCAGGCGCCCCAGGACCTCTGCGTTCCGGTCCAGAAGAACGACTACGCGCCCACTCCGGACGTCCTGCCGTACATCCAGTTCGTGGACTGGAAGTGCTACGGGATCAAGGGTCCCTCCCTCGATCTGAGGCTCCACCTGGATCACCTCAACCCGGTGATCTCGGGCCTGTTCGGGCCGAGCGACGACGTGACCGTCCGCGAGCCGCAGCAGCTCTGCGTCCCGGTGGCCAAGAACGGCAAGGTCCCGCCGCCGGAGGTCCTCAGCCTGGTGCAGTTCCTCGACGTCGAATGCTTCCGGGTGGACGCCGCCCAGACGGTCTTCAGCAAGATCAATCTGACGCATCTCAACCCACTGTTCGCGGGCCGGCCGCCGGAGAGCACGACCATCGTCGGCCCGACCGCCACCCAGCTCTGCGTGCCGGTCGCCAAGAACGGCCAGATACCGCCGGACAGCGTCCTCCCCTATATCCAGTACTCCGACGTGCTCTGCTACCCGCTGAGCGGCAATCCGCTCGACACGCAGCTCAAGCTGACGCACCTCAACCCCGTGCTGGTCGCCATGGGGCTGCCGCCGGAGGATGTCCTGGTGGGCAAGACCGACAAGCTCTGCGTGCCGGTCGCCAAGAACGGGTCGTTCCCGCCGGGCTCCGCGGGCACCGCGGATCCGACCACGGGGACCGGTAGCACGACGTCACGGCGAAATTGACGAATGTTCCGTAGGGCGGCCCGGTGGGGCCGCCCTACGAGTCATGATGCAAGCCACTGTCGAAAGCTAATGGAAGCTGTGCCACCACTCGAACCAAGGTGCGCCGCGACGTGGATGAAATCGGGCTCTCTTCTCGATTGATCGTAGTGCTCGAGAGACTTCAGACATGGAAGCTTTGGAGAGGAGAGCCCAATCGTGAAGCAACTCGGGAGTCTGGACCGTAAGGACCTCAGGAACCTCTCGCTTCAGAATGCTGAGCGCCCTGCGATCATCGGTGGCAACCCCACCGCCACGAGCCAGCGCCAGAGCGCAGACCGAGGCTTCACCGTCGTCCAGGTCAGCCGCAAAACGGACGAAATCCTCCAGTTCTTGGTCCGTTGAGAGGTCCAGAATTCTCAGCTTCTCGGAATTCTCCAACTCGACTGGCGGAATGACCTCACGCTCGCTTGGCGTATCTTCCTCCGTATCGCGGGCGATCGCCAAAACTTCTTTCGTCGCAACCAAACGAGACGTGGCAAAGAGAAAGGGGAGAATTCCCAGGATCTCCTCCATGCGGCTCGTAGCAAGGAGATTGATCAGGCAGCAGGCATCCAGGAAAAGAAGCTTGCCTTCGGGTCCTTTACGGTTCATGCCGGGCTGTCTATCGAGCAGTACTACGGATTAGGGGAGCTCCGAAATCGATAGGTTCGTCTGAGTCGGATCCATCCGCTGCGGATCGCTCAATTCTCTGAATCAGTTCTCGAGCCCCGAGACGATCCGTGCGAAGAACTCGAGCCAGTTGTCCCTCACTGAGCTCACCCCGTTGCCATGCCTCCACAGCCAGCGCCAAATATCGAGGAGAGAAGATTTCATCATCTTTATGAACGGCATCAAGCCCCAGGAGCTGTGGAGCCTCGCGAACGCGGAGGCGCTCCAGACGGAGTCGGTCCTGAGTGCCCGCCGGGATTAGCCTTAGCTCTTCAAGCCTTCGAGTCATTGCTTCGACCGAAACTGCATAGAAGTGAGCAAGCCGGCAGAGGTCCCCATAGGTGACTCCTTTTGCCCTCTCCCGTTCCAGCTCCAGGAAGCGCCGCCGAAGTCCTGAAGCTGGCATCAGAAACGACCGGGCGAACGCTTCAGCAAAACGTTCTCCAGCAGGTCGACGCTCAAAGCGATTTTCGAGAGTGATCTCGGGGCGGTACCGAGCGGTAAGGAAATGACCGAATTCGTGTGCCAGGCTGGCTCTCCGCCTCTCTGCGGGATGATGAAGGTTCACGGCAATGCATGCCCCCAGCGGCTCCGTATAAGCAAACATTCCCGCTACATTGGAAGGCATTATGAGCTGAAAAACTCGAATTCCAATATCCCCCTCGAGGATCTCACGCAGTCTCACGAGCGGACCTTCACCAAGATCGAGCCGTCGTCGTTCAGACGTTGCAACGTCCTCAGCCGCTAATTCGGGGTCGCTGCCCAGAATTTCGTATTCCGGCGGATAGTGCCTCCGCAAGGGAGCATGACACAGGTCCTCGATTCGAATGTAGTCCTCACAAAGGTGCTGGAACTCCTCGATGTGAGGAAGCAGGCCATTGGACGAGGCAGGGGCAGCAGGCAAAGTACCTCGGAGCTGGACGCCGAAACCTTCGGCGGGAGCACCTCGCTGCAGGAGGTCCGAGACCTTACGCCCAAGAAGAGATGCCACCTGGATCAACTCCGCAGGCTTGAGCTTTCTTTCCCCTTTTTCTATAGCTACGATCGTAGTTCTGGACATCCCGAGATGGTCGGCGAGCTGCTGCTGAGTCCAGGCGGTGCTCTCTCGAGCTTCTCGGATGCGAGCCCCCAAGGCTCGGTCAAGGTCCGGCATAAGCTCCTCCTCAAGGGCAAGTATCGCCCCGCCGCTCCGACAATGTCAATTATCTAGATGGATTTTTCCTCCACATGTCAGGGTCAATCCTCTGCCGGAGCAGAACCAGGGCACTGCAAAGAACCTCCCACAGCCCAGCTATGGTAAATCTTGTATGCTGAAGGCCGGCGTGCGTACCCTAAAATCGACCGGGCTGCCGTAGGATACGTCCTTCTCGACTTCGGCCCAGTCGGTCTGGATCGACGTCAGGGCGCCTTGGAGGTCCGTTCCCCGGAGGCTTGGAACGGTTCCCCCGTCCGCGAAGACGATTGCCCTATTGCTGCGGGCGTCTCCCCGGTCCGTCCGGACGGTCCCCCTCAGCGTGGAGCCGGCTCCCCCAAGGCCGCGGACGGTTCCCCTCATGGTTTGGGCGGTTCCCCAATTCGGGCGGACGGCTCCCCAAATCAAAAAACCGGCTCCCCCAAGTCTCCAGGCGTTCCCCCACAGCCCGGTTCGTCTCCCCGATCCGCGCGGACCGCTCCCCTCGCGCGGCGCGCCAGCTCAAAGGTTTCCGGACCTCTTTGAAAGGTTACGAGGCCGCGTCGAAAGGCTCCAACGCGGCCTCGAAAGGTTCCGCGGCGGTCTCGATCTCCGCCGGGAGCTCAGCGACTGGTTCTGGGATCGCGTTTTCCGGCTCCGCGTCGGGCGCGAAAGGTCTGCGGGAGGGCGCGGTAGCGTTCCGGCCCTCGCGTAAACCTTAATTGGCGGTGTCGGTCACGTCGAGGTCGCCGTCCACCACGGGACCGGTGCCGTAGGCCATCCGCTTGCCGCTGCCGTCGAAGACCAGGAAGCTGACGATGTCCGGCGTGCCCTGATGGGTGCCGGGTTTTTGATTGTTGGCGATCATCAGCCAGTAGCGGCAGCCGCGGACTGCCTCGGCCTTGCATCTGCCGTTGACGTAGAGCGTCGGAGTGTGTTTTCCCGTGGACGTCATCTGCTCGAAGGTGGTGGCGGTGAGCGTGCCCTGGACGGTCGAGTCGGACATGCTGATGCCGGCGAGCGTCAGGGTCCCCGACGGGTAGCCGTCCGCGGGATCGCACTTGACCTCCAGCCGGACCCTGAAGGTGCCCGTGTGGCCGGCGTCCGCGCGGCTGGTGATCTTGACGCCCGCCTCGCCATGGGCGGCCGTCTTGTTGCAGACCTGAAGGGTGGGGATCTGCGGCTGCTGGGCCATGGCCGACGTGGCGGCGAGGGCGAGGGCTGAAAAAACCGAAAGAACGGCGATTCTCGTCACGTTCATGAATTCTCCTTTCACGACGTTGGGCGCCGTGAAGGAGCGGAACGTTACCCGCGCACGGCGGGTGCCTTCGCGCGCTCCAGCAGGAGCCCGCAGCGCTGGGCGATCACGCCGAAGCCTTTGGCGCGGGCTTCGGCGGCGAGGTCGGTGGCGAGCTGACGCGCCTCTTCCGATCTGCCGCGAGCCAGCGCCAGCTCGGCCTGAAAGAGGCGCCCTTGCAGCTCGTAGGTCACGAAGCCGTTGCGCCGCGCCAGCTCCAATCCCTGATCGATCAACGCTCCGGCGGCGTCGAGCTGGCCGCGGGCGAGGAGCGTCCGCGCCCGGACCTGCCAGATCCTGAACGAGCAGAGCGGCTGACGCGGCGGATGCAGGAGAGCGATGGCCCGCGCGCTCTCGCGGTCGGCGCCGGCGAGATCTCCGGACACCAGGTCGGCCAGGGCAAGGCTGGCGCGCGAGCAGGCGTTGAGGGTGGTCTCGCCCTGCTGGGCAGCCATGGCGATCGCCTGCCCCGCCTGCTCCGTGGCCTCGGCTCCGTGCCCGGCTTCGGCCAGCCAGGTCGCGAGATCGGAATGGGCCCAGGCGATCTTGCGGGGAGTGCCGACGTCCTGCCGCAGGACCAGGACCTGGCGTTGCAGCTCGACCGCCTGCGCCGGATCGCCGCTCCAGAAGGCGAGGTCGGGAAGGAAGCCCCGGGCCTCGGCGACCCGGTTGCGATTGCCGGTCTTGAGATTGCGCTGGATCCCCTCGTCGATCATCCGGCGGGCTTCGGCCAGCTCGCCACGGTGGAGACGATTGGCCCCGACGGGATGGAGGAAGCGCTCCCGGCAGAGCGTCGCCTGGGCTTGGCAGGTATCGAGCGCCTCGCGCATCAGGCTGTCCGCTCCGAGCAGGTCGCCGGCGCCGAGACGCACGTTGCCGAGGTTGTAGAGCAGCGCCGGAAGCTTGCCCTGGGCTCCGACCTCCCGGTAAAGATCGATCGCCTGGCGGTAGGCCTGTTCGGAGCCGGCCGGATCTTCACATTCAGAGGAGACGGCGCCGAAGTTCTGGAGGACGTTGGCGACGAGGAAACGGTCGCCGGTGGCCTCGGCCTGGCGGCGGGCCAGCGCGAGATCGGCGAGCGCCGGACGGCAGTCGGCGGCGGATCCCGTGCGAATCCGCGCCACCGCCAGGTCGTGCAAAGCGACCACCTCGACCTGAACCATCCCCCGGCTCCGGGCAGCGGCGAGCGCACGCTCCGCCGCTCCCTTCTCATTGCGATAGTCCTCCAGGGTGGCATAGGTTTCCGCCTCGAGCATGGCGAGGCGGGGATCGCCACGCTCCTCCGGGTGCTCCCGGCGCAGCTCGGCGAGAGTGGCCAGGGCTTCCCGGCTCTGCCCGGCCCTCGCCTGGGTCTCGAACAGCGCGAGACCGGTCGCGAACGCGTGCCGCGAGATCTCGTACGCGCGGCGCATGCGGTCGACCGCCTCCGGCCGGCGGCGGGCGATGCGGAGGTAGGTGGCTTCGGTGGTCAGCCGCTGCAGCTCCGGCAACCCGTTCGAGCGCTGTGCGGCTTTCATCGCGGCCTCCTCGGCCCGGCGCTCGGCGCCCAGCAGCTCGTAGGCCTGCGCCAGGGCGAGCCAGGCGCCGGGGAAGCCGGGATCGGCGCGGATCGCGCTCTCGAACCGCTCGGCGGCCTTCGCCGCGTCCCGGCGCTGAAGCCGCTCCAACCCCTCGGCATAGAGCCGCTGGGCCTCGACGGCGGCAGGCATCACGGCGCGCGCCGCGGTCTGGCCGCTCCCTTCCGGCAGCGGCTTTCCGAGCGCCCGGCCGAGCTCGCCGGCCAGCGAGTCGGCGAGGGCGAAGAGATCCTGCTCCCGGCCGCGCCGGCTGGTCGCGACGCGCGTCTCCCCGGTGCCGGCGCGGCGCAGCAGGACGTCGACCCGCAGCGGCCGGTCCTGGCCTTCCAGCATCACGTAGGAGCCCGCCAGCACCCACTCGCTGCCGAGACGGCGCTGGATCTGCGCCAGCTCGGAGGTGCCCAGCGAGGCGTCGGGACGAATCCCAAGGTCGCGCCGCATGCTGGCGACGTCGTCGCTGGAAACGGTACGGAGAGACCCACCATGGCCGAGGTCGGCGGTGAGCATTTCGGTCAGCGCCGTGCCCACCCAGCCGCCCGCGCCACCGGGAGAGAGATTGCGGAAACCGATCACGGCGACGCTCTGGGGTTTGGACGCCGAGGCGATATCGGGCCGGCCGGCGATCCGCCAGGCGCCTCCCGTCGCGAGCAGGACGGCGCCGAGGCCGGCCGCCAGCCAGAGCCGCCAGCGACGGCGCCGGGGAGCGATGAGGACTGGAGGGACTGGAGCCGCGGGTGCTGGAGCCGCCGGCGAAGGGATCTCCGGAGCCACCTCCTCGCCGCCGGTCTCGACCGTGCCGAGGAACCGGTAGCCAAGGCCACGGACGGTCTCGATCCAGGTCTCGCCGGATTCCTGGGCGAGGGCCTTGCGGACGGCGCTGATGGTCCAGTGGAGATTGCCTTCCTCGACGATCGTCTGGCCCCACACGGCGGCGATCAGCTCGTCGCGGGTGACCAGGCGGCCGGGATGGCGCACGAGGTAGAGCAGCGTGTCAAAGGCCCGCCGGGTCAGCGCCACCTGCCTTCCCTGGGCCAGCAGACTGTACTCGGCGGCATCCAACTCGAAGGGGCCGAAGCGATAGCGGTCAGACATCGATGGCGACAGTCTAACCGACGAGCGCTCCGGCCCCGTGCCCGCTGCCGGGTGGGCCGTGGAGGCCGCGCGCTTACGGCGCGAGGGGGTTCGGCCCGCCGAGCTCCGAGAAGATGAAGATCCACGGGCTGTAGACGTAGGATCCGCTGCTGTTGCCGCCCCACAGGATGCCCGCCAGCGTGGCGACTCCACCGCTCTGCACGAACACCGGCGAGCCGCTGTCCCCCGGGGCCGATGCGGCTCCCGCCTGGTCCTGGCAGAGCATCGTGACCTTCGAATTGGCGACGTTGGCGTCCATGCAGGTGTTGAGGACCGATCCGAAGGTGCCGCCCGTGGTGCGCCCGACCTTGTAGACGATCGAGCCGGACGAAACGCTGCCCAACAGGAAACTCGCCACTGGCAGGCGCGGCATGGCCAGGCTGGTCAGGAGGGTACCGGAGCTCACACCCCAGAAGAGAGGGTTGGCGATCTTCGCGGCCGCGGAAAAGCTGGCGGAGCTATAGGCGGAGAAGGCCGTGTCGGAGCGCCGGCACAACCGCCCGGAAGGGCAGGGGCCGCCGGTGAAAAACGGCGGATCGACCGTCTCGACGCCGATCTGCCCCCCTGCGGGCGCATTCTGGAAGAAGACCGTACCGTCGACGACGCCCTGCCTGGCCGTGCAGTGCGAGGCGGTGATGAACCCCTTGACGCCGGCCCGGACGGCGTTGGTGCCGAGGGTGCAAAAGCCTGCGCTGCTGCTGATCTGCACTCCGGCGGGAACCGGCCGGATCGTGTCGGTGACCAGCTCCAGCGGCTGGATGGGCTCGGCGGCCTCGACGACCACCGCCCCGGGCGGCACCCGGGTGCCGCCGAGGAATCTCCGCAGCTCCTCGGTGAACCGGTCGACCGCCTCGCGCTCCACCCCGAAGACCAGGCGGTTGCGCCGTTCGTCGATGTCGAGGTAGACCGCTCCCGTCCCGGAGAGCTGCGGCCGCACCTGGTCCTTCCAGGCCTGGAGATCGCGGAAATCGTAGTCCCCCTGCTCGAACACCATGCGGTCGCCCAGCCCCTGCATCTCGCCGGCGCGGGAGAGATCCTGGAGATAGACGTGGGTGGTGCCCCGCTCGTCGAGATACAGCCCGCCGAAACCAGGCACCCTGGCGGCCATCTGGGCGTATTCGTCGTCCAGGCTCTGCGGTACGTCCTGCGCGCGCACCATCGACGCCGCGGCGAGCAGCGCGATGACAGAAAGGATTCGAGTCCACAAACGCAATGTAAACATGGTCTTCAGCTCCCGTTCCGCGCGGCGGCGAAACTGCCGCAGCGCACCGGGAATCTGACGCAGGGGGAGGGTCGGGGGCCTGTGAGGAGTCTGAGAGCCGTCTTGAATCGGTCTTGCAACGGCTCGCGGACGCGCCTACTCCCCCGGACGATTGAACGTCGAGGGGATGAACTCGGAGTCTTCCTGCGCCCGGCGCTCGAAGGCGAGGAAGTCGTAGTAGCCGCAGCGGCTGTTGCCGGGGTAGGCGCGGCAGATTTCCGGCCGCGCCTCGTAGACGGTGCAGCGGCGCGTCTCGCGGTTCATGAACTTGCAGATGGTGCCGTAGATCTTGTCCGGCTGATGGCGGAGCACGGTCTCGCCAGGCTCCTCGCTCTTCTTGGTAAACTTACGCGCGACGATCTCGGGAGGCAGGTTGAGGTACAGCGCCAGGCGCTGCACGTCGGAGTCCTGAACCGGGATCCGCGGGTAGGAGCAGCAATACGAGGGGCAGCGGTCGCAGCAGTAGAAATTGGCCATGGTGTGGGTCCCTCGTCGAGTCTAACGGTTTCGACTGGAATGTCTACTCTGGAGGCACCGATGAACGGCAAGGTCGCATATTTTCTCGCCGCAGCTCTCCTCTTCGCTCCCGCCGCGCGGTCCGCCGAGCCGGCGCCGGAGGTGCTGCCGGTGCCGGAGAGCATCTCGGCTCAAGGCGTGCCGCCCATCCCGGCCCGCGCCGTCGAAGATCTCCTTCCCTACGAGAACATCCGCACCGCCAATCTCGCGGACTGGCATCCGAAGGAGCGCCGCCTGCTGATCCGCACCCGCTTCGCGGAGAGCCCGCAGCTGCACGAGATCGCGATGCCGATGGGCGCCCGCACGCAGCTGACCTTCTATCGCGATCCGATCACCGACGCCCTCTACCGGCCGAGCGATCCCAATCAGGTCGTCTACTCGCTCAACGAAGGCGGCGCCGAGAACTTCCAGTTTTTCTTGCTCGATCGCCGGAACGGCCACGCCCGCCGCTTCAGCGACGGCACCCACCGCTACGTCTCCCCGCTCTGGTCGCACGACGGCAAGCTCCTCGCCTACGCGAGCAACGCCCGCAACGGCCGCGACATGGACGTCTACGTCGCCGACCCCGCGACGCCCGGCAGCGAGCGGCGGATCGCCGAGGTCCAGGGCTCCTGGTCGCCGCTCGACTGGAGCGCGGACAACCGCCGGCTCCTCCTCTACGAGTACGTCTCGGCCAATGAGGCCTATCTCCACTGGGTCGATGTAAACGCCGTCGATGCGGCGGGCGGCGAGATCCACGCGATCACCCCCCGCAACGCCCGCAAGGAGAACCCGACCATCGCCTACCAGGGGGGGCAGTGGTCGACCGACGGCCGGTCGGTCTACACGCTCTCGGACCGCGACAGCGAGTTCCTGCGGCTGGTCCGGCTCGACCTCGCTTCCGGCGCCTCGACCCTGCTCTCGGGCGACGTCCCCTGGGACGTCGAGGAGTTCGACCTCTCGGACGACGGCCGGCTGCTCGCGCTCTTCACCAATGAGGACGGGGTCAGCAAGCTCCACCTCCTCGACGCCACGACCGGCGCCCCCCTCCCCTCCCCCGAGCTGCCGGCCGGCGTCTCCTCCAGCCTCGCTTTCCGCCCCGGCTCGCACGAGGTGGCCTTCGAGATGAGCTGGGCACGCTCCCCCTCGGACGTCTACAGCTACGACCCGGACCAGCGCCGTCTCGACCGCTGGACGGCGAGCGAGGCCGGCGGCCTCAATCCGGAGAGCTTCCCGCTGCCGGAGCTCGTCCACTACTCGACGTTCGACAGCACGACCGGCACTCCGGCAAAAGCGGGCGCCCGGCGGACCATCCCGGCGTTCGTCTTCCGGCCGGCGGCGGACCGTTTCAAGGGGCGGCGGCCGGTCTACATCAGCATCCACGGCGGGCCGGAGGGTCAGGCGCGACCGCTGTTCCTGGGCAGCATGAACTATCTGCCGGCGGAGATGGGGGTGGCGATCATCTATCCCAACGTCCGCGGCTCGAGCGGCTATGGCAAGTCCTACCTCAAGCTCGACAACGGCCGGCTGCGCGAGGACTCGGTGAAGGACATCGGCGCCCTGCTCGACTGGATCGCCACCCAGCCGGACCTCGATCCCACGCGGGTGATGGTCGCCGGCGGCTCCTACGGCGGCTACATGTCGCTCGCCACGATGACCTTCTACAGCGACCGCCTGGCCTGCGGCTGGGACACGGTGGGGATCAGCAACTTCGTCACCTTCCTCCAGAACACGCAGGGGTACCGCCAGGATCTGCGCCGCGCCGAGTACGGCGACGAGCGCGATCCGCAGATGCGCACCTTCCTGGAGGGGATCGCCCCGGTCAAGCACGCCGACCGCATCACCAAGCCGCTGCTCGTCAGCCAGGGAGCGAACGACCCGCGGGTGCCGCTCGCCGAATCGGATCAGATCGCCGCCGCCGTCAAGAGCAACGGCGTGCCGGTCTGGTACCTCGTCGCCAAGGACGAGGGTCACGGCTTCGGGAAGAAGACCAATACAGATTTTCAGCGGGCGGTGCTGTTCGAGTTTATCCGGCGGTATCTGATCGGGGGGAAGTAGGGCCCCTCATCACCCCGGCCCTCTTCTCCCGACCCGGGAGAAGAGGGGGTCTCTCCGCCGAATTTCTTCGCAGGACGATCGTTTTCCCCTCTCCCGGGTCGGGAGAGGGGCAGGGGTGAGGGTTCGGGCGGGGGCTAACTCTGCGGCGGCCCCGAGTAGACCGCCACCCGGTTTCGCCCGCTCCGCTTCGAGAGCAGCAGAGCCTCGTCGGCGGCCTGGTACAGGTCCTGCGGCGCGGTCATCTCGCGGCCCAGCTCGGCGACCCCGACGGAGCAGCCGACGCTGATGCGGATGTCGCCGTAGCGGTGCTCGTAGCCGGCGATGCGGTCGCGCAGCTTGGAGGCCAGGGCCTCGGCCCCTTCGGCGCCGGTCTCGGGGGCGAGGATCACGAACTCGTCGCCGCCCACGCGGGCGAGCACCTGCTCGGGGCGCACGATCTCGCGGGCCAGCGAGGCGACCTGCTTGAGGATGAAGTCGCCGCAGAGGTGGCCGTAGGTGTCGTTGATCGTCTTGAACTCGTCGAGGTCGAAGATGATCAGCGACAGCGGCCGCTGGTGGCGCGCGGCGCGGGCGAGCTCGCGCTGCAGCTCCTCCTCGAACTTCCGCTTGTTGAAGATCTCCGTCAGGCCGTCCTTGGCCACCAGCTCGTAGATCGCCAGGTGATAGGCGCTCTCGACGTCCTGCTCGTGGAGGAACTTGAAGTGGACGGCCGCGGTCTGGAAGCGGTCGCCGCTGCGCAGCAAGGTGCGGCCGTGGATCGGCTGGCCGTTGATGTAGGTGCCGTTGGTGCTCCCGAGATCCTCGATCGTCACCGCCGGGCCCAGGTAGCGCAACCGCGCGTGCTTGCGGGAGATCGACATCACCTCGGGCAGGCTGATGCCCACCGCGGCGGAGCGGCCGATCTCCAGGGTGGTGCCGGGGGAGAGGCGGAAGCGCGAGCCGAGGCGCTGGCTCTCGGGATGGGCAATCAGGATGATGTCCGCCTCGGTCTCGAGATGGGCGTGGGAATGACTCCCCCGCTCGCGGGTGAGCCCCTCGTACGTCTGGGTCATCCCGCTCTCGTGGATCGGCGAGAGATCGATGTTGTCGGTGTCGGAGTCCCCCCCCCGGGACTGGAGGAGGAGGTCGCGAGAGTCAGAGCGATGCCGTTCGTCCATAGGTTCGGCGGCGAGAGGTCCCGAATGTCCGTTCAGATGACTGAAAAGCGTATCACTGGGCCGGAGAGGCGTCAAACTCGCGATCTCATTTTCCGTACAATCCCTCATTTTCCGGACATCATCGCCTTCAGCACGTGGCGGGCGACCTCGGGGTTTTCGCGCAGGCGGCGGATCGAGTAGGGGTACCAGTCGCGGCCGTAGGGGACGTAGACGCGCAGCCGGTGCCCCGCCGCGATGAGGATGCGGCGCAGCTCCTCGTCCACCCCCAGGAGCATCTGGAACTCGTACTGGTCCGGCTTCAGGCCGTGCCTGTCGATCAGCGCGGAGGCGGCGCAGGCGAGGTACTCGTCGTGGGTGGCGATGCCGACGTAGACGCCGCGCGAGAAGAGCTTGTCGAGGGCCTGGACGTAGTTGTGCCGCACCGTCTCGTACCCCTTCCAGGCGATCTTGCGCGGCTCGACGTAGATCCCCTTGCAGAGGCGGACGCTGGCCCCCTGGTCCGGCAGCTCCTCGATGTCGCGCAGGGTGCGGCGCATGTAGGCCTGGAGGACGACGCCGAGGTTGCCGTAGCGCGCGTGCAGATCGCGGTAGATGCGGAGCGTCGCGTCGGTCGTCGTGTTGTCTTCCATGTCGATGCGGACGAAGTTGCCGAACCGCTTGGCGGTCTCGACGATGCGCGCGACGTTGTCGCGGCAGAACCCCTCGTCGATCTTGAGCCCCAGGAGGGTGAGCTTGATCGAGACGTTGGAGTCGACCTTCTCGCGGTCGATCGTCTCGAAGACCTGCAGGTACTCCTCGACGGCGGCGGTCGCCTTCTCGCGCTCGCTCACCTCCTCGCCGAGGACGTCGAGGGTCGCCATGGCGCCCTGCTGGTTGAGCGTGCGGACGACGCGGATGGCAGAGTCGAGGCTCTCGCCGGCGACGTAGCGGGAGGCCACCCGGCCGACGATCGGCTTCGGCACCGCGGGGAGGCCTGTGACCAGCAGGCGGTTGAACACACTCATCTCAGAGCCTCCCTCGCGGATGGGGCATCGCAGACTAGATAAATATCAGATCAGGAGACCGGCTGTTCCACCGGCGCGGAGGCCGCGGACGTCGCGAGCGCGACCGCGGGCTCGTCGACCACCCAGCGCACCGACTTCGAGCACGGGCAGGCGCCGGCGACGCGGCGCAGAGCCGGCATGCGGCCGGTGGCGTCCTGGATCGTCAGCGTCCCGGTCACCACCTGGGTGAGCGCCTCGACGTAGTCCTTGTAGTCGCGGCTCGCGAGGTAGGACTCGGGGAGGCTGCGCACCAGGTGCTGGAGGTACTCGGGGAGGGAGGTGAAGGTCTCCCCCTGCGAGCCGACCAGGGTGAAGGCGGGGACGCCGCGACGGCGGAAGAAGTCGGCGTGCGGCATGTGCAGGAGGTCCTCCCGGCGCACCCCCTCGACGGTCTCGCCGGCGAGGATGCGGTTGAGGTAGGCCTCGGACTCGCCGTGGTTGAGGTTCTCGACGCGGGCGCGCAGGTAGCGGAGGTTCAGGTCGCGCACCAGCTTCTCGACCTCCTTGTAGTATGCCTGCTGGGCCTCGGCGTTCTTCATCGGCTTCAGCCCCATGCGCACGTTGGAGGCGCCCCCCCGCTCGTCGCCGAACATCTCCAGGCCGCGCGGAATCCACTTGTTCAGGGTCTTCTGCAGGACGTCCATGGTGACGAAGGTCTCCCCCTTGGCCGCGCCGGTCGCCCAGCGGCGCATCGGCACGACCCCGGCGGCGAGGTGGAAGGCCTCCTCGCGCAGCATCTGGGGCATGCTCTCGGCCATCGGCTGGTAGGCCGAGATCTTCTGCATCTGGAGCTGGTACTTGCCGACCCGGTCGATCAGGCCGCAGAAGACGATGTTGTCGACGAAGGAGTCGAAGTCGATATTGAAGGCGCCCAGGACGTGGGAGCCGGTGTTCATCGACAGGATGTCGTCGATCACGTCGGAGGTGGAGTCCTTGGAGACCGAGCTCCAGTCGTCCTCGGCGAGCAGATGCAGCATCTGGTAGCCATGGCGGAGCTCCTCGGCCATCATGCGGAGGATCCAGAACTGCTCCTCCTCCTCCTGGGCGCGGGCGAGCGTCAGGCGGTGCTGCTGGATCGAGCCGAACTCGGTGGAGGCCTGGGCGCGGATGGCGCCGAAAAGGTGCTGGGCCTGTTCGGGGAGGAGCTCGGAGGCCTTCTGGGCCTTCGGCTTCCCCTTCATGTCGCCGCACTCGATCTCGGTGCACATCCCCATCTCACGGTAGGCGCAGAGCTCGAAGGTCTGGTCGTTGGGGAAGTGCTTGTCCCAGTTCTCGATCAGGAAGCTGTAGTCGGGCAGGAAGACGTCGCGCCAGCGCAGGACGGCCTCGTGATATCGCTTCGGCAGGGTGGTGGTCTTCATGCTCATACAATCTCTCCCTACAGGCTACAGGCTCTTGACGAACGGTCTCAAGGTCGACGGCTCGAACCCCAGGGAGCCGAAGAAGCGGCGGATGTCGGCCTGCTTCTCCTCGTCGACCAGCGTGCGGACGCTGTGGGCGCCGCGCTGCCGGAAGTGCTCCAGGATCGCCTCGGCCAGGCGGCGGCCGATCGCCTTGCCCTGGTGGTCCGGATCGACCCCCAGAACCTCGATCCAGCCGGTCGGCTCCTCGAGCCCGAACTCGCCGGAGCGGACCTCGCCGAGCATGAACCCCGCGACCTTGCCGTCGATCTCGGCAACGACCGAGGACTCGGGGTCCCGCCGCAGGTAATAACCGATCCGGCGCTCCCAAACTTCCGGCCGGTACTTGCCGCCGATCTTCTCGTCGATGGCGACGATGTCGCTGATGTCCATCTCGTCGAGGGGACGGATCTGGATCCCGGGCATGGTCTCGGTCATGGTCTTGATGGCGATTTCCTGAGAGAACCGACGGCACACCTTGTGATGCCCGTCACAAGGTGCATTGTAAGGGTTCGGCGGGGCGGGTGCAAAGGGGTGGGCGACCGCAGGTCGCCCCTACAACCTCCGGCGAACGATTATCGTGGAGCGAAGGTTGTAGGGGCGACCTGCGGTCGCCCTCTTTCCGGCCCCGGAATCGCCTATCCTTCCCGTCCTCATGGACCAACCCGCCGCGCCCGACGTCCGCCTCTGCCCTGAATCCTCGGCCGCCGCGCCGCCGGCGCCCGGGCCGGCCGCGGTCTGGCGGGTGCACCTGACGCTGATCCTGGTCCAGGCCGCCTTCGGCGGGTTCCACGTGGTGGCGAAGGCCGTGCTCTCCGACCTCGCGCCGCTGGCCCTGGCGGCGATCCGGGTGGGGGTGGCGACGCCGATCCTGATGGCGCTCGCCTGGCGGCGGGACCGGTTCCTCCCCGCCCGGCGCGACCTGCCGATGCTCGCCCTCCTCGGCGGGCTCGGCGTCTTCGCCAACCAGGCGCTGTTCATCACCGGCCTCAAATTCACCACGGCGACCAACGCCTCGATCCTGATGACCTCGATCCCGGTCTTCGCGGTGGCGGCGGCCGCCCTGATGGGGGTCGAGCGGATCACCCTGAACCGGCTGGCGGGGATCCTCCTCTCGGTCGCCGGCGCGCTGGTGCTGGTGAACCTCTTCCGCTTCTCCACCGGCCACGCGGCCGCGCTCGGCAACTCCCTGATCCTCGGCAACGGCCTCTGCTACGCCCTCTTCCTGGTGCTGCAACGGCCGATCCTGAACCGCGTCCCCTGGCGGACGGTGATCGCGGCGTCCTTCTTCTTCGGCGCCGTCGGCATCCTGCCCGTGGCGATCCCGGCGCTGATGGCCCTCGATCCCTCCCAGGTGGGAACCGGCGCCTGGCTCGGCGTGGCCTACATCATCCTTTTCCCCACCGTCTTCGCCTACGCCGCCAGCACCTGGGCGGTCCGCCGCTCCTCCCCCGCCTTGGTGGCCGCCTACAGCACCCTGCAGCCGCTGGTAGCCTCCGCCCTCGCCGCCGCCTTCCTCGGCGAACAATTCGGCTGGGAAGAAGGGATCGGCTTCGCGCTGATCGCAGCGGGTTTGTGGCTGGTGAGTGGGCGGGCCAAGAATACCCCGCCCTAGAAAGCCCCACGGCGAAGGCGGTAGGGGTGAGAACGCTTCAAGCGCGCTTCGCCATAGGAGCTGTGAGGGCTCCCTCGGGAGCCCTCATGGAGTAACCGTCAGATGCACCGGCCCGTACAATAACTGCACGTTTTTCCGATAGGGCAGCCATCTGATACGCAGGCCGGATCCGTGGTGCAGGCATAAGTCGGCTTGCTCATGAGGGCTCCCGAGGCGAGCAGGGCGGCCACGGCACAAAGGACAAGTCTCTTCATCGTCGTCTCCTCATTGTCCGGAATCGCTCGCCAAACGGCGAACTATTTTTTAATATCATATGAAGAAAATTTCTGCAATGACGAGAATCACAGCATCGTACGACGAGGTCGAGGGTGCACCTTTGCCTTCCGAGGGTGCCGTTAGGAACTCGGGAGCATCTCTACGCCTTCGCCGCGCGGAAAGTGGTAGATGCGCCGGTTCGGGCACCGGACGCCGAGCTCAAAGTCACGGCTCGCTCGCCTGGCACAGAACCAGGCGCAGATCCTCCAGCAGCACCGGCTTGCTCAGGAAGTCGTCCATCCCGGCGGAGAGACAGGCCTCGCGGTCTTCCTGCAGGGCGCTGGCGGTCACCGCGATGATCCGCGGGCGCTCTTCGACGGGCCATTCGTCCCGGATGTGCCGCGCCGCCTCGAGCCCGTCCATTCCGGGCATCTGGACGTCCATGAGAATGACGTCGTAGCGCTGCCGGCGGAGCGCGGCCAGAGTCTCCTCCCCGTCGGCGGCCAAGTCCGCCGCATAGCCCAGCCGTTCCAGCAGGAGAAGCGCCACCTTCTGGTTGATCACATTGTCCTCGGCGACCAGGATGCGCAGCGGCGGGAGCCCGGATCCATCGATCTTGCCCGCGCCTTCGCTCTCGCGCGGGACTTGCGGCAGATTGGCGCCGCCGGCCCGGCAGCGGATCGTGAACCAGAATGTGGAGCCCTTGTCCGGCTCGCTCTCCACCCAGATCCGTCCCCCCAACCCCTGGGCGAGCCGATGGCAGATCGCGAGACCCAGTCCGGTTCCGCCATACAGCCGGCTGGTCGAGGAGTCCGCCTGGCTGAATGGACGGAACAGGCGGTCCAGAGAATCCGCGGCGATGCCGATGCCAGTGTCGCGCACGGCGAAACGGAGCTCCACCGGTTCGTCCTCCACCAGAGCGTCCCGCGAGCCTTCCGGCGGCGGCGGGGAACCGGCCTCGACCAGGACGAGGACACTTCCCGAGGAGGTGAACTTGACCGCGTTGTCCAGGAGGTTGACCAGGATCTGCCGCAGCCGCGTGGCGTCGCTCTCGATCAGGGCCGGCACCGCGGGATCGATCCGGCAGCCGAGCTTCAGCCCCTTGCTCGCCGCCTGGGTGGCGAGCAGGTCGGCCGCCTCCTCCACACACTGACGGAGAGCGAACGGGGACGCTTCGATGTCCAGCTTCCCGGCCTCGATCTTCGAGAAGTCCAGGATGCCGTTCAACAGGGCGAGCAGCGACTCGCCGCTGCTGCGGATGGTCCCCAGGTATTCGCGCTGCTGGGGGGTGAGCGGAGAGCTGGCGAGGATGCTGGTCATGCCGATGACCGCGTTCATCGGCGTGCGGATCTCGTGGCTCATGTTGGCCAGGAACTGGCTCTTGTACCGGTTGGCGCGGTCCGCTTCCTTCTTGGCCGTGCGCGCCTCCTTCTCCGACCGTTCGAGCTCATGGACCGTCTCGGTGAGGCGCCGGGCTCTCTCCCGGGATTCGGCTTCGGAGCGGGCGAGGCTCTCGGTGCGCTCCCGGACGAGGTCCTCCAGGCGCCGGGTGCGCCGCTGCAGGACGACGATCCGCCAGCGCACCACGCCGCTGACGAGGAGGCCGGCGGCGACGATGTAGAGCAGATAGGCCCAGCCGGTCCGCCAGGGTGAAAGCGGGATCACGAAGGAGACCTCGACCGGCCCGGAGACGACTCCGGCGGCATCGCGCCCCCAGACGCGAAACCGGTAGGAACCCGCGGTCAGATGCGAGTACCGCTGCACGGGATCGGGGATCCAGTCCGAGGGCCTGTCCTGCCATCCCACGAGCTGGACACGGTAGCGGGTGTCCGTCTCGCGGAAGTAGCTGAGCAGCACGTACTCGAAGGCCACTTCAGCCGGCCTCTCGCCGAGGCGCAACGGTGCGCCGGCCGCCGCCAGCTCCCGGCCGTCCACGGTGACGCGCTCCACGTGCAGCGGGCTGGGACCGAGTCCCGGCTCCGGCACGGAGGGATCGAGCCACGACACGGCGGTGCTCGTCCCCACCCATAACCGGCCGGCGCGGTCGACCATGGAAGACACCTGATTGCACTCGTCGAACGCCAGGCCGTCGCGGGTCGTGAAGGTGTAGACGTCGTAGGCGTCCCGATCGCCGGGGCGGGGGGTCAGGCGAGTTATCCCCCGGTTGGTGGCGAGATAGATCCTGCCGCGCGCATCCTCTAAAATCCGATAGATGACATTGCTGGGCAGGCGGGCCTGACGGCTCTTTTCGTCGAGGACGAGCCAATGCGGCTCGTCGGCGGAGAGATCGAGACGGACGGCTCCTCCGTTCGTGCCGATCCAGAGAAACCGCTTTCCTCCGGACCGCGTCTCGCGGAGGGCGTTGATCCAGTTGTTCCGCAACGGTGAGGTCCGGATATTGTAGATCGCCTTTTTTCCGGAGCTCCAACGCACCAGCCCGCCTTCGCGGGTCCCGACCCAGAGGACGGGCCCTTCGGCCTCGCGGGTCTCCAGGAGGGTGTAGACCTGGCGATCGGGCAGGGCGGAATTTTCCGGGGTGAAGACCTGGCACTGACCCGCAGCGCAACGCGCCAGGCCGTCGCGGGTTCCGACCCAGAGGACCGGACCGGCGGGAGTCCGGCTCTCGAGAAGCGAGAGCACCTCAGAGGCCGGCAGGCCGGAGGCGATCTCGCCGGCGCCTGCCCACCGGCCCCCCTCCCAACGAAACAGACCGTGGCTCGTCCCGACCCACAGAGCCGTTCCGCGAGGCCCTGAGGTCGGCTGGACAAGGTTGACCTCTGCGTTCTCCAGAGGAGTGCCGGCCGAAAAGACCTTCCAGGTTCCCGCCTCCCAGCGGGCGAGCCCCCGGCCGGACGCGGAGAACCAATAGACCGGCCGGCCGGCAGGACCGCTCTCGGCCAGGCCGTAGATCCAGGACCTCGGCAGGCCGGAGTTGCGGTGGTCGAGGCCCCTCCACCCACCTGGATTGAGGACGGCCATCCCCCCTGTGCTCATGCCGATCCACAGGAGAGGCCTGCCGCCGCTCCGGGTGGCGAAAAGGCTCACGATCTGATCCGACGTCAGGCCGGCGTTCTCGGTGTTGTAGACGGTCCAGGTCCCGCCGGTCCTGTGCGCCAGACCCCGGGTCGTGCCGGCCCACAGCTCGTCTCCCGTGCCGCTGTTCAGAAGGCAGAGGCTCAGCACGTGGTCGCTGGGGAGCCCTTTCTCCGCGCGCCATCGTTCGCCGTCGTACCGCAAGAGACCACCGCCGTCGGTCGCGACCCACAAAACCGAGCGGCCGCCGTCCCGCGTCGCGAGCAGATGGGTCACCTCGGCCTCCGGCGGGCCAGTGCCCGCGGGAGCCGCGGGAAATGTCCGCCACCGGCCGCCTGCCCGGCGTGCCAGCCCGCGGCCGGTTCCGACCCATAGGACCGGCCCCTGGTCCGTCTGGAGAGCGAGAAGAGAGCTGATCCGCTCGTCGGGAAGGCCGGCGGCATGGGCGTCCAGCACCGACCAGGCTTTGCCGTTCCATTGCACGAGCCCCTTGTCCGTCCCCGCCCAGAGCACCGTCCTCGAGCCGTCCCTCTCCTCGGCCAGGCTCAGGATCCGGTTGGAGGGCAGGCCCGCGTCCTTGCGGAACAGGGTCCACCGGCCCTCGTGCAGACGCGCGAGACCGATGGTGGTCGCGAACCACATCGAACCGTCCGCGCCGGCCAGGATGTCGAGGATGCTGTTCGACTCCTCCCGGTTCGGCATGTCCACCGTCTTCCAGACGCGGCCGTTGTAGACCGCCGCGCCATCCTGGGTGCCAGTCCAGAGGAAGCCACGCGCGTCGAGGGCGAAGGACTGGGGCGTATTCTGGGACATGCCCTGCTCGGAGCCGAAGAAGCGGAACGACGGACGTCCTTCGGGGCTGCCGGGGATGCCGGCGATACCGGGGACATCGGCAATACTGGCGGCGAGGGCGGGAGCCGCGGCGAGCAGGCTCAGAGCCGCTCCCGCCAGGAGGCAGAGAAAGACCCGGCCCAGGGCCGCACGGCGCCGCGCAGAAGAATACATAGCGAAATAAAAGTGGCTCCCATTGTGGGAGTCTTTCATCGAGGGTGTCAACCCATTTCGAATCGCGGGGGATTTTGCTGGGGCGGTTCGCCGCTCCTCCCCCCCTCCGGCTGCGCGGGAAGCGCCAGCCACAGGAAATCATGTTGACAAGCTGTGTGCTGCACAGTACTGTGTATGGCATGGGTGACGCGGACGCTTTCGGCAAATTGGAGCTCGAGCTGCGGCGCGGGGTGGTGGTGTTAGCCACGCTCTCGCAGCTACGCGCTCCGCGCTACGGGTATGAGCTGCGGCAGGCCTTGGCGGACAAGGGGATGCCGATCGAAGAGGGCACGCTGTATCCGTTGCTGCGCCGCCTGGAAACGCAGGGCCTGCTGAAAAGCGAGTGGAAGATCGAGGACGGGCCGCCCCGGCGCTACTACTCGCTGAACGCGGACGGCCGAAAATTGCTCAAGAAGCTCACCGAATCCTGGCAGGGCATGAACGACGCCATGGATCGACTCCTGAAAGAGGGCTGACAATGAACGCGAATGACGTGATCGAGTCCTACGTCACCGATGTAGCCGTGCAGTTGCCACGCAAGCAACGCAACGATGTGGCGTTCGAATTGCGAGCGCTGCTCAACGAAGAGTTGCAGGCCAAAGCCGAAACCGCCGGACGCGGCGTCGACGCGGCCATGGCGACTGAGCTCTTGAATGCCTTTGGCCGGCCCGCGGATGTGGCCGCGCGCTATCGTCCAACGCTGACCATCATCGACCCCGTGGATGGACACAGTTTCCTGCGAGCGACCGTCATCGGATTGGCGATCATCTGGTGTCTGGGACTGTTGATGCGCCTGCGGCAACCCATCGATTCCGGATGGGACCTGCTCAGCGCCCTCGGCCAGTGGTGGGGAACCATCGTGATTCCTTCCATGTGGTGGCCAGGCCTCCTGGTGGTGGGTTTCGGCACGGCCTCGTGGACCCGCCGCCGATGGCCGCAGACCTCGGAGTGGAAGCCCCGTGCGGGCGATCGCATTCATGGGGGTCGCGTAGCCATGGTGATGGGGCTCATCGGCATCCTCTGCGGGTTGTTCGTGCTCATCGATCCGCGTTGGTTGTTGGATGTCTTTTGGGGCGGTCGAGCGGCACCCGCGGCTTATGAGGCGCTTACGTACACCGATACGTTCCTTCAGCGCCAAGCGCTTTGCCTGCTCGTGCTCATCACGCTCAATATTCCCTTGTTGATCACCGTCATCGTGAGCGGCCGCTGGTCGGCCATGATGCGACGCCTTGAGCTTGGACTGGCCCTGGTAACTTGCGCGGTGCTGGCGTGGACCGTCCTGGACGGACCGATCGTCATGACGCCAGAAAGCGATCGAACGATCAAGTTTTTCATGGTGCTCATCGTCGCTTTCACGTTGATCAGCTTCGGTATCAAGCTGTACCGGAGCGTCAGGCCAACTCCGAACTACCAGATTCTGGCCTAGGAGCCTCCCGGGCCCCTCCCGTACGTTCTTATCCCGGCGAGGGTGCCGCCGCCGGCTTCACGTGCTCGTGGGCGTGGTAGCTGCTGCGCACCAGGGGTCCGGACTCGCAGTGGGCGAATCCGAGCGAGAGGGCGAAGTCGCGGTAGGCGGCGAACTCGTCCGGGTGCACCCAGCGGTCCACCGGCAGGTGCTTCGGGGTGGGCTGCAGATACTGGCCGAGGGTCATGATCTCGACCCCGGCGCCGCGGATGTCGGTGATCGTGGAGTAGATCTCGTCCGGCGTTTCGCCCAGACCCAGCATGATGCCCGTCTTGACGCGGCCGGCGTACTCGCCGGCGTCGCGGCGGCGGGAGGCTTCGGCGAGGAGCGCGAGGCTGCGGTCGTAGCGGCTCCCCGGGCGGGCCTTGCGGTAGAGGCTCGGCACCGTCTCCATGTTGTGGGAGAAGACCTCCGGGGCGGCGCCGAGGACAATGTCCAAAGCGTCAGGAACGCCACGGAAGTCAGGGGTCAGCACCTCGACGGCGCAGGCGGAATTCTTCGCGTGCACGGCGGCGATCACCCGCGCCCAGTGGCGCGCGCCACCGTCCGGCAGATCGTCGCGATCGACCGAGGTGAGCACGGCGTGGCGCAGCCCCATCACCGCCACCGCTTCGGCCACGTGCTCGGGCTCTTCGGGATCGGGGCCGGCCGGCGGACGGCCGGAGGTCACGGCGCAGAAGCCGCAGCGGCGGGTACAGACGTCGCCCAGGATCATGAAGGTCGCCGTGCCGTGCTCGCCCCAGCATTCATAGATGTTGGGGCAGCGGGCCTCCTGGCAGACGGTATGGAGATCGAGCCGCTCGACCAGCGAGCGGACCTGATGGTAGGACGCGGGCGTCGCGAGCCGGATGCGGAGCCACTCCGGCCTCCCCTCCCGGCGGGGAGCGGACGGGCTCGGGGCGCCGCCGATCTGGACGAGGGTTTCGCTCATAGGGTTCCTAGTCTAACCGCAGCAGGGACGGGAAAGGGCATGGCATGAAAGTAGCAGTAGGCATGAAGGTAGCAGTAGGGGTGACGACGGACTTGAGACCGGCAGGCAGGCCGGATGCCGGTCAAGTCGCTACTGGGAGATAACAGCCATGTCCGTGAGACATTTCCTCCTTTTCTTTTTCGGCGCGCTGACCGCGGCCGTTCCTTCGTCCGCCGGCATCCTCGAGGGGAACTGCCGGCTGGCCGATCAGCCGGCCGCCACGATGCTGATCCCCTACTTCGAGGTCGACCTCGCCGACCCCGCGGGCCAGACCACCCTGTTCTCGGTCAACAACGCCTCGGCGAGGTCCACCCTCGCCCGCGTGGTGCTGTGGACCGACTGGGGAATCCCCAGCCTCGCCTTCGACGTCTACCTGACCGGCTACGACGTGCAGACGATCAACGTGCGCGACCTCTTCGCGGGGAAGCTGCCGCAGACCGGGCCGGAGACGAGCAACAGCGGCGAGCTCTCGGAGACGGGGACGATCTTCGCCGGCTGCGGCAACACCGGCACGACCGGCGTCTCACCCCAACTCGGCGGCACCGACATGGCTTGGCTCCGCGCGGCCCACACCGGCAAGCCGGTGGCGACGTCGCCCGCCTCCCAGTGTGTCAGCAGTGGCACGGCCGGGCCCAACGTGGCGACCGGCTACATCACCGTCGACGCGGTGAACCGCTGCTCGCCGACGACGGTGGGGACGCTGGTCAACACCCCGGCGAACGCCACCTACTTCGCCGCCAAGGGCACCGGCCTGGCGAGCGACGAGAACGTGCTCTGGGGGGACTACACCTACATCAACTCGAAGCGGAACACGTCGGACGGTCAGACGGCGATCGCGATCGTCGCCGACCCGGACGTCTTCAACGGCGGCGACTACACCTTCTACGGCCGCTACGTGGGGTTCGACGCGCGTGACAACCGCGCCCCGCTGTCGAGCCTCTACTACGCGCGCTACGTGGACGGCGGCACCTTCTCCGGCGGCACCGACCTGGTCGTCTGGCGCGACAACCGCCGGACCTCGGTCGCGCCCCTGGCCTGCGGCAATTCGCCCGACTGGTCGCCGCTCGGCGAGATGCAGCTCGTGGTCTTCGACGAGGAGGAGAACCCGAAGGACATCGCCGACAGCAACGCCTTCCCGCTGACCACCCAGAAAGTGCACGTCGGCGGCCCCGCCCTGCCGGTCTCGCAGCCCTTCGGCTGGCTGATGCTCGACCTCTGGCACAGGGATTCGACCCACGCGCAAGCCTGGGTGAGCGTGATCATGAGCGCCGAGGGGCGCTTCAGCACGGGCAACGAGGCGGTCCGCGTGGACGATCTGTGCAACTTCGGGCCGTAGGTTCTCCCCTTCCAGACAGGAACGTAGGGGCGGGGGCAAGTCCCCGCTCTCGCCTTTCAGGGCGAGGGGGTACGAGCCAGCCGACGATGGGTAAAAACGTGTAAGAATCCTGTTCATGGAGAGAACTCGACCCCTGGAGATTCCCGCCGAGCGGCTCGCCGATTTCTGCCAACGGAACGAAGTGCAGGAGCTCGCGCTCTTCGGTTCGGCCGTCACCGGCGCATTCGGAGAGAAGAGCGACGTCGATCTCCTGGTGACCTTCCAGCCCGGAGCGCGGGTCGGATTTCTGACGCTCGCGAGAATGCAGCGCGAGCTCGAAGGGCTGCTCGGGCGCAAGGTCGATCTCGTTCCCAAGGGGGGATTGAAACCGGTGATCCGAGATTCCGTGCTGGCGAGCGCACGGGTGCTCTATGCGGCCTGAACGCCTCTATCTCAATGACATCGTGGAGGCGGTGGATTCGATCGGAGAATTTCTCGACGGCATCCAGGAATCAGAATTCCTGAACGACGACCTGATCAGGAGTGCCGTGCTTCAAAAGCTGACCGTGATCGGCGAGGCCACCGCCCGGCTTCCTCCTGAATTCTGCGAGCGCTACCCCCAGATTCCCTGGCGCGACATTGTCGCGTTCCGCAACATCGCCGTCCATGCCTACTTCGCGGTCGAGTGGCCGATCGTCTGGGTCGCGGCCACGGAAGAGGCTCCGCTCCTCAGAGACCAGGTCGCTGGAATCCTCGCCCGTGAATTTCCGGGGGAAGACACCCCGTAACCCGGCCTCCCTACCCCACATCCAGCGCCACGTCCAGCGACGGCGCGCTGTGCGTCAACCACCCCATCGACAGGAGATTCACCCCTGTCGCCGCAATTGGGCCGGCGGTTTTGGGGTTAATTCCCCCCGAGGCTTCCGTAATCGCCCGCCCCCTGGCCATCGCGACCGCCTCGCGGAGGGTCTCGATGGGCATGTTGTCGAGGAGCACCACGTCAGCTCCCAGGTCGAGAGCCTCGCGGAGCTGTTCCAGGGAGTCCACCTCGACCTCGATCTTCACCAGGTGGCCGACCGCCCGTCGAGCGCGCTCGACGGCGGGGCGGAGGCCGCCGGCCAGCGCGATGTGGTTGTCCTTGATCAGCACGGCGTCGTCCAGCCCGAAGCGGTGGTTGTGGCCGCCGCCGCAGCGGACGGCGTACTTCTCGAGCGCCCGCAGGCCGGGGGTGGTCTTGCGGGTGCAGACGACGTGAGCGCCGTGCGGGGCGACCAACGCCTGCATGTCGCGCGTGGCGGTGGCGATGCCGCAGAGCCGGCCCAGCAGGTTCAGCGCCGTGCGCTCGGCCGAGAGGATGGAGCGGGCCGGGCCATGGACGGTCGCCAGGACGGTCCCCGCCTCGACGTCCTGGCCGTCGGCGGCGCGCTCCTCGATCCGGATTGAAAAATCGAGCAACCGGAAAGCGGAGAGCGACGCCGGAAGGCCCGCGATCCGGCCCGCGGCGCGGGCGACGACCTTCGCCTCGGCCAGGAGGTCCGGCGGCAGGATGGCGTCGCTCGTCAGGTCCCCTGCCCGGCCCAGATCCTCCTCCAGCGCCCGGCGGACCAGGGGCTCGTAGAGGATCGGATAGAGCGGAGGGAGGTGGACGGCGGCCGCGCCGTCCACGCTCACGACAGGCGGCTCCCCGCGGCGGCGAGGGCCGGCGCTTCGACTGGCTCGAAATGGATCGCGCCGTCCGGCGTGGCGGTCAGGAACAGCCGCCGCTGCCAGGCGGGATCGGCCGCCGGATAGTCGGAACGGTAGTGGCCGCCCCGGCTCTCCCGCCGCTCCAGCGCCGCCTCGGCGACCAGCCGGCCGACGCTCAGGAGGTTTCTCGCCTCTCCGGAAGCCTGGCGGTGAACCGTGGCGAGGCGCCGCAGCTCGGCAACGGCGGCGGCGAGGCCGACCTCGTCGCGCACCAGGCCGACCTTCTCCCACATCAGCCGCCGCACCGCCATGGTCAGCTCCGCGTCGCCCGGCGCGGCCATCCCTGAGGAGGCGCCGCCGGCCAGCCGGCCGCGCGGCGTCTTGCCCGAGGACGGCAGCCCGGACCGCAGGTCGTCCGCCACCCGGGCGCCGAACACCAGCGCCTCCAGGAGCGAGTTGCTCGCCAGGCGGTTGGCTCCGTGGGCCCCGGTCGCGGTGACCTCGCCGCAGGCCCAGAGGCCGGGCAGCGAGGTACGGCCGTTGTCGTCCACCGCGATGCCCCCCATGTGGTAATGGGCGGCCGGAGCCACCGGGATCGGCTCGGTCCGCGGGTCGAGCCCGTGCTCCTGGCAGAGATGGAAGACAGTCGGGAAGTGCTCCGGAAACTCCTCCCCCACTGCCTGCCGGGCGTCGAGGAAAGTGCGGCGGCCGGTCATCAGCCGCCGCCAGATCGCCCGCGCCACCACGTCGCGCGGGGCGAGCTCCGCGTCCGGGTGCTCGCCCACCATGAAGCGTTCGCCCCGGTCGTCGATCAGGATCGCCCCCTCGCCGCGCAACGCCTCGGTCAGCAGCGGCATGGGATCGGCCCCGGTCGCCAGCGCCGTGGGGTGGAACTGCACGAATTCGAGGTCGACCAGCCGGGCGCCGGCGCGCGCCGCCATGGCGAGGCCGTCGCCGGTGGCCTCTTTCGGATTGGTCGTGTGGAGATAGAGCTGCCCGAGGCCGCCAGTCGCCAGCACCACGGCGGGGGCGAGATGGAGCACGCGGCGGCCGTCGGCGTGGACGGCGAGCAGGCCGACCACCCGGCCGTCTTCCAGCGCGAGATCGATGGCGAAGGCCTCGTCCACCACCCGTACCTCGGGAGCGCGGCGCACGGCCTCGACGAGGGTGCGCACTACCTCGGCGCCGGTGGCGTCGCGGGCGTGGAGGATGCGGCGGCGGCTGTGGGCGGCCTCGCGGCCGAGGGAGAGCGAGCCCGTGTCGTCGAGATCGAAGTGGGCGCCCAGGGCGAGCAGTGCCTTCACCCGCTCCGGCCCCTCGGCGGTCAGGATGTCGACCACGTGCGGATCGTTGAGCCCGGCGCCGGCGGCCAGCGTGTCCGCCGCGTGGAGGGCCGGCGCGTCATCGCGGCCGACGGCGGCGGCGATCCCCCCTTGCGCCCAGGGGCTGGAGCCGCCAAAACCCAGGCGCGTCTTGGTCAGCACCGTGGCGCGCAGGGGGGCGCAGCCGAGCGCGGCGGTCAGGCCGGCCGCGCCGCTCCCCACCACCAGGACCTCGGAGCGCGAGACCCCGTCGATCCCCGAACCCCTTCCCTCGAAGCCACCGCGAAGTCCGCTCATTTCCCGTCCCTCCTCCCGACCGCCAGCATCCGCTCGACCGCCAGGCGGGCGCGTCCCGCCACCTGGGGATCGACCTGCACGTCGTATTCCATCGTCTGCAGCGAGTGCAGGATCTTCGGCAGGGTGATCCGCTTCATGTGCGGGCAGAGGTTGCACGGGCGGACGAACTCGACGTCGGGGAACTCGACCGCCACGTTGTCGCTCATCGAGCACTCGGTGATCAGCACCACCCGCCGCGGCCGGGCCTGGTCGACGTGGCGGATCATCGCCGCCGTGGAGCCCACGAAATCGGCTTCGGCCAGCACCTCCGGCGGGCACTCGGGGTGGGCGAGGATCTGGACCCCCTCCCCCTGGGCTGCACGATAGGCGCGCAGCTCGGAACCGGTGAAGCGCTCGTGCACCTCGCAGTGCCCCTTCCAGAGGATGATCTGGACGTTCGTCTGCGAGGCCACCCACTTGCCGAGGAACTCGTCGGGCAGGAAGATCACCCGGTCCACCCCCAGCGACTCCACCACCTCCACCGCGTTGGCCGAGGTGCAGCAGATGTCCGACTCCGCCTTCACCGCCGCCGAGGTGTTGACGTAGGTCACCACCGGCACGCCGGGATAGCGCTGGCGCAGCAGGCGGATGTCCTCGGCCGTGATCGAAGCGGCGAGCGAGCAGCCGGCCCGCAGGTCGGGGATCAGCACGGTCTTCTCCGGCGAGAGGATCTTCGCCGTCTCCGCCATGAAGTGGACGCCGGCCAGCACGATCACCTCGGCGTCCGTCTTCGCCCCCTGCTGCGCCATCGACAGCGAGTCGCCGACGAAGTCCGCCACGCCGTGGAAGATCTCCGGCGTCTGGTAGTTGTGGGCGATGATGACGGCGTTCCTCTGCCGCTTCAGCTCGTTGATGGCCGCGATATAGGGAGCGAAGACCGGCCACTCCAGATCCGGGATCACCGAGCGCACCTTCTCGTGGATGGCGGCGGTGGCCCGCGCCACCTCCGGCGTGTAATCGAGGGAAGCGTACGGCCGAGGCGTCTCCAGGTTCATCGATGTCCCCCTATGCTCTTGATGAGCATATAGAGCCTATAAGAAAGGGCCGGACTTGCCGGCCGAGGCTTATACTAAAAGTGAGTATATCGAGTTGTCAAGAGGGCGTCACTCCGTCGCTCAGGACCTATAACAGGATCGGCGGGGGAAATCTGCCCGGGCGGAAGGCCTTGACAGCTTGTACTGTGCGTCGTACAGTGTGCATCACACACTATGCGAGGAACAGTAGACCCGATGGACGCCGACCTCTTCGAAAACCTCCGCCTCGAGTTGCGCCGCGGCTGCCTGATCCTGGCCGTGCTGGTCCAGCTGCGGGCCGAGCACTACGGCTACACGCTCCGCAAGGCCCTCGCCGATCAGGGGCTGGAGATCGACGAAGGCACCCTCTACCCGCTGCTCCGGCGGCTGGAAGCCCAAGGCCTGCTGGCCAGCGAGTGGCGCGAGGAGAACAAGCGCAAAAAACGCTTCTACCGCCTCTCGCCGGAGGGCGAGCGGATCCTCGAGCAACTGCTCGATGAATGGCAACGCATCAACACGTCGCTAAACCGAATTCTCCAGGAGGCATGACCATGGAGCTCCTCGATCGCTATCTGAAAGCCATCAAGGTCCTCCTGCCCAGCGGGCAGCAGGACGACATCATCAAAGAGCTGTCGGACGACATCCTGTCGCAGATGGAAGATCGGGAGGCCGAGCTCGGCCGGCCGCTGACGGAGGCCGAGCAGGAGGTCATCCTCCAGCGGCATGGCAGCCCCATGCAGGTGGCGGGCCGCTATCAGACGAGCCAGCGCAGCGTGGCCTTCGGCCGCCAGTTGATCGGCCCGGTGCTGTTTCCGCTCTATATAAAGATTTTGTCGCTCAACCTGGCGATCACGCTGATCGTCTGCGTGGGCGCCGTGATCGCCTACGCCGGCCACCAGCCGGTCCTGCAGACGGCGGCCGCGTTCCTTTCCCATTTCGTCCTGCAGTTCGCGATCATCACCGGCATCTTCGCCCTGGCGGAGAATTCGTCGACCCGGTTCCTCGACAACTGGAACCCGCGGAGCCTGCTCGCCAAGGCCCCCACGGTGAAGGACGAGCAGCGGATTCCGCGCTCCCAGTCGATCGCCGAGCTGATCATCCTCGGCCTTCTGATCAGCTGGTGGGTGGCCGCGCCGTACTATCCGCGAACGATCTTCGGAGGCAGTAACGCGACGTTGAGCTTCGGACCGGGCTCGCAGCTCGTGTTCCGGGCGCTTCTCCCGCTCATGCTGCTGGGAGTGATCCGGTCGTGCGTCGTCCTGGTCCGCCCCCGGTGGGCCCGGTTCTACTGGGTGGCGCGCCTGGTGGCGACGAGCGCCGCCCTGGTGGTGCTGGGCCTCTCTCTGCAGGTGGGCCGGTGGATCGTCCTCGCGGGTCCGGGCCGTGACCCGTATCTGGCGAACGTGGAGAAGCTGAATCACTGGGCCGGCCTCTGCGTGATCGCCCTCGTCGCCGGTTGCTGCGTGCAGTGGGCGCTTGAGCTCCGGCGGCTGGTCCGCCTCGGCCGGTCCGGCCCGGGTCTGGAGGAGCCGCTACAGTCTCAGCAGCGCCAGGCCTGACCGCATCGCGGCGTCCCACTCCGCGCCGGCAGCCACCGAGCCGATGTCCCTCGGGGGTGCCGGAGCCGCGGAGTGGGGCCGCAACGCGAGCTGCCACCACCCCACGTCGTGCCAGCCGCCGAGCTTGTAGCCGATGGCACGGTAGATCCCGACCGGCTCGAACCCCAGGGACTCGTGCAGGCCGACGCTGCCCGGGTTGGGCAGGGCGATTCCGGCATAGGCGTTATAGAACCCCTGCAGCCGGAGCGCCTGGAACAGGGACGTATACAACGCCCTCCCGACCCCATGCCGCCGGTGCTCCTCGTCGATGTAGACGGCAACGTCCACGGACCAGGTGTAACCCGGACGTTCCCGGTGCTGGCTGGCATAGACATAACCGATCACGTTATTTTCTCGATCATCGTTCCATTCGCAGACCAGCCAGGGCAGGCGCGCGAGGGTCTTGACGATGCGCGAGCGCATCTGGTCGACGCTGGGTGGTTCCGTCTCGAAGGAGACCGCCGTATGGAGAACGAACGGCGCGTAGATCCGCTGGATGGCTTCCGCGTCTCGTTCCGTGGCCAGGCGGATCATGGACTGCGCTACGCTCGATTCTTGAGCCGCTCGATCTCGGCGCGCAGACGGACCAGCTCCTCTTCGGCCGCCTTCCGGGCCTCCGCTTCGCGAGAGGCCTTCTCCTCCGCTTCCCAGGAGGTCAGGAGCCGCTCGCCGGTAGCGGCGACGAAGACCTCGAACCACTGTCCATCCTGCGAAACGCCGAACCGGAGTCCCGCCGTTTCGGCAAGGAAGCGCCCCTCTCCGTCCGGTTCGATCGGCTGATAGCGCCGGCCGTCTCCCAGCCGGTACCCCCGGATCCGGAAGCGATGCCCCGTGGCTCGGCGCGGGAGATCCACCAGCAGGTACTCGGGGATGCCGACCCGCTCGTAGAGATCCTTCTTGTCCACCTCGTCCATGCGGCGGACCCGGGCGTCGGAGGGGGAGATGACCTCGATCAGGAGGCAGGGGAGAGCTCCCTGCTTCACCGTGTCGAAGCTGTCGAAATCGGGGTCCCGTTCCCGCGCTCCCCGGATCACCGAGACGTCGGGGCCCGGACTCGGAAAGCCCGGACCGAGCAGGACTTTCACGTCCTCCAGGACGAATACGTCCCCGTCCGGCAGGAAGTACCGGTACAGAAGGTCGGCGAGGGTGCGGCGAACGAGAGCGTGAGGGTTTCCCTGGATCAATTTGTCCTCGAGCTGCGGATCGAGATAGTCCTCCAGCGTCACCGGTCTTTCCACAAGCTCGAAGCTGCCGTCCGGACGCTCGACCCAGCGCTGGAGCAGGACGACGCCGGAGTAGCCACCATCCGGCTCTTCGCTCTCCTCGAGGGGGGTCTTCCACGCGGGCTCGGCCATGGCTTCGAGTATAGGAACTCTCCAGATGCGCGTCAAAGATATCGTGAAGAGACGACGCGAGGGAAGGGAGGACACGGATACCAGGCACCATCCAGCGCCTTGCATCCGCGCTATGCTTGCCGCTCCCGATTGATCCTTTCGACCCAGGAGGAGGACCCACGATGAGCGACAAGCTGAACCGCCGTGAGTTGATCCGTGCCGGCGCCGCCGCCGGCCTTGCCGCGGCCCTGCCACGCGGGGTCTTCGGGGAGGCCCCGGCGGTGCTGGCGCCGAAGGGCGTCAAGCCCGTGGTGATCTCCGCCGCCAACGGCAACGTCGCCAGGAACGGCGGCGACGTCACCTGCGTCCAGAAGGCCTTCACCCTGATCACCCAGGGGTCGGACGTCCTCGACGCGCTGATCGCCGGGGTCAACATCGTCGAGCTCGACCCCGAGGACGACAGCGTCGGCTATGGCGGCCTGCCCAACGCCGAAGGGGTCGTGCAGCTCGACTCCTGCTGCATGCACGGTCCGCAGAAGCGGGCCGGCGGCGTGGCGTGCCTCGAAGGGGTGCGCACCCCTTCGCTCGTCGCCAAGGCGGTCCTGGAGATGACGGACCATCACCTGCTCGTCGGCAAGGGAGCGCAGGAGTTCGCCCGCGGCCTCGGGTTCAAGATCGAGGACGACCTCAACACCGAGAAATCGCGCCGCCTCTGGCTCGAATGGAAGCGCCGGACCGACCCCTCGCACTACCTCGATCCCAAGGACCGCGCCGAGGCGGGCAGGAGGGCGGGCGTGCAGATGGCCCGCGAGGGGCTGATCGATCCCGATCACCTCTGGGGCACCATCAACTGCGACGGCATCAATGCCAAGGGGGAGATCTGCGGCGTGACGACGACGAGCGGCCTGGCCTGGAAGATCCCCGGCCGCGTGGGGGACTCCCCCATCCTCGGCGCCGGCCTCTACGTCGACGGCGCGGTCGGCGCCGCCGGCTCCACCGGGCGCGGCGAGGCGAACCTCTACAACCTCTCCTCGTTCCTCATCGTCGAGGCCCTGCGCCGCGGCGCGCACCCCAAGGACGCGGGGATGGAAGCGCTCCGGCGCACGGTCGCCAACACCGTCGAAAAAAGGTTGCTGAACGATCGCCGCCAGCCCAACTTCGGGCTCAATTTCTACATTCTGAACGCGCGCGGCGAGCACGCGGGGGTCTCGATGTACCCGGCCAAATACGCGGTCTGCAACGAGAACGGCCCGCAGACCCTGCCGACCGAGGCGCTCTTCGAAGGCGCGCCGTAAGGCCGTTCCCTATCGCGTAGCCCTCGCGGGTTCGCGTAGCCCTTGCGGGTTACGCGACATTCTGCATCTTGTTGGCGAAGTCTCGCCCGGCAGTAGGCGGAGGCAACGGTTTCCCATCCTCTTTGTAGAGCTCGATGGCCTCTTCCACGATCAGGCACAGCTGATCGAAAACGTCCCTTTCATCCTGGCCGTGGCAGCCGCCGTAGATCAGCCCAGGAGAGCTGCCGACGAAGCACTGGTCTTCCTCCGACCATTCAACGATCTTCGCGTATCTGGCGCTGTCTTTCATGACTTCGACTCCTTGACCACCTGCTCAACGGCGCGAACCTGATAACGTTTTGCGTCGTCGCCGAGGGCGCCTGATATTGTGATCGGTTTCGACACTTTGGGGTGAGCGTAGTTCCGATGGCTTCCCTTTCCACCCCGGTTGACGAAACCTGCCCGTTCAAGCTTGCTCACCAAGTCTCTTATCTTTGGGGGCACCGCGCCACCCGATCCGTCCTAGCGGATAGACCTTCACAGAAATTGATCCGGGCCATTTTGGTCTTCTCCCCCCGGCACAGATTCTACCTCAACGATGGCTATGGGGTGGGCTCTACCTCGGGTCCTTGATCCGGTTCTTGCCGCCACCGCGAGAGGCCGCCTCGAGATCCCGGATCGCGGGCCCCAGGCTGTCGGCGAGCACGCACTCGATGACCGAGCGGATCTCTGTCGAGACATCCTTCCCGTCGCCGGCATCCTCTGCCGTCTCCGCATCCGTTGGGGCGGGCAGGCGCTGGTGAATCGCCTTCAATCTCTCCTGGATGCCGTTCAGCGCCTCGACGATCTCCCGCAGCTCCTGTTGGGCCGCGGCCTCCAGGTTTCCGGCCAGGCTCTCGGTCTGGGTCATCCGTCCCTCCTTGTCAGCGCCAGACGTTACTGGTGGACGGTTCTCCCGGGAACGGGCATGCGGCGCGGTTCCAGGAGGGCTGGAGGGCGAGTACCCTTTTCCCAGCATCTCCCCCGGCGTGAAGCGTAGAGAGCGCACGAAATGTCGTGGGGATGTCACGGAAGGAGCGAATCAAGCTACTCTATTTTCAGAGAACGCGACGAGAGCCGACGATCCGACGATGCCCCGACCCGCCCCTCCGCCCCTCAGTCTGGTCCTCGCCACCCTCCGGAAGTCGCGGGGCTGGACCGGGCGTGACCTCGCCGCGGCCAGCGGAACTTCGGCGAAGATGATCTCCCTCTACGAGAGGGGGGCGCGGAAGCTCTCCCGCGAGCGGCTGGAGACGCTCGTCGGCGCGATGGGCTTCGACGGCGCGGCCATCGACCTCTTCCTGCTCAGCGTCAACTGGAACGTCGAGGCCACGCAGACGACTCCCCGCTCGCCCGTGGATCCGACCCCGGACGATCTCCGGTGGGTCCGGCAGCTCGCCGCCCGGCTGGGAGTGAGGGCGATGGATGCGACCGAGGGGCACATGCTGGGCCGGCTGCGGGCCCACCGGGCGCGGCGGGACCGGCGCAAAGCGGCAGGGCTCTGGGAGCGGCTCGCGAACGCGACGCCCGCCCAGCGGCGGCTGCTCGTGGAGAGCTCCCAGGAGTTTCAGCTCTGGGCTCTGGCCGAGCGCCTCTGCCACGAGAGCGAAGAGGCGGCGTCGGACCGGGCCGATCGCGCCCTGGAGCTGGCCCGGCTGGCCCATCGGGTGGCGGAGCTGACGCCGGGCGGAGAGCCTTGGCGCTCTCGCCTGAAGGGCTACGCTCTGGGCTTTGTCGCCAACGCCCGGCGAGTCGGCTGCGACCTGGCGGGAGCGGAGGAGACTTTCGCTAGCGCCTGGAAGCTATGGAAGTCCGGAGCCGGAGCCGGACCGGGGCTGCTCGCCGAATGGCGCCTGCTGGATCGCGAAGCATCTCTTTGCCGAGCTCAGCGGCATTTTGCCGAAGCGTTGAACCGGCTCGACGGCGCCCTGATCGCCGCACCTCGAATGTCTGCGGGACGCATCCTGATGAACAAGGCTGTCACCCTGGAGCAGATGGGAGATGCCGAGCGTGCCATCGAGGCATTGCGCGAGGCGGCACCGCTTGTTGATGAACACCGTGAGCCGCGCCTGCTCTGTGTTCTCCGCTTCAACCTGATCGTCAATCTCTGCCACCTGGGCAGGTACGCAGAGGCCGAGGCGCTGCTGCCCGAGGTCCAGGAGCTGGCCGTGGCCTTGAGGAAGGAGCTGGACTTGGTGCGGGTGGTCTGGCTGAAGGGAAAGATTGCGGCCGGGCTCGGGCGCGGGGAGGATGCGCGGACCTCCTTCGAGCAGGTTCGGCGAGACTTCACCGCCCGCGAGATGGCCTACGACTGCGCGCTGGTCACCCTGGAGCTGGCAGCTCTTCTCCTGGAGCAAGGGCGCACCCGGCAGGTTCGCTCTCTCGCCGAGGAGATGCTGTGGATCTTCCGGACCCAGGGGGTTCACCGCGAAGCGCTCGCGGCGCTCCAGGTCTTTTGCGACGCCGCCTATCGCGAGGTCGCCTCGGCGGAGCTGGCGCGGCAGGTCGTGCTGTTCCTCCACCGGGCCCAGCACGACCCTCAACTGCGCTTCGAAGGTTGAAGGGCGCGACTACGAGTGCCCTCCGCAGGTCCTGCCGCCCGGATCGAGCGCACAGCCCTCATCCAAGTTGCTCCCGGAGGGAACGGGGACGGCGGAGTGGCCCGAGGAGTTCGGGCTGGGGGCGCAAATACCGCCCGGATCGATGCTGCAGCCATTCTTGGCCCAGAGGCTCGTCACCCACTCCCAGATCCCGATGGGACGGGCGGGGGGCGCCGAGGAGCCCCGGGAGGCGGCTTCGCATAGAGGCGCGGTGAGGGCCAGGGAGATCACCAGAACGGCGAGCGTACGAAGAAGAGGACGTCGGAACATGCGCGGCTCCTTTGGGGAGACGGCACCGGCGCGGCCTTCATCGGCCGTCCGGTCGCTCCCGCAGGGAATAGGGTGCTGTAGATACGGTAGAAAAATCCACCTTAAAATCCATGCGGGAGTATTCTGAGGAGAAAGGAAGATGGAAGAGCACGACGACCCGGAAGACCTGAAGCTGCTGGTCCGAGTTCTGCGCGAGCTCCGAAATTGGGATCAGGCGGAGCTGGCCGCCGCCGCGGGCGTGGATGCCAGCTCGATCTCCCACTACGAGACCGGCCGGACGGTGCCGCCCCGGAGGACCCTGGAGCGGCTCGCCGCCGCCGTGGGCCTGCCGATGCCTTTTGTGGAGATCTGTCTTCTGCCGACGCTGAGCGCGGCCCGCGACGCGGCGGCTCCCTCCTCCCGCGTGAGCTGCGAGGAGATGGACCAAAGCTTCATGGAGCTCGACCGCGCCCTCTCCAGCGCCGGCCGCGCGACCCTCGCGGCGTTCCTCGCCAGACTCGACTCGCTGGACGGGCCACCCGGGGAGGGCGCCGTGTCACCCTCGCCGGAAGACCGCATCGAGGCCGCCGATCTCTGGGGACGCCTGGAGCCCCGCTCCGCCGAGGAGCGGCGGTTCCTGGTGGAAAGCTGCCGGGAGTTTCAGGTCTGGGCGCTCGCGGAGCGGCTCTGCCATGAAAGCGAAAAGGCGGCGGACCACGCCGTGGAGTTGGCCCGGCTGGCTCACCGCGTGGCCGAGCTGTCGCCAGGCGAGGACGCCTGGCGCTCGCGTCTGGAGGGTTACGCGCTGGGCTTCCTCGGCAACGCCTTGCGGTACAGCGGCGACCTGCCCGGGGCGGAAGAGGCCGCCGCCCGCGCCCGGAGGCTCTGGGAGGCCGGCTCAGATCCGGCGGGGTTGCTCGCGAGGCCGAGGGCTTGACTGCTTTTTCGAGGTATCAATAATGGCCTGCGGAACCGGTGGGGAGATGGGCTCGCTGCCTGGTGAAACCAAGGTTGAGGAGGTCATAGTGCGCAAGACGATTTCGAAGCTGGTCCTGGCCGTGGCGTTGCTGACCGGAAGCCTCACGGGGATGCTCTCGCCGAAAGCGGCGGTGGCGGGAGGCCTTTGCCCGGATTACTGCCTCGACCCGGGCTGCAACTGCGTCATCCATTGCGGGCGCATAGGCGGCTCGTGCCTCTGTGAGGACCACTGCTCGGTCGAGTAGGAAACCGCTTCAGAAGGGCCGGCCCGGCCAGAGCTATCCAGACAACACGCGTTGAGGGCGACCGCAGGTCGCCCCTACAACAGATCTCGACCGCAGGTGTAGGGGCGACCTGCGGTCGCCCTCAACGGCGCCGCTACCGGATCGCCCCTCTTCTCTTCATACGGTCACCCTCAGCTATCCTACTTGCAGAGGTCCAGAACCACCTCTACCCGCCGGTTCTTCTGGCGTCCTGCCGGATCGTCCGAGCCGTCGGGCCTGGTGTTCGGCGCCACCGGATGACGCTTCCCCCACCCGGCCGTGGGCGTCGCCGCGGGGAGCGCACCATGAGACACGAGCCAATCCTTGACCGTCTGCGCCCGCTTTTCGCTCAGCGTCTGATTGTAGGCATCGGCGCCTTTGGCGTCGGTGTGGCCTTCCACCGTCGCCGGATGCCTGCCGGCCTTGGCGAGGAGCGGCACCAGGGCGTCTAGGGTCTCCTCGGCGTTCGGAGTCAGCGTCGCCTTGTCGAACTCGAACAGGGCGTCCGAGACCACCTGGAAACGCTGGGTGCACTTCTCCGCCTCCGCATGGATCGCCTGAATCCCCTTCGGCACCTGGATCGCGCCGGGCGTCTGCCATGGGCCTGTGGGCTTCTGGATCTCTCCGGGCGTCTGCCACGTGCCCTGGGGTTTCTGGATCTCGTGCTGCGCGGCAGAGGGCAAAGACAGCGCGAGCAACGCGGCGCCAGCAAGGGCCGCAGGAGTGAGGCGAAGCATGGTCGTTCCTCCTGGAATCGGCACTATTCTAAAGGAAAACAGAGACAAGAGGACGCGATCAATAAGGCTTCTTTGCGTCGACCGAGGGAAGCGGCTGAAAATGCTTGAGATTGGTGGTGTATAAAGGCACCGCAAGCCGGGCAGCCACCGAAGCGATCATGGCGTCCTGGAGCTGGATCCCGTGGCTCAGGTGAAAGCGGGCGATCTGCCGCATCGCCCAACGATTGTCGTCTTCCGTGGGATGCTCGATACGAAACTGGCGTAAGAAGCGAATTGCCTGGGCGCGTTTCACTTGATGGGTCGCGCCCTGGACCGTCTCCATCCAGACCACCGGGGTGATGGCCACGCGTTGGCGGCCCAGGCTGGCGAACCAGTCCGTAGCCGGTTGGAAGCCACGGAGCAGATCGATGACAATGGAAGTATCGAGGACCGCGTCGGTCACCATGAATACCGAGAAGAGGCCCCGCGGAGCTGCTCCACGTACTCCGCACCGCTTTGAACCTCACGATCTCCAGCCCAGGCACCGATCTCCGGTGACGAGGCGATCTCTTCCGCGGTGAGATCAGCCCCCTTCAGGTCTTCCTCCGGCAATTCGAGATTCTCATCGTGCAGGGGCTCCAGAGTCACAACAACCCGGCCATGGGGTAACTCAGGTGGCAGATCGACCAGAAGGTGTCCGTCTTCGGTGATCTCGCCTTCCACTCTCAGCGCTGTCTTCATCGCTTCTCTCCAAGATCAGCTTACCACGAGCGTACTGCCCCTTTGCTGCCCCCGCGCCCATGGACTTCATGGGCCGCGGGCACCGAACCAACCCCCTTCAGCACACGGTTGACCGGCACGTCGCGCGGTCCGCCGCGCATCGTCTCGGCCAGGACGACCACCGGAATCTCGACCGGCGTCCCCAGTTCCTGAGCCCGAACCAGGAAGGCCCGCGCTCTCCGGTCCCCCCGGGACAGCGCGATGACCGCTCCGGAATCCAGAATCAGGCGCTGCGACGCTTGCGGTCCCGCTCTCCGGAGGCTGGCCATTCTCGCCGCACCTCTTCCATAACGGGCGCATCGATCGGCCCATGCTCTTGCTCAAGCTTTACCAGCAAAGCGGCAAGGCGCTGGTGCTGCAAGTTATTCTGCAGCTCACGTTTTGGCATGTCGAGATCTTGCTACGGACAGGGTCTGATGGGCAAGTTGGTCTTGCCTCCCGTCCCACCCTTGTGATGCAATCTCGTGCACGAACATGAGACGCGAAGAATACGAGCAGCGCAAACGGAGGCTGGAGGAGCAGTTCCGGGAGGGGACCGCGCTTCTGGAGGCGGCGCACCGGCAACAGCTCCGAGCCCTCGAGCTGGTCTGGATGACCACCGCCGAGGAGGATCTGGCCCTCGGTGCCGGGCCGGTGGCGGAACCGGCCGCCGTCCCGAGCAGACCTTCGCCGCCGGCTCCATCCCGCCCTCGCCGCCACAAGGCCGGAGAGCTGGAGGCGGGGGTCGGGGCGGCGCTGGCGAGCGTTCCGGAGGTATTCGACCGGAACGACATCTGCCGGGTGCTCGGCTACGAGCCGGATCGCGGCTCTCTCTACCGGGCCTTGCAGGATCTGGTGAACGGGGGAACGCTCACCCTCCAGCGGAGGGGCAGCGGCAAGGCGACCACGCAATACAGGAAGACTTGAGCGGGCTCTCCTCCTCCCGGCCGGTAATGCGACGCCCGCGCCGGCGGGACACTCCATCCGGGTTTTGCATCAGGAACGACTATACCTGCATCACGATTGGGCGCTCGCCGGCATGCCACCCCTTGGCGTGCATCACGAAGTTGCGCCGCCGCGCTCGGCGCGAGGAGGTTCGCGAGACACGGCGCGGCTCACCCATCACGAGCCCCACGGGGCGAGACACGATCCCCGCGGACTGCATTACTCAGCTCCCGGGGCGCGCCAGGCAATCCGCCGCCCGCATCATTCGCCCCACGGGGCGCGTGATGAAAGCCGCGGGGCGAATCGTGCATTCCGCGGAGCGGGTGATGCTCTCGCCGGAATGCATGAAGCAGCTCACGGGGCCTGTGATGCGACCCGCGGGTCGCATGACGCAGCTCGCGGGGCGAATGGCGCAGCTCGCGGAGTGGGTGATGCGCCCCGCGGCGCCCGTGATGCGGACTCCGGCGCTCGTGATGGATTACAGGGTCGAGACCCGCCGCACTCCGGGCAGCCCCACGCCCGGCGCCGGGCGCTCGCGCAGCACTTCGCGGCGGAAGACGAACAGCTCGGCCGGACGGCCGCCGGTCTGGGCGTCCTGACGGCCGGTGCCCTCCACCAAGCCGGCGTTCTCGACCAGGCGGCGGAAGTTCTGCTTGTGGAGTCGCACGCCGGCCAGCGCCTCCACCACCCGCTGGAGTTGCAGCAATGTGAAGGTGGGCGGCAGCAGCTCGAAAACGACCGGCCGGTATTTGAGCTTCCCCCGCAGGCGGCCGAGGGCGGTGGCGAGGATGCGCCGGTGGTCGAACAGCATCGGCCGGCCGGGCAGCAGCGCCGGCACTTCCGAGGGCGCCGGCCGCCGCGCCTCGGCGGCGCCGCCGGTCGCCTCGCGGTCCCGCCAGGCTTCCGGCACCAGATAGGCCTCGTAGAGCAACTCGTAGCGCTCGAGCACCCGCTCGCCGTCCCAGCCGACGCCGCCAAGCCCGAAGACGATGTCCGCCCGCTGCCGCCGCTCCAGCCGCAGGAGGCGGTCGGGGGCGGTCTCCACCCAGGCGTCGAGGGCGGGGGCGATCGAGCCGTCGATCACCTCAGGGCGGCCGGAGCGCCAATCCTCCCAGGGGAAGAACTCGTACCAGTCCCGCCAGCGGGCTTCCGCGTGGACGGTGACCTCGCGCACCAGCGCCAGGTAGGCCACCGAGACGCCGCGCGGCCCGGCCTGCGTCTCGCGCGGATCGCGGTAGCGGTCGCCGAAGGTGTAGAGCTGCTCGACGTAGCCGAGATCGAGGCCGGTCTGCTCGCGCACCCAGCGGCGCAGGCCGAGGTCGAGGGTGCGGTCGGTCTCCGGCTCCAGCGGGCCGAACGGCAGGGCGTCCTCGGGCGCGGCACCGCCGCCGGAACGGGCGACGGTGAGAATGCGGGGAACCTCCGCGGTGACCGCCACGATCACCGCGTTGAGGCCGAGATTGACCCTCACCGCTCCCCCACCGTGAGGAGGGAGGGTGCAACGGCGACCAGCTCGCGGTCGAACACCTCGCCGAAGTGCCGGGCGGCGACGGCGGCGATCTCGGGGAGCGCCGGCGCCCGCCCCGTCAGCCGCTCGATCGAGGTCATGCGGACCTGCTGGAGACCGCAGGGGATGATCCCCGCGAAGTAGGAGAGGTCGGTCGAGACGTTGAGGGCGAAGCCGTGGGTGGTGATCCACCGCGAGAGATGGACGCCGATCGAGGCGATCTTCTCGTCGCCCGCCCAGACGCCGATGAAAGCAGCCTCCTCGCCCGGCCGGCCGGCCACCCCGTAATCCGCGAGGGTGCGGATCAGCACCTCCTGGAGGTCGCGCACGTAGCGGCGGATGTCCCGCCGGTCGGGGCTGAGGTTGACGACCGGATAGCCGACCAACTGCCCGGGGCCGTGATAGGTGACCTGGCCGCCGCGGTCGCACTCGGCGATCTCGACCCCGCGGGCGGCCAGCCACTCCGGGCTCGCCAGCACGTCCTCGCCGCTGGCGTTGCGACCCAGGGTGTAGACGTGGGGGTGCTCGAGCAGGAAGAAGCGCTCCGGCCCCTCGCCGCTCCTGCCCTCGCCGCTCTTGAGGGCCGCGCGCGCCGCGAGCTGCAGCTCGACCGCCTCCGCGTAAGGGACGCGGCCGAGGTAGTCCCAGTGGAGGGGGCGGCGGGGGGTGGGATCGGTCACGGATCCATTCTAGCGCGGCCCGAACGACAGGCAGCTCTATCACCCGGGATTGAAATCCAGGCTCTTACACACATCTGTGGCCGCCGGATCAGGCTGACCCGACGGGCACAGATGTGTAAGAGGCTGGACTGAAATCCCGGGCGCCCCCTCTCCCTCACCCTCCCTGGGATAAGATACCCGCGCTTGCCGGGGGGAGGGGATCATGGAAAAAATCGTCACAGCTATTCTCGGCGGCGGGCAGGGTGCCCGCCTCTGGCCGCTCACCCGCGACCGCGCGAAGCCGGCGGTGCCGGTGGGCGGGAAGTTCCGGCTCATCGACATCCCGATCAGCAACAGCCTGCACGCGGGGATCGACCGGATCTTCGTCATCACCCAGTTCAACAGCACCAGCCTCCATCGCCACATCAACCAGACCTATCGCTTCAGCGCCTTCAGCAACGGCTACGTCAACATCCTGGCCGCCGAGCAGACGCTGGACAACCGCGACTGGTTCCAGGGGACGGCCGACGCCGTGCGCCAGACCCTCTCCCGGCTGCTGGAGGAGAGTCCCCACGAGGTCCTGATCCTCTCGGGCGACCAGCTCTACCTGATGGACATCTCGAAGTTCGTGCGCACCCACCGGGAACTGCGCGCCGACCTGACGATCGCCGTCAAGCTGGTCACCCGCGAGGAGGCTTCGGGGTTCGGCATCCTGCGCCTCGACGCCACCGGCCGGATCGTCGACTTCGTCGAGAAGCCCACCGAGCCAGAGCAGCTCGACGCCATCGAGCTCGACGAGCAGACCCGGGCCGTGCTCGGCGCCCCGGCGGACTCCACCGGCACCTTCCTCGCCAGCATGGGCATCTACATCTTCCGCCCCGAGGTGCTGAGCGAGCTGCTGGTGGGCACCGACACCGTCGACTTCGGGCGCGAGGTGATCCCCCAGGCGCTCAGCCAGTACCGGGTGATGGCCTTCCCGCACGACGGCTACTGGGCCGACATCGGCACCATCCCGAGCTTCCACCAGGCGAACCTCGATCTCACGCTGCCGCTGCCGCCGCTCAACCTCTATCATCCGGAGCTGCGGATCTTCACCCACCCCCGCTTCCTGCCGGGGACCAAGGTGAACGAGTGCTCGGTGCGCTACTCGATCCTGAGCGAGGGGAGCATCCTCTCGGGCAGCCATATCGCCGATTCGATCATCGGCGTCCGCTCGGTCGTGCACGCCGGCTCGGTGATCGAGCGCTCGATCGTGATGGGGGCCAACACCTGGGAGGAGACCCTCCCTGAGGGGAGCGACCAGATCCCGATCGGCATCGGCCGGGACTGCACGGTGCGCAACGCCATCATCGACTTCAACGCCCGCATCGGCGACGGCTGCAAGCTGATCAATGCGGACGGGCTGACGAATTTCGACGGCGAAAATTATTCGATCCGCGACAAGATCATCATCGTCCACAAGAACGCCGTGATCCCTCCCGGGACCACGATCTGACGCGGAGGACAGCCGTTGCGGATTCTCCAGCTCGCCGCCGAGGTGACGCCGTTCGCGAAGACCGGCGGCCTCGGCGACGTCGTCGCCGGGCTCTCCCGCTTCCTCGACCGGACCGGGCACGACGTGCGGATCTTTTTGCCGTTTTATCCCAGCCTCGCCGCGGAGGGGGACCGCTACGTGCCGGTCGACTTCATCCGCGACGTGCCGGTGCGGCTCGGCCCCCATCGCTTCACCTACACCGCGCGCACCGCGCTGCTGCCGGAGAGCCAGGTCGGCGTCTACTTCATCGACTGCCCCGCCCTGTTCGGCAGCGGCGGGATCTATCACGGCGACCGCGACGACTCGCTGCGCTTCGCCCTGCTCACCGTCGCCACTTTCGAGTGCGCGCAGCGGATGGGCTGGGCCCCCGACGTCCTGCACTGCCACGACTGGCACACGGCGCTGGCGCCGGTCTATCAAAAGGTTTTCTTCGACTGGGACGGCCTGTTCCAGCGCATGCGGACGGTGCTGACCATCCACAACATCGGTTTCCAGGGGGTGGTCGATTCCAGCCGGTTGACCGATCTCGGGCTGGCTCCGCACGCGCACCGGCTCGACCTCTCGCCGGGGTATCTCAACTTCCTGCGCAACGGCATCCTGCAGGCGGACGCGCTGACCGCGGTGAGCCGCACCTACGCCCGCGAGATCCAGAGCCCCGAGCTCGGCTTCGGCCTCGACGGCCTGCTGCGCGCCCGTGCCGGCCGCCTGTTCGGCATCGTCAACGGCGTGGACTACGGAGATTGGAACCCGGCGACCGATCCCAACCTCTTCTACCACTACTCGGTGGACGATCTCGCCGGCAAGCGCAACTGCAAGCGGGCCCTGCTGCGCGAGGCCGGCCTCGACGAGCGGACGGCGGCGCCGGTGGTGGGGATCGTCTCGCGGCTGACGCCGCAGAAGGGGTTCGACCTCTGCTTCGACACCCTCCCTGCCTTCCTCACCCAGCGCGACATGCGCCTGGTGGCGCTCGGCAGCGGCGAGCCGCGTTACGAGGAGTTCTTCCAGCAGCTCGAGCAGAGGTTCCCGGGCAAGGCCTGGTTCTACCGCGGCTACAACGAGAAGCTGGCCCACCAGATCGAGGCCGGGGCGGACATCTTCCTCATGCCGTCGAAGTTCGAGCCCTGCGGCCTCAACCAGATGTACAGCCTGCGCTACGGCACCCCGCCGATCGTCCGCAAGACCGGCGGCCTGGCCGACACCGTCGAGCCCTTCGACCCGGCGACCGGCAAGGGGACCGGCTTCGTCTTCGAGCACTTCAACCCCGCGGGCCTCGCCTGGGCGCTCGACCTCGCCCTCACCGCCTACCACCACCCCATCCTCTGGCAGCGGATGATGGCCAGCGGCATGACGCGCGACTTCTCCTGGGACGTCCAGGGGCGGGAGTACGTGGAGCTGTACGGACGGCTGGCGGCGGCCGGTTGATCGGATCCAGCGAGCCCCCTCAGTACTCCGCGAACGCCTCGTCCGGGAAGCAGTACAGCCAGCGCTCGCCGGGCTCCGCCGAGGCGATCACGGGATGACCGACCGCGGCCGCGTGCTTGCTGGCGTGGCGGTTGGGGGAGCTGTCGCAGCAGAGCGTGACGCCGCACTCCTGGCAGGTCCGCAGATGGAGCCAGCGGGAGCCGATCTTCACACACTCCTCGCATTCCCGGTGCTTGGCGTGCTTGACGGTCGTGATCGCATCGAGATGAGCACAGGTCTGGTCAGCCATCCTCGTTCTCTCCTTATTCGTTGAGAACCCGGTCATTCGTTGAGCACCCGGTGCACGAAGGAGACCGCGATCGATCCCTCCCCGACCGCCGAGGCCACGCGCTTGACGCTGCCGCCGCGGACGTCGCCCACCGCGAACACCCCGGGGAGGCTGGTCTCCAGCAGATAGGGCGCCCGGGCGAGCGGCCAGCGCGCGGTGGCCAGGTCGTCCGGCGACAGGTCCGGTCCCGTCTTGATGAAACCTTTCTCGTCGAGCGCGACGCACCCCTCGAGCCAGCCCGTGCTGGGATCGGCGCCGGTCATGATGAAAACGTGACCGATGCCGTGCGTCTCGACGCCGCCGGTCCGATCGTCCCGCCATCGCACGCGTTCGAGATGATCGTCCCCTTCGAGGGCCGTGATCTCCGTGCGCGTCCGCAGCACGATCGCGGGGCTCTCTTCGATGCGCCGGATCAGATATCGCGACATGCTCTCCGCCAGCCCGTCCGAGCGGACGAGCACGTGCACGCGCCGGGCCGTCTGGGCGAGGAAGACGGCGGCCTGGCCGGCCGAGTTTCCGCCCCCCACCACGATCACCTCGTCGCCGCCGCACATCTGCGCCTCGATGTGGGTGGCGCCGTAGTAGACGCCCGCACCCTCGAACTGCGAAAGGTTTTCGAGGGCGGGTTTCCGGTACTGGACGCCGGTCGCGATGACGACGGCGCGCGCCGGCACGTTGGGTCCCTCGTCGATCTCGAGGGTATACGGCCGGCGCTCGCAGGTGAGCCGCCGGGCGCCTTTGGCGATCATCAGCTGGGCGCCGAACTTCTGCGCCTGCGTATAAGCGCGCTCCGCGAGATCCTGGCCCGAGATGCCGGTTGGAAAGCCGAGGTAGTTCTCGATCTTCGAGCTCGAGCCCGCCTGCCCGCCCGGCGCGTTCGACTCCAGCACCAGGACGTCGAGCCCCTCCGACGCGCCGTATACGGCCGCCGCGAGCCCCGAGGGCCCGGCGCCGACGATGACCAGGTCGCGGGCCTGCCCCTGGTCGATCCCCTCGTTGAAGCCGAGGCAGTCGGCGATCTGCTGCAAGGTCGGGTTGCGCAGCACCACCTCGCCGCGGCAGATCAGGACGGGCACGTCCTCGGCGGCGACGTGAAACTGGTCCAGCAGATCCTGGACGCCGGCGTCGCGGTCGAGGTCGAGGTACGTGTACGGATGGCCGTTGCGCATCAGGAACTCCCGCACGCGCAGCGTCCCATGGGAATGGATCGACCCCACGAGCACGGCGTCGCCGAACCCGTGCGCGACGAGCTCCAGCCGCCGGAAGATGAAGGCGCGCATGAAGATGTCGCTGAGCTCGCTGTCGGTCTGCACGAGCCCCAGCATGCGGTCGCGATCCAGCTCGATCACCTCGCCCGGCTCGGCCGCGCGCGCCCGCACGAGCGAGCGGCGGCCGGAGAGCATGTTGGCCTCGCCGGTGAACTGACCGGGGCCGTGGGCGACGACGAGCGCCTCGGTGGGGCCGGTGGCCCGTAGCATCTCGATCCGGCCGGTCTTGACCACGAAGAATGGGATGCCGTGATCCCCCGCCTCGAAGAGCACCTCGCCGCTCCGCACCGGGCGCACGGCTCCGTGCGCCGCGACACGCGCGACCTGCGCCGGCGTCAAGGTCGGAAACATCTGGTCGGCCCGGACGTCGGTCGTCAAAAGGGGTGGAATCGTATCGGTCATCGCAAGGTCCCTGTCTGCTCGATCGGCTCGCGCGGCGTCAAGGCCACCGCCGGGCGCGCCCTAGCATATGGCACCGGCGCGTGCTTGACGCGCCATGGGATCGAGGGCGGGATTGGGGAGTCTAATCTCTGAAGAGATCCGCGACCGGCAGGCGGAACCCTGGGAGCAACTCTTCGTCGGTGAAGACGTCACCTTCGGTAAATTGCCGCACTTCGGTCAGAGAGCGATACGAGAAGAGCCTGCGCTGTTTCGAGTCCACGACCAGGGCCCGGTCCACCCCCGCCGAGAAATAATCGTCGAGCTTCGTCATGACCTCGCTCCAGCGGTCTTCGGGAGAGAGGATTTCGACCACGAGCTCCGGTGGAACGTCCAGATATCCTGCCGCTCCCTGGCCAGAGAATCTCTCGTTCGAAATATAAACAACGTCGGCGGCGCGGACGGTATCCGGATTCCGCCGGATGTAGATGCCGACCTCTCCGGTCAAGACTCTCCCGGATCGGGTCGACCGCACCCAGTTCCGCAGATCCCCGGCGATGTTGCTCTCAACCCATCCATGGGAATGTCCCGTAGGGCTCAAAGGCACGACCCTCCCATCCACCAGCTCGCAAGGATTCAGATCTGGCCGCCGGAAGAGCTCCTCGCCCGACATGAAGATCTCCTGGTTTTCTTTCAGCAGCGCCATGGGACCACCTCGCCCGTAGTGTAACAAAGTCCGGGTACCGTAAATGCACGACGAGCCCGGGTCGCCCCGGGCTCGTCACAAACTGCACGGTCTGGAGCCGCCGCCTAGACGTACGCTTCGAGCTCGGTCCAGGTGTCCCCTTCGAGGACCTTCTTGATGTCGATCATGAAGCGGTCGGCATCCGCGCCGTCCACCAGGCGGTGGTCATAGGAGATGCTGAAGTAGGACATGGTCTTGATGACGATCGCGTCGTTGCCGTCCTCGTCCTCGATCACGATCGGCCGCTTCTCGATGGCGCCGACGCCGAGGATCGCCACCTGCGGCTGGTTGATCACCGGCGTGCCGAAGAGGCTGCCGAAGACGCCCGGGTTGGTGACGGTGAACGTGCCCCCCTGCGCCTCCTCGGGCTTCAGCTTCTTGCCGCGCGCGCGGTCGGCCAGGTCGTTGGCGGCCTTGGCGAGGCCGACGAGGCTCAGCTGGTCGGCCTTCTTGATCACCGGCACGATCAGGCCCCGGCCCGGCATGTCGACCGCCATGCCGATGTTGATGTCCTTCTTGTAGACGATGTTGGTGCCGTCGATCGAGGCGTTGACGCTCTTGTGGGCCTTGAGCGCGGTCGCCACCGCCTTGAAGATGAAGGGCATGAAGGTGAGCTTGGTGCCCTCCTTCTTGAAGAACCCGTCGCGGGCGCGGAGCCGGGCCTTGTTCACCTTCGACATGTCGATGTGGAACAGGGTGGTGACGTGCGCCGAGGTGGCCTTGGAGTAGACCATGTGCGCCGCCGTGATCTGCCGCATCTTGGACATCGGCTCGATCTCGACGTTGTCCCCCTCGGCATAGGCCGCCACGTGGAAGCCGGCCGGGAGGGGGCGCTGGCCCGATGCCGCGGGTGCCGCCGAGGGCGCGGGCGCCGCCGCCACGGGGGGAGCCGGAGCGGGGGGAGCCGGAGCGGGGGCCGGAGCGGGAGCCGCTGGCTGCGCCTGGGCGGCCGGGGCCGGAGCGGCCGCCGGAGCCGTCTTGCGCTGCTCCAGGTGGCCGAGGATGTCGTCCTTGGTCACCCGGCCGTGGGCGCCGGTGCCCTGGACCTCCTCGAGGTTCACTCCTTCCTTGGCGGCGATGTTGCGCACCAGCGGGCTCGAGAACTTGCGGAGCCGCTCTTCCTCGCCCCCCTCGATCTCCCGGGCCTGCGGGGTCTCGCCCGAATCGCGCCGGACCTCCTGCTTCTCCTCGGCGACCGTGTCCTGGACCGCGGACTCGGCGCGGGGCCGGGGGGCGGGCTCGGGCGAGGCCACCTTGGGGGCCGGCGCAGCCGCGGCCGCGGCCGTACCTTCGCGGGCGGTCTCCTCGCGTTTGACCTCGGTGGCCGCGGTCGCCTCGGTCGCCGCGGGCTGCGGCGCAGCCTCAGCCGGAGCGGCAGCCGCCGCGCCGGGCTGCTCGCCCGCCTCGCCGATGGTGGCGACCACCTGGTTGACGGGGACGGTCTCCCCTTCCTTGTTGCGGATCTCGACCAGCGTGCCCGAGGCCGGGCTCGGGATCTCGGCGTCGACCTTGTCGGTCGAGATCTCGAACAGCGGCTGATCCCGTTCCACCTTGTCGCCGACCTTCACCAGCCAGCGGGTGATGGTTCCCTCGGCGATCGATTCTCCCATCTGGGGCATCACGACTTCAGTAGCCATAAGCTCTCCGTATCAGTAGCTGGCCAGCTCGCGCACCTTGGCGACGAGCTTGTCCACGTTGGGCAGGTAGGCTTCTTCGAGCGTCGGGCTGTAGGGGACCGGCGTATCGGGGCAGCAGAGCCGGTGGACCGGTCCGTCCAGCCACTCGAAGGCGTGTTGCGAGATCCGCGCCGCCACCTCGCCCGCCACCGACCCGGTGGTCTGCTCCTCGGTGAGGACGATCGCCCGGCTGGTCTTGCGGACGGTGGCGAGGATGGCCTCCTGGTCGAGGGGCTTGAGGGTCCGCAGATCGAGGACTTCGAGGTCGATCCCTTCACCTTCGAGGCGCCCGGCGGCTTCCAGCGCCACCTGCAGCATAGCACCGTAGGTGATGACGGACAGGTCGCGCCCCGCGCGCGCCAGCCGTGCCTCACCGATCTTGACCAGGCCGTTGTCCGCGGGGTGCTCGGGCAGCTCGTCCTTGAGGCGGCGGTAGAGGTACTTGTGCTCGAAGTAGAGCACGGGGTTGGGGTCGTGGATCGCCGCCCGGAGCAGCCCGTAGGCGTCGGCCACGGTGCCCGGCGCCACGATCTTCAGGCCCGGCGTGTGCTGGAAGTAGGACTCCGGGTTCTGGCTGTGGTACGCCGAGCCGTGGACGTTGCCGCCCGCTGGCCCGCGGACGACGATCGGCACCCGCTGCCCCCAGCGGTAGTGCGAGGGGGCGGCGAAGTTGATGATCTGGTTGAAGGCGCAGGAGATGAAGTCGATGAACTGCATCTCGACGACCGGCAGCAGGCCCATCATGGAGGCGCCGATGGCGCAGCCGATCATCGCCGACTCGCTGATCGGGGTGTCGACGATCCGCTCCGGGCCGAAGCGGTCGAGGAAGCCAGCGGTGACGCGGAAGGCGCCCCCGTAGGTGCCGATGTCCTGGCCGAGCATGAAGACCCGCTCGTCCTGCTCCATCTCGTCCCAGAGCGCCTGGCGGATGGCTTCGAGGTAGGTGACGGTGGCCATCAGGCGTAGACCCCCTCGAACGCCCGCTCCGGCGGCGGCATGGGGGAGGCAAGCGCGAAGTCGACCTCCTCGTTGAGCTGGGCGTCGATCTTGGCGGCGATCGCCTTGAGATCCTCGTCGGTGGCGAGGCCGGTCCCAAGGAGATGGCGCTCGAAGCGGTCGATCGGATCCTTCGGCTTCCACTCCTCGAACTGCTCCTTGGGCACGTAGCCGGCGTCGTCGTGCTCGGCGTGCCCCTTCATGCGGAAGGTCTTGGATTCGATCAGCGTCGGTCCGCCGCCGGCGCGCGCCCGCTCGACGGCCTTCTTCGTGACCTCGTAGACGGCGAGCACGTCGTTGCCGTCCACCACCTCGCCCGGGATGCCGTAGGCGGCGGCCCGGATGGCGATGTTCTTGATCCGCATCTGCTTCGAGGTCGGCGTCGAGTAGGCCCAGCCGTTGTTCTCGGCGATCAGCACGAAGGGTACGCTGAGCACCGCCGCGAGGTTCAGCCCCTCGTGGAAGTCGCCGGTCGAGGTGCCGCCGTCGCCGATGTAGGTCAGCGCCACCAGATCCTTCCTCTGCATCTTGCCGGCGAGGGCGACGCCGACCATCACCGGGATGACGGCGCCGAGCATGGAGATCGGCGCCACCAGCCCGCGCTTGAGGTCGCCGAAGTGGGTGTTGCCGTCCTTGCCGCCGGTGGGGCTGTCGCTCTTGGCCATGTACTGCATCATGACCTCGCGCGGCTGGACGCCACGGACGAGCATCGAGCCCAGGTTGCGGATCAGCGGCCCCATCACGTCCTGCGCCTCGAGGGCGAAGGCGCTGCCGACGGCGGTCGCCTCCTGGCCGAGGCTGGAGTAGAGGCCGCCCACCACCTTGCCCTGCCGGTAGAGGTTGCCCAGCCGGCCTTCCACCATCCGGGTGAGCTTCATGAAGTGATAGAGCTCGAGCTGCCGCTCGCGGGGCAGCCCGGTCTTCGCCAGCCGTTCGGCCGGTTGCGTCGCTTCGGTCTTGGGGTGCAGGGGCCCCCAGCTCTTTCCTGTCGTCGCCATGGCTTCCTTTACATGTGAATCGCGAGGCCGTGGGCGGCGTGGGCCGCCTCCATCACCGCCTCGGACATCGTCGGGTGGGCATGCATGGTGCGCAGCAGCTCCTCGTCGGTTCCTTCCATCTGCAGGGCCACGCAGGCCTCGGCGATCAGGTCGGTGGCGTGGGCGCCGATGATGTGCACGCCGAGGATCTCGTCGTACCTCGTCTCGCGGATCACCTTGACGAAGCCGGTGGTCTTGCCGATCACCTTGGCTTTGCCGAGGGCGGTGAACGGGAACTTGCCGACCTTGATGTCGTACCCCCGCTCTTTGGCCTTGGCCTCGGTCAGGCCGACGCTGGCCACCTCCGGGTCGCAGTAGGTGCAGGAGGGGACGCGGTCGTAGTTGATCGGCTTCACCGGCAGGCCCGCCATGTGCTCGACGGCGAGGATCCCCTCGGCCGAGGCGACGTGCGCCAGCCACGGCGTGTTGATGACGTCGCCGATGGCGTAGATGTGCGGCACCTGGGTGCGCATGTACGGATCGACCTTGACGTAGCCGCGCTCGAGCTCGATGCCCAGCGCCTCGAGGTTCAGGTTCTCGGTGACCGGCCGGCGGCCGATGGCGACCAGCAGCAGCTCGGCCTCGACCGTGTCGGTCTTCCCCCCTTCGAGCCGCAGGCGGACACCGGTCTCGGTGCGGTCGACACCCAGCATCTTGGTGCCGGTCATGACGTCGATGCCGCGCTTGCGCAGCGCCTTCTGGAGCTCGGCCGAGACCTCCTCGTCCTCGATCGGCAGGATGCGCGGGAGCATCTCGATCAGGGTGACCTTGGAGCCGAACGAGGTGTAGATCGAGGCGAACTCGGTGCCCACGGCGCCGGCGCCGAGCACCGCGATCGACGCCGGCACCCGCTTGAGCTCGAGGACGTGGTCGGAGTTGAGGATGCGCTCGCCGTCGGTCGGCGCGATCGGCACGTCGCGCGGCACCGAGCCGGTGGCGATCATGATGTTCTTCGCGCCGTAGGCGGTCTTGGCGCCGTCCGGCCCCTCGACCTCGACCTCATGGGGGCCGGTGACGCGGCCGAGCCCGTGGATGCCGGTCACCTTGTTCTTCTTGAACAGGAACTCGACCCCCTTGGAGTTGCTGTCGACCACCTTCTGCTTGCGCTCCTGCGCCTTGACGATGTCGAGCACGGGGGCGGCCACGGTGATGCCCAGGGTGTCCGCCTCGCGGATCTCGTCGAGCACCGACGCCGTGTGCAGCAGCGCCTTGGTGGGGATGCACCCGCGCAGCAGGCAGGTGCCGCCGAACTTGGGATCCCTCTCCACCACCGCCACCTTCATTCCCAACTGGCCGGCGCGGACCCCGGCGACGTAGCCGCCCGGACCGCTGCCGATGATGATCAGGTCGAACTCTTCTCGCGCCATCGGATCTCTCCGTATCTTTGATTTGGATTGCGATTTTGGATTTGGATTGCGGGAGGGTCAGAGAGCCTCGACAGGGACGGCCCGGAAACGGCCGGGCTTCTCCTCCACCACCCGCCCGAAGGGGGTGTCGGCATCATGCTCGAAGATACAGAGCCAATTTTCCGCCACCGCCCGCGGCAGCCAGTGCTTCTTGTTCTCGAGGGTCGTCAACGGATACAGGTCGTAGCCCATGATCCAGGGGAAGGGGACGTGGGCCGAGGTCGGCACCAGATCGGCCCAGTAGGCGGCCCGCCGATCGTCTCCCCCATCGAGGAGAACGATACACATGTCGGCGTTATGCCCGGGGGCGCGGACCGCCTTCACTCCCGGCATCGGCTCGGCCTCGTCGCCGAACAGCTCGACGGCGCCGGCCTCGAAGAGCGGCTCCCAGTTCTGCGGGAAATAGCTGGCGCGGTCGCGCTCGTTGGGAGAGCGGGCATGGTCCACCTCCCCCCGCTGCAGCCAGTAGCGCGCCTTGGGGAAGGTCGGCACGATGCGCCCCCCCTGCTCGCGGGTGTTCCAGCCGCAGTGGTCGAAGTGGAGATGGGAGAGCAGGACGTGGGTGATGTCCCCCAGCTCGTAGCCTGCCCGATGGATCGCCGCCGGCAGCCGCTCGGCCGCGGGGTCCATGTCGTAGATCTCCTGGAAGCGGGTGTCGTGCTTGTCGCCGATGCCGGTGTCGATCAGCAGGAGGTCGTTCCCGCGCGCCACCAGCAGGCAGTTGGTGCCCATGCGGATGCGGTTCAGGGCGTCCGGCGGCTTCGCCTTCTCCCAGAGCGTCCGCGGCACGACGCCGAACATGGCGCCGCCGTCCAGACGGAACTCGCCATCGCTGACGAGCGTCAGCGTGAGATCTCCCAACTCCATGGCGGCGAAGTCTATCCGAAGACCTTCCCCCCTGTCCCCTATCCGCTATAGCCTTCGCCTTTCCGGGGGACTCAAACGAATGATGCCGACAAACCGCAGCCGATCGATCTCCAGGGTCGCCGGGGGTCTCTGCCTCCTGCTGGCGATATCCGCGATGCCCGCGATGCCCGCGGGCGCCGCCCCCGCCGCAGCCGCCGACCCCTCCGCGCTCACCCTGGAGCAGATCATGGCCGACCCCGACTGGATCGGGAATCCGCCCGAGGACCCCTACTGGTCGGACGACGGCCGCTCGATCTACTACGAGCGGCAGCGGGAGGGGATCGGCGAGCAGAAGAAGGATCTCTACCGGGTCGACGTCTCGCGGGGGGCGGCTGGCGAGGCGGTCCGCGTCGATCCCGCCGCGCGCGGGAAGGCGGACGCGCCGGGCGAGCGCAACCGCGAGCGGACCCGCAAGGTCTATGTCCTCGACGGTGACATCTTCGTCAAGGACCTCAAGACGGGCGCCGTGCGGCAGGTCACGCGCACGGACGCGGCGGAGAGCGATCCGCACTTCCTCGCCGACGGCCGGCGCATCTGGTTCCGCCGCGGCGACGACGTCTTCGTCTACGACGTCGACTCCGGCCTCACCTCCCAGCCCGCCGAGCTGGCGCTCACCAAGGACCCCGCCGACAAGGAGGAGCCGACCTTCCTCCAGGAGCAGCAGACCCGCCTCTTCGACGTGGTCCGCCAGAAGCAGGAGCAGGAGAAGCGCGAGCGCGAGGAGGATCGGGCGCTGCGGCGGGCCGATCCCACCCGGGCGCCCCTCCCCTGGTACCTGGGCAAGGAGGTCAAGATCGAGCAGGTCTCCCTCTCCCCCTCCGGCGACTGGCTCGCCGTGGTCACCTCCCCGAAGCGGGACGACGGCGCCTCGAAGTCGAAGCTCCCGCGGTACGTCACCGAGAGCGGCAACGTCGAGACCCGCGACGTGCGGCCCAAGGTCAGCACCGCGGAGGTGATCCCGCAATCCGTCCTCCTGCTCGACCTCAAGAAGCACGAGCGGCACGACCTCGACTGGGCCGTCCTGCCGGGCGTCAAGGAGGACCCCCTGAAGGCGCTGCGCGAAGCCGCCGAGGCCCGCAAGGCGGCGAAGAAGAAGGAGCACGAGGCGAATCAAAACCTCGACGCGGCGGCCCCGGCTCCCGCGGAGACTGCTAAGAAAGAAGACACGGCGGACGCCAAGGAGAAGGAGAAGCCCAAGGAGCCCGCGGCCCGCGCGCTCGAAGTCGCCGGTCTCGTCTGGTCGGACGACGGCCGGCAGCTCGCCCTCCAGCTCCGCGCCCGCGACAACAAGGACCGCTGGATCGCCACCTGGGACACCGGCGTCGGCACTCTCACCCCGCGGCACCGGTTGACCGATGCGGCCTGGATCAACTGGAACTTCAACGAGATGGGCTGGCTGCGCGACAACGAGACGCTGTGGCTCACTTCCGAGGAGAGCGGCGCCGCGCAGCTCTACCGCCTCTCGACCCGCACAGGCGAGATCCGGCAGCTCACTCCCGCGGCACCTTCCGGAGCCCGATACGAGGTCTCCCTGCCGACCCGGAGCTGGGACGGCCGCTACCTCTACTACACGGCCAACCAGGAGCACCCCGGCAAGTACGACCTCTGGCGCGTCGACGTCGCGAGCGCCAGGGCCGAGCAGCTCACCAAGCTGGGCGGTGGCTTCACCCAGGGAGTGCTGTCGCCGGACGAGAGCCAGATCCTGTTTCTCCACTCCTCGATCACCCGGCCGGAGGAGGTCTACGTGCAAGCCGTCAAGGCCGGGGCCACGGCGCGCAAGGTCACCGGGACGCGGACGCCGCTCTTCCTGGCCCAGGACTGGACGGTGCCGGAGATCCTCCCGATCCCCTCGACGCACGGGGCGGGGTCCATCTACGCGCGGGTCTATACGCCGAAGGATTTCGACCCGGCAAAGAAGTATCCGGCGGCCGTCTTCATCCACGGCGCCGGCTACCTGCAGGAGGTCACCTACGGCTGGTCGAGCTACTTCCACGAGTTCATGTTCAGCACCTTCCTGACCCATCATGGCTACGTGGTGCTCGACATGGACTACCGCGCCTCGGCCGGCTACGGCCGCGACTGGCGCACGGCGATCTACCGCCAGATGGGGTATCCCGAGCTCGAAGACCTCGCGGACGGCGTCGCCTGGATCGCGCAGCACAAGAACGTCGATCCCGCGCGGGTCGGCGCCTGGGGGGGCTCCTACGGCGGCTTCCTCACCTACATGGCGCTGTTCCGCCAGCCCGACCTCTTCGCCGCCGGCGCCGCCCTGCGGCCGGTCTCGGACTGGGCGCACTACAACGACGAGTACACCTCGGACATCCTCAACCGCCCGGAGATCGACCCGGAAGCCTACGAGAAGAGCTCGCCGATCGAGTACGCGGCCGGGCTGCGCAAGCCGCTGCTGATCTGCGACGGCATGCAGGACCAGAACGTCTTCTTCCAGGACAACGTGCGGCTGGTGCAACGCCTGATCGAGCTCAAGAAGGAGAACTTCCAGCTCGCCGTCTACCCGGTCGAGGACCACGGCTTCGTGCAGCCGACGAGCTGGCTCGACGAGTACCGGCGGATCTTCAAGCTGTTCGAGACGAATCTGAAGTAGGGCCTGGCATCCACCTTGCTCCAGCCATCTTCCGAGGAGGAACATACATGGCCAGAGCATCCGGCAGCCCCTTCGCGCAGGCGGGTCGGCAGGTGGAGAGCACGGCCCAGGCGGCGCTCCGCAGCCCCTGGTTGGAACGGATGGCCCGCATCGGCTACGCCGCCCGGGGAGTGGTCTACGCGCTGGTCGGCCTGCTCGCCGTGCAGACGGCGTTCGGTGCCCGGTCGCGTCCCACGGATACGCGCGGCGCCCTTCAGGAAGTGGCCGGCAAGAGCATGCCGCTGCTCTGGCTGCTCGCGATCGGCCTGCTCGGCTATGCCGTCTGGCGGATCGTCCAGGGGTTCCTCGACCGCGAGCACAAGGGGGCGGATCTCAAGGGGCTGGCTCACCGGGTGGGCCGGGTGGGCACCGGCCTGATCTACGGCAGCCTCGGGATTGCCGCCGTGCGGCTCGCCCGCGGCGCGCACGAAGGTTCGGGCGGGCAGGGGTACCGGGAGTGGACCGCGAAGCTGATGGGCGAGCCGTTCGGCCGCTGGCTGGTCGCCGCCGTCGGGATCGGAGTGATCGCCGGCGGCTTCCACCAGATCTGGCGCGGCTGGACCGAGAAGTTCCGCAAGGAGATCCGCCTCCAGGAGATGGATGCGACCGAGCGGAAGCTGGCGCTCAACGCCGGCAAGCTCGGCTTGATCTCCCGCGGCGCCGTCTTCCTGATCTCCGGCGGGTTTCTGATCCAGGCCGCCCGGCGGTTCGATCCCAGCGAGGCGCGCGGCCTGGGCGGAGCGCTGGCGGCGCTGGCGGCCCAACCCCACGGCACCCTCCTCCTCGCCCTGGTCGCCGTCGGCCTGATCGCCTTCGGCGCCTACTCCCTCCTGCTCGCCCGCTACGGGCGGATCGTGGTCTGAGGGCAAGCGGTGTAAGATCTCTCCGGACTTAAACCAGTTCGAGAGCTTTCACCGCCCGTCCACTCCGGGGATCGGGAGATGATCGACATAGACGACTCCAGGGTCAGCGACGAGACGTTGATCGGCCGGATCGCGGCCGGGGACGCCTATGCCTTCGACCGTCTCGTACGGCGGCACCGGGCGGCGGTCTACCGCTTCGCGCAGGCGGCCGCCGCGGCCGGAGAGGCGGACGAAGCCGAGGAGATCCTCCGCGAGACCTTCCACGCGGCCCGGCGGGCGGCGCCACGCCATCGCGACGAACCCTCCGCCCGCCCCTGGCTCCTCGCCCTCGCCCACCAGACGATCGACCGGCGGCACCCCTGTTCCCAGGAGGCCGATCTCACCCCCCTGCGCGAGCTGGCGCGGGTGGCGGGCTGGCGAAGCGCCCCGCACAACGTGGCCCCCGCAGACGGCGCCGTCGAGGCCGCCTTCGCGGCGCTCCCTCCGGAGGACCGGGAGATCCTCACCCTCTGCGACCGCGAGTACTTCACGGTGGACGAGACCGCCCGGGTCACCGGCCTCCCCGACGTCGCCGTCCGCACGCGCCTGCACCGGGCTCGCCTGCGGCTGCTCGCCCGCGGCTCCTCGACCGCGTCAGAGGGGCTTGCCACGGAGGATGAACGGGTTGTCGCCGGCCTCCACTGCGGCGAGGTGCTGGCGGATCTGACCGAGCACCTCGACGCGCGGCTGAGCCGCGTCCGGGCGGAACGGATCGACGAGCATCTGGAAGGGTGCGCGGAGTGCCGGCGCTTCGGCGGCGGGATCACCGCGGTCGTCCTGGCCCTGCGGGAGCTGCCCGACGAGCCGCTCCCCCCCGAGGTCGAGGAGCGGCTGGCGGACGCTCTGCGGACCGACGAGGCGCCCCCCCTTGGCTGATTCCCTGGCTGGAGGAGACCTGCTCATCCGTCCGGCCGGGCCGGCGGACGCCGCGACGATCGTCGACTTCCAGCTCCGGATGGCCCGCGAGACCGAAGAGCTGGAGCTCGACCGCGCCACCCTGACCCACGGCGTCGGAGCGGTCTTCGCCGATCCCGGCAAGGGGGCCTACTGGATCGCCGAGCGCGGCGGCCGGGTCGCCGGCGGCCTGCTCACCACCTACGAGTGGAGCGACTGGCGGGATGGGCTCATCCTCTGGATCCAGTCGGTCTACGTCGTCCCCGAGGAGCGCGGGCGCGGGGTCTACCGCGCTCTCTACGAGCGCGTGAAGCGGCAGGTCGAAGAGTCCCCCGGCCTGAAGGGGATCCGGCTCTACGTCGAGAAGCGCAACGCCGCCGCGCAGCGGGTCTACGAGCGGCTCGGCATGACCCGCGAGCACTACGAGCTGTTCGAGTGGCTCAAGGGCTAGAGAATCGCGATCCGACCATCGCGGATCGTCAGCTTCCCGTCCTGGGCCGCCCACAGGAAGACGCGGTCCATCCGCTCGCGGATCGCGGGGGTCACCTGGCCGTAGCCCAGGTAGGTGGCGACGGCGCGGACGATCTCGTCCTTCTCGTGCTCGGCGCCCCGCGCCGCCAGCCCCTCGACCGTCGCCAGCAGGAACCGGTAGTCGTAGCGGCCGAAGGTCGGCGTCGCCCCGGTGAGCAGCTCCCCCTTGCGGGCGACGATCCGCCGCTGGAAGGCCACCTCCACGTGCCCCTCCAGCCGGGCGCGGATGCTCTTGCCGAACCGCGGGCTGCCCAGCCGGGCGGCGACCCGCCGGATCAGCTCCTCCCGGCTCATCTCCCCGGCTCCCCAGCAGGCCTGGCGGACGGCGGCGAGGATCCGTTCCGAGACCTCCTCCTTCGGGCTCATGACGGCGGCCTCCGTCCCGTCCTCCTGGGCGGCGAGACGCTCGGCCCCGATCCGGTCGAGCAGGTCCGCGGCCGGCTCGAAGCCTCCCCCGTCACCGCTGGCGAGCTCCGCCTCGGTCGGCACCAGCTCGCCGCGCATGGCGCGGGCGATGAGGGTCCGCCGCAGCCTCTCGGTCAGCTCCTGCGCCGCCGCCACCCGCCGCTCGATCGCGCCGGCGAAGGCGAAGAGCTCCTCGACGCGCCGCACGATCTCCCGCTGCTCGACCAGCGGTGGCATCGGCAGCGGCATCCGCTGCAGCCGCGAGACGTTGATGTTCGACTGGTTGCTGCAATCGGTGCGCACCGTCCGCGCCCACCGGCGCCCCCAGGGGGAGTTGATCCAGCCGCAGACGAAACGGCTGGAGACCAGTTGCTCGTCGCACTCGATGCGGACCAGGTAGGAGGCGAAGACCGCCTCCAGATCGAGGTCGAACACCGCCGCCTTGCCCACCAGCTCGGCGCTGTTGGTGCGATTGAACAGGATGTCCCCGCGCCGTACCAGAAACCCCGGGATGTCGATCCCCTCGCGATCGAGATACTTGAGCTCCGTGGAGTCCATCCGGCCGTCGCGGATGTTGGCCATGCGGAGCATGGCGACGCCGGTCTTCGCCTCGCCGTCCGCCTTCACCGACAGGCCGTACTGAGCGCGATGGATCACGTCCTGGAGCGCCACCAGCCCCCATTCCGCCGGCACCTGGGGGGCGTCCAGAGGCTCCGGCGCCTCCCACTCCGTGGCGGCCAGGTTCTTCGGCCGCCGCGGCGCCCTGCGGTCGAACGCCTCCGCCTCGCAGCGCGCCATCTCGTAGGCCTCGAGCCGGGCGGCGAACGCACGCGCCAGCCTTGGCGCGAGCGGCTCGTAGGCGCCGCGCCGGTCGCGCCAATCCTCGGTCAGCCGCCCCGAGTAGGCGTCGGCGAGCACCGACTGGCGGAAGCGGCGCAGGATCTCCGGCAGCTTGCCGAACCCCTCGCGGGCGCGCCGCAGGGGCACCATCAGCTCCCGTGTCTTCTCCACGATCCGCCGCTGCTCGGCGAGCGGCGGCAGCGGCAGGACGATGCCGGAGAGGAAGCTGTCGAAGTCGAGGTTGCGGAGGTTCGTCGTCTGCGTCTGGTGCTCGTCGAAGCTGCCGCACAGATAGTGATAGGAGAGCGCGAGATGGACGAACGCGGGATCGATCTCGCGGTGGATGCGGATCTGGCGGCAGAAGTTGGAGCAGATCAGCGGCGCGCCGCCCGCGCGGCGGACCACCTCCTCGTCGATCAGCAGCGTCCTGCCCACCGGCTGGGTGGCGCCGCCGCCCGAGACCTCGACCACCAGGTCGCCCACCGCGAGCTGCCGGCGGGCGAGGCTCGTCCGCTTGATCGCCCGCTCCTCCGCCGTCGCCCCCTTGTCGCGCTCCCAGTGCCGGAACTCCGTGCCGCGGATCACCCGCACCCGCACCATCTCCGGGCTCTCCGCCACCTCGCGGGGGTCCTTCCCCCACTCGCCGCCGAGCTTGTGGACGACGATCTCCTCGAGGGTCGCCTCCGCCCACCCCTCCGGCAGCTCCCCCTCGCGGCGTCCGATCTCCCAGTCGGAGACGGCGCTCGTCATGAGCCCCCCTGGACGACGCGCGGCCGCTGCGGCTCGGCGTCGCTCGTCAACATCTCGATGACCGACGCGAGATCGGCCGCCGCGCTCTCCAGCTCCGCGATCGCCTCCGCCGCCAGCTCCTCGGGCTCCGGCAGCTCGTCGTCGAGCGACTCCTCCTTGAGCCATTTCAGGCCGTCGATCTTGAAGTCGCGGGCCCTCACCTCGGCGATCGAGAACGACCGCCAGCGATCCTCCCGCGAGTCGCCGGCCGAGCGCCGGGAGCGGCCGCCGGGATCGAGCCCGTAGCAGGCCTCGAACGCGGCCAGGTGGGCATGGGTGAGCGGGCGGTCCTTCTTGGTGATCCGCGGCACGTTGGTGCGCGCGTCGTAGACCCAGACGGTCTCCGTCGCCGGCCCCTTGGTGAAGAAGACGACGTTGGTCTTCGTCCCGGCGCTGTACGGGGTGAACGTGCCGTTGGGCAGGCGCAGCACCGTGTGCAGGTCGCACGCCTGCGTGAGCACCTTGAACACCTCCCCGGCCTGGTCGGCGAACAGGCAGTTGTCCGGCACGATCACCGCGGCGCGGCCGCCGGGTTTGAGCAGCGTGATGACGTGCTGCAGAAAGTTGAGCTGTTTGTTCGAGGTCTTGACGTCGAAGTCGGCCCGCGCGGGCACCTGGTTCGCCCCCTTGTTGCCGAAGGGGGGATTGGTCAGCACGACGTCGAAGCGCCGCTCCTCGGGCAGCAGCTCGTAGATCGAATCGCCGAGCTTGATCTCCGGCTCAAGGCCGTGCAGGAAGAGGTTCATCAGCGCCAGGCGCCGCGGGCGCGGCACCAGCTCCTGGCCGAAGTAGGTGCCGCGGCGCACCCGCCGCGCCAGCTCCGGGTCCGCGCCCTCCTCGTCCAGCAACCATTCATAGGCCACCACCAGGAAGCCCGCCGTGCCGCACGCCGGATCGCAGATCGCAAGATCCGGACAGCCGCGCGGATCGGGGCGCACGCAGCGCACGATCGATTGGATCAGCCGCCGCGGCGTGAAGTACTGCCCGGCCCCCTTCTTCCCCTCGCTCGCCGCCTTCTCGAGCAGCCCCTCGAAAACCGCGGCCTTGAGGTCCACCTCCATCGTCGTCCATTTCGTCTCGTCGATCAGATCGATCAGGCGCTTCAGGTTCACCGGATTGTTGAAGCGTGACAAGGCGCCGGTGAAGATGTCGCCGAGCAGGCCCGGCTGCTTGCCCAGCGTGCGCAGCACGCCGTTGTAGTGCCGCGTCAGCGGCTCGCCCTGCGCGCTCGCCAGCGCCGGCCACGAGCAGTCGATCGGCACTCCGCCCTCGGCCGGCACCGCCATCCGGCTGAGATCGATTCCCCGCTCGTCCGCCATCTTGAGGAAGAGCAGATATGTGATCTGTTCGATGTAATCGCCATAATCGATGCCGTCGTGGCGCAGCGTATGACAGAAACCCCAGAACTTCTGGACGACATCACTCATGCGTCCTGGACCTCGTCTCGGTTGAGCAGAATGAAGAGAAATGCAACGGAGACGTATCGTAGCCGATTCGGGAGCGATCTTGAAGAGCGTGCACAGAAGAGTGAAATCAGAGGGCAATGACAAACTGCACGTTCTTCGGTGTCATTGCGTGTTATGTCGGAACGCGACGACGTGCGGGGAAGTTGCTGCTTTGAGGATCTCACCCCTCGCGGCGGGCTTGCAGCTGGCGCCACTGGCGCACCAGCAGCGCGCCGCCCCAGGCGAACGCGGCGAGCATCAGCAGGCGACCACAATCGTAGGCGAGCGCGCCGAGCGCGCGGTCGTACCGTAAAAGGTTTAGATCGCCGAGCACGTTCTCCCAATCGTGATAGCCGGGGACGTCGCGGCCGGTGACGCCGCCGAGGAGCAGCAGCTCGCCCGAGCGGGCGTCGGCGATGTAGGGACCGATGTCCATGAAGTTCTCGGCCAGCCACCAGAGGGCGACCGAAGCCCCGAACGGATCGCGGCTCTTGAGCAGGAAGGTGCCGAGGCAGATCGCCGGGATCAGGAGCTGCCCGAGCGTGCCGCCGAGCGCGCGCAGGAAATCGCCGAACGGGCCGAAGACGACATGGCCGGCTTCGTGGAACGGCAGGTTCACCATGTGCAGAAACGACGCGGCGACGTAGTTCCCGGCGACCGACGAGAGGATGAACCGCCACCCCCAGACGAACAGCAGCGCGTAGAGCGCCGCCCGCCCCCAGAAGCGGACCGGCTCGGGCTCCCGGTCGTCTTCGAGCAGGAGCTCCCGCCACTCGACCCCCTCCCGGGGCTCCGCCACGACCGGTCTCCGGGAGACCGGCGCCGCGGGGCGCTCCAGGGCGTGCTCCACGCTGTGCTCCAGGTTGTGCTCCAGATAGCGGGCGAACACGATCCCGCAACGCGGGCACTCGGCGCCGCCCTCCGGTTGCGCGAGCTCGCACTTGGGGCAGATCATCTCTGCACGGGATGGTACCGCGGATGGACCGCGAAATTCGGGGGTGCTAAGAGCTGCGCTGCCGCACGGCCTCGTAGAGCACCGCGGCCGCCGAGGTGGCGATGTTGAGCGAGCCGACCCGGCCGCGCATGGGGAGGCCGATCATGCGGTCGCAGAGCTGGCGGGTGCGGGAGCGCAGCCCCTTCTCCTCCCCCCCGAAGCAGAGGACGACCTGACCGGAGAGGTCGACCTCCCAGGGCGGCTCCCCCTCGGGATCGGTGCCGTAGATCCAGGAGCCCGCCGCCTTGAGCCGCTCGATCTCGTTGGCGCTATTGGTGATGCGCTCGATCTCCAGCCATTCGGTCGCCCCCGCCGAGGTCTTGGCCACCGTCGGCGAGACCGGCGCGGAGCCGCGGTCGCGGATCAGCACCCGGCCGACGCCTGCCCCCTCGCAGACGCGGAGCAGGGCGCCGAGGTTGCGCGGGTCCTGGACGTCCTCGAGAAGCACCACCAGTCCGGGTTCCGCTCCGGCCGCGGGCGCGACGGGCGCCGCTCCGGCCCGCACCTCGGCCGCCATGCCGTTGTGGGCCGCGCCGGCGATCTCGGCGAGCGCGCGCTCCGGCACCACCAGGAACGGCACCCGGTGCCGCTGGCAGGCATCCTGGATCTCCTCGCGCCGCCGCCCCCCCCGCACCGCGCTCACCAGCACTCGCGTCACGTCGTGGGGGCGGTGGCGCAGGGCTTCGCGGACGGGGTGATAGCCGTAGAGGAACATGGAGGTCAGACCTCCATGATCTGCTGCTCTTTCTTCTGCAGGCCGGTCGCGATCTCACCGATGTAGCGGTCGTGGAGCTTCTGCACCTCCTCGAGACCGCGGCGTTCGTCGTCCTGGCTGACCGTCTTGTCCTTCTCCATCTTCTTGAGCTTGTCGTTGCCTTCGCGGCGCGCCTGGCGGATGCCGGTCCGCGCGTGCTCGGCGAGATCGTGAGCCTTCTTGGCGATCTCCCTGCGGCGGTCTTCGGTCAGCGGCGGCACCGGGATGCGGATCAGCTTGCCGTCCGACGATGGGTTCAGCCCGAGGTCGGACTTCATGATGGCCCGCTCGATCGCCGAGCTCTGGCTGGGATCGAACGGCTGCGCCACGATCATCGACGCGTCCGCCACCGACAGGTTGGCGATCTGGTTGAGCGGCACCTGGCTGCCGTAATAGTCGACGGTGATCCCTTCCAGCAGCGTCAGCGAAGCGCGCCCGGTGCGCAGGTGCTTCAGCTCGTGATGGAAATGATCCACCGCCTGTTTCATGTGCGCCTCGACTTCCTTGAACAGCTCTTTCACAAGTTCCTCCTGCGTTCAGGCGGCGTGCACGATCGAGCCGATCCGCTCGCCGCAGACCACGCGGCGGATGTTGCCGGCGGTCATCAGATCGAAGATTGCGATCGGGATGCCGTTGTCGCGGCAGAGACTGATCGCCGCGGTGTCCATCACCTTGAGGTCCTTCTCCAGCACCTCCTGGTAGGTCACCTCGGGGAGCTTCACCGCCGTCGGGTCCGTCTCGGGGTCGGCGGTGTAGAGGCCGTCCACCTTGGTCGCCTTGAGCAGGATGTCGGCGTGGATCTCGTTGGCGCGCAGGGCCGCCGCGCTGTCGGTCGTGAAGTACGGGTTGCCCGTGCCGGCCGCGAAGATGACCGCGCGCCCCTTCTCCAGGTGGCGCAGGGCGCGCCGGCGGATGAACGGCTCGGCCACCTCGCGGATGTCGATCGCCGTCTGCACGCGGGTGGGCACGCCCCGCTTCTCCAGGGCGTCCTGGAGGGCGAGGGCGTTGATCACCGTGGCGAGCATGCCCATGTAGTCGCCGGTCACCCGGTCGATGCCGCGGTGGCTGGCGGCGAGGCCGCGGATGATGTTGCCGCCGCCGACGACGACCGCCACCTCGACCTTCATGTGGTGGACGTCGCGGATCTCGTCGGCGATGGCGGCGACCACCGCTTCGTCGATGCCGAACGGTTGCGAGCCCATCAGGGCCTCGCCGGAGACCTTGAGAAGGATCCGGCGGTATTTGCTCCCCGCCGGGGCCGTACCGCCCGCCTTCGCCTCCGTCATCAGCGCCCCGCCTGGGCCAGGACCTCGGCGGCGAAGTCGTCCTGACGCTTCTCGATCCCCTCGCCCAGCTTGAAACGGACGAAGCGGCGCACCTGGATGTTCTCGCCGATCTTGCCGACCTTCTCGGCGATCATCTGGCTGATCGTCAGGTCCGGGTTCTTGACGAACGGCTGCTCGAGCAGCACGAACTCGGAATAGTACTTCTCCATCTTGCCGGCGACGATCTTCTCGACCACCTGGGGCGGCTTGCCCGAAGCGAGCGCCTGATCGCGGAAGATCGCCTGCTCGCGCTCGAGGAGCTCGGGGGTGACCTCCTCGCGGCGCACGCAGCGGGGGTCGGTGGCGGCGATGTGCATCGCGATGTCGCGCACCAGCTCCTGGAACTGGTCGGTACGGGCCACGAAGTCGGTCTCGCAGTTGATCTCGACCAGCACGCCGATCTTGCCGCCGCCGTGGATGTACGAGCCCACGGCGCCCTCGGCCGTCACCCGGCCGGCCTTCTTGGCCGCCGCGGCGAGGCCCTTCTTGCGCAGCGTGTCGACCGCGGACTCCATGTCCCCCTTGCAGTCGTTGAGGGCGTTCTTGCAATCCATCATCCCGGCGCCGGTGCGCTCCCGGAGTTCCTTGACCATCTGAGCGGTGACTTCAGCCATGACCGTGTTTCTCCTTCGAACCGCGATGAGAGCAGCCGTGGAGGCGGCCACTTCCGATCGCGGAGAATGGGTGGTAAGTAGACAAAAGAAAAGGTCAGATCGACGCCAAGTTCGACTGACCTATCCTCAAGCACACCGTCGACCCGTTGAGGCCGGCGGCGCGCAGTATTGCGGAACAACGGCGCGCGGAACGGCGGGCTCTAGGCCGGAGCGGCGCTCGCCGCGGCGGCGTCCTTGTCGAAGATCGGCAGGTTGCCGCCCTTCTGGAAGGCCGAATCGTCCGAGAGCTTCCCGGCGCCGGCGAGATAGGCATCGGCGAGCCGCGACGCGAACAGCCGGATGGCGCGGATGGCGTCGTCGTTCCCCGGGATCGGATAGTCGATCAGCTCCGGGTCGCAGTTGGTGTCGACGATGGCGATCACCGGGATGCCGAGCTTGTTCGCCTCGGAAACCGCGATGTCTTCCTTCTTCGGGTCGACGACGAAGAGAGCGTCCGGCAGCTCTTCCATGTCGCGGATACCCTCGAGGTTCTTCACCATCTTCTCCCGCTCGCGCTCCAGACGCAGCCGCTCCTTCTTGGTGATCTGGCTGTTCTCGTCGTTGAGCCGCCCCTCGACCTCCTTCAACCGCTGGATCGAGGTGCGCAGGGTGACGAAGTTGGTCAGCGTGCCGCCCAGCCACCGGTTGGTGACGTAGAACTCACCGGCCCGGGCCGCCTCCTCGGCGATCGCCTCCTGCGCCTGCCGCTTCGTGCCGACGAACAGGATGCGCTTGCCCTCGGCGGCGAGCTGCTGCACGAACTCCGCGACCTGGTTGAACATCCGCAGCGTCTTCTGCAGGTCGATGATGTAGATCCCGTTCCGCTTGCCGAAGATATAGGGCTTCATCTTCGGGTTCCAGCGCCGGGTCTGGTGCCCGAAGTGGACACCGGCCTCCAGCAGTTCCTTCATCGTGACTTCTACCAAGAGATCCTCTCCTTCTGGCCTTCTAGCGCTTGCTGAACTGGAAACGCGCCCGGGCGCCCTTCTGGCCGTACTTCTTGCGTTCCTTCTTGCGCGGGTCGCGCGTCAGGAACCCGGCCGACTTCAGGCGGCTGCGCAGGTCGCCGTTGAACTCGAGCAGGGCGCGCGAGATGCCGTGCCGGATCGCACCGGCCTGGCCCGCGCTGCCGCCGCCCGCCACCGTGACGTGGATGTCGAACTGCTCGACCGTCTCCGTCAGCTGCAGTGGCTGCTTGATGACCATCTTCAGAACTTCGTTCGGGAAGTAGTGGTCGAGCGTCCGGCCGTTGATCTGGAAGCCGCCCGCGCCGGGCCGCATGAACACGCGGGCCGCGGCCGTCTTGCGGCGCCCGGTACCGTAATATTGAGTCTGGCTCACGTTCCGATCTCTCCTTGCGATTTTCCCGCTTTTGACGCCCGCTTACAGCGCCGCGGCGACGTCGAAGCTCTCGGGCTGCTGCGCCTGGTGAGGATGCTCGGGGCCCGCGTAGACCTTGAGCTTGCGAAGCTGCTTGCGGCCGAGAGGACCCTTGGGGAGCATGCCCCAGACCGCCTCCTCGACCAGCTTTGTCGGCCGGCGGGCGCGCCGCTTGGCCGCCGTCTCCGACTTGATCCCACCCGGATACCCCGTGTGGTAGTGATAGATCTTCTTCTCTTCCTTGCCGCCGGTCAGCACCGCCTGCTCGGCGTTGATGACGATGACGAAGTCGCCGGTATCGATGTGCGTGGCGTAGGTGGGCTTGTGCTTGCCCATCAAGAGGCGAGCCGCCAGCGACGAGAGACGTCCCAGAGGGATCCCCGCGGCATCCAGCACATGCCACCGATGCTCGATCTCGGCGAGCTTCGGGCTGTAAGTCTTCTTCAGCATCTCAAATCTCTCCAGGTCAGCTCTGGCTGGGAAAAATTGCCTCGGCGCGGCGGACGATACCCGCCCTCGCGACGCAAGGGACCCACATGGTAGGCGGGCAAAAGAAACTTGTCAAGAGGACGCTAACAGCCCCCGGGCCGGGTTCAACCGGCGAATCTCAAGTCTCGCTCAGAATTCCGATTTCCGCAAGAGGGACTGCCATTCGGCTGACCTCCAGGCCTTCAGGCATTGATGCCCGGGTATCCCGGGATACACTTCCTCCAAGATGTCCGAGACGACCACGACCGCGGCTCCACTCGACAAATCGGGCAAGGCCATCCGCGACATGTTCGCGGGGGTGGCCCCCCGCTACGACCTGCTGAACCACCTGCTGTCGGCCAGCCTGGACGTCGTCTGGCGCCGGCGGTCGGCGGTGGCCCTGGGGGTGCCGCCGGGCGCCGGGGTGCTCGACCTCTGCTGCGGCACCGGCGATCAGGCGACCGCCCTGCGGCGCCGGGGAGCGCGGGTGGCGGCGGCCGACTTCTGCGTGCCGATGCTGGCCATCGCCCGCCACAAGTTCGCGAGAACCGCGGCGCCGCGCCCGGCCGCCCTCGCCGCCGATGCCCTGGCGCTCCCCTTCCCGGCCCGTCACTTCGCGGGGGCGACCGTCTCGTTCGGGCTGCGCAACGTCGCCGACCTCGACGCCGCTCTCGGCCAGCTCGCCGGGGTGCTGCGGCCGGGAGGGCGGCTCGCCGTCCTGGAGTTCGCCGTACCGACGCTCCCGCCGCTGCGCGGCCTCTACCTCTTCTACTTCCTCCGCCTGCTCCCCTGGATCGGCCGCCTGATCTCGGACCGCGGCTCGGCCTACGACTACCTGCCGAGCTCCGTGCTCGGCTTCCCGCAGCGCCAGGCGTTCCTCGACCGCATGGCCGCCGCCGGCTTCACCGACCTGGCCTGGGAGAACCTCTCCGGCGGGATCGTCTGCCTCTATACGGGAAGGACGGCAGGGAGATGACCAAGATCCTGGACGGGAAAACCGCCGCCGCCGAGATCCGCGCCGAGGTGGCGGCGAGCGTCCGCGAGATGACCGCGGCGGGCGCCCGGCCGCCGCAGCTCGTCGCCGTGCTGGTGGGCGAGAATCCCGCCTCGCAGGTCTACGTCGGCAGCAAGGTGCGCGGCTGCGCCGAGGTCGGCATGCTGAGCCGCACCCTGCGGCTTTCCGCCGGGACCTCCGAGGCCGAGCTGCTCGCCCTGCTCGACGGGCTCAACGCCGAGGACGCCGTGGACGGCATCCTGGTGCAGCTCCCGCTCCCCTCCCAGATCGCCGAGAAACGCGTCCTCGACCGCATCGACCCGGACAAGGACGTCGACGGCTTCCACCCGGTGAACGTCGGCCGGCTCTGGCTCGACGAGGACGGGCTCACCCCCGCGACCCCCACCGGCATCGTCGCCCTGCTGAAGCGCAACGGCATCCCCCTCTCCGGCCGCCGGGCCGTGGTCGTGGGTCGCAGCGCCATCGTCGGCAAGCCGATGGCCGGCCTGCTGCTGCGGGAGAGCTGCACGGTCACCGTCTGCCACTCCCGCACCGCCGACCTCGCCGCCGTCACCCGCGAGGCCGACATCCTGGTGGCTGCCATCGGCCGGCCGGGCATGATCGGGCCCGGCCACGTCCGCGAGGGCGCGGTGGTGGTGGACGTCGGCATGAACCGCCTGGCCGACGCCGCCGAGGTGGAGCGCCTCTACCCCGGCGACGAGGACCGCCGCCGGCAATTCGAGTCCAAGGGGTACATCCTGGTCGGCGACGTCGACTTCACCCGCGTGGCGCCGAAAGCGTCCCACATCACCCCTGTCCCGGGGGGAGTCGGACCGCTGACCGTCGCCATGGTCATCGCCAGCACCTTGAAAGCGTCCCGCATCCGCCAGGGGCTCACAGGAGCACGATGAGCGCCCCAGCCCTCCGCGTCGGCCTCACCGGCGGCATCGCCAGCGGCAAGTCGACCGTCTCCGGGTGGCTGCGCGACGCCGGCTTCGAGGTGGTCGACGCCGACCGCCTGGTCGCCGAGCTCTACCAGCCCGGCGGCGAGGGGGCCGCCGCCGTGCGCGACCTCCTCGGCCCCGGGATGCTCGACGAGCGCGGCGCCGTGGACCACGCCAAGGTCGCGGCCCGCGTCTTCAGCGATCCCGCGGCGCGCGCCGGCCTGGAGGCGGCGGTCCACCCCCTGGTGAGACAACGGTTCGTGGAGATCGCGTCCCGCGCGCAGGGGGTGGTCGTGCTGGAGGCGACGCTGCTGGTCGAGGCGGGCTACGGGCCGGGATTCAACCTGATCGTCACCGTCGAGGCTCCCTGCGAGCTGCGGCTGGAGCGGGCGGTCGCGCGAGGCATGAACCCCGACTCCGCCCGCGCCCGCCTCCTCGCCCAGGGGGACGGCGACCAGCGGCGCGAGGCGGCCCACCGGCTGATCGACAACTCCGGAGACGAGCAGCACCTCCGCCGCCAGGTGGACGAGCTGATCGACGAGCTGAAGCGGGTGGCGGCCGGGCGGACCTGACGGTCAGTGAGCCGCCGCGACGGAAGGCTCGCCGGCCAAGGACCTCACCCGCAACTCCAGCTCCGACAGGTAGCTCCGCAGATCCGAGTACCTTACATATCGGAACTGGGCGATCAAGGGGGGGATCTCCGATTCCTCGATCCCGACCAGAATCGGAATCACCCGCTTGTGCAGGGAAAAGGCCGCGCCCATCTCGTACAGCAGATAGGGATTGTTGAGGGAGCGGTCGGTCAGGATGAGGACGACCTCGTCCGCCTTCCGCAAGACCCGGCGCAGGTCGAAATCGATGGTCTCGCCGCGAGCCGGAGTCTGCTCCACGGAAAGCACGTTGGCACCAGCGTCCCGGACCGACTGAGCGAGGTTCTCCGCGAGATCCCTGTCCCTGGGAGTCGAGCTGATCAGAACCTGGTAGGACATTCCGGTCATCCTTCTGAAGTCTTCCGCAGGACTCTTTTTCCGAGCTCGGCCAAGAACCGGTCGAAGTCGTTGAGATCGACGGCCTTGACTTCCTTCAGCGGAGCGATCGCTTCGAAGCTCACGTTGTTCAAGATCGGGGTAATCCTCTTGTGCTGACCCCAGACGGCTCCAATCTCGAATACTACCCACTGCGGCCCCACGCTGCTGGGAGAGATTAGCACCACCACCTCCTGGCAGGCATCCAATCCGTCGAGAATCTTCTGGGTGATGACGTCTCCTCCTTCGAGATCCTTGACGTCGAGCCAGACCTCGATTTCGAGTGCGGACATCTTCCCGGCCATCATCTTGGCGATCCAGGCATCGCGGGAGGAGTGGCTGATGAACACCCGGTAGGGCCGCTCTCCCACACCTTGTTCTCCGGGCTGCGCCTTCGAGCCACGTTTCGACCCTCCCAGAACCACCCTGTCCCCCTATAGAATAAGCACGAATCCGGCCAGATCGGTGACATGAACGTATCATCGAACGACGACCACGACAATCCGGAATATCCTCTGGCGAGATCATGAACGCTCTTTCCAACGATTCTCTCTCCCCCTTCGTCCTCGTCACCGGCAATGCCGGCAAGGTCGCCGAGGCGCGGCTCGCCGTGGGGCCGGATCTCGAAGCCGTCGAGGTCGACCTCCCCGAGATCCAGTCGCTCGACTATCTGGAGGTGCTGCGGGCCAAGGCGGAGGAGGCCTGGCGGCGCGTCGGCCGCCCCCTGGTCGTCGAGGAGGCGGGGCTCGACCTCGCCGCCCTGAACGGCTTCCCCGGCCCGCTTGTCAAATGGATGCTCCAGGCCGCCGGCGCCGAGGGGCTCGCCCGCACGGCGGCGGCCCTCGGAGATGTCCGGGCCACCGCGCGCTGTTTCCTGCTCTACAAGGACGGCGACCGCGAGATCGTGGCCGAGGGGAGGACGGAGGGCACCCTCGTCCTCCCCGGCCGGGGGACGCACGGCTTCGGCTGGGATCCGGTGTTCCTGCCGGACGGTTCCCATCTCACCTTCGCCGAGCTGACCGGAAGCGAGAAGGGAGCCGTCAGCCATCGCGGCAAGGCCTGGCGGGCCCTGGCCGGACGTCTATCCTAGCTCCACCCCCGCCATCAGCCAGAGCATGATCGCCTTCTGGACGTGCAGGCGGTTCTCCGCCTCGTCGAAGATGCGGCTCTGCGGGCCGTCGCAGACCTCCGCCGAAACCTCCTCGCCGCGGTGGGCCGGCAGGCAGTGGAGGAAGACGGCGTCCTGGCGGGCGTGGGACATCAGCGCGCCGTCCACCGTGAACCCTTTGAACGCCTCGACCCGCTTCTGCTGCTCGGCCTCCTGCCCCATCGACGCCCAGACGTCGGTGTAGACGGCCGAGGCGCCCTTCACCGCCTCCACGGGGTCGTTGGTCAGGATCACCTTGGTGCCCGCCGCCGCGGCGTCCTGGCGGACGAGGTCGGCGTAGCGCGGGTTCACCTCGTACCCCTTGGGCGAGGCGACCGCCACGTCCATCCCCACCTTGGCGGCGCCGAACATCAGCGAGTGGGCCATGTTGTTGCCGTCCCCCACATAGGTGAGCTTGCGGCCGCGCAGCGCCTCGAGGCCGCCGAAGACCTCGAGCAGGGTGAAGTAGTCGGTCAGCCCCTGGCAGGGGTGGAGGTCGTCGGTCAGGCCGTTGATCACCGGGATCGAGCCGTACTTGGCGAGGTCGGTCACGGTCTGGTGGGCGAAGGTGCGGGCCATGATGCCGTCGATGTAGCGCGAGAGCACCTGGGCGGTGTCGGAGATCGGCTCGCCGCGGCCGAGTTGGATGTCGCGGCTGGAGAGGAACAGGGCGTGCCCTCCCATCTGCGCCATCCCGGCCTCGAAGCTGACGCGGGTGCGGGTCGAGGACTTCTCGAAGATCATCCCCAGCGTCTTGCGGTGCATGTGGTTCTCGTACTTCGCGGGATTCGCCTTGACGTCGGCCGCGAGACGGAAAAGGCCGGCCACCTCGGCGGCGGTCAGGTCGTGGATCGAGATCAGGTGACGAGGCATGAAATCTCCTTCAGCAGGAAATTGGATTCGAACTGCGGGGCGAAAACAGATGAAGCCGGACAAAGACGCTTTCTACAGCGGGTCCCGCTCGAGCGGCATCGTCATGCAGCGGGGGCCTCCCCGGGCGCGCGACAGCTCGTTGGACCAGAGCGAGATCACCGCCGGCCCCCCCTCCAGCAGATCGTGCTTGCCGGCGGCGACCTCCTCGCCGGGCAGGATGCGCCAGCCGCGCTCCGCCAGCTCCGCCATCGTCTTGTGGTTGCGCTGGTAGAGCAGGATCAGCCCGGGCGCGACGGCGAAGGCGTTGGCGCCGTCGGTCCACTGCTCGCGCTGCTGGTCGATCATCTCCTTGGCGCCGCCGCAGGCAACGGCCTCGAGATCCAGCCCCAGGTCCTTCAGGACCCTGAGCAGCGACGGGCGGAGGGTGAAGGTCAGTTCCTTGGCATAGAGGTCGACCGAGTAGACGTGGGCCGACTCCGGCCCGCCGGGCTCGATCACCGGCAGGTAGGCCAGGCAGAGGTTGCGGTCGATCAGGGTGAACACCGTGTCGAGGTGCATGTAGGAGCGCCGGCGCGGCAGCTCGACCATGATCAGGTGGCGGAACGAGGTCTCCTCGCGGCGCAGATATTCGGCCAGCGTCTCGATCCCCCGCCGGTTCGTCCGCTCGGAGAGCCCGACGAGCAGGATCTCGGGGCTCACCACCAGCACGTCGCCCCCTTCCAGGTTCGGATAGGGGAAGTGCGGATTGTGCTGCGGCGCTCCCGAGGGGGGCACGTCGATCTCGAACAGCCCGGCGCAGCCGGCGAGGGCCGGGTGGTGCTGGAAGATCGTCCGCGACAGGAGCGGCTCCCGCTCGCGCGCGCCGGTCGCCATCGAGGAGACGACGAGACGGTTGCCCATCACCACCTGCGGATCGCGCTGGAAGAAGTAGTTGGGCACCGGATTGAGCTCGAAGAACTGCAGGCGGCCGGCGTCCGAGCTCTCGGCGGAGGCGCGGATCCCCTCCACCAGGGCTGCGGCGAGCGTCCGCGGCGGCAGCTCGTCGAGCCGGCGCGCCAGGCTGAAAGGGGTGCCGTACTCGGTCTCGAGCTCGTCGAGCAGCCGCTTGCGGGAATCAGGATCCGCCAGCACGTCCGCGAGCAGGCTCTGGGAGTCGAGCACCTCCACTCCGGCCCGCCGCAGCACCTGGGAGAAGAGGTCGTGCTCCTCGCGTGCCTCGTCGCCGTCGAGGATGTCGTCGAACAGCAGGCTCTCCATCATGGCGGGGACCATCCAGTCGATCTCCCGCCCCGGCCGGTGGACCAGGACGCGGCGCAGGCGTCCGATTTCCGAATCGACTTGTATCGGCATACGTAGGTGCCCCGAAAGATAGTTCCGAAAAAAAGATTGTCCCGAAGAGGGCGCGCCAGGGTGGGCGCGGGGCGGGATTGTAGCAGAGCGGCCGGAACGCCCCGCCCAATCCCTCATCACCCCGGCCCTCTTCTCCCGACCCGGGAGAAGAGGGGGGCTCTTCGATGCGGCTCTCGCTTCGTCTTTGCTTTTCTCCCCTCTCCCGGGTCGGGAGAGGGGCCGGGGGTGAGGGTCCGGGAGGGGGGTTACAGCCGCCCGGACCGCATGCGATACAATCCCGCCCCGCATGCTGTCCGAGACCCCCCAGAACCCCCTCTACGAGCGCTACGCCTCGCCCGAAATGGCGCGGATCTTCTCCGCCAGCCACCGGTTCCGCGCCTGGCGCCGGCTCTGGATCACCCTCGCCGAGAGCGAGCGGGAGCTGGGGCTGCCGATCACCGCTGAGCAGATCGCGGCGCTGAAGCGGGTGGCCGGCGACACCGACCTCGACCGCGTCGCGGAGCTCGAGCGGCGCACCCGCCACGACGTGGTGGCCCACCTGCGCCACTACGCCGAGCAGGCCGACCGCGTCCACCCGGGAGCCGGCGGCATCCTCCATCTCGGCGCCACCAGCGCCTTCATCACCGACAACACCGACGTCCTGCTGATGCGGGAGGCGCTGGAGCTGCTGGCCGGCCGGCTCGCCGCGACCGTCCGCGAGCTGGGCGGCTTCGCACGGCGGACGCGGTCGATCCCCACCCTGGCCTACACCCACTTCCAGCCGGCGCAGCTGACCACCGTGGGCAAGCGCGCCTGCCTCTGGCTACAGGACTTCCTGATGGATCTCGCTGAGGTGCGCCACCGGCTCTCCACCCTGCGCTGCCGCGGCGTCAAGGGGACGACCGGCACGCAGGCGAGCTTCCTCACCCTGTTCCAGGGGGACGGCGCCAAGGTGCGCGAGCTCGACCGCCGGGTCGCCGCGAAGCTCGGGTTCGCCGAGAGCTTCCCGGTGACCGGCCAGACCTACTCGCGCAAGCAGGACAGCCAGGTGCTGCAGACCCTCGCCGGCCTCGCCGAGACCTGCCACAAGTTCGGCACCGACCTCCGCCTCCTCCAGGGGGTGGGCGAGCTCTCGGAGCCGTTCGACGCCGAGCAGGTGGGCTCGTCGGCCATGGCCTACAAGCGCAACCCGGTGCGGGCCGAACGGATGTGCGGCCTTGCCCGCCGGCTGATCACCGACAGCCTCAACGGCCCGCTCAACGCCGCCACCCAGTGGCTCGAGCGCAGCCTCGACGACTCGGCCAACCGCCGCCTGGTGATCCCCGACTCCTTCCTCGACGCCGACGCCGTGCTCGGCCTCGCCGCTCACATCGCGGCCGGGCTGGTGGTGCGCGAGGGGACGATCGCCGCCCGCGTCGCCCGCGAGCTGCCGTTCATGGCCACCGAGACGCTGCTGATGGAGTCCGTGCTGCGCGGCGGCGACCGCCAGGAGCTGCACGAGCGCCTCCGCGGCTACAGTTTCGACGCCCAGAGCACCCTAGAAGCTAAAGGAGGGGAAAATCCTCTCGTCGACCTCATCGTGAGCGACCCCGAGTTCCGGCTCACGCGCCAGGAGGTCGGGCCCTGGCTCGACCCGATCGCCTTCACCGGACGGTCGGCCGCACAGGTGGATGAATTTCTTGACGAGGTCGTGGCGCCCGCCCTGGAAGGGGCCGAGGCCGCCGCGATCGCCGCCCCCCGCGTCTAGCCAGCATCGGGGGGGCGTTTTCAGAGCGGACGGGGGCGTGCCCCGTCCAACCCGTCTCCGGCAGAACGGTCGCCCGGAGGCGGCACCCGGGCGAAAGTTGGCCATGTGCTAATATGCCCGAGTCAGAGCGCAAGCCGTTCCAGCGCTATTGGACCCAAGAGCTCTCACGAAGATGGCTCAGAACCACCTTACGGAGGCCGCAAGCCCATGCGCCCAGGGAAAGACTCCCGGCTCGTTGTCGTTCTTTATCGAGTTGCCTTTGCAGTTCTCCTTCTCGCCCAGTTGCTGGCAGTAGCCTGCTCGGGCAACCGCAAACCGTCCGCGACCCCGCCCACCCTCGGGGTGCCGGTCGAGCGGGGGATCGCCTCCTGGTACGGTCCCAAATTCAACGGCCGCCAGACCGCCAACGGCGAGCGCTACGACATGAACGCGTTCACCGCCGCCCACCCCTCACTCCCCTTCGGCACGAAGATAGGTGTACGCAATACTCGTACCGGCCGTGAAGTGGTGGTGCGGGTCAACGACCGCGGCCCCTACTCGAAGAACCGGATCATCGACCTCTCCTACGCCGCCGCCCGCGAGGTGGGGGTCGTGGGGCCGGGCACGGCCAGCGTCGAGATCTACGTCGTGCCCGAGACCGGCGCGCCGCCCCGCTTCACCGTCCAGGTGGGCGCCTTCAGCGAGAACGAGAAGGCGGTCTCCCTCCACCGCGACGTCGTGCGGCTCTATCCGGAGGCGGTGGTGGAGTCGGACGGCACCTGGAACCGGGTGCAGATCGGGGCCTTCGACAACCGCGACCAGGCCGAGTCGCTACGCCGCGAGCTGGCGGCCTTCGGCATGCCGGCCATCGTGGTCGCCGCTCGCTGATCGCCGGGCTTACAACGGGCGGGGGAATTCGTTCCCTCGCTTTTTCGTTGTAAGAATGGAAGCCAGTAGAAAAAACGTCTCCCCGCAGGAGGTGTCATGAAGCGAGAAGGATCTCCCGTCCGCTCGATGTCCGCCCGTCCGGAGAAAGCTGGCCGGAGCCGGGGCGCGGGGTTCGTCTGGGTGGCCGGTCTCGCCCTGACGGCCTATCTCGGCACCGCGGTCGCCTCGGCCAATCGCGAGCGTGCCTGGGAGAACCTGACCCTTCCGGAGGACGGCGCGGCAATCTCCAGCTCCTTCCGCAGCGTCGGCCGCGCCTCCTGGTACGGCCCCCGCTTCGACGGCTCCCCCACCGCCAGCGGCGAGACCTTCGACATGAACGCCCTCACCGCCGCCCACCGCTCCCTCCCCCTGGGCACCCGCGCGCTGGTCCGCAACCTCGACAACGGCCGCGAGGTGGTGGTGAAGATCAACGACCGCGGCCCCTACATCCAGGGGCGCGACATCGACCTCTCCTACGGCGCCGCCCGCGAGCTGCGGATGGTCCCCAACGGCCTCGCGCGCGTCGAGATCACTCCGCTCTGAGCCGCGTACAGCACCACGGGCCGGCTCGCGCCTGACGCAAAATCCCCCCTTGGGGTGAACCCGTGCGCCGCCAGCAGAGGCGCGAGCGCGGGGTTCGCCCGCAGATCCTTGCGATACAAGGCGATCCATCGCGCCTTCGCCATCGCGCCCTCCAGAGCCGCCGCCGTCAGCGGATACGGCAGCTCCAGCACCTCGATGCGTGGACGCAGATAGAGGCTCCCGCCGTACGCCCACGGCTGCGACACCGCCACGGTCTGCCCTTGGGCGACGCCGGCGAGCGCCTCCCCCGCCTGCACGGCGGCCATCGACTTGTCCCCCAGGAAGGCGACACCCGCGAGGCCGAGCGCGACCGAGGCCCCACAGAGGATCGCCACCGGCCAGCGCCTCCCGCTCTCCCAGAAGGAACCCGCGCCCGCCGCCGCGATCAGCGCGACGAAGGGGATGATCCCCTGGAGATAGCGCATCTCCTTGTGGTGGACGGCCGAGAGCAGGAGGAGCGGCAGCAGCGCATAGAGCGCCGCCGGGAGCAGGGCCCGGTTCGCGCGGGCGCGCCAGAGGAACGGGAGGAGCGTGACCGGCAGCCATTTCGGCAGCCGCCAGAAGAACCAGTACCACGGCTGGCTGGAGACCAGCGAGGACGATTTTCTCTCGATCAGCGTGAACCGGGCAAAGGCGATCAGGCTGGCGAACGGCCGCCCCCAGCTGAGCCAGTCCTCCAGCCCGGCCGCGAGCAGGGCCAGCCCGCAGAAGCCGGCGAGGAGGGCGGCGCACCGCGCCAGCCGGGCGCGCGCCGGGCTTTCCTCCAGCCAGAGAACCGCGAGCATCGGGAGCAGGAAGATCGCCTCGCTGTAGCGGATCGCGAAGGCCAGGGCGACCAGACCGCCGGCGAGCGCATCGCGCCAGAGGCCGCCGCCGGCCGTCGCAAGGAGCCACGCCGCGAGAAGGACGCACGTCGTCGAGGCCGTCCGCGGGTAGACGGTGCTGCCGAAGCCCAGGGGGATCCAGTGCAGCGCGTACAGCGTGGCGGCCAGCAGCGCGGGGGCATCGCTCGCCAGCCACCGACGGGCCAGGCGGAACACCAGCCAGACGTTGAGCGAAGCGAGCAGGACGAACGGCACGCTGGCCAGCGCCACGAGCGTCCGCGTCGAGGTGACTCCCAGCGCCGCCGCGATCCGCAGGGCCGGAGCGACCAGCAGGTCCGGAACCAGGAGATTGCGGATCTCCCACGGCCGGTAGGGCCAGCCGAACGCCCGCCGGAACCCCGCCTGGAGGATCTCCAGATCATCCCCCGTCAGAAAACCGTAGAACCTGAAGGCGAGGATCAGCCGGACGATCGTCGTCGCGAGGATCAGGAGGCCCAGCGCATAGGCCGTCCGGTTAGAGGAGCGCACGCTGCATCCCATCTCGAACCCTCACCCCCGGCCCCTCTCCCGACCCGGGAGAGGGGAGAAAGACAGGACAGAAATGAAGGGGCGGAGACAAGCCCCGCCCCTACGAAAACCTCTGCCGTAGAGACCCCCTCTTCTCCCGGGTCGGGAGAAGAGGGCCGGGGTGATGAGGGTCCCCTTTAAGCCGTCCGCGCCAGCTCCGCCAGAAACTCCTTGATCCCCTCGTCCAGCCGCAACCGGTCCTGATGGCGTTCGAGGGCGATCCGGACCAGCCGGTCCACCAGCCTGGGGAGGGGGACGCCGGTGAGCTTCCAGAGCAGGGGGTACATGGAGATGCTGGTGAAGCCGGGGAGGGTGTTGATCTCGTTGACGAAGAGCCCGCCCTCCGGTCGATCCCCTTCCTGGAGCAGGAAGTCGACCCGCGCGAAGCCCGCGCCGCCGATCGCCGAGAAGGCCTCCACGGCGATGGCGCGCAGCCGGTCCGAGACCCCCTCGGGCAGCTCGGCCGGGGCGATCAGGCCGGCCGTGTCCTGCAGGTATTTGTCCGCGTAGTCGTAGAACTCGTTGCCGGGGACGATCTCCCCCACCACCGAGGCCTCGATCTCGCGATAGCCGAGGACGGCGCACTCGAGCTCCCGCCCCTTGATCCCCTTCTCGACCAGCACGACCTCGTCGAAGCGGAGCGCGAAGCGGACCGCCGCCTCCAGATCCGCCAGATCGGAGACCTTGCGCACCCCCACGCTGGAGCCGCCGTTGCTCGGCTTGACGAACAGCGGCAGCGGCAGCCGCCCGCAACGGGCGAGGAACGCCGCCGGAGCCGCCTCGAAGTCGCGGCGCGACGCCGCCTCGAAGTCCACCACCGGCACGCCGGCCGCGGCGAGCTGGCGCTTGGCCAGCACCTTGTCCATGGCGATGGCGCTGGCGGTGACGCCGCAGCCCACGTAGGCAAGGTCGAGCATCTCGCAGAGCCCCTGGAAGGTGCCGTCCTCCCCCCAGGTGCCATGGAGAATCGGGAAGACCACCTCGACCCCTGAGGCGAGCAGATGCCTCACCGTCGGCGCGATCGGCAGCTCCAGCGGCGGGATCTCCTTCGATACGCCGTCGATCACCGCCGCGGAAGCCTGGGCGTCGATCCAGCAGCCGTCCGAGGCGATGCCGAGCGGCGTGACCTCGTGCCCGGCCTCGCGCAGGCCCTGGACCACCGTGCGCGCCGAGCGGATCGAGACCTGATGCTCGGTGCTCCTGCCCCCAAAAACGACTCCGACGTGCGCCATGCGACTCTCCCTCCAGAAGCTCGGACCGACCGGACCGGCGGGAGGGAGTTTATACAAAGACAGGCCCGCGCGCGGCACGGGCCTGTGATCGGGTCAGGAGCCCGGGGCCTCTCGACTCAATTGTCGTCGATGGGTCCGCAAACGACGTCCGTGCAGGCGAGCGGGTGACAAACGACATAGGGCGAGGTGTCGCCCCAATCGTTCCGCCCTCCGCAGCAGGAGGCGCCACCCCGGCCACCCACGGCCTGCGTATGCGACGCATCGCTGTAGTACGTGCACGTATAGAGATCGCCGACTGCTTCCGCGTGCCGGGCATTCGCCATCGTGACGAACGCCACGACGGCGAGCACCATCAGCATGAGGACGATCTTGCGGACGGGGAGTGAAGATGACTTTTCGTTCATTGGATCCTCCTGGTTGGTATCGCCAAGCCCCGGGCCAGAGTCCTCCGCACGGCGGCCGATACCCATGATCTATCTAAGAGGGGTGCCACAGAGGGCGCAAAGGGGGCCAGCCAGCCTCGGCATGGGCTGGGCCAGCCCGAAGATCGGCTCCATGGGCCCCGACATGGGCGCGTCCAGCCCAGGGAACGGCGCTGTGGGCCCGAACGAGGGCCCGGCCGGCCTCGAGATGGGCGCCGTCGGCCCCGATGGGGGCCCGTCCGGCCCAAGAATGGGCGCTGCCGGCCCAAATGAGGGCGCTGCAGGCCCCACTAAAGGACCGACCGGCCCAAGCGTGGGCCCGACAGGCCCCGCTAAAGGACCAGCCGGCCCAAAGATGGGCGCGACAGGCCCCACGAAAGGACCGCCCCGCCCCCAGCGAGGGCGCTGCAGGCCCCGCTAAAGGACCGGCTGGCCCAAACGAGGGGCCGGCCGGCCCAAGCGTGGGCGCTGCCGGCCCAAACGTGGGCCGGGCCGGGTCAGGCCTCCGCGACCCGCGCCTCGAGGAGCATACCGGTCCGTTCGATCGCCAGGGGACCCGCGGCCTCCAGCACGTTCGCCAGCGCCTCGGGGGACCGCACCAGCCGCTCCACGACATGCAGGGCCTCGACCAGCCGCTCGTCGAACAGTGTCAAGGAACCGACCGGCTCGCCGCCGTTGCCGGCCGCGAGGGCGAACCCGCTGGGGCCGGACTCCTTATGCAGCCGGAACGCCGCATCCCGCCCCGTGCCCGGGAGGACCGCCGCCGCCAGCAGGGCGAGCCAGCGCTCCTCGAAGACCGCCGCCGGCCGATAACCCCGCTCCGGGGACTCGCCGAGCCGGAAAACGCCAAACCGCTTGCCGGGCATCTCAAGGATACGCCAAGGCCCGGCCATGCCGGCCTCCCCCGCCGTGGGGGGCTCGTCGCGCGGGGAAATGCGATGCAGGAAGGAGGTGGAAAACGCGTTGCGGGAAGACGAAAGGGTATGATCGTTGTAGCTACTCATGGTGGTTAGTGCTCCATGGGTGGTCAGGTCCGGACGTGAGCTCGCAACTCATTCCGGACCGTTTTCTTTTGGGCCGGACGCTCCGGCCCGCTGGGGGTGGGGTGCTGCTGGAAGGTGATCGGTGGCGGTGGCCTCCTTCTCGACAGTGGAGAGATTGTAAAGGAAAAAGGGGGCGTAAGTCAAGCGTTCTGCAACGCTTGTCACCAATCCGTGCAAAGCCGGGGTGGAATGGCTTATGGGTAAACCGCCGCCGTTACGACTTCGTGCTGTCGCAGAGCATCGCTACACCCGGTTGTTGCAAAAATCCGTGGCTGTGCTCCCGGAGGAGGAGCGATTAGCAACGCGTGCTTCCTTGCAGGCCATACCACCCGGCCATGTCGTAGAAACAACCATCAAAGCCCATCCGCTCAGTTGCTTATGCGGCAACTTGTACATCATTGACAATGGCACAACTTGGCAGTACGCTTATCTAACATAACGCATGCCGTTTTCTCTAAGCCCGGCTCCTGACTCAAATCAGACCAGTGAGGCACAATGACTCTCCAGGAGTTTACCCGAGACATCGTACCAATTATCCAAGTTGTTATTGGCATTCTTGGCCTTGGTTCCTTGATTCTGGTCTGGTGGCAGATACGTCAGACCACCCTTTGGAACAAGCTTCAAGGCGAGCAGACCTTTGCCCAAGCCAGTTCCTTGGAGCACGCAAAAAAGGTAGTTACGGAAGGAAAGCGTCTCGGAGTTGATCTCAAGGACCGACTTACCCCTCTTACCACCGCAGAGGTAGAAACATTCTGGAACGACAACGATGCAATGTTCGCGTTCAAGGCACTGGCTAATGATTTCGAAGCGACTTGCGCAGCCATAAGGCTGGGGATAGTAGACTCGGATGTCGCGTATTCTCTCCATAATGCTCGCATAACTGGATTTTGGATTGTGTATTCGCCACTCGTAACGCGCTCGCGAGAGCATTACAAAATCGATGATTTATTGGTTGAAACCGAACGAGTGGCCACGGCATGGAAAGACCAACGGAATATGCTAGAGGCACTATACCGCAAGCAAGCGGAAGCACAGGTCAAAAAATTGCGAGAGGGCAAGGGCGTAAAAAGAAAAGTTCCCTAACCCATGGGGTGTGCTGGGCTACAAATCGCCAAAGTTGGACATGTTGACTCGAAGAAGGGTTTAAGCACCACGGCCGAGTTACTCGACCTGTCTAAGAAAGATTTTTTCCGATATCCCCATAGGCAGCGCGCAATAAGGTGCCGGCCAAACCGAAGTGACGAGCAACGTCCCCGGCACCCAGCCGGCACCATGTTCGATCAGAGGCTCAGCAGTCCTTCACCCTCAGCAATTTTCTGAATAGGTCGGCCCGCAAAGGGACTCCGAGGTCGCGAGCGTGGTGCCGCTCTGGAGGCGGCCGAGGACGAGGTGCTTGAGGGTTGACTCGTCGAGGCGCAGGAGCGTCTCGCGGTGGAGAGTGAGGCGGGGCGATTGCTTCTTCATCAGGCATCTCCTTGAAGGCGAGCGGGACCGGGAGAGTCGCGCTCACTTCCACGGTGCGCGGGAGAGCTCTTCCCGGGCCGGCCCACCAGATCTCCCCCTGGCTGATCACCAGTCGACTTGCTCCAGCACTCGGCGCGCGGCTCTCTGGCTGAGCTCGTCGACCTCGGTCCCCGCCTCATCGACCACGCGATTCATCGCTTCCGTCAGGCGATCGGGTGTGCGAGAGGTCTGCAGCTCGGCCGCGAGACGCTCGGCCTCTTCTAAAAATGTCAGCGGGAATGGAAACAGCCGTCTTCATACCCGAAGTATAACCGCCGAGATCCAAGCTCGTAAGACCGATCCTCGGTTGGTATAGATCCGCAATGGTGAGAGGATGGGAGCATCTTAAGCACGTTTCGACACCTTGCTTGAGTAGGTGCATCGCACCAAAAAGGAGAGATATCATGAGGTACCGTCCAGGCTACCACCTCCCCGCTTCCCTCCTGCGGCTCGCCGCGGGGCTGCTCTGCGCGCTCGCCGTCGCCGCGCTCGTTCCGTCCAGCGCCTCGGCGGCGCAGGGGGAGATGCGATGCGCGGACGTGTCGTTCTCGGTGAACCTGTCGCCGAGCGACGCCACCGACTACAACGTGTTCGGCGTCCTCTGCTCTCGCGGCAGCCTCAGGAACAAGACAATCCAGGTCGCGCTTCACGGCTCGACCTACGGCCATCTCTACTGGGACTTCCCCTTCCAGCCCGAGATCTATTCGTACGTGCGCCGGGCCACGGCGGAGGGTTACGCGGTGCTCAACCTCGACCGGATCGGGGTCGGCCGGAGCGATCACCCGCCGGCGGAGGCGGTCACCATCGAGTCCAACGCCTACGTGGTGCATCAGATCGTGCAGGAGCTGCGCGGTGGAGATCGGGTGGTGCCGCCCTTCGGCCACGTGCGCGCTGAACGGGTGGCGCTCGTCGGCCACTCGCTCGGCTCCGTGATCTCGATCCAGGAGGCGGCCACCTACGGCGACGTGGACGGCGTGGTGCTGACCGGCGTGTCCCACACCGTGACGCCGGCCCTGGGGGACGTGAGCTTCTTTCCGGCCAGCCTCGATCCGCACTTCGCGGGGCGCGGCATCCCGGACAATTACTTCACCACCGCCCCCGGCATCCGTTTCCGCTCCATCTTCTACAACGTCAACGACCCGTCGTCCTTCGATCGCCGCATCATCCGGATCGACGAGAAGAACAAGGAGACGACCACCGTGGGCGAGCTCAACACAGCGGTTGCCGGATTGGGTTTCTCGACCGGGATCCACGTCCCGGTACTGGTGGTGGTCGGCGACTCCGACGCGGCCTTCTGCAACCCGCCGACCTGCACGGCGTCCGGCAGCCTCGCTACCGAGCCGGGCTTCTATCCAGCCGACGCCTGCGCGGAGGCGGTGGCCATCCCCGGCTCGGGGCACGTTCTGAACCTGCACTACCAGGCCCCGCGCACGTACACCACCATCCTGCGGTGGATGAACCGGCGCGTCGGCAGCAACACGAAGTACCCGGCGCCTCAGCCCTGCCCGTAAGGGAGGATCGGCCCCCTCCTGGCCTCCCCCGTTCCGGGGGAGGAAAAAAGCTTTCCCCTTCTCCCGAGTCGGGAGAAGGGTGGGGGTGAGGGCCTACCCCAGCAGCACCCGCCGCGCCGACTTCACCTCCGGCAGCGCGGCGAGCTTCTCCAGCAGCTCCGGCGTCGGCTCCTGGTCGAGGCGCAGGACGGCCAAGGCCTCCTCACCGTGGCGGGCGAGGTGGATGTCCGCGATGTTGACGTTCGCCTCGGCGAGCAGGGTGCCGACCTTGCCCACCACGCCGGGCTTGTCGAGGTTCTCCAGCACCAGGAGGTTCCCCGCGGGGCGGAACTCCAGGGGGTAGTTCTCGAAGCGCACCACGCGCGGATCGCCGTCGCCGAACAGGGTGCCCCCCAGCTCGACGCTGCGGTCGCCCGCCGCGAGGGTGACGTCCACGAGCTGCGGATACTCGCTGCGCGCGTTGCTGTGGGTGGAGCGCACCACCTCGATCCCGCGCCCTTCGGCGATCCGCTCGGCGTTGACGTAGTTGACGCCCACGCCCAGGAACGGGGTGAGCACCCCTTTGAGCACGGCCACCGTCACCGGGTGCCGCAGCGACTCGTCCAGACCCCAGACGTCCACCTGCAGGCTCTGCGGCGCGACGCCGAGGAGCGCGCCGGCCATGCGGCCGAGCGACTCGCCCAGGGCCATGAACGGCTCGGCCCGGCCGCCGGCCGGCCGGAAGGGCAGGTTGACCGCCGCCACCGCCAGCGAGCCCGCGAGGGCGGCGACGACCATCTGCGCGGTCTCGATCGAGATCCGCTCCTGGGCTTCGCGGGTCTGGGCGCCGAGGTGCGGCGTCGACACCACTCTCTTGTGGCGCACCAGCCGGAGATCCTTCGGCGGCTCCTCGGCGAAGACGTCGAGCGCCGCGCCGCCGATCTGGCCCGACTCGAGCGCCTCGAGCAGCGCCTCCTCGTCGATCACCCCGCCGCGGCCGCAGTTGACGATCAGCGCCCCCTTCTTCATCTTCGCCAGGCGCTCGCGGTTCAGCAGGTTGCGGGTCTCCTTGGTGAGCGGCGTGTGGAAGGTGATCGCGTCCGCGCGGGCGAGCAGGTCGTCGAGCGGCAGCAGCTCGACGTCGAGCTTGCGGGCCGCCGCGGCGTCGAGGAAGGGGTCGTAGGCCACGATCTTCATCTCGAAGCCGCGGGCGCGATCCGCCACCCGCTGGCCGATGCGGCCGAAGCCGATGATCCCCAGGGTCTTCCCCTGGAGCTCGACGCCGGTGATCTTGCGGTTCCACTCCCCCGCCCGCATCGAGGCGTCGGCCTCGGGCACCCGGCGGGCGAGCGAGAGGAGGAGCGCGAAGGTGTGCTCGGTGGCCGACATCAGGTTGGCGGTGGGCGCGTTGACCACCAGGATGCCGAGCTCGGTGGCGGCGGCCACGTCCACGTTGTCGACGCCGATGCCGGCGCGCCCCACCACCTTGAGCTTCTTTCCCGCCTTGAGCAGCTCGGCGGTGGCCTGCGTGGAGCTGCGCACCACCAGAGCGTCGAAGTCGGCGAGGATCTCGGCGAGACGTGGGCGCTCCTCGGCCGTGAGCTGATGGACCTCCGCCCCGGCCTCCTGAAACAGGGAGAGGCCGGAGGGATCTAACGTGTCGGCGATCAGGATTCTAGACATGGCTCAGCGGGCCGCCGGAGCGGCGACCTTCTCCAGGATCTGATCGATCACGACCAGCAGCGGATCGAGATCGCTCTCGCGCACCTCGCCCATGTGGCCGATGCGGAAGGTGGTCGGCTTCCAGTCGCCGTAGCCGCTGCCGATGGTGTAGCCCTGCGCGGTGCACCCCTTGACGATCACCTGCGGATCGACGCCCGCCGGCGGATGGAAGCAGCTCACCGTCAGCGAGCGGGCGCCTTCGGCCGAGGCGTAGGCGCAGCCGCGCGAGGCCGCCCACTGGGCCGTCTTCTCGTAGAGCCGCTGATGGCGGGCCCAGCGCGCCTCCATCCCCTCGGCGAGGATGCGGTCGAGCTGGACGTCGAGCGCCCAGAGCAGCGGGATGCCGGGAGTGGTGATGAAGCCCCCCTCCTTGTGCTTGTCGACGTAGCGCAGGAGATCGGTGTAGAAGCCGCGATGCGGCACGGCCTTCGCCCGCTCGGCCGCGCGGTCGGAGAGGGTGAAGACGGTGAGGCCGGGCGGCACGGCGACCGCCTTCTGGGTGCCGGCGAGGCAGATGTCGAGCCCCCAGGCGTCGGTCTCGACCGGCGCGCCGCCGAGCGAGGAGACGGCGTCGACGATCACCAGCGCGTCCCCCTCCTCGCGGATCACCTGGGCGAGGTCGGCGATCGGGTTCATCACGCCGGTCGAGGTCTCGTTGTGGACCACGGTGACCGCCTCGTACTTCTTGCGGCGCAGGGCGGCGCGCAGGGCTTCGGGGTCGATCGCCTGCCCCCAGGGGGCGGAGAGCTTGTCGGCGGCCTTGCCCGTCGACTTGGCGATCGAGTGCCAGCGCTCGGAGAAGGCGCCGTTGGTCAGGCAGAGCACGTCCTGACGGACGCAGGAGATGACGGCGCTCTCCATGATCAGGGTCGAGCTGCCGGTGGCGACCATGACGTCGCCGGAGGTGCGGAGCAGCTGCGGCAGCTTGGCGGACAGCTTGATGTAGAAATCCTTGAACCCGGGCGACCGGTGCCCCACCATCGGCTGGGTCATCGCCTGGCGGGCATCCTCGGGAACGTAGGTCGGGCCGGTAAGGAAGAACTTGATGGGCTCGCTCACGGTATGCCTCTCCTCTCGAGGGACCTGGAGAGGTCCCTGAAATATGCCGCATTGTGGCAAATGAGGGTGGGGGGTGGCAAGGCGGGCGGCGGCGACCAACGCCCCTTCAGGCTGGTACAATCTCCCAGGGCCGCGGCTTGCGCAGCGCCATGGCGAGCTCTTCCGTGGCATAGCGCCGCGAGGCGGCCCCGGGCGGCGCCACGATCCAGCCGTCGTCCTCGATCCGTAAGGAAGGGGCTTCCAGCTCTCCGTGGACCAGGACCAGGACGCACCCCCGGAAGTGCTCGCGCAGGAGGTCCTTGAGGACCGGCGCGCCGCGCATCGGCTTGACGGCGACCGACCGGGCCTCCCCCACCGCCACGGCGCGGAGGACGCCCAAGGCCGCGGCGGCCTCCAGCGGAGCGGGGATGGGCGTGGTGGCGCCGCCGAGATCGAGCCAGCCGACCCGGAGGCCCAGGGCGCGGGCGGCGGCGATCAGGGGGGCGAAGCGATCGGGCGCGTCGTCCACCCGGAGGAGATGAGGGGATTTCAAGTCGTTCTCCCAGGATGCTCGGTCAGCCGGGGAGAGGGGTCTCCCAAGTTGGGATAGGGGTCCCCCTCGCGGGTATGGGGGTCTCCCAAGAAGGTATAGGGGTCTCCCAACTTGGGAGAGGGGTATACCCAGCGGGTACAGGGGTCTCCCAAGCGGGTACAGGGGTATACCAAGGAGGTATGGGGGTCTCCCAAGCGGGGGGAGGGGTCCCCCAAGCGGGTACGGCGTTCCCCCCGGCTCACGCGCCATCCTCCGGGTAGAGCAGGATCTCCCGGCGCTCCTCCCGGAACTCGCGCTCGTCGTTCTTCCAGGCCGCGATCCAGTCCGCCAGTCCGTCGCCGCTTTCGATCGCCCGCCGGCAGTCGGGGCCGCCGGTCAGCAGATCGATCGCCGGGCGGTCGGAGACGAACTCGTAAGGGGCTTCGCGCCAGACGAAGTCGTCCGGCCAGAGGCGGCGGATCGCGTCGAGCAGCTCGACGCCGGTGCGGTAGGACCGGAAGGCGCGGGGATCGGTCACCAGCAGCTCGACGCCGCCGCAGATCGCCCCCCGGTGCTTCTGGAACTGCGGCCGGTAGTAGGTGGGGACGAAGGTGACGCCCGGCAGGCTGCTCCTCCCATGGGAGCCGTTCAGCTCGCCGGCCAGGCGCTTGGGGTCGACGAACGGCGCGCCGGTGAGCTGGAAGGGGCGCGTGGTGCCCCTCCCCTCGGAGAGCTCGGTCGCCTCGACGAGGCAGCCGCCGGGGTAGACGAGCGCCGTCGTGGTCGTCGGCATGTTGGGCGACGGCGCGATCCAGGGGAGGCCGGTCTCCTCCCAGGCCATGCCGCGCGTCCAGCCGTCCATGTACCAGACCGTGAAGTAGGCGTTGTGTCCGATCCAGTTGCGGCGCCGGGCCTCCAGGCGGAAGAGCTCGCCGAGGGTCAGGCCGTGGCGCACCGGCAGGCGGAAGGCGCCGACGAACGACTCGTAGCCGGCGCCGAGAAGGTTCCCCTCGACCACGTCGCCGCCCAGCGGGTTGGGGCGGTCGAGCACCCAGACCTCGCAGCCGGCGGCCATCGCCGCCTCGGCCGCCCAGAGGCCGGTGGCCGCGTAGGTGTAGTAGCGCGAGCCGACGTCCTGGAGATCGATCAGCAGCAGGTCGAGCCCCGCGAACGCCGAGGGGGAGGGGCGCAGCGTCTGCTCTGAGTCGCCGTAGAGCGAGAGGATGGGGGCGCCGGTCCACGGATCGCTCCCCCCCTCGGCGGGGATCATGTCCTGCTCGACGCCGTAGTAGCCGTGCTCGGGGCCGAAGAGCGCGCGCGGGGCCCCGGCCGCGCTCGCCGCCAGCGCGAGATGGATCGGCTGCCCCTGGCGCGTGATCGAGGCGCCGTGGGCCAGGATGCCGTAGGCGCGCCCCGCGAGCCGCGAGGGGTCGGCGAGGAGGCGGTCGAGGCCGGTCTGGACGCTCATTGCCCTTCCCGCCGGTCTTCCCGTCGAAAGAGACCCGTCCGGCCGCCGCTCTTGGCGTCCAGCCGGAGGTCGGTGATCACGGCGCCCTTCTCGACCGCCTTGACCATGTCGTAGAGGGCGAGGGCGGCGGTCGAGCAGGCCAGGAGGGCTTCCATCTCGGCGCCGGTGCGGGCGTTGACGACGACGTGGCTGCGGATCTCGACCCCTTCGGGGATCGGCTGGATGTCGATCTCCACCTGGTCGAGCGGGATCTGGTGCGCCAGCGGGATCAGCTCGGAGGTGCGCTTGGCGCCCTGGATGCCGGCGAGGCGGGCGACGGCGAAGGCGTCCCCCTTGGGGAGGTTGGCCAGGCGGATCAGGGTCTGGGCGGAGAGCAGCACGCGGCAGGAGGCCTCGGCCACCCGGCGGGTGACGGCCTTCTCCGAGACGTCCACCATGTGGGCGCTGCCCTGGGAGTCGAGATGGCTGAACGAACCTTGCGAGCTCATGAAGTCGGCGTCTCCAGACGTTTTTGATCCGGTCATCCGGCGTCGGTATGCTAGCACCCGATGCGACTGGCGATCGTGGTGCCCACCCTGAACGAGGAGGCCGCCGTGCGCCGCTATCTGCCCGCGGCCCTCGCCGTGGCCGACGAGGTGATCGTCTCGGACGGCGGCAGCGGCGACGGCACGCTGGCCGTGGCCCGCGAGCTCGGCGCCCGCGTCGTCGAGGGGCCACCCGGGCGCGGCGGCCAGCTCAACCGCGGCGCAGCGGCGGCCACCGCGGACGTGCTGCTCTTCCTGCACGCGGACACGACGCTCCCCGCGCGGGGCGCCGAGAGGGTCCGCGAGGCCGTGGCGCGCGGCGCCCCCGGCGGCGCCTTCTTCCTCCGCTTCGACGTCGACCACCCCGTGCAGCGCCTGGGCTCCCGCCTGATCAACTGGCGCACGCGCCGGCTCCGCGTGCCGCTCGGCGACCAGGGCCAGTTCGCCACCCGCGAGACGTTTGAAAGCTTGCGGGGGTTCCGCGACTGGCCGCTCCTGGAAGATCTGGATTTCGCCCTGCGGCTGCGCCGCCTTCCCGGCTTCACGCTGATCGAGGAGCCGGTGACGACCGGCGCCCGCCGCTTCGTGGAGCAGGGCGCGGTGCGCACGGTGGCGACGAACTGGCTGATCTGGCTCCTCTTCCTCTGCGGCGTCTCGCCGCACCGCCTGGCGCGGCTCTACCGGCAGATCCGGTAGCTCGAACCCTCACCCCCGGCCCCTCTCCCGACTCGGGAGAGGGGAGAAAGCAAAGAAAGGCATGAGCGTCATCGCAGGATCCCCCTCTTCTCCCGGGTCGGGAGAAGAGGGCCGGGGTGATGAGGGTCCCCCCAAAAACGTCAAAGCCCCGGCGCGGGCGCGCGGGGCTTCGGAGAGCGGGCTTGGCGAAGAACAGGCAGGGGCGGGGATCGGGCTTACGACTTGCGGCCGCGCTTCTTGGTGTTGACCGCTTCCTTGAGGTCCTTGCCGGCCTTGAAGCGGACGGTCTTGCTGGCCTTGATGGTGATCGACTCGCCGGTGGCGGGGTTGCGCCCCTTGCGGGCGCCGCGCTCGGCGACGCCGAAGCTGCCGAGACCCGGAATCTTGACCGACTCACCCGCCTTTAGCGCGTCGGAGACCGCGCCGACGACAGCTTCGAAAGCTGCAGCGGCCTGCCGCCGGGTGAGACCCTCGACAGAGTCCACAATACTATTCACGAGATCAGCCTTACCAGCCATCGCTCTCCTCCTCTAGTCGTTTTTTTGAACGAAAGTGACTGCCGGAAACGATAAGGCAACAGGGGTGGGCTGTCAATACGGATGAAGGGCCCAGAACCGCTTAGATCCGGGCTTTCGCGAGCACATTGACGGTGAAGCCGTCGTGCTCCCCGCCAGTCAGGATGCGCCACGCTCCGGGCCCCGTAACTCCCGACGCCACAGGGCTTTCTAGCATTCCATCAAGCTTTAACAGAGAAAACTCGGGATGCGTAGCGAGAAAGCGTGCCACGACGTCCTCGTTCTCCTCCCGTTCGAGCGAGCAGGTGATGGCGATCAGCCGCCCGCCGGGCGCGACGACGGGTGCCGTGCCTTCGAGCAGCCGCAACGCCTGGCGCGACAGGCGGCCGATCTCGCTCTCGCTGATCCGCCATTTGATCTCCGGGTGCCGGCGCAGCGTGCCGGTGCCCGTGCACGGCAGGTCGAGCACCACGCGATCGAACGGGCGGGCGAAGGGGGGTACCCCGGCGTCGGCGACGGCGAGCGGCAGCGGGCGCCGCAGCCGCCGCTGGTTGGCGCGCACGATGGACGCGCGCGACAGCGCGACGTCGCTCATCGTGATCTCGACGCCGGGCTCGGAGGCGAGCAGCGAGAAGCTCTTGCCCCCGGGCGCCGCCGCGGCGTCGAGCACGCTCTCCCCCGACCGCGGCGGCGGGATCAGGGCCGCGGCCTGGCTCGCCTCGTCCTGCACGTAGAAGTCGCCGCGGCGGAAGGCTTCGGAGGTGAGCGGATTGCCGCGCCGCACGATCAGCCCGAGCGGCGAGAGCGACGCCGGCTCGACCTCCAGCCCCTCGTCGATCAGCGATTCGGCGAGCAGCTCGCGGCCGCCGCGGTCGCGGAAGGCGAGCAGGTGGAGCGGCTTGGGCCGGTTGTTGGCGTCGAGCAGATCGAGCGTCCGCGCGGTGCCGAAGCTCTGGAGCCAGCGGGCGACGAGGAAGTCGGGGTGGCTCTTCTCGATCGCCAGCCGCCGCACCGGATTGGGTTCGGCCACCGGCCAGGCCTCCAGCCGGGGGTCGCGGGCGATCCGGCGCAGCACGCCGTTGACGAAGCTGGCGCCGCCGCGATGGGTGAGCTGGTGCGCCTGCTCGACGGCCTCGTGGACGGCGGCGTGCGCCGGCACGCGATCGAGGAAGAGGAGCTGATAGGTGGCGATGCGCAGCGGCGAGCGCAGCACCTCTTCGATCGTCTCGAAGGAGCGGCTGCTGGCGGCGGCGATCACGTGGTCCAGCCGGCGCAGCCAGCGCAGGCTCCCCATCACCAGCTCGCGCAGCAGCCCCTGATCGCGGTCGTCGAAACGCGGCAGCGCGCTGTCGAGGAAGGAGTCGGCCGGGGCGAGCGACTGCAGGGTCCGCTCGAGCACCCAGGCCGCGGCGGCGCGCACGTTGTCCTGCCGGGCGCTGAGGCGGCGGCTGCGGCCGGGGCCGGTCTGGGAGCTCGAGGGCGGAGAGAAGTGGCGCTTGGACATGCTGGCCCGGGCCGGTCAGGTGAAGCTCTCGCCGGCGCGCAGCCGCTCTCCGTTGGTGAAATCCGCCGCGCGCAGGGCGCGCTTGCCCGGCCGCTGCAGCTCGGAGAGGCCGAGCACGGTGCCGCCGCCGCAGGCGACGGCGAGCAGGCGCCCACCGCGCAGTCCGAGGATCGTCCCCGGCGCCCCCTCCCCCGCTTCGGCGGCCGGCCCGTCGATCGGCTCGGCCGCGGCGATCTTCACCGGCTCGCCCCGCAGCCCGGCGGTCAGCCCGGGCCACGGCGTGTAGGCGCGCAGGCGGTCGTGGATCTCGCGGGCGGCCAGTCCCCAGTCCACCCGGCCGCTGTCGCGGGTGAGGCGCGGCGCGTAGGTGACCCCCTCGTCCGGCTGCGGCCGGGGCTCGAGCTCGCCGCGCTCGAGCCGCTCGAGCGTGCGCACCATCAGCGGGCCGCCGATCCCGGCCAGCCGTTGAGCCAGCTCGCCCGCGGTCTCCAGCGGTCCGATCTCGACCGTCTCCTCGAGCAGGATGGGGCCGGTGTCGAGCCCCTCGTCCATCCGCATCGTCGTCACCCCCGTCCGGGTGTCGCCCGCGGCGACGGCGGCCTGGATGGGCGAGGCGCCGCGCCAGCGCGGGAGCAGCGAGGCGTGGAGGTTGATGCAGCCGAGGCGCGGCAGGTCGAGCAGGGCGCGCGGGAAGATCTGGCCGAAGGCGACGACGATCGCCACGTCGGCGTCGAGCGCCGCCGCCTCCTCCAGGAACTCGGGGCGGCGGACGCGCTCGGGCTGCGTCACCTCCAGGCCGTGCTCGCGCGCCCAGCGGGCCACCGGCGGGTCCTGGGGGTGGCGGCCGCGGCCGGCGGGGCGGGAGGGTTGGGTGACGACGCGCACCGGCGGCCGGCCGGCCGCCACCAGGGCGGCGAGCGTCGGCACCGCGAATTCAGGCGTCCCGAAGAACAGAATGCGGTCGATTCCCGGCATAGACCGCGAAGGATAGCACCCGGAAAAAAACATGGCCGGACAGCATGAACGGCCGCCGGACGCCCCCCAACGCAAACGCCGGAAACGCGAACGCCCCATCCCTGAGGATGGGGCGCCGTGAAACCGCGGGCGGAGGGGAGAGCTAGCCGCCGACGTTGTTGACGACGATCCGCCGCTTGCCGATGTAGGTGGTGACGCCGTGGTTGTCGGTCACGACCACGTCGATGAAGTGCTCGCCGTTCGAGAGCTCCCGGGTGTCGAGGTCGAACGCCCAGCCGGGATTGCCGATGTTGATATAACCCGGGTAGAAGGACAGCTCGAGGACGTCCGGCCGGGGGAGGCCGTAGACCGCGTCGCCGATCGGACGGCCGTCGACGAGGACCTGGACGCCTGTCACCCCCTCCCAGTCGAGCGCCCAGCCGGTCACCTGGACGACGCCGTTGTAGAGCAGCCCGTTGCGCGGCTGTTCGACGGTGCCGATCGAGCTCTCGTTCGGCAGGTTCTGATCGCAGGTGAAGGTGACCGGGATCTCGGCCAGGTTGCTGATCTGGCTGGCGTGGTCGCCCGCCCGGATGGTGAGGACGTGCGCGCCCGGTGAGTAGAGGCCCGAGCCGACCAGGGCACCGACGTCCAGGACGAAGCGGAAGCCGCTGTGCGGGCTGTCCTTGAGGCTCGGATAGATCCGCTCGATGTCCACACGGCGGAGGCCGTAGCAGTCGGAGGAGCCGCCGGCGTCCGACGAGTAGAAGCAGTCGACCTGGCTGTTGGCGAACGAGGCGCGGTCGATCAGCAGCTCGACGTAGCCGACGCCGGTGTCGGCCGGCGTGGTGCCGGCGTCGAGCGCGTAGCCGGAGACGACGGAGAGGCGGCGGGGGGCGTCGGGGTCGAGATTGCAGGTGCCGCGCATCTCGGCCTGCGGCCTGGGAAACTCGATCGTACCGAACGGCGCGAGGTCGTGCTCCACGTTGGTGAAGGTGATCGACCGCGAGGGGAGGAAGACCACCTCGCCGGCGCGGCTCTTCACCCGCACGGAGACGCTGTGCTGACCGTTCAGGTAGTGGGTGGTGTCGAGCTGGAAGGCGAAGCCGGGGCTCGCCGAATCGGGGTAGCCGGGGAATCTCGCCGTGACTCCGGCGCGGGCCCGCCCGTAGCTGGCGCGGCCGGCGACGAGGCCATCCACCAGGATGTCCACCGCCAGGACGCCGTTGTCGTCGAGAGCCCAGCCGGTGAGGGGCATGGAGCCGCCGCCGGAGTTGCCGCCGCTCACGATGCCACCAAACGAGCCGAACGGGGCAGCGGCCCAGCCCGGCATCGCCGCCAGCAGGGCCACCGCGATCGCAGACACGATGACGTTGCGCTTCATGCTCCTACCTCCTCCACAGCCACCTACGTAGAACGCCCGGTGTGTGAAAACGTGGGAAACAGCTGAAGGACGCGGATCTTCTCCGGTCACCCTTCATGTATTACGTGAACTTTCGCGGATTTTATTGGGTTTGCCAGGAGAAAGTCAATCATCGACTTTCTTCTATAGGGTGATACGAGGGCCTACGGCTTCCCGCCGGCCAAACCTTCCAGATTCGCCTCGACCAGCAGCGGCAGGTTCGCCAGGTCGTACCCCCCCTCGAGGAGGGCCAGCACGCGGCCGCCGCAGACCTCGGCGGCCAGCTCGGCGCACCAGTCCCCCCAGCTCCGGAAACCCTCCCGGGTGACCCGCATGCCGCCCAGCGGGTCGTTCTGCCAGGCGTCGAAGCCGGCGGAGACGATCAGCGCGTCGGGGGCGAAGCGGCGCAGACCCGGGAGGATCCGGTCGCGGATCGCCTCGGCGTAGCCGTCGTCGCCGGTGCCGGCGGGGAGCGGCACGTTGAGGGTGAACCCCTCCCCGTCCCCGATCCCCCGCTCGCTCGCGGCGCCGGTGCCGGGGTAGAACGGGTACTGGTGGGTGCTGGCGTAGAAGATGTCCGTGCGCTCCTCGAAACTGTGCTGGGTGCCGTTGCCGTGATGGACGTCGAAGTCGAAGACCGCCACCCGCGAGGCGCCGTGCCGGCGGCGCAGGTGCTCGGCGGCCACCGCCGCGTTGTTGAAGAAGCAGAAGCCCATGGCGTACGCCCGCTCGGCGTGGTGCCCCGGGGGGCGCACCGCCGCGAAGGCCGTACGCCCCGGTCCGCCGGCCATCCAGTCCGCCGCCGCGAGCGTCGCCGAGACCGCCCCCCAGGCCGCCTTCCAGGTGCCGACGGAGAGCGGGTTGTCCGCCGAGTCGAGCAGCGAGTCCCCGCGCGTCACGGCACGCTCGAAGCGGCCGACGTACGCCTCGTCGTGCAGCGCGGTGACCGCTTCACGCGCCGCCTCGGTGGGGATTGCCGCCTCCGCTTCTTCGTTTTCAGCGGACGGTTCGGCGAAGGGCCAGCCGCGCTCCCGGAGGTGGGCCAGCACCCCCGAGAGCCGTTCCGGGCGCTCGGGGTAACCGGGAGGAGCCTGGTGGTCGAGACAGGTCGGGTCGGTGAAGATGCGGATCATGGATTGGGATGATATCTCTCCGCGCCGGTCCGCCAGGCCGGGGAGACCAGCCGGCGGCGGACCCGGTGCACCAGCGCATGGATGGTGCTCGCGGCCAGCCGTCCGCCCTCGGCGCGCATGATCTCCTCGCTGCTCCAGCCGTCGAGCAGGGCCCGCCGGAGGATGCGCAGGGAGCGCTGGCGGTCCTCCTGACAGAGCTTCGGATCGAGCAGCGAGCGGCAGCGGGCGAGCACCACCCGCCGCCCCTCGCGGAGCAGGGCCTCGTCCTCGGGGGTACCGCGCGGATCGACCGCCCGGTCGGCGATCTCGCAGAGGCGCCCGACCACCCCGGAGCCGCCGCCGCGCTTGACCGCGGCCTGCGACCGGAACTCGTCGAACACCACCCCCTGGGCGACCCGCGACAGATAGTTCACCACCTGCCCCTCGCTCCAGCGCCGGAGCAGCCGCAGCCGCTGCGAGCCGCCGGTCAGCAGACGGTAGTAGACCTCCTGCACCCGCTCGTCGACCTGCTCGGGCTCGGGCCGCACGCCGGCGGTGCGCAGCGACCGGTGCACCTGTCCCCGTACCAGCGGGTCGTAGCAGCGGATCAGGTCCTCCCACGCCGCCTCCTTGCGGGACCGCGGCACGGCGGGGCTCTTTTGAATCGGGCTCATATTGCCTCTCCTCCAGGTTGGAGGGAGGCGACGGCTTGAAAATACGGATCGCCGGGCTTCTAGCCCGGTGCGGAAAGGGGTGGCGATTTATATCGTGGATCGGGAAGTTGGCGCAAGGTGCCGCATGCGCTGCGAAGGGCGACCGCAGGTCGCCCCTACAACCTGCGCCCCACGTTCATCTTACGCCGGAGGTTGTAGGGGCGACCTGCGGTCGCCCTTTCGAAGCGCACGCCGCACCAACCGGCAAGACGGCCTTGAATCCAGACATCCTGAATCCAGGCTACAATCCGCCCCCCGGAGCAGCCATGCGACCACGGATCCTCCTCCCCATCCTCCTTCTCGTTCTTCTTCTCGCGGCCTGCAGGAAGGACAAAGCCCCGGCGGAGCGCCGGCCGCTCACGGGCGCGGCCAAGGGGTGGAACGTGGTCGTGCTGACCGTCGACACCCTGCGGGCGGACCGGCTCGGCAGCTACGGCTACGCGGCGCGGCCCAACAGCCCGCGGGTCGACGCGCAACTCGCCTCAGGGGTGGTCTTCGAGAACGCGATGTCGCAGCGGGCCTCGACCTGGCCGTCGCTCGCCTCGGTGCTCACCGGCCTCTATCCGAGCGGTCACGGCGTCAACGAGAACGGCTTTGGCTTCCCGGACGACCTGCCGACCCTCCCCAAGCTGCTGCACGCCGCCGGCTACCAGACCGGGGCGTTCCTCAGCAACATGTGCCAGGCGAACCACCAGGGGTGGGACACCTTCTCCTGCTCCGGCGGCCAGGACGGCAAGGACGTGCGCCGGGCGCTGGAGTGGGCGCGGACGGCCGATCCGCACCGCCCGTTCCTCCTCTGGGTCCACCTGTTCGGCGCCCACCCCCCCTACTACAACGGCGGCGACGGGGCGGACGGGATGGACCCCGACTATCAGGGCCCCCTCGGGCCACGCAAGCGGCTGCTCGATCCGGTGATGACGACGCCGATCCCGCTCGCCCCCCGCGACGTCCAGCACCTGGACGCCCTCTACGACGCGGCGGTCCAGGGGAGCGACCGGATCAGCGGCTCGCTGCTGGAGGGTCTGCGGGCGGCCGGCAGGCTCGACCGGACGATCGTCCTCTTCGCCGCCGACCATGGCGAGGAGCTCTACCAGCACAACCGCTACCTCTACCACTCCTGCTCGGTCTACCAGACGACGCTCCACGTGCCGCTCGGCATCTCGGCGCCCGGGGTGATCCCCGCCGGAGCCCGGGTGCCGCAGGTGGTGGAGCTGATCGACGTCCTCCCCACCCTGCTCGATCTGATCGGGGTGGCGAAGCCCGCCGAGCAGCACGGCAAGTCGCTGGTGCCCTACCTGGAGCGGCCGGGCGAGGGGGGGCGGGGGGCGCCGGCCTTCTCCGAGTACGGATCGAGCACCATCCACACCGTGCTGCAGGACCACTGGAAGCTGGTCCACAACCCGCAGGGGTTCTCCCCCGTCTGTATCCCGGACGCGCCGCCGAACCACTACCCGATCGGCAGGGAGGAGCTCTACGACCTCTCGCGCGACCCCGGGGAGAAGGAGAACCTGGCGGCGCGGCAGCCGGCGAAGGTCGCCGAGCTCGCCCGGCTGATCGACCGCCGCTTCACGGGCCTGCGCAACCGGGTCCACGACCAGAAGGTGCCGGAGGATCTGAAGAAGGAGCTGAACTCCCTCGGGTACGTGGCGCATTGACGGGCGGAAAAACCGCTGGTTGACAACCCCGGCCTCCATACCTATCATTAGCGCTCCTTGGCGGCAGGGGGAGGTTAGCTCAGCGGTTAGAGCACCTGCCTTACACGCAGGGGGTCGCGGGTTCAAATCCCTCACCTCCCACCACCCGGTGGGATTGCCGCCACGAGAAAACAGTTCTTTGCGGGGCTGTAGTTCAGTTGGTTAGAACGCCGGCCTGTCACGCCGGAGGTCGCGGGTTCGAGCCCCGTCGGCCCCGCCATTCAACCTGAAGAGAGAAGACCTACGATGCGCGAGAAGATCAAGCTGGTTTCGTCCGCGGGCACGGGCTACTTCTACACGACGAGCAAGAACAAGAAGCTCTCGACCGAAAAGCTGCGGATGAAGAAGTACGACCCCAAGGTCCGCAAGCACGTCGAGTTCGTCGAAGAGAAGCTGCGGTAGGGGCGCAGCATGCTGCGCCCGTTCTTGAACGGGCGGTGGGCGCAGCATGCTGCGCCCCTACGGAACGGTTCTCAGATCCTTCCTCTCCAGGCCCCCCTCGCGGGGGCCTTGGCATTTCTGCAGGCCTTTCTGCAACAATACGCGGATCCGGGCCGGGGGGCGAAGTACCCCGAAGCCTTCACCCGCCCCCTCGCTTCCCCAACCCAACCCAAAGGAGGGACGTCCCGATGCCCTATCAGTTGCCCGCGCTCCCCTACGCCTTCGACGCGCTCGAGCCCCACATCGACGCGAAGACGATGGAGATCCACCACGACAAGCACCACGCCACCTACGTCAACAAGCTGAACGAGGCCCTCGCCAACCACCCCGACCTCCAGGGCAAGTCGGTGGAGGATCTGCTGCGCGGCTTCGACCAGGTGCCGGAGGCGGTCCGCGGCCCGGTGCGCAACCACGGCGGTGGCCACGCCAACCACTCCCTGTTCTGGGAGGTGATGGGCCCCAATGGCGGCGGCAACCCCTCGGGCTCGCTCGCCGACGCCCTCCAGCAGTCGTTCGGCAGCTTCGAGAGCTTCAAGGAGAAGCTGACCAACGCGGCGGCCAACCAGTTCGGCTCCGGCTGGGGGTGGCTGGTGGTGAGCGACGGCAAGCTCGACGTCATCGCCCGTCCCAACCAGGACAGTCCGCTGATGGAGGGGAAGACCCCGCTCCTCGGCGTCGACGTCTGGGAGCACGCCTACTACCTCAAGTACCAGAACCGCCGTCCCGACTATCTGTCCGCCTGGTGGAACACCGTCAACTGGCAGGCGGTGGCGCAACGCCACGGCACCGCGCGCGGCTGACCACGAACTACGCGCAACCGGGGGCCTCGCCCCTCTTTTTCGAGGTTGACAAGGCTCCCGATCGGGAGCCTTGTCACGTTTTGCCCACCCGAAGCTACCCGGTGACAAAGATGTAACGTACGGTTATAGAGAAGTTTGCACCTTTGTGCTCATTTTTTGAGCACCTACCTGCCTCAAGTTCCGCGCACTATCAAGTATTATTCAAGTATCGTCTCTCTACAATGTGTTTATCAGAAGCGGAGAATAAAAATCCCCCCGCTCCAAGGAGAAGACGGCCATGGCTAACATCGACCGCGTCACCCCGAACTTCCGGCGTGAGGAGAGGCATCTGACCAAGGTGTTCAAGGCTCTGTCGGACGGCACGCGCCAGGAGATCCTGCGCCTGCTGGAAGGGCATCAGCGTACGGTCGGAGAGATCGTCGGCAACTTCAATCTGTCGCAGCCCACGATTTCGCGGCACCTGTCGGTCCTCAAGGAGGCGGATCTGGTCGTCGATCAGCGTCAGGGACAGAATGTCATCTACCGTCTGAACGAGCCGGCGCTCTCGACCTCGATGCAGGAATTCTTCGGCCAGTTCCGCAGCTGCCAGGATGTGATGCGGTAAATCTTTTGACGAGGAGGCCGGGCCGGCGGCCGATGGTGGTTCGATAGCGCCGGAGCGGTGGCCCCCCGCCTTTGCGGAGCGCCCGTTCCGGCCGGCGCGTTGCAGCCTTGGCGCGCACTGGCCCAATCAGTCCGGTCTCGGGTATAATCCCGCCCGCGTTGAAGGGCCGTCTGTCTGACGGCCACTCTCCTATCTTACGTGTTCCATGGCGGTGTAGCTCAGCTGGTTAGAGCGAGCGACTCATAATCGCTAGGTCATGGGTTCGAGTCCCGTCACCGCTACCATTCTTTCCGTCTCCCTGCCGTGGATCTCCTCGACGCCCTGGCGACCTTCTTCCGCGACGAGGCGCCCCTCGCCCACGGCGAGGGGGTCGTCGTCGCCTTCTCAGGGGGTCCCGACTCGACGGCCCTGCTCTGGGGGATGTCCCGCCTCGCCGTCGAACGGGGATTCCGTCTCGCCGCGGCCCATCTCGACCACGCCATGGACCCCGGCTCGGCCGGCCGCGCCGCGGCGGCTGCCCGCCTCGCCGCCCGGCTGGGCGTCCCCCTGATCTCCGAGCGGACCGAGGTTCTGGCTGGCCGGCCGGCCGAGAGCCCCGAAGCGGCAGGCCGCGCGGCGCGCTACGAGCTCCTGGAACGGACCCGCGAGGCGCTCGGGGCGCGCTGGATCGCCACCGCCCACCACCGCGACGACCAGGCCGAGACCGTGCTGCTCCGGCTCCTCTTCGGCAGCGGCCTCGAGGGGCTGGCGGGCATCCGCCCGGTGCACGGCGCGGTCGTGCGGCCGCTGCTGAGCCTCACCCGCTCGTGCCTGCTGGAGGCGGTCGCGGCGGCGGGCCTCGAGCCCGTCGACGATCCGACCAACCGGACCTTGAGCGTGCCGCGCAACCGGGTGCGCCACCGGCTGCTCCCCGCCCTCGCCGCCGAGGTTGGAGGCGATCCGGAGCTGCCGGCCCGGCTCGCCCGGCTGGCGGCCCGGGCCGGCGCGGCCGCGCGGACGCTCGACCGCGCCTGGAGCGAGCGGCTCGCCGTGGTGCCGGCCGAAGGGGGGATCGCCGTTTGCCGCGCGGCCGTCGAGGCTTTTCCCCCCGATCTCTACCCCTCCATCTTCGCCTGGCTCCACCGCCGGGCCGGCGCCCCCTACCCGGCGGGTGAGGCGGCGCGGTTGGAGCTCCTGCGGCAACTCGCCCGGGGGCGGCGCGCGGCGTGCGACTGCGGCGGCGGCTGGCGCTGGGAGGCGGCCGGGAACCTGCTGATGCTGCGCCGTCCGGCGGCGGCGCGGGAGCGGGTGCCGGATTTCACTTATACTCTTGAGATTCCGGGAAGCCTGGAGATCCCGGAGATCGCCGTCCGGGTGCGCCTCTCCCGCCGCGCCGTCGAGCCCTGGATGTTCCAGGGATCGCCCGATCGCGCGGGGCTCGCGCTCCCCTTGATGGAGGGAGACCTCGTCACGATCCGCAACCGCCGGCCGGGGGACCGCATCCACCCGCTGGGAGCGCGCGGCAGCCGGCGATTGAAAGAGGTGCTGATCGACCGCCGGGTGCCGTGGCATGTCCGGGAGCGGCTGCCGCTCCTCTGCGTGGGCGAGCGTATCGCCTGGGCCCCGGGGGTAACCATCGATCAGCGGTACCGGCTGGACGGACACGCGACCGCCTGGGTCGCCGAGGTTGCGACGACATGAGCCATGCCCCTGCCCTCCCCGCCATCGAGACTCTCTTCGACGCCGAGACCGTACGCGACAGCGTCGCTGCCCTCGGCCGGAAGATCGACGGCGAGCTGGGGGACGAGGACCCTCTCCTGATCGCGCTGCTCGGCGGCTCGGTGATCTTCCTCGCCGACCTGGTGCGGGCGATCCCGCGGCCGGTGCGCTTCGAGTTCATCGACGTCGCCTACCACGTCGATCCGGCGGCGGACGAGAATGAGGACGAGGTGCTGCGGATCCAGTATCCGATCCCGATCGAGATCGCCGGCCGGAGCGTGCTGGTGCTCAAGGACGTGGTCTCGTCGGCGGTCACCGAGCCCTATCTCGAACAGCAGCTGCGCGACCACGGCGCCGCCCAGGTGCGCTTCGCGGCGCTGATCGACCTGCCGGACGAGCGCAAGACCGCCTTCGACCTCCACTACAGCGCCCTGACCTCCCATCGCCAGGGCGTGCTGGTCGGCTACGGTCTCAAGGCGCAGGGGCTCTACGGCAACCTCCCCTATGTGGGCAGGCTGGCGGACGAGGGCTGATGGCGAGCGCGAGGGAATCGATGGACCGGCCGATTGGTTGTCCCAGGGAAGGGACGTTCCGTCCCTTCGTGACTGAAAGAAAAGGCGTCCCGGGCTTCCCGCCCCAAGGGCGCTTCCTGTGAGGTAGCCGAGCTTTGAACTCTACTGTCAAAACCCTGGTTCTCTGGATGGCGATCTTCGGGGTGGTGATCCTGCTCTGGAACACTTTCCAGGGCGGCAAGGCACCCCAGAAAGAGCTGACCTACTCCGACTTCATGACCGCCGTTCAGCAGGGCAAGGTCGCGGAGGTCACCATCCGCGGCAAGCAGCTCACTGGCAAATACAAGAGCGACACCGGCGCCGGCCAGGAGTTCAAGACCACGCTCCTGGACGACGATCCGGATCTCGCCAAGCTGCTCCGCCAGTCGGACATCCGCATCAGCGCCGAGGAGCCGCACGAGAACCCCTTCCTGGCCGTGCTGCTGACCTGGGCGCCGGTGCTGCTGATCGTCGGTCTCTGGATCTTCTTCATGCGCCAGATGCAGACCGGCGGCAACAAGGCGCTCTCCTTCGGCAAGAGCAAGGCCAAGCTCCTGAACGCCTCCGGCAAGAAGGTGACGTTCAAGGATGTCGCCGGCGTCGAGGAGGCCAAGGAGGAGCTCCAGGAGATCGTCGAGTTCCTCAAGGAGCCCCAGAAGTTCCAGAAGCTGGGCGGCCGCATCCCCAAGGGCGTGCTGCTGATGGGCCCTCCGGGAACCGGCAAGACCCTGCTCGCCCGCGCCATCGCCGGCGAGGCGAACGTGCCCTTCTTCTCCATCTCCGGCTCTGACTTCGTCGAGATGTTCGTCGGCGTCGGCGCCTCGCGCGTGCGCGACCTGTTCGAGCAGGGGAAGAAGAACGCCCCCTGCATCATCTTCATCGACGAGATCGACGCCGTCGGCCGCCATCGCGGCGCCGGCCTCGGCGGCGGTCACGACGAGCGCGAGCAGACGCTCAACCAGCTCCTCGTCGAGATGGACGGCTTCGAGTCCAACGAGGGGGTGATCCTGATCGCCGCCACCAACCGGCCCGACGTGCTCGATCCGGCGCTGCTGCGCCCCGGCCGCTTCGACCGCCGCGTGGTGGTCGACCGCCCGGACATCAACGGCCGGCTGGGGATCCTCAAGGTCCACACCCGCAACATCCCGCTCGACGAGAACGTCAACCTCTCGGTGATCGCCCGCGGCACCCCGGGCTTCGCCGGCGCCGACCTGTCGAACCTGGTCAACGAGGCGGCCCTGATCGCCGCCCGGCGCAACAAGAAGAAGGTCGACATGGGGGACTTCGAGTTCGCCAAGGACAAGGTGCTGATGGGCGTCGAGCGCAAGACGATGATGCTGACCGACGAGGAGAAGGCGATCACCGCCTATCACGAGGCGGGGCACGCCCTGGTGGCCTGCTTCACGCCGGGGGCGGACCCGCTGCACAAGGTCACCATCATCCCCCGCGGCCGGGCGCTGGGCCTCACCATGCAGCTCCCGACCGAGGACAAGTACACCTACAAGAAGAACTACGTCGAGGCGCAGATCGCCATCCTGATGGGCGGCCGGGTGGCCGAGGAGCTGACCCAGGACGACATCACGACCGGCGCCGGCAACGACATCGAGCGCGCCACCGAGATGGCCCGCCGGATGGTCTGCGAGTGGGGCATGTCCGAGCTCGGGCCGCTCGCCTACGGCAGCAAGGACGAGCCGGTCTTCCTCGGCCGCGAGTTCGCCCAGCGGGCCGACTACAGCCAGGACACCGCGATCCGCATCGATCACGAGGTCACCCGTATCGTCCAGACCGGCTACGAGAGCGCCAAGGCGGTCCTCACCCGCTACCGGGCGGTGCTCGACCGGATCGCCCGCGCCCTGCTCGAGCGCGAGACCCTCGACGGCGAGGAGGTCTACAACACCATCCGCGAGATGACCGGCCAGGAGCCGCCGCCGCACCGCGAGGTGCCCCCCGGCGAGGGGCTGGTCATCAGCGGCCAGGAGGTGCCGGAGGTGGAGGTCTCCCCGGTCACCGCCCACTCGGTGACCGGGTCCGAGCAGCCCGCTTGAAGCCAACGATCGAAACGCCCGGCACCCGCCGGGCGTTTCCGTCCATCTCTTCCCCGCGATAGACTGCCGTGGGGCCCTCGCCCCGCCTCTGGATGGAGACCGCGACCCTCATCGCCACCGCCCCGGCCTGGACCCTGCGGCTGCCCCGTGACCGCTCCCTGGAGCTGGGAGGGCGGCCGCGGATCATGGGTATTCTCAACCTCACCCCCGATTCGTTCAGCGACGGCGGCCTCTGGCGCGAGCCGGCACGCGCCGTGGAGCAGGGTCTCCGCCTGCTCGCCGAAGGGGCCGACCTGCTCGACCTCGGCGCCGAGTCGACCCGCCCCGGCGGCGGCGTCTACGGCGAGGGAGCACGGACGGTGCCGCCGGAGGAGGAGAGCGCACGCCTCCTCCCCGTCCTCGAAGCACTGCGCGCCGCCACCGGCGCGCCGCTCTCGGTGGACACCCGCAAGGGGGAGGTGGCGCGGCAGGCCTTGGCGGCCGGCGCCGACCTGATCAACGACGTCACCGCCCTCTCCGATCCCACGCTGGGGGAGGCCGTGGCCGCGGCCGGCTGCCCGCTGGTGCTGATGCACAGCCGCGGCGAGCTCGCCACCATGCAGCGGAGCATCCGCTTCCACGACCTGCTGGGCGAGGTGCGCGCCGAGCTCGCCCGGGCCGTCGAGCGGGCCATGGCGCTCGGGATCGACGAGGCGCGGCTCGTGCTCGATCCCGGCATCGGCTTCGGCAAGACCTGGGAGCAGAACCTGGCGCTGATCCGCCACCTGGACGAGCTCGGTCGCCTCGGCCGGCCGCTGCTGCTGGGCGCCAGCCGCAAGAGCTTCCTGGCGCGCGCGGCCTCCCCGGGAGCGCGGCCGGGAACACCGGAGGCGCCCCCCGGCCGCCGGCTGGGCGGCAGCCTCGCCGCCGTCGCCTGGGCCGCCAGCCAGGGCGCCGCGATCGTGCGGGTGCACGACGTGGCGGAGACGGCGCAGTTCCTCGACGTCTGGTACGCCGTCGCGCGCCAAGCTTCCTCCGGCGAGGAGGCCGGCGGCTGATGCTGCGCTTCCTCGAGATCCTCACCTGGCGCGACGCCGTCGACGTGCTGGCGGTCGCCATCATCATCTACAACCTGCTGCTGCTGATCCGCGGCACGCGCGCCGTGCAGATGGTGCTCGGGCTGCTGTTCATCGGGCTGGTCTACTACACGGCGGTGCTGGCCGAGCTGCCGACGCTGCAGCGGATCCTCGAGAACCTGCTGATCGTCCTCCCCTTCGCCGTCATCGTGCTCTTCCAGCAGGAGATCCGCCGCGCCCTCGCCGACTTCGGGCGCAACCCGCTCTGGGGGCTCGCCAAGCAGCAGAAGGTGGTGGCCTCGTTCCCCGAGATCGTGCTGGCGGCGACCACCCTCTCGACCCGCCACATCGGCGCCCTGATCGTCATCGAGCGGCTGCACGGCCTGCGCAACTACATCGAGAACGGCATCGCGATCGACGCCGTGGTCTCCTACGACCTGCTGATCAACATCTTCCAGCCCGACACGCCGCTCCACGACGGCGCGGTGATCGTGCAGGACGACCGCCTCGCCGCCGCCGGCTGCTTCCTGCCGCTGACGGGAAACCCGGCGCTGTCCAAGGAGTACGGCACCCGCCACCGCGCCGCCCTCGGCATCACCGAGGAGACCGACGCCGTGGCCGTGGTGGTCTCCGAGGAGACCGGCACGATCTCGGTGGCGTACAACGGCGTGCTGACCTCCGATCTCGACAGCAACAGCCTGCGCAACGCCCTCCACCGCTACCTGGTGACGGAGCTCTATCCACAAGGGGGCGGCCGGTGAACGAATGGATGCGCACCTGGGGACTGCGGCTGCTCGCGCTCGGCATCGCGCTCGGCATCTGGTTCAACGCCTCGGTCGAAGACCGCCTGGTCTCCAGCGAGAAGGTGGTCGAGGCGGGCATCGCCTACAACCGCCCGAGCGGGTTCATCCTCGTCAATTCGGCGCAGAACGTGAACGTTCATCTGCAGGGCAGCAAGAAGGCGATCCGCCAGCTCAGCCCCTACATGGTCCAGGTGCAGGTCGAGCTGTCGCGGCGCCAGGTGGGGCTGGCCACCATCAGCCTCGCGTCGGAGAACGTCCTGGTGCCGGACGGCTTGGAGGTGGTGTCGATCGAGCCACGCACGATCCAGGTGGACCTCGAGCGGGAGGTCACGCAACGGCTGCCGGTCATCCCCAAGCTCGTGGGCAAGCCGGCGGCGGGATCGACGGCCGGAGAGCCCGAGGTTTTCCCCAACCAGGTGCTGGTGAGCGGCCCCGAGCCGATGCTCGCCCGCACCGACGCGCTCTCGACCCTGCCGATCAACCTGGACGGCCACGCCCTCACCTTCGAGGAGTCGGTAGCCGTGGTGCCCCCCGATCCGCTGATCCAGATCGGCCAGCCCTCGAAGGTGACCGTGAAGGTGCCGATCCAGCCGGCGGCAGAGCCGCCCGCGACTCCGAAACCGCGAAAGAAGGGGAAGAAGACTTGAGCCACGATTCGACCCGCCTGTTTGGAACCGACGGCATCCGCGGCCGCTTCGGCGAGCCGCCGCTCGACCGTGGCACGGTCACCGCTCTCGCCGTTCAACTGGCAGCGACGCTGCGCGAGCGCAGCACCGGCAATGGCAGACCGCCCAGGGTGGTGCTCGGCGGTGACACCCGCGAGAGCACACCCGAGATCTGCCGCTGGCTGGCCGCCGGCCTCGTCGCCGGAGGCGTCGAGCTACATTATGCGGGGGTGATCCCCACGCCCGGCGTGGCCTATCTCGCCCGCGAGACCGGCGCCGACGCCGGGGTGGTCGTCTCGGCGAGCCACAACCCCTTCCCCGACAACGGCATCAAGCTGATCGATCCGCAGGGGACCAAGTGGAGCGACGAGGACGAGCTGGCCCTGGAGCGCCGTTTCCAGGCGACCCCGCCAGGCGAGCTGCCGGACCTGCCGGCGGGCGAGCCCGTGGTCGAGCCGGACCTGCGGGAGCGTTATCTGCGGCATCTCGCCGCGACAGTGCCCGGAGAGCGTCCGCTGGACGGCCTGCGCGTGGTGCTCGACACCGGCAACGGCGCCGCCTCGACCTACGCCGGCGAGCTCTTCGAACGGCTCGGCGCCGGGGTCACCCTGCTCCACGCCGCACCCGACGGCCGCAACGTCAACGAGAAGTGCGGCTCGACGGCGCCGGGCGAGATGGCGGCGCGAGTGGCCGCCGAAGGGGCGGCTCTCGGGGCCGCCTTCGACGGCGATGCCGACCGCTGCATTCTGGCCGACGAGCGGGGGGAGGTACGCGACGGCGATGCCATCCTCTATCTCTGGGCGACCTGCCTGCACCGGAGCGGCCGGCTGGACCCGCCGCGGATCGTGGCCACGTCGATGAGCAATCTCGGGCTCGAGCGGGCCCTCAAGGCCGAGGGGATCGACATCATCCGCTGCGCCGTGGGGGACCGCTACGTGGTAGAGGCGATGCGGAAGGAGGGGATCCTCCTCGGCGGCGAGCAGTCCGGCCACATCGTGCAGAGCCACCTCGCGAGCACCGGCGACGGCTTGCTGACCGCCGTGCAGATGGCGTTCCTCCGCCACCAGGACGGCCGCCCGCTCTCCGCGATGCTGGCCCCCTTCCGGCGCTACCCTCAGGTGCTGCTGAACGTCCGGGTGAAGCGGAAGGTGGACTTCAAGGCCCTGCCGGCCGTGACCTCCACGGCCCGCTCGGTCGAGGAGCGCCTGGGCGAGGACGGCCGCCTCGTCCTGCGCTACAGCGGCACCGAGCCCCTCGCCCGCATCATGATCGAGGGGCCCGAGCAGCGTGAGATCGACGGCTTGGCCGAAGAGCTGGCCGTGGCGATCCGGGAGGAGCTGGGGGCGGCGTGACGACCCCGCCTACGTCCCCCCCGCGATCGCCGCCAGCATCTCGCGCACGGCCGCGTCCATGCCCACGATCACCGCGCGGGCGATGATCGAGTGGCCGATGTTCAGCTCCTCCATGCCGGGGATGGCCGCGATCGGGCCGGCGTTGTCCGTGCGCAGGCCGTGGCCGGCGTAGGCGTGAAGGCCGGCCACCCGCCCCTGCTCCACCACCTCGGTGATCTGCCGCAGCTCACCTGCCAGGGCGGCCGGATCGGCGGCGCGGGTATAGGCCTCGGTGTTGATCTCGAAGCCGGTCACCCCGTTGCCGGCGAGCGACAGGAGGGCCTGAACCTGTCGCGGGTCCGGATCGATGAAGAGCGAGACCGCGATCCCCGCCTCCGCCAGCCGCTGGGTGATGTCGACGATCCGCCGGGCGTAGAGGATGAGGTTGAGCCCCCCCTCCGTCGTGACCTCCTCCGGCCGCTCGGGCACCAGCGTCACCTGGTCGGGCTTGACCCGCAGGGCGAGCCTCGCCATCTCCTCGGCGCTCGACATTTCCAGGTTGAGCTTCCCCCGCACGCTCCCGCGCAGCCGCTCGACGTCGGCGTCCTGGATGTGCCGGCGGTCCATCCGCAGGTGCACGGTGATGCCCGCCGCCCCGGCCTCCTCGGCGATGCGCGCCGCCTCGATCGGATCGGGGTAGGCGTTCCGCCGCGCCTGGCGCACCGTCGCGACGTGATCGACGTTGACAGAGAGCTTCGCTCCCTGCGGTTGATTTCCGGTCTGCTTTTTGGCGGCCATCAGCGTTCGATCTCCACATCGGCGCTCGTGGACTCTTCGGGCTCGCGGCTGATCAGCACGGTGCCGTGGATCGGAAACAGGGTCCGGTGGACCCGCTCCCCGAAGACGCAATTCACCTCGTAGTAGCCTTCCGAGCTGATCTGCAGGAGCACTCCCTTCCCCCCTTTCACCCCCAGGGTCTCGTTGTGGATCAGCACTTCGGTATGGAGCTCCATCGTCTCTCCTCAGTCTTCCTGGATATAGCCTTCATCCTTGTATTCCTTGAGCTTGCGTTGCAGTGTCCGCAGGCCGATGCCCAGCAGGTCCGCCGCCTTGGCGCGATGGCCGCCGGTGCGCTCCAGGGTCTCCAGGATCGCATGGCGCTCGATGTCTGCCATCGAGCGCGGCTCGCCGGCGGCCACCTGTACGGGCGTGCCCGAAGTCGAGATCGTCGACGCCTCGCGCACCTCGACCGGCAGGTCGGCCGGCGTGATCTCCTCCCCCTGGCAGAAGACCACGGCGGACTCGATGACGTTGCGCAGCTGCCGCACGTTTCCCGGCCAGGGGTAGCGCAGCAGCAGCTCCAGCGCTCCCGAGCCGAGCCGCTTCTGCGCCTTGCCGTGCTCCTGGCAGAACAGGGCCAGGAAGTGCTCGGCGAGCTGGGCGATGTCCCCCGGCCGCTCGCGCAGCGGCGGAATGCGCAGCGTCACCACTTTCAGACGATAGTAGAGGTCCTCGCGGAAGCGCCCCTCGGTGACCTCCCGCTCGAGGTCGCGATTGGTCGCCGCGACCAGCCGGAAGTCGACCGGGATCAGATCGCTGCCGCCGACGCGCATCACCTGGCGCTCCTCGAGCACCCGCAGGAGCTTGACCTGGAGCTCGGGGTAGAGCTCGCTGATCTCGTCGAGGAACAGGGTGCCGCGGTGGGCGAGCTCGAACTTGCCGATCTTGCGGGTGACGGCGCCGGTGAAGGCGCCCCGCTCGTGGCCGAAGAGCTCGCTCTCCAGGATGTCGCTCGGGATGGCGCCGCAGTTGATCGCCAGGAACCGCTCGTTGCGGCGCGGGCTCGCCCGGTGGACGGCGTTGGCCACCAGCTCCTTGCCGGTGCCGCTCTCACCCGTGATCAGCACGCTCGAACGGGTGGGCGCCACCAGCCGCATCGCCTCGAACAACCGCTCCATCGGCGCCGAGCGGCCGATGATGCTCTCGAAGCCGTAGCGCTTGTCGAGCATCTCGCGCAGGGTCGAGACCTCCTCCTTGAGCTGCTGCTTCTCGATCAGGTTGGTCACCCGCTTGCGCAGCTCGTAGAGATCCACCGGCTTGGTCAGATAGTCGTCGGCCCCCACCCGCATGGCTTCCACCGCGGAGTCGATCGAGCCGTAGGCGGTCACCAGCATGATGCCGAGGTCGAGCTTGCGCTCCCTCACCTCGTGGAGGAAGGCGAGACCGTCCATGCCGGGCATCCGCAGGTCGCAGACGGCGAGGCGGGCCTCGTTCTCGTCGAGGAACTCGAGCGCCTTGCGCGCATCGTCGAAAGTGCGCACGGCGACCCCCGCCTTTTCCAAGGCGATGGCCATCGACTCGCGGGAGCCGGTTTCGTCGTCAATCACGAGAACTAGAGGTTTGTCGGCCATGCGCGGGTCATTTTGGCACAGACGGGGGTGAGGATCACCATCTGTCATAAACTCGATCCACCGGCGGCCATGACCCTCCCCCTCGAATCCCCCGAGACCCGCGACCGCGCGACCACCCTGGAGGGGGTGCTGGAGCGGATCGTCTTCTCCAACGAGGAGAACGCCTGGAGCGTGGTGCGGCTCCAGGTGCCCGGATACCGCGACCTGATCACCGCCGTCGGCAACCTGCTCGGCGTGCAGCCGGGGGAGAACCTCCGTCTCGACGGCAGCTGGATCAACGACCCGAAGTACGGCCGCCAGTTCCGGGTCGCCTCCTACGCCACGGTGGTCCCCGCGACCCTCACCGGGATCGAGAAGTACCTCGGCTCCGGGCTGATCCGCGGCATCGGCAAGGTGATGGCGTCACGGCTGGTGGCCACGTTCGGCATGGAGACGCTGGACGTCATCGAGAACCACCCGGAGCGGCTTACCGAGGCCGAGGGGATCGGCCCCAAGCGCCGCAAGGAGATCGTCCGCTCCTGGGCCGAGCAGCGGGAGATCAAGGAGGTGATGATCTTCCTCCAGTCGCACGGCGTCTCCACCCACTACGCGATCAAGATCTACAAGGCCTACGGCGCCCAGGCCACGGAGCTGGTGCGCCAGAACCCCTATCGCCTGGCGACCGACATCCACGGCATCGGCTTCAAGTCGGCCGACCAGATCGCCTCCGCGCTCGGCATTCCGCCCGACGCGCCGCAGCGCATCGAGGCCGGCACGCTCTATCTGCTGGACCAGGCCTCCGGCCGCGGCCACCTCTACCTGCCGCGCCAGGCGCTGATCGAGGAGGCCGGCAAGCTCCTCGGGGCCACCGCTCCGCAGGTCGAGACCGCGATCGCGGCGCTCGCCGAGATCGAGCAGATCGTGCTCGAGCCGGCGCTCGAGACCGCCGAGACGGCGATCTATCTCAAGTCGCTCCACGCGGCCGAGGCCGGGGTGGCGGCGCGCGTCCGCACGCTCCTCATCCAGCCCATGCTGCCGATGGAGATCGACCTCGACCGCGCCCTCGACTGGTTCGAGAAGGTCGAGAAAATCGCGCTCGCCCGCCAGCAGCGGCAGGCGATCCGCGCCGGGCTCACCCGCAAGATGCTGGTGATCACCGGCGGCCCGGGCACCGGCAAGACGACGCTGGTGCGCGGCATCGTCAAGATCCTCGAGAAGAAGCGCCAGCGGGTGCTGCTCGCCGCCCCCACCGGCCGCGCCGCCAAGCGCCTCGCCGAGGCCACCGGCGCCGAGGCCACCACCCTCCACCGGCTGCTCGAGTTCAACCCGCAGACCCGGCAGTTCGACCGTAACCGCGAGCACCCGCTCTCAGCCGACCTGCTGATCGTCGACGAGGCGTCGATGCTCGACACGGTGCTCGCCCATCACGTGCTGCGCGCGGTGCCGGACCACGGCCGCCTGATCCTGGTCGGCGACGTCGACCAGCTGCCCTCGGTGGGCCCCGGGCGGGTGCTCGGCGACCTGATCCGCTCGGAGGCGGTGGAGGTGGTGCGGCTGACCGAGATCTTCCGCCAGGCCGAACGCAGCCTGATCGTGGTCAACGCCCACCGGGTGAACCAGGGGGCGATGCCGATCCTGGAGTCGGTGGACAGCGACGGCGACTTCTTCTTCATCGAGCGCGGGCAGCCGGAGGAGGTCCTGGAGACGATCGCCCAGCTGGTGTCCAAACGCATCCCGGGGAAGTTCGGCCTCAACCCGGTCGACCAGATCCAGGTGCTCACGCCGATGAACCGGGGCCCCCTCGGCACCGACAACCTGAACGCCGTGCTGCGCGACCTGCTCAATCCCGAAGGGGCGACGGTGACCCGCGGCGGCCACAGCCTGCGGGTGGGCGACAAGGTGATGCAGGTGCGGAACAACTACGACCTCGAGGTCTTCAACGGCGACATCGGACGGGTGCGGGCGATCGACGAGGTCGCGCAGATCGTGACGGTGACGGTCGACGGCCGCGAGGTGGCCTACGACTTCAGCATGATCGACGAGCTGACGCTCGCCTACGCCTGCTCGATCCACAAGTCGCAGGGGAGCGAGTACCCCTGCGTGGTGATCCCGCTGCACACCACCCACTACGTGATGCTGCAGCGCAATCTCTTCTACACCGCCCTCACCCGCGCGAAGCGGCTGGCGATCCTGGTCGGCGAGGAACGGGCGTTGCGCGTGGCGGTGGGCAACAAGCGGGTGCGGCCGCGGTACACCCGGCTGGCCGAGCGGCTGGCGGGGCCGGGAGTGGTGTAGGCGCGCCAGGAGGGCGACCGCAGGTCGCCCCTACAACTTTCGCCCGGCCTCAACCTGTGCCGAAGGTTGTAGGGGCGACCTGCGGTCGCCCTCTTCCCCTCAGCCAGTCCACCACCCGCCGATCCACCGCCATCGCCGAGGGGAAGGCGACGTGACCGCCGCCGGGAATCCAGCGAACTTCGAGCCGCGGGGCCGGGCGGTCGACGAGAGCGGCGCGGACGGCGCGGGCGGGGACCATCGGGTCCCATTCGGAGTTGAGAAGCAGGGCGGGCACGCGCAGGCCGGCCAAGCGTGGGGCCACGCTCTCACGGGCGTAGTAATCCGCGGCGTCGGCGAAGCCGTGGCGCGGGGCGACGACGCGGTCGTCCCACTCGCGGATGGTGCGGATGCGGCGGACCTCTGCGACCGGCAGCGGCACGGCCGGCGTCATGGAATGACCGTCCCTACCTTCGGGTCCTCCAGCACGGTCTCCCAGGGGCGGGACGCCGGGAACGGCACTGCTCGCAGGCGGCGGCGCAGGAAGGGAGCGATCGTCCAGAGATGGCCGCGGATCGGCATGCCGGCGATGCTATCTTCAAAGCTCTCCACAGGGTTGACGTAATCACAGGCTCGCGCTGGCTCGCAGTGGCTCGCAATAATGCCGGACAGGCACCCTACCCATTGAAGTCGTAGTACGTGCCGTGACTCCGGGCGGCCTGGACAAGGGCCGAGGACTTTTCGGATCCCCGAAGAGCACGGCGGAGCGTTTACCTTCAAGAGGAGAAGAGAAATGACGAAGACGATGTTGAAGTGGTCGGGAATCACGGCGGCGGCGCTCGTGGTGGCCGGCACCGGGCTGTTTGTCGGGATGCCTTCTTCAAACGCCGCGGCCTCGATCCCCCCGCCGGGGACGGTCGACGTCTGCTCCGGGTTCAAGGATCATCCGGTCCGCTTTCCCGGCGGGCCGATCATCAATTCGCACACGGACGGCGGAATCGTCGTCCAGGTCGGGAACCACTTCCTGACGGCGGACAAGCGGAACGGCGCGAATCTGACCGTTCAGGAGCTGAAGTCGTCCGGCCAGGTCAAGGGCCTCGGATACGTTGAGGTCGGCTTCGATTCGACCCGGTCGGCCGGCGCGAGCACGGTCGTCGCCAATCAGACGGGCTCGGATTATCCCGCGACCCAGACGATGCGGTTCTTCCCCACCATCACCATCGACGGGCAGGAGTACCGCGCCCTCGATGCCGCCAACCTGGTGAACACGTCCGTCGCCAGCACTCCGCCGCCGGTGGGCACGGTCTACGTCCTCACCAATGAAATCCGGCTCGAGAGCGTCGACAATCCCGGCAAGGTCGCGCTGCTGATCGAGCCGAGCAAGGCGTTCACCGTCACGGGGCACGCTTTCTAAGCAGGCCACCTTGGCAGGGACGGCCCGGGACGCATACGCTTCGTGGGCCGTTCCATCCTGTTGCTCGCCACAGATCTCCCATGACCCCTCAGGACTCCATCGAGCGCCGGATGGCCACGCTTTTCATCCTGGCCCTGGCCCTGATCGCCTGGCAGGCCCCGCGCACCAAGCCGCTGGTCCCGCCCTGGTACGCCTCCGCGCTGCAGCCCGGGGACGAGGTCTTCCCGGTCGCGGTCCCCCCGGGCGCTCCGCTGCAGCCCCCCGGCGACCCCGCCGCCCGGCTCGCCTTCCTGAAGGAGCACGCCGTCGAGGGTTTCGCGGTCTTTCCCGCGGATGCCTGCGAGGGCTTCGTCCGCATGTCCGCGCAGCACTGGCTGCGAGCTCCCGTGGTCCGTGATCGCCAGGCGACACCGCCGGCCCTGAACGGTGTCTATCGCTTGGCGCACCTGGCGGCAAACGCCGATCCGTTCGCACCGATCGCGGCGGGAGAGCTGCTCCCCACCGGCCCGGGCCCCGAGGTCGAGGTCTTCTGCCGGCCATGAGCCCGCGCGCCCGCATCCTCCTCACCCTGGGCCTGCTCGCCCTCGCCGGGGCCGTCGTGTTCTCGGTGCGGCGCGTCGAGCGGCTGCGGATCCGGGCCAACGACATCGAGCTCCTCCCCGCCAATGCCGAGGTCCTCGCGGTCGACAAGCAGGTCCGCGACACCTTCGGCTCGGACGAGCGGGTGATCCTCGCGCTCACCAATCCGCGGCGCGAGGTGACCGATCCGGTGTTCCTCGACGACGTCCGCTTCTTCGGCGTCGAGATGGGGCGCAGCCACAACATCCGCATGCTGCTCTTCGACCGGCTCGCCCGCGCGCGGTTCGCGCCGGCGCCGGTCGCCGGCGAGCCGTGGCTCCTGCACCCGCCGGACGGCGCCTGGATCGCCGCGGCGCTGCGCCATACGGCGATCCGTGGCCAGCTCGGCGCCGGCCGGTCACGGCATACCGCCTTTCTCGAAGCTCCCGCCTTCTCCGGCTCCGGAGTGCAGGACATCGAGGACGAGGCGCGGAAGGCCTTCGCGCAGCTCGACCGGCGCCGGCCGGGCGAGTACCGCCTGCGGGTGATCGGCCGCCAGGTGGTGCTCAACGGCCTCGGGGAAGCGCTTTTCCACGACCTCCAGCTTCTCCTCCCGTGGACGCTGCTGATCATCTTCCTGCTGTTCGGCTGGATCTTCCGCTCGCTCTGGATGGCGGCGCTCGCCCTGCTGCAGTCCGGCCTCTGCGTGCTGTTCACGATGGCCGCCCTGCAGATGCTCGGGCATCCGATCTCGATCACCACGGCGATGATCCCCGTGCTGCTGACCGTGCTCGGCATCGCCGACGATCTCCACCTCTACAGCGAGTACCTCCACCTGCGGCAGCAGCATCCTGAGGTCCCCACCTTCTCGCTGGTCTGGCGGGGGGTCCGCAAGGTCTTCTTCCCCTGCACGGCCACCACCCTGACCACGGCGATCGGCTTCGCCTCGTTCATGCCGACCGACGTGCCCGGACTGTGCATCTTCGGGCTCGTGGCGAGCATCGGCGTCTGCTTCTCCTGGCTGCTGACGACGACCGTGGTGCCGGTGCTGCTGGCGCTGATCCCGATCCGCCGGCTCCCCGGCTGGACGCGGGTCCCCTCGCTGTCGATCCACCCGCTCCTGCTGCGCGGCGTCTTCCCTGTGGCGCTCACCCTGCTGGTGGTGCCGGGGGTCCTGCGGCTGCGGATCGACGACGGCTGGTCGCAGAACTTCCGGCCGGACCACCCCGTGGTCAAGGACGTCCGCTGGTTCGAGAAGGAATCGGTGGGGGTCTATCAGTTCGACGTGATGCTGACCCGCGACGACGGCCGCGCCTGGACCGAGCCCGGCCTCCTCCACTCCATCGCCGACTTCCAGCGGGACGTCGCGGGGACCCCGGGGGTGACCGCCTCGCTGTCGCTCTCCGACCTCGTCCGCGACCGCGCCTGGGAGATGGGGGATCCGAACGCGGAGCGCCCGCCGCTGCCGGCGACCCGGCCGGCGATCGAGGGGCTGCTCCGCACCTACCGCTACTTCAACGAGGACGTCTTCCTGCGCATGTTCCTCGACCGCGGCGCCCGCTCGACCCGGCTGATCTTCGCCACCGCGAAGGATGACTACGGGACCTCGACCCAGGTGCGGAAGACGCTCGACGAGCAGCTCCGCCGCAGCTTCCCTGACGGCGTGGTGCGGGCGCGGATCGGCGGCAGCGCCGAGCGCGGCCGGGTGCTGATCGCGTCGGTGACCTCCAGCCAGGGGATCTCGGTCGCCGCCTCGCTGGTGATGTCCTGGCTGACCCTGGGCTTCGCCTCCCGCCGGTGGGGGACCGCGCTGCGCTGCATCCTGGCGATCGTCTGGGCGCTGGCCCTGGTGCTGGGGGTGGCGGGGTGGGCCGGCATCCCGCTCGGCGTCGCCTCCTCCTGCTTCCTCGCTCTGGGGGTCGGCATCGGCCTCGACTACGGCATCCATCTCGCCTTCGGCCGCGACGAGGGGGAGGACGAGGCGGGCGCCGTCCAGCGCCGTGTCATGACCAACGTCCTGGTGGTCGGCATCGGCCTCTCGGTCCTGCTCCTCTCCGCCAACCCCACGGTGGCCCGGCTCGGCCTGCTGATCGTGCTCAGCATGGCCGCCTCCGGGTACACCGCGATCGTCGCCTTCTCCGGCCGGCTGCTGGCCGAGGGGTCACGAAAGCGGACTCCGGACCGCGCCGCGGCCGCGCCGGCCGCCCTCCTGAACGAAGAATCCTGAGCGGGAACCGCGGCCCCCCGGACGCCGTCCAAGGGGTAGCGAAGAAATTTCGGCGAGAGTGAAACGTTTTTCGCTCTCCGGACGTTATATGTATGGACGCGACTTCGATGGGACCTCCACTCTATCCAGAAATCCGGGTTTCCCTGCGCAGCCGCAACCGGTACGCCCTCGTGAGCGCCATCCGCCTCGGCCTGCGCCGCGCCGGAACTCCCCCCGCCGAGATCGAGCGTTTCAGCCAGGAAGCCCTCTCCACCCAGGACCCCCGCAGCGTCGAAGAGATCTGCAGACGCTGGGTGCGGCTGGAACGCGCCACTTCGTAGCCCGCATCTCCCGCCTCGTCTCGCGATAACCTGTCGCGGACCCCAAGAGAGGAGGGAGACCATGAAAGCCATTCGCATCCACAGTGTCGGCGGCCCCGAGGTCCTGCAATTCGAGGACGTCCCCGAGCCGCAGCCCGCGGAGGGGCAGGCGATCGTCCGCGTCGAGGCGGCCGGCGTCAACTACGTCGACGTCTACTACCGTACCGGCCTCTACAAGGCGCCGGCGCTCCCCTTCGTTTCAGGGCAGGAGGCCGCGGGGACCGTGGTGGCCGTCGGCCCGGGCGTCACCGAGGTCGCGGTGGGCGACCGCGTGGCCTACGTCGGCGTCATGGGAGCGTACGCCGAGCTCGCCGCGGTGCCGGCGGCGCGGCTGGTCGAGATCCCCGCCGGCGTCACCACCCGGCAGGCCGCCGCCGCCATGCTGCAGGGGATCACGGCGCAGTTCCTCGCCACCAGCACCTATCCGCTGAAGCCGGGGGACGTCTGCATCGTCCACGCCGCCGCCGGGGGCGTGGGCCAGCTCCTCTGCCAGATCGCCAAGCTGCGCGGTGCCCGCGTCTTCGGCACCGTCTCGACCGAGGAAAAGGCGCGGATCGCCCGCGACGCCGGCGCGGACGAGGTGATCCTCTACAGCCAGCAGGACTTCTCGGCCGAGGCCAAGCGGCTCAACGGCGGCAAAGGGGTGGCTGTGATCTACGACGGCGTCGGCCAGGCGACCTTCGCGAAGGGGCTCGACACCCTTGCCGCCCGCGGCCTGATGGTCCTCTTCGGCCAGGCGAGCGGCCCCGTGCCGCCATTCGACCCCGCGCTGCTCAACCAGAAGGGTTCGCTCTACCTGACCCGCCCGTCGATGGGACACTACATCGCCGACCGCGACGAGCTGATGGGGCGGGCCGGCGAGGTGCTCGGCTGGATCGCCGAGGGGAAGCTCCGCCTGGCGGTCGACCGCGAGCTGCCGCTGGCCCAGGCGGCCGAGGCGCACCGCGCGCTCGAAGGGCGGGAGACCACCGGCAAGGTGCTGCTGATTCCATAGGACCTCGTCACGGCAGGGCGTGACCGTGTCCCCGACGATCCAGGACCGTCCCCTCTTACAAGGCTTCGTCCCGGAATCTCCAGGATTGTCCCGGTCTTCCTATCCTTGTCCCCGTCTTTCCCCGTACGTCCCATTTTCAGCAAGACCGTCCCGTATTAAGTGAATAGGTCCCGGGATCTCCAGGATTGTCCCGGGATCTGGATTCGCGCCTGGGCGGGGAGCTAGATCACCCGCTCGTTCCCGCCGTCCACCGGAATCCAGGCTCCCGTCGTCTTGGCGAAGCGGGGACCGCAGAGCTCGGCGGCCAGCTCGGCGACGTCGCGGCTGGTCACCTCGACCTTCAGCACGTTGTTCCGTCGGTACTCCTCGACCGTCAGCCCGTAGGCGGCGGCTCGCGAGGCGAGGACCTCGTCGGTCCAGACGCCGGTGTCGAAGACAGCGTTGGGGTGGAGGACGTTGACGCGGATGCCGTCGCTCCCCCATTCGAGGGCGGCGACGCGGGCGAGCTGCGAGAGGGCCGCCTTGGAGGCCGAGTAGGCGGCGGCGCCCGGACCCGGCGCCGGCACGTTCTTCGAGCCGATCACCACCACCCGCCCGCCGGCCGGCGCGAGCTTCAGCAGCGGGTGGCAGAGGTGCATCAGCAGCAGGTTGGCGTCCAGGTTCACCCGCATCACCCGGTTCCACTCCGCGAGCGGGAGATCCGCGATCTTGCGGGCGGCCGGGAAGACGCCGGCGTTGAGCACCAGCAGGTCGAGACCGCCGAAGGCCGAGACCGCCGCCGCCAGCGCACCCGCGACCTCCGCCTCCACCGTGACGTCGCAGCGAAGACCCAGGAAGTCGCGGCGGGAGAACGCCGATACGACCTGCGGATCGATGTCCAGCCCGACGACGGCCGCGCCGCGGGCGAGGAGGGATTCGACCGCCGCGCGGCCGATCCCCGAGGCGGCGCCGGTCACCAGAGCCACCTCGCCGGCGAAGACCGCCGGCTTGCCCGCCTGCGCCAGCTTCGCCTGCTCGAGGTCCCAGTACTCGACGTCGAACAGGTCGCGGGGGGGCAGCGCCCGGTAGCCGCCCAGGCGCTCGGCCCGCTCGATCACGTCCATCGTGTGCTCGTAGATCTCGGCCGCGATGGCCGCGTCCTTCACCGAGCGCCCCACCGTCACCAGGCCCAACTCAGGGTCCAGGATCACCCGCGGCGCCGGATCGAGGATCGTCTTGGCGCCGGCGGCGTGCGGGGCGTGCTCGTCGAAATAGGTGCGGTAGGCGCCGGCGTAGCCCTCGACGTCCCGCCCGATCATCGGCAGGCGCTTGGTGCGGATCACGTGGTCCGGCGTGGCCGGCCCCTGGCCGGCGATCCGGCCGGCGTCCGCGTGCCCGGCGAAGGCGAGGGTGCGGGCGTTCCGGCGGGAGGCGAGGACCACGGGAAACCCGGCGGCCCGCGAGACGTCGTGGCGCAGCCGCGCGATCGCCAGCGGATCGGGCGCTCCGGCCTGCTCCGGATACGGGCCGAGGTTCCGGGCGCCCCGCCGCTCCAGCAGCTCCTCGGCGCGGCCGACGAGCTCGATCATCCGCTCGTAGGACTCCCGCGCCGTGGCGCCGAAGGAGAAGATGCCGTGGTTCAGCAGCACCATGCCGACCGTGCCCGGCCCGGCCTCGGCGGGGAACCGCTCGGCGGCCAGGCGGGCGAGGTCGAACCCCGGCATCACGTAGGGGATGACGACGACCGTATCGCCGTAGGCCTCGCGGATCAGCGCCTCGCCGTCGCGGGAGTTGGTGAGGGTGACCACGGCGTCGGCGTGGGTGTGGTCGACGTACTTGAACGGCAGCGCCGCGTGCAGGATGGCCTCGACCGACGGCGTGGGCGCCGAGGCCAGGGTCATCGCCGTCCGCAGCTCGTTGACCATCTCGGGGTCCGAGAGGCGCGGCAGCGTCGCCAGGCGGGCGGCCGGCCCCAGGCGCACCGGCGAGAAGCCCGCGGCCTCGATCGTCTCCAGGTCCCAGCCGCTCCCCTTGACGTAGAGGATCTCCTCCTCTTCGCCGAAGCGGTTGGTCTCGCGCACCTTGACGGAGGTGTTGCCGCCGCCGTGCAGCACCAGGTTCTTGTCGCGCCCGAGCAGGCGCGAGGTGTAAACGCGCAGCCCCAGATCACCCGAGTACTTGGCAGAATACTGCGCGGCTTCGTCGTCGTTCCAGAGGCTTTCGACCATGGGGCATAGCCTATCCGAGCCCGGACTCCCGCCGCATGGTAAACTTTCGATGATTGCGCTCCGACGGGCCGCCGTGATCTGATTCCGCGACCGTTGGCGAAGGGAGACTCCGATGTCCGCGATTTCTTTGCGGCGAGATGTCCACTACCCGGAATCCGACGGCAAGCCCATGGGCGAAACCGAGATCCACATCCGGGAGATCATCTACCTCTTCGAGGCGCTCGACGAGCTTCTCCGGAGAGTGCCGGACGTCTACGTCGGGGCGGACATGCTCCTCTACTATGTCGAGGGCAATCCCAGGCTGTTCGTCGTTCCGGACGTCTTCGTGACCCGGGGAGTGCCGTGGGGGGAGCGCCGGATCTACAAGCTCTGGGAAGAGGGGCGCCCCCCGTCCCTGATCGTCGAGGTCACCTCGGACAGCACCCGGCACGAGGACATCTCCAGGAAGAGGACCCTCTACGAGCAGCTCGGGGTGGAGGAATACATCCTGTACGATCCCCTGCAGGACTATCTGCGTCCCGCCTTACAGGGATTCCGGCTGGTGGACGGACGCTATCAACCCATCCCCAGCGGCACGGATGGCGCGGTCCTCAGTCAGACCACGGGAGCCACGTTCCGGATCGAGGAGAGAGGGATCCGGCTGATCGACACCGCGACCGGCGAGCCCATCCTGAGCAACGAAGAGGTTCGGGCTGAGCTGGCCCGGCTGCGTGCGGAGCTAGACCTCCTCCATGGCCCGCGCTGATACCACCACCAGCGCTGCCCTTGAAGCAGCAGCCGCGTCTCGGCCCGCAGAAGGTCGAAGAAACGAAAACGGCGCGCAGGAGGTGCCAGAGGACGCGAGACCGGCTCATGCCGCCGCCTTCCGCGTCCGGTCCCCTTCGAGCACGGCCAGGTAGGCGTCCTCCAGGCTGGGCGGTACCGGCACGGCGTTGGCGGCCGGCGCCAGCTCCGAGACTCCGCGGACGTGGACTCCGTCGGCCCGGCGGACCATGCCGCTGATCTTCCAGCGCTCGCGCGCGGCCGGCAGCTCGGCGCTCGGGATCACCCACTCCCAGGTCCGCCCCTCGACCCGGCGCAGCAGCTCCTCGGGCTCGGCGTGGGCGAGCAGGCGCCCGCGGTCGATCAGGGCGATGCCGCTCGCCGTGGCCTCGACATCCGAGACGATGTGGGTGGAGAGGATCACGATGCGCTCGCCGCTGAGGTCGGAGAGGAGGTTGCGGAACCGCACCCGCTCCTCCGGATCGAGCCCCACCGTCGGCTCGTCGACGATCAGCAGGCGGGGATCGTTGAGCAGTGCCTGGGCGATGCCGATCCGCTGCCGCATGCCGCCGGAGAAGCCGCCGAGCGGCCGCTTGCGCGCCTCGGTCAGGTTGACCAGCACGAGCAGCTCCTCGATCCGCGCCCGCGCGGCCCGGCCGTCGAGCCCCTTCACCGCCGCCATGTACTCCAGGAACTCGACCGCGCTCAGGTTGGGGTAGACCCCGAAGTCCTGCGGCAGATAGCCGAGCACCGCCCGCAGGCCGGCGGGGGAACGGACGGCGTCCACGCCGTCCCACAGCACCCGCCCCTCGGTCGGCCGGGTGATGGTGGCGAGGATCCGCATCAGCGTCGACTTCCCCGCGCCGTTCGGGCCGAGCAGGCCGAGCACACCGGCCCCGAGCTCCAGGCTGAAGTCGCGGAGACCCCAGAAGTCCCCCTTGTAGCGCTTTCCCACTCCCTCGATCGTGAGCTTCATGACGGATCTCCCCTCGGACATCTCTACGCGGGAAGGAAGGAGATGTTACGGAGAGAACGGTCCGCTAGTGAGTGGAGCCCGAGCCCTGCCCCTCGTCCCCGATCCGTCCGATGCCGATCTCCGCCAGCGCCTCGGAGAGCGTCTCGCCCCCCTTGACCGCGAAGTCGAGCGTGCGGGTGGGGAACGGCAGGGTGATGCCGTTGTCGTCGAAAGCCTTCTTCAGGCGCTCGACCGCCTCGCTCCGGGCCTGCAGGTACTCGGACTGCTTGGCGGCGAAGTCGATCCAGAAGCGCGCCACGAAGGTGATCGCGCTGTCGCCGAACTCCTCGAAGAAGAGCTCGACCTCGGTCTCCGGTTTGCGCGACGACACCTGTTCGACCGCCTCGACGGCCACCTGCTTCACCTTTTCGAGGTCGTCGCCGTAGGAGATGCCGATCTTGATGTCGACCCGCCGCTGGCCCAGGGTGGTGTAGTTGGTGATCGGGTTCTCGAACACCTGCTTGTTGGGAACGAGGACGATCTGCCCCTGCGGGGTGCGGATCTCCGTCCAGCGCAGGTGGACCCGCCGGACGACCCCCTGGATGTCCTTGCTCTGGATCAGATGACCGACGCGAAAGGGGTGCTCGATCGAGAGGAAGATGCCGGCCATGAAGTTGGCCGCGATGTCCTGGAAGGCGAAGCCGAGCGCCAGGCCGACGATGCCGGCGCCGGCGAGCAGCGAGGCCACCGTCTTCTGCAGCCCGAGGATGCCCAGGGCGATGAAGAGGCCGGCGGCCGTCAGGGCCAGGAACACCGTCTGGCCGAGGACCCGGTTGACCTGGTCGCTATGGGAGATCCGGCGCAGGACGCGGTGCAGGAGGTTGCGCGCCAGCTTGGCGAGCAGCCAGAAGCCGACCAGCACCGCCACCGCTACCGCTAGGTTCGGCAGCAGCAGGACGAAATCCCGCATCCATCCCATCACCTTGCCGCTGAGCAGGTTCCACGCTCTTTCGATTCCCATTGGAGAGGACTATACACGCAACCTCCGCGCCGGCGGTCTCTCCGCGCGTGCGCCGCGGATACGCTCTGGAGTTTCTAAGCTATAAATCTCCTATGTTCGAGCTTCGTCTCGCCGAGCCCACAGACCTTCCGGCTCTCGACATCCTCATCCCCGTCGCGGTCCGGTCCCTGAGCACCGGCTTCTACTCCGAGCGGCAGATCGAAAGCGCCATCCGCCACATCTTCGGTCCGGACACGCAGTTGGTCCACGACCGTACGTTCTATGTCGCCACGGTGGAATCCGCCCTCATCGGTTGTGGCGGCTGGAGCCGGCGGCGGACCTTGTTCGGTGGCGATCAGGTCAAATCGTTCAGCGATCCACTCCTGGATCCCAAGACCGATCCGGCGCGCATCCGCGCCTTCTTCGTGGACCCCCGTTGGGCGCGGCGGGGGGTGGGACGGGCGATTCTCGACACCTGCGGTACGGCGGCGCGCCGTGCCGGCTTTCGCGCTCTCGAGCTCATCGCCACGCTTCCCGGGGAGTCGCTGTACCGTGCGGGAGGCTTCCACACCCTGGAGCGCTTCGAGCTGCAACTCCCGGACGGCGTCGAGCTTCCCGTCGTCCGCATGGCTAAAACCCTCAAGACGGACTGACCTCGCGGTGCCGCCCTCACTTCATGAGGATCGCTCCGCGACCCGGGAGTCTTCCCGTACGTCGACGATTTCGCCGGAGGTGATGCGAACCAGCTCTTCGGGCACCGTCCGGAAAACGGCGTGGGGAGTCCCCGCGGCGGCCCAGATCTCAGGGTGGTCCAACAGGCCTCGTTCGATCAGGACGCGCAGAGACGTCGAGTGGCCCACGGGAGGCACGCCGCCGATAGGAAAGCCCGTCAAGCGCCGCACGGTATCGGCGTCCGCGCGCTTCACGGCTTGGCCGAGATAGATCGCCAGGCGGGGTATGGAGATCCGGTGGACGCCGGAGGCGATCACGAGCACCGGCTCCTTCCCAGCGAGGAACACCAGGCTCTTGGCAATCTGCGCCACGGTCGTGCCGATGGCCACGGCCGCCTCCTCAGCGGTGCGCGTGCTCGCCTCCAGCTCCAGGACTGTGCCGACCGCGCCGAGAGACCCCAGCACTGCCTGAATTCGTGCTGCGCTGGGGTGCATGGCATCCGCTCGGTAGATCGATTCCGCGGCTGGTCAGCGCTTCCCGCGCTCCTGAGCGATGCTTTCCTGAGCGATCCGCTCCTGGGCAATCCGTTCTTGAGCGATCCGCTCTTGAGCGATGCTTTCCTGGGCAATGCGTTCCTGAGCGATCCGCTCTTGAGCGATCCGTTCTTGAGCAATGCTTTCCTGGGCGATCCGTTCCTGAGCGATCCGTTCTTGAGCGATGCTTTCCTGAGCGATCCGTTCTTGAGCGATCCGCTCTTGAGCGATGCCTTCCTGGGCAATGCGTTCCTGAGCGATCCGTTCTTGAGCAATGCCTTCCTGCGCGATCCGCTCTTGGGCGATACGCTCCTGGGCCAGGTTTTGAGCCCTTTCCTCGGTGGGCGCCCCATACTGGACACGGACCTGATGACTGACACCGGAATCCCGAATTTCTGCCATCTGCGTCTCCTTTCAGCTTGGTCCTCAGGCTTGAGGTGGGTAGTGCAACACGCCCGCTGTGAGCATCTGCTCCAACAGACCTGGAGGCATATCCACGATCTCTCGCGAAAATTCGGCGGCACGCAGGCGGTCGAGCACGGGGACGACCGCCTCGTCGAGCTCGAAGTAGCGGATCCTCTGGTCCTGCCGCACCATCAGGTAGGGCCTGCCCTCCCCCTGGGCCGCGGGCAGCCGCGCCACCCGGTCGAACTGACCGGGGGGATGAGGAAGGCGAACGACGTCGTAGCGTTGCGTGCGGTAGGGCTGCAGCCGGTCGTTCACCCGCAGCGATACCGTCCTGGCCGGGTCATTGCGGCCGAGGCGGAGCTCGGCCGTCTCGAGCTCCAGGGCGCTCCGGGTCTCGGCCGATAACGGCAGACGCGGAAACTCCCGCAAGAACAACTCCCTTTCGGTCGGGCGGCGCATCACCGCCGAGATCGAAACCAGGTCGACCAGCCGGTCCGCCAAGTCCGCCAGCAGACCCCAGAGAGAGCCGCCGTCGGCCAGCACGTACTGGAGCAAGGTGCGTGGGAAGCTGGTGAACAGGGTGTAGGCCAGATGCATGCCGATCACGAACCGGCTGTAGACCGGCAGCGGCAGGAAGGTATGGTGGAACGGGAACAGCTCCGGATGCTCCCGGGCGTAGGGGTTGTCGTGGATCATCTCCGGCGTGTCGAGCAGCAGGCGTGGCTTCAGCTCGGTATAGATCCGCGGCCGGGCGCGTAGCGCGATGTCGCTCGCCGTCTGGTTGTAGAGGGTCAGCGTATTGAGACGGATGCCGCAGCCCAAGTTGCGCACGAAGAGTGCGGTGGTCAGGGCTTCGTCGGTGGCCCGCGAGTCCTCCTCCGGGATGTCGATCATGAACGCGCAGGTCGGCACGATCCCCCGATCCAGGCAAGCCTCGAGCCGCTCCGCGAGTTTCTCCCACCCTTTGAAGAAAGGCTTGCCGAAGGCGCGTTGCGAGGCGGTCGTAATGGCGTCGACGCCCACGAACACCGCCTGACACCCGGCGGCCGCGAGGTCGTCGAGGAGCTCCGGCGTCAGATGCGGCAGGGTGGCGTAACAATTCCAGGTCATGCCGGTGCGCGCCGCGGTGAGCTCCCGGCAGATGGCCTGAGCGACCGGCTTCGAGTTCGGGAAGTTGTCCTGTACAAAGAAGAGATGGCGGGCTCCGAGATCGTACAGATGCGCGACCTCCGCCACGACCCGATCGGCTTCCTTGACCTGTTCGCCCTGCCCCCAATGGACCGGACTGTAGCAAAAGGCACACTTGAAGATGCAGCCGCGGCCGTGCTCATAATCGAGCAGTCGCATGGGGTTGGTTTCGAAATAAAGCGGCAGGTCGACCAGGTGATAGGCCGGTGGGGGGAGCGCCGCCATCGAGGCGAGCGGCTTCAACTGGCGCACGAGCCGGATACCGCCACTGTCACGGTATGCGACGTTGACGAAGTCACTCGCCGCTGCCCTGCCGCGCAGGAATTGGAGCAGCGAGCGGGCAGCCCACTCCCCTTCGCCGGTGATTACATAATCGATCCAGGGGTAGAGCCTCAGGATCTCCGCCGCGATGGCCGAGAAATGAGGGCCGCCCAGCAGGATGGTGACCCCCGGATCGGTCGCCTTGAGCCGCCGGGCAAGCTCCAGGCAGATATGCGATTCGACCACCATCGAGGTGAAGCCCACCACGTCGGGCCCGGTCTCGGCGATCGCCTGCAACGCTCGGGTATAGAAGTCGCCTTGCGACCAGGTATGATCGCGCATGCCCAGGAGGTTGAAGTCGAGCAGAGTGACGTCGACGCCGTCCTGCTCGACGGCCGCGGCGACGGTGAGCAACCCGAGCGGCGGCGCCAGATCGTAGCAGTCGTAGAGGCCGTTCGGCGGCTGGACCAAAGTCAATCGCATGGTCTTCCTCCTTGCCTGCCAAGTCAACGTAGCATAGGCGTATTTTAAATACAATAAATATAATAGCGATACGAGCAGATGGCAATACCTGCCGTGCGTAGTTCACCGCGCGGCATTCCGCTACGCCGTCAGCTCGCCAGCCGGGCCTCCAGGCGGGCCTTCACCTCGGGCCACTCCTCGGCGAGGATGCTGTAGACGACCGTGTCGCGGACGTAGCCGTTGGACCGGGTCTGGTATTTCCGGAGGACCCCCTCGCGCCGGGCCCCGAGCTTCTCGATCGCGCGCTGGCTGTGGAGGTTGTTGGCGTCGGTCTTGAGCTGCACCCGCAAGGCCTCCAGATCCTCGAAGGCGTGACGGAGCAGCAGGTACTTGCTCTCGGGGTTCACGCGGGTCCCCTGATGGGAGGTGCCGATCCAGGTGCGGCCGATCTCCAGGCCCCGGTGGCGCGGCCGGATCTCCAGGTAGCCCGACATTCCCACGGCCTCCCCCGTCTCACCTACGGTGAGCGCCCAGAGCAGAGAGTCGGGAAACCCCTGGCAGTAGCGCAGCCACTCCTCGAACGCCTCGTAGCTCCCGTCGCGCGGCAGCTCCAGCGTGTACCGGAAGGTTTCCGGTGCGACGTGCGGCCAGAGCGACAGGGCATGCTCAGGGCTCAGGGGCTCCAGGCGCAGGGTGGGACCTTCGAGGATGACGGGCTGGACGTTCATCGGTCTCTCCGCAGGCGCCAAGTCTAACGCGCCTTTCCCGCCTTGACACCCGGAGCCGTTCTTGCGAGCCTCTGTCACGTCCTGACGAGGAGGTCCCCGTGCTCCGACCCCTGGCCTTCGCCACTCTGGCGGTCTTCGCCCTGGCGGTATCCGCCGCGGCCCAGCAGCCGCCGCCCCCCGAGGCGCCTCCCGCGCCCGCCCCGGCCCCGGTTCCCCCGGCGGCCGACCGCGGCGACTTCAAGGTGGTCTACGAGAAGGTCAAAAGCCCGGACAACCGGGAGCTTCAGGAGATCTTCCGCGGCACGCATCTGCTCGAGGAGACCGCCAAGGCGCTCAACGAGAAGCTGGCCCTGCCGGCCGACGTCACGGTGTCGCTGCGCGAGTGCGGCGCGGCGGACGCCACCTGGGAGGCGGACAAGCACCGGATCTCGATCTGCTACGAGCTCGTCGGCGCCTTCGCCGAGCTGTTCCTGCGCGCCTCGGGGAAGGCGCCGGACGCCGGCCAGGCCGGGGCCGCGGTGGCGGCGGCGACCCTCTTCGCCCTGTTCCACGAGACCGGCCACGCGCTGATCGACGTCTATCAGCTGCCGGCCGCGGACCGGACCGAGGAGGCCGCCGATCAGCTCGCGACCCTGGTGCTCCTCGGCAGCGGCAAGGAGGGGGGGACCTCGGCGGTGGACAGCGCCTCCGTCTTACTGGCCCAGGAGCGGCTTGCTCAAGAGCGGCTTGCCCAAGAGCGGCTCACCCAGGAGCGGAGCCCCGGCGTCCGCGCCCAGCTCGCGAAGATCCCGTTCTGGAGCGCCCACGGCTTCGACGAGGCCCGCCTCTCCGCCATCCTCTGCTGGGTCTACGGCCGCGATCCCCAGGCCTTCCAGGAGCTGGCCGGGGACGGCACCCTGCCGGCGGCGCGCGCCGAAGGGTGCCCGGCCGAGTACGAGCGTGTGGCGAAGGCGTGGGCGGAGCCGCTGGCGCCCTACCTGAAGGGGTGGACTCCGGCCCCGCCACCGCCACCGCCCGCCGAGGCGCCCGCCGAGCCTAGCGAGCCGCCTTCGCCGCCGGCGCCGCCTTCACCTCCGCCACCCACGCCGTGATGTTCTTCTCCAGCAGGTCGAGCGGCACGGCGCCGTTGCCGAGGACGTGGTCGTGGAAGGCCCGGACGTCGAATCTCGGCCCCAGCTCCTTCTCGGCGTAGGCCCGCATCTCCTTGATCTTCAGCTCGCCGATCTTGTAGGCGAGCGCCTGCCCCGGCCAGACGATGTAGCGGTCGACCTCGACCTCGATGTCGTGCTCGGCCTTGGCGGAGTTGGCCTTGAAATAGTCGATCGCCTGCTGGCGCGTCCACCCCATGGTGTGCAGGCCGGTGTCGACCACCAGGCGGATCGCCCGCCAGATCTCGTAGGTGAGCTGGCCGAACCTGGAGTAGGGGTCTTTGTAGAGGCCGATCTCGCCGCCCAGGCTCTCGGAGTAGAGCCCCCAACCCTCGACGAAGGCGGTGTAGTCGTCGTGCTTGCGCCACTCGGGAACCCCCTCGAGCTCCTGGGCGATCGAGATCTGCAGGTGGTGCCCGGGCACCGCCTCGTGCGAGGTCAGGGCCTCCATCTCCCACTTCGGCCGCGACTTCAGGTCGTAGGTGTTGGCGTTGAACTCGCCCGGCCGGCCGGCGGCCAGCGACCCTTCCTCGTAGTAGGCGGTGGTCTGCGACTTCTCCGCGTACGCCGGCACCGGGATCACCCCGTAGGGGAGCCGCGGCAGCCGGCCAAAGAGCTTGACCAGCTCGGGATCGATCCGCTTGGCGATGTCGCGGTAGCCCGCCAGCAGGTCTTCCGGCTTGTCGTAGAAGAAGCGCGGATCGGTGCGCAGGAACTTGCAGAACTCCTCGAAGCTCCCCTTGAAGCCGGTGGAAGCGATCACGGCATCCATCTGCCCGCGGATGCGCTTGACCTCGGCGAGGCCGATCTGGTGGATCTGCTCGGGGGTCAGGCGGGTCGTGGTGGAGGCCCGCGCCCGGTAGGCATACCAGGCCTTGCCGTTCGGCAGGTCGCCCATGGCGATCGTCTCCCGGGAGGCCGGCAGGTAGGTGTTGACGAGGTAGCCGTGCAGCTTGCGGACGGCCGGCACCACCTGTTCATTGAACGCCTGGACGGCGTCGCGCGTCAGGCGCTCGCGGTCGGCGGCGGCGATCGAGTCGGGAAACTTCTGGAAGGCCTTGAGCATCGGGCTCTTCAGCGGATCGTCGACGAGCAGGCTCTGGACCTGGCCGGGGACGTCGCGCAGGGTCACCCGCGGCGGCGTGATCCCCTCCTGGAGCCCGCGGTCGAGCAGGGCGATCGTCTGATCGACGACCGTGGGGACGCCGCGCATGCGGGCGATGATGTTCGCGTAATCCTCGACGCTCGCCGCCGGCATGATCGACAGCAGCTGCGGGATGTTCTGCTGCAAGCCCCCCATCTGATTGATCAGCAGGTACTCGCCGTGGAACTTCTCGCCTTCGATCCCCTCCTCGAGGTGATGGAGCGCCAGGTCGTAGTTGACCTGCTCGGCGGGGGTGAGCCGCGCGCGGTCGATCGACGTCAGCGCCGTCTCCAGCGTCCGGTCGAGGCGCCGGCCGAATTCGATCGATTCGGGCGAGAGGTCGCTCCAGCGGTCGTTGAGCCCGGGAAAGCCCACGAAGGTGGCGTACTCGGGAGAGGCGTGCATCTGGAGCTCCCAGAAGAGGTCGAACAGCTTGCGCAGCCGCTCGCTCTCGCTCCCCTGCCCCTGGGTGGCGGGGAACTTTTCGAAAGTCTGGGCGTAGCGGGCGACGTCCGGGGGCACGGCGGCATTCGCGGCGGTCGCGGCCATCAGGAGCGCGACGGCGGCAGGGACCAGCTTCTCTGCGATTGAAATCCTCATTTCTTACCCCCGAAGGTCACGTCCAGCGACACCTTCTGCCCGTCGCGCACCACCACCGCCGTCGCCTTCTCCCCCGGCTTGGCGCGCTGGAGCACGTACATGAAGTCGTGGATGTCGCGGATCTCCTTGCCGGCGAGACCGACCAGGAGGTCGCCGCGGCGCAGCCCGCCCTGGTCGGCGGCGCTGCCGGGGCGCACTCCCGAGAGCAGCACGCCCGGCCGGCCGTCGCCGGCGTAGTCGGGCACGGTGCCGAGCGAGGCCCCGTAGGAACGGACGTCCCCCTGGGGAGCCGGGGCCGGCGCGCTTCTGTAGGTGGGGCGGTTGGTGGCGCCGGCGATCTGGGCGGCGACGTCCGCCACCAGGGCGGCGACGCGGGCGCCGCCGGCCGCGTTGATGCGGTCCGCGTCATCGGAAGGCTTGTGGTAGTCCTCGTGCGGGCCGGTGAAGAAATGCAGCACCGGCACCCCCGCGGCGTAGAACGGGCTGTGATCGGAAGGGCCGTAGCCGTCTCCCGACAGAGCGCATTCGAGCTGCTCGCGCCCGCAGGCCGCCGGCACGATCTCCTTCCACTCCGCCGCCGACTCGCCGCCGAGCACGGAGACGCGGTTGCCGCGCAGCCTCCCCACCATGTCCATGTTCAGCATCGCCGCGATGTCGGCCGTCTTGAGGTTGGCGGGCGGGCGGCGGGTGAAGGCGGTCGAGCCGAGCGTCCCCTCCTCCTCGCCGGAGAAGGCGATCAGGTAGACGTCACGGCGCAGGCTGCCGCGCTCGCCGGCCAGCTGGCGCGCCACCTCGAGCAGGGCGGCGGTGCCCGAGGCGTTGTCGTCCGCCCCGTTGTGGATCTCGTGCGAGTCGGGCGCCAGCGAGCCGGTGCCGCCGTGCCCCAGGTGATCGTAGTGGGCGCCGATCACCAGCACCCCCGGCAGGCGGTCCGCGGCGCCGGCATGGATCACGCCCACGACGTTGGCCGCCGGTTTGCTCTTGCGGTCGAGGCCGATCGTGAGCGCGGCGCGGTGCTGCCCAGCGAACAGCGGCGCGCCGGCCGTCCGCTTGACCACCGCCACCGGCAGGCCGACATCGCCGCCGGCGTCGATGGCGTCGAGCCCGAGCGCCGGCAGCGGCGACTCGGCGGCCGGCGACGGGCTGTCGGGCGAATCGACGACGATCACCCCCTTGGCGCCGTGCTCGCGGGCGTTCCACGCCTTGTAGCGGAGATCGCCATAGCGTCGCTCGACGGCGGTGTCGGCGAACGGCCCCCCTTCGGGAGTGAAGCGGCGGACGGCGACGATCCTGCCCGTGGCGTCGATCCCCTTGTAATCGTCGATCCCGAGCTCCGGGGCGGTGATGCCGTAGCCGGCGGCCACCACCTCGGCGGAGATTTCGCCGGAGGCCGAGAAGGCGGCGGGCCGGAAGCCGTCGGCCGGCACGGCCACACCGTCGAGGGTCACCGCGTTACCGGGCCGGACCTCCACCGCCACCGGCACGTCGAAGCTCTCGAAGTAGCCGTCGTCCCCGGCCGGCTCGACCCCCAGGGCGCGGAAGCGGCCGGCGAGCCAGCGCCTAGCCTCGTCGAGCCCGGCCGTGCCGATTCCCCGCCCCTCGCGGGCGTCGTCGGCGAGCCAGCGCACGTCGTCCCGGAAGCGGCCGGCCGCCGCGGTTGCCTCAGAAAGATCCGTAGCGGGCGCCGGCGGACGATCCACCCAGCGGGCCACGAAGATGTCGGTCTCCCCGGTCTGCGTGCCGTTGCGGTTGGAGGCGAAGGCGAGCCGGGTGCCGTCCGGCGAGAACACGGGGAAGCCGTCGAAGCCGCCGGTCCAGGTGATCCGCTCCAGGTTGGAGCCGTCGACGTCGATCGCCCAGAGATCGAACTCCCGCCCCTTGGGATCGCCGTAGTTGGAGGAGAAGATGAGCCGCTTGCCCGACGGAAAGAACGACGGCGCGAAGGAGGCGGCGTTCAGGTAGGTGACCTGGCGGGGCTCGCCGCCGTCGGCGTTGGCGACCCAGATCTCGAGCTGGGTCGGGCGCACCAGCCCCTGGGCGAGCAGGCGCTTGTAGTCGTCGAGAGCGGTCCCCTGCGGCCGCGAGGCCCGCCAGACGATCTGCGAGCAGTCGGGAGAGAAGAAGGCGCCGCCGTCGTAGCCGGGGGCGTCGGTCAGCCGCTTGACGTTCTTGCCGTCGGCGTCCATGCGGTAGAGGTCGAGGTCGCCGTCGCGGGTCGAGGTGAAGATCAGCGAGCCGTCCTTCGGGCAGACGGTGGTCTCGGCGTCGTAGGCGTGGTTGGCGGTCAGCGGCACGAGGTCGCCGCCGTCCGGCCGGGCGCTGAAGATCTCGTAGCCGGGGTCGATCGACCAGACGTAGCCGTGCGAGCGGTCGGGGGGCGGCGGGCAGGCCGCGCCCGCGAGGTGGGTCGAGGAGTAGAGGATCCGCCCGCCGTCGCGCGTGAAGTAGGAGCAGGTGGTGCGCCCCTTGCCGGTGGAGACCAGCTTCGCCTCCGACGAGCCGTCGGCCGGGATGCGGAAGATCTGGTCGCAGCCGTAGGGGGGGCGCGAGGACTGGAACGTCAGCTCGCGGCCGTCGGGGGACCAGTAGGCCTCGGCGTTCTCGCCGCCGCGGCTGAGCTGGAGCAGGCCGGCCAGGTGGACCTCGCGCGGGTCGAGAGGGGGGGCTTTGAGAGCCGGCCCGGCGTTCTGCCCCCGTATCGGCAGGCCGGTCCCGAGGAGAAAAACCGGCAGGAGAAGCGGCAGGATACGTGCATTCATCGAGTCACCCGTCATGGTTCGCGGTTGAAAGGCTTGGAACGGCTCCGTCTGCCTGCTATTCTGCACCAAACGGGGGGAGGCTTGACGCCGCCTCCGCGACCGCGAATGGAATTCCAGCCGCCCCGCATCGGTTGCAACATTTCCCGGCATGATACTTTCACGAACCCCGCCGGAGAGGCTGCTCCAGGCACCCCGGTCCGCGAATCGCCGGGCCCGCAAGAATCCAAGACGAGTGGAGACCACATGAACGATCAGGAAAACCAGCAGGAAAACCAGGACTCGGGCCAGATCCTGGCTGAGTTCGAGCAGGAGGCTCCGGCAACGAGCGAAGACGCAGCGGTCGACCATCCGGTCCATGGAAGCGAAGCCAGCGCTCCGGCCAACTCTCCGGAAACCCAGGGCTCCGAGGCCACTCAGGAAGCTCAGGGCTCCGCCGAGGCCACGCCGGAAGCTCAGGCGGAGAACGCTCCGGTGGAGAACGCGGAGCCGGCGGCCGATCAGGGCGGCCCACAGGGCAATCAGGACTTCGGCCAGATCCTCGCCGAGTTCGAGCAGGACGCTCCGAAGAGCGAAGCTCCGGCGGTCGGTCAGAAGGTCAAGGGCAAGGTCCTGTCCATCACCGACGAGTGGGCCTTTCTCGACCTCGGCGGCAAGGCCGAAGGGCGCATCGCCGCCGCGGACCTGAAGGACGCCGAGGGCAATCTGACGGTGAAGGAAGGCGACGCGCTCGAGGCCTCGGTCACCGGCACCGATCCGGAGACCGGCGCCCTGCTGCTCCGGCGCAAGGCTGGCGGCGGCGGCAAGGGCAAGCGGGCGGCCGCCGAGGTTCCCGCCGAGATCCGGCAGGCCCACGAGGCCAACCTGCCGATCGAGGGGCTGGTGACCGGTCTGAACAAGGGCGGCGCCGAGGTGCAGGTGTTCGGCATGCGGGCCTTCTGCCCGCTCTCGCAGCTCGACCTGCGCTACGTCGAGAACCCGCAGCAGTTCGTCGGCCAGAAGCTGATGTTCAAGGTCAACCGGCTGGAAGAGGGGAACCGCGGGGGGCGCGGCCCGAACATCGTGCTCTCCCGCCGGCAGCTCCTCGAGGAGGAGCAGCAGGCGCGCGCCGCCGAGACGCGCGAGAAGCTCCAGGTGGGCGCCGTGCTCACCGGCACGGTGACCTCGCTGACCACCTACGGCGCCTTCATCGATCTCGGCGGCATCGAGGGGATGCTGCACGTCAGCGAGATCGGCCACAGCCGCACCACCCATCCGCAGGACGTCTTCACCGTCGGCCAGGAGGTCGAGGTGCAGGTGATCAAGATCGAGCAGGGGAAAGACGAGAAGCGCCCCGAGCGGATCTCGCTCTCCCGCCGGGCGCTCGAGAGCGATCCGTGGCAGGACGCGGCGGCCCGCTTCCCCGAGGGGACCGAGGCGACCGGCCGCGTGATGCGCCTGGAGACTTTCGGCGCCTTCGTCGAGCTGGCACCCGGCCTCGAGGGGCTCGTCCACATCAGCGAGATGGGGGCCGGCCGGCGGCTGAACCACTCCCGCGAAGCGGCCGAGCAGGGGCAGGAGGTCCAGGTGAGAGTGCTGGGGGTCGACACCGGCCGGCGGCGGATCTCGCTGTCCATGAACTCGGGCTCCGTCGCGGGTTCCGGCATGGGCGGGGGGTCGGGCGCGGGCATGGGTGCCGGCGGTGGTGGCGGCATGGATCAGCCGCGTGGCGACCGCCGGCGCGGCAGCGGTGGCGGCGGTGGTGGCGGCGGCCGGCAGCAGGACTTCGCCCGCAGCGAGCGCGGCGATCGCGGTGGGGATCGTTCGCGAGGGGACCGGGGAGGCTCACGGGGCGGGAACGATGACGCCTACACCCGTAGCGACGCTCCGGCGCCCGTCGGCACCGGCTCCGGCTTCGGCTCGATGGCCGACTTCTTCTCGCGCCTCAAGAAGGGGTAGGCCGCGGGGGCGGCGCGCCGCCCCCGCCCGCCGGCCTCCTCTCTTCAGGAGCCGTTTCCACTCTATCCAGGATGTACACGCGGAAGGGGCCGGAGCACGCCTTTTCCGCCCCTCTCCCCTTCGCCGCATGGGCAACTTCCCCGCAAAGTGGCTTGAAACAAAACGATTCTGTGGTACCCTGAAACGGCCGGATTGGCGGATTACTTTACAATTCAACGCGCCGAAGGCGCATGGGGCTACAACGGAATGGAGTTTCGAACCTCACCCATGCCGAGCTCAGCCATTTCTCCACGCCCTCGTCGCGGCCGCGGCGCGGCCCTCTCGCTCCTCGCGCTGACCACCTGCGCCACCTGCATGGCGCCGGCCCTCCAGGCCCAGACCCTGTTGGGATCGCACGAGTCGCTGCTGCGCCAGAACGAAGAGGCGCGCGAGCACGACTTCTCCTACCTGCGCACCTCGGCGGACGTTCGCGACTACGTGCAGCAGGGCCTCCTGGTACGGCTGCCCGGGAACTCGGACTACGATCTGGCCGGCGACGAGGTCTCCTTTCCGTACGCCCGGCCCGAGGTGAAGACGTTCGTCGAGCGGCTGGCCGATCAGTATCACGGCGCCTGCGGCGAGCAGCTCGTCGTCACCAGCCTGACGCGGCCGATCACCCGCCAGCCCCCCAACGCCTCGGCGATCTCGGTCCACCCCACCGGCATGGCGGTCGACCTGCGGCGCAGCGACAGCTCCGGCTGCCGGCAGTGGCTCGAGACCGTGCTGCTCGACCTCGAGAACAAGGGTGTGATCGAGGCGACGCGCGAGCAGTACCCGCCGCACTATCACGTGGCGGTCTTCCCGAACCCGTACCTGCAGTACGTCGCTTCGGGAGAGGCCCTGCCGGACATCCAGGTCGCCCGGTCGACCCACGAGACCACCTCGCGCGCCCGGGTCTCCCGCGCCCGCAGTACCCGGGTATCGCGGGTATCGCGCGCCTCCCGCGCCCGGCTCGCCAAGGTCACGGCCCGCCGCGGCGCCCACTCCCGGGCCGCCGTCGCAGTGAATCACCACCACTCCGGCAGCCGCGCGGGCAGCTCGAAGAGCTCCCGCGTCGTCCACACCGCGAGCGGCCGCCGCGTCGCTCCGCGCCACCGCGTGGCCGTGGCCCGCGCGAAGTCGAACGGCACCCGCCACTCGAAGGCACAGACCTCGCGCACCCGGTAGCCTTCAGCGTTCGACCCGATATCCAACCAGCCCGGACCTCCGGGCTGGCTCGATTTTCAGGGTAGAACGCCTTTATCCTCGAAGTCAGATACCCACAAGATTGAGGAGTCCCTGGCGAAACGTCCGGAAGCTGAGTGAACGATTCCGGAGCGGCTCCAGATGCGCGGAGATCTCCCGGGCAGCCTTGATCTTCGCCAAGCCTCCCAGATGGTGGCCGACCCGCTGAAGCTCTCGCTCCAGAGCTTCCCAGGTACCACCCCGGACGGCATCAGGGTCTCGATAGCTGGCGCGTGCTCCGAGGGAAGGAGGGATGCCGGGGTAGGCCTGCCGCAACGCGTCGACATCTCCGAAGAACCAGGCTTCCAGCTCTTCGACCGCCAGCCGGTTCAGCACCTGGAAACGACCGTCCTGCGCCGAGCCTCGAGTCAGAAAGCCCGCTTGCCGCGCCGCGTTCTCAAGCACGCCCTTCTGCTCCCGGCAGTCTTGCCCGTCGGCGTCGATCAGGACCACGATCCCCCAATCCCCGGGCAGCCAGCTCCGATAACCTTGCAGACGGCTGGGCAGCTTCTTCAGCAGGTCGCGCTTGCCTTGATAGGGATAGACCTGAAAAGAGAAGCCCGGTCCGAGGATCTTCGGCACGAGATTGCCGAGCGCAGCCTCGGCGGAAGGCTCCTCGACCAGAAACTCGACGTGAGCGAGAGAAGGCATGAACCTAGCGGGAGGCCGTAGCAATCGACTTGGGCCCGCCGGATTGAACCAGGGGATCCCCCACTTCGAAATGCCCCTCCAGCCAGAGATCCCCCAGCGACGCCCCCGCGCTCATGAATTCCGGGACGCCCCGCATGTCGACAGCCCGGCGGGCCTGGGTGTAGCCTCTTTCGTCTCGATACAGGACCCATACTTCTTCGGGTCTCAGCGCATTGACGAAGAAAGGGGAGTGCGAGCTCACGAGCAGCTGCGTACGCACGGTGGCCTCCCGGCACTCCTCGGCGAGTTCCGGAAGGAGACGGGGATGCAGGTAGTTCTCCGGCTCTTCGATGCCGATCAGTTGAGGCGGATCGGGATCGTAGAGAATCGTGAGATAGGCCAGGAGCTTCAGGGTGCCATCCGATGCGAACCGGGCGAGGACCGGCTGCTCGAAAGGCGCATCCTTGATCTGCAGCAGCAATCTCCCATCCGGCATGACATCCGCGGCCACTCGCTCCAGGCGGGGCACCCGCTGCGCGAGTTTCTTCAGGACCTCGTCCAACCGTCCGGGATGCTGCTCCTTGAGATACTGGATGACGTTCGCGAGGTTGTCCCCCGTAGGAGAAAGGCGCTCCTGGGGACCGGCCTCGACGGAGACCCGCGTGCTGTCCGCGCTCAGATACGACAGATACCAGCCCGTGATGAACCGCCTCAGCGCGGTTACACGCGGATGTTTCGCGAGTTGTCCCAGGGTATTGACCGCAATCGTCTCGGGAGAGCTGAGGCGCTCCTCGACCCGCTCGTCCTGCTCGTCCGGGGCTTCGCCGGAGACGACGCGTCCCGCTCCCTCGCGAAAATCCAGGAAGCGGAAAGGGGCTCCGTAAGGCTTCCGCTTCCAGGCCAGCCATTCCTCTGAGACGAATGGCCCCTTCGGCCCCTCATCTACCGCCAGGTGATAGGTGAGAACCGGTTGCCCTGGCGCCTCCCGGTACTTCAGCTCGATCTCGATCGGCCCTTGAGCTCCCCGAGTGCGCAGCTCCTTGAAACGCCCGCGACGATCCCAGGCTTTTCGCAGTCCGGCGGTAAAACACTCCGAGAGGAAAGCAAAGACGTCAAAAATTGTCGATTTGCCGCTGCCGTTGGGCCCCAGAAACACCGTCAGCGGCGTCATTCCCCGGAGGTCCAGATCAGCGAGTGCCCGGTAGCGCTTGACTCGCAGGGACTCGATCCGAGGAACGGCCTGCCTCCTCTGCGGTTTCGTCAAGAACCCTCCTGTCTCGTCACCACCCTGTACGCCGGAATCTTCTGCTGCAGCCCCTTGAGCTGGAGCTCGCCGAACAGCTCCGTGGGGATCGCGCCGTCGAGCAATCGATTCGTCTCGGGGCCGATGACGACCTCACCAGGCGGAGTGGCTCCTTCCAGGCGCGAGGCGACGTTCACCGTATTGCCGAGCACAGTGTAATCCACGCGGCGGGCGCTGCCGATGTCCCCCACCACCACGGGGCCGCTGTTGAGCGCGACCCGGGCCCGGAAACCGGGCAGCCCCTCGGCCGCTCGGCCGGCGTTCCAGGCGGCGAGCCCCTCCTGGATCTCGACCGCCGCCCGCACCGCCCGCAGGGCGTGGTCGGGCTGGGCGACCGGAGCGCCGAAGAAGGCCATCACGCAGTCCCCGATGAACTTATCGAGGGTTCCCCCGGCGCGGAAGATCGCCTCCACGGAGAGGTCGAGGAAGGCGTCGATCAATTCCGCCACCCGCTCGGGGGGAGCGTTTTCGGCGAAGCTGGTGAAACCGACCAGGTCGGCGAAGAGCACGGTGGCCTCGGCGCTCTGCAGCCGCCGCATCCCCTCGTCCCCCCGGCGCAGCACCTCTTCGATCATCCCCGGTGAGTGGTAGCGCTCGAGGCGCGTCCGCGCCTGCCGCTCGAACTCGGCCTTCTTCGCGTAGCGGATGCGCTCGACGGCCACCGCCGCGTAGTTGGCGAGGGTGGTGAGCACGTCGAGGTCCCGCTCGCCGAAGGCGCCGACCTGGACGGGGGAGTCGACCTGGATGGCCCCCATCATCCGCTCGCCCGACCAGAGCGGCGCGCACATCGCCGAGCGGATCTGGTGTAGGCGGATCGACTCGCCTCCCGACAGGCGCTGGTCGGCCTGGGCGTCGAAGGTGACGAGCGCCACCCGCTCGTGCATCACCGCCCGCAGCATGGTGCGCGAGACCGGCACCTCGCCCGCGGGGCGGAGCTCCGACCGCTCCTTGATCCGCGCCAGCTCGCAGACCAGCTCTCCCGAGTCGTCGGAGAGCAGGATGAACCCGCGATCCACCGGAAAAGCCTCGAACGCCAGGTCGAGCACCCGCGCGAGCACGTCGTCCACCGATTCGGCGACGGTGAGCATGCGCGCCAGCCGGGTGAGGAAGCCGAACATCCGGTGGACGTAGATCTGGTCCTCCGTCTCCGGTACCGTCCGCGAGCTGTCGGCCACGCCGGGGCTCCCCCCAGGGGTGGTTCCGAGGCCGTAGGCGGCGGCGAAGTCGGCGAGCGGCCGGATGATGGTGGCGTTGCCGAGCCCGGCGAGCGTGCCGTCGAGCTCTTCGGACACCCCCGGATTCGCCCGCGAGGACCGCATCTCCTCCTCCTCCAGCCGGATCTCGAAGGCGCCGACGGTCAGCAGGTCGCCGGGGCGTAGCGGGGCCTTCTCGACCGGCACCCGGTTGACCTCGACGCCGTTGGTGCTCTTCAGGTCGTGGACGGCCCAGCCGCCGGCTTCGCGGAGGATCTCGGCATGGTAGCGGGAGACGGAGACGTCGGAGAGCACGATGTCGTTGTCGCTCCCCCGCCCCAGCCGGACCCTGCCGGTGAGGGGGACGACGCGGTCCTCGCCGCTGGCGATGTAGCGCAGGCGCAGCATGGGGTGAGTTCTACCACGGAGGACGAGCACGGACGTAAAGGACGAACACGGACGAACACGGCTTCCCTCGTCCTTGCTCGTCCTTGTTCGTCCTTGCTCGTCCGTGCTCTTCCTTTACGCCCCTTCCAGCCGGAACCTCCCGCTCTCGAAGAGGCTCCGGAAGGCGGCCACCACGCGCGGGCAGAACTGGCTCCCCGTGCCGGCGAGGATCTCGGCGGCGGCGCGCTCGGGGGGCAGGCCGGCCCGGTAGGGGCGGCTGGTGGTCATGGCGTCGTAGGTGTCCGCCACCGCGATGATGCGGGGGGCGAGCGGGATCTGCGCGTCGGCGAGGCCGTCCGGGTACCCCTTGCCGTCGATCCGCTCGTGGTGGCTGCGCACGCCGTGGACTACCCAGGGGTTGGCGAGGTGGGAGACGATCGCGGCGCCGTCCTCGACGTGGCGGCGCATGATCTCCATCTCCTCGACGTCGAGGGGGGAGGGCTTGCCGAGGACGCGGTCCGGCGTGGTGATCTTGCCCACGTCGTGCAGGGTGGCGGCGAGCCGCAGGTCGCGCAGCTCCTCGCGCGCGAGCCCCATCTCGGAGCCGAGCAGGAGCGCGTAGGCGACCACCCGGCGGACGTGGCCGCCGGTGTAGGGGTCGCGCTTCTCGAGCGCCTCGGCCAGCGCCGTGACCATGTGGAAGAACTGCCGTCGCTGCGCTTCCCAGAGACGGGCGTTCTGCAGCGTCGGCGCCAGGATGGCCGCGAACTGGCGCATGCGCCAGAGGTCGCCGGCGGTGAAACGGTCGCGGTCGACCGGGTTGAGGAGCTGGACGACGCCGATGACGATCCCGCGAGCGCGCAACGGCACGGCGAGAATGGCGCGGGTGCGGAATCCACCCGCGGGATCCCCCTGCCAGCGCGGATCGGCGGCCACGTCGTTGACCACCTCGGCCTCGCCCGTTGCCGCGACGCTGCCGACGATCCCCTCCCCCACCGGCACCCGCAGGCCACGGATGTCGCCGGCGGCGCTCCCCCGCACGACGCGGAAGAAGAGCTCCCGGCGCTCCTCGTCGAGCTCCCAGATCGAGCTCGTCTCGGCCCGGCAGACCTCCTCGGCGTTCTCCAGCGCCAGCTCCAGCACGGTCTGGAGATCGAGCGTGCCGGCGAGCTTGACACCGATGTCGAGCAGCGTCTCGTACTCGGCGAGGCGGCGGTCGGGCTCGAACGGCGCCCCTGCCGGAGATGAATTGGATTCCGCGATCATCCCGTCTCCCTCTTTCCCCTACGCGCTCAACCCCTCCAGATCGCTCAGCAATTCCGCGACGGCGCGGTAGCGCTGGTCGGGATCTTTCTTCAGGCAGCGCAGGATGGCCGCCTCCAGCGCCGGCGGGATCTCGCGCCACCGGGTGCTCGGCGGCGCCGGCTCCTCCCGCATCTGCTTGACCATGATCTCCATCGCCGTGGCGCCGTCGAACGGCAGCGTGCCGGCGAACAGCTCATAGAGCACGATGCCGCAGGAGTAGATGTCGGCGCGGGGGTCGGCCTCCTGCCCCTTGAGGATCTCGGGGGCCAGGTACTGCGGCGTTCCCACGATAAAGCCGGCCTGGGTCTGCCCGGGAGCCATGCGGTCGATCGGCCGGGCGATGCCGAAGTCCATCAGCTTGGCGTTGCCGGTGGGCTCGAGGATCAGGTTCTCCGGCTTGATGTCGCGGTGGAGCACGCCCACCGCATGGGCGGCGGCGAGCCCGGCGCAGAGCTGCTTGGCCAGACGCAGGCCCGCCGAGTAGGGGAGCCGCCGGGTCTGGTCGAGCATGTAGCGCAGCGTCACGCCGCGCACGAATTCCATGGAGATGAAGGGGATGCCGTCCATCTCGCCGAAGTCGTAGGTGCGCAGCACGTTGGGGTGGGTGATCTTGCGCGCCAGCTTGAGCTCGCTCTTCAGGCGGTCGAGCTGGTTGCGGTCCCCCCAGAGGTCCCGCTTCAGCATCTTCAGGGCGACCAGGTCGTCCAGCTCGCGATCGCGCGCCTTGTAGACGATCCCCATGCCCCCCGTGCCGAGCACGGAGAGGATCTCGAAGCGCGCCCCGAGCAGGGCCCCCGGCGAGATGCCGGTGAGGGTGGCGGCGCCGGACTGGGTCAGCGTCGTCGCCGGGGTCCCGGTGCCCGGCCCGCCACCGGTCAGCTGCGCCGCCATCTGGCCGCCGATCACGTAGAGCGGCTGCGGCGTGATCACGCCGCGGCGCGGGGCCAGCCGGTAGCCGGCGGCCTCGAACTCCCCCTTCATCTCGTCGTGCACCTCGCGCGACATCAGAATCTCCCCCGAGGTGGCCTCGCGCAGCAGGCTCTCGATCTGCTGCACGGGCAGGCCCACCAGGGCCCGCTCCGCCCGATCCCCCCAGGTGACCGGACCGCTGACCGCCCGGCCGGAGGCCAGCGCGATCGCCGGCGCCTCGATATCGCCGCCAGTACCGCCGCCACTATCGCCGCCAGTGCCGCCGCCGATCAGGCCGGTGGCCGTGCCGGCTTCCAGGATCCGCGCGGCGACCGCCAGCGCGCGATGCGCCCGGCTCTCCCCCTCGAAACGGCCGAGCACCCGGTGACCCGCGATGACCTCCACCTGCCCACGCCCGCGAGCGATGGCGGCGGTGACGCGGTCGAGGTCGGCGGTCAGCTCGGCCAGCGTCTCGCGCGGATCGGCGCTGCCGCCGGTGTGGGCGTAGCGGCGCAGCTCGACGGCGAGCAGCAGCACGTCCCGGCTCTGCGCCTCGCCCAGCACGACGCGGGCCGCCACGGGCTCAGGGAGGTTGCGGGAGAGCTCGTTGACGTACTCCTCCATGTCTCGCTTCTCGCGCAGGTCGGCCAGCAGCTCGTGGAAGGTATGGGCGAGCCGCCCCACCTCGTCGGTGCGCCCGGAGTCGATCTGCTGGTCGTAGTTCCCCTGCCGGGCCGCCTCGGCGGCGGCGGCGAGCTGGCGCACCGGCCGTAGCGCCCGCCGGGCGAAGGCGAAAGAGAGGAACGGTGCGATCAGCACCGCCGCGAGGCCGGTGCCCAGCAGCACCCTCTGGATCTGTCGGTAGGTGGCGAGCTCGCGTTCCAGCGAGGCCAGGGCCACCGTGGCGCCCACGGCCGAGCCGTCGGCGTCGCGCAGCGGCGATTCCACCGCGATCCAGGGCTCGCCGTTGAGCTCCAGCTCGGTTCGCGGCACCGCCCGGCCGGCCCGCAGGGCGGCGCCCATGCGATCGCCCCTGGAGAGCGACGCGGCCAGGCTGTGGGCGGTCGACTGCGGCAGGGTCGTGGCCACGATGTGTGGCCCGTCCGGCCCGGTGGAGACGAAGGCGACGTCGGCGCCGCTGACCTCCCGGACCTCCTTGACCCCCTCGGCCTGATCGGTGATCTGGAAGCCGGTGATCAGGTAGCCGAACGGGGTGAAGTCCTTCACCACCGGCACCGCCAGGGCATAGTAGAGGTTCCCGCCCTCGCGCCAGACGCCGCGGCTCTCCCGGTTGTCCGCGGACAGGGCGGCGGCGACGAGCGGCCGCTTCGAAAGGTCCTGGCCCGCTCCCTCGGGACGGTCGGTGCGGGCGATCACCCGTCCCTGGGGATCGAGCACGATGGCGAAGTCGAACTGGAGGTCGTTGCGGCGCTCGCTGAGCTGGTCGAGGATGGAGCGGGTGTCGCGGGTGTTGGCGGCCTCGGAGAGGTAGGCGCTGAAGTAGGGGTCGGCCGCGAACAGGCGGGAGATCAGCAGCAGCTGCCGGTAGCGCTGCTCCTGGAAGGCGGCCTGCGCGGCCGCGCTGCTGCGCAACGAGTCGAGCACGGCATCGCGGGCGATTCGCCGCAGCATCAGCGAGGTGACCGCGACCGCGCTCCCCACCAGCAGGGCGATGAGCAGCGAGGTGACCAGGAAGATCCGGGTCTCCAGCGACAGCCCCCGGGGGGCGCGGTCAGCGGTTTTCGTAGCGGTCACCACGAGATCGGAAGTACGACTTCCCCGTTTTGTCCAGGTGAGAGGGGATGAGCGGCCGCACGATCTGCAACCCTACCGCGAGTGGCCCCTTCTGCGGCAGGTCGACGTCCATCGTCCACGGGTCCGCCTGCTCGTGCCAGACGAAGAGCTTCCCCGGCCCGCGGGGGAGCCCGAGGAGGGCGAACTCGCCGTTGGCGTCCGGCGCGGTGTGGAACGGGGTGTCGAGCACCAGGATGTAGCCGACCATGTCGTGGTGGACGTTGCAGTAGACGCGCACCAGGCCGGCAGCCTCGAACCGCTTCTCCTTGCCCGGCGCCCCCTTGAACAGGCCGAGGTCGAACTGGTTGGGCGTCGAGACCGAGAAGACGTTGTGCAGGATCGGGTCCTCGTTCGGGAAGCGCACCCGGCTGCCGCGCGGGATCACCAGCAGGCGCGGCTCGAACTCCTTGCGCCGGGTGACCATCTCGAACGGCTTCTCCGCCGGCTTCACGGTCACCGGGCTCGCCGGCTGGAAGTAGATGACCGTCTGCCGCACGTCGCTCTCCCGCGCCGGCGCCTTCCCCCCTTTGGCGAGGAGCTGGATGTGGCCGTGCAGGTCGTCGGCCTGGAGCGGGAGGGCGAGGAGGGCGAAAAAGGCGAGGGCGAGGGACTTCAATGGAACCTCCACGCCAGCGTCGTCAGAAACTCGTTGTTCTTCCGCTTCGCCCCGGTGGCCAGGATGAAGCGGTTGTCGGCGTATTCCACGGTGAGGTCGAGGCCCTCGAAGAGGCTCAGGCGCAGGCCGGTATCAAATTTTTCCCAGTCCCAGGAGAAGCTCGGGCTCGGCGTCTGCTTGGGGTTGCGGAAGCTGTTGTCGAGCTTCGAGTAGCGCACGGCCGGCGCGATCGAAGGAAAGAGCTGGCGGCCGCCGACCGCCCAGACGAGCGGCAGGTCGAAGCGCCAGGCCACCTCCCCCTCCAGGCCGGTGCGCGGCAGGCCGGCGAGATCCTGGTCCACGTACTGGCCGAAGAAGGAGAAGCCCCCCAGGTAGAGCCAGACGTTGCCGCCGACTTCCCGCTTCTCGTCGTTCTTGATCGCGAAGGTGGCGTTGGGTCCCGTGCTCAGGATATCGAGGTCGCCGCCGTAGAGGGTGCCGTGGATCTTCACCGTGTCCGCGAGCTTGCGCCGGTTCCCCCAGACGAGCACGTCGAGGCCGTTGCGCCCCCCCTCGTCCGCCAGGCGCCAGCCGACTCCAGCCCCGGTCTCCAGCTTGCCGTTGGTGTCAAAGTTGGCGTAGTGGGCGTTGTAGAGGATGACGACCCCGCTCTTGAGGGCGGGATCGGGGTGTAACCCCAGGAGATCCTCCGGGGTGCCGTTGTCGCCGGCCAACGCGTTGGGATCGCGCAGGAAGACCGGGTTGCCGGCGGCGGCCCGGGCCTTGAGATAGAAGTGCCGGCCGAGGTGGACGCCCAGCTCGCCGCCGGTCTCCTCGAAGCGGTTGAAGGCGGTCGAGACCAGACCGTAGCTCTGGAGGTGGCGGTCGTTCTGGCGCTCGAACTTGGGGATCTTGCCGAGCTTGAGGTAGACCCCGCTCCCCGGCGCCAGGGTAGCCGTCTCCGGCTCGCGGCCGAAGCGGAGCCACGCCTCGTCGATGTCGACCTTCTGGCCGGTCGACGTCGGGTTGCGGTCGTAGAGGTCGATGAGGTCGAGCTTGCCGTAGGCGGTGAAGAGGTCCCCCCACCCGGCCTTCGCGAACAGCGTCACGTCGGAGATCTCGACGTGGGAGCCGGCGTCGACCGTCTCCTCGAAGGCCTGGGTCTGCCCCACCGGCAGCTCTTCCGGAGAGAACGGGAAAGGGACCGGAAAGCGGTTCTCCTCGCTATCCCGGTAGTTCGCCCGCGCCTCCAGGCCGAACCGGAACTTCCACCCCGAATCCGCCGCCGGTTCCTCAGGTTCCTGCGCGGTCGCGGGGACGCTCAGCGCCCCCCCGAGCAACAGCAGGACGCACACTCTCCAAAGAGACGTTCCCAGCGCCATCTGTAAGCTTGCCTCCTGCCAAAGACGTACGAGCGTGGAGGTAGCTTAGATGGATGCCGGCCCGCAGTAAAGGGAGACGCCGCCGCCTTATGCGTACGTCTGGCTCTGACGGCGGCGGTCCCGCACCCGGCGGGCCAGGTAGACGGCGCCGACAACCCAGAGGGGGACCGAGAACAGACCCATGCGCACGCGCTGGTTCAGCACGCCCGTCACTCCCGACTTGACCTTCTTCATCTTGCTCATGATCCGCTCCTCCTGGCGGTCGCGGCCGCCGGTTGGGTTTCAGCGTTGGAGATCGAAGCGTGTTGTCCTCAATGCGGCTTCGAGCTGCACTATGGGAGGTGCAAGTCAAATGCCACTTATCACTCCCGGGAAGCCCGAAGAAGGCGGCCGGGACGCTTACAATGGGGGGGTGTCCGTATGCTCGCGCAAGAGGTGCAAGAGGAGACTCGCGTGATCTCGTCAGAGGAATTCCGCAAGGCGCTACGCCACTTTCCCGCCGGCGTCACCATCGTGACTGTCCGCGCGGGGGAGCGGATCCATGGTCTCACCGTCTCGGCGTTCTCCTCGGTCTCGGCCGAGCCGGCGCTGATCTCGATCACCATCGAGAACCGCCACAAGGCCTGGGCCATGCTCGAGGAGCCGGAGGCGGTGTTCGCGGTAAACATCCTGGGAGAGGGGCAGTCGGAGCTCTCCAACCGTTTCGCCTGGGTGAAGGACGAGGACCGCTTCCAACTCGGCGACTGGTCGGAGGCCGAGACCGGCGCCCCGGTGCTGCTGGACGCCCTCGCCTGGCTCGACTGCCGGATCCAGGCGCGCTACCCGGCCGGCTCGCACACCATCTACGTGGGCGAGGTGGTGGCCAGCAACGTGCCCCAGGAGGAGGCGCCGCCACTGGTCTACTGGAACCGGGGGTACCGCAAGCTCCGGTTGCACGAGGAGCCGCCGGCGTAACGAAGAAGGGAACCCGAGGGACGACAGAGACAGCAGGGACAGCAGGGGCGAGGCCTACCTGGTGTCCCTGTTGTCCCTTGGGTCCCTTGATCTCCTTCAGGCTCCAGCCTCTTCCACGCCCCCACCGCCCGCCACCGCCGGCCGCGAGATCGCCACCGCCACGGCGTGGAACCCCGCCCAGACCAGCACCCCCACCGCGCCGCAGCCGAGCCAGAGAGCCCGCGCTCCCAGGTTCTGGTAGACCCAGGTGCCCACCAGCGGGGCCACCACGAAGCTGGCCGCGAAGGAGAAGTTCAACAGCCCCATGTAGGCGCCGCGGGTCTCCTCCGGCGCCCGGTCGGCGACGGCGCTGACCAGCAGCGGAAAGGCCAGCATCTCCCCCACCGTCCAGATCCCCACGGTGAAGATCACGTAGCCGAATCCCGATCCGAACGGCAGCAGGGCGAGGCCGGCGCAGAACACGAAGCAGCCGAGGCCCGCCACCTTCAGCGGATCGCGGCGGGCCAGCGAATGGATCAGCACCATCTCGAAGAGGATGATGATCAGCGTGTTCACCGCCAGCGTCACCCCGATCCGCGCCTCGGAGAAGCCGTAGAGGTCGCGCAGCGACAACGGGAAGGTGCTGGTGATCTGGAACGTCACGATGTTGAACACGAACAACATTCCCAACAGCACCATCACCGGCAGGTCCCGGAAGGGGGAGCCGGCACGGACCTTGGCCGCCGAGTGGACGGCCGGCGCGGTGGCGAGCCTGTCAGGGAAGGCGAAGACCAGCAGGCCGGCGGCGAGGATCGAGGTGACGCCGTCCGCCAGGAACAGCCAGCCGTAGTCAAAGGCTGCCAGCAGCCCGCCCACGGTCGGCCCCACCGACATGCCGGCGTTGATCGCCAGCCGCATCAGGGCGATGCTCCGCGAGCGCTCCCTCGGATCGCTCGCCGCCGACAGGGCCGCCAGGTTGGCCGGCCGGAACACCTCCCCCACCAAGGCGAGGACGAGCATCATCGCCGAGATCGCGAGCCGCCCCTGGAGATGGCCGAGCACCAGAAAGCAGAGACCCGTCCCCGCCAGGCTCACCTTCATGATCCGGAGCGGACCGAAGCGGTCGCTCAGCAGCCCACCGGAGTACGAGGAGACCATCGCCCCCAGGCCGTAGAGCGCCAGGGTCTGGCCCGCCTGCGTCGTGGTGAAGCCGCGCTTCTCGACCAGGAACAGCACCAGGAAAGGCATCACCATGGTGCCGGCGCGGTTGATCAGCGAGGCGATCGACAGCAGCCAGACGGGCCGGCTGAGCCCCGAGAAGGCTTCGCGATAGGTGGCGGCGATGGAACGGAGCATGGGGATTTGCGATTTTGGATTTGGATTGAGGTCGGAACCGTCCTAGACTCCGCGGCGGACTCGAAGCCATGCGACGAAGAACGATGGTCGGGATTTTATCCCTCACCCTGACGCTGGGGAGCCGCGCGCTCCCCCTGCCGGCCCAGGAACCCCCTGCCCGGCGGGAGATCGCCATCACCTTGGACGACCTTCCTTTCGGAGGTCCCGACCCCGGGCTCCCCCGCGTCCGGGCGGCGAACGAGAAGATCCTCGCGACGCTCCGGCGCGAAGGGGTCCCCGCGACCGGCTTCGTCAACGAGAGCAAGCTCTACGTCGCCGGCGAGATCGACGCGCGCACCGCCCTGCTCGGCGATTGGCTGGAGGCCGGCCAGGAGCTCGGGAATCATACGTTCTCCCACCTCTCCCTGCAGGAGACGCCGCTCCCTACCTTCGAGGAGGACGTCGTCCGCGGCGAGACCGTGACCCGCTGGCTCCTTGGGCGCCGGGGGAAGACGCTCCGTTACTTCCGCCATCCCTTTCTGCGTACCGGCCCCACCCTGGAAGCGCGCAGGGACTTCGAGAGCTTCCTCGCCGCGCGCGGCTACACCGTGGCGCCGGTGACAATCGAAAACTCGGACTACATCTTCAGCCTCGTCTACAGCGCGGCGAGGACGAAGGGGGACGCGGAAGAGGCACGGCGGGCGGCCGAAGCCTACATCCGCTTCACCGAGGCGCAGCTCGACTTCTGGGAGGGAATCGCGCAAACGGTGCTGGGGCGCCCCCTGCCGCACGTCCTGCTGTTGCACGACAACGAGATCAACGCCGACCATCTGGACGAGGTGCTGGCCCTACTGAAGCGGCGGGGTTACCGCTTCATCCCCCTGGAGGAGGCGCTGCGCGACGAGGCCTACCGCTCGCCGGACACCTACGCCGGCCGCGCCGGGGTCTCCTGGCTCTACCGCTGGGCCGTGAGCCGGGGCGTCAAGATCGACTGGAAGCGGGAGCCCGAGCCGCCCGGTTCCATCCAGCGGCTCTACGACCAGCTCACACGGCCGCCGGGATGAACGGTCTCCTCCTCCGGCCGGACCGCTTCTTCCTGATCGCGGCGCTGCTCTTCGGCGCGGTCCTCGCGGCCGTCACGCCGCCGTTCCAGGTGCCCGACGAGCCGGCCCACTTCTACCGCGCCTACCGGGTGAGTGAGGGGCGGCTCGACCTCGTCCCCCGGGGCCTGAGGGAGGCCATGCTGCCGGCGAGCGTCCACCGGATCGGCACAGATCTCCTGGGGGATCTCCCTTTCAACAACGAGAAGCGGATCGCGCCGGGCAAGATCCTGGCCGCCTTCCAGGTGCCGCTCGAGCCGGACCGGCGGGAGCCCGTCTTCTTCGCCAACAGCCTGCAATACACCTTCGTGCCGTACATCCCCCAGGCGGCGGGAATCGCGGCCGGCCGCCTCTTCGGCGCGCCGCCGGTCGCGCTGCTCTATCTCGGCCGCCTGACGAACCTGCTCTTCGGGGTCCTGATCGTCGCCTTCGCCATCCGGCGGCTGCCGGCCTACAAGTGGCTGACCGCCATGGTCGCCCTGACCCCCATGGCCCTCTCCCTGCTCGGCTCCGCCTCGGCGGACGTGACCACGATCGCCGCGGCGTTCACCCTCGTCTCCATGGTGGCGAAGCTGGCGTGGGGGGAAAAGGGCGCGACTCGTGGCGACCTCCTCCTGCTGACCCTGAGCGCGGTCGCTCTCTGCGCCTCGAAACCTCCCTACATGCCGCTGGCGCTCCTCCCCATCCTGATCCCCGCCGCCCGGTTTCCCTGGCGGCGCGCGGGGTTCATCCTGTTCCATACGATCCTCGCCCTCGCCGCGGCCGCCTGGTCCGTCGTCACCTCGCGCTCCGTCGGCACGATCCGGATCGACGCTGGCGTCGACGTCAACCGGCAGATCCACGATTCGCTGACGCACCCGTTCGGGTTTCTCTGGGTGTTGATCCACGACTACGCCGTCCACACGCCTCGCTATCTCGGCGAGCTCGTGGGCAAGCTGGGCTGGCTCGACACCAAGATCCCCATCCCGCTCCGCGTCGTCTACCTCGCCGTGCTCCTGGCACTGGTCTTCCTGGACGTCAGCCCACGGATCGAGGTCCGCCCCTGGCAAAAGGGAATCCTCGCCGCCGCGACGCTCGCCGCCATGGCCATCGTCAGCGCCTCGCAGTACGCGATCTGGACCTCCTACGGCGCGGATCTGATCGAGGGCATCCAGGGGCGGTACTTCCTCCCCCTGGTCCCGGGCGCCGTCTGGGCGCTCCACGGCCGGAGATGGGTAGGCCGGGTTCCCCCCGACCGCCTGGCGCTGACGCTCGCGGCGTTCAGTCTGCTCACTTTCGTGATTACGGTGCGGGCGCTGGTGGGGCGGTACTACGGGGTGTGAGGGTTTGGGGTGGAGCGCGCGGCGCGCTCCCGCTGGAGCCTCTCGATGTTCTCCCGCGTTACGCGCTCACGTGCCTCCTGGGCTTCCTCGATGCTTCTGAACTTGAAGACGCCCCGGGGATAGATCCTCGCGCTGAGAGCCGAGGAGCGAGACCATAGCCTCGCGATCCGGCGAAAGAAGGCCTCGTCCACGGTCGTACACCAATCGACGGGAGGCATGTCTTCCACGCTACGGAATTTTTGGACCGGCATTATGACCTCACTTACTAAGGAGTCCTCGGCTTAGGCTACACATTGCCGCAACTTTTTGCTAGTATACAGGCATGAGAGTGGACGGCAGGACACTGAATCACGAAACTCTGGAGACGATTCGCTTGCTGGCAGTCCGGCGAGTGCGCGAAGGTGAGAACCCCAGCGAGGTGATCAAGAGCTTCGGTTTCTGTCGAACTACCATCTACCGCTGGCTGCGTAACGAACAGGAGCAGGGTGAACAGGGGCTGCGAGCGCGTAAAGCAGCAGGACCCCGCCCGCAACTTTCGGTAAAGCAAAAGAAGCAAGTAGGGTGTTGGATCAACGGTAAAGACCCTCGCCAGTATGGCTTTGATTTTGGTCTCTGGACGCGCAAAATCGTGGCAGACCTCATCGAGAAGAAGTTCAAAGTCCGCTTGGGCCTGACCTCGGTCGGACGCCTGCTGGCGGAGTTGGGCATTACTCCACAGAAACCGCTCCGGCGTGCCTACGAGAGAAATCCCGAGGCGATCGAGCGCTGGCAGCGAACTGACTACCCACAGTTGCGGCAGCGTGCCAAAGAACGTGGGGCGGATATCTTCTTTCTCGATGAAGCAGGAATTCGCTCGGATACGCCGCTGGGCCGGACTTGGGCTCCCAAAGGACAGACACCGATTGTTCAAACCAGTGGTCAACGGCAGTCGATCAATGCCATCTCGGCGGTCAATTCTCAGGGAGCCTTCTGGTATGCCATCTATTCTGGCGGCCTGAACGCCTCTCGCTTTGTGGAGTTTCTTGGCTCCTTCCTGCGGCACCGGCGCCGTCCGGCATTTTTGGTCGTGGATGGTCATCCCTCTCATAGGGCTAAGATGGTGTCGCAATTCGTGCAAGAGAAGAAGGGACGTATCGAGTTGCATTTTCTCCCCGGCTATGCTCCTGATCTGAACCCGGACGAATTCGTGTGGAACTATCTCCGCGAGAAAGGCACGTCCAAGAAGCCCCTCCTGAAAAATGAATCGCTGCGGAAACGCGTGGAAACTGATCTCGCCGCCATTAAGGCTCTGCCCAGTCTAGTTCGATCTTTTTTTCGTGCACCAAGTGTAGCCTATGTTACGGACTAATTAGTAACGACCTCAGCTCACTTGAGACCGAATACTTCCCTCAAACGTTCGGCATCGAGGCGATCGATGTCGCGAACCGTATCCTTCTTCATCCAGTAGAGGGTCTTCGGTGAGGCGACCCTGACCTTGACTCCGTTCCATTCGACTTCGTGCGCTTCCAGGCTCTCGAAGGTCGCGAATTCCCCGAGCCGGGTAAGGATGTCCAGGAACAACTCGCCGCTGGGAGGATAATAACGTACCGCGGGATAGTCACCCAGAAGATCTTCGGTCGAGATCTCGTCGATACTGGGATCCTGGTAAATAAACCGTAGAGCCCGGCGTAAACGCTCGATGTTCTCCGCGGTCGGCCGGACGAAGAGGTCGAGATCCTCCGTCGCCCTCACCAAGCCGTGAATCGTCAGGGCGGCGCCGCCGACGAGGACGTAGTCCACCCCCTCCTTCTCCAGGCTCGCCAGGACCTTCAGCGCTTCATCGACCTCCATCAGCCAACCCTACTTCACCAGCAGCACCGGGCACCGGGCCACGATCGCGATGCCGTAGCTGAGCGTCCCCAGGCCGAGGGCGGGGTGGTCGCGGTCGACCTTGTGGGAGGAGAGGATCATCAGGTCGGCGGCCATCTCCCCGGCGTAGCGCACGATCGTCTCCGCCCGCTTGCCGAAGAGGACCTCGTGACGGACCTGCGCGCCCTTCGCCTCGAGCGTCTCCTTCAGGGTGAAGAGCCGGGCCGCGGCCCGGGTCTCCAGACCGCGGTAGAAATCGGACATCTCGTTGAAGTCGATGTGCTCGATGATCTCGACGACATGCAGAAGCGTGATCTCGCCATCGCATCCGGCGGCGATCTGTACCGCGCTGTCGAGCGCCGAGTCGTTCTTCTCGGTAAAGTCGACGGGGACCAGGATCTTTTGGAACATGACGCCTCCCTCTGCGCGCCATGATGTGCAACCCCCGCCGGGCGTGTCAACCCGGGAGGGTGGAACCAGGCGCTGTTCTCGCACCCCACTGGCCGGCGCCGGCTCAGAAACCGCAGGGACCGGCACCGTTTATAGAGAAGCGGAGCGATCCGCCTCCGTTCAAAGGAGACCCTCTATGCGTACCAGCCGCCGCCCGCTGCTCGCCCTCGCCCTGTTCGTGACCCTCGCCGCCACGTTCCTCGCCAGCCCACGGCAGACCCAGGCCCTCGGCCGCTGTGGCAACGAGTTCTACTACTACGACAGCGCCGCCCACACCAACCTCGTGGGCTATGAGGTGTGGGAATGCAACTGCTATCACTCGGCCTGGGGCGTCCACACGGCCTATAGCGTCATCGAGTCGCTCGGCTGCTGAAAACTTCGACCTGCAAGGAGAATGGATATGCGTGTAAACCAACTCCTCATCGCTGGACTGCTCGTCGCCGGTCTCCTTGGAGCCCTCCCGTCGAGCGCAGTAGAGACCGCCACAGCCGCTCCGGCCCCCTTGGCCGACACCGGGCTGTTCACGCCCGCGCCCGTCAACCGTGTCGGCACTCACAACGGTCCTTGCACGGTATCCGTCACCTGCAGGATAGGGACTACGCTGACTTGCACCGGCCAAGGAAGCTGCCAGTGGAAAGGGGATGGCATCCCGTCCTTCCCTGGATACGTGCAATGTGACGGTTTCCGGACCTCCTGCCCCCCCATATAAGGGAGCCCTGCCTACTCCCCCTCTTCCCACTTCTGGACGCCGTAGCGGCTGAGCCGCACCTCCGGCGCCCAGAAGCCGGGGCGGAGCCCGGCCTTATGGCGGAGATGGTCGAGGAAGTCGCGGGGATCGGGGAGCTGCTCCCAGACCTGCGGCAGGAAGGTGCTGCGGTGCTCCTCGTACTCGAAAATGACACCGTCGACGCCCGGCCTGAGGAGACGCAGGGCCTCCACCTCGCCGGCGCAGGGGACCAACTCGGGAGGAGAGAGCAGCGAGAGCTCGACCGCGATCTCTGCCAGCTCCTGCGGCGCGACTGGCGGGAAGCGCGTGTCGTGGAAGGCCGAGGCCCGGGCGTTGCGCCAGACGTCCTCGAAAAGCGGCCGGTAGGCCAGGATCGAGCCCACGCAACCCCGCAGCTCACCCCGCCGCCGCAACGTCACGAAGGTGGCTCCGGGATCGCGCAGCCAGCGATCCTCGTGCTCTCCCAACGCTTTGCCGAAGCCGAGGGCTTCCGCCAGGCTCGCGCGGGCGATCCGCAGCAGGACGCGCCCCCGCTCGGCCGTCCAGGAGCCCTCGTGAGGGTCAGGCCCGGTCAATTCAGCCCCCGTCATGGAAGGCGAAAGCTCCGTAGCCCACCACCCGGGAAGGCTCTCCGGCGGTGTCGGCTGAGTTGCGCAGATCGAGCAGCGCGGGGAGAAGATCCCGCCGACGCGCCACCTCCAGCAGGCCGTTGACCGGCACGGCGCCACAGGCCTGGCGGGAGCGCAGGGTGGCGTCCAGAGCGAGGATGCGGTCGGCCGTCTCGCGGTCCGCCACCTGCGCCGCGTCATAGGGGAGATAGTGGGAGAGGTCGGAGCTGACGACGATCAGCGTCTCCGGCCCGCCCCAGAGGCGCTCGAGAACCTCGGCCACCTCCTCGCCGCTCGCCTCCCCCGCCACCAGCGGCACGAGGTCGAACTCGCCGAGCAGCGCCTGGAGGAAGGGGAGCTCGACCTCCAGCGAGTGCTCGCGCGCGTGGGCCTCGGGGATCATCCGTACCTGCGGCAGCCGGAGCGCGGCCTGGGCCCCCGCCGGCTCCACCCGCACTGCGCCGAGAGGGGTGGCGAACCAGGGATCGCCCGGCAGAGCCAGCCCGCGGATCGGCACGAAGTGGGACGGCCCGAGAAGGACCACCCGCTCGATCGTACCTGCCGCCGCGGCAAGCGCGCGAAAGGCGCTGCCGGCGATCGCCCCCGAGTAGAGGTAGCCGGCATGGGGAGCGATGACCGCCTTGGGAGCCGGCCGGCCGGCCACCGCGGGCTCCTCGCGCAGGAACCCCTCCACCATCGCCCTCAGCTCGCCGGGATCGTCAGGGTAGAACAGGCCGGAGACGGCGGCTGGGCGGGTGGTGGCCATGATCGTGTCAATGGAATCGCGAGCGGGAAGATTCCCTATCCTTTCAAAACCTGCCTGCACCGCCGCTGCGCCCGCTCGCGATCCGGCAGCGGCAGCTCCCCGAAGAGCCCTAGCGTCTTCTCCCGGCCACCGGCGAGCAGGGTGAGCACCTCGCGGAACTGGTGCTCGGCGCGGTCGCGGTGCCCCAGGCGCAGGAGGCAGTCGGCCAGCAGGACGCGGGCCTGGAAGAGGGCCGGATCGAGGTAGAGGGCGGCGCGGTAGGAGTGGATCGCCTCCTCGGTGCGGTTGCAGAGGTCGTGGAGGAACCCCTCCAGGGCATGGGCGGCGGGCTCGGAGGGGTCGGCCGCCAGGGCGGCCCCGATCACCCGGGCGGCCTCGTCGACGCGGTTGGCCGCGAGGTCGCGGGCAGCCGCCAGCAGCCGTTCGTGAACACTGGAGGACGCCGGGGTCGCCGGCTCCGGGACCACGGCCGGAACCGGGGGCGCCACGGCGGCGGCACGGGAAACCGGCTCGGGAACGGGCACGGCCCGGCGGGGGGCGATCCGCTTCGGCGCCGCCTCGGGAGCCGGCGAGCGCCGGTGGCGGTAGGCGAAGCAGGGGCCGAGGTCCATCGACTCCAGCTCGTCCTGGATCTGCCAGAGCGTCTCCGAGGCGCCCAGGAAGAGGTACCCCTCGGGCGACAGCAGCTTCGCCACCTGCGAGATCACCCAGCGCTGGAGCGGCCGGCGGAAGTAGATGAGGACGTTGCGCATCAGCACCAGGTCGCACTCCGTGAAGGGGAGCGCGAACGGCGCGTGGGCCAGGTTGAGGCTCTGGTAACTGATCCGCGAGCGCAGGCCGGCGTCGAGCTCGAAGAGCTTCCCCCGCCGCGTGAACCAGCGCTCCAGCAGGTGCGGAGGCACCTGGGAGACCGCCCGCTCGCCGTAGAGCCCGAGCCGGGCGCCGGCGAGCGCCTCCTCGTCGAGGTCGGTCGCCACGATCGTCCAGGTCCACCCCGCGAGCGACGGCTCCTCGGCGAGCAGCATGGCGAGGGTCGCCGGCTCCTCCCCCCGCGCGCAGGCGGCCGACCAGATCCGCAGGTGGCGCGAGCCGGCGCGGGCCTTGACGAGCACCGGCAGCGCCTGGTTCAGGATGGCGTCGAACTGCTGCGGCGCGCGAAAGAAGTAGGACTCCTTGATGGTGACCAGCGAGACCAGGTTCGCCCACTCCCCCTCGATCTGATGGGTGGCCAGCGCGGCCACGTACTCGGCGAGACCGTGGTGGCGCGTGGCCTGCGCCCGCCGCAGCGCCACCTCTTCCAGGAAGCCGGTGCGGGCGGGGGGGATGACGTTGCCCGTCGCCTCACGGATCAGGACGACGAGGTGCTGGATCGGGCTGGGCGCCGTTGAACTCATGGGAAAACACGGCTCATGGGCGGACGCGGTTGCGGCCGGCGGCCTTGGCCTCGTAGAGCCGGCGGTCGGCAAGCGAAACCAGCAGGTCGCCGCTCGGGCTCCCCGCCAGCTCGTCGCGGTCGGCGACGCCGAAAGAGGCGGTGACGCGCACCTCGATGCCGCCGGCGAGGCGCACGGGACTCCTCTCCAGCCCCTGGCGCAGCCGCTCGGCGGCCATCCGCGCCGACCCCAGGTCAACCTGCGGCAGCACGGCCAGGAACTCCTCGCCGCCGTAGCGTCCGAGCAGGTCGGTGCTGCGCAGGCAGCTGCGCAGCACCGCAGCCCCCTCGCGCAGCACGGCGTCGCCGGCCAGGTGGCCGTGGGTGTCGTTGATCTCCTTGAACTTGTCGAAGTCGCAGAGCACCACGCTTAGGGGGTACTTGTAGCGGCGGGCGCGGTCGAGCTCCTCGGTCAGGCGGTCGTAGATCACCCGGTGGTTGAGCTGGCGGGTGAGGCCGTCCAGGGTCGACAGCTCGTGCAGCCGCTGCGAGAGGCGGGCGTTGTCGAGCACCAGCGCCAGATGGCCGGTCAGCGCCTCGACCAGCGCGCCGGTCGGCGCCGCCGCATACTCGTGGGGGTCGCGCGGCAGGAAGGCGAGGACGCCGGTGGCGTCGCGCACCGGCAGCGGCAGCCAGACCGCGCGCTCGAGGTCGACCGCGACGCCGCCGCGCTCGCCGCCGATCCGGGTCTCGAACGGGGTCCCCGGCGCGTGGACGACCGCCTTGGCGAGCAGGTCCCCCAGCACCTCGACATCGGTCTGCCGGACCGGGTCCTGGAGGAGGATCTGGATCATGCCGGCGTCGAGCTCGGCCACCGCCACGGCCAGCAGCTGCGCGTCCACCACCTGACCGAGGGTCTCCAGCGCGCTCAGGGCCGCCTCGTGGAAGTCGTTGGCGGCCATGCCGTGCTCCAGCAGGGTGTTGAGCACGGTGGCCTGCAACAGCGAGGCGTCGAGGTGGCGCGCCACCCGCGCCAGCACCTCGACCGGCCCGATCGACTGTGGATCGAGGCCGCCTTCCTCGGGATTCACATGGGGCGAGGCGTTGGCCGCCGCCACCAGACGGGCCACGGTCTCGACCAGCTCGCCCGGACGGTGGTCCTTGGTCAGGTAGGCGTCCGCGCCGGTGCGCAGCCCCCAGTAGCGGGAGGCCGCCTCGCCGTGGCTGGTGAGGATCAGCACCGGCATGTGGGCGCTCGCCGGATCGGCCTTGAGCAGCCGCAGCAGCGGAAAGCCGTCCATGGTGGGCATCTCGAGGTCGGTCACCACCACCGCCGGCCACTCGCGCAGCGCGGTCATCGCCCCCTCGGCGCCGTCGCGCGCCTCCAGCACCTCGAAGCCGGCGCCGCGCAGGGTGCGGGCGAGGATGGCCCGCGTCACCTCGCTGTCGTCCACCACCAGGACCCGCCGGTTCATCGCTCCCCCTTCGTCCACAGCCGCGCCAGCGCGCGGGCGAGCTCCCGCGGCGGCAGGGCGACGTCGGCCGCGCCGCGCTCCAGGGCGACGCGCGGCATGCCGAAGACCACTGAGCTCGCCTCGTCTTGCACCAGGGTGATCCCGCCGGCCTGGCGCAGGGCGAGCAGCCCCTCGACGCCGTCGGCGCCCATGCCGGTCATCAGCACCCCCACCGTCTCGCGCGGGCAGTGCTCGGCCACCGAGAGGAACATCTCGTCGACCGCCGGGCGGTGGCCGCGCCGGGCCGGGGTGTCGGAGTCGAGGCGCAGCACGCCGCCGGCCGCCAGCCGCAGGTGGGAGCCCCCCGGCGCCAGGCGCACGGCGCCGCGGCGGAGCGCCTCGCCGTCCTGGGCCAGGCGGACGTCGAACGGGAGCTCCTTGTTGAGCCAGTCGGCGAAGCCGAGCTCGAAGCCGGAGGCGATGTGCTGGACGATCAGGAAGCCGACCGGCGCGTCGGCCGGCACCTCGTCCAGCAGCTCGCGGATGGCCGCCGGCCCGCCGGTCGAGGCGCCGATCGCCACCCAGCGCAGCTCGCCCGGCCCGGAGCGGTTGGGAATGACCGCTGCGGGAGTCCCCGCCGGGCGCGCCGCCCCTCGCGAGCGCGGCTTGCGGTGGGAGGCCCGCGCCTCGGCGACCGCGCGCACGGTGTCGGGGAGGCTCTCGGCGAGCTGCTGCCAGCTCGGCGTGTCCTCGGGCTTGGGGAGCACCTCCAGCGCCCCCCGCCGCATCGCCTCGAAGGCGATCTGCATCTGGTTGCGGTTGGCCCGCGAGGAGAGGACGATGATCGGCGTCGGCCGCACGGCCATGATCCGCTCGGTGGCCTCATAGCCGTCGAGCACCGGCATGTGGAGGTCCATCACCACCACGTGCGGCTGCAGGTCGATCACCCCCTGCACCGCCTCGGCGCCGTCCGCCGCCTCCCCCACCACCTCGATGTCGGGCGTCTTGCGGAAGAAACGCTTCAGCACCGCCCGCACCGAGGGGGAGTCGTCCACCAGCAGGACGCGGATCACCGCCCGCTCCCGCTCAGCCGGCGCACCAGATCGACCAGCTCGCCGGCGTCCAGGCTCTGCTTGGTCAGGTAGGCATCGGCGCCAACCTTGAGGCCGCGCAGGCGGTCCTCCGGGCGGTCGCGCGTCGAGACGACGATGATCGGCAGGTGGGCGAAGTGCTCCATGCCCCGCAGGTGCGCTGCAAGCTCGAAGCCGTCCATGCGCGGCATCTCGATGTCGGTGACCACGCAGTTGAAGGTCTCCTCGCCGAGCAGCGACAGCGCCTCCTCGGCGTCGCCGGCGGCCACCACCTCGAAGCCGGCGTCCTCCAGCAGGCGGCGCTCCATCTCGCGGGTGACCAGCGAGTCGTCCACCAGCAGCACGCGCACGCGGCGGATCACCACCTGCGGCCGCGCCGCCGGCAACGCCCGCAGATACTCGCGCTGCGACAGCATCGACGGCGAGAGCACCCCCACCGGCTCGCCCGAGGCGAGCAGCGCCACCCCTTCGAGCAGCCGGTCGGTGGGAGCGCGGCGGGTGATCGGCCGCACCAGCACCTCCTCCTCCCCGAGGACGGTGTCGACGGCGATGGCCAGCGACTGCCCGGAGACCACCCCTTCGAGCAGCAGCTGGCTGTCGGCCGCCGGCTGGCCGTAGAGCCGGGCGAGCGGCACGAAGGGGACCAGCCGGTCCCCCAGGGCCACCAGCGTGCGGCCGTCGCGCTCCACCACCGTGCCCGGATCGATGCGGGTGGCCCGCCGCACCACCGCCGCGGGGAGCGCGATGCGCAGCTGCCCCACCCGCAGCAGCATCACGGATTCGCCGCGGCGGGCGACCGGCACCTCCAGCGTGAAGGTGGTGCCGCGCCGGGGCTCGGTCTCCACGAAGACCTCGCCGCCGACCCGGTTGACGGCGGTCGCCACCACGTCGAGCCCGACGCCGCGGCCGGAGATCTCGGAGACCTGCTTGCGGGTGGAGAACCCGGGCGCGAAGAGCAGCCGCAGGGCCTCCTTCTTCCCCATGCCGGCGGCGGTCGCGGCATCGACCAGCCCCACCTCCACGGCGTGCTGGAGGACGCGCTGGATGTCGATGCCGCCGCCGTCGTCCTCGATGATCAGGCGCACCCGCGGGCCGTCGGCCAGCGCCTTGATGCGGATGCGGCCGGCCTTGGGCTTCCCGCGCGCCTCGCGCACCTCGGGGGACTCGATGCCGTGATCGACCGAGTTGCGCACCAGGTGCAGCAGCGCCTCTTCGAGCTCGCGGGCGATCCGGCGGTCGAGCCGCGTCTCCTCCCCCTCCAGCTCGACCTCCACCTCGCGCTTGAGCGAGCGGGCGAGCTCGCGGGCGTAGCGAGCGAAGGAGAGCAGGAAGCCGCGCATCGGCTGCAGCTGCAGCGAGAGCATCTTCTCCAGCTGCTCCTCGGCCGAGCGGATCAGCCGCCGCTGCCCCCCCTCCAGCTCCACCGCCACCCGCCGCAGCATGGTGGCGAGCACGGCCAGCACCTGCGTCGGCTGCGGCTCGTGGAGCCCCTCCTCGGCCAGCCGGGCGAGGTCGTAGATGCGGTCGACCACCTGCCGCCCGGCGACCGCCATGATCCGCACCTGCGTGGCCCGCTCGGCCACCGCGTTCGAGCGCGGCGACGTCCACCCGCACGTCGCCGGCGGCGGACGGCGCGGCCTTGGCGGCGGGGGGGGCGGCGGCTGGATCGGCGGAAGCGGGGGGTGGGGACGGGGCGGGCTTCGGCTCCGGGACTAGCGGTGGCTCGGGCCGCGGCGCCTCCTCGACGGCGGGCAGCGGTGCGGCGGGCGCCGGCGCGGCCTCTATGACCGCGGTCAGCGAGGCGTGGAGCAGGGCGACCAGCTCGGCGTCCACCGGCGGCTCGGCGCCGTGGGAGACCGACTCCACCAGCGACGAGAGTTCGTCCACCACCCGGGTCAGCAGCGGGATCATGCCGGGGCGCGCGGCGTGGAGCACCTCCTCGGCGGCGTGGCAGAGCTCGGCCAGCGCGCCGATCCGCATCATCCGCCCCGCCCCCTTCAGCGTGTGGAGCTCGCGCTTGGCCTCGACGACCGACTGCGGATCCGCCTCCAGCCGCGGCACGCACGTGGCCAGCCGCTCCAGCCGGTCGCGCGCTTCCTCGACGAAGAGGGGAATGAGGTCGGCGAACTCCGCGTCCAAGGCCCCCCCTTACGTCAGATCTTGGTCCAGCTGTCGACGTTGACGTCGAGGCCGAGCACGCCTTCCAGCTCGCCCCGCTCGTAGATGGGAGTCGCGGCGGTGAAGATCGGCTGGTTGGAGAGCAGCGAGTTGAACAGCGGCGTCAGGATGGTGTGCCCCTCGCGCACCGCCGACTTGTACCACGGCCGCTCCGAGAACCCCTCGCCGGTGCGCACCGTGCCCGGCACGTCGCGGTCGCCGACGATGCGGCGGTTCACCACCAGCGCCGTCTGCCCCCGCCGGCCGTCGTAGAAGTAGAGGCACTCGACGAACCCCTGCCGGTGCACCAGGTCCTCCAGCAGCCGCTCGATCGCTTCCCAGTTGCCGAGCCGGCGCCGCACCTGGCGGGCCCAGAGCTCGGCGGTGTGCTTGAGCGAGTGCTCGGACTCCAGGTGGAACGACTGGGCGAGCATCTGGATGATCAGCCCCAGGCGGTTCAGCCGGTCGGCGGTCTCGGTGAAGTGCTTCAGGCCGTCGGCCATCCGCTGCACCACCTGGCTGACCTCCTTGAGGGTCAGCACCACCTCGTCGGAGGCGGCGTTCTGCTGCTGGGTGGCGAGCGAGATCTCGCGCGCCACCCGCGCCGTGTCGCTGGAGGCGCCGCGCAGGTCCTCGATCGCCGAGGCCGCCGAGCGCGCCCGCTCCAGCACACGGCCGGCCTCCTTGCTCCCCTCCTCGGTGGCCACCACCGTGGTGCGGATCGAGCCGGCGAACTCGTCGAGCAGGTTGCGCACCGACTCCACCGACTCCTGTGAGCGCTGGGCGAGCCGCCGCACCTCCTCGGCCACCACCGAGAAGCGCCGGCCGTGATCCCCCGCCGCCGCCGCCTCGATCGCCGCGTTGAGCGACAGGATGTGGGTCTCCTGGGCGATCTCGGTGATCAGGTCGAGCACCCGGTAGATCTCCTTCGAGCGGGTGCCCAGGATCTCGGCGCGGCTGGCGATCCCGGAGATCCGCTTCTTCACCTCCTCGACGCCGTCGACCGCCTCCTCCACCGCCCCCTGGCCGGTGTTGCCGCTCTCCTCGGCCGCCTGCGCGAGGTCGGCCTGCGAGGCGGCGTTCTCGGCGATCTGCGAGGCGGTGCGGGCGAGCTCCTCCATGGCGGCGGTGATCTCGACCACCGACGCCGCCTGCTCGGAGGAGCCCGAGGCCAGCTCGGAGGCGATCTCGTTGACCGAGTTGGCCGCCGAGGCCACCTCGATCGAGCTCGACTGGATCTGCTGCGCCAGCACGTCGAGCGAGTTGGTGGCGTTGGAGAGCGACAGCGCCAGCCGCCCCGGCAAGGCCCGCGAGGCGTCCGAGCAGTTGACCAGGTCGCCGGCCCGCAGCCGGTCGAGCGCCGAGACCAGCGTCGTCTCGATCCCCTCGCGCCGCCGCTCGGTGCTCTCCACCCGCTCGCGCAGGCTCTGCTGCGAGCGGTAGACGATCCGGGCGTAGAGCGCCAGCGTGCCGATGGCGACCAGCAGGAAGGTGTGGAACATCCAGTTCTGGCCGCCGCCGGCCTCCACCACCATCAGCAGCACCAGGCCCGACACGGCGATGCCGCCCAGGATCAGCATCCCGGTCAGGGCGTGATTGAACGCTTTGCCGGCAGCACCGGTGTTATCCGTCATCCTTCCCCTCCTTCCGCTTCTACTTCCGGGCCCAGCCGCAGGGCCGCGGGCAGCCGGAGCGGGTCCAGCACCACCAGCGGCAGCCCGCCGTGCACCGCCATCCCCATCGCCGCCTCCGGCCAGAACAGCCCCAGCGCCGGGGCCGCCGGATGCACGCGCAGGCCGGTCACCACGCCCAGGATCTCGTCGGCCGCGAGCACCTCGCCGCCGACCGTCAGCCGGTACCCCCGCCCCGCGCGGGCGAGCCCGCTCACCGCCTCGTTGGCGATCCCCCAGACGCCGCCGGCGCGGCGCATCAGCAGGAACCCCTGGGCGTTCGGAACGTTCGGCATCAGCGCCCCAGCGCGTCCAGATTGAGGATGCGCACCACCTCGCCGCCCACCGGCGCCTCCCCCTGGATGAAGCCGCCGTCGCCGGCCACCATCGACTCCGGCGGCACGTGCACCACCTCCAGGGCGGCGTCGGCGGCGAAGCCGATCATCTCCCGCCCCTCGACCGGCCCCACCCAGACCACCACCGTCACCGGATACGACGGGTTGGCCCCCGGCGAGGCGTTGACCAGGCGGGCCAGGTTGAGCACCGGCAGCGGCTCGCCGCCGAACTCCGCCAGCCCCTCCAGCTCCCCCGCCGCCCCCGGCAGCGGATGCACCGTGAGCGCCCGCACCACCCGCCGCACCGCCGAGAGCGGTAGCGCGCACGAATACTCGCCGGCCCGCACCAGCAGGTGCGTGCCCTCGCGGCGGCTCCGGCGCTCGGCCCTCCCGGGGCTCGGCTCAGTCGTCGGCTCGGTCACGCCCTAGATCCTCGTCCAGCCGGTGACGTTGATGTCGATCCCGAGCACCGCCGCGATCGTGCCGTCGCCGTCGTGCAGCGGCGTGCAGACCGTGAAGCAGGCCTCGGAGTTCTGCATCGATTCGTAGGGGGGGATCAGCGTCGTTCGCCAGTGCCGCGACACCGCCTTGAACCAGGGGCGGGTGCGCACGTCGGTCTCGCGCACCTTGGCGGCGAGCGACCGCTGCCGCTCGTCGAGCAGGTTCTGATTGAAGCTCAGGGCCATCGTGCCGCCGTCGAGCGCCATCAGGTAGCCGAGCTCCACGAACGGCGCGTTGTGCACCAGCTCGTCGAGCGCGGCCTCCTTCTCGGGGAGCGTGGGGAGCGGCTCGATGCGCCGCGCCCAGTCCTCCACCAGGTGCTTGAGCGAGCGCGGCGAGTTGAGGTGGAACGACTGCGCGAGCAGCTGGATCTCGAGGCCCAGCTGGTTCAGCCGGTCGGCCGTGCTCGACAGGTTCTTGAGACCGCCGGTCATCCGCTGCACCACCAGGCTGACCTCGCGCAGGGTCATCACCACCTCGTCCGAGGCGGCGTTCTGCTGCTGGGTGGCGAGCGAGATCTGGCGCGCCACCCGCGAGGTGTCCCCCGAGGCGCCGCGCAGCTCCTCGATCGCCGCCGCCGCGGCCCGCGAGCGCTCCAGCACGCGGCTCGCCTCCTTGCTCCCCTCCTCGGTGGCGACGATGGTGGCGCGGATCGAGCTCGAGAACTCGTCGAGCAGGTTGCGCACCGACTCCACCGACTCCTGCGAGCGCTGGGCGAGGTGGCGCACCTCCTCGGCCACCACCGAGAAGCGGCGGCCGTCGGCCCCCGCCGCCGCCGCCTCGATCGCCGCGTTGAGCGACAGGATGTGCGTCTCCTGGGCGATCTCGGTGATCAGGTCGAGCACCCGGTAGATCTCCTTCGAGCGGGTGCCGAGGGCGTCGGCGCGGCTGGCGATGGCGGAGATCCGCTTCTGCACCTCCTCCACCCCGGAGACCGCCTCGAAGACCGACGCCGAGCCGGCCTCGCCGCTCGCCTCGGCGCGCGCCGCGAGCTCCGCCTGGCGGCCGGCGTTCTCGGCGATCTGCGACGCCGTGCGCGCCAGCTCCTCCATGGCGGCGGTGATCTCCACCACCGAGGCCGCCTGCTGCGACGAGCCCGAGGCGAGCTCGGAGGCGATCTCGTTGACCGCATCGGCCGCCGAGGCCACCTCGATCGAGCTGTCCTGGATCTGCTGCGCCAGCTGCGACAGCGACTCGCTCGCCGCCTCCGAGATCTGCGCCAGCCGTTCGGGGAGCCCGCGAGTATGGTCGATCGAGCGCACCAGATCGCCGGCGCCCAGCTGCTCGAAGGCGGCGATCAGCTCGCGCTCCAGCTTCGACCAGCGGTCGTGCCCCTCCGGCAACCGCCGCTCGAGGTCGCGGAAATAGGGGAAGACCCACAGCCCGTAGCAGACCACCCCGGCGAGGCCCACCCCCAGGAACACGTGCCGCGGCCACCCCGGCGCCCCCACCGACGAGCCGAGGGCCAGCAGTAGATAGCCGACGAGCGTCAGCCCGACGACCAGGATCCAGCCGAGCAGGGCGTTCTCGGTATAGCGCCCCGCCGGAGCCGCGGCCACGGGCTCCCCCGAAACCACGGCGGGAAGGGAAGACTCTGCGTCCATCCTGTGCTCTCTCCTTGGCTGCCGGCACGGCGCTCGCCCGAGCCCCGGCAAACGGATCCCGGGGCACGGCCGACCGATTCGATGTCCGGCGCTTTCAGCGCTTTCAAACGGAGCGTGATCCGTAGGATAGGGAATTCGCTATCCGGGAGCAAGCTGTATCGACGGCGCGCGATCGAAGCCGTCCGGATCAGGCCACGCCGAAGGGCGACCGCAGGTCGCCCCTACAACCTCCGTCGAGCTCTGGTGTAGGGGCGGCCTGCGGTCGCCCTCGACGCCGCCCGCGTCCGGATCGTCGAATCGTCGCGCCAGTCCGTAGGGTGCGCTACGCGCACCTTCGAGGCTGTTCATGGTGGGCGCAGCGCCCCCTACGAACCGTGTCTTTCCTGTCTTTCTCCCTCTTCTCCCGGTGAGGGAGGGGGGAGGGGTCGGGAGAAGAGGGCCGGGGTGATGAGGGCCCCCAGTTGAATCTCAGCAAATTGACCTATACAATCCCCCCAATAATTTCGTTTCTTCTTTAGTCGTACCTGGGCTTGAGTCTGCTTTGATGCCCCTGGACCGCCGGGGGTGCATCGATTCACGTTGTCTTTCAGGGAGATGTAACCGCATGAACCGCAAAGTCCTCGCCCCGTTGCTCGGCCTCACCCTCCTGGCTGCCCCGGCGGCCTATGCCGGCAACGGCCACACCCTCCACGGCGTCGGCGCCGTCAACAGCTCGATGGGGGGCGCCGGCGTCGCGCTGCCCATCGACACCCTCGGCGGCCTGCTGCTCAACCCGGCGCTCGCAACCCAGACGGACGGCAGCCACTTCGCCTTCAGCGCCGAGTACAACACCGCCACCAACGCCCTCTCCAGCTCCGTGCAGACCCCGATCGGCACGTTCGGCGGCAAGACGGAAGACTTCGGCGACACCGCGCTGATCCCGGCCTTCGGCTTCGTGCATCACACGCGGGGGTCCAACTTCGCCTATGGCATCGGCTTCCTCGGCCTCGCCGGCTTCGGCACCGACTACCCGCAGGACTCCACCAACCCGATCCTCTCGCCGCAGCCCAACGGGTTCGGCCGGGTCTACTCCAACTACCAGCTCCTCAAGGTGCCGACGGTGCTCGCCTGGAAGCTCTCCGACGCCTTCTCCTTCGGCCTGTCGCTCAACGTCGCCCGGGCCACCCTGGAAGCCGATCCCGCCGGCTTCGCCAACCCGGACTGCTCGGGCCCCGCGGGCCCCTGCTACTTCCCGCACGTCAACGGCGACAGCGCGTGGGGGTACGGCGCCGGCGCCGGCATCCACTACAAGCTCAGCCCCTCCCTCGCCCTCGGCGCCTCCTACAACTCGAAGACCAAGTTCCAGAGCTTCGTCTGGCACTCCGCGGGAGCCAACCCCGGCCTCCCCAACTATGGGGTGAACCGCAAGATCAGCCTGCAGCTCGACCTGCCCGCGCAGGCCGTCGTCGGCCTCGGCTGGACCCCCACCGAGAAGCTCGCGGTCGGCATCGACGGCAAGTGGATCAACTACGAGAACGCCGCCGGCTTCAAGGACGTCCTCGGCTTCAAGGACATCAAGGTCGGCGAGATCGGCCTCCAGTACAAGGCGACCGACCGCTTCGCGGTGCGGGCCGGCTACAACCACAGCGAGGTGCCGATCCCGGCCGCGCGGACCTTCCTCACCGTCGAGGTGCCCGCGGTCTTCGTCAACCATTACTGCATCGGCCTCGGCTTCCACGCCACCGAGAACATGACCCTCGACCTCGCCTACTACCAGGTCCCGAACAGCACCATCACCGGCCCCTTCCTCGGCCCCACCGGCCCGGTCCCGGGCACCTCGGTGACCACCCGCAGCGGCATGAAGTCCATAGTGGCGACGTTCAACTTCGCGCTGCCGCAGTAAAGGCAGCGTTCTTTGTGATCTCGTGAGGGCGGAGAGAAGTCTCCGCCCTTTTTTGTTGGGCTGCGTCATCTCAGCGGGCAATCACTGCCTATCGAGAACCTGAACCTCCCCCTCACCGGGCAGTCACCGCCCGGTGAGAATTCGATTTCTTGTCTCATTGGGTAGTGATTGCCCGCCGAGGACGCGGAGTCGCCCCTCACCCGGCAATCGCTGCCCGGCGAGACTGCAATGCTACCCCTCAGCGGGCGGTGACTGCCTGCCGAAACCTGATCGATCCATTCACCAAGGAGGCCGCTGTCCTCCGGACACCGACGACGAATCTCAGCGGGAAATTAGCGCCCTCTCCGGACGCGTTCCCGCGATCCGATGGGGCTACGGCGGCCTCAAGGCCCCAGCGTTCCCCCCAGATCCGCCATCAGCTCGGCGTAGACCTCGATGCCGTCCCAGAGGTTCTGCAGCCTCAGGTTCTCGTTGATGCCGTGCTGGTTGTTGTCGTGGTTGACCATGGGGACGCCGATCATCGGGGCTTTCAGGGTGTCGGTGAAGAGGGACATCGGCACGCTGCCGCCCAGCATGGGGACCTGGACCACGGGTCTGCCCGTTGCCCGCTCGACCGCCGCGACCACGGCGCGCGAGACCGGCAGGTTCATGTCCGTGCGGTGCGCCGCGTAGTCGAGCGACCAGGTGAGGCGGGCCACCTTGGGGAAGGCGCGCAGGACCTCGCGTTCCGGCGCCTCGGTGACCAGGTGCCACCCCTTGGCGCGCAGGAAGGCCTCGACCTTCTCTTTCACCTTCTGCGGCGTCTGGTCCGGCACCAGGCGGAAGTCGATTGAAGCCTGCGCCTCGGTCGGGATGGAGTTCGCCGCCGCCTCCCCCACCTCGGCGGCGCGCAGGCCGCGCACGTTCAGCGCCGGGTCCATCAGGCGGTCCTGGAGCCGCGCCCGCCCTCCCTCGGTGCGGCCGAGGCCGAGCTCTTCCGCCAGCGCGTCCTCGACCGGTGGCATGAGGGCCACCGCCTGCTTCTCGGTCACGGTCAGCGGGCGGACGTCGTCGTAGAAGCCGGGGATCAGGATGTGTCCCTCCTCGTCGCGCAGGCTCGCCACCAGATGGGCCAGCGACACGGCCGGGTTCGGCGCCCAGTTGCCGTAGTGCCCGCTGTGCAGGGGGCGGATCGGACCGTAGACGGTCAGCTCGAGCCCCGCCACCCCGCGGGCGCCGAAGTAGACCTGCAGCCGCCGGGAGGGGTGCACCGGCCCGTCGCAGAGGATCCAGGCGTCGGCGGCGAGCAGCGCGGCGTGGCTCCGCAGGATCCGCGGCAGGTGGTGCGAGCCCTGCTCTTCCTCCCCTTCCAGGAACAGCTTGACGTTGACGGAGGGTGGGACCCCGGCGGCATGGAGCGCGTCGAGCGCCGTCAGGATGGCCACGATGGGGGACTTGTCGTCGCTCGCCGAACGGGCGTAGAGCCGCCACTCGGGGTCGAGCGGCCCGGCGACGGACGCGAGGTTCACCTCCTCTGTCCCTGGCGACCCGAGCGGTCCGGACCGCAGCACGGGCTTGAAAGGATCGGAGAGCCAGCCTTTCTGATCCACCGGCTGGCCGTCGTAGTGGGCGTAGAACATCAGCGTCCGCTTGGCCCCGGGGACGAGCAGCTCGCCGTAGAGAGCGGGCGGCGTGCCCTCCCCGGCCGAGAGCCGCTGGACCTTGAAGCCGCGGCGGCCGAGCATCGCGGTCAGCTGGCCGGCGTTGCGCTCGATGTCCGCTTGCCGGGTGGCGACGTTGGGCAGGGCGAGCAGGCCAGTCAGCTCGCCCAGGATCTCCCGCTCGTGCGCCGCACGGTAGGCCCGCACCCGGTCGCGGACGCCGTCCGGCTCCGCCGCCATGCAAGCTGTCGCCGCGAGCAGCAGGGCACATCCCAATCCGGCCGATTTGAGTCGGATCATGGACTTAACGACCGCGGAAAGGAGAGGTCTCGGGCTTCGACGGGAGTGGAAATGGTCGGGGCGAGAGGATTTGAACCTCCGGCCTCACGGTCCCGAACCGTGCGCTCTACCAAGCTGAGCTACGCCCCGACATGATTGCGGTTCCTGTTTCGGGATCAAAACCGCGAGGAGGGGGAGGATACCGTCTCGCGCGGGCCGGGTCAAGCCGGTGGGCGGATCAGGGCGCCGCCACGGGCGGTCCGGGCTTCTGACCCTTCTTCACCAGCAGGCGCGCCTGCCAGTCCTGGCTCGGGATGATCGCCGCTCCCTCGAGGAGGAGGGTCTCTTCGGAGACGCGGGGCGGCAGGCAGCGCTCGGCGGCGGTGTGGGCGGCGAGGTAGGCGACGAAGGCGCAGATCAGGGCGTCGAGGTTGTCGTCGTTCTTGGCCGCGAGATCCTTCTGGGGCTCGGTGCGTGGCCGCAGGCCGGTGCCGTCCACGAGCAGCCGGAGCATCCGTTCCCGGTGCTCTTTCTGCTGGTGCCGCTCCCGCCGGTTTTCCAGGCTGGCACCCTTGTAGTGGGTCACCAGGCTCTCCGCCGTGTCGCGGTCCGCGAGGCTGGCGATAACCACCGCCCAGGCGACCCGGGGGTGGGTCTCGATCAGCCGGCCCTTGCCGGCGCAGACCACCTCGCGGGCCACCCCGAGCAGGCTGGCCAGCTCGACCGCCCGCCAGAGGTTGGAGCAGCGGCTCGCCTGCTGGACGGTGCTGCGGGGGATGCCGAGGTTGGTGACGCGCTCGGCCATCGCCAGGTCGGTGCGCCGCCAGAGGTAGGGCTCGCTGTCGGAATCCGGCTCGGTCTCCCCCAGGAACCAGCGCATGCAGGGGGCCGGATAGGAGAAGGGCTGATCGACCGCGATCTTCTCGGCGCCCCGGGAACGCCCCTCGATCTGCCCGAGCCCGTCGCGGCCGCGCCAGGAGCCGGTGGGGAACTGGTAGAAGAGACCCTCCGGGGTTTCCAGGATCTCGGCGACGCCGGTGTTGCCGCTGTCGCCGGCGAGGTCGATCCCGAGGAACGTCTTCATCACTCTCGCTTTATAGCAGGGATCGGGGGATGGTGCTCGCCGCCGGCTGTCCTCGAATCATGCGGGAAGCTTGTGTTTTTCCACTTTTCCCAAGGCGTTGCGGGGGAGGGAATCGACGAGCCGGATCTCCCGCGGCACCTTGAAGCCGGCCATCTGGGCCTTGCAGAAGGCGATCAGCCCGGCCGTGTCGAGCCCCGGGTCGGCGGCCAGGAAGGCGACCGGCACCTCGCCCCAGTCCGGATGCGGCCGCCCCACCACCGCCGCCTCGCGCACGCCGGGGAAGCCGGCCAGCACCTCCTCGACCTCGCGCGGGTAGAGGTTGAAGCCGCCGCTGATGATCAGCTCGTGGCGCCGCCCGAGCAGGGTGATGAAGCCGGTCTCCGGATCCTGCCGGGCGAGATCGCCGGTCTTGAACCAGCGCCGGCCGAGCTCGTCGTGGACGAAGCTCGCCGCCGTCTTCTCGGGCGCCCGCCAGTAGCCGGCGAAGACGTTGGAGCCGCGCACCTGCAGCTCCTCGTCGACAATGCGGATGGCGACCCCGGGCAGCGGCACGCCCACGGTGCCCGGCCGCCGCGCCCCGGCGTAGAGGTTGGAGAGGTTCATCCCGGTCTCGGTCATACCGTAGCGCTCGAGGATCTCGTGGCCGGTCAGGTCGCGGAAGGCGGCGAAGGTCTCGGCGGAGAGCGGCGCGCTCCCCGAGCAGAACAGGCGCACGCGGGAGAAATCTAGCCCTCCCCCCTGCTCCCGGCGCGCCCGCAGCTCCTCGACCAGGCGCCCGTACATGGTGGGGACGCCGAAGAACAGCGTCGGCTCGCCCGCCAGCAATTCGGAGGCCGTTTCAGCCGCGTCGAACCGCCGGCGCAGGAGCACGGTGCCTCCCGCCGCCAACGCACAGTGGAGACCCACCACCAGGCCGTGGGTGTGGAAGAGCGGGAGGGCGAGCAGCAGCGCGTCCGCCGGCGACCAGTCCCAGGCGGCGAGGAGGCCGGTAACGGTGGCGAGCACGTTGTCGTGGGTGATCTCGGCGCCCTTGCTCTTCCCCGTCGTCCCCGAGGTGTAGAGGAGCATCGCCAGATCACCGCCGTCGACGGCCGGCGGGGTGAATCCGGCGGGATCGCCTGAAAGGCCCTCCAGGTCCTCGGCGAGGATCAGCTCCCCGATCTCCATCCCCTCCAGGATGGACAGCTGCGCCCGCTCAGTGACCAGGAGGCGCGGCCCGGCGTCCTCCAGCATGTGGGTGATCTCCCGCTGCCGGTAGGCGAGGTTGATCGGCACCATCACCGCGCCGAGCCGGATCACGGCCAAGTAGGCGAGGACGAATTCCGGCCGGTTCCCCAGGAAGAAGGCGACGCGGTCCCCCTTGCGCACCCCGCGGATCGCGAGGCCGGCGGCCAGCGTGTCGGCCCGCGCGAAGAGGTCGCCATAGGAGAGGACCGTCTCCGCGCCGCCCTCCTGAAAGCGCAGGGCGGGCTTTTCCGGGGTCCGGCGGCGGGGGATGGCGAAGAGGTCGTGGAGGTTCATGGATGCAATGCTACGACGCTTGGGTTCTCTGGCGCTCGGCGTGGGCCCTCATCACCCCGGCCCTCTTCTCCCGCCCCCTCCCACCCTCCCTCACCGGGAGAAGAGGGAGAAAGACATTCATGGGCGGGCGGTTCCCCTCTCCCGGGTCGGGAGAGGGGCAGGGGTGAGGGTTTTATCCCAGATCCGGCTCCCCGCACCGCTCCAGGATCGCCGCCCGGACCTGATCCCGGAGCTGGACTCCCGCGTGCCAGCCGGTCCCCTCGGGGTGGACGGCCGGCGCCACTCTCAAGGTCATCCGGCCGTGGCGGAGGAGCCAGCTGCCGTTCCGCAGGAGCGAGCGGGTGCCCTGGAGGGCTGCCGGGACCACCGGCACGCCGGCGTCCACCGCCACCGCGAAGGTTCCCATGCGGAAGGGGAGGAGGCCGGGGTAGCGGCGGAAGGTGCCCTCGGGGAAGATGACGAGCGACTCGCCGCGCTCCAGGGCGTCCAGGGCCTTGCGGGTCTCCCCGGCGCTCTGGGCGGCGTCGAACCGCTCCACGAAGATCGACCCCAGGCGCTTCAGGAAGATGCGGGAGATGAAGCTACCTTCGAACTCGCGCTTCACCACGAAGGCGAACTCCGGAGGCAGCAGGGCGGTCAGCGCGAAGGCGTCCAGATAGCTCGCGTGGTTGGGCGCCACGATCCGCGGCCCGCCCGTCTCCAGGCTCTCGCCCCCCTCCAGATGAAGAGGCATGCCGAGCCAGGCGAACAGGAAACGGCCGATGCCGCGCGCCAGCCGCCGCCGGAGCCTCAGGGTGGGCGTCAGGATCACGGCGAGCCAGAGCGGCACCGCGAACAGGGCCACGGAGCCGTAGGCCCACGCCGAATAAAGGAGCTCGCCCGAGGAACGGGCGCGGCGCGCGATCTGCGCCCGCGCTCCCGAGAGGGCCAGATGGGCGATCTGCAATCCCAGGGAGGCGCCGCCGCGGCCGCTCTTCCCGGATTCGAAGACCTCCCGCGCCGACGAACGCCGGATCTTGCCGCTGGAGGTCTTCGGCACTCCGTGCGGCGGCACCAGGGCCACCACCTCGGCCGGCGTGCCCAGCAGGTCGACCGTGACCTCCTGGACGGCCTGCCGGATCGTCTCCAGGGCGGCCGCGTCCCGCTCCCGGGTCTCCGCCATCACCACCAGGCGCTCGGTGCCGGTGGCCGGATCGGGGCTGCCGAAGACCGCCACGCACCCCTTGCGGATGCCCGGCACCTCGCCCACCGCCCCCTCCAGCTCCTGCGGGTAGAGGTTGCGGCCGGCGCGGATGATGATGTCCTTGACGCGGCCGGTGATGTAGACCTCGCCGCCGGCGATGTAGGCGCGGTCCCCCGAGTCCCGCCAGTCGCCGTGGACCAGCTTGGCCGTGGCCTCGGGGTTGCGGAAGTAGCCGCTGGTGGCCGACGGCCCCTTGAACTCCAGCCGCCCCTCCTGGCGCTCCTCCACCTCGCGACCCGCCTCGTCGACGATGCGGATCTCGTGGTCCGGCAGCGGCGTGCCGCAGGAGACGAAGCGCAGGGCTTGGCGGTCGTCCGCCGCCGCGGGCACGGCCTCGCCCCGGCGCTGGAAGGCGTCGCGCTCGACGGCGTCGATCAGCGGCGGCCGGCCGAGCGGCGGGAAGGCCACGGCGAGCGAGTTCTCGGCGAGGCCGTAGACGGGGGAGAACGACCCCGGCCGGAAGCCGCGAGGCTCGAAGCGCTCGATGAAGCGCCGCAGGGCCTCGGGGCTCACCGGCTCGGCGCCGTTGAGCGCCATGCGCCAGGAGGAGAGGTCGAGCCCCGCGATCTCCTCGTCGGGGATCTTGTTGACGCACAGCTCGTAGGCGAAGTTGGGCGCCGCCGACAGCGTCCCCCGGTGGCGGTGGATCGCCCACAGCCAGCGCGACGGGCGAGCGAGGAAGGCCAGCGGCGACATCAGGACCAGCGGGACGCCGAAGTAGAGGGCCCCCATCCAGCAGCCGATCAGCCCCATGTCGTGGTAGAGCGGCAGCCAGCTCACGATCACGTCGTCCGGACGGATGTCCGCCCCCTGGCGGATCGCCCGCAGGTTGGCCAGCAGGTTGGCGTGGGTGAGCACGACCCCTTTGGGGTTCCCCGTGCTGCCGGAGGTGAACTGGAGGAAGGCGATGTCCTCCCCCCGCACCGGCGGCGGGATCAGGTGGTCGGCGTCGAAGGCGGGGCCGGCGGTGATCTCCGCCACGGTCACCACCCGCCGCAGAACCGGGAGTTGGGCGCTCAGCAGGCGGGCCAGGGTGAGGACCTCGGAGAAGGTGACGAGCACCTCGGCCCCGGCGGTCTCGAGGATGCCGGCCTGCCGCCGGAGGTGGTCCTCGATCTGGCTCTTGCGGGCCGGGGGGTAGAGCGGCACGGGGATGCCCCCCGCCAGCTGGGCGGCGAAGAAGGCGACGAAGTATTCGAGGCCGGTGGGGAGCATGATCCCCACCGCCTTCCCCGGTCCGATGCCCAGGCGGACGAGCCCGGCGGCCGCGGCGCGCACCCGCCGCGCCAGCTCGCCGTAGGTCAGCTCCTCGGGCTCGCCGTCGCCGGCGTAGTAGAGGATGTGCCGCCGGTCGGGGTGGCGCCCGGCGTGCCAGTCGAGCACCTCCAGCAGGGTCCGCGTGCGATCCGGCGCCGCCTCGCCTCCTCCCAGCGCCTCGACCGGCTCGAAGCCCGCCCCCGGGGCGGCGGCCGGGTGCGCGACGGCCAGGGCCTGGAAGAGGTCGCGCGGCGTCTCGGCCGAGCCCAGCAGATCCTCGGGGAGCCGGACGCCGAACGCCTTCTCCAGCCGGGCGAGGAGCTCCACCCGGCCGAGGCTGTCGAACCCGAGGTCGCGATCCAGGGAGGAGTCGAGCGAGATTGCGCGCGAGCCGCGCTGCGGCTGCAACTCCCGGGCGAGCCCCTGGACGATCTCCAGGACGGCGGCGGGGGCCGGGGCTTCGGTGGGGGCTGTCTCGGCGATCATGGTGGAAGTGACAGAGCCGCTAGTGTAGAACGTGTCGCGCCGGAGGCGCCCTGCCACGCTCCTACCCTAGCTCAAAACACGCCCCGATCGGCGCGCCGGGCGCCTCCCTGCGGTTATCATAGGGAGCGCGGGGAGTTGCAGTCCGGGGAGCCCTCGAAACCGCCTCCGACCGCCGGCCAGACAGGAGGGGGCGATGTTTTTCCTGACATCGGTCATGGACCGGCCCGTGGAGGGCAAGAGCGGCGAGCTGATCGGCCGGATCTCGGACATGATCGTCCGTATCGGCGACGACCGCTACCCGCCGATCTCCGGCCTCGTCGTCCGCGACGGCCGGCGCAGCTTCTTCGTGGCGGCCAACCTCCTGCAGTCGCTCAACGGCACCGCCCGGCTCACCTCCTCCACCGTCGACCTGCAGCCGTTCGCCCGCCGCTCCGGCGAGGTCCTGCTGCGCCGCGACGTGCTCGACCATCAGCTCATCGACATCACCGGGAGGCGGATCGTCCGCGTCAACGACGTGCAGCTCACCCGCGTCGAGGGGGCCTACCGCGTCGTCGGCGTCGACATCAGCGCCCGCGCGCTGCTGCGCCGGCTCGGCCCCCGGTCCCTCGCCGGCCGCATCATCGGCCGCCAGATCATCGACTGGTCCGACGTCCAGTACCTGGCGAGCGCCGCGCCGGTGCAGCTCAAGGTCTCCTACGACCGCCTGGCCGAGCTCAACCCGGTGGACCTCGCGCGCATCGTCGACGCCCTCTCCTTCCGCGAGAGCGCCGAGATCGTCGCCGCCCTCGACGAGGAGACCGCCGCCGAGACGCTGGAGGAGGTCAGCGACGAGCGCGTCGCCGATCTGCTCGAGGGGATGGACCAGGAGCGCGCCGCCGACATCCTGGAGGAGATGACTCCCGCCGCCGCCGCCGACGCCCTCGACGACCTCGACGACGACGTCGCCGAGCAGCTCCTCGCCCGCATGGAGCCCGAGGAGGCCGCCGACGTCCAGGTGCACCTCGAGTACGACGAGGACAGCGTGGGGCGCATCATGACCCGCGACCTCGTGCGCGTCCCCGTGGACGCCACCGTGGGGGACGCCCTGCGGGTGATCCGCTCGCTCGAGGAGGTCCCCGATCCCCTGCTCGCCGTCTACGTGGTGGCGCTGGACGATCCCGACATCCTGCGCGGCCTCGTGCGGCTGCGCACGCTGATCCTGGCCGACCCCGCGACCCCGCTCGCCGACGTGCTGGACGAGGACGCGCCGACCGTCTCCCCCGACGACCGTGCGGAGAGCGCCGCCCGCGTCCTTGCCGAGTACAACCTGCTCGCCGTGCCGGTGCTCGACGAGAACCGGCGCCTGCTCGGCATCCTGACCGTGGACGATGCCCTCGCCACGCTGCTCCCCGAGGTCTGGCAGCGCCGGGGGCGAGCCTACTCTTGACGATCCGCAAGCGCTTCTGGCCCTACCTGGCGGCCCTCGGTCCGGGCCTGCTCGCGGCGAGCGCCGGCAACGACGCCGGCGGCATCGCCACCTACGCCTCGGCTGGCGCCTCCTACGGCTACGGCCTGCTGTGGGCGATGGTGCTGGTCACCGTCTGCGTCGGCGTCGTCCAGGAGATGAGCGCCCGCATGGGCGCGGTCACCGGCAAGGGGTTCTCGGACCTCGTCCGCGAGAGCTTCACGCTGCGGCAGACCGCCCTGATCCTGCTGACGCTGCTGGTCGCCAACACCGGCATCATCGTCTCCGAGTTCATCGGCGTGGCCGCGGCGGCCGAGCTGTTCGGGGTCAGCCGCTACGTCGCCGTGCCTCTGGCAGCCATTTTCGTCTGGCTGCTGGTGACCCGCGGCTCGTACGGCTGGGTGGAGCGGATCTTCCTGGTGCTCACCCTGGCGTTCCTCGCCTACATCGGCGCCGCCTTCCTCGCCAAGCCGGACTGGCACGCGGTGCTCGCCGAGACCGTCCGGCCGCATCTCCACTTGAATTTCGACTACCTGAACCTGCTGATCGCACTGATCGGCACCACGATCTCCCCCTACATGCAGCTCTACGTCCAATCCTCGGTCGTGGAGAAGGGGGTGACGCCGGACGAGTATCGCTACACCCGCTTCGACGTGATCGTGGGGACGATCACGGCGGGGATCGTGGCCGTCTTCATCATCGTCGCCACCGCGGCGACCCTCCACCCGCGCGGCATCAAGGTCACCAGCGCGGCCAACGCGGCGCGGGCGCTGGAGCCGGTAGCGGGCAAATACGCCGAAGTGCTGTTCGGCCTGGGGCTGCTGGGAGCGTCGCTGCTGGCGGCCGGGGTGCTGCCGCTCGCCACCACCTACATGATGAGCGAGGCGCTGGGGTTCGAGCGCGGGGTCTCGCGCTCGTGGGAAGAGGCGCCGATCTTCATGGGCATGCTCACCGGGCTGATCGGCCTCGGCGCGCTCATCGCCCTGATCCCCGGCCTGCCACTGATCCCGGTGCTGGTCGGCGTCTATGTGCTCAACGGCCTGCTCCTGCCCATCGAGCTCTTCGCCATCCTGCGCCTGATCAACGAGCCCGAGCTGATGGGCGAGCACGTCAACGGGCCAACCTACAACGCCCTCGCCTGGACCATCGCGATCGTGGTTAGTGCGCTGTCGCTGGCGTATATCGTGATGACGGTGGTGGGGTGGTTCCGGTAGCCGAAAAAACCTACTTCCCGGCCGCCACCGGGCTCTCCGTCTCCTCGAGCCCCCGCCAGGTCTCCTCGCTGTCGTCGAAGATCGGCAGATTGGGGCTACGGCCGCGGGCGGCGTTGATGTGCCACCCCCAGAGCAGCGCCCACTTGAGATAGGTGCCGTAGGCCTGGAGCATGCAGAAGACCAGCCCGTGCATGCCGTCGAGGATGCCGAGCTGGAAGATGTAGGTGCGGAAGAAGCGCCAGATCGAGCGCCCGAAGATCTCGGAGAACCCCGCGCGGCGCTTCTCGCGCCAGTGCTGGGCGGCGCCCCAGAAGCTGTATTTCTCGATCCGCCGGACGTATTCGTCGAGCGAATCGGCCATGTAGTGCTCCATCGAGTTGCGCAGCATCGGCGCCGGGCCGCGGGTGATCATGTCGGCGTGCACCCGGCGGTTTGGGTAGCGGGCCGAGCCGTTCCGGATCAGCCGCACGACGCGGTCGTGCTGCCAGCCGGAGAAGCGGATCAGCCGGTCGAGGAAGTAGACCCGCCGCTTGATCGTGTACGCCTCGTAGCGGGGGCCGGCGGCGAGCACCTCCTCGATCTCCTGCTGCAGGGCCGGGGTGCAGCGCTCGTCGGCGTCGAAGATCAGGATCCACTCGTTGGCGACCTGGTCCATGGCCCAGTTCTTCTGCGCGGCCGAGCCGTAGTAGGTGCGCTGGTAGAAGCGGACCTTCTCGAAGCCGCGGACGATCTCGGGGGTGCGGTCGGTCGAGAAGGAATCGACCACCAGGATCTCGTCGCACCAGAGCAGGGACTCGATGCAGCCGGCGATGTGCACCTCCTCATTGAAGGTGGTGACGATCGCGGACACGCGGGGGCGGGCGGATGGATTCTGGGCTCGGGCAGGCATGCGAATCAGCGTATCAGAGGGTTCCTCCTGCTAGAATCCCGGCCGTCCATCAACGAACCCGGATTCGAAGCCCTTGCGCTCCTATATCGTCTTCCTGATCCTGTTCGTGGTGAAGGTCTTTACCCGGATCTTCTACCGCGTCGACGTCGCCTGGATCGGCGACCCGCCGCCCGACCGCTGGCGGCGGGTGCGCCTGGCCGCCATCCTCAACCACACCAGCCTCTACGAGGCGCTGTTCACCGGCGCCTGCCCCAACCACTTCCTCTGGCGGCTCGCCCGCCACGGGGTGGTGCCGATCGCCCAGAAGACGACCGACCGCGCGGTGGTGGGGCGTTTCTATGGGCTGGTGGCCGCGCGGGTGGTCTCGATCAGCCGCGAGCGGGACGAGACCTGGAGCGAGGTGCTGCGCCAGATCGATCCGGACGCCATGGTGCTCATCCTGCCCGAGGGGCGGATGAAGCGCGCCACCGGCCTCGACTCCCAGGGCAAGCCGATGACCGTGCGCGGCGGCATCGCCGACATCCTGTCGACGATGGGGGAGGGGCGGATGCTGCTCGCCTACAGCGGCGGCCTGCACCACATCCAGGTCCCCGGCGAGCGTTTCCCCCGCCTGTTCAAGCCGATCCGCCTGCGGCTGGAGATCGTGGACATGGCCGAATACCGCGCCGCCCGCCTGGAAGAGGGGGGCGCCAAGGGGTTCCGGCGGGCCGTGGTGCGCGACCTCGAACGCCGGCGGGACCTCTACTGCCCGGTCGATCCGGAGACCGACGCGGCGGTGCGGGCGGGGGTCCAGAAGGGGACGGCCGGGGCGGAGGGCGAAACGCCGTATCCGGAACCTCCAGCCTGAACGGGATACAATGCCCCTCGAGAGGCGTGCGCGCGTGTTCGGCAGACCCATCGAAATCATCGAAATCTTCGGCTTCAAGATCCGGATCGACCCTTCCTGGTTCGTGATCGCCGTTCTCGTCACCTGGAATTTCGCCGGGCTCGCCTTCCCCGCCCGGCTCCCGGGCCTCCCGCAGGCCATCTACTGGGCGATGGGGGTGGCCGGCGCCCTGGGCTACTTCCTCTCGGTCGTCCTCCACGAGCTGTCGCACGCGATGGTGGCACGGACGTACGGCCTGGAGATGCGGGGGATCACCCTGTTCATCTTCGGCGGCGTCGCCGAGCTGCCCGGCGAGCCCCCCTCCCCGCTGGCGGAGCTGGTGATCGCGGCGGCGGGGCCGGCGTCGAGCTTCGGCATCGCCCTCGTGTGCGGCAGCCTCGGCCTGATCGGCGGCATCGAGGGGTGGCCCGATCCGGCGGTGACGGTGCTCGGCTATCTCGCCTACATCAACGCCGCTCTCGGCCTGTTCAACCTCGTCCCCGCCTTCCCGCTCGACGGCGGGCGCATCCTGCGGTCGATCCTCTGGGGGTGGCGCAAGGACCTGGGCTGGGCCACCAGCATCGTGTCGGCGATCGGCTCCGGCTTCGGCCTGCTGCTGATCGGGCTGGGCGTGGTCTCCATCCTCTCCGGCGCCTTCTTCTCCGGGGTCTGGCTGTTCATGATCGGGCTGTTCGTGCGCTACGCCGCCGGCGGCTCCCACCAGCAGCTCCAGCTGCGCCGGGCGCTCCAGGGGGAGCCGGTGTCGCGCTTCATGCGCCTCGACCCGGTGACCGTGCCGCGCGCTATCTCCGTGCTGGAGCTGGTGCAGAGCTATCTTTATCGCTACCATTACAAGATGTTCCCGGTGGTGGACGACGCCGGGCGCCTGCTCGGCTGCGTCACCGCCCGGCAGGTGCGCAGCCTCCCCCGCGACGAGTGGGACCGCCAGACGGTCGGCGCCCTGGCCGAGCGCTGCACCCCCGAGAACACCGTGCGGGCCGACACCGACGCCATGGAGGCGCTCTCCCGGATGAGCCGCTCTGGCGCCGCCGGCCTGATGGTGGTCGAAGGCGACCGCCTGCTCGGCATTCTCTCCCTCAAGGACCTGCTCCGCTTCTTCTCCCTGAAGACGGAGCTGGAGGAGCCCAGGAAGGGCTGAGCCGATCAGAATCACCTGAGTTTCAGGCCGTGACGCGGCCGGCGACTCGCTCCTCCCCTCGCGAAGCACCAGAGTAGTGAGAGCATGAGGAACGAACCTTGAGCGCACCCACCGAAGACCACGGTACCCCCCTGGCGTACCCGGGGGCCGCCCCGCTCCGCCGGACGCCTGGCGCCGCCCTGAAACGGGCCGTCTTCGGCATCTCGCCGGAGGAGACCTCGTTCGCCAAGCGCCGGTTCCGCGGCGACGCCGACGCCGCGCTGCGCGCGCGGCTCGAGGCGGTGGGGCGCTGCTTCGTCGCCGGCTATCACGCCGGCCTGGAGGAGAGCGGTCCGCTCGCTCTCCAGGCGCGCCTCGACGCCACGGTGGAGCGGGAACAGCGCGGCTTCGCCTACGAGGGGGCGGGGATGGCCCTCGCCCTCCTCGACACTCTGACGCCCCCTCTCCCCGGTCAACGGCGGGACCGCCTCGCGCGCTTCCTCGCCGGCCCGGGGGAGCCCCACACCTACATCGTCCTGGTGGGGGCGGGGTGGATCCTGGCGCGGCTGCCGATCTCCCCCGAGCGCCTCCTCGCCCGCCTCGACCCGCTCCTCGGCTGGCTGGCCCTCGACGGCTACGGCTTTCACGAGGGGTTCTTCCACTGGCCGCAGTCGGTCGAGCGCCGGGAGGTGCCGCGCAAGCTCCACGGGTACGCTCGCCGCGGGTTCGACCAGGGGCTCGGCCGCAGCCTCTGGTTCGTCGACGGCGCCGACGTCCGGCTCCTGCCGCGGACGATCGGCGCCTTCCCGGCCGATCGCCAGCCGGACCTCTGGAGCGGTCTGGGGCTCGCCTGCGGCTACGCGGGGGGGCGCACCCGGACCGAGCTCGACGAGCTGAGGCGGGCGGCCGGGGCCTGGGCGCCGGAGCTCGCCCAGGGGGTCAGCTTCGCCGCCAAGGCGCGGGAGCGGGCCGGCAACCCGGCCGCCCATACGGAGATGGCCGCCCAGGTGATCTGCGGCATGAGCGCCGCCGAGGTCGCCGCGGTGACCGACCGGGCCCGCGAGGACCTGCCGGCCGGCCGGCCGGAGGAGCCCGGCTTCGAGGTCTGGCGGCGGCGCATCCAGGACCACTTCAGGAAGGGAGCCTGACCACGATGAATCAGCAAGAGCCCGGCTTCTTCCGCCGCAACGCGACGCGGCTGGCGGCGGTGGCGGTGATCGCCGGTCTGTACGGCTTCGCGCGCCAGCCGACGCTGCCGGAACCCGAGCGGGCGGCCCTCGCCTCCCGGTTCGCCTTCGCCCGCGCGCCGCTGGCCACACCCCCCGGCAACCTCGACCGCACGGTGCGCGAGGTGCACCCGAGCTTCAAGGACATCCGCTCCTGGATCTCCACCGTCGGCGCCGGGGTGGCGCTCAACGACATCGACGGCGACGGGCTGCCGAACGACCTCTGCACGGTCGACCCGCGGGTGGACCTGGCGCTGGTGGAGCCGGTGCCGGGCACCGGTGGCCGTTACCCGATGTTCGCCCTCGACGCCGCCCCGCTGCGCTACGACGCGCGGACGATGGCCCCCATGGGGTGCCTGCCGGGGGACTTCAACGAGGACGGCCGGATGGACCTCCTGGTCTACTACTGGGGGCGGTCGCCGGTCGTCTTCCTGCGCCGCGCCGGCGCGGCGGCCCTGTCGGCGGCGGCCTTCCGGCCGGTGGAGCTGATCCCCGGACAGGAGATCTGGAACACCAACGCGCTGACCAGCGCCGACGTCGACGGCGACGGCCACCTCGACCTGATCGTCGGCAACTACTTCCCGGACGGCATGCGGGTGCTCGACGCCCGGGCCGCCGACACCGCCCACATGCATCGCTCGATGTCGCGCTCGGAGAACGGCGGCAGGAACCGCCTGCTGCTCGGAGCAGGGGGCACCGCCGGGCCGGAGCCGACCGTCCGCTTCGCCGACGTCCCCGACGCCTTCGACGGGCAGACGACCTACTCCTGGACCCTGGCGGTGGGCGCCGCGGATCTCGACGGCGACCTGCTGCCCGAGATCTACTTCGGCAATGACTTCGGCAACGACCGCCTGCTGCGCAACCTCTCGACGCCGGGGCACCCGCGCTTCGCCGTGCTCGAGGGGCGGCGGACCTTCACCACCCCGGCCTCGAAGGTGCTCGGCCACGACTCCTTCAAGGGGATGGGGATCGACTTCGCCGACGTCAACGGCGACGGCATCCCCGACCTGTACGTCAGCAACATCGCCCAGAACTACGCGCTCGAGGAGAGCCACTTCGTCTGGGTCAGCACCGGCGATCTGAAGCCGATGCGCCACGGTGTGGCTCCCTACCGGGACCGCGGCGAGGACCTGGGACTGTCGCGCAGCGGCTGGGGGTGGGACGCCCGCTTCGCCGACTTCGACGACGACGGCGTGCCGGAGGCGCTGCAGGCGATCGGCTTCGTGCGCGGCGAGAAGAACCGCTGGCCGGAGCTCCACGAGCTCGCCATGGGCAACGACAACAACATGCTCTATCCCGGCGCCTGGCCCCACATCGCCCCCGGCGACGACCTCTCCGGGCACCTGCACAATCCGTTCTTCGTGCGCGCCAGGGACGGCCGCTACTACGACCTCGCCCACGAGCTGGGGCTCGACGACAGCCACGTGAGCCGGGGGATCGCCATCGCCGACGTCGATGGCGACGGCGCCCTCGACTTCGCCATCGCCGACCAGTGGGAGCCGTCGTACTTCTTCCACAACGTCAGCCGCCGCCGGGGGAGCTCGCTGGAGATCGAGCCGCGGCTGCCGGTGGCGAATGCGGAGGGAAGCGGCTCGCGGCCGGCGGTGGGAGCCGAGGCCACGGTCTGGCTCCCGGACGGCCGGCGCATGACGGCGCAGGTCGACGGCGGCAGCGGCCACTCGGGCAAGCGAGCGCCGGAGCTCCACTTCGGCCTCGGCCGGACGGCCGCCGGCACGCCGCTGCGGGTCGACTTCCGCTGGCGCGACGGCACTGGCCGGGTGCGCGTGGAGACCATCCGCCTCGCCCCGGGGCGGCACACGATCGTCCTCGGCGAACCGACGGCGGCGCCCTCGCCGGCCGTGGCCGCGGGCGGGACCCCCAGGACGCAACCGGCCGGCACCGGAAAGGCGGGCTGAGATGGATCAGAAGATGCCTGTGAAGAAGGACATGCGTCTCGCGGCGCTGCGGCGGTTCGCCACCGCGATCACGCTCCTCAACGTGCTCGGGCACACGGTGCTCGGCTTCGAGCAGTCGCTGGCGCAGCCGGTGGTCGCCCTGCTCGCCGCCTACTCGACCGAGATCCTGCTCGAGGTGCTCGAGTCGCGCCGGCTGGGCCGCAAACCCCGCTTCCTCGGCCCCGGCACCACTTTCATCGATTTCATGCTCTCGGCCCACATCACCGGCCTCGCGGTCGCGATGCTGCTCTACGCCAACGACCGGTTGCTGCCGGTCGCCTTCGCGGCGGCCGTCGCCATCGGCTCGAAGCACCTGTTCCGCGCCGGCACCAACGGCTCGCGCCGCCACTTCTTCAACCCGTCGAACCTGGGGATCACGGCGACGCTGCTCGCCTTCCCCTGGGTGGGGATCGCCCAGCCGTACATGTTCACCGAGAACCTCAACGGCGGCTGGGACTGGCTCCTGCCGGTGGTGATCGTCTGCTCGGGCAGCTTCCTCAACACCGTGTTCACCAAGCGGATCCCGCTGATCCTCACCTGGCTCGGCGCCTTCGTGCTGCAGGCCGCGGTGCGCCACTTCCTGTTCGGCAACCTCTTCCTGCCGTCGCTCAACCCGATGACCGGCGTCGCCTTCCTGCTGTTCACCTTCTACATGGTGACCGACCCGGCGACGACGCCGACGACCCGGCGCGGACAGATGGCCTTCGGCGCCTCGGTGGCCGCGGCCTACGGCCTGCTGATGGCCTTCCACATCGTCTTCGGCCTGTTCTTCGGCCTGACGGCCGTCTGCGCCGGCCGCGGCGCCCTGCTCTGGGTCAAGGCTCTCGCGGCACAGCGGGCCGAGGCCAAGGAGCGCCTCGACGTGCGCATGCCGGCGGAGGCCTGAGTTGAGGAATGGGGCCATGGAGGGGATCGCGATCGTCGGGATGGCCTGCCGCTATCCCGACGCGCGCTCGCCTGGCGAGCTGTGGGAGAACGTCCTCGCCCGCCGGCGGGCGTTCCGGCGGATGCCGCCCGAGCGCCTGCGGCTGGAGGACTACCTCCCCAGCGGCCCCGCCGATCCCGACGGCCTCTACGCCACCGAGGCCGCCGTGCTGGAAGGGTGGGAGTTCGACCGCGTCCGCTTTCGCGTCGCCGGCCCCACCTTCCGCTCGGCCGACCTCGCCCACTGGCTCGCCCTCGACGTCGCCGCCCAGGCGCTCGCCGACGCCGGTTTCCCCGACGCCGAGGGGCTGCCGCGCGACGCGACCGGCGTCCTGCTCGGCAACTCGCTGACCGGCGAGTTCTCGCGCGCCAACCTGCTGCGCCTGCGCTGGCCCTACGTCCGCCGGACGCTGGCCGCCCAGCTCGCCGCCGAGGGGTGGGAGGAGGAGCGCGCCACCCTCTTCCTCGCCCGGCTGGAGCCCGCCTACAAGGCCCCCTTCCCCGCCCCGATGGAGGAGACGCTCGCCGGCGGGCTCTCGAACACCATCGCCGGCCGCATCTGCAACCACTTCGACCTCCACGGCGGCGGCTACACGCTGGACGGCGCCTGCGCCTCCTCGCTGCTGGCGGTGGCCAACGCCTGCTCCAGCCTCGCCGCCGGGGACCTCGACGCGGCGATCGCCGGCGGCGTCGACCTCTCGCTCGACCCCTTCGAGCTGGTGGGCTTCGCCCGCACCGGCGCGCTGGCCGCCGGCGAGATGCGGGTCTTCGACGCCCGCTCGGACGGCTTCATCCCCGGCGAGGGGTGCGGCTTCGTGGTGCTGATGCGCGAGAGCGACGCCGAACGGCTCGGCTGCCGGATCTACGCCGTCCTGCGCGGCTGGGGGATCTCCTCGGACGGCCACGGCGGCATCAGCCGCCCCGAGGCCGAGGGGCAGAAGCTTGCCATCGCCCGCGCCTACCGGCGCGCCGGCTTCGGCATCGAGACCGTCGGCTACTTCGAGGGGCACGGCACCGGCACGGCGGTGGGGGACGCCGCGGAGCTCGCCGCCCTCTCCTCCGCCCGCCGCGAGGCGGCGCCGGACGCGCGGCTGGCGCCGATCGGCTCGATCAAGGCCAACATCGGCCACACCAAGGCGGCGGCCGGCGTCGCCGGGCTGATCAAGGCGGCCCTCGCCGTGCACTCGCAGGTGATCCCCCCCGCCACCGGCTGCGAGGAGCCGCACCCCCGGTTCCTGGGGGCGGACGCGGCGCTGCGCATCTCCGACCGCGGCGAGCCCTGGCCGGCCGGCCAACCGCTGCGCGCCGCCGTCTCCGCCATGGGCTTCGGCGGCATCAACTCCCACGTGGTGATCGAGGGGGAGCCCGCCGTGCGCCGCCGGTCGCTGGTGGCGCGCGAGCGCGAGCTGCTCGCCTCCTGGCAGGACGCCGAGCTGCTGCTGCTCGCGGCGCCGGACGCGGAGTCGCTCGCCCGCCGGGCCGAACACCTGGCCGGGATCGCGGCGCGCCTCTCGCGGGCCGAGCTGGCCGACCTCGCGGCGGCGCTCCAGCGGGGGCTGGAGGACGGCGCGGCGCGGGCGGCGGTGGTCGCCGCCCGGCCCGCCGAGGCCGCGGAGAGATTGCAGCGCCTGGCCGAGCGGCTGCGCGGCGGCGAGACGGTCCACCTCGACCCCCGCCACGGGATCTTCCTCGGCTCCGGCGTCCGCGGCCGGCGCGTCGGCTTCCTCTTCCCCGGCCAGGGGGCACCCTCGCACCTCGACGGCGGGCTCCTGCGCCGGCGCTTCGAGGACCTGGAGGCGGTTTACGCCGAGGCGGGGCTCGATATCACCGAGGATCCCATCAATACCGCCGTGGCCCAGCCGGCGATCGCCGCCCACTCGCTCGCCGGCCTGCGGCTGCTCGACCGGCTGGGCGTCCGCGCCGCCGTCGCCGTGGGCCACAGCCTGGGCGAGATCGTGGCCCTCCACTGGGGGGGCGCTCTCGACGCCGCCGGCACCCTGCGCCTCGCCGCAACGCGCGGCCGGGCGATGGCCGAGGCGGGCGGCAAGAACGGCGCCATGGCGAGCGTCGGCGCCGACTCCGCCACCGTCCAGACGCTGCTCGGCCCGGGCGCGGTGATCGCCGTCTACAACGCGCCGGAGCGGACGGTGATCTCCGGCGACGAGGCCGCCGTCGAGGCCGCCGCCGAGCGCGCCCGCGGCCGTGGCCTGGAGGTGAGGCGGCTGCGCGTCTCGCACGCCTTCCACTCGCCGCACATGGAGGCGGCCGGCCCGCCGCTGGCGGCCGAGCTGGCGGCGATCCCCTTCCGGGCCGCCGCCCGGCCCGTGGCCTCCACCGTGCTCGGCACCCTGCTGGCTCCGGAGACGGATCTGCGCGCCCTGCTGCGCGACCAGCTCACCGCGCCCGTCCGCTTCACCGAGGCAATGGCGGCGGCCGGCGGCGTCGAACTCTGGATCGAGGTCGGCCCCGGCCGCGCCCTCTCCGAGCTGGCGGGCGAGCTTCACGCCGCGCCGGCGATCCCGCTCGACGCCGGCGGGCCGTCTATCGCGGGGGTGCTCGCGGCGGCCGGCGCGGCCTTCGCGCTGGGGGCGCCGATCGACACCGCCGTGTTGTTCGAGGGGCGGTTCACCCGGCCGTTCGATCCCGAGCGTCCGCTCAAGTTCCTCGCCAACCCCTGCGAGATGGCGCCGGTGGGGGCTGGGGCGAGCCCCCTTCTGATCTCCCCCCGGTGGGGGGAGGAAAAAAGCATGGCCTCCGTCACAGCGGATTCCGGCGTTATCGCGCACGCCGCTGTGGCGGGTTCCTCCCTCACCCCCCGCGACCTGCTGCGCCAGCTCGTCGCGGAGCGCGCGGAGCTTCCCGCCGAGGCGGTGCGCGACGACAGCCGGCTGCTCTCGGACCTCCACCTCAACTCGATCTCCGTCGGCCAGCTCGTGGTCGAGACCGCGCGCCGGCTGGGATTGCGCCCCCCCTCCTCCCCCACCGATTACGCGCGGGCGACCGTGGCCGAGGTGGCGGAGGCGCTGGCGCGGCAGGCGCCGCTCGACGCCGGCACCGCGAACGAGCCGGCGGCGCCGGCCGGCGTCGACTCCTGGGTGCGGCCGTTCACGGTCGATCTCGTCGAGCGGTCTCTGTCTCCGGCCAAGCGGTCTCCGGCCAAGGTCGTAGGGGCGCAGCATGCTGCGCCCCTACCCCTGCCCCTACCCAACTGGAACGTCATCGCCCCGCCCGGCCACCCTCTGGCCGGCGCGCTCGCCGCGTACCTCCCGGGGAGCGGCGTCGCTCTCTGCCTCCCCCCGGAGATCGACGAGCGGCACCCCGGGCTCTTCGTCGAGGCCGCGCAGGCCGCCCTCGCCGCGCCTGGCCCCCTCACCTTCGTCCTGGTTCAGCAGGGGGGAGTCGGCGGCGCCTTCGCGCGCACCCTGCACCTGGAGATCCCGGGGACGACCACCTGCGTGGTGGAGCTCCCCTTCGATCATCCTGAAGGCGCCGCCTGGGTAGCCGCCGAGGTCGCCGCGGCTTCCGGCTACACCGAGGCCCACTACGACGCCGCAGGGATCCGCCGCGTCCCCGTTCTGCGCCTGCTGCCGGAATCCGCGGAACCCGCCGCGCTGCCGCTCGGGCGCGAGGACGTCCTGCTGGTCACCGGCGGCGGCAAGGGGATCGCCGCCGAGTGCGCCCTCGACCTCGCCCGCGCCAGCGGCGCCCGCCTCGCCCTGATGGGCCGCTCGCTGCCGGACCAGGACGCCGAGCTGGCCGCCAACCTCGAGCGGATGGCGGCCGCCGGCATCCAGGCCCTCTACCTGCCGGCGGACGTCACCGACGCCGCGGCGGTGCGGGCGGCGGTCGCCCGCGCCGAGGCCGAGCTCGGGCCCGTCACCGCCTTCCTGCACGGCGCCGGCACCAACACCCCCCGTGGCCTCTCGGGGCTCGACGCGGAGTCCTGCCTGCGCACCTTCGCCCCCAAGGGGATCGGCTTCCGCAACGTCCTCGCGGCGGTCGATCCCGCGCGCCTGCGGCTGCTGGTCACCTTCGGCTCGATCATCGCCCGCATCGGGCTGCGCGGCGAGGCCGACTACGCCCTCGCCAACGAGTGGCTGGCGCGGGCCACCGAGCGGTTCGCCGGCGAGCACCCCGGCTGCCGCTGCCTGGCACTCGAATGGTCGGTCTGGGCGGGGGTCGGCATGGGCGAGAAGCTCGGCACCCTGGAGAGCCTGATGGCCCAGGGGATCTCGCCGATCCCGCCGGGGACCGGGGTGGCGCTGCTGCGGGACCTCGTCTCCCGCCCGCTGCCCGCCGTCGCGATCGTGGCCACCGGCCGCTTCGGCGAGCCGGCGACGCTGGAGGTCGAGCGCCCCGAGCTGCCGCTGCTCCGCTACCTCGAAACCCCGCGCGTCTACGTGCCCGGGGTCGAGCTGGTGGTGGATGCCGAGGTCTCCGCGGACACCGATCCCCACCTCGCCGACCACGTCTTCCACGGCGAGCCGCTGTTCGCGGCCGTCCTGGGGATGGAGGCGATGGCCCAGGCCGCCATGGCGCTCCTGGGAAGTGAGGAGATCCCGGTCTTCGAGGCGGTCACTTTCCAGCGCCCCGTGGCCGTGCCGCCGGGGCGTTCGACGACGATCCGCGTCGCCGCCCTGGCGCGCGAGCCGGGCACTGTCGAGGTCGTGCTGCGCGACGCCGCCACCGGCTTCGCGGCCGACCACTTCCGCGCCCTCTGCCGCTTCGGCCGGCCGGCGGACGTCCGGCCGCGCCTCGTCGCCCCCTTCGCGGCGGAGGGGACGCCCGGCCTGATCGCGCTCGATACGGCCGGCGACCTCTACGGCGGCGTCCTCTTCCACCGCGGGCGCTTCCAGCGCCTGGGGGGGTACCGCAGCCTGCGCGCCACCGAATGCCTGGCGGAGATCTCGCCGGACGGCACCACCGTCTGGTTCGGCCACACCCTGCCGGACCGCCTGGTGCTCGGCGACCCCGGCGCGCGCGACGCCGCCATCCATGCCATCCAGGCCTGCATCCCGCACGCGACCCTGCTGCCGACGGCGGTCGAGCGGGTGGTCAGCCGCGGCCTCGAGGCCGACGTGCCCCTCCTCCTCGCGGCCCGCGAGCGGAGCCGCAACGGCGACGAGTTCGTCTACGACGTCGAGGTGCTGACCATCGACGGCCGGCTGCGCGAGCGCTGGGAGGGCCTGACCCTCCGCGCCGTCGACCGCATCGCCCCGCCCGCCGCCTGGACGGCCGCCCTGCTCGCCCCCTACGTCGAGCGGCGGCTCCAGGAGCTCCTCCCCGGCTCGCCCGTCCGCGTCACCCTCGACGATGGCGGGGATCTTCCCCTTCGTCATCGGCCGGACGGCGCGCCCGATATGACCGGTCTGTCGCGCTCCCACGCCGATGGCCTCGTGCTGGCGGTGACTGGCGACGGCCGCATCGGCTGCGATCTCCAGCCGGTGGCCGAGCGGACGGCGGAGGTCTGGCTCGGCCTGCTGGGTCCCGAGCGCTCGCGGCTCGCCGAGCTGATCGCCCGCGAGCGCGGCGAGGCGTTCGCCGACGCGGCGACCCGCGTCTGGGCGGCCGCCGAGAGCCTGGTCAAGGCGGGGGTCCCCCCCGGTGCCCCGATCGTCCTGGAACCGGCAGCGCTGGAGAGCGGCGGCGGGCAGGGTTGGATCCTGCTGCGCTCGGGCGACCTGCGCATCGGCACCTTCGTCGGCGCGGTCCGCGAGCTGGCGGGCGCCGCGGCGCTCGCCGTCCTGGTCGAGACCGCGCATTGAAGGCCTACGAGCACCGCCACGTGGTGGGGTTCGAAGAGACCAACCTGGTCGGCAACGTCTACTACGTCAATCACCTGCGCTGGCAGGGGCGCTGCCGCGAGATGTTCCTGCACGACCACGCCCCGGAGATCCTCGCCGAGCTCTCCCGCGACCTCGCCCTGGCCACCGTCCGCTGCTCCTGCGACTACCTGGCCGAGCTCGAGGCCTTCGACGAGATCGTCGTGCGCATGCGCCTGGGGGGGACCGTCCAGAACCGCATCACCCTGCTGTTCGAATACTGGCGCCGGAACGATGGGGGGGAAGAGCTGGTGGCCCGCGGCGAGCAGGTGGTCGCCTGCATGCGGCGGGAAGGGGGGCGGACCGTTCCCACCCCCATTCCCACCCCCTTGCGCGAAGCCCTCAAGCCCTACGCATAGGACCGGTTCCTACGGCAGGGTGGTGCCCGTCTGGTGGACGTCGATCGCGTAGCAGCGCTGGACGGTACCCGGCTGCAGTTGGAGAGACTTCCTCCCCTGCCGGCTCGTGGTCAGGCCCGCGGGCGTGCCCGTGGCCGTGCAGTAGGGCACCGGCGGCCCGACGTAGTGCAGGTGGCTCGGCGCCTGGTGCGGGATCGGCACCGGGCAGGGGGTTGCCGAGCAGCCGGACTGCGGGACGTTGGTCCAGCCGGCGGCGAAGTTCGAGGTGTCCGGCACCGTGGTGTCCGTCACGCCGTTGCCGTCGGTGTCGATCTGGACCGAGCCGCCGGTGTAGGTCACGCCGCCCGCGCCGGGCTGATGCGTCCACTCGGCGCCTGCGGTGGTGAAATGGATCGTCGACTGGTCCAGCGTATGGCTGAGCCCGCTCCCCTGCTGGGTGAACGTCAGCCGGGGGCTGACCGTCACGTCGGAGTCGAAGCTGCCGCCGGTGGCGGTCGAGCTGGCGCGCCGGATGGTGATGGTGAACGGCGACTGGGTGGGCGCGGCGGTGGACTTGACGTCCCAGTAGGGGCTCCCCGAGCAGCCGCTGACGGCGATCGGCGCCGTGCTCTTGAAGCTCGCGGCCCGCACGATCGCGTTGACGGTCGCCACGTTGTTGACGAACGTCGCATCGCTCAGCCGCTCGACCACCGTGTCCGTGGCCCCCAGCACGTTGGCCGGGCTGGTGGCGACCGGGGTGCCGACCATCGTCACCGTCCCCGACCAGGCCGCCGAGGTGGCGCAGAAGTATCCGGCGGGAATGCTCAGGTTGACGTACGAGCGGCCGTCCCCGTTCGTCTGCCAGATGTCGATCCCGTGCGTGATCGTGTTGTCCGCCAGAGCCGGCAGCGCGGCGAGCCCCAGCGCCAGCCCCATGTAGATCATCTTTCTCATCTCGATCTCCTTGTTGCGACTTGTTGCGACCCCACCCCCGGCAACCATTGCCCGGGGCGCGGCCATCGGTAGTCCATCCAAAGAGGAGGGTGCCGCAACGCCGCTCTCATGAGCCGATCAGAATGTGACAATCTACGATCTATCGCGCGGCCCGCCGGCGCCGGATCCGGTTCAGCAGCCGGCGGTGGCGGGTGGGCCGGGGGCGTTTCTCCCCGTGCTGCAGGGCGAGCTCGCGTTCGATCTCCGAGTTGACCTCCCCCCCCATCAGGATGGCGAAGGCGGTCAGGTAGAACCAGACCAGCAGCAGGATCACCGCGCCGAGCGAGCCGTAGGCCGTGGTGTAGGAGTGGAAATACTCCAGGTAGATCCGCAGGCCGAAGGAGGCGAGCAGCCAGAGGCCGACGCCGGTGACCGCCCCGGGGCTCACCCAGTGGCGCCCCTGGACCTCGCCGACGTTGGGGGCGTAGTTGTAGACGATCTCGAAGGAGAGGATCACGAAGACCAGGATCAGCGGCCAGCGCAGGAAGAGGTGCCAGGCCACCGAGAAGACGGCGCCGAACCCCAGCCGGTCCGCCATCGCCTCGCCGAGCGCGCCGCCGTAGAAGATCAGGAACAGGGCGCTGACGATCAGCACCGAGAAGGTGAGCGTCAGCAGGACCGCCATGATCCGCCGCCGCCACCAGGGGCGGGTCTCCTTGAGCCCGCACGCCGTGTTGAGCGTGCGCGAGACGGCGAGCATGCCGTTCGAGGCCACCCAGACGGCCGCCGCCAGCGAGAGGTAGAGCTTGGGCCCGGTGCGGGCGGTGCGGATCTCCGTCAGGGTCCGGTTGAGCAGCTCCGTCACGTCGCGGCTCGGCGAGACCCGGGCCATGTAGTGGAACAGGCTGCGCTGCAGCCGCGGATTCGCCTCCGCCATGTAGCCGAGCAGCGTGGTCATGAACAGCAGCAGGGGGAAGATCGAGAACAGGAAGAAGTACGCCAGCTCCGCGCACCGCCCGAGCAGCTCGTCCTCGTAGATCTGCCGCCAGAGCCGCCACCCGAGCTGTTTCCACGTCAGCCCGGCGCGCGTCCAGAGGGTGGCCATGGGGGGAAGATAGCAAAGGAGAAGGCCGAGAAGAGACGCCCGTGGCCGGAGGTTGTAGGGGCGACCTGCGGTCGCCCTCAAAGGCGAGGCGGCCCCCAACGTCGAGGGCGACCGCAGGTCGCCCCTACAACCTCCGCTGGAGAGTCGCGTAGGCGCGCTGCGCGCGCCAGGAGTCAGGGCAGCCCCATGCTAGAGTTTCCGCCTCGAACGTTTCGAGGGAGAAACCCCGCCCGATGACCCGCGAAAAGGCCGCCCAGCGGATCGCCAAGCTGCGAAGCGAGATCCGCCATCACGAGTACCTCTATTACGTCGAGGACCGCCCGGCGATCTCCGACACCGAGTTCGACCGCCTCTTCCACGAGCTGGAGGGGCTGGAGAAGGCGCACCCCGACCTCGTCGCCGAGGACTCCCCCACCCAGCGCGTGGCCGGCACGCCGGTCGACGGCTTCCCGGCGATCGAGCACGCGGCGCCGATGCTCTCGCTCGATTCCAACCAGGACGAGGCCGCGCTGCGCCGCTTCGACGAGCGCCTGCGCAAGGGGCTGGGAGCGGACGTCGAGGTCGAGTACGTGCTGGAGCCCAAGCTCGACGGCCTCTCCGTCGAGCTCGTCTACCGCGACGGCGTCCTCCTCCAGGCCTCCACCCGCGGCGACGGGCGCAAGGGGGAGGGGATCACCGCCAACGTCCGCACCATCACCAGCGTCCCCCTCAAGCTGCGCGAGAGCGAGCGGCCGGCCCCCCCGTTCCTCGCCGTCCGCGGCGAGATCATCATGTTCGCCAAGACCTTCGACAAGCTCAACGAGCGGCTGATCGCCGAGGGCAAGGAGCCGTTCGCCAGCCCGCGCAACGCCGCCGCCGGCTCCGTGCGCCAGCTCGACCCGCAGCTCACCGCCTCCCGCCCCCTCCACCTCTTCGCCTACGACATCCTCGCCCCCGAGCGGGTGGAGGGCATCGAGACCCAGTGGGACGTGCTGACCGCCCTGCGCGCCTGGGGGCTGAAGGTCAACGAGCGGGTGAAGAAGGCCCGGACCCTCGACGACATCCTCGCCTACCACGCCGGCTTCGAGGCCGAGCGGGACGACCTCGGTTACGAGATCGACGGCGTCGTCATCAAGCTCGACGACCTCGCCGACCGCGACCTCCTCGGCTGGACCTCCCGCCATCCGCGCTGGGCCTTCGCCTACAAGTTCCCGCCGCGCAAGGAAGTCACCCGCATCCTCTCGATCCTCCCCTCGGTCGGGCGCACCGGCGTCGTCACCCCCGTCGCCCTCATGCTGCCGGTCGAGATCGGCGGCGTCACCGTGGCCCGCGCCACCCTGCACAACCGCGAGGAGGTGGCGCGCAAGGACGTCCGCGAGGGGGACCGCGTGCGCGTCCAGCGGGCCGGCGACGTCATCCCGCAGGTGATCGAGCGGATCGAGGAGCCCGATCACGAGCGCGCGCCCGAGTGGCGGATGCCCGACGCCTGCCCCTCCTGCGGCACGGCGCTGATCGAGCGCGGCCCGTTCACCGTCTGCCCCAACAGCTTCGAGTGCCCGGCCCAGCTCGCCGGGCGGATCGTCCACTTCGCCTCGCGCGACGCCCTCGACATCGAGGGCCTGGGGGACGAGACCTCCAAGCTGTTCATCGCCCAGGGGCTCGTCCGCCAGCTGCCGGACCTCTTCGAGATCCGTCCCGAGCAGCTGGTCGATCTGGAGGGGTTCGCCGAGAAGTCGGCCAACAAGCTGGTGGACGCCCTGAAGAAGGCCGCGGCCGCCGCCGAGCTCCCCCGCTTCCTCTACGGCCTGGGCATCCCCGAGGTCGGCGTCACCGTGGCCCGCGACCTCGCCCGCCACTTCGGCACCTTCGCCCGGCTGCGCGCGGCGGACGAGGCGGCGCTCCAGGAGGTCGCCGGCGTGGGGCCGCGGATGTCCGAGCAGATCCTCACCTTCTTCGGCGAGCCGAAGAACGCCGCCGTCCTCGACGAATTGACGGCCAAGCTGCATCTCGTCGAGAGCGAGCCGTCCGATGAGGGGGTGGCGCGCGTAAAACCTCTGGCGGGGCAGAAGTGGGTCTTCACCGGCGGCCTCAACCACCTCACCCGCCGCGACGCTCAAGGCTACGTCGAATCCCTGGGCGGCCGCGCCACCGGCTCCGTCAGCAAGGCGACCGACGTCGTGGTGGTCGGCGAAGACGCCGGCTCCAAGGCCGAGGACGCGCGGAAGCTGGGGGTCCAGACCATGAACGAAGAGGAATTCGTCGCCTTCCTCCGCGGGAACGGGATCGAGGTCTAGCCTGTTCTAAGCGGTGGAGGCCGGGAGTCCCGGCCGCCGGACGAAGGGGAAAGCAGCCATGAAATTCGCAGTGACTCTGATCGCTCTCGCGCTGTTCGGCGCTCTCGCGCTCGTCGCGGCCGTGGCGCCGGCGTCGGCGCCGAAGGCCGAGAAGAAAGGATCCAACCAAGTGATCGAGAAAGTCGTCAAGACCGAAGACGAGTGGAAGAAGGTCCTCACCCCCGAGCAGTTCAACGTGCTGCGCAAAGAGGGGACCGAGCGGGCCTTCACCAGCCCGCTGAACAACATCCACGAGAAGGGGACGTTCGTCTGCGCCGCCTGCGGCCTGACGCTCTACAGCGCGGACCAGAAGTTCGACTCCGGCACCGGCTGGCCGAGCTTCTGGGCGCCGATCGACCCCACGCACATCACCACCAAGACCGACCGCAGCTTCTTCCAGGTCCGCACCGAGGTGCGCTGCGCCCGCTGCGGCGGCCACCTCGGCCACGTCTTCGAGGACGGCCCGAAGCCGACCGGGCTGCGCTACTGCATGAACGGCGCGGCGATGAAGTTCGTGCCGGCAGCCAAGTAGGCCTGGAGAGGGGGAGGGGGCCTCGAAGCGGAGCTTCCCCCCGCCCGGCCCTCACCTCCCGGCCTCCTCTCCCAGCCCTCCACCCGCCCCTGCCGGGGAGAGGAGGAGAAAGACGTCTTGGATGAGGAGACGGAGCGGCTCTGAAAAGGTGCCGCGCTCCAGCACGCCGGGAACGCGCGTTGAAGATGAAAGCGCTGGGGCCCTTCTCCTCCTCTCCCCGGAAGGGTGGGTGGAGGGCTGGGAGAGGAGGCCGGGAGGTGAGGGCCCGGGTGGGGGAAAGCCTGGCCGGACGAAAGCTCACCTTGGTATCATCCTCCGATGCCAGACCCGCCCTCGAATCTTCTCAAATCGCAACATCTCTTCTCCAACAAGGTGCGGACTTGAGCGCCCCCCGCCAGACCGCCCGCGCCCGCGAGCTCCGCAAAGAGCAGACTCCCGCCGAGGAAGCGCTCTGGCAACTCCTCCGCAATCGCCGCCTCCTGCGCCTGAAGTTCCGCCGCCAGGTCCCGATCGGCCCCTACATTGCCGACTTCTACTGCCCTCGCTATCGGCTCGTCGTAGAGCTCGACGGTCCCATTCACGAGGAGCGCCGGCAGGCTGCCCATGATGAGGACCGCGCTGTCTACCTGAGCATCCTCGGCCTCACCATCCTCCGCTTCACGAATCAGAGAGTCTTCGAGGAGCCCGAGAGCGTGCTCAGGGAGATCCACGAAACGGTCGGCTAGACCCTCACCGGAAGAGAACGAACGCGAGGAAAAAGGACGGGGCTCCGCCGCCGGAAGGCCGGAGCCCCGTCACCTGTCCGGGACTTTGCTTCGATTCAGTTGTCAAAGAGCCCAAAAGCGCTCCGCGAGCCTCATTCCCCTCGCCTCCCGAGGCATTCCCCGCTCCGCGAGAGGCGTTCCCCGCCCTTCGCGGCCCATTCCCTCCGGGGAATCAGGCACGAAGTCCGAGCTTCGCCCCATTCCCCACCCTTCACGTTCCACGGCGCCCCGGAATGAGGCATTCCCCGCGGGGAACGCCTGACGAAGGGCAGGGAACGAAGCGCGAAGCACTCACCATACCATGCACAATGAACCCAACATCCCATTCCCCCCGGGGAACGCTTCGCGAGCGCTGGGGAATGGACCATTCCCCGCACGTCCAGTCCGCAATTCCTGGGGAATACCACATTCCCCAAGGGGAATGAGCCCTGAAACAAGCCTCGAAGATCCGTTCCGGCGGGCTTGACGACCCGATCCATGATAATCATACTATCCATATCAAGCTTGTCTGTCCAGAGGCTCCTGCGGGAGGCGCTCGGCAGCCGGCGAAGGGCCTGGGGGCCCTCTGCGGATCGCTGGACTCCGCCGTCGCATACGGCGTCGAGACCGCGCTCCGGCGATGCCCCCGAGGAACGGCCCGAGCTCTTTGACAATCGATGCACCCGCCAGGGGGAACGGTAGCGGGGCCGTTCCCTCTGGCTCCTTCCTTGATTTGAGTATGCACGGATAGTTGTCTCCGTGAGGCGATGATGCTCGTCAGTCGCTGCCCCGTGGCGTCGGACTCGGTGCTCAGGCTGGCGAGAAGTGCCCCTGCGCCGCGGAGGCGCCAAGTTGGCTCAGCTCTTCAACCTGCTCGTTAACCCTTGTTCGCAAAGCAATTGAGAGTTCTTGAAGGGGTTCGACCAGCGTTGGCACCAAGAGTGAGACACTCTGGGTACTGGCGAAGGCGTGCGAGTGGTCTGCCTCCTTGTTGCCGTGATTGCGGTCCAGCGCTCGGTCAAGAAGCCAGATGCGGATCGTTGAATGACGATGGTTGCATCTGCACATTAGGTTAACAACCATTTATGATAGTATGCCTCATTTAAGGAAGGCAGGTTGATCTATCATGCCCACCTGTAGCCTACACGGACCACATTCCGGCAGTCGCTGCCATCGCTGTGAAGTTGAGGAGCAACTCAGAGGCCAGACCCGGATTGCCGAAGAGGCGGAGCGTGATGCTGCAAACCGCCACTGGGAAGAAGGATTGGCCGCCGACTACAGGGCGAGAGAGTTTCAAGAACAACAGACGGCGCTCGTTCGTGACGCTCACAAAATCCAGGCGACTTCGCTCTTTTCTCGTGCCCGCGAGTTGCTCAAGGCCGGACTTAATGAGGAAGCAGCCGAGACCTGCCGGGATGCGCTTCAGAAAGACCGCGGCTACCTCCCCGCCTATGCCTTACTTGGAGCCGCCGAATACGACAGCGGAAATCATGTGAAAGCCTGCGAGGCGCTAGACAAGGCAATCCGGCTGCTGGGGAACGGGGAGTGGACTACCGATTCGGCATATATCCACATTCTTTCTCGTATTGAGGGTCGGGAGTTCCCTGATGACCTACTGCAGACCTTCAGGACAAAACTCAATGCGTTCCCCCTAGATGCTTCTGTCGATCTGCTGACTTGGATTGCCTCCTGCGGTTGGTCAGATGAGGTGCTGAGCCTACTGCCGAAGCACGCGCTCTCAAGCGAGGATTTGGTCAAAATTGCCAGTTGGCTGGTCAGTCCTGATCCCCAAGCCGCTAGTGAGCTTATCGGTAAAGCTGTACTGCTCCTCGTGCCGGGAGTGAAGCCTGACGCTTGGCTCGAAGTGGTCTCCTTAGCCTTGACGCTGGAGCTTGAGAGCGGCGACAGCAAGCACAGAACCAAACTGTTCGAGATGGCAAATAACTGGACAGAGGACGCACTGCTCAACGCGATCAATGAGTTCTCGGTTAGCCCTGAATTCAAAAAACTTTCTGACCTAAAAGCCGAGTTTATTCTCGGCATGTTCTCAGAGGCCATCGCGAGGGTGCTCAACGCCAGAGAGGAAAGATATATAGCGCAGGCTCGGGCGCAGGCTCCAAAGGCTGCTGAAATTATGAGCTGGATTCCCGCAGTCAAAAAACGCGATTTGGAGCGTAGCGACTCCGATGCCCTATCCGCCAAGAGGGCAGTTCGCGCGAGCACATTGTCCTTCCTAAAAGCAGCGCACTTCGAACAATTTCTGACTCTAGATGAACGATGGAAGCCCTCCAGCGTCCCTACCAAGACCGTGAAGGTTTACTTCGGCGAATCGCATTACCAGCGTGGGCTGAGGCTAAAGGCAAAGGAGAGGTATGCAGAGGCCGCATTGGCCTTCTCCGAAGCGCAAGATCACTTTGCCCTCGGAGGCAAGATGCGCTGGGAGATAGATGCCGCCCACTGGCAAGGCTGGTGTCTGTTTTCCGACCCATCCTCAGAGGCGGCGTGGCTCACAGCCCTGCGGTGCTTCGAGCACGCGGCTAACTTGGCTAAGGGTTTGGCGATACCCGATAAGGAAGCAACGAATCTCTATTGGCAGGCAATGTGCCTCGAAGCGAAGGAGAATCCGACTCGGGACCTATCCGCTGCGGTGACTCTCTACCGGAGAGCTATAGACGCTGACCGTTTAGGTGGTAACTGCGCCTGGGCTGCCGCGTCTCATTTTCACCTCGGCAGTTTGGCTGAGACGGCCGGCCGAAGGGCAGATGCATTGACCGAGTTCAGGCAGGCAGAGTCCTTCTATGAAGCGGCTGGTGACGGCCGCGGGCGGGTACAGGCGGTGAGGCGGATCGGCTTCAATCTGTGCCCCGAAACAGGTTCGGCGGGAGACTGCATTGATGCTATTGAGACGTTCCGTCGTGCCCTCGATCTTGACAAGCTCTTGGGCGACCGGTCTTGGCAGGTCTGGGATCTATATGAGCTTGCCTGGTGTCATAAACCAAGTAACAACGCTTGCGGCAGTTGGGGACGGGCTTTCGAGTTTCTGCAAGAGGCCTATCAACTAGCCCTTGAGTTGGGAGATAAAGGGTGGCAAGCTAAGTGCCTCTTCAGCATAGGATGGGGTCTCGAGCCTACGGAGAATCCGGAGGGGAGTTGGCAAGGTGCCATTGACCACTACGTGCGCGCATCTGAAATCGCTCGCCTTGGCAACAGTGACCTTTGGGAGGCTGAGGGGTTGAATGCGGCTGGCTGGTGCTATCAGCCCATTCACGCCCCCTTCGGTGATTGGGGGATTGCGAGAGAATACTGCGAGCGAGCCGCCATCGCGTGGAGGCGGACGGACAACAAGGATGGCCTTGCGCGCAGCCTATTCAACATTGCTAAATCCATTTCGATGGGTGACCGCCAAGCAGTTACGCCCGAAGCTAGCGACCTTTTTAGCGAAGCCGGCCGGCTCTTTCGCGACACTGGAAACGAGACACGAGCTGTCGAGGCAGCAGAATGGGCCCAAGCCCAAATAGGTGCCAAATAGGTGCCCTAAAAAGTGCCAGCCGACTCAGCCAGCCAGCGAAGAGTAACCAAGGAGTCGCCGAACTCGCCGTCGCCGCTGCGCTTAAAAGCCCTCTTGGAGGCTCTGAAGTCGCAATCTGGCCTCGCCATGAGCGCCCTGAAGGCCACGCATCGTCTATTCTGAAGTTACTTTCTGATCGCTACGGGTCTTCGGGGCACACTTTGCCACACCCTCGTCGAGAGCTCACTCCAAATCTGTAGGTCCGCGCGGCCTGACGAAGCTATCCCTCCACGAACGGCAAGGCTGGAGGAAAGCTTCCGGCTGGAAACGCCGCGCCGCGGTCTCCCGCCCTGAGCTTCTCCGCGGCATCCCGGAAAGCCGCCACGAACCATCGGTAGGCTTCCCAGAGCTCATCGCGCACCCGGGCGCTCAGCGCATGAAAGAGCGGCGCGGGCGATCTCTTTGAGCGCTTCGGACGGTCGTGGGGGTGCTGGCCCAGGATCGCCGCAATGCCCAGCGGCCGGCTGCCCGTTCGCGACCTACGGACAGCGGCCTCCTCGTCGATCTCATGGATCAGGTTGAGCGCACGCTCTCTCCAGACTTCGGGCGGCAGGTGCTTCCAGCAAGGGAGAGGGGAGAGATGCAGGGTTTCGACGCTCGTGTACCGAAGACGGTCGAAAGCCTCTCCCCGGTTGCGGGCGGCGTACTCCTGGGTCCGGTTGAACCAGGTACCCGTGAGCGGTGCGCCCTCGATCAGCGCCTTGGCGGCGTGCACTCCCGGCCAATCCCGGGGCCGCTCGACAAGACCTTCCTTGGGACCGTGGCTTAAAATGTATTTCAGCCGCGCGATCTGGGCTCCTTCTTCTCCACTGACGATGATCGCCTGATATCTCCGCGACCAGATCTTGTCCGGCCAGCCGTAGAGACGGCTGATCTCCCGCGCGAGATTGGAATTCACATGGCACATGAACCGGGCGAGTTGGCGAGCGTTGTCGACGTCGAGCAGGAGGTGAAAGTGATTCGACGCGAACACGTAGCCGCAGCAACGGACTTCGTAGAGGCGCTGGGCCCGCCCCAGGACGCCGACGACGACCTCGTCGAGCGCCCGGCCGGGCCGGAGGAGGTAACGGCTGTGGAGGGTTCGGCAGGTGACCTCGACCAGGGCACCGCCGTCAGGAATGTAGCGCAGTCTTCGTCCCATGACAGGATAAGACGGAAAATCGGTACCCAAACTTCTTCGGCCTAGAACCGCTTGGGTTTGCGAGGGGGGTTCCAGGCTTGTTTCGCGGTTCTTGAAATGCCGTCAGGCGGCAGGAGGGCGCGGCAGCCTGCCTGGCGTGCGGACCGGACCGGCACGAATCGGCTGGCACTTCTTTCTGGCAGCACTTCTTTCTGGCACTTCTCTCTGCACCTGCACCCCGGCTCCTTGCTCAGGGCAGAACTCCCCCAAGCCTCTTGCTACCCCGAGAGGAAGATTCTAGAATTTATTGAGAATTCTATACTCCCCCGGAGAGGGCTACATGGCGATCAGCATCAAGAATGACAAGGCGGAGAAGCTGGCCAGGCAGGTGGCGGCCGAGACGGGGGAAAGCCTCACCGAGGCCGTCATCCACTCTCTGGAGGAACGTCTGGAGCGCCTCAAAGGCCGGCGGTCCGCTCCCGATCTCGTCGACACCCTGATGGCGATCAGCCGACGTTGCAGCTCTCTGCCCGACCTGGACACGCGGGATGCCGAAGAGATCCTTGGCTACGACGAAAAGGGTGCCTTCCGCTGATGGTCATCGATGCCTCCGCCCTTCTGTCCATTCTGCTCGGAGAACCGGAAGCGGAAGAGCTCTCGCGAGCGATTGCCAGCGATTCCAGCCGCTTGGTGAGCGCCTTGTCGGCTCTCGAAGCGGCCATCGTGATTCACTCCCGCAAAGGGCCTGCCGGGATCCGCGACCTCGATCTGCTGCTTCATTCCGCGGGCGCCACGGTCGTCAGTTTCGATGCCGACCAGGTTCTGCTGGCGCGAACGGCCTACGAGAGGTATGGGAAAGGACACCACCCCGCCGCCTTGAACCTGGGGGACTGCTGCAGCTATGCGCTCTCGCTCTCCTCGGGCGAGCCGCTCCTGTTCAAGGGCAACGACTTCTCAAGGACGGATGTGGCGACGGTAGACCGCTCACGGAAGGTGTAGGCCGGTGCCCAGGGCTCGCAGGTGGTAGACTGCGGTTCCCGATGAGAGCGAAACTCGCCCTCCTTTGCCTCTTTCTGCTCGCCTCGCCGGCCTTCGCGGAAGCAAAAGTCTCCGAAATCAAGATCGGCCTGGACGGCGACCGGGTGCTCACCACGTTCACCCTGAGCAACGTCTTCAGCCATCGCTTCTCGGAGCGGGTGGACAGCGGACTCCCCACCTCCATCCTCTACCGCTTCGAGCTCGCCCGCGACCGCAAGCGGTGGTGGGACCAGAAGCTCCGCGAGGGCACCTTCGAGGTGGTGGCGACGTACGATGCCGTCGCCCGCGCCTATACCGTCCACTACAAGCTGAACGACAAGCTGATCGAGAGCCGCACCGTCCGCGAGCGCAAGAACCTCGAGGAGGCGATGACCCGCGTCGAGCAGCTCCCCATCTTCTCCGTGGCCGGCCTCCCCCGGGAGTGGCGGCTGCTGGTCAAGGTGGAGGCCGAGCTCGGCTCGCGGACGATCCTCTCCGTCATCCCGGTGACGATCAGCACCGATTGGGAGGAGTCGCCGAAGTTCCGGGCTCCGGGGATCCCCTGAAGCGTCGAGTCGAGCCATGGGCCTGCGCAAGAAGCTCCTTCAGAACCGCAAGAACCACCGCCTGATCGGCGCCGGGCTGGTCGCCCTGCTGCTGCTGTTCACCGGGCTCTTCTATCTCGCCCAGCGCGGGCGCGACCTGCCGAGCTTCCTGGTGACCAACCGGGTGCTGCTGTTCGTCCTCTGGTACGTCAACGTCGTCCTCATCCTGATCGTCTGCTTCGTCCTGCTGCGCAACCTGTTCAAGCTGCTCGTCGAGCGCCGCCACCGGGTGCTCGGCTCGACGTTCAAGTTCAAGCTGGTCGCGACTTACGTCGGCCTGTCGCTGATCCCCGTGCTGCTGCTGTTCGCCATCGCCACCGAGCTCCTCCAGGGGTCGATGGACCGCTGGTTCAACTCCCCCGTGGCGCCCGTCCTCGAACGCGGCAACGCGGTCGCCCAGGCGCTCTACGACCGCATCGGGAAGACCAACCTGCGCGACGCCTCGCGCGTGCTGCGCGAGATCCAGAGCATCGATCTCAACGATCCGTTGCAGCGCCCGCTCCTCAACCGCCGGATGCGGGAGTTGCTCGTCGAGCTGAACCTCGACGTCCTCGAGGTCTACGAGGGGCGGGAGTTCGTCAACGCGAGCGTCAATTCGCAATCGGGGATCTCCGAGCCGCCGGACCCCGACGGCTCGTTTCTGGACCAGGCCGCGCAGGAGGGGCAGGTCACCACCGTGGACACGCCGCCGGGCACCCGCGGGAGCCTGCTCCTCGCCGGCGTGGCCGTGCCCAGCCGCCGCGAGCCGGTCATCGTGGTGGTGGGGGCGCTCCTCGATCCCGTGCTCACCGCGCAGCGCGAGCAGCTGGTCCAGGACTATCAGGCGTACCGCCAGCTGGTGGTGCAGAAGGACGACCTGCGGGCGAGCCACCTGCTGCTCTTCCTGATGGTGACGATGGTGATCCTCCTCGCCTCGTCGTGGACCGGGCTCTACCTCGCCCGCCGGGTGACGCTGCCGATCCAGGCCCTCGCCGAGGGGACGCGCCGGATCAGCGGCGGCGACCTCTCGCACCGGGTGGAGGTGGTGGCGGACGACGAGCTCGGCGTGCTGGTCGACTCCTTCAACCGGATGACCGAGGAGCTGGAGAGCAACAAGGAGCTGCTGGAGCGGAGCAACCTGGAGCTGACGGCGAGCAATCAGCGGCTGGCGGACGAGAGGGCGCTGATCGCGGCGGTGCTGGAGAACGTGGCCGCGGGGGTGGTCTCGATCGACTCCCAGGGGCGGATCTTCACCTGCAACGGCGCGGCGCTCGACATGCTCCGCCAGCGGGAGCAGGACGTGGTGGGGCGGCCGTTCGAGGAGGCCTGGGGGGACCCCGACCGCAAACGGCTGGCGGCGGCCGTGCGCGAGGTGGGACGCGGCGGGCACGGCAGCAAGGAGATCCACCTGTCGCTGGGCGGCGAGTGGAAGACCTTCGAGCTGAAGGTGACGGCCCTGCGCGATGCCGCGGGGACGCTCCAGGGCGGGGTGGTGGTGATCGAGGACCTGACGGAGCTGATCCAGGCCCAGCAGCTCGCGGCCTGGAACGAGGCGGCGCGGCGGATCGCGCACGAGATCAAGAACCCGCTCACCCCGATCCGCCTCGCCGCCGAACGGCTGCTCAGGAAGCACCAGCAGGGGGACCCCGGGCTCGGGAAGGCGATCGAGGGGGGGGTGGAGATCATCGTCCGCGAGGTGGTGACGCTGCAGGGGATGGTGGACGAGTTCTCGCGCTACGCCCGCATGCCCCGGCCGAGCCCGGCGCCGGTCGATCTCGCGCGGCTGGTGGGCGAGACGGTCCATCTCTACCGCAACCTGAAGCCCGGGGTCGCGGTCGAAGGGGACGTCGACGCCGGGCTGACCGCGGTCTGGATCGACGCCGAGCAGATCAAGCGCGCCCTGATCAATCTGCTGGACAACGCCGTCGAGGCGACCGAGGCGCCGGGGCAGGTCACGGTCGCCGCCCACCCCGTCAACGGCCACCTGGAGATCCAGGTGGCGGACACCGGCCGGGGGATCCCCCCGGCGTCGAAGGAGAAGCTCTTCCTCCCCTACTTCTCCACCAAGGGGCGCGGCACCGGCCTCGGGCTGGCCATCGTCCACCGCATCGTCGCCGACCACCAGGGGGCGATCCGGGTGGAGGACAACGCGCCGCGGGGGACGGTGTTCACGGTGGAGCTGCCGATGGGGTGATGAGGGCCCGCCTCAGCTGAACAGCTTCCGCACCCACCGCTTGACGCTGAACCGCCGGCCGATGCCGGACGCGCCGGCGAGATCCTTCGCTCCCACCTCCTGGAGCACCGGCTTCGTCTGCGCGCCCAGCTCCGGCACCGCGCCGCCGGCCGCGGGGCGCTCGCCGTCGAAACGCGCGGGGAAGGCCAGTCGGGGGAGGCGGTCCGGTCCTACCGCCAGAACGCCGCGCTCCAGAACCTGCGGGTGGTCCCGCGCCTCGGCGGCCGAGAGCACGGGCTCCACCGGAATGTCCTCGCTACCCAGGAGGGCCATCCACTGCTCCCGGGTCCGGCCGCGAAACAGCTCCTTCATCTCCCGGCGCACCCGCATCGACGAGCTGTACTGCCGCCGGAGCAGATCCTTCCGCTCCACCGCCCGGCAGAACCGCTCCCAGAAATGGGGCTCCAGGGCGCCGAGCGCCAGCTTGCGGTTGTCTGCGGTCTCGTAGAGGTTGTAGCAGGGGTAGGCGCCGGTCAGCGGCAGCCGCTCCCCCACCGCTTTCCGCCCCCCCGCCTCGGCGGCCCAGGCGGTGAGGTTGGCGTGCAGGCCGGCGTCGAGAAGGGCGACGTCGACCCGCTTGCCTTCGCCCGTACGCTCCCGCTCGAGCAGGGCGGCGAGGAGGGCGGAGACCAGGCTCCAGGCGCCGATCTGGTCGGCGACCTGGACGGGCGGCATCGCAGAGGTCGAGCCGAGCGTCCCCGCCACCGCCTGGTAGGTGAGATCGTGACCGGCCCGGGGCGCGTAGGGGCCGTCCTGACCCCAGCCCGAGATCGAGCCGATCACCAGCCGGGGGTGGCGCGCCCGCAGCTCCTCGGGGGGGAAGCCGAGGCGGGCGAGGGTGCCCGGCCGGAAGCTCTCGATCATCACGTCGGCCCGCGCGAGCAGCTTCTCCAGCGCCTCGCGCCCCGCCGGACTCTTGAGATCGAGGGCCACGCTCTCGACCCCGGCGAGAAGGATGGCGCCGAGCGCGCCCACCCCCTCGCGCACTGGCGGCGACATCCGCACCGGATCGCCGAGCTTCGGCTCCTCCACCTTGACCACCCGCGCCCCGAGGTCCGCCAGCAGCCGCGCCGCGAGCGGACCGGGGAGATGCCGGGAGAGATCGACGACGAGGAGGCCGGCGAGAGGGGAGGCCAACTACTCTCTTTCGACCACCATCGCGAAGCCGACGCCGCCGGCGGCGCAGACGGTGACCAGGCCGAGGTTGCGGTCGCGGCGGCGCAGCTCGTAGAGGAGCTGCGTGACCACCCGGGCGCCGGTGGCGCCGAAGGGGTGGCCGATGGAGATCGAGCCGCCGGTGACGTTGAAGCGGTCGAGGTCGATGACGCCCAGGGGCTCGCCGCGGCCCAGCTCGCGCTCGGCGAACTTCTTCGAGGCGAACGCCTTCATGTTGGAGAGGATCTGCGCCGCGAACGCCTCGTGCATCTCGACGAGGTCGATGTCCGCGAGCTTGACCCCGGCCGCGTCGAGCGCCGCCGGCGCGGCATAGGCCGGCCCCTGGAGGAGCTGGTCGCCGGGGTTGAGGGCGGTGAAGGCGTAGGAGCGGATGTAGCCGAGCGGCGTGTAGCCCAGCGCCTTCGCCTTCTCCTCGCTCATCAGCAGCACGGCCGAGCCGCCGTCGGTCAGCGGGCTCGAGTTGCCGGCGGTGAGCGTGCCGTAGCGCTTGTCGAAGACCGGCTTGAGCTTCGCCAGCGCCTCCAGCGAGCTGTCGGCGCGGACGCCGTTGTCGTGGGTGACCGCCTTGGAGTAGCCCGGCGGCGGGAAAGTCGGCGCGATCTGCGCGGTCAGCCGGCCGTCCGCGGTGGCGGCGGCGGCGCGCTGATGGGAGAGCAGGGCGATCTCGTCCTGCGCCCGGCGGGAGATGTCGTTCTCCTTGGCCATCTTCTCCGCCGACTCGCCCATGCTCTGGCCGGTCGTGTACTCGGCGATCGCCGGCGCCACCGGCGCCAGGTCGGCCGGGCGGAGCTTGCCGAAGGCGCCCATCTTCTGCGGCAGCGTCTTGGCGCGGCTGGCGGCCATGAAGGTCTGCGCCGCCTTGCGCGAGAACTGGATCGGGACGTTGGTCAGCGACTCCGCCCCGCCCGCCAGCACCACCTCGGCCTCGCCGGAGAGGATCGCCCCCGCGCCGAAGGTGATGGCGCGCGTCGAGGAGGCGCAGGCGAGGTTCACCGTCACCCCCGGGATGTGGAACGGCAGCGAGGCGCGGAAGACGACCTCGCGCCCCAGGTTCGGCGCGAACAGCGCCGGCACCACGACGCCGAAGACCGAGAGGCCGATCTCCTCGGGATCGATCGCCGTCCGCGCCACCAGCTCCGAGGCGGCGACGCTCGCCAGATCGATCACGTCCATGTTCGCGAGGTCGGTCCCCGACTTGGCGAACGGGGTCCGGCAGCCGTCGACGATCGCCACCCGGCCGTGGGCGCCCCGGAGCGCGCTCCGCTCGACGGCCTGGACCTTGACCGGCCGGCCCTGGTCGCGGGTCCAGACGGTGTCGGCCCGCGCGGTGATCTCCTCCAGGGCGGAGGCCGTGTTCGGCGGCCTCAAAGGGGCGGGCGGTGGGGCGGTCCGGGCGGCGTCTTCAGGCATGAGAGCTCTCCTTCCTCTTCCTCGCTCCGGTTATATACCACGGTTACGCCGCTCTGCGGCAAAGAGCCGCGCCACCTCCACCCCCCGCTCCCGCCAGAACGCCTCGTCCTCCGGCGCCAGCGTCTCGGGACCCGCCACCAGCACCGTCCGCAGCCGCCGGAACGGCAGGCGCCCGCCCCGCTTTTTCCTCACCCGTGTCCGCAGCGCCGCGATCTCCTCCGGGGTGCCGTGGAACACCGTCGGCCGCACCCAGGCGGCGGTGGCGGCCCGTAGCGCCGGGTCGGGTTCCAGCACCACGGCGGCGCCGGCCAGCGTCGCCCAGGAAAGCATCGTCCGCTCCAGGGGATCCGAGAGCGCTCCGCCGAGCACCACGATCTCCCGGTCTCCCGTTTCTCCGATCTCGTTCTGGAGCCGCTCCCCCGCGGCGACCAGCTCCGCCGCGGTCCACTCCACCGGCTCGCCGCCCGCCGTCACCACCGCCCCGCCTGCCGGCCTCGACGCTTCGAGTAGGGACCCGCCCCTACTCGAAGCAACGTCAGCGCCGGTTGGATCAGGGGGTGAGGTCTTGACGGCTCCGCCCGCGATCTCCACCCAGAAATCCCCCTCCCGCCGCTCCCCCGGCACGGACACCAGTCCCGCGGCCTGGATCGCCAGGTCGAGGACGACGGACTCGGGGTGCGGCCGGTACGGAAAGCCGGCGCGGGCGCCGGGGGGGAGAGCGGACAGCCCGTCTCGCCAGCCGTCCATCCAGCGGGCCAGCTCCCCCCACGGGTTCCAGACCCAGTCCCACCCCGCGGAGCGGAAGAGCCAGGGCTCCTCGGCATCCGTGGCGGCGCGGTGGAGCAGCGCGGCGGGGAGGTTCGGCGGCGAGGCCACGGCTCTGGGGGCGTCGAACCCCGTCAGACCAGGGCGGCCTTCTTCATGACATTGGCGATCTTCTGCTCGATGACGGGTTTCATCAGACTGGCGGGGGGCTTGAGATGGGCCCGCCCGACCAGGCGGTCGTTCTCCAGCACGATCGTGGCCTTGGCCCCGGGACCGGAGAGGTGCATCACGTCCCCCTCCCAGTGCCACTTCAGCATGCCGCCCGGAAATGCTTCCTTCAACCCGGCGTCAAGAGACGGCCGGATCTCTTCCATGGACGACTTCGTGGTGTCCACCTCGATGGTCAAGTCGCTCATGCGCGGAAAGCTACCACAAGGGACGAGGAACCGATCGGGAGTTTTTACTCCCGCGATCTTGTTTCCCAGGCGGGATTCCTCCGTGGTGGGGTAACCTTGGAACATTTGAGGGGAAGGCCATGAAAACCCGACGCGTCCTCACCCTGGCACCCATCCTCCTGCTGGTCCTCGCGACGGCCCGGCCGGGACGGGCAGAGCAAGGTACCATCGCCAATCCCAAGCTCTTCGACGAGAGCCTCAAGGCGGCGGCCGAGGCCGTCAAGCAGTACGGGTCCCCGGACGATCCGGAGCGGCTGGCGCGGGTCAACCGCATCGGCTACGAGCTGGCCCAGCAGACGGACTTCCAGAAGTACCCCTACACCTTCCAGATCGTGACCATGCCGGAGCCCAACGCCTTCGCGCTGCCGGCTGGACAGATCTTCATCACCACCGGCATGCTCGACCTCGGGCTCGACGACGACATGCTGGCCAACGTCCTCGGCCACGAGATCGGCCACGTCGTCCACGAGCACTCCATCCACATGCAGCGCAAGCAGACGCTGATGACCGTGCTCGGCAACCTGCTGGTGGCCGGGGTGGCGATCGGCGAGTCGCGCAGCAACAGCCATCTCCCCTCGGCGCAGGCGCCCTACGATCCGCGCGTCGGCTATCAGGACCCGAGCGGCAACCTGATCCAGGGCGCCGCGGCGGCGAGCCTGGTGGTCAGCGAGCTGCTGCTGCGCAGCTACAGCCGCGATTACGAGGACGAGGCCGACAAGGAGGGGCAGCACCTGGCCGCGGCGGCCGGCTACAGCCCGGACGGCGCCCGCCGGCTCTGGGACCTGATGAACAGCCGCGCCCCCCAGCTCAAGGAGTACGGCTACTGGCAGACCCACCCCTTCGCGGACGAACGGCAGCGCTCCGCCGAGGCCCGCAAGGGGACCTGGGCGATCCAGGCCAAGAGGTCCGCGGACGAATACCGCCGGCGCACCCAGGCGACCCTGAGCAAGTATCTGGCGCAGCCCCGGAAGGCGGACGAGGGGGTGACCGCTTACGTCAAGGCGGTCGTCCTCTCCTCCTGGCCGCAGGGGAAGGCGTCCGACGCCCTGCGCCTCGAGAAGCTCCACAAGCGGCGGGACGACGAGCTCGCGCGCCCCCTGCTGTCGCGCGACTACGGCGCCGTCCTCCGGCTCTACCGCAAGGAGCTGGGCGAGGTGCGCGCGGTCGATACCCGAAGCGATCTCCTCTCCGCCCTCGAGGGGGAGATCTCGGACATCGAGGTCAAGCGCAAGGACCTCTACCCGCGCGCCGTCAAGATCCTCGGCGGCGGCATCTACGAGACCTCGTTCCTGGAGAGCTTCCTCTCCAACTTCCCCGAGGCCACGGAGGTCCCCGAGGTGGCGCTCGCGCTCGGCGACGCCTACAGCCGTCTGGGCAACCGGACCGAGGCGGTGACCCAATATCTCAAGGCCTGGAATTCCGCCCCGCAGAGCACCGAGGGGAAGCGCGCCAGCTCCGGGCTGCGCATCCTCGCCCCCAACCTCCAGGAGCTCGCCGCCCTGCAGCAGATGGCCGAGCAGACCAGGGACCCCGAGCTCAAGCGGATCGCCGACGAGCGTCTGGGCGCCGTCGCCAAGACCTACGAAGACGTCAAGAACGGAGCCGAGTACCTGCGCCGCTACCCCGAAGGCCCCTACGTCGTGCCGGTGATCCAGCGCCTGAACGTCCTCGCCGACAACCTCTACGGCGAGGTCGTCCTCTACCAGAGCGTGGGGGACACGGTGAAGGCGATGGAGCGCATCAACAAGATCCTCACCGACGCCCCCCTCTCCCCCGCCGCCGGCAAGCTGCGCGACCGCGCGGTGCTGGAGGCGAAGGCGGGGTAGCGAGCCATGAAGGGGAGATCCGGTAGCGGCGCCGTTGAGGGCGACCGCAGGTCGCCCCTACAACCTACGGCCGAGATCTGGTGTAGGGGCGACCTGCGGTCGCCCTCAACGGCACGCCGTCCGGATGGATCAGACTTGGCAACCCTGCCGTAGCGTCCGCTCTACGTCTGCGGTCCCTCCGCGTCCTCCACCAGCTGCCCCTGCCGCAGCGAATACGACAGGCTGACCGGCATCATCGCCGTCCGGGCGGAGGCGGACCGCTGCCCTTCGAGGTGGACCTTGCCGCCGGCGATCTTGAACGAGGTCACCTTCACCTGATTGCCCAGGCGGGTGGTCGCCAGGTTGACGATCCTGTCCCCCCGCCAGGCGGCGAGGACCAGATAGACCTCCTGCTGGGGGTCTCCCGGGTTCCTGGTCAGCAGCAGGGCGGTCTCGGGCGCGCCGTCGCCGTCGAGATCGCCGCTCGCCCGGTCGGGACCGAGCTCCACCACCGGCGGCCCCTCCGACCGGCCGTTCTTCAGGCAGACGTCCTTGCCGGCCTCGATCCCCTGGTAGCAGGCGTTCGGGATCATCGATTCGACGTCGGGGGAAGGCTTGCCGGGCTGAGGACGGACCGGCGATTTTCCGGTCTGTGCGCCGGCCGGCATCGCGACCAGGAGAAGGGCGCTGGCGAGCAGGGCTTCCCGGAGATTGAGAATCGTCATCGTGGCTCCTTTCGGGGTCCTGAACCAGACCCGCGCTATCCTCTCCTGCAAAGAGGAAGCCGCAAAGGAGAAGCCGTGGCTCGCGCGTGGGAAGACCCCGATCTATCGCTGCCGTCTGGACTGGCGCTGCCGTCCGGCCTGGACAGTCCGGTGGCCATCCAGGCGTTCCTCGACGGCATCGCCTACAGCGCCGAGCCGGTCTACCGCTGCCCGCGCACCGTGCTGCGCGACGGCAAGGGGCACTGCTACGACAGCGCGGTGCTGGCGGCGGCGGCGCTGCGCCGCCTCGGCTTTCCGCCGCTGATCGTGGAGATGCTCCCGTGGGTGGGGCACGACGACGACCACATCCTCGCCGTCTTCAAGGTGGACGGCCGCTGGGGCGCGGTCGCCAAGTCAAACTTCGTCGGCCTGCGCTTCCGCGACCCGGTCTTCATCACCCTGCGCGAGCTGGTGATGTCCTATTTCGAGTCCTTCTTCAACCTTGCCCGCGAGAAGACCCTGCGCGGCTACACGCTCCCCCTGAACCTCGCCCGCTTCGACCGCCTCCACTGGACCACCCGCGACGAGACCATGGACGCCATCGCCGACGGCCTCGAGCGGAGCCGCAAGGTCGAGATCCTCACCCCCGCCATGATCGAGCGCCTCGCCCTGGTGGACCCGCGCTCCTTCGAGGCGGGGCTGCTGGGCTCGGACCCAAAGGGGTTGCGCAAGCCGGGGTGAGGTCTCACCGCCCCCCCGGGAACAATCCCCTCACCACCCCCAGCGAGGCCTGGTTGCGCGGCTCGTCCCATCCGTTCAGGATCTCCCGCCGCTCGTCGTCGGTGAGCCGCCAGGAGAGCGGCGTCTTTTTCTCCAGCTCGAAGGTCACGACGTCGAGCTTCACCCCGTAGCCGCGCTCCCACAGCTCCTTGAGGATCCCCACCTCGGTGTTGTTGTGGAAGGACTGCGTCGAGGTCCGCACGTCGTACATGGTCAGCAGGGGGCCGATGGTCGAGAAGAGCCACCCCTCGCGCGCCCTCGCGCTGCCCCCCTGCGCCGCCGGCGCGGCCGGCTCCGGAAAGGCGCGAACGAGCACCAGCAGCACCCCGCGCCGCCGCAGGTCGTCGAGATGCCCGGGCAGCAGCGAGCGCAGCCAGTTCACCGCCGTCACCACCCCGAAGTTGTCGTAGTAGCCGCCGTCCGCCAGGTGGAGCTGGCGGAATCCCTTCGGCGGGCTCCCCTTCTCCCCCAGCGCCTGCGCGATCGGGCTCACCCAGGGGAACGTCGCCGAGAGCCGCGCCGCCGTCACCACCGGCAGGTCGTAGCCAGGGTAGACGTCGTAGAACCGGCGCGTCCGCCAGCCTGGAGGGAGGTCGAGCGGGGTCAGCAGGAACTGCTCGCCGGTCTCCACCACCGTCGCGTTGAGCACCGGCGCCGGCAGCCACCCCTCCCGCAGCCCGGCCCGCCACTGCGACAGCCGGCGGTCCGGCATGGTGAGATGCCGCTTCCACTCCTGCTCCATCGCCCACCCCCGGTCGAGGGTCTTGTCCCCCAGCAGGAAGCCGGAGAGCACGCGCCAGAGGTCCGGATAGGCGAGCCCCCAGGCCGTGGCGTCGAGGCTCGAAGCCCCGGCCGCGTCCACGATGCGGCCGAGGTCGGCCGGCGGCGGAAAGCCCTGGGGGGTGAAGCGGTCGAGGAAGTAGATCGTCCCCACGCTCCCTCCCGAGACCGAGCTGATCAGGCGGATCGAGCGCGTGAAGTCCGTCCCCACCGCGCTTTGCAGGGCGGTGAGCACGCGCGCGGTCCACAGCGACGAGGTGATGCCGCCGCCGCTCGCGGCGACCACCACGATCGGCCGGTCCCCCTCCCCCAATCGCTCCTCGGCGGCGCCGAAGGCCTGGGCCGGCAGCGGCGGCGGCAGCGCCGTCTGCCGCTCGATCCGGTAGAAGTGGTCGGTGTTGAAGATCTGGCTCGACAGGAACGAGGCGGCGAGCAGCACGAGCACCACGGGCACCCGGTAGCGGTCGAGGAAGAAGGAGATCCCCGGCAGCCCCCAGCCGGCCAGCAGGAGGAGCAGCAGGAGGTAGCCGAGCGACGGCATCAGGGCGCGGTCCGGCCGCAGGAAGAAGTAGCCGATCAGGTACAGGATCACGGTCACTCCGAACGCCGCGGCCGCCAGGATGTGCCCGCGGCCGACCTTGCGCTGGTGGGGATCGACGTAGCCATGGCCGACACCCCCCCGCGCGATCGCCGGCAGGGCTTCCAGCACGAGGGGGATCGTGCCGCCCACCTTGCCGTAGACGAACATCGCGGTCAGCAGGAGCGCCGCCGCCGCCACGATCCCGCCCGCCGCCATCCCCAATTTCCCCCCCAGCGGCGACGGGGACTGGAGGACGGCCGTGGCGATCAGCGGCAGCGCGAGCAGGGTGAAGAGCGGGATGCGGTACCGGACCAGCCGGCGCGACAGCCGCAGGCGCGGCACGCCGAACCGCGAGGGGGCGTAGGCGAAGACGAGCTCCAGCGTGATCAGCACCGTCCAGGCGGCGAGCGTGGCGAAGAACGAGACGAGGAGGATCTCGCCCGGAGTCAGCCAGAAGAGGTTGGCGAGCAGCGCCGGCGCGCCCCACAGCGCGATCGCCGGCAGAATCGCCAGCAGCAGCCCGAACGCCAGCGGAAAGCGGCAGAAGTAGAGATATTCGAGGAAGACGCCGGTCCGGTGCTGCAGCCAGACCAGCCACGCCACCAGCGCGGCGGCGAGCAGGGTGATGGCGAGCGGAGTCATCGAGCTTGAAAGGGATCCCTAGGCCTGCGCCGCTCCGGGCACCTGAGGGGTGGAGGGCGGCGTCACGGCCGTCTCGTCCCCTTCGGAGAAGGCCTCTGCCGCCTTGGGCATCTGCAGCGGGGGGAGTCGGGCCTCGATCGCCGCCAGGGCGTCCCGGGCGTCGTCGCCGACGCGGATCGCCGACCTGCCCAGCCTCGCCACGGCCGCGGCGCGGAACCCCGGACCGTCGAGGACGAAGAACAGCCCCGGGTGCTCGCGATTGAGGGTCTCGGCGAGGGCCAGCATCCGGTTGGCGCTCAGCCGGAGAGTCGCCGAGAAGAGGATCGCGTGCGGTTGCACGGAGGCGATGACGTCGTCGAAGCCCTCGTCCGGCGCCCGCTGGCCGAGATGGACGACGCTCCAGCCCGCCCGCCGCAGCAGCAGGGCGAGGACCAGCAGGCCGATCTCCTCCCCCTCCTCGGAGGCGGAGAGGGCCAGCGCCCGGTACCCCTGCCCCTGCGGCGCCGCGTCGCCGAGCGTGAACAGCCGCTCGCGCAGAAAATCGCCGCAGAGCTTCTCCTGCTCGGCCGTCAGGCGCCCCGCCGCCGCGTCGTCGCGCAGCTCCTCCAGGGCCGGCTGCAGCACCTCGACAGCCAGGCTCTCGACCGGGAGCTTGCGCTCGGCCTCCCCCAGCAGCGTCTCGGCCTGCTGCAGGTCGCCTTCGCGGAACGCCTTCGCCAGCTCCCCGGCCACGGCCGCCGGGTCCACCTCCCGCGTCGGGGCGAGGCGGATCGCGCGCACCGCCTCCTCCAGCGTGGCGACCACCTCGTTGGCCCCCGCCGCCGTCAGCCGCTTGCGGTACCGGTCGGCCTCGGCGCGGAGATCCCACAGCGCGACGACGATCCGCAGACCGGGGAAGTGGGAGCGCAGATCCCGGCAGACCTCGCGCGCCTGGGCGTAGGCGAACGGCGCCAGCGCCGAGATGAAGACCTGTTCGGCGCCGAGCTCGGCCAGACGGCGCAGCACCTCCGAGCGCGGCATGTCGTACTCCAGGACGGCCGGCGTGCCGCCGCGGACGGCGAGCTGCGCGAACATGTGCCCCGCCAGCTCGTCCGCCACGTCGTGGGCGGGCACGCAGACCAGCCGCTCCGCCACGGATTCCCCGGCCACGGTCTCGGCGCCCAGGCTGCCGTCCTCGACCGTCCGGCCGGCGAGCTCGTCGATCCAGTCGCGGATCGTGGTGTCGATGAACTCCTCCCGCTCCGGGCTGAGCTCGCCCCGGTGGCGGTCGCGCTCGGCCAGGATCAGCGCCGGGATCAGCACCTTGTCGTAGAGCTCGGCGACCGTCCGCTCCCGCATGCAGCTCTCCAGCACCGTGCCCACCTCGTCGGCGTCCATCGCCAGCAGCCGGTGATAGACCTGCGCCTCGATCGGCAGCGGCGGCTGATCGCCCAGCAGGACGTCGAGGAACTGGAGCTGCGGCACGTAGCGCCCCATCACCACCAGGCAGACCGTCAGCGGCGTCGCCATCAGCAGGCCGACCGGCCCCCAGAGCCAGGTCCAGAAGACGGCCGACACCAGGATGCCGATCGTCGAAATGCCGGTCTCCGAGCCGTAGACCAGCGGCTCGACGACGTTGTTGCTGATCAGCTCGATGAGCAGGAAGAGCCCCAGCGTCAGCAGCGGCTTCTCCCAGCCGGGGAAGACCGCGAGCGAGATCATGATCGGCAGCGAGGCCGCGATCCAGGGGCCGAGGTAGGGGATGAAGCGCAGGACGGCGGCGAACAGCCCCCACAGGACGGCGTTCGGCACGCCGATGAAGAAGAGCCCGATGGCGACCGCGGTGCCGGTGCCGCCGTTGATCAGGCTCTGCATCAGCAGGTAGCGGCTGACCCGCTGCGCGGCCTCGTCGAGCGCCTGCGTCGAGGTGTTGAGCCGCCCCTGGCCGAACAGGCGCAGGAGGCGGTCGCGCAGGTCCTCACGCTGGATCAGCATGAAGATGACGAAGATGATCACCAGGCCCGCCGTGCCCAGCGGCCCCAGCAGCGGGAACAGCGTCGTGCGCAGCACCGTCAGCGGCGTCGCCGGCGGCTCGACCATCGTGACCGGCACCGGCGACGACAGGGGGACGCGGGACTTCCCCTGGAGCCGCGAGGCCGGCGTGGTGGGAGCGGTCGGCGAGGCGATGCCGATCTCCTCCTGCAGGTGCTCCACGGTCTGCTTCGCCTGATTGAGCGCCGAGGCGCCCCCCCCACGCAGGGCGCCGGCCTTGGCGCGGATGTTCTGCTCGTATCTGGGCAGGGTCTCGGCGAAATCGACGATCTGCGCCCCCATCAGCCAGCCCACGGCGCCGATCCCCCCGAAGGCCAGGATGACGACCAGCAGCACCGACGGCACGCGGCCCAGCCGCATCTTCTGGAGACGCTGGACGGACGGGGTGAGGATGAAGCTGATCAGGATCGCGAGCGCCAGCGGGATCAGCACCTCGCGGCCGAAGTACAGGGCGGCCGTGGTCAGGGCGATCGTGACGAGCGAGATCCGCCGCAGGCGATCCTGGGACTGAGACTGGGAGCGTTCCATTATAGCGAGAGGGGAATGCAAGGGCGGCGCCATGGGCACTCTCATCAGGACCCTCATCACCCCGGCCCTCTTCTCCCGACCCGGGAGAAGAGGGAGAAGGCAAACAGAGAAGGGTGAGCTGATTCCGCTTCTGCCTTTCTCCCCTCTCCCAAGTCGGGAGAGGGGCCGGGGGTGAGGGTTCTAACAGGCTGCTCCAACCGGCCGAGGTGTGTTGCGGGCTACAATAGAAGCCAGCCTGGACGGATTCGTCTCCCAAAGGAGATCCTCATGAAGAGAGACCTGCTCGTTCTCGTCCTCGCCGCCGCATCTCTCTGCGCCGCCTGCGCCTCGGGCGGGCAGGACGAGCCGGCCGCCGCGCCCGGGCGCGGATTCTCCGGCACGGCTCCAGCCCCCAGCCGGGGGTCTTCCGGCCCAGGCGGCGGTTCCGCCGGCGGATGCCCCACCGGGTGCGACACGCAACCGCCCGGCTGCTTCATCAAGGGGAACATCAACCTCAAGACTGGAGAACGGGTCTACCACGTCCCCGGCCAGCGGCATTACGACAACGTCACCATCGAGCCCGGCGCGGGCGAGCGGTGGTTCTGCAGCGAGTCCGAGGCCGAGTCCAACGGCTGGCGCCGGTCGAAGCGGTGAACGGGGGGGAGTCCCGCCTCGCCGCCCGGGATTGAAATCCCGGGCTACCGACGGTCGTCCCTGGGCCGGGACTTCCAAGACATCCGTCGTTTCTGGAAGCCCCGGAGGGACGGCCGTGGGTAGACCGGGATTTCAATCCCGGTCCAAGCGATGGCTCGGCCGGTTGCGATAGGATGCCCCGCCGGCCCTCTCACCCATGATCCGCACCGTCTACGCCACCCGCTACGTGACCCCTCTGCGCGAGGGGGGCTCGCTCCCCGCGATCGTGGAGGCGGACGACCTGGGCCTCTACGTGCTCAAGTTCCGCGGCGCGGGGCAGGGACCACTGGCGCTGGTGGCCGAGCTGATCGCCGGCGAGATCGGCCGCGCCCTCGATCTCGCGGTGCCCGAGGTGGTGCTGGTGGAGGTGGACACGGCGCTCGGACGCAACGAGGAGGACCCGGAGATCCGCGAGCTGCTCAAGGCGAGCGTGGGGGTGAACCTCGCCCTCGACTACCTGCCGGGCTCCGCGACCTTCGACGCCGCCGCCCGGGAGGCGGTCGAAGCCGATCTCGCCTCCGCCGTCGTCTGGTTCGACGCCTTCGTCACCAACGTCGACCGCACGCCGCGCAATCCCAACCTCCTCTGGTGGCACAAGGCCCTCTACCTGATCGATCATGGCGCCGCGCTCTACTTTCATCACAGCTGGCCGGCGGCGGAGGCCGCCCTGGCGACGGTGGCCCGCGGCCGGTTCCCCGCCATCCGCGATCATGTATTGCTCCCCTGGGCGAGCCGCATCGAAGACGCCGACCGCCGCCTGCGCCCGCGGCTGAACGAGGCCCTGTTCGCGAGCCTCGTCGAGCAGATCCCGGAGGACTGGCTGTCGCCCGGGCCCGGCTCCACTCCGGCCGGCCGGCGCGCGGGATACGTGGAGTACCTGACGCGGCGGCTCGAAGCGGCGTCTCTGTTCGTCGAGGAGGCGGTGGGTGCCCATGCGAAGCTCCTTTGACTACGCCGTCGTCCGGGTGATGCCCCGGGTCGAGCGCGGGGAGCTGATCAACGCCGGGGTGATCCTCTTCTGTCTCGAGCGGGACTTCCTCCAGGCCCGCGTCGAGGTGAACGAGCCCCGGCTGCGGGCGCTCTGGCCCGCCACCGACCTCGATCTCGTCCGCCAGCACCTCGAGGCGATCCCCAGGATCTGCGCCGGCGCCCCGGAAGGGGGACCGATCGCCAGGCTCTCGCTCCGCGAGCGCTTCCGCTGGCTCGTGGCGCCGCGCAGCACGATGATCCAGGTTTCCCCCGTCCACGCCGGCCTCTGCGACCAGCCCGAGCGGGCGCTCGACGAGCTGTTCCGGCAGATGGTGCTGGTGCCGTAGAAGCGGCTTCTTCTCCATATTTTGCCGGACGGCACCGTTGAGGGCGACCGCAGGTCGCCCCTACAACCTCCGGCACAGGTTGAAGTCAGGCGAAGGTTGTAGGGGCGACCTGCGGTCGCCCTCAACGGTGCCGCTACCCAAGAGGCCAGGTAATAAGGCGAAGTAATGAGGGGCGTGACACGTAGTTGAAGAACCGGAGTCATTGGAGTAGAATCGCTCCACTCCCCGAAAAACCGGGGGCGTGCCGAACACACGCCCCCGGTCCTTACGGCCTGCGGCTTACGGTGCGGTGGGATTTCGGGGGGCCTCTTCCTTCTTTTCCTCCTTCAGCTTCCCAGGCGTGCCGGTGCCGCCCGTGGGCGAAACCGGTGGCGGCGCCTGCAGGGTCGGCTTCTTGCTGGTCCGGGGGCGCACCGGGCGCGCTCCGAACTCCACGAGCCGCTCGCTGCGCGGCCCGAAGAAGGCCCGGACCGCGGACCGGATCCTGGAGACCTGGGTGTTCCCCTTCTGCATCAGGAGCTTGCGGTCCTGGCTCTCCTGCTGCTTCACCCCCTTGCGCGACTCCAGGCGGGCCGTCAGGATCTTGGCTTCCGCCAGGATCTCCTCCAGCGGCGCCGTGTACCCTTCGATGCCGGGAACGTCGGCGGCGCTGGTCTTGGCGTTGGCGAGGGCGTTCTCCCACGCGGTGATGGCGTCTGCGATCGATGTCTTGGCCATGGTCATCTTTCCTTTCTTCTCTGTGTTTGTCGGTTCTGTTGGTTACGGATCACCGTCCATCAGCCGAGCTGACGGGCGAAATCGAGGAGCGGCATGTCGATGCCGTCCCGTCTCGGACGCTGCAACAGGAGAGTCACCTGGTAGGGGGTGACCCCGAGAGTGACGACGTGGCCCTCCGCCGCGGCCAGGTCGGCGATGTGCCCGGCCCACTGCGCCGCCGCCCCGGCCTGGGTGAACTTGCGCACCCGGGCCAGCCCGTTGCCGCCCGCCACCAGCCGCCAGCCGGGCATCGATCTCAGCTCCAGCTGCACCCGCTCGGGCTTGAGCTTGCCGCCCGGCCGGGGCGGCCGGCGCAACCTCACGCGCGCCCTCCTGCCGTTCGCCGCCACCTGCTGCCTCTGTGTGCTCATCTCGAACCTTCCTTTCTTCGTGACATCCGGCGCCGTCATGACGCCGGAAGATTGACGCTCGGAAAATTGACGCCCGGAAAACCTTTCCATGCTCCTACCTTCCACACCGCGGAACCGTTCCGCTCGCTGCCCGCAGCTGCTGCATCCAGGGTTTCAGCAGCCGCGTCAGCGCGACGAAGTGGCGGGCCAGCTCCATCAGCTCGGCGGCCGAGAGCGGCTCCTCCGCCCGCCAGCCCAGTCCCAGCCCCTCGAAGGGAACCTCCAGCACCTCGCTCAACCGCGCCAGATCCTCCAGACCGGGAGCCGTCCGTCCCCTCTCCCACGTCCCGAGCCTCTCCCGTTGCATCCCCATCCGTAGCGCGAGCTCCGCCTGACTCCAGCCCCGGCGCTTCCGCACCTTCACGATCTGAGCTCCCAGCTTCTTCCTCAACGTTCTCTTGGGGTCTTCCCCGCAGTCACCGTTCTTGTTCATGGGTGCAAATGGTCGTCTTATGGAGATTATTTGTCAACAAACATTTCTCATCTATCCACCGAATCCTCAGAAGGTGACGATTCATCAATTCTCTGGGAAAGTGATAATTCGTGCCCCCGCGGAATTTCCCGTCGCGTACGGCAGAATAGAAGCCCTGTATCCACGGAATCGACGGCTGCCGGTGGAAGGGGGACAATGGGTCCCCTGGAGGGAACAAATACGCCCCCCTTCGCGGGACTGGGGGCACTTTGATGGGTGGAATGTTTTCGCCCGCGGGCGCCGGGGCCATGCCGGCTCCGGGACCGCTCCCCGGGTCGAGGAGGAGATCGAGATGTCTCAGCGAAACCGGATCGTCTTCGCCACGGTCGCCCTGGTGGCGGCTCTCTGCCTGGCGGCCCCGTCTCCCTCTAACGCCGCCGGGCTCCGGGCATGGAACCTTCCCGTGGTGGACGCCTGGGAGCGGGCGTGGAACCGGCTGGCCGGGCTCCTGCCGGTCTCCGCCTCTGCAAAGCCGGCGCGGCTGGACAAGGAGGGCGGAGCGATCAACCCGAATGGCGGCACCTCCGGATATACGGCTCCCGTACCTCCGGCGGTCCCGTCGAGCACCCCTGGCCCCAGGTGAGTCCGGAGGCCGGCAAGGATCACTGTTCCCGGGGGAGTAGTAACCGCTACGCACCCTGTGCGAGAATGCGGTGACAAGGGAGGAATTCTTGGACCACAACCATCCGACTCCAGAGGAGCTGGAAGGGATCCTGCTGGGTGGCGTCTCCGCCGGCCGGACCCGGGACGTGATCTTGCACCTCTTGCGGGGCTGCGAGACGTGCAACCTTGCGCTGTTGCCGTACGTCCCGCAGCCGTTCCTCCCCGAAGACCGCTTCGCGGCTCCCCTGCCTTTCCGGCCGGAAGCCTATGACGCGCCGATCGACCGGGCGTTCGCCGCTCTCGGCCTGCGGGCTCCCGCTCCCGACACCCTGGAAGAGAGCAAGCAGGAGGCCCTCGACCTCCTGGCCACCGACGGCCTGGGCGGCTTCGCCGATGCGCCCTCTCATCTCTCGGGGCTGCCTCTCTTCGAGGCGTTCCTCGAGCGGAGCTGGGCCCTGCGCCACGACGATCCGCCCCAGATGGTGCAGCTCGCCCGGGCCGCGGCGCTCCTGGCGGGGCGCCTGGGTGGGAACGAGATCGGCGCCCAGGAGGTTGCGGACCTGCGATACCGCGCCTGGACGGAGCTGGCGAACGCCTACCGCGTGGCCGACGAGCTGGACTCGGCCGACCGCGCCCTCGGGCAGGCCACCGAACACTACTTCCAGGGCACCCAGAACGAGCTCCTCCTGGCTCGCTTCTTCGACGTGTTCGCCTCTCAGCTGGCGGCCCGCCGACTTTTCGATCCGGCGTGCGCGACCCTGGACATGGTGGTCGCTGTCTACCGGCGGCACGAGGATGCCCATCTTGCCGGCCGTGCTCTCATCATGAAGGGGATCTTCAGCGGCTACTCGGGCAATGCCGAGGAGGCGGTCCTGAACCTTGAACGGGGCCTCTCGATGATCGACGAGCAGTGCGACCCCAGCCTGGTGGTCTCCGCATTGCAGTCGCAGGCATGGTTCCTCGTCGACTGCGGCCGCTACTCAAAGGCCCAACGGACTCTCTGGGAGCTCCGGCGCCGCGGGCTCGACGTCGGAGGCCGTCTGGGCGTGCTGAAGCTCCGCTGGCTGGACGGCCACATCCATACCGGCCTGAAGAATTTCGATCTGGCCGAGATGGCCCTCTTGCAGGTGAAGGAAGGTTTTGAAGAGGCCGGCCTGGGCTACAAGGCCGCTCTCGCCGGGCTGGAGCTGGGCGCGATCTGGCTTCAGCAGGGGCATGTCGAGGAAGCGGAGGGCATCGTCCTGGAGTGCGCCGACGCCTTTATCGCCCTGCGGATCCAGCGGGAGCTCATGGTCTCCATCCTGGTGCTCCGGAAGGCCGCGGAGACGCGCTACCTCAACCTCAAGCTCCTCCAGCACGTCATCGGCCTGCTGCACAAGGAAGAGCGCCTCCCCAGCGCCCCGCCCCCGCCGCAGGAAGAGCCGTAAGGGCGCGCCCTACGAGCCGCCCGGCCCGCCCATCAACTTCTCCAGGGCCGCTTTCAAGAACGTGTGGATCTGCTCCTGGCTGAGCGGCTCCGGCCCCTTCGGAGCGGGCGGAGGCGCCAGCGAGACGCTCTGCAGCAGCTCCCGAAGCCGGGCGCCGGTGAGCGAGGGCTTCGACACCGGCAGCGGATAGGCCAGGGCGAAGAACTCCGCCGGCTCCATGCCCGCCGCCCGGCAGATCTGCACCAGGTGATCCAGCCGGAGCGGGCTCACGCCCGAGAACAGCTTGCTCACGTAGCTCGGGCTCATCTCCAGGCGCCGGGCGATCTCCCGGTTCGAGATGCCGAGAATCCGCAAGCTCACCTTGAGCAGGTTGATCAGGCGCTGGGTCTCAGAATCCATCGGGAAGAATCCTATAACGGTTCCACGAGGCACCACAAGAACTCTCCCTCAGATTACAGTTGACAGATAGGAATCTTCGTTCTATAAATTCGCCTGCGGAGTATCGCGGAAGACCGCGATTTCCACGCAGTGAGTGACGACGCCGATACCGCCACTCCACGATTCGACCCCATGAACGGAGAACTGGAGGAGACCATGAGCGACGACCGGACCGAGGCTCTCAACGCCTTCAGCGAGCCCTATCTCGAAGCGGTTCACGAGCTCGACGATCCCGCGACAGCCCACGAAGCCGAGACTTCCGGCCCCTTCTCGCTGGTCGAGGAGAACGGGATGATCGCCCTGTATCATGTCTGGGAAAGCTCCGAGCGGGGGGACGCGCCGCTGGCGCTCTTCCAGCGCCGGGAGACCGCCCTGCTGTTCCAGGCGATCTGGCCGGCGGTTGGCCGGCACAGCCTGTACCGCCTGCGGGACGAGCCGGCAGCCCACGGGTACGGCCTGGAAGAGGACGGCGGGATCGTGGGGAACCTGCGCAGATTCGACCCCGGCGCGATCGTCGGCGGCCACTTTGCCGCTTACCTGGCGCGCACGCCGCTGAGCCTGGCGCTGCTCGTGGAAGCGGCCGGACCGACGGCGCAGAAGCATATCGGGCGTATCCTCGGAGCCCGCGTTCTCGGGGGCAGCGTTCCCGGGGGCAGCGTTCTCGGGGAAAGATAACCGGGGGAGCCTCTGGCCCACGTTTGGGCCGGTCCGGCCCACGCTTGGGCCCGGCGCGCCCCCACTGGGGGCCGGCCGGCCCTTACGAGATCTCGTAAGTCCCCCATTGGGGGCCGGCTGGCCCCAACGAGGGGCGCTCCGGCCCTCACTGGGGACGGGCCGGCCCACGCTTGGGCCCGGCGCGCCCCCGCTGGGGGCCGGCTGGCCCTTACGAGATCTCGTAAGTCCCCCATTTGGGCCAGACCGGCCCAAACGAGGGCCGAGCCGGCCCCAGCGAGGATAGTGGGGGAAAGTTGTGTGCCTGTCACGCCGCCGCCCCTTGCGCCGCCGCCAGAAGGTCCGCCAGCGACCACGGACGGCGGGCGACGCCGGCCGCCATCGCGGGCGTCATCCGGATCGACTTGTGGAACCGGCAGAAGTTGTAATACGCGAAGTACAGCGCCAGCGCGGCGCGCAGGTTCGCCTTCTTCCGGCTGAAGCCATTGGACAGGCGGGTGAACCGGCGCAGGTGGCCGCGCAACGTCCAGTTGGCGCGCTCAACGTGCGAGGTACAGATTCGGTCCTCCGCCGGGCTCCCGGAGACGGAGATTTTCTGCTGTCCTATTAGGCGCGGCGGTGCGTACCGCCGCGCCTCTTCGCCTCCCGCGCTGGCAAATTCCTTGACCACCTGTGCATAGTCTACCCGCGCACCGAAAGCGTACTCGACGGCGTTGGGGTAGGCGTTGAATCCGTCCGTGCTGAGCTGGAAGCTTCCCGCCGTGGCGGTGCTGAGCTTCACTATGAAGTCGTGCGCGTCCCAGGTGTTCCGCCGTCCCAGGTGCCACGCGAGGATGAGCTTGGAATTCCGCTCGATCCCGAAGTAGCAATAGGCGTCGCCCGCATCCGGGTCGGCGATCTTCTGCCGCTCCCGCGTCCCCTGCTTGCAGCGGATGTAGGTCCACAGCTCATCCGCCTGGACGTCCTGGACGGGGACCGCCTTCACGGTCTCCGCAAGCATCCGCTCGCACCCTTCGCCCACCTGGACAAGGAGCTTGAGGATGGTTTTCTTGTCCACGTCCACGATGCGCTCGATGGAACGCACGGCGTTCCCTTCGCACAGGAGGTGGAGGCAGAGCAGCGCCTTTTCGAGGGGGAGTTGCATGCTTCCGAGCGGGCGCGCCGGGCGCTCTGAAAACGTCTTCCGGCAGGGCCGGCAGCGGAACCGCTGGTTACCCTTCCGATCCTTCCCCATCTTCTTCGCGGGGGTCTGGCAGGCTTCGCACAGCATGGGCGGGATCTCCTGTCCCGCGCAGCTCGGAAGCCGTATAATGGGGGTTGTGCGGCCCGTACGGCTTCGGCTGGCGGATCGTGGCCCCGGCGGTCGCTTCCAACGACTTCCGGGGCCGTTTAATTTAGGTGTCTGACATGCCGGTAATTATACCGTAAGTCATAGAAAAATCAATAGTTTAGAGGAATTTTTCGGCCTTGTCCGTAGAGGGATCGGACCTCTCCGGACCTTGGCCGACCGGCCTACCTGCCGGTATCCAGCGGCGCGGTCAGCAGCGTGCCAGCATGCCGACGATGAAGCGGTGACGGGGTATCGGACCAGCGTAGAAGTTGGCCATCGTGTAGACCTCCGGCTTGACCCGGAGGGCGCCACGGCGTAGGATCGGCGTTGACTTAGGACGCCGGACGCCGGGCACCCCCCGGAATCTGGTTTGACGAAAGGCCCTGGCGCGGCTGGTACCCGTTCCAGGGTTTTCGTGTTTCTGGACGGTAACACCCAACTTAACCCACTGCAAGTAAATAACTTACCGGGGAACAAAGAATAATTTTTCCCCAGCCAGGAGATCGTTTTTCCCCATGCTTATAGAGTTTTTCCCCATGATAAGATGGGTTTTTCCCCAGTGCTGGGGAAAAATGACGCCTACGGTAGGCCGACGGCTGGCCTAAGACGGTAGACCTTCTTCAGCACGTCGATCTTTTCCGCCAAGCTCTTCAGGTTCTCAGCAGCTTCGGCAATCGTTTGGACCGCTTGGGCGGAATCAGTAACCCCATGGTGCACGAGAAGATCGAAGGCAACTTCCGGAGAAGACTTCGCGAGAATTTCCATTGTTTCCCTTGTTCCCTCTAGGTTGTGGATGAGGACCGCAAGGTTTGCAGGGCTGGTATCGAGACCGAGGGACTTAGCCCTCCGCTCGGCATCCACAAGCTCTCGTCTCAGGTTCTCAAGTCGTTCATTGCGCTTCTGGTACATCGCTGTGATTTCGTCGGATCTGCGCGCTAAACGGGAAGCGTCCGTTTCCTCCGGCGGAAGTTGATCCCTTCGCTTTAACGCCCTATACCGCTTGCGGAGACGTTCCGCATGAGTTGCTTGGGAGCCGGACTTGCCCCTGGCAACGGCTTGCGCCGCCGCTCTGATGCTCAGAGAAGAATCGGCAGCGAGCATGTTCACCATGCCCTGGATAGCCGTTGGGTCGTCCTTGACCGGTCTTCCGATGATGCACCCCCACAGGTGCCAGCCCACAGAATGAGGGGAGAAACGGGGCGCGGCGGGCCGGCTGTGGGAGACCGGCTTTCGGCTCATGACTTCCTAGCCGCGCCTTACAGCTCGATTCTACAGCGCTTCCCGGCGGTGCCGCTCGACGATGGGGGCGGGGTCCGGCAGCTCGCCGCGCAGGAGGACAGGCGCCAGCTCGGCCGCGAGGGCGCGAGCTTGGCGGGAGCTTTTGAGGGTGGCGATGACGCGGCCCGCTGGGAGGTGTACCAACGTCCGCCGCTTGTTGCGGTCCGGGCCGTGGCTGTTGCCGATGTAGAGCCCGAAGGGAGGCGACACCATGCCGCGCACCTTGACCTCTCGCCCGTCCATGAGATGGACCGTGAAGGCCCCGAGATGCCACGCGAGGGCGATGGGTTGCCCCGCCCTGGCACGGACCCGGAGATAGGCGTCCGCCGCCGCCGCGAGCCACGTACCGGCGGAGCGGTGGCTCTCCGCTTCCGCCGCCCGCTTCCAGCGAATCGACTGCTCGGCCGTCGCGTGGACGGTAAAGGTGGCCGTCTTCAGTCGCACGGATACTCCTCCCCGCACCCGATTAGGAAGCGGTCGATCTCTTCCACGGCGTTTCGTAGATTCGCCTGGACGGGCCGGGGGCCGGAGATCGGGCTGTGGTAGACCTTGGGAAGGTGCTCGACGGCCTCCCGCGCCGCCTTGAGCAAGGCGCCAAGTATCCGCTTTTCCGTCTCCCGGATCATGACGAAGTCCGGCCGGCGCGGGCGGTCCAACTCCCGCAGGTAGCGGGCCGTGGCGTCGCCCGCGAAGATGAGGAAGCGGGGAAGGTCCCGCTTCACCCGGTAGGCGGCGTTGCGCCACCTCTCCAGCTCCCAAGCCGTAGCCTTGAGGGTGACCGTCTCTTTGCGCTCTCTCACGGCTTCGCCCCCGCCAGATCGCGCTCAATCCATTCCGCCATCCGGCCGAGCTTGCGGGAGAGCTTGCCCGCCATCAAGGCGAGATAGGCGTCTTCCGCGTCGAGGCTGGACACCTCGCGCTCCTTCTCGACGCTCCGGAGGAAGCCTTGCAGGTGGCGGAGATCGGCGCCAGCGGCGCGCATCTCAGTCCGGGTGCTGCTCTCGGGCCACCCGGGCCACTCGGCGGGGTTGTTGAGGATGAGGGAGTAGAGCATCTCCCCCATGGTCTGGAGGGCGGCGACGTAGCCGGGCGGGGTGATGTACATCAGGAACGTCTCCCGGAAGGCGGGAAAGCGCTCCCAGTCCTCGGGAGGGATGGCGGGCGGACTGGTAGAATCCGGGGCTAGCTCGGGCATGGGGTTCCTCCGTGCTCGGGTCAGGTCCGGCGGACGTGTTGAGAGCACCCCGCCGGGCCGTCTGTCTTGAGATGGGGAGGTGCGTCCCTCCCCTCTGGGAGAGACGCTAGCGCAAGTCAGGCGGGGCCGGGCGTGTCAAGGCCCGAGCACACAACTTTCCCCCACTATCCCAGCGAGGGGCCGAGCGGTCCCCAAGTGGGGCGGAGCAAAAAATCCGGGGGCGCGAGCCGCCCTCCCCTCCTCCACAGCCGCCCTCTCGAGGGGCGCTCGCGCCCATTCCAGGGCCGGCCCAACCCAGGCCTTCGCGGGGACGCCGTAAGACACGCCACGACCCCCTCCGTTTGCCCTTCGTTGCCCGTCATTGTCAATACCGACCGGTCGTGCTATTTTCTTTCCGTGAGCAAAGGCGAACAGACACGCCAGGAGATCGTCGAGCGGGCGCTGGCGCTGGCCGGCGAGGTCGGCCTCGAGGGGCTCTCGCTCGGCGTCCTGGCGGCGGGGATGAACCTGTCGAAGAGCGGCCTCTTCGCGCATTTCCGGTCGAAGGAGGCGCTGCAGGTCGAGGTGCTGCAGCGGGCGATCGACCATTTCATCGAGGACGTCGTGGTGCCGGCGCTCCGGCAGCCCCGCGGCGAGCCCCGGCTGCGGCGGATGTTCGATCTCCATCTCGCCTGGATCCATGGCAACGCGGGGGGCGGAAGCTGCTTCTTCATGGCGCTCACCCACGAGTACGACGACCGCCCCGGCCCCGTCCGCGACCTCCTCGTGCAATCCCAGCGCGACTGGTACGACACCATCGCCCGGGCCGCCCGCGCCGCCGTCGAGGAGGGGCACTGCCACGCCGGTCTCGATGTCGACCAGTTCGCCTACGAATTCGTCGGCATCGGCATGGTCTTCCAGCAGGTCGCCAAGCTGCTCGAGGACTCGCGGGCCGAAGAGCGCGCCCGCGCCGCCTTCGAGGCCCTCCTCTCCCGCAGCCGTCCCTGACCCTCTTTTCCGCAAGGAGATCCCATGCAACCCCTGGACGCTACCCTCCCTCTCCCCTCTCCAGATAAAAGCACGACCGGTCGTCTACGACCCGTCCCGGCGCCCTCCTGGCTGCGGACGGGAATGCGGGCGGCGAGCACGCTGGCTCCGGGCGCGGCCGCGCGAGTGGCGCGCAGGCTGTTCTTCACACCGCGGCGGGCCCGCGTGAGGGACGAAGAGCGGGCGGTGCTGGCACGCGGTGAGGAATTTTCGCTGGAGGTGGGCGGCCAGCGGGTGATCGGCCACGCCTGGGGGGAGGGACCCACCGTAATCCTCGCGCACGGCTGGGGCGGGCACGCGGGGCAGATGACCTCGCTCGTGGATCCCGCCGTGGCGGCCGGTTTCCGGGCGGTGGCGCTCGACTTTCCCGGTCACGGCGAGTCTGCGGGAAGCGTCTCCTCGCTGGTCCATTTCGCTTCGGCGCTCCGCCGCGCCGGCTCTCTTTTCGGACCCGTGCGGGGCATCGCGGCCCACTCCTTCGGCGCCGCGGGAGCCGTCTACGCGATCTCCTCGGGGCTGGCGGTGGAACGCGCCGTCTTCTTCGCTCCGCCGCTGGGGTTCGAGTCGTTCTGGCTCCGGTTCCAGGCGGGCGTCGGCGTCTCGCGGGAAGTGATGGACCGCATGCTCCGCGAAGCCGAGGAGTGGCTCGAGGTGCGCTTCGACGGCATCGCGCCCGCCGACCTGGCCCCGCGGATGACGGCGCCGCTCCTCGTCCTCCACGACCCGGAAGACCGCGAGGTCCCCTTCGAGGAAGGCGCCGAGCTCGCCCGCCGCTGGCCCGGAGCCGAGCTGCGCCCCGCCCCCGGCCTCGGCCACCTGCGAATCCTGCGCGACGAGGGGTGCGTGGGGGCGGCGGTGAGGTTCCTCAGCAGTGGGGATACGCCTCCGGGTCGGTAAGGGGATGCTCTGCGGATCGCGTGGCACTTGGTCTCCCCGGGACGCCCCGCCTCCCTCCCCAGCGTCTCCGGCGACTGGACAGCCCCGGCATAATCGTTTAAAGCCTAAGCATATTCTGGTCTGCGTTTCTATAGTTAGCGAGGTCTTCGCCCATGCCTGAGCCACGTTCTCTGAGGCGTTTTCGACTCGCCGCCAGCGCGGCGGGTTCCCTGCTCGTTTTCGCCAGCCTCTCCGTCGGCGCCGAAGAGCCCTGTCCCTCCCCCGCTACGCTTCTGAGCGCTTGGACTGCGCAAGGTGGCGAGATCCAAGCCCGCTTCGAGCCTGACCGGGTAGTGCTCAAGGAGAAGGGGCTGTTGCGGGCAGCATCCATTCTGCGCCGCGAGCCCTGCAAGCTTTTTGTGCGCGACCAGGGCGTGCTCTCTACCTGGACCTTGAAAGGTGACGAGCATGCCTTGCGGCTCGACCGCGGAAAGGATGCCATCGTCCTCGACCGTCTGCCTCAGGTTCCACCTTCCCTCGACATCAGCCCGCTGCCGCTCCCGCCTGCCGGTCCAGTGCCACCCGAAAAGGTGAAGGAGATCGCAATGGAGCTCAGGGCAAGGGACGACCGGGACCAGGAAGCAGCGCGCTCGAACAAGGGCGAACGACCCGCCATCGTCGCCGATAATATTCGCTACCTCCGAGAGGTTGTGGCGCGCTACGGTTGGATCGACATTCCTCGATTCGGAAAGTCCGCCGCCGCCGCCGCGGTCTTCATCGCCAAGCATGCCAATGACGTGCGCCTTATGCAGGACGCACTGCCCATTGCGGAAAAGGATGCACGCGAGAACGGCGGGGGTAAAGAAATCATCTCCGTTCTCGTCGATGACCTTCTCATCACGACCGGGCACAAGCAGAAATATGGCACCCAGATTGATGACGACGAGCACGGGAAACCCTACGTTCTCCCAGTTGAGGATCTTGCCAAGGTCGATGAGTATCGCAAGGAGCTCGGCGTTCTGTCCTGGTCAGACTACCTGAAGAAGGCGAGTCAGGCGCTCTACAATGGCGCACCGATACGAATACCCGGACCGGAGGAGTGACCGGCGACTGAGCGCTTACGCTCAACTCGCATTGAACAGAGGTGGCCAATGCGCAAAGCGAAGGAAAAAGAAAGAGTCCTCGCGAGGACGCTCGCTGAAGAGCTGACGAAGGTACAGGGTAGTGGTGACCCTGTCTACACGACTGACACTCCGCGCAAAGATATAACGGACGCCAACAGCGGCGACAAACCGCCTATTTGAATCCGATCAGCTCTGGCGGGAGGTCCATGCCCCGGGGCCTCTCGCCTACTCTCAAAAGGGCTGGAGGCGCCGTGACCCGGAAGATACTGATCCTTACCGAGGCAAGCGACATCCATGCGGTGACGGTTGCGGAAGCCCTGGAGCAAAAAGGCGCGGAGGTGACTCTCTGGGCGACCTCTGATTTTCCTACTCGCTCCGAGGAGAGCGTCCACTACGACGCCGAGGGCCAAAAAGTCGTCCGCCTTCGCGGTGCCGACCTTGACCTCGAGAACTCCACCTTCGACGTCGTCTGGCGCCGCCGTCCCGCCTATGTTCTCGATCGCGAATCGCTGCACCCCGCGGACTTGGCCTTTGCCGCTGAGGAGTGCGGCATGTTTCGGCGGTCACTGCTCCATCTGATCGCGCCGAATGCATTCTGGGTGAATCCGGTTGCAGGCGCGGCTCTCGCTGGCAGTAAGTTGCTACAGCACGAAGCCGCGGTAAGAGTCGGCCTCAGGATGCCGGAAACTCTCTTTACGAACAGCCCGGATGAGATCCGCCGGTTTCTAGCGCGCGGCACGAGGTCATCTACAAGCCGCTCGCCGGTGGCGGCTGGATGAACAAGGACACCCAGTTTCTCACGTATACGTCAGTCTTGACTGCACAGGATCTGGTTGCGGATGAAGTCCTGAGGCAGACACCTGGCATTTTCCAGGAGCTTGTTCCCAAAGCCTACGAGCTCCGGATTACCGTGATCGGCCGCCGTGTGCTGGCCTCTAAAGTCCTCTCACAGCAGACAGAAAAGGGGAAGGTTGACTGGCGGCGGTCGAGTGACGAGTTACAATTCGAGCCTACCCACTTACCACCCGAAGTGGAGCTTCGATGCATTGCACTCCTCGACGAACTGGGGCTGGTCTTCGGCTGTTTCGATTTTATCGTGACGCCGGAGCACGATTATGTCTTCCTCGAAGTGAACGAGATGGGTCAGTTCCTCTTCATTGAACGATGCTGTGGCCTGCCGTTGCTCGACGCCTTCTCTGAATTTCTGCTCCAGGGTAGGATCGACTTCCAATGGAACCAGAGCGCGGTCCGGGTACGCTACACCGATCCCGGCTTCGAAGCAGCCGCCCTTGCGCGATTCGCGGAGTTTCAAGGCCGGCACTGCTCAATCCCCGAGGCCCTGGTCTCCGAAGAATGACCTGGAGAGACGACGACCCCGTAGAGCGGTCCTACCGCCCCGCCAGATCCGCGTTGATCGCCGCGAACTGCTCCAGCGCCGCCTGAAGATCTTCGATGATTTCGGCGGCGATGATGTCCGGGTCCGGCAGGTTGTCCGAGGCTTCGAGGCTCTCATCCCGCAGCCAGAAGATGTCCAGGCTGCACTTGTCGCGCTGGAGCAGCTCTTCGTAGGTAAAGGAGCGCCAGCGGCCGTCCGGGGTCTCCTCGACCAGGTGGCCTGCCGGTCGTGGCGGTTCTCCGGACGGTAGCAGGCGACGAGCTCGTCGAGGTCTGATCGCTTCAGGGGACGGGTCTTCAGCGTGAAGTGCTGGTTGGTGCGCAAGTCATAGATCCAGAGCCGCTTCGTCCACGGCGTTTCGCTCGCCGGCTTGCGGTCGAAGAAGAGGACGTTCGCCTTCACTCCCTGGGCGTAGAAGATGCCCGTGGGGAGGCGGAGGAGGGTATGGACGTCGCACTCGTGGAGGAGCTTGCGGCGCACGGTCTCCCCGGCCCCCCCCTCGAAGAGCACGTTGTCTGGCACCACCACCGCCGCCCGGCCGTGGATCTCCAGGATCGTCTTCACGTGCTGGACGAAGTTGAGCTGCTTGTTCGTCGTCGAGGTCCAGAAATCCTCCCGCACGACGACGAGGGACTCACGGTCCTGCTCTCCTTCCTCGTTGACAAATCGGACGCTGGATTTCTTTCCGAAGGGTGGATTCGTCAGCACCACCCGAAACCGATCTTTGGGATCGGCGGCCAAGCTGTCGGCCGTCCGCACCGGCGGCTCCTCGCCGTCCGAGGTCGTCGGTCCGATGCCGTGGAGAAGGAGATTCATCGCGCAGAGACGGGTCACCGCGTCCACCAGCTCCACTCCGCGCAGGGCATGGAGCTGCAGGTGTCGCTTCTTGTCCCGGTCCAGATTTGGGAAATGGCGGGCGATGTAGTCGTAGGCGGCCAGCAGGAATCCGCCGGTCCCGCAGGCCGGATCGCAGATCGTCTCGCCCGGCTGCGGCCGTACCACTTCCACCATCGCCTGGATCAGCGCCCGCGGCGTGAAGTACTGGCCGGCGCCCCCCTTGGTGTCCTGCGCGTTCTTCTCCAGCAGCCCCTCGTAGGCGTCCCCCTTGACGTCCGCCTCCAGGCTGGTCCACTGCTCACGGTCGATGAGGTCGACGATCAGCCGGCGGAGCTTCGCCGGGTCCTGGATCTTGTTCTGCGCCTTGCGGAAGATGATCCCCAGCATTCCCGGCTTCTTACCCAATTCTTCGAGGATGTGCCGGTAGAGCACCTCCAAGTCATCGCCGTCCGCTTTCCGCAGGCTCGGCCAGTCATATCCCTTCGGAATGGCTGAGGGCTGGCTCCACGGCGGCTGCGTCCGCTCGTGGGCCATCTTGAGGAAGAGCAGGAGGGTGAGCTGCTCCACGTAATCGCCGTAGGAGAGCCCGTCATCCCGCAGGATGTTGCAATAGTTCCAGAGTTTTTGGACGATCTGCTGCGAGTGATTGCTCATGGTATTTGCGGTTTCCACTCTGAATCCATCAAGTCTTCCAGCTCCTTTACGGGAGTCAACCATACCTTCCCCCCCTGCCTGCGGAGGTGACCCTGCCTCACTTCGTCCTCGAGCGCCTCTCGCAAGCCTTGGAGGATCACCCCATCGCTCTGGAGGCGCTCGAATTTCAAGCCCATCCGTTTTCGAGCCTCCTCCGCGGCGGCGCGGAGGGCCTGATCCTCGTCGACCTTCCCGAGCTCCATGGATACGAGCAGGCAAAGGCTCCAGAGCTCGAGGGAATAGCTCCGCGCGTCGGGGAGAAGCGCGCGGACCTCTCCTGGCCCAGGGCGATCGAACAGGCCCTTCTCGACGCCGAGGTCGATCGCGGCGGCAATGGCGCGCCAGAGCAGGCTATCCGTCCGGACGTATTCACGATTGACGAGCCCCTCGTATCGAAGAAATCCGGCCACGGTGCGGATCGCATCGTCCTGGCGGAGGGGACCCATCCCGACAAGGTGCTCCCAGATCACGCGGGCCTGCCGGTCCGCGGAGAGCTCCAGTAATGCCGAAGAGTCCCCGTCCGATGCCTTGGCCCCAACGGGGCCGGGGGATAAAGCCTGGGGTATCAAGCCCAGGGAAGGGGTCTCGAAATCACCCCCAAGCCCCGAAGGGGCGGGGGGAGATTCTCGAACGTTCCCGCCGTCCCTTCGGGACTCGGGATCGGGTTGATTCTCGGGACCTGGGGTTGAAACCCCAGGCTTTATCCCCCGGCCTCTTCGAGGCCGAGAGTCAGCCGCGGATTCGCGGCTCTGACGGATGTGTTCCAAGAGGACAGAGGCTGGCTCGTCGTTTGGGTCTCGCCGGACAAGCTTCCCCTCAAAGGCAGTCCGGAGAATGGATTGACGCAGCTTATCCGCACGCATGAGATTGAATTTAACAGAAGCCGCCAGGCTCTCAGATAATGAGAGCAGTCGGTCGGCCTCAGCGCTAATTCTTTTCTGTTCAGCCAAGGGAGGCAGAGGCAATGCCATCCGTTTAATGAGTGACAGGTTTAAATTAGGTTGCACTCCTCCCGCTGAAAGTCGTCTTAGATCTTCGTAATTTTTCTGTAGATAGATTTTAATGAAGAGGCGACACTCTGCCGCGGCCCCTGCGGCGACGATTGCTGCAATGGCTTGGTTGGTGCACGCGTCAATAAGGAGCTCCGAGCATTTACCGCGAGTCTTACCTTCGCCGTACATTGCGACGAGAAGCGTACCCTTGGGATAGATCGTGAGGTTTGTTTCGTGCAGGGCTTTCTCTGTAACAAACCCGGAAGGCTCTTTGACGTAAGGTTCATTTAATGCCCCACTCGTAACCCATGGAATGCTGCCAGCCTTGAAAAAATCGGGATTGGATCGTAGCGGTGTGGCTCCTGTACCTACATCGGCTATCTGTTCGATGTAAGCTGTCGTCCAGCCCTGAGGTAATTCTGAATGGGCGAAAATTGGTGGAGACTTCCTCCCTTGCTTGAGGATCCTTCCAAGGAGACAATTTCCAGACTCATACTCCCGCCCCTCCACCCGGGCCAACTCCGCCTCCGTCGAGACAAGCCGACCTTCGACGGCGGATTGCAGGACGGAGGCCTGATAGCGTTTGAGTTCTCTGTGCACCCGCGCAAGATTCGTTAAGGCGGGTGGCCATCTTAGGGCGAGGTCTTCGACGCGGATGTCGGCTATCAGGCCCGGCTGGGGTTCGCTCGCCTTGGATACCCCTGGAAATTCCAGCGCTCCGACCGATCAAGCAAAGTTCGCTACGGCAACACTCCTCGGCTTTGCCAGACTCCGGCGATGCAGCTTGATCCTTTCGATCTCGTGCAAGGTCTCGGCCGTCAAATAGCTCTCTCCGCAGTGTGGACACACTACGACAGGGACGTCTTCTATCACCAACAAGCTGGCCCCTTTGCCGTAGCTACGGGTCATATACCTGACTTCAGCTCCACTCTTGCCGCAGATATCACAAGTCATTTTTTCACCTTCACTCAATCCATGTAGACCGTGAGGATCACAAGCTTGTCCGTGGAGCTTACTAAGGAGTCCTCGGCTTAGGCTACACATTGCCGCAACTTTTTGCTAGTATACAGGCATGAGAGTGGACGGCAGGACACTGAATCACGAAACTCTGGAGACGATTCGCTTGCTGGCAGTCCGGCGAGTGCGCGAAGGTGAGAACCCCAGCGAGGTGATCAAGAGCTTCGGTTTCTGTCGAACTACCATCTACCGCTGGCTGCGTAACGAACAGGAGCAGGGTGAACAGGGGCTGCGAGCGCGTAAAGCAGCAGGACCCCGCCCGCAACTTTCGGTAAAGCAAAAGAAGCAAGTAGGGTGTTGGATCAACGGTAAAGACCCTCGCCAGTATGGCTTTGATTTTGGTCTCTGGACGCGCAAAATCGTGGCAGACCTCATCGAGAAGAAGTTCAAAGTCCGCTTGGGCCTGACCTCGGTCGGACGCCTGCTGGCGGAGTTGGGCATTACTCCACAGAAACCGCTCCGGCGTGCCTACGAGAGAAATCCCGAGGCGATCGAGCGCTGGCAGCGAACTGACTACCCACAGTTGCGGCAGCGTGCCAAAGAACGTGGGGCGGATATCTTCTTTCTCGATGAAGCAGGAATTCGCTCGGATACGCCGCTGGGCCGGACTTGGGCTCCCAAAGGACAGACACCGATTGTTCAAACCAGTGGTCAACGGCAGTCGATCAATGCCATCTCGGCGGTCAATTCTCAGGGAGCCTTCTGGTATGCCATCTATTCTGGCGGCCTGAACGCCTCTCGCTTTGTGGAGTTTCTTGGCTCCTTCCTGCGGCACCGGCGCCGTCCGGCATTTTTGGTCGTGGATGGTCATCCCTCTCATAGGGCTAAGATGGTGTCGCAATTCGTGCAAGAGAAGAAGGGACGTATCGAGTTGCATTTTCTCCCCGGCTATGCTCCTGATCTGAACCCGGACGAATTCGTGTGGAACTATCTCCGCGAGAAAGGCACGTCCAAGAAGCCCCTCCTGAAAAATGAATCGCTGCGGAAACGCGTGGAAACTGATCTCGCCGCCATTAAGGCTCTGCCCAGTCTAGTTCGATCTTTTTTTCGTGCACCAAGTGTAGCCTATGTTACGGACTAATTAGTAACTTGCCTACAACCACAGCCCTACGGGTCCCGTCTACAGTTTCTCCACGGACCAGATACTTGTGCTCTCGCGTCTTCCGATCTCGCTGCCGCTCGACGATCTCTCCGGTCAGGATGACGCTCTCCACGTCGAAGATCGTCAAACCGTCGTTGTCCATCTCCTCTTCCGCGTGGGTCGTCATCACGTAGAGTCGTCTGCGGACCTTCTCTCGCATTCGGGTGAGAGAGCGGGCCGGCATCGCCATATTCTACGGCATGAGGCCCTGGGCAGGCAGCCGCAAAGTCCTCCACCGCACCCCCGGCCCGCTTCCGCCACGCTCCGGCACCCTGCTTGGTAGAGGCGAAGTGCCTCTCGAGCTTGAAAGGAGACTGAATGAAGTCCAGATCGTGCCTGATCTTCGCTCTGCTGGTGCTGGTGGGGGCCTCGCTCGCGGGGGCCGCGACGGTGGTTCCTGCGGGTCCGATGTCGACTCTCTCGGGGGGCGCGGACCCCGCCGCGGCGTCTTTCCTCTGCGAGTTGAGCCAGAAGGCCACCCCGGAGCTCGCCGGCTCCACTCCGGCCCCGCTCCTGAAGACCGGTTTCGTCTGCGGGGCGTGCAGCCTGAACGGTTGCGCGGGCCGCACCGGCGGCTCTGCCGGCGCCGCCTGCCAGATCTCGATCACCCGCACGGGGAAGTGCCAGAACGTCTACGGAGACATCTGCGCCGAGGATCACCTCCAGAAGTGCCAGTGCTGGAGCGGACCCCTTCCCTGACCCGGGATCGTTCCGCCGGACCGGCGGGCCGGGGGCGGCAGGTCCTTTCCGGATCGGGCCCTCGGCCGGCCTACCGCTTCACCGCTTCGACTTCCGCCACCCGTTTGCCCGCGCCTCGGCCTCGGTGCAGAACCAGGCTTCGCCGCGCTCGGGGGAGATGACCGTCCTGTCGTAGAACCCCTGGCCGGGGAGGTGGTAGATCCGCTCTCCGGTCTTGCCGGAGATGTTCCCCTTGATGTCACAGCCGGACGGCGGAACCGCGCAGCCCTCCGGACAACCCGTCGCGGCGGTCTCGGCGGGCACCTGGGCCGGCGGCTCCGCCGTCAGGATCTGGGCCGGTGGTGCGGCCGGGCTGGGAGACGGCGGGAGCCGCGGCGGACGGGCTCTCGGCGCCTCGGAGGTGCGGGCCAGAACGAGCAGCGCGGCCAGGACCGCGACCGCCAGGACGATCCCGGAGCCTGGAGTCCTGAATCTCGGCCTTCTCTGCCAGCGGTCGATCCGTTGCGCGACGCGTTCGATCCACACGGTTCCGGTCCGGACGAAGAGCGGCCCGGCGAGAGGCGCGGGCTCGGGTGTCCAGACACGCGGGTCCGGGGCTTTGTTGAGAACGCTTCGTCAGCTCGGCGCGAACAGATGATGCAACGCCTCGCTGCCCGGGATTGAAATCCCGGGCGATAGGGGATGAGGCCACACAGGGCCGCGGACGCCGCCTACTTCGGCACGACGTACTCGTCCCGGGTCAGCACGCCGTCGTGGTTGCGGTCGTGGCGGGCGAAATCATCGGCGTCCCCCTTCCACTCGGCGCGGGTGACGCGGTTGTCGCGGTTCTTGTCCATCATGCGGAAGAGGCTTTCGAGGCGGGTCCGGTCGCGGTCGAGGTTGAGGAACTCTTCCCGGGTCACCGCGCCGTCGTGGTTGTGGTCCATGCGGTCGAAATCGGCCGCCGAGGCCGGCCACTCCTTGCGCGTCAGACGGCCGTCGTGGTCGACGTCGAACTGGGCGAAGGTGGCGGCCGGGGACTCCTCCGCCGGGGCCGGAGCGGAGGAGGGCTTCATCTCGTCGCCGGCGATGGCGCCGTCGCCGTTGGTGTCCAGCATGGCGAAGGAGATGTCGTTGCCCCGCCACTCGGCGCGGGAGATCTTGCCGTCATGGTTGGCGTCCAGGCTGTCGAGCGACTGGGACGTCGGCGCCGGCTGGCTGGCGGACGGCTTCTGAGCGGGCCCGGCGGCCGGCTTCTTCGCGCCGGCGGCCTGAACGGCCGGCATGGCGAGGGTGAGCAGAAAGACGGCAGGGATGAGCTTGGGAATTTGCATGCGACCTCCTCCAAGTTGCCCCAAGGGCGTTACGGAGCTGTTTACGCGGAAAGCGGGTTTTCCGTCTAAGCGGACCCTCGCCCCGGCCCCTCGCCTCGGCCTATCCGGGACCAGGCACATGAGTTGCTTGTCCCGCTTCAACAATGATGGCTCGTGACACGCATCCAAGGGACCCGTCCATCTCGCCGGAACCCCCCTCCTCGACGGCGGGGACCCGGTTGACGGCCGACGAACGCAGCGCCATCCAGGCCGCGGCGGAGGCGGACGGCTATTCGGAAACCTTCGCGGATCTCCTCTGCCGGTTCGCGGAGCTGATCGGGACGGACGAGGTCCTCGGCGAGCTGAAACGCCTGGAAACCAAAGACCAGCAATCCTGAAGGACAGCCTCGAAAGCACGGCCGGCCAGCGATTTCGCTGGCAATTCTTGGCTCGTGCTTTTTCCTTTTTACTGCGGAACGGAAGGGAACAGCCGGCCGCGGCGTGGCCGGCAACCTGGAATCGTCGAAAGCTCGTCCGCCGCCGGCATGCGACGGCTCACCGTTCGACCGCCCGCCGCAGGAGATCGAGCGCGGCGGAGGCCTGCCGGGGGACCCCCTGGGCCTCGAAGAGCGGCACCAGGCGGCGGGCCAGGATCTCGACCTCCGAGGCCCAACCCGTCTGGGCATAGAGCACGGTCAGATCGAGAGTCACCAGGGCGGCGTCGTAGGCGATCCCCCGGGCGGCGAGCTCCTTGCGCACCTGGGTCAGGGTTTCGATCGCCTTCCCGGTCCGTCCGAGGCCGGCATCGATCCCCGCCTCCAGCCAGCGGATTCGCAAAAGGTCCAGATCGTTGCCGAGATTCTGGGCCATGGCGCGGATCTTTGGCAGCTGCGACAGGGCCTCCTGAAAGCGGCCCAGCTCGGTCAACAGCTGGAGCCGGTTGTGCCGGAGGCAGAGCAGGAGCCGGGAATCGCGCTGGCAATCCACCAGCGGCTCCGCCTCGCGGAGGAGATCCATCGCCTCCTCCAGCCGGCGCAGGTTTCCCAGCGCCCGCGCTTTCTGGATCAGCAGGACGGCCCGGAGCTCGCCGGTCTCGGCGGCGGCAAACGCGCGCTCCAGAATCTCGAGGGTCTCCGGAATCCGCCGCTGCTCGCAACGGAGGGACGCCAGCTGGGAGAGGATCCGGGCCTCGTCGTTCAACCCCCTGGGCTCGCCCGCCGCTTCCGCCCGCGACCACCAGCGTTCCGCCTCGGCGAACCCCTCCTCGGCCCGGGGCAGGGAGCCCGAGATCCTCACCGCGTTGGCCCGCCGGGCGTGGGCGTTGGCAAGCCGGCGCGCGCCGCGCCCCTTCTCCTCGTCGAGCCCGGCGGCCACCAGGACGGCGAGCTCGGCCGTTTCGACGGCTTTCTTGGGGTCGTGGGCGCCCAGGCGCTCGCTCTCCCGGCAGAGGAGATCGAAGAGGCCCTCCGTCCGGAAGGCGCGGTCGTCGCGAACCCGCTCTTCCTGCTGATGGAAGGGTTTCTCCGCGAGCTCCGCCCACAGCGCCTCGGCTCCCGCCGGGCCTTCCGGCAGGGATGCGGCAGGGCCGGGGAAAACGAGCTCCCAGGCCCCTCCGTCCTTCCGGGGGAGCTCCTGCAGGAGGAAGGTGAACAGGGAGGCGGCGACCTGCGTCACCACCTTCCCCGCCTCCGCGGAGACGGCGTGGATCCGGGCGGCGACGGGGTCGGCCGGCTGTGTCTCCAGCCGCCCCGCGGCGTGCAGGGAGGCGAAGAAGTCGCGCGCCAGGTCGATCGCCGAGAGAGGGAACCCCATCGCGGCGACCAGCTGCGCGAGCGTCTTCTGCTGGGGCTGGCTCTTGCCGCGCTCGTAGTTGGAGATCGAGCTCGCCTGGATGCCGGCGGCCCGGCCCAGCTCCTGCTGGCTCCAGCCGCGAGCGGCGCGCAAGAGGGTCAGGGTTCGCGAGAGATCGTCAGGTCGTGAGAGCTCGCCGGTCTGTGAGAGCTCCTCGGGCAGGGTGGGCGGCGCTTTTCCGGGCATGGTCTGGTCCCCAGAGATGCATGCGACAAAGGGCCCGCCTTCATGACCATCAGAGACATCACTCCCAACTGCTGTCGATGCACTATATGCATCGACGAATCGTAACGCAACCCCTCTCAGAGGCTTCTTGATGCTCAGAGTTCCGAACGAATCCGAAGATTGCTGCATGAGGATCTATACGGAGCGGCGGCCTCAAATGTTTTGCTGCACTCGTTCTACTCTGCGGATTCCGTGTCCCCCGGTCCGTTGGCCCTCATCACCCCGGCCCTCTTCTCCCGACCCGGGAGAAGAGGGGGAACCCTGCGATGACGCTTTTGCCTTTTCTTCACTTTTCTCCCCTCTCCCGGGTCGGGAGAGGGGCCGGGGGTGAGGGTTCGGGCTCAGCTGGCCCGCATCAGCACCACTACCGCCCGCCCGGCCACCGGGACCTCGCTGCCGGCGGCGTGGATCTCCTCTTCCTTCTCGGGGAAGGGCTTGTCGGTGTCGAGCACCTTCCGCCAGCTCTCCCCCCAGTGGAGGCGGTCGGGGAGGCGGAACACCAGCGGCTCGTGATGGGCGTTGAAGAGGATGCAGAAGCTGTCGTCCGTGATCGGCTCGCCGCGCTCGTCGAGGCTCTCCATGGCATCGCCGTTGAGGAAGACGCCGATCGACTTGGCGGAGCCGTGCTGCCAGTCCTCGTCGCTCATCAGCTCGCCGTCCGGCCGGAACCAGCCGAGGTCGCGCACCCCCTCGCCGTGGATCGCCTTGCCCTGGAACCAGCGGCGGCGGTGGAAGACCGGGTGCTCGCGCCGCAGGGCGATCAGCCGCGCGGCGAACTCGAGGAGCCCGTCGTCCATGTTCTCCCACTCGAACCAGGAGATCTCGTTGTCCTGGCAGTAGGCGTTGTTGTTCCCAGCTTGCGTGCGCCCCATCTCGTCGCCGCCGAGGAGCATGGGGATGCCCTGGGAGAGGAAGAGGGTGGTGAGGAAGTTGCGCTGCTGGCGGGCCCGCAGGCCGACGATCTGCGGGTCGTCCGTGGGCCCCTCGGCGCCGCAGTTCCAGGAGCGGTTGTGGCTCTCGCCGTCGCGGTTCTCCTCGCCGTTGGCCTCGTTGTGCTTGTCGTTGTAGGAAACCAGGTCGCGCAGGGTGAAGCCGTCGTGCGCGGTGATGAAGTTGATGCTGGCCGAGGGCTTCCGGCCGGTGTTCTCGTAGAGGTCGGAGCTGCCGGTGAAGCGGTTGGCGAAATCCCCCAGGGTCTGGTCCTCGCCGCGCCAGTAGTCGCGGACGGTATCGCGGTACTTGCCGTTCCACTCCGACCAGAGCGGCGGGAAGTTGCCCACCTGGTACCCCCCCTCCCCCACGTCCCACGGCTCGGCGATCAGCTTCACCTGGCTGATCACCGGGTCCTGCTGGATGATGTCGAAGAAGGCCGACAGGCGGTCGACGTCGTGGAGCTCGCGGGCGAGAGTCGCCGCGAGATCGAAGCGGAAGCCGTCAACGTGCATGTCGAGCACCCAGTAGCGCAGCGAGTCCATGATCAGTTGCAGCACGTGCGGATGGCGCATGTTGAGGGTGTTGCCGGTGCCGGTGTAATCCATGTAGTAGCGCGGATTGTCCGGCACGACCCGGTAGTAGGCGGTGTTGTCGATCCCCTTCATCGCGAGCAGCGGCCCCAGATGATTGCCCTCGGCCGTGTGGTTGTAGACGACGTCGAGGATCACCTCGATCCCCTCCTGGTGGAGGACCTTCACCATCTGCTTGAACTCCTGCACCTGCTGTCCCGTGGAGCCCCCCGAAGCGGCGTACTCGTTGTGGGGGGCGAGGTAGGCGATCGAGTTGTACCCCCAGTAGTTGCGCAGCCCGCGCTCGAGCAGCTGACTGTCCTGGATGAACTGATGGACGGGCAGCAGCTCGACGACCTTGATGCCCAGCCGCTTCAGATGGGCGATCGCCGCCGGATGCGCCAGGCCCGCGTAGGTGCCGCGCAGCTCCTCGGGGATGCCCGGGTGCCGCTGGGTGAAGCCCTTGACGTGGACCTCGTAGATCACCGACTCGTGCATCGGGATGCGCGGCGGCCGGTCGTTCCCCCAGTCGAAGAAGGGGTTGGTGACCACGCCCCTGGGCATGAACGGAGCGCTGTCGAGGTCGTTCTTCGAAGCCTCGGGGTCGTCGAAGTGGTAGGGGAAGACCGCCTCGTTCCACTCGACCATCCCCTCGACCGCCTTGGCGTAGGGGTCGAGCAGCAGCTTCGCCGGGTTGCAGCGCTGCCCGGCGTCGGGGTTCCACGGCCCGTGGACCCGGTAGCCGTAGCGCCGCCCGGGAACGACGTTGGGCAGGTAGCCGTGCCAGCAGAGGGCGGTGGTCTCGGGCAGGTCGATCCGCGTCTCCTGCCCCGCCTCGTCGAACAGGCAGAGCTCGACCCGCTCGGCCATCTCGGAAAAGATCGAAAAGTTGGTCCCGGCGCCATCATAGGTGGCGCCCAGGGGATATGGATTTCCCGGATAGATTTTCATCGGACCCTCCCTCGCTCCCGCGCCACGGCGGCGCGGCGAAGTCGTAGATGCCGGATCGGCCCCGGGGAGGTTTGCAATTCGCGTGCTACGGGGCGGCGATCACATCCACCCCATCCGCTCGCGCAGGGCGGTGACGTGGGCGACGTGGTGCTGGCCGTGCCAGGCGTAGAGGCCGAGGAGCTGGTCGAGGGTGATGACGCCGTGGTCCGGGTGCTTCAGGGTCTTCTGGAAGTCCGCGGCCGGCAGGGCGCGCAGCAGCGCGACCCAGCGGCGATGCAGGTTCTCGAGCAGTGAGAGCGAAACCTCCACCGGCACCGTGCGCGAGTCGGGGAGCTCGGCCCAGCGCCCCTCGTCGTAGGTCTTGATCGTGGGCTCGTTCTCGGTCAGCGCCCACTTGAAGCGGATGTACGCGTTGAGGTGGCTGTCCGGGACGTGGTGGACGACCTGCCGCACCGTCCAGCCCCCCGGGCGGTAGGGGGTGTCGAGCTGCTCGGCGTTCAGGCCGGCGACCGCCTCGCGCAGCCGGTCCGGCGCCGTTTCGATCCAGGCGATCAGCTCCTGGCGGCGCTCGGGAGCAAGCTCCCGCTCCATCTCGGCCTTTCCGATGGGGTACCGCAGATCGGTCGTCATCTTCTTCTCTCCCTGGCGTCAGGTGAAAGCATAGCAGGTAGGCGCGGCCCGGGGTCTTTCCCGGCGAGCGAAACATTGGTATCCTCCGCAGGAAATTCGTTTTCCTAAGAGTTGGCGCGGAGCGGTGACCCCGCGGAGGCGTGGCCTCCGGAAGAGGTGTGCCGCCTCCGCCCGGCCTTCATTCCATGGAGGAGAGGATCGATGTTCCAGACCCACAAGATCGGCAAGCACACGACGTCGTACGAGGAGCCGGACATCCTTTTCCTGAAGCTCGTCGGCGAGGTCGGCCTCGACGAGGTGCGCGAGATCAATCAGAAGCACCTCGACTACGGCAGGAACCGCGACCACATGTTCTACCTGATCGATCTTTCCGAGCTCGACAACCTCCCCGCCCAGGTCCGCCGGGAGGCTTCGGAGACCGTCAAGACCCTGCCGCTGCGGGGCACGGTGGTCTATGGCGCCCCCCTGAAGGCCAAGGTCCTCGCCAAGCTGCTGATGACCGCCGTCAACCTGTTCAAGGGGGGCAAGAACCAGAACCTCGTCGAGTTCACCGACACCGAGGCCGAGGCCCGGGTCTGGCTCGACCGGCGCCGGCGCGACCTCGTCGCGGCGGCCTGACGGACGCGCGGCGCTCCGCGTTTCTTCCGCTCCCTCCCCGGCTGGCATACGGCTTGCGGTCTGTATACGGCCGAGGAGGACCGTATGGAAAAGAACGTGGGAAAAATCGAACGCTGGGCCTCGGTGCTGGGGGGCGGCGCGCTCGTCGCCTATGCCCTGAAGCGGGAGCGCCGCCTTTCGCCGCTGTCGGGAGCGCTCGCGCTCGGGGCCGCGACGCTCCTGTTCCGGGGCGCCACCGGCCACTGCCCCGCCTATGGGACGCTCGGCGTCAACACCGCCGATCTGCAAGAGGACTGGGCACGGCCGCTCTCCCAGTCTCGCAAGGGCAAGGGGGAGAAGAGCTTCCGGGGGCAGTGGCCGCTCCCCGAAGGCGCACGGCTCGTGAAGCCCGGCGACCGGGACCACGATCCCGTGGACCAGGCCTCCAAGGAGTCCTTCCCCGCCAGCGATCCGCCGTCCTTCACGCCCACCCGCGTCGGCTGAACCCTCACCCCCGGCCCTCTCCGACCGAGAAGAGGGCCGGGCGATCATTGCGCAATCGCTTCTTCCTTCTTATAATCGGGGCACTTTTACGTTGTCCAGGATCCCATCTCCGCGCCGCGCCGGTGCGTGGTCGCGGACTGTGTTCCCTTCGGAGGAGGAAGTCAGATGCCGAAAGAATGCTTCAAGGAACATGCGTGCGGCCAGCAGTGGACCGGGCTGGAGCTCCCCGACATCGTCCACATGCGGCTCCAGGGGAAGGTCACGCTCGAAGAGTGCCGGATGCTCAACGAGGCCCATCTCGGGTTCGGGAAAGATGTCCCCTATTTCTTCTACCTCATCGATCTCACGGAGCTGGAGGATCTGCCGCCGGCGGTGCGCAAAGAGGCCTCGGAGACGGTCAAGCTGCTGCCGCTGCGCGGGACCGTGGTCAAGAACGCTCCCCTGAAGGCCAAGGTCCTCGCCCGTCTGCTGCTGACCGCCGCCAACCTCTTCCGGCGCGGCCCCGAGGCCAACCCGCTCACCTTCGTCGATACCGAGGACGAGGCGCGGGTCTGGTACGAGAAGCGCCGCCAGCAGATGAGCGGCGAAGCCGCCGCCTGAAATGGCCGGATGAGATCGACCCGCGGGGGCGCTTCGCCAAACGCCCCCGCTTGATTTACGCTGTGTTGACGCCTAACCTCCTGGTATGGCCAGGAGATCCACCCCGCCGCCCTATGCCGAGCTGCATGCGGCGTCCGCCTTCTCTTTTCTCGACGGCGCCTCGCTCCCCGAGGATCTCGTCGAGCGGGCGGCGGCTCTGGGGCTCCCCGCCATGGCGCTGGTGGACGCCAACGGCGTCTACGCCGCGCCGCGCTTCTTCCAGGCGGCGAAGCGGGCTGGGATCAAGCCGCTGGTGGGTGCCGAGGTGGTGCTGGAGGACGAGCCGAGCCTCTGGCAGAAACGGGCGCGCTTCGGCCCCCTCGGCCTGGTGCCGGACCCCAAGGCGGCCGATCACGGCTCGACCCGCGCGGTGGACACGCAGGCCCGGCTCACCCTCCTGGCCGCCGACCGCACCGGCTACCGCAACCTCTGCAAGCTGCTGACCGCCGCCGCCCGCGGCCGCGGCAAGGGGGAGGCGCGAGTCGCCTGGGACCTGCTCGCCGAGCACGCGGCCGGTCTCCACTGTCTGACCGGCGGTGAGGAGGGGCCGCTCGCCCGCGAGCTGGCGGACGGCGGGATCGATCCCGCCCGGCGGCTGCTCGAGCGGCTCGCCCACCTCTTCAACCGCCGCCTCCACGTCGAGCTCCAGCGCCACCGGCTGCGCGAGGAGGAGCACCGGAACCAGGCCCTGGTCGATCTCGCCCGCAAGCTCCGCCTCCCGCTGCTCGCCACCAACGGCGTGCGCTACGCCAATCCGGAAGACAAGCCGCTGCACGACGTGCTGACGGCGATCCGCCACCACACCACCCTCGACGCCGCCGGCCGGCTCCTCGCCGCCCACCGCGAGCGCCACCTGAAGAGCGCGGCCGAGATGGCCCGCCTGTTCGCCGACCTCCCCGAGGCCCTCACCGCCGGCGCCGAGCTCTCCGAGGCCCTCGACTTCACCCTGGCCGACCTCGGCTACCGCTTCCCCGAGTCCCCGCTCCCCCCCGGCGAGACCCCCTCCTCCTACCTGCGCCATCTCACCTGGAACGCCGCCCGCGCCCGTTTCCGGCCGCTCACCGCCCGGGCCCAGGCGCAGATCCAGAAGGAGCTCGACCTGATCGAGAAGCTCGATCTCGCCGGCTACTTCCTGATCGTCTGCGACATCGTTGACTTCTGCCAGCGCGAGGGGATCCTCGCCCAGGGGCGCGGCTCGGCGGCCAACAGCGCCGTCTGCTACGCGCTGTCGATCACCGCCGTCGATCCGGTGAAGATGGACCTCCTCTTCGAGCGCTTCCTCTCCGAGGAGCGCGGCGAGTGGCCGGACATCGATCTCGATCTCCCGTCGGGGGATCAGCGCGAGCGGGTCATCCAATATGTCTACCAGCGCTACGGCCCGCACGGCGCGGCGATGACGGCGACCGTCATCACCTACCGCGACCGCTCCGCCACCCGCGAGGTCGCCAAGGTCTTCGGCTATTCCGAGGAGCAGGTGGACCGGCTCGCCCGTCAGCTCGGCAACTGGAGCTACGACGCCTCCCACGGCGAGGAGAAGTCGTTCGCCAAGGAGCTCGCCCAGGCCGGTTTCGACCCCGAGGAGCGGCGCCTCCAGCTCTTCTCCGATCTCTGGACGCGCATCCACAACCTCCCCCGCAACCTTGGGCAGCACACCGGCGGCATGGTGATCGCCGCCGGGCGTCTCGACGAGGTCGTGCCGCTCGAGCCCGCCGCGATGCCGGGCCGCGTCGTCATCCAGTGGGACAAGGACGACTGCGCCGACCTCGGGATCATCAAGGTCGACCTCCTCGGGCTCGGCATGCTCGCCGCCCTGGAGGAGATGGTGCCGACGATCCGCACCCGCGAGGGGGTCCACGTCGATCTCGCCCATCTGCCGGCGGACGACCCCAAGGTCTACAAGATGCTGCGGGAGGCGGACACCGTGGGCGTCTTCCAGGTCGAGAGCCGGGCGCAGATGGCGACGCTGCCGCGCAATCACCCGGAGAAGTTCTACGATCTGGTGATCCAGGTGGGGATCATCCGCCCCGGGCCGATCCTGGGCAACCTGGCGAACCCCTACTTCGAGCGGCGCAACGGCCGGCAGCCGGTGGTCTACGCGCACCCGAGCCTGAAGCCGATCCTCGAGCGCACGCTCGGCGTGCCGATCTTCCAGGAGCAGCTGTTGCGGGTGGCGATGGTGGCGGCGGGGTTCACGGGAGGCGAGGCCGAGGAGCTGCGGCGGGCCATGGGCTCGAAGCGTTCGGTCGAACGGATGCAGGCGATCGTCGAGAAGCTCCGCCGAGGGATGAACGAGCGGGGGATCACCGGCAAGCCGCAGGAGGAGATCGTGCAGGGGATCAGCTCCTTCGCCCTCTACGGCTTTCCCGAGTCGCACGCCGCGAGCTTCGCGCTGATCGCCTACGCCAGCGCCTACCTGAAGGCGTACCATCCCACCGCCTTCTATCTCGGGCTGCTCAACGCCTGGCCGATGGGTTTCTATCACCCGGCGACGCTGGTCAAGGACGCCCAGCGGCACGGCGTCGAGGTGCGGCCGGTGGACGTCCAGACCTCGGGAGTCCTCTGCCGCTGGGAGGACCGCGAGTTGCGCGAAGGGGAACGCGATCCGCGGACCGGGACGGCGCCGCCTGCCGGGGCCCTCCGTCTCGGCTTCAGGTTCGTGCGCGGGCTGCGTGGAAAGGCGGCGCTGTCGATCGAGACCGAGCAGGCCAGGGCCCCGTTCGCCGACGCCGGGGATCTCGTGCGGCGCTGCGATCTCCACGAGGACGAGCTGCAGAGGCTGGCTTCCGTCGGAGCGCTCTCGACGCTCGGGCTCACCCGCCGCGCCGCCCTCTGGCAAGTGGCGCGGCTGGCCAAGCCGGCCGGCCCGCTGCTCGACCGCCTCCCCGATCCGGAGCCCTCGCCGCTCCCGGAGATGACGGCGGTCGAAGAGACCAGGGCCGATTACAGCGGCGTTCAGCTCACCCTCGGCCCCCACCCGCTCGCCTACCTGCGCGAGCAGCTCGCGAAGAAAGGGGTCACCCCCGCCGCCGGCCTCGACGCCTTGCCGAACGGCGCCAAGGTCCGCACCGCGGGATCGGTGATCGTGCGCCAGCGTCCGGGCACCGCCAAGGGGTTGCTCTTCATCACCCTCGAAGACGAGACCGGCATGTCGCAGGCCGTGGTGCCGCCGGACCTCCTCGTGCAGCACCGCAAGCTGATCGTGGGCTCCCCCGGCCTGGTCGTCGAAGGCGTCCTCCAGAAGCGGGACGGGACGGTGTCGGTGAAGGGGGAGAAGTTCTGGTCGCTGAAGGAGCTGGTGGCGGTGCCGAGCCACGATTTCCGATGAGAAAATCTTCCTACAGGCCGGCCTTGTCAGCGGTCGCGGCGAGGAATCGCCGAAGGTTGGCAATGCCTGCCGTGTACTCCCGCTGAATCCGGGCGTGATTGACGAGGGAGTACCCATGAGCGATCAGATTGCGCAGACCGACCGCATCTCGCATCCGCTCGGCCAGCTCGCGATCGATCGCCCGGTGGTCGGCAAGGATATCAAAGGCGGAAGCCGCATCGTCCGCTGGTCCCCAATCATCATCGGCCACCCAATGGGAAGCGAGATCGATACAGTCCTGGATCGCCAGAAAGAGATAGAAGCTCGCCAGATCCTTGGCCCTCTTGTCGCCAAGAAACTCCTCTCCCGGCTTGGCAAGCATCTCCTCAGCTTCAGCGATCCGGGACAGAGCCTCGGCGACCTTCCTCCGTACGAGATCAGGCTTGACCATGCGCCACCTTCTCTCGCAATCGTCGGATCGACGCCTCTTCGATCCGCTTGGCATAGGGTGCCCAGTCCCACCAGTCCACCATCGCCTTGACCCTGAAATCGGTCCAGAGCCCCTCTTCCCGCTCAAGGAGCAAAACGCCATCGCGGGAAATCTCGAAACGCAGAAGTGGCGGAGCCTCGTTCAGATAGACGGCATCGACCGCTCGACCGGCCACGCGTTCCAGCTCGATCAGCGCCTTGCGCCGGGTTTCCGGGGTATCGGGGCTCACGAGTATAGCGAGATCCACGTCGCTTCCCTTGCGTGCCTGGCCCCTGGCCGTCGAGCCGAACAGCACCGCCAGCTTCAGCTCGGGAAGAGAGGCGGCGCGCTCGCGGAGGCGATCCAGGAGATCCATGTCCCTGATTCTACCTGTGCCGGCCCCATATCGTCCGACAGAGCCGTCCTTTCCAGGGAACGGATAGAATCCCGCTACCTCCAAGGAGAATGGAATGAGATCGAGATCCCTCCCCGCGGCCGGCTTCGGCTCGCTGGGAAAGCAGGCCGCGGAAAAGTGAAGAACGACCTCCCCACCGTCGTCGTCGGCGCCGGGGCTGCCGGGCTCCTGGCGGCCATCTTCGCGGCGGCTGGAGAGAGGCGCGTCCTGCTTCTGGAGCGCACGCGCGACGGCGGCCGGAAGATCCTGGTCAGCGGCGGCGGACGGTGCAACATCCTCCCTTCCGCGGTCGATCCCGGACGGTTCGTCACCGACTCCTCCCCCAATACGCTGCGCAAGATCCTGAGCTCCTGGCCGCTGCCCGAGCAGCGCCGGTTCTTCGAGGAGGAGGTGGGGATCCCCCTGGCCCTGGAGCCCGGGACGGGCAAGCTGTTTCCCGTCTCCAACAGCTCGCGGCAGGTGCGGGACCGCCTGCTGGATCTCGCCCGGCGGCGCGGCGTCGAGATCCGCTTCGAGGCTCTGGTCGAGGATCTCGAGCCGCCCCGGGAGGGGCACCCCTGGACGGTGCGTCTCGCCGGCGAGGAGGCGGTCCCTGCCGCGGCCGTGATCGTCGCCACCGGCGGGCTCTCCCTGCCGGGCACGGGGAGCGACGGCACCGGCTTCGCGATCGTCCGCCGGTTGGGCCATACGATCCATCCGACCTACCCGGCGCTGACGCCGCTGACGCTCGATCCTCCCCGCTATGCCCCCCTGGCCGGAATCTCGCGCGACGTGACCCTCCGCGCGCCGGGGCCGAAGCGGACGCTCACCACCCAGGGCGGTTTTCTTTTCACCCACCGTGGCTACAGCGGCCCGGCCGTGCTCGACCTTTCGCATCTCGCGGTGCGCTCCCGTCTCGCGGGAGGCCCGCCGCAGCCGATCCACGTGCAGTGGACGGAGATGGACGCCGAGGGTTGGGACCGGCTTCTGCGCGAGGGCTCAGGGATAGTCACCGGCCTGCTCCGCCGCTACCTGCCGGACCGGCTGTCCGAAGCCCTCCTCGCGGACGCCGGCGTGGACGGCTCGCGCGGCCTCGCCCAACTCCGCCGTGAAGAGCGCCGGCGGCTGGTCGAGGCCCTCGTCCACCATCCGCTCCCCTGGACCGGCGACGAGGGGTACCGCAAGGCCGAGGTCACCGGTGGCGGCGTGGCGCTCTCCGAGATCGATCCGCGCACCCTGGAGAGCCGCAGCCACCCCGGCCTCTTCCTCTGCGGCGAGATCCTCGACGCCTTCGGTCCCATCGGCGGTTACAACTTCCTCTGGGCCTGGGCCACCGGGCGGGCGGCGGGGCTGGCCGCGGCGGAATCGTCGGCGAGGTAGTCCAGCCTCAGCAAGCCCGGATGTTCAGGGCACGGCCGAGCTCCACGCCGAGAAGTTTCCACTCTCGAAACCGTCGGAGAAGATGAGCTGACCCGTGTGGTCAAAATAGAGGAAAGCCGCGTTCAGCGTGGCGTTCTTGGTGTCCGGGTTGGTGACGGTGACCGACACCGTGCCGGTCCCTTGAGCCGGCGTGACGGCGGTGAGCGAGGTGGAATCGTTGAAGGTCACCGCGGCCGCCCCCACGGAACCGAAGAGCACCGTCGCGCCGTTGACGAAGCCGGTGCCGGTCAGGGTGACCGGCGTGCCGCCCGCGAACGGGCCACTGGTGGGAGAGATCGACGTCAGGGTCGGCGCCGGGAGGCCGCTGTCGGCGGTGATGGTGAAGTCGGCGTTCGAGATGTCGAAGAAGACGTTGCCCACGCAGGAGACGCGGACGCGCGCCTGGGAGGTCGGCAGGTTGGGGATCGTCACCGCCTCCGAGCCGTCGTTGGCGGTCGACGCCGCGAGCGGCGTGGAGAAGGTGTTGCCGCCGTCGGTCGACAGGTCGATCGCGACGTTGGCGCAGCTCACCGGCGCGGCGCTGGTGCCGGCCACGTTCCAGGTCACCGTCTGACCGCTGTTGCCGGTCCACGTCAGCGCGGTGTTCGGCTGGGTGACCGCGAACGGCCCGGCGGCGGCGTTCACCGTCACGGTGGTCGCGGCGTAGTTGACCCCGCCGCCGCCGGCGCGGTTGTCGCGGGCGACCAGGCGGAAATTCATCGTGCGGTTGCGCGTCGACATCGACTCGCCGATCGTCGCGACGTTGGCGAGGATGTCCGCGAGGCGGGGGAAGGTGCGGCTCGGCACCGTCAGCGGCACGAACGAGCGGAAGATCGGCCGCACCGCGGCGACGTCGTCGTTGGGCGGCGCGGCGGAGCCCAGATCGGCCTCCTCCCACATGTAGGTCAGGGGGTCGCCGTCCGGATCGGTGGCCGAGCCGGTGAGAGTGAACGGCGTCTGCTTCGGGATCGTATGGGCCGCGCCGGCGTTGACGGTGGGCGGATTGTTGCCGGTGGCGGTGATGACGGCGCAGGAGCTGCCGGTGGCCCCGGTCGAGAACGCCACGATCTGATCGAAGCTCTTGGTGTGGAACGTGTCGTCGCTGTGCGGCTGGAGATCCTCGGCGCCGCAGATGCCGGCATAGGCCATGATCGTGGTGCCGCTGCCCGGCTCGTAGGCCGACCCGGCGCTGCGATTGCCGTTGCCGCATTTCAAAGTCGTGCCGTTGAACGTGTGCGCGCCGCCGAACTGGTGCCCCATCTCGTGGGCCACGTAGTCGATGTCGAAACTGTCGCCGATCGGATTGGGCTGGCCGGTGACTCCGTGCGCCTTGCCGCTCGTGCACGGCACATTCAGATTGGCGACCCCTCCCCCACCGGTCGAGACGACGTGGCCGATATCGTAGTTGGCCGAGCCGATGACGCTGTTGAGATTGCTCTGGTTCTGCCCCAGCATGGTGGAACCGTCGCCGTTACTGTACGGATCGGTGGTGCCGTCGGTGTAGACGATCAGGTTATTGTTGGCGATCAGCACCATGCGGATCGCCACCTCGCGCTCGTAGACGCCGTCGACCCGGTTCACCGTTACCGCCATGGCGTTGAGGGCGCAGGCCACGGCCGCCGGATTGGGAAGGCAGACCGCGGCCGAGTATTCGCCCGTGGCGGCCATCGCCAGGCGATAGGTGCGGAGCTGAGTCCCGGTGGCGGCGGCCAGGACGGCCGGCGGCACCTCCCGCGCGGATTCACCCTCCTCCGGGCTCTCGTCCTTGACGTCGCAGTGGAACGCCGGCCCGGCCGGCCTGCGCGCCTCGTCCTTGAAATAGGAGAGAACGTAGCGCGCGTCCCACCGCCGGTAGGGATCGACGAACACCGTGCCCGCCGTCGACAGCACCATGGCGTGGAAGCCCAGGGAGGTGAGGCTCAGGCGGGCGGTGGCCGTGGGGTCGTCGACCCCCTGGGCGACGAAGGTGCGGATCTCGGGGAACTTCGCCGCCAGCTCCGGCTCGAGGATCGGCGACTCCTCGACGCGGAAGAGCCTGTCCGTGCCGTCCGGATATGGCAGGGCGAGCAGGAGCGGCGCCGTCGCGGCCGCCGCCGAACGTTCCATCGGAGCCCGGGCCAGCAGGGTCTCGAGGGCCTTGACGTCCACCTCCAGGGCCCGGAAGTGCCGCGGCAGCGGAATCTCCCAGGCGCCGCCGCGGGGCGGGAGGCCCTGGAGAGACTCGCGGGAGAGGTCGCGGAAAGGGGTGTCCTGCGCGAAAACCGGAGCGCACAGGGAAGTAGCGAGAGCGAGCAGGACCAGGAAACGGCGTTCGACCATGGGGATCCTCATAAGACAAAGGGCGTATGACTGGCCGGCCATTCTACAGCCGAATCAGGGAACACCCGCTCAGGCCGGGCGGACCGCGGCCGTCAGCTCGTTCTCCTCGCCGGACAGGCCCCTACCCAGGGCGTCCTCGGCTCGTATAGTCCTGCGATCTCGGAAGCTTATCTCGGCCAATGGAAGCTTCCGTGGCCCGATGGAGGCTTCCGTCGCGACACCGTAAGGTTATTTTTGCTCACGGAAGCTTATCTCGACGGATGGAAGCTTACCGAGGGACGCGTAAGCTTCCATCGCGCCAGATACCCATACAGAGTCCCGGCAGAAGCTTCCATTGCATCCTTGTAAGCATCTTTCGACCGACGGAAGCTTCCGTGGCCCGATGGAAGCTTCCGTCGCGACGCTGTAAGCTTATTTTTGCCGCCAGAAGCTTACCGCCGCACACGGTAAGCTTCCATGGGCCGCTGGAAGCTTATTTCGGCCGGCGGAAGCTTACCCAGGACCGCCGTAAGCTGCCAGTGCGCCAGATACCCCTACAGAGCCCGGCAGAAGCTTCCATTCCGCCACTGGAAGCTTATCCCGCGTTTCCGAAGCTTCTCGGGCGCCAGACCGTGAAGGCGGCTCCCGGCGGGTACTGGCTTCCAGACCGGCCGACTTCTAGACAGGTCCGCCCGAGCAGCCGGGAGGAACCTGGTCCGGATCGGGGTAGTTGTAGATGCAGACCCAATTGCTGTGGCAATACCAGCACCTCTGACCCGTGGGGCACCCCTGGTACGAGCAATAGATGACCTTGTTCTCCGGCGTGGGGAGGAGATTCTGATTTCCCGGCAAGCCTTGATTGTCGGCCTTGAGGGAGTCCAGGAAGGTCGTCAGATCCATGGGGTGGGCGGCCTTGACCGCCGGACCGGACGGCTCTTCCGCCGCGAACAGGCTGGGAGAGCCGAGGAAAAACGCGAGCGCCAGCGCGAGGACCGGCAACCACTTCATGGAGTTTCGAACCAGCTTCGACATCGTTGCTCCTTCCTTTGGGGTCAGCCTGGCCCCATTCAGAAATTCGACGTGCGGGACGCGCTCCGCGAAGCGATAGATTCCCCGCCTCGCACGCCTCCCTGACCTTGTAGGTGCGCGAGCCGCGATCTGGGGGGACAGTAGCCGACGAAATTCAGCCCCTGTGGAGAGCACCTCACGGAGGTTATCGAGATCACGCGGAGGCCAGCGCCTCGTCCTTCGGTCCAGGGCTGGCGCCCAGCCTCGCGCCCAGGTAGGCCGCGGGCAGAAAGACCGCCACTCCCGCGATCCAGAACCAGACCGGGTGCGGCAGTGTCAGCATGTTGACGACGCCGCCCACCAGGGCAAACGCGCCGAGCGTCAGGCCGTGGGCGATGGGCGCCCGGTCCACCCTGCGCGCCGTGATCCAGGCTCCGGCGAACGTGCCCACGGTCCAGCCGAACAGGACGAGGAGCAGGGCTCCCAGGGGCAGGTCGACCATCGCCGCCCTGAGCGACGCGGGATCTTCGGGGTTCACGCCCGGAGGAAGCGGGTAGATCTGGGAGCCGATGAGCTCCGTCGCCCAGATCACCAAGCCGGCGACCAGTCCACCGATCCATAGCGGGATGACGCTGTGACGGAAGAATCTCACGTGATTTTCTCCTTGGCCTGGGAAAATCATAGCTCCAAAGTCCGAAAACGGGACGCGCCCACCCCCGGCTTGACGTGGAATGACGCAAAAACGCCCGGCGAGAGGCTCACCGGTCGTTCCGAGCCTCCGGCGCCGCTCACCGGGCGTCGTGGAAGATGACTCCCAGCGTGTGCCGGTGACCGGAGCTCGCGACTCCAGCCGCCGTATCGATCATCGTGCAGCCTCCCGCTCGAGCAGCGCGCTCTTGCGCTGGACGCCCCAGCGATAACCCGAGAGGTTGCCGTCGTTGCGAACGACCCGGTGGCAGGGGATGACGACCGCGATCGAATTCGAGGCGCACGCCTGGGCGACGGCGCGGACCGCTTTGGGCGCGCCGATGCGCCCGGCGATGTCGGAATAGCTCACCGTCGAGCCGGCCGGAATCTCCTGGAGCGCCCGCCAGACCTTCTGCTGGAAGGCGGTCCCCTGGACGTCGAGCGGCAGGTCGAGACCGGTCTTCGGCGCTTCGATGAAACCGATCACCTGGGCGACGACGCGCTCGAACGCCGCGTCCCCGCCGATCAGCTCGGCCTTCGGGAAGCGGTCCTGAAGCTCCCTCACCAGGGCGTCGGGATCGTCGCCCAGGAAGATGGCGCAGACGCCCTTCTCCGAGGCCGCCACCAGGACGGAGCCCAGCGAGCCTTCGGCGACGGCGAACCGGAGGGTCGTCCCCGTTCCGCCCTTGCGGAAGCTCGTCGGAGTCATGCCGAGCGTCCGGGCGGACTGCGCGTAGAAGCGGCTGTTCGAGTTGAACCCGGCCTCGTAGATCGCCGCGGTCACGGTGCCGCTCCGGGAGAGCTCCTCGCGTACTCTCCGAGCCCGGTGGGCCACCGCGTAAGCCTTCGGAGTGAGGCCGGTGACGGCCTTGAAGACGCGGTGGAAATGATAGCTGCTCATCCCCGCTGCCTTGGCCAGGGCGTCGAGCGCCGGCGGCTCCTCGGCGGTCTCGATGGCGCGGCAGGCCAGGGCCACGGCGGCGGCCTGCGTCTCGGCGAGCGTCGGCCCCTTGGGGGTGCAGCGCTTGCACGGCCGGAAGCCGGCCTGCTCGGCGTCTTCGAGAGAATCGTGGAAGGCGACGTTCTTGCGCAGAGCCGGCCGCGTCGTCCGGCAGGAGGGGAGGCAGTAGACCCCCGTGGTCTTGACGGAGTAGTAGAACTTCCCGTCGGCGTTCCGGTCCTTGCCGGCGACGGCCTCCCACCGGGCGTCGTCGGTCGTGTATTCGGTCGTGGGTTTCAGCAGGGCGTTCATAAAGGCTCCTTTCCTTGCTGAGAGGACTCTACGCCGCCTCCTGAAACCCAGAACTCCGGTTCTTGCTTTTTAATTCGCGGGCCGGCGAGGGATCTAAATAACCCGGCGTAGCTGGGCGGTGGCCGCATCGCCGGTGTTCGGCGTGCCGGCCGGCTCGATGAGCAGGAGATGGACCTCCTCGCGGGCCACCGGACGGTGCTCGACCCCCTTGGGGACCACGAACAGCTCGCCGGGGCCGAGCGAGACGCTACGGTCCCGCATCTCGAGGATGAGATGGCCCTTGAGCACCAGGAAGAGGTCGTCCGTGTCGTCGTGCCGGTGCCAGACGAACTCACCCTGCGCCTTGACGACCATCAGGTCGTGGCCGTTGAACTGGCCGATCGTCCGCGGCTGCCAGTGTTCCGAGAACGTGGCCAGCTTCGCTTCCAGATTGATCTTGTCCATTCGCGCCTCCAGATTCATGGCGGTCCCGGCCTATCCCCTCGCCGCCTCGCGCAGCCGCTCCACGTCCCGCACGGGGGCTGTCCGAACAGCCTCTTGTACTCCCGGCTGAATTGCGAGGCGTCGTCGTAACCCACCCTGTAGCCCGCACTGGCGGCGTCCAGGTTCAATATCCCTATCCTAGCCCCTCTGGCGAACCCTGGATACCTTCCGAGGATTTGCAGAATCGTCCAAGAACGTTCGAGGATCGTCATACCGCCCCGCGCTCCGGAGCCCCCTGGCCCGGCAAGTGCATCCATCGCCTGAGGAGGAGCGTCGAAATGAGTAAGACCAAGGAGGCGTACGATGGAAATCAAGCGTAGCGGCTCGCGGCCCTCGGGGAAGGGCCCGGCCGATTGGTTCACCGGCACCGTCCGTATCGACCCTCTATTCGCGGCCAACGCTCCGGCGCGAGCGGCCGGCAACGCCGTCACGTTCGAGCCCGGCGCGCGCACCGCATGGCACACGCATCCACTCGGGCAAACGCTGATCGTCACCTTTGGGGGCGGCCTTGTGCAGCGTGAGGGCGGGCCGATCGAGGAGATCCGGCCCGGCGATGTCGTCTGGTTCGAGCCGGGCGAAAAGCACTGGCACGGCGCGGCGCCGACGACAGCCATGCAACACATCGCCATCAACGAAGCGTTGGATGGCAAAGCCGTCGACTGGCTGGAAAAGGTCAGCGACGAACAGTACAACAAAAGGTAGCGTCAACATGAGCTTGCCGGCCGTTCTCATCCGCCCCGCGGCGCCCGCGGATCTCAAAGCCATTGGCCGGCTCGGCGCGCTCCTCGTCCGTACGCACCACGACTTCGACCCCGACCGCTTCATCGCCGCGACGCCGCAGACCGAGCACGGATACGGCTCGTTTCTCGGCACGCAGCTCGATAAGCCGAACATCATCATCCTGGTCGCCGAGCGCGACGGCGGGGTGATCGGCTATACGTACGCGGGAGTCGAGGGGAATGATTACATGTCGCTGCGCGGGCCGGCGGGCGTGCTGTATGACATCGTGGTCGATCCCGCCCATCGCGGGCAGGGCGTCGGCCGGGTGTTGCTCGACGCGACCCTGGAGGCGCTCAAGGCGAAAGGCGCGCCGAGGGTCGTGCTCTCGACGGCAGAGCGGAACGAGCCCGCGCAGCGCCTTTTCGCTCGCTCGGGATTCCGGCGAACGATGATCGAGATGACTCGAGAGTTGACGAAAAGAGGAGGAGAAGCATGAGTCTTGAAAAACGCAAGCTAGGCCGACAGGGCCTCGAGGTCTCGGGCGTCGGCCTCGGCTGCATGGGCATGAGCCAGTCGTACGGCCCCGCGGACGAGACGGAGTCCATCGCCACCATCCACCGCGCCATCGAGCTCGGATGCACCTTCCTCGACACGGCGGAGGTCTACGGCCCTTACGCCAACGAGGAGCTCTTGGGGCGGGCGCTCAAGGGGCGGCGCGATCAGGTAACCCTCGCCACGAAGTTCGGCTTCCGCATCGAGAACGGGAAGCAGGTGGGCACCGGCCGCGACAGCCGGCCGGAGCACATCCGCCGCGTGGTCGAAGGGTCGTTGCGGCGGCTCCAGACCGACCGCATCGACCTGCTCTACCAGCACCGCGTCGACCCGGCGGTACCGATGGAGGAGGTGGCGGGCACGGTGGGCGAGCTGGTCGCCGAGGGCAAGGTGCGCTTTTTCGGCCTCTCTGAGGCGGGCGTCGCCAACATCCGGCGCGCCCACGCCGTCCATCCGGTCTCCGCGCTCCAGAGCGAGTATTCGTTGTGGGAGCGGAACCTGGAGGCGGACGTCCTGCCGGCGATTCGCGAGCTCGGCATCGGCCTGGTGCCGTTCTCGCCGCTCGGACGTGGCTTCCTGACGGGCGAGGTCAAGCGGGCCGAGGAATATCCCGAGGGGGACTTCCGTCGCGGCGACCCTCGCTACCAGGGTGAGAGCTTCGACGCCAACATGCGGGCCGCGGATGCGGTGCGAGAGATGGCGCGGTCGCTCGGCGTCAAGCCGGGACAGGTCGCGATCGCCTGGCTGCTTCACAAGGGACCGGACATCGTGCCGATTCCGGGCACGAAGCGCGTCAAGTACCTGGAGGAGAACGTCGCCGCGGCTTCGATCTCGCTGGACGCGGCACAGAGGAGCGCGCTCGACGACGCGCTCGCGCCGGAGAAGATTTCCGGGCCTCGCTACAACCCGACCGTGATGTCCATGATCGACCGCTAGACGGATTCCTGGCTGCGGAGCCGAGAATGCAACGGCGTCTAAGACCGGCCCGGATCGCTCACGCGCCCCAGGAAGAGGACGAGCCCGCTCGCGTTGTCGCGGATGAGGAAGAGGAAGGGGCGGTCGACTTTGAGCTGGCGCGGTGGCGCGGACATCGCGGACCCCGCCCGCATCGTCACCGCGGTGGCGGCGGCGGCTTCGGTGCCTTTCTCGTCGACGCGCACGAAACCCTTATGAAAGACTTCCGCGATGGCGAGACGTTCGTCGGGGTTGGGCGGGTTCGCGATGCCAGTGAAGTCGGCCTTCCTGGGATCGAAGGCGAGCGGCATCCCCAGGGCTTTCAGATCCTCACCGAGCGACAGGGAGGCGCCGGGGTTCAGCTCGAATTTCGGCAGCGACAATGCTACGCGCTCGCTTTTCAGCACGCCAACGAGATCGTCGAGCCGGTTTGCGTCGAGCGCGCCTTCGACCGCCGCCAGCCCCGCGATCTGGTCGGGCACGAGGAGCATCATCGAGAGCTCGCCCCCCTTGTAGGGGATCTCCAGAGCGGTGACGCCGTCCCGCTGAGCGATGCGAAACGAGCCTGTCCGGTTCATCGTCGGCACGTCCCGGGTCTCGGACGCGGTCAGGTGAAAGGGTGCCGGGCGCGTCGCATCGTGATCGAACGGAGTGATCCAATCGCCCAGGAAGTAGATCGCGTTGACGAGCACGAGGCGCGTGAGCGGCACCACTCCGCCCCGTGGGATGAGGTCCTTCACGCGATGCGCGGTCTTCTCCTCGACCCACTCGTTGATCTGGAGGCGGGCGCGCTCCGGGGAGGATCTGAAGTCGAGAAGCTCGACGGGTGCGCCGAAGGCCGCCGCGGTCCTTTCCACGTAGGCCGGCGCGAGCTTGTAGCTCCGGTCGCTGAAGAGCTGATTGGCGATATGGAAGACGACCGGACGGGACGGGTCCCGTAGCGAACGGTCCAGTTGTCCCGAGGTGGCCAGGATCTCGCCGGCCGTTCCCTCCAGATGGAGGACCTGCCGCATCTGTGCCTCCGTCTCCCCCACGGCGCCGCCCCAGGCCATGGTCAGAGCGGTGGTGACGCTCGCCGGTGAGATCACGAGGTTGCCGGGCTTCTCGCGCAGGCGCCGGTAGAGGTCGAAACCGAAAGCGTTGCTGCTTCGCGCGAGCTTCACGGCGGGAGTCTTGTCAGGCATCGTTGGATCCTTCGCGCCCGCCGCCGCGGGAAGGCCGCACGCCAGAGCCCCGAGGAAGAGGGCAAGCCAGGGCACGCGGCGGCGTTGTCTGGAGATTTCGTGGGTCCGCGGCATCCTTGAACCTCCCCACTCCGGCGAGGGATCGCCGGGCGAAGCTTACCGTGAATCCCGCGCGCCGGCTGCTCGTGCTCAGCCGCTAGCCGGGTGCTGCGTAGGGTGCTCGGCGAGGTCGGCTGGCGCGCCGCGGCTCGATCCCGTGGTTTCGTTACGGGAGGATAGAGCCTCATCTCAGGGTTTGAACTTGAGCTCGGCAAAGCCCTGTCCGTCCCCTTCCTCATCCAGCACGGCGAAAGTCAGGAGCTGCTCGGCCCGGCGCAGCTTCACCGTGGTGTGGTAGCGGATGAAATCCCCCGGCTGCGGCGCGGCGGGCAGTTTCATCATCATGGGCACGTCCCGCAGCTTGCTCGTTCCACCCGCGCGGTCCAGAGTGTCCATCGAGAGCCTCGCCCGCAGCACATAGCCGCCATCGGCCGGCAGCGGCTTCAGCACCTTGGCAGGAATGATGAACGTCACCGGGACCTCGATCCGGTTGATTCCCGTCCATTTCGGCTTGCCCGTCTCGACCTGCATCGCCTCCGCCTGGGGAGTGATGCCGAACAGGAGCAGGCTGTCTCTTCTGAGCCCCGCCACCTCCCCTTTCGACAGATCCGCGTAGCTGCTCCGGCTGCGCGCCTTGAGCCCTGGCCTCACCATTTCCACAGAGATCCGGTGGCTGCCGCCATCGGCGCGCCACTCCGGGGTGAAGCCAAGCCCGTAATACGAGCGGGTGTCCGCGGCAATCCTTGTGAAGACGCTGGTCCGCAGAGTGTTGAAGAGCAATTTTCCACCGGTCTCCCGCGCCACGAACCCCATGGCGTCGTTGACATTGAGCGACCAGGGCGTAGAGATAAAGCCCAGGTCCTCGATCGGCGTCGGCGTGGCGGGCAGCACATCGTCCCCGATCGCGGTCACGTTGTGCTGCGTCAACAGGACCGGATAGATCGTAAAGCCCAGAAGATTCGCCGTTCCTGTCACCGGCTCGAACAGATGCGCGGCGCTCGCGAGGTTCGCGGTGCTCGGGAGCTCCCGTCTCTCGGGGGCCGCGGACCTGTTCGCGGGGTTTCGAGATGCGGGGTTTCGAGATAGGGCCGCGGATGAAACCGATCGATTCCTCTCCTCCGGCGTCTTCGGGAAAGCGAGCAGCGGACGCTCCGGCAACGAGGCCCAGCCGCCGGAGATCAGGAGAAGGACCTTACGCCCCGCGGGAAGAGACACGCCGCGCATCGCCGCCGCCGCGGCCTGCGCCGCGCTCTGCGTCTCGCCGAAGAGATCCTGCCATTCGCCATCTTCCGACGGGTCGTCCTCGGCGGCACGCGCGCGCTGCACCAGACGCTCGATGCCATGCGATGTGCGGTTCTGGATCTCCCGCAGGGTTTGCCGCAAGGCGTCGCGGTCCCCCGTCCAATCCTTCAGCCGCTCCAGTTTGTGGCCATTGAACGCGACGATCGCCATGCGGTCCGCGGACCCGACCGGCAGGTCTCTCGCCAGGAGCTGCAACATGAGATTCCGGTCGGAGGCGACCGCGAAGGATTCGTCGACGAAGACCAGATAGTTGGTCCCCACCTGGGCCGGAGCCGCCGCCGCGGCGGGAGACGCCGGAGCGGCGGTGGAAGCGGCTGGCGCTCCGGTATCCGTGGGCTGCGCAGAATCGGTGGCAGGGCTGGATGCCAGCCCATCCTGGACCTCGGCGAAATCATCCAGGGGAACCGGGCGGCCATCCACCGTCAGCCGGAAGTCGGAGGCCTTGAGTCCCTGGATCCGCTCTCCTTTGCGATCGGTGACCACCACCTCGACATTCACGGTACGCACGTCGATCGAGGCACCGAACTCCGCCGCCGGGAGCGACGGAGCAGGCTCCTGCGCACCCATCGCGACCGCTCCCAGCATCAGACGGCCGATCATCAACCCGAGCCCTGACTGCGCTGTCCGCCCACGCATTTGCGACCTCCCGATGCGTACATTCGCTTTGAATATATATCGCGCCCTCCTGGGCGTACTGTCCGACTTTAGCAAAGATAATGCCGGGCTTCTCAGGCTCGGATCGGCGCACCGGATCAAGCTTTTGCAAGCTGGGACTTTGGAGGGTAGGGACCACGCGCCCTCTGGACAGGACACGACCGTCTCTAGAAGCGGATTCCCTGGTCGATCGTAAAGGCGAAAGCCCGTTCCTCGATCATCCGCAGGACCCGTGCGATGGTGATCGCTCCAAAAAGTAAAGTGACTCTTCTGGAGGTGGTGCAGGTGAATCTCAGGCCATTTAAATTTGGCGCTCGATCATCTCAGCGAGCTTCTCATAACGTTTTTGAGCCGCTGCCATTTGAGGGCGGCACACCCGTTGTCGCAGAAACGACGCGCCCACCTTCGCGCTCGTAGCAGCGGTCAGGAGCAGCAGGGTGAGTCTCGACTTCATCAAGCTTCCCTTCCGTAGAAGGTTGGCTATAAATTGTGGCGGCGGGGCCGCCGAAGCAGGCGCCAGGCCCAAAGACTCAGGGCGGCCGCAGCAACCGTGATCAGGATGTACCAGGGATTCGTAGCCAGGGCCGGCCCCTCGACGATGGCCCGCCAGACATGCGCAAGGGTGATCGCGCCAAAGAGTATGCCGGTCATCAGGACGTAAGTTTTCACGGCAGGGCCTCCAGGGTGAGAATCATTCGATCGTTCCCTTCTCTTGCAGCACCCGGCCTGAAGAACGGGAGCTCCGCCATGGAGGAATTCGCGGCGCAGAGGGCCGGCACCGTGGAAGCCAAGGGGGCCGAGAGGCCCGGGCGGGACACCACCAGGAAGGCGAAAGCCAGGAGCAGCAGGGTGATTCGCGACTTCGTCATCAAATTCTCCTTTCTTAGCTGAACAGCTATGAATCTACCACAGGGTCCGCCGGCGGAGCCGCGGGCGGCGGCGTGCTAAGATTCCCTGCCCGTTCCAGGGAAGGCCGCGGGCTCGTCCCGTGTTCTCATAGACGAAGCAGACCAGTGGGACCTCCCGTCCCGGGCGCTCCGCCCGGCCGAGCGCGGAGCGTAACAATCCATGGACATGACGAACGATCCGGTTTCCCGACGGCGAACCTTCGCCATCATCTCGCACCCCGACGCGGGGAAGACGACGCTCACCGAGAAGCTGCTGCTGTTCGGCGGCGCCATCCAGCTCGCCGGCGCGGTCAAGGCCCGCGGCGAGGCCCGGCGCGCCCGCTCGGACTGGATGAAGGTCGAGCAGGAGCGCGGCATCTCGGTCACCTCCTCGGTGATGACCTTCGAGTATGGCGGCTGCACCTTCAACCTGCTCGACACCCCGGGCCACGAGGATTTCAGCGAGGACACCTACCGCACGCTGACCGCCGTCGACTCGGCCGTCATGGTGATCGACGCCGCCAAGGGGATCGAGGCGCAGACGCGCAAGCTGTTCGAGGTCTGCCGGCTGCGCAACGTGCCGATCGTCACCTTCATCAACAAGCTCGACCGCGAGGGGCGCGACCCCTTCGACCTGATGAGCGAGATCGAGCAGGATCTCCAGCTCCACGTCACCCCCGCCGCCTGGCCGATCGGCATGGGGCAGGCGTTCCTCGGCGCCTACGACCTGCGCCAGGACCGCCTGGTGCTGATGGACCGCGCGCGCCGCGACGTGGCCCGCGACGGCGAGGTGCTCCAGGGGCTGGACGATCCGAAGCTCGACGAGAAGCTGCCGGCCCACGCCGTGGCCAGGCTGCGCGAGGAGGTCGAGATGGCCCGCGGCCTCTGCCCGCCGCTCGATCTCGAGGCCTATCGCGAGGGGCACCTGACGCCGGTCTTCTTCGGCAGCGCGGTCAACAACTTCGGCGTCCGCGAGCTGCTCCAGGGGCTGGTCGAGCTGGCTCCCCCGCCGCGGCCGGCGCCGACCGAGACCCGCACGGTCGATCCGCACGAGGAGAAGGTCAGCGGCTTCGTGTTCAAGATCCAGGCGAACATGGATCCCAAGCACCGCGACCGCATCGCCTTCATCCGCCTCTGCTCGGGACGTTTCGAGCGCGGCATGAAGCTGCTCCACGTGCGCTCGGGCAAGACGATGTCGATCCACAATCCCGTCCTCTTCCTGGCCCGCGAGCGCGAGCTGGCGGAGGAGGCCTGGGCGGGGGACATCCTCGGCATCCCGAACCACGGCAACCTGCGGATCGGCGACGCGCTGACCGAGGGGGAGGAGCTGCGTTTCACCGGCATCCCGAGCTTCGCGCCGGAGCTGCTGAAGAAGGTGCGCGCCGAGGACCCGATGCGCTCCAAGCACCTCGGCCGCGCCCTGCTCCAGCTCGCCGAGGAGGGGGCGGCGCAGGTCTTCCGGCCGACCTTCGGCAACGAGTGGATCGTGGGGGTCGCCGGCGCCCTGCAGTTCGACGTGCTGGCGGACCGCATCCGCACGGAGTACAACATTCCGGTGCACTTCGAGGGGACGACCCTGTTCACCGCCCGCTGGGTGGACGCCGAGGACCACCAGATCCTCAAGAAGTTCACCAACGCCAACCACGCCGCCATGGCCGAGGACCACAACGGCTCCCCCGTCTTCCTGGCGCGCAACGCCTGGCACCTGAAGACGACCGGCGAGGAGTGGCCGAACCTGAAGTTCCTGAAGACGAAGGAGCAGGTGCAGTAGAGGTTCCCCGTCTCGCTTTCGCCCGAATCCCGCACGCTTCATGAGGGGAGTCGCCCCCCCACGGACGTTCATGGTGCGGATTCCTTCAAGGAGATTTCATTCATGCTCAGAAAGCCGACGATGCTTCTGCTCCTCGCCGGAGCCCTCCTCCTCCCCTCTCTGGCTACCGCCGCGCAGCCGGTCTCGGCCATCCAGCGCCACGCCCTCACGGCCGACGTGGCCGAGTACTTCTTCACGGTCCGCGTCGGCTCCGGGCCGTACGATCAGATCGGCGTTCACCGGGTGGTCAAGGAGACGGCGCCGAACGTGCCGGTCCACGCCTCGCGGGCGGTCTTCCTGGCCCCCGGAGACATCTGGAATTTCCGGGCCGCGTTCGAGGGGCGTTCCAATCCCCTGCCGGTGTTCCTCGCCGAGAACGGGATCGACGTCTGGGGGATCGACTACCGCTGGACGTTCGTGCCGGCGAGCGTGACCGACCTCTCGTTCATGAAGCACTGGGGGTTGGAGCAGGATGCCCGCGACCTCGGCGTCGCGATCGGCGCGGCGCGCGTCACCCGGGCGCTCACCGGCAGCGGCTTCGGCAAGCTGTTCCTCCTCGGCTGGAGCCGCGGCGGCCAGATCGGCTACGCCTATCTCGACGGCGAGACCCGGGTCCCGTCCGCGCTGCGGCAGGTCAAGGGGTTCATCCCGGTGGACATCTACCTGAAGACCGACGTGCCGGAGCTCCAGGCCAAGGCCTGCCAGCGCGAGCAGGCCAGCGAGGCCGCGATCGCCCAGGGGAGCTACGCGGCGACCTCCGGAGCGCTGATCGAGGCGATCGGTGGCGCGGCGGTCGCCGATCCCAACGGCCCGTCCGCCGTCGTCCCGGGGTTCACCAACCGCCAGGCCGGCCTGTTCGTGGGCGAGGAGACCTTCGCGCTGCTCGGCGGCCTGGAGCCCACGCCGTTCTACCACTTCACGGCCGGCACCTTCGACGCCCAGGGAGCCCCCTCAGGCCTCCTCTACTCGAACGAGCAGGATCTCTTCCACTTCGAGATCGCCGCCTCCCCCTACCAGCCCAACCGCGAGCTGGCGGACGCCGACAAGGCCACCTGCGGCCAGACCGACGTGCGCTTCGACGATCATCTCGGGGAGATCAGAGTGCCGGTCCTCTACATCGGCGCCGGCGGCGGCTTCGGCGAGCTCGGCCTCTACACCACGACGCTCCTCGGCAGCACCGACGTGACGTCGCACATCGTCCACAAGGTGCCCGCCGCGCAGCGGATCGCCGACTACGGGCACGCCGACCTGTTCCTGGCCAATGACGCCCAGACGCAGGTCTGGCGGCCGATCCTCGACTGGGTCCGGGCGCACTGACGCCCGGATCTCTCGAAGCGCTGCCGCGAGCTCCACGGCTCGCGGCAGCCCGCCTCTCCCGGGGGCCTATTCCCTGTCTGAATATTGGCTCGAAGCCATACCTTTAAGTCCGATCCCCAAAAATTCTTGGGCGCGAACGGCTCCTTTTCGTCCATGGACAGCACTAACATGATGAGGACGTCTCCCGAGGATTCGGCGGACGTGGTACCCTGATCCCAGAATCTGGACGTAAAAAATTGTGAAATCACCGCGGGCGCGGGGCCATTCAGGTCTCCGGCCGCCCCCGATTTAGGAGGGATTTCAATGTCTCGACCCACTGTCGTCCGACGCCTGACGGCCGTCCTCGCGTTGCTGGCGGTCCTCTGCCTCGCCCTGCCGGCGATGGCGGCTCCGGGGGCCCACGCGCGGTCTTCCCGGGCCCACGCGGTCCACACTCCCGGCGTCCTCGACCAGATCCTCTCCTGGATCGGCAGCTTCTGGGCCGGGCCGGCGTCCGGGCAGACGGACCGCATGGACAAGGCCGGCACTTCCGTGGCTCCAAACCGAAGCGGCTACGATCTTACGCCGCTCCCCAGGACCGAGGCGGGTGGCACGATCGATCCCAACGGCTAGGCTCGCGCCGAGATCTCCCCTGGAACCCGGATTCGCTCCGGGCGGAACGGTGAGACGCGAAGCAAGATTTATGCGATAATTGCGCGACATCTTTTCCAGTCAGGGAGGGTTCTATGGCCAGAGGAGGAGAACGAGGCGAACGGCATCCAAGCGCCGCCGAGTTGGAACACTTCCTGCTCGGCGAGATGTCATCCCATCAGGCGGCACCGATCATCTCTCATCTTCTGAGCGGTTGCCAGCAATGCCGAGCGGGGATGGTGCCCCTCGCCTCCGTGGTCTTCGCCACCGGGCCCCTGGCGCCGGAGATGCCGGATAGCGTGCCGGGCGCCGACGCCGAGTACGACTTCCCGATGTTCAAGGCGTTCGCCGCCGCCCGGCAGTACGCCTCGAACCTGGCACGTGAAAGGGCGATAGGCCCGTCCGGCGCCGACAAGGCGCGTCCGAAGCGCTCCGCCGCCCTCGACGTCCTCGCTCCGCAGGGGCGGAACCCGGCGGATCGGAACCTCTATGAAGCTCTTCTCGAGCGCTGCCGCAATCTTCGCTACAGCGATCCGGAAGGGATGATCCTGTCGGCTTCGCTGGCCCTGACCCTCGCCGAGCGGGAGACCGCGGCCCAAGGGGATTCCGCGGAGCTGGCGGATCTCGAGGCTCGCGCTCTGGCCGAGCTCGGGAACGCGCACCGGGTGGCGAACGACCTGATCACGGCGGAAGCCGCTCTCGGTCGCGCGCTGGCCCGTTCGGGGCAGGGAACCGGCGATCTCCCGCTCCTCTCGCGGATCATGGACCTCACGGCCTCGCTCTACATCGACCAGCGACGCTTCAAGGAAGCCCGTCTCCTGCTCGATTGCGTGTACACGATCTCCCGCCACGAGGGGGATGCGCACGCCGCGGCGCGGACCTTCATCAGCAAGGGGATCTCCGCCACCCACGCGCTCGAGCCCCAGGAGGCGATCGGGTTCCTGATCGAAGGGATCCGGCAGGTCGATCCGGCGCACGATCCGAAGCTCGTCCTCGCGGCGATCCACAACCTGCTCTGGTGCCTGGTCGACTCCGGCCTCACCGCCGACGCCCAGCGTTTCCTGGGCACGGCGGGCGCGCTCTACGATGTCCATGGCGGGCACTTCGAGCGGCTGCGGCGCCTCTGGCTGGAGGGGCGGATCGCGTCACACTTCGGCGAGAGCGGCCGGGCTGAGCAGATCCTCCTCCAGGTCAGGGAAGGGTTCAAGACCGCCGATCTGGCCTATGACGTAGCCCTCGTTTCCCTCGATCTGGCAGCCCTCTGGCTGCACCAGGGGAGGACGGCGGAGATCAAGGAGGTCATCGACGAGATGATCGCGATCTTCCGGGTTCGCAGCATCCAGCGCGAGGCGCTCGGCGCCCTCCTCATGCTGCGGCATGTCCTGGAGACCGATCAGGCGACGGCGGCCCTGCTGCGGACGGTGACCACCGAAATCTGGCGCATCGAACGCTTTCCCGCTCGGCAAGCCGCTCTTTCGAGCTAGTTCTTGGCGGCTGGGCCGTTTCCGCCCCGGGGTTTGCGGCTGCCCCGGGGTTTCGTGTTTTCAGGGGAGGGAGGTGGCGGCTCCCCGGGCGCGGCGGTCTCTCGGGCCGGCGCCCCGGCCAGAGCGGTGCGGACCGCGTTCTGGATCATCCGCTCCAGCTCCTGGGGATCGAGGGTCGATGGCGGCGGTGGCGGCGGCGTGGACTGGCTCCCGAAGCCGAGCTTCTGGAACCGGCGCAGGAACTCCTCCATCACCACCGCGTCCGTCGAGGGGCGGTTCTCCGGATACAGGGTCTGGAAGAAGACGCTCGGCTCCACGTCCAGCGCCCGCAGGACCGACAGGATGTGCCGGAACTTGAGCTCCATCCGTCCGGTCAGCACCTGGCTGACGTAACCGGGCCCCGCCCCGAGCTTCTGGTCCAGGTCCTTCCGCGTCAATCCGGATGCCTGCATGACCGTCTCCAACAGCTTCGTCGCCCGCCGCACCTCGTCGTCGATTGTCATACTCTGAGCCTACTACAACACTGAATTCTGCCAAAGAGGTATGCGCGTTGAAACGGAATCGTGGCGGCCGGCATTCTTCTATAATCGCTCCATCCGTTCGATGTGAGCCTTCCGGAGGGGTGTTTATGTCAGCGAAGATCTCCTGTCTCCTGCTCGTTTCCGTCCTGCTCTCGACGCTGCCGCTCCACGCCCAGACGGCGTCGCTGGTGCGCGACATCGCGCAGGACACGCCGTCCTTGCCGGTCAGCTCGGCTCCCGCGGGCCTGCTCGCCTTCAAGGGCCAGGTCTTCTACAGCGCCGAGGAGCCCAGCTCCGGCCGGGAGCTCTGGGTTTCGGACGGCGAGGGTCGCGGCACGCGCCTGCTGGCCGACTTCTGCCCCGGCCCGTGCTCCTCGGAACCTCGCACCCTCGGGACGACGCGGACGGCGGTGCTCGGCTATGAGTTCATCGATCACCGCTACCAGCAGGAGAACCACTTCCTCTGGCGCTCGGACGACACCCGGGCCGGCACCTCCCTCCTCCCCAATGCGGACGATCCGGTGTCGCTCTTCTTCGACAGCGACACCGGCACCGACACCGCCTGGCTGGGCGATTTCATCTATTTCTCCGGCTGCAACAAGGGGCAGGGGTGCGGCCTCTGGCGCAGCGACGGCACGGCCGCCGGGACCCAGCGGTTCCAGAACCCGAACGAGCTCGGATACAACGCCTTCCGCCTCACCTCCACCGGCAGGCGGATCTTCTACCTCGTCGGCCAGACCCTCTGGGTCACCGACGGCACCGTCGTCGGGACGCATGAGATCCAGGATTTCCCGGGCTACCTGAGCCACCCGGCGGCGTTCGGCAACCGGCTCCTGTTCGTCGCGCCGATGGACGAGAACGGGAACGAGCTCTGGGTGAGCGACGGCACGGCCGCCGGCACGAAAGTGCTGACCAGCTTCCAGGCGATATCCCCCTTCGAGCAGACCTACTGGTTCAAGACGCTCGGCGGCAAGGCCTATTTCGTGGCCGACGACGTGACGCACGGCGCGGAGCTCTGGGTGACCGACGGCACGGCCACCGGCACCCGCCGGGTCACCGAGATGGGCTACTTCAACCCCTTCGGCCACGGCGACTATCCGTTCGACGAGAGCGGCCTCCGCGCCTCCGACCTGGAGCTGCTGGGCGACCGCCTGGTCTTCTGGGCCACGGACGGGGTCAACGGCTTCAAGCCCTGGTCGACCAGCGGCACGCCGGAGTCGACGGCGCCGCTCTGCTCCTCCTGCTCGTTCTCGAGCCCGCACGCGGCCCTGGTGAAGGTCGGCACCCGCCTGCTGTTCGCGGCCAAGGACGCACAGCACGGCGCCGAGCTCTGGGCCACCGACGGCACCGCCGCCGGCACCACCCTGCCGAAGGACGTCTGCCCGGGGACCTGCGACGGCGCGCGCTCGGAGCCGGTCCCGCTCCTCGGCGCCGGCTTCTTCGCGGCCGTCAGCTCGCAAGGGGGCGGCGCCGAGCTCTGGGCGAGCGACGGCACGCCGGGAGGGACGCGGCGGTTCTCGGTCCCCGGTCCTGCCTACGACCCCTACAACAGCATCCTCTCCACCCTCGAGCTGGCGGCGATCGGCTCCCAGGTCTTCTTCGCGGCCGTCGATCCGGGCGCCCGGTACGGGGTGGAGCTGTGGGCGAGCGACGGCACGCCCGGGGGGACCCGGATCGTCGCCGACGCCGCCGCCGGCAATGGCTCGTCCGAGATCGGCAACCTGACGGCCCTGGGTCGCGACGTCGTATTCACCGCCTGCAGCCAGTACCAGCAGGCGCTCTGGCGCAGCGACGGCACCGCCGCCGGCACGGTGGAATCGCCCGACCTCTTCTGGAGCTGCGACACCCAGCTCCAGCCTCTCAGCGCCGCCGGGGTGACGTTCTTCACCAAGCCCGAGTACTTCGATCCGGATCAGCTCTGGCGGGTCTCCCCCGACGGCACCGCCCTGCAACTGACGCAGTTGCCGGACGGCGGTCGCATCCGCGGGCAAGTTGTCCTGGGCGACCGGCTCTACTTCGTCGTCAGCGTCGAGTCCCATCCCACCGAGATCTGGCGCAGCGACGGCACGGTCCAGGGCACGACGAGGGCGACCACGCTGCCGGCGAACCTCCAGAACATCGGGGACCTGCGGGTCCTCGGCTCCGAGATCTGGTTCTCGGTCTACGACAGCGCCGAGTCCGGAGGCGAGATCTGGCGCACCGACGGCACCCAGGGAGGGACGCGCAAGGCGGTAGATTTCGGCAACCGTTACCTATCCTCCGCGCTCGAGCTCACGGCGATCGGCGGCACCGTCTTCTTCCTCGGTCCGGACGACGACCACAACCCCCAGATCTGGAAGACCGACGGCACGCAGCAGGGCACGGCGATGGTCCGCGACCTCGACCCTGAGCCTTTCGACCCCTACACGCGGGCCTACCCCCGGGAGCTGACCGCCCTCCAGGGGAACCTGTATTTCATCGCCATCACGGCGGACCACGTTCCCGGCCTCTGGCGGACGGACGGGACGGCCGCCGGAACGGTCCTGCTCGAGAGCTTCGCCGTCGATCCCGAGGACCCGTACGCGAACGAGCCGTACCCCACCGGCCTGACAGCGGTCGGGCCCTGGCTGGTGCTCTTCGCCCAGGACGGCGTCCACGGCCGCGTGCTCTGGCACAGCGACGGCACCGCCGCCGGCACCACCGTGCTGCGCGACCTCCTGCCGGGCGATACGAGTTCCGGAGCCCCCCGCTTCCTCAAGGTCGGCGACCGGGTCCTGTTCTCGGCCGACGACGGTGTCCACGGCTTCGAGCCCTGGCAGAGCGACGGCACCGCCGCTGGCACCCGGCTGGTGCAGGACATCGCGCCGGAGGGGGCCTCCTCCCGTCCCGACCACTTCACCCTGGCCGGCGACCGGGTCTTCTTCGCCGCCGACGACGGCCTCACCGGCGAGGAGCTCTGGGTGCTGCCGCTGAGCGGCCCCGCCTGCCAGCCCTCGGCGACGGCCCTCTGCCTGAGCGGCGGCCGCTTCCGGCTGGAGGTCTCCTGGCGCGACTTCGCCGGCAACACCGGGGGGGGCCACGCGGCGCCGCTCTCGGCCGATACCGGCTATTTCTGGTTCTTCGATCCGGCCAACGTGGAGACGGTCGTCAAGGTGCTCGACGGCCGCGGCGTCAACGGCCATTTCTGGGTCTACTACGGCGCCCTCAGCAACGTCGAGTACACCATGACGGTAACCGACACCCAGACCGGCCTGACCCGCCGCTACTTCAATCCCGCGGGGCAGTTCGCCAGCGTCGGCGACAGCCAGGGATTCGGTCCGCTCGGCGCCTACGAGGGTCTAACGGTGGCGGCGGCGGGCCTGCCGCCGAAGATCGCGACGTCCGCCGCCGCCGCCACCGGCACCTGCGTGCCCGCCGCCGGCCGTCTCTGCCTCAACGGCGGACGATTCGCCGTGCAGGCCTCGTGGAAGGACTTCGCCGGCCACACCGGCGCGGGCAGGGCCGTGGGGCTCACCGGCGACACCGGCTATTTCTGGTTCTTCGACGCCGCCAACGTGGAGACGGTGATCAAGGTGCTCGACGGCACGGCGGTCAACGGCCACTTCTGGGTCTATTACGGCGCGCTCTCCAACGTCGAGTACAAGCTCACCGTGACCGACACCCTGACCGGCCACGTGAAGACCTACATGAACCCGCAAGGGCGGTTCGCCAGCGTCGGCGACGGCGCCGCTTTCTGATCGCGTTGCGAGGAGATCATCGAATGAGACACCCGAGACGACGGACGCGCCTGCTGCTTCTGCCCCTCCTGCTGCTCGCCGGCCGGGCCTCCGCCCAGACAGCGTCGCTGGTCGAGGACATCAACCCGGGCCGGGGGTATGAGCGGAGCCTGTACACGAGCGACCTCGGGTCGATCGGCGGCAAGGTCCTCTTCCGCGGTTACGAGGAGAGCTCGGGAGGCGAGCTGTGGAGCGTCGACGGCGGCGGCACCGGCGCGCGGCTGCTGGCCGACCTCTGCCCGGGGCGCTGCTCCTCGGATCCGGTCCCCCTGGGCACCGCCCACTCCCTGCTGTTCGGCCTGGCCCATCAGGAATCGTCCTCCAGCTACGGCTATCTCTGGCGTTCGGACGGCACGCGCGAGGGCACGTTTCTCCTCCCGGACCCGCTATTCCGGGTCAGCTTGGCCGATGTCTACGGCGAGGAGCCGCCGGTCGCCTTCGGGCGCGACGTGGTCTACTTCGCCGGCTGCGGCGATCAGGGGTGCCAGCTCTGGCGCACGGACGGCAGCCGCGAGGGGACACGGATCGTGCGGGTCCTCCACGGAGTCAGCTCGGATTCCCGTCCCGCCGGCCTCACGATCGCCGGCGATCGCGTCTTCTTCGCGTACGACCGCCAGCTCTGGGTGAGCGACGGCACCGCCGACGGCACGGTCCTGGTCAAGGAGCTGGCGAGCGCGCCGCGCCAGCTCGGAGCGCTGGGGACGAAGATCTTCTTCCTCGCTCAGGGCACCGCCGGCGAGGAGCTCTGGACGAGCGACGGCACCGCCGGCGGCACCCGGTCCCTGACCGACTTCGCGCCCGCCGAGCCCTTCCGCCAGACGCTGTTCCTCAAGGCCCTGGGGGGCAGGATCTACTTCGTGGCCGACGACGCCGAGCACGGCGCGGAGCTCTGGCGCAGCGACGGCACTCCCGCCGGGACGGTCCGGATCACCGAGTTCGGCTTCCACGACCCCTTCCGCGGCGACGACACGTTCGGGGACGGCGGCCTGCCGCCCGGCTCCCTCGCTCTCCTCGGCGGCCGCGTGGTCTTCTGGGCCACCGACGGGCTGAACGGCTGGGGAGTCTGGTCCACCCAGGGGACGCCCGCCTCGACGACCGCCGTCTGCGCGGGCTGCAGCTTCTATCAGAGCGACCTGCCGCCGACGTTCTTCCCGCTGGGCGGCAAGCTCCTCTTCCGCGCCGCCCCCGTGAACGAGGGCTCCCAGGTCTGGGTCACGGACGGCACGGCGGCCGGCACCCGGTCCGCCTGCGCCGAGCCCTGCGCCGAGGTGACGAGCGAGCTCGCCGCCGGGCCGGGCGGGGTCTATTACAGCGCGGGATCCGGGCTGTGGAAGAGCGACGGTACCCCCCAGGGATCGCGCTCGCTGGCGCCAATCGACACCGTCGTCCGGCGCGACCGCTCTCCCGACATCGCCTTCCTGGGGACGACGGTCTACGCCGCGGCCCGCACCGACTCCGGAGATGGCCAGGAGATCTGGCGCATCGAGGGCGGCCCGGACGGCCCCCGGCAGGTCACGGCGGGCACGCGAGGAAATTCCTCCGACATCATGAACACCGTGGCGGTGGGGGACCGCGTCTATTTCACCGCCTGCGACGGGGACGTCCGCCATGTCTGGTCCAGCCGGGCCGGGGGGGAGACCGCCCTCGTGCCCGGCGGACCGGACCTCTCCTGCAGCTACGAATCGTCGATCCTGGTCGCCGCCGGCAGCAGGGCCTTCCTGGTGCGGGCCGATCCTTTCGAGGGTGGCCAGCTCTGGAGCCTCGCGCCCGGCGGCGGGGCGCTGATCGCCACGTTCAACAACCAGCAGATCGTCTCCCCGGTCGCCTTCCAGAACCAGCTCTTCTTCTCCCTGACCCGCGGCTCCGCCGGCGCCGAGCTCTGGAAGAGCGACGGGACTCCGCAGGGGACGGTCCGGGCGGTCGAGCTCCCGGCGGGGCTGGACGGCCTGAAGTACCTGCGGGTCGCCGGCCCGGACCTCTGGTTCCTGGCGGAAGAGACCGTGGGCATCGATACCCAGATGTGGCGGACGGACGGCTCGCCGGGCGGCACCGTCCAGGTCTTCGGCGGCTCCCGGACCCTGCGCGACCCCTGGTTCACGCAGATCGGCGCGCGGGTCTACTTCGTCGCCCTGAAGCCCGGCTCCGACGATTTCGACTATCAGGTCTACAGGAGCGACGGCACGCCGCAGGGGACCACCGCCGTCACCGATTTCCCCGGCTCGAACGCCACCCGCGCCCTCCCCTCGGAGCTGACCGCCTTCCAGGGGAGCCTCTACTTCTCCGCCTACCTGCCCACCGGCGAGGGGCCGGCCCTCTGGCGCTCGGACGGCACCCCCGCCGGCACGGCGGCGGTCCAGCGGTTCGTCCAGAGCGGCTACCACAGCTACGGCGACTCGCCGAGCTTCGGGCTGCGGGTCCTCGGCTCGCGTCTGTTCTTCGACGCCGACGACGGCGTCCACGGCGTCGAGCCCTGGCGCAGCGACGGCACCACCGCCGGCACCACGCTGCTGCGCGACATCTTTCCAGGGAGCGGCGGCTCCCAGGCGAGCGGCTTCCAGGACGTCGCGGGGCGCCTCTACTTCTCGGCCACCGACGGGCTCCACGGCTTCGAGCTCTGGCAGACGGACGGCACGCCGGAGGGGACCCGGCTGACCCAGGACATCGCTCCCGAGGCTTCGTCCTCCTACCCCTCGTGGTTGGCGGTGGCGGGCGACCGGCTCTTCTTCGGCGCCGACGACGGCCTCTCCGGCGACGAGCTCTGGGCCTTGCCGCTGGGCGGCGGCGGCGCCTGCCAGCCCACCGCCATGGCGCTCTGCCTGAATGGCAGACGCTTCCGGGTGGAGACCTCCTGGCGGGACTTCTCGCAGCACGACGGCGTCGGCCAGGCGGTCGCGCTCTCCTCCGACACCGGCTACTTCTGGTTCTTCGATCCGGCGAACGTCGAGGCCATCGTCAAGGTGCTCGACGGCCGCGGCGTCAACAACCACTTCTGGGTCTTCTACGGCGCCCTCTCGAACGTCGAGTACACGCTCACCGTTACCGACACCACGACCGGGGCCTCCCGCCGGTACCTCAACATTCCCGGGCAGTTCGCCAGCGTCGGCGACACCCAGGCCTTCGGCCCTCTCGGGGCGTACGCGGCGAAGCTCGCGGCCGCTCCAGGCGCTCCACCCGAGGTCGCCGAGCGGCTCGACCTCGCGCAGGCCACCGGCACCTGCGTGGCCGGCCCCGGCCGCCTCTGCCTGAACGGCGGACGATTCGCGGTCGAGACCTCATGGAAGGACTTCGCGGGAAACACCGGCGCGGGCAGGGCCGTGGGGCTCAGCGGCGACACCGGCTACTTCTGGTTCTTCGACGCCGCCAACGTGGAGGCGGTCGTCAAGGTGCTCGACGGCACTGCGGTTAACGGCCACTTCTGGGTCTACTACGGCGCGCTCTCCAACGTCGCGTACAAGCTCACCGTGACCGACACCCTGACCGGCCGCGTGAAGACCTACTCGAACCCGCAGGGGCGGTTCGCCAGCGTGGGGGACGGCGACGCCTTCTGATGTCTAAGGAGCCGCGGCGCGCGCTTCGCGCAGGAGCTCTTCGCCGATCGCCTCGCGGCGCCAGCCGTCGAGCTCGCGGGGGAGGCGGGGCTCCGGATACCCGAGGTTGAGCCGGAGCAGGGCGTCCAGGGCCCGGCGGGGGGCGAGGATCTCGGGGGGGACGTTGAGCTCCGCCGCCCGCTCGCGCACCTTGTCGCGCAGGCGGTCTTCGAGCTCGCGCACGGCCGCCGAGAAGGGCTTGCCCGAGATCCGCGGCGGCAGTCCGGACTCGGGAGCCTCCTCCGCCTCCGCGAGGAGCCGCAGCCAGGTGTCGGCGTCCCGGGCCGCCTGGCGGGGATCGAAGGACGGCAGGCGCCGGAGGTCCTTCTCCTCCCGCGGCCGGCGGGTGGCGAGGTCGAGGAGCAGCTTCTCTTTCAGCACGAAGCTCCGCGGCAGGTCGCGCCCGCGCGCCTCCTTCTCGCGCCAGGACGCCAGGGTCCGGAGGGCGCCGAGCTGCCGGCGGTCGAGCCGGCCGGCCCCCTTGATGCGCAAGTAGGCGGTCTCGTCGTCGGTCTGGAACCGCGAGGTGTCGAGCAGGGCCGCGGAGTCCTCGAACGCCCAGGCGAGGCGCCCCAGGACGGTGAGCTCATCCTTGAGGCGCTCGTAGAGGGGGAGGAGGAAGGTCACGTCCTCGGCGGCGTAGGCGAGCTGGCCGGCCGAGAGGGGGCGGGCGATCCAGTCGGTGCGGGTCTCCTCCTTGGCGAGCTCGACGCCGAGGTAGGCGGCCACCAGCTTCTGGTAGCTCAGGAAGGCGCCCGCGCCCGCCATGGCGCCGGCGATCTGGGTGTCGAAGAGCGGCTCGGGGAGGACGCCGAGGGCACGGTAGAACACCTCGATGTCCTCGCTCGCCGAGTGCAGCACCTTGACGCCGGGGGAGCGGAAGACGCCGGCGAGGGGGGACAGATCGCGCGCCGCCAGCGGGTCGACGAGCCAGGAGGTCCGGCCGTCCGAGACCTGGATCAATCCCAGGCGATGGTAGAAGGTGTTGGTGCGGACGAACTCGGTGTCGAGTCCCAGCACCGGCGCCGCGGCCCAGCCGCGGGCCGCCCCGGCGAGGTCCGCATCGGTCTGAATCAGGGTGAAGTCGCGAGGATCGTCCGCCATGGGCGGGGATTGTAGCGGGGATTGGTGCGCGGACGAATCGGATCCCGCGTACCGCCGGCGGAAATTCCGGCGGAGAAATCCGGTGGATCGGCAGGTCCGCGGGCGCTATATTCGCGGCATGGCACTGGCGCGAGACCGCATGATCGACCGCATGATGGCGAGCGACGCCGCTTACAATGGGCGTTTTCTGACCGGCGTGCTCACCACCGGCATTTATTGCCTCCCTTCCTGCCGCGCCCGCAAGCCGAAGGCGGAAAACGTCCGCTTTTTCGACACCCCCAAGGCCGCGGTCGCGGCCGGGCTGCGCCCCTGCAAGCGCTGCCGGCCGGACGACTTCTACGGCCGGCGCGATCCGGACCAGGAGATCGTCGAGGCGCTGGCCGAGCGGGCAGGGGGCGATCCCGCCGCCTTCGGCGGGGTCGAGGACCTCGAGCGCGCCTCCGGGCTCGGCGCCTCGAAGCTCCACGAGCTGTTCCGGCTCCACTTCCACACCACTCCCGCCCAGATCCTCGCCCGCGCCCGGGTGGCCGCCGCCCAGCGGCGGCTGCTGGCCACCGACCGCTCGGTGGTCGACGTGGCCTTCGAGGTGGGCTACGAGGGGCTCTCGACCTTCAACGAGAACTTCCGCCGGCTGGCGGCGATGACCCCGGCCGAGTACCGGCGCCTGCTGGGGGCCTCGGCGTTCCAGATCGCCCTTCCCGCCTCCTACTCGACGCCGCCGGCGCTGGAGTACCTGGGACGGGACGCGGGGAGCCTGACGATCCGGGTCCAGGGGCGGAGCCTCGCCACCGGCGTGCGTCTCGGCGGCGCGCCCGCCGTGCTGCGCGCCGAGATCGGCGACGGCGCCGTCCGCGCGACCCTGGAGTCCCCGGGGCCGCTGCCGGCCGACGCGGCGGCGCGGGCGCACGCCCATCTGCTCCGCCTGCTCGGCCTCCACCGCGACCCCGGCCCATTCGAGCGGCGGGTGTCGGCCACCCCCCGTCTCGCGCCGCTGATCGAGGGGCGGCGCGGGCTCCGCATCCCGCAGATCCCCGACCCGTTCGACGCCCTGGCCTGGGTGATCGTCGGCCAGCAGATCACGCTGGCGTTCGCCTTCACCCTGCGCGAGCGGCTCGTGCAGCGCACCGGCACCCTCGTGGCGGACGGGCTCTACACCCCGCCCAGCGCCGAGGCGGTGGCCAACCTGGAGGTCGAGGAGCTCGCCGCGGAGCAGTTCTCGCGCCGCAAGGCCGAGTACCTGATCGGCACCGCCCGCCTCGTCGCCTCAGGAGGGCTGGCGCTCGACCGTCTGGCCGCCGGCTCGGCCGTCCGTATGGAGTCGGAGCTGCTCGCCGTGCGCGGGCTGGGGCCCTGGTCGGCCAACTACCTGATGATGCGCTGCTTTGGTTTCGAGGACTGCCTGCCGGTCGGCGACGCCGGCCTGGTGCGCGGTCTGGAGAGGTTCTTCGCCCTCCCCGCCCGCCCGGACGCGGACGCCACCCGGGAGCTGATGCAACCCTTCGCTCCCTACCGGAGCTGGGCCACCTTCCACCTCTGGCAAAGCCTAAAGGATTGACTGATGACTACCTACTACACCACCACGATGGAAAGCCCCTGCGGCCCCCTGCTCTGCGTCGTCGACGAGGCGGGCGCCGTGGTCCGCGTCGAGTTTGGAAAGGGCCGTGATTCACAAAAGATCACGGAGCGAATGCGCCAGCGGGGGATCGAAGTCGTCGAGGACCCGGCGCGCACGGCCGGGGTGCGCCGCCAGCTCGCGGAGTACTTCGCGGGCGAGCGCCGCGAGTTCGACCTCACGCTCGCCCCCGAGGGCACCCCCTTCGAGCGCTCGGTCTGGGACGAGCTCCGGCGGATCCCGTTCGGCGAGACCCGCAGCTACGGCGAGATCGCCCGCGCGATCGGCCGTCCCAGCGCCTCGCGCGCCGTGGGGCGGGCCAACGGCGCCAATCCGATCCCCATCGTCGTCCCCTGCCACCGGGTGATCGGCGCCGACGGCTCGCTCACCGGCTTCGGCGGCGGGCTGGAGGCGAAGTCGCGGCTGCTGGAGATCGAGGGGCGGCGGCTGCCCTTCTAATCTGCCCTTCTAAGGGGGGCACGATCAATTCGAAGGAATCGCCGTGGTGTCCCCCTGACTGCCGAATTTCTTCGCGGGATTCGTGTAAGTCTTGCGGATGCCGGTCACGGTGTCGGTAACCGTGATCGTGTACTCCAGGTTGCTGAGCGCTCCGTAGAAGACCCAGAAGTGTCCGTTCAGGCCGCGGCCGTCGAGCACCTTGATGATCACCTCGACGTTGCCCGGCGAGGTGAACCAGAAGTAGCCGGTGTCGCTGGTGAGCGGCACGGCCTGCCCCGCGCTGGCCCTCCCCGCGAGGTCCTTCCAGGTCAGCTCGATCTGGAAGCGCGAGCCCAGCAGCAGGCTCGTCGGTCCCGCCGCCTTGGTCGCCAGAGCGGTCGCCGCGGTCGCGGCGGTGGCCGCCGCCGCACCCGCCGGCGCGGGGAAGGCGCTGGTGTCGCCGGCGCTGGCGAACTTGCCGGCGGGGTTGGTGTAGACCTTCACGGCGCCGGTCGTGGTGTCGGTGATCGTGAGGGTGTAGGCGAGGTTGGTGAGGCCGCCGTAGAACACCCAGAAGCTGCCGTTCAGCCCCCGGCCGTCGAGCACCTTGACCACCAGCTCGACGTTGGCCGGATCGACGAACCAGTAGTACCCCGTGTCCCCCGAGACCGCCACCGCCTGCGCGGGCGCCGCGGCGGCGCCGTTCTTCCAGACCACCTCGGCGCGGAAGCGGTTGCCCGCCAGGCAGAGGTAGGGGCCGGCCGTGCAGGAGCCCGTGGCCTTGACGGTCGCGGCGGCGGTGCCGTCGACCGTCAGGGAGTAGTCGCCGGGCGGCACCTCCAGCAGCCCCGTCTTCTGGGCCAGGGGCACCGTCCCGATCGCCGCCGAGCCGCCGGTCCAGGCGTAGGCGAGCTCGGACGCGGTGGGAGAGACGGCGCCGGCGCCGGCGCCGTTCGGGGAGGGGACGATCCGCACGACCCCCTCGCTCGGGTTGAAGATCTGCGCGTTGGGGACCGCGCTCTTGAGCGTCGCCCCCCGGGCGCCGCGGAAGACGGTCAGGGCGTTCAGCTGCCCGGCGCTCATCCCCCCCGTGCTCACCAGGGTGTCGACGTAGACGCGGTCGCCGAAGACCGTGGAGTCGAACCGGTTGCCGTCATAGCGCATCTCGTTGACCGGGCCGTCCTGCGGGTCGACGTCCCAGACCGGCAGGCCCAGGTTCTCGCTGAAGGTCGAATTCGCCACCACGCCGCCGACGTTGCGCGGCCGCGCCGGATTGGTGAACGGGCTCGTGTAGATCGCCGCCCCGCGCGACTCGCCGAGCGCCTCGAAGACCCCCGGCACGACGTCGTTGCCGTAGAAGCGGCAGCCGTCCACCTGCGCGGTCGAGCCGACCAGGAAAAGGGCGCCGCCCCACTTCTCGGCGCTGTCGCGGGCGAACGTCGTGCGCACGATCCGGGCGTTCGACTCCTGCCGCAACGCCAGGCCGCCGCCCCCCGCGGACGGCCCGCGCGCGTCCGAGTCGAGGACCATCGAGTCCGCCATGTCGAGGTCGATCAGCTCTCCGAGCAGGGCGCCGCCGAAGCCGCCGCTGCCGTCCGCGGCCGTGGCCACGTCGCAGTCGGAGAAGACGACGCCGCGGATCTCCACCCGCGCGCGGTTGTCGGCCAGCGAGCCGGCCGGGGGGACCGATCCGTCGTTCCCGTACATCCGGTTGGTGTCGCCGCTCGCCAGGATGCAGCCGCCGGTCGCCGGCACCGGGTCGCCGCCCCCCTGGAGCAGCGACTGGGTGACCACCAGCCGGGCCGGCCGCCGGTTGATCGCCCCGTTCTCGGTCGAGGAGTCGGCGAAGTCGGGGGAGACCATGGAGATGGCGCCGCCGGAGCCCATGTTGGCCTGGAAGACCGAGCCGTGGATCTCGACGTCGGGGCGGTAGCCGTCCACCGCGCCGCCGACGTCCGCCCGGTTGCGCACGAAGAGGGAATCGTGCACCCGCAGCGACGTCAGGTCCTCGGCATGGATGGCGCCGCCGCTCGTCGGCGCGGGGTTGACGCAGCACGGATCGGCCACCGCCCGGTTGCCGGCGAAGGTCGAGCGGGTCACGAAGACGCTGGAGCCACGGTCCCAGCTGCCGATCGCGTAGATGGCGCCGCCGGTCCAGCCCGCCTGGTTGTCCTCGAAACGGACGCCGGAGACGCTCAGGGTGCCGTCGAGCACCATGATCGCGCCGCCGAAGGAGTTGGGGTGGTGGCCGGGCAGGTTCGTCCGGTTGCCGACGAACTCCCCCCCCTGGATCGAGACGTCCGAGGAGCGCACGACGAGGGCGCCGCCGCGGAGCGGCGAGGAGTTCCCGCGGAACGAGCAGCTGATGAAGGTGGCGCTCGATCCCGGCAGCGCCTTGACCGCCCCGCCGCCGGTCACCGAGCCGGTGGCGCGGTTGTTCACGAACGAGCAGCGGCGGAACAGGGCGTCGGCGGCCGAGAGGGTCACGCCCCCCGACTCCCCGGTGTCCGCGGTGCTGCCGTTCTGGAAGGTGAGCCGCTCGAAGATCACCTGCTTGCCGCGGGCGCGGTTCGAGTTGATGAAGCGCAGGAGATTGCGGCTGCCGCCGCCGTCGAGCGCGACCGCGGCCCCCGCCGCCGCGCGAATGGTGAACCCCTTGCGGGCGTTGTTGATGGTGAAGCCGTTGGGAGGCGACGGATAGGTCCCCGCCGCCATCTCGATCGCCCCGCCGTCCGCCACCCGGGCGATCGCCGCGTCGAGCGTCTTCGCGTCCTGCGGCACCCGGACGAGCCTGTTCGAGCTCGCGGCGGCATGGAGGGCCAGGCCCGGCAGGCCGGCGATCAACAGGAAGAGAGGGACGAGGACTCTTGAAACGCGCATAGGGCTCCTTACGCCGCCAGGTGACACCGGGGCCAACAACATCCAGGGACCAACGAATTTCCTTATAGAGATTTTAGCATGCGGTGGGCATGCTGGGGAAACTTCCGGCTCAGCAGGGCGCCGGGTGCTCCTCGAACGCCTCGGTCTCCATCTGCACGGTGATGTGATGGATGCCGAAGCGCTGGTGGAGGGTGGCGCGGATCTCGGTGAGGACGTCGCAGTCGAACCGGCGGTCCTCCACCACGACGTGGGCGGAGAGGGACTCCATGCCGCTGGTGATCGTCCAGACGTGGAGGTCGTGGACCTCGAGGATCCCGGGCAGCTCGGCCAGGGCGGTGTGGACCTCGTTGACGTCGATGTGCGCCGGCGCGCCCTCCATCAGCACGCCGGTCGCCTCCTTGAGCAGCGACCACGCCGAGTAGATCACCAGGAGGGAGATCAGCACCGAGGCGACCGGGTCGGCCCACTGCCAGCCGAAGCCCCAGATCAGGGCGCCGGCCACGATCGCCTGCACGGTGCCGAGGGCGTCGGTCAGCACGTGCAGCCAGACGCCCCGCATGTTCAGGTTGTCGTCCCTGCCGGCGTGCAGGATCCAGAGCGCGACCAGGTTGACGAGCAGCCCGCCGGCGGCGATCCCGATCATTCCGCGGGCCTCCACCGTCTCCGGGCGCCCGAAGCGGTGGATCGCCTCGACCATCACCAGGATCGAGATCGCCACCAGCGTCGCGCCGTTGGCGAGCGCGGCCAGGATCTCCAGCCGGTGATAGCCGTAGGTCCGTTTCGCGGTGCGGGGGCGCTGGGCCATCGACATGGCGAACAGCGAGAGGCCGAGCGCGGCGGCGTCCGAGAGCATGTGCCCGGCGTCCGCCAGCAGCGCCAGCGACCCCGTGAGCCAGCCGCCGACCGCCTCGGCCACCATGTAGAGGAGGATCAGCCCGAGGGTCCACGTCAGGCGCGAACGGCTGCCGCCCCCCGCGTGGGAATGGCCGTGGGAGTGGCTGTGGGAATGAGAGTGGCCGGCGCTCATGACGGCCTTGAGGGTACCAAAAAGAGACCTCCATGGCTCGCCGCTGTGCCGGCTCCTGCAGGGCATGTCTTGGCAATAATGTCTAGATTACGATAAAAGTATTTGCGCTTCCCCCCGCCAGGGAGTAGCATGGCGACATGGCCGACCGCTTCGGCGGTGGCCAGCCCGCCCGCGAGCGGACCCCGCGTTTGTGGGTTCCGCCCGCCAGATCCTGCAGAGCCGCGCGTTCTACCGCGCGGCGTACCGGTCCCCGGGCCGGTCCGGATTCACCCCTGGACCGGTCGCCGCGCCAGCGGCCTTTCCGGGGGCCGGATTATTATTTCTGGCGTGCCTCCAGCACCAGCCTGGTCTTGCGCTCGAAGTACCCCAGCTCCATCCCCACCGGATAGCGGTGCGGATTGACGAAGCGCTTGACCCCTTCGTGGAAGCCGCCCAGCTGCTCGCCGACCCGCCGACGGATCTCCGGCAGGCCCGGCGGATCGTAGACCCGGCTCCCCCGCCGGAAGACCGGCACCAGGAGATCCTCCCCCTCGGCGCCCTCCGGGATCGTCTTTCGCCGCGTCAGATCGAGGGGATCGACCATCGTCGGCCGGGGGCCGAGCTCGTGCCGCTGGTCCCAGATCACGTCCCCACGGGCTCGCCCCCTTGGCGGAATCGGCGGACCTGCAGGATGCCGGGGTTGGTCGTCTTGGCCGTCTGCTCGGAGACCTTCACCCGGTCCTCCCACTCCCCGCCCGGCTCGCGGATCGCCGTCAGCTTGTAGACGCCGCCGAGCGCCGGATCGCCGAAAGCGGTGACCAGCCGCGTGCCCACCCCCCAGACGTCGATCGCGGCCCCCTGCCGTTTGAGCTCGGCGATCAGGGTCTCGTCGAGGTCGTTGCTGGCCAGGATCTGCGCCGCGGGGAAGCCTGCCTCGTCGAGGATGCGGCGCGCCTCGCGGCTCAGCCAGGCGAGGTCCCCCGAGTCGAGGCGGACGCCGATCATCTCGTGCCCCTGCGCGCGCAGCTTCCTCCCCATCTCAACGGCGTGGCGCACCCCCTCCAGCGAGTCGTAGGTGTCGACCAGGAAGACGCAGTTGTTCGGCATCGCCCCGGCGTACCTCTCGAACGCCTCCAGCTCGGAGTCGAACGCGAGCACCCAGCTGTGGGCGTGCGTCCCCTTGACCGGGATACCGAAGGTCTTCCCCGCCAGGACGTTGGACGTGCCGTCGCACCCGCCCGCGTAGGCCGCCCGCGCCGCGGCGAGCCCGCCGTCGATCCCCTGCGCCCGCCGCAGGCCGAACTCCAGGATCGGGTCGTCCCCGGCCGCCAGCCGCAGGCGCGCCGCCTTGGTGGCGATCAGGGTCTGGAAGTTGATCAGGTTGAGCAGCGGCGTCTCCAGGAGCTGGGCGGCGAGCAGCGGCCCGGTCACCCGCACCAGCGGCTCCTGGGCGAAGACCACCGTCCCCTCCGGCACGGCGTCGACGTCGCAGCGGAAGCTCAGGGTCCGCAGGTGATCGAGGAACCCCGCCTCGAAGAGCGGCCCGCCGTCGTTTCCCCGCAATCCGGCCAGATATGCGAGGTCGTCGTCCTGAAAGCGCAGACTCTCGATGTACTCGACGGCGGGGGCGAGGCCGCAGGCCACCGCGAAGCCGCCACCAAAGGGATTTTTGCGGAAGGAGAGATGGAAGCACGCCTCCCTCTCCGCCATCCCCGACTTCCAGTAGCCGTAGGCCATGGTGAGCTCGTAGAGGTCGGTGAGGAGGGCGAGGGAGTCGCGGTAGACGCGCTGGAGGGTGGTCAAAAAAATCTCCCGGATATTTTCCCAACAACCTGGCCCATTCTATGTGGAAACCCCGCCGCTCCCGCCCGGAAGCCGGCGCATCCAGGGCAAAAGCCTGTAGATCCGGGACAAAGCATGCAGATCCACGGTGGAATCCAGGGCTCCTGGCCCAGAATCCAGGGGCTTCCGGGCCAGATCTACGAGCTTCTCGCCTGGATCTACAAGCTTCCAGCGTAGATCTACAGGCTTCTGTTCCAGATCTACCTGCTTCTGATCCAGATCTGCCTGTTTCTGATCCAGATCTGCCTGCTTCCGGTCCAGATCTACAGGCTTTTCACGTGGATCTACCCGCTGCGGGTGTAGAAGCCTCAGTGCACCCGGGTGAAGATGTCGCGGACCCTTTTCACGTTGGTGGTGATGAGCTTTTCGACGTTGGGAGTCACCAGGATGGCGGTCCGGCTCGCGGCGCCGCCGTGGTGGGTGACGCCGACCGTGACCTTGTTCTGCCAGTGCAGCGCGAGGCCGTAGCCCAGGTGGTTGGCGTCGGCGCGGTCGGCCCAGACGACGGCCAGCGAGGCGCCGACGCTGTGCGTGAAGTAGCCGATCGTCTCGAGCGCGAGCGCGGCCTTGAACTTCTCTTTCTCGTCGTGCACGTACTCGTACCCGGCCGTGGGGTGCAGAACGATCAACTGCCAGGCGGGGGGCTCGTTGTATCCGCGCCTTTCATGCTTGCGGTAGATCACGCTGTTGATGCCCAGCTCCCACGGGAACTGCGAGGGGGCACGGTTGAAATAGTCGTCCCAGCTCTGGTCGAGCGCGGTGACGAACTTCACCAGCGCGGCGCGTTCGTCCGTGGAGAGCCTGCCGTTGACGCGCTCGACGAGCGTCGCGTCGGTGACGATCTCCACCGCCTCCGTGAAGGCGCCGGCGCAGGGCCCGGCACCTCCGGCGCAGGCGTCCTCGATCGACTTGTCGATCTTGATTTCATAGGGCGTTTCGAGAAACAGACCGCCGCCGCCAGCGTCATATCTCCACTGTCCCGGCGCGGATTTCACCGCCGCGTCGTTGCCGACGACGACGATCCATGCATCGATGCGATCGGTGAGATGGGCCAGGTTTCCGCTCTTTCCCGCGCCGGCGGCGGAGTTGCGGATGGCCGTCAACAGCTCGAGCGCGCCCGGCACGTCGTGCGACGGCATCCACGCCGCGGCCTGGTTGCAGAGCGGCGTCGCGCACTTGTCGCCGCCGAGACAATCGGCGTTCTGCAACTGCCGCAGCTTCGTCTCGGCTTCGTCGGCGCTGCGCGGCTGAGCGGTACGGTCGGCGCACTCGTTCTGCGCGGCGAGCGGCAGCGCCGCGAGCAGCGCCGCGACGAGCAGGAGGGTTCGGGCTGTCATCCGGGGCGTCGCGTTCATGCCTCACCTCGCGCCTGGAGAATCGCGTGAAAGTCGTCCCACACCTTCTTCAGCGAAGGCCAGAGATCCCCCATGCTCGGCGAGATGCCGGCGAGGTCCTTCTTGATCCCCGCCAGCTCCTCCACCGGGAGGCCGCCCAGCTGCGGAAACGCGTCGAGGGCCTTCTTCGCCTCCACCTTCGAGATCATCGAGTCCCCCGCGAGGGCCTGGAACAGCGGGATGTGCGCGGCGGGATTGGCAAGGTAATGACAGATGTCGTGCACGTTCGCTTGGTGGACGTGCGCGATCTCCACGTAACGGTAGCGGCCGGCGGCGACGGTCGCAGCGTCCGGCCATTCCTGCGGATGGAACATCTGGGGAATGGTGAACGGATCGAGAAAGTGCCGCAGGTTGAGAAAGCGGAGGCAGTCGCGCCCGCTCTGCCCGGCCTTTCCCGGCTGCACGGCGGAAAGGTAGGCGTCCGGCACCGTTTCCAGGAGCCGGCTCGTGTTCGCGACCATGGCCACGACCTGCGCCTGCTCGATCGTCGGATCGAAGGCGCTCACCGGCACGCCCGGCACCGCGCCGGTGGCCAGCATGTCGAGGCTGTCGTGCACGACGGCGCTGCCGAGCGAGTGCGCCACGACCGACCAGAGCGACCGCTGATGCTCGTCGTACTGCTGGCTCACGCCGTCGACGATCTGCTTCGCCACGTGCGCCTTGACCCGCTCCCGCACGGTAGCCGACAGCCGGTACAGGAGGACGTCGGCGGCGTGGGTCCAGATGAAATTGCCGTCCTGCTTGGCCGCCCCTTGCAGCCAGCCGACGAGCGACGCGACCAGCGGCGCCCCGACGTCCGCGGCCAGCGGCGTCAAGGCCTTCGCGTCCGCCTGCCACTTCGACACGATCTCCTGGAAGATCGGATCGTAATGAATCATTACGATCTCGAACTGCGAATCGAAATCGACGGCGGCGAGGCGCGGATACTGGTTATACGCTTTGACGAGGACCTGTTTGACCTCGCCGGCCCACGTGTCCCCGTCGAAAACGCCCATTCCGTGAACGAGAAAGATTTTATGTCGCACGGCCAGCCCCTCCTGAAGCGCTACGCTCCCAGCCCGCAGTTCAGTTTTGACGATCATACCCCGGGAGGGTGCTCGCGCGGCTGGCTCGAGCGACTGACTCGCGCAACTACCGCCGGACGGTCACGCCGAGCTGGACGAGGCGCGGCGATCCCAGGGTCTCCAGCGGAGTGCGCCCGGTGACGACCTTCTCGTCGAAGAGGTTCTCCGCGGAGAGGAAGACGGTGAGCCGGTTTCCGAACGGGCGGCGCAGGGAGAGGTCGGCCACGAAGTAGCCGCGCAGGGGGAGTTGATTGAGGTCGTCGTCGAACTGCGAGCTCGCCCAGCGCCCCTGGAGCAGGACGGCCACCGGTCCGGCGAAGGTGATCCCGAGAGAGCCCTGGTTCAGGGGGACCTGCGGCACGCGCAGGCCGGTGCGCTCGACGCGTGAGTCCGTGTAGAGATAAGAGGCCTGGAGCTCCCAGCGCGGCAGCGGGCGCAGGCGCAGCTCGGCCTCGAGGCCGTCGGCGTTCACCCGGTCCAGGTTCTTGCGCTGCCGGGTGATCAGCTGCGGGGTCGCCGAGAGGGTGATGTTCCCCACCGCGCCGTCGATTTGGTTGCGGTAGACGTTCACCCGGGCGAAGAGGGACGCCGAGGGGGCGAGGTCGGCGCCGATCTCCCCTCCGGTCAGCGTCTCCTGGCGCAGATCCGGATTGGCGAGGGTCTCGACGTTGCCGACCCGGAAGGGGCGGTAGAGCTCGTTGAGGGTCGGCGCGCGGAACCCCCGGTAGGCCGAGGCGCGGAGGGCGACGGCGTCGGAGGCGCGGAAGAGGGCGCCGAGCCGGGGGTTGAAGCTGGTCCGCGTCGTCTCGCTCGCCCAGAGGTCGACGCGCGCCCCGGCGAGGAGGTCGAGCCGGGGGGTGACGCCGAAGGTCTGCTGGGCGTAGAGGCCGCCGAGGGTCTGATCCTGCACGTCCCACGAGGCGCGGCGCACGTCGGCGCCGGCGAGCAGGCCGCCGCCGGAGCGCCAGGCGGCCGAGCCCCCGAAACCGGTGGTCTCGAAGTCCTGGCTGGCGGTGAGGAGCTCCTGGGAGCGGTCGGGCAGCACGCGCGAGAAGGTGCTGCGGAAGCGCTGGGTCTGGCCGAAGGCGTCCCACTGCCAGCGGTCGCCGGACCAGCCGGCCTGGAGGGATTGCAGGCTGGTGTCGTTGGTCTGCAGCGCGGTGCCGTTCTCCCGCTCTTCCCGGAAGGAGTTGATCCCGAAGTGGTAGCGGCCCAATTCGATGCGGCCGAAGAGGGTGCCGAAGTCGACCTTCGCGGGGCGGTCCACGGCGCCCCGGTCCGCGGGGGAGAGGATGTAGAAGCCGTCGGTGCCGAAGAGGCGGCCGGAGAGGGTGTACCCCCAGCGCCTGTTCTCTGCGGAGTCCGCGGGGTCCGCGGCATCGGCGGCGAAGACCTCGACGTCGCCGGTGCGGCGGTCGCCGCCGCGCGCGGTCACCTCCAGGGTGTCCGGTTGCGGCGAGCGCGGCAGGAGCTGGATCGCCCCGCCCATGGCGGCGCTGCCGTAGAGCTGTGAGAGGGAGCCGCGGGCCACCTCGACCGATTCGAGGGCGGAGAGCGGCAGCCGGTTCCAGTAGACCCAGCCGCCGAAGGGGTCGTTGAGCGGCACGCCGTCGAAGAGCACCAGCGTGCGGCTGGCGCCACTGGGCCCGAGGCCGCGCAGCGAGACCCCCTGCGAGGTGGGGTGGGCGGTTAGGCTCCCCGACCGTCGCAGCAGGCTGAAGCCGGGGATCTGCCGGAGCTGGTCGTCGAGCGTCAGGCCGGGCGAGCGGGCGAGATCCTCGCGGGTGAGGATGGAGGTCGGCGCGACGGCGTCGGTCAGCCGCTCCTGGCTGCGCGAGGCGGTGACGACCAGGGTGTCGCCGAAGGAGGCATCCTTCTTATCGGTCTCCGATTTGGGTGGGGCGAGGGGATCGGAGGCCAGCCAGGCGGCCAGAAGCAGAATCGACACGTCCATGCCCGCAGTCTACCCTCCGATCACCACCCCCCACGCCCCCTTCCCCGCCGGGATGGTGGCGATCACCTTCAGGGTGGCGGCGTCGATCACCGAAACGTCGTTGCTGATGCCGTTGGCGGTGTAGATCCGCTTGCCGTCGCGGGTGACCGCGATCCCCCAGGGGCGCCTCCCCACCGGGATGGTCGCGGTCAGCTTCTCGGTCGCGGCGTCGATCACCGAGACGGAGTTGCCGTGGCCGTTGGCGACGTAGATCCGCTTGCCGTCGGGCGAGACCACGACGCCAACCGGCTTGGCGGTGGGCGGGAGCTTGATCGTGCGCAGCACCTTGTGATGCACGGCGTCGACGACGGCGACGGTGCCGCCGATCTCGGCGGTCACGTAGGCCCGCTTGCCGTCCGGCGAGAAGGTGGCGACGCGGGGCCGGGGATCGACCAGGAAGGTGGAGACGACCTCCAGCGAGCGGGTGTCGATCACCGAGACGGTGTTGCTGGTCTCGGCCGTTATATAGACCCACCGGCCGTTGGGGCTCAATCCCACCCCCTCGGGCTCGATGCCCACCACCAGCGACGCGATCGCCTTGTTCTTGCGGACGTCGGTGACGGTGGCGGTGCCGGCGTCCTCGTTGGCGGCGTAGAGACGGGAGCCGTCGCGGCTGACGACGAAGCGCTCGGGATCGGTCCCGGCTTCGAAGCGGGCGACCGGCTTGAATGTTTTGGCGTCGAGGGCGACGATGGCGTCCGCGGAGCCCTTGGTGGTCCGGCCGATGTCGCTCAGGGCCACGTAGAGCCGCTTGCCGTCCGCGGTGAGCTGGAGGCCGCGCGGCCGGGCGCCGGTAGTGACGGTGGAGACCACCTGGTTGGTGGCGGTGTCGAAGATCGTCACGGTGCCGGCCAGCTCGTTGGTGACGTAGGCGAGCGGGGCGGCGGCGGCCGGCAGGGCGAGGGAAAAAAGAAGAAGCGCCCCCGCCCGGACCCTCACCCCCCGGCCCCCTCTCCCGTCCCCGCCCCCCTCCCTCACCGGGAGAGAGGGAGAAATATGAGACTCAGTGGTCTTGCTCCCCCTCGCCCGGGGAGGGAGGGCGTGAGGGGACGGGAGAGGGGGCCGGGGGGTGAGGGTCCGGATCATTCCTTCCACTCCGGAGCCACCTCGTCCACCACCTTCCCCTGGGAATCCACCAGATAGACCGGCTGGATCAGGTGATGGTCCCCGGGCGCGAAGCGGAGCGGCATCCCCTTGTGGCCGTCGATGCTCAGCTCCCCGATCTTGTCGGTGGCGCTCGCCCCGGGGTACCGCAGCGCCAGCTCGGCGATCAGCTTCACCGCCACCCAGCCGCGCCAGGCCGCCTCGTCCATCGGCTGGTTGAAGCGGCGGCTGAAGCGGAGGTTGAGGGAGTCGGCGCCGAACTTCTGGAGGTCGGGGTGCCAGTCGACGACGCGCAGGTCCTTACGGTCCTGATGCCTGGAGAGCGCCTGCCGCCGGAACTCCAGGCTCGCGGAGACCGAGTAGACGCGCGGCCGCGCCGGCTCGGCGTCCTGGAGCGGGCCCACGGCGAGGAACAGGGCCGCCGGCTCCGCTTTCGGACCCACCAGGCCGACGAGGGCATATCCGGAGGTGGGAGCCCCCTGGAACTCGAGATGGAGGAGGTCCCCCGCCCGCTGCGCCTCTTCGAGGCCGAGACGTGCCCCCCGGCCGGCGGCGGTCTCGGGATCGAGGAGGAGACCGATCGGGACGGTCCGGACTTTCCGGACGCCGTTCTTCGGGCTCGCCGCCCTGGCCGCGAGGACTTCCCGGCCCCCCAGACCGGCGAGCGCCCCGGCCGCCAGCAGAGACCGTAGCAATTCTCTTCGGCTCGTCATTGGCGGAGTGTATACAGGTAAGCCGCGATGTCCTTGCCGTCCTGCTCGGTGACGCCCAGCTCGGGCATGGCCGTGCCCGGCGAGACCTCCTGCGGCTCGCGGATCCACTTGATCATGTTCGCCGGCTGGTTGGGCAGCTTGCCGGCCAGATAGGTGCGGCTGGCGATCCCCGCGAGCGACGGGCCGACCTGGCCGCGGGCCCCTTCCACGCCGGGGATGGTGTGGCAGGAGGCGCAGCCGTAGCGCCGGATCACGTCCGGACCGCGCGACGGCTCGCCGCCGGTCATCGCCGCCGCCTTCTTCTGGATATCGTCTCCACTCTTGCCGCAACCCCACGGCAGCGCGAGCGCCACGGCCAGCCCGGCCGCGGCGAGAGCTTTCCTGGTTCCTTCAACCCCCATGTCCCGTCCCTCCTTCGAGCGTTCGCAGCAGCGTCTCGCTCCGGGTGTGCGCCACCCGGCGTTCCGCCTCCCCCAGCCAGGCCGCGAACAGGCCGAGCCCCAGGAGGATGAAGAGCACGCCGGCGGGGATCCACATGATGAGACCGGCGAGCTGCTGGTCCTCGAGCGGCGAGAGCCCCCACCGGCTCGTCCGCGCCTGGTAGATGGGATACCACAGATGAGGGGCGAACGTCAGGAGCGCCCCCAGAATCCCGCTGTGCAGCGAGGTGACGAAGACGTAGAGCACGGCCGCGCCATAGCCGAGCCGGCCGAACCGGCCGTGGATCAGCGTCCACCAGAAGAGCGAGGCGCTGAGGAAGAAACTCAGGTGCTGGAGGGCGTGGATGAAGTCGTCGTCGAGCGTCGCCTGGTAGAGGCTCGGCAGGTGCCAGACCCAGAGCGCCAGGCCATGGATCAGGAAGACGGCGAGCGGCGCGGTCAGAAAGCGCCAGAAGGCGGCGAACGCCGGGGCCTGGACCCACTGCCCCGCCGTTTCCCGGGACTCGCGCGGCAGCGCCCAGAGGAAGGGCGCCAGCGGCCGGCCGAGAACCATCAAGGGGGCGGCGACCAAGATCAGCAGCTCGTGCTGCGCCATGTGGGCCGAGAACAGGATGCCGCCCAGGGCGTCGACCGGTGAGATCAGCGCCACGATCAGCGCCAGCCAGCCGGCGGCGAAGCACCCCGCCTCCCACCGCCGGATCCCCTGCCCCACCCCCGCCCGCCGCCAGAGCCGGGCGAGCCCGGCCGCGTAGAGAGCGCCCGAGACGGCGAGCAGGAGGACGGTGAACGGGTCCCAGGTCCACCAGGAAAGGACGGTGTGGGCGTCCAGGTGGTGGCCGGCGTGGGCGAAGGCGGGAGAGGCGGCGAGCAGAAGGAGCAGGCCCCCCGCCCGGACCCTCACCCCTGGCCCCTCTCCCGACCCGGGAGAGGGGAAAACTCCGCGCCAAGGATCTCTGGTCTTTCTCCCCCTCTCCCGGCTCGGGAGAGGGGGCCGGGGGGTGAGGGTCCGCATCAATCGCACACCTTCAGCACCAGGTTGGGCACCTCGGTGGCCAGGATGGCCAGCGCGAACCCCAGGCAGGCCCAGAAGCCGAAGATGGCCATGAACCGGCGTCGCGACGCCTTCAGGCCCCCCGTCGCCGTGGAGCCCTCCGGCTCCCGCTGCCACCGGCTCCAGGCGAGCGCCGCGCCGGCGGCGGCGATCAGCAGGGTCCCCAGGGGGACGAGGTGGAGCATGAAGTGCTGCCGGTTCCAGCAGGCGGTGGGGGTCAGCATGTAGCTGAGCTGCTCGGCCAGGACCCAGGAGATCGGGCCGGCGAGCACCGGAATCCAGAGCAGGACGTCCCGGCGCTCGGGGCGGTTCTGTTCAATCTCTTTGGTGCGGTCGGTCATCGCGGAAATCCTCTTTAACCCGCGGTGGCGCCCAGCAGCCCGGGGTCCAGGAAGAAGATGCAGTAGAACGGCACCCAGCAAGCCACCACGAAATACCAGTACATGCTGTTCAGGCGCAGGTCGTCCATGTGCTTGTCCTCGACCGGCCCCTTGGTCAGCAGGGTGATGAGCAGCAGGTTCTCGCAGATGCCGGTGACGATGTGCAGGGTGTGGAGCCCCACCGTCGTCCAGACCAGCGAGCCGTAGGCATGGCTGTCCCAGCGGAAGGTGAGGCGGTGCAGGATCACCATCCGGAGCGCGAAGAAGGCGACCATCAGCACGGTCGAGACGATCAGCCAGAGGCGGATCTTCGGCAGGTCCTCGCGCGCCGCCCCCCGCGCCGCGAGGTGCATGGGGACGATGCTGGCGAGCAGGATCGCGAGGTTGAGGGTGGTGATCCCGAGCCCGGGGTGGAGCGTGCCGGCCGGCGGCCAGAGGCGCGCGCCGCCGCGCAGGTAGAAGTAGCTCGCCGCCATGATGGCGAACATCGTCCCCTCGATGCTCATCAGCCCCACCAGGCCCCACCAGAGCGGGTCGCGGTGGCCGAAGGCGGTCGTGGGCAGATCGGAGACGTCGAGGACCGGCCGCGCGTTCATGGCTTCTTCTCCTTGAGGACCTGATGCCCCTGATCCCCCCGCGGCCAGAACCAGCCGACGAGCGCGATCGCGCACGGCACCGCGCCGATCGGCAGCCCCCAGGGGGTGAAGATGCCGATGATGAAGGTGACGCCCACGCCGAGAGCCAGCCAGAAGGGCCACATCGTGGGCCCCGGGGAGACCTGCCGGTGGTCCGGCTCGGCGTCGAGCATGCCGGTGATCAGGAACTCCCGGCGGTCGCTACGCAGGCCGGTCACCACCGGCTGGTCCTCGCGGCGGTGCCAGAGGGCGGCGCGGGCGCCGACCGTCGGCAGGTACTGGAAGTTGTAGGGGGGCGGCGGCGAGGAGGTCGCCCACTCCAGGGTGTCCGACTCCCAGGGGTCGTCCCCGGCGGGCGCGCCGCTCACCATGCTGGCGAGCATGTTGACGACGAAGACCAGCACGCCGAGGCCGAGGATGAACGCGCCGACCGTGGAGAGCAGGTTCAGGTTCCCCCAGCCGGTCTCGGGCAGGTAGGTGTAGACCCGGCGCGGCATCCCCTCGAACCCCAGGATGTGCTGCGGGAAGAAGGTGACCTGGAAGCCCAGGAAGACCAGCCAGAACGACACCTTGCCCCACGCCTCCGAGAGCATTCGGCCGGTCATCTTCGGGAACCAGTAGAAGAGGCCGCCGAGGAGCGGGAAGACGGCGCCGCCGATCAGCACGTAATGGAAGTGGGCGACCACGAAGTAGGTGTCGTGCACCTGCAGGTCGAGCGGCACGGCGGCGAGCATGACGCCGGTCAGGCCGCCGATCATGAAGGTGAAGATGAAGGCGAGCACGTAGAGGAGAGGCGTCTTGAAACGGAGCTTCCCCCCCCAGAGCGTCGCGATCCAGCAGAACATCTGGGCGCCGCTGGGGATCGCGATCATGATGCTGGCGGCGGTGAAGAAGCTCTGCCCCAGCTGCGGCAGGCCGGTGGCGAACATGTGGTGCACCCAGAGGCCGAAGCCGATGAAGCCGGTGGCGACCAGCGACAGCACGAGCGCCATGTAGCCGAAGACCTCGCGGCGGGTGAACGGCGCGAGGATGGTCGACACGATCCCCGTCGCGGGGATGAAGATGATGTAGACCTCCGGATGGCCGAAGAACCAGAACAGGTGCTGCCAGAGCAGCGCGTCCCCCCCTCGGCGGGGTTGAAGAAGTGGGTGTCGACCAGCCGGTCGAGGGCGAGCATCAGGCTCGACAGCATCACCGCCGGCATCGCGAAGACCACCATGAAGGAGGTCACCAGCATCGCCCAGACGTAGATCGGGATGCGGTTGAGCGACATCCCCGGCGCCCGCTGCTTGAAGATGGTGGTGATCAGGTTCACCGCCACCGCCAGCGAGGAGATCTCGGTGAAGGTGATCATCTGCGCCCAGACGTCCACCCGCTTGCCGGGGCTGAACTGCGGGCCGGAGAGCGGGACGTAGGCGAACCAGCCGGCGTCCGGCCCGGTGTTGAGGAAGAAGGCGGTGTAGAGGAAGAGCCCGCCGATCAGGTAGACGTAGTAGGAGAAGGCGTTGAGGCGCGGAAAGGCGAGGTTGCGGGTGCCCACCATCATCGGCACCAGGTAGGTCGCCAGCCCCAGCATGATCGGCACGGCGAAGAGGAACATCATCGTCGAGCCGTGGGTGGTGAACACCTGGTTGTAGAGATCGGGGCCAAGGAAGCCGTTCTCCGGCCGCGCCAGCTGGACGCGCATCATCAGCGCCTCGATCCCCCCCAGCGCGAAAAAGATCAGGGCGGTCGCGATGTAGCGCTTGCCGATCCGCGTGTGGTCCACCTCGGCGAGCCACCCCCAGAGGCCGGAGGCGTACTTCCAGGTCCGCTCGAGCCGGCGGCGGTCCTCGGCGTCGGCGGCGTCCGTCTCGGCCGGGTCGTCGGCGATCAGTCCGGGATCGATCGGTTCGGCGCTCATTGAGGCTCTCCAGTCATTTGAGACTTCCCAAATAATCCAGCATGGCCTGCAGCTCGTCCGGCTTGAGATCGTTCGCCGGCATGTAGCTGCCGGGCTTGAGGGTCTGGGGATCGACGATCCAGCCGCCGAGGTTGCCGCGGGTGTTGGGCAGGATCGCCGCCGCGAGCGTGCGGCGGCTGGCGAGATGGGTCAGGTCGGGTCCCAGCCTGCCGTTGGCCTGCGTGCCCTGGATGGTGTGGCAGACCGCGCAGGGGGCCGACTCGAAGAGCTGCCGCCCATACTGCTGCCGCGGGGTCGCCGGCAGGGCCGAGGTCTGGAGCTGGGCGTTGTACCAGGCGCCATAGCGGTCCGGGGAATCGGCGATCACCAGGAAGTCCATGTGGGCGTGCTGGTGGCCGCAGAACTCGGCGCAGAGGCCGCGGTAGACCCCGGGGCGGTCGGCCTCGATCCAGATCTCGGAGTCGTGCCCCGGGATCAGATCCCGCTTGCCGTGCAGGCTGGGCACCCAGAAGCTGTGGATGACGTCGGCGGACGCCAGCTGGATCAGCACGGGGCGGCCGGCCGGGATGTGGATCTCGTTGGCGGTCGTCACCATCCGGCTCGGATTTGGATCCTGGTACTCCACCGCCCACCACCACTGGTGGCCGGTCACTTTGATCACCGTCGCCTTGGGAGCGCCGAGCGAGGCGATCGCCCGGCTGGTGGAGACGCTGGCGAACAGCAGGGCGAAGAGGGTCAGGATCGTCACTCCGAGCGCGGCGGCCACCGCGCGTGTCATCCGGCGGCGCGGCTGCGGCGGGATCGGTCCGGGCGGGCCGCTGGGCAGGGTCCGCCGGGTGATGGCGATGCCGGTCGCCACCATCACCAGCACGAAGACGCCCGAGCAGACCCAGAACATCAGCCACCAGAGGCTCTCGATGCGGGCGGCCTGGACCCCGTGCGAGTGGAGGGCCGAGTGGCCGCCGATCCAGTTGGGGAGGAGGAGGGCCAGGGACGAGACGAGGCTGCGGCTTCGCGCCCGGGATTGAAATCCCGGGCTACCGACAGTCGCCCCTTGCCGGGGCTCTGCGAAAAAGCGGATTTTCGGGAGTCCCGGAAGGGACGGCCGTGGGTAGCCCGGGATTTCAATCCCGGGCCGCGAGGCGGAGATCCGCTGTCCGTTCATCCCGGCTGGCTCGCTTTCTCCGGCTTCGGCTGCTTTTTCGGCATCGCCTGCTCGGAGGGGTGCGGGAACAGCTCGTCGTTGCGGGTGGGCGACAAGGGCTTCGCGACCTGGCCGGAGAGCGTGCGGACGTAGGCCGCGATCATCCAGACCTGGTCATCCGGGATGTGGCCACCGTAGGAGGGCATGCCGTTGGGGCGCCCCTGGACGATGGTGTCGTGGATGTTCTGGCCGCTGCCGCCATAGATCCACTGCTCGTCCATCAGCGGCGGGCCGATGCCGCCGCCGCCGTGGAAGTGGCACCCCACACAGTTGTACTGCTCGTAGAGCCGCTCCCCCTGACCGATGGCGTAGGCGTTGCCTTCGTAGGGGCCGCTCGCCTTCTGGGCCGGCAGCGCCGATCCCGGCTGGAGGGTGACCAGCCGGACCGGCTCGGGGTGGGCGCTGTCCGCCGGCAGCGACCGGAAGTCCCGCGTCTCGCGCGGGCAGCCGGCGAGCGAGAGCCCGAGAGCCAGCGCCCAGGGAACCACGATGAAACCGCGCGCGCTTCGCATGGCGTCCGCTCCTCCCTTCTTCCTTCCTCTTCAAGTGGCCGGGGTCCGGCCCGGCCCGCCGACCCGCGGGATTCCGTAGCGGGCCAGCAGGGCGTCGATCTCCGGTTGCCGCCGCTCGATGAACGATTCGAGCTCGGCGTGCAGCTTGGCGTCCCCGCGCCTCACCCCCATCGACATGTCGAAGACGAAGGGGAGGAACGGCCGGTCGATCTGCGGCGAGACCGGCACCAGCTCCAGCGGCGCCTGCTGGCGCGGGGCGAAGTAGCCGGCGAGCGGCCCCCAGACCACCGCCAAGTCGACGTCCCCCTTCGCGACCGCCTCGACGATGCGCGCGGGGGGGTTGGGCTGGGAGTAGTCGCCGTAGACGGAATAGCCGGCGATGTTGTCGATGATCCCCCGGTTGGCCAGGGCGTGCGCCGGCGGCGAGTTGGCGCCGTCGTCGCCGACCATCTGGACACCGATCTTCAGCTTGCGGAGGACCGGATCGTCGAACGACCGGACCGCGATCCCGCGGTCCTTGCGGTAGACGAAGACGTAGGTCGAGCGATAGTAGGGGCGGGTGGTCAGCGCCAGCTCGACGCTGCTCGGCAGGCCCATCACCACGTCGCAGGTGCCGGCCTTGAGCGTGTTGCGCAGGAATCCGCGGTGCTGGGGCCACCAGGTGTAGCGCACGGTGGCGTGAAGGTCCCGCGCCACCATCTTGGCCAGCCGGTTCTCGTACCCCTCCAGTTGCCGGTTCGAGTAGGGCAGGTTGTTCGGATCGGCGCACACCCGCAGCTCGCGCGGGGCTGGAACCGGGGCGGCCGCCTCGAAGGTCCCCTTCCTCGCGCAGGCGGCGAGGAGGGCGACCGCGAGGATCGCGACAGGGTGAGGGCTACGGCAGCGCGAACACATACAGCTCCCCCCCGGGGGTCGAGTACTTCGGCAGGTCGCCCATGGCGCCTACGAAGCCGAGCGCGGCGGTGGCGTCGCGCGGATCGAGCTTGCCGGCCACCACCGCGCCGGACCAGCCGCCGACGCCGGAGAGGATGGCCACGTACTGCTTGCCGTCCGGCCCCTTGTAGGTCACCGGCTGGCCGATGATCCCGGAGCCGGTCTTGAACTTCCAGAGCTCCTGGCCGGTGACCGCGTTAATGGCCTTGAACCACCCCTCCATTGTGCCGTAGAAGACGACGTCGCCGGCGGTCACCAGGGCGCCGCTCCAGGCCGGGAACCGCTCCCGGATCTGCCAGCGCGGCTTGTGCGCCGCCAGGTCCCAGGCGGTGAAGAAGCCGCGGTTGCCGCCGGGGCCGGCGTACATCCGCACGTTGGCGCCGACGAATGGCGTGCCGGCGATGTAGTTCGCCTCCATCCCCTGGAAGTCCATGCACAGGTTGTTGTGCGGCAGGTAGAGCAGCCCGGTGCGCGGCGAGAACGCGGACGGCTGCCAGTCCTTGGCCCCCGGCGCCGCCGGGCAGATCTCGCGGACGGTCTTGCCGACGCCGGTCTTCTTCGACTCGACGTCGATCATCCGTCCCGACTTCAGGTCCACCCCCGCCGTCGAGGTGATGAAGCCGAACGGATCGGCGGAGAGCACCTCGCCGGTCTCACGGTCCATGATGTAGATGTAGCCGTTGCGCTCGGGGCGGACGAGGACCTTGCGCCGCTGCCCGTGGATTTCGAGGTCGAGCAGCACGAGCTCGTTGATGCCGTCGTAGTCGAACTCGTCGTGCGGGCCGATCTGGTAGAACCACTTCGCCTCGCCGGTGTCGGCGTCGCGGGCGAAGATGCCGCAGGTCCATTTGTTGTCGCCCGGGCGCTGCTCGGCGTTCCACGGCCCGGGGTTGCCGGTGCCGTAATAGATCAGGTTGAGCTCGGGGTCGTAGGAGATCCACCCCCAGACCGTGCCGCCGCCGGTCCGCCAGGCCTCGGGGGGCCAGGTGGCGACGCCGAGGTCCTTGCCCCGGTCCATGGCGTAGAACGGCTTGAAGCCGGGGCCGATCAGCACGTCCTTGTCCGGACCGGTGCTGAAGGCCTTCCAGACCACCTTGCCGGTCTCGACGTCGAGCGCGGTCAGCCAGCCGCGCACGCCGAACTCGCCGCCGCTGTTGCCCACCAGGACCTTGCCCTTGACCACCAGCGGCGCCATCGTGATCGACTCACCCTTGTTGATGTCGCCGACCGCCGTGCGCCAGACCTCCTGGCCGGTCTCGGCGTTCACGGCCACCGTCTGGGCGTCGAGCGTGTTGTAGAAGATCTTGCCGCCGGCGTAGGCCGCGCCGCGGTTGACGTGGTCGCAGCAGGCGACCCCCTGAGCCGCGGGATCGACCGGCGGCTTGTAGACCCATTTGGCGGCGCCGGAGTTGGCGAGGTCGAGCGCGTAGAGGTAGTTGGGGAACGGCGCGACGAGGTACATCGTGCTGCCGACGATCAGCGGCGCCGCCTCCTCCCCCCGCGTGCTGCCGGTCGAGAAGGTCCAGGCCACCTTGAGGTTCTTGGCGTTCCTGGCGTTGATCTGCCCGAGCTCGCTGTAGCGGGTGCTGGCGTAGTTTTTCGCCGGCATCAGCCACTGGCCGTCGTCCGCGCCTGGAGGCTGCGCGGCCAACCGCGCCCCCGCGATCGCGTCGCTATGGGCGGAGGCCGGCCTGGGCGTCTTCCCCTTCTGCGCCTCCGATTCGGTGCGGCAGCCCGCGACCGTCAGGGCGAAGACCAGGAAGACGGCACCGGCGCCTCTCTGCCTTCTCGCAATACGATAGAAGAAACCAGAGTTTCGCACTGGCTGATCCCTTAGACCCGCCGGGTTTCGCATTGGCATCTCCCGTTGCGCTTCTAGATAACCTCACCGTACATTTCCCGACATGAGCAAAACGTGGGCCAGCCTTGTCCGGCGGCCTTATGCAGGACAAGGAGAGAAGAGAACGAGGATCTGTCCGCCAAGGTTTGACGGAAAATTTACAATGGTGGGTAAAACCGGAAGGAGAGCAGCGCGGACAGCGGGATTTCGACCGCCGTCCGCGGAGGAGGAGCTACGAGTCGCTGCCGCACTCCTGGGAGCTGACGGTCCAGCCCGGAGGGATCGCGCACGGACTGACCCGCATGCACTCCCCCGTCGCGGGATTGGTGGCGTACAGCACCACGTCGATGCAGTCGTTCGCGGACGCGGTCCTGGCCCCCAGAGCCAGCAGGCTGAGACCGATGAACGCCAACCCGGCCAGACGCAGCTTGAGCTTGGACATAGGTTACCTCCTTGAGATAAATCCCTTACGCAAGCTGTGACGGATAGTTTTCGTCATGGCCAGCAGGGGGAGCTTCCCACGGGCTCCTCCTGGACCGGCGTCCCATCCCGGCGAGCCCGCTCGACGGCGATGCGCCGCCAGTCCGCCGCCTCCTCGCAGCGGCCGAGCTCGGCGAGGGCCAGCGCCACCGTCCGGGCGTGGTCGACCGACGGCTGCGCCTGCCAGACCGCCTGGGCGAGAGCGAGCGCGCGGGCGCCATTCCGCACCGACCGGTCGGGACAGGCGGCGAGGAGGCGGGCCAGGGCATGGCTCAGCAGGCCGCTGGTGGGCATCTGCGCCAGATCGTCCTCCAGCCGCCGCCGCGCCTCGGCGTAACGCCCCAGGCGCACCAGCGTCTCGGCCTCGCCCAGGCGGGCGGTTTCATCCCCCGGCGCCAGCGCCACGGCCTTTCCATACTGCTCCAGGGCCTCGGAGAAATAGCCGCCGTCGCGCAGGACGCGAGCCAGAAGGGCGCGTGCCCCGGCGTCCTCCGGCCGGGCGGCCACCACCGCCTCCAGATGGGGCCGAGCCTCGGCGGCGGGGAGCAGCGAGCCGAGATTGAAATGGGCCGTGACGTTCGACGGGTCGAGGCGGAGAGCCTCGCGGAGCTCCACGGCGGCCCCGGCGCGGTCCCCGGCGGAGGCCAGGACCGAGCCGAGGTCGACCCGCGCCTCCACGCTCTCCGGCCGGGCGGCCAGCGCCTTCCGGAACTCCTGGGCCGCGTCCGCGTAGCGCCCGGCCTGGGTGGCCACCCGGCCGCGCATCAGCGCCACGCGCTCGCCCAGGCGCAGGTCCGCCACGCCGTCGAGCAGCGGATCGGGAGCCTTCAGCCCCACCTGGCCGGCCCGCGCCAGGTGCTCCTCGGCCCGCGCGCGGTCGCCCAGGCCCCGGTAGGCCAGGGCCAGCGGATAGTGGAGGCGGTTCGCCGCCGGTACCGCGGCGAGGGCGGCCTCGAGATGCTCCGCGGCGGCCTTGAAGTCCCGCCGCGCCAGGGCCGTCTGGCCGAGGAGGGAGTTCGCGGCGGCGCGGGTGGCAGGGATGGCGAGCGCTTTGCGCAGCGCGGCCTCCGCGCCGTCCAGCCGCCCCTGGAGCAGGCGGATCTCCCCGAGATGGACCCGGCCGGCCGCGGCGCCGGGAGACATCTCCAGGGCGCGGGTGAAGGCGGCCGCCGCGTCGTCGAGCCGGCCGGCGGCCTGATGGGCAGCCCCCAGCAGATAGGGCCAGCGAGGGTCGCCGGGATCGAGGACCGCGGCGGCGCGGAAGCAGTCCGCCGCCGGATCGTTGAAGCCGTAGGCGAGATAGACCTGTCCGAGGTCCCCCGGGGCACCCAGGGTCCGTATCTCCGCGATCTGCGCCGCCACGGCGGGCTCCAGGCCGGAGAGATCCGGGACGCTCGCCGGAGCTGCGAGCGCCAGGGCCAGGGCGAGGACAAGCGTGCTCATTCCAGAGCCTTCTTCCCCGTGCCGCGGACGAGGGTGGTGTACGTCCGCAACGGAGGCGGTGGAAAGGATTCGACGAGGCCGTCCGGCCAGACGATCCGCACCCCGGTCACCTCCGGCGCCTCGCCCAGCCCTACCAGCACCCGCGGATCGCTCGCCGAGGCGTAGCTGCCGTCGGTGGCGGCCCGCCGCCAGAGGGAGGCCGCGCCTTTTCGTCGCACCTCGACGCGCGCGCCGATCATGTCGCGCTCCGCCTTGGCGCCCGGCGGCCGGCCCACCAGCCGCAGGCCGAGCCAGGGGGGCCGGCTCCCCGCCGCGTCGATCAGCATGCGGACCGCGCCGTCGGCGTCCACCACCAGGATGTCGGTGTCGCCGTCGTTGTCGATATCCCCAAAGGCGGCTCCCCGCGACACCGCCGGCTTCCGGAAGGCGGGGTCGTCCACCACTGCGAACCGGCCGCCGCCCAGATTGCGGTAGAGCTGGCCCGGCTGGGCATAGGGAGCCAGCCCCACCCCGGAGCCCGTTGCGCCGGCGAGGTTGACCGCGCCGTTGAAGACCGCGAGGTCGAGCCGGCCGTCGCCGTCGAAGTCGAGCCAGCCGGTGCCGAATCCCGTATAGGGGAGGCTCGGCGCGCCCAGCCCCGAGCGGGCGGTGGCGTCCTCGAACAGATCGCCGCCGAGGTTGGCGTAGAAGGTGTTCGTCTCGCCCGTCAGGTGGGTGATCAGCAGATCGTCGCGGCCGTCGCCGTCGGCGTCCCCCACGGCGATCCCCATGCCAGCCTCGGGCCGACCGGCGGCGTTGAGGGCGACACCGGCGAGGAGGCCGTCGTCGCGGAAGGTGAGGTTCCGCTGGTTGATCCAGAGGAAGCCGGCGGCGCCGTCATTGGCGACGAAGAGGTCCGGCCAGCCGTCGCCGTCGAAGTCGTCCGCCACCACGCCGAGGCCGGGGCCGGCCTTGCGGGCGATGCCGGAGGGGAGGGATACGTCCTCGAAGGTGCCGTTCCGCCGGTTCCGGAGCAGACGGTCCGGCACGGGGGCGAAAGCCGAGGGGCCGCAGTAGTCGCGCCGGGTGTTGAGGGCGTAGCAGCGGACATTCTCCCCCACTCGGTAATCGACGTAGTTGACGACGTAGAGATCGAGCCAGCCGTCGCGATCGAGATCGGCGAAGGTAGCGCCGGCGCTCCAGCGCGGATCGTCCGCACCGGAGGCGGCAGTGACGTCGGTGAAGGTGCCGTCGCCATTGTTCCGCCAGAGCTGGTTCGAGCCGAAGTTGGCGAGATAGAGATCGATCCGGCCGTCGTTGTCGAAGTCCCCGGTGGCGATCCCCATCCCATAGCCCATAGCCCGGATGCCGCTCGCCGCGGTCACGTCCACGAAGTGGGGGGTGGGATTCTTTCCCCGAGGAGTGATCAGATCGTTGCGGAACAGGCGCCCCCAGCCCGCGGGTCCGGGATCGGGAGAGCCCGGTTTGAGGGGGTGCCCCTGGACCACAAAGACGTCGAGATCGCCGTCGCCGTCATAGTCGAAGAGAGCCGCCCCGCCGCCCATGATCTCCGGAAAGTAGAGCTCGCCGCTCTGCCCGGTCGAATAGGTGAACGCCAGCCCCCACTCGGCGGCGCGGTCGACGAACAGGCCGGGGGGCGGGGCGCCCGGGGCGGGAGCCGCGAGGAGGAGAGAGAGGAGGGCCGGGACGAGCGGCGCACGAAACCTGAACCCAGGGCGGTGCCCTGGGCTGAGGGAGAACGGCCCGCTGGGCCTCCGGATCATGGCTGCATTGTATTCCGGGCCAAAGGCCCGGGCTTCCTCAGCCCGGTCCATCGGGTCGGGCTGGCCGCTTACGACGTCCCGATCCTCTGGGCTGGAGCCTGAGCGCCCTCCGCCGTCCCCCGGAACCGCCGCACGATCTCCCCCGCCGGTTCCACGGTCTCGATCCCGGCGACGCTCCTGCCCGCCTGAAGATAATCGCGGTAGGAGAACGACGTCGCGGAGCGCTTCAGCTTCCAGATCGACTGGCAGTCCGTAGATCATCCGCATCCAGTGCTTGGTCTTGCGGCCGCGCAGCATCCAGCGGGCGAGCGGACCGGCCCTGGTGCCGGTCTTCTCGATGTAGGGGGTGCGGATCACCGCCACCGGCACCCCCGTGATCCGCTCGGTCAGCACGATGTCGTCCGCCTCCGCCCGCATGATCGCCCGCTTGTAGTCCGCGTGGGCGGTGCACTCGGCGGTGGCGATGAAGCGGGTGCCCATCTGGACCCCGGCGTAGCCCATCTCCAGGGCGCGGACGAAGTCCGCTTCGGCGCCGATGCCGCCGGCGCAGACCACCGGCACGCCGAGATCGCCCAGCTCCGCGATCAGCGCCTCGGCGCTCTTCGGCCCCGCGTGGCCGCCCGCCCAGCTGTTCACCGCGATCAGGCCGTCCACCCCAGCCTCCAGGCCCTTCATCGCCCACTTCCGCTCGGTGACGTCATGGTAGACGAAGCCGCCGGCCGCGTGGGCCTTCTCCACCACCCAGCGGGGATTGCCGAGCGAGGTGACGAAGAAGCGGACGCCCGCCTCGACCGCCTGATCCACGAAGCGCATCATCCGCTCCTCGTAGACCTTGGAGGAGCGCTCGACGATCACGTTCATCCCCACCGGTTTCTTCGTGAGGCTCCGGATGAGCTTCATCCCCTCGTTGAACTCGTGGCCGTGGACGTAGACCATCGAGAGCGGCTGGATGATCCCGATGCCTCCCGCCTCCGAGACCGCCGCCACCAGCTCCGGGTTGCTGCACGGATACATGGCGCCGCAGATCAGCGGCACCTCGATGCCGAGCTGGCGCGTGAGCGGGGTGTCGAGCCAGCCCGTCACGCTACTTCTCGACCGTCACGCCACGCCAGAAGGCGACGTGGTCCTTGATGTTGGCCGCCGCCGGCTTGGGGTCCGGGTAGTACCAGGCGGCGTCCGGGTTCTCCTGGCCGTCGACGGCGAGGGTGTAGTAGCTCGCCGTCCCCTTCCAGGGGCAGACGGTGTGGGTGTCGCTCGGCTGGAAAAACTCTCTCTTGATCGAGTCGGGGGGAAAATAGACGTTCCCCTCGACCGTCTCGTACGTGTCCGTCTCGGCGATGACCTTCCCGTTCCAGGTGGCTTTCGGCATGGGGTCTCCCTCCACGATTGAGTCGCGGAGGCGATGTTAACGGAAATCCACCCGCTCCCATCACCCGCTACAATGGGTCCGGGAGGGTGCACCGTGGACCGAGACGACCTGCTGAACCGCTACCGCCAGACGCGCTCCCTGAGCCTCCAGCTCTGTGAGCCGCTTCATCCCGAGGACTACCGCATCCAGTCGATGCCGGACGTCAGCCCGCCGTGGTGGAACCTCGGCCATACCACCTGGTTCTTCGCCAAGAACCTCCTCGAGCCGTTCGGCCTCTACTCGCCCGAGGACGCGAGGCTCGAGTTCGTCATGAACTCCTACTACGAATCGCTCGGACCCCGCATCCGCCGCGACCACCGGGGGCTGGTGACCCGGCCCAGCAACGACGAGGTCTTCCGCTTCCGCGAGTCGGTGGACGGCCGGATCGAGGAGCTGATCCGCACGGCGCCGGACACGGACCTCGACCGCCTCGGCTTCCTCGTCGTCACCGGCGTCCAGCACGAGCAGCAGCATCAGGAGCTGCTCGTCACCGAGATCAAACACATCCTGGGCAGCAACGTCCCCGAGTTGCGTGAGGCCTACCGCCCCGCCGTCGCCGTCGAGCGGCACGGCGCGCCCGCGGCGAGCTGGATCCCGTTCGAGGGGGGGCTCCAGGAAATCGGCAACCTCGAGGGGGGGTGGTGCTGGGACAACGAGATGCCGGTCCACAAGGCTTGGCTCGAAGGCTTCGCGCTGATGAACCGCCTGGTCACCAACGGCGAATACCTGGAGTTCATGGCCGACGGCGGTTATCGCAATCCCCTTCTCTGGCTCTCGAACGGCTGGGCCAAGGTCAAGGAGCAGGGTTGGACGGCTCCCTTCTACTGGGAAGAGGACGGAAATAGCTGGAAGCTCTGGACCCTCGCCGGGGTGCGCGACGTCGATCCGGACGAGCCGGTCTGCCACGTCAGCTTCTACGAGGCGGAGGCCTATGCGCGCTGGAAGGGCGCGCGCCTCCCCACCGAGCGCGAGTGGGAGCACGCCGCCCGCGTCTCCGGGTTCCCGGGCGGGAACTACCTCGACAGCGGCGCCCTCCACCCTGCCCCTGTCGGCGCGGACGGCTCGGGGCTGCTGCAGATGGGCGGGGACCTCTGGGAGTGGACCTCGAACCACTACGAGCCCTACCCGGGCTACCGGCCGTTCGAGGGTCCGTTGGTGGAGTACAACGGGAAGTTCATGGACAACGTCCGCGTGCTGCGCGGCGGCTCCTGCGCCACCCCCGCGAACCACATCCGGGCGAGCTACCGCAACTTCTGGGCGGCGGACACCCGCTTCCAGTTCAGCGGCATCCGGCTGGCGAAGGGGGCCTGACGTGCCCGAGGTCGTGGTCGTCGGGGGCGGCGTCATGGGCGCCAGCGTGGCCTGGCACCTCGCCGTCCGCGGTTGCCGGGACGTGGTGGTGCTCGACCGCGCCGCCGCCCCGGGTGAGGGGAGCACGGGGAAGGCGACCGGCGGCTTCCGCGCCCAGTTCGCCTCGCCTGTCAACATCCGCCTCTCTCTCCTCTCCCGCGAGAAGCTGCTCCGCTTCCCCGAGGAGATCGGCGCCGACTCCGGCTACCGGCCGCACGGCTACCTCTTCCTGGCCGGCGACGAGGCACAGATGGCGGCGCTGCGGTCGATCCGGCCGCTCCAGCGCGAGATGTGCGTGCCCGTCGAGGAGATCGGCCCGGAGGACGTGGCGCGGCTCAATCCGGCGGTCCGATCCGACGGGATTCCCGGCGGATCGTTCTGCGCGATCGACGGGTTCATCCGCCCGCTGAATATCCTGAACGGCTACGTGGAGGCCGCGCGGCGGCTGGGGGTGCGTTTCGAGTACGGCGTCGAGGTGACCGGCTTCGCGGTCGCCAAGCGCCTGCCCGGCCGGGTGACGCACGTGCAGACCAAGGCCGGCTCGATCGCGGCCCGCCACGTCGTCAACGCGGCGGGGCCTTGGGCCGGCGCTCTCGGGCAACTCGCGGGAGTCGAGGTCCCGGTCTCGCCCCTCCGCCGTCAGGTGGCGTCGACCGTGCCGACGGACGTGCTCCCCGAGGAGATGCCGATGACGATCTTCCTCGCGGACGGATTGCATCTGCGGGTGCGCGACGGCCGCGTCCTCCTTCTCTGGCCACAGCCCCACCCCACCGCCGACCCCTTCGACGCGGGGTTCGACGCCGGCTGGCTGCCGGGGTTGCTCGAACGGGCCCACGAACGTGTCCCCTGCCTGCGGGATGTGCCGGTGGACCGCGCCGCCTGCTGGGGGGGCCTCTACGAGATGTCGCCGGACCGGCACACCCTCCTAGGACTGGCGCCGCGGCTGGACAACTTCTGGCTGATCAACGGCTCCTCCGGCCACGGGGTGATGCATTCGCCGGCCCTTGGGCAGCTGCTCTCCGAGATGATTTTGGACGGCGGTGCGAAAACGCTCGACGCCCACTCCCTCCGCCCCTCCCGCTTCGCCGAGGGGGAAGCGATTCCGGAGTTCCACCTGCTCTGAGACGGAAGACTCCGCTGCATCCCTACCTCTCGCTTTCGACTGGATTCCACCAGTCAAGCCCAGGAAAGCGGACGAAGCCTCCATCCTGGCTGACGAGCCGGCAGCCCGCTCCCGCGGCAGAGGCCGCGAGATAAGCGTCGTTGACGTCATTTCCAGAGAGGGAAAGGCTCTGGCACCAGCGCCGCCATTGAGAACGCATCCCTGGAGTCCAAGGTGTCTCCCGGAAAGACCGCTCTCCTGGACCACCCGCAGGAACTCCACGGCCTCCTGAAAGGGCGTGGGGTTACGGAAGATGCGCGGGTGGGTGACGATCCGCAGGAAGGCCACTTCGACCAGCGGTGGAAACGTAACCGGTCGTCCGATGGTCAGCGTCTCTTCCAGCCAGCTCTTCAGAACGGCATGTCCCGGGTCGTCGGAGCGGAAAGCCCCGATGAGGATGTTGGCATCCAGGAGGTCCATGCGTCAGCCCGTCTGACGCAGATCGGCGGCGAGATCCGCGGCCTCGATAGCTTCCTGAAGAGTTGAGAACTCCGGCGCCAAGCCGCCGGTCGAGGTGGCTACGGGCAGGCGCAGGCGCCGACGGCGAGGGGCGAGTGTGGCTCTGTTCAGGCGCTCGCGAATCGCCTCTTCCACGAGTCGGGTCAAGCTCATTCCCTGCTCAGCCGCCGCAGCCTTGGCCCGGCGATACAGTTCGTCGTCAAGTCGAAGCGTCGTCTGCATGACAGAATTCTGTCACCCTTGCCGTCGAGGATCAAGTCAGATTCGGGGGGCACGCTTTACCACTCCAGCGTTCCCGCCGCCCCCTTGAACGGCCCCACGATCTCACGGGTGACCCAGCCGCCGTAGAAATCCCCCTCCTGGGCCTGCACCCGCTCGCCGTCGACGAGGCAGGCCTCCATGGCCTGGGGGTAGAAGGCGACGTAGCCCATCATCGGCTCGTAGATCCGGGTGGGCAGCGGGAAGTACCAGGCCGCCACCTCCGCCCGGCGGCCGTTCACCTCGACGTCGTAATAGCGGGCGAGCCCCTTCCACTCGCACCAGGTCGCCTGCGGGTTCTCTTGCAAAAATTCCATACGGACGTCTTCCGGAGGGATGTAGTAGACGGGAGGGTGGCTCGTCTCGAGGACGCGCTTGGCCCGGCGGGTATCGGCGATCGTAACGCCGTTGAAACGGACCTCGATGTGTCGGGAGGAGTTTTCGAGAGCGGGAGGCCGGGGGTAGTCCCAGACAGACTCCTGGCCGGGGCCGGGCTCGATGCGCTGGATCGTCATGATGCCCAAGATATCCTGGCGACGCCTGGAAATGCGTAGGGGCGCAGCATGCTGCGCCCCTACAGACCTGCCATTCCCAAGGAACTTTACCGCTTGGCGAGCTCCGGCTCGTTGACCTCGGTCTTTTTCGCCGGGTCGTTCACGTTCTGAGCCGCCGGCTGGCCCTGGGGCTTGGCCTGCTGGCCCTGCGGCTGCTGACCCGTGACCGCGTTCAAGGCCGCGTCCGGCGTCAGGTTCTGGCGCTTGGCCTCTTCCTTGACGGTGTTCGTGGCCTCCTTGGCAACGGTCTTCACCTTGTCGACCACGCTCTCCGCGGTGAGGCCCTGGTTCTGCGCCTCTTCCTTGACCTTGTCGACCATGGCCTCGGCGACGTGCTTGCCCTTGTCGAGAGCCTGCTGCCCCGCCTCCTTGACGTCGTCGAACAGGCGGTCGCGGGTCTCGCCCATCAGCTCGTCTTCCTTGTCGGTCGAGGGGACGGCGAGGCCGGCGATGACGCCGAGGGCCAGGACCGCCGCGCCGACCATGAGGGGGTTCTCCTCCATGGTCTGCCAGAAGCCCAGCTTGGCGCGGCGCGCCTGCCGCGTTGCCTGGTGGCCGAGCTCGGAAGCCCGGTCCTTGGCCTGATGGCCGAGGCTCGAGGCCTTGTCGGCGACCTGCGAAGCCTTGTCCGCGACCTGGTGGCCGAGGTCGGACGCGTGCTCCTTGGTCCAGTCGGCGGCGTCACCGACCTTGCCCGTGGCGCCGGAGAGGGCGTCCTTGGCGCTGCCTGCCAGATCCTTGACCTTGTCGCCGGCGGCCGACAGCAGCCCCGAGCTCTCGTCGGACCCGTACTCCGTCCCGGCGTACCCCTGCCGGTAGGAGCCGCGGCCGTAGTTGTAGTCGCCGGAGCCGGCGCCCCGGTAACCGCGGTCACGGCCGTCGTAGGCATCCTTGCCGCTCTTGCTGGAGCTCTCGACCAGCAGCCAGCCGAGGCCGAGGCCGACCACCGCCGCGGGCATCGGATGCTCGCGGGCGACCTGCCACAGCTTGCTGGCGCCGGTGCTCGAGCCCCCCTTGAAGAGGTTCCAGAGCTCCAAGCCGATCTCCTTGGGGGTGAACTTCGCGTCGAGGGCCGCGAAGGTCTCGTCCATGTCAGACCGGGTGCGGTCGATCTCCGAACGGATCTCCTTGGAGTTCCGCCCGCTGCCAGCGTCCAGGTCCGAAGTGCCGGTCACGAAATCTTCTGTTTGAGCCATTCTTTGTTCTCCTGCAAGCTTTGGGTGGTTCTCGTTGGAGTGATGCTCTCGTGCTTGAGGGTCGCGAGGGCCTTCTTGATCATGGAGTAGCCGACCGCGGCGAGAATGCCGCCGACGATCAGCGGTGCCAGCCAGACCGCGATGCCCGGGGACATGAACTTGCTGAGCAGCGACGTCAGAGCGTTGACCGCGAATAGCAGCAGGGCGATGGCGCCCAGGAGAGCGACCGCGCCGCCGACGGCAACCTCGCCGAGGTTGGCCCCGACGCGCGAGGCTTTCTCGGACATCTCCGTCTTGGCGAGGTTCATCTCCTGCTTCAGCAGCGTGCTCGACTCCTGCGTCAGCTCCTTCAGCAGCTGGCCGATCGACCGGTCGTCTTTGCGTTCACCAGGGACTGCCATGGCTCACACTCCGGTCGACGGATTGCTGTTGAAGGACGTCGCCGGAGTCGCGGGCGCCGCACCGGCGTTGGCGTTGGTCCCACCCAGGTTGCCGCTCCGCTGCGGGGTGTAGGACGTCCGGTTCGCCGACTGCCCCTGGGAGGAGGAGCGTCCGGTGGACTGGGGGTAGCCGGTCCAGGCGCCGCCGTCATAGCCGGAGCCGGAGCCCTGGCTCGGGCTGGACGCCTTGAGGAACCGGGCCAGCATCAGCCCCGCGATCAGGGTGCCGCCGAGAAAGACCTCGGGGCGCCGCCGCGCGAAGTTCTCGGTATCGCGCACGAAGCCGCGCAGGTCGCTCTCGCGCAGGTAGCCCGAGAGCCGCTCCACCTGCTGGGCGGCGCGGTCGGCGTACTGGCCGAAGTCGCCGGCCTTCTCGCCCTCATTCAGCTTGCGGCCGGCCTCGCGCAGCGCCTCGGCCAGCGAGCCGAGCCGTTCCGCCGCCTGGTCCTTCTGCTGACCGACGAGCTCCTGCACGTGGTCGCGCGCCTGGTTGGCCACGTCCTTCGCCTGATCCTTGGCCTCGCTAGCGAGGCCCTTGACCTGCTCCTTGGCCTCCTGGGCCAAGCCCTGGGCCTGGGCCTTGACGCCCTGGGCAGGCGGCAACTCGTGGGAGGGGTCGAGGTTGGGGGTGGCCATATTCTGGCCGCCGACTACATCATCTGTTCGCTTTGCCATCTGATCTCTCCTTCCGATGTGGTTACTGCGGCCCGCTGTGCTTGAAAACTGCTTCCGAGGAGAGCACCCGGCCTCGATCCTCAAGGCCGCTGCGTTCGAAATATTGATAGAGCAAGAGATGTGCCAGAACGGAACGTCCGCCTGATCTCGCCGGCTGCCGGCCGAGATCGAGGCGGACGTGATGGTGATCCGATAGTGATCGGAGAGGGAAGGATCGCCGGCGCGGCGCTCAGGCCCGCGCTTCGGAGGACAGCGTCTCCCGGAGCTGCCGGCGCAGCAGGGAGAGATCGATCTCCGTCCGCGGCGCGTAGGCAGGCTCGTTGCCGCCGCCGCCGGCCGTGGCCTGGCCGCACTCCAGATCGTCGTCCTCCTCCTCACCCTTTCCGCCGGCGGTCGCCTGACCGCACAGGGCGAAGCCCGGCTGCACGAGAGCGTTGAACTTTCCGGCGGGCAGAACGTCGATCATCAGGTCCCTGGACTTGAAGCTCATTCGTATCCTCCTGGGGCAATGCCCCGATGTCCGTCCCGGCCTCGAGGCCGGGCGGGCAGGTTCTCTCTGAACGGTTTTCGGAAGTCTGCTGGGAGTTTACCAGATGTGTGTAGACGTTACGATCATCGCTCGTCGCCACCGGGGAGGGTGATCATCCAGACGTCCCCCTCGTCGCTCGAGCGCACGGCGAAGAGCGCCCGGTCGTCCGGCCCCAGGGAGACCGAGGTGAACATCGAGTTCTGGAGGGGTTCCAGAAGGAGCCGGGGGGATTTGGAGTGGAGATCGCACAGGTAGATCTTCCCCTCCTGGACGTAGAGGAGCGTCCGGCCGTCGTGGAGCCAGCGGGGGGTTATTCCCGCTTCTGTCAACCGCTCGTAGCGGCCGGAGGCCAGGGAGTAGACGACGACCCCCGGGATCTCCGCGCCGTTCCTCTCCAGGGTCCCGGCGAGGTACGCGCCGTCGGGGGACCAGGAGGTGGCCGAGAAGACCTGGCCGTCGCCGGGGGAGGGGAGCTCCCGGATCCGCCCGGCGCCGGTCTGGGCCGGATCGATCAGCGCCGCGCTGTGGAAGGCGAGGCTCGCCACGAATCGCCGGCCGTCCGGCGCGGGGATGGGATTGTAGAGGGCGTCCGGGGTGTTGTGAGGGAGGGCTTGCAGGCCGCTCGCGTCCGCGCGGATCGTCCAGGCTCCGTAGCTGCCGCCGCGGTTGGAGTAGAAGAGGATCCGCGAGGCGTCGAGCCACTGGGGGAGGCGGTCCTTGGCGGCGTCGTTGGTGAGCTGGCGCTGGCCGCTGCCGTCCATCCGCGCCACGAAGAGGTCCTCCTGGGGGGAGGAGCTGTCGAAGGTGATCCACTGCCCGTCCGGCGACACGGAGGCCGAGCGGATGGCCCGCGATCCGTGGGTGACCGGGAAAAACTTCCCCTCCACCCGCAGCGCCGCCGGATCGAGCCGCCAGCGCTCCAGGTTCGACTTCCTCTCGTCGGTCGCGTAGACGATCTGGCGGCCGTCGCGCGAGAGGCTAAGCAGCCCCAGCGACTGCGACGAGGCGGTAATCGACTGGGGCTCCCCCTTCACCCGGCCCGTGGACTCGTCGATCGGCACCTCCCAGACGTTCATGCTGCCGCTACGGTCGGAGACGAAGTAGAGGGACTTCCCGTCCGGGGACCAGACGGGGTTCCAGTTGACGTGCTCGTCGCTGGTCACCGGCGCCGGCTTGTCCGGGCTGTCGGCGGCGACCGTCCAGAGGACGCGCCGGGCGCTGCCGCTGGGCACGCTCCAGTAGGCGATCCGGGTGCCGTGGGGGGACCAGCTCGGCTGCACGGCGTCCCCCCGGCTGAGCAGCCGCTTCTCCGCCGTCGCCACCTCCACCACCCAGAGCTGGCTGGTCTGCCGGCGCTCCAGGGGGCCGGCGACCCCCTCGGTGGCGAAGACGATCCGCCGGCCGTCCGGCGACCAGGCGGGGTTGTAGCCGGCGTCGGTGAGCCGGCGGGCGGACTCCCCCGTGGCTCCCATGATGAACAGGCCGCCCCCCTCCCGCTCGGAGCGGAAGGCGATCTGCTGCCCGTCGGGGGAGAAGGCCGGCTGGGTGTCGTCCGCGGGGGAGTCGAGCGTGAGATCGAGCGGATTGCCGCCGCCCACCCGCTGCAGGTAGATGTCGGCGTTGCCCTCCACCGACTTCACGTAGAGCAGGGACCGGCCGTCCGGCGAGAGGCTCGGGAAGGATTCGCGCCCCTCCTGGTCGGTCAGCTGGGAGAAGCTCGCCGCGCCGGCGGCCCCTCCCCCGCCGCGGCCACCGGCGTGGCGCAGATAGGCCCCGCCGGCCGTCACCGCCACCAGCACGCCCAGGGCGGCGGCCCACATCCAGGGGCGGATCCGGGGCGCGGGGGGCAGTGGCTGCGGCTGTATCCGCAACGTGTTGGTCAGCGTCTGGTTGCGCAGGGCGCGCAGCTCGCCGAGCGGCCCCTCGGCGGTGGGATAGCGGTCGCCCGGGTCCTTGGCCAGGAGCCCCTCGGCGATCCGGGCGAGCTCGGGGGGCGCCTCGGAGCGCACCTCGGTGAGCGGCTTCGGTGTCTCGTTGAGGATGCCGTAGAGCACCGCCTGGTCGTGCTCGCCGCGGAAGGGTCGCCGGCCGGCGACCATCTCGTAGAGGACGATGCCGAACGACCAGAGGTCGGTGCGGTGGTCCACGTCCTCGCCGCGGGCCTGCTCGGGGGACATGTAGGCGGGGGTGCCGACCGAGGAGCCGGTGCGGGTGATCGCCGCCGCTCCCGCCAGCTTGGCGAGGCCGAAGTCGAGGATCTTCACTACCCCGTCGTCGGTCACCATGATGTTGGCCGGCTTGACGTCGCGGTGGACGATCCCCCCGCGGTGGGCCTTGGCGAGCCCACGGGCGATCTGCTCGGCGATGTCGATCGCCTCGTCGATGGGGATCGGCGCGCGTTCGATCAACCGCCGCAGGGTCTCGCCGCCGTAGTAGGGCATGGCGAGATAGAGCCGGCCGTCGTCGGTCTCCCCAACCTCGTGGATGGTGCAGATGTTGGGGTGGTCGAGCACCGACGCCGACCGCGCCTCCTGGAGGAAGCGAACCTTGGCCTCGGGGTCGCGGGTCAGCTCGGGCGGCAGGAACTTCAGCGCCACGGTGCGCTCGAGCCGGAGGTCCTCGGCCTTGTAGACGACCCCCATGCCGCCGCCGCCTATGTAGTCGACGATGCGGTAGTGGGCGAGCGTGCGCCCCACGAGATGATCCGAGTCCCCGAAGACGGTGGTGCCGCCGCCCGAGAGGGAGGGGGGCATGTCGCGCAGGGTGGGGTCGAGGCTCTCGGGGAGCACCGGGGTCCCGAGATTGCCGGCCAGGGCCAGCAGCTCCTCCCCCATCGCCTCCATGCTCGCGAACCGGTCGGCCGTCCGTTTGGCCAGCGCCGTGGCGACGATCCGCTCGAGCTGCGCGGGTACTCCCGGCCGCAGGACGGCCATCGGCTCCGGGTCGCGGGTCAGGATGGCGCGGATCCGGTCGTGGTCGTTATCGCCCGGGAAGGGCGTCCGGCCGGTGACCATCTCGTAGAGGACGACGCCGAGCGCCCAGAGGTCGGTGCGCGGATCGATCGCCTCGCCGCGGATCTGCTCGGGCGCCATGTAGCCGGCGGTGCCGACGGCGGTACCGTCGCGGGTCAGACGCGACTGGTCGGCGAGCTTGGCGATGCCGAAGTCGACGATCTTCACCCGGCCGTCGAGGGCGACGATGACGTTGGCCGGCTTGACGTCGCGGTGGACGATCCCCTTGGCATGGGCGGCGGCGAGGCCGGAGGCGATCTGGGCCGCCAGGCGGACGGCCTCGGCGATGGCCAGGCCGCCGCGCTCGATCTTGCGCTTGAGCGTCTCCCCCTCGCAGAAGGCCATGGCGATGAACAGCCGGCCGTCCTCGGTCTCGTCGATCTCGTAGACGGTGCAGATGTTGGGGTGATCGACCGCCGACGAGGCGCGGGCCTCACGCAGGAACCGGCGCTTGTCCGCCTCGTTGGCGCTGCGGTAAGTGGAGAGGAACTTGAGGGCGACCAGCCGCTCGAGCTTCTGGTCCTCCGCCTTGTACACGACGCCCGCACCGCCGCCGCCGAGACGTTCGAGGACCCTGTACCGGGAGATAGTGCTGCCGATCAACGAAAAGGTTTCCTGAAAAAGGATCGCCAACAGTCTATCATTTCCCACGCGAAGCTGGAGCCCACCCTTCTTCCTCGAAGAAGGGGAAGACCGCGGCTTCCGGGCGGGAGAGGTCGGCGATCAGCACCGCCACGCCGAGCTCCCCCTTGTAGAGGCTGTGGGGGGGCTCCGTCTGGCGGGGGGTCTCCAGGGCCGCCCGCTCGGCCAGACCGCGGGCGCGCTCCAGCCACTCCGGGCCGCCGCCATGCCGGTGGAAGCTCAGCAGGGCGTAGGCGCGGCCGGCGAGGCCGCAGCAGAGGCTCGCGCTCCGGTTTAGGTCCTCCCACGTGTTCCAGGCGGCCCCCTCGGCGAGGGCGGCGTAGCGGGGATCTCCGAGCATCCGGTGCGCCAGGGTCCAGAGGAAGACATAGCCGGCGCTGCCGTTGCACCATCCCGGCATGGAGCCGAGCCCCCAGTGGCTCTCCCCCCCGTGCCAGCGCCAGCGCAGTCCCCTTCCCCAGGGGCGCGCGCAGTCTCCCAGCTCGTCGAGCCGCCGCGGCAGCCCGGCGGGCAGCGGCCGGTCCGCGGCGCGGCACCACTGGAGGGTGGCATAGAGATAGCCGGCCCAGCCGTGCGCCATGCCGAAGACCGGCCACTGCTGGTCTTCGGCGATCGGCGGCAGGAGGTCGAGATCGTTCCAGAGGCCGGCGAGCCAGCCGTCTCCGCACTGCCGCAGGGACTCCAGGACCGGATCGCCGTTCAGCCCGTCCTGGATGTCGAGCAGCAGGGCGGCGGCGAGGAGCACCCCCGAGCGGCCCATGGTGAGGTCCAGCTCCTGGCAGGGCTTGCCGGCCACCGCGAGGAACGCGCTCACCACGGACCGCTGCAGCGCCGGCATCCCCGCCGCGTGGGCGATCAGCGCTTGCACGCAGAGCGGTCCGGTCGGCGAGTGATAAGGGGAGACCCGGCCGAGGGATTCCGCCGCCAGCCCCATCCCCGCGTTGTAGAAGCCTTCGTCCGCCTCGCCGGCGGCGACCGCCCGGGCCGACCAGAGGTCCGCGAGCGCGAGGAGAGCCGCGTCCTCCCGCGCCATGGCGATTCGGTAGAGCGCATGGGCGACACCGCCGCTGCCGTAGTTCACCGAAGCCCGGGGCGGCTCGAGAACCCCTTCCTGGAAGAGATCGCCCCCGGGCTCCAGACGCGCCAGCACCCGCGCCAGCAGCAGGTCGCCGCTCGGAGTGGGGATCGGCGGCGACTCCCTCGCCGCCGACGCGATCGCGGCGAAGGCCTCCGCCAGGGCCGCCAGGGAGGCGAAACGGTCGCCGGGCGACTTGGCCAAGGCCCGCGCCAGCAGGGCCTCCACCGCGGGCCAGGGCTCGGCGCCGCGAGCGGCGAAGGAGAGGGGGGGCTCGCCGGCGATCTGCCGGAGCATCGCGTCGCGGTCGAGTTGAAAGTCGCGGTAGTGGCTCCCCGCGATCAGACGGTCCAGGAGCACGGCCACGGCGTACTGCTCCCCCTCGGCGGTGGCCGCGGGTGGGCGGAGGCGGGCCAGGGAGGCCGTGGCGTACTCGGGCTCGAAGAAGAAGGCGATGCCGGCGCGCCCGGGAGGATCGAGGCCGGCGGGAGCGCCGTCCCACCGGGCGTAGCCGAAGTCCACCAGGCGCACGGAGCCGTCGCCGGCCACCAGCACATTGCGCGGGTGGACGTCGCCGTGGATCACGCCGCGCGCGTGAAGCCGGGAGTAGGCGGCGCAGATCTCCCGGCAGAGCGCGAGGAGCCCCGGCCGGCCGGCGGGGCCGCGCCGCCGCAGGTCCCAGGCCGCAGTTTCCGCCGAGACTCCGGGGCACCATTCGAGGGCCAGGTAGCGCCGCCCCTCGCTCTCCCCCGCCGCGAGCAGGCGCGGGGCCGGGCTTCCGCCTCCGGGATGGGCTCCCAGATGGGCGAGCACCGCCGCCTCCCATGCGAAGCGGGAGTCGGAACCTTCCAGGGGACCGCGCTCGACCTTCAGGGCCGCGACCCCCTCCGGGCCTCGCGCCTGGTAGACCTCGGTGTCCTCCAGCTCCTGGAGGCACTCGCGGACCTCGAAGCCGCCGATCGCCTCTCCCGGTTTGACGGACGCCGCGATGCCCACCGCCTCGGGAGCCCCTTCGGGGACCAGGAAGCCGGTGCTGAAGAGTCGCTCCAGCAGGGGGTATGCCGCCTCCAGGGTCGCCGCGGGCTCGGCCTCCCGGGCCTGGCTGAAGCGGATCACCGCCTCGGCAATGGTGCGCGGGGTGCGGAACTGCTCCAGGAGCTCGGCCGATTGCGCGTCGAGGACGCGCGAGGGGGCGCGCAGCCGGGGGTGGGTGAGGGCGAAGTCCCCCTCCTCGTGCTCGAAGCGGCTCCGCGTCTCCGCGTCCAGCTCGGCGACCGGCACCAGGACCGCGCCCGGGGAGAGCAGCAGGGGATCGGTAATCGCCATGGATCAGTCCTCCCGCCAGAGCAGGGAGCCCGGGGTCCAGGTAGCGGTGTCCACCCCTTCGAGGCGCAGGCGCTCCAGGGCGAAGCGCCAGGGCTCCACGCCCTCGCCTTCCTGTGACCGCGCGGCGACCAGGGAGCGCGCCAGCCGGCGGGCCAGCCAGAGCCGCCAGCTCTCCCCCGACCCCGCGGACGCCCGCTCGCCGCGGGGCGGATCGACGCCCCACGAGAGCAGCCCGTCCTCGCCGATCCCGGAGGTGAAGGGGACCCCCTGGACGGCGATGTCGCCGAGGCGTTCGCGGACGACTCCGGCGGCCTGGGCCAGGGCGTCGAAGCCGTGGAAGTAGGCGACGATCTTGTCGGGCCGGAGGAGGCCCAGGGCATCCCGGCCGATCTTGAACTGGAAGGCACGCGCCGCCGCCAGGGCGTCGAGGATCGCTCCGAACCCGCCGGCGAGCGCCTCCGGGGCCGGGCTGACGTAGAGCTTGTAGGTGGAGGTCGACCCGGAGGATCTCGCCCCGGCGCGGCCCCGGATCATCCAGCTCAGCCACCCCTCGGTGGCGAGCGGCGCCCAGGCGCGGTCGAGCCGCCGCCGGTTCGCTCCTCCCGGATCGATCCCCAGATGCCGTTCCACGGCCTCGGCGGACGCCAGCGTCCGCTGCCAGCCCGGGGTCAGCGGGCGCCGGTTGAACGCGTAGAGGCTCCAGGAGAGGCGATGGACGTCGTCGGTGGGCAGGGCCTGCGCATGCCGGAGGGCGGCGAGCGAGAGGAGGGCGAGCCGGCCGCTGCCGACCTCTCCGGCCTCGCCTTGAAGCCGGACCAGGGCCGCGGCGCCGGAGAGGAAGGAGTCGCCGTCGACGATCTCCAGGACGCCGTCGGCGATCAGCCGGGTGACGGTGCGTCCGGCGGCCTCGCCCAGCAGGCCCCGGGCGTAGGCCGGGAGGGGTCCCGGCTCGCGAAGGGTCAGGAAGAGGAGCGCGGTGTCGCGGTCCACCGACCGGACCGCCAGCCCGCCGGTTTCGCGAGGGCGCAGGACGCCGTAGAAGCCGGGCTCCCGGGCGAGATCCGCGAGAGCCCGGCGCTCCTCGTCGGGCAGGCGGTCGAACAGCGCCAGCTCGTAGCGGGGATTCGCCCGCAAAGCGCGGGAGAAGACCTCCGACGTCTCCGTCTCCGGCAAGCTCAGATCCGCGCCCTCAACCGATCCCGGCGAGAGCTCCCTGGAGCTGCTGGCGCAGCTGAGCCAGCAGGCCGCCGGAGACCTCCATCCCTTCGGCGCCATCCCCCGGGTTGTCACCCATGGGGCCGGTACCCGTGGCCGAGCAGGCCACCTCGGAGTGGTTCCCGCACTCCTTGCTGAGGTGAGTGCACTCCCCACCCCCGCCATTGGGGTGGGTCGGCGTACAGGCCCCGCAGTCCGGCTTGTTCGCCGTTTGACCACCGCAGTCCCCATGGCCAGTTCCCGAAAGTTTCACCGTGAGATCTCGCGACTTGAAGCTCATAGAACCCTCCTGGAGGAAACCTCCTCAGACGACCCGAGACCACCGGCCATGCGGTCTCTCAGAGACCGGCGGTACGACATTTCCCGCTGATCTTTCGATTGTAGCAGAACCTGCTCACTTCATCGTGAGCATCCAGACATCCCCCTCGTCCCGGTTGCGGACCGCGTAGAGCGTCCGGTCGTCGGGGCCGAGGTCGGCGATCTCGAACGACGCCCCCTCCTGCGGCACGAGCAGGGGCCGGGACCGCTTCGTCCGGGTGTCGTAGACCTGGATGATCCCCTGGTCGATATAGAGGAGCCGGCGGCCGTCGCGGAACCAGATGGGCTGGACTCCCCGGGGGGCGATCCGTTGATAGCCGCGCGTGGCGAGCGAAAGCAGGAAGACCCCCTCATCGCGGACGTCGCCCGCCAGCCACTTGCCGTCGGGCGACCAGGAGGAGGCAAAGAAGGGGTTCTTCGTCGGCGGGGCCGGGAGCCGCTCCGGAATCCGCTGGGCGATAGGGCGCGCCAGGTCGATCAGCGCCGGGCCGGTAAACCCGAGCCCGCAGACCAGCCAGCGGGAGTCCGGCGACCAGACCGGATAGAAGACGGGCTCGCCGCGGGTCGCGGTGAGCGGCTGCAGACCGCTGCCGTCCGGACGGAGGGTCCAGGCTTCGTAGCGGCCACCGCGGTCGGAGTAGAAGAGGATCTGCCGGCCGTCGGGCGACCAGCTCGGGTTGCGGTCCTTGTACACGTCGTTGGTGAGCTGGCGGAAGCCGGTGCCGTCGGTACCCACCACGAACAGGTCTTCCTGGGGAGACTTGCTGTAGAACACGATCCATTTCCCGTCCGGAGAGACGCGGCTATAGCCGATCTCGCGCGATCCTTGAGTGACCGGCAGCAGCGGGCCGGTGACCGCCGGGACCGCGGGGTCCAGCGGCGCGCGCTCGAGGTTCGCCCGTCCGTACAGCGTCGCGTAGAGCGCCCGCCGGCCATCCCGGGAGAAGCTGAGCAGGCTGCTCCATTGCGCGGGCGTGGTGACCGGCTCCGGGTCCCCCTGCGCCCTGCCCGTCGCCGCCGCGATCGGGACACGCCAGAGATTCATGCTGCCGCCGCGGTCGCTGGAGAAGTAGAGATACCGCCCATCGGGCGACCAGACGGGGCTCCAGTTGAGGTGCGAGTCGTCGGTGATCCGGACGGCCCGGCCGCCTTGTGCCGGCACCGTCCAGATCACCCGCTGAGAGCTGGGCTTGGAAACTCCCCAGTACGCGATGCGGATGCCGTCGGGCGACCAGCTCGGCTGCGCGGCGTCCCCGCCGGTGGGGACGAGCCGCTTCTCCCCGGAGACGGCGTTGACGCGCCAGATCTGGCTCTCCGCCAGGTAGTATCGCGGGTCCCAGGAGCTCGCGGTGGCAACGGCGATCTCCTTGCCGTCCGGGGACCAGGACGGGTTGTAGCCGAAGTCGGTGAGACGGCTCACCGACTCCCCCGTCGCGCCCATCAGGAAGATGCCGCCGCCGTTCCGCTCCGACCGGAAGGCGATCCGCCTGCCGTCCGGCGAGAATGCCGGCTGGGTGTCGTCCACGGGGGAATCCGCCGTCAGGTCGATGGGATTGCTGCCGCCGACGCGCTGCAGGTAGATGTCCGTGTTGCCGGGGGACGACTCGCGGGTGTAGACGAAGTAATCGCCATCCGGAGAGATGCGTGGGAACCCCTCGGGGCCCTCCTGATCGGTCAACTGGGTGAAGCTCGCCTGGACCGGCGCCGCTCCGCCCCTCCCGCCGGCGCCCGGCCGGAGATAGGCGACCACCATCAGGATCGCCACCGCCACGGCCACCGCGACCCAGACCCACGGCCGGACCGTCCGCCGGGGGAGGACCGCGTGGAGGGTGGTGGTCCCGGACTCCCCGAGGAAGGCGCGCAGCTCGGCCAGCGGCGGGTCGACTCCGGCGTAGCGGTCCGCGGGGTCCTTCGCCATCAGCCGCTCGACGATCCGCGCCAGCTCTGGTGGCACCTCGGGGCGCAGCTCGCGCAGCGGCTGCGCGCGCTCGTTGAGGATGGCGTAGATCACCGCCTGCTCGCGCTCCCCCCGGAACGGCCGCCGGCCGGCCAGCATCTCGTAAAGCACGACGCCGAGCGACCAGAGGTCGGTCCGCGGATCCGCCTCGTCGCCGCGCGCCTGCTCGGGGGACATGTAGGCGGGCGTGCCGGCCGGGGAACCGGTCCGCGAGACCGCCGCGGCGCCGGCCAGCTTGGCGAGGCCGAAGTCGAGGATCTTCACCACCCCGTCGGTGGTGACGATGACGTTCGCCGGCTTGATGTCGCGATGGACGAGGCCGCTGCGGTGGGCCTTCGACAGGCCGCGGGCGATCTGCAGGGCGATGTCGACCGCCTCGGGCACCGGCAGCGGCCCGCGCTCGATCCGGCGGCGCAGGGTCTCGCCGTCGTAGCAGGGCATGGCGAGGTAGAGGCGGCCGTCCGGAGTCTCCCCCAGCTCCAGGATGGTGCAGAGGTTGGGGTGGTCGAGGCTCGACGCCGCCCGCGCCTCCTGCTCGAACCGCTCCTTCGCCTGCGGGTCGCGGGTCAGCTCCGGAGGGAGGAACTTGAGGGCGACGACGCGCGCCAGCCGGACGTGCCGGGCCTTGTAGACGACCCCCATCCCGCCGCCGCCGAGGATCTCCAGGATCTCGTAGGGGCCGACCCGGTCGCCGGGGGGGCCGGCGGGCTCCAGGGGCCCGGTCTCCAGGGGGAGGGAGGGTGCCGTGGGGAAGTCGACGAGCGTGAGGTCGTCGTCGGAGAGGGACGGCGCCGAGAGCGCCGGGACGAGGTCCCGGAGGGCGGCGCGCATCGCCTCCATGCTTTCCAGGCGGTCTTCCGGGCGCTTCGCCAGGGCCTGCCGCACCAGCTTTTCGAGGCCCTGCGGCACGCCGGGGCGGAGGGAGGCCATCGGCCGCGGGCTGCGCCCGAGGATCGCCCGCACCATCTCGGTCTCCGACTCGCCCGCGAACGGCGGCCGGCCGGTCACCATCTCGTAGATCACCACCCCCAGCGACCAGACGTCCGTGCGGGGGTCGGCCTCCTCGCCATGGAACTGCTCGGGGGACATGTAGGCCGCCGTGCCCACGGCCGCGCCGGCGCGGGTGATGCGGGACTGATCGGCGAGCTTGGCGATGCCGAAGTCGACGATCTTCACCCGCCCGTCGGGAGCCACGATGACGTTGGCCGGCTTGATGTCGCGGTGGACGATCCCCCGCTCGTGGGCGCAGGCGAGGCCGGCGGCGATCTGCCCGGCGATGGCGACCGCCTCGGCCAGGGGGAGCGGCCCGCGCTCGATCCGGTCGCGCAGCGTCTCCCCCTCGCACAGGGCCATGGCGATGAACAGCGCACCGTCGCCGGTCTCGTCGATCTCGTGGATCGTGCAGATGTTCGGATGGTCGAGCGCCGAGGCGGCCCGGGCCTCGCGCATGAAACGCTGCTTGCCCTCCTCGGAAGCACCGCGCTGGCCGGCGAGGAACTTGAGCGCCACCGGCCGGTCGAGCTTGAGATCGACCGCCTTGTAGACGACGCCCATTCCACCGCCCCCGAGGCGATCGAGGATCCGGTAGTGGGAGACCGTGCTGCCGATCAAGCGTTGCTTTCCTGGGCTGAAGGGGGAGAACGAGAGGCTGGCGGCCAGCCTGCTGGGGTTCGTTTGGGCCGCGAGTTTACCAGAACCCGGGCGGAACCCGCGGGGAGGCCGGCTAGCGTCTAGGATTCGAAAAAGGGGAAGGCGGCGCCCGCGGGCCGGGCGAGGTCCGCCGCCAGGACGGCCACCCCCAGGGCGCCCTTGTAGAGGCTGTCCGGCGTGCCGGCGGTCCGCTCGATCACCGCCGCGGCGCGGTCGGCGAGCTCGCGGGCGCGGGGGAGCCATCCGCCGCCGCGATCCTGCCTGTGGAGGTGCAGGAGGGCGTAGGCGCGGCCGGCGAGGCCGCAGCAGAGGGTGCCGTTGTCCCCCGGCGCCTCCCAGGCGTCCCAGGCCGCCCCCTCGGCGAGCACGAGATACCGCTCGCTCCCCAGCATCCGGTGGGCGAGGCTCCAGAGGAAGACGAACCCGGCGCTGCCGTTGCACCAGCCGGCGATCGTGCCGATGTCCCTTCCACCCTCGTCGTACCACCGCCAGCGGAGGCTCCGCCCCTGGGCCTGAGCCTGATCCGCCAGCTCGGCCAGCCGGCCGGGGAGGCTCGCCGGCAGCGGCCGTCCGGCGGCGCGGCACCAGCGCAGGGAGGCGTAGAGACAGCCGGCCCAGCCGTGGGCCATGCCGAGGTTCGGCCTCCCGGCGCAGTCCACAACCGGCGGCAGCCCGTCGAGCTCTGCCCACAGGCCGGCGAGCAGCGAATCTCCCAGGGAGCCCAGCTCCGGCGACGGCTCATCCAGGAGATCGAGCAGCAGCGCGGCGGCGAGCAGGGAGCCCGAGCGGCCGAGGGTGAGATCGGGATTCGGGCAGGAGCCCCCCGCCAGAGGGACGAAGGCATCCAGCTCCCGGCGCAGGGAGGCGGAATCGCCCGCCGCGCGGGCGATCATCGCCCGCACGGCATGGATGCCGGAGGCCGTGTGGTAGGGGGAGACCCGGCCGAGCGTCTCCGGCACCAGGCCGGAGCCCGGGCGGTGGAAGGCCCCCTCGCCGGTCTCCGCCGCCGCTTTGGCCGCCCAGAGATCCGCCGCCCGGAGGAGCGCCGCGTCCCCCCTCGCCAGGGCGATCCGGTGGAGCCCGCAGGCGATCCCCGCCGCGCCATGGCTGACCGAGGCGCGCGGCGGCAGGGGGAGCCCGTCGCGGAAGAGCGGGCCGTCCGGGGCCAGCCGGTCGAGGACGCGGGCGAGCAGGGCCTCGGCCGATGCCGTCTCGGTGGAACCCGCGGGGACGAGGACGCCGGCGGCGAGGAGACGCTCCAGCAGCGGATAGGCCTCGACCAGGGTGCTCTCGGGATCGAGGCCCCGGGCCCGGCTGAAGCGGATCACCGCCTCGACCAGGGTGCGAGGGGTCTCGAGCTCCTCGACCAGCCCGATCCACCGGGCGTCGAGCAGGCGCGCGGGGTCGCCCGCTCGCGGCGAGAGGAGAACGGGATCGGTGATCGCCATCCGGTCAGCCTCCGGCCGGGCGGTTCGTGGAGCAGCCCGGGATCAGGCCGCAGCCTGGGCCAGGACCGTCCGGAGCTGCTGCTGCAGGAGGGCCAGCCCCTCCGGCTCGGCGAACGCGAACCCGGTCGTGACCTGGGTGGCGCACCCGGAAATGGTGTGCTCCGGGCAGGTCACGTCGCCCATCTGGAGGGGCAGGATGGACGCCATCAGATCCTTGGAATCGAAAGCCATGGAATTCTCCTTGAGGTGAGTCTGTGGAAGCATTATAGCTAAAATTCAGTCTGATCTACACATCTGTGTTCTTTGGAGCGGCACAGATGCCGTGGCCTACCGCAGGGTGAGCATGCAGATGTCCCCCTCCTGGCCGAGCCGGGAGACGAAGAGGTTGTGGCCATCCGGCGAGACGCAGTGGGTCATGAACGAGTAGCCCGGGGGGGGCGAGGCCACCTCGCGGAGGGTGTGGGTCCGGAGGTCGATGGCCTGGATACCCCCCTGCTCCAGGACGAGGAGGGACTTGCCGTCGGGCAGCCAGCGCGGCACCTCGCCGCGCGTCGTCAGCCGCGTGTAGCTCTTCGACTCGAGGGAGTAGAGGACGACCCCCGGCACGGAGCTGGAATCCCGCGCCTCGGAGCTGCCCGCCAGCCACTTCCCGTCGGGGGACCAGGAGACGGCGTAGAAGATCTGACCGTCGCCGGCAATCGGTGGCAGGAGCTCGGGCTTCCGCTGCTCCAGCGGGAGCGAGAGATCGAGCAGCCCCGTGCCGCGGGTCGCCACGGCGAGCGCGAGCCGGCGGCCGTCCGGCGACCAGATCGGATAGGCCAGCGGGCTGCCGGTGGTGCGCGTGACCGGCTCCAGGCCGCCGCCGTCCTTGCGCAGGCTCCAGAGCTCGTAGCGGCCGCTGCGGTCCGACTGGAAGACGAGCCGGGAGCCGTCCGGCGACCAGCGGGGCTGGCGGTCCCGGAAGGGGTCGTCGGTGAGCTGGCGCGTGCCGCTGCCGTCCGTGCGGATGAGGAAGAGATCCTCCTGCGGGGTGGCCGTGTAGAAGGCCAGCCACTGGCCGTCGGGGGAGACGTCGCACGAGTTGACCCCGCGCGAGCCCTGGGTGACGGGGCGCGGCTTCCCCGCCGCCAGGGTCCCCGGCTCGAGGGTGAAGCGCTCCAGGTTCGACCGGTTCTCGTTGGTGCTGTAAAGGATCCGCCGGCCGTCGCCGGAGAGGCTGATCAGGCCACTCCACTCCGACGGCGCCGTGATCGGCTCCGGCGCGCCGAGCGTGCGTCCGGAGGCCTCGTCGATGGGGACGCGCCAGAGGTTCATGCTCCCCCCCGGTTGCTGGCGAAGTAGAGGTACTTGCCGTCCGGGGACCAGGCGGGGCTCCAGTTGAAGTACTCGTCGCGGGTCACGGCGACCGGCGTCCCGCCGCCGGCGGGGAGCGTCCAGAGCGCCCGCTCGGCGCTGCCGGTGGGGATCCCCCAGTAGGCGATGCGCGAGCCGTGGGGGGACCAGCTCGGCTGCACGGCGTCCCCCGGCACCAGCAACCGGCGGGCGCCGGTGGCGATCTCCACCCGCCAGATCTGGCTCTTCGTCTTCCGGCTCTGCGGATCGGAGACCCCCTCGGTCGCCACCAGGATCCGCTTGCCGTCCGGGGACCAGGCGGGGTTGTAACCGAAGTCGGTCAGGCGCCGCACCGACTCCCCTGTCGCCCCCATCAGGAAGATCCCCCCGCCGTCGCGCTCCGAGCGAAAGGCGATGGTCCCGCCGTCGGGCGAGAACGCCGGCTGGGTATCGTTCAGGGGGGAGTCCGCCGTCAGGTTCGTGGGGTTGCTGCCGCCGATGCGCTGCGAGTAGATGTCGAGGTTCTCCGGCGCCGTGAGCCGGGCGTAGAGGAACGTGTAGCCGTCCGGCGCCAGGCTGGGGAACATCTCGCTCCCCTCCTGGTCGGTCAGCCGGGTGAAGGTGGCCTCCACCGGCGCCGCGGCGCCCTTGCCGGGGCGCGGCAGGAAGGCATAGAGACCGGTGGCCAGGAGCGCCAGCGCCGCCGCGGCCACCGCCCAGACCCAGGGGGGAACGGCGCGGCGCCGCCCCCGCAGCGCCTGGGTGCCGCCGGTCGCCGTCTCCCCCTTGAGGGCGCGCAGCTCGGCCAGCGGCTCGTCGATGCCGGCGGGGCGCTCCGCGGGGTTCTTGGCCAGCAGGCGGTCGACGAGCGCGGCGAGCTCCGGCGGCACGTCGGGCCGGAGCTCGCGCAGCGGCTGCGGGCGCTCGTTGAGGATCGAGAAGACCACCGCCTGCTCGCGCTCCCCCCGGAAAGGGCGCCGGCCGGCCAGCATCTCGTAGAGCATGACGCCGAGCGACCAGAGGTCGGTGCGGGGGTCCACGTCGTCCCCCCGCGCCTGCTCGGGGGACATGTAGGCGGGCGTGCCGGCCGACGAGCCGGCGCGGGAGAGCGCCACCGCGCCGGCCAGCTTGGCGAGGCCGAAGTCGAGGATCTTCACCACGCCGTTGGCGGTGAGCATCACGTTCGCCGGCTTGATGTCGCGGTGGACGATGCCGTTGCGATGGGCCTTCGACAGGCCGCGGGCCACCTGCTCGGCGATGTCGACCGCCTCCGCGAGGGGGAGCGGCCCGCGCTGGATCCGCCGGCGCAGGGTCTCGCCGTCGTAGCAGGGCATGGCGAGGTAGAGCCGGCCGTCCGGGGTCTCCCCCATCTCCAGGATCGTGCAGAGGTTGGGGTGGTCGAGGCTGGAGGCCGCCCGGGCCTCCTGGACGAACTTCTCCTTCGCCCCTGGGTCGCGCGTCAGCTCGGCGGGGAGGAACTTGAGGGCGGCCGTCCGCGCCAGGCGGGAGTCCCGGGCCCGGTAGACGACCCCCATGCCGCCGCCGCCGATGAGCTCCAGCACCTCGTAAGGGCCGACCGCGCGGCCGACCAGCCCGTCGGCCGGCTGGGGAGCGGTCCGGAAGGAGGCGAGCGGAGCGGGGAGCTCGAGGAGGGTGCGGTCCTCGTACTCCCGTTCCTGGACCGGCGGCAGGTCCAGCGCCGCCGCGAGCTCCTGGAGATCGGCCCGGAGCGCCTCCATGCTCGGGTAGCGCGCGGCCGGCCGCTTCTCCAGGGCGCGGCGGACGATCCTCTCCAGAGCCGGCGGCACCCCGGACCGATGCGTGGACATGGACGGGGGGTTGCGCTCCAGGATCCCCCGGATCGCCTCCGTCTCCCGGATGCCGAAGGGGGGGCGGCCGGTCATCATCTCGTGGATCACCACCCCCAGCGACCAGACGTCGGTGCGCGCGTCCACTGCCTCGCCCTCGAACTGCTCGGGGGACATGTAGGACGCCGTGCCCATCGCCGTGCCGGTGAGGGTAAGGCGGGACTGGTCGCTGAGCTTGGCGATCCCGAAGTCGACCAGCTTCACCCCGTCGGGGGTGAGGATGACGTTGGACGGCTTGACGTCCCGGTGCACGATCCCCCGATCGTGGGCACGGGCGAGGCCGGCGGCGATCTGCAAGGCGATCCCCACCGCCTCGGCCGCCGGCAGCGGGCCGCGGTCGATCAGATCGCCCAGCGTCTCCCCCTCGCAGAGGGCCATGACGATGAACATCCCGCCATCGCCGGTTTCGGCGATCTCGTAGATCGCGCAGATGTTGGGATGGTTGAGCACCGAGGCGGCGCGCGCCTCGCGGAGGAAGCGCCGCCTGTGCTCCTCGTCGGCGCCGCGCTGGCTGGAGAGGAACTTCAGGGCCACCAGGCGGTCGAGCCGGAGGTCGCGCGCCTTGTAGACCACCCCCATGCCGCCTCCGCCGAGACGGTCGAGAATCTGGTAATGGGAGATGGTGCTGCCAATCACGGTCGGGTCTCCTGGCACCCGTCAAAGGTGAGAGAGCGAGAAATCCGATACTGAAATTTGGAGGAGTTTATCAGACTTCGATGGCGGCTCGGGTGCATTGCCCGGCCCGCGCCCGCAGCTCCTCGAACTCCTCGTGAAACCCTTGGACGATCAGCTCCGGGTCGGGGACCAGGCCGGTGTCCGAGGCCAGCCCCAGGCGGACGTGGCCGGCGTAGCTGAAGATGCTGATGCCCAACCCAACCCGTCCCGACTGCGGCACCCAGAAGAAGATCTCCCGGATCGCCTTCCCCGCCAGGTAGAGCTCCTGCCGCGGGCCGGGCACGTTGGTCATCACGGCCGTGGTCTTGGCGGCGAAGATCTTCACCACCAGCCTCTGCACCGCCAGCGGCACCACCCCCAGCAGCTTCAGGATGCCGTAGACCACCACCGGCTCGGCCGAGCGCTTGAGCGCCACCGACCGCCGGTGCAGCTCGGCCAGCCGCTCCACCGGATCGTCGATCCCCACCGGCAGCGACAGGAAGACCAGCCCGAATTGATTGCCGAGGTCCGCCATGTCGTCGAGCGACCGCAGATTGACCGGCATCGCCGCCCGGAAGTTCAGCCCGTGGGCCTGCTTCCCCTTGCGGTCCAGGTAGCGCCGCAGCCCGCCGGTCATCGCCGAGAGCAGGACGTCGTTGACCGTCCCCTGGAGCGCGCGCCCCACCTCCTTGACGTCGTCCACCGCGATCGGCTCCGACCAGGCGACCCGCTTCGGGGTGCCGAGGGGACCCTTGAAGAGCGTCGGCGGATCGGGCAGCCGGAGCACCAGGCGGCTGAAGGCGCCGGCCGACGCCACCCCGGTGGCCAGGACGCCCATGGAGCGGAACGCGTCGGCCGTCTGCTGCATCAGGCGGATACCGTCGGGCAGGATCCGCTCGGCGAGCTGCCTGGCGGCCTCATGCCCCTGGGACGGCCGGCGGAACAGGTCGGTGAACGGGCTGTCGAGCTCCTCGGGCCTCTCCACTCCCGCCGCCTCCCCCGCCGTGACGTCGGTCAGCGACAGCAGCACGAGGAGAAGAGCCATGCCGTCGCCGATGCAGTGATGGAGGCGCCCCATGAGGATGCTCCCCCGCCCCTTGTACCCCTCCAGCAGGTGGAAGCTCCAGAGCGGCCGCTCGGGATCGAACGGCTCGCTCATCAGGCGGCTGATCAGCTCGCGCAGGACCCCCTCGTCCCCCGGCGCCGGCAGCTCCATCCGGAGAACGTGCCGGTCGATGTCGAACGCCGGGTCCTCCTCCCAGCAGGGTTTGCCCTGATGGTGGACGATGCGCTGGTGGAAACGGGAGATCGGCAGCAGCCGGCGCCGCAGGATGGCCCGGATGCGGTCGAACGACGCCGGCTCGTCCATCACCAGAACGCCGTTGATGATCATCAGGTTGGACGGCTCGTCCATCCGCAGCCAAGCGTGATCGACGGCGGAAAGCGGTTCCCGGACCGCGGAATTTTCCGGAGAGGCCAAGACGATTCCTCCTGAGGCGTTGCCGGGGGCAAGTCTACACCCCTGCAACCGAATGTTCGTGGCTCATCAGGAGCATTCCCGCCGCTCCCATCCCGAGATCTGGCACATTCGCCCGCGAGGCTCAGAGGGCCGAGGCCGCGTAGCGGCGGGAAACCCCAAACGACGTCGGGACGAGGTTATCGCTAGAGCTTAAACAACCCGGTCTTCTGGGCGGCAAGCATTGCCAGGGGGGAAAGAAGACAGGTCCAGCGCGGGGCAAGGGAGGCACATCCCCGCCTCTCGCACTTACCGACACCTCTTCGTCCGGCTCGTTCGTCGTTCCGTCGTCGCCTTGTGGCACGCCTGCAGCTCTACCCCTAAGCTGACTAAGTTCTCAGCATCGCCCACTCAAAGGAGGCAATGCCCTAATGGTACAGATGCCCACAAACCCCATCATTCAGTTGAGCGACATTGAGCGCCGGTACCGGCTGGGCAAGACAGAGGTGCGGGCTCTGCATGGGGTCACCGTCGATTTCTGGAGTGGTGAGTTCACGGCCATCGCCGGCCCTTCGGGGAGCGGTAAAACCACCCTTCTCAACATCATCGGATGCATCGACAAGCCGAACGGAGGGCGTCTCGCCCTGCGCGGCAAGGATGTCACCGACCAGCCGACACACCGGCTCGCGTCGCTGCGCAACCAGTATTTCGGCTTCATCTTTCAGACGTTCAACCTGATCCCCGTCCTGACCGCCTACGAGAATATCGAGTATCCGCTGATGATCAACGGGACGCCGAAAGCGGAACGGCGGCGGCGTGTCGAGGAGCTCCTGGCGCGAGTGGGGCTCGCCGAGCATCGGCGCCATCGGCCGAACGAGCTGTCCGGCGGACAGCGGCAGCGCGTCGCGATCGCGCGGGCACTGGTGAACCGGCCGGTCGCCGTGCTCGCCGACGAGCCCACGGCCAATCTGGATTCCCGGACAGGCGGCGAGATCCTCGACCTGATGTCGGAGCTCAACGAATCTCAACAGGTCACGTTCCTGTTCTCGACCCACGACGCGAGCATCATCTCCCGGGCGCGGCGCGTCCTGCTGATGACCGACGGCGTCCTGCACGAGGACGAGCCGGCATCCTTTACTCATGCGGCCCCGGTGATGATGCCGGTAGCGGTGGGAGCCTGATCATGAAATTCCTTGCGCTTGCTTTCCGGAACGTCTTTCGCAACAGCCGGAGGACCGCCCTGACGGTCCTCGTCATCACCTTCGGGGCCACGGCGCTGATCCTGGCAGGAGGTTTCTTTCTCTACAACTACGAGGGGCTGCGCGAGACCTCCATCCGCAACGGGCTCGGCCATCTCCAGATCTACACCCGCGATGAGCTCGACAAATCGGAGGAGCACCCTCTCCAGTACGGCATCAGCCACTACCGCGAGCTTCAGAAGTGGCTCGAGGGGCGTCCACACGTGCTGGCCACGACGGCGCAGGTCGACTTCGTCGGCCTGATCTCGAACGGCGAGAAGTCGGAAGCCTTTCTGGGCAACGGCGTCGAGCCCGACCGCGAGACGCTCTTGGGCTTCAGCCTCAACCTGAAGGAGGGGGAGCCGCTCTCCGAATCGAGCTCCGACGCTGGCCAGGTGATCCTGGGAACGCTCCTCGCAAAGTCCCTGAATGCCAAGGTGGGCGACGTGTTGACCGTGATGAGCACCACCACCGACGGCGCGCTCAACGCCATCGACGTGAAGGTCGTGGGCATGTACTCCACCGGCATCAAGGAGTATGACGCCCGCTCCATCCGCATGCCGCTCCAGAGCGCCCAGCACCTGCTCGAAAGCGACCGCGTCAGCAAAGTGATCATCAAGCTGGACGCCACCAAGAACACCGAGATGGTGCGCGACGAGCTGGCGGCGGCGAAGCTGGGGCCTTACGGCGCTGGGCTGGAGATGAAGACTTGGCAGGCTCTCGCCACCTTCTACAATCAGGTTGTGAGCCTCTATAACTCAATTTTCGTCTTCGTCGGCGCGATTATCGTCATCCTCGTCGTCCTCAGCAGCTCGAACACCATGATGATGAGCGTCTACGAGAGGGTCCGGGAGATCGGCACCCTGATGGCCCTCGGCACACGACGGCGGCAGGTGCTGACGATCTTCGTCCTCGAAGGCTTCCTCATCGGCGTGCTCGGCGCCGCCATCGGTCTCGCGGTGAGCTACGGATTGATCGGCGTAATCAATCACGCAGGGCTGATGATGCCGCCGCCGCCCAGCTTCAACAAGGGTTTCCCGCTGCTGGTCAAGTTCGTTCCTGAGCTGTTCGCCGCTGTTTTCTTCATGATGGTCGCCCTGCTGACGGTTGCGGCGCTGGTGCCCGCGGCCCGCGGCTCGCGGCTCGAGATCGTCGACGCTCTGGGGCACGTTTGAGCCCCAGTCAGGAGTCTTGCCATGGTTAGACAGAAACGATTGATTGCCAGCATGGTTACCGCGCTCGGGCTCTTCGCGCTGTGCGGCAGCGCCGCCCTGCCGTCGCCCACCGCTCAGCAGATCCTCGAATCCGCCGACCGCACCCGCAATGGCTGGGACGAGTTCGTCGTCGACATCGAGATCACCAACTATCGCGGCGAGACGGCCGACGACGTCTCGCGCTATCAGGTCTTCATCAAGGGGACGGACAAGAACCTGGTGAAGTTCGAGGACCCCAAGGACAGGGGCAAGTATCTGCTGACCCTCGACGGGGCTATGTGGCTCTACCTGCCGAGCGCCAGCCGGCCCATTCGCATCACTCCGCTCCAGCGCCTGAGCGGCAATGCGAGCAACGGCGACGTCGCGCAGACCAGCTTCGCAGCCAACTATGACGCGATTCTGAGCGGCGAGGAAGAAGTCGATGGACAGCCGACCTATGTCCTCGAGCTCACGGCCAAGACTAAGAGCTCCACCTATCGCAGCATCCGCTACTGGATCGCCAAGGAGACCTCCCTGCCGCTCAAGGCTGAGCTCCGCATGGGCAGCGGCAAGGTCAGCAAGGTGGCGATGTTCGACCGCTACGAAAAGGTGGGCGGCCGGATGCTGCTGCGCCGGCAGGTGATCTTCGACGCTCTGCGGAAGGATCAGAAGACCGTGCTGGTGTTCGGCAAGTACACGCCCCGGGAGATCCCGGATCGCATGTTCAATGCCAACTATCTGGGTCAGCTCTAGGTTCCTCATGGTAGCCATCCTCATCCGGACCATGATCGTCGAAGACGACCTCCTTGCGGTGCGCCGGCTGGAGCGGCTGCTCCGGCTGATCGGCGTGACCGAGCTCATTAGCGTCGTCTACGACGGATTGACGGCCGTAGGGGTGGTGAACCGCCTTAAGCCGGACCTGCTGCTGCTGGATATCGACCTGCCGAAGCTTTCCGGCCTGGAGGTGCTCGCTCGCATCACCCACCGGCCGCTGGTGGTGATCACCAGCGCCCACAGCGAGCTCCGCGCGACCGCCCGGAGCTCCGAGGCGATCGCTTTTCTCGACAAACCGATCGAGCTCGAGCCGCTGCGCAGGGCGATCGAGGACGTCCGTCAGAAATGGCTGCAGCAGGGCGCCGTAGGCGCAACCTAGGGGGACCATGGCTTATCACAAGATTCCCAATCGAGACGCGTACGACGTGATCGTGATCGGCAGCGGCATGGGCGGGTTGTCGGCGGCGGTCGGGCTGGCGAGCCGAGGGCTCGACGTGCTGGTGGTGGAAGCGCATTACCGCGCCGGCGGCCTGGCCCACTCCTTCGTGCGCCACAAGCGCTTGGCTGGTCAGGATCGCGCCTCCGCTTTCGAGTTCGACTCCGCTGTCCACCTGACCCCCGGCGGCGGCCGCGGCGAGGGGCTTCACAAGTTGCTCACCGACTGGGGAGTGGCCGACCGCGTAGAGTTCCTGCCGGTGCAGCCGATGTACCGCACCGTCAGCCCCGGCCTGGAGACGATGATCTCGAGCGGCAAGGAGGCGTTCATCGAATCCCATGCCTGCCACTTCCCGCACGAACGGGAGGGGATCGCCGCCTTCGTCGAGGTGATGGACAAGATTGCGGCCGAGATCCGGATCTTGAGCTCGCTCGACATCCCCAAGTCGCAAATGATGCGCATGATGGTGAAGAACTGCCCGACGGTGCTCCGCTACTCGACCCGGCCGCTGCAGCAGGTTCTCGACGCGCATATCGTGGATCCCGTCGCGAAGTCGGTGCTGTCGACCCTGTGGACGTACCTCGGGCTGCCGCCCTCGCGCTGCTCGGCGGTGGCGTTCGCCGTCATGCTGATGTCTTTCGTCCACGAAAACGCCTACTACGTCCGCGGCACGTTCCAGAACCTGGCCAATGCCTTCGTGGCGGCGCTCGAGAAGTTCGGGGGCGAGCTGGTCATGCCGCGCCGGGTGCGACGGATCCTGCTCGACGAGACCGGGCGCACCTGCGGCGTCGAGCTCGACGGAGAGGGGGAGAGGATCCGGGCGCGATCGATAGTCTCCAACGCCGACGCCTGCCAGACGTTCCTCGACATGGTTGGCCGCGAGCACCTGGAGGAGGAGTTCGCTGAGTCGCTGGTGAGCCGACCGCTGTCGATCTCCGCCTTCGAGGTATTCCTCGCCGTCGACACGGACCTGAAGTCGCAGGGGACCATGCACGAGACCTTCTTCGCGCCGGGGCACGATCCGGAGGAGGTCTACGACAATCACGCCGCCGGCCGCATCTTCGGCTGCGGTCTGTCGATCCCGACCATCGAGGACGAGACGGTGGCGCCCCCCGGGCTCCATACCGTCTGCATCACTATGTTCGCCCCCTGGGACAGAGACTGGAAGCAGGAGAAAGCGGCCTTGACCGAGGGGCTGATCGACGAGGCGGAGAGAGTGGTCCCGGGCCTGCGCCGGGGCCTCGTCTTTCAGGATTCGGGCACCCCTACGACCATCCAACGCTACACCGGGAACCGGCGCGGCGCCATCTACGGATGGGATTCTTCGCCCAAGTCGCTGGCCACCCGGCTGGCGATGGAGACGCCGGTCCCGGGTCTCTTCCTGGCCGGCCACTGGACACGCCCCGGCGGCGGCCTCTATGCCGTCGTCACCTCGGGACAGATCGCCGCCGAACGGGTCTTCCACGAGCTCGAGCAGGGAGGCAGGGCGCGATGCGTGAACGAGTAGTCGTCACCGGCATGGGGGTGCTGACCCCGATCGGCAACAACGTCGCGGAGTTCGCCGCGGGCCTGCGCCAGGGGAGGGACGGCGTCGGGCAGGTGACCTCCTTCAACGCCAGCCGGCACCGTTGCCAGCGCGCCGGAGAGCTCAAGGGTTTCGACCCGGCCCGCCATTTCGCTCCGGAAGAGGCCGCCCGGCTCAGCCGCGGGACCCAGATGACGCGGGTGGCGGGCGCTCAGGCGCTCGCCGATGCCGGACTGGATCTCACGGCGGAGGACCGCGGCCACATCGGCGTGGTGCTGGGGACCGACCTGGGTGGCATGCCCGCGGCGTACCCCGCCTACAAGGCGCTGCACTATCCCTATCGCAGCGGCCGCTCGCAGGGCGACGAGCCCTGGCGATCCCTGCTGCTCGACAGCTTCATCTGCTCGGTGGCGGACCAACTCGCGCTCCATCACGATCTCCACGGCATGACGATGGTGGTCTCCACCGCCTGCAGCGCCGGTCTCCACGCCCTCGGCATCGGCGCCGAGGAGATCCGCCGCGGAGCCAGCGAGGTGATGCTGGTGGGCGGCGTCGACCCGCTGAGCGAGATGCCGCAGGCCGGGTTCGGCGTGCTGCGCTCTCTCGCCTCGGTGAACATCAATCCCTTCGGCCTCCACCGGGACGGCACGGTGCTCAGCGAAGCGGCGGCCGTGCTGGTGCTCGAGAGCGAGGGGCACGCGCGGCACCGGGGGGCGCGGATCTGGGCCGAGATCGCCGGGTATGGCAGCTCGACGGATGCCTACCACATGACCCGTCCCGACGTGACCGGAGCCGGCCCGGCCGCGGCCATGAGGCGGTCGCTCGCCGACGCTCACATGCTGCCGGAGGAGATCGGCTACATCAAGGCGCACGGCACCGCGACGCGGACCAACGACTCCATCGAGACCCGGTCCATCCAGCGGGTCTTCGGCGCCGACACGCAGATTCCCGTCAGCTCGGTCAAATCGATGATCGGCCACAGCCTGGGCGCCAGCGGCGCCGTCGAGGCCGTGGCCGCGATCCTGGCGCTGGCCGGCGGCTTCCTGCCGCCGACCCTCCATCTGCGGGAGCCCGATCCGGAGTGCGACCTGGAGCACGTGGCCGAGACCAGCCGACCCTGCGATCTGGAGGCGGTGCTGGCCAACGCCTTCGGCTTCGGCGGCAACAACGCCGCCATGGTGTTCCGGCGCTGGCAGGACGAAGAGGAGCGGCGGTGCGCGTAGCGATCAGCGGCATGGCCGCGCTCACTCCGATCGGCCACGGCTTGGCAGGCTTCGCCGCCGGATTGTGCGAAGGGCGTGAGGGCGCGGCGCCGATCCGGCGTTTCGACGCCTCCCGCCACCGCGTGCAGCGCGCCGCCGAGGTCGACTGGGAAGGGCCCGCGGAGAGCCCCTGGAGCCGGGCGAGCGAGATGGCCCTGGCGGTCGGCGCCGGCGCCCTGGCCGACGCCGGGCTCGAGGCGGCGGAGCTCGCGCGGTCGCGCACCGGCGTCATCCTGGCGAGTAGTCAAGCGGGGATGGCCGGCGACGCACGGGTCTATGGACGCCTCTCCCACCCCTACCGGCAAGGCCCCGTCGGAGGTGACTTGGCCGTCCGGATGCTGGATGCCGCCCCGGCCTCCACCCTCGACCTGCTGGCGATCCGCTGTGGCGCGAGCGCCTTCGCGTTCAACCTCTCGACCGCCTGCAGTGCCGGGCTGCACGCGATCGGCATCGCGCGGGAGGCGATCCGCCGCGACGAGGTGGACGCGGTGCTCGTCGTCGGCGTCGAGGTGCTCACCGAATTCGCCCTGGCCGGCTTCGGCGTGCTGCGCGCGCTGACCACCGGCAGTGGCCCCCGGCCTTTCGACGAGCTCCGCGACGGGACGCTGCTGGGGGAGGGCGCGGCCGCGGTGCTGGTGGAAGCCGAGGAGAGGGCGCAGGCTCGCGGCGCGACGCCCTGGGCCGAGATCGCCGGATACGGCAGCTCGACCGACGGCGACCACATGACGAGGCCACAGGCAGCGGGTGCCGCGCGCGCCATGGCCCAGGCGTTGTCCGGCCTCCATCTGGAGCAGGTGGATTGGGTAAAGGCGCACGGCACCGGCACCCGCCATAACGACGCCGCCGAGGCCCAGGCCATCCACGCGGTGTTCGGCCGCCGCGCCGCCGCGCTCCCCTTGACCTCGATGAAGTCGCTGCTCGGTCACAGTCTGGGGGCGAGCGGAGTGGTCGAGGCGGTGGGCGTGGTGCTCGCGCTCTCCGGCGGGTTCGTGCCGCCGACTCGCAACTGCGAGCGGCCTGACCCGTCCCTCGCTCTCGATGTCGTGGCCGGCGCGGCGCGCCCGCTAATCGCGGGCTGCGTGCTCGCCAACGCCTTCGGATTTGGCGGCAACAACGCCGCGCTCGTGCTCAGGGCGGCCTGACTCGGCAAAAGACTATGAGAGAGGAAAAATCGATGAGCCACCCAACGAGCAACCCCGCCACGGAGGCGCGACGACGCATCGTGGTGACCGGCATGGGGGCCGTGTCCCCCTATGGTCAGGGGGTCGACCGTCTTCTCGCCGGCATCCACGGCGGCAAGGTGGCTGTCAAACCCATCGTCGCCTTCAACGTCGACGGCTGCCGGGCTACTCACGGCGCTTCGATCCCGAACCTTGACCTCTCGGGCTTCGATGACAGCAGCGGCTTCCGCCGTGCCCCCCGCGCCAGCCGCTACACCATGGTGGCCGTCGACGAGGCGTTGCGCGCGGCGGCTCCCGACGGGCTGCCGTGGGCGCCCGAGCGGGTGGGCGTCTGCCTGGGGACCTACCGCGGCATGACCGAGATCAGCGAGATGATCTGGACGAAGCTGATCGACGCCGAGCCGCGCTTCGTCCCGGCGCTGCTCTTCCAGGAGACCGTCACCAACGCCGTCGCCAGCGCGATCAGCATCCGTTGGGGGCTGCGCGGCACCAACTACGCGATCAGCGCCGGCAACGCCTCCGGCTACCAGGCCCTTTACCTCGCCGCGCAGATGCTCCTCTCGGACGCCGCCGATGCGGTGCTGGCGGGAACCTTCGACCTCTTCACCGAGGCCAATCACCACGACATGGACGACCTCGGGATGCTGAGCCCGTCGAATGCCAGCCGGCCCTTCGATCCGCGGCGCGACGGCTTCCTGATGGGCGAGGGGGCCGCGGTGGTGGTGCTCGAAACCGAGGCGGGCGCGCAGGCCCGCGGGGCCACGATCCTGGCGGAGGTCGCCGGGATCGGCCTCGGGCACGACGCCTATGGCTTCGCCGTCAATCACCCGGAAGGGGTGGGGCTGGTGGCGGCGATGGAGCGGGCGCTCGCCGCAGCGGACGCCACGCCATTGGAGGTCGGCTACATCGGCGCCGCCGCGAACTCGACCCCGTCGCTCGACCGCGCTGAGGCGCGGGCGATCCACAAGGTCTTCGGACCGGGCTCCGCCGTGTCGGTGAGCAGTCTCAAGGGAGCCACCGGCGAGGCGATGGCGGCGAGCGACCTGTTCAATCTGATCGCCTCGATCGCCGCTCTGCACGATGGCCTGCTGCCGCCGCAGGCAGGCACCGACCGGGTCGACGACCCCGACATCCATCTCAATCTGGTGCGCCAGGGCGCCGGGCCGATCGCGATCGACGCCTGCCTCGCGCACTCCTACTCGTACTTCGGCGGCAGCGCCGCCGCAGTTTTCCTGAGAGCTTGGCAGGGCTGACCTGCGGCAGCGAAACAGAAAGGACCGAAAAAATGCAAACACTCGAAGTCGACCATCAGTCCATGATCAAGCAGGGATTGAAAGAGCTCATCGTCGAACGGCTGAACCTCCACATCGACCCGGCGAGCATCGGCGACGATGTCCCGCTGTTCGCCAACGACGAGGGGTCAGAGGGGGGCTTGAGCCTCGACAGCGTCGAGGCGCTCGAGATCGTCGTCGGCATCGAGGAGAAGTGGGGGGTGGTCATCCAGGACGACAGCATGGCGAGCGAGTTCCGTTCCATCGACACGCTGGCCAGCCTGGTCGGCCGGCTGATCACCGAGGACGCGAAGGTGGCGATCAGTGCCTGAAACCCTAGTCGTCCCTGAAACCCTGGTCGTCGACGCCCCTCCGGCGCAGCCGGCACTGGACATCCGGGAGATCCGGCGGCGGCTGCCGCACCGCTATCCGATGCTGCTGGTGGACCGCGTGGACCATCTCGAGCCCGGGGTCAGCGCCCAGGCGATCAAGTGCGTGACCGCCAACGATCCCTTCTTGGTGGGCCACTTCCCCGACTTCCCCGTTATGCCCGGGGTGCTGATCGTCGACGCCCTCGCGCAGACCGCCGGCATCATGCTGCGCTCGGCGCCCGCGGACCGCCAGGCGCCCGCGCCAAGCCCGCCGTCTGGGCGGCCCGGCATGCTGGCGGGCATTCCCAGGATGCGCTTCTTTCACCCGGTGGTCCCCGGCGACCGGGTGGTGATGCGGGTCCGCCTGATCAAGAGCTTCGGATCGACCCACCGCGTCTTCGCCGAGGCGGAGGTGGATGGGCGCCAAGTGGTGGCAGGCGAGTTGGACTTGGCTTCCTGATCGATGGAGAGAGCGACGCGATGAAACTGACCGTACTGATCCCCGGTAGCAGCTTCCCCAGACTCCGTTCCGCGGTCACCCTGCTGCGTTCCGAGGGGCTTCACATCCTAGTCGACAGCGGGCTGGCCGAGGACGGGGGGCGGCTGCTCGCGGCGCTCGACCGCGTGGGCGTGGAGCCCCGGGAGGTGGACGTCGTCGTCGCCACGCACCTGCACTATGACCATTGCGGAAACCATCTCCTGTTCCCACGAGCGCGCTACCTGGTGGGCGCCGACGACCTCGCAGACGTTCGGGGCTTCATGGCCTTCTTCCACGCCGACGGCTCGCCAGGCAAGATGGCGACGGCCGACCTCCTGCGCAGCAGCCATGAGGAGATCAAACCGTTCTACGTCCGCTCGATCGTGCGCGAGGTGACGCGCAATCTCGCCTTCTACGACCTGGTGCTCGCGGGCGACCCGCGGTTCGTGCCGCTCGGCCCCCCCTACTGGCTCACCTCGGAAGTCGAGATCGTTTCCACGGCGGGCCACACCCAGGGGCACCGTTCCGTCGTGGCCCACGGCGTCGAGCTCGAGGACGGCGGCGCCGCCGACGTGCTGATCGCCGGCGACGCGGTACCGGGGGGCGAGGTCGTGGAGAGAGCGTCGGCCGAGGAGGTCCCGCTGGTGGCCGACTCGGCGCTCTACTGGCAGACGCGCCGCTCGCTGCTCGACCGCTACCGCTACATCATTCCCGGTCACGGCGCCTCGATCTCGAACGGCGGCCGGCTAGCCGAAGGGGCAAGGTCATGACCGAGCACCGGGTCGTCGTCACCGGTATGGGCATCCTGGCGGCCAACGCCAACTCGCCGGTGGCCTTCGCGGAGGCCCTGCGCGAGGGGCGGAGCGGGGTGCGCGAGATCACCCGGTTCGACCCCGGCTTCCCGTTCCGGCAGGCGGGGGAGGTCGCCTACGAAGGGTCCGATCCCTATCTCGACCGGGTCTCGCAACTGGTGCTGGCCGCCGCCCATCAGGCGGTGACCGATAGCGGTCTCGACGCCGACGACGCCCGGCGCTCCATCGGCGTCAGCGTCGGCACCAGCCGCGGATCGGCGCAGTCGCTGGAGCGGCTGCAGCGCCCGCGCGAGGCGAGGGAGCGGCTCGCCATCATCGAGGAGATCCCCTTCTCCTCGATCGCCCGCAACGTGGCGCGCGAGCTCGGCCTCGGCGGCACGACCTCCACGGTGACCATGGCCTGCGTATCGAGCAGCCTCGCCATTGGCCGTGCCATGGACGCCGTCCGGCGCGGGCAGGCCAGCGCCATGCTCGCCGGCGGCGGCGACGCCTTGACGCGGTTGAGCTTCAGCGGCTTCTCGGTCCTGCGCGCTATGACCCGGTCGGTCTGCCGGCCCTTCGACCGGCGGCGCGACGGGATGGTCCTCGGGGAGGGCGCCGGGATGCTGATGCTCGAAGAGCGCGAGCAGGCACACCGCCGCGGCGCGCGGATCTACGGCGAGTTGCTCGGCTGGGGATCGGCGGGCGACGCCCATCACCCCACCGGTCCACACCCCGAAGGGCGCGGGCTCGTGCGGGCCATGGAGCTGGCGCTCTCCGGGGCCCTGCTTCCGGCCTCCGCCGTGGACCATATCAACCTCCACGGCACCGCCACACGGGCCAACGATCCGGCCGAGTGCGCGGCGGTGCGGCGGGTGTTCGGCGAGGGGAGCAGAGGGCTTCCGGTCAACTCTCTCAAGCCCATGATCGGGCACACCCTGGGTGGAGCCGGAGTGCTCGAGCTGGCGGGCTCTCTCCTGGGGATGTGCGGCGGCTTCATCGCTCCGACTCTCCACCACGAGGAGCCGGACCCGGAGTGCGACCTCGCCGTCGTCCATGGCGCCGCCCGCGAGCAGCGCGTCCAGGTCCTCATGAGCACCAAGTCGGCATTCGGCGGCGCCAACGTGGCGATCGTGGCGAGGGAGGTCTGAGATGAGCCATGGGAGCGAGTCGAGCCGAGTCGTGATCACCGGGATCGGGCCGCTGACGGCGCGGTCCTCGGGCCGGGAGGAGTTCTGGCAATCGCTCTGCGCCGGCGAGCTCGCCCCGAGCTCGGTGGCCGGTTTGCGCGTCCGGGACGAACGCATCGTCAGCACCGATGAGCCCAAGCTCCGCCATGCCGACCGCGTGAGCCGTCTGGCGCTCACCGTCGTCGGCCTGGCGCTGGCCGATGCCGGCATGGAGACGGGTGGGGACTGTCTCGGAGAGACCGGAATCGCTTTCGGCAGCGGCTTCGGCTGCGTGGCGAGCAACGCCGAGTACCTGCACACCATCCTCACCCGCGGCCCCCGGTTCGGCAATCCCGTGGTCTTCCAGAACACTGTCCCCAACGCTGGAACCGGTTACGCCTCAGTGTCCTTCGGCTTGCGCGGCCCCACGGCGACCTTCTGCTCCGGCGAGCTGGCCGGGTTCGAAGCGCTGGAATTCGGCGTCCAGCAGGTCGCCGAGGGCATGGCTCCGGCCATGGTTGCCGGCGGCGCGGAGGAGCTGTCCTCCTGGGTGACGGAGTTCTTCAATGCCCGGGGAGAGATCAGCCCCAGCGGCGCCGCGCGGCCGTTCGGCCGCCGGCGCGACGGCGTCGTGCTGGGCGAAGGTGGCTGCGCTCTCCTCGTCGAGGAGCGCGGTCAAGCCGAGCGGCGCGGCGCCCGGATCTATGCTGAGGTACTCGCGATCGGCGGCGGTGGCGCGGGAGGCGGCCCGGTTTCCGCCGCGGTCGTCTCCGCGGTGGGCAGGGCACTCCGTGATTGCGGGCTCGCCGGCGACGATCTCGACCTCGTCTTCTCCTCGGGCAGCGGATCCGTCGAGCGCGATCTCCAGGAGGCCGAAGGTCTCCGCGAAGTCCTGGGAGAACGCTCCCGGGGAGTGCCGGTGATCTGCCCCAAGGGGGCGCTCGGCGAAACCGTGGGCGGCAGCGGCGGCCTCCTGGTGGCCGCGGCATCCCTCGCGCTGTGGAGCGGCCAGGTGCCTCCCACGATCCGTAGCGTCGAGCCCGACCCCGAGCTGTACCGCAACCCGCTCGATGGCGAGGCCTTGGACCTCGAGCCGCGGCTGGCCCTGGTCTCGGCGCTGGGCGAGGACGGCAACGCTTTCGCGGCGGTGCTGCGGAGGTACGAGCCATGAGCCACCCCTTCGCGCTGCTGACCGGGACGCTGCCCCACCGCTACCCCATGCTCCTGATCGATCGGCTGGAGAGCCTTGAGCCGCGGCGCCGCGGCGTGGCGTTCAAGCTGGTGAGCGCGGGAGAGCTCCAGGCCGAGGGGGTGGACGGGTTCCCGGCCACGCTGCTCGTCGACGCCCTGGGGCAGCTCGCGATCCTCGTGCTCGCCGCGATCCCGGCCGAGGGCGGCGCGGCCCCGCCGCCCGGGATCTGGTACCTGGCAGCTCTCGAATCGTTGCGGCTCGGGGAGCCTGCCGAGATTGGGGACGAGGTGCGGATGGAAGTCGAGGTGGAGCGGAGCTGGCGCGGCACCAGCCGGGTGGCGGTCCGCGCGACCACGGCGGTCCGCTCGCTCGCGCAGGGCGTGATGGTGCTGGCCGCTGGCGGCGGCCGCGAGCAGGCCAACCTGGGGACGCGGGCGCGCTAGCGCCCGGAATGAGGAAAAGACATGCAGAACCTTTCAGAGCACGATCTCGCCGGGGCGGCGGTCCTCATCACCGGAGCCGGCCAGCGGCTGGCGGACACGGTAGCGCGGCGCTTCGCCACGGCGGGCGCCCGGCTCGCTCTCGCCTACATGGAGGAGGACGCGACGGCCGCCGCCGAGACCGCCCGTGCGACCGCCGCCGAGCTGTCGATCCAGTGCGATCCGGCGGACCCGGAGGCGGTGCGCCGGTGCGTGCGCCAGACGGCGGCAACCCTGGACGGCCTCGACGTCCTGGTCAACACCGCGATGCTGCGCAGGAACGCTCCGTCGCATCGGATGACCGACGCGGACTGGCTGCGGGTCGTCGGCGTGGAGCTGAGCGGCACCCTCTTCTTCTGCCGCGAGGCGATCCGGCCGATGATGCGCCGCCGGCGCGGCCGGATCATCAATCTGACCGACGTCTCCGGGATGCGCGGCGAGGCGGCCGCGGCCAATCACTCCTCGGCTCGCGGCGGTGTCGCCGCCCTCACCCGGGCCCTGGCGAGCGAGCTCGCGCCGCACGGCATCTTTGTCAATGCCGTGGCGGTGAGCTACCTCGAGGACGAGCTCGGCCAGCTCGAGCCCGCGGGGCAGGCGCGCCTGCTGCGCAACACGCCGATGCACCGCGCCGGCCGTGGTGAAGAGGTCGCCGACGCCGCTCTCTTCCTCGCCTCGGCCGCCGCCAGCTTCACCACCGGTCATCTCCTGCAGGTCAACGGCGGGCTCTACCTGTGAGCGTCGCGGCGACGGCGGTGGCGACGGGGCGCTTCGCGGACCAGGCGGTCATCGTCACCGGCGGCTCGCGCGGCATCGGCCGCGCCGTGGCCCTCGCCTTTGCGGCGGAGGGAGCCGACGTGGTGCTCAACTATGCCGGCAATCACGCCGCGGCCGGCGAGGTGGCGGAAGGGATCGCGGCCTGCGGTCGCCGGGCGGTGCTGGTGCCCGGCTCGGTCGCCGACCCGGCGACGGCGGAGCGGCTGGCGGGGACGGCCGTCGAGAGCTTCGGGCGCATCGACGTGCTGGTCAACAACGCCGGGATCAACCGCGACGGCTATCTGATGATGCTGCGCGACGAGGCCTGGCAGGAGGTGCTGGGCGTCAACCTGCACGGCACCTTCTACTGCTGCCGCGCGGTGCTCGACATCATGATGCGCCAGCGCCGCGGCGCGATCGTCAACATGACCTCGACGGCGGGTCTGAAGGGGCGCGCCGGCCAAGTCAACTACGCGGCGACCAAGGGGGCGGTCATCGCCCTCACCAAGACCCTGGCCCAGGAGATGGGGCCGCACGGCGTGCGGGTCAATGCGGTGGCACCGGGGTTCATCGAGACCGACATGGTCGGCGGGCTGCTCTCCCGCCCGGAGGTGCGCCAGGAGTTCCTGGAGGCGACCCCGGCGGGACGTTTCGGCGCCGCCGAAGACGTGGCCGGCGCGGTGCTCTACCTGGCATCCACCGAGAGCTCCTATGTCAGCGGCCATGTGCTGCTGGTCAACGGCGGATTGTTCGTCTGACCCGACGCGAGAACTTGTTACCGACGAGGAGGACCCATGCTGGAGAACCTGCAAGCCGTACCCGACCTGGAGAGTATCGAGGCCACCCTGCTGGAGATCGTGGCCGGCGTCGCCGGCTGCCCCGCCGCCGAGATCGGCCGCGACAGCCTGATGGACGACCTCGGGATCGACAGCCTGCTGATCGTCGAGGTGGTGATCGCGGCTCAGCGCCGCTTCGGCATCCAGGTCCCACCGGCGGAGTTCCGCGGCGACATCCGGACCGTGGGCGAGGTCTGCGACGCCATCGGCGCCTACGTCCACGAACAGCTCGCGATCCAGGTGGGAGAGCCCGTCTGATGGTTCCGCCGGGGCACCTGCTCATGCTGGGCGGCTCCGCATGCCCCGAGTTCTTCCACGCCATCGAGCGGCGCGGTCTGAGGGCCGTGGTGCTGACCGTCCCCGAGATGATGGAGGGGACCGAGCCGCCAGCCTGTTGCGCCTTGTTCGAGACGGTCGACCTGCGCGAGCCGCTCAAGCTCCTCCGCCGCATCCTGCAACTGAGCTCACGCTACCGTCTGGTGGGAGTGCTCGGAGCCACCGAGTACGGGCTGGAGGTCGCGGCCATGGTGGCGACGCAGCTCGGGCTGCCAACCAGCCCGCCGCGGACGGTGCAGAACACCCGCGACAAGCAGCGGATGCGCAAGGTCCTGGCAGCGGCGGGCCTGGACCAGGTCCGCTACGCCACCTGCCGGAGCGCGGCGGAGGCCGAGGCTTTCCTGCGGCAGGTGGGGGGACCGATCATCGTCAAGCCCTCGGCCGGCACGGGCAGCGAAGGCGTGACCCGGGTCGAGGACGCGCGGCACCTCGCCGCCGCTCTCGCCCTTGCCGCCGGCTCCCGGTCGCGGGGGCCGGTGCTGTGCGAGGAATACGTGGAAGGCACGGAGGTGAGTCTCGAGGCCTGTACGGTGGATGGCCGCTTCGTGCCCGTGGCGATGACCGACAAGCTGACCGTCGAGGGCTTCCTGGAGATCGGCCATCAGCAGCCGTCGGTCCAGCCCGCCGCGGTCCAGGAGCAGGTAGGCCGTTGCGCGGAGCGCGCCCTGGCGGCGCTCGGATTCGACCAGACCGTCAGCCATACCGAGTTCCGACTGAGCCCGGCGGGTCCCGTCCTGATCGAGACCCATACCCGCATGCCCGGAGACAGCGTCCACCTGCTCACCCGCCACACCACCGGCGTCGACCTTGCCGACCTGATGGTCGGGCTGTCCCTCGGCGAACGGGCAGTGCCGGAGCCGCGGCCGACGGGGCGCGGTGCCGCCGTTCGTTTCCTGGTGGGCGGCCCGGGGCGGGTGGAGACGGTGCATGCCCCTTCCCTGGGAGAGATCCCCGGCGTCGAGCGGGCGCACCTGCGCGTCCGCCCGGGCGACCAAGTGGGGGCCTGCCGGAGCTCCGTCGACCGTCTCGGCTACGCGGTCGCGTCGGGCCCCACGGTGGCCGCCGCGGTCGACGCCGCCGAGAGCTATCTCCAGCGGGTCGAGATCACCTGGACCGCAGCGCGAAGCGAGGAGGCGATCGGATCATGGCGACACCAGAGCACCTCTTGATGCTGGGCGGGGCGACCGCCGGCGAGCTGTTCCGGGCGGTCGAGCGGCGCGGGCTGCGGGTCGTGGTGCTGACCGTGGCCGAGCTGCTGGACGGCGCCGAGCCACCGTCGTGCGCGGCCCTGATGGAAGCGGTGGACTTCCGTCAGCCGTACGCGGTGATCCGCCGTATCCGCGAGCTGAACGCGAGCTACCGATTCGCCGGGATCGTGCCGGTGATCGAGTACGGGCTCGAGGTGGCGGCGATCGCCGCCACGGAGCTCGGCCTGCCCACCAATCCGGGCTGGGCGGTGCGCAATACCCGCTCCAAGCTGCGCATGCGCCGCGAGCTCGAGCGCGCCGGCCTGGGCCAGGTACGGTACGCGAGCTGCCGCTCCCGCGAGGAGGCCGAGCGCTTCATGGACCAGGTGGACGGCCCCATCTTCATCAAGCCGGATGCGGGGACCGGCAGCGACGGGGTCTCCCGCGTCGACCTCCCCTCCCAGCTCGCGGCGGCCTTCGAGCTCGCCGGCACCTCGCAGGTAGGGGGCGGCATCCTCTGCGAAGAGTATGTGGCGGGACCGGAAGTCAGCCTCGAGGGATACAGCGTCGCCGGCCGCTTCGTCCCAGTGGCGCTCACCGACAAGCGGATCGACGAGCGCTACCTCGAGATCGGCCACGACCAGCCGACCGCCCAGCCGGAGGCGGTCCTGACGGCCGCGGCGGAGCTGACGGCGCGGGTCCTCGAAGCCCTCGGAGTGGTCCACGGCGTCAGCCATACGGAGCTCAAGCTGACGCCCGGCGGTCCGGTGGTGATCGAGACCCACACCCGGATGGCCGGTGGATCGATCCACGTGCTGACCCAGCGGACCACGGGCGTCGATCTGGCGGACCTCATGGTGGCCCTGGCGCTGGGCGAGCGGCCGCAGGCCCGGCCGCAGGCCACCGGCCGTGGGGCATCCGTCCGCTTCCTCTCCGGCGGCCATGGGCGGTTGACCTCTCTCGCGATGCCGCCGGTCGAGCCGCAGAGCGGCGTCGAGTCGGCCATGCTCTACGTCCATCCCGGCCAGACCGTCCGCGACCGCAGCTCTTCCCGCGACCGGCTCGGCCATGCCATTGCCGTCGGCCCCACCGCCGCCGCGGCAGCCGGTGCCGCCGAGCGCTTCCTGGCCCGGGTACGGCTCGACTTCGAAGCCGAGGAGATCCCATGCCGCGCCGCATCCTGATCGTCGGCGGGGTGAACATCCCCGAGATCCTGGAAGCCGTCGAACGGTGCGAGTGCCGCGCGGTGGTCCTCGCCATGCCGTCGCTCGCCGGCGGCAGGCCGCCCGCCGCCGCCATCGACGAGGTCGAGCGGGTGGACTTCCGCGACCAGGCGGGGATGGTGCGCAAGATCCTGCAGCTCCACGAGCGCTGGCGTTTCTCGGGCCTCCTCGCCGTCGTCGACTTCGTGATGGTGCCAGTCGCGGTCGCCGCCGCCCGGCTGCGGCTGCCCGGCTGCTCGCTGCGCACGGTGCGCGACACGGTGGAGAAGTTCCGCATGCGCCACGCCCTCGAGCGGGCCGGCCTCGGGCAGGTGCGCCACGCGCTGTGCCGGTCGCGGCAGGAGGCTGAGGCCTTCTTCGCGGAGGCCGGTGGGCCGATCATCGTCAAGCCGGCGATGGGGACGGGCAGCGAGGGGGTCAGCCGGGTCGACCGCGCCGGCGAGTTGGCGCCGGCGGTGGCGCTCGCGGCGGCGGCGCTCGGCAACGGCGCGGTCCTCTGCGAGGAGTTCCTGGACGGTCCGGAGGTGAGCCTGGAGGCGTGCACCGTCAACGGCCGATTCATCCCCATCGCGCTCACCGACAAGCACACCAACGAGCGCTTCCTGGAGGTCGGCCACGACCAGCCGTCGTGCCATCCCGAGCCGGTCCGGCGCGCGGTCGAGGAGCTGGCGGAGCGGGCGCTGGCGGCCCTGGGCGTGGAGCACGGCGTCACCCACAGCGAGTTCAGGCTGACTGGCCGCGGTCCGGTCCTGGTCGAGACCCACACCCGCAAGGGCGGGGGCTCCATCCATCTCCTGACCCGCATCACCACCGGGGTGGACCTCTCCGAGCTGACGGTGCGGGCGGCGCTCGGAGAATCCCCGGACGTCCGGCCGCTCGCCACCGGCGAGAGCGCCGTGGTCCGGTTCCTGGTGGGGCCACCCGGACGCATCGCCGCGATCGGGATGCCCGCGGCGGAGCCCGGCGACGGCATTGCCGGCGCCGGCCTGTGGGTAAAGCCCGGGGACGAGGTGCTGCCCCGGAGCTCCTCGAACGACCGGCTCGGCTACGTGGTGGCCTCGGGCCCCACCCCCGAAGTCGCCCGGCGGCGGGCGGAGTGCTTCCTCGCCAGGGTCCGCGTCGAGTACGAAAGCGTTCCGGAACCGTTCGCCGAGGAGGAGACCCCATGCCACGCCGCGTCCTGATCGTCGGCAAGAGCCCCGAGATCCTGGAGGCCGTCGAACGGTGCGGTTGCCGCGCCGTGGTCCTCACCATGCCGTCGGCCTCGGACGTGCCGCCCGCGCCCGCCCTCGACGCGGTCGAGCAGGTGGACTTCCGCGACCAGGCGGGGGTGACCCGCAAGATCCTGCAGCTCCACGAGCGCTGGAGCTTCTCGGGCATCATCGCCGTCGTCGACTTCGTGATGCTGCCGGTGGCGATCGCCACCACCCGGCTGCGGCTGCCCGGCACCTCGCTGCGCACGGTGCGCGACACGGTGGAGAAGTTCCGCATGCGGCGCGCCCTCGACCAGGCCGGCCTCGGGCAGGTGCGCCATGCGCTGTGCGGGTCGCGGCAGGAGGCCGAGGTCTTCTTCGCGGAGGTAGGCGGGCCGATCATTGTCAAGCCCGGAGCCGGGGCGGGCAGCGAGGGGGTCAGCCGGGTCGACCACGCCTTCGATCTCGCGGCGGCGATGATGCTTGCTGGGGGGGCGCGCGGCAACGGCGCCATCCTCTGCGAGGAGTTCCTGGACGGCCCGGAGGTAAGCCTGGAGGCGTTCACCGTGGACGGCCGGTTCATCCCCGTCGCGATCACCGACAAGCACATCGACGGGCACTTCGTGGAAGTCGGCCATGACCAGCCGTCGTGCCAGCCCGAGCCGGTCCGGCGCGCGGTCGAGGAGCTCGCGGAGCGGACGCTGGCGGTGCTGGGCGTGAAGCACGGCGTGACCCACAGCGAGTTCAAGCTGACCGGCCGCGGTCCGGTCCTGGTCGAGACCCACGCTCGCAAGGGCGGAGATTCGATCCACGTCCTGACCCGGATCACCACCGGGGTGGACCTCGTCGAGCTGACGGTGCGAACGGCGCTCGGGGAGTCCCCGGACGTCCGGCCGCGCGCCACCGGTCAGGGCGCCGCCGTGCGCTTCCTGATGGGACGGGAGGGGCGGGTCACCACCGCGGAGGCGCCGCCGGTGGAGGCCGGCAGCGGCGTCGTCGAGGCCGCCCTGTGGACGAGCCCGGGCAGCGTGGTCCGCCGCCGCGGCTCGTCCACCCACCGCCTCGGCTACGTGGTGGCCACGGGCACCAGCGCCGGCGACGCCGCGCGCCGGGCGGAGGCCTACCGTGACCGGATCCGTATCGAGTACGAGGACGCGCCGGCGACGCCCGTGGCGATGGCCGCCGCCGGAAGGGGGATCTGATGGATCGCGCCACGCGGCTGCGTATGGACTACACGGCGATGCTCCTGCGCGCCTACAGCCGCCGCATGCAGGACGCCCCCGGCGAGGTCGCGGCCTTCGAGGCGAAACTGCGCGAGCCGCGCCGCTGGCAGGAGTCGACGCTCGCCTGCATCCTGGCGGCGAACGCCGCCACCGAGTACGGCCGCCGCCATGGGTTCGCGACCGTCGCCGGGTACGCCGAGTACCGGCTCCGCGTGCCGGTGGTGGGCTACGAGGACCTGCGGCCCGCGGTCGAGCGGATGCTCGCCGGGGAGCGAGACCTCCTGGTGCGTGGCGCGCCGAGCTACTTCTCGACCACCAGCGGCGCCACGGCGGACCCCAAGTTCATCCCCGGCGCCCAGGGCAGCATCGTGGCCGGCTGCGAGGCCATCCTGGCGCGCAACGCCTGCCTCCGCCGCGATCACCCGCGAGCGTTCGCGGGCCGCGCCCTGTTCATCGTGGGCAACGCCGCCGAAGGGCGGACCGCGGCGGGCGCCTCCTACGGCGCGATGACCGGCTTCGGCTATTACGCCGGCCAGATCGGCTTTCCCGGCCGCCCCTTCCCCTACGAGGTCTTCACGCTGCGCGACTATGCCACCCGCTACCGCACGATCCTCAGGCTGGCGCTCGCGGCGCGCGACCTGTCGGCTATCTCCGTCTACAACCCGAGCACGCTGCTGCTCCTGCTCGAGAAGGCGGCCGGGATCTGGGACCAGCTGATCGAAGAGATCGCCGCCGGCGATCTGCCCGCGGGTCTGGACGCTCCGGAGGAGGTGCGCGCGGCGCTGCTCCCCGAGCTCGGGCCCGACCCGGAGCGCGCGGCGGAGCTCGCAGCGCTGCGCGATGCCGGTCCCCGCGCCTGGTGGCCGCACCTCGCGGTGCTCCTCTGCTGGAAGGGAGGAAGCCTGAGCTTCTACTTCGAAGAGCTGCGGCGCTGGATCGGCGACCTGCCGGTGCGCGATCTCGGGATCCTCGCCTCCGAGGCGGTCGTCACCATTGGCGTCGACGACACCACGGCCGGCGGCGTCCTGCTGCCCGAGTCGGCCTTCTTCGAGTTCGTCCCGGAGGACGGGGCGGACCGCGAGCCGCGCGGGGCGTGGGAGCTCGAGGACGGCGCCCGCTACCGCCTCCTGCTGACGACGCACGGCGGTCTCTACCGGTACGACCTCGCCGACGTGGTGCGGGTCGAGCGCCACCATTTCGCCTCGCCGGTGCTCACCTTTCTCCACCGTGCCGGCCGCGTCCACTCCTTCACCGGCGAAAAGCTCACCGAGCACCAGGTGACGCTGGCGGTGCGGGCCGCCGCCGCCGCCGCCGGCTTGCGGTTGGCGAGCTTCACCACCATCCCACAGTGGGGGCTTCCACCGCGCTACGAGCTGCGGGCGGAGCTGGCAGAGGGCGAGGAGCGGGAACGTTGCCCGCTGTTCGCCCGCCTCCTCGACGAGGAGCTCAAAAAGGTGAATCTCGAATACGCGGGCAAGCGCGACTCGGGCCGCCTCGCGGCCGCCGGGCTCGCCCTGGTGGCCGCCGGCTGCTTCGAAGCCCTGCGGCGCCGGCGCACCGCGCAGGATGCCCAGTACAAGGAGGTCCACCTGGTCTGCGATCCGGGCCTCGCGCCACAGCTAGAGATCCTGGAGACCGTCTCATGATGACCTGGAAAGCCCTTCCCGCACGCGTTGGAAAGCTCCTCTGGAGCAGCCTGACCCTCCTCGTCTCCGCCGGTGTGGCGGTGGCGCTCACGCGGATCGAGCCGGGGTACAACCACGTTTTCGGCGCCTACCTGCTGACCGGCCTGGTCCTGTTCAACCTCAAGCTCTGGTTCGGGCAGCTGTCGATCTTCAACCTGATCTTCCTCTCCACCTGCCTGACCCTGTGCCTTTGGATGCTCGCGACCGGCAACGCCGACGTCGTCCCCTATCTCCTGGCGTTCCTGCTCGGCTCATCGGCGGCGGTGGTGATCGCCAGACTGTTGCTGCGCCGGCCGCTGACCTTCCGCGACGACAGCCGGGTCGCCGAGAACTATCTCGACATGTCGGTGCGCGCTCTGGTGACCGTCATCGCCCTGGTGACGAGCTTGCGGCTGATGCCGCGCCCCAGCTACATCCTGACGCCGGTCCTCATCGTGGTGGGTTTCAAGCTGGCCTATCCGTTGCGCCGCCTGATCTACCCCCCACTGCTGCGTCTGGCAGGGCTCGAGCCGACGTCGGGGCGCGCGCGCCCGGCGGCGCAGATCGCGCGCGGGTCCACCCCAGCCAAGGGGTGGATCCTCGCGGCCTCGCTCGCCATCGGCCTCCTGGTGCTCCCTCTGCTGGCGACCCCGGTGCGTTACGACGTCACCGTTCCCGCCCTCTACGTGCTGCCGGCGGACCTTCTGGCCCAGCGGCGGGCCGAGCTCGAGCCCTACGTAGCCACCGCGCCCGGGAGCTTCGATCCGAAGGCCCTGGTCGAGCTGGGGCTGATCTACCACAACCTCGGCCTCTCCGACGAGCTCTACCTCGAGCGGGCGGCCGCGGTGCTCGACCGGGCGCTGTTCCTCGATCCAGATAATGCCCGGGGACTCGCCTGGCACGGCAGCAACGAGGTCGCGTTCGCGCTGCACGAATGGCGGCCCACCAGCCGCATGCGGCACATCAGCCGCGGCTTGGACGAGCTCGGGCGCGCCGTGCGGATGGCTCCCGACGATCCGGAGGTGCTCCTCGCCCGGATCGACATCTGCCTGGGCGTGCCGCGTTTCATCGGCCTGATCGGCATCGCGAAACGGGACATGGATCACCTCCTCGCCCTGACGCGCAGCCGGCCGCGGGACACCGCCGAGATCCTCCCCGCCATCCACCAGCGGGCCGGCGACATCTTCGATCAGCTGGGCCGGCCGCAGGACGCACGCTGCCACTGGCGGGCGGCCCTGGAGATGCTGCCGCCGGAATCGTCCGATTACCGGAAGATCGCGGGGGAGCTGCGGCTCCTCGGGCCGGAGCCGTCTTCGGAGGGCCAGGCCGACGCCGGCACCGTGGGGAGGGTCGCATGTCTGCGCGACGGGTTGTGATCACCGGCCTGGGGGCGGTGACGCCGATCGGGGTGACCCGGGAGGACTTCTGGCGCGCCGCCCTGGCCGCCGAGAACGGCGTACGGCCGTTGCGCTTCGCCGAGCTGCCGGCCGGCCGCCGGCTGTTCGGCGCCCAGGTTCCGGAGGATCGGTTCCCCGGCGGGCGGTTTACGCCGGACGAGCTGCAGCGCCTGAGCTTCCCGGCCCGGTACGCCCTGGCCGCGGCCCGCGAAGCCCTGGCCGACGCCGGCTTCGGCGACGGCTACGCTCCCGTCGATCCGTGGCACTTCGGCGTCTGCCTCGGCTCCGGCACCGGCAATCCGCGGCAGACCGGTGCCGCGGTCATCCGCTGGAAGCGGGACGGCATCGACGGCGTGCCCCGGCGCACCCTGCCCAAGCTGCCGGCGAGCGGCGTCTCCGCCGCCGTCGCCGCCGAGCTCGGCCTGCGCGGACCCAACCAGGTGTTCACGACCTCCTGCATGGCGGGCAACAACGCCATCGCGCGGGCCGCAGACCTCATCCGGGCCGGCCGGGCCGACGCCATGCTCACCGGCGGCGCCGAGGCGATGTCCTGGGTGATGAGCAATGGTTTCCGGATGCTGACCAACCTCCGGGACGAGCCGCTCGAGCGCAGCCAGCCCTTCTCCGCCGGCCGCCGCGGCGTCGTTGTCGGCGAAGGGGCCGGCGTGCTGGTCCTGGAAAGCCTCGAGCAGGTCCGGCGTCGCGGCGCGGCGGTCTACGCGGAGATCCTGGGCAGCGGCTTCGCCTGCGATGCCCACCACATGTCGACTCCGCATCCGCAGGGGACCGGCGGCATCGACGCCATGCGCCAGAGTCTCGAGCGGGCCGGCGTGGCCCCGGACGAGGTCGACTACGTCAGCGCTCACGGCACCGGCAGCCAAGCCAACGACGTGGTCGAGACCCGCATCCTCAAGGAGGTCTTCGGCGAGCACGCCCGCCGCGTCCCGGTGAGCTCGATCAAGTCGATGATCGGCCACGGCCTGGGGGCGGCGAGTGCCCTCGAGGCGGTCGTCTGCGCCCTGGCGATCCGCGACGGCAGGATCCCTCCGACCATCAACTACACGGAGCCGGACCCCGAGTGCGACCTCGACTGGGTCCCCAATGTGGCCCGCGAGCACCACGTCGACGTGGCGGTGTCGACCGCCTACGCCTTCGGCGGCGCCTGCAGCTCTCTGGTGATCGGCCGGACCGATGCGTGAGACGACGCTGGACGCCGGCCTCCACCAGGCCGGCCCCGCACCGGGCGGGCCGCGGCTGTTTCCGCACTTCCTCTTCCGCAGCACGGGCTTTTCCGTCGAGCCGCTCGCGGGGCTCGCCTGCCCGCGCAGCCTGGAGCTGGCCGAGCGCGTCCTCGCCCAGGAGCGGACGCTCGACGAGCTCGCCGGGCGCTTCCTCGCGGTGGTCCGCGACCGCGTGCGGCGGCAGGTCATCCGGCCGTCCCTGAGCGCCGCGTCCCACAAGATACGCCACCGCCGCCCGGTCGCCGCGGAGGCTCTCGACGGCATGTGCCGGGAGGGGGACGAGGCGGAGTCGGCCCAGGCCGGCGAGTACAACGCGCTCCTCACGGGCGTCGGCGCGACGAGGACCGCCGGCGAGGTGCTGCTCCGCGAGGAGATGGAAGCGGCGCGGACACGTCTCCTCCAGGCGGCCGCCGAGCCGCGTTTCCAGGAGGCGGTCCTGCTGTCGAGCCCGGGGGCGCTCGCCGGCATCGAGAGGCTGCTCGCCGGCGGCAAGGCCCGCCACCAGGCCGAGGCCAAGACTCTGCTCTACCTCCAGCGTCTGTGCGCCAAGAACGACACCATCAGTTTCTTCGGCCCGATCGAGCTGGGGGCTTTTCGATCCGGCCTCGCCGGCCGGTTGCGAGCTGTCCTGGCGGAGCGCGGGGCTGAGCGGCCGGCACGTCTTCTTCGAGCACTGGATGGCCGACCGGCTGACGGCGGCGATGGAGGCCGACCCCGAGCTGGCCGCGAGCCTCCCCTGGCGGATCTCCTATCCGTTCGAGTGGGATGGGCCCAAGGGCGGTCTCTACCGGGATTATCCGATGTCGGGCCGCAGCCGGCGCGCGGTGAGCCCGGCCGCCGCGGCGCTGCTGGCGGCGCTCGACGAGCTGGACAGGACGGGCGAGGGGGTGCCCGCGCGGGAGTTCCTGGCCCAGGTGCGCCTCCCGGCAGCCCTCTCGCCCGTCGAGGCCGGGGAGGCTTTCGACCGGTTGCGGCACGAGCGCGTGGTCCGGGCGCTCGTGGTGAATGTCGAGTCCCTCCAGCCGGTCGAGGATCTGCTGGCGGCCCTGCTCGCAGCGGTGCCGGCCGGTTGTCCGGGCCGCGACCGCTGGGAGGAGCGCCTGCGCGAGCTGCTCGCCCTCCGGGACCGGTTCGAGGCGGCGCCGCTCGCCGGTCGCCGCCGCCTGTTCGGCGAGCTCGAGATCCGCTTCTCCGCTTGGACTTCGATCGCGGCCCGGCGCAACGGCGGCCGCACCTACGGCGGCCGCAACCTGCTCTATGAAGAGTGCACCCGGCATCCCGAGCGCTTCGTCCTCGGCGGCCAGCTCTACCAGGATCTCGAAGCCGACCTAGGCAGCCTCGTCGAGGTGCAGTCGGCGCTGATGGAGGTGGTGGCGCCCTATGGCTGGCAGCGTCTGAAGGAGATCCACGAGGCGCTCGCCGCCTCCGGCGGGCCGGTGCCGCTCTCGAAGTTCCTGCTCAAGCTGTCGCGGCTGATCGGCTCCGGATATCTCGACGTCAGCCTGGTCCGGCCGGAGGACGTGGAGCGGCTGCTCGACCAAGCGGACGCGGTCCTCGACCTCGGCCGCGACGCCGGCGGGAGCCTCGCCGTGCGGGCGCGGGCCGGCGGAGCCGTGGAGCGGGTCGGCCTGCTGCGGCGGCCGGTGGTGATGGGCGCCGACGTCATGATCGCTGCCTCCGGCGAGGCGGCGCTCGAGCGCGGCGAATACCGCTTCATCCTCGGCGAAATCCAGTATTTCCCACTCGGGTATCCCGAGTACCTCTGGGTCTTCCATCCCGACCGGGAGAGGTTCTACGACGACTACCAGCGCCTAATCGTGGCCCCGCGGTCCGGCGGCGGCCGGCTGGCGCGGCTCGAGCTCGAAGCGGAGGTCACGCGGCTGATCCGTATCGAGCGGCCGCTCGCCGACTACGTCATGGTCGACAACCGCGGCCGTCCCTACGACTCCCGGCGGCCCCAGCGGCAGGTCACCGACCTCACCGTCGAGCTGGGGGACGGCGAGCTCCTCCTCCGCGACAAGAGCGGCGAGCAGCTCATGCTCGGCAACCCACATCACGACCTGTTCCTGGACGCCTGCTGGAAGCTGCTGCTCCGGCTCTACCAGCGCCACTGCGCAGGGGAGGTGGCGGCAGGCCTGCCGACGCCCGAGCTGACGGTCGGCCGGCGCATGGTGCTGGTGCGCCGCACCTGGCAGCTCGACCCCGGCCTGCTCGGCGCGGCCCGCGTCAACGGGCACGACCCCTGGCGGGAGACCCCGTTCGCCACCTTCCTGGCTCTGCAGCGGCTGCGCCGGGACAACGGCTGGCCCCGCTATCTGTTTGCCCGGGTGCCGGGGGAGGTCAAACCGGTCCTCGTCGATTTCGCGAGCCCGCTACTGCTCGCCAACCTGACCCGCATGGCCGTGCCCGGCAAGGCCATCTCGCTGACGGAGATGCGCCCGGCACCCGGCGAGCTCTGGCTGACCGGCGACGACGGGCAACACACCAGCGAAATGAGGATCTTCCTTGCGTAAAGGTCCGATGAAGAGCGCGCCGGACGCGCCGGTCGCCGTCACCGCCGTCGGGCTGGTCGCGGGCTGCGGGATCGACGCGGAGACCTGCTGGCAGGCGTTCGGAAAGCCGCCGCCACCCCCCCGGGCGATCCAGCGCTTCGCGACCGCGGACCTCGGAGCCGGCCTCGCTCACGAGGTCGACGGCTGGGATCCGAGCCGCTTCTGGAACCGGCGCACGGCCGCCTACTCGACGCGCTCGGCGCAGTTCGCGCTCAAGGCGGCCCAGGAGTGCCTGCAGCAGGTCGAAACTGGAGGGCACGCTGGGCTGGGTATCGTCCTCGGCACCCAGTTCGCCACCCTGCACAACTTCCATCAGGTGCTGAGCGAGCCCGACTACATGACGCCGCTCAAGTTCCTCAGCGCGCTGCCGAGCTCGATTCCCACCAACGTCAGCATCGCCTGCCACCTGCGGGGCATCAGCACCTCGGTCTCTTCGTCGGTCGCCGGCCTCGAGGCGGTCAGCTACGGAGCGGAGCTGGTGCGGGACGGTTATTTGCCGGCGGTGCTCGCCGGCGGCGCCGAAGAGCTCAGCCAGGACCTCTATGCGTTCTGCTCGCGGGCCGGAGCGCTCGCCGTCCCGGGCGCCAGCGCGGGCCTGGTACTGGGGGAGGCGGCCGGGCTGCTGCTGCTCGAGACCCTCGCTCATGCCGCCGGGGCTGGCCGGGCGCCGCTCGCGTTGCTCGCGGGCTGGGGCGCGGCCTACGCGCCGGCGGAGGAGGACGCCGGGGACGAGGCGGGCGCGCACGCCCTGGCCGGCGCCCTGGCGTTGGCCGGCCTCGAGATCGACCAGATCGGAGCGGTCCTCTGCGGCGCCAACGGCAGCCCCGAGTGTGACGCACGGCAGGCGGCGGCGCTGGCGCGGCTCGGCGGCAGGGGGGTGCCGGTGCTGGCCCTCAAAGACTGGACCGGCGAGGTGTTTGGGGCCTTTGGCGCCATCGCCGTCGCCGTCGCCGCGCTGGCGCTCGCCCGACAGACGCTGCCTGGGGACGCTGCGCCGCGCGCCGCGCCGCTCGAGGCGGTGCTCATCTATGACAACGGCTGGGACGGCAACCATGCCGCGATGGTGCTCCAGCGCATCCCGAAAGGAGAGCCGACAAATGGACCTGTTTGAAAAGTGCGGCGGTCAGATCCGCGAGTTCCAGGACCAGCCTGGCCGGGTGGCCATGTTCTACCGGGCGGTGGATCCGATCGACGGCCGCTTCGCCCTGCGCGACGGCCGGCGCCTGCTCATGCTGGGCTCCAACGACTACCTGGGCCTGACGCACGACCCGCGGGTCAAGAGCGCGGCCATGGCGGCGATCGACCGCTACGGCTCGAGCAGTTGCGGCGCCCGCATCAACAACGGCACCACGACCCTGCACCAGCGGCTCGAGGAGAAGCTCGCAGAGCTCAAGTCGGTGGCGAGCGTCGTCGTGTTCTCGAACGGCTTTCTCGCCATGCTCGGCGCCATCATCTCGCTCGTGGACGAGGGGGACGTGGTCTTCTGCGACCAGGAGAATCACGCCAGCTTGGTCGACGGCTGCCGCCTCTGCGCCGGTGAGACCCGTATCTTCCGGCACAACGACACCGCCCATCTCGAGGAATTGCTCGGCCAGTACGAGCCCGCCACCGGCAAGCTCATCGTCGTCGACGGCGTCTTCAGCCAGACCGGAAAGCTCGCTCCGCTGCCGCAACTCGTCGAGCTGGCGCGCCGCTACGGCGCGCGCCTGATGCTCGACGACGCGCATGGCACCGGAGTGCTGGGGGCGAGGGGGCACGGGACCGCCGAGCACTTCGGCCTCCAGGGCCAGGTCGATCTCGTCGGCGGCACCTTCTCGAAGGCTCTGGGGGCGGTCGGCGGCTTCCTCGGCTCCTCGCGCGACGTGATGGACTTCATCCGTTACCGCTGCCGGCCCCATCTGTTCACGGCGGCCCCGCCGGTCTCGGTCGTCGCCTCGGTGCTGACCGCGATCGAGATCGTCGACCGCGAGCCCGAGCGGCGCGAGCGGATGTGGCGCAACGTGCGCCTGCTTCGCGAAGGACTGCTCGCCGCCGGCTTCGACGTCCCCGAGTCCGCGACGCCGATCACGCCGGTCGTGATCGGCGACTCCCGCGAGACCCTGCGCCTCGCGGCGCAGCTCGAGCAGGCAGGGATCTTCGTCAACCCGATCCTCCCCCCCGCGGTGCCGCGCCGGACCGCCCGCCTGCGCCTGACGCCCACGGCGGCCCACACCGAGGCCGACATCGCGTTCACCGTCGAGACCATGACGCGGGTCGCCGGCAAGCTGGAGATGGCTCATGCTGTCGCCGGCTGAGCGGCTGCAAGGGCTGGCCGCCAACCAGATCCTGGCCATCGCCGCCGACTGCCAGCGGCGCCGGACCTTCGGGCAGGATGTCGTCGACCTCAGCGTCGGCCAGCCCGACTTCGGCACCCCGCAGCGCATCGGCGATGCCGCCTGCCGGGCTGTCGCCGCGGGGGAGACCCGCTATCCCCCGCTGCAGGGGATCGGACCGCTGCGGGTGGCCGTGCGCGCCCGCCTGCTGTCCGAATCGCTCGGCTACCAGGCGCGCGAGATCCTGGTGACGGCCGGGGCCACGGGAGGGCTCTTCTGCGCCTTCCAGGCGCTGCTCGAGCCGGGCGACCGGGTGCTGATCCCCGTGCCCGCCTACCCCGCCTACGCGCGGCAGGTGGCGCTCGCGGGCGGCGTGCCGGTGCCGGTGCCGACGCGGTTCGAGGACGGGTTCCGGCTGACGCCCGAGGGCCTGCGCGCGGCCACCCGGGAGCCGGCCCGGCTGCTGGTCCTCAACAATCCTGGGAACCCCACCGGCGCCGTCTACGGACGCGAGGAGCTGGAGGGGATCGCCGCCGTCGTCCTCGAGCGCGACCTGGCCGTCGTTGCCGACGAGATCTACTCCGATTTCATCCACGCCGGCCCCCCCTTCGCCAGCTTTGCCGGCCTGGGCGCGGAGATGCGCGAGCGGACGATCCTGGTCCGCAGCCTCTCGAAGAGCTATGCGATGACCGGCTGGCGGATCGGCTTCGCCGCGGGGCCCGAGGTGTTGATCCGGGCCATGCTCGAGGTTCAGCACGCGGCCCTGGTGGCCCCCGCGTCGATCTGCCAGTGGGCGGCGGCCGAGGCGCTCGCGGGCGACCAGGCGGAGCTCCGGGAAATGGCCCGGACCTATGCCGAGCGCCATCGCCTCGTCCAGGACTGGCTCGCGACCCTCTCCGGCGTGCGCTCGATCAACGCGCGCGGGGCTTTTTTCGCGTTTCCGGACCTCTCCGGCCGCTGCATGGACGTGGACCGGCTGTGCCGGACCCTGCTCGACCGCCAGGGGGTAGCCGTGGTTCCTGGCAGCGCGTTCGGCGCGCCCGGTTGCATTCGGATCTCCTACGCCGTCGAGACCGCTCAGCTCGGGAGGGGGCTCGACCGGCTGCGGAAAGGTCTCGAGGAAGAGCGGGCTCATGGACATGCGGCTTGAGGGGAGCGTGGCCCTGGTGACCGGCGCCAGCCGCGGGATCGGCAGAAGCATCGCCGAAGCGCTGGCGGCGGAGGGAGTGAAAGTGGCCCTGTGCGCTCGTGGGGCCGAGGCGCTCGCCGCCGCCGAGACCCGGCTGCGGGCAACCGGCGCCGACGTGCTCGCCCTGGTGGCCGACGTCAGCAAGCCGGAAGAGGTCGAGGCGGTCGTCGCCGCGGCGGTCGAGCGGTGGGGCCGGCTCGACATCCTGGTCAATAACGCCGGCGGTCCGCCGCCCGGGACCTTCGCGGAGCTGAGCGACGGAGACTGGACCGCGGCCTTCGAGCTGGCGCTGATGAGCGTCGTGTGGGCGGTGCGGGCCGCCCAGCCTCACCTCGCCCGCTCCGGCTGCGGACGGGTGATCAACGTGCTGTCGACCTCGGTCCTCCAGCCGCTGGACGGCATGCTCCTCAGCAACAGCCTACGCGTCGCCGCCGCCGGTCTGGCGCGGACGCTGAGCCGCGAGCTCGGCCCCCTTGCCATCACCGTCAACAGCGTCTGCCCGGGCCACATCTTGACCGGCCGGCTGCGCGAGGTGGCGGCCTGGCGCTCCAGTCATGGCGAGACGGTCGACCCGCGCCGCGCGGTCGCCGCGCTCCCCTTGAAGCGCCTCGGCAGCCCCCGGGAGGTGGCGGCGCTCGTCACCTTCCTCGCCTCCCCCCACGCTGCTTACATCACCGGCGCCACCATCCCCGTGGACGGCGGCGCCACCGGCAACCCGGACTGATCCGGACCTCACTCAGACGACCCAGGAAAGGAAACCCCAATGCGCGAAGACATCCTCGAGACCGCGGCAACCGACGGCTACCGGCTGCGCTACCGTTCCTGGCAAGGAGGGACCAGCGATACCCTGGTGGTGCTCCAGCACGGCGTGCTGACCCACAGCGCCTGGTTCGGCGAACTCGGCGACGCCCTGCTCGAGCGGGGGCTCCACATCCTCGGGCACGACCGCCGCGGCTCCGGCCTGAACCTCGAGGAGCGCGGCGACGTGGACGGGCCGCAGCGACTGCTCGACGACCTTCACGCCCTGGTCGAGCCCCAGCGGCCGCGCTACGCTCGCATCATTCATTTCGGCTGGTGCCTGGGGGCGACGGTCGCCCTGCGCTACCTGCTCGAGCGTCCAGCCATGGGCGAGGGGCTGATCCTGATGTCGCCCGACATCTTCGAGCGGCACCTGAGCGCCTCCGTGCGGCGGGTTTTCTCGGACCCCCAGTGGGACGACCGGGTGCTGCCGCGGTTGAAGGTGCCCATCCCGGTCGAGATCTACACCGACACCCCCTATCTCGACTCCTTTATCCGCCCCGACCCGTTGAAGCTGTACGACTTCACGCCGCGCCTCCTGCGCGCCTCGCTACGGTTGAAGGCGAACCTCGAGGAGGACTTCCAGGCCTTCCGCAAACCCAGTCTGCTGGTGCTGGCCGGCCGCGACCGGATCATCGACAACGACCGTACCCGCGAGTTGTATGGCCAGATCGGATCGCCGTCGCCGCAGGTGCTGGTGCTGGACACCAACCACGGCATTCAGTTCGAGGCGCTCGCCGCTCTGGCCGAGGCCGTCGCGGACTTTGCCACCGGACAGGCGGTCAGGGAGGAGGCGGCATGAGTGGAGTGAGGGTGGAGTCGATCGCCGTCTCCTCCGTTCATCTACGTTTCCGGCAACCCTTCGCGCACCACCAGGGAGCGCGCCGGGGATCCAACCCGCAGATCGTGCGCCTGCAACTGTCCGACGGCACCGCCGGCTATGGCGAGGCGCTCCCACGCCCCTATGTCACCGGCGAAACCGAAGAGTCGGTCCGCGAGACCCTGACCGGCGATCTGAGCCCGCGGGTGCTGGGCTGGCAGGTCCCCGATCTCGGTGCCGCCGCCTGCTGGCTGGACACAGCCGACATGCTGTGCGCGCGGGAGCGGGCGCCGGCGGCGTTCTGCGGCTTCGAGATGGCGTTGCTCGATGCCGTCGGCCGGTGCTCCGGACGCCCGGTGGGCGATCTCCTCGGGCCGCTGCTGCGCACCGAGCTCCCCTGCGACGGCGCGGTCGTGGGCTTCGTGCCGACGTCGGTGCTGATGCTCCTGCTCGGGCAGATCCGGCGGCTGGGCAAGCGGAGGATCAAGGTCAAGGTCGGCCGCCCGGAGGACGCCGAGCGGCTGGCCGCCGTCCGCCGGGTGCTCGGCAACGAGGTCGAGATCCTGCTCGACGCCAATGGCGCCTGGTCGGCCGACGAAGCGGTGGAAAAGATCTCCGCGCTCGAGCGCTTTGGGATCACCGCCGTCGAGCAGCCCGTTGCCGGGCGGGATCTCGAGGGGCTGGCCCGGGTTGCGCGGGCGGTCGCGGTCCCAATCATGGCCGACGAGTCGGTCTGCAACCTCGCCGATGCCCTACGGCTGCTGGAGCTCGGCGGCTGCGGCCTGTGGAACCTGCGCGTCGGGAAATGCGGCGGCCTGCTGGGCACGCTCGAGCTGGCGCGGCTCGCCATCTCCCAGGGGATCGCCGTCTACCTCGGCTGCCTGGTGGGCGAGAGTGGCCTCCTGGAGAGGGCGGGGAGGCTGGTCGCCGCCCATCTCGAGACGTTCCATCATCTGGAGATCGACAGCTCCGGCAACCGCCTCGACGACCTCCTGCGCGAGCCCCTCGCACCGGTCGTGGACAACCGGGTGGCCCTGCCCCCCGCCGCCCCCGGTCTCGGTGTTGAGGTGGATCCCGAGAAGCTGCGGGCCTTGTCGGCAGCCGCGCCCACCCAGATTCTCCAGCCCTGCGCCGCTTGAGCGCCGGCGCCGATCCTTTCGTCGGACGCTCGCGCTTCCCATGCGTCCCGCCACCCCTTTCGTCCCCCCTCCCATTGCCGCCCGACGACGGCTGGCCCTACCCTCGTCCCAGGACCACGGGATTGGCCTTTGGCATCGATTCAAGGTGAAGGAGAACGGAATGTCGAAACCATCGACGGCACACAGACTCTTGGCGGCGATGCTCCTGCTCGCAACGGCCGGCGCCGCATCGGCCGCCGTGGTCGACGACACACAGAAGCTGGAGCAGCAGTTTCTGGCACAGCCCGGCAACTCCGAAGCCGCTTTCCGGCTGGCGAGCTCCTATCGCGCGACGAAACAGGCGGAGCGCGGGGTCGCTTTCTTCTCCCACTTCCACGCCAGCCATGGGCCGACTCCCATGTCGCTGGTCTGGCAGGGCTCGCTCAAGACGATGATGAGCTCCGGGGGAAACGACATGGAGGTGAGACTCAATCTCCTGCAGACCGGCGTCGCCGACATGGACCGGGCCGTCCGCCTGTTTCCGAACAACCCCCAGGTCAAGCTCGTCCGCGGCGTTACGATCTCGAATTTCCCCTCCTTCCTCGAAATGCAGGGCAAGGCGATCGGCGATCTGACCACGGCCCTGAAGACGCCGGGCGCGATCGGCCCCCAGTCCGAAGCTTTGGCCCGTCAGGCCCTGGCCCGCCTCTATCGTCAGGATGGCCACGAGGAAGAAGCAAAAGCCGTCGAGAAAAAACGCCCGAAGAGCTGAAATCTGAAATGTCGCCGTTCCGTTCCATCGCGCTGATCCTGATGGCCGCCGTCGTCGGCTCGGCGACCGGTCACGCCCAAATGCCAGCGTGGCTGACCTTGCACAGCGAGCTCACCGACGAAATGACTCAGACGGAACAGGGCAAGTTCTCGCTCTTCAACCCCGAGGGGCGCTTGGTGACCGTCGACGAGAGCGTCAATCTTTTGAAGCTCGACCTCGATCTGGCGGTCAAGGGGCCCTATCAGTGGGGGATCAAAGGACAGCTGTCGAGCTCGGCCGCCGGTTCCCAGGTCAACGCTCCCGGGCTCGACGTGCGCGATCTCTACGTCCACGGACCGGCGGGCCCGTTCGAGATCTCGGCTGGGCGCAAGATCGTCAAGTGGAGCAACGGGTATGCGTTCAACCCGGCCGGCCTCCTGGATCCGCCGCGCGATCCGACCGATCCCCAGGACCGCCTCAACCAGGTGCGCGGGCGCGACCTCGTGCAGGTCGACTACTACCGCGGCAATCAGACCCTCACGGCGGCCTACAGCTCGGACGGCCTGTACCGCGCGCTCGGCAGCGATACGGCGACGATCCTGGCGTTGCGCTACAACATCCTCTGGCACGCCCTCGACTTCTCCCTGATGATGGGGCTGCGGCCGGAAGGCAAGGACGTCGGAGCCTTCAGCTTCACGTACGTCGTGGGGGACCGGCTCGGCCTGCACGGGGAGCTCGCGGGAACCCGCGGCAGCGCGGCGTTGCTGCCGCGCTCCATCCAGACCGGGCAGCAGCAGGTCCTCTTCGGCCAGGACTTCACCGCGCCGCTCAACGAGGACAGCCACTCGCTCTTTCTCAATTATCTCTTGGGAATGAATTATACCTTCGGCTCCGGGATTAATGTGATCATCGAGTACTATCACACCGACGAGGGGCTCAGCCGCCAGGATTGGGAGCGCTTTTTCGCGCAAGCTCGCTACAGCGGAGCGCTGGTCGGCGACCCGCGGTTCCCTCCGGTGGTCGGAGCCTATACGCTGCCGGAGTTGAACCTGCTCCAGGCGGTCCAGACTCTGAGCCGCGCGGGGGTCCGCCGCGACTACACACTGTTCCGCGTCGCCATTCCCAAGATCGGCCGTGTCGAGGCCAGCGCCCTGGCGCTGATCAACGTCGCGGACCACAGCTTCGTGACAGTTCCTGAGCTCTCCTTTTCGGTATCCTCGAGGATCGCCGCCTACCTTCGCGCCACGCTGTTCACCGGTAACTCCATGAGCCAGTACGGGAACATTCCCCAGGGTCCCACGATCAGCCTGGGCCTGCGGACGAATTTCTGATCCGCCAGCCTCCTCACCCGCTCGACGATTCAACCCTCAACTTGACAGTTGTGGTGTAAAGCACCACAATGCTAACGAGGGCTCCCAGACGGCTCTTGATTTGTAGTGCCCTGCCGGTCTTTATGCTGCGCCATGCGTTGCCAAAACCAATTAAAATGAGCATGCCCCGAGCCTCCACAAACACTGCGGACCTGGTCCCGCTTCTCGCCGCAGAGGGGCGCGATCCTGGCCCGGGCTTCTTTCGCCAGCAGTTGACGATCGCCGTACGCGTCAATCTCTACGCGGTGCTGCCGATCAGCATCCTGTTGTCGTTGTTATCCGGGAAGCTCGACTGGACCGGGTTCTGCCGGTACCTGCTGCTCGTATTCGTGCTGACGAACTGCAACTTCCTTTTGTTGAATATATTCTATCACAGGATCTGGCTCCAGGCCCGGACGCGAGGCTTCAAGGCCTATATAGAGTTGGGCCTCCTGCTCCTCCCCGCCGTGGGAGCGTTCGGCACCTTTTGCGGCACGCTTCTGCTCGACCTGATCGCTCCCGGACTCCTGAACATGTCCGTGGAGAGAACCATCGGCGCCGGCGTGCTGCTGACCGTCGCCTACGGGCTGGCCATCTTCAAGCTCGAAGACACGCGCCGGGCCGGATCGGAATCTCAGCGCGAGCTCGTGGAGATTCGCGGCCGTGAGCAGCAGATCCTCAAAGACCGCGATGAAGCGGAGGTCCTGGCCCTCCTGGCCCTGATCAAACCCCATTTCATCTTCAATACCCTCAACGCCATCGCTTCACTGATTCCGGAAAATCCGCCCAAAGCGGAAGAGATGACGCTCCGGCTGGCCCAGTTGCTGCGTTCGATCCTGGAGGTCAAGAATGGCGCGAGCCTGGGCTCCGAGATCACGATCGTGCAGGCATATCTTGAGATCGAGAAGGTCCGTTACGGCGAGCGGCTGCAGTACCGGCTCGAAATCGCCAAGGAGCTCGAGGCGGTCTCCATGCCGGGGCTCATCCTGCAGCCGCTGGTCGAGAACGCCATCAACCACGGCATCCGCCAGCGTGCCGATGGCGGCTACGTTCACCTGAGCGCCAGGGCGGTGGGCGCCAACTGCACGGTGCGGATCATCGACAATGGGCCCGGCTTCAGCGACCATCAGGGGGCGGGCAAGGCAATGAACCTGCTGGCGGAGCGCTTGGCCAGACTTTACCGTGATCGATGCAGTCTCACTCTCCAACGCGATGAGAAAGCGGGTGAAACCGTGGTGGAGCTGTCGTTCCCACGCATACCGCTCCAGCCGCTGTGAGCCCGATCTACCGCACGGTCGTAGTCGAGGATGAGCCGCTGGCCCGGCTCCGGCTGCGCAAGCTCCTGGAGAGCCATCCCGAGATCATCGTCGTCGGGGAGGCCGACTCCGGCTCCGCGGCGGTGAGTCTCGTCGATACGGAGCAGCCGGACCTGGTCTTCCTCGATATCGACCTGCCGGAGTTCAATGGTTTCGAGGTTCTGCGCCGGCTGACGAAGCCGCCGATCGTGATCTTCACGACGGCCCATGACCAGTATGCCCTCAAGGCTTTCGCGACCTCGGGCATCGACTTCCTGCTGAAACCTGTCGAACCCAGCACCCTGACGCGGGCGATCACCAAGCTGGTGCGGCTGACCGAAGCCGGCCGGCAGGACTCCCTGCAGCAACGGCTCCAGCAGCTCCTGGAGAGGTGGCCCCCGACGCCGGTTGCCGACCAGCACCTGGAAAAGCTGGGTATCCGGATCGGAGAGCGCACGCTGCTGGTCGATCTGCACGATGTCACCCACTTCTATGCCAAAGAGAAGTTCGTCTTCCTGCATACGGTGGCTGGCAAGAACAGCATCGTCGACATGACGCTGTCGGAGCTCGAACAGCGGCTCCAGCCCAGGAAGTTCGTGCGGGTGCATCGCTCGACCATCGTCAACATCGATTTCGTCCAGGAGGTTCGGAGCTGGTTCGGTGGCAAGTACTGGCTGATCCTCAGCGACAAGGCAGGCACCCGCCTGGTCATGAGTAGGAACATGGCCGCCAACCTCCGGGCTATAGTCCAGTTTTGACCGCAGCTCTTCGGCGCTGGCCCAGGTTCTTCGTCCACCCCGTTCATGGTTTCGTCACGCGCTTGGCCGGCTCTCTCTCCCTTCAGAGTACATTCGAGTTGCAACAGGTGCTCCTATCGGGGCATATCTATCTCTGGAGGTGAGACGATGCTAAAACTCAGACTCGGAATTCAGGCGCTTTTCGTTTTCGCCGTGCTCGCCGGGACCGCTCTCCAAGCGATCCCGGTTGCCGGACCGGGCAATATGACGCAGGCTGTCAGCCGACTCGCCCAGGCCGAGCTCAGCTACAATCGTACGGAGCTGCAGCAATCGATCGATCTGTTTTCAAAACTGACCCGCGAAACTCCCCGCAATGCCGAATATCCCTACTATCTGGCGCGCGCCTACTTCCCGATGATCACTCTCTACGAAGTCAGCGGTGATGCATCCAAGGCGGAGTCGGTTGGCGAGCAGGGGATGGAGTTCGCGCGAGAGGCGATCCGCCGCGATGCCAACGGCAATCCGGACGCATACCGTCTGCTCGGCGACTACTACGGGCGCCTGACCAGCTTCAAAAGTATCTTCGCCCGGATGGAATACGGCGGCAAATCGCAGAAGCAGCACGCGAAGGCGCTGGAGATGGATCCGAAGAGCATGCTCGCCGTGATCGGCGTCGGCACCGACAAGCTCCTTGCTCCGGCCGGTTTCGGCGGTGACGTCGACGGGGCGATTCAGATGTTCTCGAAGGCGTCCCAGATGTCTCCGGAATCGGCTGTCCCTCTCGTCTGGCTGGCCAGAGCCTATGTGAAGCAGGGGAAGTCTGCCCTTGCGCACAGCACGCTTCAGCGGGCTCTACAGCTCCAGCCCGGCAGCGCTCTCGTCAAGAACGAGCTCGAGCACCCAAAGGCCTAGCGACCAACCCGAGCACCGCGGGAAGAGCCACGCCGTGAGGACCTGCCTTCGCGCAGGCCTCGCCGCGTCAACGAACCCAAGGAGGAGAGGATGCGAACGTTGTCAGGATTTGTCGTCGGGCTCGCGTTGCTCGCGCTCGCCGGAGCGGCGGTGGCCCAGGCCCCAGCCGCTCCAGGAGTCGGGGCGACGCCGCAGGCGGTGCGGTTCGATCCGGAAACGGCCACGAAATCCTATCTCGCGCAGTTGAGCCCGGAGCAGCGAGGGCGGTCGGACGCCTATTTCGAAGGTGGCTACTGGCTTCCCCTCTGGGTCTTCCTGTGCGGGCTGCTGATCGCGGGATTCGCCCTGTTCTCGCGGCTCTCGGCCCGCATGCGGAATCTGGCGGAGAGCATGACGCGCTTCCGGCCTCTCCAGACGCTGCTCTATGCCCTGCAATACATCCTCTATGGAGCGGTTTTGTCGTTCCCCCTAACCTTCTATGGCGGCTTCTTCCGCGAGCATCAGTACGGTCTCTCAAGCCAGCCCTTCCCCGCCTGGATGGGTGACCAGATCAAGGGGCTTGCGGTGCTCCTGGTGATGGGCGGGCTGGCGCTGATGGGGCTCTACGCGATCCTCCGGAGGACTCCAAGGACGTGGTGGTTCTGGGGCGCGGTCGTCTCCCTCCTCTTCCTCGTTGTGGTCATCGCCCTGACCCCCGTATTCATCGCACCGGTTTTCAACAAGTACACCGAGCTCCGGGATCCGGCCGTGCGCGGGCCGATCCTGTCGCTCGCCCGGGCGAACGGCATTCCGGCGAAGCACGTCTATGTGATGGACGCCTCGCGACAGACAAACCGGGTGAGTGCCAACGTCTCCGGCCTGTTCGGCACGACGCGCATCGCGCTTAATGACAACCTGCTCCGGCGCGTGTCACCGGCGGGAGTCGAGGCGGCCATGGGGCACGAAATGGGGCACTACGTGCTCGACCATGTCTACAAGAAGATCCTCTACTTTACCGTGGTGCTGATGGTGGGATTCGCCTTCCTCCGCTGGGCCTTCGATCGCGCTATGGTACGGTGGGGAGAGCGCTGGGAGATCCGCGGCGTAGCCGATCCGGCCAGCCTGCCTCTCCTCGCCGTCCTGTTCTCGTTCTATCTCTTCGTCCTCACCCCCTTCGACAACACCTTCACGCGTACAAACGAGGCCGAGGCCGACATCTTCGGGCTGAACGCCGCCCGCGAGCCTGACGGCATGGCCGAGGTGGCGATGAAGCTCAGCGAGTACCGCAAACTCGCCCCGAGCCCGATGGAGGAATGGATCTTCTTCGACCACCCGAGCGGACGGAGCCGGATCCTGATGGCAATGCGGTGGAAGGCGGAGAATCTGAACAATCCGGGGGTGAGCCCCGCCGACAAGAGAGCTCAGCAAGTGGCTACCGGATCCAACACGGTCATAGCGGAATCGATGGTTTCGCCCAACCGGTATCATCGATCTGGCCAAAGTAATCCAAGCCACTAACGCTGCTTCAAGCTTTCTGGGGCCGCCATGCCGAAGGCCGAGCGATCCGGACCACGGGGCGAGCGCCAGGGACCACGGGCCACGCCATCCTGCCCGCGGGCCGGAGGGCTCGGCCCGCGGCGCGAAGCTCCAGCCCCAGAGCCGCGCTCTTCAGCTTCGGCGCCGAGGGTGGCGTCCCTGGATCGGGAGTTGTGGCCTCCGGAGCGGATCACCCAGCCCGCGGCGCAAGGCGTTCGGAAAGTAGCGCCATCAGACCCCGTTCCCCCGCCGCTCCCGGCGCAGATGGGCCGAGAACTGGCGGACGAGATCCACCGTGAGGCGCTCCTCCTCGCAGGCGCGCTGGAACATGAGCAGGGCGAGGATGGCCTCCCGGCTCACGTCCCGCGACTGGAAGATGGGCATCAGCTCCGCCGCGAGCCGTTTCAGGTCCTCGGTGCACCCTTCCTGCGCGTAGAGCCGGGCGAGGTCCAGGGAGACCAGCGCCGCGTCGAAGCCCATCTGACGCTCCAGGAACTCCCGCTGGACCTCCCGGAAGGCGGCTTCGGAGGGACCGAGACGGCCGAGGCCGAGGTCGAGATTCCCCTCCACCCAGCGCAAGCGGACGAGATCGAGCGGCTGTGAGATTTCTCGAAGCCGATTTTTGATGTCTGGCAAAAGGCGCTCGGCCTCTTCATAGCGCTCCGCCAGCACCAGCGAGATCAACAAGTTGAATCGGCCATACGTGAAGAGCCGCGGCTCACTCGCGGAGTCCATGTCGTCAGTGGTTAGGTGGAGCAGATCAATCGCTCCGGCAAACTCTCCACTCTCCTCCAGAATCTTGGCTTCCTTGAGCAGCGATTTGCCGACTCCATGTGCGTCGCCCGCCTCGCGGTATAAGGTAAGCGCTTGATCGACCAAATCCAGGGCCTCAGTGAGCCGGCGTTGCGCCCGCCGCAAGGAGGATTTCAGGTCTAGGATTTCCGCTTGGACCTCGATATTGCCCGACGTACTCCGGGCCAAGCAGGTCTCCGCCTTGACGAACGCATCCTCGGCACTCCTCAGCTCGCCGAGAACCCGGCGCGCGTTCCCCAAATAGGCGAAGCACCGGGCCCGCAGCTCCATAACCCAGTTCGGGTCGTACGCCTCGTCGAGGTGACGGACGACCCGGAGCGCCAGGTTCGCCAGCTCCACACCCCGGATGGGATCGCTGAAGGTGGCCTTGCGGCTCTTCTGAAGCAGGAGTTGGCAGAGACCCCAGGCGTGCAGATCCTCGTCCTCCTCCACCTCCCGGAGTTGCTCGGCGTAGGGGCGCTCGGCGAGGCGAGCCCAGAGCTCCGGCGCCTGCTGGCCCTCCGTCACGGAGATCTCCGGATCCCAATGGCCGACCTCCCGCTGAATCCTGAGGATCTCCTCGTGCCGTTCCCGGCAAATCGAACAGTGCGCCAGGAAGTGAGGAATGACGATTCGGAGCATCTCGTCGTGCTCCAGGGTTCCCGAAAGCCACTTGGCCAGTGTCTCCAGAGACAGATGCGCGTCTTCCAATCCCAATCCCCCTTCTAAGTGTCCCGTATCTCTTATAGTCTCCCGAAGACGCTATTTCGTGACACCTGAGAACAACAAAGGGGCCGGAGAGGTCCCCAGCCCACACCGAAGTCCGCTACGTCCGGCCGTCGGGATCGATGGACATACCCTCGTGGTTGAGCCCTCCGTTGGGATCAATCGACATCCCTTCATGGTTCAGGGCGCCGTTGGGGTCGATCAACACCCCCTCGTTCGCCATTCCCTGGAGCCAGAGGCTCACGAGGAAGCTCCAGACCCGGGCAAGGCCGTTCTCGCCGGATACGGCAACGGCGTGGCGGTCCGCCGCGGGACGGCGGATCGTCCGGCCTTGAGCGGGAAGGCTCGCGAGGACGAGGGTGGCGAGCAGGGCAAAGATGGCGAAAACGCTTTGCGGAGCACGGTTCGTCGACATGGTCGTATCCTCCGGAGGACGGGTCTCCTGGGACGGCGGCATGCCGGCGGAGCCTGTCTCTCCATAGAGAAAGGTTGCCTCAGAAGGAAAAAGCGCGCTTGCAGAGGAAGGCTCGAGAGAACGATTGCAAAATCAAAAATGCTGATCTAGCATGAGCAGAGACAGAGATCATTCTTATCTCAAGAGAAGGAGGGCCGAGTCTCATGCCATCAAAGCATGTTTGTTCGCTCCGAGCGGTATCCTGCTTCATCCTTCCCATCCTCACGATCCTGTGGGCCCTGGGCGGAAGCGTGCTCTCCGCCCAGGTGTCTGTCAGCACCGTTTCCTGCCCCTTCGCGGGTGGCGGAAACACCAGTGTATTCAACGGTTTTTACGTGGCCGACTACCCGGGCAACAACCTCTCCCAGGTGACGCTCGGCTATACGGCGAACTTCGCCGAGCAGTTCGGCATCACGCTCACCGCGCACCGCAACTCGTATGACGGTCCCATCCTCGGCACTCCCCAGACCGCTACCGTCGACGTGCCGACCAGCGGCGAGATGCTGGTGACCTTCGACTTCGGCGGCGCCCCGGTGTCTCCCGGCGACACGATCGCGTTCACCCAGACCTACGCGATCTACGGGCCGGTCGGGGCGGTGCTCTCCTACGACGGGAATATCGGCACGTGCAATGGGGTCTTCCGGACGGCAGGCACGGCCCCTCCTCTCGGCACCGCCGTGACGGGGAGCGTCGGCGTCGCGATCACCCAGGTGAACCGGTCAGGGCAGTCGTGCATCCCCAGCGACACCGTGCTCTGCCTGGACGACACGCCGGGCGATCATCGGTTTCAGGTCACGGCGAGCTACCAGACGGCGCAAGCCGGAGGCCTCTTCGGCTATGCCCAGGCGATTCCCCTGGCGCCGCTCGGCGTCACCCAAGGCGGCCTGTTCTGGTTCTTCAACCAGAAAAACCCTGAGATTCTGGTCAAGATCCTCAACGGCTGCGCCATCAACGACCACTACTGGGCCTACATCTCAGCCGGTACCAACGTGGGTTTCACCGTCAAGGTGCTCGACACCGCCACGGCGAGCTTCACGAAGACGTACACCAACACCGATCTCACGATGGCTTTGCCAATCCAGGACACCTCCGCCCTGGCGACCTGTCACAGCTGCTCCATCGACGCCCAGTGCCGGCCGGGCCTCCTCTGCTGCCCCAATCCTTTCGATTACGGCCGCACCTGCGCCCCCCCGACCGTCAACGGGGGCTGCGCGCTGATTCCGTAAGCTCGACCGCCCTTCCGCCTCGGCAAGCCGTACGGAAGGGTTCCTCTCTCCCTTGGGATAGAATCCGACGCCTAACCGCAGCGGGAGGGCGCCCATGTCCACGTCGGTCTCAACCCTGTCAGAGCTTTTCTTGAAGGCGGCGAGCTACAACAAGCCGGACTGCCTGCTGTCCAAGATCGGCGGCACCTACCAGCCGATCTCGACGGCGGAGCTGGTGGACCGCGTCCGGCGGCTCTCGAAGGCGCTCCTCGGACTGGGGGTCGAGCGGGGCGACCGGGTGGTCCTGATGTCGGAGAACGGCCCGCACTGGCCGACGGTCGACTTCGCGACGCTCTGCGCCGGCGCTGTGCTGGTGCCGATCTACCCCACGCTGCTGCCGGACCAGGCGTCCTACATCGCGGGCAACTGCGGCGCCAAGGTGGTGGTCGCCGAGACCACCGCCCACCTGGAGGGGTTCCTCGCCCACGCGGACGAGCTGCCGGACGTCCGCCACTTCGTGCTGATCAAGGGGACGTCGAGCGACTCGCGGGTGATCACTCTCGACCAGTTGATCGAGCAGGGGGCCGGCGCCGACGCCGCGGAGTTCGAGGCGCGCGCCCGCGCCGTGCAGCCGGACGACCTCGCGACCTTCATCTACACCAGCGGCACCACGGGCACCCCCAAGGGGGTGATGCTCACCCACCGGAACATCGCCTCCAACGTCAGCTCCGGCCTCTCGGTGCTGCACCTGCAGCCGAGCTTCGTCGTGCTGTCGTTCCTGCCGCTGTCGCACTCCTTCGAGCGCACGGTGGACTACTGCTATTTCCTGACCGGCTGCACGATCGCCTACGCGGAGTCGGTGGCGGTGGTGGCGCAGAACATGGCGGAGGTCAAGCCGCACGTCTTCGTCTCCGTGCCGCGCGTCTACGAGAAGGTCTACAGCAAGGTGCAGGAGGGGGTGGCGGCGGGCTCGCCCATCAAGCAGAAGCTGTTCGCCTGGGCGGTCGGGCTGGGCCGCACGGCGCTCCCCTACCGGCTGAAGCGCCGGAAGCCGCCGGGCCTGCTGGGGCTCCAGCTCGGCCTCGCCGACAAGCTGGTCTTCTCGAAGATCAAGGCGCGGCTGGGCGGCCGCTTCGAGTTCGCCATCTCGGGCGGCGCGCCGCTGGCCCGCGACATCGCCGAGTTCTTCTGGGGCGCGGGCCTGCCGATCTACGAGGGGTACGGCCTCTCGGAGACCTCGCCGGTGATCTCGGTCAACACCCGCGAGAACGTCAAGATGGGCGCGGTCGGCCAGCCGATCCCCGGGGTCGAGGTCAGGATCGCCGGCGACGGCGAGATCCTCTCCAAGGGCCCCAACATCATGAAGGGCTACTGGGGCATGGAGAAGGAGACGGCGGAGGTGATCGACGGCGAGGGGTGGTTCCACACCGGCGACATCGGCGAGGTCGACTCCGAGGGGTTCCTGCGGATCACCGACCGCAAGAAGGAGCTGATCATCAACGCCTACGGCAAGAACGTGGCGCCGGCGCCGATCGAGAACTCGCTGAAGGGGAGCCGCTTCATCGGCCAGGCGGTGGTGATCGGCGACCGCCGGAAGTTTCTCTCGGCGCTGCTGGTGCCGGACTTCGAGGCGCTCAAGCCCTGGGCGGAAAAGCAGGGGATCGGCACGGGCAGCAACGAGCAGCTCATCGCCGACCCCCGGGTGAAGGAGCTGATCGGCAAGGAGGTGACGGCGGTCAACGCCAACCTCGCCGGCTTCGAGAAGATCGTGGCCTGGGAGCTGCTGCCGAACGAGTTCACCCTGGAGACGGGGGAGATCACGCCGACGCTGAAGGTCAAGCGCCGGGTAGTCAACCAGAAGTACGGCGACGTCATCGACCGCCTCTATGCCGAGGCGGACAAGCACGGGGGGTAGGAGCGGAGGAGCCTGGCACGGGAGGCCGCAGGCGGAACGCAGCGGGCGCAGCATGCTGCGCCCCTACAGGAAACGGAATATCCTTCGGCGGAGGTCGTAGGGGCGCAGCATGCTGCGCCCGCCGTCGTCGCCGCCCGCCACACCCGTCGTCCGGGCGGGTTTCTTCCAAGGAGGCTTCACGTGTCATCCATCTTCCATCTCGAAGTCGGCGCCGACCGCCTGGCGACGCTCACGTTCGATTCGCCCGACCGGAAGGTCAACGTCTTCACCCGCGCCGCGTTCCAGGAGCTGGAGCGGATCATCGAAGAGGTCGCGGGGCGCAAGGACGTCGGCGGACTGATCCTTCTCTCCGGCAAGCCGGGGAGCTTCATCGCCGGCGCCGACGTCGAGGAGATCGCCCGGGTGACCGATCCGGTGGAGGCGGAGGCCGGCTCGCGCGTGGGGCACCGGCTGTTCTCGGCCTGGGAGGCGCTCCCCTTCCCCACCATCGCCGCCATCCGCGGCGTCTGCCTGGGTGGCGGGCTCGAGATCTCGCTCGCCTCGACCTACCGGGTGGCCAGCGACCGACCGGACACGAAGATGGGCCTTCCCGAGGTGCGGCTGGGCATCCTCCCCGGCTGGGGGGGCTCGACCAGGCTGCCGCGCCGGATCGGCATCGCCGAGGCGCTCGACCTCATCCTCACCGGCAAGACGGTCGCCGGCCGCAAGGCCCTCAAGCTCGGGCTGATCGACGCCCTGCTGCCGGACGCCCGCTTCCTCGACACGCTGCGCGACTTCGCCCTGGAGCGGATCGACAAGCCCCGCCGCGACGAGGGGGAATTCGACTTCAAGGAGATGCTCCTGGAGAAGAATCCGCTGGGGCGGAAGATCCTCTTCGACCAAGCGCGCAAGAAGACCCTGGAGACCACCCACGGGCACTACCCGGCGCCGCTGCGCGCCATCGAGGTGGTGCGGGTGGGGATCGAGGACGGCCCCCGCGCCGGCTTCGACGCCGAGGCCCGCGCCGTGGCCGAGCTCGCCACCTCGCGGACGGCGAAGAACCTGATCCACGTCTTCCGGCTGACCGAGGAGGCGAAGAAGGAGACCGGCCTGCCCGGGGCCGCGCCGCGGGAGGTCCACGCCACCGCCGTGCTCGGCGCCGGGGTGATGGGGGGCGGCATCGCCCAGCTCATCGCCGCCGAAACCGCCCTGCCGGTGCGGATGAAGGACGTGCGCGCCGAGGCCCTGGCGAGCGGCATGGAGCACGCGGCGCGGCTGTTCAACAAAGCTGTCGAGCGGCGGCGCCTCACCGTTCCCGAGTCGCGGCGGAAGATGACGCTGCTCCATTCGACGCTCGACTACTCGGGCTTCCGGCCGGTGGACCTGGTGATCGAGGCGATCGTCGAGAACCTGGGCGTCAAGCAGACGGTCTTCGCCGAGACCGCCCAGCACGTCGCCGATGGCGCCATTCTCGCCTCGAACACCTCGTCGCTGTCGGTCGCGGAGATCGGCGCCAAGACCCCGCATCCGGAGCGGGTGGTCGGCATGCACTTCTTCAACCCGGTCGACAAGATGCCGCTGGTCGAGGTGATCGCCCCCGAGGGGAGCGATCCGGTGGCGGTCAACACCGTCTTCGCCTTCACCCGCAAGCTGGGCAAGACCCCCGTCCTGGTGAAGGACACCCCGGGCTTCCTGGTCAACCGCCTGCTGATGTTCTACTCGACGGAGGCCCTCTGGCTGCTCGACGAGGGGTACAAGATCGAGGACGTCGACCGTGCGATGTCCGACTGGGGGATGCCGATGGGCCCGATGGCGCTCACCGACGAGGTGGGGATCGACGTCGCGACCAAGGTTGCCCACATCCTGCACGACGCCTTCAGCGACCGGCTGCCGCTCCCCGAGTGGCTGGACAAGGCGCCTCAGAGCGGCCGGCTGGGGACCAAGAACGGCAAGGGGTTCTACCGTTACGAGGGGCGCGAGCGGAAGGAGCCGGACTCCACGGTCTACGCCCTCCTCGGCCTGCACCCCCGGGTGGAAAACCCCGATCAGGGACTGATCGCCGACCGCATGGTGCTGCCGATGGTCAACGAGGCGGCCCGCTGCCTGGAGGAGGGGGTGGTGCGCAGCGCCGCCGACCTCGACCTCGCGCTGATCTTCGGCACCGGCTTCCCCCCCTTCCGCGGCGGCCTCTGCCGCTGGGCCGACCAGGAAGGCTTGGCGCAGATGATCGCCACCCTGGAGCGCCTCGCCAGCACCGTGGGCGACCGCTTCGAGCCCTCCGAGGCCCTGGGCAGGACGGCGGAGGCTGGAGGGTTCTACGCGCGGTTCGGGGCGGGGGCGGCGTAGGCGAAACCCGTGGGGCGCAATTCATTGCGCCCGCAGGCCACGAACGTCTCCCCTTCAGAGACACCCCCCGTCCCCCTCCGGTGACACCCCTCTACCCGGTCCATGCCACCCCCGTTTACCCAAAGCCTTTTAAAATCAATCTGTTCCATTTCAGGGACGCCAGGAATTTTCCTGGCGCGCCCCTTGCTCTTACTAGTGGGCCGGACAGTTGATTTCCGCGGTCCGGACCTGCCAAAGGAGAAATTTATGATTCGAATCATGCGGATGACGGCCATCGCCCTCATTGCGCTCTGCGGGCTGGGGCGCGCCGCTACCGCCCAGGGCAATTCCCAGACTAAGGATCCCCAGGGTCAGTTCCAGGGCAAAGTGAACGTCAATGAGGTGCTCCTCGACGTCCTGGTCACCGACACCAAGGGGAACGTGATCGTGGGCCTCGACAAGAACGACTTCGTGGTGAAGGAGAACGGCAACCCGGTGGATCTGACCGGCGTGACGTTCTACAGCAACCGCCGGTTGCTGGAGTCCAACCCCACCCTGGCCAAGAAGGGCGTGAGCGTCGACCAGGGGACGGAGGACCGCTACTTCATCCTCTTCTTCCAGGACCAGAAGGAGGTGGCCCAGGAGGCGCCGCGGCTCCTCTCCCAGCAGCTCGAGGCCGCCAAGCGCGCCCGCGGCTGGGTGGACGGGGAGATGCTGGCGAACGACTGGGTGGCGGTGGTGAGCTACGACACCCGCCTCAAGGTGCAGCAGGATTTCACGCACGACCGCAAGGCGCTGGTCGCCGCCATTGGCGACGCCGTGAAGGCCAAGGACCCGGAGGGGAACTACCCGTCCCGGATCGACGCCAGCAAGGGTCCCTCGCTGCTCGCCGGCCTGCCCAAGGGGCAGGAGCTGCGCGACAAGACGCCGAAGATCTATGACGCGCTGCAGGCGATCGCCCGCTCGGCCGGCAACATCCGGGGGCGCAAGAATCTGCTGCTCTTCACCTATGGCCTCCCCGCCAACGAGACGACGTTCGGGCAGTTCGTCCCGGACAAGCGCTACTTCCTGCCGACGGTCGAGGCGCTCAACGCCAACAACGTGGCGGTCTACTCGCTCGACCTGACGCCGCAGGCGGTGCAGCACACGCTGAGCGACTCGCTGAACAAGATCTCGGACGACACCGGCGGCCGCTACTTCTACAACATCACCAACTTCTCGACGCCGCTCGACCAGATCGCGAAGGAGAACAACGGCTACTACCTGCTGAGCTACCAGAACGAGCAGCCGGCCGGCAAGTCGGGCTTCCAGAACGTCACGGTGACCACCACCAACCGCGAGTTCCGGGTCAAGGCCCGGAAGGGTTACGAATACGGGAAGTAGATCGGCTCAGTTGACCTGAGGGCGGGGCCCCCTACCCCGCCCCACCACCGCCTTCAGCAACCGCCCCCGCAATCCCCCATACGGCTGCCGGCAGGCGAGCAGGTCGTTCAAGACCCTCCGGATACCGGGATGGACCCTCGCCACCGGCACCGCCCAGCGGCCAATGGCCCCCTCGAAGAAGAGGTCGCGGGCGTGGGCGGCCTTCTCCATCTCCTCCTGCAGCTCGGATTCCAGACGTTCCGGGTAGGCCTCGGGGCGCCGCGCCAGCAGGCTCTCGGCCGCCCAGAGACCGGTGAGCAGGCCGTAACGGATCCCCTCGCGGGTCAGCGGCTCGGCCACCGCCGCGGCGTCTCCTACCAGGAGGATGCGGCGGCCGAGCCCCCGGCGCACCGCCTCCAGGGTCCAGGGGCCGAAGACCGGGATGGGATAGCGGTAGCGCGGCCCGGGGAGGTCCCGCCAGCCCTCCGGCAGGTGACGGTCGAGGAAGGCGTCGAGCGCCGCGCGGGCGGCATCGTCCGTAAGCCGGCCCGACGTGTAGGCGATGCCGACCGAGGCGCCGCCCGGGCGCGGAAAGATCCAGAAGTAGGCGTCCGCGAGCTCGGGGAAGGCGAGGACGAGCCGGCTCCAGCGGAGCCCGGAGAGCGAGCCGCCGAGGCCGACGCTGTCTCCTTGGGGTAAGAGGCCGAGCGAGCGCCGTGAGAGCCCCCGGGCGCCGTCCGCGCCCACGATCCAGTCGTAGTTGCGCGCCTCGCCGCCGGCAAAGACGCGGACGCCCCTCTCCACCGCCTCCAGGCGCTCGGCCTTGACCGGCCGCGGCACAGCGCCCGCGGCCACGGCAGCCTCGACGAGCGCGCGGTCGAAGTCCCGCCGCCGGAAGACACGGATGCCTGCGAGGTCGAGGGCGAGCCGGTGGCCCCGGGCGCTCTCCAGCAGGGCCTCGGGGCTGACCACGGCCGGCAGCGCCGAGGGGTCGAAGCCGGCGATGCGGGGGAGCACGTGCTCAGGAATCGCACCGCCGCAGGGCTTCTCCCCGGGACGGGCAGGCAGGTAGAGGTCCACCGCCGCCCCGCCCCGGGCGAGCGCCAGGGCCGCCGAGCCGCCGGCCGGCCCGCCACCGAGGACGGCGATGCGGGTCATGGAGGGGAGTCTATAGGACAGCACGGACGGACACGGACTTACACGGACGTAAAGGACGACAGGGACAAGGGGAGGCTCGGGCTTGCCTGCGTCCGTGTGAGTCCGTGTCCGTCCGTGCTGTCCGTGTCCGTCCGTGCTGTTTCGCCCCTACCGCATCGCGTCCCCAGTCTCCTCCTCCCCCTGCGCGGCCACCCCCTCCTCGATCGCCAGCAGCACGACGGTGATGTTGTCGATGCCGCCGCGGGCGTTGGAGTCGGTGATCAGGGTGCGGCAGATCTCGGGAAGGCTGCGGCCGGAGGCGAGACGGTCGCGGATGTCGGCGTCGGTGAGCATGCCGGTCAGGCCGTCCGAGCAGAGGAGGAAGAGGTCCCCCGGCCGGGCCTCCAGCTCGCGCACGTCGACCAGGACGTCGCTCTCGCCGCCGAGGGCGCGGGTGACGACGTTCTTGAGCGGATGCGTGCGGGCCTGCTCGCGGGAGAGGAAGCCGGCCACCACCTGCTCGTTGACCCAGGTGTGGTCCTGGGTGAGCTGCTCCAGCCGGCCGTCGCGCAGCCGGTAGGCCCGGCTGTCGCCCACGTGGGCCACGGCGACGCTGGAGCCCGAGAGCAGGATCCCCACGACGGTCGTTCCCATGCCGTAGAGCGAGCCGTCCTTGCTGATCGCGCGCAGCACGTGGTCGTGGGCGATCCGCACCGCCATCTTGAGCAGGTTCGAGTGGCGCGCGAGGTCCGCCTCCATGCCGAACGGCCAGGTGGTGTCGCGGTCGGCGCTCTTGGCGATGAAGTCGCGGATGGAGTTGACGGCGAGCTGCGAGGCCACCTCGCCGTGGCTGTGGCCGCCCATGCCGTCGGCGACCACGTAGAGCTTGTGCTGGGGGTTGATCTCGAAGTAGTCCTCGTTGTGGGCCCGGGTGAGCCCCACGTCGGAGAGTCCGCAGGCCTTGACGCGCATCAGGAGGTCCGCCCGAAGAGGCCCCGGCGTGCCGGAGAGCTGCTCAGGCTCTCCAGAGCCTGGCGCACGGTGTCGTCGTCGTCCCCCCACTGGAGGGCCTTGCGGTAGTACTGGATCGCCTTCTCGGTCTGGCCGGCCAGGGCGCAGATGCGGCCGGCCTGCTTGAGGTAGGTGGAGTTCATCGGTTCGAGCTGGGCCGCGCGCTCGATGGCGTCGACGGCGCGCGTAAGCCAGCTGCGCTGGTGGCTGCACGCCTGCGCCAGGTGGTGCCAGGCCTGGCCGCTCTTGGTGTCGGTCTGGGTGGCGAGATCGAAGTTGCTTGCCGCCTCGAGATAGTTCTTCTCCTTGTAAGCCTTGACGCCGCGCTGGAGATAGACCCGGAAGAGCTGGCGCGGATCGGCCTGCCCGCTCTCCTTGGGGTCCACCAGCTCGACGTCGTGCCGCCGCCGCCGCTCGGCGTCGGACAACACGTTGAACGCCTGCGTGAGCTCCTGGAACTCCTTCTCCGCGCGCACCTTCTCCGCCCCCTGGAAACGGTCGGGGTGGCGGGTGCGGGCGAGCTCCCGGAAGCGCTGGCGGATCTGGTCCTCGGTGGCGTTGCGCGGCACCGCGAGGACGGTATAGAAGTCCCTGGCCATCGATTTGGTCTCTATTTCTGCTTGATTCTATACATACGCAGGGCCGTAGAGCGCAAGGCGTCCGGAATATTGCGATTCCGGCCGATATCCCGGAGGTCCTTCACCGACAGCTTGCTCACCAGGCGCATCGTCATCGCCAGCGGCGTCCGCGGGTTGTGGACCAGGGCTTTGGTGACATTGTACTTGTTCACCCACTCGCGCCGCCTGCCGATCGCCGCCAGCACCTCCTCGACCACGGAGCGGTTGTTGGCGGTCTGCTCGACCTCCTGGTCGGAGAGGTTGTTGTTGACGATCACCGAGACGGCGACCTGGGGGTTGGTGTCGCGCAGCAGGATCGTGCGCAGGGCGCGCGGCGCGCCGCGGCTCAGCTTCAGACGGGCCGGGATCGGCATGCCGCGGATCTGCCCCTCGGTGAGCTGGGTCCTCTCCGGCTCGAGCTCGCCGGTGGCGGGGAGCTCCCGCGCGGCCTCGATCGCCTTCTCCAGCGCCTCGTCGTCCATCTCCTCGATCTCGGGGAAAGGTGCGACGGTGCGCTCCCGGGGGAGCAGGTGCTCGCGGTACTCGGCGATGCGCCGCTGCGAGTAGGTGGAGACCTGCGGGTTCTCCTCCAGAGCCTCGAGGATGACCGGCTCCTCGACGATGGCGTCCTGGCGCAGCAGGAGGACCTCCTGGAGGTCCGGCGGCAGCCGCCGGGCGAGGCGGGCGAGGATGGAGCGCGGCACGTCGCGCCGGCGCAGGATGGCCTCGATCAGCACCGGATGGCTGCTCTCCTCGGCGAAGAAGGCGAGCGCCTCCGGTCCGGCCTGGCGCTCGAGGAAGGGTCTGGCGAGCCGCGGATCGACGGTGCGCAGACTGTGCCGCGCCTTCTCGGCGATCTCCGGGTCCTCGCCATGGGCGAGGTCGACTTGCACCGGGATGAGATCCTCGGGAGGAATCGGGAGGACCCCCTCGGCGGCGAGGAGCTGAAACTGCCGGTTGCCCGAGCGGATCTGCTCGAGCAGCGCAAAGGACGGGCTCTCGGCCAAGGTCAGCGAGCCTCTTTTTTCGCTTTGAGAGCCTGGACCGTGCTGAGATCGATCGTCAGGTCGTGCACCACGTCCCCCTCTTTCTTGTTCAGCTCGAGGGGGTAGCCGTTGACCTGCACGTCCACCGCGCCGGCATTGCCGAGGGTCAGGACGATGCTCTTCTCCGCCTCCAGCGGCAGCGACTCCCCCTGCACCCGCAGCTCGGAGAAGCGGCGCTTGCCGCCGTCGATCACCGCCTCCACCCAGCAATCCTTGCTGAAGTCGAGGGAGACCTGGATCGGCGCGCTCGGCGGCGGCGGCGTGGAGCGGGCGGGGACGGCGGGCTGCGCGGCGGGCTGGACCTGCACCGGCGCGGTCATCGGCGGCGCCTGGCCGACGTTGCGCGGCTCCTCGTGCTGCCGGTGGTCGGCGAACCAGGCCGCGAGCGCCACCAGCACGAGCAGGATCAGCCCCGCGAGGGCCAGGAGCAGGCCCCAGCTCCAGTTGCGGCGCACCGGCGGCTGGCCGGCATCGACCGGCTTCGTCCGCGCCCGGACCTTGGTGTCCTCCTTGGGATCCGCCAGCTCCTCCGGATGGTGCACGGAGAGGTAGTGATTGACGACGTCGTCCGGCGAGAGGCCCACATAGCGGGCGTACTCGCGGAGGAAACCCTTGGCGAAGAGGGGCGCGGGCAGGAGATCGAAGCGGTCCGCCTCCATCGCTTCGAGGTAACGCAGGCTGATCTTGGTCCGCTCGGCGATGTCGCGCAGGCTGATCTCGCGCAGCTCGCGTTGCCGCCGGAGCCAATCGCCGAAAGAGCCGCTCTCGGTAGACACCGCTTCCTTCTCCCAGGGGGGCTGACGGTTCGGTCGCTTGCCTCCGGCGACACCTCCCCCCGGCGCGGCCGGTTCCCCGGCCGGGGTGGCGTCTTCGGTCTTGCGGGGCGGAAATCTCTCTCGTCTGGACACGTTTTTAGGCACGCGAGTCATAACTTTACGCGGCGCTCCGGCCCGGGGTCAAATTTTTGTCCTTCACGGCTCTCTTTCACGGAAAAACTATCCCGGCATATCCCCCAGCAAGACGCGCGCCCGGCGCCGCAACGGCTCCGGCAGGCGGGGGTCGGCGGCGATCGGCCGGAGGTCCGCCTTGCGGATCGTCTCGAGCAGCCGCCAGGCGGTGTTGAGCGGCGTCGCCGGATTGCGCACCAGCGCCAGACGCAGAGGGTACCGCACTCCCCAGCGGCGGTCGCCCGCGATCAGCTCGAGGATCGCGGGCGGCGTCTTCGCGGCGTGGAGCACGGGCGCCAGCACCCCCTCGGTCAGCCGGGGGTTGTCGAGGAGCGCCGCGACGACCTGCGGGCTCGGATCGTGCCGGAGCTGGGAGAGCACCCCCGGGCTCGCCCGGCGGGCGAGCGAGATCTTCTCCCCCACCGCCATCCCCGGCAGGTGCGCCGCCAGGTGGATCTCGGCCGCCCGCCGCAGCGTCGGGCGCAGGCGGTTGTCGAGCGCCAGCGCCATCAGGTCGCGCCAGTAGAGGGTCGGCACGAAGCGCGCCGCCAGCGTCTCCGGCGTCCGCGGGTGGAGCGCGAGGTCGCGCCGCACCTCGTAGAAGGAGAGCAGCCGCTGCTCGGCGGCCAGCCGCTCGATCGCCTCGGCCGTGCAATAGGGGTTGCTCAGCGCATGGCGGACGTCCGGGACGCCAAGCTCCGTGGCATGCCCGCGCAGCAGCGCGAGCAACTCCTCCTCGCCCGCCTCGCGCAGGCGCTGGTGGAGCTCCGGCAGGTCGGACATGCGCCTAGCTTATAGAATCTGGTATCTTGCTTCCTCCCTATGACAATTTCCAGGACCACACAGACCCAACTGTCCAAAGGTGATTACGACTCGATCGAGGGCGACTGGCTGGCGCGGATCGAGAAGGACCCCTCGGATCTCGAGTATTACGTGGGCGTGGCGCGCGCCCTGGTCGGCACCGGCGAGGAGGCGCGGGCCCGCTCGCTGCTGGAGCTGCTGGACGATCACCTGCGTGAGGGCGGCCGCTGGGCCCTGCGCCTGCAGCTGCTCAAACGCGCCGGCGCGCTGTTCGTCCCCACGGACAAGCTCCACCCCACCCTCTCCTCCACCCTCGGCAAGCTCTACAGCGACCGGTCGACCTACAAGGCCCTGTACGAGGCCGTGGGGCTCCACAAGGCGACCACCGACATCCCCAAGACGTGGGAGAAGGTCGACCGCCTGGAGGGGCTCCTCGCCTTCGACGTCGGCACCGTGGTAGCGATGGAGGGCAAGGGGGTCGGCCGGGTGGTGGAGGCCAACCTCGGGCTGGAGAGCTTCAAGGTGGACTTCGAGCGCATTCGCGGCCTGACCGTGGGCTTCAAGGCGGCGCCGAAGCTGCTCCGGCCGCTGGCGCCCGACCACGTGCTGCGCCGCAAGCTGGAGGCACCGGCCGTGCTCAAGGCGCTGACGCCGCCCGAGCTGCTGCGCACCGTCCTGCAGAGCTACGACCGGGCGCTGACCGCCGGCGAGGTCCGCGACATCCTCGCCGGGCTGGTCTCCGAGTCGCAGTGGACGGCCTGGTGGTCCGCCGCCCGCAAGCACCCGCAGCTGGTGGCGAGCGGCAGCGGCGCGCGCCAGACCTACCGCTGGGCCGAGAGCAGCGGCGACGCCCTCGACTCGGTCTGGAAGTCCTTCGAGCACTCCGATCCGCGCAAGAAGATCGAGCGGCTGCGCCGCGAGGGGGCGCGCGACGCCGGCCTGCGCGACCGCATGGCGGCGAATCTCGCCGCGGTCGGCGAGCAGATGGCCGACCGCGATCCCGGCCTCGCCTTCGAGATCTGGTTCGCCATCGAGCGCAGCGGCTCGAAGATCGTCGAGGAGGTCGACTGGACCCCCGACGACCTCCTCACCGACCAGCACCAGCGGCTCTTCTCCGGCATCGAGGAGCGGCTCCTGCGCGAGCGCGCCTACGCGATGGTGCGCGAGCGCCGCGAGGACTGGCCCGCCATCTACCGCGACGCGATGAGCAAGGAGTCCGATCCGCGCGCCCTCGACCTGCTGGCCGAGGGGCTCTCCAAAGGGGCCCCCCGCGAGCTCGACCGCCTGCTCGACAGCCTGCTCGCCCAGCCGCACCGCAACCCGCCGGCCTTCGTCTGGCTGGCCGAGCGCGCGGCGACCGACGAGGCGATGCGGACCCGCAACGCCCTGCGCATGCTGCAGCAGATCCTGACCACCCTCTCGCGCGACGAGTTCGCCCCCTACCGCGTCCGCCTGCTGGCCCTCGCCGAGTCGGGGGGGACGGTGCCGCGCCTGCTCAGCCACCTCACCGAGGACCAAGCCGCGCAGGCCGAGGACGCCATCCAGCGCGCCGCGCCGCTCGAGCCCTACCAGCGCGAGCAGCTGGTCAACGCCATCCACCTCCGCTTCCAGGGGTTGCGCAAGGAGAGCGGGCCGCCCCCGATCTACGCCCTGATCGCGTCGGTGGAGGGCAAGCGGGCCGAGCTGCAGCAGATCATGTCGGTGGAGATCCCGGCCAACCGCAAGGCGATCGAGGAGGCCCGCGCCATGGGCGACCTGCGGGAGAACTTCGAGTACAAATCGGCCCGGCAGCGGCACGAATACCTGAACGCCCGCGCCGCCAGCCTCAACGCCGACCTCCAGCGCGTCCGCCTGATCGAGCCCGGCGGCATGGACACTTCCGAGGTGCGCATCGGCACCTGCGTCCACCTGACCGGCGCGGGAGGCAAGAAGGTGATGACGATCCTCGGACCCTGGGAGAGCAAGCCCGAGGAGGACGTGATCTCCTACGAGTCCGACCTCGCCAGGGACCTCATCAACCGCAAGCCCGGCGACACCGTGAGCCTGTCCGGCGAGAGCTGGACGATCGAGCGGATCGAGCCGTTCCGGACGTAGGGCGGGGCGGGCTACACCGCCACCGTCCGCCCATGCCCGTGGACGACGACCGGCTGGGCGTCGAACCCCAGCACCCGGCTGGGCGGCATCTTGTGGATCTCGACGGTCTCCAGGTTGTAGCGCAGCACCACCGGCGAGCCGTCGGCGAGCAGGAACTCCAGGCCCGAGCAGCGGGTCAGCAGCGCCCGGCCCTGCGGGCTGCCGGCTTCGACGCGGGCGACCGGGGTCTCCCCCTCCAGCCCTTTCTGGATCCAGCCGCTATCCGTCAAGAAGAACTCCCGGTCGGCCACCTTGCTGGTGGTGAACGGGTAACCCAGTTGGGCGCCGGTCTGGACGGTGACGATCTCCTGACCCGCGCGGGGCGGCGGCGGCATCGGGCTCTCGGCCTCGTGGCTGAGGTGGTTGAGGGTGAACAGGCCAACCACCATGGCGAGGCCCATCACCACGGCCGTGCGCATCGCCGGCTGGAGAGGGAAGAGCAGGAAGCGGAACGAGTCGAAAGCCCTCCTGATCCCATAGGACGGCGGCTGCGAGATGACGTGGCGGCGGATCTGCTGGCGCAGCGCCATGGGCGGCATGGCGCGCTCGACACGGCCGAGGCCGGTGACGACGCGCCGCATGGAAGCCAGTCGCGCGCCGCACTCCGCGCACGCCTGGCAGTGATTTTCGAGCTGGCGGATCTCGGCCACCCCGAGCTCGCGGTCGAGGTAGGTCGAAAGCTGCTCAGTGGAAAGGTGACGATTCATGGTCATTTCTCCAGGAGAATCCGAAGGTGCTCCCGGCCGCGCGCGATCCGCGACCGGACCGTCCCCACCCGAACCCCCAGCACTTCGGCAATCTCTTCATAGGATAAACCCTCAAGGTCTCGCAACACCACTGCTTCGCAGAAGACCGGCGGCATCCGGGACAGCCCCTCCGCCACCCGTCGCCCCTCATCGGCGGCGACCGCCAGCTCTTCAGGACCGCGGCCGGGGTCGGCGATGGGAATGCCACCGCCCTCGGCCTGGTCGTCGATCGACTGCATCGCCGGGTGGTGGCGGGACAATCGGTCGCGGCAGTGGTTGATCGCGATCCGGAACACCCAGGTCTTGAGGGTCGAGCGACCCCCGAAGCCCCCCAGGTGCCGGTAGATGCGCAGGAAGATCTCCTGGGTCAGGTCGGCGGCTTCCTCACGGTTGCCCGCGAGGCGCAGGGCGAGGTTGTAGACCATCTCGCCGAACCGCTCGTAGACCTCGTCGAAAGCCTGGAGGTCGCCGCAGCGATGGCGTTCGACGAGGGCGACGTCGAGGGCTACATCGGCATGAACGACAGGGTAAACCGTAGCGACGCCCACCGGGTCCTCCCAGGGCGGATCGAGTCGCGCCCTGTTGTCATAGACCGCGGAGGCCTCGGAAAAGTTCCCGAGCTTCTTCAAGGGAGATCAAGGGTAGCACCAAACGCGCGGGCGGGGCCTACTTCGCCGTCTCCGCCACCACCTGCGCGGGCCCCGCGCTCTGGCCGTAGTAGGCGAGGAGCCCCTGGACCACGGCCTGGGCGACCTGCTGGCGGTAGGCGTGGGTCTGGATCAGCGCGCGGTCCTGGTCGTTGGCCAGGTTGCAGATCTCGAGCAGCGCCTTGGCGGGGATCGAGTTGTAGCGCAGCACCGCCGGCACCCAGACGCCGTTGTCGCGGATGATCCGGTCGCGCACCGGATTGAACGGATGGACCGGCAGGCCCGTGCTCTGGAATGCGGCCACCACCTGCTTGGCGAGCTGGCGCGACAGGCCCTCGCTCTCCACCCGCTTCTCGCGCGGGAAGGTCACCGTCGGGTTCTCCTGCACCTCCCGGCGGGAGGCGTAGACGCCGCCGCTCTTGCTGAAGCTGCCGTCGCGCATGTCGGCCGCCGGGATGTAGGCCATCAGGCCGCGCAGCGAGGGGTGGAGCGAGTCGGCGTGGATCGACAGGAAGACCACCTTGTCCGGGTCCTTGTCGGTCTGCGTCACCTTGCGGTACAGGCTGTTGGCGAGGTACCAGCGGAGGTTGACCCCGACCTTGGGATCGGCGATCGGATAGGGGGGCGTGGTCAGCACCGCGTGCCCGCGCGAGAACGGGAGGACGTCGGCGTCCTGGACCCGGAACTCGCTGCCGTCGCGGGTGGTGACCAGCACCCGGGCGGCCGTCTGCCCCTCGAGCAGCTTCTTGATCCGCATCGCGACGTCGTAGACGTAGAGGCTCTCCCAGACACCGCCCATGCTCGCCCCGGCGTCGAGGCCGCCGTGGCCGGCGTCGAGCACGATGGTGATGCCGGCGAGCCCGCGGGCCTTGACCTGGTTGCTGAAGCGGGCGCTCTGGCGCAGGCTCTCCTCGTACTCCTTGCGCTTCGTGTGCCCCTCGGGCAGGTACTCGGGCTGCAGCACGTCGAACGGGATCTTGACCCGGTAGCCGATCGGGATGTCGGTGACGTCCGGAATGCCGCTGCGCCTGGCGATCTTGGCGGCGAGGCCGTTGACGTCCGCCGCGAAGACGCGGCCCGTGAAGCGCACCACCACCGAGGAGTAGAGCGCCTCGTGGGGGCGCAGGCGGTAGATGGCGAATTCGCCGTCCTTGTCCGAGCCGTACTGAAGGAGGTAGGGCTTGTCGGGCACCGGCAGCGCGGCGCGGAAGGCCGGCCGCAGCAGCTCCGAGGGGATCGTCACCGCCGTGCCCCGCGGTACGTCGTCGTCCCACATCTCGTTGTACTCGCGGATGGCGCGGAAGTTCTCCCCCGTGCCGGTGAACCAGAGCGCCAGGTTCCACAGGCTCTCGCGCTCCAGCGGCCCCATCCCCTTCACCTTGTGGCGCCAGCCGTCCGCCTCCCCGCGGTCGTCCGCCCACAGCGCCTTGACCACCTTGAGCTGCCACTCCGACGACAGGAGGTCGAAGGGGATCGAGTAGCGGGCGCTCGCCTGCAGCGCCGTGCCGCCGCCGTTCACCTCGGCCACCTTGGAGGCGAGGCCCGTGTCGCCGCAGAGGCGGTTGGCGAAGGCGCCCATCCCCTCACCGCGGCGGGGGGCGGCCTCGACGGCGACCCCGTTCTCTTCCGACAGCACGGCGGCGACGCCGTCCTCGAGCGGCACCCGGAGCGGGCCGCGCACCGCGGGGGGGGCGGCGGCAATGGGGGTCGAGGTGATGGATACGACCGACGAGGCGGCCGGCGCGGCGGCCGGGGTGGACGCCGCGAGCAGCAGTCCCAGCAGGGAGAGCGCGGCGACCCTGCCGGCGGCCGTTCGCATCGTCAAGCCCTTGCCACCCCCGCTCCCCGGAAGCCGGGAGCGACCGTCCAGCCCGCGGCGCGCTCGAAGGCCCGGGCGGCGCGGAACACCTCGGCCTCGCCGAAGCGGGGGCCGAGGATCTGGAGGGAGAGCGGCAGGCCGTCGGCGTCCGTTCCGGACGGGACGGCGGCCGCCGGCAGGCCGGTCAGGTTCGCCGGGGTGGTGAAGATGTCCGAGAGGTACATGGCGAGCGGATCGTCCACCTTCTCCCCCAGGCGGAAGGCCGCCGCGGGGGTGGTGGGCGTCGCCAGCAGGCCGGCCTTGCCGAAGGCGGCGTCGAGCTCCCGCCGCATCCGCTCCAGCACGCCGCGGGCGCGGCCGTAATAGGCCTGGTAGTAGCCCGAGGAGAGGGCGAAGGTGCCGAGCATGATCCGCCGCTTGACCTCGGGGCCGAACCCTTCGCTGCGGCTCTCGAAGTAGAGGTCCGCCAGGTCGTCCGCCTCCGGGGAGCGCCGGCCGTAGCGCACGCCGTCGAAGCGGGCGAGGTTGGAGCTCGCCTCCGAGGTGGCGATCACGTAGTAGATGGCGATCGCCGCCTCCACGCTCGGCACCGAGACCTCGACCACCTCCGCGCCCAGCGCCACCAGCCGGTCGAGCGACCGGTGCCAGTCGCGGGCGACGTCCGCGCCGAGGCGGGAGGGGTCGATCTCCCGCAGCACTCCAATCTTCAGCCCCGCGATCCCCTCCTCGATCCGCGCCAGATAGTCGCCGACCGGCTCCGCCGCGGACGTCGCGTCGCGCGGATCGGCCCCGGCGATGACCTGGAGCCCGAGGGCGGCGTCGCGGACGTTGCGGGCGATGGGGCCGATCTGGTCGAGGGAGGAGGCGAAGGCGACCAGGCCGTAGCGCGAGACGCGCCCATAGGTGGGCTTGACGCCGACCACGCCGCAGAGCGCCGCCGGCTGGCGGATCGAGCCCCCGGTATCCGAGCCGAGCGCCAGCGGCACGCTCCCCGCCGCCACCGCCGCGGCCGGCCCGCCGCTCGAGCCGCCGGGCACCCGGGCGAGGTCCCAGGGGTTGCGCGTCGGTTGATAAGCCGAGTTCTCGCACGACGAGCCCATGGCGAACTCGTCCATGTTCGCCCTCCCGACCGGCACGGCGCCGGCGGCGAGCAGCCGCTCGACGGCGGTGGCGGTATAGGGAGCCACATAGCCGGCGAGGATGCGCGAGCCGCAGGTGACGGCCCGCCCCTCGAGGCTCAGGTTGTCCTTCAGCGCCACGGGAACGCCGGCGAGCGGGCCGGGGTCCTCGCCGGCGGCGATCCGGCGGTCGACCTCGGCGGCGCGGGCGCGGGACTCACTCTCGAACACTTCCAGATAGGCGCCGATCAGCGGCTCGACGTGGGCGGTGCGGGCGAGGCAGGACTCCAGCACCTCGGCCGCCGACGCCTCGCGGCCGCGCACCCTGGCCGCGATCTCCTCGACGCCGAGCTCCCAGAGCTCAGGCATCGCCGCCCCCCTTCACTTCCGGCACCAGCAGAAAGCCGTCCATCGATGCCGGCGCGTTGGCGAGGAACAGCTCGCGCGGCAGGCAGTCCTGGGGCCGGTCCGCGGCCTCCAGCACGCCCTGGACGGCGGCGTCTGGCACGGCGCCTTCGAAGCTCTGGAGCTGATCGATGTAGTCGACGATCCTGGCCAGCTGGCCGGTGAGCCTCGCCTCTTCCTCCGCGGTGAAACGGAGACGGGCCAGGGTGGCGATTTTCCTTACCTCTTCGTTAGTTAGTGCCATGGCCTTCAAGTGGAAGTTTAGCCCCGATCCGGGCGAGCAAGCAAGCAATGTCCGGGCCGGCCGCTCAGCGCAGCGTCGCCGGCCGGGCGAGGACGGTCCCCCGCTTGCCGTCGCGCAGCTCGATCTGGATCTGGCCGCCCTGGGTCCCCTTCTCAGCCAGCTGCGCGCGATCGAGGGTGAGGACGTAGTAGCCGGAGATCGCCTGCGCCAGGGTCCGGGTGGCCAGGCCCGGCAGGCGGAAGGTCTTGAGATAGAGCCCACCCGTGGCCTCGGCGATCCCCTCGAGGCCGGCCTCGAGGGAGTGGCTGTCGGCGCTGGTGACGTCGAGGACGAAGACGGAAGCGCGGGCGGCGCCGAGGGCCCGCACGGCCGGCAGGTAGCCGGGCGTCATCTGCGTGCCGAAGCTGCCGAAGCGGCCGAGACCCCAGCCGAGGAAGATCATCGTCTTCTCGCCCGGGAACGGCTCGAGCGCCCGGGCCGTGATCTCGAGGGCCCGCTCCGGGGAGGCCGCCTGGCGCGCGGCGGCGAAATCGAAGTGACCGGCGAGGGACCCGGGATCGTCGGCCGCGAGCTCCGGCTCGTCCCCCCAGAGCATCGCCTCGTCCAGGGCGGCCCAGCTGGCGCCGCGGTCGCGGGTGAAGTCCTGCCGGAGCTTGAGGTGCGAATCGTAGGAGACCACCGCCACCCGGTCGTCCGCGGGCAGCGTGTCGAGGAGCTCGCGGGTGTGCAGCCGTGTCCGGAGCTGGCCGCTGATGCGGGTCGGGTTGAGGTCGGCCTGGACGAAGAACACCACCAGCCGGCCAGGCCGCGGGGCCGGCACCATCTCCTTACCCGCTTCCGGGCTGGTCGCCGCGCCGGTTTCGGGGGACGCGGCGGGTGGTGCGGGCTCGTCACCGGAGATCCAGTCGACGGCGGCCACGGGGATCTCCGCCTTCCCCGCCCGCACCCGGAAGTCTTCCGGCCGCAGGTCCGGGATCGGCCGCCCCCAGGTGTCGACCGCCCGCACCACGATCGTGGAGAGGGCGACGTCGATCTCCCCCTCGAACTGAGGCGGCCGCGCTTCGGAGGGGGATCGGGAGGCGCGCTCCGGGCCGCGGCGCCGGCCGGCAGGCCGAAGCCGAGGAAACCGCTCACCAGGAGGGCCACGACCTCACGAAGGATCACCTTACAAGTGTAGCACCCGCTAGAATGGAACGGTGACCTCCTCGGAAGCCGGCCGTGTCGCCAAGGCGTGTGCGAAGGGGGAGGGGTCCCCCCGCGTTGGGGGAGGGGTCCCCCAAGTGGGGAGAGGGGTATACCCGCGAGGTACAAGGGTCTCCCAAGAAGGTATAGGGGTATACCCCGTTGGGAGGGGGGTATACCCGCTTGGGAGAGGGGTCCCCCAAGCGGGTACGGGGGTCTCCCAAATTGGGAGAGGGGCCCCCCGCCCGGGGGACGCGCCGGGAGGCCGCCGTTGAGCCTCTCCCGCTCCTTTCGCCTCCTCCTCCACCTGCCGGCGGTGCGGGCCCTGCTGGCCGCCTGCGGCCCCACCGAGTGCCACCTCGTGGGCGGCGTGCTCCGCGACCGCGCCCTCGGGCTGCCGAGCCACGACATCGACGCCGTCGTGGCCGGGCGCGGAGAGCTGACCGGTCGACGGATCGCCGAGCGGCTCGCCGCGGCGCTCCCGGCCCGCCTGGTCCTCCTCGGCGGCAAGGAGTTCGCCGCCTACCGCCTGGTCGCCGGAGACCTGACCGTCGACCTCTGGGACCGCGAGGGCACGTCGCTCCATCAGGATCTCGCGCGGCGGGATTTTACCATCAATGCCTTCGCTCTCGACCCGCGCGACGGGAAGGTGATCGACCCCTTCGGCGGCGTCGCCGACCTCGAACGGCGCCTGCTGCGCGAGACGACGCCGGAGAGCTTCGCCGGCGACCCCCTGCGCGTGCTGCGCCTGCCGCGCCTGCTGCTCCGCCTCCCCGCCTTCGCCGCCGATCCCGAGACCCTTCTACATGCCCGCCGCTGCGCGCCCCGCCTCGCCGAAATGGCGGCCGAGCGGGTCCGCGACGAGCTGGCCATCCTCTTCAACCACCCGGAAGCCCACCGCGGCCTCGCCCTGCTCGTGGCGCTCGACGTCTATCCGGGGCTCTGGCTGGGGCAACCCGGCGAGCCGGGGCGGCCGGGGGGAGCGGTCTCCGAGCTGGAGGCCCTGCCGGAGCGCGTCCGCGAGATGCGGGAGATCGACACCGACGCCGCGGACCGGGTCGACGCCCCGGCCGCCCGCCTCGCCGCCACCTTCGCGCATCTGCCGGGCCTGGACGGCCGCGAACCCCTCAAAGGGCTGGAACGGTTCCGGGACGCGGGCTACCTCACCCGCCAGGAGGCCGCGAAGGTCGCTCTCCTCCTCGGCTGGAAGGAGCTGCCGGCGAGCGAGCTCGGCCAGCGGCGCTTCCTCCACCGCGCCGGCCCGCTCTGGGCCACGGCCGTGGCCTCCCTGGGAGCCCGCGCCACCGGCACCGCCACCCTCGAACGGTGGCGGGCCACGCTGCGGCCGCTGCTGGATCTGGCCCACCGGGAGGGGGAGGCGCTGTTCGATCCGCCGCGCCTGCTGACCGGCGGCGAGGTTCAGGAGCTGCTGGCGGTTCCCCCCGGACCGGAGGTCGGGCGGGCCCTCGCGGCGGTGCGGCAGGCGCAGGTGGACGGCAGGGTGAAGACGCGGGGGGAGGCGGTGGCGCTGCTGCGGGGGGGAGGCTCACCTTAGGCGCGGCGTTGGACCCTCATCACCCCGGCCCTCTTCTCCCGACTCGGGAGAAGAGGGCGAACGCAAGAAAATTTGTCTTCGTCTTCCTCCCCTCTCCCGTGTCGGGAGAGGGACCGGGGGGTGAGGGTTCGTCTACCGGAAGATCCCAGTCTTCTGCGCGCCGGTGTTGCCGGCGTCGCCCATCAGGCGCTGGTTCAGCTCCTTGATGCGTTCCATCAGCTTGTCGATCTTCTCCTGGGCCTCCTGGCGCAGGCGGGCGTAGTCGCCGCGCAGGCGCTCGCGCTCCTGGGCCGCCTCCCCCATCTTGGCCTGGATCTCCTCGATCTGCTGGTCGCGCTGGCGGATGACCTGCTGGAAGGCGACGATCTGCTCGTCCTTCTCCGCCAGCTTGAGCTTGATCTTCTCCTCCTGCTCCTCGTACAGGCGCTTGAACTGCTGGAGCTCGGTGATCTGCGAAAAATCGGACGTGACGGGGCTCAATTCACCTCCTCGTTCCTCGATCATCGGGAACATCTTGCGGAGCTTCAGGGACAGGTCTTCCGGATCGGACGACTGGCGCATCGCCTCGGCGTAGGTGATCGTGCCGTGGACCAGCAGCGCCAGCAGCGACTGGTTCATCGACTGCATGCGGTAGTAGCCGACCGAGGACTCCATCTCGTCGTGGATCTGGCTGATCTCCCCCTCCTCGATCATCTTCGAGACCTTCGGCGAGGAGCGCAGGATCTCGAGCGCCGCCACCCGCCCCTGGCCGTCCGGGCGCTCGACGAGCTTCATCGAGACCACCCCCTTGAGGATCTGGGCGAGCTGGGCGCGGATCTGCGGCTGCTGATCGGACGGGAAGGTGTCGAGGATGCGGTCGACCGTCTGCGGCGCGCTGTTGGTGTGCAGGGTCGAGAAGACCAGGTGCCCGGTCTCGGCGGCGGTGATCACGGTGGAGACGGTCTCCGGATCGCGCATCTCGCCGACCATGATGACGTCGGGGTCCTGCCGCATGGCGTTGCGCAGGGCCTCGGAGAAGGCGCTGGTGTCGGTCCCCACCTCGCGCTGAGAGATCGAGGCCACGTCGTCGGTGAACAGAAACTCCATCGGGTCCTCGATGGTGATCACGTGCACCGGGCGGTGGGTGGTGATGTAGCGGATCATCGCGGCGAGCGTGGTCGACTTGCCGCTGCCGGTCGGCCCGGTGATCAGCACGAGCCCCATCGGGATCTCGCAGAACTCGAGCAGCACCGGCGGCAGCTCCAGATCCTCCAGGCTCTTGATCTGGTAGGGGATGCGCCGGAAACAGGCGGCGATGTTCCCGCGCTGCACATAGATGTTGCAACGGAAGCGGGCCAGGCCGCGCACGCCATAACCGGTGTCGACCGACATCCGCTCCTCGAGCTTGGTCTTCTGCCGCGGGGAGAGGATCCCCATCAGCATCTCGGTCAGCTCGTCCGGCTTGAGCGGGGGCGCCTCGATCGGCAACAGCTTGCCGTTGATGCGCAGCAAGGGCGGACGGGTCGGCTTCAGATGAAGGTCCGACGCCCCTTTATCCGTCATGAACTTCAGGAGACGATCAAGATCCATGATTAGTGCCGCGCATTCTACAGGAGATGGGGGGAAAGGCCATAGGGCGTCGGAGAATGTAGGGGGATGTAGGGGCGCAGCATGCTGCGCCCTCACCCCTCGGCACGGCCCAAGGTTGCAGGCGCAGCATGCTGCCCCCTACGGACGCCCAGACGCCCTTATGAGGCGGCAAGGGAGAAACCGCGCCCCTAGAACTTCCGCATCAGCCCGACCACCACCCCCTGCACTCGCACGTCCCGGGCGGGGACGCGGATCGGCTGCATGGCGGGGTTGGCCGGCTGCAGGCGGACCACCGCCCCCTCGGGGTAGAAGCGCTTCAGGGTCGCGTCCTCCCCGACCAGCGCCACCACCATCTCCCCGGGCTCGGCCAGGTCGCGCCGGAGGACGATCACGAAGTCGCCGTCGTGGATCCCCTCGTCGATCATCGACTCGCCGACCACCCGCAGCACGTAGTGATCGCCGCCGCGCGGGCTCAGCAGGTGCCCCGGCACGGTTACCCGGTCGTTGCCGGAGAGCGCCTCGATGGGGCGGCCGGCGGCGATCTGGCCGAAGAAGGGGAGATCGCGCTCCGAGGATTCGTTGCCCGGGATCGCCCGGATCAGCTCGATGCCCCGCTTCTGGTTCCAGTCCCGCTTCAGGAAGCCCTTCTGCTGCAGCAGCTTCAGGTGCTTGTAGGCGGTGCCGTACGAGGAGAACCCGAACTTCTCGCAGATCTCCCGGTGCGTGGGAGCGATGCCGCGCTCCCGGCGGTAAGCCTGGATATACTCCAGGATCTCTTTCTGTCGCTCAGTCAGGTAGGACATGGGCGGCAGTATAGGCGGTAACCTAGCGTAATGCAAGCGGCAGGGGCCCACCCGGGGATCGATCCCTTCCTTGACACCTTTCGAGAGGGCTGACTAGACTGGCCGGACGCCGGGAGCCCCTGAATCCCAAGCGTCCCCTACGATGAGCTCCCACGCGACGATTCTCCACCTCGACCTCCAGCGCCATACGCTCGACAACGGCCTCCGGGTCGTTCTCCATCGTGATGCCACCCTCCCCCTGGTGGCGGTCAACCTCTGGTATCACGTCGGCTCGAAAAACGAGCGGCCGGGGCGCACCGGGTTCGCCCACCTGTTCGAGCACATGCTCTTCCAGGGGAGCGCGAACGTGGGCACCAACGAGCACTTCCGCTACGTCCAGCAGGTGGGCGGGGTGGCCAACGGCTCGACCTGGTACGACCGCACCAACTATTACGAGACCGTGCCCGCCCACCACCTCGACCTCGCCCTCTGGCTGGAGTCGGACCGCATGGGCTTCTTCCTGCCGGCGCTCACGCAGGAAAACCTCGACAACCAGCGCGGCGTGGTGATGAACGAGCGCCGGCAGCGGGTGGAGAACCAGCCCTACGGCAGGGCCGGCGAGACGATCAACGCGCTGCTCTATCCGCCCGACCACCCCTATTCCTGGCCGGTGATCGGCCACATGGAAGACATCGCCGCCGCCACCCTGGAGGACGCGCGGACGTTCTTCACCACCTACTACACGCCGAACAACACGGTGCTCTCGGTGGTGGGGGACATCCAGCCGGAGGACGCCCTGGAGCGGATCGCGGCCTGGTTCGGGGAGATCCCGGCAGGGCCTCCGGTGCCGCCGGTGGTGCCGGTGGCGCCGCCGCTGGGCGGCGAGCGCCGGGCGATGATCGCCGACGACGTGCGCATGCCCCGGGTCTACGTCGCCTTCCGCGCCCCGGCCTACGGGCAGCGGGCCTGGTACACGGCGGACCTGCTGGCGGCGGTGCTGACCGGGGGCAAGTCGAGCCCGCTCTACCGCGACCTCGTCTACGACCGCCAGATCGCGCAGGACGTCGGCGCCTCGGTGGGGCCGCAGGAGTGCGGCGCGACCTTCCTGCTGGTCGCGACCGCCCGGCCCGGCGTCTCCGCCGAAACCCTGGAGGAGGCGCTGCTCGGCCATCTCGCGGCCGCCGCCGCCGCCCCCCCCGATCCGGCCGACCTCGAGCGGGCGCGCAACCGCATGCTGACCGACTACTACAGCGGCCTCCAGCGGCTGGACACCCTGGCGGACCTCTTCTCCCAGTTCGCCACCTACTTCGACGACCCCGCTGGGGGCTTGGCCGAGGCCGAGCGCTATCTCGAGATCACGCCGCGGGAGCTCATGGAGTACGCGGCGACATGGTGCACCGAGCCGCAGCGGGTGGTGGTGTCCGTGGTTCCGCGGAAGGAGAGCTGAGGGTGGACGGACTGCCGCGGATCGATCGCTCGGCCCCGCCGCCGCCCCGGGAGATCCGCCTCTACCGGTTCCCCCCCTTCCTGCGCACCCGCCTGCCGAACGGCCTCACGGTCTTCGCGGCCCGCATGCCGGGTCTGCCGCTCGTCAGCCTGGAGATGACCGCTCCCGCCGGAGCGCAGTACGACCCGCCCGGCAGGGCCGGGATCTCCACCCTGACCTCGTCGGTGATGGACGAGGGGACCGCCCGCCGGTCTTCGCAGGAGATCGCCGCCACGGCCGAGCGGCTGGGCGGCTACTTCACCACCGGCGCCGACTGGGACGTGGGCTATCTCGCGACCGGGCTGCTGTCGAGCCACCGCCGGGAGGGTCTCGATCTGCTGGCCGAGGTCCTCACCACCCCGACCTTCCCCGTGGAGGAGGTCGAGCGGCTCCGTCGGCAGCGGGTCGCCGAGATCCTGCGGCGGCGCCAGGACCCCTCGGCCCTCGCCGACGACCGGTTCCAGCGCGAGGTCTTCCGCGGCACCGTCTATGCCGAGCCGCTCTACGGCACGGAGGAGACCCTCGCGGGGCTCGACCGCGACGCCCTGCTGGGCTTCTACCGGGAGCACTACGGCTTTGCCGGCTCGGCCCTGCTCGCGGTGGGGGACTTCGACCCCGAGGACCTCCTGCGCGAGGCCGAGGCCGCCTTCGGTGGCGCCGCCGCCGCGGGCGCCGCCGGACCGGCGCCCGCCCGGCCGGAGATCCGGCCCACCCCGCCGCGGGAGGTGTCGGTCCATCTCGTCGACCGCCCCGGCGCGGCCCAGACCGAGCTGCGGCTGGGGCACGTTGGGGTGCCCCGCACCCACCCCGACTACGTCCGGCTGCTGGTGCTCAACACGCTCCTCGGCGGCAAGTTCACCAGCCGGATCAACCTCAACCTGCGCGAGCGCCACGGCTACACCTACGGCGCCTCCAGCCGCTTCAGCACGCGCCAGGGCCCCGGCCCCTTCACCGTCACCGCGGCGGTCGAGACCGCCGCGGCCGGCGCCGCCGCCCGCGAGGTCCTGCACGAGCTGCGGCGGATCCGCGAGTCCCCGGTCGAGACCGAGGAGCTCACGGAGACGGTCGGCTACATCGTGGGGGTCTTCCCCTACAGTCTGCAGACCGTCGGCGACGTCAGCCGGCGCCTGGAGGCGCTCGCCGTCTTCGACCTGCCGGACGATTACTACACGCGCTATCTGGAGAGGATCGCCGCCGTCACCCGCGAGGAGATCCTGGACGCGGCGCGCCGCCATCTCGATCCCGAGCGGATCGTCGTCGTGGCGGTGGGTCCCGCCGAGATCCTGGAGCCGCAGTTCGAGGGGGTGGGGCCGGTGACCGTCTGGTCGCCCGAGGGGGAGCCCCGGGCCGCGCAGCCGCTCCGGTCTACTTGAGCTCGGCCGTCAGCTGCTTCGAGCCGGACAGGTGGATCTCCAGGGAGCGGGCGAGCCCGCCCTGGAAACCGCCGGAGAAGCTCTTCACCGCGGCCGCCTGCCCCGCGGGGGTGACATGCACCCGGAACTCGACGGTCCCGGCCGGCACCGGCACCGTCTTGCTGGCATCGTAGGGCACCTGTTTGCGGGAGCGGAAGATGCCCAGCCCGCCGCCGCGCGGCGCCGAGAAGTTGTCCCGCCAGACCTCCTGGCCGTTCGCCCAGACGATCAGCGTTCCGTCCGACAGCTCGGAGTGGAAGTGGACGTGCACCGTCGCCGTGGTCGCCTCGGGGCGGGCGGCGGCGGGCGCGCTCGGGCGGGCCGGCTGCCCTTCCGAGGGCATCGGCGTGGTGGCTGCCGCGACCTCGGTCCCCTTGCGCCGGGAAGCCTGGGAAGCGGCGGCCGCCGCCTGGCGCTGCCGGTCGCTGCGCGCCTTCCCTTCCTGCGCCTTCACCAGGATCGCCCGGGCGTCGGCGTTCTCGGGATCGATCTTCAGCACCTCCGTCGCGGCGAGCAGAGCTCCCTCATAGCTCTGGGCCGCGAGGACACGGTTCGCGTTTTCGATTCCCAGCGCGACGATGCTCGCCTTGCCGGACGCCTGCGAGGACTGCCGGGAGACATTCTGCTGGGCCGCCACGCGCATCGCGAGGATCCCCTTGGCCTTCGGAGCGAGCTGCTCCGCCTGATGGAACAGGGCAACGGCACCGATCCAGTCGCCGGCGGCCCTGGCCTGCCGGCCCTGCCGGACCAGTTCCACGACCTGCTTCCGAGTGCCGTCCTCCCGCTCGTCGCGCTGCGGACCCGGCGGCCACGACCACCCCATCCAGAGCAGCGCCGCCGCCCAGACGAGGAGCGAGGCGGCGAGGGCGATCCCGCCCACCGCCAGCAGACGGCGCGGCGAGGTCCGGAGGCGGGGCTTCGGCACCTGCGCCGCGGTCGCCACGGTGTCCGCGAGGTCGCCGGCCGTTCCGTCAAGCTCGGGAGGCGGAGCCGCGGACGGCGGCGCCGGCGATGTCGGGATTAGGGCCGGGGCGGCGGACGGCGGCAGCACCATCGTCGACGAGAGGCTCTGGGTCTCGTTGAGGTCGTCGGCGCGGGTGGTGTTCGCCTCGACTACCTGGCGCAGGTCGTCCACCATCTCCTTTGCCCGCTGATAGCGCTTGGCCGGGTCCTTCTCGAGCGCCCGGCCGAGGATACGGTCGATCCCCGGCGGGAGGTCGCGGGCGTAATCGCGCGGCGGCGTGAAGTGGTCGTAGACGATGCGATGGCTCACCACCGTCAGGTTCTCCCCCTGGAACGGCTTGTGACGGGTGAGCATCTCGTAGAGGACGACGCCGAGCGAGAAGAGGTCGGCCCGGTGGTCGACCTCCCTGCCCTGGATCTGCTCGGGCGCCATGTAGTTGGGGGTGCCGAGGAGCTGCCCTTCCTGGGTGAGGTTCGAGCTGTCGAGCCGGGCGATGCCGAAGTCGGTGATCTTCACCCGGCTCTCGCCGGTGATCAGGATGTTCGCCGGCTTGACGTCGCGGTGGACCACCCGGTTGGCGTGCGCGTAGTCGAGCGCGTCCCCGATCTGGGACAGGATGTCGAGCACCGCCCGCAGCGTCAGCGGCTGTTCCCCCTGGAGCAACAGCTTCAGGTTGGTGCCGCGCACATACTCCATGGCGATGAAGGCGAGCCCCTCGTCGCTGGCCTCCACCACGTTGTGGATGGTGACGATGTGGGGGTGGGTGAGGATGCCGGCGCTCTGCGCCTCGCGCATGAAGCGGATGCGGAACTGCTCCATCTCCTGGTCTTTGATGGAGTAGCCGATGCGGAAGGTCTTGAGCGCGACCAGCCGGCCGATCAACGGGTCACGGGCAAGATAGACGATGCCCATGGCACCCTTGCCGATCTCATCGACGATTTCGTAGCGGCCGAGTTTGGTCGGAGTCAGGGGGAGCATGACAGAGCGCTTTTCGCGTCGCCATTCTAGGCCGGCGGGGGTTCCCGAGTCAAACGGGAAAAGCGCGGGTAAGTACTAGTCCTTTTTACATTTAGGAGGCGCCCACAGCGGCTGCTCACCGCCGCGCCCTTGTGGTATATTTGCGCCCCTTGGTCTTTGGAAGGAGGTCCCGACGATGCAGGTGGACAGTCCGGAGAAACTCCGTAATGTTGCCGTGGCGGGCCACAACGACACCGGCAAGACCACGCTCGTAAGCGCGCTCCTCTACGCTGGCGGCGTCACCACCCGGCTGCACCGGGTCGAGGACGGCAACACCCTGACCGACTTCGACCACGAGGAGACCGAGCGCAAGATCTCGATCGGTCTCGCGGCCTGCTTCCTCCCCTGGCAGCAATACAAGATCAACCTCCTCGACTGCCCCGGCTACGGCATCTTCTTCTCCGAGACCCAGCAGGGCCTGCGCGCCGCCGACGCCGCCATCCTCTGCGTCAACGGCGTCGCCGGCGTCGAGGTCAACACCGAGAAGGTCTGGAAGTCCGCCGCCGAGATCGACCTGCCGGTGATGGTCAACCTCACCAAGATGGACCGCGAGCGGGCCGACTTCGGCCGCGCGCTCGAGGGGCTGCAGAAGCGGTTCGGCCGCGCGGTGGTGCCGGTGCAGATCCCGATCGGCCAGGAAGCCGGCTTTACCGGCGTCGTCGACCTGGTGAGCCTGAAGGCCTATCAGTTCACCCGCGACGGCAACGGCAAGGCCACCGCGGCCGACATCCCCGCCGGCCTGGCGGACGAGGTCGAGACCCACCGCGCGCGGCTGGTCGAGGCGGTCGCCGAGACCGACGACCGGTTGATGGAGGGGTTCTTCGAGAACGGCACGATCCCCCAGGAGGACCTGGTGGCCGGGCTGCGCCGCGCCGTCGCCCGCCGGCAGATCTTCCCGCTGACCTTCTCGGCCGGCGGCCACGGCATCGGCCCCTCGGCGCTGCTCGACGCCGTCCTCTCCCTGCTCCCCTCCCCCGCCGACCGCGTCCCCTTCCCGGCGCGGAACGTCGGCGGCGAGGAGATCACCCTCGCCGGCGACCCCGCGGGGCCGCTCGCGGTGCTGGTCTTCAAGACGCTCTCCGACCCCTTCACCGGCAAGATCTCGCTGCTGCGCGTCGTCTCCGGCACCCTCAACGCCGACTCCAACGTCTGGAACAGCCGCGCCGAGGAGGCCGAGCGGCTCGGCCACCTGATCGCCGTCGAGGGCAAGCAGGGGGGGAACGTGCACCACCTGATCGCCGGCGACATCGGCGGCGTCGCCAAGCTCAAGCTCACCGTCACGGGCGACACGCTGTGCGCCAAGGACAAGCCGCTCAAGCTCGCCTGGATCACCGTCCCCGAGGCGGCGATGGCGTTCGCCGTCGAGCCCAAGTCGAAGGGGGACGAGGAGAAGATCGGCGACGCCCTGCACCGGCTGATGGACGAGGACATCGCCCTCCACGCCGGGCGCGACCCCGAGAGCCACGATCACCTGCTCTCCGGCAACGGCCAGCTGCATATCGAGATCGCCGTCGCCAAGCTCAAGCACCGTTTCCACGTCGACGTCCTCCTGCATCCGCCCAAGGTGCCCTACCGCGAGACGATCCTCAAGCCCGCCGACGGCCACGGCCGGCACAAGAAGCAGACCGGCGGCCGCGGCCAGTTCGCCGACTGCAAGATCAAGGTCGAGCCGCTGCCGCGCGGCGAGGATTTCAGCTTCGCCGACGAGATCTTCGGCGGCGCCATCCCGCACAACTACCGGCCGGCGGTCGAGAAGGGGATCCAGGAGGCCCGCCGCCGCGGCTACCTCGCCGGCTATCCCATGGTCGACTTCAAGGTGCGGCTGCTCGACGGCCAGTACCACGACGTCGACTCTTCGGAGATGGCGTTCAAGATCGCCGGCTCACTCGCCTTCAAGGACGCCATGGCGAACGCCAAGCCGACGATCCTCGAGCCGGTCATGCGGGTCGACATCACCACCACCGAGGAGTTCACCGGCGACATCATGGGCGACCTGTCGCACCGCCGCGGGCGCCCGCAGGGGATGGACGCCGTCAACGGCAACCAGATCATCAAGGCCCTGGTGCCGATGTCCGAGATGCTCGACTACGACCGCATCCTGCGCGCCATGACCCAGGGGCGGTCGAGCTTCCACATGGAGTTCTCGCACTACGAGGAGGTGCCCCGGCTGGTGCAGGACAAGCTGGTCGCCGAGGCCCAGAAACACCGCCAGGAGGAGCACGAGTAGGGCACAGTCGACCGTCCGGGATTCGTAGGGGCGCAGCATGCTGCGCCCATGCAGGCCCGTCCGGATCCATGAGGGCGCAGCATGCTGCGCCCCTACCTCTGCACGCCGCGCCCTGACGCGGTACAATCTCCAGTTCCGGGCGCCCGACCGGGCGCCCGGTGCCGTCACTTCAAAGACCATACACGGGAGATCGAGCCTTGATCCAAGCGAGTCAACTGCGCACCGGCATGTGCATTCTGTTCGAAGGGGATATCTGTCGCGTCATGACGTCCCACCACGTCACGCCGGGGAACCTGCGCGGCTTCGTCCAGGCCAAGATGCGCAACCTGCGCAACGGCAACAGCTTCGAGCACCGTTTCAGCTCCACCGAGAAGGTCGAGCGGGCGATCCTCGACACCCAGCAGATGGAGTACCTCTACTCCGACCCCTCCGGCCACCACTTCATGAACCAGGAGAGCTACGAGCAGATCACGCTCGACGACGAGGTGCTCGGCGACTCCATGCTCTACCTGCTGCCCAACACCGTGATCCAGATCGACTTCTACGAGGAGCGGGCGGTCGGCATCGAGCTGCCGAACACCGTGACTCTCGAGGTCGTCGACACCGAGCCCAGCATGAAGGGGGCGACGGCCAGCGCCTCCTACAAGCATGCGAAGATGGAGACCGGCCTGACAGTGAGCGTGCCGCCTTTCATCGAGGTGGGGACCAAGATCCTCATCGACACCCGCGAGAACAAGTACCTGAGCCGGGCGTGAACCCCCAACTCCTCGTCGAAGGCCTGACCTGGTTCGTGGTCTTCCTGTTCTCGACCACGCTCCACGAGGCGGGGCACGCCCTCGCCGCCCTGAAGCTCGGCGACCCCACCGCCTACGAGGGGGGGCAGGTCTCTCTCAACCCGATTCCCCACATCCGGCGGGCGCCGATCGGGATGGTCCTGGTCCCCATCGTCTCCTTCATCGCCAGCCACTGGATGATGGGCTGGGCGAGCGCCCCCTACGATCCGCTCTGGGCGCACCGCTACCCGAAGCGGGCGGCCCTGATGGCAGCCGCCGGGCCGGCGGCCAACCTCCTGCTGGTGATCGTGGCGGGGCTGCTGATCCGCGCCGGGATCTCGGCGGGGGTCTTCTACGCGCCCGACAGCGCCAACTTCACCGCGGTCACCGCCGCTGCGGACGGGAGCTGGGCCGCGGGGGCGGTGACGCCGCTGTCGATCCTCTTCTCGCTCAACCTCCTCCTCTTCACCTTCAACCTGCTCCCCCTGCCGCCGCTCGACGGCAGCGCCATCCTGCCCGGCTTCATGAGCGACGACATGGCCCGGGGGTTTCACAACCTCCTGCGCCAGCCGATGTTCTCGATGATCGGCCTGCTGGCGGCGTGGCGGATCTTCCCCGCCATCTCCGCTCCCCTGCAGACGCTGGCACTCAACCTCCTCTATCCCGGAGCGGGCTACCATTGAAGACGCTCTTCGCGGTGATCGCGATCCTCTTCCTGGCGGTGCTGGCCTTCGCCGCGCCACCCGCCCCGGTCCCCCTCCTGCTGACCGGCGCGCGGGTCCTCGATCCCGCCGGCGAGCGCCTGCTCGACGGGCGCAACGTGCTGATCGAGAACGGCCGGATCGCCGCGGTGGGCGCCGCCGGCACCGTCCAGGCGCCGGCCGGAACGCGGAGGATCGACCTCGCGGGGCTGACGCTGATCCCCGGCCTGATCGAGATGCACTCGCACCTCCTCCTCCACCCCTACGACGAGACCCCCTGGGACGACCAGGTCCTCAAGGAGCCGCTCGAGCTGCGGACGATCCGCGCCGTGGTGGCGGCCCGGGCCACCCTGGAGGCGGGGTTCACCACCGTGCGCGACCTCGGCACCGAGGGAGCGGGCTTCGCCGACGTCGCCCTGCGCGACGCGATCGCCGCCGGCATGATCCCCGGCCCGCGCGTCTTCGCCGCCACCCGCGCCCTGGTCGCCACCGGTTCCTACGGTCCGGCCGGCTTCGATCCGCGCTGGGAGATCCCGAAGGGGGCGCAGGTGGTGGACGGCCCGGTCGCCATGCGCAAGGCCGTGCGCGAGCAGATCGCCGCCGGCGCCGACTGGATCAAGGTCTACGCCGACTACCGCCGCCGTCCGGGCGTCACGACGCCGACCTTCACGCAGGAGGAGATGGCCACGGCGGTGGACGAGGCGCGGAGCGCCGGGCTCCCGGTCGCCGCCCACGCCTATACCGAGGAGGGGATCCGCCGCGCCGTGCTGGCCGGAGTGGCCACGATCGAGCACGGCACCAATGTCACCGACGAGCTGCTGGCCCTGATGAAGAAAAAGGGGGTCGCGCTGGTCCCCACCCTCGCCGCCTCCGAGGCGGTCTCCCGCTACGCCGGCTGGAAGCCGGGCCAGCCCGAGCCGCCGCGCGTCAAGGAATCGCGCGAGATGTTCGCCCGCGCCCTAAAGTCGGGGGTGACGATCGCCAGCGGCAGCGACGTCGGCGTCTTCGCCCACGGCGAGAACGCCCGCGAGCTGAAGCTGATGGTGGCCTACGGCATGTCGCCCGGGCAGGCGCTGCGGGCGGCAACGGTCACGGCGGCGGCCGTCCTCCACAGGGACAAGGATCTGGGCCGGATCGCCCCGGGATACCTCGCGGATCTCGTCGCGGTAAAGGGCGATCCGCTGGCCGACATCTCGGTCATTGAGAAGCCGGCCGTCGTCGTCAAGGACGGACGGGTGGCGGTGGAGCGGCGCTAGCCTTCGGGGGTTCCATCCCCGGCTGATACAGCACCGGCCTCCCGGCCTTCTCCTTCGCCTCCTTCACCATCCGCCTCACGTCCGCCAGCAGCTTCTTCGCGTCGTAGACGATCCCGTCCTTGACCGTGTACTTGACGCCGCCCACCCGCACGACCTCGTTCTTTTCGTTGAGCTTGATGGCGCCCGTGCCGTAGAGCACGGCCAGGTTCTCCAGCGGGTTCTCCTCCACCACCACGAGGTTGGCGAGCTTGCCGGGCTCGACCGAGCCGATCTCCTTGTCCATCCCCAGTGCTTCAGCGCCCTTGAGGGTGGCGGCGCGGATCACCTCCAGCGGATGGAACCCCGCCTCACGCAGCAGCTCCAGCTCGCGAACGTAGGCAAAGCCGTAGAGCTCGTAGATGTAGCCGCTGTCGGTCCCTACGGTCACCCGGCCGCCGCGGTTCTTGTACTCGTTGACGAAGGCCATCCAGAGCCGGTAGTTCTCCTTCCAGGCGATCTCGTTCTCGGTCGTCCAGTGATACCAGTAGGCGCCGTGCGACTGCCGGCTGGGGGTATAGAAGTCCCAGAGCGAGGGGAGGGTGTACTCGTCGTGCCACTCGGCGCGGCGGGCCCGCATCAGGTCGCGGCTCGCCTCGTAGATGTTGAACGTGGGATCGATCGTGAAATCGAGCCGGATCAGCTCGTCCATCACCTCGTTCCACCGCTTCGAGAACGGCGGCGCCGCCTGCTTCCAGAGCCTTCCCGCCTCGCCGAAGCGGTGCGACTCGTCGGCGTAGTTGTAGTCGAGCGGGTAGTCCTGGATCGTGCGGTCGTCGAACAGCGCCTCGGGGAGACCGTACCAGTGCTCCATCGAGGTGAGCCCCCAGCGCGCCGAGGTCAGGACGTTGACCCGCGCCACGTCCATCTGCGCGTGGTGGCAGGCGGAGCGGAGCCCCTTCTTCTTCACCTCCTCGATCGCCGCCTGCATGATGTCCGGCCGGTAGCCGAAGAACTTGACGCCGTCGGCCCCGCGGGCGGCGATCTGGTCGACCCAGCGCCGCGCCTCCTCCGGCCTGGTGAACGGCTCGTCGTGCCCCATGCCGAAGAAGACGTAGGACTTGATGCGCGGCGCCGTGATCTCGTTCCTGGCGCTCTTCGCCCGCTGGTCGAGGGTCCAGTCGAGGCCGTTGCCGCTCCCCGGATCGCGGACGGTGGTGATGCCGTGCCCCATCCAGAGCTTGTAGACGTACTCGGCCGGGGTCCCCTGCTCCTTGCCGCCGATGTGCCCGTGCATGTCGACGAAGCCCGGCAGGACGTACAGGCCGTGGAGGTCCATCTCGCGGTCTCCGGCCTCGGCCTTGGGCCGGTGCTCGGGGTCGGGAGCGATCCCCGGGCTGCCGACCGGCACCACCGCGGCGATGCGGTTCTTCTCGATCACGATGTCGACCGGCCCGACCGGCGGCGCGCCGGTGCCGTCGATCAGCGTCACGCCGCGCAGGATCAGCCGCTTGAAGGGTCCGTCCCCCTCGGCCCGCGGCGGCGCCGGGAGGATCGACTCCTCCTTCTCCTTCCCTTTCCCCTTCTCCTTCTCCTCCTTCGCGGCAGCCTTCTTCTCGGCCCCGGAGGCCCAGAGGCAGCCGGCGAGCAGCAGGACGGCCCACAACCACGAGATCTTCTTCGTCATCGCTCTCCTCACGAGCCGGACAGGAGGCTGACGTCGGCGCCGTTCTCGCGCGCCTTCTTCAGGGCCTTGTCGAGCTCCTCCTTGTGGCCGGTCGCCCGGGCCGCGATCGCCAGCAGGGCATACCCCTCGCTGCTGTTCAGCGCCGCGGAGTTCACCCCTTTCCGCAGCCGCTGGAAGGCCTTGTCGTAGTCGCCGCGCCGGACGTCGAGCCGCGAACGCAGGACCTGGAACTCCGGGCCGTCGCCGAGCAGGTAGCCGGCCTTGCCGAGCGCGGCGTCGGCCGCGTCGTCCTGCCCCTGGTCGAGGAGGAGACGGGCGCGGCCGAGCTCGATCTGCGCGTTCATCACCCGCCGCGCGTACTGGATTTCCGCGTAATAGTAGACCGTCTCGCTGGTGTCCGGCGGCTCCTCGGTGCTCAGCGCCTTGTCGTAGAGGGCCATGGCCTCGTCGGCCTGCCCCTCCGCGGACGCCTTGAGCCCCCGGTAATAGAGCATCCGCTTGGGGTGGCGGCTCTCGTCAAAGAAGAGGCCGAAGACCTTGGCGTGATGGTCGAGGTAGAACGCCTTGGGCTCGAGCTCGACGGGGATCTCGAACGGGGTCGATTCCCCCTTGACCAGGATGTTCCCCCGGACGATGGTGTTGGCGCCGTCCTTCCCCTTCCCCTTGCTCTTGCCCGCGTCGTAGACCTCGAGGTCGACCGGCACCACCAGCATCGACTGCTTGACGTCGACCTCCCGCACCGCCTCGGCGGCGACGTCGAAGGTCCCGCGCGGGGTCTTCACGACCTTGTAATGGAACCGGTGGGGTGTCTCCTGCCGCGCCTCCCCCTTCACCACCCACCCTTTGCCCCCCTTCTCGAATCGGTAGCTGTAGAGCACCTGCGGCAGGCCGGTCCCATAGACGAACTGGGCGGTGAAGGCCTTGAGGTCCTGGCTGGTGATCCGCTCGATCAGCGAGAAGAAGTCCTCGGTCGAGATCGTGCGGCCGTTCTCCACCTTGACGATCTGCTTGAGGACCTTCGGGAAGGTCTCCTCGCCCAGGCCGCGGGCCAGCATGTCGAGGATCACCGCCCCCTTCTTGTAGACGATCGCCTCGTAGGCGTCGTCCGAGTGGCTGGAGAAGAGCCGCGCGCCGAGCACCACGGGGCCGACCGATTCGAGCGAGCGCCCGTCCGGCAGGCTGGAGGTGAGCTCGCTCCGCCACCCCGAGGTGAGGTCGACGCCGGAGTACTTGTCGCCCAGGCGCTCCTTGCCGAAGAGGAGGGCGGCGTAGCCCGCCATCGCCTCGCTGATCCACTGGTCCCGGTAGCCCGTCCAGCCGACCTGGTCCCCCCACCACTGGTGGGCGATCTCGTGGGCGACGACCAGTCGGCGGTCCTCGACGCCGAAGAACCGGTTCCAGATCCCCAAGTCGTTCATCACCCCGTTGGCCAGGGTGACGAAGCCCAGCATCCCTTGCGAGAAGTTGCGGTTGGCGGTGGTCACCGTCAGCTCGTCGAGCGGATAGGGGCCGAACTTCTCCTCGTAGAACTGGAGAGAGTCGGTGACCGCTTTCATCACCTCCTCGCGGGCACCGCGTCCGGTCCACCCGGAGCCGGCGCCGAAGGCGAACCGCACCGCGACGTGCCCGGCCTGGGCCGTCTCGACCCGGAAGCGGCCGACCTCGAAGGAGAACCCGAACGCCGGATAGTCCAGGGTGCGGCGCTCCCAGCGGCTGCCGTCCGGGCTCTCGCCGCCGTCCATGCGATGGCCGCTGGAGACCAGCTCCAGCCCCTTGGGCCAGTGGAAGGTCACGTCGTAGGAGGCGCGGTCGACGGCCCCGGCATGGGGGTACCACCCTATGGTGTCGAGGAGGGTGAAGAGGTTCCAGTCCTTGTCGACCGGGCGGCCGGAGTACTCGACGACCACCGATGCCGTTCCGCCGGCCGCCGGGGGCTGCGGAAGGATCACCGTGAGCTGGCCGCCGCCGCGCAGATAGAAAAGCGGAGCTCCCCCCGCGTCGGTCACCCGGGCGACCTGGAAGTCGCCGGGCAGGGCGAGCGACACGGCACGGGAGCCGGCGACGACCGGCTTGAGATCGATCCGGGCCTTGCCCGTCAGGCGGAGATCGCGCTCCGTCAGGTTGACGTCGAGGGTGTACTTCTTCGGCTCGAAGGTGGGGGCGCCGGGCGCCGGCCTGCCGTCCGCGGTCCGCAGCGACGAGCCGAGCCAGGTGTCCCACTGGCCCAGATCGTCCAGCTCCACCCCGAGCAGCCGCCCCTTCTGCTGCTGGCGGGCGATCTGCTTGAGGAGCTTGCGCTTCTCCTTCTCCGTGGCGTCGAGGGGGACGAAGTGGCCGAGGGTCACCTGCTCCCGCTCGCCCGGCTGGACGCAGTAGAAGAAATCCCCCCGGTCGCTGCCGCGGAACCAGGCGGCGAAGTAGCCCGTGCCCACCGGGTCGCGCAGGACGTTGAGCAGGATCCCCCGCTCGGCGCTCATGTACTTCCATTCCCCCTTCTTCCGCCAGTCCGCGTAGAGGGCCTCCCCCCGGCGAGCCAGGTCGGCGTCCGGAGCCGCCGCCGGCCGGCGCAGCATGGCGGCCACCGCGGCGTCCTGTCCGACCACCAGGACCGCCTCCTTGAACTCCTCGTCCAGCCGGGAGCCGCCGGTGAACAGCTCGAGCTGGCCCGCCTCGACGGCGTCCGGCGGCTCGACCTCGATCCGCCCCTTGCCCAGGAAGACCATCTCGACCGTCTTGCCTCCCACCGCCGTCGCGGGGATCAGCACGCCGTCGTCGAGCCGGAGGGTGCCGAGCCCGACGGCGAGCTTGACGTTCTTCAGCGTCACCGCGCGGGCGGGCTCGAGACGGGCACCGGCGAGCGCGGCCTGGAGCGCCGCCGGCTCGGGCGCCTGGGCACGGGCGGCCCCCGCCCCCAGGAGGACCGGGAGAAGACACGCGTAGACAAAGAGACGGCGAGCGCTGTACATCGAAGAGCTCCTTGAGGACGTGGTCCTGATTTTACGACATCAGGCGGCGGCGCGGCGCGGCACCACGAATCCCACCCCGATCGCTGCGGCCAAGGCGAGCAGGGCGCCGAAGTCGAAGGCGGCCGTCGACCCCCAGCGATCCCAGAGAGCACCGAAGAGGAGCGAGGCGGGCAGCGCTCCCACCCCGATCGCCAGGTTGTACCAGCCGAAGGCCGCGCCGCGCCGGTCCGCGGGGACGAGGTCGGCCACCAGCGCCTTCTCCACCCCCTCGGTGAGACCGAAGTAGAGCCCGTAGACGGCGAACAGCGCCCACGCGTGCCAAGCCTGCCCGGCGCGGCCGAAGAGGAAGTAGACGGCGGCGTAGACGAGCCAGCCGACGACGATGAGGGGCCGGCGGCCGATCCGGTCCGAAAGGATCCCACCAGGCGTGTTGGAGGCCGCCTTGACCAGATTGAGCAGAGCCCAGAGGATGGGGATCAGAGCCGTGGCGACGCCGAGTTGCCCGGCCCGCAAGAGGAGAAAGGCGTCCGTGGAGTTGCCCACGGTCCGACCACCAGCCGCCGGCGAGCTTGAGCAGGGCCGCCGTGGTCTCCGCCACCCCCTCGATGGTCCCCACGTAGGTGGCGCTCGCCCCCAGGACGGTGGCGAGGAAGACCGGCAGCAGCGGATAGGTCATTTCGGTCGCCACCTCGGTGAGGAAGCTCACCGCGCCGAGGGCGACGACGTTGCGGCCCAGCCGTGGCCGCTGCCCGGGAGGTGGATCGGCGGTCATCCGCGCGGTCTTAGGTGAAAAGCCGGGCTGAAAAACAAACGGCCGGCGCGAGGAGCGCCGGCCGTTCGAAGACTCTGAAATCGCTCGGGGTCAGACGCTCTTCTTCGGCGTAGAAGTCTGAGCCCGGCCTTCCTTCTTGGTCGGCTTGGTCGGGACCCTCTTCCCCTCGTTCCCGCCCCGCTTCGGCTTGGCGTCGGACTTGGCGGATTCGTCGTCGACCCTCTTGTTGGGCTTCTGCAGCTTGGGGCTCCCCCCCTTCGCCTTCGGAGCCTTGGATTCCTTGACCGGCTCGGCCGCCTCGGCCTGGTTCCGCTCTACCAGCTCGAGCACCGCCATCTCGGCGCCGTCACCCTGACGGGGTCCCAGCTTGACGATGCGCAGATAGCCACCCGGCCGCTCGTGGAAACGCGGCGCGATCTCGTCGAACACCTTCTTGACCAGATCGCGAGTCAGCACCCACCGCAGAACCCAGCGGCGGTCGTGCAGGGTGCCGTGCTTGCCCCGAGTGATCACCTTCTCGGCGATGGGGCGCAGCTCCTTGGCCTTGGGGAGGGTGGTGACGATCCGCTCGTTCTCCACCAGCGACTGCAACTGGTTCCGGAACAGGGCCTCCCGGTGGGAGGAGATCCGCCCCAGCTTTCTGTATGCCATCCCGTGACGCATGATCTCCTCCCTTTACGCCCCGGCAGCGGGCCGCTCCGGCACGTCTTCCATGCCGAAACGGAGCCCCAGCTTGTCGAGGACTTCCTGCACCTCTTCAAGCGACTTCTTGCCGAAGTTCTTGGTTTCCAACATGTCCTTCTCGGTCCGGCGCACCAGGTCACGGAGCGTGTGGATGTTGGCGTTTTTGAGCGAATTGGCCGAGCGGACCGAGAGGTCGAGCTCGTCGATGTTCTTGGCCAGCAGCGCGTCGAGGCCGGCGAGCTCCTCGCGGCCCAGCTCGCTGCCGTCGTGCCGCAGGCTCTCCTCCGTCTGGATGAAGATGCCGAGGTGGTCCTTGAGCAGCATGGACGCCAGCGACACCGCCTCCTCCGGCCGCACCGTGCCGTTGGTCCAGACCTCGAGGATCAGGCGCTCGTAGTCAGTCGCCTGACCGACGCGGGCCGCCTCGACCCGGAAGTTGACCCGCCGGACCGGGCTGTGGGCGGAGTCGACCGGAATCCAGCCGATGCCCATCGACTCGTCGAAGTTGCGGTCGGCCGCCACGTAGCCGCGGCCGCGCTTGATCTGGGCCTGTAGCTTGAGCCGCCCCTCCTCGTTGAGGGTGGCGACGTGGATGCTGGGATCGAAGATCTCGATCTGCGGGTCCTCGGTCATCTGGCCGGCCGACACCTTGCCCGGCCCCTGGACGTCGACCGACAGCACCTTGGGCTCCTCCGAATGGAGGGTGAACGACACCTGCTTGAGGTTGAGGATGATGTCGGTGACGTCCTCGACCACGCCGGGGATCGACGAAAATTCGTGCAGAACGCCCTCGATGTTGATCGCGGTGATGGCCGCGCCCTCGATCGAGGAGAGCAGGCAGCGCCGCAGGGCGTTGCCGATGGTCGTGGCGAAGCCCCGCTCGAACGGCTGGGCCGTGAACCGCCCGTACGTCGCCGTCAGGGTGTCGGTCTCGACCTCCACCCGCTTGGGGCGCTGAAAACCTTTCCAAAGCATATTGAAACTCCTTCCCTGGGGTTCGACTCCACCGTCAGCGGCTGTAGAGCTCGACGATGAGCTGCTCCTGGATCGGGAGCTTGATATCCTCACGCACCGGCAGCCGGAGCACCCGGCCGCTCGTATTCTCCGCATTGAGCTCCAGCCACTCGGGGACGCCGCGGCCGCGCGCCGTCTCGACGCTAGAGCGGATCAGCGGGTTCTTGCGGCTGGGCTCCTTGATCGCGACCGTCTGGGTCTCCTTCACCTGGAAGGAAGGGATCGTGATCTTGCGGTTGTCCACCTGCACATGGCCATGGCGGATGAGCTGGCGCGCCTGGGCGCGCGACGCGGCGAACCCCAGGCTGTAGACGACGTTGTCCAGGCGCCGCTCGAGCATCACCAGGAGGTTCTCGCCGGTGATCCCCTTGCGGCGATCGGCCTCGGCGAAATAGTTGCGGAACTGCGACTCGAGCACCCCGTAGATGCGCTTGACCTTCTGCTTCTCGCGGAGCTGCAGGCCGTAGCCGAGCGTCCGCCGGCCGCGCCGGGTGCCGTGCTGGCCCGGCGGGAAGTTGCGGCGCTCGACGGCGCACTTCTCCTTGAAGCAGCGATCACCTTTCAGGAACAGCTTCATCCGTTCGCGCCGGCACAGCCGGCAAACGGGTCCTGTATATCTGGCCACTGGATCTCTCCTTGACGTCCTCTCCCCGAGGCTACGGGGACTTCAACTTGGGAAGACGCGCGAGAACCCCCGGCACACCCAGGGGCTCGAAAGCTCGGCGGTCCCGAGACTGCGCAACGAATCGTCAGACGCGGCGGCGCTTGCGCGGCCGGCAGCCGTTGTGCGGGATGGGCGTGACGTCCTTGATCGACTTGACCTCGATCCCCGCGGCCTGCAGAGCGCGCACCGCCGACTCGCGGCCCGCGCCCGGCCCCTTGACCATCACGTCCACGGAACGCACGCCCGCGTCCTTGGCCTGGTTGCCGCAGTTCTGCGCCGCCACCTGGGCGGCGAAGGGGGTCCCCTTGCGCGAGCCCTTGAAACCGATCCGGCCGGCCGAAGACCAGGCGAGGACGCTCCCCTCCGGATCGGCGATCGTGACGATCGTGTTGTTGAAGGTCGCCTGGATGTGCGCGACGCCGTGCGGCACGTTGCGCTTCTCCTTGCGCTTGGCGCCCTTCTTTTCCTTCTTCGTATTTTCCGCTTTGGCCATCTCCGTCCCCTAACCTAGGATTACTTCTTGGTCGCCTTCTTCTTGCCCGCCACGGCGCCGCGGCGCGGCCCCTTGCGGGTGCGAGAGTTGGTCTGGGTCCGCTGGCCGCGCGCCGGCAAGCCCCGCCGATGGCGCACGCCGCGATAGCAGCCGATCTCCATCAGGCGCTTGATGTTCTGGCTGATCTCCTTGCGGAGGTCCCCCTCCACCCGGCCCTCGTCCTGGATGACCTTGCGGATCCGCTGGGCCTCGACCTCGGTGAGGTCCCGGACCTTGGTGACCGTGGGCACCTCGGCCTTGCCCAGGATTTCGACCGAGCGCGAGCGGCCGATCCCGTAGATGTAGGTGAGACCGATCCAGACCTGCTTGTTCTGCGGCAGGTCGACTCCTGAGATACGTGCCATATCGACTCCCTATCCCTGACGCTGCTTGTGTTTCGGGTTCTCGCAGATCACCCGCACGACGCCCTTGCGACGGACGACCTTGCACTTCGGGCAGATCCGCTTGACCGATGAACGTACTTTCATGTCAACTTCCTTTCCGCGCCGTCTGCTTCAGTCGCCTACTTCAGGCGATAAACGATCCGGCCCCGGTTGAGGTCGTACGGCGACAGCTCGACCAGCACGCGGTCGCCGGGCAGAATCCGGATGAAATGCTTCCGCATCTTCCCCGAGATGTGCGCCAGGACCTGATGCTTGTTGCCGTTCAGCTCCACCTCGACGCGAAACATCGCGTTGGGGAGCGGCTCCACCACCACCGCCTCAACTTCGATCGCCTCTTCTTTCGTGGACAAACGTCCTTCCTCTCTCCGTTGAGTTTTCCTAAACCCGGTCCGTGCCCAGCACCCGGGCTCCCGAGGCGGTCACCGCCACCGAGAACTCGAAATGGGCCGACAGCGACCCATCCTCCGTGCGCGCCGTCCAGCCGTCCGGGTCCATCTTGATGCCGCAGGCGCCGGCGTTGACCATCGGCTCGATCGCCAGCACCATCCCCGGCTTCAGCTTCGGCCCCCTGCCGGGCTCGCCGAAGTTGGGCACCTGCGGGTCCTCGTGCAGCGAGGTCCCCACGCCGTGCCCGGTGAACTCGCGCACCACCGAGTAGCCGTTGCTCTCGGCGTGCCGCTGGACCGCCCAGCCGATGTCCTGCAGCCGCCCCCCGGGCCGCACCTGCGCGACCGCCAGGTGCAGGGCCTCCTCGGTGACCCGCAGCAGCCGCTCGGCTTCCGGGTCGATCCTGCCGACAGCGAAGGTCCGCGCCGCGTCGCCGCAGTACCCCTTGTAGAAGACGCCGCAGTCGATCCCGACGATGTCCCCCTCCACCAGCGGGACGTCCCCGGGGATGCCGTGCACGATGACGTCGTTGACCGAGATGCACAACGTCGCCGGATAGCCCCGGTAGTTCAAAAAGGCCGGAACCCCTCCAGCTTCGCGGATGATGCGCTCGGCGAGACGGTCGAGCTCGCGCGTCTTGACTCCCGGAACCATCCGCTCGCCCACCGCCTGCAGCACCTTGTGGACGATCCGGTTCGCCTGGTCCATCAGGTCGATCTCGCCCGGGGTCTTGAGCACCGTCGCCATTCAGCCGGCGGCTCCGGCGCCATCCACCCCGAACAGACCGAACATCCGGGCCGTCACCTCTTCGACCGGACGGTTGCCGTCGAGCTCGCGCAGCAGACCGCGCTCTCTATAATAACCGATCAAGGGGGCGGTTTTTTCCCGGTAGACCCGCAGGCGCTCCCGGATCACGCTCTCCTGGTCGTCGGCCCGGCCGCGCAGCAGGGTCCGGCGGACCAGCTCGTCCTCCGGCACGTCCACCAGCAGCACGGCGTCGAGCTCCTGGCCGCCGTCGCGGAGCACCCCCGCCAGCGTCTCGGCCTGGGGGAGGGTCCGCGGATAGCCGTCGAGCAGGAAACCCCGCCGGGCATCCGCCTTGGCGAGCCGGTCGCGGACGACCTCCGCCATCGTGGCGTCGTCCACCAGGGCTCCAGAAGCCATGATGCCCTGTACTTTATTCCCCAGCTCCGTCCCCTCGGCCACCGCCTCGCGCAGCATGTCGCCGGTCGAGATCGAGGGGACGCCCAGGCGCTGGCAGAGCACGGCACCCTGCGTCCCCTTGCCGGCGCCGGGGGGTCCGAGCAGGACCACCCGGTAGCCGCGCCCGACGTTCGTCGGCTCTCCGCTACCCGCGTCGGCCACGGATCCGGCCCCTCTTCATGAACCCCTCGTAGTTGCGCATCACGAGCTGGCTTTCGATCTGCTGGATCGTGTCCATCGCGACGCCCACCACGATCAGCAGCGACGTGCCGCCGAAGTAGAAGCGGATCCCCAGGCCTTCCGTGAACCAGTTCGGGAAGAAGCCGGCGATGCGGGGGCCGAGCAGCGGGAGACCCGCCACGTGGAAGCCGGTGAGCAGGAACTCCGGCAGGATACAGACCGCCGAGAGGTAGAGCGCGCCGACCAAGTTGAGGCGGGTCAGGATGCGGTCGATGTACTCGGCCGTCCGCTTGCCCGGGCGGATGCCGGGGATGAACCCGCCGTACTTCCGCATGTTGTCCGCCAGATCGGTGGGGTTGAAGATGATCGACACGTAGAAGTAGGAGAAGAAGATGATCGCGATGACCTGCAGCAGGTAATAGATCGGCTGCCCATAGGAGAGGTAGTTCGCGATCCTCTGCACCCCCTCGTTCTGGATCATGTTCGAGATCACCGTCGGCACGGTCACCACCGAGCTGGCGAAGATCACCGGGATGACGCCGCCGGTGTTGACCCGCAGCGGCAGGTAGGTGCTCTGGCCGCCGTAGACCTTGCGGCCGACGACCCGCTTGGCGTACTGCACGGGGATGCGGCGCTGCGCCCGCTCCATGTAGACGATGAAGGCGACCACCAGCACCATGAAGACCAGCAGCGGGATCAGCACCACCGGCGACAGGTTCCCCTTCTGCATCAGGTCGACCGTCGTGCCGACCGCCGGCACCAGGCCCACCACGATGCCGGCGAAGATGATGAGCGAGATGCCGTTGCCGATCCCCCGCTCGCTGATCTGCTCGCCCAGCCACATGATGAAGGCCGTGCCGGTGGTCAGCGTGAGCACCGTCAGCGCCCGGAAGGCCCAGCCCGGGTTCGGCACCAGCGCCGCGCCGCCCGGAGCGGAGGTCCGCTCGAGGAAGAGCGCGATGCCCGAGCCCTGGATGATCGAGATCAGCACCGTGCCGTAGCGGGTCCACTGGGTGATCTTGCGCCGGCCGAGCTCGCCCTCCTTGGAGAGCTTCTCGAGGTACGGCCAGACCACCGTCAACAGCTGCAGGATGATCGACGCGGTGATGTAGGGCATGATCCCCAGCGCGAACACCGCGATCTTCTGCAAGCTGCCGCCGGTGAAGGTGTTGACGAATCCGAGGAGCCCGCCCTGCTGCGCGTTCATGAACTCCAGCAGCGCGTTCGGGTCGACGCCCGGGCTCGGGATGTGGCAGCCGATCCGGTAGACGCCGAGCAGGGCGAACGTGAACAGCACCCGCTTGCGCAGGTCCGGAATCGCGAAGATGTTACGGAAACTCTCGATCACGCCTGGAGCTCCTCACAACGGCCGCCCGCGGCCTCGATCTTCTCGCGGGCCGATTTGCTGAACTTGTCGGCGACGACGTGGAGCGGCTTGCCGATCTCGCCGTCCCCGAGGACCTTCACCTTGCGGCCGGAACGGACCAGCCCCAGCTCGCGCAGCGTCTCGGGGGTGACGTCCCCCTCCAGCTCGGCGAGCTGCGACAGGTTGACCACCGCGTACTCGCTGCGCCAGATGTTGGTGAACCCGCGCTTGGGGACCCGGCGGACGAGCGGCATCTGGCCGCCCTCGAAGCCGGGCCGGCCGCTGTAACCGGTGCGGGACTTCTGACCCTTTTCGCCGCGGCCGGAGGTCTTGCCGATCCCCGAGCCGGGGCCGCGCCCCACCCGCTTCTTCGAATGCTTGCTCCCCTTGGCGGGGGACAGCTCATGCAGCTTCATGATTCTTCAACCTCCAGGAGGTACTGGATCTTCCGCACCATGCCCCGCACCGCCGGGGTGTCGGGACGCTCGACCTGGTGGCGGATGCGGCGCAGCCCGAGGCTCTTGAGCACCTCGCGATGCCCCTTCTTGGTGCCGATGCCGCTCTTCACCTGGCGGATCTTGATCGTCTTCACTTCGTCAGCCATGTCGATAATCCCCTTTGCCCTTACGCCCCGGCCTCGGCCGGCTGCGGTGCAGGCGCCACAGGCGCCGCGGGCGCCGCCGCCGGCTTTTCGCGCAGACGGTCGGAGAGGCCGCGCATCGCCATCACCTCCGCCTCGGTCCGCAGCGAGAGCAGGGCGGCGAAGGTCGCCTTCACCACGTTGTGCGGATTGGTCGAGCCCAGGGACTTGGTGAGGATGTCCTGGATGCCCGCCGTCTCCACCACGGCGCGGACCGGTCCGCCGGCGATCACCCCGGTGCCCTCGGAGGCCGGCTTCAGCAGCACGCGGCCGGAGCCGAACTCGCCCAGCGTCTCGTGCGGGATCGTGGTTCCCTTGAGCGGCACCTGGATCATGTTCCGCTTGGCGATCTCGATCCCCTTGCGGATCGCCACCGGCACCTCTTTCGCCTTGCCGGCGCCGTAGCCCACGCGCCCCTTGCCGTCCCCGATCACCACCAGGGCGGAGAAAGAGAAGTTCTTGCCCCCCTTCACCACCTTGGTCACGCGGTTGATGTGGACGACCTGCTCGAAAAACTCACTCTCGCGCTCGAAGTCCCTGGCCAAGCTCGTCTCCTTCGCTGGACGCAGCGTGCTGCGCCCCTACTTTTAAAATTGCAAACCTTTTTCGCGGGCCGCTTCGGCCAGCGCCTGGACCCGGCCGTGGTAGATGTAGCCGCCACGATCGAAGACCACCTTGTCCACGCCCTTTTCCTTCGCCCGCTCGGCCACCAGCTCGCCGACCCGCTTCGCCGCGTCCTTGCCGGCGGTCGACTTGCCGACCGCCTCGCGGACCGTCGGATCGGAGGAGTTGGCCTGGGCCAGCGTGACCCCGCGCTCGTCGTCGATCACCTGCGCGTAGATGTAGCGCAGGCTTTTGTAGACCGCCAGCCGCGGCCGCTCCGCGCTCCCCTGCACGCGCTTGCGCACCCGCAGATGGGCGTTGCTGCGGCGCTGCCGCTTGGCTTTCATCCGCTTCGTGATATCGCTCATCTGGTCCTCTCGCTTCTATCGATCACTTGCCGCCGGCCTTGCCGACCTTGCGGCGCAGGACCTCACCCGTGTACTTGATGCCCTTGCCCTTGTAGGGGTCCGGCCGGCGCAGGCCGCGGATCTCGGCCGCCACCTGCCCCACCTTCTGGCGGTCGGCACCGGTGACGGTCACCCGGTTGGCCTTGTCGATCTCGATCTTGATCCCCGCGGGGATGTCGTACAGCACCGGATGGGAGTAACCGAGCGCGAACTGCACCTGATTCCCCTTCACCTCGGCGCGGTAGCCGACCCCGACGATGTCGAGCTGCTTCGTGAAGCCGGCCGAAGCCCCCTGCACGGCGTTGGCGAGCAACGCCCGCAACAGGCCGTGCAGCGAGCGCTGGGGACCGCTGTCGCCGGAGCGCGCGACCTCGATCGACCCATCATCCTTCACCTCGACCGGGAACCCTTCGAAGAGGGTCTGCTCCACCCGCCCCTTCGGTCCCTCGGCCACGAACCTCCCGTCCCGGAGCTCCACACGGGTCCCCTGGGGCACGGGAATCGGCATTCTTCCAATCCGCGACATAAGCGTCTCTCCTACCAGACCTGGCAAAGCAGCTCGCCGCCGACGCGGCGATCGCGCGCCTGGGCGTCGGTCAGCAGACCCTGCGACGTCGAGACGATCCCGATGCCGAGGCCGTTTCTCACCGGCTGGATCTCGTCCGACTTGCGGTAGACCCGGCGGCCGGGCTTGCTCACCCGCTCGAGATGGGAGATGGCCGGGACGCCGTCCTGGCTGTAGCGCAGGAAGACGCGGAGCGTCCCCACCGGCGTGCCCTCGATCTCCCGGAAGTTCTTGATGAAGCCCTCGTCCTTGAGGAGCTTCACGACCTCCAGCTTGAGCTTGGAGGCCGGCACGTCCAGACGGTCGTGCTTGGCAACCTGCGCGTTGCGGATCCGGCTCAGCAGATCCGCGATCGGGTCGGTCATGCTCATTGCCTAATTCTCCTCACTACCAACTCGCCTTGATGACGCCCGGCAGATATCCCTGCAGCGCCAGGTCCCGCAGATGGATGCGGCAGAGCCCGAACTGGCGGTAGAAACCCCGCGGGCGGCCGCAGATCCGGCACCGGTTGCGGTGACGCACCTCGAACTTCAGCTTCTTTCTCTCTTTTGCGATCTTCGCAGTGGTCGCCACGCAAACCTCCTAGCGCGTGAACGGCATGCCGAGCTCGCGCAGCATGTACAGCGCTCGCTCGTCGTTGCCGGCCGTCGTCACGATCGTGATGTTCATCCCCTTCGGACGTTCGACCCGGTTGTAGTCGACCTCGGGGAAGATCAGGTGGTCCCGGATGCCCAGCGTGTAGTTGCCGCGGCCGTCGAAGCTCTTGCTCGGCACGCCGCGGAAGTCGCGCACGCGGGGCAGCGCGACCGAGATCAGCCGGTCCAGGAACTCCCACATGCGGTCGCCGCGCAGCGTCACCCGGGCGCCGATGGGCATCCCCTCGCGCAGCTTGAAGGCCGCGATCGACTTCTGGGCGCGGGTGACCGTCGGGCGCTGGCCGGCGACGGCCGCCAGCTCCTCGACCGCGTCGTCCAGGATCTTGATGTTCTGGATCGCCTCGCCCATGCCCATGTTGAGCGCGATGCGTTCGATCCGCGGTACCGCCATGATGTTGTCGATGCCGAACTCCTTGCGGATCTTGGGCACCACCTCCTCGGCGTACCGGGTCTTCAGGCGCGGCACGTACCCCTCGGGGGTCTCGCGCACCGGTCCGGACGGAGCCGGAGCCGCCTTCGCCTTACTGTCCTTTTTCTTCGCGTCTTTCGCCATATCAGCCTCGCATCATCAACTAAAGGTAGCGCCGCAGTTCTTGCAGACCCGCACGCCCCGTCCGTCTTCGAGCCGCTGGCGGCCCATCCGCGAGGGCTTGCCGCACTCCGGGCAGATCACCTTGAGATTGGAGATCTGGATCGGCGCCTCGCGCTCGAGGATGCCCCCCTGGACCCCCTTGTTCGGGTTCGGCCGGGTGTGCCGCTTGATCATATTGACACGCTCGACGATGGCCTTGCCCTCGCTGGCGAGGACTCGCAGGACCCGGCCGCTGGCGCCCCGGTCCTTGCCCGTCGTGACGAGCACCTGGTCGTTCTTCTTCACGTTCACCTTCATTTCAGATGACCTCCGGCGCCAGGGAGACGATCTTCATGAACCGCCGCTCGCGCAGCTCCCGCGCCACCGGGCCGAAGACGCGCGTGCCCACCGGCTCGCCGGCGTCGTTGACCAGGACGGCGGAGTTCTGGTCGAAGCGGATGTAGCTGCCGTCCTTGCGCCGCTGTTCCTTGACCGTCCGCACGATGACCGCCTTGACCACCTGCCCCTTCTTCACCGTGCCGTCGGGCGACGCCTCTTTGACCGAGGCGGTGATGACGTCGCCCAGCCGGCCGTACTGGCCCGACGAGCCGCCGCGCAGATGGATACAGAAGATCTTCTTCGCTCCTGAATTATCCGCCACGTCGAGAATCGTTCCCATCTGGATCATGATCTCAACCCCTTACTGGGCCCGCTTGACGATCTCGCGGACCCGCCAGCGCTTCGTCTTGGACAACGGACGGCTGGAGACGATCTCCACCTCGTCGCCGACGTTGCACCGGTTCTCCTCGTCGTGGGCATGAAACTTCTTGGTCTTCTTCATCGTCCGGTGGTAGAGCCGGTGGGTGGCGGTGGTGGCGACCGCCACGACGACCGTCTTGTCCATCTTGTTGCTCACCACCCGGCCCACCTTGACCTGCCGGCGGCCCCGCTCCGAGGCACCCGCCGCGGCGTGAGCCTGCGCCGTTCCAGTCGTTTCAACCGTATCCGCCATGTCGTCTCCTACTTGCCCTGCCGCTCGTGCAGGATGGTCAGCACCCGGGCCAGGTCTTTGCGCACCTGCCGCACCCGGGCCGGCTTCTCGAGCTGGCCGGTGACCTTCTGCAGGCGCAGGGCGAAAAGCTGCTCCGAGAGATCGCGCTCCCGGTCGTTCAGCTCCTCGATCGTCTGATCACGCAATTGCGAAGCCTTCATCGTCTCTTACCTCAGCTCGTCGTGCCGCGTGATGAACCGGGTCTTGATCCCGAATTTCTGGGAGGCCAGGCGCATCGCCGCCTCCGCCACGTCCTGCGGCACGCCTTCCAACTCGAAAAGGATGCGCGCCGGCTTCACCACCGCGACCCACTGCTCCGGGGGGCCCTTGCCCTTGCCCATGCGGGTCTCGAGCGGCTTCTTGGTGATCGGCTTGTCGGGGAAGACCCGGATCCACACCTTGCCGCCGCGCTTGACGTGGCGGGAGATGGCGATACGGCCCGCCTCGATCTGCCGCGCCGTCACCCAGCCGGTCTCCAGCGCCTGGAGGCCGAAGTCGCCGAAGGCGATGTAGTCGCCCCCCTTCGCCATCCCCTTGCGCCGGCCGCGCTGCTGCTTCCTGTACTTGACCTTCTTCGGCATCAACATGACTTGACTCCTGGGGGCCTACGCCGTGGGGCGGCGGCCCTTCTCCCTCAGCAGATCGCCCTTGTAGACCCACACCTTGACGCCGATCACCCCGTAGGTCGTCCGCGCCTCGCCGAAGCCGTAGTCGATATCGGCCTTGAGGGTGTGGAGCGGCAGCCGCCCCTCCTGGTACCACTCGCGGCGCGCGATCTCGGCGCCGCCCAGGCGGCCGCCGACCATGATCTTCACGCCCTTGGCGCCGAAGCGGAACGCCGACTCCATCGCCTTCTTCATCGCCCGGCGGAAGGAGACGCGCCGCTCGAGCTGGCCGGCGATCGACTCGGAGACCAGCTGGGCGTCGAGCTCCGGCCGCTGGATCTCCTGGATGTTGATGTGCACCTCGCGGCCCATCTCCTTCTGCAGGTCGTCCCGCAGCTTGTCGACCTCGGCGCCGCGGCGGCCGATGATGATGCCCGGGCGCGAGGTGTAGATGGTGACCCGCAGCTTGTCCGCGGCGCGCTCGATGTCGATCTCCGACACCCCGGCGTGGCCGAGGCGGTTCTTGAGCCGCCGGCGCAGCCTGAGGTCCTGGTGCAGGGTGTCGGCATAGTTGGCGTCGCCGTACCAGCGCGAGTGCCACGTCTTGTTGTAGCCGAGCCGAAACCCGTACGGGTGCGTTTTCTGACCCACGTTCGTCTCCTACTTGCCCTTGCCGTCACCCTTGCGGGTGTCGAGCTTGATGGTGATGTGGCTGTAGCGCTTCAGGACCCGGAACGCCCGGCCCATCGGCGCGGGACGCACCCGCTTCATCATCGGGCCGCCGTCGACGAAGACTTCCTTGACGAACAGCCGGTCGACGTCCACGTGGTCTTCCCGGTTCTCGGCGTTGGCGATGGCCGACTTCAGGCATTTCTGCACGTGCCGGGCCGCCACCTTGTTGGTCACCGTGAGCAGGTTGACCGCATCCTGGACGCCCTTGCCCCGGATCAGGTCGGCCACCAGACGCATCTTCTGGGCCGAGCCGGGGGCGTAGCGAAGCCGCGCTCTCACTTCCATCGTTCGACTCCTCTTCTCAAGGTCCCGCCCCTCACCGGGGACGGGCCCCCTTCTCGGCTTTCTTGCCGCTGTGTCCGCGGAAGGTGCGGGTCATCGCGAACTCGCCCAGCTTGTGGCCCACCATGTTCTCGCTGACGTACACCGGGATGAACTTCGCCCCGTTGTGCACCGCGATCGTGTGGCCCACCATCTCCGGGATGACCGTCGAGCGGCGCGACCAGGTCCTGATCACGCGCTTCTCGCCCCGATCGTTCATCGCCGTCACTTTGTCGATGAGGTGATCATCGATGAAGTAGCCCTTCTTGAGTGAACGCGCCATGGGTCTGGCTCCTTACTTCTTGTTCCGGCGGCGGACGATCATCCCGTCCGTGCGTTTGTTGTTGCGAGTCTTGTAACCCTTGGTCGGCACGCCCCACGGGGTGGTGGGGTGGCGGCCGCCGGAGGTGCGCCCCTCGCCGCCGCCCATCGGGTGGTCGACGGGGTTCATGGTCACCGCGCGGTTGTGCGGCTTCCAGCCCAGCCAGCGGTTGCGCCCCGCCTTGCCGATCGACACGTTCTCATGGTCGAGGTTGCCCACCTGGCCGACGGTGGCGTAGCACTCGACGCGCACCCGCCGCACCTCGCCCGAGGGGAGCTTGACCTGCGCCCAGTCCTCGTCGCGCGCCATCAGCTGCGCCCCGCCGCCGGCACTGCGGACCATCTGGCCGCCCTTGCCGATCTTGAGCTCGATGTTGTGCACCACCGTGCCCACCGGGATCCGGCGCAGCGGCAGCGCGTTGCCGAGGTTGACCTCGGCGGCGTCGCCCGACATCACCGAGGCGCCCACCTTCAGGCCGTCCGGCCAGAGGATGTAGCGCTTCTCGCCGTCCGCGTAGTTGAGCAGCGCGATGCGCGCCGAGCGGTTCGGATCGTACTCGATGGTGGCCACCTTGGCCGGCACGCCGTGCTTGTCGCGCTTGAAGTCGATGATCCGGTAGCGCTGCTTGTGGCCGCCCCCCCGCCACCACGACGTCAGCTGGCCGCGGTTGTTGCGCCCGCCGCTCTTCGTCTTGCCTTCGGTGAGGGACTTCTCCGGAGTGCTCCGGGTGATCTCCTCGAAGGTCAGGTGGGTCTGGAACCGGCTCGAAGAATTGATCGGTTTCCGCTGCTTGATCGGCATCGCTTACATCCCCTCGAAGAACTCGATCGGCTTCTCGCCCTCGGCGAGCCGCACGTAGGCCTTCTTCCAGTCCGGACGGCGGCCGACGAACCGGCCCTGCCGGCGCACCTTGCCGTGACAGTTGGCGATCCGGACCTCGGCGACCTTGACCTTGAACTGGGCCTCGACCGCGCGCTTGACCTGGATCTTGTTGGCGTCGCGCGATACTTCGAACGCGACGACGTTCTTGTCTTCCCGCAGCTCCGTCGACTTCTCGGTGATCAGGGGGCGGCGGATGATCTCCTGGATTCTCATTTCGCCAGCACCTCCACCAGACGGTTCAGCGCGTCCTCGCTGACCACGAAGAGCGTCCGGTCGACCACGTCGTAGACGTTGACCGCCAGCGCGTCGACCGTCTTCAGGGACTTGACGTTGCGGGCCGCCAGCGTCAGCGACTGGTTGTCGCGGCTGTCGACCAGCAGCGTCTTGCGCCCCTCGACACCCAGCTTGCCGAGCCGCGCCAGCAGCTCCCGGGTCTTGTGATTGGCGACCTCGAGGCTGTCGACGACGACGATCTCCTGGTCGGCCAGCTTGCGCGACAGCGCCGACTTCAGCGCGTTCTTCTTCTCCCGCCGCGTCAGGTCCTTGGCGTGGCTGTGCGGAACCGGTCCGTGGACCGTGCCGCCGCCGCGCCACTTGGGGGTGCGGAGGTCCTTGACGCGGGCGCGGCCGGTGCCCTTCTGGCGCCAGAGCTTGCGCCCCGAGCCGGAGACCTCGGAACGAGTCTTCACCTTGTGGGTGCCGGAGCGGAGCCCCGCCAGATAGGCCTGCACGGCCTCGTGGATCAGGTGCTCCTTGTAGGGGTAGCCGAAGATCTCCTCCGGGAGGTCGATCTCGCGCACCTGCTGGTTGTCGAAATTCTTTACCGCGATCTTCATTTCGTTAGCCTCGCTTGGCCCGCCGGATCGCCAGGTAGCCCGACTTCGGCCCCGGCACGGCGCCCCGCACGTAGATCAGGTTCTGCTCGGCGTCGACCTTGACGATCTGCAGGTTCTTCGTCGTCACCCGGTCGCCGCCCATCCGGCCAGTCATCCGCATCCCCTTGAAGACGCGCGAGGGGTAGGCGGAGGAGCCGATCGAGCCCGGCGCGCGATGGAACATCGAGCCGTGCGATCCGCGGCCGCCGCGGAAGCCGTGGCGCTTCATCACGCCCTGAAAGCCCTTGCCCTTGCTGGTGCCGACGACGTCGACGTAGTCCTGCTCGGCGAACATCGAGGCCTTGACCTCGTCCCCCGCCTTGAGCTCCTCGCCGGAGTCGATGCGGAACTCCTCGACTTGGCGCAGCGGCGCCACGCCGGCCTTCTTGAAGTGGCCGGCGAGCGGCTGGTTGAGCTTCGCGGGCTTGTCCTCGACGAGACCGATCTGGACCGCCGCGTAGCCGTCCGTGTCCGTCGTCTTGACCTGCACGACCAGGCAGGGGCCCGCCTTGATCACCGTCACCGGGATCGCCGTCCCGTCCGCGACGAAAATCTGCGTCATCCCCACCTTGCGTCCCAGGATTCCTTCCATGACGTGCTCTCCTTGCAATCCCAGGTTACTTGCCGAAAGCCTTGATCTCGACGTCGACGCCGGCCGGCAGCTCCAGCTTCATCAGCGCGTCGACCGTCTGGCTGGTCGGCTCGAAGATGTCGAGCAGCCGCTTGTGCGTGCGGATCTCGAACTGCTCGCGCGACTTCTTGTCGACGTGCGGCGAGCGGTTGACGGTATACCGCGAGATGTGGGTGGGCAGAGGGATCGGCCCCACCACCCGGGCGCCGGTGCGCCGCGCGGTGTCGACGATCTCGTGCGTCGACGTGTCCAGGATGCGGTAGTCGAACGCTTTCAGACGGATTCGGATCTTCTCGTTGACCATGACCTCTGCCCTTGTCTCGGAATCAAAAAAACTACTTCACGATCTCAGTGACCGTGCCGGCGCCGACGGTGCGGCCCCCCTCGCGGATGGCGAAGCGGACACCCTTCTCCATCGCGATCGGCGCGATCAGCTCGACCTCGAGGTTCACGTTGTCACCCGGCATCACCATCTCAGCCCCCTCCGGCAGCGTCGCGACTCCCGTCACGTCCGTCGTCCGGAAGTAGAACTGCGGACGGTAGCCGTTGAAAAACGGCGTGTGACGCCCACCCTCTTCCTTGGTCAGGATGTACACCTCGCCCTTGAACTTCGTGTGCGGCTTGATCGAGCCCGGCTTCGCCAGCACCTGACCCCGCTCCACGTCGTCCTTCTTCGTGCCGCGAAGCAGCACACCGATGTTGTCACCCGCCTGACCCTGGTCGAGAAGCTTCTTGAACATCTCGACACCCGTCACGATCGTCTTCGCCGTGTCCCGGATGCCCACGATCTCAACCTCGTCGCCGACCTTCACGATCCCGCGCTCGATCCGCCCGGTCACCACCGTGCCGCGGCCAGAGATCGAGAAGATGTCCTCGATCGGCATCAGGAACTCCTTGTCGATCGCGCGCTCCGGCAGCGGAATGTAGTCGTCCACCGCGGCGATCAGCTCCATGATCTTGGCGCCCCACTCGCTGTCCGCCGTGCCGCTCTCCAGCGCCCGCAGCGCCGAGCCGCGGATGATCGGAATGTCGTCCCCGGGGAAGTCATAGGAGCTCAGCAGCTCGCGAAGCTCCAGCTCCACCAGGTCGAGCAGCTCCGGATCGTCCACCATGTCGCACTTGTTCATGAACACCACCATCGACGGCACGCCCACCTGGCGCGCCAGCAGGATGTGCTCGCGCGTCTGCGGCATCGGACCGTCCGCCGCCGACACCACCAGGATCGCGCCGTCCATCTGCGCCGCCCCGGTGATCATGTTCTTCACATAGTCGGCGTGACCCGGGCAGTCCACGTGCGCGTAGTGGCGCTTCTCGCTCTGGTACTCCACGTGAGCCGTCGCGATCGTGATGCCGCGCTCGCGCTCCTCGGGAGCCTTGTCGATCTGGTCGAAAGCCACGAAGTTCGCCAGCCCCTTCGAGGCCAGAACCCGCGTGATCGCCGCCGTCAGGGTCGTCTTGCCGTGATCGACGTGACCGATGGTGCCGACGTTGACGTGCGGCTTCGAACGATTGAATTTTTCCTTACCCATGGTCTCTCCTCGAATTCCTGGATCTCGCGGTGAAAGTCCCCGTTGTCCTGACTGCGATCAACCGGCGGCCTTGGCGACGATCTCCTCACTGACGTTCTTCGGAGCCTGCTCGTAGGCGGCGAACTGCATCGTGTACTGGGCGCGCCCCTGCGACATCGACCGCAGGTCGGTGGCGTAGCCGAACATCTCGGAGAGCGGCACCCTGCAGGTGATCACCTGAGCGTTGCCGCGACCCTCCATGCTCTGGATGCGGCCGCGCCGCGAGGTGATGTCGCCAATGACCGAGCCCATGTAATCCTCGGGCGTGACCACCTCGACCGCCATCACCGGTTCCATGATGACCGGCCGCGCCCGCTTGCAGGCGTCCTGGAAGGCCATCGAGCCGGCGATCTTGAACGCGATCTCGGAAGAGTCGACGTCGTGGTAGCTCCCCTCGTAGAGGTCGACTTCCACTCCGGTGCACGGGTAGCCCGCGAGCGGACCCGTCTCCAGCGCCTCTTTGATCCCCTGCTCGATTGGCTTGATGAACTCCTTGGGGATCGAGCCGCCGACCACCTTGTTGTTGAAGATGAAATCACCCTCGGTCGTCGGCCGCATGTGGATCTTGGCGTGGCCGTACTGACCGCGGCCGCCGGTCTGGCGGATGTAGCGCCCCTCGCCGGAGGCCTCCACAGTGATCGTCTCCTTATAGGCGACCTGCGGCTTGCCGACGTTGGCGCCGACGCTAAACTCGCGCACCAGGCGGTCGACGATGATCTCGAGGTGCAGCTCGCCCATGCCGGCGATGATGGTCTGCCCCGTGTCCTTGTCCGTGTGGACGCGGAACGTCGGATCTTCCTGCATCAGCTTGGCCAGCGATGCGCCGAGCTTCTCCTGGTCGGACTTGGTCTTCGGCTCGATTGAGACCTCGATCACCGGCTCCGGGAAGTTCATCGACTCCAGGACCACCGGGAACTTGGGGTCGCAGATGGTGTCGCCAGTGGTGACGTTCTTCAGGCCGACCGCCGCCGCGATATCTCCCGCCCAGACCTCCTCGATCTCCTCGCGCTTGTTGGCGTGCATCTTGAGCAGCCGGCCGATGCGCTCGGTGCTGTTGCGCTTAGAGCCGAGCACCGTGGCGCCCGACTGGACGAACCCCGAGTAGACGCGGAAGAAGACGAGCTGGCCGACGAACGGGTCGGTCATGATCTTGAACACCAGCCCCGAGAACGGCTCGGAATCGTCCGAGTGGCGGACCACCGCCTGCTCGGTGTTGGGGTCGAGGCCGTCGATCGGCGGGATGTCGAGCGGCGAGGGGAGGTAGTCGACCACCGCGTCGAGCAACGGCTGGACTCCCTTGTTCTTGAAGGCGCTGCCACAGGTCACCGGCTGGATCTGGTTGGAGATCGTCGCCCGGCGCAGCGCGGCCTTCAGCTCGTCGTTGGTGACCTCCTCGCCGGAGAGGTACTTTTCCAGGAGCTGGTCGTCGGTCTCCGAGATCGCCTCGACCATCACCTCGCGCATCTTGTGCGCCTCGTCGGCGTGCTCCTCCGGGATGTCCACCACTTCGTAGGCGGCCCCCAAGGTCTCGTCCTTGTAGAAGATCCCCTTCATCTGCAGGAGGTCGATGACCCCCTTGAAGCGATCCTCGCGGCCCCAGGGGAGCTGGATGACGACCGGGTTGGCGCCCAGGCGGGTGCGCATCATCGAGACCGTACGGTCGAAGTCGGCGCCGACGCGGTCCATCTTGTTGACGAACGCGAGCCGCGGCACCTTGTAACGGTCGGCCTGACGCCAGACCGTCTCCGACTGCGGCTCGACGCCGGCGACCGAGTCGAACACCGCGACGGCGCCGTCGAGCACGCGCAGCGAACGCTCCACCTCGGCCGTGAAGTCGACGTGGCCAGGGGTGTCGATGATGTTGATCCGGTGCTTGTTCCAGAAGCAGGTGGTGGCGGCGGAGGTGATGGTGATGCCGCGCTCCTGCTCCTGCACCATCCAGTCCATGGTGGCGGTACCCTCGTGGACCTCACCGATCTTGTAGTTGACCCCGGTGTAATACAGGATCCGCTCGGTGGCCGTGGTCTTGCCAGCGTCGATATGGGCCATGATGCCGATATTGCGCGTGTCTTTCAGGGGTGATTGCCGTGCCATGGTCTAAACCTTTGACGTCTCGTCTCTAACCGCTCGTTATGTCTCGTCTCTTAGGCTCGAAGGAGGATTCCGCCCGGGACCACCAGCCGCCCCGAGGGGAGACCGGCGGAGACCCAGCTACCAGCGGTAGTGAGCGAACGCCTTATTGGCTTCTGCCATGCGGTGCGTGTCTTCCTTCTTCTTGATCGCGGCGCCGCGGTTCTCGGCGGCCTCCAGCAGCTCGCCCGCCAGCCGGGCGCGCATCGTCTTCTCGCCGCGCCCCATGGCGCCGTTGATGATCCAGCGCATCGACAGCGCCAGCTTGCGGGAGGGGCGCACCTCGACGGGGACCTGGTAGGTCGAACCGCCGACGCGCCGCGACTTCACCTCGACCGCGGGCTTGACGTTCTCGATCGCCTTCTTGAACACCTTCATCGGGTCGTCGCTGGTGCGCGTCCGGATCGCCTCGAGGGCGTCGTACAGGATGCGCTCGGCCACCGACTTCTTGCCCTGCTTCATCACCACGTTGACGAACTTGGTGACCAGCTGCGAGTTGTACAGCGGATCCGGCAGGATCTCGCGCTTCGGGACTTCTCTACGCCTCGGCATGACTTACTTGCCTCCCTGAGCCTTCGGCCGCTTGGCGCCGTACTTCGAGCGCCCCTGACGCCGGGCCTGCACGCCGACCGCGTCGAGCGTGCCCCGGATGACGTGGTAACGGACGCCGGGAAGATCCTTCACGCGGCCGCCGCGAATCAGCACGATCGAGTGCTCCTGCAGGTTGTGGCCGACCCCCGGAATGTAGGTGGTCACCTCGATACCGTTGGTGAGCCGCACACGGGCCACCTTGCGGAGCGCCGAGTTCGGCTTCTTGGGCGTCTGGGTGTAGACGCGAATGCAGACTCCCCGCTTCTGGGGTGAAGCCTGCAGCGCGGGACTCTTGGTCTTGGTCTCCACGCGTTCGCGACCCTTGCGCACCAATTGATGAATCGTAGGCATGCGTCCAGATCTCCTCGACCCGATGAATTCTTGTTCTACCGCGGAGCGACACGGCCCCGGCCCCATCCGAGATGGGTCCGCTGGCCCAAACTCCGGCCCCGAACGGTGTTCAGGGTTTAGTGGTCTTCGGTTTGAAGACGTTGACCGCCCCCGTCCCTGGCGGGACCATCGGCGGCGAAACCCGCAGAGTCTACATTGAGAGGCCGGCGCACGTCAACAGACAATCGCGCCTCGACCTGAACCAGGTCGGCCAGCGGGACGCGCAGTATAACCGGAGCGCCCTTGACTCCGCAAGGCCGGCGGTTTGAGATCCCTACCTTCTCTCTATGGACGAGCCATAAAGACTCCGGCGGGAAGCCCACCCTCCGGCCCGAAACAGCCGGGCACAGACCTCAAAACGACTTCGGGGGGGATTGTATTCCAAGTCGGGCGCCGGCGCCAGGGGGCGGGAGGACGAGCTGGCCGGCCGGGGGCCCACGCCCTGAATTCAGGGGCCTTATCTATAAGGACAGGACAAGGACAGGGCGCCGGCTCGGAACTGACGTCCGCCTCCTCTCCGCATGTGCCCGGCCGAGGCGCCTTCCCTCCGAGAGGGCGACCGCAGGTCGCCCCTACAACCTTCGCCCAGCCTCTGTGCCTTGTGCCGGAGGTTGTAGGGGCGACCTGCGGTCGCCCTCTCGCGGGGAAACATCTTCGGCGCTGAACAGTTTCCCTGGACGGGCCCTCGGCAGGACGGGGGTTGCTCCTGCTCCCGCCGAGGGTCCGAATTTGCCAGGTACGCTTCGAGATCAGAAATTCAGCCAGCGCGAGGACGAGGTCTTGTCGCCAAAGCCGGCGCTGCCGAGGTTGATCGAGCCGGATCCGACCAGGTCTCTGAAGCTCCCACTGTAGTTTTTATCCTGGTAGAGCCGGTAGCGCCAGCCTGGCGGGATGCAGAAGCGGACCGCGGAGGCTTTGTCCTCGAAGCCCTCGGTCTGATCGTAATTGGCATAGTTCTCGAGGCTCTGATCCGGAAAATCGATCATCAGCCCGCGATCGCTGAAATCGGAGTCGTCGTAGAGCTCCACGAACGCCTCGTTGATGTCCACGCTGCAGTTGGGATTCGGGAAGGTCGAGCGAAACTCCATGAAGCGGGTCGTCCCGGAAGGGCCGTCATGACCGTGCTCCGTACCATACAGGATCAAATTGCGAGATGGATCGACGTAAACGCCCCCGGCCGCGTCAAAGTTGCAGTGATTGTCTTGCGATGAGGAGGCTCCCGGCGACGGATAGGAGCAATAGAGGTGCTTCTTGGCCACCTTGGTGATCCGGACGTCGTTGCCCAGGCCGTTCTCGACCCGAAAGAGATCGGCGAAGTCGCTGCCAATGCCGATCGAGGAGTTTTCGTGGGTACCGATCAGGAACAGCGCGCCGTCACATTGATGCACGAAGTTCAGGCTCTGATAGTCGCCGAAGGTCGCATCCCCGATGGTCGTCAGGGTCTCGCTCCGGCTCCAGGAATCGAAGGGAGTGAAGGTCGTCGCAGCCAGGTTCGTCGAGGTCGAGACATAGAAGTCCAGCGTCGCGGCGTCAGCCCGGCCGATCGTGAGCAGGAAGCGGCCGTCGGCCAGCTTGGCCAGAGATGCCGTACCCGCCTCGGAGGACTCCGTATGCGGTACGTCGTAGAGCCGGGTGAGGCTGGCCATATCGAACATGATCACCTTGGACGAGCTCGCTTCGACCGGCACGGCGAGGTAGTTGCCGAGTTGCTGCATACCGCCGGCATGGGAGAAGCCCGGATCGTTGGCCCAGGCTCCCACGATGCGATCTGTGCTCGGCGGCGCGGTCTGATGGAAGAAAAGACTCGGGTTCAGCCGGTTGGATCGGAACCGTGCGCCGGTGGCATTGCGCGATCCCATCAGCACCGTATTGAACATGGAGGAGCCCGACCGTGAGATCACCAGGGTCTGCCCCGATCCGGACGGGATCCGCTGGATCCCTTGCCAGTGCGAGCAGTTCAGGCCGAAGCAGACGTCGGTGCTGACCCCGTTGAGCCAAAACCCCAGGATGTCTCCATGATCACGCAGGCCGTTGAAGGAAGACGTCACGTTGGAGAGGCAGAGATTGCAATCCGCTCCACCCGCAGCACAGGAGGTGAACGCCGTCAGGCTCGGGGCCTGTGCTGCGGCGGGTAACGGCCAGAGCCATTGGATGGCCGCGCAGACCAGCAGGGGGATCCAGCAGGCTCCAGACGAGAACGGGTGAGAAGGTCGACTGCGCATCGTGGATTCCTTCCAGCGCACCACCGCGAAGCTCGCCAAACGCAGGCGGCTGGGATGGCAGGTTTCCCGGTAACCTCCTGCCCCGCCCCCCACATTCCGCCCTGCGGGCGGGTCCAGCCGCCCCCGCCGTTGGCCGTCATCTCTCTCCCTGCCCGCAAAACGCTGGCGAGAGGTGAGCCGGCTCACCGGCTGGAAGGGAATCACCAAGTCACGACTTGACAAGTCTAGACTTGACAAGTCACGCCTAGCAATTTTAACGTTGCCCCTGGAGGCATCCGATCTGACCACCCCTTTCATCGGCCGGCATGACGAGCTTCGAGTCCTGACGGACGCCTACGAGGCCCCGGCGAGCGCATTCATTCCGATCTACGGCCGCCGGCGGATCGGCAAGAGCGAGCTCATCCTCCACTTCCTCCGGGACCGGCCGGGAATCTACTTCCTCGGCAAACAGGCCCCTGCGGGTATGCAGATCCGCGAGTTCCTGGGGGAAGCCGCCAGCGTCGTGGAGGAGCCTCTGCTCGCCGCCCTCTCCGCGGAGAGCTGGAGCACAGTGCTCGACGCCGTCGTCAGCCGCTGGAAGTCCGACCGCAAGCTCGTCATCGCGCTGGATGAATTCCAGTGGACCGTGGGCGCGAGCCCTGAGCTGCCGTCCATCCTGCAGGAGAAGTGGGACCGCTCCTGGCGGCAGTCCGGAAACGTCCTCCTGATCCTCTGCGGCTCCTACATCGGCTTCATGGAACGCGAGGTCCTCGGCAAGAAGAGCCCCCTCTTCGGCCGCCGGACGGCCCAGATCCCGCTGCGCCCGTTCGGCTATCGGGAGGCGGCCCTGTTCCACCCCGGCTACTCCCGCACCGACCAGGCCCGCACCTACTTCCTCTGTGGCGGGGTGCCCCTCTACCTGAAGAGGTTCACCGACGGCCGCTCCATCGAGGCCAACATCGCCGCCGAGCTCCTCGACGAGTATGCCCCGCTCTATCGCGAAGCCGATTTCCTGCTGCGGGAGGAGCTGCGGGAGGTCACCCTCTATTACGCGATCCTCGCGGCCATTGCCGAGGGGCATTCCACAGTCCAGGAGATCGCCCGTCAGGCGGGGCAGGATCCTCGCGCCCTCGCCTACTACCTCCAGCAGCTCATCGAGCTGGGCTACATCGAGCGGCGCTATCCCCTGACCGGCGAGCCCCCCTCGGTCCGGTCCGTCCGTTATGATCTGGCCGATCCTCTGCTCCGCTTCTGGTTCCGCTTCGTCTTCCCGAGCACCAGCTACATCCGCCACATGGGAGCCGGCCGCGCTCTCAAGGACCTCATCCGCCCCCACCTGGATGCCTACTTCGGGCTCTGCTTCGAGCGCCTCTGCCGGGAAGCCCTCCCCTGGCTCTACCGCCGGGAAGGGGTAACCGCCGCCTTCGAGGTCGGCCAGTACTGGTCGAAGGCCACCCAGATCGACGTCGTCGGCCTGCGCGACGACAACTGGACCGATCTTGGAGAGTGCAAATGGGGCACCGTCCGCTCTCCCCGGGCTCTCGAGCAGGAGCTCGAGGAGAAGGCCCGCGAATTCCCCAATCCCCGGGGAGCGACGATCGGGAGGCGGATCTTCACCCGGCAGCCCCCGCCGGCGGGAGCGGCAGCCGGGGTGAGGTGGCATGGGTTGGAGGATCTGTACGGCTGAGACGGAAGCTTCACGCCTACCGGCAAAATGCCTCTGTAAGATACGAGCAGCAAAGGGTTTGTCAGAAGGGGCGAGATTTTACGTCTTATCAGGGGTATGGGACGAAAACTTCGCTACCTTCCCGAGGAGGGCGCCCTGGTCGAGGTCACCTGCCGGACCTTGCAAGGACGTCTGCTGCTCCGGCCGAGCCCGGAGCTCAACGACATCGCCGCCGGGGTCCTCGGCAGGGCCCAGCGGCTCTACCCGGTCGACCTCGCGGCACTCAGCCTGCTGTCGAACCACTACCACATGATCGTCCGGGCGGAGAGCGCCAAACGGCTGTCGCGATTCGTCGGCTACTTCAACTCGAACCTGGCGCGGGAGGTCAGCCGGCTCACCGGCTGGACGGGGAAGATCTGGGACCGGCGCTACCAGGCGATCCTGATCAGCGGCGAGGAGGACGTGCAGGTCGCGCGGCTTCGGTACGTCCTCAGCCACGGAGTCAAGGAGAACCTCGTCGCCCATCTCCGGGAGTGGCCCGGCCTCCAATCCGTCCGGCAGCTCGCGGACGGCGAGCCTCTCGCCGGCACCTGGTTCGACCGTACCCAGGAGTACCTCGCCCGCCGCAAGGGAGAAGTCGTCGATCGTCTCCGCCACGCCACCCCCGAGATCGTGACCTTCTCGCCCCTTCCCTGCTGGAAAGACCTCTCGCCGGAAGCTTACCGGCAACGCATCGCCAACATGGCCACTGAAATCGAAGAGGACGCCGCCGCGGTCAGGAAGCGGACGGGAGCCGAGCCGTTCGGCGCGGCAGCGATCCTGGCCCAAGACCCGACAAGCCGCCCCAAGCGGCTGAAGAAATCGCCCGCCCCGCTCTTCCACGCCGCGAGCAAGGCGATGCGCCATTACTTCTATGAGGGCTTCTCGTGGTTCGTGGCCGTCTACCGCACGGCGGCCGAGAAGTTGCAGAACGGAGACCCCGACCCACACTTTCCCATCGGGAGCTTCCCGCCGGCGTTGCCGTTCGTCGGCGGGTAGGCAGGCCGCAGTTCCTGGCTGGCCGGAGCCGGCCCTCTTGACTTCACCGACCGAGGTGAAGGCGGAGGTGTGCCTGCGAGGCAGATTTGGAATTCATTTCGCGAAACGAACGTCGTAATTCGCCGCCCCAAGAGGCTTCTCCGCCTCCATAAGGCGTCTTTCTGAGGACTTGACAAGATGAAAGGCCCCTCGACGAGGGGCGGTTTTCTCCAGGGACATGGCACTTGGAGAAGGGTTTTCTCCAGGGACGTGGCACTTGGGGGTGGAGGAGAATGAAAGCTTATCCACTGACGTGGCACCTAGTAACCTGCGCTTCATGGATACCTCTCTCCTCTCTCCTCTCTGCGGCCTGGAACAACGAAGTCAATCTCCGCGTCCTTGATTATTGGCGATCAAAACCGGATTTTTCTTCCAAGGTGAAGAGCTGTGCTGCGGCGTCAGCAGAGCGGAACCAAGTAGGAGAGTAATCTGTCGAAGCCGTGCTCTGCAGGCCTTTAATGAACTGGTCGAGTGCATCGTCTGGCGACGCCTCCAGCTCGAACGACGCTATGAGCGCGCCATAATTGCTCAGAAAGTCTGCCCGTGTTAGCGTGGGATTCGCGTGCAGTAGGACTGCTGGCAGAGACCACTTCAAGAGATCTGGGTCGATGGCGCGGTCGATCACCTCCTTGAGGCGGGCGTTGAGGTCGACCTTGAGGAAGTTGAGAGCGATCTCGGTAAACGGCGCCAGGGTTCCTTTGAGCGTGACGCTGGGTATCCCGAGGAGCACGGCGATGGTCTTCGGGCTCGCCAAGCCGAGCCTCAAGGGGAGTGACACCTCCGCCGGCTGCTGGACCTCGGTCTTGAAGGGGGAAAGCCCGAGCGGCATCTCCACGCAGGCCCATACGTCGGCTTCGCCCTTCAATTGCAGGACCGCCTCGTTACCATTGACACTCAGCGCCTTGTTCGGGATGCTCACCACGAGGTTATCGGCGCTGAAACGAGCGCAGTTGTCCTTCGGCAGGGGGATCGTGTCCACCAGATCGGCAATCCTTCGCTGGACATCCGCGAGGTCGACGAGCACACGGGTGTGGATCCGGGACCCGCCGGCCTCTTCGTGGCGGGAAAAGAAGAGCGAGAGCCGAAGCTGTAAGGGAATTCCCTGGACGTTGCGGGAGAAGGGCAACGGCCCCAACGGGGCCTCCCCCGGCTGGGCCTGCAACAGCAGGTCCTGAGCCGCGACGGGGCTGGCGCCTAGAGCGGCTCCCAAGGCAGCGCCAAGTATTACGGCGCGGAGGCTCATGGCGCTCCTCCCGAGAGGCGAGGGCATGCGAAGAGCTGCGACGGCTCGGTGCTGTCCTCAAAGGCCGTCCAAATTCTGATCTCCCCCACCCTGAAGCTCTTTCTCGTCCTGTGCTCCTCCTCGCTCTGCACGCAAGCGCTCAAGCCATCGTCGAAGATCTTGAGCGGCAGTGGGTTCCCTACCAGAACGGCATTGATTCCCTCCCGAAGGTCTCTCACCCGGTCGTTCTCGTGGTCCTTCATGCAGATCGCCGCCGAGGCCGTGAAGGCCCGGTTGCCGCGCACCCTGGCGACCCAGGGGGCGAGATCGGGCACCTGAAACGGTGGCAGGCTGGGGAAGAAAACCGTCAAGATCCCCGGCAACTGTGCCAAGGTGCGGGTGAGGGCGTCGGGCGCGACGTTCAAGGCTTTGGCCAGCACCTCCGCGGCGCCCACTTGGAACAGCACGTCCTGGTCCTGCTCCGCGAGCGGGACATCGCGATTCCAGGCCTCGGTGTCCGCATCGGCGACCGTCAGAGCGGCCGTCACCGGATCGACATGCAACACGGCTCGGGCCACGGTGAAGACCTTCCCGTGATGAATGCCGTCCTTGAACGGAACGTCCTCGCTCGCCGAGAAGCAGGGATTCCGGCTGCAATGCGGCAACTTCAGCTCGGTGCCGCCCGGACCAATGAGGCGCAGGCAGTAGCCCCACCCCTCGGTTTTGTCCCAACTGTGTGTATTGTGGAAAGTCCGCTGGCTCGCCACGAGGGCCACGAGGGGGTTGTCTCCGGCGTGGAGACGTAGTTCCGCCGGGTTGCGGCTGTGGGCCTCGCGGTCGAAGCGGATTTCGCCGTTGAGCAGGAGGATCAAGTCGTTCTCCGCCCGGTCGACGACCGCCTGCACGGAGACCGGAGGGCGGAGGTAGAACGTGCCGAGGCCGTCGAGACCGAAGCTCTGCGGGACCTGTCCGCTGGCCAGGATCGCGTCAGCTTTCGTCCTCGTCAGGAGTTCCTTGATCTCGAGGCCGGGCTCTCTCAGGTGCCGCAGGAGCGCCGTAGTGTAGGGCGAACGATCCTGCGGACCAAGGCTCACCGAGACCTGCCCCGGGCTGGTGGCGAAGGCGAAGAGGATCTTGTCCTTGGCGGTGGTGTTCGGGGGCTCGACCGGGCCACGCTGCTGCGGGGGGATGCTAGCTTTGGTCCGGCAAGCGTCGAGAATCACTATTTTGACGGCCGCGGGCGCGGCCTCCACTGCGGCGATGACTTCGGTGAGTGACACCGCCGCTTCGGCCGTGGTATCTCCGCCGACGGGGAACAGGAAATTGTTTCCTTGCAGCTGGAATCCATGGCCCGAGTAGAAGAAGACCACCAGCGTCGCGTCGCGGATCTGCTCGGAAAGCTTCTTCAGGTTTGTCCTGATCGCATCTTGGTCGGCATCCCGAACGGGCTCCAGCACCGTGAAATCGAGCTCTCGGAGCGCCTCCTCCATAGCCAAGGCGTCCTCGATCCCACTGATGTCGGTCCCATCGTGGTAGTGACTGTTCCCGATCACGAGAGCGACACGCTTTTGCGGCAGGTTGTCCCCCAACCCAGGCATTGCCCCGGCGACCCAGCCGAGGACGAGTGCGAGCGCCACCCCGGAAAACCGGCTTGCTCGTGGTACGCATCTCATTGATGGCTCCTCTTCAAGGCATGTAGCTGGCCATGGGACAGATCGGTCTTTCCACGGCCGCTTTGACCCTCTTGCACAAGGAGGGCGGCATTGTGGAAGCCTGGTGCGTCAATCTCACATGCGGAATTAGGTGAGAGACGGGAGGGGACGGCTGGGCCAATCCATAAAACGAATCGAAGTGGCGGCCCACGCCGTTGTCGCAAGGATCGTCCCTGTGGAGGGTAGGCTCGGGCTCGCTGGCGAGCACGATCGTGAATTCAGGAACCACCTCCGTGGAGGGCTGTAACGCCATCGGGTGATCGTCGGTGCCATCGAGGTTGTGGATATGGAGCGTTACGATCAGCGAGTTCAGCGGCAAAGTCAGAACCGTTTGCACGCTCGATGCCGCCGCTTGTGTTTTCTCATTATTTTTTCCCTGCACACCCTGCTGGCGCAGTGCTACGGTATGGACGTTGAAATCCTCCGCGTCCTCGCGCCTCACTAAGGAGCACACGGCAATGCTGTCGAAAGGAATAACCATTCTGGCGGCCAGCTTGCTGACGTCAGGTGTGGCGCCGAGATACTGAGGGTCCAAGGCAAAGGCGACCTGAGGCGGCACCTGAGGCTGCCCGAGATTGAGAACATAGGAGAAGTCCCCTTCCTCGCCAGGCAGGGGAAGCGAATGCGCAGGGCTTTTGCTCAGCGCTACCCCCGTCAGAGTTGGAGCTGGCGATATCGTCAGTGTGATTTCCTTCCCGGTCAGCGCATCACAGGTGCAGCCATCCTGCACCCTGCAGCCGGCGGCAGTTTGGGCGGTCAGGCACTGATCCGGCGAAGTGCTAAAATTAATCGTCGGGGTGTGGACGGCCATGCATTCCATTCCCATGGGGTTCCCGGCGTTCACCATGAGAGCCGTCAACGTGGTGGCCTTGGAGGGATTGTCTGGTACCAGCATCATGAGGCCATGCAGCACCACTCGCAGCGCAATCGTGCTCATACGATCTCCTCTATACTAGGGGTGACGGGTTGTAAACTTACGTAACCACTATAACCTAACATCCATGTTAGACGGACAAAGCAGGAAGATTTCCGGCTCCACCAGAGCCTGCCGGACGGGCCGCCTTGTTGGCCTGACGGGGTTAGCTCTGCTCTTGGCCTGCCAATGGCGCTCCGAGCCTTCGCAGGGCGATCTCCTGGCGGCGGCGCTAAATGCGGTACGCCCTAGCGAGGCGCGGCTGGCTGGTGCACCGTGGCTGCGGCCGCATGCGGCGCCGACCCAGAGGACCGCAGCGGTTGACACGGTGCGGCTAGCCAGCCTTGGAGCGCAAAGAGGGCTGGAAGAGCGGAAAGATCAGGCGAGCCTCCACGAGAGAGCGGTCACTGCCCTTCTTGCGGGCGAGGTCGGCCGTGGTGTGGCGGACCTTGAGCAGGCCGTGAATCTCGCCCCAAACGAGTCCGCTCTCTGGAGCGACTTGGCGGCGGCCCGCATGCAGCGCTTTGAGACGGCCGGCGACGCCAACGACCTCATTCTCGCGTTGGCCGCGGCCGACTGTGCAGTCGAGCGCTCTCCGTCCTTTCTGGAGGGACGGTTCAACCGCGCTCTGGCCCTGGAGTGGCTCGCGCTCGGCTCCCAGGCAATGGCGGAATGGCAGGGAATCGCTCAGAAGGAGACCGACCCAGATTGGCGTCGCGAAGCGCAGATGCACGCCATCGAGCTGAAACGTCCAGCGCGCACCCGCGGTGGGGGGCTCGACCTTGCGGGCGTGGAGCAGCTTCTGGCGCAACGGGGGAAGCAAGGACTGCGCGCACAGGTGGTCCGTTCTCCCGGCTCCTTTCGGGAATATGCCGAGGGGGTGCTGCTCGGCGAGTGGGCGTCGGCCGCAAGCGCCGGCCGCCGACAGGAGGCAGAGAGCGCCCTCAACGCCGCGCGCGCGATCGGGGATGCGCTGGTGGCGGCTCACGGTGAGCCAATGACGGCCGAAACGGTGGCTCAGATCGATCACGCCAGACGAGACGAGCCAGCGCGGCTCCGGTTCTTGACCGCCGGTCTGGCCGCCTATCGGCAGGGGCTCGATCTGGCCAACGCCGGCCGGTTTGCCGACGCCCTCCTCGTTTTTCGTCAGGCCGAGAGAGCCTTGGCGCGAGGGGACAGCCCCTTCGTGGGCTGGATAGACTTTCAGATCGCACTCTGTAAATATCAAAACCTCGACTATCCGCGAGCCAGCCGCCAACTCACCGAATTGCTACACCGCCTGCCGCCTGGGAGGTATCGGGCGCTGCAAGGACGCTCTCACCTACTTGCCGGTCTGATCGATACCATCGAGGGGCGACACACAGCGGCCATCATCTCCTATGAGGCGGCGCTTTCGGAATTCCACCGCCTCCATGAGGGCGCGATGGCGGCTAAGGCGAGCTTCCTTCTAGCCGAAGCTCAGGCGAGCCTCGGGCAGCGGGAGACGGCCTGGAGAACACTCGTCCCGGCGCTCAGGGAGGCCGAGATCCGCGATCGCCCCGATCTCCGGCAGACGGGCTACGTGATCGCCGCCTGGATGGCGAGCAGCCAGGGTGAGCTCGACGCGGCGCAGCAGTTTCACGAGGAGGTCGTGCGGAGCGCGCTGGCCCTGGGGCAACCCTATCGGGTCGCAGGGTCGTTGCGCTCGCGCGCGAGCCTTCTCGCCGCGCTGAACCGCACCGCGGAGGCCCGGCGGAGCCTCGACGAGGCCTGGGTCCATTGGCAGCAAATCCCAAATCCGGCCACCCGCCGCAGCATGGAAGGGGATCTGCGGCTGATCCAAGGTGAGCTGGCGAAGGTGACCGCCCCGCGCCAAGCTCTCGCTTCTTTCGATCGAGCCGTCCAGCTCTTCCGCTCGACCGCCTATCACTTCAAGCTCGCTCAGGCGCTCTTTGAGCGCGCCTCGGTACTGGTATCCCTCGGCAGAAGCGCCGAGGCGGAGCAGGACCTCGCGCTGGCGATCGCTGAATGTGAGCGCCAGCGGGAGCGAATCGATCCGCAGGAGCAGCGGATCTCGTACTTTGACCAGACCCGCGACATTCTCGATGCGATGGTCGAGCTCCAGCTTGAGGGCCGCCATCGGCCGGCCACAGCCTTCTCCTACAGCGAGCGCGCCCGCGCCCGCGCGCTGCTGGACTGGATCCTGGCCCAGCCGTCCGGCCCGATGTCTCCTATGCCACGGGAGTTGTTGAGACCGGGCCTTGCCGACCCCGCCTCCCTCCAGTACGCCATTCCCACCGGCACCACCGTCCTCGCCTACTGGACGCTCCCGCGGAGCCTGGTGATCTGGGTGCTCCAGCGAGACGGCTTCACGGCCCAGCCCGTCTCGGTAGACCGCCCGACAGTCGAGGAACTGGTGCAGCGGCTGTCCGGCGAGATAGCTCAAGGACGGAGGGACGCCGTCCTTAGAACCTCCACGCAGCTTTACGACCTGCTTGTCCGGCCGGTGCTCCCCCACCTCCGGCCGGGCGACCGCTTGGTTGCCGTTCCGGACGGCGCCCTGCACGGTCTATCCTTCGCCCTGCTGCGCGACGCGCAGACGGCGAGGTTTCTGGTCGAGGACCATATTCTGTCCGTCGCGCCGAGTGTCCGGGTTTTCCTTGCCAGCCTGGCAAGAGATTCAGAGCTCGCGACCGCACAGCCGCCGCACGCCCTAGTCGTCTCCGATCCGGCGTTCGACGAGCATCTCTTCCCGACCCTTATCCGGCTGCGGTCCACCTCGACCGAGATGACGATCAGGCGAAGCTTTCGCGGCTCCCTCGTCCTCCGGGATCGGGCAGCGACCCGGCGGGCCTTCCTCGCGACCGCGGGGCAGCTCACGGTCGTCCATTTCGGCGGCCACTCCATTGTTAATCCGGAGTACCCACTGCTCTCCCAGATGGTCTTCGCGGCCGATCCTACCGATCCAAATCCCGGCGTCCTCTATTCGGGAGACATCCTACGCCAGCGCTTTCCGCAGACCCGTCTCGTCGTCCTTGCTAGCTGCAGCTCGGCTGCGGGGAAGATCTCCCGTACAGAGGGGGTCGAGAGTCTGGCCCGCCCCTTCATGGCGGCTGGCGTGCCGGCGGTCGTCGCATCGATTTGGGATGTAGACGACGAGCTTACAGGAAAGCTATTTAGCCGTTTTTACAGCCACTTGAAGGAGAGCTTCGACTCTGCCGCGGCGCTACGCCAAGCACAGCTCGAAGGTCTCGCGACGGGAAGCTCGCCAGAGGCCGATCCGAGATCCTGGGCAGCCTTTGAGTTGATCGGCGGCAGCGTCGTCCCATAATAGCCGCTGAACCGTCCCTCGAAGTGCCAGGAACTCAGCTAGAATCCCATCTTCTCCGAGAAGAAGGAGCACTTTCGACGCCTCTATGGCTACTCCCCCCGGCGACCGCCCCTCCGAGGAAATCTTCCTCGAGAACCTGAAGTACATTGGGCAGGTCATCGCCCAAAGCTGCCGGAAATCCAACTTCAGCCATCAGGAGGCGGAGGATTTCGAAGGGCATGTCAAGCTCAAGTTCATCGAGAACGACTATGCGGTGATCCGGAAGTTCCGGGGGGATCGGGGCGCCACCCTCAAGACTTTCCTCACCACCACCATCAAACACCTGCTCCTCGACTACAAAGATCATATCTGGGGGAAGCACCACGCGTCGGCTGAAGCGAAGCGACTCGGCGATATGGCCATTCGCCTGGAGAGGCTGATGGTCCGGGATCGGCACTCGTTCGAGGAGGCTTGCGAGATCCTGCGGACCAACCAAGGGGTCGAGATGTCCGTGGCAGAGTTGGAGGATCTCCGGGCCAAGCTCCCCCACCGGATCCCCAAGCAGGTGGTTGGGGAGGAGCCTCTCCAGTTCGAGCCTTCCCAGGAGCTTCGGCCCGACCAGCAATTAGAAGAGAAGGAACTCGAAAGCACGCGTCGTAGGGTCTATATGGGTCTTGGGCGAGCTGTTGAGAGCCTCTCGACCGAAGACCAGCTCTTCGTCAAGATGTGGGTTAAGTTCTCCATCGCCGATATCGCTCGTATCCGGAAGGTGGATCAGAAGCCCCTGTACCGCCGGTGGAACAAGATCCTCAAGGCTCTCGAGAAGGCGCTCGAACGCCAGGGAGTCCGGCGGGAGGACATCAAGAAGATTCTGGGATTCTTAAAGGCCGACTCCCATGCAAAACCCAAGAAGAGCGGGTAACCTCGGATCGACGGCCGTCTATACTTAATAAGCGGAGATGGATGCCGCCTAGCTATGCAAGAATTTGCACCTACGAAATCTCGATTTTCCGGCGAGTGTCCCTCGGACGAGGAACTCGCTGCCTACATTGATGGCGCGCTCGACAAGGAAGAGGGGGACCGGGTCACCGAGCACTTGCTCTCCTGCGAGCGCTGCTATGAGATCTACGCAGAGACTGTGCGGTTCCAGTTGGACTCCAAGCGGGCGCCCGAGGGAAAGGTGATGCCGTTCCCCTCTCCAGCAGAAAGAAGCCGGCCTGTCCTTCGGTGGCTTCCCTTTGCCGCTCTTCTCTTACTGGGAATCGGAGCCGGCAGGTATTTCCTGGCGTCTCCTCCCGCCCTCACGCCACGCGCAGTGACCGCATCGTTTCAAGGGAAACCGGGAGGGATCGGGAACTTTTGGGTGGGACCGACCACCAGAGGAGGCGGAGACGAAACAGAGGACAAGCCATACAAAGAGGCATCTTTCCAGATGGGCGTCCAACTCGTGAACCTCCAATTGAGTCTGGAAGCCAAGAATGCTGAGGAGGCCCGCGGCAGCATCCTTCCGCGCATCCGCCAAGTGCTCGACACCCAGTCGGCTGTGTCCCCCTTGGTAGATTCCTTTACAGCGCTCTCGGCGGACCTCGAGAGCAAGCCCCCCGGGGAACTCCTCGGAAAGTTCTCTCAGGTGGCGCATGAGTGTAGAGACTACTTTGATGAGCCCTTTCTCGACCTCGGCCAGTGGGTGGAGGCCGGCCGGATGGCGGCCCTGACGCGGAACCCGTCTTTCTTTCAGCAGTCGGACACCCAGAGCTTCCTGCGGCAGCTCCGCTGGCGGGATAAGCTGGGGATCGGCGACACGAAGCTCGATCCGGTCTCTCGCGAGAGCCTCGGGCGGATCTCCGAGATCGTGTCCAAGGACGATCTCCAAGGCGCCGATTACGCCGAGCTGAAACAGCAGTTCGACAAAATCCTCGATAAATACTACCCCGATACGTAGAAGCGCTCCCACCAGCTTGTCGCGAACTCCCGGCGAGCGATCCCGCAGCCCGGCCATCCGAGATCTAGAGGGTAAAAGCGTCGCAAATGTCCGAAGACAACGCGACCTCTCCCACAACTACGCGTCACCGCCACGGTCTATGCGACATCTCCGGAGGCGTTGCGGCGTATCCAGCAGCGACGCGACAACGCCAACCTCTACGCGACATCGCCGAGAGACATTGCGACAGCACCACGGTCTATGCGGCACCGCTAATGGATAAGCGTCGGCGCCAAGTTTATTGCGACGTATCTGCCGTCTATGCAACGTCTCCACTGGCGACGCGTCGCCGCAATGAGACATTGCGACGTCTCAACGGTCTACGCAACATCGCCAGCGTCATCGCGCCGTATCCACGGTCTATGCGACATCGCCGGGTGACATTGCGACTGCGCTGGTAGCGCAAAGCTAGCCGATGGAGCGCCGGTCCGGCTCGTAGAGCGCTGCCAGCTCTTCGACCTGTCTCAGGACCCCTTCCCGCCTCTCCTTGAGCTCCGCGGCGAGCCGTCTCCGCGTCCTCAGGAGAAGGAAGGCCCTCGCCTCATGCCAGAAGATCGCCCGGCGGTCGTGGAAGAGGAGGGCGATATAGCCGGTGGGCGGCGCGGCCAGGGCGACGGCGAGGCCGATCCAAGGATTCACTCCAGGAAAATACCGGCCGGCGAGCCAGCCTTCGGCGATCCAGGCGAGGGGAAGGAAGAGGAAGGCGCCGAAGACCTTGTAGGTGGCCATCTGGTCGCGGTCGCGGATGACCCGCTTCACGATATCCCCGATCAGACGGTAGGCCGGGTAGTTGAGGACCGTCCCCACCACCGCCAGCGGGAGGTGCACGAGCAGGCGCAGCAGGGTGCGGCCGATGAAGCGCAGGACCGGCGAGGGGGGGTAGGCCGCGCCGACCTGGTCGTCCCGGAGGTCGAAGGCGCGGAGCAGGGCGTCGTACTCCTGGACGCACTTGGCCGCGGCGGCGACTTTTTCAGGGTGGCTCTCCCGCATCTCCCGGTACCCCTCCAGGAAGGCGCGGCGGAAGGCGACCCCCTCGGCCAGGCTCCCCCGGGTCGGCAGCTCGGAGGCGCGGTGGCGGTAGAGGTCGGCGGCGCGGGCAATCAGCCGGGCGTCTTCCCAGGTCTCGTAGTTGAGGGTGACCTCTTGCAGGGCCTCGTCGATGCGGGCGGTCAGCCGGCGGGCGGCGGCGACCGTATCCTGGGCGTCGAGGACGATCTCGGGCGCCGGGTCGAGCGGCTCTCCCACAGCCACCAGGACGCGCGAGCGGAAGGTCTGCTTGGCGTCGAAGAGGAGGCCGACGGGAACGATCCGGACTCCCAGGCCCGGGAACTTCCGCTCGGCCTCGAGCGCGATGCGGGCGGCGCCGGTCTTCAGCGGCTGGAGCGCGGGCTCGCTGTGGCTCGTCCCCTCGGGGAAGAGGGCGAGCGCCCCCCCCCTGGCCAGCAGCTCGTGGCAGCGGGCGAAGGTGTCGGCGTTCCTGGTGAGGTCCGACCCCTCGTCCTGCCGGCGGTAGACGGGGATCGCCTGGGCGAGGTCGAGGAAGGGGCGGACGGCCGGGTTCTTCCACAGGGTGCTCTTGGCGAGGAACCGCGGCGGCGTCCGCAGGTTGGGCAGCGGGCCCCAGAGCAGGAGCGGATCGATCAGGCCGTTGACGTGGTTGGCCACCAGCACCAGCGGCCTGCCCGGCGGGATGCGCTCGGAGCCGGCCACCTCGACCTCGCGGAAGAAGACCTTGAGGATCAGGCGCACGAAGGCGCGGAGGAGGCGGTCGGCGGTCATGATCGCTTTTGGGCGCGTCAGACACCTCTCCCATTGGAGAGCAGTGTCCGGCTGGCGCGGAGTCGCGGGGTACGTTGCTGGATCTCGCGCCCGCTGTCAATCGGCGCTCCGGGAAGGGACGGCGCTTCGGCAATCAGGCGCTGTGCTACCCTCCTTCGTAAGCAGGTAACGGCAGCGCCGGCCGCACGTGACCGGACCGGCGGACAGGAGACTATCGATGGCGATCAACAACCCAGTCCCCCCGAAGAAGAGCACGCTCGACACCGTGGCGAACATCGCGATCATCCTGGTCTGCGCGATTGCCGCCGTCGTGCTGGTGCGCAACCAGTTCTTCCCGCGGACGGCGCAGCAGCCGGGCATGCCGCCGCAGGTCGAGAAGGGGGAGCAGTACGCCCAGCTCAAGGCCCTGGTGCCCGCCGGCTCGAACCGCGCCCTGGTGGTGGCCGTCCAGCCCGGATGCCACTTCTGCAACGACAGCCTCCCCTTCTACAAGACGATCATCGACCAGCGGAACCAGAAGAACTCGCCGGTCAAGTTCATCGCCGCCGTCCCCACCAACGACAAGCCCGAGGACGCCAAGAAACTCGTCGACGACGAGTCGCAGAAGTTCGCCGGCGCCGGCGCCCAGCCGGACGGGATGGTGAACATCGACTTCGCCGCCATCAAGGTGCCCGGCACCCCGACCCTGCTGCTGGTGGACAACAACGGCAAGGTGCTCAACGTCTGGGTCGGCAAGCTCGACGCGGGCGGCGAGAAGGAAGTGCTGAAGACGCTGTAGGAGGGGGCCTGGCTCGCTCCAGGGGTTTCGTGCGAATTGCACGGTCCTGCGCTTCGAGTCCTCCCCGCCCGGGCATCAATGCCCGGGCGGGGATACAATCCGCTCCATCTTTTTTCCTGGAGGGGAGCCGATGAGCTATCAAGCCTTCAAAGTGATCCACATCCTGGGGGTGCTGTTCGTCTTCGTTTCGCTGGGCGCCTTGATGCTCGCCTCCCGCGAGGGGGTGGAGCGCGGGACCGGGCGCAAGCTCGCCGGCATGACGCATGGGATCGCGCTGCTGGTGGTGCTGGTGGCCGGTTTCGGCACGCTCGCCCGGCTCGGCGTCACGAGCCCGGGAGCCTGGCCGATGTGGGTCTGGATCAAGTTGACGATCTGGCTCGTGCTCGGCGGCATCACCGTGCTGGTCCGCCGCGCCCCCCAGCTCAGCACGCTGCTCTGGTGGCTGCTCCCCCTGCTCGGCGGGATCGCCGCCTGGGCCGCGATCTTCAAGCCGGTGTGATCGACGAGGAGGCGTAAAGAGGGCGCAGCATGCTGCGCCCCTACGGAATCTCCCGGCGGGAAAGGGCCTACGCGATCCTCTGCCCGCGCAGCAGGTCGAGGATCTGCCGGCCGTCGGTGGCGTACCCCTCGGCGCTCCGCGGCAGGGGGAGGAGGTTGACCAGCAGCACGAGCGCCGCGCAGACCACGTTGGCGCGGACGTAGACGCCGAAGTACCCGGCCTCGCCGAGGACGCGGTCGACCGCCAGCACGACGGCCACGGCGAGGAGGTTCGCCAGCGGGCCGGCGACGCAGACGGCGAGGTCCCGCCCCCGGGTGCGCCGCCGGGAGCTGAACCAGACGTTGCCGCCGAACAGCCAGCGCCAGTCCTGGGTGGTGGCGGCCGTCCGCCGGCCGCCTTCCCACTGCACGGTCAGCGGTCCGGTGACCAGGCGCCGCGGGGTGTAGCGCACGCCGCGCACGGCCGTCAGGTGCCCGAGCTCGTGCAGCACGATGTGGAAGAAACCCACGAACCAGAAGAGGACCGGCTGCCAGAGGGTGGGGTTCTGCCGTCCGCCCCAGACGCCGAGGCCGGCGAGGAAAAGGGATAGCCCGAGGAAGAGGGGGAGCGGGCGGACGTGGCGGTCGAGCCCGGCCTGGACGCGGCTCCAGAGGGGGATGGCCCAGTCCCGTCCCAGGAAGCCGCGCCCCATGAGGTCGATCCCGAAGAGGGCCATGCCGATCCCCAGCGGGAAGATGATCGCGAGGAGCACCATCCGGGTGGGCCAGGGGAGGGGGCCGGCGCCGGCGTGGAGCAGCACCGGCAGGGAGCCGAGGAAGCCGCCGCAGGCGGCGAATCCCACCCCGGCGACCAGCGCGATGACGCGGAAGGGCCAGGCGATGCGGTCCGGCGGCCGGGCGGAGAGGACCTCCGCCTCCTCGGCCGCCGAGTTCCGCAAACGGCGGTCCCGCTCTTCCCGCCAGCGGCGGAGATCCACGACTTTCGCCTGGGGAGCGTCGTCGCTGCTCATCGGGTCCAACTCCTACGGGTATACTGCGGCCCGCGCCGTCCGAGACCTCTATTTTACCAGCCCCCATGACTCCCGAACGCATCGCCAGCGAAAAAACCGACGTCGCCGTCCGCTGCCACGGGCTGGTGAAGCGCTACGCGGACGTGACCGCCGTCGACGGCCTCGACCTCGAGGTGCGCCGCGGCGAGTGCTTCGGCCTGCTCGGCCCCAACGGCGCGGGCAAGACGACGACGATCGAGATCCTCGAGGGGCTGACCGAGCCGGACGCCGGGGAGGTGGAGATCCTGGGCACGAGCTGGGAGCGCGGCGCCGTGGCCCTGCGCGAGCGGCTGGGCATCTCGCTCCAGGAGACGCAGCTCACCGAGAAGCTGACCGTGGGCGAGACCGTCCGCCTCTTCCGCTCCTTCTATCGCGAGGGGCGGGAGCCGGACGCCGTCCTCGCGCAGCTCGCCCTCGACGAGAAGCGGAACGCCCGGGTGGGCAAGCTCTCCGGCGGGCAGAAGCAGCGGCTGGCGGTGGCCTGCGCGCTGGTGGGGAACCCGGAGGTGCTCTTCCTCGATGAGCCGACCACGGGGCTCGATCCGCAGAGCCGGCTGCAGCTCTGGCAGATCGTGATGGACTTCCGCGCCCGCGGCGGCACGGTGCTGCTGACCACCCATTACATGGACGAGGCCGAGCGCCTGTGCGACCGGGTGGCGATCGTCGACCGCGGCAAGGTGATCGCGCTGGGCACGCCCCCGGAGCTGATCAGCTCGCTGCAGGCGGCGAACGTGATCGAGTTCGCCGCGGAGCCGGAGATCGACGAGGCGACCCTGCGCGCCCTGCCCGGGGTGACGGAGCCGCACCGGCGGGGGCCGAACTGGTCGCTCCCCGTGGGGTCGCTCGCCGAGACGGTGCCGGTGCTGCTCGATCTCATCGAGAGCTCGGGGGCGAAGCTGGTGAACCTCTCGACCCACCGGGCGACGCTCGAGGACCTGTTCGTCTCCCTGACCGGACGGGCGCTGCGTGAGGGCTGAAGAGAATGAATGCCTGGAAAGTCAGCCGCGGCCTCACGCCCGGGATTTCAATCCCGGGTGGCGAGGTGAGATCGACATGGCAAGACGTTCCACAGGACTGATTCCATGAGCCGCCGCTACTCCCCCCTGTTCGAGCTGACGTCGGTGCGGATGAAGGAGTTCATCCGCGAGCCGGAGGCCCTCTTCTGGGTCTTCGCGTTTCCGATGCTGCTGGCGGTCGCTCTCGGGCTGGCGTTCCGGGCCAAGGGGCCGGATCAGATCCCGGTCGGCGTGGTGGCCGCCACGGCGACGGACCCGGGCGCGGCGCGGGCGATGGACGCCCTGAAGCGCGCCCCCGGGCTCCTCGTCCGCCAGTTCCCTCCGGTCGAGGGGCGGGAGGCTCTGCGCACGGGGCGGATCTCGCTGCTGGTCGAGCCGGGGCCGCCGGCGGTCTTCCACTTCGACGAGACGCGGCCAGACTCGCGCATCGCCCGCCTGGAGGCCGAAGACGCCTTGCAGCGGGCGGGCGGCCGGCGGGACGTGGTGGCGGTCCGCGCCGAGAAGGTGACCGAGAAGGGGTCGCGCTACATCGACTTCCTGATCCCGGGGCTGCTGGGGATGAACCTGATGGGGACCGGGATCTGGAGCCTCGCCTTCTCGGTGACGACGGCGCGCAGCCGGCGGATCCTGAAGCGGCTGATCGCGACGCCGATGCACCGGAGCCAGTATCTGCTGTCGCAGATCCTCGGCCGGCTGGTGTTCCTGGTCCCCGAGGTGATCGTGCTGGTGGGGATCGGCTGGCTCTTCTTCGGCGTCGAGGTGCGGGGGTCGATCCTGCTGCTGCTGCTCACCTGCCTGCTGGGCGCGATGGCGTTCTGCGGCATGGGCCTGCTGATCGCCTCGCGGGTGACCACGATCGAGGGGGCGAGCGGCCTCGCCAACCTGGTCCTGATGCCGATGTGGATCCTCTCCGGCGTCTTCTTCTCCTCGGAGCGCTTTCCGGACTTCGTCCAGCCGTTCATCAAGGCGCTGCCGCTGACCGCCCTCAACCAGGCCCTGCGTGGCATCATGACCGAAGGGCGCGGCCTCGCCGGCATCGCGCCGCAGCTCGCCATCGTCGCCGCCTGGGGATTGGCGAGCTTCGCGGTGGCGCTGAAGATCTTCCGCTGGCGGTGAGCCCTGCCATGCGCCGCCCGGAACGATCGGATGTCCTCTCCTTGATGAGCAGGCTGCGATCCAGCCCTCTGGGAGAAAGATTGATCCTCGCCGGTTCGTCAGGACTGTATGGCCTCAGCGAGACCCTGCCCGCCCTGACGGAGGATGTGGACGTCCTCGTCGATGCGGACTGGGTGGGTATCGAAGAGCCGCGCTTGCTCATGGAGATGGCCCGACTCGGGTTCGATCACCAACCCGGCACGAGCACGTTTCTCCTGTCTGAGGGACTCTCTCTGGATCTGGTGGGCTACTCCAGAAGGGACGCCGTGGATCGGATCGGCGGTGGTGGAACGATTCCGATCATGGTGTTCTCGGATCTGAGCAAGATCCTTTCGGCTGCCGGATCGATCATCGAGCTGCCGACCCAGGGCCGAGCCCTGTCCCCCGCAGCCCTGACGGCCGCCAAGCTGCTGACCATCCGGCTCGAGAAGGGAAGCAAAGACAAGCTCCAGGCGTTGCTGTTGATCGAGGAGAACGCCGGGGACGCGGATTTCCTCGGCGATCTCCGCCGGCTTCTGGCCCTGTTCGAGCCCGATCGGGTGGAAGATGCCCTGGCGGACGCCCAGGCGGCTTGTCTGGCGGTCTCGGGAGACGTGATGCGCGCCGGGTCTCCACCGATTGGATATGCTGAAATGTCCGACGCCATCGATCGAGGACTCACGATCTTGAAGAGTCTCGTCCAGCCGGAGAAAACGTGAGCGGGGCTCCCTTGACGACCGCCGAGCGTTGGCGACGCTATCAACGCGACCTCGAGGCCTACCGGCGCCGCAACCTCGTACGCCGCAGCCATTCCCGCTTTCGTAGCGACCTCATGATCGTCCCGCACGTCTTCCTGCTGCCAGGAAAGGCGAGCATGGCTCCTCTCCGGCAGTTCGAAGAGGAGGTCCGGGCCGCTCTGCGCGGACGGGCGGTCTGGACTCTCGACACCGCCGCGCGGCTCGTCTCCGGCCGAGGCTTCCTGACCTCCCCCGATCTGACAGGCTACCTGGCGGCGGCAGACCTCGAGTGGGCGATAGCTCAGGGACTCACGGGCTCCCCCGAAAGGGCAGGGCTCAGCGTTGAGCCTCTATACCATCGCCCTCCCATGCTGATCGCGCACGTGACCCAGGAGCTACCGCCGCATGTCGAGCTCCCTTCCGGCGATCGGGTGGTCCCCTGGGACTTCCTGCTCCGGGACGTCATGGGAACGCTCGGTTGGCGCCCGGACCTGTTGACACGGCTGGAGGCCACCTACCCCGCCGGGCTGCCTCGTTGAGCTCGTTCCTCTTCGTCCTCGCCCTCGCGACCTTCCTCCTCCACGTCGCGACCGCGATCGAGATCCGGCGCGGCAACCGGTCGATCCGGTTCCTGAAGGATCTGCCGCCGCTGGCCGGTCCGCTGCCGCGGGTGTCGATCCTGATCCCCGCCCGCAACGAGGAGCGGAACCTGGAGGAGGCGCTGCGCTCCGTCCTCGCCCTCGACTACGACAACCTGGAGATCGACGTCGTCGACGACCGCTCGACCGACCGCACCGGGGAGATCCTCGACCGGATGGCGAGGACGGACCCACGGCTGCGGGTGGTGCACGTGCGCGAGCTGCCGCCGGGATGGCTGGGGAAGAACCATGCCCTCTGGCTGGGCGCGGGCTCGGCGACCGGCGAGTTCCTCCTGTTCACCGACGCCGACGTCGTGCTGGCCCCCTCGGCCCTGCGCCGGGCGGTGGGGGCGATGGTGGCGGACCGGCTCGATCACCTCACGGCCTCCCCCGAGATCGCGCGGCCGAGCGCGCTGTTCGAGATGTTCATCGGCGCCTTCGCGCTCTTCTTCGCCCTGTTCACCAAGCCCTGGAAGGCGAAGGACCCGCAGAGCCCCCACCACGTCGGGATCGGCGCCTTCAACCTGGTCCGCGCCTCGGCCTACCGGGCCGCCGGCGGGCACCAGGCGATCGCGATGCGGCCGGACGACGACCTGAAGCTCGGCAAGCTGCTCAAGAAGAACGGCTTCCGCCCGGAGTTCGTCTTCGGCCAGGGGGCGCTGCGGGTCGAATGGTACGCCTCGGTGCGGGAGCTGATCCAGGGGCTGATGAAGAACGCCTTCTCCGGGGTGGACTACCGGGTTTCCGTGGTGGTCGTGGCGACCGTGGCGCAGCTCGCGACTTGGGTCTGGCCCTTCCTGGCGCTCGTCCTCACCTCCGGACCGACGCGCTGGCTCAACCTGGCGAGCGTGCTGGTGCTCCTCGGCCTCTGCTGGATCAACGCGCCGCTGGCCGGGGTGCGCCGCTGGCACGGCGTCGGGTTCCCGCTGGCCACCCTGCTCTTCCTCTACATCGTCTGGCGCGCCATGCTCCTCACCCTCTGGAATGGCGGCATCGACTGGCGGGGCACGCATTACCCCCTGGCGGAATTAAAGGCCAACAAGGTGTAAGTGGCACGTGGCGTGCTGTCCCCCTCCCGGGGGAGGAAGGAGTGGCCGCGGCGTTGCGCATCACCCTCGGAATCATCGGCATCGTTCTCATCCTCGGCACCGTCTGCGACGTGCTGTGGACCACCCTGCGCCTCACCGGCGGGGGGCCGCTGACGTCGTGGGTGACGAACGGGCTCTGGCGGCTGATGCTGCGCCTGACCCGGTCGCACCAGAAGCTCGCTCTCTTCGGATTTCTCACCGTGCTGTTCAACGTCGTCCTCTGGGTCCTGCTGATCTGGCTCGGCTGGGTGCTGGTCTTCGGGATCTCCCCGCAAGGGGTCCTGTACGCCGCCACCGGCCGGCCCGTGGATTTCTGGGAACGAACCTATTTCGTGGGCTCGACGATCATCACCATCGGCAACAGTGAATACCGTCCCGGCGGCATGGTCTGGCGGCTCCTGACCACGATCGCCGCCGCCAACGGCTTCTCCCTGGTCAGCCTGATCATCACCTACCTGCTGCCGATCGTGATGGCCGAGCTCGAACGGCGGCGGCTCGCGGTCTACATCACGGCCCTGGGGCGCACGCCGCACGAGATCCTGACCCGGGCCTGGAACGGCAAGGACTTCGGCGGGCTGGCCGACCATCTGGTCTCGCTCACCATGCCCTTCATGGAGGTCGGCCAGGGGCACCTCGCCTACCCCGTTCTCCACGTCATCCACAGCAGCACCCGGGAGGCGGCCCTGGCGCCGAGCGTCGCCGTGCTCGACGAGGCGATCACCCTGTTCGCGGGAGTCTGCCCGGAACAGCGGCCGGACAAGGTCACGTTCTACCCCCTCCGCCAGGCGATCGCCGAATTCCTCTCGACGCTCTCCGAATCGCATCTCGAGCCGGAGAGCGCGCCCCCCCTCATCCCGTCCCTCGAGCCGCTCCGCGCAGCGGGGATCACCACCGTCAACGACGAGGAGTTCCGGCTGGCCCTGGACAGCCTGGTCGACCGGCGGCGGATGCTCCTCGGCCTCGTCCAGCAGGAGGGGTGGGGCTGGGAGGACGTGGCGCGGTCGACCACGGACCTTCGGGAGCGGTACGAGCAGTAGCGGCCAATTCACCCGGGATCAATTCACCCACTCGCCCCCCTCGTCCTTGCGATCCTCAGGCTGAGCCTCGGCCAGGGCCCGGGCCTCGGCCGCCAGCCGCGCCCGCTCGTCCTCCTCGGCCCAGACCCGCCGGAGGGCGGCGTCGCGCTCCCGGCGGTGCTTCATGGCCCAGAGGGCGAGGAGGGTGACCAGCATCCAGAGGGTGACGGAGCTGGTGAGCAGGGGCACCCAGCGGTACCAGAAGGTCTGGCGGTCCCAGAAGGAGGTCTCGGCCATGGCGAGCGAGGAGCCGGTGGCGGCGCGGAAGGCGTCCGCGAAGGGGAGCCCGCGCGAGACCCCCTGGAGAATGCGGGCGGCCACCCCCTGGCCGTACTGGTCGAACAGGTCGTGCACGAAGGAGCCGGCGATGGCGTAGGCGCGGTTGACCTCCGCCTGCCCCCCCGCGAAGCGGTCGTCGAGCGCGGCGAGCGAGACCGGCCGGTCGACGAGCAGGGCGAGGGTCAGGCGAGAGCGGTCGTCGAACCCCCAGGAGAGGCCGGCGATCATCGCCATCCCCTCGTGGAACCAGCGCGGTAGCGGCCGCCCCCCCGCCGCCCGCGCGATCAGCACGTGGGCCACCTCGTGCGCCAGGAGATCCGAGAGCGAGGAGTCCGGATAGCTCGGCACGCGCCCGGGGAGGAGCACGATCACCCCCTGCTCCCCCACCGCGTACCCCGAGACGAACGGCGGCACCACGGTCGCCGCCCCGGACCCCTCCGGCGCCAGGATCACCCGGATCGGCGGCCCCGGCCGCTCCAGCCCCACCAGACGCATCACGCTCGCCAGCCGCGACGGATCGATCGCGCGCAGCCGGGCGGCCGTCGCCGCGAGCGCGGGAGGAGCCTCGACCTCGATGCGCGGAGCCTCTTGGGCCGACACCATAAAAGCCCGTAGAAAGAAGAGGAGAAAGAAGAGAGCTGTGGCGCGCGGAATTGTCATCTCAGCATATTTACCAAACTAGCGACATTTTGTGCGGTTTGCAGTAGGATCTTCCCACAAATGTTAGTGAAGTCATCGCAAAGGCCGGTCGCAGTCAGGGTACCCCTTCTCGCGTTTCGGCCACGGTAAATCTCGGATAGAGCTCGCCGCCGGCGAGAGCCGTCCCCTGATGTCCGCCTGGAGGTGAAGCATGGTTCGACCCCGTCTGCTCGGTCTCGCCGTTCTCCTTGCATTGAGCGTGCTCCCCCTCGCCGGCTGTCGCCAGGCGGCCGTACGGTACAACACGCGCTACACGACCCTGCTCCAGCAGGAGCTGCCGCGCACGCTGCCGATCCCGGTCGACGGCGTCACCGCCGGCCATCTGCAGAACACCTGGGGGTACGCGCGGGACGGCGGCGGCCGGCATCACAAGGGGATCGACATCTTCGCGCCGCGCAACACGCCGGTGCGCAGCGCGACCGAGGGGATCGTCGAGTTCAAGGGAATGAAGGGGCTGGGCGGGCAGGTGGTGACGGTCACCGGCCCCGGCGGCTACCGCCTCTATTATGCGCACCTGGAGGACTTCGGACCGCAGGAGACGGGCGACTGGGTCGAGGCCGGCGAGATCATCGGCTACGTCGGCAACTCAGGGAACGCCGCGATCTCCTCCACCCATCTCCACTACGGCATCTACAACCCCGCCGGCGAGGCGGTCAATCCGTATACGTACCTGAAGGCCGGACAGCCGTTCGCGGACCGGATACAGACAGCGGCGAAGTAAACCTTTCGCCGAAGGTTGTAGGGGCGACCTGCGGTCGCCCTGCTTCCTCCCTCTCCCTCACTCCTACTTCCCCCCGATCATCCCCATGATCCCGGCCCGGATCATCGCGACCGAGATCGCGGCCAGGAAGAGGCTCGCCACCTTGGCGATCGCCCGCGAGCCGGCGGTGCCGGTGACGCGGCCGACCCAGGGGCTGGCGACCAGGGTCAGGAACACCAGCCCCATGTTGACGATCAGAGAACCCAGGGTGGGGATGTAGCCGTAGGCCTCCCGCGAGACCAGGATCGAGGTGATCGCCGCCGGCCCCACGATCAGCGGGATGCCGAGCGGTACGATGCCGACCGAGGCCAGATCCTCCCCGTCGGCGCCTTCCGTGGGGTCGCGGCGCCGGTAGTCGCCAAAGATCAGGTTGGAGATGCTGAGCACCAGCAGGATCAGCCCGCCGCCCACCCGCAGGTCGTTGACGGTTATGCCCAGAAGCGAAAAAATCAGCTGGCCGGCGAAGAGGATCAGCACCGAGAGCCCGATCGCCGTGAGCATCGCCTGCAAAGTCAGCCGGCGGCGATCGGCCGGGGTGAGGTTCTCGGTGACGCTGAGGTAGATGGGGATGATCCCCATCGGGTTGATGGCCACGAAGAGCGGCAGGAAGCTTTCGATGTACGGAGCGATGTAGGAGCGCATGGACGGGATCCGGAAGAGTCCCAGGGAGCATATCGCGATGAGCGGAACGGAGACACGATGACCGAGCCGACGGACGCGGCCAGATACCGGGCCAATCTCCAGGACGAGGTCGACAGCGCCTTCCTCTACCGGACTTTCGCCGCGGCCGAGAAGCAGCCGCAGATCGCCGAGGTCTTCCGCCGGCTGGCCGAGGTGGAAGAGAGACACGGCCGGTTCTGGGGAGAGAAGCTGCGGGAGGCAGAGGAAAAGGTTCCCGATCTCCGGCCCGGCTGGCGGGCGCGCGTGCTGGCCCGGCTCGCCAGGTGGTTCGGCGTCGGCGTGATCCTCCCCACCGTGGCGAGCATGGAGACGGGGGGGAGCGCCAGCTACCTGAAGCAGCCCGAGACGAGCGGCACCATGATGCCGGCCGAGGAGAAGTCGCATGACCGGGTGCTGCGCTCGATCCTGAACACGACCCCCGGCGGCGTCGAGGGGGCGTGGATCGCCCGCTTCGAAGGGAGGCACCGGGCGATCGGCGGCAACGCCCTGCGCGCCGCCGTGCTCGGCGCCAACGACGGCCTGCTGTCGAACCTCAGCCTGGTGATGGGGGTGGCGGGGGCGGAGCTCGCCGGCCGGTCTATCCTGATCACCGGCTTCGCCGGCCTGCTCGCCGGCTCCTCCTCGATGGCGCTCGGCGAGTGGCTCTCGGTACAGAGCTCCCGCGAGCTCTACAAGCGGCAGATCGCCATCGAGTCGGCGGAGCTCAAGGCGCACCCGCAGGAGGAGATGGAGGAGCTCTCGCTGATCTACCAGGCCAAGGGGATCGCCCCGGACCAGGCGCGGGCGCTGGCCGAGCGGTTGATCCAGGACCCCGCGCAGGCGCTCGACACGCTGGCCCGCGAGGAGCTGGGGATCGATCCGGAGGCGCTGGGGGGCTCGGCCTGGGAGGCGGCGATCTCCTCCTTCTGCCTGTTCGCGCTGGGCGCGATCGTGCCCGTGCTCCCCTTCTTCTTCCTGGCCGGCCATCTCGCCGTGGAAGCGAGCCTCGCCGCCTCCGCGCTCGCGCTCTACGGCATCGGCGCCGCCATCACCCTGATGACCGGCCGCAGCGTCCTCGTCTCCGGCGGCCGGCAGGTGCTCTTCGGCCTCCTCGCCGCGGCCCTCACCTTCGGGATCGGCAAGCTGATGGGGGTGAGCCTGGGGGGAGGGTAGAAAAAGGAGCGATCATGTAGCGGCACCGTTGAGGGCGACCGCAGGTCGCCCCTACATCCATGGTCGAGATCTGTTGTAGGGGCGACCTGCGGTCGCCCTCAACGGTGGCCAGATGGATCAACGACCTATTGCTACTGGCCGGCCGGCGTCTGGCCGGTCACCTGGAGCTGGTTCACGACGCTCTTGACCCCCTCGACCTGCCGGGCGACCTTCTCGGCCTCGGCCTTCTGTCCCGCCAGGGCCACCTTGCCGCTCAGGGTCACCTGACCGTTCGAGGTGTCGACGTTGACGAAGAGGGCGTTGATCGCCGGATCGCCGGCCAGCTGGCTCTTCACCTTGGCGGTGATGGTGACGTTGTCCATCGCCTCGTTGACCACCGGGCCGATCTTTGCCTGCGCCCTTTCGGCGCCGCGCTGGATGGCGGCTCCCGCCCGGTCGGCCCCTTCCTTGATCTGCTCGCCCGTGGCCTTGAAGTCCTTGTTCGCCTGGTCGACGTTCTGGTCGACCTTCTTGCCGTCCACGCGGACGTGGGTGTTGCCCTGGGCATCCCGATTCGCGTGAACCGCGTTGACATCACGATCACAGCCGGCCAGCGGGATCATCACGACTCCCAGCCAGACGGCCGCCATGATGGGAAGTTTTCTCGCTTTCATGGTGTCGTCTCCTTCCGGGGTAAAAAGGGGGAGGCGGGCTGGTCTGTGGACTCAGGACGCCTCCCCTTCAGGGAGGGGCCGCGAAAGGCTACTTCGCGCCGGTGCTGCGTTTGCGTCTCTCGGGATTTCTCCCGATCGAACCGGTATACCGTCTACCGGCCTGCATTTTCCATGTAGATGCATCGCTCATGCCAGAACGGCCACAGCAGGTTTTTCCTCCCCCGGGACGGGAGGAGGTCAGGAGGAGACGTTCCGAAGGCCGGACGGCGCGGATCGTGAAACTTTTACAGGACTGGCAGCGCCATCCGCACCGCGACTCCAGAAACCCGCTCGGCGCCGCTGTAGACGTTGAAGCGGTTGCCGCGCAGGAAGCCGATCAGGGTGATGCCGAAGCGGTTCGCCAGCTCCACCGCCAGGCTGCTCGGCGCGGAGACGGCGCAGACGACGGGTACCCCGGCGACCAGGCATTTCTGGAGGATCTCGTAGCTCGACCGGCCGCTCACCAGGACCAGATGGCGGTTGAGAGGGAGCAGGCCCTCGCCGAGCGCCCAGCCGATCAGCTTGTCGAGGGCGTTGTGACGTCCCACGTCCTCGCGGGCGGCGAGGAGCTCCCCCGCCGTGTCGAAAAGGGCCGCGGCGTGGATTCCGCCGGTGGCGGTGAACATTCCCTGGGCCTCGCGCAGCCGATCCGGCAGCGTGGCGATGAGCTCGGGCGAGACCTCGGGCCCCGGCGGGATCGCCTCCGACACCCGCAGGGTGAGGGCCTCCAGCCCCGCCTTGCCGCAGACGCCGCAGGCGCTGGTGGAGAAGAAGTGCCGCTCGAGACCGGCGAGCTCCGGCTCCGGAACCCCCGCCGCCAGCTCGACCTCGACGATGTTGGCGCAGGCCTCACCGGGCTCGGAGCAGGGCTCGGCGCGCAGCACCTCCTCGCGCCGCCGGATCACCCCTTCGGCGAAGAGGAAGCCCAGGGCCAGCTCGGGGTCCGCCCCCGGGGTGCGCATGGTGACGGCCACCGTGCGGCACCGCCCCTCCTGGATCAGACGGATCTCGAGCGGCTCCTCGGTGGCCAGCTCGTCGGGCCGCGCCTCGGCCACCCCGGACTCCACACGGTAGACCCGGGCGCCGGTCGTGCTCGGCTTCGCGAGACGGAAGCGCATGGGATTAGCTTCTCACAGGAGAGGCCGGAGAGGGGGCGGCGATCTTCCGATCCGGCTTCCGGCCCGACATCACCTGCCAGAGCCGCGGCCAGAGGCCGAACCCCATGAGGGACGCCACCAGGTACGTGAGATAGGCCAGCGCCGGCGAGCTCCCCAGGCCGGGAAAGATCTTTTCGGGCAGCCAGTAGAGCAGGAACGCGACGAGCGCCATGGCGGCGGCGCCGCCCAGGACGATCCCGATCCGCCCGCCGGCCGTCCGTGGCGGCGTGAACGCCGGCCTGGCGACGACGCAGCCGGCGAGCAGGCCACAGGCGCCCGGCTCCGCCCCGACGGCGAACGCCAGGACGAGCGTCACGGCGCCGATCACGACGTCGAAGGACGGCCGCCAGCGCCGTGGGCCTTCCCAGCTTCCAGCCGCCCAGGCAGCGATCGCGCCCAGAATGAAGCCTCCCCCCACGTCCTCCGGCAGGTGTACTCCCAGGTAGAGCCGCGACAACCCCACCGCCAGGACGATCAGCCCGGCGATGATCCAGAGCCACCTCCTCTGGAATCGAAAGGCGAAGGCCAGCCAGAAGGTGGCGGCGTTCTGCGAGTGCCCGCTCGGGAAGCCGTGGCCGAGGGCCGTCCGCTCCGCCGACGTCGTGCTCAGCGACTCGTCGGTCTGAAACGGCCGGTCGGTGCCGAACAGCTCCTTCAGGATCCGGTTGGCGAGAAACGACGCCGCCAACGCGATCGACAGCCGCCGCGCGAAGAGGGGATCGATCAGCCAGTAGTAGAGCAGCAGCAGGGGCCAGAGCACCGCGGTGGTGCCGAGACCGGTAAAGAACATGAACAGGGGGTGGAGGCGTTGCCCAAAAAGATGCTGCAGGAAGTGGATCGTACCCATGGCGGTCCACAAAGGCATGCATCTTGCGTTCCCACGTCGTTCTGGTACGAAGGAGTCGAAGAGGAGGGAACCATGGCGCGAGCGATCTGGAAGGGGAGCATCACCTTCGGTCTGGTCAACATTCCGGTCGGGCTGTATTCGGCCGAGACGCGGGACGACATCAGCTTCAAGCTGCTGGACAAGAAGACGATGTCGCCCATCCACTACAAGCGGGTCAGCGAGGAGAGCGGCAAGGAGGTGGCGTGGAACGAGACCGTCCGCGGCTACGAGTTCGAGCGCGGCCAGTACGTGGTGCTCTCGGACGAGGACCTGAAGGGCGCCGCCCCCGAGGCCACGCAGACGATCGACATCGTCGACTTCGTCGACATCGACGAGGTCAGCCCCCTCTACTTCGATAAACCTTACTATCTCGGTCCCGACAAGAAGGGGACCAAGGCCTACGCGCTGCTGCGCGAGACGCTCCGCCGCACCGGCAAGGTCGGCATCGCCAAGGTGGTGATCCGCACCCGCCAGTACCTCGCCGCCGTGGTCGCCCGCGGCGACGTGCTGACGCTCGAGCTGATGCGCTACGCCCACGAGCTGCGCGACCCCTCAGAGCTCGACGTCCCCCACGGCAAGGAGGGGGTGAGCGACCGCGAGATCGACATGGCCGAGCGACTGGTCGAGGGGATGGTCGCCGCCTGGGAGCCCGAGAAGTACAAGGACACCTACCGCGAAGACCTGATGAAGATGATCGAGAAGCGGGTCGAGGCCGGCCAGCTCGAGTCTTCCCCCGAGCCGGCGCTCAAGCCGAAGCCGGCCCGCGGCAACGTGGTCGACCTGATGGCCCTGCTCAAGCAGAGCGTCGAGCAGGGGGGGAGGAAACCCGCGCAGAAGGCCGCCGCCACGAAGAAGGCTCCGGCGAAGAAAACGGCCGCCAAGAAGACCGCCCACAAGCCGGCCAAGAAGGCGGCCGCGAGCAAGCGGAAGAGCGCCTGAGCCATGGGTCTCACGGAATACAAAAAGAAGCGGAACTTCCGCGCCACCCCCGAGCCCGAGGGGAAGGTCAAGAAGGTCAAGGGGCAATCCTTCGTCATCCAGAAGCACGCGGCGACCCGCCTGCACTACGACTTCCGCTTGGAGATGGAGGGGGTGCTGCGGAGCTGGGCCGTGCCCAAGGGGCCGAGCCTCGATCCCGGCGAGAAGCGGCTGGCCGTCCACGTCGAGGATCACCCGATCGACTACGGCGGCTTCGAGGGGATCATCCCCAAGGGGCAGTACGGCGGCGGTACCGTGCTCCTCTGGGACCGCGGCACCTGGACGCCCGAGGGGGAGGACCCGGTCGCCGACTATAAGAAGGGAAATTTCAAGTTCCGGCTCGACGGCGAGAAGCTCCACGGCCGCTGGGTCCTGGTGCGCATGGGCGCCCGCAGCCAGGAGGGGGAGCACGAGAACTGGCTGCTCATCAAGGAGAAGGACGACACCGCCGTGCCCGGAAGCGGCGACGCCGTCGTCCAGGAATACCCCGACAGCGTCGAGACGGGACTGAGCCTGGAGGAGATCGCCGCCGATCCCGAGCGCGTCTGGCAATCGAACCGCGCCGAGAAGACCGCCAGCTTCAAGGACAAGATCGCGGCCAAGGCTGCGAAGACTGCCGCCAAGAAGGCGCCCGCGAAGCCTGCGAAGACCGCGAAGAAAGCTGCGGCGAAGAAAAAAGCCGCTCCCGAGCTCTCCCCTTCAGCCGCCGGGATCTCCGGCGCCCGCAAGGCGGCGATGCCCACCGCGATCGAGCCGCAGCTCGCGACGCTGGTCGACACGGTCCCCCGCGGTGAGGAGTGGATCCACGAAATCAAGTACGACGGCTACCGCGCGCTCTGCGAGATCCGCGACGGCGAGGCCCGCCTGATCACCCGCCACGGCAAGGACTGGACCGACCGCTTCTCCCCCGTGGCCCGCGAGGCGGCGAAGCTGCCGGTGCGCCAGGCGATCCTCGACGGCGAGGTGGTGGTCCTGGAGGCGGACGGCACCACCAGCTTCCAGACCCTCCAGAACGCCCTCGCCGAGGGCCGGCAGGACGACCTCGTCTACTTCGCCTTCGATCTCGTCTACCTCGACGGCTACGACCTGCGGGGCGCGTCTCTCCTCGATCGCAAGGAGGCGCTGCTGAACCTGCTGGCGGGCCATGCCGGCGGCGCCATCCGCCCGGGGGACCACATCGAGGGGGACGGAGAGGATTTCTACCGGCAGGCCTGCAGCTTCGCCCTGGAGGGGATCATCTCCAAGCGTGTCGACCTCCCCTACCACGCCGGCCGGAGCAAGGACTGGCTGAAGGTGAAGTGCCTCAAGCGGCAGGAATTCGCGATCGTGGGCTTCACCGATCCCGAGAAGTCCCGCGTCGGCTTCGGCGCGCTCCTGCTCGCCGTCAACGACGACAAGGGGGAGCTGGTCTTCGCCGGCAAGGTGGGCACCGGCTTCAACGACCGCACCCTGCGCGAGCTGCGCGCCCGCATGGACAAGCTGGAGGTCCAGAAGCCGGCCTTCAAGAACGCCCCCCGCGGTGCCGAGGCCCGCCGCAGCCACTGGCTGAAGCCGAAGCTGGTCGGCGAGGTGGCCTTCACCGAGTGGACCCGGGAGGGCATCCTGCGCCACCCGACTTTCCAGGGGCTGCGCGAAGACAAGAATCCGGAGGAGATCGTGCGCGAGAATCCCCAGACTCCCCCACCCGAAGCTCATACCGCCGAGGCGAAGCGCCCCGCCGCCAAGACCGCCAAGAAGGCCCCGGCCAGGAAAACGGCCGCTAAAAAAGGCCCCAAGCCACCGGTCCACCCCGCACCCGAGGAGGCCGCCGTCGCACCCCAGGGGCGGAGCAAGAAAGCGGAGATCGAGATCGCCGGGGTCCGCTTCAGCAACCCCGGCAAGGTCCTCTACCCCGAGCAGGGGGTGACCAAGGAGGAGCTGGGGATCTACTACGCCCGGATCTCCGAATGGATCCTCCCCCATCTCGCCAACCGCCCGCTCACCCTGGTCCGCTGCCCCGAGGGGCGCGCCAAGCAGTGCTTCTACCAGAAGCATGTCAACGAACGCTTCCCGCCGTCGGTCTACCGGGTGGACGTCGGCGACGCCGAGCCCTACGGCGCCATCGACTCCCTGGAAGGGCTGCTCTCGCTGGCGCAGATGGGCGTGCTGGAGATCCACATCTGGGGCTCGCACCGCGACAAGATCGAGCAGCCCGACTACGTGGTCTTCGATTTCGATCCCGACGAGGGGCTCGGCTGGGACCGGGTCGTCGAGGGCACGCTTGCCATGCGCGCCTTCCTGGAGGACCTGGGTCTCCAGACCTTCCTCAAGACCACCGGCGGCAAGGGGCTCCACGTGGTGCTCCCCATCGCCCGCCGGGACGACTGGGACGAGGTCAAGGCGTTCACCAAGGCGGTCGCGGAGAAGATGGTGGCGGCCAACCCCACCAAGTACACCTCGAAGCTCCCCAAGGCCGACCGCAAGGGGAAGATCTTCATCGACTACCTGCGCAACGGCCGGGGGGCGACCTCGATCTCGGCCTACTCCACCCGTTCCCGGGAGAACGCGCCGGTCTCCGTCCCCCTCTTCTGGGAGGAGCTGGAGACCGACGTGCGCGGCAATACCTACACCGTCCGCACCCTTCCCGAACGCCTGGAGGGACTCCCCGCCGACCCCTGGGCCGACTTCTTCAAGGTCCGCCAGTCGATCACGGCGGCGATGAAGAAGGCGGTGGGGATGAAGTAGGGGCGGCTACGCCGGGGCCGCCGACCGCCCGTCCACCCAGCTCTTGGCGATCGTGGCGAGGAGGATCACGGCGGCGCCGGCGATCGACCAGACGCCCGGCCTTTCGCCGTGGACCAGCCAGGTCCAGACCGGGTTCAGCACCGGCTCCAGCAGCAGCAGGAGCGAAGCCTCGAAGGCGCGCACCCGCGTCAGGCCGCGGATCAGGAAGAGGTAGGCGACGCCGATCTGGAACACCCCCAGGAAGCTCACCAGGGCCCAATCCGTGGGCCGGGTGCCCAAGATCGGCCAAGCCAGCGGCAGGCAGAGCAGCGCCGCGAAAACGTTCCCCCAGAACGCCCCCGCCGGCCCCCACGACTCACCCCCCTTCCCGAGCGCCCGCAGCCCCATCACCGTCAATGCCCAGGTGAGCCCCGAGGCGGTCGCCAGGATGTTGCCGAGCTTCGGGTTCGGGGCCGTGGCCGAGACCGGGTCGAACCCCACGAAGAAGAGCCCGAGGCCGGCCGCCAGCGCGATCATGAAGACCACGTCGCGCGACCGGATGCGCTCGCGGAGCAGCCAGGGGCTGAGCAGCAGCACGTAGAGCGGCGCGGTCGACTGCAGGTAGATCGCGCTCGCCGAGGTGGTGAGCTTGTTCGCCAGCACGAAGAGGATCAGGGTCGTCGCGTAGGCCAGCCCCACTCCGAGCACCCGCAGGTTGGGCCGGCGCCGCACCTCCCGCATCAGCACGAAGAGCGCCAACGCCGCCACGGTCGAGCGGAGAAACGCCACCTGCCACCCCGCGAGATGGATCGCCTTGATCACTGCCCCTCCCGAGGAGAAGAGCGCCGCCGCGGCGAGCACCTCGAGGCGGGAGGCGAGGGGGGTGGGGGGCGGGGAGGTCTTCTCCATGGCGGGAGGATCTTAGTGCAAGCGCCGCCCACCCGGACCCTCACCCCCGGCCCCTCTCCCGACCCGGGAGAGGGGAGAAAGGCTGGACAGGGAACGTGGGTGGTCTCCCTCTTCTCCCGGGTCGGGAGAAGAGGGCCGGGGTGATGAGGGCCGCCTTGCCCTTCCCCCCCGCCTGAGCTAGCCTGTCCTCCACTCCACGAAAGGACCCCGGCGTTCCATGTCCGAGCCGCAGCGCAAAATCTTCGTCCTCGACACCTCCGTCATCCTCCACGACTTCAACGCTCTCCAGAACTTCCAGGAGCACGACGTCGCGATCCCGATCACGGTGCTCGAGGAGCTCGACCAGTTCAAGAAGGGGAACTCGGTCCTCAACCTCCAGGCCCGCGAGTTCATCCGCCAGCTCGACAAGCTGTCGAACCACAACATGCTGCACGAGTGGATCCCGCTCGACGGCCCGGCGCACGGCAAGTTCCGCGTGCTCACCGACGAGAACGGGGGGATCGACGCCAGCGAGATCTTCGGCGCGCGCAAGGCCGACCACCGCATCCTGAACGCGGCCTTGAGCCTCACCCGCTCCGCTCCCGATCAGCGGGTGATCCTGGTCAGCAAGGACATCAACCTCCGCCTCAAGGCCCGCGCCCTCAACCTGCCGGCCGAGGACTACGAGACGGTCAAGATCAAGGACCTCTCCCACCTCCCGAAGGGGAAGGCCGAGGTCGAGGTGGCGGACGGCGGCGCCATCGACCGCCTCTACCAGGAGGAGTGGCTGCCGGTCGAGGCCGCGTTCTCCGATCGCCCCGAGCGCCCCACAGCCAACCACTACTACATCCTGCGCAGCGGCTCGAAGTCGGCGCTCGCCTTCTACAATCCGGGGACCGATCGTCTCGAACGGGTCGTCAAGCCTCTCGCCTACGGCATCTCGCCGCGCAACGCCGAGCAGACCTTCGCGCTCCACGCCGTGCTCAATCCGGACGTGCTGCTGGTCACCCTCTCCGGCACCGCGGGCACGGGCAAGACCCTGCTCGCCCTTGCCGGGGCCATGGAGCAGCGGCGGCACTTCCGGCAGATCTACCTGGCGCGGCCGATCGTCCCGCTGTCGAACCGCGACATTGGCTTCCTGCCGGGGGACATCCAGTCGAAGATCAACCCCTACATGCAGCCGCTCTGGGACAACCTGGGGATCATCAAGAACCAGTTCGACGAGAAGGAAGCGGAGTACCGCAAGGTCGACGAGATGCTCGAGACCGAGAAGCTCCACATCGTGCCGCTCGCCTATATCCGGGGCCGCAGCCTCTCCAACGTCATCTTCATCGTCGACGAGGCGCAGAACCTGACGCCCCACGAGGTCAAGACGATCATCACCCGCGCCGGCGAGCGGACCAAGATCGTCCTGACGGGGGACATCTTCCAGATCGACACCCCCTATCTCGACGCCAGCAGCAATGGCCTCTCCTACCTGATCGACCGCGTGCGGGGGAACCCCCTCTATGCCCACGTCCACCTGGAGAAGGGGGAACGCTCGGCATTGGCCAACCTGGCGAGCTCGATGCTGTAGGGGCTACCCCGACTTCTGGGCTTTCTCGGGGTCCGCCTTTTGCAATCCGCCCTCGCCGAGGTACCAGCGCGGCGAACCCGGCGGAGCGGCCTGCCAGACCAGCCCGAACTCGCGGGTGGCGGCGCTCAGGATGCGCTCCATGGCCTCGTCGACCGAATCGGTGAAGAGGATCCGCTCGCAGTCCGCCGGCAGGATCGTCTTCTCCGGGACCATGCGATGACAGAGAAAATCCTGCAGCGGCTTCCAGAAGTCGGTCCCCATCAGGATCAGGGGGAAGTTCTTGATCTTCCCGGTCTGGATGAGCGTCGCGCACTCGAAGATCTCGTCCATGGTGCCGAAGCCGCCGGGCAGCACCACGAAGGCGTAGGAGTACTTGACCAGCATCACCTTGCGGACGAAGAAGTAGCGGAACTCGAGCCAGCGGTCGAGATAGGGGTTGGGCTTCTGCTCCGTGGGCAGCACGATGTTGCAGCCGATCGACGGCGCCTTGACGTCGCGGGCGCCGCGGTTGGCGGCCTCCATGATACCGGGTCCGCCGCCGGTCAGGACGGTGAAGCCGGCGCGGCCGAGGCGGCGCCCCATCTCGCGCGCCAGGGCATAGTAGCGATGGTCTTCCTGGAACCGGGCCGAGCCGAAGACGGTGACGCACGGCCCCACGAAGTGCAGGCCGCGGAAGCCGCGGATGAAGTCGGCGCCGATGCGCAGCAGCCGCCGGAGCTCGGCCGAGCGGGTGTGCGGCCCCTCGAGGAACTTGCCGTCCTCGGCGACCTCCGTCCCCTTGCCCCATCGTGGCGGCTCGCCGCTCTGCGCCGCCGCCTTCACCTCGGTTTCCGGGGCGGATCCGGGGGACTTCTCGGGTCGAATCTCTTCCATGCCGGTCAGCTTAGCAAAGGACGGGCCGCCACCCTTCTCCTCGGCTTTCTGCTCGTCTTTTTCCGGCTCGCCCCGCCCGCCACCGCCGCCCAGCGCTTCCCCAACGTGGTGATCGTGACCGTCGACACCCTGCGGGCCGACCACCTCTCCTCCTATGGGTATCGCCGCCCGACTTCGCCCAACATCGACCGCCTGCTGGCGAGCGGCGTCCGCTTCACCGAGGCGCGCACCGTCGAGCCGCTGACCAACCCGGCGCTGGCCTCGATGTTCACCTCGCTCTACCCGCACGAGCACGGGGCTACCCGCAACGGCCTGCGGATGCGCCCCGGCCTCCCCTCCATGGCACGGGCGCTCGGGAGGCGCGGTTACGAGAGCGCCGCCTTCGTCGGCAACTGGCCGCTCAAGGACCGCATCTCCGGCCTCGGCGAGCATTTCGGGCGCTACGAGGAGATCTTCACCCGCAAGCGCTGGCTCGGCCTGTTCAAGGACGAGGCGAACGCCGGCGACCTCACCGACGCCGCGCTCGCCTGGCTCGGAGCGACCCGCGGGGAACGCCGCCCATTCCTGCTCTGGGTCCACTACGTCGAGCCGCACGCCCCCTACCGCCTGCGGGAGGAGTTCGTCCGTCCGCTCGGCCTCTCCCAGCGGGGCGATATCTCCCGGCCCGACCGCTACGACACCGAGATCGCCTTCGCCGACCAGCAGATCGGCCGCCTGCTCGCTGCCTTCGACCGCGATCCCGAGCTCAAGGCCAACACTCTGTTCGTCTTCGCCGCCGACCACGGCGAGAGCCTGGGCGAGCACGGCTACTGGGGGCATGGGCGCAATCTCTACGAGCCGGCGCTGCGCATCCCGCTCGGGCTCGCCTGGGCGGGGAAGATCCGCCCCGGCACCACGATCGACGCTCCGGCCCTCAACCTCGACGTCGCCCCCACGGTCCTGGGGCTCGCCGGCCTGCCCATTCCCCCAGGCTTCCGCGGTTTCGACTGGACTCCCGTCCTCCAGGGTGCTCCCCCGCCGCGCGACCGCACCCTCTGGTTCGAGGCGCACAAAGGGGCGGTGCTCTCCTCGCAGGAGGCTGCGAACGCCCGCCGCAAGGGCCTGCTCGAGGTGGGCCTGATGGTGGACGGCCGCAAGCAGATCCTGCGTCTGGCGGAAGGCGCACCGGCACTCTTCGACCTCGTGAAAGATCCGCGCGAGGCGCACGGCCTCGCCGCCGACGCCCGGCTCTCCCAGCGCCTCCACGAGTGGATGGATGCTGTCCAGCAAGGGCTGATCGCCTCCGACCGCCTCGGCCCCGCCACGGTCGGCTCCGAGGACGCGGCGCAACTGCGGGCGCTGGGGTATGTCCAGTAGGGGCTTCTGCTATCTTTCCCCACCTGGAGAACCGTACCGTGCCGACCTCGATCAAACCCATCTTCCTGCTTGCCGACAGCCAGCTCCTGTTCTGGCGTGACGAGGAGGGGCACCCCTTCCTCCAACGTGCCAGGACCCTCATCGACGCCGACGACCTCGGCCGTCCGCTCAAGGGCGCCTATCTCGGGGCCTCCAACGGCGACGCGCCCGAGTTCTTCGGCCTGTTCCAGGCCGCCATGGCGGAGATCGGCATCCGCGACTGCCGCCACGTCCCGGCGCGTCCAACTCCCGAGGATCTGGAGTTCCTCGCGGCGGCGGATCTCATCCTGCTCGCCGGTGGCGACGTGCGGCTGGGCTGGACAGCCTTCGAGGAGAGCGGCCTCAAGGACAAGCTCACGGAGCGCTACTACGCCGGCGCCCTGCTGATCGGCATCTCAGCCGGCGCCATCCAGCTCGGGCTCAAGGGGTGGGACGAGAACGGCACCTTCGACACCCTGTGCCTGGTGCCGTTCGTCGTGGACGCCCACGACGAGCCTGCCTGGTCGGGCCTCCTCGCCGTTCTCCCCAGGGCGGGAGAGCACGCCCGCGGCTTCGGCATCCCCACGGGAGGCGGGGCCGTCTACCACCCCGACTACTCCGTCGAGCCGGTCCGCCACCCCCTGACCGAGGTCGAGCTCGCAGAGAACGGCCCGCGCCAGGCGCTGCTCTTCCCCGGCGAGACCGCGGAGGCCCCTCCCGCGGAGGAGAATCCAAAGGTGATGAGCCAGGAAGAGATCCTCGAGCGGGCGATGCGGAACCTCGGCGATCCCGATCCGGACGGCTCGGTCAATTGACGGCTCCCCGATGAAGCTCTATGCGATCGCCGACCTGCACCTCCGCTACGAGGTGACCCGGCAGGCCCTGCGGGAGCTCCGGCCGCACCCCTACGACTGGCTGATCCTCGCGGGGGACATCGGCGAGACCGAGGAGCATCTCCGCTTCGCCCTCGGCATCCTCTCCGAACGCTTCGCGCGCCTGCTCTGGGTGCCGGGCAACCACGACCTGTGGACGATCCCCTCCAAGGCAGGGGATCTGCGGGGGCAGGAGAAGTACGAGCGGCTGGTCGCGATCTGCCGCGAGTTCGGCGTGCTGACTCCCGAGGACCCCTACGTGGCCTGGCCCGGCGAGGGGGAGCGGTGCATCCTCGCCCCCACGTTCGTGCTCTACGACTACACCTTCCGGCCGGACGAGGTCCCGGTCGAGAAAGCGGTCGAATGGGCGGCCGAGGAGAACCTCCTCTGCTCGGACGAGGTACTTCTCCACTTCGACCCGTTCCCTACCCGGCCCGCCTGGTGCCACGAGCGCGTCCGCCTGACCGAGCCGCGGCTGGCCGAGGCCGCGCGGCAAGCGCCGCTGGTGATCGTCAACCACTTCCCACTGCGCCAGGATCTGGCGGTGCTGCCGCGCATTCCGCGCTTCTCGATCTGGTGCGGCACCCGTCTCACCACGGACTGGCACGTCCGCTTCCGCGCGCAGGCGGTGGTCTACGGCCATCTCCACATCCGCGCCACCCACCACCGCGACGGCATCCGCTTCGAGGAGGTCTCGCTCGGCTACCCGCAGAACTGGGACGCCGCCCGCGGCATCGAGCCCTACCTCCGGCAGATCCTCCCCGACCCCCACGCCGCGCCCGCCGTGGCGAAGCCCCTCGCAGGGTCGATCTACCGGCCGCAGGGGTGAAACGCCATCGTCCTGCCAAGATGAGTTCTCGGCTTGTGAAGGCAAGCATGGAAGATATCGGGGAGTATTTCATCGACCGCCTAGTACCGCGTCACAGCAGAATTGAGCGATCGGGGCGGAGCTAATCCGGAGGCCCAACGGGCCGTTTTCCCTAAGCCCAGGGCATCGCCCTGGGATTGGCCATCGCCTCATGACCTGTTGCAGCCTGAAGGGCGCTATCGGCTGGATGAAAGTCCGGACCGCCGATTAGCGCGACCCTTCAGGCCGCATCACCTTCCAGGATTCCCTCGGAACCCAGGGCGGTGCCCTGGGCTTAGGAAGCCCGGGCCGTTGGCCCGGTATTGTTGGCCCGGTAATGCGGTGATGTCGCCGGGGCGGCAGATAGAGCCGTCCCTAGAAAGAACCGTCAATTCAAGGCTGACGGTGTACTTGAGAGTGTCTTTCCTCGAGTTGCCCCAAACCCAAGATCCTCATGAATTCTACCAATTGCCCTCTTTATCTGTTTTGCTTTGCCGTGGGAAGTACCAACCCACAAGCTCGAGCAATCGCCCTAAGAATCGCAAACCACATTCTTGAAAGTGACTGAGCCATGGCCCAGAAGTCGTCGATCGAATGGACTGAATCCACCTGGAACCCTGTCACGGGTTGCACAAAGATCAGCCAAGGCTGCAAGTTCTGCTATGCGCAGCGAATGGCCGAGCGCCTCGAGGCCATGGGACAGCCTAACTACCGGAATGGATTTCGGCTGACTCTACAGCCCCAGATGCTCGAGCTTCCTCTCCGCTGGAAGCGCCCTCAGGCGATCTTTGTCAACTCGATGAGCGACCTGTTCCACAAAGATGTGCCACTCGACTACATGCACCGCGTCTTCGACGTCATGAAGCGGGCGGACTGGCATCGATTCCAGGTCCTCACGAAGAGAGCGGACCGCCTTGCGGAGCTGGATCCACACCTGGAATGGCCGGCGAACGTCTGGATGGGCGTTAGCGTCGAGAATTCAGATCATGTCGACAGGATCGACGACCTTCGCCGAACTGGTGCAAAGCTGAAGTTCCTGTCTTTGGAGCCCCTTCTGGGGCCTCTCCCTCAGTTGAACCTGCAAGGCATTGATTGGGTGATTGTCGGGGGGGAATCGGGTCCTCATGCCCGCCCTGTCCAGGAATCTTGGATTGTGGACATCCGCGACCAGTGCCGAAAGGCTCGAGTCTCCTTTTTCTTCAAGCAATGGGGAGGCACGAACAAGAAGAGGACCGGCCGGTTGCTGGAAGGCCGCACCTGGAACGAGATGCCCAGGGTGGGTACTTTATGAGGGATTATCCCGACAAAGTTGTCCTCCCGGATGGAACTATGGAGAATCGCCGTGGAAACATTGCCAACTAGAGCATCTCGCCAAGAGAATGCTCAGCCAACTCTTAAGGCGACACGCCGGATCTCGCGCGCGAAGTCCTGGCTATCAGCGATCTCCGGCCGTGTTCCCACCAGCCCTTCCGACCGCCAGTAGGCCACCAGATCAGCACCGGTATTCAGCGCGGGCATCCTGTTCCGACCTGAGGAGAGGACCTGTGCGGCGTACTCGGACAAGGACAGGCCTCGCCGAGCCGCCTCATCGGACAGCACGTCGACCAACTTCTCGGGAAGATCCAGGGTTACAGTCATGGCAGTTGTCCAATCCTCCTCGGGATTCTGGTCCCTCTGGCGGATAGATTCAAGCCCTCGCCTCACACCGCCGGCTTCACCCCGATCTCCTGGTACAGCTTCGCCGGGTCGTACATCACGCCGTCCTTGACGACCAGGGTGGCGCGGCGGATGTCGCTGATGGTACGGGTGGGATCGCCGTCCACCAGGATCAGGTCGGCGAGCTTGCCGGGGGCGATCGAGCCGAGGTCGCGGTCGAGCTTCATCACCTGGGCCGCGCCGAGGGTGGCGATGCGCAGCACCTCGGGCGCCGGGATGCCCGCCTTGACGTAGTTCTCTAGCTCGCGGTGCAGGGTGAAGCCCGCCACGGAGTTGGTGCCGGCGACGATCGGGACCCCCTCGTCGTGGAGCAGGCGCACCATGGCGAGGCAGGCGCGGAAGGAGTCGCGGTAGCGCTGCTCCATGCCGGGCGCGATCGGCAGGCTGCCGCCGAACAGCTGCCGCCGAACCTGATAGGGGAGGCGGTCGGCCACAGGAGCCAGGCTGGGGCTCACCGCGTCGGGATTGTTGATGAACCGGTCTTCGTAGCTCGAGACGGTGGGGTCCACCACCGTGTGCCGCTCCTTGAGCAGCCGGATAAAGGCGCGCACGGGCTCGGAGGCGAGGTCGATCTCGGCGGCGTGCTCGCCGACGGCGGAGACCCGGGCCGGGGTACGGGTGTCGACCCCCGGGATGAAGTTGAGGAAGAGGAAATTGACGTGCTGGACCTCGTCGAACCCCGCGCGCACCGCGTCGGCGACCGTCATGCCGTTGGGGATATGGCCGGAGACCCGCAGGCCATGCTGGTGGGCCTCGGCCGCGATCGGCGGCACGAGCTTCGGGTCGAGCGAGCTGTAGATCTTGATCTGCGCGTAGCCATGCGAGGCGTAGGTGTCCACCGCGGCGCGCGCCTTCTCCTCGGTATCCACCAGCACCTTGGTGGGACCGGCGTAGGGGCCGGGGCCCTCGATGACGCCGGCCAGCACCACGCGCGGCCCCAGGGCCTCGCCGGTCTCCCACTGGCTCTTGAGGTCGAGCAGGTAGTCCATGTCGTTGGCGAGGTCACGGCCGGTGGTCACGCCGGCGGCCAGGTCGAGGATGCCGTCCCCGTCGGTGAAGTGCTGGTGCATGTCCCACAGCCCCGGCAGCAGCATCTTCCCCCGCGCATCCACGACCTCCGCGCCGGCGGGCACCGGCACCTCGCCGTCCCGGCCCACCGCCTGGATGCGGTTGCCGGAGACGACGACGGTGGTGTTGGGCTGCACCGTTCGGGTCGCGGGGTCGAAGAGGCGGGCCCCTTTGATCGCCAGCGCCCCCGCCGGCCGGTGGCTCAGCCTGGCCGCCTGCGCCTTGCGCCGCGCCGCCACCGCCCGTGCCTGGGCCTTGATCATTCCGGGGGCCGCGTCTTCCCACCCTTCGGGAACGGAGGTGATGTAGCCGTCGTAACGGCCGAAGAACGTCTGCGGATTCTCCATCCAGATGTAGACCGGGGACAGGCCGAGGCCGGAGATGGCGTAGAGCGTGACGTCTTTCGCCTTTTCCCCCGCCGTGACCCGTGCCGAGCCGAGGCTCTCGATCGTGGCTTCCCCCTCGGGCAGAAGCGGCAGCTTCCGGTGCGGGCTGCGGAGCAGGGCGGTCGCCAGCGGGCCGAGCTCGAGGCCGTCGCCGCTACGGGCGATGTAGAAGGCCGGGCCGGCGATCTTCTTTTCACCCTTTTCCGGGATGTTGCTCCAGGTGGCGACCCCCTGGACGAGATCGAACCGCTCGTCGACCGGGTTCAGCCAGTAGCCGACACCGGCGACGCGCTCCCGCACGGGGACGCCCGCGCCATCGAACCGGTACCGGACGGTGAGATCCTGGCCCCGGCCGCGGTCGCTCACCTTGAGAGTGATGACGTCCTCGCCATCCGGTTCGACATGCCGGGTGACGAGGCCCGCGGGCCGCAGGGTCCCCAGGAATACGGTATAGCGGAGCTCCCCTCCAGAGGCGAGCGCGGCAGGCGCGGTGGCCGCGGCGCCAAGCCGGACACATAGGAGGAGCGCAAGTGTGCAGGAACACACCTTCTCCATTGGATTTTCCCCCAATCCAGCAAAGCCCTTGCAAGCGGGCGAGAACGGCAGTTGAAATGTGATGAAGATGTTACAACAGAAACATCCTCATCCGATAGGTTTGACTCCCAGAATTCTCCAGATCGCGTTGGTATCGTAAACAACGCCGTCTTTGACGGTAGTCACGACACGATGGATGTCGGAGATACGATTCGCCGGATCGCCGTCCACCAGGATCATGTCGGCGAGCTTGCCCGGTGCGATCGAGCCGAGCTCCTGGTCCCGCTTCATGACGCGCGCCGCGCCGAGCGTCGCGATCCGCAGCGTCTCGGGCGCCGGGATGCCGGAATCCACGTAGAGCTCCAGCTCACGGTGGAGGGTGAAGCCGGCCTGGGCGTCGGTGCCGGCGACGATCGTCACACCGGCGTCGTGGAGGGCCTTCACCATGTTCTGCATCGCGCGGTACGAGTCGCGGTAGCGCTGCACCTGATCGGCCGGCGGGTTGAGGCCGCCGCCGTAGAGGCCACGCTGCACCTGCGGCGGCAGGCGGTCGGCCACCGCGGCGAGGCTGGGGTCGATCTCGCCGGCCTCGGCCCTGAACATCCCCTCGAAGGTGGCGAGCGTGGGATCGGAGACGGTGCCGCGCTCCTTGAGCAGGGCGATGAAGCTCTTCACCCGGTCGGAATGAAGGTCGAGCTCGGCCCCGTGTTTGGCCACCTCGATGAAGCGGGCCGGGGTGCGGGTGTCGATCTTCGGATCGAGGAAGTTGAGGAAGAGAAAGTTGACGTGCTGGATCTCGTCGAATCCGGCGCGCACCGCCTGCTCGGCGCTCATGCCGTTGGGGATGTGGCCGGAGACCCGCAGGCCAAGCTCGTGGGCGCGCTTGACGATCGGCGGCACCAGCTTGGGATCGAGCGAGCTGTAGAGCTTGATCTGCACGTAGCCGAGCTTGGCATAGCGGTCCACCCACTCCAGCGCCTGCTGCTCGGTGGAGACCAGCACCTTGGTGGGGCCGGCGTAGGGGCCGGGACCGTCGATGAAGCCGGCCATCAGCACGCGCGGGCCGATCCCCTCCCCCGTTTCCCAGCGCCGGCGCATGTCCTGGAGCTGGTCGATGTCGTTGGCCATGTCGCGCACGGAGGTCACGCCCGCCGCCAGATCGAACAGCCCGTCCGACTCGGAGAGATGGACGTGCATGTCCCAGAGGCCGGGCAGGAGGGTCTTGCCACCGGCGTCGATCACCTCCACGCCGTCGGGCACCCTCACCTCGCCGTCCCTGCCGACCGCCTGGATGCGGTTGCCGGCGACGATCACGGTGGTATCCGGCCGGACCGTCCGGGTCTCCGGGTCGAAGAGCCGGGCGTGGAGGATGGCGAGTCCACCGCTTTGCGGATGATGGGCGAGCTTGGCGGCGAGGTCCTTGTAGCGCGCCTTTTCAGCCGCGGCCTGAACGCCGGTGAGCTGCGGCACGACGTCCACCCACCCCTCGCGAAAGACCGCTGCCCACCCTCCGACCGAGGCGAAGAGGTCGCGATTCTCGTCGAGCCAGATATAGGAGGGAGTGAAGCCCAGGCCGGAGAGCGCGTAGAGATGGACCTTCTGGGAGGTCGCGCCGTTGCGGACCTCCTGGGAGGCGAGCTCCTCGAGCCGTGCCTCGCCGGTGGGGAGGAGCGGCAGGCGGTGGTCCGGGGCGGCCAGCAGCGCCTTCGCCAGCAGGGCCGCCTCCTGGGGCGGTCCGTTCAGGCTGAGGAAGAAAGCGGGCTCGCGGACCTCGCGCTCCCCCTTCTCGGCGTTGCTCTTCCAGGAGGCCTGGGTTCCCTTGCGCTCGAACCGCTCCTCGACCGGGCTCTTCAGATAGTCGTTGCCCGTGGTCTCGACGAACGTCGGCACCCCCTGGGCATCCAGCCGGTACCGGCTGGTGGTGTTCGACCCCCGCCCGCGGTCGTTGAACTCGAACGTGTGGATCTGCGTGCCGTCCGCTTCGACGCGGGAGGACGCCGAGCCCGTCCGGTTGCCGGAGAGGAGGAAACCGTAGTGGATCTCCCGCGGCGCGGTGGCGGGCGCGGAAGCCGGCGGCGGCGCCGTGCGGCAGCCGGCGAGAGAGAGGCCGGCGAGAAGTACGAACGTTAGGGACGACCGGGGGCTCCACATACGGATCTCCTTGACTTGAGCCCGGCGATTATACGAAGAGAGCCGCAGGGAAAATCCGTCTCAAACTGAGCTTTGTCGCTATTTTAGAATTTTTGATGCCATCGCCATTAAAACGCGGCCGTTCTATTGCCCGATTCTCTGCAGCAGCCGGTCAACCGGGACCTTCCCGGACTGGGTCACCGGCACGGTGACCTCGCCCAGGACCGGGACGGCGAACCGGAGATCGGCGTCGAGGGTGTACTCGGGGTTCTTGCTCCCCTGGAGGGTGCGGATGACGCGGTAGAGGTCCTCGAACTTGATGGTCACCGGCAGCTCGACGGCGGTGCGGCCGCTGGCCGCGATCTCCACCTGCCGGTCGTGCCGCCCCTCGAGGAGGCGCTCGCCGTTGAGCCGCAGCCGGTAGCCGATGCCGTCGAGCACCAGCTCCACGGCATTAGGATTGTCCACCCGGAACTGCACGAGCACGTCGGCCCCGGTCAGGCTCGTCCCCAGCAGCTTGACGCCGGTGACGTCGACCTCGGGCGCGACCATGTGAGAGAGGGTGTCGAGTCCTCCGCACCCCGCGAGGGCGAGAAGCGCGGCGACGAGGAGGAGGGATCGGCTCATGGGCGGGCTCCTTTCATCTTCCTCACCACCCTACCACTCCACACAGAGCTTCAGCCGCAGGTCCCGCTGCCGGTCGCGGTAGAACAGGCACCCCTCGCGCCGGCCGTGGAGATAGAGGTCGCGCAGGATCTCGACGTCCTTCCGGCAGTACTGCTCGACGAGGTCGAGCCGCCCCTGGCGGACCCATTCGAGGGACTGGAGGCCGTCGGCGGACTTCCCCGTCCCCAGCGTCTCCTGGGCGAGGTGGCCCATGCCCACCCGGAAGCCGAGGCGGGATGCGACGTCCTCCAGCAGGTCGAGCGTCGGCAGGGTGCGCGCGAAGTCCTCCCCCGTGTAGCCGGCGAGGACCAGGTAGTCGAAGCGCTTGATGTTGTAGCCGATCACCAGAGAGGCTCCGCGCAGGGCTTCCACCAGGGCGTACACCTGGGTTTCGGGGTAGACCTCCAGCCGCCCCTCTTCCAGGAAGCAGACCACGCCGACGGCGACCCCCATGCGGTAGGCCTTGTGCCAGCCGCCCACGTCGGCGGCGGAGCGGAGGGTTTCGAGGTCGAAGAGCACGGTGCGCGACTCCCCCTCCCGGACCCTCACCCCCTGGCCCCCTCTCCCGACCCGGGAGAGGGGGGAAGAAGAGGAAGACGGGAGCAGAGGGGAATCGATCCTGAGGGGCTCGAACGCGGTGACCGGACCGGTCCGGAGATGAGCGTGGCGGTCGCCGGGGAGCTCGTGGACGGGGGCAGGGCGACCGCAGGTCGCCCCTACAACCTCCGGCGTAGGGAAATCCTGATCCGTGACCTCGTTTCGTTCATCACCAACCTGTGCCGGAGGTTGTAGGGGCGACCTGCGGTCGCCCTGGGCGGGGGGTTCCCCCTCTCCCGGTGAGGGAGGGTGGGAGGGGACGGGAGAGGGGGCCAGGGGGTGAGGGTCCGGGAGGGGGTCCTCCTCCTCCACCACCAGCGTCACCTTCACCGGCTCCCCCCACGGCACCGCCGGCTCCTCCCGCCCGAGCAGCAGGCGCAGCACCCGGGCGGCGCCCGGCTTGTCGAGCGGCCGGTTGCCGTTGCCGCACTTGGGGGACTGCACGCACGAAGGGCAGCCCTTCTCGCACGGGCACCCCTCGACCAGCAGCAGGATCCGCCCGAGGAGGTCCGACAGGTCCTCGAAGCCGCGCGCGGCGATCCCCACGCCCCCGGGGTGGCCGTCGTAGATGAAGACGGCGCCGGTGCCCAGCTGTGGATGGAGGGGGTAGGAGATGCCGCCGATGTCGCCGCGGTCGCAGAGCGCCAGGATCGGGAACAGCGAGATGCCGGCGTGCTCGGAGGCGTGGAGCGAACCGAGGAAGTGCTCTCCCCGGCGACGCAGGGTCTCTTCGGCCGGCCGCGGCGCCGCCCACCAGAGCCCCACGGTCTCGAACTCGACCGGGGGGAGATCGAGCGGCGTCTGGTCGATCACCTCTTGGCCGTGGATGCGCTTGCGCTCGAAGCCGACCACCCGCTCGGTCACCTTGAGCCGGCCGAGCCAGGCCTGGAGCGGCCCCTCACTCTTCTCCTCCAGCACCTCCAGGATCTCGGTCTCCTTCTCGGTCAGCGGCGTCGTGAAGTAGTCGAGGTCCGCCGCCTCGGCCAGCGCCCGCCGCTCCTCGCGTTCCAGCGCCGAGACCAGGAACTGCCTCCCGGCATGGAGATAGACCGCGCCGGGGTGGCATTCGTGGAGCGCGCGCACGCCGTCCACCGTGCCGATGGTGCGGCCGCCGGCGAGAATGGCGAAGGTTTCCCCCGTCCCCCGCAGGTTGACGTGGCGCTGCGGCCGGCGGCGCAGGGAGAAGATCTCATCCCCTTCGGCGGCGGCGAGCAGGTGCCCTTGGCGCAGCAGCTTCTCCACCCGCGCCTGGTGCGGAGCCAGATACTCGCGGTCGTCCCCGCAGAACGGCATCTCGGAGGCGGCGCAGACCAGGTGCGCCCGCGAGACCGGATCGTTGACCGGATCGACGATCAGCCGCTCGCACGGGCGCTCGAGGAACTGCTCGGGGTGGTCGAGGAAGTATTGATCGAGCGCGTCGGGCATCGCCACCAGGGCGGTGATCGACTCGCGGCCGGCGCGCCCCACCCGTCCCGAGCGCTGCCAGGTGGCCATCATGCTGCCGGGGTAGCCGACCAGGATGCAGGCGTCGAGGCCGCCGACGTCGATCCCCATCTCCAGTGCCGAGGTAGAGATGACGCCGTCGAGCTTCCCCTCGAAGAGCGACTGCTCGATCCGCCGCCGCTCCTCGGCGAGGAAGCCGGCGCGGTAGCTCGCCACCCGCGCGGCGAGCGCCGGCTCCTGCCGCCGCAGCCAGGAGTAGAGCAGCTCGGTGATCCGCCGGGCCTTGGTGAAGACGATCGTCTTGAGCCCGGCGTTGACGAAGCGGATGAAGAGCTGGAGCGCGGTCGTGTACGGGCTCGCCTCCGGCCGGAAGAGCAGCAGGTGGCGGTCCTCCCGCGGCGACCCCGACTCGGTGATCCAGTGGAACTTCCGCCCGGTGAGGGTCTCGGCGAACTCGCCGGCGTTGGCCGCGGTTGCCGAGGAGGCGATCAGCACCGGATCGGAGCCCACCGAGCGGCAGAGGCGGAAGAAGCGCTGCAGAACGTGGTGGAAGTGGCTGCCGAAGATCCCGCGGTAGGTGTGCAGCTCGTCGAGCACGATCCAGCGCAGGTCGGCGAGGAACGGCCCCCAGCCGGTCCAGTGGCCGAGGACACCGAGGTGGAGCATGTCCGGGTTGGAGATCACCACCCGCGGGAAATTCTTGCGGATCGCCGTCCGCTTCGAGGCCGGGGTGTCGCCGTCGTAGATCTCGCATCCGGCGACCTCGGGAGACAATCCCGCAGCCTCGGCCAGACGGAGGAACTTCCCCCGCTGATCCTGCCCCAGGGCCTTCAAGGGGAATAGGAACAGGCCGTGCCCCGGCCCCCCCCGCGCCGCTTCTTCCAGCGGCGGGACCTGGAAGACCAGCGACTTCCCCGACGCCGTGGGGGTGGTGACGAGCACGTTCTCCCCCCGCCGCACGGCCGCGATCCCTTCCGTCTGATGGGTCCAGAGACGCGGCACGCCCCCTCTCCCCAGCGCGCGGGAGATCGATTCCGGCAGCTCCAGCTCGCCATAGCGGGCCTCGTTCCCCGGCAGATGCGTGGTGTAGAGGAGCTGGGGGCCGAGCTTGGCGTCGAGGCGCAGATCGTCGATCAGGGAACCCAGATCGGATACGGGAGGAAGCGCGGAGGCGAGATGATTACGGGGCATTACCGCCCGATGGTAGCACGCCATCATCGAGCGCCGCCGCCCCCGGTCCGGAGGCAGCGGCGCTCCCCTGAGGTCAACAGGGGCGCTGGGTGCAGATGATCCGCGTGCCGATCCGGCAGCAGGTCTGGCAGCAGGCGTTGCAGGTGGTGACGCAGTTCGACGCGGCCTCGGCGGGCTTGACGCCCGAGACGAGCGCGGCGGCCGTGAGGCCGAGTCCGAGAGCGAGGTAGGTCAGCTTCTTGCGCATGAGGTTCCTCCTGGCGAGAAGGGGGTCCGGACATCGGACTCCCCTACTTCCCAGGTGCGGTGGGAGGCGGCAAACCGGGTCGGCTCCGGCTCAATAAATCGTCGAGCAGACGCTGGGCCGGTCGGAGCACCAGAGGACGTTGCCGTTGTTGTCCTTGCAGCAATAATCGCAGCAGACCCAGCCGGGATCGCCGGGGTAGCAGACGTTGTAGCCGCAGGAGTTGGCCTCCGCGTTCCGCGCTCCGCCCGTGAGCGCGCTTCCCACCGTCCCGAGAGCCAGAACCAGGAGCAGCAGCTTCTTTTTCATCGTCTCTCTCCTTGGAAAAGGGGGCCACAGGGCCGTCCCTACAGTTGCGTCAGGAGGTCGCGCCGCTTGGCCTCGTACTCCTCGGGGGAGATCAGGCCGTCGTCGAGGAGGGTCTTGAGCTGGCGCATCCGCTCGGCGCCGGAAGGACCGGCGGGCGCGGCGAGAGGCATGCGGCCACCGGCCCGGTACTGCTCCGCCGCCGCCAGGATGGCGTTCTTGAACTCGAGGGGGTGGGAGACGTTGTGGAACACGGCCGCCCCCGTCTCGCTGGCGGTGTCGATCTCGACGTCGCCATAGCTGAGCAGGCGCCCCCAGAGGGTCTGCCGGTGCTCGACGTTGTTGATCTTGTCGAGCCGGGAATCCATCGACCGGCGGGAGAGGATGCCGATCTCCTGGATCAGCCGGTGGTTGGTCAGCACGTAGTCGTTGGCGCGGCGGACGAAGTCCTTCCAGGCGAAGGCGAGCCCGGCGAGCACCGCCACGGCGAGGGCGATCAACGCCCCCGGCGCGTTCTGGAGCTGGAACCAGGCGGCAGCCGCGATCCCCAGGGCGAGGACCATCACCACCACCAGCGGCGTCTGGGTCAGCCGCGTGACGTAGGCCCGGTAGAGGATCTCTTCGCCGGGTTGGAGCTGGGCCTCGATCCGCATGTTTTTTCCTGAGAGAAACCGCCCTCGTGGAGATGCTATCCCACCTCAGCGCTGAAAGGCGTAGGAGATCTTGAAGAACAGCGCGCGCCCCGCCGGCTCCAGCCGGTCGTCCACCGAGAGGGCGCGGTCGTCGGAGTAGCCGAGGAAGAGGACGGTCTGCCAGTTCAGCTTGTAGGAGAAGAGCGCCGAGCCGGTGACCCCCTCGTCGCGGCGGGTGACGCCGGAATCCGCGGCATAGAGATCCGTCGCCCGCTCGGTACGGACGCGCTGGGCGATCAGCCGCAGGAAGGCGCGGGAGGTGAAGGTGTAGGTGGTCTTGACGCGGGCCACGTCGGCCGTGAGCAGGCGCGCGCTCCGCGGGCCCGTGCCGGTGGGCGAGACGTCGAGCCAGCGCCGGTCGGCGTTGAGCTGCACGGCCAGATGGTCCGTCGGCCTCAGGGTCCCCTGCAGATCGATCGTGGCGCCCCGGGCGGGCCGGATGTTGGCGAAGTCGACGTCGTCCCCGAAGACGAGGTTGATCGACACGTCGCCGATCCGCTGCGAGGGGCTGATCTGCGCGTAGGCCACGTAGTAGCTGGAATCGAAGAGACGGTCGCCGGCCCGCACCTTCTCGGTCCGGTGCTCGAAGCTGACGTAGCTGTTCCAGAGCCCGCGGAGCTCGAAGCCGGGGATCAGGCGGCGCAGGAGGAGACCGCCATCCGTGCCGTCGACGTTGCGCAGCCGGAAGTAGGGGCGGATCTGCCGCAGCGGCCCTTTTTCGAGAAAGAACGACCGGCCGAGGGTAGCCTGAGAGTCCCGCACCCCCACCTGCGGCAGGAAGCCGAGGTCCGCCCGGAACTCGTCGCCGATGTCGAGGTACTGGAGGCTCCAGTCCCAGGTCCGCGTCGAGTGCCCCCAGTTGATGGAGGCGGCGTGCGAGCTGAGATCCTGCCCGTTCCATTCCGTGGCGAGGTCGGGGCGGTTCGGGGTCTGCGAGTCGCTCACCAGGAACTGCCCCGTGACCGTGTCGTCGCCGTTCGGCCGCCACTGGAAATCGGGACCGACGACCCGGTTGTGCCCGCCCCCCTCGATCTCACGGTCGGTCAACAGGAAGCTGGCGAAGGAGCTCCCGAAATCCTTCCGCCCGCGGCCGATGGCCACCCGCGAGGAGAAATCCTGGTCCGCCAGGCTCGAGGAGTTGGGCCCCGGCAGGATGATGCTGCCGCCCCCCCGGTCCTCGGCGACCAGAAAGGTGTACAGGGAGCCGCCGAGCTCACCCGTAGCCCGCAGCCCCCAGCGCGGCGAGGTGACGGTGCGGGTGTAGACCGCCTGCAGGGGGGTCGAGAAGAGCTCCAGCCCCTCCAGGAAGAACGGGCGCTTCTCGGGGAAGAACAGGGCGAAGCGCTCGTTGGCGGTGATCTGCGCCACGTCCGACTCGATCTGCGAGAAGTCCGGGTTGACCGTGGCATCGATGGCCGTATTGGCGTTCGGCGTCCATTTGGCGTCGAGCCCGGCCTCCAGCTGTGTCGGCTTGTCGACCAGGCGGCTGCCGGCGTCCCCCTCGGGGGCCGACTCGAGCCGCCCCGTGGCATAGGGGGCCAGCACCAGGTGATTGCCGCTGGGCAGGCCGGTGAGGCCGGTGATCTTCTGCTCGTGGCAGATGAAGCAGCTCGAGCCGCGCGGCAGCTTGCTGTTGAACATCTGATACCGGAAGTCGCGCGGGCGGTTGCGATAGAGCAGGATGCCCCAGGTCTGGACGTCGGCCGAGTTGTAGCGCAGGGAGGAGAACGGGATCCGGATCTCCAGGGTCCACCCGGTCGGCGTGATCCGCGCCGCCGAGTCCCAGTAGAAGTCGGGCGAGGAGTCCTCGCCGCTGGCGTCGTTGGTGATGGCGTCATATTGGATGCCGCGCGGATTGGCCAGGAACATGAACGCCGTCTTGCCGTCGTTGCGGGTATCCAGGATGACGCCGCCGTAGTCGGTGTAGCTCGCCACCTCGTCGTGGTCGCCCAGAGGAGCACGGATGCTCTTTGGATCGGGGTCCGAAAAGTCGAAGGCGGCGTAGAAGAAGTGCTCGTCGTAGGTGAGCCAGGCGACCGTCTTCACCTTCGGCTCCACGCCGTCGCCGGGGTTGGTCTCGTAGAAGGTCTCCACCCGCGTCGCGCCGCTCCACCCCGGGTCCCCCAGCTTGCCGTCCACCTCGATCGGCGCGCTCGCCCGCGAGACGTGGAGCGGCTCCGGCGATGCCGGCTGGGCGAGGAGAAGGGAAGGACGGCCGAGACCGATGAGGAGAAGGGCCAAGGCCAGAAGGGTCCGGTTCGAGCGGGGCATCGCCTGTCTACGACCGAGGTAAGAGAAAGTTTTGGGCACCGTCTGGCTCACGCTTTGCACCACTTCCGAACCGCTTTGAGCTCGCCCACACATCGCCTGCTCGTCGTCTCCAACCGCCTCCCCATCGTGCTCGAAAAGAAGAGCGACGGCTGGGGCCTGAAGCCAGGCTCCGGCGGCCTGGTGAGCGCGCTGGCGCCGGTGCTCTCCCACCGCGGCGGCCTCTGGATCGGCTGGCCGGGGATCCCGCTCGAGCGGGGGGGCGCCTGGGAAGCCGTGCTCCACACCGGCTACCGCGAGCGCGGGTACGACCTCGTGCCCGTCCTCCTCTCCGACGAAGAGGTCAGGGACTTCTACGACGGGTTCGCCAACGCGATCCTCTGGCCCCTGTTCCACGACCTGCTGGGGCAGTGCCACTTCGAGCCCTCGTTCTGGTACGCCTATCTCAAGGTCAACGAGAAGTTCGCCGCCTGCGTGCGAGAGCAGAGCCGGGAGGGGGACTTCATCTGGGTCCAGGATTACCAGCTCATCCACGTCGCCGAGTTTCTCCGCCGGGAGAGCGAGCCCGCCCGGATCGGCTTCTTCCTCCACATCCCCTTCCCGCCGCTCGACATCCTGCTGCGGCTCCCCTGGCGCGGCCAGATCCTCAGGGCCCTCCTCGCCTACGACCTGCTGGGCTTCCAGACGCCGCGCGACCTGCGGAACTTTCTCACCTGCATCGAGAACCTGCTGCCCGAGGTGGAGATCCACCAGGGGGACCATGGCGGCCCGATCACCGAGGTGCACGCCGGCTCCCGCGTGGTGCGGGTCGGAGCCTTCCCGATCGGCATCGACTTCCAATCCTACGAAGACGCCGCCCGCGCCGAGGAGGTGGAGCGCCGGATGGTGGAGCTCAGGGGGCGGATGGGACCCCGCCAGATCATCATCGGGGTCGACCGGCTGGACTATACCAAAGGGCTGATCGAGCGGCTGGAGGGGTTCCGCAACGCCCTCCAGCGCCACGAGGAGCTGCGCGAGCAGGCGATCCTCTTCCAGGTCGTGGTGCCCAGCCGCGAGGGGGTCCCCGAGTACCAGGCCCTCAAGGCGGACATCGAGCGGCTGGTCGGCGAGATCAACGGCGAGTTCTCCTCGGCGGGCTGGGTGCCCGTGCACTACCACTATCGGAGCCTGGCGCGGCGGGACCTGCTCGCGCTCTACCGCATGGCCCGGGTCTGCCTGGTCACCTCGACCAAGGACGGCATGAACCTGGTGGCCAAGGAGTTCTGCGCGGCCCAGGTGGACAGCTGCGGCGTCCTCATCCTCTCCGAGTTCGCCGGGGCCGCGGCGCAGCTCCAGGCGGGAGCGCTGCTGGTCAACCCGCACGACATCGAGGGGGTGGCCGACGCCCTCAAGGCCGCGTTCGAGATGGAAGAAGACGAGCGCCGGCGCCGCATGGACGAGATGCGGACGATCGTGCGCGAGCAGGACATCTTCTGGTGGGTGGACTACTATCTCCAGGCCGCCCTGGGAGTGGTGCCCGACGACTTCCGCGCCCTGAAGGAATACTTTCCCCCGATGGTCTTCGAAGAGTACCTCTGAGCTCCCGGCCCATGCGCCCTTCCGCCCTCGAACGCTGGGACGAGATCGCGGCCCGCCTGGACGGCCGCCGCCCCGCCCTCTTCCTCGACTACGACGGCACCCTCTCCCCCCTGGCGCCCCGCCCGGAGCTCGCCACCCTGCCCGAGGAGACGCGGAAGGTGCTGCGCCGCCTCGCCGATCGCTTCCCGGTGGCCATCGTCTCCGGCCGCGGCCGGGAAGACGTGGCCGCCCTGGTCGCCTTGAGCGATCTCGCCTATGCAGGGAGCCACGGCTACGACATCGCCGGCCCTCCACTCGTCGTGGGGGGCGCGCCGTTGCAGCTCGAGGTCGGCGAGGGGATTCCCGGCAAGATCGAGCTGGCGGCCGAGCGGCTCCGGCGCGACCTCGCGGGGATCGGCGGGGTGCTCATCGAGCCCAAGCGTTTCGCGATCTCCGTCCACTTCCGCCTGGCGGACGAGCGCGACCTGCCGCGCATCGAGCGGGCGGTCGACGACGCCGCGGCCGCCGTGCCCGGTCTGCGCAAGGGGCACGGCAAGAAGCTGTTCGAGCTGCGACCCGACCTCGACTGGGACAAGGGGAAGGCCCTCCTCTGGCTCCTCGACGCCCTCGGCCTCGACCGCCCCGACGTCCTTCCCGTCTACATCGGCGACGACCTTACGGACGAAGATGCCTTCCGGGCGGTCGCCGGACGGGGGATCGGCATCCTCGTCGCCGGCGAGCCGCGCGAGACCGCGGCGGAATACCAGCTTCACGACCCGGGAGAGGTGGTCGAGCTGCTGGAGCGGCTGCTATGCTCCCGCCCCGCGAAACACGACCTGGAGAGAGAACCGTGACCGATCCGAAAGCCGTACTGACCGCGCTGGAGAACGCGCCGGCGCTGCTCGTCCCGCTGATCCTCGACGTCCCCGAGCCCTGGCGCAAGCGCCGGCCTCTGCCGCACAAGTGGTCGGCCCACGAGCACTTCTGCCACGTCGCCTCCCTGGAATCGCGGTTCCGTGGGCGTCTGGAAAAGATGCTGGCCGAGGACAATCCCGAGCTCGAGGCCTTCTATCCCGCGCCCGAGGAAGAGGCCGGAGGGCTGTTGAACGTGGATCTCGGGGAGGCCGTCGCGCGGTTCCTCCAGGAACGGGGGGAGCTGGTGGCGCGCCTGCGGGACCTGCCGCCGGAGGCTTGGGAACGCCCGGGGCGGCACCCGGAGTACGCGCTCTATACCGTCTTCGGCATGGCGCGGCACATCTCCCTGCACGACCTGCTGCACGGCTACCGGATCGAAAGCTTCCTGCGCCGCGAGGAGTGGCCGGAGCAGGAGGCCCTGATTCACATCGAGCCGCCGGCGCCCGAGCCGGAGGAGCCCACGGTCGAAGCCGGCATCCCCGGCTCGCTGGCGCGGATGAAGCCCGGGGAGATCAACCTCCTGGGACCCTTCCAGGTGCCGGGGCTGTCGCCGCGCCCGATCCGCGTCTACCTGCCGCAGGGCTACAACCCCGCGGAGCCTCACTTCGCCCTCTACATGTTCGACGGCCAGAACGTCTTCGACGACCTGCCGTCCTTCTCCGGCGGCTGGTACCTCCACGAAGCGGTCGAGGGCTTGGCGAAGTCGAAGCGTCCGATGCCGGTGGTCGTCGGCATCGAGCATGGAGGGCCGGGGAGGAACCTGGAGCTCTCCCCCTTCCCGTTCGAAGCCGAGCCGGGGCAGATCGACATCCTCCTCGACTGGGTGACCCGGCACCTGATGCCGGCCCTGACGGCCGAGCTCAACCTGGTGCCCGGGCCGTTCGGAGCCGTGGTCGGCGGCTCCTCGATGGGTGGGCTCGCCGCCTTCTGGTCGCACTTCCACTACCCGCAGGCGTTCGGCGGGGCGCTGGTGATGTCCCCCTCCTTCTGGGTGGCGAATCAGGCCATCTTCGTCGACATCGCCGCCCAGTCCACGCCCGAGGTCTCCCGCATCTACCTCGACGCCGGCGCCCGGGAAGACAAGGGCAAAGTCGTCGAAGCCTGTCGAAAGATGGCCGAGCACCTCCTCGAGCGCGGCTACGACTCTGACAGCCTGATGTGGCGCGCCGACGCCAAGGGCACCCACAGCGAGGCCGCCTGGAGGCGGCGGCTGCCGGCGGCGTTGCGGTTCATGTACCGGCGGGGGTGATTGAGCCTTCGGGGGCAGCTTCCCGGTCGATGTTGTAGCGAGGGGGCACGAGGGTCGCGGTCAGTGCGCCGCTGGCTCTACTGCCTTCCAGGAGGCAACGATCTGGGAAAAGATCTTCTCGTACATGGAGTACTCGGTTTCGGGTCCCTCGAAGCCTATGGTGTAGACGACTTCTCCTCGTCCCCCCTCGCGTGAAGCCATCGCCATGACCAGATCTTTAACCTTGGTCTCGGCCTCGCCTCGCCTTTTGGTCCGCAGAGTCAACCGCTCTGCTTCGAAGCCTCCTAGTTTTGTCGGCTCATGCCGGAGGACCGTCAGAGTCGTTCCTACCACGAGGTTGCTACCTATAGTAGAACGAAGCGCGTCATCGGCAGAGTTGTAGTCCATAGCGTTGTAGCTGCCAGCCACCCACAGCTTAGAGCCTCTGGGCAATGTAATCCCGCACCCGTGGACCGCACTCGGAGGTAGATCTTGGCAGCAAGATATACCCTTGGGCAACGCGATTGAGTAAAGGTAATTCTCGTTCGAATACGAACCCTTTCGGCAACCGTTCTCGGCGCTTTTACCCTGAGCCCTTAGACCACCAAGTGGCCAACCGAAACCGATTCCACCTAGCAGCATACCTAGCAGCCACCTTCTCATGATCACCCGCATGCGGAATGCAGAGCCGACTCCTAGATACGGTCTCATCGTTTTACCTCCACAGTTCAAGGAGTCCTCTTGGACCATCTTACGTACCCCCACCCGTGCCGCGAAGCTCGCAAAAGCACTTGCCCCGACGGCGTTTGACTGAATCATAACCGTCTCGGACTTCAGTTGCCCAGTTTGGATCTTGGGTATTGTACTTTCCTGTTCCGCCCTGCGCCCGCTCGTCGGTCTGGAGGCGATTAACGAAATCGTCGATCGACTGAGCCCCCTTGACCTTTTCCCCAAATTGTTGAGCCCAGTAGTTCACTGCCTGCTCGATAGAACCATAAGAGAGATTATTGTGTCCCCCATGAGTTAGCCCAAACGGATTGTTCAAATCCCGTGCGTGCGGGCCCATCCAACCGCTTTCATGAGCGGCAAGGCCGAGCAGGAAGTTGGGATCGAAGTTGTACTGCTCAGCGACTTTCTTTATCGGACCCAAGAGGTCACTGAAGAAGGCGTTCTGCTGCGCGGTGCACTCCATAAACCCCGAGGGATCCAAGAGGTTGATGGGATCGTTTATGGTGTAGCCGAAGAGATTCGTGCCGCCCCCGGCGAAGCGGATAGGGTCCTTCGAGGTCCAGCGGCCTAGAGAGGGATCGTAGTCCCTGGCTCCAAAGCGCACGAGACCGGTCTGAGGGTCATAGAGCCCGGCCGCGAAGCCGAACGGCTGGAAGCCCGGATTGGTGTCCAGGATCACCCGGCCGAACTCGTCATAATCGAGCTGTTGCGCAATCTGGCCCGTCGAGGCATTGATGATGAACCGCGGGCTGCCGAGATGGTCCGAGAGAATGCGATACACAACCCCTTCCCGGATCATGAAGTCCGGCACGTTGCTCCGCGAGCCGTAAGCGAAACGAGACACGACATTGCCTGCCCCGTCGAGCTCGGCGATGGGCTTTAGTGTATCGTGATAGAGGAAACCCTGCACCAGAGCCCCATTGATTTTCTTCCCAATCCTGCGGTTGCGTCCGTCCACCACGTAGTTGATGGTAACCCCGTTCGGGAGATCCATGGAGAGAAGATTCCCCAACTCGTCGTACTCGTAGTGTATAAAGGCGTCGCTTTGGGTTTTCGTGCGCAGCTCGCCATTGGCGGTATAGGCGAAGGATAGGTCGCCGTACGAGAGGAGACGGTCCTGGTCATCGTAGATCGCCGCCGCCGAACCGAACGTTCCATTGTAGGAGAGACGATTGCCGTTTGAGTCGTAAGTATACTCTGCGAGCACGGCCCCATTCTTTTCCACCCGCATCAAGTGGCCCGGGAGGTCGTAAAAGTAATTGTAGGTGGATGTTACGCCGCCGAGCATTTCCACCTTCTCTACGATACGTCCGAGCTTGTCCCGGACGTACTGGGCTTGCCAGAACGGAGAGACTTCGAAGGCAGCGCTTGCCGCGGCTGGCTCGCCAAACTCATTGTAGTCCAGGGTTGTGGTCACCGAGCCTAGGCTTGTCGCTCGCAAGAGGCCGCTCATGGCATCCCGGGTTACGGTGAGATCTCCCACCCCAACGAGGAGGCCATCGCCGTCGTAAGAGAAGGCCATTGGCTGGCTGCCGTTCACCCGCTCCTCGCGGGGGCGGAAATCGCTGTCATAGGCCCACTGCACCGAGCCGTTCACTTCGCCGCTCCACGTGGCGGAAGTTAGCAGGTAACCGTCATAGCCATAGGAGAGACGATTGCCTTCCGGTGTCGTGACGGTGATGGGATCGCGGGTGCCAGTGCGATAGGTAATCGCAGTCGTGCCACGCTGTGTGGTCACTCCCGTAGGCCGGCCACCCTTGTCATAGGTGACTCCCACGCTATGGCCGTCCGGCCGCAGGATCTGTGTGACCTGGCGGTCGATGTCATGGACGAAGGTCGTGCGGGCATCTCCTGCCCCAAGGTCGGGAGGACTATACTCGCTCTGCTGGTCCACCTTGGTGTAGTGGAACGAGTGTGCCGGCCGGCCCGGCGGAGTCAAGCTCACGAGATTATCCCCAGCATCGTAGCCGAACTGGATCTCCCTTCCATCCGGATACCTCTGCGTCGCCAGCCGGCCAAGGGCGTCGTAGCTCAAGCTCACGGTTCTCCCGAGAGGGTCGGTCACGCTAGCAAGGCGCCCATCGGGACCATAGCTATACGCGGTCGTCCGCTCACGATCTCCCGAACCTTGGCGGATCTCATTCAGCCTTCCTGCTGCATCGTAGTGCCACGAGAGCGGAGCTAAACCGCCCAGTTGACTGGTAGTCATCCTGCCGAGCTCGTCCGCCTGAGAAGTGAAGGTCCTGCCCTCTGGGGTCTGCCAAGTCGTAGTGCGCGTAGGCCCGTCGTAATTGGCGCTGAAGGTATGGCCGTTCTCCGTGACGTTTTGAAAGCGATTGACGACGGAGAACGGGTCTGCCGGGTCGGCAAGCTCCGCTCCCTGCTCGATCAAGGTCGTCGAGGTTAATCCCGACGGTGTCTTCACCTCACGGACCTCGGCTCGCCGATTCGTCGCTCCCCAGGCCCCGTCTGGCCCTTCGCGCGTCGTAACCACGGTACCGCTCGGCTCCGTAGTCACCCGGGTGCCGGAGCCGAAGATCGTCTCAAGCGTTTCCTCGCTTTCCGTAGGGCCCAACCTCCCGCTGGTCTGGCGAGTCTGGAAGATACGGTTGGTGCTCACCCGGTAATCGGTATGCTGCCCAAGGGCGGTTTCCACGGCGACGGTATAGTCCTGAGGGCCTGCGCCACCCCCACGAGTAAGCGTCTTGAATCCTCCCGCGGGGTCATCGGTGCGAATCAAACGGCCCACGAGGTCGAAGATATAGGTATAGACGTTCCCTCGCGGATCGGTGCGGGTTTTCATGAGCCCCTGGTTGTATGTGAAGCCATACGTCCGGAGCTGGGCCGGATCGGAGATCGAGGCGAGATAGCCGTCGCCGCCGACCTCGAGCCGGGTGCGCTGTCCGAACGGCGCGATGATGGCGAGCGGCTTCCCGGTTGCGTCCCGCTCGACGCGTGTCACGTTGCCGTAAGCGTCGTGAATCTCCGAAAGCAGTCCGCTGGAGGTGTAGTGGAAACTGTAAAGCTTGGTGCCGGTCCCGGCGTTCAGGGTGCGGAGGTGCCGACCTTTGGGATCAAAGACGTACACCTCGTTGCCGCCTACGCTCGGCAAGAGGATCTCCTGATTCGTGAAGCCAGGGAGGTCGGTACCGAGGGAGCCCACGTTCATGTCGTAATAATCCGAGTAGAGGAGGGTTCCATCGGGCGCAAGGCTGAGAGAGACCGGCCGGCCAAGGGCGAGGGCCAGGGCGGGAGTCCCGTCGGGGCTCACGCTCTCATAGCTGAGCTCACCGGAACCGGCGAATGTTGAAATGCGTCCCTCGGGGCTCACCAAGCGGATACGCCCGTTGTCCGCCTCCGCGATGAAATAGCTCCCGTCGGCGCCCACCGCGAGCCCGGAGGGACCACCGAGTTGCGCGGCCATAGCCGGTCCGTCATCGCCCGCAAAACCGCGGGTGCCGGTGCCTGCAATGGTGCGGATGATGCCGTCCAAGCCGACTTGGCGCACGCGGTCATGTCCATAGTCGGCGATGAGGAGCGTTCCGTCCGGACCCACTGCGACGCCAGCGGGAAAGAACAAGGATGCCTGAGCGGCCGGCAGACCGTCGCCCACTCCGTCTGCGGGATCGCCGCCTCCCGCCGTGACGTTCAGCCAGCCATCGAGCCCGACAAACCACACCACGCCCGCTCGCTCATCCGTGATGTAGAGCCCACCATCCCGATCGAACGCCAAGCTCGTCGGCTTCTGGAGACTCGCCTCCGTAGCCTGACAGAGACTGCTGTCAGAGCATGCGAGGGACTTGCCACGAAGGCTCCCCCCGCTCTCGCCGCCGGAACGTTGCGGGTTCGTGGTCAACTGTCCTCCCCCCGGGGAGACCCCCTCGCAAGAGCCAGCGACCGTGAAAATCGTGCCGTCACGCTCAATCCTTCGGACGCAGCCATTGCCTGTGTCGGCGATGTAGAGCCGTCCATCCGGCGCTACCGCGACTCCGCTCGGATTGGTCAGCCGAGCAAGAAGCGCTGGTCCGCCATTGCCACAGTGGTCGGAACTATCCGCTGACGGGTCCTCTCCACCGTTACCTGGAGCCTGCTCACAATGTCCTCCCGTGCCCGCTACGGTCGAGAGGTTACCGTCCGGCGAGACGCGGCGCACGCGATGATTCTCCGTATCGGCGATGTAGACGCTACCATCGGAGGCGCGGGCAATTCCCCCTGGAAAGGCAAGTTCGCCCTCGCGCGCCGGTCCACCGTCACCGCCATTGCCGAAGCCGCCGAAGCCCGCCACGTTGACCAGGAAGTGACCGAGGGAATCGGTGCTCTGCCGCCCTCCGAATCCAGGATAGAGGGCTCGCCGCGCGGGGTCATAGAAGTGATGAATCGAGAGGCTCCAGCCCCCGAGACCTAGGTCCCGCCAATCGAGATGGCCGAGACTGCGACTCAGCCCTCGCGCGGTGCTCACAAAGGTTCGTCGGATCGCGACCTCCGAGCCGCTACGCCCTAAGCCCAAGGCGCCTCCCATAGGAAAGCGCGAGAAGCTCTGCTGGAAGCTCGCCGGGGCGTAATAGATGGCCGGGTAACGGTACGTCGTGGTCACCGTGACGGGGTTGGAGCCTTGGATAAATCTTCCGTAGGCGTCCTTCCCGTCCCAGGTGATGCTGGCGACCAGATTCGGCGACGGCGGGTACGTCGCGGAAAAAATCCGCCGTCCGACGACGGTAACCTCGAGTTGGATCTCCTTGAGAGACGCCGGCAGGCTGGCGCCGCTGACTCGCAACTTATGGAACTGCAAGCTGCCATGACCTGGTACCCGGTCGCTGCCGTAGTGCAGACGGAACGGAGTCCCGTCCAGCGCGATTTCCTCTCTGAGGATCTGGCTCTCGCACTCTATGATCGAGCCTTGGGTGCAGTCGTTGTCGTCCTCGTCGTCGGAGTCGTCGTCCGGCTGATCGTGGTTTTGGTCATCGTTCATGTCGGGCTGATCCGGGTCCGGGGGAGGCTCCGCGTCAGTCGGCGGCCCATAAGGCCAGTTGTAATCCCAGGGAGTGAGATGCGGAATCGGGACGCGCCAGAGGCTCTGGCCGGCGGTGTAGAGTTGAGTCAAGGTTTCGCGTTCCGCGGAAGTTATACCGAGCCCTTCCAACTGAGACTCGTCGGCCGCCTGACCGCTGCCGTCGACATCGAGCACGGCTATACCATTCGCGATGGACAGTACCTTGACGATCCGTCCGTTCTCCGACGGTACCCACGCCGCCCGCTCGCGATCATAGAAGCCGACCGGCACGATGCTGCCTACCGGAAAGCCGAGGAAGTTCTCAACATACTGGATTGCCGGCTGGGAAAGCTCAACGCGCACGGCTCGGGCGGCGATAGCTTCGTCCGCCGAAAGCTCGACAGCGTAGGTGTAGCCGGTATGGGGAGGCAGCGGCGCGGGCATAGCTTTCACGCCCTCGGCCCCCACGCTGTATTCTGTGGCGCGAAGAGAGAGCGTGGTGAGGGGCAGAACGGAGCCGTCCGCGAGCACCATTGATGCCGACGTATCCGGTGGAAACAGGAGGGTCGCTCGCCGTGTACCGTCGCCATCGGTGACCACATTTCCACGCGCTACTTGGAAGTCCGACCGGCCATTGAAAATCGTGGTTATCCCGGCGTCAAGCGGCACAAGAACGACGTCATCTGTGAAAACGTAGTCGCGCACTGGCGCAGAGAGCGGCCGTTGCGCCGGCAGGTACCCCACCTTCCGATAATCGATGACCAGCGGACCACCGCCGTTTACGACCAAGTCGAAAGCCCCGTCCGCCCGGCTCTTCGTACTACCGAATTCAGGGTGATCGTGGATTGTGACCTCCACGCCAGCCACCGCAATGCCTCCGCGGTCCAAGACCCGACCTCTGAGTACCGCGACTCGGCGCGGATCGAGCGTGCCCGAAGCCACTCCGGATTGAACCGAATTCGTGCCCGTATAGAGGAATTCGGTGGCAGTTGCGAGATCGGTAGCCACGGTATAGTCAAGAGGCGGTGCTACCGTCGCGGGATCGGGAGGGAGTCCTTCCTGGGAGGAACCGGGAATGGTGAGGCTCGCTGAGTCGCTCCGGTTACCGGCGGCATCCGCAAGGACGATGGACAGCACGTCGCCAGTCTGCCCGGCGATGCCCGCCGTGAAACTGCCGTCGGGACCTGCGGTCGTCGTGGCCGTCACCCCTGAGCGGGTATTTACGACTGCGACCGAAGCTCCGGCCTCTGCGGACCCGGCAGGGGCACTCACGACCACCGTTCCGTTTCCACTCGGTATTACGGTAATTCGGCCCGGATCGATGGCCGTGGGCGACGCTGTATCGAGCGTTAGGCTGACCGATGCCTGCCCCATATTGCCCGCTCGGTCCTTTGCAACAAGAACGACGGTATTGATACCTTCCTGGAGCGACACAGGAGCGGAAAAGGAGTTGTCCGGAGCGGCCGTGACCACCGATCCGTTTATGGTCAGAGTCCCCGGCTCATTCACCGTCCCTATGAAGGTCTGGTCCCGATGGTTCGTAAGCACGCCGTTCGTGGGCTCCGTCACGAGGACCGCGGGAGGAACGGTGTCGATGGTGAAATTTACCGCACTCGGATCGGAGGTGTTTCCCACCCGGTCTTTGACCGTCGCGCTCACCGTCACCGATCCGTCCGGCAGCGGATTCACGACCGTGCAGATCCCTCCGGAAACACTGGCCGTGCAGGAAACCGCAAGTGCTGAACCGTTCGCCCTGATCGCGAGGCTCGCGGAGTCGACTCCGGTACCAAGGTCGCTCCAGTCAAGCTCGAAGACCGGACGCGAGGTATTGAGATACGTGTCGGCGCGAGGCGCACGAAGGGAAAGGGTAGGGGGCCAGACATCGGCGTACAATGCCAGATCCCAGATGCGAACCGGTGGGGAAAAGCCGAAGATGCGAAGGCGTTGTCCTATGCCGCTGACCTGCGCTACGTTCAATTCGCTCACTGCCCAAAGCGAATCATTGCTCGGATCGACGGCGAGCGCGACGATGCCTTCGAGAAGCCCGAACGGACGAAGCGTCGCAAGCATCTGCCCGGACGGCCCGATCCGCCGCAACTCAGTCGCAGTCGCTGCCCAGGCGCCACCGCGCAGGTCAGCCGCGACATGCGTAGGGTGGGATAACGCGACTTGCCGTATAAGCGTGCCGTCGGAGGCGTAGGATCGGATGCCGTCTCTCCAGGCCATCCACAGGATGCTCGTCAAGGGATCAACGTCAACGGATTGCACGTCCGCGACCGGGATGCTCCGGATCACACTGCCGGTCACCGCATCGTACGCCGCAACGGCGTGGGCCGTTGCAACCCAGAGGATCCCGTGCTTCTGATCGACCGCTAATGACTTGATACTCTCCGAAAGCTGCAGCGTATGGAGCCGCTGCCCGGAGGATAAGAGGGACAAAAGATTCCGGCCTACCGCCAGCCAGACCGACCCGTCATCCTCGAAGACGGCGAGATCAGTCTCCGGCACATCGATGAGCGGGAGAGAAACGGGTAGATTCGTCAGCGACACGGAGAGTTGCTTAGCGCCACCGAACGAATAGGAGTAGAGGGTCCGGCTGGCGTAAAACCAGATCGAATTACGTCGATGATCGACGGCGATGGCCCGAGCGCTGGCAACGTCCCCAATTTCAAGAATCAGGTGCCCGTCCGTGGTAGCGAGTTTGAGAACTCCCCCGGACTCTGCCACCCATAAGGCATCCCCTTTCGAGGGTTCCTGACTTCTCAGATTCGATACGTTGAACAGCAAAACTAGAGCCAGTGCTACAACACGTCCCAGACGGGTACTGAACATTCAGTCTCCTCAATACATCCCTGGATGCCTCGGCACCCAGAATAGCTCCCTCAGAACGTGCGACGGTCTCGCACTTCGCATCCGGAGATCGAGATTCTATGGACGGTCTCGTCACCGATTTTAGCTTCCGTAATCCATCTCCTCAAGCTTATCTGCGCTTCTCGATAAGGCCAGTTTCAGGATCATGGTTTGCTCATTCGGCGCACAGAGCCAGACCGCCAACCGACACGAGCTCTGCCCGGCAGCTCTCCCGCTCGATGCCATAGACGAGGTGCTCTTTTCCCAGCAGCTCGGCGTGGCCTTGCAGGGTCTCGCCGAGGCGTTCGGCGACCCGGATGGAGGCGCGGTTCTCCGGGTGGATGAGGCTGAGGACGCGGTCCTTGTTCAAGACGGTGAAGGCGTGGGTCAGGGCGGCGCGGGCTCCTTCGGTGGCGTATCCGCGCCCCCACCAGCGCCGCGCCAGGGTCCAGGCCAGCTCGCAACCCGGCCAGCCCTCCGGATCGGCGAACCCGATCCGGCCGACGAAGGTGCCGGTCCCCCTCTCCTCCACCGCCCACATGCCGTACCCCCGCAGCTTCCAGTGCCCCACCAGAAAGGCCAGGTGACGCCAGGACTGCTCGCGGCTGAGCCGCGTGAGGAGGTAGCGCGCGACCTCGTGGTCCTCGCACATCGCGGCATAGTCGTCGAAGTCGCTCAGCCGGAACGGCCGCAGCCGCAGCCGCTCCGTTTCCAAAGTCGGGATGACGAGATCGTCCATCGAGATTTCTCCCTCCGATGTCCTTGCTCATGAATCGGGGTCAGCAGACACTTCAGCCCTAGGAGCTCCTGTCGCGAGCAATGCCGCTCGTGTGCCCAGGCCCCTGAAGGGAGAAGCCATGCTTCGAGTGCTCTTACTCTTCTCGATCCTCCTCAGCAGCGCTCTCGCGGTTCACGAAAAGGCCCGCGGGGGGACCGACCTGAACGGCCTCCAAACGACAGTGCCAACCCCCGACGTTCAGGGCGGGATGGATCCGAACGGCCGCCAATCGGCTGACCCGGCCTCCGATCAGTTGCCCGGACTAGACCCAAACGGAGCGAAGTAGTCAGGGTGCCATGCTCAATTGGGGGAGGGCAGGCATGGAGCCTCCCCCTTTTCCAAGCGGCAATGTACAGAGACTCGTACTTTGCGTTAGGCTAAAGAGAGATTGGGGCTTCCTTCATTTAGGAGAACGCGAAATGGCGCATGTCTCGAAAGAGGCACTCTGGAGACTTGTCACAGGCAAAGCCGCAGAGATTGAGGCCGAAATGCTGGCGCAGCACGCGCTCACCTGCCAACTCTGCCGGGCTCTGGTTGCCGGTCATATCGAAGATATTGCCGCACGCGTAACGCGAGAAGGGCCGCTCAAGGCCCTTGTCGAGCTTACGAGGACGGATAGCGAGAAAGCTCTGGATATCCTCCTTGCCAGAGCTGAATGGTCCTCTTGTCGAACATTGACTCGGAAAGCTCAGAAAGACCGAGTGATTCAGTCGCGCGCCTGTCACTCCTGGGCGTTCGTGGAGGTCCTTCTCGTGGAGTTGCGCTCGGCGAGCTCCTGGGAAGAATCAGAGTTTCTCGCTAACCTCGCCACCTTGGCCGTTCAGGGCATGGACGCGAGAAAGTACCCCACGGCACTCAAGAATGACCTCCTCGCAGGAGTTTGGACCGACGTCGCCAACGCCCGCCGGATCGCTACCGAATGGAACCACGCCGCCGTAGCTCTTCGGAAAACTGAGCAGTACCTGTCGGCGGGCACAGGGAACCCGTTGCCCAAGGCGAGGGTGCTCTCCATCACGGCGTCGCTCCGAGAAGACCAGGGATATCCTTCCGAAGCCGTGGCACTCCTGGAGCAGTGCCGGCAGATCCATGAGACCAGCAAGGACTGGTCCCTGGTGGCTCGCACGCTGGTGCAGATGGCCTATGTTCTGATCGACCAGGAGCCGGAGCGCGGGCTGACCCTTCTCGACCAGGCCAGCCCTCTGATACCCGCTGAGGAGACCACTCTGCGGTGGCTCGCCGCAACCCTTCGCACGGAAGGCCTGATCGAGACAGGCCAGGTCGCCCAAGCGCTCATAGCCTTTCAATGGGCGGAGTCGTTGCGGGATTTCCAGACACGGCCGGACGCAAAACAGAGAAGCACGTTCACGGCAGCACGCCTCTTGGAAGCGATGGGTCGCACCCCGGAGGCGGAGAGGCTGTTCGAGGAGGTGATTGCCGGGGACCTTCACCACGAAAGGTACCATACAGCCTTTCTCGACTTCCTCTATCTCTTCGGCTTCCACATCCGCGCCGGCTCGTCGGAGAAGGCTGTCGACGTCTGCTGGCGGGCGCTCGCGCAGCTCGATCTGCTCGAGCTTGGGCACGATCAGCTCCGCGTCGTCTGGACGCAGTTGAAGGAAGCCGCCGAGCGGCAGGCGATGACTCACCAGTCCCTCGCGATGGCCCGCGCTTATCTCCGGGTGCACTGGAAGCACCCGGCACCCAAGGCGCCCGTCTTCATCGCTGAATCGATCCGATAGAAGGAGCCGGAAAAGCGGTAGGGAATGCCGCATTCCCCGCCCTTCGCGACTCCGGAGGACCGAGAATGCCGCTTTCCCTGTCGACCGTGGCTCGCGATGACCAGGGAACGCGCCATTCCCCAAGCTGCACGGAACACATCGCGCGGGGAATGTTCCATTTCCTCTTCTCCGCGTGGCATTCCCTCCCCCGGAATGTCGCTTCGGACGGGGAAAGCGGCATTCCCCCGACCTCGCGAGGCGTTACGGATAGGGAATGCCTCACGTCTCCCAGCTCCTGAGACGCGATGCCGGGGGAACGGGGCTTTCCCCCTCATGCCGTTTCGCGGGAGCCGGGGAACGAGGAGTTCCCTCGGCTTTCCCATCGCGGAGGAAGCTTCAGCCGAAAATCTCTTGGAGGCAGGAGAACGTCGAGGGGAGCTCGTCCTGCCAGAGCCACTCGACCTGAATCCAGAAGCCTGAGAGGACTCGGGATTCCAGACGGCCGGAGGAGAAGGTCTTCGTTTCGTACCCCTCGGGCGTCTTCACCTTCACCAGGACGGACCGCTCAAAACGGTCGAGGAGCCAGATCTCGGGGATCTCCGCCTGCTCGTAGCGCGGGAGCTTCTCGCGCAGCTCGAACCTGGGGTCCCCCTCCGAGGCGATCTCGATCACCAGATCGGCGGGCCCTTCGAGCCGCTGCGGCTTCAACAGATGCCGCCGCTCGTCGCGGACCACGAACAGGTCGGGCTCCGGCGACCACTTCTCGTCCAGGCGCATCGGATAGCGGGAACCGCGGACCACCCCGCCGCCGCGCGCGTCGAGGAAGATGCTCAGCAGAGTCAGCAGGAAGCGGAACAGATCCTCGTGGCGATTGGATGCCGGCGACATGACGAGCCTCCCGCCCAGGAACTCCCAGTCGCTGTCCTCTCCCAAGGCATAGAACTCCTCTTCGGAGACTCCGGGCTTGATCAACGGATAGGAGGGCACGGATTCGGCCTGCATCTCCCCCACCCTAGCACGCCCTCAGTGGTACTGGAAAGATACTGGACTGCGTAAATTGTCGCGGGAGGGTACCACAAAAGAGATCCGGTTCAGGAGATCCGGACCTCCAGCAAGCGCCCTTAATCGAGTGGTGGATGATACGCCGAGCTGGCGCCGATCCAGGTCTTGTCCTTGTTGAAGTCGACCCCCATCATCTTTCCCTTGCTGACGCGGACGAGGTTGTTGACGAGCCGGGGGCGGTCTTTCCAGACGAACATCATGCGGACCTCGGCCTTGGCGGGCTCGTCCGGGGTCTCGATGGCGGCGGCGTAATCGACCCTCTTCTGCAGGATGAAGTTCTCCGGCTCGGGCAGCGAGCGCAGGCGCTCCCGCGTGGGGCCCAGCTCGACGCCGAGGCCGGCGAAGGAGAAGAGCGGCTTCAGCACGTAGTTCTCCAGATCCTCGGGGACCTCCGCCAGATCGCTCACGAACCAGGTCGGCGGGCAGTAGCGGCTCTTGATGAACGGCAGCGAGAACTTGCTGATCTTGAGGTACCAGTTCGGGTGCCCCACCCAGGTGACGTCCTTCAGATCGCGGTGGAAGATGCGCGAGAGGTCGATCCCCTTCCGCTCCAGCTCGTCGAAGATCACCCGGTTGTAGATCCGCCGGATCGGCACCTCGCGCCCCTCTCCGGGGTAGAAGAGCTGGCCGTTCCTCTCGATCACCTCCCGCGCGTCGACGATCGGGATTCCCAGGAGCTGACGGGTGACGTGGAAGTCGATCCGCGTCTTCTGGTGCTCGGGATCGATCTCCAGGAGGACCACCTGCTCCGGATCGCAATCGGCCACGATCACGTCCCGCAGGGCGTCCGGGTAGGTCTCGTCGGTGAGCCCCGAGAAGTAGGGGGACCAATCCTCCGGGACCGCCGGGAAGTGGGAGCGGAATTCCTTCGCGAGCAGCCACTGGAAGCCGTAGAGCGACGGGAAACCCTGAAGCTCGATCAGCCGCGGGGTCAGCTCGCCGTTCTCCCCGCGCGCGATGGCGAAGTCGATCTGGAAGAAGGCCGTGTGCCCCTCGTCGCCCGGCACCCGGAGAGGCGGCGGCACGGCGCGGTCCGCCTGCCTCAGGTACTCCTCGGAGGTGACGGCGCCCAGGATCTCGTCGGAGGCCGCGATCAGCTCGCGGGTCAATCGCTCGGAGAGGAAGAGCGGCGTCTCGCAGATCCGGAAGACCGGCGGGCACCCCGCGTCCCGTTCCAGGTCGCGGACCATCCGGTCGTAGCGCTCTTCGGTGAAACCGGCGTTGTAGGCGCGGCGGATCTCTGGAACCATCGCGTAAGGGTCACTCCAGGCCGAGGTGGGTTTCCTGCACGATGTAGTCGACGACGCTGCGGACGTCGTTCGTCGCCTCGTAGACCGCCAGCTGGCGGTCCGCGCCGGTGCCCATGGCGAGGATCTTGTGGATCGACTCGATCTCCTCGCGGCTCCCCAGCTCGTCGACGACGTCGTCGACGAAGGCCAGCAGCTCGTGGATCAGCGTCACGCAGGGCACCTCCTCCTGCTTGCCGAAGTCGATCAGCTTGCCGGAGATGCCGTGGCGGGCCGCCCGCCACTTGTTCTCGGCGAGCAGCAGGCGCCGGTAGAGGCGGAAGCCGAGGTTCTGCCGGATCAGCTTGTAGAGCTTGACGGTGACCGCCTGGATCAGCGCCGCCAGCGCGATCGTCTCGTCCACCCGCATCGGCACGTCGCAGATCCGGTATTCGAGGGTGTTGAAGAACGGGTGCATCCGGATGTCCCACCAGATCTTCTTGGCGTTGTCGATGCACCGGGTCTTGATCAGCAGCTTGATGTAGTTCTCGTATTCGGAGAGGCTGCCGAAGTGGTCCGGGATGCCGGTGCGCGGGAAACGGTCGAAGACCTTGCTGCGGTAGGACTTGAGGCCGGTGTTCTGCCCCTGCCAGAAGGGGGAGTTGGTCGACAGGGCGAAGATGTGCGGCAGGAAGTAGCGGGCGGCGTTCATGATGTGGATCGCCACCTCGCGGTCCTCGATGCCGACGTGGACGTGGAGGCCGAAGATCAGGTTCGCCCGCGCGATCTGCTGGAGGTCCTCGACGATCTCGACGTAGCGCTCGTGGGGGGAGATCAGCTGGTCCTTCCAGTGGGCGAACGGGTGGGTGCCCGCCGCCGCGATGGTCAGCCCGTTGCGCCCCGCCAGCTTCGACAGGTCGCGGCGCAGGGAGGTGACCTCGCGGCGAGCCTCGTGGATGTCGCGGCAGATGTTCGTCCCCACCTCGATGACCGACTGGTGCAGCTCGGGCTTCAGCTGATCGGCGAGCGTGTGCTCGTCGTCGAGGAGGTACTGGACGTGCGAGCGAAGGTCGCGCGTCTCCGGATCGATGAGCTGGAACTCCTCCTCGATCCCCAGCGTGAACAGCTTCGCCTCGCTCATCAGGATCTACTCCTCGCTGGAAGCCGCCTTGGCGCCGGAAACCCCCTCGCCGCCGATGGCCGGGAGCGTCTGGGGCGCCTTGGGCGCTTCGGCCGTCACGGTGCCCACGGCGGGAGCCGGCGGTGCCGCCGCCCGGCGCACGTACTGTCCCCAGCGCAGGTTGTCGCCGCCGCCGACGTGCAGGGTGGCCTTGCGGATCACCATGTCGGCCGCTTTCTCGACGATCCAGGAGAAGTTGTCCTCGCCGATGGAGTTGACGTCGGCGTCCGGCGCCGGATTGCAGAAGTCGATGGCGTAGGGGATGCCGTCGCGCACCGCCATCTCGACCGTGTTGAAGTCGTAGCCCAGCCAGAGGTTGAGGGCCAGCACGTCGTCGTGCACCTTCTTGAGCAGCTCGGGATCGACCGGCGGGCCACCACGCACGTAGCGCTGGTGGAACGGCTGCCGGGGGTCGTACTGCATGATGTGGATGTCCTGGCAGTCGAGGGCGTAGCAACGGAAGTACTCGTTGAAGACGACCTCCTCCTGGAGCATCATCACCAGCTGGCCGGTCTCGTCGTAGGCGCGGAAGAAGTCGTCCGGGCTGGTCACGCGGTAGACGCTCTTCCAGCCGCCGCCGGCGAAGGGCTTGAAGAAGGCCGGAAAGCCGATGTAGTCGAAGATCGCCTCCCAGTCGAGCGGATAGGCGAGGTTGCGGAACGACTTGTCGCTGGTGTCCGGCGGATGCTCCTTGGAGGGGAGCAGCACGGTCTTGGGGACGGCGACGCCGATCTTGGTGGCCAGGCAGTTGTTGAAGAACTTCTCGTCGGCGCTCCACCAGAACGGGTTGTTGAGCACCGCCGTGCCGTTGAGAGCCGCGTTCTTCAGATAGCCGCGGTAGAAGGGGACGTCCTGGGAGATGCGGTCGATGATGACGTCGTAGCCCGAGGGCTCCCCCTGGACCACCTTGTCGATGCGGACCGGCTCCGCCACCACCCCGTCCGTCTTCCTGGAGTTCACCCGGTCGATCAGGGCATGAGGAAAGGTGTCTTCCTGCCCGAAAAGGATGCCTACTTTCTTCATCTGTTTCCCTCCGATTCCGCCCCGGTTTTCGGGCTTCGCGCAACATACCACAGGGCCTCTGCGCCGCATCCCGGCCCTGAGGAAATCCACCGCCTGAAGAAATCGGAGCTAACTCACCTTGGCCGTTGACATTTGGGAATTCGTGCCCCAACATATTGTTGTGTCTAGGGTCCACGCCTCCTACCTGGAGTGACGTGGCGGTTCCAACGAGGCTTGGGCGGCCCACGGAACCGGGCGGGTTGGGACCCGCCGATGATGCACACGCCCAGGAAGGAGGTGGTCCAGTGATAGAAGGTAAACACGGCTCTGTGGAGGTGGCGTCCTCGTAAGGGGATCCTCCACGTGTCTGTGGCACGGGAGGGTGACCCCGAGAAGGGGAACCCAACGCCACCGAAACGGACCCTTGAGAGCCCGGCCCCGAAAGGTGCCGGGCTCTTTCGTTTTCAGGATCGAACCCCCGGAACGCTGCCAAGGCGGGCGCCCTTCAACTTTGCGTGTCCGGATCGGTCGAAGCAAGGTGCGGAAGACTTGTAAAATAGCACGACCGTTCGTATAATAATTACTTCAAGCAAGCCCGACTTCAAGGAGATATAGGCCATGACCGACGCTTTCATTCTGGACGCCGTCCGTACGCCGCGGGGTCGCGGCAAGGCGGGCAAGGGCGCCCTGTCCAACGTCCATCCGCAGGAGCTGCTGGCCCAGACCCTCAACCGCCTCGTCGAGAGGACCGGGATCGATCCGGCGGATGTCGACGACGTCGTCGCAGGCTGCGTCTCGCAGGCCGGCGAGCAGGGGGCGAACCTCTCGCGCAACGCCGTCCTCGCCGCCGGCTGGCCCGAGGAGGTCACGGGCACGACCGTCAACCGCTTCTGCGGCTCGGGGCTGCAGGCGATCAACTTCGGAGCCATGGGGGTGATGGCCGGTGCCCAGGACCTGGTGGTCGGCGGCGGCGTCGAGAGCATGTCGCGGGTGCCGATGGGCGCCGACCGCGCCGGCCAGGACGGCGAGAACATGACGCTGCGCGGCAAGATCTTCCAGGTGCCGCAGGGGATCAGCGCCGACGTCATCGCTTCGCTCGAGGGGATCTCCCGCGAGGAGCTGGACGCCTTCGCCCTGGAGTCGCAACGCAAGGCGGCGGTCGCCCAGAGCTCCTGCTATTTCAGCCGCGGCCTCTTCCCTGTCAAGGACCCGGTGACCGGCGCGGTGCTGCTGGAGAAGGACGAGCACCCGCGGCACGATACGTCGATCGAGGGGCTCGCCACGCTCAACCCCGCCTTCGTGGCGCTGGGCGCGACCCCGGTGGGTCCCGCGGGGGAGACCCTGGACCAGATCGCCCTCGCGCGCTACCCGCAGCTCTCCGCGATCCACCACGTCCATACCGCCGGCAACTCCAGCGGCATCGTGGACGGCGCCGCGGCCGTGCTGATCGGCTCGCGGGAGTACGCCGAGTCGCGGGGGATCAAGCCGCGGGCGCGCATCCGGGCGATGGCCACCATTGGCTCCGAGCCGCTGATCATGCTCACCGCCCCCACCCCGGCGTCGCGCAAGGCACTGGCCAAGGCCGGAATGGACGTCAAGGACATCGACCTCTGGGAGATCAACGAGGCCTTTGCCGTAGTGCCGCTGCAGACCATCCGCAGCCTCGGGATCGATCCTGAGCGGGTGAACGTCAACGGCGGCGCGATCGCCCTCGGCCATCCGCTCGGGGCGACCGGCGCGATCCTCCTCGGCACCGCCCTCGACGAGCTCGAGCGGCGGGACCTCAACACCGCCCTGATCACCCTCTGCATCGGCGGCGGCCAGGGGATCGCGACGATTATTGAACGGGTCTGAGCCCTCACCCCGGCCCTCTCCCGACCCGGGAGAGGGAGAAGTTAGCTCCAGGAGGGCTTTAACTCCCTCTTCTCCCGGGTCGGGAGAAGAGGGCCTGGGGCTCAGAGCGCGCGGCGCCGCTGCAGGAGGATCAGGGCGCTCACGACCAGCAGCAGCGTCAGCACGGCGAGGCCCGCGCCGCCCAGGGTGGGGACGCCGACGGCGAGTGGCGCGTTCGTGAACGCGTAGACGGCGCCGCACCCGGCACCCGCGGCGCAGGAGACGCTCGGAACGCCGAGAAGAACGGTCCTGGCATCCCCGGACAGCGCCACGGGACCCAGGGTGTAATCCGTTCCAAACCCCGGCGGAACGATCTCCTGGATCCGGCTCCAGGCCCCTCCGTTCCGCGCGAAGACCTCCGCGGTTCCGCCGCACAGCCCGACGAAGCAGCCGACCGGTCTCGCGGGAATGACGGCGAGATCCCCGTCGCCGGAGAGGACTGGAAATCTGCCAAAGTCGTCGGCGGCGGTCTTCCCGTGGAGCACCGCCTCCTGGGTCCACGCCGTTCCGGTCCGGGTGAACACGAAGACGGAGCCCCCACCCGCAGCAGCGTCGCTGTCTTCGCGGATCAAAACGGTGTTCCCATCCGCGGAGAGAGCCATGTTGTCGTTGGCGAACTCGGAGTTGGCATCCGGAGGCGTGATCGTGCCCTGCAGGCTCCAGGCGCCGCCGCTCTGCCTGAAGACGAAGACCTTGCCGATGAAAATGCCGGCATCGACCCCGCCGACGACCAGGGCGGTGCTGCCGTCCGCCGACAGCGCGAGATTCCGTCCGAAGTAGAGCCCGGGGAAGGGATCTCCGGTCAGCTTCTGGCGCTCCGTCCAGAGATTGCCGTTGCGGGTAAAGATGTAGGCCGCGCCACAGGTGCTGATCCCTCCGCAGGATGCGCCGCTGGCGCCGATCAGGGCGGTGTTCCCGTCCTCCGAAAGCGCCACCTCGGATCCGAAGTGATCGAGATTCCCGTGAGCGGAGTTCTCGAGCGTCTGTTGCAACGTCCAGGCGCCGTGGTCCCGGGTAAAGGCGTAAGCCGTGCCGCAGTCCAGCCCCGCGGCGCAATCCGTGTTGTAGACGCCGAAGAGGGCGATGCCGCCATCGCCTGAAAGGGCTACCTTGAGGGTGCGTTTCCACGGAATGCCGCCAGGCGCCGTCAGCTCCGCCTGCTGGACCCAGCCTCCGCCTTCCCATGCGAACACGTAGGCCACCAGTCCGCAATCCGGATTCCCGGCGCAGTCCCTCGACCGGGCGATGACGAGCGCCGTGGAGCCGTCCGCGGAGAGGGTGACGGCCGAGCCGAAGCTACTGCCGGCCACGGCGTCGGAGGCCGAAAACTGGGTCCAGGGAACGAAGGGGCTCCCCTGCGCCAGGGCCGCTCCACTGGAGACCAGGCAGGCCAGGACCAGAATCGGGAAGGCTGCGGAACGCCAAGAGATCATCTTTTCTCCTCCCGCGCAGAGTGTTCCCAAAGCCCGGCCATCCGGCCCTGTCGCGGGACCCGACGGCACAGGTACCATCAAATTCAGGCTGCAACTTTGGACGACTTCATGCTACAACAGCATGAAGCGGAGTGTAAAGAGGTGGAGCGAACCGCAGCGAGGCTACCGCGCCTCGCGGAGCCGCTTGAGGAGCTGGATCTGCCCGGCGTGGTAGATGTCGTGGTAGGCGGCGCCGAGGACGAGGTCCTGCACAGTCGTCTTGCTCCCCTCGGGGACGGCGTCCAAGTCCTCGTCCCGCAGGGCGGCGACGGCCGCGCGCAGGTCGCGATGGATCTCGCCGAGGATCCGCAGGTCCGCCTTCCAGGCCTGCTCGCTGATCTCCCCTTCCGGCCGGGGGAACCAGTCGCGCCCCTTCAGCGGGAAGCGGACCTCCCGGCGCAGGCGGTGGAGCACGGAGTACTTCCAGTACGCGGCGTGGACGGCGAGCTCCCAGATGTTGTGCCGGCCGGGGTCCGGCCGCCAGGACGCCTCTCCGGCGGAGATCCCGCGCAGCGATCCGCGCAGGATCGGCCCGTGCCAGGACTTGTGGTCGTAGCCGGTGTCGAGGGCGCGCAGGAGCAGCTGGACGCGGGGGTTCCCCATATCGCCAGGCCTCACGGCACGATCGAGTCGAGGGCATCGATGATCGCCGGCACGTCCTTGCTCTCGGTGGCGCGGATGAGATTGACGGCCTGGGCCGCGAGCCCCGCGGGCTGGACGATCAGCTTGCCGAGGAAGGCGACCTTGGCGTCAATGGTCTTGACGGTGAGCGGCCAGGCGGAGGGCGGCTGGAGCGAGAGGAGGACGGCATGGAGCCAGGAGTCGTCGCGGGCCGCGTCCATGCTGAAGTCGAGCGCCTCGATGACGTCCTGCCCGCCGATCTTCGCCAGCAGGCCGAGGAGGGGGGAGAACTCGCCGACCGTCGCTTCGACCTTCGGGAGGAGACCGGAGAGGATCTGGTTGATCTTGTCGAAGTCGCCGTGGAAGTCCTGGAGCGCGGCCCCCTGAAAGGTCTCGCCGGCGGCGACGCCGAGGTCGAGGTCGAGGTTGATGTGGGCGTTGATCCCCACCAGGAGGTCCTGGAGGATGATGAGCTGTCCGGACCGCATCCCCCCGAAGGCCACCTGCCAGCTCTTCGAGGGTTGCCCGCCGGAGCGCCAGGTGTCGTAGGCCGCGAAGTACCGGTTGGCGAACAGGGCGTCGAAGCGGTCCATCCGCGGCCCGTCGTCGAAGTACCCCGAGGCAATCCCCTGCTTCACCGTCAGGGTGACCTGCCGGTAGAGCGCCGGGAAATACCCCAGCGGATCGCTCTTCGCCTTGCAGTCGGCGATGATGCCGTCGAGGATCTTCAGTACGTCGTCGACATTGGTGGCCGGCATTGTGCCTCCTGGAAATCCCAAGACCGGGTACACGTTAGAGCTTATCGCGTCCCAGCTCTGGAGCCGAGCTATTGACATCTCATCCGAGCAAACTGTACCGTATTCCTGTACAGGATTGAAAGGACGAACTGGTGGCAATTCGAACTACTTACACCCAAGCCCGGGCCAACCTGGCACAGCTCTGCGATGAAGCGACCGACAACCGTGAGATCGTTATTATCAGCCGTCGAGGTGGAGAAGACGTGGCCCTGGTGGCTGCTTCGGAGCTAGCTGGGCTCGCCGAGACCGCTCATCTGCTCCGGTCTCCCAAGAACGCGGCGCGCCTGTTGAAAGCCATGGAGCGGGCCAAGAGCAACACTGTAAAGCCGCAAACCGTGGACGAGTTGCGCGGGGAACTCGGGCTTGAGCGGAAAAAGTAAACCAGCAGTCACCAGGGGCCGACGTGAACGTGCGGCGGTATTCCACCCAGAATTCCTGGAAGATCTTCGTTACTGGATCGAAACGGATCGGAAAATCGCGCTACGTGCAATGGACCTCGTCGAGGCCACTCTTCGCGATCCCTTTACGGGGATTGGCAAACCCGAGCCCCTGAAACATGTGCTCTCCGGCGACTGGTCGAGACGGCTGACTCAGGAGCACCGGATCGTCTACATCGTCCGTGAGAGCCAGATCGACTTTCTCCAGGCCCGCTTCCATTATTGAGCCTGGTATTGAGCCTGGACCACCGCCCGCAATCTTTCAGCTACCCCCCGCAGATCCGCCACGAACAGCGCCCGGGCCTCGCGGCGCGCGATCTCGTCCGGCATCCGCAGGAGGGCCGAGGGGTGGTACGTGGCGGTGAGCCAGGGGGCCCAGGGGGTCTCGAAGAACTTGCCGCGCTCGACGGTGATCTTGAACTTCGGGCCCATCAGGGTCTGGGCGGCGGTGGCGCCGAGGCAGACGATCACCCGCGGCTTGACGATCGCGAGCTCGGTCTCCAGCCAGGGGCGGCAGGCCCTGACCTCCCCCGCCGAGGGCTTGGCGTGGATGCGCTTCTTGCCGCGCGGCTCCCACTTGAAGTGCTTGACGGCGTTGGTGACGAAGACCTCCTCGCGCGGGATGTCCGCCTCCGCCAGGGCCTCGTCGAGCACCCGGCCGGCCGGTCCCACGAACGGCTTGCCCGCCAGATCCTCCTGATCTCCCGGCTGCTCGCCGATGAAGCAGGCCGCCGCCGCTTTCGGCCCCACTCCGAGGACCGCCTGCGTGGCGTGCTTGTAGAGGTCGCAGGCGGTGCAGCCTTGAGCGGACTCCCAGAGCTTGGGGATCGTCGGCCGCTCCGGAATGAACTCGAACGCGGAAGGATGAGTCGTGGCTTTCGGCATCGTTTCCCCCTCTCGGCGTCAGGATGTACAAGATACATGCCACGCGTAACCTCTTTACGGCTCTGAAGTTTCCAGATCCCGCGCCGGCGGAGCCGGCTCCCGCCGGAACGGCGCCGGCGAGGAGGCTGGCGAGGCTCCCCTTCGCCGAGCCTTCCTCGTTTTCTCAGAAAGAGTGTCACCAGGGTGTCACGGTTCGCCTTTGGGGGTACACTTATGAGACAGAACCGGTTCTGAAGTTGAAGTTGATGACGCGGGGAAGCGAGGCATAACGTCAAGCTGAGCCGCAATACGTTGCTATATATCTATTTGAGAGGAGAGAACGTCATGAACCGCATTTCTCGTACCGCGATGGCCCTCGCCCTGTCCACCACCCTGTTCGCCGCCACTGCGCCGGCCCTTCAGGCCCGCACCCTCCCGCAGCTTCAGGTCCCGAGCCTCTCCGGAGGCTGGCTCGACGCCGCACTGGCATGGGTGGGCGACCTCGTGAGCGGTAAAGCTCCGCACGCACAGAGCGTCCGGAGCACGGCGAAGTCCGGCACCCTGATTATTCCGCCCCCGGGCCCCATCCATGGCGCCACGCCGATGGGGTGCTCGACGATCGACCCGAACGGTGTTCCCAACTGCCACGGCGGCATAGGCTTTTAATCAGGGGCGGCTCCGCCGCCCCTCCCCTACCGCGGTGGGGGATCCGCTGACTTGTTCCGGGAGGTATGAGATGTTGCAAGATCATCCGACGACTGAAGATCTGGAAGGCTTCCTGCGGGATGCGTCCCAGCGAGGTCATGCTGTTCGCAACACGGTCATCCTGCGCCATCTGCTCGCCTCCTGTTCCGTCTGCCGCAACCGGCTGGAGGCCATGGGGTGGCCTGCCAGCCGGTTGGTGAGCCTCGTGTACCTCCCCGGCGGCAGGCAGGGGGACGAGACCGGGGACGTTCGGCTCAGGAAAAACGGCTACAACTACGATCGGGCCTTCGCCCGGACCGAGCAGGTGGTCGAGGAGTTCCTCGCGACGGCCCCTCCGTCGTCGCGGCCCGTGGAGCAGCTCCTCGAGGAGCTGGACCGCACGCCGCGCGAGCTACAGCTCGCGAGCGTCGAAGAGGATGAACGCTTCGCTGCCCCGCAGCTCGTGCCACCATTGATCGAGCGCAGCCATGCCATCCGCTACGACGATCCGGAGGCGATGCTTCACTGGGCGCAGCTGGCACACAGTATCGCCTTGCGCTCGTCGGTGCAGGCGGTGGGCAACCCCACCCGTCTCGGGGATCTGCGGGCTCGCGCCTGGGGACAGTACGGCAATGCTCTGCGCGTCAACGGCCGGCTGCATGAGGCTGAGAGCGCGATGATCACCGCCCACCGCTACCTCGCGGAGGGATCGGGGGACCCTGTTCTCAAGGCGCTTCTCCACGAGCAGACTGCCTCGCTCTATACGTTCCAGCGGCGCTTCGACGAGGCGGTCTCCTCGCTCACCGACGCCGCCGAGATCCATCGCCAGCTCGGCGAGACCCACGCCTTCGCGCGGACCCTGGTCCACGAGGCAAACGCCCTGCTGCAGTCCGGCGAAGCCGAGGTCGCCGTGGACCGGCTCAACCAGGCCATTCCCCTGATCGATCACGAGGTCGATCCGCACCTGCTGCTCGCGGCCTGCCACAACCTCATGCGGTGCTACATCGGTCTCGATCAGCCGGAACGAGCGCTGTCGATCTACGCGGAGACCGAGAATCTCTACAAGGAGTTCGGCGACAGCCTGATCCTTCTGCGCGCCAAGTGGCAAGAGGGGCAGCTGCTGCGCGATCTCGGCCACCTGCAAGCCGCGGAGACGGCTCTCCTCCGCGCCCGGCAGGGCTTCCTGGAACGGGGCCTGATGTACGAGATGGCGCTCGTCTGCCTCGACCTCGCCGCGCTGTACGTGAAGCTCAAGGCCATCGATGCCCTCAAGGAGACCGTGATCGCGACGGTGCCCATCTTCCGCGCCCTGCGGGTCGACCGCGAGGCGCTGGCCTCCCTGCTCCAACTCCAGCAGGTCGCGGACCAGGAGCAGCAGGCGATGGAGCTGATCCGCTTCCTCAACGCGCGGATCGAGCCGCTGGCGAGACGCGGTCTACTCAAATGAAATTCCTGGGGTGGCGCCGGCAGCTTTCGGGTACGCCGGCGCCACTGCGCCTCATCCCTCCCCGCTCCAGCTTTGCCGGAAAGAACACGGCCCTTGAAGTGGTGCTCTCTTCTTGTCACGTTTTCCCCGAGTGGAACACCAGCTTGAGTAGAGACGTATCCATTGAGGGTCGTAATTTCCGCGGTTTCCGGGTTCGGATTCGAGCCGGCGCCGCGTTTTGTTGGAGAGGAGATGATTGCCATGATCCGGATTCCCCGCGTTCGCCTGGTTCTCGTCGTCGCGGCTCTTTTCGCCCTGCTCGTGATGCCCATGGCGGGTGCCCGCCCGTTGGGCTCCTCCACGCTCCACTCCGCGGACGGCGGCTGGCTCGGCGCCACCCTGCGTTGGGCGGAGGATCTCGTCGGGCTGCGCCAGCCCAGCAGCCACGGCCACTCCGGAGCCAAAAACCCGAGGAACGACAAAGAGGAATTCCTCCATCCGAACGGCGGCGGCTGCATCGGCCCGGACGGGCGTCCGAAGCCGGCTTGCATCTAGAAGTCTTCGTTCATTTCCATGGTTGATTCGTTGCGGCGGAGGGACTGAAAATGTTTGCAGGTCATCCCAGTAAAGAAGATTTGGCGAGTTTCCTGCGCGGTGCTCCCCGGGGCAAGCAACCGGGCACCGCCCAAGTGATGCGGCACCTCTTGAACGATTGTGCCGTCTGCCGCGAACGTCTCTCCCTCATGGGCTGGAGCAGGGAACGGCTGGCCCGCCTGACCCAGCCTCCGACCGCAGGCGCCGCTGCGGCAGAGAACCTCAGCCCCGCCCACGATTACAGCAGCGCGTTCGCCGCCGCCGAGCGATCGGTCTCCGCCTTCCTCGCCTCCGAGCCGCGCGAGGGGGAGATCCCCGCGTCCCGCCTCTTGCAGGAGCTGGAGGCTCTACAGCCCGAGGAACGGGTCAAGCGGGTCGGCGCCGGCGCACCGTTCGCGAGCCCTGCTCTGGTGCGCCTCCTGGTCGACCGCAGCCATGCGCTCCGCTACAAGGACGCCGCCGAGATGCTGCACTTCGCCGACCTGGCTCGCATCGCCGCCGAGGGGTGCTCACCCGAGCAGGCGGGGGGCGAGATGCGGCTGGGGGATCTCCGCACCAAGGCATGGGGTCAGTTGAGCAGCGCCCTGCGGGTCAGCAACCGTGCGCACGAAGCCGAAAAGGCGCTGACCACCGCCCGGGAGTACCGCGAGCAGGGCACCGGCGACCCCTTGCTGCGCGCCTGGGTGCTGGAGAGGGTCTCTTCGCTGCTGGTCTTCCAGGGGCAGTTCAGCGCCGCCATCGAAACCTACGAAGAGGCGGGGCAGATCTACGAAGAGCTCGGCGAGAGCAACCGGCTCGCCGGGATCATGATCTATAAGGCGATCGCCTTCATCTATGCCGGAGAGACCGAGCGGGCGGTCCAGATCCTGAATCAGGCGATCCCCATGATCGACCCCGAGGAGGATCCGCACCTCCTGCTCGCCGCCTGCCACAACCTGGTCTGGTGCTATGTCGACCTCGAACGGCCCGACCAGGCCCTGACGCTCTACAACGAGACCCGCGAGCTCTACCAGGAGTTCGACGATCCGCTGATCCTGCTGCGGGCGACCTGGCAGGAGGGGCGGCTCCTGCGCGACCTCGGCCACCTGCGGGCCGCCGAGACCGCCCTGCTTCGTGCCCGCAAGGGTTTCCTCGAAGCGAAGCTCGCCCACGAGGCCGCGCTCGTCTCGCTCGACCTCGCGGCCGTGTACGTGAAGCTGGGGCTCGTCGACGAGGTCAGGCGGACGGTGACGGCGACGGTGCCGATCTTCCACGCCCTGCGGGTGAAGCTGGAGACGCTGGCTGCCCTGCTCCAGTTGCAAAAGATGGCCGACCAGGAGCAGCAGGCGCTGGAGCTGATCCGCACGCTCCATTCCCTGGTCGAGCCCCTGCGCCGCCAGGTTCCCACCGAACACTAGACCTCGGGAGGGGCGTCTCCGGCCGGAGGCGCCCTTCAGTGCTTTTCCGTCCCCAGCTTCTGGTTTTTCCAGACCGCGCGGCGGGAGATGGCGCCCCGCACCACTCGCAGGCTCTGATCGAAACGGCGGTCGAGCGTCTTCTGTGCCAGCGAGTCGCCCGCCAGAGCCGCCGCCCCCCCATCCCCCGCCATGCCGGCCTCGACGGGATTCTTGGCATCGAAGCCGTACAGCCAGGCGAAGAAGTCGGTGGGCGTCGTTCCGAGCAGCGGCAGGATCTCCAGGATATCCTCGAAGCTCAGCCGCAGGTCCCCCTCGAGCAGGCTCAGCAGCCGTCTCGGCTCCCAACCGAGACGCTTTTCCAGGGTTTCCGGAGGAGCGCCACTCTGGACGATCAACTCCCGCAGCAGGCCGGCGATGCGGCGTTCTTCAGGATGCAAAGTCATTCACACTCTTCTTACTTTCAACTATTTTACAGAGTATACCCTGGCATGGCCAGCTTGTTCAGAAGCCGGGTAGCGTATCATCGCGCTCTGCCACCGATGCGAACCCTCCGCCCTCTGCTCACCCCGTTCACCGACGCCCTGAACGGGCTCGACCGCTGCCTGGACCGCGGCGCGCGGGGGCTGCTCTTCGCGGCCCTGGGGCTCCTCGCGGCCTGGTGGATCTACGTGCCCACGCACGAACTGTTGCACGCGGCCGCCTGCCGTGCCCTGGGCGGCGAGGTGACGCGGCTGGAGATCGACCGGCTCTACGGTGGCGCCCTGATCGCGCGGGTGCTCCCTTTCGTGGTCCCGGCGAGCGCGTATGCCGGACGCCTCTCGGGGTTCGACACCCACGGCAGCGACCTGATCTATCTCGCCACGGACCTCGGCCCCTTTCTGCTGACCCTCTTCCCGGGCGTCTGGGCGTTGCGCCGGGCCGCGGCGGCGCGGAACGCGGCGCTGTTCGGCGCCGCGCTTCCCTTCGCTCTGGCCCCTTTCCTGTCGCTCAGCGGGGACGCCTACGAGATCGGGTCGATCCTCGTGACCCGCCTCCCCCCCTGGGCGGCGCCGGCGACGCGGGCCCTGCTGCGCGGAGACGATCTCGGGAAGAAATTCGGCGAGCTGGCGAGCGTGCCGGGCGCCCCCTGGGGGGGCGCCCTCCTCGCCATCCTGCTCGGCGTGGCCTGGGCCTTCCTGACCTACGGGCTGGGCGGCGCCATGGCGCGGGCGCTGGGGCAGGGGCCGGTCAGGCGGCCGACAGCTTCTCCCAGTCCGAGTCCGGAGCGTCGGTCGCGATAGCGAGGCCGCCGTCCGAGCCGACGAAGATCGGGTCCTTGACCACCCGCACCTTGCCGCCGCCCACCACCTGCAGCTCCTGCTCCAGACGGGGTCCGAGGCCGCGGATCAGCCCGGTGCCGCCGGAGAGGACGATGTTGTTGCGGACCTTCTCCTGGTACTCGGGCTGCACCCGGGAGAGCAGGTCGAGCATCGACTCCACCATCGGCGGCAGGATGCTCTCGCAGGCTTGGCGCATGTCCTGGGTGATGTCGAGCTGGGTCGGCTTGCCGTTGACCGGGGCGGTGACCACCACCGGGCTCTTCGGCGCTCCCACGAAGCTCCCCGCCTCCTTCCACTCGCGGACCATGTGGATGGAGAACTTCGCCTCCGGATAGCGGCCGCGGACCAGCCGCATCAGCGTCTCGTCGACGAAGTCGCCGGCCTGTGGGAGGGTGCGCTGGTCCTCCTCGGTGGGCAGGCGGCCGTTCATGACGCAGAAGTCGGTGGTGCCGGCGCCGCTGTCGATGATCATCGTGTGCAGCAGCGCCTCGATCCCGTAGGCGACGGCGAACGGCTCGGAGACGATCAGCAGGCTGTCGACGGCGTCCTGGAGCGCCTTGCGCACCTGCTGCTTGTTGACCCGCAGCGCCTCGGCCGGCACGCCGACGACGGCGCGCACCCGCACGCCGTTGCGCGCGTCGGGCTCGACCCCCACCAGCGACAGCAGGTGGCGCAGGAGCTCGCGCACGGCCGCCTCGTCCTTCTCCGAGCCGTCCTTGATCAGCCCCTCCTCGAGCGGCCGGTGGAGGTCCAGCATGGAGCGGTTCTCGAGCGCCTCGCGGCCGATCAGGACGGTCTTCTTCAGCACCCGCTTGGCCACCATGTTGAGCGGCCAGCCGACGTAGCTCTCGATCACGTGGCGCTGGCCGTTGGACGCCGAGATCGAGCTCCTCGACGTTCCCAGGTCGATCCCCACGTGCAGGACCTCTTTGGACTTCTCACTCATCGCGATTCCTTTCTGGCGGCCGCGGCCACCTCCGGGGTCTCCTCGCTGCCTGCGTAGGCGCGGATCCCCTTGGCGAGGGCCTCGGCGATGTACTGCCGGTACAACGGTTTGGTCAGCAGCCGGGCCTCCTCCTCGTTCGACAGCGAGGAGACCTCGGCGAGGATGGCGGGCATGTCGGTGGTGAGCAGCACGATAAAGGGGGCGGTCTTGACCCCCCGGTCCCGGATCTCGGAGCTCATCTTGCCCAGCGACTGGAACAGGGCGCTCTGCACCGTCTCCGCCAGCTTACGCGATTTCTCCTGCCGCATGCCGGCGTAGATGCGGTCGAGCAGGAGGCGCATGTCGGTCAGGGAGTAGCCCGACTCGCGGTTCTCGGAGGCCGCCAGCCGGGTGAGGTAGGGATCATCCGTGGCGCCCATGTAGTAGGTCTCGACCCCCCGCGAGCGCCGGTTCTCGATCCAGTTGAGGTGGATCGAGACGAAGATGTCCCCGGCGGCCCGGTTGGCGAGGGCACCCCGCTCCTTGAGCGAGACGTCGCGGTCGCTCTCGCGGGTCATCACCACCTCGAAGGACTGCTGCGCCAGTACGCGGCGCAGGCGCTCGGCGATGTCGAGCGTCAGCTCCTTCTCCAGCATCCCCTGTGGCGTGCGGGTGCCGGTGCTGCCGCCGCCATGCCCGGCGTCGATCACGACCTTGTGGACCGCCAGCGGGAAGACGGCGGCGTCGACCGGCTGTGGCGCGGTCGTCGGCAGCGGCGTGGCCGCCGGCACGGCGGCGGCCTTCACGGCAACGCGCAGCCCCGCGGGGGCCGCTGCTTCCGAGGAGGTCAGCCGCGAGGAGATCAGGCGCGAGGAGCCGAGCAGGGTGACCGCGACGAGCGCCGCCATCAGGACCCGCACGGCAGGCGGCCAGCGGCGCCGCCGGCGCAGGCCCCGCGGCAGGCGCCCCGCGGCGAGATCGACGTTCTGCTGCACCAGGTCGCGCAGGAGCTGGCGCTTGACATGGTCCACGTTCGCCATCAGCGGTCCTCGAGCGATCTCAACGGCATGCTTCTTCCCAGCGCTACTTCAAAGGCGGATATTCAGGATTGGGTATGTTAACACCGCGCGGGCCGCGCCACGGCCTCACTTCCGCTGCAGATGGATCCGCAGCCGGTGCGGACCGGGCTCGACCTGGGTGACGGTCACGTTCGGATGCGCCAGATCGAGCACCACGTGGAGCTCGCTGCCGTGCGCCCCGGCGTGGAGCCCGGTGCGGATCTGCAGGAGCTCCGGGGTGCCGGCGACCAGGCGTGCCTTCGGGAACGGCTGGCGAATGCCGGAGAGACGGAACAGCTCGCGCGGCGGATTGCCGTCGATCCGGGTCTCGGTGTAGACGGCGGCCGGGATCGCTCCGTTCCCCCAGAGGGTCACGTCCGTGCCGCCACCGGCGGCCTCGAAGGTGATCTTCTCCACCGCCGTGAGCGCCGGGCCGGCGTCCTCGGACACCGCGGGGAACGGCGCCACCTGCGGATGGACCGGCGCCGGCGGAACCGCTGGAGCGGGAACGGTCTTGCCCGGCGCGACCGGGGCCGGGACCGGAGCGGCGGCCGGAGTGTCGGTCGTCATCGCAGTGCCGGCGGCGTCGGTCGTCATCGCGGCAACGGGAGCGGGGACCGGAGCCGGTGCACCCGGCTGGTCCCGGCGCGCCTTCGGCTTCCGGACGCCTGCCGGAGGGGCCGCCTGGACGATCTTCTCGTCGTCGCCGCCGAGCCCCATCCAGCCCATCAGCCGGTCGCGCAGCAGGAAGAGCCCCACCGCCAGCAGCAGGCCGGCCGCCAGCAGCACCAAGGGGACCACGCGCCGGGGCTGCCGTGCCGAGGCGGAGCCGAGCGTGGAGGCGAACATCGGCGGCGCGGCGGCCGGCGCGGGCTCCAGCGGCGCCGAGAGGAGCTCGGGAAACGGCTCGCCGGCGGGCGGCGCGCCGGGACCGGGCTCCGTGAAGGCCGGGAGCCACGAGGAGGCGTCCGGCCCCGGAGCGGGCGGCCGGGACGGCGGCAGATCGAAGACGTCCCCTCGCGGAGCGGCGGGCGGCGGCGGCATTCCAGACAGGCCGGACAGGGGGGGCGACAGAGGGAGCATGGGCGTCTGATCGGGAGGGCGCTGCGTGACGTCGAACGGCGTGCCGCCCTGCAGCACGTGCTGGTCGACGATGCGGTAGATGAGCTCCTTGCTCCCCTCGCTCAGGTCGATGAACCGGAGGCCCATGCCGCCCGGCCGCGCCGGCCCCTCGTCCTCCAGGCGGTTCCAGACCACCTCCCCCTTGCCGCGGATCAGCTCGAAGCCGTCGCCGAGACGGAACTCGAAGTCGAGCACGGTGCCGGGGGGCTGGGGGACCCGCGTGCGGAGGAACATCCCGCCGGGCGAGATGTTCGCCGAGTACTCGCTGATGAAGCCGTCGAAACGGTCGAACTTGAACTGGACGCGCGTCTCCAGGGGGACGCGCCGCGAGTCGCGGGGGATATTCGAGTAGTCGACCATGTCACCAGGCTGGCGTAAGACCCCGGATCATAGCAGCATCGAAACGCCAGCCGAAATCGGGCACCTGATCTCCGGCCCGGAACCGCCTCCCGGCCGGCTCGGAGCATGAAAAAGGGAGGCGGCGAATGACTCGCCGCCTCCCCAGACATCGAAGGAAAATCTTTGTCGCCAGCCGTCTTACATCTTGGCGGCTTTGGTGACCGTGACCTTGGTGGCGGTCATGGTGTCGCCGTCCTTGGTGTAGGACACCGAGACGGTATCGCCGACCTTCACGTCGGTCATCATCGCCTTCTTGCCGTGCGCCATGTACTTGGTGGTATCGGTCACGGTGTAGGTGTTGGAACCCACGGTGAGGGTCTTGGCAGTGGCGTCCATCGCAGTGACGGCGCCCTTGGCAGACATCGCGTGAGTCGTGGTCTTCTTGGTGGTGGTGGTGGTGGCGGTCTTCTTGGACATCGAGCCGCTGGTGGTGGCCGGCTTGTCCATGCTGGTGCTGGGAGTGGCCTGAGCCATGACCGCAGTCGCACCGAGAGTCATCAGGGAAGCCAGAGCAAAAACCGAAACCTTGCGCATGTAGAAGCGCCCTCCTTGAATGGTCCGGAGTTTATCTCCGTCCGTATGGGTAAGAGTCTACAATGCACTTAGGGTGCCAGGAAAGAATTTTTTTACGAGACCTTTACCTCTGTAAAGTTTCTGCAAGATCCGGGGCCCTTCTTCCAGAGCCCGAGACCATCTTGGCATGCCGTTTCAGGTGCATTCACGCCAAAACGGCGCATTCATCCGGGAGAGAGCAGGGAGGCGTGCCGGGCCGCTCCCAGCAGGGCCGCCTGGTCGTTCAGGATTACCCGCACCGGGACCTTCTTGAGATAGGGGACGAAGCGCCCCTTGGCCGTGAACGCCTGGAGGAAGGGGCCGAGGGTGAGGCGCGGCAGGATCTTCGGCGCGATGCCCCCCCCCAGGTAGACGCCGCCGGTCGCCGTGCCCAGGAGCGCCAGGTTCCCGGCCAGGGCGCCGTAGGCGGCGACGAGCATGTCGAGCGCCCGCGAGCAGAGGTCGCACCCGTGCGGGCCGGCGGCGAGGGCGGCCTCGCCGATGACCTTCGCCGGGTCCTCCCCGCGGCCGAGCGCCGAGCGCACCTGGGGGGTCTCCGGCAGCTTTCGCGCGTCGCGCAGGAAGTTGTAGAGGTTGAACAGGCCCGGTCCCGACACCACCCGCTCGGCGCTCACCCGCCCGAAATGCTCGCGCAGATAGCGGAGCAGATCGATCTCGTCCTCGGTCCGTGGCGGGTAGTCGGCATGCCCCCCCTCGGACGGGACGGGCACCCAGCGATCCCCGATCCGCGGCAGCTGGGACATGCCGAGCCCGGTGCCGGCGGCGATCAGCACCCGGTTCCCCAGAGGCTCCGGGCTCCCCTCGTGGAGCACCGCCACCTCGCCGGGCTTCAGCAGCGGGATCCCCTCCGCCGTGGCCACCAGGTCGTTGATCAGGGCGAGGCGCTCGACCCGGATGTCGGCGGAGATCGCCGGGCCGTCCACCACCCAGGCGAGGTTGGGAGTGCTCGCCCGGTTGTCGCTCACCGGCCCCGGGATGCCGAAGCAGGCGGCCTCGATGCTGCCGACCGGTTGGCTGCCGGCCGGCCCGGCCCCCAGGAACGCGTGGATCACCGCCGAGAGGCCGGGGAAGTCCGGACTGTGGAACTTGTCGGAGCGCACCAGGCGCAGCCCGTCCCCTGCCCGCTCGAACAGGCCCAGGTTGGTCTTCGTGCCGCCGACGTCCCCTGCCAGGATCATGACGATTCTTCCCTTGAAAAGCAGCCCTAGAAGGCCGTCCCCAGGTCCTGGATCAGACGGCGGAGCCCCTGGTCGTCGTCGTGGCCGAGTTGGACGCGCAGCACCTCGCGCCCGCGCTGCTCCAGCGCCTGCCGGTCCCCCTCGGCCTGGGCGTGGATCAGGGTGCCGAAGGTGTAGCTGGTCTCCGGCACCGCCAGATCCTCCGCCGGCTCGTCGACCAGCTGGATGAACCGGCAGCGGTCCGTCCCCCCCTTGTGCAGCTGGCCCGTCGAGTGGAGGAAGCGCGGGCCGTAGCCGAGGGTGACCGCGAGCCGGGTCTTCTCGTGCAGCGCGGCCTGGAGGGCGCGCAGCTCCTCGGTCTTGCGCGGGGTCGGAGCCAGATAGGCGTGGATGCCGAGATAATCCCCGGCCTTGGCGCCGCGCACCCATTTTGTCAGCGCGGCGGCGAGCGCCTCGGCGTCGGCGGCGGGAATCTCACCCTCCGAAGGTGGCAGGATGCCGCTCTCGGCGGCCTTCATCATCTTGCCCGCCAGCTCCTTGGCGAGTTGCACGTCCGGCTGATCGAAGGGGTTGAGCTCGAGCACGGCGCCGGCCGCGGCGGTCGCCACCTCCCAGCGGAACATCTCGGCGCCGAGATCGTAGCGGTCCGAGAGATGGAAGCGGGCCACCGGGTGGCCGGCCCCCTCCAGGGCGCCGAGGCGCTGCTCGATGGCCGCGACGTCGTCCCCCTGGAGCAGCAGGGCGGCGAAGAACCGGTCGTCGCCGTAGGCCTCTGGCGCTCCCAGCGGCTCGCCCGCGACCGGCACGATCCCGCGGTGCTCGCCGCCGGCGAGAATGATCTTGCCCGTGCTCTCGGCGATCAGCTGCTCGATCCAGTCCGGGAAGGACTCCAGCGAGTGGGAGGTGACGAAGGTCACCTTGTCGCGGCCGGCCCGTGCCAGTTCGCCCATCGAGGCGCCCAGGCGCAAGCCGGGATTGGCGTCGGCGCTCTCGTTGGGGCCACAGGCCTGGGCCATGCCGCGTGCCCTTGAGAGCAGGCGGCTGACCTCGACGCCGAGCAGCGCCGCCGGCACCAGGCCGAACGGGGTGAGGGCGCTGTAGCGTCCCCCCACTTCCACGGGCGCGTTGATCACCGCCCGGAAGCCCCGCTCGCGCGCCAGCTTCTCGAGCGGCGTGCCGGGATCGGTGACCGCCACGAAGTGCCGTCCCCGCTGCGGCACGTCCTTCAGCAGCTCCCAGAAATAGAAGAAGAACGAGCGCATCTCGGTGGTGGTGCCCGACTTGCTCGACACCACGAAAACGCTCTTCTCGGGATCGATCCGGGTGCCGAGCGCGCGCACGGCGTCGGGATGGGTGCTGTCGAGCACCGTCAGCGCCGGCTGCCCGAAGGCGGGGCTGAACGTCCGCGAGAAGACCTCGGGAGCGAGGCTCGATCCGCCCATGCCCAGCACCACGGCGTCGCGGATCCCCTCGGCGGCCACCTCGCGGGCCAGGCGCGAGAGCGTGTCCACCAACGCCGTCATGCTGTTGGGCAGATCCAGCCACCCCAGCCGGTCGCTCAGCTCCGGGATCGGCTGCGCCGACCAGAGCGTGTGATCCTTCTCCCACAGCCGCCTGCCGAAGCCCTCCTCCTGCCATGACGCCAGCCGCGCGTCCACCGCGGCGCTGTAGCCACCCAACCGGAGATCGCCCTGATCGCTCATTCCACTCCTCCTTCTCTCAACCGCCGCCTACCTTATCAAACCCTCACCCAGGCCCATGCTACGATCCGGCCCCGAGGGAGGGAGCGATGCGGGAAGCGCTGAAATGGAGCCTCGTCCTGATCTGCCTGGCCGCCCTGCTCGCCGCCGGATGTGGACGCCCCAGGGGGCAGAACTACACCGTCCGCGCCGAGGTGGTGGAGCTGCCCAACGATGCCAACGGCCATCTGTTCGTCCTTCATCATGAAGCGGTCGACGGCTTCGTGACCCGCGACAGCAAGGTGGAAGGCATGGATTCGATGACCATGCCCTTCCTGGTCGCCAGGAACGTCCCGCTGTCCGAGATCCGGGCGGGCGACAAGGTCGAGGTCCTCCTGCACGTCGATTGGCAGGCGTCCGAGCGTGCGGTCGAGATCACCGGCCTGCGCAAGCTCTCGCCCGACCTGCATCTCGACTTCCGGGCGGCGCGGCCGCCCGGCAAGCCCTAACTGAATTCGACGACACGATCCTGAAGGAGGATTTTCTCTATGCCGGTACGTAAAGCCAGTGCGGTTTGGGAAGGCGGCCTCAAGGAAGGCCATGGGACGATCAAGCTGGGCAGCGGTGCCTACGAGGGGCAGTACTCGTTCGGCTCGCGCTTCGAGGAGGGGACGGGAACCAACCCCGAGGAGCTGATCGGCGCCGCGCACGCCGGCTGCTTCTCCATGGCCCTCTCGGCCGGCCTCGGCCGCGCGGGGCTCACGCCCACGCGCGTGGCCACCACCGCCAAGGTCCACCTCGAGAAGGTCGGCGAGGGGTTCAAGATCACCCGTGTCGAGCTCGACAACGAGTCCACGGTGCCGGGCCTCGACGAGGCGACCTTCCAGGAGCACGCCCGCAAGGCCAAGGAAGGGTGCCCCGTCTCGCAGGCCCTGGGCGGCGTCGAGATCACGCTCAACGCGCGGCTGGTGGGGTGAGGCGACCGGAATGCCGAGGGCGACCGCGGGTCGCCCTGATCCGGGTTGTCTTCATGGAAAACATTGACACCCGGCTATTTTCTCCTTGACTTCTCCTCCTATGGCCCATACCCTCCCTTTACTCACTCCAATTGTCGAGAAGGAGAAGTTTCAATGGTTTGGAAGAAGAGTGACGACCCACCGGCCCACCACCCCGAGCCGAACCCCGCACCGCGCCCCATGACCGCTTCGGCTCCCGCGCCGTCGTCCGCGCCCACGTCCGCTCCCAACGAGCCGCCCCGGCGCAGCTCGACCAACGCCACGATCGGCCCCTCGATCTTCATCAAGGGGGACCTTTCCGGCGAGGAGGATCTGGTGATCGAGGGGCGGGTCGAGGGAAAAGTGGACCTCAAGCAGAACAACGTGACCATCGGCAAGAACGGCCGCGTGCGGGCCGACGTGTTCGGCAAAGTCGTCATCATCGAGGGCGAGGTGGACGGCAACGTCTTCGCCCGCGAGCAGGCGATCCTCCGCCAGGCGGGCGCGATCCGGGGCAACATCACGGCCCCTCGCGTCATGCTCGAGGACGGCTCCCGCTTCAAGGGGAGCATCGACATGGAGGCTCCGAAGGAGACCGGCGGCGGCGCTCCCCGGAATTCCGACCGTGAGGCGAACCGGCCCGAGGCCGCTGGAGTGAAGGCCACCGCCTGATGAGTTGGTTCTCTTCCTCCCGCGGCTCCGGCCCCCGCAAGGAACAGGGCCGGGTTCAGACCGAAGTCGAGCCCGACGTCCATCGTTCCCTCGCGCTGGCGGCCCTCTGCGAAGAGATCCGCCGGCGCAAGCTGCAGGTGCTGGACCTCGGCTCGGCGGTCGGCTCGAACGTCGAGTTCCTGTCCCAGTACGGCTGCAAGCTCTACATCGAGGACCTCTACGCCGCCCTCTCCTCCCGCACCACGGGCGGGGACGGCGACCTCGCGGGTCCCAACTTCTTCGCCGAGTTCCTGTCGCTGCCGGAGGATACCCGCTTCGACGTGGTCCTCGCCTGGGACCTCTTCGACTACCTCCAGCGCAAGGAGCTGGCGGCCTTCTCCGAGCAGCTGCGGAAGCTCACCAACCGCGGCGCGCTGGTCTTCGCACTGGTCTCGTACCACAAGACGATCCCGGCCCAGCCGTACCGGTTCCGGATCAAGGACGACCAGCACCTGATCTACGAGCGGCGCACGTCCAGCGAGCGCCCCTCGCCGCGCCTCGCCCCGGCCGAGGTCACCGGCCTGCTCAAGGGGTTCCGCGTCGACCGCTCCTTCCTGCTCAAGCACGGGATCCAGGAGTACCTGCTGGTCCGGGAATAGGGGCGGGGCTCCGTACCTAGTTCACCACCCCGATCGAGATGAACGCCCGGCAGTCGTCCGTCTGGCAGCCGGAGGGGTTGAACGAGGAGCTGGTCTTGATCAGCATCCTCACCCGCTTGCCCGAGATCTGGGCGGTCTGCGCCATGCTCATCGCCTGCTGCACGCGCGCGTCGTTGGTCGCGGCGATCGCGAAGTAGGGATACTGGTGGCTTGTCGAGGGGTTCGTCCAACCCTGGTCGCACTTCACGTGGAACCGCGTGCCGAGATAGACCATCGATTCGACCGGCTTGCAGGTCACCCAGACCTCCGCGGGGATCGGCGGATCGGCCAGTGCCGGCCGCGGGACCGGGAGGAGGGCGAGGACGGCGGCGACGAGCAGGAGAGCGCGGGACAGCGAGCGGTGGTTCATGGGATCCTTTCTCTGGGTGGCCCTCTGGATAAAGGCGTCACCTCTTTGGCGCCGGAGAATGGGATTCGTTACCGTCTTGCCAAGAGGAACACCCTGTCCTACCGTGGACGCATGACGACACAAGATTCTACCCAACTCCGCCAACTGGGTTCCACCGGGCCGACCGTCTTTCCGCTCGCGCTCGGATGCATGGGGATGTCCGGGATGTACGGCCACGCCGACGAGACCGAGAGCATCGCCACCATCCACGCGGCGCTCGACCAGGGCGTCAACCTGCTCGACACCGGCGATTTCTACGGCATGGGGCACAACGAGATGCTCATCGGCCGCGCGCTCAAGGGCCGCCGGGACAGCGCCCTGCTCTCCGTGAAATTCGGCGCCCAGCGCGGCCCCGACGGGAGCTGGATCGGCTTCGACGCCCGCCCCGTGGCGGTGAAGACCGCGCTGGCCTATACCCTGGTCCGCCTCGGCGTCGACCACATCGACATCTACCGCCCGGCGCGCCTCGATCCCGCCGTGCCCATCGAGGAGACGATCGGCGCCATCGCCGAGCTGATCCAGGCCGGCTACGTCCGCGCTATTGGATTGTCCGAGGTCGGGCCGGAGACCATCCGCCGGGCCCAGACCGTGCACCCAATCGCCGACCTGCAGATCGAGTACGCCCTGATCAGCCGCGGCCCCGAGGAGCGGATCTTTCCGCTGCTCGCCAAGCTCGGCATCGGCGTCACCGCCTACGGCGTTCTCTCGCGCGGGCTGCTCAGCGGCTCCAGACCGTCGGGCCAGGGGGACTTCCGGGCCTACCTACCGCGCTTCAAAGGGGAGAACGGCGAGCGCAACCAGCGTCTCGTCGCAGCGCTGGAGGCGCTCGCCGCCGAAAAGAGGATCTCTCCGACGCAGCTCGCCATCGCCTGGGTGCTCGCCAAGGGCAAGAGCATCGTGCCCGTGGTCGGCGCGCGCACCCGGGCTCAGCTCGCGGAGTCGCTCGGCGCCCTCCGGATTTCACTGTCACCTGAGGATCTCTCCCGCATCGAGGAGGCCGTGCCCGCCTCCGCCGTCGCCGGCACCCGCTACGACGAGCACCAGATGCGGATGCTGGACAGCGAGCGGTAGGCGGGGACGGCCTTGCCATGAATCCACTTCCACAGAACCCGCAATCGATCCGGACCACCTGCTGCATCGCCGGCGGCGGACCCGCCGGCATGATGCTCGGATTTCTCCTCGCCCGCGCCGGCGTCGAGGTGATCGTCCTCGAAAAGCATGCGGATTTCTTCCGCGATTTCCGGGGGGACACCGTCCACCCCTCCACGCTGGAGCTGATGGGCGAGCTCGGCCTGCTCGAGGAGTTCCTGCGGGTGCCGCACCAGGAGATCCACCAGCTCAAGATAACCGTCGGGGATCGCGACTATCCTGGACCGGACTTCAGCCACCTGCCGACGCGCTGCAAGTTCATCGCTCTCATGCCGCAATGGGACTTCCTGAATTTCCTGGCGTCTCACGCGAAGCGCTATCCGGCCTTTCATCTTCAAATGAACGCGGAAGTCACCGAACTGATCGAAGAGGGGGACCGCGTGGTCGGCGTCAAGGCGAAGACGGAGCAGGGGGAGCTGGACGTGCGGGCCGACCTCGTCTTCGGCACGGACGGGCGGCATTCCACCGTGCGCGAGCGGGCCGGGATGAAGGTCCAGGACTTCGGCGTCCCCATCGACGTCCTCTGGTATCGCATCCCGAAGGGCGCCGTCGACTCTACGCCATCGCTGGGGCGGGTCCGGAACGGCAAGATCCTGATCACGATCGATCGCGGTGATTACTTCCAGTGCGCCTCGATCATCCAGAAGGGCACGTTCGAGGAGATCCAGCGCCAAGGATTGGAAGCATTCCGCGCCGGCATCGTGAGCGCCGCGCCCTTCCTGGCCGGCACGGTGGGCGAGCTCGACAGCTGGGACAAGGTGAAGCTGCTGACCGTGCAGGTGAACCGCCTGCGCGACTGGCATCGCCCGGGGCTGCTCTGCATTGGCGACGCCGCGCACGCCATGTCCCCCGCCGGCGGCGTCGGCATCAACCTCGCGATCCAGGACGCGGTGGCGGCAGCCAACCTGCTCGTCCCGAAGCTCCGGCAGGGAACCGTCACCGAGGACGATCTCCGCCGCGTGCAGCAACGCCGGGAGATGCCGGTCCGCAGAATCCAGGCCGGCCAAGTCTTTGTCCACCGCCGCATGTTCGGCCGGAACGGAGAACCGTTCCCCCTCTCCTGGCCCGCGAGGAAGCTGATCGGCCTGCTGGCACCCCTGCTGCGGCCGCTGAGCGCGCGGGTGGTGGGCGTCGGCTTTCGTCCGGAGCACATCGAGACGCCGGACATTCAGACCGGCACTCCCGCCTTCGCCGAGCCTTCTCCTGAGGTATAAGGGACGGCATGAACAGCAGGAGCGCATCGGAACTTCCCGAGGGCGCGGCTCGCCGGCATCGTGGTCGGCGGTGCGCTGGTGATCGGGGTCGCCACTGTGTACCGGAGCGACCCCGGCGCTATCCGACGGCTCGGGCGTACCGCAACTCGGATTGCTGAGCGTCGTTCTCCTCGCGTATCTGGGCGCGGGGGTCTGGGCGTGGAAGCGGCAAGGGGTGGAGGTGGAGGCTTCGCTGCGAACCGGCGCTGCCCCTGGGGGTTCTCCTCGGCGTGACCGGAGCGGCCAGCCTGACGGTTGAAAGCCTCGCCGACCTGCCGTCGCCCTTGAATGCCATCGTTCCCGCGACCGAGATGGGAGTCATGGTCGTATTGTTCGGCGCTGCCGCCACCCTGACCCTTCGGCGCTCGCGCTCGGTGACTCTCGCGCTCCTGGCGGCCGTCTGGAGCGCCGTCGTCGGCATGTCGCTGGTCTGCGCCTGGGGCCTGCTTCTGCAACTGGCGGTCTTGCAGTCACGAGGCCAGGGGAGCCTTGGAAATACCGTGGACAGCGCGATCCAGCACATGGTGATCGCACCGATCGTCGCGGTCGCGATCGCCGCGACGCTCCTTCATCGATCGTCACGGCCTCGCGCCAAGCTCGCTCTGGCGCTGCTGGATATCGTTCTGGTGACGGCCGGGATCGGCCTGCTGGTCTTCGCCGCTTCCCTGGAACGGGCGGAGCGGCCACCATTCGTCGTGGCCGGAATGCTGCTCACCGCCGCCGCGCTCGCCTCCGCGCCAGCCGTGCTTCGGAGTTGGCGCTGAAGCGCACCCGACGGAAGGTGTGAAGGCGCAGTTCCTCGGAGGCCGTAGATACGTTCCCATGTCCTGAACGACACCCTCCCCAAGTCCACGGGGACCACGGGACGTCTCTCGAAGGGCTTGCCGCCTCATCTGCCACTCCCCGATCAGTAGGTTCGGGCGTGAGTGTAATCTCACTTCGGGCCATTCTTTCCGGTCAAGCCGTTCCAACCAGGATTAGACAAGGTGAGTTGCCGCTGGGGGCAATAGCTTACAGTACATCCCAAGATCCGCCACACACCAGATTGACGAGCGCCAAGAATCCTTCTAAACTGAATTAGCACAGACACAGCTCAAAGATATATAGCAATCTTTGCCATAACCTAGGTCCAACGATCTCCGAATTTTAACGAGGCACGATCTTGAGAAGCTGCACTTACCAGGGATAACGTCTATGTTGCCTGAATTTTTGCACCTACCAGAAGCAGAAACCAGACCCGAGGCACTTCATGAACACCTTGAGCTATCGCATTATGTAGAAACCTTCCGCGGCTCAGCTGAACGAGTACGATACGTAACATACATTATTGTAATTTTCTCTATCGTTGTGCTTGTAGCTCAGTGGAACACAACCGATCAGAGCTGGATAGCACAACGCTACACCAAGTTGAATAATCTTTATGAAATAACCAAGATAACTCAAAATGAAACAGCCGCCAATGCAGAGGTACAAAAAAATACTAATCACAAATTCTCGAGCCTCGACGAACTGAAAGAAAGCCTAGACGATTACCGTAAATCGAGAATCGAACGAGTAATGCTGATTGAGATACCCGGCCTTGGCGTCACATTCGACGTAAATGACCTAGGCCTTTTTAGCGGTATCGCTTACGTACTCTTATTATTGCTCCTATTGTTTTCACTAATGCGAGAGCATGAGAATCTCCATTTGGCACTGTTCAAAGTACGGCGACTGCATGACCGCAGTAGTCGCATTTCAAACGGTGAGAGCACTGCCAACTATCTTTACCATTCTCTTGTAATGAACCAAGTCTTCAGTTCGCCACCAACACTAGCTCAGTGGCAATCGTCGACTACCAAGAAGTTAATGCTTAGCTTGGTATTCTTAATCCCGTCTATCGTGCAATTCTATATAACGGACATAAACAGGAGAACTTTACCAATAGCAGAATCTTATGGCGACTCGGCTTATGTTATGCTACCTCAATATATTCTGTTGCTGATGATCATCATTATGGGTGGGCTAGCGGCAATATACGCAGAAGCTTGCAACAAGCGCTTGACAAGTGCTTTCCATTATATTAACCCATCATTTGAACACGTAGAGTCTATGCCGTGGCGCACGTGGGTACGATTGGCACCAAAGGGCCTGCACGACCCTTTACAGCGTCGTCTCAAAGCGCAAGTGATAGAAAAATTAACTGTCTCTACAAGGCAGATTGGCGGAATTATACCAGTTAAGCACACCATTCCGCTAAAAAAAGAACATATCTCGCATGCCGAGGTCGTTCAGATGTGTCAGGAACTCAAGGGTATTGCAGATGATAAAGCCCGCGAGGCTTGCGAAAGCCATGAACTTGTCGCTGCTGATGTAACCTCCAGCACTTTGGACGGTAATTCTTGGAAGGTGGAGGTGCGATTTTCTATTTGCTGCACTTGGAAAGATCTTTAGAAAGTTTATTATGGTTTAGCGAGAAATGGATGATTCCTCTACCGCCCATAAATCCCATCCACCACCTCGCTCACCCTGACGCTCCTTTCAATCTCCGGATCGAACCGATTGGATTCGCCCAGCCGCCGCGCCCAGTCGAGGGTGGCCTTGCCGAGCCAGTCCTTGGATTCGCGGGTGACCACCTGGCCCAAACGGCCGTTGAAGCGCTCCAGCTCGAAGTCGTAGAAGCTGCCGTCGACGTTGCGGAATTCGGCCCCTCCCTCGGTGCCGAAGAGGGCGGCGCGGAGGACGCAGTCGCGGCCGGCGTGGGCGTTCCAACTCACGGCCAGCGAGGCCACGGTGCCCCCCTCCTGGAGGTCGAGCCAGGCGCTGGCGAAGTCGTCGACGGCGGTCTCGCCGGAGGGGGTCAGGCGGCCGAGCGAGAGACGCTCGCCGCGGCGGAAGGCCCCGCCCCGGACACGACGGATCGGGGGATCGTCCAGCAGCCAAAAGGCGAGGTCGATCAGGTGGACGCCGAGGTCCATCAGCGCGCCGCCACCGGCGAGGCGGGGGTCGAAGCACCAGGGCTTGTCCGGGCCGTAGGCGTTGTGGAAGACCAGCTCGAGGCTGAAGATCTTCCCCAGCTCTCCCGCTTGCACCAGGCGCCGCAGCTCGCGGGCGCCGTCGGTGAAGCGGTAGGAGTAGTCGACGCCCAGCAGGCGGTCGGCCTCGCGGGCGGCCGCCACCATGGCGCGGGCCTCACGGGCGTCGAGCGCCAGCGGCTTCTGGCAGAAGACGGCGAGCCCCCGATCCAGCGCCGCCAGGGTCTGCGGCGCGTGGAGGGCGTTGGGGGTGGCGATGACGACGCCGTCGAGATTCAGCTCTCCGGCCCGCTCGATCAGCCCGTCGAAACCGGCGAAGCGGGCGGCCTTGGGGTGGGCGTCCCCCGCCTGCGCCAGACGCTCGGGGGCCGATTCGCAGACGGCCGCGACCTCGGCGGCCCCAGCCTCGGCCAGGGCGTCGAGACGCATCCGCCCGATCCAGCCGAGGCCGACGAACCCCAGTCGCGGCGCGCTCAAGCTCCGGCCTCCGGCAGCACGACCGACTTCAGGAACCCCTCCGGCCTCTCCTCGGAGGTGGCGAAGGCGCGGTTGATCTCGGCCAGCGGGAAGGTATGGGTGATCAGCGGCTCGAGGTCGAGCCCCCCCTCGGCCAGCAGCCGCACCCCCTCCTCCATGCCACGCTTGTAGATCTCGGGGTCCCGCTCGTGGGCATTGATGATGTCGATGCCGCGCCAGTTCCAGAGCTGCATGTTGACGGTGCGGGGGCCGTCCTGGTGATAGCCGGCGACGATCAGCCGGCCGCGCACCCGGGTCAGCTCGCCGCCGAGGTCGAGCGGGCGCTGTTTGCCGGTCGCCTCGATCACCACGTCGGCCATCTGCCCGCCGGTCACCGCGCCCACGCGGTTGTGGACGTCGTCCTCATAGGTCAGCGACTCGTCGACGCCCAGCCGGTCTGCCATCTCCTCGGAGAGTCTGCGGCGGGAGATGGTGATCACTCGCGACGGCGACGGCGCGTCCGGGAGGTTGAGGAGCTGGAGCATCAGGGTGCCGAGGAAGCCGGTGCCGAGCAGGACCACCACGTTGCCGTCCTTCACGCCCGCCCGATGGGAGACGTTGACCGCGCACGCCACCGGCTCGCCCAGTACCACCCGACCGGCGAGGGATGGTGGGAGCGGCACGATGTCCGCCGCTCGTGCGATGTCGTATTCGGAGTAGGCGCGATAGCTGAGGGCGGTCACCGGATCGCCCACCTTCAGCCCCTCGACACCGGACCCGAGCGCCTCGACCGTGCCGAAGACTTCATGCCCGGGAGCGCCGGGCTTCATGGGGTATTCGAGACCCTGGATCCCTTTCCAGGGTCCCATGTCCGAGCCGCACACGCCGCAGCCGCGGACCTTGAGCAGCACCTCCCCCTCTCCCGGGGCGGGCGTCTCTATCGAATCGACCTCGAACCGGCGAGGTTCCAGCAGGGTTGCGGAGCGCATTCGTTGTTCTCTCCTGGAAGAAAAAGACGGCGAGAAACGCCGGAAACGGCGCCGGGGGGATATGCAGGTTTTGGGCCGGGAAAAAGCTGGAACGCCGGTCAGGCCTTGCCCGCGTACACCCGAGCCGCCCGCAGCAAAGCCACCGCCGACTTCGCATCGTGGATCTCGCCGCTGGCGGCTTTGTCGATCGCCTCCTGGAGGGGCATACGCTCGATCTGGAGGACCTCGTCCTCTTCCAGCCCCTGCTTCGTCGATTCGAGGCCGGTGGCGAGGAAGAGCCAGATCTTCTCGTCGGCGAAGCCGGGGGTGGACCAGATCCAGCCGAGGGGCTCGAGCTTGGAGGGTCTGTAGCCGACCTCCTCCTCGGCCTCGCGGCCGGCGCAGGTCTCGGGGGACTCGCCGCCGTCGAGCTTGCCGGCCGGGATCTCCAGGAGCCAGCCGCCGGTGGCGTAGCGGTACTGGCGGACGAGGAGCACGGTGCCGTCGTCGAGCACCGGCACCACGGCGGCGGCGCCGCGGTGGTGCACCAACTCCATCTCCACCTCCCTGCCGTTGGGGAGGCGCACCTGGTCGACGTCGACGTCGAAGGTGCGGCCGCGGTAGATCTCGCGGCTGCCGAGCCGCTCGCCCTGGGGACGATCGCCCCCCGAATCGCTCACTCCGAGATCCTCGCGCCGGTGCCGCGGAGCTGGAGGATGCGGAAGGGGCCCTTCCCCACGGTGGCGGCGTCGAGCTTCTGGCCGCGCTCCTCGGCCAGGTGCTCCAGCCAGGCCACGTAGCGCTCGCGGGTCATCGGAATCGCCTCGACGATCCCCTCGGCCACCGCGAGCTTCCCCTTGGAAGTGACCGGGAAGACGATCACCCCGTCGTCCACCTTGACGCGCAGCGACGATCCGCCGGCCTTTTCGGAGAGCTCCATCCAGCACCCCTTCATCGGGCAGACGTCCGCCACCTTCCCCTCGATGCGGACCTTCTTGCCGACGTAGGCGTCGGGATCGGCCAGGATCCTGGCCACCGAGGTGGTCTCGGCGAGGGTCACCCCCGCGCCGTAGCTCTTGGCGTCCGCCCGCAGGAGAGGGGCGAAGGCGAGCAGAAGCAGCGACAGGGAAAGAGAGATCCGCTTCATGGCTAGAAGCCTCCCCCGCTCCCCTTCTTCCGCTTCAGCAGCCCGCGCAGGCCCCCTTCTTCCTCTTTCTCGTCGTCCTGCTGCGCGCCCTGCTCGGTGGGGACCATCTCGGCCTCCTTGTAACCGGCGGGAATCTCGAAGGCCGAGGCCGGAATGGTGGCGTTGCGGTCGAGCTCCGTCACCTCGACGGTGGTGCGGGAGGTGGTCGCCCCCTTGTTCCCCTTCTGCGGGGTAGAGACGTTGGTGGTGACGGCCTTCAGGGGGAAGCCCTGATACCCCGTCGCCTGGCTGGCGAGGAGCTTGTCGAACTCGGCGTTGCCCGTGCGCGGCGGATCGGCGCGGAGCCAGACGCCCAAGGCGACGTCGGTGAGCCGGGTAGTCGCCCAGACGTCCTGATCGCTGACCACGTTCGCCGTGTTGCCCATGCCCAGCACCTTGATGGTCATGGTGTAGGTGGTGTGGACCTTGTGATGGCGGGTGGGCAAACCCAGGATCTGGCCACCGTCCTCGTCCGCGACCTTGGCCGACTTGAGGTCGGAGAACTGCACCTTGAGCAGCGGTCCCATGCCGTTCATCACCGCGCCGACCGTCCCGAGCAACCCCTGGAGGCTCCACTGCGCGTAGGTCTTCTCCTTGGGATTGACCAGGTAGAGGGTCTTGCCGCCGTCCTTGGTGAGGATGTAGGTCCCCTCCTGGGCGAAGGGGCTGCCGTTGCTGGACAGGAAGGCGACCTTCGCCTTCTCCCCCGAGACCCAGCCCTCGGCCTGGACGTCGCTGCCCTTCGCCCTGGAGCCCTCGGCCTCCGTCTTGGTGACGGACTTGTAATGAATGCCGGCGAAACTCGGGGTGGCGGCGAGCAGGAACGCGGCGCCGACCAGCGAAAGAATGAGCTTTCTCAAAGGTAGATCCTCCTAGATAGGGGGCGATGATGTCGTATCGGCGGGGGGGCTGGCAAGGCGGTCTACAATGCCCTCCTGGAGCGCGCCATCCGCCTCCTCCCTCGCAAGGAAAGAGAGACCCATGACCTTCCGCCGAACGCTGGCCCTGATCCCGCTCGCCTCGCTGCTGGCCGTACCGCTGCTCGCGCAGGCCCCATCCCCCTCCTCGCCCCTGGTGGCGCGGGTCGGTGAACGCGGCTTCCTGCAGGTCGAAGCCCCGAGCTTCTCCAAGCTGCCGCCGAGCCAGAAGCTGGTCGCGTATCACCTCTATCAGGCGGCGGTCCAGCTCGATCCGATCTTCTACGACCAGATGTCCGACTACGGACTGACGGCCAAGCGGCTCCTCGGCGCCCTGGTGGAGGACCCCAAACGGCTGCCGGAGCCGGTGCGGAAGGCGATCGTCGATTACACGATGCTCTTTTTCGGCAATAACGGAAACCACAACGAGACGACGGGGGAGAAGTTCGTGCCCGCGATCTCGTTCGAGCAGCTCGCGCAGGCCGCCGAGCAGGCCCAGGCCCACGGCGCCCGGCTAGGCACGCAGACTCAGCTCGCGCAGACGCTGAAGTCGCTGCAGGCGCCCCTCTTCGATCCCGGGTTCCAGCCTCAGCTCACCACCAAGAACCCGCCGCCGGGCGAGGACATCCTCACCGCGTCGAGCAACCACTATTACCAGGGGGTGAAGCTCGAGGATCTCAAGGGGTTCGCCGAGCGGCACCCGTTGAACTCCCTCCTGGTCAAGCAGAACGGCAAGCTGGTCGAGGAGGTCTACCGGGCCGGCACGCCGGACGGCAAGATCCGCCCCGGGCTCTACGCCAGGGAGCTGAGCGCGGTCAACCGCGAGCTGGAGGAGGCCGCGCGGGCGGCCGATCCCGGGCTGGCCAAGGTGATCCGCGCCCTGGTCCGCTTCTACCAGACCGGCGATCTCAAGGACTGGCACGACTACAACGTCCTCTGGATCCAGAACGACGAGAGCCTCGACTTCGCCTCCGGCTTCATCGAGGTCTACCGCGACGCCCGCGGCATCAAGGGGTCGGCGCAGATGGTGGTGGCCGTGGTCGATCAGGGGATCGCGCCGCTGATGCGCAAGCTGGCCGAGAACGCCGTCTACTTCGAGCACAAGGCGCCGTGGGAGGAGCGGTTCAAGAAGCTCGACGTCAAGCCGCCGGTCGGCAAGGCGATCGAGACGCTCATCGCGAGCGGCGATTTCCGCGTCTCGACGATCGGCGACAACCTGCCGAACGAGCAGGACGTCCGCGAAAAGTACGGCACCAAGAGCATCCTGCTGACCTCCTCGGTCAACGGCTTCAACGCGACCCGCGGCTCCAAGGTGGCGGCCGAGTTCTCGGACAACCCGGACGAAGCGGCGCTCTACGCCAGGTACGGCCCGCAGGCGGACAACCTCCACACTGCCCTGCACGAGATCATCGGCCACGGCTCGGGCAAGGTGGTGGTGCCCAACGACCCGACGACCTACCTGCGGGAGTACGCCTCGACCCTGGAGGAGGCACGGGCGGACCTGGTGGCCTACTGGGACATCTACGACCCGAAGCTGACCGAGCTGGGAGTCCAGGACGTCCGCGAGGTCGGCCACGAGCTCTACCGGCAGCTGGCGCGGTCGGGTGTGATCCCGCTCAAGAACTACCCGACGGGGGATACGGTCCAGGAGGACCACGACCGCTCCCGGCTCCTGGTCGCCAACTACCTGATCGAGGCCGGCGCCCTGGAGCGGGTGCGGAAGAACGGCCACTGGTACATCGAGGTGAAGGATTACGACCAGGCGCATGCGGCGGTGGGCAAGCTGCTCGCCGAGATCATGCGGATCAAGGCCACCGGGGATTACGACGGGATCAAGGCGCTGGTCGACAAGTACGGCCTCCACTTCGACCCCGCCGTGCGCGACGACGTGATCGCCCGCTACAAGAATCTCGACATCCCGATCTTCAACTCGGGCGTCTACTCCCACCTGTCGCCGGTCAAGGACAAGACCGGCAAGGTGACGGACGTCGCCATCTCCTACCCCCGCGACTTCCTGGCCCAGCAGCTGGCGTGGGCGCGGGAGAACGGGACGCTGGGGTTTTAGGGGCTACGGGGTACTCGTTAACTTTGCTTCGAGTAGGGGCGGGTCTGGACGGGTGGGAGGGGGCGCGACCCGCCCTGCTTCAACGGCGAAAATCGTGAAAACAGGGCGGGTCGAGCCCCCAACCTACCGTCCAGACCCGCCCCTACTCGAAGCGTCAAGGCCAAAGTCAGCGCCTATGGGGGCCAGCCCCGAAGGGGCGTCCTACGTCCCTACCCCCGCAGCCGCACCCGCCCGCCGAGATCCCTCTCCACCGCCCGCACCAGCCCCTCGCTCACCGCGTTCATCTCCTCGATCGAATGCTCGGAGAGGTCGTTGCGGTACTCGAGGGCGAAGGTGATGGTACGCACCGGCTCGCCGTTCTCCTCGTGCTCGAAGAGGTCGACGATCGAGACCTTGCGCAGCCAGTCCGGGCCGTTCTCGCGCAGGCAGCCCACGACCTCGCCCGCCTCGACCCGGTCTCCGAGCGTGAAGGCGAGCATGCGGACGCTGGGCGGACGCAGAGGGGGGAGCGCGAACGCGACCGGGAGCGGCTCGCGGCGCAGGGCCTCGGTTTCGATCTCCAGATAGTAGGGGCGGGCCTTCTTGATCCCGAAGGCGCGCGCCACCGCCGGGTCGAGCTCGCCGAAAATCCCCACCCGCCGGCCGTCCAGCCGGATCGCGCCCTGGCGGTGGGGGTGGAGCACCGGGTAGAGCGGCGCCTCCGGGTCGGGGTGCGCGACCTCCAGGGGGAGCCGCAGCTCGGTGCCCAGGTCCTCGACGATCCCCTTGAGATACCAGACGTCGACCGCGCGGGGCCTGTCGGCCCAGCTCGGGTCGCGAGAGGGGCCGGTGGCGATCAGCCAGAGGATCTCGCGCTCGTCGTTGACGCCGTTGGCCGCCGCGGGGTTGCGGTGGAAGGTCCGGGTCCACTCGTACATCTTGATCTCGTCGACGCCGAAGCGGAGGTTGTCCGCGGCGGCCTCGACGGCCTGGGCGACGCCGTTGTTCTTGAGCAGGGAGAACGAGCGGTCGAGGGCGTTGACCGTCTCGACGTGCTCCCAGAGCGGATGCCCCGGGGCGATGCCGAGGTTCTCGGCCAGTTGCCGGCTGTAGAAGCCGTTGGTCATCACCTCGTAGAAGCCGAGCCCGAGCAGCACCTCCTCCACCCGCTTCCGGATGAGCTCCCACGGCGACTCCTGGACCCCCATGGCGACCGGCGGCAGGGCGAGCGGCAGCTCGTCGTAGCCGACGTTGCGGGCCAGCTCCTCGTAGAGGTCCTCCCGGTTGTGGACGTCCCACAGGCGGGCGGGGGGCACCCTCACCGCCAGCTCCTCCGGCCCGTCCGAGACGTCCGAAATCATGAAGCCATAGCTGGCGAGGCGCTCGGCGATCTCCGCGGCGGAGAACCGGCGGTGGAAGTAGGCGCCGACCCGGTCGGGGCGCAGCGCGATCGTGCGCTCGGGGTCGCGCCAGTCGCCGGCGACCCCCACGCCGCGGTGGCGGGCGCCGGTCCAGGTCTCCAGCAGGTGCGCCACCCGGCCGGCGCCGGTCAGCGGCAGCGAGGGGTCGCAGCCGCGCTCGAAGCGGGCCGAGGCGTCGGTCGACACCCGCAGGCGCCGGCTCCCCTTGCGGACCGCGACCGGATCGAAGGCGGCCGATTCGAGCAGCAGCCGGCGGCTGGCGGCGGTCGCCTTCGAGTCCTCGCAGCCGATGACCCCGGCGATGCCGAGGATCTTCTCGTCGTCGGCGATCACCAGGATCCCCTCGTCGAGGGTGATCGGCGCCGGCTGGAAGAGCAGCCACGCGCGCTCCCCCTGCCGCGAGAGGCGGACGGTGATGCCGCCGGCGATGGCGTCGGCATCGAAGACGTGGGTGGGCTGCCCCAGCTCCAGATTGGCGATGTTGGTGGCGTCCACCCAGGGGCTCACCGACTGCATCTCGGCCGCGATCAGCGGATGCAGGACCTCCGCTGGGAGGGCGGCCTCCCCGACCTCGGTATTGACCTCAATAAGAGTAGCCGTGTAGAGCAGGCAGAGATCGGTCTCGATGCGGAGCCGGACGGGGGGCTCGCCGGTCGCCAGCGCCGGTTCCAGCGTCAATACTGGCGGCAGCAGCATCGGCCCGCGAAGGCGCGCCGCGATCTCCCGCGCGATCCCGGCGTAGGAGCGATGATCGCCGCGGTTAGCGAGGAACTCGATGACGACCGCCGGATCGTCCCCCTCCTCCATCCGCTTGACCTCGAGGCCGACGTCGTCCATCAGTTGGCGCGCCTCGACCGGATCGGCCGGGAGCGCCGGGCAGTAGCGCCGCAGGTGATTCAGGGAGATCCTCACCGGTCCCCCCCGTGGATCGCCCGCAGCAGCCGGAGATCCTGCTCGTAGAGGCTCTTGATGCGGCCGAGGCCGATCCACTGCGAGGCCATGCGGGTGGTCCCCCAGCCGAAGGCGATGCCGCTGACCTCGTCGGGGTCGTAGCCGAAGGTCCGCAGCACGTTGCGGTGGACCATGCCGGCGCCGATGATCGTCACCCACCCCGCGCCGTGGCAGGCGGAGCAGCCGGCGCCGTGGCAGGTGATGCACTCGATGTCCATGCCGATCGACGGCTCGGTGTAGGGGTAGTATTTCGGCTTGAAGCGGAAGCGCCGTTCCTCGCCATAGAGCCCCTGCACCACGAAGCGGAGGATCCCCTTGAGATGGGCGAAGGTGAGGTCGGTGTCGAGCCAGAACCCCTCGAGCTGGTGGAACATCGGCATGTGCGTGGCGTCGACCGCCTCGTTGCGGTAGACCCGGCCGGCCGAGGCGATCTTGATCGGCAGCGGCGGCCGCCGCTCGAGCGTCCGCGCCTGCACGGTGGTGGTGTGCGAGCGGAGCAGGAGACCGCCGCCGAGGAAGAAGGTGTCCTGCATGTCGCGCGCGGGGTGGTGGGCCGGGATGTTGAGGGCGTCGAAGTTGTAGAACTCCGTCTCGGCCTCGGGGCCGACCTCCAGCTTGAAGCCGAGCTGCCGCAGCACGCCCAGGCAGAGGGACTCCACCTCGGTCACCGGATGGCGCCCGCCGCGGCGGGGGGCGATCCCCGGCAGCGAGAGGTCCACCCACTCCCCCTCGATCTGCGCCCGGCGGCTAGCCTCCTCCAGGCGCAGTTTCAAGGCGTCGAGCTCCGCCTCGATCTCCGACTTGGCGTCGTTCAGCAGCTTGGCGATTTGCGCCCGGCTCCCCTCGGGGACGCTGCGCAGATCCTTGAGCGCGGCCTTGAGGCCGCTATTCTTCCCCAGGTAGTCGCGCCGGAGCTGATCGAGCTGCGCCAAGTCGGTGACCTGGCCGATCTCGCTCCGGAAGCGATCCTGGATCTGGACGATGTCTTCGACTTGCATGGCGACGCGGAGGATATCGGAGCCGCGGGCCTCCGCGCCACCCGGGGAGACGGTCGCCGGGAGAAGATCGCCGGGGAAAAGACCGTCAGGCCAGCGCCGCCTGGTACTTCTGGTGCCGGTCGATGTAGACGCGGACGAACCAGCAGGAGGGGATGACCTTGAGGCCGCGCGCCAGGACGTCGTCCAGGGCGACGCGGACGAGCTCGTCCGCGACCCCCCGGCCGCGCAGCTCGTTGGGGACGTAGGTGTGGAAGAAGTTGAGCCGCCCCTCGCCGGCCGGTCCGTACTCGCAGACCGCCTCCCGGCCGTCGATCACGGCATAGTACTTGCCCGCCTGTTCATCGTGCTGCACGTCGATCTCCATCGTGTGACCTCCTTCACCCGCGTTTCTCTTCAATGGATGTGCCAACCCCACCGGCGCGATTTGCTTTGCACGATCGCTATTTAACTCCGAGCGGTTTATACTAAAAGGCCTGCGCCTTCGCGCTTCGGACCAAGGACGGCCATGATGAAGCCCATGCGTTGCGGATCGAACCCGGGATCGACGGGGACGTTTCACCGGCCCGGCGGCTCCCTGCTCTACTCGCCCGGCTCCTCGGACCGGGAGACCGGCAAGCCTCTCCGCCGGTCGGTCCTGCTGCTGGACGACGATCCGTCGGTGCGCCGGGACCTGGGGGAGCTCTTCCGGATGACCGGCTTCGCCGTGAGGTCCTTCTCCACCGCCCGCGAGTTCCTCGCCTACCGGCGCCCCGAGGGGCCCGCCTGCCTGGTGCTCGACGTCGTCCTGCCGGACGCCAACGGGCTCGACCTCCAGCGGCACCTCGCGAAGACCGACCCGGACCTCCCCGTCGTCCTCATCACCGGCCACATGGACGACGCCTTGCGCGAGCGGGCCCTCGGCTCCGGCGCCTTCGCCTTCCTCGCCAAGCCCCTCGAGTGGCCCGCCCTGCGCGACGAGATCCGGCAGGCGTTCGCCTGGATCTCCTGAGGGCGTCCGTTCCGAACGATCGCGCAGAAGGGGCGATCCGGTAGCGGCGCCGTTGAGGGCGACCGCAGGTCGCCCCTACAACCTGCGCCCCACGTATACCTTGCGCCGCAGGTTGTAGGGGCGACCTGCGGTCGCCCTTCAGCTTCGCCGCCCGGATCGCTCCGAGCACCGCATAGCCGCCAAGTTCCGCTAAAATCCCCGCCATGCCAGCTCGAAACCACATCTCGGTACGTTGGGTCCTCCTCTCCCTGCTCACCTTCGTCACTTACGGGGCCGCCGCGCGGGCCATCACCCTGCCGGAAGGGTTCGTCGAGACCCAGATCGCGTCGGGGCTCGACCAGCCGACGGCGATCTCGATGTCTCCCGACGGCCGCCTGTTCCTCTGCGAGAAGCAGGGGCGCCTGCGGATCATCAAGAACGGCGCCCTGCTGCCGACCCCGTTCCTGCAGGTGACGGTCTTCTCCAACGGCGAGCGCGGATTGCTGGGGGTGACCTTCGACCCCGACTTCGAGCACAACAACTACGTCTACATCTATTACACCTCGAGGTATCCGAAGGCGCACAACCGGATCAGCCGGTTCACCGCCGACGGCGACCATGCGGTTCCGGGCAGCGAGAAGGTGCTGATCGAGCTGCCGCAGCTGGTCACCGAGTACCACAACTCCGGCACCCTCCGCTTCGGTCCGGACGGCAAGCTGTACGCCTCGACCGGCGAGAACGCCATTACCGCGAACGCCCAGAGCCTCGCCAACCCGCTCGGCAAGATCCTGCGCCTGAACCGGGATGGCTCGATCCCGGCCGACAACCCGTTCTACACCCGGACCACCGGCTCGGCGCAGGCGATCTGGGCGCTCGGGTTCCGCAACCCCTTCAGCTTCAACTTCCAGCCGGGTACCGGGCGGATGTTCGTCGACGACGTCGGCGACCACGCCTGGGAGGAGATCAATGAAGGCGTGGCGGGGGCGAACTACGGCTGGCCGGTGGTCGAGGGGCCGTCGAACGATCCGCGGTTCCACACGCCGTTCTTCGCCTACCCGCACGGCAGCGGCCCCGAGAAGGGGTGCTCGATCACCGGCGGCGCCTTCTACGATCCGCCCGAGGCGAGCCTCGCGACCAGCTTCCCGGAAGACTACCGGGGGAGCTACTTCTTCTCCGACTACTGCAACGGCTGGATCCGGCGGCTCGATCCGGCGACCGGGGTGGCCTCCCCCTTCGCCAGCGGGATCATCTTCCCGGTCGGCCTGATCATGGGGAACGACGGCAGCCTGTACTACCTGGCCCACCGGGACGGCCAGGTCTTCCAGGTGCGCTACACGGGGAGCCGGGCGCCGGCGATCGTGGCCCAGCCGGCGGACCAGACGGTGGCGATGGGCGAGCCCGTGACGCTCTCCGTCGACGTCAACGGCGTGCCGCCGTTCACCTACCAGTGGCGGCGCAACGGCAGGCCGATCCCGGGTGCCACCGGGGCGGCTTACACGCTTCCCATGGCCACGCTGGCCGACGACGGCGCGCAGTTCAGCGTCGTGGTGAGAAACGCCGCCGGCAAGGTGACCAGCCGGGCGGCGCGGCTCACGGTCGTCAATGGCCACCGCCCCACCGTGACGATCGCCGCGCCGGTGGCCGGCTCGACCTACAGCGCCGGCGACGTGATCGCGTTCCGCGGCGGCGCCAGCGACGTGGAGGACGGCGCGCTCCCCGCCTCGGCCCTGACCTGGCGCGTCGACTTCCACCACGACACCCACCTCCACCCGTTCTTCCCCGATACGCCGGGGATCGCCGAGGGCTCGGTCACCATTCCGCGGCTGGGCGAGACGGCGCCGACGGTCTGGTACCGGTTCCATCTCTACGCGCGGGATTCGAGCGGCCTGGTGGGCGAGACCTACGTCGACGTCCTGCCGCGGCTGGCGAAGATCGGAGTGGAGACCGTGCCTCCGGGCCTGCGGGTGACGCTGGACGGCAAGGTGCAGACGGCCCCGCTCTCGGTGACCGGCGTGACCGGGCTCATCCGCCCCCTGGGCGTGGTCTCGCCGCAGTCGCTGGGCGCGGACCTCTACGAGTTCGAATCCTGGTCGGACGGCGGCGCGGCCACCCACGACATCGTGACGCCGGCGGCGGATACGACCTGGACGGCGACGTTCCGGAAGATCGAGCGGGCGGATGGAATCGGCCTGACCGGCACCTACTTCAACGGACCGGACCTCAACGGCACGACCGTCGTCCGTATCGATCCGACGGTGAACTTCAGCTGGGGTACGGGATCGCCGGCGCCCGGCATCGGGACGGACCGCTGGAGCGCGCGATGGACCGGACAGGTGGAGGCCGAGGTCAGCGGGCCGCACATCTTCTTCCTGCGCAGCGACGGCGCCCGCCTGTATGTGAACGGGACGCTGGTGGTGAACGACTGGACGGAGCACGCCGACCGGGTGAGCCAGGGGACGATCGACCTGGTCGCCGGCCGGCGCTACACGGTGCGGCTGGAGTACCACGACGTCACCGGACCGGCCGGGGTCCGGCTGCTCTGGTCGGCGCCTGGGCTCCCCCGCCAAGTGGTTCCGGCCAGCCAGCTCTTCCCATAGGGGCCGGCCCGCCTCTGTGGTACATTTGGCGCCGGCTTTGCCGCATCCGCGGCAGGCCGCGCCCTCCGGGTCCCCATCGTCTAGTGGTTAGGACACCGCCCTTTCAAGGCGGCGACACGGGTTCGAATCCCGTTGGGGATACCAAACGTTCAGCTCCGTCCGTCGGACCTTCCGCGTATAGGAAGGCCAGGGGAGCAGTCCAACTCCTGCTCCCCTGGTACAGATTCAGTTGTCAAAGAGTCTGCAACCGCTCGCCTGTCCGCGTTCCCCGCCGCTCGCCCCACGTTCCCCGCCCTCGCAAGTCATTCCCCGCCCCTCACGACTCATTCCCCGGCCTCCGGCGCGTTTTCCCTGCGGGGAATGCCCGGTGAGCTCGAGGGAACGCGGCGCGAGGCCGCCATCCGCCGCATTCCCCCCGGGGAACGCGGTCCCAAGAGGGGGGAAGGATATGTTCCCTTCCCTAGGTACTATGCACAACGAGGGAACGTACTATTCCCTCTGGGGAATGCTTGCGCGGCCGTGGGGAATGATTCATTCCCCCGCCTTTTCAGGCCATTCCCCGTTAGATCAAGGCCGTAGCTCTAGGGAATGATACCGTATCAGAGTCCAAAAGACACAATCAGCCCATCGATCGAGAGAAACAAGGGGCTTGACAAGCGGAAGACTATACTGGATAGTATTCCCATTGCAAGCGAGTAACCCCCGGCCTCTCAGGGGAACGCTGAATCGGGAACAGCCGAGCGGCCGGGATGACAGACAGCGGGATTTCCGTCGCCAATTCAGGCGCGGATAGGGGCCCCCCATGAAGGGCCCGATAAGGGAGAAGGACCATGGCGAGAGAACCGAAGTACGGAATTACCCTGAACGGATGGGAGCGGCTGCTGGCTTCGCTGGAGGCCAACGGCCAGGACTTCCCGCAGTTCGAGAGCTACCGCGCGCAGCTCCAGGCGATGCTCGCGGCGGCGCGGGAGACGTCGTCCCAGCAGGCCGCGATGACGGCCACCAAGCAGGAGGCGAGCAAGCGTCTGCAGGGGACGCTGGCCGACGGCCGCAAGCTGGCCAACTTCCTGCGCAACGGCATCCGGCAGCGCTACGGCAACCGGGCGGAGAAGCTGGTCGAGTTCGACCTCAAGCCGCTCCGCGCGAAGGCGCGGACGACCGCCGAGGTGGCGAAGCCCCCGGCGGCCCCGCCACACCCGACCACCGCTTAGCGGAGTCAGGTCACCGATAAACGCAGGACGTCTCGACTACACCGGGGATTCGCTCGCGGGACGGTTGCAGGCTCTTTGACAATCGATTCACCTTTTGGCCAGGGGGGCGGGTGGCGCCGTCCCCTCTGGCCTCTTTTCAGCGCCGCTCACCAGACGCGGCAGGCGTTCGCGCGCACCATCGGCGCCTTGGGGGCGCAGTTGAAGGCCTTCTGGAACTCCGGCATGTTCGAGACGACGCCGTTGACGCGGTAATGGCCCGGGGAGTGGGGGTCGGTCTGCGCCTGCAGCCGGGCGCCCTGCTCGGTGATGTTCTCGCACCAGATCTGCCCCCAACCCAGGAACAGGCGCTGCTCGGGGGTGAAACCGTCGCGCAGAGGGGGCGTCGAGCCCTTGAGCGTGTCCTCGAGGGCCATCAGGGCGATGCGCAGGCCGCCGTTGTCGGCGGTGTTCTCGCCCAGGGTGAGCTTGCCGTTCAGGTGCACGTCCCCCGCGACCGTGAATCCCGAGTACTCGTCGGCGAGGCAGGAGGCGCGCTTCTCGAACTCCTTGGCGTCCGCCGCCGTCCACCAGTCGGTGAGGTTCCCCTGGGCGTCGAACTTCCGCCCCTCGTCGTCGAAGCCGTGGGTCATCTCGTGGCCGATGGCGGCTCCGATGGCGCCGAAGTTCACGGCGTCGTCCATCGTCTTGTCGAAGAACGGCGGCTGCAGGATGCCGGCGGGAAAGGTGACGTTGTTCTCGAACGGGTTGTAGCCCGCGTTCACCGTGGGAGGCGTCAGCCGCCACTCCGACGGGTCCACCTTGCGGCCGATCTTCGCCTGGTTGCGCGCCGTCTCGAAAGCCGCGGCGCGCTCGGCGTTGCCGAGGGCGTCGCCGCGCACGATCTTCATCGTGGAGTAGTCCCGCCAGCGGTCGGGATAGCCGATCTTGTTGGCGATGGCGGCGCGCTTCTCCAGGGCCCGCTTCTTGGTGGCGTCGGTCATCCAGGGCAGCTCGCGGATGTCGCGGTCGAGGGCGGTATCGAGGGCCGCCACCATCCGGGACATCCGCTCCTTCCCCTCGGGTCCGAACGTGGCCTCTACGTAGCGCTGGCCCAGGGCCTCGCCGAGCTGGTCGTCGGTGAGCGCGACGCAACGCTTCCAGCGCGGCGGCAGCTCCTTGGCGCCGCTGAGCGTCTTGGCGAAGAACTCGAAGCTCTCGTCGACGAAAGCCCTCGGCAGTAGCGGCGCCGCGTCGTGGACGACCTGCCAGCGGAGATAGGTCTTCCAGTCGTCGAGGCCGCGCGCGTCGATCAGGGCGTCGACGCCCTTGAAGAAGTCGGGCCAGGCGACGTTGAGGTCCGTGAAGGCGGGAGCGCCGGTGGCGGTGAAGTAGGCGTTCCAGTCGAGCTCGGGCGCCAGCGCCGCGAGCTGCTGGCGGGTCATCTTGTGATCGCTGTTCGCGGGGTCCCGCCGCCGCACGCGATCGAGCGAGACCTTGGCGAGGCCGGTCTCGATGTCGAGCACGGTCTGGGCGTCCCGGGCCGCGTCCTCCTTGGGCTCGCCCAGCAGCTCGAACATCTTCTGGACGTGGACGGGGTACTGCTTGCGCACCTCCGCGAACCGCGCGTCGTCCTTGAGGTAGTAGTCGCGGTCGGGCAGGGCGGTCCCGCTCTGGCCCACCGCCGCGATGTCGAGGCTGGCGTTGCGGAAGTCGGGCTGGGCGCCGAAGCCGAAGAGCGCGGGCACCCCGACCGCATGCAGCCCGGCGAGAACCGGCGCGATCTCGCGCTTCGACTTGAGGGCGGCGATCCGGTCGAGCCGCGGCTGGAGAGGGGCGAGGCCCTTGGCCTCGATGGCGGACTCGTCCATGCAGCTCGCGTAGGCGTCGCCGATCTTCTGGTCGATGGGCGCGCGCTTCGGGTCGGCCGCCGCGACCTTCTCGAGGATGTCGCGCAGGATGTACTGGTTGCGCTCCGACAGCTCGGAGAGGCGCCCCCAGCGCGAACGGTCCGGCGGCACGGGGTTCTTCGCGATCCACGAGGCGCAGGCAAACTTGTAGAAGTCGTCGCAGGGCTGCACGGAACGATCGAGAGCCGACGCATCGAAATGTGCGACGGCGCTGGGCCGGGCCGGCTCAACGGCAGCGGCGCCGGCCGGCGGGGCCGGGCTCTGCGCGAAGGCGTTCAGGGCGGCTCCCGCGACGAGCGCGGCGGACAACAGGGCACGGCGGAAGGTGTGAAGCATCGGCTCTCCTATCGGTGGACTCGTCAAGCTCTCCTCCGGAAGATACTACCTGAGCAGCTCCCGCAGCCGGCCGGCCAGGGCTTCCACCCCGACCTTCAGGATCGTCCGGTGGTCTCCCGGGACGTCGAAGATCTTCAGGTTCCCGTTCAGCAGCTTGCCCCACCCCAGGGTGGGATCCTCGTCCGCCCTCACCGCCAGATGATCGGCGGCGCGGAAGAGCTGGACCTCGCCGCCGTAGGAGTGCGGCCCGTGGTAGGTCGCCAGGGAGCGGCGGTTGGCCTGAAAGCGCTCGAAGAGGCGGCGCAGCTCGGTCAGCTCCAGGTTCGACGGCAGCAGGCCGACCCGGCGGCCGAGGTCGAGGGCGATGGCGAGCGCGGCGCCGGCGTCGAGGCCGGCGAGGTCGTCCATGGCGGGGAGCTCGAAGTCGGGGGGGATGTCGAGATCCCCGCCGTGGAGCTGCTCCAGGGCGGTGGCGAAGAGGGTCACCATCTCCGTATCGCTTCGCCCGGGCTCGCCGACCCAGCGCGCCGGCGAGGCGGCGTCGATCACCGCCAGGACGTCGGTCGTCTCCCCCGCGGCCTCCAGCTGGCGGGCCATCTCGTAGGCCACGATACCGCCCATCGACCAGCCGGCGATCCGGTACGGCCCTTCCGGCTGCACCTCGCGAAGGACGGCGACGTAGCGCCCCGCCATCTCCCGCACGTCCCGGAGCGGCGGATCGGGCGACTGCAGGCCGTAGACCGGCTGATCGGCGCCCAGGAGGCGCGCCAGCTCGCGGTAGGAGACGACCTCACCGCCTACCGAATGAACGCAGAAGAGTGGCCGGCGGCCGGGTAAACCCGCCTGGAGCGGCACCAGCACGCCCCGCTCCGGCAAGGCGGGTCCGGCGGGTCCGGTGGTCGCCCCGCCCTCCTCTTCGATCCGCCGCACCCCCTCGGCGTGCCGCTCGCGCAGGAAGGCCGCGAGGGGGGCCACCGCCGGGTGATCGAAGATCGTCACCACGTGGACGACCTCCGCCAGGGCCTGCTGGAGGCGGTGGATGAAGATGGCGCTGGTGATCGAGGTGCCGCCGAGCTCGAAGAAGTCCTCGTCGATCCCGATCTCGCGGTCTTCCGGCAGCCCCAGGACCTCCTGGAACTGGCGGGCGAGGAAGCGCTCCAGCGGGTCGCGAGGCGCCACACGGTCCGGCGCGGACGCGGCGCCGGCGGCCTCCGGCGCGGGGAGCGCCCGGCGGTCGACCTTGCCGTTCTCGGTCAGCGGGAGGGCGTCCAGGAAGACGAAGGCCGCGGGGAGCATATAGTCCGGGAGCCGCGCGGCCAGGGCCTCGCGCAGGGCGGCCGGGTCGCCCTCGTCCCCCGCCAGATAGGCGATCAGGCGGCCGTCGCGCGCCAGGACCACGGCCTCGCGCACGCCAGGCTGCACGGCCAGCGCGGCCTCGATCTCCCCGAGCTCGATGCGGAAGCCGCGGATCTTGACCTGCTGGTCGATGCGGCCGAGGTATTCGAGATCGCCGTCCGGCAGGCGGCGGGCGAGGTCCCCCGAGCGGTAGAGGCGAGCGCCCGGAGCCATCGTGAACGGATCGGGGACGAAGCGCTCGGCGGTGAGGTCCGGCCGGCCGAGGTACCCTTGAGCCAGCCCGGCGCCGCCGACGTGCATCTCGCCGGGGACGCCGGCCGGCAGCGGCTGCAGGCCGCCGTCGAGCAGGTGGACGGCGAGGTCCGGGATCGGCTGGCCGATCCGGCTGCCGCCGGCGAGGTCGGCCACCCGCACCGGCCGGTAGGTCACGTGCACGGTGGTCTCGGTGATGCCGTACATGTTGATCAGCCGCGGGCGCTCGTCGCCATGGCGGGCGAACCAGGGGGCGAGGCTCGCCGGCTCCAGCGCCTCGCCGCCGAAGATCACCCAGCGCAAGGCGAGGCCGGGGGGGGCGCCGGCGAGCGCCGCCTCCTCCGCCCAGAGGAGCTGCCGGAAGGCGGAGGGGGTCTGGTTGAGGACGGTGACCCGCTCGTCGCGCAGGAGGCGGTAGAAGCCCTCCGGCGAGCGGCTCTCCCAGTAGGGGACCACCACCAGCCGGCCGCCGTGCAGCAGGGCGCCCCAGATCTCCCAGACCGAGAAGTCGAAGGCGTAGGAGTGGAAGAGGGTCCAGACGTCGTCCGCGCCGAAGCCGAACCAGGGCGCGGTCGCCGTGAACAGGCGGTCGACGTTGGCATGCGAGACCACCACCCCCTTCGGCCGGCCGGTCGAGCCCGAGGTGTAGATGACGTAGGCCGGGAGCTCCGGATCGAGTGGCATCTCCAGACGCTCGCCGCCATGGCGCTCGATCTCCTCCCGCCCGGCGTCGAGGCGGACCGTGCGGACGGCACCAGGGACCGTCAGCTCCTTTTCGGTCACCAGCAGCGAGGCACCGCTGTCCTCCAGGGTAAAGGCGAGGCGCTCGGCCGGATAGGCCGGATCGAGCGGCACGTAGGCGGCGCCGGCCTTGAGGACGGCGAGGATCGCGGCGACCATCTCCGCCGACCGCTCCAGCAGGAGGGCGACCCGATCCCCCGGCCGGACGCCGGAGGCCTGGAGATGGCGGGCGAGCCGGTTGGCGCGGCGGTCGAGCTCGCCGTAGGCAACGCGCTCGCCGTTCAGCGACAGCGCCGCGGCCTCGGGGGCGCGGTCCACCTGGGCCTCGAACAGGCGGTGCAGGGGGGTCCGGCCGCGGTCAGCGGCGGAACCCGGATTCCACTCGACGAGCAGCTGGTGGCGCTCCGCGCCGGTCAGCAGCGGCAGGTCCGCGAGGCGCCGGCGCGGCTCGTCGATCCACCCCGCGAGCAGGGTGGTGAAATGGCCGGCCAGACGGGCGATGGTGGCCGCGTCGAAGAGGTCGGTATCGTAGTGGAAGACGCCGACGACTCCGGAGGGAGCCTCGTAGAGGTTGACCACCAGATCGAACTTGGCGGCCTCGACCGCCGTCTCGAAGGGGACCAGGGTGAGCCCCGGCAGCTCCAGGTAGCCGTCCGACGGCGCGGTCAGCAGCTGGAAGGTCACGCGCAGCAGCGGCGGCCGGTGCGGGTTGCGCGGCAGGGCCAGCTCGTCGACCAGCCGCTCGAAGGGGATGTCCTGATGGGAGAGGGCGCCGAGCACGGTGTCGCGCGAGCGGGCGAGGAGCGCCGGCAGGTCGGGGTCCCCCGCGAGATCCCCGCGCAGCACCAGGGTGTTGACGAAGAAGCCGATCAGCCCCTCGATCTCGGTCCGCGAGCGGCTGGCGACCGGCATCCCCACCGGCAGCTCCGCCTGTCCGGTCTCCCGGTGGAGCACGGCGGCGAACGCGGCGAAGAGCGCCATGAAGAGGGTGGCGTCCCCGGCGCGGGCCAGCCCGCCCAGGCGCGCCACGAGGCCGGCCGGCAGCTCCCAGGAGCGGCTGCCGCCGTGGCCGGAGGGGGCCGGAGGGCGCGGGCGGTCGGCCGGCAGCTCCAGGGGGGCGAGGCCGGCGAGCTGCCGACGCCAGTAGTCGAGCTGCTCGGCGAGCACCGGTCCGCGCAGCCACTCCCGCTGCCAGACGGCGTAGTCGGCGTACTGGACCGGCGGCTCGGGAAGCGGCGACGGCCGCCCCGCGACGAAGGCGGTGTAGAGCCGGGTCAGCTCGGGGACGAACACCGCGCTCAGCGACCAGCCGTCGGCGGTGATGTGGTGCGTGCTCCAGAGCGCCACGTGGTCCGTCGCCGCCAGGCGCAGCAGGAGGGAGCGCAGCAGGGGGCCGCGCTCGAGGTCGAACGGCCGGACCCCTTCCGCCTCGGAGATCCGCCGCGCCTCGTCCGGACGGGCCGCCTCCGGCAGGGCGGAGAGATCGACCACGGGCTGCGGCAGCGGCGCCGCGGGGTGGATCTCCTGCACGGCGCCGGTGGCGGTGGTGCGGAAGGTCGTGCGCAGCGTCTCGTGGCGGCGCAGGATCTCGGACAGGGTGGCGGCGAGGGCGCCGGCGTCGAGCCGGCCGGCGAACCGCACCGCGGCCATCATGTTGTAGACCGGGCTCGCCGGCTCGAGCAGCTGCAGGAACCAGAGCCGCTCCTGCGCGAAGGAGAGCGGCAGCGGGCGGTCGCGGGGGACCGGGGCGATCGGCGGCGCCACGGCGGCCCCGCCGGCGCTCCGCCCCGCCCGCTCGATCCAGGCCGCCAGGTCGGCGACCGTGGGCGCCTCGAAGATCACCCGCAGCGGCAGCTCGACCCGGAAGGCGCCACGCACGCGCGAGACGAGCTGGGTGGCCAGCAGGGAGTGGCCGCCCAGCTCGAAGAAGTTGTCGTGGGCGCCGACGCTCTCGAGGCGCAGCAGATCGGCCCAGAGGGCGGCGAGCCGCTCCTCCACCGGCCCGCGCGGAGCGGCGGTCCCCGCGCCCTGCCGTTGCGGCACCGGCAGCGCCCGCCGGTCGATCTTGCCGTTGGGGGTTAGCGGCAGCGCCGGCAGCTCGACGAAGGCGGCCGGCACCATGTAGTCGGGAAGCCGGGCGGCGAGAAACGGCCGCAGCCGGGCGGCGAGATCCGGCGCCGCCCCGGGCTCGGGGACCACATAGGCCGCCAGATAGCGCTCCCCCCGCTCCTCGCGCACCACCACCACCGACTCCCGCACCCCTTCCAGGCGGCCGATCGTCGCCTGGATCTCCCCGGGCTCGATGCGGAAGCCGCGGATCTTGACCTGCTGGTCCGCCCGGCCGGCGAAGACCGCCTCGCCGTTGGGCAGATAGCGGCCGAGGTCGCCGGTGCGGTAGACGCGGTCCCACTCATCGCCGGTGAACGGATTGTCACGGAAGCGTTCGCGGGTCAGCGCCTCGTCGCCGAGATAGCCGCGGGCGAGGTGGGGGCTGCGCATCCAGATCTCGCCGACCTCGCCGATGCCCGCCAGCCGCTCGGCATTGTTGACGGCGGTATTGACCACCAGGATCTGGACATCCTCCATGCCGCGTCCCAGCGGCAGCACCTGCCGCGACCGCTGCCCGGCCCCGCCCGCCTCGGCGTCGACCACGTGGTAACCGACGGCGCGCTGGGTCTCGGTGCTGCCGTAGAGGTTGACGCAGGTCACCCCCGGGGCCAGCCGGCGGAGGCGGTCGACGTCCAGCCGGGTGAGCACGTCCCCGACCAGGAAGACGTAGCGCAGCGACGGCACCGGTGCCGCCGCGGTCCCGTCCCCCGGCGGCTCGGTGAGCACCTGCCCCAGCGCCGGGGTCAGGTGGGCGACGGTGATCCCCTGCCGCGCCGCCCAGGCCGCCAGCCGGCCCGGGATGAAGATCTCCTCCGGATCGGGAGCGTAGAGCGTGGCGCCGGTGCAAAGGGCGGTAAAGAGATCGCGCTGCAGCGGATCGTGCGCCAGCCCGGAGAGCAGGCTGTAGCGGTCCGCCTCCGAGAGCCCGAAGCGCTCGCGCTGCCAGGGGAGGAAGTGCGACAGCGGACCGTGGCGGCCGAGGATCCCCTTGGGAACACCGGTCGACCCGGAGGTGAAGGCCACGAAGGCGAGGTCGTCGGGTCCGGTCGCGACCGGCTCCCCGGAGGCGGGAAGCGCCGCGAGCAGGCCGGCCGCCCCTTCGGGACCGCCGCCCGGCAGCGCGGTGCGGCCGAGCAGCCGCCCTTCCGCCTCCCAGCCGGCGAGCAGCTCCTCGACCTCCGGCGGCGGCGTCCCGGCGGCGGCCAGCTCCAGCCAGGCCCGGGGCTCGGCGAGGCGCAGGATCTCGACCAGGCGCGCCGGCGGATAGGCCGGGTCGAGCATCACGAAGGCCCCGCCCGCGGCCAGCGTGCCCAGGACCGCCCAGGCGATGGGCGCGCTGCGGTGGGCCCAGATCGCCACCCGGTCCCCCGGCGCCACCCCGGCCGCCCGCAGGTGAGCGGCGAGGCGGCCGGCGGCGCCTGCGAGCTCGCCGTAGGTCCAACTCCCCTCGGGGTCGACCACCGCCGGGCGCTCCGGATGCCGGCGGGCCGCCGCCAGGAACAGCTCGTGGACCGCGCCGTTCCACTCCGCGCTCAGCGGCTGGGTCGGATTGGGCAGGACGGCCGCGGCCTTCAGGGTCAGCAGCGAGACCCCCTGGATCCAGGCGTCCGGATGGCGGGCGGCCCACTCCAGTACCGCCCGGTACTGCCGCAGCATCTCCTCCATGCGCGGCGCGTCGAACAGGTCGGCGTTGTAGACCAGGTTGAACCGGACCTCCTCTCCCATCTCGACGACGTAGAAGGTCAGGTCGAACTTCGACTCGGCCTCCGGCGCGGGCCCGGCCTCGACCTCCAGATCCGGCAGGCGCTCCGCGCCCGCGGGAAAGTTGAGCATGTTGAAGAAGACCTGGAATACCGGGGTGCGCGACAGGTCCCGCTCCGGTTTCAGCTCGGCGAGCAGCGCCTCGAAGGGGATGTCCTGATGGGTGAAGGCGCCCAGCGTCGTCTCCCGGACCCGGACCAGCAACTCGCGGAAGCTCGGGTTCCCCGCAAGGTCGGTGCGCAGGGCCAGCGTATTGAGGAAAAAGCCGATCAGCCCCTCGGTTTCCAGATGGCGGCGGCCGGCGACGGGGGAACCGACCACGATATCGTCCTGGCCGGAGAGGCGCGCGAGCAGCGTCTGGAAGGCGGCGAGCAGAGTCATGAACAGACTTCCCGCCTGCTCGCGCGACAACCGCCGCAGGGCCTGCCCCAGCGCGCCCGGCAGATCGAGCGACAGGCTGCCACCACGGAAGGTCTGGACGGGCGGACGCGGCCGATCGGTGGCCAGCTCGAGAGGAGCCAGGTGCCCTCCCAGCTTGTCGCGCCAGTAGGAAAGCTGAGCCTCCAGGGCCTCGCCGCGCAGCCAGCTGCGCTGCCAGTAGGCGAAATCCCCGTATTGGATGGCGAGCGGCGGCAGCGGCGAGGGCTTACCCGCGTGGAAAGCCTGGTAAAGGGCGATCAGCTCGCCGTTCATCACCCCTGACGACCAGCCGTCCGAGACGATGTGATGGATGTCCTGAATGAAGACGTGGAGATCCGGCTCGAGGCGCAGCAGCGAGGTACGGAACAGCGGACCGGCCGCGAGATCGTAAGGGGAAGAAAGAGAGGTCCGCGCGACGCGCTCGGTCTCCAGCTCGCGAATCGCGGCGGGCAGGGAAGAGAAATCGATGACGGGCAGCGGGACCCGCAGATAGGGGGCGATCCGCTGCACCGGCCGGCCGTCGAGCTCACCGAACGTGGTGCGCAGCGATTCGTGCCGGCGCACGATCTCGTTCAGAGCCCGCTCCAGGACCCTTGCATCCAGACGCCCCCGCAGGCGCAGCGCGCCGCCCATGTTGAGCGACGTGTTGCCCGGCTCCAGGCGGTCCAGGAACCAGAGCCGTTCCTGGCCGAAGGAGAGCGGCGCCGGCTCCCCCGGCGGCCGGGGCACGAGCGGCGGCGGCACGGCCGTTGAGACGGAGGCCGGGGAGCTGCCGCCGGCAGGGTTGTTCTCGATCCATACCGCCAGGCCGGCGACCGTCGGCGTCTCGAAGAGCGCGCGCAGCGGCACCTCGACCCCGAAGGCGTCGCGCACCCGCGCGACGAGCTGGGTGGCGAGCAGCGAATGCCCGCCGAGAGCGAAGAAATCAGCGTCCCGGCCGACCTGAGCGATCCCCAGGATCTCCCGCCAGAGAGCGGCCATGGCCTCCTCGGCCGGCGTGCGCGGCGGCTCTCCGGCTTCCACACCGGCCCCCTGGGGCTCCGGCGCGGGGAGCGCCGACCGGTCGACCTTGCCGTGGCGAGTCAGCGGCAGGGCGTCGAGGAGCATGAAGTGGGCCGGCACCATATAGTCCGGCAGCTCGGCTTGCAGGGCGCGCCGCAGCGTCTGCGCCAGACTCGCCGCCAGCCTGCCGCGCATCGGCGTGTTCGCGTAGGCGCTCCACGACAGCGGCTCCGGCGCCGCCACGTCTCCCGGGCGCCCCCCACCAGCCTCGATCCGGAGCACGACGTCGTAGCGGAAACGGTTCAGCTCGTTGCGGTAACGCCCCTCCTTGGGCAGGACCTCCGTACCTTGGATCGCCGGCAGCCGCCGGGCGAGCGCCGGGAAGAAAGCCGGCGCGAGCAACAGCTCCTTTTCCCCCGCTACCCGCCGGCGCACCCGCTGCCGCAGCTCGGGGTCGCTCTCGGCGGCCGGCTCCCGGAAGAGCTCGATGGAAGTGTGGAGCTCCTCGACGAGCTCCAGGTTCCGCACGTCGCCTACAAATACGCTCCCCCCCGGACGTACCGCGCGCACAGCCCCCTCCAGCACGCGCAGCAGATAGGAGACATCCGGGAAGTACTGGACCACCGAGTTGATGATCACCAGGTCGAAGACTTGTGGCGGGATGCCGCTCCAGTCGTCCGCCGCAGCCTGCGCCAGCTCCACCTGTGGAAGGTCGAGCGCCATCTCCCCCATCCGGCGCCAGATGCCGTCCAGGGCGGTTCGCGAGAAGTCGGTCGCGCGATAGAGCTCGCAATGGGGAGCGACGCGGAAGAGGAGAAGCCCGGTGCCGCACCCGATCTCGAGCACGCGACGGGGGCGCAGGGCAAGGATCCTCTCGACCGTTCGATCCACCCACTCGCGCATCTCCTCGGCGGGGATCGGCTGCCCCGTGTAACTGCTGTTCCAGCCCTGGATATCGAAGGTCGGATCCTCAACGGTCGCCGGGCCGGCGGCGCTCTGGCCGTGGGTCGCGTCGTAGAGACTCCGCCATTCCGTGACGCGCTCGGCGGCCGCCTCCTCGAACGCCGCATCCGGCGCCGGCGACACGACATAGGCCACGAGCTGGCGGCCGGCTCCTGGCGTCACCTCCTGGGCCGTCACTACGGCCTCCTCCACGTCGGCTTGACGCAGCAGGGCCGCCTCCACCTCTCCCAGCTCGACGCGAAAGCCCCTCACCTTCACCTGCTGGTCGGCGCGTCCCAGGAACTCCAGCGTCCCGTCCGGAAGCCGCCGGGCCAGATCGCCGCTACGGAAGAAGCGACCGCCTCCAGACGTCACGAACTTCTCCGCCGTGAGCTCCTCGCGGCGCCAGTATCCCCGGGCTACCCCGGTGCCACCAATCCAGATCTCCCCGGTTACGCCGACCGGCACCGGATTGCCGCCGTCGTCGCGGAGCTGGATCTCCACCCCGGCGAACGGGCGTCCCAACAGGGAGCGTACCGGCCCCGCAGCTGGCACGCGCCAGGCGGTGCAGACGATCGCCGTCTCGGTGGGGCCGTAGAGCACCCAGGTCGCGGTCCGTGGAAAGCTCTCCCGCAGATCCGCGAGGAGGTCCGCCGGAACCGCGTCGCCACCGGTGAACAGCGATCTCAGAAGTGGCGCCGGCGCGCCCCGACGCCGCGCCGTCTCTAGCACTTGGCGCATCACCGCGGGCACGGCGTGGAGCCGGGTTGCCGCGCCGAGCTCGTCGACGAGGCGCTCGAGGTCGAGCGTCGGGCGCAGGGGCAGGAGCACGCAGGTGCCTCCCGCCAGCAGCGGCCCCAGCAGCTCGAACAGGAAGATGTCGAAGGCAAACGAGGCGATGCAGGGCAGCCGGTCTCCCGGCTCGAAGCCGAAGACCTCCTGCACCGCCGCCAGGGTGCTCGCGAGCTGCCGGTGCTCCACCACGACGGCCTTGGGCTGACCCGTGGTTCCCGAGGTGTAGATCAGATAGGCGGGATCCCCGGGTTGCGGCAGGTCGAGCTCGCCTGTCGAGTCATCCGGATCGGCGTCGTCGAGCAACAAAACCCGTGCGTCGTGCGGCGGCAGCGACCCGGCGAGTCCGGAGCCGGCGGCGACCACCGCCGCCCGCGAGTCCTCCAGAAGCCAGGCCAGGCGCGCCGCCGGGAGCCCCGGGTCGAGCGGAAGATAGACTCCCCCCGCCTTCCAGATCGCGAGCAGGCCGGCCACCATCTCCGCCGAACGCTCGGCGAACAGGCCCACGGCGACCCCGGCCTTCACGCCCAGTCGCCGCAGCCGGTGGGCCAGCTGGTGAGCCCGGCGGTCCAGCTCGGCGTAGCTCAGACGCTCGCTCCCGGCCTCCAAGGCCAGGGAGCCCGGGCCCTTCGCCACCTGCTCCGCGAACCGCTCCAGAGCACCGCGCGGCTCCCGTCCCGGCCAGCTGTCGTTCCATTCGACCAGCAGCTGATGGCGCTCCCCCACCGCCAGCAACGGCAGATCTGCAAGGCGCTGATCGCCGTCGACCGCCACCTCCGCGAGCAGGGTCTCGAGATAGCCGGCGATGCGCCGGACAGTCGTGGTATCGAACAGATCAGTGCTGTAGGTAAAGACCGCGCGCGTGAAGTCGGCCTCCTCCCAGACGTTCAGCTCGAAGTCGAAATTTGCCGTGACGGTATGGATATTGAAACCCGAAAATGAAAGGCCGGGCAGGTCGAGGCGTCCTCGCGGCGCGTTCTGCAGGGCGTACATGACCTGGAACAGGGGATTGACCGCTAGGTGGCGTTGCGGCTGCAGGTCTTCCACGATCTGCTCGAAGGGGATGTCCTGGTGGGCGAACGCCTCCAGGGTCGTCAGCCGCAACTGGGCGAGCAGATCGTGAAAGGAAGGTGTGCCGCCGAGGTCGCCGCGCAGCACCAGGGTATTGACGAAGAACCCGATCAGCGGCTCGATCTCGGCGCGGTTGCGGTTGGCGATCGGCGAGCCCACCGGGATATCGGTCTCCCCCGTGATCCGGCCGAGGAGCGCCAGGAGCGCAGCCAGAAAGACCATGTAGAGAGTGGCCTCCTGGCGGCGGGCGAGTTGGGACAGCTGCCGCGAGAGGTCCGCGGAAAGGAGGATCGACATCTCCGCCCCGCGGTGGCTTGGAACGGCGGGGCGCGGCCGGTCCGCCGGCAGGGGGAGGGAAGCCGGAGCGCCAGCGAGCCGCTGCCGCCAGTAGGCGAGCTGGCGGTCGAGCACACCGCCGACGAGCCAGCTCCGCTGCCAGACCGCAAAATCGGCATACTGGATCGGCAACTCGGGGAACGGCGACGGCGCTCCGGCCACGACGGCGGCATAGAGCGCGGTAATCTCGTGGACGAGCACCCCCATCGACCAGCCGTCGGAGACGATGTGGTGCATGGTCAGCAGCAGGGCATGCTCGGCGGGCGCCAGCCGCAGCAGGGCGGCGCGCAGGAGAGGTCCGCGCGCGAGGTCGAAAGGCCGGTTGGACTCCTCCTCGGCGAGGCTCCGCGCCTGGGCGTCGCGGAGGTCCGTGGGGAGTGCCGAGAGGTCCACGAGCGGCAGGATCCACTCGCCGGCGGGTGCGACCACCTGGACCGGCTGCCCGCCGGCTTCCTGAAAGGTCGTGCGCAGGGCCTCGTGGCGCCGCACCACCTCGCCGAGCAGCGCCGCGAGGATCGCCGGCGAGGCCTCCCCGGTGATCCGCAACGCCAGCGGCATGTTGTAGGCGCTGAGACCCGGCTGCAGGCGGTCGATGAACCAGAGCCGCTCCTGGGCGAAGGAGAGGGGGAGCGGGGCGAGCCCGGGCGGCCGGCGAGGGATGTCCGCCGGCGGCCCGGCGGCGCGCCCCTTCTCCTTGCGCCGGCGGATCTGCTCGAACAGGAGCGCCCGCTGCTCGCGCGAGAGCCCGGCGAGGCGGTCCTGGGGGGAGGTGGAGTCGGCCATCAGTTCATCTCTCCTGGTCGATCCCCCTCCAGCAATGCCTGGAGCCGGGCGGCGAGAGCCGCCACCTCTTCCCGGAGAATCGAGTAGTGGTCGCCGGGGAGGTCCGCGACCCTCAGCTCCCCGCTCACCAGCCCGCCCCAGCCGAGGGCGGGGTCACCCTCCTCCAGCCGGGAGATCCGGCCGGCGGCGCGGAAGAGATGGACCGGGCCGGCGTAGGGCTGGGGCGCGTAGGTCGCGAGCGCGCGTCGATGGACCCGGAAGCGGTCGAAGAGGCGGCGCAGCTCCCCGAATTCGAGACTGGGAGGCAGCAGGCCGGCCCGCCGGCCGAGATCCAGCAGGAGAGTCAAAGCGCCGTCGGCATCGAGGTTGGATACATTCACGTCAGGGATCGCAAAGCCGTGCAGCCGGGCGAGGTCGGAGGCGAAGAGGGCCACCACCCCGCTCCCTCCAGGCTCGGGCTCGCCGGCCCAGCGTGTCGGCGCGACCGAGTCGATCAGCGCCAGGATCTCTACCCTCTCTCCCAACATTTGCAACCGGCGCGCCATTTCATAGGCCACGATCCCCCCCATCGACCAGCCGGCGATCCGGTAGGGGCCTTCCGGCTGGAGTTCGCGGACGGCGGCGGCGTAGAGCCCGGCCATCTCCCCCACATCCGCGAGCGGCGGCTCGGGCGACTGCAGGCCATAAACGGGCTGGCGGGTGCCCAAATGGCGCGCCAGCTCGCGATAAGCCACGACCTCGCCGCCCACCGGGTGGACGCAGAAGAGCGGCCGGCGGCCGGGCGAGCCCGCCTGGAGCGGGACCAGGACACCCCGTCCCGCCGGGGCGCCCGCGGGACCGGGACCGGTGGCCTCCGCGTCCGCCGCGGCCCCCTCCCCCCAGATCCGCCGGGCGGCTCCAGGGTGCCGCTCCCGGATGTAGCCCGCGAGCGACGCCACCGTCGGCTGGTCGAAGATCGCCACGACGTGGACGGCCTCCGACAGCGCCTCCTGGAGGCGGTAGACGAAGACCGCGCCGGTGATCGAGGTGCCGCCGAGCTCGAAGAAGTCGTCGTCGACGCCGATCTCGCGGCCGGCCGGCAGTCCCAGGACCTCGCGGAACCGGCCGGCGAGGAAGCGCTCGAGCGGGGTGCGCGGCGGCACGGCCGGCCGCTCGGCCGGACCCCCGGCGATCTCCGCAGCGGGGAGCGCCCGGCGGTCGATCTTGCCGCCCGCGTCGAGCGGCAGCGCGTCGAGGAAGACGACGGCCACGGGGAGCATGTAGGCCGGGAGCCGGCGGGCCAGGGCGGCGCGGAGGGCGGCCGCGGCGGCGACCTCCGGCCCGCCGGCCACGTAGGCCACCAGCCTGCGCTCGCCGCGGCCGTCGTCGGGCGCCAGGACCACGGCCTCGCGAACGCCCGGCTGGTCCGCCAGCGCGGCCTCGATCTCCCCCAACTCGATGCGGAAGCCGCGGATCTTGACCTGGTGATCCAGGCGGCCCAGGAACTCCAGCGCCCCGTCCGGCAGGCGGCGGGCCAGGTCGCCGCTGCGGTAGAAGCGCCGGCCTTCCAGGGTCACGAACCTCTCGGCGGTGAGCTCCTCGCGCCGCCAGTAGCCGCGGGCCACCCCGGCACCGCCGATCCAGATCTCACCCGGCACGCCGATCGGCACCGGGCGGCCGGCGGCATCGCGGAGGTGGATCTCCACCCCGGCGAACGGTCGCCCGAGCAGGGATCTCACCGGACCCTCGGCCGGCATCCGCCAGAGAGTGCAGACGATGGCCGCCTCCGTCGGACCGTAGAGCACCCAGACCTCCACCCCGGGAAAGGTCTCCCGCAGATCGCTCAGGAGATCCGCCGGCACCGCGTCGCCGCCGAGGAACAGCGCCCGCAACCGGGGGGTCTTGGCTCCCCGCAGCCGCGCCAGCGCCAGCACCTGGCGCATCACCGCCGGCACCGCGTGCAGAATCGTCGCCGAGCCCAGCTCATCGACCAAGCGTTCGAGGTCCAGCGTCGGACGTGTCGGCAGCAGGACGCAGGCGCCCCCCGCGAGCAGAGGCTCCAACAGCTCCAGCAGGAAGATGTCGAAGGAGAACGAGGCGATGCTGGCGATCCGGTCCTCCGGACCGAGGGCGAAGGCCTCCTGGGCGGCCGCCAGCGTGCTCGCCAGATTCCCATGCTCCACCAGGACGGCCTTGGGCCTTCCCGTGGTTCCCGAGGTGTAGATCAGGGAGGCCAGATCGCCCGGGCCGGGCGATCCCGCCGGGGGGAGACCGCTCTCCGCCGCCAGGCTCTCGTCGTCGAGCCGCACGACCCGGGCGTCTTGAGGCGGGAGGGCTTCGATCAGCCCGGCACCGACGGCGATCACCGGCACCCGCGAATCCTCCAGCAGACCGGCGAGGCGCTCCCGCGGCTGGCCCGGATCGAGGGGCAGATAGGCGCCGCCGGCCTTCCAGATGCCGAGGATGCCGGCCACCATCTCCGCGGTACGCCCGGCCAACAGGCCGACGGCGACCTCGGGTCCGACTCCCAACCGTCGCAGCCGGTGGGCCAGCCGGTTGGCCCGGCGCTCGAGCTCCGCATAGGTCAGCCGCTCGTCCCCGACTTCCAGCGCCACCGCGTCCGGGGTCGCCGCCGCTTGGGCCGCGAACCGCTCGACGGCGAGCCGGGACCTTCCCGCCGGCCGGGTGTCGTTCCATTCCGTCACGATCTGATGGCGCGCCGCCGCGGACAGGAGCGGCAGCTCCGAGAGCCGCCGGTCCTCGCCGGCCAGCGCTCCCCGGAGCAGCGTCTCCAGGGCGAGGGCGGCGCGCTCCACGGTCGGCCTGTCAAATAGCTCGGCGCTGTAGACGAGCTCCAGCAGGAGGGAGTCGCCGGTCTCCCAGACGCCCAGCTCGAGATCGAACCGCGCGGTGTCCTTGTCGAACTCCAGGGGAGCGAAGGAGAGGCCGGGCAGCTCCATGGCCTCGGCCGGGGTGTTCTGCAGCGCGAACATCACCTGGAAGAGCGGGTTCACCGCGAGGGTGCGCTGTGGCCTCAGCGCCTCGACGAGCTGTTCGAAGGGGAGGTCCTGATGGGCGTAGGCCTCCAGGGTCGAGCGCCGGGTCCGGGCCAGCAGCTCGCGGAACGGCGGATCGCCGGCGAGGTCCCCCCGCAGCACCAGGGTGTTGACGAAGAAGCCGATCAGCGGCTCGATCTCCCCCCGGTTGCGGTTGGCGATCGGCGAGCCCACCGGCACGTCCTCCTGGCCGGTGAGATGGCGCAGGAAGGCCTGGAGCCCGGTCAGGAGGACCATGAACGGGGTCGCCTCGTGGCGCAGGGCGAACCGCGCCAGCTCGCGCGCCAGAGCCGGATCCCAGCACGCGGTCACCCTCCCGCCGTGGTGGGCCGGCGCGGCGGGGCGCGGCCGGTCGGTCGGCAGGTCCAGGGAGGCCGGCGCGCCGGCCAGCCGCTCCCGCCAGTAGCCGAGCTGCCGCTCCAGCTCGGCCCCGGTCAGCCATCCGCGCTGCCAGACCGCGAAGTCCGCATACTGGATGGGCAGCTCCGGCAGCGGCGAGGGCCGGCCGGCCCTGGCGGCGCCGTAGAGCGCCACGATCTCCCGCACGAGCACTCCCATCGACCAGCCGTCGGAGACGATGTGGTGCATGGCGAGCAGCAGGGCATGGTCGGCCGCCCCCAGCCGCAGCAGCGCCGCGCGCAGGAGGGGCCCTCGCTCGAGATCGAACGGCCGGACGGCCTCCTCCTGGGCCAGGCGCCGCGCCTCGGTCAGACCCAACCCCTCCGGCAGCCCGGAGAGGTCCACCCGGGGGAGGGTCCATCGCTCCGGCGGCGCGATCACCTGCGCCGGCTTGCCGTCGCGCAGCTGGAAGGTGGTGCGCAAGGCCTCGTGGCGGCGCACCACCTCGCCGAGGATCGCCTTCAGGAGGGCCGGCTCCAGCTCCCCGCGAGCCCGCAGGGCGGTGGGCATGTTGTAGGCCGGATCGCCCGGCTGCAGACGGTCCAGAAACCAGAGTCTCTCCTGGGAGAACGAGAGCGGCAGCGGGCGGTCGCGAGGGACGGGACGCAACGGTGGAGCGGCAGCCGGCGATGAGGCGGACGACCGGGCCCCCTCGATCCAGGACGCCACGCCGGCGATCGTGGGCGTCTCGAAGACGGCGCGCAGCGGCAGCTCGACCGCGAAGGCGTCGCGCACCCGCGAGACGAGTTGGGTGGCCAGCAGCGAGTGCCCGCCCAGTTCGAAAAAGCCGTCCTCGCGGCCGACCTCCTCCACCCCCAGGACCTCTCGCCAGAGCAGGCCCAGGGCGCGCTCGACGGGAGTGCGGGGCGACGCGGAGGCGGTGGCGGGGCGGACCGGCTCCGGCTCCAGCAGCGCCGAGCGATCCACCTTGCCGTGGCGGTTGAGCGGCAGACGGTCGAGGAGCACGAAAGTGGCCGGAACCATGTACTCGGGCAGCTCGGCCTGCAGGAACCGGCGCAGCTCCGGCGCCAGACGGCGCGCGAGCTTGCCCGCGAGAGGGTCGTTGGCGAAGGCGCTCCAGGGGAGATCGGGGACCGCCGGCATGGCGCCGGCCGGGGCGGAAAACCGCGCGCTCCCCCGCGGGCGCAGAACGGCGCCAAAACGGAAAGGGGAGACCGCATCGGCCGTCAGCTCGACGTCAAAGCCGTGGCGGTCGCCGAGCGCCCAGAGGGCCTCGGGATCGATCCCGGGCGGAATCCGCGCCGCGATCTCCCGGCGCAGCTCGGCGAGGGTCGCGATCTCCGTCCCGGCCTCGGCAAGGAGGTCGAGGGCGGCGGCTTCGGTCGCGAGCCGCGCGTTGGCGAGGCCGGTGAGCTCCAGCGCACCGGGCTCCCCCGCGAGGAGCCGTTCGACCTCGGCGAGCGTCAGCTCCCGGTCCTGCCCGTCGACGCGGCGACCCGCCGGAGCCGCGGGCGCCTCGCCCACGCGCAGCACGACGTCGTACCGGAAGCGGGTCAGCTCGTTGTGCGCGCTCCCCCGCTTGACCAGGATCTCGACCCCGCGGACGGCGGGCAGGTGCCGGGCCAGGGCGAGGAAGAGCCGCGGATCCACCGCCAGCTCCTCCTCGTTCGCCAGCCGGTGGCCGATCCGGCGCCGCAGCTCGGAAACGGGCATCGCTTCCGGAGCGTTGGCCAGCTCGACCGACGCGTGGAGAGCCTGGAGCAGGGGGAGGCTGCGCAGATCGCCGAGGAAGACCGCGCCTCCCGGCGCGACGGACCGGACCGCCCCCTCCAGCACCCGCACCAGGTAGTCGACGCCCGGGAAGTACTGGACGACCGAGTTGAGGACGACCAGATCGAAGCCCTCACCCCCGGAGGTCGCGACGCCCGCCGCCTCATGGGCCATCGCTTGCCGCAGCTCCACCTGGGGCAGCTCCCCGCCGGGCGACGCGAGCCGGCGGCGAACGCCGTCAAGGGCCCTGGACGAGAAGTCGGTCCCCAGATATCGATCGGTGCGCGGGGCGACCCGGAAGAGCAGGAGGCCGCTACCGCAGCCGATCTCCAGGACCCGGCGGGGTCGTAGCGAGAGGATGCGCTCGACGGTTCCCTCCACCCACTCGCGCATCTCCCCCGGCGGAATCGGCTCCCCCGTGTAGGAGCTGTTCCAGCCGCGGATGTCGAAGGTGGGATCGACCGCTTCGTCCGGCCCTCCGGCCGAGCCCTCTTGTCCGTAAGCGTCGTCGTAGAGGGCCTGCCACTGGTCGACGTGGGCGAGGTCCTCCCCGTCGCGCGAGGCCGACTCGGTCTCTCCGACCCGGGTGACGTAGGCCACGAGCCGGGGGCCGGCGGCCTCCCCCTCCCCCCGGGTCACCACCACCGCCTCGCTCACTTCCGGGTGGAGCTCGAGCACGCGCTCGATCTCCCCCGGCTCGATGCGGAAGCCGCGAATCTTGACCTGTCGATCGAGCCGCTCGAGGAAGTCGAGGCGGCCGTCCAGCCGCTGGCATACACGGTCGCCGGTCCGGTAGAGCCGCTCGCCCGGACGGATACCGAAGGGGTTGGGGACGAAGCTCTCCGCCGCCAGGTCCGGCCGGCCGAAATACCCCCGCGAGAGTCCCGCGCCGCCGATCGCGAGCTCCCCCGGCGTGCCCGCGGGGACCGGCCGCAGGAACCGGTCGAGCACATACAGCCGCGCGTTGTCGATCGGCCGGCCGATCGGCGGCGGCCGGTGGGGATCGGTCTCTCCGCTGTCGAGGATCGACCAGGAGGAAACCATGGCGGACTCGGTCGGCCCGTAGTTGTTCGCGACCGCAAAGGGCAGGGAGGGGGATGGGAACCGCTTCAGGCGGTCGCCGCCCACGAGCAGCGTCCGCAGGGCCAGCCCCGAGGGGATCTGCCGCTCGGCCCGTTCCAGGACCAGCTCCGCCAGGGCCGTGGGCAGGATGGCGAGATGGATCTTCTCGGCCGCCAGCCAGGCGAGGAGCCCCTCCGCGGAGAGCCGGGCCTCCTCGTCCGCGATGTGCAGGCTGGCGCCGGCCGCGAGGGCCGGCCAGATCTCGCCCACCGCGGCGTCGAACCCCACCGCCATCACCTGGGCCACCCGGTTGTTCGCGGACAGGCGATAGGTCCGCGTGTGCCAGTCGACCATGTTCAGCAGACCGGCCTGAGAGATGGGCACCCCCTTGGGCCGGCCGGTCGAGCCGGAGGTGTAGATCACGTAGGCCGTGGTTTCCGGCGCGACGGCGAAGGGGCGCGCCAGCGCGCGGGGATCGCCCGCCGGCTCCTCGTCCACGCGGACCTGGACGGCCGGCCCGGCCCAGCCGAGATCCCCGCCGCGGGTCACCACCACGGGCATGCGGGTCTCGGCCGCGACGCGCGCCAGGCGATGGTCCGGGTAGGAGGGATCGAGGGGCACGTAGGCTCCTCCCGCCTTCAGGATCGCGAGCGCTCCGATCACCATCTCCGGCGAGCGCTCGACGTGCAGGCCGACCGGCGACTCGGGGCCGACGCCGAGCGCGGCCAGTCGGCCGGCCAGCCGGCCGGCCTGGGCGTCGAGCTCCGCGTAGGTGATCTCCCGGCCCTGGAAGGCGAGGGCCAGGGCGCCGGGGGAACGGCGGGCCTGCTCCGCGATCCTGGCGGCGAGGTCGCAGAACGCTCCGTCCGTCTCCAGGCGTGTGTCGTTCCACTCGCGCAGGAGCTGGTGCCGCTCGGCCTCGGCAAAGAGAGGGAGGTCGGAGAGGGGGCGCTCCGGGTCCTCCACCACGCTGGCGAGCAGCCGCTCCAGGTGGGCGGCCAGGCGCCGGATGGTGGCGCCGTCGAAGAGATCGGTGCGGTAGCCGACTTCCGCGAACAGCTGGCCGGCGCTCTCCATGAAGTGCACTTCGAGGTCGAAGACCGGGCCGGGCGCTTCGAGCTCGAGCGGCAGGAGAGTCACGCCGGGGAAGGCGTCGATCCTGGCCTCCGGCATGTTGTGCAGCCCCAGGGAGATCTGGAACAGGGGGTTGCGGGAGAGATGGCGCCCGGGCTGCAGCGCTTCGACCAGCCGCTCGAAGGGGAGATCCTGATGCGCGTAAGCCTCCAGCGTGGCGCGCCGCACCGAGGCGAGCAGGGCGAGGAAGGAGGGATCGCCGGGGAGGCCCGCGCGCAGGGCGAAGGCGTTGACGAAGAAGCCGATCAGCGGCTCGATCTCGGCCCGGACGCGATTGGCGATCGCCGAGCCCAGCACCAGGTCGTCCTGCCCCGTGGTGCGCGCGAGCAGCGCGTGGAAGGCGGCGAACAGGACCATGAACAGGGTGGAGTCGCGCCGGCGGGCGAGCGCCAGGATCTCGCGGGTGCGCTCGGGGCCGAAGGAGAGGCGCACGCGGGCGCCGCGCGGATCGGGAACCGACGACCGCGTCCGGTCGGTGGACAGAGCGAGCGCGTCCGGCGCTCCCGCCAGCCGTTCCCGCCAGTACGCGAGCTGCTGCTCCAGCCGCTCCCCCTGGAGCCAGGCACGCTGCCAGACCGCGAAGTCGGCGTACTGGATCGCGAGCGGGGGGAGAGCGGCCGGCCGGCCGGCGACCGCCGCGGCGTAGAGCGCCGAGACCTCCTGGACCAGCACCCCCATCGACCAGCCGTCGGAGACGATGTGATGCATCGTCAGGAGCAGGCCGTAATCAGCTTTCCCCAGCGCCAGCAGAGAGGCGCGCAGGAGGGGCCCCCGTTCGAGATCGAACGGCCTTGCCGCCTCCTTCCGGGCCAGACGCCCGGCCTCCGCGACGGCCACATCCTCCGGCAGTCCCGAGAGATCGATCGTGGGCAGGCGCCAGAGACCGGGGGGCGCGATGACCTGCACCGGCTGCCCGTCGCGCTCGGCGAACGTCGTGCGCAGAGCCTCGTGCCGGCGCACCACCTCGCCGAACACCGCCTCGAGGGCGGCCGGCGACACCTCGCCCACGAGGCGCAGGGCCTTGGCGATGTGGTAGGCCATGTTGCCCGGCGCCAAGCGGTCGAGGAACCAGAGCCTCTCCTGGGCGAAGGAGGCGGGCACCGGATCGAGGTGCGGCGGCCGGCGGGGGATCACCACCCCGGCCGAGGAGGCGTCATTCTGCGAGGCCACCACCTTCGCAAGCCGCTCCAGCGTCGGATGGTCGAAGAGCTGCCGCAGCGACAGCTCGACGCCAAAGGCGGTCCGCACCCGGGCCGCGAGCTGGGTGGCCAGCAGGGAGTGCCCTCCCAGGTCGAAGAAGTCGTCGTGGACGCCGACGCGGTCCCGGCGCAGCAGCTCCGCCCAGAGCCCGGCGAGCACCTCCTCCACCGGGTTTCGGGGCGCCGGGCCGGTCTCCACAGCCTGCCACCGCGGAGCCGGCAGCGCCTGGCGGTCGACCTTGCCGTTGGGGGTGAGCGGCAGGGCCGGCACTTCGACGAAGAGGGGCGGGATCATGGCGTCCGGCAGATGGGCGGCGAGGAGCGGCCGCAGCCGGGTCGCGAGCCCCGGCGCCACGCCGGGAGCGGGGACCACATAGGCCGCGAGAACGGTTTCCCCGTTCTCCTCGAGCGCCACGACCACGGCGTCCCGCACCTCTTCCAGGCGGCCGATCGCCGCCTCGATCTCCGCCGGCTCGACGCGGAAGCCCCGGATCTTGACCTGACGGTCGGCGCGGCCGGCGTAGACCACGTCGCCATCCGGCTCATAGCGCCCGAGGTCCCCCGTGCGATAGAGGCGGGTGCCGGCGGCGTCCCCTGGGGCGGGGGCGAAGCGCTCGGCGGTGCCGGCGGGATCGTCCAGATAACCCAGGGCAAGGTAGGGAGTGCGGATCGAGATCTCCCCCAGCTCGCCGATGCCGGCCGGCCGCCCCGAGCGCCCGAGGACGAGGAGGTCGACGCCGTCGATCCCCCGGCCCAGGGAGATCCGGGGTCGCGACTCCTCCACCGCTTTCCACCCCATCGCCTGCGGCGTCTCCGTGGCGCCGTAGAAGTTGACCAGGCGAGCTCCCGGAGCCGTCCGGCGCAACCGGGCCACGTCGTTGCCGGTCAGGACATCGCCGCCCGAGCAGACCAGCCGCAGGCCGGTCAGCGGCTCCGTCTCCCCCGTCGCCAGGAGCCGGGCCATGGCAGGGGTGAGATGGGCGACCGTGATCGCTTCGCGGGCGAACCATCCGGCCAGCCAGCCGGGCTCGCCCATCGGCTCCGGGGGGGGCACGCGCAGCTCCCCTCCGACCCAGAGCGGAGTGAATACGTCCCGCAGCAAGGGATCGTGCGCCAGGCCGGAGAGCAGGCTGAAGCGGTCGGCCTCTCCCAGACTGAAGGTCCGCTCGTGCCACTCCAGGAAGTGCGACAGCGGCCGGTGCGAACCCACGATCCCCTTGGGCTCGCCGGTGGAGCCCGAGGTGAAGGCGATCCAGGCCGGAGCGTCGGGGTGGACCGCGGCGCAGGGCGCGCCGGGGTCCACCGGGAGCCCGGGTCCGGCCCCCCGCAGGCGTGGGACGCCGCCGAGAGCGGACTCCACCTCGGCGGGGACCGGCCCCGCTCCGGGGATCTCCACCCAGGCGCGCGGCCGGGCCCGGCCCACCGCGCCGGCCAAGCGGGCCGGGGGGTACGCCGGGTCGAGGATGACGAACGCCCCCCCGGCCCGCAGCACGCCCAGCAGTGCCGCAGCCAGGGGCACGGCCCGATGCGCCCACACGGCGACCGGCTCGGCGGGCTCGAGCCCGGCCGCCAGGAGCTGCGTGGCCAGGCGGCCGCTCGCCGCGTCGAGATCCCCCCAGGTCCAGGCACCCTGGGCGTCGGCCGCCGCCCTGCGGCCGGGATGCCGCCGGGCGCGGGCGAGAAAGCGGTCGTGGACCGCACCGGGCCACCCGGCGGTCAGCGGCCGGAAGAGGTCGGGCAGGACGGCCGCGCCCTCCGGCGTCGTCAGCGAGAGGTCTTCGACGCGACAGCCGGGGTCCCGGGCGATCGCCGCCAGGATGAGCCGGTACTGCCGGAGCAGCTCCGCCATGCGCGGCGCATCGAACAGGTCGGCGTTGTAGACCAGCAGCAGCAGGATCTCTTCCTCGGAATCGGTCGCGTAGAGGGTGAAGTCGAACTTCGCCTCCGGCTCGGCGGCCGGCCCGGCCTCGATCTCGAGGGCCGGCAGGCTCCCTCTCTCGGAGGGAAAGTTGAGCATGTTGAAGAAGACCTGGAAGACCGGCGTCCGCGAGAGGTCGCGCTCCGGCTTCAGGTCCACCAGCAGGGCCTCGAAGGGGATGTCCTGGTGGGCGAAGGCACCCAGCGTCGTCTCCCTCACCTGGAGGAGGAGATCGAGGAAGCTCGGGTTCCCCGCCAGATCGGTGCGCAGGGCCAGGTTGTTGAGGAAGAAGCCGATCAGGGGCTCGGTCTCGGCGCGATGGCGGCCGGCCACGGGTGAGCCCACCACGACGTCGTCCTGTCCGGAGAGGCGCGAGAGCAGAGCCTGAAAGGCAGCGAGCAGGGTCATGAACAGGCTCGCCCGCACTTCCCGCGACAGCCTCCGCAACGCGCTCGCTGTCGCCGCCGGGATGCGGAGCTGCAGGTTCCCCCCGCGGAAGGTCTGGATGGGAGGACGGGGCCGGTCGGCCGGCAGGTCGAGCGGCGCCAGGACGCCTCCCAGCTTCCCGCGCCAGTAGGAGAGCTGAGCCTCCAGGGTCTCGCCGCGCAGCCACTCCCGCTGCCGGCGCGCGAAGTCGCCGTACTGGGTGGGGAGCGGCGGCAACGGCGAGGGCCTCCCCGCCGAGAAGGCTGCGTAGAGGGAGATCAGCTCCCGATTCATCACTCCGACGGACCAGCCGTCGGAGACGATGTGATGGACGTCCAGCAGGAAGAGATGGAGGTCCGGCGCGAGGCGCAGCAGGGAGGCGCGGATGAGCGGGCCGGTCGCCAGCTCGAAGCGGGAGGTCACGGAGACCTGTGCCGCCCGCACGGCCGTGGGCTCGCGGACCGTCTCCGGCAGCGCCGCCAGGTCGATCACGGGAAGGGGGACCCACAGGCTGGGAATGATCCATTGCACCGGAGAGCCGTCGACCTCGCGGAAGGAGGTACGCAGGCTCTCGTGCCGGCGCACGATCTCGTTCAGCGCCCGCTCCAGGGCCCTGGTGTCCAGCCGGCCCCGCAGGCGCAGGGCCGAGCCCATGTTGAAGGCCGGATTGCCCGGCTCCAGGAGGTCGAGGAACCAGAGGCGCTCCTGGGCGAAGGAGAGCGGCGCCGTCCGGGGGGTGAGCGACGGCGGCGCCGCGGCAGGGCCCTTCTCCTTCTCCTTGCGCCGGCGGATCTGCTCGAACAGGAGCGCCCGCTGCTCGCGAGAGAGTCCGGCGAGGCGGTCCTGAGGGGACGTGGGGTCGCTCATCCAGCTTCATCCTCCAGGTCCGCGCCGCCGAGCAGGGCCTGGAGATCTTCGGGGGACATCCCCTCCATCTCGCGCAACGCCTCGTCGAGGAGCCCGGCGTCGGCGCTCGCGAGCCCGGCCTCGACGATGCGGTCGGCCAGCTCCCCGAGGTTCGCGGCGTCGAAGATCATCTGCAGCGTCACCTGGATGCCGTGCTCCTGGGTCAGGCGCGAGACGAGCTGGGTGGCGAGCAGCGAGTGCCCGCCAAGGGCGAAGAAGTTGTCCCGCATGCCTGCCCGTTCGAGGCCGAGCACCTCGGCGACGACCCCGGCGAGCAGGTCTTCCAGCGGCGTGGCCGGAGCGACCCACTCGCCCGCGGCCGCCGCCCGCTCCGGCGCGGGGAGCGCCGCCCGGTCCACCTTGCCGTTGGGCGTCAACGGCAGCGCGTCGAGGAGGACGAAGGTGGCGGGGATCATGGACTCCGGCAGCTCGGCCTCCAGGAAACGCCGCAGCTCCGGCGGCAGGCGCCGCTCCCTGACAGCGCGCAACGGCTCGTTGGCGTAGGCGCTCCACGGCGGCTCTTCGCCGCTGACGGGAGCGATCGCCGACCCGGCCGGAATGCCTGCTCCGCGCCGCCGCAGGACGGCGTCGAAACGGCCGTCCACGCCCCCCGCCGCGGACCAGGTCAGGTCGGCGTCGTAACCCAGGCGGTCCGCGAGAGTCCAGAGCTCCTCGGGCTCCACCGCCCCGCTTGCACCGGCCCGCCGCTCGACCTCGGCCCGCAGTGTCTCCACGCTCTCCGTCCCAGGTCTGGCGCCGGCGAGCAGCTCCAGGGCCACCGCCTCACCGGCGAGGCGGGCATTGGGGATACCGGAGACGGCGAGCGCCGCGGGAGCCTCCCCCGTCAGCCGCCGCTCCAGCTCCGCGAGGGACTTCCAGGCGCAGGAGACGAGCTCCGCTCCCGCACCCCCCTCACCGGTGTGGAGGACCACGTCGTAACGGAAACGGGTCAGCTCGTTGGCGTGGCGACTCCGCTTGAGCAGGATCTCGACCCGGCGGATCGCGGGAAGCCGGCGGGCGAGAGCGAAGAAGAGCCGCGGATCGACCGCCAGCTCCTCCTCGTCCGCCAGCCGACGGCCGATCCGCCGCCGCAGCTCGGCGACGGGCATCTCCCCCGGCGCCTGGAACAGCTCGACCGAGGCGTGGAGCGCCGGCAGCAGCGGCAGGCTCCGCACGTCCCCCATGAAGACCGCCCCACCAGGGGCGACCGCCGCAACCGCCCCTTCCAGGACCTTCACCAGGTAGTCGACGCCTGGAAAATACTGGACGACGGAGTTGAGCACGACGAGGTCGAGCGGCTCCGGCGCAATCCCGAACACTTCGTGGGCCATGGCCTGCCGCAGCTCGACCTGCGGCAGCTCCCGGCCGGGGACCTCGAGCTGGCGCCGGATGCCCCCCAGGGCGCGCGACGAGAAGTCGATGCCGAGGTAGAGCGCGGTCGACGGCGCCACCTGGAAGAGCAGCAGGCCGGTGCCGCAGCCCACCTCCAGCACCCGCCGGGGGCGCAGCGCCAGGAGCCGCTCGACCGTGCCCTCCATCCACTCACGCATCTGCTCGGCCGGGATCGGCTCGCCGGTGTAGGTGCTGTTCCAGCCGCTGATGTCGAACGTCGGGTCCGGCGCTCCGGCCGCGTCCTCCCGCCCGTAGGCCTCCTCGTACAGCGTCTGCCACTCGGCGACGTAGGCGAGATCCTCGTCCCCATCCCGCTGGACTTCCCGCCCCTCGCGCGGCACGGCGTAGGCGACGAGCCGAAGCCCGGCGGCCTCCCCCTCCCCGCGCGCCACCACCGCCGCCGCCGCCACCTCGGGATGCCGCTCGAGCACCCGCTCGATCTCCCCCAGCTCGATGCGGAAGCCGCGGATTTTCACTTGGCCGTCGATCCGTTCCAGGAAGTCGAGGCGGCCGTCGGGCCGGCGGCGTACCCGGTCGCCGGTGCGGTAGAGGCGCTCGCCCGGGCCGCCGAACGGATCGGGGATGAACGCCTCCGCCGTCAGGTCTGGACGGCCGACGTACCCGCGGGAAAGACCGGCCCCGCCGATCGCGAGTTCGCCGGCAACGCCCATCGCGACCGGCTGGAGGGAGCGGTCCAGCACATGGAGGCACGTATTGGCCACCGGCCGGCCGATCGCCGGCAACCGGTGGGGCTCCCCCCCTCACTGCCGGCGGCTTCTACCACCGACCAGCTTGCCACCATGGCCGCCTCGGTCGGACCGTAGTTGTTCGCCACCAGGAAGGGGAGGGCGGACGACGGGAACCGCTTCAGCCGGTCGCCGCCCACCACCAGAGCGCGCAGGACCAGCCCCGGGGGGATCTCCCGCTCGGCCTGCTCCAGGAACAGCTCCCCGAGCGGGGTGGGCAGGACACAGAGATGGATCCCCTCGGCCGCCATCCAGGCGAGCAATCCCTCCGGAGAGAGCCGGGTCTCCTCGTCGACGATGTGCAGGCTCGCGCCCGATGCAAGGGTCGGCCAGATCTCCCCCATGGCGGCGTCGAAACCGGGAGCCATCACCTGGGCCATCCGGACCCCCGGAGCGAAGCCGTAGGTCCGCGCCTGCCAGCGGACCATGTTCAGCAGGGCCGCCTGGGAGATGGGAACCCCCTTCGGGCGGCCGGTCGAGCCCGAGGTGTAGATCACGTAGGCCGTATTTTCCGGTGCCGGCGGCAGGCCGGCCGGGGCATGGAGCTCGCCGGCCGGCTCCTCCTCGTCGATGTGGACCTGGACGGCCGCTCCGGCCCAGCCGAGATCCCTCCCCTGAGTCAGGACCACGGGCATGTGCGTCTCGGCCACGATGTGGGCCAGGCGGTTGTCCGGATAGGCCGGATCGAGGGGGACGTAGGCGCCCCCCGCCTTGAGGACCGCCAGCGCCCCGATCACCATCGCGGGCGAGCGCTCCACGTGCACCCCCACGGGCACCTCAGGCCCGATTCCGAGCGCGGCGAGGTGGTGGGCCAGCCTGCCGGCCCGGCGGTCCAGCTCGCCGTAGGTGAGCCGCCGCCCCTGGAACGAGATCGCCGGCGCCTCGGGAGCGCGGCGGGCCTGCTCCTCGACCTCGGCGGCGACACCGCGGAAGCCGCCGCCTTCCTCCACCCGGGTATCGTTCCATTCGCGCAGGAGCTGATGCCGCTCGGCCTCACCCGAGAAGGGGAGCTCGGAGAGTCGCCGGTCCGGGCTCGCCACGACCCCCGCGAGCAGCCGCTCCAGGTGCGCGGCCAGGCGATGGAGGGTCGAAGGATCGAACAGCTCGGTGTTGTAGTAGAGGGCCGTCGCCAGCGAGCCGTCCACCTCCCAGGCGTAGAGCTCGAGGTCGAACCGCGTGGTCGTGACCGCGAGCTCGAACGAGGAGAGCGACAGGCCGGGCAGCTCCATGGCGCCGGCCGGCGCATTCTGTAGAACGAAGGAGACCTGGAACAGCGGGTTGGCCGCCAGGCGACGTTCCGGGCGCAGCTCCTCGACCAGGCGCTCGAAGGGGAGGTCCTGATGCGCGAAGGCCTCGAGGGTGGTCTGGCGGACGCGGGCCAGCAGCTCGTCGAACGCCGGGTCCCCCGACAGGTCGCCGCGCAGGACCAGACTGTTGACGAAGAAGCCGATCAGCGGCTCGATCTCCGCCCGGTTGCGGTTGGCGATCGCCGAGCCCACCGGCAGGTCCTCCTGGCCGGACAGGCGCAGCAGCAGAGTCTGGAACGCGGCCAGCAGGACCATGAAGAGGGTCGCCTCGTGGCGGTGGGCCAGCCGCGACAGTCCCGCCGCGATCTCCGCGTTCAACCGGGAGTAGACATGAGCGCCGCGGTGGCCGGGCACCACCGGGCGGGGCCGGTCCAGCGGCAGGTCGATCGTGGCCGGAGCGCCGGCCAGCCGCCGGCGCCAGTAGGCGAGCTGTCGCTCCAGCTCCCCTCCGGCGAGCCACTGCCGCTGCCAGACCGCGAAGTCGGCGTACTGAACGGCCAGCTCGGGCAGCGGCGACGGCGTGCCGGCGCGGACGGCCGCATAGAGCGCGGTGATCTCGCGGACCAGCACCCCCATCGACCAGCCGTCCGAGACGATGTGGTGCATGGTGAGGAACAGGGCGTGGTCGGTCGCCCCGAGGCGCACCAGCAGGGCGCGCAGCACCGGCCCACGCGCGAGGTCGAACGTCTGGAGCGACTCCTCCCCGGCCAGGCGCCGGGCCTCGGGCGGACGCATCTCCTCCGGCAGGCCCGCGAGATCGACGAGCGGGAGGGTCCATCGGCCCGGCGGCGCGACGACCTGCACCGGCAGGCCCACGCGCTCCTGGAAGGTCGTGCGCAGGGCCTCGTGCCGGCGCACCACCTCGCCGAGGACCGCCGCCAGCAGAGCCGGCGACAGACTCCCGTGGGCGTGCAGGGCGTCGAACATGTTGTAGCCCGAGTCCCCCGGCCGCAGGCGGTCGAGAAACCAGAGGCGCTCCTGGGCGAAGGAGGCGGGGATCGGGTCGAGGCCCGCCGGCCGCCGCGGCACCTTCACGGGGGGCGCCGTGGCACCGGTCTCCGCCGCGACGACCGCTACGAGGTCACGGAGGATGGGGTGCTCGAACAGCCGGCGGAGGGGGAGGTCGACCCCGAAGGTGACCCGCACGCGCGAGGCGAGCTGGGTGGCGAGCAGCGAGTGGCCGCCCAGGACGAAGAAGTCGTCTTCCAGGTGCACGTCCGCGACCCCCAGGATCTGCCGCCAGAGGTCCGCCATCGCCTTCTCGGCCGGGGTGCCCGGCGGCGTGCCCGCGCCGTCCGCCCTCACCACCTCCAGCCCCGCGAGGGCTCGCCGGTCCACCTTGCCGCCGGCGGTGAGGGGGAGCGCGGGCAGGGCGGTGTACGCGGTGGGAACCATGTACGCGGGGAGCCGTTCGGCGAGGAAGGACCGCATCTCCGCCGCCGCCGGCGGTCTCGCCGCGTCCACGGGCACGACGCAGGCCAGGAGCGAGCTTCCCCCCTGGTGCACCACCACCGCCGCGTCGCGCAGGCCGGGATGGGTCGCGAGGGCGGCCTCGATCTCGCCGGGCTCGATCCGGAAGCCGCGCACCTTGACCTGGGCGTCGAGACGGCCGGCGAACTCGAAGGTGCCGCCGGGGAGGAGGCGAACGAGGTCGCCGGTGCGGTAGAGGCGCGAGCCCGGCTCGCCCGAGAGCGCGTCGGGCACGAACTTCTCGGCGGTCAAGCCGGGACGGGCGAGATAACCGCGAGCGACCCCGGCCCCCCCCAGGACCAGCTCGCCGATCCCTCCCGCCGGGACCGGCCGCAGGTCACGGTCGACGGCATGGGCGCGCACTCCGGAGAGCGGGCGTCCGATCGGCACTTCCCGCCGCCCGAGGAGAGGGTCCGGCGTCCCCGGATGTTCGTGGAGCGTCGCCGAGATCGTCCCCTCGGTCGGACCATAGGCGTTGACGAGCCGAACCCGGCGGCCGGACTCCCGGCCCCAGGCGGTCCAGCGCTCGGGCAGGGCCCTCTCGCCGCCGATGACGATCAGGCGGAGAGCGGGCGGGAAGGACAGGCTCTCGGCCTCGATGGCAGCCGCCACCTGGTGCCAGTAGGCGGTGGGCAGGCTGAGGGCGGTAATCCCCCGCTCCGCGCATTCGGCGAGAAAAAGCGCCGGTTCCTCGGCCGGCCCGCGGCGCGGGACAACGGCGGCGCCCACGGCGAGCGGCGCGAAGATCTCCTCGACGCTGGCGTCGAAGCTCAGGGCGGAGAACTGCAGCTCGCGGTCGCCGGCCTTCAGCCCGAGCTCCCGCGATACGGCGCGCACGTAGGAGACCACCGAACGATGGGAGACGGCGACCCCCTTGGGCGTCCCGGTCGAGCCCGAGGTGTAGATGACGTAGGCGAGGTTCTCGGGATCGACCCCGGCCACCGGCGGCTCTTCGCTCGCCGCGGCGATGCGCGCCCACGCGGCGGCGGCGAGCTCCAGGATCGGAACCGGCGGCTCCAGCTCCGCCCGCAGGCGGTCTCCCATGCCCTCGCCGGCCAGCAGGAGCGCCGGTTTCGCGTCCGCGAGCAGGAAAGCCAGTCGCTCGGCCGGCGTCCCTGGATCGATCGGCACGTAGGCGCCGCCGGCCTTCAAGATCCCGAGAAGCACCACGACTGTCTCGAGCGAGCGTTCCACCAGGATCGCCACCCGTGTCTCCGGCCCGACGCCCAGACCGCGCAGGTGGTTGGCAACCTGGTTGGCGCGCCGGTCGAGCTCGGCGTAGGTCATCCCCCGGCCCTCGCCGGAGAGAGCCACCGCCGCGGGAAGGAGCCGGGCCTGGGCCGCCACGAGGTCATGCAGGCACACGTCCTCCACGGTCTGCGGAGCGGTGTCGTTCCATTCCACGAGTTGGTGCCGCTCGGCCGTCGAGAGGACCGGCAGCTCGCCGAGGGGGCTCTCGGGAGAGGCGGCGAAGGCGCCCAGCAGCCGCTCGAGGTGGGCAAGCAGGCGGCGCGCCGTCGTAGCGTCGGTGCGCCGGTCGTGCGCCAGGCGCAGGGTGAGCTCGTTGCTGTCCCGCCGGCCGGGCAGCACGGCGAACGAGAGCGGGTATTCGGTACGGTCGGAGACCGTCACCCCGGAGACCGCAAGCTCCCCCGCCCCCTCCCCCAGCGACTCGTCGACGGGATAGTTCTCGAAGGCGACGATGCTCTGGAAGAGCGGCTCGCCCGGGGGCACCTCGCTCGCGCGCTGGATCTGGGCGAGCGCGGCGGTCTCGTGCTGGCGGAGCTCGAGGAGGCGCTCCTGGACACCCGCGAGCCAGGTGCCGAGCGGCGCCGCGGGATCCGCCGCGAGACGCACCGGCAGCGTGTTGATGAACAGGCCGATCATCGACTCGACCCCCGGCAGCTCGGCCGGCCGCCCGGAGACCACGGTACCGAACACCACGTCCGGCTCGCCGCCGTAGCGGGCCAGAGTGAGCGCCCAGGCCCCCTGGGCAAGGGTATTGAGCGTCAGCTCACGGCTCTGGGCGAGGTCGGTCAGCCCGGCGACCAGCGCCGGCGGCAGCCTCAGCTCCTGATCGGGCGGCGCGCCGTCGTCGCCCGCCGGCAGGGCCGGCCGGTCGAGCGGCAGGCGAGTGGACGAGGTAAAGCCGGCGAGCTCCCGCCGGAAAAAGCCCTCTGTCGCGACCGCGTCCTGCCGCGCCACCCAGGCGATGAACTCGCGGTAGGGGCGGACCGGCGGCAGGAGGGTGTCGCGGCCGGCGACCGCCGCCTGGTAGAGGGCGAACACCTCGCGAAAGATGAGCGAGAAGCACCAGCCGTCGACCAGCAGGTGGTGGAAGCTCCAGACGAACCGGTGCCGGTCCTCGCCCGTGCGCAGCAGCGCGGCGCGCATCAACGGCGGCCGCGCGAGATCGAAGGGGCGGGCGCGATCGGCCGCCAGCCAGGCGGCGAGCCGCTCCGGTATCTCCGGCCGCGGCACCTGCCTCCAGTCCTCCTCCGTCCAGGGGAGCCGCGCGCCGCGCCGCACTACCTGCAGCGGCTGCTCCAGCCCTTCCCAGGCAAAGGCGGTGCGGAGGGCTGGATGGCGGTCGATCACCGCCTGCCAGGCGCGGACGAAGGCGCCAGCGTCCAGGGGACCCGCCAGCTCGGCGATCAACTGCTCGAAGTACAGCTCTGAATCCGGGGCGAAGAGCCCCTCGAAGAGCATCCCCTGCTGGAGCGGCGCCAGCGGGTAGAGATCCTCGACCGCGCGATCGAGGGCCGCGCCGGTGCCGACGAGGGCGTCGACGGCGGGCTGATCCAGGCCGGCGAGTGGGAAATCGGAGGGGGTCCGGCCGCCCGCGTCCGCGGCCGTGCAGTGCGCGACCAGACCGGCAAGCAGGACGTCGTAGTCGCGGGCCAGCCGCTCGATCGTCGCCGCGGAGTGGCGGGCGGCGTTGTAGCTCCAGACCACCCGCAGCTCGCCGTCGAGCACCCAGGCGTTGATCTCGATCCCGTGGCGCGGCCGCGCGCGCGGGCTGTGGTCCGGCCCGGCCGACTCAGGCGCCAGCTGCCAGCGCGCCGAGGCGCCGAGCGCGCCGTCGAGCTGGCCGAGGTAGTTGAAGGCCACCTCGGGAGCGGGAGCCGGCGCGAGCAGCGCGGCCTCCTCCCCACCGAAGTAGCGCAGGAGCCCGTACCCGAGGCCGTACCGCGGGATGGCGCGCAGCGTCTCCTTGACCGCGCGGAGGACCTCGCCGGGACCCGCGTCCGGATCGGCCGCCAGCACCACGGGGAAGATCGTCGTGAACCACCCCACGGTGCGCGACAGGTCGAGGCCGGGCTCGATCTCCTCGCGGCCGTGACCTTCCAGGTCGAAGCGGAAGCGGGTCTCGCCGGTCGCCGGGGCCGTCCAGCGTGCGAAGGCCTGAGCGAGGGCGGCGAGCAGCAGGTCGTTGACCTGGGCACGGTACGCCGCCGGCGCCTCGCCGAGCAGCGCCCGCGTGATTTCTCGCCCGAGAGCCGTGGCGACGGAGCCGGTGCCGCTCCCCGGCTCGCCATCGCGCGGCAGCGGTGCGACGACGGCGGGCACCGACAGCCAGTACGGCAGCTCGCCGCGGGCCTCGGCCGAGCGCGCGTGCCCGGCGAGCCGCTCCGCCCAGCGCTTCCAGGAGGTGGTCTTGGCGGGCAGGACGAGGCCCGAGCTGGCGACCGCCTGGCTGTACGCGGCCTCCAGATCGTCCAGCAGGATGCGCCAGGAGACACCGTCGACGACGAGGTGGTGGGCGACGAGCAGCAGCCGCTCCGGCTCCCCTCCGCCGAAGACGAACCGCGCGGCACGGAAGAGCGGACCGCGAGCGAGATCGAAACCGGCCTGGAGCGCCGCCGCGCCGGCCTCGAGCGCGCCCGCGCGGCGCTCCGGCGGAAGGGCCGAGAGGTCGAGACTGGAGAGGGCAGAGCTCTCCTCGCGCGGCGCGTTCCACGACCGCCAGCCACCCTCCGTCGCGACGAAACGCAGCCGCAGGGCGTCGTGATGGACCACCAGGGCGGCGACCGCTCGCGCCAGCGGCGCCGGCGCGAGCGGCGCACCGACGAGCAGCAGCAGGCTCTGGTTGAAGTGGTGCGGCTCCGCCGGCTCTGCCGCGAAGAAGTAACGCTGGACGGGCGTGAGCGGCACCTCCCCCTCGACCGCGCCCTGCTCCGACTCGGCCGCGGCGAGCGGTGTGGCGACCGCGGCGAGGGCGGCGATCGTCTGCTCCTCGAAGATCTGACGCGGCGTCACCACCAGCCCCGCCTGGCGTGCCCGCGCCACCATCTGGATGCTCAGGATGGAGTCGCCGCCGAGGCGAAAGAAGCTGTCGTGCACGCCCACCCGCTCATGCCCCAGGACTTGGCGCCAGATCGCCGCGAGGGTCTCCTCGACCGCGCCGCGCGGCGCGGTGAGATCCATCGTCTCCACGTTCTCCACCGCCATCGCCTGCAGCGCTGCGCGATCCACCTTGCCGGCCGGCGAGAGCGGCAGGGCGTCGAGCCAGATCAGCTCGGCGGGGACCATGTAGGCCGGCAGATGCGCGGCAAGATGGGCCAGCACCGCTCCGGTGTCGAACGCCGTCGGCGCCGTGGCGGCACGAGGCACGGCGTAGGCCACCAGCCGCCGCTCCCGGCCGCCGTCCCGCGGCGCCACGACCGCTGTCTCGCGCACCGCCGGATGGTCCGCGAGAACGGCCTCGATCTCGCCCGGCTCGATGCGGAAGCCGCGCACCTTGACCTGGCTGTCGACTCGACCCAGGAAGTCGAGGCTGCCGTCCGGCAGCCGGCGGACCAGGTCCCCCGTGCGGTAGAGGCGCTCGCCGGGCCTTTCGCCGAACGGCGCGGGGACGAAGGCGGCGGCGGTCAGGGCGGGCCGGCCGAGATACCCCAAGGCGAGGCCGGCACCGCCAGCGTAGAGCTCGCCGGGCACGCCGACCGGCACCGGCTCGAAGTCGCGGCCGAGCACCAGCACGCGGGTGTTCGCGATCGGCCGACCGATCGGCACGCTCCCGTCCCCGACCGCATCCACCTGGAAGCAGGCGGTGAAGGTGGTGTTCTCGGTCGGGCCGTAGCCGTTGACGAGACGCAGGCCGGGGAGCTCCCGGCGCAGGCCCGCGACGTGCGGCGGCGAGAGCACGTCGCCCCCCGCCAGCAGCTGCCGGAGCGGCGCCAGGGCCGCGGGGCGCTCGTCGACCACTAGGTGGAAGAGGCCGGCGGTCAGCCAGAGGGTGGTGACCCCGAAGTCGCCGATCGCCCGCTCAAGCCCGTCGAGCGACACTTCTCCCGGCGGCAGGACCGCCAGACAGCCGCCATTCAGCAGCGGTCCCCAGAGCTCGAAGGTCGAGGCGTCGAAGGAGACCGGCGCCATCATCAAGAAGACCTGGTCCGGCCCGAAGGCGGCATAACCGGTGTCGCGCACCAGCCGCACGACGCTGCGATGGCGGACCGCCACCCCCTTCGGCACCCCCGTCGAGCCCGAGGTGTGAATGACATAGGCGAGGTCGTCGGCGGTGGCACCGCCGCCGGGCCACGGCCCTGCCTCGGATACCGGGGGGACGAGCGGCATCGTCCGCGCGTCGCCGGCCGGCAGCAGCCCGGCGAGATCGGGCTGGACCAGCACCAGCGGCGCCCCGACGTCGCCGAGCATCAGCGCCAGCCGCTCGCGCGGGTAGGAAGGGTCGAGCGGCAGGTAGGCGGCGCCGGCCTTCAGGATGCCGAGGATGGCGACCACCAGCTCGGCCGAGCGCTCGGCGAAGAGCCCCACGAGGTCCCCGCGCCCGATCCCCTGCCGGCCGAGCTCGCGCGCGAGGGCTTCCGCCCTCCGATCCAGCTCGCGATAGCTCAGTCGGTCCTCCCGGCCGGGTCCGAGCAGCGCCGGAGCATCGGGGCGGCGCGCCGCCTGCTCCGCGAACAGCTCCGGGATCGACGCCTCGGCGGGGTAGGCCGTCGCGGTGTCGTTCCACTCGACCGTCAGCTGGTGGCGCTCGGCGGCGGCGAGCAGCGGCAGGGATCGCGGCGGCCGCTCGGGGGCGGCGGCGAGGGCGTTCAGGAGGTTCTCGAGGTGGGCCAGCATGCGCTGCGCCGTGGCCGGCTCGAAACGGCGGCCGGCGGTCAGGCGGAGGGCGAGGTCGCCACGCGCCACCACGGTCAGGGTGAGCGGATAGTTGGTGCGCTCGCCAACCCCGACGTCGTCGACCCGCAGCTCCCCCAGCCGCTCGGCGACCGACGGATCGACGGGGTAGTTCTCGAAGGCGAGGAGAGTCGCGAAGAGCGGCTCGCCGGCGGGCACCTCGGCGAGCGCCTGGACGCGGGCCAGCGGGGTCCATTCGTGCCGGCGCAGCTCGAACTGGCTCGCCTGGAGGCTTGCCAGCCAGGCGGACGCGGGCTCACCCTCCGGGATCCCGACCCGCACCGGCAGGGTGTTGATGAACAGTCCCACCATCGACTCGACGCCCGGGAGCTCGGCGGGGCGTCCGGAGGCCACGGCGCCGAAGACGACGTCGGACGTCTGCGCGTAGCGGGAGAGGAGGAGCGCCCAGGCTCCCTGCACCAGGGTGTTGAGGGTCACCTGCAACCGTTGCGCGAGCGCCTCCAGGGCCGCCGCGCGGGAAGCGGGCAGCGCGACGGTCCGCTCGTGGTAGTCGTCGGCGCGGTTGCCGTCCGAGCTCGCGGGATGGTCGAACGGCACCGGGGTCGAAGCCGTGAAGCCGCGGAGCGTCCGCCGCCAGTAGCGCTCGGCTTCGGCCTCGTCGCGCTCCGCGAGCCAAGCGATGTAGTCGCGGAAGGGGCGCGGCGGCGGCGGCAGGTGCGCCTCGCGCCCGGCGACCGCCGCCGCGTACAGCGCGAAGACCTCCCCCAGCAGGATCGAGAAGCACCAGCCGTCGAAGAGGAGGTGATGGAAGCTCCAGAGCAGCCGGTGGGTCTCCTCGCTCGTGCGTACCAGGGCGAGCCGGACGAGCGGCGGCCGCCCGAGATCGAAGCCGCGCGCGCGGTCGGCGGCCAGGAGATCCCACCAGAGGGGATCCTGGACCGTTGTCGGCAGGCCCCGCCAGTCCTCGCTCTCCCAGGGCAGCTCGGCCCGGCGCCGCACGAGCTGCAGCGGCTGCTCGACGCCCTGCCAGACGAAGGCGGTGCGCAGCGCCGGATGGCGTTCGACCACCCGCTGCCAGGCACCGGCGAAGGCGGGCCCGTCGAGCGGTCCTCGCAGCACGGCGGTGAGCTGCTCGACATAGAGCTCCGTGCCGGCGGTGTAGAGGCTGTGGAACAGGATGCCCTGCTGCAGGGGTGCCAGCGGATACAGATCCTCGACGCTACGGTCGTTGCCGATCAGGCGATCGAGCGCCGCCTGATCGAGACCGGCGAGCGGGAAGTCGGAAGGGGTATAGCCCCCCGCTTCGGGCGACAGGCAGTGGGCGACCAGCGCCGCGATCTCGGCCAGGAAGCCGCGCGCCAGCCGTTCGGCGGTGGCTGGGAGATGGCGGCCCGGATCGTAGGTCCAGTTGACCCGCAGGCGATCGCCCAGCACCAGCGCGTCGATCGTGAACAGAGGACCGGGAACGGCTTCCCCCTCACCGCCATGGGACACTTCCGGCGCGAAGGCGAAGAGCCCGCCCTCCTCCACGGCCGGATCGAACCGGCCGAGATAGTTGAAGGAGACCTGCGGCGCGGGGAGCGCGGCCAGGCGCTCGCCGGTCTCAGGGGCGGCGAGATAGCGCAGCAGGCCATAGCCCAGTCCGCGGCGGGGGACCGCCCGCAGGCTCTCCTTGACCGCCTGGATCGCCTCCCGCGGGCCGCCTCCCGGGGGCACCGTGAGAGCGACCGGGAAGAGAGTGGTGAACCAGCCGACGGTGCGCGAGAGGTCGACGCCGGGGAAGATCTCCTCACGCCCATGCCCCTCGAGGTCGACCCGCAGCGTGCCCTCGCCGGTCCAGGCGGCAAAGGCGCGGGCGAGAGCCGCGAGCAGCAGGTCGTTGACCTGCGTGCGATAGGCCTCCGGCGCCTCCTGGAGGAGCGCCCGCGTCTCCTCGGGGCCGAGCTCCACCGAGATGCTCGCCGTGGCGGCTCTCCCGTCGCCCTCCTCGCGGTCGATCGGCAGCGGCGGAACGGGCCTGGTGGACGCGAGCCAGTAAGGGAGCTCTTCCCGCGCCAGCCCGGGCGAACGGGCATGGGCGGCCAGCAGCTCCGCCCAGCGTTTCCAGGAGGTGGTCTTCGCCGGCAACTCGAGCTGTCGGTAGGCGGCCGTCAGATCCTCCAGCAGCACGCGCCAGGAGACGCCGTCGACCACCAGGTGATGGACGGTGAGCAGCAGCCGGTCGCCCTCCTCTCCTCCGAGGTGAAACAGGGTGGCGGTGAAGACGGGACCCCCGGCGAGGTCGAGCCCCGACTGGAGCCCCTGCACCGCCGCCGCGAGCGCCCGCCGCCGGTCCTCCGCCGGCAGGGCCGAGAGGTCGGCATCCAGCAGGGGCGCCGATTCCGCCGCCACCGCAGCCGGGGCGTGGAGCTGCCGCCACCCCTCGCCGCGGTGGAAGCGCAGCCGTAGGGCATCGTGGTGCGCGGCCAGCCGGGCGAGCGCCGCCGCGAGCGGAGCCGCGGCGAGGCGCTCGCGGGGGGTGAGCAGCACCGCCTGGTTGAAGCGCCACGGCTCCCGCCGCTCCTCGGCGAAGAAGCGCCGCTGGACCGGCGTCAGCGGCGCCTCCCCCTCGACCGGCCCGTCGGAGGTCGCCTCCGCGTCATCCGCGCTGCCGGCGACGGCGGCGAGCCCGGCGATCGTCTGGTTCTCGAACAGCTGCTGGGGGGTGATGAGGAGCCCCTCCCGGCGGGCCCGCGCCACCACCTGGATGCTCAGGATCGAGTCGCCGCCGAGCTGGAAGAAGTTGTCGTGAACCCCCACCCGTTCGAGGCTGAGCACGCCGCGCCAGATCGTGGCGAGCCGCTCTTCCCTGGCGTCCCGGGGCGGAGTCGAGCCGGCGAGTGCCGCGGACGGCTCCGGCGCGGGCAGGGCCTTGCGGTCCACCTTGCCGTTGGGGCTGAGCGGCAGCGCGACGAGGGGCACGAAAACCGCGGGCACCATGTACTCCGGCAGGCGCGCCCCCAGGAAGGAGCGGATCTCCTCGACCGGCGGCGCGCCCCCTTCCGTCCCGACCACATAGGCCACGAGTTGGTTGTCCCCTCCCCTGCCGGCGTGCGCCACGACCACCGCCTCCCGCACCGCCGGATGCGCGAGGAGAGCCGCCTCCACCTCCCCGGGCTCGACCCGGAAGCCGCGGACCTTGACCTGCAGATCGGTGCGGCCGAGGAACTCGAGCGTGCCGTCCGCGAGGTGGCGGACGAGGTCGCCGGAACGGTAGTACCGCCGGCCCTCCCGCTCGACAAACCGCTCGGCCGTCAGCTCATCGCGGCGGAAGTAGCCGCGGGCCACCCCCGGCCCGCCGATCCAAAGCTCGCCCGGCACGCCCGGGGGGGCGTCCCCCCAGCGGTCGATCACCCGGGCCTCGGCGTTGGCGAACGGGCGGCCGATCAGCGTCCGCTCCGGCCGCGTGCCCTTCGGGACGGGGTGGCAGGTGCAGACGATCGTCCCCTCCGTCGGCCCGTAGAGGACGACGAGGTCCGCCGCCGGGAAGACCTCCCCCAGCTCCGCCAGCAGATCGGGGGGCACCAGGTCGCCGCCGGTGAACAGCGTCCGCAATCCGGCGAAACGCTCCGGTCCGGCGGCCCGCGCCGAGGCCGCGACCTGGCGCATCAGGCTGGGGACGGCGTGGAACCGCGTCGCCCGCTCCAAGGCGGCGAGGAGCGCGGCGGGCTCCAGCACCTCCTCCTGCCGGAGGATCTCGCAGGCGCCGCCGCCGAGCAGGGGCGCGAACAGCTCGAACAGCGAGATGTCGAAGGAGAAGCGCGCCAGGTGCGGCATCCGGTCGCCCGGCGCGAAGCCGAACCGGTCGAGGACGGCGGCGAGCACGGCGGCCAAGCTGCCGTGCTCGACCATGACGGCCTTCGGCAGCCCGGTCGTCCCCGAGGTGTAGATCATGTAGGCGAGGTGCTCGGGACGGGGGAGAACCCCCTCCTGGCCTCCCCCCTGACGGGAGGAGGCATCCTCCAGATCGAGGCTGTGCAGTCCGGCCGGCAGCTCGAGCGGCAACGGGCCGCGATGGATCACGGCCTCCGGCTCGGCATCCTTCAGCAGGACCGCCAAGCGTCCGGCGGGCGCGGCGGGATCGAGCGGTACGCAGGCGCCCCCCGCCTTCCAGACCGCCAGGAGAGCGACCGGCATGTCCGCCGTGCGGTCGAGCAGCAGGGCCACCCGGGACTCCGGGCCCACCCCGGCGGCGCGGAGCCGGCGAGCCAGCCCGTCCGCGCGACGGTCGAGCTCGCCGAAGGTGAGCTCCTCGCCGGAGGCGGCGAGGGCGAGGGCGTCCGGCGTGGCCGCGGCCCGCGCGGCGAAACGCTCCGGCACGATCCAGCCCGGGAGCGGGCGGGCGGTGTCGCTCCACTCGGCGACCACCTGGTGGCGCGCCGCCCGGGTGAGCGCCGGCAGCGCCGAGAGGTGCAGATCCGGATCGGCGGTTGCCGCCGCGACCTGGAGCAGGAGCCGCTCGCACAGGCGCTCGGCGGTGGCGGGATCGAACAGGTCCGCGTCGTATTCGAGCGATCCGGACAGGCCTCCGGGGGAGTCGAACAGCGTCAGCAGCAGCTCGTAGCGGGCCTTGCCGTCGTACGCGTCGATCGCCTCGAAGTTGACGCCGGCGAGATCCGCCTGGTGGGACTGACCGTCGAGCACCTGGACGAGGGTCTGGACGATCGGCTGACGGCTGGTGTCCCGCTCGGGCTGGATCGCCTCGACGAGCTTGCCGAACGGCAGATCCTGATGGGCGTACGTGCCTAGGGCCGCTTGGCGGACCCGCGCCAGCAGCTCGCGGAATGTCGGATACCCCGCGAGGTCGAGCAGGAAGGGGACCTGGGTCAGGAAGGTGCCGATCACCGGCTGGATCTCGGGACGGTTCCGGTTCGCGTTGTTCGCCCCGAGGATCAGCCTCTCCTGACCGGAGTCGCGGTGGAGCAACGCCGCCGTGGCGGCGAGCACGGTCATGAAGAGGGTGGCGCCCTCCTGCCGGGAGAGAGCCCGCAGCGCTTCGGAGAGCTCGCGCGAGACGCTCAGGAGCCGCCGGCCCCCTCGCATCCGCATCACGGCCAGACGCGGCCGGTCGGTCGGCAGGTCGAGCACCAGGGGAAAATCCTCCAGCCGCTCGCGCCACCAGGAGACCAGATCCTCCAGCACCTCCCCCCGCAGCCACTCGCGCTGCCAGACGGCGAAGTCCGGGAACTGGACCGGCGTCTCCGGCAGCAGGGGCGCCGCCCCTTCCGCAAAGGCGACGTAGAGGGAGCCCAGTTCGGCCCAGACGATCTGGAAGGAGAGGAAATCGACGACCAGATGGTGAGCCGTCAACAGGCAGACGTGGTCGCGTGGACTGAGCCGGATCAGGCTCGTCCGCACGAGCGGACCGCGTTCGAGGTCGAAGGGCGCGGCGGCATCCTCGCCGACCAGGCGCAGGGCCTCCGGCTCACGCCTCTCCTCCGGCAGGCCCGCGAGATCGACCAGGGCGAGCCGCTGCCGACGCGCGGCAGCCACCCGCTGCACGGGGGCGCCGTCGTGGATGGGGAAGGCGGTGCGCCAGGCGGCGTGGCGGCGGACGATCTCGCCGAGCGCCGCCGCCACGGCCGGCACGGAGAGGGGACCGCGCATGCGGGTCGCCGCCCCGATATTGAGCCCCGCCCCACCCGGCCGGAGCTGCTCCATGAACCAGTAGCGCTCCTGGTCGAGCGAGAGCGGCCAGTCCCCCGCGCCGCCGGCGCCGCTCACCCGCCGGATCGGCGGCGGCTGATAGGTGCGGGCGGCCTTCCGCTGGGTCTCCCGGAGCTTCTCGAACAGGGCCCGCTGTTCAGGGGTGAGGGCGGCGATCCGGTCGGTGAGACTCAACTTCCTCCCTCCACCTGCTCGAGCATCGCTTGCAACTCCTCGGGGGGGAGCCCCTCCATGTCGCGCAGGGCCTCGTCGAGGAGCCCGTCGTCGGCGCTCGCGAGCTCGGCCTCGACGATGCGGTCCGCCAGCCCTCCCAGATCGCTCGCGTCGAACACCATCTGCAGCGTCACCGGGACGCCGTGCCCCTGGACCAAGCGCGAGACGAGCTGGGTGGCGAGCAGCGAGTGCCCACCGAGCTCGAAGAAGTTATCCCGCATACCCACCCGCTCGAGGCCGAGCAATTCCGCGGTGACCCCGGCCAGCAGCGCTTCGAGCGGCGTGGCCGGGGCGATCCACTCCTCGGAGGGCTCAAGCGCGCCCTCCGGCGCGGGGAGCGCCGCCCGGTCGACCTTGCCGTTGGGGGTGAGCGGCAGCGCGTCGAGGAGAACGAAGGCGGACGGCACCATGTACTCCGGCAGCTCGGACTCCAGGAAGCGCCGCAGCTCCGGCGCCAGCCGCCGCGCCTGGTCGGCGCGTAGCGGATCGTTGGCGTAAGCGCTCCAGGGGAGCTCCTCGCCCCCCGCTTCCCCAGGCGACACGCCGGCCGGAACGCCCGCTCCGCGGCGGCGCAGGACGGCGTCGAAGCGGCCGTCCGCCCCCCCCGCGGCGGACCCGGTCAGGTCGGCGTCGTAGCCCAGGCGGTCGGCGAGGACCCAGAGATCCTCGGGATCGACCGCCGCGCCGGCCCGGCGTTCGATCTCGGCGCGCAGCTCCCCGGCCATCTCCATCTCGCGGCCGGCGAGCAGCTCCAGAGCCATCGCCGCCCCGGCGAGCCGGGAGTTGGGGATGCCCGAAACGGTGACCGCCGCAGGGCGCTCCGCCAGGAGCCGCTCCAACCCGCCGAGGGACTCCCATACGTAGGGGCGGGACTCGTCCCCGCCCTTCTCCACGCCTCCGACGTGGAGGATCACGTCGTAGCGGAAGCGGGTCAGCTCGTTGGCGTGGCGCCCGCGCTTGAGCAGCACCTCGACCCGGCAGACCGCGGGCAGCCGGCGAGCCAGGGCCAGGAAGAGTTCGGGATCTACCACCAGCTCCTCCTCGTCCGCGACGCGGCGCCCCACCCGCCGCGCCAGCTCGGCCGCCGGAAGGGAGTCCGCGGCGCGGTGGAGCTGCACCGAGGCGTGGAAGGCCTCGAGCAGCGGCAGGCTGCGCACGTCGCCCACGAAGACCGCGCCCCCGGGCGCCACCGCCGCTACCGCCCCTTCGAGCACCTTCACCAGGTACTCCACGCCGGGGAAGTACTGGACGACCGAGTTGAGGACGACGAGCTCGAAATCGCCGGGCCGTACGCCGGCCCAGTCATCGGCGAGCCCCTGGGCCAGCTCGACCTGCGGCAGGCCGCGCCCGGCGAGCTCGGCCTGGACCTGGGCCAGCGCCACGCCCGAGAAGTCGGTGCCGCGATAGCGCTCGGCCTCGGGGGCGACGCGGAAGAGCAGGAGCCCGGTGCCGCAGCCCACCTCCAGCACCCGGCGGTGCGGCAGCGCGAGCAGGCGCCCGACTGTGCCGTCCAGCCACTCGCGCATCTCCCCGGCCGGGATCGGCTCGCCGGTGTAGCTGCTGTTCCAACCCTGGAGGTTGAAGGTGTCGTCCTCCCTCGCCTGGGGCGGCGCCCCCTGCGCGTAGGTCTGGTCGTACAGCTCGCGCCACTGCTCGACGTACTGGAGCCCGTCGCCGGCGCCCGCCGCCGCCGCCGGCTGCGGCACCGCGTAGGCGATCAGGCGGCGGCCGATCGGCCCGCCGTCGTCGCGGGCCACCACCACCGCCTCGCGCACCGCCGGGTGGCGGGCGAGCGCGCTCTCGATCTCTCCCAGCTCGATGCGGAAGCCGCGCAGCTTGACCTGGCCGTCGCGCCGGCCGAGAAACTCGATCAGACCGTCGGGACGGAAGCGGACGACGTCGCCCGTCCGGTAGAGCCGCCCTCCCGGCTCCGCCGCGAACGCATCCGGAACGAAGCGCTCGGCGGTGAGGTCCGGACGGCCGAGATAGCCGCGCGAGAGGCCCTCGCCGGCTATGCAGAGATCCCCCCAGACGCCGATGGGGACCGGCCGCAGATCCGTGCCGAGGACATAGGTCCGCGTGTTGCCGATCGGCCGTCCAAGCGGCACGGTCGCCCCCGCCTGCTCCGGGGCGGTCATCGGGAAGCAGCAGGTGAAGGTCGTCCCCTCGGTCGGTCCGTAGCCGTTGATCAGGGTGAGCCCCGGAAGGCCGAGGAGGGCCCGGCGCACGTGCGGGGGCGAGAGCACGTCCCCCCCGGCCAGGAGCTGCCGCAACGGCCGCAGGGCTTCGAGGCGTTCGTCGACCATCTGGTGGAAGAGCCCCGCCGTCAGCCAGAGGGAGGTGACGCCGAAGCGGGCGATCGTCTCCCCTAGCTCCTCCAGGGAGGGGCGGCGCGGCGGGAAGATAGCGATCCGTCCCCCGTTGAGCAGCGGCGCCCAGATCTCCAGGGTCGAAGCGTCGAAGGAGATCGGCGCGAGTTGGAGGAAGACCTGCCCGGCGCCGAGGTCGGCGAAGCCGCTCTCCCGCACCAGCCGCACGATGTTGCGATGGGTGACGCCCGCCCCCTTGGGACGACCGGTCGAGCCGGAGGTGTACATCACGTAGGCGAGGCCGCCGGGGAGCGGACCCTGGGGCTCCGCCTCCTCGACGACCTCGGGATCGGCCGTCAGCGCCATTACCGATGTCCCGCCCATCTCCTCCGGCAGCTCCGCGAGCAGCTCGGGCTGGCCGAGGAGGACCCGGGCTTCGGAGTCGGCGAGCATCCAGGCGAGCCGGTCGGCGGGGTACGACGGATCGAGCGGCACGTAGGCGCCGCCGGCCTTGAGGATGCCCAGGAGGCCCACGATCATCGCCGGCGAGCGCTGCGCCAGGAGCGCGACGCGGACCTCCGGGCCGACCCCAGCCGCGGCGAGCCGGCGCGCCAGCCGCGACGACCGGCGGTCGAGCTCGGCGTAGGTGAGGTCCCCCTCCTCGGCGGAGACGGCCACCGCGTCCGGCCGGAGCCGCGCTTGCACCGCGAAGAGCGACGCCACGTCCTGGCGCGGAATCGCCACCGCGGTGTCGTTCCAGCCGACCAGGAGCTGGTGGCGCTCGGGCGCCGGCAGGAGCGGCAGCTCCGACAGCGGCTGGGACGGGTCCGCGGCCGCCGCTGCGAGCAAGGCGTCCAGATGGCTCTCCAGGCGCGCGATCGTGGTGGCGTCGAACAGGTCCGTGGCGTAGGTGAGCTGGACCGAGAGACCGCCCGCCACCTCGGTGAAGAAGACCTCGAGGTCGAAGCGGGTAGCCGGGAAGGCGAACTCGACCGGCGAGAAGGTCAGACCCGGCAGGTCGATGGCGCGGAGCGGCGTGTTCTGGAGCGCGAACATCACTTGGAAGATCGGGTTGTGCGACAGCCGCCGCTCGGGGCGCAACTTCTCGACCAGCCGCTCGAAGGGGAGGTCCTGGTGCGCGTAGGCCTCCAGGGCCGCGCGCCGCGAGCGGGCCACCAACTCGCCGAACGGTGGGTCGCCCGCCAGGTCGCCGCGGAGAGCCAGGGTGTTGACGAAGAAGCCGATCAGCGGCTCGAGCTCGGCACGGGTGCGGTTGGCTATCGGCGAGCCGAGGACCACGTCCTCCTGGCCGGCGTAACGGCCGAGCAGGGTCTGCATCGCGGCGAGCAGTACCATGAACAGGGTAGCGTCGTGGCGCCGCGCCAGGGCCTCCAGGGCTCGGGTGGTCACCGCTGCGATCGCGTGCATCCGGGTGGCACCGCGGAAGCTCTGCGCCGGCGGCCGCGGCCGGTCGGTCGGCAGGTCGAGAGCCGGCGCGCCCGCGAGCCGCTCGCGCCAGTAGGCGAGCTGCCGCTCCAGCGCCTCGCCGCGCAGCCACTCGCGCTGCCAGACGGCGAAGTCGGCGTACTGGACGGCGAGCGCGGGGACCGGCGGGTGTGGGATCGGAGGATAGAGGGCGACGATCTCCTCCACCATCACGCCGAGCGACCAGCCGTCGGCCGCGATGTGATGGACGACCAGCAGCAGCACGTGCTCGCGGGGAGCGAGGCGGAGGGCGCTCGCGCGCAGCACGGGATCGCGCTCCAGGTCAAAAGGCCGCGCCACCTCCCCATCGGCCAGGCGCCGCGCCTCCACGCGCCTGGACGCCTCCGGCAGCGCCGCGAGGTCCACCAGGGGGAGCGCCCAGAAGGCGGGGGGGGAGATCCGTTGGACCGGCCGGTCCGCCTGTGCCCCATAGGTGGTGCGTAGCGTCTCGTGGCGCCGCACCATGGCGCCGAGCGCCCTCTCCAGGACGGGCAGGGAGAGCTCGCCGTGGGCGGCAAGGGCGAGCGGGATGTGGTAGCCGGCGTTGCCCGGCGACAGGCGGTCCAGAAACCAGAGGCGCTCCTGGGCGAAGGAGAGCGGCAGGCCGGCGTCCCGGGGGACGGGTCGGATCGGCGGCGGCGCCGCGGTGGAGACCCCTACCGAGAGCGACGCCTCGACGGCTGCCGCGAGGGCTGCCACCGTTGGTGACTGGAACATCTCGCGCAGCGCCAGCTCGGCGCCGGTGGCGGCGCGCAGACGGCTCACGACCTGGGTGGCGAGCAGGGAGTGCCCGCCCAGCTCGAAGAAATTGGCCGACCGGGAGACCCGGGCCAACCCCAGTACCTCGCACCAGATTCCCGCCACGATCTCCTCGGCGGCCGTGCACGGCGCCTCCCCCAGGTCGCCGGCGGAGAGCTCGGGCGCGGGCAGGCGGTCGCGGTCGACTTTGCCCGTGCTGCCGACCGGCAGCTCGGGCAGGAACACGAAGGCGGCGGGAACCATGTAGGCCGGCAGGCGCGCCGCCAGGTGCTCGCGCAGGCCGGACGCCGTGCAGGCCGCGGCATCGCCGGCAGGTACGCCGGCAGGTACGCAGTAAGCGACCAGCTGCTTCTCCCCATTCCCCGCGGCCCGCGCGACCACCACGGCTCGTGCGACCTCCAGGTGTGCCAGCAGCGCCGCCTCGATCTCCCCCGGCTCGACACGGAAGCCGCGGATCTTGACTTGGTCGTCGACGCGGCCGAGGAACTCCAGCTCGCCGTTCGGCCTGCGGCGCACCAGATCGCCGGTGCGGTAGAGGCGGTCTCCGGGGCCGGCGAACGGATCGGGGACGAACCGCTCGGCGGTGAGATCGGGCCGGCCGAGGTAGCCGCGGGCGAGCAGGCCACCCAAGGCAAGCTCGCCGGGAACGCCGGCCGGCTGGCGGCTTCCCCGGCGGCCGAGCACCCGGGCGACGCGGCCGGGCAGCGGCCGGCCGATCGGCACCGGTCCGGCCTCGCCTTCGCCGGGCCGCACCTCGTGCAAGGTGGCGGAGATCACCGCCTCGGTCGGCCCGTAGGCGTTGAACAGCGGCACGCCGGCGAGCGGCGTGCGGTGCCACTGACGCGCGCTCTCGGCGCGCATCTCCTCGCCGCCCGCGATCACCCGGCGGAGCCGTGGCGGAGCCTCGGCCCGCCCTTCAGCCGCCGCCCAGCGCGCCCAGTAGGCGGTGGGGAGGTCGACGACCGTCAGCTCCAGCGTGGCGATGCGCGCTGTCAGGTCCTCCGGCTCCCACAGCTCGGGCCCGCGGACCACCAGGATGGCGCCGGCGACCAGGGCCGAGAGGGTCTGCTCGAGCGCGGGATCGAAGCTGGCGGAGTTGAACTGGAGCACCCGGGCTCCCAGCTCGATCTCATGGACCCGAACGCAGGCGAGGGCGTGCCCGGCCGCGGCGGCATGGGTCACGGCCACCCCCTTGGGCCTGCCGGTCGAGCCGGAGGTGTAGATCACGTAGGCCAGATTGTCCGGCAAGGGGGCCGCATAGAAAGTCATGGGCGCGTCTGCCGTTTCCAGCTCGTCCAGCAGGACGCGGGGGACGTCCACCGCCGGCAGGGCGGGGCCGAGCGACGCCTGCGTCACCAGCGCCGCCGCCCCCGAGTCGGCGAGGACGAACGCCAGCCGCGACGCCGAGTCCTCCGGCTCGAGCGGCACGTAGACGCCGCCGGCCTTGAGGATGCCGAGCAGGCCGACCACCAATCCGGCCGACCGCTCGACGCAGAGCGCGACCGGCACCTCGGGGCCGACGCCCAGGGCTCGCAGGCGGCCCGCCAGCGCCTCGGCGCGCCGGTCGAGCTGGCGGTAGCTCAGCCGCTCTTCGCCGCAGACCACCGCCTCGGAATCGGGGGCGAGGCGCGCCCGCCCGGCGATCAGCTCGTGGACGCAGAGCCCCGCGGCCGGCCCGGGGTCGAAGGCGGGCGCCCGCTCGTCGCGCCGGAGCTGGTCGAGCTCCGCCGCGGAGAACAGCGGGAGGGATTGGAGGCGCAGGCCGGGATCGGCCACCGCGGCCGCCATCAAGGCCCGCAGACGGGCGAACAGACGCTCGACCGTGGCGCCCTCGAACAGGTCGGCGTCGTATTCGAGCGAGCCCGCCATCCCCTCGGGGTAGTCGAAGAGCGTCAGCATCAGGTCGTAGCGGGCGTTGCCGTCGTAGGAGTCGACCCCCTCAAGGGTGATGCCGGCGAGCGCCACGTCGGAGATCTGACCGTCGATCACCTGGACCAGCGCCTGGACCAGCGGCTGGCGGCTGGTGTCGCGCTCCGGCTGCACCGCCTCGACCAGCTTGCCGAACGGCAGGTCCTGGTGCGCGTAGGCGCCGAGCGCCGACTGGCGGGCCCGTGCCAGCAGCTCGCGGAAGGGGGGATCTCCCGTCAGGTCGATGGGGAACGGCACCTGGGTGAGGAAGCAGCCGAGCAAGGTCGCGATCTCGGGCCGGTTGCGGTTGGCGTTGTTGGCCCCCAGGATCATCCGTTCCTGGCCGGAGTCGCGGCAGAACAGCGCGGCCGCGGCCGCGAGCACGGTCATGAAGAGGGTCGCCCCCTCCTCGCGGGCGAGGACGCGCAACCCCTCGGACAGCTCGCGGGGGATGCCGACGCGCAGCTGCTCGCCGCGCATTCTCGCCACGGCCGGACGCGGCCGGTCGGTCGGCAGGTCGAGCGCCAGCGGGAAGCCGTCCAGCCGCTCGCGCCACCAGGAGACCAAGTCCTCCAGCACCTCTCCCTGCAGCCACTCGCGCTGCCAGATCGCGAAGTCCGAGTATTGGACCGGCGGCTCCGGAAGCGCGGCCGGCCGCCCGGACGACAGCGCGTCGTAGAGCGCCACCAGCTCCCCCCAGGCGATCTGGAAGGAGATGAAGTCGGTCACCAGATGGTGGATCGTGAACAGGCAGACGTGCTCTTCCACGCCCACGCGGAGCAGGCTCGAACGGACGAGCGGTCCGTGTTCCAGATCGAAGGGAGCGGCCGCGTCCACGCCGACCAGGAGGGACACCTCGGCCTCGCGCCGCTGCGCCGGCAGAGCCGCGAGGTCGATCAGCGCGAGCCGCGGCCCGGCGGCGGCGGCCACCCGCTGCACCGGCACGCCGCCGACCGCCGGGAAGGTGGTGCGCCAGGCGGCGTGACGGCGGGCGATCGCCGCGAGCGCCGCGGCCATCACCGGCACCGAGAGCGGGCCGCGCATGCGGGTCGCGGCGACGATGCTGAGCCCCGCCCTGCCGGGGTAGAGCTGCTCCACGAACCAGAAGCGCTCCTGATCGAACGACAGCGGCCAGTCCCCCGCGCCGTCGGGGCCGCTCACCTTCCGGATCGGCGGCGGCTGATGAAGGCGCGCGGCCCGGCGCTGCTGCTCTCGCAGCTTCTCGAACAGCGCCCGCTGTTCCGGGGTGAGGGCGGAGATGCGGTCGGCGACGCTCATGCGCCCTCCGCGAGCGACGGCAGCGACGACAGCCGCGCGTCGGGGTCGGCCACCACCCGGTCGAGGATGCGGCGGAACAGGCCGAGCCAGCGCTCCACGGTCGGACGGTCGAGGATGTCGGCGTTGAACTCCACCGGCCCGGAGAACCCCAGGTCGTCGTAGTCGTAGAGGCCGAACATCAGGTCCCAGCGCGAGTTGCCGTCGAACAGCGGCACCGCCTCGGAGTCGACGCTCTCGCCGCCGCCGTGGCTCTGCCCGGCGAGGACGAGGAGCAGCACCTGCACCACCGGGTTGCGGCTCGGATCGGGCTCCGGCGCCAGGATCTCGACCAGCTTGTCGAACGGCATGTTCTGATGCGTGTAGGCGGCGAGAGAGGACTTCCTGACGCGGGCGAGCAGCTCGCGGAACGTCGGATCGCCGGCGAGGTCGACGGCGAACGGCACCTGGGTGAGAAACAGGCCGACGACCGGCTCCAGCTCCGGCCGCGGCCGGTTGGCGCTGTTCGAGCCAACCACCAGCTTCTCCCGGCCGGAGAGGCGGAAGAGCAGGGCGTCGACGACGGCGAGCAGGGCCATGAACGTCGTCACCCCTTCGCGGCGGGCGAGGGCGCGCAGCCGGTGGGCCGGCTCGGGACCGGAGGTGAACGGGATCATGCCGCCGCGCTGGCTCTGCACCGGCGGGCGGGGGCGGTCGCCGGGCAGGTCGAAGGCGAGCGGGAAGCCGGCGAGCTCGGCACCCCAGAATTCGGCGTAATCCTGCAACGTCTCGCCGCTCCACTGCTCGCGCTCCCAAACGGCGTAGTCCGGGAACTGCAACGCGGGCTCCGGCAGCGGGCTCGGGGCTCCGGTCCGGGCGGCCTCGTACAGCGCCATCAGCTCCTGGAAGGCGATCTGGAAGGTGATCCAATCGGTCGCGATGTGGTGCACGGTGAGCAGGCAGAAGTGATCGCGCTCCCCGGTCCGCACCAGGGCGGCGCGCACCAGCGGCCCGCGCTCGAGGTCGAAGACCGCCCGCGTGCGATCGAACAGGGCGCGGCGCCCCGCGGCCTCGCGGAGCTCCGCCGGCAGGGCCGCCACGTCGATCATCGCGAAGTCCAGCTCGACCGACTCCACGATCCGCTGCACCGGCCGGCCGCCGGCCACCGGGAAGGTCGCGCGCCAAGCGGCGTGGCGGCGGATCAGCTCGCGCAGGGCCGCCGCCAGCGCCGGCACCGCGATCTCCCCTCGCATGCGGCTGGCGGCGTCGACGTTCCAGGAGACCAGGGCGGGGTTCTCCCGGTGCATGCGCCAGAGCCGTTCCTGATCGATCGACAGCGGCCAGTCGCCGGCCGCGGTGGGGCCGGTGACCCGGAGCACCGGCGGCGGCAGGAGGGGCTTCGCGGCCTGGCTCTCCTGCTGCCTGCGGCGCAGCGCCTCGAACAGGGCGCGCTGCTCCGGGGTGAGCGCGGAGAGGCGCTCGGCAACGCTCACAGCGCGGCCTCCATGGACGCCAGCTTCTCGGCCGCCTCCTCGGGCGAGAGCCCCTCGATCAGGGCCAACAGGGCCTCGAGATCCTCGGGGCTCTCCTCCCCCTTCGCCCGCCCGATCAGCTTCGCCAGCTCGACGATCGTGGGCGCTTCGAACAGCGCCGTCACCGGCAGGTCGGCCTCGAACAGGGCGCGGATCTGCGTCACCATCTGGATCGCCAGCAGGGAGTGGCCGCCCAGCTCCAGGAAGCTGTCCTCGGCGCCGATCGGCGCGATCCCGAACAGTTCCTCCCAGAGGGCGGCGAGGTGCCGCTCGCGCTCGTCGCGCGGCTCCACGTAGGCAGTGGCGAGCCCGGGGCGCTGCGCCTTCTCGCCACGGTGCATCGGCGCCATCTGGGCGAACAGGGTGTCGGCGGTGATCGAGTCCGCCTCGGCGATCATGGCGGGCAGGTCGCGCGAGGCCACGATCACCTGCGGCAGGCTGGCGGCGAGCAGCCGGCGCAGCGCCTCGCCGCTGCGCTCTGTGGCGATGCCCCAGGCCTCCAGGTTCTTGTGGATCTCCGCCGGCTGCAACCCGGCGACGACGCCGGCCGCGGCGGCGAGCAGCCAGCCATCCCACTGGTAGGGGTCCCAATGCGCGGCCACGGTGAACGGGCCGCCGCCGGCGGCATGGCGCCGGGCCAAGGCATCCAGGAACGCGCCCGCGGCGGCGATGTCGAGCTGCCCGAGCCCACCGGTGAACGCCAGGGTCGAGGACATCAAGAGGAAGAAAGCAGGCGGCTCCGGCTCGGCCGCGAAGGCCGCCAGCCAGGCCTGGGCACCCAGCGCCGCGGGATCGACGGTGGCGCGCAGGGCCTCGGCGGTCTTGAGCTGGATCAGCCCGCCGGTGAAAGCGCCCCCAGTGTGGAACACCCCCTGGAGCGGGCCGAAGGCGGCGCGGGTCTGCGACAGCGCCGCGCGGATCGCGGCCGGATCTCCAGACTCGGCGCGCACCAGCAGGAGGCGCTCCCGCTCCTCCGCTCCGAGAGCGGACAGCCGCTTCACCGCGGCGCCGAGGACGTCCCCCCCGGCGGCACGGCCGGCAGCCCCTCCCAACCCTCCCAACGCTCGGGCGGCGGGAACTGCGGCGGCACCACCAGCGCCACCCGCACCCCCATCGACCGCACCAGCAGCTCGGCGACGGCCGCGCCGCCGCCGTGGACGCCGTCGGTGACCAGGTAGGCCCCTCCAGCGACGAGGCGCGAGGCCGCGTCGCCCGCCGGCAGCCGCACCGGCTCGAAGTGACGCACCCAGCGCCGCCGGCCGCGGTAGGCGACGGCGACGTCGAGCCGGCCGTCGGCCCCGAGCGACGCCTCGGCCAGGAGATCGCCGATCAGCCGCTCCTCCTCGGGAGTGCCCGCCGGGGGCGGCACGACATCGATGCAGGCGCAGGTCAGCCGCGTCGATTCCTGGTGGATCACCTTGACGGCGCCGAGGACCGTCGCCTTGCCCGGATGCACCGGATCGCCGTCCGCCACGTCGTGCAGGCCGTCGGCCACCATGGCGAGGTGCACCGGCGAGCTCCCCCCGCCGGCGGCGGTGACCGCCTGCCCCAGAAAGATCAGGCTGAGCAGCCCCCGCGCCTGCGCCTCGTCGAAGGTGGGCTCGGCGCCGGTCACCCCCCAGAGGTGGAGCACCTTCGCGGGGAGCTCCCTGCCCCCGGCCCGCAGGTGCTGGACGAGGCTGTCGTAGTCCTGCCGCCGGGCCGGATCGATGGTGAACGCCTCGCCGGCGACGTGGCCGTCTGCGTGAAAAGCGGCGCCGGCGGCGACGGTGGCCACGGTCTGGCCGTCGCGCCGCAGCCGCTCGGCCAGCCGCCCGCCCAGACCCCCGCGATCGAGGAAGACCAGCCAGCCGCCGTCCCCCCGGCGGCGGGTGCCGCCAGTGGCGCCTGCTTCCAGACCGGCGCCCAGAACCAGTCCGCCGGGTCGGGACGGGTGCCGGTCGACGCCGGCGTCGTCCCTGAGGCGGCGGCCGGCCGGGCTTCTCCCCCCCGCGGCGGATCGATCCAGTAGCGCTGGCGCTCGAAGGGGTAGGTCGGCAGCTGCACGCGATGCCGCCGCTCGCCGGCGAAGAGCCCCGCGGGGTCGAACGGCGCGCCTTCCACCCAGAGGCGGCCGAGGGCGTCGAGCAGCAGGGCGAGATCCGATCCCGCCTCGCTCGACCGCCGCATCGTCCCCACGGCGAGCCGTCCGGCACCCCCCTCGGGGTGCTGGCGCACCAGCGCGGAGAGGGTCCCGCCCGGCCCGACCTCGACCATGACGCGGTCAGGATCGCGCAGCAGCTCGGCCACCGCCTCGGCGAAGCGCACCGCCTGGACCATGTGGCGCGCCCAGTAGCCGGGGTCCTGGAGGTCGGCGGCGGTGATCCAGGTGCCGGTGACGTTCGACAGGTAGGGGATCTTCGGCGCCCCTACCCGCGCCGTACCGGCAAGTTGGGTAAGCGCCGCCGCCGCCGGCTGCATCATCGGCGTGTGGAAGGCGTGGGTGGTGGTCAGCCGGAGGCTGGTCACCCCTCGCTCGGCCAACCGGCTCTCGAGCTCCGCCACCGCCTCCTCGGGGCCGCCGACGACGCAGAGGTGCGGGCCGTTGGTGGCGGCGACGGCGAGGCGCTCGTCGAGCAGCGGCCGCACCTCGGTTTCAGGGGCCGGCACGGCGAGCATGGCGCCGGCGGGGAGCTCCTGGATCAGCTTCGCGCGCCGCGCCACCAGGGCCAGGGCGTCCTCCAGGGAGAGGACGCCGGAGAGGCAGGCGGCCACGTACTCGCCCAGGCTGTAGCCGATCATCGCCTGCGGCTGGACGCCCCAGGCCATCAACAGCCGCGCCAGCGCGTACTCGACGGCGAAGAGGATGGGCTGCGCGTGCTCGGTGCGGGCGAGCCGGCGGGAGGCCTCGTCCGTGGGCTCGCCACGGCGCAGCAGGGCGCGCAGATTGGTCTGGCGCTCGGCTCCAGCGGCGCCTACTGAGGAGGATGCCGCAACGCGCGGACCGGCCGCGAACAGGATCTCGCGGATGTCGGCGCCCAGGTGGGGGCGCAGGATCTCCGCGCAGCGATCCACCTCGGCGGCGAAGGCCGGCTCGGCGTCGTAGAGCTCGCGCCCCATGTCCACGTAGTGGTCGCCGAGACCCGGGAAGAGGAAGACCACGGGCCGCTGCCCCCCTCGACGACGCCGGCGGCGCCGCGCCCCTCGCGCAGCGCGGCGACCGCCCCGGCCACGTCGCGGCAGACCACCGTCCGGCGGTGGGCGAAGGCCCGGCGCCCGGTCTGCAGGGTGAAGGCGACGTCCGCCAGGTCGAGCCCGCCCGCCTCCAGCCGGTCCGCCAGGCGGGAGCCCTGAGCGGCCAGCGCCGAGGGGGTGCGCGCCGAGAGCGGCAGGAGCTGCCAGGGGCACGACGGGCCGGAGGGTCCACGCTCGGGCGCCTCCTCCAGCACGGCGTGGACGTTGGTGCCGCCGAGGCCGAACGAGCTCACCCCGGCCCGGCGCGGCGAACCGTCCGAATCCCAGGGGAGGGCCGTCGTCGGCACGTGGAAGGGGCCGAAGTCGACCTGCGGATTCGGCCGCTCGAAATGGACGCTGGGGGGGATGGTGCGGTGGCGCAGCGCGAGCGCGGTCTTGATCAGCCCGGCGACGCCGGCCGCCGCGTTGAGGTGGCCGATGTTGCTCTTCACCGAGCCCAAGGCGCACGGGCCGCCGCCGTGCCCGGCCTGCTCGAAGGCCTGGCGCAAGGCCGAGACCTCGATGGGATCGCCCAAGGCGGTGGCGCTGCCGTGCCCCTCGACGTAGCCGATCGTGTCCGGCTCGACGCCGGACATCAGCAGGGCTTCCGCGATCGCCTCGGCCTGCCCCTCGATGCTGGGAGCGGTGAACCCCACCTTGGCCGAGCCGTCGTTGTTGGCCGCCGAGCCGAGGATGACGGCGTGGACGGTGTCCCCCTCCTCCAGGGCGTCGGCCAAGCGCTTGAGCACCACGATGCCCGCCCCCGTCCCGGCCACCGAGCCGCCGGCCCGGGCATCATAGGAGCGACAGAAGCCGTCTGGCGAGGAGATGCTCCCCTCCTGGTAGAGATACCCCTCCTTGACCGGCGCGCCGACCGACACGCCGCCAGCGACCGCCAGGTCGGCCTCGCCCGCGAGCAGGCTCTGGCAGGCCATGTGGACGGCCATCAGCGCGGTCGAGCAGGCGGTCTGCACCACGGCGCTCGGGCCCCGCAGGTTCAGCTTGTAGGAGAGCCGGGTGGCGGCGAAGTCGCGATCGTTGAGGATCAGCACCTGGAGCGAGCCCGCCTTCCGCAGCTCCTCGGCGTTTGGCAGCAGGTTCGACAGCAGGTACGAGCTGGTGCCGGAGCCGACGTAGACCGCCGCGCGCCCCGGGAATCGGTCGGGATCGCAGCCGGCGTCCTCCAGGGCCTCCCAGGCGCACTCGAGCAACAGCCGGTGCTGCGGGTCCATCAGCTCGGCCTCGCGCGGCGTGAAACCGAAGAAGGCGGGCTCGAACATCTCGACCCCTTCGGCCACCCCCTTGGCCGGCACGTAGGCGGGATCGCGCACCAGGGCGGGATCGATCCCGGCCTCGATCAGCTCGCTCTCGGTGAAGCGGGAGATGGACTCGACGCCGTCGCGAAGATTGCGCCAGAACTCCTCGAGCGATCCGGCGCCGGGAAACCGGCCGGACATGCCGACGATGGCGATCCCCTGGGCCGGGGCCGGGGCTATATCTGTGGCAATACCTGTGGATTCACTCATCGAAAATTCTTCCTTTGCGATCAGTCCGTCTTGCCGCGGCGGCCCGCGCGGGCCTCCCGGAGCTGCCGCAGCGAGTCCTGACGGGAGCGCGCCCGCTCGCGCGTCTGCTCCGTCCTCGCCTCCTCCGTCGGCGCGTCGCCTTCCGGCGGCGCCTCGGACAGCTTGCGGGCCAGGGCGTCGATCGTGGTGTGGCGGAACAGCTCCATGACGGGGATCTCCCGCCCAAGCGCCTCGAGGAGACGGCCGTGGAGCTTGACGATCAGCAGCGAGCTGCCGCCGGATTCGAAGAAGTTGTCGTGCACCCCCACCCGCTCCAGCTGCAGCACCTCGCGCCAGACCTCGGCGATCGCGCGCTCGAGCTCGTTGCGCGGCGCGACATGGGCCGCCCCGTCCCCCTCCGTGGCCGCGGCCGCCTGCGGCGAGGGGAGGGCCTGGCGGTCGAGCTTGCCGTTGGCGGTGACCGGCAGGCGGTCCAGGATCACGAACGACCAGGGAACCATATACTCCGGCAAGGTCTTCTGCAGGGCCTCGCGCAGCTCGGCCGGCGCGGGCGCCGGCCCACCGCCGGGCACCACGTAGGCGACCAGCCGCTTCTCCCCCGCCACGTCCTCGCGCGCCAGCGCCACCGCCTCGCGAACCTGCGGGTGGCGCAGGAGCGCCGACTCGATCTCCCCGAGCTCGATGCGGTAGCCGCGCACCTTGACCTGGAAGTCGACCCGGCCCAGGAACTCCATCGTGCCGTCCGGCCCGAAGCGCGCGCGATCGCCGGTGGCGTACATGCGGGCCCCGGGGCACGGCGAGAAGGGATCCGGGACGAACCGCTCGGCGGTGAGCGCCGGCAGGCCGGCGTATCCCAGGGCCGGGCAGCCGCCGCCGATGTAGTTGTCGCCGGGCACGCCGGGCGGGCAGGGGGCGAGGCCGGCGTCGAGGATGTAGTACCGGGTGTTGGCGATCGGCCGGCCGTAGGGAATGCCCGCCCAGGCGGGGTCGACGGCGCCGATCGGATACCAGTTCGACCAGACGCTGGTCTCGGTGGCGCCACCGAAGTTGGCGAGCCGCGCGCCGGGGAAGGACTCGCGGACCTGGTCCGGCAGCGAGAGCGGGATCCAGTCGCCGGCGAGCAGCACGCGCCGCAGCGCCCTCCCCTCCCCCGCCGGCGGGAAGAAGGGGACGAGCTGCAGCAGCGCCGCGGGCGCCGAGCTCCAGGTGGTGATCCCCTCCTCCCGCAACACCCGCGCCAGGCGCTCGGGGTCGCGCACCTCCTCCTCGGTCGCCACCCGCACCGTGGCGCCGGCGCCGAGCATGCCCAGCAGGTCGTAGATCGAGAGGTCGAAGCAGATCGAGTTGACGAACAGGTGGCGGTCCCCCGGCCCGATCCCCAGCGTCTCGTTGTTCCAGCGCAGGGTGTTCGCCGCCGAGCGGTGGCGGACGACGATCCCCTTCGGCTCGCCGGTCGAGCCGGAGGTGTGGATCAGGTAGGCCGGGTCCTCCGCGCCACCGGCGGCCGCCGGCCGGGTCGCCGGGAAGGGGCTCTCCCCCGGCGCCTCCGGGACGACGACCTCGGCGAGCGCGGGCAGGCGCTCCGCCAAACCGGTTGCCCCTGCCACCGCCGGCAGAAGCGCCGGGCCGGCGACCAGCACGCGGGTACCGGTGCCGGCGAGGATCGACTCCACCCGTTCGGCCGGCCAGGCGGCGTCGAGCGGCACGTAGAGCCCCCCCGCCTTCAGGATGCCGAGCACGGCGGCGAGGAGGTCGAGCGAGCGCTCCATCCAGAGCCCGACCGGCTCGGCGCGACGCACTCCCAGGCTGCGCAAGCGGTGCGCCAGGCGGTTCGCTCGCGCCTCCAGCTCGCCATAGGTGACCGTCTCCCCCTGGCAGATCCCGGCCGGCGCCTCCGGCCGGAGGTCGGCCTGCCGCTCGAAGAGCTGGTGGAGAGCGGGATCGTCCCCCCAGGCGCGGCCGGTGTCGTTCCACTCCTGGAGGACCTGATGCCGCTGGCCGGCGGCGAGCAGCGGCAGCGCCGCGAGCCCGGAGTCGGGGCGCTCGACGGCCGCGGCGAGCAGCTCCCGCCACTGCCCGGCGAAGCGGACGATGGTCGGCGGATCGAAGAGGTCGGTCGCGTACTCGATCGCCGCCGCCAGCCCGTCTCCGGCATGAGCCAGGGCGAACGTGAGATCGAACTTGGCGTTGCGGCTCGGCGGCTCCTCGGCGGCGAGGGCGAGACCGGATAGGGCGGCGGCCGGCAGCGGCGTGTTCTGGAGGGCGAACATGACCTGGAAGAACGGCGTCCGCGCCGGGTCACGCTCCGGCTGCAGCTCGTCGATCACCTTCTCGAACGGCATGTCCTGATGGGCGTAGGCCCCGAGGGTGGTCTCGCGCACCTGTCGCAACAGGTCGAGGAAGCCGGGCGCCACCACGAGATCCGCCCGCAGCACCAGGGTATTGACGAAGAAGCCGATCAGCCCCTCGGTCTCCGCGCGGTTGCGGTTGGCGATCGGCGTGCCGATCGCCAGGTCGCGGCGGCCGCTCAGACGTGATAGCAGTGCCAGCATCGACGCCGCGAGCACCATGAACGGCGTCGTCCCCTCGCGCCGCGCGAGCGCCGCCAGCGCCGCCGTCAATGGGCCGTCGAGCGCGAAGCGGTGCTCTGCCCCCCGGTGCGACGGCACGGCGTGGCGGGGGCGGTCGGCGGGGAGCTCGATCTCCGCCGGCAGGCCGCGCAGCCGCTGCCGCCAGTAGTCGACGTGGCGGTCGAGCGCCTCGCCGGCGAGCCAGCGGCGCTGCCAGAGGGCGAAGTCGGCGTACTGGATCGGCAGCTCCGGCAGCGGCGACGGCCGCCCCTCCCGAGCGGCGGCATAGAGGGCACCGATCTCCCGCACCAGCACCCCCGCCGACCAGCCGTCGGAGACGATGTGGTGAAAGTCGAGCAGCAGCCCGTGCTCGCGGCCGGCGAAGCGCAGCAGGGTCGTCCGCAGCAGCGGGCCGCCGGCGAGGTCGAACGGCCGCGCCGCCTCGTCGCCGGCGAGCCGTACCGCCTCGCGCTCCCGCGCCGCCGCCGGCAGCCCGGCGAGGTCGACGGCGGGCAGCTCCCAGCACGCGGCCGCCAGTACCACTTGCACGGGCTCACCGTCGCGCTCGGCGAATACGGTGCGCAGCACCTCGTGCCGGCGTACGATCTCGCCGAAGGCGGCGGCCAGGGCGGCGGCGTCCAGCTCGCCCCGCAGCCGCAGGACGAGCGGCAGGTTGTAGACCGCCTCCCCCGGCTGCAGGCGATCGAGGAACCAGAGGCGCTCCTGGGCAAAGGAGAGGGGGAGGGCGCCGTCCCCACGCAGCGCCCGCGGGATGGGCCCGTCGGCGGCCGGAGCGCCGGCGGCGAGGGCCGTCTCGATCGCGTGCGCGAGCTCGGCCACGGTCGGCCCCTCGAACAGACGGCGCAGGGGGACCTCGATGTTGAACGCCTCCCGCACCCGCGACATCACCTGGGTGGCCAGCAGCGAATGCCCCCCCAGCTCGAAGAAGTCGTCGTGGATGCCCACCCCCCGGACCCCGAGGACCTCGCTCCAGATCGCCGCCAGCAGCTCCTCGGCGGGATCGCGGGGAGCGCGGGAGGGGTCCTCATCCTCGCTCTCGATCGCCGGCGCCGGCAGCGACCGGCGGTCCACCTTGCCGCTGGGGGTCAGCGGCAGGGATTCGAGCCGCATCCAGGCCGACGGCACCATCGTGTCCGGCAGGCTCTCCGCCAGAAACGCCTTGAGCTCGGCGAACGCGGGGGGCTCGACACCTTCTCGGAAGACCACGTAGGCGACCAGGCGGCGCGAGCCGGCGCCGGCGCCGCGCACCGCCACGGCGGCCTGGCTCAGCGCCGGGTGGTGGGCGAGCGCGGTCTCCACCTCGGCCAGCTCGATGCGCTGGCCGCGGATCTTCACCTGGTGGTCGCCGCGGCCGATGTAGTCGATCTCGCCGCCGGGCAGCCAGCGGGCGAGGTCGCCGGTGCGGTAGAGCCGCGCCCCGGGCTCCCACCCCTCCACCTCGTCGAACGGATCGGGCAGGAAGCGCTCCGCCGTCAGCTCCGGCTGGGCGACGTACCCCCGCGCCAGGCCCGTTCCCCCCACGTAGACCTCGCCCGGGACCCCCACCGGCACCCGCCGCAGGTCGGGATCGAGCAGGAAGACGCGGGCGTGATCCAGGGGGCGACCGATGGTGGGGCGCTCGGGCCACCCGGCGGGATCCCCCTCCAGGGGGAGCCAGGTGGCGGCGTGGGTCTCCGACGGGCCGTAGTGGTTGTAGAGCGCCGCGCCGGGCAGCGCCGCGAACAGGGAGGCCACCTGTGGCGTAACGTAGAGCTGCTCGCCGGCGCTCATCACCTCGCGCAGGCTGGCGGGGACCTCCCCTGGCCGTACCGCCAGGGCGAGCTGCTGGAGCGCGACGAAGGGGAGGAAGAGGCGCTCCACCCGCTGCCCGGCGAGAAGCCGCAGCAGCGCCGGCGGATCGCGCCGCACGTCCTCGTCGACCATCACCACCGCCCCTCCCGCGCACCAGGTCGAGAAGATCTCCTGGAACGCGACGTCGAAAGAGAGCGCGGCGAACTGCAGCGTGCGGCCGACGCCCGCCCGCGAGGTGCGCAGCTGCCAGTCGAGCATGGACGAGATGGCGCCATGGGTCATCGCGACCCCCTTGGGGCGCCCGGTGGAGCCGGAGGTATAGATCAGATAGATCAGGTTGCCGGGATCCACGGCGGCCGGCGCCCCCGCGGTCTCCGGCCCGAGGGTCGCCTCCGCCATCAGGAGCGTCCGGCTCCCCTCCTCCGGCAGCGCACCGGCGAGCGCCGGCGAGGTGAGCACCACGGGGACCCGGGCGTCCTCCAGCATCAGGCGCAGCCGCTCCCGCGGATAGCCGGGATCGAGGGGGAGACAGGCGCCCCCCGCCTCGAGAATGCCGAGGATGGCCACCGCGAGGTCGAGCGAACGGTCGAGGAAGATCCCCACCGGCACGTCCGGACCCACTCCCAGCCCGCGCAGATGGGCCGCCAGCCGGCGAGCCCGCAGCAGCAGCTCGCCGTAGGTCAAGCTCTCGTCGCCGACCACGACCGCCTCGGCGTCCGGCTGGCGGGCGGCTACCTCGGCGATCCGCTCGTGAACAGTCCATGGCCGCGAGCGCGGCAGCGGCGGCCGGCTCCAGACGGCGAGCTGCTCGCGCTCCGCGGGGCTCAGCAGCGGGAGCGCGGAGAGCCGTGTCTCCGGCGCGGCGACCGCCCCGGCGAGCAGGGTGAGCAGGTGTCCCAGCAGGCGGTCCGCGGTCTCCGGATCGAAGAGGTCACGGCTGAACTCCAGATGGCCGGCGAAACCGCCCGCGCGCTCGGCCAGGAAGAGGGTGAGGTCGAACTTCGCCTCCTCGGTCTCGATCTCCACCCCCTCGACCGCCACCCCCGGCAGCTCCAGGAGGGCGAGCGAGGGCACGTCGTTGAGCGCCAGCATGACCTGGAAGAGCGGGTTGCGCCCCCGCTCGCGCCGTGGCGCCAGATCCTCGACCAGCCGCTCGAACGGCAGATCCTGGTGGGCATAGGCCGCCAGCGTCACGGCGCGGGCGCGGCGGGCGAGGGCGCGGAACGAAGGGTCTCCGGCGAGGTCGAGCCGCAGGGCCAGGGTGTTGGTGAAGAAGCCGATCAGCCCCTCGGTCTCCAGGCGGTTGCGGTTGGCGACCGGCGCCCCCACCACCAGGTCGCGCTGGCCGGTATGCCGGGCGAGCAGCGCGTCGAAGGCGGCGAGAAGGACCATGTAGGGGGTCCACCCCTGGCGTCGGGCGAGGGCGCGCAGGTCGGCGCTCAGGGCAGCCGGCAGGGCGACCGGGCTCCGCCCCGCCGCGAAGGTGGGGGACGCCGGGCGCGGGCGGTCCGCCGGCAGGTCCAGGACCTCGGGGGCCTCGGCGAGCACCCGCCGCCAGTGCGCCAGCTCGGCCTCCAGCCGCTCGCCCGCGAGCCATTCCCGCTGCCAGCGCGCGAAGTCGGCGTACTGCAGGGGGAGCTCGGGGAGGGGGGAGGGCTCCCCGGCGGCGAAGGCCCGATAGAGCGCCGCCAGCTCCCGCAGCAGGATGCGCAGCGACCAGGCGTCCGAGATCACGTGATGCAGGACGACCGCGAACAGGTGCTCCTCGCCGCCGGTGCGCAGCAGCAGCGTGCGGGCGAGCGGACCGGCGGCGAGGTCAAACGGCCGCCGGGCCTCCTCCGCGAGCAGCCGCCCGGCCTCTTCCCCGGCGCACGGCAGGGCGCGCAGGTCGACGACCGGCAGCGCCGCGGCGGCGGGCGGCAGGACGACCTGCACCGGGGCACCGCCGGCGCCCTCCCGGGCATCTTCCTGGAAGACGGTGCGGAGCGCCTCGTGCCGCCGGGCGATCTCCGCGAGGGACCGCGCCAGCAGCTCCGGCCGCAGGGGACCGCGCAGGCGCAGCGCGCCGGGGACATTGTAGGCGGAGCTCTCCGGCTCGAGCTGCTGGAGGAACCAGAGCCGCTCCTGGGCGAAGGAGAGCGGCTCCCCCGCCGGATCGCGCGGCACCGGCAGCAGAGCGGGCTCGGCGGAGCGCTCCTCGCCGGCGAGCTGCGCGATCCGCCGCGCCAGGCCCGCCGGCGTCGGCGCCGCGAACAGCTCGGCGGGCGCCAGCTCGACGCCAAAGGCCTCGCGCACTCGCGAGAGCGCCTGGATGGCGAGCAGCGAGTGGCCGCCGAGGTCGAAGAAGTCGGCATGGGTCCCCACCTCCTCGACGCCGAGCAGGCTGCTCCAGATCCCCGCCAGTAACTCCTCGACCGGGTTGGCCGGGGCGTTGTCGCCGGCCGGCCGGCCCTCGATCCCCTCGGAGGGAGCCGGCAGGGCCCGCCGGTCGAGTTTGCCGCTGGGCGTCAGCGGCAGGGCGTCGAGCGGCACGAACAGCGACGGGATCATCGCCTCCGGCAGCAGGCCGCGCAGGAAGTCGCGCAGGACGGCGGGCGCGGTGTCCACACCCGGCCGGGGGACCACCCAGGCGATCAGCCGCTCCCCCTCGGGGTCGGTCGCCACCGCCGCCGCAACGATCCCTGGATGCCGCAACAGCGCCGCCTCGACTTCTCCGGGCTCGATGCGAACTCCCCGCACCTTGACCTGGCTGTCGGCTCGCCCGAGGAACTCCAGGATGCCGTCCGGCAGCCGGCGGGCGAGGTCGCCGGTGTCGTAGAGCCGCTCGCTGCGCCCTTCCGGGTCAGGCACGAACCTCTCGGCGGTCAGCCCGGGCCGGCCGAAATAGCCGCGAGCCAGCCCGGCGCCACTCACGTGCAGCGCCCCAGTCACGCCGATCGGCACCAGCCGCAGCGCGCGGTCGAGCAGATGGACGCGCAGGTTTCCGATGGGCCTCCCGAGCGGCACCCGGCGCGGATCCTGCCCCGGCACGCATACCCAGCGGGTGACGTCGACCGCGGTCTCGGTCGGCCCATACTCGTTATCCAGCGGCACGTCGGGGAAGCGGGCGAGGAACCGCTCGCGAAGCGCTGGTGAGAGCGCCTCGCCACCGGAGAAGACCTGGCGCAGCGAACGGCATTCGCCGGTCTCCTCTCCGCCCAGCTCGCGCAGGAAGACCTCCAGCATCGACGGCACGAAGTGGACGAAGGTCACCTCGCGCCCGGTGATCGTGCGCGCGAGGTAGCCCGCGTCCTGCTGACCACCGGGACGGGCGACGACCAGCCGCGCGCCGACGATCAGCGGCGCGAAGCACTCCCAGACCGCGACGTCGAAGCCGGGGGCCGCCTTGAACAGCATCGCGTCGGCGGAGGTCAGCCGGTAGACGCTCTGCGCCCAGAGCAGCCGGTTGACCAGGGCGCGGTGCGGCAGCATCACCCCCTTGGGACGGCCGGTCGAGCCCGAGGTGAAGATCACGCAGGAGAGGTTGTCCGCCGCGGCGCGCGGACCGCCGCCGGTCACGACCGCGCCCTCCTCGTCGTCCTCGCGATCCAGGAAGAGCACGCGCGCGCCGTGCGGCGGCAGCTTCCCGGCGAGCTCCTCCGGCGCCAGCAGCACCGGCGCGCCGGTGTCTTCGAGCATGCCGGCCAGGCGCTCGGCGGGGTACCCGGGGTCGAGCGGCACGTAGGCGCCACCGGCCTTGAGGACGCCCAGCAGGCCGACGATCATCGCCGCCGAGCGCTCGGCGAAAAGGCCCACGGCCACCTCCGGCCCCACCCCCGCCCGGCGAAGGCGGCGGGCCAGGCGCTCCGCCCGCGCGTCGAGCTCGCCATAGGTCAGCTCTCCGTCCTCGGCGACCACCGCCGGAGCATCCGGCGTGCGCGTCGCCTGGGCCTCGACCAGCTCGTGCAGGCAGTGCTCCAGGGGGAGCGGCTGGTCGGTCGCGTTCCACTCGCCCACCGCCTGCCAGCGCTCGGCCGCCGAGAGCAGCGGCAGCTCCGAGAGGCGGCGGGAGGGATCGGCCACCGCCGTCTCGAGCAGAACGCGCAGGTGCCCCATCCAGCGCTCGACGGTGGCTGGATCGAAGAGGCCGGTGCGGTATTCCACCCAGCCGTTCAGGTGCCCGCCGCTCTCGTAGACCGACAGCGTCAGGTCGAACTTCGCCACTCTCACCTCGACGTCCAGGAGCTCGACGGCGAGACCCGGCATCGGCACCGGCGAGAGCGGGCTGGCCAGATAGGTGAAAGCCGCCTGGAAGAGGGGGGAGAGGCCCGCGACCCGCTCCGGCTGGAGCTCCTCCACCAGCCGCTCGAAGGGGATATCCTGATGCTTCTGGGCGGCCAGCAGGGTATCGCGCATCCGCCGCAGCAGCAGGGCGAACGGCGGGTCGTCCTCCAGCCGGGCGCGCGCCACCAGGGTGTTGACGAAGAAGCCGATCAGCCCCTCGGTGTGCAGCCGGCTGCGCCCGGCGGAGGTGAGGCCCACCGCGAGATCGTCCTGACCGCTCAGACGGGCCAGGGCCGCCGCGAAGCCCGAAAGCAGGGCGGTGAACGTCGTGATCCCCTCGCCAACCCCAAGCCCGCGGAGCCGCGCGGCCAGATCGGCGGGGAAGCTCACCACCCGGCTGGCGCCGCGGTCTCCGGTCGCCGCGGAACGCGGCCGGTCGGCGGGCAGCTCCAGCACCGGCACGCCGGCGAGCTGCCGCCTCCAGTAGGCGAGCTGCGCGTCGAGGGCACCCTCGGTCAGGGTCTGCCGCTGCCAGATCGCCCAATCGGCGTAGCGCACGGGCAGCTCCGGCAAGGATGGCGCCCGGCCGGCCGCGAAGTCGGCGTAAAGGATGGCCAGCTCGCGGAAGAAGACCGCCATCGACCAGCCGTCGGTGGCGATGTGGTGGAACGCCGCCATCAGGGCCCATCGATCCGTCCCGAGGTCCAGGAGAAGGAAGCGGACGACCGGCCCGTGCGCGAGGTCGAACGGCCGCGCGCCCTCGGCGCTCAAACCCTCCCCCAGGGCGCGGTCCCGCGCCGGCGCGGGAAGGGCGGTCAGGTCCACCCGTGCGAAGTCGAGGCCGGAAGGCGCGGACGGCGGCAGCACCACCTGCATCGGCTCCCCGTCCATCCAGGCATAGACCGTGCGCAGCGGCTCGTGACGGCGGACGATCTCCGCCAGCGCACGGACCAGGAGCCCGATCTCCAGTGAACCCGTCAGCCGCACCGCGATCGGCACGTTGTACTTCGGGCTCCCGGGCTCGATCCGGTCCAGCAGCCAGAGGCGCTGCTGGGCGAAAGAGAGCGGGCAGGTCCTCTCCGCCGGCAGGGGGAGCTCCTCCTCCGACCGTCCCGGCGCACCGTTCGCAAGCTCCGCGGCGATCTCCCGGGCCAGGGCGGCCACCGTCGGAGACTCGAACAGGGTCTGCAGACCGAGCTCCACCCCGGTCTCCTCCGCGATACGCATCGTCACCCGGTAGGCCAGCAGGGAATGGCCGCCGAGATCGAAAAAGTCGTCGTCAGGACCCACGCTTTCGACGTCCAGAACTTCACGCCAGATCGCCGCCAGCCGCTCCTCCAGCGGCGTACGCGGCAGCTCCGCAGAGCGGCCGGAGCGGCGGGGGGCCGGGGGGAGGCCCGGCGACTCCGGCGGCAGCTCCGCGGCCGCGGCGGCCTCCTGGTGGCCGATCGCCAGGCGTTCCGCAAGCCCGGCCACCGTCGGCGCCTCGAACAGGTCGGTCATCGACACCTCGATGCCCAACACGTCCTGGATCTGTGCCAGCACGCGGACGGCGAGCAGCGAGTGGCCGCCGAGCGCGAAGAAGTCGTCGTGGACGCCGACCCGCGGCTGCTCCAGCACCTCGCTCCAGATCGCCGCCATCCGCTCCTCCAGCAGCGTGCGGGGAGGCGTGAAGTTTTCGGCGCTGGCCACTTCCGCCGGGTCCCACGCGGCAAGCTCCCGGCGGTCCACCTTGCCGTTGGCATTGAGCGGCAGCTCCGGCAGGGCGACCAAGCGGGAGGGGAGCATGTGCTCCGGGAGGAGCTCCCGCAGGCGCTCGCCCAGGTCCCCGGGCAGGGCCTCACCCGCCCTCGGCACGACATAGGCCACCAGTGCCTTGCCTCCCGCCTCCTCGCGGGCCACCACGGCCGCCTCCGCCACTTCCGGGAGCCGCAGCAAAGCTGCCTCGATCTCGCCGGGCTCGACGCGGAAGCCGCGGATCTTAACCTGTTGATCGCGCCGGCCGAGGAATTCGAGGGTACCGTCCGGCCGCCAGCGGGCGAGGTCGCCCGTGCGGTAGAGCCGCGCCCCGCCTTCGGTATCGCGCGGGAAAGGGTCCGGCACGAAGCGCTCGGCCGTCAGCTCCGACCGGCCACGGTAGCCACGGGACAGGCCGTCGCCCCCGGTATACAGCTCGCCGGGCGCTCCCGCCGGCACCGGCCGCAGGTCGCCGTCCAAAAGGTAGACCGTGGTGTTGGCGATCGGGCGGCCAATCGGGACCGGATCCTCCACCGCGTCCGCGTCCCGCATAGGGTGGCAGGCCGTGAACGTGGTGTTCTCGGTGGGGCCGTAGCCGTTGATCAGGACGAGGCCGGGGAGTGCCGAGAGCGCCCGCCGGACGTGCGGGGCCGAGAGGACGTCGCCACCCGCCAGGAGCTGCGAAACCCCGCGCAGCGCCTCCGGCCGGCTCTCGATTAGGGAATGGAAGAGGCCGGCCGTGAGCCAGAGCGTCGTCACCCCTTCGCGGGCCACCGCCGGGCCCAGCTCATCCAGCACGGGCGCGCGGCCGGGGAGCAGGGCCAGGCGCGCGCCGTTGAGCAGCGCGCCCCAGACCTCGAAGGTCGCCGCGTCGAAGGCGGCGGGTGCGAGCTGGAGGAAGACCTCGTCCAGGCCGAAGCGGGCGTAGCCGGCGCCGCGGACCAGCCGCACCACGCCGCGGTGGGTCACCTCGACCCCCTTGGGCTGGCCGGTGGAGCCGGAGGTGTACATCATGTAAGCCAGGTTTTCGGGACCGACCGGGACCGCCGGCAGAGGTCCGTCGTCTTCCGCGTCCCTGTCCACCAGCTCGCCGTCGGCGTCCACCAGGATCTCGAAGATCCCGTACGGCAGCGCGAGGGAGTCGGCGAGAGACGACTCGACGACGAGCAGGTCGAGCCCGGCATCTTCCACCATCCACGCCAGGCGCTCCGTGGGATAGGCGGGATCGAGCGGCACGTAGGCGCCCCCCGCCTTGAGGATGCCCAGCATGCCGGCGATCAGCGCCGGCGAGCGCTCGACACAGAGGCCGATCCGGGTCTCCAGACCCGCGCCGAAGCGGCGCAGGCGCGCCGCCAGGCGACTGGACCGCGCGTCGAGCTCGGCGTAGGAGATCCGCTCGCCGGCGAGAGTGAGCGCCACCGCGTCCGGCTCCCTCGCGGCCTGCTCGGCGAACAGCCCGTGGATCGTCGCCTGCCGCGGATACTCCGCCACGACACCGCTCCAGGCACGGAGCTGCGCCGCCTCGGGGGGCGCGAGCAGCGGCAGGTCGGAGAGCCGGGTCTCCGGGCCGGCCGCGATCCCCTCCGCGAGCGTGCGCCAGTGGCCGAGCATGCGATCGGCCGTGGCCGGATCGAAGAGGTCGGCGTCGTACTCCAGGACGGCGGCGAAACCCTCCCGCTCCCGTACCACGCCCAGGGTGAGGTCGAACTTCGCGGTGCCGGTCTCCAGCCGGCGCACCTCGGCGGCCGCCTCCCCCAGCCGCTCGATGCCGACCGGCTGCTCGAGCCGGAAGACCACCTGGAAGAGCGGGCTGCGCCCCCCCTGCCGCTCCGGCCGCAGCTCCTCCACCAGCCGCTCGAAGGGGATGTCCTGATGGGCGTAGGCGCCCAGGCAGACCTCGCGCACCCGCCCCAGGAGCTCCCGGAAGCCGGGGTCCCCCGCCACCGGCGTGCGCAGCACCAGCATGTTGACGAAGACGCCGATCAGCCCCTCCACCTCGGCGCGGCCGCGGTTGGCCACCGGCGAGCCGACCGCAATCATCGGGACGCCCGAAGAGTGGGATAGTGAATAGCGTGCGAGCTGCGCCTGGAAGGCGGCGAGCAGGACCATGAAAGAGGTCGCCCCTTCGCGCCGGGCGAGCCGTTCCAGGGCCGCCGACGACGTGGCCGGCAGGGCGGTCGCCCGCGTGCCGCCGCGCCCCGAGCGCAACGCCGTCAGGGGGCGGTCGGCCGGCAGCTCCAGGGGGACCGAGCCGGCGAGACGCTCGCGCCACCAGTCGACATCCGCTTCGAGCCTGCCGCCGCGCAGCCTCTCGCGCTGCCAGGCCGCCCAGTCGGCATACTGGACGGGCAACGCGGGCAGCGACGCGGGTTCCCCGGCGACGGCCGCTGCATAGAGGACGGCCAGCTCGGTGACGAGGATCTCGAGCGACCAGCCGTCCGCCACGATGTGATGCAGGGTGATCGCCAGCAGGTGCTCGTCCGGAGAGACGCAGAGGGCGACCGCGCGCCAGAGGGGGCCGCGGGCGAGATCGAACGGCGCCACCGCCACCTCGTGGGCCAGCCGGTCGGCCTCGGCGCCGGCCGCCTCGGCGGAGAGCGTCGCGAGGTCGACCCGCGGCAGGGTCATCGCCGGCGCCGGCGCAGTGGGGACCTGCGACGGCTCCCCCCCCACGATCTGGAAGACCGTGCGCAGCGCCTCGTGCCGGCCGACGACCCCGGCCAGGGCGGCCTCCAGGGCCGCGAGATCGAGGGGACCGGACAGGCGCACGGCCCCGGGCAGGTGGTAGGCCGGGCTCCCCGGCGCGAGGCGGTCCAGGAGCCAGAGGCCGCGCTGGGCGAAGGAGAGCGGCAGCGCGCCGCCGGGTGAGCGCGGCACCGGCCGCACCGGCGGCGCCGCCGGCTCCCCGGAGGCTTCGGCGATTTGCTCCGCGAGAGCTGCCAGGGTTGGGTGCAGGAAGACGCTGCTGACCGGCAGATCGACCCCGAAGAGGCGCGACACCCTCGCCAGCAGCCGGGTGGCGAGCAGCGAGTGGCCGCCCAGGGCGAAGAAGTCATCGTGCGGCCCCACGCCCTCGACGCCGAGCACCTCGGAGATCAGCCCGCCGAGCATCTCCTCGATCGGGGTGCGCAAGGCGCCGGCCGGCGCCGCTCCGGCAAGCTCGGGTCCGGCGGGGTCGGGCAGGGCGCGCCGGTCGACCTTGCCGTTGGGCGACAGCGGCAGGGCGTCGAGGCCGACGAAAGCCGAGGGGACCATGTACTCCGGCAGGCTCTCGCGCAGGAAGCCGCGCAGCTCCGCGGCGGGGACCCCCGGGGGCACGACGTAGGCCACCAGCCGCTGCCCCCGATCGCCATCCTCCCGGGCCGTCATGACGGCCTCGCGCAGCCGCGGGTGCCCGACCAGCGCCGCCTCGATCTCCCCCAGCTCGACGCGGAAGCCCCGCACCTTCACCTGGTGGTCGATCCGCCCGAGGTAGTCGAGAGTGCCGTCCGGCAGCCGGCGGGCGAGGTCCCCGGTGCGGTAGAGGCGGGCACCAGGCCCCGCTGCCGCGTCCGGGGTGAACGGATCGGGGACGAAGCGCTCGGCGGTCAGGCCGGGCCGGCCGAGATAGCCGCGCGACAGCCCCTCGCCGGCCAGGAACATCTCGGCGGGCACGCCCACCGGCACCAGCTCTCCACGCGCATCCAGCAGGTGGACGCGGGTCCCGGTCACCGGCTCGCCGATAGTGACGGCGCGCCCGGGTTCCAGCCGGGAGAAGGTCGAGTAGACCGTGTCCTCCGACGGCCCATAGACGTCGAGGATGCGGGCTCCGGGGGCCGCCCCGGCGAGCGCCTCGACCAGCGCTGGCGGCACCGCCTCCCCGCCGAGGTTGATCGTCCGCACCCAGCCCGGAAACCTGCCGATGCGGACCAGCTCGGCCACCGCCGTGGGGGCGCCGCAGAGCAGCGTCACCTCTCCGGCCGCCGGCAGGCCGGGGAGCGCCAGCAGGTTCTCGGCGACGATCAGCCGGCCGCCCCAGGAGAGGGGGGCGAAGATCTCGAAGACGGAGACGTCGAAGCCGATCGAGGTGGCGGCGAGCGTCCCCGCCAGCTCCGCCGGCGGGAAGACCTCGCGCGCCCAGTGCATCAGCGCGACCGGGCTCCGGTGCTCGACCGCCACCGCCTTGGGACGCCCCGTGGAGCCCGACGTGTAGATGAGATAGGCCAGGTTGCGGGGACCGCCCACTGGTTCGGGGTTCTCGGCGCTCTCGCCGGCGATCTCCCCGGCGTCGCCGGGGGAATCGAGATCGAGCCAGCGGGCGCCGCTCGCCGCCGCCAGTCGCGGTGCCGTCGCCGCTTCGCCGATCACCACGCGCGCTTCGGAGTCCTCCAGGATCAGCGCCAGCCGCTCGCGCGGGTACGTCGGATCCATCGGCACGTAGGCGCCCCCCGCCTTCAGCACGGCGAAGAGGCTCACCATCATCCACTCGGACCGGCGCAGGCAGATGCCCACCCGGTCCTCCGGCCCCACGCCGAGCCGCCGCAGGCGGTGGGCGAGCCGGTTGGCCTGAGCGTTCATCTCGCCGTAGGTCAGCCGGATCTCCCCGGCGACCACCGCCTCGGCCTCAGGGGCGCGCGCCGCCTGCGCCTCGAAGAGCTGGTGCAGGAGGAGGCCGCGCGAGAAATCGCCCGCCGCGGTCCACCCCTCGGCCTGCCGGCGCTCGGCCGGCGAGAGCAGGGGGAGCTGCCAGACCGGGGTCTCCGGCGCCGCGACGGCCCCTTGAAGGAGAGTCAAGGTGTGTCCGAGCATGCGCTCTGCCGTCTCGCCGTCGAAGAGGTCGGCGTTGTGCTCCAGCGACACGCCGAGCCCCCCGCGGCCGTCGTCGGCGAGGCGCAGCGTGAGGTCGAACTGCGCCCGCCGCTCCTCCAGCCGCACCGACTCCAGCGGCAGGCCGGTGAGCTCCAGCCGTGCTCCGGCTTCCCCCAGTGAGAACGCGGCAAGCCCCGGGGGGTCCTGCGGACGCCCCTGCTGAAGCACCAGCATGGCCTGGAAGATCGGCGAGCGGGCCGGATCGCGCACCGGCCGCAGCCGCTCGGCGATCAGGGGGAACGGGAGATCGCCGTGCTCCATCCCCTCCAGCGCCGCGCGCCGCGTCCGCTCAAGCAGCCGCTCGAAGCTCGGCTCGCCGGAGAGGTCGGCGCGCAGGGCGAGAGCGTTGACGAAGTAGCCTACGAGGGGCCCGAGCTCCGGCAGCGTCCGGCCCGCCACCGGGGCACCGACGGCGAAGTCCTCCTGCCCCGTGTAGCGGGCGAGCTGCGCCGTGAAGACGGCCAGCAGCGTCATGAACGGCGTGGCGCCCCGCCGGGCTCCCAACTCGCGCAGGGCGGCCACGAGCGCGGGCGGGATCGCCGCCGCGCGGGCGCCGCCGCGCCAGGTCTGCACCGGCGGCCGGGGGCGGTCGGCCGGCAGGTCGAGGTCGCGCACGCCGGCCAGCCGCTGCCGCCAGTACTCCCAAAGCCGTTCGCCCCGGGGGCCGGCCAGCACCCCGGCCTGCCAGTGGACGTAGTCGGCGTAGCGCAGCGCGGGCGGCTCCAGCGTCTCTCCGCCGTAGAGCGCCGAGAGGTCCCGGGCCATCACAGCCAGCGAGGCGAAGTCGGCCACGATGTGGTGGACGACGAGCAGGACCGTCTCCTCCTCCCGTCCCCTGAAGATCCGCGCCCGCAGCAGCGGCCCGCGCTCCAGCGCGAACGGCCGCCAGGCCTCCGCGTCCAGCCGGGCGGTGAGGAGCCCCTCCCCCACGTCTTCGATCTGGACGTCCGGAGCGAGGTCCGGCAGCACCCGCTGCACGGGATCGTCGCCGGCCACCGGGAAGACGGTCCGCAGCGCCTCGTGACGGGCGACCAGGGCGGCGACGGCCCGCGCGAAGGCCGCCGCGTCCAGCCCCCGGGTGCGCGCCGCCACGGCGATGTTGTAGGCCCCCCCTTCGGGAGCCAGCCGGTGCAGGAACCAGAGCCCCCGCTGGCCCGGCGAGAGCGGCTGATCATTATTCCCCGCAAGATTCCCCGCAAGCTCGAGCGAAAGGGAGCGCGGCGGGGCATCGATCGCGGCCCTCTCGCGGTCGAAGCCGTCGAGCAGGATCTCCGTGAGATCCGCCACTCCGATCCCCTGGAGGAGATCGGCCAGCGGCACCGGAATCCCCAGGGCCGCCTCGACGCCCCCCTTGAGCTCGACCGCCGTCAGCGAATCGAGTCCCAGGGCGGTCAGCGGCTGCGAGGAGATCGCGGACGCGGGGATTCCAAGAGCGGCGGCGGCGCGCTCGCGCAGGTAGGCGGCCAGCATCGCCCGGCGCTCCGCCGGAGCCTGGGCGGCGAGCGCCTCGCGCGTCAGCGCGGCCGCCAGCTCCGGCGCCGGATCGGCCGCCGCCAGGGCGCTCCGTCCCACCACCGGCAGCTCACCCCTGAGGTAGAGCTCGCGGCAGAGACGGCGCTGCACCTTGCCGCTCGATGTCTTCGGCAGGCCCGCTTGGCGGATCAGCACCACCTCCTGCGCCTGCACCTCGTGCTCCGCCGCCACCGCGCTCCGCACCGCCTCGGCGATCGCCGCGATCCCCTCGCTGCGGTGCCGCGCCACCTCGTGGACGATCACCAGCCTCTCCTCGCCGCCGGTCTCGACCGAGAACGCCGCCCCGCCCCCCGGTTGCAGGTCCGGGTGGGCGCGCTCGGCGGTCAGCTCCACGTCCTGGGGGTAGTGGTTGCGGCCGCGCAGGATGATCAGGTCCTTCAACCGGCCGGTCACGTACAGCTCGCCGCCGGTGAGATACCCGAGGTCCCCGGTGCGCAGGAACGGACCCTCCCCGGCCGCCAGGAAGGCGTTGAAGTCGCGCGCCGTACCCTCCGGGTTCTCCCAGTAGCCGCCCGCCACGCTCGGACCCGAGATCCAGACCTCCCCCTCCGTCCCGGACGGCAGCTCGGCCCCCGTCTCCGGATCGGCCACCACCAACCGCTGCCCCATCCAGGAGCGTCCGCAGCTCACCCGCCGGTCGTCGACCCGCGGCGCCTGCCCCGCCGAGCCACCGGTGACGAACAGCGTCGCCTCGGCCAGGCCGTAGCAGGGGTAGAACGCCTCCTTGCGGAAGCCGCACGGCGCGAACGTCTCCGCGAAGCGCTCCAGCGTCGAGGCCCGCACCGGCTCGGCGCCGTTGTAGGCCACCCGCCAGCTCGACAGATCGAGTCCGGCGAGAGCCTCCGGGCTCGCCTTGCGCACGCACAGCTCGTAGGCGAAGTTCGGACCCCCGCTCACCGTCCCCCGGTAGCGGCTGATCGCCTCCAGCCAGCGCAGCGGACGCTGCAGGAACGCCACCGGCGACATCAGCACGCAGCGCCCCCCGGCGTGCAGCGGCTGCAAGACGTTCCCGATCAGGCCCATGTCGTGGTAGAGCGGCAGCCATCCCACCACCACCGACTCCTCGTCCATCCCGAACGCCGCCCCGATCATCCGCTCGTTGTGCAGCAGGTTCGCGTGGCTCACCATCACGCCCTTCGGCGCCGCCGTCGACCCCGACGTGTACTGGAGGAAGGCGAGCGACTCCGGGACCGGCTCGGAGGTGACGGCGGCCCCCCCCTCCCCCAGGGCGTCGGTCGGGAGCCACCGCAGCCCGGCCAGCTCCGGCGCCACGGCGAGCAGCCCGCGCGGCTCGACCGCGCCCGCCAGGATCGCCTCCGTGGTCAGCGCCGCCCGCGGCGTCGCGTCGTGCGCGATGGCCCGCAGGCGCGACTGCGAACGGTCGTTCGGGCGCGGCGGATAGGCGGGGACCGCCACCACCCCCGCGTACAGGCAGCCGAAGAAGGCCGCGATGAAGTCGAGACCCGGCGGATAGAGCAGCAGCGCCCGCTCCCCCCGCGGGACCGAGGCCGCCAGAGCCGCCGCGATCGCCGCCGCCCGGCGGTCGAGCTCCGCGTAGATGAGGCTCCCCCCTTCGGACTCGCCGTCCGCCAGGAAGGTGAACGCCACCTGCTCCGGCCGCTCCGCGGCACGGGCACGCAGGAGACCCACGACCGTGGCCGCGCCGGTCTCCGACTCTATCGCGGGCTCCTTCATGACTCTCCCTTCTCTGGCTCACGCCTTCCCGTCGCGAAGACGACTCGCCGCAAATACTTCGCAACCTTCAAGCAGATCTGATTTTTCACTAGTAATCTTTTAACAACATCTTTTAGCGAAGGCGGGCGACCTGGATGGACCGCGCGATCCTGTGCAAACTTTCACAACCGTAAATAAGGTGTCCGTTCTTCCCCCTCCCGAGACAACGAAATAGGATCGTCACTCCCCTCTGTTGTCCCATCTCGTGGGGCGAGCTGCACGAATTAGGTGGGGCGAAACCCGCTGCCTTGGGAGGCGTTTTCAGATCTACGGCACCACATGCTTCAGGTTCTTTTGATCTTTAATCTTCGGCCCCTCGGTTTTACTGAATAGGAAAGGAAAGCTCATGCTCGGCACTGGAATTACCGAACGGTTGGAAGAGAACCCCCTCCGCAAGCAGCTGATTCATCACCCCTTCTTCAAGGAAGTACGGTCTTCCGCGGCCCTGGACCGGGAGAAGGTCGGCATCTTTCTGGGCCAGTGGTGGCACCCGCTTCACTACTTCCCGAACTTCCTCTCCCGCACCATCGACCAGGTGCCCATGCTCGAGATGAAGACGGCGATCTCGAAGATCCTCTACCAGGAGCTCGGCGAGGGCACTCCCGCGCGGGCCCACGAGCGGATCTACGTCACGACGATGGAGGAGGCCGGCTTCGACGCCGCGACGGTCTCCGAGGCGGCGCCGTTCGCGGAGACCGCGCGGCTGGTGCAGCGTTACGAGGAGGCTTCGGGCGAGCGGCTGGGCGCCCTCGGCTTCGTCTATGGCACCGAGGTCGCCGACTTGGCGATGGTGGGCGGCATCGGCCACGCGGTCCGCCGCGTCAGCGGCCTCAAGGAGCTCCCCTGGGTGGACATCCACATCCTGCAGGAGCCCGACCACGTCGCCCAGGTCAACGAGGCGATCGAGCCCGACTTCTCCGCCGCCGAGATCGACGCCATCGTCACCAACGCCGAAGAGATGTGGAGCCTCTGGATCAGCTTCTTCGACCGCCTGCGCAAGGTGATGTTCGGCACGGAGGAGCTGCCCGTCGCCGAGCCCGTCCTGGCCGGCGCCACCGCCTGACCGCGGATCGGCAGGATGGAAGGATGTAGGGGTAGCCTCCCGGGCGCCCCTACATCCTCTTCACCGTCACTCCTTCTTCAGCGCCTTCTCGTCAAGCCACTTCAGGACGAGCTTCAGGGCGTCCTGACGGATCTCGTGCCCCATGTCGAACTCGCGGTAGGTCATCGCCACCCCGTAGGGGCGCAGGGCCTCGCGCGATTCGCGGGCGCGCTCGACCTCGATCCGGTCGTCCCGCGTGCCGTGGATGACGAGGACCGGGAACCCCTCGTGCTCGGGTTGCTTCGGCAGCAGCTCGACCAGGGGCGGCGGGAACCACGAGGAGAGGGCGACGAGCCCGGCGAAGCGGGTGGGATCGCTCAGGGCCAGCTCGTAGGCCATCATCCCCCCCTGGCTGAAGCCGGCGACGATGACCTTCCGCGGGTCGATCGGATAGCGTTCGAGCGCCGTGTCGACGAACCCCTTCAGGGAGTCCGACGCGCGCCGGAACGCCTCGACATCGGGCGGCTGTCCCGCGCGTAGCGGGAACCATCCATAGCCGTGCTGGCCGCCGCCGAACGGCACGGTGACCTCCCCCTGTGGGCAGAGCATCACGGCCTTGCCATCGAACAGGACAGGCGCGAGCCCCAGGAGATCGTGAGCGCTGGCCCCCCAGCCATGGAGGGTGATGATCGCCGGGAACGGACCGTCCCCGGCGGGAACGTGGGCTGTGTAGAGCAGATTCATGGCGACCGCCGCCGCCCCCCCTAGCTGCACCCGCTCGTCGACCCGCAGTTCAGGCACTTGTAGCAGCTGCCGTTGCGCACCATGATCGAGCCGCAGTCGTGGCAGCTCGGAGCGTCCTGCTGGTAGAGGAAGGTGGGTTTCTGGATCATCTCGGCGTTGACCGCCTGGGCCACCGTCTCGAGACGGCCGCCGCCGAGCAGCGGCATGGCGAGCGGCAGGTCCCCCGCCAGATCCTCGCGCAGCACCACGCCCGCCGCGATCTTGTCCTCCCGCGAGAGGAACTTCGAGGCCAGCCAGCGGAAGATGTAGTCGGTGATCGACTTGGCGATCGGGATCTCCGGGTGCTTGGTGAAGCCGGAGGGCTCGAAGCGCGTGTGGCTGAACTTGTCGACCAGCGTCTGCAGCGGCACCCCGTACTGGAGCGCGATCGAGATCGCCGTCGCCAGCGAGTCCATCAGCCCCGAGATGGTCGAGCCCTGCTTCGCCATCACCAGGAAGATCTCCCCCGGCGTGCCGTCCTCGTAGAGGCCGACCGTGAGATACCCCTCGAACTCGTTGATCGAGAACTTGTGGGTGATCGCCTGCCGCTCGTCCGGCAGCTTGCGGCGCACGGCCCGGCGCTCCTGGAGCGGCAGCACCGCGATCACCTCGTCCTTCTTGTCCTTCTTGGTGGAGAGCGGCTGGCTGCGCTTGCAGTTGTCGCGGTAGATGGCGACCGCCTTGAGACCCATCTGCCACCCCTCGACGTAGGCCTGGAGGATGTCCTCCGGGGTCGAGTCCTCGGGCATGTTGATCGTCTTGCTGATCGCGCCGGAGATGAACGGCTGCACCGCCGCCAGCATCTTCAGATGCCCCATGTAGTGGATCGAGCGGCTCCCCTGCGCCGGCTTGAAGGCGCAGTCGAAGACCGGCAGGTGCTCCTCCTTCAGATAGGGAGCGCCCTCGATGGTGTCGCTCTCGTCGATGAACTCGACGATGGCGCGGATCTCGTCCTTGTCGTAGCCGAGCCGCTTCAAGGCGGCGGGGACGGTGTTGTTGACGATCTTGATCATGCCGCCGCCGACCAGCTTCTTGTACTTGACGAGCGCGATGTCGGGCTCGACGCCGGTGGTGTCGCAATCCATCATGAAGGCGATCGTGCCGGTGGGGGCGAGCACCGAGATCTGGCTGTTGCGCAGGCCGTGCTGGTCGCCGAGCAGGACCACCTCGTCCCACGAGCGCTTGGCGGCCTGGAGCAGGTCCATGGGCACGTGGGCGGCGTTGACCTTCTTGACCTCGTCGCGGTGCTTGCGCATCACCCGCATCATCGGCTCGCGGTTGGCCTCGTACCCCTCGAACGGTCCCATGGCCTCGGCGAGGCGCGCCGACTGCGCGTAGGAGGCGCCGGACATCAGGGCGGTGATCCCCGCCGCGTAGTCGCGGCCGGAGTCGGAGTCATAGGGGAGGCCGCGCGCCATCAGCAGGGCGCCGAGGTTGGCGTAGCCGATCCCCAGTGGCCGGAACTTGTGCGAGTTGGCGCCGATCTTCGGGGTCGGGTAGCTGGCGTTGCCGACGATGATCTCCATCCCCGAGATCACCACCTCGCAGGTGTGCTTGAAGCTCTCGACGTCGAACCCCTTGTCGGCATCGAAGAACTTCATCAGGTTGAGCGACGCCAGGTTGCAGGCGGTGTCGTCGAGGAACATGTACTCGCTGCAGGGGTTGCTGGCGTAGATGCGGTCGGTGCTGGCGCAGGTGTGCCAGTCGTTGATCGTGGTGTCGTACTGCATGCCGGGGTCGCCGCAGACCCAGGCGGCGCCGGCGATCTTCTTCATCAGGTCGCGGGCCTTGTAGGTGCCCATGACCTTGTGGTCGCCGGTGCGCGCCCGGGTATGCCAGTCGCCGTCGGCGAGCACGGAGCTCATGAAGTCGTCGGTCACCCGCACCGAGTGGTTGGCGTTCTGGTAGGCGATCGAGTCATAGGCGCCGCCCGGGACGTTGAAGCCCCCCTCGAAGCCGGCGTCGATCAGCGCCCAGGCCTTGCGCTCCTCGACCTCCTTGCAGGTGACGAAGTCCTCGATGTCCGGGTGGTCGATGTCGAGGATGACCATCTTGGCCGCCCGGCGGGTCTTGCCGCCGCTCTTGATGACGCCGGCGAAGGCGTCGAACCCCTTCATGAAGGAGACCGGACCGGAGGCCGTGCCGCCGCCGGCCAGCAGCTCGCGCGAGGAGCGCAGCTTGGAGAGGTTGCTGCCGGTGCCGGAGCCGTACTTGAAGAGCATCCCCTCGGTCTTGGCGAGGGTGAGGATGGAGTCCATGGTGTCCTCGGCGGCGTTGATGAAGCAGGCCGAGCACTGGGGCTTCTCCTCGATGCCGACGTTGAACCAGACCGGCGAGTTGAAGCAGGCGTACTGGTAGAGGAGGATGTGCTTGAGCTCGGCGTGGAAGGTCTGGGCGTCCTCGTCGGTCGTGAAGTAGCCGCCGTCGCGCCCCCAGGCGGCGACGGTGTCCGCCACCCGGCCGATCAGCTGGCGGACGCTGCGCTCGCGGTCGGGGGTGCCGAGCTGCCCCCGGAAGTACTTGGAGACCACCACGTTGGTCGCCGTCTGCGACCAGAACTTGGGCATCTCGACGTCCTTCTGCTCGAAGACCTTCTCCCCCTTCTCGTTCGAGATCACGGCATTGCGCAGCTCCCATTCGACGGTGTCGAAGGGGTCCACCCCGGGCGCCGTGTAGTAGCGCTCGAAATGGAGACCCCGCGCCGGGGCCGCGGCGGGGACCTCCGCCTTGGCGGCTCCAGCGCCGGCCCGGTTGCGGATCGCTCTGCCTCTCGCCTCGTCGGATTGCAAGGGGGAATGTGGCTCCATGCTCTCTCCTCGATGATTGTTTCGCTCGTTGACCTTCAAGCGGGCACGCCAAGGGCGCGGCCCACCCACGACAGACCATTCTCTGCCAATGGAGGACTACAGATCAGGGTTGGCGGGCCGTCCCTGCGGACCGGAGTCCCCGGCATCACCACGCCTGCAAACGACTGGATGCTCTCGTCCATTTGGGATGAAATTCGATGACGTCCGCTTCTTCAAAACTACGCCCACCCGGGTTGCCTGTCAAGGGTAAAACCACAAGATGTTGTGGACTGTAACAGTCGGCGCCCCAAGAGTTGGGGATGCTCCGAAGGAATGTCTTACAATCCACATCTTCTCGACAAGATTTCCACAGCCGGATTTACGCGGTCCCCTCGGGAGCCTGAGGAAATCTATATGTAGGGCTTGGACAGGCGCAGGACGCAGCATGATGGGCCAGGGCGGCCGATCCGCCGATCCCCCAATGAAAAGGGGCGCGGCACGCCGCGCCCCTTTGCCGAGGCAAGCCGACGGGATGAGCGGCCTTTAGACCGGTGTCTTCGGCGCCGGCAGGGCACAGACCGCGGGTGTCGCTTCCCGCGGGCTCAGAAAGCTGGCGGCGAGGTCGGCCGAATGCGTCGAGGGGCACTTGGAGCCTCCCACGCATCGGCCGGTTGAACCGCAGTTCGTCAATCCGCCGGTCTTGCTGATGCAGACCTGATAGCAGTCGCGGGCGCAGGTGCAGATCTCCGAGCATGGGAACTCGATCGCCCGCGAAGGTGCCACGACGGCGAGGAACAGGAACAGAACGGAGAAGAGACGCACTAATTTCATAGACCTTCCTTTCCTGAAGCTTGCGCGCCGGCCATGCGCCCGCTCGGCGCTCAGGGCTGCGCTTTCGCCTTGCCGCCCTTCTTGGCCTCACGGTAGCCGGCCTTGACCGCGTCGGCCTCGGCCATCCACTGGCCGCGCTTGGTCTTACCGTACCAGGGGTCCCCCGCCCGGTGGAAGACCTTGGTCTCCGGGTTGGCCCACACCATGCCCGGGGAGGGGGGCGTCTGGGCCACGGTCTGGGTGGTCGTCGTCGTCGTCGTGGTCGTGCCGGTCTTCGGAGCGGCGGGCGGGCGGATGGGCTCGACGCCCGCCGAGTTCCCCGAGGCGAGCGGAGCGCGCGCCACGGTCACCATGGGCGTGATCTTGGTGATCGTCTTGGCGGGGACGCCCGCCCGGGAGAGGTCCGCCGCCGAGGCGTAAGGGCGGCCGGCGATGATCTTCTTCGCCGTCGCCGGACCGACGCCGGGGAGCGCCTCCAGCTGCGCCTGGGTGCCGGTGTTGAGATCCACGGGACCGCCCAGGGCCGCCGGGGCGGCCTTGCCCGGCTTCGGGGCGGCCGGAGCGGCGGGAGCCGCCGGGGCGGCGCCCACGGTCACCAGCGGTGTGAGCTTCTGGACCCCCTTGGCAGAAAGACCCGCCTTGGAGAGGTCGGCCACCGAGGCATAGGGGCGGGCAGCGATGATCTTCTTGGCCGTCGCCGGGCCGACGCCGGGGAGCGACTCCAGCTGCGCCTGGGTCGCCGCGTTGAGGTCCACGGGGCCGGCCGCGGCGGCGGTGGCGGCCGGGGCGGCCTTGGCGGCGGGGGCGGCGCCGGCCGGCAACCCCGCGAGGAGAACGAGGATGAGAACCGGAACGAAAGACAGCACACTGACCCTGTTCAATCTCAGAGACATCTCCAATTTCTCCCTTTCCCTACTTTGGAACGTTTTCGCAACGGCCAGGGACCGGAGGTATAACCATGAAACGACACGGACATTCTACACTCGCTCTCGTCCTCCTGGCGGCTCTCGCCGCAGGGCTGGGCCGGCAGGCCCCCGCGGCGGCCCAGGGGAACGACCAGAAGGGCTCTTCGACCCGGCACGGAGACGCCGCCGGGGTCGCCGCGGCCCTGATGGGCACCTACCGGCTCCAGCGCGACGACGCCGACATCCGGCTGAAGATCGAGAGCAGCGGCGGCACGGACGACTCCGGCAACCTGCTCGCCACCGTCTCGGGGAGATTCCAGGGCAAGGAGCTGAACCAGCAGGGGATCATCCACCTGGACAACCAGGGGTCCGAGGTGCTGATGTCCCTCACGCCCCGCCTCACCCAGGGACCGGAGGCGACCGCGAAGGGCTCCGGCCAGGTCTCGTCGACCGAGATGCGGGCGGCCTGCAATCTCTCCCTCCAACCCTCCGGCCAGGGGTGGACCGGCACTACCCAGGACCCGGGCAACTGCGTGAAGGCCCTGGGCATGGGCGGCCAGCAGGTCGGCCAGTGGCAGCTCGAGGTGATGACCGGGGAGATCCGCGTCACCGACGCCACCAGCAAGCAGTCGCTGGTGCTCCAGAAGACGTCGGACAGCGGCAAGGCGAACCCCTAGCGGGGAAGGACGAAGCGATGATCGGGACGTCGGTGGCCTGCGTGGGCGACCGCAGGTCGCCCCTACACCCTCCGTCCAACCTCATACCTGGATCGAAGGTTGTAGGGGCGACCTGCGGTCGCCCACGCAGGCCACCTCTCCCTTCCTTATCTATATAGAATCCCCCCATGGCCACCGAGACGAAGACCGCCGACCGCCCCGCCGCCCCCCCCGTCGAAGAAGACGAGCGGCGGACCTCTTCCGAGATCCCCGTCCGGCGCTTCTATACGCCGCGGGACGTGGCGGGCCTCCCGTATCCGGAGAAGCTGGGCGACCCCGGGCAGTACCCCTATACCCGCGGCCTCTATCCGGACATGTACCGCCAGCGCCACTGGACCATGCGCCAGTACGCGGGGTACTCCTCGGCCGCCGAGTCGAACCAGCGCTACCGCTATCTCCTCTCCCAGGGGACGACGGGGCTCTCGGTGGCCTTCGACCTGCCGACCCAGATCGGCTACGACTCGGACTCCCCCCTCGCCCGCGGCGAGGTGGGGCGCGTCGGGGTGGCGATCGACTCGATCGACGACATGCGCCTGCTCTTCGACGGCATCCCCCTCGACCGGGTGACGACCTCGATGACGATCAACGCCACGGCGGCCATCCTGCTCTCGCTCTACCTGGTGGTGGCCGAGGAGCAGGGGGTGCCCTGGGAGAAGGTGGGGGGCACGGTCCAGAACGACATCCTCAAGGAGTACGCCGCGCGCGGCACCTACATCTATCCGCCGAAGCCGTCGCTCAAGCTGGTGACCGACATCATCGCCTTCTGCGCCGAGCGGGTGCCGAAGTGGAACACGATCTCGATTTCCGGCTACCACATGCGCGAGGCGGGCTCGACGGCGGTGCAGGAGGTGGCCTTCACCCTCGCCAACGGGCTGGCCTATGTGCAGGCGGCGCTCGACCGGGGTCTGGGGGTCGACGAGTTCGCGCCGCGCCTCTCCTTCTTCTTCAACGCCCACAACAACTTCCTCGAGGAGGTGGCGAAGTTCCGCGCCGCCCGGCGGCTGTGGGCCGAGCTGGTCCGGGAGCGCTTCGCCCCGAAGGACCCGCGCTCGCTCTGGCTGCGCTTCCACACCCAGACGGCGGGCTCGACGCTCACCGCCCAGCAGCCGCAGAACAACGTCGTGCGGGTGGCCCTGCAGGCCCTGGCCGCGGTCTGCGGCGGCACCCAGTCGCTGCACACCAACTCGCTCGACGAGGCCCTGGGGCTCCCCACCGAGGAGGCGGCGCGCCTGGCGCTGCGCACCCAGCAGGTGATCGCCAACGAGAGCGGAATCGCCGACGTGGCCGATCCGCTCGGCGGCTCCTACGTCGTCGAGGCGTGGACGGAGGAGATCGTCCAGCGCTCGCGCGACTACATCCGCCGCATCGACGAGATGGGCGGCGCCCTCGCCGGCCTCGAGCGGGGGTTCCAGCAGAAGGAGATCGCCGACGCCGCCTACCTCTACCAGATGGCGGTCGAGGAGAAGCGGGAGATCGTGGTGGGGGTCAACGCCTATGCGGCGGACGGGGAGCTGCCGACGGAGGTCCTGCGGATCGATCCCGAGGCCGAGCGCCGGCAGGTGGAACGGCTCCGCGCCGTGCGCGAGCGGCGGAGCCCGGAGCGCGCCGCGGCGGCAGTCGGCGCCCTCGCCGCCGGCGCTCGCGAGGACCGCAATCTGATGCCGGCGATCCTCGACTGCGTGCGCGCCGAGGTCACGCTCGGGGAGATCTCGGACGCTCTGCGGGAGGTCTACGGGGAGTACCGGGAGGCCGGGCTGGAGTAGGAAAAAACGGAAAAGCCCCCCCTTCTTCCCCCTGCCCTGTCCCGGGCGTACAATCCAACCGCACAGATTGAACAAACGAGGGGGAAAAACGCCGCCGCCGGCGACCGGGCCGCGCGGCCTCTAGCTGCCATGCGGAGCCGAACCGTCCATCTGCCCGGGGGTCCCTGCCCGCGGGAGCTGTTGCTCGCCGCTGCCGAGGAGGGCGGACGTCCGCCCGACATGGTGCTCGCGTTCCTCCCCCCCGAGGCCTGGCTGCGCGAGACGCTGGCGATGATCACCTCGGTCTGGCCGGACTCGTTGCGCTTCGGCTGCGAGGCGGTGACGCAGTTCGCCGACGCGGAGACGACGAGCACCGGCACCCTCCAGCTCTTCTGGTTCGACGACCCGCGCCATCACGCCACCGTGGAGGTGATCCCCGGCACCCACGGCGCGCCCCCTGCCGCCCGGCGGATCGAGGCGGTGGCGCGCCACATCGCCGCGGCGGACGGCGCGCTGCTGCTGGTCGACGGCCTGCGCTTCCCCGTCGAGCGCTTCCTCGCCGAGCTGCGGCGGACGCTGGTCAGCATGCCGCCGTTCGTGGCCGGCGGCCTCGCCTCACAGCGCGAGCCGGTGACCCAGGCCGGCTCGCGGGTGTTCGTGGGCGACCGGGTGCTCCCCTCCGCCTGCCTGGTGGTGACCCTGCACGGCGTCGCGATGCGGGTGGAGGTGGTGCGCGGCTGGACCCCGGCCTCCCCCGTCTACACGGTCACCCGCGCCGAGGCGGGCGTGGTCCACGAGATCGCCGGCGAGCCGGCGGCCGACTGGTACCGCCGCTTCTTCACCGTCGACGGCGAGCTCGCCCCGATGCCCGCCGCGGCCAACCGCTTCCCCCTGATCGTCGAGGGGCCGCGGCCGGAGCGCCAGGGGCTCTACCGCAGCATGCGCCGGTTCGACGATCCCCCCGGCACCGTCACCTTCCTGGGCGACGTCGAGACCGGCGACCACGTGCGGCTCGGCATGGGCAACGAGCTCTCGCTGGTGCGCACCGCCTCGGAGCTCTCGGCCGGCCCGGAGCCGGAGGCGGCGATCCTCTACTCCTGCATGGGGCGCGAGGCGGTGCTGGGCGACCGCTCCGGGGATGAGTCCGAGGCGATCCGCAAGGCGCTCGGCGGCGTCCCCCTCTCGGGCTTCTTCACCTGCGGGGAGATCGGCCCCACGCCGCGGGGCAACCTCGCCTTCTACAACCTCACCGCCATCCTGGTGCTCCTCCGCGAGGTGGGCCCGTGACGGCCGGCCCGCTCGAGCTCGACAACGCGATCCTGCGCAACCTGCTGGCGGAAGTGACGCGCGCCTACGAGACGCAGATGGCCGAGCTCTACGCCGAGAAGGAGCTCGCCCAGGTCACCCTGGCGTCGATCGGCGACGGCGTCCTCGCCACCGACGGGCAGGGGGCGGTCAAGTACCTCAACCCGGTGGCCGAGAAGCTCACCGGCTGGGACCGCGCCGAGGCGCTGGGGCGTCCGCTGCCCGAGATCTTCCACCTCCGCGGGCAGGGCGGCGAGCGCGAGGATGTCGAGGAGCTGCTGCGGCACTGCCTGGAGGAGGGGGCTAGCTTCCGCCTGGCCGAGCGCGTCACCCTCGAGCGGCGCGACGGCCGGAGCTACGCGATCGAGAGCACCTGCGCCCCGATCCGCGCCTACGACGGGCGGATCGTCGGCGCCGTGCTCGTCTTCCAGGACGTCTCCGACAAGCGCCTGATGGCCCTCCAGCTCGCCCACCAGGCGACCCACGACGAGCTGACCGGCCTGCTCAACCGCCAAGCCTTCGACGGCTATCTCCTGCGCGCCCTCGAAGAGGCCCGCGCGACGTCCAACACCCACGCCCTCTGCTACATGGACCTCGACCAGTTCAAGCTGGTCAACGACACCTGCGGCCACCTCGCCGGCGACGAGCTGCTCTGCCGCGTCACCGCGCTGCTGCAGGACTCGATGCGCGACACCGACATGGTGGCCCGCCTCGGCGGGGACGAGTTCGCCGTGCTGCTCTCCCGCTGCACCCTGTCGGACGCCGAGCGGCGGATCGGCGAGTTCCACCAGGCCCTCCAGCAGTTCCGCTTCACCTGGCGCGACAAGACCTTCACCGTCGGCGCCAGCATCGGCATCGTGCCGATCACCCGCGAGTTCCGCGCGGTCGCCCACCTCCTCTCGGCCGCCGACCACGCCTGCTACGCGGCCAAGGACAAGGGGCGCAACCGCATCCAGGTCTACCAGGAGGACGACGCCACCTTCGTCCGCCGCCACGGCGAGATGAACTGGGTGGTGCGCATCCAGCGCACCCTGGAGGCCGACCGCTTCCGGCTCTTCTCGCAACAGATCCAGCCGCTCTCGCCCAAGGCGCCCCCCGGGCTCTACTTCGAGGTGCTGCTGCGCATGGTCGAGGACGACGGGCGGATCCACCTCCCCTCGGACTTCATCCGCGCCGCCGAGCGCTACGGCCTGATGCGCGCGATCGACCGCTGGGTGATCCGCAGCTCGATCCGTACCCTGATGAGCCAGCCGGCGCCCTTCCTCGACCTGCTGCAGCTCTGCGCGATCAACCTCTCGGCGGTCTCGCTGGGGGACGAGGGGTTCCTCGACTTCTTCGCGGGCGAGCTCGCCGCCTCGGGGGTGCCGGCGTCCAAGCTCTGCTTCGAGATCACCGAGACGGCCGCGATCGAGAACCTCGGCCAAGCCCGGCGGCTGATGGGCCAGCTCGCGGCCCGGGGGGTGCGCTTCTCGCTCGACGACTTCGGCACCGGCATGTCCTCCTACAGCTACCTGAAGGAGCTGCCGGTCTCCTTCCTCAAGATCGACGGCAAGTTCATCAAGGACATCGTCACCGACTCGCTCGACCGGGCGATGGTGGAGTCGATCAACCAGGTGGGGCACGTGATGGGGATCGAGACGGTCGCCGAGGGGGTCGCCAATGCCGCCGTGGTCGAGCGCCTGAAGGCGCTGGGGGTCGACTACGCCCAGGGGAACTGGATCAGCCCGCCCCGGCCGCTGGGTGGGGCCGAGATGGAAGAGCGGCCGCCGCTCCCTGGTGACATCGTCCCCGTCCCCCTGTAGGATGAAGCGAATTTTTTGGGAGACCTTATGCCGGAAAGCACCGCCGCGACTCCAGGCCGCAGCAAGGAAACTTCGACGGGCTTCCTCCGCGAGCTCGGGCTGCTCGACTCGACCATGATCGTGGCCGGCTCGATGATCGGCTCGGGGATCTTCATCGTCCCGGCGGAGATCGGGCGGCAGGTAGGGTCGGCCGGCTGGCTGCTGATGGTCTGGGTGGTGACCGGGCTGATGACCGTGGCCGCGGCCCTCTCCTACGGCGAGCTGGCGGCGATGATGCCGAAGGCGGGCGGGCAGTACGTCTACCTGCGCGAGGCCTACTCGCCGCTCTGGGGGTTCCTCTACGGCTGGACGCTGTTCCTGGTGATCCAGACCGGCACCATCGCCGCCGTGGCCGTGGGCTTCGCCCGCTTTCTGGGGGTGCTCGTGCCGGCGGTCTCCCCCGAGTCCTGGCTCCTGCCGCCGGTCAAGCTGACGGAAAACTATGCGGTCAGCCTCTCGGTCCAGCAGCTCGTGGCCATCCTGCTGATCGTCTTCCTGACCTGGCTCAACACCCGCGGCATCCGTCTCGGCAAGCTGATCCAGAACACCTTCACCTCGGCCAAGACGCTGTCGCTCTTCGCCCTGATCGTCCTCGGCATCCTGGTGGGCCGCAACAGCGCGGCCATCGGCGCCAACTTCGGCGACTTCTGGACGCCCCAGGACGTCTCGACGATCAAGCCGGACTTCGCCATCGCCGCTCCGATCGCCGCCACGGCCGGCGCGTTCGGGCTGTTCATCGCCTTCTGCGTCGCCCAGGTGGGGTCCCTCTTCTCCTCGGATGCCTGGAACAACATCACGTTCACGGCGGGCGAGGTGAAGAACCCGAAGCGGAACATTCCGCTGTCGCTCGCCGCCGGCACCGGCCTGGTGATCACCCTCTACATCCTGGCCAACGTGGCCTACCTGTGCACCCTGACGCTCCACCAGATCCAGACCGCGCCGGACGACCGGGTGGCGACCGCCGCCCTGGAGGTGATCTTCGGCCCGACCGGGAAGACGATGATGGCGATCGCCATCATCATCTCGACCTTCGGCTGCAACAACGGGCTGATCCTGTCCGGCGCCCGCGTCTACTACGCCATGGCCCGCGACGGCCTGTTCTTCCGCCGGACCGGCGGGCTGAACGCGCGCCACGTCCCGACCTTCGGTCTCGCCCTGCAAGGCGTCTGGGCGTCGCTGCTGGTGCTCCCCCGCACCCGCTCGGTCGGCGCGGACGGCGCCGTGACGTACGGCAACCTCTACGGCACCCTGCTCGACTGGGTGGTCTTCGCGGTGCTGATCTTCTACGTGCTGACCATCGCCGGCCTGTTCGTGCTGCGGCGCAAGCAGCCGGACGCGGAGCGGCCGTACCGCGCCTTCGGCTATCCCGTGATCCCGGCGCTCTACATCGTGGCGGCTTCCACCATCGCCGTCGTGCTGCTGATCTACAAGCCGGCGACCAGCCTGCCGGGGCTCGCCATCGTGCTGACCGGCATCCCCGTTTATTTCGCCTGGCGCCGCAAGTCCAGCTAACCCTTCCACGGAGGATCCACCGGATGTCGCTGACCCGAACGAAATCGATCGACCAACTGATCGCCGAAGGAGCGGCGACCGGCGAGGGGACGCTCAAGCGCACCCTCGGCCCGGGCGCGCTCGTCGCGCTCGGCATCGGCGCCATCATCGGCGCCGGTCTGTTCGTCCGAACCGCCGCGGCGATCGCCGACCGCGCCGGTCCGTCCGTGGTGCTCGCCTTCCTCGTGGCGGGCCTCGGCTGCGCCTTCGCCGGCCTGTGCTACGCCGAGTTCGCCTCGATGCTGCCGATCGCCGGCAGCGCCTACACCTACTCCTACGCCACCATGGGCGAGCTCGTGGCCTGGATCATCGGCTGGGACCTCTGCCTGGAATACGCCGTCGGCGCCGCCACGGTGGCGATCGCCTGGAGCGAGTACTTCAACCGGGTGCTCCACCTCGTGGGCTTGGGCGCCATCCCCTACCAGTGGTGCCACTCGCCGATGGAGCGCATGGCGGCCGATCCGAGCGTGCACGGCATCATGAACCTGCCCGCGATCGGCATCCTGCTCGTCCTCACCGCTCTCCTGGTGCGGGGTACGCAGGAGTCGGCGTGGGTCAACAACATCATCGTGATCACGAAGGTCACGATCGTGCTCATGGTCATCGTGCTCGGCTGGGGCTTCATCAACCCGGCGAACCACACGCCCTTCATCCCCGAGGCCACCCAGTACGTGACGCCCACCGGCATCACGCACAACTACGGCGGCATCATGGGCATCCTGGGCGCGGCGGGCGTCGTGTTCTTCGCCTTCATCGGCTTCGACGCCGTGTCCACCACGGCGCAGGAGGCGAAGAACCCGAAGCGCGACATGCCGATCGGCATCCTCGGCTCGCTCGCGGTCTGCACGGTGCTCTACGTGCTGTTCTCGTACGTGCTGTCGGGCATCGCGACGGTCCAGGATTTCCGCACCGCCGGCCGCGAGGCCTCGGTCGCCTACGCGATCACCAAGTACATGCCGGGCTACGCGTGGCTCTCGAACTTCGTGACCTTCGCCATCCTCGCCGGCTTCTCGTCGGTGATCCTGGTCATGCTCCTCGGCCAGTCGCGCGTCTTCTACTCGATGAGCCACGACGGCCTGGTGCCGAAGGTCTTCTCCGAGGTGCACCCGCGCTTCAAGACGCCGTACAAGTCGAACTGGCTGTTCTTCGTCTTCACCGCGCTCTTCGCGGCCTTCCTGCCCGAGGACATCGTCGGTGAGATGACCAGCATCGGAACGCTCTTCGCGTTCATCCTGGTCTGCGCCGGCGTCTGGATCATGCGCGTCAAGCGGCCCGACATCCCGCGCGGCTTCAGGGTGCCCGTGCTGCCGGTGACGGCGACCCTCGGCATCGTGGTCTGCCTCTCGATGATCTACGGCCTGGGCTGGACCAACTGGGCGCGGCTCATCGTCTGGCTGCTGCTCGGGTTCATCATCTACTTCGGCTACAGCAGGAAGCACAGCCTGCTGGCGCGCAAGTAACAACCCGACGCGGCCGCGTGCCGCTTGTCCGAGCTCTCGACCGGCCGGCTGCCAAGCCGGCCGGTTTTCATTTTGGGCCACAAAAAAAGACCCCGCCCAGAGGCGGGGTTTTGGAGGAGGGAGGTTGGAGAGGAGATTGTCTTGTCGATTGCTTCCGTCTCCATCCATCTATACGGAGAAGCGGCCCCGAGTGTTTAGACCGCTCGTGCCGCGGAGGGGGGAATGCCGCGACATAAACCCCGGAAGCGACATTCCCCCTCGCCAATGATGTGACTGCGGCCGGAAGTGTCATGAGTCCGGCCCTTAGTGTCGCGAGTCGAGCCCTGAGTGATCGGATCTACACGGGAAGTGACGCTAAAGCGATGGGGAATCCGATCTGATTTCGCTAAAGTGTCCCGACTGCGTGCCTTTGTGTCGCGATATCGACTCTCAGTGTCGTGAATTTGATCGGAGTCCGATCACTATCGCCAGTGATTGTCGAGAGTGAGGCCGGAGTCGCGTCACTTCCCGTCCGCCACAGAAGGCGGAAAGTAGGGAATGCCGCGACTGGACGCCCCTCTCCTCTTCGTGGGGTAACATCAGTCCCGCGGCGATCCGCCGGGGCGACGACGACAGACGACCAGAACGTCCTACAGAGAGGTTGAGACCTTGAGCGAGCCGACGGGCGGGTGGACCTTCCTCACCAATCATGCGCACGTGCTGTTCTGTATCGCCGAGGATCCGGAGGTGCGCCTGCGGGACGTGGCGGCCCGGGTGGGGATCACGGAGCGGGCGGTGCAGAGAATCGTCACCGACCTCGAGGGGGCGGGGTACCTGACGGTCTCCAAGGAGGGGCGGCGGAACCGCTATCAGGTCAACTACGACCGGCCGCTGCGGCACCCGATCGAGCGCCACCGGACGGTCCGGGAGCTGATCGGGATGGTCCTGGAGGTCAAAGGGATATAGGAGGGCGGCGCGGAACGCCGCCCGGCCCGCTCAGAACCTGCAGACGCCGGAGCACATGGTGGCGCCGTTGGTCGTCCAGAACCCGTGAATGCACGACTGCCCATAATAGTAGGTATGGCTGCCGCAGCAGCCGTTGTAGACCCACCGGTTGGCGCCGTCGGTGCACTCGGTGGCGAAGGCGGGACCGTTGAGGGCCAGGGCGGAGAGGGTCAGGGCGGACAGCAGGAGAATGCCGCGGACGACGTTCATGGACTTGAGCTTCATGGGAACGGCTCCTTTGGAAACCACGAGCGGCCGGGATGGGCGCTTCAGGGTCTGAAGAGCTTAGTGAGTTGTTGACTTAACGACAAGTGGTAAATTCGATGATTGCGAGGAGGCTTCGAGAGACCCGATGAGGATCGCCACCTGGAACGTCAACTCGATCCGCTCCCGGGTGGAGCGGGTGCTCGCCTGGACGGAGCGCGAACGGCCGGACGTGCTCTGCCTCCAGGAGATCAAGACCACCGACGACCTCTTCCCCCTGGAGCCCTTCGCGGAGCTCGGCTACCGCGCCGAGGTCTTCGGCCAGAAGACCTATAACGGCGTCGCCCTCCTCTCCCTCAAGCCGGTCACCAAGGTGGCGCGGAACCTGCCGGACGACGAGCCGGACGCCCCCAGCCGGCTGATCGCCGGCACCGTGGGCCGGGTGCGGATCGTCAACGTCTACGTGCCCAACGGCCAGTCGCCGGAGAGCGACAAGTTCGTCTACAAGCTGGACTGGCTCAAGCGCCTGCGCGCCTTCCTCGACGAGACCGCTGCCCCCGGGGACCCCCTGGTGCTGCTCGGGGACTTCAACATCGCGCCCGAGGAGCGGGACGTGCGCTACCCCGAGCTCTGGCGCGGCGGCATCCACTTCCACCCCAAGGAGCACGCGGCGCTCGCCCGCATCACCGCCTGGGGGCTTCACGACCTCCTGCGCAAGCATCATGAGGAGGGGGGGCTCTATTCCTGGTGGGACTACCGGCAGCTCGCCTTCCAGAAGAACAACGGCCTGCGGATCGACCTCGTCCTGGGCACGCAGAAGATGCTCGGCCGCTGCACCGGCGTCGAGATCTTCCGCGACGAGCGCAAGGGGGAATCCCCTTCGGACCACGTGCCGGTGGTGGCCACGTTCAAGTGAGAGGCCGCGGTCGAGGCGATCACCGGAGGGCGACCGCAGGTCGCCCCTACAACCTTCGCCCCGCGTCTACCTTGTGCCGGAGGTTGTAGGGGCGACCTGCGGTCGCCCTCTTGTCGCATCTTCATCATCACGCCATCCACCGCGCCGCCTCCCAGCCGAGGTGGCAGTGGGCGTTGAACAGGCGGACGACCGGGCGCTCATCGGTCGCCCTCAAGCCTATCGAACGCGAAGGTTTCCCGAAACGTCTCCCCTTTCGCTTGCGAGCGCACACATATAGAGTAGAGGCTGCAAGATGCGCCGCTCTATCCATTTCCTCGCCCTCGCCGGGCTCGTCTGGACCGCTCTCGCGGCCCCCGCCGCCGTCTCCGCTCTGGAGGGGGCGGCTGCCGCCGTCCGGCTGGTGGCTCCGCAGGCCGGCGTGACGCTCACCGCCGGCTCGACCGCCGAGCTCGAATGGGCGCCGTCCGCTGCCTTCGCGAAGCTCGAGGATGTCGAGGAGTGGGAGGCGTTCCTCAGCCTCGACGGCGGCGCGACCTACCCGCTGCGCATCACGCCGCACCTGGATCAGGACCTCCGGCGGGTTCACTGGCAGGTCCCCGCCATCCCGACGGCGGACGCCCGTCTCCTCCTGCGCTTCGGCGACGAGCGCGAGGAGGAGACCTCCATCGTGCTGCCGCAGCATTTCTCGATCGCCGCCTCCGCGCCGGCCGCGGAGACGGGCTTCACGCTCGCCAGGGTCGCCCCGGCGCGCGGCGAGCCGGCCCTCCCCGGCCACGCCGGGGTCGTCGCCTGGGTGGAAGGGTCCCGCCGCGGCGGTGAGATGCGGCAGGTGGTCGCGGCCGAGCGCCCGGACGTCCGGGCGCGGCTCGGCCTGCCCGAGACGCGCGCCGAGGCCGCCGTGCTCGCCGCCGGCCAGGCGCCCCTCCCGATCCCCCGGCTGATCCGGGGCGGCAGCGCCCAGGCGCCTCCCGCCAACCGCGGATCGCCGCTCGCCGAGCCCGGCGAGGTCCCGCCCCACGCCTCCGACATCCTGCTCCTGATCCAGCGCCAGAACGAATAGGCCGCAGCCCCCCCTTTACGCCCCGACGCAGCCGGACCGCCGTGCGTGTACCCACGCGCGTCTGTTCGATTCAGCCGATTAGCAATCGTTTCATCGCCCTGCTCTCGAGCAGGAGGAGTGTCTCGCATGCCTGTTTCCCTCGCCACCCGCGGGCGCGTGCTGCCCGTGGCGTTCGCCGCCGCTCTGAGCGCCGTGAGCCCTGCCTGGTCCCAGGAGGCTCCGCAGGAACCCGCGCCGACCGTCACCGAGACGATCCAGGTGACCGCCACCCGCACGCCGGAGGACGTCGAGACCGTGCCGGCCTCCGTCACCGTGGTTTCCGGCGACGATCTCGCCGCCCGTGGAGTCACCGACCTCTCCTCGGCGCTCGCCCTCGCGTCCGGCATCTACGTCGCTCCCGGCGGGGAGAACGGCCCGGCCGGCTCGGTGCCCGAGATCTGGGGGCTGCGCGAGTTCGATGCCTTCCTGCTCGTCGTCGACGGAGTCCCCTGGGGCGGCGCCTTCAACCCGGCGCTGCCCAGCCTCGACCTGGTCAACGTCGAACGGATCGAGATCCTCCGCGGCTCGGCGCCGGTGATGTACGGCGCCACGTCGTTCGTGGGCGTCATCCAGGTGATCCATCGCCAGGCCGGCGCGCCCGGACGGAAGGCCAGCGTCTGGGGAGGCAACTTCGGCAGCGGCGGCGCCGCGGTCTCCACCCCGCTGCCGCAGATCGGCGGCTTCCGCCAGTCGCTGACCGTCGACGGCGAACGCCAGGGGTTCAAGGACGACCGCACCCGCTTCGACCGCGGCCACGTCCTCTACCGCTCCTCCCTCGACGCGGCCGGCGGCACCTTCCGCTTCGACCTCGACGGCTCGGTCGTCGACCAGAAGCCCGCGAGCCCGGTCCCGATCCACGACCCCGACGTCGCCTTGCTCACCCGGATCGACACCAATCAGAACCCGCGCGACGCCAAGATCGACGAGAACCGGCTCCACTTCGTCACCGGCTACGACCGGAGCCTGGCCGGCGGGGCCTGGTCCACCACCCTGGCCGTGACCCACGCGAAGCGCGACACGATCCGCGGCTTCCTCACCGACGCCGTCGAGACCGACCCGAACGCCGCCGGCTTCACCCAGGGCCTGACCACCGACGACGTCTACTTCGACAGCCATCTCGCCTGGCGCCTGGGGCCGGGTTTCCACCTGGTCGCCGGGATCGACCACCTCTACGGCAAGGCCAAGGCCGACGCCGAGACCTTCGACTACTTCGTTCCCCTGAACGGCCATGGCGCCCCGTCGAGTGGGGGCCAGCCGCTCGACCATGGCTTCAATCTCGACGACGAGCGCAACTTCTCGGGGCTCTACGCCCAGGTGGAGTGGGACCCGGCGCCGCGCTGGCACGTCCAGGTCGGCGGCCGCCTGAACCGCACCAAGGAGCAGCGCACGGCCGGCGATCGCGAGCTCAGCTTCCCGGATCCTGGCGACCAGGGGAGCGACGAGCGGACCGTGACCCGCGGCAGCGGCACGGTCGGCGTGAGCTGGCTCGCCTGGGGGGACGCCACGAGCGGCCTCTGGCTGTTCGCCGACTACCGGAACACCTACAAGCCGGCGGCCCTCGACTTCGGTCCCGAGGCCGAACCGGACATCCTGCAGCCCGAGACGGCCCGCAGCTCCGAGGTCGGCGTCAAGAGCCGGCTCGCCGGCGGCCGGTTCGAGTGGGAGCTCACCGCCTTTCAGATGGACTTCAAAAACCTCGTCGTCCCGCGGGCGGTCGACGGCCTGCCGCAGCTCATCAACGCCGGCTCGGAGCGCTTCAAGGGGGCCGAGCTGGAGATCAGGGGGCGGCTCCGCCCGGATTTCTGGTGGCAGGCGACCTACGCTTGGCACGACGCCAAGTACCGCGACTTCGAGGAGGAGCTCGACGGCGAGAACACCCAGCTCGCCGGTAACCGGCTCCAGCTCTCCGCGAAAGGCCTGGCCTCGGCCGGACTGGTCTACTCGCCGGCCCAGGGTCTCTTCGGCTCGGTCACGGCCAACTACGTGGGCTCGCGCTTCCTCGACGAGCAGAACGAGATCCTCGCCCCCAGCTACACGACCTGGTCGGCCGGGATCGGCTACCGCTTCGCCGCCTGGGAGGTCCGGCTGGACGGCTGGAACCTCGGCGACACCCGCCCGCCCGCCTCCCTGAGCGAGTTGGGCGACGGTCAGTACTACATCCTTCCGGCACGCAGTTTCCGCCTGGGCCTCGGTTACCGTTTCTGAGGCTCGGCATCCGCAAGGCCCTCCGTCCTCTCCGGGGCGGAGGGCCTCTTTTTTTGTCCTTCCAAAGGGGTCCTGCGGCAACCTATAAGAAGCGACCGCTTACGAGGAGGCGACGATGAGGAAGGACTTCGGCTTCGAGCAGCGTCCGATGGTCGACTGGCTGGCTCCGGGCCAGCTCACGCAGACCGGCATCAAGTCCGTCATCTCGGACATCTTCGGGTCCTACGCGGACAAGCGGGACGTGATGGCCGCCCTGCATCCGAAACCCGAGATCGACGGCGACTACAGCCAGGAGGGGGAGCTCTGGATCGACTACGCCGCCGATCTGGGGGACGGGTTCGACGCCACCTATACGGTGGCCCGGCTCCTGGCGGATCCGCAGCTTTCGCTGAAGCACGGCGACCAGACCCACGTGCTCCCCCGCGGACGCCTGCTCGTCCTGGGCGGGGACCAGGTCTACCCGACCGCCAGCTTCGACGAGTACTTCAACCGGCTGCTGAAGCCCTACGAGGCCGCCTTCCCCCGCTCGCCCCAGGGGCAGGAGCCGCACCTGTACGCCATTCCGGGCAACCACGACTGGTACGACGGCCTGTCGAGCTTCACCCGGATCTTCTGCGGCCAGGGGTGGCTCGGCGGCTGGAAGACCCAGCAGCGCCGCAGCTACTTCGCCGTCAAGCTGCCGCACAACTGGTGGCTCTGGGGGATCGACATCCAGCTCGAGGGGTACATCGACAAGCCGCAGCTCGACTACTTCTACCGCCAGTCGCTCGACAACGTGCAGGCGAACGACCAGGTCATCCTCTGCGTCGCCGAGCCGCGCTGGGTCTACGGCGTGACCAAGGGGGCGGAGGCCTTCCGCTCCCTGCGCTACTTCGAGGACCGCCACCTCCACCAGCTCAAGCCGGCGCGCCTGAAGGTGACGCTCACCGGCGACCTTCACCACTACGTGCGCTACGAGTCGAAGGACGGCGAGGTGCAGCGGATCACCGCCGGCGGCGGCGGCGCCTATCTCTTCGCCACCCACGGCATGCCCGAGGAGCTCGCGCTCGAAGAGGGGTTCAAAGAGAGCACCCGTACGGTGGAGTACGAGAAGAAAGCGAGCTTCCCCGACACGGCGACCTCCAAGCTGCTGACCTTCGGCAGCCTGCTCATCCCGATCCGGAGCTGGAAGTTCGGGCTGTTCCTCAGCGTCTTCTACACGCTGTTCAGCTGGATCCTGCAGAGCGCCAGCAAGACCCGGCCGGACCTCCTGGCCGGCAGCCGCTCTTTGATGGAGTATCTCCACGACCAGAGCCTGGGGAACTGGCCGCACGTCCTGAAGACCTTCGCCGCCCTGATCGTCAACACGCCGGTGAGCGTCCTCCTCTGCCTGCTCATCGTCGGCGGGTTCATGGCCTTCTGCAGCGCCCGGAGAAAAATCGCCCGTTTCGTGATCGGGGCCGGCCACGGCGTCGCCCACGTCCTCTTGAACCTGGCGTTGATGTGGCTCTTCGCGCGCGTCAACCCGAGCCTGCTCGACGCCTCCCTGGCCTCCTGGCCGCAGGTCACCCTCTTCGTCCTCGAGATGCTCCTGTTCGGCGGCCTCCTGGGCGGCGTCCTGATGGCGCTCTACCTGCTGCTGTTCAGCTTCGTGGGCGGGTTCCACCTCGGCGAGGCCTACTCGAGCCAGCGGCTCCCCAGCTACAAGAACTTCCTGCGGATCCACCTCGACGCGGCGGGGAAGCTGACGATCTATCCGATCGGCATCCGCAAGGCCGTGAAGTGGAAGGCCCGGCGGAACCCCGCGGCAGGCGAGCCCTGGTTCGAGCCGGACGGAGCGGCCCCGCAGCCGGAGCTGATCGAGGGGCCGATCGCCGTCCGCTAAAGGTCAGGAGGCTTCCACGGCCTCCGCGACCGGCTCGGCGGCTTCCGCCGGGGCGGGGGCCGCGTTCATCTTCTCCTTGAGGGCCGCGTACTTGCCGTCGAGGGCCTCGAAGAGGCCGGCGATCTGCTCCAGCCGCTGGTCGAGGTCGATCGTCCAGTGCTCGTTCCGGACCGGCTCGAGCTTCAGGCCGCTGATGCGGTAGGAGAGGGCGTCGAAACGCAGGGGGATGGTGCCGACGTGGATCTTGGCCGAGAGGATCTCGGCCCCCTCCTCCAGGTACCGGAAGAGCTCGTTGAGGACGGCGCCGGCGAGGGTGACCCGCGCCTCCCGGGTGGCGAGGCGGACGCTGCCGGTCTCCGGCTCCACCATCACGTCCGGCTCCTCGAGCAGCGCGCGCAGGAACCTGCATCCCAGCACCGACTCTCCGGGCTCCCTGGGAATCACGACGTCGCTCATCTCGTCCGCCTCCGGCGCCTCGTCCAGCCAGGGGGCCTTGAAGTCCCCCTCCACCCCGGCGTGCCGCAGCAGGGAGATCACCGTCCCCAGATAGCTCTTGGCGGTGCTCGCCACGTAGAGGATCGCGCCGTCGATGCAGCACTCGACGATTTTGGTCCGCGGCGCCTGCCGCATCGCGGACTCCGCCTCGGCCAGGTCGCGCAGCTTCTTGCGGGTCTTCGGTCCGACGAAGGTCTTGCCGGTCGCCTCCATCTCCCCCTTGACCAGCTCCCGGAGACGCTCCTTGACCGCGGTGGCGTCCGGGCGGATGCGGTCGATCCGCATCCGGAAGACGTAGCGCCCCTGGGCGGCCTCCCACGGCGCGTCGAGCTCGAAGGGGACGAATCCCATGCGCTCGCGCACCTCCGAGCCGGGCTCGATCTCCCAGAAGCGCGCGCGCTCGAAATCCGGCCCCTCGGGGGGCACGACGACGTTGAACCGGGTGACGGCGACGGTTCCACTCAAAAGTCCCATCGTTCTGAAAACCTCCTGCTGATGTCCGGTCTGACCGGGGACGAGGAGGGGATCTTAGCCGATGGGAGGGGGGATCGGGGGACTGGCGGCAGGCGATCCCGCCGGTTTGGCGGACGGCTTCCGCGGCGCGGCCGGAGGCGCGTCCCGGGAGGGCTCCACCGGTTTCGCATCCACGGCCGGGACCTTGGCATCGGTCGCCGGCTCGTCCGGCGCGGAGAGGTCGATGTCCTGGACCGTCTCGTCCTGAGAATCGCTCGCACCGCCGGCATCGTCCGGCGCGGCAACCTCGTCGGTGGACGCCACGATCGGCTGGAGGACCACGAGCTCCTCGGAGGGGTGGTCGGCGGCCTGATCGACCTGGACCTCCCCTTCCGGCGACGAAGCCGCCGCCGCGGGCACGGACCCCGCGGGGGGCACCGCGCCGAGGTCGGCGGTGAGGACCTGGCCGATGTCCGCGTCGACGTAGAGGTCCTGGACCGTCTGGTCCGCCGCCACCCACTCCGCGGGCGGAGCGGCCTTCCGGATGTACGGGGCGTCGGCGTGCCACTCGCCCCGCATCTCGCCGGTGGCGATCAGGGCGTTCAGGTAGGAAGAGAGATCGGCGGAAGCCAGGGCGACGCGCTCGGCCTCGGCGCGGAAGCGCTCCAGCTCGGCCGCGGTGACCGCGTCCCCCCGCCGCCGGGCCTGGTCCCGCAGGAGCCGCAGGCGCTCGGCGAGGCGCCCCTCGGACTGCTGCAAACGCTGGAACTGCCGCCGCTCGGCCGCGGTCAGGGGGCCGCCCTGCCGCTGGCGGACTCCCTCGCGGCCGTAGTCGGCGCGCAGCTGCCGGTAGGAGACCGAGGCGATCCGGATCTCCTCGGCGATCCGGGCGTTCTTCACCCCCGTCCGCGCCCAGGCCACCCGCAACTCGCCGAGATCGGAGCTCCCCTCGTCGACCTGCAGGAAGAACTCGCCGGTCCGCGGCACCAGGGCGCCCTCGATGCGGCCGACGCGATCCCGCAGCGCCCCGAGAGCGCTCCAGAAGGGGGCATACTTCGAATTCCTGGGATCGAGGCCCGTTCCGGGGGCTTTCGCCGCCTGCTCGGCACCGGCCAGCGCCGTATCCACTCTCTGCACGAGCTGCCGGGCGTCGACCGTGGGCAGGTCGGCCCGCCCGCTCCGGGGGAGGGCGAGGAGGAAGAGCAGAACGGCGGCGATGCGGGACGTCCCCATACGGCGTGCTCCTGCGGTCTTGGCGCAGAGGTAGGTCAGGATTCAGGCTCCTCGAGCAGGCTCCTCCAGCATCATACGCACGCGGAGGCCGGAACGTCCAAGGGCGCGATCCAACGGGATTGGGGAAGGTCTTCAGCTCGCGAGGGGCGGGAACAATCGGAGGAAACAATCAAGGCGGTGCCGCCGCGGGATCGGCGGCACCGCCTTCAACCCCAAAAAAGGAGAAAGACCATGGCGAGGATGATAGCCGGTTTGGTCCGAACAGGGAAGAGGGGAGTCTAGGGTTTCGGGAGCCGCCAGCGTCGTAGCCGTCTCAGAAGCCTTGAATGACCACGCCGTGGTTGAAAATCAACCACCAGATGGTTGAAAATCAACCACCATGTATCCACGCAACCTTGCCGTCAGCCTGCGCGAAGCCCTCGACGACCGGCCGGTCGTCCTGCTGAACGGCGCCCGCCAAGTCGGCAAGAGCACGCTGGCTCAGAGCCTGACGGAGGCGGATCGGGCGCAGTATTTCACCCTGGACGACGCTACCGTGCTCGCCGCCGTCACCCGGGACCCCGCCGGCTTCGTGGCGGGACTGGCGGGGCCGGTGATCCTGGATGAGGTCCAGCGGGCCCCCGAGCTGTTCCTGGCGCTCAAGGCCGCCGTAGACCGCGACCGCCGCCCGGGGCGTTTCCTGCTGACCGGCTCGGCCAACGTCTTCGTCGTCCCCAGGATCTCCGAGTCGCTGGCCGGCCGGATGGAGATCCTCACCCTCTGGCCCTTATCCCAGGGGGAGATCGAGGGCGTCGTCGAAGGGTTCGTGGACGCTCTGTTCGCCAGAACGTTCCAGCCTCCCCGCCTCGCCCCGCTGGATCGGGGAGAGCTGTTCGAGCGGCTGATCCGCGGCGGCTTCCCCGAGTTGGTCGACAAACGCTCGGAGGCACGGCGACGGGCCTGGTTCAACTCCTACACGACGAGCATTCTGCAGCGGGACGTGCGCGACCTGACCAACATCGAGGATCTGGCCGCGCTGCCACGCCTTCTCTCCCTGCTGGCCGCCCGTGCCACGACGCTCCTCAACTACTCCGAGCTCTCCCGCAGCAGCGGAATTCCGGCGTCTACTCTGAAGCGCTATTTCGCGCTCCTCGAGGCGACGTTCCTGGTACTGACCCTGCCCGCCTGGTCGACCAACTTTTCCAAGCGGCTGGTCAAATCCCCCAAGCTGCTCCTCAACGACACCGGCCTCCTCGCCTCTTCGCTGGGCTTGAGCCCTGATCGCCTCGCGGAGGACCCCCGGCCCGCGGGCCCCTTGCTGGAGAACTTCGTCCTGATGGAAATCCACAAGCAGGTCTCCTGGAGCCGGACCCAGCCGAGCCTGTTCCACTACCGGACCCAGTCCGGTCAGGAGATCGATCTTCTCCTCGAAGATGCTTCAGGGCAGGTTGTCGGGATCGAGGTCAAGATGAGGGGCACCGTCCAGGAGAAGGACGTGCGGGTGCTCCAGGATCTCGCGGAGACTCTTGGACCCCGCTTCGTGCGCGGAGTCGTGCTCTATACCGGAGAGAGGGCCGTGCCCTTCAGTGAAAAAATCTTCGCGCTGCCGATCCAGACGCTCTGGCGAACCCCGGCCTGACGCCGGTCCCTCTCAGTCCGCCAGCATCCCCTCGACCAGCCGCCGGCGCGGGGTGCGCAGGCGCTTCTGGCGGGAGCGCCGCTCGAAGAGGCGGATCTGCAGGAGCTCGCGGTCGGCGTGGTCCATCGTGCGCTCCAGGGTCTCGTTGCCATGCCGGGTAGCCCAGCCGAGGGAGAAGGAGGGGATCTCACGCTCGGCCGCGGTCAGCCGCAGCCGCTGCCCCACCTCGGCCACGTACCGCGCCGAAGCCCCGAGCAGGAGGAGCAGGAACTCGTCGCCGCCCATCCGTACCACCGCGTCCTCGGCGCGGGCGTTCTGCTGCAGGAAGCGGCTGACCTTGATCAGCACCTCGTCCCCCTTCTGGTGGCCGAAGTCGTCGTTGTACTCCTTGAAGTTGTCGACGTCGACGACGATCGTGCCCCAGGTCTCGAAGGAGGCCAGCCGCTTCTCGACCTCGACGAGGAAGCGCCGGTTGTAGCAGCCGGTCAAGGGGTCGCGAAGGCTCGCCTCGTGGAAGCGGCTCTCGAGCTGCTTGCGGCCGGAGATGTCGATCAGGATGCCATGGTAGAGCGTCTCGCCGGTCGCGGGGTCGCGCACCGCCTGGCAGCTGTCGAGAACCGTGCGCTCCTCGCCGTCGGGGCGGCGGATGACGAGCTCGAACTCCCGCACCTCCCCCTCGCGAGCCAGCATCTCCGCCTCCTGGGCACGCTGCGCGGGATCGGCCAGGAGATCCTGCGCCCGGTGATGCCGCAGCTCCTCGGCGGAGGAGAGGCCAAAAATCTCCAGGCACGCCGGATTGGCATCGAGGATCTCCCCGGCGTCGTTCGTGATGTAAATACCTTCACGCAAGTTCCGGACGAAGAGACGTAGTGTCTCCGGGTCCTCCAGACTGCGAAAGCGTCCTTGGGTCATGTTGGGTCTCCTGGCGAGATAGCTCGCCCAAGTCGCACCCCTATCTATAGGCAAGATCGGGGCCAGGAGCCTGAGAAGTTGGAAGTACCCCCCGGACTGAGATTAATTTAGCATGTTTGTTCGGACAAATAGCTACGCTTACGGGGCGGAATCCCGAAGCCCTGGATGGCGTTACCGTGGCGAGGAGGATTCCCGATGAGCCGAACCGTCTTCGCGTGGGCACTGCTTCTTTCCACCGTTTTTGCCGGGGCCGCCGCGGCGCAGCCGGGCTCGCCCATCTGCCAGAGCCGGCGGGAGCAGGACCCGGACACCGGTGCTCTGATCCAGAAGACCCGGCTCTCCCCGAAGCCTTTCAGCTTCGATCCCCTCCTCGTCTGGACCTCGGACGATCCCGGCTCCCTGATGCTCATGGTGGTGGGGAACGGCAGCCAGCTCAAATACACGGGCTGCTACGACATGACGCTCCTCGTCGACGGCCAGCCCGTCCCCTTGAGCCGGCTCCGGCACGACAGCGACCCCAACAGCCGCCGGACGGTGGTGGAGTACGTGCGGGCCGAGATCTCCTGGGCCGACGCCCAGAAGCTCGCCACGGCCCAGTCGATCACCTACAGGATCTGCAAGGACGAATACAAGGCGGACAGCAAATTCGTCTGCGAGGCCCGCCACGTGATCGAGACGGCGACGGAGTGGCGGAAGGAGCAGGCGGGGAAGAAGTGAGATCAATGATGCTCGCTTACATCGCTCTCGTGCGCAAAGACCCGGACAGCGACTACGGCGTCGACTTTCCCGACTTCCCCGGGTGTGTCACGGCGGCCAAAGAAATGGAGCAGGTGCGGACGCTCGCCGAAGAAGCGCTTCGTTTTCACATCGAGGGCATCCTCGAGGATGGAGAACCTCTTCCGAAGCCGAGCAGCTTCGAAAGGGTCATGGCCGATCCAGAAAACCGCCAGGCGGCCGCGTTGCTCGTCAACGTCCCCGAGGACGGATTGCGCAAGACCGCCTAGCATCCCCTACCCTACACCCCGAAATACCGCGCGTCCGGATGGTGGAACACCAGCGCCGAGACGCTCGCCTCGGGGTCCATCATGTCCCCCTCGGTGAGGTGGACGCCGATCTCCTCGGGACGCAGGGCCTTGAACAACTCGCGCTGGAAGGCGAGGTCCGGGCAGGCGGGGTAGCCGAAGCTGTAGCGCTTGCCACGGTAGCGGGCCGCGAGCTTGTCCTCCAGCGCGAGGCTCTCGGGGTCGGGGAAACCCCAGTCCTTGCGGATGCAGGCATGGAGGTACTCGGCGGCGGCCTCGGCCGTCTCCAGCGCCAGCGCGGCGAAGGCGTGGCTCTTCAGGTACTCCCCCTGGTGCTTCCACTCCTCCACCCGCGCGCGCACCCCCTCCCCCGCCGTGGTCACGAAGAGCGCGACGTGGTCCCCCGGCAGCACATAGTCGGCGAGGCTCAGGCCCCCTTCGCGGTTCTGGCGCGGGAGCTCCCAGGAGGCCGCTACCCCGCCCGTCTCCGGGCACCGCAGGGTGATCCGGTTGCCGTCCGCCTCGGCCGGGAAGAAGCGCCAGACGGCCCGCGCGCGCAGCGCCCCGCTCCGCCCGATCTCCTTGAGGCCGTCCATCACCTCCTCCAGCTTGGCGAGCTTGGGATCCCCCTCCGCCCGCAGCCGCTTGACCGAGCCCTTCAGCCCCAGGTGCTTGCCGTAGATCATCTGCGGGTTGAGGTACTCCCAGACGCGGTCGAGGTCGAGCTCCGCGACGTGCCGGTCGAGATCGGCCGGCGCGGGCACGGGAAGGTCCCGCCGCACCTCGGCCGCGGCGTTGCGGCCGGCCTCCACGGCCGCGGCGGGCTCCTGGACGGCGTCGGCGTTGTCGGACTCGAGCAGATCGGTGACCTCGCGCTCCAGGTCCGGCTTCTGCCCGGGATCGAGCAGCCGCTCGACCAGCTTCAGGCCGTGCATGGCGTCCTTGGCGTAGGTGCAGAGGCCGGTGTAGGCCTGCGCGATCTTGCGATGGGTGAAACGCCGGGTGAGCGCCGCGCCCCCCACGAGGAGCGGCGTGTCGATCCCCACCGCCGCGAGGTCGCCGGCGGTGAGCACCATCTGCTGGGCGCTCTTCACCAGCAGCCCCGAGAGGCCGATGACGTCCGGCTGGTGCTCGCGCACGGCCTGGATCAGCCGCTCGGAGGGGACCTTGATCCCCAGGTTCACCACCGTGAAGCCGTTGTTCGAGAGGATGATGTCCACCAGGTTCTTGCCGATGTCGTGGACGTCCCCCTTGACGGTCGCCAGCAGCACCTTGCCGCGCGAGGAGCCGCTGCCGTCGGTGGCTTTCTCCATGTGCGGCTCGAGATAGGCGACCGCCGCCTTCATCACCTCGGCGCTCTGCAGCACCTCGGCCACGATCAGCTGGTTGTCGTTGAACAGCCGGCCGACCTCGCTCATGCCGGTCATCAGCGGGCCGTTGATGATGTCGAGCGGCGCCGGCCAGCGGGGATCGGTGAGGGCCGCGGCGAGGTCGTCCTCGAGCCCGGTCTTGCTCCCCTCGATCACGGCGCGGGCCAGGCGCTCCGCGAGCGGCAGCTCGGCGCGGGGGCGCGCCGCCACGCCCGAGCGGCCGCGGAAGTGGGCGGTGAACGTCTCGACCGCCTGGTTGCCCGCCTCGATGTCCCCCAGGGGTAGAAAAATCAGCGCCTCGGCGAGCTCCCGCTCCTCGGCCGGGATGTCGGCGTAGCGGGCGAGCTTCTCGGTGTTGACGATCGCCGCGTCGAGCCCCGCCTTGGTGCAGTGATAGAGGAAGACCGAGTTGAGCACCTCGCGGCCGGCGTTGGGGAGGCCGAAGCTGACGTTGGAGATGCCGAGGATCGTCTTGCTGTCCGGGAACAGCTCCTTGACCGCCCACACCCCCTCGATCGTCTGCGCGGCCGAGCCGAGATAGTTGGAGTCGCCGGTGCCACAGGGGAAGACCAGCGGGTCCCACCAGATGTCCTCGGGCTGGACGCCCATCTCCTCGACCAGGATCTGGAAGCTCCGGCGCGCCACCTCGACCTTGCGCTCGACGGTGACCGCCATCCCCTTCTCGTCGATCAGGCCGACGACCAGGGCGGCGCCGAAGCGGCGGGCGAGCGGCACCACCCGCTCGAAGCGGGCGAGGCCGTCCTCCAGGTTGATCGAGTTGAGGATCGACTTGCCCTGGCAGTAGGTGAGGGCGCGCTCCATGACGGCGGCGTCGGTGGAGTCGATCATCAACGGCGCCTTGACCAGGCGGACGAGCCGGTCGAGGAACGCCTCGACGTCGCCGATCTCATCGCGGTCCGGGTCCTGGAGGCAGACGTCGAGGATCTGGCCGCCGGCCTTGACCTGGGCGCGGCCCACCTCGGCGGCGGCCTCGTGCTGCCCGGCCTGGATCAGGCCCTTGAACTTGCGGCTGCCGAGGACGTTGGTGCGCTCCCCCACCAGCACCGGCCGCTGCGCCTCGGAGAGCTCGACGGCCTCGAGGCCGGAGATCAGGGAGCGCCGGTGATGGGGGATGGTCCGCGGCTTCCGCCCCTGGACCAGCCGGGTCAGGGTGGAGATGTGGCCGGAGCTGGTGCCGCAGCAGCCGCCGACGAGGTTGAGCCAACCGGCGTCGAGAAAGCGGGAGAAGACGCGCTCGAAGACGTCCGGCCCCTCGGTGTAGCACCCCTCCTCGTTGGGCAGGCCGGCGTTGGGGACGCAGGCGACCCGCGTGCGGCAGATCTCGGAGAGGGTGCGGACGTGATCGGTCATCAGGTCGGGGCCGGTGGCGCAGTTGAGGCCCACGTACAAGAGGTCGGCGTGGAGCAGGGAGACGGCGAGCGCCTCGGCGTCCTGGCCGCCGAGCATGGTGCCGGTGGTCTCGATGGTTGCCGAGACGGCGACCGGGATCTTCCACCCGGCCTGGCCGAACGCCTGCTCGATGCCGATCAGCCCGGCCTTGACGTTGCGGGTGTCCTGCGCCGTCTCCAGCAGCAGGTAGTCGGCGCCGCCGGCCATCAGCCCGAGGGCCTGGACGCGGAAGTTCTCGATCAGCCCCTCGAAGGTGATGCCGCCGGTCACCGAGATCGCCTTGGTGGTGGGCCCCAGGGAGCCGCAGACGAAGCGCGGCTTCTCCGGCGTCGAGTGGCGGGCGCAGGCGGCGCGGGCGATCACGGCGGAGAGGCGGTTGAGCTCGAAGGCGCGGCCGGAGAGGCCGTACTCGCCCAGCACGAGCGGGGTGCCGCCGAAAGAGTTGGTCTCCACGATGTCGCAGCCGGCGGCGAGATACCCCTCGTGAACGCCGTCCACCACGTCAGGACGGGTGGCGCAGAGGTTCTCGTTGCACCCCTCGAGCTCGGGGCCGCCGAAGTCGTCGGCGGTCAGCGTGACTCCCTGGAGCGCCGTGCCGGTGGCACCGTCGAGCACCAGGACGCGCTCGCCGAGGGCCGCCAATAGAAGCGCGGTGCGCTCGTCCACGTCGGCGGGGCGCGGGGGGAACGGTACTTCGAAGACCGGGTCGCTCACTCTCTCTCCTCCTGGGCAAACAAAAAGCCCGACTCGTAGGCATCACGAGACGGGCTTTCCGCTCCGGACACTTAATTGTCACCGATGGGCGACCGCATCCTCGCTCCCTGGAGAGCGAGAGGGCACCTTGGGTGTCCGTCCCAGGTTGCCGAGCCCGGCCGGAGCCGGGCCGCTCGTAATGCAGCAAAGAGCATAGCGAGAGGCGGCCGGGATGTCAAAGGCGAAAAGGGGGAGGGGGCTGACACGGACCTCACTCAGGTTCCCTTGTCCTTGTCAGTCCGTGTGCGTCCGTGTCAGTCCGTTGCGATACCCCCCGCACGCCACCACCGGCAGCCCGGGATATCGCGGAAACCGCGGATCCACCGCCGCCAGGCCGCAACGCACGAAGACGCTACGGCGGGAGGCGAGCAGGCACAGGTGCTCGCAGCTGGTGCAAAGCCCGGGGGGAACGGCGAGCCGGTCGAGCAGGCGCCGATCCTCTGCGGTCGCCTGTCGTTCCTCGTCGTCCGTCACTTCGCCCCCGTCTCCGCCTGGTGCTCGGCCAGGGCCTCCTCGGCGACCTTCCCCTCGGCCAGCGCTTCCACCTTGGCGGCGGGGCCGAGGAGGAGCAGCAGGTCTCCGGCTTGGAGCCGGGTGTCGGCCGCGGGGATGATCGGCTCCTCCCCTTCCGGCCCGCGCCGCCGGATCTCCATCACCCGAGCGCCGAGGGTCTGCGGCAGGCGGGCCTCGGCGAGGGTCTTGCCCACCAGGTGGGCCGGCGCCGGCACCAGCCGGAGGGCAAAGTCGGGGGGGATCTCCACATACTGGCGATTGGCGGCCGAGTCCTGGCTGGAGACGAAGGTGGCGAGCAGCGCCGGCCGGCCGAGCACCTCCTGGGCATAGACCGCCAGCAGGTCGCGCTTGGCGAGAATGCCCAGGAAGGCGCCGTCCGCGTCCACCACCGGCAGGCGCTCGTAGTCGCTCCTGGCGAAGATCTCGGTCGCGAGGTGCAGGCGCTCCTGCGGGTGGATCAGGTGCTCGGCCGGCGTCATCAAGTCGAGCGCCACCACCGCCGTCAGGGTCTCGGGGTTCTCCAGGGCGTACTTGATGTCGTGGATCGAGACGGTGCCGAGGAGCTTGCCGTCGTCTCCCACCACGAAGAGGCGCTGGCGCGGGGTCGAGAGGAACTTCTTCACCACGTCGGCGTAGGGCTCGCCTGGCCGCAGGGTCTGGGGGTCGGCCCGCATCAGGCTCTCCGCCTTGAGGCCGGCGAGCACCGCCTCCTCCATGCGCAGATCGATCCCCTTGCCGCGCAGCGACTCGGTGTAGATCGAGTAGGGGTGGAGGGCGCGGGCGAGCAGGCTCGACAGGATCGCCGCCAGCATCACCGGCAGGATCAGGTCGTAGTTGCCGGTGAACTCGAAGAGGATGAGGATGGCGCTGATCGGCGCGTAGCTGGTCCCCGCCATCACCGCCGCCATGCCTACGGCGGCGTAGGCGCCGTACGGGGAGGCGATGTGCGGCCAGAGCGCGTGCATGAACGAGCCGTAGGCGCCGCCCACCAGGGCGCCGAAGGCGAGCGAGGGGGTGAACATCCCGCCGGCGCCGCCGCACCCCCGGGTCAGGGCGGTCGCCGCCAGCTTGACCAGGGCGATGCCGAGCAGGAGCAGGCCGGTGAGCTCCGGCGACAGGGCGAAGCGCTCGGGGAGCCGCAACGTGCCGGCGAGCGCCAGGTTGATCGTGCCGTACCCCCGCCCCAGGGCGTGCGGCACGTAGAGGCCGATCCCGCCCAGCAGGGTCATGCCGACGAGGGGGTGGAGCGGTCGCGGCAGGAAACGCAGGCGCGCGAACGCCTTCTCGCCGAGGCTCACCCCCCGCATGAAGAGCACCGAGGCGAAGGCGCCGGCGACCCCCAGACCCGCGTAGAGGAGCATCTCCCAGCCGCTGGCGAGCGCGTACTCGGGCGCGGCGTAGAGCGGCCGATTTCCCGTGATCGAGCGGGCGATGAGGGTGGCGATCACCGAGGAGGCGACGATCGGGCCGAAGATCTCCAGGGCAAAGTTGCCGAGGATGACCTCCATGGCGAACAGCGTGCCACCGATCGGGATGTTGTAGGTCGCCGCGAGGCCGGCCGCGGCGCCGCACCCCACCAGGATCTTCAGCCGGTGCGGCGGCAGCCCGAGCCGCTGCCCCATCCAGGAGGAGAGCATGGCGCCCATCCGGATCATCGGCCCCTCGCGGCCGAGCGAGCCGCCGGCGCCGACCGTCACGATCGCCGCCACGGCGTTGATCAGCACCGGGCGCGGCGCGATCTTCCCCCCCGACAGGGCGACCGCCTCGATCAGCATGGCCATCCCCTCGCCGCTCGCCTCTCCTTTTGCCCTCCGGCGGCTCCGCCAGAGGATGACCCCGAGCAGCGCGCCGCCGATCGCCGGCGCCGTCACCACCACCCAGCGGTGGACCTTGGGGATAAGGGTGAGCAGATCCCCCCGGGAGCCCCAGAGGACTGTCTGCACCAGACCGATCAGGAGATCCGTAGCGGCGCCGAGCAGGCCGCCGACCACCCCGACGACGCCGATCAGCAGGAAGAAGAGGCGGTCTTCGCGGTTGGCGAGGCCGAAGCGGCGCGCCAGCGCGAAGTCGAGCGACCGGGTCCAGTCCCGGAGGCGGCGCAGCCGGTCGACCGAGCGCGTCTCCATGCCTGGGACTGTATCAAGAGCGAGCCCGGGTTGAGGATGCGAAGAGGGTGAAGAACTGCTCTTCCATAGACATGCTCATTGCTGTATAGTCCTCTTCGAGGTCGCCTTCCGAGGTGACCAGGATCTTTCCGGGGTTCCGCCGACGAGCGTCCGCCGCCGGTTTTTGGAGCCCCACGGCGGAAGTTTTCGCCCCGCGGTACCAACCCACCTACCGCGGCGCTTCCGTACCGGCGTCGCGCGCCACACGCCCGAGGGGACCGGATTTCCGGTCCCCTTTGTCTTTCTGGAGAGTTTTCCTACGCCCCCTTCCTCACCGCGGAGGCTGGGGAAGAAGCCTCGGCGAGGCTCGTCGACTGGTGCCGCTCCTTGCGGGAGGTGAGCACCGTCGGGCTCGCCGGCCGAGCCGCCTCGGCGCGGGTGGCCTCGGAGCGCTTCTGGCCGACGATGCGGGCGTAGACCGAAAGGGCCTGCGCCACCACCTGATCCATGTTGTAGTACTTGTAGGTGGCCAGCCGGCCCACGAAGTGGACGTCCGACCGCTCCTCCGCCATCGCCTGGTACTTCTTGTAGAGCTCGTTGTTCTCCGGGCGCGGCACGGGGTAGTAGGGGTCCCCCTCGGCCATCGGGTACTCGTAGACGAGGCTGCTCTTGCGGTGCTCCTGCCCGGTCAGGTGCTTGAACTCGGTGACCCGCGTGTAGAGGTGCTCGTTGGGATAGTTGAGCACCGCCACCGGCTGCACCCACTCCTGGTTCACCGTCTCGAACTCGAACTTCAGCGACCGGTACGGCAGCTTGCCGTAGCGGTAGTCGAAGAACTCGTCGACCGGACCGGAGTAGATCAGCTTCTCGTGCGGGATGAACTCGACGACCTCGCGGTAGTCGGTGTTGAGCAGGACCTTGATGTTGTCGTGGTCGAGCATGTTCTCGAACATCCGGGTGTAGCCGCGCAGGGGCATCGCCTGGTAGGTGTCGGAGAAGTAGCGGTCGTCCCGGTTGGTGCGCACGGGCACGCGGGCGGTGACCATGGAGTCGAGCTGCGAGGGGTCGAGCCCCCACTGCTTGCGGGTGTAGTTGCGGAAGAACTTCTCGTAGAGCTCGCGGCCGACGCGGCCGACGACCACGTCCTCGGAGGTGCGGACGACCTCCCGGGGCTCGGCCACGGAGGCGAAGAAGTCCTCGACCTGCATGCTGGTCAGCTTCAGCCCGTAGAGCTGGTTGATGGTGTCCAGGTTGATCGGGATCGGAACCAGCTGGCCGTCCACGCTCGCCCGTACCCGGTGCTCGTAGGGGCGCCACCTGGTGAAGGTGGAGAGGTACTCGAAGACCTCTTTCGAGTTGGTATGGAAGATGTGGGGGCCGTACTTGTGGACCAGGATCCCCGCGTCGTCGTAATGGTCAAAGGCGTTCCCGCCGATATGCGGCCGGCGGTCCACCAGGAGAACTTTCTTTCCGGAACCCCGCGCCAGCCTTTCGGCGAGCACGCTGCCGGCAAATCCTGCACCCACGATCAAGTAGTCGAACATCGAACCGGCTCCTTTCGAGAGGTCTGATCAAAAGCACACGGAGCGGGTCATCCGCCGTGAAGCACGAACCAATCCGTCAAAGCGTCCCGTCCGGCCGGCCGCGGCGGCTCGCGAGGGCCCCGTCGATCAGCTCGGACATGTTTCTGAACGTGCGGCTCCAGGAGCCGCCGGCGAGGAACTCGTCGACCCGGCGCAGCCACTCCTCGCGCTCGGGCGCCCCCTCGCCACAACGGGCCATCGCCCGCTCGGCCGCCGCCACGAAGGACTCGGGGTCCGCGGCGATCTCGACGAGCCCCAGCTCGCCGTAGGGGCGCACCACGTCGCGGATCGGGGTCGAGACCACCGGCCGGCCCCCCGCCAGGTACTCGGGGGTCTTGGTGGGGCTGATGAAGCGGGTGGACTCATTGGCCGCGAACGGCATCAGGGCCACGTCCCAGCCGGCGAGATAGGACGGCAGCTCGTCGTAGGACTTCATGCCCAGGTAGTGGATGTTGCTCCGCCGCGGCAGGCTCTCGGGATCGATCTTGACGACCGGGCCGATCATCACCCACTGCCAGTCGGGCCGTGCCGCGGCCGCGGCGGCCAGCAGGTCGAGATCGATCCGCTCGTCGATCACCCCGACGTAGCCGAGGCGCGGATGCGGGATCGCCGCCTGGTCGGCGGGCTCGGGAGCCGGGCGGCGCGCCCGCCCGAAATGCTCGGCGTCGATGCTGCTCGGAAAGGCATGCACGGCCGGGTGGCGCTCGCGCTTGGCCTCGTAGAGGCTCTGGCCGCCGGTGAAGACGAGGTCCGCGAGCTCGAGCAGCCGGCGCTCCCGGTCCAGCAGGGCCGGCGGCGCGCCGCGGAAGAGCGACAGCTCGTCCATGCAGTCGTAGACCACGGCCGAGGGTTCGAGCCCCGCGGAGAAGCCGACGGCCATCGGCGTGTAGTACCAGAGGATGTAGTCGGTGACGCCGTGGTCGGCGAGGAGCCCCTGCAGGAGGTCGCGCTGGGCCGCCTCGACCTCCTCGGGGGGGAGTCCGTGGGGGAGGCGCGGCACGGCGATGCGCACCCCACCCGGACGCTCGCTCACGTCGAGACGAGCGGGACCCTCTTCGAAGACCGGCTCCTCGACGAAGAACACCCGGCGGTCGCGGGCGAAGCGGCTCATCAGGTGCTGCGGCCGCTGGTAGACGAAATCCCACCGCAGGTGGGAGAGGCAGACGAGGTCCGGCTTGGGGGCGAGGCCGGTCACGGGTTGGGTGGCCTCCTCAAAAGGCTGCATGTTCACTCTCCTCCTCGCCCGGCTCGCGACGTGCGTCCGGGTCCTGATCTCTTGAATCGACGAGCTCCGGCTCACTCCCAAAGCGCGCGACCTGCCGCGCGAGCTCCTGGGCGAGCGGAGGGTGGATCTCCCGATTCCCCAGCGGGCCGGGATACCCCCAGAGACCGCTCTGACAGTGGCGATCGTCGTCCCAGCCCGGGTAATCGAGGATCGGATAGAGGCAGACGCCCTGGACGGGGACCCCCGCGCGGCGGGCCGCCAGGACCTCGTCGGCCACGTAGCGGAGCCACTCGGCGCGCGCGCCGTCCTGGGCCCCGGTCTCGGCGACCACCAGCGGGCGCCCGTAGCGCTCCCAGGCCGCGCGCAGGATCTCCCGGAACGGCCGGTAGAGCGGCCGCCCCCGCTCGATCGTGGGCCCGTCGAGGATCCACTGATTGTTCGGGTAGTAGTTGAGCCCGACGACGTCCAGGTAGCGCTCGTCGCCGCCCAACTGCGGCCAGAGGCGCCCCACGATCATGTCCCAGGCCTGGTACTGGGCCAGCCGGTGTCCCTCGGCGTCGGCCCGCATCTTCGGATTCTTCGGGTCGGCCACGATGTGGATCGCCGGATCGCAATGGAGGATGCGGGCTCGCGAGTCGACGCTCCAGACGGCGTCGATCGCCGCCAGGGCCGCGCGCGCGAGCTGCGCCTTGAGCTCGAACCCGCGGCCGGTCGCCCCGGGATTGATGTAGGCGACGTCCCCCCCCGCCCAGGACCAGAAGGAGATCTCATTGACCGGGCAGTACCAGGGAACCTCGTCGGTCTCGTCGGCGATCAGCCGGGCGACGGCCCGGGAGTAGTCGGCGAAGCGGTCCACGAACTCCGGCCGGAAGACGTCGAGGCCGTCCGGCCAGCCGTAGTGGCAGAGGTCCCAGATCACCTGCACCCGGGCCTGCCGCGCCGCCCGCACCATCGGCAGCAGCGAGGAAAAATCGTAACGGCCGGGGGAGCGCTCGATGCGGTGCCAGCGGGCGCCGTCGCGGACCGTCTCGATTCCGATCCGGCGCACGCGCGCGTAGTCCTCCGCGGCGAAGCGATCGTGCCCGGTCGCCGCGGTCACGTCGAGCCGCCGCCCGTCACCCCGGCGGTGACAGGAGCATTCGAAACCGGCCATCCAGAAGGTTCGGAAGTTCAATCGTTCACACTCCTCGCGGTATGGGAGTGCAAGATGCGGACCATGGAAACGGCGCCCCGGAACCGCCCGGGGGAGGGTTCCGGCCGTCCCGGATGCGAAGAGCCTTTACGGAAAGGGGCCAAAAAGCGCGGGAAAAGAGGTACGGAAGGCCTTGCAAGAGCTACAAGGAGGGTCTCCGCTGTTTTAGCGTTCCAGCCCCGGGTTGAACGGGCACTTTAAGGGGTAAGGGCGACCGCCGGGGTCGTGGTGACCGCGCCGGATCGCTCCCCCTTGGAGGGGATCCCATGTCATCCAGAGCTTTCCGCGGAGCCGTCACTACCCTGCTCGTCTCGACCGCCATCGCCCTGGCCTGCGCCGCGCCATCGCACGCCTCGCAACCGCGCCACCGCCGCGCCGCCGACGATTCGACGCCCATCGAGATCACCCGAAGCTTCGTCACCTCGCTCGTCTGGCGCTTCCTGGAGCTCGCCGGCGGGGCCATGGACCCGAACGGCGGCGCCCACTAGAACCGGCCGATTCCCGCCATCGACACCGGTGTTTGAACGCCGGTGTCACATTTTCCCCCCTTGCAGCAACTTACAGATAGAGGGCGGACTTGTCACTCGGCGGCAGCGCCTGCCGTGGGCGGACAGGCGGCTCGCCGCCCCCGCGATGCTGTTTCCCTGGAGGAACAGGCTGATGGATGTGCGTCACCCGGATCGGAACACCTTCGAGAGGTTCTCGCGCGGCGGAGCCTCCGCGGCCGAGGAGCGCTGGATCGAGGACCACCTGCGCTCGGGGTGCGCCCTCTGCCAGCGGCAGGTGGACGAGCTTCTGCGGCACGCCTTCGCTCCCGTCCCGGAGGAGGCCGCCGGCCAGGACGCCGCCTGGGACCGCCTCTTCGCCGCGCTCGGGGAGCGGCTCTCACGGGCCGGCTCGGAGAGGAGCGAAGCGCCCGCCCTGCTCGCCGAGCTCTCCGGCCGGCCGTGGGAGGAGTGGCCCGTCCTCCTCCGCCTCGACCGGCGCCTGCAGACCCTCGCCGTCTGCGAGCTGCTGATCGAGAAGAGCTTCGAGGAGGGGTTCCACGACGCCACCCGGGCGATCGAGCTGGCCGAGCGCGGGCTCCTGCTCGCCGGACTGCTCGACGCCGAAGTCTACGGCCGCTCCGTGGTGCAGGACCTCCACGCCCGCGCCTGGGCCTACCTCGGCAACGCCCGCCGCATCACCTTCGACCTCGCCGGGGCCGAGGAGGCGCTCACCCGCGCCGAGCGTCTGGCCGAGGGGGGCTCGGCCGATCCGCTCGAGGAGGCGAGGATCCTCGACCTGCGGGCCTCCCTGCTCAGCGACCAGGGGCATTTCGAGCAGGCCGCCGAGCTGCTCGACGTGGTGATCGACATCTACGGCGAGCTCAACGAGCCCCATCGCAAGGGGCGCGCCATGATCGGCAAGGGGGTGTTCCTCGGCTACTCCGGCTGGCACGAAGAGGCCATCCGCCAGATCCGCAAGGGGCTCGCCCTGGCCGACTGGGAGCGCGAGCCGCGCCTGGTGCTGATGGCCCGGCACAACCTCGCCTGGTTCCTCACCGATTGCGGCCGCGCCGAGGAGGCGCTGCGCCAGCTCGAGCGCTTCCGCCACACCTACCGCGAGTTCCCCGACGCCTGGACCGGGCTCCGCCTCGCCTGGCTCGACGGGCGCATCGCCGGCCGCCTGGGGCGCCTGGACGAGGCCGGGTCGGCCCTGCGCGAGGTCCGCAGCCGCTTCCTCGCCGAGGGGCTCGGCTACGACGCCTCGCTGGTGACCCTCGACCTCGCCCGCCTCTACCTGGAGGAGGGGCGCGCCGCCGAGGTGCGGGCGCTCGCGGCGGAGATGCTCGACACCTTCCTCACCCACGACATCCACCGCCAGGCGCTCGCCGCCCTCGCCGTCTTCCAGCAGGCCGCCGAGATGGACCGCGCCACCCCCGGCCTGGTGGCCGAGATCTCCTCCTACCTGGTGCGGGCGCGCAGGAACCCGCTGCTGCGGTTCGCGAAGGCGGCGGCGTAAAAAGAGGGCGACCGCAGGTCGCCCCTACAACCTGCGCCCACGTACACCTTGCGCCGGAGGTTGTAGGGGCGACCTGCGGTCGCCCTCAACGGACGTCCCAACCGGCACGGATGCCTTGTATCCTCTCCCCGTGCCGCCGAAATCCTCCCCCCTCCCCACCGTCCCGATCGTCCCGGCCGCCACCGCCCGGCGCCTGCTGCTGGGCGCCCAGGGGCTGCTCGACGATCCGCGCCGCAAGGCGACCGCCGACGCCCTCTACGAGGTGGTCGAGCGGATGGGCTTCGTCCAGGTCGACTCGATCAACGTCGTCGAGCGGGCGCACCACCTGACGCTCGCCGCCCGTTTTCAGAGCTACCAGCCGCGCCTCCTCGAACGCCTCCTGGAGCGGCGGCGGCTCTTCGAGCACTGGACGCACGACGCCTCGGCCATCCCCACCATCTGGTACCCCTATTGGAAGGTCCGCTTCGAGCGCTACCGCCGGCGGGTTCTCGAGCACCCCTGGTGGATGGAGCGCATTGGCCCGGACCCCGAGCGGGTGATCGGCCACGTCCGCGAGCGCATCGCCCGCGAGGGGGCGCTGAGGACCCGCGACTTCGAGGACGAGCGCCCCGAGGGGACCGACAAGGCCTGGTGGGGGTGGAAACCCCAGAAGGCCGCGCTGGAGTACCTCTGGCGCACCGGCGAGCTGGCGATCGCGGGAAGGGTCAGCTTCCACAAGGTCTACGATCTCGCCGAGCGGGTCCTCCCCGCGGCCCACGCCGCCCCCCGCCCGAGCGACGGGGAGCACCTCGACTGGGCCTGCCGCTCGGCCCTGGAGCGGCTCGGCATCGCCAGCCCGGACGAGCTCGCCGGCTTCTGGCGCGCCGTCTCGCTGGAGGAAGCCCGCGCCTGGTGCGGGCGCGCCGCCGCCGCCGGGGAGATCGTCGCCGTACAGGTGGAGACCGCCGACGGCTCGCGCCCGCGCGCCTCCTGGGCCCTCCCCGGCTGGAAGGCCCGCGCCGCCGCCCTGCCGCCGCCGCCGCCGCGCGTCCGCCTGCTCTCCCCCTTCGATCCCATCCTGCGCGACCGCAAGCGCACCCTCCGCCTGTTCGGCTTCGATTTCCGTTTCGAGGCGTTCGTGCCGGAGGCGCAGCGGGTCCACGGCTACTACGTGCTGCCGATCCTGGAAGGGGACCGCCTGGTCGGCCGGCTCGATCCCAAGCTCCACCGGGAGCGCGGGGTGCTGGAGGTCAAGAACCTCTGGTGGGAGCCGGGCGTGCGCGAGAGCAAGGGGCGGCGAGCCTCGCTGGAAGCGGCGCTCGACCGGCTGGCGCGGCTGGTCGGCGCGGAGCGGTGGGAGATGGGTTGAGGATCGGCCGGATCGTTCGCGGATCGTTAGGTGACGGCGATGCGGTGAGGGCGACCGCAGGTCGCCCCTACTACAACCTCCGGCATAACGTGGTGGTACGGCGAAGGTTGTAGGGGCGACCTGCGGTCGCCCTCAGCGCCCCGCCCGCTCCAGCGCCCGCTGCATGAGCAGCTCCTGGCTGGAGCGCGGCTCCTCGCCGGGCGACGGGTGGCGCTGGACGTAGGAGCCGTCGGACCGCATGTCCCACGCCTTGCAGTTGTCGGCCAGCTGGAGGTCGAGGATCGCCTTGACCTCCTCCTGGAGCCGCGGGTCCTCGATCGGCACCGCCGCCTCCACCCGGGCGTCGAGGTTGCGCGTCATCCAGTCGGCCGAGCCGATGTAATACGCCGGCTCTCCGGCGTTGGCGAAGTAGAAGATGCGGGCATGCTCGAGCAGCCGGCCGACGATGCTGATCACCCGGATCGTCTCGCTCTTGCCCGGCAGCCCCGGCCGCAGCCGGCAGATGCCGCGCACGACGAGGTCGATCTCCACCCCGGCGGACGAGGCGTCGTAGAGCGCGTCGATGATCTGGCGGTCGTCGAGGGCGTTCATCTTGGCGATGATGTGCCCCCCCCGCCCCGCCTTGTGGTGCTCGACCTCGCGCCCGATCAGCTCGAGGAAGCGCTGGCGCATGCTGGTCGGCGCCACCAGGAGCTTCTTGAACCGCGGCTGGTAGACGAAGCCGGTCAGCATGTTGAAGAGCTGGGCCACGTCCTGGGCGATCTCCTCGTCGGCGGTGAACAGGCCGAGATCGGTATAGAGCTTCGCCGTCTCGGGGTTGTAGTTGCCGGTCGCGATGTGGACGTAGCTGCGCAGCGACTCCCGCTCCTGGCGCACCACGAGGGCGATCTTGGCGTGGGTCTTCAGGCCCACCACGCCGTAGCAGACGTGCGCCCCCACCCCCTCCAGGGCCTCCGCCCACTCGATGTTGGCCGCCTCGTCGAAGCGGGCCTTGATCTCCACCGTCACCGCGATCTGCTTGCGGGCCTCCGCCGCCCGGATCAGCGCCTGCATGTTGGGCGAGCCGGCCGAGGTGCGGTAGAGGGTCTGCTTGATGGCGAAGACCGCAGGGTCGTCCGCCGCCGCCTCGACGAACCGCTGGGTGCTGGTGGTGAACGAGTCGTAGGGGTGATGGACCAGGATGTCCCCGGTGGCGACGGCGTCGAAGACCCCCCCGGCGGCGGCGTCCCCCTCCAGGTGGAAACGGGGGTGGGTGACCGGCGTCCAGGGGCGGAAGCGCAGCGACGGCAGCGGGGCCGAGCCGGCGAGCGACATCAGGTCCTTGAGGGCGAGCGGCCCTTCCACCTCGTAGACCTCGGACTCGGCGACCTCGAGCTCCTCGAAGAGCAGCTCGAGCATCCAGCGCGGCATCCCCTTCGCCACCTCCAGCCGCACCACGGTGGCGAACCGGCGCTCGCGCAGCTCCTCCTGGATCACCTCCAGGAGATCCTCGGCGGTCTCCTCGTTGCGGTGGACGTCGGCGTTGCGCGTCACCCGGAAGGGGTAGGACTCGACGATCTCCATGCCGGGGAACAGCCGGTCGAGGTTGTCGGCGATCACCTCCTCGAGCGGCACGAAGCGCGGCGTCTTCGGCACCTGCACCCAGCGCGGCAGGATGTGCGGCGCCTTGACCCGGGCGAAGCGCGGCAGCTCGTCCCCGGGGGCCTTGATCGAGACGGCGAGCGACAGGCTGACGTTGGAGATGAACGGGAAGGGGTGGGCGGGATCGACCGCCAGCGGCGTCAGCACGGGGAAGAACTGGCGGTCGAACTCCTCGGAGAGCTGGCGCCGCTCGCTCGCCCGCAGCTCGTCCCAGCTCACCACCTCCAGCCCGTGGTGGCGCAGGGCGGGGATCAGGTCGGCGTTGAGCAGCCGCCGCTGGCGTGCCACCATCGGCCGCACCTTGGCGTTGATCGCCGCCAGCTGCTGCAGGGGCGTGCCTTCCGTGCCCGGCGCGAGCTCGCGCACGTTGCTCGCGAGCTGCTGCTTCAACCCCCCCACCCGCTTCATGAAGAACTCGTCGAGGTTGGAGTCGAAGATGGCGATGAACTTCAGCCGCTCCAGCAGCGGGTTGGCCGGGTCCTCCGCCTCGTGCAGCACGCGGGCGTTGAACTCCAGCCACGAGAGCTCGCGGTTCAACAGATCGGTGGCTTCGACGATCTTCTGGAGCGGTTCCATTCGCGAAAGGTTCGGTTCGGACACGAGTGAAATTCTGTCATATCCCGGCGAGCCGGCGGCGTGACCGCCGTGTGACAAGGGCACCGGTCTAGAATGGCCGGGTGAGCGCTACACCGACCGTGGTCGTCCAGCCCCTGACCTTCCCCACCACCGGGGAGACGGCCCATCCTCCGGTGGCCCCCTCCCCGGAGGTCGCGCGCCTGGCGGCGATCGACATCGGCTCGAACTCGATCCACATGGTGGTCGCCGAGGCCGCGCCCAACGGCGGCTACCGCCTGCTGGGTCGCGAGCGGGAGATGGTCCGCCTCGGCAAGACGGGCTTGAGCGAGGGGGCGCTCTCCGAGGCGGCGATGCAGGACGGCCTCGAAGCCCTCGCCAAGATGACCACCATCGCCCGGCTCCGCGGCGCCGAGCGGGTGGTGGCCGTCGCCACCAGCGCGGTGCGCGAGTCGACCAACGGCGCCGACTTCCTGGCCCGGGTCAAGGCCCTCACCGGCCTCGACGTCCAGCTCCTCACCGGCGTCGAGGAGGGGCGGCTCATCTACCGGGCCGTGCGCGAGGTCGTCGACCTGGGGCCGGACACCGCCATCCTGGTCGACGTCGGCGGTGGCAGCACCGAGTGGATCACCGCCGAGGCGGGCGAGCTCGATCAGGTGGTGAGCCTCCCCCTCGGCTCCCTGCGCTGCGCCGCCGACCTCGCCGGCGACCCGGCGAGCGCCGCCTCCCTCGACCGCCTGCGCCGGAAGATCGACAAGCGCCTCGCCGAGGCGGTGCCGCGCGGCCCGGCCGAGCGGCTGGTCGCCACCTCCGGCACCGCGGTCTGCTGCGCCGACCTGATCGACCACTTCGCCGACCGCCCCTGGAAGGAGGTCTCCGGCGCCCGCGAGGTGCGGACCAAGGACCTCGCCGGGCTGATCGAGCGGCTGCGCCCGCTGAAGCGCCGGCAGATCGCCGACCTCCCGCCGGTAGGCGGTCCGCGCTCGGACAGCCTGCTCGCCGGCGCCGTGCTGCTCCAGGCGCTCGTCGCCCACGCCGGGCTGGACCGCTTCCAGGTCTCCGACCGCGCCCTCCGCGAGGGGCTCCTGCTCGCCGCCCTCGGCCAGCCGATCCCCGCCGCCGCCGAGCCCGAAGACCTGCGCCGCCGCCAGGTGCGCCAGCTCGCCGAGCGCTCCGAGAGCGTCTACCGGCACAATCAGCAGACCGCCCGCCTCGCCGTGCGCCTGTTCGACGTCACCGCCTCGCTCCACGGCCTCGGCACTCGTGAGCGCGAGTGGCTGGAGTACGCCTCTCTCCTCCACGACATCGGCTACTCGATCCACTACAAGGGGCACCACAAGCACGCCTACTACCTGATCGCCAACGCCGTGCTCGACGCCTTCGACCAGCGCGAGATCGAGATCATCGCCCACGTCGCCCGCTACCACCGGGGCGCCACCCCCAAGGCGAGCCACCCCACCCTGGCCCCCCTCAAACCCTGGCAGCAGCGCACCATCCGCAAGCTCGCCGCCCTGATCCGCGTCGCCGACGCCCTCGACCGCACCCACGCCACCCGCGTCGAGGAGATCTACTGCGCCATCCGCGGCCACAAGGTCACCCTCGAGGTGCTCTCCCGCTACGCCGTCGACCTCGAGCTCGAAGCCGCCCGCGAGCACGGCCGCTTCTTCGAGAAGGTCTTCGACTGCCGCCTCCGCCTGCGTCAGGGGCTGGAGGTGGCGGAAGGGTGAAGCGTGTCGCGAAATCCCTGGCCTGCGATTCGGCACCGATTCTTTTTTACAGCCCTCTTGTAAGAAGTTTCTTCCTTCCGGCAGCTGCCACAATCCCTGTCACACCCCGGTAACATCCTCGGTCACAAAGAGTTAACAGGACTTTTGCACGGATTTCACATCGTCTCTGTGGAAAACCAGCCACGGGCGATCTGTCAAGCCTCTCCACCCTAGGGGTAACCCAGGCGAAAGTGTAATGTTTGGAGTAACTTACGACTCATTGCACATCCCTCTGGTCAAACAGGGGAAAGGCCCGGAAACAGGGCCTTTGGTCCGGGTTCCAGGGTAGTTTTCCACAGGTTTTTCATCACTCTGTGTGGAAGACTCCATGGTAGCCTTCCGTCACATGGCACGCGAACGAATTCTGCTCATCGAGGACGAGCCCGACATCGCCGAGGTGTTGCAGTACAACCTCGAGAAGGAGGGCTTCGAGGTGGAGATCGCCCTGCGGGGGGACAGCGGGCTCGAGGCCCTCCGCCGGCAGGCGCCCGATCTGATCCTGCTCGACCTGATGCTGCCCGGCGTCGACGGCCTCGAGCTGACCCGCCTGCTCAAGCGGGAGCCCGCCACCTCGCGGGTGCCGATCGTGATGCTCACCGCCCGCGGCGAGGAGCTGGACCGCATCGTGGGGCTGGAGCTGGGAGCGGACGACTACATCAGCAAGCCGTTCAGCCCGCGCGAGGTCGTCCTCCGGGTCAAGGCGGTGCTGCGCCGCCTGCAGCCCGAGGAGAGCACCGCCGACCGCCTCGAGGTCGCGGGGATCCAGCTCGACGTCTCCGGCCACCAGTTGCGGGTGCGCGGCAAGGAGACGCCGCTGACCGCCACCGAGTTCCGGCTGCTGCGCCTCCTCATGGAGCGCGGCGGGCGGGTGCAGACGCGCGGCCAGCTCCTCTCCGACGTCTGGGGGTACGCCGAGGACATCGACAGCCGCACGGTGGACACCCACATCCGCCGCCTCCGCCGCAAGCTGGGCTCCGAGGCCGATCACATCGAAACGGTGATCGGCGTCGGCTACCGGCTGAGGCCCTGAGGCGCGGTGCGGCTCCTCGGTCTGCCGCCGAAGCTCCGGCTCGCCCCCCTCTGGCCCGCGCTGGCCGCCGTGGTCACGGCGACCCTGCTGCTCTGGTCGATGCTGCCGAACCTGCTCCAGCGCACCGCCGCCGTCCAGCTCTACGACATGCTCGACCTGCTGGCGCCGATCGCCCGCGAGCGCCTCTCCCAACCCCACCTCAACCTGGAGACCTGGGCCGTCCAGCTCGCCGCCGACAGCGGCATCCGGGTGACCCTGATCCGCCGCGACGGCGTCGTGGTGGCCGACAGCTCGGTGGAGCCCGACCAGATCCGGGCGATGGAGAACCATCTGCACCGGCCCGAGGTCCGCTCGGCCCTCGCCCGCGGCCGGGGGATGAACGTGCGCCGGAGCGCCACCACCGGCAACCCCTACGTCTACGTCGCCCGCACGCTCTCCGGCCCCGGCGGGGAGGTGATGATCCTCCGCCTCGCCGAGCCGCTGGAGCAGCTGAGCGCCCTGCGCGCGCGGCTGGCGGCGGCCATGGCCCTCGCCATCCTCGCCGCCGGGGTCGCCATCCTGTTCACCTCGCTCTGGCTCGACCGCCGCCTCTTCGAGCCCGCCTCGCGCCTGATCGCCGGCGCTCAGGACCTGGCGATCGGCCGGGTCTCCCGCGTCGCGGTGCCGGACGAAGAGGAGCTCGCCCCCCTCGCGCTCGCCCTCAACCGTCTCGCCGCCAGCGCCGAGCGGCAGTTCGAGGCGGTCAGCCTGGAGCGCGACCACCTGCAAGAGATCCTCGCCAGCATGTCCGAAGGGGTGCTCGTGGTCGACCGCGACGGCCGCGCCCAGATGATCAACCCCGCCTTCTACCACCTCTTCGACCTGGTGGGGGACTTCACCGGCCGGCCGGCGCTGGAGATCATCCGCCACCCCGGCTTCGCCCGCGTGATCGAGGACACCCTCCATCAGGGCGCGCCGCAGAGCTCCCAGATCGTCCTCCCCTCCCCCGAGCGGCGGACCCTGCTGCTGACCAGCGCCGCGCTCTCCGGCGGCGAGCGGGGGGCGGTGGTCGCCGCCCGCGACACCACCGAGCTGACCCGGGTGGCCGACATGCGGCGGGACTTCGTCGCCAACGTCTCCCATGAGCTCAAGACGCCGCTGGCGGCGATCCGCGGCTACGCCGAGACCCTGCGCGACGGCGCCCTCGACGAGCCGCCGACCGCCAAGCGCTTCACCGACCGCATCCTCAGCCAGTGCCGGCGCCTCCAGGAGCTGCTCGACGACCTGCTGATCCTCTCGCGCCTCGAGGGGGTGGATGCCGCGCTCGACCGCGACCCGGTGAATCTGGAGGCCATCGCCCGCCACGCCGTCGAGCTGCTCGCGCCGGCGGCACGCGAGAAGCGGGTCGAGATCGAGATCGAGGAGGAGCCGGTGCCGCCGGTCCAGGGGGATGCCGGCAACCTCGAGCGGCTGCTCCTCAACCTGCTCGACAACGCGATCAAATACAACCGGCCGGACGGCAAGATCACCGTCCGCGTCGGTCGCTGCGGCGCCGAGGCCGTCCTGGAGGTGATCGACACCGGCATCGGCATCCCCCCGGATTCGATCGCCCGCATCTTCGAGCGCTTCTACCGGGTGGACAAAGGGCGCGCCCGCGAGGAGGGGGGCACCGGCCTCGGCCTCGCCATCGTCAAGCACATCGCCCAGGCTCACGGCGGCCAGGTCGACGTCGAAAGCCGCATCGGCCGCGGCTCGACCTTCCGGGTGCGATTGCCGCTCGCGGCGTGAAGGCGGGCGCCAAGCCTGCGCGCCGGGAAGTCTGCTATGTGTGGCAGGGTCCAATCCAGAGGCCCAAGGGGCCGTTCTCCCTCAGCCCAGGGCGACGCCCTGGGTTCCGAGAGGACTCTGGAGGCGATGCGGCCTGAAGGGCCGCGCTACTGGCGGTCCGGATTTCACTCAACCGATAGCACGGCCCTTCAGGCCGTAACAGGTTATGAGGCGATGGCTAATCCCAGGGCGTTGCCCTGGGCTGAGGGAGAATGGCCCGTTGGGCCTACGGATTAGAGCCTCCGCCCCGACCATTCAATTCTGCTGTGACGTGGCACCAGAGCACAGCCATGTCGTTATCGTCCCTCATCGTCGTAGATCTCTTCCCGACGCCAGTCGGTTGATGGAAAGGCCTGCGAGAGTTTCAAGTCTATAGGTGGGAAAACCATATGCCAGGGTACCCCAAGGGAGGTTGGTGCGAGCTGCCTCTGCCTTTGTATCTATAGGGCTTCGAACCGTCAAAAGCGTGACACCCCGGTCAAGATTCGTTTCGGGGCGAAAGGGATTTCGGTTCGACCAGGAGAACAGGGGGGCCGAAGGCCGGAACTTCGGCCCCTGAAGGGAACCAACGTCATCGCCTGCAAGGCACTCCCCCCCCTCCACCGGCGAAGCTATCTCTATCCCCTCTCCTCCCCAATCCGGGCTCCGGCCGGCCCCCCCTTCACCCGGTAGGCGGCGGCGACCCGGAGGTCGCGGATGGCCGGCTGGATGCTGTCGCTCAGGACGCACTCGATGATCGAGCGCACCTCGGTCGTGACGTCCATCTCGTCCTCATTGGAAGGGACCGCTTCCTCTTCCAGAGCGCCGGGGAGACTCTCCACCAGCTGCCGGAGCTCGGCGCGGATCGAGATGAGCCGGTCGACGATGGGCCGGAGCTCCGCCTGGGCGGTGTCCTCGGCCTTAGTCATGGTCGCCTCCCGGCGGCGCCGGATTTCCGAGGCTCCACAGCCGGCCCGCGACCTCGGCGCATCGCGGGCAACGGGTGAGCAGATGGCGGACGACGGTGCGGACCTCGGGCTGGGTCAGCTCGCCGCGCAGGAAGCGTTCCACCTGATCCACCTCCGGGTGGGTCGATCGCATCGGAAGGGGAACCGGCAACGGCTGCCCGGCCGCGGTGTCGAATCGTGCTTTTTCGTAGCTCCTCATGGAATGCCAGGGTATGGCCGTCCCCACCGGTCCGCTCCCGCGGAGTGACGGGGGCCGCAAGGAGCGGCTCCTCGGGTTCCTGATTTATCGGTTTACGGAACAGGAAGAGAATCTGGAGGCGTACTTGCCGCACTTCAATGTCCTCGTCGTATACTTCTTTTCCTTGAGAAAGAACTCTCCGAGCACCCAATGCCGAAACCCAGGCCGTCCGCTCTAGGCGCCACGCTGCGCTTCCTCCGCTTCGCCAACGGCTGGAGCGAGGGGGATCTGGCCCGCGCCCTCGGCATCACGCCGGTCCTGATCTCCCGGTATGAGCGAGGGAGCAAGAAGCTCTACCGGCAGCGTCTGGAGGAGCTGCTCGCCGTGATGGGAGTCCCGCCCGAGGCCATTGACGGCGCCTTGTACACCCTCGGTGTCGGCCTCCCTGCCGAGGACCCCGGCTCGCCCGTGGACCCCACGCCGGAGGAGCGCCAGATCATCGATCAGGCCGCCGCGGTGGCCGGCCAGGGGGCGGCGGAGGCCACCCGCGCCAAGCTCACGGCGAATATCCGCCAGTTGCGGGCTGACAAAGATCGCAGTCAGGCCGGAGAGCTGTGGCAGACGCTGCAGGTACTGTCGCCCGGGCAACGGCTGACGGCGGTGGAGACGGAGAGGAAGTATTGGAGCTGGGCTCTCGTGGAAAAGATCTGCGCCGAGAGCACCCGTGCGGCAGCCCACCGAGCGGACCGGGCGATGGAGCTCGCCAGGCTGGCGTTGCGCACCGCCGAGCTGGTCCCCGCGAGCGAGGCCTGGAGCTCGCGCCTCCAGGGCTATGCCTGGGCTTTCGTGGCCAACGCCCGGCGAGTGCAGGGCGATCTGCCTGGGGCCGAGGAGGCTTTCCTCCGCTCCGATCACCTATGGAAGGCTGGGGCTTCAGCTGATCTGGGGCTGCTGGATGGCAGCCGGCTGCTCGATTTGAAGGCGTCGCTTCGCAGTTATCAAGGACGGTTAGGCGAAGCCCTAAACCTCCTCGACCAAGCTTTGCAGACAGCTAAAACCGATGAGGCCCAGGTACGCATTCTGATCCAGAAGGCGATCGCCCTGAGATTCATGGAACTCTATAAACAGTCCAATGACACCTTGCGAAGGGCAGCAGCTCTAGTCCAAGTAAAACAGGATCGACGGATTTCCTGGCTTATCCGGTTCAACTTGGCCGTAAATCTTTGGCAGCTTGGGGATTATGAGGAAGCCGATGCGTTGCTACCCGAGGTTCGGGAACTTGCGGTTGGATTGGGTAACGAGTTGGACCTCGTGCGAGTGCTCTGGCTGGAGGGACGGGTGCTCGCCGGCCTTGACCGGCCGCAAGAGGCACTGCCCATTCTAGAGCAGGTACGCCGGTATTTCACTGCAAGTCAGATCGCCTACGACGCTGCCCTGGCTTCACTGGAGGTGGCAGTCTTCTATCTGGAAAGGGAGCGGACCCGGGAGGTCAAGAGGCTGGCCGAGGAGATGCTCTGGATCTTCAAGAGCCAGGGGGTTCATCAGGAAGCCTTAGCCGCGCTCCGGCTGTTCTGCGAGGCCGCGAGAAGAGAGGAAGCGACCGCCGATCTGGCACGGCGAGTGGTCCATTATCTCGTCAAGGCACGGAACAACCCCGGGCTGCGGTTCGAGGCCTGAGCTGGGCTTGGAGCCCACCCGGAGGCCCAACGGGCCGTTTTCCCTCAGCCCAGGGCAACGCCTTGGGATTGAATCCGATGGACGGCGCCGTTCGACGACCACCACAATCCCCGATGCGGCCTGAAGGGCCGCCCTATCGACCGGGGATAAGTGTCCGGGCATCATGTGCACGGTTGGGGTGAAATCCAGGCATCCGGCTATCGCACCCCGTTGGGGCGCGGGTTGGTGTTACCAACCCTCCAACCCAGCCCGATGGGCTGGGCTGAGGAAGCCCGGGCCTTTGGCCCGGAAGTGCCCGGCAAGATGGCTCCCCCAACCGGCATTGTCCTCGGCGACGGCATGCCCTCCGGCGGAGACGTCCCGCGGTCCCCGTGGCCTCTGCCAGGGTGTCGTTCAGGACCTGGGACGTCTCTACAGCCTTCGCCGGAGGGTGTCCGCTACTCGCGACCGGCGGGCTCTATTTGATGCAGCGGCCGTTCGGATCGGCGCTGCAGCCGTTGTCCGCCGCTGTACTCGAACCGGGCAGGCAGCGTCCATCCGGATCAACGCTGCAGCCGTTCTTCGTGGGCAGCGTTGACCCGCTGGGCAGGCAACTCCCGCTCGGATCAACGCTGCAACCGTTCTTGGCCCAGAGGCCGATCAGACCGCTCCAGAGCCGGACGAAAAAATCCACCGGCGCCGAGGCCATGGTCCTTGCCGCTTGGGGCAGGGCCTGCGAGCGGGGAGCCGCCGAGGCGGCAGTCGTCGCGAGGGTGAGGGCCACGAGGAGGACGAGCGCCTTGCGAGAGAACGGGGTCATCATGAGAAGCTCCTTTTTCGCGGAGAGCGCGCCGAGACGGCCTCCATGGCCGTGCAGGCGTCTCCGAAGTACAGAATCTCAGTACTGTAGTTCGGAAACTTACCCGAAAAGCCGCGAGATGCGGCTCAATGTCCAAAGGAGGGTTATGGCGAGGCAGGGGGACCCGGCCGATCTGAGGCTGATCGTGATGTTTCTCCGCTCGCTCCGGCGGTGGACCCAGGAGGAGCTCTCGCGGGCCTCGGGGGTCGACCGGGGCCTGATCTCCGACTATGAGCTGGGGGACAAGGCGCCCACGGCCAGGACCCTCGAGCGGCTCGCGGCCGGTGTGGGCCTCCCCTACGCCTCCGTCGAATCCCTCCTGCCGGCCTTCCGGGCGGCTCGCCTCGCGGCGGAGGGGCGGCAGGCGTCCGGCGATGCGGCCGGGACGGATCTTCCCGAGAGCGTGGCAGACGGTCTGGACCGGGCGATCGTCGAGACGGTCCTTCCCCGCCTGACGCCCTATCTGATGAAGCTGAACGCCCGGGTCACCGAGCCGGAAGACGAGTAGAATAAACGGCTGACGCCGGGTTCCGCCTGCGGAGCCCCTTCCGGCCCCTCGTTGGGGCCGGTCCGCCCCTCGCTTGGGCCCGCTGCGCCCACGCTTGGGCCGGTCCGCCCCCCATTGGGGGCCGGCGCGCCCCTGCTTGGGGCCGTCCGGCCCTTACGAGATCTCGTAAGTCCCCCGTAGGGGCCGGTCCGCCCCTTCTTGGGGACCGTCCGGCCCACGCTTGGGCCGGGCCGCCCCTTACGAGATCTCGTAAGTCCCCCATCAGGGGCCGGCGCGCCCCCATTTGGGCCGGACGCGCCCAAACGAGGGGCGGACCGGCCCCCACGAGGGGCGGACCGGCCCCTACGTGGGGCGGACCAGGAACCCTGTCCGCCCAGCCGGCCCAAACGAGCGGCTTCCGGGCCCTGCCGGAGACCCGAACGCCCCCACCGAGGGCCGGCCCGGCCCGTTCGCGGGCGGGCCTGAAGAGGAGGCTCTCTGCACCGGAAGATCGTGGGCTTTCACCAGGACGAGCGGCTCGACTGGGTCGCGGATCTGGAGTGCGGGCATGGGCAGCACGTGCGCCATAACCCGCCCTGGACGCTCCGACCCTGGGTCGTCACGCCCGAGGGACGGGAGAAGTGGCTGGGCGTCGAATTGGATTGCAAGCGGTGCGACGAGCTCGTGGACCCGGAGGAGAAGCCGGCCGATCCGTAGCGAATCGGCCGGCGTGGTGCCACTACGGTTACTGGCAGACCGGGGCCTGGGTGGCCGCGCAGCTGACGCAGGTGTGCTGGATGCTGCAGATCCGGTTGCTCTCCTGGCAGGTGACGGCACCGCCGCCGATCCCTTCGAGGCTCCGGGCCTCCAGAGTGGTCAGCGTCTCCTTGGCCAGGGTCAGTTTGCGAGCATTCTTCTTCTTCATGTCGATCCTCCTCGTGAGGTGAGTTGGATCGACATATTACCACCTGGCAAAGTCTTCTTCCGCTCGCGGGGGATCTCGGGCTAGAGTGGAGCGCCCCTCTGGGGGCCAACCCGACAGGAGATTCCCGATGGCGGCCGACGCGGCACTGCTCGCCGGCGTACCGTTCTTCCAGTACCTCGACGCGGACGAGCGCGAGGTCCTCGCCCGTCAGCTCGACTCGGTGCGCATCCCGGCCGGCGAGCTCGTCTTCCAGGCGAACGATCCCGGCGGCACCCTGTTCGTCATCCGCGAGGGCTCCGTCGAGGTCTTCTTCAAGAACGACACCGGCGAGCGCGTGGTGCTCGAGACGCCGGGACCGGGAGAGGTCTTCGGCGAGATCTCCTTCCTCGACGGCGGCGCGCGCACCGCCTCGGTCGTGGTCGTCGAGGACCTCGACGCGCTGGCGGTCGACCGCGACGACCTCAGCCATCTCTTCCGGGTCCACCCCGAGGCGGGGCTCGACATCATCGCGGCCATGGGCAAGCGGTTGCGGCGCAACGTGGAGCTGCTCCGGCGCACCGCCTCGCGCAACATCAACGCCGAGCTGGAGGACCGCCGGACCACCGTCGAGCGCGCCGCCGACTGGATCGCCGCGTTCTCCGGCAGCATCACGTTCCTGATGCTGCACGTCGTCTTCTTCGCGGTCTGGATCCTGCTCAACACGCGCTGGCTGCCGGGCTGGAAGCCGCCGATGTTCGACCCCTACCCGTTCGGCCTGCTCACCATGGTGGTGTCGCTGGAGGCGATCATCCTCTCGGTGTTCGTGCTGCTGAGCCAGAACCGGCAGGTGGCGAAGGACCGCATCCGCGGGGACATCGAGTACGAGGTCAACCTCAAGGCCGAGCTCGAGGTGGCGCAGTTGCACGAGAAGGTGGACCGCCTGCACGCCGAGGCCCTGGGGCGGCTGGAAGAGGTGCATCGCACTCTTTCCAGGCCGCCCCATGCGCCTCACGGCTGAGGCCCGCGGATCATCTCCCCGTCACAGGTTTGACAGCGGTATGTCACACCCCCGAGAGAGGCGACCGGTTAAGATGCCACTCTGAAAGGGAGTGCGACATGGAACGACGATTGGATCAGGACCTCGACCGGGTGCGCCAGGCGCTGCTGAAGATGGGCGGCATGGTGGAGGGCATGGTCGCCAAGGCGACGCAGGCCCTGCTCGACCGCAACAACCAGCTCTGCGCCGAGGTGATCGAGGGGGACAACCAGGTCGATCAGATGGAGATCGAGATCGACGAGGCCTGCCACCTGATCCTCGGCACCAAGCAGCCGACGGCGGTCGACCTGCGCTTCCTGGTGGCGGTGATGAAGATCAACAGCGACCTCGAGCGCATCGGCGACTCGGCGGTGAACATCGCGCAGTCGGTCGAGCAGCTCAACGAGCAGCCGACGCTCAAGCCCTACATCGACCTGCCGCACCTCTCGCAGCTGGTGCAGGACATGGTGCGCAAGAGCCTGGACGCCTTCGTGCGCCGCGACACCGCGCTGGCCACCGAGGTCTGCCAGTCCGACGACGCGGTCGACGGCCTCTACAAACAGATCTTCCGCGAGCTGCTGACCTACATGATCGAGGATCCGAAGACGGTCAGCCGCGCCCTCCACCTGCTCCTGGTCTCACGCAACATGGAGCGCATCGCCGACCACGCCACCAACATCGCCGAGGACGTCATCTACTACGTCGAGGGGCGCGACATCCGTCACTCCAAAGGCAGCAACCTGCTCCGGGTCGGCTGAACGGGAGCGGGCCCCCTACCGCCAGTGCCAGGCCACCTGCACCGTATAGGCGCGGTCGACCCCCGGGTGGCTGAGCTTCTCGAACAGCGGATAGAACAGCGTGCTCCCGAGATCGACCTCCAGCCCCGAGCGGAGGTGGACCAGCCCGGCGCTGAACCCCAGGAAGGAATCGCCGATCTTGCCGGGCTTGCCGTCGCCGCGGGCGGTCGAGAGGTCGAATCCCGGACCGGTCACCCGGGCGTCGAAATCGGCCGGGGGGAGCGGCGCGCCGATCACGAACCGGGGGGTCAGCGCGAAGCGCGGGCCGAGCGGCAGGCTGTACTGGGCGCCGGCGAACGGGGTGACGTAGGTCCCCGAGCTGCTGTGATCCAGCACCCCCTGGGTGCCGGCGTTGGCGCCGGAGAGCAGCCGGTAGTCGAGCTGGTAGTTCTTGATCTCCAGGCGATCGGCGAGCAGGCCGAAGGCGAACGTCAGGCGCCGGTCGCCGCCGCGCGGCACCTCGCGCAGCATCGCCGCGCCCACCCCCCAGTGGGTGTAGTCCCCGCGCGGATTCGAGAACTCGGCGTTCTCGGGCACGTCGAGCGGCACGCCGGGAAGGAAGAACGGGCGCAAAACTTCGGTCCCGCGGCCCCCTGAGACCTTCGCCTGGTCGTAGAAGGCGAGGATCTCGATCCCCCACCGGTCGGAGAACCCATACACCGAGTTGCCGGAGAGCATCGGCCCCCTGAGCTTGAGGAACCCCGCCGCGCCGGTGTCGACGTATCCCGGCTCGAGGGTGCCCTGCCACTTCCCCGCCTCCAGCCGGAACGCCGGCCAGGGGAGGAAGAGATAGCGGGCGTCCTGAGCGCTCTCGGGCAGGTGCTCGGCGATGAAGTGGATGTCCTCGTGAGGAGGGTTGGGGAGCGCCGCGCGGGCGGCGGGGGCGGGGAGGAGGAAGGGGAGGAGAACGAGGAAGGGTGCCGCGGTACGTCTCATAACGAGGACATGATAACGCCGTACCAGGAACCCAGGGCGGCACCCTGGGCTGAAGGAGATCGGCCCGATGGTCCTCCGAAGCTACGGCTTCACCGCTTTCCGGGCTGAAGGCCTGGGCTTCCTCAGCCCAGTCCATCGGGCTGGGCTAGAATTCAGGCATCGTGCAAGAAAATCTGCGGGAAGCGGAGCGGCGAATCGAGGAGGCCCGGAGAACCCAGGCTGAGAGCTTGGACCTTGGTGATCTGGCTCTGCGGGAATTGCCGGCTAGTCTAGGCGATCTGTCATACCTCAAGAGGCTGTGTCTGGGTAGCTATAAGCCCACCATGTCAGGGACTCTTTATGGGGGCTTCCTTCGAGAGAACCCTGAACTCGCGAACTTGACTCCGTTAGCTCGGCTCCAAGGACTTCAGAGCCTCGACCTCAGCTACTGCACGGGCGTGGACGACCTCGCACCCCTGGCAGGACTCCAAGAACTTCAGACCCTCTACCTCCGCTCCTGCACAGGCGTGGAAAATCTCACACCCCTGGCCGGCCTCTGTGGACTTCAGAGCCTTGATCTGTCAAGCACGGGCGTTACCGACTTAGCTCTACTGGCCAGACACCAAGGACTCCGAATCCTTAGTGCATCGGAAACGGGGGTAACGGACTTAACACCGCTCGCTGGCCTCAAAGAACTACATACATTGGTCTTATGGAACACAAAAATAACAGAGTTGACGCCACTGAGGAATCTCAAAAATCTTCTGGAATTAGGCTTGCGGGCCACAAATGTAACTAGAGTGGAACCAATTGCTGGGCTACGAGAACTTCGAAAACTTAATCTGTCCGGCACAGGCGTAACCGACTTGGCGCCCTTGACAGAACTCCAAAATCTTAAGACGCTTGCTCTTGAGTTCTGTAAGGCTTTGACGAATTTAGCCCCGCTGGCCGGTCTCCAAGGGCTCCATTACCTCACTCTTTATGGATGTCAGCCCCCTGTCCCAGCCACACTTCTTCGGATCTTTGCAGACCACCCGCATTTGATCGAGCTTAATGTCGAAAAGGCGGTCGGCGTGCCACAGGAGGTGCTTTCTTATCATCTTATCGACAATTGCCTCCCGCGGCTGCGCACCTATTTTTCCGAGATGGACCTTGGGACCGAGGCCGAGAACGAGGTGAAGGTGATCCTCCTCGGCAACGGTCGTGTCGGGAAGACCCAACTCTGCAGGCGCTTCCGGGGTCAACACTTCGACGATTCCATTGAATCCACTCACGGCGTTCAGATCTGGCGGGAGGAGTTGCGAATCCGGACCGGTGGCCAGGAACAGGCCTTCCAAGCCAACTGGTGGGATTTCGGCGGGCAGGACATCTATCACGGCACCCATGCACTTTTCCTGCGTAGCCGAGCCGTCTTCTTGATCCTCTGGACCCCAGAACTCGAAAACCGGGATGAATTCCTCGAGAACGGCATCCGCCTGCGCAATCAGCCTCTCGCCTACTGGCTAGACTACGTACGAACACTCACGGGCGACGATAGCCCGGTGATCGTGGTACAGAGCCAATGCGACCAGTTCGCAGATCAGCGCGACCCTCCGCCAAGGCCGGAGGGTTTCGGGTTTTTCAGAGGCTGCTCCTACAGCGCCAAGGAGGATCTTGGCCGGGAAACTCTCGAAGGCCAACTCCACGACGCTATGCGCTACCTCCTCGAACGGAATGGAGCGCTCAAGATTGGTAAAGGACGCGCCGAGGTGCGCCGCCGGCTCTATGATTGGCGCAGCAAGGACCAGAAGCGCAAACCCGAAAAGCGGCGACATCGGACACTCACTCTTGACGAGTTCCGCACGCTTTGCGATGAAGTCGGAAGCATTGTCTCCTGGGAGCACGCCCTCGACTACTTCCACCAGACCGGCGTAGTGTTTTACGGGTCGGACCTCTTCTCCAACTGCATCGTCCTCGACCAGGACTGGGCGCTCGACGCTGTCTATACTGTCTTCCACCGCAGCCGGGCGGCACCCTTGCTGAGAGATTCTGGCCGCTTCACACGCGAAGATCTCGCACTGTTGGTTTGGCAAAAGCACTCGCTGGAGGAGCAGAGGCTCTTCCTCGGCCTAATGGAGAGTTGCGGCGTGTGCTTCCCCTGTGGAAAGACCGACCAGGGAGAGACGCGTTACGTCGCGCCGGACCTACTGCCAAGATTTGAGGCCGTCGCCCGGCATCTGCATGCTTGGAAGGAAGCTCCTGGTATGCCTATGCTTCGGTTGGAGTACCGCTTCTTCCACCAGGGGGTCATCCGGGGCCTGATGAGTCAGATAGGTTGGAGGGCCGAAGATTTTGCCGAGTACTGGAAGTATGGGTTCTGGCTGAAAGATGGGCGGCGGGATGCCCAACTCCTGCTCCAGTTCGTGGACACCAGCACGGACGACGCACCGGGCGCCGGATCTCTGGAAATGAAGGCTCAGGGCCAGGATCCTCTGAGTCTTCTGCGCGAAATTCGCGAGGTAATCTTCCGGCAGCGGATCGGCGAAAAGCCTGAGGAACTGCTGACTCTCGACGGCATCACGGTGGCCCAGAGCGCGCTTGCCGCCGGATTTGATGGTCGTGTGCTCGACGTTCGAGGTAAACCGGTTTCCTCCGCCGCCTTCGCCGCTTTCTTCGAGGACCGGAAGTACCGTCCCGATGAAGCCCGGGCGACCAGCGAAACCTCAGCGATCGCCATCAACCCCGTCGCCGTCGCACCGAGCGGGAAGGCCCGAGAGGTCTTTATTTCCTATGCTTGGGGAGATGACACTCCCGAAGGGAAGATCCGTGAGAAGGCTGTGGACGGCCTTTATTCGGCCCTCGAAAAGGACGGCTTCGTCCCTGTACGAGACCGCGATCAGATGCGGACCGGTGAGCGGATCTCTGCTTTCATCCGCCGCCTCACCCGCGCCGATTGTGTCGTGGCCGTAATCAGTGAAAAGTACCTGCGATCTCCTTACTGCATGTACGAGATCTACAGGCTCTGGCAGAAGCACCAGGGCGACGCCGACGACCTGATCCAGCAGGTATTGCCCATCGTGCTGCCGGAAGTGAAAATCGCGAGCTTTGAGGAAAGGGCGCCCTACCAGAAGTACTGGGTTGTCCAAGCCAAAAAGCTTGAGAAGTTGGTCCACGACCCGGATCTCAGCCCCGGCCCTGAATCCTGGCAGGAGGTACGCCTGGCTCGAGAATTCGCCCACCATGTGGAAGAAATTCTCGCCTGCTTCCAGGACGTCCTCATGCCGCGCAGCCTCGAGGTCCATCTCGACGACGACTTCCAGGCCGTGCGGGAGGCGTTGCGGCGGCGGATGGGAGTCGGGACATAGGGGCGGCGTCGCCGCCCCGCCCCCAACGGGGGCGAAATTTGAATAGCCTGGGGTTTTTAACCCCAGGTGGGCAGTCCCCCCACCCAATATCCGCCCCGAGGGGGCGGTGCCTTTCAGCGACGCCCCTCGGTTCAGGAAAAGTTGGGTTCCGCCCTTTCAGGGCGGATGGGTTGGGGGGGGGGGACCGCCTACCTGGCGCTGAAGCGCCAAGCTATTCAAATTGCGCCCTTTCAGGGCGCGGGAGGGGACAAGCCCCTCCCCTACGTAAAGAACGCCTCCAGGGGGAGAGATTCAGGTGGAAGGTATTGGCTTTTACCCTCTCCCTCTGGGAGAGGGCAGGGTGAGGGCCTCGCGGGCAGAGACTTCGCCGTCCATCACCCGAACCGCCCCGTAATGTAATCCTCGGTCTGCTTCTTCGCCGGCTTGATGAAGATCTTCTCGGTCGGCGCGTATTCGATCAGCTCCCCCAGGTAGAGGAAGGCCGTGTAGTCCGAAACGCGCGAGGCCTGCTGCATGTTGTGGGTGACGATCACCTGCGTGTACTGGCTCTTCAGGTCCTGCATCAGCTCCTCGATACGGGCGGTGGCGATGGGGTCGAGGGCCGAGCAAGGCTCGTCGAGCAGGATCACCTCGGGCTCGACGGCGATCGCCCGCGCGATGCAGAGGCGCTGCTGCTGGCCGCCGGACATCCCCAGCGCGCTCTCGTCGAGACGGTCCTTCACCTCGTCCCAGAGCGCCGCGCCGCGCAGGCTGCGCTCGACGATCTCGTCCAAGTCCCGCTTCTTGTTGATCCCCTGGATGCGGCAGCCGTAGGCGACGTTCTCGTAGATCGACTTCGGGAACGGGTTCGACTTCTGGAACACCATGCCGATCCGCTTGCGCAGCGCGTTGATGTCGAGCCGCGGGTCGTAGATGCTGCCGTCCTCGAAGCGGATGTCCCCCTCGATGCGGACGTTGTCGATCAGATCGTTCAGCCGGTTGATGCAGCGCAGCAGCGTCGACTTGCCGCACCCCGAGGGGCCGATGAAGGCGGTGATCTGCTTCTCGGGGATCTTCATCGAGATCTCCTTGAGCGCCTTCTTCTCGCCGTACCAGAGCGAGAGGTCCTCGATGCGCAGGATCGGATTCTCGATCCGCGGCTCCAGCGCCGGATCGGACTTCGCGGGAGCGGACGCCGGGGCGGATTTGGCAAGGGTTTCCGTCATGATCTTTCTCTTTTTCTTCGCGCCCGCCTACACGGCACTCCCGGCGTACTTGCGGCGCAGGTGGTTGCGCAACATGATCGCCACCAGATTCATCAGCGTCACCACCAGGATCAGCAGCAGGGCGGTGGCGAAGACCAGCGGCGTGGTGGCCTCCACGTTGGGGCTCTGGAAGCCGACGTCGTAGATGTGGAAGCCGAGGTGCATGAACTTCCGTTCGAGATGCAGGAACGGCGGCCGGCCGTCGAGCGGCAGGGTGGGGGCGAGCTTCACCATGCCCACGATCATCAGCGGCGCCACCTCGCCGGCGGCGCGCGCCATCGCCAGGATCATGCCGGTGAGGATGCCCGGCGCCGCCGCCGGGATCACCACCCGCCGGATGGTCTCGAACTTGGTGGCGCCGAGGGCGAGCGACCCTTCGCGCACGATCCTCGGCACCGCCGCCAGCCCCTCCTCCGCCGCCACGATCACCACCGGCACGGTGAGCAGCGCGAGCGTCAGCGCCGCCCACAGGATCCCCCCGGTGCCAAAGGTCGGCGCCGGCAGCGACTCGGGGTAGAAAATGCGATCGATCGTGCCGCCGATCAGGTAGACGAAGAAGGCGAGGCCGAACATGCCGAAAACGATCGACGGCACCCCCGCCAGGTTGTTCACCGCGATCCGCACGATCCGCACCAGCAACCCCTGCTTGGCGTACTCGCGCAGGTAGAGCGCGGCGAGCACGCCCATCGGAGCGACGGCGAAGGACATCAGGAAGACCATCAGCACGGTGCCGAAGATGGCCGGGAAGATCCCCCCCTCGGTGTTCGACTCGCGCGGATCGCCGGCGACGAACTCAACGCCCCGCTCGCCGTAGAGCCGCAGTTTCGCGAGGCTCCCCATCACGTTCGGCCGGATCGCGCGCACCACCGTGCCGACTGGCATCTCCTTGATCTCGCCGGCTGCGGTCTTCATCACCAGCGTCTCGGCCTGGTAGCGGTCGCGCATCTGGGAGAGGCGGGCGGCGAGCCGGTCGTAGCTTTTCTGCGCGGCGGCGACCTCCCGCTCCAGCCCGGCCCTGCGGCGATCGCGCTCGGCCGGCGCGATCTTCCGATCGATCTCCAGCTTCTTCTCGGCGAGGCGCAGGCGCTCGATCGTGTAATTGACGTCGCCGATCGGTCCCCGCTCCAGCTTCTCCATCTGGTGGAGATCGCGGAGCTTGCGCTCGTGGAGGGGCCCGAACGCCCGCCAGACCGCGTCGGGGCCGGCGGCCAGCGCCTTGCCCCCCTGCCGCAGCTCGGCCATGGTGCCGTAGAAGTTCCCCCACTCCAGCCGCTCGAGCATCACCACGTCCCGGGGGCGCTCGCGGCCGGCGATCTCCTTGGCGTCGATCCAGACGAAGTCGAGGCCGCCGACGTCGCGGTTGCCGATCTTCAGGCGGACGCGGTCGATGGCGGCCGCCGCCCGCGTGCCGGTCTCGGCGGCCGACTGCTCCTGGCTCCAGACCTCGCCCAAAATCTTCTTGCCGTCCAGGAGGGTGAGCTCGATCAGGTCCTTCTGCCAGAAATAGCTGAGGCCGTTGTAGGCGAGCAGCGCCATGATCGCGATCACCAGCAGGAGATTGAGCGCGAGGGCGCCGCCGCAGAGCCAGGTCAGCGCCTGCCCGATGGCCCCCGAGCGCCGCCGGTAATCGCCGAAAAACTGGGTCGTGGCGCGGGACTGCCGCCGAACCCGCCGATCGATCACGTTGATCACAGTTGCGTATACCTCTCGCGCAGCCGCTGCCGCACGATCTCCGCCACGGTGTTGACGGCGAACGTCATGATGAACAGCAGCAGGCCGGCCAGGAACAGGGTGCGGTAAAGCGTGCCGCCGTGCGGCGCCTCGGGGATCTCCACCGCGATGTTGGCCGACAGCGTGCGGAAGCCGTTGAACGGATTCCAGTCCATGATCGGCGTGTTGCCGGTGGCCATCAGCACGATCATCGTCTCCCCCACCGCGCGGCCGAAACCGATCATGATCGCGGAGAAGATCCCCGGCGAGGCCGAGGGGAGCACGACGCGGGTGACCGTCTGCCAGCGGTCGGCCCCCAGGGCGAGCGAGCCGGCCACCAGGTTCGACGGCACGTTCGAGAAGGCGTCCTCGGCGATGGCGAAGATGATCGGGATCACCGCGAACCCCATGGCGAGCCCCACCACCACGGCGTTGCGCTGATCGAAGCCGAGCCCCGTCGCATGCATCAGCCAGGTCTTGAAGTCGCCGGCGAAGGCGAGCCGCTCGAAGCCGGCCGACAGCCGGAAGCAGAGGGTGGCGCCGGCCGCCAGCACGAAGACGAAGAGCAGCGCCTCGGTGCCGGCCGGGAAACGGCCGCGGAACGCCCGCGGCAGGCGGCTCCAGAGGTAGCCGGCGAGCAGGATGAACAGCGGCAGCCCGACCGCCATCAGCACCAGGGCCGGCAGCACCCGCTCGATGCGCGGCGCCAGCCAGAGGCCGGCGAGGAAGCCGAGCACCACGCTGGGCAGCGAGGCCATGATCTCGACGATCGGCTTGACGTAGCGCTTGTACGCCGGGTGCATGAACTGCGAGATGTACATCGCGCCGAAGACGCCGAGCGGGATCGCCAGCAGCAGCGAGTAGAAGGTCCCTTTGAGCGTGCCCACCAGCAGCGGGGTGAGCGAGAGCTTGGGCTCGAAGTCGTCCGAGCCGCCGCTCGACTGCCAGACCCAGGCGGGCTCGGCGTACCCCTCATACCAGACCTTGCCGAAGAGCGATCGCGCCGTGACCTCCGGGTGCGGGTTGTGGATGTCGACCTCCGCCACCTGCCCGCCGCCGGCGACATAGGCGCCGTCGGCCTTCGGCGTGTAGAAGAGGCCTTGAGCATCGCGCACCGGCGAGGCGCCGGTCCACAGGGTGCGGTCGGCGGTCGAGAAGTAGAGCCCGAGCCGGCCCGCGCTCGCGGCGAGGAAGCTGCGGTCGCGCTGCGACGGGGCGATCCGGCGGATGACGCCCGGGTGGCGCGGAAATTCATGGGTGCGCGCCAGCCGCACGGTGTCGCCGGTCTCGTTGACCGGAAACCAGACCGAGAGCGCGCCGTTCTCCTGCCCCACGGCGAGGGAGCGGCCGCCGAGCAGCAGGTTGAGGACGGTGATCGGCGCGCCCGCGTTGGCGGTATGCAGCTCGCCCGGCTGGCCGTTCTGGAGGGTCCACCAGAGAAGATCGCCGCCGGCCGTTCCGGCGTAGAGGTTCTTCTGCGCCGGATCGATCACCAGGGCGGTGATCCGCCCCGGCGCATCCACCTCGGCGCGGCCGAGCGACTCGGTGGCCTCGCCCGTCATCTCGTTCTTCTCGATGCCGCGACGCGCCACGGCCAGCCTGCCGTCGGCGAGCGCGGCGGCGGCCACCGCGTTGCCGTCCGCGTCGAGCTGTGCGGCAAAGGTGCCGAGCGGACGCTTCCCGGGGTCGAGCTCGAGGAAGATCGGCGGCGTCTCGTCCGGGGTGATCACCCGCTCCGCCCCCTGGAACGAGACCCCGAAGCCCATGCTCTTCAGCAGCACCCGGCCGTCGGACGTGGCGGCCGCGAACGCGTGCGTCTGCGGCGGCACAGTGGCGGCGAGCAGGGAGGGTGCCTTTTCCCCCTCTCCCGAGTCGGGAGAGGGGGCCAGGGGGTGAGGGTTCGCCATCACGTCCGACGTGTAGACCACCTTCCCATCCTGCATCCGCACCACCCGCACCACGCCGTGCTCGTCGAGCGTGGCCACATGGGTGCGGTAGTCGTCCGAGAGCACCGCCTCGACGGTGCCGGCGCCGGGGACGGCCACCTTCCGCCCCGCCTCGACCCGGGCCGAGAAGAGCAGCGGCGCCACCTCGAACAGGATAAAGATCAGGATGCCCAAGATGCACGCGATGATGCCGATGCCACCCGCTGAGACGACCCAGCGGGCGGCACGATCCGCGATCAGGCGCTTGCGTGAGGTCTCGGCTCTCACCGGAGCTTCGCCAGCTCCTCGTCGACGATCTTGGCGGGCAGCGGGATGAAACCGTCCTTGACCACGGTCTGCTGACCCTGCTGCGAGAGCACGTACTTCAGGTACTCGCGGACCAGCGGATCGAGCGGCTTGTTGGGAGCCTTGTTGACGTAGACGTAGAGGAAGCGCGCCAGCGGGTACTTGCCCGAGATCACGTTCTCCGGACTGTCGTCGACGCAGTTGCCGGCCTTGGCGGCGACGGGGACGGCGCGCACGCCCGAGGTCTTGTAGCCGATGCCGCTGTAGCCGACGGCGAACTTGTCCTCGGTCACCCCCTGGACCACCGAGGCCGAGCCCGGCTGCTCCTTGACGGTGTCGCGGTAGTCCCCCTTGCAGAGGGCGTGCTCCTTGAAGTAGCCATAGGTGCCGGAGGCCGAGTTGCGGCCGTAGAGGCTGATCGGCTGATTGGCCCAGCCCCCGTCGCCGACGCCGGCCGCGCCCCAGGCGTTGATCGCCTTGCCGCCGCAGGCGTGCCCCTTCGAGAAGATGCCGTCGATCTGCTGCATCGTCAGGCACTTGATCGGGTTGTCCTTGTTGACGAAGACGCCGATGCCGTCCACCGCGACGCGGAAGGAGGTCGGCTTGTAACCGTACTTCTTCTCGAAGGCGTCGATCTCCTCCGCCTTCATCGTGCGGCTCATCGGCCCGAGCTGCGAGGTGCCCTGGATCAGCGCCGGCGGCGCCGTCGAGGAGCCCTTGCCCTCGATCTGGATGCGGATGTTCGGATACTCCCGCTTGTAACCCTCGGCCCACAGCGTCATCAGGTTGTTCAGCGTGTCCGAGCCGACCGAATTGAGATTGCCGGAGACGCCGCTCGTCTTGCTGTAGCCGGGGATCGCGGAATCCACCTTCGTCGCCTGCGCCGACAGAACGGCGCTCCCGCACACCGCCACGGCCAGTGCGAGCAGAGCTGCCATGAGATTGCGCTTCATCGATCTCTCCTTATGTGTCATTGGAGCGGACCGGTTCCCCCGGTCGGCAGCAAGAGATTCGCAGAAGGGTTTGGCAGCCAACCAACCGCTCTGTGACAGCCGCGTGACAAGGCCGCTTCTGGTTACGAATCGATGAAAAAAGGCCTGTCGCAGGGCTGTCACAGGGACGCCGCAGCGTCGCTCAGAGCTGTTTCTATTCTGTCTCCCGACTCAAACGAGTTGCTCGATCGAATCCAAAGGAGAGCAGATGCAGAGAAAGGCTCGACTCAAGGCCGGCTTCCTGGCGCTCGCCCTGGCGCTGTCGGCGGCCTCCGTCACCCGCGCCCAGGTGACGGGCCTGTATTACCAGGAGGTCACGAAGGAAGACCGCGTCTACGTCTTCAACACGCCCGAGAAGTTCCATTCATGGGAGCAGACCAGCGACATGGGCATCGCGGTCACCCTGGTCGGCCGCGGCCCCAACGGCGAGACGATCGTCGCCGAAAACGAGACCGCCCTCGACCTCTACCTCTTCAAGCACAACCTGCCGGCCTACGAGCGGCCGACACCGGTGCCGGCCAAGGCCGCCGACTACCCCTCCAGCAAGTTCGGCATCCGCGTCTACGCCGACGCCAGCTCGAAGGAGAACAAGGACGAGGCCACCGGCATCAAGAGCAGCGACAGCGGCACGGGCGTCGACGTGAAGCGTACCTACTTCACCTTCACCCAGCAGTTCGACAAGACGTTTTCCGCCGTCTTCCAGTCCGATATCGGCGACCAGGGGGCCAAGCGCTATGACATCTTCGTGAAAAAGGCCTACGTACAGGCGCAGATCACCCCGATGGCCGTCTTCCGCCTCGGCTCCGCCGATACTCCCTGGATCCCCTACGTCGAGAGCGTCTATGGCCTGCGCTACGTCGAGCAGACGATCACCGACCACCTGAGCTTCGGCGCCTCGGCCGACTGGGGCTTCCACATCACCGGCTCGAGCCCGCTGGTGCAGTACCAGGTCTCCGCCGAGAACGGCCGCGGCTACAGCAACCCCACCCGCAGCAAGTCGGTCGACTTCGAAGGCCGGGTCTCCCTCACCCCGCTCCCGGGGCTGAACCTCGCCGTCGGCGGCTACAGCGGCAAGCGCGGCCTGGATACCGACGCGGCTCCGGCCAAGCACACCGCCACCCGCCAGGACGCCCTGGTGGCCTACAACACCGACTTCTTCCGCGTCGGTGGCGAATATTTCACGGCCAAGAACTGGAACAGCGTCACCACGGCCACCACCGACAAGTCGGACGGCTACTCGGTCTGGGGACAGGTCAACTTCAATCCGGTGTGGTCCGTCTTCGGCCGCTACGACAGCTCCAAGCCCAGCAAGGACCTCAAGCCGGGATTGAAATTCACCTACTACAACGCGGGGCTCCAGTGGACGCTGAACAAGGCGTTCGCCGCCTCGCTGGTCTATAAATATGCCGAGGTCAAGGGTGGCACGCTGGGCACCGGCAACGGCACCATCGGCTCGACCGTCGCCAGCTCGAAGGGGAAGTACAACGAGATCGGCGTCTTCACGGTGTACAACTTCTAGGCTCGCGCGTCTCGTTGGATCAAAGGCCGCCGCGAGGCGGCTTTTTTCTTTGGCCCATCGTCGGCGCGGGAGTCTCACGGTTGAGGCGGGCCGACTCCTCCACGAGCTCGCGCAGGCCGTCCTTACGGAGATCTTCCACATTCCTCAATTTGACGTGGCGCAGGTTCTTGCCCGTCCCTTCGAGCAATCCATGGGGATCGGTCAACGAGGTGCCGCGGGGGAAACCAAACGTGATGTGTTTCGTGGCGACCATGAAGTAGCACATCGGGCCGTTGAGCTCGAAGGTCGGCAGACCCCACGGATTGACGGCCTCGGCAACTTCGGGGACCGCCTTCAGGATCAGATCGCGCAGTCCGCGGATGATTTCCTGGAGCTTCGGATCGGTCGCGCGGGCGGTCGTCTCGATACGTGAATCAGCGCTCGGTTCCACACTCATCTTTGAGCCCTCCCCTTTCGCTATACGCCATTCGCCTTCGAGGAGAGGGACGGTCGCGCACGCCGGTCCGCCATCCCTGGCAGTGCCCGCGATGCGCGCCTCCAGCACCGTATCCGGAGCCGCCAGCACCTCTTCGATCATTTGCCAGGAGATGCCGGACAGCGGAATCTTCGCCCGCCGCGTCCAGCAGGAGCCCGCCTCCCCCGCGGAGGTCCCCGAGTTGACATACACGAACCGTCCTGCCGGCGGTCCCTGCGCGAAAGGGCCGAGAAAGTTGGGCAGGCCGTCGGGACGACCGTCCCGGACGCGGAGGGTGAAGTCGAACGAGAGGTCGTCGCCCGTGGCGCGGACGGGCGAGACGACCTCCGTCTTTCCGCGCTGGAGGCAAAACACCACGTCGCGCGGCGGGTGGACGAGGGTGATGCGAAGTGGGATTTCACGTTCCATTCAGACCTCCGTGGCGCCCTTATACACAAGTCGCTGATCTTCGGACTCGGCTGCTCGAGGCAGGGATTCCAAAGGCCGCCCGCAGGGCGGAATTTATCCAGCCTGGGGTGGCAACCCCAGGTAGGAGGCACACAACATCAACAAGCCCCGCAGGGCCGGCATGTCTTTGCCGATTCGAAGTTCCCGCCGAAGGTGTCGGCCCTGCGGGGCTTACGGGATGGGGGTGGCCCGGTCCTGGGGTTGCCACCCCAGGCTGGATAAATTCCGCCCTGCGGGCGGGCCACATCCATCGACTCGGAGACTTGCTATAAGAGGGTGGGCTCACCCGCCCGCCATCGCCCCCACGATCAGAAAGGGCTCTTCCCCCCTCGCCACCGCTTCGGGCAGCGGGGCGTCCGGCGGCTCGTGCGACAGGTCCTGCTCGCAGGCGAAGAACCTCACGAACGGCCGGCGCCGCTGCGAGACATAGTCGCGGATCGTCCCGCGCAGCACCGGATAGGCGGCTTCGATCGCATCGATCACCGAGCGCTGGGTCGCCGTGCCCTCGACCTGGATCTCCACCTTGCCGCTGACGCCCGCCAGGTTCTGCAGGTGGGGTGGGAGCTCGACGCGGATCATGGCAGCGTCTGGACCTCGACGGAGAGGACGGCCGGCAGGTCCCGGACGATCGGAGCCCAGGTGTCGCCGGCGTCGGCCGACACGTACACCTGGCCGCCGGTGGTGCCGAAGTAGACGCCGCACGAATCGAGCGAGTCGACCGCCATCGCGTCGCGCAGCACGTTGACGTAGCAGTCGCTCTGCGGCAGTCCGTTGGTGAGCGCCTCCCACTCGTTGCCGCCGGTCCGGCTGCGGTAGACGCGCAGCTTGCCGTCCGGCGGGAAATGCTCGGAGTCGCTCTTGATCGGCACGACGTAGATCGTCTCCGGCTCGTGCGCGTGGACCTCGATCGGAAACCCGAAGTCGGTCGGCAGGTTGCCGCTGACCTCCCGCCAGGACTCGCCGGCGTCGTCGCTGCGCATGACGTCCCAGTGCTTCTGCATGAACAGTACGCCCGGACGCGACGGATGCATCGCGAGGTTGTGGACGCAGTGGCCGACGTCGGCCTTCGGGTCCGGGATGCCCTGGGAGCGCAGGCCCTGGTTGATCGGCTGCCAGGTCTTGCCGCCGTCGTCGGTGCGGAACGCGCCCGCGGCGGAGATGGCGATGAAGATCCGCTCGGGATCGCTGGGGTCCAGCAAGATGGTGTGCAGGCACATCCCGCCGGCGCCCGGCTGCCACCGGGGCCCCGAGCCGTGCTTGCGCAGCCCGGAGAGCTCCTCCCAGGACCGCCCACCGTCGTTCGAGCGGAACAGGGCGGCGTCCTCCACCCCGGCGTAGACGGTCTCCGGATCGGTCAGCGACGGCTCGAGATGCCAGACGCGTTTGAACTCCCAGGGGTGCTGGGTGCCGTCGTACCACTGGTGAGTGCCGGGGACGCCGTCGTAGACGAACTTGTTGTCCACCGGCGCCCAGGTCTTGCCGCCGTCGTCGGAGCGCTGGATCATCTGCCCGAACCAGCCGCTGGACTGCGACGCATACAGCCGGTCCGGGTTCACCGGCGAGCCCTTGACGTGGTAGATCTCCCAGCCCGCGAAATGAGGGCCGCTGACGTCCCAGCGCTCCCGCTTGCCGTCCGAGGTCAGGACGAACGCGCCCTTGCGCGTGCCCACCAGTACTCGTACTCCTGCCATCCATGTCTCCTTCTTGAGCTTCGGGTCCGTGGCTCAGCCTATGCCGTCTCCGGAAGTAGGGTCAATATGTCGTCAACACGGCTCGCCGGAAATGTTCATGGCAACATCGGCTACAATGCCCGTCCGGGCTTATAGAGACTTACGGAAAGGAGACTATATGAACCGACGACTGATCCGAGCCTTCACCTTCGCTGCGGCGGCTCTGCTCTCGATCTTCGCCCTGGAGGCGCAGACCACCTGGACCTACCAGGGGTGCTGGTCCCCTTATCCCAGTTGCACGGGCGCGGCCGACGTCTACCGGGACGCGGCCGGCAACTCCTACGAGTGCGGCCGTTGCGGCACGCACAATCCCAGCTCCACCACCTGCCATCGGGCAAACCTGTCGGCCGGCTACTGGTGCTCGTAACGGCCTGACGACCGACTGACCGATGGGCGCTCGTCCAGCCCGGGACGGGCGCCCGCTCTGGTACTGGACAACTCTTATCGCGGGTCAACCCCGATGAAATCTGACCGCGGATGCTGTGGGAACACTCTCAGCCACCCACTCCCGTTGCTCGGGGGTATCCGGCACCGGTCTTCCGCGGGCTTTCTCGATGCGGCGGAAGGCCTCCTCGGGATCCACGCCCCCGGAGACGAGCATGGAGGCGACCACCACGGAAGACCTGCCGATGCCCGCGCGGCAGTGGACCGCGACGTTCTTCCCCGACGCGAGCGCTCTCTCAAGCCGGATGAGGAGCTTGGCCAGGTCCGCTCGGGATCGGGGCACGCTGTAGTCAGGAATCGGAAAGGCATGAAACTCCAGCCCTTCCGCACGGGCAAACGCCTCTTCCTCCTGGAGATCGAGCTCGGCGGCTTCGTCCGAGGTCAGCAGTGAAGCGACGACGTCGAGGCCGGAGGCTCTCCACGACCGGACCTCATCGGCAAGCCAGTCGCCACCGCGGGGCCGGGAAACGACGCCCAGCCGGCCCGGCCAGGGACCTGGCACCCAATAGACTTCAGTCCTCATCGCGAGCGACCTTTCTTGGCGGCACTCACTCCAGGGATTCTCGCGGCAGAGCATCGACATCTACGCCACGCTCCCGGAGAACATAGATGCGGTGATGCCCATCCATTATAGTCCCGTCAGGCTTGGCCTTGAGGGCTCCAGATTCTCCCGGATTCAAGGAATCGATCAGATCCTCCGTCGAGAGCTTCCGGAAAGTAATCAATTTCGGCTGACTCAACGAGCCTTCGGCATGCAGCGGTTTTAGCGAGGCTTTCTCCAAGGTACCGTCCGGATCGCGGGGAAGCGTTACGTCTTGTTCCGGAATTCTAGAAAAGCCCGCGGCGGAGGTCAAGCAGAAACGAACAAATTGCGAGAGGACGCGCCGGCGGACCGCCCTCCCGTGCCGGCGAACGGAAGGGCGAGCCCAAGAGCTACGATCCCCGCCTACATCCGCACCCGCAGGAACGCCATCCCGGAGACGGGGTGATCGCCGTAGACGTCCTTGATCTCGTCCGGCACGAACGCGACGCTGCCCAGGATTCCCACCCCCGTCCGCCAGTTGTCCTGGTGCAGGAAGTCGTAGATGTAGCCGAGGGAGAGCTTGCCCACCTTGAACACCTGGTCCGCGTTGGAGGCGCCGTGGCCGAAGAGCTCGTCGTTCTCCTGCCGCTCGACCCTCCCGAAGAGAGTGTGGCGGTCGCAGGTGGCGGCGGACTCGAGGAGGAACGAGTCGGTGGTCGTGCCGGGGCTGCGCTGGTTGCGACCCCAGGCGAAGGTGGTCTGCCAGTTGCCGTCAGGCAGTGGCCGGTTGTACATCGCCGAGGCCGTGGTGCGGTCCGCGTCGACCTCCGGCTCCAGCTGCTCGGGGCTGTGGAGATGGCCGCGGCTCACCTGGAACGACCAGTCGGGCACCGGCTGCCAGGAGGCCCGCAGGGACCAGGAGTCCATCCTGGGGGTCTCGAAGTTGGTGCGGTTCTGGTCGGGCTCGCGGCCGGTGAAGAGGGAGCCCTCGAGCTTGACGCCGTCGTGGATCCAGCCGAGGGTTGCGACGCCGAAGGTGACGTGGGTCGAGTCGAGCCAGTGATGGCCGAGCGGCGCCTCGGGGTTGTCCATCCCGGAGAAGCGGTGCATGTAGGTGGCGGGGCCGAGCGCCGGCTCGCCCGGCAGGCCGGCATAGACGAAGACCGAGCCGTTCGCCCCCACCGGCACGCTGTAGGTGCCGGCGAGCTCCATCAGGAGATCGTGCGGGTGCTGGCGGTCGACGAGCGGCGTGACGCCGTCGGCGGTCTCGCCGGTCTGCAGCAGCAGCGGATAGCCCTCGGCCCGGATCGTCCACGGCTCGGCCGAGAGCATGGCGCGCAGGCCCAGGCGGCCGGGGCCGAGATCGCGGGAGGCCATCCCCATCAGCATGTTCTCGCTGAAGGTCTTGGTGTCGCCGCGGGGGCCGCGCTGGCGGTCGTAGATGAGGTTGGCGAAACCGTGGGTCATCAGGTCCCAGCCGTTCCAGCTCGCGTGCACCCCCAGGTGCGGGGTGGACTCCGGCTGCCAGGCCGTGCCCGAGGCCTCGCGCGACATGCCGTAGGAGCCGAGCATCCCGCGCATGGCGTGCATGCCGTGATCCATCCCCTTCATGTCCATGCCTTCCATGCCTTGCATGTCGTTCTGCTGGGCCAGAGCCGGGGCGGCGATCCATAGAGAGAGCGCGAGAGCGCCTCCGAACAAACTTTTTCGTTTCATCACAAGAATCCCCTGAAGTCCCGGTGAGGGACGTCCGTCGGTAGCCCGGGATTTCAATCCCGGGCGGCGCGTAACGCGTGAAAACTGACCAGCGACGCGGGGATTCAGGCCAGGGGGACGTGGTCGATCGCGAGGACGAACAGCGGCAGGGAGCGGTCCACCGGGGAGGATGTCTGCTCCTGGAACGACAGGACCACCGGCGCGGGGAGATCCACCCGCAGCACGGCGGCCGTCTGGCACCCCTGCTCGCACAGGGTGTGCCCCCCCTTGCAGCAGTCGTCCTCCCCCGGCAGGGGAGCCTGGGGCGCGTGCGGCGCGTGCGGCGCGTGCCGAAGGCCGTGGCAGGAGCCCGGCTTCGCCATCGCCATCGCCGCCGCCATCGCGTGGCACGGATGCGGCCCCACGCCCAGGCGGAGACCGAGGGCGAGCAGGAGAAGCAGGGCGATGGATCGAAGCTTCATGACGTTTCTGAGCGCGGCGGCACCGCGATCAACAGGCAGAGGTATACCGCGATTCCCGCACCCAAGGAAAGGGCGGCTCCGGCGGAGCCGCCCCGGCAAGAGCAAGGATGGAGCTTTAGTGGACGAAGGTGATCGCCGGCTCGGCGTCGACCTCCGAGCAGGTCCTGTCGAGCAGCTGGCAGAGGTCGACGCGGCGGCGGTCGATGTCGTTGAAGCTGTGGGTGATGCCGCAGATGTCGGTGGCCGAGGTGCCGGTCAGGAAGCCCGAAAGCGTGGACGCGACGCCCAGGCTGCGTGGCTCGACCTGTTTGAAGACCGTGCCGGTCTCCGCCGTGCCGTGGCAGCCGTTGCAGGTGTTGACCGAGAAGGCGAAGCGCGCGTTGGGATCGGCGATCGAGGTGCAGGTCGGCGTCGGACCGTCCCAGCCCAGATTGAGCAGGTTCGGCGAGGCGCCCGCCCGGAACGGGGAGCCGCTCCAGAGCAGTGGCACGATGTAGTTGTTGGCAAGGATGGCCGGCGCGTTGCTGTTGACGTAGGTCGAGATGGCGGTCGTGTTCTGGAGGTTGTGGGTCGGGCTGCTGGCCGTCGTCTGCGCCACCGTGACCTCGGTGAGGGGGGAGGGCGAGACGCTCGTCAGGGTGCTCAGCTTGAACTCGCGCAGCTCCCAGGGGCGGGCGAGCAGGATCTCGTTGGTGCGCACCTGGTTGATGGCGCTGCCGTTCGGCTTCGCGGGCGAGGCGCCGATGGTGGCGAAGCGGTCGGTGACCGCCTGCAGCGCGGCGTTGTAGTCCGGCCCGAAGGCGTGGGTTCCGAGGCCGTGCCAGGTGTTCGCCCAGTCGAGGATGGCGGCACAGTCGGTGGCGTCGAGCCCGTACTCGAAGATCACCAGGAACTGGGTGATGTTGCCGTTGGCGTCCAGCAGGTTGTAGACGAAGCGCCCCTCGCCGGCCGAGGCGCCGCCCGAGTAGCCGACGTTCTCCCGCAGGTCGAGACGGGCCACGATCGCCAGCAGCCGGAACGGCGCCTTGGTCATGTCGAGCGTCTTGCTGCCGCTCGCCGCCCGCCACTGATCGATGATCGACTGCGCCGTGGGGCGCGCCGCCACCGGATCGCCGTTGATGGTCTGGGTGACCAGCCAGTTGTTGAGCCAGTTGATGGTGAAGCTCGACAGCGTGGCCGCGTTGGTGGTGCCGGCGAGCGATTGCATCCGGGCGCCGAACGTCCAGGCGCCCTGGGTGGCGGGCAAGGGGGGAGGCGGCCCCACGGGGCAGGGGCCCCAGGTCGTCCGCAGGCAGTCGTCCACCACCGAGACGTCGGTGACGAACAGCTCCTTGTTGGGGATCACCGTGCAGGACGACCGGAGCGGCAGCGTGGAGACCTCGCGGCTGGTGCGCACCGCGGCCTGCTGGGAGGTCGTGCCGCGCTCGGAGCGCGAGATGGAGGGCGTGCCGGTGGTCGCGGCCAGGGAGATCAGCGAGGCGCTCAAGACGAGCACGAACAGGGCCAGGACGAGCCTCGGGTTCAGATGCGAACGGAGACGGCGCATGCTTCCTCCTAACGGATGGCTCCTCCCCTGGATGGGGATTCACAGTTCTTCTAAAGGAGAAAGGTGCGCCAGCGATCAGCCGCGAGACAATTACGAAGGATCTGTAACGTCATCGCCATCAGGCGGGGCCGGGGCGGCGGCGGGCGCGGCGCCCGCCGTCACCTCCTGCAGCTCCCAGTCGAACGTCTCTCTCTCGGCGCCCGTGGGTCTCGCCGGCCCCCAGCCGGTCCAGCTGGCGAGCGGCCGGAGCTCGAAGCTCCGCTGGTCGACGCCGTCGAGATCCGGCGCCGCGAAGCGGGTCCAGCCGGCTTCCTCGGCGGGCGCGATCACGAAGACCCGCCGCCCCTGGCCCAGGGCGTCCGCCGCCAGATTGCGCTGCAGCCGCCAGAGCCCGACGTTCTTGCGCCCCTTGAGGAGCTTGTAGAGGTTCTCGGCCCGCTCCGGCTGGAGGGCGTTCGGCGCCATGGGGTCGACGTTGCGCAGCCGGGCGATCCAGCGCAGGATGAAGAGATTGCGGCTGTAGAGCCGGTAGTCCCCGGCGTACTGGAGATAGAGCAGCGCTGGTTGCGGACCGAAGAGGACCGAGCCGGCGGGAGCCAGAGGGAGCGTGGACGCCGCCGCGCTCTCCACCTCCTGCCGGTCCTGCTGGTCGCTCTTCAGGACCGGCAGGATCTCGCGGACCCCGAACGCCCCGCACGCCAGGACCAGCGCGGCCGCCACCGGCTGGCCCCACCGGCGCCAGCCTGGAGCCCCGCCGGGCAGGGGGCGCGTCAGCAGCCAGGCCATCCCCAGCACCAGCGGGGGGAAGGCGGTGAGGAAGAAGCGGATGTAGGTGACGCCGCCGAGCGTCCAGTAGTAGGAGATGTAGAGGAGGACGTTCGGCAGCGCCCAGGCCCAGAGCACGGCGCCCAGCCGGCGCTCGCCGGGGCTCTTTTGAAACGCGAGGAGCAGGAGGCCCAGGACCCCCAGGGGCAGGAGCAGGGGGAGGCCGAGCGTGAAGAGCTGGCTCACCGCCATTCCCCCGTTGTGCGCGAAGTAGCCGAGCGAGAAGGCGGTGCTCTCGTTGGTCTTGTCGTAGCCGGTCAGGCTGTGCAGCACCCGCAGGTTGAAGGCGACCTGGCCGGCCACCGGCAGCAGCCAGCCCACGGCGAGGGCGGCGGCGCCGGCGAGGGTGGGGCGGTCCCACCGGCGCCCGAACCGGAACAGCACGACGAGCGCCACCGGCAGCAGGAGCAGCCCCTCGGTGTAGCGCGTGATCGTCGAGAAGCCGAGGAGGAGGCCGGCGAGGGCGGCGTGCCGGAGCTTCCCGGAGCGCCACCAGCGCAGGAGCAGGAGCATTCCCCAGGTGCTGAAGCAGAGGGAGCTCGCGTGGCTGTCCGGATCGTTGGTCTCGGCGAGCAGCGTCGGGCTCGCCGCCATCGCCAGCATCGCGAGGAGGCCCGCGAAGGAGGAGCCCACGGCCTCGCGGACGAGCAGGAAGACCCCGAGCAGCGTCAGGGTCATCAGCAGCGGATTGACCAGGAAGGCCGCCGCCGGCCCGAAGGCCTTGATCGCCGCCGCCAGCAGGAGCGGCTCGCCCAGCGGGTACTTGGGATAGAAGCGCCCCTCCGGGGTGCCGATCCACATCGGACCGATGAGGTGGTAGGGGTCCGGCGGCGCGAACCCCGGCGAGCCGGTCCGGGCGAGGAGCTTGCCGGCGACGAGGTAGGTGTTCTCGTCGACGTTCGGGTCGGCCGCCACCCAGTAGCGATGGGTCCCGAGCAGGAAGAGGGCCGCGACGGCCAGCGCCAGCGCGAGGAAGGCGTAGCGGCGGCGCGCGGGCTCTATCGCCGGGGCGGGCGGGTTCGGAAGGGTGGGCGGGTTCGGTTCCATGATCGCGGTCGGCTCTCCGCCTGATCCCGGCGGGCCGCGCGATCCTATAACGGAGGCGCCCCCTCAGCGGTAGCCGCTCGCCAGCAGCATCTTCGCCCCGGTCGCGTACCCCTTCGCGTCGGACTCCTCGAAACCGAGCGAGTCGGCGACCCGGTTGATCACGTTGAAGAGGGCGCAGACGTGGATGGCGTCCTCGATCTCCTCGTCGGAGAGGCCGGCGGCGCGCAGCGGCGCCACGTCCTCCGGACCGATCTCGTCCGGACGCAGGGTCAGCTTCTCCAGGAAGCCGAGCATCGCCCGGAGCTTCTCCGAAATCGGGGCCGTGCGGTAGTCGGCGAGCACCGCCGGCACCACCGAATTCTCCCCCTGGGCCAGCGACGCGACCGCGCCGTGCTGGTCCTGTCAGAAGACGCAGGCGTTGCACCGGGAGGTGAAGGAGGCGAAGAGCTCCCGCTCCCAGACGCTCCACCCCGACGGCCCGCGCATCACCGCCTGGATCCAGCCGTTGAACGCCTTGCCGAAGAACTTCGGGCGGTAGATCAGGGTGCGGACGATGTCCGGCACGCGCGTGCCGATCTTCCAGCTCATCACCGGCAGGAGCAGCCGCTTGATCCCCTCCCCCCGCCGCACGTTTTCGAGCCTCATCCCTTTCCTCCTTCCAGGGCGGCGAGCCCGCGCTCCAGCCGGGCGAGGCCGCCGCCGAGAGCGGCGCTGACCGCGATCTCGAAGATCGCGTCCTCGGAGTAGCCGGCCGCGCGCAGGGCCGCGATCTCTTCGTCGGTGATCCGGTAGGCGTGGAGGGCGGTGGCGTCCACGAGCTCCCGCAGCGCGGCGGGGATCTCGCCGCCCGCCGGAGCGGCCGGCCCCCCGCCCGGTCCTCCGCCCAGTTGTGCCGACCGCGCGGCGACCGCCTGGCGCAGGCCGGGAGCGGTCTCCCCCCGCCCCTGGAGAACGGAGCTCCGCAGGCGCTCGACCAGATCCGTGTAACGTCGCATTCGGGTCTCCTCTGGGCGGAATTGTACTCTCGTCGATGTGTCTATGCTTCAGCTCGCCGTGAGGAGCCGGCCGCCGAGGACGCCCAGGGCCCCCGCCGCGAGGCAGACGAGCAGGGTCGCCGCCACGTTGAAGAGGGCGGGCAGCCACTCGTTGCGCTGGAGGTACTGGAGCGTCTCGTAGTTGAAGGTGGAATAGGTGGTGAACCCGCCCATCACGCCGGTGGTCAGGGCGAGGCGCGGCGTCGGCGAGGGGAGGCCGGTCGCCAGGGCGACCTGCAGGATCAGCCCGAGCAGGAACGACCCGATCACGTTGACCGCCAGCGTCCCCCAGGGGAAGCCGGGGCCGGCGACGCGCAGCAGCCAGCCCGAGAGCAGATAGCGCGCGCCGGTGCCGGCCGCGCCGCCGAGGCAGATCCAGAGGAATCGGGTCATGGCGCCATTCTAATCGGCGAACGGGTCCGGACCCCGTGGTAGGCTCCCCCGCCGCCGTGTTTCTCCTCACCAGACCCGACCGCCGCCAGATCGACCGGTTCCTCTCGGAGCAGCGAAACCGTACGTTCTCCTACCGCGAGGTCGGCGCCTCCCGCCGGGGAGCGCCCGCCGGCTACACGCAGGACCACAACCGGGTCCAGCTCGGCGAGGGGCGGGCCGCTTTCGCGCGCGCCGTGGAGGCGATCCGGAGCTGGAAGCCGTTCGATCTCGGGTGGGTCTCCGCGCATCCATCCACCGCGCCGGTCGAGCCCGGCATCACGGTGGCGGTGCGGGTCCGGCATTTCGGGTTCTGGTCGCTCAACGCCGCCCGGATCGTCTATACGATCGACGACGAGGGCCCCGTCGTCCGCTTCGGGTTCGCCTACGGCACGCTCCCCGACCACGCCGAGCAGGGGGAGGAGCGCTTCACCGTCGAGTGGCACCACGAGGACAACTCGGTCTGGTACGACCTGCTCGCCTTCTCGCGGCCGGGCCATCCGCTGGCCCGCCTCGGCGCGCCCATGGCCCGGCGGCTGCAAAAGCGTTTTGCCCGCGACTCCAAGCGGGCCATGGCGCGAGCCGCGGCCGCGCAGTGGCCTATCTCTACCGCGTCTCCGCCCGCCGCGCCCCGGCCACCCCGATGACCCCCGCGATCAGGCCTAAGGTGATCAGGCTGAGGCCGATCAGCGACCGCAGATGATCCTCGACGCCGCCGTGGAGCGCCTCGGCGATCAGCGTCGGGAGCCCGGCGTCGTGCGGGATGGTGAAGAGACCGATGGCGGCGAAGAGGAAGCCGAGGCCGGCCAGGTTCTGCCCCGGGGGCTTCGCCGGCCGGCCGCTCTCGCGCCCCACCACGCTGTGGGTGTAGCCGTAGGAGAAGTAGATCGACATCCCGAGGATCAGCCAGCCGATGAACCGCCACCACGAGGTCGGCGGCAGGTAGAACATCAGGAAGATGCAGAACGCGGCGCCCAGCATGGGGATCACCCACGGGCCCAGGGGGACCCGGAACGGGCGCTCCCGGTTCGGGTCCTTGTAGCGCAGGATGGTGATGCCGACGCAGACCAGGACGAACGCGAACAGCGTGCCGATGTTGGTCAGCTCCACCACCTCGTTGATGTTGGCGATGCCGGCGAAGACGGCGACCAGGATGCCGGTCAGCCAGGTGGTGACCCACGGCGTCCGGTACTTCGGGTGGACCTTGGCCGCCCACTGCGGCAGCAGTCCGTCGCGCGCCATCGAGAAGAAGATGCGCGGCTGCCCCATCTGGAAGACCAGCAGCACCGAGGTGGTGGCGAACACGGCGCCCAGGGAGATGATGATCGTCGGCCACTTCAGCCCCAGGGCCGAGAAGGCGGTCGCCAGCGGCTCGGCGGTGTCGAGCTGCTTCCAGGGGAGCATGCCGGTGAGGACCAGCGCCACCAGGATGTAGATGAACGTGCAGGCGACGAGGCTGGAGATGATGGCGATCGGCATGTCGCGCTTCGGGTTCTTGGTCTCCTCGGCGGCGGTGGAGACGGCGTCGAAGCCGATGTAGGCGAAGAAGATGATGGCGGCGGCCGTGAACACCCCGTGATAGCCGTTCGGCGCGAACGGATGCCAGTTGGCGGTCTTGACGTAGAAGAACCCCATGATCACGAAGAAGGCGATGATGGCGAGCTTCAGCAGCACCATCGCCGAGTTGAACCAGGCGCTCTCGCGGATGCCGACCACCAGCACGACGGTGATCAGCATGACGATCAGGAAGGCCGGGAGGTTGAAGACGAGCGGGATGCCCAGCAGGTGCGGCGCGGTGGCGAGCGCGTGGGCGGCCTGCAGGATGGCGTCGCCCAGGGCCGCGACGCTCCCCCCCTTGGCCTGCGTCTCGGCGACCTGCTGCGCCGCCTGCGCCGCCGAGCGGTAGTCGACGGCGAGCCAGGCGGGGAATTCGATCCCGATGTTGCGGAGCAGCGCCTGGAAGTAGCCGGACCAGGAGATGGCCACCGCCACATTGCCCACCGCGTACTCGATGATCAGGTCCCAGCCGATGATCCAGCCGATCAGCTCGCCGAGCGTGGCGTAGGCGTAGGTGTAGGCCGAGCCGGAGACCGGCACCATCGAGGCGAACTCGGCGTAGCAGAGGGCCGCGAAGCCGCAGGTGAAGGCGGTGAGGATGAAGGAGATGACGATCGCCGGCCCGGCCCCGGCGTGCCCGGCGCCGCCCGCGGCGGCGGTGCCGACGGTGGAGAAGATGCCGGCGCCGATGATGGCGCCGATGCCCAGCAGGGTGAGCTGGAAGGCGCCGAGGGAGCGCCGCAGCTGGGATTCCGGGTTCTCGGTGGAGGCCAGGATCGCGTTCAGCGACTTGGTGCGGAAGATGCCTTGGAGCAAAGGTTTCCTCCCCCGCGAGCCTGCCGGCCGGCCCGCGTGCGTGGATTCATGAATTTCGCGGCGGCGAGTCTGACATGGCGGAGGGGAAGGGTGCAACGCGAAGCCACTCCTCGTGCGGGACTTTCTCCCCTCGCCGCCCCCCGTCTAGTATCGGCGGCCGTTTTCCTCTAGGATTCCGGCCCGCCTCAGGGCAAGGAGAGCTTGCCCCCCTGTTCTGCATGATGCTGCTGCCGCTGAAGTTTCCCGGAAGGCTTTTTTGACCCGCCCTCCGAGGAATGGGTGAAGTCGGTACAACTGTTGCATCTGGTCCGCGTCGAGGGGGGTTCCAGGAAGCCGCCCTCCGAAAATCCCGCTTCGGATCGGGCCGAGTCTTTCGGGAACTCTTTTCGGGTTTCCCCCTTCTAAGAGGTGGAGAGGTGACTATGCAGAGAACTTTGATCCTTCCCATGGCAGCTCTTCTCCTTCTCCCGATGGCCGGCTGCGGCAAGATCCAGGCCCGGGCGGAGTTGAAGAAGGGCAACTCCTACTACACGCAGGAGCAGTACACGAAGGCCCTGACCTACTACAAGAAGGGGCTGGACCTGGACCCGGACGCCACCTTCGCCTGGCGCTCCGTGGGTCTCTCCGCGCTGGCGCTCTACCGGCCGGGCGACAACGATCCGAAGAACCAGCAGTACGCCGCCACGGCGATCGACGCCTTCGAGAAGTTCCTGGCCGACAATCCGGACGACACGAAGATCGAAGATTACCTGATGGCCACCTACGTGAACGCCGAGAAGTACAACGAGGCGCTCGCGTTCATCGACCGGCGGGTGGCGGAGCGGCCGGACGAGGCGGGCAAGCTCGGGCAGGCCAAGGTCAACATCCTGACCAAGGCCGACCGCCTCGACGACGCGTTCAAGCAGGTCAACCTGCTCCAGGGCGAGGACAAGGCCAAGACGCTCTACGCGATCGGATCGACCGCCTGGGACAAGGTCTACCACGACGCCGGCAAGCTCGACGCCGACGGCAAGGCCAAGATGGTGGACCTCGGGCTCGGCGCCCTCAAGCAGGCGCTCGCCATCGACCCCGAGTACGTCGACGCGATGATCTACACCGGCCTGCTCTACCGCGAGAAGTCGAAGCTCGACATCGACGGCGCCCAGCGGCTGGCGGACGAGACGACCGCGTCGGACTGGACCAAGAAGGCGCTCGATACGCGCAAGAAGAAGGCAGCGGCGCAGCCGGCGCCGGCCCCTGCCAATGCCAACACCTAACCACGGGTGGGTGAGATCATGTTTGAGAATTCACTGATCGATCTGGACAAGAAGACGAAGCGCGGACTGCGCTGGTGGCTCTTTCCGGTCGCGCTCGCGATCCACCTGATCGCCGGCGGCGCGCTGCTGTTCGCGCAGTACTGGAACGTGCCCGCGGTGGACGAGCCGCCGATCAACGTGGTGTTCGTCAACGCCGCGCCGCCACCGCCGCCGCCTCCTCCCCCGCCGCCGCCGGCCGCCGCCACGCCGAAGCCGGTGGTGCCGAAGGAGGTGCCACACATTCAGCCGACCGAGCCGGTGCAGCCGGTGCAGGTGCCGGACAAGGTGCCGGAGCCGCAGAACAACCCGGCGCCTGACGCCGGCGTCGAGGGCGGCGTCGAGGGCGGCGTCGTCGGCGGTGTGGCCGGCGGTGTCGTCGGCGGCGTCGTCGGCGGCGTCGTCGGCGGCACGCCGGGCGGCGTCGTCGGCGGCGTGCCGGACGAGGCGCCGTTGCGCGTCGGCGGCGACGTCAGCCGGCCGGAGATCATCAGCCAGGTCAAGCCGGTCTACACGGAGCTGGCCCGCCGGGCCCGCGTCACCGGCACCGTGATCGTCGAAGCGATCATCGACCAGCAGGGCAACGTGACCAACGTGCGGATCCTCAAGGGGCAGCCGATGGGCCTCGACCGGGCCGCCGTCGACGCGGTGCAGAAGTGGAAGTTCAAGCCCGCCATGCTCGCGGGCAAGCCGGTGAAGGTCTACTACGTGTTGACGGTCAATTTCCAGGTGCAGTGAGCGCCTAGGTTTTCGAAAAGGAGAAGCGCATGGATCTGAATCCTCTTGTCCTCTGGGAACAGATGACCATCCTCAACAAGGGGGTCATCCTCATTCTCATCATCCTCTCCGTCTGGTCGCTGTACGTCTGCGTCGAGCGGGCGATCGTGTTCAGCAAGGCGCGCAAGCAGTCGCTGCTGTTCGCCCGCCAGGCCACGGAGCACCTGAAGAACGACCGTCCGCAGGCCGCGATCGACATCGCGATGAAGTACCCCCAGAGCCACCTGGCCCGCGTCGTCTCGGCCGGCCTCCAGGCGTTCCAGTTCGAGAGCCAGACCAGCCCGCTCTCCGAGGTCGAGGTCGTCGAGGCCGCCACCCGCGCCGTCGAGCGCGCGACGCTGCTGACCACCTCGGACATGAAGCGCGGCATCGGGTCGCTCGCGACGATCGCCACCATCACCCCCTTCATCGGCCTGTTCGGCACCGTGATCGGCATCATCAACGCCTTCCACGGCATGGCCCTCACCGCCTCGGCCGGCATCGGCGCCGTCTCGGCCGGCATCGCCGAAGCGCTGGTCGCCACCGCCTTCGGCCTCGCGGTCGCCATCCCGGCCGCCTGGATGTTCAACTACTTCACCAACGTCCTCGAGCGGCTGCAGATCGAGATGTCGAACTCGGCGTCCGAGCTGATCGACTTTTTCATGAAGCGGCAGAGGAGCAAGCATGCTGCCTAAGCACAACAAGCCCACGCTCGTCCGCGGGGTCCGGAGCGACATCAACGTCACTCCCCTCGTCGACGTCTGCCTGGTGCTGTTGATCATCTTCATGGTGGTGACCCCGATGTTGCAGAAGGGGGTCGACGTCTCCCTGCCGGCGACGGCCAACCCCACGAAGATGCCGGAGAACGCCAAGCAGCTCACCATGGCGGTCAAGTCGGACGGCTCCGTTTTCGTCAACCAGAACTGGGTGCCGAAGGAGAACTTGAAGAACACGCTGGCCGAGATCCACACCTCGACGCCCGACAAGGACGTGATCATCAAGGCCGACCGGCGCCTGAAGTACAAGGACGTGCGCTCCGTGATGCAGTTCGTCAATGAGGCGGGCTTCAGCCACGTGGGCCTGGTGACCGAGAAGAGGAAGACGGGCGGTGCCGCCTAGCGGCGGCGCGGCCAGAGGAGCTCAAGTATGGCAATGAACATGGGTAATGCCGGCAGTGTCCGGAGCGAGATCAACATCACGCCGCTGGTCGACGTGGTGCTGGTGCTGTTGATCATCTTCATGATCGCGGTCCCCTTGCTCCAGATGGGCTACTCCGCGCAGGTGCCGCCCAAGATCGAGACCGCGACGCCACCGCCGTCGGAAGACCAGATCATCGTGCGGATGGACGCCACGGGCGCGACCTTCATCAACAAACAGCTCGTCCCCTATGGGGAGTTCGGCGGGGCGCTCAAGAGCGCGCTCACCGGCCGCCAGCAGAAGGTAGTGTTCTTCGCCGCCGACGGCGAGCTCCCCTTCGACAAGGTCGTGGACTTCATGGACGTGGTCCGCAACAGCGGCGCCGAGAACCTCGGCATCGTGTTCGACGACCTCAAGAGCGCTCCCGGCGCGGCGGCGGCGCCCGCGGGCGCCGCTCCGTAGCTCCAGGTACGATCCAGCGCTTCTCCCTTCCCCCTCGTCCCGTTACTCCGGGGCGAGGGGAAACTGTTTTCAGGGGCTGCCGCGCAGCGCGTGGCGGATGCGGCCGAGCAGCTGGTTGACCGGGTGCTTGCGGTCGAGGAAGCGGAGCACCGGCTGGCTGCGGATTCCGATCTCCTTGTAGAGCGCGAGGAGCTGTTGATTGTTGCGGTCGGCCTTGAGCCCGCCGCGGATCGCCTTGACGGCCCCCTTACGGTCGCGGGCCAGCAGGCAGGTGCGGGCCAGGTTGAGGTAATTCTCCGCCTGGTAGAACTCCACCTCGATCGAGTGCCGGCAGAGCTTGAGCCCCTCGCGGACGCGGCGGTCGCGCAGGGCGATGCCGTAGCCGAGGTAGGAGTAGAACAGCCCCGGAAGGCCGCTGACCGCCTCCCCACCCGCCGTCACCTTCCCCAGATGGCGGAGACCCTCGTTCCAATCCCCCCTCCGGCAGCATTCGATGCCGATCTTCACGGTGTCGGCGACCTCGGGGCTCAGGGACATCTCGAAACACCTCCCCGGCAGCGAACCGGGATCCTGTCCTGAAAAGACCGTCCTGCAAAGACGAAATGATAGTGGAATGTATATAAAAGCACCTGCGGGACACAAGCGGGTGAGGATTCGACGGGCGGGACAGCCGCGGATCGCGGCCGTGCTACACTTCCCTCCTTCTGTTCCAGAGTAAAGATGCAAGAAGGAAGGCGCGGCGATGAATGATCCGCAGAGCCCCTCGGACCCGAAGGTCCAGGAATTGACCGACCTGGCGCGGCGCTTCGGCGAGTCCGGACGCTACGAAGAGTCGGCGGACCTCCTGCTCCTGGCCTTGCGCCTGGACCCCAAGAACCTCAGCGTCAAGCTGGGCCTGGCCGAGGTCCGCAAGCTCCAGCAGCAGCACCGGGGGGGGACGAGCTCGCGCAGCCTGCGCGACATCCTGCGCGAGGGGTTCCGCCGCAACGCCATCGACGCCGCCCACTTCCTCGGCCTGGCCCATCTCTACGCCGAGAAGGGGGAGAACGCGCGGGCGATCGAATGCATCGAGGTCGCCAAGGCCAAGGACCTGGCCAACCCCGCCAACCACAAGCTGCACGGCAAGCTGCTCTTCCGGCGCCGCGACTTCGACGGCGCCGTCGAGGAGCTCGGCCGGGCGCTGCGCTACAACCCCTTCGACCGCGAGACGGCGGAGAGCCTGGGGCGGGCCGAATACGAGCGCAAGCAGTTCGAGGCCGCCCTCGGCGCCACCGTGCACGCCTTCCTGCTGCTCAACGACGGCGACGAGGAGGGGGTGCGGCGGCTGCGCCGGCGCATCCAGACCCTGAAGCAGATCCTCGGCTGGGGCAACCGCGAGCTGGGGCGGATCTTCCGCGAGCGCCAGGAGCAGGTGCACACCGCCTTCGACCGGCTGGAGTGGCACCGCGAGCGCTTCCTGGAGCAGGGGGGGCTGCCGGGCGCCAACATCTCGCTGACCCCGCCGCCGCCGCCGAAGCGCGGGGACGCCGGCGGGCAGCTCGACCTCGCCTCCCGCCTGCGGCGCATCAAGCCCCTCGCCCACTTCTCCGACGAGCAGATCTTCCGCCTCACCCAGGCCGTCCGCGAGGAGGTCCACGACGTCGGCAGCCTGATCTTCGGCCACCGCACGCAGAGCCGCGACCTCTACATGCTGGAGCGCGGCGAGATCACCGTCCAGCGCACCACCTCCTACGGCACCTTCGCGCTGGGCGCCGTCGAGCCCGGCGACTTCTTCGGCGAGGCGAGCTTCATCACCGGCCAGGAGCGGAGCTCCGACGCCCTCGCCGCCGCGCCGAGCCAGATGTTCCGCCTCGACGCCGCGGTTCTCGACAACCTGATGGAGAGCTCGCCCGAGATGGGCGTCCAGGTCTACTGGACCCTCTGGCACAGCCTCGCCCGCAAGCTGCGGGCGACCAACGACCAGCTGAAGTCGTTCTTCTCCTCGGAGTCAATGCCGGAGAATTTCCTGCGCCTGCGCAAGGAGACCACGGGCGCCGCCGCGAACGTGCGGGTGGAGCCGTCGGACAAGATCCGCCTGTTCCGCGAGCAGGGGCTGTCGCGGCGCGAGCTGATGACCCTCGCCACCTTCTCCCGGGAGAAGCGCTTCGCCGCCGGAGCCTCCCTGTTCCAGGAGGGGGACGAGGGGTCGGAGATGTACATCATCCTCGAGGGGCGGGTGATGATCTCGAAGTTCATCCCCGGCGCCGGCGAGGAGGCGCTCGCCATCCTCGAGCGCGGCGACTTCTTCGGCGAGATGTCGCTGATCGACGGCGAGCCGCGCTCGGCCGACGCCCGCGCCCACGCCGGTCCGCTCACCGTGCTCGCCCTCGATCAGGGGACCGTGCGCGAGGTCCTCGCCATGGACCCCCACGCCGCCCTCGAGTTCCTCCAGCTCCTCTGCCGCCTGGTCGCCAACCGCCTGCGCGAGATCGACGAGAAGGTCATCGGCTGGCGGATCATGTCCGGCGAGAGGAACGAGAGCGTGTCGGCGTAGGGCCGCCCCGAACGCCCCCGGAGCCGGGCTTCGCCCGGCCCTCATCACCCCGGCCCTCTTCTCCCGTCCCCTCCCGCCCTCCCGCACCGGGAGAAGAGGGAGAAGTAAGACAACGACGAAAACGGGATATTCCTTGCTTGTCTCCCCTCTCCCGGTGAGGGAGGGTGGGAGGGGTCGGGAGAGGGGCCGGGGGTGAGGGTTCGGGCGGGGGGCCTACTCATACCGCAGCGCCGACGACGGGTCCACCCGCGCCGCCCGCCAGGCCGGGGCGAAGCAGGCCTGCAGGGTGACCAGCAGCGCGAAGACCACGATCGCCAGGATGTCCCGCGGCTCGACGTGGAAGGGAACGGAGTCGATGAAGTAGATCGCCGCCACCTCGGGGTCGAAGCGCACCAGCTTGAAGGTGGTCATCACCCAGCAGATCCCCCAGCCGGAGAGCACGCCGAGGAGCGTGCCGAGGGCGCCGAGGAAGCCGCCGTAGGCCAGGAAAACCATGCGGAGGCGGTCCGGCGGCAGCCCCAGCGCGCCCAGCAGGCCGATGTCGCGCATCCGCTCGCGCACCAGCACCACCAGGGTCGAGGCGACGTTGAAGGTGGAGACGAGGACGATCAGCCCGAGGACGATGAAGAGGGCGACCTGCTGCAACTGGAGGGCGGTGAACAGCTCGCGGTTGAGCTGCCGCCAGTCGGTGACCGCGAAGTCCGGCTGCAGGACCTTGGATGCGGCGTCGGCGATGCGCGGCGCCTCGCTGGGATCGTCCACCGTGAACTCCAGGAGGTCCACCGCGGTCTCCCCCCCCATCAGGTGCTCCACCAGGGGGCGGTCGAGCAGCAGCCAGCTGCGGTCGAACTCGGCGAAGCCGGTCGCGAAAGTCGCCGAGACCCGCACGCTCTGGTAGCGGAAGCGCGGCCGCCCCTCCACCATGCCGAGGGAGACCAGACGGAGGACGTCCCCCGGCCGGACGCCCAGCCGGCCGGCGAGATCCTTGCCGAGCACGCCGGACGGGATCCCCGCCGGCGTCGGGCGGAGCTGACCGGCGGTCGCCGTGAGCTGTCCGCCGCCGGGATCGACGCCGCGCAGCACCACCTCCAGCCCCTGCGGCACCTTGGCGCTGGAGAGCGACCCTTGCCCGTAGGCGACGCGGCCGATCCGCCGCACCCCCGGGATGGCCAGCAGCCGGCGCTTCTTGTCGGCCGTCAGCGCGCCGGTCTGGCCGCCGACCGGATAGGCGAGCACCGCGGCGTTGCCGCGCACGAGCTTGTTCTGGAGATCCTCGCGATAGCCGGTCATCAGGGCCATGGCGATCACCATCGCCATCACCCCCAGCGCGGTCGAGAGCAGCGCCGCCCGCGCCGTGCCGTCGAGCAGCCGGCTGTGCCGCCCGCGCAGGAACCGCCAGGCGATCACCCACGGCAGCGGGCCGGCGAGGGAAGGATCTTTCACGGCACCTGGCCTCGCACCCGGGATTGAAATCCCGGGCTACCGACAGTCGCCCCTTGCCGGGGCTCTGCAAGGAAAAGGAACCCGGGGAGTCCCGGATGGGACGGCCGTCGGTAGCCCGGGATTTCAATCCCGGGCGGCGAGGCGTGGGCGCTCCTCACTTCCGCGCCGTCGCGTCGAGGAAGCGGTCGAAGAGGAACGAGGCGTCGTGCGGACCGGGAGCGGCCTCCGGGTGGTATTGCACGGACCAGACCGGCTTGTCGGTGACCGCGAACCCCTCGACCGTGCCGTCGTTCAGGTTGACCTGGGTGACGGCGCAGGAGGCCGGGAGCGACGCGGGATCGACGGCGAAGCCGTGATTCTGGCTGGTGATCGCCACCTTGCCGGTCACCAGGTCGCGCACCGGCTGGTTCCCGCCGTGATGGCCGAACTTGAGCTTGAAGGTGCGGCCGCCCAGGGCGAGGCCGAGAAGCTGGTGCCCCAGGCAGATGCCGAAGACCGGCACCGCGGCCGCGATCAGCTCGCGGACGTTGTCGACGATCCCGGTGAGCGGCTCCGGGTCGCCCGGCCCGTTCGACAGCACGACGCCGTCGGCCCCCAGCGCCAGCACGTCGGAGGCCGGCGTGCGGGCCGGCAGCACCGTCAGCCGCGCGCCGCGCTCGGCGAGAGACCGGAGGATGTTGGTCTTCACCCCGAAGTCGTAGACGGCGAGGTGGCGGCGCTCCTCCCCCACCGCCGGGATCTCGTAGGGGGCGGCGCAGGTCACCTCATCCACCAGCGCCCGGCCGGCCATGGTCGGGAAATCGGCCAGCTCGGCGGCCAGGGCCTCGACGTCGGAGCGCTCGGTGGTGAGCACGCCGCGCAGGGCGCCGCGGTCGCGCAGCCGCCGCACCACGGCCCGGGTGTCGAGTCCCTGGAGGGCGGGCACGCCGTAGCGCCGCAGGTAAGAGACCAGGCTCTCGTCCCCCACCGAGCCCGAGGGGTGGACGGTGAACTGCCGGGCGATGAACCCCTCGACCCACGGGTGCTCCGACTCGGAGACCTCGGGCGTGGTGCCGTAGTTGCCGATGTGCGGCTGGGTCATCACCACGATCTGGCCGCGGTAGGAGGGGTCGGTGAGCACCTCCTGATAGCCGGTCATCGAGGTGTTGAACACCACCTCGCCGAAACGGGTGCCGGGGGAGACGGCCTCGCCCGCGAACACGGAGCCGTCCTCGAGCACGAGGAGGCCGGAGGATGGGGAAGATTTCAAGCCTGGAGCTTCCTTTCGTCCGCTGGTTCGCCCGATTTGCGTAGGGGCGCAGCATGCTGCGCCCCTACCTGACGCGAAGACCGGCGGGCCTTACCAAGTCAGGCCGCGACAGGGTATCATGGGCCGATTTTCGCGCAGGAGGAAAAACTGTCATGCGGCACTCGCGCTCTTCGCGTCCGGCCACCCTGGCCCTGCTCGCCCTGATTCTGCTCATTCTGGTAACGGCGGCGTCCCTGCTGGCCGGCGCCGGCTACACGATCATCCTCAAGGACGGCTCCAGCCTGGTCGCCAAGCAGAAGTACAACGTCCAGAACGGCCGGGCGATCATCACGCTGCTCAACGGCACCGAGACGTTCGTGCGCGTCGACCAGATCGACGTGCCCCGCACCGAGGCCGCCAACCGGAGCGGCTACGGCACCGGCGTGGTGATCCCCGGCTCCCCGCAGGACATCGGGACCGTGCCCGCCCAGCCGCAGAAGGATCAGACCCTGGCGGACCTGATCGCCAAGAAGAGCGCCGGCCCGCGCGACGTACCGGGCGCCAAACGCGACAAGGACCAGCCCGCCGGCGGGCGCCTCCTGAAGACCAAGGCCGGCTACACCGATCTCTCCACCCTCTCCCGCAAGCCCTACTCCCACGCCGACGTCACCGCCCAGCTGCAGCAGTTCTTCCATGGCCAGGGGCTCGACGAGATCGAGATCTACGAGGGGACGCAGGGGGACCGCCCGCTGATCGAGATCAGCACCAACTCCGAGGGCTCCGTCTTCAAGGCGCTCGGCACCGCAGCCAACGCTCTGCTCCAGGTCCGCGACGCGCTCCCCGGCCGGGTGGCCGCCCTGGAGGTGCTGCTGACCACCCCGGCGCACGAGCGGGCGGGCCAGTTCGTGCTCACGCCGGACATGGCGGCCGATCTCGTCGCCAGGAAGATGGACGTCACCGCCTTCTTCGTGAAGAACGTCCAGTTCTAGGGGCGGGGGATTACGACGGCACCTCGGAGGACTCCTCCCCCTCCTCCGCGTGCAGCCCGAGGTAGCGCTCGACGTCCATCCCGACCCGCTGCTGGAAGCGCTGGCGGTAGCTCTCGACCTCGCCGACCGCCTCGTCGAGGAAGATCCGCTCGACCCGGAAGAGGGGGACGAACATCGTCGACAGGCCGAGCGTCTGGTCCCCCCGGCGCGAGGCCTGCGCCATCCAGTCGTCGAAGCTCGAGACGTTGATGCCGCGCAGCATCACCCCCGCCACCCCGAGCTCCTGGAGGATCCCCCAGAACTTCTCGGTCGGATTGATCAGGTGGACGATCACCAGGGAACCGGGGCGGATCATGGCTCGACTTTATCCCGTCTTCCGTGTCTTCCGTGTCTTCCGTAGGGGCGCAGCATGCTGCGCCCTGCCCGGCCGCGGCACGTTGGTGGGCGCAGCATGCTGCGCCCCTACGGCTGCTTGGTCTCTTCCACAAGGGCGCTGCGCCCCTACGGCTGCTTGGTCTCTTCTACAAGGGCGCAGCATGCTGCGCCCCTACGGGGTGGCAGGGGTGGGGGCCTCCGCGCCGTGCTCCCCCTCCGACAGCTCCAGCAGCACCCCGCCGGCGCTCTTCGGGTGGACGAACTGCACCCAGCAACCGCCGGCGCCGCGGGTGGGCTCGGGGCGGAGCACCTGGTAGCCGGCCTCGCGCAGCCGGGCGTCGTCCGCCCGCACGTCGTCGCTCCCCAGGCAGAGATGGTGGATGCCGGGGCCGCGCTTCTCCAGGAACTTGGCGATCGGGGAATCCTCCGTCATCGGCTCCAGCAGCTCGATGCGCGACTCGCCGCAGGCGATCATCGCCACCCGCACCCCCTCGTGCGGCACCTCCTCGATCGCCTCGACGTGGAGCCCCATCGCCTCGTAGAGCCCGCGCGCCTCGTCGATCGAGCGGACCGCGATGCCGACGTGGTCGATCTTGCCGATCATTTCGCCTCCATCAAAGCGCTTCCCCCGTCATGCCATCCGCTCCTCGGTGGGTCCGGCCGGGCCGGCGTCCTCGGCGAGCTCCGTCTCCTCGCGGGCATCCTCGAGCACACCGGCGAACAGGCGGTCGGCCACCCGGTAGGGATCGATCTTCTCCTGATGCCCGCGCTCGACCTCGCGGTCGACCCCGAGCACGCGGTCGGCGGCGGCCACCACGCGCTCCTTGAGGATCGTCTCCACCCGCAGCCGCAGGTGCGAGCGGCGCCGGCGCTCGATCTCGCCGCTCGCCGCCAGGTGCTCGCGGTGGCGCTCGATCTCGGCGAGCACCCGGTCCACCCCCTCCTCGCGGGAGGCGACGGTCTTGACGATCGGCGGCAGCCACTCGCCGTGCTCGCCGATCGACAGCATCATCTGGAGGTCCTTCGCCGTCCGCTCCACCCCCTCGCGGTCGGCCTTGTTGATCACGAAGACGTCGGCGATCTCCAGGATCCCCGCCTTGATCGCCTGGATGTCGTCCCCCAGGCCGGGGATGGTCACCAGCACGACGGTATCGGCGGTGCGCACGATGTCCACCTCGTCCTGGCCGACCCCGACGGTCTCGACCAGCACCCAGTCGAAGCCGGCGGCGTCGAGCAGGTCGACGGCGTCGCGCGAGGCGCGGGCGAGGCCGCCCATGGCGCCGCGGGTGGCCATCGAGCGGATGAAGACGCCGGGGTCGGTATACAGAGTCTGCATGCGGATGCGGTCGCCGAGCAGGGCGCCGCCGGTGAACGGGCTGGTGGGATCGACGGCGAGGATGCCGACCGTCTGCCCGCGCTGGCGGATCAGCCGGGCGAGGCGGTCGACCAGCGTGCTCTTGCCGGCGCCGGGCGGGCCGGTGATCCCCACCACCCGCGCCTTACCGGTCTCGCCGTAGACGCGGCGGATCAGCTCGCGCTGGCCGCCGCCGCCATCCTCGAGGATCGAGATCCCCCGCCCGAGGGCGCGCGGATTGCGCTCGAACAGGCGCGGGACGAGATCGTCGAGGGAACCCCTCACAGTGTCTCCCCTTTCAGAAGCTCCCCCTTCAGGAGCGCCCCTTCAGCAGGTGGCGCGCGATCACCAGCCGCTGGATCTCGCTGGTGCCCTCGCCGATGGTGCAGATCTTGGCGTCGCGGTAGTACTTCTCGGCCCGGTAATCCTTGATGAAGCCGTAGCCGCCGAGGATCTGCACGCCCCGCTCGGAGCAGAAGACGGCCGCCTCGCCGGTGTAGAGCTTGGCCTCGGAGGCGAGGCGCGAGACCTTGGCTCCGCGGTCCATCGCCTCGGCCGCCGCGAAGGTCAGGATCTGCGCCGCCGCGATGCGGGTGGCCATCTCGGCCAGCGCGAACTGGATCGCCTGGAAGTGGGAGATCGGCTTGCCGAACTGCTCGCGCTCCTTGGAGTAGGCGAGCGCCGTGTCGAAGGCGCCGATCGCCGTGCCGAGCCCCAGCGCGGCGATCGAGATGCGGCCGCCGTCGAGGATCTGCAATGCCTGCTTGAACCCCTCCCCTTCCTTGCCGAGCAGCCGGTCCTCCGAGACGAAGCAGTTCTCCATCACCACCTCGGCGGTGTCGGAGGCGCGGATGCCGAGCTTGTTCTCCTTCTTGCCGGGGCGGAACCCCTCCATCCCCTTGTCGAGCACGAAGGCCGAGATGTTGCGGCCGCGCGGCCCGCCGGCGTCGGTCACCGCGAAGACGACGCAGGTGTCGCCGACGCTGCCGTGGGTGGTGAAGGTCTTGGCGCCGTTCAAGATCCACCCCCCATCCACCCGCTCGGCGCGGGTGCGGGTGCCGGCCGCGTCGGAGCCCGCGCCCGGCTCGGTGAGGCTCCAGGCGCCGATCTTCTCACCCCGAGCGAGCGGCACCAGCCAGCGCTGCTTCTGCTCCTCGTTGCCGAACTTGTAGATGTGGTTCGAGCAGAGCGAGTTGTGGGCCGCGATGCTGATGCCCACCGACGGGTCCACCCGCGACAGCTCGGTGACGATGATCACGTATTCGGTGTAGCCGAGCCCGGCGCCGCCGTACTCCTCGGGGAAGATGATGCCGAGGAACCCGAGCTCCCCCGCCTTGCGGATCACCTCGCGGGGGAACTTCTGGCTCTCGTCGATCTCCTCGACGATCGGATCGACCTCGCGGCGGGCGAACTCCCGCGCGGTCTCCTGGATGGCGCGCTGCTCTTCGGTCAGGGAAAAGTCCACGGTCGTTTCTCCTCTCGGTGCCCCGGTGAAGGGCCGGGCGATGCTATCGCGCCCCCGAAGGGTTGGCAACGCGGTCCCGCTCCAGCATGACCGGGCGGAGGGACGCCCGACCGGTCTGGCCCGCTTATTGCTCTTATCGAAACTGACGGCATCGCAAGCTTCCGGACGCGGGGAATCCCCCCGCGTCCCACCAACGAATTCAGAGGTGGACCATGAAAACCACACGCATCACGCTTTTGGCCCTGCTCCTCCTGGGCAGCCTCGCCGGAGCCGGCTTCGCCCAGCCCTCGATCTCGGCGGGGATCCACGTCGGCCCTTCGGGCCAGTCCTCGGTGGATCTCGGCTTCTTCTACGACGACCTCGCCCAGTACGGCAACTGGATCGAGCGCCCGAGCTACGGCTGGGCCTGGACCCCGCGCGACGTCTCCGCGGACTGGCGCCCCTATGAGGACGGCCACTGGGTCTGGACCGATCAGGGGTGGACCTGGGTCACCGACGAGCCCTACGGCTGGGCGACCTACCACTACGGCCGCTGGTACGAGGACCCGGAGATCGGCTGGACCTGGGTCCCCGGCGAGCAGTGGGCGCCGTCCTGGGTCTCCTGGCAGGAGGGGGGCGACTACGTCGGCTGGGCTCCCCTGCCCCCCTCGGTCACCCTCAGCTCCGGCTTCAACGGCGCTCTCTCCGTCTCGCTCTCGCAGGAGGCCTACATCTTCGTGCCCGAGCGCAACTTCCTGGATCTGCGCCTCTCCACCTACATCGTGCCGCGCGAGCGGGTGGGGACGTTCTTCCGGAACACCCGCAACTATTCGAACTACCGTTACTCCGGCAATCAGGTCTACAACCAGGGTGTGCCGATCGATCGCATCCAGCGGGCGGTCGGCCGCCAGGTGACGCGCTACCAGCTGGCCGACCTCGCGGCCGACCAGCGGCGCAGCGGCGCCCGGGTGCAGGGCAACCGGGTGGAGATCTTCCGGCCGCAGGTGCAGAGGGCGGCGAAAGTGACGCCCCCTTCCGCCCGTCCGGCCGCCCGGGCCGCCGTGGTGACCGCGGCCCAGTTCCAGGCGAAAAACCCCAACCGGGCCGCCCGCCGGGCCATGGCCCAGGGGACGAGCGGGCAGGCGGTCAAGCCGCCGCCGACCCGCCCCGCGGTGCAGCCGGCCCCACGCGCCGAGCGGCAGCAGAAGCCCCAGGTGCGCCCGCAGGATCAGTCCCAGAACCCCCGCGCCACGCGCCAGCAGAAGCAGCCGGCCGTCCAGCAACCGAAGCAGCCGGCCGTCCAGCGGCAGCGTCCGCAGGTCGCCCCGCAGCGGCAGCAGCAACAGCCGCCTCCACAGAAGCAGGTGGCCCCGCCAAAGCAGCAGCGGCAACAGCCTCCGAAGGCCGCCCCGCAACGGCAGCGCCAGCAGCAACAGCCGCCGCCAAAGGCTGCCCCGCAACGGCAACGCCAGCAAGAGCAACAGCAGCCCCCTCCGCAACGGCAGCAGGGTCAGCAGCGCGGGCAACAGCAGCAGGAGAAGGAAAAGCAGCAGCACGGAAAACCGCCGCTGTAGAGGGCACGGCCGGCCCGGGCATCAATGCCCGGGCTACGCTGGAATGAAAGACCGGCTGAAGCCGGCTCAACGAACTTGATAGCCCCCTTCCAGGGGGCTTTTCTCTTCCAACCGTCCGCTCCCGACCGCAAGACCGTCCTCTCCAGGGGGATGCACCTCGAGCCCCTCCTATGGAAACAGGGTGGCACAGCTATTGCCCTATACCCAGAGTGACCGCGCTGATCCCGATCTCGTCTCTCAACACGCGCGGAACCCAAATGCGAGGTGACCCCATGAAAACAACACGCAACGTACTCTGCGCCCTGCTCCTCCTGGGCGGCACCGCCGGCGCGGCCCGGGCCGCGACCTCGGTTGCAGCGGGGGTCCACATCGGTCCCTCGGGCCGGACCGCGGTGGATCTCGGCTTCTTCTATGACGATCTCGCTTCCTACGGGAACTGGATCGAGCGCCCGAGCCACGGCTGGGTCTGGACGCCGCGCGAGGTCTCCACGAGCTGGCGCCCCTATCGGGACGGGCACTGGGTCTGGACCGACGAGGGGTGGACCTGGATCTCCGGCGAGCCCTACGGCTGGGCGACCTACCACTACGGCCGCTGGTACGAAGATCCCGAGATCGGCTGGTCCTGGGTCCCCGGCGACCAGTGGGCGCCGTCCTGGGTCTCCTGGCAGGAGGGGGCCGACTACGTCGGCTGGGCTCCCCTCCCCCCCGGCGTGAACGTCAGCGTCAGCGTCGGCAGCGGTTACGGCGGCTACGCCTACGGCATCGCGCCCGAGGACTACGTCTTCGTGCCCGAGCGCGAGTTCCTGGCGCCCCGCCTCGCGGGCTACATCCTGCCGCGGGAGCGTGTCTTGCCGCTCTTCCGCCAGACCCGCAACTACACCAACTACCGGTTCAACGGCGGCCGGGTCTATAACCAGGGCCTGTCGTTCGAGCGGGTCCAGCGGTACGCCGGCCGCAGAGTGCCCCGCTATCAGGTAGCCGACCTCGGGGCGGACTATCGCAAGCGTGGCGCCCGCTTCCAGGGCAACCGCGTCGCGTTCTTCCGGCCGCAGGTGCAGAAGGCGGCCCGGATCGCTCCGCCGATCCAGCGGGCAGCCGCCCGGCGGGCGGTGGTGAGCGCGGCCCAGTTCCGGGCTGCCCATCCCAACCGCGTGGGGCGGCAGGAGCGCCTGGCCCGGCAGGATCGTCAGGCCCCGCAGCAGAAGGCCGCCATCCAGCAGCGGCAGGCCCGGGTCGACCAGCGGCAGCCCCGCGTCGATCGCGCCCAGCAGCGGCAGGCCCAGGGCGTCCGGCAACCCAAGGCCGTGGCCCAGAGGCAGGCTCAGGTCAGGCAGGCTCAGGTCAATAAGCGGCAGACCCGCGTCGACCAGCGGCAGGTCCGGGTGGATCGTCAGCAGGTCCGGGTCGATCGCCAGCAGCGGCAGGCTCAAGCCCCCCGCCAGCAGCAGAAGGCCGTGGCCCAGCAGCGGCAGGCCCGGGTCAATCAGCGCCAGACCCGAGTCGATCAGCGGCAGGTCCGGACGGACCGTCAGCAGGTCCGGGTCGACCGCCAGCAGGCCCAGGCTTCCCGCCAGCAGCGCCAGGCCGCACAGCCGCAGCCGCGGGCCAACCGCGGCGGCGGCGCCCCTCACCCCCAGCGCCAAGCCGGCCAGGGCGGTGGCCAGGGCGGCCATCGCGGCCACGGGAAGCCCCCGGGCCAATAGAGCCGATTTCATCCTGTTCAACGAGAGCCCGGCGATTCCGCCGGGCTTTTTTGTGTTGGATCGGGTCTGTACCCCTCGAACCCTCACCCCCGGCCCCTCTCCCGACCCGGGAGAGGGGAGAAAGACAATGGCAAATCTTCCTGCCTTCCTCCCTCTTCTCCCGGGTCGGGAGAAGAGGGCCGGGGTGATGAGGGTCGGTTCGGCAGGGCCTGAGGTGAGGGTTCGATTCCACCGTCCGCTGCAGGCCGCACGACCGTCCTCCCGAGGGGTCCCGCCGGCTCCGCTCCCCCGGGGAAAGGACTTGGCACAGCCTTTGCCAAATAGAGGGATGGGTGACCCGCGCTGCTGATCTCCAAACTCGGGATTCCAACAAGCGCGGCACACCACAACACGACGAGGTAACCCTGATGAAAACCACACGCAACGCACTCTTCGCACTGCTCCTCCTGGGCAGCGCCGCCGGAGCGGCCTCCGCCCAGGCCTCGTTCTCGGCGGGCGTCCAGGTGGGGTCCCGGGGCCACGCCTCGGTCGACTTCGGCTTCTTCTACGACAGCCTGGCGTCCTACGGGAACTGGATCCAGCGCCCGAGCCACGGCTGGGTCTGGACGCCGCGTGACGTCGCCGCGAGCTGGCGCCCCTACCAGAACGGCCACTGGGTCTGGAGCGACGAGGGGTGGACCTGGCTCACCGACGAGCCCTACGGCTGGGCGACCTATCACTACGGCCGCTGGTATCAGGACCCCGAGATCGGCTGGGCCTGGGTGCCCGGTAACGACTGGGCTCCGGCCTGGGTCTCCTGGCAGGAAGGGGAAGACTCCGTCGGCTGGGCTCCCCTCCCCCCCGGCGCCAACGTCAACGCCAGCTATAACAGTGGCAACGACGGCGGCGGCTATGACGGCGGCTACGCCGACGACGGTTACGGCGACAACGGTGGCTATGGCTATGACGACGGCCAGGGCTACCAGGGTGGCTACGACAGCGGCTACGGCAGCTACGGCTACGACAGTGGTTACGCCTACGGTGGCGGTTACGGCGGCGGCTACGGTTACGGAGGCGGCTACGCCTACGGGATCGCGCCCGCGGCCTACCTCTTCGTGCCGACGCGCTACTTCCTGTCGGTGAACCTCTTCGACTTCTTCCTGCCGTCGATCCGCGTGAACGCGTTCTTCGGCCGTACTCGCAACTGCACCTACTACGGGTACTCCGGCGGCCGGTATTTCAACCGCGGCGTGGCGTTCGACCACATCCAGCGGTACTACGGCCGGGTGCCGCGCTATCATCTGTCCGAGCTCGACGGCTACCATGGCCGCGGCTACCGGGTCGACGGCAACCGCGTCGCCTTCTACCGCCCGCGGGTGGAGAGAGGCCGTGGAGGCTCGCCGCTCGACCGTCCGGGCGCCCGCGGCTCGGTGGTGGACGCCAACCGGTTCCGGGCGGACCATCCGGACCGCCAGCGGAACTACGCCCAGACCTACGGGCGCATCAACGGCCGCGAGAATACTGGCCGCATCAATACTGGCCGCACCAATACTGGCCGCAATTATGGCCAGAGCAACGGCCGGAGCTACGGTCAAACCTACGGCCAGAACAACGGCCGCAACTATGGCCAGAACAACGGCCGGGACAATCGCCTGAGCTATCCGTCCCGCGACGGCCAGCAGCGCTCCTACCGGGCCCCGCAGGTTCAGGGGCAGGGCCAGCAGCGCCAGTACCAGGCCCCGCGGATTCAACAGCAGCGTCAGTACCAGGCGCCGCAGTACCAACAGCGGCAGTACCAGCAGCGGCAGTACCAGGCTCCGCAGTACCAGCAGCGTCAGCAGAGGCAATACCAGGCGCCGAAGGTTCAGCGGCCGGCCGAGCGGCAGCGCTCGTACGAGGCTCCGCGCGCGCAGAGACAGGCCCCGCAGCAGCGGGAGAACCGTGGCGGCGACAATGGCCGCCGCCGCGGCCACGGCGGCGGCAACTAGACCCGTGGGGGCGGCCTCGTGGGGCCGTCCTGATTCCCGAAAGAAGAGCCCGGCGATCCCCGCCGGGCTCTTTTTTTCTCCAGCTCCCGCGAATCGTCCGCTCCAGGACCCACGACCGTCCTCCCCGGGAGTCCCACCGGCCGTTCCCGCTGGGAAAAGGCCCTGGCACGCCTCTTGCCTTATATCAAGATGACTGCGCTGACGATTCCGATTACGGTAAACCCTGACAACGCGTGGATCAACAAACGGCGAGGTAACCTATGAAAACCACACGCAACATGCTCCTGGCTTTGAGCCTCCTGGGCAGCACCGCCGGGGTGGCCTACGCCCAACCGTCCATCTCGGCGGGGATCCACATCGGCTCTTCGGGCCGTGCCTCGGTGGACCTGGGCTTCTTCTACGACAACCTGGCGTCCTACGGGAACTGGATCGAGCGCCCCAGCTACGGCTGGGTCTGGACGCCGAACCAGGTCTCCTCGAACTGGCGCCCCTATCAGGACGGCCACTGGGTCTGGACCGATGAAGGCTGGACCTGGATCTCTGAAGAGCCCTACGGCTGGGCGACCTATCACTACGGCCGCTGGTACGAAGATCCCGAGATCGGCTGGTCCTGGGTGCCCGGCGACGAGTGGGCGCCGGCCTGGGTCGACTGGCAGGAGGGGGACAACTACGTCGGCTGGGCTCCCCTGCCCCCCTCCTACGACATCAACGCCGGCTACGGCGGCGGCTACCGGCTGGCGCCCGAGGCCTACGTCTTCGTGCCCGAGCGCAACTTCCTCTCGGTGAGCATCGGCGCCTACATCGTGCCGCGGGTGCAGGTGGTGTCGTTCTTCGGACGGACCCGCAACTACACCAGCTACCGGCACGACGGCGGCCGCGTCTACAACCAGGGCGTGCCGATCGACAGAATCCAGCGAGTCGTCGGCCGCACGGTGCCGCGCTACCAGATCGCCGACCTCGGCGCCGAGGGCTACCGCCAGCGTGGAGCCCGGATCGAGGGCAACCGGGTCCAGATCTTCCGGCCGCAGGTGCAGCGGAGCGCCCAGGTGACCCCGCCAACCTCGCGTCCGACCGCCCGCAGAGCGGTGGTGAGCGCCCAGCAGTTCCAGGCCAGCCACCCGAACCGCGCCCAGCGGCAGGTGCAGGGCCAGGACCGTGGCCAGGTGCAAGGCCAGGGACAGGTCGCTCCGTACAACCGGCAGCGGCCGCAGGACCAGAACCAGAACCAGAACGGTCAGAATCAGAACGGCCGCCAGCGCACCTACGGCACGCAGCGTCCGGGGCAGGTCCAGGCTCCGGATCAGCCCCAGGCCGACCGGCAGCGGCAGTATGGCAACAACCAGCCGCGTGGCTACCAGCCCCAGGCCCGGCCCCAGGTCCAGAATAATGGCCGCCAGCAGCAGCAGCCCCCGGCCGATCAGCAGGCCCAGCAGGACCGGGCCAACCGTCAGCGGCAGTACACCACCCAGCCGCGCGACCGTAACCAGGCCCAGGACCCGAACAACCGTCAGCGCTCGCCGCAGACCGACCGGCAGCAGTACCAGCGGCCGCCGCAGGATCAGCCGGAACGGAAGGTTCAGCCGCAGCAGCAGCCCCCGTCGGACCGCAACAACGGCCAAACCCGGGGTCAGCAGGCGCCCAAGGACAACCAGAACGGCAAAGACCGTCAGAAGCAGCAGGATCGCCGGAACCGGCAGCAGCACCAGGACGACAACCAGGACCCGAATCGTCCCCCCGGCCAGCGGTAGACCCTGATTTTCATACCTTCCCGAGAAGAGCCCGGCGCACGCCGGGCTCTCTGCTTTTGCGGCACCGTTCACGGCGACCGCAGGTCCCCCCTACAACAAAATCTCGACCGTGGTTGTAGGGGCGACCTGCGGTCGCCCTCAACGACGCCTCTACCGGACATTCTCGCCTTACAACACGATCCGCACACTCTCCCCCGGCGCGGTCGCGTCTTTCGACGCTATGATCCCCGCTTTCGAGATCCTGAAGGGGAGATCCACGAATGGAATTACAGGAAGCCGTCACGCAGTTTCTCTTCCACTGCCGCTACGAGAAGAACCTCAGCCCGAAGACGCTCAAGGCCTACTCGATCGACCTCCGCCAGTTCACCGAGTACCTTGCCACCCACCTGGAGCTCACCACCCTCCCCGCGGTGGACAAGACCGCCCTCCGCGCCTACATCAAGAGCCTCTTCGGCCCCCTGAAGGAGAAGAGCATCAAGCGCAAAGTGGCGACCCTCAAGGCCTTCTTTCACTTCCTCGAGAGGGAGGACACGATCGCCGTCAACCCCTTCCGCAAGATGGAGGTCCGCATCAAAGAGACCCGCCGCCTCCCCCGCACCATCCCCCTCGCCGACCTCAAGCGCCTCTTCAAGCACCTCTACCGCCTCAAGCAGGACCACCCGGACCGGGAGTCCTACGCCTACAAGGCCCTGGTGCGGGACATCGCCGTCCTGGAGATCCTCTTCGCCACGGGGGCACGGGTGGCCGAGGTGTGCCATCTCAAGGATGAGGATGTAGATTTGCGGAGAGGTCGGGTTAAGATATTAGGAAAAGGGGGAAGAGAGAGGATGCTGCAGCTCTGCGACGAGGAGGTCACGGCGGCTGTGCGGAACTACCAGGAGCTCTGGAGGGATGATGTAGAAGGAAATGGGTACTTCTTCCATAACCGGCTGGGGGAACGGCTGTCGGAGCAATCGGTGCGGGCAGGATTGAGGCGGTACGCTGACGGAGCGGGGATAGGAGGGCGAGTGACTCCGCACATGCTTCGGCATTCGGTAGCGACTCTTCTCTTGGAGGGAGGTGTAGATATCAGAAATATCCAGCACTTGCTGGGCCATCGGTCGATCGTTACAACCCAGATCTATACTGAAGTAGACGCCCGGTGCCAAAGGCAGATCCTAACTGCGCGCCATCCGCGACGCCTTTTTAAGTTTAGTGCCCAGGTACCGGTTACGACACTTGAACCCTAGACGTCTTCCTAGGGAGAGAAGAGACCCGCGTCCCTGTAAAGAGGCTCTGCTATATGTGACTGGCCGGTACCAAAATCGAGTCAACTAGTGCTATAGTAGCAAACGTGCCTTGTCTAAATACTTAAACGACAACTCTCCCAGATAACTCCCGATTATCGCTATAACGTTATGGCCCCTGATATTCTCAGAAATTACAAAGCATTTGCTTATGTCGGCTGGCTTGAGCGGCGCTTCAAGAGACCTTTAGATCCTGCGAAGGCAAATTTAGTGCTCACTCTTATTTTTGCGAGTGGCTTGGCAGCGGCAGCAAGAATCGATGGCACTCTCTTTATGTCGGGTACGGCTGTGGGGTTTCTCCAGCATCCCGGCATATTAATATTTTTGAGCGCTCAGTGCATTATTCCGTTTTCGGTTGCCAAGTCTATAAAAAATTTTCTTGACCTGCCTAATACGGCAGCTCCAGTCCTAACCGCAGAGGCCGCCCAGAGCATACTGCCGGCTCATATTTCACAATTTAGATTGTCTCTGCTCGCAGATTCCAATGTTGGACGCGCGGTCTATAGCATCTGTACATTTTTAGGGCTCTGTGCCTTTGCATGGAATACATATCAAAACCAGATGCCTTTTGAGTTTGTGAAGAAAGACTTTTGGGATTCTGTATATCATCCATGGGGTTATTGGAGTACAAGAATCTACAAATTTTACTTGTTGGTTCTCTTGGCCCCCGCCCTAACCCATGCACAGATAGTCTTGTCTATTACAGCTCGCACCATACTTCTCTCGCTTTCCAAGCGGAGGGGGATCAGGTTGAAGCCCTACCACTCGGACGAGTGCGGCGGCGTTAACATATTTATAGACTCCGTGATAAATCCTATGATTCCCGTTGTTGTCGCGTCTAGCTTACTCACGCTCGCCGCTTTCGTTGTTCATGGCAAGTATGATATCACTACCATCGGTGGGTTAATTTTGACTTGCACGCTTTTTATTATTTTGTATATGCTCCCTGCCGCAGCGCTAAAAAAATGCATTGCAGATGAAAAACATCGGCAGCTAGCCGAGATCACAAAGAGACAAGATGAGATTTATGATAAAATTACGAACGAGGACGATGTTTCGAAAATCTCGCAGAGCAGCGTCGGCATCCTATGCAGCCTCCGTGAGGTATGCAAAAACGTTAAGGATCTACCTAATTGGCCGCAATTTTCAAAGGTAACCAAAATTATTGGAGCCGCATGCAGTTCTCCTTTTATCGCGTGGAGTGTAAATCACATAGGGAAAATACTCGCCCGACTTTATTTGTTATGACTCATTACCCATGAGAGCTCTCCAGATTTTGGACCTTTCCTTATGAAGAGAATACACCAGGCTTGCGCCTGGACCAGCGGCCGTAAGCCAAACTGCCAATTCAGCCATAAGCCCCTGGCTTTGCACGTGAGAGTCCCACAGCAATACTATAGTTGTTAGAATTCGTACAGGAATTCCGGTGAGACCTCCAAGCAGTCTGGCCGGAGGGAATAGTGGAGCGCCATTAACTCTTATGGCGCGCAATCCAGCCACAAGGCAATCACGAAGAAGAATGAAGCAGCAGGCGGGTAAAGAAAATCCACGAGCAGCCAGGAACAACGCCGACACAATCGAAAGATATTTGTCGCCAAAGCCGTCCAGTGCGGCTCCAAAATCCGTGGTTATTCTAAGCCTTCGGGCCAAGAAGCCGTCAGCAAAATCACTTGCCACCGCATAAAAATATAAAAAAACAGCCCAACTGTGAGCCTCTGGCACCAATGCAATTGTCGAAAAGATCAGTGCGGCGAGAGCCCTCGAAAGCGTGAATAATTGGATAAAAATTATTTTCTTCATATTCACATCATTGATGTCAACACCTCCAAGATCTACCCCGAACTACAGCTAATCGGGAGTTATCTACACACCACAAAACTACTAGCGTTAAGTCCTCGTGTTCCGAGAGCATCCGGTAAGTTCGACATTTCGTGTCGTGGCAGGGTCAATAGCTTGAAGTGTCCAAAGGAAACTGCACAGTATAGGAGGGCAGCAACAGGGCTGCATACAGATAATACGGAGATGGAACCAGCTTTCTCTTATAGAGGCCAAGTTCTCGCGAACATGACACGCCTCATCTGCTCCTGGAATCAGAAGCAGTCCGTTCCTATCGCCGGTTCATGGGGACTCCAAGTCACCCAATATGGCAAGTTGCTGCAACGGATCTTGCTGGAGCAAGGCTCTTGGTTGTTTGGCGCCCCTTCCCTCCCCACCCGATAAGTTCATTCCTCTGGTAACACGCCGGTTCCTACCCCACCCCGCGTCTCCCCTTCCCGCGATTTTCGACTGAATCCCGCGTTCCGGCCGCACTGTAGAGCCAGGACGGCCCCTCCATCCCGCACCGGGACCAGAGCGGATGCCGTTCGGGAAGGGGTTCTCATGAGACGCAGATCACGGTTCCGGGCGTCCGCGCTGCTCCTCGCCGTCGCCCTGTCCGCCGCGCCGGTCTTCGCTCGCGGCCACGAGGCGAGACCGCCCGCGGAGATCCACGGCATCTTCAGCTCTCTATGGCACGCCTTGGACGGGCTTCTTCCGCCCCTCACCAAGGGCCGCGGCACGATTGATCCCAATGGAGAGCCCACCGACGGCCGCGGCACGATCGACCCAGACGGAGCGACCACGGCTCCCGCCGGAAGCCAGGATGGCCGAGCTGGTATGGATCCCGACGGCTAGTAGCGTCATACCCATGGCTCTCGACAACCGCCGGCATGTCCCGGCGGTCTTTTTTTCTTCTAGGCGGATCGCTTGTAGTAGCATAGGAGAAACGAAACAAGGATGATCCAGGGAGGGTTCATGACCGAGTGGCACATCCCCGAGGAGCTGTTGGAGCGGTTTCTCCGTCTCGAAGCGGCGAGTGAAGAATCCCGGCCGATCGTGCGGCATCTCTTGCGCGGCTGCATCCAGTGCTCGGAGCTGGCCTACCGGCTGACCTCCGAAATCGGCATCTTCACCTCTCTGGAGCCGAGCGGGAAGTCCGGTTGGGAGCAGGCCTATGAGGAGGTCTTCGCTCGAACACTCGCCTTCGCGAGCGAGGACGAGCAGCGGCTTGCGGTAGAGAAGCTCCGAGGGTGGGCGCAGTGGACAGAGCTTGAACCCATGAATCCACAATCCCGTTTCGCAATGGTGGAATCCAACGGTCGCCTGCACACCTTTGGCCTGCACGAGCGTCTCCTCGAAGCAGCACGCTGGTACAGCCGCACAGACCCAGCCGAAGCCGTTTATATCGTCCGCCTTGCCATCCTGGTTGCCGAACGGCTAGACCCCGCGACTGTCGGTGACCAACGCATGGCTGACCTCAAGGCCGCCGCGTGGGCGGCGCTCGGCAATGCCCAGCGGATCGCCAGCGATTTCAAGGGGTCGCGCCGCTCTTTCAATGAAGCATGGCGGAACCTGGAGAACGGGACGGGCGATCCTACCGAGGAAGCAAACCTCATGAGCCTCGAAGCCTCGTACATGCGAGACATTGGCGAGTTCGAAATGGCGGAGTCGACCCTGGAGGAAGCCCTGCAGCTCTACCGCACGACGCCGGATACCCACCAACAAGGGCGCACTCTTTTCAAAATGGGAGATGTGATCGGATACGTGAATCCGGAGCGTGGAATCGCCCACATCCAGAATGCGGTGGCTCTTATCGATTCATCCAGAGAGCCACGTCTCGAGCTCTGCGCCCAGCATGATCTCGCACTGTTCCTTACGGAAAGCGGCCGTCCCGAAGAAGCACTCGCAATCCTTGAGCGAGCCCGCCCGCTCTATAAACAGTTCCAGGACGACCTGACCCAGCTCCGCCTGCACTGGGTCGAGGGGAAGATCGCCTTCCGCCTCAAGGAGTACGACGAAGCCGAGAGCATCTTCGGACAGCTGTGGGACGAGCTCCGGGCGCGGAACCTCAATCAGGAGGTGGTGCTGGTCACGATCGATCTGGCGGGGGTGCTCGCCGCCAAGGGGGAGACGACGCGGGCCGCGCAACTCGCGGCGGAGTGCTACTCGATCATGAAGAACTGGGGGCTGAACAAGGACGCGCTCGCGGCCTGGCTCGTCTTCCAGGATGCCCTCTCGCAAGAGCGGGGGATCGCGGAGATCTTCGAGCGCGTCGGAGAGTACTACCGCCGCCACTGGTTCCTGCCGGCGCGGTTCGCGCCGGGCGAGATCTAGGCCCACGTCACAGCAGAATTAACGGGGCGAGGCGAAGCTCGAATCCGGAGGCCCAACGGGCCGTTTTCCCTCAGCCCAGGGTACCGCCCTGGGGTCTGGTCATCGCCTCATGACATGTTGCGGCCTGAAGGGCCGCGCTATCGGTTGGGTGAAATTCCGGACCGCCGGTTAGCGCAGCCCTCCAGGCCGCATCGCCTTTCAGGGTCCCTCGGAACCCAGGGCGGTGCCCTGGCTGAAGAAGCCCAGGCCGTTGGCCCGGTGATGCAGTGATATCGCCGGGGGCGGCCACCTAGGGTTGCCTCACAAAGAACCTGTCAATTCAAGGTTGACGGGGTACCGGGGTCAATCGGCTCGTCGGAAGCTTCCGATGAGCTGTCGGAACCTTCCAACGGCTCAGCTAAGTTTCCGACGGCGTATCCAAGGTTCCGACAGCCTGTCGAAGCTTTGGATGAGCCATCGGAAGCTTCTGACAGCTCAGCCAAGGTTCCGACGGGCCATTGGAAGCTTCTGACGAGCTGTCGGAAGCTTGGATGAGCTGTCGGAAGCTTAGATGAGCCGTCGGAACCTTCCAATGGGCTGTCAGAACTTCCGACGGAACGTTGGAAGCTTCGAATGGGCTGTCAGAGCTTCTGATGAGCTGTCGGAGACTCTGGCGGGCCAGGGGAAGAGATCTTCCCGGGTCGGAAAGTACGCGGGATAAAAAAAGGGAGCCTGCCCCGGTCGCAGGCTCCCCGGCAGAGAACTTCGCGAGGACTAGGAATGGGAAGGCGTGGGGGGCGGGGTGGGCTCCGGGGCGGCCTTCGCCTTCCGGCCCCGGAAGGGCTGGATGCCGAACTTCACCAGGTCCTCACTCCGGTTGCCGTAGATCTGCTTCAGGTTGACCCGCAAGGCGGTCGCCACCTTCATCCCTTCGGTCATCGCCGTGCGCAACTGCACGGAGATCTTCTGCTTGCCGGCCTGGAAGTTCGCCTGCTGCAGGGTGAGGGCGCGGGCCTCCTCCAGGAAATTCTCCAGGGCGGTCCGCTGCGGGTCGAGGTGCGGCAGCTCGGAGGCCATGGCTGCCAACGTGGCCGTCAGCTCCTCCCATTCCTTGATGTGGTCCGAATAACGCGACTTTGGGGTCTTTGGAATCATGATGCTCTTCTCCTTTCGGCCTCTTAGGCCAGAGGTCCGACACCGATATGGAGGCGAACCGATACAAATAAACTGATTCAGCTTACTGAAAGCGCAACATAACCGAATCGGTTTATCAATGCAACCTATTAGGCTGCGGTTCCGTAAGGAGGGAAGCACAATTCTTCCTGGGATGCGTTCTAATTGCGTCTCTCAGTGCCGGCGATCGTCGCCGGAACCCCGCGAAGGTGATCTTTACGCGGCGGTAGGGTAGGCTGCTAGGCATGAGCGTGCAGGCATCCAGCACACGCCCTCTGGTCCTCGGGACGCTCTCGTTCGCCGTCAGCTTCGCGGCGTGGGGGCTGATCAGCGCCTTCGCCCCACGGTTCCGCGAGATGTTCGCGCTCTCGGCCACCCAGACGGCCCTGCTGGTGGCCGTCCCCGTGCTGCTCGGTTCGCTGCTGCGGCTGCCCATGGGCATGCTCGCCGACCGCTTTGGCGGGCGCTCGGTGTTCACCGCCCTGCTGCTCCTGGTGGCGGTGCCCGCCTGGGTGGTGCCGGCCGCGGGCAGCTACCGGCAACTCCTCCTGGTCGCCTTTTTCCTCGGGGTCGCCGGCTCGGCGTTCCCCATCGGCGTCGGCTTCGTCTCCCGCTGGACCCCGGCCGAACGCCAGGGCTCGGCGCTGGGGGTCTACGGCCTGGGGAACATCGGCCAGTCGGCGGTGGTCTTCCTGGGGCCGCTGCTGGCAGCGCGGATCGGCTGGCAGCCGGTCTTCCACGGCATGACCGTCCTGCTGATCGCCTGGGGGATCGCCTTCGGCCTGCTGGCGCGCAACGCGCCGGTGACGGTGCGGCCGCGGGGGATCGTCGAGATGCTCGCGGCGGTCGGCCGGGAGCCGCTCGCCTGGGTGCTCTCGCTCTTCTACTTCCTGACCTTCGGCGGCTTCGTGGCGTTCTCGATCTACTTGCCGAGTCTGCTCAAGGACCAGTTCGGCCTGACGCCGGCGGACGCCGGTTTCCGCGCCGCCGGCTTCGTGGTACTGGCGACCCTGATGCGCCCGATGGGCGGCTGGCTCGCGGACCGCATCGGCGGCGCCCGGGTGCTCGCCGGGGTCTTTCTGGGGGTCTTTCCGTTCGCCCTGCTGATGACCTGGCCGGCGATGCTGCCGTTCTCTGTCGGTGCGCTCGGCTGCGCGGCGCTGCTGGGGACCGGCAACGGCGCGGTGTTCAAGCTGGTCCCCCAGTATTTCCCCAAGGAGACAGGCACGGTCACCGGCCTCGTCGGGGCGATGGGGGGGCTCGGCGGCTTTTTCCCGCCGTTGCTGCTCGGCGTCTTCCGTGACCGCCTGGGGGTGGTCTGGCCGGGGTTCGTGCTGCTCGCCGCCATGGCCCTGCTGCTCGCGTGGATCAACCGGCGGGTGTTCCTCTCCCGGCAGGAGGCGCACGAGACGGCGCTGCCGGCCGCCCACCTGCGGGCCTCGGAGCGGACGCGCGCCGGGGCGTGGGCGACGCTCTGGACGGGGCTGCTGGTGGCGGCGATCGTGGTCGGCTCGCGCAAGCTGGAGAATTTCGATCCGGCGCTGGTGCTCTATACCTTCGCCGTGATCTTCGCCACCTGGGGGGTGGCCTACCACTACTTCGTCTGGCTGCAGAAGCCGCCGACGCGGATCTACTGGCAGCGGAGCTGGCAACTCCTGCGGCGGCGCGGGGTGGTGCGCGGCCTCAGCCGTCTGCTGCCGGTCGCCTGGACCCACCTCGCGGCGCAGACGTTCATCCGCCGGCGCTCGCTGCGTCGCTGGTGGATGCACCAGCTCCTCTTCTGGGGGTGCCTGCTGGCGGCGGCGATCACCTTTCCGCTGGTCTTCGGCTGGATCCACTTCCGCAGCGCCGACCAGGACCAGTCGACCTACGTCACCTATCTGTTCGGGTTTCCGACCGGCTCGTTCCCCCTCGGCACGGCCGTCGCCTGGGTGCTGTTCCACGGGCTCGACATCGCGGCGGTGATGGTGCTCGGCGGCATCGTGCTGGCGCTCTGGCGGCGCATGCGCGACAGCGGGGCGCGGTCGGTGCAGGACTTCGGCCGCGACTTCTTCCCGCTGATCCTGCTGTTCGCCATCTCGGTGACCGGCCTCGCCCTCACCGCCTCGACCCTCTGGCTGCGCGGCGGCTTCTACGGGTTCCTGGCGATCCTGCATGCGATCACGGTGATCGCGGCGCTGCTCTATCTGCCGTTCGGGAAGTTCTTCCACATCTTCCAGCGGCCGGCGCAGCTCGGCGTCAAGCTCTATCAGCGGGCGGGCGACGAGGGGGAAGGAGCGCTCTGCGCCCGTTGCGGCGAGCGGTTCGCCTCCCGGATGCACGTGGACGACCTGAAGCTCGGGCTGGAGCAGCTCGGCTTCGACTACCGGATGGGCGACCCCGCCGGCAACTGGCAGGAGGTCTGCCCCGCCTGCAAGCGGAAGACGATCGCGACCGCCCAGCTCCGCCTGAAGCGGAAGCCGGTGGACGCCGCCGGCGGGATCTACGAGGAGGCGCCGACCCATGGCTGAACGCCCGCTGCCCGACGAAGAGCTGATCGCCCGCTACGGGCCTCATCTCAACTACACGCCCACCGGCGGCTGGGACGAGCAGCGCGAGCGGCCGCCGGACCGGCTGGTGAAGACCCACTGCTGCTTCTGCGGTCAGCAGTGCGGCATCCAGCTCAAGGTGCGCGACAACCAGGTGGTGGGCTTCGAGCCCTGGGAGGAGTTCCCGTTCAACGAGGGGATGCTCTGCCCGAAGGGGGTCAAGCGCTACTTGCAGAACGGCCACCCCGACCGGCTGCTCGATCCGCTGATGCGCGAGCCGGGCGGGTTCCGCAAGGCGGCCTGGGACGAGGCGCTCGACTTCACGGCCCGGCGGCTGACGGAGATCCAGGAGAAGTATGGCAAGGACGCCGTCGCCCTCTACGGCGGCGCCTCGCTGACCACGGAGAAGGCTTATCTGGTCGGCAAGTTCGCCCGCGTCGCCCTCGGCACCCGCCACATCGACTACAACGGCCGCCTCTGCATGGTCTCGGCGGGCGTCGCCTACAAGCTGGCCTTCGGCGTCGACCGCTCACCCAATCCCTGGAGCGACATCCCGAAGGCGGAGGTGGTGTTCGTGATCGGCGCCAACATCGCCGAGTGCGCGCCGATCACCACCAGCTACATCTGGCGCTGCCGCGACCAGGGGGGGCGGCTGATCGTGGCCGACCCGCGGATGACGCCGATCACCCGCAACGCCGACCTCTACCTGCCGCTGCGCCCCGGCACCGACCTCGCGCTGCTGATGGGCATGCTCCATGTCATCCTGCGCGACGGCCTGGAGGACCGCGCCTTCATCGCCGCCCACACCACGGGCTTCGAGGAGGTGGCGAAGTCGGCCGAGGCCTGGGACCCGCTGACCGCGGCGCGGATGACCGGCGTGCCGCCGGATTCGATCGAGCAGGCGGCGCGCTGGATCGGGCAGGCCGGGCGGGCGATCATCCTCCACGCCCGCGGGCTCGAGCACCAGTCCAAGGGGGTGGAGAACTGCCTGGCGGTGATCAACATCGCGCTCGCCACCGGCAATATCGGGCGCGAGGGGGCCGGCTGCATGATGGTCACCGGCCAGGGGAACGGCCAGGGGGGGCGCGAGCACGGCCAGAAATGCGATCAGTTGCCGGGGCAGCGCTCGATCAGCGATCCGGCCGCCCGCGAGCACGTGGCTCGCGTCTGGGGGATCTCCCCCGAAGAGATCCCCCAGGCCGGGCTCTCGGCGGTCGAGATCATGGAGGCGATCCACCGCGGCGAGATCAAGGGGCTGCTGTCGATCTGCTTCAACCCGATGGTCTCGCTGCCAGACTCCAACTACATCCGCGCGGCGCTGGAGAAGCTGGAGTTCTTCGGGGTGGTCGACTTCTTCCTCTCCGAGACCGCGCAGTTCGCCGACGTCGTCCTCGCCGGCAGCCTGCAGGAGGAGGAGGAGGGGGTCGTCGCCAGCGCCGAGGGGCGGGTGATCCACATCCAGAAGGCGGTCGATCCGCCGGGCAACGCCTGGCAGGACAGCCGCATCTACGTCGAGCTGGCGAAGCGGCTGGGAAAGGAAAGGTTTTTCCCCTACCGCGAGCCGCGCGAGATCTTCGAGGAGCTGCGCGAGGCCTCGCGCGGCGGCATCGCCGATTATTACGGCATCACCTACGAGAAGATCGACGAGCGGCTCGGCGTCTTCTGGCCCTGCCCGAGCCTGGATCATCCCGGCACCCCCCGGCTCTTCGAGGAGGGGCGCTTCTTCCATCCGGACGGCAAGGCCCGCTTCCTGGTCACCGAGTGGCGGCCGAGCGGCGATCCGGTGGCCGAGGACTTCCCCATCTACCTGACGACGGGGCGCGTGGTCAGCCAGTACCTCTCGGGCACCCAGACCCGGCGCATCGGCGCGCTGGTCGACCAGTACCCCTGGCCGCGCCTGGAGATCCACCCGCGCCTGGCGGAGACGTTCGGCCTCGCCACCGGCGACTGGGTGACGATCACCACCCGGCGCGACGAGATCACCCTGGAGGCCAGCGTGGTGCGGACGATCCGGCCGGACACCGTGTTCATCGCCTACCACTGGCCCGGCGGGCGGAGCGCCAACCGGCTGACCCACCGCACGCTCGATCCGCGCAGCAAGATCCCCGAGTTCAAGGTCTCGGCCTGCCGGATCGCCAAGGCCGCCAAGGCGCCGGACTGGGTGCGCACCGAAATCCCGCCCGGCCTGCCGAAGCCGGGCAAGGGGCTGCCGATCGTCTCGCCGGGCTCACCCGCGCCGCTCGCCGGTGGCGCCTCGCGGCGCGACAGCTCGCGGCTGGCGGTCTTCGCCACCGAGCCCGAAGAGGGGGGGCGCTAGATGTTCGGCTACGAGTTCTACATCGATCCGGAGCGCTGCATCGGCTGCCAGTCGTGCGTCGCCGCCTGCGCCGAGTGCGACACCCACAAGGGGGTCCCGCTGATCACGGTCGACTACCTCGACCGCGTCCACAGCATCGCCACCGTGCCGGCGATCTGCATGCACTGCGACGACCCCACCTGCGCCGAGGTCTGCCCGGCGGACGCCATCAAGAAGGGGGAGGACGGCGTGGTGCAGTCGGCGCTCAAGCCGCGCTGCATCGCCTGCTCCAACTGCGTGCTCGCCTGCCCGTTCGGCATCCCGAAGATGATGTCGAAGCTCGAGCTGATGATGAAATGCGACATGTGCTACGACCGTACCTCGGTCGGGAAGCGGCCGATGTGCGCCACCGTCTGCCCGAGCCAGGCGCTCGCCTATGTCACCCCCGAGCGGATCGCCCGCGAGCGGCGGGAGAAACCGGTCAACGTCTTCCAGTTCGGCAACCAGACGGTCACCACCCGGGTTTCCATGATGCTGCCGCCGGAGGAGACGGCCCTCACGGTGGACATCCTCGATTTCATGTGGGACGCCAAGGAGGCCGGAGCATGAACCCGCTGCGGAACGAGAAGGAGCCGCTCTGGCGCGAGGAGGTGTCGGTCTTCGCGGCCGACGAGCGCTACGTGAACCGCCGCCAGTTCGCCAAGTTCCTGGTGCTGACGAGCGCCGGCATGTTCGTGGGGAACGTCTGGATCCTGGTCCGGAGCTGGCTGGCGGGCAAGACCGCCTATCCCGTCAAGCCGGTGGCGCTGGCGAGCGAGATCCCGGTGGGCGGCAGCCGGCTGTTCACCTACCCGGGGCCGAACGATCCCTGCATCCTGATCCGGCCGTCGGAAGGTGAGTTCGCGGCCTACAGCCAGAAATGCACGCACCTCTCCTGCGCCGTCTACTACGCGCCGGCCAAGGGGCGCTTCGAGTGCCCCTGCCATCTGGGGTACTTCTCGGCGAAGGACGGCCGCGTGCTCCAGGGGCCGCCGCAGCGCCCGCTGCCGCGGATCGTCCTGCGGCGCCAGGGGGACCGGCTGATCGCGGTGGGCATCGATCTCCAGTCGGAAGGAGCCTGAGGCCATGCAGCATCCGCCACAGCATTCCGCGAACCATCCGCCCCAACGCCGCGGCCTGACCGCCATCGACGGCGCGCTCGCTCTGATCGCCATCCTGCTGATCGTCCAGATGTGGCTGCTGACCGCCACCCTGGAAGGCTTCCTTGCCGGCCACCGCGAGGGGGTGCTGCCGGCGGCGATCATCTCGGGAGTGCTGCTGCTCGCCTGCTTCGGGCTGTACCTCTTCGTGCGCGGGGTGGACCGCGAAGTCCGGCGGCCTTAGATCTTCAGCCGCGCCATCAGCTTCTTGATCGCGGCCGCGCTCTGCATGACGTAGAAGTGGAGGGAGGGGACGCCGCGGTCGAGCAGCTCCTGGGACTGCTTGGCGGCCCACTCGACGCCGATGTCCGCGACGTGCTCGGGGTTGGCGAGCGCCTCGTCGGCCAGCATGGCGGGGACCTCCACGTAGAAGTTGCGCGGGATCGAGCTGAGCTGCTTTTCCGAGGTCAGGATCTTCAGGCCCGGGATGATCGGCACCTCGATCCCCTGCTCGCGGCAGAGGTCGACGAAGCGGAAGTAGTGCCGGTTGTCGAAAAACATCTGAGTGACCACGTAGTGGGCCCCGGCCTCGACCTTCTCCTTGACCCGGCGGACGTCGAGCAGCAGGTTGGCCGCCTCGAAGTGCTTCTCGGGGTAGCCGCCGACGCCGACGCAGAAGCTGGTGGGCTCGGCGTTGAGCAGGTCCGCCTCGATGTACCGCCCGCGGTTCATCGCGGCGATCTGCCCTACCAGGTCACAGGCGTAGCGGTTGGCGCTGCGGCCATACTGGAGGGGCTTCTGGAAGCCGCTGTCGTCGCCGCGCACGGCGAGGACGTTATCGATGCCCAGGTAGCGAAGCTCGATCAGGAAGTCCTCGGTCTCCTCACGGGTGAAGCCCTGACAGAGGATGTGGGGGACGGCGTCGATCTGGTACTTGTTCTGGATCAGCGCGCAGACCCCGAGCGTGCCCGGCCGCTTGCGCTTGACCCGGCGCTGGATGCCGGACGGCGTCTCTTCGTAGATCACCTCGGCCGCGTTGCTGGTGATGTCGATGAACGGCGGATGGTATTTGACCAGATCGTCGATCAGCGCGAGCAACCCCTTGACGTCGCCACCCCGCAGGGGCGGGATGATCTCGAAGCTGATCAGCGGATGATCGGCGTTGGCGAGGTGGTCGGTGACTTTCATCGGGTGAATGCAGCGTATCCGCAGGGCTGAACGGGGTCAAGGCGGCCCCTCACTCCCGGCCCCTCTCCCGTCCCCTCCCACCCTCCCTCACCGGGAGAGGGGAGACAAGCAGGACGGAACTCGCTTGGAAGAAGAGCGACAGGTTCTTCTTTTCCTCCTCCAGGGGCAGGAAAACCGCCATATCCCTCCACCAGGGGGATTCTTGCTTTTCTCCCTCTTCTCCCGGTGAGGGAGGGCGGGAGGGGACGGGAGAAGAGGGCCGGGGTGATGAGGCCCTCCTTCGTATAAAGTCCGCCCCATGAAGTCCCGCCGGCGTTGGTTGCGGATGGCGGGCGACGGGGCCGCCGCCGTCGCCGCGCTCTGGGCCGCTTTTCTGGTGCGCCTCCACGTGCCGATCCCCGGCACCCGGGGTCTGCTGCCGGGGGACCGGCTGCGCTTCCTCTCCCGGGAGTGGCTGGTGGTGGTGCTGCTGCAGTTCGCCACGCTCTACTTCCTGGGCTTCTACGACGCCCCGCGGCCGCGGGGGCGGATCGAGCTGGTCCGCCGTCTGGCCGGCGCCTCCGCCTTCCAGGCGATGGCGCTGATGGCCTGGTGGTTCCTCGCCAACCGCGAGTTCCCCCGCTCGGTGGTGCTGCTGTTCGTGGTCTTCGACTTCACGCTGCTGTTCGGCTGGCGGCGGCTGCTCGACCGCACCGAGAGCCGGCGGGAGCGGCGGGTGGCCATCGCCGGCGGCGACACCGCGGCGCGCGAGCTCGCCGGCACGCTCCGGCGCGAGCCCTGGCACGGCCTGCGCGTCGTGGGTTGGGTGTCGATCCCCGGTGAAGCGGAGATCACGGCAAGCGAAGGGGAGGAGCCCGATCTCGGGCCCCGCCTGGGGACGACGGCGGATCTCCCGGCACTGCTCGCCGAGGGGCGGATCGACGACATCCTCCTCGTGGGCAGCAGCGACTCCTGGCAGACGCGGCTGATCGACGGGCTCGCCGGCACGCGGCCGGACCACACCAGCGTCCTCCTCCTGCCGGGGCCGTTCGAGAGCCTGATCGGCCGCATGCGCTACCGCTGGGTGCACGACCTGCCGCTGATCGAGGTGGTGCGCGAGACGGAGTGGCGGATCAACTGGCCGCTCAAGCGGCTGCTCGACCTCGCGGCGGGCTTGAGTCTGCTGCTCCTCGCCTCGCCGGTGGCGGCGGCGTGCGCGCTGGCCGTGCGCGCCACCTCGCCGGGCGAGGTCCTCTACCGCCAGACGCGCGTCGGCCGCGGCCACAAGCCGTTCACGCTCTACAAGTTCCGCACCATGCACCGCGATGCCGAGGCGGACTCCGGCGAGGTGCTGGCGCAGCCCGGGGACCCGCGGCTGACCCCGATCGGTGCCTTCCTGCGCCGCTTCCGGCTGGACGAGATCCCGCAGCTCTTCAACGTCCTCGAGGGGACGATGAGCCTGGTCGGCCCGCGCCCGGAGCGCCCCGGCTTCGTGCAGCGGTACCTCCGGGAGGTGCCCGGCTACGCCGAGCGCTTCTCGCTCGCCCCCGGCCTGACCGGCCTCGCCCAGGTCAACGGCGACTACCACTCCAGCCCCCAGAACAAGCTGCGCTACGACCTCGCCTACATGGCCAACTGGACGCTCTGGCTCGACCTGTCGATCCTGCTGCGCACGGTGAAGATCGTGCTCACCTCGCGCGGGGTGTGAGTAGGGGCGCCGGTCAAAAAGCCCGTAAGTGATTGACGGCGGAGCCTTTCAGGTCTATTGTGGGAGAGTTTCCCTTAGTGTAGCTCAGCTTTGCCGAGGTCCGTGATGACTCAGTCCTCCGCCGTTCGCCCTGTTTTCCGTCTGTTCGCCGTGGGACTCGCCGCGGCCGTGATCGCCGGTCCCCTGTCCCTGCACGCCGCCTCGACCGGCCAGACGGCGCTCCATACGCCGCAGGGGGGCGGCACAGCCACCGCCAACGGCGAGTACGTCTCGACGACGCTCAACACCTTCTACCGCTACTTCATCGAAGTGCCTCCGGGCCTGGCGCGGCTGACGGTGGAGGTGTTCGATCCGGACATCGGGCGAGGGGGCAACGCGGACGAGACCGGCGGCCGCGACCGCGACCGCACCAACTACGACACCACGGCGGTCTACACGCTGATCCGGCCGGACGGCACCACGGCGGCGACGGTCACCGGTTGCGACGACTCCAACACCTGCACCGACAACGGCTGGCAGGCGATCCTCAACAGCACGACCGCCCAGAACACCGCCGCCGGCCACTGGGAGCTGCGGGTCAACATGAGCGCGTCGAACGGCGACGACATCAACGCCATCGGCGTGCGGGCGCACGACGGCACCTCGGGCACGGGGGGCACGGAGATCCCCATCTACGTCGACTCGATCTACGCGGTCGGCGTCAATCCACCGACGAGCGGCACGGCCTCGCGCAGCTACGCGCTCTATCCGTACGTCACCTCCGGCTGCACCGCCTCCACCAACGATTTCGACTACGACAGCGACAGCGGCAACGTCGGCTCGATCGTCTACACCAGCCGGTCCGGCGCCTACACCCAGACCGTCGCCAGCGCCGCCCTCTCGGCCGACGACGTCTGGAACCGCGACACGATCAACCGCTGGACCTCGGACCAGTTGGCGACCGAGTACGGGATCTGGCGGTCGAACGTCACGATCAACTCCTATCTCGTCAACGGCACGCCCAACGGCAACTACACCGACATCTATCTGGGCAACTACCTGGCGGCGGCGAACCCGCCGGCCGCCAATCCGGTCGCCAACTCCTTCCGGGTCTACCTGCCGACCGACGCCACCGCGGCGCCGGTGAAGCCCTACGTGGAGCAGCTCCTCACCTTCAAGAGCGGCCCGAGCCCGGTGCCGGTGGGGCAGACGGCGCGCTACCAGGTCACCATCCGGGTGGTGAACCCCACCACGCGGCCGATCGTCTTCTCCGCCGCCAACCTGGTGAGCGCGAACATTCCGGGGAGCGGCGCGACCTATGCTGGCGGCGAGCAGCACAGCCAGGGGTCCCTCGTCGCCGCGCCGGCGGTCAACGGCACGGGCGCCATCACCTGGAACCCCGGCACGGTGTTGGCGGGAACGACGGCGCTCTTCACCTACCAGGTGAACGTGACCCCCACCTCGGCCGGGCAGCGGATCGTGGTCACCGGCACCCCCACCGCGAGCGGCACCCTGGCCAAGTTCGTGGACGAGACGGGGAACACCACGCAGACGCGGGCCACCTTCACCTTCGGGCCGCTCTGCGAGCTGGCGACCACCCAGGGGCTGCTCACCGAGGCGGTGATCTCCGGGTTCCGCACCTCGCGGGCGGACGGCGGCGGCGTGCTGCTCGAATGGAAGACCGCCTCGGAGGCGGGGACGGTGGGCTTCTACGTCCAGCGCTGGGACGGCGCGGCGCGCCGCTGGCAGCGGGTCAACCGCGAGCTGCTCGTCGGGCTGCTCCACGCGCCGCAGGGGGGCGTCTACCGCTTCGTGGACCCGGGCGCCTCGCCCCGCGAGCCCCAGATCTACCGCCTGGTGGAGGTCGAGGCCGGCGGCCGGCGCCGGACGTACGGACCCTTCGCGTCGCCGATCGACTGGAGCGCGGACTCGAACGCCGGTGAGGTCGCCTACGAGCGTGGCGCCCACCCGGCGACCCGCCACGGCGTGGCCTCCGAGCCCGCGGGTGAGCCCGCCGGGCTCAAGGGCCTCAACGCCACGGCGAGCCCGGACGGGGTCCGTCTCGCGGTGAGCCGGACCGGTCTCTACTCCCTCTCCGCCGCCGACGTCGGAACCTGGCTCGGCATGACGGCGGACGACGCCGGACGCGCGATCGCCAAGGGGGCCCTCTCCCTCACCCGGGGGGGCCAGCCGGTGGCCTGGTACGCCGATTCCACCGCCGCCGGCACCAAGATCAGGAACCTCGGCCCCAGCCTGTTCTTCTACGGCGAGGCGCCGGACAGCCTCTATACCGACGCCGGCGTCTACCGGCTGGTCAAGGGTTCGGGCCTGCTCATGCAGGAGGTGCCCGCCGGCACGGCCCCGGCGGCGCCCGGCGGCGCGTTCGCCGAGACGCTCCATAGCGAGCGCGACGCCTTCGCGGCCACCGTCCTCTCGCCCGATCCCGACTCGGACTACTGGTACTGGGAGTTCCTGCAGGGGAGCGATCCCACCTACGGCCACCGGACGTTCACCCTCGACGCGCCGGGCTTCGCGGGGGGCGCCGGCTCGCTGACCGTCTCCCTCCAGGGCGCGACCGCCAGCGGCGTCACCGGCGAGCATCACGTTCAGGTGGCGCTCAACGGCACGGCGCTCGGCGAGACGAGCTGGACCGGGATCACCGCCCGGCAGGCGGCGTTCGCCGTCCCGCCGGGCGCCCTGCTCGAGAGCGGCAACCAGGTGGAGCTGACCGCGCTGACCGGCGACGGCGCCCCCTACAGCGTGCTCTACCTGGACTCCTTCGACCTCTCCTACCCCCGGACGTTCCGCGCCATCGGCGACACCCTGGCGTTCACGACGGGCGGCAACGCACAGGTGACGGTGACGGGCTTCTCCGCCGCCGCCGTCCGGCTGCTCGACGTCCAGGACCCGCTCCATCCGCGCTGGATCACCGGCGCGGCGGTCGACGCGGACGGCGCCGGCGGTTATCGTCTGAGCTTCGTCCCCTCCGGCTCCGGGAAGTATCTGGCCGTGGCGCCCGCCGCCCTCGCGACCCGGGTCGCCGTCCGCTCCTGGAGCTCGCCGTCCCTGCTCTCGACCGGCAACCGCGCCGACTACCTGGTGATCGCCCCGCCCGCGCTGCGCGAAGCGGCCGAGCGCCTGGCCAAGCTGCGGCAGACGCAGGGGCTGGCAGTGATGGTGGCCGACCTCGACCAGATCATGGACACCTTCAACGCCGGGGTGTCCGATCCGCACGCCCTGCGCACCTTCCTCACCTACGCCCACACCCAGTGGAGCCAGGCGCCGCGCTACGTGGCGCTCGCGGGGGAGGGGACGCTCGACTACCGCAACCTCCTGGGCTACGGCGACAACCTGGTGCCGCCGCTGATGGTGCAGAGCGACGGCGGGCTCTTCCCGTCCGACAACCTGCTGGGCGACGTCGACGGCGACGGCCTTCCCGAGGTGGCCGTGGGGCGCATCCCGGTGCTCTCGGCGGCCGAGCTGGACGCCTACACGGCCAAGCTCGCCGCCTACGAGGGAGCCGCCGCGGCGAGCTGGACCGGCACCGCCGTGATGACGGCCGACGCCACCGACCGCGGCGCGGACTTCGCGGCCGACAGCGACCGGATCGCCGCCCAGCTCGCGGCCTACACGCTGAGCCGCGTCTACCTCTCGACGACGCCGCTCGCCGACGCCCGCGCGCAGCTCCTCGGCGCCATCGGCCAGGGGGCCGCCTTCGTCAACTACATGGGCCACGGCGGCCTCGACCGGCTGTCGTCCGCCGGACTGCTCACCAACAGCGACGTGCCGGGCCTGACCAACGGCGAGCGCCTGCCGGTGGTGACGGCCATGACCTGCACCATCAACCGCTTCGCGCTGCCGGGCATCCCGTCGCTGGGCGAGCTCCTGGTGAAGAGCGCAAGCGGCGGCGCCGCCGCGGTGTGGGGTCCCTCGGGGCTCTCGACCAACGGTGAGGCGGGTCTGCTGGCGGAGCGCTTCTACCACGCGGGCGACGCCCGGCTCGGCGACCGCGTCCTGCGCGCCATCGCCGAGTTCCGGACGCTCGGCGGCAACGTGGATCTGCCGCGGATCTACGACCTGCTGGGCGACCCCGCCCTGCGGCTCCAGGCGCCCCCGCCGGCGCCGGTGAGCGGCACGCGGACGGGGGAATAGGAAAAAGGGCGGAGAAGAGTCGCCCCAGCCGGCGAGGTCCTACTCGTACCAGCACCCGCCCACGCGGTTCCAGCCCGCGCAGAAGCTCGGTGCCTTGGGCTTATCGGTCCACAACGGGCAGTTGCACTGCCCGTTGGCGGTGGGGCAGGACGTGTCGCAGTAGTGGAGGGCCGACGGAGAGGCGACCGAGGAGACCAGAGAGGCTCCGAGCAGGGCTACGGCGAGCAGCAGCTTCTTCTTCATTCTCCCGTCCTTTCGCAAGGCGAGGGGAAGATCCCTCATCTATCCTGGTGCGAAAGGACGGGAAACGGGGACGTTACCGCCGCCCCCCCGCCCGCTTCTTCACCACCTTCGGCGCCGGCAGCACCTGCCGCAGGTAGCGGCCGGTGTAGCTCTCGGCGACCGCCGCGACCTCCTCCGGCGTCCCCTCGGCCAGCAGCTCGCCGCCCCCCGCTCCACCTTCGGGTCCGAGGTCGATCACCCAGTCGGCCGTCTTGATGACGTCCAGGTTGTGCTCGATCACCACCACCGTGTTGCCGAGGTCCACCAGCCGCTGCAGCAGCTTGATGAGCTTGCCGACGTCGTCGAAGTGGAGGCCGGTGGTGGGCTCGTCCAGCAGGTAGAGCGTGCGCCCGGTCGAGCGCTTGCACAGCTCGCGGGAGAGCTTCACCCGCTGCGCCTCGCCGCCCGAGAGGGTGGTCGCCGGCTGGCCGAGGCGAATGTAGCCGAGCCCCACCTCGCAGAGCGTCTCCAGCACCCGCTCGATCGACGGCAGGTTGCGGAACAGCTCGTACCCCTGCTCCACCGGCAGGTCGAGGATCTCGGCGATGTTCAGCCCCTTGTAGCGCACGGCGAGCGTCTCGCGGTCGTAGCGCTTGCCGCCGCAGACCTCGCAGGTGACGTAGATGTCGGGCAGGAAGTGCATCTCGATCTTGATCTGCCCGTCCCCCTTGCAGGCCTCGCAGCGCCCGCCCGGGACGTTGAAGCTGAACCGCCCCGGCCCGTAGCCGCGCATCCGCGCCTCCGGGGTCATCGCCATCAGGTTGCGGATGGGATTGAAGACGTTGGTGTAGGTCGCCGGGTTCGACCGCGGCGTGCGGCCGATGGGGCTCTGGTCGATGGCGATCACCTTGTCGAGCTGCTCGAGGCCGGCGATGCGGCGGTGCTCGCCCGGCTTGTCCGATGCCCGGTAGAAGTGGCGCGCCAGGGCCTTGTGCAGGATGTCGTTGACCAGCGTGCTCTTGCCCGACCCCGAGACCCCGGTGACCACCGTGAACGCGCCGATGGGGAACCGTACGTCCAGGTTCTTCAGATTGTTCTGCTTGGCCCCCTCGATGACCAGCTCCCCGCGCCCCTCCCGCCGCGTCCCGGGCACCGGCACCTCCAGGACGCCGGTCAGGTACTTGGCGGTGAGCGAGTTGGGGGCCGCCTCGATCTGCTTCAGCGTCCCCTGGGCCACCACCTCGCCGCCGTGGACGCCGGCGCCGGGTCCGAGGTCGATCACCCAGTCGGCGGCGCGGATCGTCTCCTCGTCGTGCTCCACCACCAGCACCGAGTTGCCGAGGTCGCGCATCCCCTGGAGGGTGGCGAGCAGGCGGGCGTTGTCGCGCTGGTGGAGGCCGATCGACGGCTCGTCGAGCACGTAGAGCACGCCCATCAGCTTGCTGCCGATCTGGGTGGCCAGCCGGATGCGCTGGCTCTCGCCGCCGGAGAGCGTGGCGGACGAGCGGTCGAGCGTCAGGTAGCCCACCCCGACGTCGTCGAGGAAGCTCAACCGGTCCTGGATCTCGGTGACCACCTTTTCGGCGATCGCGCGCTCGCGCTTGTCGAGCGGCAACACGCCCATCCAGGCGCGGAGGTCCGCCACCGGCAGGCGTGACAGCTCGTCGATCGCCGTGCCGTGCATCGTCACCGCCAGCGCCTCCGGCCGCAGCCGCCGCCCCTCGCAGGTCGGGCAGAGGTGGACCGACATGAACTTCTCGATCTCGGTGCGGATCGCCGGCGAGTCGGTCTCCTTGTAGCGCCGGTCGAGCATGGGGATCACCCCCTCGAACTTGCCGGTCCAGGAGTAGCTCGACTTCTTGCCGGTCAGGTTGAAGGAGAGCTCCTCCTCGCCGCTCCCCTGGAGGATCACCCGCTTCGCCTCGGCCGGCAGCTTCTTCCAGGGGGTGGAGAGCGAGAACCCCATCGCCTTCGAGAGCGTGTCGACCATCTTCAGGCGCCACGACTTCGACCCCTCGGGCCAGGGGGCGACGGCGCCGGCGAGGATCGAGCGCTCGGGGTCCGGCACCACCTTCTCGGCGTCGACACCCATCAGCGTGCCGAGCCCCGAGCAGGTCGGGCAGGCGCCGTAGGGGCTGTTGAACGAGAACAGGCGGGGGGTGATCTCGGTGAGGCTGGTGCCGCACTCGGAGCAGGAGTAGTTCTGGGAGAGCGTCTCCTCGGCGGCCCCCTCGGGGGCAAAGACGACCAGGCCGCCGGCCACCTTGAGGGCGGTCTCGATCGAGTCGGAGAGGCGCTTCTCGATCCCCGGCTTGACCACGATGCGGTCGATGACGATGTCGATCGAGTGCTTCTTCTGCTTGTCGAGGGTGGGCGGCTCGCCGCCGAGCTCGACCATCTGGCCGTCGATGCGGGCGCGCAGGAACCCCTCGCGGGCCATCTGCTGGAGCTGCTTCTTGTACTCCCCCTTCTTGCCGCGCACGTAGGGGGCGTAGAGGACTAGGCGGGTTCCCTCGGGGAGCTCGAGGACGCGGTCGACCATCTGCTGCACCGTCTGCGGGCGGATCGTCTGGCCGCAGACCGGGCAATGGGGCACGCCGACCGAGGCGTAGAGGAGCCGCAGGTAGTCGTGGATCTCGGTGACCGTGCCCACCGTCGAGCGGGGGTTCTTGGAGACCGACTTCTGCTCGATGGAGATCGCCGGGGAGAGCCCCTCGATCGAGTCGACGTCCGGCTTCTCCATCTGCTGGAGGAACTGCCGGGCATAGGAGGAGAGAGACTCGACATAGCGCCGCTGCCCCTCGGCGAAGAGGGTGTCGAAGGCCAGCGACGACTTGCCGGAGCCCGAGACGCCGGTGATCACCACCAGCTTGTTCCTGGGGATCTCCAGGCTGATGTTCTTCAGGTTGTGCTCGCGCGCACCGCGGACGGAGATGCTATCCATGGGACCGGTCATCCTAGCAGAGGGGGAGGGACCAGGGGTGATCCCGGAGGACGAAACGCCGGCGCCCCTGGAGGGAATTCCCAGGCGGAGTGCCCGGGCAACGGCTCTTCGGCCTTCTGGGACGAAATAGAATTGGTCCCAGTCCGCGAGCGTGGAGAGCGTGCCCTTGGAGGCCACTCCCGGGACCTTGTAATATCTGGTATCCCAGGAAGGATCACCGATGCGATGGATCGTCTCTTACCTCCTGCTCTTGTCTTTCAGTGCAGCCGGCACAGCGCTCAACGCCGCCGAGCTGCCGCCGCTCCGCGAGCCGGCGGCCACGTGGGCCGCGGGCTTGGGCCACGGTGCCGTCGCGACGGCGGAGAAGCGAGGCGGCCAGTGGACGTTCGCGATCGCCGGCCAGCCGTTCGCGGCGGGGCACGTCCAGGTTCCGGCCGAGCGGGTGATCTTCGAGATCGGCTCCATCAGCAAAGTCTTCACCGGTATCCTGCTCGCCGACGCCGTCAAGGCCGGCAAGCTCAGCCTCGACGACACCCTGGCCCAGCGCCTGCCCGTGAAGTTCGATCAACCCGCGACCGGCGCCGTGACGCTCAAACAGCTCGCGACTCACACCTCGTGCCTGCCGCGCCTGCCCGGCAACATGCTGAACGCGACCGGCGACGACCCCTACGGGCAGTATGACGACAAGGCGATGTCCGAGTATCTCGCCCATGCGAAGCCCGACGGGCAGCCGCCCTGCGCGCCCGCGTACTCCAATCTCGGTTTCGGCATCCTCGGCGTCGTCCTCGAGACGGCCTACGGCAAGCCCTGGGCGGAGCTGGTCCGGGAGAAGATCACCGGCCCCCTCGGGATGGTGGATACGGTCCAGAAGCTCTCCCCTGCCCAGCAGTCGCGCTTCGCGGAGCCCTGGGACGGCGAGAAGCTGGTGCATCCGTGGACATTCGAGGCCATGGCGGGAGCGGGAGCGCTGCACTCGACTCTGGCCGACATGAGCAAGCTCGCGGACGCGTTGTTGGCGGGGCCCAAAGGCCCGCTGGGCAACATCTGGTCCCTGCTCGCGGGGGACTATGTGGAGATGCCGGCGGTGGGCGGCAAGATCGGCCTCGCGCTCGTCCACACGAAGGACAGCGGCCAGGACAGCTACTCGCACGAGGGCGGGACGGGGGGCTTCCGGAGCATCATCTACGTTCGGCCGGCCGGCGGCGTCGCCGTCGCCGTGCTCGCCAGCAACGCTTCGGCAACTCTGCTGCCGTGGCTCGCGACCTGGGAAGCGGCGGGACGCCAGCCCGTGGCGCGCTCAGCGGTCGCGCTGCCGGCCAGCGTGCTCGATGAGTACGTGGGCGTCTACCCTCTGGACAAGTCGACGCGCTTCACTCTGCTCCGCCGGGGCGACGGTCTGGTCGCGCGGCTCACCGGCCAGCCCTTTTGGCCGGTTTTCGCCAGCGCGAAAGACGAATTTTTCTATAAGGTGGTGGACGCGCGACTCAGCATCCGTCGCAACGCGTCGGGCCAGGTCGACGGCTTGACTCTGCACCAGAACGGCCGCGACATCCCGGTCCCCCGCGCCACCGATCCGGCCCCGCACGTCGAGTTCCCCAATGAGGCCGCGCTCGCCGACTACAGGGGGGAGTACGACTTCAGCCAGTTCCAGCCCGGCTCACAGATCACGGTGACCGCTACAGGCGAGCAGCTCTTCGCGATGATCACCGGTCAGCCGGCGCTCCCCGTGTTCTGTGTCGGCAAGGACCGGTTCGAGTACGACGTCGTCGTGGCCGCCCTGACCTTCGAGCGCGACAAGGACGGCAAGGTCGTGGCGGTCGTCCTGCACCAGAACGGGCTGGAGATGAGGGCGCCGAGACGGTGAGACGGCCTCGGCGGCCTTGATTCACCGGGCAGATAGACGCCGCGTCGGCGGCCAGCGCGGTCGGGGGCGCTGCCGCTTCCCTGGCCGGGAGTGCTGTCCGCGCCACCTGTCCATGGGGACCTTCATCCTAGCAGAGAGGGAAGAACCAAGGGCGGGCACGCCGCCCTGCCGGGCAGCTCACTTCAGCAACCAGCGAGCACTCTTGAATAGTGGAGGCCGCGCTCGGTACGAAACCGTCGTTCAGACAAGGAGACTCGAGTGAGAAACAGGACTCTTCTCGCAGTATTCGCAGTTGTTCTTCTGATTGGCATCTCTCCCTTGGCCGCCGATACCACGATCCATCGCGGCATCGACGCCTTCACCACTGTCGCCACCGGCACGACCTATTACGACTTCGCCCACAACCCCATCCCGGCCGGCTTCTTTTGCAAGAGCTCCGCGGCCTTCACCGGCCGCATGGCCTTCAAGGGCCTGCCGCTCGAGACCGGCGCCCCCGGCCAGCTGCATGGCGCCGACACGGTCATCGAACGGCTCGACGACGCCGTCTTCGACGCCACCGGCACGGCGGTGACGCGCATCCAGTTCCGCGCCCTGTCGCTGGTCAGCATCAAGCCCGTCAAGACCGCCTGCGGCTCTTTCCACGTCTACGTCACCCTCGCCGGCAAGCAGCGCGAGACGACGATGCGGATCTATCGCACCTCCGAGGGCGGCGGCAAGTTCCTCGCGCCCCTCGCGGTCGACGCGCGCCTGACCTTCATTCCGGTGAAACCCGGGAGGAACAAGAGCGCGCGCAATCTGGAGCTCGTCGGCAACTTCACCTTCCCCGCCAGCCCCATTCCCTGGAGCACGACGGGCCGGGCGGACGCGAAGCGGATCGGCTCCGTCCTCGTCGACACCAACGGCGATCTGACCCCCGACACCCTGCTGTTCGGCGGCTCGAACTTCGCGCCGGGCTGGTCGCCGGACACGCCGCGGACGAAGGCCATCCAGGGAAAGTCGTGCATGCTCTGTGAGGAGCAGACCTGCCACACCGATCCTCCCACCGGCAAGCAGCACTGCACGGGACCGGTCTACGCCTGCTACCCTGCCAATTGCCCCTAGATCCCTGTACGTAGCGCGGCCACCTCGGGGTCCGCTCCTGGGAGCGGACCCTTTGGCGTTCAGGGGGGTGCGGCCTCACTTCTTCGGCGCCGACGCCGCGTGGATGAAGTCCGCGATCTCCTTCTTGAGCTTCCGGTGGTCGGCGCGGCGGACGTACATCATGTGCCCGGCGTCGTAGGTGGTCAGCCTCATGTGGCCGCGGAGCGCCTCGGGAAGCCCCAGGTGGTTCGCGGTATAGACGGCGTCGAAGAACGGCGTCGCCAGGTCATAGTGCCCGGAGGCGACGAGCACCTGGAGATTGGGATTCCTCACCATCGCCTGCCGGAGGACCTCGCCGAGGTACGGGTAGCGGAACTCGTAACCGGCCGTGCTCCACGGCCAGACCTGGGCGATGCTCTCGTAGACGTGGTCGTCCTTGTAGCCGAGCTCCCGCCGGAGATAGTCGTTCAGCATCGCCACATAAGGGGCGCCGTTCATGGCGTCGGCGGGATCGTATTCCGGGTTCTCGCCCGCCGAATCGATGTCATAGCCGGTATAGCGGCTGTCGAGGCGGCCGATCGTCTTCCCCTCGCCGCGCAGCAGCTCTTTGCAGAAATGCTCGATCTCGATCCGCAGGTTGGAGCGCAGCACGTAGTCCGCCGAGAGCCCGGTGTAGCGCGCCACCCTGGCGGCGATCTCCTGCCGCCGCGCGGCCGGCAGGGAATCCCCTTCCAAAAGGGCCTGGGCGTAGTCGTGCATGGCGAAGTCCTCGACCTCGCGCAGGGTCTTCTCGAGGTCGCCCGAGAGCTCGGCCGGCAGCTTCTTGTGGTACCAGGCGGAGGCCGCGTAGGTCGGCAGGTAGACGATGTAGGGCATGTCGTTGCCCGGCCCGAAGAGGATCGCCTGCCAGTTGAGGACCGAGGAGATCAGCACCACGCCGTTGAGGTCCATGCCGAAGCGCGACTGGAGGTACTCCGCGAGACCGGCCGAACGGGTCGTGCCGTAGCTCTCGCCGGCCAGGAACTTGGGGCTCGCCCAGCGCTGGTTGCGGGTGATCCAGAGGCGGATGAACTCGCCCACCGACTCGATGTCCGGCCGGATGCCGTGGTACTGCTTGGCGTCGACCCCGGGCACCGCGCGGCTGTAGCCCGTCGAGACCGGATCGATGAACACCAGATCGGTGACGTCGAGCAGCGACGACTCGTTGTCGACCAGGCGCCCCGGCGGCAGGGAGCCCATCCCCTCGTCCGTCCGCTCGACGATCTTCGGACCGAAGGCGCCCATCTGCACCCACACGGCCGCCGCTCCCGGGCCGCCATTGAAGCTGAAGGTGACCGGCCGGTCGGCGGGGTCCTTGATTCCGTCGCGCGCGCCGTCGCGGGTATAAGCGACGAAGAACACCGACGCCTTGGGCGTGCCGTCCTCGTCCTTCAGCAGGTAGTTCGCGGCGGTCGCCGTGTAGTCGACCTTCTGCCCGTCGAGAGTGATCGAGTGCCGGGTCTGCGACGAGCGCTCCTCCGGCATCACCGGGGTCTTCTTCTCCTCCCTCTCTCCCTTCTTCGAGTCGGCCCTTTCGCCCGGAGGCGCCTGGGCCGGCAGCAACGCCGGCGTCAGAAACGAGAGAAGAAGGAACACGCACCGCAGACGGGCTTTGATCGACATCCGGGATCTCCTCATCGGTAGGCGAGGCGGCATTGGCGAGGCGCAAGGGCCCCACCGGAATGGCTCCGTGGAGGAGATACGGGGAGGGGCCGGAAAGGTTGCGGGACCCTCAGGGTCTTCCTGGCCCCAGGGCGGAGATCAGGCCGCGCGTTCAGAAGATACGCGAAACCCCCGCCGGTCTGCACAGGCGGGGTGACAGGTCTTTCTCGCGGCGCTCCGGAGAGCGCGTCAGACGGCGCGTCTGCCCCGTACGAAGTGGAGCACGATCACGATGACCGCGATGATGAGGAGGAGATGGATCAGCCCGGTGGTGACGTGGAACGCGAAGAGCCCGAGGGCCCAGAGGACGAAAAGAATCAGAGCGATGGTTAAGAGCATGTCTATATCCCCTTGTGGAGTGGCGTTGCTTTCCTATTCAGCGGCTTTCTCTTCCGCACGTCCGACCTTCACCTGCGCCTTGCCGAGATTCTTCTCTGCCTTGCCCTTGGCCTCCTGACCGAGATCGCCGACGGCGGCTCCGGCCACCTCGTTCACCTTGCCTTTGACCTGATTCACAGCGCCCTTGACGACGTTCTTGTCACCCTGTTCCCCGATACCCATGACGTTCTCCTTTTGCGCTTGACTGCCACGTCTACGGCAGGATGGTTACGCAAGGTTCGGGCCACCTCATCTCCCTCTGGACTCCGCGTTCCGCAGGAGTACAATGAATTCGCGGTTTCGGCTCGTCAGCCGGCTCGCCGGGGGATCTTCGCCTCCGGTCGGGGCTGCAGGGCGGGGGCGATGAAATGGACCGGCACGGCTGGCGCTAACGTCTCGGAAAAAAAGGGAGACAGTAGATGCCTGGCAAGACGGCTCGCGCAAACACCTCGGTGGCTCTGACCCTCCTCACGTTTCTCTTCCTCTTCGTCGGCTGCGACAAGAACTACCGGCAGATCGTCATCGTCGAAAACGGCAAGGCCGAGTACGTCACCGTCGGCAGGGGGCCGAGGAAGAACCCGAAGATCTGGGCGCCGGGCAGGGTCCTGGCCTTCCGGACGACCTCGACCGTCCCGGACGCCCCGGGCAACGTGACCGGTACGGCGGGGCACGTCTACCGGATTGGCGACGACATGAAGCTGGAAGAGGTCGCCGAGTTCCAGAACACCGTGCCGAGCGATTCGCTGGCTTACACCTACGGGAAGTGAGGCGTGCGGTCCCCATCCGCCGGCGCTCCGGCGCCGGCTCGCTCCATTACCGCCCTTGCAAACCCGCGCGGAATAAGGCCGAGTAAGTTTTGGCCCCGTTTTTCCGTCTTATCTGGGCGTGCCTACACGCGACCGGAAGGACTCGACACCCCACGACCGAGGTTATAAGCGGCTCTTCTCCCACCCTCTGGCGGTCGAAGGGCTGCTCCGGGGCTTTCTCCCGGAGGATTGGGGAGAGCGGCTCGACTTCTCCACCCTGGAACGGGTCGGCAGCAGCTTCGTCGCGGACGACCTGCGCGAGCGGCACGGCGACCTGATCTGGCGCCTGCGCTTCAACGGCGAGGCGGGCGGCTGGTTCTATCTTTATCTGCTGCTGGAGTTCCAGTCCACCTCCGACCCCTTCATGGCCGTGCGGCTGCTGACCTACGTCAGCCTGCTGCTCGAGGAGATCATCCGCCGGGAGAAGCTGAAGCCCGGGGACCGGCTCCCGGCCGTGCTGCCGCTGGTGCTCCACAACGGCAAGCGCCCCTGGCGCGCGCCCCGCGACCTGGGGAGCCTGTTCGTCGAGGTCCCGCCAGGACTGCAGCGCTACCTGCCCCGCCTGCGGTACCTCCTTCTCGACGAAGGCCGGCTGGACCTCGACCGCCCCGAGTTGGCGGACAACCCGATCGCCACGCTGTTTCAACTCGAAGCCGCGAAGACCTCGGAGGATTTCCCCTTCCTCAGCCAAAAGCTCCGGGATCTCCTCTCAAGAGAGGAGAACTCTGAGTTCCGTCGCACTCTCAACAACTGGTTCATCTCGCTGGTCCACAGGACATTTCCAGGCGCTATAATTTCCGAGACGATGGACCTGAGGGAGGTTCCGATGCTGGAAGAGACCGTGCGGGAATGGGAGAAGCAGATCCGGAGGGAAGAGCGGAAGGAAGGCATCAAGCAGGGAGTCCAGCGAGGGCTCCGGACCGGGCAGATCGGGTTGCAGAAGGCCCTCCTTCAGCAGATGACCCTGCGCTTCGGGCGCCTGCCAAGGAATGTGCGCCAGCGGGTCGAGACGATCTCCTCCATGCGAGAGCTCCAGGGACTGGCCCGGAAAGTCGTCTTGGCGAAGACCCTCCAGGATCTGGGGCTCGGGTGATCCACGGGTGTCTCCTTAGACGAAGCGCCTCTCCTGCCTATCTGCCGCGCATCGCCTCCAAACCCTCCCGGCAGATCTCCGTATGGGGGTGCTCCGCTCCGAGGGCGGTCTCGAAGACGGCCAGGGCCCGGCCGTAGAGCGTTTCGGCCTCCGCGGAGCGGCCCAGGGCGGCCAGCAGGGTGGCCATGTTGTGGAGAGTCAGCGCAGTGTCTGGATGGTCCCTTCCCAGGACCTTCTCCTTGATCGCCAGCGCGCGACGATAGAGCTCTTCGGCCTCTCCCGCCTCCCCCCTGGCTTGGCGGATCGCGGCGAGGTTGTTGAAGCTCACCGCCAGCTCGTAGTGCTCCGGACCGTAGACCCGCTCGAAGACGGCCAGCGCCTCCGCGTACAGCGCCTCGGCCTCGTCGAAGCAACCCTGGGCGTCCAGGATCGCCGCCAGGGCGGCCTTGTCGGCGGCCACGGCGGGGTGGTCGGGTCCGAGCGCCCGCTCGCGGATCTCGACCGAGCGCCGCGCCCAGGGCTCACCCTGGGCGGCCCGGCCGCGGGCGTGCTCGAGCCCGCCGAGGTTGTGGTAGAGCGACGCGACATCCGGGTGGTCGGCTCCGAGCGTTGCCTCGACGATCGCCAGCGCCCGCCGGTAGACCGGCTCGGCGTCGTCGTACCGTCCCTGATATTTGTGGAGCACTCCGAGCCCGTTGAGGAGGCCCGCGGTCTCGAGATCGTCCGGGAAGGCGGCTTCGGCGATCGCCAGAGCGCGGCGATAGAGCCTCTCCGCGGCCGCGTAGTACCCCTGCATCTGGCGGACGTTCGCGAGCAGCCCGAGAGCCTGTAAACGCAGCCGCACCGTGATCTCGTCCCCACCCTCCAGAAACCGTAGCGCGGACCGGTAGAAGCTCTCCGCGGCGGCGAGGTCCCCGAGATCCTCGCGCAGACCGCCCAGGGTGAGCAGGACGCCGACGATCTCGGGATCGTCCGGATCGAGCTGCCGGGACAGGAGAGTGAACGCCTGCCCGGCGAGCTCCTCGGCTTCCGCCGGCCGCCCCTCGTTGCGGAGCCCGAGGGCCCGCTCGTGGAGATCTCGCGACTCCGCAACGCTCGCCATGACGCCCTCAGCGCACCACGGTCTGGTTGTGGTTGGCGACGCGCAGGCTGAGCTCCGAGCGCACCAGGGTCTGGTTGTGGTTGTAGGAAAGTCCCTGGACGATCGCGGGACGCACCAGGGTCTGATTGTGGTTCACCTGAATGCCGGGGCGCGGCCGGACGACGCTCTGGTTGTGGTTGGGATTGATGCCCATGATGACTCTCCTTGCCGGTTCGTTGGTTGTTTGGCTTGCTGTTCGATCGGCCCCGCCCTTCGGGGCCTGCCACAGAAACGAGCGGACGGAGCGCATCCCCTCAGCGCCGCGAGAACCTTTTCCCTCTCTTCTTCGTCTTGGATAGAGAGAAGAGAGATGAACGCGCCGAATCCAACCCCCGACCTGCTGCTCGCCCGCCTCGCCGCCACGGGGCGGGCCGATGCGTGGGAGAGGCTGCTCGCGCTCTATGGCGAGCGGATCTACAACCTGGCGTTCCACTTCGCCGGCGCGGCCGCGGACGCGGAGGATCTGACGCAGGAGATCTTCCTGCGGCTCTATCAGAACCTCCGTCTCTACCGTGGCGACGTGCCGCTCGCCGCCTGGGCGCTGCGCCTGTCGCGCAATCTGTGTATCGATCACTACCGCCGCGCCCGCCGGGAGCGCCGCGCCGGTGCCGTGTCCGAAAGTGTGCTGGCGCATCTGCCCGCCACGGGGGACGATCCGCAGGCCGAAGCGCAGAGGCGCCAACAGCTCCGGACGGTCTACCACGAGCTCGAGGCGATGTCCGAGGATCTCGCCGAGGTGGTGCTGCTGCGCGATCTCCAGGGGTGGAGCCAGGAGGAGACCGCGGCCTGGCTGGAGGTACCGGTGGGGACGGTCAAGTCGCGGCTGCACCGCGGCCGCCTGGAGCTCGCCAGCCGCGTTACGGCAAGGCTCGCGGCGCGTACCCCGGCCCCCGTCGTCACAGCCCTGGAGGTAGGGTCGTGCTGACCTGGTCCTGCCGGCGGTTCCGCGCCCGCTTCTCTCCAGTTCCAGGTTCGGGATCGATCCACCCGCACCGCCGGGCCTGCCGGGAGTGCGACGCCTATGCCGCCGCCCTGGAGAGCGCGGCCGGGGTTCGCCTTCCCCTCCCGGCAAGCCTGCGCAAGGGCCTGCGGGCGATCGCCGATCCCGAGCCGGGGTCCGTGCTGCCGTTCGCCGCACCCCGGCTGCCGGTGCCGGACGCTCTCGCCGGCCGCCTGCGGCAGCTCGCTTCGCCGAGCCGTCCGGCGCTTCCCGAGTGGGCACGCAGCCCGCGCTACGCCGTCGCCGCGAGCGCCCTGCTGGCCCTGCTGCTCGGGCCGTTCCTCTCCGGCGCCGCGCACCGGAGCGTACAGGCCCTGGGAGCCGTCGAGGCCGAGGTGAGCCCGCTCCTGCAACGCACCGGCGAGAGCGGCAAGCAAGAGATCGGCAAGCTGCACGCGACCGCCGCCACCGCCTGCGACGCCGCCCGCCGGTCGGTCGAGGACTCGCTGCGACGCCTCGACGACGGGCTCTCCGGCCTCTCGACAAGACTGTCCGACGTCACCCCCGAACGCTTCATCAACCTGGACCTCCGGCACGAGCCTGCCGGGTCCGTGAGGAGACCGCGATGAATCCCGCAGAGAACTGGCAGACCGCCACCGCCGCGCCGGAGCCGCCTCCGGCCTTCGCCCCCCAACCCGAGCCTTCCGCGGCGGTCCCGCCGCCGGTGGCCCGCAAGAACCCCGGCCTGGCCGCGCTGCTCGCCCTCTTTCCCGGGGTGGGCCACATCTACAACGGCCTTTACATGCGGGGGATCACCTTCTTCCTCGTCATCGCGTGCCTGATCGGTCTCGTGGTCCGCGGGCACGAGCTGTTCGGCCTGGCGATCGCCTTCTTCTGGGTTTTCAACGTGATCGATTCCTACCGCCAGGCGACGCTGATCAACTACGGCTACGCCCAGGACCTCGGCCTGCTGGATATGCCCCACGCCCCGCGGGCCGGCCAGGGCGGTCTGCTGGCCGGAATCCTGATCAGCCTGGTCGGCCTCGTCGCCGTCGCCGACCGCTACTTCGAAATCCGGCTCGACTGGATCTTCGACCTCTGGCCCTTCGCCCTCGTCGCCGTCGGCATCTGGCTGATCGTGGCCTCGTTCCGCGACCGGCGCCGGGCTTAAAAGCAAAGGACGTAAAGGACCAAAAGGACAGCACGGACGTCAGGGCCCGTCCCTTTCGTCCTTGCCGTCCTTACGTCCTTGTCGTCTTTTCTATCTCAGCAGTGGCAGGTGCCGCCGCTGCAGGTGCCCTGAACCCCAAAAAGTGGATAGTCGCACTGCGTGTCGTCGATGCAGTGACTCTGATACGGGCACTGCCCACCCGAGCCAGTCCCACCGCCGCCACCGGGCAGGGTGTACTGGCAGGCCCCCGCGACGCAGGAGGCGCTGATCGCCTGAGTGCAGTGCTCCCAGCACTGGTCGTCGTCGATGCAGCGGGACGCGGGGCATGACGTGTCGTCGGTCTTGAAGAGGATCTCCGCTCCTCCGCTCCCCAGGCAGAGAGCCGGCGAGACCGGCGCCTCCGTGGCGGAGGCGGACGTCAGCGGCAGGACGGCGGTGGACAGCACCAGGCAGAACGCGGCGAAGCCAAGTCTTTTCATCGAGTCGTCCTCCGAGGGAAAGAGACCGGCAAAGGGTCTCATATTTTAAATTGACGATAACATGCGACAGTGACTACCGTGCGATCCCCAGCGCCGCCGTGGCCACGTCGTGCACCGGTGTCTCGACGCCGGCCAACCGTCCGAGCCGGGAGACGGCGCCGCTCAGGTCGTCGATTTCGGTCGGCCCCCCGGATTCAAGGTCGAGCAGGAAGCTCGGCTTCATGGCGTCGGGCATGGAGTTGACCACGCCGAGGAGAGACGATTCCGCGTCCTCCGGCAGAGCGATACGGCGAGCCCGGGCGACGGCGATTACCTCGCGGAGCGCGCGCTCGATCAGAAGGTTGCCCAGGGGCGCCTCGCGGACCGGACCGATGGACGCGCGAGCCAGACCGCAGGCGGTGGCCATGGTGGTGATGAAGGCGAATTTCCGCCAGAGATCGACGGTGATGTCCCGCGAAGCCCGCGCCTCCGCTCCGGCTTCCCGGAAGGCGGCCGCGATCCGCTCCGCCCGTTCGGAGGCCCCTCCCGCCCGCTCCCCCACGACCACCCGCTGAAATTGGCTGCGGCGCTCGACGATCCCCGGCCCCACCCGCGCGGCGCTGATCTCGGTCAACCCGCCGAGCACGCGATCGTCCGGAACTCCGGCCGCGATCAGCTTGTCCGCGGCCTCCACGCCGTTGAGCAGCGGCAGGACCACCGCTCCGCGCTCCGCCAGCAACCGGGCCGCCGGTGCGATCTCCGCCAGCGAGTACCCCTTGACGGCGACGACCGCCAGCTCGATCTCCCGCAGCTCCCCGGCCTCGCCCGCCGCCTCGACCTGCACGGTGAAGGTCCCTTCTGGCGCGCGCACCTCGAGACCCCTCTCCCGCAGGGCGTCGAGGTGGGCGCCGCGGGCCAGCAGGGAGACCCGGTGCCCGGCGCGCGCGAGGATGCCGCCGAAGTAGCCGCCGACGCCACCCGCTCCCAGGATCGCGATATTCATCCCTTTCTCATCCTCCCTGGCGATGATAGCGGAGGCGGCGAAACGCCTGGCACCCGGATCGCAGAGTCTTCGGATTGCAATCCCGGCGGCCGGGAGGGAGGAACTGAAATGAAGCGCCGATGGTCGCTGCACCCCGAGCTGGTCCCCCTGATCGTGCTGGTGGTGGTCGCGGGAGGGATCTGGGCGTTCGCCGCGCTGGCCGACGAGGTCAGGGAAGGGGGGACGCACCAGCTCGACGAGCGGATCCTCCTTTCGCTGCGGAATCCGGAGAACCGTTCGGACCCCCTGGGACCCGCCTGGGTCGAGGAGACGGAACGCGACTTCACGGCCCTGGGCGGCGTCGCGGTGATGGCGCTGCTGACGCTCGGGATCTGCGGGTTCCTGTTTCTCGACGGCAAGAACCGCGTGGCTCTCCTGGTCCTGATCGCCGTCGGCGGCGGCCTGCTCTGGAGCACCGTGCTGAAACACGGCTTCGAGCGCCCGCGGCCGGAGCTCGTGCCGCACGGCTCGTACGTCTACACCTCCAGCTTCCCCAGCGGCCACTCGACGATGGCGGCGGCGACCTATCTCACTCTCGGCGTCCTGCTGGCGCGGGTGCAGCGCCGGCGCCGGGTCAAGGTTTTCCTGCTCGGATTCGCGATCCTGATCACCGTGGTCGTCGGCATCAGCCGCGTCTATCTGGGCGTGCACTGGCCGACGGACGTGCTGGCCGGCTGGACCCTGGGCGGGATCTGGGCCCTGATCTGCTGGCTGATCGCCCGCCGGCTCCAGAGAGAGGGGCAGGTCGAGACGGCGGGAGAGACGTGATCCGCCGCTTCGAGCCCTCACCCCCAGCCCCTCTCCCGACCCGGGAGCGGGGAGAAAAGCAGGAAACCTCCGGCGCGGGATCTCCCTCTTCTCCCGGGTCGGGAGAAGAGGGCCGGGGTGATGAGGGCCGCCCCGCGATACACTCCAGGCCGACAACAGAGCTTCTGGAGGGTGCCGATGAATCTCCGCCGCCTCGCCTCGTATCTCGCCGTCTTCCTCTGCCTCACCGGCTGTCTCGCCTCTAAGGCCGCGGCCGCCGCTCCCGTGCCGCCAGACGCCTATTCAGGCCTGCGCTGGCGCCTGGTCGGCCCCCTGCGCGGCGGCTGGGGGACCTGCGCTTCCGGGGTTCCGGGGCAGCCGGAGACGTTCTACTTCGGCGCGGCCGACGGCGGCGTCTGGAAGACCACCGACGCCGGGCGCACCTGGAACCCGCTGTTCGATCATGAGAAGGCGGCGTCGATCGGCGCGCTGGCCGTGGCGCCGAGCGACCCGGCCGTCCTCTACGTCGGCACCGGCCAGGTGACCACCCGGTGGGACATAGCCTCCGGCAGCGGCGTCTACCGCTCCGCCGACGGCGGCCAGACCTGGGAGCCGCGCGGCCTCGCCGACAGCCGCCACATCGGCCGCCTGCTGGTCGACCCCCGCAACTCCGACATGGTGCTCGTCGCCGCCCAGGGTCACTTCTTCGGACCCAACGCGGAGCGCGGCGTCTTCCGCAGCACGGACGGCGGCAAGAGCTGGGAGAAGGTCCTGTTCGTCGACGACAACACCGGCGCCGTGGACCTCGCCGCCGATCCGGCCGCGCCGGACACCATCTACGCCGCCCTCTGGCAGGTGCGCTTCTACCCCTGGCTCTCCTATTTCACCCCTAACGTCGGTCCGGGGAGCGGGATCTACAAGTCGACCGACGGCGGCAAGACCTGGAGCCGGCTCTCCCGCGGCCTTCCCGCCGGCCCGATGGGTCGCGTCGGACTCGCCGTCGCCCCTGGCAGCCGGGGCGCGCGCGTCTACGCCACCATCGAATCCGGCGCCGACTCCGGCCTCTACCGCACGGACGACGGCGGCGCCGCCTGGCAGCGGGTGAATGCCACGGCGAGCCTCGGCACCTCCTACTTCGGGATGGCCGCGGTCGATCCCAAGAACCAGGACACCGTCTACGTGATGGGGCAGTCGATCCGCCGCTCCACCGACGGCGGCAAGACCTTCGAGTTCTTCCGCGGCGCGCCGGGCGGCGACGACTATCACTTCCTCTGGATCGATCCCGAGCGCACGGAGCGGATGATCGTGGCCAGCGACCAGGGGACGGTGGTCACCGTCAACGGCGGGGCCAGCTGGGGGAGCTGGTACAACCAGCCGACCGGGCAGTTCTACCACGCCGCCACCGACGACCGTTTCCCCTACTGGATCTACAGCGGCCAGCAGGACAGCGGCACGGTGGCGGTGGCCAGCCGCAGCGACTACGGCCAGCTCACCTTCCGCGACTGGCATCCGGTAGGCGGCGACGAACGCGACTACGACATCCCCTTCCCGGGCGATCCCGACACCGTCTACGGCAGCGGCCTCGGCGGGCGCCTCTCGCGCTGGGACGCCCGCACCGGCCAGGTCGACAACGTCTCTCCCTGGCCGATCTCCAGCTACGGCCAGCGCGCTACCTCGGTGCGCTACCGCTCCACCTGGATCACGCCACTGGCGATCTCCCCCCTGCCGCCGCACGCGATCTACCTCGGCGCCCAGGTGCTCTTCCGCTCGACTGACCGCGGCCAGCACTGGCAGACGATCAGCCCCGACCTCTCGGGCGCCGTCCCCGGGACCCCGGACTGCGCCACCGGGGACGTCCCGGTCTCGCGCGCCAAGGCGTGCGGCTTCGGGGTGATCTCCACCATCGCGCCGTCGCCGATCGAGAAAGACCTCGTCTGGGTGGGGACCGACGACGGGCTGATCCGGATCACCCGCGACGGCGGCAAGAGCTGGCAGAACGTGACCCCGCGCGGCCTCGCCGACTGGAGCCGGGTGGCCCAGATCGACGCCTCGGCGACCTCGGCCGGCACCGCCTATGCCGCCGTCGACCGCCATCGCATGGACGACGATCGCCCCTATCTCTACATCACCCACGACTTCGGCAAGACCTGGCGCGCGGCGACCGCCGGCCTGCCGGAGGACGGCTGGGTGGCGGTCGTGCGCCAGGACCCCGTCAAGGCCGGCCTGCTGTTCGCCGGCACCAGCCGGGGCGCCTTCGTCTCCTTCGACGATGGTGGCGTCTGGCAGCCGCTGCAGCTCAACCTGCCGACCACCGGCGTCAACGACCTCACGATCCACGGCGGCGACCTGATCGCCGCCACCGAGGGGCGCTCGCTCTGGGTGCTCGACGACTTCACGCCGCTGCGCCACCTGGACGCCGGAGCGCCCTCGGGCGCCACCCTGTTCCCGCCGGCCACCGCCTACCGCGTGGGCGCCAACCAGAACCGCGACACACCGCTGCCGCTCGACGAGCCGCGGGCCGCCAATCCTCCGGCCGGGGCGATCCTCGACTACGTCCTGCCGGCGACGCCGGGCCCGGTCACCCTCGAGATCGTCGACGCCAAGGGGCAGGTGGTGCGCGGCTTCCATAGCGACCAGACGCCGCGGCGGCCGGAGGCAAGCCAGTATTTCGCCGAGGCCTGGCTGCAGGCCCCCGCCGCCCTGCCCGCGCGCCCGGGCCACAACCGGTTCGTCTGGGATCTCCGCGGCCCCCGTCCGCGGGTGCTGGAGTACGAGTACTCGATCGCCGCCGTGCCCGGCGCCGACACTCCCGAGTTGCCGCAGGGGCTCTTCGCGCTGCCGGGGACCTATCAGGTCCGTCTGACGGCGGGCGGCAAGACCCTGACCCAGCCGCTGACCGTGGCCATGGACCCGCGGGTCAAGGTGCCACCGGCCGACCTCACGGCCCAGCACGAGATGTACGCCGCGGTCGCCGAGGCCCTGGCGCGGACCACCGACGCCCAGGAGGAGATGCAGGCGATCGCCGACCGCCTGAAGAAGCTCGACGGCGAGCTCGCCGGCCGGGCCGATGCCGGGCCGTTGCGCCAGACGGCGCAACGCGTCACGGCCGACATCCAGGCCCTCCAGGGGGGCGGACGAGGGCGCGGGGAGGAGAGCCTCGCCGCCGTCGCCGCCGTCCTCTCGCCCCTCGCCACCGATCTCGAAGGGGCCGACCGCGCCCCGACCGGCCCGCAGCGCGAGGTCTTCGAGATCTACAGGAAGCGGCTGGATACGGCGCTCGCGAAGTGGCAGGCGCTGAGGAACGGCGAGATCCGCGATCTCGACGGCAAGCTGCGCGCGGCCGGATTGGGTCCGGTCGCGCGGTGAGGCGAGAATACCGACCCCGCGGCCGGCGGCAAGGTCAGGACCCGCAGCCGCCGGGGCCGCAGGACTTCCCGCAGCCCTGGAATCTGGTGTTGCAAGCCGCAACGCACGCGTTGGTCGTGCAGGCGTCCTGACAGGCGAATAGTCTGTTCACACAGAAGCCGCAGCAGGTGGTCGCCTGTCCGGCCTGCGGCAGAAAGGCGGTGGCGATCAGGAGGGTGCAGGCCAGGAACAGCTTGGTGACAGGTCGGCTCATCGTCGTCGTCTCCTTTGTGGATGCGTATGTGGCAGGCATCAAGCTCTATGGTGCGCCAGCGTTGAAAAGACGCTCCCCCGCACGTGCCGCAGCCGAATCCGATAGGATCTCCCACAAGCTCGTCGACCGGTCCGGCGGACTGGGGAAACGAGCAGATCCCGAGGAGATCCCGTCATGCCCGAGTCCACCGTCCAGACCTCCGCCGTCGAGCGGTTTCTGCGCTACGTGACCTTCGACACCCAATCGAGCGAGACCTCGCAGACCTACCCCAGCACGGCCAAGCAGCTCGACCTCCTGCGCCACCTGGTTGACGAGCTGAAGGCGATCGGCCTCGCCGACGCGGCCATCGACGAGCACGGCTACGTGATGGCGACCATCCCGGCCACGACGAAGAAGACCGGCGTGCCGGTCGTCGGCTTCATCGCCCACGTCGACACCTCGCCCGAGATGAGCGGCGCCGGGGTCAAGCCGATCGTCCACCGCGGCTACCAGGGGCAGGATCTGGTGCTGCCGGACGACCCGACGGCGGTGATCCGGCCGGCCGACGTGCCGTACCTGCGCGAGCGGATCGGCGACGACATCATCACCGCCTCCGGCACCACCCTGCTCGGCGCCGACAACAAGTCCGGCGTCGCCGAGATCATGGCCGCGGCCGAGTACCTGATGGCCCACCCCGAGATCCCGCACGGCCCGCTCCGCGTCGGTTTCACCCCCGACGAGGAGGTGGGCGCCGGCACCAAATACTTCGACGTCGCGAAGTTCGGTGCCAAATACGCCTACACCATGGACGGCGGCGCGCGCGGCGAGATCGAGATGGAGACCTTCTCGGCCGATGCGATGACGATCACCTTCGTGGGCTTCAACACCCATCCCGGCTTCGGCAAGGGAAAACTGATCAATTCGATCAAGGTCGCCGCCGACTTCATCTCCCGCCTGCCCAAGAACGAGCTGTCGCCGGAGACGACGGAAGACTACGACGGGTTCTTCCACCCCTACGTGCTCAACGCCGGCGTCGAGCGCACGTCGGTCAAGCTGCTGATCCGCGATTTCAGGACGACGACGCTCAGGTACATGGAGGACGTCCTCGAGCGGATGGCTCGCGAGGCGGTCGCCGCCTGGCCGGGCTCGTCGGTGGAATTCAAGGTCGAGGAGAGCTACCGCAACATGCGCGAGGTGCTCGACCACCATCCGGACGTGGTGGAGAACGCCCGCGAGGCCATCCGCCGCGCCGGCATCGAGACCCGCGAGCGCCCCATCCGCGGCGGCACCGACGGCTCCAAGCTCAGCTTCATGGGCCTGCCGACCCCCAACATCTTCGCCGGCGAGCAGAACTTCCACTCGCGGCTCGAATGGGTCTCGGCGCAGGACATGGAGAAGGCTGTCGAGGTGATCGTCCATCTCGCCCGGATCTGGGAGGAGAAGGCGTAGGACGAAACGTGGAAATCCAACAGATCGAGCCGTTCCTCCAGTACTTCGAACGCGTCCACGAGCGGACGCGCCGCGTCGTCCTCTGCATACCGCCCGAGCACCTGGAGTGGACCTACAAGCCGGGGGCCTTCACCCTCGGCGATCTCATCCGCCACCTGGGAGCGATCGAGCGTTCCATGTTCGCCGAGAATGCACAGTGCCGGTCCAGCCGCTACCCCGGCCACGGCCCGGAGCTGGCCGCAGGCTACGAGGCGACGCTGGCGTTCTACGATCGCATGCACGAGGAGTCGCTGGCGATCTTCCGCTCCCTCACTCCCGAGGATCTCGCCCGCCGCTGCGAAACCCCCGGCGGCGCCCCGCTCCAGGTCTGGAAATGGTTGCGTTCGATGATCGAGCACGAGATCCACCACCGCGGGCAGATCTACCTGATGCTCGGCATGCTGGGCGTCCCGACTCCCCCGCTCTACGGGCTCACCTCGGAGGAGGTGCGGGAGCGGAGCGTCCTGGACCCGCTGCCTGACACAGAAGAATGAGCCCGTACGGAGCTTTCCCGATCCTGCCCGCAGGGCAGTCGTTATCCAGCCTGGGGTGTCAACCCCAGGAAGGCCAGGAGTCCATCTCCATGAGCCCCGCAGGGCCGACATTCATGACCGAATGGGCATGCCGGCCCTGCGGGGCTTATCGATTCTTGGGATGACCCTACCTGGGGTTGCCACCCCAGGCTGGATAACGACCGCCCTGCGGGCGGAGCCGCGACCTCTCAGCCCCTCAGCAGCGCCGAGACCGTACAGCCGCAGGACATGTCGAAGCAGCTCTTGGCGCACGAATCGTTGACGTCGTCGCCGGCCGTGGAGCTCCCCTGGGCGTCCAGCTGCCAGAGGGTCTCCCGGCTGAGGGTCAGCTTTCGGGCTCTCTTCATGGCTCAGTCCTTCTCCCCCGTCGAAATCGTGCAGCCGCCGCCGCAGGATTGGAGATAGCAGCTCTGGACGCACGAATCGAAACCGCCGCCGATGATGGTGGGATCCTTCTGGGCGTCCATCTGCCAGAGGGTTTCCTTGCTGAGGGAGAGCTTGCCGAGTCTCTTCATGGTTCTTCTCCTTGTCGAATTGAGGGTGAAGTATCCTGGACTCCGGGGTTCGAGCGCAACCTTCCGCCAGCCCGGTGCGTAGGGCCTGAGAGCGAGACCCACACTCCTGGAGGACAGCCATGCTGAGGAAGATTCACGGACCCGCGCTTCTTGCGCTCACCCTGCTGGCCGCCCCTCTGGCCCGTCCCGCCCTCGCGGACGAGCCGGCCAGGGAGACTCCCGCTCCGGCGGCGGTCAAGGAACGGCTGGTCGAGACCACCCACAAGGGGCGCTTCGGCGGCACCGAGATCTCCTACCGGGCGCTCGCCGGCGAGCTGACCCTGCGCGACGAGGCCGAGAAGCCCAAGGCGCTGATGTTCTACGTCGCCTACCTGGCGCAGGGGCCGAGGTCCGCGGAACGGCCGATCACCTTCCTGTTCAACGGCGGGCCGGGCTCCTCGGCGGTCTGGCTGCACCTGGGCGCCTTCGGACCGAAGCGGGTGCGCGTCGACGAGAACGGGCTGCCAGGGGCGCCACCCTACAGCCTGGACGACAATCCCAGCTCGCTCCTCGATCTGAGCGACCTCGTCTTCGTCGATCCCATCTCGACCGGCTACAGCCGCGCGCTGCCCGGAGAGAAGGCGAGCTCGTATCACGAGGTGCACGGAGACGTGGAGGCGATGGCCGATTTCATCCGCCGCTTCCTCACCCGCAACGGACGGTGGGACTCCCCGCTGTTCCTCGCCGGCGAGAGCTACGGCACGATCCGCGCCGCGGGGGTGGCGGACTTGCTGATGCGCCGCCACAACATCTACTGCAACGGCGTGGCGCTGCTCTCCCCGGCGCTCAACGAGATGACCTTCGGCGAGAATCCCGGCAACGATCTCCCCTACGTCCTGAACGTCCCCGCCTACGCCGCGACGGCCTGGTATCACCACCGTCTCGAGCCCGCCCTCCAGGCCCGCACTGTCGAGGCCGTGATGGGCGAGGCGCGGGACTTCGCGCTCGGCCCCTATTCGCGGGCGCTGCTGCTGGGGGCCGGTCTGCCGGCCGAGGAGCGGCGGACGATCGTCGCCCAGCTCTCCCGCCTGACCGGGCTGAAGCCGGAGGACGTCGACCGCGCGGACCTGCGCGTCGGCCATCAGGATTTCGCCGCCCTGCTGCTCAAGGACGACCGCCTGCAGCTCGGCCTGCTCGACAGCCGCTACAAGGGTTATCCCAACTATCTGGCGGCCGAGGGGTACGCGCCGATCTATCAGTACCCGCTCTCCGACCCGTCCTATTCAGCCGTCGGCGGCGCCTTCGCTTCCGCTTTCCAGCAGTATCTCCGCCGGGATCTGCGCTACGAGACCGAGACCAGCTACGAGACCCTGTCGCTGCCGGTGGCGGCGAGCTGGGACTACAGCCGGGTCGCCAACCGCTATCTCTACGCCGCGGACAACCTGCGTTCGGCGATGAGCGCCAATCCCGAGATGCAGGTGTTCGTGGCCAGCGGTCTCTACGACACGGTGACCACCTCGCTCGCCACGCGCTACACCGTGGACCACCTCGGCCTCGACCCACGGCTGCGCGGCAACCTCTCGATCGCCTACTACCCGGCCGGCCACATGATGTACATGCACGAGCCGTCGCTGCGCCAGCTCAAGGCGGACCTGACGCACTTCTACCAGACGGCGCTGGCGCGGAAGCGGACGGTGCCGGAGGGGAAGACCACGAGCCCTTGAGGGGAGAGCCGGAAGAGAGAGCCGGCGAATTTGTCACATCACTGAACGGATGAGCGGAGATTAAAGTATGCTAAATTAAATATAGACGACCGGCTGACCCGAGAGGAGGTAACCCATGGGAGCTCTGTCCCATCGGCTGTATCCGAAGATTCTCGTACCCCGCCGCTTCACCCATGCTCTGACGATTCTTGCGCTCTTCCTGTCCGGCGCGCGCCTGGGCGCCACTTGTAGTGCATGCCCGGGCACACCGCTGTCTGTCGGCATGTGCTCGACCACCGACATCGTCCATACCGGCTCGGGTTGTGGCGGCTTCAGCAACTGCCAGAATCCCACCGTCGGCAGCCCCTCGATCTCCATTCTGCCGCAGGGCGGCGGGGTCTTCACGGCGCGGATGACCGTGACCGTCACGGCGCCCTGGAACCAATCCGTTGCCGTCAGCAATCCCAACGGCACGCTCGACATGACCTGGTTCGACACCTCGACGGCGCCAACCCCCTGGACCTCCGGCGGCAATCCCAGCCTCTGCGAATATCTCGCTTCCGACCGCGTCCAAACCTATGTCGAGAAGACGGGGCTGACCTGTTCGGGAGCGCCCTACAGCTATGGCACCTACTCCCTGCGGGCCTCCACCTGCAGCGGCCCCTGCCCGCCGCCGTTCTTCCCGAGCTGCGGCTCCTTCTGCGGCAAATGGGTCGATACCGGCGGCCTGGAGTTCACCGTCACGGCCGCGATGATGGGTTGCCCGACGCCCAAGAAGTGGTCCTGCCCGGACGACGCCTCCTCCTGCCCGACCTGCGGCGGCTGCATTGGTGGAACGTCTGGAGGAGCGGGAGGTGGACCCGGCGTGGGACCGGGACTCAGTGGCCCCGGCGCGACCCTGCGCTACACCGCCGGCGGCGCGGGTGGCACCGGATTTCCCGGCACCTCGGCCTGGACTCCGACCCTCGGCCGCTACTGGTCGCACGACTACGCCGAGCGGATCGTGATCGATCCCGTGACCGGCAACGACACCCACGTCTGGATGATCACCCGCAATGCCACCTTCAGGGAGTTCACCGGCCTCTCGGGCGGCGTCTACGGCACGGTCTCCCCCACCGACGAGTACCGCAAGCTCCATCGCACCGGATCGGGCTGGGAGCTCCACGGTCTCGACGGTAGCGTCGAGGTCTTCGACAGCGGCGGACTGTGGACCAGCACCACCGACCGGAACGGCAACGCCAAGGTGGCCACCTACACCTCCGGCAAGCTCACCTCCGTCGCCTTCCCCGACGGCCGGAGCGAGACTTTCACCTACTCCTCCGGCAGGCTGGCGACGATCGTCGAGCACGGCGTCGGCAGCGGCTCCCGCACCTGGACCTACACCTGGAGCGGCGACGACCTGACCCGCATCGACCGGCCGCTTGGGCCCGCCTGGGAGTTCCACTACGACGACACCAACTTCCCCGGCTACATGACCCGCATGGAACTGGTGGACGCCAGCAGCAACCGGCGCGTCGTGGCGGCCTGGGAGTACGATCTCTCCGGCAACGTGGTCAAGACCTGGAAGGGGGACACCAGCTTCACCGGCACCGACGCGGTCGAAAAGTGGAGCTTCAGCTTCGACAATCCGCTCCTGCCGGCGACGACGACGGTGACCGATCCGCTGGGGAACACCTCGACCTACACGTTCGGCCGCGACAGCAACAGCGACAAGCCCCGTCTCGCCAGCATCTCGGGCGACTGTCCCGCCTGCGGATCGGCGAACACCCAGCTCTCCTACGGCGATACCGCGAACCCCCTCCGGGCGACCAGCATCGTCGACGGCCGCGGTACGACCACCCTCTTCGCCTACGATGCGAACGGCCAGACGACCTCGAAGACCGAAGCGAACGGCACCGGCCTCGCGCGCACCACGACCTGGACATACTCGACCTCGTTCCCGGCCTTCGTGACGGCGATCGACGTGCCTTCGACCTCCGGCTCCGGCTACCGCCACACCGGGCTGAGTTACAACTCCACGGGAGACCTCACCGGTAGCACGGTCGAAGGGATCGAGGCGGGCAGCGCTTTCTCTTATGCGACCAGCATGACCTACAACACGGCGGGGCAGCCGCTCACGATCAATCCTCCAGGCTACAGCACGACCGACGTGACAAGCTTCACCTACGACTCCACGCGCGGCGATCTCGTGCCACTGACCCGCACCGACCCTATCGTGGGGACCACCGCCTTCACCCATGATCCGTTCAATCGCAGCACCCAGGTCACCGATCCGAACTCGGTGTCTTCGGTGACCGCCTACGACGACTTGAACCGGGTGACCAGCCAGACCGAAAAGGGTGCGACGACCCCGGGCGACGAGGTGACGTCCTACGACTTCAACAACTTCGGCGATCCCCTGCGGACGACCCTGCCGCTCGGCAACGTCGTCGAGTACGGCTACGACGCCGCTGGCCGGCTGATCTCCACCGAGAAGAAGCCCGATGCCTCGACCCATGGCGAGCGCGCCTTCTATACGCTCGATGGAGCGGGCAACCGGACGCAGGTCGATCTCCAGCACTGGAGCGGCAGCGCCTGGGTCACCGACTCCACGACCCAGTACGTCTTCTCCACGCGCTGCCATCTGGACAAGACCGTGAACGCCGACAGCACCGTGACCGAATACGCCTACGACTGCAACAACAACCTCGCGAAGATCTGGGACGCCAATCACCCGAGCGCCAGCCAGACCAACCCGGCAACCTCTGTTTATGCTTACGACGTGCTGAACCGGAAGACCTCGATCACTCAGCCCTGGGGAGGCTCGGGGGGCGGCAACGCCGTAACGAGCCGTACCTATGACGTCCAGGATCACCTCTCATCCATTACGGACGCCGAGGGGAACTCCACGACTTACACCATCTCGGACCGTGACCTCGCAACGCAGCAAGTGTCCAACGTCTCGGGCACCACGACCTATACTTACAACGAGCATAGCCAGCGCGTGCAGGAGACCGACGCGAGATCGGTTACCGCCTCCCGGACGTACGATGCCCTGGATCGCCTGACGTTCATCGATTACCCGGACAACAACCTGGACACGACCTTCACCTACGACGATCCGCTCGTGTCGTTCTCCAAGGGTCGGCTGACCGCCATCGACCGGAGTATCACCTCCCTGAGCTACACCTACGACCGGTTTGGCCGGATGACCCAGGACGGCAGTCTCACCCTGTCCTACGACAAGAACGGCAATCCGTTGACGCTTGGCTATCCGGCCGGCGTGACCGCCACCTACACCTACGACTTCGCCGACCGGCAGTCGACCCTCGCGATGCAGGATGGAGCCAACCCGGCGCAGACGCTGGTCTCGGCCTCGTCTTATAAGCCTTTCGGTCCTCTCGCCAGCCTGACCTTCGGCAACAGCCTGACCGAGACCCACGCCTACACCACGCGATACCTGCCGAACTCGATCACCGTGGGGAGCCTCCTCTCCTGGACCTACGGCACGGACAGCCTCGGCAACCCGACATCGATCACCGACACCCTGAATTCGGCCAACAACCGGACCTATGCCTACCAGGGCAACCAGTATTACCTCACCACGGGGAACGGACCCTGGGGGACCCGGAGCTGGACCTACGACAAGATCGGCAACCGGCTGACCGAAACCCACGGCGGGACCACCGACACCTACACCTACCTGACCAACTCGGCCAGCGGGCACAAGGCGCAGATCGATCAGATCAACGGCACCACTACCTACGACTACGACGATGTGGGAGACGTGGTGGACAACGGCTCGCTCGACTCTGCTTACGGCGAAGACCGCCGGCTGTCGCTGACCTCGGCAGGCTCCGTCTGGCCCAACACGACCTACGAATACGACGGACGGGGCTTCCTCAGCGGAGCGGTCTATACCCCGGAACAAGAGGCGGCGGACACCGACCAGACCTACCCGACCTACAACTCGGCAGGCCTGTTTCTGCATCGGAACGCGCATCGCCGTGCCAAACTCCTCCCCTCGACCCCGGCGAGCGACAGCGATCTCTACATCTTCTACTTCGCCGGCCGGCCGGTGGCCACCCTCGACAAGGTGACCCAGAGCTCCACCACGACCTCCACCCTTCGCTATCTCTCCACCGACCATCTCGGCACGCCGATCCTGGTGACCAGCACGGCGGGGGCCCAGGTCTGGCAGGGGGGCTTCGAGCCGTTCGGCAAGGATTGGAGCTCCTCGCCGACCCTGCTACGTTTCCCCGGCCAGTGGTCCGACGCCACCTGGAACGGCAACAAGGGGTATGGATTCTATTACAATGTCAACCGGTGGTATGAGGACGGAAGAGGGCGATACACGCAGCCGGACCCGCTGGGGCTCAAAGGTGGCATAAACCTTTTCCTCTACGCAAAGGCGAACCCCTTGACCTTCAGCGATCCCGATGGCCAGCGATTCACTTTCGTCAACTTCCCTCCGGGCCAGGAGACGCAGGGCGACGAGGCTATCCAGCGGATCAAGGACGTGCTGTCGAAAAAGCCTTGCTGCATTGACCAGGACCGCGCGAAAAAGATTCTGGACGCGATCGACAGCCCCAAGGAGATCGTGACGTTCACCTACAAGGCCGATCTGAAGAGCTGTGGCTATACGCCTCTCAAGACCATGATGGGATTCAGCAAAATCGTTCAGATCAGCCCCGATGCATCGGACTGCTGCGCTGGTGGCCAGCCCACAGGGTTGGATGCCTTTGCGTCCACCCTCCTCCATGAGCTGCATCATGCGCTCTTCAAAACAGGAGAATCCGCGGCCTATGCTGCCGAGAAGCATTGCTTCAACTGCAACGAGTAGACGGTGGGCAGGCCTGACCGGCCGGCTCGCAGTCCTTACGGTCCTGGGGAGCTGTGGCTACGGCTCACTGCCACCCAGGGTCGTGGAGGGCCGGCGGTTTCCTGTCCGCAGCGCGGCTTCGGTCCATCAGGGCATGACCGCGGCCGAAGTCCGGGAGATCCTGGGCGAGCCGCTGGAGATCCGAACGGCTGGCGGCGATGAACGCTGGCATTACTTCGCCCGGGAGACGAAGGAAGAGATGATCTACATCCTTGGCTTCATCCCGAAAAGAAACGTTCACTCCATCTTTGACTATGACCTGGTCCTGAAGCTGAACGATCAGAAAGTCAAGGAGGCAACATACCGGGAGACAAGAGTCCGATAGGAAGCTATGACGGCGTCAAGGAGTGCACGAAGCCGAGCGAGACTGGACAGCACCCTTTCACGCAAAAGGCTCTTCTGGTGTACCGCCGGCGGCATTGCCGTCGAGCTGGCAGGATTGATCCTTCTCGCAACCGGCTTCCAGCCGGTTGCCAACGTGCTGACGATCTATCCAGGCTCATGGGTATTTCAACTGGTCCCGCGAGCGATTACGGATCGGCTCCCGGAGGCCACTCTGTTCTTTTTCGGGTTCTTCTCAGGAGCCCTGCTCTGGGCCGCCGCGTTGTATGGCCTGAGCCTGTTGACGCGGCGGGTGCTCTCTCGCGTGTTGCCCGGTCAGGCTCCAGGAGCATAGCCGCGCTACTGGTTCAAAGAATGAGCCGCAGGGAATCGGATCCTAGCGAGCCCGCCGCCGCCCCAGCGATCCGAACCAGACGTAGGCGCAGAGCCCCAGGAAGAGCACGATCGAGACGATCTGCGAGACCGCGTCGATATCGAAGAACGGGGTCTTGATCAGGGTTTCGCTGTACCAGGGGAAGAGGCGCAGGGCGGCGCCGAAGACGCCGCCGAGGGCGCCGCCGGCCATCAGCCCCGAGGCGATGATCACCCCGCGCTCGCGGACGCCGCGGCCCGACTCTTCGTCCATCCTCTCGGAGCGCCGGTTGAGCCAGTGGGAGAGGAAGCCGCCCACCAGCGCCGGCGTATTCAGCTCGAGCGGGAGATACATGCCGAGGGCGAAGATCAGCGCCGGCACCCCCAGCATCTCCATGATCAGGGCGATGACGCCGCCGGCGCCGAAGAGGATGTAGGCCACCGGCTGCCGGCTCATGAACCCCTGCACGAGAGCCTTCATGATCGAGGCCTGCGGGGACGCCAGCACCACCCGCGCGTCCCCCGGCACCGCCTCGCCGAACTGGAAGGTCTTGGCCAGCAGCACGATGGTCAGAGCCGCCGCCGCCGCCGAGGCGAGGATGCCCAGGAACTTCACCCGCTCCTGCACCGCGGGGGTCGAGCCCAGCCAGTAGCCGACCTTGAGGTCGGTGATCGTCTGCCCCGAGACGGAGAGCGCGGTACAGACCATGCCGGCGATCGCCATCACGAAGAACATCCCGGTGGTTCCCGAAAGGCCGAATCGCAGCATCACCAGGGAGGAGATGATGATGGTCAGCATCGTCATGCCCGACACCGGGTTGCGCGCGATGGTGGCGATGGCGTTCGCGGCCACCGAGGCGAAGAAGAAGGAGAAGAGCAGGGTCAGCAGCAGGCCGATCAGGGCGGCGGTCAGCGCGCCTTCCAGGGTGTTGAAGAAGACCCCCGCCGCCACGGCGGTGAGGATGACGCCGACCAGGATGGTCATGATCGGCATGTCGCGGTCGGTGCGTTCCTGGCCGGCCTCCTCGCCGTGCTTGAAGGCGCGGGCGGCGATGCCGAAGGAGCCGGCGATGATGCGCAGCGACTTGATGATGCCGAAGATGCCGGCGGTGGCGATCGCGCCGACGGCGACGAAGCGGGTGTAGTTGCGGAAGATGTCGGCCGCGGCCATGGCGCCGAGCGGGGTGGTCCCCGGATAGACGGCGAGGTTCGGGAGGTTGCGGCCGATCATCCAGATCAGCGGCACCAGCACGAAGTTCGAGAAGAAGCCGCCGGCGCACAGAATCATCGACGAGCGCAGGCCCATCACGTAGCCGAGCCCGAGGATGAAGGAGATGGCGTCGAAGCGGACCACCATGCGGGCGCGGTCGGCGAGGGCCTTCATCGCCGGCAGGAACTGGAAGTCGACCGTCTCCCGCCAGACCTGGAAGGTGGTGACGAAAAAGTCGTAGACGGCGGCGATGCCGGTGGCCTGAAGCAGGAGCTTGGCCGGCGAGCCCCCCTTCTCGCCGGTGACCAGCACCTCGGTGATCGCGGTCGCCTCGGGGAAGGGGAACTCGCCGTGGGTCTCGCGCACGAAGTAGCGCCGCAGGGGGATCAGGAAGAGCACCCCCAGGCAGCCGCCGGCGATCAGGATGAACGAGGTCTGCACCGGGTTCGGCGAGAGATGGAGGATGTAGAGCGCCGGCAGGGTGAAGATCGCTCCCGCCACCATCCCCCCCGAGGTGCCGCCGATGTTGGTGAGGATGACGTTCTCGAGCAGGGTCGAGCGGCGCCGGAAGACGCGCGCGAGGCCGATGGCGAGAATGGAGATCGGGATCGACGCCTCCATCACCTGCCCCACCTTCAGCCCCGAGTAGGCCGAGGCGATGGTGAAGACGACGCACAGGAAGACCCCCCAGCCGACCGAGCGGAGGGTCGCCTCCTCCTGCTTCATGCCGGCGGGAACGATCGGGGTGTAGACCTCGCCGGGAGCGAGCGGCCTGTAGGCGTTCTCGGGCAGGGACTTCGAGTCGGGAGCGTCCATCCGTCCTCCTCCAGGATCCTGGTTGGCCGAAAAAACGCTGCAACTCTAACCCAGAACGGACGTTCGCGACTTGCCCGGCTTCCTCTCCCCTCCCGGACAGATCCTACAGGCGTTGCCGGGCTTCGCGAGGTTACAGGACGGCTCGAACCCTCACCCCCCGGCCCCTCTCCCGACGCGGGAGAGGGGAGACCAGCAGGACAGAAACGTTGGGACCTTCGCCGGAGAGTCCCCCTCTTCTCCCGAGTCGGGAGAAGAGGGCCGGGGTGATGAGGGCTCTTTTACCCGGCCGCTTTACCCGGCCGCTTTACCCGGCCGCTTTACCCGGCAATAATCTGCCGCAGCAGCGCGATGTTGTCCCGGTGGCCGGTGAGGCGGGCGGTGACCTTGCCGCGGATCGGGTAGCCGAGCAGGTAGAGGTCGCCGATGATGTCCAGGATCTTGTGGCGGACGAACTCGTCGGGGAAGCGCAGCTCGGTGTTGATGACGTCGTCCTCCCCCACCAGGATGAAGTTGTCGAGACGCCCGCCGGAGCCGAGGCCCAGCTCGTTGAGCATCTTGAGGTCCTTCATGAAGCCGAAGGTGCGGGCCGGGGCGATCTCCCGCTTGTAGTCCTCCGCCGAGGTGAGCGTGAACTCGTGGGACTGCTCGCCGACCGGCGGCGGGTAGCGCAGCAGGTAGGAGACCGAGAACTCGTCCGCCGGCTCGATCGACAGCACCTTCTCCCCCGGTCCGCCCACTTCGTAGCGGCGGTCGATCACCAGCTCCCGCTGCGGCTCGTCCTGCTCGGCGAGCCCAATCTCTTCGAGGGTCTTGCAGAACTCCAGGGCCGAGCCGTCGAGGACCGGGATCTCGCCGTGCACCTTGATCAGCAGGTTCCCCACTCCGTAGGCGTGGAGCGCCGAGAGAAGGTGCTCGACGGTACGGATGATCTCCCCCTCGCCGTCCCCCTCCCCCGCGAGCGTGGTGGCGTAGTCGGTCTCCGCCACCGCGCGGACGTGGGCGGGGATCTCGATCCCGGCCGGCAGGGTCACGAAGTGAATGCCGCTGTTCGCGGGCAGCGGCTGGAGGACCATGCCGGTGCGCTGGCCCGAGTGGAGACCGAGGCCGTAGACCACGGTCGAGTGGTCGAGGGTCCGCTGGCGGCGGCGGGTCTCGACGAGCAGCGGCAGGTCGGGAGCGGCGGTGAACCGGCGCTCGGCCTCACCGCGGTCCGTGCGGGTCCTCTCCGGCACGGCCGCGGCACCCCCCGCCTCGAGGGTGCGCTTGTATTCGAGGGCTCCGGCCGCGGCATCCACCGCCCGCTTGTAGGAGAGGGGCTTCTCCAGGTAGTCGTAGGCGCCCATCTTGATCGCCTTGACCGCGGTGGCGGCCGTCCCGTGCCCCGACATCATGACGATGGCCGCCGTCGGGTCCGCCTCGCGCAGCGCCTGCAGGGTCTCCAGGCCGTCGCGGTCGGCCAGCCAGATGTCCAGGAAGACCACCGCCGGCCGCCTCTCCTCGTAAAGGGCCAGGGCGTTCTCGCCGCTGGTGGTGGTGAGGGTCGAGTACCCCTCGTCGGAAAGGATGCCTCCCAGGGTGGAGAGGATTCCGGGCTCGTCGTCAACGATCAGGATCAGCTCGCTCATTCGATGTCAGGTTCTCCGGGGGTAGGATAGCAGGGCGACCGCAGGTCGCCCCTACACCCTTCGTTCGAGATCTGTTGTAGGGGCGACCTGCGGTCGCCCTCAACGCCGCCTTGTCCTTTACCCTTCCGGAATCTCCATCTCCCCCTCGCTCATCAGCACCGAGGAGCCGCCGACGCGGACGGCGGTGATCCGGCCGTCCCGCTTGTCGGCTTCGAGATGCAGGATGCTGGGCCGGCCCATCTCGAACCCCTGTTCGATCACCCAGTGCAGAGTGCCGTCGCGCTCCGGGGCGCGGGAGGCGAGATAGCCGCCGAAGGAAGCGGTGGCGGCACCGGTCGCCGGGTCCTCGGTGATCCCCATGCGCGGCGCGAACATGCGCGAACGGACGTGGGAGCCGGGGAGCTCGGGATCGCGGGCGAAGACGTAGACCTCGGTGGCCCAGGAGCCGCCGAGGAGCGCCTCCCAACGATCCACGCGCAGACGCGCGCGGCGCACGGCGTCGCGATTCCGCAGCGGAATGTAGAGGAACGGGACGCCGCAGGAGACCGCCTCGGGCCGATCTTCGGAATCACCCGTGCCGTCCAGCAGGTCCGCCGGCTCGAGGGAGATCATCCCGGCGAGATCCGGGATCGAAGGTGGCGCCGGTCCGACCTCGGGAAGCTTCGCCGCCGTGAGCTGCGAGAACACCGGCTTGCCCCCCTCCGCCCGGATCATCACCGGCACCGGCCCGACCCCCTCCTCGAGAGTGATGTGGGTCTCCGGTCCGTCGAGCGCTACCTCGCCGATCGCCGCCAGCACGAACGCCGTCCCGACCGTCGGATGGCCGGCGAAGGGGAGCTCCGACGCGGGAGCGAAGATGCGCACCTTCCGGGTGTGTTTCGGGTCCTCGGGAGGGAGCACGAACACCGTCTCGGAGAGGTTCAGCTCGCGGGCGACCTGCTGCATCCGCTCACCCGGGATCCCCCGGGCGTCGGGGAACACGGCGAGTGGATTGCCGCCAAAAGGGCGATCGGTGAAGACGTCGGCGGTCAGGTAGCGGTAGCGCATGAGGGCGGAGGGTAGCATGCGTGAGCGGATCGTCAGGTATCATCTAGTCATGGCGGTTGCGGCGATCGACTTTCATCGCTGGACTCTAAAAGAGTACGAGCAGATGGCGGCTTCCGGGTTCTTCCCTCCGGACGCCCGAGTGGAGCTGATCGATGGGCTCGTCTACGACATGACTCCTCAGAGCAGCGGTCACACCACGTCGGTGCACCTGGTAGTGGAGGCGCTACGGCCCGCTTTCCGGGGACGCTATCTCCGTGTCCAGTCTCCGCTGGCACTCGGGGAGCGTTCCGCGCCCGAGCCGGACATCGCGGTGGTCGCCGGGAGCCCGCGCGATTACCGCGAGTCCCACCCGTCGACCGCCCTGCTGGTCGTCGAGGTCGCCGACCATTCGCTGCTCCACGACCGCCAGCGCAAGCTCCCCCTCTACGCCGCGGCGGAGATCCCTGAAGCCTGGATCCTGAATTTCAAGCAGAAGGCTCTGGAGGTCTACCGCGATCCCGTGGAAGGCGAGTACCAGTCACGGGCCATTCTGCGGGCCGGCGAATCCGTTGCCCCGCTGGCCTGCCCCGGTATTTCGATCGCGGTTGCCGATCTGCTGCCCTGACCACCCTCACTCGTACCGGATCGCCTCCAGCGGCTCCACCGCGGCGGCGCGGCGGGCGGGCATCCAGCTGGCGAAGAGGGCCACCCCGGCGAGCAGCACCGGCACGGCCGCGAAGGTGCCGGGGTCGGTGGGGCTGACGCCGTAGAGCAGGGCGACCATCAGCCGCGTCATCGCCAGGGCCACGGCGAGGCCGATGGCGACGCCGGTCAGGGTGACGGCCAGCCCTTCCCGCAGCACCATGCGGGAGATGTCCTGCCGTTGCGCGCCGAGGGCCATCCGTACGCCGATCTCCCGCTTCCGCTGGCCGACCACGTAGGAGATGACGCCGTAGATCCCCACCGCTCCCAGCAGCAGGGCGACGGCGGCGGCGATCACCAGCAGCAGCATGGTGAAGGAGGTGCGCGCCATCGAGCGCGTCACCATCTCGCGCATCGGCCGCACGTGCGTGAGCGGCAGGTTGGGATCGAGCTCGCGGATCACCCCGCGGACGGCTCCCGCCAGGGCGGCGGGATCGGCAGGGGTCTTCACCACCAGGCCGAAGCCCCGCGACACCCACTCCTCCTTCTCGTCGAAGCGCACCATCGGGAAGTAGATGCTGTCGATGGGCTTCTCCTCCAGTCCCTGGTCGTGGACGTCCCCGACCACGCCGACGATCGTGTACCAGACCGCGTTCTTGCTCAGGCCGGGGGCCAGCCGCTTGCCGAGCGGGCTCCGGCCTTTCCAGAAGCGCTCGGCGAGGCCACGGCTCACCAGGGCCTCCCGGCGCGTGGTATCCAGGCGGTCGAAGGCCCGCCCCGCGATCACCGGGACGCCCATCGCCTGGAAATAGCCGGGGCTGACGAAACGGGTGCCGAGGATCGGCGGCACCACGTCGGGCGCCAGGGGAAAATCCTCGAAGCTGTAGCTGCTGTTGGAGTTGTTGCCGGAGAGCGGCAGGGGATCGACAGTGGCCGCGCCCGTCACCCCCGGCAGCGCCCGCACGCGGTCGAGGAGCTGCCGCACGAAGCCGAGGGTGACCGTGGCGTTCGGGTAGGCGGACGGGGGGAGGTCGAGCTCGAGGGTGAGGACGCCGCGCGGATCGAAACCGGGATCGACGCCGCGCAGCCGCCAGAAGCTCTTCACCATCAGCCCCGAGCCCACCAGCAGCACCAGGGCGAGAGCCACCTGGGCCACCACCAGGACGTTGCGGGCGCGGTGGCGCTCGCGCCCGCCCGTGCCGCCGCGACCCCCTTCCTTCAAGGCCGGCACCAGCGCCGGCCCGCCATAGCGCAAGGCCGCGAGGCCACCGCAGAGGAGGCCGGCGAACAGGGCGAGCAACAGGGTGAAGAGGAGCACGCGGCCGTCGACGGCGATCTCCTCCAGCCGCGGGATCCCCTCGGGGCTCAAAGCCACCAGCAGGCGTACGCCCGCCCAGGCCAGGGCCAACCCGAGGATGCCGCCGAGCAGCGACAGCAGCAGGCTCTCCCCCAGGAAGAGACGGGCGACGTCGCCGCGGGTCGCCCCGAGAGCGGTGCGCACGGCGACCTCCCGCTGCCGCCCCTCGGCGCGCACCAGGAAGAGGTTCGCCACGTTGGCACAGGCGATCAGCAGGATGCAGGCGACGCTGCCGAGCAGCACCCAGAGCACCCGCTCGACCTTCCCCACCACGTTGTCGCGCAGCGGGTTCACCAGCACGGAGAGCTTGGCGCTCTCGATCATGCCGCGGTTGACGCCCCCCTGCGGCTCGACCTCCGGGAGGCGCCAGACGAGGGCCGAGAGCTCCCGGGCGGCCCGCTCCGGAGAGATCCCCGGACGGAGGCGGCCGATGCCGGTGTAGTTGAAGTTGCCGGCCTCGAGATGGGCGGGATCGATCGTCATCGGCATCCAGATCTCGGTCTCCGGCGCGGGGAAGCGAAACCTGGCCGGCATCACGCCGACGATCCGGCGCTCGACGCCGTCGACCCGCAGCGTCGTCCCCAGGACCGCGAGATCGCCGCCGAAGCGGCGCCGCCAGAGGCGTTCGGAGAGGACGGCGACCTTCTCCGCGCCCGGCCGCTCGTCCGCCTCCTGGATCGCCCGGCCGTGGGCCGGCGGCACCCGCAGCACCGAGAAGATCGAGGCGGTGACGAGCGACGCGCCCAGCCGCTCGGGGGTCTGCCGGCCGGTCAGAGTCGCCGAGCCGTTCGAGCAGACCCCGAAGTCCGCGAGCACCCGGTTCTCCCGGCGGTAGAGGAAGTAGCTGCCGGTCGAGTGCTCGAAGTGGCGCATCTTGATCCCCGGCGCGTCGTGCCAGACCCCGACCAGCCGGTCCGGCTCCGGATAGGGGAGCGGCCGGATCACCACCGCGTCGACGACGCTGAAAATCGCCGCGTTGGCACCGATGCCGACGCCGAGGGTGATCACGGCGACCAGCAGAAAACCCGGACTGCGGCGGAGCCCCCGTGCCAGGGAACGAAACGTCGCGAGAACAGGACCCATCGGCACCTCCGGAAGTAGAAAGGCGAGCTCCGCCTCCAGGGTGCACTACGGAACGGAGAGCCCGGAGGTTACAGCCGTCGTCAGGATCGTGTTCCGGAGAGCCGCAACCGGGTTACCATGTCGCTACTTCTTTGATCTCCTGAAAGGAGCAGTCATGAGAATGCGCGCTGTGCTGTCTTTCTTTGCCGGAGGAGTGTTGATCCTCGCCGCCTCTCGCCCGGCGGCGGCCGAGGGGCGGGTCACCTTCAACGACATGGTCGTCCAGAAATGCCCCGACAAGGGGGCCTGCCCGTGGAAGCTGAGCTGTGGCGTGGAGGGGAAGCCGGAGTCCGAGATGTTCGCGGGGACCAAGGCGAAGACCAAGTACACGGTGAACATCAACCGCGGGCTCGACGTCCGTACTTTCCCGGCCGATATCCGCTGCACCGCCTGGCGGGACACCGGCTGGATCGGCACCACCTGGGAGAAGCTCAATACCACCACCGTGAGCGTGCCCGCCGGCGGCGAGTACAGCCTCGACATCAACAGCCGCGATCAGGGCTCGGTGACCGTCCGCATGACCGTGGACAGCCTCGAGATCTCGACGCCCCCTCCGGCCGCGGCGGTGGCCGTGGCGAAGCCCGCGAAGAAGGGTGCCGTCGCGGCCGCCAAGACCCAGTCCCCGCTGCAGCTCCTCGGCGTCTTCAACCCGGAGCCGGAGGGGCGCGCGGTGGTGGTCGGCCTCGAATGGGACGCGTTCAAGAAGCGGGTGGACGATCTCGCCTCCCGGGGGCTCCAGCTGATGGACATCGGGACCTTCGAGCAGGGGGGCAAGCCCTACTGGAACGGCATCTTCCGGAGCACCCAGATCTCGACCCTCCTGATCGCCAACCAGGACTGGGACACCTTCCTCAAGAGCTGGAAGACGGTCACCGGCAGCCGCAAGCGGCTGATCAACTTCACCGTCTACCAGAGCGGCGGCAAGACCACGTTCGCCGGCATCTTCCGCGACCTGAGCGAGAAGCACTCCTTCTGGGTCGGCCAGTCCCAGAAGGACTTCGTGGCCAAGGTCAAGGAGCTCGCCGGCGCCCAGGGGCTGCGGCTGCTCGACATGAACGTCTACCGCGCCGGCGGCCCGTCGCTGCTCTACGCCGGGGCGTTCCGCTACCAGGAGACCCCCAACGAGCTCTGGACCGCCCTCGACCAGAAGGCCTTCAACGCCAAGTGGCAGGCGGCCCGCGCCAAGCAGATGCAGCTGATCGACGTCGAGACCTACAGGGACGGCAACCAGCGCTTCTACGACGCGATCGTCCACGGCGGCGCGCCCGGAGAGGTGGTCCTGGACCTCGACCCGTCCACCTTCACGGCCCGCTGGCACGACATGGTCGCCAAGGGGCTCCGCCCGACGAACGTGGAGGTCTACCGGGACTAGGACATCGTCAACATTAATTTGACGGGTTTTGTGGTGCGGCCCTCTGTGGCCGCCCCCGCAACATCACCGCATTACCGGGCCAACGGCCCGAGCTTCCTAAGCCCAGGGCAACGCCCTGGGTTCCGAGGAGACCCTGAAGGCGATGCGGCCTGAAGGGCCGCGCTAACCGGCGGTCCGGATTTTCACCCAACCGATAGCGCGACCCTTCAGGCCGTAAAAGGTCATAAGGCGATGACCCAATCCCAGGGCGATGCCCTGGGCTGAGGGAAGACGGCCCGTTGGGCCTCCAGATTAGAGCTCCGCCTCGACCTTTCAATTCTGTTTTGACAGGGTACTAGGACTGACGCCATTTCTCGAAGGCATGGCGGGCGCTATGATGTCCGCCATGCCCGACACCCCGGAACCCCCCGCGCCCGAACCGCCCGACCCCGTCGACGAGGCCTCCGAGGAGAGCTTCCCGGCGAGCGATCCCCCCTCCTGGACGCCGCTTCACCCCGGCCCGCCCGCCGAGCATCCCGACGATCAGGCCGGCTGAATCCGCTCTAAGCCTAGTAGAGCTCCACCCCGTCCGCCTCCCGCGTCACGCTCGTGCCGGCCTCGCCGCGGGCGATGCGGGTGACGTCGGCGAGGGCGCCGATGGCGGCGGTCTTGCCGGTGCGCTCGGCGAACTCGACGGCGGCCTCGACCTTGGGGCCCATCGAGCCGGTGGCGAAGTCGTAGGCGGCGAGGGCCTGCGGCGAGGCCCGCCGGATCGCCCGCTGCGTGGGCTTGCCCCAGTCGAGGTAGACGGCGCCGGCGTCCGTCGCCATGATGAAGAGGTCCACCTCCAGCTCGCGGGCCATCATGCAGCTCGCCCGGTCCTTGTCCACCACCGCGTCGATCCCCTGCAACTTGCGCCCCGGCGCATACATCGTCGGGATGCCGCCGCCGCCGGCGCAGATGACGATGCACCCCTTCTCCAGCAACCACTTGACCGGCCGGATCTGGAAGATCCGTTTCGGCAGCGGCGACGCCACCACCCGCCGGAAGCCGTCGCCGTCCGGCGCCATCACCCACCCCTTCCCGGCGGCCAGGCGCTGGGAATCCTCCTCGGTGTAGACGGGGCCGATCGGCTTCGACGGGTTCTTGAAGGCGGGATCGTCCGGATCGACCTCGACCATCGAGAGGATGGTGGCGAACGGCTGTTCGAAGGGGAGGAGATTGCCGAGCTCCTGCTCGATCATGTAGCCGATCATCCCCTCCGTCTGCGCGCCCAGCACGTCGAGGGGAAAGACGCTGGCCTGCTCATAGGCGGCGCTCTGGAGGGCCAGCAATCCCACCTGCGGGCCGTTGCCGTGGGTGATCACGAGCTGATGCTCGTGACAGAGCGGCGCCAGGGCCTCGGCCGCGATGCGGACGTTCCTCCGCTGATTCTCGGCGGTCATCTCCTCGCCCCGCCGCAACAGGGCGTTGCCGCCCAGGGCTACCAGGATTCGCATTCGCGGGAGTCTAACGCACCGCCCGCTCCACCGCCGCCTGATCCCCCGCCTCCATCGCGATCTCCGCCTCCAGGCTCTCGCGGTCGCGGAAGATCGTCGCCACGGCGGCGATCCGCTCTCCGGCGCGGAAGGCGACCACGGCGCTCTTCTCCGGGATCGATCCCGAGACCTCGATGGCGTCCCACTTCGTGGCGTGCCCCACGTAGGAGATCGCGACGTCGTAGTGCTGGCTCCAGAAGAACGGCGCGTCGTCGTAGCGCTCGTTCCGGCCCAGGATGTTCTTCGCCGCCGTCTGCCCCTGGCGCTCGGCCACCACCCAGTGCTCGACGCGGATGCGCTCGCCCGAGTACGGATCGGGCCAGCGGGCGATGTCGCCCGCCGCGAAGATCCCGGGCGCGCTGGTCTCCAGGTGCTCGTTCACCAGCACGCCGTTGTCCACCGCCAGCCCGGCCGCTTCGGCCAGGGCGACCCTGGGCTTGACGCCGACGCCGATCACCACCAGGTCGGCGGGCAGCGCGGTGCCGTCGTCGAGCCGGACCTCCCCCTCGCCGATCGAGGCCGGCTTGCGGCCGAGCCGGAAGGAGACTCCGTGCTCCTCGTGGAGCGAGCGGATGAAGTCGCCGAGCTGCGGCCCCAGGACCCTGCCCAGCGGGCGATCCTCGGGTCCCACCACCGTCACCTCGATCTCGCGCGCCCGCAGCGACGCCGCGGCCTCGAGGCCGATGAAGCTCGCCCCGATCACCACCGCGCGCTTCGCCGATTTGGCCGCCGCGACGATCGAACGGCTGTCCGCCAGCGACCGCAGATAGCGGACGTGCGGCCCGTCCGCCCCCGGGATCGGCAGGTGGATCGGCTCGGCGCCGGTGGCGAGGAGCAGGGCCCCGTACGCGAGCGAGCGGCCGTCGGAGAGCGTCACCGTCTTCGCCTGGGGATCGATCGCCGTCACGCGGACCCCGAGGAGCAGCTCGATCCGGTGCTCGTAGTAAAAATCACGTGGATGGAGCGGAATCCACTCCTCGGGCGCGTTGCCGGCGAGGTAGTCCTTCGAGAGGTTGGGCCGGTCGTAGGGCACGTCCTCCTCGGGACCGATCATCCGGATCGCGCCCTGGTACCCCTCGCGGCGGAGCGCCTCGGCCGCGGCGTTGCCCGCCGCTCCGGCTCCCACGATGACGACCGGCTCGGGGCCGGACGCCTGCCGTTGCGGAATCGCGTCGATTTTCTCACGGACGGCGATCCGCTCCCCCTCGCGCTCGACCTTGTAGCAGGCGACCGGATTGAGGGCCGGCGCCCGCAGCGCCTCGCCGGTGCGCAGGCTGAAACAGGCGTGATGCCACGGGCAGCGCACCGTGTCCCCCACCACCACGCCCTCGGCGAGCGGACCGCCGTAGTGAGTGCAGGTGGCGCCGACGGCGAAGATCTCCTCCCCCCGCCGCACCACCAGCACGGCCTCGCCGCCGCTGTGCCCGAGGAGCTGGCCGCCGTCCGGCAGATCCGTCAGCGCGACCCCCCGCGCGAGATCGGGACCTGAAAGCTGTGCCTCTCCACTCATCCTCCCGTCCTCCCCCTGCCGGATCGTCCCCGGCTTTCCCCCATCCTATTGTAGTGAGCCCTCCGGCGGCGCCTACCGCCGCGCCACGGCCAGGCCCAGGTGCCTCTCGAAGGGCTCGTAGCCGGGCGCGGAGTGCAGCAGCGCGAAGCCCTGGTCGAGGCAGAAGGTGGCGAGGCGGCACTCGGCGGTGCGCACCGGGATGCCCCTGGCCTTCAAGGTGTGGTAGTTCACGGCGGCCCTCTCGGCGAGACCGAAGCCCGCCATCTCGACGAGCCAGAACCGGCCGAGCGCCTCCAGCGCCTGCCGGCGGTGCAACTCGTCGGGCAGCCCGTGGAGCACCTCGGTCAGCACCACGTCGGCCACCACCAGCGGGGAACTGCCGATCAGGGCGTGCAGATGGTCCGTCTCCGGCGTGGCCACGCCCTGAAAGTAGTCGATCCAGACCGAGGCATCAACGAGGACCTGCACCGCGCTCCCCCCGGATCTCGTCGAGGTCCCCGTTCCACGCCAGCTTGCCGCGCAACTCCCGCACCTCCGCCTGCTCGTGGAGCCGCACGTAGGTCCGCAGCACCTCCTCGAACAACGCCCTCTTCGTGCCGAGGCCCGAGAGCGCCAACGCCTTGTCGAGCAGCTCCTCGTCGATGTGTACGCTGGTGAACACCGCGTTCTCCTTTCCGCGCCCCGTCGAACGGGCTCCGGGGGCTGTTCTTATATATAAACCTCCCATAATTATATACAAAGTCCCCCTGGAGAGGGCTCCAGCCCCCCGGACCCGGTCTTTGGAGGGCTTCGCGGGGGCTCCGGCGGCACTTTTTATATACAAAACGTAGAAAAATATATACGGAGTCCTCCTGGAGAGGGTTCAGGCACCCTTCTCTATATAGACTTCGGCCGTTTATATATAGAAACGTCTCCCAAAAGGGTCCGCGAGCCTCGCGGAGCAGTATTTTTGGCCGCTTTCTATATATCCAGGGACCCTGGAGAGCTTTTTGGGAGGGCTGACGCGCCAAAAACCGGGGGCTGAAAGCCTTTGGGCGGCGCTTTCTATATATAGATGAGAGATTCGTATATAGAGATGCCTCCCGCCGGGGCCGGCGGAGGGCTCGGGTATATAAAAATCGGCAAAGTCTATGGATCGGGGGGTCTTTTTGAGTCTCGCCGGGCATTGTAGGATCGAGAGAGTGAAGGGAACCGGAGGAAAAGACCCATCTTGGAAGAATTAGAGGAACTTTTGGCCAACAACCGGCGGTGGGCGGCCGAGATGGTCGGGCGCGAGCCCGATTTTTTCGCGCAGCTCACCGCCCAGCAGGCGCCCGCCTATCTCTGGATCGGCTGCTCCGACAGCCGCGTGCCGGCCAACCAGATCGTCGGCCTGCCGCCGGGGCAGATGTTCGTGCACCGGAACGTGGCGAACGTCGTGGTCTCCACCGATCTCAACTGCCTCTCGGTGCTCCAGTACGCCGTCGACGTGCTGCGCGTGCGGCACCTGATCGTCTGCGGCCACTACGGATGCGGCGGGGTGCAGGCGGCGCTCGCGGGCGCGCGGCTCGGGCTGATCGACAACTGGCTGCACAACGTGCAGGAAGTGCGCAGGAAGTACGCGAAGCACCTCGACGCGCTCGACGGTCCGGCGGCCCGCGCCGACCGGCTCTGCGAGCTCAACGTGCTCGAGCAGGCCGTGCACGTGGGCGAGACCACGATCGTGCAGGACGCCTGGGCGCGCGGCCAGGACCTCGCGATCCACGGCTGGATCTACCGTCTCGACGACGGGTTGCTCCACGACCTGGGGTTCCGCGTGACCGGGCCGGCCGAGGTCGCGCCCGGGCTGGCGCAGGCGGTCGCCGCGCTCGATTCCAATCCGATGGGGAGAGAAAGCTGATGCCCCGTGAGAACGTCGAGCTCGTGGAGAGCCTCTATGAAGCCTTCCGGCGCCGCGACGTGCCGGAGATCCTCAGCCGGCTGGACCCGGAGGTCGCGATCTTCCAGTCGACCGACCTGCCGTGGGGCGGCGCCTACAAGGGGGCCGACCAGTTCGGCTTCTTCTTCAGGAACCTGACCCGGCACATCGACTCGACCCTGGTCTTCGAGCGCTATCTCGATTCCGGGGACCACGTGGTCGCGATCGGCCGTACCCAGGGCACGGTGGTCGCCACCGGGCACCCCTTCGACGTGCCGATCGTGCACCTCTGGGAGATCCGCGACGGCAAGGTGCTGAGCTTCACGCCGTACATCGACAACCCGACGATGCAGGCCTCCCTGGACGCCGAAAGCGAGGCTTGAATCAGCGCGCCCGCATCGCGGCCCGGATCGCCTCCTCCAGCCCGGCGAGGAACCGCGACCGGTCCTGCTTCGCCATCGACGCCGGACCGCCGGTGACCACTCCGGCCTGGCGGAGCTGGGCCATCAGCTCGCGGGTGGCCAGGGCGTCGCCGATCGAGTCCTCCGTGAACAGGTGCCCCTTGGTGCCGATCACCGTGGCGCCCTTTTCCAGGCAGCGGGCGGCGAGCGGGATGTCGGCGGTGACCGCCACGTCCCCGGGGCCGATGCGCTCGGCGATCCAGTCGTCCGCCTCGTCGAAGCGCCCGCCCACCACCACCTGCTGGATCTTGTCGTCCGTGGGGACGGACATGCGGCTGTTCGACACCACGTAGACCTTCCAGCCGTGCCGGCCGGCCACGCGGTAGACCTCGTCCTTGACCGGGCAGCCGTCGGCGTCGATGTAGATCTCGTGCATCAGCCTTCAGCGGCGGCGCAGCTCGTTCAGGAACACCTTGCCCCCCTTCATCACCCAGACGACGTGACGGAGGGCGTTGATGTCCTTGGAGGGGTCCCCCTCGACGGCGATCAGGTCGGCGTCGAGGCCGGCGGCGACGGCGCCGGTCTTGCCCTGGAGGCCCAGCGACTGGGCGGCCAGGGAGGTGGCCGAGACGATCGCCGCCATCGGCTCCTGCCCCCCCTTCTCCACCCGGTAGATCAGCTCCTCGAAGTTGCGGCCGTGGGCGCCGGCCACGGCGTCGGTGCCGAAGACGATCTTCAGCCCCGGCGTCTTGAGGGCCGTCTTGAAGACCGCCAGCGCCTGCGGCAGGGCCCGCCGCATCTGCTCGAAGCCGGCGTCGGTGAAGTTGCCGACGCCCACGAAGTGCTCCCGGTTCTCGAAGTAGTTGCGGAAGACGAGATCGATGTTGGGATCGAACCAGGTGCCGCGCTCGGCCATCAGGCGCAGGGTCGCGGCGTCGAGCAGGACGCCGTGCTCGATCGAGTTGCAGCCGGCGAGCACGGCGCGGCGGACGCTCTCGACGCCATGGGCGTGGACGGCGGTGCGGATATGGAGGGCGCTCGCCGCGCCGCAGGCGGCGTTGAGCTGCTCCTGGGTCAGGGTGGGGGCGCCGCCGTCGCGGATGCTCTTGGAGGCGAAGATCTTGATCACGTCCGCCCCCTGGGCGGCCCGCTCGAGCACGGCGGCGCGCATCTTCTCGGGCGGCCCGGTCTCCTCGGAGAGCGGCTCGAGCGAGGTCAGGATGCGCGGTCCGGGCAGGATGCCGCGGGCGATCGCGGCGCGCAGGGTGGCGTCCTCGGGCGCGCCGAGGCTCTGGACGGTGGTGATGCCGCCGCGCAGGGTCTGGACGGCGTTCTCGGCGGCGTAGAGGGCGATCTCGGCCGGCGTCTCCTTCTGGGTCTTGTCGTCCGGATCGTAGAGCTTGCCCGTGTGACCGAGATCCTGGTGGAAGTGCCAGCCGATGTGGACGTGGGTGTCGACGCCGCCGGGCATCAGGGTGAGGCCGCGCAGATCCCAGGTCGGGTTCTCCTCCTGGATCGGATCGACCGACCGGATGCGCGAGCCGTCGAGGACGATGGTGACGTCGCTCATCGCGCCCCCCCGGCCGTCGAGCAGCTTGCCGACGCGGATAGTGACCGGCCGCTCCTTCCGGGCCGGGGCCGCCGCCGGCTGGGAACGGGCAGCGCCCGCGAGGCCGAGCATCGTCATGGCCAGCAACGGCAGGGAGAGGGCGTAGCGCGGCATCTTCATGCGGACGATCTCCTTCAAGCGAGCTCCTTCAAGCGAGCTGACGCAGGGCGGCTTCGAGCCGGGGCAGGGCGGTGTCGACGTCCGCCAGCGAGACGGCGCCGACGCTCATCCGGAACCAGCCGTCGTCCTCGGTGGAGCCGAAGGCCTGGAAGGGAACCACGGCGATGCCGGCCGCCTCCAGCAGCCACTGGCGCACGTCGTCGTTGGTGCGCAGCTCGCCGCCGCCGGGAGCGCGGCGGCCGAAGGGGTGGATGCGGGCGGTGAGATAGATGGCGCCCATCGGCGGGATGCTGTCCACCGGCAGGCCCTCCCCCTTGATCGCCTGGAGGCCGCGGTGCAGCCGGTCCAGGCGCTCCTGGAGCTCCCGCTGGAAGACCTCCTCGTACCGGCGAATGCCGGCCGGGTCGTCGAGCAGATCCACGGTGGCGAACTGCTCGGCGCGCGGCGCCCAGGCGCCGACGTGGCCGAGCACGGCGGACATGCGGGAGATGACGTCCACCGGCCCCACGGCCCAGCCGACGCGCAGGCCGGTGGCGGCGAACCCCTTGCTGATGCCATCCACGAACAGGGTATAGCGCGCCATCTCCGGGATCAGCTCGGGGGGCGTCACGTGCGGGATGCCGCCGAAGCGGAGCATCCAGTAGATGTGGTCGTAGAGCACGAAGAGCGGGCGCTCGCCGCGGCGGGCGCGCCCCTCGTTCTCCTCCAGGACCGCCTCGCAGATGCCGAGCAGGTCCTCGCGCGTGAAGGCGGTGCCGGTGGGATTCAGCGGCGAGTTGAGGCAGAGCAGGCGGGCTCCGGGGAGAGCCGGCAGCAGCTCCTCGCGGCTGGGGAGGAACCGGCGCTCCGGCCGGCAGACCACCGGCACGCCCACGGCCCCCACCATGTGCACGTAGTGGTTGTTGTTCCAGCTCGGCACCGGATAGACCACCCGGTCGCCGGGATCGCACAGGGTGCGGAAGATGCAGTAGATGATCGGCCGGGCGCCGCCGGTGACGAGGATCGAATCCACCGGATAGCGCAGGCCCAGATCGCGCTCGTAGAAGCGCGCCACCGCCTGCCGCAGCTCGGGGATGCCGCTCGACGGCGGGTAGTTGGTCTCCCCGCGCTCCAGCGCGGCGCGGGTGCCCTCGGCGAGCTGGGCGGGGATGGGGAAGTAGCGCGGATCGAAATCCCCCACCGTGAGGTTGCAGACGGTCCGGCCGCCGGCGACCAGGGCGCGGATCTCCGCCGCGATGCGCAGGATCTCCGAGCCGATGAGGCCGGCCGCCATGGTGGAGACCCGCGCCTTGGGATCGGGTCCGGAATCACGGGCGAGCGCCGCGAGGTCGAGGCAGGTCTCTTGGGTTTCCATTTGGATGACTATGCCAGGATCGGACCCGGCATTCCAGAGGGTCCAGGGAGCATCATGCCGCCCGGCCTTACACCTCCCAGGGTGCGGGGACCGGCGAGGCGGGGGACAGCGAGGGGTCAGGCCGGAGGGAACAGGGCGTTCACCGGGATCGCGAGACCCGGCAGGAGGGGCGAGCGGATCATCTCGCCGGCTCCGTGGCAGCCCAGCTCGACGTACCGGGTGCGATCCTCGCTCAGGGACAGGACCCTCACCAAGCGGGCGCGCGGCTCCGCTCGCCAGTACTCCGGAACCCCGGCGTCCCGGTAGGCCTCCAGCTTGATCGTCCGGTCCCGTTTGCGCGTCGAGGGGGATTCGACCTCGACGACCAGGTCGGGCACGCCCTGGAAGTTCTTGTCCCCCCAAGTCGGCTGGTTGCCCTTGAGGAAAAAGACGAGGTCCGGCTGGACCGGGGTGGCGATCCCGTCCGGCAGCAGCACGTCGAAGGGAGCGAACAAGGCGACGCCCAGGCCGGTCTCCTTCCCGTAATTTCCCAGGAACAGGTGGAGCTGACTCGCAACAAACTGGTGAGCGTAAAAGGGCGCGGGCGTCACGTAGAGGGTCCCACGGATCACCTCGTAGCGATTGCCGTCGTCGGGCAGGCGTACGTAGTCGTCATAGGTCCACCGCCCCTGCTCCGGCCAGGGCCGGTCGTCGTCATTCCACGGAAACGTCAGCGGGTGTGCGGGTTCGCCCATCGAAATCCTCCCGATCTCCAATCGAGGTTAGCGGCCTCAGGGCGGTCCGTCAATGATCCACGAGTCGCGGGAGATGGTAATCGCTGTCGCGTCCGGGGGCAACTGATTCGCCCAAGGGAGGTGACAGGAAAGACAGCGTGGGATCAGGCCGGAGGGAACAGGGCGTTCACCGGGATCGCGAGACCCGGCAGGAGGGGCGAGCGGATCATCTCGCCGGCTCCGTGGCAGCCCAGCTCGACGTACCGGGTGCGATCCTCGCTCAGGGCCAGGACCCTTACCAGACGGGCGCGCGGCTCCGCTCGCCAGTACTCCGGAACCCCGGCGTCCCGATAGGCCTCCAGCTTGATCGTCCGGTCCCGTTTGCGCGTCGAGGGGGATTCGACCTCGACGACCAGGTCAGGCACGCCCTGGAAATTCTTGTCGCCCGGGCGCGGCTGGTTTCCCGCAAGGAAAAACAGGATATCCGGCTGCACCGGCGTGGCGATGCCGTCCGGCAGCAGGATGTCGAAGGGCGCCCCCAGGACAAAGCCGAGGCCGGTCTCAATGCCGAAGTTACCCAGAATCCGGTAAAACTGCGCGATGGCGTACTGGTGATCGAAGTTGGGCGCGGGAGTCACGTAGAGGTTCCCACGGATCACCTCGTAGCGATTGCCGTCGTCGGGAAGGCGCGCGTAGTCGTCATAGGTCCACTTCCCCTGCTCCGGCCAGGCCGGTCCGTCATCGCTCCACGGAAATGCAAGGTGTGCTGGCTTGGCCATCGCGTTCCTCTCGACCCCGAGATTAGCGAGCCCCGGCCGGTCCGTCAAACCGCGCTGAGTCGTGGAAAAGCGTAATTCAAGTCGCGCCCCGCCGCAACCCTTGGGAGAGCCTCTCCAGCCCGCGGGCCACGTCCTCCGGCATGACCGCGAAGCCCAGGCGGAAATGGCGGGGGGACTCGAAGAACTTCCCCGGCACGATCGAGGTCTCGCGGCCGCGCAGCCAGTCGTGGAGAGGCTCGCTGTCCTCTTCTTTCCGCAGACGCGGGAAGGCGGTCATCGAGCGCGCGGGGACGACGCAGTCGAGCCACTCCCGGTGCTCCTCCAGGAAGGCGCGGACCTGGACGATGTTGGGATCGAGGATCGCGCGGCTCCGCCCGGCGAGCCGGGGGAGCTGCCGGAAGGCGGCGGCGGCCAGCGTGTCGCTCGGCACCGAGTCCACGGCCTGCATCGGGTCCCGGGTGAGCCGCAGGCGGTGCGCGACGTCCGGCGCGCAGAGGATCCAGCCGCAGCGCAGGCCCGAAAGGCCGTAGCTCTTGGTCAGGCTGCTGGTGGCGAGCACGTTGGGGCCGAGGTGGACGTGGCTCGGCGGCGCCTCGTCGAACCAGATGTCGCGGTAGACCTCGTCGACCAGGAGATGGGCGCCGGCGTCCCCGGCGAGCCGCGCCAGCTCGCCCACTTCCTCCGGCGGCAGCAGCACGCCGCTCGGGTTGTGCGGGTTCGCCAGCACGACGAGGCGCACCCGGCCGGTGAGCTGGGAGCGGATCTCGTCGAGATCCAGGCGATAGCCGTTCTCGAAGCGGCGCTCGAACCGGCGGACGCGGGCGCCGAGAAAGCCGAGGGCGGCGAGGAGCGGCTCGTAGGTGGGGCGCTCGACCAGCACCTCGTCCCCCGCCTCGATCAGCGCCGCGAAGGCGAGGAAGTTGGCGCCGGAGGTCCCGGGGGCGGTCACCACCTGCCCGGGAGCGACGCCATAGCGAGCGGCGATCGCCTCCAGCAGAGGCGGATAGCCGTCCCGGTTCGCGCCGTTGACCTGGACATCCCCGGGCTCCAGGACCAGATCCTCCGTCGAGCAGCCCAGCATGCCGCTGTTGGCGAGGTTGTACCGGGCCACGGCGTGATCCTTGGCCCAGCGCATGTAGACGCTGCCTCTGGTCATGGCGATTTCACCAGCGCTCGACGATCAGATCTTCCACGGACCCGAAGTGACCATCACGAGTTACGAGCGTCAGTTCATGCTGCCGAGCCGAGGCGGCGATCCAGATGTCGTTCTCGGGAATCGGGTTCCCCCTCTGCTGGAGGAGCTTTTTGATGATCCCATAGTGACGAGCCGTTTCCTCATCACAAACGAGCACTGGGCAGAGGTTCACGAGACGCCGGATTTTTGTGAAGTTCTCCCCGACACGGCTCGAATTCTCCGCACCGAAGCAGAGCTCGCCCAAGACAGTCGTGCTCAGGAAAACATCGCGCCCACCGCCACGGTACCGTTCGAGATCGATTTTATCGTTCAGGATCGCGATAGCAACGTTGGTGTCGAGGAGATATCTACCAATCTCGCGGATCGATCCGCTCACAACCTGCCTCGATGGCTTCGATCATCTCACAGGCGGAAGTGTCATCCAGGGTACCTGCCAAGCTCATCAAGTCCTCGATCGAGGCTCCCTTTGGCAGAGGAGCAACAAGTTGATGGACGAGTTGGACCGCTCTGTGCTGGAGCTCCGGAGAGAGTCGGTCCAAGTCTTTCAGAATCCGTTCTTTGACAGTAGGCTCAATCACGGTCAGTACCTCCGCCTTGTCATTCTACTAGACTCGACCCTGGGATCCTCTGGACCGCCAGAAGAAGTAGACCGGCACACCCAGCAGGAAGATCCCGGTCCCGATCAGCGCGTTGCGGGTGTCCGTGAAGTAGATGTTGAGCACGATGCCGGCTCCGGCGAGGATGAAGAGGAGCGGCACCCACGGGTAGGCCGGCACCGGGAAGGGGCGCGGCGCGTCGGGCAGCGTCCGGCGGAAGACGATCAGCGAGGCGCCGGCCAGAGCGAAGAAGATCCAGTCCGCGAAAACGGCGTAGCTGAGCAGGCGGTCGTAGGTGTTCGCCAGGGCATAGACGGCGGCGAGGGCCCCCTGGAGCAGGATCGCGGCGGTCGGCGCCCGGAAGCGTGGCGAGAGGCGGGCGAGCGAGCGGAAGAACAGGCCGTCGGCCGCCATCGCGTAGTAGACGCGCGGCGCCGAGAGCAGCGACAGGTTCATGAAGCCGAAGGTCGAGACCACGATCAGCAGGCTGATCACCCGCGCCCCGGTCTCCCCCACCAGGAGCGCCGCGACGTCCGCGGCCGGCGTCTTGGTGGCGGCGAGGGCCGGCGCCCCGAGGACGTGCACGTAGGCCACGTTCGCCGAGACGTAGACCGCGATCACGCAGAAGACGCCGATCAGGATCGCCCGCGGCAGGTTTCGCTGCGGCTCCTTCACCTCCTCGGCGACGTAGTTGAGGTTCTGCCAGCCGCCGTAGGCGAACATCGCCGGCACCAGCCCGGCGAAGAAGGCGGAGAGCAACGGCAGCCCGCCGAGATCGGCCGGCGCGAGCGGCTCGAAGGTGAGGCCGGAATGGCGGGTGAGCAGGAAGGCGCCGACGATCAGCGCCGCCAGCGCCACCGTCTTGGTGAAGGTGAGGACGTTGAGCACCACGGCCCCGGGCTTGATCCCCAGCGCGTGGAAGGCCGCGAGGGCCAGGAGGATGGCGGCGGCGAGCCACTTCTCGCTGCCCGGCTGCAGGTCCACCAGCCGCGCCACGTACTGGGCGAAGGCCACCGCCACCGCCGCCGTGGCCCCGGACTGCACGATCAGCAGCAGCCCCCAGCCGTAGAGGAAGGCGACGATGGGCGAGAACGCCTCGCGGAAGAAGGCGTACTGCCCGCCCACCCGCGGCATCACCGTGCTCAGCTCGGCGAAGACGAAGGCGCCGAAAAGGGCGATCAGGCCACCGGCGATCCAGACCCCGAGAATCAGGAACGGCGTGCGGACGGCAGCCGCCACCACGTAGGGATTGATGAAGATCCCCGAGCCGATGATGCCGCTGATGACGATCATCGTGGCGTCGAACAGGGTCAGACGCCGGGCGAACCCCGGGCTCGGGCGCTCTTCCATGATGATGAATCTCCCCTTTGGCGAGAGAGTCTAACGCAGGGGCGCGGCGTCCGGGCTGGCAAAGCCCTTGCTAGGGAGCAAACCTGGACGCGTCTCCCAGCCGGAGGCCTCCGAGGATGTATGCCGAATCGAGCTTTCGCTGAACCCCAAGAACGCCATGACCCCGAGCCGGAGGCGCCGCAACCGCCGCAACCGGAGGAGAAGACGGGGCGCCCGCGACGCCCTCTCGGCCGGCGCGGCATCCTCTGGATCGCGCTGGCGGCGGCCGTCGTGCTGGTCCTCGCCCTGGTCGCCCACTATTTCGACGAGTATCTCCGCCGCACCCTGGAAGCCAAGATCAACCAGCGGCTGCACGGTTACCACGTCGCCCTCGGGCACGCTCACCTGAACCCCTTCGGGCTGGGGCTGACGCTGAAGCAGGTCGTCATCCGGCAGGACGCGAATCCCGATCCGCCGGTGGCGGACATCCCCCGCCTGAGCACGAGCGTCGAATGGCGGGGGATCTTCCGAAGGCATCTGGTGGCCGACGCGGTCTTCGACCAGCCCCGCGTCCACGTCAATCTGCCCCAGCTCAAGGAAGAGGCGAAAGACCAGGTCAAGATGAAGGACCGTGGCTGGCAGCAGGCCTTCGAATCGATCTACCCGCTCAAGTTCAACCAGATGCAGGTGCGCGACGGCGACCTCGTCTACATCGATACCGACCCCAAGCGGCCGCTCCACGTCTCCCACTGGAACGTGACGGCGTCGAACATCCGCAACATCCAGTCGCGCGACCGCGTCTACCCCTCCCCCATCCATACCGACGGGGTGGTCTTCGACACCGGCCACGCCGTCGTGGACGGCAACGCCGACTTCCTGGCCGAGCCGTTCCCCGGGGTTCACGCGCTCTACAAAGTGAAGGACGTCCCGCTCGACCGCCTGCAGAAGTTCGGCGAGAAGGCCAACCTGACCCTCTCCGGCGGCGCGCTCTCCTCCCAGGGGGAGGTCGAGTACGGGCCCAAGCACCGCGAGGCGCGCATCGCCGACGTCACCGTCCGCGGGCTCCATCTCGATTACACCCACTCCGCCGCCACCGCCGCCGCCGAAAAAGCCCGTGGCAAGGAGGTGGCGAAGGTGGCGAAGAACCCGGAGCCGGCGATGCCGGTCGAGATCGAGCGCCTGCGCCTGGTCGACAGCAACCTCGGCGTGGTCACCCCGGTGAAGGACCGCCGCTTCCGCTTCTTCGCGACCGGCGCCAACCTCGACGTGACCAACATCTCGAGCGGCTTCCAGCAGGGGCCCGTCAAGGCCACCCTGACCGGACGCTTCATGGGGACCGGCTCCGCGCACGCCAACGCCACCTTCCGCGACTCCCGCAACGGGCCGGACTTCAACCTCCTGGTGGCGGTCGACGGGGCGAGCCTGCCGTCGATCAACGACCTCCTGCGCGCCTACGGCAAGTTCGACGTCGCACAAGGGAACTTCTCGGTCTACTCCGAGGTCAAGGTCCGCAACGGCCACATCGACGGCTACATCAAGCCGCTGTTCAAGGACATCAAGGTCTACGATCCGCAGCAGGACAAGAACAAGCCGGTGCTGAAGAAGCTCTACGAGAAGGTGGTGGGCGGCGTCTCCCACCTGCTGGAGAACCATCCGCGCGACCAGGTCGCCACCGTGGCCGACCTCTCGGGGCCGACCTCGAACCCCCACACCAGCACCTGGGAGATCATCGTGAACCTGGTCTCCAACGCCTTCGTCAAGGCGATCCTCCCCGGCTTCGAAAGGGAGCTCAAGGCCCTCCACGGCGGGAAGTGAGGCGTGGTACGTTGATGACGGATTCCGAAGGAGCCCGTCATGATCCGGATGAAGCGCCTCGTCCCGCTCGCCCTCTGCCTGCTCGGTCTGCTCTCCCTCCCCTGGCCGGCCCGTCCCCAGGCTAATGGTCCTTCACCGGTCACCGCCGTCAAGTGCGGCCGTCTGATCGACGTCAAGGCGGGGCGGGCCATCGCCAACGCCGTGATCCTGATCGAGCGCGGAAGGATCACCGCCGCCGGCCCCGGCATCCAAATCCCCGCCGGCGCGCGGGTGATCGACCTCGGACGGGCGACCGTGCTGCCGGGGCTGATCGACGTCCACACGCATCTCCTCCTCAACATCGACCCCAAGCTCGGCGACGAGCTGCTCGGCGCGGTCGCGCCCCTCGTCCAGATGAGCGATGCCAGGCGGGCTCTGCTCGGAGCCGCCATGGGGCGGGAGATGCTGGAGGCGGGCTTCACGACGGTGCGCGATCTGGGCAACTCGGGAACCAACGGCGACGTGGCCCTGCGGGACGCGATTCAGGCCGGCTGGGTCGTGGGTCCGCGGATGATCGTCTCGACCCGGGCCCTCTCCCCAGTGGGCGGGCAATACCTGGATCTCTCCGAGCTCGGCCGCGCCCTCATCCCCCATGAGTACGTCGAGGTGACGGGCGGCGACGAAGGCCGCCGGGCGGTCCGCCAGGCCCATTTCGACGGCGCGACGGTCATCAAGGTGATCGTCAACAATCTCACCGCGACCCTGACGCTCGACGAGATGAAGGCGATCGTGGAAGAGGCGCACCGGTCTCACCTGAAGGTCGCCGCCCACGCCATTGGCGACGAGGCGACGCGGGTCGCCGCGCAGGCCGGCGTCGACTCCATCGAGCACGCCTACGTCGTCCCCGACGACGTGCTGCGGCTGATGGCCGAGAAGAAGATCTATCTCGTCCCCACCGACTACCCCGCCGATCTGCTGGTGACGATCTCCAATCCCGGCGGCAACCCGGAGCAGGAGAGACGTATGCGGGAGGGATTTGAACAAGTCACCGCCGCGAGCCGGAAACGCCTCGCCCGTGCCATCGAGCTGGGGGTTCCGATCGCCGCCGGCTCGGACGAGTACTACGCCGTGCCGGGCCAGACCCGGGGGGAGACCGCGCGGCTGATCTTCCGCGCCTACGCCGGCGCCGGCATGAAGCCGCTGGCCATCCTGCGCGCCGCCACCCTCGACGCCGCCGACCTCCTCGGCTGGCAGAACCAGGTGGGGAGCCTGGAGCCCAAAAAATACGCCGACCTCATCGCCGTACCCGGCGATCCGCTGGCGGACATCGACGCGCTCGCGAAGGTCGGATTCGTGATGAAGGGGGGCGTGGTCGTGAAGGACGAGATGACGAAGCGGTAGAGACAGCCTTCCTAAGTGTGGAGCGGCTCGAGACAGTATTGGGCGAGGTGACGGCGCCTCCAGAAGGCGGAATCGGGCCAGCGTCTCTCCCGTGCGTAGTGATGACGCTGCAGATCGAGGCAGGCGCCGTAGGCCCGCTGCATGAGATCGAGATAGGCGACGCGGGCCTCCTCCCCGTGACCGGCCAGGGTGTCCGCGATCGCCTGCGCGGCGTAGAAACCGGAGCCCATAGCCGATCCGATGCCGTTCGAGGAGAGAGGGTCGTAAGCCGCCGCCGCGTCTCCCAGGGCCAGCCACCCGTCGCCCGCGATCGTATCCAGACGGGAGGTTTCGGCGGGGAGGATCCGCACTCCGCCCTCCATTTCGTAGCCATGGCTCTCGACGCGGGCGCGGGTCTCGCGGGTCTCTTCCAGGGCGCTCCACCAAGCGGCGATCCCGCCGTCGGACCGGCGAACGCGGCGGTCCAGGAGGTCGCCGTCGGTCAGGAAGGCCACCGCCAGGCGGCCTTCGGCGAGGAGGGCCGAGTACCACCAACCCGTGGAGACCGCCTCCACCAGGGTATAGGTGTCGGCGGCCGGCGCCGGGCTCCGCAGCAGACAGGCGGCCCCGACCAGACGGTCGTAGCGCAGCCGGCGGGCGCCCAGCCGGCGCGCCAGATGAGCGGGCCTGCCGGTGGCGTCGGCGACGAAATCGGCCCGCAGGAGATCCCGGCCGTTCGGAGTCTCGATCTCCAGACGCCAGCCGCCGCCGGCCGCCGCGCAACGAACGAGGCGGCTCCCCCAGCGCCAGTCTGCTCCCGCGCCGCGGGCGTGCTCGGCGAGGCCCGCCTCGAAGGAGAGCCGGTCGACGTGCCAGCCGTCCCCCTGGGTGCCGGCGAGGAAGGGGCGCTCGCCGGGGACGGGGGAGCCCCAGAGGAAGCGGTTGCCGAGCGAGCGCAGATGGCCGCCGCTCTGGACGAGATCCTCCAGGCCGAGGTCGCGCAGGAGGCGGGTGAGAGTGGGCGGCAGGCACTCTCCCACCTTGCGCTCCGGCCCGGCGCGGGACTCCAGGACGACGACCCGGAGCCCGCGCCGGGCCAGGACGAGGGCGGCCAGCGCACCGGCGGGGCCGCCCCCGGCCACCGCCACGAGAGGCGGCACGGCCATTCCTACCGGTCGCGCCGGACGATCTGGCGGCGCGGAGCCGGACGGGCGGCCCGTTCCGCTTCCGGACGCACCGGCAAGGCCTCGGACAGGACCCTGGGGAGCGCCTCCCGGGTCTCCGGCTCGGCCGGGCTCTCGGCCCGCAGCACCTGCTCCCAGGTGGGATCCGGCTCGACGAAATCCAGGGCGCGGCCGGTCTCCACCCAGTAGCGATGCGGCCACCCCGGCTCCGGATGGCCCCCCGGGGCCGGCTGCTCGGCGATGATGCCCACCGCGTGCCAGTTCTTGACCATGTTGTTGATCCGGTCCTTGTAGGCCCCGGAGGCGTTGAGGTCGCGCAGCCAGAACTGGCGATAGGTGAGGTGCTTCACCTTCTGGACGGCCGGCAGGGCAGGGTCCGAGAGGCGCTCGTACGATTGCTGGGCGAGCACCTGGTTGGGGACGCGCGCCGCCCAGAACGAGGGGAGCGACAGGTAGTTCGACGTGTTGTAGCCGGAGAGGCAGCTCGCCTCGTCGGTCTGCCAGGGGATGCCCATCCAGCGGGTGAGCGAGCCGGGTCCGCTCGCCTGCACGGGACCCCCGGGACCGAGGGCGATCTCGGGGGTGAGCAACGGGCCATAGTCGTCCTTCGGCGGCTCCTCCGGCGGCAGGATGTTGAGCCGGTAGAGCAGGCCGCTCTCCCCGGGGCGCCGCCACATGCTGGGGACGCGCATCGGCCAGGTCAGCTCGATCCCGGGGTGGAACGGCCCACCCAGGCAATCCTCCAGTGGCGCCCGGTCCAGGGCCGCGGGCTGGTCCGCCACGGCCAGATCCCCGAGCGTCCGCCGCGGCGCGTGGGAGTGCTCGCCGGTCGTGAAATCCCCCTCGGCCCAACGGCGAAGCCACTCGAACTGCGTCGGCGTGATGGCCAGATCGTAGATCGTCGTGTCGGGGTAGTCCACGCCGTCCCCATAGTAGGGCGGGAGACCGGCCGGCTCCGGTGGCGGCAGATGGGCCCGTGGCGAGGGGCCGTCCCACGGTGGCGGCGGCTGGCGGAACCAGTGGAAGAGGTGCTCGCGCTCCCGGCGGAATTGAGGGTCGGGGCTCGCGAGCTTCTCCAGATAGGCGGGATCGGTGAGATCGCTCGGCGAGCCCGCGCCGAACAGGAAGTAGATCCCCTGGTTCACCCACTGATTGCCGACCAGGCGCGCGAAGAGAGGGAAGATGTGCTCCCAGAAGGTGAGCTTCGCCGGCGGCGCGATCCAGCCCTGGGCGAGGAAGAGGTCGTAGGCGACGTCATACAGGGTGACGACGCCGTGCAGCCCCTGGCCGTAGTTGGGCGGCGTCACGGCGACCATGGCGGGCTCGGCGGTCAGCTCGCGCCCGCCGAGCCTGACCGTGGCCCGCACCGGACCGTCGGAGGTGTCGTCGTACCAGCCGTCGTTGTTCGCGAAGGTGACCGCCGGGGCGCCGGACGCCGAGGCGGAATGCCCGGCGCCGCCGATCACGATCAGCCGCCCGTCGGCGTCGGTCCGGATCTCGCCAAGCGGGACCTGGATGGGGTTCCCCGGCGTGAAGGAGATCCACCCCTGGTCGAAGGCGTACTCGGGGCCTTTGCGGTCCCGTCCGCTGATCCGCTTCGCTCCGGGGTCGATCACCAGGTCGTTGCGCAGCGCGCCGGCGATCGTCCCGTTGCGGAAGCCCGGCGTCATCGCGAACTGCTTGAGGTCGAGCGCGTTCAGGAACTGGTACCAGGCGGCCTTGCGGTTGGCGAGGTGGACCTCCCAGACGATCTCGGCGTCGGCGGCGGTGATCTCCTGGACCACCTTGCCCGCCTCGTCGTACCCATAGACGCGAAAGCGGGCCGCCTCGCGCCTGATCTCCCCCGCCGGCGTCTTGTAGCCCGAAGGGCCGGGATCGGCCGGATGGCCCGGGATCTCGGGGGCCAGATAGAAATCGTCGGGCGGCGCGTTGCCGACCCGGGCGATGCCGATGGCAGGGTGGATGGCACAGCGAACGATGCGATCGCTCTCGGACATGGATTCCCCTCCTGATGTCTTAGCTGCGGCTTAAGTTTAACACGCCGCGATAGAATGGCCGGGCAGTGATGCACAGCAGGGCGGTTCATTCGACGAGGAGGAACACGCATGCGACTGGCTCTGGCCAATCTCAAGGGGGGCGTCGGCAAGACGACGACCGCCGTCAACCTGGCGGCGGCGTTCGCCCGCAGCGGCCTTTCGGCACTGCTGATCGACCTGGACCCGCAGGCTTCGGCGACCTTCTCGCTGGGCGTCGCCCGCGATCAGGCGGAGGCGTCCACGGCGGAGGTGCTCACCGGCAAGACAGAGGCCGCCGAGGCGGTGGTCGAAACGTCCGTCCTCGGGCTCTACCTCCTTCCGGGCTCGCTGCGGCTGGCCGGCATGGATATCGCCCTGGCGCGCAAGCACGAGCCGGAGAAGCTCCTCAAGAAGGCCCTCAACCCGATCCGCCGCCGCTATGACGTGATCGTGATGGACAGCCCGCCCGGGCTCTCGATCCTCACTGTCAACGCCCTCGCCGCCGCCGAGGCTTTCATCGTCCCGGTCTCCCCCCACCGCCTCGACACCGAGGCGCTGGCCGGCTTCCTCTCGCTGGTCGATTCGTCGCGCGACCGCATCGGCCGCAAGGCCGAGCTCCTCGGCATCCTGCTCACCCTGGTCGACCACCGCACCCGGGTCACCGACGACGTCGTGGCCGCCGTCCGCCGCGAGTACGGCTCCAGGGTGTTCCGCACCGAGATCCCGGTCAACGTCCGCCTCGCCGAGGCGCCGGCGCAGGGGCGCCCCATCTTCGACACCGAGAGCTGGTCGACCGGCGCCGCCGCCTACGGCCACCTCGGCGGCGAGGTGCTGCGGCGGGCTCGGAAGGCGGAGTTGCTGTAGGGGTTGAAGAGCTGGGGGCAGATCCCTACTCCGCCCCCTTCCCCGCCGCCCACGCCTTCTGGACATAGCCCATCAGGCTCCGCATGTTGCCGGTGTCCATGCCGTGGACCGTCGTCTCCTCCTGCCACACGCGGCCCAGCGACTTCGTGATGCCGGGATCGCCGCCGGTGAACTCCTCGACCAGCTCCTTCCAGCGGCGGGCGAGCTGCTGCACCCGCTCGTCCGCGGGATCGGTGCCCTTGTCCATCTCGGCCTGGACCTTGGCCATCAGCTCCGGCCACTCGGCCTCGACCTGACGGATGTGATCCTGGCCGAGCGTCTCGGCCCGCTGCTTCATCTGCTCCATCTGCTCGGGGGTGTAGTACTTGCCGACCATGTTCGTCACCTCGATGATCTGGAGGAACTCCTCCGTTGGAACCTTCTCGTCCGACCGCCAGTGTCCGGCCACCCGCTCCAGACGGACGCAGAGGCTCTGTTGCGTCGCGATCCGCTCCTTGAGATGGGCGATGTGGAGCTGCAGCACGCGGTCGGGGGTTACGTCGGGTCGCCGCAGGAACTCCCGGGCCTCCTCCAGGGAAAACCCGAGAGCCTGCAGCGACCGGATCTGCTGCAGCCTCGCCACGTCGGCCTCGGTATACAGCCGGTAGCCGGCTTGAGAGCGGTGGGACGGCGAGAGCAATCCGATCTCGTCGTAGTGGTGGAGCGCCCGCACGGACACTCCGGTCCGCTTGGCCAGCTCCCCCACCTTCCAGGACGTGGGCGGCATCGGTCGTCTCCTTCCTTTCCGGCCGGTCCATCCGGCCACGAAGAAGACGATAGACCCTCACGTTGCGTGAGGGTCAAGAGTTTTTTCTACTTCGGGCGAGCCTAGTAGTCCGCGTACCCTTCGCGGGTATGGACCCGGCCGCCCCCAACGCGCAGCCGGACCTCGATCTTGTGCCATTTCCCGTCCCCCTTGGCGGTGGTCGGGTAATAGCCGAGGGCGTACTGCTGGCGCAGCTCCTGGAGGATGTTGCGGAAGGCCCCCTCCAGCTCTTCGACGTGGTTGATCGCGAGGATGCGCCCGCCGCTCTCCTTGACCGCCTTCTCCAGCTCGTTGAACTCGCGGTCGTTGCCCTTGAAGTCGCGCCATGCTGAGGTGAACGACTGATGCTTGCCGCCGAGCTGGATCCAGTAGATCAGCGACTGTCCGGCGCGGGCCTTCCAGAGGATATCCGCGGCGGGAAGGACGCTGTGGACGTCCGAGCCGTCGGAGAGCAGCACCACCACCCGCTGCCCCTGGCGGGCGTCGAGGAGCTTGAGGGAGAGGTAGAGGAAGTCGTTGACCGCCGTCCCGCCGGCCGCCTGGGTGCTGGCGATCGCCGAGTCGAGCTCCTTCTTGTCGGAGGTGAACGGGGTGAAGCGCAGCAACCGGTCCGAGAACAGGGCGAGCATCGCCTCGTCAGACGGTTTCATGCCGCTGAGGAACGCCCGGGTCCCCCGGCGGACGGCCTCCAGCCGGTCCCCCTGCATGCTCTCGCTGGTGTCGAGGAGCAGGACGGCGGTCAGCGGCAGCTCGTCCCGGCCGAAGGTGACGATCTGCTGCGGCACGCCGTTGTCGAAGATCTGGAAGTCGTCCTGGCCGAGTTGGAGATTGCTGGCGCCGTATTGCATCACGCTGGCGAACAGGGCGCGCAGCTTGAGGTTCATCTCGTCGTTGATCTGCACCGGCACCGTCACCACGGTATCGACGCCGGCGGCGCCGGAGGCGGTATGGGCCACAGCCCGGAACTCGCGCCGGACGTTGTCGTCCCCGAGGTCGAGGTTGAACCGGTAGGGCGGCTTCTGCGACGTGCCCATCAGCTTGCCGTTGACGAACACCTCCACGCTGTCGACCCTCTCCCCGGAGCTGACGCCGACGTCCACCTGCGTAGCCCCGAAGACCGGCTGTTCCGGGGTGGGGCTCTGGATGCGCACCACGACCTGGGCGAGCGCCGCGCCGGCGAGCAGCAGCCCGCCGAACCCCGCCCACAGGGCTCGATGCAGGACAGCTCCACGGCTCATCGCGCCACCCCCGTTCCCGCGCTGTCGGTCGGCGGCGCGCTGAGGGCCGACGCCAGCACCTGGAGGCGCGACTTCGAGTTCTCGTCGAGGAATGTCCGCGTCTCGGCGAACTCGTCGGCGCGGACCGCGTTATAGAGGTAGCGGGCGGCGGACACCTCGCGGGAGGAGGACCCGGCGAGCGCCTTCTCGATCAGCGCGGTCGCCTCGCCGGGCGCGCCGCGGCGGTCGAGCACCGCGGCGAGCTGGATCCGCAGCCGCAGGTCGTCGGGACAGCGCTCGATGCCCTGGCGCAAAACCTTCTCCGCCTCGGAGCTCCTCTCCCGGTCGCTGTCCATCCGGGCGAGCTCCTGATAGGCGAGCGGGGTGACCCAGGAGGGGTCCTTGTCCGCCGCCAGCCCTTCCAGGAGCTTGTGGGCCTCGGCGGCATGGTCGAGCCGCTTGAGGTTGAGCGCCAGGCGGAGGCGGGCCTCGGCGCTGGCGGGTGCGGCTTCCAGGATGTGGCGCAGGAGCTTGACGGCGCTCTCGGCCTGCGCGTTCTTCTCGTAGATGGTCGAGAGCGCCAGCAGGGCGGGGAGGTTGTGGCCGTCCAGCTCGATCGCCTTCTGGAACATCTCCGCCGCCGGCAGTTGCTGGGCCGACTGCAGGAGCAGCCCCCCGAGGCTGGTCAGCAGGCGGCTGGCGACCAGCTTCGCCCCCTCCGAGCCGGACTGCTCGCTGTAGAGGAGGGCGAGATCTTTCGCCATGTTGCGGGTGTGGACCATCGCCAGGGCGTGACCGCGACCGCCGCGCCCGAGCAGGCGCCGGTAGGCCTCGTGATGGAGCACGGCGATCGGCACCAGCACCTCGATGTCGGCCGTGCCGACCTGGTGGATCACCGCCTGCTCCTCTTTGAGGAGGGTCTTGTGGGTCCGCGCGTCCGTGTCCACCGCGACCGCCGTTTCGAGCTCGATCAGCTCGTCCGGCGCCCGGTCCGTCTGGCCCGCCGACCAGTCGGACAGGATCTTGCGGTAGCGTTCCTGGATCTTCTCCGGCGGAATCTCTCCTCCGGCTCGCACGCCTGCCGAGCCGGCCGCCCCCCGCGCCTCCGTGGAAACCGCGGGGGCCTGTGCCCAGGCGGTCTGGCCGGCCCACAGCCAGATCGCCGCCGCGAGCCAGACTAGAGGCTCGCCAAAGTGCTTCCTCTCCATTCGCGCACGCATGAGACCTCCGACATGGAATGCCTCCGTCCTCTCCTCCGGGGAGGTTCAGACCGGTGAAACTAGATGAACTGCAATAAGAAAAATAAAGCCGGGATCATGAGGCCCTATTATAGGTGCTCTCGGGTGGATTTTCGTGACGAATCGAGCCGCCAAAGAAAAAAGGGCGGGATCTCTCCCGCCCTCCTTGGCGTCAAGGCCCTGGGGAACCTTTACCCGCGGGGGTGGCGGGGCTTGCGCGGCGGCTTCGTGCCGTCGACGATCCACTGGGGAACACCGACGGATAGCAGAAGGCTGCGCCGGGCCTCCTTGGTGAAGACGAAGCTCGTGAAGCTGGAGGCCGACTTGGTGGTCGTGACCGCGCCCGCGGCGCCCGGCAGGGGGCCGAAGATGAACGGATAGAGATCGACTTCCGGGATGGCGGCACCGAAATCGGCGTTGATCGCGTCGATGAACTGGTTGGCGATGTAGGCGTAGCCGAGCGGTGTTGGATGGACGCCGTCATAACCGAAGATGCCTCCCGTCAGGAAGGCGCTGCTGAACGAGATGCCGCCAATGTTGAGGCCGTTGGCGCCGACATCGGTCAGGATGGCGTTGGCGTCGACCAGGGCCGCGCCGTTGGTGGAGGCCGCAGAAGCAATCGAGGCGTTGTAGGCGGCGACGTGCGCCTTGATGGTGGCGGCCTCGGCGGCACTGAGCACCACATCGTTGGTGAGGGGCTGGCCAGTGCCACCGACGGCCTGGGGAATGCCCCGGCCCACCGCCAGCTCGGCGGCGGCGGTGAGCAACACGAAGTCACCGGCCTGGAGGGGTCCGTTGGGGCCGATCAGTGGGATCGGATGGCCGGTGGGATCGAGGACGAGCTGGTTGTTCTTCGGGTTCACCAGAAACCGCGGGACCGTGGTCACGAACGGGATGCTCGTCACGTCCGGGATGTTGCCGATCGCGAACTTGGCGCCGGCGGCGGTGATGGCGGCGGTCACCGCCTTGATGTCGGCGTCGAACTGCGCCGGCGGGGTGAGCGTCACCCCCTCGATAGCGATCCCCGAGGTGGCGGCGGCCAGGGCGTCGTTGTTGCCGATCCAGAGGGTGACGAAGGTCGGCTTGAGCAAGAGCGCTTGCTGGAGCTGGGTGGTGCCGCCGCCCAATCCTCGCAAAACGAGGTCCGTGGGGTCCGTGGCACTCGTAGAGTGCGTCTTGGTGAGCAGATCGTGGAGGCTGGCGCCCGGCACGGCGAGGTTGTTGTAGGGCCGCGGCAAGAGAGCGTTGAGCAGCGTGGCGGTGCCCGGGGTGGGCGAGATCATCGTGGGGAAGAGCCCGGTCAGCCGGAGGGCGCCCGGCAGGCCCGGCGCACTGACCAGCGGCTGCTCAAAGCCGGTGGACGTGCCCTTCACCTGGCGGTAGATCAGCGCCGGATAGCTGTTGACCTGGAACTTGTCCAGAATCGAGCCGTTGGAGAAGCCGGCGGTGAGGCTGTCGCCCATGGCGACGTAGGTCGTAAAGTTCGCGGCACCAGTGTTGACCGCGGCGAAGCCGGCGCCAGCCATCGAGAGCAGGGCGAGCGCCAGGACGCCCGCAGTAATCTTGAGACGATGCATCTTCTTGTCTCCCTTAACCGTTAGTAATTAAGCGTCAGGCCCAGCAGCACGGCTTGCGTCTTGTAGGTGCCCAGGAACGGTCCCTCGCTGGCGCGGAAGGTGTTCACGGTGCGCTTCTTGAAGTCGAGGTACATGAGCCCTACGTCGTACTTGAAGCCGGTGGTGTGGCCGTAGCCGATGCAGTAGCCGGTCCGGTCGGAGTCGGGGAGGAGCGGGGAGACCCCCTCCTCGGGCTGCGGGGTCTTGTCGTACACCAGACCGAAGCGCCACTGCGAGGCCGGGCTCGTCGTCCAGCGCAGGCCGGCGCGGTAGCTGTAGGAGTTCTTCCAGTCCTGCGGCAGGCTGGTGTCGGGCAGCGAATTGCCGGCGCCGCCGGTGAAGTCGATCGGAACGTCCTTGAAGGAGCTCCAGCCCGTGTAATTGAAGTCGGTCTCGAGCAGCAGGTCGCGGGTGAGCGCGAAGGCGAGGCCGAGGCTCGCCTCGTCGGGGTAGTCGATCTTGGTCCTCACCGGCAGCTTCTTGCCGAAGGGGATCTGCGTCCCGACGATGGCGTCGAACAGCGGGTTGCCGCTCGAGATCTGGTCCACCCGAGCGCTGCCGTCGTAATCCACCGAGATCTTGCTGCGGTAGGAGAGACCCCAGGAGAAGCTCTCGTTCCACTTGTGCAGGATGCCGATGTTGAAGCCGTAGCTGTCCTTGGTGTAGTCCGAGGTGAGGTTCAGCCGGCCGACGTCGGAGGCCATCAGGGTGAACGGGTTGATCGCCGCGATGTGCCGGTTGAGCTCCACCTTGGAGACCCGGACGATGCCGCCGACGCCGATGCCGAAGGTCGGCGTGACCTGCCAGCCGAGGGTCGGATTGATGTCGAAGGCCTCCAGGGAGGCCTTGGTGGAGAGGAAGCGGCCGGCGAACTGGTCCGGGTTCTCCCAGGAGGTGGTGAGGCCGAACGGCGTCTCGATGCCGAGGCCGAACTTCCAGGTGCTCGAGATCGGCTGCACCCAGTAGGCGTGCGGCGGGAACTCGGAGAGGGTCTCCTGCTTGGCCGAGTAGTTGGGGCCGGGGAAGGGGGCCGCGCCCTGGAAGTCCGCCTTGGTGCTGCGGATCCAGGTGGCGCCGGCCGAGAAGCCGGTCTTCTCGACGAACGCCAGGCCGCCGGCGTTGAAGAACAGCAGCGACGGATCGTCCGCCTGCGCGGTGAAGGCTCCGCCCATTCCCAGGGCCTTGGAGCCCTGCTCGAAGATGCTGAAACCGGCCGCGTGGAGCGGTACCGCGGCCAGCGTGACGAGGGCGACGACGCCTAGAGCCCTCCCCATCAAACCTCCTCGCCTATGCATGGATCTCCTCCTGTTGGATTCCAATGAGATGGTGACGCCGACTTTGCGATCCCTCGATCGAGCGCCCGAGTTGCGGGATTCGGGTCTCGGATAGGTCTTTTTCGGCTCGCCTCAACGTTAGTCCCAACGCCCTGGGGTGTCAACGCCCTTAAGAGGGGGCAAAAACACCGCGCAGGTGGGGACAAACTGTTAGAGTAGGCCCCCTTGGAGGTGAGCGACATGTTCGAAAGTCCGGTCCACCAGGAGACCTTCAACAAGCTGAGAGAGTACCTCGGAGAGCTGTTCGAGGAGCCCTATCACGACCCGGAGAACGACCATTTCTACGTGCGCTACGGCTCCACGGTGCTCGAGATCTCCGTCGAGCCCTACGGCGCCGAGGAGACGATGATCGTCATCATGTCCTACTGCGTGCAGGACGTGGAGCTGGACGAGGAGCTGATGGCGGGGTTGCTGGAGCTCAACCACCAGATGGCCTGCGGCCACTTCTCCCTGGTGGGCAACGACATCTTCTTCGCGCATTCGGTCTTCGGCAGCAACCTCGACCCGCGCGACCTGCTGCGGGCGATCACCGCCGTGGCGACCGTGGCCGACGACTACGACGACCGGATCGTCGCCCGCTACGGCGGCCAGACGGCCCTTGAGCGGATCCAGGACACCGGCGGCCGGCGCCGGCGCCAGGAGATCGGGAGCGAGTAGGGGATGGGCGGATCGACCTCCCCGCCGCCGCTCACCACTGGTTGCTCTTGACCGCCGCCTCCGCCTCGCGGTCGAGCTCGCGCGTCTTCTCGGCCTCCCGCTTGTCGTAGAGCTTCTTGCCCTGGACCAGGGCGAGCTCCACCTTGATCCAGTTCCCCTTGAGGTAGACGGAGAGGGGCACGACGGTCAGCCCCTTGAGCTGGGTGCGGCCGAAGAGCCGCTCGATCTCCCGCCGCTTGAGCAGGAGCTTGCGCGACTGCTCCGGGTCGTGGTTCTCGCGGTTGCCGTGGCTGTAGGCGCTGATGTGGGCGCCGACCAGGAAGGCCTGGCCGTCCTTGAAGTCGACGTAGCTGTCCTTGAGCTGCACCCGCCCCTCGCGCACCGATTTGACCTCGGTGCCCTTCAACCGGATCCCCGCCTCGAAGCTCTCCAGGACGTGGTAGTCGTGCAGGGCCCGCCTGTTGCTCGCGAGGGGGCGGACAGCGTCTTTGGCCTTGGTCGCCATATGGGGGAGTGTATCGCGGCTTTCCAGGACCGCATCGCACGCCAGGGCGACCGCAGGTCGCCCCTACAACCTTCGCCCAACCTCAACCTGTGCCGGAGGTTGTAGGGGCGACCTGCGGTCGCCCTCTACCCCGCCGCCGCCTTCGCCTTCGCCCCCAGCTCCTTCAGCTCCGCGAAATCCCGCCCCTTCACCTCTGGCCAGGTGACCCGGCGGGCGGCCATCTCCTTCTCCAGCCGCTCCCAGAGCTCGCGGTTCTGGACCGGCTGCCCTTCCTGGGTCTTCCAGCCGCGCTTCTTCCAGCCCACGATCCAGCGCGAGGCCCCGTTGCGCAGGTAGTCCGAGCCGGTATGGACGGCCACGGAGATCCCCGCCGGCAGGCTCTCCAGCGCGGCGATCGCTCCGAGCAGGTCGAGCTGATTGGCGGTGGCCGAGGAGAGCCCGCCGGCGAGGACCGCCTCCGCTCCCTGATGACGGATCAGCGACGCCCACCCCCCTCTCCTTCCGGCGCAGGAGACCCGAAGGAAGACCTCGGCCGCCGGCGGCTCGCCCGGCGGCGGCGCGGCGGCGGCGCGGCCGGCTCGCTGCTTGCGGATCTCGAGCGTCGCCAGCTCGTCCGCCCGCTCGTTCCAGCGGTTGCCGGCGTGCCCCTTGACCCAGTCCCAGCGGATCTGGTGCTCCGGGATCAGCTCGGCGAGACGCCGCCAGAGGTCCTCGTTCTGGAGAACACCTTCCTTGCGCCGCCAGCCGCGGGCAATCCAGCCGGGGAGCCACTCGGTGATCCCCTTGCGCAGATAGAGGGAATCGGTGAACAGGTGGACCCGGCAGCGGAGCTTCAGGGCCTCCAGGGCGCGGATGGCCGCGGTCAGCTCCATGCGGTTGTTGGTGGCCTGCGGCTCGCCGCCGGAGAGCTCGCGGGCCTTGCCGCTCGCGGGGTCGATCAGGATCGCCGCCCAGCCGCCGGCGCCCGGGTTCGGATCGGCGCCGCCGTCGGTGTAGATGGTGATTTCGGGGGTGGGTTCGGTCATCGGTCCTGGTTTTCCTGAAAGAGGGCGCAATCTAGAGGAAACCGCGGCAGAACGCAAAGCTGTCGTGGCACGCCTCTTGCGGGTAATCCGTTTCGAGCCGGCCGCCGAGCCGCGCTTCCGCAAGCGTCCAGGAGGCCGCGTCATCATCTCGAACACCCATCTGTAAAAAGGAGGCATCCACGTGCAAGACGCCGTAGCTTCAGGTTCACGCCCACAACGCACGGGATCATTCGACCGCTCCACCGCCGGATTGGATTCCGAACACGAAGATTCCAGCATGATGTACCGGGTCGGCCAGGCCGCCATGGTCCTCAGCGGCGTGGCCCTGGTGGCCCTCGCCGCCAAGCAGGGGAAGTCGTGGCGGACGATCGGCGCCGCGGCCCTCGCCGGGGCGCCGGTGATCTACCGCGGCGCCACCGGCCACTGGCCCGGACCGCAGACGGCCGACCGCAAGGCCTCGGACACGGCCAACCTGACCAAACAGGCCCCCATCGAGACCGCCGTCACCATCGGCAAGCCGGCCGCCGAGCTCTATACCTACTGGCGCCGGCTGGAGAATCTCCCCCGGTTCATGAAGAACCTCGAACAGGTCACCGACCTCGGCGATGGCCGCTCGCACTGGATCGGCAAGAGCCCGCTCGGCTTCAAGGCCGAATGGGACGCCGAGATCGTCGAGGAGCGCGAAGGGCGGTTCCTCTCCTGGCGCTCGCTCCCGGGCTCCCAGGTCCACAACGCCGGCACGGTCTCCTTCGAGGAGTCCGCCAACGGCCGCGGCACGGTCGTGCGGGTCGCCATGGAAGTCGGCACCGGCATCGGCAAGGTGATCGGCAAGCTGGGCGGCGCCACCCAGCAGGAGATCCGCGAGGATCTCCGGCGCTTCAAGGAGCTCATGGAGACCGGCGAGGTCGCGACCACCGACGGCCAGTCCCACGGCACCCGTTCGCTGATCGGCCACCTGCACAACCCCATCTGATCCGAATGACAACAGAGCCTCGAAGGAGGCCGGGAGATACGACATGAGAGCAGTCTGCTGGAACGGCAAAACCGACATGCGGGTCGAGACGGTTCCCGACCCGGAGATCCTGAACCCCCGCGACGCCATCGTGAAGATCACCTCGACGGCGATCTGCGGCTCGGACCTCCACCTGTACGACGGCTACATCCCCACCATGAAGAAGGGGGACATCCTCGGCCACGAGTTCATGGGCGAGGTGGTGGAGCTCGGACGCGGCGTCAAGAACCTGAAGATCGGCGACCGCGTGGTCGTCCCCTTCACCATCTCCTGCGGCAACTGCTTCTTCTGCGAGAAGGAGATGTTTTCGCTCTGCGACAACTCGAACCCCAACGCCTGGATCGCGGAAAAGATGATGGGCCACAGCCCCGCCGGCCTCTACGGCTACTCCCACATGACCGGCGGTTACGCCGGCGGCCAGGCCGAGTATGCCCGGGTGCCCTTCGCCGACATCGGCCCGCTGAAGGTGCCCGACGGGCTGGACGACGACAAGGTCCTCTTCCTCTCGGACATCTTCCCTACCGGTTACTTCGCGGCGGAGAACTGCAACATCCAGCCGGGGGACACGGTGGCCATCTGGGGGTGCGGCCCGGTGGCTCAGTTCGCCATCCAGAGCGCCTGGATGCTGGGCGCCGGCCGGGTGATCGCCATCGACCGGGTTCCCGAGCGCCTGCTGCTGGCGCAGACCTGGGGGCGCGCCGAGGTGATCGACTACGAGGAGGTGGACAGCGTCCTCGATACCCTGAAGGACATGACCGGAGGCCAGGGGCCGGACTGCTGCATCGACGCCGTCGGCATGGAGGCGCACGGCACCACGCTGGACGCCAAGTACGACAAGCTCAAGCAGAGCGCGAAGCTGACCTTCGACCGGGTCCACGTGCTGCGCGAGTCCATCATGGCCTGCCGCAAGGGGGGCACCCTGTCGATCGCGGGGGTCTACGGCGGATTCGTCGACAAGATCCCCATGGGGGCCGCGTTCAACAAGGGGCTCACCTTCAAGATGGGGCAGACGCCCGTGCAGAAGTACATGCGCCCCTTGCTCGAGAAGGTCGAGAAGGGGGAGATCGACCCCTCGCGGGTGATCACCCACCGGCTCGCCATCGACGACGCCCCATGGGGGTACAAGACCTTCCGCGACAAGCAGGACAGCTGCATCAAGGTCGTCCTCAAGCCGGACGGCAACGGCGGCTTCCGCCAGCACGGCTCCCTCGGCCACTCCCACAGCCATGGCGGCAATGGCGGAAATGGGCATACCCATTGATGAGGGGGCCCGCCCGTGAAAACCTGCGGCGGCTGGCCGGTCCAGCCGCCGTCCTGCTCGCCGGAGCCGCCCTCGCCGGTACCACCCTGGCACTGACGCGGGCGCTGCGGCGGCGTCCGCCCATCCAGTTCCGCGACCGGGTGGCGGTGATCACCGGCGGCTCGCGCGGCCTCGGACTGCTGATGGCCCGCGAGCTGGCGGCGGAGGGGGCACGGATCGCCATCCTCGCCCGCGATCCGGCCGAGCTCGACCTCGCCCGCCGGGAGCTGGCGGCGATCGGCGGCCTCCGCGTGCTCGCCCTCCCCTGCGACGTGGGGAACGAGGACGAGGTCCGCTGGGCGATCGACGCCACGGCCGAGCGCTTCGGCCGCGTCGACATCCTGATCAACAATGCCGGCATCATCCAGGTCGGTCCTCTGGAGCACATGACGGTCGAGGACTTCGAGGAGGCGATGCGGGTTCACTTCTGGGGCCCGCTCTACGCCACGCTGGCGGCCCTCCCCCACCTGCGCAAGCGGGAGACCGGACGGATTGTCAACATCTCCTCGATCGGAGGGCGGATCGCCGTCCCCCATCTCGTCCCCTACAGCGCCAGCAAGTTCGCCCTGGTGGGCCTCTCGGACGGCCTGCGGACGGAGCTCGCCCGCGAGGGGATCTACGTCACCACGGTCTGCCCGGGGCTGATGCGCACGGGCTCGCACGTCAACGCCCGGTTCAAGGGGAAGCGGGACGAGGAGTTCGCCTGGTTCGCGGTGAGCGATTCATCGCCGCTGACCTCGATGGCCGGGAAGCGGGCGGCCCGGCGCATCCTCGAGGCCTGCCGCTACGGCGAGCCGACCCTCACCCTGACCGTGCAGGCCAAGGCCGCCGCGATCGCCAACTCGGTGGCCCCCAACGTCGTCGCGCGCCTGCTGGAGCTGGCGGTCCGGTTCCTCCCCGGCCCCGCCGGAGAGGACGGGAAGGAGGCTCGCCCCGGCTGGAAGAGCTCCTCCCGCTGGGCCCCCTCGGTGCTCACCCGGCTCTCGGATGAGGCGGCGGTGGAGAACAACGAGCTGCGGGGGGCGGCGGTGGAGTATGGGAGCAAGGGGCGGGAGGTGCAGTAGACGACGATCTGGGTAGGGGCGCAGCATGCTGCGCCCCTACGCCACGCAACCGCTACGCTCAAGGAAAGTAACGGTAAACCTCTCGTCGGTGTAGAGCCCTGACGAAGACCACTACATTGCTTTCCAGCGTCAGGCCGATTCGATAGTCTCCAATCCGAATCCGGTAATAGCGACCGCCGCCTTGAAGCTTCCTAAGATGTGGAACTTCGTCCAAGATACCCGCGTTCTCGACGCTCTGGACGACCTGTTGGATTCGGGCCAAGAGCCCTTTATCCCGGATCTGCCGGAGATCTTTGGCAAAGCTTTCTTTGAATCGGGTCTTCACTCGGCAGGCTCGAAGATCCGGAAAATCTCTTCGCGAGAGACCTCCGTCGTCCCCTCTCCTGACTCGATGGCACGCACCAGAGCTACGTCCTCCAGGACGTCTTCAATAACACCTCGCATAAGATCTCGACGCTCCTCAAGAACCTCCACCAGGGCCTCCTTGAGCAGCTCCTTCAACCGACCTTCCTCAAGGCTCGCGTTCGCCATTTCAACCTCCTGCTCGCGCTACTATAACTCCGGCATCGATCGACGGAACTCCCGGAGCCTACTTTGGACAACCCTGAAATCGCCCACACCCTCGAGGAGGTCGCCGACATCCTCGAGATCCAGAGCGCCAACCCGTTCCGCATCCGCGCCTACCGCAACGCCGTGCGCACGGTCGAGACGCTGACCGTCCCCCTGCGCCGCTGGGTCGAGGAGCGGCGCGCGCTGACCGACCTGCCCGGGATCGGCAAGGAGATGGCGAATCACATCCAGGAGATGGTCGAGACCGGCACGCTCGGCTTCCGCGACGAGCTGCTGGCCGCGGTGCCGCGATCGCTGATCGAGCTGATGCGCCTGCCGGGCCTCGGTCCCAAGAAGGCGAAGCGGATCTGGGACGAGCTCCAGATCGGCAGTGTCGACGAGGTCGAGGCCGCGGCGAAGGAGGGGCGCATCGCCGCCCTCCCCGGCTTCGGCGCCAAGAGCCAGGAGAAGATCCTCGCCGGCATCGCCGACTACCGCCAGCACGGCAGCCGCTTTCTGCTCCCCGAGGCGGAGCGCGCGGTCGAGCCGCTGCTCGCCTACCTGCGCGAGATCCCCGAGGTCGAGCGCCTGGAGGTCGCCGGCAGCTATCGCAGACGCAAGGAGACTATCGGGGACATCGACCTGCTGGCGATCGCCTCGCGGCCGGTCCCGGTGATGGAGAGCTTCCGCGGCTACGCCCAAGTGGACAAGATCCTGATGGCCGGCGACACCCGCAGCACGGTCGTCCTCGGCTCCGGGCTCCAGGTCGACCTGCGGGTGGTGCCCGCCGACTGCTACGGCGCCGCCCTCGTCTACTTCACCGGCTCCAAGGAGCACAACGTCAAGCTGCGGCGACGGGCGGTCGAGCGGAAGCTGCGGATCTCCGAGTACGGCGTGTTTCAAGTCCACGAGGAGAAGGGAGAGACCGAAGGCGACTGGCTCGCCGGGCGCGAGGAGGCGGACGTCTACGCCGCCGTGGGCCTCGCCTGGATCCCCCCGAGCTGCGCGAGGACCGCGGCGAGATCGAGGCGGCGGCGGCCGGCCGGCTCCCCCATCTCATCCGGGTGGAGGACCTGCGGGGGGACCTCCACATGCACTCGACCTGGTCGGACGGCCGCAACAGCATCGAGGAGATGGTCGAGGCCTGCGTCGCCAAGGACTACGAGTACATGGTCATCTCGGACCACAGCAAGTCGCTGGCGATGACCGGCGGGCTCGACGCCTACCGCCTGCGCGAGCAGTGGAAGGAGATCGACGAGGTGCGCGCCCGCCACCCCGAGATCCGCCTCCTGCGCGCCATGGAGGTGGACATCCTGGGCGACGGCTCGCTCGACCTCGAGGACGAGATGCTCGCCGGCCTCGACCTCGTGCTCGTCTCCCTCCACTCCCGCCTCGACCTGCCGGCCGCCCAGCAGACCGAGCGGGTGCTGCGCGCCCTCGGGCACCCGGAGGTCAATATCTTCTGCCACCCCACCGCGCGGCTGATCAACCGCCGCAAGCCGGCCGAGCTCGACGTCGAGGTCGTGCTGCGCCGGGCCGCAGAGCTGGGGGTGGCGGTGGAGCTGAACTCCAGCCCCAGCCGGCTCGACCTCAAGGACACCCACCTCGTGCTCGCCAAAGAGCTCGGCTGCAAGGTGGTGATCGACACCGACTCCCACCGCACCCGCGAGCTCGACCTCATGCGCTACGGCGTCGAGCAGGCCCGCCGCGCCGGCCTCGGCCCCGGGGACGTGCTCAACACCCTGCCGTTCGAGGAGTTCTGGCGGGCGATCCAGCGCCGGACCATTTCCACATCTCCTCACCGCATGTAGGAAATACAGCAACTTACCTTTTCGCCATCCTCTTCGGATCGCCGAGGCTGCCGACCGGGTTCCTCCGGGATCGCCAAAATCCCGGAAAAAGCGCCGCTTTCAGCGATCTTTTCTCTTTGGCATGTCATTTGCTGGTTTTTGAGAGCGGTAAGGAGGTATTGCTGTACGTCGTTTCCGACGGGTTTCACTCGCCAAGCTTGAATCACATCGGAGGAGAGGAATGAGCGGACGGATCTTGATCACCGGCGGTGCCGGCTTCATCGGCTCGCACTTGGCGGACGAGTTGCTGGTGCACGGCTACAGTGTCCGCGCCTTGGACGACCTCTCGGAGCAGGTGCACGGACCGGCGGCCTCGCGGCCCGGATATCTCTCCCCGGAGGTGGAGCTGGTGGAGGGGGACGTCCGGGACCCCGCGGCCGTGCACAAGGCTCTCGAAGGGGTCGACGCGGTCTTCCACCTGGCGGCGCGGGTCGGCGTCGGCCAGAGCATGTACGAGATCGAGCGCTACACCAGCGTCAACAACCTCGGCACCGCCGTGCTCCTGGAGGCGCTGGTCGAGCGGCCGGTCGAGCGGCTGATCGTCGCCTCCAGCATGAGCCTCTACGGCGAGGGGCTGTTCCGCGACGCCGACGGCCGGCTGGTGCCGGGCGGCGAGCGCGACCGCGACCGATTGCGGGCCCACGATTGGGAGGTGAGGGACGCCCAGGGGCGCCCGATGACCCCGCTGCCGACCCCGGAGACCAAGACGCCCAACCTCTCGTCCGTCTACGCGCTGTCGAAGTACGACCAGGAGCGCCTCTGCCTGATGGCCGGCCAGGCCTACGACCTGCCGGCCGTGGCGCTGCGCTTCTTCAACGTCTACGGTACGCGGCAGGCGCTGTCGAACCCCTATACGGGCGTGCTCGCCATCTTCGCCTCGCGGCTGCTCAACGGCAATCCGCCGCTCCTCTTCGAGGACGGCCGGCAGATGCGCGACTTCGTCCACGTCTCCGACATCGCCCGCGCCTGCCGGCTGGCGCTCGAGGTGCCCGCGGCGGCCGGCCAGGTGCTCAACATCGGCAGCGGCCGCCAGTACACCGTGCTGGAGATCGCCCACGCCATGGGGGAGGCGCTCGGCCGCGCGGACATCGAGCCGGAGATCACCGGCAACTACCGCGTGGGGGATATCCGCCACTGCTTCGCCGACATCACGCTCGCCCGGCGCGTCCTCGGCTACGAGCCGGCGATGCCGTTCGAGCAGGGGCTGATCGAGCTCGCCTCCTGGCTCGAGGGGCAGGTGGCCCAGGATCGCGTCGCCGAGGCGCGCGCGGAGCTGGCCGCCCGGGGGTTGACCGTATGAACCCGAAGACGAGCCCGAAAACGGTTCTGATCACCGGCGGCGCCGGCTTCGTCGGCACCAACCTGGCGCACCGGATCGCCTCCTCGGGCCGCCGCGTGCGGCTGCTCGACAACCTCTCGCGCCCCGGCGTCGAGAACAACCTGAGCTGGCTGCGCGCGACCCACGGCGACCGCGTCGCGGTCGAGATCGCCGACGTGCGCGATCCGGCCGCCGTGCGGCGGGCGGTCGCCGGCGTCGAGACGGTCTTCCACTTCGCCGCCCAGGTGGCGGTGACGACCAGCCTGGTCGAGCCGGTCCAGGACTTCGCGATCAACGCGCACGGCACGCTCAACGTCCTCGAGGCCGTGCACGCCCAGGACGAGCCGCCGGCGCTCCTCTTCACTTCGACCAACAAGGTCTACGGCGGCATGGAGGACGTCCCGATCCGGCGGCGCGGCCTGCGCTACGAGCCGTGCGACGAGGTCCTCCGCGCCCGCGGCTTCGGCGAGGACCGCCGGCTCGACTTCCACAGCCCCTACGGCTGCTCGAAGGGGGCGGCGGACCAGTACGTGCTCGACTACGCCCGCAGCTACGGCCTGCGCACCGCCGTCTTCCGCATGAGCTGCATCTACGGCCCCCATCAGTTCGGCACCGAGGACCAGGGGTGGGTCGCCCACTTTCTGATCCGCGCCCTCGACGGGCGCCCGATCACCCTCTACGGCGACGGCATGCAGGTGCGCGACGTCCTCTACGTCGAGGATCTGGTCGACGCCTTCCTGCTCGCCGAGAAGAACATCGGCGCGCTCGCCGGCCAGGCGTTCAACATGGGGGGCGGCCCCGGCAACACCGTCTCCCTGCTCGAGCTGGTCGACCTCATCGGGTCGCTCCACGGCCGCCGGCCCGAGGTGTTCTTCGAGGACTGGCGCACCGGCGACCAGCGCTACTACGTCTCGAACTTCTCCAGGTTCGCGGCGGCCACCGGCTGGAGCCCGCGTGTAAACGCGCGGCAGGGGGTCCGCAACCTTTACAACTGGCTGCAGGAATTCCGCGGCCTCGCCGCGGACCCGGTGGCGGCCTCCGTGATGGTGGAAGCTCAAGCATCGTAAACCTCCCAGGGCGGTCCGCCGCGGACCGCCCGCTCGACCTCTCCAGGGTTCGAGCCGGCCCTCACGGCGGCACGAATTTTGGATAGATCCATCCGCCAAGCAAGCGTCTCGTTGGGCCCAGGGAGGGACCGCATGAGCAACAGCCAGCCATTGCCCCGCAAGGTCTTGATGACCGCGGATACCGTCGGGGGAGTCTGGACCTACGCCATCGAGCTGGCGCGCGGCTTGGCCGAGCGCGGCATCGAAGTGGCGCTGGCGACCATGGGCGACCCCCTGAACGACGGCCAGCGCGAGAAGGCGGACCGCATCCCCCGCCTCAAGGTGTTCGAGAGCACCTTCAAGCTGGAATGGATGGAGGACCCCTGGCGCGACGTGGAGAAGGCCGGCGACTGGCTGCTCGGCCTCGAGGAGCGGGTGCGCCCCGACCTCATCCACCTCAACGGCTTCGCCCACGGCTCGCTCCCCTGGAATGCCCCGCGGGTGATGGTGGGGCACTCCTGCGTCCTCTCCTGGTGGCGGGCCGTCAAGGGGGAGGCCGCGCCGGCCGACTGGGACCGCTATGCCCAGGAAGTGGCCGCCGGTCTCGCCGCCGCCGACCTGGTGATCGCCCCGTCGGAGGCGATGCTCGCCGCGCTGAACCAGCACTACGGTCATCTGCTCAATAGCCGCGTCATCCTCAACGGCCGCGATTCCCGGGCCTTCAAGCCCACGGCCAAGGAGCCGATCGTGTTCGCCGCCGGCCGCCTCTGGGATGAGGCCAAGAACCTCGAAGCCCTGGAGCGGGTGGCGCCGAGCCTTCCCTGGGACATCTTCGTCGCCGGCGAGAACATCCATCCCGACGGCGGCGAGATCCGTCCGCACCATACCCGTCTCCTCGGCAACCTGTCGCAGCGGGCGCTCGCCGCCTGGCTCGGCCGCGCCTCGATCTACTGCCTGCCGGCCCGCTACGAGCCGTTCGGCCTGTCGGCGCTGGAGGCCGCCCTCTCCGGGTGCGCCCTGGTCCTCGGGGACATCCCCAGCCTGCGCGAGATCTGGCGCCACCGTGCCGTCTTCGTGCCGCCGGACGACCCGGAAGCCCTGGAGAGCGCGCTCAAAGTGCTGATCGAGGACCCGGACCGCCGCGCCTCGCTGGCCGCCGGCGGCCGCGCCCGGGCGCTCCAGCTCACGCCCGAGAAGATGCTCGACGGCTATCTCGCGGCCTATGGCGAGGTCCTGGCGGACCGCGCCGCGGCCCTCGACGACACCGGGTCCTACCCGGCGCAAGTCGCGGTTTAGCCTCTGGTCCATAACCGGCCCATGCGGATCGTCCTCTTCGTCCATTCGCTGCTGTCGGACTGGAACCATGGCAACGCTCACTTCCTGCGCGGTGTGGCCGCCGAGCTGATCGCGCGCGGCCACGACGTCGCGGTGTTCGAGCCGCGCGACGCCTGGAGCCTGCAAAACCTCCTCGCCGAGGATCACGGCAAGGAGGCCCTCGATGGCTTTCACGCCTCCTATCCCACCCTCGCCAGCAACCGCTACGACCTCGCGGCGCTCGACCTCGACCGCGCGCTCGACGGCGCCGACCTCGCGATCGTCCACGAGTGGAACGATCACGATCTGGTGCGGCGCATCGGCGAGCACCGGCGGACGGCCGGGCCCGGCGGCTACCGGCTTCTCTTCCACGACACTCACCACCGGTCGATCACCGCGCCGGAGAGCATGGCCGCCTACGACCTCGCGCACTACGACGGCGTGCTCGCCTTCGGCGGCGTCATCCGCGACCTCTATCTGGATCGCGGGTGGGCGGAGCGGGCCTGGACCTGGCACGAGGCGGCGGACACCCGCGTCTTCCACCCCCTTGCCGGCGAGCCGGAAGAGGGGGACCTCGTCTGGATCGGCAACTGGGGGGACGACGAGCGCACGGCCGAGCTGCAGGAGTTCCTGATCGAGCCGGTACGCGACCTGAAACTCGCGGCCCGGGTGCACGGCGTCCGTTACCCCGAGGAGGGTCGGCGGGCGCTCGCCGGCGCCGGGATCGACTACGCCGGCTGGCTCCCCAACCCCGAGGTGCCGCGCGCCTTCGCCCGCTTCCGGGCGACCGTCCACGTGCCGCGCCGGCCCTACGTCGAGGCGCTGCCCGGCATCCCGACCATCCGCCCCTTCGAGGCCCTCGCCTGCGGCATCCCCCTGGTCTCGGCGCCCTGGAACGACGCCGAGGGGCTCTTCCGCCCCGGCCGCGACTTCCTGGTCGCCCGCGACGGCGCGGAGATGCGGCGGCACCTGCGCGACCTGCTGGAAGATCCGGCGCTGGCCGCCGAGATCGCCCGCTCGGGGCGCGAGACCGTCCTCGGCCGGCACACCTGCGCCCACCGCGTGGACGAGCTGCTGGCGATCGGCCGCGAGCTCGGAGCCGCCGTGGAGACGCCCCTGGGAGCCACCGCATGAGCAACCCTCTGGATATCGCCTTCTTCGGCTCGAGCCTGGTCTCCGCCTACTGGAACGGGGCCGCCACCTACTACCGGGGGATCATCCGCAACCTCGCCGAGCGGGGGCACCGGATCACCTTCTACGAGCCCGACGCCTTCGAGCGCCAGCAGCACCGCGACATCCCCGACCCGGAGTGGGCGAAGGTCGTCGTCTATCCGGCGGACGCGAGCGGGGTGGAGCGCGCGCTCGCCGCCGCCCGCGGCGCCGACCTGGTGGTCAAGGCGAGCGGCGTCGGGGTGTTCGACGAGCTCCTCGAAGCCGCCGTGCTCGACCTCCGGCGGCCGGACGGCCTCGCCATCTTCTGGGACGTGGACGCCCCCGCCACCCTCGACCGCATGGAGAGCGACCCGGCCGACCGCTTCCGGCCGCTGGTGCCGCGCTACGACTTCATCTTCACCTACGGCGGCGGCGACCCGGTGGTCAAGGCCTACCGCCGCTTCGGCGCGCGCGAGTGCGTGCCGGTCTACAACGCCCTCGATCCCACGACCCATCACCCCGTGGCTCCCGACCCGCGGTTCGAGGGGGACCTGGGATTCCTCGGCAACCGCCTGCCGGACCGCGAGGCGCGCGTCGAGGAGTTCTTCCTGCGAGCGGCGGCGGAGTGCCCCGGGCGCCGCTTCCTGCTGGGCGGCAACGGCTGGGCGGACAAACCCATGCCCGCCAACGTCAGCTACCTCGGCCACGTCTACACCCGCGATCACAACGCGTTCAACTGCACCCCGCAGACGGTGCTCAACATCAGCCGCGAGAGCATGGCCCGCTACGGCTTCTCGCCGGCGACCCGGGTCTTCGAGGCCGCGGGAGCCGGCGCCTGCCTGATCACCGATGCGTGGGAAGGCATCGAGATGTTCCTCGAGCCGGAGCGGGAGGTGCTGGTGGCGGCGGACGGCGAAGAGGTAGCGGCGCATCTACAACGGCTGGCGCCTGAGGACGCCCGCCGGATCGGACGCGCCGCTCTGCGGCGGATCCTCGCCGAGCACACCTACGCCCACCGGGCGGCGCAGGTCGAATCCATCCTGGGACTCTCCGCTCCCACGGGCGCCGGCGCCCGCGTTCCAGCCGGAATGGAGGCACACCCGTGAGGCACGAGCCGCTCGACATCGTCATCCTCGGGCTGTCCATCACCTCGTCGTGGGGGAACGGCCACGCCACCACCTACCGGGGGCTCGTGCGCGAGCTTCACGCCCGCGGGCACCGCGTCCTCTTCCTGGAGCGCGACGCGACCTGGTACGCCGACAACCGCGACCTGCCGAAGCCCCCCTACGGCCGCACCGAGCTCTATGCGAGCCTGGAGGAGCTGAAGGACCGCTTCGCGCCCGCCGTGCGCCGGGCCGACCTGGTGATCGTCGGTTCCTACGTGCCCGAGGGGGTCGAGGTCGGCCGCTGGGTCACCGACGTGGCGACCGGCGCCACCGCCTTCTACGACATCGACACGCCGGTGACGCTGGCCAAGCTGGAGCGCGGGGACTACGAGTACCTCTCCCCCGAGCTGATCCCGCGCTACCAGGCCTACCTCTCCTTCACCGGCGGGCCGACGCTCCGGCACCTGGAGCGGCGCTACGGCTCGCCGATGGCGCGGGCGCTCTACTGCTCGTTCGACCCCGCCCTCTACCGCCCCGAGGCGATCGAGCCGCGCTGGGACCTCGGCTACATGGGCACCTACAGCGACGACCGCCAGCCGGCCCTGGAGCGGCTGCTGATCGAGCCCGCCCGGAGCTGGAAGCAGGGGAGGTTCGCCGTCGCCGGCCCGCAGTATCCGGCGGAGATCCGCTGGCCGCGGAACGTCAAGCGCTTCGAGCACCTGGAGCCGAAGAAGCACTCGCGGTTCTACAACCAGCAGCGCTTCACGCTGAACATCACCCGCGCCGACATGGTGGCGGCCGGCTTCTCGCCGAGCGTGCGGCTGTTCGAGGCCGCCGCCTGCGCGACGCCGATCATCAGCGACAACTGGCCGGGCCTGGGGACCTTCTTCAAGATCGGCGAGGAGATCCTCACCGCCAAGACCGCCGGCGAGGTGCTCCAGTACCTGCGGGACGTCCCTGAGCACGAGCGCCGCGCCCTCGGCGAGCGGGCCCGCGCCCGCGTGATGCGCGAGCACACCGCCGCCCACCGCGCCGAGGAGCTGGAAGGGCACGCCCTGCGCCTGCTCGCCTCGCGAGTGGCGGCCTGACGGGGCTCCGCAGGGCCGTCCGGATAGAGGAGGAAGAGATCTCATGGACCACCAACCCATGCTCGGCCTGCGCACCGCGATCTACCGCGTGACCGACCTGGACAAAGCGAAGGACTGGTACCGCTCCGTCCTCGGCATCGATCCCTATTTCGACGAGCCCTTCTACGTCGGCTTCAACGTCGGCGGCTTCGAGCTGGGGCTCGACCCCGACACCTCCGGAGGGGCGCCCGGCCCGGGTGGCGTTACCGTTTACTGGGGGGTCGAGGACGCCGACGCGGCCCTCGCCCGGCTGCACGAACTCGGCGGCCGCGAGCACGCCGCGGTGACCGACGTCGGCGGCGGCATCCGGGTGGCGACGGTCCTCGATCCCTCCGGCAACGTGTTCGGGATCATCGAGAATCCGCACTTCAAGATCGAGGGGCCGGCGCTGCCGAGCCCTCCATCCCCTTGAGCCTGAGGCCGGATTCGCAGATGGTCGCCGTTGGGCCCGTCCGGCCACGCCTTTTCTCCAACGGCTTTGATCTGGACCTCGGCTGCCTTTACCCTTAGCGAGACAGGAGGTGCTCCCATGACGTACACGAGCAGGCTCGCCAGAGACGGACAGGTCGAAATTCCCAGGCAGGTCCGAGAGTCCCTCGGACTGGCGACCGGGGACCTCGTCAGCTATGAGATCCGCGACCGCGAGGTGATCCTGAAGCGCGCAGAGGCTTTCGACGCCCCCTTCCACCAAGCTCTCTCCATAACCCTCGATGAGTGGAGCTCCCCAGAGGACGAAGAGGCCTTCCGTGATCTGTGAGCCGTGGGACGTGGTAGTGGTGCCCTTTCCATTCTCCGAGTCTGCGGGCAGCAAACGACGACCGGCTCTCGTATTGAGCCGGCGCTCCTTCAACGAGGGTGGGCATACGGTGCTCGCCATGATCACGACCAAGATTGAGCCGGCCTGGCAGGGCGACACGGAGATCGAGGATTTGCCGACCGTCGGCCTGCAGAGGCCCTGCATCGTCCGGTGGAAGCTCTTCACCCTTGATAATCAACTGATCGTCCGTCGGACGGGTCAGTTGGGAGAGTTGGATCGGGGCAGAGCCACCCGGGCGCTCGGTGCCGTCCTGCCGTAAGCACCGTTGACCCGCGAGCACGCCGCGGTGACCGACGTCGGCGGCGGCATCCGGGCGGCGACGGTGCTCGATCCCTCCGGCAACGTGTTCGGGATCATCGAGAATCCGCACTTCAAGATCGAGGGGCCGGCGCTACCGAGCCCTCAATTTCCTTGAGCTTGACGCCCGGTTTGCGCCGGAGGGGCTCGTCCGGCCCACCCCTTGGGCCGGCTCGCCCCTCGTTTGGGCCGGCAGCGCCCTCGTTTGGGCCGGACCGCCCCCAAGCGGGGACCGTCCGGCCCTTACGAGATCTCGTAAGTCCCCCGATGGGGGCCGGCCGGCCCCTTCGTGGGGCCGGCGCGCCCACGCTTGGGCCGGCCGATCCCTTACGAGGGTAGTGGGGTTTTAGTGTGTGTCCGGTCAGCCCTCGACCGGCTCCCACGCGTAGATCGTCTTGAGAACTTCAGGCGACATGTAGATCTTGACTTGCCAGCCGTCCTCGGTCCAGGTGGCCTGGACGGGAAGCTGTATCTTGCTGTTCCGCTCCCCCTTGAAATAGACATTGCAAACCTGTCCGACTTCAGGCTTTACGGCTGGGAATGGTCTTTGTGGGTGTTGTACCTGCATAGAGCTGCTCCTTCTAAGATAGGGCTGATCTTATACCCCGGAGGTCATCGCTGCCGCGAGCAGGTCCGCCAGCGACCACGGACGACGGGCGATCCCCGCCGCCATCGCGGGAGTCATGCGGATGCTCTTGTGCATCCTCACGAAGTTGTAATAGGCGAAGTAGAGCGCCAGCGCAGCCCGCAGGTTCTCCTTCTTCCGGCTGAAGCCGTTCGACAGCCGGGTGAAGCGGCGCAGGTGGCCCCGGAGCGTCCAATTGGCGCGCTCGACGTGCGACGTTGAAACCTTGTCCTCATCCGGGGAGCCGGAGACGGTCACCTTCTCCTGTCCTATCAGGCGCGGCGGTGCGTACCGCCGCGCCTCTTCGCCTCCAGCGCTGGCAAACTCTTTCACCACCTGCGCATAGTCCACCCGCGATCCGAAGGCGTATTCAACCGCGTTCGGGTAGGCGTTGAATCCGTCCGTGCTGAGTTGGAAGCTCCCCGCCGTGGCGGTGCTGAGCTTCACTATGAAGTCGTGCGCGTCCCAGGTGTTCCGCCGTCCCAGGTGCCACGCAAGGATGAGCTTGGAATTCCGCTCGATCCCGAAGTAGCAATAGGCGTCGCCCGCGTCGGGGTCCGTGATCTTGTTCCGCTCCCGCGTCCCCTGCTTGCAGCGGATGTAGGTCCACAGCTCATCCGCCTGGACGTCCTGGACGGGGACCCCCTTCACCGTCTCCGCGAGCAGCCGCTCGCACCCTTCGCCAACCTGGACAAGCAGTCGCAGGATGGTCTTCTTCTCGGTCCCGGTGATGCGCTCGATGGCGCGGACCGCGCTACCCTCGCAGAGCAGGTGCAAGCAGAGCAGCGCCCGGTCCAGCGGCAGGCGCATGTCCCCCAGGGGGCGGTCTGGGCGCTCGGAGAACGTCTTGCGGCAGGTGCGGCAGATGTAGCGCTGGTTTCCCTTCCGATCCTTCCCCATCTTCTTAGCCGGGGTCTGGCAGGCGTCACAGTCCATGAACGGGGCTCCTTGCGGGATGCCCGGACCGGAGCCATAATCAGCTTGGCAGCTTGCTCGGCTTCGGTCGGGCGGGTCCAGGCCCCGGCGGTCGTTACCAGCGACCCCGGGGCCGTTTTCTTTTGCGCGGTCACGATGTAGTTATTGTAGACCAATTAATTTCTAGATGCAAGACTTTTTCTCCTATTGACGTGTCGATTTTTCCGGCCTACAGTAACGGCATGGCGAGACCCAAGGCAGAGAAGACGCAATCCGCAGCGCTGCGCATCCGCCTCTTCCCCGAGCAGGAGGAGATGATCCGGCAGGCCGCCGAGCTGGCGGGGATCAGCATCTCCGCGTGGATACGGGAGAGGCTGACCCGTGCCGCCCGCCGGGAGATCTCCCGGGCGGCCCGGTATGCACCGCCGGGGCAGGCCCGGGAAGAGCATCCCGAGTAACCAGCGGAACGGTCCGAGGGGGGTGACGAGATGGCCGGGAGCGATGGGTTGCCGCACGTCGTACCTCCTTTCGAGGCTTGCGACGCGGACCGGCAGGAGGGTACACTTCTCCCTGCTGAGGCCCTGACGGTTCCGCGTCTGGGTTCTCTGAAGGCCCTTGGGGTTGCACCCCCTTGGGCTTTCGACTTTTTAGACTAGAGGTGACTCTGAAGGCGGTCAACGGATTTAGGGGTTTCCCTTTAATCCGATAGCCATCGGAAAAGAGCGGCCGGGAATAATCCGATTCTCTATAGAGGGGCGAGGAAGATGGCTTGGTAGCCTTCTGGAACGCGTAGCTTTTTAGCCGCCTCAAGCTGGTCCCATATCTTCTTCTCGTCGATCCCGTCCTCTTCCCTTCCCAAGACTTCCGCAATCTGTTTTGCGGTTCGCCCATCCAGGTCTGCATCTAAGAGGCGTAAGTAGCGGGGCCAAAGCCTTGTATGGTTCTTGTATCGGCGTGGTTTGGCGGAAGTCCACTTCTTGGCGTTCTCCAGAGGCTTTAGAATTGCCTCGAATTGAGGTGCCAAGGGAAGGTGAAGGTTGAACTCGACGATGGGGAAATCCCGGCCGCGAGCTTTGAAAGCGGAGCCGGATTTCATGAAATGAACGGTCCCGAAACCGGGATTGAAACTCAAAGAGGGTGGCTCATCGACGTCTGGGTTTATCAAGCTACCGTGCAACAGCCATTTGGCTGCGATCTTGGAAGCGGATCGAAACCCGAACGGTGAGTCTGAATCTTCTTCCATAACCACAAGAATTCTCGTATCGGAGAAGTCCTCGCCGCCATTTATCTCCGAGACACGCGCTATCTCATTTTCCCAGTCTTTGCGGTAATCGGGGTTCCGCCGCAGGAACTCCCACGCCCAACGATTAGGCGGGAAATTTTTTGGGAATGAGTAATTAGCGACCTTGCGCCAATCCCGCACTTGCACCCCCCACGGTGCGCCCCACGAAGATGAGAAAGGCGGCGCGGCGGGCCGACCGTGGGGGGCCGGCTTTCGGCTCGCGACTTCCTAGCCGCGCCTTACAGCTCGATTCTACAGCGCTTCGCGGCGGTGCCGCTCGACGATGGGGGCGGGGTCCGGCAGCTCGCCGCGCAGGAGGACGGGGGCAAGCTCCGCCGCCAGGGCGCGGCACTGCCGGGAACTTTTGAGGGTGGCGATGATGCGGCCGGAGGGGAGAAGCACCAGCGTCCGGAGCTTGTTCCGGTCCGGCCCATGGGACGTGCCCCGGAAGACGCCGAACGGCGGCGAGACCATGCCCCGCACCTGGACCTCCCGCCCGTCCATCAGGCGAGCCATGAACACCCCCAGGTGCCACGCCAGGGGGAGCGGTTGCCCCGCCCTGGCACGGACCCGGAGATAGGCGTCAGCGGCCAAGGCGAGCCACGTACCGGCGGAGCGGTGCCCCTCGGATTCCGCGGCACGCTTCCATCGGATGGACTGCTCGGCGGTCGCGTGAACCGTGAAGCTCGCGACCTTCACTCCTCCCGCTCCCGCCGGGCCTTTTCGCGTTCGTCCTGGCGTTTCGCCTCTTCCGCGTAGCCAACAGGGTTCAGAGAGTCGTCGTGCGCCTGGATGGCGTCGTGATAGGCGCGTTGCAGGGAGAGGTAGAGATCCCCGGCCCATGCCAGGAACGCGCCCGCGCTCGCCTTGCCGTGGCGACTCGCCGCGACCTCCCAGGCGCTCTTCTGAGCGGGCGTAGCCCTGACGGAGACGTTCCGCGTGGCGTCCGGAGGGTAGGAGAGCTTCGATTCCCAGCCCATCAGCGCACCCCCGCCAGCTCGCGCTCGATCCCATCCGTCGCGTGGCCGATCTGCCGGGCGAGCTTCGCGGCGATGTTGGACAGGTAGGCATCTTCCGAGTCCAGAGAGGACGCCTCCCGCTCCCGCCCCACGGACGCGAGGAACCCTTGCAGGTGGCGGAGATCCGCGACGGCGGCGCGCATCTCCGTGCGGGTGCTGCTCTCGGTCCAGCCGGGCCACTCGGCGGGCGTGTCGAGCAAGAGGGAGTAGAGCATCTCCCCCGCCTTGCGAATCGCGGCGGCGTAGCCGGGCGGGGTGATGTACATGAGGAACGTCTCGCGGAAAGCGGGGAAGTCCTCCCAGGCGGCGGGATCGACGACGGGAGAGGCGGCGGGCGGACTGCTAGAATCCGGTGTCAGCTCGGGCATGGGCTTGCTCCCTTGCGCGGGTCAGGTCCGGCGGCGTGTGTCACCACCCGCCGGGCCGTCTGTCTGGAGATGGGGAGGTGCGTCCCTCCCCTCTGAAGAGAGACGCTAGCGCAAGTCAGGCGGGGCCGGGCGTGTCAACCCCCGGACACACACTAAAACCCCACTACCCTTACGAGATCTCGTAAGTCCCTCGTTTGGGCCAGACGCTCCCCCACAGGGGGCCGGCGGGCCCACAAAGGGGCCGGTCCGGCCCAAGCGTGGGCCAGACCGGCCCCCACGAGGGGCGAACCGGAAACTGCGTGGGCTTCAAGGCCCCAAACGCTCGCCCACCGTGCCCATTCAGGGGCCGGAGCCGCCCGATCGAAGAGCGCTCCGGCACCTTCGTGGGCGCAGAGAGAGGAAGGCCGGGAGGAGGGCGCCCCTGGCAGGCGATTTGCTGTTCTCCACAGGATACCGCAAGCAGGCCCGCGGTTCTGATTCCTGTACCGACGGAGAGACATGGCCCCTATGTCGAAGGCAGAGTCGAAGGCCTCCACCTCCTCGCTCGCGGAGGATATCGCGGCGCTGGGCCCCTGGTTCCACAACCTCCACCTGCCGGACGACACGCAGACCGCCCCCAACCACTTCCTCGGCGGCGACTTCCCCTCCTTCAAGTGGGAGCAGATCCGCGACCACCTGCCGGCCGACCTCAGCGGCTGGACGGCGCTCGACATCGGCTGCAACGCCGGCTTCTACTCCTTCGAGCTGGCGCGCCGGGGCGCGACGGTGACCGGCATCGACCACGATCCCCACTACCTGCGGCAGGCGCGCTGGGCGGCCGGCCAATTCGGGCTGGAGGGGCGGGTGCGGTTCCAGGAGAAGCAGGTCTACGACCTCGCGGCCTCGCCGGAGAGGTACGACCTCGTCCTCTTCATGGGGGTGCTCTACCACCTGCGCTACCCCCTCCTCGGGCTGGACATCGTGGCGCGGAAGGTGGGGCGGCGGCTGATCTTCCAGACCCTCACCATGCCGGGCGAGGAGGTCGCCGAGCCGCCGGCGGACCTGCCGATCGACGAGCGGGAGCCGATGACGGCGCCCGGCTGGCCCAAGATGGCCTTTATCGAGCACCGGCTGGCGAACGATCCGACGAACTGGTGGGCGCCGAACCACGCCGGCGTCGAGGCGATGCTCCGCTCGGCCGGCCTGCGGGTGCTGGAGCGCCCCGGCCACGAGATCTACGTCTGTGAGCCCGGCGAGCCGCGCGAGGAGCTCGCCTGGATCGAGGACGAGCTGCGCGCGGCGACCGGCCGGCCCGTCGCGGCGACGGACGGCGGCCGGGATGGGAGTTGAGTCATGGCCGACGACCTCCAAGGCGACGCCGAATCCCGCCGCGACCGCAACAAGGAAAAAGAGAAGGGGCAGGAGCCCCAGAAGAGCTACGAGACGATCCTCGAGCAGGAGATCGCCGCGGGCTTGACCGAGCTCGAGCGCCCGGCGCCGGCCCTCCTGCTCTCCGGGCTCTCGGCCGGGCTCGACGTCTCGCTCGCCCTGCTGCTGATGGCGGTGATGCGCACCCTGACCGAGGGGGTGCTGGCGAAGCCGGTCTCCGAGATCCTGGTCGCCCTGATGTACTCCTCCGGCTTCCTGTTCGTGGTCCTCGGCCGCTCGGAGCTGTTCACCGAGCACACCACGCTCGCCGTGATGCCGGTGCTCGACGGCCGCGCCTCGCTGGCGCAGCTCGGGCGGCTCTGGGGGCTGATCTACGTCGCCAACGTGGCCGGCGCCGCGGCATTCGCCGCCTTCCTCACCTTCCTCGGGCCGCGGCTGGGGATCATCGAGCCCCACGTCTTCGGCGACATCGCCTCCGGGCTGGTGGAGCACCCCGGCTGGGTGATCCTGCTCAGCGGCGTGCTCGCCGGCTGGCTGATGGGCCTGCTCTCCTGGCTGGTGGCGGCGAGCCGCGACACCATCGGCCAGATCTTCATGGTTGCCCTGGTAACCACGGCGATCGGCCTCTGCCACCTGCATCATTCGATCGTGGGGACGGCGGAGGTGCTGGCCGGCGTCTTCTCCGGCCAGGGAGCGACGATGGCGGACTTCGGCAAGTTCCTCTTCTGGGCGACGCTCGGCAACATCCTCGGCGGCGTCTTCTTCGTCGCACTGATCAAGTTCGGGCACATCCGCTCCAGCGGCGAATGATCGATCGGTTTTCTTCGGAAATACCCGGCACGGATCTTGCGAATTGCTCCTGTCGCATGAGCTCCCCGGGGCCTTGCGGCGACGGGCCCCGGACTACAACTGGGATCACCGACAAGGAGGAACTCCATGAAGCTCGAATCTCTCAAGGACCTGTACCTCGAACAGCTCAAAGACCTCTACTCCGCCGAGACGCAGATCGTCGACGCGCTGCCGAAGATGGTCGAGGCGGCCACCTCTCCGGACCTGAAGAAGGGGTTCAACGATCATTTGCGCCAGACCGAGGAGCACGTCCGCCGCCTCGAGAAGATCTTCCAGAACCTCGACGAAAGCCCCAAGGGACATACCTGCGAGGGGATGAAGGGCCTGCTCAAGGAAGGCGCAGAGATGGCCAAGATGAAAGGCGAGCCGTCGGTGATCGACGCCGGCCTGATCGCCTGCGCGCAGCGGGTCGAGCATTACGAGATCGCCGGCTACGGCACGGTGCGCACCTATGCCGAGATGCTCGGCAAGGACGACCACGTCTCGCTGCTCGAGCGCACGCTCCAGGAGGAGGAGGAGACCGACGAGCGCCTGACCGAGCTCGCCGAGAGCCACATCAACCAGGAGGCGCAGGTCGGCTAGAGAGCCGCCCGGCGCAAGGGTCCGCGAGCGCTCCCTTCGCGGGAGCGTTTGCCATCCCTGGGAGGAAGAAGTACAGCCTGTCCCGTGTTCTCAAGGTCGGATGACGCGTCGCAAGAGGGGGCGAGTCAAGCGCAACACCCCACGGTAGCAAAGACGTCAATGGGTAGCAGCAATCCAAGGAAGGGGTGAACATCATGCCGGAAAACAGGACCACCACCGATCATGAAGAGATCCGTCGTTGGGCCGAGGAGCGCGGAGGCCGTCCCGCCGCGGTCGTCAGCTCTCACAACGACCAGACCGTCGCCGCGGGGGGTCTGAGGATCGATTTCCCCGACTACGATGGCGGGGAGCCGCTGGAAGAGATCACCTGGGCGGAGTTCTTCGACCGTTTCGAGGAAGAGAACCTGACGTTCATCTTCCAGGAAGAGATGGTCTGTTGAGGCCGATCGGTAGATTGAGGAAAGCATAAGGGCGGGGACCGGGGTCCCCGCCCTTGCCGTCTTCAGACGGCTACCCCTCCACCCGACCCTTCAGCAGCCGCAGCACCTGCGCCTCCAGCCGACGCAGGCCGTTGGACTCATCCTCTTCGGACGCGCCCTCGACGGCATCCTCCAGCGTCTCTCGCAGCGTCCCCTCGAGGAAGCTCTGGATCACCACCGGGTGGACGTAGTACTTGCGGCAGATGGCCGGCCGGTTGCCGAGCTGCCCGGAGACGTGCTTGATCGCCTCGACCACCGCCTTGCTGGCCTCCCGCTCGCTCTCGCAGGCGCCGACCTCGAGCAGGGCCGAGAGGGCGAGCACGGTCCCCCCCCAGGTGCGGAAGTCCTTGGCCGAGAAGTCCTCGCCGGTGGTCTCGCGCAGGTAGGCGTTGACGTCCTCGGAGCTGACGCTCTGCCGCTCGCCACTTTCGTCCAGGTACTGGAAGAGCTTCTGCCCCGGCACGTCCCGGCACTGCTTGACGATGCGCGCCAAGCGGCGGTCCTGGACCTCCACCGAGTGCTCCTTACCGCTCTTGCCCCGGAACTCGAAGCGCAGAGTGGAGCCCTCGACGTCGACGTGCTGGTCGCGCAGGGTGGTCAGGCCGAAGGAGTTGTTCTGCTTGACGTACTCCTTGTTGCCGACGCGGATCAGCGTCGTCTCCAGGAGCTTGACGACGGTGGCGAGCACCTTCTCGCGCCCCAGGCCGCGCAGCGACATGTCGCGGTCGATCCGCTCGCGGATCTTCGGCAGCGAATCGCCGAAGGCGATCATGCGGCCGAACTTGGTCTCGTCGCGGACCTCCCGCCAGTTGGCGTGATAGCGGTACTGCTTGCGCCCGCGGGCGTCACGTCCGGTCGCCTGCAGATGGCCGTTCGGGCGCGGGCAGATCCAGACGTCGGTCCAGGCGGGCGGGATGGCCAGCTTGCGGATCCGCTCGAGCGTCTTCTCGTCCTTCACCGTCCGCCCCTGCGGATCGAGGAAGGTGAATCCCTTGCCGCTCTTCCGGCGGCGGATGCCGGGCTCGTCGTCCGTGACGTAGCGCAGACCGGCGGCCTTTGCGCTCTCGAGGGGATCGACGAAGACGGCGATGGTCAGGCCGGTATCGAGCTTCTCGCTCTCGTCGATGGCGATGGCGGTCGACATTTGGTCACCTTTGCCGGGCTTCCGGCACTCCGTTGCAACAATTACCCGAGGATCTCCCCAAAGGGTGGCGGAACGGCTCCTCTTTGCCGCTCCGCACCCCGCGGAACCGGTCTCGTCCCATGCATCGGCCGTGCCCGTCCCCTGGGATAAACGACGGCTCTTCAATCCTTTCAATCCTTTGCGCGATCCTTCCCGCCGTGGCACACAACCTGCAATTTTGAAGAAGCCTGATGAGCACGACTGCGTCCGGTCCCTCGCGTCCTTTCCCGGTTGCCGAGCCCCGCTTCTCCGGACCGCCGCCGGCGAGCCGTCCGGCGGGGCGCTGCATCGTGGTCTCGGACCGCCTGCCCATCGTTCTCACCCGCGAGGGGGGGCAGGGGTGGCGGGTATCGCCGGCGAGCGGATCGCTGATCTCGGCGCTGACCACCGTGTTGCGGGACCGGCGGGGGGTCTGGATCGGCTGGCCGGGGGTGGCCCAGGAGGAGACGCCGGGGCTGCGCAAGGTGCTGGCGGGCGCCATCCACGAGGGGGGCTTCTCGCTGCGTCCGGTCATGCTCACCGCCCAGGAGAAGCGCCACGGCTATGGCGGCTTCTCGGGCGAGGTGATCTGGCCGCTGTTCCACGACCTGGCCGGCGAGTGCGACTTCCAGCCGGCCCACTGGCAGGCTTTCCTCAAGGTCAACCGGAAGTTCGCCCGGGCCACCGCCAAGACGCTGGCGCGCGGCGCCTCCGGCGCGGACCTCGTCTGGGTGCACGATCACCTGCTGATGAACTTCGCTCTCGAGCTGCGGCGCCTGAAGGTCGCCTGCCGCACCGCCTTCTTCCTGCATCTGCCGTTCCCCTCACCCGACCTCTTCCTGCAGCTCCCCTGGCGGGAGGCCGTGCTGGCCGGGCTGCTCGCCTTCGACCAGGTCGGCTTCCAGACCGGGCGCGACCTGGAGAGCTTCCTGGCCTGCGTGCGGCGGCTGGTGCCCACGGCCTCCATGGCGCCGGCCGGCGGCGGCCTCTGGTCGCTGCGCGGCTCCTGGCAGGGGGTGGCCTTCGACCTGCGGGCCGGCGCCTTCCCCATCGGGGTCGACGCCGTGCAGGTCGAGGCGCGGGCGGCGCGGCCGGAGGTGGAGGCGCGGGTGGCGGCCTTGCGCGAGTCGCTGGACGGGCGCCAGCTCGTCGTGGGGGTCGACCGCGTCGACCGTGCGCACGGCATCCCGGAGAAGCTCCGGGCCTTCGCCGCGGCGCTCTCCCGCTATCCGGACCTCCAGGAGCGCGTGCGGCTGGTGCAGTTCGCGATCCCCTGCCGGGAGAGCCTCCCCCGGCACACCGCGCTGCGCGGGGAGATCGAGCGCCTGGTCGGGGAGATCAACGGCTCGTTCGGCCGTCCGGGCTGGGTGCCGGTGCACTACCTTCACCGCGAGCCGGACGCCGACGAGTTGCTCGCCCACTACCGGGCGGCGGACGTGGCCCTTGTCACGCCTCTCAAGGCCGGCATGCACCTTATGGCCAAGGAGTATTGCGCCGCTAACCTGGAGGCGCGGGGAGCGCTGGTGCTCTCCGAGTTCGCCGGGGCGGCGCCGCAGCTCGCCGGGGGCGCGCTGACCGTCAACCCGTTCGACACCCAGGGTGTCGCGCGCACGCTGCGCCGGGCGCTGAAGATGAAGGATCGCGAGCGTGGGACCCGCATGCGGCGGCTGCGCGAGGAGGTGCGGACCCACGACGTCTTCTGGTGGGCCGGATCGTTCCTCGCCGCGGCATCGGTCCGGCGGCTGGGTGAGCGTCTGGACGACCGTGGGGGCGAGAATGCCGCGACGGATCTGCGGGGCTATGTCTGACGCGCCCGAAGATAAATTCGGAATTCCAGTGAATGATGCTTTTGCCCTCCACGTGAGGGGATGTCCGCCCCGCGCTTGCGCGCGCCGTGCCGACCTTCTATAAATGTCCGCCCTGTAAATATGCGTCGCGCGTCAGGTCGCGCCGCCTCGAGGGAGAACGTGCCATGGAAGTCTCCGAGAACTCGCCGAAACCCCCACAGCCCGGCGCGCCGCGCAACGAGCTGGCGGGGCTCCTCGGCCCCGGCGTCGTGACCCTGGACCCGCAGGGGGGCGTGCGCTTCGCCGACACGCGGGCGCTCGCGCTGCTCGGCTGCGCCGACGGCTTCGAGCTGGAGCGCCTGTGGGAGAAGCTCAAGGGGCGCCTGGAAGGCGCCGGCCTGAGCTGGAGCGGCGCCGGCGGCGGAACCGAGCAGCGCGCCGCGCTCGAGCTGCCGGTGGAGGACGGCGCCGCCCCGGGGACGACGCGCCATCTCCTGTTCGATCTGCGCCGTGAGCCCGAGAGCGGCGGCGTGCTGCTGGTGCACAGCCTGGAGACGCTGACCGGCCTCGAGAGCGACCTCCGGCTGACCTCGCAGATGCGGTCGGTGTCGCAGATCTCGCCGGCGGTGGCCCACGACCTGCGGGCGCCGATCAACGCGATGGTGTTCAACATCGAGATCCTCAAGGAGATGCTGGCCTCCGGCCGGGCCACCGACCCCGCCAACAAGGACAAGCTGCTGCGCTACGTCAGCGTGCTCAAGGAGGAGCTCTCGCGGCTCCACCGCGGGCTGGAGACCTTCCTGGCCTACATCTCCCCCCGCGGCGACCGCGACGAGACGCTCGACCTGCGCGAGATGGCCGAGGAGCTGGCCGCGCTGCTGGTGGCGCCCGCCCGCAAGCAGCAGGCGCAGGTCAAGGCCGAGCTGCCGGAGGGGGCGGTGCCGGTGGACGGCAACCGCTACCTGCTGCGGCAGGCGCTGCTGCACGTCGCGCTCGCCGCCCTCACCGGCGTGCCCAGGCAGGGGGTGCTCCACCTGCTCCTGGAGAGCCTCGACGGCCACGCCCGGCTGCGCCTCTATGGCGAAGCGGGAGCCGCGAGCGCGGATGCCCCGCCGGCGGCCGAGACGGCGCAGCCCGGGCCGGCGCCGGGCTTCGATCTCACCTTTTCTCCGGGCGGCTCGCTCGCCCAGCTCTGGGTGGCGCGTGCAATCCTTGCCGCTTACGGCGGCGAAGCGCGGGCAATCGGCCCGGAAGGGGAAAGAATGACCGGGGGCTCTAGGGTATATGAGGTAGAATTGACGATCTCAGAGAACCCGGGTACCGGGAACAAAGGAGTGAGGTGACCATGCCACATGCGCTCGCGGTCGATGACGACCCCAATTTTCTCTCAGCTCTCGCCGAGCTGATCGAGGGGCAGGGGTTTACCACGAATACCGCCTGCACTCTGCGGGACGCCCGCTCGCTGGTCAGTCACCGGACTCCGGACGTGGCGCTCGTCGACCTCTATCTCCCGGACGGCAGTGGCATCGAGCTGCTCAAGGATCTCGAGCTCGGCGCCTCGACCGAAGTGGTGTTGATGACCGGCCATGCCGACGTCGAGAGTGCCGTTCAGGCACTGCGGCTCGGCGCCAGCGACTACCTGACCAAGCCGCTCGACATCGGGCGGCTGAAGAGCATCCTCGCCAACGTGGCGAGCATCCAGCCCTCCGCGCAGACCACCTCCTCGGCGGTCGCCGAGACCCAGGAGGTGGGCCGGCTCGGCCTGCTGCTGGGGGCCTCGCCGCCCATGCAGGCCCTCTACGAGATGCTCAACCGGGTGGCGCCGACCGACGCCTCGGTCTTCCTGATCGGCGAGAGCGGCACCGGCAAGGATCTCGCCGCCCAGACGCTCCACCTGCTGTCGCGACGGGCGAAGGCGCCCTTCCTCCCCCTCAACTGCGGCGCCATCTCGCCGACGCTGATCGAGAGCGAGCTGTTCGGCCACGAGCGGGGGAGCTTCACCGGCGCCCAGCGCCGGCACAAGGGGTACTTCGAGCGCGCCCACACGGGCACGCTCTTCCTCGACGAGATCACCGAGATGCCGATCGAGCTGCAGGTCAAGCTCCTGCGCGTGCTCGAGACCGGAGCGGTGGTGCGCATCGGCGGCGACCAGGCGGTCGACGTCGACGTGCGGGTGATCGCCGCCACCAACCGCGACCCGCTCAAGGCGGTGCAGGACGGCAAGATGCGCGAGGATCTGCTCTACCGCCTGCAGGTCTTCCCGGTGATGATGCCGCCGTTGCGCGAGCGCGGCGAGGACATCCAGCTCCTCGCCGACTACTTCCTCGGCCAGCTCAACGAGCGGCAGGGGACCAGCAAGGTGTGGACCGAGGACTCGCTCGACCGCCTGCGCACCCACTCCTGGCCGGGCAACGTGCGCGAGCTCAAGAACGTGGTGCACCGGGCCTTCATCATGGCCGACCACGAGATCACCCCGCGCTGCCTGCCCCGCGAGGTGGGCGGCGACTCCGGCTCGATCCGCAGCCTGAACTTCCAGGTCGGCTCCTCGATCGAGGACGTGGAGCGCCGCCTGATCATGGCGACCCTCGACGCCTACGCCGGGAACAAGCGCAAGACGGCCGACATCCTCGGAGTCAGCCTCAAGACGTTGTACAATCGCCTCAATACCTACCGCGTCGAGTGACGGCGGCCGGGAGTGGTACGGTTCGGCACCTTGGAAAACGGCATTGTCCCCTCGCCCCTTGAGGAGCTCCACGGGAGGTTGTATACTCCGACGCCGTCCGACGACTCGCTGACGACTTGGACAGGAGAGGCCGTGGCACAAATTCTGCTTCTGAGCAACTCTGCTGAGTGGATCTGAGCCACCGACTCGAACGAACGACAGGTCAACAGTGAGGAGGAGGATGCATGAACCGTAACCAGTGGATGTTTCGTTTGCCGGTCATCTGCCTGGCGCTGATGATGATGCTGGCTTTGAACGCTTGCAGCTCGACCAAGTCGGCCGGAACCCAGGTGGACGACGCCGCCATCGTCGCCAAGGTCAAGGCGAAGCTGGCGGCCGATGGGGACATCAATCCCTTCAACATCGACGTCGACTCCAACGAGGGTGAGGTCGTGCTTCAGGGGCGCGTGAAGAAGGAAGAGACCCGCACCAAGGCCGAGCAGTACGCTCGCGGCACCGACGGTGTGAAGAGAGTCCGTAACCTGATCAAGGTGGGCGACAACGGCTAACGTCGCGCTCCTCGTTTTACATCGGTTCCATTTAACAAGGGAGAAAACAAAATGAAGAAGCTTTCCGTTCGCCTTTCGCTTCTCTGTCTGCTCGCCATCCTCGTGCTTCCGTTCGCCGGTTGCAAGAAGGAGGAGACGGACGTGGAGGAGACCCCCGCGACCACGACCGACACCACGACCTCGACCTCCACCAGCATGGAGACCTCGACGAGCACGATGTCGACCGACACCGGCATGGGCACGATGTCCACGGACACCGGCAGCATGGGCATGGGCACCGACATGACCACGTCCTCGCCGATGGGTTCCGACACGACGGCCCCGCCGGCCGGCAAGTAGTCGCGATCGCAGATTGGATCTGAAGGGGCGCTCGCCAGTCGGGCGCCCTTTTTGTTGCCCTCCCGGTCTGCCTTCCCGCCAAGACCGCCTGTAAGAATTCCCTCCGCGGCCCCCGTCGTCCCTGGCACCCAAGTTGCTCCTCCCATCGGGGAGTAGGTGATCGAAAACGATCGCTGAAGGAATTCTCCCGATCAGGAGGTGCATCATGGAGAGCTTGCAAGGGAAGAAGATCGCCATTCTCGTCACCGACGGCTTCGAGCAGGTCGAGCTGACCGAGCCGAGGAAGGCCCTGGACCAGGCGGGAGCGAAGACCGCTATCGTCTCCCCCGCCGAGGGGAAGGTGAAGGGGTGGAACCACACCGAGTGGGGGGACAAGCTCCCCGTCGACGTGCCGCTCCAGCAGGCGAACCCCAAGGACTACGACGCGCTGCTCCTGCCCGGCGGCGTGATGAACCCGGACAAGCTGCGGATGGACCCCGCGGCGGTCCGCTTCGTGAAGAGCTTCGTCGACGCCGGCAAGCCGATCGCGGCCATCTGCCACGGGCCGTGGACGCTGATCGAGGCTGGTGGAGTGCGGGGGAAAAAGATGACCTCGTGGCCGTCGCTCCAGACCGATCTCAAGAACGCCGGCGCCAACTGGGTCGACCAGCAGGTCGTCAACGACGGCAACCTGGTCACCAGCCGCAAGCCGGACGACATCCCGGCGTTCAACCAGGAGATGGTCAAGCTGTTCGCTCACCAGGAGGTGGGAGCGGGGCGGTAGGCCGGGAATTTGAACTGGGGCCTGACGGCCCGTGGGCGACCGCAGGTCGCCCCTACAACCTCCGGTATAGGTTGAGGTCGGGCGAAGGTTGTAGGGGCGACCTGCGGTCGCCCTTCTTCCTGGCCTTTCTACGACGCCAGCTGAAACATCTCGTCCAGGAACCGCCCCGCCGCGGCGCGGAACTCGCCGGTCCACTCGTGCCCCCCCTCGAAGACGCAGGGGCGGACGTCGATCCCCTTGCCGCGCAGGAATTCGACGTCGTGCTCCATCTTGGCGGCGTCGTACCACTGCTCGCTGGTGCCGCGTCCCAGCAGGACGGGTGGGAAGTGGCCGAAGTCGCGGCTCTCGAGCTCCGGCGGGAGATCCCCTCCCAGCACCACCACCCCGCGGCAGGCGTGGCCGGAGCCGGCTGCGGCGCGGTAGGCCATGGCGGCCCCTTGCGAGAAGCCGAGGTAGGCCAGCCGCTCGGAGACGGGGAGCTCGCGCTTCACCTCGGCGACCACGCTGGCGACGTAGCGGAGGTTGTCGAGGATCGCCCGCTCCCGCTGCTGGCGGGTCATCCAGCTGGCGATGACGTCGCCGGTCCGGTTGTAGAAGGGGTGGAGGGCCTGCACGGCGCACAGGGCCCAGCGGGAGGAGCCGGGCAGGCGGCGCAGCTCCTCCAGGTGCTTCTCGGCGTTCTCGCCATAGCCGTGGAACCCCACCAGCAGCGGGCACCCCTCCGGCTCCGCGGGGATTTCGAGAAGATAGCGGCCGTGGACGAGGGCCGCGATCTCCCGCTCTTCCTTGCGGCGCTCGGCACTCAAGCCCGCCGCCTCTCGGCGCGCTGCCGCAGGGGGGCCGCGAGCTCGCGCACCCGCTCTTCGAGCGTCCGCGGAAAACCGGACTCGCTCCCCTGCTCCTCGATCAGCCGCACCAGCGCGCTCCCCACCACCACGCCGTCGGCGAGGTCGCCCACGGCCGCCACCTGCTGCGGGGTCGAGATGCCGAAACCCACAGCGAGCGGCTGGTCGATCCGCTTGCGCAGGCGCTTGACGTCGCGCCCCAGTTCCGTCGCCAGCGCCGACTGCTCGCCGGTGACGCCGGTGCGCGAGACGTAGTAGACGAAGCCGGTGGAGGCCTCGGCCACCTTGGTCACCCGGTCGCGGGTGCTGGTGGGCGCCAGCAGGAAGATGGTGTCCACCCCTTGCTCGCGCAGCGCCGGGATGAACTCCCGCTCCCCCTCCTCGGGCGGCAGGTCGACACAGAGCACGCCGTCGACGCCGGAGGCGGCCGCCTGCTCGGCGAAGCGCTCGACGCCGCGGGCGTGGATCGGGTTGAAGTAGGTGAAGAGGACGATCGGCACGCCGAGCTTGTCGCGGTGGCGGGCCACCAGCTGCAGGATGCCCGACATCTTGGTGCCGGCGGCGAGCGCCCGCGCGGCGGCCCGCTGGTTGATCGGCCCGTCGGCGATCGGATCGCTGAACGGCACGCCGAGCTCGATGATGTCGGCGCCGCCGGCGGCGAGGGCGTCGAGGTACTCGGCGGTGGCGCCCAGGTCCGGATCGCCCGCCATCAGGAAGGGGATGAAGGCGCCCCGGTTCTCGTGGGCGCAGTTGAAGAAGACCTCGTCGATCGCGCTCATCGCGTCTCTCCTCGCTGCCGGGTTTGCCGGGCGGTGGCAGCCTCCGCAAAGGACTCCACATTGCCATCCACCACGTGCTCGCGGTCCCACGCGAGCACGGATTCGACGTCCTTGTCCCCGCGCCCCGAGAGGTTGACGAGGATCACCCGCTTGCGCGACAGGCGCGGAGCGCGCTTGAGGGTCTCCGCCAGCGCGTGCGAGCTCTCGAGGGCGGGCAGGATCCCCTCAGTGCGGCCGAGCCGGTGGAAGGCGGCGATCGCCTCCTCGTCGGTGGCCGAGGTGTACTCCACCCGCCCCTCGTCGTGCAGCCAGACGTGCTCCGGGCCGATCGCCGGATAATCGAGGCCGGCCGAGACCGAGTGGGTGGGGGAGATCTGCCCCTCCTCGTCCTGCAGCACGAAGGTGCGCGTGCCGTGGAGGACGCCGAGGGCGCCGCCGGCGAAGCGCGCCGCGTGCTCCCCCGAGCTGGCGCTCCGGCCGCCGGCCTCGACGCCGATCAGCCGCACCCGGCGGTCCTCCAGGAAGGCGGTGAACAGGCCGATGGCGTTGCTGCCGCCGCCGACGCAGGCGATCGCCAGGTCTGGCGCGTCGCTCCCCGTCTGGCGCTTGAGCTGCAGGCGGGCCTCGTCGCCGATCACCCGGTGGAAGTCGCGAACCATGCGCGGGAAGGGGTCGGGGCCGAGCACCGAGCCGAGCACGTAGTGGGTGGTGCGGACGTTGGTGACCCAGTCGCGCATCGCCTCGTTGATGGCGTCCTTGAGCGTGCGGCTGCCGGAGTCGACGGGGACCACCTCGGCGCCCAGCAGGCGCATGCGGTCGACGTTGAGCCGCTGACGGCGCATGTCCTCGCTCCCCATGTAGACGATGCAGGAGAGGCCGAGCGCCGCGGCGGCGGTGGCGGTGGCGACGCCGTGCTGGCCGGCGCCGGTCTCGGCGACCACCCGCTCCTTGTCCATCAGCCGGGTGAGCAGGCACTGGCCGATGGCGTTGTTGATCTTGTGCGCGCCGGTGTGCAGCAGGTCCTCGCGCTTGAGGAAGATGCGGGCGCCCCCCAGCTCCTCCGACAGGCGCTCGGCGAAGTAGAGCGGCGTCGGCCGGCCGGCGAAGTCGTTGAGCAGGGCGCTCAGCTCGCGGCGGAAGCCCCGGGAGCGCCGCGCCCGGTCGTAGGCGCGGATCAGCTCGGCCAGCGGCGCCATGAGCGTCTCGGGAACGTAGCGGCCGCCGTAGCGGCCGAAGTAGCCCTCCTGGTCAGGGAGAGGTCGGGGTCTCGCCATGTCTCACCTCCTGAAAGAGCCGCCGTAGCAGCTCCAGATCCTTGATCCCGGGGGCGGACTCCACCCGCGAGCAGACGTCGATCGCATAAGGGCGGACGGCCGCGACCGCGCGCCGCGCGTTGTCCGGGCCGATGCCGCCGGCCAAAAACAGCCGCCGGCCCGCCAGCTCCCCGGCGCCGGCCGTGCCGTAGTCCCATTCCTCGCCGGTGCCGCCGTAGAGATCGCGGTGCGGGGCGTCGATCAGCACCCCCCAGACCGCGCTCCAGGCCGCCAGCTCCGCACGGCCGGGGAGCCCGCCGGTGCGGAAGGCCTTGATCGTCCGCTCCGCGAACGGGGCCGCCGCCTCCAGGCCTTCGTCGCCGCTGAGCTGGACGAGGTCGAGGCCGACGCGCTCCACGGCCTCGGCGATCGCGGCGGCCGGCGCGTTGACGAACACGCCCACCAGCGGCACCCGGCCGCCCACCGCCCCGGCGATCTCCCGGGCCCGCTCGATACTGACGAAACGCGGACTGCCCGGATAGAAGTTTAACCCCAGGTAGTCGGCGCCCATTTCAACCACCGCCAGCGCGTTGGCCGGATCGGTGACGCCGCAGACCTTGATCTTGACAGGGATCGGGCCGGGCATGGTCAGGCCTCCACTCCGATCAGCAGCTCGCGCAGCCGGGCCGCCGGGTCGTCGGCGAGCAGCAGGGTCTCGCCGATCAGGAAGGCGTCGAAGCCGCTCTCGGAGAGCAGGGCGACGTCGAGCGCGTCGCGGATGCCGCTCTCGGCCACCTTCACCGCCTCGGTGGGAAGGCCGGCGAGAAGCGCGATCGAATTTTCCAGATCGACGTCGAAGGTGCGCAGGTTGCGGTTGTTGATGCCGACCATCTCCCAGGGCTCGCCGCCGAGCTTGGCGATGTCGGCGACGTCGTGGGTCTCGACCAGCGGCACCAGCCCGAGGCCGCGGGCGAGGCGGGCGTAGCGCGCCATCTCCTCGGCCTCGTAGAGGGCGGCGATCAGCAGGATGGCGTCGGCCCCGGCGTCGCGCGCCCACAGTAGCTGAACGGGGTCGACGATGAAGTCCTTGGCGATCGTCGGCAGCCCCGAGGCCGCGCGGCAGGCGGCGAGCAGGTCGTAGCCGCCGTGGAAGAAGTCGGGCTCGACGACCACCGACAGCGCCGCCGCGCCGTTGTCGGCGTACGTGCGGGCCTGGGCGACCGGATCCACCCGGCCGTGCAGCGAGCCGAGCCGGGGGGAGCCCATCTTGACCTCGGCGATGATCGCCGGATCGCGCCGCCGCGCCCGCAGGTGGCCGAGGAAGGCGTTGTCGGACGGCGTGCGCGGCGCCCCCTCGTCCCAGCCGGAAGCGTCGGCGGCGCCCACCTCGGCGATCCGCTGCCGGCGCCGCTCGGTGATCCGCAGCAGGATGTCGGGGACGCTCATCCTTCGAAGCTCCTCAATTCTTCCAACTTCCGTTCGGCGGCGCCCGAGGCGAGGGTGGCGCGGGCGATCTCGACCCCCTCGTGGAGATCGGCGGCGAGGCCGCCGACGTAGAGGGCGGCGCCGGCGTTCAGCGCGGTCACGTCCGCCAGCGCGCCCGTCTCGCCGCCGAAGACGCGGCGCACGGCGGCGGCGTTCTCCTCGGGCGAGCCGCCGGCCAGCTCTTCCAGGCGGGCGCGGCGGAGGCCGAAGTCCTCCGGCTGGAGGTCGAGCATCCGTACCTCGCCGCCGCGCACCTCGGCGACGCGGGTGCGGCCGGTGGTGGTGATCTCGTCCAGCCCGTCGCCGTGCACCACCAGGGCGTGCTCGGCCCCGAGGTCGCGCAGCACGTGGCCGATCGGCTCCACCAGGGCCTCGGTGTAGACCCCCATCACCTGCCGGCGGGCGCCGGCCGGGTTGGTCAGCGGCCCGAGGACGTTGAAGATCGTGCGCAGCCCGAGCTCCCGGCGCACCGGCATCACCTCGCGCATGGCCGGGTGCAGCAGGGGGGCGAAGAGGAAGGCGATGCCCACCGTGTCGAGCGTGCGGCCGGCCGTCTCGGGAGAGACCTCGATCTTCACCCCCAGGGCGGCCAGCACGTCGGCGCTGCCCGAACGGCTGGAGACCGAGCGGTTGCCGTGCTTGGCCACCGCCACGCCGGCCGCCGCCGCCACCAGCGCCGCGGCGGTCGAGATGTTGAACGTGCCGCGGCCGTCGCCGCCGGTGCCGCAGGTGTCGACCAGCCCCTGCCGCTGGTGCGGGATGGCGATCGCCCGCCGGCGCATGGCGGCGGCGGCGCCGGAAATCTCGGAGACCGCCTCCCCCTTCATCCGCAGGGCGATCAGCAGCGCCGCCTTCAGGGTCTCGGTCACCATGCCATCCATCAGCTGGCCGAAGAGATCCTCGGTCTCCTCGCGGGTGAGGCTCTCGCCAGCCGTCAGGCGGGTCAGCGCCGCGCGCACCTCAAGCGGCATCGGCGCCCTCCGCGCGGCGCGCCCGCTGGCACAGAGCGAGGAAATTTCCGAGCAGGTGAGGCCCGGCGCCGGTCAGCACCGACTCGGGGTGGAACTGCACTCCCCAGTAGGGGAGCTCGCGGTGGCGCATGCCCATCAGCGTGCCGTCGTCCGCCCAGGCGAGCGGCTCGAGCTCCGGCGGCAGGGTCCCCTCCTTGACCTCCAGGCTGTGGTAGCGGGTGGCCTCGAACGGGTCGGGCAGGCCGGTGAAGATGCCGACGTCCTGGTGGCGGACCGGCGAGGTCTTGCCGTGCATCAGCCGCGGGGCGCGATCGACCGTGGCGCCGAACGCCAGTCCGAGCGCCTGGTGGCCGAGGCAGACGCCGAGCAGCGGTATGCCCGCCCGCCGGCGGAGCAGGTCGAGGCAGACCCCGGCGTCCTCGGGGCGGCCGGGGCCGGGCGAGAGCACGATCCCCTCGGGCTCGCGCGCCAGCAGCGCCTCGACGCTCGCGGCGTCGTTGCGGATCACTTCCACCTCCGCGCCCGCGGTGGCGAGCACCTGCACGAGGTTGTAGGTGAACGAGTCGTAGTTGTCGATCATCAGGATCATGACCGTCTCTCCAGTTCCTCGGCGAGCGCCACCGCGGTGAGCAGCGCCGCCGCCTTGTTCTTGGTCTCCCGCTCCTCGGCCGCGGGGTCGGAGTCGGCGACGATGCCGGCGCCGGCGGTGACCGAGGTCTCCCCCTCGCGGACCACCAGGGTGCGGATGGCGATGCAGGTGTCGAGGTCCCCCGAGAAGGAGAGATAGCCGACGGCGCCGGCGTACGGCCCGCGGGCCTCGGGCTCGAGAGAATCGATGATCTGCATCGCCCGGATCTTCGGCGCGCCCGAAACGGTGCCGGCCGGGAAACAGGAGAGCAGGGCGTCGAGCGCGTCCTTGCCGGTCGCCAGCTCGGCCTCGACGCTGGAGACCAGGTGCATGACGTGGCTGTAGTGCTCGACCTCCATGAAGGTCGGCACCCGCACGCTGCCGGGCGCGGCCACCCGGCCGAGGTCGTTCCTGCCGAGGTCGACCAGCATCACGTGCTCGGCGCGCTCCTTGGGGTCGGCCAGCAGGTCCTCGGCCAGCCGCTTGTCCCCCTCGGCATCCATGCCGCGCGGCCGGGTGCCGGCGATCGGCCGGGTCTCGAGGTGCCGCCCCTGCTTGCGCACCAGCATCTCCGGGGAGGCGCCGACCAGCGCCACGTCGGGGGATTCGAGGAGCACCATGTACGGGCTCGGGTTGACCATGCGCAACGCCCGGTAGAGGGCGAGCGGCTCGATCCGCCGCGGCACCCGCCAGCGGCGGGCGAGCACCACCTGGAAGATGTCGCCGGCGGCGATGTGCTCCTTGGCCTCCAGCACGGCGCGGCGGAAGCTCGCGCTGTCGAGGCTCGGCAGATCGGTGGCGGCGGGCCCCGGGGACTGCCCCGGCATGGCGACGCCGCCGCCCCCCGATTCCTCGGTGATCAGCCGCGACAGGCGGGCCAGCTCCTTCTCGGCCTCCTCGACGCTCACCTCCCCCTCGATCTCGTTGGCGATCGCCAGCACCCGCTGGTGCGCGTGGTCGAAGACCACCAGGGTGTCGAAGCGGGCGAGCAGGGCGACGGGAAGATCGAAGGGATCGGCGGGGCGGTCCGGTAGCCGCTCGACGAGCCGGATCAGGTCGTAGCCGAAGTAGCCGACGAAGCCGCCGGTGAACGGGATCGGCCCGGACTCGCTGTGGACCGTCTGGAGGATCTCGCGCAGCGCCTCCAGAGGCTCGCCGGGAAGGCGCGTGCGCTTGCCCCTGCGCTCGACTTCCAGGTGGTCGGGATAGAGCCGGTAGATCTCCCGCGGAGCCGCGCCCAGGAAGCTGAAGCGGGAGACCCGCTCGCCCCCGGCCACGCTCTCGAACAGGAAGCGGTACGGCGAGATCGCGGTGAGCCGCCGGTAGACCGCGAGCGGCGTCAGGCTGTCGGCCAGAAATTCACGAACGTGCGGCACGGCCCGGCGCGGCCGGCGCGAACTCCCCTCAGACATTGGATGACCTCCAAAGCAAAAAACAGCAAATGATCGAGCTACGCACTAGGAGTGCTCCGAGCGGGCAAAACCGTGGCGCCCGATGAGCTCTTTCGTGATTTCCCCCGGATCGACGCCGCTCGCCTGCAGCAGGACCAGCAGGTGATAGAGGAGATCGGCCGCCTCTCCCACCAGCGCCCGCCGGCGCTCGCCCCCCTCGCCAGGACCGCGGAGGGCGGAGGAGACCGCGGCGATCGCCGTCTCCACCCCCTCCTCCCCCACCTTCTGGGCGATCCGCTCGATGCCGCGGGCGAGGAGCCGCGCCGTGTAGCTCGTCTCAGGGTCGGCGTCGCGCCGGGATTCGAGCACCGCCGCCAGCCACCCGAGCTCCAGCCGGGCGGAGTTGGGCTCGAAGCAGCTCCGCGTGCCGCGGTGGCAGGTGGGCCCCGCCGGCCGCGCGCGCACCAGCAGGGCGTCGCCGTCGCAGTCGGCGGTCACACCTTCCACCTGGAGGGTGTTGCCGGAGGTCTCCCCTTTCTTCCAGAGCGCCTGCCGGGAGCGGCTCCAGAAGTGCGCCTGGCCGGTGGCGAGCGTCTTCTCGACCGCCTCGCGGTCCGCCCAGGCGAGCATCAGCACCGCGCCGCTGCCGACGTCCTGGACGACGACGGGGATCAGGCCGCGGTCGTCGAAGCGGAGATCCTCGATCTTCATTCGACCTCCTCCCGCACGGGAAACCCCGCCCTGGCGATCTCCCGCTTCACATCCCCCACCGTGTAAGTCCCCTGATGGAAGATCGAGGCGGCGAGCACGGCGGCGGCTCCGGCGGCGAGCGCCTGCACGAGATGCTCGGGGCCGCCGGCGCCGCCGGAGGCGATCACCGGCACCGGCACGGCCGCCGCGACCTCCTCGATCAGCGCCAGGTCGTACCCCCCTCGAGTGCCGTCGCGGTCGATGCTGGTGAGCAGGATCTCCCCCGCGCCGCGCTCGACCCCCTCGCGGATCCAGGCCAGGGCGTCGAGCCCGGTGGCGTGCCTCCCGCCCCGGGTGACCACCTCGCGCCCGCGGACATCCACGGAGAGCACCACGCACTGGCTGCCGAAGCGGCGGGCGAGCTCGCGGATCAGCTCCGGCCGCTCGACGGCGGCGGAGTTGATCCCGACCTTGTCGGCTCCGGAGCGCAGCAGACGTCTGGCGTCCGCCTCGCTCCGCACGCCGCCGCCCACGGTCAGCGGGATGAACACCTGCTCGGCGGTGCGGCGGACCCAGTCGGCGTCGGTCTCCCGCTCCTCGGGGGCGGCGCCGATGTCGAGGAAGACGATCTCGTCCGCCCCCTGTCCGGCGTAGCGGAGCGCGGACTCGGCGGGGTCCCCCTGGTCGCGCAGATCCTCGAAACGCACCCCCTTGACCACCCGGCCGGCGGCGACGTCCAGGCAGGGGATCACCCGCCGCGCGAGATCGGTAGGGCCGGTCAGCTGCTGTTCTCTCAACTGCATACCGCCAGCGCCTCCTCCACCGTGAACGCTCCTTCGTAGAGCGCCCGCCCCACGATCGCGCCCGCGATCTCGGGGAGCCGCCGCGCCTCCTGCAGGTCGCAGAGGGCATGGACCCCCCCGGAGAGGAGCGCCGGCAGCCCGGAGGTGCGCGCCACCCGCAGGGCCAGCCCGAGGTTCGGACCGGTCATCATGCCGTCGCGCTCGACGTCGGTCACCAGGATGGCCGGGCAGGGCGCGCCCATGAGATGGCCGCAGAGGTCCCCGAGGCCGCGCGGCGCCCCCTCCCGCCAGCCGGCGATCCGCACCTCGCCGTGCGCCACGTCGAGGGCGGGGACCAGCCAGCCGGGGCGCTCCTCCGCCAGGGCGCGGAAGGCGTCGACGTCGCGGGCCACCAGCGAGCCAATGACCACCCGGTCGCAGCCGGCGCCGAGCGCCCAGTCGATCGCCTCGCGGTCGCGCAGGCCGCCGCCGAGCTGGATCCTCGCGCCCACGGCCAGCATCCGCTCGATCAGCTCCCGTTGCGGCGCCTCGCCCAGGGCGGCGTCGAGGTCCACGACGTGGACGCGCGCCACCCCGGCGCGGGCGTACGACTCCAGCACGGCGACCGGATCGTCGCCGTAGACCGTGGCCTGGGCGTCGTCCCCCTGGCGGAGGCGGACGGCCCGGCCGTGGCGGAGGTCAATCGCGGGGATCAGCTCCATGGCCATCTCCAGACATCTTGAGAAAGTTCGAGAGCAGTCGCAGCCCGGCCGGGCCGCTGCGCTCGGGGTGGAACTGCGTGCCTATCACCCGCTCGCGCCCGGCGACCGCGGGGAAGGCGCGGCCGTGGGTGCAGCGGGCGAGGCAGAGATCGTCCGGCACCCCCTCGGGGGCGTAGCTGTGAACGAAGTAGACGTAGCGATCGGCCAGCCCCTCGAGCAGCGGGTGGTCGGTTGCGCCGTGCAGCCGGTTCCAGCCGATGTGCGGCACCGGCACGGTCGCCGGCAGCCGGGTGACGCGGCCGGGGAGGAGGCCGAGGCCGTCGGTGGCGCCGAACTCCTCCCCCTCGTCGAAGAGGATCTGGAAGCCGACGCAGATGCCGAGCAGCCAGGCCCCGCGCGCCAGCGCCGCGCGCAGCGCCGTCTCCACGCCGCCGCGCAGCGCCTCGCGAGGGGGCGCGAAGGCGCCGACGCCGGGGAGCAGCAGGCAGCGGGCGCCGGCAATCCGCTCCGGATCGGCGCTGATCGCGGCCCTCCCGCCGACCCGCTCGACGGCGCGGACGAGATTGCCGAGATTGCCGACACCAGCGTCGATGACGAGCGCCTCGCTCATGCCGAAAGCGTCCCCTTGGTACTCGGAACGTCCGCAGATCCCGAACGCCGTGCGATCGCCTGGCGTAGCGCCAGCGCCGCGGCCTTGAAGGCGGCCTCGGCGGCGTGGTGGCCGTTGCGGGCGGCAAGGATGTCGAGATGGAGCGTGAGCCGGCCGCGATCGGCGAACGCCTGGAAGAAGTCGGCGACCAGGGTGAGCGGGAAGTCGGCCGTCACCCAGCCGCCGGCGATCTCGGGCGGCGCCGCGTAGTGGAAGCTGCCGCGGCCGGAGAGGTCGACCACCGCCCGCGCCAGGGCCTCGTCGAGCGGCGCGTAGGCATGGGCGAAGCGGACGATCCCGCGCCGGTCCCCCAGCGCCGCCGCCAGCGCCTCGCCGAGGGCGATCCCCACGTCCTCCACCGTGTGATGGAGGTCGACGTGGGTGTCCCCCTCGGCAACGAGGTCGAGCCCGAGCCCGGCGTGGGTCGCGAGCGCGGTCAGCATGTGGGCGAAGAAGCCGTTGGGGACCTGGATGCGCCGCGTGCCGCCGTCGAGGCGAAGGGTGAGGTGGATGCGGGTCTCGCCGGTAGCGCGCTCGACCGTTCCTGTCCTTCTCTCTCCCTTTCGTCCTTCTCCCCCTCTCCCGGTGAGGGAGGGTGGGAGGGGACGGGAGAGGGGGCCGGGGGGTGAGGGTTCGAGCGCCGCCCTCGTCGCCCGCAGGGACGCCCCGGTCCCGATCGACACCCGGATGCACCCGGCGAGCCCTGGGTATCCACTCACGTCGCGCACCCGGATGCTGCGCGCCTCCAGCGTCGCCCGCACCTCGCGGGCCCGCTCCGGCGGCGAGGTGCGGACGAGCAGGAAGTTCGCCTCCGAGGGGAAGACCTCGAAGCCCTCCTCCTCCAGCATCGCCGCCCACTGCGGCCGGCGGGCCACGATCAATCGCACCCGGCGCCGCGCCTCCGCCTTGGCCTCCAGCGCCACCCGGCCGGCGATCACCCCGGGGTGGCCGAGGTTGTAGGGGAGCTTCACCTTGATCAGCTCGGCCACCAGGCGGGGGTCGGCCAGCAGATACCCGAGCCGCATCCCGGCGAGCGACCACGCCTTGGAGAAGGTGCGGAAGAGGATCAGGTGCGGATAGCGGGCGAGCAGCGGCCGGTAGTCGTAGCGGCAGAACTCGCCATAGGCGTTGTCGAGCAGCAGCGGCGCCTGGAGCCGGTCGAGAAGGCGCTCGATCCGCTCGACCGGCAGGGCGTCCCCGGTCGGATTGTTCGGCGTGCAGAGGAGGAGGGGGCGGCGGGGATCGCGCTCGACCTCGGCCTCCAGCTCGTCGACGGGGATCTCGAGGTCCGGCCGCGGCGGCAGGAAGCGGGTGACGCCGCCGGCCTTGAGCACGAAGCCGCGGTAGAGCCCGAAGCTCGGCTCGGCCCCCAGCACCTCGCCGCCGGGGGGGACCAGCGCCGTCAGCGCCACCGAGAGCAGCTCGTTCGAGCCGTTCCCCACCAGCACCCCCTCGAAAGGGTGGTCGTGCAGGCGTCCGAGGTCCCGGCGCAGCTCGTCGGCGTGGAAGTCCGGATAGCGGGCCCAGTCGGCCGCCAGGAGCCGCGCCGCCATCTCCTCCTTGAACCGGCGGGGGAGATCCCAGGGCACCTCGTTCTGGTCCAGCTTGTGCCGGCTGGGCGTGAGATCGAGGTGATAGGCCCCGAGGGCCCGCAGCTCGGGCCGGACGAAGAGGGCGGGATCGTTCACCCCAGCCTCCTCCGCGCCGCCGCCGCGTGCCCAGGCAACCCCTCGACGTCCGCCAGGGCCGCCGCCGCCGCCGCGCGGTGGCTCGCCGCGACCGGCGTGAAGCGGATGGTGTGGCTGCGGCGCAGGAAGTCCTCGACGCCGAGCGCGGAGGCGAAGCGGGCGCTGCCGCAGGTGGGAAGCACGTGGCTGGGGCCGGCGACGTAGTCGCCGAAGACCTCCGGGGTCGCGGCGCCGATGAAGATCGCCCCGGCGGCGCGGACGTGCAGGGCGAGCACCTCCGCTTCCCGCCCGACGAGCTGCAGGTGCTCGGGCGCGATCCGCTCGACCAGCTCGAGCGCCTCCTCCAGCCCGGCCACCACGAGCGCGGCGCCGAAGTTCTCCAGGGAGGCGCGGGCGGTCTCCGCCGTGGCGAGGTCGGCGAGCTGGCGGTCGATCTCCGCCGAGACCCGCTTCGCGAGCTTGGCATCGGTCGTGATCAGCACCGCCGCGGCCTTGGGGTCGTGCTCGGCCTGGGCCAGCAGGTCGGCCGCCACCTCCGCCGCGTCGGCGGCCGGATCGGCCACGATCACCACCTCGCTCGGCCCCGCGAGGCCGTCGATCCCGACGTCCCCCACCACCAGCTTCTTGGCCGCGGTGACCCAGGCGTTGCCGGGGCCGGCGATCTTGTCCACCCGGCGGATGGTCTCGGTGCCGTAGGCGAACGCCGCCACCGCGTGAGCACCGCCGATCCCCCAGATCTCGGTGACGCCGAGGCGGGCGAGCGTGTAGCGCAGGGCCGGGTTGGCGCGGTAGGAACCGGGCGGGGTCGCCACCGCGATCTCCTTGACGCCGGCCATGCGGGCGGGCACCACGGTCATCACCGCGGTCGAGGGGTAGGTCGCCCGGCCGCCGGGCACGTAGAGGCCGACCCGCTGGAGCGGCGTGACCCGCTCCTCCAGCTCCACCCCCTCCTCCTCCAGCCGGTAGCCGGTGCGCGCCTGCGGCGCGTGGAAGCGCTCGACGGCGACGATCGCCCGCTCCAGCGCCTCGACGAAGCCGGCGGGGAGACCCGCGCCGTCCGCGGCGTCCCCCGGCAGCGGCGAAAGCGCGAGGCCGGCGACCGACTCCGCGGTGGCGCCGTCGAGCCGCTGGGCGTAGTCGAGCAGGGCGCGGTCCCCCTTCCTGCGGACGTCGCGGACGATCTTCTCCGCCCGCCCCAGGGTCTTGGCGTCGAGCACGGTCTCGCCACGGCGGACGAGGCGCTCGACCGCACGGCGGCCGGCGCGGGATGTGGCTTTCAGGACTTCGATCGGGCTCAAGAGACCACCCCCGCCGCCTCGAGGCGGCTGATCCAATCGTTGAGAAATGCGCGATGGCGCTGATAGGACGCGCGGTTGACCACCAGGCAGGCGGCGACCTCGGCGACGGTCTCGATCTCCACCAGGTGGTTCTCGGCGAGCGTGCGCCCGGTCTGGACGATGTCGAGCGCCAGCTCGGCCAGGCGCAGGATCGGGGCGAGCTCGATCGAGCCCGAAAGCTTGACGATCTCCGCCCCCCAGGAGCGCTCCGCCACCACTCGCCGCGCCGTGTTCGGGTACTTGGTCGCCAGGCGCACCTGCGTCCCCGGCGCGGGGAGCGCGGCCTCGCGGCCAATAAAAGAAAGCCGCGACCGCCCCTGGAGTAGGCGGACCGGCACCAGCAGGTCGCCATCCACCTCTCCCAGCACGTCGCTACCGACGATGCCGCAATCGGCGATCCCGTGCGTGACGTAGAGCGGCAGATCCCAATCCTTCAGGGAGAGCACCTCGATCCCCTCCTCGGGGAGACGCGTGCGCAGGCTCCGGCCGGAGCCGTCGAGGCCGTCGAGTCCGATTCCCGCCGCCCGGAAGGCGGCTAGCGCGGAATCGAGATTCCGCCCCTTGGGGAGGGCCAGGCGGATCACGCCGACGCCTCCAGCAATCTTTCCAGGCTGAGCGAGAACCCCGCCGCCGGCACCTCGGCGCCGAGGGCGCGGAACAGGCGGTCGTAGCGCCCGCCGCCGCCAACCGGCAGCGCGGCCGGCCCCGCGTAGGCGTGGAAGACGAGGCCGTCGTAGTAGGGGCGGTCCCCCTCGCCTCCCGCGAGAAGCGGGTCGAGGTTGCTCTGCGCGAACTCGGCGAGGTCGATCGTCAGCAGCGCGCCGGGGAAGTCGGCGGCGAGCTCGTCGCGCAGGGCGTAAAGGCCGCGCAGCCGGTCCGCCGCTTCTCCTCCCAGCTCCTCCGGCTGATCCGGAACTCCGTTCTCCACCACCGCGAGGAGCGTCGAGCCCGCCCGCCGCACCTCCCCCCGCTCGCGCCGCGCCACCGCCGACGCGAGCCGGCCGGGATCGTCCACCCCCGCCGCGAGCAGCAACTCGTCGAGCGCGCCGGCGAAGCCCAGCACCACCTGCAGGCCGCCGCCGCTACCGCCGGCCGTCGCCAGTTCCAGGAAGAGGCGCAGCACCTCGCGCTCGGCCCGCTCGCCGGCGAGGCCGAGCAGCTCGGCACCGAGCTGGTAGAACTCCCGTGCCCGCCCCGCCCGCTCCTCTTGATAGCGAATCACGTCGCCGCGGTAGTAGAGGCGCAGCGGCAGCTCCAGCGACGCGAGCCGGGGCGCCAGCAGCCGCGCCAGCATCGGCGTGAAGTCGGCCCGCAGGGCCAGCAGCTCGCCGTCGCGGTCGACGAAACGGTAGAGCTCGCCGCGCGTCGCCGGGGTCAGCAACGACTCGTAGGGCTCCAGGTAGTCGAGGATCGGCAGGATCACCTCGGCGTAGCCCGCTTCCTCCAGGCGCGCCACCAGCCGCTCCTCGGCACCGCGCCGCCGCCGGGCGCTCTCGAAGAGCAGAGCGGCGACGCCGGTGGGGAGGGCGGCGGAGACTCTCACAGCACGCTCTCCAGCCCGGCGGCCCGGCGGGCGAGGTCGAGCGGCAGGTCGCGCCCGGTCATCAGCCGGAACTGTCCACGGGCCTGATCCACCAGCACCTCGCGGCCGTCGATCGCCACCGCGCCGCGCGCCCCCGCCTCCACCAGCAGGCGGGTCGGCCGGTCCGCGAAGTAGACGAGGTCGATCACCACCGCGCCCGCGCGCAGCCGCTCGACGGCGAACGGCAGCGGATCGTCGGCGCCGCGGCCGAGCGAGGTGGCGTTGACCAGCAGATCGAACTGCGAGGGGTCGAGATCGGCGAGCGGGCGGAAGGTGACGTGCAGATGATCGGCGGAGCTCTTCCCCCGCTCCGGATCGCGGTTGAACATCGTCACCCGCGCTCCGGCGCGGTCGAGCCCCGCCGCTGCTGAGCGCCCCGCGCCGCCGGCGCCGACCACCGCCACCTCCATCCCCGCGATCTCCATACCGCGGTCGCGCAACGGCAGCACGACGCCGTCCGGATCGGTCGCCTCGGCCTCCCAGACCCCCTGATTGCAGACCAGCGTGTTGGCGGCGCCGATCAGGCTGACCAGCGGGCTCTCCGCGCCGCAGACCGCCAGCGCCGACTCCTTGAACGGCGCGGTCACCGAGAGCCCGCGGATGGAGAGCCCGATCGCCTCCAGCCCCGTGTTCTCCATCACCTCCAGCCAGAAGTCGCCGAAGGACTCGGCGTGGAACGACAGGTAGACCGCCGGGATGCCCAGCGCCCGGTAGGCGGCGTTGTGGATGCGCGGCGAGAGGGAATGGGTGACGGGATTGCCGACGATGCCGAACAGCGCCTCGATCGGCGGCAGATGCGGCAGGCCGTAGTCGCCGCGCAGGCGTTCGATCGTGATCTGCCCCGGTGCCCCGGGCACCTCCCCCAGCGCGCCGTAGACGACCGGGGCGCCGAGGCGGGGGGCGACCAGCCGCGTCCAGGCGCCGATCGGGCCGGCGGCGAAGGCGGCGACGTCGCGGCGGCCGAGCGAGGCGAGCAGCAGCAGCGCCTGCACCTCGTCCCCCGCCTGCGCGGCGGTGGGCACCAGCTTGTAGAGCGCGGCGGGGACGGCGGCCATCCGCTCGAAGGTGGCGGTGAGGCCGTCGAGCCCGGGGGCCGGACCATGCCAGGAGATCACCCGCTTCTCGGGGGGCACGCCCTTGAGGATGTCGGGAGTGAGATCGCGCGCCGCCTCGAGGTCCACATAGTCGTAACGGCCGGCGGCCTCGACCAGCCGCTGGCGGCGCCGCTCGGGCGTCCCCTCGGACCCGCCCCCCTCGGTCCGGCTGCGTAGCGTGTACAGGAGCTTGCCCGGAAACAGCCGGGCCAGGCGCGCGGCGTCGAGATCGCCGACGAGATCGGCGCGGATCTCCAGCCAGTCGACCCCCTCCAGGCCGGAGACCAGGGGCACGGCGCTCCCCGCGGGGAGGGTCGTGACGGTCGCGACCAGCGTGGCGCGGGCCCGTGCGGGCGATGTCTCCAAAACGAAAACCTCCTCCCGGACCCGGAAGGAGGCGACGTGGTGCGCAGGCGGTCTCTCGTCCCGGGTCCGTGACGCCGGGACGTGCCCGGCTCAGTTCACGGAGTGATGATGGCCGTACGCACGCCAGCCCCGGACGGTGGCGGTCTCGGGGCTGAAGGTTGCGTTCTGGCTCATCATCTAAAATCCCGTTGAGGTTCAAGGATATCCCAAGAGGCGGCGGGAATGTCAAGCGGGGCATGCGACAATGCTCTCCGCATGCACAAGCTCGTCACCATCCTCCTGCGTTATGGGATCGCCGTCGTCTTCGGCAACGTCTTCCTGGAGCAACTCGGCGCGCCGATCCCGGCCCTGCCTACCCTGATCGTCGCCGGAGCCCTCGTGCAGGGGGGGCGGATGCACCTGGGCCCGGTCCTCGCCGCGGCGCTCGTGGCCTCGCTGCTCGCCGACACCATCTGGTTCCTGGTCGGCCGCTGGCAGGGGCACCGGGTCCTGCGCACGGTCTGCCGCCTCTCCCTCTCCCCCGACTCCTGCGTGCGCGGCACCGAGGACCTCTTCGAGCGCGCCGGCATGCCGTCGCTGCTCTACGCCAAGTTCGTCCCCGGCTACAACACCATCGCGCCGCCGCTCGCCGGAGCGATGAACAAGACCCTCCTCTCCTTCCTCTTCTGGGACGGCCTCGGCAGCCTCCTCTGGCTCGGCTCCGGCCTGCTGCTCGGCTACGTCTTCCATCACGCCGTGGACCAGGTGCTCTATCACCTGGAGAACCTCGGCTTCTGGGCCGGCGTGCTGCTCGTGGCCGCCCTGGCGCTGGTGATCCTGTCGAAGTGGTGGCAGCGGCGGCGGGTGCGGAAGATCCTGCGGCTCGCCCGCATCCCGGTCGCCGAGCTGAAGCGGCTGATGGACGCGGGCAACGCCCCGACGATCGTGGACGTGCGCAACCGTTCGTCCCACCTCCACGATCCGCGGCGCGTCCCGGGAGCACTGCGGATGACGATCGACGAGATCGACGTCCGGCTCGGCGAGCTGCCGCGAGACCGCGAGATCATTCTCTACTGTGCCTGACCGAACGAAGCCTCCGCGGCCCGTGTGGCTCGCGCTCTGATGGATAAAGGCTTCACCCGGGTCCGCCCCCTCGAAGGAGGGCTGGACGCCTGGGCAGACGCCGGGTATTTCACCGAGGACGACACGATCGTGGCGATCCGGCGGCCCGCGACGAGCTAGAATCCACCCTCCTCCAACCTCTCGCACAGGAGACGTACAACCTTGCGACACCAGACCATCGCCCGCATCCTCAACCTGGTCGCCGACGAGGACCAGCAGATCCTCAATATGTCCGTGGACGACGCCCGCGCCCTCCTCCTCTCGGAGAACCCCGGCGACGTCCTCCGGATCGAAGGCTCCTTCGCCCTCCTCGCCCGCGACGGCCAGCGGGTGCGCTTGGCGCGCAGCCTCGACCGCCCTCTGCGCTACTTCCTGGCCAAGGAGACCGACGGCCCGATGCTGGTGGTGGCCGACCGCATCGACCAGATCCGCGACGCTCTGGAGCGCGAGGGGCACGGCGATCAGTTCCACCCCTCCTACACCCGCATGATCCCGGCGCACCACGTCACCGAGATCCAGCTCGTCGGCTGCCCCGATCCCAACCCCGTTTACCGGCGCTTCTTCGATCCGCCGCGGGAGGTGCTGCCGCCCGACCTCGACGTCATCGGCGAGGCCTACGTCCGCGCCCTCTGCGAGGAGATCCGCCTCTGGCTGGCCGCCCTGTCCACGGCCGAGCCGCTGGGCGTCCTCTTCTCCGGCGGCATCGACAGCGGCGCGCTCCTGCTCGCCCTCTACCACGAGCTGCTCGCCGCCGGGCAGAGTCCGGCCCGTTTGAAGGCGTTCACCCTCGCCGTCGACGGCGGCGGCGCCGACCTCGAGCAGGCCCGGGAGTTCCTCCGCCGCACCGATCTCCAGCTCTTCGGCGAGGTGATCGAAGCAACCAGTGCCCGGATCGACCCCTTCGCGGCGGTCGCGGCGATCGAGGACTACAAGCCCCTGGACGTCGAGTGCGCGGCGATGAACCTCGCCCTGCTCCAGGGGATCCGCGAGCGCTACCCCGACTGGCGATACCTCGCCGATGGCGACGGCGGCGACGAGAACCTCAAGGACTACCCGATCGAGGAGAACCCGGAGCTGACCATCCGCAGCGTGGTCAACAACCGCATGCTCTACCAGGAGGGTTGGGGGGTGGAGGCGATCAAGCACTCCCTCACCTACAGCGGGGGCCTGAGCCGCGGGTGCGTGCGGGGCTACGCTCCCGCCCGGCGCCACGGCTTCGTCCCCTTCAGCCCGTTCAGCCGACCGCGGGTGATCGCCGTGGCCGAGGCCATCCCCTTCGCCGAGCTGACCCGCGGCTCCCACGAGACTCTCTACAGCCTGAAGGGGGAGGTGCTGCGCCGGGGCATTCAGAAGGTGACGGGACAAGAGCTGCCCGTCTTCCCCAAGCGGCGGTTCCAGCACGGCGCGGTGCCGGAGGAGACCTTCCGCGGCCGGTTCGATCTCCGTCCCGCGAAGTACAGGAATCACCTGCTGAGCCTCTACCAAGCTTGAGCCCTGTGGAGCTGGCGGCGTCATCGAGCTGGGTCCGCTCGCTGCGGTCCCCCCGGCGGCGGATCGACCCTCAAGAGCCCATCGGGCATCTCTGGGAGAAGGAGCGCACGCCGGACGGCGGCCTCCTCCCCGCCTTCACCGTCTTCCTCGCCGGCGCCGAATGCCCCTTCACCTGCGTCTTCTGCGATCTCTGGCGCGAGACCCTCGACGGACCGACGCCCCCGGGCGCGCTGCCGGCCCAACTCCGGAAAGCCCTCGCCGCGGCGGGCCCCCTGCCCCAACCGGCGGCGGTGAAGCTCTACAACGCCAGCAACTTCTTCGAGCCGCGGGCGGTGCCCCTGGCCGACGAGGAGGCGATCCTCGCCCTTGTCGCCCCCTTCGCACGCGTCACGGTGGAGTGCCACCCACGACTGATCGGCGACCGCTGCCTGCGCTTCGCGGAGCGGCTGGCCGGCCGCCTGGAGGTGGCGATGGGCCTGGAGACGGTCCACCCCGAGGCTCTGCCGCGCCTGAACAAGGGGTTGACCCTCGGCGACTTCGACCGCGCCGCCGAAACGTTGCGACGCGCGGGGATCGGCATGCGCGCCTTCGTGCTGGTGGCCCCGCCGTTCGTGCCGCCGGACGAGGCCGCCGAGTGGGCGGTCCGCTCCGCCGTTCACGCCTTCGAGCAGGGGGCGGAGCGCGTCTCGCTGATCCCGGTCCGCGGCGGCAACGGCGCCATGGAAGCCCTGCGGGATTCCGGGGACTTTACCCCGCCCCGCCTCGATCAGCTCGAAGAGGCCCTGGAACGCTGCCTGGGGCTGGGGATCGTAACGGCGGACCTCTGGGATGTCCGCCGTTTCGCGAGCTGCCCCCATTGCGCGGACGCGCGCCTCGCCCGCCTCGATCGCATGAACCGCTCGGGCGAGCCTGAGCCGCGGGTCGCCTGCGCCGTCTGCGGAGGAGGATCTTGAGGGTCGCCATCGTCGGCTCCGGCTTCGCGGGATCGATCCTCGCCCGCATACTCCAGGTCCAGGGGCACCGGGTGCTCCTCCTCGACCGGCAGAAGCACCCCCGCTTCGCCCTCGGCGAGTCTTCCACCCCGCTCGCCGCGATCTGCCTGGAGCGACTGGCCGCACGCTACGGCCTCGACGACCTCCATGCTCTGGCCGCCTGGGGGCGCTGGAGGGAGCGCCTCCCCCAGCTGCGCCGGGGGCTCAAACGGGGGTTCACCTTCTACGGCCACGAGCCCGGCCGTGCCTTCGCCAACGGCCCCGCCAACGAGCGCCGTCTGCTGGTGGCCGCCAGCCCCACGGACGCCATCGCCGACACCCACTGGCTGCGGGAGGACGTGGATCACCACCTTGTCCTCCAGGCCGGAGCGGCGGGAGTCGAGGTCCTGGAAGAGGTCGATCTGGATGGCTTGGAGGCGAGGCCCGGTGGCGGCTGGCGCCTCTCCGGGACGCATCAGGGGCGGTCCGTCCGCTTCGAAGCCGATCTCCTGATCGACGCCTCGGGCCCGGGCGGCTTCCTGGCCCGTCACCTCCCGATTCCCACGGTCGAGACCGGGCTCCATACCTCCCTGGTCTTCGGGCACTTCGAGGGGATGGCCCCCTTCGCCGAGGTCGCGGGCGGCGCGGCGCTCCCCGCCGGTCCCTATCCGGACGAGCAGGCGGCCGTCCACCATCTCCTGGACGAAGGGTGGATGTACGTCCTCCCCTTCGATCATGGAACGGTGAGCGCCGGCTTTGTGATCGCCGGGGACCGCGCCCGGGAAGAGCTGGCTTCCCTCTCTCCCGACCAGTCCTGGGAGCGCCTCCTGGCCCGCTACCCCACCCTGCGGAACCAGTTCGCCTCCGCCCGTCCGTTGCGGTCGATTGGAAAGATCCCCCGCCTCCAGAACCGCCTCGCGCGGGCGGCCGGGGACGGCTGGGTCCTCCTCCCGCATGCCTTCTGCTTCCTCTCGCCCCTCTTCTCGACGGGGATCGCCTGGAGCCTGCTGGCCGTCGAGCGTCTGGCCCTGCTGCTGGAAAAAGGTCCTGAGGGACTCCAGCGCTACGGCGATCTCCTGAGCCAGGAGGCGGACCACGTCCAGAAGCTCGTCGCCGGAGCCTACGGGGCGATGCGAGACTTCGACCACTTCGCCGCCAGTTCCCTCCTCTACTTCGCCGTCGCCAGCTTCGCCGAGGCCAGCCAGCGCCTCCTTCCTGGTCCGGAGGGCGGCTGGGCCTGGAACGGATTCCTCGGGAGCACCGATCCCGTAACGAGGGAGATGCTCGACCGTGTACTGGCCGCCCTGCCGGGGCCGGACTTCGAGGAGGAGGTCCGGACCGCCATCGCGCCGCGCAACCTGGCGGGCTTAGCCGACCCGACCCGGAACCGGCTCTATCCGGTGGATATGGAGCCCCTGGTGAAGAGCGCGGGGCTGCTTGGATTGACCGAAGAGGAGATCCGGCGGGAGATCCCGCGGCTGCGGGGTAGTGCACTAAAAAGCCAGCTTTAATCTTTGCCGAAGATGCGGCGGTGCATCCCGTCGTGGGAGATGATCCGCCCATGCTTGGCATCCTCTTCCTCGGCCATAGGCTGATCGTCCAATGACGCCGGCGGCGCGGATCGCCGGAGGTACTCCACAAAGCGTAGAGCCTCAGGCACCTTGTCATTGGGTAGGGCATCGATCAGAGCGTGCAGTTGTTCTCTCTCGGTCATGCACTGATCCTAGAAGCGTTCGCCTCTCCTGGCAAATCCAGCCGTCCATTGATCAAGAGCTTGGACGCCGGATAGACGGACCGTCTGCCGCCGAGATTCTCTGAGCCTATGGGAGATACGCGCCGCCGCGAGGATGAACGCGCAGTATCAAGATAAGGAGGATCTCCTGCTGCAAGAAAAGAATCCTCCAATCTCCCACCCGAAGCCGAAAGGTCTCTTCCGCAGTACCTTGGAGACGCTTTACGTCTCCCTGGCCTGTTTGGGCAAAGCGATCGACCGCACTAACGATCCTCTGCTGTGTTTTGCGGTCAAGACGCTCCAGGTCCTTACTTGCACGGCTCGTCCAGAGAACCTGACGGTTCACCGATCACCTAGAAAACGACGCCGAACCTCTTCATGAGGAGTCAGGCGACCTCGGGCGACATCCTCACGAGCGTCCTTGATGGCCGCGAGATCGTCCTCGGTCAAGGGCTCGTCGTCCTCGGCAGCGTCCCTCAATGCCTTGAGGACAGGCTCCGCTTCGGGTTCCCGAAGGTACTCCATGAAACGTAGAGCGACGTGGACCTCCCCTCGGGGAAGATCCTCTACCAAGCCATGCAGACGTTGCTTTTCCGTCATGACCTCATCCTAAGAGGGTTCGTTGCCTCTGGCAATCCAGATCAGCCAGATCAGATCCTCAATGCCCCTGCACCCACCCCAACACCGCCCGGATATCCCCCTCCAGCATCCGGTCCCGCAGCATCGTCGGCGCCGCTTCGCGGACCTGGAGGTAGATCGGCCGCGTCCCTTCGCCGAGTTGCGCGGCGATCTCCTGCCGCCGCTCGGGGGCCGTCCGCTCCTCGAACTGCTCCGCCTCCTGGCCGGCCTGCTTCCAGTCGGTCGACTCCTTGGAGCGTGGCTGGGCGGGATCGATCTCCATCCCGACCCGCCACTCGATGGCCTGCGCGGCCACCAGCAGCTCGATCGCCAGCACGGACTGCGCGTTGCGCAGCACCGTCCGCACCTTGCGGGCGGCGATGGTGGACATCGCGTTGTGGTCCTCGGAGTTCGCGGAGGTGGGGATGGAGTCGACGCTCGCCGGGTGGGTGAGGACCTTGTTCTCGGAGACGATGCCGGCGGCGGCGTATTGGACGATCATCAGCCCCGAGTTGATCCCCCGGTGCGGGATCAGGTTCGAGGGGAGGTTGCGGTTCTGGTGGCCGTCGAGCAGCATCTGGGTGCGCCGCTCGGAGATGTTCGCCAGCTCGGCCAGTGCGATCGCCAGGACGTCCGCCGCCATGCCCACCGGCTCGCCGTGGAAGTTGCCGGCCGAGTAGGAGATCCGCTCCCGGCCGTCGTACCCCGCCGGCCAGTTGGCCGCGAACTCGTGATCCAGGGGCGGCGTATCGTCGCCCGGAAAGAAGAGCGGATTGTCGGTGGCGGCGTTGATCTCCGCCTCGGCCACCTTCCGGGCGTAGGCGATGGCGTCACGCGAGGCGCCGTGGACGGCCGGGGCGCAGCGCAGGGAGTAGACGTCCTGCACCGCGCCCGCCTTCTCGATCAGCTTGCTGCCGCGGACCGCCAAGCGGACGTTCGCCGCGGTCGCGATCTGCCCGGCGAGCCCCCGCGCCTGGTGGACGCGCGCGTCGAAGGCACGGGCGCAGCCGCAGACCGCCTCGAGACTGAGCGACAGGGCGCCATCCGCCGTCTCGGCGAGGCGCTCGCCGTCGTGGACGGCCAGGGCGAGCAGCGCCGCCGAAAAGGTGGCCCCGTTGGTGAGCGCCAGCCCGTCCTTGTAGCTGAGCGCAGGGACCTCCATCCCGAGGTCCTCCCGCAGGTGATCGAGCCCGGAGCGCAGCTCGCGGGTCTGACTGGGAAAGGCTCCCGGCTCGCGGACGACCGCTTTATTGAGGACATAGTACCGGCTCTCCCCCAGCAGCACCACGAAAAGCTGGGAGAGCGGGCAGAGATCGCCGCTCGAGCCGACCGAGCCGCGGATCGGCACCAGCGGCACGATCCCCCGGTTGAGCATCGCCTGGACGGCGAGCACGACCGCGCGGCGGATGCCGGAGTGCCCCTTGAGGAAGGCGTTGAGGCGGATGGCGAGGGCCGCCCGCACCACGTCCGGCTCGAAGTAGTTGGCCGGGTTGCCGGGGTCGGCGGTCTCTCCCACGCCCACCGAGTGGCTGAGCAGGATGTTGCGCTGCAGCTCCTCCAGACAGTCGGGGGCGATGGGGACGTTCTTGAACTCGCCGAAGCCGGTGGTGACGCCGTACTCCAGGACCGGCCGCCCCCCTCTTTCTCCCACTCCTCGACGTAGCGGGCGACGATCCCCTCGATCTGCCGCCGGCTCGCCTCGACGCGGGCCCATGCCTCCGGGTGCATCTCCACCCGCACCCGCGGATCGCGGGCGAGGCGGGCGAGGTCCTCGAGGGTGAGCGAGGCGCCGTCGAGGACGATCGTCTGTGCCCCGGACTCGCTCATCGCCGCTGGGCCTCGATCTGCTCCAGGATGGCGCGGATCGTCGCCACCAGCTCGCCTCGGGGGACCTCGCGCTGCCCCGGACGCTCCTCCAGCCAGTCCTGCCGATTGGCGAGCGCCTCGGCGCGCTGGCGCCCCATCTCCATGTCCTTGAGGGTGACGATCCCCTTCTCCTTCTCGTTCGAGCCGTAGAGGAGAGCGATCGGCACGCCCCAGGCGTCGGCGTACTTGAGCTGCTTGCCGGGGCCTTTCGCGGTGCCGAGGTAGAGCTCGGTGGGAATCCCGGCCCGGCGCAGCTCCCAGGTCATCGCGACGTAGTCGTCCTGGAGCGCGGCGTCCATGTTGGTGATCAGCACCTTGGCGGTCGACTTCTGGCGCCCGGTACGGCCGAGGTGGATCAGCGCCGCGAGCAGGCGGTCGACGCCCATCGAGGCGCCCACGGCGGGCACCTTCTCGCCCAGGAAGCGCATCACCAGGCCGTCGTAGCGGCCGCCGCCGAAGACCGAGCCGAACTGCGGCGCGTCGAGCAGGATCGCCTCGAACACCGGCCCGGTGTAGTAGGCGAGGCCGCGGGCGATCGAGAGGTCGAGCGCCACCTGGTCGTCGGCATAGCCCAGGGCGTAGAGGTGGCTGGAGATCCGCTCGACGATCGCGATCTCCTGCTCCGCCCCCTCGACCCCGGCGAAGAGCTCGCGCAGCCGGGCCACGGTCTCGCGGCGGTCGTCCGGCGGGATGGCGAGGAAGCGCTCGATCTTGTCCACCTGCTCGCCGGCGAGGCCGACGCCCGCGATCGGATCGCCTGAGGAGTCGACGTAGCCGGCGGTCAGCTCCAGACGGACCTTCTTTGGGCCGATCTTGTCGAGCTTGTCGAGCACGCGGAAGACGTCCGCCGACTGCTCCGCCGGGATACCGGCGTAGGCGAGCAGCGAGTTGAGGATGCCGCGCGAGGAGTAGCGCACCCGGAATGGCCCCACCTTGAGGGCGTTCAGGCAGTCGCACATGCCGGCGAGGATCTCGGTGTCGGCGACCTCGGAGACGACCCCGACCGAGTCGAGGTCGAACTGGGTGAACTCGCGGAAGCGCCCCTTGTCGGGCTTGTCGGCGCGCCAGACTGGCGACACCTGGTAGCGCCGGAACGGGCGCGGCAGGTCGCGGTACTGGGCGATCACCCGGGCGAGCGGCACGGTGAGGTCGAAGCGGAGCCCCAGCTCTTCCTTCTCCGGGTTCTGCACCGTGAAGATCGACTGCTGGGCCTCGGAGCCGGCGGCGGAGCCGCGCAGCACGTCGAGGTATTCGATCGCGGGGGTGACGATCGGCACGAAGCCGTAGAGCTCATAGACGCCGCGAACGGTGTCGATCATCCACTGCCGCGCCAGCATGTCGGCGGGCAGCAGATCGCGTAGCCCGCGGGAGATCCGCGGCTCCACCGTGTCTGCCATGGGAACATCCTCCAGCGAACCGCAGATGTTGCTGTCAAGAGAAGGGGTTTGGTACCGACGTCCGGATTTGAACCGGAGACCTCCTGATCCACAGTCAGGCGCTCTAACCAACTGAGCTACGCCGGCACGGACGGGGAATGCTATGCGGCGTAGTGCACTTTGTCAAAGTTCCGGGGCGGGCCCTACCGCGCCACCAGCAGATTCGAGGCGAACCGCCCCTCGGAGTCGGTCCAGGCCTCCCGCACCTCGAAACCGGTGTCCGCGGCGAGGGCGGCGATCTGCTCGCGGTCGAACTTGTAGGAGCTCTCGGTGTGGATCGTCTCCCCCTCGGCGAAAGGGATCTCGATCCCGAGCTCCCGGACCGCCACCGTCTGGGCGTGGCGGCTCTCCAGGTGCATCTCGACCCGCCCCTCCCGCTGGTTGTAGAGCGCCCGGTGGCGGAAGGCGCGGAGGTCGAACTCCCCCCCCAGCTCGCGGTTGACGCGCACCAGGAGGTTCAGGTTGAAGGCGGCGGTCACCCCCAGCGCGTCGTCGTAGGCGGGGATCAGCACGCTCTCGGGCTTCTTGAGGTCGACCCCCAGGAGGAAGCCCTCGCCCGGGTTCAGCAGGGCCCGCACCTCGCGCAGGAGGACGCGCCGCTCCTCCGGGTCCAGGTTGCCCAGGGTCGAGCCGAGGAAGAGGACGAGGGTGAGCCCGGGAGCGCGCCGGTCCTCCTTGATCCTGCGGAGCGCGCGGTGGTACTCCCCGATGTAGCCCGTGATGCGCAGGCCCGGGTAGGAGAAGAGCAGGGACCGGCTGCTCACCTCGACGGCGGACTCGGAGATGTCCACCGGCACGTACTCCAGCGCCCCCTGGCGGGCCAGCAGGGCCTCGATCACCAACCGGGTCTTCTGCCCGTCGCCGCTCCCCAGCTCCAGCAGCCAGACCGGCCCGCCGAGGGCCGCGACGATCTCCCCGGCGTGGTCGCGCAGGATCTCGGCCTCCGCGCGGGTCGGGTAGTACTCCGGCAGGGCGGTGATCGCCTCGAACAGCCGCGAGCCCAGCTCGTCGTAGAAGTACTTGGGATAGAGGAACTTGGAAGGTGCGGTGAGGCCGCGGCGGACGTCCTCGGCGAACGTCGAGGCGACGCGGGCCGCGCCTACGTGGCTCAGGTGGAGCCGCTCGCCGGGAGGAAGCTCGGACGCGAGCGGGACCCCGCCGTCCGGGACCTTGGGACCTGCTTTGAGATGGGTCTCCATGACGGCCATGGAGTGCCATGGTAGCATCCCGGCGCCGTCTTGGAGGCTTTCGAGAGCCAATGCGAGGGACGGCTCTGTTTCATCCCTCGGGAGGAAATCACATCAATGAGTGACGAGCGCGAAACTCTGGAGCTGGACGTCGTCTTCGTGGGTGCCGGGCCGGCGAGCCTGGCGGGGGCCTGCCACCTCGCCCGGCTGGCCAAACAGAACGGCCTGGAGCTCGCGATCGGCGTCCTCGAGAAGGGGCGCGAGATCACCAGCCACGCGCTCTCGGGCGCGGTGGTGGACCCGCGGGCGCTGAAGGAGCTGTTCCCGGACGACTGGGAGTCCGCCCCCTTCGAAGGCAAAATCGAGGGGGAGAAGGTGCTCTGGATGACGGAGCGGAAGGCGTACTCGATGCCCGTGCCGCCGCCGATGAACAATCACGGCAACTACGTCGCCTCCCTCGGCAAGCTCCTCAAATGGATGGCCCCCAGGGTCGAGGCCGAGGGGGTGGACATCTTCTTCGAGTTCCCCGCCGCCCAGGCCCTGGTCGAGGGGGGGCGGGTGGTCGGCGTCCGCACCGGCGACAAGGGGATCTCTCGCACCGGCGAGAAGAAGGCCAACTACGAGCCGGGGGTCGACATCCGCGCCCAGGTCACGGTGCTCGGCGAAGGGGTGCGCGGCACCCTGGTCAAGCAGCTCGCCGAGCCCTTCGAGCTCTGGAAGGGGAAGAACCCGCAGCTCTACGCGATCGGCCTCAAGGAGGTCTGGGACCTCCCCCCCGGGCGGGTCAAGCCGGCCGACGTGATGCACACGATGAACTGGCCGCTGGGCTTCGACAACTTCGGCGGCGGCTTCATCTACGGCATGCAGAACGACCAGCTGATCGTCGGCCTGGTCGTGGGGCTCGACTACAAGAACCCGCTGCTCGATCCGCACGCCGAGTTCCAGCGCCTGAAGACCCACCCCGAGATCGCACGGATGCTCGAAGGGGGCAAGCTGGCCTTCTACGGCGCCAAGGCGATCCCCGAGGGGGGCTGGTGGTCGATGCCCCGCCCGTTCGGCGACGGCTTCCTGATCGTCGGCGACTCGGCCGGCACGCTCAACAGCCAGCGCCTGAAGGGGATCCACCTCGGCATGAAGTCCGGCATGCTGGCCGCCGAGACGATCGTCGAGGCCCTGAAGGCCGGCGGCGCCACCGCCGAGCGGCTGGCGGCCTATCAGGCGAAGATCGACGCCAGCTGGGTCAGGGAGGAGCTCTGGCCGGTGCGCAACTTCCACCAGTCCTTCGACCACGGCCTGCTCGGCGGCTTCCTCCAGGGGGGCCTCGGGCTGGTGACCGGCGGGCGCGGCTGGGGGGTCAAGGACCGCCTGGAGACCGAGGCGGGCTACGAGCGGATGATCCCGCTCAATACTCCCGAAGGGCAGCGGCTGGAGAAGCCGGCGCCGGTGCCGGCCGACGGCAAGCTCACCTTCGACCGCCTGGCCGACGTCTACCACTCCGGCACCGCCCACGACGAGGACCAGCCGGTCCATCTGCTGGTGCACGACACCAGCATCTGCGTCGAGCGCTGCACCGTCGAGTACGCCAACCCCTGCCAGCGCTTCTGCCCGGCCGCCGTCTACGAGATGGTGGAGGACCCCGCCGCCCCCGCCGGACGCCGGTTGCAGATCAACGCCAGCAACTGCGTCCACTGCAAGACCTGCGACATCATGGACCCCTACCAGATCATCACCTGGGTGCCGCCTGAGGGTGGGGACGGGCCGAACTACGGGAAGATGTAGCCCTCATCACCCCGGCCCTCTTCTCCCGTCCCCTCCCCCCTCCCTCACCGGGAGAAGAGGGAGAAGTTAGTCAAAAACGGTTTTCTGGGTGGGCGGTTCCCCTCTCCCGTTGAGGGAGGGCGGGAGGGGACGGGAGAGGGGCCAGGGGTGAGGGCTCGACCTACCCCTTCGGCCGGATCGTGCAGTCGCCGCTGCCGGTCTCGACGCGGATCTCCGTGTGGCCGCTGCCCCGCTTGGCACCCACGACCTTGTGCCCCGACTTGCGGAGGACGGCGTCGGAGTAGCCCACGTTCAGGTCGCCGCTCCCCTGCGTGGAGACGACGTTGAACGAGGCGTCAGGACCGGCCTTGATGTCGACGTCGCCGCTGCCGGTCTCGGCGCTCAGATGCCGGGTCCTGGCGAGCGAGCTCTGCACCGTGACGTCGCCCGAGCCGGTCTCCGCCGTCAGATCCTCCAGCTCGACCGACAGCACCTTGACGCCGCCGGAGCCGGTCTTCGCCACCACCCGGCCGGCCTCGCCGTCCTGCAGGGTGACGTCGCCCGAGCCGGTGTCGAGGGTGAGCTTGCCGGCGGAGACCTTCTGCACGGTCACGTTGCCCGAACCGGTGTCGACCGAGCCGTTGCCCACGAAGCGCCGCACCACCACGTCCCCGGAGCCGGTGCTGATCGTGGTCTCGCCGCGGGCCGAGCCGACCACGACGTCGCCCGAGCCGGTGTCGATCCCCAGCTGGCCGGACTGCGAGGCGAGCTGTACGTCGCCGCTGCCGGTCGAGATCGACAGCGTGCCCTCGAGGTCTCCCCCCGCACCTTGCCCACGGCGTTGCGGACGGCGACGTTGGAGCCGGCCGGCAGCGCGATCCGCAGATCCGCGTAGAGCGTCGGCGCCGAGCCCTTGCGGTTGTAGATCTTCACCCGCTCGCCGAGGTAGGTGGTCGTCGTCTGGCCACCGACGTTGAGAAAGCTGAGGAAGGAGGGGAGGCCGGAATTCTCCTCATGATCCTTCTCGTTGGGCTTGGGGTAGCTGTAGGAGCGGTACTTCTCCACCGGATAGGAGAGGGCCCACTCCTCGCGCCCCTTCTTGTCATGACTCTTCACCCACCGCATCCCCTGGAGCAGCCGCTGGGTCTCGGCCGCGCCGCCCGCCTCGGCGTGGACGGTCGCCTCGACCACCACGCTCGGGCCCTGCCCCTTCACGATCTCGACGTGGCCGGCGAGATTGGCCAGCCGCACCTCGCCCGCGGCCGGGAAAGGCTGCTGGAAGGAGCGGACCTGCTCCTGCGCCGAAAGAGCGGCCGTGGCTCCCAGGGCCGCCGCGAGCGCCGTCCCCAGGGTCAGCGCGGAAATCCTCGTCTGTGGCTTCATGACCTTTGCCTCCGTTTCATTCACGTTGAGCACTACGGGCTGGAGGAGGGAAAGGTTGCAGGGCGGTCCTGCCACGGTAAACTCTCCCCCGCTTTCGCACCTGGAGGAGAACGCATGCGTCATCCGCTCATCGCCTGCTGCCTCGCCGCCGCCGCGGCGCTCACCGCCCGTCCCGCGGTCCCGGAGGTCCCGCCGCAGGAGGCCGCCCGGCTCACGATCGAGACCGCCCTGGCGCCGGACGCCTATGGGCGCCGGCCGATGCAGCTCGCCTGGTCGCCGGACGGCAGCCGCCTGGTCTACGTCTGGGACGGCGGCAGCGGCAGCGGGAGCAGTGGCGGCAAGGCCTTCTGGTCGCTCGACCCGGCGACCGGCCGCAGCGAGGTCCTGGCGCAGCTCGCGGGCCTCGGGGAGGGGGACAAGGCCCTGGACGTCGACGCCTTCTCCTGGTCCCCTCAAGGGAGCTCCCTGCTCCTCCTCTCCAAGGGGGATCTCTACCTGCTGCCGCTCGATCAGCAGGCCGGGAAGAAGGGCGCGAAGCTCCGCCGGCTGACCCGCACGGAGGCCGAGGAGGCGGACGCCCGCTTCTCCCCCGACGGCCGCCGCATCGCCTTCACGCGGAACCTGGACCTCTATGTGCTCGACATCGCGAGCGGCCAGGAGACCCGGCTGACCAGCGACGGCCGGGAGAACACCACCCTCAACGGCGTCGACGACTGGGTCTACGGCGAGGAGATCTGGGAGCGCGAGCCCAGGGCCTACTGGTGGAGCCCGGACAGCGTCCACATCGCCTACTACCACTTCGACGAGCGCTCGGTCGGCATCTACTCCCTGCTCAACGACTCTCCGCTCTACCCGGAGATCCTCCTCCAGAAGTACCCGAAGGCCGGCACCAACAACCCGCAGGTGAAGATCGGCGTCGCCGACCTCGCGACCGGCAAGACCACCTGGATGAAGACCGGCGATCCCAACGCCTACCTGCCGCGGCTCGAGTGGACGCCACGCGGGGACGCGGTGGCGATCCAGCGCCTGGACCGCGACCAGAAGCGGCTCGACCTGCTCCGCTGCGGGGCCGCCGACGGCGCCTGCACCACCCTGCTGACCGAGCACTGGCGGACCTGGATCAATCTCGGCCGCGACTTCCGGTTCCTCCCCGACGGCCGCTTCCTCTGGGGCTCGGAGCGCGGCGGCTGGCGGCGCCTCTACCTCTATGGCGGCGACGGCCGGCTGATCCGCCCGGCGACCCCCGAAGGGTGGTCGATCACCGCGCTCGACGTCGTGGCGGACGACGGCACCTGGGCCCTGGCCACCGGCTTCGCCACCTCCGAGCTGGGCGCCGTCGACCGCAAGGTGGCGCGCGTTCGCCTCGACGAGAGCGGTTCCAGCCAGAGCGGCGGCTGGGAGGTGCTGACCCCGGCGCCCGGCTGGCACCAGGCCCTGGCCTCGCCGCGCACCGGCTCCTGGGTGCACACCTGGAGCGACGCCAACACCCCGCCGCGCTCCGAGGTGCGGCTCGCCGGCGGGTCGGCCGTCCCTCTGCCCGCCATCGCGCCCAGGCTCGACGCGGCGGCGCTCCCGCAGTGGGAGTTCCTCACCATTCCCGGACCCGACGGCTCACGCCTGCCGGCACGGCTGCTCAAGCCCGCGGGCTTCGACCCCGGGCGGCGCTACCCGGTCCTGATCTATCACTACGGCGGGCCCGGCTCGCAGGTGGTGGACAACAACTGGGGGAGCCGGTCGGTCTGGCACAAGCTGATGGCCCAGCGGAGGTTCGTGGTCTTCAGCGTCGACAACCAGTCCTCCATCTTCTTCGGCAAGGCGGGGGAGGACCGCGACTACCGCCGCTTCGGCCCGGTCAACCTCGCCGGCCAGCTCGCCGGGGTCGACTACCTGAAGAGCCTCCCCTGGGTGGATGCCTCCCGCCTCGGCCTCTGGGGTTGGTCGGGCGGCGGGGCCAACACGCTCTACTGCATCCTCAACCGGCCCGGGGTCTGGAAGGCCGCCATCGCCGGCGCGCCGGTGACCGACTGGAAGCTCTACGATTCGATCTGGACCGAGCGCTACCTCGACCGCCCGCAGGACAACCCGGACGGCTACCGCGACTCCTCCCCCCTCACCTACGCCGCCAAGCTCAGGGACCACCTGCTGATCGTCCACGGCTTGGCGGACGACAACGTCCACCCGCAGAACACGGTGCAGATGAGCGACGCCTTCATCAAGGCGGGCCTCCCCTTCGAGCAGGCCTTCTACCCCGGGCAGAAGCACGCCTTCCGGCCGGCGGAGCTCCGGCACTTCTACCAGCGCGCGACCGAGTTCTTCGTGCGGGAGTTGCAGGCGCCCTGAAGACCTACTCTTCCCGGTACCGCTTCAAAATGATCGACGCGTTCGTGCCGCCGAAGCCGAAGGAGTTGCTGACGGCGTATTCGAGGTCGACCTTGCGGGCCGTATGGGGGACGAAGTCGAGGTCGCACCCCTCGCCCGGCTCGTCGAGGTTGATCGTCGGCGGCAGGATCTGGTCGCGCACGGCGAGCGCCACGATGCCGGTCTCCAGACCGCCGGCCGCGCCCAGCAGGTGGCCGGTGCAGGACTTGGTGGAGGAGACCGCCAGCTTGTAGGCGTGGTCGCCGAAAACGGTCTTGATCGCCCGCACCTCGGAGAGGTCGCCGAGCGGCGTCGAGGTGCCGTGGGCGTTGATGTAGCCGATCTGCTCCGGTTGCAGGCCGGCGTCGCGCAGCGCTGCCCGCATCACGCGCACGGCGCCCTCCCCCTGCGGATGGGGGGCCGAGATGTGGTAGGCGTCGGCGCTCATGCCGTAGCCCACGACCTCGGCGTAGATGGGGGCGCCCCGGCGCTTCGCGGCCTCCATCTCCTCGAGCACCACGATGCCGCACCCTTCGCCCATGACGAAGCCGTCGCGGCGGGCGTCCCACGGACGGCAGGCCTTCTCGGGCTCGTCGTTGTGGGTGGAGAGGGCGCGCATGGCGCAGAAGCCGGCGACGGCGAGCGGCGTGATCACCGCCTCCGTGCCGCCGGCGATCATGGCGTCCGCCTCGTCCGACTGGATGAAGCGGAAGGCGTCGCCGATGGCGTGCAGGCCCGTGGTGCACGCCGTGGCCGGCGAGGTGTTGGGGCCTTTGGCGCCATGGTGGATGGAGACCTGGCCGGCCGCCATGTTGACGATCTGCCCGGGGATGAAGAACGGCGAGACGCGGCTCGGCCCCTTCTCGAGCAGCGTCTTGTGGGTCGCCTCGATCAGCGGCAGGCCGCCGATCCCCGAGCCGATCACCACCCCCACCCGGTCGGCGTTCTCCTCGCCGATCCTGAGCCCCGAGTCCTCCAGCGCGAAGCGGGCGGCGGCCAGGGCGAAGTGGATGAAGGTGTCGCTCTTCTTGACCTCTTTCTTGTCGACGTAGTCGAGCGGGTTGAACCCCTTCACCTCGCCCGCGATGCGCGACGGGTAGTCCGTCGTGTCGAAGCGGGTGATCGGGCCGATGCCGCTCTTGCCGGCGAGCAGGGCGTGCCAGTTCTCGGCCGTGCCGACCCCCAGGGGCGACACCAGGCCGACCCCGGTGACGACGACGCGACGCGACTCTGTCTTCAAGACTGGATCTTTTGCCGAGGCTCGGGTTGGAGAGACCCTAGTTCTGGTCCCCGGCGTTGTTCTGGATGTAGTCCACGGCCTCGCGGACGTTGCTGATCTTCTCGGCCTCCTCGTCCGGGATCTCGATCCCGAACTCCTCCTCGAAGGCCATCACCAGCTCCACGATGTCCAGGGAGTCGGCTCCCAGATCCTCGGTGAAGCTGGCGTCCAACGTGACTTCCTCTTCGTCGACCCCGAGCTGCTCGACGATGATGCTCTTGACCTTATCTGCGACTGCCATCGCTGGTTCCCTCCTTGTCGATCCTGGTCTTGATCGGCCCGGGGCGCTCCCGCGCACGATCTGCGGTTCTAGCACAAAGGTAAGTGTTGAGTCCATCAGATATAGAGCCCACCGGAGACGTTGAGGGTGTGCCCGGTGATGTATCCGCCCTCCTGGCTGGCGAGGAAGAGCACGGCCCAGGCGACGTCGTCCACCCCGCCCAGGCGCTTGAGGGGGATCGCCCCGGAGAGCTCCTCCCTGGCCGCCGCCGGCATGGCATCCGTCATCGCCGTCTCGATATAGCCGGGCGCCACCACGTTGACCGTGATGTTGCGGCTGCCGAGCTCGCGGGCGAGCGACTTGCTGAAGCCGATCAGCCCCGCCTTCGAGGCGGCGTAGTTCGCCTGGCCGGCGTTGCCCATCATCCCGACCACCGAGGAGACGTTGATCACCCTCCCCCAGCGCCGCTTCATCATCCCGCGCACCACCTCCTTGGTGAGCGCGAAAGCGCCGGTCAGGTTGGTCCGCAGCACCCGCTCCCAGTCGTCGAGCGACATGCGGGCGAGCAGGTTGTCGGCGGTGATGCCGGCGTTGTTGACCAGGATGTCGATCGCCGCGAAGTCCTCGGGCAGGCTCTTCAGCCGCTCGCCGAAGGTCTCGGGCGCCGAGACGTCGAGCGCCAGCGGCCGGGCGCAGCCGCCGCCGGCGTCGATGTGGGCGGCGAGCGACTTCAGCTTCTCCTCGTTACGCGCCGCCAGCACCACGCGCGCGCCTTGCAGAGCGAGGAGCTTGGCGATCGCCTCGCCGATCCCCTGGGAGGCGCCGGTCACCAGCGCGGTCTTGCCGTCGAGCTTCAGCATCAGGTTGCCTCCTCCTCCGCCAGCAGCTGCCGGAGATGATCGGGATCCGAGATCCCGGTCGCGCGGGCCGATCGCACGATGCGCCGGTTCAGCCCCGAAAGCACGTTGCCCGGACCCACCTCGACGAACGCCTGGACCCCCAGCGTTTCTTCCATCCAGAGCACCGACTCCACCCAGCGCACCGGGCTGTCGATCTGCCGGATCAGGGCGTCGCGGGCCGCGGCGCCAGTGGTCACCGGAGCGGCGTCGACGTTGGTCACCACCGGCACTCTGGGGTCGTGGAACTCGGCCGCCGCCAGCAGGGGGGACATCCCCTCGCGGGCCGGACGCATCAGCGGCGAATGGAAGGGGGCGGAGACGGCGAGCAGCGTCGCCTTGCGGGCGCCACGCTCCTTGGCCAGCACGACGGCGCGGTCGACCGCCCCCTTGTCGCCGGCGATCACCGTCTGCGCCGGACCGTTCAGGTTGGCCACGGCGCAGACCTCACCCCCCTGCGTGGCCTCGGCGGCGATCCCGGCGATGATCCCGGCGTCGAGGCCGATGATCGCCGCCATCGCCCCCTTCCCCACCGGCACCGCCTCCTGCATCAGCTCGCCCCGCCGGCGCACCAGGCGCAGGGCGTCGGCGAAGCCCAGCGCCCCGGCCGCCACCAGCGCCGAGTACTCGCCCAGGCTGTGCCCCGCCATCGCGACGGGCGCCAGACCGGGCGCCAGGACGGCGAGGGCGCGGTGGACGGCGGTCGCCGCCGCCACCAGCGCCGGCTGGGTGTTGGCGGTGAGGTTCAGCTCCTCCTCGGGCCCCTCCCAGCAGAGCCGGGAGAGCGGGAAGCCGAGCGCCTCGTCGGCCTCCTCGAAGGTTTCACGGGCCGCGGGCGAGGCGTCGGCCCACACCTTGCCCATGCCGACCTTCTGCGACCCCTGACCGGGAAAGACGAACGCGAGCTTGCTGGTGGCGAGGTTTTTCGTGGTGTCGCTCATCCGGCTTCGGCCTCCTGGTGGTTGCCCAGGAGGCGCTCCTCCTGGCTGTGCAGCTCGGCGAGCTTATCGCTGATCTTGCGGTCGAGGCGGGCGTTGGAGAACTCCACGGCCCGGCGGATGGCGTTGTGGATGGCGCGGGCGTTGGAGCGGCCGTGGCCGATGAAGCAGCCGCCGTTGAGACCCAGTAGCGGCGCCGCCCCGTACTCGCTGTAGTCGGTGCGCTCGCGGAAACGGTCGAAGGCGGGCTTGGCGAGCTGGTAGCCGAGCTTGCCGCGCGGGCTCCCCGCGATCTCCTCGCGCAGCATGCGGAGGATGAACTCGGCGAGCGCCTCGGAGCTCTTCAGCACCACGTTGCCGACGAAGCCGTCGCAGACGATCACGTCCACCGTGCCCTTGAACAGGTCCCCCCCTCGACGTTGCCGACGAAGTTGAGGCCGGTCGTCTTCAGCACCTTGAACACCTCGCGGGTGAGGTCGGTCCCCTTCCCCTCCTCCTCGCCGATCGACATCAGGCCGATGCGCGGCGAAGGGGTGCCGATCACCTCCTGCGCGTAGAAGTGCCCCATGACGGCGAACTCGCGCAGGTGGACCGGCTTGCTGTCGATGTTGGCACCGACGTCGAGGAGCACGGTGCGCCCCTGGCGGTTCGGCAGCACCGCCGCCAGCGCCGGACGATCGACGCCGGAGACCGTGCCGATGACCATCTTGGCGGCGATCATCGCGGCGCCGGTGTTGCCGGCGGTGACCATCGCGGCCGCCCGCCCGTCCTTGACCAGCTCGGCGGCGAGGCGCAGCGACGAGCGGCGCTTCTTGCGGATCGGCGTGATCGCCGGCTCGTCCATGCCCACCACCTCCTCGGCGTGGACGATCTCGATCCGGCCGTCCGCGGGGCCGAGCTTGCGCAGCTCCGCCTCGATGCGGGCGCGGTCGCCCACCAGCAGGATCGGACAGCCGTCCTCGCGGGCGGCCCGGAAGGCACCCTCCACCGCGCTCTGCGGCGCAAAGTCCCCCCCATGGCGTCGACGGCGATCGGCATGACGGGCTGGAATGGATGGGCCGGACGGTTTGTCCCAAGTCTGGGTCCGGTCGTGTAGGGGCGCAGCATGCTGCGCCCCTACGAGGCGCGTACGACCCCGCCAGGGATATCAGAGCGCCTCTTTGCCCTCGATCACCTGGCGCCCCCGGTACTGCCCGCAGCTCGGGCACGCGCGGTGCGGCAGCTTGACCTCGCCGCAGCTCGGGCAGGTCGACATGGCGGGGTGCTCCAGCGCGTCGTGAGCGCGACGCTTGTCGCGGCGGGCTTTGGAATGGCGGCGTTTCGGATTCGGCATGGTCGTCGAGCCTCTTCAGATCTTCAAGTCCTGGGTCTCGGGTCCCGGTCTCGCCGGGATTCCCTATCTTCAACTCACTGGTCTTCGAACCGGCCCTTCAGCGCGGCGAGAGCCGCCCAGCGGGGGTCCGTCTTGGCGTCCCCGCAGGAGCAGGCCCCCTCGTTCAAGTCAGCGCCGCACGTCGGGCAGAGCCCTTTGCAATCGGCGCGGCAGAGCGGCTTCATCGGTACGTTGAGCTGCAGCTGCTCGATCAGGATGGGGTCGGTCTCGAGGATCTCCTCGGTGACGTACAGCTGCCCCAGATCCTGCTCGTGCAGCGCGTGCTCAGTCTCCGCCTCCGGATTGCGGTCCACCAGGATCATCAGCTCGACGTCGTCCGCGGTCGGCTCGACGATCGGCTTCAGACACCGGTTGCAGCTCAGGGTCTGCTCGTAGGAGAGCCGCGCCCGCAGGAAAAACCCGGGGTCGGCGAACAACACCTGGCCACGCCACTTCACCGGACCGAGAGCCAGCAACTCGGGGCGGTCCAGGATTTCCGGAGAAACGCTCTGCGTCTCGTCCCAGTTGAAAGGTTCGTCGCGAACCTGATCCAGCCAAATCTTCATGAAAAAACCTCCAACCGGGGCAACCGCGAAGGCTATAGGGTTCCCTCCCCGCTGTCAATTGCAGCCGTGCAGGCGAAGCAGGAAGGCGGCGGGCGACCGGGTCGCCGCGACCGAGGCTCGCTGGCAGGCGGCGAGCGGGGAGAGCAGCGTCTCCCAGTCCCGCCACCGCTCGACCTGCCGCCGGTCCGCCAGGGGGAACTTCTCCAGCCCCCTGCGAAACTGGGAGACCTGCCGCAGGGCCGGGCCGGGCTTCACCCACAACCCCAGAATGATCTGGCCGGCGCCCGGGCCGGCCCCGGCGGGCGGCACGAGCGTGGAGATCTGGGGGGCGAGAGCCTCGGCGCTCGCGAGACTCGCGTCGTCGAGGGCAACAATGCTCCATCCGGACGCATTCCCGCGCGGCAGGTTCTGCGCCAGGAGCCCGGCGAGACCCCGCGCCGGCAGCCCCCACCGCTTCTCCCCCGGCGGATTGAGCACCGCGATCCCCGGCACCTCTCCGAGCGGTCCGAGGTTGAGGCCCCCACCCGTGACGTCGAACAGCACCATCGCCGCCGGCGGGAGAGGCCGCTCCGCGTCGGCCGGCCAGGCCGGACCGGCCACGGCGAGCAGCGCGGGAGCGTCCGCGCCGTCCACGAAAGCCGGCGACGGCGGGGCCGGCGCGCTCCCCGCGAGCGTCACGTCGAGGTCCTCCCCCTGCCGCTGGAAGACGTAGTCGCCGGCCGGGAAGTCGGAGACGTCCTGCCCGAGATGGAAGATCCCCAGGCTGGAGGAGTAGGACGGCGTCTGGCCGCCCGCCGGTACCGCCGGCAGTGCCGGCTCGTCCCCTGAGCGCACCGTCCAGTAGCCGTCCCGCCAGGCGACGTGCAGCACCCGCTCCTGCACCTCGTCGCGCTTCCCCCGCTCCTCCCGGATCTCCCCCCCGCGCAGCCAGGGGTTGTCCGCCAGGCGGCCGGCGAGCTTCGCCACCGCGGCGAGCGCCGGATAGACCCGCGCCACCAGCAGGAAACGGTCGCCGCCGAGGTCCGAGCAGGCCGCGATCTCGCTCGACGGCGGCACCGCGAACGGGCCGAACGAGCGCATCACCGGCGCCGGCAGGTCCGCCACCCGTGCCGCCGCGGCCAGAAAAGCCGGGCCGTCGGCGATCGCCCCCTCCAGCTTGCCCAGATTCTGGTGCGGATAGGGCACCCACAGACAGGCGCCGTAGTCGCCCGAGGCGAGCAGCCGCGCCGGCAGCCCTTCCGGCACCGACGCCCGCTCGCGCGGCCAGTACCAGTAGAAGACGTGCCCGGCGATCCCCAGCACGAGGAGAAGGACGATCGCGAGCCGCAGGAGCCGACGCATGGCGCCGGAAAGTACCACGAGTGCCCGGAGGCGACTAGTCGCCCTCGAGCTCCTTGCTCTCCACGTCCTCACTCTCGAGATACCAGGGCACGCCGATCACCACGATGCGGGCCCCGCCCCCCTGGAGCAGGGCGATCCGCAGGCGCCGCGCCCGCCGGTTGTGCAGCACGTACTGCCACCAGTGATTCTTGACCAGCTCGGGGACGACCACCGCGACCATACGATCCGGGTACTGCTGCTTCACCGACTCCAGGAACCGGAGCAGGGGATCGAGGAACTTCCGGTAGGGCGACCGCAGACAGATCAGCCGGGGCTGCGGCAGGCGCGCCCTTTCTGTGGGCTGCTCCACGTCCACGCTCCACCGCTCCTTCAAGGTCTTCGTCTCCTCCTCCGCGCCCTCGCCTTCGAGCGCGCTCAGATGGACCGCGATCACCTCCGGCGAGAGCAGCATGGCGAACCGCAGCGCCTTCCGGGTCAGCTTATTCCAGGCTTCCGTCGGGATCACCACCACCGGCGGATCGTTCACCGCCAGGTCGAGCGGCCCGGGCTGCCAGAGCTGGCGGTCGACGCGCTCGTAGTAGCCGCGGACGACCTTGAACAGCAGGATCAGCGAGGGGATCGCGAGCAGCGTGATCCACGCCCCCTCCAGGAACTTGGCGGCGACGATCACCGCCAGGGCGATCGCCGTCACCGCGGCGCCGAGGCCGTTGACGAACAGGTGCCGCCGCGCCGGCTTCCCGTCGGTACCCTTCCCTCGCCACCAGTGCATCACCATGCCCGCCTGCGAGAGCGTGAAGGCGAGGAACGCCCCCACAGCGAACAGCGGGATCAGCCGGTCCGTGATCCCCCGGAAGGCCACGAGGAGCAGCCCCGACGTGACGGTCAGGAAGAGGATGCCCACCGAGTACACCAGCCGCCGGCCGACCGCCGCGAAGGCGACCGGCAGGAAGCGGTCCCGCGCGATCAGCTGGCAAAGGCGGGGGAAGCCGACGAAGCTGGTGTTGGCCGAGAGCGTCAGCACGGCGAGCAGGCTGCAGATCGCCACGTAGTAGAAGATGCCGCGCCCCACCAGCGCCGCCGCCAGCTGCGACAGCACGCTCTGATAGGCCGGCTTCGTCTGGTCCATGGCGCCGATCCCGAACGCGTGCGCCAGATAGGCGATGCCGCCGAGGAGCAGGCCGAGGCTGACGACGATCGCGGTCAGCGTGCCGTGCGCCTTCTCGACCCGGGGCTCGCGGAAGGCGTTGACGCCGTTGCTGACCGCCTCGACCCCGGTCATCGCCGTGCAGCCGCTGGCGAAGGCCCGGACCAGCAGCCAGGCGCTCACCGGCGCCACCGCCGCGGCCAGCGACGGCGGCGGGACCACCGGCCGTGGATGCCCGCCGGCGAGCACCGCCCGCGCGATTCCCACCCCCAGCAGCACGAAAAAGCTCCCCAGGAAGAGATAGGTCGGCAGCGCGAAGACCAGCCCCGACTCGGCCGTGCCGCGCAGGTTCACCAGGGTGATGACGGCCAGCGCCAGCAGGCAGAGCCAGAGCGTATACGGATGCAAGGGGGGGAAGGCCGAGACGAGAGCGGCGATGCCGGCGGAGATGCCCACCGCGACGTTCAGCACGTAGTCGATCATCAGCGCGGACGCGGCCAGCAGGCCGGCGTTGACGCCCAGGTTCTCCTTGGCGACCGTATACGCGCCGCCGCCGGTCGGGTAGGCGGTGATGGTCTGGCGATACGAGATGTAGAGCAGGACCAGCAGGACGAGCAGCAGGCCGGTGAGCGGACCGATGTAGCGCAGCCCCGCCGCGCCGAGCGGTATGAGGATGGTGAGCGCGGCCTCCGGGCCATAGGCCGAAGACCCCAGCCCGTCGAGGCCCAGCGCCGGCACCCCCGCCCAGATGCCGATCTTTTGCTCCGCCTGCTCGTCCGTCGCCAGCCGGCGGCCCAGAAAGATGCTTTTCCACGACATTTGATCACCTGTCCAGGAGACGGAACCCGGCGAATGCGCGGGCTCGGCCCTGGGAGGCATTCAACCCACATGCCATCACGAAACACGGGGAGGATACGGGAGGATGAGAACTGAACGCGAACGGGGGCCGGTCCGCGGACCAGCCCCATGGCTCATCGCCTGCGCCTGCCGGATCCAGCGAGCGGACCCGAGCTAATCCCGCGGTCCGCAGACGGGATTGATGCAGTGAAGATGCTCATCCGGGTGGCCGTAGTTCTCATGGCAGTGAGTCAGCGACCCGAACAGCGCGAAGCAGTCCTGGCCGACGTTCGAGCAACTCCAGCCGGGGTGGAAATTCGAGGTTCCCGGCAGCTTGAGATCGGCGATGCCGTCGCAATTGGTGTCCACCGCGAAAGAGCTCGCGATCACGGTCTCCCGGGCGCCGGCCTGGTAGCACCACGGCATGGATTTGATGGCCAGGGTGAGCGTCTGTGACACCGGTCCGGCGGTATTGCTGGTACCCACCTGGGTGAACCGCAGGCAGGCATTGACCGACAGCAGGCCGTCGAAGGTTCCACAGGTCCCGCAGGTCGGATCGATCTTGGCGGTGATCGACGTCCGCGTCTGTGTGCCGCAGAGGCAGGCGTCGACCTGCCAGTCGGTGTTCCCCACGCCGGGGCAAAAGACCGATAGGGTGCTGGAGCCCCGCAGCTTGAGCGCGCGGAGGATGACCGGGATCGTGGCCGTCCCCGACGAGCTGAAGACGCCGTTCGCCAGCCGCTCCACGATGGTATCCGCGCTGCCGGCAACACCGGCGGGCGACGTGGTCAGCGGAATTCCGGTCAGGGGAATCGACCCCGAGAACGCGGACGAGCCCGTGCAGAAGAAATCCGCCGGCAGAGGGTTGCTCGCGAAGTCGGCGGCGGTTCCCTGGGAGGTCGAGAAGAGATCGACTCCACCCGTGATGGTCGGCGCGGTGGCCGTGGCGGCCACGACCGGCAACGCCAGCAGAACGCCCAGAGCCATCGACCAACAAATCCGTCTTGAGGTGCGCGTATGCATGTCTTCTCCTGTCTCGCGCACTTCCGGAGTGGAAGGCGCGACGGTTGAGATCTCGAAGCGGCCCTCGCGAACCGCCGATAGCATGGGTGCACCCCTGGCGCAGTAATTTACCTTATTTGAAATAACACGTCAACCGGCGAGCCGCGCCTCCGGATTCGGTCCTCTTCCCTTTCTCAGCGGTCCAGATCCACCTCGACGATCGCCGCCGCGAGCTCCCGCAGCAGATCGTCCTCGCCTTCCTCGACGCCGAGGTCCACCATCTCGGCGCTCGCGTCGCGGATGAGATCGGAGAGCAGATCGTTCTCCGTATAGGCTTCCAGCGGCGGGACCGCCCGGAACGGCCGGGCGCTGGTCTCGATCGTCTCCCGCAGAAAATCCGCGTAGCCACGGGCCGAGGCGGCGAGGCCGTGGTGGAGCTCCATGTGCCGGCGGGCGTTCTCTCCCATCCCATGCCGCAGGGGCTCGTCGGCGGCGAGAGCGCGGAGATAGGCCAGCAGCAGATCCTCTTCGGCTTGACCCCCAGTATCGTCGAGCGGAACCTTGGCCGCCGCGCCGTCCGGGATCTCGGCGAAGGACCCCGTCTCGTTCACGATCAGCGGCTTGCCGAGGCCCAGCAGACGGATCACCGTGCCCGAGGTCTCCCCCGCCGTCGGATGGCGCAGATTCACGGCCACGTCGCACGCCCGCATGTAGAGCAGAAAGCGGTCGATCTCCAGCCGGCCGGTGATCGTGACCCCCGCGCGCAGCTCCGGGGTGAAGACGCGGTCGAATTCGAAGTGGGGGGAGACCTCGCCCACGATCAGCAGCCGCGCCCGCGGCACCTCCCGGCGCAGGCGGGCGAAAGCCCGCAGCAGCACCTCGGGGCGCTTCGAGGCGGTGAGAAAACCGAAGGTCGCCACCGCGAAAGTCCCCGGCTCGATACCAAGGGCGCGCCGCGCCTCCTCGGCCGTGACCTCCGGCAACCCCTCGAGACTCAAATGATGGGGAACCGTCGCGATCCGCGCCAGCGGCCGCGAGGCGAGCACCCGGTCGCGGGTGAAATGGTTGTGAACGATCACCCCGAGGCTCGCGTCGACCGCCCGCTCGAACAGCGGATAGCTCCAGGGGTCGAGCGGCACGCCGGTCGCCACGCACCGGCGGCCCATCGCCTCCCCCGTCCGCCCGTAGGCGTAGCGCATCTCGCGCACGTAGGCTTGCGGATCGCCGGCGAAGAGGGTCAGATCCCGCACGAGGTGATGGATCACGTATTCGTGCAGCACCACGACGCCCGGATGATCGATCAGCGACCGGTAGATCGACGCGTGATAATCCCGGTTGTTACCGAGCTGATAGAGCACGGCGTCGAACCGCCCCCGCGCCAGCAGCCCCGGCAGCGCCCCTGCCCCATGCACCGGGAACCGCGCCACCAGTCCCGCCTCCGGCCGGAACCCCTCGTCGACGATCAGCTCGATCTCGCAATGCGCGGCGAGATGCGGCAGCAGCTCGGCGCTGTAGTCCGCGATCCCGGACTTCATGGGGGGCAGGGGGCTGTAGTAGGCGACGCGCATGGCAGGCTCCGCGGGAGAGTGTATGCCGCCACGGCCGGCTTGACGATCCCCGGCGCAAAGAGCGGAAGCCTGCTCGCGAGCCATGAAGGACTTGTCACGCCCCAAGCTACTTGAGCACCCTCTTAATTGTAAGGCCGCGAAGATCCTTTCGTGGCCGGCGCCTCGAGGCCGCCTTCTTCATCGCTTGGACGCAGGAGCCCGACCGGCTCCAGTTCCGGGAAAGTACAAGCTTTCCCAAGGAGGTCGTAATGAAGCGAGTCAGGAGGTTGTTGGGCGGATTGATCGCGGCGGCCATCGCCCTGGCCGTCGTGACGCCCGTGAGCGCGTCGACATTCATTCGCCAGAGTCTGGACGATCTGGTCGCCAACAACGAGACGATCGTCGTAGGCGAAGTCCTCGGTTTGAGGTCGTACTGGAACTCGGATGGATCGTTCATCCTCACCGACGTGCGGATCGCGCCACGCGAGATCCTCAAGGGAAGCCAGCCAAAGAAGAGCGAGCTCACCGTCACCGTAATGGGCGGCACGGTCGGCGACCTGACCACCGTGATCGTCGGCGGCGCTCAATTGATTCAAGGGAACTCCTATGTCCTGTTCCTGAACCGTGGCGATCTGCCGGGCGTCAAAGCCGTCCACACGGTCCGCGATCACGGGCAGGGCGTGTTCGACCTCGTCCTGGGCAAGGACGGTCTGCGCGCGGTCAGTCAGGCGAACCGGCATCCGTTGCTACCCGACGCCAAGGGGCGCTCCGAGGCGCCGGGTGGAGCGGATGGAATCCCCCTCAGCACTCTGACGAATTCAATCCGCGAGCTGGCGAACGCTCCGCAAGGTTCCCACCGGGAGGTGAAGTGATGAACCGCACGAAGACTTTTATTACTCGTTGGGCCGCCGGCGCGGCCCTGGCGGCGGGAATGGTCGCCTCGGCGGCACCGTCCCATGCCTATCGGCTGATCCAGAACCTTGGCACCGGCCGCGTGACCAGCGGCAGTCAGGTGACGTGCAACGACGCCAATGGGTTCGCGCACTGGTCCGTGGCCAACACCAACTGGTACCACAACACGGCGAATCAGGGCGCCGGCAAGGATGCGGCCCTTTACAATGCCATGAACACCTGGACCTTCGTGCCCAGCGCCAACCATTCCCTGACCTACAAGGGGAGGACCACGGCCGGGTTCACGACCGACGGCATCAACACGGTCTCCTGGGGCACAGGCCAGGGTTGCGGAACCGGCTGCCTCGCTCTCACCGCGCTGGTCCTCAATTCGGGCCAGGTGATCATCGAGACCGACATCACCTTCAACAACGACTATACGTGGACGAACAACGGCGGCACCTACGACACACAGTCGACCGCGACCCACGAGCTCGGACATACCCTGGGCATCCATCACACGGAGTTGACGAGCTCGCCGCTGCCCACCATGTACTACGCCTATTTCGGCACCGACGCCCGCGCGCTGGAGGCCGACGACAAATCGGCTCTGCAGTGCTCCCAGAGCCTTTATCCGCCCACCGTCACCTGTATTCCGGACGGCGGCGTGATCGATTCATCCGGCAGCTGCTGCAGCGGCTACACCGTGAGCGGCAGCAGCTACTGCAACAGCGACGGCTGCTTCCAGATCTGCGCCTCCGTGCCTCCAGGCGGCTGCGCGGCTGGCGGCGGGGTTGACGACACGCTTTCCAGTACTTCGTGCTGCAGCGGCTCGGCCGTCTCCGGGAGCACCCGGTGCCTGAATCCGGCGGACTACGGCGGCACCTGGGCTTCCTGCATCCAGACCTGCCAGTAGCTCTCTTCGCGCCGGGCTCCGCGCGAGCCCGGCGCGATTCTATATACGCGCGGTCTCACCGTTCTGTCGGGGGACCTCCTGGCCGAACTGGAGTAGGTAGCCGTCGTGGTCGTAGATGGCGAACTCGCGCATGCCGTACTCGAAGTCCGCGAGCGGATAGCACACCTTCGTCCGCTCCTTCAACTGCTGCCAGAGCGCGTCCACGTCGTCGCAGCGGATGTAGAGCGAGCCGGTGAACGACGGTCTCTCGAACGGCTCGTGCGCGTTGGGGAGGGCGAGCATGATCGTCACGCCGCCCCGGCTCAAGCTGGCCCAGCCCCAGTCCTCGCTCAGGGCGCCGCACTCAAAGCCGAGGAGCCGCGTATAGAACTCCACCGCTCCCTCGAGATCCTTCGTGCGCAGCATCGGGGTGATCGCGGTAAATTTCATGACGCGACCTCATGCCGTGACGAGACGGACGAGCTCCTCATATTTTTCGAGGTAGGGGAAAGGAGGATCGGCGGACAGGGTGGGGCTGTCCAGATTATGGCCGATCAGATCCGCGTGGTCGCCCGGCCATTCCGCGACCGGCACCCGGGTGCCGTTGCGCGTCGCGGATTGCGCGGGCACGACGCCGTCATTTTTCCCGGCGCGAGCGCTGACGAACAGGAAGGTCGGCTTGAAAAAAGCCGAGGTGTGAAACATGCCGCTCCGGCCGGTGCCCACGACTTCGAAATACCGTACGTGAGGGCTATCGGGACAGTCGTGGTTGAACTGGTCGGCGGCTGACGCCGACAACTCGTGAACGGCGTTCAGATTCGCCCGCAGATCGTCGATGATCCCACCGTGGAGCCCCAGAAGAGCCGGGAGGATATCGAGCGGATTGCCTTTGTTGAGGAGGGTCGCCACCGGCGAACCGAAGTGGGGCGTCCCGATCCCGGTGATCGACCCGATCCTGGAGGCAATACCGTGCAGGTTCCTGGCGACGAGAAAGCGCGCGTCGAGCCCTCCCATGCTATGTGCCAGGATGTGCACCGGCCGCGCCGGGTCGAATTTTGCCTCGAGGATCTGCCGGGCCAGCAGATCGGCTCGGTTCGCAACCGTGCCCAGGGGCGCCGTCGTCGCCGCCAGGACGTTGGCGCCCAGCTTCGTCTTCAGATGATTGGCGACTCCCTTGAAATACTCGAGCTTGCTGAACCGATCGAACCCAAGAACGCCTGGAGCGAGAACGATGTTCATCGACATATGCACACTCCTTTCAAATAGCCGTCAGGCGGCCACGGCGACCGGCCTCTTGACCAGATAAAGCGCCGCCGCGGTGACCAGGGTGCCGGCGAGGATGGCCACGACGTACATCCCCAATCGCTCCACCGCGTGGGGGATCAGCAGGACGAAGACGCCGCCGTGCGGCACCATCAGCTTTACGTGGGCGGCCAGCGCGATGGCGCCGGTCACCACCGAGCCGGCCACCAGGCAGGGGACCACCCGTAGCGGGTCCCGGGCGGCGAAGGGGATCGCGCCCTCGGTGACGAAGGAGATCCCCAGCACCGCCGCCGCCTTACCGGCGTCCCGCTCCTCCTGGGTGAAGCGGTCTTTGAACAGCGCCGCCGCCAGCGCCAGGCCCAGCGGCGGCGTCATCCCCGCCGCCATCACCGCCGCCATCGGACCGTAGACCTTGGAGGCGAGCAGGCCGACGGCGAAGGTGTACGCCGCCTTGTTGACCGGCCCGCCGACGTCGAACGCCATCATCGCCCCCAGCAGGGCGCCCAGCAGCACGGCGCTGCTCGCCTGCATGCCGTTGAGCCAGCCGGTCAGCGCGTTGAGCACCGCCGTGACCGGCGGCCCGACGATAAAAATCATGATCAATCCCACCGCCAGCGTCGAGAGCAGCGGCAGGATCAGCACCGGCTTCAACCCCTCGAGGTTTTGCGGCAGCCGGATGCGATCGTTCATCCACTTCGTCACGTAGCCCGCCAGGAACCCGGCCGCGATGCCGCCGAGAAACCCCGCGCCCAGCGTCATCGCCAGCATGCCGCCGATCAACCCGGAAGTGAGCCCCGGCCGGTCCGCGATCGAGTAGGCGATGAACGCGGCGAGCACCGGAACGTAGAGCTGGAACGCCGTGCCGCCGCCGATCTTCATCAGCGCCCAGGCCAGCGTGCCCTCGCGGGCGCCGGCGTCCAGGCCGCCCACCGCGAACGCCAGCGCGATCAGCAGGCCGCCGGCGACGACCAGCGGCAGCATGTAGGAGACCCCGGTCATCAGGTGCTTGTAGGGGCCGGTGCGCGTGGAGGTGCGGGGCTGCTTGAGCTCCTTGACCGGCTCCGCCGATCCCGCGGCCGGAGCCGGCAGCGCCAGCGCCTCCGCGATCACTTTTCGTCCGTCGTGCAGGGCCGCCTTGGTGGTGGTCTGGAAGAGGCGCTTGCCGGCGAACCGCGCCGCGTCCACGTAGGCGTCGGCGGCGAGGATCACGGCGTCGGCGCGCTCGATCTCCTCGTCGGTCAGCCGGTTCTTGGCGCCGACCGAGCCCTGCGTCTCGACCCGGATCTCGTGCCCCAGCGCCGCCGCCGACTTCTTCAACGCCTCGGCGGCCATGAAGGTGTGCGCGATCCCGGTCGGACAGGCCGTCACCGCGACCAGGCGCCTCGCGGCTCCGGCGGCCGGCGCCGTAACGGCCAGCTCCAGCGTTGCCGTCTCCTCTTCCTTCAATTCGGCGAGGGCGTTTTCGATCACCACGCGGGTCTTGCGGATAGCGTCGCTGACCGGCACGGCGACCATCGGCTTGCCCGCGAAGCGCGCCATGTCGACGTGGATGTCCGAGGCCACGATCACCACGTCCGCCGCGGCCACGTCCGCGGGCGACAGCGGGCTCTTCACCCCTTCGGCCCCCTGCGTCTCGACCTTCAAGTCGTGCCCCAGGATCGCGGCGGTCTTCTTCAGCGCCTCGGCCGCCATGAAGGTGTGGGCCACGCCGGTCGGACAGCCCGTGATCGCAACGATTCTCGCCATGATGCAGCTCCTGTTGCTCGATGGGATGGAATCAACCCAGCGATTCGACCTCGACCTGTTCGATCAGCTTTCGAAGCTCGTCCCGGTCATCGACACCCGGGCCGATGCGGGTCACCGCGTAGGCGCCGCTGGCGGTGGCGAACCGCGCGAGGTCCGCCAGATGCATATCCTGAATCAGCCCGTGGGCGATCCCGGCGACCATCGCGTCCCCCGCGCCGACCGTGCTGCGCACCGCGACCCTGGGCGGACGGGCCAGCAGGGCACCATCGTGATCGATGAACAGCGCGCCCTCGGCGCCCATCGAAACCACCACGAGCAGGGTTCCGGGGCACAGCAGGGACTCGCCGGCGGCGCGGACGTCGGCGATCGTCGCGAGAGTCCGCCCGGCCAACTCGCCGAGTTCCTCCACATTGGGTTTGATGATTTCCGGAGCGCTCGCCAGTGCTTCCCGCAACGGCGCGCCGCTGGTGTCGAGGATGATCTGACCGTCCAGGTCGCGGATCAAATCGATCATCTCGGCGTAGACGCCGTCCGGCGCCCCGGCTGGAACTCTGCCGCTGAGCACGAACCATCCGCCCGGCTCGACGAGCGAAGCGATCCGCTCGAAGAGCTCACCGATCTCTTCCTTCGCCGGCGTGAGGCCCGGAAAGTTGATGTCCGTCGTCTGTCCGGTTTGATCGTCGACGATCTTGAGGCCGACGCGCGTAGGTCCAGGTACCCGGACGAACTGATCGACGATACACCGGCCGGCGAACGCGGCCTCGAAGATCTCCGCGTTCTCCGCGCCGAGAAACCCGGTGACGACGACGTCGGTCCCGAGATCAGCGAGAAAGCAGGCGACGTTCACCCCTTTTCCACCCGCGTGCGACCGGCTCTCGGCCACCCGGTTCACCCGGCCCGCGGCGAAACCGGGGATGCTCAAGGTCTGATCGATCGCCGGGTTGAGCGTGACCGTCACGACCTTCATCGTTTCATCCCTTGATCAAGGCGCGCACCGCCTCGGCGGTGTCGCAGGCGAGCGCCCGCCGGGCGAGGTTCCTGGCGTCCGCCATGGAAACGTTGCGAACGCGCGCCTTGATCGCCGCGATGCTCGGAATGCTCACGGAGAGCTCGACGACGCCGAGACCGATCAGGATCACCGCCCCCAGCGGCTCCCCCGCCACTCCGCCGCAGACGCCGACCCAGGTGCTTTTCCCGGCCGCGGCGCGCACCGTCTGATCGATCATCCGCAGCACCGCCGGGTGCAGCCCGTCGGCCTGCCGGGCCAGCAGCGGGTGGCCGCGGTCCATCGCCAGCACGTATTGCGTCAGGTCGTTGGTGCCGATCGAAAAGAAGTCGACCTCCGCCGCCAGCTCGGGAGCCATCATCACCGCCGACGGCACCTCGATCATGATGCCCACCTCGAGCCTCTCGGCGCCCACTTCCCGGCGCACCTGCTCGGTGATCGCCAGCGCCTCGCGCAGGTCCGCGAGGCCGGCGATCATCGGATACATGATCTTGATCGGTCCGTGCGCGGAGGCGCGGAAGATCGCCCGCAACTGGGTCTTGAACAGCTCGGGATAGGCGAGGCAGAGCCGGATGCCGCGCACGCCCAGGAACGGGTTGTCCTCGGCCGCGAGATCGAGATAGGGCACCGCCTTGTCGCCGCCGATGTCCAGCGTGCGCAGGATCAGCGGCAGGCCGGCCAGGGCCTCCACAGCCTCCCGGTAGGCCGCGTACTGCTCGTCCTCCGAAGGCGGCGAGTCGCGCTCGAGGAACAGGAACTCGCTGCGCATCAGGCCGATCCCCTCGCCGCCGGCCTCCACCGCCTGTGCCGCCTCCTTCGCCAGCCCGGTGTTGGCGACCACCTCGATGCGCACGCCGTCGGTGGTGATCGCCGGCTCGTAACGCGTGCGGTGCTCCGCGTCGCGCAGATCCGCCAGCGAGCCCTGCGCGGCGCGCGCCGAACGGACGTCGTCCTCGCTCGGCTCGACATAAAGGATTCCATGGTCGCCGTCGAGGACCGCCGGCGCGCCGTCCGGCTGATTCATCGCCGCGGGGCCCGCGCCGACCACGGCCGGAATCCCCAGCGAGCGGGCGATGATCGCCGCGTGCGAGGTCGGCCCGCCGCGCGCCGTGCAGAAGCCCAGGACGCGCGCCGGATCGAGCGCCGCGGCGTCCGAAGGCGTCAGATCCTCGGCCAGCAGGATCACCGGTTCGCCCGGTAGCTCCGGCTCCTCTTCGATCACCTCGGCCAGCCGGCGGAGCACGCGCGTGCCGACGTCCCGCAGGTCGGTCGCGCGGCCGGCGAGCAGCGGATCGTCCAGCTTCGCCAGCGAATCCGCCTCCGCCTCGACCGTCTCCCGCCAGGCCCAGCCGGCGCTCTCCCCCTGCGCGATCCGCCGTCCGGCCCGCGCCAGCAGATCGGGATCGGCCAGAAACTCGGCGTGGGCGAGGAAGATGGCGGCGCCGGCCGCGCCCGACTTCTCCTTGACCTCCAGGTAGAGCTCCTGGAGCTCGGCCCGCGCCGTGGAGATCGCCTCCTCCAGCCGCTCGCGTTCCCGCTCGGGGTCCCTGGCGCAACGCTCGACGACGATCCGGCGCTGGCGCAGCAGGCGCAGCGGCCCGATCGCCAGGCCGGGCGACGCGGCCAGCCCTCGCACCGTGGCACCGGCCGCGCGCGGGGACCAGCCGTGCGTGGGTCCGCCGAGGACGATCTCCTCTTCCTCGGCCTTCTCGATCAGCCGTTTCAGCGCCGCGAGAGCCGCCTCGGCCTGGGGTCCCCGCGCCGAGATCCTCACCGCGCCTCCGGCCTTGACGCCGAGCCGCAGCAGCCCGGCCAGGCTCTTGCCGTTGGCCCTCCGGGCGCGGTGGCGCACGATCACCTCGGCGTCGAACCCCTTGGCGGCGTCCACGAACGCGGTCGCCGGCCGGGCGTGCAGGCCGTGAGCGCCGCCGACGACCGCCTCCACCGAGAGGCCGGCCTCGTCTGGCCCGCCGTCCTCGGAGGAGGCCGCGGCATCCACGCGCGGCGCGGTGAGCGCCGCGATCACCTCCCCCGGATCGCCGGTGAGCGCGAGCCGTTCGATCATCTCGTCGTCATACAGCAGGCCGGTGAGATTGCTGAGGACGTCGAGATGCTCGTCCGACCGCGCCGCGATGCCGACGATGAGACGGGCGGTGTCCCCCTCCTGCCAGGAGACGCCGGCGGGCACCTGGAGCACCGCGATGCCCGTGCGCTGGATCAGATCCCGGTCCTTCGGCATGCCATGGGGGATGGCGACCCCCTTGCCGAGATAGGTGTTGGCGACCTGCTCCCGCGCCAGCATGCTCTCGGCATAGTCCGGCGAGATGCACCGGGAGCGCACCAGCAGCGCGGCGACCTGCCGGATGGCGTCTTCCTTCGATGTGGCCCGCGCGCCGACCTTGACGTTCGCGGCTTCGAGCTCCAGCATTTCCGACCCTCGCGATCAAGCGCCTCGCCGGTCCGAGACGGACGCGGTGGAGCGTGGGAGAGTCTATCCCGGGGCGCGGAGTCGCACTCTGGGTGCTTCCGCTCCTTCTGCACCATTTGTGGTACAGTTCGGATATGCCGGAGGACGTGCCACAAAGCAAAGAACCGGTTCTGTATGTGGTCTTCTACCGTACTGAGGCTGGCAACGAACCCGTACGCCAGTGGCTCAAGGATCTGAAGCGAGAGGACCGAAAGGCCATCGGTCAAGACGTCAAGACGGCGCAATATGGCTGGCCATTGGGAATGCCGCTGATCAGAAAGCTGGAGCCGGGCTTGTGGGAGGTCCGCTCCCACATTCTCCAGGGAATCGCACGAGTCATCTTCACCGTCGACAATGGCGTAATGGTGTTGCTGCATGGCTTCGTCAAGAAGTCACAGAAGACCCCGGCGGGAGACCTGAGGACGGCTCGGCAACGTCTGGCGGACCTGCGCGAGGAGTAATCTAATGAACAAGAAGCACATCGGCAGCGACTTTGATGATTTTCTGCGGGAAGAGCATCTCCTGGACGTTGCGGAAGCCACCGCCTCCAAGCGGGTGATCGCCTTCCAGATCGCTCAAGAGATGGAACGCTGCAGCCTTTCCAAGTCGGAGATGGCCAGCCGTATGAAAACCAGCCGAACGGCGCTGGATCGTTTGTTGGACCCTGCCAATGCGTCCGTGACGCTCTCGACCTTGGAGCGGGCTGCGTCGGCAGTCGGCAAAAAGCTCAAGGTGGAACTGGCATAGGATCTCCGCGGGCCGGATACACGCCCCCTGAATCGTGGCACTCCCTGGAAAGGGTGGCACGATTCCCTCTTTTGTGGCATGATGAGCAAGCTATGAAAGAGCCCGTCGTCGCCTCCACCAAAGTTCCCGTCGGCCCCCAGGGCCGCCTCGTGATCCCTTCCGAGCTCCGCCGCAGGCTGGGGATCGCTCCGGGGGACGTCCTCATCGCCATGGTCGAGGACGGGCGCCTCGTGCTCGAGAAGCGTGAAGCCGTGCTCCAGCGGCTGCGCCGCCGCTTCGCGCACGTTCCCGCCGGAGTCAGCCTCGCGGACGAGCTCATCGCCGAGCGGCGGACCGAGTCCAGACGGGAAGACTAGGGTAGATGCCGCTGCCTGGGGCGCGGAGTTGCGTTCTGGACGCTTCCGCTCTGCTCGCCATGCTGCAAGGCGAGCCTGGAGGGGATGTCGTGCAGGGGCTTCTGGAGACCGCGGCGATCTCGAGCGTGAACTGGTCCGAAGTCGCGCAGAAGGCGCTCGACTGGCAGGCGGAGGTGGAAGGGATCCGGCATGACCTCGAGGCGCTGGGGCTCGAGATCGTGCCCTTCACGGCGGTCGTCGCCGAGACAGCGGCCCGGCTGCGGTCCGCCACTCGCCAGGCGGGCCTTTCCCTCGGCGACCGGGCCTGCCTGGCGTCGGCCGCCGTCCTGGGCCTTCCCGCGATCACCTGCGACCGGGTCTGGTCCGGCCTCGGGCTCCCGATCGAGATCCGCGTCGTGCGCTGACCGGCTCAGCTCGATTCCGAGCTCCCGCAGGCGATCATCGATCCGACCGGCCATGATCCCTCCTCTGGAAGATCATTTCGCCGTCTCCTCGCGCGCCCAGATCTCGCCATAGTCCATGACCAGCCCTATCTCGTCGACCCCGACGCGCGCCGTGAAGCGGCCGCCGGCGCTCGTGTAGCGGTAGGCATGGGTGTCGAGACGCTCGTAGGACTGCTCGAGCGGTTCGAGCGCGAAGCTCGGGAAACGGAGCCAGGCGGCCCGCACCGCGACCGTCTGGCCGATCTTCAGATCGAGCCGGCGGATCGGCAGCGTGTTGGTGGACGGACTGAAGTTGAGGTCGACGTCGGTGCAGCCGGCGACCTCGGGGCACTCGCTGCCGTTGAGCCGCCACAACCCCGACGCCTCACGCACGACCTCGACGCTGACGCCCTGGCCGCCGACCCACCCCCAGACCTCGGCCGACAGCGTCTGCCACCCCGCGTCACAGGCGATCGAGTAGTCCAGCCGGCAGGCCTGCCGCTCGTAGAGGAAGACGGCGGTCCCCGAAACCTGGCAACCCTTTTCGAGCGCGGTCACGCGGCAGGCTTCGTGGCCGGGCTGGTCGAGCCGCCGCCAGAGAACGGTGTGGATTTCCGGTTCCATCCTGCTCCCTGCCTCCCTCGATCGGAACAATTGATCCTTCCATTCTACTAAAGAAAATAAAGTCCCTAGACCCGCACGTAGAGCGCCTCGTGGAGCGCCTTGCCCGGCCGGGTCTGCCGGATGCGGCCGGAGGCTTCCAGGCGGCGGAGGGCGACCGAGACCGTTCCCGGGCCGACGGGCTTTTTCAGCACGTCCCGGTAGCGCCGATTGACCTCCACCGCGATGGCCCGGGCGCCGAACGGCTCGCCCGCCGGCTGGCTTTCGGCGACGCGGGCGACCAGACGGCTGACCATCGGCCGGTTGCCGAAGTAGGAGATCTCCTCCGCCCCCCCTTCCGTCTCCGGAACAGCGGCGGGCGCGGCGAGGTCCGCCGCGCCCTCGGCCGCCGCCTTGAACGCCTCGAAGCGCTCGCGGGTCTTCTGCAGCTCGGCGTCGTGGAGAGCGAGCTGCTCGCGGTGATGGGCCTCCTGCTCGGCATGGAAGGCCCGGCGCTCCTGATAGAAGGCGATCCGCGCCTCCAGATTGGCCAGCATCTGCGCCACGGACAGGGTCTTGCTCATCGATCGCTCTCCTCCAACGCCCGGTCGCGTCATTCCCTCGCCCAGTCGCGGCACTCTTCCGAAACGCCTCGACGGAGAACGCAGATAAGATGCGGCAGGGCCTCGACTCGCGACACTACCACGAAGAACCGCCTTCCATCCACTCCCGCTCTTCCCTCGGAGGCTTACATCGCGACATTCCCTCCTCATTGCGGTCCCCGACAGACCGTAAGTGACTCGACTTCACCACCACTCACACCAATTCCGGTCAAGGTGATTGGACTCAGAGTCGACTCACGACATTATTGCCATGTATCGCGACACTTCTTCGTCAATTCGCCGCACTATCCTTCGATGTCCATACACTTTTTGGGAGTCAGATTCCGATTCCTATCGTCGACGCATCACTTTTGGCTCAATTCCGATCATTATCATCCCCACTCGCGTCACTACAAGACTTACTCACGGCACTATCAGCCGCTGTCCCGTCACCGCGAAGGGGGAATGACGCGTCTTGAGTTGCCGACGCGACATTCCCTCTTGCCATGGAGCGATCCGGCCTCCAGTCTGAACACTTCGCTTCGCGTAGAATCCTCCGCATGGGCATCGTCACCCGCAGGGTCGAATCCCCCCTCGGCTGCTGGACGCAGAGCCGGTGGAGCCCGCCGCGCCTGGCGGGCCTGGTCGAGTCTGTCTGGTACTTCGAGGGGTCGACGACGTTTCCGCGCGAGCGGGTCTTCCCGAACGGGATGTTCGAGCTGATCGTCCACTTCGGCGAGCCGTACCGGGTGGTCGAGGGGGAGTGGACGGGGCGCTGCTCGACGGCCTGCATCGGCGGCCTGGAGACGAGCTCGTGGGTGGTCGAGGCGCCGGCGTCCGCCTCCCCGGTCCTCGGCATCAGGCTCCATCCCGCCGGGGCCTTCGCGCTGCTGGCGAACCCTCTCTCGGAGGTGGCCGGGCTGACGGTCGATCTCCAGGACCTCGCCGGCGGGGCCGCGAGCGAGCTGATCGAACGCTGCCACGGCGCGGCGTCCGGCGAGGAGCGTCTGCGCCGGGCGGTGGACTGGGTCACCGGGCGCGTGGCGCGGTCTCCCGGAGTCGATCCGGCCGTCGCCTGGGTCGCCGGCCAGATCGAACGGCGGGAGGGCGCGGTGTCGATCTCCGAGCTGCGCGAACGGGCCGGCTTCTCGAAAACGCGCCTCGCCACCGCCTTCCGCGCGCAGATCGGCGTCGCCCCGAAGCAGTACGCGCGCATCCTCCGCTTCCGCCACGCCCTCGCCCTGGTGAACGCCGGGGAGGGCCTGCTGGCCGACGTCGCGCTCGCCGCGGGCTATTACGATCAGCCGCACATGAACGCGGAGTTCCGGGAGCTGAGCGGCTTCTCCCCTCGCGAGTTCCTCGCCGCCCGCCGCTATCCCGAGAGCGTCAGCGTGGCAGAAGCCGTTGCTTGAGGCACGGACTTTTTTCCAAGACCCGCGCTCCGGACCTCTCTAGGATTCCAGGCAGGCTACAAGAGAGTGGCCGCGAAACGAAGGAGACAACCATGACGGTCCAGGTGATTCCCTATCTGCACGTGAAGGGCGCGGCCCGCGCCATCGAATTCTACCGGCAGGCGTTCGGCGCCACGGAGGTGCTGCGGCTGGCGGAGCCCGACGGCAGGATTGGCCACGCCGAGATCCAGATCGAAGGCGCGCGCATCATGCTCGCCGACGAGTACCCGGAGCACGGGATCCTCGGCCCGCAGTCGCTCGGCGGTACCTCGGTGGGGCTCCACCTCACCGTTCCGGACGTCGATGCGCTGGCCGAGCGGGCCGTGGCCGCCGGCGCCACGCTGGCGAAGCCGATCCGCGACGAGTTCTATGGCGAGCGGGGGGGCAAGCTGGTCGATCCGTTCGGGCACTCCTGGCAGGTGATGACCCACAAGGAGGACGTGCCGGCCGAGGAGATGCAGCGGCGGTACGACGCGCTGCTGGCGGGCGGGAAGGGGTAAGTCGAGGCCCAGGCCGCAACCGGCAAGACGCCGTCCCTCCGCCGGACGGCTCCTACTTCTTCTCCCGCTTCTGACGGCCCTCCCCTTCGAGGTGGAAGCGGTGGAGGAAACGGTGGAAGACGGGCGCGAAGATCAGCCCGGCGATCCCCAGGGCCGCGAAGCCGCAGTAGAGCGAATACAGACCCGCGAACAGCTTGCCGCCCGCCGTCCGGATCGGATCGGTCGGCCCCATGCCGCCCAGCAGCATCGAGGCGTTCAGGAAGGAGTCGAGCCAGCCGAGCTTTTCGAGGGCGTGATAGCCCACCATGCCGATCAGCAGCGAAACCGCCACGATCGCCAGCCCGATCGCGGCGCTGGTCGCGAGGCGGCTCAGAAAGGCCTGGCGGGGGAGCAGGGGTTCGGACTTGTGCTCGAACACGAACATCGCCGGGCCTTTCGGTGCTGGAGCGTGACGGCGGCTACTTCGCCGGAGCGCCCTTGCTGGGATCGTCGGCGGGGTTGACGTAGTTGAGCATGAAAGGACCCATGCCGTGCACCTGAACGGTGGCGCCCCCCTTGGTCCAGGCGAAGTGGCGCATTTCCGCCGGCATCAGCGCGAAGCCGCCGGCGGCCAGGGTCTTGGTGGCCTTCGGGTCGAAGGTCTCGCCCATGCCGAGGGAGAAGGTGCCCGCGATCACGGTGATGTTCTCGTCCGTGGGGTGCCAGTGCGGCGCGATCTTGTACCCGGCGGGCATCTTGAGGCGGATCACGTAAGGCCCGGCGCTGCCGGGATCGCCGGAGACCACGGCCAACTCGGCGCCCTTGTTGAGAACGGGCGGGGGGGGCCCCCACTTTAGCTGCGCTCCATCGACCATGACATGAGTCGAGGCAGGCTTCTGGTCCTGGGCCGCGGCCAGCACCGCGCAGAGCAAAGCGGCTGTCGTCAAGAACAGTCGGACGTATTTCATCGAGTCTCCTTTTTTATCGTTGTCCCGGCGTGGACGAATCTTCGAACGCCGGCTATCTCTTCCCTACTGAACGGCTTGGGCAGCTTATGCCGCCCGGCGGAAGGCGTCAACGCGGGGGGCAGCCTCAACACTGTCCACTCAAGGACGTTCTTTTTCGTAGGGGAGGGGCTCGTCCCCTCCCTCGCCCTGACAGGGCGGGATTTGAATAGCCTGGCGCTTCAGCGCCAGGCAGGCAGTCCCCGCCTCCCCATCGGACCCTCCAACCTGGCGCTGAAGCGCCAGGCTATTCAAATTGCGTCCTTTCAGGGCGGGAATCCCTGCTCCCCGCAACGCGTCGCGCGACCCTCTTTGTGTGTGTCTTCGAGCGTTCCCTGTGTGTCATGGAAGCCGTCGAGAGGCTTGGAGAAAACTTTTCGTGATCCGCCGGGGACTTTGCGGGACTCGCCGGGGACTTTTGTGTGCCGCCGAGGACTTTTTTTGTCTCGCCGGCCCTTTTGCGACATTCGCCGGCCCCATTCAGACATTCGCCGGGAACCTTTTGTTCACAAAAGTGGACTTCCCCCCCGTGCTGACTTGTCACCCAGGCATCAGGACTTTCCCTCAATGCCCATCTCGGCCAAGAACTGAGACGAACCCTTACTCCAGCCAGAGTATTCCCTTGCCCGGGTCATGGTCAAAGTCTCCTGAACCCGCGTAATGGCGACAAAGCAGTTTCGACGTTCCTCCTCCATCTCCCGACTTTCTTGTCCCTTCTTCAACGCTTGGAATGAGGGAAATACCTCCTGTGCCATCCCTATCAGGTACACGTGCTTGAACTCCAACCCCTTCGACCCGTGGATGGTCATGCATCGGATAGCGTCTGGAGAGGGCAGTGGCGCCTTGGATGCCAAGTCCATCTGCTGGAGGTAGATGTTCAGCGTGAGGTCGTCGGGACCATGCTCCCGAATGATGTCCCCATGCAGGCTTTCCCAGGTATCGATCTCTTCAGCGACATCATTAACCTCGGGCTGATGCCAAGACTGCCACCCCTCTACGAGGAACCAGTCCAAAAAGGCCAAGAAATCCAATCGATCGACCAGTGATGCCCGGATGCGCGCTAGCAAGGCGCTCGTGGCGCCATCCATCTCATCGGCACTGGCCGCATCGCTCCATGCTCGAAGGAAGTCCCCGCCCACAAGGCCGGCGGCAGCCGAGATGTCCTCAACTTCTAGCAATGCTCCGGTTAGGGCGTTCCAGGCCACACACAACCGCCGCAGCACATCGCGGTCGTGCCTTGCATTGGCAAGCCTTAAAGCGCTGAATGCGACCCGCACTACAGCCGATTCGAACTCGTTCTTCCGCTGGGTCACGTAGGCTCCAAAACCGGCAGTACGAAGGCCAGCGGCGGCACTCTCCAAGAGTTTGGTAGCTCTGGCAAGCACTACACAGTCCGCAGGTCGAAGCGTTCGCTTGTGGATGTCCCTAGCTACGGCTGCCACCTCATCCTCAGGCGACTCTACTACGCTGTAACGGATAACCCCTTCATCCATGCCGGCTGGCCTAGCAGCCTCGAGGGGCCTCTTGTCAGCGGAGCGCTGCCGATTGTGGGCGATAAGCTTGTTCGCGATCTCGATAATCTGGTTAGGACAGCGATAGTTTTCGGGCAGCTGCACCACTTTCATCTCGTAATCTTGACGCAACGTCTGAAGCCGCTCAGGGCTTGCTCCGTTCCACTGATATATAATCTGATCGTCGTCCGCGACAACAAAGAGGTTAGGCCGACCATCTCCGACAAGAAGCCGCAGCAGGTCGTACTGTGCCTTGTTCGTATCCTGGAACTCGTCCAGGCATACATGGGTCCACGCGAGACGTAGAACCCGTGCCACCCCCGGCTTGTCACGGAGCAGCTTCTGTGCGAAGTGCAACAGTGCGCCGAAATCCAGCCGGTTCGCCGCAACTAGAGCGTCACAGTAATCGTGGAATAGCGACGGAACCCACGGTGGAGTCTGTATGAGAGCCGGCGCTTCAGCTGCACCGTCGTACGATTCAGCAAACAGACGATCGATCAGGCCAAGGAGGTTCTTCCGGTCGTTCGGAACAGGCGGGTCTTCATCCTCGAATTCCTGTGCTAGTGGCTCTAAGATGGCAATGCGGTCATCGTCTTGGGTGAGCAGCGTGAAGTCGGGCCGAATACTAAGATGGCTGCCGTGCTGGCGCAGAATATCGGTTGCAAAGGAGTGGAAAGTACACAGGTGGGCGCGATCAGCGCGCTGCCCGAGTAATTGATCGACTCGTTCCCGCATCTCGGCGGCGGCTTTGTTCGTGAATGTCAGCGCCAAGACGGCGACGTCCTCGCATTCCTTGAGAAGACGGGCCACCCGGAGGGTTAAAACCCTCGTCTTGCCAGAACCCGGACCAGCTAAGACAAGCATTGCCCCCTCATTCCACAGGACTGCTTCGCGCTGGTTTTCGTTAAGGGCGTTGGTGGAGATGGGCATCATCCCTCCGCAAGGCGAATGGCGGCTCGCATAGCCTGCTCCAGAATTGGAGGAACATTGGCTGCGCCGCTCCTGATCTGTGAAACTACCTGTAGCGCGGCAGCGGGCTTGGAGTAGCCTTGCGCCTTTCTGACAGCCCTCGTAACTTGTTGCCAGTAGTCAGGGTCACTTGGAGGCACAGTAACTTGCTGCTGTGTCTGGGTTGTAAGATAAGCGGCATAGACTCCTCCAAATCCGCATGAACAAAGGTACTGCTCAATGTCCGGCTTTGGCATTCTGTGCAGCACATCCATGAGGTTCGCCCCTTTCAAGTGCGTCTGCACCTTCTGCTGATCCGAAGCACCCTGCCGGTCACTGTCGGAAACTACGCACCACCGAATACCAAAGTCATTGGCGACCTTGAGGAAGACCTCCAACCCTGCATGCTGAAAAGGCACGCAGCGAACGCCGGCGTGCTCAAGGTCTAGACTTAGTATGCGTGACAGCTCAGATAGTAGCGTCACCTCGGTCTCTCCCTCTACGAGGATCCAACACCGAGCAAAGAGAAGCTCAGCGCGAGCGTGGCGAATATGAAAGTTGAATTTTCGCTCCTCGTCGGGCGTTAATGTGCCCGCCTTCAAGGAGTACTGCGCAACATCGTTGGCTTCGCGTACAAGTCTCCGGACTGATCGAACAGGAACCTCAGACAGCAGGTCACCACTGTGGGTAGAAATAAGCTTCTGGCCACCGATGTCAGATACAAGCTTCCATACGGCCCGAACCGCCGAAGGGTGCAAATGTGCCTCTGGCTCTTCCAGTGCCACAATGGGGACGAAGGTCGGCCAAGCCTTCAAAAACGCTGAGAACAGCATGAGTACTGCAAGGCTTTGCGTGCCTTCGCCATGCCGGCCGACGGGCAACTTGGCGCCAGTACTAGTGCCCAGGTTAATCTGCGCCTTGGCCAGCATATCGAAGAGCCGGCCGGGCACTGCCTCGATCGACACAACATCACCAGATGCCATAGGAACGACATCCTGCAAGCGACTCAGCAGTTGCTTAGCTTGGTCAAAACTACTATGGGATTGCACTACAAGATCATTCACCTCCCGCAGCTTCGTCTCAATCTCGGACTTCCTCTCCGGCGTGAGTTGGCTATCTTTCAGGAACGGTCGCCAGAACTGGCCTTTTGCGTCGAAGTGCTTCGCCGCATCCCGTAGAGCCGAGAGGTAGTAGTAGGGGACCTCGCGCTGGAGTATCCCGAGAGCCGCGTCTGGGACGTTCGGGAGTTCATTTCCATCGACGTTGAGAAACTTCCAATCCTGTTCGAAGTCTCGCGTCGTGGGGTCAAACACACACTTCACACGCAGAATAACCTTTCCACGACCATCATCTGGGTCAACTTGGAGGATGCCAAGGCGTGCGAGCCTACCCGTGAGTTGGCTGTCCCAAGCACCTGGTACTTCCTCTGAGAACGTGAGTTCAATGCGGATGGGGTTGGCCGCCGCCGGCTCGGAGTTCTCGTCCTTAAGGTGAAAGTCGTACGGGTCGAAGACAACACGACGCCGCGGCCCCAGATCGCGCAAGCACAGGCGCAAAGCGTCAAGTACTGCCGTCTTGCCCGCGTTGTTCTCCCCAATTAGCACAGTCGTGTCGCCGATGTCTAGTTCCAAGCGACGGAACCCCCGAAAATTCTCGATCAGCAGCTTTTGTAACTTCATGGACACATTCTATCGCTCTTGCCAGTCAGACAACTTCGGTTATTTTTGCTCTCCCAAAGGAGATGTCTCGCCGATCGTGGCCTGCATTGCTCCCGATCGACGGGCCGGAACATCTACTGGTTTTTCCAGAGCGTTGGGTCCTCCCTAAGCACGGACCTCCAATAATAGGAGACCCCTTCATACGTCCACCCACCCCAACTTGTCCGGATCGAGCACGACGTAGATCTTGCGGATCAGCGCCTCCTTCACGACACCGGGGAGATAGCGGCCGATGAAGTTCAGGAAAGCCAGGCTGGCCGTTGATGCGCACCAGGCGGACCTCTCAGTCGTGGACGTCCACATCACGTCGATCCCCTGTATACGTCTTTGCGATCTCCAACCTTCACTACGAAGACGACAAGCTCGTGGTCGAGAATCGAATAGACTATGCGATAATTGCCCGTTCGCACTCTGTAGAGATCTTGACGGCCTGAAAGCTTCTCGCATCCAACAGGGCGGGGATTCTCCGCCAGGGAGCGGATTCGCTCAACGATTCGTTGGCGGTCCTGCTTTTGGCCAACTCTGTCGATCTCTTTCGCTACGGACTCCTTGATGACCAGCCTATATCTTGCCACGGTGCCGGAGGTCCTTCACGAACTCCTCGAAGTCCAGCACGGGTTCGGTGGCGCGATCCTCAAACGCATGGATATCCTCGGCGTCCTCGACGAGCGCCAACTTCACCGCGTCGTTGACCAGGTCCGAGATCGTTCGATCATTGGCGGCGGCCTTGAGTCTCAAAGCGCGGTGAATCTCGGCATCGAAGTAGACCGTGGCTCGTTTTACGTCGCTCATGCTTAGAGGGTAGCGTCACGACGTCTTGACGTCAAGGTGGGGCCTCACACCACCACCCGCCCCAGCTTGTCCGGATTGAGCACGATGTAGATCTCGCGGATCAGCCCTTCCTCCGCCCGGAAGGAGACGACGCTGAGGAGGTGGCCGCCGAGGAGGTTCAGGAAGCCGGGCTGGCCGTTGACCTGGACCAGGCGGGCCTCCCAGTCGGGGGGCGCCTGGCGCCAGATGCCCAGCAGGAAGCGGGCGACGCTGTCGCCACCGGGGACGGGCTTCAGCGCGGCGCGGGCCTTGCCGCCACCATCGGAGTAGAGGGTGGCGTCGCGGGCCAGCAGCTTCACCATGCCTTCGAGATCGCCGTCCTTGAGGGCGTGGAGAAAGCCGTGCAGGAGACGGTCGTGCTCTTCCGGGTCGGCAGGCACCGGCCGGCGCCCTTCTTCGAGACGCTTTCGCGCCCGACGGTCGATCTGCCGGCAGTTCTCCTCCGTCTTGCCGACGATCCCGGCGATCTCCCGGTAGCTGAAGTCGAAGGACTCGCGCAGCAGGAAGACGGCGCGCTCGACCGGCGTCAGGCGTTCGAGCAGGAGGAGGAAGGCGAAGGAGAGATCGTCGGCGCGCTCCTGGCGGGCGGCCGGATCGTCATACGTCACGCCGGCGGCGCGGCCGACGAGGGGCTCGGGGAGCCAGGGTCCCACGTAGTCGGTGAGGCGGTTGCGCGCCGCTCCCAGGGTGTCGATCGAGAGCCGGGTGACCAGGCTCACGAGGTAGGCGGCGGGGTTCACCACGGTGCCGTGCTCGACGCCGTGCCAGCGCAGCCAAGCATCCTGGAGCACGTCCTCGGCCTCGCTGACGGAGCCGAGCATGCGATAGGCGATGCCGAACAGCCGGCCGCGCTCGCGCTCGAACGCGGCCAGCGGATCGAACGGGAGAGTCTCGTGGGTATCCGTCATTCCTGGCTTTGGGGCGACGGCCGGACCGCGCCTCCGGATCTGGACGCTATCAGAGGCTGGCCGGAATCGGGCCACCGGTAGAGCGGGACGCCGAACCGCAGCTCGTTGTGGACGGTCTCGTAGGTCATGCGGCAGATGATTTCCTTGGTGAGGACCGCCCGGCGGTGGGTCCATACCCTTTCTTTCGGCGTGTCGTCCGGCGCGACGAACTGGACCAGGCCGTCCTTCCGGCCCAGGCTGATGCAACGGATCGCGAAGCCGAAGGAGAAGGGGGCCGGCTCTTTGCCGCGCAGCAGCCGGCGGACGTTGCCCGCGGCGTGAGCTCCGAGCGGGAGCGCGCTCACACAGCCCATGCGGATGGCGTGGCCGTCGGCGGCATGGCTGTCAGGAAAGACCGTGGCCACGGCGGCGTCCCCGGCCGCGAAGATGTTCGGATGGCCGGCCGCGCGGAGGGCCGGATCGACCAGGACGCGACTGGCGCGGTCCACGGCGAGACCCGCCTCCCGCGCCAGGCCCGAGGCCGCGAAGCCGCCGGCCCAGACGCAGAGGTCGAAGTCGATCGCGCCGCCGTCCTGCCGCCAGGCGCGGCCCGGGTCGAGGCTCTGGACGCCAGCCCGATCGAGAATCAAGATCCCCAGCCCGGCCAAACGCTGCCGCAGGTGCTCCGCTCCAGCTATCGAGTACCCCTCCCCCACCCGGCCGCGGGTCGCGAGGGTGACGCGCAGGCCGGGGTGGCGTTCGGCGAGCTCGGCGGCGGTCTCGATGCCGGTGAGCCCGCCGCCGACCACGAGCACCCGGCCGCCGGAGCCGGCGAGGGCACGCACCTTGGACGCCGCCGCGTGGAGAGTGGCGGGATCGTCCAGACGGACGGCGTTTTCGGCCACTCCCGGAACCCCGGAGGCCGTGGCGCTCCCCAGGGCGAGGATCAGGGTGTCGTAGCCGAGCTCGATGGGACCGCCGTCGCCGCTCCGCGTCACGACGCGCTGCCGGCCGGGCTCCAGGCTCTCGACGCGGGCCTGGACGAAGCGGACGCCGCGCCGGCCGAGCCAGCGCGCGAAGCCGAGGGTCTTGGGGGCGCCGCCGGCCAGCATCTCGTGGAGGCGGATGCGCTGGACGAATTCGGGGCGGGCATCGATCAGGGTCACCTCGGCGCGGGCGCCGATGCGGGCCGCGGCGATCATCCCGGCGTAACCGCCGCCGAGGATCAGGACCTTATGGGATCTGGAGCTTTGGGATGCGTGACTATGGGATGCAGGGTATGTCATGGGTCGTCTCCCTTCGTGGGTCATCGCAGCGAAGACGATTCAGCGGCCCGGGACGTGACAAGCGCCGGCCGGGTCTGATAAATTATTGTTTATAAAACCTGCGACAACGTCGCCGCCTCGCCCGAGGCCGCGCTCCCTTCTTGGGCAGGAGGAGAGGACATGAACGATCTTTCATCATCCAGCGCACAGGCTTCATCCAGTGCACAGAAACTAGGAATCCGGTTCACCGAAACCATGAAGGGTTACTTCTCCACCGTGGTGAAGGACGACTACGAGCGGGCGGAGGAGCAGGGCAAGCAGGCGGGCTCGGCCATGCAGTTCACCCTCACCATCGAGTCCGACGATCTCGACGCCCTGATCGAGCAGCCTGAGCACGCCGCCGGCATCACCGGCACGGTCACGGCGAGCGCGCTGTCGGCCCAGCCCCTGACCGTCACGGAGGGGACGTTCAACCTCTTCGTCAGCAATCCCGAAGGGGTCGACCTGCGCAACATGGACTACCGCATGAAGCTGCGCTCGCAGGAGGGGAAGACCTTCTTCTTCAAGGGCTTCAAGCAGGTGGACGACAGCTCCGTGCTGCATCTCTGGCCGCAGACCACCACGCTCTACGTCACCGTCTATCAGGGGGATGACGAGAGCGGCCCGGTGGAGGGCAAGGGGATTCTCCACATCCACCCCGCGGATTTCGCGCACCAGATGACCACGCTCAAGGTCACCAACGCTCCCGACCGCAAGGCGGAGATCGCGGGAATCGTCCGCTTCGGCACCTTCTTCGCCGGCGTGCTGTTCCACGCTTACGGCGGCATCTTCGTCCCGGAGACCTACTTCAATCCGGACGCGCCGCCGCGCGAGAAGCGCCCGCTGAAGGTGGGCGCGCCCGAGATCCACTACTTCCGCACCAGCGACGGCGTCGACCTGCGGCTGACGCGGTACCAGGGGGGCACCCGCGGGCCGGTGCTGATGGTGCACGGCGCCGGCGTGTCGAGCGAGATCTTCTCCACCGACCTGCCGGAGACCAACCTGCTGGAGTTCCTCTACGCCCAGGGGTTCGACCTCTGGCTGTTCGACTTCCGGGTCAGCGTCGCCCTGGCGGCCAGCCAGCAGCAGTCCAACGGCGACCAGATCGCCACCATCGATCATCCGGAGGCGGTGGCGGAGGTCCGGCGGCTCACCGGCGCCGAGACGATCCAGGCGGTGGTGCACTGCTACGGCGCCAACACCTTCTTCATGGGCCTGCTGGCGGGGCTGCAGGGGGTGCGCTCGGTGGTCTGCTCGCAGATCGCCACCAACCTGATCACGCCGCTGGCGACGCGGATCAAGACCGGCCTCCATCTCCCGAACATCATGGACGCGCTGGGGATCAAGTCGCTCACCGCCTACGTCGACTCCAACGCCGACTGGAAGAGCCGCCTCTACGACGAGGTGCTGCGCCTGCCGCCGATGCCGCCGAACCAGGAGTGCGACAGCCCGGTCTGCCACCGCATCACCTTCATGTACGCGCTGCTCTACCAGCACGAGCAGCTCGGCCAGCACATCCACGACAACCTGCACGAACTGTTCGGGGTGAGCAACATGGCGACCTTCGAGCACCTGGGGCTGATGGTGCGCGAGAAGCACGTGGTCTCGCACGACGACCAGGACGTCTACATGCCGCACATCGACCGGCTGGCGATCCCGATGCGCTTCATCCACGGCGCCGAGAACCGCTGCTACCTGCCGGAGAGCACCGAGCTCACCGTCGAGCTGCTGAAGTCCCGCAACGACCCGTCGCTCTACGACCGCTTCGTGATCCCCGGCTATGGCCACATCGACTGCATCTTCGGCCAGCACGCCGTCCGGGACACCTATCCGCTGATTCTGGAGCATCTCGAAAAAACCGCGCATCTCGAGCAGACGCCGCAGGTCTAAAAGAGGAGAACGATTCGTGAACGGATATCTCCGCTGGTTCCGCTGGCTCACCTGGGTGGGCGTCGTGGCCAACCTGGGCTTCATCGTCCCCGCGATCTTCGTGCCCGACCTCCTGGAGGCCACCCTGGGGCCGGGCTCGACGGCGGTCTCCTACGTCTGGCTGGCCCTGGCCGGCGTGGTGCTGGCCGCGGCCACGATGTTCTATCTGCCGGCCGCGGCGCACCCGCTGCGCTACCGCCTGTTCGCCTGGCTGTCGGTCGCCGGGCGCGCCTTGGCCGCCCTCTTCTGGCTCTGGCAGAACGCGCGCTGGAAGCTCCCCGGCTCGATCCAGAACTTCTGGATGCTGGACGGGACGTTCGCCGTGATCTTCCTGGTCCTGCTCTGGCTCGGCTACCGCAAGGGGGGCCCGCCGGAACCCGCGGTCATCGATCCTCCGGCGGCCAGCGAGAGCGCCCTCAACGGCTTCCGCTGGGTGCTCTGGATCTCCGTGGCCCTCAGCCTGGTGTTCGCGCTCTGGGCGCTGGCCGCCCCCGCCTCGCTGGCGGCCTGGCTGGGCGCCTCGACGACCCCCTACACCTATCTCTGGCTCAGCAACGCCGGGCTGCTGCTGATCCAGACGGCGATCTTCGCCTTCCCCACCGCGTCCAACCCGCTGCGCTATCACGTCTATGCCTGGCTGACGGTGATCGCGCGGGTGATGGGCTGTCTGTTCTGGGTGGCGGCGGCCAACCGGTGGAGCCTCGACGGCCCGCCGCGTTTCCTCGGGCTGGTCCAGGGGGTCTTCGCCGTGATCCTGTTCGTGCTGCTCCAGCGCGGCCTGCCCGAGCCCTACAAGCTGAGCGCCGCCAACCTCTCGCGGATCTTCCGGGCGGGAGCCCAGAGGGTGGCCGCGCCTTTCCGCTCGCCTGTGGTGGTGGCGGTGGCGGTGGTCCTGCTCCTCGCCCTCGGCAGCGTCGGCTACGTGTTCTACACCTATCTCCTGAAGATCGAGCCCGACCAGGTGTTCAAGGACCCCACGGAGCAGTTCAAGTATGGGGCGATCGGCCTGAGCATGGCCAACCGCGTCCCCTACTACCTCTGGCAGGTGCTGCCGGACGTCTGCCCCGACCTGCTGCCCGGCAAGAAGAACGGCTGGGCCTCGTTCGGCATCCTCTACGAGCCCGGGCACGAGCTGCCGGTCGGCTTCGCCAAGCGGCAGATCGGCTATCCGAGCGTCGAGCCCAACTGCGCCCTCTGCCACACCGCCAGCTACCGCGCCACGGAGGCGGCCGCCCCGCAGCTGATCCTCGGCGGCTCGGCCCACGAGCTCGACCTGGAGTCGTTCCAGTGGTTCCTCTACAGGTGCTCCAGCGATCCGCGATTCACCGCGGACAACCTCCTGGCGCGCATCGACAAGCTGCACAAGCTCGGCTGGGCCGAGAGCCAGGTCTACCGCTGGGTGATCATCCCGTTCGCCAAGAGCGGCCTGGCCCAGCAGCAGGTCGGCTACTCCTGGCAGAAGAGCCGGCCGCAGCAGGGGCGCGGCCGCACCGACACCTTCAACCCGACCAAGATCACGGTCTTCCACCTGCCGGACGACGGCACCATCGGCACCGTCGACCTGCCGGTGATCTGGAACCAGCGCTCGCGGGAGGGGATGTACCTGCACTGGGACGGCAACAACGACAAGATCGTGGAGCGCAACTTCGCGGCCGCGATGGCGATCGGCGCCACTCCCGACTCGGTGGTGGTGCCCAACTTCAACCGCGTCACCGCCTTCGTCCGCGAGCAGCCGCCGCCGAAGTACCCGTATCCGGTGGACGCCTCCCGGTTGCAGCACGGCTGGTCGATCTTCGAGAGCCAGTGCGCCAGCTGCCACGCCTTCGGCACCGAGCGGGTGGGAACGGTGACCCCGATCGCCCAGGTGGGCACCGATCCGCACCGGCTCGCCTCGTTCACCAAGGGGCTGGTGTCGACGTTCCACTCCATCCACGAGACGCCGTTCCTGTTCGACGCCTACCGCAAGACCGAGGGGTACAGCAACCTGCCGATCGACGGCGCCTGGGCCCGCGCGCCCTACCTGCACAACGGCTCCGTGCCGACGCTCTGGGACCTCCTGCAGCCGGTCGAGAAGCGGCCGAAGCAGTTCTACAAGGGGTACAACGTCTACGATCCCGCGAATCTCGGGTTCGTCCACGACGGGCCGCAGGCGCAGGCGGTGGGATTCCTGCTCGACACCAGCGTGGCGGGCAACTCCAACGAAGGGCACCTCTACGGCACGCAGCTCTCCGACGCCGACAAGCGGGATTTGATGGAGTTCCTCAAGACGCAGTGACGTAGCTGGAAGCCGAGAGGCGATACGAAAAGGCCCCCGCGGATGTGACACGGGGGCTTTTTTGCGTTCTGGAGAGTGCCGCTACGTTTGGGCTAACGACCGCTATCCCGCTATTCGGAAATGCAAAAATCCTGGCAGATGCAACTGCTGCCCATGCTCCAGCAATGAAAGATGCAGGTGCAGGCCGGGTCGTAGCAGTAATCCGGACAAAAACGGTCGGCAGCCGCCTGCCGCGGGGAAAGCCCTCCCACGCAAGCCGCGGACAGGATTCCCAGACACAGAACCAGCTTCGAGATCCTCTTGCGCATCGTGACCTCCAATTCAGGGCCGCAAGGCCCGATTTAAATTGAGTTGTTACGATAACCCGACATGGGTCCGTGGGTCAACGCACGTCCAGATCCTTCCGCCGGACGACGACGGCACCCGCCAGGAGATCTCCGATCCGCTGCTTTCTCTTGGAGAAGGCCACCATGAGGCCGCCGGGAAGCATTCCCAGCAAAATGGGATTGACCTCTCCGATCCGGAGCAGCGTCCGCCATCCGGCCTCCGCCCACCCCGCCGGGCTGCCGTCCAGCCGGACGACGACCAAGCCGAACAACCTCTTTCCCAGCGTCGTCTGCCAGATCGCCTCCTGAATCATAAAATACGCGAGATAGGAGGCGATCGCCATCGTCCATCGAACCCCGGAAGACAGGTCCCCCGGGAGTTTGGAGGCGATCAACAGGCAGAGGATGATGGCCAGGGTATTGTCGACGAACGCCGCCAGCAACCGCGATTTGGTCGCGTCCCCCTTCAGCTCGGTCATTGTGATTCTCCTGATTTCGTAGAGGTCGATCTCATTACCGACGCCCGCCCGCCATCTTCTGCGCCTCCGGCAGCCGGCGCAGGCGGAGCATGCTCCAGATGCCGAACGCGGGTCCCAGGGCCAGGAGGGCGAAGGCCCGCTCCCAGCCCAGAAGGTCGCGCAGCGGCGGGATGATCCGCAGGGTCACGGTGGTGAGCAGGAAGCCGAGGCTGGTCTGCACGGTCAGCGCGGTGCCGACGTAGCGCGGATCGGCCAGCTCGGAGACGGCGGCGCTGAACTGCGCGCTATCCGCCACCACGGCGAACCCCCAGACGACGCAGAGGAAGGTCAGCAGGGCGGGACGGTGGAAGACGAAGCCGGCGGCCAGCGCGCAGACGCCGGAGGCGGCCAGGCTCACGACGGTGATCCGCGTGCGCCCCAGCCGGTCCGCCAGCTTGCCGGCCAGCAGGCTCCCAAGGCCTCCCGCGGAGATGGCGACGGCACCAGCGAGACGGGCGGCGCGGGGGCTCCAGCCCGCCTCCTGGTAGCTCGCGAGCAGACAGAGAGGCACCCAGGCCCACATCGCGTAGAGCTCCCACATGTGGCCCAGATAGCCGTAATTGGCGAGCCGCGCCGGACGGTCGCCCAGCACGCGGACCGCCGCGCGCCAGTCGAAGGGGGGCGATTTGCCGAGATAGGGGCCGGGCTTCACGAGGAAGGCGCCGATCAGCGCCGCGACGACCGCCATCCCGGACGTCAGCAGGAGCACGCTCCGCCAGGGCGGCATGCCTCCCGGCGCGGCGTTGAGGAAATGCGGGACCGCCGTGCCCAGGGTGATCGCGCCCACCAGCAGGCCGATGCCGAGGCCGCGGTCCTCCCGGCACCAGGACGCCACCAGCTTCATCCCCGGCGGGTAGACGCCGGCGAGGGCGAAGCCGGTGAGGAACCGGCAGACGAGCGCCGGGCCGGGCTCCAGGTCGAGCAGCGGGATGGCGGCGTTGAACGCCGCGGCGGCCAGCGCGCTCACCGCCAGCAGACGCTGGGCCGGCAGGCGGTCGGAGAGGGTTAGCAGCGAGCTCAGCAGGGCGCCGGCCACGAAGCCGATCTGCACGCTGGTGGTCAGCCAGGACTGCAGGGCGCCGGAGAGCTCCCACTCCAGGGTGAGCTGCGGCACCACCGCCGACGCCGAGAACCAGACCGACATGCCGAGCAGCGCGGCCAGCGCGAGCAGCGAGACGTTCCGCCACTTGCCGCGCTCCCCGGGGCGGCGCTGTGCCGTGGAGACCATGGGACGGCTCTTCAGTCCGGCCGCTCGGTGGGGCTCTTGACGCCCGGCCCGGGCAGCGGCGGGGAGTCGCCGCCGCGGGTTTCCGCTTCCAGGAGGCGATCGAGGTCCGGATAGCGGTAGAGGACCGGGGCGCCGTTCTGGAACAGGCCGCCGGTGTCCGCGGTGGGGCCGTAGGTCGAATAAAGGCTCGATCCCAGCAGGCGCAGGTAGACGGTGAGCTGGCCGCGATGGTGAGCCGAGTGGGCGATGCGCCGCGTCAGCACCCAGGCCCGGCTGCGCTCGACGTCGAAGAAGCGGGTGGGGCCCTCGAACCATTCGTCCGGCATCCCGCGCAGCCGTTCGAGGCGCTTGCCGGAAGCGCCGGCGTACGTCCGGAGGAAGGCGAGGCGCGTCTCCTCGGCGGGCAGCGCCGCCGCGCCGAGATCGATCCCCAGCATGCCCTTGAACCAGACGTCCTCGCTGACGCACTGGTGGACCATCTGCTCGTGCGGCGTCCGCGCCCGCGGCTCCGGCCGGAAACGGAGATCCCCGTCCCGGAACTGCGACCAGACGGAGAGGGTCTTCAGACGCTCGGTATCGTAGGTCTCGAGGAGGAAGCCGTAGCGGGTCATCTATTCGGGCTGAACGAGATTGATGAGGTTCCCGCAGGTGTCCTCGAAGCTCACGGCCGTGATGGGCCCCATGGCCTTGGGCTCCCCGTGGAATTTGACTCCACGGGCCTTGAGGCGCTCGACCTCGGCGGCGATGTCCTTGGTGATGAAGGCGGTGGCGGGGATCCCCGCTTCGAACAGGGCCTTCTGGTAGGCGCGGGCCGGCGGAAAGGCCATCGGCTCCAACACCAGCTCGACGCCCTCGACGCCGTCGGGCGAGGTCACCGTGAGCCAGCGGTACTCCCCCATCGGGATGTCCGCCATCTTCTCGAAGCCGAGGACGGACGTGTAGAACCGCAGGGCGCTCTCCTGATCTTCGACCATGACGCTGATGAACTTGATCTGCATGGATACCTCACGGGTTAGCTACGGTCAAGCGGAAGGGCTGATTGCCACAGCTCCGTCTCGGGAACTGGCACGCTCAGCCGCTTGGCAAGCGTGCTGACAAGTCCCGCAAATTCTTTTCGGCTCTTGGCTACGCTCTGGATCTGACCTCCGCCGATTCCATCCGCGACTTTGAGGTCGAAAATTGGCTTGCGCGCGATCTGAGCGAGCGGAGCGAGGCTGGCAAAGTGCTTGATGGTTGAGATGCAAGACGGGTCCGAATCGAAGTCACGTCCAGCCATGGAGAAGCCGCTCTCATCGAGAACGTATTCGTGGAAGATCTCGGGAATCCGCTCCGCCCAGCGTGCGTATCCAGTGAACGGCCGATCGACTCGCGCAAGATGTTGCTGCACGATGTATCCGATCGGGGAAAAGTCATGAGGCGGCAGGGTTGACTGAGGTCGATCCCTCATGCGGCGCTCTCGCACCGTTTGCCAGTCCTGACGCCAATCTCGCAAAGTGGGGCCGACATTTCGGAGGCCCTGAAGGCTGAACAGGTCTGGAGCCAGGGGAAACGCGACCGCGTCACAGGCAAGGAGAGCCGAGCGATTGAGAGCTCCCAAGCTCGGTCCGACGTCGACCAGAACCAGATCGGCCTGGGCGATTTCCGCCGCCCTGTTTGAGAGCACGTCCAGAGCCGTCGTCACGTCGAGCGCGCGTTCATTATCCGTAGCATTCGTTTTGGGCCACTCTTCCGCCAGGGTCTGCTCGAAACGGGAGAGCGCCAAGTGCCCTGGCAAAAGCCACAGATTGTCCGCGACGGACAGGAGGTCTGGTGAAACGACCTCTCCCTTTCCACGTCGGACGAGATCGATACAAGCGAAGACCGTTCGCCCGAGAGGGCTTTCAGCTTCCCACAGATCCGCGAGCTTCTCCTCGCTCAGAAAGGCAGCGGACAGATTGCACTGGGGATCGTAGTCGAGAACCACGGTCCGCAGTCCCAACCTTCCCGCCATGTGAGCGATGTTGAAGGTGAGTGTCGTCTTGCCTACGCCTCCCATGCTATTGAAAAGGACAAGACTCTTCATGACACTTTCCGCACCGTTACGATCGTGTATCCGTCCGTTTCGACCTGCAAGCCGGGATTTCCATTCTGGGCCAGCATGCGCCTCACCAGACGTATACCGCGGCCGAGTTGCTCGACATAGCCGAGCTCCACGAGCCAACGGGTGATCGTGGGATTGCGGTAATCCGAATGACTGCCGAAATCCCCTTCGCTGGCGTGTCCGAAAGGGCCTCCAGGGTTCGAAAAGACGATCCGGTCGTCGAACCATTCGACACGGGCGGGCGCATTCGTCCCCTCGTAAAGCCGATGCTGCACCAGGTTGCGCGCCAGCTCCTTCAGCGCTTCAAGGGGGTACTCGGGGCGGTAAGGCGCTCTGATTCCGTCCACCGGCATGGGGACGCTGGCGAGATGCGCGTTGAGCTGGGCCCAAAGCGCTTCGAGCTGACCGGGAAGGGCCCCAACAATTGTTTTACGTAAGGCCACCGGAGAGTCGACATCCGTGCCGCCATAGCGGACGAATTCGACCGTGGCCCCGGGGATGAATCGTTGAGGCGCTTCGCCGAAAAGGAGGATTGCCGCGGCATTGGGCGTCCAGCCTCTCGGCAGGGCGCGACCCAGATCCTTACTGGTGAGCCAAGTCTCCAGATCCGGAAAGCTGTCAGGATCGTGATCGGCATCCTTCGCCGTCTCATACATGGGACGCAGAATGGACGACTGGAGGTCCCCGAGGGAGATGCCGGGCAGGAGGCGGTAGTCGAAAGGCTGACGGTTCTCTGGACGCCGCTCGCGAAGCCGCAGCAGATCCGCTTCCCGCGCTCGCTCGGTGATGGTCCCGCGGCGAATCCAGGCTGTACCGTCCACCACGACCACGGGAGGGACGGGGTAAGGCTCGATTCGCACGATCAACAAGGTTCCGCCATCCCGCTCCACCGGCTCCATGCTGTAGGTCGGAGTTGGCAGCAACCTCGTCGAGGACAAACGGTTCGCGAGCTTCTGCTGCTCCTGGTCGAGGTCTCCCTGGAGGCCAACGATCCGCCCGTTGTTGGCCACTCCCAGGACAAGGTAGCCGGGACGCCGGCTGTCTGCGAGATCGTTGGCCAGAGCGCTGGCGGCGCGGAGGATGTCACTCACGTCGGATGGGGACTGCTTCCACTCGACGCGCTCACTCTCCGCTGCCAGGGCTTCGTGAAGCTCTTCCGGTGTCATGATTCGTTCAATGCGCTCTACACCTAGAGCAGCCGCAGCTCGCGCTTGATCTCGTTGACCCGCGCCTGGATCTCGCCGCGGTCGAGGGTGCGGAAGCGCTCCGGGAGGAGCTCGCGGCTGGTGCACTCGAGGACGGCGACGAGGATCTGCATCTCGCGCTCGTGGTTGTTGACGGGCGGAATGAAGTCCGCGAAAGCCTTCTGGAGGTGCTCCGTTTTGACCTCGGAGGATTCGGCGGACTCGGCTTCGAGGATCGCCCGCACCAGGACCGCCTCGAGGTCCGAGCCGGAGAGGCCGAGGTACTGGTCCTCGGTCGCCACCGCCGTGATGGTGGTCACCGCGGTCTTGATCCCCAGCTTCTTCAGCATCACGCCGTAGATCTCGTCGTACTCGGCCGCCGTCTCCGGGTAGAAGAGCGGGATGTGCTCCTCGGCCCGCCCTTGGCGCTTGAGGTCGATCGGCAGCAGGTCGGGGCGGGCGGTGATCAGGAACCAGAGGATGTTGCCGCGGTTGCGGGTGTCCCCCATGAAGGCGGCGATCTGGGCGAAGACGCGGTTCTGGGTGCCCGAATCCCCCTGCTGGTCGCGGTTGCCGAGGGCGGCGTCGGCCTCGTCGATCACCACGCCCACCGGGGTGAGCGCCGAGAGGATCTTCAGGATCCGCTCCAGGTTGGACTCGGTCGAGCCCACCCACATCGAGCGGAAGTTCTTCAGCTTCACGCACGGGAAGCCGATCTCGCGGGCGAAGCACTCGACGAGGAAGGTCTTGGCGCTCCCCACCGGGCCGCAGACGAGATAGCCCATGGGCACCGCCGCCGGGTTCCCCCGGGCGATGGCGCGGGCGGCGCGGCGGAGGCGGTCCTTGACCGCCGGCATGCCGGCCACCATCGAGAGGTCGAACTTGGGCTCGACGTACTCCAGCAGCCCCAGCCCCTCGGTCTCGATGACCTCCTTCTTGACGTCCCGCGCCCGCTCGCGCGTCAGGCGCTCGCCGTTGGCGTCGGTGCCGTCGAGGAGCTGGCCGATCTGCACGCGGGTCATGCCGGCGGTCATCTCCGCCAGGCGGGCCGGGGGAAGGTCGGACTTCGACGCGTACCACTCGGGCGAGCGCACCGCCTCGAGGTAGGTCAGCCGCTCCCGGGCGTCGGGGCGGACGATCTCCACCTCCCGCGTGGCATGCGAGCGGACGAGCTTGGGATCGAGCTCGGACAGGCTCTCGGTCACCATCACCACGACGATGTTCTTGGCCAGCAGCACCGGGTCCTGCGACCACTTGCGCAGGTAGACGAGGACGGCGCGGTCCTCGGGGGTGCGGTAGGCCACCTCGGCCGCGGGGACGATCGTCTCGGCGAACGGCAGCAGCAGCACCACCGGCCGGGCCGGCTGGAGGCAGGCGCAGTGGCGGAAGTAGGAGTCGAGGAGGGCGAAGCAGTTGGGGGCGTCGCGCGGCAGGGTGTCCGCCCAGCTGGTGCCGTGGACGGTGTCGTAGCCGCGCAGCCGGTCCAGGAAGTGGCTGCGCGCCGCCGGGGTGGCGAAGCCGAGCCCCTCGGCGCGGTTGTAGGTGACGATCGATTGCCAGCCGCCGAACAGCTGCTGGACCAGGAAGTCGTCGAGCGAGAGGAAGCGCAGCCCCGCCGGACCGCGGACCGGGATCAGGTCGGCCGGCACGCCGTGCAGCACGAAGGTGTTCGACTGCTTGGCGGTGATGGCGCGCACCAGCTCCGACGCCCACGGCGGGAGCGAGTCGAGGAACACGGCCGGAGAGGGCGGGGCGGCGGTTTCGGGCATCGCGTTCGGTTCCTTCTACCCGGCCTCGGGCAGCTTCTGCGGCGTGGCCGTCGGGGTCGCCGCGGTCGGGAAGGGGGCGGCCTCGCGGTTCGCGTCCGGCTTCTTGAGGCCCATCTCGACCTCGAACTCGGAGAGCACGCTCTGCGCCTGCAGCGACCGGGCCTTGCGCTCGTTCTTGATCCGCTCGACGTCGAGCCCGCCGGTGGCCACCTCGACGGCGGCCTTGGCCTCGGCCGATTTCTGCCGGATCTCGTCGAGGTACTTGTCGTTGGTGGCGGCGGTGCCGTAGGTGTCGAGCTCGGCGATGGCCGAGGCGGCGTTGCGGAGCGCCGCGGCGTTGCGCGACTCGGTGATCGCCTTGCGGCTCTCTTCCATCTTCAGTCGCAGCTTCTCCTTGATGTCCTGCACCGTGATCTGGGAGTTCTCGAAGGCCTTGCTGGCCGCCGCGAGCTGGTCGTTGGTGGTCTGCAGCTCCTGGCGCACCTGCTGCAGGCTGGCGGCGTCGTCCTCGGCGAGGCGGCGCGACTCGGGGCTCCCCTCGGTGAGGGCGGCCTTGATCGAGTTGATGAGCTGCTTCTCCCGCCCCTCGAGCGCCGCCTTCCCCTGCTCCAGGCGGATGACCGTGGCCCGGGTGGTGATCAGGATCTGGTTGAGCTTGGGCAGGGTGTTGCGCATCTCCTCGATGGACTCCTGGAGCATGACTTCCGGATCCTCGGCAAAGGAGATGAAATAGCCGATCCACGACTTGAACACTCGGGCGATGCGCTGGAACATGGCTTTCTCCTCAATATTTCCCGAAATAGTTCCCGAATAGATACTTCACTGAACAGGTCGCCAGGACGGGATCAAGCCTGGTTCCCTCCCGGCGCGGCGGGAGCCGGGGGGCGGGGGGTGTCGGCCGTCGAGATGGGGTTCTTCTCGACGAACGGGGTGACGGCGTCGAAGAGCTTGCGCTCCTCCGCCCGCTTGAGCACCAGCCAGCGGGTGAGGCGGGCCTGCTCGGTCTCGAGCGCGATCCGGTTGGCCTCTATCTTCTCCCGGTTGCGGCGGGTGATCTCGTCGATCTCGGCCTGGAGCCGGGCGTTCTCCTTGTCGATCTGCTCGGCGCGCGCCCCCTGCTTGGAGCGCAGGAACTCCTCGAACTTGTCGAGCGCCTGGTCGCGGCGGACGGCGTCCTGGACGATATCGGTGACCGGCACCGGCCCCGAGGGGGCCATGTTGAGGAACCCGGTGAGAGCCGCCGCCTTGGCCCGCAGGTCGAGCGAGGCGAAGCCCGGGGAGGCGAAGATCTCGAGCACCTTGTAGGCGCTGTAGCCATGCGGCGGATCGACCACCCCGGCGGCCTTGTAGACCGCCGGGAAGTCCGGGATGTCGTCGTCGTCTCCCCCCTCGGGCGCCGCGGCGGCGAGCTTGCGCTCGTCGATGGGCGGCGGCGCGGGAATGTCCCCGAGGAGATCGCGGAGGTCGGTCGGCGGAGCCGGCCGGCTCCCGGACGCCGCCGGCGGCATCTGGGGCACGGGGGGCACGGGCGCCGGGCTTGCCAGCGGGTCGGGATCCAGCTCCACGATCCTCATCTTGCTCAGGACTTCTTTGAGACCCATGCCGTTCCCTCGCGGTCTGTTGGTAAGGTGACTGGGAAGCCCATTCTCTTTCAACGCGGCCTAGACTTCATAGACGGCACGCCGGACCTGCCGGGGCAGCGGCAGCAGGTTCGAGAGCGGGACGAGCGAGGCGGTCAGCGGTCTGAGCTCCGCCATCTCGCGCGCGGTGAGCGGCCGGACGCTGGTGACCCGCCGCGGCAGGCGCACCGTGGTGGGATCGCAGCCCCGCTCGATCAGGGCGGCGAGCAGCCAGCGGCCGAGAGTCCGGCGAGCCGCGTTCATGGTGGGGATTCTACCCCGTATACCTCTCTGGACGCCTTGCATCTGCGCCATCAGGTGTATCATTCAGCCATGAATGATTAACCCGTCAACCATTCAGGAGAGATCCCATGAGCACAGAGCAGCATCCGACGTTGCTGACGCCGGTTCAGCTTGGACCTTATACGCTGCGCAATCGCATGGTGATGGCGCCGATGACCCGCAACCGCGCCGTCGCGGGGAACGTCCCCAGCGCTTCCGCGGTCACCTACTATGCCCAGCGCGCCTCGGCCGGGCTGATCGTCACCGAGGGGACGCAGGTCTCGCATCAGGGCGTGGGCTATCCGGGCACGCCGGGCATCCACGAGGAGGCCCAGGTCGCGGGGTGGCGCCGGGTGACGGACGCCGTCCACGAGCGCGGCGGGCGGATCTTCGCCCAGCTCTGGCACGTCGGGCGGATCTCGCACCCGCTGCTGCAGCCGGACGGAGGGTTGCCGGTGGCGCCGTCGGCGCTCGCGGCCGAGGGGCAGACCTTCACGGCCGAGGGGCCGAAGCCCTTCGGGGTCCCGCGCGCCCTGGAGACGGATGAGATCGCCGGCGTGGTGGAGCAGTTCGCCCACGGCGCCCGGCAGGCGCTGGAATCCGGGTTCGACGGCGTCGAGCTGCACGGCGCCAATGGCTACCTGATCGACCAGTTCCTGCGCGACGGAACGAACCGGCGGACGGACGCCTACGGCGGCCCGGTCGAGAACCGCGCCCGCTTCCTGCTCGAAGTGACGGAGGCGGTGGCCGGGGTCTGGGGGGCGGACCGGGTCGGGGTCCGCCTCTCCCCCACCGGCTCGTTCAACAGCATGAGCGACTCGGACCCGGTGGCGACGTTCAGCCACGCGACGCGGGAGCTCGACCGCTTCGGCCTCGCCTATCTCCACGCCGTCGAGCCGCTGGCGCCCCGCGCGGAGACCCCGGTGGCGCCACTGCTGCGCCCGCTCTTCCACGGCCCCTTCATCCTCAACGGCGGCTACGACCGGGAGACCGGCAACGCGGCCCTCGCGGCGGGCAAGGCGGATCTGATCTCCTTCGGCGTGCTCTTCCTGGCCAACCCCGACCTGCCCGAGCGCTTCGCCGAGGGGGTGGAGCTTAACACCCCCGACCGCGCCACCTTCTATCAGGGGGGCGAGCGGGGGTACATCGACTACCCGATGCGGGAAGCTACTGGCAGGCCAGCGCGCCGACGTCCTGAACCGGGGGTGCCTGGTTGAGATCCGTATTGCTGTAGCTCACGGCGTTCCCCAACTTCAGGTCCGTGACCGTCACGTGGAAGCCGACATTGGTCCCGGCCGCGTAGTAGACCCAGAAGCGGTTATTGATGGAGCAGCCGTTGAGGATCTTGATCAGCATCTCTGGGTTGTCGGAGCCGAAGAACCAGAACAGCCCGCCCCGGTTCACCCCCAGCGACGTCAGCGGGATCGCATGACCGGTCCCGGAGAGGCCGCCCCCTTGGGTCGTCGAGTACGTGACCCGGACCTGGAAGCGCTTGTCCCCCGCCTGGTCGTCGATGCACAGGGTGGTGGCATTGGCGACGCAGGCCGTGGAGCCCGAGGATGTGTTCTGGGTAATGGTTACGGCGACGCTGAAGCCGTTGATACCCGAGCTGGTCCCTACCGTCTCCTCGTCGCCGGGACAATCGCCATCCGGCCTCATGTTGAACTGAACGTTGCCGGTGCCGCTCTGGGTATGAGTGAAGTAGGCGGTGGAGCCGGAGGTGAACGGAGCGTCAGCGAAATTCCAGGTCACCGCCGTATCCGACGAGCTGGAAAGGGAGACGGTCTTCGTCAACATTCCGACCACAGGACCAGTGTACGAGTTGCGCCGGGCGGTCAACGTCAGCGTGTAGGTGCCGCTCTGGTCCGTCGTGTAGTACAGGACGACCGTATGCAGGTTGGCGGCGGCGAGGTTCTGCACGAAGAAGCCGTTATAAAGGGCGTCGTGGTTCCCGCCGTTGTGAGGGGAGCTTGGACAGTTGAACACGGTGCTGACCACGGCATGCGCGGGCGCCAGGGCGGATACCAGGAGCCCCATGGCCAGGAAGGGCTTGACCAGCCGGCGAAGCACTAAAGATCTTGAAATCATGAGAGTCTCCAAAGATTGATGAATTTCGCCTCTAGCATTTGGGCGTCGGGAAGGCACGGAGCGTTACAGCTCCAGCCGGGCCGTCTCCGGGCCAGAAAGCGAAAGACCCGGTCACCCGGGTCCTTCGAGCCTACGACGTTCCGATGCCTACGGGCAGGTCGCGAAGGCGTCGGTGTTGTCGGTCACCGCCGGCGCCGGCGGACCGGCGTAGTTGAAGTAGATCTTCTGCACGCCGGCCCGGACGTCGAGCACTTCCATGCGATAGAAGCGGTCGGTCGTCGCCGCCGAGTAGATCCAGTAGCGGTTGTTGAAACCGCAGGCGTTGATCGCCTTGACCATCACCTCCCAGTTGTCCGAGCTGAAGAACCAGAAGATCCCCGAGTTGGCGCCGGCGACCACCACATGGCCGCTGCCGTCGGTCGGTCCCGGCGCGGTGGCGGCGCGGAACTTCGTGGTAATGGCGAAGCGCCCCTGCAGGCAGAGCGCCGCCGTGGTGCTCGATCCGCAGCTGAGCGTCGCCGGGAAGGTGAGGGCGGCAACGCCGGAGCCCAGGACGGTGCCGTTGTGCCCGCCGACTACGTCGTTGGCGCCGCCGTCGAGCGGCCAGACGGCCACCAGCCCGGCCTGGGGAGAATGGACGACGACGTTGATCTTGCTGCGGATCTGGCTCACGCTCCGGGCCACGTTCCACAGCCGCACCTCGTCGATGGCGCCGGCGGGCGTGTGGTTGTAGCTGAAGTCGCTGCCGATCTGTATGGGCCGCGCGCTGGCGGTCAGCGCCTGCGTCTCCGCCCAGGAGCCGACGAGCTCGCCGTTGATGTAGTGCAGGCGCTGCGCGCCGTTGAAGACCACCGCGACGTGGGTCCACTGGCCCGCCGGCACGATGCCGGCGTCGCGGTTGATCTTTCCGTTGGTCGACCCGTTGACGCTGTCGTAACCGCGGATGTAGGAACGCACGACCTGGTTGGCGCCGTTCTGGCAGATCCCGAGCCACCAAGCCTCGGTCCACCCCTTGCCGACGATGCTGATGCACTGCTGGCCCGCCGGGATGGTCACGTCGACCCACGCCTCGATGGTGATCGCGCCCGTGGGGTTGAAGGCCGCGTTGTCCGCGACGTTGATGTAGCCGTTGGTCGGCCCGCTGAACGTCGCCCACGCGCCGAACGGCTGCGCCTGCGCCGCGGGGGCCGCCAGGGCGGCGAGGACCACGCCGAGCAGAAGGACTCCCAGGACTCTTCCCGAGGCTCTTGCATTGAACAGTGAGCTCATATCTCTCCTCCTTGTTGGATGACAGACGATGCCTGTCAGGCCGTTGTCACAAGGTTGGGCGGGAGAGACCGGGAAACGTTACAGGCGCGGTGCCGAAGCGGCGCCCCCGCGGAAGATCGCCAGGTACCCTTCCAGGGCTTCCAGGGCGAGGCGGTCGGCGGGGGTGTTGACCACCCGGATGCCGCCGCGGCGCAGATGCCGGGCGAGCCGCCGGTTGGCGAGCTGGATCTCGAGGCTCGCCACCTGGGCGAACGCGCCGGCGGGAGTGGAGGGCGCCCCGGCGGCGAGCGCCCGCAGCTCGGGGTCTTCCAGGTTGAGCAGCAGAGCCCGGTGGCGGCGGCCGAGGCGCAGGAGCGATTCGCGCAGCAGCTCGGCCGCCGCGAGGTCGACGACCGAGGTGAAGAGCACGGCCGTGGCGCTGCGCGGCTCGACGCCGAACGTGGCCTCCACCGCGAGGTCGTAGGCCGGCTCGGCGAGCTGGGCCTCGAGATCGTAGAGCGCCTCGTAGGCGAGGGCCGCCCCGCGCCCCCCCGAGCGGACGCGCACGGTGCGCAGCACGCGGTCGGCGAAGGCGACGACCGTCACCTGGTCCCCGCGCGCCGCCGCCACCCGGGTGAGCGCCAGGGTCGCCGCCACCGCGTAGTCGAGCTTGCTGCGGTGGCCATCCATCGAGGCCATGGCGCGGGCGCAGTCGAGCAGGATGACGAGGCGGGCGCTGCGCTCCCAGGTGTCCTCGCGGGTCACCGGCCGGCCATGCCGGGCGGTCGCCTTCCAGTGGATCTTGGCGATGGCATCGCCCGGCAGGTATTCGCGCAGGGCGTAGGGCTCGGTCCCCACGCCGTGCATGCGCTGCGGGATCTGCCCCAGGCGGCGGCGCTGGGCGAGAGCGAGGAGCTGCCCGACCTGCCCGCTCCACCGCACCTGGGGGTAGACGCGCACCGGCTCGGGGGGCAGCAGGTCACGTTGCGCCCAGGCGAGCTTCCAGGGCCCGAGGACGCGGGCGGTGAGCGGCCCGGCCGGATGCTCCCCCCGCCGCCGGGGGGTGAGGGTGTAGGTCCAGCGCACCTCCTCCAGCCCCCGGACCGTGACTTCCCGGCGCAGCGGTCCGGCCGCCAGGCCGGGGTGGAGCCCCTCGCGCAGGACCAGGGTGAGCGGACCGCCGGCCGGCCGGCCGGCGCCGACGCTGACCGCGACCTCGGCCGGCGCCTCCTGCACCAGCAGGGGGGGCCAGAGCCGGGAGGCCCGCAGCGGCACGCGGGCGGCGCGCCGGAAGTCCACCAGGGCGGCCACGGCCACTCCCAGGTCGAGCGCCAGCGCGGCCCAGGCCAGGCGCTCGTCGAGGAAAGAGGCGACCAGCAGGAGGGTGGCGAGCCCCAGGAGCTGAAAACCGCGGGTGGCGGGGATTCCGGTCTGGCGCATCACGCTCGAGGGGCGGCTCAGTGCGGCACCGGCACGGCCGCCGCGACCGTCTCCAGGACCCGCCGCGGCGTGAACCCCTCGAGCTCCGACTCGGGGGTGAGGATCACCCGGTGCGCCCAGCAGGGGACGAGCATCCGCTTGAGGTCGTCCGGCACCAGGAAGTCCCGCCCCTCGAGCAGGGCGGCGGCGCGGCCGGCCTCCAGCAGCCCGAGGGCGGCGCGCGGCGAGACCGGCAGGTCCATCTGCGGGGCGCGGCGCACGCCGCCGGCGAGCTGGCCGAGGTAGGCGAGCAGCTCGTCGGCCACGTGGACGCGCCGCGCCGCCCGCCGTAGTGCCGCGCCCTCCCCCGGCGCCAGCACCGCCGCCGGCAGGCTGCCCCCCCAGTCGACGAAGTCGCCGGCCACCGCCTTGCGGTAGAGGTCGAGCTCGGCCTCGGGGGCCGGCAGGCCCATCTCGATGCGCACCAGGAAACGGTCGAGCTGCGCCTCGGGGAGGGGGTAGACCCCCTCGAACTCGATCGGGTTCTGGGTGGCGACCACGAAGAAGCCCGGCTCCAGGGGGAGCGGCACGCCGTCGATCGTCACCTGCCGCTCCTGCATCGCCTCGAGCAGGGCCGCCTGGGTCTTCGGGGGCGTGCGGTTGATCTCGTCGGCCATCAGGATGTCGGTAAACACCGGCCCGCGCAGCAGGCGGAAGGAGCCGGAGCCGGCCTCGTAGATGTTGGTGCCGAGGACGTCGGCCGGCATCAGGTCGGGGGTGAACTGCACCCGGCTGAAGCGCGCGCCGAGCGCGGCGGCGAAGGCGCGGGCGAGCAGGGTCTTGCCCACCCCCGGCACCCCTTCGAGCAGGGCGTGGCCGCCGGCCATGTAGGCGACGAGCAGGGTCTCGATCGCGGTCCGCTGGCCGAGCACGGTGCCGTCGAGCGCGGCGGCGAGCTCCTGGGCGGCCGCGATCAGGCGCTCGGTCGTAGGGACGGCGGAGGTGCCGGCGGCGGAGGTCTCGGAGGTCGGATTCATGCGGCGTTCTCCCGTTCGATGTCAGATGCCGGCGCACCCGCGCGCCGGCGCGCTACCTCCCGCGCCAGCTCGACCAGCTCGCGGGGGCCTGCGGCCGCGGCGCGGCGGTCGAGGTCCCCGGGGAGGTCGGCGCCGGGGTCGAGCTCGCGCACCCGCTCGAGCAGCCGGCCCGCCGCCGCCGCGTGGTGCCCCAGGCGGTGATGGAGGTCCCCCAGCCCGAGCAGGAAGAAGCCCGTCGAGCCGGTCACCGCCGGCGGCTCGCTCCAGGCCGGCCCGAAGCGGCGCGAGAGGGTCCAGAGCGCCACCAGATAGAGGGCGGCCAGGTGCAGGAGGATCAGGTCGAGCGTCCGGCCGAGCGACGCGGACTCCACCACGGCCCCGGCGACCAGCCCGTGATGATACTCGTCGAACGTCCAGCGGTCTCCCAGCCGGCGCCGCAGGGTCTCCAGCAGGGCGGCGTTGCCGGCGTTCGCCAGCCGGGCGTTGGCGAAGGCGTCCGCCGGCAGCAGGAAGATCCGGCCGTGGTGGCGCCGCAGCACGGCGATCGCCGGCCCGCCCCGCGGCGAGCGGAACAATACCTGGGCCTCCTTCGGGAGATCCGGCTCCCAGCGGGGGGCCCAGACGCGGACCGGCGGGGCCCCGGGGACCTCCGCGGCCGGCCGCAGGCTCCACTGCTCGCGCGCGAAGCCGCGCCACCGGAAGGGGCTCAGCGCCGGCTTCCGCATCTCGGCGAGCGGCAGCCCCAGCCCGGTCAGGGTCACCACCTCGCCCGGGTTGCCGAAGGTGCCAGAGTAGGCGACGACGAGATCGCCGCCCCGGCGCAGGTGCTCTTCGAGCCGGTCGGCCAGCTCATCGCCGGCGCCGAGCTGCCAGGGGAAGGTCATCACCAGCACGCCCCCCTGGCGCGGATCGAGCGGCCTGTCGAGCAGCCGCACGCGGGCGCCGCGGGCCTCCAGGTAGCGCCGGGCCGCGAGCCAGCCCCCCGGCCCGCGCGAGAGGGCGCTCCCCCGCGCCTCCCCGCCGCTCGTGGAGAGCCAGACGACCAGGCCCAGGACGGCCAGCCCGGCGGCGGCGATCAGGAGCTGGAGGCGGGTCGGCCGGAGCGGACGGTTCGATGGGATGGGGAGAATCAAGCGAGGGCCTCTTCCAGACGGCCGACCAGGCTCCGCACTTCGTTGAGATCGGGCCGGCGCGGCCCGTAGGTGAGCCCGTCGAGCCGGCGGACCAGGGGGGCCAGCTCGGGACGCCCCGCCCGCGCCACTAGGTCGCGGCTGGTCCAGTCGGGCTCGGCGCGGTCGCCGGCGAGCGAGCGGGCGAGCCACCACCAGGCGGCTTCCAGGGCCTCGGCCGTCCGCCCGCCGGCCAGGCGGCGCTCCAGCTCCGCGCGCCAGGCGGCGGCGTCGAGCGCGGCGGGGGAAACCGCCGACGCCGCCAGCGCCCCCGGCTCCGGCCGCGGCGAGCGGCGGCGGAGCCGCGGCAGCAGAGCGCGCAAGATCAGCAGCAGCGCCACGCCGCCCACCCCCACGGCGAGGGCCAGGAACACCCCTCGGGGCAGGCGGAGCATCTCGGCCCCGCGCAGGAGGGCGCGGATGAAAGCCTCCTCGAAGACGCGGCCGAGCTCGCCGAGATAGGAGCTCTCCGGCGGCACGGGCGTCCGGTCGACCCCCGCGAGAGCGCGCTGCAGCGCGGACGGGTCGGCGGGGGCGATCGGACCCAGGTGAGGGACGGGGAACGGGCTCAGGGCCGGGGCTCCTCCGCGGGAGGAGGCGGCGTCGAGAGCGGCAGCTCGGCGGCAAAGACGTCGTCGATCTGCGAACGCAGGTCGGTCCCCTCCCTGCGCCCGCGGACGTCGAAGAAGAGCATGCCGATGCCGAAAGCCGAATAGAGGTAGACGGCCGTGCGCACCAGCGAGCTCAGGAAGACGGCGGGGACCTGCAGCCAGAGCCAGCGCGAGATGACCGACTGCACGTCCTGCTGCCCCGACATCGCGTGGCGGAAGATGTCGACGACCATCGGGAGCTGGAACGGCAGCGCCACCAGCAAACCCGCCAGATAGCTGATCAGGGTGGTCACCAGCATCAGGACGAGGACCTTGAAGATCGGGCTGTCGGTCAGCTGGCGGCTGGGGTTGAAGCGGGCCAGGTCGGCGCTGCGCGAGAGCGCCGCGGTGCCGAAGACCCTCTCATCGACCATCACCGGCACGGCGAAGGAGAGCAGCGGCGCGACGTAGAACACCGGCACCACGCATAACAGCAGGGAGGCGAAGATCGCCATTCCCGAGAGGAACAGGGTCCACCAGACCGGCGGCCGCAGGGCGAAGCGCCAGGCCCGCCTCATGTCGACCGGCTGCCCGGCCAGCGCGTCGAGGGCCGCGACCTGGCCGGCCACGTAGGCGACCGCGGAGATGGCGACCAGGATCAGGGCGACCAGCACGCCCACCGGGGCCCAGAGCAGGGCTCCGGTGGGCATCGGCCCCCTCTGCTGGAAGACGCCGTGGAGGATCAGGGTCTGGCCCACCTGGACCAGGGTCGCGAGGACGGCGATCGGGACCGCCACCGACGGGAAGATGGCGCGCAGGTGGACCCGCATGCGGCGCATCGCCTCGTCGAGCAGCGGCAGGAACGGCATGGGGGCCGGATGGAACGGCTCGGTCATGGTGTTGGCTCCAGGGGAACGGGGCGCAGGGCGAGGGCGAGGAAGACCGCCTCGAGCGCGAGACCCAGGATCAGCTTGACGCCGGCCGGGAGCTCCGGCGACGGCGAGACGAAGACTTCCACCAGGGCGAGCACGACGAACCAGGGGACGCAGCCCAGCAGCACGGCGAGGGCGTCCTGGCCGGCGCGACGCAGGGCGAGCGGCCGGGGGACGTCGCCGGCGGCCACCACCGCCCGGCCGAGGGCGAGGCCGGCCGCCGAGCAGACCAGGATCAGCGTCAGCTCCAGGATGCCGTGCGCCGAGACGAACCTCAGCAGCTCCCCCGCCATCGAGTAGTGGAGGGTGACGCCCACCAGCGCGCCGAGCATCAGCCCGTTGAAGAGGACGATGTAGAGCGGGACCATGCCGGCCAGCACGCCGCCCCCCCAGGCGGAGAGCGCCACGGCGATGTTGTTGGTGGCGATCCGCGAGGAGGAGACGCTCGGCGGCACCGTGGTCACCAGCGACTCGGTCCACAGCTTCCCCTCCTCCAGCCCGCGGACGGCCTCGGGGCCGAGGAACTGCACCCCCAGCTCCGGCCGCAGCGCGGCCATCGCCAGCCCCCACAGCACCGCCAGCAGGAAGAGCGCCAGGGTGATCCCGAGCAGCCCGAGCTGGCGCTGGAACGCGGCGGGGAAGGTGCGCGCGAAGAAGGCCGCGATCCCTGGCCGGCGCCGCCCCCCGTCGCCGGTCAGCCGGCGCGTCCCCACCAGGGCCAGCGACTGCAGCCGGCGGGCGGCGGCGGTGCCGGGGAAGCGGGCGGCGGCGAGGGCGTGGTCGTGCAGCACCTGGCGGTAGCGCAGGGCCATCTCCTCCAGCCCGTCGTAACCCGCTTGGCGCGTCCCCTTGCGGGCGGCGGCGAGCTGCGCCTCGAAACCGTCCCAGAGCGGCCGCCGCAGGCGGATGAAGCGCGTGTAGTCCATCACCCCTCCGCCTGCAAGGCCTGGCGGATGGCGCCGACGGGATCGTTCCGCGGGTCGGTGCCCGCCAGCAGCTCGGGCGCGTCGCGCCGGATGCGCTCGAGGATGCGGTCGGCCATCTCCCAGCTCGCCGCCAGGTCGTCCAGCGAGCCGGCGCGGGCGAGGAAGGCCTCGACCAGCGCCAGCTCCCGGGGACCCCAACCCGGCGGCACCCGTCCGAGGACCGGCGCCGGCTCGGGGGACCGGTCGTGGATCACCACCGTCCCCGCCAGCCGGTCCCCCAGCCGCCGCGAGAGCGGATCGACGACCATCAGCGGGAGGCCGAAGACGAGGTCGAGGCTGCGCACCAGGTTGCGGGCCAGCAGCGGTCCCGGCCCCGGGGTCCCCCCCTCGGCCGTCACCACCCGCAGCTTCACGGCCATCTTGCCGAGCGTCCGGCCGCCGGTGGCGATCTCCAGCCCGGCGAAATACCCCCAGTCGAGGAGGAACCAGCCGGCGAAGAGGAACGCCGGCGCCCAGCCCGCCGTCAGCCGTTCCAGCAGGAAGACGATGAAGGCCCAGAGGAACGCCAGCGCCATCAGGACGAGGTAGTCGAGAAACGCGGCGAGCGAGCGGCTCCCGATCCCTGCGATGGGCAGGTCGAGACGGATGTTGTCCAACCCCAGGATGCTTTCGCGCCGAATGTCGGCCACCGCCACGACTCCTGTTCTTGCGAGCCCCTAGCGTACGTTGCGCCCGGGGCGGCGTCAAACGGACCCTCACCCCCGGCCCCTCTCCCGCAAGCGGGAGAGGGGAGACAGGCGGAGAGCCTGCGAGAGGAGGAGGCCTACCGCTCCCGGCGCTGCGCCTCGCCCGTCATCGGGACGAAGCGGACGGGCATGACGCTCGCGCGGTCGAAGCCGCCATCGGCCCGCTTGGTGAGGACGAGGAGGTTCTGGATGGCGTCGCGGTCGCCTACCGGGATCACCAGCCGCCCCCCTACCCGGAGCTGCTGGAGCAGGGGCTCGGGGATGCTCGGCGGCGCCGCGGTGACGACGATGCCGTCGAAGGGGGCCGCGTCGGGCCACCCCTGAAAGCCGTCGCCGGTGCGGACGTGGACGTTGCGGCAGCCGAGGTCCGCCAGGGTGCGGCGCGCCCGGTCGGCCAGGGCGGTGAGGATCTCGACCGTATAGACCTCGCCCGCCACCCGGGAGAGGATCGCGGCCTGGTAGCCGGATCCGGTGCCGATCTCGAGCACCCGCGCGCCGGGGCGGAGGTCGAGCAGCGAGGTCATCAGCGCCACCATGTAGGGCTGGGAGATCGTCTGGCCGCCGCCGATCGGCAGCGGATGATCGGCGTAGGCCTTGCCGCGCTCACCCGCGGGCACGAAGAGGTGGCGCGGCACCGCCTCCAGCGCGGCGAGCACGGCCGGGTCGGTGACCCCGCGGAGGCGGATCTGCTCGACCATCGCATGGCGCTCCGTGGCGAGATCGTCCTCCGCCGCCGCCGGCACGGCGAGCGTCCAGAGGAGCGCCAGGAGCGCCAGGGCATGGCGGCGGTCAGCGGCGGCCATCCTGTACCTTCCCCTTCATCGGCGAGAGGCGGACCGGGATCACCGTCCGCTTCAGGAGGCCGTCTGCGGTCTTGGTGATCACCAGCAGATCCTGGAAGAAGCCGCCGCCCAGCGGCAGCACCATCTTGCCGCCGACCCGGAGCTGCTCGAGCAGCGGCTTCGGGATCGACGGCGGCGCGGCCGAGAGCAGGATGGCGTCGAACGGCGCCCTGTCGACCCACCCCCGGTAGCCGTCCCCCGCCCGGACCTCGACGTTGTGATATCCCAGCACGGCGAGCCGCTTGCTCGCCAGGCTGGCGATCGGCTCCTCGATCTCGACCGAGCAGACCGTGCGCGCGATGCGCGAGAGCACCGCCGCGTGATACCCGGAGCCGGTGCCGATCTCCAGCACCTTGTCGCTGTGCTTGAGGTCGAGCAGCGAGGTCATCAGCGCCACCACGTAGGGCTGGTAGACGGTGTGCCCCTGGCTGATCACCAGCGGCTGGTCGCTGTAGGCCTGGGAGCGCAGCGCTTCCGGCACGAACAGGTGGCGCGGCACCTGCTCCATCGCCGCCAGCACCTCCGGCTGGGTGATGCCGCGCTGCCTGACCTGCTGCTCCACCATGGCGCGGCGCAACGCCTCGTAGCCGTCGCCGGCGGCGGCGGAGCCGCAGAGCAGCGCGATCGCCGCCAGGACGATCGCGATCCCCCGGCAGAGTCTGAAGCGGAGGCCCCGGAGGGCCGGCCGGGTCACCGGGCGCTCCCCCTCTCGTACACCACCTGGCCGTCGACCAGGGTGTAGTCGATCCCGGCACGCGGGATCTCCCACTCGGGGAGCGTCATCGGATCGCCGGCGAAGACCACCAGGTCGGCCCGCTTGCCGACCTCCAGCGAGCCGACCTCCTGGTCCAGGAAGAGCGACCAGGCCGCGTCGAGGGTGAAGCCGCGCAGGGCCTCCTCGCGGGTCAGCCGCTCGCCCGGCAGCCAGCCGCCCGGCGGGTTGCCCTGAAGATCCTGGCGGGTGACGGCGGCGTAGAGGCCGAGCCGGGGGTCGGCCGACTCCACGGGGAAGTCGCTCCCCAGGGCCAGCCGCCCGCCGGCGTCGAGCACCTTGCGCCACGCGTAGGCGCCGGCGAGCCGCCGCGTCCCCAGACGGTCGCCGGCCCACGGCATGTCGGAGGTGGCGTGGGTGGGCTGCATGGAGGCGATGATCCCCAATCGCGCCATCCGCTGGATGTCCTGGAGGCGCAGCACCTGCGCGTGCTCCAGCCGGAACCGTGCCTCGGGGCGCGCCCCGCCGAGCGCCCGCTCCATGGCGTCGAGCGCCACCAGGCCGCCGCGGTCGCCGATGGCGTGGATGGCGACCTGGAACCCCTTCGCCGCCGCCTGGCGGGCCACCGCCTCCAGGTGATCGCCGGAAGAGACCAGCAGGCCGAGATTCCCCGCGTCGTCGCTGTAGGGCTCGAGCAGCGCGGCGCCGCGGCTCCCCAGGGCGCCGTCGGCGTAGAGCTTGACGCCGCGCACGGTGAGCCGGGCGTCGGGGTCGATCTCCGGGCCGCGCGCGAACCAGCGGGCGAGCAGCGGCTCGTCGTCGGTGAGAAAGACGGCGGCGCGCAGGGGGAGCTCGCGGGCGTCCCTGAGCGCCTTGTAGGCGCGGTAGTCGCCGTCGCCGATCCCCATGTCGGTCACCGTGGTCAGCCCGAGCTCGACGCAGTGGCGGGCGGCCCGGCGCAGCGTGCGCCGGCGGTCCTCGCCGGTGGGCTCGGGCAGCCGCCCTTCGGCCCACCCCATGGCGTTGTCGACCAGCACGCCGGTGGGGCGCCCGGCCTCGTCGCGCAGGAAGCGGCCGCCGGTGGGGTCCTTGATCGTCGCGTCGATGCCGAGGATCTGCAGGGCGCGGGCATTGACCAGGGCGGCGTGGCCGTCGACGCGGGCGAGCCAGACCGGATGGTCCGGCACCACCGCGGAGAGCGCCTCATGGGTGGGGAAGCGCTTCTCCGGCCAGCGGTTCTGGTCCCACCCGCGGCCGCGGACCCAGGCCCCCGGCGGCAGGCCGCGGGCCGCCTCGCGGACCCGGCGCACGACCTCCTCGAAGCTTGCCGCACCGCCGAGATCGACCTGCTCCAGGGCCTCCCCCAGCCCGGCCAGATGCGAGTGGGCGTCGATCAGCCCGGGGGTGACGGCGCGGCCGGCGAGGTCGATCACCCGGGTCTTCGGTCCCCGCAGCCGGCCGGCTCCGGCGTCGGCTCCCAGGTAGACGATCCGCCCGCCGCGGATGGCGAGGCTCCCCTCGACCTTCCCCGGCGGCTGGACCGGATAGAAGACCCCGTGACTCAGGATGAGGTCGGCGGTGTCCTCTGCATAGGAAAGCTTCGGGGCGGCGACGACCGCCGCCCCGAGGAGCACGAAGCCCAGAAAAGGCGCGAATCTCGGTAACATTCAGTTTTCTCCCCCTGCGCTTCCACCCAGGGCCAACCCAGTGGGCTGCAAAGAGCAAGCCATTCGGAAACCTGCCTGGATGCTATGTTTTTGCGGGGGCCGATGTACACTCCCGCGAATGTTCCCCGATGGCCCGGTCGCTCTTCCCGAGATCGTCTCACGACTGGAGCACATGCTGGCGACTTCCCCGGCCGAGTCGACCGAGATCTCCTGGCTGGAGGTCCGCCGCGGCCAGGAGAGCACGGGCAAGCGGCGGCGCGACAGCTGGGAGCTCCACGAGCGGTCGATCCTCGTGCGGGTGCGCGAGTCCGGCCGCACGGGGACCTACCGCACCGGCGCCCCGAACCTCTCGGCCCTCGAGAACGCCGTGCGCGAGGCCCTCGGCCAGGCGCGCCTCGCGCCCCCCTCGCCGCCGCCGCTGGCGCCGCCGGACGCCGCCGCGGCCCTCTCCGTCGACGCCACCGCCGGGCTGTGCGATCCCGAGCTCGCGCGGATGACGCCGGCCCGCGCCCGCGATCTCCTGCAACGCCTGGCCGGCCCGGAGAGCCCCGGAGGCCCGGAGGAGACCGCCCGCTTCGGCTGGGCCGAGGGGCGGATCGCCGTCGCCGCCAGCCACGGCCTGCGGCGCGCCACCGAGGTGACCTCGGGCTGGATCGAGGTGATCTGCGGGCGCCAGCCTGGCGCGGGGCGCGCCGCGGCGGCCTCGCGCTCGCTGGCCGGGCTCGACCCGCGGGGGGTCCGCGAGCGGGCGCGGCGCCGCCAGGGCCCCCCCGAGGTCGTCTCCCCCCCCGAGGGCCCGGTGCCCCTCCTGCTCTCCCAGGAGGCGGCGGCCGCCCTCGCCGAGCTGCTCAACCGGCAGGCGCTCGCCTCCGAGGCTTTCCACGGCGGCTTCTCCTGCCTACGCGGGCGGCTGGGGGAGCCGGTCTTCCACCCCGCGATCCACCTGCGGGACGATCCCGCGGACCCGCGCGGCCTCCCCTTCCCCTTCGACCTGCTGGGCGCCGCCGCGCGGCCGGTCAACTTGGTGGCCGGCGGCGTGGCGCTCACCCCGGCGATCGACGACCGGCTCGCCCGCCAGCTCGACCGCCCCCCCACCGCGCAGCGGGTGGCCCCGGACGAGGCCGTCGCCGGCCATCTCTTCCTGCTGCCGGGGGGCGCCTCCGAAAGCGAGCTGCTCCAGGCCGCCGAGGGGGGGGTCTGGATCGCCGGGCTCGATCCGCTGGAGGCCTTCGATCCGCAGGCGCTGCGCTTCCGGGCGGTGGCGCGCGGCGCCCGTCAGGTGGCCGGCGGCGCGCTTGGGCTGTCCCTCCCGGACCTGGTCTGGGAGGACTCCCTGCCGGCCCTGCTCTCCCGCGTGCTGGCGGTCGGCTCCGAGCTGGTGCCGGTGGCGACGGACGCGGGGCTCTTCCGGGCCACGGCCGCGCCGATGCTGGCGGTGGTCTGCGGCCCGGGCGGCCTGCGCGTCTCCCCCGGCTGAACCCGCGGGGGGGATTACTCCCAGATCTTGACCTCGAAGCGGCCGTTCGAGTCCGCCGCCCCGCGGTACATCCCCTCCGAGTTGAAGACCAGCGCGATCGAGCCGTCGCGGGCGACGCCGATCACGCCGCCGTCGCCGGCCTTGAGCTTCTGGTGGATCACCCGGTCCGCCGCCTGCTGGAGGGTCAGGCCACCGTACTCCATCAGCGCCGAGATGTCGTGCGCCACGGTGTGCTTGATGAACTCCTCGCCGATGCCGGTCGCCGAGAGCGCGCAGGTCTTGTTGTTGGCGTAGGTGCCGGCGCCGATCACCGGCACGTCGCCCAAGCGGCCGAAGCGCTTGTTGGTGAGCCCGCCGGTCGAGGTCCCGGCCGCCAGGTTGCCGTGGACGTCGAGCGCCGCGCACCCCACCGTGCCATGCTCCTTGGGCTCCTCCTTGAGCGCGTCCAGGAGGTCCTGGTAGCGCTTGGCGGTGTCGAAGTAGGAGTTCGGCACCCGCTCGACCTTCATCTCGGTCGCGAACGCCTCGGCCCCCTCCCCCACCAGAAAGACGTGCGGCGACCTCTCCTTGACCAGCCGGGCTAGCGAGATCGGGTTCTTGACCGTCTTGAGCGCCGCCACCGAGCCGCAGGAGAGATCGCTGCCGTCCATGATGGCGGCGTCGAGCTCGTGCGTCTTCTCGTGGGTGTAGACCGCCCCCTTGCCGGCGTTGAACAGCGGATCGTCCTCCAGGAAGCGGATCACCTTCTCGACCGCGTCCAGGCTGGTCCCCCCCTGCCGGAGCACCCCTTGCCCGATCTTCAGGGCCTCGCCGAGGGAGTGGAGATACTGCTGCTTCTGGGCTTCGGGCAGGTCCTTGGGGATCGTGCCGGCGCCGCCGTGGATGGCGATCGCCCACTTTATTGCGACCGGGGCCGGGGCGCCGCCGCGACGAGGGACGGCGACGGCCTTGTCGTTGGTCTGCTGAGCGGGGAGGAGGACGGGGACGAGGAACAGGAGCAGGGAGAGCAGGAGTCTGCGGTTCATGGCGGGATTCTACCCCCGCCGCAGCAGCACCAGCGTCTGGTCGTCCCCCTGCGGCAGCCCCTGGGAGAACTCGCCGACGGCGCGGGTGAGGGCCTCGACCAGCTCCGCCAGCGGCCGGTGGCGCTCGGCGCGCAGCAGGTCGATCAGCCGCTCCATCCCGAACTCCTCGTAGTCGGGCGCGGCGGCCTCGGTGATGCCGTCGCTGTAGATGCAGAGGAGATCGCCCGGCTCCATCGTCACCGCGCGGGACTGGAAACGCGCGGCGGGCAGGAGCCCCAGGGGGACGCCGCCGGCCTTGAGCTCCTCGGCCGTTCCGTCGGCGCGCAGCAGCACCGCGGGGTTGTGCCCGGCGTTCATGTAGTGGAGGACGCCGGTCTCCGGGTTCAGCTCGGCCAGCAGCATGGTGATGAACTTGTTGGAGGCGCTCGACTCGCCGATGTGGCGGTTCAGCCGCTCGAGCATCGCGGGGCCGAAGCCGGTCTGGTCGAGCAGCAGGCGGAGGGCCGAATGGAGGGTCGAGACCATCAGCGCCGCCGGCATCCCCTTGCCCGAGACGTCGCCCACCACCATGCCGACCCGGCCGTCCCCGCGGCGGAAGAGGTCGTAGTAGTCGCCGCCCACCTGCCGCGCCGGGCGGTACCAGCCGGTCAGCTCGTACCCCGGCACCACCGGCGCCCCCTTGGGGAGGATCTGGCGCTGGATCTCCGCGGCGAGGTGCATCTCGCGCTCGAGACGCTCCTTTTCGAGCGCCTGGAGGTGGAGCCGGGCGTTCTCCAGCGCCAGCGCCGCCTGGTTGGCGAACAGGGAGAGGGTGCGGCGGTCCGAGGCGAGGAAGGGGCCGACGCCGCGGCGGCTCTCCTTGTCGCCGACCGCGATCAGCCCCCGGGGGCCGCTCTCGACCTCGATCGCCACGCCCAGCAGGTAGCGCGCCCCCGGCAGCAGGTGGGGGGGGCCTCGCAGCCGCCGGCGAGAAAGGGGCGCAGCTCCGGGTCCTCCCCCACGAACCAGGGCGCCGCCTCGCCGCCGAAGGTGCGGTCCAGGCGGTAGCGGCCGTCCTCGAGGATGTAGAGGGCGCCGCGCCGGGCGTCGAGCAGCGACACGGCGCGCAGCAGGATCTCCTCCGACAGACGGTCGAGGTCCAGGGTCGAGGCCACCGCCAGCCCGACGTCGTAGAGGGCCTCGAGCTCGACCACCCGGTAGTTGACCTGGAACTGCTGCTCCTTGAGATCCTGCTTCAGCCGGCAGCTCTTGAGCGCCGAGGCGAGGAGCAGGGTCAGCGGGTCGTTCACCGCCGTGGCACCCGCCCCCTCCTGCACGGCGCCGGCGGGTGAGAACAGGAGGCGGCCGCCCGGGAAGACCAGGCTGCCGATGCCGTCGGTCACCGCATCCTTCTCGATCAGGGCCGGGAGGCGGTTGCCCACCGAGGTCTCCTGCTGGAGCGCGCCGCCGCGCTCCAGATAGAGGCCGGCGGCCTCCGCGCCGTGCTCCCGGCGCCAGAGGTCGAGCAGCCGCTCCACCATCTGGCGCTCGCTCGCCTCGTCACGGGAGAGGGCGAGCAGCTCGTCCCAGGCGGGCGTCAGCGTGCCGGCGCGCGGCATGCCCTCCATGATGGTCTCCTAAGGAAGTCAGGACCGCATCTGTGCCGCCGCGGTCGTCTCGTCCGGAAAGATCGGAGCGTACTGCGCGAGGCCCATGATGTGGAAGGTCTTCTCGATGGTCGGAGTCAGGCAGCAGAATCCCAGCTTGCCCTCGATCTCGATCATCTTCTCGATGATCTCGATGAGGATGGAGATGCCGATCGAGTTGACGATCTTGGTCCCCGCCAGGTTGAGGAGGAGGGCCTTGTAGCCCTCGTCAAGGAGCTTGTAGGCGGCCTTGGCGATCTCCTCGCCCCCCTGGTTGTTGATATACCCCTCCGTGTAGATGACCGCCAAACCTTCGCGGCGGTCCACGGTGATGTTGAGGCTCTCGGTCATCGGCTCGCCCCCGCTTTCATCGCATCTTGCTCATCACGACGGTCGTCCCCCCGGCGCCGGAGAGGATCTCCACCTCGTCCATCATCCCACGGATGAGCTTGAGCCCGTGGTGGCGCTTGCGGGGAATGTTGAGCTTTCCCCCCGTCGCGGGTTCCTCCGTCTCCGGAGAGAAGCCGACGCCGTTGTCGCGGACCATGATACGCAGCTTCTCCGGGTCCCCCGCTTCCCCCACGATCTGAAAAGTCACGTAGACCTCGCGGTCGGCGGCATGGCTGTGCTCCAAGGCGTTGATGCAAGCCTCGATCACCGCGTGCCGGACCTCGTCGATCCGGTCCGGGCTCATCCGCATCGACTCGGCGATGGCGGCCGCGGTCTTGCTCGCCTCGATCTCCATCTCAGGGACCATCGGCAGCGCCAGCATGACCTCCCTCATAACGCCTTCAGCCATGTCCGTGGACCGGTGGGCGTGGGCTAGAGGGAGAGGTAGAGCTGCAGAGCGTAGATCACGATGGGATGGACCAGGTCGTGAGACAGCAGCCAACCGAAACTGGCCAGGGAGCCCACCGACAGCAACACCTTGACCGGTATTTCAGGGACGGCGACGTGCTTCCGAACGGAGTCTAGCATGACGTTCCTCCTCATCCACCTACCCCTTATCGCAAGGGCGTTGCCAGACCCGAAGGGAAACTCTCCTTAACATCCCAAGCCTATTGTTTACAGCAGCTTAACATCCGACAGCCAGACCGGCTCCCAGAATGCCCCATCGGTATCCGGGACATTTTGCCCCGCCTCGGGACACCTTGCGACGGCCGGAATCGGAGGAATGCCCATCTTGTCGCGGCTCGAAGAACTTTGGGGCAAAAAGTCGCGGCGTGGTCAATTTGTCGCGGGGCCTCAGAAACCCTTGCGCTGCAACGTCTTGCGGTCGAGCCCCAGGACCTTGGCGGCCTCGCTCTTGTTGCCGCCGGTCATCTTGAGGACGCGGGCGATGTGCCGCTTCTCCAGCGTCGCGAGGTCGAGCGCGTCGGGAGAGGAGGGCTGCGCGGGGACCACGAGCAGCGAGCGGACCAGCTCGGCGTCGATCTCCCCGTCGGCCAGGGATACGGCGCCCTCGACGACGTTCTGGAGCTCGCGGACGTTGCCCGGGAAGTCGTAGGCGAGCAGCAAGGCCAGCGCCTCCGAGCGGAGGGCGGGGACGGGGATCCCCTCCCGGCGGCAGAATTCCTCCAGGAAGGCGCGCACCAGATGGGGGATGTCAGCCTTGCGCTCGCGCAGGGGGGGCAGCTCGATCTCCACACCCTTGAGCCGGTAGTAGAGGTCCTCGCGGAACCGCCCGTCGCCGATCAGCGCCTCGAGGTCCTGGTGGGTCGCGGCCACCAGCCGCACGTCCACCGGGATCGGCCGGCGGCCGCCGACGCGCGTCACCTCGCGCTCCTGGAGCGCGCGCAGGAGCCGCACCTGCAGCGAGGTCTGCATGTCGCCGATCTCGTCGAGGAAGAGCGTGCCGCGGTCGGCCAGCTCGAACTTGCCCGGCCGCGCCTGCACGCCGGTCGCCACCCCCCCCTCGATGCCGAACAGCTCGCTCTCGAGGAGCGACTCGGGGAGCGCCGCGCAGTTGACGGCGATCAGCGCCCCCTCGCGCCCCGAGAGGTGGTGGAGGAGCTTCGCGATCAGCTCCTTGCCGGTGCCGCTCTCGCCGCGCACCAGGACGCTGACGCCGCGCGGCGCCACCCGCTCGACGACGTCCAGCACGCGGCGCATCGGCGGCGCCAGGGCGACGATCCGGCGCCCGGCGACCTCCTGGGCGAGCCGCCCCTTGAGCGCCTTGTTCTCCTCCTCCAGCCGCTCGCGCTGGGTCTCCAGGCGCTCGACCTGGCGGGCGGCGTCGAGAGCGGCGCCGGCGAGAGCGGTCACCGAGTCGAGGAAGCGCCGGTCGTCGGCGGTGAAGGAGTGGTCGGAGTCCCCCCGGACCTCCTTGTCGAGCACGGCGACGTAGCCGAGGAAAGTGCCACGGTAGGAGAGCGGCGCGGCGAGCAGCTGGTCGTAGGGGCGGCCGGCCAGAACCCCGCCGGCGCGCACGAGCGTGCGCCCCTCGGTCAGCAGCTCGCGCCAGATCGGGGCCGCGAGCAGCGCGTCCCCCGCCGGCAGGTCGTCCAGCCAGCCGACGCCGGCCACCCCGCGCGCGCCGCCGTAGGCGTCGCGGGTCACCGCCACGGCCGCCCCCGGATCGAGCACCGCGCAGACCCGTTGCAGGAGCTCGTCGACCAGCTCCTGCTCCGGGCGCTGCGCGTGAAGGGCGATCGCCAGGTCGTAGAGCGTCTCGAGCTGGAGGATGCGCCGCTTTTCGGCGATCAGGGCGTCGTGGCGTGCCATCGCCCTCATTGTACGGCTCCGCCGGTCAAAGGATTACGCCGGCCCCTCGCAGTAGTGCGGGTAGTAGTACCCGCAGGTGACGACGGTGTTGCCCGACGGGGAGACGATGGTGCAGGTCGTGGTGCCGCCATGCAGGGTGCAGTACCCGCAGCTGCACTGGGGAGGGAAGGCCAGGGCCGGGATGGCCAGGGCGAGGGCGGCGAGCAGCAGCAAGAGCAATGCGAGCTTCTTTTTCATCTCTATCTCCTTCACCTATGCCGGTGCTCGCAGGGGGGAAAAACGAGACTACAGGAGCGCGGCCGCGGGCCTCGCGGGGGCGGTGGGGTCCTCCCCCTTGTGCTTGGACGGATGGGTCGCGCTGTAGGTGACCGACTTCCAGGCCTCGGCCGGGCGGAGGCTCGCGTAGGCGAGGGCGAGGGCTAGCGGGCGGCCGGAGCGCTCGACGAAGGAGCCGGCGCGCAGGAAGGCCCTCACCAGCGCGCGCAGCAGGGCCGCGCGGGCCCGGGAGAGCCCCAGGGCCTCCAGCGCTCCGGCCGGCAGCCCGGCGCCGAGGGTCTCGCGGGCGGCCACCAGCGCCGTGTAGACGATCCCCTCGCAGTGCCCCTCGCGCGCCAGGGCGCCGAGCCGCCGCCAGTCGATCGCCTCGCCGCGCCGCAGGGTCTCGGCGACGTCGAACAGCCCCTTGAGGCGGAAGTGCTTGCGGCAGCAGTTGACGGCGAGGGAGATCAGCAGGTCCTCGGGGGACATCGTCCAGGCGGGCACGCCGCGGAAGCGGACCGGCCACGCCTCGCGCCAGATGCGCGGGAAGTCGATCGGCAGCACGCCGTTCATGGTGACGTCGTGGTGGGTCTCGAGATCGCACTCGACGCCGTTGGTGTAGAGCGCGCGGCGGACGTTCTTCTCCTCCCCCTTCCCCTTCTCCCAGCCCGGCCCCGGCCTGAGGACGAGGTCGATGTCCTGCGAGGTCACCACCCAGGGCTCCTCGTAGACAGCGAGGGAGAGCGCCGCCCCCTTGATCAGCATCGCCTCCAGCTCGACCTCCAGCAGGCGGGCGAGCCCGCCGGCGAGGCGATCGGCGTCCCGCTCGCGGACGGCGGCGTTCTCGAGGACGGCGAGCTCGAAGCGGGCGGCGAGATCCGCGGGGAGGCCGGTCCTGGCGGGATCGCACCGCCGGAGGTTCGCCCCCACGATGGGGAGCACGCCGTGCCGCGCCGCCGCCGCCGCCAGCCGGTCCCAGCGGACGCCGCCGCCGCGGCAGAGATCCTCGACCGCCAGGAGATGCCGGGGGGTGAGCTCCTGGCGCGCGCAGAGGGCGAGGATGCGGTCCTCGCGGGTCATCGCAACAGCTCTCCGAGCAGCTCGACCGCCGCCGCCAGATCGGTACCGGCCGCCAGCCGGTAGCAGTCGCTCCGCTCGACCAGCTCCGCCAGGGCGTCCAGGTGGGCCTGCGAGGAGCGGGCCTCGGTCAGCAGCACGTTGGGAGCGAGCTCGAGCAGCGCCTCGCCGGGGCTCAAGGGGGTGAGCTCGCTCTCCGGCGTGCCCGTCACCCGGGGGAAGACCAGCAGCGCCGGCTCGCACTCCCAGACCACCGGGGCGCCATAGGCCCGCTCCACCCGGACCTGCCGCTTGCGCCACCCCGCCCGCGGCGCCTCGCCGAGCAGGGAGGCGAGCTCGGGGAAGAAGGAGACGGTCCGGTCGGTGAGGTCGAACTCGTCGGGGAAGGCGAGGATCCGCGGCCCCGCTCCCGGCCGGCGCGCCAGGAAGAGGGTGTCGTCCCCCAGGAAGCCGAAGCCCGCCCGCGCCAGGGCGAGGGTCAGGGTCGACTTTCCCGAGCCGCTGGTGCCGGGCAGCAAGAGGGCGCGGCCTTCGCGGCGGCCACCACGACAGCAAACACCGCCGGCATGGAGGCCGTAGAGGCCGCGGCGCTTCAGAAGCTCCACCAGCGGCAGGGTGAAGAGGGGGTGGGAGAGGCTCCAGAGGTCCTCCTCCTCCATCCCCGCCGCCGAGGCGCGAGCCCGTCCGCGGCCGGCCTCGCAGAGCACCCGCAGGCGCGGACCGTAGCCGATGTAGAGCCGGTCGGCCGCGTCGTCGTAGATCACCTCGCCGACCGGCGGATCGTAGACCGGCCGCCCCGCGGCCGGCCGGTCGAAGGCATGCCCGGCGGCCGCCTCGATCTCGAAGGTCAGGTCGTACGGCGCGCCGCCGTCCCGCGGCAGGCCAGCCAGGCGCGAGTGGATGCCGGCGGCCGCCCGCTCCCCCGCGCCGCCGGCGAGCACGCCCAGGCGGACGCCGTGGAGGAGATAGGCGTGATCGGTCATGACAGGCGCTCTTCTCCCCCTCTCCCGGTGAGGGAGGGTGGGAGGGGACGGGAGAGGGGGCCGGGGGGTGAGGGTGGCTCGATCCGCCAGGTCTCGGTGAACAGCGGACGCGGGTCGTGCGGCTCTTCCAGGGGCTCGCCGCGGTAGACGATCCAGCAGTGGGCGGCGAACTCGCCGCGGATCTTGCCGACGCCGAAGCGGAGGGAAACATCCGCCCCCGCGCGGCGGAGGAAGCGGTAGAGAGTGAGACCGCGGATCATGCAGCCGGCGCGGACGACCGGCCGGCCGGCGACGAGGAGCGCGTCGATGCGCCGCACCAGCGCTCCGACCGCCTCGGGCCCCGCGGGCGGCGGCAGGGCCTTCCCCCGCGGCTCGACCCAGGCGGGCAGGTCGGGAAGCTTGCGGACGCGCAGCAGCAGCGGCACCAGCGCGGCGAAGAGGAGGACGCGGACCGGCAGCAGGGCGTCCACCGCCGCGGCGTCCGCCACGGCCTCAGGTCGCCTCGACCACCAGGAGCTTCTCATCCTCCATCTCCTCGAGAAACGCCAGGACGTCCTCGTAGATCGTCGCCGCCGCCGCGTCGTACTCGGCGCTGATCGACTCGACGATCCCGGCCACCCCGTGCTCGCCGTCGCACAGCTCCCAGACGCGGGCGCTCACCTCATCGAGGGAATAGTACTGCCCGCCGTCGAGGTCCAGCAGTACGAGCGTGCCGGCCGCGCGCTGGGTGAGCACGCGCTCCCGGCGCCGCGGGCGGCTCTCCGGTCCGATCATCATCCCTCCGGGGCATGAGGCCCGACAAACAGAAGCCGGCGAGGGCCCGGAAGAGACCTCGCCGGCGAGAGCCGATCGTACCGCAACGGCTAGAAGCTGAACCGGGTGACCTGCCGCAGCAGGCCAAGGCGCCGCAGGGACGGCTTCCTATACGCCTTCTTGACCATGGACACTCCTTCTCGTTGGAAAGGCGCCCGGCATACGAGCTCCGGGTTGTATGCCGGACAGTATATTCAAGATGCGTGCCGCAGGACAGCTCTGCAATCTCTTCTCGATCCTTACTGCTGCACGGAGCCGTCCGAGATCACCGCCGTGGCCGAGCCGCCCACCGGGCCGTGCCCCTTGACGACGATGATGTTCTTGTTGCCCGGGCGCATCGCCGAGGAGACGTCGATCGTGCGCACCTGGCCGTTGCGCAGGCCGCTGATCTTGAACGTGATGCCGTTGACCAGGGCGGTGACGGTCCGCAGGCCCGGAGCGCTGTTGATGATCTGGATCTTGCTCTCCTCCCGCGCCACCCGCACCCGGTTCTGCTGCGGGTCCTCCTTGGTGCTGCGCTGGACCAGCGAGATGACCGGATCGCAGGTCGTCACATTGCCCGCGACGTCGGTCGCCTGGATCGTGACGTGGGCGCTGCGGCTCTGATCGATTTTGGTGGCGGTGACGGTCACCGGATCGTTGGTGCCGACGGTGAACGGCGGCACCGGCGTGTCGGCGTTGTCCGACTGGGTCGCCACGATGCTCGCCAGGCCGGAATCCCCGTCCTGGAGGGTGATGATCAGCTGGGTGGGCGGTCCGCCCACCACCTGCGCCGTGCAGACCGGCGGCGTGGTGTCGACCTGGGCGACGCGCAGGACCGCGATCTCCCAGAGCATGGAGTCGGGGTTCTGTCCCGCCGGCTCGGAGTTCATCTGGACCGTGGTGGTGCCGACGCCGGCCGGGATGGTGATGTCGATCGGGGTGGTGGTCCACTCCGGGCCGTCCGCCTGGACCAGGTAGTTGTAATAGGTCGGATTGTTGCTGATCGTCACATCGTCCGGACGGCCGGCCTCGCCGTCACCGGCGAAGAGCTGTACCACCGCCGGGCGGCTCGACGAGCTCGAACCGTGGTCGAACGTTACCGGGGTGGTGACGCGCGTCTCGCCCGGGGTCGGGTCGTCGCCATAGGCGAAGTCGAGGCCGTGGTAAAGGATGACGCGATAGAACGTCGGGTCCGCGGCGTCCCGGTAGCCGACGATCAGGCCGACGCCGTCGAAGCGCCAGAAGTTGTTGGCGGGGTCGCCGTCGCCGAAGGCGAAGCTGCGGGAGCCGGTGCCCGCGGCGCCCACGATCGAGGTCACGTCGGCGAAGTAGCCGTCATTGCGGATCGGCCCGCCGCCGCTGGCCGGCTGGGTCTCGTTGCCGATCTCGGTGCCGGAGATCGGAGTGCCGTTGAAGGTGACGAGCTGATCGGCACCGGTGAACGGGCAGGTGGTGCCGCTCGCGTCGAGCGCGCAGGGGCGCTCGCGCCCCGCCCAGTAGAGGTAGGCGAAGCTCACGGGGCCGTTGATGTCGACGGTGAGGCTCACCGGGCCGCCGCCCCAGTCCATGAGCCCCTTGCCGTCGTGGCTGAGGGTAAGCCCCCGCTCGGTGCGGTCGAGGAACAGGGAGAGAGGGGTGGCGGAGGCCGCCACGGTGCAGGCCAGCAGGCCCGCCAGGATCGCGAGAGTCAACTTCCGATGGAAATTCATGTCAGTTCTTCTCCTTGGGTTGTTCCAATCGGTTATCCAAAAAACACTTCTATCCAATGACATACAACAGGTCCGGTCGAATGGACCCGACGGCGAAGCTCGGCCGTTTCGGCCGTTGAGGACGGGTGAGAAAAACGTGGATGGACGAACAAACCGGCACCATAGAGATATGCCCCCCGTTGAACTACGCGTGACTACGTGTCCGTTCGAGGGCTTTTCGGCGACCGGGCGATCTCAGGTGGGAGACCCCTGGCTTTGCGGCCCCGCCTCACGGCGGGTGTGCCTTGATCCAAGCCGATTTATTCCCAGTGCAAGAGATCTGCCAGCCAGGAGCGTGGACGGAGCGGGCAGAAAATCAGCGGCGAGCTTCTTCTACTCTGCTGCCGGCCTGCGGAAGAAGTGGGAATCTTAAGCTTTTTGGAGAATCACTATAAAATTTCTACCGAGCGGACGCGGCCCACCGGTAAAAACGCCTCCACTGCATCTCGAAAGCTGCTAAATAGGCTTGAGAGCAGGAGATCGGGCCTCTGACTCAGCTTGACACATCTGTCACATGGGCTTAGGCTCGGACAGACTCAGACAAAGACTCGCTCGTGGCGCGAGCGCCAGGACCATGCGGAGCGAACCCCCGAAGTCCCAGACCCCGGCAGGAACGGCGGGCATGCGCCCGAAACGCCGCTGGGAGCGTCCGCGCATCCTCTCCCGCGAGCCGCTGGAGGCGGTGGCGGCGGTCTGCGCTCCCTCCCCGCCCGCCAAGGGGAACCCCGGCTTCTGCCCCTCGGGCCCGATCTCCTCGTGATCCCTTCGTGAGCCGCTACCGCACCACCGGCAGCAGCGTCCTCCTGCCGCCCTTCTCCTCCTCCGCCATCACCTGCTCCAGAACCTCCCGGCGCTGCACCGCCGCGGGATAGAGCGCGAAGGGGGTGCCGGACTGTGCGGCGGCCGAGCCGGGGCAGAAGTTGAGCAGCGGAGCGCCGGGGCCCTCGGTGGCCAGGCGCTCCTTCACCTGCGCCGTCAGGCCGCGCACCTCGGCGAGCCCGGCCGAGCCCCAGATCTCGCGGAGCCCCTGCCGGTGGAGGTTCCCCACCGGCCGGCGCCACTGCACGCAGGGGTAGACGTTGCCGTAGGGGTCGACGGCGATCCCGGAGGAGCCCGCGCCACAGTGCTTGTCGACCGGCGCCGGCAGGGTGCCGTCGTCGCCGCCCCGCGCCACCTGGACCTCCCCCGGCCCCCCCGCGGCGGCGCGCCCACGCTCGAACTGCAGGCGGAAGAGCCGGAGCACCCCCTCGCGGCTGGCGGCGACCCGCAGCGGCTCGCGGTCGCCGTCGTCGCGCGGCGTCACCTCCGGGTCGACCTGGAGCGGCAGGCCCAGGGCGTCGGCGACGGCGAACATCCCCTCGATCTCCCCCTCGTTCCAGGCGGTGAGGGTGCTGTTGAGCTTCACCCGCAGCCCCAGCTCCCGCAGCTCGCGCAGGTTGGCGAGGAGGCGGTCGAAGCTGCCGGACACGCGGGTCTGGCGGTCGTGGGTGGCGGCGGTGGCGCCGTGGAGGCTGACCTCGATCAGAAAGGGGTCGACCTCGTCGCGCACCCGGCGGGCGAGCCCGCCGCGCAGGGCGTGGCCGTTGGACTTGACGCGCACCACGAAACCCAGCTCGCGCGCCCGCGCCCCCAGCGCCAGGAAGTCGGGGTGGGCGAGCGGCTCGCCGCCGGTGAGGGTGAGGTTCAGCACCTCCATCTCCCGCAGCTCCGCGAAGAGGCGGAAGTACTGCTCGCGGGCGAGCGGCTCGCCGCGCAGGGCCAGGTCGTTGTAGCAGAAGAAGCAGTCGAGGTTGCAGCGGTAGGTCAGCTCGACCAGCACGGAGAACAGCAGGTTCTCCCGCCAGGAGGTGGCGATCACCCGGGAGAGGCTCAACGCTCCCCCTCCGCCGGCTCCAGCAGGCCGGCCTCGGCGAGCTCGGCGGCGAAGGCGAGCACGTCGCGCGCGAGCGCCGCGGGATCCCCCTCGTACTCGCGCCCGAGCGCGTCGATCCAGTCGCCGACGGAGCGCTCGCCGTCGGCGAGGTCGAGCACCGAGGCGCCGACCTCGTTGAGCACCAGCACCTCGGCCGCGGACTGGCGCAGCACCACCGCCTCCCCCTCGATGCGGCGGTAGCGCACGTCGGACCGCCTCTTGAGGACGGTCGCTGGTGTGATGTCTCTCATGGACTCTTTATGAAGATATCGATCGCAGTATAGCCCAGGGGTCGCCGGCCAGGGAGAACGTCAGCTCCCAGGCGGGAACCGCGCGCGCCAGCCGTTCGAGCACTCCGAGCAGCGCCTCCCGCCGCCAGGGGTCGCGGTTGACGAACGGGGCGGCGGCCACCAGGCCGGCGAGGGCCGCCGCCGGCGAGAGGGGGCGCAGGCGCTCCTGCGCCCCCTTGGCCAGCCGCACCAGGGCGCGCAGCGGCACGCCGGCCGGCGCGCCCGCGCGGTCGCCGCGGTTTCCGAGATCCCCGGTGAACGGAAGCTGCTGGAGCCGGGCTCCCCCCGCGCCGAGGCGCACGGCGTTCAGGTCGTCCGAGAGCACGGCGCCCCCCCGCGCCAGGCAGAGGCGGGAGGCGGTGGTCTTGCCCGCTCCCGAGGGCCCCAGGAGGAGGAAGCCGGCCTCGCCGTCGGTCACTCCGGCGCTATGGATCACCGCCCCGTCCTCCGCGAGCAGGCGGTAGGCGGCGAGCACCCGCAGGAAGTTCTCGAACACCGAAGCCGCCCATTCCTCCCCTCTCTCCTCGCACGTCCAGAGGCCGCCGGCGAGGTCCGGAGACCAGTCGAGCCGCGCCATCAGCCGCAGCCCGGCGAGCCGCACGGCGCCCGGGGAGTGCTCCATGTCGAGGGTGTACTCCCAGCCGCGCACGTCACGGTCGAGGAAGTCGGCGGCCGGCGCGCGGAAGACCTGGGAAACGACCTGGGGAGCGACGGCAGCCCCCTCTCCACCTTCCTGGCAGAGCCCGGCGAAGCGGTGGCGGACCGCCTCCTCCTGCGCCGCCGAGAGCCCGGAGAAGCGGTAGGGACCGCCGGCCACGTCGAGGACGACATCGCGGTCCCCCCAGGGCTCGCCGCCGCGGCGGCCGGGGAACAGGTCGGGAAGGCGGAGGAAGCCGCCGCCGAAGCTCATCGGCGGAGCGCGCGGCCGGCGAGGCCGAGGAAGCGGAGCAGCGAGCGGAGGCGCACGGCGGCGGTCGGGCGGACCGCCTCGACGCGGCCGAGCACGGCGGTCAGGGGGACCGGGGCGTCGTGCACCGGGCAGGAGTCGCCGCGGGTCACCAGGGCGAGCCCGCCGGCACGAGGGCGATAGCCGAGGAGGCGGTGGGCCACCAGGCGGCCGTCCGTGGCGCGGAAGACCACCACGTCGCCGGGGGCGTAGAAGCGGGCGGTGGCGACCCGCACGCGGTCGCCGTCGGCGAGCAGGGGCGCCATGCAACCCCCGCGCACGATCACCTCGACCGGTCCCTCGCGGGCGAGCCCCCGCAGCGCCGCGAAGACGCCGGGACGGGTCTGGCGGGGAGTCCGCGCCGTCACCGCGGCGCCCCGGTCGGCAGCTCGCGGGCGAGGAAGGGGTTGAGCCGCAGGGCCACTCCGAAGTTGCGCACCGCCTCCTCCCGCCGGCCGCCCAGCCACTGCGCCTTGCCGAGGCCCATGTAGATCTCGGGACGGGGCTCGAGCCGCAGCGCTTCCTGATAGGCCTGCTCGGCCTCTTCCGGACGGTCGAGGAAGAAGAGGTACTGCCCGCCGCGGGTGATCGGGATGCCCACCTGGACCGGATCGAGCGGCGCCGCCTGTCGCAGCGCCGCCAGGTTCTCCGCCACGATCTGGGGGGGCGCCTGCCGGGTGGCGACCATCGCCACGCTCAGCCGCTGGACAGAGCCGAGGAGCCGGTTCGCCAGGGCGGCGTCGTGCCAGCGCACGGCCTGGACCGTCAGCGTCACGGCGAGGAGGGCCGTGAGCACGGCGGCCGGCACCCTCCCCCGCCCCGCGGCCCCGGCGGGCTCCTCGCCGTCTCCGGCCGGCCGGCGGGCCGGCCGGCGGACCACCCAGCCCAGGAAGAGGAGCGCCGGATAGGCCACCAGCGCCACGTGAAACGGAAAGTCGACGAGGGCGAGCACGACGAGCGCCACCACCCCGGCCCCGGCGAGCACGCGCTCCTCCGGCGGCAGGCGGCGCAGCGCCCCGAGCAGCACCCAGAGCGCCCAGACGACGGCGAGCAGCCCCGGGACGCCCCACTCCGCCCCCACCGTCAGGAGCTCGTTGTGGGCGTTCGCGAAGACGCCCAGCGTCGGATCGAGATCGAAGACGACCCCGCGGTCGAGCAGGGAGAGCTTGGCGGGCACGAACTCCGGCAGGTAGCCGCCGTGGCCGACGCCGGCGAGCGGGTGCCGCTCGAGCATCCAGACGGCGGCGCGCCAGCCGTCGGGGCGTCCGCTCAGCACCGCGCCCCAGTTGCCGGCGGCGGCCTGGTGCACCTTCTCGACCACGCGGTGGCGCAGCGGCGGCACCGCCGTCACCAGCAGGGCCGTGGCCAGCGCGCCGCCCGCCAGCAGACCCGGGGCCAGCCGGCGCGGCACCCGGCTCCCCCAGAGCAGGAGGCTGCCGGCGAGCAGGGCGGCGACGGCGGCGAGCGTCTGGGTGAGCAGCAGCCCGTAGACGCAGACCGCGAGGGCGACCGCCACCCCCCAGATGGCCGGCCGCCTCCACCCCCCCTCGCGCCGCCGCCGCCGGAGCTCCTCCTGCGCCACCAGGGAGGGGAGGACCAGGTAGGCTCCGAGGTCCCCGGGGTTGCCGGCGAGCGAGGTGACGGCCAGCCGCGACGCCGGCGCCATGCCGAGGAACTGCAGCGGCTGCCAGAGGTCGTGGAACTGCAGGATGGCGATGGCGCCGAGGGCCGTGGCCGGCCAGAGCAGCCCGCGCAGCAGGCGCTCCAGCCGGGAGCCCGGCACCGCCGCGCTCCAGCCCATCAGGGCGGCGGCGCCGATCCAGAGGTCGATCAGGGCGTCCCGCACGTGCACGGGGTGGCGGGTGAACGCCAGCCCGGCCGTGGCCACCAGCAGCGCGGGGAGGACCAGCCGCACCGCCGGCTGGCTCCAGAGCTCCGCCGGGCGGAACGCCATCCCCGTCCGCCGCGCCCCCCAGGCGAGGCAGACGAGCGACGCCAGGGCGAGCCACTCGCCGGCCAGGAGCTTCGGCTGGCGGAACGACTCGAAGGCGACCGGCGCCAGCAGGAACGGCGGCACGAGCACCGTCAGCCAGAGGAAGAACATCCCCAGGCGGATCTCGAAGGGAGCCTCGCGCGGCTGGGGGATGGAGCGGGCGGGGGTCACGGCGCAGGAGTATACAAGGGAGCCTCGGGGGCGCTCATCGCCGCAGCCGCGCCCAGCGCGCCCCGTAGCTCCCCAGCCGCCAGAGCAGGTCGAACGGCCGGGCGAGCCGGCGGCCGAGGTAGCCGAGACGGTGGCGGGGGGCGCCGTAGACCGCCACGATCTGGGCGTCGGAGAGGAAGACGGCGCCGAGCACCGCGCGGGCGAGCTGGACCGGGCGCGACCGCTCGCTCGGCTGCGGGCGGAACAACCCCAGCCGCAGGGCGCCGGCGTACTCCGGATCGAGGCGGCCGGCCAGGATGTGCCGCAGCAGCTCTTCCTCCGGCCCGTTCCAGCCGGCGGGGTCCTCGCCGGCCGCCAGGCGCCCGATCAGCCGCCGCGCCGCCGCCGTCTCGTCCGCCGACACGTCCCGCGCCACCCAGGCGGCGGCGCGATCCGTCAACTCCCCGAGATCGAGCAGGTCGGCCACCATCTTGAGCAGCGAGTAAGAGGAAGGCCAGTAGCCGTGCTGCCCCAGGCCGTGGACCAGGACGTGGGCGGCCTGCACCTCCGGCAGCGGCGCCGCGCAGCGGCCGGGGAGGTCCGGCAGGGGGGCGAGCAATCCCGCGCGGTCGAGCGCCTCGAAGGTGGCCGAGGCCGCGCCGTCCAGGCGGACGCCGGGGAGGTGGCGGTGGATCTCGACGACGCCCCCCCGCGGCCCGGTCAGCGCCGGCAGCTGGTGCTCCGCCTCGGGGAGGCCCGAGCTCCGGAACCCTGCGGCGAGCAGGGCCCGCCAGAGCTCCCCGGCCCGCCCGCCCGGTGCCAGCAGGTCGACGTCGCAGGCCCCCCGGCTGCCGGCCGCCAGCACCCCCATCCCCTCCAGGGCGGCGAACTTGAGGCAGGCGAGCGGCAGGCCGAGCGCCGCGGCCACGCCGGCGACCTCGCGGACCTCCTCCATCAGCCGCATGCCGCCGGCGGCGGCCCGCCCCCGGTCGCGCGCGAAGCTGGCCGCCGCCTCACTTCCCAGCTCGGCGGCGAGCCGCCCCCGCCCCTGGCGGACGGCGATTCGCGCCGACACCTCGAACCGGCGCGCCATCGCGAGCGCCGCCGCCGGCTCGGCGGTGCCGGGGAACGGAGCCCCGGCGGGGCCGAAGGCGCGCAGCAGCATCCAGCGGACCTCCGGGGAGATGGCGAGGAGCGGCGGCCGGAAGCGGAGGGGGCGGGGCATGGCGGAAGGATACTGCTACCATCTTGCCATGCCCTCCCGGTGGACCGGTGCGGTCCTGCGTGGTTCTCTCGCCGCCGCGGCGGTCGCCCTCGGCCTGGCGGCGGCGTCGGGGCACCGCGCCCTGCAGGCGGCGCGGGCGGAGGCGTTCGCCTGGCTCGAACGCGCGGGGGTGACCCTGGACCCCTCGGCGCTCGGCCGCGAGCCGGACCCTGACGGGGTGCGCCTGCGCGCCGCCCGGACGGTGCTGGCCGCGGAGCTCTCCCCCTGGCGGCACCAGGGGGTTCCCCCGCAGCGGGCGGCGCGCGAGACCGCGGAGCGGATGGCGGTCGACGCGCGGGCGGCCCGCGAGATCCTGGCCCGCCGGCCGGCCTCCTGGGAGGCGGCCCTGGTGGCGGGGGCGGCCACCTATCTGGGCTGGTCGCAGGCGCGAGACCCGCGCCTGTTCACCGCCTACCGGCAGTGGGAGGCGCCGCTGGAGACCGCCCTGCGCCTCTCCCCGGCCCAGCGGGAGCCGGTGCGCTTCCTCGCCGCCGCCTACCTGGAGATCTGGCCGGCGCTCTCGCCGCGCAAGCGGGAGATCGCCCGCGGCCTGCTCGCCGAGGTCTTCCGCGAGCCCGAGGATCTGGACCGCCTGCTCGGCCCCTGGCTCGACACCGCCGCCGACCGCGGCGAGGCGTTCGCCGTGCTGCCGGACGACGCCGTGGCCTGGGAGCGGGTCGAGAGGGCCTACGCGCAGCGGGGGGATCTGCCCGGGTTCGCGGCGGCCCGGCGGCGGCGGGAGGAGTCGCTGCTCTCCGGCCTGCGGCGGGACCTCCTGACGGCCGACCGCCTGCGCGACGGCGGGCGGCTCGACGAGGCGCGGATCCTCTACCTCTCGGTGGCGGCGCGGACGCGGCCCGAGGCCCACTACCTGGATCTCCTCGCGAAGGCCCTCGAGCGCTGCCCCCCCGGCCCGGTGGACGGCGCGACCGCCGAGCGGCTCGCCCCCCACCTCGACCGCGCGCTCGACCGCTGCCTGTTCGCCGCCTGCGACCTCCAGCCGGCCGCCCTCAAGCGGCTCTCCCACTTCGTGCGCGATCCGGCGCCGTCCCAGGCCGCCCTCGCCTCCCTGTTCGCCGGCGACCTGCCGCGGGCGAGCCTCTACGAGCGGCGCACCGAGGGGCTGGGCACCGAGCCGTGGGCCCCCTACCTGATTACCAAGGCGCGGGCGCTCGCCGCCCGCGGGCGGGTGGACGAGGCCCGCGAGGCCCTCGCGCTGGTGCACCTCTCGTGGCAGGGGAAACCCCTCTACTGGCAGGCGCGGGCCGAGGTGGCGCGCGCGGCCGGGGACGCCGCCGGCGCGGCCGCGGCGCGCGGGCGGCTCGCCGGGCTCGCCCGGCGGGCCTGGAGATCCACCGACTGGACGTGGAGCCGGGGGACCGCCCGGCTGGAGATGCTGACCGCGGCGCCCGCGGCCGGCCTCGCGGTGGCGCTCGACCAGGTGCCGGCGGACGGAGCGCTGGTCGAGCTACGGCTCGACGGCACGACCATGGGTGACTTTACGGTCCGGCCGCTTGCCGGCGCGCCGCCGGCGCTTCGGGTGGCGGCGCCGCTCGGGGGGGGGCTCCACGTGCTCGAGCTCGACAGCCTGGGCGGCGGCCAGGTCCTCCCGGGCGCCGTCGAGCTGCGCTGAGCGCTCCCGGGTCCGCGCCGCCGTCGCGGCGCCGAGGAGCACCGCCAGGGTGACGGCGTTGCCCGGCATGGAGAGGCCGAAGTCGAAGCTCTCGTGGACGGCGAGCGAGACCAGGATGCCGCAGGCCGCCAGCCCCGCGGCCCGGTCCTCGGAGCGGCCGCCCGCGCGCAGCACCGTCGCCAGCCGCCGCGCCAGACCCCACAGCCCGGCCGCCAGCAGCGCCGCCCCCGCCACCCCCGCCGTCACCAGCACCTCCAGGAAGTCGCTGTGCGGGTGCCACCAGGTGCCGCGCAGGTCCGCCGGCTGCACCAGGGGGAAGGCGTCGCGGAAGGTGCCGAGCCCCGAGCCGGTGGCGGGGAAGCGCCGCCAGAGCTCCAGCGCCGCCCCGTACTCGTGGAGGCGGGCGCCCCAGCTGACGTCCGCGGCCGAGGTCGAGAGCAGGCGGCCGAGCCCCTCGCGCCAGCCGATCGCCGCCACCGCCCCGAGCCCGGCGAGCGCCGCCATCGCGCCCAGCGGCGCCAGCCACCAGCGCCGGCGGCCGCCCGCCGCCAGCAGCCCCTGCGCCGAGACGGCGGCAACCGCCGCCAGCAGCCCGCCGCGCGAGCCGGTGAAGGAGAGCCCGGCGAACAGCGTCAGCCAGAGCATCGCCGGGGGGGCGGCCAGCAGGAGCCGGCGCTCCATCCGGGGCTCGTCGCGGGCGCGGCGGGCGGCCCACCAGCTCCAGGCGAAGGCGACCGCCAGCGCCATCTCCAGATAGGCCGCGAGGTGGTTGGGGTTGACGAAGGTGCCGCGCAGGCGCACGGCGGTGGCGTGCAGGTCGACCCCCCAGAGCGTGCGGGCGTGGGCGGACCAGTCGCGGGCGCCGAAGAAGACCTGGAACAGCCCCCCCGCGAGCACCGCCGCGCCCAGCCAGCGTCGGTGCTCGCGCCGCTGGCCGGCGACCGCCGCGGCGAGGAAGGCCGCCGCCGCCGCCGCCCAGCCGAGCGCCGCCCCCCGCGTCGCCGTGGCGGCGAGCGTCAGCCGCGCCGGCCCGGTGCCCCCCAGCTCCGCCGCCTGCCGCTCGAGGGCGGCGTGGGCGGGCGACAGCGCGGCAACGAGGGCGGGCGGCAGCGGCGCCGCCTGCAGCACGCCGAGCAGGGCGATCGCGGCCAGGGCCGCCGCCGGCAGGGCCGCCGGGCGCCAGGTCCGCGCTCCCTCGGCCGCCGCCGCGGCGAGCGCGAGAGCGCCGAAGCAGAGCCCCGCCAGCAGCGCCGCCGCCCACGGCGTCACCCCCCCGAACGGCAGCGGCGCCCAGAGCAGGATGAGGGTGAGCAGGAGGGCGAGAAGAGCGGCGGAATGACGTATCATGGAGCTGACCCGAACACGTTCCACAGCGGAGCCCTGGCAAGATACGGGCATGCCCGCCGGGGGGAGATCATGCGTCTGAACATGCGCCTCAACAGGCGAGCCTCGACGACCTTCGTCCTCTGCCTGACGGCTCTCTGCCTGACGGTGAGGAGCTCTGGAGCTCAGTTCCTCCAGTATACGCCGCCCGGGGGACCGGTGGTGCGGCCGGAGTCGCGCCAAGAGCAGCTCGAGCGCGAGCTGGCCGAAGCGCGCTACCGGCTGGGGCCCTTCCGCGTCGCACCCTGGGCGACCCTGCGCGACATCGCCTACGTGCGCAGCCTGTTCGCCACCGGCCAGCCGCAGCCCAACGACTTCACGGCCACCGCCGGCGCCGGCTTCCGCGCCTACCTGCGCAACGGCCCCAAGGCGACCTGGACCGCCTCGGTGCTGCCCGAGTACGTCTGGTGGCAGCGCCAGACCCGGCGCCGGCAGCTCAACGGCCGCTACTCCCTGGGCTTCTACGGCTACTTCAACCGCCTCACCGTGGAGGCGCGGGCGGGGCGCGAGCAGCAGCAGCAGCTGGTCACCCCCGAGCTGCCGGTGCCGGTGAGCGCCCGCCGCGACGGCGGCGAGCTGCTGACCGAGCTCGAGATCTCCAACGCCTTCTCGGTCTTCGCCGCGACCTCCTTCAACCGCCAGAACAACCTGGTGGACGAGCTGCCCGATCCGGACGTCGCGCGGCTGCGCCTCCTCGACCGCGACGAGCGGACCCTGCGCGGCGGGGTGCGCTGGCGCCCCGACCGCCAGTGGTCGGCGGGGCTGGGCGTCGAGCGCTCGCAGGTGGACTTCGCCCACGACGCCCTCGACCGCTCGAACGCCGGCACGGCGCCGGTGGCCGAGGTCCGCTTCCTGGGGCGCCGCCTCGCCGTCCAGGTCGACGCCGCGGACCGCTCGCTGGAGGCGCGCCGCGGGGCCGCCTTCATCCCCTACCACCGGGTGACCGGCAACGCCGCGGTCACCGTGGGGGCGCAGGCGCGCCTCAGCACGACGCTCTATGCCAACCGCAACCTCGTCTACTCCCTCTCGCCGCTCTACCCCTACCTCGACGACGAGCGCCTGGGCTCCTCGCTGAACATGGCCTTCGGCAACCGCTCCTCGGCGCGCGTCTTCGCCGAGGGGGGGCGGAACGGCTACACCGCCTTCGCCGCCGGCACGCCCACCCGGCGCGACAGCGTCTTCTCCTACGGCGCCGTGCTCACCACCACCCTGAACCGGCGGCTCAACCTGGGCCTCCAGGGGTTGCGGTCCAAGTTCACCTCCAACCTGCCCGGCGGCGGCCGTTCCTACACCTCCGTGGGGGTCACGATCACCCTGGCCGGACTCGAATAGACGGCCGGCGCTGGACCGCGGCGCCCGATTGCGGTACCATGGCCGGCAGTAACACGAGCATCATGAAGAAGATAGCGGTTCATTTCTGGATTCTGCTACTGGTGTGCGCGTCGGCTGCGCGCGCCCAGGGCAAAGATTCGACGTATCGGATCGGCCCGCGCGACCTGCTCAGCGTCCGTGTCGACGAAGATGCCAAGCTCAACGGCGACCGCCGGGTCGCCGAGAACGGCACCATCAACCTCCCCCTGCTCGGCGACGTCCCCGTGGTGGGCAAGACCACCGGCGAGGTGATGCTGATGGTCAAGAAGCTCCTCGAGGACCGGTACATGCAGCGGGCGTCGGTCGACGTGCAGGTGACCGAGTTCCGCTCGCGGCCGATCTCGGTGATCGGCGCCGTCAAGCAGCCGGGCAACCTCGGCTTCTCCGGCCACTGGACGGTGCTCGAGGCGATCACCGCCGCCGGCGGCCTGGCGGAGAACCACGGCAACGTGGCCTACATCCTGCGCCGGGCGGACAACGGCCTCTCCGACCAGGTGACCATCGACCTCGACGACCTGATGGTGCGCGGCGACCAGCGCCTCAACATCCCGATCTTCGCCAACGACCTGATCAACGTCCCGGTCACCATCGACGTCAACGTCTACTGCCTGGGCGAGGTCGCGAAGCCCGGGGCCCTCGCCTTCAAGAGCAACGAGCGGGTCACCGTGCTGACCGCCATCGCCCACGCGGGCGGGCTGACCGACCGCGCGTCGAGCAAGATCCTGATCAAGCGGGCGGTCCACGCCGACGGCCCCGCCGAGATCACGGTCGATTACAAGAAGATCCTCGCCGGCAAGGAGCCGGACGTCGACCTCCGCCAGGGCGACGTGATCGTGGTCAAGGAGTCCTTCTTTTGAGCCCACTCACTTCCGTTCCCCTTGACGATGAGCCGGAGGTCGCCTCCGAGCCCGAATCCGAGTTCAACCTCGGCGAATATCTCGGCATGCTGCGGCGGCACTGGAAGCTGGCCGCGGTCTGCTGCGCGCTCGGCCTCGCCGGCGCCGGCATCCACTATGCCATCACGCCCAAGGCCTACATGGCGACCACCGTCCTCCAGATCGAGCGCCGCAACCTGACGCCGCTCAGCAACAGCCAGAACCCCTGGCTCGAGAACTACTGGAACATGGAGTTCTACCCCACCCAGTACGAGCTGATGCAGAGCCGCGGCCTGGCCGAACGGGTGGTCAAGAGCCTCGACCTGATGGAGGATCCCGCCTTCAATCCCGGCGCGGCGCGGGAGGGGGCGCACCGCGCCAGCGCCGAGGGGGACGACGCCGTGCTCGGCTCCCTCGCCGACCAGATCCGCGGCGGCCTGGCGGTCGAGCCGGTGCACAACACCCAGCTCGTGCAGCTCTCCTTCCGCGCCGCCTCCCCCGAGTTCGCCGCCAAGGCCGTCAACGCCTTCGCCGAGGCCTACATCGACATGGGGGTCGAGGACCGCTTCGCCACCGCCGGCAAGGCCTCCACCTTCCTCTCCTCGCAGATCGAGACGCTGAAGCAGGAGGTCCAGGACAAGGAGACCCAGCTGCAGGCCTTCAGCCGCCGCAGCGACATCGTCTCCATGGACCCCGCCGCCAACGTCACCCTGAAGCGGCTGGAGGCCCTCAACACCCAGTACATCGACGCCAAGAAGGCGCGCATCGAGCGCGAGGCCCTCTACCACGAGGCCCTCAACGGCCCCAAGGGGTCGATGTCCGACAGCCTGTCGAGCGGCGTGGTGAGCGACCAGCGCTCCCAGCTCCTCAAGCTTGAGCGGGACTACGAGACCCGGCTCAAGACCTACAAGCCCGACTTCCCCAACATGGTGGCGCTCAAGGCCGAGATCGAGAAGTCCCGCCAGCACCTCGGCGAGGTGGTCGGCGAGCAGGTGGACAAGGCCAAGAGCAACGCCCTGGCCGCCTACGAGACGGCGCAGCGCCAGGAGTCCGAGCTCGCGAGCGAGCTCAACAACCTCAAGCACGAGGCGATGGACCAGAGCTCGGCGGCCGTCGAGTTCACCAACCTCAAGGTCGAGATCCAGACCCGCCGGGACCTCCTCGACGAGCTGATGCGCAAGCAGTCGGAGACCGAGGTCGCCGTGCGCCTCCAGGACACCCGGCAGTCCAACATCCGCATCATCGACAAGGCCCTGGTGCCGGGCGGCCCCTTCCAGCCGTCGCTGCGCAAGGACGGCAGCTACGGCCTGCTGCTGGGGCTCCTCTTCGGCATCGGCTGCGCCGTGCTGATCGAGTTCCTCGACCGCACCGTCAAGTCCCCCGAGGAGATCGAGCGCAAGCTGGGCCTGCCGACGCTGGCCGTGATCCAGGACCTCGCCGAGTCCGGCAAGGCCTACGGCTACTCCGCCTACGGCTACGGCTACGGCGAGGGGGTGGAGGAGCCGCAGGCGCGCCCGGCCCGGACGGCCGCCGGCGGCTGGCGCGAGAAGAAGAAGGGGCTCGTGGCGGCGGCCGCCGCTCCGGGGCAGATCGAGCTGGTGCCGCACGAGCGGCCGCGGACGCTGATCTCCGAGTCGTACCGCTCGCTGCGCACCGCCCTCCTGCTCTCCTCGGCCCGCGAGCTGAAGACGATCGCCGTCACCTCGGCCGTCGCCGGCGAGGGGAAGACCGCCACCGCGTTCGAACCTCGCCGTGGTGCTCGCCCAGCTCGGCCGCCAGGTGCTGCTCGTCGACTGCGACCTGCGCAAGCCGCGCCTGCACCAGGTCTTCCGGGTGTCGAACCGCTCCGGCCTGGTCAACCAGCTCACCGCCACCGCCGACCCGGAGTCGCTCTTCCTGCCGACCGAGGTGCCGAACCTCTGGCTCACCCCCTCGGGTCCGATCCCGCCGAACCCGTCGGAGCTGCTCTCCTCGGACCGCATGCGCGACTGGCTGCGGGTGATGCGCGGACGGTTCGACTACGTCGTCCTCGACACCCCCCCCGCCCTGGCGGTGACCGACGCCACGATCATCGGCCTGCTGGCGGACGGCGTGGTGCTGACCCTGCGCAGCGGCAAGGTCACGCGCGAGGAGGCGCGGCTCTGCCGCGACCGCCTGCGCCAGTCCGGCATCAAGATCCTGGGCGCGGTGCTCAACCGCTACCGCTCCCTCCAGACGGGCCTCGGCAAGCGCTACCGGTACTACGAGTCCTACGGCGCCGAGGAAGGCGAGACGAGAAAGGCCGGCAAGGCCGGCTCGGCCGCCTGATCGTTGCTGCGATGATCGACCTGCACTGCCACATCCTGCCGGGCGTCGATGACGGCCCCCGCAGCCTCGCCGAGGCGGTCGCCATCTGCCGCCTGGCGGCCGAGGACGGCTGCGAGGGCATGGTCGCCACGCCGCACCAGCGGCGCGGCGAGTGGTGGAACGCGGACCGCGCGCAGCTCGCCGCCCTGGCCGACCAGCTCCAGGACGAGGTGAGCCCCGGCTTCCACGTCTATCTGGGGGGGAGATCCACGTCGACTCGGGGATCCTCGCCGAGATCGAGAAGCTGCCGGCGGACGGCGGCGTCCTGCCGCTGGCCGGCTCCCGCTACCTGCTGATCGAATTCGACTCCAACGGCACCGCCACCGAGGCCATCCACCTCGTCCACGAGCTCGCGGTGGCGGGATGGCGGCCGATCCTCGCCCACCCGGAGTTCATCCCCTGGCTGGCGGCCGATCCCGGGCTGGTGGCGCGCCTGGTCGCGCTCGGCGCCGTCACCCAGGTGACGGCGATGAGCGTCACCGGCGACTTCGGCCGCCGCGCCCAGGCCGACACCTGGGCCCTGCTCGAAGCCGGGCTCGTCCACTTCGTCGCCAGCGACGCCCACAACACCCGCCGCCGCCCGCCCGGCCTGCGGCGGGCCTACGACCTGATCACGAGCCGCTGGGGGGAGCCGACCGCCCGCCGCCTCGCCGCCGACAACCCGCGGGCGGTGGTCGAGAACCGCCCGCTGCCGGAAGCCGTATGAACGCCAAGCCCCTCCTCCTGTCCCTCCTGCTGCTCGCCCCCCTGCCGGCCGGCGCCGCCCTCGACCCCTTCTACCAGGGGCTGCTGCGCGACGGCCAGCTCGCCTTCGACCGCAAGGAGTATGTGAGCGCGGCGCGGGCGCTGCGCCTCGCCTGCTTCGGCATGCTCGACGAGCCCCGCCCGCTCGCCGACTGCCTGTCGCGGCTCGCCCTGGCGCAGGACGGCGCCGGCGACGCCGGGGGGTTCCGCGACACCTTCCAGCGGCTGGTGGAGGTCGAGGACCGTTTCAAGGGGTACAGCCAGGCGGAGCTCCCCCCCGAGCTGCGCGCCGCTCTCGAGGCCCGGCTGGCCGTCCGCATCCCCGCGGCCACACTGGCGGGCGCGCCGGCCTTCCGCGCGGCGAAGAAGCCCACTACGGGAGGCGCCCCTGTAGCCACGACCGCACCCCCGGTGACCACGGCCCCCACTCCCGCGGCTCCCACGAACGTCCCGAGCGCCGCCGGCGCTGGACCGGCCCCGGTGAAGACCGGGCCCCCCGCGCTCGCGGCGGATCCGCCCGATCCCAAGCCGCTGAGCGACGGGGAGCGCAAGAAGCTCGACCAGGCACGCCAGCTCCTCGGCGCGCCCCGGCCCTCCAAGGATCTGCGGCAGGCCTTCGAGCTCGCCCGCTCGGTGGCCGACGCCCATCCGGACTCGAAAGAGGCGCAGCACCTGGCCGCCGAAGGGGCGTACCGCATCTCCCGCTGGAGCGACGCCACCGCCTACTTCCGCCGCGGCGGGGATCCCGGCGAGGGGCAACCCGAGCGGCTCTTCTACATGGCCGTCTCGCTCTACGAATCGGGCGACGCGGCGGCCGCCTCCGCGGCCCTCAAGCGCGCGCTGCCCAACCTCAAACGGACCCCCTATGTGGAGTCCTACATCCACAAGATCCTGAGCCAGCCCTAGGCCAGGCCTGGAAAAGACGGTTTCTCGGTTAGAATGAGGACGTTCACACGGAGACATCTGATATGAGAGCGAGCACCTTCCTCCTTGCCGGGCTCCTCCTCGGCGGCGCCACCGCCGCGACGGCGCAGTCCCTCACCGTCGAGAAGCCGAGCTGCGTCCCGATGGAAGACAACGGTCTCGTGCGGGCCACCATCACCCAGAGCGGCCCGGCCGCCGCCGCGGGGTCGGCTCTCTCGCCGCGCCTCTACTTCCGCTGGCGCGAGCACGAGGACTACTACTGGGTCGCCCTGGAAGCGGAGCCCGGCGGCCGCTACTGGGCGACCCCGCCCAAGCCGGAGGCGCGCAACGAGCAGATCGAGCTCTACGCCGCCCTGGTCGACGCCACCGGCAAGGCGGTCGCCCGCTCCGAAAGCCAGTTCGCGCCGGTCACCCGCGACTGCAAGGTGCAGCTCGGCCCCAAGGAGCGCGGCGTCGCCCAGAACCTGACCGTCGGCGAGACCTCGCCGAAGCAGCAGGGGAAGAAGGTGCTGGCGTTCCTCTGCGACGGCGTGGTCACCCGCGTCAACTCCGCCGGCGTCCGCCGCTCCGACGAGGTCTGCCGGGCCTGCGTCGTCGCCTGGTGGCAGCACAAGACTCTGCTGGTCCCGGCGCTCGCCGCCGGCACCAGCGTCATCGGCGTGGTGGTCACCGACCAGGCGCCGGAGCCCTCCCCCTCGCGCCCGTGATCCCTCGCTCTGGGTTGGCGCCATCCTTGAATAAGGAATGGGCGACAGCTATCCCATCTGAGTAGTCCCGACTGTCAGAACCGACCCAAACCGCGAGGAAACCGCATGTCGAATGTCTCTGTCTTTCCGACTCCCCTGCCGGAGCGCGACCGTCCCGCCGAGGGCGCCGCCGTCAGTCACCTGATCGAGCCGCACGGCGGAGAGCTCGTCAACCCGATGGCCGACGCCGAGCGGGCCGCCGAGCTCAAGGCCGCCTCCCGCGACTGGCCCTCCTGGGATCTCACCCCGCGCCAGTTCTGCGATCTCGAGTTGCTCCTCAACGGCGGCTTCTCGCCGCTGACCGGCTTCATGAAGAAGGCCGATCACGACTCGGTCTGCGAGCGCATGCGCCTCGCCGACGGCACCCTCTGGCCGATTCCGATCCTGCTCGACGTCACCCCGCAGGCGGCCGAGAAGCTGCGCGTGGGCGGCATGCTGGCGCTGCGCGACCCCGAAGGGGTGATGCTGGCCGCCCTGCACGTCGAGGAGATGTGGGAGCCGGACCGCGAGGCCAGCGCCCAGGCGACCTTCGGCACCACCAGCGCCAACCACCCCGGGGTGGCGCACCTGCTCCACAAGACCAACGGCATCGCCGTGGGCGGCCGGATCGAAGGGCTGCAGCTCCCCGTCCACTACGACTTCCGCGCCCTGCGCCTGACGCCGGCCGAGCTGCGGGCCGAGTTCGCCCGCGAGGGGTGGCGCCGCGTGGTCGCCTTCCAGACCCGCAACCCCATGCACCGCGCCCACTGCGAGCTGACCCTGCGCGCCGCCAAGGAGGTGCGGGCCAACCTGCTGATCCACCCCACCGTGGGGATGACCAAGCCGGGGGACATCGATCACTACACCCGCGTGCGGTGCTACCAGGCCGTGCTGCCGCGCCTGCCGCAGCACACCGCCAAGCTCTCGCTGCTGCCACTCGCCATGCGCATGGCCGGCCCCCGCGAGGCGGTGCTCCACGCGCTGATCCGCAAGAACTACGGCTGCACCCACTTCATCGTCGGCCGCGATCACGCAAGCCCCGGCAACGACAGCCAGGGGAAGCCGTTCTACGGCCCCTACGACGCTCAGGAGCTGATGCAGAAGCATCAGGACGAGCTCGGCGTCAAGATGGTCCCGTTCAAGATGGTCTCCTACGTCGAGGACCTCGACACCTACATGCCGCAGAACGAGATCCCACCCGGCTCGCGCACCCTCGACATCTCCGGCACCGAGCTGCGGCGCCGGCTCCAGGAGGGGCGCGATCTGCCCTCCTGGTTCACCTTCCCCGAGGTCGCGGACGAGCTGCGGCGCACCCATCCACCGCGCTACCGGCAGGGCTTAACCGTGTTCATGACCGGGCTCTCGGGCTCCGGCAAGTCGACCATCGCCTCGGCGCTGCTGGTCAAGTTCATGGAGACCGGCGGGCGGCCGGTGACGCTGCTCGACGGCGACATCGTGCGCAAGAACCTCTCCTCGGAGCTCAACTTCTCCAAGGAGCACCGCGACATCAACATCCGCCGCATCGGCTTCGTGGCGGCCGAGATCACCAAGAACGGCGGCATCGCGATCTGCGCCCCCATCGCCCCCTACGACAGCGTGCGCAAGGAGGTGCGGTCGCTGATCGAGCCGGGCGGCGGCTTCGTGCTGGTGCACATCGCCACTCCGATCGAGGTCTGCGAGGAGCGCGACCGCAAGGGGCTCTACGCCAAGGCCCGCGCCGGCATCCTCAAGGAGTTCACCGGCATCTCCGACCCCTATGAGGAGCCGGTCGATGCCGACCTGGTGATCGACACCACCAAGCTCTCCCCCGAGGAGTCGGCGCAGGAGATTCTGCTCTTCCTCGAGCGCGAGGGGTACGTCGGCGGGAGCCTGGAGGCGAAGTGAGCGAGAGCTCCTACGCCGGCGACCTGCTGCACATCCAGGAAGCGCTGGAACGGGCCCGGGCCGCGTTCCAGCGCTTCACCCCCGGCGAGATCGCGATCCGGCACAAGTCGGGGGACGACCCCGTGACCGAGGCCGACACCACAGTCGACACGCTGCTGCGCGAGTTCCTCCCGCGCAACGGCGACGGCTGGCTCTCCGAGGAGACCCGGGACGACCACGTCCGTCTCGAGCGGCGGCGCGTCTGGGTGGTCGATCCGCTCGACGGCACCCGCGAGTTCGTGACCGGGATCCCCGAGTGGTGCGTCTCGATCGGGCTGGTGGTGGACGGCGAGCCGGTCGCCGGCGGCATCTGCAACCCGGTGACGGGCGAGACGATCGTCGGCGCGCGCGGCCTGGGGGTCACCCTCAACGGCCGCCCGGCCGGGGTGAGCGCCCGCCCGACGCTCGCGGGGGCCAGGGTGGTCGCCAGCCGCAGCGAGGTCAAGCGGGGGGAGTGGCAGGGGTACCGGGAGGACCACTTCGAGATCCGCCCGATGGGCTCGGTCGCCTACAAGCTTGGCCTCGTCGCCGCCGGCCTCGTGGACGCCACCTGGACGCTCACCCCCAAGCACGAGTGGGACGTGGCGGCCGGCGTCGCCCTCGTCCTCGCCGCCGGCGGCGCCATCGTCACCGGCGCCCCCGCGGAGACCCGCTTCAACCGCGCCAAACCCCTCCTGACCCGGCTGCTCGCGGCCAACCCTCAGCTCATCCCGGAGATCGAGACCGAGATCGCCCGGCGGGGGTGAGGCGGCAGCAGTCTCCCGGGACCGGGTGCTAGACTGGCCCTGGGAGATCTTCCATGCGCGACAAGACGTTGACCGAACACCTCGACTTTCTCATCGTCCAAAAGGGCGAGGACGAAGCCACGGTGCTCGCCCAGGCTCTTCGCACAGGCGTTGAGACCCTCTACCAGGAAGCGTTGGTCGAGGCGTACCTTCTGGGCAAGGTGCCCCGAGAGACGGCCTTGAGGGAGTTGGGCTCCGAACGGCTCGCCGAGGTCGATTACCAGCGCGATACCCTCCGGCGAGATGTCGAATGGGGCCTGAAGGGTGCCTGAAACCGTCTCCGACACGGGACCGGTACTGCACCTCCAAGAAATCGGCCAGCTAGCGACTCTCAAAATCGTAGCTCCTCTGCTCCTCCCCGATCTCGTCGTGGAGGAGCTCGAGGCTCGCGGCTTGGGAGCCACACGACTGCGGGAGGCGGGGATCGACTTCACCGTTCGAGGAGTCGAGCCGCTGGCCTGGAGGACGGTTATCCGGGACATCGCTCCACAGATCCAGCCGGCCGACGCCCAGGTGTTCTCTCTCGCACGGTCGAGCGAATTTCAAAGCCTCATACTGACAGATGACTTGGCTTTACGACGTCTCCTGGAAAGCCATGGAGGCTCGGTAACGGGAACGGTCGGAATCCTGATCCGAGCTTATTCCGTCCGCTCAATCTCCCGGAATGAGATGGAAATCACCTTCAAAGCCCTCCTGAATGAGAGCACCCTTTATCTCAGTCGCGCCTTTCGGACCTACCTCAAACATCTTTTGTCCGATTTACCCTGAAGGGCTTGCTGCAAGTCGCTCTAACCTATCCGAAGAGCACCGGCTACATTGAATCAGGACATATCCTTGGCTCGGGACAATCGCGCCGTCGGGCGCGAACGTCACATCCGCGGGGCGAGCGGCGGACGCCGAGGGGCGAGTGACCCACGCCGCGAAATGGACGGTCTGCCCCATGGGGCGAGCACCAGATCCGTGGAGCGAGCCACCTGGCCCGCGGGGCGGATGGCCTGACCTTCGGGGCGAGCGGCGGATGCCGAGGCCGAGCCACTCGCCCCGTGGGGCGGACGGTTCGCCCCACGGGGCGGGCGGCGGACGCCTGCGCCGAGCTACCCGCTCCGCGGAGTGGACGGTCCGCCCCACAGGGCAGATCGTCCGCCCCGACAGGCGAGTCCCCCGGACTCTGGATGGAAGGCCTGGAATCCGGCGTGGAAGGTCCGCCCCGCGGGGCAGACCACCCGCCCCACGGGGCGAGCGCTTCAAGGTTCGAATCCGGCGAGTCAGTCCCCGGGGCGGAGGCCATGAAGTCCGTTCGGCGGGGTTGCAGGCACCTTATAGATGGAGGCCGGGGCGGAATCGCCGCGCCGGGCGCCGCAAACTTCATCGACCGAGGAGAAGACGATGCGCAAGAAGCTGATCATCCTGGGATTCGCCCTGGCGGCCGCCGCGGCCAGCACCCTGACGCCCGCTTCCGCCGATCCCACGATCAATTCGTTCTGTCCGGCCGGCACGCGCCGGATCGACTGTGTCTCCAGTCCTACCCCGTCGTTCATCTGCTGCCCCGACTACGCCATGTGCTACTGCTAGGGATGGGGGTCACCCTGCCGCCTCGCCGCGGGCCGAGATCCTCGACCCGCGGGGTTCCGCCTCAAGGCTTGTACGGTAGCGCCGGCCCGAGCTTCCTCGCGACCCGGATGAGAGGGGAGAAACCGCACCGCCGCTCGACGACGGCGCGGATCTGTCTCAGGGGTTAATAGCAGGGCCGGCAGTTTGAACAGACGTGCGTGGCGGTGCAGATGCAGGCCGAGCCGCAGTCGCTAGCCCCTAACGAGCCGCCGGCCGCGTGCTGAAGGTCTTGCTCGTTGAGATTCCTGAGCGTCTCCGTACACAGGACCAACTTTTTGAGCGTCTTCTTGTTCATCGCTGGCTCCTTTGGATTGCACCCACGATACCCCTGCTCTTTCCGCAAAGTCAATGGAGCTTACTCACTGAACGATCGCACGGCCGAGACCAAGATCGCCTTCGGACTTTCGCTTAGGGTTGGTACGGCAGCGCCGCTCCCAGCTTCCGGGCGACGCGGTCCTGGATCCAGTGCGGGTCCCACCACTCGACGGGGTTGATCGGGAGTCCGTCGAGGAGCATCGTGAAGTGGAGATGGTCGCCGCCGGCGAGGCCGGTCTGGCCGGAGCGGCCCAGCTCCTGGCCGCGCTGCACCATCTGCCCCTCCTTGACCCCGATCGAGGAGAGGTGGCCGTAGAGGCTCTGCAGGCCGTAGCCGTGGTCGATGATCACCGCGTTGCCGTAGATCCCGAAGAACCGCGCCACCACCACCTTGCCGCTGTTCGAGGCCGGCACCGCGTCGTGCATCACCGAGGCCATGTCGAACCCCAGGTGATCCTCGACGTCGATCGACTGCTTGCCGTTGTAGAGGTAGGTCCGCCGCTGGGCGAAGGCGGCCGTGATCTTGGCGTTCGGCATCGGGATGAAGGGTTGGGTCCAGAGGAACTTCGGCTCCGACTTGCGGCCCAGCTCCTTGAGCGTCTCGTTCTGCTTCTTGCGCAGCTCGCGGTTGATCTGGACATAGTTCTTGAGCAGGTCCCCCTGGTCCGCGACCTCCGGGGTCTGGCCCATGATCTCCGGCACGACCTTGTTCATGTAGGCGTCGGTGACCTGGATCGTGTCGGTGGTGATCGGGCGCGGCGTGAACTTGTCGATGAAGCTGACCTCGGCGCGGTTGCCCACCTCGTCGAAAGCGACCAGATGGACCTGCGAGGTGTCGGTCATGTCGTAGGGCACGGCGAAAAAGGCGAAGCGCATCTGCCGGTCGTTGCCCGGCATCGGGAAGCTCGGGAACCACCAGCCGCCCGACTGGACGCCGTCCTTGACCGCCCCCTCGCCCACCCGGTAGACCACCACCTCGCTCCCCCCTGCTTGACGTAGTGGAAGGTCGACGAGACCTGCAGCGTCGGCGGCGCCAGGCGCACCGGCAGCTTGATCTCCTCCACCACCGGGCTGGGACGGCGGAAGAGCGAGCCCGCGCGCTCGGCGGTGACCCGCACCGTCGCCTCGCCGGCCCGCAGCCCCTGCACCGTCTCACGGCCGACGTCGACCTTGAGCACCGCGGGCGGCGGCGAGCCCCAGAGCTTCCACGCCGGCTGCGGCTCGAAGGTCTTCTCCATCACCGGCTTGACGTCCGCGTTCTGGAGCACCTCGACGCGGACCTTCTCGACCCGTTGCGGATCGTCGATCCGGATCTGGATCGGCGTTCGCCGGCCGATCCCCTTGAGGGCCGATTCGACCGTCAGCTTCGGCGCCGCCCCGGAGTAGAACCCCGCGAACGCCCCGACGACGATGATGAGGAGAACGAGCACCAGCAACACCCGCAGGAAGCAACCCGCGGCTTTCCGACCACCATCGCGATCCCGACGCACCATCTACGACCTCTTTCTAGGAGTTTTCTCAGTCGAGCAGCGGGGAGCGCCTTCTGGCAGCCACCTGCGGGGACCCCACGGCTCGCGGGGCATCATAACCCGGAGCTCTGCCGCCGTCAGATCCATCCTCGCCCGAGCGTGGATGGATTCACTAGCGGGGACCTGAAACGGCCATCCTCAACCTCTGTTTGATTCTCTCTCGCTCTTCGCGGAATCGTTCGTTCTCCCAGTGCAATCTCCTTAACTCCTCTGCCTCGGCTTTCAGGTAACCCTGACCTGAAAATGCCTCCTTCTCTGCCGGCTCGGGAGCTTCAAGCAGGGCTTGCAAGGAGGCCACCAGATCGCGAAAACTCATTGGGCGCCCGTCCCAAGAGGCGCCCGGGAGACCATGCTTTTCGAAGGCTTCATCGACAGCAGATTTAAGGTCGTGCGGCCACTGTGCGGAGACGGATTTCACAACCAGACGGGCCTCTTCGTCACCTTCCGTCTTCAAGCCCATGAAGATGACGTGGTCGATCTCGGCATTCCGCTTGGCAGCGGGGCACGCATTCCACCAATCCACGATGTAGGACATCCTCTGCGGAAAGGACTGCCCCAGACCCACCCAGGCCAACGTCGCATAACGAGGGATGCTCAAGAGTGACCACCAGCTTTCATGCGAGGCGGCTTGGGTGAGGCCGGGGGCCTGGAGAGAAGCCGCGTAGAGAATCTCGCGTACAATCTTCTCTCCCCATCGTGCTTCCACCGCCTCGGATTCGTCGGCGAGCGCCTTCAGCTCCTCCGTAAACCAGGAGCTTGCCTGGGGGAGCCGGACCTGTTGACAGATCCGCAGTGCCGGCTTCAGATACGGCGGGATGTCCGGGGCACCGGCGCGTGCCTCGTCCAGGAGAGCCAGGAGAGCCCGCGCAATCAGATCCGTTGCCGGATGCGCGGTTCCCGCACCGCGCAAGATCGTGATGACGAGAGCCTCGGGGTCTTCTCCTCCTCTGCGATCGACCGGGAAATAGGGATCCTTGCCGCTGAGACGTCCCTTGAGCCACGCCGTGACCCAGCGCAACCCGGCCCGTTCCAGGCAATCAGGATCAAAGGTCCCGTCCTCTCGCAGAGTGGGAGTGAAGCTTTCCAGGGTCAAAGCGTGTACCTCCCGAGGAATCTCGGCGGACCGTCGAGCACTCTCAAAGAATCGTTGTCGTGGACCAGTTCCGGTTGGGCAGGCCAAGCGCCGAGGGGCCGGGTCCAACCCCACCGGGAGCCGGGAAGGCCGAGGCTTGGCTCGACTTCTGGGGCCGGCTGGAATTCAGGTGCCCAGCCGGCGTCGGCGATCGTGGGAAATCGGTAGTTGGTAACGGAATCGGTTGCGTAGGTCAATTCTATGAGGATCTCGTCCCGCCGGGGCCGGACAGGGAGGGCCAAGGCTTCAGCCATCCCCAGGGCTAGATCGCGCGGGGCTCCATCCGGATGCTCGAACGTGGCGAAGATCATCTTGTCCCATTCTGCACCCAAGCGATCCTCATCTTCCAGTGCGGTGGTGTCCCAGGCTTCGGCCACTTGAGAAAGGGCGTCTTCAATCGTGAGCCTGCCACTTTGGAAGTCGGCCCTCGCACTGTCGCCGAGGATCTTCTCGACCAGCACCTCTATCAGCACCGAGCTCCGCACGTAGCGATAAAGCAGAGATGGCAGGTCGGTCCGGCCGATCCTCAGGCCCTTCCCTTGATTGGCCGCGCATTGGTCGCCATAGCCGTTGTACCGCCCGGGATTCGTGGCGATCCGCGCATGCTCTTCCGCACAGCGCTTCAGGAAGGTGGCGAATTCCCCGGAGTCTCCCCAGGAATTGTCGCCGAGGAAGTGGGACTCCGCCCGGAGATTCGCGACCATCCGGTCCCCCTGGAGCGGCCGGGGCGAGCCCCCAGAGAGAGCAGAGCTGACGTTCTCCAGCCAACCTTCCAGGGTCGCGAGAGCCTTCCTCTCGCCGTCAAAAAGGGAGGTTAGGGCCATTTGATACAGGTTGGAGGACATGGAGATTATCGTGCGTCCTTGAGTCCCCGCAGGATCGAGCGCTTGTCGGCCCAGCGGGCGCGGACGGCGGCGAGATCGCCGGGCTCGAGGCCCAGCTCGCTGGCGATCTGGCGGATCTGCACCTCTTCGACGCCGGAGATCGAGTCGTCGGCGGCCGAGACGGCGAACAGGCAGTCGAGCAGCTCGACGCACTGTTCCCGCGTCGCGATCTCCCGGAACTCCCGGGTCACCAGGAAGCTCTCGGTGCCCCCCTCCACCTGGTGCCGGGCCTTGGCGAGGCTCACCGCGATCCGGGCCTGCTCGTCGGTTAGGTGCCCCACCTCCCGGAGGATCTGCTCCATCCGGTGGGTCTCGTTGTCGCTGATGTCGAGGTCGGCGTTGGCGACGCGGGCCAGGATGAAGGCGAAGGCGGCGAGGTAGCGGGCCCGCTCCGGCGGCAGCGACTCCAATTCGCGGACGATCGTGCGGACCGTCTCGGTGTCGCCGCTCGCCGCGCGAGGGCCGCCGCGCCGCAAACCCAGGAGCTCCAGAATCGACATGCAAAAGATCCTAACACGGGGACCCTCCGGGCCCCCTGCACAGGGGTCAAAATCGGCACATCTTACAAAGCAGAAACGGGATAGGGCGGCAATCCGCCATCAACTTGGGATTTTGTGCAAAAAGGGTAGACGAGCAGGGAATGCGGCCCGTATCCTACGGGTTAGCAACAGGAGTTGGGGTTCACCCCACCCGAAGACAACCAAGCCGGGACTCGGGCGGTCTCGGAAGATTTTACAACCGCGAAGTCGCTCTCTTGGTCGGACGGAGGCCCATGAAGACGTACCAGGCTCGCTCCATCGCCGTCGTTCTCGTTCTGGTCATCTCCTCCTTGTTGACCGCCTCGATGCTGGTCAGCTCGCCACAGCCGGGCGCCGCTCTCGTCGTGCTGCCCCAGGCGATTTCGCGCCAGCACCCCGCGCTCCCCGAGAACTTGTACGCCAAGGCCGCCGGAGCGCTACGCCAGGGAAATTTGCAAGAGGCGCGCCAGCAACTCGACACGGTCGCCGCCGAGCACCCCGACCAGGCCGCCCAGGCCCGGGTCGTCGCCGGGCTCTACGCCCATCAGGCGGGGGACGCCAAGATGGCCGGCGAGCTCCTCGCCACCGCCTCGACGCCCGGCGGCTCGCTGGAGGACTGGCGGCTCTACCTGCTCGCCGGGGACGCCGCCAAGCACGGCGATCACGCCGCCGCCGGGACCACCTACGCCCGCCTGATCGCCGACCACCCGGCCTCGCCGCTGCGGCCGGCCGCGTTCCTGGAGGCGGCCGAGCTCGCCGCCGGCGACGATCAGCCGCAGGCGGCCCTCGACCTCATCGCCCAGGCGCGCGCGGCGAAGGTCGACGGCAAGCTGGGGGAGGACCTCGAACGCCTGGCCTGGAAGCTCGGCCGGCGCCTGGAGGACGATGGGGTGCAGCGTGAGGCGGGGCGCCGGATCCTGATCGAGGATCCGCTCTCCTCCGACGCCGTGCAGGTGGTGCACGCCTTCCGCACCCCGGACGGCGACATGGACTGGTCCCATCTGCTCTCCCCCCAGGAGGTGGTGCGCCGCGCCCAGTCGTTCCTCGACGGCAACAGCACGCGGGCGGCGATCCTCACCCTGGACCAGGTTCCCGACGAGGAGCGCGGCTTCGACTGGCACCTGCTGAAGGCGCGCAGCCTCACCCGCGGGGGCGCCGGCCGCGAGGCGCTCGGCGTGCTCGGCCTGCTGATGCCCGCGGATTCCGGCGAGCGCGCCTCGCTCGAATGGGAGCGGGTGCTGGCGATGGCCGAGGCGGGCGAGGCGGACGCCGCCTCAATCTCCCTCGCCAAGTTGGTGCGGACCCACGCCCAGCTGCAGCTCTCGGCCGACGCCCTGCGCCGCCTCTACAAGGACTTCCTCAACGCCGGCCTGCTCGATCCGGCGGTGGACACCCTGCGCCTGCTGCGGCGGATCGATCCGCTCGACCAGACCGGCTCGAGCGCGCTCTGGGAGCGCGGCTGGCGGGCCTATCAGGGAAGCAGCAGCCAGGCGCGCGACCTCGCCGCCGCGGTGCGCTCCTGGGGCGTGCTCGCCGAGCTCTACCCGGAGGACGGCGACGCGCAGCGCGGCCGCTACTGGCAGGCCCGCGCCCTGGAGGAGCTCGGCCGCGGCGAGGAGGCGCACGCGATCTACCGCCGGCTGGTGGCCACCTCGGACACCAGCGACTTCTACGCCCGGCAGGCCCTGACCCGCCTCGGCGAGACCCCCGCGGCGGCCGGCACGGAGCTCGCGCAGGTGCCGTCGGGCACCTGGCCGGCGGAGCCGGCGCTGCGCCGCGCCAAGCTGCTCACCGATCTCGGCCTCGACGAGCTGGCGAGCCGCGAGGTCGAGCTGGTGGCCGGCAAGGCGAGCCCGCGCGACGTGCTGGCGCTCAAGGGGCTCATCCTCTGCCACAAGGGGGATCAGCGCAGCGGCCTGGTGCTGCTGCGCGAGGCCTACCCGGCGCTCGGCGGTCCCTACCAGGCGAGCGTGCCGGCGGAGGTGCTCTTCGCCTACTACCCGCTGACCTTCGGCGACCAGATCCGCGAGTGCGCCCGCGCGACCGGCCTGCCGGCCCACCTGATCGCCGGCATCATCCGCCAGGAGAGCGCCTTCGATCCCCGCGCCACCAGCCCGGTGGGGGCGCGCGGCCTGATGCAGCTGATGCCGGAGACGGCCCGCGAGATGTCGGAGAAGGCCGGGGTCTCCTACCTGCCGGAGCGGCTCTACGACCCCGCCATGAGCGTGCGGCTGGGCTCGGCCTACTTCCGCGAGCTGCTCGACCGCTTCGACGGCAACGTCGAGCTGGCCCTCGCCAGCTACAACGGCGGCCCGAACCGGATCAAGCGGCTGTGGACCGAGAAGGGGCCGAACGCCCAGCTCGCCGATTTCCTGGAGACCCTGAACATCGACGAGTCGCGCAACTACGTCAAGCGGATCCTGGTGCTGGCCGACAGCTACCGCCAGCTCTATCCGTCCCTGGGCTGACGTCCAAATAGCCGGAAATAAATCTTTCCAAACAGGCAGAGTTTTTGCTTGTTGAAAGGTCCGGACATGCCAGCCAAAGGAGACCCGCGATGAATTTGTATGTGGGCAATCTGCCCTACCGGATCACCGAGGATCAACTGCGCGACGCCTTCGCCGAGTTCGGACAGGTTTCTTCCTGCACCATCATCAAGGACAAGGTCACCGGCCAGTCCAAGGGTTTCGGCTTCCTGGAGATGCCGGATTCCTCGGCGGCCGAGACCGCCATCACCCAGTTGAACGGCCGGGACCTGATGGGGCGCAAGATCAACGTCAACGAGGCGCGTCCGCGCGAGAGCCACGCGGGCGGCGGCGGCCGTGGCGAGCAGGCCTACGGCGGCGGTGGCGGCGGCCGCTGGTAAGCGGCCCGCCGGCCCGGTATCCGATTTCGGGTCCACCCCAGTAACGGCGCCGTTGAGGGCGACCGCAGGTCGCCCCTACACCAGATTTGGATAGCGGGTGTAGGGGCGACCTGCGGTCGCCTCAACGGCACGTCGTCCGGAAGGATCAAATCCGCCGTCCTTTCCCGAATCGCCTTCCCAAGTAATTCTTTCCCGGCCAGTTTCCTTTTTGCGACCTGGTCCGGATTTCGCAGCCTTCTCCCGCCCCATGAGGCCCCTCATCCTCCCTGTCCTCGCTCTGCTCGGGCTCCCGCTCGCCTGCGCCGCGCCGGAGCATCCGGACGCCGCCCTGGAGGCGAGCCCGCTCATGGAACCGGCCGGACCGCCGCGGGCCGCGACGCCCGTCGCCGGCACCCCCACCCGCATCCCCCTCGCCGTGCGGGAGACCGCCGGCGTGGCCCGCGCGGGCGAGGTGGTGCGCTCGGGGGTGCCGCTCCCCCGCGCGCTGGGGGTCCACGATCCGCGGTCGCTCGCGGTCGTGGGGGCGGACGGCAAGCCGGTGCCGGCCGAGTTCCACGTGCTGGCCCGCTGGAACGCCGGCAAGGACGACGCCGCGGCGCCCGTGCAGTGGGTGCTCGTGGTCTTCCCCGCCACCGTCGCCGCGCGCGGCAGCGCGGTCTATACCCTGGTGGCGGACGGCTCCGCCGGGCCGAATCCGCCGCCGCCCACGCCGCTGCGTCTCAGCCGCCAGGGGGAGCAGGTGGTGGTGGACACCGGAGCCGCCACCTTCCGGCTGGGCGGCAAGCCCGGGGAGCTGTTCGACGAGATCTCGCTGCCGGGGGGCAGGAAGCTCGTCACCGGCGGCGGCATGACCCTCCGGGCGGCGGCCGCCGAGGGGGGGCACTCGACGCTGCGCGGCCTGCGGATCGAATCCCAGGGGCCGCTCTCTGCGGTGGTGGTGATCGACGGCGCCTACGACCTGCCGCCGGTGGGCGGCGGGCAGCTCGGCTCGCGCCGGCGCTACGTCTTCACCGCCGGCTCCCCCACCGCGGTGGTGCGCCACGCCCTGGCCTGGGAGGGGGACCTCGCCTGCACGGGGTGCCTCAAGACCAAGGACGGCAAGCCCGACGGCGTCCTCGTGGAGCGGGCGCGCGACACGCTGGCGCTCGACCTCGGGGCCCCGAAGCCGGCCGCCGTGACCGTGGTCGGCGCCTTCAAGGAGCCGGCGCTGGAGGCGGCGGCCGGGGAGGGCGGCAAGGATGGAGGGGACCTCGCCGCGGTGCGCCAGACCCTGCGCGACCGCCGCGCCGCGCCGCTCCACTTCGAGGTGACGGCCGGCGGCCAGCGCCGCGAGGGGAAGCAGGCGGACGGCGGCCTGCTCGCCGCCTCCGGCCCGGCGGGCGCGGTCGCCGTGGCGATCAATCACATGCACCGCTACGAGCCGCAGGCCCTCCGCCTGCTGGCCGACGGCCGCCTCGCCGTCGACCTCGCGGACGGCAAGGCCTGGCTCGCCAACCACCAGGGGATGTTCGCGACGCTGGCGGTGACCGCCCTGCCGGGGGCGGCGAAGCGCGCCGACCTCGACCGGCTGGTCTGGGCCCCCCTCAACCGGCCGCTGCGCGCCTGGCCGGACGCGGCCTGGTTCACCGCCTCCGAGGCGGTCGACGAGGTCCCCGCCGGCCCGCTCCCCAGGAGCCTGGCGGCCTACGACGAGCTGATCCCGCGGGTGCTGAAGCGGACCGTCGAGGGGGTCGACGCCGAGGGGCTGGCCGGGCTGATGACCTTCGGGGTCTACCCGCGTTATTGGGGAGAGCGCGGAGAGCCCGGCGAGATCGACTGCAAGGACGACACGACGCCGGGCGAGACCTGGGACGACACCTTCTGGTGCGCCACCTGGACCGACTACCACAATACGGTCGAGACCCCGGCGATCTGGGCGATGCGCTCGGGGGAGGTCGAGTGGCTCGACGAGCTCGCCGTCCCCGGCGCCCTGCGCACCCTCAACACCCAGATCATGCAGTGCGGCCCCGACGAGAAGTGGTTCTACTGCGGCCAGGCGCCCACCGGCTACAACGCCTACCGGGCCGACTTCAACAGCTCCCACGCCTACTTCGAAAATCTCTTTCTCTACTACTGGCTGACCGGCGACTCGACGGTGGTGGACCTCGTCCGCCGGGGGGGCGACAACATGCGCCGCCTCTTCTGCCCGAGCCGCGGGCCGTCGCCGGTGACGGCGCCGCACGGTCCGGACGGCCCGGCCTGCCCCGCCACCCAGCCGCCGAGCAATGACGCCTCGACCTTCACCGGCCGCGCCCCCTCGCAGTGGATCGCCGCCTTCCGCTTCCTGGGCCTGGCGAGCGACGACGCGAGCTTCCTCGAGGACTACCGCTCGGGGCTCGCCCGCGCCGTCACCCAGCAGTACGCCGAGCTCGAGCAGGGGGGGAAGCCTTACGGCTTCATGGGCGATCAGGTCTTCAAGGGCGCCGGCGGGGTCTACGAGGCCGGACCGGCCTGGACCAACGGCTTCTACGACGCCGAAAACCTCTACCGCCTGCAGCGCGACACCGGCGACGCGCCGATCGGCGAGCCGCCGCTGCCGCCCAGCCGCATCATCGCCGCCCTTGCCCGCACGGTCGCCCTGCTCGGCCCGGGCGCGGGCAAGGGCAAGGCCGCGGTCGACCCCGACGCCCCCTGGCCGCGCGTCCTCGCCGTCACCTGGACCGCGCCGCGGATCGGCGGCACCTTCACCGCCGTCGAGCCCAGGGACCGCGAGCTCTACAATCCCGAGAAGTTCGGCACCGTGGCCCTGCTGGTGCGGGGGGGCCGGCAGAGCGGGGACCCGGAGCTGATCCGGGCCGGCGACCAGATGCTCCAGCTCATCCTGCGCCGCGGCAAGGAGGACGTGCTGCCGCTCGGCAAGATCCAGGGGCAGACTCTCACCCGGCTGCACGCGGCCGTGGCGCTGGCCGCGAAAGCCGCGGCGCGGCCGGCCGGGCAGCGCTGATGAGAGCCGGCTTTCACCGGCAACGTTCTTGCACTCAGCGCGAGGCAGGTTTGCGTCAAGCCTCATGGCTCCGGCGCGTCAAGCGAGCGGAAAGGAACTGCCAGGCATGCAGGCGAGCGGAGAGCGCCTCTCGATACCCTTGAGCCCCGTGGGTGCCTCCGGCCCGGAGGAGCCTCGCGGCGGCGAGACGGTGACCAGCGCTCAGGACCGCGCCCGCCTGCTGCGGGGCGGAGCGCTCTTCGGCGTCAGCCAGTTCGTCGGCATGGCGCTCGGATTCGGCAGCGGCATGGTGATGGTGCGGGTGGCGGAGAAGCCCGCCGTGGCCTCCTACATGCTGCTCCAGCAGGCGATCATGGCGCTGGGAATGGCGCTCCAGCTCGGCCTGGGGCCGGCGGCCCTGCGCTTCGCGCCGATCAGCCGCGGCAGGGGGGGAAATTGGGCGACGGCGGTGCTGCGGCGGCGCCTCTTCGGCCTGCAGATCTTCCTTTGGGCGCTGGTCGTCCCCCCGCTCGCCCTCGCCTGGCCGGCGATCGCCCGCCGGCTGGACGCCCCGGAGCTGGCGAAGGCCACGGGGTTCCTGCTGGCGGCTGGCGTCCTCTCCTCCTTCGGCACCCTGGTGGACAGCTATCTGCGGTCGTTCCGGCTCTACCGGCTGTCGGCGCCGCTCACCCATCTCATCCCGCGCGGGCTGATCCTCGCCGGCTTCCTCCTCCTGCTCTATACCGCTCCTGCGCAGCAGCCCTGGGAGATGCTGGCCGCCGTCTACGTGGGAGCGCTGCTGCTCACCTGCGTCGGCTACGCCCTGGCGCTCCTCGCGACGACGGACGGCGAGTGCTCCGAGCCGCGCGACGCCTGCAAGCCGCCGGGGTACCGGGAGATCCTCGGCACCTCGACCGCGATGGGCCTGCGCAGCGCCGCCTCGGTGATCTTCGTCTCCTCGAGCCTCTGGATCCTCTCCTGGGCGCGCCCGCACGAGGAGGTGGCGGTCTACGGCGTGGCGGCCACCCTGCTGCAGCTGATGGCGGCCATCCCCAGCATCGCCAACTTCGTGGTGCCGCAGGAGTTCGCGCTGCTCCACGCCGACGGCAGGAAGGCCGACCTGGAGGGGCTGGCGCGCACGGCGGCGACCCTGGTGGCCATCCTCTCGGGCGCCTGCCTGACTGCCCTGCTCTTGTTCGGCCGGCCGCTGATCGGCCTGGCCTACGGCCACACCTACGTGGGCGCCTGGGGGATCCTGCTCGTCCTCGCCGTCGGCAGCTTCTGGGACTCGGCCTCCGGCGGCGCCGGCTTCGCGCTGCAGATGGCCGGGCACCACGTGCGGCTCCTCCTGCTGACGCTGGGCGGGGCGGCCCTCAACGCGCTCTTGAGCTTCCTGCTCGCCCCGCGGTGGGGTGGCTACGGCATCGCCGTCTCCACCACGGTGACGCTGATCGTGATGAACATCGGCATGGTACGGTCGGCGCAGACCCTGCTCGGGGTGAGCACGTTCGTCTACACCCGCCCCTCGCAATGGAAACGGGCCCTGGTCCAGGTACGCGAGAGCGCGCTGTTTCGCAAGACGGCCCGGACGTCGCGATGAGCGGTGCGATCTGGGTGGTGGGCGGCGAGCAGCGGGTCCTGTTCTCCAAGCCCCAGGAGTGGGCCCAGTTCAGGAAGGCCCTGGTAGTGCGCGTCGAGGACGGCGGCAGGATGGAGCGGGTGCTCGAGTACGAGTCGCCGCCGGAGCACTGCCCGCAGGAGACCCCCTCCCACGTCTTCAAGGCGGCCACCTTCCAGGGGGATACCGCCTACCTCTGCACGCAGACCGAGGTGCTGCTGTGCGACCTCCCCGGCTTCCAGGTCCGGCGGGTGATCTCGCTCCCCTGCTTCAACGACCTCCACCACGCCGCGCCGGCCCCGGACGGCCGGCTGTTCGTGGCGGTGACCGGCCTCGACGCCGTGGCCGAGCTGTCGCCCGAGGGGGAGCTCCTGCGCCTGGTCAGCGTGCTGGGCGGCTCGCCGTGGGACCGTTTCTCGCCGGCCGTCGACTATCGCAAGGTGCCCACCACCAAGCCCCATCACTCGCACCCCAACTTCATCTTCTTCCTCGACGGGCGCCCCTGGGTCACCCGCTTCAACCAGCGCGACGCCGTTCCCCTGGACGGCGCCCTGAACGGCCGGCCGCCGTTCGACGTCGGCAGGGACGCGGGGGTCCACGACGGCCACCTGGAAGGAGGTGAGCTCTACTTCACCACCGTCGACGGGTGCGTGGTCCGTTTCGACCTCGCGACGGGGCGGCGGACCACGTTCGACCTCAACGCCCCGAGCGAGCCGGACGAGGACCGCCCGCTCGGCTGGTGCCGCGGCGTCCTCCCCCGCGGCGACCAGGCGTGGGTGGGCTTCTCGCGGATCCGCTACACGAGCCTGCGCCGCAACCTGAGCTGGCTCCGGCACGGCTTCCGCGAGACCGAGCACCACCGCGAGCGGCCGACCCGCGTCGCCCTCTACGACCTCGAGCGCGGCGCCCTGCACCGGCAGATCGACCTCGAGCCCGTGGGGCTGGGCGCCGTGTTCAGCATCCATCAGGCCTGACCCGCCGCCATGCGACCGCTCGCGCCCAGCGCACCCGGCAGCGCCTCCGATCCGGCCCCGCGGCTCGCCCTCGCGCTGGTGCTGCTGCTGGCGGCGGCGCTGCGCGTCTGGGCGGTCCGCCACGACCTCCCCTTCTCCTACTTCGGCGACGAGCTCCACTTCATGCGGCGCGCCATGGCGGTCGGCACCGGCGACCTCAACCCCCACTGGTTTCACAAGCCGGCGTTCCTGATGTACCTCCTGACCTTCTGCTATGGGCTCTACTTCCTGCTCGGGAGGATCGCCGGCGTCTTCCATTCCACCGCCGAGTTCGGGGCGCGCTTCCTGTTCGATCCCATGCCCTTCCTGCTGATCGGCCGCCTGCTGGTGGCGGCCTGTGGCGTCGCCACCGTCTACGTCGTCTACCGGATCGGCCGCAAGGTCTTCGCCGACCCTCGGGCGGGGATCGCCGGCGCCGCGGTGGCCGCCGTGCTGGTGCCGATGGTCAACTCCTCGCGGACGATCAAGAGCGACGTGCCGTGCGGCCTGCTGATGGCGCTCTCGGTCTGGGCCTTCCTGGGGACGCGCGAGAGCTTGTCGCCGAGGCCGCTGGTGGTGGCCTCGCTGCTCGCCGGCGCGGCGATGGGCACGCACTACTACGGGGTGGTGCTGGTGCCCGCCTACCTGGCGCTGGAGGCGCTGCGTGGCTTCTCCGCGGACGTGCCCTGGCGGACGGTGGTCGCTCGCTGCGCGCTGATCGTGGTCCTGTTCGTGAGCGGGTTCTTCCTCGCCTCCCCCTACAACTTCCTCGATCCCACCTGGGGGCGCGACACCGGGGCGACAGTCGCCAGGAGCCTCGGGCTCGCCGCCAAGCCGGCGGCGAGCTACGACCCGGACAGCGGCCGCGAGTTCAAGCCGGGAACCGCGACCTCGCTGGGCGCCGCCGGCGCCTTCCTGGCGCTGGTCACCTCGCAGGAGGTGCTGGGGGTCGCCCTTTCGCTACTGGCCCTCCTCGGGCTGGCCGCGACCCTCGTCCGCCGCGAGACGCGCTGGTACGGGCTGCTCGTCCTGATTCCCAGCCTCTTCTTCTTCCTCGCGGCGATCACCGTGGCCGCCTACCACGCTCAAAGCCGCCACCTGAACGCGCTCTATCCCCTGCTGGCGACGCTCGCCTGGCCGGGAGCGCTCGCCGCCGTCCAGCTCCTCCGGCTGCCGCCGCGGCGGGCTCGCGCCGCGGCCCTGCTGCTGGTGGCGGCCGCCGCCGTGCCGACGCTGATCGCCACCGTCCGGTACAACCGGTGGATCAACCGTCCGGACAGCCGCCTGGCGGCCTACCGCTGGCTGCGGGCGAACCTCCCGCGGGACGCGCGCATCCTGCTCGACGACTACGGTCCGCCGCTCAACGAGAACCGGCTGGCGGCGGACCGGCTGGCGGCCGTCCTGCGCGATCTGCCGCCGAGCCCCTTTACCCAGCACCAGGAGCTGCGGATCGACCTGCTGCGCCGCTATCCGCCGGCGGACGGCTTCAACCTCGACGCGCTCGGCCACCAGTGGTGGCTGCCGCGAGAGAAGAGCGACGCGGAGCTGCGGAGCGACGCGGTCGACCTCGACATGAGCAACCCGCTGGTCTCCCGCCAGCCCCGGCCGCTCGCGGAGTATCGCCGCGAGGGGATCCGCTACGTGATCACCAACAGTTTGGCGCGGAACCAGTACTTCATCCCCAGCGGCCGCGGCGAGCGCTTCCCCTCGTTCGTGCGTTTCTACCGCGAACTCGACGGGACGCTGCGGACCCGCACCTTCGATCCCGCGATCTGGGGGGGCAAGGGGCCGGTGGTCTGGGTCTACGACCTCACCCGGCCGGCGCCGCCGGGGCAGCACCCCCTGCCGGACCGGGTGGCCCCACGGTCGGGGGATGCCGAGGAGCTGGAGTAGGAAGAAACGAACACGGACGAACACGGACACAAAAGACGAACAGAGACCACAAAGAAACCGCGGTTCCCCTTTTCTTCGTCCTTTACGTCTGTGTTCGTCCTTCCTGCTTTCCTCAATCGAGCGGGCAGCTCGCGCCGTTGGCGGCGTCCAGCTCGCGGGCGGCGGCGAGGACGGTCGCCGGGTCGTGGCTGCGCAGGGCGGTATCAACCTTGGTGATCACCTGCGTCTGGGTGAACGGGTATTCGACGCGGGGGTGGCCGGCGTTGAGGTACGCCGCCGTGCCGGCCCGCACCAGCTCCTTGACCGCGCCGAGAAGGCCGGGACCGGTCTTGAACCGCAGGGCGGTCTGCAGCATCGCTACCGCCACTCCGCCGAAGGGGGCCGACTCCTGGAAGACGTCGCGGACGCGCTGCTCGGGCCGGGCGCCCGCGAGAACCCAGACACTGGTGGGGAGACCGCTCCAGACCGTTGCCGAGCAGCCGGTCGCGGCCGGCAGCGGCACCCAGAGGGCGGACATCACCCAGAGGAGCGAATCCGGGTTGTGGCCGATCGGCTCGGAGAAGACCTGCACCGTGGTGGCACCGGCGCCGGCGGGGATCGTCACCGGATAGACGTCCGCGTCCCACTGCGCTCCCGCGGAGCCGTCCAGCCGGTTGACCAGGCTCGGGTTGTGGCTGATGTCGATGCGGTCGGGGCCGATGGCCTCGGCGTCCCCGACGAAGACCGCCAGCTTGCCCTGGCGGTCGGAGGCGAGGGACGCGCCGTGATTGAAGGTGAAGGGGGCGGTCACCTGCGTCTCGCCCGGCGTGCGGTCCTCCCCATAGGCGAAGTCGAGCCCGTGGTAGACGATCACCCGGGCGGGAGCCGCCTTCGCCGGATCGGTGTAGACCACTAGCAGGCCGGCGCCGTCGAGGTCCGCGAGGTTGCTCCCCGGATCGCCGTCGGCGACCGTGAAGGAGAGGCGCCCCTTCCCCCTGGCGCGCACCTGGTCGGTGACGTCCGCGTAGTACCCCAGGTTGTTGATCGGTCCGGCGTTGGTGTCGGGCTGGATCTCCGAGCCGGCCAGGATACCGGTCACCGGTCCGCCGCCGAACGAGAGCACCTGATCCTTGTAGGGACCGGTCTCCGGGAGCACGCACTGGCCGCTACCCGGCGGATCCACGGGGCAGGGGTGGTCCCTCCCCGTCCAGTAGAGCAGGGCGAGCTCCACCGTGCCGCCGACGGTGAGCGTCAGGGTCTGCGACCGCCCGGCCGGCCCTGAAAAACCGGCGCCCGCCACCGCGATCGAAAGACCCGGGCCCTGGAGATCGAAAGCCGGGTGGAGGGGTGTCGCCCAGACTGCAGGGGAGGCGATGGACAGGGCCATCGCGAAGCACAGGAAAGGACCGGTGAGGTAGCGCTCGGTCTTCAATTTCTTCCCTTCAAAAAACTGGCAGATACTCTAGCAAGATTTATGCCGTTATTTATGGATGTAGAGAACCCCAGTTTCATGGAGGGTGGATTCCGGCTGGAAGGGCAAACGGCACAATCCGGCAGGCCCTTTTTCCATTCGCGTTTAGATATAACCTTCTTGGCGGTACCACTCCGCCGTGCGGCGGAGCCCCTCGTCGATCCCCACCTTCGGCTCGTATCCGAGGTCGCGCTTCGCCTTGTCGATCCTGAATGCCCGGTTCTGGCGGTACCAGTCGACGCGGCGGGGGAAGATCGGCGGCGTGATGCCGAACGGGCGGCAGGCCTTCTCCACGACGTGCCCGGCGGCGACCACCGGCCAGACCGGGTAGTGCGGAATCCTGACGTCGACGCCGAGCGCCCGTCCCACCCGCTTCACCAGATCCTCGATCTCCAGATACCGGTCGTCCGCGATCAGATAGGCCTCGCCGTCCCCCACCCCGTCCCCCATCGCCGCCATGAAGGCGTCCACCAGGTTGTCGATGTAGAGCGGGTGGTAGAGGGTCCTGCCGTTGCCGAACATCGGGAAGGCGCCGCGGGCCACCCGCCGGAAGATCATCAGGAAGCGCTCGGGGTCCCCCGGGCCGTAGATCGCGGCCGGGCGCAGGATCGTCGCCGGCAGGCCGCGCTGGTGAAACAGGAGGACGAGCGGCTCGGCCTCGTACTTGGTCCGCTGGTAGTAGTCGGCGGGCTGGATGGGCGCGTCCTCGCCGCCGGGCGGATGATCGATGTTGCCGTGCACGCCGCAGGTGCTGCAGTAGACGAGCTTGCGCACCCCCTGCTCGAGGGCCGCCTCCAGCACGTTGCGGGTGCCCTGGACGTTGACCTCCCAGTAGTAGGTGTCCGGCACGTTCATCTCGCGGAACGCGGCGGCCAGGTGGTGCACCACCTCGACCCCCGCCATCGCCTCGCGGACCACCGCCGCGTCGGTGACGCTGCCGAGCACGACCCGCGCCCCCCACTCCCGCAGCTCGGCCGTCTTCAGCCCCTCCTTGTAGTCGAGGGCCACCACCTCGTGCCCCAGGTCCAGCAGGCGCCGCACCAGGGCCTTGCCGGTGAAGCCCGTCCCTCCGGTGACCAGGATCCTCATGACCCGACGCTCTCCTCCGGTTGAACGAGCCGTTGCACGCGCAGGACGACGGGCGATCCCAGCGCCCGCGTCAGCCCCAGGAGACCGCTCGCCCGCTCCAGCGCCCGCGAGACCGTGGCCCGCCCCGCCATGCGGTGGACGACCATGGGGACGAAGAACTGCCGCCGCGCCGCGGGCCTGCCGAAGCCGTGCCGCGCGCATTCGGCGATCACCTCCCGCGGCCCGAAGCAGCGGAAGGCGCGGGTGTTCTTCTCGACCGCCTTCTTCCAGGCGAAGAGGGCGCCGTAGAGCCGGTTGAAGCCGCGGGTGTCCGGGTAGTCGACGATCACCGCCCGCCGCGCCACACGGCACATCTCGGCGAGCGCCTCGCGCCAGCCGTCCAGGTGGGTCAGCAGCCGCACCGCCACCACCACGTCGAACGAGCGGCCTGGGAACGGCAGCCGCGAGGCGTCACAGACCTCGAAACCGAAAGCGCCCGGCGGCAGGGAGCCGGCGAGCCGCTCGCGGCAGACCGCCGCGCTGCCGGTGACCGTGACCCGGTATCCGCGCTCGACCAGCGGGCCGGCGAGTTGCGCGTGGCCGCCGCCGACCTCGAGCACCCGCGCCCCCGGCCAGGGGGCGAGCAGCTCGAGGACCGTCGCCGCCTGGACGTCCAGGAAGTACCGCCCCACCTCCCCCGCGAAGCGCCGGGCGTACCCCGCGGAGGAGGTCTCGACGTCCGGCGTCTCCCGCGCCGCCGGCAGGCTCATACCGCGACCTCCCGGGGGCGAAACCCCTTCCAGCCCAGCGACTCGCAGAGGCGCGTGGCGGTCTCGGCCGCTCCGGGATCGATCCCCCAGTCGGTCCGCCGCAGCAGCAGATCCTCCAGCCGGACGACCGACTGCCGCTTGACGAGCCCCCGCAGATGCTCGCGCGCCGCGCTCCAGTCGTGCTCGGCCAGCTGTGTCAGCTCCGTCAGTGACAGGGGAGGATCGGCCTCCGGCCTCGCCACCTCGGCCGGAGGCGCCGGCCGCAGGATTCCGCCAGCGGCGAGCGCCTGGAGCGCCCTCGCGGCCACCGCGCGCGCGGTCGTGAGCTTCACCCCCGAGACGCTGACCAAGCCACGCGGACCGCCGGCCTGTCCATGGTCGTGGATCACCGGCCGTGAGGACGGCTCCGCCGAGCCCTCGGCCACGGCAGGGAGCCGCCCCCAGAGCACCCGCGAGACCTGCTCGCGGCCGGTTTCTAGAGCGGGGACCGCGGCGTTCAGCTCGCCGAGGAAACTCTCGATCAGCGGCTCCCCCGGCGGGCCGTCGCGCAGCAGCTCCGTCCCCGGAGGATAGGCCGGGGCGTAGGCGGTGCCCGCCAGGAGCTTCCCCTTCCAGGGGAGGAGGAACCAGGCCTGAGCCCCGGGCCGGCGCGACGCGACCGCCACCGCGCCGCGCGCCGGCGGCTCGCGGTCGAGCAGCAGGTTGAAGGCGAGCACTGGCTGGAACAGCTCGGGGACGTCGCGGTCGAAGCAGCGGGCGACGCGGCGGACCCACGGCCCGGCGCAGCTCACCACCGCCCCGGCCCGGATCTCGAAGCTCCGCCCCGACTCCCGGTCCACCGCCCGTACCCCCCGCACCCGGGCGTCCTCCACCAGGAGATCGGCGGCCTCGACGTAGTTGAGCGCGCGGGCGCCGGCGTGGCAGGCCCAGCGCAGCAACTCGACGACGAGCCGCTGCGAGTCGGGGACCGTGGCGTCGTGCCAGAGCGCTCCGCCGCGCAGGCCGTCGCGGTCGACCTCGGGGAAGAGATCCACCGTCTCCGCCGCTCCCACCAGGCGCCCCCCCGGCAACCTCCGGTCCCGCCGCGAGGCGAGCAGGGAATCCGCCGCGAAGGCCGCCCGGAAGGCCATCTTCCGCCGCAGCCGCCCCCCGCGCGGAGGATCGTAGAGCGGCATCAGGCAGGGGAGCGGCTCGACGAGGTCGGGAAAGTGGCGCAGGAGCCATCCCTGCTCCTCCACCGACTCGCGGTGCCGGGCAAAATCGAGGGTCTGGAGATAGCGCAGCCCGCCGTGGACGACCCGCAGGCTGTTCCAGGTCGTCTCGCCGCCGAAGTCCCCCCGCTCGAGGAGCAGGGTCACAATCCCCCGCTGGGCTGCCTCGAGCGCCAGCGTGACCCCCTGGATCCCGCCACCCACCACCAGCAGATCGTAAGACTGCGCGGCCGCGGCCCGGAGGTCCCGGTCGATCACCGCGTCCATGGAGCGAGCGCGACGGCGGTGCGCTCCACCGGCGCCGCGAGACCCGGGCTCGTGGCCGGTGGCCGGTGGCCGTGGAACCGCAGGGCGTACTGGTCCTGGCAGAACGTCGTCAGGTCGCGGCACCGCCCATAGGTCCGCGGCGAACGGACCAGCGCGCGCAGGGCCCGCCGCAGGCTCTCGGCCGGCCGGCGCTCGTCGAACCCGGCTTCCAGCAGGAAGCCGTAAGAGCCCGCGCGATCCCCCTGCTCCGGCAGCGGCAGGGGATCGCTCCCGGCGAGCACCGGAATGCCCCGCGCCTCCGCCTCGCGGAACAGTCGCGGCCGGCCGGCGAGCTCGAGCCGGCCGCCGTTGTCGCCCAGGCAGAGGCCCGGCCGCTCCGAGCGGCAGACCACCCTCTCGATCAGGGCGCCGCGGTAGAACCACCACTTGCCGAACCCCCAGGGGAGCACGGTGAGGGCGCCGCTCCACCGCACGCGGGCGAGCGCGTCGTTGAACGGCAGGCCGTCGGGGAACTCCTCCACCGTCGCCAGCCCCAGTACCTCCAGCCCCTCGCGCGAGCGCACCTGCCGCCCGGCGATCACCAGCAGCCGCTCGCCGTCGGAGCGCCGCCGCGCGATCAGGGCGGCCGGCTCGGAAGTGGGCTCGAAGTCCCAGGCGCCGAGCTTCACCCCGTCCTCGCGCCGCTGCCAGCGCAGGAACCACCGGGCCGCCGCCGTCTCGGCGAGCATCAGGCAGCCGGTGACCGGACCGGCGATCCCGAGCTCGGCCGCCCCCCGCGCGAAGTTGCGCGCGGCGGCGTTCAGGAAAGCATCGCGGTTGAAACAGGAATGGAAATGGGCGTGCGTGTCGATCAGGAGAGGGGCCGGTTGCGGCTGCTGGGAATTGATAGACATAGCCGGAGAGCCCTTCCAGCAATTTCCATGCCCTCGGAGCCACGTCGATTTTTCGCCGGGTTTGATCTAGAGTAGCGGCCTCCCGCCATGGAGGCTTCTCAATGCTGCAGGATCTGACACCCGCCTCGTTCGAGGCGCACCAGGGAACGCCGTTCCACATCGATTACGGGGCGGGGACGCCCCTGGAGGTGGTGCTCCAGGAGGTGAAGCGCCACGAGCCCCATCCGGGCGCGCGCCCCGAACCGTTCTCGGCCTATTTCCGGGGTCCCCGAAACCCGGTCCTGCCGCAGCAGATCTACAAGCTGGAGCACGAGGGAATGGGGACGCTCGAGATCTTCCTCGTTCCCGTGGGGCCGGACCCGAAGGCCGGCGGCATGCTCTACGAAGCCGTGTTCAACTGAGCGGCTGAGGCGGGCCGCCACTCCATCAGCCGGTAGGGTCCCCGCTCCTCGATGGGCAGGAACCCCAGCCGCTCGTAGAGCCGCATCGCGGGATTGTAGACCTCGACGTGGATCGTCACCGGCTTGCCCGCGGCCTCCCCCTCGGCCAGCAGGTCGCGCAGGATGGAGGTCCCGAGCCCCCCCTGGCGCCACTCCGGGAGGAAGGTGATGTCCACCAGCCGGATCTCGGCCGGCCGCCGGTGGACATAGAGCCGGCCGGCGGGGGCGCCGTCCACCAGGATCACGTCGAACGTCGCGCCCTGGTAGTGCTCCTGATACCAGACGTGCTGGGCCTCGAACTGCTGGCGGACGAACGCGGCCTTCATCTCCCCGGTCCAGTCCACGACCATGGCGAGCTCCTCCTCGCGGGTGCTGCCGTAGACTCGGAGGAGGAGGTCCATGTCGTCCGGCCCGATCGGACGGAGGGTGATGCGGGGGTCCAACGTCTTACTCTCCTCTAGGCCGTTAGTTACGGCTCCGGCGAAATGAGAAACCGCGATGCCCAAGCAAGGACAGTGAAGGAGATCCAGAGTTGTCAGGGATGTTCATCTCGCCCCTCCAGAATAATTGCAATAAGCAAATCAAAAGGGCGTGCCGCCGTCTCCTCCAACCGAGCCGGGGCACGCTTGGAGCTACGTCCTGGGGGGATAGACCCCTTGCATCGCGATGCAGAAGTAGAACGTCAGGTATGGCTGCATGTTGTTGTGCGGCTGGTCGCCGCCGGCCGGGGCGAGGGCTATGTTGGCCATGGAGACCAGCGGTGCGCCGGCTGGGGGTTGATAGGGTGAGGCTCCGATGATACGCGCAAAGGAAGAATTCCTGTTGTCCGCAGTGTCCGCCGGCGCCGGAAGGCACATGAGGGAATGCGAGTGCGACGGTATCTCCGACTCCAGCAACGTCACGGTTTCCGAGCCGCCCGTTTCCCCAAGGTCATGAAGCGACAGGCCCGGCCCTTGGCCCGGGTGCATTGGAGTGCGCCCTTGAAGGTCAGGAAGCGCGAAATTTGATTTGCCGTCACCTCCGTAAGTTGTCCCCAGCAGCGAGAACAGAGCCGTATTCTGGGAAAGCGGCAAGAGTTGCCCATCGCACCACGCCCATCCCTTGGGTGCGAAGTTGAACGGGAAAATCCGGATTTCTGCTACGAACGGATCCATGGCTCCCTCCTAGGTCGGGGACGGGAAAATCCCGAAAAGAGAAATGATGAAGTCGACACATAGGTACGGCTGGAAGTTCGTGTGCGGCTGGCTTCCGCCAATCGAGGAGATCGACTGCGGTGCCATTGGGGTGGTCGGCGGGCTCGTCTGATAGCCGTCGAACAGTGTCGAGGGAGCTGGCAGACCGTTCAACGGGCTCGCCGAGTTGGCCGGTGTTGTGTCGCCCAGCAGCGGATGAGAGTGCGCCGGGATTTGTTGTACCGTGAGCGTGATCTCCTCGGCTCCCCCTGTTTCGGCCAAGATAAAGCCGTTGCCCTGGTGGAGTGGGATGCGGCCACGGAGGTCCGGCAGTGCGAAAGTGCTCTGGCCATCTCCGCCGTAGGTGGTCCCAATCAGGTTGAAAAGTGTTTCGTACTCGGAGATCGGTAGGAGCTGGCCCTCACAGAACATCCAGCCAGCAGGGGCAAAGTTCCCGGCGAACATGCGGATTTCACCAACATAGGGTTGCGCCATAGTGTGGTTCTCCTTAGTTCGCGCTCGGGAAGATCCCTTGCAGGGCGATGCAGAAGCTGAGGGTGAGGAAGGGCTGCATGTTGAGGTGGGCCTGCGAGCCACCAGTGTTCGCCACGGTGCCTGGGCTCATTGCAGATAAATTCTGATCCGGGGGAGAAAAATAAAACCGGCTCGGAGTCGATGCCAAGAGGTTGTTTGCCGGGATGAGTTGTGTCCCGTCCGTCGAGGTACCGCTGAGCACGTGTGTGTGCGTAGGAATCTCTGCGATGGAAAGAGTGTGGGCCTGCTCGCCACCGCGCTCGCCAAGGGTGTGGCCGCTACCCACGTGAATGGGGATTCTCCCTCGTAGATCGGGTAAGGCGAAGTTTACTCGTCCGTCGCCACCGAACGTCGTGCCCAGCAGCGAGAACAAAGGCTGGTTCTGGTTGATCGGCAAAAGCTGACCATTGCACAGTGCCCACCCCTTGGGTGGGAATACAAAGCTCATAATTCGAATTTCGCTCAAGAACGGCTCTGCCATTCTTCCTCCTCCCTTCTGAGGCCCGGGTGTTAGCCCGGGCGATTAGATAGGACCTTATGGGTGTCAGATCTCACCTCACACTACGGAGGTGTGGTGATAGGCCCAGCAATCAGCGAGCACCCGGCATTCGCGCTGGCGCTTCCCGTGTTCGTGCTCGTGAGCTGCGCGGTGCAGTTGGCGCTCGCCGGAGCCGTGTCCACAAGCTGGAGCGTCGATGTGCCCGGCGGGCTCGGCGCGCCGCTCGTTTCCGCCAGTGCGATGAAGGTCGGCACGATCTCGCCAGTTGCCGAGCCCGCCGGGACCGTATTGCCACGGACATCTGTCCGTACGGTGTTGCAGGGCCCGACGCAATTCGACTGCACGAAAATCGCTGCCAGGGGGAAGCCCGAGACGTCGTTGGGATTGGCATCATTATTGGTAACCGTCACGTCGGCGCTACCAATGCCATCGCGGCCGATCACCTCGATACCCCGACCGTTGGGGCACTGCCGCAGGGTGTTGCCGTCGAGCAGCACGTTGGCGTGCATGTTGCCGTTGATGTTGACCCGGATACAGTTGCCCAGAGTTGACCCGGAGGCGGCGGTACCGGCGTTCCCCACGTAATTCCCCTGCACCCGCACGTTGAAGGTGCCGCCCGTCGAGGCCGGCGCGGTGAAGAAGTTGATCGCCTGGCTACTGCTTCCCGTGAGAGGGGCAGCAGCAGTGCCGTTGTTGAGCACTTTGACGGTGAGGCTCGATGCTCCAGCTGGATCGAAGTCCATGTGGTTGTTGTTGCTGCTGAACGTGTTGCCGGATACCGTGAAATCGGAAACCGTGGCGGTGTCAGCGGTGATCACCTGCAAGCCGGTGCCTTTGCTGTTGGAGAACGTGCTACCGGAAATGCTGGCCGTGGTCACCGTCGAAGTCAGGCGAGCCTGGAAGAGGAACAGCGTATTGCCGTTCGCCGCGCTGTTGTTCGAGAAGTTGCTCCCGGTGACGGTGAACGAAGAGAGCGGAGTGCTGCTGGTATTGTCGATGAAGACGTTGTTCCGCTGCGCACCTGTCACCGTGATGTTCGTGAAGGAGACGGTACCGAGCAAGTTGGCGATTTGCAGGTTGTCATCTGCCGCACCCGTGCCGTTGTTAGTGATGTTGACACTACTCAGCGTCATGCCCGTGACGTTCGAGCCCAAGAGCCCAATCGTGGAGCCATTCTGAACGTTCAGGTTCGTCAGGCTCACATTGGAGGTGCTCGTCAGAGAGATTCCAGCCCCCGTCGTCTTCTGGATCGTCCCGCCCGAGCCCGCTGAGCCCGTGCCCGAGACCGTCAGGCCACCCAAAGCGCCCGTGCTGTTGAGCACGATGCCGCTCGCCGGGCCGCTCGCCGCCGTGCCGGCGGAGATGCTCCTGAACTTCAGGCCCGAGGCGCCGATTGTCGTATTCGCGACGTTGAGCGCGGTACCCGTGGTGGTCGTCAGGGTACTGGCCGTATCGGTCGTCGTCACCGTACCGCCACCCGTCGCATTGAACGCGGTGCTGGTACCCGTGCTGAGCGTCAGCGTGCCGGTGAAGCCGATCGTCGAGCCGGTGTTGCTCGTGAGATCGACGCCCTTGCCGGTGGTCGTGTTGATCGTCCCGGCGTAGTTGATAGTCGCGTTGCTGCTGCCGACCTGGAACGCGGTGCCGGCGGCGCTCGTGATGTTGCTGATGCTGCTGCCGGAGCCCGCCGCGAACGTGCCGCCCACGCTGTTGAGCGCCACGCCCGTCGTCGGGCTGTTGGTGCTCTTGATGCTCGTGGGCTGCAGATCGATCGTGGCATTGGTCACATCCACCGCCGGGCCGCCGACGGCCTCGAAGATGGCCACCCCGGCCCCCACGGTGATCCGTGTGCCGGTGCCGGCGCCGACGTTCACCGCCCCCGTGCCCGTCACTCGCAGGCCGGCGCCGCCGCCCGCGAAGATATCGAGATCGGTGAAGGCGAGGTCGCCGGAGACGTTGGTCAGCAACACGCCGCTCGCGCCCACTCCATTGCCCGAGGCGCCGACCACCGTCGTGCCGCCGGAGACGGTCTGGTAGCCGCCGCCCGGCGTGGCATCGAACTTGGCGTTGGTGATCGAGATGCCGGTGCCGACCGTGTTGCCGCTCACCCCGTTGTTGGCGAAGCCAATGATCGTGGTCGTGCCGCCGCCGGAGCCGTCGATCAGGATGCCGTTGGCGTTGGACACCACCACGTTGTTGGTGAAGCCGAGCGTCAGCGTGGTGGCCGCCGAGGTACGGGCGTCGAAGCCGTTGCCGGTCGCGGCGATATCGTTGTTGTCGAGCGTGGCCGTGAAGGCGCCGGTGCTGCCGGCGTTGAGGTCGAAGCCTTCGAGGCCGGCTCCGCTCACGGCGTTGTCACTGATCGTGACGCCGACGATGTTGGCGCCCGAGGCGGTCACGTCCACGGCGTTGCCGCTCCCTTGGAGGTCGAGGCCGCGGACCTCGACGTTCTGCCGGTTGCCCGCCGTGGCCGGCACCGACACCGCGTCACCACCCGTGTTGTTGATCTTCGGCTTGGAGCCGGCCGGGACCAGCTGTCCGAAGCCGGGGACGTTCAGGCCGATCCCCTCACCCCAGAGCTTCTGGCCGTCCTTGAGGACGATGCCGCCGGCGAGCGGCGTCGTGCCGGTGTTGCCGCGGAAGATGAAGATGATGTCGCCGTTGTTGGTGGTCGCAGCGTTGAACGCCGCGATGCTGTCGAAGGCGTTGGTCGAACGGCCGTCGCCGCCCGCCGGGTTGTCGGTGTCGACGAGGTCACGGATGTACCAGACCCGCTGGCCGACGGTGATGTTGACGGTCCCCGTCGTCGTCGCCGCGGGCGAGCCGTTGTCGGTCACCATGTAGGTGAAGCTGTCCGTCCCGGTGAAGCCGGCGGGCGGGACATAGGAGAAGGAGCCGTCCGTCGTGATCGTGAAGCTGCCTCCGTTCGCCGAGGCGCCTGACGCGGCGACGACCTGCAGCGGGCCCGGGCCGTCGATGTCGCTCGGGTTGGCCTTCGTCAGCACGCTCTGGGCGTCAGTGAAGGCCGCGACGCCGGGCCGCGTGGCACCCGCCACATGGAGCTGCGTGTTGCCCGGCGTGGTGTAGGTGACCGGGTTGGTGGTCAGCACCGGCGCGTCGTTGACGCAGGTCACCGATACCGACACCGTCGCCGACGAGCCGCCCGGGGTCAGCGTATAGGAGAAGGTATCGAACGTCCCCGGCGGGTTGTTGCAATAGTTCGCGTTTGGCTTGTAGGTCAGGCCCGTGCCGCCGCCCGTGATCACCACCGTGCCGTTGGCCGGCTGCGTCACCGACGCGATGCTCTTCGGGCCACCGTCGATGTCCGTGTCGTTCGCCAGCACGGGGATCGAAGTGGCCGGATCGTCCTCGGTCACGGTCGCACTGTCGTTGACCGCCACCGGCGGGTCGTCCACGCAGGTTACCGTCACCGAAACCGTCGTCGACGAGCCGCCCGGCGACAGCGTGTAGGTGAAGGTGTCCGCAGGACCCGAGACGCTGTTGCAGTAGTCCGCGCTTGGAGTGTAGGTCACCCCCGTGCCGCCGCCCGTGATCGCCACCGTGCCATGGGCCGGCTGGGTCACCGAGGCCACGCCCTTCGGGCCGCCGTCGACGTCGGTGTCGTTCGCCAGCACATCGATCGGGTTGGCCCCCGAGTCTTCGACGACCGTCGCCGCGTCCGCCACCGCCACCGGGTTGTCGTCCACGCAGGTCACCGTCACCGATACCGTCGTCGAGGAGCCGCCCGGCGACAGCGTGTAGGTGAAGGTGTCCGCCGGACCCGAGACGCTGTTGCAGTAGTTCGCGTTCGGCGCGTAGGTCAGCCCCGTGCCGCCGCCCGTGATCACCACCGTGCCGTTGGCCGGCTGGGTCACCGAGGCGATGCTCTTCGGACCGCCGTCGACGTCGGTGTCGTTGGCCAGCACGTTGATCGCGTTGGCCCCCGAATCCTCGACCACCGTCGCCGCGTCCGCCACCGCCACCGGGTTGTCATCCACGCAGGTCACCGTCACCGACACCGTCGTCGACGAGCTACCCGGCGTCAGTGTGTAGGAGAAGGTGTCCGCCGGACCCGAGACGCTGTTGCAGTAGTTCGCGTTCGGCGTGTAGGTCACCCCTGTGCCGCCGCCGGTGATCGCCACCGTGCCGTTGGCCGGCTGGGTTACCGACGCCACGCTCTTCGGGCCACCGTCGACGTCGGTGTCGTTGGCCAGCACGTTGATCGCGTTGGCGCTCGAATCCTCCACCACCGTCGCCGCGTCCGCCACCGCTACCGGCGGATCGTCCACGCAGGTCACCGTCACCGTCACCGTCGTCGAGGAGCCTCCCGGTGCCAGCGTGTAGGTGAAGGTGTCAGCCGGACCCGAGACGCTGTTGCAGTAGTCCGCGGCCGGCGCGTAGGTCAGCCCCGTACCGCCGCCGGTGATCACCACCACGCCGTGGGCCGGCTGGGTCACCGAGGCGATGCTCTTCGGGCCGCCGTCGACGTCGGTGTCGTTGGCCAGCACGTTGATCGCGTTGGGACTCGAGTCCTCAACCACCGTCGCCGCGTCCGCCACCGCCACCGGGTTGTCGTCCACGCAGGTCACCGTCACCGTCACCGTCGCCGAGGAGCTCCCCGGCGTCAGCGTGTAGGTGAAGGTGTCGGCCGGACCCGAGACGCTGTTGCAGTAGTTCGCGTTCGGCGCGTAGGTCAACCCGGTGCCGCCGCCGGTGATCACCACCACGCCGTTGGCCGGCTGCGTCACCGAGGCGATGCTCTTCGGACCGCCGTCGGGGTCGGTGTCGTTCGCCAGCACGTTGATCGCGTTGGGACCCGAATCCTCCACCACCGTCGCCGCGTCCGCCACCGCCACCGGGTTGTCGTCCACGCAGGTCACCGTCACCGACACCGTCGCCGACGAGCCACCCGGCGTCAGGGTGTAGGTGAAGGTGTCGGCCGGACCCGAGACGCTGTTGCAGTAGTTCGCGTTCGGCGTGTAGGTCACCCCCGTGCCGCCACCGGTGATCGCCACCGTGCCGTTGGCCGGCTGGGTCACCGACGCCACGCTCTTCGGACCGTTGTCCGGGTCGGTGTCGTTGGCCAGCACGTCGATCGGGTTGGCGGACGAGTCCTCGGCGACCGTCGCCGCGTCGTTGACCGCCGTCGGCTGGGTGTCCACCGCCACGATGGTCACCGTCGAGGTCGCCGTGTTGCTGTCCGCGGTGCCGTCGTTGGCCACGAAGTGGATCACCCGCGGCGTGGTGTCGGGGTCGACGTCGGTGTCCTGGTACTTAATTTTCCGGAGCACCGTCTGGAAGTTGGCCACCGTGTCCGGACCGGTCAGCGTCAGCACGCCGGTGGCGGGAACGTAGGCGGCCGTGATCGAGGTGCCCGTCACGTCCGCCGACAGCGTCTCGCTGCCGGGGTCGAGCACGTTGGTGATCGTCACCGTCAACGACGCCAGGGTGGTGTTGTCGACGTCGGTCACCGTCGCGTCGACGGGATCCTCGAGCAGCACCGCCGGGGTCCCTTCCGTGAAGGTGACCGCGAAGTCGCTGCCGGTCGTCCCCTGGTTGTTGTCGGCGTCGAGGTCGAGGACCGGCGCGTCGTTCACGCAGGTCACCGTCACCGACACCGTGGCCGTCGAGCCGCCCGGCGCCAGCATGTAGGTGAAGGTGTCGAAGGTGCCCGGCGGGGTGTTGCAGTAGTTCGGGTTCGGCGCGTAGGTCAGCCCCGTGCCGCCGCCCGTGATCACCACCACACCGTTTGCCGGCTGCGTCACCGACTGGATCTGCTTCGGGCCGCCGTCGATGTCCGGGTCGTTGGCCAGCACGTCGATCGGGTTGGCCCCCGAGTCCTCGGTGACCGTCGCCGTGTCGTTGACCGCCGCCGGCGGATCGTCGACGCAGGTCACCGTCACCAGCACCGACGTCGAGGAACCGCCCGGCGCCAGCGCGTAGGTGAACGAGTCCGGCGGACCCGAGACGCCGTTGCAATAGTTGGCGTTCGGCGTGTAGCTCACCCCCGTGCCGCCGCCCGTGATCACCACCGTGCCGTTGGCCGGCTGCGTCACCGACGCCACGCTCTTCGGGCCGCCGTCGACGTCGGTGTCGTTCGCCAGCACGTCGATCGGGTTGGCTCCCGAGTCCTCCGCCACCGTCGCCGCGTCCGCCACCGCCACCGGGTTGTCGTCCGCGCAGGTCACCGTCACCGATACCGTCGCCGTCGAGCTTCCCGGCGTCAGCGTGTAGGTGAAGGTGTCCGGAGAGCCCGCGGGGTTGTTGCAGTAGTCGGCGTTCGGCTGGTAGGTCAGCCCTGAGCCGCCGCCGGTGATCACCACCGTGCCGTGGACCGGCTGGGTTACCGAGGCGATGCTGATCGGGCCGCCGTCAGAGTCCGTGTCGTTCGCCAGCACCGGAATCGGCGTGGCGACCGAATCCTCCGCCACCGTCGCCGCGTCGTTGACCGCCACCGGCGCGTCGTCGACACAGGTCACCGTCACCGAAACCGTCGCCGTCGAGCCGCCCGGCGCCAGCGTGTAGGTGAAGGTGTCCGGCGTCGTACCCGGAGGCGTGTTGCAGTAGTTGGCGTTCGGCGTGTAGGTCACTCCCGTACCGCCGCCGGTGATCGCCACCGTGCCGTTGGCCGGCTGCGTCACCGACGCGACGCTCTTCGGGCCGCCGTCGATGTCGGTGTCGTTCGCCAGCACGGGAATGGGGCTGGCCCCCGAGTCCTCGGCCACCGTCGCCGCGTCGGCGACCGCCACCGGCGCGTCATCGGAGCAGGTCACCGTCACCGACACCGTCGCCGTCGAGCCGCCCGGCGTCAGCGTGTAGGTGAAGGTGTCCGCCGGACCCGAGACGCTATTGCAGTAGTTGGCGTTCGGCGTGTAGGTCAGCCCCGTGCCACCGCCGGTGATCGCCACCGTGCCGTTGGCCGGCTGCGTCACCGCGGAGATGCTCTTCGCGCCGCCGTCGGCGTCGGTGTCGTTCGCCAGGACGTCGATCGGGTTGGCCGCCGAGTCCTCGGCGACCGTCGCGGCGTCGTTGACCGCCGTCGGATTCACGTCGTCGACGTTGGTCAGGTTGATCGTGACCGTTCCCGTGCCCGACTGTATGGGCGTGCCGTCGTCCGTCACCTGGACGGTCAGGTTGAAGGTGGGGGTGGTCTCGAAGTCGAGCGCCGCCGAGTTGGCGACGGTGATCTGCCCGGTGGACGGGTCGATCGCGAAGGCGCCGCCCGTGTTGCCGCCGACGATCGAGAAGGTGTGGTTCTGCCCCGCATCGGGATCGCTGAAGGTCACCGTCCCCACGACCGTGCCGTTCGGAGAGTTCTCGGGGAGGGAGAACGTCGCTCCGTTGACCACCGGCGGGCGGTTCGAGACCGGAGTGGCGGAGAACCGCACGTCCAGCCGGAGGAACAGCGTGGAGCCCTGGAGCCCGCCGAAGCCCGCCACGATGTCGGAGTTGGGCTGGGCGTCCGGGGGCTGAATGTCGTCAGCCCGGGTGGAGTTGCCGGGGTTCCAGTCGGAGGTGTTGCCGTCGACCACCAGGCCCGCGGCCCAGGCGACGCCGGCCCCGAGGCCCAGCAGCAGCAGGAGCACGCCGGCGACCACCCAGCGGCGGTCTCCACCACGGCGGCGGATCACCAGGAAACCGCTGGCCGTCAGGAGCAGGGCAAGAAGGATCAGGCCCCACTCGCCCAGCGTCGGGATGGGGATGGCCGTGCCACCCCCCCCCACGAGGATCGGCGGCCCCGAGGGGACGCCGTTCAGCGAGATCAGCTCGTCCCGGTTGCCGGGAGCGGTGCTGCCGGTATAGATCGAATCGAAATACAGCCGGACGTTGCCGGTGGGGGCGCTGGGCAGGGGAACCGAGGTCTCGATGCCGGTCGAGCCGCCCACGCCGGCCGTGGCTCCGAAGGCCAGCGGCGGCGCCGGAAACAGCGGCGCGCCAAAGGTGCCGCCGGAGCAGGCCTGCCGCGACACTCCGGTGAACGTGGGCGCGGGGGTGTACTGGAACGTGATGGTTACGACCTGGTCGATGCCGGTCAGTACCGTCCCCAGGGTCGTCGTCGCCACACAGCCCACGTTGGCGCTGGGATCCTGATCCACGAAGATGCGGAACGTGGAGGTCACCAGGGGCTGCGCCGAGGCCGCAGGCGCGAGACCGGCCGCCAGGAACAGAACGGCAAGAGAGATCCGGATCAGGGTGGATTTCAAGAAATTCATCGGAGAGCTCCTCGGCAGGACATCACGCGCCTCCCTTCACACAGGAAGGGACAGACCCCAGGCGCACAGATCAGCAGTTGCGGACGGCATCGATGGTGCTACCTACATCCCTACTCTGTCGCGGACGCCAATTTCTCTCTCAGATGATCCGCCCTCGGGCGGACACGGCACGACTCCTGGCGCTGGACAAAGATCTGAACTACGGTGGACCTCTGTACATTACCACACGGCGGCGTAAGTTGAAGCGCCGAATGGGCGAATTCAAGTTCTGTTCAAGTGCAAAACTAGCGATCGGCGGAACGCTCCGCTCTGGTATGCTGGCGAAAAAGCTCCTCCGCCGTCCCGATGCCTGAACCGTCCGCTCCCGCTCACGTCCCCGACTCGCTGCTCGCCACCAAGCTCTACATCCCGGCCCTGCGCCCCAACCGGGTGCCCCGGCCGCGGCTGACGGCGCGGATGGAGGCGGGGGCGGCGGGCCCCCTCACGCTGCTCTCGGCCCCGGCCGGCTTCGGCAAGTCGACGCTCCTCGCGGCATGGATCCACCACGGCGGGCGGCAGGTGGCCTGGGTGTCGCTCGACGAGGGGGACAACGATCCCGTCCGCTTCCTCTGCTACGCGATCACCGCGCTGCGGAAGCTCCACCCCGGCCTCGGCGAGGACGCGATGACCCTGCTGCGGCTGGCGCAGAGCCCGACGCCTGAGGAGCTGGAGCCGATCCTGACCGGGCTGCTGAACGAAATCGACGCCGCGGCGGCGGATCTCGTGCTGGTGCTCGACGACTACCACGCGGTCGACAGCCCGGCGGTCCACCAGACCCTGCAGTTCCTGCTCGACCGGCTGCCGGCGCGCCTCCACCTGGTGCTCGCCACCCGCGTGGACCCGCCGCTCCACCTCTCGCGGCTGCGCGCCCGCGGCCAGCTCGCCGAGCTGCGCGCCCGCGATCTCCGCTTCACCTCCCAGGAGGCCGCCGACTTCCTGAACCAGGCGATGGGCCTGTCGCTCTCGACCGCCGACGTCGAGGCGCTGGAGGAGCGCACCGAGGGGTGGGCCGTGGGGCTCCAGATGGCCGCCCTCTCGCTCCAGGGGCGACGGGACGTCGAGGGGTTCATCGCGCAGTTCACCGGCAGCCACCGCTTCGTTCTCGACTACCTCACCGACGAGGTGCTCTCCCGCCAGCCGGAGCCGGTGCGCGAGTTCCTGCTGAGCACGGCGATCCTGACCCGCCTCTCGGCCCCGCTCTGTGACGCCGTGACTGGAAGAGACGACGGCCAGGCGATCCTCGAGACCCTGGACGCCGCCAACCTCTTCCTGATCCCGCTCGACGACACGCGGACCTGGTACCGCTATCACCACCTGTTCGGCACCCTGCTGCGCCACCAGCTCGAGCGCAAGGTGGGCAAGGCGGGAGTGGCGGCCCTGCACGAGCGGGCCGGCGACTGGTACGCCGCCAACGGCTACCCGGAGGACGCGCTGGAGCACGCGCTGGCGGCCGGAGCGCTCGACCGCGCCACCGAGCTGATCTCCCGGCACGCCCTGCCGCGCCTGATGCGGGCCGACGCCGGGACGGTGATCCGCTGGATCCGCTCGCTCCCCGCCGAGTGGCTCGACCGCCGCCCGGAGCTGCGCCTCACCTATGCCTGGGCACTGGTCATCCAGTTCGAGATCGGGGGCGCCGAGGAGCAGGTGCGGGCGGCCGAGCGGGCGTTCGCGGCCGGGACGGGTCCGGAGATCGACGGCAATCTCGAGATCCTGCGCGGCCTCCTCACCCGCACCGCCAACCGCCCCCGGGAGGCGATCGACCTCTACCAGAGCGCCCTCGGGCGGCTGCCGGCGGACGGCCACTTCCTACGCGGCCTCCTCTTCCTGGAGCTCGCCATGGCCTACCTGATGATCGACGACCTCGCGGCGGCCGAGGCGTCCCTGGAGGAGGCGCGCACGGCGAACCAGCGGGCCGGCAACACCTTCGGCATCCTCATCTCCGAGTGGAATCTCGCCGAGATCCGGATCTCCCAGGGGAGGCTGCACGAGGCCCTCGCCCTCGCCCGCCAGTCGCTGCGGCTGGCCGAGGAGGGGGGGCGGGACGCGCCGGGCGCGGCGATGGCGCACGGCGTCCTGGCCGAGATCCGGCGGGAGTGGAACGACCTGCCCGCCGCCGTCGAGCTCGCCGGCCGCTCCTGGGAGCTGGGCAAGCGCGGCGAGATCGCCAACGGCCTCCTGGTTGGGAGCTTCACCATGGCCCGTGTGCTGCAGTCGCTGGGGGACTATCCCGGGGCGCTCGCGGCGCTCGAGCGGGCCGAGGGGATCATGAGCCGGGGCGGGCAGCCGAGCTTCGTGGAGATCATCCACGTCCTCCGTGCCGGCATCCAGCTCGACCAGGGGCGGAACGAGGGGGACGGCGAGGCCCTGGAGGCGGCCACCCGGTGGGCGCGGGACTCCGGCCTGCTCGACGGCTGGCGGGACGCCCTCGACGCGCGCTTCCCGGGCATCCACCGCCGCGAGTTCCCCTTCCTGATCGTCGCCCGCATCCTGCTCGCCCACGACGAGACCGGCGCCGCGCTCAACCTGCTCGCCAGCCTCCTCGCCATGGCGGAGCGGAGCGGGCGCCATCAATCCATGATCCAGATCCTGATTCTGGAGTCGCTGGCGCGGAGTGCCGCCCTCGGAGGAGAAGAAGCCCTGGCTCCCCTGCGCCGGGCACTGGCGCTCGCCGAGCCGGGAGGGTTCGTGCGCACTTTCGTGGACGAGGGGCCGGAGCTCGCGAAATTGATTCGGCAGGCGGCGCCCGGGACCGTCTCCCCCGAGTATGCCCGCCGGCTCGCCGAGGCGTTCGGACCGGAGGCGGCCGCCGCCGCGATCGTTCCCCCGCCGGCGCCGTCTCAGAATCTGCCGGAAGCGCTCTCGGACCGCGAGGTCGAGGTGCTCCGGCTGATCGCCACCGGCCTCTCCAACGCCGACGCCGGCCGCAAGCTCTTCATCGCGCCGAGCACCGTCAAGAAGCACCTGGAGAACATCTACGCCAAGCTCGGCACCCGCAACCGGACCCAGGCGATCGCCCGGGCCCGGGAGGCGGGTGTGCTGTAAGGGGATTATGTAGGGGGCCTACTTGACCGCCTGCGCCGCCCCGCTCTGGATGGCGCGCTCGATCAGCGTCTTCATCTCCCTCTCGGCCTTGCGGCCGAGCTCTTCCTGCTGACGGCCGAGCTCCTCCTGCTGCTTGCCCAGCGCCTCCTGCTGACGGCCGAGCTCGTCCATCTGGCGGCTGAGCGCCTCCATCTTTTCGTCGATCTCTTTCTCGCGCCGGTCGAGATCGCGGTCGTCGCCGCCGTTGCGGGCGCGGTCGGCGGCGAGGGCGCCTTGCTGAGCTCCGAGGGCACCCTGCTGCGCCCCCAGCGCGCCCTGCTTCGCACCCAGCGCGCCCTGCCGCCCGCCCAGCTCACCCTGCCGGCCGCCGAGCTCCCCCTGGGCCTTGGAGAGATCCTTGACCTGCTTGAGGAGGGCGGCGTCGTGGACGACGTACTCCTTGCCGTCGTGGCGGAACCAGAGGAAATCCTCGTGCGAGTTGGTCCGCATCCGCTTGACCCGCTGCAGATCGTCGGTCGAGCCGCTCATCGTGGCCGAATCGTCGTCGCCGTACAGCAGCACGTAAGAGTCCCCGTTGTCGCCGTGCTGATACCAGGTCCCGGAGTGCTTGGGAGGAACCGGCGGCCGGGGGGCCCGGGGCGGCGCCGGCGGAACCGGCGGGACCGAAGGCGGAGCCCCGATCGAGGCCAGCTTCGCCATCGGCTGCGGGGCCACTCCGGGGAGAGGCGCGGCGCCCGGCGCCAGGGCCGGGAGGGCGCGAGGGGTGGATCCCACCGGCGGCAGCGGGGCCAGCGCCGGCCGCGGAGTCGGGGCCGGCAACGCCGGCAGCGCCGCCCGGGGAGCCCGCGCGGGCCGGGGAGTGCGCGGAACCGCGGGGGCCACTACGGGGGCGTACTCGGCTCTGGTTCCGCCCTCTACACCACCGGCGACAGCACCCTCGACGCCCCCCTCCACACCTCCCTCGACACCCTCCTGGATTCCGCCCTCTACGCCACCGGCAATCGCACCCTGGGGCGGTGCCGGAGCCTCGGCTTCGGCCGCCTCTGGAGCGGGGGTGGCCTCCGGAGCCTCCGCGGCTTCCGGAGCCGCGGCGGCCTCGGGAGCGGGAGTGGCCACCCGCGCCTCCGGGGCGGGTGGCTGCGCCACGATCCGGAGCGGCACGAGGCCGGCGAGGACCGCCGCCCCGGCGAGCCACCACCACCAGCCGGAAAGGCGGCGCTTCTTGCCCGAAATATCGCCTGAGCTACTGCTTGAGCTCTGTTGAAGCATCTGAAGTCTCCTTTTCAGGTTCTGCAAGGAGGGGGAAGCGCCCGCGGCGGCGAGACCGGTCTCTCGCGGGGCCACACCCCACCGGAGGAGTAGACGCCCGTAGGCCTGGGGCGCCGACCCCAGGATTCGGAGCACTTCGGCGTCGCACGCGGCTTCGCGGGCGATCGCGTATTCGCGGACGGCCAGGGCCGCCAAGGGATGAAAGAAAAAGATCCTGTGCGCCAGGGCCGGCACCCACCCGAGCCACAGATCCTTGCGGCGCAGGTGGACCAGCTCATGGCAGAGCGTCATCGAGACCTCGGCCGGGGTCAGCCGCTCGAGGCCGGAGCGGGGGATCAGCACCACCGGCTGCGCCAGGCCGGTCACCTGCGGCGTCCGCACCTCGCCCGAGCCGCGCAGATCCGGCATCCGGCGGATCCCCAGCCGCGCGCAGATCTCCGCGAACGCCGTCCGCACCCACCCCTCCCGCACCGGCTCCGCGGAGCGCACGATCCACCGCGTATACCGCAGCTGCCGGAACGCCTTGCGGCAGAGGACCAGGAGCCCGGCGATCCAGAGAGCTGCCAGGGCTGTGGCACCCGCCTCCCGAAGCGAGATCTTTTTCCCCTCTCCCGGGGCGGGAGAGGGGCTAGGGGTGAGGGTTCGGGCGGGGGCGCCGCCCACATTCCTTGTATATAGAGGCCGGGCGTCCGCCACCGGCGCGGCGCTCGTCACCGCCGGCAGCAGCGGCAGCCGCACCGCCGGGAGCCCGGCGAGGCCCAACAGCAGCTTCAGGCACGCCATCCACCACAGAGCGCATCGCACCGAGGCGGGCAGGCGCGGCAAGAGACGGCAGACGGTCCAGACCCCGGCGACGAAGAGACCGCCCTCGATCGAGGCCCGCGCGAGCGTCCCGACGATCCCCCAGGCGCTCATGCCTCCTCCTTCCGCTTCGACTGGAGCTTGGCGACCAGCTCCTCGAGCTCGGCGAGGTCGGCGTCCGAGACCTCGGCCTCCTCGGTCAGGTAGGTCACGAAGGGGGAGACGGAGCCGCCGAGCGTCCTCTCGACGAACGACTTCACCACGTCCCGCAGCACCTCGCCGGCCGGCGCGGGAGAGAAGTATTGATAGACCCCCTCCACTTGGCGGCGGTCGAGGTGCTCCTTCTGGCGCAGCCGCTCCATCATCGTGAGCACGGTCGAGCGGGCCAGCCCGCGCGGCGCGCCGAAACCCTCCGCCGCCTGCCCCACCGTGGCCGCCCCCTGCTCTTCCACATACTGCAGAAGCGCCAGCTCCTGGTCTCCGATGGATTTGGGTCTCATCCGTTCCTCCGTACCTACATCTGTCGTCATAGTACGTCTGACGACATCTGTCGTCAAGGGGTTTACGGGAGCGGGGAGAAAAAGTTTGGGCCGCCGCCGGCGGTGGAAATCCGCCAGTGGCGATGGAAATGCGCTGCCGGCGACGAGAATCCGCTAGTGGCGGCAGAAATCCGCCAGTGGCGATAGGGATCCGCCAGCAGCGGCAGAGATCCGCCAACAGCGCTGGAGATGCGCCAGCAGCGGCAGAGATCCGCCAGCGGCGATGGAAATGCGCCGGCAGCGGTAAAGATGCGCTAACGGCGGTGGAGATCCGCTGGCAGCGGTGGAAAGGCGCTGCTGGCGATGGAAATCCGCCAGTGGCGATGGCCCGTCGCTGCCGGAGGATTTCCGTCGCCGCTGGCGGATTTCTGCCGCCGGGGTCGATGAAACGGGGAACCAGAATCCACCGCCGCCGGTCTACATCCGGGAAGGAGACTCCATGCCCGAATCCCGCCCCGCCGGCTCGACCCTGCGCCCTGTCCTCCTGCTCAGCCTCCTTTATTCATCCTTGATGGCCACCCTCTCAGCCGCCGAATCCGCCTCCGGCTTCGTCGAGGCGTCTGGCGGCGGCAGGCTCGGGTACGAGGTCAAAGGCGAGGGGACGCCGATTGTCCTGCTTCACGACGGTCTGGTCTCCAGCGCCGGCTGGGACCGCCCGTTCGATGTCTTCGCGAAGAGCTTCCGGGCGATCCGCTACGACCGCCGCGGCTTCGGCCGATCCGCGCCGCCGAAGGGACCTTATTCGGACGTGGACGATCTTCAGGCCATCGTCGAGACGCTGAAGGTCGGCCGCGCCGTCCTGGTGGGTTGCTCGAACGGCTCCCGGCTGGCGGTGGACTACACGCTCGCGCATCCGGACCGGGTGGAGGCGCTCGTGCTCGTGGGGCCCGTCGTCTCCGGCCTCCCCTACTCCGAGCACTTCCTGCGCCGGGGGCTGGCCAACTTCCGGCCGATGTTCCAGGAGAAGAGCCGCGAGAAGCTGATCGAGGCCTGGGTCCAGGACCCCTACCTCACCGCCTCCCGCAACCCGGAAGCCCAGGCGCGTCTCCGCGAGCTGCTGACGAAGAACCCCGGCCCGCTGACCGTCAATTTCCCGGAGAGCCGCCCGCCGGAGCGCCCCGCCGTCGGCCGGCTCGCCGAGATCCACGTCCCCACCCTGATCGTGGTCGGCGCCGCGGACATCCCGGACGTCCACTCCCACGCGGGAGCCCTCGAAGCGGGAATTCATGATGCGCGGCGGATCGTCCTCCCCGGCGCCGGTCATCTGGCGCAACTCGACAAGCCGGAGGAGCTCGACCGCGAGATCCTGCTCTTCCTGCGCCCCGACGAGGTCGCCCGGCGCGAGCTGAGCCTGATCCCTCACCAGGATCTCGAGAAAGGCCGGCGCCTCTTCGACTACGACGCCAGGGCGCCGATGGACGTGAAGGAGGCCGGCACGGAACAGCGCGGCGACGTCCGGATCGTGGATCTCTCCTACGCGAGCCCGCTGGGTGGTCGTGTCCCGGCCTACCTGGTCCTGCCGCCGGGAGGAGGACAGCACCCGGCCGTGCTTTTCCTCCACCCGGGCCAGGGGAGCCGCTCGACGTTCGTCGAGGAAGCCGTGACGCTCGCGAAGGACCGCGGGTTCGTCTCGCTGACGATCAGCGCCCCGTTCCTCCGCCCCGAGAACCAGGGAAAGCGCGGCGGCAATCCCTGGAACCCGGAGGTGAGCCGCAGAGAGCAGATCCAGACGATCGTCGACCTCCGTCGCGGCTTCGACCTCCTGGTCTCGCGCCCCGAGGTGGATCCGCGGCGCCTGGCCTACGTCGGCCACAGCCTTGGGGCCACGGTGGGGGGTACCCTCGCCGGCGTCGAGAAGCGCCTGGTCGCCTTCGTCCTGATGGCGGGCTACCCCTCGCTCACCCATGCCATGGAACACAACTCCGATCAGGGGGCCCTCGCCTTCCAGGAGCTCGCCACCCCGGAGCAGCGGAAAGCCTACGTGGATGCCCTCGAGCCGCTCGACGCCCTCCACTACGTCGGCCACGCCGCCCCCGCGAAGATCCTCTTCCAGTTCGCCAAACGCGACGAGCTCATCACCCCCTGGGACGCGGCGGCCTACGTCCAGGAGGCGAGCGAGCCCAAGGAGGTGAAGTGGTACGACTCGGACCACTTCTTCAACGAGGATGCGCGGCGGGAGCGGGGGGAGTGGCTGGGGCGGGCGCTCCAGCCTTGACGTAGAATGCGCTCATGCCGAAGTCGACGATCACAGTCAGGCACCAGACTACGGTTCCCAAGGAGGTTCGGGAGAAGCTCGGCGTGGGGCCCAACGATGTCCTTCAATGGAAGGTCGAGGGCGACCATGCCACCGTAACTCCTTCTAACAGCGCTCTGCTGGCTCTTCAGGAGCGCATCAAGACACGAAAGCTCCCGCCCGGGGCGGGTGCCTTCGACAGTGGGTATACGGATACGGCGGAACGTGCCGAAGAGGTGCTCGGCGAGTTGGGATTTGGCAAGGATCGCCAGTAGTGGCGATTCTCCTGGATACCGGAGTTCTTTACGCCTACTACGATCGGCGGGATCGCTGGCATCTCGCTTCGCGCAAGCTCATCGAATCGGAAGCCGGTGAGCTCATCATCCCCTCCCCCATTCTCCCAGAAGTCGACTATCTTCTTGGCGAACGTCTCGGAAGCGGAGCTCAGGCCCTCTTTTACGAAGGTCTTGTCGACGAATCTTTCCTCATCGTGAACCTCCCACAGGAACTCTACGCCAGGGTTTTGGAGCTGAACCTGAAGTATCAGACCTTGCGGCTTGGCTTCGTCGATGCAGCAGTTCTCGTGATAGCCGAGCATCTAAAGCTCGGCCGGATCGCCACCACAGACCGCCGACACTTCAGCCCGGTAAGACTGTCGGTACCCCTGGAGTTGCTTCCCGACGGCCAGGAACTCTGACGAAGGGAATGCAACCCCTACGATCGATGAGTCGGCTTCCGATCGAACTTTTCACGGCTACCCGGTATCCAGTGGCGTTCTTCAGGGCTTAATTCCTTCTTCCTGAAATTCGTGGTCTGGGCCAACCTCCCGGCCCTTTCCTGCCCTCCGGGAGAAACCGATCCTCTCGAAGGCCGGAACAAATGGCTACGATTCCGGCACCAGTCTCCGGTTTCGCTCTATTTTTCACCGACTTGTTGGAATTGTGTCTCCAGGGACCTCTCCCTATCATGCCGGCATGCTCTTCGGTGACCCGCATATCGGCAAGGCGATCGCTCTCCTGAGAGACGCCTCACACAGCCAGACGGGGCTCGCCACGGCGCTCGGCGTCCAGAAGAGCACGGTGAACAAGTACGAGAAAGGGACCACCCATGTGACGGAAGAGGTCCTGGGAAAGATCGCCCGGATCATCGACCACGAACCGATCGAGATCCTGGATACGGCCTATGCGATCTTCCGGTTCAATTATTGCCGGGACAAAGCACAGCGGGAGGGCACTGATCTGGAGGAAGTAATCGCACGGTACGACTCGCGCGCCTCGATCGAGGAGGTCCACGCAGCGCAGGCCTCCTACATGGATAAGCTGCAGGAGCTCGAGCGAAAGAAGACCGAGTTTTTCGGCAGAGAAAAAAGCAAGGGATTTACCGTGTTGCGGCATGTCGTGGAAACGGGCCCCAAGAAGGGTACCCGCAAGAAAAAAACACCGAAGCAGCCGGCCAAAAAGGAATCTTAGGCCGTGGACCTTCTATCCGGCCGAGCCGGTCAGCTTCTCGATCACCCGGTCCCACGTCACCTCGCGCACCCGCCCCTGCCCCGCCGATCCCATCAGACGCGCCCGTTCGCGATCCTTGTAAAGAAGATCGATCCTCGCGCCGATCTCTTTCGGCGAGTCGGGCGGACAGACGAAGCCGTTCACGCCGTCTTCCACGAATTCGAGGACGCCGCCCGCGTCCGCGGTGCTGATCACCGGTTTGGCGGCCTTGAAGGCTTCGACGGTGACGTAGCCGTAGTCCTCGTCATAGGGGGCGTAGTAGACGCCGAGGCAGCCCGCGTAGTGCTCGACGACGTCGCGGTCGTCCACCCAGCCGAGGAGCTCCACCCTGCCGCGCAGGCCGAGGCGATCGATCAGGTTTTCCAGGGTCTCGCGCTCGGGTCCGGTGCCGGCGATGCGGCAGCGCACCGGCGTCTTGGTGTGCTTCATCGCCCGGATCAGGAGGTCGAAGCGCTTCAGCGGATCGAGGCGGCCGATCGAGAAGATGAAATCCCCGGACTCCCCGGGATGGTAGAGACGGTCGAGCTTCGGCGGCGGATAGAGCACCTCGGCCTCGACCTGGTTGAAGCGGCGCAGGCGGTCCGCCACGTTGCCGGAGATGGTGTAGACGGCCCGCGCCTCGGAGAGGGTGCGCCGGTCCATGGCGCGGATCATCTCCAGCGCTTTGGCGTCCCGCGGCTGCTCTGCGGAAAAATCGCTGTAGCGCGTTCCCAGCAGGTCGTAGGCCTGCCGGAGCTGATGGATCAGCCAGACGACTTTGTTGGGATGTTTGATCAGGTAGGACGGAAAGCGCGTGGCGATGACGAGGTCGATCCGCTTGCCCGCCGCCTCGGTGAGGTTCACCAGCCGCCAGGCGAGGCTCCCCTTCAGCAGCTCGGTCCGCGTCGGCCAGTGGAAGGGGAGCGCTACGATGTCCACCTCGAAACCGCGGCTTTTGAGCTCGTCGCGGAGGGAGTCGACGAGCATCTCGGCCCCGCCATAGGCGAACGGGATCTTGGTGGCGCAGATGACGATGCGCGGCTTCACGCGCCGGGCCCGTCCTTCTCCTCCAGGCGGCGCTCCAGGGCCTCGATGCGTCCGCCGAGCTGGCGCAGCTCGCGCGCGGTCCGCTCCTGCGCCTCCACGAGGTCCTCGATCAGCCGCGCCGCCGCCTGGTTGTAGCCGTTCTGCTGCTCGAGCACGGGGCGCGTGAACCACTTGAGGAACAGCTTGTAGAACGCCTTGCGCGCGAGGACGATGAACCGCCCCAACCCCGGACGGTGAGAGAAGGCGACCGGCTCCTGCACGTACTCCCGTGCCTTCAGCGCAAGAAGGCCGCTCCGCGTCTCCTCCCCCCCACCCGCGAGCGTGGTGGACTCGGCGCGGCGCTGCCGCACGCCGGAACGGACCTTCTGGAGGACCTCGGCGACGCGGAGGCCCTCCGGCAGAGGGGGGGAGGTGGGGTCGGGCATGCGGGGTAGATCATAAAGCACGTCCGGCCCTCATCACCCCGACCCTCTTCTCCCGTCCCCTCCCACCCTCCCTCACCGGGAGAAGAGGGAGACCGTCCGGGGAAAACTTCGGCTTTGGGGTCTTTCTCCCCTCTCCCGGTGAGGGAGGGTGGGAGGGGACGGGAGAGGGGCCGGGGGTGAGGGTTCGCCTACGGTCCTTCCCCCGTGAGATCCAGGAACACCCCGAGGTCGCGCGGGTCGTGGCTCTTGGGATCGACGCGCGCGGGCACGACGCCGGCCGTCGTCTCCAGGGTGAAGCGGTAGAAGAGCTCGCGGGAGGAGGCCGGAAAGAAGCCGAGGTCGTGGGCCACGGGTTTTACGGCGAGCTCGACCGGGGTGCCGCCGCGCTTGCCCTCGGTATCGAAGCGGACAGTCAGCCGGTCGGCGCCGCTGTCGAGCCTCAGCACGTTGTCGGCCGCCAGGGAGTAGACGGTAAAGGCGAGCCGGGAGAGCGGCTGCGGAGAGACGACGATCACCTCGGAGCGCGTCGCGCCGCGCACCCAGACGCCGTGCGGGTGATGCTCCTCAGCGAAAAAGGCGTTTTGCGGAGCGATCCAGACGGCGCCCCCCCAGGTCTGGGCGGAGAAGCCGGGCAGGCCGTCGCCGGGGAGCAGGGTCAGCTCGAGCGGCAGCCGTTGAAAAAGATGGGATCTCTCCGGAATCGGAACGCGTGACAGGTCCCCGATCAAGGCGGCGGTGGTCCAGAGCCCCGCGGCGAGATACGGAAAGGCCAGGCTCCAGCGGGCATGGAGACGCCCTGGCAGGAAGAGGAGGGCCGGATAGACGAGCGCGAGATAACGGCTGCCGAGGAAGCCCGGAGTTCCCGCGAAGTCATGGGGGTGGCCGATCAGGACGAGCCCGACGCAGGCCAGCAGGGCCGCCAGGAGGAGGTTTCGCGACCGATCCTTCGGCCCCACCAGATAGAGGGCGAGGGCGAAGAGGGCAAAGGGAAAATAGGGCAGCAGCCCGGTGAAGCGGCCGGCGAGGACGTACCAGAGATTGCGCGGCAGGAGCCGCAGGCCGGTCGCGAGACCCGGGGTGGCCTCCTCTCCCCGATAACCCTGCCAGAGATCGCGCGGGCTTTCGAGCGGAAACTCGGCTGTGAAGATGCGGCGCTGGACGCCGCCGAAGGCGCTCCACTCCCCCGTCCCCACGCGCTGGAACAGGGAGAGGAGACCGGCCGCGAGGAGCGCCGCGGCAAGGAGGGAGGCGAGCCCGCGCCAGCGGCGGCGCGCCGCGAGATCGATCAGGATGGGCAGGCCGAGCAGCGCGAGCAACGGGCTCGAAGTCAGCGCCACCCCGAGCAGGACCCCCGCCCCGGCGAGGATCGCGAAGTGCCCTCTTCCCGAGTCGGGGAGATTCCGCAGGCGCTGCCAGGCGAGCAGCGGGAAAAAGCCGCAGGCCATGAGGAAGACGTCGGGCTCCAGCCGGAAGGCGTAGGCGAAGGCCGCCGAGGCGAAGAAGAAGCTGGCCACGAGGAGGGGCACGGGGCCGGGCTCTGCCGAAAAATGCCAGAGGGCCGCTCCCGCCATGGCGAGGAAGAGGGCCATGTTGAAGAGGGCGATTCCGCGCGGGCCGAGCAGGGCGTAGAACGGCAGGGCCGCCAGCGGGTAGGCGACGGGCCCGCCATAGCGCAGGGTCTTGCCGCCGTCGTTGGTAAAGAGGGTGAGACCGGCCGGGCCGCCGTCCCAGATCCGCTCGGCGCGGGCGAGGTCCGGCTCGCGATAGGCGAGGTCGTGATCGTGCCAGAGGCTCTGGACGATCATCAAGGAGGTGGCCTCGTCGCCGGCCGGGAGGGGGGCGCGGAGGCCGGCGAGAGACCAGGCGAGGGCCAGGAGGAGCAGCGCCGGGCAGAGCAGGAGTAGGGGTCGGGGGCGCATGGCTCGATGGGGACCGGTCTTGCGGAACCGCGTAAAGATACACTCTCCGCGGTCATGAGGAAAAAACCGAGCCCGCCCGGGTCGCCGCCGCGCCGCCCGGGATTGAAATCCCGGGCTACCGACGATCGTCCCCTCCGGGACTCCCTCAAACCGGTTTTCTTGCAGAGCCCCGGGCAGGGGCGCCCGTGGGTAGCCCAGGATTTTAACCCCGGGCAGCGAGGGCGCATGGCTCATCCAGGAGGCGCGCCCTGAGCCTCCTGCGCGCCGTCCTCCGCTTCGGCTCCCCGCGCCGGCTCCGCCGGACGTTTCTCTGGCTGCTGGAAATCGCGGGGGGGATCCGTCGCCGCCGCGCCGAGCCCCGCCTGACGGTGGCGGTGGACGTCAACTCGTTCTACGAGGCGCTGACCGGGGTCGGCTGGTATCTCCATCAGATCCTCGTCCATCTGGCGGACCGGGACGACCTGCGGCTGCGGCTCTACGGCCAGAGCCTGGTCGAGTCTGACCCCGGGGCGCCGCGGCCGGTGGTGCCCTTTCCCGCGGGGCCGGCGCTCGAGCGGGTCGTTCACGAGGCGCCGGACGGGCTGGTGGTGCCGCCGTGGCGGGCGAACCAGCTCCTCCGCCGCCTCGCTCCTCTGCTCGCCGCGGCGGATGCCAACCGGGCGATCTTCGCGCCGAACTACCTCTTTCCCCCGCTCTTCCGCCTCGCCCGCGGGGTCCGAGTGGCGACGATCCACGATCTCGGGCTGCTCAAGGTCCCCTGGGCGGTACGGCCGGACTCGGCCGTGGCGTTGCGCGAGCGGCTGGAGAGGACGCTCTTCGAGTCGGATCTCCTGCTCACCCCTTCGGAGGCGGTACGGCAGGAGTTGATCGGGATCGGCGTGTCGCCGGACCGGGTGCGGGCGATCCACCACGGCACCGGGGTCCTCTCGGAGGCCGCGCCCGCCCCCCTGCCCGCGGGAACGCCGGCCCGCTACGCACTCCACGTGGGCACGGTGGAGCCGCGGAAGAACGTCCCCACCCTGCTCGTGGCCTGGCGGCGGCTGCGGGCCGAACGGCTGCGGGATGAAAAGGCCGTCGATCCGCCGCCGCTCGTGCTCTGCGGCGGCTGGGGGTGGAACGCCGAGGAGGTCCGCCGGGAGATCGCCGCGGCCGCGCGGGAGGGGTGGGTGGTCCACCTCGGGTACGTGGGGGCGGGCGAGCTGGCCGCCCTCTACGCGGGAGCCCTCCTGGTGGCGCTCCCCTCCTTCTACGAGGGGTTCGGCCTGCCAGCCATCGAGGCGCTCTCGGCGGGGGCGCCGCTGGTGGCGAGCGATCTGCCGGTGCTGCGCGAGGTGGCCGGCGACGCCGCCCTCTACGCCCCCCCGGACCGGCCGGATCTCTGGGCGGACCGGATCGCGGCGCTGCTCGCGGACGGCGATCTCCGGGAGGAGTTGCGCGGGAAGGGCCGGGAGCGGGCACGGCTCTTCGACTGGCGCCGGTCGGCGGAGGAGACGGCGCGGGCGTTCCGGGAAGCCGCCTCGGCCATGAAGTAGACTTCGCCCCGATGTCCACGGGCCTTACCGATCGTGCCACCCGCCTCGTCCTCCCCCTCCTGATCGCGGCGGTCCTGCTCGCGGCGGCGGCGTTGCCGGACTCCCCGCGCGCGTTCCAGGTTCTGATCCTGGCGGCGATGCTGGCGGCGCTCTGGGGGGCGGGGTCCCGCCTCGCCCGCTGGCTGGCGCCGGACTTCGGGCCGGCCTCCCACGGAGTGGCGGCGTTCACGTTCGCGGTGGGGATCGCGGTGGTGCCCGCGACGTGGCTCGGGCAGCTCGGCTGGTTGCAACCGGCGCCGTTCCTGATCTGGACGGCGGCGGCCTACCTGCTCTCGCGGCTGCTGCCGGTTCCAGACGCAGCGGCGCGGCTCGTCCTCTCGCCCATATCTCCTTCGAGAAATGATCGGATCGACCTGACCCTTCTGATCGTGGCGGCGCTGGCGATCGTCCTGGTCGGCCTCTACGACATGGGCCGGCTGCGCTGGGCGCCGGCGGGGCCTCACGGCTTCGACGACACCTCGTACCACCTGTCGGCGGTCGCCACCTGGATCCGCCACGGGGACCTGCGGATGATCCGCTTCTCGATGGGGGACCCGAGCACGCCCTTCTACCCGATCCTGGGGGAGATGGCGTCCTGGGTGCTGATCGCGCCCTTCCACGACAGCGACGTGGCGGCGCGCTGGACGCAGGTCTTCTTCGCCGCTTTCTCGTTCCTGGCGGTGGCTGCGATCGCCCGCCGGCTGGGCCTTTCGCGCCGGAACGCGGCCCTCGCGGCGATCGCCTACGCCGGGATCTATCACGTCTTCCCCGTCCTCTCGGTCGCGGCCGGCAACGATCAGAGCACCTCCTTCTTCACCCTGGCCGGCGTCGACGCCGCGCTGGCGCTCGCCCGCCGCCCCCGCCCGGGCACGGCCGTCGTGACCGGCACCGCCCTCGGGCTGCTGCTCGCCACCAAGTACATCGGCGTCCTGTTCGCGCCGGTGATCCTCGCGGCGCTGCTGCTGGCGGCCTGGATCGAGCGGCGGCGCCGGGAGCCGGCGGAGCGCGCCTCGCTCTGGAAGCTCGCCGGCCTCGCCGCGCTGCTTGCCGTCACCATGGCCGTCACCGGCGGCTATACGTACCTGCGAAACGCGGTGACCACGGGCAACCCGATCTTCCCCGCGCCGGTCGAGATCCTCGGCGTCGAGATCTTTCCGGGCTGGGGGGGCATCTCCACCGCGGAGCGCGCCAGCGCGCCCGAGTATCAGATCGACGTCTGGGAGTTCCTCACCCGCCGGTCGAAGCTCTTCGGCTCCTACTTCCCCTTCACCCTGCTGCCGGCGGCCCTCCTGGCGCCGTTCCTGGCGCTCTGGTGCCGCCGGTGGAGGACGGCGCTGACGTTCGCGCTGCCGGCGGTGATCTTCCTCCAGTTCCTGTTCCTGATGCCCGACCACCGGGACATCCGGTATTTCCTGCCGGCGATCGCCCTCGCCGCCGTGGCGTTCGCCTGGCTACTGGCGGAAGCCGGACCCCGGATCGCTCTCCCCGTCCGTGACGTCCTGCTTGCGTGGATCACTCTCCAGGCCGTCCGGCACGTCGGGCAGAGCGGAGCGAAACACGCCCTGGCCACCCTGGCGGTCATCGCCGCGGGGGTTCTGCTGGAGCGGGCCTGGAGGCGACGGCAGGGGCAGATCCCGCCGGTCGGTCTGTGGATGCGGTGGGCCGCGGTGGGGATCGTCGCGATCGCGGCCTTGCCGCTGGGGGGGATGGCCGCGACCTATCAGGCCCGGAAATTCGCCAACCTGCCGGGGCCGCGCGCTCTCGAGCGGATCGCCGGTCCGCGCGGCGCGCGGATCGCCTATGCGGGGTTCAACCAGCCGTACTTCTTCTTCGGCAGCCGTTTCCAGAACGATCTCCAGATCGTGCCGCGGAGCCGGCTCCGCGACTCCCAGTACTACCGCTGGGGGGTGCCGGTGGAGAACCCCTACGTGACCGGCGCCTACCGCCGGTGGCGGGGGAACCTCGAAGGGATGAAGATCGAGTACGTGGTCATCGCCCGCTCTCCCGAGGAGGACCCGGAGCGGCGCTGGATCGTGCACCGGCCGGACGAGTTCGCGCTCGCCTACGGGAACCCCGGCGTGGAGATCTGGCGCCTGGTGCGCCCGCCGTCCGGCAAAGAGGTGACCCAGGGGTACAATCCGCGCGATGCCGAGCCCGCCGCCGCCAATCCTGCCGACCAGCCGGCCGACGATCGCCGTTGACCTCCGCGCCCTGGTCCCCGCTCCTACCGGCATCGGCGTCTACACCCGTTCGCTGCTGCTCGCCCTGGCGGCGCGGGGGGGCTCCCGTTTCATCGGCATGGCCCACCGCCCGCCGCGGGAGGCCGGAGAGCTCCAGGCCGCGGGGATCGGCATCGAGCGCCAGGAGGCGCCGCTCGGGGTGCTCTGGCAGCAGCTCGAGCTGCCGCGGCGGCTGGCGCGCGGGGACGTCGACCTCTTCTGGTCACCGCTGATCACGCTGCCGATGCGCTGCCCGGTGCCGGCGGTGGCGACGGTGCACGATCTGACGGTGCTGCTCTTCCCCGAGGCGCACACGCTCAAGGTGCGCTGGAGCCTGCTGCCGTTCCTCCGCCCCTCCTTCGAGGCCGCGCGGCGGCTGGTGACGATCTCGGAGTCGACGGCGCGGGACCTCGCCTTCCACTTCCCACAGTGCGCGGAGAAGATCCGCGTCGTCTATCCCGGGATCGATCCCGAGTTCCGGCCGGGGGAGCCCGCGGAGATCGCGGCCACGCGCCGGGAGCTGGGGGCGCCGGAGGGGTACGTGCTCTATGCCGGCACGATCGAGCCGCGCAAGAACGTGGGGCGGCTGCTCGACGCCTGGACGGCGCTGCGGAGCGAGGACCCGGGGACGCCGCCGCTCGTCCTCGCCGGCCCCCAGGGGTGGGGGAGCGAGCGGCTGGCGCGGCGAATCCAGGCGCTCGCGCCGGAGGGGGCGACTGCGGTCGGCCGCGTCGACCGCGCCCGGCTGGTGAGGATCTTCCAGGCCGCCCGCGTCTTCGTCTACCCCTCGCTCTACGAGGGGTTCGGCTTCCCCGCCGCCGAGGCGCTCGCCTGCGGCGTGCCGGTGGTCACCTCGGACACCTCGAGCCTGCCCGAGGTGGTGGGCGAGGCGGGCCTGCTGGTCGATCCGCGCGACGCCGGGGCCATCGCAATGAAGATCAAAGCCGTGCTCGACCACCCCGGGAGGGCGGCGGAGCTCGCCGCCCGCGGGATCGAGCGGGCCACCCGCTTCCGCTGGGATCGCGCCGCGCGCGAGATGGAAGAGGTGTTTTCCGAGGCGCTCGGGTAGAATCCCGGCGTTCGAGCCCGGAGACCCCGTTTGCCCTATACGATCGGAATCGACGCGCGCAAGATCCAGGATTTCGGGATCGGCACCTACGTGCGGAACCTGGTCCGCTCGCTCGCCGCCATCGACTCCGAGAACCGCTACGTCCTGCTCGCCAAGCCGGGCGACCACGAGGGGCTGCGCGACCTGCCGGACAACTTCCAGGTGGCGCTCGAAAGCTCGCCCGTCTACTCCGTGCGCGAGCTCTTCGCCCTCTCCTGGCATCTCTACCGGCGCAAGCTCGATCTCTATCACTCGACCCACTACGTGCTGCCGGCCTGGGTAGGCTCGAAGGTAGTGGTGACGATCCACGACATCATCCACCTCCTCTACCCGGAGTTCCTGCCGAACAATCTGGCCTTCCTCTACGCTCAGCGGATGATCCGCCGCAGCCTCAACCGGGGCGACAGCATCATCGCCGTGTCGCAGAATACCCGGTCGGACCTGATGCACCACTTCGACGTCGACGGCCGCAAGATCCAGGTGGTCTACAACGGCGTCGAGGACGTCTTCCGCCAGCGCCTGGCGCCCGAGGAGTTGCTGCGCTGGCAGCGCGATCTGGGGATCTCCCCACCCTATCTCCTCTTCGTGGGCAATCCGGCCAAGCCGCACAAGAACCTCGACACCGTCGTCCAGGCCTATGCGCGGGCCCGGCGGATGGCGCAGTTCGACGCGCCGCTGATCTGCGTCGGGAGCCGCGAGGGGTCGGAGTTCAAGATCCGCCAGCGCGCCGAGTACTTAGGGATCGGCGACAAGGTCCGGCTGCTCGGCCACGTGGCCCACGAGGCGCTGCCGGCGATCTACCAGGGCGCGACCCTCTTCCTCTACCCCACGCTCTACGAGGGGTTCGGGCTGCCGGTGATCGAGGCCATGGCCTCCGCGGTGGCGGTGATCACCTCCAACACCTCGGCGCTCAAAGAGATCGCGGAAGGATTCGCGCTGCTGGTCGACCCCCTGGACCTCGACGGCATGGCCCAGGCGATCACCCATTTGATGGGGAGCCCCGAGCGCCGCGCCGGCTACATCGAGCGGGGGGCGAAACGCGCCGAGGACTTCCGCTGGGACCGGACGGCGCGGCAGACGCTCGAGATCTACCGGTCGGTCATCGAGGGGCGCTCGCCCGCGCCGAACCGGCGGCGCGGCGATCGAAGGTGAGCACGCGATGATCGCTCCGACCCCGCCGATCCCCTTCCCCGTGCCGCCCCGGCCGAGGGTGGCGCTGGTGCACGACTGGCTGACCGGCATGCGGGGGGGCGAGAAGGTGATCGAGGTGCTGGGCGGCCTCTTCCCCGAGGCTCCCCTCTTCACCCTCTTCCACTTTCCCGGCAGCGTCAGCCCGGCGATCGAGTCGCACTCCATCCGCACCAGCTTCCTCCAGCGCGCGCCGGGCATCCGCAACCACTACCGGACCTACCTGCCGTTCTTCCCCGCCGCCATCGAGGAGTTCGACCTCTCGGGGTTCGACCTCGTCGTCAGCTCCAGCCACTGCGTGGCCAAAGGGGTGATCGCGCCGCCGGACGCCTTTCATCTCTGCTACTGCCACACGCCGATGCGCTACGCCTGGGACCAGGAGCACGCCTACTTCCCTGACCGCAAGGGGATCAAGGCCCGGCTGCGGTCGTTGACGCTCTCGGCCCTGCGCTCCTGGGACGTCTCCTCGGCGGCGCGCGTCAACCACTACGTGGCGAACTCGCGCTTCGTGGCGCGGCGCATCCAGACCTACTACGGCCGGCCGGCCGAGGTGGTCCACCCGCCCGTGGACGTCGAGTTCTTCACCCCCGGGCCGGCGAGCCGGGAGGCCGGGCGGCGCGACTACTGCCTGACCGTCTCGGCGCTCGCCCCCTACAAGAAGGTCGAGGTGGCGATGGCCGCCTGCGAGAAGCTGGGGCTCGAGCTGCGGATCGTCGGCGACGGGCCCGAGCGCGAGCGGCTGGAGGGGATGGCCGGCTCGCGCATCCACTTCCTCGGCAACGTCGCTCCCGAAGAGCTGCGCGATCTCTATCGCGGCGCCCGCCTCTTCCTGCAGCCGGGAGTCGAAGACTTCGGCATCGCCTCCGTCGAGGCGCTCGCCTGCGGCACGCCGGTGGTCGCCGTGGCCCGCGGCGGCATCCTCGACGTGGTGGACGACGGCAGGCACGGGGTGCTCTACCCGGACTGGGAGGGGCCCGCCGCCCTCTGCGACGCCATTGACAAAGCCCGCCGGATCGGATTCAATGCTTTGGACCTGCGCGATCGGGCGGAGTCGTTCTCTGTCTCGCGATTTACCGATCGCATCCGATCTCTTCTTTCTCGTCGGTTTCCGAGTTGAGGGTGCCTCTCCTTTGATTCAAGAACGCCACCGGAAGACGGCCGGACTCTACTTCTTCACCGATCTCGCGGCGACGCTGGCCGCTTTCCTCGGTGCCTGGCTGCTGCGCTTCGAGGTCGAGGTGATCCCGGTCACCAAGAACGTGCCGGAGTTCGGGCCGTACCTGCGCCTCGTGCCGTTCGTGCTCGTGCTCTGGCCGGTGGTCTTCTATTTCCACGGCCTCTACCAGAGCCGGCGGGGGCGGAGCCGCGTCGACGAGGTGCTCACCATCGTCCTCGCCGTCCTCCTCGCCACGGTTCTCCTCTCGGTGGTGATCGCCTGGTACCGGCCGCCGGCGGCGCCCGGCAGCCATGAGTACTTCACCTACAGCCGCGCCTTCCTCGCCTTCTTCGCGGTGATCGATCTGGTGTTCGTCGCCGTCACGCGCATGGTGGCGCGCTCGGTGCTGCGGCGGGTGCGCAGCTCTGGCCACAACCTGCAGCGCATCCTGGTCGTGGGCGCCGGCCTGCTGGGGCGCGAGATCACCACCAAGATCCTCGCTCACCGCGAGATGGGTTTCGAGGTCGTCGGCTTCCTCGACGACGATCCCGGCAAGACGGGATCGATGATCTGTGGCGTCCCCGTGCTCGGCACCACCCGCCAAGCCGAGGAGGTGCTCGCGGCGCAGCGCATCGATCAGGTCTTCCTGACGCTGCCGCTCGAGGCGCACAAGAAGATCCTCCAGATCCTCGACCTGATGGCCCGCGAGTGCGTCGAGATCAAGCTGGTTCCGGACATCCTCCAGTACGCGACGATCAAGGCCGCGCTCGAGGACGTCGACGGCACGCCGGTGATCAATCTCTCGCAGATGCCGCTCCAGGGGTGGAGCAGCATGATGAAGCGCGGGATGGATCTGGCGATCGCGATCGCGGCGCTGATCGTCCTGCTCCCTGCCTTCCCCGTCCTCGCGCTCGCCATCTGGATCGAGGACCGCGGTCCCATCTTCTACCGCCAGGAGCGCATGGGTCTCGACGGCCGCTCGTTCATGATCCTCAAGTTCCGCTCGATGCGCGTCGACGCCGAGGCGACGAGCGGTCCGGTATGGGCGATCAAGGACGATCCGCGCCGCACCCGCGTCGGCCGGCTGCTGCGCGCCTGGTCGCTCGACGAGCTGCCGCAGATCTGGAACGTCCTCACCGGCGACATGTCGATCATCGGCCCGCGCCCCGAGCGGCCGACGTTCGTGCGCGAGTTCAAGCACAAGATCCCGCGCTACATGCTGCGTCACCGCGTGAAGTCCGGCATCACCGGCTGGGCCCAGGTCCATGGCTGGCGCGGCAACACGTCGATCAAAAAGCGCATCCAGTACGACCTCTACTACATCCAGAACTGGTCGCTCTCGCTCGACTTCAAGATCCTCTGGATGACGATCCGCTACGCGCTGCGGCTCAACGCGTACTAGCTCCCCCGCCCCGCCTCCTCGCGCAAACCCGCATTCCACGGGCCTTTGCGGTGATCCGAAAACCTTTCGGACCCGTCCGCGGAGGCGCGTGTGCCGATGCCGCGGGCCTCTCTGGACGTGCCGCGGGAGGTGGTACAACTTCTTGCGGCGTAAAATCTCTTGACGCACAAGATCTTGTGGGCGTAACCTAAACGCCATACCACAGCCCAAACTGCGGGCTCCAACAAAAGGAGAAGAGAATGGCCACGAACGACAGCAGCGCGAAGCCGGCGAAGAAGACTGCCGCCAAAAAGACTGCGGCGGCCAAACCCGCCGCCAAGAAGACCGCCGCCAAGAAGACCACGACCGCCGCGAAATCCACTGGCGGGGCGAAGAAGACGGCGGCCAAATCCGCCAGCGGTGGCGGCGCCAAGAAGACTGCTGCCAAGTCTTCGGGCGCCGCGAAGAAGACCACGACCGTGACCGCCAGCAAGAAGGCCGCTCCGGCCAAGAAGGCGGCGACGGCCGCGAAGAAAGTGACCGCGAAGAAGACGGCGACGGCGCCCAAAAAGGCGGCGGCTGCTCCCAAGAAGACCGTGGCCAAAAAGACGGTGACCAAGAAAACCGCGGCCAAGAAGTAGCGGGAACCGTCAGTCCGGCAGGCTCGATGAGGAAGGTTCAGGAGGCGACGTTCTGGTTCTTTCCGGGGCTTACGTGTTGTCGACCTCTGTCTTCTGCTCCAGCGTCGCCTAGCACGGCGTAATCGCCTCCGCCCCCTGGCGTGAGCGTCGTGCCGGTCCTCAAGACTCTTCAGCGGCCGTCAGCAGGCGAGCCGCCGAACGATCCACCATCCACAATCGATCCCCTTCCACGATCTGCGCCGGATAGCGCTCGGGCTCGCGTGGTCCTTCGAGCACGGCGTGCAGCGCCTCCGCCTTCTCGTCGCCGCTGACCAGGAACATCGCGCGGCGGGCATGATTCAACACCGGCGGCGTCAGCGTGATGCGGAACGTCTGCTGCGCCTCGACCCACGGCGCAACCACGAGCCGCTCCCGCTCGTGAACGGCGTCGCCCCCTGGAAACAGCGACGCTGTGTGGCCGTCCTTGCCGAGGCCGAGCTGGATGAGATCGAAGCGCGGCCACTCCCCAGCCGCGAGAGCGAAGAAGGCGCGCAGCGTCGCCTCGTACTCCGCCGCCGCGCGCTGCGCGTCGGGGTCCTCCGCCGGCACGCGATGAATGTTGTCCGGCGGCACGGGCACGGCGTCGAGCATCGCCTCGCGCGCCATGCGGAAGTTGCTGTCCGGATGATCGGGCGGCACGTGGCGCTCGTCCCCCCAGAAGAAATGGATCGCGTTCCACGGCAGGCGCTCGCGGTATGGATCCCTCGCGAGGAGACGATAGAGATCGCGCGGCGTCGATCCTCCGGCGAGCGCCCAGGCGAAGCGGCCGCGCTCGTCGACGGCGCGTCGCACGGCCTGCACAATCTCGTCCGCCGCCGCGCGCATCAGCCCGGCAGGATCGGCGAAGATCCGGACCTCGTTCGGTATCTCGCTCAATCGCGCCATTTCCGTCCATCCTTCTGGATCAGCTCGTCGGCCTCTTTCGGTCCCCAGCTGCCGGCGGCGTAGTTCGGGAAATTGCGCGGCACCAGCGCCTTCCATACGTCGAGGATCGGCGTGACCACCTGCCACCCCACCTCCACCATGTTGCTGCGATGGAAAAGCGTCGAGTCGCCGAGCATGCAGTCGTAGAGGAGCGTCTCGTAACCGGTGTGCGCCTGGCGCCCGAAGTAGTCCTCATATTGAAACTGCATCCGGACCGTGCCGAGACGCATCGTGGGGCCGGGCACCTTGCCCTCGAAGCGCAGCGAGATCCCCTCGTCCGGCTGGATCTTGATCACCAGGAGATTGGGATTCAAACGCTCGACCGGTGTGTCGCGGAAGAGCATGAGCGGCGCGCACTTGAACTGGATCGCGATCTCCGAGACCCGCTTCGGCAGCCGCTTGCCCGTGCGCAGATAGAACGGCACGTCGGCCCACCGCCAGTTGTCGACGAACAGCTCGAGCGCGGCGAAGGTCTCGACGTTCGAATTGGGGGCGACCGATTTCTCGGCGCGGTAGGCGGGCGCGCGCGCGCCGTCGATCGCGCCCTCGCCGTACTGGCCGCGCACCGTGCGGCGCAGCACGTCCTCCGACGAGAGCGTACGGATCGCCGAGAGCACCTTCACGCGCTCGTCGCGCACTGTATCGGCCGCGAACGAGACCGGCGGCTCCATGCCGATCAGGGCGAGGAGCTGGAACATGTGGTTCTGCACCATGTCGCGCAGCGCTCCCGCCTCCTCGTAGTAGCCGCCGCGCTCTTCGACCCCGACCGTCTCGGCGACGGTGATCTGCACGTGATCGATGTAGCGGCGGTTCCAGATCGGCTCGAAGATGCCGTTGGCGAAGCGGAACGCCATGATGTTCTGCACGGTCTCCTTGCCGAGATAGTGATCGATCCGGTAGATCTGCCGCTCCTCCAGGATCTCGCGGATCCGCCGGTTCAGCTCGCGCGCGGACTCGAGGTCGTGCCCGAACGGCTTCTCGATGATCACGCGCCGCCAGTGCCCCTCCTCCTCGCGCATCAGACCCGTCTCGCCAAGGCGACGGATGTAGTCGTCGAAAATGCTGGGCGGCACCGCAAGGTAGAAAAGATAGTTGCCGCTCGTCCCCAGCTCTTCGTCGACCTTCGCCAGCGCGGCGGTCAGATCCTTGAACGTCTTGGGTTTTTCGGGATCGACGGCGACATAGCGCAACCGGCGGACGAGCCCTTCGAGCTTCTCGCCGTCCACCTCGGAGGTGGCGAACTCTTGCAGGTCCTTCTTCATGCGGTCGCGGAACTCGTCGTCCGACAGCGGCGAACGGCCGACGCCGACGACGGCGAATCCCTCCGGCAGCAGCCCGTTCACGACCAGGTTGTAGAGCGCCGGAATCAGCTTGCGCTTGGTCAGGTCCCCCGTCGCGCCGAAGATCACCATCGCGCACGGGGGCGCGGGCTGGCCCACCCACTCGTCCTCGCGTTCGGGCTCGTCCTCGGCGGGGGAGGTCATGGCTTCTCCTTCTTCGGCTCGGTTGGAACGCCCGCGGGATGGAGCTCCACGTGGCCGCCGAACTTGTTGCGCATGGCGGAGAGCATCTTGTCGCCGAAGGTGTGCTCCTGGCGCGAGCGGAAGCGGTCGAACAGCGAGGCGGCCAGCACGGGCACGGGCACGGCCTCCTCGATCGCCGCGATCACCGTCCAGCGCCCCTCGCCGGAGTCCTGCACGATGCCGGTGTATTCGGAAAGATCGGGATTCTCGGCGAGCGCGCTCGCGGTCAGGTCGAGCAGCCAGGAGGAGACGACGCTGCCGCGCCGCCAGACCTCGGCGATGTCGGCGAGATCGAGATCGTAGCGATGCCCCTCGGGCAGGCTCTGCGAGGTGGCGTTGCGGAAGATGTCGAACCCTTCGGCGTAGGCCTGCATCAGGCCGTACTCGATGCCGTTGTGCACCATTTTCACGAAGTGCCCCGCGCCCACCCCGCCGCAGTGCAGATAGCCGTTTTCGGCGGTGCTCTTCTTCCCTTCGCGGCCGGGCGCCGGCGGCACGTCGCCGCGTCCGGGGGCCAGCGTCTTCCAGATCGGATCGAGACGCTCGACCGCCGCGCGCTCGCCGCCGATCATCAGGCAGTAGCCCCGCTCGAGCCCCCAGACGCCGCCGCTGGTGCCGACGTCGACGTAATAGATCCCTTTTTCTGCCAGGGCCTGGCCGCGCCGCACGTCATCTTTGAAGTAGGAGTTGCCGCCGTCGACGATGGCGTCCCCCTTCTCCATGCGCTTCCCCAGCTCCTGCACCATCCCCTCAGTGGGGTCCCCCGCGGGCACCATGATCCACGCCGTGCGCGGCGGTTGCAGCTTCTGGACGAACTCGTCGAGCGTGGCGGCGCCCGAGGCTCCCTCGGCCACCAGCTCCGCGATCGCCTTCGGGCTCAAGTCGTAGACGACGCACTCGTGGCCGTCCCGGAGCAGGCGGCGCACCATGTTGCCCCCCATCCGGCCCAGGCCGATCATGCCGATCTGCATGGCTACCTCCCTTGTCGTTCCGACAATTCCGCCCCCGATCCGCCGGGAGCTTTGAGAGTCTATACCCGCGCCCGGCGACGGATAGGCCCCGGCTTTGCAGGAGGCGGGAGCGAGGAGGAACGGCAATGAGATCGAGACGATGGCTCCATGGAGCGACCGGTGTGATCCTGATGAGCGTCCTGGGAACGGCCCCCGGGCGCGCCGAGGTGGCGGTCGCCGGCAAGGCCGGCTCGCTGGGCCTGGGGCTCGAGCTGACGGTGGGCCTTTCGCCGCAGGTGAACACCCGGCTCGGCGTCAATGGCTTCAACTACACGGACAATGGCCGCCGGGTGAGCCAGATCGAGTACGACGCCACGGCCAAGCTGCGCACGGCCACGGCCCTCCTCGACTGGCACCCGGGAGGGTATGGCTTCCGCCTGTCCGGCGGGGCGGTCTACAACGACACGCGGATCGACGGCCACAGCCTGCCGCCCGCCTCCGGCGTCTACGACATCGGCGGCGTGCCGGTGCCGGTCTCCCTGGTCGGCACGCTGAACGGCAAGATCGACTTCAACCGTGTCGTCCCCTACGCCGGTTTGGGCTGGGGCAACGCGGTGGCGCCGGGCCGGAAGGTCGGGTTCTTCGTCGACGCCGGGGTGATCTTCCAGGGCAAGGGGAAGGTGACGCTGACGCCGAACATCCCTGCGGGCAGCCCGCTCAACAATCCCACCGCCCGCCAGGCGCTCGACATCCTCCTGCAGCGCGAGGAGCGCGACATCGAGAAAGACGTGGCCGACTACACCGTCTATCCGGTGCTGTCGGTGGGGCTGTCGTACCGGTTCTGACGCCGATGAAACGGATCGCCGAATCCTACGTCAGGCTGGTGCTCGCCGTCGGGCAGCACGACGCCGACTACGTGGACGCCTACTACGGCCCGCCGGAGTGGCGCGCCGAGGCCGAGGCCGGGAAGCGCCCCCTCTCCGAGATCCGTACCGAGGCCGCGGCGTTGATCTCCGAGCTCGCGGCCGGCTCGCCGGCCCCGGGCGACGAGGAGATCCTCCGCCTCCGCCACCAGTATCTCCAGCGGCAGCTCCAGGCGATGGTGGCGCGCGTCGATCTCCTCTCCGGCAGGAAGATGACCTTCGACGAGGAGTCGCAGGCGCTCTACGACGCGGTCGCGCCCACCCACGGCGCCGCCCACTTCCAGGAGATCCTCGACCAGCTCGAGCAGGCCGTCCCGGGCGACGGTCCCCTCGCGGCCCGCATCGAAGCCTTCCGGCAGGGGTTCGTCGTCCCCCCCGACCGGCTCGACCGGGTCTTCCAGACCGCCATCGACGAATGCCGGCGGCGCACGCTCCACCACATCGAGGTGCCGGCGCAGGAGAGCTTCGTCGTCGAGTACGTCACCGGCAAGTCGTGGAGCGGCTACAACTGGTACAAGGGGGGCTTCCACAGCCTGATCCAGGTCAACACCGATCTGCCGATCTTCATCGACCGCGCGATCGATCTCGCCTGCCACGAGGGGTACCCCGGGCATCACGTCTACAACAGCCTGCTCGAAAAGCATCTGGTGCGCGACCGCGGATGGGTCGAGCTCTCGGTCTATCCGCTGTTCTCGCCGCAATCGCTGATCGCGGAGGGGACGGCGAACTTCGGCATCGAGGTGGCCTTCCCCGGCGGAGAGCGGGCGGCCTTCAACCGCGAGCAGCTCTATCCGCTGGCCGGGCTCGATCCCTTGAAAGCGGAGCGCTACGCCGAGGTCCAGCGGCTGCTGCAGGGTTTGAGCTACGCGGGCAACGAGGCGGCACGGCGGTATCTGGACAGCGAAATCCAGCGCCAGGACGCCGAAGCCTGGCTCGTGCGCTACGCCCTGATGTCGCCCGAGCGGGCGGCCCAGCGCGTCCGCTTCATCGATCAGTACCGGAGCTACGTGATCAATTACAATCTCGGCCAGGACCTCGTGCGCCGGTACATCGAGACGCGCGGCGGAACGGCCGATCATCCGGAGAAGCGCTGGCAGGAGTTCGCGAAGTTGATCTCCTCGCCGCGCCTGCCGTCCGGCCTCCGCTAGAAGATCGCGCGGGATTCAGGGGGTTGCGGCCCCACCCATGGTCGTCAGCGCGTCCTCGAAGCTGGAGGCATCGATGCTGACGTATCCCGCCAGCGGCCGGTCCAGCGAGAGGATCAGAAAAATCACCAATCCGATCACGACGCTCAGAGCGGCGGTCAGAAGCAGATGAAGGATCTCGCTCTCCGAGCAGAAGAAGTAGGTCATGAAGATCATGATCGCCGCTCCGGCCAGCACCACCAGCCACATGAGACCCGGCAGATGGCTGTCGATCGCCTCGAAGCGCAGCCGGCGATTGGAGAAGAGATCGTCGAGGTCGTGCAGGGTCTGGATGTGGACGGCCTGCTGCCCCGAGGTCGCCGGCTCGAACCGGGTCAGCCTCTGGGCGATCTGCTGCATCAGGATGCCGCCACCTCTCGGCAGACGGCCGCCCTGCGTCTGAGCCGGCCATTCGCGCTCGATCACGAACTTGACGTAGGCCCGTAGATCCCCGCGCACTTGGTCCCGCAGGGGGAGCGGATAGCTATCGATGTCGCGGTACACGTCGGAAGACGAGACGGCCTCGTTGGAGACGATCCCATCGATCGTGGTGTAGTTCCCCCAACAGGCCACAGCGATCAGACCGACGAGCACGGCATAGAACACGGCGACGGTGGCGAAGAAGTAATTCGCGAAGTCGTTCTGCTCGCGGCAGAACCTCCTCGCCAGAGGCCGGGTCAGCCGGAGCCCGAGGACCGACGCCGCGACGAAGAATCCGACGATCAGGATCCCCAGCCAGAACGTGTGGATCTGGTAGAGCCAGAGCAGGTTCATTTTTTGCTCCTCCGAGCGATGCTCATCCCGCCTTCCGCATGTTCTTTTCCGCCTCTTCCAGGGCCGCCTTGAGGTCTTCCAGCTCCTCGTCCTCCAACGCCTGGCCGCCGAAGCTCTCGCGCAGGTAGAAATCGATCACGCGCGCCATGGGAGCCGCGGCGGCGGGATAGCGGGCCGCCGCCTCCCTCCGTACCGCGAGCGGCGGCACCGAATCGGGCAGGGAGGCGCCCGACCGGCCGAGACGCCGCCGGAGGCGCCGGTAGGCGGTGGTCGCGGTCAGCGGCGGCCGCATTCGGAGGTAGAGCACCCACACGGCCGCCGCGATCAGCGTGAGACCGAGCGCCAGGGGGAGGGGGACGTCGGGCAGACCCCGGTGGCCGCCGGGCTTGCCGGCCGCCGGGCGGAGCGCGTCGAGGCCTGACGCGGAGGGGTGCGCCTTCGCGAGTTTCTCGTCCCGCTTCCAGTGGGACCAGAAGTCGCTCCACATCTCGCGCAGGCTGCTGAAGATCCGGAGCTGGTCGTAGAGGCCGAAGGTGAGAACGTAACGGTCCCAGCGGAAGAGCAGGAAGTCCCAGGCCTGCTGCGCCAGCAGCGTCGCCCCCTCGGCGCCGGCGGCCGGGCGGCCGGCCGGGGGCGTGGGATCGAAGATCCGCCACCCCGCGCCGGGCAGGTAGGCTTCCACCCAGGCGTGGGCGTTGTTCCCGCGCACGATGTAGTAACCCTCGAAGGGGTTGTACTCGCCGCCGAGGAAGCCCGTCACCAGCCGCGCCGGGATCCCCTGCGAGCGCAGCATCAGCACCATCGACGAGGCGAAATACTCGCACTGCCCGCTGTGGTAGCGGAAGAGGAAGTCTTCGAGCGGGTTGTCGCGCGCGCGCCCCACGAAGTCGAGGGTGTAGGAGTAGTTGTCGATCAGGTGGTTCTCGAGCCGCCGGACGCGCTGAATGGCCGTCCCCTGCCCCATGACCCGGGCCGCCAGGGCAGAGATCTTCGGGGTCAGGCCGTTGCGGTCGAGAGCCGGATCTCCGGCGCCCGCGGGGGGCTCGCCGGTGAGCACCGGCGCGCGAGCGAGCCCCACGCGGTACTCGGCGACCTCGAGCGGGGCCAGCGGGAAGGAGATGGCGCCGCCGGCGTCGATCGACAGCGACGACGAGCGGGGCTCGATCACCGTGGTCTCCACCGGCAGGGGAATGCTATGGCTGTGGAGCGGCTGCAGCCAGATGGTCGCCCAGCGGATGGGTTTCTCCGGCCCCAGGTGGAAGCGCACCCCCTGGCTGCGCGGCAGATTTCCCCGGCTCGGCGAGCGGCGCCAGGTGCCGCTCTGATAGACGTCGTAGGTGGCCGCCTTGAAGCGCATCTCTTGATCGGCGGCGGAGGGCGCCCCCCCGAGCAGCCGCATGATGACCTCGTGACTGCTGCGGATGCGGCCGATCGAGTCGAGTGTCACCTGATCGGAGAAGCCCGCCGCCTCCTGGATGGCGCCGCTGCCGCCGCCACGGCCGACGATGAACGGCGCGCGCACGCGGGGCAGGAGCAGGAACATCGGCACCGCGAGCAGCAGGATGGCGGCCGTCGTGAGCAGCAGGAAGCCGCGCACGGGGATGCGGGCGAGCGCGGGGTCCTCGCGGCCGAACCCGGACAGGACGTGGAGGAAGGCGAAGCGCGTCATCAGCAGCAGCGCCAGCACCAGGAACCCGACCAGATAGACCACGATCGTCGGATGGACGCTGGTGCCCATCGCGGCGAGAAAGAGGAAGAAGACACCGATCGACGCCTGCCATTTGTCGCGCTCGCGGACGATGGCGAAGAGCTTCACCAGCACCGCGAACAGGCAGAGGTGGAGCACCGGCCCCACCAGCCCACGGGAGAGGCCGAAGATGTCGAGGAAGAAGAGCGGCAGATAGGCCAACCCCAGGACGTTCATCCCCCAGGGCGGCAGCCAGCGCGGCGGGTCGAGGCTCGCCCGGCGCAGGAAGAAGGCGACGCCCAGCAGGTAGAGGAGCACCGCCGGCCAGCCCAGGACGCCGTTGAGCGGCAGCGGGACGGGGGCGAGCAGCGCCATCCACCCGAGCAGCAGCCGCTTCTGCCGCGCGAAGCTCATCCCGCCAGCCTCGCCGGGGACTCGTCGTCCAGGTGGACGCGGAACTGCGGCGCCCGCGGATCGCCGGAGACGAGCGGCTCCCTCTCCCGCGGCCGCGGCTGAACCACCGCCAGCGCCTCCAGGATCGCCAGCCGCTGGCGGGGCCCGCTCGCGAAGCCGAGGGCGCCGTCGCGCGTCACCAGCTCGATCTCATAGCCGCGCCCGAGGTGATCGACCGCGATCGTCGCCGCCTCGCTGACCAGCCGCTCGAACCGGCTCCGCTGGGCGGGGTCCTTGAGCTCGCCCACCGCGTTGTCGAAGAGGATCGACAGCCGCCGGCTCCGCTCGGAGGTCCGCTCGGTGAAGACCAGCTCGCCGGTGCGCGCCGTCTGCTTCCAGTGGATCCCCCGCGGATCGTCGCCGCGGCGGAAAGCGCGCAGGGAGAAGAGGTCGTGCCCCCGGCCGCTGCGGCGGCTCGAATCCTCGCCCGCCTGCTCGGTCTCCTCGGGGCGGCTGCCGCCGGCCGGGAACAGCTCGGGGAAGACCAGCACCTCGAAATCGACGCGGTAGCGCACCCCCTTGCGGAAGAAGCCGAAGGGGAAGAGGCTCGAGATGTGGACGTGGGGGAAGCGGTGGAAGCCGCGCGCGCCCACCATCACCTCGACCTGGCCGACGCTCCTGCCCCGGCGCGGCAGGTAGGGGATCAGCAGCGGCTGCGCCGAACGCGAGAGGGTGAAGAGGAGGAACCAGCGCGGGAAGACGAGGGCCCGGCTCTTCAGCCGGAACCCCACCGCGAAGGGGCGGTTGGCGAAGACCTCGCCGGGTGGGTCGAGCTCCGCCTCGAGGCCACGGACGTTCTCCCGCGAGGCGATCCCGGAGACGATCAGCGTCGAGAACATCAACGCCAGCACCATGTAGAGCGCGTTGTTGCCGGTGTTGGTGGCGGCGATCGCCACCAGCACCGTGAACAGCACGTACCAGAGCCCCACCGTGGTGATGCGGATCCCCTCGGGCACGGCACGGCGGGAGAAAAATCCGCCCACCCGCCCCGGCGGCTCGGGTCCGCTCACAGGGGCACCGGCGTCGCCGCCACCACCCGTTCGATCGCTTTCCTCGCCTGTTCGAGGTCGGCCGTGCCCCGCTTGAGCGCGATGCGGTGCGCCAGCACCGGCGCGGCCAAGCGCTGCACGTCGTCCGGGATGACGTAGCCGCGCCCCTCGCAGAGGGCCAGCGCCTGGGCGGCCCGGAACAGCGACTGGAGCCCCCGGGTCGAGACCCCGAGGACGAAGTCGCCGCCGTGGCGGGTGGCCTCGGCGAGCGAGAGCATGTAGTCCGCAAGCTTGTCGGCGACGCGGACCCGCGCCACCCGCGCCTGCAGGTCGACCAGCCCCTCCTGGTCGACGACCGGCTGCAGGTGCTCGAGGAGGTCCTCGACGCCGCCCGACAGCAGCAGGTCCTTCTCGTCCGCCCGCGGCGGGTAGCCGAGCGACAGCGACATTAGGAAGCGGTCGAGCTGCGACTCCGGCAGCGGGAAGGTCCCCTGGTACTCCAGCGGGTTCTGGGTCGCCAGCACCACGAAGGGCTCGGGGAGCGAGAACCGCTTGCGCTCGACGGAGACCTTGCGCTCGCTCATCGCCTCCAGCAGGGCCGACTGGGTCTTCGGGGTGGCGCGGTTGATCTCGTCCGCCAGCACCACGTTCGCGAACAGCGGGCCGGGCACGAACTCGAAGACCTGGCTCTTCTGGTTGTAGATCGACACCCCGATGATGTCGGACGGCAACAGATCGCTGGTGAACTGGATGCGCTGGAAGGAGAGCCCCAGCGAGCGGGCCAGGGCCTGCGCCAGGGTGGTCTTGCCGACGCCGGGGACGTCCTCCAGCAGGACGTGCCCACGGGCGAGCAGGCAGACGGTGGCGAGGCGGATGACCTCGCGCTTGCCACGGATGACGAGAGCGACGTTCTCCTCGAGCCGACGGATCGGCTCGGCGGCATAGAGCGCGTCGCTGGTTTCGACGGCGATGGATTCCATCGTGATGTCTTACGCTCGGGTCTGAACGATTGTTGAGGCTGAGATTATAGAGGAGATGCTGGCGTCCGCAGGAGCCTACCGGTCCAAGCGCCAGGGAAGTATATCTCCAGGAAGGATTTGACCGCCGCATTACCGTCTTCTATGATGGGGAGGCGAAACCGGCGGCGAAGGCCTACTCCGCGGCACCAGGAAGCGACGTAGAATACGGATCCAGGGATCCCCCGGGACTTGAAGGAGCGAAAAGGCACATGGCAGACACGAAATTGGACCGTCTGAAAGCGGTCGACAACACGCTCGCGCAGATCGACCGGCAGTTCGGCAAGGGGGCGATCATGCGCCTGGGCCAGCGCGAGACGCTGGCGATCGAGTCGATCTCCACCGGCTCCATCTCGGTGGATTTCGCCATCGGCATCGGCGGCTTCCCGCGCGGCCGGGTGGTGGAGGTCTATGGCCCCGAGTCCTCCGGCAAGACGACGCTCGCCCTCTCGGTCGTGGGCCAGGCCCAGAAGCGGGGCGGCATCGCGGCCTTCATCGACGCCGAGCACGCGCTCGACGCCGAGTACGCGAAGAAGCTGGGCGTCGACATTGACAACCTGCTCGTCTCGCAGCCCGACAACGGCGAGCAGGCGCTCGAGATCGCCGAGATGCTGGTGCGCAGCAACTCCGTCGACGTGGTCGTCATCGACTCGGTCGCGGCCCTGGTGCCCAAGGCCGAGATCGAGGGGGAGATGGGCGACTCGCACGTCGGCCTGCAGGCGAGGCTGATGTCGCAGGCCCTGCGCAAGCTCACGGCCATCGTCTCCAAATCCAACACCTGCCTGATCTTCATCAACCAGATCCGCGAGAAGATCGGCGTCATGTTCGGCAACCCCGAGACGACGACCGGCGGCCGGGCGCTCAAGTTCTACGCCTCGGTGCGCATCGACATCCGCCGCATTGCCTCGCTCAAGGAGGGGGAGGAGGTGACCGGCTCGCGCGCCAAGGTGAAGGTGGTCAAGAACAAGGTGGCCGCCCCGTTCCGCCAGGCCGAGTTCGACATCGGCTACGGCGAGGGGATCTCGAAGACCGGCGAGCTCGTCGACCTCGGGGTCGAGCACAAGCTGGTCATCAAGAGCGGCGCCTGGTACTCCTACGGCGATCTCCGCCTCGGTCAGGGGCGCGACAACTCCAAGGCGTTCCTGCGCGAGAACCCCGACCTCGCCGACGAGATCGAGACCAAGATCCGCGAGCGGATGGGGATGCCCTCCCTCTCCACCTCCCCCCTGAACGGAGTCGCGGTCGGAGAGTAAAAGGGGATTACGAGGCCTGCCGGAACACCCGCCGCCACCAGCGCTGGAAGGCCGGCTGGCCTCGCCGCTCGGCAGCCTCCTCGAGGAGCTCGACGGGCGCGGGGAGCAGGGCGAGGCGCCCCTTCTGGAGCTGGAGCAGCAGGAGGTCCATCTCGCGCCCGCGCAGGCGGGCATCGCCGGAGAAGGCGTCCCCCAGCCGGGTCCGGCCGTCGAAGCAGGCGTAGAAGTCGCGGGCCCGCGACGGCATGCGCGTCTGCTCGTCCTCAGCCGGCTCCTCCACCCAGACCGGATAGCAGCGCTCCAGCAGGTCGAGCGGCACGGCCATGTGGCGCCGCGCCACCAGGACCTGCTCCTCGGTGGCCTGCTCCAGCAGCAGGTCGTAGACGCTCAGCTCGTGGGTGCCGCGATCCGCCGCCTCCCGGATCTCCTCGATGTCGAGCACCCCGCTCACGCAGAGCCGGTAGGCCGCCTCAAGGAAGCGGAAGTAGGAGCCGCGGACCTTCTTGTAGAGCTCGCCCAACGTCCGCTGACCGTCGACCAGCCCGGCGAGCCGCCGCTGGACCGGCGTCGCCCCTTCGCCAGGTGCGCTCTCGCCGCGCCGGAGCACGACGTCGTCGTGCACGAGGATCCGGCGGATGCGGCCGACCTCGTCGAGCCAGCGGTTCCCCTCCATCACCAGCCCCATGACGTGGATCGGCTCCGGCAGGATCTCCTCGTCCTGGGGCATCTCCGACTGGAAGTAGAAGATGCCGCGTTGCGAGAGGAAGAGGTCGCAGATCACGTCCTCGATCTGCTCGCGGAGGGTCTGCTGGATGACCTCGGCCGGCAGCATCCCCAGCTCCCGCAGGGCGACCCCCAAGCGGGTGCCGTGGGTCGTGCAATGGCTCAGCGCCTGGAAGAGCTGGTCGTCGCTCAGGTGGCCGTGGAGCACGAGGTGCTGGCCGTAGTACTCCGCGGGGTCGTTCGAGAGGCACCCCACGACCTCGCCGGCGTGGAGATAGATCCGCTTCTCGCGCTCGCTACGGCGGATCACGAGAGCGCCCGTGCAGCGGTCGTTCTTCGCCCACTGCAGGAGGTCGCCCAGGGAAAAGGCGGTCAGTCTTCCTGAGAATTCCATGATTGATAAAAGCGTGCAGATTCTAGCAGGGTGGCGGGAGAATTTCCTCAACCGGGGGGGCTGTTATGCTCTCCGCCATGGATTCCGCGAAGCGTCTCTTGCTGGGTAGTGCCTTTTTCTGCCTTTCGCTCCCCCTGGGAGCCGCCAATCTTCCATGCCGGCCCTGCGCCGGCCTTCGTATCGATCCCGCCGCTCCGGCGGCGGGTCCGGCGGACGCCGCCCGCACGCTGAAGCCCGGCGGCCTGGAACCGGGAAGCCCTCTCTTCGTCGCCTGGGAGGTCCCGCTGTCCGGGGACGCCCCGGTCGACGCCAGCCTCCCGACCACGATTCACGACAGCGGCGCGACCCCCTGGGTGTCGCTCGTCTTCCGCACCCCGCCGCCGATCGCCCAGAATTCCGAGCGCCTTCAGGTCGAGCTGCGCGCCGCGGCCGAAGCGGCGGCCAAGGCTCCGGCCGGCACCTGGTTCCAGGTCGTCTGGCGGCCGGAGACGGGGGACTTCTCCCCCACCGAATACGCCTTTCTGCTGAAACGGGCCGCCGTGACGCTCACCGGGGCTCAAGGTCAGGCGAAGGTGGCCACGGAATCTCTCCCCGCCGATCCCAAGATCCTCCAGGCGCTCTACGGCGAGGAGGTCGCGGCCTATCTGGAAGCGGTGGCCCTCCAGCCGGCCTCCCCGGAGGCGCTCAAGGCGGCGGTCGACGCGGTGCAGACTCTCGATCCCGGGCGGCCGATGGTGCTCGACGCCGTGCCGGTCCCCGCCGATCCCGCCGAGATGCTGGCCGTGGCCGCCCGCGAGGCCGCCGAGGGGATCGACCTGACGCTGTTCCAGGCGCCGGGGGTGGAGGCGGGAGGGCTGGTCCCCGTGCTCTCTCCCCTGGTCCTGCTCGCGCGCGAATTCTCGGGGGACATCTCGTATGACCCCGGCTCCGCGCCGTCCGGCGCCCAGGAGTCCTGGACGTTCGTGCGCGGCAAGGATCTCTCCCTGCGGGTGATCGCCCTCGCTCCCCCGGCGTCCCAGGACCTGACGCTACGCTTCAACGACCCGGAGCTCCGCCGGCCGGTACGGTTTCCGATCGGCGGCCAGCGGGTGCCTCCCCCGAGCGGTCAGGTGGCCGGTGGGGCGCTCGTGCTGCAGGTGGGCTCGCCCGGCCGCGTGGCCGTGCTCGGCCTCGACCGCGCCACGGCCGCCGAACGCCAGGGGGTCGAGGAGAAGGTGACGGTCTCCTCCCAGCGCGAGATCCCGGTCGAGGAGATCCTCCGCCGCCTGCAGGCGTTCGAGGACGCCCAGAACCGCAAGCTCGACCACTACAGCGCCACCAACACGACCTCGCTGCGCTTCCAGCCGGCGGCCGGCACCCAGGCGATCGAGGCGACTCTCCAGGGGCCGTTCTTCTTCGATCCCAAGACCGGCTCCGACTGGGCCTGGGAGACGCTCTACGTCAACGGCGTCCGCTGGCGCGGCAAGACCCTTCCCGAAATCCCGCTGATCCAGCCCGAGAAGGCGGCGGCGCTGCCGCTCGAGATCCACTTCACCAAGCAGTACCGCTACCGCCTGCGCGGCTCGGACACCGTCGACGGCCGTGACGCCTGGGTGGTCGACTTCACTCCGGCCGGCCCGGACGCCAGCGGCAAGCTCTACCAGGGCTCGGTCTGGGTCGACAAGCAGCTCTACTCCCGGCTGCGCACCCGGGCCGTGCAGGTGGGTCTCGAAGGGGAGGTGCTCTCGAACGAGGAGACGCTCTTCTACTCACCCGTGGACGCCAACGGCCAGGCCACCCCATGGTCGGCGCAGAGCTACGTGCTGCCGCTGCGGCTGGTGGCCCAGCAGATCCTCTCGGTGATCAACGCCGCCACGGTAGTGGAGCGTGAGACGCGCCTGACCGACGTGAGGGTCAACGCCGCCGGGTTCGCGGAGGCGCGCAAGCAGGTCGACGCCTCGGACGTAACCATGGTGCGCGACACCGACAAGGGGCTGCGCTACCTGGTGAAGAACGACCAGGGGGAGCGGGTGGTCAAGGAGGGGTTCAACGCCAGCAAGCTGTTCGGAGCCGGTGGCCTGTTCTATGACGACGCCCTGGACTATCCGCTGCCGCTCGCCGGCATCAACTACTTCTCGTTCAACTTCAAGGGGACGGGCAAGCAGGTCAACATCTTCTTCGGCGGTGCCCTGCTGACCGCCAACATCGCGGAGCCACGCCTCTTCGGCAGCCGTTTCGACGTCGGGGCCAACGCCTTCGCCATCGCCCTCCCCCTGACCGACACGATCTACCGCGGCGGCAAGGAGATCAAGGACGAGGCGGTCAAGCAGCGTCCGGCCACCTTCAGCCTGCGGCTCGGCCATCCGCTCGGCAACTTCATCAAGATCGGCGCCGAGTACGAGGCCCTCTACTTCCACTACTCGGAGGCGGACGACACCGCCAAGAGCTTCGTGCTGCCGAGCAGCAACATCACCCACTCGTTCTCGCTGAATACGGACTTCGCCCGCTCCGGCTACCGGCTCTCGGCGTCCGGCAGCTACAACCGGCGCTCGCAGTGGGATTTCTGGGGCCTCCCCGGCAACCCCGACTTCAGCAAGGACAAGCAGGACTTCCTGCGCTGGGACGCCTCGGCGAGCAAGAACTGGTATCTGCCCAGGTTCCAGAAAGTGGGGCTCGAATTCGACTACGCCTCGGGGTCGGACCTCGACCGCTTCAGCAAATATCAATTCGGCTTCTTCGGCGGCACCCGCGTCCATGGCTATCAGAGCAACAGCGTGCGGGCGACGAAGGTCTACTCCGGCCACGCCTCCTACGGCTTCGAGATCGGCGAGGCGTTCCGCCTGGACGGAATCGCCGACGCCGCCCTCGCCACCGACAAGGAGAGCGGGCTCAAGAACGAATTCCTGGGCGGCGTGGGCGTTGCGGGAACGTTCATCGGCCCCTGGCAGACGGTGGTCAACCTCGACGTGGGCACCCCCGTGGCCGGTCCGGACAGCGGGTTCGTGCTCTACATCGTGTTCCTGAAGCTGTTCAGGTAGGGCCGGCCGGCCTGTCCGCAGGGCGTAGGGGCGCAGCATGCTGCGCCCTCTTGCTCGCGGCGAACCGTCGGCGGGCGCAGCATGCTGCGCCCCTACAGATCTACGGCCCTTTTTTCTTCCTGACCTCGTCCTGCAGCCCGCGGTACCGCTCCAGCCGCTCCTTCAATTTCGCCTCGAACCCCTCCCCCTTCGGCTCGTAGAACCGCGTTCCCTGGAGGGACTCGGGGAGGCAGTCGAGCCCGCCGACCCCCTCTTCGGTATGGGGCGCGTAGACGTAGCCCGTGCCGTAGCCGATCTCTTTCATCAGCCGGGTGGGGGCGTTGCGGATCGCCATCGGCACGGGATCGGCCGGGCGCTCCTCGACGGTGCGGCGGGCGGCCTTGTAGCCGTCGTAGAGGGCGACGCTCTTCGGGGCGAGCGCCAGGTAGAGGACCGCCTGCGCCAGGGCCAGCTCCCCCTCGGGCGAGCCCAGCAGGTGATAGGCGTCGCGGGCGGCGAGGGCCTGCGGCAGCGCCTGGGGGTCGGCCAGCCCCACGTCCTCGCTGGCGAAGCGGATCATCCGGCGGGCCACGTAGAGCGGATCTTCCCCGGAGGCCAGCATGCGGGCGAACCAGTAGAGGGCGGCATCCGGATCGCTCTCGCGGAGCGACTTGTGGAGCGCCGAGATCAGGTTGTAGTGCTCCTCCCCCGACTTGTCGTAGAGCAGCACCTTGCGCTGCGCGACCCGGCGCACGGTCTCGGCGTCGATCCTCCCGGCGTTTGCCTCGTCATTCATGGCGGCGACATCGGCCGCCGCCAGCTCCAGGAGATTGAGCGCTTTCCGGGCGTCCCCCGAGGCCTGCTGGGCCAGCTCGGCGAGCGCCTCGTCGTCCGCCTCGACGCCGGACTCCCCCAACCCCCGCTCCGGATCGGCGAGCGCCCGGCGCATCATCTCGGCCAGACCCTCGGGACGGAGCGGCTCCAGCACGATCACCCGGCAGCGGGAGAGGAGCGCCGCGTTGAGCTCGAAGGAGGGGTTCTCGGTGGTGGCCCCCACCAGCACCACGTCCCCGCTCTCGACGTAGGGGAGGAAGGCGTCCTGCTGGGCGCGGTTGAAGCGGTGGATCTCGTCGACGAAGAGGAGCGTGCGCCGCCCCTGGGCCTTGCGCAGCCGCACCGCCTCCGCCATCACCTCCTTGACCTCCTTGATGCCGGAGGTGACGGCCGAGAAGGGGACGAAGTGCGACGAGGTCACGGTCGCGATGATGCGGGCGAGGGTGGTCTTCCCCGTTCCCGGCGGCCCCCAGAAGATCAGCGACGGCACGCGGTCGGCGGCGATCGCCCGGCGGAGGAAGCCCCCCTCCCCCACCACCTTCTCCTGGCCCACCACCTCCTCGAGGGTCCGCGGGCGCATCCGCTCGGCGAGCGGCGAGACGCCTTTTACGGTTTCCGGCGAGAGGGCCGGCGCCGGGGGTTCCTGGTCGTCGAAGAGCGAGCGCGGCATCAGGAGATCTTATCGATTTCCACCCGCGCGTCGTTGAAGCAGGCCCCTTGTCCGATGTCCGTGAGGGTGTCGGGGGCGAGGGCGTTCGCCGTGGTGCCCGAGAGGGTGTTGTGGCTCCAGAGCCCCTTCGGCAGGTAGACAACCCCCGGCCGCAGGTCCGGGTTGAGCCGCGCCGCCACCCGCACCTCGCCGAGATCGTTCCAGACCCGCACCGCGTCGCCGCCGGCGATCCCCCGCGCCTCGGCGTCCCGGGGGTGGATCTCCACGGCGACCTGCCCTTTCTCGAGCTGCCCCAGGGTCGAGTTGAGCCGGCGGCTGGTGGACGGCGAGATCAGCGCCAGCGGATGGCGCTCGTCCCCCGGATCGTCCAGGAAGGTGTAGAGGCCGTGCCCGGACTCGCGGTCGAGCGCCTCGGGGACGAGATGGATCTTGCGGTCCGGCGTCAGCGGGAAGGCGTCGGCGAACTGGACCGGCGCGTTGCCGCAGTCGGGAAGGGCCGCGCCGTCTCGCTCCAACTCGCCGCGGATCCGGTCGAAGCGGCGGAACAGCGCGCTGTCGAGCTCCCCGGCGGTCTCCGGGTCGCCGGGCTTCGCGAGCCCGAGCCGCGCGATCAAGGCGGCGAAGACCTCGGGGTTCGACCGCGCCTCCCCCGCCGGCGCGGCTACCGGCCCGCTCCGCTGGAGCAGGTACGAGCCATAGCCGCGCACCAGCTCCGAGTGCTCCAGGAAGTGGGTGGCCGGAAGCACCAGGTCGGCCCAGCGGGCGGTGTCGGTCCAGACCTGCTCGAAGACGACGGTGAACAGGTCCTCGCGCGCCAGCCCCCGCCGCACCTCCTCCTGGTTCGGGATCGTCGCGAGCGGATTGCAGTTGTAGACGAAGAGGACCTCCACCGGCGGCTCGGCCGCCAGCAGGGTCTTCCCGAGGAGGTTCATGTTGACGGTGCGGGTGGGGGGCGGCGGCTCGGCCACGGCCGGCGCCTGATCGATCCCCCAGACCCCCGAGTTGCTCATCGTGTAGCCGCCGCCGCGCACGCCGAACTTCCCGGCCACCGCCGGCAGCGCCAGGACCGCGGCCACGGCGGAGCCGCCGTTGCGGTTGCGCTCCATCCCCCAGCCGGTGCGGATCAGCGCCGGGGAGGATTCGGCGTAGAGGCGGACGAAGCCCTCGATCTCCCCGGCGGCGATCCCCGTGACCTCCGCCGCGCGCTCGAAGGTCCAGGGCGTGGCCCGCCGCCGCAGCTCCCCGGCGCCGGTGGCGTGACGGCCGAGGAAATCGAGATCCGCCCGGCCCTCCGCGAAGAACCAGCGGATGGCGGCCAGCGCGAGCGCGAGGTCGGTCCCCGGCCGCGGAGCGAGATGAAGGTCGGCCTTCTTGGCGAGCGGCGTCCGGCGGGGATCGATCACCACCAGCCGCGCCCCCGCCTTCTGGGCCTCCTGGACGAACGGCACGAGATGGATGCCGGAGGCCGAGGGGTTTGCCCCCCAGAGCACGATCAGCCGCGCGTGGGGAAAATCCTGGTAGGCCACCCCCGCCATCTTGCCGTAGAGCCCCGTCGCCGCTCGCCCCGACGGCGCGGCGCAGACCGTGCGGGCGAGCTGCGAGGCACCCAGCCGGTGGAAGAGGCGGGCGTCGGTGGTGTCCTGGGTCAGCAGGCCGTTCGAGCCGCCGTAGAAGAAGGGAAGGATCGATTCCCCCCCGAAGCGCTCCCGCGCCTCGCGCATCCGCCCGGCCGCCAGGTCGAGCGCCGCGTCCCAGGAGATCCGCTCGAAGCGCCCCTCCCCTTTCGGCCCGACCCGCCGCGCCGGGTAGAGCAACCGGTCCGGGCCGTAGAGGTGCTCCGGCGTCCGCCGCACCTTGGCGCAGATGTACCCTTGGGTCACCGGATTGCGGTGGTCGCCGTCCACCTTGACCACCCGGCCGTCCACCACCCGAACCTCCAGGCTGCAGGCGTCGGGGCAGTCGAGCGGGCAGGCGCTCGCGAGGACTTCAGGGGGGCAGAGGGATTCGGTCATTCCTTCCCGCTCTCGATCTTCCCGCTCTCGATCGCCTTCACGATGGCGTCGGTGAACTGCGTCGTGGTCGCCTCGCCGCCGAGGTCGCGGGTGCGGATCTTCTGGCGGACGATCACGTCGCGCAGCGCCTTGCGCACCCGCTCGGCCACCTCGTCCTTGTGCATGTGGAAGAGCATCATGATCCCCGAGCGCATGATCGCCAGCGGGTTCGCGAGGTCCTTGCCGGCGATGTCCGGCGCGCTGCCGTGCACCGCCTCGAAGACCGCCACGTCGAGCCCGATGTTCCCCCCGGGCACCACGCCGAGCCCGCCGACGAGCCCCGCGCAGAGGTCGGAGAGGATGTCGCCGTAGAGGTTCTCCATCAGCAGCACGTCCCACTCCTCGGGGCGCATGACGAGCTGCATGCACATGTTGTCGACGATCCGGTCGTCCGCGACGATCTCGGGGTACTCCGAGGCGACGCGGCGGAAGCAGTCGAGGAACAGGCCGTCCGAGAGCTTCATGATGTTCGCCTTGTGGACGGCGGTCACCCGCTTGCGGCCGTGCCGGCGGGAGTACTCGAAGGCGAAGCGGGCGATGCGCAACGACGCCTTCTCGGTGATGATCTTCAGGCTCTCCACCACGCCGGGGACCACGATGTGCTCGAGGCCGGCGTAGAGGTCCTCGGTGTTCTCGCGCACGACGACGAGGTCCACCCCCTCGAAACGGCTGGGGATGCTCTCCAGCGACCGCGCCGGGCGCAGGTTGGCGTAGAGGTCGAGCTCCTGGCGGAGCTGCACGTTGATCGACTTGAACCCCTTGCCCACCTGCGTCGTGATCGGGCCCTTGAGCGCCAGGCGGTTACGGCGGATCGATTCGAGGACCTCGGGCGGCAGCGGATTGCCGAACTTCTCCAGGGCCTCGGCGCCGGCGATGTGGCGCTCCCATTCGATCTCGGCGCCGGCGGCCTCGAACACGCGCACCGCGGCGTTGCTGACCTCCGGGCCGATGCCGTCGCCCGGCAGGAGGGTGACTGTGGTCTTGCTCATGGAATCGGACTCCCTCCAAAGGCTAACGGGTAACGTAGCGTCTTCTGCAGCCACTCGCCGTTCTCGCCGACGCTCCGGGAGAGCTCGCCGACCAGCGTCTCGCGATGATCGTAGAGGCGGTAGCCGTCCGCCGGGCGCAGGTAGCCGGCGGCCTTGGGCTCCTCCTTGAAGAGCGCCTCCTCGCCGATCTCCGCCGCCCGGCGGGCGTAGCGGTCGCGGTTGTCGAGCAGCGCCTTGACCAGGAACGGCATCACCATCGAGTAGTCGGCCTGGGCGCTCTCGGTGGTCTGCTGGTAGGTGTCGCGGTCCACCTTCCCCCAGGTCACCGCCTCGGCCGGCGGGCAGGAGGAGAGGGACCCCTCGGTCACCGGCGCGCTGACGATCTGGACGTCGAACGTGTAGCCGCGGATCCCTTCGAGCCCCAGCACCTGGCCGAGCGCCGGCTCCGGCTGCAGGTTGTAGTTCTTCGGCACGCCGCCGCCCAGGATCAGGGTGGCGAGCGAGTGGACCGGGTGGGTGAACAGCCCCCAGTAGTGGTAGGCGCACGACTCGAAGACCTCGGCGTGGAGGTCGAGCGCGAACTCGTAGCGGTCGAGCAGGCCCGCCTGCCGCATCGCCCAGAGCTTCATCGAGTTGAGGAAGAGGCTGCCGTCGGCGGGCGCGCCGACCAGGATCGGGATCGCCAGGCGCTGGCAGGTGGCGAGCAGCCCGGGGGTGACGCCGTTCTTCTCCTCCTGCGCGGCGTAGATGCCGCCGATCAGGTAGCGCAGCTCGGTCCCCGACATCGACTTCTGGAACTCGGGGCGCAGCAGGCAGGCGGTCAGGAAGCGGTCCTGCTGGAAGAGGACGTCCTCGTCGAAGGCCATGTCGGTGACGCGGATCGTCTTCTCGTCGCGCAGCACGCCGTCGTCGCCGAAGATCGGGACCTCGAAGATCGGATCGGGGTGCTCGTCGAGGCTGCGGTGGCCGTCGTGGTAGCAGACGGCGTCGGTGGTGCTGAGATAGGCGACCCAGCCGGTCTCGAGCAGGGGGATCAGCCAGGTCTGGTGCTGCCCGGAGACCGTGACCGGCCCCGCGATCGCCAGCGTCAGCGGGCACCCCGCCCCGATCGCCTGGTCCAGGAGGGTGTAAACCCGCCGCAGGTAGGCGCCGCCGAACGCCGGCAGGCAGGAGCGGAAGATCTCGTCCAGCGTGCCGCACTGGTCGACCCGCCGCACGTCGACGCGCCGCTTCGACTGCAGGTGGACGTTGTGGGGGAGGCGGTTGTCGTGCGCGCTGCTCATGGCAGCGTAAGGTATAACAAAAAACTTACCGCCCCAGCTCCTCGATCCGGGCCACCACGTCACGGTAGGCGTTGTTGATCCCGTAGAGATCGACGAACGCCTTGTAGGCGGAAGCCTTGTCGTCCACGGCCAGGTAGGCGCAGCCGAGGTCGTAGAGGAGGCCGAGGTTGTCCTCCTCGGTGAGGCCGGGCGCCTCGAGGCCGCGCTTGTACCATTTGACGGCCAGCTCGGGCAGCCCCTTGTCGAGGAAGCAGAGGCCCAGCATCGAGCAGCAGAGCACCAGGTGCCCGGCGTCCTTGGCGGCGACCTGGAACTCGCCGATCGCCTCGTCCAGGAGGCCCATCTCGCGATAGGCGATCCCCAGGTTGAAGTGGGTGTCGTAGTCGGTCGGCGAGAGGTGCTCGGCGACCCCCTTCTTGAACCCTTCGACGATCTCCTCCAGCGACTGCTCGGCCTGCTGCACGAGCATGCCGTCGCCCCCCTTGAAGAACTCCTCCTGCGAGAGCTCCTGCTCCAGCTCCGCGGCGAGGTCGAAGAAGTCGTCCTCCTCGTCGAACAGGCTGTCGGCGCCGGCGCTCGGCGAGGGGTGGTTGCGGTCCGCCTCGTCGAGCCAGCTCAGGCCGCCGGTGTCGTCGAGGTTCTGCGGCAGCCCCTGGCCGGTCGTCGGGGGTGGCGGTGTGAAGGCGGGAGGCGGTACGGCGCTCCCCGCCCCGGACGGCGGCTCCCAGTCGAAGTCCTCGCTCTCGATCATTTCGCCGATCTCGAGCGGATTGAAGATCATCGGCCCGGCGGCGGGAGGCGCGCTCTGCGTAGCGGCGGGAAGCGGCGGTGGCTCCGGAGCAGCGACTGGGGGCGCGGGAGGCGCGGGAGCCTGGGCCGCGGGGACGGCCGGGCGAGGCGCGGCCGGGCGCTTCGGCTTGGGGTCCAGCAGGCCGCGCAGCACCTGGTCGATCTCCGAGGAAGAGCGCTTGCGCGCCGCGGGCTGCGGAGCGGCGGCCGCGAGCGCGGGCGGCTCGGCGGCGGGCGCCCGGGGGAGCTCGGGCTCGACCTCCAGGGCCGGAGCCGGCGGCTCGGGAGCCTCGACCGGAGCGACCATGGCAACCGGCGCGGCCGGCGGCGGGGGTGCGGGAGCCGGCACGGGAGCGGGGGCCGGCTCCTCGCGCAGCGCGTGCGGGTCGGCCACCACGCGGTTGCCGTCCAGGCGGTAGCCGGCCTCGACGAGCTGCCGGCGGGTCTTCGGCCAGACCTGGGCGTCGCGGACCTCCGCGGCGGTGCGGGACATGGCGTTGGCCAGCTCGACCACGCGGTCGTGGCGCCCCTTGTCGAGATGGATCTGGACCATCGCGGCGTAGGCGCCGAGGTTGCGCGGCTGCAATTGCAGCGCCTCGCGCAGCCGCTCCATGGCCTTCTCCTCGAGGCCGTACTTGGCCAGCACCTCGGCCTCGCTGACCAGGTCCTCGTCGCGCGCCAGGTTCTCCGGCTGCAGCTCGGCGGCGGTCCGCTCCAGCTGGCCGGGATCGATCCCGGCCGGCGTCCGTTCCTGGAGAGGAGCCGGGGAAGCGGGAGCGAACGAAGCCGGCGCGGGCTCCAGATCGACCGCCCAGACCGAGGCATCGAGCGGCGGCAGCTCGCCCATGTCGAACGAGTCGATGTCCCGGAGCTGCTGGAGCGGCGGCAGGCCGGGCTCGACCTCCCCGAGGTCGAGCTCCATCTCGTCGAAAGCCGCCGGCAGCGGCCGCTCCTCGACGCCCACGGCCGGCTCGCCGCCGTCGCCCGCCTTCCAGGCCGAGCCGAGGCGGCTGCCGGTGCCCGACAGCATGTCCGGCGGCGGCTTGACCAGGCTCGCCGGCTCGTCGTCTCCGTCCATGTCGAGGACGAAGACCTCGTCGAGGTCGAGCTCGATCTCCGGCTCCTCCGCCTCCTCGGGCGCCGCGACCGAAGCGGCCGCCGCGTTGACGGCGGCCCAGGGGTCCGGCTGCGGGAAGACCTCGGCCGGCTCGGGGGGTGCCGTCGCCGCGGCCGCGGCGGCCACCGCGGCGGCGAGGTCGTCCTCCTCCCAGGACTGATCCGTGAACCCGCCGCCGTAGGGGATGTCGTCGAGCTCCTCCTCGACCGGCGGCGGTGGCGGTGGCGGGGCATAGACCGGGGCAGGCCGCGGCGCCGGAGCCAGGGGCTCGGGGGCCGCCGCCGCGGGCTCCTCCACGCGGGCGAGGCGCCCGATGCGCGCCGCCTGCGGATTGCGCTCGGCGGCGATCGCCAGGAAGCGGGCGGCGGCCGAGGCGGCCCCCGACTCCTTGAGCTTGAAGACGGCGTCGTTGATGAAGCCGAGATTGCTGCTGTCGATGTCCAGCGCCCGCTCGTAGACCTGCGCGGCGTCCTGTGCCCGGCCGTGCGTGATCATCATCTCGGCGATGACGCGGTACTCGTTCATCGCCTTCTCGATCAGCTGCTGCGACTGGTAGATCTCGGCGAGCTTGACGTGGTAGCTCGGGTTGTTCGGCTCCAGGTCCGCCATCTTCTGGTAGATGGCGATCGCCGACGCCGCGTTGTCGTGCTTCTGGTAGTAGTCGGCGAGCACCTGGTACTGGGTGCGCGCCTTGTTGACCAGCCCCTGCCGGTGGTAGAGCTCGGCGAGCTTCTCGTAGACCTCCAGCCGCGTCGGGTCGAGCTTGATGATCTTCTTGTAGATCGCGATCGCCTTGACGAAGAACCCTTCCCGCGAATACTGCTCGGCGATCTGGGTGAAGAAGTCGACGGCCTCGTCGATGCGCTGGATGCGGGCGTAGAGGTCGCCGATCCGGTTCAGGGTATTGATGTCGTTCGGGTTGTCCGTGAGCAGCTTGCGGTACTCGCGGATCGCCGGCTCGATCTTGCCGCGCTGGACGTACTTCTCGGCGGTCTGGACGACCTGCTCGCGCTGCACGGCCATCAGCAGCGCTCCTCCCGGCGGTGGAGCACCGGCTTGTAGGTGAGCCGGTGGATGGGCGACGGCCCGTAGACCGACAGTGCCTCCAGGTGCTCCGGCACGCCGTAGCCCTTGTGCTCGGCGAAGCCGTAGTGGGGGTATTCGCGGCCGAGCTCGACCATCATGCGGTCGCGCTCCACCTTGGCGAGGATCGAGGCGCAGGCCACCGCGTAGCTGAAGCAGTCGCCGCGCACCAGCGGGATGCAGGGGAAGCCGAAACCGGAGAGCCGGACGGCGTCCACCACCGCGCAGTCGGGCGCGGGGCGGAGGCGCGAGAGGGCCTCGCGCATCGCCAGCCGGGTGGCTTCGAGGATGTTGACCTGATCGATGACCCCGGGGGAGATGGCGGCGACGGCGACGGCCACCGCGTGGGCGCGGATCGCCTCGGCCGCGCGCTCGCGCTCCGGGGCGGTGAGGCACTTGCTGTCGTCCACGCCGGGGATCAGGCAGCGGCAGTCGAGGATCACCGCCGCGGCGACCACAGGGCCGGCGAGCGAGCCGCGGCCCACCTCGTCCACCCCGGCGATCAGGCCGTAGCCGCACCGCGCCAGCCCCACTTCGAGGCCGCGGAGCAGGTGGAGGCGGTACGCCTCCACGAACAGCTCGATCATCGCCCGGGCCGGCCGGACCGGTTGCGCCGCCCTGGTCACCACGACTCCTTTCTCAGCCTCCTCCAGAACGCCGCCACGACAGCAGAAGCAGAAGTCGGCTGCCGGCCCCTACGACTTACGGCCGGGCTGGTCTTCCCGGCGCTCCTCGATGCGGGCCGCCTTGCCGCGCAGGTTGCGCAGGTAGTACAGCTTCGCGCGGCGCACCCGCCCCCGGCGGATGACCTCGATCTTGTCGACGTTCGGCGAGCTCATCGGGAAGATCCTCTCCACCCCGACGCTGCCGGACATCTTGCGCACCGTGAAGCTCTCCCGGCTGCCACCGCCACGGCGGGCGATCACCACCCCCTGGAAGATCTGGATCCGGTGCTTGTCACCCTCGACCACGCGCACGTGGACACGGAGCGTGTCCCCGGGCTTGAAGTCCGGCACGTTCGGCCGCAGATAAGCGCTCTCGACTTGATCCAACTGATTCATGACTCACCTCGTTACCCGACGGCTCGGTCAAAGGGACAGTGCCGTCATTATTTCGATTTCGCCTCGATTTCACAAGAGCCGGCCGCGCGGGCGGCCGCTCGATCCTTCCCTTCTTCCGCCGGCGGAATCCGGCGCCAGCAGGTCCGGCCGCTTGGCGGCCGTCGCCCGGAGCGCCTCGCTCTCTCGCCAGCGCTTGATCGCCGCATGGTCCCCGGAGGTCAGCACCGCCGGGACCGCGAGCCCCTCCACCACCGGCGGCCGCGTATAGTGCGGATAGTCCAGCAGCCCCCCCCGGAAGCTGTCGTTCGCCACCGAGTCGGCCAGCCCGACCACCCCCGGCACCTGCCGCGAGAGCGCCTCGATCAGCACCATCGCCGGCAGCTCGCCGCCCGACAGCACGTAGTCGCCGATCGAGATCTCCTCGTCGACGACCATCTCCCGCACCCGCTCGTCGATCCCCTCGTAGCGCCCGCAGAGGAGGACGAGCCCCCCGGCGGCGGCGCGGGCGGCGAGCCCGCGTACCCTGGCCTCGTCGAGCCGCGCGCCCTGCGGCGAGAGGAGCACCCGCCACGGGCGATTCCCTTCCGCGCCGGCGCCTTCCGAGACCGCGCGCACGGCGCGGATCCAGGGGGGCGCCGTCATCACCATTCCGCCGCCGCCGCCGTACGGCTCGTCGTCGACGCTGCGGTGGCGGTCCTCCGTGAACTCCCGCAGATCGAAGACCCGCACGTCCAGGAGCCCCTTCTCCCGCGCCCTGCCGATCAGGCTGGTCGAGAGGAACGGCTCGAACAGCTCGGGGAAGATCGTCAGGACCCGGACGCGCATATCTCGAGAAACCCCGGCGGGAGCGCGAGATCGATCTCGCCCGCCGCGACGTCCACCCGGCGCAGGAACTCCTTGACGAACGGCACCGGCACCCGCCGGCCCTCCCCCGCGACGATCAGCATCAGCCCGCCGCCGTCCTCGACCACCTCGATCACCCGGCCCAGCTCCTCGCCGTCGTTGCGGCAGAGGCAGCCGAGCAGCTCGTACTGGTAGTAGGTGCCGCTGGGCGCCTTCGGCACCTCGGCGCGGGGCACCTCGAGGTCGAGCCCCCGCAGCTCGCCGGCCTGGTCGGGATCGTCGAACCCCTCGAAGCGGACCACGGCGCCGGTCTTGTGAGCGCGGCTCGTGGCCACGGTCAGCACGACCGGCGGCGCCGGCGGCTCCCCCTCGCGGACGCCCAGGATCCGGCTCCCCGCCTTGAAACGGTCGGGGACGTCCGAGAGCACCTGGACGACGACTTCACCGCGCACGCCGTGCGGGCGCAGAATCCGGCCCACGGCGACGGTCTCCGGCAGATCGGCGCGCTCGGGGCGCGCGGCCGCCGGATCTTCAGTCTTCGAGGATTTCGAGCTCATAGCGCGCACCCCGGCGGTCCTCACGGGTCTCCAGCAGCGTGCGCATCGCGCGGGCGGTCCGCCCCTGGCGGCCGATCACCTTGCCGAGGTCGTCGGGAGCGACCTTGAGCTCCAGGATGCCGCCCCCGCGCCGGTTCGGGATCTCCTGGACCTCCACCTGATCGGGCTGGTCCACCAGCAGCCGGGCAAGCTCCTTGAGATCGTCGGCGAGCTCGGACACGCTCAGGCGCTCTTCTTCTTCGTCTGTTGAACCAGCTTCTGGACCGTGGGCGACATCCTGGCGCCCCGGCCCACCCAGAAATCGGCGCGGGCGGTGTCGATGGTCACCTGCGCGGGCTGCTTGGTCGGGTCGTAGTGACCGATCTCTTCCACGGCGGCGGCGGTCGGGGTGTTGCGCGAGTCCGACACCACCACGCGGAAGAACGGGTTGTTCCGGGCGCCCATGCGGCGCAGCCGAATCATCAGCATCTCGAAAGCCTCCAAATTCTCATTGACGGTGCACGGGGCAGCCTGCGGCCAGCGCCCCCGTGCGCAAAGGCGGGTAAGTCTAGCAGAGGTCGGCGGGGATGCCAAACCCGGGGGTAGCATTGGGGGTATCACGCGGCGAGGGGCATGGTACCCTTTATCCCATGGCGGTACCCCGGCTCAAGGATTATCTTCCTACGGAACTCGATCTCGGCCACGACGCCGTTCCGGCGCCGGCCGTCGAGGAGGCCAGGGCTGCCCTGGAGGGATACGAGAAGATCCTGGGCCGGATCGGCGCCAAGACCGAAGCCCTCGAGCAGTCCCTGAACAGGTTCGTGGACGACGTCGAGGGCTTCGAGCCCCTGACCGAGACCGATGCCGCCGCGGCGCTCCGGGAGATCGAAGCTCTGGAAGGGCGCCTGGAATTCAGCTCCCGCGAGGCGTTGAGAGCCGCCGAAGCGCGCTGCAGGAAAATCGCGCTTCTGGGCGACGGCGATCTCAAGTTCCGTGCCGTCGCGCTCCACGATCGCGAGGTCAGAACGGTGCGTTCGATCCTCGCCGCTTACGATCTGGCGAAACGGCGCCTCCTGATCCTGCGCGACCGGCTCCTCGTGCAGGAGGCTCAGGAGATGTCCGCCGGCACCTTCTGGGGTGACGATGGCCCTTGACCTGAAGGTCGGCACCGTCTTACGCATTCGACAGTTCCCCTTCACCGATCAGGTCGGCACCAAGACCGCTCCCGTCGTCGTCCTCAGCTCCTCCCGCTACCACCAGGAGCGCGAGGAGCTCATCGGAGCCCGGATCACCAGCAAGCTGGTCCACAAGGATACCTTCGGGACGATCGACATCCACGATCTGGAGGCCTGCGGCCTGACCGCGCCCTCGGTCATCAAACCGGTCGTAATGACGGTCCTGATGAGCCAGGTTCAAAAGGTTACCGGCCAGCTCGACGACACGACCCTCCGCGAGCTGAGGCGCGTGTTCACCCAGCAGATCTTCCCCGAGCTTCTCCAGGGCCAATAGGCCACCTCCGCGATCGGTCTACCGGAGAGGCTCTTTGCCTCCGCCATCGCCGCTCTTGCGCAACCGCAAGTCATCTTCTATATTCCGCGAGCTAGATATCGATGCCTTGCTATGCAAAGGAACCTTCCATGAGCGAGCCCTCCGTAGCGACGATCGAAACCCTGGCGTGGTTCCGGGCGCTGGAGTTGGGAGAGCGGGGGCGGGCTCTGGAGCGGGCTCCCTCGGAGCGCGCCCTGCGGCGGCTGGCGCGGTGGAAGGGCCAGGAGCCGTTCGCCGGCGACGGGCTCTTCCTGAGGCGCCTCGAACGCGCGGGACTGGACGAAGCGGATCTCCTGGCCCTCCTCGCCGAGCCGGACGAGGAGCTGGCGGATCGGACGGGCGGCCGGCCCGCCTGGCTGTCGGCTCTCGAGGAGGCGTTCTCCCGCCCCGCGGCGGAACGGTTCCCGGCGTCCGGCGGGACCGAAGGCGAACGGCAGCTCGGGTTCCTCCAGGCCGTCCGCCCGCTGATGGACGCCGGCTGGACCCGCCTCCGCGCGGGGATCCGGGAGCTGACGGCCAGCCACCCCGGCGCGCCGTTCGATCCCGAGACCGTGGCCGAGCTCTTCGCCTCCATCCTGCGCGCCAGGCTCCTGCTCCCCCTCAACCGCGCGATGGTCCTCGAGCTCCACCTCGCCGTGCAGGAGGGGCGCCTGGCGGGCGAGACCCCCGAGGAGCGCTTCGACGCCTTCGTCCGCGATCTGCAGGACCCCGAAGCGGCTCTCGCCACCCTGAGCCTCTATCCCGTGCTCGCCCGCTTCGCCGTCGAGACCGTGGAGAGCTGGGTGGCCGTCAGCCTCGAATTCCTGACCCGCCTGGCCGGCGACCACGACGCTCTGCGCGCCCGGTTCGCTCCCGGCGCCGGGCTCGGACGGCTGGTGAAGGTCCAGGGGGGGCTCGGGGATTCCCACCGCGGCGGCCGGTCGGTGCTGGTGGCAACGTTCGAGCCCGCGCTGAAGCTGGTCTACAAGCCGCGGTCGACCGCGGTGGAGGCGGTCTTCCAGGATCTCCTGGGCTGGGCCGAAGCCCGCGGGTTCGCCCCCGGTTTCCGCCGGCTCCGGGTGCTCGACCGCGGGGACCACGGCTGGGCCGAGTTCGTGACCGCGGCGCCCTGCGCCTCCGAAGGCGAGGTCCGGCGCTTCTACGAGCGGCAGGGGGGGTATCTCGCCCTCCTCTATCTCCTCGGCGCCACGGACATGCACTACGAGAACCTGATCGCGGCCGGCGAGCACCCCATGATGGTGGATCTGGAGGCTCTCTTCCACCCCTGGGGGGAGGAGCTCGGGCAGCCTCCCGGAGAGGAGCCGGTCGGCCGGCCGCTCCAGGCCACCCTCCTCCGCATCGGCCTCCTCCCCGGGCGGAGCTGGGGGGATGCCGAAAACGCCGGCGTCGATCTGAGCGGCCTGGGCTCCGGCGGCGCGCAGGAGATGCCGAAGCCGGTGCTGAAGCTCGAGGAGGTGGGGACCGACCGCATGCGGTTCGTGCGCGGCAAGGTGACGCTCCCCGGCTCGCAGAACCGGCCGACCCTGAACGGCGAGGACCTCCCGCTCCCCCGCTACACGGAGGCGATCGCGGACGGCCTCGAAAGGATGTTCCGCCTGCTCCTCGCGCGGCGGGACGAGCTCACCGCGCCGGACGGCCCCCTGGCCGCCTTCGCCGACGCCGAGGTGCGGGTGATCCTGCGCCCCACCCGCGCCTACGCCCTGCTGCTGACCGAGAGCTTCCACCCCTTCTTCCTCGGCGACGCCCTCGACCGCGACCGCTTCCTGGATCACCTCTGGGTGGCGGTCGAGACCCGCCCCGGGCTCGCCGGGCTGATCCCCTTCGAGCACCGCGACCTGGCGCGCGACGACGTGCCCATGTTCACCACCCGGCCCGGCTCCCGCGACCTGTGGGCGAGCGGCGGCGAGCGCATCCCGGGCTTCCTCCCCTCCACCGGCCTGGAGCGCGCGCGGGACCTGCTGGACTCTCTCGGCGAGGCGGAGATCGAGCGCCAGCTCTGGGTGCTCCGCAACGCCGTCGGCGCCCTGGAGATCGGCACGCGGGACGACCGCTCTTACACCCCGCGGGAGGCGGACCGCACGCCCGCACGGAGCGAGCTCGTCGCCGCCGCCGTGGAGATCGGCCGCCGCCTGGAGACCCTGGCCCTGCGCAACGACCGGGAGGCCCACTGGCTGATGGCCGTGGCCCGCGGGGGAGGCAACGACTGGTCGCTGGAGGTCGCGGGGCCGGACCTCCACCTCGGCCTCCCCGGCATCGCCCTCTTCCTTGCCTGGCTCGGCGAGATCGCCGGCGAGGAGCGCTTCACCCGGCTGGCGCGCGGCGCCGTGGTCCCCCTCCGCTATCAGCTGCGGTTCGGCGAGGAGCTGCTGAGCACGGTCGGCGCCTTCTCCGGATGGGGCGGCGTCGTCTGGACGCTCGCCCACCTGGGCACCCTGTGGAACGACGCCGCGCTCCTCGACGAGGCGGAGGCGTGCGTCCCCCGTCTGCTCGCGAAGCTGGAACGGGACGACATCCTCAACGTGGTGGCCGGCGCGGCGGGCGCCGCCGCCGCGCTGCTCGGCCTGCACGCCGTACGGCCGGAGGGGCCGGCCCTGGCGGCCGCCGTCCGCTGCGGGGAGCACCTCCTGGCCCGCGCGCAACGGATGGAGCGCGGCCTCGGCTGGGTGATGCCGATCGCCGGCCCCACCCCCCTGGCCGGCTTCTCCCACGGCGCGGCCGGCATCGCCTGGGCGCTCCTGCGCCTGTCCGCCGCCACCGGGGACGGCCGCTTCCGGGAGACCGCCCTGGAGGCCCTGGCCTACGAGCGCTCCCTCTACTCTCCCGAGGAGCGCAACTGGCCGGATCTGCGCGAGAGCAGCCAGAACCTGCCGGGCTACGAAGCCGGCCGCCCCTACTTCATGAGCGCCTGGTGCCACGGCGCCGCCGGCATCGCCCTTGGCCGCCTCGACAGCCTGCCGTGGCTCGACGATGCCGGGACGCGGGAGGAGATCGCCGTCGCCGTCGAGACCACCCTCGTCCAGGGGTTCGGCAAGACCCACTGCCTCTGCCACGGCGACCTGGGCAACCTGGAGCCGGTCCTGCGGGCCGCCGAGGTGCTCGGCCGTCCGGACCTGCGCGAGCGGGCCGGCCGCATCGCCGGCGGCGCCCTCGCCTTCCTGCGGGAGAAGGGGCCGGTCTTCGGCCTCCCCGGCAGCACCGAGCCCCCCGGCATGATGGTCGGCTTGGCGGGGATCGGCTACGGATGGCTGCGGCTGGCCGAGCCCGGCCGCGTCCCCTCCGTGCTGACCCTGGATCCGCCGCCACCGCCGCGATCCGCCTGAGTCGAGATCCCGCGCGAGATCACCTCGTGTCGGGTGTTCCGAAAGGAGAAGCCGTATGAAGAAGATCCAGATCGCCCGCGCTTTCCGTGACGAGGACTACTACCTGAGCCTCACCGAGGACGAGCGGGCGAGCCTGCCGGCCCATCCGTCCGAGCTCGTGTCGCTCGACCCGCAGGATCTCCGGGCCGCCGCCGGCGGCGTCTCCGCCTCCTGCGACAACTCCTGCCACGGCACCGCCATCTGCACGCCCTGTAACGGGCACCCCTGCGCCTAAACGTGTAGGGGGGCGGACCGGAGGGCCCCCGGTCCGCCCGTTTTCCCGCGATTGCCCCCACGATTCCGCTTGACTCCCGCCCCGCCTTTTTCTAGAATCACGCATCGCGCGGGCCGGGAAATACCCGGTCCGAGAAAAAAAACGGCCCGGAGTGAGTCTGCCAACCCACGTCCGAGCCTGACCCCGCACAAGGAAAGGACCCTCATGCGAAGCTGCGACGATTCTACCCTTTCGTCTTCCCGCAACGCGTTTTCCCCCTCGTTCCTCCATCGCGTCTCCGAGCGCGACGAGCCGCCCACGGCGGGCGAGGCCGACACGGCCGGGCCGTGGCGTGTCTTGGAATTGCCGGACAAGCGGGAGCTGACCGGCCGGGGCTTCGGACTGTTCCGGCTTGGCGAATCGCCCGACCGGGGCTATCATCCGGCGGCGGTGTTCCGGCAGCGCTGGCTCGCCCTGCTGGCGGCGGCGGTCCTCCCCGGCACGGGCCGGGACGCGGCGTTCCGCCTCCACAAGGAGTCCGGACCCGAGGGCTTCGCGGTCGAGACCGGCAACGGCGGCGAGCTGGCGGGTCACCTCGGTCTGTTCGACGAGCGCTGGATCGAGGCCCTGCACTTCGCGGAGAGCCTGGCGAGGTCCCCCGAGGCGCTGGCGGATCTTCTGGAGGCCGCCGGACCGGTCGCCCTCGAGCGGGCCGGGGCGATCCTCGACGAACGGGTGTCCTGACTCCGGGGGCCCCCTCCCCCAGGTTGGGAGACCCCTTTACCCGGCGGGTATACCCCTCTCCCCGCTTGGGGGACCCCTCTCCCCGGCGGGGGGACCCCTCTCCCCGGCGGGGGGACCCCTCTCCCAAGCGGGTATACCCCCCTCCCTTCCTGGGGAGACCCCTCTCCCAAGTTGGGAGACCCTCTCCCTCCTTGGGGGACCCCCTCCCCCAGGCGTTCCGACCTCTCCCCCAAGCGGTTCGAGATCCCCGCAACCTTCCTCCGTCTCTTGCGTAGAAGAGATCACAGTGATATCACTGTGCCATCAACTTCAAGAGAGAGGACACCACCATGATTCGCGAAAAGGAGGTCAACGGCAGCTCGGGGCTCAGCATGCTGCTGCTGTTCTTCGTGCTGTTCCTGGTCGCCGTCGCCGGCCTGATCTTCAGCGCCAAACAGGGCGTGGGCGCGGGGATCGTCACCTCGGCGCTGCTGCTGTTCGCCGCCATGCTCGGCGTGGCCGGCCTGTTCGTCGTCAACCCGAACCAGCCCAAGGTGCTGCAGTTCTTCGGCGACTACGTGGGGACGGTCCGCACGCCGGGCCTGCGCTGGGTCAACCCGTTCTACAGCAAGAAGAGCGTCTCGGCGCGCACCCGCAACTTCGAGACCGCCAAGCTGAAGGTCAACGACAAGGCGGGCAACCCGATCGAGATCGCGGCCGTCGTGGTCTGGCGGGTATTCGACACCGCCGAGGCGCTGTTCAACGTCGACGACTACATCAACTTCGTCCAGGTCCAGAGCGAGTCGGCGCTGCGCAACCTAGCCACCCACTTCCCCTACGTCGCCGATGTGGAAGGGGAGATGGACCTCTCCGGCCACACCGCGGACATGTCGGTGGGGCTCGCGCGGGAGATCCAGGAGCGGCTGGAGCAGGCGGGGGTCTCGGTGCTCGAGGCGCGCATCAGCCACCTCGCCTACTCGGCCGAGATCGCGTCGGCGATGCTGCAGCGCCAGCAGGCGAGCGCGGTGGTGGCGGCGCGGGCGAAGATCGTCGAGGGCGCGGTGGGCATGGTCGAGAACGCCCTGGAGATGATCGCCACCAAGGGGCTCGTCGAGCTCGACACGGAGCGCCGGGCGGCCATGGTGAGCAACCTGCTGGTGGTGCTCTGCGGCGGCGGCCATTCGCAGCCGGTGGTCAACGTCGGCAGCCTGTACCACTGAGACGGCCTTGGCGGAGCGCAAGAACTACCCGCTACGGCTCGACCCGGAGATCTATGACTCCCTCCGGCGCTGGGCCGGAGACGAGCTGCGCAGCGTCAACGCGCAGATCGAGTTCCTCCTCGCGCGCGCCCTGCGTGAGGCGGGGCGGGCGCCGAAGGGGAAGCGGGGAGAGGGAGAGGGCGGGCCGGAGGGGGCGCAATGAATTGCGCCCCCTCCTTGCTGTCAAGGTCCGCGGCGGCCGCCGCTACGGCGTGCGGACCCATGCGTAGAGGCCGCCGGGCGTGGCGGCGTATACGATGGCCGGATTCCCGGCGCCGACGGCCAGCGCCAACACCGTGGCCTGGGGCAGCCCGTCGTTGGCGGTGTGCCAGGTCTCCCCGTCGTCCTCGCTCATCAGGAGCCCGAATCCCACGGCGGCGTAGATCACGCCGGGCTCCGCGGGCGGGAAGGCGAACGCCCTGGCCGCGTTCTCGCCCAGCCCGGCGACCTGGGTCCAGCTCTCCCCGTTGGTCTTGCGGTACGTCCGGTAGACGTACAGCGGCACAGGGCCGTCCAGCAGGAAGCCTTCCACCCCCGCGTAAAGCGTCGATGGCTGCCGGGGATCGGCGCCCAGGGAGTCCGGCCTGGGACGAATGGGCAATCCGTCGTTGACCTCCAGCCAGCCGCCGTCCGGGCCCCGCTCGTGGATGCCGAGGCCGAGCTCGTTCGCGCCGCACGCCGAGAACGCCGCGTTGAAGACCCGCGAGGTCGGGGTAATCGCGAACTCGTCCGGGAGCACGCAGGGGGAGCCATAATCCTGGATCCAGGTGTCGCCGCCGTCGGTGCTCCGGTCGATGCGGAAAAATCCACTGGCGTAGAGGATGGACGGATCGCCGGGATCGACGGCGAGGTCCTGGACTCCGAACGGCGAGGTCCGGATGCGCTGCCAGCTCCGGCCGCCGTCGCGGCTGCGGAGCAGTCTCGTGTCGCGGCTGGAGGCATAGACCGTGGCGGGCCGCTGGGGATCGATCGCCAGCGGCTCGCGGGCGCCCTGGCTGACGCCGGTGCCCCGCCAGCTGGCGCCGCCATCCATCGTCTTGAGCAGCCCGAAATCGGAGGTACCGGCGAAGAGGATCGCGGGACGCTTCGGGTCGGCGACCACCCCGTCGGCGGGCACGGCGCGGAGCCCATGGCTGGCGGTCGTCCAGGTCGTCGCGCCGTCGCTGCTGCGGAAGACTCCGGTGGTACGGCTGCCGGCGAAGAGCGCACGTCCCTGGGGATCGAAGACGAGCGCCTGGAGATCCGAGGGGAGCCCCGCGTCCGCCCGCTGCCAGTGGGCGCCGCCGTCCATGGTGCGGAACAGCGAGCCCGTGCCGGAGGTCCCGGCATCCGCCGCGACGTAGAGAATCGCGGGGTTGGGCCCGGCCGCGAAGGCGGTGAGCGACGAGCTGGTGATCCCCCGGCTTACCCGCTGCCAGTGGCTGCCGCCGTCGGTGCTGCGGAACACCTTGGCGCCATTGGTGAGCGCCGCGTAGACGGTCCCCGGCGCCGGCGCCACCAGGGCCGTGACGCTGGCCGGCAGACGACTGCCCGCGGTCCAGGTCGCTCCACCATCCCGGCTCCGGAGCACCCCCGCCAGGATGCTCGCCGCATAAAGGGAGCCGGGGTCCGCGGGGTCGGCGGCGAGCGCCGTCAGGAAGGACCCGGGGACGCTCAACGGAGACCAGGTCGCTCCGTGGTCCGTGCTCTTGAAGAGCTGCCCGCTCGGTATCGCGGCCTGGACGCTCCTCATGACTTCGACGTAAACCGCCGCCGGCGTCGTCACCAGGGCGTTGACCGGCAGGGGCCCCGGGATGGGGAGCGGGGCGGCGGTCCAGTGGGCGGCGCCGTCATCGCTCTGGAAGAGCCCCAGGTAGGTGCCGGCGTAGACCGTGGCGGGCCGGCCCGGATCGACGGCCACGTTGCGGACGAAGCCCTGGAGCCCGTCGAATGCCGGCGCCCAGGTGGCGCCGGCGTCGACGCTCTTGAAGACGCCCCCGGCGCTGACCGCGGCGTAGAGAACGCTGGGATTCGTTGGATCGATCGCCAGTGAGGTGACGTTGCCCCCCTCCGGCCCGGCCGGCCGCCAGCGGTCCGTGGCGAAGGCCGCCGAGGCGACCAGGAGCAGCAGGGCCGGCAGGGCTCGGAGCTTGCGCGGAATCGGCATGGTTTCCTCCAGGTGGTTTCCAGTTGCGCGGCAACCCTCAGGGAGTGCGGACCAGCTTGTAGAGGCCGCCGGGGGTCGCGGCATACACGATGCCGGGAGATCCCGCGCCGACCGTCATCGCCAGGACTATGTAGCTGGGGAGCCCCTGGTTAACGGTGCGCCAGGTCTCGCCGTCGTCCTCGCTCACGAAGACGCCCGCTCCCTGGAACCCGGCGTATACCACCCCCGGCTCCGCCGGCGGGAAGGCGAAGGCCCTCGCCGCATGGAGGTCGCTCAGGTCGGGGACCACCGACCAGGTCACGCCGTCGGTCGTCCGGTAGACCTCGGAGATGTTGCCCGGGGGCTCGAGCAGCACGCCGTTGACCCCCGCGTAGAGGGTCGACGGCTGCCGCGGATCGGCGGCCAGGGCGGTCGGGGTGGGATAGAGGAGCAGGTTCGCTTCGACCCCATGCCATTCGCCGGTGTCCTCGCGCATCAGGATGCCGCCGCCGGCCAGGGTCGGCCCGCAAAACGACACCGCGGCGGCGTAGACCCGCGAGAGCGGGGTGATCGCCGGGTAGGCCAGGGTCACGCAGGTGGAGGTCAGCTCCCGCGTCCAGGTGGTGCCGCCGTCGGCGCTGCGGTCGATCTCGCGAGGCCGGACGGCGTAGAGGATGGACGAGTCGTGCGGGTCGAGGACGAGGGCGCTGACGCCATCCGCCAGGGAGGCGACCGGCAGGGAGGTGATCACCTGCCAGCTCCGGCCGCCGTTCCGGCTCCGCAGCAGCTTCCCGTCGCGGCCGCTGGCGTAGACCGTGGCCGGCTGCCCGGGATCGATCGCCAGCGGCTTGCGGGCGCCCGCGGTGGCGCCGGGGGCATTCCAGCTCTCCCCTCTGTTCACGCTCTTGATCAGCCCGAAATCCGGGGTGCCGGCGTAGAGGATCGCCGGCCGCCGGGGATCCGCGAGGACCGCGTCCGTGGCCACCGCCCGGAGCCCGCGGTCGGCCATCGCCCAGGCCGCGCCGGAGCTCGCGCTGCGGAAGACGCCGGCGCTCCCGCTGCCGGCGTAGAGCACAGAGCCGCGCGGATCCACCGCTACCTCCTGGAGGTCGAACGGGAGCCCGCGGTCCACCCGCTGCCAGCGCCCGCCGCCGTTCGTGGTGCGGAACAGCGAGCCGGTGGCGGCGGTCCCCTGCTGGGCGGCGGCGTAGAGAGTGCCGGACGCCGGGCCCACGGCCAGCGCGGTGACCAGCGGATTGGTCAGGCCGCGGCTCGCGTTCTGCCAGAGCCCCCCGCCGTCGTCGCTGCGGAAGACGCCGGCCCCGACCGCGGCATAGATGGTGCGCGGCGCCGCCGGATGGATCGCCAGGTCCTGGATCGTCCCCCGCGGCAGCCCGCGGGCCGAGAACGACCAGGTCGCTCCGGCGTCGCGGCTCCGGAGCACGCCGATCTCGGGGATAGGGCCGATCTCCTTGATTCCGGCGTAGAGGATGCGCGGATTAGTGGGATCGCCGACGAGCGCCGTCGCCACGACGCCGTCGCGGCCGAGATCGAGCTGGGACCAGTTGACCCCACCGTTGACGCTCTTGAAGATCCCGGGCGTCGATCCCGACGACAGGCTCTCCGAGACGCCGGCGTAGATCGCCGGCGGCGTCACCACGAGCGTGTCGACGACGCCGTTGGCGGCCGGGGAGCTGCCGGCGCTCGCGGCCGCCCAGAGCGCGCCGCCGTTGGTGGTCTTGAAGACGCCGTGATCGGTGCCCGCGTAGAGCGTGCCCGAAGCGTTCGGCGCCTGGGCGAGGGCGAGGACCGCGTGGCCCTGCAGGCCGTCGAACGCCGGGCTCCAGGTGGCGCCGGCGTCCACGCTCTTGAAGACCCCTCCGGCGCCGACCGCAGCGTAGAGGATGCGGGGGTTCGCGGAATCGATCACCAGCGCGGTGACGTTCCCTCCCTCGGGCCCGGCCGGTTGCCAGCGGTCCGCGGCGAAAGCCGCCGAGGCGAGCAGGAGCAGCAGAGATGAAAAGATTCGGAGCTTTCGCAGGATCGACATGATTCCTCCAGTCGTTTTCTAGTTTACGAAGCGACCGCTGGAAACGCCTACTGGAAGAACAAGAAGCAGGCTACAACCACCCCTTCTGCCGGGCGATGCGCGCCGCCTCGACGCGGTTCTCGGCGCCGACCTTGCTGATGGCTTCGGAGAGATAATTGCGGATCGTCCCTTCAGAGAGGTGCAGCTCCAAGGCGATGCGGGCGCTCGAATGCCCCTCGGCAGCCAGGCGGAGCACCTGGCGCTCGCGGTCGGTCAGCGGATCGGCCGCCTCCCAGGCGGCGGCGGCCAGCTCGGGATCGATCGACCGCAGCCCGGCATGGACCCGGCGGATGGCTTCGGCGAGCCGCTCGGCGGGAGCGTCCTTGAGAAGATAGCCCGCCGCGCCGGCGTCCAGGGCTCGGCGCAGATAGCCGCCACGGGCGAAGGTGGTGAGAATCACCACCCGCGCGGGGCTTCCCCGCCCCTTGAGCTCGGCGGCGAGCTCGAGGCCGGTCATTCGCGGCATTTCGATGTCGGTCAGCACCACGTCCGGCTTCGCCGTCGCGGCGAGATCGAGGGCTTCCCGGCCGTCGTGGGCGCGGCCGACCACCTCGATGTCCGGCTCCAGCTCGAGCAGCGCCGCGAGCGCTCCCAGGACCATCCCCTGGTCCTCGGCGATCAGCACCCGGATCAAGCCGGCCGCTCCTTCAGCGTTCGATCCGCTTCCTCCACCAGGAAGGGGACCTGCCGCCGCGGCAGGGTGATCAGCAGCGAGGTCCCGGTCTCCGCATGGCGCTCCAGCCGGCCTCCGAGCCCCTCGACCCGCTCGCGCATCGAGGCGAGGCCGATCCCCTCGGGCGCCGAGCCCCCGCGACCGTCGTCGTGGACCTCCAGCCGCGTCTGCTCACCCGTCTGCTCCAGGGTGATCCGGCAGGTCCGGGCTCCGGCGTGGCGGACGACGTTCGTCACCGACTCCCGCAGCGCCAGCGCGAGCACGGTCTCCTGCACGGGGTCCAGCTCGACCGGCCGGGCGAAATATTCGGGGCGAACTCCCGCCGACTCCAGCGCCAGCCGCGCCCGGCCCATCTCCGCCTGGAGCCCCTCGGAACGGTAGCCGGCGATCGCCGTCCGCACCTCGCGCAGGGCCTCGCGGGAGATCCTCTCGACTTCCCGGATCTCGCGCCCGGCCCGCTCCGGGTCCCGCTCCACCAGCTTGCCCGCCAGCTCGGACTTCAGGGTGATCAGCGACAGGGTGTGCCCCAGGACGTCGTGGAGATCGCGGGCGATCCGTTCCCGCTCGGCCGTCTGGGCCAGCCGCTCGATCTCCTCCTGGGCCATCCGCAGCTTGGCGTTGGCGCGCTTCACCTCGGCGCTGTGGATGCAGATGCCGCCGATCATCAGGGAAAAGCCCGCCGCCGGACCCCAGGTGTAGGCGGACAGGTGGGCCAGCGGGATCTCCAGCGCCAGGACCGCCAGCAGGACGCCGAGGAGAATCCAGGCGAAGCGCGCGCCGACCGAGTAGCCGATGAAGGAGGCCGCGTAGATGAAGAAGACGCACGCCCCCGGGTTGAACGGCGCCAGGAGGACGCCGATGAGGAGGATGCCGGCGGCGCATCCGAGACCCTTCGTCCCCTTCAGCCAGTAGGCTCGGAAGTAGAGGACGAGGAAGGCGGCCAACCCCGCCGCGGTGAGCGCCCACTCCAGAGCGGACGCCCGCCGCATCCCGGGATCGGCCAGGAAGGGGAGGAGATAGACCAGCCAGGCATAGGGAAGCCAGCTGATCTCGGGGTCCTTGGGGAGCAGGCGCATCGTTATTACCCCTTATAAGGCATACCTTACCCGAACGTCTTGCCGTCGTCGCGCCGGAAGCCGATCCAGGCAAGCAGGAGCGACGCGGCCGTGAACGCCGCCAGGGCGAAGACGTGGACCGGCAACGCCTCGCCGCGGTCGAACCCGAGCGTATGCAGAGCGAGCTGGGCGTAGTGATAGGGCGGCAGGAAGAGGGCGATCTTCCGGATCACCGGCGGCAGCATCTGGATCGGGATCCACATCCCGGAGCCGAACGCCGACGGCAGCGCGAGGATGTTGAGCACGGCTACCGCCGAGTTGGGTCCCGCCCAGTACGCCACCGCCAGCCCGAAGGCGGCGAAGGGGAGCGTTCCCACGGCCAGCATGCCCAGCAGGGAGAGCCAGGTTCCGGGAGCCAGGCGCACGCCGCCGGCCGTGGCGCCGAGCACGAACAGCGCGCTCACCATGATCAGGCTGAACGCCAGGATGGTGGCGAGCTTGGCGGCAAAGTAGGCGATGGGGGGCATCGGGCTCGCCCGCTTGAACAGCATCCACCCCTGGCCGCGCTCCATGGCGACGCCGACGCCGAGCCCGAACAGGGAGACGTTCATCACCCCGAACGCGCCGTAGGTGGCGAGCATGTAGGTGGGCATGTCGAACGGCCCGCCCGATCCGTGCTGCAGCGCCACGCCGAACATGAAGTAGAACACCAGCGGGAATGCAAGCGACGGCACGACGTAGGCGGGCAGCCGCAGCTGCTTCAGGAATTCGTACTTCGCTTCCAGCGCGTAGATGCGCCAGAGATTGCGCGATGGGCTCTGCGCGATCGTCCCGGTCGTCATGCCGCCACCTCCTCGATATCGTTGGAATGGGTGAGGGTCAGGAACGCTTCCTCCAGATCGGCTCCCCGGACTTCCAGGGCCGAGAGCGACGGATCGCGGGAGAGCAGCTCGAAGACGGCGCGCTCGGCCTCGGCGGCGAACAGCTCGGTCAGCTCGCCGTCCCGCCGGGCGCTCCGCACGCCGGGCAGGGCCGCGACCTCCGCGAGCGCCAGGGCCGTCCGGCAGAGGACCTTGCGGCCGACGACGCGGGCCTTGATCTCGGCCGGCGTCCCCTCAGCGATCACCCGGCCGCGGCCGATCATCACGATGCGGTCGGCGAGGGCGTCGGCCTCCTCCAGGTAGTGGGTGGTCAGCAGCACCGACCGACCCTGCCGCGCCTTCTCGGCGATCACCGTCCAGAAGGCGCGCCGCGCCTCGACGTCGAGCCCGACCGTGGGCTCGTCGAGGAACAGGAGGTCCGGGTCGCCGCAGAGGGCGAGCGCGAAGAGCACGCGCTGCCGCTGGCCGCCCGAGAGCTTGCCGAACAGGCGGTTCTCGATGCCGGCAAGGCCGGCCATCGCCATCACCTCGCGTTCGGGAAGCGGGCGGGGGTAGTAGCTGGAGACGAGGTGAACGTGCTCGCGCACCTTCAGGGTCTCGGGGACCTTGGAGATCTGGAGCATGGCGCCGGTGCGCATGCGAGCCTCGGCGCGGCGGGGCTCGACGCCGAACAGCCGGGCCTCCCCCGCGCTCGGCCGGACGAGGCCGAGCAGGAGCTGGACGGCGGTCGTCTTGCCCGCGCCGTTGGGACCGAGCAGGGCAACGACCTCGCCGGGCCGGATCGCGAAGTCGATTCCGGCCAGCGCCGTGACGGCGCCGTACCGCTTGACCGCCCGCCGCAGCTCGGCGGCCGGCCGGTCCTCGTCGAAAGGTGTGGTTCGTGGGGTTCGTATCATTGGGGATCCTCCGTTCTTGTCTTCCAGGAGCATTCTGGAGGGCAGGGCCGGAGGACCCCAGGGAGGGATGTCAGGATTTCGAGGTGACAGATGTCACGTCAGCAGTGGGAGAGGCACGTCGAATAGTCATGCGAGCAATCGGACTGGCAGCCCGGGTAAGGAGTAAAGCGGCAGTCCGTCTTGCACGAAACGTAATCGCCGAGACAGAGATCCGCGCACGACGTGGCATGGGCAGGCTTCGCCCGGCCGATCATGGAACAGAGGACGAGGGCCAGGGTGAGACCGAAAAACTTTTTCATCACGCGTCTCCTTAGGGGTAGACCTCGAGCTGCGAGGAGGTTATCCCTGGTATACGCAATCGGAGCGGTGAACGTTTCCGGATTACGGCTCGGGATCTGGAAGGGGCTCAGGAGCGGAGTCGCGGACAGCTCGGAGGATCAGGCGAGCCTTTTCGACCGCGAGTTCCGCGTCCTCCGGCTGGACGTGCTCGCCGCCGCCGTAATCCGCCGTATGCCGGAGATTGGCAAGCCAGGAAAAGCCCGCACCCAGCTCAACTGACCAGATCCCCGGCTTTACTAGATCCCGATGGACGGCTCGCTCCACAGCGGTGTGCTTGGACAGGGAGCGCTGCTCAAAAGCCAGCAGAGCCGATACCCCGTAGAAGGCCGCATAGTAGGCCCGCGAGGAGGAGGCATCCGGATCATGGTCGACCAGACTCGCCGCCGTCTGGAGAGCCTGGATCGCCCGAGCCCAGTAGTCCAGTACCTCCGGGGTCACAGGTAGAGACCTTCCCGGCGCGCGCTACGATAGATGCCGTACTGACCGGCTTCAAACGCGTCCGAAGAAACCGGCAGTGCGTGGATCGGGCGATCCATCTCGAGTTGCAAGGGATAAAGCGCCCTGACGATCGTCTCCAGATCCCTCCCGATCCGGACCGGAGCTTCAAGGAGCACCATCAAGTCGAGGTCACTGTCCTCGCCGGCTTGGTGTCTCGCCTCCGATCCGAACAAGAGGACTCCCCGGAAACGCTCCTGGAACGCCTTCTCCAGCCTCGGGCGGATCTCTTTCCGGATCGTTTCACTGAGCATGACTCCTCCGATTCCCCGATCCATGTTCCCATGCCGGCCGCGAAGGTTCAAACCGGACGCGGCCGCGAGACGTGCCGGTGGCCGCGCACGGAGAACCGCAAGGGCCAGAGGGCGGCCTCTTCGGCGTAGTCGACGCCGATGCGGGGGCTCGCCACGATCTCCGTCTCCTCCGCCGGCTCGCCACGAGTGATGTAGAGGGGGGGCTGGACGAGCGGCACCCCGTCGAGCTCGCGGCCGATCGCGAGGGCTTGGCAGATCTTGCCGGGGCCGCCGGCGAGATCACCCGGCTTCGGCGCCCGGGTCCACCCCCGGTTTTCCCGCATGCGCTCCTCCCCCTCGACCGGCTCGCCGGCCCGCAGGAGCACGGCGCTGCCGACGCCCGCCTCGCCGGTGACGGCGTTCAGGCAGAAGTGCATGCCGTAGATCATGTAGACGTAGGCGTACCCCCCCGCGAGGTAGAGGCTCTCGTTGCGCGCCGTGCGGCGGCCGGCCCAGGCGTGGCTCGCGCGATCGGCGGCTCCGAGGTAGGCTTCCGTCTCCACGAGACGGAGCACCAGCCGCTCGCCGTCCAGCTCGCGCACCAGATACCGGCCGAGGAGATCCCGGGCGACGGTCTCGGCCGGGCGGCGGTAGAAAGAAACCGGAAGGGGACGGAAGCGGCTCACGCGGGAACGGACGATATCATCCGCATTCATCGTCCGTATCCATGGCACGTGCCTTGCTCGCTGACGAAATGACGGATATCCCTTATTTTTGACGGAGAGATGATGAGCCCATCCGACATCCCTGAGCTCTTCGCCGAGCTGCCGGACGCCTTCGCCAGCCGGTTCGATCCCGCCGCCCCGTGGGAGCTCCTCGGCGAGCCGCTGGACGAGGTCCTCGCCGGCCTGCCGTCGAGCGAGATCCACGGCCAGCTCTCGCCGGACGTCCACCTGGTGGGCGACCGCATCGTGATCTGCCCCGGCACCCGCATCCATCCGACCGCGGTCATCGAGGGGCCGATCTACATCGGCCGCGACGTCGAGATCCGCCCCGGCGCCTATCTGCGCGGCGGCATCTGGATCGGCGACCGGTGCATCGTGGGAGCGAACACGGAGATCAAGCGGGCCATCCTCCTCCCCCACGCCAAGGCCCCGCATCTCAACTACATCGGCGACTCGATCCTCGGCGCCGACGTCAACCTCGGGGCGGGCACGATCCTCTCGAACTTCCGGCACGACGGCGGCAAGATCCGCATCCCTTGCAAGGGCGATCGACTAGACACCGGCCGCCGCAAGCTCGGCGCGATCCTCGGCGACGGCGTGCTGACCGGCTGCAACTCCGTCCTCCACCCCGGAGTCGTGGTGGGCCGGGGGACGCAGATCTATCCCGGCGTGCAACTCCGGCCGGGGATCTACCCCGAGCGGAGCATCGTCAAGCTGAAGCAGGAATTGGAGGTCGTGCCGCAGGGGTAGACCCTCATCACCCCAGCCCTCTTCTCCCGACACGAGAGAAGAGGGAGCAAGTCAGCTCGTTTTTCCCCTCTCCCGTGTCGGGAGAGGGGCAGGGGTGAGGGTTTGGGCTACAGCAGCCCCGTCGGCCGCGGGAACGCCTGGGTCACGGAGGTATCGATCACCGGGTGGCTCACCACCATGACCGTGCGGTCGTCGTCCGCGGGGGCTTCGCGGCTGAACGCATCGACGCTGGCGAAGATGGCGTCCACCACCTCGCGGGCGGTTTCGCCCTGGTGCTCGCGGGCCACCTCGAGCATGCGCTCGACGCCGTACTCGCCGAGCAGGCGGCCGTTCTCGTCCCGCCCCTGGGTCTCGCAGATACCGTCGGTGTAGAAGACCAGCATGTCGCCCGGCTTCATCCGGACGAAGCCGCGCTCGTAGGTGGCGTCGGGGAGCGGCCCGAGCACCGGCCCCCCCTCCTCCAGGTTGCGCACCGTGCCATCGGCCGCGATATGGACCGGCGGCGGGTGCCCGGCGTTGACGTAGATGAAGACGCCGTTGAGCTCGAGCTCGCCGTAGAACATCGACACGAAACGGCTGGTCAGCGTGCTCTGGTGGATGATGTTGTTCATCCGCTCGACTGTGCGCACGATCTTGAAGTCGCGCGCGAGCCCCATCCGCAGCCCCATGTAGATGTCGCGCACCTGGAGAGCGGCGGGGAGGCCGTGGCCGGAGACGTCGGCGATGGCGAGGCCGAGGATCTTCTTGGTCAGCGGGATGTAGTCGAAGAAGTCGCCGCCCACCTCTTCCATCGGCTCGGAGCGGCCGAAGATGTCGAACTCGCCATACTCCGGCTCCCGGCGCGGCAGGATCGACGCCTGGATCTTGCGTGCCTGCTCGAAGATCCCCTCCATCTTGTCGCGGCGGATCTTCTGGTTGACGCTGTGGCGCAGGATGCCGAGGGAGAAGAGGATGTCGTCGCGGTCGTGCCCGGCGGCGACGTTGAAAGCGAGGATGTACTCCTCGCTCCCCACCTCGATGGCGGCGAACTGCTGGACGCCCAGGAGCCCTTCGAGGTTGCGGTCGATGTTCGGGTCCTCGTCGTCCATGTAGACGGTGCCCTCTTCGAGCAGGAGCTGGACCGGCGGATAGGAGATCGGCACCTTGAGCCCCTGGGGGACCTCCTTGGCGTCGCCGAAGGTGGCCTGCAGCACGTAGTAGCCGCCGCGGCGCTGGTAGAGACGGCCACCGTAGATGCCCAGCTCGTCCTGGAACTTGTCGATGATGATCTCGAGCAGGGAGTGGATCGTCGAGCCGACGTCCTCGGCGCGGTCCATGGCCGCGACCGCCTGCTCCACCTTCTTCATCAACCCCCGGTAATTGACCGGGCGGGCTTCGGACGTGACCAAGGGCATCCTCCTCGCGGTCGTTGGAACGTCGGAACGGGTATGCCGCACCGCGACGACGCGTGCATTCTACCTGGAATGGAACCTAACCGTTGTCGATCAGCGCCATCACGATCCGGTCCTGGGCGCCGTGAGCGTCGATCCTGCACCGCTCGACGACGATCGAAAAGGCGTAGGACTTGCCCGACACGGCCTTGGCGTAGCCCGAGAGGGCCGAGACGCCGTTGAGCGTCCCCGTCTTGGCGAACACGTTCCCGCGATAGGGGGGGGCCGCCAGCCGCCGCTTCCAGGACTTCATGTCCTCCCCGCCGTAGGGGAGCGACTGGACGTACTCCGCCCACGCCGGGTGGAAGAACATGTGCCGCAGCAGCATCGTGATCGCCCGCGGCGAGGCCTGGTTGCTGCGGCTCATGCCGGAGCCGTCCACCAGGTGGACGCTGCCGGGGGGGGCGCCGAGCGAGGCGACAAACTCCTCGATCGCCCGCGTCCCCGCGCTCCAGCTCCCCTCGCCGCAGCGGGCGGCGCCGAGGACCTTGGAGAGGGTTTCGGCGTAGAAGTTCTGGCTCCGCTTGTTGGTCGTGGTGATGGCGGTGACGAGGTCGCTGCGGTGGACGGCCACCCGGTCCCAGACCGCGTCCGGGAGCTGCGCCACGGGCCGGATCTCGCCGTCGACCGCGACCCCCTCCTCGGCGAGCGCGCCGCGCAGACCGAGGCCGAAGTAGAGCACCGGATCGGGCACGGTCACCCAGGTCTCGAAGGGCCCCGAGCCAGCGTCGATCGACCCGCGGACGGTCAGCAGGTCGCCGGTGCGGCCCACGAAGAGGCGGGTCCCGCGGCGCGAGGAGGCGGTCAGGGCGCTGTTGTCCACGCGGACGATCGGCACCGGCGGCACGGTCTCCACCACCGCCAGCCGCCCCGCGACCCCCGGCCAGACCCGCACCAGGATGCAGTTGTCGCTGAAGGCGAGAGAGGCGATCGGGGCCTCATACCAGTCGGTGAGCTGGTCGCGCGGCCACTCGGGGTGGATCTGGGTCGGCTCGAAGAGGCCGCTGGCGAGATAGAGGTCGCCGGTGATCCGCTGGACGCCGCGGGCCCGCAGCGCCGCCGCCCAGGGGCGGAACGCGCCGTAGGCGTCCCCGCCGTACTCGCGGCCCGAGATCTGCGGATCGCCCGATCCCACCACTCCGAGATCGCCGCGCAGGGTGCCGTGATCCACCGCCCCCCGCATCAGGAAGCGGGTCTCGAAGAGGTAACCGGCGCCGAGGGCATCCAGGGTCGCCGCCGTGGTGAACAGCTTGCTGTTCGAGGCGATCACCCGCGGCTCGTCGGCGTTGTACGAGAAGACCGTCTCGCCGGTGTCGAGCTCGACGACGTTGACCCCGATAGCCCCGGAAGCCGCGGCCGTACGGGCCACCTCGGCGGCCAGAGCCTGCTCCAGGGGAGCTGCCGCGGCGAGGCCGGACGTGAGCAGACAGAGGGAGAGGACTGACGAAAGGACGGCGGTACGGCGCATGCCGCGTAGTCTAACCGGGAGTCTTGCCGAATTTCTCGCGGAGAAGGTCGAGGGGATCCCCTGCCCTCAAACCTTCCGCATCTCCAAGGGGCGGATGCGACGGTCCAACTCTGTATTAGATTGCGAAGCCTCCGTTCGGAAGGCATTCAACTGCTCGCCGAAACCGGACAATCCTTCGGCTAGTATCTGGATCTCATCCCGCAGGCCTTCAACCAAAACATGAACCTGCCGGATTTCATCGTCCACCCGACTGAAATTTTGAGAGGTTTCTTTACGGAAGCCTACGAGCTCATCTCGAAGACTCGAAATCTGCCCCGTGGTCTCCTCCCGAAGACCCTCAACCTGCTGCGAGGCCTCCCGAAAGCGCGCATCAAAGTAGGCGATCAGCTCCTGGTCCATCGCTTCATCCTCTTGGGCAGGTCATGTCGATGCGCAACGGTCTACCATGGGCGGATGCCGGTACACGCGATCTATCTCTTCTTCTGATACGGCAGCCCCAGCGCCCGCGGCGCCCGGGAGTGGCCGATGAAGCCGGCGAGGACGACGATGGTGAGCACGTAGGGAATGATCTGGATGAACTGGACCGGGATCTCGGAGACCCCTTGCATCTGGATCGACAGCGCCTCGGCGACGCCGAAGAGCAGGCAGGCGAGCATCGTCTGCACCGGCCGCCACTTGCCGAAGATCAGGGCGGCCAGCGCGATGAACCCGCGGCCGGCGGTCATGTTGCGGGTGAACAGCGACGACTGGCCGATCGAGAGGTAGGCGCCGCCAATCGCCGCCAGCGCTCCGGAGAGCAGCACCCCGGCGTAACGGATGCGCGCCACGTTCACCCCCGCCGTGTCCGCCGCCTCGGGGTTCTCCCCCACCGCCCGCAGACGCAGGCCGAACGGCGTACGGTTCAGCACCCACCAGGTCACCGGCACCAGGGCGAAGGCGAGGACGATCGGCGCCAGCGGCAGCAGCTGATCTTTCGGGATCTGCGGCGTCGCCCCGGTCGACTCGAACAGCGCCCCGGAGAGCAGGGCCGGCACGCCGAGGAAGAGGATGTTGATCGCCGTGCCGCTCACCACCTGGTCGGCCCGGTAGCGGATGCAGGCCACGGCGTGGATCAGCGCCACGCCGATCCCGGCCAGGATCGCAGCCAGCAGCCCCACCCAGGGGTTGTTGCTGTAGTGGGTCATCACCGCGGCGGTGAAGGCGCCCGCGAGCATCAACCCTTCCAGGCCGATGTTGATCACCCCGGAGCGCTCCGAGAAGAGGCCGCCGAGCGCCGCCAGCAGCAGCGGGGTCGCCAGGCGGACGGCCGAGAACAGCAGCGCGAGGATCGGGATCTTGCTCATGCGCGCCTGGTCAGCCTCGCGAAGGGGCCGCGGAACATCGCCTCCGCCGCCACGAAGAGGATGATAATCGCCTGGAGCACCTGCACCAGGTCCTTCGACACGTTGGCGGTGAAGATGTCCACGAACAGCCCCCCCGCAGCAGCGCCCCGAACAATAGCGAGGAGAGGATCACGCCGGCCGGGTGGTTCCTCCCGAGCAGGGCCACCGCGATGGCGGTGAAGCCGTAGCCGGCCGAGAAGCCGTCGTAGTAGCGGTAGCGGTAGCCCATCACCTCGCTGATCGCCACCATGCCCGCCAGCCCTCCCGAGACCGCCATCGCCAGCACGATCTGACGGCCGGTCGAGATGCCGCCGTACTCCGCCGCCGCCGGGCTCGCGCCGGTGGCCCGGATCTCGTACCCCCAGCGCGTGCGCCAGAGGAAGAGGTAGACGAGCAGGCTGACCACGAGCGCCAGCGGGAAGGCGAGGTTGAGCGGGATGCGCTCCGGGAACCCCGGGATGAACCGCCCCAAGCGCGCGATGTGAGCTCCCGCGCCGATCGGCACCGTCTCCAGGATCGGATCGCCCGGCGGCTTGTAGTGGTACTGCGTGAAGTAGCTCGCCAGGGCGACGGCGATGAAGTTCATCATGATCGTGGTGATCACCTCGTGCGCCCCGAAGCGCGCCTTGAGCACGCCCGGGATCGCTCCCCAGGCCGCCCCGGAGAGGACCGCCGCGAGAAAGCAGAGCGGGACCAGCAGCCAGGCCGACCACCCCGCGAAGGTGATCCCCACCCAGGCGGTGGCGAAGGCGGCGATGTAGAGCTGCCCCTCGGCGCCGATGTTCAGCAGGCCGCAGCGGAAGGCCACCGCCACCGCGAGACCGGTGAAGATCAGCGGCGTCGCATAGAACAGCGTGTAGCCGATGCCGTCCGGCCAGGTGAGCGCGCTGCCGATCAGCAACTCGTAGGTGCGGACCGGGCTGTCGCCGACGAGCGCCACGAGGACCGCGCCGACGAGAAAGGCCGCGACCACCGCGGCCAGGGGGAAGAGGAGCTCGCGCAAGAATTTCATTGGGCTGATTTCTTTTAGGCCGCGGCCTCGCCGCCGGTCATCAACAGTCCGATCTCTTCGGTGGACGTCCGCGCCGGGTCCACCTCGGCTACGATCCGCCCCCGGCGCATGACCAGCAGGCGGTCGGCCAGGGCGGTCACCTCCTCGAGCTCGGAGGAGACGAGCAGGATGGCGCACCCCGAATCCCGCAGCTCGACCAGCCGGCGGTGGATGAACTCGATGCCGCCGATGTCCACTCCGCGCGTCGGCTGGGCCACCAGCAGGAGCTTCGGCGGCAGCTCGAGCTCGCGGCCTAGGATCAGCTTCTGCTGGTTGCCGCCGGAGAGGGAGCGGGCGGGGAGGTCGAGGTCCGGCGGGCGGACGTCGAAGGCGTCGACGATCTTCTGCGCCCGCCGGCGGATCGCCTCGCGGTCGAGCCAGGAGCGGCCCGGGCCGATCGCGACCGGCGGCCGGTCGTCCACCCCCAGGATGGCGTTCTCCGCGAGGTCGAAGTCGAGCAGCAGGCCGCGCCGCTGGCGGTCCTCGGGAACGTGGGCGATCCCCCGCGCGTTGCGGCCGCGGGCCGGCAGGGCGGTGACGTCCGCGCCGCCGAGCTCGATCGCGCCGGTGACGCTCCGGCGGTCCACCAGCCCCGCGAGCGTGTCGATGAGCTCGGTCTGGCCGTTCCCCTCGACCCCCGCGACCCCCAGGATCTCGCCGGCGCGGACCTCGAAGGAGATGCCGTCGAGCCGGCGTCCGCCCTCGGCGCCCTTCAGCGACAGGTCGCGCACGCGCAGCACCGGCGCGCCCGGCCTGGCTTCCGGCTTGACCACCCGCAGCAGCACGTCGCGCCCCACCATCAGGCGGGCGAGCTCGGCGGCGCTGGTCTCAGGCGTCTTACGGTGCCCCACGACGCGGCCGTCGCGCATCACCGTCACCTCGTCCGAGATCGCCAGCACCTCCGACAGCTTGTGGGTGACGATGACGATTGTCTTCCCCTGCTCCCGCATGCCGCGCAGGATGCGGAAGAGGTCGGCCACCGCCTGCGGCGCCAGCACGGCGGTCGGCTCGTCGAGGATCAGCAGGCGCGCCTGGCGGTAGAGGGCCTTCAGCAGCTCGACCCGCTGCTGCTGGCCCACGGAGAGAGTGTCGACGCGGGCGGCGGGGTCGATCTCGAGGCCGAACTCACCCGACAGGGCGCGAACGCGCGCTGCGGCCCCCTTGAGGTCGAGCGCCAGGGGGGACCCTGGCTCGATCCCCAGCACGATGTTCTCGGCCACCGTCATCGTCTCGACCAGCATGAAGTGCTGGTGCACCATGCCGATGCCGAGAGCGATCGCGTCGTGCGGGCTGGCCAGCCGGCGCGCCTGGCCGTCCACCACCACGTCGCCGGAGTCGGCGGCGTAGAAGCCGTAGGCGATCCGCATGGCGGTCGATTTGCCGGCGCCGTTCTCGCCGACGAGGGCGTGGATCGTCCCGGGAGCCACGGCGAGGCTGACGCGGTCGTTCGCCAGCACGTCGCCGAAACGCTTGGTGATGTCGCGCAGCTCGAGCATAGAAGGCTCTTCGCGGCTACTTCGCCATCGCGTCGGTGACCTTGATCTCACCGCGGATGATCCTGGCTCTCGCGGCCTCGACCTGGCGGATCACGTCGGGGGATATCAGCTTGGCGTTGTACTGGTCCATGGCGTAGCCGATGCCGTCGTTCTCCAGGCCGTAGACGTGGATGCCCCCCTTGAAGCGGTGATTCACCATGTCGCCGACGATCTGGTAGACCGCGTTGTCCACCCGCTTGACCATGCTGGTGAGGACGAAGCCGGGCTTGACCCAGTTCTGGTTGGAGTCGACGCCGATGACGTACTTGCCGTACTGCTCGGCGGCGTCGAAGGCGCCGAGCCCCGAGTTGCCGGCGGCGGCGAAGATCACGTCCACCCCCTTGCCGATCTGGGCGACGGAGAGCTCCTTCCCCTTGCCGGGGTTGTTCCACGCCGACTCGGTGACGCCGACATAGTTCTGGATCACCTGGATCTTCGGGTTCACCGCCCGCGCTCCCTCCTCGTAGCCGACCTCGAACTTGTGGATCAGCGGGATGTCCATCCCTCCCACGAAGCCGAGCACGCCGGTCTTCGATTCGTGGGCCGCGATCATGCCCACGAGATAGCTCCCCTCGTGCTCCTTGAAGATCAGGGAGGCGACGTTGGGCAGATCGCTGACGCCGTCGACGATGGCGAAGTTGATCTTCGGGTAGTCCTTGGCGACCGCCTCGACGATCGGCGTCTGGGCGAAGCCGATGCCGATCACCAGGTCGTAGCCCACCTCGGCGAAGGCGCGCATGGCGGGCTCGAGCGAGGTGGGATCGCCCGGCTCGGCGTCGCGCAGCACGATGGGGAAGTCCTTCGCCGCCCGCCGCACCCCTTTCCAGGCCGCGGCGTTGAACGAGCGGTCGTCCTTGCCGCCGCTGTCGAAGACGATGCCGACGCGGAGCTTGTGGGGGTCGCCCGCGGCATAGCTCAAATCGCGGCAACCCGACCCGGCCAACCCTGAGGCCAGGACGAGACCAAGGCCGACGATTCCAAACGCCTTCGATGCCCGCATGATCGTCCGGTGAGGGTATCCCGGGGGCGTAGGTGAAGGCAAGGCGAAGCAAGTTGGCCCTAGCTTTGCAATAACCTTTTCGCGTTGTAGAGCTGGAGCCCGCAGTCCAACGACTACCAGGAGAAACTCTCATGAACGACGAAAAGAACCCCACCACCGGCACGACGACTCCGGCCGGTTTGGACACCACGGCGAAGCACGATGCGAACCCTGATCCCATCACCGGCGCGCCGGGCGCTCATCCGGTCGGCACCGGCGTCGGCGCGGCCGGCGGCGCGGTGACCGGCGCGGCCATCGGCGGCGCGGTCGGCGGTCCGGTGGGCGCGGTGATCGGCGCCGCCGTCGGCGGCGTGGCCGGTGGTCTGGCCGGCAAGGGTGTCGCCGAGGGGGTCAATCCCACAGAGGAAGATGCCTACTGGCGCAATAATTACTCCAAGCGCCCCTACGCGGCCAACCGCTCCTACGACGACCTCGCCCCGGCCTACCAGTACGGCTACAACTCGGCCGCCACCCATGCCGGCCGCAAGTTCGACGAGGCCGAGAACGACCTCCAGCACGGCTGGGAGCAGGCCAAGGGCAAGTCTCAGCTCGCCTGGAGCGACGCCAAGAACGCCACCAAGGACGCCTGGCACCGGGTTGCCGGCCGCACCGAGAACGACCGCTACTGGCGGGAGAACCACGCCTCCCAGTCCTATTACAAGAGCGGTCACACCTACGACGACGACTACGCTCCGGCCTACCGCTACGGTCACGACTCGGCCAGCACCCATGCCGGCCGCAAGTTCGACGAGGTCGAGAACGATCTCCAGCACGGCTGGGAGCAGGCCAAGGGCAAGTCCAAGCTCGCCTGGAGCGACGCCAAGCACGCCACCAAGGATGCCTGGCACCGCGTCGAGCGCGCCCTTCCGGGCGACGCCGACGGCGACGGCCGCTAGATCCCGCTCCACCTGGATTCGTAGAGGCGCCCCGCGGGGCGCCTTTTCCATTTTTGGCCTCGCGTTTGCAGAGTAGAAAGAGCGAGGGAGGACAAAATGAACGACGAGAAAAAAGACACCTCCGGAAAGATGGCCACCGCCGAGCTGGATCCCAAGCCCGCCGACCGCAGCACCGACGCCGGGCTCGGCATGTTCGAGCGCGTCAGCAGCCTGACCGGCACGAACCGGATCGGCACGGCCCCGAGCATCGGCGGCGCCACCGAGCAGGAGATCTCCATCGAGACCAACCCGGGCATCCCCGGCGTGGACCGGATCGGAACGGAAACCCAGCCGACCCGGTTCACCGCGGATGAGGATCGCTATTGGCGCGAGACCCACGGCTCCCGCCACTATGCGAACCCGGCCAGCAACTACGAGGAGTATCAACCGGCCTACCAGTACGGCACCGACGCCGCCCATCGCTACCAGGGAAGGAAATGGGCTGATGCGGAGGGTGATCTGGAACGCGGTTGGAACGACGCCCGGGGAGGCTCCAGCCTCGCCTGGGGGAACGTCAAGGACGCCGTACGCGCCGCCTGGCACCGCGTCGAGCGGGCCCTTCCCGGCGACGCCGACCACGACGGCCGGTAGAAGATCTCCACGTTTTACATAGGGAGCCCGGACGGCAACGCCCGGGCTCTTGTCGTTTCAAGCCAGGATTATCCTGCGCGAAGAAAGATAGAGGCTCCGGAACGAAGATGGCGCCTCAAAAGGAAAGACGGCCCATCATCTTACGAAGATGACGGCCCGGATAGAAAGACGGCGCCGCGGGAAGAAAGACGGACGTCCAAAACTCCAGGATGGCCGTCCGGGAAGAAAGAACGGCGTCCGGGAAGCGAAAAAACCGGCCGTCCAGCTAAAAATCGGAGCCTCCGGCCAAAAAATCCGTCCGGACGGTGAAAACAAGCGCGGGGACGAGAAAATCGGCGGTGTCCAGCTTCGTAACCGATCTCTGGAGCAAATGGAGTCATGGTCCCGCTGATTTCTGCCGCGTCCTGTGCTCGTGGCAGCAGAACCAGCGTCAGGCGGCATTGAGACGTATAATTCCCCGCGATGGCCCCGCGTTTCGACCCCGAGAGCCTCAGGCTCGATCTCTCCGTCGCCGATCTCCTCGAATCGCCGTTTCTGCGCAGCCTCGGCTTTTCCAGCCGCGGCGGCTACGAACGGCTCTGGCTGGGGCAGGCAATCCACGGTCGCTATCAGGAGGCCAAGCTCGAGGAGGATCCCACCTACCGGCGCGAGGTGGTGATCTCCCACTCCTTCGAGCACCGGGGGTGGAAGGTAACCGTCCAGGGGCGCGCCGACGGCCTGCGCCGCGAGCCGGACGGCACTCTGATCGTCGAGGAGATCAAGTCGGTGCGCCGGGGCGGTGCCCTCCCCCCCGCAGTGCGCGAGAGCTACCAGCGCCAAGCCCTCCTCTACGCCTGGATGCTCGCCCAGACCGAGCCGAGCCCGGTGCGCGCCGAGCTGGTGCTGATCGCCATCGGCAGCGACGACACCGAGCGCGAGCCCCTCACCCCCGATCTCAAGGGCCTGGAAGCGAGCGTCCGCCGCCGCGTCAACTCGCTGATCTACTCCTGGGAGGCCGATCAACGCCGGGCCGCCGAGCGGCACGCCGCGGCCGAGCGGCTCACTTTCCCCTACCGCCAGACGCGCCCCGGCCAGGAGCTGATCCTCGCCGCCGTCGAGACCGCCGTCGCCAACCGCGAGCATCTTCTGCTCCAGGCCACCACCGGCATCGGCAAGACCGTCGCCGCCCTCTACCCCGCCCTGCGCTACGCCCTGGCGCACGACAAACGCCTCTTCGTGCTCACCGCCAAGAACACCCAGCAGGAGATGGCGACCGCCGTGCTCAACCTCCTCAACCAGGAGTCGGCGTTCCGCTCCCTGCGCCTGCGGGCCAAGGCGAAGATGTGCGCCAACGACCAGATCCTCTGCCACGAGGAGTACTGCCGCTTCGCCAAGGACTACGGCCTGAAGCTCGCCACCACCGGCGTGCTGGCGCGGATCTACGATTCCCACCCCGCCATCGAGCCGGACCACGTCTTCAACGCCGCCCGCGAGGCCGAGGTCTGCCCCTTCGAGGTGAGCCTGGAGCTCTCGGGGCGGGTTCAGGTCACGGTCTGCGACTACAACTACGTCTTCGATCCCTACGTCTCGCTCTCCGGCTTCGCCGCCGACGAGGACCTCTCCGACATCGTCCTGGTGATCGACGAGGTCCACAACCTGGTCGATCGCGGGCGCGGCTACTACAGCCCCGAGCTCTCCTCGAACACGGCGCGCCGGGCCGGGGAGGTGGTGGGGCGCTGGGGCGAGCCGATCCACATGCGGATCGAGAACCTCTGCTTCAAGCTCGCCGCGCTGATCGACGAGACGGTGGCCGACGCCCTGGAGGAGGGCCCCCCCGGCGACCGCGCCGTGGTCTGGCCGATGCCGGAGGACCGCTTCTGGCGGCTGCGGCCGGAGCTCGACGCCGCCTTCGTCGACTATCTGGAGCACCAGCGCGAGACCCGCAGCTTCCAGCCCGAGGACCCGTTCGTCGAGCTCTACTTCAACTTCCTCCGCTTCCTCAACGGCCTGATGGTCTCCGACGCCGCCTTCAGCCACTGCGTGGAGTACAAGAAGGGGGATGGCCGGCTCAAGATCCTCTGCAAGGACCCCAGCCGCTTCCTCGGCGAGGTGATCCAGCGCACGCACGCCACGGTGGGACTCTCGGCGACCCTGTCGCCCCCCGAGTTCTACACCGGCCTGCTCGGCTTCGAGGCCGGCCGCACGGCGTTCGTCGAGATCGCCAATCCGTTCCCGGCCGAGAACCGCCGGGTGGTCATCGACCCCAGCGTCGCCACCACCTATCGCGAGCGGCCGGCGAACTACGAGCGCATCGCCGAGCGCCTGGCCGGGTTCGCCGACGCGGTGCCGGGCAACTGCCTCGCTCTCTTCCCGAGTTACGCCTTCCTCTCCCAGGTGACCGGCCGCATGCGCCTGCGCGGCAAGCGGGTGCTCGTCCAGCGCCAGGCGGACAGCGAGGCCGAGCGCGAGATCCTCCTGCAGGCCCTGCGCTCGGCGGTCTTCGGCGACATCCTGCTGGTGGCGGTCGCCGGCGGCGTGTTCGCGGAGGGGGTGGATTATCCCGGCGAGGTGCTCAAGGCGGTGGCGATCGTGGGTCCCTGCCTGCCGGCGATGACGCTCGAGCAGCAGCTGCTCAAGGATTATTACGAGGAGCGCTTCGAGCGCGGCTTCGAGTACTCCTTCGTGGTGCCGGGGATGACGCGCGTGGTGCAGGCCGCCGGCCGCCTGATCCGCTCGCCGGAGGACACCGGCGTCATCGCCCTCTTCGACCAGCGCTTTTTACACTCCCCGTACCGGCAGTACCTCCCCGCCGACTGGCTCACCGAGGGCACCAGCGCCCTGGTCGGCGACCCCGCCCGCGCGGCGGAGGAGTTCTTCCGGGCCATCAGCCTCCGGAGGTAGCGACAGGAGTATCCTTGGAGGCGGCGAGCCCGAGATCTTCCCGGGATCGGCATCAGGAGATAGAATTCGTTATGGCCCGACGGCACGCAATCTTCGTTGAAGAGAACTTTCGGATCCCCCAGGATGCTTTCAGCTTCGAGGGATTCCAGGGATGGGTCGATTCCGGGGAGTTCCCGGATACCGGGCGCATCGACTATCTAGGGGGAGACGTTGAAGTCGACATGAGCCCGGAAGATCTCTATACCCATGCGGCGCCGAAAATGGCGATCGGCTCCAAGTTGCACGTCCTGATTGCCGAGGCTGAGTTGGGTAGCGTCTTTACGGACAGCACCCGGCTGGCATCACGCTTTGCCGCCCTTTCCGTCGAACCGGATGTCCTCGTCGTGCTTTACGACTCCCTCGCGACGGGCAAGGTCCGCCTGTCTCCAGCTGCCCGACGAAAGGGACCGGGCCGTTTCTCAGGTCTCGAAGGAGCCACCGATCTGGTCGTCGAGATCGTCAGCGATGGCTCGGTAAAGAAGGATACCCAACGGCTCCCCCCTCTGTACGCTCAGGCGGGCGTGCCCGAATTATGGGTGGTCGACGCCCGTAATGAGGATCTCCAGTTCGAAATCTATAGCCTCCATAATGGCCGTTACGATACGATCCAACCAGGCATGGACGGCTGGATCCGGTCTCCCCGGCTCGGACGTTCTTTCCGGCTGATCCGGGTTCAACAGAAGCATCTGGGCACCTGTTTCTACAGGCTTGAAGACCGCGAGAGCTGAGCTCCCCGGATCACGGAAACGACCGCCCTTTCACTGCCGGCGTTTCCCCGGTCCTCCTGGACGGTTCCCCTCGGCCTGAACGCGCCTCCCCCATTCCTGGAGGCGGTCGCCCCGAGGCCATGGACGGCTCCCCTATCGGCAGGGGCGTTTCCCCGGACGGCGGAAGCGGCTCCCCAAATCCGAAAATCGATTCCCCCAAGCTCCGGGACGTTCCCCCCAATCCACCAGGCGTCCCCCCTGTCTTCTTGGGCCTTTCCCCTCGCCCGGCGCGCCACCTCAGAAGGTTTCAGGACATCCCCGAGCGGCTCCGGCGTGGGATCGAAAAGTTCCGCGGCAGTCTCGAGTTCCGCGCGGATCTCCGCGAGAGATCCCGGGACCGGTTCTCCCGGCTTCGCGTCGACCGCGCGCGGTGCGGAGGAGAGCGCGGAAGCTTTCCGGGCCTGTGCCGACGTCGGTCGTGCGCGCAAGACCGGGCTCAGCAGCGCCTGGGCCGGAATCGTTATACTGGCAGCGAACGAACGACAACCGGGAGGGAGAAACGATGGGCGCCGAAAAGGGTTTCGCCACGCTGCTGCGACGCCAGATCGCCGGTGAGCAGGGAACTCCGGCCGGTCTCAACTTCACGGGGGGCACCCCCAACCACTGGGCGCTCGCCGCGGCCACCGCCTACGCCTATGGGCTCCAGGGGAATCCGCAGGAGAAGAAGGCCGGGCGCCAGAAGGCGCTCGATTTCTTCGCGATGCAGGACAGGGTCGGGCACATGGCGCGCGGCAAGGTTTCGGAGTTCGGCACGCCCAGCCACTTCGCCTGGTGGCAGGCGGCGGTGGCCGGGCTCTGGCTGCTCTCCGACCGGGCTCAGGATCAGGAGGTTCTGACCGCCGCCCGCGCCTGGTGGATCCGCGAGCTGACGGTGGAGAACCTCTGCGTCACGCCGAAGGGGCACGTGGTGATCCCCGGCGCCAGGTCCCACGTCGGCGGGGTGGACGCGGATCAGATGCGGCAGCGCGACGTGGGGCGCCAGATCATCCTGGATCAGAAGACCCGGCTGCCCAAGAACCTCGACTCGCTCGACTACACCGGGCTCTGGATTCTGATGCGGATCCCCCGCGGGGAGCTGGACGGCGTGAGCAAGGCCCCCGCGGACCTGCCGCACCCCCTCGACACCCTCCACATCCTGCGCGACGACGCCGGCCACGTCGCCTGGTTCGACGAGTTCCACGGCCTGCGCCCCGCCTACTGGGCCTGGGCGGACTACGCCAGCGACGGGGAGAAATACGGCACCGATCCCTCGTGGCCGAAGAATGAGCCCGGTGGAAAGCTGCCCAAGGATCTGCCGGTGCCGGAGGTCCCCGGAGGGGCCAAGGGGGCCACGAGGATCACGGCGCAGGGGAGGCAGCCGGAGGCGAAGGCGGCGGACTCCACCAGCGCCTAGGCCCGGGCCTGGCCGCCGGAGCCCATGGCGCGGCGCAGCCACTTGCCCTGGACCCCCTTCATCATCTTCTGCATCGTCCGGTACTGCTTGAGCAGGCGGTTGATCTCGGCGACCGAGGTGCCGGAGCCCATGGCGATCCGCTTTTTGCGGCCGCCGTTGAGGACGTCAGGACGCCGCCGCTCGAGCGGGGTCATCGAGTTGATGATCGCCTCCACCTTCTTGAGGCCGCTCTCGTCCACGCTCGACGAATCGAGGCCGCGCAGCGGTCCGACCTTGGGGAGCATCTCGAGCACCGAGGCGAGGGGGCCCAGCTTGCGGAGCTGCCGGAGCTGGTCGCGCAGGTCCTCCAGGGTGAACTGCTGGTTGACCATCCGCTTGGCGAGCCGCTCGGTCTCGGCGGCGTCGAGGCCGCGCTCGGCCTTCTCGATCAGCGACAGGACGTCGCCCATGCCGATCATCCGCGAGGCCATGCGCTCGGGGTGGAACAGCTCGAGGTCGTCGGGCTTTTCGCCGACGCCCACGAAGCGGATCGGCACCCGGGCGACGGTGCGGATCGACAGCGCCGCGCCGCCGCGGGAGTCGCCGTCGAGCTTGGTGAGGATGACCCCGGTCAGCGGCAGCACCGCGGCGAACTGCTCGGCGCTCTTGACGGCGTCCTGGCCGGTCATCGAGTCGGCCACGAAGAGGATCTCGTGCGGCTGGATGCGGTCGGCCAGCTGGCGGATCTCGTCCATCAGCGCCGTGTCGACGTGCAGGCGGCCGGCGGTATCCATGAGTACCACGTCGTGGCCGCGCTGGCGGGCGACGGAGAGGGCGCGGGCGCCGAGGTCCACCACCTTCTCCCCCGGCTCGGGCTCGAGCACCGGCACGTCGACCCCCTTGCCCACCTGCTTGAGCTGCTCGACCGCGGCGGCGCGCTGGAGGTCGCCGGCCACCAGCAGCGGGTGCTTGCCGCGCTTCTTCAGCCGCTTGGCGATCTTGCCGGCGGTGGTCGTCTTGCCCGAGCCCTGGAGGCCGCAGAGCATGATGACCGTCGGCCGGCCATCGAGACGCAGCTCGGTCCCCTCGTCGCCGAGCAGCGAGCTCAGCTCGTCGCGCACGATCTTCACCACCTGCTGCGCGGGGGTGAGGCTCTCGAGGACCTCCTGGCCGAGCGCGCGCTCGCGCACCCGGTCGATGAAGGGCTTGACCACCCGGAGGTGCACGTCGGCCTCGAGCAGCGCCATGCGGATCTGGCGCAGCGCCGCGTCGAGCGCCTCGGGAGTGACCTTGCCCTCCCCCTTGAGCTGGCGGAAGACTTCCTGGAGCTTATCTTGCAAACCGTCAAACATCGGGAAAACCTCTCTCTGGTGTGAGCCCGCTCGCGGGGGCGAGAATGGTAACACGGAGCCCGCGGAGCGACTTCCCGGGCCGATTTCCAGGTCATTTTTTCGAGGTGGTAATCTCCGCGCCATGGAACGAAGAGCAAAGATCATGGCGACCCTCGGTCCGGTGAGCCGCGACGAGACGGTGCTGCGGGGGCTCGTCCGCGCCGGGGTCGACCTGTTTCGCCTCAACCTCTCCCACGGCACCCAGGAGCAGCATCGCGAGACCCTCCGCCGCGTCCGCCGCGTCGCCGCCGAGGAAGGGTGCCATCTGCCGGTGGTGCTCGACCTCATGGGCCCCCGCTACCGTCTCGGCACGATCCACGACGAGCCGCGCGTCCTCAAGCCCAACCAGGAGGTCGTCCTCGGCCCCGAGGCGCACGACGTCGACCTACCCGTCGATCCGGAGATCCTGGAGCACCTCCAGCCGGACGAGCGGGTGCTGATCGACGGCGGCCTGGTCGAGCTGCGGGTCGAGTCGAAGCAGGGGGACCGCGTGCGGGCGAGGGTCGTCAACGGCGGCCCGGTGAAGACGCGCAAGGGGATCAACCTGCCGGACACCGACCTCCCCTTCGAGGTCTCCGCCAAGGACCGCTCCGACATCGCCTTCGCCGTCGCCGAGGAGGCCGACTACCTGGCCGCCAGCTACGTCGGCGAGGGGGCGCACGTCGAGGCCATCCGCGCGGTGGTGTCGGAGGCCGGCGGGCGCATCCCGATCATCGCCAAGATCGAGCGCAAGACCGCGATCGAGAAGCTCGAGGAGATCACCGAGGCGGCGGACGGCCTGATGGTCGCCCGCGGCGACCTCGGCGTCGAGGTGCCGCTCTACAGGGTGCCGGTGCTGCAGAAGAAGATCGTCGCCGCCAGCCGCCTCTCCGGCAAACCGGTGATCGTGGCAACCCAGATGCTGGAGTCGATGGTCGAGCAGCCGCGCCCCACCCGCGCCGAGGCGACCGACGTGGCCAACGCCGTCTTCGACGGCGCCGACGCCCTGATGCTCTCGGGCGAGACCGCCGCCGGCAAGTACCCCGTCCTGGTCGTCGAGACCATGGCGCGGATCATCCAGGAGGCCGAGGACTACGCCCGCGAGAAAAACACCCGGCCCACGCTCCAGCCGCTGGGGCACATCCACGCCCGGCGCACCTTCGCGCTCGATCCCGACGACTCCGGCGACCCCGAGGGGGCCGGCGCCGAGCTCTCGCTGGACGTGCCCGACATCGTCTCCGCCGCCGCCGTGCAGGCGGCCGAGCAGATCGGAGTCCGCCGCATCGTGGCCTTCAGCCAGAGCGGCTTCACGGCCCGCCTGGTGGCCCGCTACCGGCCGCCGTCACCGATCATGGCCTTCACCCCCGACCCGCGGGTGGCGCGCCAGATCCAGCTGGTCTGGGGCGTGCGCCCCTTCGTCGCCGAGTTCCAGGTGGGGAGCCTGGAGGACATCGTCACCGTCGTCGAACGCGAGCTGCTCGCGGCGAATCTCGTGGAGCCCGGCGAGCGGATCATCATCCTCATGGGGCACCCCGTGCGCGAGCGCCCCCTGGCCAACCTGATGCGGGTGCATCGCATCAGGTCGCTCTAGGTCGCTCCAGATTGAGGAAGCCCGTCAAGCGGCGCCTCGTCCTGGGCTCCCTCCTCGCTCTGCTGCTGGGGATCGCCGACGCCTGCTGGATCGAGCCCCGTCTCCTGCTCTTCCGCGACGACGTGCGGATCGACCTGCCCGTGCCCCGGGTGCGGGTGGCCCACCTCTCGGACCTCCACATCCGTGGCGACATGCCGCTCCTCCACCGGTTGCTCGGCGAGGTGGCCGCCGCCCGGCCGGATATCGTCGTGATCAGCGGCGACCTGATCCACGACGTGCCGGGGGCCGCTTTCCAGAGAAACGCCGCGGCGGTGGCGGCATTCGTCGCCGCCCTGCGCCGGATCGCCCCGGTCTACGCCGTCCAGGGGCACAGCGAGCACCAGGGGGAGCTGGTCGGGCTGCTCCAGCGCACCGGCCTCGAATGGCTGTCCAACGAGGGCCGCCGGATCGGCCCGGGCGGCGGCCTCCTGCTCCTGGGCCTCAACACGCAGGTGGGGGACGACGCGTTCGCCTGGCGCTGGCCCTCGCCGTTCCGGCCGGTGACGGTGGACGGCGCCCGGCTCTATGGAGCCCGCCGGGATGCGGACTACCGGAACTTCTACAGCCACTACGACCCGGCGCCCACCGGCCTCGCGGATACCGGCGGGCCGCTCTCCTGGAGCGGCTACGAGGTGACCTGCGAGGCGCGGATCGACGACGAGGAGACCGGCGTCGGCATCTCCCTCCACAGCCGCTACGTGGAAGGAGAGGACCGAATGATCGAGCTCAGCCGCGACGAATCGCGCTGGGGCCGCGGGGGCACCTTCGCCCTCTTCGAGCACGGCTCGGCGCTCACCGGGAGGAACGACACACGGGTGCGTCCGCAGCCGGGGATCTGGTATCGCCTGAAAGTGCGGACGGAGGTCGAGCCCGGCCGGGTGCTCGCCCGCGCCAGGCTCTGGCCGGCGAACCGGCCCGAGCCGTCGCGCTGGCAGGCCGAGGCCGAGGACCGCACTCCCACCCGCGTCACGGCGGGGACGGTGGGGCTCTGGGCCTCGGGGGGCGGCACCGTGGTCTACCGTAACCTTCGCGTGGTGGACCGCGCCGGGAAGGTGCTGCTCGACGAGCCGCTCGTCCTGGCCGCCGGCGCCCGCGCGCCGAAGGGATTCCGCGTCGGCACGAGGGGAACGCGTATCGAGATGGCGCTCGCCCGCAGCCCCGAAGTGCCGCCGGGAATGCCGGTGATCGTCCTCTCTCATATGGCGGACGTGGTGCGCGAGGCCTCCCGGCGCGGCTTGCCGGTGGTGCTCGCCGGCCACACCCACGGCGGCCAGATGCGCCTCCCCTTCTTCGGCGCCCCGACCACCCGCTCATCGCTCGGCGCCTTCTACGACCGCGGCCGCTTCGAATTCGCCGCCCCCAACGACCGGGGGCTGACCACGCTCTACGTCAATCCGGGGGTGGGAATGTCCGTGGTGCCCGTCCGCTTCGATTGCCCGCCGCGGTGGGCGCTGGTGGAGCTGGGGGAGTGACGGAAGGGGGCGGGGAATCCAGCTCCCCGCGCAGAATGAGCCGGCCGAAGCGCACGAAGTACTCGGCGCCGGAGTAGACGGTGATCGCCACCGTCACCCAGAGCGAGAACGGCGCGAGATGGGGGAACAGCCGGCTGATCTGGTTGTGGATGATCAGCAGCGCGATCGAGATGATCTGCACGGTCGTCTTGATCTTGCCGGACATCCCCGCGGGGATGACCAGGTTCTCGGCCGCGGCGAAGCCGCGCAGGGAGGTCACGGCGAACTCGCGGGCGATGATGACCACCACCATCCAGGCCGGCACGATCCGCGGATCGAGCTCGACCAGCGAGATGAACGCCGCGGAGATCAGGATCTTGTCGGCCGCCGGATCGAGCAGGGTCCCCAGACGGGTGACCTGCTGGCGCCGCCGCGCCAGATAGCCGTCGAAGAAGTCCATCACCGAGGCGAGCAGGAAGAGGCCCAGCCCCCACCACTCCTTGCCCTCGAACTTGGTCAGCAGCACCACCACGAGCGGCGGCACCAGCAGGATGCGGAAGATCGAGAGCAGGTTCGGCAGGTTGAGCATCGTTTTGAAGGCAGACCCCGGGTGGGAGACGGAGGTCCGCCGGGGGGGCATTCTATATGCCCCCGGCCCGCGCGACGAGACCGGAGGGCAAACTTACTTCGAACCGCCCAGCGAGGTGGTCATGACGAGGCGATTGTTGGGGCCGCGGACCAGATAGGGCTTGCGGGTATTGCCGGGCAGCAGGATCGTGGCCGCGGCGGGGAGGCTGAAGTCGGCGCCGCGCCAGAGGGCGAGGACGCGCCGGACGTAGTCGCGGGTCTCGGCGAAGGGGGGGATGCCGCGATGCTTCTCCACCGCTCCCGGCCCCGCGTTGTAGGCCGCGATCGCCAGCTCCACCTTGCCGGCGAAGTGGTCGATCATCTGGCGCAGGTACATCGTGCCCCCCCGGATGTTCTGGTCCGGGTCGTAGGGGTTGCGGATGTTCAGCTCGCTCGCCGTGTCCGGCATGAGCTGCATCAGCCCGATGGCGCCCTTGTTGGAGACCGCCTTGACGTTGTAGCCGGACTCGGCCTGAATCAACGCCCGCACCAGCCTGGGATCCAGGTTCTGGTCCCCGCTGTGGCGCGCGATCATCGGCTCCAGGTTGCCGTCCGGCAGAGCGACGAGCTTCGTCGACAGCCGGCGCGTACGCTGGACCGAGTTCTCGTTCACGATCACGATACGGCCACTCGCCCCGACGACGAACCGCACGTCCCCCGCCACCGCGAGCGCGGGAATCGACATGAGGACCAGCCAGGCGAGGGCACGGATGCCCGTTCTCATCACGACAGACCCTTCGGAAAAGGTGCCGCGATCCTGGTGCAAGCGATCGAGCTTTGGTTTACAGCTGGGTCTATCTTATTCGGTTAGAGAAAGATTGCAAGCCCCGGACGTCCGGGGCTCAGCGGGCGAGCCAGCGGGTGAGCAGGCGCGCGGTCTGGAACCCCGCCGCGGCCACCCGTCGCGCCGCCCCTCGCTTGCGGGCGCTCAGGCGGCGGGTCTGCTCGATGTGGTACAGGGTCCCCGTCTCGATCTGCCGGAGGAACTCCGAGAAGCCGAGCGGCGAGCCGCCGGGCAGGCGGTAGCCGTCCCCTTCCGCGGCCTGTCCCGCCTGCCCCCACTCGCCGGCGAAGTAGGCCCGGGGGGAGTGCTCCGCGAGGCCGAACGCCCGCGCGTAGTCCGCCACCATGTCCCCCGCGGACCTCGGCACACGCCGGTGAAGCTCAGACCGCGGCACGGCGAGCAGGCCGCGGTCGGCGGCCAGCCGCCGGAGCTGCGCGACCACGCTCGCCGCGGCGGGATCGCAGAGGAAACCGTTCACGCCGTCCTCGATCCGGTCCTCGAAGCTGCCGACCCGTACGGCGACGGGGGGGATGCCGGCGCCCAGGCATTCGTCGAGCGTGAAGGAGAAGGTCTCGGGGACGATGGAGAGGAAGAGCCCGACGTCGGCGGCGACGCCGGCCAGGATCTCCGGCAGGCGGGGGCGCTCGTAGCGTTCGACGATCTCCACGTGCCGTCCGGCCAGCGCGCGGCCGCGCTCGCCGCAGCCGACGAGCCAGAAGCGGGCGAAGCCGCGGGACTGGTCGAGGATCTCGCGCAGCAGATCCTCCCCTTTGATCGATGAGACCACTCCCAGCACCAGGACCCGGAGCGGGGCCGTGGGATCCTCCACGGGCCGTTCCGCCCGGGGCCAGACGTCCAACGCGTCGCTGCCGTGCGGGAGGACCTCGATCCTGCCTGCCATCCGTGGCGCGAGCTGCTGGAGGTGGCGCGCCACCGACGGGGAGGGAGCGACGACCTTGACGCCGGCCCCGCCGAGGGCCTCCAGGAAGGCTTCGCGCACCACCCGCCACTCCCGCGGGTCGCGGTGATCGAACAGGTTGTTCAGCGGATTGGCGTCCAGGCACTCGGCGAGGCGGGCTTCGTCGCAGCGGCCGCAGACCCCGTCGAAGAAGATGTGCAGGGCGGGGCAGAACGGGTAGTAGTCGTGGAACACCACGACCGTCGGCGCCGGGCTCCGCAGGGCGTCGAGGGAGTGGCCGATCAGCGACGACACCACCACGCCGTCCACCCCCAGCTCGGCGACGATCTCGGCGAGGATCTGCCGGTAGCGCAGGTGGGAGACGGCGGTGCCCTCGATGACCGGGGCGAGCTTCCAGACCCGCAGCGGCGTCAAGGGGCGCGAGCTCTCGTAGAGCCAGAGCTGCGAGCCGAACCTCCCCCGCTCGCCGATCGACTTCAGCACGAAGCTGTCGACCCGCGAAGAGCCGGAGGCGAAGACCTCCACCCAGCGCTCCAGCCCGCCGCCCAGCGAATGGCTGACGTGGAGCAGCCGCGGGCGGGTGCGCGTCCGGATGCCCGGAGCCTTCGCGCCCTGGCCCGCGGCGCCGAGCCGGCGGGCGACCTGGTGGAGGGGGGTCTCGGCGAGGAAGACTCCGATCGACCCCGCCTCCAGCCAGGGGGTCCGGCGGGGCGCCAGCGATGGGGCTTCCACGAAGACGTGCGGCGCCAGGCCGAACAGCAGACCCTCCCGCCGCAGCCGGTGGACCAGCTCCGCCGCGTCGCGCGGCGGCCCGGTGGCGAGCGCCCCCTGGACCAGATCGCCACGCACGAAGGCGCATTCGGGCAGGAAGTAGGGGGCGTCCACCACGGCGTCGGGTCCGCCCGCGAGCCGCTCGTCGAGCTCGGCCGCGCTCGCCGCGGCGACGCCGTGGCGCGCCAGCGAGGTCACGGGATCGAGGTCGCACAGCGGCGACACCACGGCGACGCCCTCCTCGGCATGGGCGCTCCACCGCAGCCGGAGGTCGAGGAGGGGGGGCGCGAGGACGCCCGGCGCCACCACCAGCAGGTCCCGCCCCGGGTTCCGGATCAGATGGTCCAGCGCCACCCGCCAGACGGCCGCCGCCTCCTCGCCGTCCTCGCCCTCGGGAGCCGGGGGAGCCGCCACGACCTGGAGGGATTCCGGCCGGCCCAGTTGCTCCTGGAGCGAGCGCCGGGTCGCCTCCGCCCGCTCGCTCCAGTGGAGGAACGGCAGGAGGACGTCGAAGTCCCCGCTCGCCGGGGCTCTCATGACCGCGCGACCGCGTGCAGACGCCGCCAGAGGCGCGACGTGCGTTGCAGGAGCCGCCACGCCCTCGACCGCTGGATCCGCTCCAACTCCGCCTGGTAGACCGAGAGCAATGCCGAGGGGTCGTCCGCCCCGGCCGCCTTGCGGTGGTTGGCCTCGAACCAGTGATAGAAGGAGGCGTTGACGTCGTCCGTCGGGTAGGGGTTGGGGAAGGCGAGTTGCAGGTCCTGCCGTTCCCGGTAGAGCACCCGGTGCTCCTGGGAGATCGGCTCGCCGTTGGCGAACTGGCCGAGCCGCCACTTCTCGTCGTCCCACGCCTGCGCCGCCAGCCGCTCGCTCTCGGCCAGATACCACCGGCGCAGCTCGAAGAGGGCCGGCATGCGGGCGCCGTACTTCTTCAGCATCGCCAGCTGCGCGCCGCTGTCCAGCCCCGAGAAGTGGAAGAACCGCAGCGGGGAGGCCCCGTTGACGGTGAACCCCCTGGCGAGGCTCCCCTCGATGTGGCGGTGGGTCAGGTTCCAGGTCGCCACGTTCCAGCCCGGATCGCGCACGATGGCCACCGACGCGAAGAAGGCCGGCGCCAGGTCCACCCACCGCTGGTCGGTGAACAGGCCGCGGGGGATCTCGTCGTAGCAGAGGTCCGCCAGCCGCGACGCCCACCACTGGCCGAAGCGCCGCCCCTCCACGTCGTTGCGCACGGCGAGGAAACCGAGGTTGTAGATGCCGTGGCGGAGCGCGGCGCACTCGTTGTCGAGCACCGCCTCCAGGCTCCTCTCCGGCTCGGTCAGGTGGGGGGTGAGCAGGACCGAGCCGCGCTCGAGCTCGGCGGCCAGCTCCTCCAGCGGACTGAACACCATGATGTCGGGATCGAAGAAGAAGACCGCCGTGCAGTCCGGCCGCGCCAGCAGGTCGTTGAGGGCGAACCCCTTGACCGCGGTGCAGAGCTCGACCAGGGAGTGGCGGAACACCCACCCCTCGGCCCGTTCGAGCGGCAGGTCGTTCAGGGTCCGCACCTCGTCGAACTCCGGGACTTGGCCGGCCCAGGCCGGCCGCTCGAAGTCGGCCACCCAGACGCAGAAGCGAGCCTCCGGGCTGTGGCGCTTGACGAGGCCCGCCAGGATGCGCGCCTTGGGGAGGTAGTTCGGCGCGATGCTGGTGTAGACGTAGAGGGCCATGGCTACATCCCCCCCTCGGGGAGGGCGGCCTCTTGCGGCGCCTCCGGGGTCTGCGCTGCCACCAGCCGATGGACCTCCGCCTCCAGCTCCTGGGCCTGGCGGGTGACGGCCTGCAGCAGCTCCAGCCGCTCGTCGAGCAGCACCAGGGCGCGGTCCCGCTCCCGCACCGCCTCGGCCCAGGCCGCCTCCGTCTGCCGCAGCAGCCGCAGGCGCTCCTCCAGCAGCGTGCCGAGACGGTCGCGCTCCGCGACCAGATCGCCGATCTCGGCGGAGCGCGGGCTCAGGGACTCCAGCAGCCGCATGTACTCCGGCGACGGCGGCCAGCCGACCTCCGCCTCCACCGTGCCCCCCCCGGCGAGCTCCAGGCCCGCGAGCGGCAGCTCGAGGCGCGGCTCCCGCCCCCAGATGGCCATCTGGACACCCGCGTCCGGCCCGTCCCCTTCGCTGAAGGTGATCCGCTCGTGCGGCGACCGGCGCAGGTCCTCGGCGCGCCCGCTCCAGGACCAGACCGGGCCCGCCGGTCCATGCACCCGCAGGGCGTGGAGCTCGAGGAGCGTCTGGCGGTCGGCGGGCTCCAGCATCAGGCCGGCGATCCGCCCCGCCGCCGGCAGGGCGAACTGGAGCGTCTGGCGGCCGGCGCCGATCTCGCCCAGCGCCTGTGCCTGCAGCTCCTGCCGGTAGGGCGAGCCCTCCGGCCGCCAGTAGAGGCGGGCGACGAAGCGGAGCGGCAGGGGCCAGCGGTCCCCCGCCACCGGCGGCGCCGCCGCCAGGCTCTCGCCGCGCGGCGCCGCCTGGACGATGAACTGATAGGTGTAGGCCTCCGGCGCGCCGTCGAGGAAAGTGCGCACGGCCGGCGGCAACGCCTCCAGGGAGCGGGTGTCGAATTCGCTCTCGTGCGCCGGCTTGACCACCCTCTCCAGATCCACGGTGGCGAAGCCGGCCGCAGCGATCATCCGCTCGAGGGAAGAGCGGGTCACGAAGCGCAGGTGGGTCTCGTCCAGCAGCCCCACCGGGCGATAGCGCAGCTGGCCGTCGAGGAGCTCGGCCAGGAAGGGCGCGTAGCCCGCGTTGGGAATCGAGATCAGGAGCTGCCCTCCTTCCCGCAGCAGACCGTGGAGGCTCGCCAGCACCCGCTCCGGGTTGCGCAGGTGCTCGAGGACGTCGGCGCAGACCACGTAATCATACGTCTTCAGAGGCGCCAGCTCGACAGGGTCGGAGGCGTCGAGGTCGGCGACCACCAGGCGCCGATAGTGGCGGCGGGCGAGCATCGCCGCGCCCACGTCGCGCTCGACGCCGTCGACCACGCACCCCTTCCGCCGGCCGAGGTACTCGCCCAGCGCGCCCCCCGCCGTGCCCACGTCGAGGACCGCGGTCCGCGGCCGGATCCTCCGCGCCAGCTTCGCCAGCGAGTCCTCGGTCTCTTCGTCGACGACCCGCGCGTAGAGATCGGCCGTGTCGCGGCCGGCGGCCGCCCCCGCGCTCACCGGCCCGCCTCCTTCACCCGGGCCTCGCTTCCCAGCGGTCCCAGCTTGTGGTCCGCGAAGATGGCGAAGGCCTGGAGATCGTGCTCGCCGGCTGCCAGCCGGCCGGCCGGCAGCCAGGTGCTCCAGCCGCTGGCGACCAGCCGGCGGTTGTTCAGCGCGGCCGCCACGTCGGGGCGCTCCTTGAAGACCGGGATGGGCGGCGCGATCGGCCGGCCGTGGTCGAGCAGGAGGACGGCGGCGGCGGGGGTGCCGGTCCGCGGATCATAGGCCCACCCCCAGACGAAGGTGCCGGTGTCCTGCTCGAGCCTGGCGCCGTCGAGGCTGCCGCAGTGCAGACCGGCGAGCACATCCGCGGGATCGACGCGGTCGAGCTTCCTCTCCACCGGCATGCCGGCCAGATTCACCGAGGCCGGGGGGAAGCGCGTCCGCCACCAGAAGCCCGCCGGCTGCGGAGCCGCCTGAGAGAGGGCGGCGGCGCCGGCCAGCAGCAGGACGGCCGCGAGCAGGCCCGGAGCCGCCAGCGCGCGTCCGCCGTGTCGTTTACCGGTCATTGTCATTCCGCTCTAGGCTACCGCAGGTAGCCGAGGGCGCGCAGGTTTTGCAGGAGGTGCGGCTCCAGCGCGCCGACGTCGACCGGCAGCGGCTCGACGGCGTTCCTCTTGGCGGCGGCGCTCCAGGCCCGGAAATCGTCCTCCAGTGAACGGGCGATCGCCGGCTGCTGCTGATAGAGGTCGCTGCTCTCCGCCGGATCCTGCCGCAGGTTGAACAGGGCGAAACGGAGCCCCTCCGGATAGTCCGGGTGGTAGGTGAGCTTCCATTCTCCCCGCACCACCGCGGACCCCTGGTGGAACTCGGCGTGGATCGATCCATCCCGCCGCGAGGCGGGGTCCGCCAGCAGCCCGCTTCCTGGCTCCGGCGCCGCGGCGGGGTCGGCGAGCCCGATCAGGGTGGGCCCCACGTCCATCAACGAGGCGGGTGCCACGTCGCGCCGGCCAGCCGGCACTCCCGGTCCGTGCAGGATCAGCGGTATGCGGATCATCTCCTCGTACACCCAGAGACGGTGGCCGATCAGGTGGTGCTCGAAGAACCCCTCGCCGTGATCCGAGGTGACCGCGAGGATCGCGCGGCCGAGGTCGACCCGGGCGCCGAGGGCCGCCAGGAACTTCCCGAGCTCGCGGTCGGCATAGGCGACGGCGCCGCGGTAGGAGAGCGCGAGCTCCCGCAGGACCTGGGGCGTGGCGCCGTTCGCCTCGTTGATCGACCGCAGCAGAAAGTTGTTGGGGTTGACGGCGGGCCGCGGCGGCTCGAGCAGCCACTCCGGGGGGTGGTAGGGGCTGTGGGGATCGACCGTCTGGATGTAGAGGAAGAGCGGACGGCGGGGGTCCCGGTCCCTGGCCAGGCGCTGGAGCACCTGCGCGTGGACCTGCGCCGCCGTGATGTTCGTGGTCTCCAGGTCGGGAGCCCACGGCGAGCTCTCCGCGGGCAGGATCCGCAGCTCGTCGTAGCTCTCGAAGCCCTGGTCGAAGTTGAAGCTGTGGAACACGTGACCGTTGGCGACCACCCCCAGGGTCTGATAGCCGCGCAGCCGGAACCGCTCCGCCAGGGTCAGCACCCCCTCGGGCAGGGCGAACTTCTCGTTCTCGACCCGGTGGGCGGCCACCGGCAGCGAGGTGAACAGGGAGGCCACCGCCGGGCGGGTCCAGGAGGTCGTCGAGTAGGCGCGCTCGAAGGCGGTGCCCTCGGCGGCCAAGCGGTCGATCGTCGGCGTCGGCCCCGGCCCGCCGTACGTCCCCAGGACGTCGGGGCGCAGCGTGTCGATCAGGTAGACGACGACGTCGGGGGCGCCCCGCCGCGGCTTCACCCGCCAGTCCCCGGGCCGTCCCGGCCCGAAAAGGCCGCCGCCGCCGATCAGATCGGCCCGCTCCCAGGCGACCGGCAGCGGTCCGGTCGTGGCCCGCAGCAGGCAGGTCTCGCCGGCGTGGCCGCCGAGATCGATCGTCGCCGACATCTCCGCCTTGCCAGCCACGAAGGGGATGTCGCGCAGCAGCTCCCCCTTCGCCCCCTCGCGTTGAAGCCAGATCTGGACTCTCGGCGACCGCAGCAGGGCTTTCCCGGTCGCGGGGCGCCAGGCCAGGCGCAGGCGTGCCGCGCGGGGGAGCCGGACGGCCGCCTCGATCCGCCCGGACGAGGTGGCGGGCAGCAGGCTCAGGGTCGCGGTCGGGGAGCTCCCGCAACCGGTGCCTGAAAGAGCGAGCCAGGGGAGCAGAAAAAGAAGACTGCGGCGCATGAGGACAGGGTTGGAGGCGAGCCCTCCGGCCCCGCCGCGGATGCGGCGGAGCCGGGAGCTTGCGCGAGAGGAGCTACTGGAAGTAGCCGACCACGTCGAGGAGGAAGTGCACCGTCCCCGTCGAGCCGTCCTTCACCTTGATACCGCCGCTGGCATCCCCCGCCAGGCTGATGATCGCATTGTTGGCGCGCGCGCTCACCGTCGGGACGAAGTTGAGCGTGCTCGCGACGGGCAGGCTCTGATCCGCGGGGAACAGAGTCAGGAACCCGTTGGCGGCCGGCGAGACCGCCGTGACGTTGACCGCCACCGCCTTCGCGGTGGACGGCACGCCGCAGTTGCCCGTCAGCACGAACGTGCGCTCGGCGCCGGCCTGGAGCGCCGGACCGGCGAGCGGGCCATCCGCGTTGCGGGTGTCGACCAGACGGCACGGGGTCAGGGTGTAGAAGTCGAGCCCGGACTGGGCCGGACCCGAGGTGCAGGTGCTCGCCGTCCCGACGTTGGCGAGCGTGACCGAGTCGACGAACCAGCCGGTCGCCGCGGCGCTGCTGTCGTCCCCCTCGTGCCACCGCAGCTTGGCGTCGGACGCGCCGACGAAGGAGCTGAGGTTGACGTTGACCTGCGTCATCGCGCCGATGGTGCCGTTGCACCAGGCCCGCTTGCCGCCGATCGGGTTGCTGAAGCTCGCGCTCACCGTGCCGGTGAAGCCCCCCGCCGTGAAGGCGGCGTCGGGCACGACGGTCCAGGTGGAGCCGCCGTTGGTCGAGATCTCGAGGGTGCCCGCGTCGAAGCACGAGGTCGCGGACTCGAACGCGTAGGTGTGCCAGAAGGAGAGCGTCGAGCTCGCCTGCGGCACGAAGGAGGGGGTGACCAGAACCCGCTCGGAGACGCTGGTCTGGTCCGCGGAGAACCAGGAATGCGTCGGCGTCTGCGACTGGGCCGTCGACAGCGTCCAGTCGACGGCGCCGGCGAGAGCGGCGTGCGTCCAGCCCGGGTTGTCGAAGCCGCCGGCCCCCTCGAAGGTCTCGGTGAGGGTACCCGACGCAATCGGTCCGGTGGGCGCCGTGCTCTTCTGCACCGTGTTGGTCTCCTCGATGCCGTTCGAGCTGTCCACCGCGCGGACGATGTAGTAGTAGGTGGTGCCGCTGGTCAGCGCCGAGTTGTCGGAGTAGGTCGTGCCGGTGACGCCGGTGGCGATCCGGTTGCCGGCCGCCGGCGTGAAGCCGGAGGTCGTCGACCGGTAGACGTTGTAGGTGATCGGTCCGGCGCAGTTGGCCGTCGCCGCCGACCAGGAGAGGGTCACGCCACAGCTGGCGGCCGCCTGGTTGGTGACGCTGGCGAGACCCGCGAAGGTCGGGGCCAGCGTGCAGGCGCCGGTCGCGGTCGCCTCGACGCAGCCCGAAGCCGCCGATTCGCAGTTGCCGGTGGAGTCGAGGCCGGTCACCTGATAGGAGTAGGTGGTGCCGCCCGAGACCGAACCGTCATTCTGTGGCGAGGCGGCCACCGCGGTGGCGATGCGGGCGAAGGTGCCGTGCGCGGCGCAGGTGCCGACCGCCCGGTAGACGTTGAAGGCCGTCGAGGGGGGAGTGCCGTTGCCCCAGGTGACCTGGATCTGGTTGGGAGCGGTCGCCGTGGCGGTGCCGATCGCCGGAGCGCCCGTGGCCGTGCAGGCGAGGTCCGAGATCTTGGCGGTCCAGATCTCTTCCTTGCCGGCGGCCCGCCGGTCGGTCCAGGTGGGGAAGAACGTGCCGGCGATCCCCGAGAGGCTGTTGTAGTCGCCGAACTGGTTGCCGGAGTCGGCGCCGGCGGACGTCTCGTCCGTCTGGGCGGTGGTCACCTTGACCGGCGCGAACCAGGTGACGCCGTCGTTGAAGGAGGACTGGTAGTAGACGTCGACCTTCTTGCGGGCGGGGTCGCCGACCGTGTCGTAGTACATGATCCCCAGCGCGCCGGTGGTCTCGTCGACCACCATCCACTGGTTGAACTGGTCGTTGAGCGAGGCCTGGTTGTTGATCATCACCGCCGGCGCCCAGGTGGCGCCGCCGTCGGTGGAGCGGGTGAACCAGATGCGGGTCTTGCAGGTGGACGCCGCGTTGGAGCCCGGCTCGTTGGCCGACGAGGTGCACCCCGCGGCGCCGGTCAGGTCGGTCCAGGTGGCGTAGACCAGGTCCTTGCTGGCGGTGCGGTAGGCGCCGCCGGAGACGTAGATCAGCGCCCGGCGGCTGTTGAAGGACGGCACGCCGATGTCGAAGCTGTCGAACGTCGTGCCGGCCTGGACCGGCGTGCCGTAGGAGGCGCCGCCGTTGGTCGACTTGACGACGATAATCTTGCGGTTCCCCGTCGTCGGCCAGAAGCCGAACACGTCGCCGAAGGCGTTGGTCTTGACGTCGCCGCCGATCGCCGTGCCGGTCGACTCGGCGCCGCTCACCTGGATCGCCGTCTGCCAGGAGCCGCCCGGGCCGGTGCGCCGGTTCATGAAGGCCGGCAGGCCGTTGTGCCAGATGGTGTAGATGTTGTCCTTGAACGGCGACGTCGCGCTGTGATCGACCCACATGATCTGCTTGTCGGTGCTCGTCTGAGTCCCGGAGAACGTGGCGTCGAAGGTCCAGGTGGCGCCGTTGTCGGTCGACTTGTAGGCGCGCATCATCAGCACAGAGCCGGCGGAGTTGATGCCGATGGTGGTCGACCAGGCGGTGCCGTCCGACGTCCAGTCGACGGTCGGGTCGGAATGGAAGGCGTCGCCCGGCTGCAGCGAAAGGGTCGTCTGCCCCCAGGTCGCGCCGCCGTCGGTCGAGAAGTACTGCCCCTGGACGCCGCTGCCCGAGATGTTGTTCGAGGCGCTGACGATCTTCATCGGATCCCAGTAGTTGACGCGGATGTCGGACTCGCTGCGCGGCGCCGTCTGGGCGCCCGAGATCCGCTCCTCGCCGGAGACCGTGGCCGACCGGTCCTCGTCGGGGTCCGTCGACCTCTCCCCCACCCCGGGCAGGAGATCCTGGTGGCTCACCATCCACTCATGGACCTCCTTGAGGACCAGCGGATAACCGCCCGTGGGGTCGGCCGCCGAATAGACCATGTCGGGGTGCGCCTTGCGCCAGATCACCCGCAGCCAGAGGGGGACGGGAATCTTGTCCTTGGCCTCGTCCGCCCGCAGGACCGAGAAGTCCTGGTTGGCGGCGATCAACCCCTCGAGCGCGCTGTGGGATTTGACGGTGTCGGCGTGGAGCTGTTCGTTGAGAGACGGCCACTGGGGCCCGGCGGCGCCAGCGCCGACGGGCAGGAGGAAGAGTAGGGCTGACAATAGCTTGAGCGACCACCTGGTCATGGGTCGTTATCTCCGGAATTCCAAATGAGCTGCAAACGTAGAACCGTGCCCGCCGGCACGGATCACCTTCGTCACGAGCGAGGGACGGAAGAACTTCGCGGCCCTCAGGGGGCCGGCGTTGCGAAGTAGCCGGTGACGTCCAGGATCAGGTTCGTGGTGCCGGTGCCCGACTGGAAGAACGTGAACACCGAGACATCGTTCGCGTTGGCCGACAGCGGCACGATGGCGCCGTTGGCGAGGGCCGGCTCACCACCCTGGAAGTTGAGCGTCGAGATGGTGGGCAGCGTCGTCCCCGACGGGAACAGGCGAAGGTGCCCCTTGGAGCCCGGGCCGACCGCCGTGACGTTCAGGCTGGCGGCCTTGGCGCCCACCGGCACGCCGCACTTGCCCTGCACCTGGAAATCGCGGGTGGTGTTGGCGCTGAGGGCGGGGCCCTCGCCGGCGTTGCGGGTGTCCACCAGCCGGCAGGGGGTCACGGCATAGAAGCGGTAGGGGCCGTCCGCCAGCGCGGGCAGCACCCCAAAAGCGAGCAGAGTGGCGGCGGAAACCAAAACGCGTCGGACATTCAGTCTTGACATGCAGACCTCCCGGAGGGAGTCACCCTCCATTTGTGAACTGGACTTGCAGCCACCTTACAGGAAGGCGCCGCCAGGCTCAAGTAAATTTGGTGTAAAAATCCAGGATCAGCGCGCGAGCTGCTCGCGCACCGCCGCCTCGACCGCGGCCAGCGCCTCGGGGAGCTTTTCCGGGTCCTTGCCGCCGGCCTGGGCGAAATCCGGCCGGCCGCCGCCGCCGCCGCCCACGATCGCCGACAGCCGCTTGACCAGCTCGCCCGCCTTGACGCGGGAGGTCAGATCCTTGCTCACCGCGGCGACCAGGCTGACGTTGCCGTCGCCACGGGTGCCGATCACCACCACGCCGGAGCCGAGCTTGGAGCGCAGGGCGTCGGCCATGTCGCGCAGCTCGTTGGCCGGCGCCGGGGGGACCTCGCGGGCGAGCACCCGGACGCCGTCCACCAGCAGCTCCTCGTCCCCCCCGCGGGGGACACCGACCCGGAGACGAGCTGCATGCGCAGCTTCCGCATCTCCGACTCCAGCTCGTTCTGCCGCTGGCGGAGCTGGTCGGCCTTCTGGAGCTGCTGGTCGTAGTCCCCCGAGCGGATGCCGAGCCGGGTCACCAGCTCGCCATAGGTCGTCCGCTGGCGGCGTACCTCGTCGAGCGAGTAGGTGCCGGTCACCGCCTCGATGCGCCGCACGCCCGAGGCGACGCTGCGCTCGGAGTCGATCAGGAAGAGCCCGATCTCGCCGCTGTTGCGCACGTGGCAGCCGCCGCACAGCTCGAGGCTGAAGCCGGGGACGTTCACCGTGCGTACCCGCTCGCCGTACTTCTCGCCGAACAGCGCCATGGCACCGGCGGCGATCGCCTCCTGGTAGCTGCGCCAGACGAACTCGGTCGGCACCGCCCGGCGGATCCACTCGTTGACCAGGTCCTCGGTCTGCTCCCACTCCTGGCGGAACATGCCGCGGTGGTAGGTGAAGTCGAAGCGCAGGCGGTCGGGCGCCACCAGCGAGCCGGCCTGGCGCACGCTCTTGCCGAGCACCTGGCGCAGGGCCGCGTGCAGCAGGTGGGTCGCCGTGTGGTTGCGCTGGATGGCGAGCCGGCGGTCGTGGTCCACCCGCAGCTGCACCTGGGTGTGGCGCGCCAGGCTCCCCTCCTCCACCTCGACGAAGTGGAAGAAGACGCCCCCCTGGTCCTTCTGGGTGTCCACCACCCGCGCGCGGCCGCCGTCCCAGATCATGTCGCCGGTGTCCCCCACCTCCCCCCCCGACTCGGCGTAGAAGACCGTCTGGTCGAGGATGACGACGCCCACCTGCCCCTTCTGCAGGGTGGCCACCCGCACCGGCGCCCCCTCACGCCAGGTGGCGAGCCGCACCACCTCGGCCGGCGTGTCGGTCATCTCGGTGCGCTCGTACCCCTCGAAGCGGGTCTCGGTCAGCTCAGCGTGGCCGCGCAGCACCTCGCGCAGGGCCGAGAGGCGGTTCTGCACCTCGGCCGTCGCCTTGCGCGACTGCTCGCGCTGGGCCTCGAGCGCCTCGCCGAAGCCGGCCTCGTCGATCTGGAAGCGCTCCTCCTCGGCGATCTCGCGGATCACCTCCAGCGGCAGCCCGTAGGTATCGTAGAGGCGGAAGACCATCGGGCCGGGCAGCGTCGTCACCCCCTGCGGGCGCAGCCGCTCGATCTCCTCCTGCACCTGGCGCGCGCCGTTGGCCACCGTCGAGAGGAACTTCTCCTCCTCGACCTTGATGGTGGCCATCGAGGCGGCCCGCGTCGCCGCCAGCTCCAGGTAGGCGCCGCCCATCACCTCGCCGAGCACCGGCACCAGCTTGAACAGGAACGGCTCCTCGAAGCCGAGCCGCATGCCGTGGCGCACCGCGCGGCGCAGGATACGGCGCAGCACGTAGCCGCGCCCCTCGTTGCCCGGGATCACGCCGTCGGCGAGCAGGAAGGAGACCGCCCGCAGGTGATCGGCGATCACCCGCAGCGAGACGTCCTTCTCGGCGTCGGCGCCGTACGTCGTGCGCGCCAGCTCCGCCGCCGCGGCGAGGATCGGCTGGAAGAGGTCGGTGTCGTAGTTCGAGGGCACCCCCTGGAGCACGGCGGTGATCCGCTCGAGCCCCATGCCGGTGTCGATCGACGGCTTGGGCAGCGGCGTCAGGGTCCCCGCCGCGTCGCGGTCGTACTGCATGAAGACCAGGTTCCAGATCTCCACGTAGCGCCCGGAGTCCGACCCCTCCACGAAGGGGACCTCGGGGAGCTCGGGATGGAGATCGACGAAGATCTCGCTGCACGGGCCGCAGGGGCCGGTGTCCCCCATCGCCCAGAAGTTGTCCTTCTTGCCGCAGCGGTGGATGCGCTCGGGGCCGAGGGCCGACAGCTTCACCCAGAGGTCGAACGCCTCGTCGTCCTCCTCATAGACGGTGGCGAAGAGGCGGCCGGCGGGCAGACCCCAGACGCGGGTCACCAGGTCCCAGCCGAAGCGGATGGCGTCCTCCTTGAAGTAGTCGCCGAAGGAGAAGTTGCCCAGCATCTCGAAGAAGGTGTGGTGGCGCGGGCTCGGCCCCACGTTCTCGAGGTCGTTGTGCTTGCCGGAGACGCGCATCACCTTCTGCGCCGAGGCCGCCCGCGGCGACTCCGGCCGCTGGGCGCCGAGGAAGTAGTCCTTGAACGGGACCATCCCGGCGTTGGTGAACAGCAGGGTCGGATCGCCCTGCGGAACCAGGGGCGCGCTCGGCACGACGCGGTGCCCGCGCTCCCGGAAGAATTCGAGAAAGCCCGTACGTATGTCTGTGCTCTTCATGATGCGGCTCTTATGACCCGTCGTCGATTTCCAGACCGTCCAGCTCGCCGTTCAAAACGCTGACGATAGCACGGCGGGAAAAGCCCTTGCGCTCCAGGTGGCGGGCGAGGGCGCGGGGGTCCAGCCCCCCCTTGCGGCGCCAGCTCTCGGCGGCCTCGCGGGCCGCCGGCAGGTCGTCGTCCGGGGTGAGCTCGGCGAGCGCCGCGTCGACGGCGTCGTCCGGCGCCCCGCGCTTGAGCAGCTCCGACCGCAACCGCGTCCGCCCCTCGCTCGCCCGCTCCTGGCGGGCCTCGACGAAGACCCGCGCCGTCGCCCGGTCGTCGAGATACCCCTGCTCGGTCAACCGCGTCAGCGCGGTCTCGATCTCCTCGGCGGGGTAGCCGCGCTGACGCAGCTTGTTCACCAGCTCGCGGCGAAAGTGCGCGCGGGTGGCGAGGAGCTGGAGGGCCTTCTGGTAGGAGGTCGGTGGCAATCTCTAATTCTGCTCGATCTCGAACGACAGATCCCCGCCGCTCATGAAATCGCTCTCGCCCGGGATCTGGATCGACTCGTCCATCTGGTCGCGCGAGATGTCGGCGGTGAACTGCACGCCCTGGATCTTGAGCCGGAACTCGTCCGGGTTGGTGGCGCGCTTGAGCGCCTCGTCGAGCGTGATCAGGCCGCTCTTGTAGAGCTGGAACAGCGACTGGTCGAACGTCTGCATGCCGTACTGGCTGGTGCCGAGGGCGATCTGCTCGCGGATGTACTTCGTCTTCTCCTTGTTCTCGATGCACTCGCGGATGTAGGCGGTCGAGATCAGCACCTCGGCGGCGGGCACGCGGCCCATGCCGTCGGCGCGCGGCACCAGGCGGAGCGAGATCACCGCCTTCAGCACCTGCGAGAGCTGGATGCGGATCTGCTTCTGATGGTGCGGCGGAAAGACGGAGATGATGCGGTTGACCGTCTCGGTGGCGTCCAGGGTGTGCAGGGTCGAGAAGACGAGGTGCCCGGTCTCGGCGGCGAGCAGGGCGGTTTCGATCGTCTCGTAGTCGCGCATCTCGCCCACCAGCAGGACGTCGGGGTCCTGGCGGAGGGCGGCGCGCAGCGCGCCGGCGAAGGAGTGGGTGTCGACGTCGATCTCGCGCTGGTTGACGATCGACTTCTTGTCGCGATGGAGAAACTCGATCGGATCCTCGATCGTGATCATGTGCTCGGTGCGCGTCGAGTTGATGTAGTCGAGCATCGCCGCGAGGCTGGTCGACTTGCCCGAGCCGGTGGTGCCGGTGCAGAGGATCATGCCGCGACGCTCCTCGCAGATGCGCTCGAGCACCGGCGGCAGCATCAGCTCGCGGATGCTCTGGATGCGCGCCGGGATGACGCGCAGCACCAGCCCCACCGCCCCCCGCTGCTGGAAGACGTTGCAGCGGAAGCGGCCGAGCCCGGGCACCGAGTAGGCGATGTCGAGCTCCAGCTCCTCCTTGAAGCGCTGCTTCTGGCGGGCGTTCATCATCGAGAACGCCATCGCGATGGTGTCCTCCTGCATCAGGCGCTTGAGCTCGCCGAGCGGCAGCAGGTCGCCGTCGACCCGGATCACCGGGTGGCTCCCGACCTTGAGGTGGAGATCGGACGCCTTCCTCTCCACCGCGATCTTGAGCAGGTCGTTGATGTTCATTCCGGGAGCCTCCTGGCAAGGGCGGACATTAGGCTGATCTTCCCAGAACTAAAGAGCCTGGGGCGCGGCGGCCGTCTCGGGGACGTGTGCGTGGACCGGATGCATCCAGCCGTGGCGGTCCGCGATCTCGCCGCTGATGATCCCCTTGAACTCCTCCATGATGCGCCGGGTGATCTCGCCCGGGCAGCCGTGGCCCACCGGGTTGCGGTCCACCGAGCGGATCGGCGTGATCTCGGCCGCGGTGCCGGTCATGAACAGCTCGTCGCAGGTGTAGAGCTGGCCGCGCGGGATCTGCTCCTCGCGCACCGGAATGCCGAGGTCGCGCGCGATCTTGACCACCGTGTCGCGGGTGATCCCCTGCAGCACCGAGGCGGCGAGCGGCGGCGTCAGCAGCACGCCGTCCTGCACCATGAAGACGTTCTCGCCCGACCCTTCGCTGACGAAGCCGCGGGCGTCGAGCGCGATCCCCTCGACGTAGCCGTTGGTGACCGCCTCGATCTTGATCAGCTGGGCGTTCAGGTAGTTGCCGGTCGCCTTGGCGACCGCCGGCATCGAGTCGGCCGCGATGCGTCGCCACGAGGAGACGCAGACGTCGACGCCGCTCTCCGCCTCCTCGCCCAGATACTTGCCCCAGTGCCAGCAGGCGATGAACACCTCGACCGGGTTGCGCAGCGGGTTGACCCCGATCGTATTGCCGAAGCCGCGGAAAGCGATCGGGCGGATGTAGCACGACTCGAGCTCGTTGGCGCGGATCGTCTCGCAGATGGCCTCGATGAGCTCGTCGGTGGTGAAGGCGATCGGCATGCGGTAGACCTTCGCCGAGTTCTCGAGGCGGCGGACGTGCTCGGGCAGGCGGAAGACCGCCGACCCTTGCCGCGTGTTGTAGCAGCGGATCCCCTCGAAGACCCCGGAGCCATAGTGGAGGGCATGGCTCAGCACATGGACGGTAGCCTTCTCGAAGTCGATGAGCTGGCCGTTCTTCCAGATCCAGCGGACACCGGCGAAGGGGTTGGACACGGGGGACCTCCTTTAACGGTCACTACGGAAAAGATGATGCTAGCCGAACGGCCGGGGCGGGTCAATTTCGGATTTCGGTGCCGGGGGAGGGAAGACCGTGGGCGCCGAGCAGGAGAAAGGCGGCGCCGACGACGGCGGCGGTCTCCAGGCGCAGGGTGCGCTCGCCGAGACCGGCCGGACGCCAGCCGGCGAGCAGGAGCTCGCGCCGCTCGGCGGGGTCGAGCCCCCCTTCCGGACCGACCAGCAGCGCGCCGGCCCGGGCCCCGGCCCGCGGGACCAGCCCCGACCTGCCCTGGAACCCAGGGTCGCCGGTGGCCTCGGTATCCAGGAACCAGCGGATCTCGGGGCCCGCGAGCCCCACCGCCTGGCTCCAGGCGTGGGGGCCGGTGATCTCCGGGAGCCGCGAGCGGTGGCACTGCTCGAGGGCGGCCACGGCCACCCGCCGCAGCCGGTCGAAGGTGATCGCGCCGAGCTCGCGCGGCGCCCGCGCCATGTTGGCAAACCGGATGGCGAAGACCCCCAGCTCGGTCGCCTTTTCCACCATCCACGAGGCCCGCTCGGGCCGGCAGGTGGGGACGATCAGCTCCAGCCGGAACGCCGGCTCGTGGTCCGGCGCCGGCTCCCCCAGCGCTACCGTGGCCGACGTGCGGTCCACCCGCTCCACCTTCCCCCAGCGCGCCCGTCCCCGGCCGTCCACCACCCGCATCTCCTCCCCGGCGGCCACCCGCCGCGCCCGGAAGAGATGCTGGTAGGACTCCCCCTCGATGCGGGCGGTCGGGAGGTCGAAGGCGGCGGGGTCGACGAGATGGGTGATCATGACGCGAGGTATTGTACGCGTCCTCCGCCCGAACCCTCACCCCTGGCCCCTCTCCCGTCCCCTTCCACCCTCCCTCACCGGGAGAGGGGAACCACCCGCCCTAAAACCCCGTGGAAGGATCTCCCTCTTCTCCCGGTATGGGAGGGGTCGGGAGAAGAGGACCGAGGGTGATGAGGGCAGAGCCCGGCAAAATACTTCACGCTGGGCGTACACTTATTGAAAGACAGCGGCACCTTTAAAAGGAGATTCCCGAATGAAAAAGAATTTCCGGAAGCTGGCCCTCTCCCGTGAGACTCTCCGTCATTTGGAGAGCGTTCGTGGCGCGATCGCCGGGGGAACCTATATCTGTACCAAGACCTACAACTACTCGAATTGCGGAGTATGCTGCAGCACTGCTGACGAAAGTTATGGTACGTGTTCCATGACCACACAAGACATCTGCACGGTGATGAGCGGCACGTGCGAGACGGGCGGCGCCTGCACCACGTAAAAAGCTCTCGGGCTCGACAGGAGGCGCTGTGGGGTCTGAGTCGCAAGACATAAATGTCTCCGATTCCGCGGCTGGACGGGCTCTCGCTTTAGTCGTGGTGACGATCGTCTGCTTCGCGCTGGGGGGAAGCGGACCGGAAGGTGGAGCGGAGGCCGGAGGAGTAGGCTTGACAGCACCCTCTGAGGCGGCTTCCCCAACGACAGGCGAAGGGCTAAACGAGTGCCCACTCCCAACCCATCCCAGCCGAACTCACGCCATCTCAACCCTAAAACGGGGTGTGTTCTCCTACCTAATCATTACCTCTTTGCGAGTTGCGCCAGCTAACCCCCATCTTTGTCGTTGTTTGCGGAGACTCCTCCCGCCTCTCCCGGTGAGGGAGGGTGGGAGAGGTCGGGAGAAGCGGGCCGGGGTGATGAGGGCCCCACCCGGAACGCCACCCAGTCCCCCGCCTGCCGCCGGTCGCGCTCCACGAAGCCCAGCCCGCGCATGCGGTCGAGCACCTGCCGGCCGCGCTCGGCGAGGATGCCGGAGAGGATCGCCTCGGCGTTGGGGAGCAGGAGGCCGGCGAGGGCGGGCATCTCGGGGAGGATCTGCTCGGGCACGACGTTGACCAGGGCGAGGTCGAAGCAAGGACGCTCGCGGATCGCCGCCAGGCGCCCGGCGAAGAGGCGCGGGTGGAGGCCGTTGAGGGCGCTGTTGTCCCGCGCGTGGAAGGGGGAGGCGGGATCGACGTCGAAGCCGACCACCGATCTCGCCCCGAAAGCGAGCGCGGCGAAGGCGAGGACGCCGGTGCCGGTGCCGACGTCGAGCACCCGCCGGCCCGCGAGGTCGGCGCCCTCCAGCAGTTCCAGCGCGAGCGAGGTGGACTCGTGGCTGCCAGTGCCGAACGCCGCGCGGGCCGGCAGCCGGAGCAGCCGCCGGCCGTCGGGAGCCTCGACCGGCGCGTCCTCCGGCTCGCGGGGATCGAGATAGAGGGTCTTCCCGACGGCAAAGGGCTGGGCGCGCTCCCGCCAGGTGGCGAACCAGTCGGCGTCGGGGACGGTCTCCTCGGTCTCCAGCTCGACGCCGAGGAGCATCTCGAAGGATTCGGCCTCCGGGGGGAACCACGCCTCCAGGCGCAGCCGGCCGTCGGCCGCGGCCGCGGACTGCACCCCGAGCGTGCCGGCCATCCAGAGGATGGCGACGGCGGTTTCCTCCAGATCGGGTGGGAGGAGATAGATGCGCCGAAGGTGTGGCACGCCCTACCCGAACAGGTTCTTCACCCGTTCGATGACCCCCTTGTCCTCCTTGACGGGGTGGCCGCCGATCTCGGCCATGCGCCGCAGGATCTGCAGCTCCTCGGGCGAGAGGTCGCGCGGGTTGGGCACCGCGACCTCGACGGTGACCACGTGGTCCCCCTTGCCGCCCCCCTCGAGCCGGGCGATCCCCTGGCCGCGGAGGCGGAAGTCGCGCCCGTGCTGGGTGCCGGACGGGACGTCGAGCGTCGACTTGCCGTGCAGGGTGTCCACCTCGATCGCGGTGCCGAGCACCGCCTGCGGGTAGCTGATCGCCACCCGCGACAGCACCGTCGAGCCGTCGCGGCGGAACTGCCGGTGCGGCCGCACCTGCAAGACCACGTAGAGGTCCCCCGCGGGTCCCCCCCGGCGGCCGTGCTCCCCCTCGCCCGAGAGGCGGAGGCGGGCGCCGGTGTCCACGCCGGCGGGGATCTTGACCGTGATCGAGCGCTCCTCCTCCACCCGCCCCTCGCCGCCGCACTCGGTGCAGGGATCGCTGACCACCCGCCCCTCCCCCTGGCACTGCGGGCAGGTGCGCGCGACGGTGAAGAACCCCTGGGTGTAGCGCACCTGCCCGCGGCCGCCGCACCCCTGGCAGATGGCGGGAGGGGCGCCGCTGGCGCTGCCCGCGCCCGAGCACTTGGGGCAGGTCTCCAGGCGCGGGATCTTCAGCGTCGTCTCGGTGCCGAAGGCCGCCTCCTCGAAGCTGAGCGTCAGGTCGTAGCGCAGGTCGGCGCCGCGGGCCATCCCCGCCGGCCCTCCCCCCCGGCGCCCGCCGCCGAAGCCGAAGAGGTCGCCGAGGATGTCCGAGAAGTCGGCGAAGATCGTCGGGTCGAACCCGCCGGCCCCCGCCCCCTGCACCCCCTGGTGGCCGAAGCGGTCGTAGCGCGCCCGCTTGTCGGCGTCCGACAGCACGGCGTAGGCCTCGGCCGCCTCCTTGAAGCGCTCCTCGGCCTCCTTGTCGCCGGGATTCTTGTCCGGATGGTCGCGCACCGCGATCTTGCGGTACGCCGACTTGATCTCCGCCGCGGAGGCGGTCTTGCCGACCGCCAGAACCTCGTAATAATCGCGTTTCGCCATTCCTTCTAACCTTTCGCCTGGCTGGAGCCGCCCGCGCGGGTGAGCATCACGTCGGAGAGCGTGCGGGAGACGGTGTTCAGATCGTAGATCGCGGCCTCCAGGTCGGCGCGCTTCTCGTTGTTGAGCGCCATGCGCGCGTGCGACAGGGCCTCGTGGACCCGCCGCCGGTCGTCATCCTGCAGCATGTCGCGGAACTGCCCGAAGACCCGGTCGTTGCTGTAGATCAGCCCCTCCAGGCGGTTCTTGAGCTGGCGGATCTCGCGCCGCTCGACGTCGGCCTGCGAGTTGCGGTCCGCCTCGTCGACGAGGCGCTGGACCTCGGACTCGGAGAGCCCGCCCGCGGGGTTGATCTGGATGCTCTGGGAGAGGTTGGTCGCCATGTCGCGCGCCGAGACGTTGACGATGCCGTTGGAGTCGATGGCGAAGGTCACCTCGATCTGCGGCACCCCGCGCGGCGCCGGCGGCACGCCCACCAGCTCGAAGCGGCCGAGCGACTTGTTCTCGTTGGCGAGCTGGCGCTCCCCCTGCACGACGTGGACGGCCACGGTGCTCTGGTTGTCCACCACGGTGGTGAAGATCTGCGTGTTCTTGGTCGGGATCGTCGAGTTGCGCTCGATCAGCTTGGTGAACAGCCCGCCCTGCGTCTCGACGCCGAGCGACAGCGGGGTGATGTCGAGCAGCACCAGGTCCTTGATGTCGCCGCGCAGGATCCCCCCCTGGATGGCGGCGCCCATGGCGACCACCTCGTCGGGGTTGATCTCGCGGTTGGGCTTGCGGCCGAAGATCCGCTCGACCGCCTGGGCGACCAGGGGGAGCGGGTCTGGCCGCCCACCAGCAGCACCTCGTCGATCTCGTCGGCCCGCAGGCCGGCGCCGGCGAGCGCGTCGAGGCAGGGCCCCTCGGTGCGCTCGACGAGGTCGCGCACCAGGTCCTCGAACTCCGGCCGGGTGAGGGTGCGGGCGAGGTGGCGCGGCCCCGAGCGGTCGGCCGAGATGAACGGCAGGTTGAGCGACGTCTCCTCGGTGGCCGACAGCTCGCACTTGGCCCGCTCGGCCGCCTCCTTCAGGCGCTGGAGGGCCATGCGGTCCTGGCGCAGGTCGATGCCGGTCTCGGCGGCGAACCCCGCGATCAGCCAGTCCATGATCCGCTGGTCGAAGTCCTCCCCCCCGAGGTAGGTGTCGCCCGAGGTCGAGCGCACCTCGAAGATCCCCTGCGAGAGCTGGAGGATCGAGATGTCGAAGGTGCCGCCGCCGAGGTCGTAGACGGCGATCGTGCTGGCGGCCGTCGCCGAGCCCGGCTGGTCGAGGCCGTAGGCGAGAGCGGCGGCGGTGGGCTCGTTGAGGATGCGGACCACATCGAGGCCGGCGATCTTGCCGGCGTCCTTGGTGGCCTGGCGCTGCGAGTCGTTGAAGTAGGCGGGGACGGTGATCACCGCCTCGCGCACCTCCTCCTGCAGCTGCTCCTCGACGAACTCCTTGATCTCGCGCAGCACCAGGGCCGAGATCTCCTCCGGGCTGTACTGGCGATCGCGGATCTCAATCTTGACGTCGCCGTTCACGGCGTCGACCAGGGTGTAGGGGAGGACGCCGCGCGCCCGCTCCACCTGGGGGTCGCGGAACTTGCGGCCGATCAGCCGCTTGACGGCGTAGACCGTGTTCTCCGGATTGGTGATCGCCTGGCGCTTGGCGATCTGGCCGACCAGGCGGTCCCCCTCCTCCGAGAAGGCCACGATCGAGGCGGTCGTGCGGCTCCCCTCGCGGTTCGCGAGCACCACCGAGACGGTGGCCTCCACGATCGCCGCGCAGCTGTTGGTCGTGCCGAGGTCGATGCCCAGGATCTTGCTCATTCGTAGGAGCCGCTATCAGGAGCCACAGTAATTAGGAGCCGAAGCTGGCAGTATTGTACGTGGTTTCCCGGCGCATGTTGCCCGTAGGGTACGCTGTGCGCACCAACGGCCTCGAAGGTGCGCACAGCGCACCCTACAAGCACCAGGCCGGGGGGAATCATTCCAGGGGGTGAGGACGCTCCAGGAAACCCGGCCTCAGAGCGCCGGCCCTTCCTCCCCACCCTTCGCGGCCGGGGCCGCCGACTCGGCCGGCACCGCCACCTTCACCATCGCCGGCCGCAGCAGCCGGTCGTGCAGCTTGTAGCCGCGCCGCAGCTCGGAGGCCACCGTGGGCACCTTGACCTCCGGGCTCTCCTCGCGCGCCACCGCCTCGTGCACCGTGGGATCGAACGGCTGCCCCACCGCCGGCACCTCGACGACCCCGAAGCGGCGCAGCAGCTCGGTCATCTGGCGGTGGATCATCTCGACGCCGCGCTTGAGGTCCTCCGCCGCCCCCTGGGCGGAGAGCGCCAGGTCGAGGTTGTCCGCCACGGTCAGGAAGTCGCGCAGCGGCTCGAGCAGGGCGTAGCGCCGGCTCTCCTGGCGCTCGCGCTCGGCGCGCTTGCGGTAGTTGTCGAAGTCGGCCAGGGTGCGCGTCAACCGGTCGCGCAGCTCGGCGGCCTCCTGGCGCAGCTTCGCCGGATCGTCTGTGCCACCGGCGCCCCCGCCGCCGGCCGGGGAAGCATCGTTCCGCGCGCCGGACTCCACCCCCTCCACCGCCGCCACCGCTTCGCGCATGGCCGCCTCCAGGTCGGTCGTCTGATCGTCGAGATCGAGCGCCACTTCGGGAGCGTCGCCCGCTTTTTTCATGTCGTCTGCCATCGCCGTCCTCGCTCCTCAGGATTATTTCGTTCCGGAACTTACCGCCGTTCCGGGCGCCGCTCGGGGTCCCCCGAGAAGGTGTGGGCCAGGGCCCGGCTCACGGTCTCGCCCAGGAAATGGACGAGCGGGATGATCGTCTCATAATCCATGCGCGAAGGGCCGACGATCCCGAGCGTGCCGAGCGGCCGCTCGCCGACGCCGTAGGGGGCGGCCACGACGCTGAACTCCAGCTCCGAGGTCAGGTCGCAATCCTCGCCGATCAGCACGCGCACGCCGTCCCCCTGCATGCAGCGATTGAGGATGCGCACCAGGCGCGCCTTGTCGGCGAACGCCTCGAACATCCGCCGCACCCGCTGGACGTCGGCGAGCTCGGGCTTGGCGAGCAGCATCGAGGTGCCGTCCACCACCACGCCCGGCGCGCCACCGGTGGAGAGGCCGGCCTGCGCCAGCTCGATCGTCCGCGCCAGCATGCGGTCCATCTGCGCCTTCTCCTCGACCATCATGCGCACCAGCCGCTCGCGGATCTCGTGCAGGGTCAGGCCGGCGAAGTTCTCGGTCAGGTAGTTGGAGATCCGCACCAGCTCCTCGCGGGGGACCTCCTCCTCGGTCTCGATCACCTTGTTGTCGATGAACCCCGTCGAGGAGACCACCACGCAGAGGATCTTGCGGCCGGCGATGGGGATGAAGTCGACCGCCTGCAGCACCGTCTCGCCGATCGCCGGCGCGACCACCACCCCGACGTGGCTCGACAGCTCGGAGAGCAGGTGCGACGCCGTCCCCAGGAGCTGGTCGGCGTCCGCCGCCCCCCCCTTGAGGTTCTCCTGGATGTAGCGCCGCTCCTTCGCGGGCACCGAGCGCGCCTCCATCATCGACTGGATGAACAGGTGGTAGGCCGCCGTCGTGGGCACCCGCCCGGCCGAGGTGTGCGGCTGCATCAGGTAGCCCCACTCCTCGAGGTCGGCCATGACGTTGCGGATGGTCGCCGCCGACAGGCCGAAGTTGTGCTTGGCCACCGAGCGCGAGCTGACCGGCTCGGCGCTCAGGATGTACGTCAGGATGACGTCCTTCAGGATCTCGCGATCCCGTGGATTCAACTTTCCGTGATCCCTGGCGTCCGGCATGGATGGCGGCCCCGAAAAACTAGCACTCTCGGCATGAGAGTGCTAACGCATGGTACTCTTCCGGCTCTTCCCTGTCAAGCCGCGCTCCGTCCAAACTATTGATAAGAGAGAGCTTCGTACCGCGGAGACACCCTTGAGACAACGGGCGGAGTCCCGCCGGCGCCGGGAAGCCTGGCCGGGCTGGAGCGTGAGCTCGGGAGGCCCGGACGGGCTCGCGGCGTCCGGGATCAAGCCTGAGGCGCCTCGCCGCCGGCTTGGGACGCCCGTTCCGAGCTTGGGGAGCCCGCGCCAGGCGCGAACCGGTCCGCTCAAGGCTGCCTCGGGACCGAGCAAGTTTGCGCGGCGCCCTCCAAGCCCGCCTCCCGGCGCCGCAAGCTCCGGCCGCTCCGTTCGGGACTCGCCGCCACGGCTCGAGCCTGCCGTGAGCCGGGGCACGCTCGGGACGGAGCGCCGCAAGCCCGCACGGACCCCGCAAGACCACAGCGGCACGATGCAAGCCTGGTCAGGCCGTGCCAGGCTCGACGGGCGCCCGCCAAGCTCACCCTGGGGCCTGGCAAGGCCGCCGGGTCTCAGCGCAAGCCGGGCCGCGCCCGTTCAGGCTTGCCGTGGGACGCCGCAAGATGGTTCCGCAAGGGCACGGGCCGCCGCCCTCCGAGGCAAGCTCCGGGACGGGCCGCCGAGGCTCCTCGATGCCGGCGTTTCATCAGGCCGGGGAATGGGACTATCGTAGCAGCGTGAGCACCTCGCGCGGGTCTCTCCGCAAGCCTCCCGGGGATCGGCCGCCGCTCGCCGGTCTCCGCTTCTCCGTCGCCGGTCCCGGCCGGGTGGGGACGAGCCTCGCGCGCTGGGCGATGGCGGGCGGGGCGGAGCTGGTGGCGGTGGCGGGGCGGCGCGCCGGCGAGCCGGCCTGGCCGGGCGGCCCTCCGCGCGTGGCGCTGGCGGATCTCGCGACGGCCGGCCAGGACCTCCTGCTGATCGCGGTTGGGGACGGCGCGGTGGCGGGCGTGGCGGCCCGGCTCGCCGGCCGGCCGCAGGCGCGGGTCGCCCTCCACACCGCGGGGAGCCTGGACGCCTCGGCGCTCGCCCCCCTGCGGGCGGGGGGATCGGCGGTCGGCTCGCTGCATCCGCTCAAGGCCTTCACCCGGCCGCTCCCCGATCCCACCGGGGGGAGCGGCGTCTTCTTCGGCATCGACGGCGACCCCGAGGCGCTGGCGCTGGCCCGCAGGCTGGCCACCGCCTGGGGGGGAGTCGCCTCCGAGGTGCCGGCCGCGGCGCGACCGCTCTACCACTTCGCGGCCACCCTGGCGGCCGGCGGAGTGGTGACCCTGCTCGCCATGGCGGCCGAGATCGCCGCCGGGGCCGGCCTGCCGGAGGAGGTGACCCGCGGCTACCTGGAGCTCGCCCGGGGAGCCCTCGCCGCCGCCGGCCGCACCCACGACGAGGGGCGCCCTCTCGCCGAAGCGATCGCCGGCCCCGTCACCCGCGACGACCGCGAGACCCTGCGCAAGCACCTCGCCGCCCTCGGCGACCTGACCTCGGGGAAGCTGCCGCTGGCGATCTTCCTCCTCGGCGAGATCCTGCATCAGACGGGCCGGGACGAGCCGGAGGCCGGGTGAGAGGGCGCCCCCCTTCCTCTATAGATACGCACGATCCGTTATAGATACGCACGGTCCGTCGACCTGCCGGTACCTCCGCCTCACGGCCACTTCGTGAAGCGGCGTATGAAGATCCCGGCGGGACCCGTGTTCGACTTCAGCCCCTGCCAGACGATCGTCCAGTGATCCTTCGCCCAGGCCACGTCGCCGCAGGCCTGATCGGAGAAAGCGGCGCTCGCCTCCGAGGCCACATCGAAGGCCGGCCCCAGGCCGGCGCTACTGGAGTTGAAGACCCGCGCCCGCAGTTGGCCCCTCGGCGCCGACTGACGCCAGAGGAGGAGGAGATGGGAGGAGGCGTCGAAGGCGGCGGCGACCGGGGCGTCAGCGCCGCCCCCCAGCACGGCGATCGTCTCCGGGCCACGCTCCACGCCGGGGAAATCGAAGAGCCGCAGGTGGATCGAGGAGGGGCTGGCGACCGACCAGGCGACGGCGAACCCCTCGGTACGGGCGTCCGTCGCCACCACGAAGTCCTGGCCGACGAAGGGTTCCTGGCCCGGAGCGCCCCCCGGGGTGACGTTGACGTCGAAATCCGCCTTCCCCTCCGGCTTGTCCTTGAAGAAACGGCGCGCCCGGATCACCTGCCGCGCCGGCGAGCCCGCCGCCGCCACGCTGAGGCCGCTCCAGACCACCACGTACTTGCTGTTGTTGCCGATCGCGACCAGAATCGGATGGGGATCGACGATCGGCCGGGTGTTGACGACGATCTGCGCTCCCGTGGGCTGGCCGGTCCCCCCGACCTGCTGGATCACCAGCCGCTTCTGCTGCGCCTGATAGCTGCCGGCGTACAGGAGGTCCCCCGGCCCGGACCAGACCCAGGAGGTGTCCTGGCCGCCGACGGGACGCTGCGACTCCGAGAAGGGGATGCCGCTCGGCTCGAGCTTGCGCCGGAAGAACTTCGGCGGCGTCGCGGGGTCGTCGTCCACCACCCGGGTGAGCACCCGGAAGCCGTAGGAGATCAGGGAGAGGTCCTCGAGCTCGGGGCGGACGGCGGCGGAGCCGGGGGCTACCGGGTACTGCCCGGCGTCGGTCGGCGCGCCGTTCGGGGCGAAATGCCGCACGTAGACGTTGAACGGCGGCAGGCCGGAGTAGTCCCAGGCGACCTCGGCGGCCCCCTGGCGCGAGGCGGCGACCTGGGGGCAGCCTGGCAGCCGGTTGAACAGGACGTCCACCCGCGTCTCCGGGCCGAGGGGTGCGGGTTGAGCCACCAGATTCCGGGGGGCCAGGACGAGGGCCGTCGCGACGAGGACGCAGAGAAGGACGGATGCGCGTTTTCGAGTCATAGAAACCTCCCGCTAAAATTATCTCATCGAATCTCCATGCGCGGTGACGGGGCAGGATTTCGTCAAGGCGGCCGGAATTTTCATCGCGATTGATCCTATGATCGACCCCGCGATGGACCCGCGATTGACGAGCCCCCGGCAACGGGTGCTATGCTCCGAGTCCATTTCGGCCTGCGCACAATCCCTATGGTTTTCTTCAATTACAGCACGATGCAAATGGCGGCCAAGGTCGTCTATTACGGCCCCGGCCTCTGCGGCAAGACGACCAACCTTCATTACATCTATCAGCACACCACCGGGGAATCGCGCGGCGAGATGGTCTCGCTGGAGACGGAGACCGACCGCACGCTCTTCTTCGACCTGCTGCCGATCGACGTCGGCTCGATCGCCGGCTTCAACACCCGCATCCAGCTCTACACCGTGCCGGGGCAGGTGTTCTACAACACCACCCGCAAGCTGGTGCTGAAGGGGGTGGACGGCGTCGTCTTCGTCGCCGACTCCCAGCGGGCGATGCTGCAGACCAACGTCGAGTCGTTCCGCAACCTGGAGGAGAACCTGGCGGAGATGGGGCTGGCGGTGGACACCCTCCCCCTCGTCCTCCAGTTCAACAAGCGCGACCTCGCCGACATCTGCTCGGTCGACGAGATGAACGCGGCGCTCAACCGCCACAACTGGCCCTTCTTCGAGTCCTCGGCGGTCACCGGCATGGGGGTGTTCGAGACCCTCAAGGGGATCTCGCGGTTCACCCTGATGTCGCTCAAGAAGCGGCTCGGCCGCAACGAGCCGGCCGCGGCGGCTTCGCCCGCGAGCCGCCCGGCCGCTGCGGCAGCCCCTCCGAAGCCGGCGCCGCCGCCGGTGCAGTCCGGCTCGTACCCCCAGGCGCCGCCGGCCGCTCCGCCCTCTCCTCCGCCCGCCGGCCCGCCGCCGCGCCCGGCCGCCGCCGCGCCTCCGGCGCCGCCGAAGCCGGTCCCGGCTTCGCCCCCGGGCGCCCCGCCGACGGCGCCGCCGGTCGGCAAGGGGCGCACGATGGACGTGCTGGGCGAGCTCGAGAAGCTCCGCCGCGAGGCCGCCGCCCCGCGCCAGACCACCGGCCCGCGGCCGGTGGCCGCCCCGCCTCGCCCGGCGGCCCCCCCGACGGCAGCCCCCCCGGGCCCGGCCGCGCACACGGCCGGCACCAACGGCCGCGGCGAGCTGTCGCGCAGCATCGAGCTGACGCTGCGCCGTGCCGACTTCCAGCGCGCCCGCCGGGTGCTGGTCAGCTTCCAGGTGGAGGACGACCAGAACCGGGTGATGGATGCCGTCCGCGACCTGGCGGTCGACATCAAGGACGCCGCGAGCCTGGAGAAGCTCCTCTTGCGCCTCAACATCGCGCTGAACGCCAAGGACTGAGGGGCGGTCGCGGATGAGGTGCCCCTTCTGCTCGGAGAACCGCGACCGGGTGGTCGACTCGCGGGAGAGCCGCGACGGCGCCACCATCCGTCGCCGGCGGGAGTGCCTGAGCTGCGGCCGGCGCTTCACCTCCTACGAGCAGATCGAAGACATCCCCTACATGGTCGTCAAGCACGACGGCACCCGTGAGGAGTTCAGCCGCAAGAAGCTGCTCGGCGGCCTGCTCAAGGCGTGCGAGAAGCGGCCGATCCCGCTGAAGAAGCTGGAGTCGATCGTCGACCAGACCGAGACGATGCTCAACGAGCGCGAGGACCGTGAGATCTCCACCCACGAGATCGGCGCCTTCATCATGGAACGCCTGCGCGAGCTCGACCAGGTGGCCTACGTCCGCTTCGCCTCGGTCTACCGCCGGTTCGAGGACATCGACGCCTTCATGGACGTCGTCAAAACGCTGCTCAAGCCGAGCAAGGAATCCAAGGAGGGGTGAGGTCCAGATGGCCGCCCGGTTCGAATCCCTGTTCCTGATCTCCCGCTTCCAGGCCGAGCTCGACCGCCTGTTCCAGGAGGCGATGCAGATCGGCGAGAACGACCTGCCGCTCGGCGAATGGCAGCCGCCGATCGACGTCGTCGAGACCCCGGCGGCGGTGCAGATCCTCGCCGAGCTCCCCGGCTTCACCGCCGGCGATCTCAAGATCGAGGTGCGCGGCACCCGGGTGGTGATCTCCGGCACCAAGTCGACCACCCTGCCCCAGGCCCGGCAGGTTCGCTTCCACTGCCTGGAGCGCGGGCACGGGCGGTTCACCCGCGAGATCCACGTTCTGTCGCCGGTCAACACCCACCACGGGACGGCCCGCCTGCAGGACGGCCTGCTGATCCTGGAGTTCCCGAAGATCGAGGACAAGCGGCAGGAGGCTCGGGTATTGCATATCCAGGAGGCCGAGGAAACCTTGGATGAGTAAACCGCCAAGCGAGCCGCAGGAAGAGGCGATCAAGATTCCCGACGTCCTCCCGGTCCTGCCGCTCAAGGACACCGTCGTCTTCCCGTACATCATCCTGCCGCTCTCGGTGGGGCGCGACAAGAGCGTCCTGGCGGTGGACCGCGCGCTGGCGGAGAGCCGCGTCATCATGCTGGTCGCCCAGCGCGACGCCGCCAACGACAACCCGGGGGAGGCCGACCTCTTCGAGGTGGGCACCGCGGCGGTGATCATGCGGATGCTCAAGCTGCCGGACGGCCGCATCCGCATCCTGGTCCAGGGGCTGGCGCGCGCCCGCGTGCAGCACATCAGCCAGATGGAGCCCTATCTCCAGGCCAAGATCGAGCGCATCGAAGAGCCGCGCCCGGAGGCGCGCTCGCTGGAGATCGAGGCCCTGGTGCGCAGCGTCAAGGAGAGCATGGACCGCGCCGTCAGCCTCGGCAAGGGGATCTCCGCCGAGGTGATGGTGATCGCCGCCAACCTGGAGGATCCGGGGCGGCTGGCCGACCTCGCGGCGAGCAACCTGGAGCTGAAGCTCAGCGAGGCGCAGTCGGTGCTGGAGACGATCGATCCGATCGAGCGCCTGAAGAAAGTGAGCGATCTGCTGGCGCGCGAGATCCAGGTGCTCAACCTTCAGCAGGAGATCTCCTCTCAGGCGCGCGGCGAGATCGACCGCAGCCAGCGCGAGTACTTCCTGCGCCAGCAGCTCAAGGCGATCCAGCAGGAGCTCGGCGAAGGGGAGGAGCTGGCCGAGGAGATCGCCAACTACCGCCGCCAGGCCGAGGAGAAGCAGCTCGGCGAGGAGGCCCGCGAGGAGCTGGAACGGCAGATCCGCCGGCTCGAGCGCAGCCATCCGGAGAGCGCCGAGACGCAGATCATCCGCACCTATCTCGACTGGCTGACCGCGCTCCCCTGGGGCAACACCTCCGAGGACAACCTCGACCTCGTGCACGCTCAAGGAGTGCTCGACGAGGACCATTACGATCTCGAGAAGATCAAGGAGCGCATCCTCGAATACCTCGCCGTGCGCAGGCTGAAGCCGGACACCCGCGGCCCCATCCTCTGCTTCGTGGGCCCGCCCGGCGTCGGCAAGACCTCGCTCGGCCGCTCGATCGCCCGCTCGCTCGGCCGCAAGTTCGTGCGCATCTCGCTCGGCGGCGTGCGCGACGAGGCGGAGATCCGCGGCCATCGCCGCACCTACGTGGGAGCGCTGCCCGGCCGCATCGTCCAGGGGATCCGCCAGGCGGGGACCAGCAATCCGGTCTTCGTGCTCGACGAGATCGACAAGATCGGCGCCGACTTCCGCGGCGATCCGTCGTCCGCCCTGCTCGAGGTGCTCGATCCGGAGCAGAACTACAGCTTCGTCGATCACTACCTCGGCATCCCCTACGACCTGTCGCGGGTGATGTTCATCGCCACCGCCAACATGCTGGAGCCGATCCAGCCGGCCTTCCTCGACCGCATGGAGATCATCCGCCTGACCGGCTACACGCAGGAGGAGAAGCTGCGCATCGCCCGCCTCCACCTGATCCCCAAGCAGACGAAGGAGAACGGCCTCACCGAGGAGCAGATCGAATTCACCGACGACGCGGTCCGCGAGGTCACCTCCGGCTACACCAGGGAGGCGGGGCTGCGCAATCTCGAGCGCGAGCTCGCGGCGATCTGCCGCAAGGTGGCGGTGAAGGTGGCGCGCGGCGAGGCCGACCGGATGGTGATCGATCCCGCCAAGGTCGAGGAGTTTCTCGGCGCCCGCAAGCATTTCTCGGAAGAGCTGCTGAACCGCGACCGCGTCGGCGTCGCCACCGGCCTCGCCTGGACGGCGGTGGGCGGCGACCTGCTGTTCATCGAGGTGGTGGCGGTGCCCGGCAAGGGACTGCTTATGCTCACCGGCCAGCTCGGCGACGTGATGAAGGAATCGGCGCAAGCGGCGCTCTCCTTCGCCCGCGCCTACGCCGCCACGCACGGGATCGGCGACGACTTCTTCGCCAGGCACGACCTGCACGTCCACGTGCCCGCGGGCTCGATCCCCAAGGACGGCCCGTCGGCCGGCATCACGATCGGCTCGGCGGTCCTCTCCGTGCTCACCGGCAAACCGATCAACCGGCGGCTGGCGATGACCGGCGAGATCACGCTGCGCGGCGACGTGCTGCCGATCGGCGGCTTGAAAGAGAAGACGCTCGCCGCCAAGCTCGCCGGCATCCAGCAGGTGATCGTTCCGAAGCTCAACCGGCGCGATCTCGCCGACATCCCGGCGACGATCACCGACGGGCTCACCTTCCACTTCGTCGAGCACATGGACGAGGTGCTGAAGCTCGCGCTGATCGATCCCGACGTTCGGCAACCCGACGTGACGCCCGACGGCCATCCCGCCGAGATCGCCAGCGAGCAGCCGCTGCCCGCGACGGTGTGAGCTCTCCACTCCCCAGCCCAGGCGACGCCGGCGGCGAAGACCGCCTGATCGATTGGCTCCGCCGCCGGCAGCCCGGCGGATCGCCGATCGGCGACGACGCGGCGATCCTGCCGGCCGGCGGCCCTTTCGTCGTAACGGTCGATCATCAGATCGCCGGCGTTCATTTTCCACCCGCGCTCGATCCGGCGATCGTGGCGCGGCGCCTCCTCGCGGTGAACCTTTCGGATCTCGCGGCGATGGGCGCCTCCCCCGCCTATGCCTTCCTCGCTCTCGCCGCGCCGCCCGGTTTCGATCACCGGCGATTCTTCACCGCGCTCCTCGCGGCCTGCCGCCGTCATGGGCTCACCCTCGCCGGCGGCGATCTGGCGCGCAATCCCGAGCGGCTCACGGCGAGCCTCACCCTGTTCGGAACGAAACCCGAGGCCGCGCGCTGGCTCGAACGGAGCGGCGCGCGCCCCGGGCACGCCCTCTGGCTGGGAGGAACGATCGGCGAATCGGCGGCCGGACGCATGCTGATCGAACGCGGCGAGCCAAAGGAAGCGTTTCCTTCTTTGCGAACGGCCATGCGGCGGGCCGTGCGCCGCCATCTCGAACCCCGCCCGCAGCTCGCGCTCGGCCACTGGCTGGGGGCACAGCAGGAAGGCGCGGCGATGGACGTCTCGGACGGATTGGCGCGCGATCTCCACCGGCTCTGCCGGGCGAGCGGCACCGGCGCGGAGATCGAGGCCGGAGCGCTCCCGTTTGCCGATCGATTCGCCAGGCTCTGTGCAGCGATCGGCGCCGATCCGCTCGCGCTCGCGCTCGGCGGCGGCGAGGACTACGTCCTGCTGTTCACCCTGCCGGCAGGAATCGAGCCGCCGCCGGAACGGCGAGCGCGGCGGATCGGAAAGATCACGAAAGGGAACGAAGTGGCGCTACTGCGGGAGGGAGAACGCTCTCCGCTGCCGGATCTGGGTTGGGATCATCTGATCGGCGGAAATGTAAAATTACTGTAAGCAAAAAACCCCGGCGTCGAGCCGGGGTTCGGTCGTTTTCGCGAACGGATCGATCAGCGGAAGAGCTTCTGCAAGCTGTCGACGAAGCCCTTGAACTTCTTTTCCAGGCTCTGCTGTGTCTTCTCGAGCTGCTTCAGGCGCTGCGCCAGCATCCCGCTCGGCTCGCCGGAAGACGCCGCCGCGCGGCCCCGGCCACGGCCGGTGGTGGCAGCGGGCTTCGCGGCGCCGCTCCCCTTCTTGCGTCCGCCACGGCCGCTCTCGGAGCGGAGCTGACGGAACACATCCACCGCCTGCGGATAGAAACGGCGCGCGCGACCCTTGCCTTCGCTCGGCAGATTGTCGGCATGAATACGCACGTAGCGAACCAGCGTGGGATAGGAGATACCGGTGGTCTCGCTGATCTGGGTGAGCGTCAAAAGATTATTGCCAGACTTCTGAGCGGACTTCCGGCCGGATTTCTGAGCGGCTTTCTGCGGACGGCCCGGGCGGCGGCCGGTCGGCGTCGCGGCGGCCTTGCGGCCCGCGGTCCGCTTGGCGGCGGCGGACGGCGCGGCAGCAGCCTTGCGGCCCCCGGCGCGCTTGGCGGCCGGAGCGGACTTGGCGGCACGCGCGGGACGGCCGGGACGGCGCTTGCTGGCGGCCGGCCGCTCCGAGCGCTCCGGACGGGGAGCCGAGGGATCCTTGCGCGGACGCCCACGCTTGCCCGCGTTTTCGTTCTTGATCTCATCGAAGACCGGCAGAGCGTTCTCGGGGTAGCGCTGCTTGCGCCCCTGCCCCTCGGCGGGGATGCGGTCCTGGTAAAGCTTCTTGTAGCGCTGAAGGGTCGGCATCGAAATGCCCGTCTTCTGCGAAATCTCGGAGAGTGTGTAGAGCTTTGAATCCGCGGATTCGCCGCGGCGATTTTCGGGTTCTGCCATGATGTTCTTGCCTCCTCGGGTCTATTGAAAAAGGGAGTCGATCAAGCTCGGGTCAAAAAAAACCGCACTCATTATCAAAAAGTAAAGCGGACATGTCAATGGTTTCAGCGAAAAATCTCCTCAAAGAGAGCGATTCCGTGGGGTTCGGGATGAAAAAGGTCGCCGCGAGGAGAGACTCCGCAACGATCAAAGCGCGCGCCACGCATGGAAACGCACTCTCTTCTCAACCTCAAGGAGGGCGGTTCTTCTTCCCCGATACGAATATGGACAAGAATTCAACGCCGGGAATGGAGATCGTTTGAGCGAAAGCTCCGGAAGATTCTCAAGTAGAATCCCGCCATGAACGCCGCCACGAACGAAGAAACCGCCAAGCGCGAGATCTACCGTGAAGCCCTGCAGGAGCTCGACGCCGTGCTCGAAGGCGTCGACGACCCGATCACCGCGATGTCCACCTGTGCCTGCGTCCTGCACCAACGCCTGCCCGCCGCCAGCTGGACGGGCTTCTATCGCGTGGTGGCGCCGCGGCTGCTGCGCGTCGGTCCTTATCAAGGGCCGCTGGGATGCCTGGAAATTCCGTTCGATCGCGGCGTCTGCGGCGCCGCCGCCCGCGAGCGCGCGCCGCAGGTGGTCGCCGACGTCCATCAGTTTCCGGGGCACATCGCCTGCGACGCCGCGGCGCGCTCGGAGATCGTGATTCCGATCTTCGATCCGCGCGGCACGCTGGTCGCCGTGCTCGACGTCGATTCGCATCAGCCCGCCGCCTTCGACGACGTCGACCGCGAAGGGCTGGAGCGCATCGCCGAGCGGCTGCGCCGGAGCCTCGGCGGCGATCGCGCAGCCTTCCACGGTCCGGCCGCCTAGCCTTCTTTTCTGGTCGCTTTTTGCCGCGCCAGCCCGAGCTGGCGGATGAGATAGGAAACCGCCTGGCGCGAGATGCCGAGCCGGACGGCGACCCGGGTGTGATTGTCGCCGCAATCCTCCAGGGCTTCGGCGACCAGCCGCCGGCGCAGCGCGTCGACCTGCTGGTGATAGGAGCCCGCGGGATCCTCCGTCGCCGCGGCCGGGAGCTCCAGATGCGACGGTTCGATCACGCCGCCGCCGGCGAGCGCGGCGGCCACCGAAAGCACGTTTTCCAATTCGCGCACGTTGCCGGGCCAGCGATGGGCGAGCAGACGCGCCCGCGCCTCGCGGGTGAGCCGCGCCGGCGCTCGGCGTGGATCGATACGATTGAGGCGGTCGAGACGATTTAGAAAGCGATCGGCGATTCGCAACAGATCATCCCCGCGGTCGCGCAGCGGCGGCATCTCGACGCAGCCCACGCGCAGACGAAAGAACAGATCACGCCGGAACGATCCCGCCGTCACCATTCCGGCGAGATCGCGATGGGTGGCCGCGAGCACGCGGACGTCCACCCGCCGCACCTCGCTCTCTCCCAGCCGCCGGATCTCCCCTTCCTGCAACACGCGCAGGAGCAACCCCTGCGCGGAGAGCGGCAGGTCGCCGATCTCGTCGAGGAACACGGTGCCGCCGTGGGCCGCCTCGAACACCCCTTTACGATCGCGGTCGGCGCTGGTGAACGCGCCCCGGACGTGACCGAAAAGATCGGAGAGCAGCAGGGTCTCGGAGAGGGCGGCGCAGTTGACGGCGACGAAGGGGCGGCCGGCGCGGGCGCTCCGGCGATGGAGCCGGCGGGCGGCCAGCTCCTTGCCGGTGCCGCTCTCGCCCAGGATCATCACCGGCAACCCGCCGGGAGCGAGCCGGTCGAGGCGATCGAGCGCGGCGAGCAGGGTCGGGCTCTCCCCTATCAGATCCTCTCCTGCCGGCCGCTCGGACTCCGGTGGCGTTGGAGATTCCTCGGCCGCTTCGGCCGTCTCGCCCGCGAAGCCCTGGAGCAGCAGGGCGACCACCGCCCACGGGCCGCCGTCCCGCGCCTCCAGCCGCTCGGCGGGCGCCACCGCGCCGAGCCCGCGGAAGGTCGCGACCGCCTCCCGGCGCCAGGCCGCCGGCGCTGAGCCGGGGGAGAGGAGGTCGAGGTCGTAGACCAGCCGCGCCGCCCGGAAGGGGCCGAGCGCGGCGAGCGGCTCCCAGTCGCGGACCGGCGGCAGGCCGCCGGCGAGCAGCGCCTCCCAGAGCGGCGCCAGGGGTGAGCCGGCCGCCTCGCGGCGGGCCCCCTCGAGGTCGCCGGCCAGCGCCCGCACGGCGGGGCGCTCCTCGGGCTCCAGCTCGCCGAGGGTCTCCGGCGGCACGCCCGCGAGCTCTCCGGCGGCCTCCTCCGGTGCCGCGAGCCAGCCCAGGGCGCGGGCGGCGAGGAGGCGGAGCCCGGGGCCGAACGCACCGAGCCGCCGGCTCTCCAGGTCCCGCAGGGTGTCGCGGCAGACGGCGAGGGCCGCCGCCGGACGGCCCAGGGCCAGCTCGTAGCGGGCCCACAGCTCGGCATCCATGGCGAGGCCGCGCAGGTTGCCGGAGAGCCGGTTCTCGCTCTCGGAACGGGCGACGATCTCGCTCACCCCCTGGGTGCGCCCCTGACGCAGCCGGATCTCGGCCAGATTGCACAGGGGGAGAGTCGACTTGCGCGGGCCGTCGCAGCCGGCCTCCAGCCGGGCGGCGTGCAGAAAGGCGCGCTCGGCCCCGGCGAGGTCGCCACGGCGGGCACGGGCGAAGCCGAGATCGTTCCAGAGCCCGGCGGCCTGGCGGCGGGTCAGCCGCCGGCGGCCGGCGCGGATCGCCTGAGTGGCGGCCGCCGCCGCGCCGTCCAGATCGCCGGCCCCACCCGCCTGCAGGGCGCGGAGCTGGTGCCAGCGCCAGGCGAGGTCGGGATCGTCCAGGGCGCCCCGCGCGGCCTCCAGGAAGCGCTCCAGGGCGGCGGCGTCCTGGCGGTCCCAGGCGGCCCCAGCCGCGGCCAGCCGGGCGAGGATCGCGGCCCGCGGATCGCCGGCGGTCTCGTCGAGCGCCCGGCGGACCCAGTAGCCGGCGCGCCCCGGCTTGCCGTGGCTGGCGTAGACCCGCGAGGCGATCTCGGCCAGCTCGGCGACCTCGCCCGGCGCCAGCGGCCTCTCCTCGAAGCCGCGCAGGGCGATCCGCGCCGCGCCCAGGCGGCCGAGCTCGAGCTGGCAGCGGGCGGCGAGCACGCGGGCCGCGGCGGAGGGGAGGCCGGCCAGCGCCTCCAGGGCGGCCTCGCGACGTCCGAGAGCCGCCAGGGCCGCCGCCCATTGGACCCGCTCCTCACTATCCCCAGGCGGGCGGCGCTCCCAGGCGGCGACCGCCGCCCGCCAGCGCCCGGCCGCGGCCAGCTCGCGCGGCGCTCCCTTCTCCTCGCCGCCCCAGAGCGCCCGCGCCCCGGCCCCCGCCAGCAGCGCCATCATCTCGACCGCCGGGCGGCCTTGGCCGAGCAGGCGGGAACGGAAGCCGCGCGGGCCGGCGATCCAGGGCCGGACGCCGCCGTCCTCCCGCACGATCTCCCCCACCAGCGCCTCCCGGGCCATCGCGAGCTCCGGCCGCTCCCAGAGGAAGGGGGCGGCCTCCAGGATCGCCGTCACCGCCTCGTCCGGCGGCACGGGAGCGGGGGCCTGCCGCCAGAGGTCGATCAGGGCGCGGGCGGCGCGCCGCGCCTCCCAGCGGCCGGCGACCGGCCCGTCGCCGAACGTCCGCCGGACGAGGTCGAGCAGCAACTCCTGGCAGGGGAGGGACGAGCGGCCGGGAGCGGCGCCGTCCTCGCCGACCACGAGCCGGCCCGCCGGCGAGATCCGCGCCGCCTCCCACCCCGCGGCGAGCCGCCAGCCGGCGCGGTCGAGCAGCGACAGCAATCCCGCCGCCTCGAGCAGAGTAGCGACCTTGCGGCGGTCGGTGAGCCGCGCCTCGGCCAGCGCGATCGACCGCGGAGGCGAGGCGAGACACGCATGGACGACACCGGCCGCCCGGCGGGTCTCCGAAGTGGGGGACATTGGTGAAGGATTGTAGCGGAAAGCGGGGCCGGGCTACACCCTCCAAATCCTAAATCATCTTCAAGAAGTCCCGCCAGAACCCCGGATACGACTTCGCCACCACCTCGGGGTGGTCGATCACCACTCCCGGCCGGCGCAGCCCCACGAGAGCGAAGCTCATGGCGATGCGGTGGTCGCCGCGAGGATCGACGTGGACCGTGCCGGCCGGGGGCTCGACGCCGGCCCAGAGGCCGGGGAGCCAGAGGCTGTCGCGCCCCTCGCGGGCGTCGGCGCCGAGCTTCTTGAGCTCGGTCGCCATCGCCTCCAGGCGGTCGCTCTCCTTGATGCGCAGGTGGGCGACGTTGTGGATCAGCGTCTCCCCTTCGGCGAAAGGGGCGAGGGCGGCGAGGGTGGGCACCTGGTCGGGCATGCCGGAGAGGTCGGCCTTGATCCCCTTCAGCCCCGCGCCGCCGCGAATGCGGAGGTCACTCCCCTTCCAGAAGACCTCGGCCCCCATCTGGACGAGGAGGTCCATGAACCCGCGGTCCCCCTGCCGGGAGTCGGGCGACAGGCCGTCGAGGATCACCTCGCCGCCGGTCAGCGCCGCGGCGGCGGCCGGATAGCAGGCGGCCGAGTAGTCCCCTTCCACCCGCGCGCGCCCGCCGCGCAGCGCCGAGGGGCGGACGCGGTAGGCGCGCGGCCCCGACCGCTCGACGTGGCCGTCGAAGGCCGCCGCGGCGGCGATCGTCACGTCCACGTAGGGGCGGGAGGTGAGCGTGGGGACCTCCACCACCACCTCCGACGGCGCGCGCAGCGCCGCCATCAGCAGGGCCGAGAGGTACTGGCTCGACTCGCCGGCGTCGAGCGTCGTGGTGCCGCCGCGCAGGGTGCCCCCCTCGATCCGCAGGGGGACGTACCCCTCGCCGGCGAGGTACTCGATGCGGGCGCCGAGCCGCCGCAGCGCCTCGACGAGCGGGCCCACCGGCCGCTCGCGCAGCCGGGGGACGCCGTCGAGCCGCCAGAGGCCGGGGACCACGGTGAGGGTGGCGACGAGGAAGCGGAGCATGGTGCCGGCATTGCCGCAGAAGACCTCCACCTCCCCCTCCGGCCGGGCGGACGGGGTCAGGCGGACCTCATCCTCGCTCTCCTCGACCTGGAAGCCGCAGCGGCCGAGGGCGGTGAGGAACAGCCGCGTGTCCTCGGCGAACAGCGGGCGCTCGACCACCACCGGCGCGCCCGAGAGCAGCGCCAGGTTCAGGTAGCGGTGGGTCAGGCTCTTCGACGAGGGCACCCGCAGGCGCCCATGGGCCCGCCGGCCGGCCGGCACGGCAAAGGGTTCGGTCGGTAGCTCAGTCGGTGTCGAAAACGAGTCCGTCATAGCCAAACTCCACTCCCGGAGGGAGGGGATCGTCATGATCCACCTCGTGCGCCATGTGGGTGAGGATCGTGCGGCGCGGACCGATCCGCTCCGCAATCCCTAGTGCCTCCTCGACCGAGAAGTGCGTCGAGTGGGGGCGGTGGCGCAGGGCGTCGAGGACCAGGATCTCCACCCCCGCGAGCTGCCGCAGGCTGGTCTCGGGGATCTGATTGCAGTCGGTCAGGTAGGCGAAGCCGCCGATGCGGTAGCCGAAGACCTCCATCTCGCCGTGCCAGACCGGAATGGGGACGAACCCGTGCCCCAGCAGCTCGAACGGCTCGCGCACCTCGATCAGGTCGAGCTGTGGCTTGCCGCCCCCCTCCTGCCCCGGCTCGAAGACGTAGGCGAAGGCCCGGCGGATGGCGCGCAGGGTCTCCGCCGAGCCGTAGCAGGGGATCGCGGTCCCCTGGCGGAAGTTGAAGATGCGCACGTCGTCGAGCCCGAAGATGTGGTCGGCGTGGGGGTGGGTGAAGACGATGGCGTCGACCCGCGGCAGGCCGAACCGCAGCGCCTGGGCCCGCAGGTCGACCGGCGTGTCGACGAGCACGACCCCGCCCGCCATCTCCAGCTTCAGCCCCGGCCGCCACCGCTTGTTCTTCGGGTTCTCGGAGGTGCAGACCCGGCAGGTGCAGCCGATCACCGGAATCCCCGTCGAGGTCCCGCTGCCGAGCATGGTGACGCGCAGAGACATGGGACTGGAAGTTTAGCGCAGCCACTCCACCGCCCGGCTCCTGAACCACGCGTCCAGCAGCCGCACCTCCCCCCCGTCCACCTTCCAGACCCGCCCCTCGTGAAAGTGGCCGAGGAGGAGGACGTCGTGCCCCTCGGCGAGGCGGCGCTCGGCGTAGGCGCGGATCGCCGCCTCCGGGAGCGCCGCGCGATGCTTGAAGTTGGTCCGCGAGAGCCGGCGCTCGGTCCAGTGGACGACGCGGGTGGCCAGGAAGCCGGGGACGGACCCGACCAGGAAGCGGACCGGCGCGCTCTTCGACAGCCGCCGCCAGAAGCGGTACTTCCAGTCGTCGTCGTTGAGGCCGTCGCCGTGGACGGCGAGGTAGCGGACGCCCCCCACCTCGAACGAGGTCTCGAGCGCGACGCGGTCGAAGGCGTCGGCGTAGGGGCTGCCGGCGAGGAAGAAGTCGCGGTTCCCCTCGACGTACTCGACCGCGATCCCCCGCGCGCGGAGGTCCCGCAGGGCGGCGACCACGGCGCGGACGTCGGCGGTCTCGAAGCTCTCGAATCCCACCCAGGACTGGAAGAGGTCGCCCATCAGCACCAGGCGGCGGCACCCCTGGGCGGGGAGGGCCGCGAGCTGGGCGACGAGCGGCCCGGCCGGGCCACCGGGGCCGCTCAGGTGGGAGTCCGCGACGAGGGCGACAGACAGAGCGGAAGACATCTAGACGATCGTCAGCCGGGGCTTCATCTCTTCCTGCCGCGCGACCTCGGCGACCACCGCCTCGGCCACGCGGCGGAAGGCGTCGCCGTGGGGACCCTTGGGATCGGCCACCGTGATCGGCACGCCGTCGTCACCGCCGAGGACGATCTGCGGATCGAGCGGGATCGAGCCCAGGAAGGCGGTACCCAGCAGGTCGGCGGTCTTGCGGCCGCCGTCGCGCTTGAAGATGTCGGTGGCGTGGCCGCAGTGCGGGCAGACGAAGGTGGACATGTTCTCGACGATGCCGATCACCGGCACGTTGACCTTGCGGAACATGGCGAGCCCCTTGCGGGCGTCGATCAGCGCCACGTCCTGCGGGGTGGTGACGATCACCGCGCCGGCGAGCTGGATGCGCTGGGTCACCGTCAGCTGCGCGTCGCCGGTGCCCGGCGGCAGGTCGAGGATCAGGTAGTCGAGCGGCCCCCACTCGACGTCGCCCAGCATCTGCTCGATCGCCCGCATCACCATCGGGCCGCGCCAGATCACCGGCGTGTCGGTCTCCAGGATGAAGCCGAGCGACATCAGGATGATGCCGTACTTCTCGAACGGGTGGATGCGGTTGCCGACCACCCGCGGCTTCTGGGTGATGCCGAACATCGTCGGCACGGAGGGGCCGTAGATGTCCGAGTCGAGGAGGCCGACGCGGTGGCCGAGCTGCGCCAGCGCCACCGCCAGGTTAGCCGCGACGGTGGACTTGCCCACGCCCCCCTTGCCGCTGGCGACCGCCACCACGTGCCGGACCTGGGGGATCAGCGACGAATCCTGGGCGATCGCCTTCTGGGCCGCCTCCTCGCGGGCCGGCGGCTTGACCACGTTCATGTTGACCCGCACCGCAGCCACTCCGGGCAGGGCGCGCAGGGTCCGCTCCACCTCGTCCCGGACCTTCTCGCCGGCCGCCGGGTTGTGGGTGGACATCTGGAGGTCCACCACCACCGAGCCGGCCTCGGCCTTGACCTGGTGCACGAAGCCGAAGGAGACGATGTCCCGGCTCATGCCCGGGAACTTCACCGCCTTCAGGGCGTCCCACACCGCGGATTCGAAATCGGTTGTCATAGCGGGTGATTCCTTCCGTACATCGTTTGAAAGTACCACAGCGTCGCGATGTGCCACGCCGAGGGCGACCGCAGGTCGCCCCTACAACCTTCGCCCAACCTAGATCTCTACGCCGGAGGTTGTAGGGGCGACCTGCGGTCGCCCTCCCTACGCATCCTCCCCTTCCTCCCCCACCCGCAGCCCGGCGGGCCCGGCGATGCGGCGCCGCACCTCGGCGATCAGCTCCCGCTTGCGCCGCAGGCCGTAGGCGGCGGGATCGATCGGCGCGCCGTAGGTGACGACGACGGCGCCGGGGTGAATCGCGAAGCTCCCCCGGCGCTGAATGGCGCGGGAGCCGCGGATGCCGACCGGCACGATCGGCAGGCCGCTCTTCATGGCGAGCAGGAAGCCGCCGCGCTGGAACGGCAGGAGCGTATCGTCGAGCGAGCGGGTCCCCTCGGGGAAGAGGAGGACCGAGGTCCCCTCGCGCAGCCGGGCGAACGCCGAGGAGAAGCTCTGGGTGGCGGTGCTGCGGTCGGCGCGGTCGACCGAGATGAAGCCGCCCGCCTTCAGGGCCCAGCCGAAAATGGGGATCTGGAACAGGGTCCGCTTGGCCATCATCCGCAGCTGCCCGGGAGTGGTCGCGAGCAGCACCGGGATGTCGAACAGGCTCTGGTGGTTGGCGAGGAAGACGTAGCTCTTCCCCGGCTCCAGCTCCGGCGAGCCGTGGACCTCGACCCGCACCCGGCTGGCGGCGAGCACGCCGTTCGCCCAGATCCGCATGACGGCGAACGACCAGATCCCCCGCGGCGGGATCCAGGCGACCAGGATGGTCAGGACCGCCAGGATGCCCGACCCCACGACGAGGTAGAGATTGCCCGTGAAGGTGGCGAGGGCGGTCAGCCAGAGCGGCGGGCGGGGGGTGGGGGGCGCGGGTTCGGCGGCGTCGGTCAAGGCGGTCTCCGGTCGCGTGGTATCCTATCGCGCGCGGTTTCCTGACCGCCATGACTCACCTTATCCGCCCGTACGCTCCGAGCGTGTACTGAAGGAGGAGACCCCCTTGAGCCGCTTTCCAGGCGTCGACCTGCTGGAGTTGGACGCGCTCCTCACCGAAGAGGAGCGCCTGGTGCGCGACACGGTTCGCGCTTTCGTGGACGATAAAGTCAAGCCGATCATCGAGGAGTGCCACCGCGAGGCCCGCACCCCCCTCGAGCTGGTGCCCGAGATGGGCGCCCTCAACCTCTTCGGCGCCAGCCTCACCGAGTACGGCCTGCCCGGGCTGGGCGGCGTCGCCTACGGCCTGATCATGCAGGAGCTGGAGCGCGGGGACTCGGGGCTGCGCAGCTTCGTCTCCGTCCAGAGCTCGCTGGTGATGTACCCCATCTACACCTTCGGCTCCCAGGAGCAGAAGGACCGCTGGATCCCCCGGCTCGCTTCCGGCGAGGCGATCGGCTGCTTCGGCCTGACCGAGCCCGACTTCGGCTCCAACCCCGGCGGCATGCGCACCACCGCCAAGCAGGTCGGCGACGGGTGGGTGCTCAACGGCTCCAAGCAGTGGATCACCAACGGCACCCTCGCCGACGTCGCCGTGGTCTGGGCGAAGACCGAGGACGGCATCCGCGGCTTCCTGGTTGAGAAGGGGACCCCCGGCTTCACCTCCTCGGACCAGCACGGCAAGTTCTCGCTGCGCGCCTCCACCACCTCCGAGCTCGGCTTCCACGACTGCCGCCTCCCGGCGGACGCCATGCTCCCCGGCACGACCGGGCTCAAGAACGCCCTGATGTGCCTCAACCAGGCGCGCTACGGCATCGCCTGGGGGGGCGTCGGCTCGGCGATGGAGACCTATTACACGGCGCTCGAGTACGCCAAGGAGCGTATCCAGTTCAACGGCCAGCCGATCGCCTGCCACCAGCTGGTGCAGGAGAAGCTCGCCTGGATGGCGACCGAGATCAGCAAGGCGCAGCTGCTCGCCTTCCAACTCGCCAAGCTCAAGGACAAGGGGCGCCTCAAGCCGTTCCAGATCTCGATGGGCAAGCGCAACAACATCTGGCTGGCCCGCGAGTGCGCCAAGCTCGCCCGCGAGATCCTGGGCGCCAACGGCATCGTGGACGACTACCCGGTGATCCGCCACATGCTCAACATCGAGTCGGTCTACACTTACGAGGGGACGCACGACATCCACGGCCTGATCATCGGTGAGGCGATCACCGGCATCCCGGCCTACAACGCGCCGGAGCGTCCAGCCCCCAAACCGAAGGAACAGCCGGTCGCCGCCGCCGGGAGCGCCCGCTGATGGCGTCGGGGGCGATGGACCACCTGCTCGAGCAGGACTTCATCCGCGTCACCGAGGAGGCGGCGATCGCCGCCGCCAAGACCATGGGTTTCGGCCAGCGCAAGTACTCCGACCAGGTGGCGGTCGAGGCGATGCGGCGCGAGATGGACTTCATCCAGATGGACGGCCGGGTCGTCATCGGCGAGGGGGAGCGCGACAAGGCGCCGATGCTCTTCGTCGGCGAGGAGCTGGGAGCCCAGCGCGGCAAGGACGGCGCCGTCCAGGTGGACATCGCCGTCGATCCCCTGGAGGGGACCAACCTCTGCGCCACCGGCTCGTCCGACTCGATCACCGTGCTCGCCGCCTCCGAGCGCGGCGGGCTCCTCTATGCCCCGGACGTCTACATGGAGAAGCTGGTGGTGGGGCCGACGGCCCGCGGCGTCACCCATATCGACGCCCCGGTGGCTGAGAATCTGCGCAACATCGCCAACGCCTTCGGACGCCGGGTGAGCGATCTCACCATCGTGGTGCTCGACCGTCCGCGGCACGCGCAGCTGATCGCCGACATCCGCGAGGCGGGCTCGCGCATCCACCTGATCTCGGACGGCGACCTGTCGGCCGGCATCTCCGCCGCTGTGCGCGGCACCGGCGTGCACGCGGTGATGGGGATCGGCGGCGCGCCCGAAGGGGTGATCACCGCCGCGGCCATGCGCTGCCTGGGCGGCGAGATCCAGGCGCGGCTGAAGCCGCAGGACGCCGACAACGAGAAGAAGGAGGAGCAGGAGGAGCGGCTCCGGGCCCTGGGCTTCCACGACGTTTCCAAGATTTACAAGACGGAAGACCTGGCCCCGGGCGACCAGATCCTGTTCAGCTGCACCGGCGTCACCGACGGCGAGCTGTTGCGGGGGGTCCGCTTCTTCGGCGGCGGCTCGCGCACCTCGACCCTCTTCATGTCGCTCTCGCGCAAGATCATCCGTTTCGTCGACACGATTCACCGCGAGCAGGTGACGACGCCGGTCCGCTTCCTATAAACCCTCACCCCGGCCCTCTCCCGCGAAGCGGGAGAGGGAGAAAAACGCCGGACCTGACCGGAGACGAGGAAAACGCGCCATGATCAAGCCGGACCGTTGGATCCGGGAGTGGGGACAGAACAACGGGGTCACCCCGTTCGAGGAGTCACAAGTCAATGCGGCCAGCTACGACGTGCGCGTCTCCGACCACTGGATCTGCCCCACCCGGGACCCCGAGGAGTTCCGGGCGCCCCACATCAAGCTCTTCCCGGGCGAGGTGGTGCTCGCCTCCACCCTGGAGTTCGTGCGCATCCCGCGCGACGTGGCCTGTGACCTCAAGCTCAAATCCACCCTCGGCCGGCTGTGGATCAACCACTCCCTCGCCGGCTGGTGCGACCCCGGATTCCAGGGGGAGATCACCCTGGAGCTCCAGAACCTCGGACCGCAACCTTTCGTCCTCGAAGCGGGCAGGCGAATTGCACAACTCATCTTCATCGCCATGGAGTCCGAGCCGGCAGTCGCGTATGGCGAACCGGGCTCCTCGAGTCACTACCAGGGGCAAAGGGGGACGACTCCAGCCCGAAGATGAGGTCCTCCTGCCATGCGAAGCGCAATGGCCGCCCGGTCCATCTCCCAGTACTCGCATAGCACTCCGTATTTACATAGAACTATAATCGGCCCAGTCATCATGGGCATCGTCGGCAACCTCAGAACGATGCAGCTCGAAGAGCTGCTCCAGTGGCTCTCGCAAAGCAAGAAGAGCGGGACGCTGGAGATCGTCCATGGCAAGACCGAGAAGAAGATCTTCTTCAAGGACGGCCTGATCCTCTCCTCCGCCTCGAACAAGCCCGAGGAGTACCTGGGGCACTTCCTGATGAGCCACGGCCTGATCAACGAGGGGCAGCTCGGCCGGGCCATCGAGCTGCAGGAGAAGAGCCGCATGCTGCTCGGGATGATCCTGGTCAACAACGGCGCCATCGCCGAGCGGGACCTCGCCCGCATGCTCCGCCTCAAGGCCGAGGAGAGCATCTACGACATCTTCTCCTGGGCCGAGGGGGACTTCCGCTTCCTCGACGACGTGCTGCCCGACAGCGCCATGGTGCCGATGCGGATGGACGTGACCGGCATCGTGATGGAGGGGGTGCAGCGGGTGGACGAGTGGCGGCGCATCCGCCAGGTGATCCCCAACGAGCAGATCATTCCGGTGGCGATTGTCGACCTCTCGACCATCCCCGGCCTCGGCCCCGGCGACCAGCGCATCGTCAGCCTGATCGACGACGAGCGCACCATCGAGGAGATCCGGCAGCAGACCCACTCGACCGAGTACCTGACCTGCAAGCTGATCTTCGACCAGTGGCAGCTCGGCCGCCTGAAGCTGGTCAAGCTGCGCGGCGGGCGCCCCGCCGCCCCCACGAACGGCACCGGCGGCGCCGCCGGTGCCGGGGTGAGCGCGGAGACGCTGGTGGCCGCGGGGAGCGCCTTCCTGGCGCAGGGGGAGTTCGACGCGGCGCTGCGTCACCTGCGGGCCGCGCGCGCCCTGGAGCCGGAGAACCCGGACGCCCACGAGATCCTCACCGAGGCCGAGAAGAAGACCCGCGAGCACATCGAGCGCTCCGGCGTCACCCTGGCGTCCATCCCGCAGGTGACGGCCACCATGGAGCAGCTCACCTCCTCGAACCTCTCCCCCCAGGAGGGGTTCATGCTGACGCGCATCAACGGCACCTACGACATCCAGTCGATCCTGAAGATCACGCCGATGGCGCAGCTCGACGCGCTGATGCTCTTCTGGAAGCTGGCCATGGGCGGCTACATCCGCCTCCTGCCGCCGCGCACCCCGCCGGGCACGACGACGCGCATGGCGCTACGCTAGCTCCCCCATCTCGCTCTCGATCCGCTCCCACTCCGCCATCAGCTCCTCGACCTTCGTGGAGAGGGTCTTCTGCTCGCCCTCCAGCTTCTTGACCTGCTCGCGGGGATTGCGGTCGAAAAAGGTAGGGTCGCAGAACATCTCGTTGATGGCGTTGATGCGGGATTCGGCGTTCTCGACCTGGGAGGTCACCAGGTCGAGCTTCCTGGCGAGCTCCTTCTGGCGGTTCTGGCGCCGGCGCGCCTCGGCGGGATCGAGATCGGCCACCGGCATGGCCGTGGCGGCCTTCTTCTTCTGCTCACGCTTCATGCGCAGCACCGCCTCGGCATCGAGGTGGTCGTCGCCCAGCCGCTCCAGGTACTCCTCGTAGGTGCCGCGGAAGTCGTTGATCCCCCGCGGGGAGATCTCGAAGATGCGGTCGGCCAGCTGCGAGACGAACCAGCGGTCGTGGGAGACGAAGATCAGCGTGCCGTCGTAGGCCTTCAGCCCCTCGACCAGCGCCTCGATCGCCTCGAGGTCGAGGTGGTTGGTGGGCTCGTCGAGGATCAGGATGTTCGGCTTGGTCACCGACAGCTTGCAGAAGACCAGCCGCGCCGCCTCGCCGCCGGAGAGATTGCCGATCGGCTTCTTCACGTCGTCGCCCGAGAACATCACCATCCCGAGGTTGCCGCGCACGAAGCCGATCACCTCGCCGGGGACGGCCTCCCAGAGCCAGGCCTCGACGCTCTGCTTGCTCCCCTTCGGCAGCTCGTGATGATCCTGCGAGAAGTACCCCTGGTAGGTCTCGTACCCCCACTCGACCTTGCCTTCATCCTGCTCGGTCTCGCCCACCGCGATCTTCAGCAGCGTCGACTTGCCGATGCCGTTGGGGCCGATGATGGCGATGCGGTCGCCACGCTCGACGGTGAGCGAGACGTCCCTGAGCACCTCCTTGTTGCCGTAGGACTTGGAGATCCCTTTGAGCTCCAGCGCGATCCGGCCGCTCGGCCGGACCTGCTTGAACTTGAAGGTGGGGTACCGCCGCGAGGTCTGGGGGAGGCGCTCGATGACGATCTTCTCCATCATCTTCATCTTGCTCTGCGCCTGCCGGGCCTTGGTCGCCTTGGCCTTGAAGCGGTCGACGAACTCCTTGTGGCGCGCGATCTCGGCCTCGCGCTTCTCGATCTCGGCCTCCTTGCGATCCCGGTTGCCCGTCTTGGCGGACATGAAGGCGTTGTAGTTGCCGGGATAGAGGATCATCGTCTCGTAGTCGACGTCGACGATGTGGGTGCAGATGTTGTCGAGGAAGCGGTGGTCGTGGGAGATGACGATCGCCGTGCCCTTGTAGGTGTCCACCAGGAACTTCTCGAGCCAGCGGATCGAGAGGATATCGAGGTGGTTGGTGGGCTCGTCGAGGAGCAACACGTCGGGATCGGAGGCGAGCACCTGGGCGAGGAGCACGCGCAGCTTGAAGCCGCCGGAGAGGTTGGAAAGCGGCTGGCGGTGGACCTCGGTCGGGATGCCGAGCCCTTCGAGCACCTCGCCGGCCCGGGCTTCGAGGGTGTAGCCATCGTTGCGGAGGATCAGGTCCTCCAGCTCGGAGTAGCGGTCGGCGTCGAACTCCTGCTCGGCATTGGCGAGCAGGCGCTCCTTCTCGACCATCGCCTCCCAGACGTCGTGGTTGCCCATCATGGCGACCTCGAGGATGGGCATGTGCTCGTAGCGGAAGTGGTCCTGCTTGAGGACGCCCAGCTTGAGGCGCTTGGGCATCGCGACGGTCCCCTCGCTGGGGATGTCGTCCCCGGCGAGGATCTTCAGGAAGGTGGACTTGCCCGAGCCGTTGGCCCCCACGAGGCCATAGCGGTTGCCCGGGTTGAATTGAATCGAGACCCCCTCGAACAGCGTCTGGGGGCCGAAGGACTTTCCAAGGTCGGATACGGCGATCATAGGGCCGAGAATGATAGCAGGTTGACGGGGTTCGGTGTTCCGAGGCGGGACCAGGGAGGTTGGAAAATTGGTATCCTTTGTGACAACCATAGTCGCTAAAAGGAGCCATCTAGTGCCCTCCATACGAAAGAACGAGACCAGAGAAGAGTGGCGGAGGAGGATCTTCGCGGAAGCGGAGGAGTTCCAGCGGAGATATTCGGGACCTCCTATGGAAGAAGTTCTGGAAACGGCGCGGCGTCTCCGGGAATCCCTGCCCAAGAATATCGACGGGCCTGACAGTGTCGATTTCCTGCGCGAGGATCGGGAGCGTTGATCCGTGCCTGTGTTCCCGGTAGCGGCACCGAGGTCTGCTGGCTGGGCGACCTGACCGCCTGAATCCCTGCTAATCTCACCGCGGAAGTCCTGACGACCGGGAAGCGTTCTAGCTCGACATGGCCGTAGCAGCCCGCAAATCCAAGCCCGCTCCCCCGCGGCGCCGGTGGCGTCCGCGGTGGATCCTCGCCGGAATCGCCGCCGTCCTGCTGATCGCGGCGGTGTTCGTCATCCGGCCGTTCTGGCGGCTGTCCAGCCACTTCGACGAGGTCACCTTCCGCCAGCCGTCGCGGCTCTACGGCCGGGCGACGCGACTCTTCGAGGGGCGGAACTATCCTCCGGACCTGCTGATCGCCAATCTCGCCGACGAGGGGTACCGCGAGGACAAGACCTCCCGGGGCCTTCCCGCCGGCCGCTATCGCCGGACCCGGCAGGGGATCGACGTCCACCTGCGGAGCTTCCCCCTGCCCGACGGCAGCCGGGGGGGTGGGCTCGTCGAGGTCGCCTACGAGGGGACTCACATCTCCAGGCTCCGCCGCGACGGGACTGCGACCGACTCGGTGATCCTCGATCCGCCGCTCCTCGCCTCGTACTACGGCCCCAACTTACTGGAACGCCGGCCGGTCACCCTCGACGAAGTCTCGCCGGACCTGATCGCCTCCATCCTCGCCGCCGAGGACGAGACCTTCTTCGGCCATGCCGGGGTCTCGCTCACCGGCATGGCGCGCGCCATCTGGGTCGACCTGCGTGGCAAAGGGGTCCGCCAGGGGGGGAGCACGCTGACACAGCAGCTGGTCAAGAATCTCTATCTCACCCAGGAGCGGACCCTGACGCGCAAGAGCCAGGAGATCCTCCTCGCCGTCCTGCTCGAGATGCGCTATCCCAAGAAGAAGATCCTGGAGGCCTATCTCAACGAGATCTACCTGGGGGGCGGCAACGGCGTCTCGCTGGTCGGCGTCGGGGCCGCGTCGCGCGCCTACTTCGGCAAGGACGCAAACCAGCTCGACCTCGCCGAGGCGGCGACGCTCGCCGGGATCATCCCCGCGCCCGCCAACTACTCTCCGGCCACCCATCCGGACCGCGCCCGGGAGCGGCGCGACTGGGTGCTGGGCCGCCTCGCCAAGCTGCGGCTCGTCCCCCAGGAGCGCGTCGACCAGGCGCTGCGGGAGCCGATCGCCGTGGCGCCCGAGCCGGTCGTCCGTCGGCGCGCCCCCTACTTCGCCGACTCGGCGGCCCTGGAGGCGTCGCGCCGCTTCGGCATCGACGATCTGGAGGACGGCGGCTACGTGCTCTTCTCCACCCTCGACTGGTCCGGCCAGAAGGCGGCCCAGGAGGCGGTCGAGAGCGGGTTGAAGACGATCGACGGCGGCCGCAAGGGGCGGTCGCTGCAGGCGGCCCTGGTCTCGATGGACCCCGCGACCGGGGGGATCCTCGCCTACGTCGGCGGCCGGGGGTACGACGCCAGCCAGTTCGACCGCGCCGGCCGCGCGCAGCGCCAGCCGGGGAGCGCCTTCAAGCCGATCGTCTACGCCGCCGCCTTCGAGGCCGGCAAGGCCTCCCCCGCCTCTTTCCTGGAGGACGAGCAGCTGACCGTCCCGACCGCGAACGGCCAGGTCTGGAGCCCGAAGAACGACGACGGCAGCTACCACGGCTGGGTCAGCGTGCGCACCGCCCTGGAGAAGAGCTATAACCCGGCGACCACTCGCCTCGCGCTGGAGGTGGGGATGCCGCGGGTCGTCAAGCTGGCGCACGACCTGGGGATCACGACGCCGATGGAGCCCTTCCCCGCCATGGCCCTCGGCGCCGCCGCGGTCACTCCGCTGGAGATGGCGACGGTCTACTCGACCCTGGCCGGCGGCGGATCGCGGCCGCCGGTGCACGAGCTGGTCGCCGTCCTCGACCACGCCGGCAAGCTCGTGCAGGGGGCGCCGCTACCGAAGCCGGTGCGGGTGATCTCGCCCGAGACCGACTATCTCGTGACCTCGCTGCTCGAGGGGGTGCTCCAGCGCGGCACCGCCGCCGGCGCCGCGGCGGGGATCCCCGGCGAGCTCGCCGGCAAGACCGGCACCACCAACCAGCAGCGGGACGCCTGGTTCGCCGGCTACGCCCCGGAGCGGACCACGGTCGTCTGGGTGGGCTACGACGACAACGGCAAGACCCGCCTCTCCGGCGCCCGCGCCGCCCTGCCGATCTGGGTCCGCTTCATGGCGAAGGTCGCGCCGCCGGGCGGCTACTCCACCTTCGCCACGCCGCCGGGCATCACCACGGCGTCGATCGATCCCACCACAGGCAGGTTGGCGAACGAGTTCTGCCCGTCCGTGATCACCGAGGTCTTCCGCGAGGGGGAGGTCCCGACGGAGGTCTGCAACCGGCACGGCGGCGCTCCCGAGCCCCAGGTCGCCTCGGTCGAGACCGCGACGGGTGAGCAGGGGGAGGCCGCCGCGCAGGCCGCCGAACAGCGGACCGAGGAGCGCCCGCGCGGCTTCCGGAACTGGCTGCGGCGGGTCTTCGGACGCCGGGACCGCGACGACGATCGTGGCAAGGACAAAGAGAAGAAGGACAGGGATCGCGGCGGGCGCGAGCGGGACCGGGGGGACGACGACGACGGCGGCCGGCCACGGGATTCCATGAGATTCCGCAAATAGGTCGGCAGCTATATGATTGCGCTCCGACCTGCGCTGAAGCAGGCTCGAACCCGAAAGAGGACTCACCGAATGCGAAAGTCGCTCGTTGGACTGTTTCTACTATCGGCTCTCTCCCTCCCTCTGACCCTCTCCGCCGCCACCCTGCCGCAGGGCACACTGGCTCCCGCCGCCGTCACCGCCTGCCCGCAGACTTCTGCGGTCACCGCCGGCGATCTGTTCCAGACGCTTGCGCAGACGGCGCCGGCCGCCACGCCGGAAACCATCTATCAGATCGGCCGTTGCTCCGGCTCGTGCAACCCTGCCACCTGCCACCACGGCCCCCTGGGTCTTTGCCAGGCGGTGACGTGCTACATCGGCGTGCCCAGCACGTGTCCGACTGGTCAGACCTGCATCCGCACATGCGACGATCTCTACTGATCCTCTCAGGCGGCTCGAACGTCAGGGCGAGCCGCCACCCCTCCGGAAAGCCGGGAATGCCCGGAAAGACCCTGCGTTATGATGATCGGCTCCGCCCGATCCGGGGCGCCGCCGGGAATCGATGCTCAGACCCAAGCCCCTATCCATCCGAGTCGAACGAGCCCGCACCCACAACCTGAAGGGGATCGACTGCGAGGTGCCGCACCAGGCGGTGACCGTGGTGACCGGCCCCTCGGGAGCGGGCAAGTCCTCGCTCGCCTTCGACACCATCTTCGCCGAGGGGCAGCGCCGGTTCGTCGAGTCGATGTCCACCTACGCGCGGCAATTCCTCGACCAGATGGAGCGCCCACCGGTGGACGCCATCCACAACATCCTGCCGGCGGTGGCGCTCGAGGCCAAGAACGCGGTCCGCAACGCCCGCTCGACGGTGGGCACGATCACCGAGACGCTCGACGTGATGCGCCTGCTCTTCACTCACCTGGGCGAGATCGGGTGCGTAAACGGGCACGGTCCCGTCCGCAGCTTCAGCCCCGAGGAGGCGGCAGCCGACCTCGCCGCCGGCGCGGCCGGCGACTCGTTCACCCTGGTCGTGCGCCTGCCGCGGCCGAAGAAGGGGGCGGACGACGCACTCGGCGAGCTGATCCGCCAAGGCTTCCAGCGCCGCCTGGAAGGCGAAGAGGTCGTGCGCATGGAACCGGGCGAGAAGTGGCCGGCCAAACGCGATCCCCTGCCGCTCGTCCTCGGCCGCTTCACGGCGAAAGCGGCGGCCGAGGCGCGCGTGGTCGACACCTTGGAGCAGGCGTATCGCATGACCGGCGGCCGGGTGGAGGCCCGCGGGCCCGCCGGGGTGCGCCTCTACAGCCGCGAGCTCTCCTGCCCGGTCTGCGGCGAGACGGCGCGCCGGCCGACGCCGGCCCTGTTCTCCTTCAACTCGCCGCTCGGCGCCTGCCCGGAGTGCCAGGGGTTCGGCCGGGTGATCGGCGTCGACCGCGAGCGGGTGATCCCGGACCCCAGGCGCGCTCTCAACGAGCGCCCGATCGCCCCCTGGAACACCCCGGCCTATGAGGAGCTCTACGACGAGCTCCTCGCCGCCTGCCGCAAGCGGAAGATCCGCCTCGACGTGCCCTGGATGGAGCTCCCAGAGAAGGACCGCGAGTGGATCTGGAGCGGCGCGGGGAACCCCTCCAGCCTGGACGACTTCTTCCACTACCTGGAGCAGCGCACCTACAAGGTGCACGTGCGCGTGCTGCTCGCCCGCTACCGCTCCTACAACCTCTGCCCGGAATGCCTCGGCACGCGGCTGCGGCCGGAGGCCCTCGCCGTCCTGCTGGAAGGCCGGACGCTGCCGGACCTCGCCGCCCTGAGTCTCGAGCAGCTCCGCGCCTGGCTGCGCGAGCGCCGGTGGACGCCCCGGCAGCGCGAGGTCGCCGGCCACCTGCTCGACGAGCTGGCCGAGCGCGTCGAGGTGCTCCACCGGGTGGGGCTCGACTATCTGACTCTCGACCGCCAGGCGCGCACCCTCTCCGGGGGGGAGACGCAGCGCATCCACCTCGCCGCCGCCCTCGGCTCCGGCCTCACCAGCACCCTCTATGTGCTCGACGAGCCGACGATCGGCCTCCACCCGCAGGACAGCGAAAAGCTCCTCTCCCTGCTGCGCGACCTCGCGGCCCGCGGCAACACGGTGCTGGTGGTCGAGCACGACCGCACGCTGATCCGCGGCGCCGACCATGTGATCGACCTCGGGCCCGCCGCCGGCGAGCACGGCGGGCAGGTGGTGGCCGAGGGGCCGATCGAGACGATTCTCGCCAGCGCCGAATCGCTCACCGGCCGTTACCTGCGGGAGCGTCCGCCGACCCTGGCCCGCCGCCATATGGCCCGCTTTCGCCGCGAACAGGGGTGGGAGACCCTCTCCGACGAGCTCTCCAACCTCCCCCGCGTCTCGGTGCGCGGCGCCCGCGCCCACAACCTGAAGGGCGTGGACGTCGATTTCCCGCTCGGCGGGATGGTCGCCGTGACCGGCGTCTCCGGCTCGGGCAAGTCGACGCTGATCGAGAACGTCGTCTACGGCACCTACCAGCGCTCGCGCGGGGTGGTGGACGTCGATCCCGGCGAGTGCGATCTCCTCAGCGGTCTCGAAGAGGTGGTCGACGTGACGCTCGTCGACCAGCGGCCGCTCGGGCGCTCGAGCCGTTCGAACCCGATCACCTACATCAAGACCTACGACGAGATCCGCAAGCTCTTCGCCGCCACCTCCGACGCCAAGGCGCGGCGGATCACCGCGGCCCACTTCTCCTTCAACGTCGACAAGGGTCGCTGCCCGACCTGCGAGGGGACCGGGGTCACCGAGGTGGACATGCAGTTCATGGCCCCGGTGACGGTGCCCTGCGAGACCTGTCAGGGGCACCGCTTCCGGCCGGAGGTGCTCGCCGTCCGCTACTTTGGGAAGGACAAAGTCGGCAAGAACATCTCCGAGGTGCTGGACCTGACGGTGGAGAACGCGATCGGGTTCTTCGCCGACCAGAAGCGGCTCGTCCGCCGCCTCGGCCTGCTGGTCGACGTCGGGCTCGGCTATCTGCGGCTCGGGCAGTCCACCTCGACGCTCTCGGGCGGCGAGGCCCAGCGCCTGAAGCTCGCCAGCTTTCTCGACCGCCCGGCCGCCGAGGGCAAGCGGCTCTTCCTCTTCGACGAGCCGACGACCGGCCTCCATCTATCCGACATCGACCTGCTCTACCACACGCTCCGGCGGCTGGTGCAGCGGGGGGACGGCGTCGTCGTCGTCGAGCACAGTCCCGACCTCATCGCCCGCGCCGACTGGATCATCGACCTCGGCCCCGGCGGCGGCGTCCACGGTGGCGAGCTCCTCTACTCCGGCCCTCTCGAAGGGTTCCTCGACCATGGGATCGGTCCCACGGCGGACGAGCTGCGGCGGCACCTGCGCTGGGAGGATGAGGCGGCCTGACGCCGAGAGCCGGAGAAGGGGGATTTTTCCGGCCCGGCGCCCTGTTTCTCCCCGGGAGAGCCCGAGTTGCGACGGCGGCCCCCGCGCCGATAGGATGAGCGACCGATGGAATCGACCCAGACCCCCTTGGCGCGGCCGCGGACCGCGGCGCTGAAGTCCCCCCGCCCGCTCCTCTGGTGGGTGGGGACGTTCGGCGGCGCCTTCCTGGGCTGCGTGCTCCTCTTCGCCGTCTGGGCCAAGATGATCGATCCCGGGGCGTTCGCCGACCAGATCCACACCGAAGGGCTCGACTTCCTGCTCCCCGCCCGGGCCGTCGCCCTGATCGCGCTGGCCCTGGAGGCCGGGCTCGGGCTCGCCCTGCTCCTCGGCGTGCGGCGCAAGTGGGTGCTCGTCCCCGCCACGCTCCTGGTCGCCTTCTTCCTCTCCCTCACCGGCCGCGCCTGGTGGCTGGCGGCGCACGGCCTGCGCGACGCGGCCGCCTCCTGCGGCTGCTTCGGCAACCTCGTGCAGCGGACACCGGCCCAGGCCTTCTGGCAGGATCTGGCCCTGCTCGTGCCGGCGCTGCTCCTCGCCTGGGTCGGGCGCGAGCGGCGGCCGCCGCTCTTCCCGCCGGCGCGCACCGCGGTGGCGCTGCTCGGCGCGCTGGCGGTGGTGATCTTCGCCTGGAAGGCGCCCGAGCTGCCGATCGACGACTTGGCGACGCGCCTGCGCCCCGGCCTCCAGGTCGGCGGGATCTGCGCCGGGGAAGGGGCCCAGCGGGTCTGCCTCGACGGGGTCATCCCGGAGCTCCGGCAGGGGGAGAACCTGGTGGTGCTGGCCAAGCTCGACGACGCCGCGCTGACGAAGTCGGTCGACGCGCTGAACGCCTACGCCGGCGGCGCCGGCAACCCGGCGCTCTGGGTGCTCACGGCGGCGACCGCCGAGCAGCAGCGGGCCTTCTTCTGGAAGTGGGGCCCGACGTTCCAGATCCGCGAGGCGCCGCCGGAGCTGCTGCGCCCGCTCTACCGCCGCCTGCCCCGGTCCTTCGCGGTCAAGGACGGGCGGGTGACCCGCACGTTCGGAGGGCTGCCGCCTCTCAGCGGCCGTTCCCAAGCCAATTCCCCCATGAGGTCCTCGAAATGACGCAGAAGAGATCCGCAGTCCTCGCGATCGCCCTGCTGGCGATCGGCCTGCTGGCCGCGCCGGCCTCCACGCGCGCCCAGGGAGCTCCGTCCGACAGCGCGCTCCGCGGCTTCCTGCCGACCAGCGACTACGTGCTCACCATCAACGGCGGTCCGGTCCCGGCCGAGATCTACAGGAACGACCGCGTTCCGGCCATCCTGATCATCACCTCGTCGCTCCCCTCGCCCGTGATGCTGACCCCGCGGGCCGGCAACGTCGAGACAATCAATCTGATGAAGATCTCGAAGCAGAAGGACGGCTCGATCGACCTCTTCTCCGACGCCGTGCTGGCGCCGATCGGCCAGTTCGACGTGACGGGCGAGAGCCCCACCTTCACCTACCAGGGCAAGAAGGTGAGCCTCACCCCGAAGCCGGCCCTGACCGGGCTGCACAAGGGGGCGGACCTCCTGGACAGCCTCCCGGAGTACGTGCGCGCCTCCAGGGCCTACACGCCCAACGCCGCGGCGATCGCCGCGCTGAAGAAGGCCAACCGGCCGGTGACCGTGCACGTGGTCTTCGGCTCCTGGTGCCCGCACTGCCGGCAGCACGTGCCGCTGATGCTGCGGGTCGAGAACGCGGTCGGCAATCCGAACGTCAAGTTCGAGTACTACGGGATCGCGAGCCCTCCGGACGGCTGGAAGGACCCCGAGGTCAAGCGTCTGGGCGTCACCGGGATCCCGACCGCGATCGTCTACGTGAACGGCATCCAGGCCGGCCGCATCGAGGGGAATCCGTGGAGCTCCCCCGAGGTGGCGCTCGCCAAGATCGTCAGCGGGAAGTGAACGCTTCTTCTCCCAGGAGGGCCCTCGCAATGACGAAGACGAGATCCGCGGCAGCCCTGGCCGTGCTGGCGATCGGCCTCCTGGCCGCGACCGGCGCGGCGCGCGCGCAGAGCGCTCCGTCCGACAGCGTGTTCCAGGGCTTCCAGCGGTCGAGCGAGTACGCGCTCACCGTCGACGGCAAGCCGGTGCCGGCGGCCGAGATCTACCTGAACGGAAAGATCCCGGCCCTGCTGGTCCTCACCTCGGCGCTCCCCTCCCCCGTGCTGCTGACGCCGCGGGCGGGCACCGTCGAGACGGTCAGCGTGATGAAGATCTCCAGGCAGAAGGACGGCTCGGTCGACCTCTTCGCCGACGCCGTGCTGACGCCGGCCGGCCAGTTCCAGATGGCGGGCGAGGACATCTCCTTCACCCTCCAGGGGAAGAAGGCGAGCCTCGTCCCCCGGCCCCCTCTCCTGGGCCCGAAGACGAACGCCGACCTCAAGGCTTATCTCCCCGAGTACGTCCGCGGCGCCAGGAGCTACACGCCCAACGCGGCCGCCGTCGCCGATCTCAAGAAGAAGCGGAGCTCGCCGGTGACCGTGCGGGTGTTCTTCGGTTCGTGGTGTCCGCACTGCCGGCAGCACGTGCCGCTGCTGCTCAAGGTCGAGGACGAGGTGCGGAACCCCGGGATCCGGTTCGAGTACTTCGGCCTCCCCAACACTCTCGACGCCCCCGAGGCGAAGAAGGCCGGCATCCACACCGTGCCCACCGGCATCGTCTACGTCAACGGCAAGGAGATCGGACGGATCGTCGGCTTTAGCGCTCCCGAGGTCGAGCTCGACAAGATCCTGGCCGCTCCGGCCGCCCGGGGGAAGTAGGGAACGGGCGCCTTCAGCGCGCCCGTTCCAGCGCCGCCAGCGGATCGATCCCACCGTTGTGCCAGGCGGCGTCCGGCGACTGCAGCTCGCCCGGCGCCGCCAGGCGGGAGATCCCCAGCTCCGCGAGCCGCGGCTCCAGTGCCCAGGCGTCCTCTCCGGCCAGCGCCGCGCCCTGGAGGCGGCCGCGCCAGGGGGTGAGGAGCCAGGGCAGGCGCGAGAGGTCTGCCAGCGGATGGACCCGCACGGTCCGCAGCCCCGGCGAGGGGCGAAAGTCCAGCTTGGGATCGACGATCACCGTCCCCTCCCGCAAGGACAGCGCGAACTGCCGGAGGCCGCGCATCTCCGCCTCGAAGCGGATGTGCTGGACCGCCGCCGAGATCTGGGGGGCCGCCGCCGGTCCCGGGGGCCAGCGGCGGGCGAGGTCGAGGAGCTCGCCGGCGAGCCGCTCGGCCAGCTTTTCCGCGTCCCCCGCGGTGTAGACCGCGACCACCGAAAGGCACCCCCGCTGATCGAAGAGCGCCACGTCGCGCGCCAGCCCCTCGGCCGTCGCGCGGAGGTCGGCCGAGCCGGCCACGATCGCCAGGCTGGTCTTCGGACCGTAGCCCACCACCTTCCCCAGCGCGCGCCGTTCGAGATCCTCCAGCGCCGCCGCCTCGCCGTAGGCGAGCACCGTCCCCACCCCCGCCAGGACCGGCGCTTCCAGGCCCGCGTCGCCGCCCGGCCAGGTCGCGGCGGCGACCGCGCCGGCCAGGCGCGGCTCCCGCCTGGCGAGGGCGGCCAGGAACGCCGGCGCGAAGAGCGGCTCCGCGGACGGCGACTTGAGCAGCACCGGCCGGCGCGCGAGCAGGGCGGGGAGCAGGGGCTGGACGGCGAGGCCGGGGAGGTTGGAGGCGAGGACGGCCAGCACCGGTCCGGCGTCCGCCGGCGCCGGCCGGGCGCGGGCGAGAAGCGCCGCGGCCGGCTCCTTGCGGACGCCGCCGAGCACCGCTTCGAGCCCGGCCCTCAAACCGTCCTGCGAGAGACCGCAGAGACGGGCGAGCGGCGGATCGAGCGCCCGCCGCTCGAGCGAGCCGGTGCGCAGGAAGGTCGCGACCGTTTCCCCCCAGGCGGCGAGCAGGTCCTCGGCCGGGATCTCCCGCAGCGCCGCCCCCCCTTCGCGCAGCGCCACCACCACCCTGCCCAGGGCCTCGGGCGTCCACCGCGCCGCGCTGTAGCGGATCCCCGGCCGGTCGACGGCGCGGAATACCGGCTCGCGGGAATGAGCGAGGGTAACGGGGAAAAAGGCGTCGCGGAGCATCAGCGCAAGGGGACGGCTAACCTACAGACATCCAGTCCTCTCTGCTGATGCCGGCCTGTCGGAGAATGCGAACCAGGAGATCCGCGCTGATCTCCTGGCGGTGAGGGTTCGGCAAGGTGAGACGTACGCTTCCGCGAACCATGAATTCGTGCCGTCCCCCCGTGAAGGGGCCCTCGAATCGAAGCCGATGCAGACGCTGAATCAGCTCGCGACGGCTGACCGGGGCGAGACGCGTCATGCCGAGCGGGGCAGCTCGATGACGACCTCGCCCATGGGTGGGATCGGATCACCACGGTAGATGCTGAAGAAGACCCAGTCCTCGAGGGCCTGCATCAGCCTGCGGCGGCATTCCTCCAAAGTTCCAGCGGTCGCCCAGACGCCCTGAATGCCGGGGATCTCTCCGTAGTACGGCTCCTCATCCTCGATCTTCTCGTACGTCGCGCGCTCGAGGGCAGCGCTCAAGTAGTCGAGCAGCATGCACGGTCTCCTTCCACCCATGACTGTAACATCGGCCTACGCTCCCCGCAGCTCCTCCACCACCAGTGAGCACCCCCGCAGCTCGGCCCCGGCGGCGCGGCCGAGGAGGCGGAAACCCTCCCCCTCCGCGACCCCAAGGTCCTCGGTCAGCAGGTGGACCGCCGAGCCGAGGTTGGCGAGGTCGAAGACGCAGATCAGGCCGGGGGTGCCGGCGGGGACCTCCTCCAGGGTTTCGGGATCGAGGATGCGGACGCGCACCCAGTGGGGCGCCAGGAAGAGGTCCGGGTCCTCGCCCAGCAGGGAGCCGGTGTAGCACTGGCTGGTCAGCTCGGTCATGCCGTACTCGCGGACCACGGCGGCGGCGGGCACGCCGGCCCAGGTCTGCAGCCGGGCGAGGAGCTCCTCGCGGGCGACCTCGGTCGTCCGCCCCTTGAACCCGCCCGTCTCGAAGACCGCCGAGCCCGCCGGCAGGCGGAACCTGAGCCCCAGCCGCTCCAGTCCGTCGAGCCACTGGGCGAGGGCGAAGGCTGTGGCCAGCACCAGCAGGGGCCTCCCCTCGCGCTGCCGCGCGCCGGCCCACGAACGGGCCGGCGCCGCCTCCACCCCGCGCGGACCGAAGGCGGTGGCGCTCTCCGGGCTCCCCCAGCGGGCCAGGATGTGGTCGGCCATGAAGGAGAGGCTCGAATCCGGCAGCTGCGCCCGCGCCGGGATCAGCGAGAGGATCGGCAGCCTCCCCGCCGCGCCGGTGTACGGCAGGCAGAAGCGCGGGAACGAGGCGTCGATCACCGCCCGGTAGAGGTCAGGGAACGGCTGGTGATGGACGCTGCGCTCTTCCCCGCCACTCTGTTGGGAGGTGGTGCCGCTGCTGCGGAAGATCTCCACGGCGGGCGCCGCCGCCAGGGTCAGGCTCTTGAAGGCCGCGGTGGGGACGGGCGGCACCTGCCGCCAGTCGGTCACCGTCCCGGGGTTCACCCCCCGCCGCTCGCACAGACGCCGGTAGGGCTCGACGCGCTCGAGCTGCCAGACAAAGGAGGCGAGCGCCAGGTCTTCGAAGGACTCGGATTCAGGGGAGGTCAGGAATCGGGTTACGCGGTCGACGATCACGGGCGGGATTTTGTCACGATTCAATTGTCACGATTCAAAGGATCGCGAGCAGAACGCCGCGCCGCGAGCGTTCTGATAGAATTAAGCATCGTCAAAACGTCGCCATGACCGACTTCCATCACCCCCTCCAGGCTCCCCGCGAGCCTGATCCGGCGGACTCCATCACCGCCCTCGTCGCCACCCTGGCGGTCGAGATCGACGGCATCTTTTCGCGCTTTCACGTCAGCGAGCCGGAAGCGGCGGAGCTCCTGCGCGAGACCCTGCTGCTCGCCATCTATCGCTGGGACAAGATCGACAGCCGCGAGACCTGGCTGCTCGCCACCCTCCGCCGCGCCTGCCTGCGGCGTCTGCGGCGGCAGCTCCCGCCTCCCTGCTGATCCCATTCCCGCAGGATTTCTCCGCCTGGAGGGTTCCAGTCACGAGGTGGCGACCGATCCCGCAACGGCAACGGCCGTCGATCCAGGCTGGGAGACGCTCGCGCGGGTGGCCGCGGGGGACGCCGAGGCGTTCACCGCCCTGGTCGAGAGCCACCAGGAGCGGCTCCTCCGGCTCTGCGAGCGCCTGCTCGGCGACCCCGAGGAGGCGCGCGACGCCGCCCAGGAGGTCTTCCTCAAGGCCTATCGCAAGGCGGCCGACGTCCGCCCCGGGGGGCAGGTCTACACCTGGCTCTACCGCATCGCGGTCAACCACTGCCTGAACAAGCTGCGGCGGCGCAAGCTGGTGCGCTTTCTCAGGTGGGAGGCCGTGAACGAGCCGGGCGCCCCCGCCTTCGATCCCCCGGACGGCGCTCCCGACCCCGCCGCCGCCCTGGAGTCCCGCCGCCGCTGGCAGGCGACGCGGCGGGCGATCGGGGAGCTGCCGGAAGGTCAGCGCGCGGTGGTGGTGCTGGTCCGCTTCGAGGGACTGTCCTATAAACAGACGGCCGCGGTGCTGGGGATCACCGAGGGCGCCGTCGAGAGCCGGCTCGTCCGGGCCATGCGGCGCCTCGAAGCGGCGCAGGAAGCCGGCGACTCGGGGGTTTCACCTGGAGAGAGGAAACCATGACACGCGGGACCGAACAAGACCTGATGCGCCTCCTCCACGGCGAGCTGCCGCCGGACGAGGCCCGTGAGCTGCGCAGGCGGATGGAGCGCGAGCCCGATCTGGCCGCGGCCTACGGCCGGCTCGAGCGGACCTGGAACCGCCTCGCCCTGCCGCCGGCCGCGCCGGTGCCGGCCGGGTTCGCCGGGCGGGTGATGGCGCACGCGCGGAGCCTGCCCGCCCCCGCCGGCACCCTCTCCTGGAAGGCGGCGCCCCGCTGGGTGCGGGCCACGGCCACCGCCGCCCTGCTGGCGGGCGCCGCGCTCGGCGCCGAGGCCGGCCGGAGCTGGCCGGCGGCCGAGAAGGCGCCGGAGCCCACGCCGGCGGTCTCCTCGCTAGCCGGACCCGAGTACAACCTCGCCGAGGGGTACTGGGACGTGGTGGACGACGACGCCGCGCCCTCCCCCGAGGGCGCCGAGGTCCAGCGATGAGACGCTGGTGGCTGGTCATCGCCCTCCTCCTCTCGGTGGGGCTCAACGTGGGCATCCTCGCCGCCCTTGGCGCGCGGCGGGCCGCGATGGCCGGCCTGAGAGCGGCGCGCCCGCAGGCGGCGCAGGAGGCCGCGAACGCCACGAACAAGGACCCCGTCCCCCGTCTGAGCCGCCTCGCCGACCGCCTGAAGCTCGAGGGGGAGCCGCGGCGCAAATTCCTCGACATCCAGTGGAACCTCTACCAGGAGACCACCCGGCAGCGGCTGCAGCTCAACGAGATCCACCGCGATCTGCGGCGCGAGCTGATCCGCCCGCAGCCGGACCGGCAGCGGGTCGAGGGTCTGCTGAACGAATCGGCGCGGATCTATCTCGCCCTCGAGCGGTCGCTGGTGGGCAACGTCTTCGCCACGCGCGACCTGCTCGGCCCGGAGAGGCAGGAGGACTACCTGAAGATCGTCGGCCGCCTCCGCGTGCCGAACCCGGGACCGGGGATCGCGGACCCCTCGGCGACTCCTCAACAGCGACCGGCGGGACCCTTGCAGCGGCTGCGGCAGAGGCGGATGCAGCGGAGAGGGGGAGAGGAAGGGCGCCCTGAGTAGGGGCGCAGCATGCTGCGCCCCTACTCCTCCGCCTTCACCGCCTTCGCCTCCCGGACCGCCTTCACCTTGGCCTGAATCTGCTGCAGCGTGTCCGCCGGCAGCAGCAGGATCTCGTCGCGGCCGCTCGCCCGGGCCGGCACCCCGTCCTTGACCGGCGGGTAGAGGCTCAGCGTCTCGTTCCCCGCGTCCTTGGTCCTCAGCTCGAAGGTGAGCAGCGGTTTGGCGAGGCCGGCGCGCAGGCTCTGCGCCTCGGCGGGGGTCAGGAGGCGCTCGGCGCGGGCGCCGATCACGGCGAACACCAGATCGCTCACCGGCAGATAGGAGATCAGGGTGCCCCCCCGCTTCCAGTCGGTGCCGGCGCGGGTCAGCTCCAGGGCCGTCTGGCCGTCGCGCACGGTGGCCGAGTCGACCTGGTGCACCTCGAAGGCCGAGAGCTGGAGCGCCCGCCAGTCCGCCGGCGTCCGCAGGGCCGACTCGCCCAGGCGCGTGCGCGCCTCGAACGTGACGTCCCCCACGCGGGCGTAGCCCAGCTCGCCGCTCGGCTGCCCCTCCGGGGCCGCGGCGCCGGTCACCGCCGTCCCGAGGTCAATCCGCAACGGCGGCGCGACCCCCGAGAAGGCCACGTCGACGGTGGCGCGCGGCGGTTCGAGCCCCAGCGCCGAGGGGGGGCGCGAGCCGTCGAGGAAGCGTTCGGCCGTCAGGCCGGTCAGGTCCGAGAGCAGGCCGTCCACCAAGTCGTGATCGGCGCGGTCGGCGAACGGGCGCTCGATCCAGAAGCCGTCCGCCCGGCGGGCGAGGACGACCGGGCCGCCGGCGCCGCCGGTCAGCGTGACGCGCTGGATCCTCTCGCGGTCGCCGCGGAAGACCAGGCGGTCCCGCCACTCCCCCGGCCCCTTGTCGACGTCGGAGAGGATCGCGTCGCCCACCACGTAGGCCCCCTTCCGCCCCTCGACGCCGGCGATCAGGCTGCCGCCGGGAGGCACCTCGGCGCCGAGCTTCAGCACCTTCTCGCCGCTCTTCGTGGTCAGGCGCACGACGGCCCGGGGCTTGTCGAGCCCCACCGCCCTGGGATCGACGTCGTCGAGCGTGCGGGTCTTCTCGAGCCCGGCGATGCCGTCGAGCAGGCGGTCGACCGCGAAGGAGTCGGCGCGGGTGGCGAGCGGCCGCACGATCCGCCATTCGACCGCCGCCGATGCCGCTGATGCCGCCGGCGCGGGCTCCCCAGGGTTTTGTGAGCCCTTGGGGCCGGCGCCGCCGGTCCGCTCCAGACGGACGGCCCCCTTCGGGGAATCGATCGCCACCGCCGTCACCTCCGCCTTGTCGAGCTCCAGCACCTTCTTGCCCAGCGTCACCCGCTCCTCGCTCGACGGCAGCTTCCGCTCGTAGAACCAGATGAAGGCGCCGAGGCCCAGGACGACGACCAGCAGGATCAGCAGCGTGCGGGGCTTCATGAGGGTGTCCTCATCTCCTCACTCCTCATCGGCGCCGGCGGACGAACACGACGCCCCCCAGCACCACCGCCAGGATGGGCAGGATCGCCGCCACCAGATAGATCTTGCGGATCTCGTCGCCGGTCAACGTCAGCCGGACCTGCTCCGTCTTCTTCGGCGGAATGCCGAGGAGCGCCTCGCGCTCGACCAGCCAGTTGAGGGTGTTCGACAGCAGCAGGCCGTTGTCGGCGTTCGCCTGGAGGAGCTGATTGGTCGCGAAGTCGGAGTCGCCGAAGACGACCAGCCGCATCGGCCGCTTGCCGGGGGCGGTCAGCGCGCTCTCGGCCACCGCGCCGATCGTCACCGGCCCGGGCACGTCCCGGGGGTCGAGCCCCACCTTGTCGAGATGCGCGAGGTCGGTCTCCCCCCACCCCTTGGGGGAGCTGCGCAGCAGGTCGGTGACCTTGATGCCCGGCGCGCTGCCGGCCCCGGCCGAACGGGCGAGGCTCACCAGCACCGGCACGCTGCCGCCGGCGAACGCTTTGGTGACCGGGTGGTCGCCATAGCTCTTGATGAAGATCGTCTCCGGACCGAAGAACGGCAGCATCGACGCGGGATCGACCACGATGTCCTGCCCCACCTTGACGCCGTAGCGCGCGAGCCACCCTTCGAGATGGGTATCGACCAGCCCCGTGCCGCCGGCCGGGCTCACCGTGGGATCGAGCAGCACGAGCATCCGCCCGCCGTTGTTCAGGTACGTCGAGAGGATGTCGAGCTCCGGCTGCACGAAGCTGCTGGTGGGGCCGGCGATCACCAGCAGATCAGTGCCCGGCGGCACCGCCGCCTGGCCCAGAGAAGCCCACTCCGAGAGGTCGAAGTTGTCGCGCCCGAGGAGCTGCTGGGCCGCGGAGAAGCCGTGCCCCCCCTGGTCGTCCAGCGTGTGCTCGCCGTGCCCCGTGGTGAACAGGATCTTCGGCTTGCGCCCTTCCGAGAGCTGGAGGATGGCGCTGGTGAACAGCTGCTCCCCCTTGAAGCCGGTGATCCGCGCCTCGCCGCTCTGGGAATCGATCTCGGCGAGGTCCTGGCTGGCGACCACCCGCTTGTCGTTGCCGCTGGCCACCACCACCCCCTGCGTGGTCACGCCATATTTCTGGCCGAGCGACTGGGCCTCGATGGGGTTCTTCTCCAGATCGATCACCCGCACGTGGACCCGCCGCGAGGCGGACCCGTAGCGCTGCAGCAGCTCGGTCGTCGGCTGATAGAGATCGTGCTGCTCGGGCGAGAGGAAGACGATGAAATCGACGTCCTTCTGGAGCCCCTTCAGCACCTTCTGGGTCTTGTCCGACAGGCTGTAGAGCTGGCTGCTCGTCCAGTCGAAACGCTTGTAGTACTTCCAGCCGAAATAATTGAGGATCACCAGCAGAGCGGCGAGCAGCAGCACGCCGGCGGAGAGCGTCCCCGTCCTCATCAGCTGGCGGCGGTCTTTTGGTTCCATCGGAGGCGTCGTCGGAGGCATCGCGGTCATCTCCACTTCTTGTCGGCGAGCGCCCGGCTGGCCAGGATCAGAAAGAACAGGGTGCCCGAGAGATAGAAGACCAGCCGGCGGGTGTCGATGATCCCGCTCGCGAACTCGTCGATGTGGTTCCAGATGCCGACGTAGTTGAGCGCCTTCTTGGCCGCGTCGTTGTTGACCAGCTCCTCGAACACCCCGAGCAGGAAGAGCAGGAAGAGCAGGGCGGCCGTCATCATCGCCGCCAGCAGCTGGCTCTTCGTCATCGCCGAGGAGAAGATCCCGATGGCGAGGAAGAGCGAGCCGATCAGCAGCACCCCCACGTAGCCGGCGAAGATCGGCCCCCAGTCCACCTTCTCGTAGGCCGCGATCATCGCGCCGTAGGCCAGGGTCGGAAACCAGAGGAAGGCGTAGAAGGTGAACGAGGCCAGGAACTTGCCCGCGATCACGGCCCCCTCGCTGATCGGCGCCGTCATCAGCACCTCGATCGAGCCGGACTTCAGCTCCTCGCTCACCAGGCGCATGGTCAGCACCGGCGCCAGCAGGAGCAGCATCAGCCAGGTGGCGCGGAAGAAGTAGCTGAACGGCGGTCCGCCGGGCGAGCGGGGGTCGCTCAGCTCGCCGATCAGATAGATGAAGATGAAGCCGTTCACCGCCATGAAGAAGAACAGCACGATGTAGGCAAGCGGCGAGAAGAAGTAGGCCCGCAGCTCGCGGCGGTAGGTCGCCAGGGCGCCGTTCACGAAACCACCTCCTGCCGCTCCTGGGGCTCCTGCCGGGCCTCGGCCGCGTCCCGGCCTTGCTGGGCGATGTCATGCGTGGTCAGCCGCACGAAGATGTCTTCCAGGGTCGCGCCGCGGTCGCGGGCGAGCTCCAGGATCACCCAGCCGCGCTCCACCGCCGTCCGGAAGACCGCCTCCCGGGGGTCGCCGCCGGGCGCGCATTCCAGAATCCAGGCCCCCGGCATGCCGCCCGGGTGCACCGCGACGATCCCCGGCACCGCCGCGAGCGCCTCGGCGGCGTCCTCGGGAGCCCCCTTGAGATCGACCCGCACGGCCGGGTTCCCGGTCCAGCTCTCGCGCAGGCTAGCCGGCGTCCCCTCGGCGATGATGCGGCCGCGGTCGATGATCACCACGCGGTCGCAGAGCAGCTCGACCTCGGGGAGGATGTGGGTGGAGAGGAGCAGCGTGTGCTGGCGCCCGAGCTCGCGGATCAGCTCGCGGATCGAGATGATCTGCCGCGGATCGAGACCGACCGTCGGCTCGTCGAGCACCAGGACGCGCGGGTTGTGCAGGATGGCGGTGGCGAGCCCCACCCGCTGGCGGTACCCCTTGGAGAGGGTGCCGATGATCTGGTCGCGCACGTCGGTCAGCAGGCAGCGCTCGATGGCGATCGAGATCGCCTGGCGCGCCTCGGCGCGGGGGAGCCCTTCGAGGCGGGCGCGGTAGGCCAGGTACTCGCTCACCCGCATCTCCGAGTAGAGGGCGACGTTCTCCGGCAGATACCCCACCTGCCGGCGCGCCTCGCGCGGCGACTCGAAGAGATCCTTGCCGTCCACCGTCACCCGGCCGCCGGTGGGCGGCAGGAAACCGGTGATCATGCGGATGGTGGTCGTCTTGCCCGCGCCGTTCGGACCCAGCATCCCCAGGATCTCCCCTTCCCGCACCGAGAAGGAGATGCCGTCCACGGCCGTGAAGTCGCCGTACCGGCGGCTGAGGTTCTGCGCTTCGATCATTGGACCCCTCCCAGAAAATACCGACCCACAAATATTGCCAGAAAGAATTTAGCAAAAGGGATGCCGTGACGCTCCGGCCCGCAAACCCAGGAAAAAACAGGAGATCCGCGACGTTCCGGCGCTTCGCGACGCTGCCGGGGTGCCACTTTGGCGCGCCGAATCCAGGAAAATACCGCGCCGATGCTATCCTGTTTGGCATGGCAGACAAAGACAAGGCATCGGGGATGAAGTCCGCGTACGAGCTGGCGCTGGAGCGGATGGAGAAGCAGGGGATCGAGCGCCCGCGCGAAGAGAGCTTCGGCGACGAGCTGCGGGAGAAGATCGCGGACCTCCGGCGCAAGGCCGAAGCCAAGATCGCCGAGCTCGAGATCCTTCACAAGAGCAGCATGAGAACCGTCTACGACCCGGCCAAGCGGCAGGAAGACGAAGAGGCGTACCTCCGCGAGCGCCACCGCATTGAGGACGAGCGGGACCGCAAGGTCGAGGAGCTGCGGAAGGGCTGAGGCTCATTCACTCCGCTTTAGCGCACCTTCTTAGATATACCGGTGGGCTCCTCCGCCCGGCCGGTCCTTAGAGAGGAGCACGGTATGCGGAATCTTCTTCGTAGCCTGGTTCTGGCCCTCGTCCTGGTACCCGCCCTGGCGGGAGTGCCGTCCGCGAAGGCCTTGGCGGCCCCCTCCACCCTGGAGGCGTGCGTCGATCAGTCAGGGCACTGCCTTGGCACCGACACGCCTTGCGCGACGAGGGGTGAATGCGGGGGGGTAGCCTGTATCTGCCCTCAATAGACGATTGATCCGGGGGACCGGGACTTCCCGGTCCCGCCCTTGCTTTCAAGCTTGACTTCCCAGAGAGCGATCTCGAGACGTTCCCTCTCAATCTCCCGCTGGCGCTCCGATCGCCTGGCGGATCCGCCGGATTTGAGCCAGATGCACCAGGTCGTGGCCGGCGTACTGGGGAATCATTCTTTCTCCCAGCGGCTCGTCGCCTCGTTCGGCATGGCGCATCACGCGCCGTAGATCCTCGGGCGTCGCCCTGCGGAGCAGGCGGAGATTCAGGTTCCGGAGCATCGCGAAGTCGGACAGGGCGGTCGCGAGGTCGGCGTCCTGGTACCGGAGGCGCTCCGCCCAGAGATCCTGATCGTATCCGGGCAGCTCGGGCGCCTCGTGGGCGAGGACCATGCGGTAGCGGAAGCCGCCCACCAGCTCGGAGTCGGCCAGATGCTGCACTACCTGCCGGACGGACCACTTCCCCGGCCGTTCCGGAGTGCCCTCCTGGACGGAGTCGAGACCCGCCACCGCGCGGCGGAGCGCCTCTGGGGTTTCAGCCAGGACCTCCAGCGGATCCCGCGAGCCGAGGGCCTTGAATAGAGAGTTGACGTAGGCCTGGACCTGCTCGGCCGCCGTTGAAGCGGAATTGGAAAGCTCCGACATCGCGCCCCCTTCCGAGAAAAGTTCCCCCGGATCTTAGGGCAGGGCGGACGGAGGCCGCAAGGAAGCGTGGCCTACTTGAGTGCAGTACTACGCATTTTTTCCGCCAGCTCGTCTCGGAACTTCTCCAATTGATCTGGGGCGAGGGGTACAAGCATTGTAGGCATTGGACGCGTCGGAAACTGGGCGAGGAGCCAGGCCAGCACAGCCGGATCGACTCCGGCGTCTTTGCGCAAGGCGATGTCGAGGTCTCGCTCGGGAGGAAACCCCGCTTGATCGAGAAAATAGAGGTCGACGAGATCGCGGGGCTCGGAGCGCGAGAGGATACAAGTCAGTTTGCTCGCCCGCAGATCGGCGAGCGATTCGATGACGATCTCCTCGACCGGGGGCGGCGGAGCCGCTATGTCTGCGACGGGCTCATGAACGACATCGACCTCAACACTGTTTCCATCTCGGTTCTCAAGCCTGGCACGCACGAGGTGCCCCACGTCGCGCAGCAGAGTGACCCCGATCCCGGCGTCTGCGGCGGCGCGTGGGAGAAGGCCAACGAGGGCTCGCATGTCCTCGACATCATGGACGAAAAGGTCGATGTCTCCGGTCATCCGATGACCAAGATAAACCCCGGCGAGAGCCGCGCCGCCACCCAGATGGCAAGGGATCCGCCCCTGGCAGGCACGGACGAAATCGAGCACGAAATCCGGGACGACCCGGCGATCGAAAGTCTTACGCACTGCTTCCGCGGATCTGGCCGAGAGGCGGCCATTCCGGTGGCGGAAGCTTCAACAACCAGGCCCACATCTGTCTGGAGCGCCCCAGGTAACGGATCAGGCGGGGCCAGAGCGCCCGAATCTCGTCGGAGGTGACGAAGAGCCAGATGTCCCGGGTGTTGGCCTCCCGCAGGAGGGCACCCATCCAGTAGGCGCGCTCTTCCGGATCGGGCGAGGCGAGGTGCCCCTTGAGTTGGCCGACGGTGGCGTCCGTCCACCAGAGAAAATAAGGCCGCGCACTGTCGTCCAGGAGAGATTCCGTGGTCGGTGGCAGGCGATCCGCCGGCAGAGTGAGATGGGCGCTGCTGCTCATGATCTCTTCAGGAACACCCTACCACGAGCGTTGGGCAGGGCCGCGCACTCCAGGTTTATTCGAACAGTATCCCACCCAAGCTGCCTGGCATGTTCACAGTGGGCGTCGGCGTCCGCCACGCGAACCATGACCGAGTGGCCCGACCCGACCGGCTCGCCGGGCCGTCCGGCGACGACGACGGCACCCTCGCGAAAGAGAGCTGCGAGCGGTGATCCCCGATCCGCAGCCGCTCCACGAAACCGAACGAGCGGCAGAGCCAGTCGACCGCCTCACCCACGTCCGGGTAGAAGAGCACCACTGTATCGTCCTGAGGGATAATATCAGCGACTACGGTCCTTTTCTCGACTCAGAGAACTTTCCTTTCAGGGGCCCAGCGGAGGCGGAACATCGCTCGCCGAGCCCTCGAAGGGGTTTTCCGCGCAACCCTCGCCAACGGTACCGGAGGTGTCCGGCTCGACGCAAATTGGACCTGGCAGCCGGCTGTGCGCTTCTATGCCCGAATCGGGATGTGGGTCCGGATGTGGAAACACAACCTGGTCTTCACTTGGCAGTCGGACCTGCCGCCATACCGTGTCGAGATCGGCGACTCACAAGCACGGTTTTTGATCCATCAGGAGGATCGATGGCGTGCCGTGGTCACCGCGCGCGACCTTGGAGAGCGTCTCGGCTGGGAGACTGGAGAGCTCGGAAGCCCGCCCCTGGGGATGTCTCATTGCATTCCTGGCACTTTCGCCCTCCACCTCGCGCTCGCCGGATGGCCGCTCGTGCGCTCTGAAGAAGCCTGGGAGCATCGCCACCACTGGTCCGACGCGGGTGAGCCCGAAGGTCTCGCTTATAAGATCGAGATCTTCGAAGCCGTCTTCCAAGAGCGAGGCTTCGAGATCCGCACCCCGCGGCTCCCGGGGCTCAATTATCGCGACCTGGATGAGATCGAGTGAGCGCTTGCTGGCGGTGGGCCTACCACCTCTCCGCCCGAAGTGCCGACAGCAGCCCGTTCGTGTGGACTTTACCCCGGCAGCAAAGCCCACAGGCCACCGATGGCATGAGGAGGCCGGGCGGACGCCGCTGAAACGGATTCTCCCGTTTCGTCATCTTCTCTTGAACTTTTCAGCAGGCTCGCCATCCGGTACGTGCCGTGCCGGAGTCTTTCGGAGAACTTCGATGAATCCGAGATGTTCGCCGTCCCCGTGGTGCCGTTCCCTCGCCGCCTTCCTTCTGGGCTCTGTCGCGACATGGACCTTTCCCGCCGCCGCCCAGACCGCGCCCTCCCCCTACGTTTTCGTCCTTTTCGACACCTCGGGCTCGCTGAACTACAGCCCACCCTGCACGCAGGACCAGTTCACTGCGGGAGCGTGCGGCTTCCTCTGCCCGACCGGTAATTGCTTCGTCCCGCTGCAAGGGGACGCCCCCTTCTCCAAGTTCTCCCAACTCAAGGAGGGGCTCTACACCTCGATCGCCCATCGCGACGATCTCCTCCTGGGATTCGCGGGCATGAACGAGGACGCGCTCTCCGTCCGCGCCAAGCATTGGCTCTACCAGGCCGTCAGCAATGGCCCGACGATCCCCGGGTTTGGATCTTTCCCCGCCTTCGGCGCCCAAGAGGTGTTCGGGCTCGCCTGGCCCTGTGACACGGGGAACAACGACAACGAGATCGGCTGCTACGCCTCCAAGCCCGCCGACCTCGACGATCCCTGGGAAGTCGCCCGGATGCGGCGGCTGCCGAAGGGCGGCGCCCCCTTCAATCAGACCGTTGCCCTTTTCATCCGCTACGCGGGGATCATCTACAAAGTGCAGTACGTTCCGATCGGCTCGGCGATTCCGAGAGATCCTTTCATCCGGACCACCGTTACCGTGAGCCAATGCACCAATGCGGCGTGCTCGACGCTCACGGCGGTCGGCAGCCAAGTGATCAACTGGCAACTGATGAGCGATTTCGTCTCCTGGGACAACGGCGACACCAACAACCTCGCCCGCACCAACCCCTTTCTCAGCTACTTCAGCTACATCTCCAACTCGGCGGCCGACGCGTCGGCAACGAATACCTGCTCGGGCTGGGAACCCAACACGGATACGACCGCCGACCGGGCCAACGGCTACTCGCTCCACTGGCCCACCGACAGCTCGGACCCGCGGGGCACCTTCTTCTCGCTCGGCGATGTGATCCCGTTGGACTGGACCAACAGTCACAAGCTCGACATCGAGAAGCATCTCGCCCCGAACCTGACGTCCTATCCCACGGCTGCCCCGGACTTCCGGATCGCGACCTATCTCAACGACAACCGGCAGGTCACCGAGACCTTCCTGCGGCTCAAGAACGAATCCACCCGGCCGTTGATAGCTCTCGGATCGAGCCCCATCGGGGGCAGGCTCGCCTCGTTCCGCTCCTGGTACTCCGGCTGCTCGGGCACCTGTTCCACCCCCGGCGGGTGGCAGGCGACGGCGGCCGTCCAGGACCCCGACTGGGCCAACCGTCACGTTTCCGTGGTGGTGCTCACCGACGACGACGATACCTGCGACGGCGACCCCTGCGGTCAGGCGAGCGCCCTGTACTCGCTGTATGGCGTGAGGACCTTCATCGTGGGCTTCGGCATGCAGCCGGTCGTCGGCAGCGCGATCGAATGCGCGGCGGCGAACGGCGGCACGGTCGCTCCCTACTACCCGCAGACCAAGCAGGAGCTGATCGACGACCTGAACTTGATCTATACCGCGGCGGCGAACCCTTAAGCCCGCCTCCCGCAACTCCCCGGGCAGCTCGACGTACAGTGGTTCCCTACCCTGGGAGGTCCCGTCGCCGTCGATCCCAGCAGCCTCGCCACCCTCGCCGGTTACGAGCCGAGCCCGCCCACTGACTCCGAGTCCTCAGACAGGACTTGCCAAACCCCATGCATTCCTCTCTAATTGTGCACGCTATGACTCGCGACGAATACGAACGCAGCAAGACACGCCTCGAGGAGCAGCGCCGCTCCGGTGTCGAGCTGGTGGAGGCGGCCTATGAAGCCCAGGTGCGGGCTCTCGATCTGGTCTGGATGCTCCAGGGAGGCGTGGGGCCGGTGGCTTTCTCCTCGGGAGCTTCAGTCCCGGCCCCGGTCCCGGCGGAGCGGCCCCGGCGCCGGAGTGCGTCCGAGGTGGACGAGGATGTCCGGGCGGCGTTCTCGCAGCTGCCCGAACGGTTCACGCGCCGCGAGGTCTGCGCGGTGCTCGGCTATGAGCCGGACCGCGGCGCTCTGTACCGGAGTCTGCAGACACTGGTCGAGGAAGCGCTCGTTCGTGTCGAATCCGCCGGAGAAGGGCAGCGCGCCACGGTCTATCGCAAGACCGGCGGCGATCCTTCTCCCGCGGAATTGTGACACTCGGAGCTCTCCCGGCGCATTCGCCCCCGCTCGGCGCATATCCTCCCCGAATCCCCGCACATACAACTCCATTCGCGCGGCTTCGTCCCGAGCATTCGGGACATTCGCCCCGGCGGTTGTCATGTTCACGAACGTTCACGGCTCATACGGGAGCATTCCCGCACCTCAAGCCCCGAGATCCGGCTCATTCGCCCGGCGGTTTGCGCCATACGCCCCACAGGGCGAGTCATTCGCCCCGCGGGGCGTATCCTTCAGTAGGCGGGGCGTATGATCCAGCTGTGCTCTTCAATGAGCTGCCCTCCGGAATGAATGACTCGCCCCGCGGGGCGAATGACCCCGGATGCGGGGAGCCGGTGAAAATCCGCGGGGATTATGTGTCCCCATCCGGGGCGTATGTGGCGCCCGTCGGGGGGAATGACGCATGAGCGCGGGCGAAGGGCGCGAGAGCCGGGGCGGGCGGCGGAAGAGCCGGTCCTCGCGCGAGCGGAGCGGAGCTACGCCCGCCGGAAGACCTCGCGGAAGCGCCGCACCGCGTTGCCGCTGCCGCAGATGTAGACGGCGTCGTCGGGTTTGAAGCGGAAGCCGGGAGGGAACTCGACGAGGACGTCCTCCCCGCGCTCGACCGCCACGACGGAGCAGCCGGTCCGCTCGCGGAGGGCGAGGCTGGAGGGGTGGCGGCCGGCGAGGCCCTGGGGGGCGATCTTCAGGATCTTGAGCTGCGGATCGACGGCGACCGACTCCTGCCCCAGCAGTTTCTTGGCCAGCATCTGGCCGGAGACCTGGCTGATCGAGAGCGCGTAGTCGGCCCCCGCGCGATGGATGCGCTCCACGTTCTCCGCCTCGTTGACGCGGGCGATCACCGGCACCCCCGGCGCCAGGTCTTTGAGGATCACGGTCGCGAAGAGGGTGGCGCTGTCGGTGTCGAGGGCCAGGATCACCGCCTGGGCGTCCCGCGCGCCCGCCGCTTCGAGCAGCCGGACGTCGAGCACGTTCCCCACCAGGTCCACCTCGGCGCCCGGATGGCGGTCGATCAGCTTGACCTCCTCTCCGACCGCGCGCAGCAGCTCGGCCACCTTGCGCCCCACCTCGCCGCCCCCGCCCACCACGAACGGCCCCTCCCGGCGCAGGGTCACCGCGCCCCCCGCGAGGTCGTGCAGGCGGTCGATGCTCTCCGGGCTCCCCACCACGACCAGGATGCCGTCCGGCGCGAGGCGGAGCCCCGAGCCCTCGGGCACCACGAGCTCGCCGCCGGTCCACTGGCCGACCACCTTGGCACCGGTGCGCGTGCCGATCGCGGTCTCGTCGAGCGTGTGGCCGGCGAGCGGGCTCTCGGGGCTCACCCGCAGCTCGGCGACCTCCAGATTGCGCCCGAGCTGCTGGATCCCACCCACCCGCGGGTTGATACGCGCCGAGGCGCGGGCGGCGAGCGCGGCGCCCAGGATGTGGCGGGGGGTGAACACGGCCGTGGCGCCGGCGAGCATCATCGGCCGGCGGTGGAAGGGGTCCTCGACCAGCGCCAGGATGGTGCCCTGGAAGCCGAGCTGGCGGGCGGAGAGGATCAGGGCGGCGTTCTCGTCGTCGGTGCCGTTGGCGATGATCGCCCGCGCCTTCCCCAGCCGGGCCGACCGCAGCGCCCCCTCGCCCAGGCTCCGGTGGATGATCCGCACCCCGCTTTCGAACAGGCGGCGGGCCACGGCGTCGTCCTGCTCCAGGACCAGCGTCGGCACCTCCGCCTCGGCCAGCTCCTCCAGCAGCGTCTCGACCGCCGGGCCGTAGCGATAGACGACCGCGTGCCCCTCCAGATCCTTCGCCACCTCCTGCGGCAGGCGGGTCTCGAAGCGCTCTTCCAGGAAGGGGATGAGATAGATCGGGAAGATCAGAAAGACGAGGAAGACGCCGAGGAACTGGACCGCCACCACCAGCAGCACCATGGCCGGGTGGTGCCACGACGAATCCGCCCCGTAGCCGGTGGTGCTCAGCGTCTCCCCCGCCCATTCCAGGCTCTGCCAGAAGTCGCGCGGCTTCCCCTCGAGCCCTGCCATGCCCCACATGTAGAGGAAGGTCGAGGCCAGCACCGTGAGGAGCAGGCCGAGAACCAGGGCGGCGAGGCGGCGGCGGGAGCGGCGCACGGGGACATTGTAGGACCGCGGGCCCTCATCACCCCGGCCCTCTTCTCCCGACCCCTCCCCCCTCCCTCACCGGGAGAAGAGGGAGAGGTTAGTTCGAGTTAGTCCACAAGAAGAAAAAACGGGGTTTTAAGCCCTTTCTCTCCCGGTGCGGGAGGGGGGAGGGGTCGGGAGAGAGAGGGTTGGGAGAGTGAGGGCCAACGCCGCAGCCGAGGGTCTCTCTCGAGCCAGCAGCCTCTCCTCAATACGGCATGTCCTCCTCCTCCAGCCCGAAGTGGTGCCCCAGCTCGTGGACCACGGTGTCGCGGATCTCGCGGATCACCTGCCGGCGGTCCTTGCAGGCGCGGAGGATGGGGCCGCGGTAGATGAAGACGCGGTCGGGCATGGCGGCCTGGTAGAAGCTGTCGCGATCGACGAGGGGAACCCCCTGGTAGAGGCCGAGCAACTCTTCGTCCGGCTCCATCCCCAGGGCTTCGAGGTCCTCGGGGTCCGGCTCCTCCTCCACCATCACGGCCACGTTCTCCAGCAGCTCGGCGAGCTCCGGGGGGAGCCCCTCCAGGGCGTGCTCGACCAGGGCATCGAACTCTTCGGGGGGGATACGCATGAGGATAGATTACCAAGCGTGCGCCTCCGTATCCGTCCTCTCGCCGCCGTCCTCCTCCTCGCCGCCGTCCACATGGCGGTGTTCGACCGTGGCCTGGGCGGCGACGGCTGGGCGAGCTTCGCCACGCTCCAGTCGCTCGCGGACGACGGCGACCCCTGGGTGGAGGACGATCACCGCGGCGTGATGAACGGGCTGGTGGGTACGCCGGGCGGGCATCTCGTCATGCAATATCCGCCGGGAATCCTGGCGCTGGACGCCCTCCCCTTCCTGGCCGGCCGGGGACTCGACCGGCTGCTGCCGGCGGAGTGGATGGCGGGCGGGGCCGATCTGCCGCCCGCGGGCCGGGTGCCGCGCGGGGTGTTCCTGCCGGCGGCGATGATCGTGCTGGCCCGGAACGCGGCCACATTGCTGGGGCTGCTCTGGATCGGCCGTGCCCTGCGCCGGATGGAGATCCCGGAGGGGATCGCCGCCGCCGCGACCGCCCTTACGTTCTTCGGCGGCCCATTGATCTTCTACTCGCTGGTGGGGATGACCCACGCGCCGGCCTTCGCCCTCGCCGCGCTGCTGCTCCTGATGCTCGTCCGCCAGCGGGAGACCGGGAGTCTGCGTCTCGCCCTGGCGGCCGGAGCGATCGTGGGCGGGGCGGTGATGGTCCGCTACGGCTCGATCGCCTTGGCGGCTCCGGCGCTGTTGGGGATCGCCTTGGGGAGCAGGCGCTGGCGCGGGATTCTCGCTTTCGGTGCCGGGTTGATGCTCCCCCTGCTGCCGCTCCCCTTCTGGTGGGAGTGGCTGTTCGGCTCGTGGCGGCCGCCGTATGGGGGGACCTGGGCGATCTCGGCCGCCTCGCCTTGGAACGTGCTGTTCTCGCCGGTTCATGGGCTGTTTCTGTTTCATCCGGCGCTACTGCTGGCGGCGGCGGGACTGGCGGTGGCGGCAGGGCGGGAAATCGCCAGACGGTTTTCCGGTCCAAGCGCCGGATGGGCGACGATCGCCGCCGTCTGGTTCCTGGCGGTGGCGGTGCTCTACGGCTGGTGGTCGGAATGGAGCAATCCGGGCGGCTATGGCCAGCGGTTCCTGATCGACGCCTTGCCGGCCCTGGGCCTCGGCTTCGCGGCGTTCCTGACCGGCGGAAGGACCCGGCTCAAAGGGGTAGCCGCAGGCGCGGTGGCTCTGATCGGCTATCTCCTCTTCTTCGCGGCGGTTGGAGGGCTGGCCCCACCGCCGCCGGGACTGCCGTGGCCCCAGCGGTTGGGAGAGTACGCGCCGCTGCTCCGGAATCCACCCGGCCCCGCCGCGGTCATGGACGCCCTGCGCCGGGCCTCGCTGCCGGTGCGGGCGGTCGCGGGGCCGGCGCCCTCGCGCCAGGCTTTCCCACGATAGACTTCCCGCATGTCCGTCCGGCTCGACAAATGGCTGCAGGTCGCCCGCGTGTTCAAGACGCGCACCCAGGCGACTCGCGCGGTCGATCTCAACCGGGTGCAGGTCAACGGCCAGACCGCCAAGCCGCACCGCAACCTCGCCATCGGCGACCGGGTCGAGGTGGAGATCGGCGAGTGGACCCGCGTGCTGATCGTCAAGGAGCTGAAGGAGAAGCCGGTCTCGAAGGAGGAGGCGCGCACCCTCTTCGAGGACCTGAGCCCGCCCCGCCCCGAGTCCGACCCCCTCCAGCGGCTGATGCGCCGCCCGCCCGCCCTGCGCGAGAAGGGAGCCGGCCGCCCCACCAAGAAAGAGCGCCGGGAGATCGACCGCTGGGAAGAGGGGGAGGAGCCGTAGAGCTTCACGTCGAAAAATGGGCGCGGCCGGAGGGACCTCCGACCACGCCCTAAAATGAGGGAGCCCGAAGAGTAGACTGGACGAGCCAGATTGTCAACAGTTTGTCCATATATTAGGCCGCCTCATTCTTGACACTCTCTAGACGTTGTTGTTAATCTCGCCACGATGTCACCGAATCCTTCGAGCTCCGGCACGCCGCGCCACCCCATCGGCGTCGTGGCCCGGCGCACGGGCCTCAAGCCGGACTTGATCCGTGCCTGGGAGCGGCGCTACGGCGCCGTGGAGCCCGGACGCACGGAGACCCGCCGGCGCTTCTATTCGGACGAGGACATCGAGCGCCTCCTGCTTCTGCGGCGGGTGGTCAACACCGGCCGGGGGATCAGCCAGGTGGCGAACCTCTCCAATCCGGAGCTGTCGGCCCTGATCGATGCCGAGCCGGTCCCCGCAGCTTACGCGGCGTCCGGACCGGCGCCCGCCGGCGAAGACCTGGACGAGGTCGCGGAGGCGTTCCTCACCCGCTGCCTGGCCGCCGCGCAACGGCTCGACGTGCGCGAGATGGAGCTCGAGCTCGACCGCGCCTCGGTCCTGTTCAGCCGCACCCACCTGCTCGAGCGGGTGCTGGTGCCACTGATGCGGCGCATCGGCGACCTCTGGCACCAGGGGGTGCTGCGCCCCATCCACGAGCACATGGCCTCGGCGGTGGTGCGCTCGTTCCTCGGCGGCATGCACGGCGCTTATCATCCGGAGATCTCGGCCCCCCACCTGGTGGTCACCACCCCGGCGCGCCAGCGGCACGAGTTGGGCGCGCTGCTCGCCGCCGCCACCGCCGCCGGCGAGGGGTGGCAGGTGACCTACCTCGGGCCGGACCTGCCGCCCGAGGAGATCGCCGCCGCCGCCTTGCAGAAGGGGGCCCGCGCGGTGGCGCTCAGCATCACCTACCCGCCCGACGACCCGGTGCTGGTGGACGATCTCCGGCGGCTGCGGCGGCTGCTGGGCGCCCGCACCCTGCTGATCGCCGGCGGCCGCGCCTGCCCGGCCTACGCCGCGATCCTCCAGGAAGTCGGCGCCGTCCAGGTCGAGGATCTGGCCGGCCTGCGCCGCGAGCTCCACACCCTGCGCTCCGCCGCGTGACGGACAGAGAAATCTAGACAGAATCTAGACAATCAGCACGATCTTCCGTCAGTTCCCCAGGAACTCGCCGATCGGGGCGAGCGGCTCGCTGTGCTCGCAGAAGATCTTGAACACCATCATGATCGGCACCGCCAGGATGGCGCCGGCGATCCCCCACATCCACCCCCAGAAGGTGAGGCCGAGGAAGATCACCACCGGATTGAGGGTCAACCGGCGGCCGAGGATCATGGGCGTGAGCAGGTAGCTCTCCAGGAAGTGCAGGCCGAGGAAGGCGCCGGGTGCGATCAACGCGTGCGGGAGGTCCGGGAAGGTGAGGAGCCCCACCATCGTCAGCACCAGGATCATGGTGATCGGCCCGAGGAAGGGGACGAAGTTGGCGAAGGTCGCGACCACCCCCCAGAGCAGCGGATTGGGGACGCCGGCCAGTGCCAGGGCCCCCCAGACCGCCAGTCCGAGGACGACGTTGATCAGCGTAATGGTGGTGAGATAGGCCGAGATCTCGGTCTCGATCTGGCGCGCGATCTCGACCGCCCGCTTCTTGTCCTCCAGGCTCGGCAGCATCTTGATCAGCTTGCGCAGGAACATGTCCCCCGAGGCGAGCAGGAAGAAGAGGAGGATGAACAGGATCACGGCGTCGGCGACGAGCTCGGTCGCCCGGCTGAGCACCTTGGAGCCCAGGCTCTCCGTGGCCACCTGCACCGGGGCGGCGCCCGGCCCCCCCGCGACCTTGGCGATCTTCTCGACCTGCTCGGTCGCCTTGCTCATCGTCTGCACCGGCCGCTTCAGATCGCGGATCCGCCCCTCGATCCTGTGCAGGCTCTGGGGCGCCTTCCCGATCCAGTCGTACGCCGGAGCGGAGAGCTCGAAGATGCCGAGCCCCAGCAGCCCGAGCAGGCTGAGGATCACCAGACCCGCGCCCAGCGATTCCGGGATGTGTAGCTTTTTCAAGCCGCGTACGACGGGGCTCAACAGGAAGTTGAGCAGCAGGCTGAGCACGATGGGGAGGAAGAACGCCCGGCCGAAATAGAGCGTGTAGAAGGCCGCCAGGATGAAGAGGCCGGTGATCGCGAACGAGCGGATGCCGAACGGCCCTTGCAGGGCGTGGCGGAGATTCTTGATTTCGGGGCGGGGGAGATCCTCCTTCGGAGTCTCCTTCCGGATCTTTTCCAGCATGACGGGATTCTACGCGGCCGGCGCCGGAAAGCGCTGGTCGCCCTCGATTCATCCGTCCGGCTGTCCGCCGTCCGCCCACCGATCCGGGTCAGGCCCTTCGGACCAGGCCCATGATGAGCGAGATCACGAAGACCACCAGGAAGAGCACGAACAGGAGCTTGGCGATCCCCGCCGCACCGGAAGCGATCCCACCGAATCCGAAGACGGCGGCGACCAGCGCGACGATCAGGAAGATCAGAGCCCATCTCAACATGGTTCGCTTGTCCTCCATCCGGTTCCCAGATACCGGGCCGGGCCGATCCGGCCGGGAGAGCACAAAGAAGGGCCAGAGACACACACGGGAGGTTTCACTGGGTTGTCGGCGTCTCTGGCTGCATTCTCTAAGAAGCAATCACCGTGCCACCCATCAACCCGTGGGAGCTTCCAGGAGCCGCCGGATCCCCTCCAGGGTGTCCGCCTGCTCGGGAGTCTTGTCGGTGCGCCAGCGGGCGATGCGGGGGAAGCGGACGGCGATCCCCGACTTGTGGCGCGGGGAGAGGGCGATCCCCTCGAAGGCCAGCTCGAAGACCTGCAGCGGCTCGACCGACCGCACCGGCCCGAACTTCTGCACGGTGTGGCGGCGGAGCCAGCCGTCGAGGGTGAGGATCTCCTCGTCGGAGAGCCCCGAGTAGGCCTTGGCGATCGGCACCAGCTCGCCCGCGGACCAGACGGCGAAGGTGTAGTCGGTGAGCAGGTTCGCCCGCCGGCCGTGCCCGGACTGGGCATAGACCAGCACGGCGTCGACAGTGAACGGCTCGGTCTTCCACTTCCACCAGTCCCCCCGCTTGCGGCCGGTGCGGTAGGGGGAGCCGAGGCGCTTCAGCATCAACCCCTCGACGCCCCGCTCGCGCGCCTCCTGCCGCGCCCGCGCCAGCTCCTCCCAGGCGGGGAAATCGACGCGCGGAGAGACCAGCAAGAAGGGGCGCCCACGATCGAGCAGCCGTTCGAGGGTCTCCCGCCGCTCGGCCAGGGGGAGCTCCCGGGCGTCGCGCCCGGCGATCTCCAGGACGTCGTAGCCCATGAAGACGGCCGGCGCCTCGGCGAGCACCTTTTCGGTCAGCTTCTTGCGGCCGATCCGCCGCTGCAGCACCGAGAACGGCAGCGGCCGGCCATCGCGCCAGGCCAGGATCTCGCCGTCGAGCACGGTGCCGTCGGGCAGCAGCGGCAGCGCCCCGCGGGTGAGCTCCGGAAAGCGCTCGGTGATCAGCTCCTCGCCGCGCGACCAGAGGTGGACCGCCCCGCCCCGCCGGATCAGCTGCGAGCGGATGCCGTCCCATTTCCACTCGGCGAGCCACTCCCCCGGCTCGCCGAGCGCCTCGACCGCCCCCTCCAGCGGCGAGGCCAGGTAGAAGGGGTAGGGGCGCGAGGCGTCCTCCTCGTCCTCGGCGCCGGGGGTGAAGAGGCTCGCGAGGAAGTCCGCCGTCGGCTCCCAGGTGCCCATCAGGCGGTGGGCGACCACCGGCTGCGGAACGCCGGCGACCTGGGCGAGGGCCCGCTCGACGAGCGTCTGCGAGACGCCGACCCGCAGCTCGCCGGTGAGCAGCTTGTTGAGCACGAAGGTCTCCCAGCGTGGGAGCCCCCGCCACCAGCCGGTCACCTCCGGGCGCTGCTCCTCGGGGGGCCGGCCGCGCAGGGGGAGGAGCCGCTCCGCCATCCAGCGCGAGAGGGGGATCTCCGGCGCCGGTTCGACCGGGCCCCGGCCGTCGAGCACCAGGGAGATCGTCTCCGCGAGATCCCCGACGCTGCCGTAGGACTCCTCGAAGAGCCAGTCGGGGATTCCCGCCTCCGCCATCGCCCAGCCGGCGAGCAGCCGGCCGGGGAGGAACCGCTTCAGCCGCCGGCCGGTGAGGAACCAGACCGCCCACGCGGCGTCCACCGGCGGCGCCGAGGAAAAGTAGCCGGCCAGCGCCGCCACCTTCTCGTTGGTCGAGGTGGTGCGGTCGAGCGCCTCGTAGAGGGCGGCGAAGCGCTTCATGATCTCCGTCTCTCCCCGTGCGGGCTCAATCCTCGGTCTCCCCCTCGAACGGCGTCGCGAGGGTGCCCGCCGCCGCTACCCCGCTCTCATTCAGGTAGCGGGCGAGCGAGCCGGCGTAGCCGTGGGTGGTCAGCACGCGCTCGGCGCCGGTGTCGGCGATGGTGCGCAGGAGATCGGGCCAGTCGGCATGATCGGAAATCACGAAACCGCGATCGAAGCCGCGCCGCCGCCGGGTGCCGCGCACGCGCATCCAGCCGGAGGCGAAGGCGGTGCTCGTGGGACCGAAGCGGCGCATCCAGGTGGAGCCGCCGGCCGAAGGGGGAGCGAGGATCAGCTCGCCGGCGAACGACTGCCCGCGGGTGGTCTCCGCGACCGGCCGGGTGGGGAGCATCTCCACCCCGGCGCTCCGGTAGGCCTCGTTGAGCGGCTCGACCGAGCCGTGGACGAAGACCGTCCGGTCGGTGATGCGGGCGAGCTCGCCGAGGATCCGCTGGGCCTTGCCGAGGGCGTAACAGAAGAGGACCGAGGCCCGCCCCGCCTCGCGGTTGGCCTCCCACCACTCCCAGACCTCGCGCGCCACGGCGGCGGCGGAGTCCCAGCGGTAGATCGGCAGGGCGAAGGTGGCCTCGGTGATGAAGGTGTGGCAGGCGACCGGCTCGAACGGTTCGCAGGTGGGATCCGCCGCGCGCTTGTAGTCCCCGGAGAAGACCCAGACCTCCCCCTCCCGCTCCACCCGCACCTGGGCCGAGCCCAGGATGTGCCCCGCCGGATGGAACGAGACCGCCACGCCGCCTATCCGGACCGTCGCGCCGAACGGCACCCCCTCGATCGCCGCCGCCTCCCCCAGCCGCCGCCGGAGGATCGGCACCGATGACGACGCCCCCAGATAGGCCCCGCTCCCCCACCGCGCGTGATCCCCATGTCCATGGGAGATCACCGCCCGCTCGACCGGTTTCCACGGATCGATGTGGAACCCGCCGGCCTCGCAGAACAGGCCGCGGTCGTCGGGACGGAGGAGAGGGGTGCGCATCCGCGCCGGTCTACTCGACTCCCCGAAGAAACTCGAGGAACCGCTCGATCTGTGGGCGGTACAGAGGCTTGAGCTCCAGGGCCCTTTGCAAGACCACGCGCAGGCGCACCGGGTCCAGATCCAGCCCGTAGTTGGTGCGGAAGACGTGCTGGAACCGGCGCAGCTCGTCCAGTTTCTCGTAGGCCTCGGCATCGATAACCGCCGGCCGGAGCGGGGTCAGATCGAGCCGCATGCGCTGGAGGACTTCGCGATGCCAGCTTTCCTTGGAGACTTGGTTCTCGAACGCCCTGGCAATGTTGCCGAAGATGCTTTCAAAGGCGGTAAAGAGGCTGTGAAGACGGTAGGAGACGACGATCAACTCCTCCTGAGGTCCCGAATCCTTCAATTCCGGCGAGCCCAGCGCCTCATAGATCCTGGCGATCCTGTCGAGGTCGGCGCGGACGTTCCGATCAAGAACCAAGTACTTCTCGTTCATAGCAAAGCTGCCCAGCGATTCCCTCTCCTGCCGCAGCTCACGGTCGCGACGGGCGTGGTACTCGCGGAAGGGGCGGAGGGCGGCTTCGTCCATCTCGTCTCCAGTGTACCTTTCTCGCACGTATTTGCGGATCATCCACGACGTGAATGATAATCATCCACGGCATGAATGGATTGCAAGTCCTCCCCAGACTCCTGCAGCATTCCCTGGATCTGGCCCTGCGCTCGTTTCCGGTGGTCGTGGTGACCGGCTCGCGCCAGACCGGCAAGAGCACGCTGGTACGAAATCTCACCGGGGAGCCGCGTCCTTACCTCACCCTCGACAACCTGGAGACCCTGGAGCGCGCCCGGCGGGAGCCCGAGGCGCTGGTCCGCAGCGCCGAGCGGGTGACGCTGGACGAGGTGCAGCGCTCGCCGGATCTCCTGCTGGCGGTCAAGCGGGCGGTCGACGAACACAAGGTTCCGGGCAGGTTCCTGCTCACGGGATCGGCCAATCTCCTGCTGATGCAGCGGATCTCCGAGTCTCTCGCCGGCCGGGCGGCCTATCTGACCCTCTGGCCGATGACCCGCCGGGAGCAGCTCGGAGCCGGCACCGCCGGCGCCTGGACCCGCCTGTTCGAAACCGAGGACCGGTCCTGGCGGGATCTCCTGGAGGCTGAAACCGCCGGACCCGAGGATTGGCGCGATCTCGCCCGCCGGGGCGGCTATCCCATCCCGTCCCACGAGCTGGCGGATCCGGAGACGCGCGCTCTTTGGTTCGACGGCTACACCCGCACCTATCTGGAGCGGGATCTCCAGGAGCTCTCCACCGTGACCTCGCTGGTCGACTTCCGGCGGCTGATGCGGGCGGCCTGCCTGCGGCTGGGCAACCTGGTGCAGCAGACGGAGCTCGGCCGCGACGTGGGACTGCCGCAATCGACCGTCCACCGCCACCTCGCGTTGCTCGAGACCTCGTACCAGCTCGTCCGCGTGCCGGCCTACGCCGTCAATCGCACGAAACGCCTGATCAAGACCCCCAAGCTCTACTGGTGCGACACCGGGCTCGCCCTCCACCTGGCCGGCGAGACCGAGCCGCGGGGTGCCCACCTCGAAAACCTGATCCTCGCCGACCTGCTGGCGTGGCGCGATTCCCAGGTTCCCCGCCCGGAGGTCCTCTACTGGCGCACTACGAGCGGCGAGGAGGTGGACTTCATCCTCGAATGGAGGGGGCGGCTCCTGCCCGTCGAGGTGAAGGCGACCTCGCAGCCGCGGCTCGCCGATGCCCGCGGGCTGCTCAGCTTCCGGGCGGAGTACCCCGATCTCGCCCGCGCCGCCCTCCTCCTCCACACGGGCACCGAGACGGCCTGGATCGCCGAAGGGGTGCTCGCCGCGCCCTGGTGGAAGGTGATCTGACGGGCTCATCGTCTACAGGTCCCACGAAAGCTCGAACAGCGAGAGCTGCTCCACCCGCTCCCGTACGAGGTTCGAGGCGGTGACGCCGATCAGCCGCACCGGCCGCTTCGGGGCCTCGGTGCGGTGGAGCAGGTCGCGGGCGCAGGCGGCGATGGCGGCGCGGTCGTAGACCGGGGTGGCGAAGGTCCGGGAACGGGTCACGGTGGTGAAATCCTCGTAGCGCACCTTGAGGGTCACCGTGCAACCCGCGAGCCCGGAACGGGCCAGCGAGCTCGCCAGCTCGTCCGCCATCCGGTCCACCTCCTCCACCATCGCGGCGAGATCGGTGAGGTCCTCGGCGTAGGTGTTCTCGGTTCCCAGGCTCTTGCGCTCGCGATGGGTGTCGACCGGGCGGTCGTCGATGCCACGGGAGAACTCGTAGAGGATGCGGCCGTGCTTGCCGAAGCGGCCGGTCAGATCCTCGAGCTCCACCCCGCGCAGGTCGGCCACGGTCTGCACCTTCATCTCGGCGAGCGCCCTCTCCGTCGCCGGTCCCACGCCGTGCAGCCGCCGCACCGGCAGCGGATCGAGGAACGCCTGCACCTTCTCGGGGCGCACGACGGTCAGGCCGTCCGGCTTGTCGAAGTCCGAGGCGATCTTGGCGATCAGCCGGTTGGGCCCCACCCCGACGCTCACCGTCAGCCCCCGCTCGTCGCGCACCCGCCGCCGGATCTCCTTCGCCAGCGCCGTGGCGCTCCCCGCCTCGCCAAGATGGTCGGTCACGTCGAGATAGGCCTCGTCGATCGACACCGCCTGCACCAGCGGGGTGAACTCCCCGTAGATGGCGAAGATCTTCTCCGACTCTTTGGAGTAGCGGCGGAAGTCGGGGGGGATGAAGATCGCGTCCGGGCAGAGCCGCCGGGCGCGCGAGGAGGGCATCGCCGAATGCACGCCGTAGCGGCGGACCTCGTAGCTCGCGGCCGCCACCACCCCGCGGCTCTCCGGCCGGCCGCCGATCACCACCGGCTTGCCCCGCAGCGACGGATCGTCGCGCATGTGTACCGCCGCGTAGAAGCAGTCCATGTCGCAGTGGAGGACTCGCCGCACGAGCGTAGCTTAGCGCGAAACCCGTCGCACTTACGCCCCCCTCTCCGTCCCGCCTTTGTCCTACAAAAAGGGCACCAGGCTACCCTGAGTGGAATGCTTGGGGCTCAAACCGGTAAAATGAGCCAAGCTTTCGTGGACCGTAGGGCTCCTGGACCGAAACATCGGAGGGGGATGGGGAGGTCGGAGGGAGTGCAAGCGAGCCGTGCAGACTGAATAAAGGATGAGCCCCTCTCCCGTTTTTAGCCGGTCCGCGCCGCGCTTCCGTGGCGTTTCTGTCCTTTGCTCCCTGCTGGCCGTGGTGCTGTGCGGAGCCAGGGGGGCGCCGTCCGTTCCAGGCCCCGAGCTCGCCGCCGGCCTCGTCCAGGAACGGGACCTGCGGGGCGGCGAGACCCATGCTTACCCGGTCGATCTCCAGGCGGGGCAGTTCCTGCGGGTGAAGGTGCAGGAGCAGGGGATCGACGTCGCCGTGCGGCTGCTCGACCCGCGCGGGGATTTCGTCACCGGCGTCGATACTCCCAACCTGTCTCCAGCGGACTCGCTCGAGGATCTGGCGGCCCTGATCGAGACCCCGGGGCGCTACCTTCTGGAGATCGGTTCGTCCGGCCAGCCGACGCGTCGCGGGCGCTACCAGCTGACGGTTTCGGCTCTCCGGCCGGCCGTGGCCGGAGAGGACGGCGTCCGGAGCGAGGCGATGCAGGCCACCTGGAAGGTGCTCCACCCGGCCGCCGACAAGCCCAGAGGGGAGACGATCGCGGATTGGGAGCGGGTCCGCGGTCTCTGGGAACGCCTGGGAGATCGGCGGCGGACGGCGGAGGCCCTGTTCCTGCTCGCACGCGAACGCTTCTATCTGCCCCAGGAAGCCGAGGCGGCGATCTCTGACTTTCAGCGCTCCGCCGCCCTCTGGCGAGAGGAGGCCGACCCCGAGGCGAAGGAGTGGCAGGTTCAGGCTCTCCACAGCTCGGGCATCCTGTTCAAGAGGCTGGGGCGGACCGGCGAGGCGCGGCAGCGTTACGAGGAGGCGCTCGCGGTGACCGGCGGCCCGGCCGACACGAAAAACCGGGCGACCGGGCTCAGCAACCTCGCGGTGCTCGAAGTCGAGCAGGGGGAGAGCCGGCGCGCAGCCCCGCTGGCCGTCGAGGCCGTGCAAAAGGCCCGCGAGGCCGGCGATCCGGTCGTGCAGGCCGAGACCCTCAGCACCCTGGGTACCGTCTACGCCCAGCTGGCCGACCGGCAGAAGGCCCTCCAGGCCTTTCAGCAGGCCCTGGACATGGCGCGGGCCGCCGCGAGCCCCGAAGGGGAGGCCCTCGCCCTCAACAATCTCGGAGACATCTACACGTCCCTCGGCGATTGGGAAACCGCCCTCAAGCAGTTCCGCCAGGCCTTGCCGATCGTCCGCCGGCTTGGCGACCGCTCGCGAGAGGCGAAGACCCTTCTCAACATCGGCTATACCTTCCAGCGCCTGACACGCTTCGAGGACGCCCGGAAGTCCTTCGACCAGGCGCTCGTGCTCGCACGGGCGCTGGGCGATCCGGAGATCCAGAGCTTCGCCCTCGCCCACCAGGCCTTGCTGCTCGTGAAGCTGCGCCAGCCGGCCAGAGCCGTGGAATCCGCGCGGCAGGCCCTCGACCTGGCGCGGGGTTTCCCGGAACGCGAGACCACCGCGCTCTATGCGCTGGGAGCGGCCCACTGGAAAAAGGGGGAATTGCCGGCAGCCCGGGAGGAGATGGAGAGAGCGCGGTTGCTCGCCGAGAAGCGGGGTGACCGCTCCTTGGAGGCCGACATCGTGCTGTCTCTGGCGAAGATCGCCCGCGACGGCGGCGATCTCACCACGGCCCTGGACCGTGCCCGCTCGGCGGTCGACATCGTCGAGTCGATCCGCACACGGGTCTTCGACCCGCGGCTGCGCACCTCGTTTCTCGCCACCCGGCAGGACTTCTACGAGGCCTACGCCGATCTCCTGATGCCGCCTCCAGGCGCCACGCCGGACCCGGCCAGGGCCGCCGAAGCCCTGCAGATCAGCGAGCGGGCGCGCGCCCGCAGCCTGCTCGACATCCTGAGCGAGGCCGGAGCCGACGTCCGTGCGGGTGCCGACCCGGTGCTGGTCGACCGCGAGCACCGGCTGCGTGCCGAGGTGAACGCCCGCGACCGGTACCGTTTCAATCTCCTCGCCGAAGAGAAGCCTGACCGGCGGAAGCTGGAGGACGCCGAGCGGCGGCTGGAGGAGACGCTCGACGAGTACAGCCAGGTACAGGCGGATCTCCGGACGAGCAGCCCGGGCTATGCCGCGCTCACCCAGCCGCAGCCGCTGAGCCTGGCCGAGATCCAGGCCCAGATCCTCGACGGCAAGGCGCTGCTGCTCGAGTATTCGCTCGGCGAGAAGCGGAGCTTCCTCTGGGTGGTGACCCCGGACGCGGTCCGCAGCTTCGAGCTCCCGGGCAGGGCGCGGATCGAGCGGATGGCCCGTCGCTACTACGAGCTGGTGACCGCCCGCAACGAACGGCCCGCCGGCGAGAGCCTGGCCGGCTGGAAGAAACGGATCGACGGCGCGGACGCCGAGGCCGAGCGCGCCGGGCGCGATCTCTCCCGCTTGCTCCTCGGCCCCGCCGAGCGGCTCCTCGGGGATCGCCCCCTGCTCATCGTCGCCGACGGCGCCCTCCAGTACATCCCCTTCGCCGCCCTGCCGATCCCCTCGTCGGGCGCTCCGCTGGCCACCCGCCACGACGTGGTGAGCCTCCCCTCGGCCTCGGCGCTGGCGGTGCTGCGGCGCGAGGTCCGCGGGCGCTCCCGGGCTCCAAAGGCGCTGGCAATCTTCGCGGACCCGGTCTTCCAGGCCACCGACGAGCGGCTGACCCACCGGTCCGGCCAGCTCGAACGCCTGAGCCTGGCGTCCAACGTTACCCGGGGCCTGGACCCGGCCGGCCCGCGGCGCGGCGCGGAGCGCCCCTCCTTCCGGCGGCTCCCCTCCTCGCTCAAGGAGGCGCGGACGATCGCCGCGCTCGTCCCTCCGGACCAGCTCTTCCTGGCGCTGGGGTTCGAGGCCTCGCGCGCCAGGGCCCTCAGCTCCGAGCTCGCCCGGTACCGCAACCTCCACTTCGCCACCCACGGCGTGCTCGACAGCCGCCGCCCGGAGCTCTCCAAGCTCGTCCTCTCCCTCTTCGACGAGAAGGGGAAGGCCCAGGACGGCTTCCTGCGGCTCAACGACATCTACAATCTCCGTCTCGACGCCGACCTGGTCGTGCTCTCGGCCTGCCGGACGGCCCTCGGCCAGGAGATCCGCGGCGAGGGGCTGGTCGGGCTGACGCGCGGCTTCATGTACGCCGGGGCCGCCCGCGTGCTCGCCAGCCTCTGGAGCGTCGAGGACCGGGCCACGGCCGGGCTGATGGAGAGCTTCTATCGCGGCATGCTCCGCCAAGGGCTCTCCCCCGCGGCCGCCCTCCGCCGGGCCCAGCTCGAGATGGCACGCCAGCCGGGCCGGAAATCCCCCTATTACTGGGCCGGCTTCTCTCTCCAGGGGGAGTGGCGGTGAGGCAGCAGGGCGGGGATGGCGCCCCCCGGGTGGAGCGGCTCCAGGGCCTGACGCCGGAGGGCTTCGACGCCCTCCTCGGCCAGCTCGACCCCGACCGCGACCGCGCCGGCCTGCTCTACGAGACGATCCGCCGCAAGCTGGTCCGCCTCTTCGAGTGGCGCGGCTGCGGCTCCCCCGAAGATCTGGCCGACGAGACGATCAACCGCGTCGCGCGCCGCCTGGCCGAAGGAGTCGAGCTGCGGTCGAGCGATCCATACGGCTACTTCTGCGGTGTCGCCCACCTGGTCTACAAGGAGGTCCTGCGCCGCTCCTCGCGGGAAAACCGCCTGCTGGCCGAGGGGGGCGGCTGGCCTGCTCCCACCTTCGACGACGGCGCCGAGCCCTCCGATCGCCGGCTCGACGGCCTCCGCCGGTGCCTGGAGCAGCTCGCGCCGGACCAGCGGGACCTGGTGCTCCGGTATTACCAGGGAAAAAGCGACCCTGGAAAAAACCCTGGCGGGGATAACAACATCCGCAACCGGCAGACGCTCGCCGACGAGGTCGGAATCCCGATGAACGCCCTCCGCATCCGGGTCCACCGGATCCGCCGCAAGCTGGAGTCCTGCGTTCACGCCGCCTTGAGCCACTGATTTCTTCTCCCCTCGCGAAACGTTTCCCCCCTACCGGACACCCGTGTTTGAGATGAGCGAGGAGGGCTGAAGCCATGAAACAGAATCCAACCGACGACGAGCTGCTGAGGAGCTACCTGCTCGGCGAGCTCCACGAAGAGGAGGCGGACCGCCTGGAGCGCCGCCTGCTCGCCGAGGATGAGCTCTTCGAGCTCTCCGAGGCCGTCGAAGCCGACCTCCTCGCCGCCTGCGCCCGGGGCGAGCTCCCCCCCGCGGAAAGAGAACGCGTCCTGCGGCGGCTCGCCTCGTCCCCCCAGGGACGGGAGCGCCTGGCCCTCGCCCGGTCCCTGAACACCCTCGCCGGGAGCGCCCCGGCGGCGACCAAGACCGCGCCGGTCGTGCCCTTCCCGCGGCGCGCTCCGGCGCCGCCGCGCCCCATGCTCCGCTGGGCCGCCCTGGCGGCGGGCCTCCTCGCCGCGGCCGGCCTCTCCTGGTACGCCATGGAGCAGTCCCACGCGACCCGAACCGAGCCCGCCACCCGCGTCGCCCAGGAACGGCGCTCCGCCCCGGCGACCGTTCCCCAGGGAGCGCCGACGCCGGTGCCAGAGCCCGTGAAGGCCGTCTTCCAGCTCGCCTTGACGTCGTTGCGCGGCTCAGAGGTTCGGGAAAAGCTCCGGGTCCATCCCGGCGCGGGCGTCGTCGAGCTCCAGATCGCGGTCGAAGGGATGGAGGATCTCAAATCCTTCCACCTCAGCGTGCGGAACCGATCGGGAGCGACCCTCTGGGACGAGAGCGCGCTCGAGCCGAAGACGCTCGACGGCGTGCGGGCCCTGGTGGTCGATCTGCCGGTCGACCGGCTCCCGGCCGGGACCTATGAGATCCAGGCCCAGGGCCTCGTCCCCGGCGGCGAGCCCGAGGACCTCTCTCCGCTGGAAATCGAAGTCGTGAGAGAAGGGAAACGCTGATCCACGACTAACTCACCCCGTCGACCTTCGTCGCGGGGTTCGTTTGGGAGGAATCTGCCATGGACATCACCAACACGACGAGCCAGGACACTCATTACCACGTCGCGGGCGGGGGGGGCACCCCCATGGGTCCCCACTCTCACAAGGATTTCCCGATGCAGGAGGCGATGAGCTGGCCCGTGCTGCAGGCGGGCTCCAAGGTCTCCTACAACGCCAAATCCGAAGGGCCCTGGACGGTCTACTTCTTCGTTCAGGGCAAAGGGATTACGGTGACCACGCAATCCGCCTCCAACCGGCTCACCCTGATGCAGAACGGCGGCGGCTTCCACGTTCAGGTCGACTGACCATCTCCTCTCTCCACGCTCCCTTGGCGGGCTCTCCTGGAGCCCGCCCTTTTTTGTTCCAGATCCCAAGTGAAATGTTTTCGGTCCAGCCGTCACTGAGACGTTGGACACCTGAGAATGGCCGAAAACAGACGGGTCTCTTCCGCTGCTCCTTCTTCCGCCCCACGGCGGGCCGCTCCGCGTCCGCGCCTGCCGCATCCGCCCGCCCACAAAGCACCGGTGCGTCTCGACGAGACGCACAACCTGCGGCCGCCGGTCGGGGACGAGGAGCTCCGTCCTGCCATCCCGGCGCCCCCTCCGGAGCCGCGCCCGCCGGCCGCCCGCCGGACCGCGCACCCCGCAGCCTCCTTGGCACCGCCCCGAAAGCGCACCGAGCGGGCGATCCTGGCCGTGCTGGTGCTCGGGCTCGCCCTGAACGCCCTCGCCCTGTTGCGGAACGCGGCGCTCTCCCGCGCCGACGTGCTGCTGGGCGCGGCCGTCCTCCTCTCCGGGATCGCCCTGCTGGTGCTGATGGAGGTCTACCGGCGGACCGGTCGGTGAGGCCCCTCATCACCCCGGCCCTCTTCTCCCGTCCCCTCCCACCCTCCCTCACCGGGAGAAGAGGGAGAAAAACAAACTCCGTTTCAAAGCCCCCTCTCTCCCGGTGAGGGAGGGTGGGAGGGGACGGGAGAGAGGGGGTTGGGGGAGTGAGGGTTCGCCTACCCCCCCGCCCCGCCCCCGGCGTGGACGCCCCCCTCAGTCTGCCCCCAGGGGTCGAGCGCCTCGGCCAGCTCATCCGGCGGCAGGACGTTCTTCTCGATACACAGCTCGCGCACCGTCTTGCCCGTCTTCACCGACTCCTTGGCGATCTCGGCGGCGGCGTCGTAGCCGATCCTCGGCACCAGCGAGGTCACCATGGCGAGCGAGCGCTCGACCAGCTCCTCGCAACGCTCCCGGTTCGCCTGGATCCCCTCGACGCACTTCTCCGCCAGCAGACTCGAGGCGTTCGCCAGGATCTCGATCGACTGCAGCAGGTTGTAGGCGATCACCGGCATCATCACATTGAGATCGAAGTTGCCCCCCATGCCGGCGATCGTGATCGTGGCGTCGTTGCCCACCACCTGGGCGGCCACCATCAGCACCGCCTCGGGGATCACCGGATTGACCTTGCCGGGCATGATCGAGCTCCCCGGCTGCAGGCTGGGGATCGAGATCTCGCCGATGCCGCAGCGCGGACCGGAGGCCAGCCAGCGGATGTCGTTGGCGATCTTGGTCAGCGAGGCGGCGATCGTCTTCAGCGCTCCCGAGGTCTCGACGGCGGCGTCCTTGGCCGCCATTGCCTCGAAGCGGTTGGGGGCCGGCACGAACGGCGCGCCGGTCCGCTCCGCGAGGCGGGCGATCACCCTCGGCGCCAGCTCCGGCGGCGCGTTGAGCCCGGTGCCCACCGCCGTGCCGCCGAGCGGCAGCTCGGCGAGGCGGGGCTTCACCGATTCGAGCCGCGCGAGGGCGTTCTTCGCCTGCTGCGCGTACCCCGAGAACTCCTGGCCGAGCCGCACCGGCACCGCGTCCTGGAGATGGGTGCGGCCGATCTTGACCACGCGGTCGAACTCCACCGCCTTGCGGTCCAGCGCCTCGGCCAGCCGCCGCAGGGCAGGCTCCAGGTCCTGGACGATGGCGAGGTAGGCCGAGACGTGGATCGCTGTCGGGATGACGTCGTTGCTCGACTGGCCGTTGTTGACGTGATCGTTCGGGTGGACCGTTTTCGAGCCGATACTGCCGCCGAGGATCTCGATCGCCCGGTTGGCGAGCACCTCGTTGACGTTCATGTTGGTCGAGGTGGCCGAGCCGGTCTGGAAGATGTCGAGGGGGAACTCGCCGTCGAGCTTGCCGTCGATCACCTCCTGGGCCGCCTGACGGACGGCCCGGGCGATCTCGCCGGGCACCGAGCCCAGCTCCTCGTTCACCATCGCCGCCTCCCCCTTGACCATCGCTACCGCGGCGATGAACCGCTTGGGCAGCGTCAGCCCCGAGATGGGGAAATTGCGCCGCGCCCGCTCCGTCTGGGCGCCGTAATACGCCCCGGCGGGGACTTCGATCTCGCCGAGGCTGTCTTTTTCGATCCGGGTGTCGCTCATCTCTCCTCCTGGTTCAAGGCCGCAGGGCCCGGCCCGCCCGTATCGTATCGGAAAGAGAGCGCCCCTACGGCACCGCGGCGAGCAGCACCTCGTAGTGGGTCACGAACGGCTAGCGCTCAAGGCGGGGCACCCGGCCGTGCCAGGTTCGCGCGATCACCTCAGGGCTCGACCGGGCAGTTCCAGCGGCCACTCAGGCAATAGCAATTCAGGGGCTGGCTGCCGGCTACCAGATAGCACGTGCGGGTCTTCCCGTCCGGCGAGCAGGGAGTGTGGTTCACCTGGTAGCACAAGCTTCCGACGCCGTAACCCTCGATCGCTCTGAGCAGGCCGAGCAACAAGGTGAGGAGGAGGATCTTTTTCATGCGAATCACGGGTTCTCCTTTCGAAGCCGAGAGACGTGCTCTCTCTTTGAAGGGTGCCTCACGCAACGGGAACGAGCCCGCGGGCTGAGATAGACAGCCTCGACCGGCTCGATGACGACGCGAGACCCTCAGGGGCGAGTCTTGGAATGCAGGGCGCGGGTGTCCGTCGCGTCGGTGGTCAGGCAGTAGCGGCCGAAGCTGACGACGGTCGTCACCACGGTGCCCAGGAAGAAGAGGGCGAGCAGAAGGCCGGCGAGCAGACGCAGGGGCCGGGAGAACCGCCGGGGCGTGGAGACCAGGTCCGCCGGGGTTTCGAGGATGCCGATCGGGTTGACGCGGGGTGGCTCCATAAAAGCATTCTACGCGCGGTCATCCATGAGCACGAAGCACCCGCCGGGGGACTGGCGGGCGTAGACGGCACCGTTGAGGGCGACCGCAGGTCGCCCCTACAACAGACTTTGACGGAGGTTGTAGGGGCGACCTGCGGTCGCCCTCAACGGTGCCGTCTACGGACACAACAAAATTTCCGCCGCACTTCTCCTAGCCGGCAACCATCTCCTGCAACGACCGCACGCTCAGACCCTCGCGCTTGAGGGCAGCGATCCCCTCCGCGCAGGCCATCGCGCCGGAGAGGGTGGTGATGCAGGGGATGTCGTACTTCAGCGCCGTCCTGCGGATGACGCCGTCGTCCTCGTGCGACTCGCGGCCGAGGGGGGTGTTGATCACCAGCGCGATCTCGCCGTTGATCAGCAGGTCGCCGACGTGCGGGCGCCCCTCGTGGACCTTGAGCACCGCGCGCACGGCGAGCCCCTGGCTCTCCAGGTAGCCGGCGGTGCCGGCGGTCGCCGCCAGCGCGAAGCCGAGACCCGCCAGGCGCTGGGCGACCGGCAGCAGGCCCGGCTTGTCGCGGTCGTGGACGGAGAGGAAGGCGGTGCCCGCCAGCGGCAGCACGTGGCCGGCGCCCATCCAGGCCTTGGCGAAGGCGTTGCCGAAGGTCAGGCTCTCCCCCATCACCTCGCCGGTGGACTTCATCTCGGGCCCCAGCACCGGATCGACCCCGGGGAAGCGGCGGAAGGGGAAGACCGGCGCCTTGACGAACACCCCCGGCACCCGCGGCTCGGCGGTGAAGCCCAGCTCCCCCAGGCTCTTCCCCGCCATCGCGCCGACGGCGATCTTCACCAGCGGCACCCCCACCGCCTTGGCGATGAACGGCACGGTGCGCGAGGCGCGCGGGTTGACCTCCAGGACGTAGATCCTGCCGTCCTTGAGGGCGAACTGCACGTTCATCAGTCCCACCACACCCAGCCGCAGGGCCAGGCGGCAGGCGATGTCGCGCATGCGGTCCTGATCCTCCGGCGAGACCTTGTAGGGGGGGAGCACCGCCACCGAGTCGCCCGAGTGGATGCCCGCCTCCTCGATGTGCTGGAGGATGCCGGCGACCACGGCGCGCCGGCCGTCGGAGATCAGGTCGAGGTCGACCTCGAAGGCGTCCTCCAGGAAGCGGTCGATCAGCACCGGATGCCCCGGCGAGACGCCCGCCGCCGCCGTCATGTAGCGCTCGAGGGTCGAGGCGTCGTAGACCACCGCCATGGCGCGGCCGCCCAGCACGTAGCTCGGCCGCACCACCACGGGGTAACCGACGCGCGCCGCCACCACGCGGGCCTCTTCGAGCGAGGTGGCGCTGCCGTTCTCGGGCTGCAGGATCCCCTCCTCGGCGAGCAGGTCGCCGAAGCGGCGGCGGTCCTCGGCGAGGTCGATGGCGTCCGGCGGGGTGCCGAGGATCGGCACGCCGGCGGCGGCGAGGCCGCGGGCGAGCTTCAGCGGGGTCTGGCCGCCGAGCTGCACGATCACCCCCAGCGGCTTCTCGCGCTCCAGGATCTCCATCACGTGCTCGTGGGTGAGCGGCTCGAAGTAGAGGCGGTCGGAGGTGTCGTAGTCGGTCGACACGGTCTCCGGATTGCAGTTGACCATCACCGTCTCGTAGCCCAGCTCGCGCAGGGCGAAAGCGGCGTGCACGCAGCAGTAGTCGAACTCGATCCCCTGACCGATGCGGTTGGGGCCGGAGCCGAGGATCACCACCTTCGGCCGGTCGTCGGGCTCGCTCTCGTCCTCGTCGCCGAAGGTCGAGTAGAGGTAGGGGGTGGTCGCCGGGAACTCGGCGGCGCAGGTGTCGACCCGCTTGTAGACGCGCCGCAGGCCCTCGCGGACGCGGAGGGCGGCGAGGTCGGCTTCCGGGCAGTCGAGCAGCCCCGCGATGCGCGCGTCGGTGAGACCGAAAGACTTGGCGCGGCGCAGCAGCGGCTTCGGCAGCGAGCCGAGGTCCCAGCAGGCGAGCTCGGCCTCGAGGTCGACGATCTCGGCGATCTCGCGCAAGAACCAGGGGTCGATGTGCGAGACCGCGGAGACCTCCTCCGGCGTCCACCCCTGGCGCAGCGCGGCGAAGACGGCGAACAATCGCTCCCAGTTGGGGACGGCGAGCCGCCGCCGCAACCGCACCGGGTCGGACATCCGCCGTTCGCGCGCCGCCGGGGTGCCGTCGAGCTCCAGGGCGGAGAGCCCCTTCATCAGGGCCTCCTTGAAGGTGGAGCCCATGGCCATCACCTCGCCCACCGACTTCATCGAGGTGCCGAGGGTGGTCGGGGTGTCGGGGAACTTCTCGAAGGCCCAGCGCGGGATCTTGACCACCGTGTAGTCGAGCGTCGGCTCGAAGGCGGCGAAGGTCTTGCCGGTGATGTCGTTGGGGATCTCGTCGAGCGTGTAGCCGACGGCGAGCAGGGCGGCGATCTTGGCGATCGGGAAGCCGGTCGCCTTGGAGGCCAGCGCCGAGCTGCGCGAGACGCGCGGGTTCATCTCGATCACCACCCGCTCGCCGGTCTTGGGGTCGACGCCGAACTGGATGTTGGAGCCGCCGGTCGCCACCCCGACGCGCCGGATCACCGCGAAGGCGTCGTCGCGCATCGCCTGGTACTCGCGGTCGGAGAGGGTCTGCTGCGGGGCGACGGTGATCGAGTCGCCGGTGTGGACGCCCATGGCGTCGAAGTTCTCGACCGAGCAGACGACGATGGCGTTGTCGGCCACGTCGCGCATCACCTCGAGCTCGAACTCCTTCCAGCCGAGCACCGACTGCTCGATCAGCACCCGGTGGGTGGGGCTCGCCTGGAGCGCCGCCGCCACCACCTCCTCGAGCTCGTCGCGGTTGTAGGCGATGCCCCCCCCCTCGCCGCCGAGGGTGAAGCTGGGGCGGACGATCACCGGGTAGCCGACCACCCCCACGATCTCCCGCGCCTCCTCGAGGGTGCCGGCGTAGCCGCTCTTCGGCACCTTGAGGCCGATCTCCTCCATCGCCTGCTTGAAGAGGAGGCGGTCCTCCCCGAGGCGGAGGGCGTCGATCGACGCCCCCAGCACCTCGACGCCATAGCGGGCGAGAGCGCCGCGCTCGTCGAGAGCCATCGCCAGGTTGATCCCGGTCTGGCCGCCGACGGTAGGAAGGAGAGCGTCCGGCCGCTCTTTTTCCAGAATTTTCTCAACCACCTCGGGAACCAGGGGCTCGATGTAGGTGGCATCGGAGAACTCCGGATCGGTCATGATGGTCGCCGGGTTCGAGTTGACGAGCACCACCCGGTACCCCTCGCGCTTCAGGGCACGACAGGCCTGGGTGCCGGAGTAGTCGAACTCGCAGGCCTGTCCAATGACGATGGGCCCGGAGCCGAGGACGAGGATGGAGCGGAGATCGGTCCGTCTGGGCATGGCGGGGCGGAAGTGTACAGCACCGGGAGGGCGGCCGCTGGCACGGAGTTGGCAGTGGTTCCAAACCGGTTAGAAAGGAACTCAGCGACCATGAACCAGGCCAATCTCGAAGGGCTTCAAATGCTGCTCAAGGGGCACGAGGAGATGCTGGAGGAGAAGCGGCTGCGCCCCGAAGGGGTGATCCGGCAGAACGATCCCTTCCGCGAGCAGTTCAAAACTGTGGCGCGGACCGTCATCCTCCCCATCCTCGAGGAGATCAAGGACGCGATGGTGGGCAAGGTCGAGTCCGCCTCGATCTTCCACCGCTCGACCGCGGCCGGCATGAAGGTGAAGCTGGACCGCTGGGAGGACTATGACCGCTCGCTCCTCTTCTACGCCGACGACTCGACCAAGGTGGTGAAGGTCACTCACGAGGGGATCGGCTTCGGGCTGCTGATCGAGAAGATGCCGCTCGCCCAGCTCTCCGCCGAGCTGGTGGAGGAGGAGGCGATGAAGTTCCTGAAGCGCCTCTTCGGCCAGGAACAGCTCCGCCGCCCCAACGCTCCGCCCCCGGGGAACGGCGTCTCCGGCCCCGGCAGCGGACACCGCCCCGCGGGCTCCAACGTGGCCCACTACGGGTACGAGTTCGTGCGGGTCTGAGCCCGCACCCTCACCCCTGCCCCTCTCCCGACCCGGGAGAGGGGAAAAGGCCGTTTTGCCAAGCGGCGTGATGAGGGCTCAGAACAGGTACGTCACCCCCGCGTTCGCCACCGCCCGCTCCCGCTGATCGCCATTGAGATCCCGATAGACCGGCACCTGGACGGCCAGGCGCCCGACGAGGCCCTTGCCGAGGTCGACGATCACGCGCGGGCTGACGTAGAGGAGGCGGCCGCCGGTGTTGGGGTCGAGGGTGCCCCCGGCGTCGACGCGGTCGCGGCCGGCGCCGCGGAAGTTGAGCTCGAGGGCGGCGTCCCAGATCCGTCCGAGCTTGCGCTCGTAGCCGAAGTTCGCCAGGTTCGAGCTGCCGTAGCGGTAGTCGAAGTCGTTGGTCCCCGCCCGGCGGATCTGGACCGATGCGAAGAGCGACGAGCGGGAGTCGAGCAGATAGAGCCCGGAGAGGCCGCCGAACCAGTCGGTCGAGCCCGTGCCCGGCTGCAGGTGCTCGTCCAGCCGCTCGCCGCCGGCGGTGAGGTCGTTCTTCCCCCAGGCGGTCTTCACCCCGCCGAGGGCCGAGATCCAGGCCCGGCGGCCGAGGCCGCCCGAGAAATCCGAGGCCCACAGCCGCACCAGGGCGTAGAGCTCGGGATCGGCCAGATCGCGCGACGTGCTGGCGCCGCCGGGCGCGCCCTCGCCGGCGAGCCCGCCCACCTCGCTGGTGTGCCGGGAGCTCCACGGGACGCGGGCCACGGCGATGGCGCGCTCCCCGAAGGTGTAGGAGAGGGCGGTGGTGAAACGGTTCTCGACCACGGCCTCACGGCCGAGGTCCGCGCCGGCATGGCCGTCGTGCTTGGCGGCCACGCCTTCTTCGCCGGGAAGGATTCCCTGCTCCTTGTCGAAACGCTCCCAGTCGAGCGAGACGCGAAACGCCCCTTCCTTGTAGACGTCCGTCCCCAGGGCGTTGAAGGTCGGATCGCCGCAGCGGCAGATCGAGCAGCCACGCGCGGGCGGCGCGACGGCAAGCACTGACACGAAGCACGCCGCGACGGCGAGCCTCGGAAAAAACGTTGTCTTCACGAAAGCCTCCTTGTTTCCGGACAGGTTGAGTCCAGGCCGCCGGATGCGGCGGCCCGCGAGGAAACGTCCAGGGTGGCTTACGCGAGGCGGGGCGGTGGAACGGGGGGACTGGGAACGAGCGCGGCGACCTCTTCCCGCGGCGCTTCGGCGGTCCGGCCGGCGAGCGCGAGCCCGACTGTCAATCGAGGCGCCGGGGAGGTCCCGGGCCGGTCCAAGGGCTCGTGCCGGCTCTGGAGCGAAGCCGGCGTCTCGGAACGCCCCGAGCAGTGAGCTCCGCCGGTATGGGAGTGCAGTGGGCAGGACTCCCCCGCCGTGGCCTTCGCCCGGCAGCAGCAGTCGAGGATCCTCCCGCACGCGCAACTATGTAGCAGCAGGGCCTCCGGCGCGAGGAGAAGCGCCAGGATGAGGGCCGTGAACAGGGTGCGGAGAGTGGAAGAGCGCATGATCCGGATCGATTCTACAGCCGTCCGCGATCCAGGGGTAACGATCCGCTGGCCCATCTGTAACTGATCTGTTTATTCTGTAAAAAATTAGTAAACAGGTCACCTTCCTGCGGCCCAATGTACCGGTACTAGTGAAGGCGGGGTCAACGGTGGTCGGTGATCCCTATGGATGAAGGAGGTCTGCATGAAGCGTCTTTTGTCGTTGGGTCTGTTGCTTGGGGCACTGGCGGTTCCGGTGGGAGCTTCGACGTTCCTGAAGATGACCCCGAAGGAGTTGGTCCGCGATTCGGCGGCGGTGGTTCAAGGTCACGTGATCAAGGTCAGCTCGTTCTGGGACGCGACCGGCCGGATCGTCGTCTCCGAGGCCCTGGTGCGGGTCGAGTCCAAGGTCTTCGGCGACGCCCCCTCGGTCGTCGTGGTCCGCACGTTCGGCGGCACGGTGGGGAACTTCACGGTCGAGGCCGAGGGCTTCCCGAAGTTCCGCGCCAACGATCACCTCCTCCTCTTCCTCGAGCCCGAGCAGGACGGCGCCACGCGCGTCGCCGGCTATCAGCAGGGGCAATTCCGCGTGGTGCAGGACAAGGCGGGCGTCACGCTCGCGGTGCCGGCTTTCGACGGCGGCGCCACCCTGCTGACCAAGGACGGCCGCGCCGCCGGCCCTGCCAAGGCCATCCGTCTCGACGAGCTCAAGGCTTCCATCCGCAATGAGGCGCGCCGTGCCGGCCGCGTCACGTACGAGAACTAGTCAGGAGAGGAGACTCAAGATCATGAAGAGATTCGTTCCGTTCACGACCGCGATCGTCCTTTCCTGCGTCGTCGCCGGCAGCGTGTCGGCCTACGTCCTGCTGAGCCCCCGGCGCACGTGGGACAGCCCGCCGAACCTGATCGTCGACAACCGCGGCCTCTCCAGCGTCTCCGACGGCGACCTCGGCCGCAGCCGCACCGCGAGCGCCATCAACTCGGCCTGGAACGGCGCCGGCACGGGCACCCGCATCAACGCCACCGTCGGCTCGGTTTCGGGCTGGACCATGGGGGACGGCCGGCCGATGCTCAACTTCACGGACCCCGTGCACGCCTGCACCGGCTCCTGCCTGGCCGCCACCTTCACCGGCTACTACCAGTCGCGCGGCAACGGCACCTACCGCATCACCGACGCGGACATGGTCACCAATGCCACGGGTTACGCCTGGGCTTCTGCGGGCGAGTCCTGCTCGAACGAGATCTACGTCGAGGGCGTGATGGTGCACGAGACCGGTCACCTGCTGGGCCTCGCCCATAGCAACGTCGCCGGCGCCACGATGTACCCCACGGTCGCCTACTGCGACAACGGTCCGGCGTCGCTCGCGACCGACGACCGCAACGCGATCAACGATCTGTACTAGAAAAGATCGATCGGGTTTGCGGGGGCGCCTCTCCGGGGGCGCCCCTTTTCGTTTCTGTTCAGGCGTGGCCGCAACCCGTCCGCCCGAGGATCTGCGTCACCTGCGCGGCGCCGCGCGGGTCGTACCCCGCCTCGGAGGCCAGCCGGGCTCCGATCCGGCCGGCCTCGAGCTCATCCTGGCGGCCGAAACGCAGGCTGATGAGCTGGCCGATCAGGGTGGCCACGGCGGGGTTCCGGCGGCTCGCCGGATCGCTCGGATCGTAGCGGGCGAGCGCGGCGGCCCGATGGTTGGCGAGGTGCCCGGCGCCGTGGCGGGCCACGACGTGGCCGATCTCGTGGGCGAGCACGCCGGCGAGCTGGCCGTCTGTCTGCAGTTTGGCGAGCAGGCCGGAGGTGATGAAGACCTGCCCCCCCGGCAGGGCGAAGGCGTCCGCCGTGCGCTCGTCGGCAAGCACGTGGCAATCGAAGTCATAGGGCGTGCGCGCGGCGTCGGTCTTCTCGACGAGATCGTGGCAGATGCGGTCGACGCGCCGCTGGGCCGGCTGATCGGAAGAGAGCCCGCCATATCGCTGGGCCATCGCGGGCGCCGCCTGCAGACCGATGGCGACCTCCTGCTGCGGCGTGATCCTGGGGGGGAGGATCTCGGCGGCGATGGGGTTGTAGCTGCGGCTTCCATAGTAGCCGGCGATGGCAACCGCGGCCATGGCGCCGGCGACGAGCAGACGGCCGGTGCCGCCGCGGAATCCACGATCGAGCGGGTTCATCCCCCACCCCTCCTTTCAAAACCACCGACGGCCTCGAAGGCCGCCGCTGTTTGAAAGGAGCAAGAAGTGTACCGCCCGCCCTTACTCGTACCAGATCTCGATCTCGTAGCCGTCGGGATCGGTGGCGAACAGGTAGGGTTCGCCGGGGCAGAACTCCCCCTGGTCGAGGATCTTGCCGCCGGCCTCCTCGACCTCGCGCGCCGCCGCGTCGATGTCCGCCGGATCGACGAGGCGGAAGCCGAAGTGGCGGACGCTCCGGCCTTGCCCACTTCCTCAGCCTTCTCCTCGAGAACGATGACGTCGTGATTCCCGGGGGTCTTGATCTGGGCCCAGCCCGCGCCGCGATGGGTCTCGACGGCGCCGAACACCGCCTGGTAGAAGCGCGACGACCGCCCGGTGTCCTGGACGGTGAGGGCGATGTGGGTAAGACCGTAGGTCCGGATCATGGGGCATGAAGCACGGATCAGGCCGCCAGCAGTGGCGCCAGATCGGCAGTCGTCATCCGTGGAATCCCCAGCCCCTCGAGTACATTGTTGATGGCCGCAAGAGTGATCTGCCCGGGCGCCGTAATCTCAATGCCGATCGGATTTCCGTCCGAACCGAAATCGACCACCATACCTGGCTCGACTCGCTTGGTCCACGAGCTTTTTTCCTCGGCTCGCCGCGGCAGGTAGAGATAGGCAGCCATTGCGCGGCCATGCCGAAAAGTAATCTCCAGATAGGACTCTTTCATGTCTCACCTCACCGGATAAGCGGTCACGACCACGAGCACTCTGGCCAGGAAATCCGGTTCTACGATGACTTCCCAGAGTTGCCTGTGATGCCTCGACTCAACGATCCAACGACCGTCCAGAGACGCCTCTCTCTCACGACCTGCTCAGAGAGGCTCATTCTACCGGAACCCCAGCGCCATCGCGTCCTGCACCACCTCGATCCACTCGCAGGGGATCTCGCGCGTTTCGGTGCGACGGAGGACATAGAGCTTCTCACCGCCGTCGCGCCGTTCGAGGAGGCGGAAGCCCTGGTCCTCGTAGAAGGTCTCGACCGGCTTGTTCTTCGCGGTCGGCAGGTAGCGGCCGCGCAGCTCCAGGTGGCCGGGCTCGTCGAGGAGGCGGTGCTTGACGTGGTTCATGATCGCCGTCTCGATGCCGCGGCCCATGGCGCGGCAGCTCATCAGGAAGCTGTCGATATAGACGACACGGCCGTCGCGCCGCAGCAGGACAGCGCCGATCGCCCCCAGGTCGCCGAAACGGTCGCGCCCCCGTACCACCCAGAGCTCGCAGATCGGCGAGGCGATGAAGCGCTCGATCTCGGAGGGGGTGTAGCGCTGGGTCGTCAGGTTGAACTGGTTCGTCTTGGTGAACAACTGGTGGATGCGCGGCAGGTCGTCCCGTTTGGCGCGGGTGATAGCCAGCTCGGTGCGCAGGCTCGCGAGGTAATTCCCGAGGTCTCCCGAGGCGGTGCGCAGGGCTTCGCGCTCGCGGTTCTCCCGCGCTTGTTCCCGATACTGGACGGTCTTACTCACATCGCTGGCGAGGACGGCCGTGCGCTCGAAGTCGATCAGGCGGTCGATCACGGCGGCGTACTCGGCCGGATCAGGGGGGAGCAGCACGGTCTTCACCTCGGGGAGCATCTGCTGGATCAGGCTCACCTCGGCGGGGTTGTCGTCCAGGAAGACGAGGCTGTCGGTGCCGAGGTTGAGCGCGGCGGCGATCTTCTTCAGCCCCTCGTGCTTCGGCTCCCAGGAGATCTCCAGGGCGGCGAAATCGTCGAGCTTGAGCGGGATCTCCGGTCGGCTCGCGAACAGCTCGGTCACGTCGCCGGGGTTGTTCTTGCTGCAAACCGCGAGGAGCACCCCCTGGGCCTGGAGCGCCTTCAGGCGGTGATGGAGGTCGAGGAAGGGCTCCCCCTCGGGATCGCCCGCACCGATCTTGACGCCGGCCGGCCCGTCCTCCCCCACCATGCCCCCCCAGAGGGTGTTGTCGAGGTCGAGCACCAGGCACTTGCGGGCCGGCCCGCGCGCCGCCCGGACGTGCCGCGCGAGCTCCACCGCCACGCAGCCGAGGAAGCCCGGGCTCCACTCCATCTTCGCCAGGTAGTACATGCGGCGGTCGAGGACGCGGTCCTTGCCGAAGCGGGAGGCCAGGCGGTCGAGATCGAAGATCTGGATCCGCGGGTGCCCCTTGAAGCGGCGCAGCAGATCGAGGTTCAGGTCGAGGAAGAACTCGGTCTCGCCGTACTCCTCGTTGAGATCCGCCACGCCGAAAGCGGCCTGCGGGGGGGCGGGGAAGTTGGCGACCAGCAGGGTGGCCGGAATCCGCTCCAGCGCCGCCAGCGCCCAGGACTCGACGTGGGAGACGACATCCTCCCTGAGATCGCGGCGCTCGGCCGGCGAGAGCGTGACGAAGGCGGCCCAGGCCTCGGGCCGCAGCCGGCGGAGCGACAGGGCGAGCAGCACGAGATCGGGTGCAAAGGCGGCGAGGCCGGTGCTCTCGCCCAGCACCTCCTGCACGTACTGGCCGGGGCCGCCCAGGTAGTGCGCGGCGCGCACCCCCTCGCGGGCGAAGTGGAGATCCACCCAGCGCGGCAGCGGGTCGAGGGTGAAGTTGGAGAGGTAGCCCAGGCGGATGTCCGGCGGGCCGGGACGCGCCTGGAGGGTGCGGGAGAAGAGGCTGACGTCGTTGGCGGTGAGCTTCTCCAGGTCCAGGGGGAGGAGCACCCGCTGCAGCGCGGCGGTGTCCGGCGCCTTGGCGAGGGCCTCAGCCACCGCCCGGGGTTCGAGCTTCGAGTCCCGCGGTCTGTCCATCGTTCCCATCCTCCAGAATTCGATTCGCGACGGCGTCATAGAAACCCAGAAGCTTCCGGCGGAAGGCCTCGGGGGTGAACTCCCTCTGCGCGAGCTGGCGGGCGCCGGCGGCGAGCCGCTCCCGGAGATCCCGGTCTCCGAGGAGCCGCGCGAGGCCCCGCCCCAGCGCCTCGGGGTCGGGCTCGACGAGCAGGGCGATCTCGTCGTCGAGCACCTGGGTGTGGGTCGGCAGCCGGGTCGCGACCAGCGGCCGCCCTGAATCCAGGTAGGAATAGATCTTCATCGGGGTGTTGGTCCCCCGGGTGCGGGGGGAGACCAGGACGGTCGCCTGCCGGAGGCAGCGCCCCAGCGACTCGACCGGCCGCGGTCCGGCGAAATGCACGCCGGCGGCGATTCCGAGCCGCGCGGTCTCCCGCCGGTAGTGCGCGATCTCCTCCGGCGTCCCGCCGACCACGATCAGCTTCGCCGCCGGAACCTCCGCCAGCGTCCGCACGAAGCCGCCGAGGAGCAGGTCGATCCCCTGGTAGACCTGAAGATTGCCGGCGTAGAGGACGATCGGATCGCCCGCCCACTCCGGCGGGTGAAGGTCGAGCGGTGCCCCCTCCCCCTCGTCCCCGGAACCCGCGAGCAGGCTGACGTCCTCCAGGCGAGCGACGAGCCCCGCCGGATGGAAGGCGCGGGCCTGGTCCTCGAGCGAGCCGCAGACGGCGAGGGTGCCGCAGCTCCCGCGCACCGCCCGCCGCTCGCAGAAGTCGAGGAGCCCGCGCACGCGGCCGAGCGCCGGGAAGCGGTCCACCATCTGCCCGGCGAGCCCGGAGTCCATGTCGTAGACGTAGGGGACGCCGAACAGCCACTTGCCGAGCAGAGCCATGAAGGCCGACTCCTCGACGGCGTGGACGAGGTCGTAGCGCCGGCGGCGGATCAGCCGCAGGGCCTTCCAGAGCATTCCGGCGTCGCAGACCAGCTTCTTCGGCGAGAAGCCGGGCCTGACGCCGTGCGCCCAGCCGGGAGCGGCGGCGCGGTGGACGCGGCAGCCGGGGACGCCGGGGTCGTCCCCCTCGGGAAAGGTGAGCACCTCGACCTCGTGGCCGGCGGCGGCGAGCACCTGGAGGAGCATCCTCTCGGCGATCGGCGTGCCGCGCGGCTGGAAGAAGGGGTGGGGGGCGAGGAGAAGGATTCTCATGGAGCGGTCACCTGCTCAGGAACGGCGACCGCGCCCCGCCGCCCCCACGCATAGATCGCCCCGCCCACCAGCGCCTGGAGAAGCACGTTGCCGTAGTCGAGCCAGGCGACCGCCACCCCGGACGCCGCCGAGACCCCGAAGGTGACGAAGAAGAAGGCCCAGACGTTCTCCCGCACGCCGATGGCGTTGATCGAGACCGGCAGCATCATCACGAAGAGCGCCAGCGGCACGATCAGAAAGAAGTAATGCAGCGGGATCGGCACGTGGAGAGCGCGGGAGAGGATGTAGCCGTTCAGCACGACGCTCGTCTGCAGGGCCAGCGACCAGGCGAACGCCCGGCCGAGCACGCTCCCCTTCCCCTGAAAGGCGAGCAGGGCTCCCGTCGCCCTGGCGAAGAGCCGCCGCAGACTCCCCGGCAGACGCTCTTCCAGCCATGCCAGCAGCCGGATCGTCCGTTCCGAGGGGAGAAAGAGGAGCCCGGCGCCGAGAGCCAGGACGATCGCCCCTCCGAGCACCCAGGCGTAGAGGTCCGGGTCGCGCGCGGTGAGCCGGCCGGAGACCAGGATGCCCACCAGGGCGAAGAGCATCAGCGCCAGCAGCCCCACGAAGCGGTCCACGAAGATGATCGCGACCGCCTTCGCCCGCCCGACCCCGGTGCGAGCCGTGTCGAGGACGCGCATGGTGTCTCCACCGATCGTCGACGGCAGGAGGTTGTTGAAGAAGACTCCGACGAGAAAGGAGCGGAGGAGGAAGGAGTCGGGCGCGTCCCTGCCCTGGGCGCGGATCAGCAGGCGCCAGCGGCGGACGCTGGTGTAATAGCCGACCGGATTGAGCGCGACCGCCAGCAGCACGAAGCGCAAATCGGCCGAGCGGAAGGCGGCGGCCACCTCCCGGAACGGGGTCTTCGCCAGGATCCAGGCGATCAGGGCCGCCGAGACGGTCAGGCGCAACGCCAAGCCGATCCCGCCGCGCCGCGGCGCGGGCTGACCCGCGGCGGGCTCGGCGGGACTGGGAGAGGCGGTCGCCATGCCGTTCCTTCTAGGCCGCCGAGGCCTTCGACCCGAGCCGCTCGCGCAGCAGGCCGGCGAGGTCCTCCAGACGCTCGCCGCGCACGTACATGCGGTACCAGACCTCGACGTTGAGGATCATCCAGAGCCGCACGTGGTGATCGGCCCGGTTGGCGACGTGCTCCCCGACCAGGCGCTCGATCGGCTCGCGGCGGAAGATCCCCTCCTCGATCAGCGTCGAGGTGGCGAGGAGGTGCCGGAGCACGGGGAGGAGCGGCCCCTTCATCCAGTAGCCGAGCGGGAACATGAAACCCTGCTTCGGGCGCTTGAGGATCGCCTCCGGGAGGTAGGGGGCGGCCACCCGCCGCAGCAGGTACTTGAGGGTCTTCCCCCGCATCTTGAAGCGGGTCGGGAGCGAGGCCACGAACTCGGCCAGGCGGTGGTCGAGGAAGGGGGAGCGCGCCTCCAGGCCGTGCGCCATGGTCATGCGGTCGGAGAGCATCAGCGAGTGCTCGGGCAGCCGGGTCGAGATGTCGGCCTGCAGCATGCGGTCGAGGTCGTCGCGCGCGTCGGCCTCGTCGAAGCCGCGGATCACCGACTCCATGGGATCGATCTCCGCCAGGTGGGCGGCGACGTCCGGGGCGTAGAGCCCCCCCTTTCCCTCCTGGCCGAAACGGAAGAAGGCGGTCGCCTGGGCGTAGCGCCGCCCCCCCTCGTGGAACGAGAGGTCGTGCACCCAGCGCGCCTTCTGGGTGACGTTCTTGTAGGCGGAGCTGTCGCGCATGGCATGGATCGCCGGCCCCAGCAGGTAGCGCCGCAACCCCTCGGGCAGCGCGGCGTAGAGATTCACCCAGCGGAAGCCGAAGTAGCGGTCGTAGCCGGCGAAGATCTCGTCCCCACCGTCGCCGGTGAGCACGACCTTGACGTGCCGGGAGGCGAGCGCGGCCGCCTGATACATGCAGGCGGCGATCGGGTCCGAGGGCTCGTCGAGGTGGTGGACCATCGACGGCAGCAGCTGGACCATGTCGGGCCAGACGACCTCCTCGTGATGCCGGGTGCCGCAGTGCTCGGCGACGATCCTGGCGAACGGCAGCTCGTTGAACTGCGGGTCCTCGACGCCGACGGCGAAGGTCTGGATCGGCTCGTCCCGCATCCCGGCCACGATCTCGGCCATCATCGCGGTCACCAGGCTCGAGTCCATGCCGCCCGAGAGATAGGCGCCCACGGGGACGTCGGAGATCATCTGGGATTCGACGGCCTCGCGGATCCGCTCGCGCGCCTCGTCGACGATCTCGGCCTCGCGATCGCTCCGCTTGGGGGTGTAGCGCAGCTGCCAGTAGCGCCGGACCTCGATGTTGGGCACGGGCGCGAGGCTGCCGGCCCGCGGCGGCTCGATATGCGAGGCGTCGAGCACGAGCAGGTGCGCGGGAGGGAGCTTACGGATGCCCTGGAAGAGGGTGCGCGGGCTGGGGATGAAGCGCAGGGTCAGGTACTCGTCGAGCGAGCGCAGGTCGAGCTCCGGCCGGGAGGCGCCGGGGCCGACGGCGGCGAGGAGGGTCTTGATCTCGGAGCCGAAGAGGAAGCGGCGGCCGTCGAAGCGCCAGAACAGGGGCTTCTGGCCGAAGCGGTCGCGCGCCAGCAGGAGCTTCCGCCGCCGGGAGTCCCAGATGGCGAAGGCGAACATCCCCCGCAGGTCGTCGACCACGCGCTCGCCACGGTCCTCGTAGAGATGGAGGATGACCTCGGTGTCGCTGCCGGTCTTGAAGAAATGGCCGCGCGCCAGCAGCTCGCGCCGCAGCTCGCGGTGGTTGTAGATCTCGCCATTGAAGACGATCCAGGCGCTGCCGTCCTCGTTGCAGATCGGCTGGTGGCCGTGCTCCAGATCGATGATCGACAGGCGGCGCATCGCGAGGCCCGCCTCGCCGAGCAGCACGGCGCCCTGATCGTCGGGGCCACGGTGGACGATGGCGTCGTTCATCCGCTCGAGCGACTTGGGATCGACGCCCGAGAGGTTCCACTCACCGCAGATTCCGCACACTCGTCGGTTTCCTTTCGTTCAGGACGCCTGCCGGGCGTCTCCAAGAGCGGTGTCGTCGAGGTTGTCCGCCACCGGTGCCATCGCCGCGAGCTCCGGGCGGCCCGGGCTCTTGATCACCTCGGCGACCTTGTAGTCGCGGATGTTGCGGGCATGGGTGAAGATGATGATCTCGCCGATCAATCCGAGCGAGAGCGTCTGCACCCCCAGCACCATGAGCAGCACGCCGAGCAGCAACAGCGCGCGGTCCGACAGCCCGGTCGAGAAGAGGAGCTTCTCGATCGCGACCACGAGGTCGATCCCGGCGCCGAGGGCGAAGAGGCCCGCCCCGAGCAGGCCGAAGAAGCGCAGGGGCGTGCGGGTGAACTTGGTCAGAAAGAAGATGTTGAGGATGTCGAGCAGCCGCCCGAGGTAGGTCGGCGTCCCGTAGTAGCGGGTGGCGCGGTCCTCCTGGCGCTGCGGCACGGCCATCTCGCACACGGTGAAGCCGCGCTGGAGCGCGAGCAGCGGGATGAAGCGGTGGAGCCCGCCGTAGAGGCTGAGCTCGCGCGCCACCCGCCGCTTCATCACCTTGAAGCCGCAGCTGATGTCGTGGAAGTCGGTCCGCGTCAGCGAGTGGACGATGGCGTGGAACAGCCGCGACTGCAGGCGGTTGAAAGAGGCGTCGATGCGCGGATGGCGCCGGCCGACGACCAGGTCGACCCCGTCGTCGAGCGCCTGGAGCGCCGGGCCGAGCCCGGCCGGCTCGACCTGGAAATAGGCGGCGAGCGTGACGATGCGTCCGGCGCGGGCCCTGGCGAAGCCGGTGGTCAGCGCCGCCGACTCGCCGAACGGACCGCCGAGCAGCACGATCGCCACCTCCTGGCCGGCCCGCGGCTGGATCCCCTGCAGCACCGGCACGACGTCGCGCAGGTGCTCGTCGACGACGAAGATGAACTCCGCCGTCTTGCCCAGCCTCGTCAGCTCGGCCGCGAACTCGCCGTGGAGCTGCACCAGATCGCCGTGGCGCTCGACGACCGGCACCACGATCGAAACGTCGGGATCTTCCCGTGGGCGTCCCGTTCTCATCAGCTGATCCCCTCCGGTTGCAGCAAGGAAAGCGCGGTCTCGGTCGGCCGGAAATCCCCCATCCTGACCACCAGCTCGGAGAAGACTCCGAGGATCACCAGGTGCGCGAAGGCAAAGGCGCAGAGAATGGCGATCGCAGGGAAGACCAGGGGATATTTCTCCCCCGGCAGCAGCGTGAGCTGGGTGTATACGCTGGCGGCGAACGAGAGCAGCAGGCCGGCCAGGAAGGGCACGGAGAGAATCGCGAACCACTTGGCCGGCCGCGTGGTGAAACCGAGTAGCATCTTGATCGTGAGGAGGTCGAGAAAAACCTTCCAGATGCGCGACATGCCGTATTTGCTGCGGCCGAACTGGCGGGGGCGGTGGTTGACCGGCACCTCTCGCCAGCGCGAGCCGGAGAGCGACATCATCGGCGCCAGGAAGCGGTGCATCTCGGCGTAGAGGCGGGTGCGCTTGACCACGTCCGCCCGGTAGGCCTTGAGCGTGCAGCCGTTGTCGTGGATGCCGACGCCGGTCAGGGCGCCGATCAGCCAGTTGGCCACCAGCGAGGGAGCGCGGCGGGAGAGCATCTTATCCTTGCGGTCCCGCCGCCAGCCGGAGACGACGTCGTACCCCTCGTCGAGAGTGTCGAGGAGCAGCCCGAAATCGTTCGGATCGTTCTGGAGGTCGCCGTCGAGAGTGATGACGACTTGGCCGCGGGCGTGGTCGAAGCCAGCCTGGAGGGCCGCGGTCTGGCCGTAGTTGCGGCGGAAGCGAACCCCCCGGACGCGAGGGTCCCGGGCGCAGATCTCGCGCAGCCGCGCGACCGTCCGGTCGGTGCTGCCGTCGTCGACCAGCAGCAGCTCCCACTCCCTGCCCAACCGCTCGGCCGCGGCGCGGACCTCCCCGTAGAGGGCCCCGACGCTCTCCTCCTCGTTGTACAGCGGAACGACGATGCTCACGTCCATGCCTAATCCTCAAGGCACTCGCTTCACGATCGACGGCCCGAGGAGGCGGGTGACCGGCATCGGCAGCTTCTGCCAGAGGCCGATCGCCCGCTGGTACCGCGGGTTCGCCGGGCTGACATTGGGCAGCTCGCGGGCCTTGACCAGGTAGTACTGGTAGCCGAGCGGCACCTCGTCCATCCCCCAGCGGGCCTTGAATTTATAGGCTCCGGTCTCGCGCTTGCTGCGGCCGAAGTCGAAAGTGCGGAAACCGTTCTCCCTTCCCCACCGCATGATGGCGAGGTAGAGATAGTCGTCGACGCCGCGCGGCCGTTCGGTGCGGTCCGCCCCGGCATAGAAGGGCATCACGACGTCGCGGAACAGGAGGTTGAGCACGCCCGCGACCGGCCGCCCCTCGTGGTAGACGAAGAAGAGGTTGGTGCTCGCCGGGTGGCGGTCGAGGATCTCGCGCAGGAACAGCTTCGGATAGACCGGCGTGCCGTGGTGGCGCATGCTCTCGCAGAACAGCCGGTAGAAGAGCGGCAACTCCTCGATGCCGGCGACGCGGTGCTCGAAGCCTGCCTTCGAGACGTAGCTCATCATCTGCCGGCGCTTGCGCTCCATGCGCTTCAGCAGCGCCTCCTCCCCCTGCTCCAGGTCGGCCCGGAAGGTGACGTAGAGGTCCTTGTCGACGAGCTCTGGGTCCGCGAGCGGAGCTTCCGACCGCAGCTCCAGGTAATCCACCCGCCGCTCACGGGCCAGTTCCTTGGCGTGGGCGAGCAGAGCCGCCGCCGCCGCGCCGTCGTCCGCCACCAGGCCGCCGCCGATCGCGAACGGGATCGAGACCAGCGAGTGGCCGAACAGCAGGCTCTTCAGCTCGAACATCGGCAGCACGCCGACGATGCGCCCCTCGCGCAGGGCGGTCAAGTAGTGAGCGCGGTGGCCGAAGGTCCGCTCGACCAGCCAGCGCCAGCCGAGCTGATGGAAGAAGGTGGCGCCCGCGGCGTTCCGCACGTAGCGGTCCCACTCGGCCTCGCGGTGGGTGCGCAGGGTCTCGACAGCCACCGGCGACGGTACGGCCACGGGCCGGACGGCAGGCTCCATTTCGGTCGAGACCATGGGCTCCGCGGTCAATTCAATGTCCTCAACTTATCTCCCTCATAGGCCCAGAATCTCCCGGCAGGTCGTAAAGGTGTACTCGGAGAAGAGCCGGGCCAGCCGCCCCTGGGTGAGATCGAGGTTGCGGTAGTGGCGCAGGCGGGTCATCGCCCCGACCGGTTGCACCGGCTGGCCGGGGTCGATCTCCCAGGGGTGGATGTAGACGACGGCCGGCCGCCGCTCGCGCTCGTTGAGCCAACGCATCCCCCAGCGGATGAAAGCCATCGGGAAGTGGCGCAGGTAGCCGCCGCCGATGAAGGGCAGGTTGGTGCCGGCGACGCGGATCGTGGAGATCGGAAACTCCTGGAGGGCGCCGCCGTTGCCGCCGCGCAACGGGCGCGGGAAGCGCGGGAAGTCGGGGATACCGTAGTGGTCGTGGTGGATCGGGAAGATGCTCGAGTCGTAGCGGAACCCCTCTTCGGCCAGGATGTCGACCGCCCACATCGTCTCGCGCACGATCGAATAGCTCGGCGCCCGGTAGCCGATCACCTCGACCCCGGCCGCGTCCTCGATCGTCCGCTTGGAGCGGCGGACGTCCTCGCGGAACTGCTCGGGGGTCATCGCCGTGACCCGTCGGTGGTCCTGGCCGTGGGTGGCCAGCTCGTGGCCGGCATCGCGAATCTCGCGCACCAGGTCCGGCCAGCGCTCGGCCACCCAGCCGAGGGTGAAGAAGGTGCCGCGCACCCCGTACTCGTCGCAGAGCTCGAGCAGCCGCCGCGTGTTGCGCTCCACCCGGGGCTCGAACGCGCCCCAGGAGTCCCGCGGGATGGCGCGCTCGAAGGCGTTGACCTGAAAGTAGTCCTCGACGTCGACGGAAAAAGCGTTCAGCACGGTCTCACCTCTCCGCCCGGCACCGCGACGGCGGCCGCGGACCGCCGGGTCGCCGCCAGGACCAGGTCTTCGACACGGCGCGCGTTCTCCTCCCACAGGTATCCCCGGTCCAGGAGGCTGGCGCGGGCCGCCGCGCCCAGACGCTCCCGCAAGGCCGGATCGCGGGCCAGCGCCAGCACGGCGGCGCCCAGGTCCCCGGCGGCGGGGTTGGCGCCCCCCGTGCAGAGCAGCGCCGTCTCGCCATGGGTGAGGAGCTCGCGGACGTTGGCCGATCCGGGCGCGACGATGGCGCGGCCGGCGGCCATGTACTCCAGGATCTTCATCGGACAGGCGTAGGCGGTGACCGCCGGCTGCACGGCCACGTCGAAGGCCGCGAGCGCCGACTCGATCTCCGCGCGCGGCACCGGCCCGCAGAGGATGACCCGCCGCTCGAGATCGGGCGACGCCGCGCGCATCTCGCGCAGGGCGGGCATCGCCGGGCCGTCTCCGGCCAGCAAGAGATGGATCCCCGCCTCGCGCCAGGCGGGCGAGGCCGCCACCTCGATCAGCTGCTCGAGGCCGTGCCAGGCGCGGAACCAGCCGATGAAGCCGGCGACGGTCGCGCCGGCGGGAATGCCGAGCCGTTGACGGAAGGCGGCGCCGTCCCCCGCCGTCCCGAACTCGCGGCGGACGCCGTTGGGCATCACCACGACCTTGCCCGCCGGGACCCCCTGGGCTTCGAGGATGTCGCCGAGCACGCGGGTAACGGCGATGGTCACGTCCGCCCCGATGGCCAGGCGGCGCTCGATCCCCCGCGTGACGCCGCGGAAGACGAGGCCGTCGTGCTCGGCCTTCTCCTGGGCCAGAGGCGAGTTGACCTCGAGGACGAAGGGGACGCCGTGGCGGCGGGCAGCGGCGAGACCGGCGAAGGTGTTGGCGGCGTAGCGCTCGTAGACGAAGTCCGGCCGGAAGTCGCGGAGGGCTCGCGACAGGCGGCGGTAGGCGACCGCGTTGTAGGCGAGCTCCAGCGACTCCTTGACCGCGGCCGGCATGCGGGAGGCGGCGCGAGAGGCGAGACCGGCGAGGCCGCGGGCCTCCCCACCCTCGGCGTCCGCCTTCGCCTCGGCACCGGCCTCGACCAGCGCCACCTCGCGTACCTCGTGGCCGCACAGGCGGAAGGCGCGCTGTATCTCGGCGATGTGGATCCCCTGCGCGTCGCCGGCACGGGTGCGGTGGTGATAGAGGATCTTCACGGCCTGGCCTCCTCGACGGGACCGTAGGATGCGCTGTGCGCACCATCGGCACTCCCGGTGCGCACAGCGCACCCTACCCCCAGGGCAGCCTGCAACTCCTCCGCCACCTCACGTCCGACGGCGGCCCAGGTCCGGTCCGCGACGCGCGCGCGGACCCGGTCGCGGTCCCAGCCGCGATGCAGGGCGGCATCGATCCCGGTGGCGATCGAGTCGGCCGTGCGCTCGACCAGGACACCGACCTCGGGAGAGTCCAGCAGCTCCGGGATGCTCCCCACCGGTGTCGCGACCACCGGCGTGCCGCAGGCGAGCGCCTCCAGCACCACATTGGGGCACCCCTCGTGAGCAGTCGCCAGCACGAAGAGGTCGGCGGCGCCGTACCAGGCGGCCAGCTCCTCGCGCTTGGCGGAGCCGGCGAAGACCACACGGTCCGCGATCTTCAGCTTCGCGGCGAGCTGCCGCAACTCGGCCCCCATCGCCCCCTCGGCGCCGTCGCCGCCGATGATGGCGAAGCGCAGCGTCGGCCAGCGCCCCGCGAGCTTCGCCATCGCCTCCATCACCAGGTGGAACCCCTTGCGGGGGGCGAGCGTGCCGACCGAGACGAGCAGCGGTCCGTACTTGGGGAGCCCCAGGGCCCGGCGCGCCTCGGTCCGGTCGAGGGGATGAAAGAGCTCCGGGTCGATCCCGTTGCCGATCACCCGCACCTTCTCCGCCGGGATTCCCAGGGCGACCGCGTCGGCTTTCAGCGACTCCGAGACGGCGATCACCCGCGCCGCCCGGCGCAGGGTGAAGCGGAGCTGCGGCCGGCGGAGCCGGAAGGGGGCGAGCAGCGGCAGCATGCCCCGCAGGGTGACCGTCACCGGCACGCGCAGCAGGAGCCCCGCGAGCACCGCGGCGAACCCTTCCGGGTAGACGAAGTGGGCGTCGATCAACTGGAAGCGGAAGTCGCGGCGCAACCGGATCAAGGTGGGCAGCGTCCAGAGGAACATCAGGATCCCGTCCAGGCACTTGAAGATACCGGGGAAGGAGAGGAAGCGTGGATGGAGCACCGGGATCCCGTCCTGCACCTCCTCGCGCGGCACCTCCGGCCGGAAGCCCGGGCGCAGTCCGGAGACCAGCGGGAACCAGGGGGTCGGAGCGACCACGCGGACCTCGACGCCGGCGGGGAGGCCGCGCATCCGCTCACGCACGAAGACGCCGTGATGCGGCTGCGCGGCGTTGGGGAAGACGGTGCTGAACAATAGCACCCGGAGCCCAGGTCCGGTCCTCTCGGAGGTCTCAGGCGCCGACCGCACGCGGCACCTCCTCCAGATCGGAGATCGCCAGCGAGGGTGCCGCGCGGGCCACCTCCCGCCCCCAGACCTCGAGCATCAGCAGCGTCCAGAGCGCCCAGCCCGCCTCCAGCCGGTGCGCCGCGTGGTCGTCGAGCAGGCGCTCGACCTCCCGGCGGTCGAACAGGTCGCGGCCGAAAGCGTCGGCGCCGAGCAGCAGGTCGCGCGAGAAGTCCCGCAGGTCCTCGCGCAGCCAGCGCGAGACCGGTGGCGCGAAGCCGCGCTTCGGCCGCGTCAGGATCTCGGCCGGCAGCCGCCGCTCGGCCACCCGGCGCAGCAGGACCTTGGTGGTGCCGCCGGCAAGCTTCAACCGCGCGGGCAGGCGCGCCGCGAGCTCGACGACCCGGTGGTCGAGCAGCGGGCAGCGCACCTCCAGGGCGTGGGCCATGCTCATACGGTCCACCTTCACCAGACCGTCGTCGGGGAGCCAGGTCTTGAGATCGAGGTAGAGGGCGCGGGCGAGCGGCTCTTTGGGCGCGCGGGCGAGGTGCGGCTCGATGGCGGCGAACGGATCGAAGCGGCGCCGCCGTGCGCTGAGACCCTCGCCGAAGAGGCGCTCCTCCAGGTGGGGGGGGATCAGCCGGCGGTCGAAGTCGTAGGAGCGCGGGGCCTCGACCGCCAGGTTGCGGAAGAGGCCGCCCAGCCGCAGGGCCCGCGGCAGGCGCGGCGAGCGCGGCCAGTGCCGGCCGAGGGGCGGGAAGAGGCCGCGGCGGAGCGGGCCGGGGAGGACGGAGCGGAGCCGCTCCTCCATCAGGTGCATGCCGTACTTCTCGCCATAGCCGGCGAAGAGCTCGTCGCCGCCATCGCCCGAGAGGGCGACCGTCACCCGCCGCCGGGTCTCGCGCGAGACGTACCAGGTGGGCACCGCCGACGGGTCGGCGAACGGCTCGTCGAGGTGCCAGGCGATCCGCGGCAACACGTCGGCGAGGTCGGGCCGCACCTCGGTCGCCACGTGGTCGGTGCCGAGGGCGCGCGCCACAACGGCGGCGTCCTCCCGCTCGTCGGAGGCGCGATCGGCGAAGCCGACCGTATGGGTGCGCACCCGGTTGGGGCTCGCATCGCTCATCAGCGAGACGATCGTTCCCGAGTCGATGCCGCCGGAGAGGAAGGCGCCCAGGGGGACGTCGCTCTCCAGGCGGTCGCGCACGGAGGCGGCGAGCAGCCGCTCGAGCTCCGAGGCCAGCCGCTCGTCGGCAGCCGGGCCGGCGTCCTGCGCCTCTTCGATAGGCACGTCCCAGTAGCGCTCGACGCGCACGCCCCCGGCGTCGACGACGGCGAGGTGGCCGGCGGGGAGCTTCGTCGCGCCGCGGAAGATGGTCCACGGCGCCGGCACGTAGCCATAGGCGAGATAGAGGTCGAGCGCCTCGGGGTCGACCCCGGGGCCGGCGAGGCCGGCGGCGAGCAGCGACTTCAGCTCCGAGGCGAAGCCCAGTCGGCGGCCGTCGTCGGACAGGAAGAGCGGCTTCTTGCCGATGCGGTCGCGGGCGAGCAGCAGCGTCTGGCGGCGGAAGTCCGCGACCGCCAGGGCGAACATGCCGGCGAGCCGCTCGACGCAGCCGGCGCCCAGCTCCTCCCAGAGGTGGACGATCACCTCCGAGTCCGAGCGGGTGGCGAAGCGGTGCCCCCGCTCCTCCAGCCCCCGCCGCAGCTCGCGGTGGTTGTAGATCTCGCCGTTGCAGACCACCGCAACCGTGCGGTCCTCGTTGAAGATCGGCTGATGGCCGCCGGCGACGTCGATGATCGACAGCCGCGCGTGGCCGAGCCCGATCGTGCCGGCGAGGTGGATCCCCTGGTCGTCCGGTCCGCGGTGGCGCAGCGGCGCCACCATGCGCGCCATCTCCTCTCTCGTCACCGGGCGTGGGAATCCCGCATCGCTGTAGTGGAAGAGGCCGGCGATGCCGCACATGGTCAGGCTCTCCTCGCGACGGCCGACGCGGCCGGCGACGGCAGGGGGCGCTTCCACCACGGCTCCTCGGGCACGGAGAACGGCGCGGCGACGGGGTCCGCGGCCTCCGAGCGCGCGATCACCGCCAGGCTCACGCTCATCGCGATCAGCTGGTAGAGCAGCTCGGAGTAGGCGGTGCTGAGAAACATGCTGCCGACGATGTAAGCCAGCAGCGAGAGCTGGAGCATGCGGGCGTAGACCTGGACCCAGGGGAGCCGGGTCTCGCGGCGGGTGCGCCCGAGGTCCCAGATCGCCACGCCGATCGCCCCCACGAACAGCAGCAGCGCCGGCAGGCCGCACTCGCAGAGGATCTGCAGATAGGCGTTGTGCGAGACCCGGAAGCGGTTCGGATCGGGCGAGTAGGTCCGGTGGACGACCTCCAGGTTGTTGGGCCCGACGCCGAAGACCGGGTAGTCGACGAACACCCGCCAGGAGGTCGTCCAGGCGTCGAACCGCCCCTGGGCCGACCGGTCCCCCTCATAGTCGGAGATCGTCTGCGCCCGCTCGACGTAAGCCTGGGTGAACTGGTCGGAGGTCAGGAAGAGGAAGCCCGCGAGGCCTAGCGCGAGCGCCAGCGTCACCGCCAGCCGGTGGCGCGAGCGCCAGATGAGGAACGGCGTGATGGCGGCGAGCGTGAGCAGGCCGCCGCGCGAGAAGGTGAAGAGGACGGTGACCGTGCAGAGGACGGCGACCACCGCCGCCGCGAGCCTCAGGAGCTTCTGCTTCTCGGTCATGACGATCGCCACCAGGAGCGGCAGGATCATGTTGAGGACCAGGGCGAAGCTGTTGTTGTCCGACATGAAGCCGCCCGGCCCGTCGTTGTAGCGGATGCCCCCGCGCAGCAGGCCGATGAGGCCGCGCTTGGCGCCCAGGAAGCCGATCGAGAAGGCGATCAGCATCACCAGGACGCGGAAGCGCCGGCGATCGTTCACCAGCCCGGTGGTGAGGATGCTGATCACGATCGCCTTCCAGTAATAGCCGTACATGTCCCCCGAGACGTCCGGCAGCACCGCCGTCACCACGGTGATGCTGATCCAGCCGGCGAGGAGGATGAGCAGCACCGTCTGCACCTTGAGCACCAGCCACCGCTCGCGGCCGAGCGAGAGGACGAGCCCCAGCACCAGCGCGATCGCCACCCACTGCGACAGCGGCAGGACGCGGGAGGCGCCCCACGCCATGTCCTGCGGCCGCATGTAGGCCAGCCACCCATAGACCAGCAGCCCGAAGTAGGGGCGGAAGGCGATGACGGGCAGCGAGGCGAAGACGAGCGCGACGATGATCAGGTCACGCACGCCGGGCCCCCCGGGCCGCGGCGGCGGACCCCGCGGCGGCATCCTCGGCGCCCCGGGTCTCCGCGGGTAGAGGGAGCGCGCCCGCCGGGGGGCGCGCCGCAGCCCGGATCAGATCTTCGAAGAGCTCGAGATTGGGCCCCCAGGGATAAGTGGCGAGCAGGCGCTGGCGCGCGGCCTCGGCCAGGCGCTCGCGCTCGCGCTCGTCGTCGATCAGCGACGCGACGGCGCGCTCCATCTCCTCGTCCGAGGTGGCGGCCAGCAGGTCCCGGCCGCTGCGGAAGCCGCCGTCGGCGAGCCCGGCGAGCACCCGCTCGCTGCAGACCACCGGCAGGTTCGAGGCGATCGCCTCCAGCACCTTGTTCTGAACCCCTTGGGCGATGCGCAGCGGCGCCACGAACACCCAGGCGCGGGCAAGAAACGGGCGGACGTCGCCCACGGCGCCGGTCACCTGGATCCCCGGCAGCTCCCCGAGATCGCGCACCGCCGCCACCGGCGCCCGGCCGACGATCAGCAGCTCGATCTCGGGGTAACGCGCCCGCAGGCGCGGGAAGACCTGGCGCGCGAAGTGGATCACCCCGTCGACGTTGGCGAAATAGTCCATCTGACCGGTGAACACCAGCGTCGGATGGGACGCCTTGGGCAGATCGAACGGCTGGAAGAAGTCGACGTCCACGCCGTTGAGGGCGGTGACCGCACGCGCTCCTGGAGCGTTCGCCTTGTACAGCCGGGTCTCGTTGCCGGTGGCCAGGAGGATGCGCTGGAAGCGGCTGGCGAGCGATGCCTCGTAGCGCCGCAGCCGCCGCGCCTCGAGTGCATAGACCGGCCGCAACGGCAGCGGCGCGAAACGGGCGTACTGTGCCCACTTCGCGGAATCGACGTCCACCATGTTGAGCACCGCCGGCACGTCCGGCGCGAGCGCGGCGTAGGGCGCCATCGCCGAGCAGTAGACGACCGCCACGTCGAAGTGCTCGCGGCGGGCGAGCTCGCGCACCCGGGTCGCCAGCTCCTTCGAGTCGAAGAACGACAGCGAAAAGGGGCGCGGCCGCAGCCCCCCCAGGGCCGCGCGCAGGTAGCCCGCCGACCGGTTCAAGGGGAACACCTCGACCCGCTCGCACATCGCCTCCAGCGGTGCGAGGTCGGGGATCGGGCCGTCGGACAGGGCGAGGAGGGTGACCTTGTGGCGGCTCGCCAGGGCGCGGATCTGGTGAAAGGCCCGGATCTTCTCCCCTTTGTCCGGTGGGTACGGCACGCGATGGCAGAGATAGAGGATGCGCAGGCCGTTGCGCGGGCGCGCGGCGTGCCGCAGCAGGTCCACGGGAGCTTTCGGAGAGGTCGCCGCGTCGTTCGGGCTGGAAGGGTCGGTCATCGGGCACCTCGCCCCAGCAAGACGATCCTGGCCGTGGAGAGCAGGATCGAGATGTCCAGGAACAGAGACAGGTTCTTGATGTAGAAGAGGTCGAACTTGAGCTTTTCGATCGACTCCTCGAACGTCGAGGCATAGGGGGCCTTGACCTGCGCCCAGCCGGTCAGGCCTGGGCGGACGACGAGCCGCTGTTCGTACCACTCGCACTGCTCCTTGAGCTGATCGACGAACATGCGGCGCTCGGGGCGGGGGCCCACCAGGCTCATGTCGCCGACCAGGACGTTCCAGAGCTGCGGCAGCTCGTCGAGCCGGGTCTTGCGGATGAAACGCCCGACGCGGGTGATGCGCGGGTCCTTCTCGACAGCCCAGCGGGCCCCGCCGGCCTCGGCATCGATGCGCATGGAGCGGAACTTCCAGACCGTGAACTCGCGGCCGCCGCGGCCCACCCGCTCCTGGCGGAAGAAGATCGGGCCCGGCGAGTCGAGCCGCACGGCGAGCGCGACCAGCAGCATGAACGGCAGCGCCAGGATCAGCCCCGCCGCGGCGACCAGGAGGTCGAGCAGGCGCTTCGCGAACCGCGTGCCGCGCGAGACGACGAAACCGTCCGAGAAGATCAGCCACGACTTGCGCAGCCCCTCGATCATGATCTTGCCGGTGAGCTGCTCGTAGTAGTTCGACCCCTCCTGGACGCGGATGCCGTTGGTCTTGCAGGTGAGCAGCGCGTCCATGCTGAGCCGGCCGCGGTAGTCCATGGCGGCCACGATGACGCGGGTCACGCCGTGCTGGAGCGCCAGCTCGCAGGCCTGGGCCGTGGTGCCGATGACGCGGGGATTGAGGATGCTCACCCCCTGCAGACGCGGGTCGTCGTCCAGAAAGCCGACGACGCGGTAGCCCAGGTGCCGGCGCGCCAGGGTTTCGCGGGCGATGTCGATCGCCTTGGTGTCGGCGCCGATGATCAGCACGCGCTCGGCGAACCCCTCCGAGCGCAGGACCCAGCGCAGCACCACGCGCCAGGCGAGCACGAACGACATGCCGAAGACCAGCGCCAGGGCGAAGACGCCGCGCCCCGTCTGCACCACGGGGACGACGAAGTAGAGGGCCCAGGAGGCGATCGCCAGGATCGAAAACGTCCGCAGCAGCCGGATCAGCAGGTCCCGGCTCGACAGCCGCTCGCCGAAGTCGTAGAGGCTGTTGCCGTAGAGGCACAGCAGGCCGATGATCGCGAACGTCCAGGCGTCGAGCAGGACCGTGGAGTCCGGCGGCGGCGTGCCCGGGCCGATCCCGAGACGGACGTTGATCGCGAGCGGCACCGCCGCGAGCAGCAGCAAGCCCTCGACGACCAGCGACACCACCGCCGGCACGGCCCAGTAACGATTGAACAGTCGGATCATCGCCGCGTTCTCCCTCTGAATCCCAAGCTAGTAGTACTCGCGATATCCCCGGCCCGAGATCGGCACGCAGTTGAGCACCGCTCCGATCAGCTTCTCGGGTCCGACCGCCGCGAGCGTCTTCTCGATGTCGTGCCGCTTGCTCTGGCCCGACCGCACCACCAGCACCACCCCGTCCGAACGGGCGGCGAGCGAGCGGGCGCTGGCCAGGAGGGTCATCGGCGGCGAATCGATCACCACCACCTCATAGGCGGCGCGCGCCTCGCTGAGCACCTCCGACATGCGCCGGCCCGACATCAGGTCGCCGGCCACTCCCGAGGCGCCGGCGAGCAGCACGTCGAGGCTGCTCCCCTCCAGCGTGACCACGGAGTCGGTCATCGTCGTCCGCCGCTCGAGCACCTGCTGCAGGCCCGGCCGGTCGGGGCGCTCCGGCACGAAATAGGTGTGAAGCTGCGGGCGCCAGAGGTCCCCCTCGAGCAGCAGCACGCGGCGCTCCTCGCCGCGGGTGAGGGTGAGCGCCAGGTTGAGGCTGGTCAGCGTCTTGCCCGCCCCTTCTTCCGGGCTCGACACGGTCAGCGTGTACCCCCTGTTGCCGAGCGGGCTGATGCGCTCCTCGACCTGCACGGCGAGACTCCGGTACTGCTCGGCCGGAAACGACGGCGGGTCCATGTAGTTGATGACCGGAACGTCGTCGCGCAGCTGCACGCGGCGCGACGGCGCGAGCTCGCGGGGGATCCGCGGGGGTCTCTCGGTCCTCAGCGGGGCATCCATGGGTGTCATCTCCTCCTGGTCCGAGCGGCGCTTCCGGCGCCCTGGAAAACGGGGATGGTGGCGAGCAGCGGCAGGCCGGGGAAGGCCTGCTGCAGCGATTGAGCATCGATGTAGGTCGGATCGGTACGCTCGCGCAGCAGCGCCGCCATGAGGCCGAGGAGACCGCCGGCGATCATCCCGAGCCCCAGCACCAGGATCTTGCTGGGGCCGTAGGGAGCGTTCGGCGTCGTCGCGCGCTCGAGGATCGTGAAGCTCTCCCCCTGCTGGCTCTTCTCCAGGTTCTCGTAGAGCCGGGCGTTCAGCCGCTTGTCGAGCAGCGACTCGTAGGAGTTCTTGATGTTCTCGTAGTCGCGGGTCAGCGACAGCAGCTCCTGCTCGACCCGCGGCACCGCCTCGAGCCGCCCCTGCACCCGCGAGGTGTCCGCCAGGATACGCTCGCGCTCGTTCTTGAGGCTGCGGATCTCGAGGTCGACCGAAGCGATCTCGGCCTTGAGCATGGGATCGGGGCGCGCCGTGTCGTCGTCCTCCGCGGTTGCCGTGGGGGCGGCGGTCGCGGGCGCGGACCGCGTGGGCTCGGCGGCCGGGTGGGCTCTTTCGAGCGCCTCCAGCTGCGCGATCTCCGCCTGGGCCCGGATCACGTCCGGGTGGCGGTCGGTGTAGCGGGCGCGCAGCTGCGCAAGCTGCGTCCGCAGCTGGTCCAGGTGCGAAGGCTGGTCCGGCGCCGAGGGGCCTGCCACGCCGGGCGCGGAGAAGGCCGGGCGGCGGGAGGTGGAGCGCTGGTTGCGCAGCTCGGCGAGCTGGCTCTGCAGCAGGAGCCTCCGGGTCTCGGCCTTGTCGAGCGCGTCCATGTTGATCTCGAGCTTGGTCTGGAGCTGCTCGACGCCGCGCAGGTTGGTGTCGCGCTGCTCAGGGAGGTCCCCCATGTTCTGGCGCTTGAACTCGGCGATCCTCGCCTCCTGGATCTCCAGGCGGTGCTTGGTCTTATCGAGCTCCGCCTCCAGGAATGTGGAGGTCCCCTGGGCCTGGTTTTCGCGCAGCTGGAGGTTGCTGTTGATGAACAGCTCGGCCACGCGGTTGGCCGTGCGGGCGACCTTCGCCGGCTCGCGCCCCTCGAAGTAGATGCGGAACGTGTTCCCCTGGAGCTGCACCGTCAGGTCGCGGCGTGCCCGGTCGACCGCCACGTCCATCGAGAACCGGCCGCGCAGCTCGGGGTAGAGGTCCATCTCGCGGACGATCCGCTCCAGGTTGTCGCGGTTCTTGATCTGCGGCTCGATCGTGCGCAGCCGCTCCTCGATGCTGCTGGTCACCGTCGGCTTGACATAGTCGGCGGGCACCTTCTGCGGCTCGACGAGCACGGTGGTCACCGCCCGATAGGTGCGGGGCAGCACCTGGAGCGCTGCGACCGCCGCCATGACGCCGAGCACGAGCGGCACCAGGAACCAGACGCGGCGCCGCCAGACAGCCCGGACCAGATCACTGATCGTCAGATTTTTCATCGGTGGTGGGTCTCCCCAGGTTTTCCGGGCGCACCGGGGGCTCCCCCGAGTCATGGATCCGGAAAGCCAGGTTCACGTAGTAGCGGGCATAGGAGAGATTGGCGAGAGTCTCCACCCGGGAGCGCTGCCAGATCCGGGAGTACCCCCCCTCCAGCCGGAATGCCGGAGCGAAGCTCCAGCCGACACGCGCCGTGCCGGCGGCGAACTCGGTCAACGAATTGTTGGGGCGCGACCCGACGGCCCCTTCCTGGCCGGGGAGATCGCGCTGCCGCGAGGCGTTGCCGTCGAGACCGAATGTCCAGCTCCGGCCGACGGCCGTCGAAAGCCCCAGGAAGGCGCTGTCCGCCGCCACCGCGCGGCCCAGGCCGGCACCCGGCGAAATGTCGTGGTTGGCTCCCAGCGACCAGTGGAAGAGCCGTTGGTCGCGGGCGAACTGGATGCCGCCGCGCCACCCGGTATCGCTCTGCCGCTCGAGCGTCGCCGGCCCGTCGAGCCGCCGGAGGCTCGAATCGACGGAGTAGCCGCCGGCCTCGAGGCGCAGGTGGTTGTCCCGCCCGAGGTCGGACGCCCAGACGACCCCCAGCGTACGGACGTCGGAGCGCCCGCGCTCCTTGTAGTCGTACCGGGATACGCCGAGGTCCCCCTCGATGCGGCCGCCACGGAGGAGATCGAACCCCGCGCCCAGGCGGGCGCCCAGCGTCTGGTCGTCGGAGAGGTTAGGGTCCTGATAGCGGCGCAGCGACTGGGTCGCCCCGATCAGCAGCGAAGCGCGGCGGCTGAAGGACTGATTCAGGGAGACGTCCAGAAGGTGGCTCAACTGGTTGCCGCGCCGGGTCACCACCGTCGTCTGAGCGGTGCCGACGGGCGCGTAGAGATCGACGTCCGGCGTGGAGAGGAGCTGCTCGCGGACGTTCAGCCGTGACCGCCGGCTGAGGTCGCCCACCAAGCCGAAATCGAGCTGGTGGGTGGTGCCCGAGATGCCGGAGCCGTCGAAGGCCCGCTCGTAATATGGGGAGTAGCCGAGCGCCAGGCTCAGCCGCTCGAGCGCATAAGAGAGCTGGAGGTTGAAGCCGGCGCGGCCCAGCGTCCGGCTGTCCCGGAGCGCCGGGTCCTGCTGCTGGCCGTAGTCGCCGTCGTCGCGGACGCCCGCCTCCCCCTCGAGCCGGACGTTGAGGCGACCCTGCTGCGCCCCCGTGAGGCGGGAGAGCATAAGCGGGAGCAGCACCCCCGCGAAGGCGATGCGCCCCCTGTTTATTGCCGGCGACTTCATGCGGTGTTTTCCTCTTCACTCCTCAAGGCGCCGAACCGGCGAGAACCGGTGATCAGCCGTCTACGAGATGCTTTCCCCTCACTCGAATGTTTGCGGCTGCTCAGGATTCACTTCCATCCATCAATTTCCTGTGCAAACCAGCAAATTGCAAGAGGGGTGCCAGTGGAAGGAACGAGACGGGCGGCCGTTCGGGTTTGGAGGACCGCGTCCGAGCTTGTGCCCGATTTCCGCCGCCGATCGAGCGAACTCTTCCAATCGTCGCGTGTAGGTTTTTCCGACCGGAATGGAACCAACTTATAACCATTCATCAATTAGATTCGGCTGTAAATGGATGATGTTGCTGAAGATCGGGCTCCGCCGCCACCCAGCGGACGGCCTTTGAAACGCTTTCGTCACCGCCCGGGAGGAGAGGGGCCGGCGGGGAGGAGCCCACCCAGAGGCTGGAGCGACTACGGTACGAACAGCGTGTCGCCGGGCAGCAGGAGGAGGTTGTCCTGGGGGCGCTTCCCTTTGACGATGGCGCTGAGCTCGGCCTCGTAGCGCTTCTCCTGATGGCCGTCCCTGGCGTCCCGCAGCACCACCACGCGACCCTTGGCATAGGGAGTGAGCCCTCCCGCCATGGCCAGCGCCTGCATCAGCTTCATCCGCGGCTCCAGGTCGAAGGTCCCGGGATGGGTCACCTCGCCGGTTACGTAGATCTTTCGCGAGTGGATCTCCTTGACCACCACCGAGACACCCGGCGCGGTGACGTACTCCTTGTAGCCGTCGGTCAGCGTCTGCTTGAGCGCGAGCGGCGTCATGCCGGCCGCCTGCACGTCCCCCAGCAACGGCACCGAGATGCGGCCGTCCGGACGCACCGGCACGGTGGCGGCGAGCTCGGGGTTCTTCCAGACGGAGATCTCGAGCACGTCGGACACTCCGATGGCGTAGGCGTTCGGCGGGTCCTGCTCCGTGCGCGTGACAACCTGGGCGGCGGCCGGGCCGGCCAGTAAGATGAGCAGAGCCACGGCGACAATTCGCTTCATACCCATCGTTTCCTCCGACAGTTCGGGCGTAGAGAACCACCCGGGTGAAAGGTTTCACCTGCGCAGCGGAGAACTGCAAGAAGCGCGCCGCATGACCGCTCTCCAGGTCTTTATGCTCACTATGGCCCGCGCGTTGCATTCAGGATCGTGCCGCACGCAGGACGCTGACCGACAACAAAGATCGACGCGAAGAGGCCCGACGATGAAGAAACGGTTGCTCGATTGGATCCTCTGCCCCAACTGCGGCGAACGGCCGCGGCTCGACATTTTCCAGCAGGAACAAGTCGAGCTCCCCTCGCCGGTCCTGTCGCCGGCCTGCTCCTTCTATTGCGGCCGGCACGGCGTCGCCCGGCCGCAGGAGATCGCGCCGCCGCCGGATTGCAACTCCTGCTTCCGCGAGGAGATCCTGGAGGGGGCGCTCGCCTGCGTCTGCGGGCTCGTCTACCCTGTCGTCGACGGCATTCCGCGGATGATCCGCAACGCCCGTGAGGAGTACCCCGACTTCTTCGCCCGCCACGGCCTCGCCGGCGTGCCCAGGTCGGCAGGGGTGCCCGGCGGCGACCGCCGCAGCTCGAAGAGCTTCGGCCTGCAGTGGGCGCTCTACCAGGAGGGGGACGCCACCTGGTTCAAAGAGGACGCCGGCCTGCGCAAGCGCGAGTTCCTCTACAACCTCGGCACCTCCCCCGAGGAATTGCGCGGTGCCACCCTCCTCGACGGCGGCTGCGGCAACGGCGAGCTGACCCGATCGGTGGCCGAGTACGGGCCGGAGATCGTGGCGATGGACTTCAGCCGCAGCGTCGAGAACGCGCGCCGGCGCCTGTTCGAGAAGGGGTTCGCCGTCTCGCACCGGGTCCACTACCTGCAGGGGAACATCCTCGAGTTCCCGCTGCTGCCGAAGAGCTTCGACCTGGTGCACACCTCGGGCGTGCTCCACCACACGCCGAGCACCTATCGTGCCTTCCGTTCGATCAGCACGGCGGTCAAGCCGGGCGGCAAGCTCTACGTGCAGCTCTACCGTCTCCGGCCGCGGTGGATCCACGCCGTCAACGTCTCGCTGCGGGCGGTGACCACCCGCATGCCCATGGGCCTGCTCTATCGTCTCTGCTACGTGACGACCCCGGTGCATGCGGCGCTCTCCCGCCTGATACACCTCCTCCGCCGCCAGCCCGCCCCGCCGAAGGCGACCGCTCGCGTGCGCGCCGTCCAGATGTTCGACAACTACAGCCCGCGCTTCCAGTACCGCCACACGGTGCCGGAGATCATGGAGCTGTTCGGGAGCGAGGGCTATACGGATCTGAGGGACGTGACGCTCGACAACGAGGCCCGCCACATGCTCGCCGTGCTGGGGAGGAAGCAGCCGGACAGCGACAAGGTGGTGGAGACCGCGGCGGTGGAGCCGGTCCGGCAGAGTCAGACGATGGTGCAGCAGCCGGCCTAGAGCATCGAGGACACAAAGGCCGCCCTTTGTGTCCGATGTGTCCGCTGACGTGTCAGCGACATGTCCGTGATTCAGAGGGGGCCAGGGGTGCCGTCGATGAACTTCCGGTGCCACTCCTCCAGCACCAGGAGCTGCCAGAGCACCCGGTGGTGGTCCCGCTCCCCCGCCGAGTGCTCGCGCACCATCGCCTTCACCGCCTCGGGCCGGAAGTAGCCGCGGTCGTGGAAGCGGTCGCTGTCGAGCACCCCGGCGACGTAGTCGCGCAGCTCGCCCTGGAACATGCGGGCGAGCGGCGTCGGGAAGCCCATCTTGCCGCGATAAAGGATCTCCTTCGGCAGATAGGGCTCCATCGCCTTCTTCAGTACGTATTTCGTCTCCCACCCCTTGACCCGGAAGCGCGGCGGGATGCGGCCGCCGAGCTCGACGACGCGGTGATCGAGGAACGGCACCCGCAGCTCGACCGAGGTCGCCATCGTCATCTTGTCGGCCTTGATCAGCAGGTCGTCGGGCAGCCAGCTCTTGATGTCGAGATACATCATGCGCAGCAACGGGTCGAGCCCTTCCGTCTTGTCGTAATAGCGGCTCACCAGACCCGGCATGGCGCTGCCGTTGAAAAGGTTTTTGACCTCCGGCCGGTAGAGCGCGTCCTTGGGGCTCGTCTCGTAGAACGACACGCCGGTGTAGCGCTTCGCGAGCGGCTGGTTGGAGAGCTCGGTGTACTTGTTCCATTTGCCGCCAAGCAGGTTGAGCATGGGGTTGATCATGCCCTGGCGCACGGACGAGGGGAGCCGGCGGTAGCGCTCCAGCGTCTGCATGTACTTGTAGATCGGATAGCCGCCGAAGACCTCGTCCGACCCCTCGCCCGAGAGCACCACGACGACGTCCTCGCGCGCCAGCTTCGAGACGAAGAACAGGGAGATCGCCGCCGACTCGGTGACCGGCTCGTCCATGTGCCAGATGAGCGACGGGATGAACTCCCGGAACTCCTGGGGAGTGACGAAGACCTCGCGATGTATGGTGCCGAACTTCTCGGCCACCTGCCGCGCGTAGCGGGTCTCGTCGAACTCGGGGCCGAAGTCGTAGGCGACGGTGAACGTGCGGATGTCGCGGACGCCCATCTCGTGCATCAGCGCGACCACCGCGCTCGAATCGACGCCGCCCGAGAGGAAGACGCCGAGAGGGACGTCGCTGCGGAGTTGGAGACGGACCGAGTCGCGCAGCAGGCCGAGCGAGCGGCGGACGCACTCTTCCTCGCCCATCTCCTCCGGGGACGGCTCGAGGTCCCAGTACTGGCGGCTGCGGGGGCCGTCCCGGTCGACCGTCATGCACCAGCCCGGCTGCAGCTTCTCGATCCCCTGGAACAGCGTCTGCTCGGTCGGCACGTAGCCCACGCTCATGTAGGCGTCGAGCATCTCCAGGTGGACCTTCGGCCGCTCCGGCGAGGCGGCGAACAGGGCCTTGATCTCGGAGGCGAAGGCGATGCCGTCCGCGTTCAGGGTGAAGTAGAGCGGCTTGATGCCGAGACGGTCGCGGGCGATGAACAGGCGTTTGGTCCGGCGGTCCCAGATGGCGAAAGCGAACATGCCGTTGAGCCGCGAGAGCATCCCCTCCCCCTCGACCTGGTAGAGGCGGAGGATGACCTCGGTGTCGGTCTGAGTCTGGAAGGTGTGCCCGTGCGTTTCGAGGTCGGCGCGCAGCTCGAGGAAGTTGTAGACCTCGCCGTTGAAGGTGATCGCGAGCTGGCCGTCCTCGGTGAACATGGGCTGGCGCCCGCGCCGCGAGGTGTCGAGGATGGTGAGGCGCTTGTGGGCAAGGCCGAGCGGCCCCTCCTCGTAGTACCCCTCGTCGTCCGGCCCCCGGTGGGCGAGACAGGCGCCCATCGCCCGCAGCTCGCTCGGAGCCGCCGGCCTCCCCGAGCGGAAGTTGTAGATCCCCGCGATGCCGCACATGACGACTCCTCCCCGGTGAAAAAAACGGAAGCCCGGGCGCACCGGGTCCTGGTCCGGAGGAGAAGCAAAAAACGGGCCGTAGAGAGAGGAAAGAGAGACTACACCGGCCGCGCGGCCCCGTCCGGGACCACGACTTCCGGCGCCACCGGCGCCGGCGCGAGGGTGTGGATCACGTCCAGCATCTGCTGCCGCACGACCTCACGGGAGTAGTCGGTGGCGAGGCGCCGGCGGCCGTTCTCGATCAGCCAGCGCCGCGCGGAGGGGTTCTCCAGCAGGTCGGTGACGGCGGTCACCCATTCGACCGGATGCTGGCCGACCAGAAGGAAGTCCTCCCCCTGGCGGCCGGAGGTTCCCGCCACCGCCCAGGAGGTGGCGAGCACCGGCACCCCCACCGCCCAGGCCTCCAGCACCTTGATCGGCACGCCCGAGCCGCAGCGCATCGGCGCGATCGAGACCGTGGCCTGGGCGATGACCGAGCGCAGGTCGCGCGGCGACTCGATCAGCCGCGCGCCGGCCCCCTCGATCGCCCGGCGGAGCGCCCGCGACGGCCGGTCGCCGGCCACCACCAGGCGCACGTCCGGCCGGAAGTGGCGGAGCTGCGGCCAGACGTCGCGCAGCCACCAAGTGACCGCGTCCGCGTTGACGAAGTAGCCGAGGTTGCCGGTCAGCACCAGGACGGGCCCCTTGTCCCCCTCGCGCCAGAGCTTCTCACGGTCGAGCGGCGGATCGACCTTGCGGTCGCGCACGGACAGGCGCACCACGGAGACCTTGGCCGCGAGCCCGGGAGGCAGGCGGTTGGCGAGCGCCTGCCGGTCCCGCTCGCAGACGACGAGCATGCGCACCGACTGCTCGGCGAGCCGCCGCTCGGCGATCGCGAGCAACCGCGCCTCGATCTTGAGCAGCGGCACCCGCCACCACTGGTCCACGGCGGCCCGCAACGAGAAGTTGAGGGAGAGGCTGTCGATCAGATCGACCACGAACGGTGTATCGCCCAGATCGTTGACGTGGATCGCCAGGCGGACGAGCTGGAGGATGCCGAGGTCGTGCTCCGGCGCCAGCTCCCGGAGCTTCCGGCCCAGATCCGGCTGGTAGAAGAGGCCGGTCTGCAGCGGCAGATGCTTGACGATCGCCCGCGCCATCCCCGAGAAAATCGCCGTGCCGCCGGGCCGGTAGAGCTCGACGCGGTATGGCACGCCGGCGGGCGGCGGCGGCTGGTCCCTGCCCGGGGCCGGCGCCAGCAGGGTCACCTCGTGCTCGTCCGAGAGGAAGTCGAGCATCTGCACGGCCCGCATCTGATCCCCCCGGCGGGGGGGCCAGGGGTAGCGTGAGGTGACGAGGAGAATTTTCATCAGGAATTCCGTGCGCGGATCATTTTACGGCTTTCCGCGTGGACGCGCCTCATTCCACGCCGCAGCCCACGGCCAATTCTCCTCCGGCGCTCGCGAAGGCCGCGTCCGCTCTCGCGGGTTCTCACCGCCGCCTCGCGAGTGCCGGCCGGTTGGTGCCGGATTCCCGGCAAGCCCGCGCGAGGGGCGGGAGGGAAGCCGTGAGGGCGCGTAGGAGCTCCGCGGATTTTCGGCCGCCGCCGGCGAGTTCTTCCCGGATCTCCACGAGTCGTGGACCGGAATCCGCGAGCGCGCCCTGGAGATTCGGGAAGGGGCACGCGCAATCGGCGGGGGCTGACGAGAATTCGCGAGGGCCGGGCCGGAACGGTGGCTCTCGGGCCACCGCCTCCGGCGATCAGACGAGCTTTAGCAGATGTCCGAGCTTCTCGCGCTTGGTGCGGAGGTAGGCACGGCTGGAGTCGGTGGGCGGCACCTCCAGCGGGAGGCGCTCGACGATCTCCAGCCCGTAGCCGTTGAGGGCGATGTACTTGCTGGGGTTGTTGGTCATCAGCCGCATCTTGCGGACTCCGATGTCGCGCAGGATCTGGGCGCCGATGCCGTAGTCGCGCTGGTCGGGGCGGAAACCCAGCCGCTCGTTGGCCTCCACCGTGTCGTGCCCCTGCTCCTGGAGCTCGTAGGCGCGCAGCTTGTTCATCAGGCCGATGCCGCGCCCCTCCTGGAGGAGGTAGAGGAGCACGCCTTTCCCCTCGGCGGCGATGCGCTCCAGGGCCTTGTCGAGCTGCGGGCCGCAGTCGCAGCGGCAGGAGCCGAAGATGTCGCCGGTCAGGCACTGGCTGTGGACGCGCACCAGGGTCGGCTCCTCGGGATCGATCTCCCCCATCACCAGGGCCACGTTCTCGTCGCCGGTCTCGTCCGAACGGTAGGCGTGGATGCGGAAGTCGCCGTGGATCGTCGGCAGGTTGGGCGAGGCGACCCTGCGCACCAGGGTCTCGTGGCGCAGGCGGTAGCTGATGAGGTCGGAGACGGTGATCATCAGCAGCCCGTGCTCGCGGGCGACCTTGTCGAGGTCGGGCACGCGGGCCATGGTGCCGTCGTCGTTCATGATCTCGCAGATCACCCCCGCCGGGGTGAGCCCGGCCAGGGCGGCGAGGTCGACCGATGCCTCGGTCTGCCCGGCGCGCTTGAGGACGCCCCCCTTGCGGGCGCGCAGCGGGAAGACGTGCCCCGGACGGAGCAGGTCCTCCGGCCGGGTCGCCGGGTCGATGGCGGTGAGGATGGTGGCGGCGCGGTCGGCGGCGGAGATGCCGGTCGTCACCTTGCCGCGGGCCTCGATGGAGATGGTGAAGGCGGTGCCGAAGGTGGAGGTGTTGTCCTCCACCATCAGCGGCAGGTCGAGCGCGCGGCAGCGCTCCTCGGTCATGGCGAGGCAGATCAGGCCCCGCCCGTGCTTGGCCATGAAGTTGATCGCCGCGGGGGTGACCTTCTCGGCCGCGATGGCGAGGTCCCCCTCGTTCTCGCGGTCCTCGTCATCCACGATGATGACGATCTCGCCCTGGCGGAATCGTGCGATCGCCTCCTCGATGGAAGCGAAGGGGGTCTCGTTGGTCATAGGTATCGGCAAGCTTTCTCGCCGGAGAGCGGCGCGGAGGCCACCCCGGGCGCAGGGAAGGATGGACGCGTGGCTACCAGTGCGAAGTCTACGCCGCCGCCGGACGGAGGGTCAACCACGGCCCGGAGACCTAGAAAGGGTTCCCGATGTTCACGAACAGCGCGTAGCCCGACTCGCCGGGCTCGCGGTTGAGCTTGAAGCCGATGCCGGCACGGATCGGGCCGATCGGCGAATTGTAGCGCGCCCCCAGGCCGATGCCGTTCTTGAGGTCGCTCAGCGAGATCGAGCGCCAGTCACCCCAGACGTTGCCGCTGTCGAAGAAGACCGTGCCGCCGAAGTCGCCGAAGACGGGGAAGCGGTACTCGAGATTGAGGAGGAGCAGGCCGTCCCCCCCGACGGGCACATAGCCCTTGCCGTTCGGGTTGAGGATCAGCGTCTCCCCCCGGATGCCCAGCTCGTCGCGCCCGTAGGCGCGGTGCGTGGCGTCCCCGCCAGCGAAGAAGCGCTCGGCGATCGGCACGTTGCGGCTGGGGAAATCGAGCACGATCCCACCCGACGTCGGGATCGCCTTGAAGGGCGCGATCGTACCGACGCGGACGCTCGCCGCGAGGCCCCCCGGGCGACCGAGGTTGTAGTACCCGGTCTGCTGCACGAAGAGCTTGAGGAACTCGGTGTCGGTACGGAACGCCGGCACCGGGAAGGCGTACTGGAGCTGCACCAGCGAGCTCCAGCCGCGGGTCGGCGACAGCGGGTCGTCGCGGCGGTCCCAGAAGAAGCTCGGCACGAAGCTGGTGACCTGGTAGGGCTGGTCGAGCCGCTCGATCTCGTTCGAGGCGATGCCGGGATCGACGCTCGGCTCGACGATGCGGGAGTCGAGGCCGAGGCTGAAGCGGCGGTTGCCGTAGACGCGCACGGCCTCCACCCGGGCGCCGTAACGGGTCACCTGGTAGGGGCGGTCCGCCGGCGACTCCTGCTCGTAGAAGAGGGTCGAGGTGAGCGAGACCGGATGCTGGCCCAGATAGGGCTGGTTGAACGTGAAGTGGAAGCGCTTGTCGCGCTGGCTCCAGCGCAGGTCGGTTCGCAGGCTGTAGGCCTTCCCCCAGACGTTGTTGTCGGTGAAGGCCAGCGAGCCGCGGAAACCGCTCTCGGAGTCCCAGCCGACGCCGTAGAGGACGCTGCGCGGCTTCCCCTCCTCGACCCGGATCAGCACGTCGCGCTCGGTCTCGTCGAGGCTGGAGGGGACGAACTCCACGTCGACCCGGGAGAAGATGCCGAGCTGGTAGAGGCTGCGCTCGGTCTCGAAGAGCTTGGCCTGGCTGACCGGCTCGCCGCGGGCGAGGTCGACCGTCCGCTGGATCACGTTCCCCTGCGTTCGCTGGTTGCCGCGCACGAGGATGCGGTCCACCACCTGGCGGGGACCTTCGAGCACCTCGACGGTGAGGTCGACCAGGGTGTGGTCCGGGTTCCAGTCCTGGCGGGCGGAGATCTGGGCCCGGGTATACCCCTTGGCGGCGTACTTTTCGCGGAGGACGTCCAGCGTGCCGTCGAGCAGGACGGGGTGGAAACCGCCCCCCTCCTGGAGCGGCAGGGTCTTGCGCAATGCGCCGAGGTCGAGCGCCGTGACCCCCTCGAACGCCACCTTCACCACGCGCTCGCGCGCCCCTTCCTGGATCGGGATGACGAGCCGCAGGTCCTGCCCCGTGCGCTCGACCTGGGCGGGGCCGGCCTTGGCCTGCGTATAGCCGGCGAGGGCATAGTAGCGCCGGAGGTTCTCGAGGTCGGCGTCGAGGTCCGCCTGCACCAGCCGGCCGCTCCCCCGGCGCAGGAGGTTGGGCTCGGACGTCTTCAGGATCGGGCGCAGCCTGGCCTCGGGGACCTCCACGTTGCCCTGGAAGACGATCTGCCGGAGCGTGCAGACCGGACCGGGGGTGATGGCGAGGGTGAGCACGAGCTGGCCGTCGGTCCGCTTCTCGTCGGTGTCGACCCGCACGTCGTAATGCCCCTGCTGCTGGAAATAGGTCTTGATGCGGCTCTGCGCCTGCAGCACCAAGGCCTCGTCGAAGCCGGACTCGCCGAAGAACGGGAGGAGCCCCGCGCGGCGCAGCTTCTTCTGGTCGGCCCCCTGGACGACGAGCACGATCTTGGGGCCGATCACGATCGGGTAGGTGAGCTTGACGGTGTTGCTCTGCTCCTCGCGCGTCTCCGCCGGCGGGTCGACCCGCGCCTGGCCGTACTGCCGGCGGATGAGCCAGTCCTGGAGCCGCTCGGCGTCCTCGCCGGCGACGCGCTTGCTGAACGGCTTGCCCGACTGGAGCCGGAGCTGCTTGACCAGCTCGGCCGCCGGGAAGGGGGTCACGGGGTGATCGAAGGCGATGGTGCTCACGGTAGCGCGCGGGCCGCTGACGACGTGATAGGTGACCACGGAGCGGAGGCGGATCGGGTCGGTCTCGACGGCGACGCGGGCCCGCGCGTGGAAGTAACCGTTGCGCTCGTAGAGATTCCTGAGATCCTCGACTCCCTGCAGCACCTTGTCCTCGGAGAGCGGCTGGGAATCCCCCTGGGGGATGACCCGCCGCAGGGAATCCCGCGAGAGCCCCAGCTTGCCGGTGACGCGGACCTCCGACACCTGCACCACGGCGCGGAAGACGATCACCACCACGACCCCGCCCCGCTCCGGATCGTCGCGGGTATAGAGCTCGATCTCGGAGGCCGTGCCGCTCGCCTGGAGGTTGCGCAGGGTGTGGCGGATCCGCTCGTCGGTCAGGGGCTCCCCCACCTCGGCCTCGATCAGGCCGGTGAAATCCTGCGCCTCGGGAAGGGGCGCGTCGCTGCGGATCTCGATCGCGGTGACGACCGGCCCGGCGCTCTCCACCGGCTCCGGCGCGACCGCCGGGGCCGGTTCCTGGGCGGCGAGCGGCGCCACCGCCAGAAGGGCGAGGACGAGCCGGGACGCCGCTCTCCTCCATCCGCTCAAAGGCCGGCTCTCCTCTGTTTCATCGGGTGTGTTCAGAAACGCCGCTGCCACTGGGCGTCGATGGCGTAGGTGCCGTCGCCGACCTGGGTGAGCACCAGGGTGAGGTTCTTGCGCACCTGCCACTCGACTTGGGCGATGTACTGCTGGCCGGTGGTCGGCAGGGTCGAGTAGGTGATGAAGATGTCCTTCGACAGCCGCTTGCCCACCGTGATGCCGACCCCGGAGACGGGCTGGCCCGCCTGGACGACCGGATCGATCCGGAAGCGGTCGAAGCGGAACAGGGTGCCGACCCGCTTGGAGATGGCCGAGGCCGCCTGGCCGTAGAGGAACTGGCGCGCGAGCTGGCTGGCGGGGGTCTGCTGGTCGGTGGGCGTGGGCGGCGCGAGCGGGCTCTCGGTCGGCCGCTGGCTGCCGGCGATCAGCGAGAAGATCTCGAGGTCGGCCAGGTTGGCGTCCGAGGCCAGGTGGATGTCGGGGTGCTCCAGCGTCCCCCCGAGGTTGAGCGTGATGTTGAAGCCCTGGACCTCGGTGGTGGCCACCAGGTTGATCACCGGATCGACCCGGTTGGGGTTGCTGAACGTCAGCGCCCCCCGCTGCACCTGGTAGTCGTTGTCGTTGTAGACGAGGGTGCCGCCGGGATCGAGGGTGACGTCGCCGAAGATGACCGGCCGGGCGAGGGTGCCGCGGACGTCCAGCTTCACGTCCCCCTGGAGGTTGGCGACGTTGTTGCGGACGTGCAGGACGTCGTGCGGCCCGCTGATCCCGATGTTGAGCTGGGTCGTGGTCTGGAAGGTGTCGGTCTCGGCCAGCTCGAGGCGCTGGCGCTGGAAGAGCCCCTGGATCAGCTCGATCAGGTCGACGTTGATGTCCTGTACGTAGAGGGAGCGCTCGAGGCGGACGTCCCCCTGGATCACCCGCCCGCCGTCGTTCGAGATCAGCGACAGGTTGGCGTCGCCGCGGTTGTTGAGGAACTCGGGGAACCGCGCACTGACGTCGCTGGCGTCGACGGTGATCTGATAGGCGAACCCCCGGCCCGGCCGCGGCAGATCCAGCCCGCCGCTGAACCGGAGCATGCCGTTGTTCCCCAGGCGGGCGTGCACGCCGTCGATCGAGATGCGGTTCTGGTTGAAGGAGAGCGAGCCGTTGACGTCGTCGATCGACTGCGCGAACGACGGCACGATCAACCGCCCCCCCCGCACCTCCCCCTCGCCGCTCAGCGAGGGGTTGCTCGCGGTGCCGCGCACGACGCCGAGGAGGTCGACGGCCCCCTCCACCCGGTAGTCCGCAGGCAGGAAGAGCCCGGCCCAGGTGGCCGCGAGGGTACTCTGGAAGCTCAGCTTGAGCGGCTTGCCCCCGAAACCCACGGTGCCACGGGCGATCAGCTCGTTCTCGGTGCCGGGCTCGACCAGATAGAGGGACTGGATATCGGCGCGCTCCGGACCGATCTCCACCACGACCGGCTCCTTGCTGGCGACCGTCCGCCCCTGGTACTGGAGCCGCAGGTCGGGGAGCCGGACCACGGCGCGGTAGGTGCCGGCGCCGAAGTCGGCGGCGAGGGCGGCGGTGCCTGCGAGGGAGCCGGTGAACTCCGGCAGGGGCTGGGCGGCAAGGGCGCGCGCCAGGGTCCCCAGATTGTCGCTCCGCAGATCGATCGCCAGGTCGGCTCCCCGGCGGTCCAGCCGGCCGTTCCCCTGGAAGGAGGCGAGCCCGAGGAGCGACCCGCGCACGTCGATCCGCTGGCCGTCCCAGGTGGCCACGGCGCTGGTCTCCCCCTGCTGGCCGAGGGACCGGCCCTGGAGCGCCAGGTCCCGCCCGCGCACCGAGACGGTCGCCTGCGGCTGGCGCAGGGTGCCCGTGGCCGCGGCCTCCACCCTCATCGTGCCGGTGAGCTCGCCGCCCAGGACGCGCCGGAGCGGGTCGGCGGCGAGCGTGAGCGCCGGGGCGAGCACCGTCAGGTTCATCGCCTCGGTCGCGGTGTCGACGCTGCCGTGGGCGAAGACGGTCCCCGCCGGGGTTTCTACAGCTCCCTGCTCGATGGTGACGTGACCGCCGTCGAAGGCGATGGCCGCACGCCCCTTGCCCAGGGAGTAGCCGTAGGCTACGAGGCCGGCGATCGTGGCGTCGACGCGGCCGGTCAGGCGGTCGGGAAAACCGGCGAGATCGACACGGCCGGAAAGCTCCCCCTGGAACTGCTTCACGAGGTCGGGCCCCAGCAGGTAGGCGAGCCCCCCGGCCTGCCACTGCTCGGCGTCGATCGCCAGGGCGAGCGGCTGGGAGGCGACCTTCTGCCCCGCCGCCGCCAGCGGCACGCGGCCGGTCACCAGCAGGGCGCCGCCGCCGTGGGTGAGGTCGAGCCGCAGGTCGTCCAGCGCCCGCGGGCTCAAGGAAAGAGAGCCGCGGACGGTGTCCGCAGCCGTCACCGGCGCCACCACCCCTTGCAGGTCGAGCAGGAGCCGCAGCGAGTAGTCCTTGCCGGCGAACCGTATGGACCCCTCGGCCGTGCCGCGCCCCGCCGTGGGGAGCCAGAAGGCCGGCGGCTCCCCTTTTTTCGGAGGACCCAGGAGCACCGGCCCCAGCGGGCCGACGTCTTGGCTCGCCAGCCGGAAGTCGAGCTGACCCGAGCCGCGCTGGAGGTCGTAGGTGAAGCCCGGCGAGGTCACATCCTGGCCCGGCAGGGTCAGGTGGAGGGCGCGGCCGGAGATCACCCCGCGGTCGAGGGTGACGGGGAGGTCCCCCGCCACCGGCAGCCCGGTCTCGCCGGTGCCGCGGACGTGGAGGGCGGCCCGGCCGCTGCCGGCGAGCACGTGCTCGCTGTTGAACCGGTACTCGAAGGTGCCGCCCGTGCGGCCGGAGAGGCCGCCGGCGATGGGCAGCTCCTCGCCGGGGAACTGGTCGGCGAGGAGCTGGTGGAGCGAGAGGTCCGCCAGGTCGAGGTCGAGCGAGACCGGCACGCCGGGACCTTTCTGCGCCGTGTCGACCGAGATCAGCCCCTTGACCGATCCCCCGGCGTAGCGCGCGCGCTCGAGCTGGACGTCGACACCGTCGCGGCCGCCGGTGAACCTGGCCTGGATCTCCTGGATCACCCGGCCGAGCGTGGCGAGGCGCGGCGAGGTGGCGGTCCCCCCGTAGCTCCAACCCGCGGGTGTCCAGACGAAGCGGGCCTTCGCCGACACCGGCCCGGCGAGCGGCTGCTCCGCGTAGCCGACGCGGTTGACCCAGTGGGCCGCGCCGTCGGCCTGGAGGCTCAGCTCCACCCGCCGGCTCTCGGGCCGGTAATCGACGAAGCCGTCCACCCGGCCGGTGAGGTCCGGCCCGGCGAGATGGGTGTTGACGATCTGGATCCTCCCCTGCTCCGGGATCACGCTCCCTTTCGCCGACAGCGTGAACGCGTAGGGCTTCGCCCGCGGCAGGGTGGCGACCACCTCCTGGGCGGTCGCCAGCAGGTCGATCCGGTTCCCCCCTTTGCCCCCCCGCTCGGCGCGGCCGATCCCCCGCCCCCAGATGGCTTTGGCGTCGAGCTGGAACGGCAGGCTGCGCTCATTGATCCGCAGGGTGCCGTCCTGGACCAGGAGGTGGCCGATCCGGACGTCGAAACGCTTCGGGCCGCCGCTCGCGCCGGTGCCGAAGGTGGGGAGATTGCTGGTGCCGTCGGGGTTGAACTGGAGGTAGACCTGGGGGTGGGAGACCTCGATCTCGTCGATGTCGAAGACCTTCCCGCGGAGGTCCTGGACGGAGAACTGGAGCGCCACCAGCGGCGCGCGCAGGACCGGCGGATCGGCCGGCAGCGGGCCGGGGAGCACCACATCGCGCAGCTCGACGGTGGCGGGGAAGAGGGTGAAGTCAACGCTCCCGATCCGGACGTCCCGGTGCAGGTACTGCCGGGCGGCCGCCACCGCCCGCTCTACCGCCTTCTCGCGCACGAGCCGGCTCTGGAGCAGGAACCACCCGGCCGCGGCCAGGACGACCAGCAGGAGGAGCCCCCAGAAGATGGGGCGCACCACCCAGCGCCGCACCCGCCCCGGCCGCCGCGGCGTGGAGGGGTCCGGCTCCGCGGGCGCCGCCTCCGCGAGCGACGAGGGCTCCCGCGGCTCGCTCAAGCCGGCGCCCCCCCGCTCCCGGGCTCGCTCCAGGGGTCGTCGCTCCCCTCGGAGGCGCCCGAGAGGCCCCCCCAGCGGAGCTTGCCGCGCAGGCTGTCGTAGAAGCTGCGTGCGCTCACCTTGGCGAGCTGCACCTTGGCGGCGCCGCGGGTGACCCGGACGGTGTCGCGGAAGCCGAGCGAGGTCCCCTCCTGGCCGTCGAGCGTCAGGTAGACCTCCTCGGCCTGGGTCTCGAGCGTCACCTCGATCGGGCCGGCGTCGGGCACGACGATCGGGCGCAGCGACAGGGCGTGCGGGCAGATCGGGGTCAGCACCGCGACCGGCAGCAGCGGGTGGAGCACCGGCCCCCCCGCCGACAGGTTGTAGGCGGTCGAGCCGGTCGGCGTCGAGATGATCAGGCCGTCGGCGCGGAAACGGGCGATCAGGTGGCCGTCCACCCGCAGCGTCAGCTCGATGATGCGGGCGAGAGCGCTCTTGGTGATCACCGCGTCGTTGAGCACCCGGAAGATCGAGGGGGCGCCGTCGCGCCGCAGCTCGACGTCGAAGAGCGAGCGCTCCTCGATCGCGAACCGCCCCTCCAGTACCTGCACCAGGGCCGGGTAGAGCTCGCCGCGGTTGATCTCGGTCAGGAACCCGAGGTTGCCGAGGTTGACCCCGAGGATCGGCACCCCGCGCGCCAGCGACCGCGCCACCCCGAGCAGGGTGCCGTCGCCGCCGAGCACCACCACCAGGTCCCAGCGGCCGCCGGGATCGAAGGCGGGCTCGCCGGCGATGCCGCGGGCGCGCAGGGTGGCCTCGTCGAGCGCCGCCTCGAGGCCGCGGCGGCGCAGCCACTCGGAGAGCTCGCAGGCCGTCTTCATCGCCTCGCGGCTCGCCGCCTTGGCGACGATGCCGACGCGCTGAAAATCGATCGGGCTCATGCCTGGCCCTCCCCCTGGCGGAAGAGGGCGAAGGCCTCGCGGTTGCCGCCGGTGCCGGCCACCGGCGAATCGAAGACGCCGAGCGGCACAAGGCCCAGAGCGGCGATCCCCTCGGCGCACTCGCGGACGGCCCGTCCGCGGACCTCCTCGTCGCGCAGGATCCCCCCCTTGCCGACGGCGCCGCGGCCGGCCTCGAACTGCGGCTTGATCATCGGCAGCAGAAGACCGGCGGGGGCCAGATGCGGCAGCAGGGCGGGGACGATCTTGAGCAGGGAGATAAAGGAGACGTCGATGGTGATCAGGCCGCACGGCTCCGGCAGGGCGTCCGGCGCGAGGTGGCGGGCGTTGATCCGCTCCATCACCACCACCCGGGAGTCGTTGCGGAGCCGCAGGTCGAGCTGGCCGTAGCCGACGTCCACGGCGTAGACCCGCGCCGCGCCCCGCTGCAGCAGGCAGTCGGTGAAGCCCCCCGTCGAGGCCCCCACGTCGAGGCAGACCCGGGCCGCCGGATCGACGCCGAAGTGGTCGAGGGCATGGGCCAGCTTCCGCCCCGCCCGCGACACGAAAGGCTCCTTCGGCGCCAGCACCGCGACGCGGGATTCTCCGGAGACCGCGGTTCCCGGCTTGTCCACCCGCCGCCCCTCCACCTCCACCGTGCCCGCCATCACCGCCCGGCGCGCCTGCTCGCGGCTGGGGAACAGCCCCCGCTCCACCAATAGCTGATCGAGGCGCACGGCCGGCCGTCCTCTCTTGAGATCATCGCTCGGCGTCAAAACACAGTGGTCCCAGGGGCGCTTCCCGTCCTCGCGAGACGCTTCGCAACGGGTGTGCCCGCGGGACCTATATATCACTCACCCGGCGGGGTTTGCGCCTCGCGCTCCAGGCCGTGGAGGCAGAAGGGGATCGCCAGCACGAAGAGGATCGGCCGCTGCACCTCGGTATCCCCCCAGTTGTTCTCGAACAGCCCCGCCAGGTTGAAGGCGAGGAGGGCGAGCATCACGCCCATGTAGAGGTCGGCCCGCGGGCCCCGGCGTCCTCCCTCGCGGACGAACCACCGCCAGGCGGCCGCCGCCGAGACGAGGGTCATCGCCAGATAAGAGGCGAGGGCGGGGAGCCCCCGCTCGGCCGCGAGCTGCAGCAGGCTGTTGTGGAGATGGGGGACCTCGTAGCGCGGCGCCGCCGGAGCGCGGTAGATGGGATAGAACCGCTTCACCAGATCCGGCCCGACGCCGAACAGCGGGCGCTGCCGGACCATGGTGAGCCCCGCCTCCAGCATGCAGAGCCGGTCGTAGTTCGAGGCGTCGCGCAGGTCGACGATCGAGACCACCCGGTGCAGGATCGGCACCGGCGCCAGCGCGACGAACAGCACCGCCGCCGGCACGTAGGCCGCCAGCAGCCGCGGCACCCGGAACGCGATCATCACGGTCAGCGACAGGGCGAGCGCCACCCAGGCGTTGCGCGTGTAGCTGCCGAGCAGCGCGGCGTTGATCGCCGCCAGCGCCGCCCACCTCCAGGGGTGCCGCCAGCGGCCGGTGTAGAGCATCGAGGCCAGCAGCAGCAGGTCGCAGACCAGCAGGAAGCCCGAGAAGGTCATGTAGTGCGAGAACGGGCCGCGGATCCGCCGGTCGATGTCGCCGTAGCCGAAGAGGAACTGGGAGAGCCCCTCGCAGGCGAGCAGGGCGGCGAGGACGATCAGGGTGTCCACCGCCAGCCGGACCTGCCGCTCGCCGCGCACGAGGAAGGGGGCGGCGAGGAAGGTCGTGAGGGTGAAGATCTCCGACAGGCCGCGCGAGCTGGCCATCCGGTCGGGAGAGGCGAGAAACGAGCCCACCAGCGTCAGGAGGTAGAGGCCGACCGGGATCGCCATCGGCGCCAGCACGCTCCACGGTACGGAGCGGCGGCGCGTCCAGGGGAGCGCGAGGAGCGTCAGCCCGAGCAGGATCTCCGAGGCGGCGATGGCGAAGATCGCCGCCAGATGCGAGAGGAAGAGCCAGTAGCCGGTCCGCTCGGCGCGGGAGTCGGAAGCCTCGAAAAGGGGAGCCACGGCGGGCGCGGCGCGACAGTCCGGCGGGAGCCTCAGCGCCCGACGGCGGAGGCGGGGAGCGCCTCCTCGATGAGCATGATCGGGATGTCGGAGACGATGGGGTAGACCAGGCCGGAAACCGCGCAGTAGAGCCCCTGCTCCACCACCGGCTCCTCGTCCCGGAAGTGCTCGCGGTACTTCTCCACCAACGGACCCCGCATTTCGCGAGGGAGCTCGATCAGCTCCAGCTCCCCCTTGGACTTCGGACAGACCAGGATTTCCAACAGCTCGGGATCGACCGCCATGGGCGGCAGGATAGCACAGGCATCACGGCCGGACGCTGTAGGTCAAGACCAGCCCCTCGGTGCCCGGGTTGTGCTCGTAGAAGCCCGCGTTCGAGAGGTGGTACAGCAGCAGGCCGGCGCGCGCGCGGCCGCCGCGGAGCGCGCGGGAGATCTCGAGCCCGGAGCGGAACTCGAGCGGCCCTCCGAGGTCGATCCCCTCGTTATGGCTGTAGATGCCGGCCGCGAACTGCGGGCTCAAGGCCCACCCTCCCCGCAGGGGCACGTCGCAGCGGAAGCCGCCGTAGACGTAGATGGTGCCCTTGTTCGCGATCAGGCCGCCGGCCACCGGGGAGAGCTCCGGGATGAAACCGGGTAGCCAGTGGAACCGGCGGGGGGAAAAGCGCACCTCGGCGCCGACCTGGGCGCGCGTGTCCGGGTCGAAGAGCTCGATCAGGCCGGCGTTCAGCGAGATGTAGGCCGGCTCGACGGCGCGGGCGGCCGGCGGCGCGAACAGCCCCGCCGCGAGAATGACGCAGAAAAGGAGGAACGAGGGCCCGAAAGGCCCGGCTTTGAGGAATCTCATGATTGAATGGTCTCTCCGCGCTCCGCACACCCGTGGACGCCACTTGCAACAGCTACGTGACGGGATATAGCACTGGATGAGGTCCCGGCTCAAGAAGCGGCCCGTCGTTTAAGATACCCCCGATGCGATCGCCCACGCAGAAAGATCCCGCGCCCGCCGAGATCTCCGTCGTCATCCCGGTCTACAACGAGGAGGAAAACCTCCCCCTGCTGGCGGCCGAGGTCCAGGGGGCGATGCGGTCGGCCGGCCGCCCCTACGAGGTGATCTACGTCGACGACGGCAGCACCGACGGCAGCGCCGGGGTCCTGCTCGGCCTGGCGCGCGAAGACCCGGCCGTGCGGGTGGTCCACCAGCAGCGCAACTCGGGGCAGACGGCGGCCCTCGACGCCGGCTTCCGCTTCGCCCGCGGCGCCGTCGTGGTCACCCTCGACGCCGACCTCCAGAACGATCCGGCGGACATCCCGCGGCTGCTCGCCCTGATGGACCACTACGACGTGGTCAGCGGCGTGCGCACCCAGCGGCGGGACACCTGGGTGCGCAAGGCCTCCTCGCGCATCGCCAACCGGGTGCGCAACCGGCTCACCCACGACAACGTCACCGACGTCGGCTGCACCCTGCGCGCCTGCCGCGCCGATCTCCTGCGCCACGTCCCCATGTTCACCGGCATGCACCGCTTCCTCCCCACCCTGCTCAAGATGGCGGGGGCGCGGACGACCGAGATCCCGGTCAATCACCGGCCGCGGCTCCACGGCCAGCCCAAGTACAACATCAGCAACCGTCTCTGGCGCGCGCTGGCGGACCTGTTCGCGGTGCGCTGGATGCAGAAGCGCTGGATCGACCCCCATCTGTCCGAGGAGATCGAGGTTTGGACTACAAATTCACTTGGGACACCTGGCTCGTCATCGGCTTCATCGGCCAAGCCTTCTTCTTCGGCCGCTTCTTCGTCCAATGGATCGCATCGGAGCGGCGCAAGCAGAGCGTCGTCCCGCGATCCTTCTGGTACCTGAGCCTGGGCGGCGGGGCGGTGCTGCTCGCCTACGCCATCCACAAGCGGGACCCCGTCTTCATCATCGGCCAGGCCACCGGCTTCCTGATCTACACGCGGAACCTCTGGTTCATCCACCGGCCCGAAATCCAGCCCGAAACCCCGCGGACCGCGGATGCCGACTGAGCCGGGCGGACGCCGGCGCGACCTCCTGATCCTGGCGGCGCTGGGAGCGCTGCTGTTCCTGCCCGGCCTGGGCTGGCACGACGTCTGGAACCCGGACGAAGCGCGCTATGCCGAGGTGGCGCGCGAGATGCCGCTGCTTGGCCATTGGGCGGTGCCGCACCTGAACGGGGAGGTCTACAGCCAGAAGCCCCCCCTCCTCTTCTGGTCGATCGCCCTGTTCGGCCGGCTGACCGGCGGGCTCGACGCGACCGCCGCCCGCCTCCCCTCCGCGCTCGCCGCCATCGGCGCGCTGCTCCTCGTCTACACGATCGGCGAGCGCTTCTTCGGCCGCCGCGCCGCCTGGCTCGCCGCCGCCGCCTTCGGCACCTGCTTCAAGGTGATCTGGCAGGGGAGGTTCGGGCAGATCGACATGCTGCTCACCGCCCTGGTGACGCTCGGCGTCTGGTTCTGGGTGCGCGGCTTCACGGAGCGGCGGCCGGGGCTCTACCCCCTGTTCTTTCTCGCCGCCGGCGTCGCCACCCTGGCCAAGGGGCCAGTCGGCCTGCTGCCGCCGCTGCTCTCGATTCTCGCCTTCCTCTGGATCACCGGCGACCGGGCGGAGTTGAAGCGGCTGCGGATCGGTCGCGGGCTCCTCCTGTATGCCGCGGTGGTGCTCGCCTGGCTGGTGCCGGCCGCGCTCGACGCCGGGCCGGACTACCTGCGCCAGATCGTCTTCCGGCAGAACGTAACCCGCTACGCCAACCCCTGGCACCACTTCGCGCCCCCCTACTTCTACCTGGGGACGATCCCCGGCGACTTCTTCCCCTGGTCCTTCCTGCTGCCGACGGCGATCGTTGCCGGCTGGAAACGGCTGGTGGGCGGCCTCCGCCCCTTTCGCCAGGAGGGAGACGTTGCCGGTCCATCGCGGGCCGGCTTCCTGTTCTGCCTCTGCTGGGTCGCGGTCACCCTGCTCTTCTTCAGCATCTCCCCCGCCAAGCGGTCGGTCTACATCCTGACGATGTATCCGGCGATGGCCCTGCTGACGGGGGCGGGGCTCGACCTCGCCGCCGCCTCCTGGCCCCGCTGGCGGCGAGGTGTGGTCGTCCCACTGGGACTTGCGGCCGGGATCGTCCTGCTGATCGTCGCCGCCCTGCCCGTGGCGGGTCGGCAGCGGCCGGAGGTGGGCCCGCTGGGTGGGATCGCCTTCGCCTGGGGGCTGGTGGCAGTCCTCCTCCCCCTCCTCCTCGGCGCGGCTGCCGCTTGGTGGTTGTCCCGCTCCGGCAAGATCTCCGGTGCCGCGGCCGCGCTCGCCGTGGGCATGGCCCTGACCGGCCTCGGCATGGCCCTCTACGCGCTGCCCCGGTTCGACGTCTATAAGTCGGCCCGTGGCCTCTCCCGCGTCCTGGCCGCCCGCATGGCGCCGGGCGAGCCTTACGGCATCTACCCGCGCCTCGACTCGACCTTCCTCTTCCACACCCACCGCTTCTGCGTCGACCTCAACAGCGAGGCGAGGCTCCGGGCCTTTCTCGCCCGCCCCGGGCGCGCTTGGCTCCTCGCCCAGCGCGACGACTTCGCCCGGCTGCGGAACCTGCCGCCGCTCGCCGAGGTCGCCCGCGATCCCGACGCTGGAGAGGGGTACATCCTGTTCCTGAAGCCCTGAACTGTATTGCCGTAGTAATACAGCAGTGGTACACTCCTTTGCGACAGGGAGATCCCGTCCCCATCTTCGACAAGGAGAAGAAAAATGATCGTTCGTATTCAACGTACCCTGCTGCTCGGCACCCTTTCACTGCTGCTGCTGCCCACCGCCTCCCGCGCCCAGGAGGCGGCAAGTCCCGACCTGCTGGCCCAGAAGCAGACGGTCAGCGACATCCGCAACGTCGGCACGGCGATGTGGCATTGGTACAAGGAAGAGGTGGCGCCGAAACGGAGCAAGAAGGCCCACGAGCAGGCCGAGAAGGAGAGCAAGGCGACGACGGTGGACCTGCAGCGGGTGCCGGTGATCTCCCGCGAGGATCTGGCGGCGATCCTGGTCCCCAGGTACGTCGCCGCGATCCCGGCGGCGGACGGCTGGGGGCACCCCTACGAGTTCCGGCTCAACACCAAGGACCCGAACGCGATCCTAGTGATGGCGCTGCGCAGCGCCGGGCGGGACGGCAAGTTCTCCGGCACCCACTACGAGGTCAAAGCCTTCGAGCCCACCGACTTCGACCAGGACATCCCCTGGATGGACGGCTACTTCGTCCGCTGGCCCCAGAAGCCGGAGAGCGGGCGCTAGGCCTCGCGACTCAGACCTGCGTGTCGTCCGGCACTAGCAGCCGCTCGATCCCCCGCGCCTTGCCGGTCGCCTCGTCGATGTCGACGACGGTGCCGGCGAGGCGCACGTCGCGTTTGGCGACCTCGAAGGACGAGGGGGTCTGGAGGAGGAAGCGCTTGAGCACCTTGTCGACCCGCATGCCGATCACCGACTCGTAGGGGCCGGTCATGCCGGCGTCGGTCTGCAGGGCGGTGCCGTTGGGGAGGATCCGCTCGTCGGCGGTGGGGACGTGGGTGTGGGTGCCGAGCACGGCGCTCACCCGGCCGTCGAGATAAAAGCCCATCGCCTGCTTCTCACTCGTCGCCTCGGCGTGGAAGTCGACCAGGATCACCTTGTATTTCGGATCGAGCCCGCGGAGCAGCCGGTCCGCCGCGTGGAACGGCGAGTCGAGATTGCTCATGAACACCATCCCCTCGAGGTTGATCACCGCCACCGGGATGCCGGCCGGCGTCTCCCCCAGGTGCACCCCCCTGCCGGGGTTCCCCGCGGGGTAGTTGGCGGGGCGCAAAAGGCGCGGCTCGCGCTCGAGCAGATCGTAGGCTTCCTTCTTGTCCCAGACGTGGTTGCCGGTCGTATAGACGTCGATCGGCAGTTCGGCGATCTCCCGCAGGACGTCCGGGGTGACCCCGAAGCCGCCGGCGGAGTTCTCGACGTTGACCACCACGTAATCGGCGCGATGGTGGTCGACCAGCCGGGGGAGCAGGTGCTGGAGGGCCCGCCGCCCCGGCTTGCCGATCACGTCGCCGACGAAGAGCAGCTTCATCGCGGTAGTTACCTGGCAGTCACCCTGGCAGTCATCGGGCGTACTCGACCGAGCGGGTCTCGCGGATCACCGTGACCTTGATCTGGCCGGGGTAGGTCAGCTCCTGCTCCACCTTGCGGGCGATGTCCTTCGACAGCCAGAGCGCAGCCTCGTCGCCGATCTTGCCGCTGTCGACGATGATGCGGATCTCGCGCCCCGCCTGGATGGCGAAGGTCTTCTGCACCCCCTTGAAGCTCGACGCGATCTCCTCCAGCTTCTCGAGCCGCTTGACGTAGGTCTCGAGCACCTCGCGGCGGGCGCCCGGGCGGGCGGCCGAGAGGGCGTCGGCGGCGGTCACCAGCACCGCCTCGACCGTCTGCGGGTCGTAGTCGCCGTGGTGGCAGGCCATCGAGTGGACGACCTCCTCGGTCTCGCCGTACTTGCGCAGCAGGTCGATGCCGATCTGCAGGTGGGTGCCGTCCATCTCGCGGTCGATCGCCTTGCCGACGTCGTGCAGCAGGCCGCCGCGGCGGGCGACGGCGATGTTGGCCTTGAGCTCGGCCGCCATGGTGCCGGCGAGGAAGGCGACCTCCTTGCTGTGCTGGAGGACGTTCTGGCCGTAGGAGGTGCGGTAGCGCAGCCGGCCGAGGAGGCGGATCAGCTCCGGGTGCATGCCGGGGATGCCCAGCTCCAGCAGCGCCGCCTCACCCTCCTGCAGAATCTTCTGCTCGAACTCCGCCTTGACCTTCTCGACGATCTCCTCGATGCGCGCCGGATGGATGCGGCCGTCGACGATCAGCCGCTCGAGCGCCACCCGGGCGACCTCGCGGCGGAACGGATCGAAGCCTGAGAGGATGACCGCCTCGGGGGTGTCGTCGACGATCAGGTCGACCCCCGTGGCCGTCTCGAGGGCGCGGATGTTGCGCCCCTCGCGGCCGATGATGCGCCCCTTCATCTCGTCGTTGGGGAGCATGACGACCGAGACCGTGGTCTCGGAGACGTAGTCGGAGGCGGCGCGCTGGACGGCCATGCCGATGATGCGCTGGGCCTGCCGGGAGGCCTGCTCGCGGGCCTCGTCCTCGATGCGCTTGACGATGTGGGCGGCCTCGATCCGGGCATCCCCCTCCATCGTGCGCACCAGCTCGTCCCGGGCCTGCTGGGCGGTGAGGCCGGCGATCTGCTCGAGCTTGACGCGCTCTTCGGAGAACATCCTCTCGAGATCCACCTCGCGCTTCTCGACGCTCTTCTCACGGGTGACCAGCGAGCGGTCGAGCTGCGAGAGCTCCTTGTCGCGGCGGCCGAGCTCCTCGCCCCGCTTGTCGAGGCCGTCTTCCTTCTGGGTGAGGCGGCGCTCCTGCGCTTCGAGCTCGGCGCGCCGCTTGCGGGAGACCTTCTCGAACTCGCTGCGCGCCTGGAGGAGCTTCTCCCGCGCCGCGATCTCGGCCTCCCGCATCTGGGTCTCGCTCTGCCGCCTGGCGTCGTCGATGACCTGGGCGGCCTCGCGCTGCGCGACGTCCAGCACGCGCTTCTTCTCGTGGCGCAGGGAGCGCCAGCCGAAGATGAGGACTAAGACCGCGGCAGCCAGGAAGGCCACGGCCAGGATGATGATTGCGGTATCCACCGGTTACCCCTTATATGTACAAAGGGATCCGGCGAGATCTGGGAAGGCCCCCTCGAAGAGGAGGAGGGTAAAGGCATCCCCCACGCGGCCGTGTGGGCCCGTGCGTTTAGAACCTACGCGCCAGGTGGGTGTCCGCTTCGTGAGCCGTTAGCGTCCTCGTCGATGCGAGGCTGGCACAGGCCACACGAGTAAAAGACTCCCGTGGAATGAATGTTGGTTCTACAACTGTAAAACCCATTACGAACCACGCAGGGGATGCTGACCCTTGTTCCATTATATCTTGAGCTGGCGCCGCCGCCCCCGATTCAACCCTCCAGGGCATGAGTTAATTCCTCCGTCAGCGCCGCCACCTTCTCCCTGATCTCGACCCGTTCCCCTTCTTGCCGATTCTGAATCTGGAACAGCTCGTCGGCGAGATTGAGCGCCGCCAGGATCGCGATCCGGGCCGTATCGCCCTTCACGTGCTCGGCCACCTCCCGCATCTTGCGGTCCACGAGGTTGGCCAGCTCCTGGAGGTACCCGTTCTCGTCGCTGCCGCGGACGTTGTACACCTCGCCGAAGATCTCAACCGGTATGGTGGTTGAAGGCATGGGTCGTCTCATCCGTCGGTAGTGCCTACCCCGGCCAGCAAGTTACGTAATGCCAGCGGTTTGGCCAGTGACAATATACCACAGGTGTCAAAACCGCAGGGAAGCGGGTCAACCTCGTGCCGTCCTGGCAGGCGGACGGTACAATGCCCCTCCCGTGACCTTCTACCCCGCCCTCCGCCGCCTGCTCTTCCAGCTCGACCCCGAGGCGAGCCACGGGATTGGCATGGGCGCCCTGCGCGCGCTCCAGGCGGTGCCGGGAGCCGCGGCCGCCCTCGGCGGGCACTACCAGATCGACGCCGCGCCGCTGCGGCAGACCCTCTTCGGCCGCCAGCTCGCCAACCCCGTGGGGCTCGCCGCCGGCTTCGACAAGAACGCCGAAGCCGTGCGCGCCATTCCGGCGCTCGGCTTCGGCTTCGCCGAGGTGGGCACCGTCACCCCCCTCCCCCAGGCCGGCAACCCGCGCCCCCGCCTCTTCCGCCATCCGGCCGCGCGGAGCCTGCAGAACGCCCTCGGCTTCAACAACTCGGGGCTGGCGGCGATGCGCCGCCGCCTCGCCCGCGTCCACCCCGCCCCCCTCCCCCTCGGCGTCAACCTCGGCAAGAACAAGGCGACTCCCCCCGGGCGGGCGCTCGACGATTACGAGACGCTGATCCGCGGCCTCCACGACCTGGCCGACTACCTGGTGGTGAACCTCTCCTCGCCCAACACCCCCGGCCTGCGCGACCTCCAGAACGAGGAGTTCCTCCGCGCCCTCTTCGGGCTGGCGAAAGGGATCACCGCCCGGCCGATCCTGGTGAAGATCGCCCCCGACCTCGAGCCCGGGGCGGCGGTGGCCTTGAGCGAGATCGCCGTCGACGCCGGCGCGGCCGGCGTGATCGCCACCAACACCACGACCGACTACGCGCTGCTGCCGGGGGCTAAGGATTTCGGCGGCCTCTCCGGCGGCGTGCTGCGCGAGAAGAGCTTCCGGATCTTCGAGGCGGTCGCCCGGGCGCTCTTCGGCCGTGCCGTGTTGATCAGCGCCGGCGGGATCGACTCCGGCGCGGAGGCCTACCGGCGCCTGCGGGCCGGGGCCTCGCTGGTGCAGGTCTACACCGCCCTGGTCTACGAGGGACCGGGCCTGCCGCGGCGGATCAATCGGGAGCTGCTGGCGCTGATGGAGCGGGACGGGGTGAAAGGGATGGCGGAGGTGGTGGGGGCGGACCGGCGTTGAGGAGGGTGCGCGCAGCGCGCCCTACAGGTCCGCCAACCCCGCCAGCCGCCCGGTCAGCGCCTCCACCCGCCGCCGCACCTCCTCGCGCTCGACCTCCCAGCTCTTCGCCGCCGCGGCGGCCTCAGCGCGCTCGGTCTCGGCGGCGGCGAGGCTCCCCTGGAGCTCGCGGACGCGCGCGCGGAGCGCTTCGAGCTCCTCGTTGACGTCGCCGTCCCCCTCGGGAACGGCCGGTGGGATGGAGAGGACCGAGACCTCGGTTTCGAGGCCCCGGACCCGGTCCCGCAACGAGCGGTTCTCCTCGTCGAGATCAGCCAGGCGCGCGACGGCGTCGCGCACCCGGGACTCCAGAAGGTCGAGCCACTCGATCTCCACGGCTCTCTACCCCTTGCTCCTCAACCCTCGGCGACGGCGCCGGAGTTGGCCTGGGAGCCCAGCGCCGTCTTCGCCATCTCGGCGAGCCCGCCGAACCCTGTGGGATCGGTGACGGCGATGTCGGCCAGCACCTTGCGGTCGAGCGTCGAGCCGGCGGCCTTGAGGCCGGCGATCAGACGGCTGTAGGAGAGGCCGTGCAGCCGGGCGGCGGCGTTGATACGCACGATCCAGAGGCTGCGGAGCTGGCGCTTCTTCTGCCGCCGGTCGCGATAGGCGTAGCCCAGCGCCTTGTCCACGGCCTGCTTGGCCATGCGGTAGGCATTCGACTTGGTTCCCCAGAAGCCGCTGGAGAGCTTGAGGATCTTCTTCCGTTTCTGGAGGCGCTTGTTACCGCGCTTGACGCGTGCCATGTCTGGAACCTCGTTTCTGCTCCGAGCCCGTCGAGGGGGGAGCGGTCAGTGGCCCGCGCGTCCGGCTCTCGCCGCCGGTCCGGGGCCGCGGCTCCGGGGGGCAGGTCCTTCCCGCCGGCGGCCGCCATGAATGATGTGTGCCTGCGCCCTACTTGTGCAGCATCTCTCTGATTGTGCCGGCGAACGCGGGGGAGACCTCGACGGACTTGCGCAGGTTGCGCTTCCGCTTGGTGGTCTTCTTGGTCAGGATGTGGCTGTGCATCGACTGGTGGCGAGTCACCTTGCCCGTTCCCGTGACCTTGAAACGCTTCGCGGCACCCTTGTGCGTCTTCTGCTTCGGCAAGGGTGTCTCCTTTCTTCCTTAGGCCGTTTCGGCCGTGTCGGCCTTCTTGGGCCCGCTATGACGCGGCGGACCGAAGATGACATGCATCCGGTTGCCCGCCATTTCGGGCGACGATTCTAGCACCCCGTGCTCCCCCAGGTCAGCCTCGAACCGCTTGAGGAGCTTGTGGCCGAGATCCTGGCGCGCCATTTCGCGCCCCCGGAACTGGACCGTCGCCTTCACCTTGTCCCCCTCGCCCAGGAACCGGATGGCGTTCTTGAGCTTGAAGTCGTAGTCATGCTCGTCGATGTTGGGCCGGAACTTGACCTCTTTGACGTGGATGATCTTCTGCTTCTTCTTCGACTCGTGCGACTTCTTCTTCTGCTGGTACAGGAACTTGCCGAAATCCATGATCCGGCAGACCGGCGGCTTGGCCGTCGGAGCCACTTCCACCAGGTCGAGCTGCAGCTCCTGGGCCTTCCGCAGCGCCTCTTCGATCGGCACGATGCCCCCCTGGCCACCGTCGGCGTCCACCAGGCGCACTTCGCGAACCCGGATGCGCTCGTTGATCCGCGTCGTCTTGTCGATGTCTAGCTCACCCCCCGGGAGCGTCGGGCTTGCGCCCGTCGGTTCGTGTTCAGATTCGTTCTCCTATGAGTTCGTTCAAAGACCAGAGTGTTCAAAGCTCGCGGCTGCGCGCCGCCGAGAGGTCGCGCACCCGCGTGAGAAAGTCCGCCGCCGGCATGGCGCCCAGATCCTCGCCCGCGCGCCGGCGCACCGAGACCGTGCCGTCCTCCGCCTCGCGCGCCCCCACCACCAGCATATAGGGCACCTTCTGCACCTGCGCCTCGCGGATGCGGTAGCCCAGCTTCTCGTTGCGCGCGTCGAGCTCGGTCCGCACCCCGGCCGCCGCCAGCTCCCGGCGGACCGTCTCGCCGTACTCGGCGAACTTCTCCGAGATCGGGAGCACCACCGCCTGCACCGGCGCGAGCCAGAGCGGGAACGCGCCCGCCGTCTGCTCGATCAGGATCGCCATGAACCGCTCGATAGAGCCTAGCATGGCGCGGTGGATCATCACCGGCGCGTGCTCGCCGCCGTCCGCCCCCACATAGGAGAGATTGAAGCGCCGCGGCATCTGGTAGTCGAGCTGCACCGTGCCGAGCTGCCAGCTGCGGTTCAGCGAGTCGCGCACGTGGAAGTCGATCTTCGGTCCGTAGAAGGCGCCGTCCCCCGGGTTGACCTGGTACGCCAGGCCCTGGTGGTCGAGCGCCCGCGCCAGCGCCCCCTCGGCGCGGTCCCACAGCTCGTCCGCGCCGATCCGCTTCTCCGGCCGGGTCGACAGCTCGATGCGCACCTCCTCGAAGCCGAACGTCCGGTAGACCTCGAGGATCATCTCGGCGGCCGCCAGCACCACCGCCTCCACCTGCTCCTCGGTGCAGAAGACGTGGGCGTCGTCCTGCGAGAAGGAGCGCACGCGGAAGAGGCCGTTGGTGACGCCGCTGCGCTCGTAGCGATGGAGCCGGCCGACGTCGGCGTAGCGGATCGGCAGGTCGCGGTACGACCGCAGCCGGGTGGCGAAGATCAGGCAGTGGGTCGGGCAGTTCATCGGCTTCACCGCCATCTGCCGCTCGTCCACCTCGGTGAAGAACATGTTCTCGCTGTAATTGGCCCAGTGCCCGGAGGTCTTCCAGAGCTCGGCGTCCAGGATCTGCGGCGTGATCACCTCGCCGTAGCCGTAGCGAGCGTTGAGCTCGCGCACGTAGTCGGTCAGCCCGACGTAGATCGAGCCCCCCTTGGGGTGCAGGAACGGCATCGCCGGCGCCATCGGATTGAAGCTGAACAGGTCGAGCTCCGTCCCCAGGCGGCGATGGTCGCGCGCCCGCGCCGCCTCGGCCGCCGCGTCGTACTCGTCCATCTCCTTCTGGGTGACGAAGGCGGTGCCGTAGATGCGCTGCAGGCGCTCGTTCTTCTCATCCCCCTTGAAGTAGACGGCGGAGGCCTCGAGCAGCCGGACGGCACCGATCTGCGACAGGTTCTGCGCGTGCGGCCCGCGGCAGAGGTCGGTGAACCGGCCGTCGCGGTAGAGGGTGATCGTCTCCCCCTCGGGGATGTCCTTGAGCCGCTCGACCTTCAGGGTCTCGCCCATCTCGCGGAAGATCCGCTCCGCCTCCTCGCGGGAGACCTCGACGCGCTCGAATCCGCTCCCCTCGGCGAGGATCTCGCACATCTTCGCCTCGATCTTCTCGAGGTCCTCGGGGGTGAAGGCGCGCGGAAAGCGGAAGTCGTACTGGAACTTCTCGCTGTGGTCCTGGCGCCCGGCGTCGTACTCCGCCTCCGGCCAGAGCCGCTTGACGGCGTCGGCCAGCACGTGCTCGGCGCTGTGGCGGATGAACTCGCCGGCCTCCGGGCTCTTGACGGTGAACAGGCGGAACGTCCCCCCCCGCCGCAGGGGCAGGCGGAGGTCGACCTTGCGGCCGTCGAGCTCGGCGCCCACGGCATCCTTGGCCAGACGTGGGCCGATCGAGGCAGCCACCTCGAGCGGGGTCGTTCCGGTGGGCACCGAGCGGACGGAGCCGTCGGGCAGGGTCAGATCGATAGCTTCGGTCATGGTCTCCATCAGACCATCCAATATCGCCCTAATAGCGACGAAAGATGATGAGGTTCTCTTCCCGGGCCGCGGCCCGCGCCGGCGGAGATCACGAGCGGAAGGTTTGGTAGGCGCTAGCGGACTCGAACCGCTGACCTCTACCGTGTGAAGGTAGCGCTCTAACCAGCTGAGCTAAGCGCCTGGGCATGAGGCTGAAATTCGGGTCACCAGTTGGGTACGATCTCCGGTCTTCTCTGTCGATCTGGCGCCGAATCACTCCTGAAAGCTTGGTAGGCCCAAGCGGACTTGAACCGCTGACCTCTACGATGTCAACGTAGCGCTCTAACCAACTGAGCTATGGGCCTGTTCCATTCCCTCCCTGGCGGGGTCGCCAAGGGAGGTGAAGGGTAGCAAAGGGAGGGGGGCGTGTCAATCGCAGCGGGAAGTCTCGAGGAGAGAGGATGGCGGTCCTGAAAGCCAGGACGCGGCTTCACGAAGAAAGACGAGCGCGCGGGAATGAAGACGGCGGCTCAAACTGCCAGGATAACGGCCCGGGAAGAAAGACGGCGGCGTGGGAAGAAAGACAGGCGTGGGGGAAGCCAAAAAAACGGCCGGGGAACCAGGATGGCCGTCCGGATGGCAAAAAAGAGGGCCGGGAAACCAAAAACGCGGCGGGGAAGCAATTCCGCTCTTATCCTGGCTTGGGAGACGCCATCTTGGCCTCACGCCCGATTTCCAGAGAATTTTCGCCTGGGTCGGGACGAATGTGCTGCCCGTCGGACCAAAAGATGCGCGAGCACGGGCCAAGACCTCGCGGGCTTCGAGTGCTCTCGATCGACGCCCGCCCTCAGGGCTTGGCGACGGCCGGCCTGGGCGGATTGGCTTCCATCGGCAGGCCGTCGATCTCACAGTCCGCCACGTTTCTCCACTTCGCCTGGTCCAGAGCCTCCCAGGGGAGACGCCAGCGGCCCTGACGGCCGTTCCATGCCGCGATGTACAGACCGTCGCGGCCGGACGCGATCGTATAGCGCCCCTCGGCCGTAAGCTCCAGAGGAACCCGCTCGAGAAGCGAGAGAGCGGGATCGAACCGGTCGAGGGCCCCTTCCCCACCTTCCGTGCGGACCAGCATGTAGATCCGCCCGTCCCTCCCCTCCGTCAGGTCGAACACCACGGACTCGCCGGAGAAAGGCGTGTACGTCGACTTCTCCTTCAGGGGATCGTGAGTCGCCTCGGCCGGGTTCTGGGCCGGATCCTTCCGCGTGATCTCGATGCCCTTGCTCTCGGTACCCTTCTTTTTGCGAACGTCGCCATGGCCCACCAGGACCTCGAGGTCGGGCCGGAATCCCGGGAGGAAGCGCCGGATTCGATAGCGATACTGCCCGGCGGCCCAAAGCCGCCCCCGTCGGTCGGGCGTCAGATAGACGGAGCTCTCGGCAACGGCGTCGTTCAGCTTGGCTCCCTGGTGCAGCACGTCGGAAACCGAGACCCCCTTCATCTCCAGGGCGGAGCTCCAGCGGTCGCCGTCAAGCTCCAGGAACGACGGCGGCGCACCCAGCTTCTCGATATCGACCGAACGGCCCCCCATGGGCAGGGGAAGCACCGCGACGACCGGGGTGTCATGGAGAAGAGCGACCGACCAGGGCTTCCAGGGGATCGGCGGGACGGCTTTTTCCTTGCCGTCCACAAAGAGGCGCACGGTCAGATCGGCGTACACCAGCCACCGGTCTCCGCTGGGGCTCAGGACCGCGTCGTGCACTATCTGGTTGGGGACGGCCGTCGTTTCGAGCCGGACCGGTTCCCCGAGAGAACCGGTCTTCGTCACGGGATAGACCTCGAAGGTGTCGCCGCGGAAAATGAAGACGTGCCCCGTCCGGTCGGCGCTCACGATCTGGGCGCCACTCCACGTCGGGCTGGCCTCATCCACCGGAAGCCGCTCCAGGGTCACCGGATCGACCTTCGCCGGATCCGCGGCGAGGATGCCTGGAAAGAGCAGAAGCAGCGTGAGAAGAATACGTCGAGGCCAAGGCTTCATGGATTGAGCCACTCCGTTACTGGCAGTTGCTGATCGAACCCTGCCAAGTCCCATTGGAGCTATAAAAATCACAGATCTTGCAGCTTCCGTAGTCGCTACAGATAAACATGGCCCGGGCAGGCCTGGGCATGAATACGGCCAAGGCGAACACCCCCAGTACAAGGATAAGCCTCTTCATAGTCCTCCCTTTCAGGTTAGATCCTGTAGATTTAAGAGTTAAAATAAGTTGAAAGGCAGGGTGTGTCAAGAACGCACGCGGCGAACGGCATCCGGAAGCGGCGATCTCAGCGTTTTCGGGAGCTCAGATCACCGGCCCGCGCACCCGCGCCAGCCACCCCTTGAGGTACTCCCCCTGCGGGTGGGTGATGGCGACCGGGTGGTCGGGCGCGGCGGCGAGCGGCTCGAGGAGGTCGACGCGCACTCCGGCCTCGACGGCGGCGGCGAAGAAGATCTGGCGGAAGAGCTTGGTATCCACCGCGCCGCTGCAGCTGAAGGTCAGCAGGAACCCGCCCGGCTCGACGTGCGAAAGCGCCAGGCGGTTGAGGTCCTTGTAGGCGCGGGCCGCGGAATCGAGGTCCGGCCGCTTGCGCACCAGCGGCGGCGGATCGCAGACCACCAAGCCGTATTTCTCCTCCCGCTGGCGCAGATCCTCGAAGACGTTGGCCTTCACCCATTCGATTCGCTCCGCGGGGAAGCCGTTGAGGGTGACGTGGTCGCGCCCGCGCTCGATCAGGCGCGCCGAGGACTCGACGCAGACGACCTTGCCGGCCCCTCCCCGCAGGGCATAGAGCGCGAAGGCGCCGGTGTGGGCGAAGAGGTCGAGCACCGTGCGGCCGGCGGCGAACCGCTCGGCCCGGCGGCGGTTCTCGCGCTGGTCGCAGTAGAAGCCGGTCTTCTGCCCGCCGGTCAGCTCGGCCAGGAAGAGCAGCCCTGACTCGGCGAAGCGCACCTCGGCCGGCGGAGCCCCCAGGATCACCTCGTCCTCGCCCGTGGCCAGCCCCTCGGCCCGGCGCGCCGGCACGTCGTTCGACTGCACGATCGCGGCCCCGGGGACCGCCGCGGCGAGGGCGGCGTAAGCCTCCTCCCGCAGGGCCTCCAGCCCCGCCGCCGTGACCTGGCTCACCAGCACGTCGCCGAAGCGGTCCACCGTCCACCCCGGGACGCCGTCCCCCTCGGCGTTGAGCAGCCGGTAGCCGGTGGTCTCCGGCGGCACCAGCGCCTCCCGCAGGGTGAGCGCCTCGGCGATGCGGGCGGCGAAGAACCGGCGGTCGGCCGCCTCGACGCCGGAGCCGAGCATGCGCACGCGGATCTGTGAGCGGGGGCTGTGGAGGCCGAGGCCGAGGGGCTTGCCGCGGGAGTCGAAGACCCGGGCGAGGGGAGCGTCGCCCGGGCCGTCGAGGCGGGCGACGGCGCCCGAGAAGATCCACGGATGCCCCTCCCGGACGGATTTCTCCCGGCCCGGCTTGAGGTGGACGCGGGCTTCGCCCGGAGCGGGAGGGCTAACGGCCCGCTCCCCCGCCGCCGGCCTTCGCCGGGTTGCGCGGGACGCTGAAGCGCAGGACGCCGGTCTGCGGAACGGTGGCCAGGGTGACCCGCAGCTCGTAGTCGCCCGGCTTCAGCTCGGCGGGGAGGCGGAAGGTGGCGACGGCGCGGTCCGGCCCCCCGGCACCACCTTCGAGCCGGCCGGAGATCGCCAGGCTCCCGGCCGGGATCTCCCGACCGTCGGCGGCGGCCACCACGGCCTGCCCCTTCCACGGCCCGGCGCCGAGGTTGTAGCCGGCGAGGACGAGCCGGACCTCCCGGCCGGGCGCGAGCGCCGGCTTGGCGTCCGGGACGAACGGCTGGTCGCGGAGGAGGAAGGGGTTGGCCGGCGCGGCGCCCTCCCCCCGCGGCTCCTCGCGTACCAGCAGGGCCTGGCTCGCCGCCGGCACGAACGGCGGCAGCAGGACGGGCTCCCCCGCCCCGAAGGCCGGCACGTGGAGCGGCAGCACCTTGAGGCCGGAGACACCGCTGGCGCCGTTGCGCACCAGCACCCGTAGCGAGTAGTCGCCGGGCAGGAGGTCGAGATGGCCGAAGAATTCGAGCCCCCCCTGCCGCACCGTGGACCCGGCCTTGGCGAGATCGAGGCCGACCGTCTGGGTGAAGAAGTCGTGCACCGCCCCCCCCTCGTCGAGGGCGTAGGCGTAGATCTCGACCGACAGCGACGCCGGCTGCGGGCCGGCGAGCAGGGAGGGGCCGTCGATGCCGACAAGGACCGGCACGTAGGCCTTCTCCCCCGCCGACCGGAAGGGCGCCGCCAGCACCGCGGTGGCGACGGCGTCGCTCTCCTCGCCGCTCATCACCTGGTTGGCGGCGGCGAGGAGCTTCTCGACCGGGTCTTCCTGGGCGTAGGGCCTGGGGGTGTAGTAGCCCGGCCGGTGGGAGAGGCGCGCGCCGTGGAGAGGAGACCTGAGCTCCACCCGCAGCCGGTGATATTCGCCGGCCACCGGCCCCTTCTCCGGCTCGACGGCGAGCACGTAGGTGACGCTCGTGCGCTGGAGCATCCGGCTCATCGCCGCGCCGAGGTCGTTGAAGCTCTCGAAAAGGTCGCCACCGGTACCGCGGGCCATCGCCAGCAGGCTGTCGCGCCCGCCCAGCCGGGGCAGCCCCTGGTCGTTGCCGGCGCGCAGGCCGTGGATGTCCACCGCCTCGATGGTGCAGTCGGAGCGGCGGAACTCCTCGAGCATCCGCTCGACGGCGTTGGCGGTCTCGGTCAGGCCATAGCGCTCCTCCGGGAGGACCCGCCAGATCGAGCCGTCGAGGATCTCCTCGCGCATCGCGTCGCGGCGAGCCGGATCGGAGGTCCCCTGCAGGAGCTCGGCGTCGAACCCCTCGGAGAGGAAGACCAGGTACTTGCGCCCCTCCACCACCGCCATCTGCCGGGCGAGTTCGGAGAGCGAGCGGGTGAAGATCTCGACCTGCGCCTTGAGAGCCGAGCGGTCGGCCCGCTCGACCCCCTGGTTCAACGCTTCGAGGGGGGTGAGGACGGCGGGATCGACGGCGTCGGCCAGCGGATCGTGGGAGAGCGGCCGGACGCCGGCGATGGTGTTGCCCACCCCCAGGATCTCCTGGAGCACGAGGCGCAGCGGATCGACCGGGTGCGTCAGGTCGGGAAGGCCGAGCGAGGCGAGGGCGGTGTCGAGCTGCCGGCGGTCGGCGGTATAGCCGAGCACCAGCTGCGGCCCGCGCAGGGAGCTGTAGGTGGCCACCGCCGCCAGGTCGGTCGGATGGAGCTGCGAGAGGAGACCGGCCGCCGCCTGGCGCGCCCGGGCGATCGACCGCGGCTCGGAGAAGGCGAGGTCGAAGAGGAACAGGAAGTGGCGCCGGGCCGCGGCGGGCACCCCGGCCGCCTTGCCGGCGGCGCCGGCAGCGGACGCCGGCGCCGCGAGGTCGAGGGTCTCGAAGCCGGTGACCGGCAGCCGCCGGCGCCCTTCCCAGACCTGGAAGTCGGCGGCCCGCAGGCCGCGCACCGGCTCGCCGTCGCGCAGCACCTGCACCGGCACCTCGATCGACAGCACCTGGGTGGAACCGGAGAAGGCGGACGATGCGGAGGGCGCCGAAGGAGCGGCCGGCGGCGCGGTGGCGGCCTGCCCCCACGCCGCGACGGCGCCGCCGCAGCCGAGGAGCGCGGCGGCGAGGCCGCGCCGGATGGTCCTGCCCGGTCGCATCGGCGTCAGCGCCCCCCGCGCGCCCCCGCTCCTCCCACCGCGAACGGGCTCGTGCTGGTCTCCGCCTTGCCGGCGCCGTCGGTCAGCGTGACGCGCAGCGAGTAGTCGCCCGGCGGCAGGGCGGCCGGCGGCTGGAAGGTGGCGAGCAGGCGGGACGCGCCGCCGGCGCTCCCGATCTCCTTGTCGATCACCTTGAAGGCGCCCCCCGGCATCTCCTTGCCGCCGGCCGACATCACCTGGGCGTGGGCCTTCCACTCGCCCGGCTTCAGGTTGTAGCCGACGAGGACGAGCCGCGCGTCCTGCCCCGGCGTGAGCACCGGCCTGGAGGCGGGGATGTACGGCTGATCCTTGAGCATGAAGGGGTACGGCGGCGGCGGCTGCCCCTGCTTGGGGTTCTCCCGCACCGGCACCCAGCGGCCGGGGGCCTCCTGGAAGAGGGCCGGCAGCAGCGCCGCCTCCCCCGTCGCGAAGGCGGGCACCTTGAGCGCGGTCACCCGCAGGCTGGTCGCGCCGGTGGTGCCGTTACGCACCAGGGTGCGCAGCGAGTAGGTGCCGGGCGCCAGGTCGACGTGGCCGAAGAACTTCAGGCCCGACTGGCGCAACGGCGACTCGATCTTGGTGAGGTCGAGCCCGACCGTCTGGCTGAGGAAGTCCTGGATCGTGCCGTTCTGGTCCAGGGCATAGATGTAGATCTCGACCGGCAGCTTCGGGTCCTGCTTGCCGGCGAGCAGCGTCGCGCCGTCCACCTCGATCACCACCGGCACGTAGGCCCGCTCGCCGCCGAGGCCGAACGGCGCCGCCAGCACGGCGGTGGCGATCGTGCCGCTGTCCTTGCTCATCAGGTCGCTGGCCGCCTCGAGCAGCTTCTGCTGCACCGGCTGCTGCTTGTACGGCAGCGGGGCGTAGTAGCCGGGGCGGGTGACCACGCGCGCGCCGCGCGGGGCGTTCTTGAGCTCCACCCGCAGGCTGTGGAAGGAGCCGTCCGGCTTGAGGTCGGCGGGCTGGAACGACAGCACGTAGGTGACGCCGGTGCGGCGCAGCATCTGCCCCATGGCGGCCGCGAGGTCGTTGTAGTTCTCGAACATCTCGCCGCCCGTGCTCTTGGCCATGTTGAGCAGGGTGTCGCGCCCCTCTCCCCGGTGCCCCGCCCCCTGGTCGTTGCCCGCGCGCAGGCCGCCGATGTCCACCGCCTGGATCGCGCAGTCGGCGCGGCGGAACGCCTCGAGCATCTTCTCGACGGCGTTCTGAGAGCGGGTGCTGCCGAACTTGTCGTCCGAGCCGGTGGCGCTGGTATTGGCGGTGATCCGCTCCCCGCTGCCGGCGTCGAAGCTGGGCTCCTCCTCGTCCCCGGCGCTGTGCGGAGCGAGGTTCGACTTGCCGGAGACCAGCGAGGCGTCGTACCCCTCGGAGAGGTAGACCACGTACTTGCGCCCCTCGACCTCCGCCATCAGGCGGGCGAGGTCGGAGAAGGAGCGGGTCAGACCGAGCACCAGCTGCTGCTGGGCGGTGCGTTCGGCGTGCTCGGTGCTGGCGGAGAAGCTGGCCAGCGTGTCGAGGAGGGCATCCTCCTTTGCCGCCTGGGCTGCCCGGCCGGCTTCCGACGCCGCCGGCCGCTGGTCGCTGAACTGGTGCGCCAGGGCCTGGGAGTAGACCAGCTTCAGCGGGTCGGGCGAGCGGTCGGCCAGCTTCGGCACCCCCAGGGCGTCGATGGCGGCGGCGATCTGCCGGTGGTCGGGGGTAAAGCCGAGCACCAGCTGCGGCCCCTGCTGCGTGCTGTAGGTGGCGACCGCCACCAGGTTGGTCGGATGGAGGGTTTCGACCACCTTCTGGGCCGCCTGGCGCGCCTTGACGATCGACTTCGGCTCCGAATAGGAGAGGTCGAACATCATCAGGAAGTGGCGGCGCGCCGAGGCCGGAACGGGGGCCGCCGGCACCCCCGGCGTTCCCGGCGCCAGGGGTGCGGCGAGGTCGAGCACCTCGAAACCGGTGACCGGCACCTTCTTGCGGCCGTCGTAGAGCTCGAAGTCGTCGGCCGTCAGGCCGCGCACCGGCTCGCCCTCCTTGACCACCTGGACGGGGACCTCGACGGCCACGACCTGCGTCGTCTCGGCAAAGGTCTGCTGGGCGGTGCGGCCCGGCGTGGGCGCGAACCCGAGGCCGGCGGCGGCGAGCACGGCGGCGAAGCGTTGCGATCGGCTAGACCTGTTCATCCATCGTCCCTTTCAGCCCTCGGTGAAGATCCTTCTCCTCCGTCATGGGATGGCAAAAGACAAAAATAGCACCAATCAGTGACCGCCGGGGGCGCCGGCGACCACGAACGGCGCGCTGCTCTCGCCGGCCGGCCCGGCGGCGCCGGTCAGCGTGACCCGCAGCATGTAGTCGCCCGGCGGCAGCCCGGGGGGCCGGAACGCCGCCAGCAGCCGGTCCGGGCCCTCGGCGGTCGCGGCCTCCCGCTGGAGGATGCGGACGCCGCCGCTGCCCACCTCCTTGCCGTCGGCGGCGAGGATCCGGGCGTCCACCTTGAGATCCCCGGCGCCGAGGTCGTAGCCCACCAGCGCCAGCGGCACCTCGGCCCCGGCGGCGAGCGCCGGCCGCGACGCCGGCACGAAGGGCTGCTGCCGGGCCATGAACGGATAGGCGACCTGCGGCCCGCGCTGCGCCTCGCGCACGATCAGCCAGCGGTTCCCCGGCTCCGGGAAAAGCGGCGGCAGCAGCGCCGGCCCCTTGCCGAAGGCGGGCACGGTCAGCGGCAGGGCACGCAGGCTGAAGGCGCCGGTCGCGCCGTTGCGCACCAGGGTGCGCACGGAGTACTCGCCGGGGGGCAGATCCAGATGGCCGAAGAACTTGAGCCCCGCCTGCCGCAACGCCGGGCCGCCCTTGGCGAGGTCGAGGCCGAGCGACTGATAGAGGAAATCCTGGATGGCGCCGGCGGCGTCCAGGGCATAGACGTAGACCTCCACCGGCAGGGTCGCCGGCGGTTGACCTCCAGACAGCCCGCCGAGGAGCGCCGGACCGTCCGCCTCGATCAGCACCGGCACGTAGGCCTTCCCCCCCTCGGCACGGAAGGGGGCCGCCAGCACGGCGCCGGGGACGCTGCCCGACTCCTCCCCCCCCATCAGCCGCGAGGAGGCCTCGAACAGCTTCTCGAGCGGGTTGAGCTGCGCGTAGGGCTTGGGCGAGTAGTAGCCGGCGCGGTAGGAGACCCGGGTCCCCCGCGGCGCGTTCTTCAGCTCCACCTTCAGCTTGTGGTAGGCGTCTTCCTTGCCCTTCTCCGGCTGGAACGACAGCACGTAGGTGACGCTCGTGCGGTCCAGGATGCCGCCGACGGCGCCGGAGAGGTCGTTCGAGTTCTGCACCAGCTCGCCGCCGGTCCCCCGGGCCATCGCCAGGAGGGTTTCCTGCCCCTTGGCGCGCGCGCCGGTGCTCTGGTCGCCGCCGGCCCGCAGGCCGCCGATGTCCACCGCCTGGATGACGCAGTCGGCGCGGCGGAACTCCTCGAGCATCCGCTCGAGGGCGTTGACCGCCTGGGTGCTGCCGAAATTCTCCTCGGAGTTGATGGAGGTAGCGTCCTGGTTGGCCCGGTCCTGGGCCAGCCCGGCCCCCTGGGCCCCGAGCCCGGTCGGATCGGAGGGGATGTCGCCGCGGGCGGTGGGCGCCGCGGCGCTGCCGGTCAGCAGCGAGCTGTCGAACCCCTCGGAGAAGTAGACGACCTGTTTGCGCCCCGGCACGCTCCCCAGCATGTGGGCGAGCTGGCCGTAGGCGCGGGTCAGCGCGGTGACCCCCGCCTGCTGGCTGGAGCGGTTGGAGCTGCGGCCCAGGTTCGCCAGCTGCCCCCCCTGGGCCTCGGCCAGCTGGTTGGAACGGGCGGCTTCGGCCTCGCTGGAGGGTCCGGCGAGCTGGCCGCCGGCCGCGCCGGCGCTCCGCGACATCACCAGCCGCAGGGGGTCGGCGGCGCGCTCGTCGCGGACGGCGCCGAGCGAGTCGAGCGCCGCGTCCACCTGCCGGCGGTCGGAAGTGAAGCCGAGCAGGACCTGGGGTCCGTGCGCCGCGCTGTAGGTGGCGACCCCCACCAGGTCCCCCGGCCGTACCCCCTTGAGCACCAGGCCGCGGGCCGCCTCGCGCGCCGCGACGACCGACTTGGGATCGGAGAACGCCAGGTCGAACAGCAGCAGGAACTGCCGCCGGCCGGCCAGCGGGACCGCCCCGCGCGCCGCTGGCGCGGCGAGGTCCACGGTGTGGAACCCGACGACCGCCAGCTTCTTCCGCCCCTCGTACAGCTCGAAGTCGTTGGCCGTCAGGCCGCGGACCGGTTGCCCGTCGCGCACCACCTGGACGGGCACCTCGATCTCCACCACCTCCGACGTTCCGGAGAACGTCTGAGTCGCGGCCGGCGCAACGAGCGCCAGGCCGGCGGCGGCGCACAGCCACCCCAGTGACAATTTCTTCATGGTCCCCCTCAGTCCCCCGGGCCGGCCCGCGCCGGCTCGGGACCCTCGCTTTGGTTTCAGAACATCAGAACGGCAATGCAATCAAAAATATCAGCGAATGACCTGGAACGGCAAAGAATTCATCTGCTTGTGGCCCGTGGGGTCGGTCACCGCCACCCGCAGGACGTAGTCGCCGGCGCTGAGCCCCGCCGGATCGAAGGTGGCGACCAGCTTGTCGAAGCCCTGGATGCCGGTGGCGGTGCGCTCCACTCCGGTCAGCTTGCCCAGCGGCGTGGCCGTGCCGTCGGCCGCCACCACCTCCCCTTTCACCGCCAGGTTCCCCTTGCCCAGATTGTAGGCCACCAGGCAGAGACGGGCGGTCTTCTCCTCCCGCAGCACCGGGCGGGCGGACGGCACGTACGGCTCGCCGGAGATGGTGAACGGGTAGACCACCGACTCCGGAGAGCCGCTGCCGGCCTGCTCGCGCACCAGCAGCCACTTCTGGTGCTCCTCGATGAAGAAGGGGGGAGCAGGACTGGCTGCGCCTGGCTGTAGACGGGCACGGTCACCGGCACCGTCTGGACCCCGGCGCGGCCGGTGTCGGCGTTGCGCACCAGCACGCGGATCTGGTAGCTGCCGGGCTCCAGGTCGAAGTGGCCGTAGTATTTGATGCCCCCCTCCAGCATCCCCTGCCGCGCCTTCCCCTTGTCGAGGTCGAGCGCCACCCGGCGGTTGAAGAAGTCGAGCATCCGCCCCTTCTCATCGCTGACGTAGGCGTAGAACTCGACGTTCAGCTTCTTGCCCGTTGCCCCGGCGAGCAGGCTCTTGCCGCCGGCCTCGATGATGATCGGCACGTAGGCCTGGGCGGGGGTGGCGCGGAACGACGCGGCGAGGACGTTGAGGTCGAGGTCCCGCTTCGGCGCGGCGCTGGCGATGTCGTCGGAGGCGAGGAGGTTCTTCTCCAGCGGGTCGAGATCCTTGAACGGCCGCGGCGCGAAGTAGCCGGCGCGGTGGGTCAGCCGCGCCCCCGCCGGCAGCTTGGCCTTCACCTTCAGCCGGTGGTAGGCGCCGTCGGGCTTGAGGTCCGAGCGCTCGAAGGTGAGCAGGTAGGTGACGCTGGTCTGTTCGAGCACGCGGTTCAGGGGGTCGCGCAGGTTGTTGGCGTCCTTGAACAGCTCCCCCCCGGTCTCGTTGGCGATGTAGAAGAGGCCCGCCTCGCCGCTCGGGCGGGCCTGCTGGTCGGCGCCGGCGCGCAGCCCGCCGATGTCGACCGCCTGGATCACACAGTCGGCGCGGCGGAACACCTCGAGCATCCGGCGGAGGTTCTCCTGCACGGTGGTGTTGCCGTAGCGCTGGTCGTTGTCCACGTAGTAGGACTGGCCGAAGGCCACCCGGTCGTTGTCCACGATCGCGTCCGGATCGGTGGTGTCGCGGCCGACGAACAGCCGGCTGTCGAACCCCTCGGAGAAGAAGACGATCTGCTTGCGCCCCTGCACCGAGCTGAGCGACCGCGCCACCTGCGCGAGCGACCGCGAGTAGGAGGCGATCCGCCCCATCTGGAAGTCGCGCTCCTGCTTCTCGGCGGCCAGGGCGATCGACTGCAGATACTCGTAGAGCACCTGATCCTGCTGAGCCTTCAGCGGCGAGTTGCTGCCGCGGCCGGCCGCCTCGGAGAGCTGCGCGGTGTCGGGCGACTCGACCAGGAAGCGCAGCGGCTCGCTCTTCGTCCGGGCGTCGAAGGACTGGCGGTAGCCGAGCGTGTCGACGGCACGCGCCAGCTGCGAGCGGTCCGGGGTGAAGGTGACGATCAGCTTGGGCCCGTTCTCCAGGGAATAGGTGGCCACCGCCGCCAGGTCGCTCGGCTGCAGCGAGTTGAGCACGAAGTCGCGCGCCGCCGTGCGCGCCCTGAGGATCGAGGACGGGGTGGAGAAGGAGAGGTCGAACAGCAGCAGGAAGTGGCGCCGCGCCGCCGGGCGGAGCTCCGCGGGAGGGGGCGCCGGGGGGGCGCCGGCGGCAGGGGCGCTCTCCCCCGGATTCAGGGCCTTGAGGTCGACCACCTCGAAGGAGGTGATCTTCTGCCGGTCGCCGCCGTCGTAGACCTCGAAGTCCCCGGCGGTCAACCCGCGCACCGGCTGCCCCTCGTGGGTGACGACGTTGACCGGCACCTCGACGGAGGTCACCTGCGAGGAGCCCTCGAAGGTCTGGGCGGGGGCCGGGAGGGCCGTCATGGCGGCGAACGGCAGGGCGGCGAGGAGAAGGCTCGAGAGCCGGCGGCGGAAAGCTGGGGACGAGCGCATCGCGAACTCCTTGAGATGGCCGTGGAAATTCATGGTACTCCCGGGAAGGCGGCCCCGTACAGCTCCGAGTGCGGAAAGGAGGCGTACCCGGCCTGGCGATCCACCATCAGCTGGTTAGACCGGCGGAGCAGGCCGGAGGTTCCAAGGGGTCTGCGCCTCGCCCGTGGGCGAGGCGGCTCACTGCCCCAGCAGCTTGGCGTAGCGCAGGGCGTCCTGGTTGGTGGCGTCCAGCTTGAGGGAGCGGGCCAGATAGTGCCGGGCCTTCCCCAGGTCGCCCAAGGCCAGATAGACCTTCACCAGGCCGAGGTGGACCTCGGGCAGCTCGTCGTCGAGGCGGAGGGCGCGGACCATGTAGTCGAGGGCCTTGTTGGCATCCCCGCGGCCGATCGCCACGTCGGCCTCGTAGATGAAGAAGAACGGGTTGGTGGTGTTCTCGGCCTCGACCTTCGCCAGCAGCTGGTCGGCGTCGCCGGAGCGGCCGAGCTGCTGGAGGGCGCGGGCCATGTTGACCAGGAGCGTCGAGTCGTCGGGGCTGATCGCCAGCCCCCGACGGTAGGTCTCGAGCGCCTTCTGCGGCTCGCCGCCGCGCGCCTGGGTGACCCCCAGATTGTTGATCGCCTTGTCGAACCGGGGGGCGATGCGGGTCGCGACGGTGATCATCTCGCGGGCGCGGGCGAGGTCGCCGCCGAGCAGGGCCTCGGCCCCGAGGTTGTTGTAGTAGTGCGCCGCCGCGGTCACGTCGTCGATCGGCTTGAATTCCTTGTAGGCCTTCTGGCGGTAGGGGAGGAAGTCGTAGGTGTGCAGCTCGCCGTCGAGGTACATGCCGGCGACGATGTGCCCCTGGCTGACCACCATCCCCTCGCGATGGTTCCACTTCTGGAGGTCGGTCACCTCGACGTAGGAGGGGTTGAGCCCCAGCTCCCGCGCCACCCCCACGAACAGGTTGACGAAGGAGAGGCAGTTGCCCGTGCGGGTGCGGTAGGTCTCGGCCGCATCCTTGGTCGGTGTCAGGCTGTACTGGAGCTTCAGGCCGTCGAAGATGAACTCGTTGACCTGGTTGATCCGGCGCAGCTCGCTGGAGAGCGGCGGGAGGGTCTTGAGCGAGCCGCGGATCTCGGCGTTCAGCTCGAAGGGGACGGCGACCCGGGCGGCCTCCTGCGCGCCGATCTCCTGGGCGTACCGCTGGCGCAGGTAGGCCGCGGTGTCGAACGGCTTGTATTCGGCGCAGCCCGCGGCGGCCAGGGCCGTGGACAGACAGAGCATGCGAAGGGTGAAACGTGTCATGATTTCCAATATAGCAGGGAAATCAGGAGGCGGCGCGAGGTCGCCGCCACCCGCCCGCCCGGCGGGCCGCTCTTCTTCATTTTTTTGGATAGGCCCCGTTCAAGCTTCTGGATCAGAGCCTGAAACCGGTCCCGGGGAAGGTTGCGACGACTCCCGTAAACCTTCTTGAATCAGTATGTTGAAGGCGCCGCTGAGACGTCTTGGCGAGTGGCACCCCGCTTGCTTGACCCAGGCTGGACAGTTGGTTAGAGTTCGTCTCTGCCAACCTTGAAAATCGTCGCTCAACCAGAAGGGGGGTGTTGCTCGGCACGGCAACCACCATGACACTGAGATCTGACTCTGTTTTGCCTGGCCACCGCGACCTCTCGCGGTTGGCTGACAACCACCAAACGGGAGGTTTATTGAAATGAAGAGCATCAACCTTTGGGGACGGATCGTAGCCGTCGCCGCGTTGTTGCTGCTGGCCGTGGGCGGTACCGCCTTCGCTCAGTTGCAGACCGGCAACCTCTACGGCACCGTCACAGACGACAAGGGAGCGTCGCTCCCTGGGGTCACCGTGACCCTTGCCGGGCAGGGCGCCCCGCAAGTCCAGGTGACGAACGCCCAGGGGCAGTTCCGTTTCCTGGGTCTCGGGCCCGGCAGCTACAGTCTCAAGGCCGAGCTCGAAGGATTCTCGACCATCGATTACCCGAACATCGTGATCAACGTCGGCCGCAACACCTCGATCGAGGTGAAGCTGTCGCCGGCCGTCGAGGACGTCATCACCGTCACGGCGGAGAGCCCGCTGCTGGACGAGCGCCGGATTTCCACCGGTGCCACGATCAGCCAGACCGAGCTCGAGAAGATCCCGACGGCGCGTGATCCCTGGGCAATCCTCCAGTCGACTCCGGGCGTGCTCACCGACCGTATCAACGTCGGCGGCAACGAGAGCGGCCAGCAGTCGAGCTACGTCGGACCCGGCTCGCAGGGCGACCAGGCCATCTGGTCGGTGGACGGCGTGGTCATCACCGACATGTCGGCCCTCGGTTCCTCCCCGGCCTACTTCGACTTCGACGCGTTCGAAGAGATGCAGGTCACGACCGGTGGCTCGGACACGAGCATCTCCACCGGCGGCGTCGTGCTGAACATGGTGACGAAGCGCGGCACCAACGAGTGGCGCGGTTCCGGCCGTTTCTTCGACGCCGACAAGTCCTGGCAGTCCAATCTGGACACCGGCAGCGTCGACCTCGATCCTCGCCAGACGTCCTTCAAGCAGGGCAACCGCATCGTGACCGTCAAGGATTACGGCGCGGAGGTCGGCGGTCCGATCGTCAAGGACCGTTTGTGGATCTGGGGCTCGTACGGCCGCCAGAAGGTCGAGCTGCTGACGATCAAGGACGTCAGCGACAAGACCGACCTGAAGACGGAGAACGTGAAGCTGAACGCGCAGATCCTGCCCAGCAACTCGGCTACCGCCTTCTACTTCAACAACGACAAGACCAAGATCGGCCGTAACGCCAGCCCGACCCGCCCCCAGGAGACCACCTGGGATCAGGGTCACTTCGGCGACACGCCGACCGCCGCGAAGGTCGAGGACACCCAGATCTTCAGCTCGAACTTCTACCTGACGGGTCTCTACTCGATCGTCAACGGCGGCTTCGAGCTCGTCCCCGAGGGCGGGCTCAACACCACCGCGTACGAGGGGCCGGACGGCGTCTGGCACAACACCTGGTTCCTCAACCAGACCGACCGTCCGCAGAAGCAGTACAAGGCCGACGCCTCCACCTTCTTCAACACCGGGAGCCTCTCGCACGAGCTGAAGTTCGGCGCCGGCTACCGCACGGCTGAAGTGACCTCGCTCTCCGAGTGGGGCGGCGTGGGCTACGTCCAGAACGGCGCGCTCTTCGGCGGTACGACGGATCTCTCGATCACCAACCTCTCCCGCGACGGCGGCGCCTCGGTGAAGAACAAGTACACCAGCGCCTACGCCCAGGACACCCTCACCGTCGGCAACCTCACGGCCAACATCGGCCTGCGGTACGACCGGCAGGGCGGCCAGAACCTGGCCCGCTCGCTGCCCGCCAACCCGATCGCTCCGGATCTCCTGCCCGCGGTCTCCGTGCAGACTTCGGACATCGGCTTCACCTGGACCAACGTCACTCCGCGCCTGGGCCTCACCTACGCCCTCGGCGCCGACCGCAAGACCCTGCTGCGGGCCAGCTTCTCGCAGTTCGCCGACCAGTTGGGCACCGGCACTTCGGGCGTCCTCAACCCCCTGAGTGCGCAGACCTACCTGTACTTCTACCATTACGGTCCCACCCCTCTCGGTGGTCCCAACGTCACCCGCGACCAGATCGGCGATTTCGGTAGTGCCAGCGGCAACTGGAATCCGTTCACCGGCGGGCTCCTGCAGTCCAACGCCATCAGCTCGCACCTCTCGGCCCCCAAGACCAACGAGGCGCTGTTCGGCGTGGAGCACGCTCTTCTGCCGGAGTTCGTGGTCGCTCTCGACCTGACCTACCGCCGGCTCTACAACTTCGTCGGTACCGACCGCCTGGTCTTCGACTCTCCGGATCCGCTGTCGTCGACGACGGTGGCCCAGGTCGGCCGGCCGAGCGTGCGGTCCGACTACGTCCATTGCGGCGGCACCTCGGGCACCAAGTGCCCGACGCTCACCCTCCCCAATGGTCAGACGCGCACCCTCGACCTCTACGTCCTCCGGAGCGGCATCAGCAGCCGTAACGGCTCGTACTACTACAACGACGGCAAGGAGCAGACGTACAAGGGCGCCTCGCTGGTGTTCAACAAGCGCCTTGCCAACCGCTGGATGTTCCGCGGCAACGTGACCTACTCCGACTGGACGTGGAGCAAGGTTCCGGCGGCGGACGTTCAGGATCCGACCCCGCCGCTGGGCGGCGGCAACCGCGAAGGCGACCAGGTCCTCCAGGGCTCTGGCACGGCTTCGGGCGCCAAGGGTGGCGTCTACATCAACAGCAAGTGGTCGTACAGCGCGAACGGTCTCTACCAGATCGCTCCCGACCATCCGTGGGGCTTCAACGTGGCCCTCAGCGTTACCGGACGCCAGGGCTACCCGATCCCCTACTACACCTCGGTCCGCCTGCCCACCAGCGAGGGCGGCACGGCGTTCATCCAGGGCACCGATCGCCCGGATTCCTTCCGCCTCGACAACATCAACATCGTTGATGCCCGCTTGGAGAAGGAGTTCAACTTCAGCGACTTCGGCCTGACCCTCGGCGTCGACTGCTTCAACGTGTTCAACGAGGCCTTCGTGCAGCAGCGCCAGCACAACCTCGGCACGACCACGCGGAACAACGTCACCGAGATCACCAGCCCGCGGATCTTCCGCCTCGGCGCCCGCCTGAGCTTCCGGTAAACCCGGTCCGCTCTATCGGACGCTCACTTTCCGCCGGGGGGCGACCCCCGGCGGTTTTTTTTGCCCGCCGTTCGGAATACACTTCCCCGCGCACGCGGTTTGCCTCCCGGGGTGCGAAAACCAAATAGGAGACATGATCATGCTTCCGCGCAGCGCTAAACTGGTTGTCTTTCTGATGGTCCTCCTGGCGGTTGCCGCCATCCCCGTCCAGGCTCAGTCGTGGGCGGGCCGCGGCCGGCTCCAAGGGCAGATCAAGGACGAGGGCGGCAAGCCCGTGGAGGGTGCCACCATCACCCTGCGGCAGGGCACCGGCCAGGTCGATCCCAAGGTCGACGGCCCCAAGACGGTCACCACCGACAAGAACGGCAAGTGGTCGATCCTCGGCCTCGCCGGCGGTCCCTGGGGGATCCTCATCCAGAAGCAGGGCTTTCTGGACTCCGAGGGGCAGGTCAAGGTCAACGAGTTCGCCGTCGCCCAGCCGGTCAACATCACCCTGAAGGCGCCCACCCAGCAGCAGGTCCAGCAGGTCCAGGCGCAGCAGAAGGACTCGCCGGCCGCCCAGGCCAAGGCGTCTCTCGAGAGCGCCAACGCCCTGCTCGCCCAGGGCAAGTACGCCGAGGCCCGCGCCGCCTACGAGGCGGGGATGGGCAAGTTGGAGGACAAGAGCCTGCACCCGGCCATCTACCGCGCCATCGCCGACTCCTACTACAAGGAAGGCAAGACCGACCAGGCGGTCGACACCCTCAAGAAATCGCTGGAGCTGGCGCCCGACGATCCCGACACCCTGAAGCTGATCGTCACCCTGCTGGCGTCGTCGAACCGGGAGGCCGAGGCCAAGACCTACATGGCGAAGCTCCCCCAGGGCACCCAGATGGACCCCGCCATCGGGCTCAACCTGGGCATCAAGGCGTTCAACGAGGGGAAGATGGACGCCGCGATGAAGGAGTTCAACGAGGTGATCACCACCAACCCCAGCCTCGCCGACGCCTACTACTACCGCGCCATGGTCTACCTCAACAAGCAGCAGAACCCGCAGGCCAAGGCGGACCTCCAGAAGCTCCTCGAGCTGGAGCCCAACAGCAAGTTCGCCAAGGACGCCAAGGAGTTCCTCAAGGAGCTGAAGTAGCTCCGGCGCGGTCCCTCCAGGCGTAGGGGCGCGGCAGGCCGCGCCCCTACGAGGCACCGTCCTTCCCTGCCGCCCCCTTCCGCCATGCCACGTCTTCCGCTGCTGGCGCTCGCCGTCGCCGCGCCGCCGGCCCGCTTCGGCGACGACATCCGCAAGGCCCGCCAGCTCCTCGCCCAGCTTCCGTCATGACGAAAATCGAACGCCTCCCCCTCCTGCTCCTCTCGCTTCCCATGCTGCTGCCGCTCGCGGCATGCCGCCACGGCGCCCAGAACGGCGGAGACACCGGCGGCGAGGTGGGGACCTTCCCCAAGGCCCCGGTGATCCTGATCTCGATCGACACCCTGCGCTCGGACCACCTGCCAGCCTACGGCTACAAGGGGGTGGAGACGCCGGCGATCGACGTCTTCGGCCGCGACGCGATCCTCTTCGAGCGCGCCTACAGCCACACGCCGCTGACGCTCCCCTCGCACGTCTCGATGCTCACCGGCCGCCTCCCCGGCGAGCACGGGGTGCGCGACAACGTCGGCTACCAGTATGACGGCGACCGCTTCCCCAACCTGGCGGCGGTGCTCCACGGCGCCGGCTACGCGACCGGCGCCGCCGTCTCGGCCTACGTGCTGCGCCCCGAGACCGGCATGAGCCACGGTTTCGACCTCTACGACGCGGGCATTCCCGTCCACTTCAACGACTCGCTCGGCCTCTCCCAGCGCCCCGGCGGGCAGGCGGCGGACGCGGCGCTCGCCTGGGAGAGGACGGTGAAGGACGGCCCGTTCTTCCTCTTCCTCCACCTCTACGAGCCGCACACCCCCTACACGCCCCCCGAGCCGTTCGCCTCCCACTACGCCGGCCGGCCGTACGACGGCGAGATCGCGACCGCCGACTCGATCGTCGGCCGCGTGCTCGACGAGCTCAGGCGCCAGGGGGTCTACGACAGGGCGGTGATCCTCCTCCTCTCGGATCACGGCGAGGGGTTGGGCGACCACGGCGAGCAGGAGCACGGGATCTTCCTCTACCGCGAGGCGCTCCAGGTGCCGATGCTGCTGAAGCTGCCCGGAGGGCGGCTGGGCGGCTCCCGGGTGGCGCAGCCGGCGCAGATCGTCGACATCTTCCCGACCCTGCTCTCGCTGGTGGGAGTGAGGCTGCCGGCAGAAAAACCGGCGGGAGCGTTTCCCGGCCGCTCCCTGCTCGACCTGCGCGCGCCGGGGGCGGCGCCGCGCGACCTCTACGCCGAGACCTTCTACCCCCGCCTGCACTTCGGCTGGAGCGAGCTGACGTCGCTGATCCGCGACCGTTTCCACTACATCCACGTGCCGGCGCCCGAGCTCTACGACCTCGCGGCCGATCCGCGGGAGACCAGCAACGCCCTCGTCCGCGAGCGCCGCGCCTATGCCTCCCTGCGCCAGTCGCTCCAGGGGATGGAACGCGAGCTGCAGGCCCCCGCGGAGGTCGATCCCGAGACCGCCCGCAAGCTGGCCGCCCTCGGCTACGCCGCGGGGGGAGCACGGACCGCGAAGGGGGAGGCGCTGCCGGACCCAAAGAGCCGCATCGGCTCGCTCCAGGACCTCTCCGCCGCCCTGGGCCTGTTCGGCGCCGGCCGGTACGCCGAGGCGGTGCCGGCCTTCCGCCGGCTGGTGGCGGCCAGCCCGAAGATGGCCGACGCCTGGGAGCACCTCGGGCAGTCGCTCGAGAAGCTCGGACGGCAGACCGAGGCGCTCGACGCCTACGAGCACGCCTTGGATGCCTCGGGGGGCGCGTCGTTCGTGGCCGTCGCCACCGGCTCGCTGCTGCTCCAGATGGGGCGGCTCGACGAGGCGCAGAAGTACGCCGATCTGGGGCTCAAGGGGAGCCCGGCGATGGCCGACAGCCTGCTCGCCCAGATCGCGCTCGCCCGCAACCGCCCGCAGGACGCCGAGCGGGCGGCGCGGGCCGCCCTCGCCTCCCCCGGCTCGCGGATCGCGCCGCTGATGACCCTGGCGGCCGTGCTCCAGAAACAGGGGAGGCTCGCGGAGGCGCTGGGCTACGCGGACCAGGCCGCCGGGGAGCTCGCCCGCACCGGCGCGGCCGGCCAGCAGTATGCCGGCCTGCACTGGCTGCGCGGCGACCTGCTCGGCCGGCTCGGCCGCAACGACGAGGCGGAGCGCGAGTTCCTGCAGGAGATCCGCGACTTCCCCCACGACACCCGGTCCTACGCCAGCCTGTCACTGCTCTACGCCGTGGAGGGGCGGACCCAGGAGGCGGTCGGCGCCCTGCGGCGGATGGTGGAGACCGACGGCTCGCCGGGCGCCTACGTCGAGGCGGTGAAGACCCTGCGCGTCCTCGGCGATCCCCAGAGCGCCGCCGCCCTGCTGCGGCACGCCCTCGCCGTGCACCCCGACAGCAAGGAGTTGAGAGCCCTGGCGGGGTAGGATGCCCGGGAAGAGTCCGTCCGCTCCGCGTGTTGCGGAGAGCAAGCGAAGTTTTTTTGAGCCCCGGCTCGGAGTCCAAAGATCGATGAGAAAGATCCCCGCTCTGCTGTCTTTCGTCCTGCTGGCGGCTCCGCTCGCCGCGGTCCAGACCCCGGCGCCCGCCGTCAAGGCCACTGCGCGGCCGGCGGCGCCCGCCGCGCAGCCCGCTCAACCCGCCTCCCCACTGCAAAAATCCATCGAGGACGCGATCCAGCTGGTGCAGTCGGGCAAGAAGGACGCGGCCTACGCGAAGCTCCAGGCGCTCCAGAAAGATCCCGCGGTGACCCCGCCCGTGCTCTCCCTGGTGGGCGCGCTCTACGTGGAGATCGGAAAGCCCAGGGAGGCCCTGGCGGTGCTGAAGCCGCTTGCCGACTCCGAGGACGCCCAGCCCGCGGTGCTCTACAACGCCGGCCGGGCGGCGCTGCGGGCCGGCCAGGTGGACGAGGCGCGGGTCTACTGGACGCGCTCGGTGCTCAAGCAGCCCGATTCGCCCGCGGCGCGCGACCTCGGGCTGCTCACCGCCCACAACGGACACGTGGTGGAGGCCTACTCGATGCTCCGCCCCTGGGTGCTGCAGAACCCCACCGACTCCGAAGCGCGGCTGATGGCGGCCAACCTCGCCGTGCAGCTCGAGCGCGGGGACGACGCGGTGCAGCTCCTCTCCGGCCTGCCGGACACCGATCCGGCCATCCGCCTCCTGCACGGCAAGGCGCTGGTGCTGAAGAAGGACGGCCCCGGCGCGCTCGCCCTGCTGAAGCCCCTGCTCACCCAGCACCCCCAGGGGATGGACCTCGAGGTGCGGCGCTCCGTGGCCGAGGCGGAGCTGCTGGCCGGCCAGCCGGCCGAGGCCGTCAAGCTGATCGACGGCAAGGTGGCGGGGCACCCGGCGCTCGTGCTGCTCCTCGCTCGCGCCCAGCGCCAGGCCGGCAATGCCGCCGCCGCCCTCGCCACCCTGAAGCCGATGGCCGACAAGCTCCCCGCGAACGCCAGCTCGATCGGCGATCCGCGCCCGGCGTCGGGGATCGCGATGGAGTACGGCTCGCTCTTGGTGGACGCCGGGCGCGCCGCGGAGGCGATCCCCTTTTACGAGAAGTCGACCACCTACTATCCGCGCAACCCCGACGCCTGGAAGGGGCTCGCCCGGGCGTACGACGCCGCCGGCCGCAAGCCCGAGGCGCAGAAGGCGCTGGCAAAGGCGACCGAGGCGGCCAAGCCTCTCCTCGTCAAGCCCCCCTCGCCCACGGCCGCTCCGGCTCAGGCCGCCGCCGCCGACTCGCCCCCTGCCGTCCCCGCTCCCGCCGTGCCGGAGAAGCCCCTGAGCCCGGGTCTCCAGAAGGCCCTGCAACTGATGGCCCAGGGGCAGCTCGAGCAGGCGCTCGTCGCCGTCCGCCAGGAGATGGCGATCGCCAAGGACCCCCGCGCCCGGACGATCGAGACGCGGATTCTGCTGGGGCTCAAACGGCCGGAGGAGGCCCTGAAGTCGGTGGACGCCGCGCTTGCCACCGAGCCGAACAACCCCGACTACATCTATCTCCGCGGAGCCTCGGAGATGGCCATGCAGCGCTTCAGCTCGGCCGAGCAGGACCTCCGGAAGGTCCTGCAGCTGCAGCCGCGCCACCTGCCCGCGATGGACGACCTCGCGGTGCTGCTGATGCGCACCAACAAGAAGGACGAAGCCCGCAAGCTCCTCCAGCAGGTGCTGCAGATCAATCCGCAGGACAAGGTGGCCGCCGCCAACCTCGAGCGGCTGAACTCGGAGGGGAAGCCGTAGGACCTGATTTTCTGCCCTGAAAGGGCGGTCCCGGCCATCCCGCCATGCGATCCGGTCTTTCAAGAACGTCGAGGCTTCTGGCTCTGGTCTTCTCCCTGGGGTGCCTGGGCTTGGCCTCTTCCCCCCAGGACCCCGCCCGCGCCATGATCGCCGCGATCACCCCCGCCCGGCTCGCCGAACGGCTGGCGAGGGAACCGGCGCGCAGGGCGGAGACGCTCTCCCCACTGGAGGCCGCGCTGACCTCGGCCGACGCGCCGCTGGCGAAGCAGGCCGGGGACTATCTCGCCGCCGTCGCCCGCGAGCGGGGGCGCGCCCTCGCCAGCCGCGGCGCGTGGAGCCATGAGGAAGTCCTTGGTCTGCTGGCAGTCCAGCTCGTCGATCCCGAGCGCTTCGCCGGCGACGCGGGGTTCCGCGGGCGCGTCCTCGGCCTCCTCCCCCGCGCTCTCGACCCCAAGGCGCCCGCCGGCCTGCGCGACGCGCTCCTGCAGGAGCTGAACCAGGTCCGGGGGTTCGACTTCGCCGCCTCCGAGGAGGTCGAGCGCGCCTGGGGGGCAATCCCCCGCCGCAGCGCCGAGCGGCGGGTCGGGTTCGTGCCCGGCGGCCAGCGCTTCGACGCCGACGTCGACGGCCGTCTCGCCGCCTCCGTCTACTCGCTGCCGTCGTTCTTCTTCGATCTGCCGGCGGCGGACGCCTTCCTCTCCGCCGTCCGCGCCGCCGCCCCCGAACGCACCCTGGTCGTGCTGACCGATTCGCCGCTGCGCGAAGGGCTGGAGCCGCGCGCGAGAGCGCTCCATCTCCACCTGCTCGATACCTACGGCCGCCCCTACTCCCCCTGGCCGCGCGACCCCTTCACCCTGGTCCACTCGACCGCAGGAGGCGCGCGGGTGCTCGTCCGCCCCAATCTCCAGCCCGGCCGGGAGGAGGACGCGAACCTCGGCCCCGAGCTGGTGCGGAGCCTGCCGGCCGAGCTCGACCGCGCCTGGGGGAAGGTGACCTGGACCGCGGCGCCCGTGCCGTTCCACAACGGGCAGGTGCTGCTCACCCCCGGCGCCGCCTGGGTGACCCTGCACGCGCTGGAGCCCCGGATCCTCGCCCTCCTCGGCGTCGACCGAGTCCCGGTGGCGAGCTTCGCGACCGCGGAGGGGATCGACCGCTACCTCGCCGCGGCTGACCGGGCCGCGGAGGAGCTGGCAGGGCTCTACGGCCGGCCGGTCCGCTTCGTCCACCCCCTGCCCGGCAAGGGCTCGGGGGATCTCGCGGCGCGGACGGAGCTGATGCGCTGGATCGGCGGCGGCGCCGGCTACGACCTCGACTCGATCGTCACCTTCCTCCCCGCGAAGGGGGGTCGCCTCGCGGCGCTGGTGGCGGACGTCGCGGCCGGACGGGGCCTCCTGGCACGGCTCCCCGCCGCCGACGGGGATGCCCTGCGGCGCGGCTACGGCCTCGAGCCGGCGGGGGACGCGCTCGCCGCCGCCCTCGCCGCCGCCCAGCGGACCCCCGGGATGGACTCCCTCGGCAACTTTCTCGACCTAGTGGCACAGCACCTCGCGAGCTCAGGGATGGAGATCCGGCGGCTCCCCCTGCTCACCGTCCCCGTCCCCCTGCTCCAGGACCGCGCGGGCCTCTCCCACGCCGGGTTCCTGATCACCTGGAACAACGTCGTGGTGGAAGCCGGCAAGGGGGGACTCCGCGCCGAAGGCTTCTCCTACCTGCTCCCCGCCGGCGACCGCGCCGCCCGCGACGCCTTCGCCGCCCTCGGCGTCCACCTCGATCTCTTCCCGCCGCTGGTGCGCAGCATCGTGCTCAACGGCGGCTACCGCTGCGCCTCGAATCATCTGCGGGTTCAGTAGACAGGACAGACAGGGACGAACAGGGACGGACAGGGACGAACACGGACAAACAGAAGCAGACAGGATCTTTCCTGCCGTCCTTGTTTGTCCGTGTCCGTCCGTGTCTGTCCCTGTTCCCCCGCCTACTCGTCCGCGAGGAAATGCGGCTTCCGCCCCCGCAACCCCACCCGCACCTTCGTTCCCGGCTGCGGCGCCGATTCCGGGGGGAAGTGGGCCGTCACCTCGGCGCCGTTCTCCAGCGCCAGCACGACGCGGTCGTGGGGCCCCAGCCCCCGCGCGTCCACCACGGTGGCGACCGCCCCCTTAGGGTCCTCGGCCAGGTCCTCGGGGCGCACCAGGATCCACCCCCGGCAGGCTCCGTCCGGCAGGGCAAGCCGCCCGAGCGGGGTGTGCGCGGGCTTGCGGTCCACCCCCTCCTCCACGCTCACCTCCACCAGATTGGCCTCGCCCAGAAAGGAGGCGACGAACGGCGTCGCCGGCCGGCGGTAGAGGTCGAGCGGCGCCCCGGCCTGCACCACCTGGCCGCGGTCGAGCACGACCAGGTGATCGGCGAGGAGCATCGCCTCCTCCTGGTCGTGGGTGACGTAGAAGACGGTGGTGCCGAGCTTTCGCAACAGCGAGGCGAGCTCGGCTCGCACGGCGCGGCGCAGGCGGGCGTCGAGAGCCGAGAGGGGCTCGTCGAGGAGCAGCAGGGCGGGGCGGGGGGCCACCGCGCGGGCGAGAGCCACCCGCTGCTGCTCGCCGCCCGAGAGCTGCGCCGGCTTGCGGTCGAGCAGCCGCTCGAGGCCGAGCAGGGCCGCGGCGTCCCAGACCCGCGCCTCCAGCGAGTGGCGGGAGGGTCGCCGCCGCGAGCTGCGCAGGGAGAGGCGGCGGCGGCCGGTCTTCAGGCCGAAGGCGATGTTGTCCCGCACGCTCAGGTGCGGAAAGAGGGCGTAGGACTGGAAAACCACCCCGACGTCGCGCCGCTCGGTGGGCACCCCCGTCACGTCGTCGCCGTCGAAGAGGATCCGGCCCGCAGCGGGGTGCAGCAGGCCGGCCAGGAGCTGCAGCAGGGTCGACTTGCCCGAGCCCGAGGGGCCGATCAGCACCGTGATCCCGCCGTCCGGCATCTCCATCGAGACCCCGGAGAGGACCGGCTCCCGCCCATAGGCGAAGGAAAGGGCCTCGGCGTCGACCTTCATGATCTTCCCCCGGGGGTCACGCCGGCAGCCCCCGGTGGAACTCCTCGCCGCCGAACGCCTGGATGGCGATCAGGGCGGGGACGACCGGCGCCAGGAAGACCAGGGTCGCCGCCGCGGCCACTGGGAAGGAGTTCGTGGTGTAGGTGGCGTAGAGCCCCGCCGGGAAGGTCTGCAGCAGCGGCGGCGCGAGCAGGAAGCTGACGTTGAACTCCCCCCAGGAGACGGCGAACACGAGGAGAGCCGAGAGGATCAGCGCCGGCCGCAGCAGCGGCAGCGTCACCTGCCGCGCCGTCTCCCAGCCGCCGGCGCCGAGGGTGCGGGCGGCGGCTTCGAGGCGCGGATCGAAGGTCTCGACGGCGTTGCCGACGCTCTTCACCACCAGCGGCACGGTGTAGGCCAGGTGCCCCGCGACCAGCAGCCAGAAGCGGGGGAAGCCCGGCGCCGACTGGATCAGAGCGAAGGCGAGCGCCACCCCCGGCACGGCGAGCGGCACCAGGGCGGCCGATTCGAGCAGCCGCGCCCCCGGGAACGGCCGCCGCCGGAACGCCCACGCGGCCGGCGCGCCGATCAGCAGCGCCAGCGGCACCACCGCGGCCACCACCTCGGCCGAGTGCAGCAGGGCGCGCCCCCAGGTCTCGATCACGTAGGAGAAGAGCTTCGGGGTGCTCGCCACCGCCGCCCCCTCGGAGCGCTCGCCATACCACTCGGCGTGCGAGAACGCGCCTGCCGCGGTGATCGCGATCGGCGTGGCGAGCGCCGCCGCCAGCAGCGCCACGGCGGCGATCCCGGCCCGGCGTGCCCCCTTCCGGACGGCGCTCAACGCCACCTCGCCGAGAGCAGCCGGTCCACCCCCAGCGTGGCCAGAGCGAGCAGCAGGCAGAGGGCTCCGGCCACGTCGTCGTTGAGGAATCCGGTCATCTCCGTGTAGATCTCGAGCGGCGCCACCGTGAAGCGGCGAGAGAGGATCAGGGCGACGCCAAACGATCCCATCGACGCCGAGAAGGTCACCGCCAGCGTCGAGCGCACGGCGGGAGCGGCGGCCGGCAGCGCCACCTTGACCAGCCGTTCGAGCGGCCCGGCGCCGAGCGTGCGCGCCGCCGCGTCCAGCTCCCGCGGGAAACGGCGGAAGGCCGACTCCAGGGTCACCACCGCCCGCGGAACTTCGAAGTATAGATAAGCAGCGAACAATCCCGCAAACGTGTAGGCGGCGCCGGCGAACGCCTCGTGGCCGGTGAGGAACCCGATCGCCTTCGGCAGGGCGCCGACGCGGCCGAGCAGCACCACCATCAGGAATCCCACGAGGACGCCCGAGAAGGTGAGCGGCAGGGAGATGACGGTGCGCAGCAGGTCCCGGCCGCGGAACCGCTCGCGCGCCAGCACCCACGCCGGCCCCAGGGCGAGCAGCAGCGAGACCACCGCCGCCGCCGCGGAGAGCGCCAGCGAGTTGACCAGCGATGTGCGGTACCGTCCCGCCGCCAGCACCTCGCGCAGGGCCGCGCCCCCCTGCGCCGTGACCGCCCGCGCCGCCAGGTGGGCGACCGGCCAGGCCACCGCCGCGACGAGAAACAGCAGCAGCGGCAGGGCCAGGAGGAGGCCGGTCCAGGAAGAACCGAGAGGATGGCGGTGGGTCATGGCGTCCTGGTTCTGGATGGCCTGCTTCGAATGGGGCGCACAACGGTATACCGGAGCGCACCCTCTACGCTATCCAATCCAGATCCAGGAGCCAAAATCCAAAATCTATCGGCCCGCACCACGAATTTCATCGACCCAGGCCCGCTTCAGGGCGTCGGCCGCGGCGGCCATCCTGGCGAGGTCGAGGGCGCGCGCTCGCTTGTACTCCTTCTGGGGGAGCAGATGGGCGGCGATCTCCTTCGGCAGCGCGCCGGGGAGGACCGGCAGGAAGTAGGCCTTGGCGAACTCCGCCTGCGCCGGCGCGGTGAGCAGCCAGTCGAGGTACTTCCTGGCCTCCGCCTGGTGAGGGGCGCCCTTGACCAGCCCCATGACCAGCGGCATGGTGAACGTCCCCTCGCTGGGGATCACCACCTCGACCGGGCCGCCGTCCACGTACTTCATCTTGTAGCCGTTGCCGTCGGCGTTGATCCAGATCGGCACCTCCCCCCGCAACACGCCGTTGTAGATCGACTCGCGCGGGTAGGAGGAGACGTTGGCGTCGAGCTTCTTCAGGTAGGCGAGCCCGGGCTTGAAGTCCTTTTCGCTCCCCCCCATCAGCTCGTTGAGGCCGTAGATCAGGGTGTAGGAGGTGCCCCCCCAGGTGGGATCGTCGTAGGCGATCTTCCCCTTGTAGACCGGCTTCAGCAGATCCTGCCAGGACCGCGGCACCGGCGCCCCGCCCAGCGCCTTGGTGTTGACCACGAAGGCGATGGCGCTGGTGTGGACGGTCCACCAGAGGCCGTTCGGATCCTTGAGAGCGCTGGGGATCTTCTCCCACCCCGCCGGCTTGTAGGGCTCGTGGAGCCCCTTCTGGGCGGCCTGGAAGCCGATGGCGCCCGAGTAGTAGGCGGTGTCGGCCTGCGGCGCCTCCTTCTCCTTCTCAAGCGCCGCCATGGCGACCGAGGAGCCCTTGGGATCGGGGGGCACGGTGACCCCGGAGACCTTCTTGTAGAGGGCGGTCACGCCCCCCCAGTTGGCGTAGTTGGGGATGCAGTCATATTGGATGACGACCTTCTCCTGGGCCGCTACCGCCATGGAAAAGATGGCCGCGGCCAGGAAAGTCAGCGTGAAGGCGAGCTTGCGGATCATGACGTTTCTCCCGGGAGGTCAGAACTTGATCTGGAGCTGGTTGAGCACGGTGGGGCGCCAGCCGGAGCCGGACGTGAAGGGGCCGTTCCCCCGGCCGTCGAAATGCTCGCCGATGACGTTGATCTGCCAGCGCGTCCAGCCGTTGAACCAGACGTTGGCGCCGGCGGTGACGGCGGTGATCCTGCGGCCGTCGACCGGCCGCAGGGCATCCCCCGATAGCATGGCCACCTCGGCCCGCAGGAGCGGCTGGACGCCCCCTTTCGCCTCGTCCCCCCGCGCCCAGAAGGCGCCCTGAACGTAGCCCCCTGCGAGCTTGGTGGCGCTGTCGCGGAAGTCGAAGCCGAGCCACTCGGAGTCGAGGGAGAGCCGGCCGCGCTTCCAGTGGGCGTCGAGGTCGTAGCCCCGGCGCTGCCCGCGGACGTTCAGGCCGATGAACCGGCCGCCGGAGTAGGAGGCGAGGGTCAGCGTCTGCTCCTCCTCCCGGTCGGCGTCGAAGGCGGCGCCGGTGGTCAGGGCGTCGGTCCACTTGACGTTCAGCCTCCCCTGGACCTCCTTGGCGCCGTTGTTGTCGCGGGCGTTGCCGCGCTGGCCGCTGACGACGGCCGCCCCGGCCGAGGAGTTGCCGTTCCAGACCCCCACGTAGTAGGAGACCTTCTTGCCGCGGTCGAGATACCCCCAGAGCATGGGGCCGAACTGCACGTCGAGCGCGGGCAGGCTGAAGGCGGCGTTGAGCGCGAGATAGCGCTCGACGGTGTCGAGGGCGCGCGACGAGCGCAGGTTCTCGGTGCTGAACGGGGTGATGAACTTGCCGAAGCGCAGATAGTGACGGTCCTTGACGTAGGCGGCCTGGACGTACGCCTCGACCAGCGCGGTGCCGTCCGTGGGGGCGGCGTCGAGCTCGACGAACAGCTTGTAGCGCTCGTCGTAGTCGGCCGCGAAGTCGAGCCGGGCGCGGCGGACCCGGAAATCGGTCTGCCGGAAGGCGAGGCCGTTGGCCTTGTCCGTGTAGGTAAAGGTCGGCTGGGCGTAGCCGTAGAGCCGGAACAGCGCCTGACCGTCCGGCGACTTGACGTAGACGCCGCCCCCCTGCGGATTGATCCCCGCCGTCCACTGGTGCTTCTCCCGCTCCTTCAGCTGCCGCTCGACCTCCGCCTTGACCTTGGCGTCGATCTGGGCATCTTCCGCCTGCGGTTCCTGGGCGAGGACGGGCAGGCCCGCCGCGATGAAGATCGTCAGAGGAGCCGCGAGGCTCCTGAAAAATCGGAACATGAAATCCCTCCCTTGAAACCGGACCTTCGGCCCGGTGGTCGTCCGTTTTCGCGATGTCAGGACGCGGAGAGGGAGGGGGGCGGCGGGCGGTTCGCCAGCGGGTGGGCACGCGGAGCAGGCACCGCAGGGCGGACGTCCTCCGGCCCGCGCGGACGGGCGTTCGCGAGGAGGGCCGCCAGCTCGCGGTCGCCGCGGGCATCGAGGGCCAACAGGTCGGCCCGGCGGTCGACGTCCTCCAGGGGATCGAGCACCGCGAGCGCGCCGGCATCGCCCACGTTGGCGGCGAGGTCGGCGAAGGCGCGGCAGGTCCGCCAGCGGACCCCGGCGAAGAGCGGGGCGGGGTCGGTCCGGCAGCCGATCAGGTAGGCACCGCCGTCGGGCGAGGGCCCGAGCACCACGTCCGCCGCCGCGAGCCGGCGGAACGCTTCGGCGAGCTGCCGGACCCCGAGCCGCGGCACGTCGATGGGGACGGCGACGACCTCCGAGTAGCCGCGGGCACGGGCGTCCGCGAAGGCGTTGGCGAGCCGCTCGGCGAAGCCGTTCCCCCGCTGGGGCAGGGCGCCGCCGGGGCCGACGGCCAGCAGATCGACCCCGGACAGCGCCGCGGCCGCCACGACCACGCGCCGCCGCGCCAGGGCGAATACTCCTCGGGCTCGCCGGGCGAGCCGCTTGGCACGGGCCTCCTCGCCCGCCGTGCGGGCGAACAGGAGGATGCAGCGGGAGCTCGGGCGAGTGGCTTCCATGGAGGTCTCGGAAGCTTATACGTGGAATCGAAGGAAATGGATGAGGGGTGTTTTATCTTCTCTCCGTTCCGAGTGTCCCAATTTGCCGAATTGCGCGCACCCTATAAGCAGGTTTCCAAGTAATTTCCGGATTGGAGCGGCACGGCCCCTCCCGGGCCGCGCTGCCGCCGGGCGACGGCGATCGCGCGCACCACCCCGCCGTGGGTGGGGGCGTCGTGCGCGACCGCGAGGAGGGATGCTATGGAGTTGTTGAAATCGGTGCGCCTGCTCTCGAACGTCCTTTTTTACCGGCTGAAATGGGGAGATCCCGGGGCGGTCGACCGCCACTGGGAGAACTACTGGCGCTCGATCGACAAGACCGGGCGCGGCGGCAAGGTGCTGTGGGACAACGAGCCGGAGCACGCTTCGGTGGAGGATCTGCAGCGCTTCAAGCCGCTGATCCTGGACCCCAGCCTCCCCCTGCTCGACTTCGGCTGCGGCAACGGCCGGCAGACCCGGTATCTCGCCACCCAGTTCGACCGGGTGATCGGCACCGACGTCTCCCCTTCGGCGATCGCCAAGGCGCGGCAGGAGACCCCCGCTGCGATGCAGATCGAATACCGGGTGATCGACGGGCTCAAGCCCGAGGACGCCCGGGCGTTCCACGACGAGTTCGGCGACGTCAACATCTACATGCGGACCGTGCTGCACGTCCTGCAGGACGACGACAAGCCGCGGTTCGCCGAGAACCTCGCCATCCTGCTCGGCGAGCGGGGGACGCTCTACCAGATCGAGCTCTCGCTCTGCGCCCTCGACTACTTCCGCACCCTGCCGAGCAGCAGCCCCTCGGGGCTGCCGTCGCACGTTCACGACGTGATCCGCACCGGCGCCACCTCGGTCGGGTTCGATCCCATCCAGCGCCCCCGGGTCTACCCCGACGCCAAGTGGCAGGTGGTGGCCCATGGGGAGGACGTGACGATCAACACCGTCCCCCTGGCGCATGGCGACGAGGGGCACGTGCCGGCGAATTACCTGGTCCTGCGGACACGCCGGAACGGGGTGCACGCGTAAGACGGCAGGACGGGGGGAGGGCCGCTCGCGCGGCGCGCGATATGATTGCGGTCCCATGATCTGGAATCCTCGGAAAAGAACCGCGGTCCTCCTCCCCCTGCTCCTCTCGCTCCTGATCCCCTCCGCCGTCCTGGCGCAGGAGGCCCCCCAGCCGTCGCAGTCCCAGACCCCCGTCATCCTCTTCGGCGGCGTGGAGCCGATGGTGAGCGGCCAGAAGAAGGTCGTGGACCTGCTGCTGGCGAAGAAGTTGCGGGAGGCCCGGAATCTGGCCGGGCAGCAGTTCCTCGCGCTGGCCGGCCACGTGGAGAAGTATCCCGGGCTGGCGGCGACCGCCCTCGCCCTGGAGGCGCTGGCCGACGCCGGCCTCGGCGATGAAGGCGCGGCGGCCTGCCGCTGGCAGGCGGCGCAGAACGTCGATCCGAAGCTCGCCAACGCCGATCTCTCCCTGTTCGAAACCGCCGGAGCGGTGCTCAGGAAGTACCCGTACAAGGCGCCCTCCGCTCCGAATCCGGAGACGCACAGGGTCACACCGCCCGGCAAGGACCAGGGAGGGAAGGACGAAGCCGAGGTCAAAAGACCCGAGATCCTTTTTCAGCAACCCCCCGTCTATACACTGGCCGCCCGCCGCGAGAGGGTCAGCGGGAAAGTCGTCGTCGAAGCGATCATCGACAAGGGCGGCAACGTCGCCAACACCAACATTCTCGAGCCTCAGCCCATGGGGCTGGACCTCGCCGCCGTCAATGCCATCTGCGGCTGGCGGTTCAAGCCGGCGACGATGAAGGGGAAGCCGGTCAGGGTGTATTACGTGCTGACGGTCAACTTCAAGGTCGAGCAAAGGCCGGCGCCGCCGGTCTCGCAGCCTTGACAGTGGGGAGCCGCCCTCCCTGAGGCGGAGCTGCGGCGGGCTTGTCATGCCCATAACATCAAGTTATTCTTAAAGAATGGTTGATCATACAAATCCTCTCGAGGAGGCATGCTCATGCACAGAGCCTTTCGCGCAGCCGTCTTGACAGCTCTGGTGGTCTGCCCGTACCCGGTGCTCGCCGACTGTGTGAGTTGCGGTTCTGGCGGAGAGTGTTTCACCACCTCCCCCGGATTTTCCGGGAACTGCGAGTGCAAGATCCGGAGCCTCAACGGAGTGGCGATCTGCAAGCCCTCCGGAGTCTGCGATCCCAACGATGCGACGAGCTGTAGCAGCGACCAGTTTCCTCAGGTCATCGCATCGCGTGGGAAGATAGCGACACCCTTTCTGAATGATCTTGCCCGGAGGGACCCTTTCCTGTCCGGAGCCGTCTGGGCCGGTATTGAGGAGGAGAATTCATCTCCCAAACCGGATTTCAGGGAGGTGACCGGGACGATGGGGAAGGACGGGAGGAGATATACCTACCGGGCCCGGGTGCAACCCCTGGCGGAGGGCTCCGTCTCGCTCACCGCCCATGTGGCGGAAGATGGCGCCGCTGCCGGTCAGGACTACGAGGGAGAGATCCTCGACGCGGGGCAGAGCGGACATTTCGTGAAGGTGGACGGCAAAGGCAGGCCGATCGTCTTTTCCTGGGACACCCGTCACCCTGGGGAGCGGTGAGGGGGATCGGCGGCCTCTGACAGGGAGGTGAAGGCTTCTCCCTGTCATAATCCCCCGCATGGGGCCAGAATTCTCCGTCGTCATCCCCACCCACAACCGCCTGGAGGTCCTCTCCGAGGTCCTGCAGGCGCTGGAGTTCCAGCAGGGGCCTCCCTCCTTCGAGGTCGTCGTGGTGGACGACGGCTCCACCGACGGCACCAGCGACTGGCTGCGCGGTCACACCTTCCGCGTGCCGCTGCGGGTGCTGGTCCAGGACAACCACGGCCCGGCCGCGGCGCGCAACACCGGCGTGGCCGCCGCCTCCGGCCGCTGGGTGGCCTTCCTGGGGGACGACACCGTCCCCTCGCCAGGATGGCTCGCGGCCCATCGCGAGGCCCACCGGCGGCGCGGCGACGACACCCATCTGGGGGTCATCGGCTACACCGGCTGGCATCGCCGCATGCGCCTCAACCCCTTCCTGCGCTACATCAACGAGCACGGCCTCCAGTTCGGCTATGCGTTGATTCGAGATAAAGAAGACGTACCGTTTAATTTTCTATACACCTCCAACCTCTCGCTGCCGCGCGACCTGCTGCTCGCCGAGCCTTTCGATCTGCGCTTTCCCCATGCGGCGTGGGAAGATATCGAGGTCGGCTATCGTTTGAAGAAGAGGGGATTCCGGCTCATCTATGAGCCCACGGCGACCGTGGCGCACGACCATCCAACGGACCTCGCGCGCTTCGCGACGCGGCAGGAGAAGGCCGGCTACTGCGCGGTGGTGTTCTACCGCCTCCACCCGGAGCTCGGAGCCTTCCTCGGAGTCGGTCCGGACGGGCCCCCGCCGCTGCCGCCGGAGCAGCCGCAAAAGCGCAAGGAAGCCCTGGTCCGCGCTTTGCAAAATTGGCCGGTGGGATTGCCCAGGGTGTGGGAGGACGTGCTTCGGTATCACTACATCAAAGGTCTTCACCGCGCCTGGTCGGAATTCGGCGCGGAGTTGGAAAAGGAGAGTTTTCATGATCACCCAGAAGTCAGCCGCCAGCCGGCTCCCGCTCAAGGTCTCTAGCACGGCGTTCGCCGCGCTGCTGATCCTGGGCCTCCCCCTGGCGGCCCAGAGCCGCGGCGGCCACGGTGGCGGCGGCGGCGGATCGGCCCATTCCACCGGCGGCGGATCGCATTCGAGCGCCTCCGGCGGCGCTCCTCATTCTTCCGGAGGTAACTCCGGGGGCGGCCGCACGGCCCACGGGGTCCCCGGCGGCTCCTCCTCCGGCCAGCGCCAGTCGGGCGGCCACGGCGACCATGGCGGCGGCGGCTTCCACGGTCATGGCGGCTACTACGGGCACGGCGGCTACGGCTATTACCCCTACGGCGGCTACTACTATGGCGGTTTCTGGCCGGGCTTCTCGTTCTCGTGGTGGGGGTACGACGATCCGTATTACTACTACCACGGCTACCCGGGCTACTCGGACGGCTACTACGACCGCAGCTACGACCGCAGCCGGACGGGCGCTCTCGATCTCGACGTCGCCCCCGGCCGCACCCACGTCTTCGTCAACGGCGAGGACCTCGGCGAGGTGGACCGCTACGACGGCTGGCCCGGATATCTCTGGCTGCCGCGGGGCACCTACGACGTCGCCTTCTACCTCGACGGCTACAAGACCATCGCCCGCCAGATCACGGTCTACCCCGGCACGGTGATCGACATCGACGATCGCATGGCCGAGGGTCAGTCCGTGCGCCCGGAGGATCTGGCCACGAAATCCCACCAGCGGCGCGACGATCGGATCGGCTACGAGCGCCAGCGGCGGGAGAGGCTCGAGCGCCAGGCCCAGGGCGACCAGGCTCAGGGCGACGATGACGATCAGGACTGGCACGACCGCGTCCGCCGCGACCGCGACCACGGCGCGATGCGTCACGACCGTGACGACGACCACGGCGGCCAGGCCGACCGGGACGACGACCAGGGTGCGATGGACCACTCCTCGGGCGGCGGCCATCTGCGCCTCTCGGTGGAGCCCCAGGACGCCTCGGTCTACCTCGACGGCCAGTTCGTCGGCACGGGCACCGACCTCTCGCTCCTGCACACCGGCCTGCCGGTGGCTCCGGGCACCCATCGCCTCGCGGTGGTACGGCCCGGCCATCGGGCCGTGGAGAAGAGCTTCGAGGTCAAGACCGGCGGTGACGTCGAGCTCGACATCGCGCTCGAGTCCGGCCCCAGCCGGTAGATTCGTCGACCAGCACGCAGCTCAGCTCAGGGGCGCTCCTTCGGGGGCGCCCTTTTTTCTTGGGTGAGTGGCGAGAAAGACTGGGGGGGAAAGGAAAAGGACCGCGGCGAGCTGAAGCAATCCAGGGTGTCGTTACCGCGCCGCGCGTCCTGCTCAGGGTTGTTTCAAGAGGCGTGCCACGCGGGCTCCCGGAGATTCTCCCTGGGAAACGCCCCTCTACGGTCCTGGCAAGACGGGAGAATTTTCAAAACCGGGCGGCGGCGGGTCCTGCGTGCTCTCGCCGTCCCCGGTCTCCGCGGGCGCCGCCGGCTCGGCGGCCGGTTCCGCCTTCCGGCCGACGGACTGGGTCCCCGCCGGGATCACGCCGGTCCCCTGCACCATCCCCACCGGACCAACCGGGACGAGTGAGGCCGGCGGCGCCTTGGCGGTCTCCGTCCGGTCCGGCCGGACCGTCGGACGGATCAGGATGCCGCCGTCCTCCGAGCCATCGCCGGCCGCTCCCGGGGCGCCGGCCGCGGGCGCGGTCACCGGGTGCGGCGGGAAGGTGCGCGCGGGGGAGATCACGATCGGCTGGTTCCCCCCGGGATCAGTGATCTGCAAGCCGTCGTCGGTGATCGTGTAGCGCGGCTCCTCCGACTCGGAGGGGTCGATCGGCTGACCGGTGGCGGGATCGATCGGCTGCTGTCCGAGGGTCACGTCCGCGGTCTGGTCCGCGCCTCCCGGCGAGTGGCGCCGGCAGGGCTCGCTGGGCACCGCCCACTCGGGGAAGAGCTCGGTGACGCGGTAGGGGCAGAGCTCGGTCGCCAGCTGCCCCGTGGTCGGGTCGACCGTCGCCTGCGTGATCCCCGGCGGGCGCGGGAAGTCGCGGTACCCCCCGGCCGGCCGGACGGCGGCGGTGAAGCGGCTCCAGATCGGCAGCGCCGCGCGGGCGCCCGAGAGGGTGGTCGGCGAGTTGTCGTCGTAGCCCACCCAGACGACGGTGACGCGGTCCGGCGAATAGCCGGCGAACCAGTTGTCGCGGCGGTCGTTGGTGGTGCCGGTCTTGCCGGCCAGCGGACCGTCCACCCCCTGGCCGCGCGCGGCCGCGGCGGTGCCGTGGTCGACCACCCCCTGGAGCATCGAGGTCACCAGGTAGGCCGACGCCGCCGGCAGCGCCCGCCGCGGCGCCGGCAGGTCCTCCCCCAGCATCGGCTCCCCCTTGGGATCGCGCACGGCGGCGAGGGCGTGGATCTCCGGCCGCAGGCCGCCGCCGGCGAGCGTCGAGTAGACCTCGGCCATCTCGAACGGGCTGGCCTCGAAGGCGCCGAGCGCCAGCGACGGCCGCGGCTCGAGCTTCTCGCCGCCGAGCCCCATCTGCCCGGCCAGCTCGACCACCTTCGGCATCCCCACCTGCAGGGCCACGCGGATGGTGGGAATGTTGAGGCTCTGCTCCAGCGCCGTGCGCGCCGTCACCCAGCCGCGGAAGCCCCGGTCGTAGTTCTGCGGCTGCCAGCTCGCCGTGCCCATGCGGACGTCGATCGGCGAGTCCTTGAGCAGCGAGGCCGGAGTGACCACCCCCTCGGTGAGCGCCGCCGCGTAGACCACCGGCTTGAAGGCGCTGCCGACCTGGCGCTTCGCCTGCACCACGCGGTCGAACTGGCTCTTCTCGTAGTCGCGGCCGCCCACCCAGGCATAGACCGAGCCGTTGCGCGGATCGACCGAGACCAGCGCCGACTGTAGCTTCCGCTTCCCCTTCTTGCCGCCGTCGCCGAGGCCGGAGAGCCCCTGCGCCACCGCCGACTCGGCCCGCCGCTGGTCGCTCCAGCGCAGGGTCGAGAAAAGCAGATATCCCTTCCCATCCAGCTCGTCGACGTTGAAGCGGCTGCGGGCCTCGGTCTCGGCGGCGGCGGCGAAATAGGGGGCGATCGGCCGCGGCTCCACCGCCTGGGGGTCGGTCCCCAGAGGTTCCTCCTGCGCCTGCTTCACCTGCTCGGGTTTGGCCCAGCCGAGCTCGCCCATGCGCTGGAGCACCCAGTTGCGCCGCGCCAGCGCGCGGTCCGGATGCTCCAGCGGCGAGTTGCCGGCCGGCGACTGGATCATCCCCGCCAGGGTCGCCGCCTGCGCCAGCGACAGCTCGGCGGCATCGCGGCCGAAGTAGGCGCGGGCGGCGGCGCCAAAGCCGATCAGGTTGGCCGGGCCGCTGCGGCCAAGGTAGATCTCGTTGAGGTAGGCCTCGAGGATCGCCTTCTTGCCGTGGCGCAGCTCCAGCATCATGGCGATCGCCGCCTCCTGGGCCTTGCGGCGGAAAGTGCGCCGGCTGGAGAGATAGACGTTCTTGACCAGCTGCTGGGTGATGGTGCTCCCCCCCTGCTGCTTCTCGCCGCCGCGCAGGTCCACCAGCAGGGCGCGGGCGATGCCGGTCGGCGAGACGCCGGGGTGGATGAAGAACCCCGAGTCCTCGGCGGCTAGCACGGTTTTTACGGTCTCGTCCGGCAGCTCGTCGAGCGTCACCGGGCGGCGCTCCTCCACCTCCTTGTCGTAGAACGAGGCGAGGAGCGGCGGCTCCAGCGCGGCTTCGCGGGCCGGCCGGCCGCCCACCCAGACTCCCGCCACCCGGTCGCCATGAAACGCGACCACCACCGGCGCGCCGCCGGCCGCGCCCTCGGGAGTGGGGAACCGGCGTACGCCCACCCCCACCCGGTCCGCCGCGCGGCGGAAGGTCCCCCGCGTCACCGGCGAGCCCGGCGGCGCCTCGCGGTAGCCGGTGTCCTTCAGCTCGGCCACCAGCTCCGCGGGGGAGAAGGGCAGCCCCGGCGCCAGCACGGTGGCGGCGGCATAGAGCCGCGAAGGCTGCCTGTAGGGAGCCGACGGGAACTTCCGGGAGACGTGCCAGAGGGAGACCGCCAGGGCGAAGCCGCCGAGGAAGAGGAGGGCCGAGACGGCCAGTCCCGCGATCACCAGCCGCCGCCGGGCGGGGCTCATCTCGGGGAACTCCCGCCGGGGCCGGCGGAACGCGTAACCTGCCTGCATGGTCTGCTCCCGCGGCGCGGTAGTGGGATTCTCCCAGAGGCCGCCGCTCGTCCCAGGATGTGGCAAGCTACATGCCACTCCTTCTCGGCACAGGGGTTGCAGCCTTCAAGAGGTGGGAGCGTGGGTGTGAGAACAGAAAGAACGAGAGGCTGAGCCATGAACGATCTGCTGGAGAAGACCTGCAAGCCCTCGGAAGGGGGCGCCGTGAAAGGGGACGAGCTGCGCAAGCTCTTCGGTCAGTTGCAGTATGGCTGGACGATGCCCAACGAGCACCACCTCGAGAAGGAGTACCGCTTCAAGGATTTCCGGGAGGCCCTCGACTTCGTCGGCCGCCTGGGCGAGATCGCCGAGCGCGAGGGGCACCACCCCGACATCTATCTCACCTGGGGGAAGGTGAAGGTGACCCTCTGGACCCACTCCGTGGGCGGGCTCACCGAGAACGACTTCATCCTGGCGGCGAAGGCGGATCAGGTGGGGTGAGGGGGAGCTGCCGCTCTCCGATCCCCCGCGCCAGGCTGACCACCACCGTCGCCAGCTCCTGGAGGTCGACCGGCTTCGCCACGTGCATCTGGAAGCCGGCGCGCAGGGCTCGGCGGCGGTCCTCGCCGCGGGCGAAGGCGGTGAGGGCCGCCGCCGGCGTCCTGCCCCCTCGCTCCGGCGGCAGCGCGCGCACCTTCCGGATCAGCTCGTAACCATCCTCGCCCGGCATGCCGATGTCCGAGAGGAGGACGTCTGGCCGCCAGGCCTCCAGGCTCCTCAGCGCCTCCGCGGCCGAACCGACCGCCACCACCTTGCCGTGGCAATGCTCCAGGATCTGCTGCAGGGTCTCGCGGGCATCCGGCTCGTCGTCCACCACCAGGATGCGGATCCCCCGCAGGTCGAGCGACGGATCGTCGCGGCAGGGATCGCCCCCCCCGACCTCCGCCCGTGGATGCACCCGGAGCCCCTCGGTGGGCGTCAGGTGGGCGACCGACATGGGGAGCTCCACGATGAACGTGCTCCCCTGCCCCTCGCCCGGGCTCTTCACCTTCACCGTGCCGCCGTGCAGCTCCACCAGGTGACGGACGATGGCGAGCCCGAGCCCGAGGCCGCCGTGGCGGCGGGTGGTCGAGGCGTCGAGCTGGCGGAAGCGGTCGAAGACGTGAGGGAGGAACTCCGGGGAGATGCCGGTGCCGGTGTCCGCCACCAGGATCTCGATGTGGGAGTTGACCCGCTCCAGCCGCACCTCGATCTTGCCGGTCTTGGCGGTGAACTTGACGGCGTTCGAGAGCAGGTTCCAGACCACCTGCTGCAGGCGCGCCGGATCGCCCGTCACCGGCCCCGCGAACGGGTCGAGCACCCGGCGGACCTGGATCTGCTTGGCCTCGGCCGCCGGCCGGATCGCCTCGACGGCGGCGTCGATCACCGCCGCCAGATCGGTCGGCTGCACGTCGAGGCGCATCTTGCCGGAGATGATGCGCGAGACGTCGAGCAGGTCGTCGATCAGCTGCGCCTGCAGCTTGGCGTTGCGCACGATGGTCTCCAGCCCGCGCCGGCGGCGGTCGGCGTCGGCGGCATCGGGGCCGCTGGCGAGCAGGAGCTGGGTCCAGCCCAGGATGGCGTTGAGCGGCGTGCGCAGCTCGTGGGAGACGGTGGCCAGGAACTCGTCTTTGCTGCGGTTGGCCGTCTCGGCCTGCTCGCGCGACCTCTCCGCCTGCAGATAGAGGGTCGCGTTGTCGAGCGCGATGGCCGCCTGCACGGCGACCCCGGCCAGGATCCGCTCCTCGCGCTCGGTGAACACCCCGGTCTCCGGATGGCCGAAAAAGAGCCCCCCCAGCACCTCGCCCGAGCGGGAGACGACCGACGCGGCCAGGTAGCTGCGCACCGGCAGGTGCCCCTTCGGCATGCCGTGATACGGCGGATTGCGGCCGTACCGGGGGTCGAGGGTGATGTCGGCGCTGCGCACGATCCCCTCGCCCCGGAAGGTCGGGCCGAAGACGTCGGTGTTGCGCGGCATCGGGAATCCGGCGAAGGCCTCCCGCGGCACGCCCGAGAGGGTGTAAAGGGTGTACGACTCCTTGCCCGCCTCGACGACGTTATAGAAGAACGATCCGAACTGGGCGTGGAGCGCCTGCGTCGCCTCGTCGGTCAACGCCTGCACCAGCCGCTCGCGGTCGAGCTCCGCGGCCAGGATGCGGCCGATGCGGTTCGTCACCTCCAGCTGTTCCCGGTCCTGCCGCTGGACCTCCAGCAGCTGCTGCATCTCCTGCTCGGCGCGCTTGCGGTCGGTGATGTCGAGGCAGGTACCGATGTACCCCTCGAACCCGCCGTCCGGAGCGTAACGCGGCCCGCCGTGATCGAGCAGCCACCGGTACTCGCCGTCGTGCCGGCGCAGGCGGTACTCCATCGTGAACTCCCGCCGCGCGTCGAAAGAGCCGGTGTAGACGTCGAGACACCGCGCGAGATCGTCCCGATGGACCCCTTCCGTCCAGCCGTTTCCGACCTCCTCCTCCAGGGTGCGGCCGGTGAAGGCGAGCCAGGACTGGTTGAACCAGTCGCAGAGCTTGTCCGTGCCCGCCATCCAGATCATCACCGGCGCGCTGTTGGCGGTGATCCGGAAGCGCTCCTCGCTCTCGCGCGCCTCGCCCTGGACCCGCTGTACGTCCTCCGCCCGCCGCCGGCTCTCCAGCGCCGCGCCCTCGGCCCGGCGGCGGGCCTGGCTCAGCCTCTCGTTCAGCAGGGAGATGAAGACGCCGACGCCGGCGAACACCCCGACCTGGACGGCACCCGAGAGGTGAGGAATCGCGAACGAGAAGTACGGGGGCATGAACCAGTAGTTGGCCGCGGCCGCCGACAGGCCGGTGGCCAGCAACCCCGGCCCGAGCCCGCCGTACCAGGCGGCGGCCATGATCGCGGGGAAGAAGAAGAGAAACGGCGTCGTATCTCCGAGCAGCGGCTGGAACGGCAGGCGGACCAGCACGGCGAGCACCACGGCGAGGACCGCCAGGGCGTAGCGCAGGAGCGCCGGGCGCTCGGAATTCGTGGAAAGGTCGGTCAAGATCACCCCTGCGCAGCAGGCAAGAGCCGCGCCAGGGGGGATCTTAGCTCAGCCGCTCGGTGAAGATGACCGCTGGTGTCACGGTTTGGCCCTCTCCCTCACCCTTGTTCTGTAAGGACATAATTTCGTCGCGGCTGAAACTCGCCGCGGATTCAAGGGAGGGACGGATGAGCCGGAGATCCTGTCGAGGACTTCTGATCGGCGCTCTGCTGCTGGGCATGCCGGCGGCCGTGTGGGCCTATGTGGACTGTATCGACGTGACGAACGTTTATCCCGACGGCACCGTCACGCACTGCAAGACCTGTGAGATCTACAGCAACGTGGACGGCTCCTGGCAGGGAGAGATCTCGAACTGCGGGGGTGGGAGTGGCACCCATGGATTGCCGGTATGAATTCCAGAGCCGGGATCGCCTGCATGATCCTACTGCTGGGAAGTTGGCTCTCCCGGGCCGTCGCTGACGAGCGCACCGTTCGGGTCGAGCCGTTCGGAGCGGCTCCCGGCTGGCAGGGACCCCAGAAAGTACAGGCGGACGCCAGCGGGAAGGTGTTCCTCCTGCGCGGCGAGACGCTCGAGGTCTACCCGGTGCTGAAGAGCGGCGCACTCGGCAAGCCGGCGAAGCTGGAAGCGGCGGGCACCCTCAACGGCCCGGTGATCGACGCGGCGATGGGATCGGGGCCGGGCGACTGGCTGCTGCGCCTGCCGGCCGAGCTGCGATGGTTCGTGGACGGCAAGGAGAAGATCCTGCCGCCGCTCCCCTGGAAGCCCTGGAGCGCCGGCTATCGCCGCGGCACCCCCATCGTCGGCGTCCTGCCCCAGCCGGCGCCGGTCAACGGGATGGTGATCCGGCATCCGGGAGACGAGCCGGCCACGGCTCCCGCGGTGATGGAGCTCTCCGGTGACCGCTGGTCGGTTCTGATCGAGGACGCGCGGCCGGCTGAAGGGGACTCCAACACCGCCGTCGAGAGCTGCGGACGGACGATCCTGGGCGACCACCAGGGGAGGCTCTGGACCGCCCGCAATTATGCCTACGTGCTGGATGGCTACAGCCCGGCGGGGCGCCGCCTGCTGCGGATGACCGTCGAGAAGGGGAAGGTGACCCACCGGGATGCGAAGGCCGCGGGCGTTCCTCCGGAGGTCCGGTCCGCGGACCGGAAGAGCTTCCACCCGTTCCTCGGGGTGCAGAAGATCTCCGATCTCGCCGAGGGGCTGGATCACCGGATCTACCTCCTCGTCCAGGAGGAGAAGGGGGTGGCGCTCGACCGCTACGATCCAACGCAGCCGTCGATCGAGCGCACGCGGCTCGGCCTCGACCTGACGGGGAACGCGACCCTGGCCGCCGGCCGCGACGGTCTCTACCTGGCCGCGCACTCCGGCGATCGCGGGCGGTGGCGGATCTCCTGGGAGGAGCTCGAGCGGGCGCGGTGGACGAAGGTCGCGACGGATGCGGAGGCGGGCGCGCCGCCGCCGCCGAGGGCCGCCGCACCCACCGGTCCGGTTCCGCCTTAACGAGGCGCCAGCACCAGGAACCCGTACTTCTCGAAGATCGCGATGGAGGCCGGGGATTCCAGCCAGGCGAGGAAACGGCGGGCCGATTCCTGCCGCTTCGACTCGGCGAGCACCGCGAAGGGGTAGGAGATCTTCGGTCCCTCCGCCCGTGGCACCTCGTAGGCGATCTTGACCCGCTTCGAGATCCCCGCGTCCGTTTTGTACACGATTCCGGCGTCGGCGTTGCCCACCTCCACCGCCGCCAGCGCCGCCCGCACGTTCTCGGTCGGCACGACGCGGTCGATCACCTTGTCCCACAGCTTCAGCTGGCGCAGGTACTCCTTGGCGTAGATCCCGGCGGGAACGGACTGCGGCTCGGCGAGCGCCAGGTGGCGGATGCCGGGGCTCGCGAGGTCCGCGGGCTTGGCGATTCGCAACGGACTGTCCAGAGGCACCACCACGACCAGGGTGTTCGACAGCACGCTCCGGCGGGTGCCCGCGAGCACCCGGCCGCGCTTCTCCAGCTGGTCCATCTTGGCCTCGTCGGCCGACAGGAAGAGGTCGGCGGGCGCCCCCTCCTCGATCTGGCGGGCGAGCGCGCTCGACGCTCCGAGGTTGAGCAGGATCGTATCGCCGCCCGACTTCTCGTAGGCGGCCTTGATCTCCTGGAGGGCGTCGGTGAGGCTCGCCGCGGCCGAGACGTTCAGCTCGGCGGCGGCGAGACGGCCCGCCGTCAGCGCCAGGACGGCGACCGTCAGGCATCGGGTTGCCAGACGGCGAATTGCCAGCGTCTTCATGTCCAGTCCCCTTCCTTTCCTCAGAAACCCACCTGCAGCCGGGCGATGAGCTTGTCCTGGGAGTCGAGCGGCCCGGCCTTGACGCGCAGGTAGTCGGCCATCAGCTTCAGGTCGTGACCCTTGATGTAGTAGTTGACGCCCAGGGTGCTGGTGTCCGTCTCGTCGTTCTTCGCGTCGTCCCGCGGATCGAAGGTCTCCTGCTTGAGGACGACCTGGAGCCGCTTGGGGATCACGAAGAACGACGCCTGGACATACCCGCCTTCGGCCTTGAACCTGGGCTTCGGGATGCCGTTCGCCGGCTCGAAGCGCGCGCTCAGGTATTCCGCCCAGAGCTCGAAGCGGCCGGAGACGAGCTGGGTATCCGCCCCGAAGCCGCGCCGCTTGCCGCTGAAGATGCCGTCCCGGTCCGCCGTCGTCGGGGTCGAGTCCACCCCCAGGTCCGTGGAGAGCGCGAGCGCGGTGTCCTCCGCGGTGTAGCCGTTGGCGCCGATCGACCAGCTCGCCGCGTCGCCGAACAGCTTGCCTTGCCAGGGGACCACCACCACGCGGCCGACCAGGTCGAGCTTGTCGTTGTCGTTGAAGTTGTTGTTGACGCCGTTGCCGTTGAAGGTGCCGGCGGCATAGGAGAGCCGCTTTTCCAGGAGATCGCCGCCGACCTGGAGGCCGAGCTGCCGGTTGAGCGTCAGGCGGTCGTTGGCCAGCGAGCGCTCGATCGTCAGCAGCCGGGGATCGCCGTAGAGCTGCTCGAAGCCGAACGGCGTCTTGAACTGCCCGGCGCGGAGGTTGGCGCCGGCGTAGCGGTTCCAGTTGATGTAGCCGTCGGTGAGCTGGGCGCGCAGACCGGCGCTGTTCGAGAGGCTGCCGGCGAGGTCCATCTCGAAGCGGAAGTCGAACTCCTCCAGAAACCGGCCGGTGGCGTTCAACCGCGCCCGCCGGAGATAGAAACGGTCGTTGTCGTTGGTCCAGCGAGCATCGCCGCGGTCTCCGCCGTCGGCCTGGAACTGCAGCAGACCGCCGATCGTCAACGTCGGTTCCTTCCCCGCCGGCCGGACGACGATCAGCCCGGCATCCGTCTGCGCCCTGGCGGCACCGGCCGCGAAGCCCAGTCCTAGCAGCAGCGCCGCCCCAAGAGATCTCTGGATTCGCAAGGTTCTCCCTCCCTTTCGTCAGAAGCGCGGGGAGCCTAGCAAGCCCGATATATCCGGTCAAGTATGACGAAGAAGATAATGAGAGGAGGGCGGCGCCGGATGGATCAGGCAGGACAACCCTGCCCGGGGTTGCCCTCTCCACGAAGCTCCGTAGAAGCAGAAAAATAGCTACACGGCAATATTTAACGGTTCAACTTTTGCATGAGCAAGGGACGGGGAGGGCGGCATCACGTGGCAGTACTCGTAGCATCCATGGCAGAGTTTCCCAAAGTTCCTACGATCGAGCACGAAAAACTACTGTTGAGCCGGGTCGCCGAGGGGAACCGCGAGGCTTTCGCGGAGCTCTTCGACGGTCTGGCTCCCATCATCCTGGGGGTCCTGGTCCGACTCGTGCGCCAGCGCGGCCTGGCCGAGGAGGCTCTCCAGGAAACTTTCTTACAAGCCTGGTTGCAAGCCGGAAACTACCGGCCCGAGCTCGGGACCCCGCGCGCCTGGCTCCTGAACATCGCGCGGTCGCGCGGGCTCGACTCCCTGCGGCGGGAGGACTCGCGGCGGCGGCGGGAGGAGACGGTCTGCATGCAAGAGCCGCGGATCCGCGAGGAGCCCCTGGGCGTCTCCCGTCTGGAGGCCCGCGAGCGGCAGGTCCAGGTCCGCGAGGGGCTCCGCCAGCTGGCTCCGGCGCAGACCGCCTGCCTGGCCCTCGCCTTCGCCGCGGATCTCCCCCACACCGCGATCGCGCGGAAGCTCTCCATGCCCCTGGGCTCGGTGAAGTCGAGAGTGCGGCTGGGGATGAGAAACCTGGGGCGGCTGCTGGAGAGTGCGCCCGCCAAGTCCTGAGCTACGTTCCCGCGAAACCAGTCTTCCCCGTCAGGGGGAACCCCTCCCCTGGGTGGGGAAACCCCCGTACCCGCTTGGGGGACCCCTATACCCGCCGGGGAGAGCCCTATACCTTCTTGGGAGACCCCCATACCCGCTGGGTATACCCCTCTCCCAACTTGGGGGACCCCTGTACCCGCCGGGTATACCCCTGTCCCAAGTTGGGAGAGGGGTATACCTTCGCGGGGGCTTCAATATCCCGGTCGGCTCAGCTTCCTTCAGAGCCCCCGCCCGAAGAGCCCGAACCGCCCGAGCCCTTCGACTCGCTCGCGGCGGACTTCTCGGACTTGCCCTCGGATTTGCTCTCGCTCTTGCTCTCCGAGGCGCTTTCGGACTTGCCCTCGCCCTTCCCCTCGGAGTGGCCTTCGGACTTGCCCTCCGACTTCGCGTCCCCGCCGCCCCCCTTCTTCCCGCCGTAATCGGTGACGTACCAGCCGCTCCCCTTGAACTGGAAGGAGGGCGACGAGATCAGCTTCTTCACCTCACCCCCGCAGGCCGGGCAGGCGGCGATCGGCGCGTCGCTCATGCGCTGGAGGACCTCCGTCCTCTTGCCGCAGCTCAGGCACTCGTACTCGTAGATCGGCATTAACTGGTTACTCCTCAGACGCTGAACTTGTCCCCTTGCGTCTTGAACCGGATCTTGATCGCTCCGGTGCTCTCCTCCCGCCGCGGCTCCGGAGGGGGCGCCGCGACGGCGGCGCTCCGGATGAGCTGGAGGATCTGGAAAGCGTACAGCACCTTGGCGTTGTCCGACGCGCCGTGGGGGCCCTGTGTGCAGACGTCGAACAGGGTCCGCCGGCCGTCGACCAGACTGAGGAGCTTGTACTCGTCCGCATCCAGAGCGAGCTCGATCAACTGCTCTGCCTTGTAACAAGGTTCGAGGACCGTCTCTTTCCGGCCGAGGCGTCCGACCAGGGTCTTGGCGTCCGGCGCCCGCTTGATCCCCTGCAGGATCACCTGCCGCATCGGCAACTGGATGCGCACCGCGTCGGGCTCGCGGAACTCGCCGATGCTGTAGATGACGCTCCCCTCCTGCCAGTAGAAGAGGCTCCAGACGATCGCCTCGATCTGCTTGCGGATGGCCCGGTAGACCTCCGCCGGCGAGAGGACGCCGTTCTCGATCAGCAGCACGCCGTAGCGCTTGTTGGTGCGCTCGCGCTCGCGCATCGTCTCCTGGTAGCGCTCGGCCGAGATGACGCCGCCGCGCTGGAGGTAGCAGCCGAGGCTGTCCTGGCGGTCCGTCGAGGTGGCGTGGACGACGTTCCCCTCTTTGATATAGACCTGCTTGACGACGCCGTCGCGGCTGGCCTCGATCACCCCCGGCACCTGAAACCGGTCGATCGTATAGAGAATCTCCGGCAGCGCCGTCTGGGACAGGTCGCCCCGGTACTGGAAATTGTTCTCCACCGTGGACACGGAGAGACCTCCCGTCGAGTCGTTCTAGAAGTCTGGAAAAGCCGAACCACTATACCATCGAGCGGAAAGGGGGGCAGGCACATGGCGCCGATTCATCCGGACGAGGCGTGGCGGCGGATCGGGGAGCGGTTGTCGCCGCTCCCCGAGGAGGGGGTGGAGCGGCGGGCGGCGGTGGGGCGGGTGCTGGCCCGCGCGCTCGCGGCGACGGTGGACGTGCCCGCGGCGGACGTCTCCGCCATGGACGGCTATGCCGTCGGCGGCGCGGTCATGTCCGGGGAGCCGCTGCCGGTCGCCGGCACCATCGCGGCCGGCGACCCGCCCGACTTCGCGCTCCCTCCGGGAACGGCAGCCCGCATCATGACCGGCGCTCCCGTGCCCGCCGGCGCCGACCGCGTGATCCCGGTCGAGAAGACGGACGGCGGCCGCGAGCGGGTCACCTTCGCGGGAGGGGCGGAGCCGGGCGAGCACGTGCGCCGCCGGGGGGAGATCCTGCGGACCGGCGACCTCCTGCTCCCGGCGGGCTCGCGCCTGACGCCCGGTGCACTGGCCCTCCTCGCCACCCATGGCCACGGCGAGCTGCCGGTCCACCGCGCTCCTTCCGTGGCGGTGCTGACGACCGGCGACGAGGTGGTGCCGCCCGACACGGTTCCCGCCCCCGGCCAGCTGCGCGACTCCCACACCGACTTCCTGCTCGCGGCGGGCGCCACCCTCGGGCTCCGCTTCGTACCCCTGGGCATCGCGCCCGACCGGGTGGACCCGCTGCGGGACCTGATCCGCCAAGGGCTGCGCGCGGACGTGCTGCTCCTCTGCGGCGGCGTCTCGATGGGCGAATTCGATTTCGTCGAAGGGGTCCTCGCCGAGCTCGGCTGCGAGACGGTCTTCGACGGCGTGGCCATCCAGCCGGGCAAGCCGCTGGTCTTCGCGGTTCATCCGGGCGGCCTGGTCTTCGGCCTGCCGGGGAACCCCGCCTCGGTGATGGTGAGCTTCTGGCTGTTCGTCCGCCCCGCCCTGCGCCGCCTGCTGGGGTTCGCGGACTCCTGGTGGGGCCCGGCCCTGCCGGCGATCCTGGCCGCTCCGCTCCCCGGCATGGGCCCCCGCGACCGCTTCCTGCCGGCGGCGGTCGAGATCCGGAACGGGGAGATCCTGGTCACTCCTTTCCCCCCCAAAGGCTCGCACGACCTCGCCACCTTCGCCCACGGCACCGCCCTGGTGCGCGTGCCGGCGGGGTCGGCGCCGCGGGAGGCGGGGGAGCGCTGCGAGGTGCTGGTGGTGGCGGGGTGAAGGTGAGGTGGAGGCGTGCCCCGGAGACGCAGACTCCCCGGAGCACGCCCACGGCCATGCGTGCGTCAGAGGGTTACGGGAGCGGCCCGGTCCAGCACTCGCAGTCCCTGGCGGAGCAGACGACGTACGCGGGCTGGCACGTATAGGTCTTGCCGCCCTGGTACTTGCAGAACGCCCCGAACTGCTTTCCTTGACAGATCGTGTCGCTGCAGGTTCCGCAGCCGACGGCCTTGGCGATGGGGGTGGGCTCGAACGAGGGAAGCGTCGCTTCGGCGCAACCCGGAGACGCCGGAGCGGAGAAGATCGTCGCCAGGTTTACGCTCGCCGGATCTGCCGGCATCGAGGTCTGGGAGGCGCTCGCGAGGGAGCTGATCAGCAGCACTGCGGCCAACGCCAGGAAGGTGGATCTGAGCTTCATGCGGTCTCCTTTGAAGGGCAGTTTCCTACTTTCATCTAACAACCGGTCCCGCCCGAACAACAGACTGTATCCACGATCTCGCTGTAGGGCTTATTACCTGCGACGACCCTAACGAGAGCGGAATTTTCGAGGAGCCTGAGAGTTTCCGTGGCAAGGGTCATCTTCTTCACTAAATCTTTTCTCATCTGATCCTCCTTTAGGAAAGTATAGGTAAAGATCTTCTCTGGGAAGCACCTGTGTCTGCCGTTTATGTTTGATTACTCTACGCTGCATGAACGCCGCATAACTGTGCGGCCGTACATCGTCACCTCTCCAGTACAAGTCCAAAGCTGGCAACACGCGTGGTGGCATTCTCCGACCTGCGTGGTCAACGTAGCGTCGCTGTAGTAGTAATCGGTCGCGGCATCGGGGCAGACCGCCATGGCAGAAGGCTGGGGCAAAGCAAAGGCGGCAGTGAGGATGGCGAGGAGTGCTATCAGCAGACTCAGACGGTAGCGCAGGATCTTTCTTGGCAGAGTCAAGACCGGTCTCCTTCAGAGCTCGTGGATAAGCCCACAATAAAAGAGGTGTCCGTCGGACTCTTTTGCGCGCCTAGGCTGGCAGAGAACGGGGTCCGGGACTTCGATGAGGGTAACTCCTTGAACCGAATGGCGGAAGCGCATGGGAATCGAACTCACCCCCCGCACCACAACCGGCACGGGACAACGGTTTGAAGACCGGTTGGTTCCCGTGCCTTCCGTCATATATCCCCTTGGTTCTTCACGGCTTATCGGCTTGACCAGGGAAGGCCCATGCTCTTGTGGCACTCCCGTGTCACTGCCCGCCTACAGCTTCTCGAAGAACCCGGCAGCGTCATAGCCACCTACCCTCTACAGGCGTCTCACCGAGAAGGACAAAAATCGCGATACAGAGCGTTGCATGCTATGATATGATTTAAGTGAACTCTATGGAGGAAGTTGTCTATGCAAACTCGTATGGGCATTCTGGGCGGGCTGCTGATTCTGTCGTTCCTTCTGCAATCCCATTTGCTTTCGGCACAGGTGCTGGCTTCAGATCTCGCATTTACAAGTATCCAGCCATGCCGAATCATCGACACCCGTTTTGCCACCAATGGCATCAACCATCGCTTGACTGCTGGGGTCATGCAGACCTTTAACGTTGTCGGCGGCGATGTAACGCCTACTACTTTCACAGGGCAGGGCGGCCTGAGGGGGGGGTGCAATATTCCCGGCTTCTCAAGCGGTACCGCACAGACCCAGGCGATTGTCGTCAATCTCGTGGCCGTAAGCCCGGCGGGGGTTGGCTATCTACTCGCTTGGCCCACAGACCGGTTGCAGCCCAACGCGTCGGCGCTTAACTACCCATCCTCGGCAGCGGTGGTAGCTCTCGCCAATAGCATTGTGCTGCCTGTGAGACAGGACCGACAGGGAGGAGATATCTCAATCAAGGCGATGGGTTCGGATACCGACCTTGTTGCCGATGTCCAGGGATATTACAGCGCCGCGCCGTCAGGTGCGGTGGGACCGCCGGGGCCTGCAGGTCCTTCAGGACCACAGGGTCCTCAAGGGCCTGCAGGTGCAACAGGGCCGCAGGGTCCACAGGGTCCTCAAGGCTCACCGGGGCAGGTGACTTTCTCCGTGTGTGTGAGCGGCGCACAATCTCCTGTCAGTTGCTCGTGTACTCATGTCGTTTCACAGACTCAGGTTTCCGGGGTTGGTTGTCAAGGTGGCGGTTTCTGCACTGCCAGTGTGCCAACCAACCCATGCTCAGCAAGCGCATTCGCATCAGTCCAACAATGCAATGTTTCATATTACGGTGTTTGCTGTGTATGCAATTAAATATCAGTAGACAAATCGAGCCGGTCCGGAGACCTCCTCGACTACGGAACTCTGATCCGGAGCCCCAACGGGCCGTTTTCCCTCAGCTCAGGGCAGCGCCCTGGGATTGGCCATCTCCTCACGACCTGTTGCGGCCTGAAGGGTCGCATTATCGGTTGGTGAATGCGGAACGCCGGTTAGCGCAGCCCTTCAGGCCGCATCGCCTTCCAGGGTCCCCCGGGAATCCAGGGCGGTGCCCTGGGCTGAGGAAACCCGGGCCGTTGGCCCGGTAATGCGGTGATGTCGCCAGTGGGTTCCTGTCCCACCGGCTCAGCGATTTACCGGGGCCTCGGGAACCCCGAGTGCCGGCCGCCCTCGGTGCGGGATACCTCGCAGATGGGGGACGAGAGGAACACGGTAGTCTGAAGTTCCCCCGCCCCCTCGACGAAGAACGACGGCGCTCCTGCTACGGGTTGCACTTCGTCCCATTGAAGGCGAGACCTATCGCAGTCATCCCGGAATCACAGAGCTCGGCCCGATCCTGGCCGCAACACTGCTGGTAGGTTGCCTGGTACTCGTATTCCTGGCGCTGAGGGGGGTTCCTGCTAAAGCAGGAGTAGGAGCACCTTCCCAAGGTGTCCGGCGTGGCCGCAGGAAGTGCGGCGAAGGAAGCGACACCCGCCAAGGCGAGGAGACGGACGATCTTCTTCATTGGACCTCCTTATTGTCAAGCTCCAGAATGCGGAGGCAAGGGCCGTTCGATCAGCTTCTGCCACTCCGCGGTGACCTCGAGCACCGGTCGCAGGTTCTCGGTGGTGGCAGCCCTCACATTGGCGGAATGGGCGGCGTGCTCTCGGTCGGCGTTCGGCTTCCCAGACTTGCCAGCCCCCGGGATATCGGGGTACCACCAGCGCTGGTTGATCGCGTGGTCATAGAACCCCCAACCCTGCGAGTTCCCCACCTTCTCCGATCTGACGGGCGTGATCTTGTCCATCCGATCGGCCATCACCTTGATCCGGCTCTCCTGCGCCCATTTGGAGAGCCTGTGCGCCTGGGCCTTGATCGCCTCCTTGTATCCATCCGGGTTCTTGTCCACCAGGGCCTGCTGTTGCAGGACGAGCAGATGGAGACCGGCGCCCGTCAAGTAGTTGGCGACGAGCGATGGGCCGAAGGTCTCCATGTTGTTCACCAGCCTGACGGAGAGGTTCTCCGCCTCCTGGAGTTGCCTCCGGTTCCCGGTGTTGTTGTAGAGCTTCACCTCGTCGGCGACCGTCCGGATCTCGACTTCGATATCTTTTTTCCAATTTTCGCTGAACGCCTGAGAGACGGCCGCCACGAATTTCTCGTACATCTCTCCAAACCATGCAGGGACGCTGCTCAAGCTCCCAAAGATGGTATTGAACACCTTCGTCCCGATCGAATCGCCGATGCCTCCAACCAGAGCCTGCCCCAATGCGATCGCAATGCTGCCCCATCCGAAGACGGTCACCTGAGCCGCGAGAACCGAGGGCGGCGGCACGATGGCAGCCGGTGCCTCGTCCGCGGGCGATGGCAGAGCGAGGGACTGGTCGTCGTCCCCGGCCGGGGTGTCCGCTTCGGGACGACGGCGAAGAATCTGCCCATCCTGCACATAAACGCACGGCAAGAAGTAATACAGCTCGGCATGGGTCGTTCGCCGCCACAAGCCGACGGTCCCGGCGGGAATGTCGCCGAAGTCTTCGAGCAGGAAGCTCGCGAAGTCCTCTTCGACGAGGCTCTCCCCGGAGAGCAGCGGGCTCTCCAGGCTCGCCCGTTGGACGAGGTAGTTCCGCTGGCGTTTGGAATGGCGGGGGAGCTGCTCCTCGGTGGCCAGAGACGGGGGAACAGCATCCGTTTGGGAAACGAGAGCCGTCGCGATGCCCCGGCGCTCGTCAGTGTCGATGGCCGCGATGGCCGGGATCGCCTCGAATTTCTTCTCGAGGTAGTCCTCGGCAGTGGCCATGTCGTGGAAGCGGGAGTAATGAATCATCGTGCCACCCTAGTGGCTTCGCCGACCCGCGTCAACTGGCCCGGGGTACTCGGCGGCAGGATGTTCCTGACGAGATGGCGCCTCCGGGTGGAGTTGGACCGGCTGTTCCTACTCGCGGCCGGAATAATAGTACTAGGTCACAGCAGAATCGAATGGTCCGGGCGGAGCTCTGGTCCGGAGGCCCAACGGCCCGGTAATGCGGTGATGTCGCCAGTGGGTTCCTGTCCCACCGGCTCAGCGATTTACCGGGGCCTCGGCTAGCCCGGAACCCGCGGGAGTGGAGGGGCTGAAGATCCGTTGAAGGTCCGAGTTGACGGAAGAGGCGTTGCGCGTCGATTCTGAAGAGGGGCTTTTACTAATTAGTCCGTAACATAGGCTACACTTGGTGCACGAAAAAAAGATCGAACTAGACTGGGCAGAGCCTTAATGGCGGCGAGATCAGTTTCCACGCGTTTCCGCAGCGATTCATTTTTCAGGAGGGGCTTCTTGGACGTGCCTTTCTCGCGGAGATAGTTCCACACGAATTCGTCCGGGTTCAGATCAGGAGCATAGCCGGGGAGAAAATGCAACTCGATACGTCCCTTCTTCTCTTGCACGAATTGCGACACCATCTTAGCCCTATGAGAGGGATGACCATCCACGACCAAAAATGCCGGACGGCGCCGGTGCCGCAGGAAGGAGCCAAGAAACTCCACAAAGCGAGAGGCGTTCAGGCCGCCAGAATAGATGGCATACCAGAAGGCTCCCTGAGAATTGACCGCCGAGATGGCATTGATCGACTGCCGTTGACCACTGGTTTGAACAATCGGTGTCTGTCCTTTGGGAGCCCAAGTCCGGCCCAGCGGCGTATCCGAGCGAATTCCTGCTTCATCGAGAAAGAAGATATCCGCCCCACGTTCTTTGGCACGCTGCCGCAACTGTGGGTAGTCAGTTCGCTGCCAGCGCTCGATCGCCTCGGGATTTCTCTCGTAGGCACGCCGGAGCGGTTTCTGTGGAGTAATGCCCAACTCCGCCAGCAGGCGTCCGACCGAGGTCAGGCCCAAGCGGACTTTGAACTTCTTCTCGATGAGGTCTGCCACGATTTTGCGCGTCCAGAGACCAAAATCAAAGCCATACTGGCGAGGGTCTTTACCGTTGATCCAACACCCTACTTGCTTCTTTTGCTTTACCGAAAGTTGCGGGCGGGGTCCTGCTGCTTTACGCGCTCGCAGCCCCTGTTCACCCTGCTCCTGTTCGTTACGCAGCCAGCGGTAGATGGTAGTTCGACAGAAACCGAAGCTCTTGATCACCTCGCTGGGGTTCTCACCTTCGCGCACTCGCCGGACTGCCAGCAAGCGAATCGTCTCCAGAGTTTCGTGATTCAGTGTCCTGCCGTCCACTCTCATGCCTGTATACTAGCAAAAAGTTGCGGCAATGTGTAGCCTAAGCCGAGGACTCCTTAGTAAATAGAGTACAGCTCGGAGATCCAATGCAATCGTACCCCCACTCACCGCAGGTGTAGAGCGGTAGGCCGGGGCCCGGGGTGCAGCGGGTGCTCAAGCCTTCTGGCAGTTACAGATGGATGGGTTGTTGCAGTCCACCAAGGCTTGAGCCGTAGCTGATGCAAGGAAAGGAAGCATCAGGAAGACAAGAACGGGGAGCCAGGTGCGGTTCGACTTCATAAGCAAACCTCCTTCGAGCTTGTACGACGGCCATCCATCGCCTCCGTCATATTATTATATTTTGAAATTTATACAGAAAAACTGGCAGAAGCGCGTGGGAATCGAACCCACCCCCGAAGCCGCAACCGGCGCCGGACAACGGTTTTGAAGGCCGGATGGTTCCCATGCTTTCCGTCCTTTATCCCCTTGGTTCTTCATGGTTTAGCGGTTTGACCTGGGAAGGCTCCATGCTCTTGTGTCAATTCCGTGTCACTGCCCACCCACAGTCTACCGTCCAGACCGGACGCTATCTGCTCAGCCCGGAAGCGTCGAAACGGACCTTGGCGGACCTGATCGACCGCTACACCGAGCATGTCCTTCCAGACCTCCCCGCTAGCGCAAGGGACTACGCTCGGCATGTCCGGTGGTGGAAGGACCAACTCGGTCCTACTACCTCTCCGACATCTCCCCCCGGCTGATCGACGACTGTAAGCAGAAGCTGCTTCGCGAGCCCGGGCCGAAGGGGTAGCGCAGCAACGCGGCCATCAACCGCTATCTGACGACTTTCAGCGCCGTGTATACCTTGTGGCATGAGCCTGCGGTCCGTTGGCGTCGAGCTCAGTTGGGTTGGAATGGACAGCAAGGTTCGCAATTGGAGTTTTTGTAGTAATCCGTGAGATCTCCATAGCAATAAGCCCCGCCTGGGTAACAGGCCCCAGTGCAAAATCCTGCAGGCTGCGTGCGGGCGGCGTCATAGTAATACTGGACGTCGCAAGCCTTTGGGCATACGGTAGCAGAACTGTCTGCAGGCATGGAAGTTATCGCGGCGATGGACGATACGGCCAAGACAAAAGGCAATCTCAAGGGGTACACGAACCTGGTGAAGCGTTGACGCATGGTGATCCTCCTTTTGAGCAATGTGGCGGAAGCGCATGGGAATCGAACCCACCCCCCGTACCGCAACCGGCACGGGACAACGGTTTTGAAGACCGCAGAAGGCACCAGCCCCCGAGCGCTTCCGTGGAGGGGATTCTAGCTCATCCAGGGTCCCCAGGGCGGTGATACGCTTCCGGCATGAACCGCTCGATCCTGATTCTTCCTCTGCTTCTCCTCGGCCTCTGCGCCTGCGGCCACCGGGACGCCGCCGCTCCCGCCGCCGTCGCCGAAACCACGACCGTCCCGCAAGAGGCTCCCGCCGCTCCGGCGCCGGAAGGGGGCGGAGCCCCCGTCGCCCCGATCTCCGGCCATGCCGGCCTCATCGACCCAGCCCCCAATTCGCAGCAGGCGGCCGGGGCGGCGGAATCGATCGGCTTCGACCTCCCGAAGGCTTGGCAGTCCCAGCCCCCATCGTCGACCATGCGCCTGGCCCAGGCGACGATCCCGGGAGCCGGGGGACCCGCCGACTTCGGAGTCTTCTACTTCGGCCCCGGCGGCGGCGGTCCGGTTGACGCCAACGTCAAGCGCTGGGTGGGTCAGATGGAGGGCGCGGCCCCGCCCAAGCCCGAGGTCTTCGAGACCAACGGCTACAAGGTGACCTGGATCGACGTGAAGGGGACTATGAAGCCCAGTGGGATGGGGATGGGACCGAGCACGGCGATCCCCGACGCGCGGCTCTTCGGGGCGGTGGTCGAGGGGCCGGGCGGCCCCTGGTTCTTCAAGGCGCAAGGCCCGGACTCGACGCTCGGCCCCCAGCGCGACGCCTTCGTGGCTTTGCTCAAGAGCGTGAGAAAAAAGTAAGGGCGGGGAAAAACCCCGCCCCTACGGACCCTGACCGGCAAGCCTGGGATCAGCGGCCGGACGAGCCGCCGTCGTCGTTCCCGTCGCTGTTCCCGTCCGGATCGTCATCGTGCTGCGGCCTGGCGTCGTGCCGGTGATCCTGATCCTTCCGGTCGTGGCCCCGCCGGTCCTTCCGCTCCTGGCGCTCGATGGCCTTGCGCTCGTCGAGCGTGCGGCGCAGTTCCTCGCGCACCCCCTGCAACTCGCCCTCGACCTCCTCGCGCACCTCCCGTTGAGCCTTCTCGATCTCGTCCCGGTTCGCAGCCCGAAACTGCTCGCCCATCCTGGCGCTCTCCTTCTCCATCTGAGCCCGGAGCTGCTCCATCTGTCGGCGCTGCTCCTGGGTGGGCTTCATCTTCTCGGCCCTCTCGGCCATCTCCCGGGCCTGACGCTTGATCCGCTCGCGCTCCTCCGTCGTGAGCTTTCCGTCGGTGCGCATCCCCTTCATCTGCTCGTCGATCTGAGCGTGCAGCCGCGCCATCTCCTCCTCGGAGGGTCGCATCTGCTGGCCGAGCCGGGTCATCTCCTCGGTCAACCGCTGCATCTCGGGGGTGAGGGCCATATGGGCCGACTTCTCGGCGAGATCGCGGGAGAGCTTCTCCATGCGAGGCTTGAGGTTGCGCTCGATCTCATGGCCCTTCCGCTCCATGTCCCGGGACAGCTTCTCCTGCTGCTCCGCGGTCATCTGGTGGTCCGCTGAGAGAGCCTCGAGCTGGCCGTCCAACCCGTCGAGCGCCGCCTGGAGCGAGTCGTTCACCTGTTCGTTGATGTCATCGACGTGGACATCGACGTCGACGTCCAGCGCATCCTTATCGTCGTCGCGATCCCTGGCGGCTTCGTGGCGGTCAGAGTCGTGGCGGCGACCCTGGTGCCGCTCCGGCTCGGCCGTAGCGAGGCGCGTGGGTGAGTCGGTGGCGTCGTTGACGTCGACCGCCACCTTCGCAGCCGGCGTGACCGGCGCCTTGGCGGGCGGCGGCTCCGGACGGGCGGCGGAGATCGCCGGGGCGGCGGCGGCCACGGCGATCACCAGGACGCCCATGGCGGCGGCGAGCCAGGCCCGGCGCGCCGGGTTCTCCGGCGAGCGGGTCTCGTCGAGCAGGCGGCGGATGCGGCGCCCGAGGTTCGACGGCCGGTCCGCCATGCCGGGCACCGGCAGCGCCGGAGTCCCCACCGACCAGGCGGCGACCTCGGCGAGGCAGCCGGCGAGCGAGAGCGGACGGCCGGTGCGCGCCACGGCCCACTCGTCGCTCAGTATCTCCGAGATCTCCCGCAGGCGGCGGCGGGCCACCCAGTTGAGCGGCTGGAAGAAGAGAGCGCACGAGAGTACCTGCCCGAGCACGAGCCAGAACGGATCGCGCCGCGCGAGGTGGGCGAGCTCGTGGGCGAGCATCCCCTCCTGCTGCTCGTCGGTGAGGCCGGCAAGGGCCCGCGGCGGCACGCAGATCTCAGGGGCCCGAACCCCCAGCGCCACCGGCACCGGCAGCCGCGACGAGCACGAGAGGCGGACGGCACGCCCAAGCCCAGCCTCGGCGGCCAGGTTTCTGAGCTGCGCGTGGAGCGTTCCTCCCACGATGCGGGGCCGGCTCCGCAGCCGCCTCCCGAGCCGCAGGTAGGAACGCCCGAACGCGGCGAGCAGGACGAGCGCCCCCAGGGCCCAGATGCTCAACGCCCAGACGCCCAGGGCGGAAGCTGAGGGGAGCGATCCGGGAGCCGAGGTGGAAGCCGCTGGCAGGGACGACAGATCTTCGACTTTTGCGCACACTTCACGAGATATCAACATAGGAGCGGGGTTTGCCCCCGCCCGGGCGGGAACGAGCCCCGTCCCTACATTTTCCGTCTGCCTGGCGGCGGCTCCCAGATCCGCAAGCTTCCACCGGCCGGCGAGCGGCTGCCAGCCGGCGGCGAGCTGGAGCGACGCGGTGCAGAGCGCTCCCACCAGTGCGAGCTTCCAGACCGTCTCCTCGGCCGCCACCGACCACCGGGAGAGCGGCTTCGAAACCAGCCAGGCGAGGCCCAGCAGCAGGGTGCTGTGCAGCAGGTAGGTCAGCATCCAGGCGATCGCATGATTGATGACGAGATCGTTGATGACGAGATCATCGATGACGAGATCCATGGCAACCATCAGAGTTTCTCCTCGCGTCCGCGAGACGCGATCAGCTCCCGGAGCTGTGCGAGCTCCCGCGCGTCGATCTCATGCTCGGACAACAGGTGATTGACCAAGGCGGACACGTCCCCCCGGAAGAGCTGCGACGTCAGGCCGGTCACCATCGAACGGCGGACCTGATCTTCGCTCACCAGGGGCCGGTAGATGAACCGGCGCCCCTCGGCGCGGTGATCCACCACGCCCTTCTTCTCCATCTTGGTCAGCATGGTGGCGATCGTGGTCAGGGCGAGCCCCCGCTCCGGCTCGAGCGCCTCGTGGACCTCGGCCACCGTCGACTCCTCGTGCTTCCACAGGATTCGCATGATGGCGAGCTGCAGATCTCCGAGGTGGTGGGATGTCTCTGTTTCCATAGGATTGCTTCCTCCGCTTCAACTACCAGGATAGTACTACCCAGGTCGTTGTTCGTCAAGAGGGAGGTACGGAAGGAGAAGAGGAAGGTTTCAGCGGCCCTGAGGGCGTAGAATTGTCTGGTCTTTCAGGATGCTGTTGCCGGGCGGACCCGGCGGAAAGGGGGCCAGATGGTGCGCTTCGACATCCGCAAGCTCGCGCTTCTCCTGCTGCTGGCCGCGCCCGCGGCCCACGCCCAGCTCTGGAGCGGACCGGCGGCCGTGGAGGTCCGGGCCGAGGATCAGAAGGGCCACGACCTCGCCGGCGCCCATGTCCTGCTGGTGTATACCTCACTCAGTCCCAAGGATGGCCCGGCGGCGGTGGAGACCGACTCCCGGGGGCACGCCAATGTGGGCGGCCTGGCCGAGGGCGCCTGGCACCTGGAGGTCAGCCACGACGGGTTCATGACCTACATGGCGGAGATCCGCGTCGGCAAGGGACGGCCCGAGCTCGAGGAGGCTACACAGTTCCGGGTCCCCGGCGGGGGGACGAACCTGATGAAGGTCAAGATCTCGCGCGGGAGCCCGACGGCGGCACCGGCGCGGGCTTCGGCTCCAGCTCCCACTCCGCCGGCTCCGGCACCGGCTCCAGCCCCGGCACCGGTGGAAGCGCCTCCCGCTGCTCGTCCGGAGCCCGTGGCGCCGCCGGCTCAGCCCGCTCCAAGGCCCGAGCCGCGGCCCGAAGTCCAGCCGGCGCCCGCACCGCCAACTCCACAGCCCGCCGTCCCCTCGACGCCCCCGCCGCCGCCGTCAGTCGCTCCGGCACCAGCGGCCCCGGCGGTCGACATCGTGCGGGTACGCGCGGCCAAGGACCGCAGCTGCGTCGAGTGCCAGCCCGGCGAGACGGCCCTGTCCACCGAGCGGGTGATCCCCCCCGGAGGCGGACCCGGCTGCGGGGACATCGCCCCGAGGCTGAAGGGGGGCGAGGTGCCCTCCGGTCTGCCCGCGGGCTGCAACGTGCTGCGGATCGCCCTGCCGGCCGGCGCGCGCTACACCGCCTATCGCTATGAGGTCCAGGACGGCAAGGACTATCTCGACTGCCCCGCCGGCGGCCAGAGCTGCCCAAACGGCACCGGCCGCTGGCCGATCAACCCCGTCCTGCTCCGGAGCCCGCAAGGAACGATCATTCTCGCTCCCTTCGAGAGCGGCCCGGTCGACCGCGAGCGGCGGGCCGTGCTCACGGTCTATTACACGACGGGGGGGAAGAAGTAAGAATTACGCCTTCAGCAGCGGAATCCGCCTCCCCGTCCACCCCGGGAAGAGCCTGGCGTCGTCCTTGACCCCCAGGTGCTTGCCGGCCAGCTCGCAGAAGACGGAGCGGAAGTCGGTGGTCACCGGCAGGTCCCGCCCCTCGTAGAGGGCGCCGTCGGCGAGGCCGGGGAAGGTGCCGTGGACCTTGCCGCCGTCCATCGCGTTGCCCACCACGAACAGGCAGGAGCCATGGCCGTGGTCCGTGCCGCCCGAGCCGTTCTCGCGGACGGTGCGGCCGAACTCGGTCATCGTGGTCAGCACGACCCGGTCCTGATAGGCGCCGAGGTCGGTCCAGAAGGCCTGGATCGACTGCGCGAGGTCGCGGGCCTGACGGTTGAAGGTGGCGGCCTGCTGGACGTGGGTGTCCCAGCCGGCGGACTCGGCGAAGGCGATCTCCAGCCCGACGTCGGACTTGATGAGGATCGCGATCTGCCGCAGGGCGTTGCCGAGCGGCGTCTTGGGGTACTCGGCCCCGTCCGCCGGCTTGTAGCGCTGGATCTCGGCCGCCGAGAGCATGTGGACCGCTCGGAAGGTCTCGCCACCGGTGTCCCGCAGCAGCCCCTGGGAGGTCTGCTCGTAGAGGGCCTCGAAGCCCTGCCCCGCGACGGCGGCCGTACGGTCCGCGCCCGGAAGCTGGACCTTGAAGTCGGCCAGGTTGGTGACGGCGATCGCCGGCTCGTCGCCATAGAGCGAGCGCGGCAGGGACGCGGTCATCGCCACCGCCCGGAAGGGGGACCCCTCATGACCGAGGAGCCCCACGGCACGGTTGAGCCAGCCGTTCGGCGTCCCCTTACGGCCCGGGGTGCCGGTCTCCATGAAGTCCTGGGCGTCGAAGTGCGAGCGCGTCGGATCGGGGGAGCCGACGGCGTGGACGATGCCGAGCCGCTTCTCCTTCCAGAGCGGCAGCAGCGGCTCGAAGGCCGGATGGAGGCCGAAGCCGGTGCCGAGGTCGAGCAGCGCCTGGTCCCCCTCGGCCCGCGCGCCGCTCAGGGCAAGGCGGGGGCGGAGGGTTTTCAGGGTGGCGTCGTCGATCGGCGATACGGCGCCGAGGCCGTCCATAGCCCCGCGCTGGAAGATGGTGACCAGGACCTTGCGACGGCCCGACGAGGTCGAGCGGGTCCCCTCAGCGGCCATGGCCGCGCGGGTGAGGAATCCCGGCCCGCCACCCACGCCCAGGGAGAAGAGGGCGATGCCCCCGGTCTTCAGGAAGAATCTGCGAGTCAACATGGTGGTATTCCTATCTTCTTGAATTGATATCTCGTTAGCGACGCTGAAACTCCGGCGACCCCAGGATCACCCCCACCACCTGCTCCAGCGGCGTGGGTGCCCGGCGGTCGACCGGTGCCTTGAGCTCGTCTCCCAACTTTCCCCGGACCTTGACCGTTCGCGGGGCCTGCACAGCCATCTCCGGGCTGCCGTCGAGGAGATCCTCGGCGGGATCGGTCTTCTGGGCGGTCTTGCCGGTGTCCTTCGGAGCGGCCTGATCCACCCGCTTCGCCAGGTTGGGGTCGGCGACCATCGGCCCGAGGAGTTTCAGGGCGGCGTTGAGATCCCGCCCCGGCATCAGGAGGGCGGCGTAGGTGCGCAGGGCCTGCTCGCGGGATTCGGGCTCGCGCCCCGCGTTGAGGGCAGGCAGATCGATGCTCACCCCCTTGACGCGGTTGGCCGCGAGTTGGAGGCCGAAGTTCATCCGGTTGAGCAGCGATCCCGTGTTCACCCACGCCTCGGCACGGTCGGGATAGCCGGTCGGCGCCTGGTAGGCGTAGAGCGGCTGGCCCATGCGGGTGAGCCACTTGAGCAGCTCGCGCGGATCGATGACGTCGCCGCCGGTGATCCGCAGGGCCGAGGCGGTGAGCTCGAAGGGGGACTTGATCTTGGCGCCCACGGCGTCCCGGCTCCAGAACTCGGGGGACTCGGCGATGGCCGCGATCATCCGCCGGACGTCACCGCCGGTCTTCAGGTAGACGCCGGTCAGCCGGTCCACCAGGGCTTGCGAGGGGTGATCCGAGACGAAGCGTACGGCCAGCTTGGAGGCGATGTGCTTCGCGGTGGCCTGCTGGGCGGCGAGCAGGTCGAGCACGGCCTCGCCGTCCTCGATCCCCCGGCCCGCCGGAAAGCGGGTGCCGAGGATGGTCTTCTCGGCGGCGTCGTGCTGATCGGCGCGGAAGAGGAAGTCCCCCTCCTGGTGGAAGCCGAGACCGCCCAACCGCTCCACCTTGGCCATCCGGGTCTCGGCCGCCTCGCGCGCCTTCGGCTGCACCGGCAGGATCGTCCAGCCGGTAAAGGCGCGGGCGACCGCGACGACGTCCTGCTGGGAGTAGCCGCCGTCGACGCCCAGGGTGTGCAGCTCCATCAGCTCGCGGGCGTAGTTCTCGTTGACCCCCTGCTGCTTGCGCTTCTGGGGCTGGGGCGAGCGGGCGAGCCGGTTCTGGCGCGCGGCGAGCATGCCTTGTCCACTGAACCCGTTCGTGCCCGGCTCTACACCGGGCCGGCCGAACCCCCGGCCGCCGAAGCGGGCGCGCCGGCGCGGCGTGCGGCCCATCTCGTCCGCCATGGTGGTCGGCTCGTCGGCCGCCGCCGTGGACTGGGCGTTGTCGAGGTAGACGAGCATGGCCGGGCTCCTGGCGGTGGCCTCCAGGAGATCGCGAAAATTCCCCAGGGCGTGCGGGCGGATGGCGTCCCGCTCGTAGGAGAGGAGGAAGGGGCGGGCCTTGTTGTCGGTCAGCGAGACGTTGAAGTGGTTGTACCAGAAGTTGGTCATCACCTCTGCGAGCTGGTTCTCGGACTCGATGGCGCGCACGAGCTTCTGAGTCATCAGCTGGCCGAGCAGCTCCTTCTCGGGGCGGTACCCCTGCCCGGCGGCGAAGGCCATGACCTTCTCCTTGAGCGCGTTGCGCTGATCCTCGTTCTCCTTCTTCTTGAGATCCCCCTTCTTGACGTCGTCGGGGATGATCCCGGCCTGCTTGGCCTGGAAGAGGATGACGCCCGCCGGCGGATAGGTCTTGAAGATCTGCGCGGTGGTCATGCCGAGGGCCGGCAGCTCGCGCAGGTCCTCCTGGACCTTGCCGTCGGGGAGGCCGGCTCCGAGCTGGCGCTCGAGCCAGCGGTCGAGCCCCAGCTTGACGACGGCGTCCACCTCGCCGGGCCGGGGGCCGAAGGCGAAGCGGTTCAGCAGGTGGGCCGCCGCCTGCCGCTCGGTCAGACCCGCCTGCTTCCAGGGCATGTGAACGGCGAGCGGCTTCTCCGGCTCGCTATGGGCCACGCCGGTCCAGACCGCGCCGGCGGCGACGGCGGAGGCGATCAGGACGGCGGAAAGAGTGGATTTCATGGGCGGCTCCTTTGCGGGTGTCTTCGTCTCCATTCTGCAACTGAAACCCGGGAGGGCCGCATTTCCTGCGGGTTCCAGGCATAAAATGAAGGCACCATGGCGGGCTCAGGCAAATCGTCGGAGACTCTTCCGGCTCCTATCAAGGCCCTCTTCTGGGATACCGCCTCCCGCTCCCTTCAGTGGGACCGCGACCGCGAGCAGATCATGGGCCGCGTTCTGATATCGGGTCCCTGGGCAACGGTCCAGTGGCTCCGTTCCAGAGCCGGCGACGAGGCCATCCGTGCCTGGATCGAACAGCAAGAGGGGCGTGGGCTCTCCCCGCAGCAGCTCCGGTTCTGGCAGCTCATTCTCGGCATCCCCGCGCGCCGGGTCGATCGGTGGTTGCGGAGCGATCGTCGAGGGGTCTGGGACCACCGGACCCATCCATGAGCTTCCATGACGAGATCCTGACCGCACGGCAGCGGAAGGCGCTGCGTCTCCTCGGCCCACGAACGATGGAGCGGGACTTCTACCTCGCGGGAGGCACCGCCATCGCGCTACACCTGGGCCACCGCCGTTCCGTGGACTTCGACTGGTTTCTGGCCGATCGAATTTCCGATCCTCTGCGTCTTGCCGGAGAGATTCAGGAGGAGGGCGTCCCCTTCGAGACCGGGCAGCTCGCGCGAGGCACACTTTACGGCTCTGTCCATGGGGTCCGGGTCAGCTTCCTCGAATTCCGCTATCCGATGCTCGATCCTCTCGTCCCCTGGCCCGGGTATGGCTGCCAGTTAGCCGGGCTACGGGATCTCGCGTGCATGAAGCTCTCTGCGATCGCCCAGCGGGGATCCCGGAAGGACTTCGTCGATCTCTACGCCCTCGGCCAGACGGGCCAGACGCTGCCGGCCATGCTGGACTGGTACCGTGAGAAGTTCGGCCTCGAAGACATCGGACACGTCCTGTACGCCCTGGCTTACTTCGACGATGCCGAATCCGAACGGATGCCGCGGATGATCTGGAAGGCGACCTGGAAGCAGATCAAGCAGACGATCCAGGATTGGATGCGGGATCTATCGCCAACTGTGTGACACTCGTAGTACACTATCCGTAGACTCAATCGGGAGTTCTGAAACGCGGAATGCGGCCAGGCATCCCAAGGGGAGAGTTGTGCGCCGATGATCGAGATCGAGGGGATCACCAAGACCTACGCGGACGGCCTGCAGGCCCTCAAGGGGGTCTCGCTGCGGCTGGACGAGGGGATGTTCGGCCTGCTCGGCCACAACGGGGCGGGCAAGACGACGTTCCTCTCGATCCTGGTGCTGGCGCTCGAGCCGACCTCGGGGCGGCGGGTCTACGACGGGCTGGACGCCGCGTCGGCGCGGGCGCGGGCGGCGATCCGGCGGCGGATCGGCTTTCTCCCCCAGGACTTCCATCCGATCGGGCACCTGACGGGGCGCGAGTACCTGCTGCACTGCGCCCGGCTGCGCGAGCTGCCGCTCGGGCGCGCCGCGCTGCGCCGCCGGGTGGCGGAGCTGCTGGAGTCGGTGAGCCTGGAGCGGGCGGCGGACCGGCGGGCCGGCGAGTACTCGGGCGGCATGCAGCGGCGGCTGGGGATCGCGCAGGCGCTCCTCCACTCCCCCCGGCTGGTGGTGGTGGACGAGCCCACGGCCGGCCTCGACCCGGAGGAGCGGATCCGCTTCCGCAACCTGATCACCGACGTCGCCGCGAGCACCACCGTGCTGCTCTCCACCCACATCGTGGAGGACGTGGAGGCGACCTGTCCGCGGCTGGGGGTGATCGCGGGCGGCCGGCTCCTCTTCGACGGCGCGCCGACCGAGCTGCTGCGCCGGGCCGCGGGCCGGCTCTGGCAGATGCCGGCGGGGGAGCCGCTGCCGGCCGGAGCCGTGGAGGTCACCCAACGGACCGACCGCCAGGGGGGCATCGAGCGGGTGGTCCACAGCGAGGCGCCGGTGCCGGGAGCGATACCCCGGCGGCCGACGCTGGAGGAGGCCTACGCCGCCTTCCTCGCCCTCCAGGGGATCGCGACACATCCCAAGGCCGTGGAGGACGCGGCGTGAGGCTCGCCGCCGCCTTCGCCGCGCACGAGCTGCGCACGCAAGGACGGTCGCTCCGCTTCCGTGTGCTCGCCGCGGTCTATGCGACCGTGGGCTCGACCCCCGCGGCGGCGATCTGGCTGCGGCGCGACCCGGGGGGTATGGCGGTCGGCGGCGCCACCTACGCCGCGGAGACGATGGAGATCCTGCCGGTGCTGGCTGCCGTGCTCGCCTTCCTGATCTCCCTCGACGCCATCACCCGCGAGCAGGACGAGGGGGCGTGGTCGACCGTCTCCCTGGCCGGAATGTCGAGCGCCGGATACCTGCTGCGCCGCTGGCTCGCCCTGCAGGTGCTCCTGCTGCCGCTGACCGCGGTCCCCCTCGCCGTGGCGGCGCTCCTCGCCATGGTGGCCAACGGCCTCGGCACAGTGGCTCCCAGCCCCTTCCTGGGACCCTGGCTGATGCACGTCGCGCCCATCGCCCTGACCTTCTCGGCCTTCGCGGTCGGCGTCGGGACGATCGCCGGCGGCGCGCTCAACGCCTTCCTGCTCGCCGCCTTCGCGTTCCTGCTCCTCCCCATGCTGGTCAACGTCCTGCTCGGCCGGTTCGGCATCCGCCTGGGCGGCGACTGGCTCGACATGCCGCGCCTGGTGCGGTCGTTCGGCCGGATGCTGGCGAGAGCCGACGCCGACTCGTGGTCGCACCCGTTCCCGGTCCTGGTGAGCGAGACCCCCTATGACGCCGGGGTCGCCTTCGAGCAGTACCTCGCCCGGGCGGCGGTGCCGGTGGCGCTGGCGGCCGCCATGCTGGGCCTCGCCGTGCGCTATCTGCGCCGCACCCGGCCGGACGTGCGCCCGCAGCGGATTCCGCCTGCCCATCCACTGCGGAACTTCCTCGTCACCTTCGCGCGTCTGCGGGAGCGCTACACCCCCGATCCGGCGCCGGCGCGGGCGGACCTCCTGGCGTTGGGGCTCGCGATCCTGCTGACCGCCAGCGCCTCGGCTCTCATCCTCCTCCACGCGCGCCGCTACGAGGCGCTCGGCCGGCTCCGGTTCGCCGCCGAGCGCTCGCAGGGACCCGCCCCCACCTCGGCCGGCGTGGTGCCCGGCCGCTGGCGGGTGGAGGGGACGATCGGCCCGGACCGGCGGGTGGCCATCGCGGTGACCGCCGAGATGCGCAATCTGGGATCGGAGCCGCGCGGGCACCTCGCCTTCGAGCTGAACCCGCTCCTCGAGATCGCCGAGGCGTGCGCCGGGGAGGGGGAGCTCAGGCTCTCCCGGTCCTGGGACCGCCTGGCGGTGGAGCTCTCGCCGCCGATCCCCCCCGGTGGCCGCCGCGAGCTCCGCTTCCGCCTCGCCGGCGAGCCGGCGGAGGTGAGGATCGCCCCGCAGGTTTTCGAGTACCCGAGCTTCTACAAGCGCTTCAGCGACCACCTGCACGTGCGGTTCGCCCGCGATCTCCTGAACTTCACCACCAGCTACCGAGTGCCGGCCCTCTCGGAGCGCCGGGTCAGGCTCACCGCCTCCGACCTCTCGCCCATCCCCCGCTACCATGCCTGGAAGCTGGACGAGGATCAGCACGTGGAGGACGAGTCGTACACCCCGCAGGCCGACGTCACGATCGCGCTCGCGGGGTTGCCGGGGGTCTTCCTGGCCGACTCCTGCGGGGGCGTCACCCGCTCGGGACACCTCGCCGGCGGCTGCCGCATCCCGCTCTCGGACCTGGCCGTGGTGGGCGGCTCCAACTACCGCACCCTGCCCGTCTCGCAAACCGGCGCGACGGTAGCCGTCTACCCCGCCCACGCCAAGCTCGCGGAGCTGCAACTGGCGTTCCTTCAACGCGGCACGCGCAAGCTCGAGGACGCCTGGCCCGGGCTGACCGATCTGCAGCGGGTGGTGGTGCTCGAATGGGCCGGGGGCCAGGTCTTCGATCCCGACCCGATCGGTATCGCCTGGGCCAACCGTTCGCCCGACCGCTTCGAGCTGCCGCTGTCGGTACAGGGGAATCTCGTGCTGCTCGGCGAGGGGGACCTGACGCAGCCCGGTGAAATCCTCAAGCCGGAGGGGTTCGTGGCCGAGCTGGTAGCCTCGCGCCTCGCGCGCCGGCGCCCCTTGGCGCCGGCGGACTCCCGCCTCTTCCATCATCTCTTCCGGGACCTCGCGCTGCAGCGGCTCGGCCTCGGTCCGGAGGGCGGCGCCGTGGTGGCCGGCCTCAAGCCGGGCCAGGGGGGTATCGTGCGGGTGCCACCGCCGGATGATTACAGTCCGCTCTACTGGCAGCGCCGCTTTCCGGCCCTGCTGGTGGGCCTGCGCCACCGGATGGGCGAGGAGGCCCTGCGGCAGGCCCTCGCGGAGCTCCTCTCCCACCAGCGGGACCAGCGCCCCTGTACCCGCCAGGAGTTGCTCGCGGTCCTCGCGCGCCATGGCGGCCCGGATCTCCCCCGCTTCCTGCGCGACAACCTCGTGGCCGGAGGGCTCGCGGAGCCCGTGCTCGAAGGGGTCGAGTTCCGCCGGGTGGCCGACGGCTGGCGCGTCACCGGCCGGATGCACAACCGGGGGGACGCCGAGGCGCTCTGCAAGGTCGAGCTGACGACCGACCTCGGTCCGGTGCAGACCCTGGCGCGGGCCGAGCCTGGAGCGGACGGATCCTTCGAGCTGCACACCACGCGTAAGCCGCAGGCGGTGCTGCTCGATCCCGACAAGGAGTGCCACCGGGCGATGCCCAACGGCGCGCCCGGGGCCGGGGACCGGGTGTTCTTCCAGGAGGCAAAATGACCGGGAGAGGGGGAGCCATGCGACGCCTCCTCCGCTCGGTCCGTCTCTCCCTGGGCCTCCTCCTCGGCCGCCGGCTCTTTCTGTTCGCGGCGATCGACGTGACGGTGGTCGGCCTGCTGGTGATGTCTATGCTCCTCAACGCCGAGGGGGACGGCGGCGCGGGCGAGCTCTACCGCTACGCCTTCCTCCTCCCCTCGCTGATCCTCGCCCTGCCCGCCCTCGCCGGGATGGTGGACCTCGAACGCCGGGCCGGCTGCCTCGACCTCGCGCTCTCGGCGCCGGACGCCGAGGCCTATTTCCTGCGGCGAGCCGGAGCCGTCTGCGGCGTGATCGCGGCCCAGGGGGCGATCGTGATGACCCTCAGCTGGTGCTTCTCCGATCCCCGCTTCCCGCTGATCTCGCCGCTGGTCCAGATCGTGGTGATCAGCCTCTTCCTGGGCGCCGTGTCGCTCTTCTGGGCGGTCCGCCTGCGCACCGCGGGCGGGGTCTGGCTGGCCTCGGCGGTCACCGTCGGTCTGATGAGCCGCTGGTTCTTCTTCAACCCCATCCCATCGCGCCTCGGGTCGATTTACGGACCGCTCCTGCCCGGGGCCGAGGAGTCGCTCGCCTGGCTCGGCAGCCTGGCCGTCCTCGCCGCCGGAACCGCTCTCTTCTACCTCTATGCCCGCCGCCGCTTGCGCCGGCCGGAGCGGATGCTCTCGTGATGGACGCTTAGACCATGGAGAACCTATGAAACTTTCCCGATCGCTCCTGGCTCTCCTTCTCCTCGCCGCCTGCCGGCCGGCGGCGGAGATCCCGGAGGACCCGCCGCCCCTGCCGGTGAAGCTCGAGAAGGCCACGCGGGCGCCGTTCCAGCCGGAGCTCGTGCTGCTCGGCGTGGTGCGCCCGGCCAAGGAGGCGGACGTGGTCCTCCCCGCCTCCGGACACCTGCGCTACCCCGAGCGGTTCCGCGACGGCCTACCTTCCGGCGTGCAGGTGCGCGCCGGCGAGGTGCTCGCGCGGCTGGTCAACACCGACACCGAGGCGAACGTCGCCGAGGCGAAGCTGCGCCTAGCGGTGGCGAGCTCGACCCTGGCGCGCTATCAGCGGGCCTTCGACCTCGGAGTCCTGCCGGGGTCGCAGCTCGCCGCCTACAAGGCCGAGGCCGATCTCGCCACCCAGCACCTGGAGGCGGCCCGGCAAAAGCAGGGGACCCTGGACCTGCGCTCGCCGGTCTCGGGCTGGCTGCTGGTCGAGCGCCAGCTCCCCGAGGGGGAGGCGCAGTCCGGCGCCGTGCTCGCCCGCGTCGCCGCCGGCGGGCCGCCGCGGATCGAGGCCCGGGCGGCGGCGGGGGACCGCGCCCGGCTTCACCCCGGGCTGGGGGTGCGCTTCGTTCTCCCCGGCACCCCCGGCGCGGCCGGGCGCGGAGCGATCCGCGAGATCTCCCCCGTGCTGGAGGCGGGCGGCACCGCGCTCGTGGTGGCCGAGGCCACGGCCGGCGCCGGCCTTCCCGCCCCCGGCGAGGGGGTGGAGGTGCACGTGGAGCTCGACCCGCGGCCGGACGCGCTGACCGTGCCCGAGGAGGCGCTCGTGGTCTCCGAGGGGGGGAACGCCCTGTTCGTGGTGGAGGGGGGAGCGGCGCGGCGGCGGGCCGTGGTCACCGGCACCCGGGGGGACGGACGGATCGAGGTGATCTCCGGCCTCGCGGCCGGCGACAAGGTAGTGGTGAGCGGCGCCGCCCTGCTCTCGGACGGCGTCAAGGTGGAGGCGGTCGAGGAGCGGGCGGAGAACCAAAAGGTGGAGAAGCGGTGATCCGCCGCGCCATCGAGCGCCCCGTCTCGACGCTCCTCGGCGCCCTGACGGTCGTGGTGCTCGGGGTCTTCTCGCTGCTGCGCCTCCCCGTCTCGCTGCTCCCCTCGCTCGAGCGCCCCGGCCTGGAGATCACCGCCACGGCCCCGGGGAGCGCCCGCGAGGAGCTGCTGGAGCGGGTCACCCGGCCGCTGGAGCAGCGGCTCACCGCCGTCCCCGGGGTGACCGCGGTCCGCAGCTCCACCGGCGACGGCTTCGCCCGCGTGCGCGTCGAGAGCGAGTGGCAGACCGACCCGGACCGGCTGCGGATCGAGGCCGAGCGCCGCCTCGCCGGACTGGAGGCGCCGGGCGTCTCGCTGGCGGTCGAGCTGGTGGCCGGCGACGCCGAGCCGATCGTCGAGGTCGCCGTGTTCGACGCTAAATCGGGGGGCGGGTCGGGGGGCGTCCGCACCGCCTTCACCCGCGAGGTGCTGGTGCCGGAGCTCGCCCGCCTGGAGGGCGCGGGGAGGATCGAGACGCTGGGGCTCGCGCCGCTCCATCCGGTCGTCCGCCCGCGCGCCGCGGCCCTCGCCGCCCGCGGGCTGACCCCCGCGGACCTGGTGGCGCGGCTCAGGCCGGTGGGGACGGCAGTGGCCGCCGGCCGGGCGCGGGCCGGCGCGGCGGTGCGCCCGCTGCTGGTGCGGGAGGACGCCTCCTCGCTCGACGCCCTGCGCGCCCTGCGCCTCCAGGGGCCGCGGGGGGAGAGCGCGCTGGGCGACGTGGCCGGCGTGTCGCTCGAGGAGGTGCGGGACGGCAGCTTCTTCCGCCTCGCCGGCCGCGAGGGGACCCTGGTGCGCGTCTTCCGCGCCCCGGAGGCGAACGCGGTCGCCCTCGCCGCCCGGGTGCGCGAGCGCACCGCCGAGTTGGACCACCGGTCCACCGCCGGGCTGCGCGTCCAGGTGGTGGCGGACCGCAGCGCCGAGGTGGTCTCCGCCCTGCGGACGATGGGGCTCGCGGCGCTGATCGGCCTCGCCCTCGGCGTCGCCGTGCTGCGGCTCCTGCTCGGGCGCTGGCGCCCGACGCTGGCCCTGGCGGTGGCGGTGCCCGCCTCGATGCTCGCCACCTTCTCCGCCTTCCACCTCTGCGGCGTGCCGCTCGATGTGGTCTCGCTCGCCGGCCTCGCCCTCGCCGCCGGCATGCTGGTGGACAGCTCGGTCGTGGTGCTGGAATCGATCGAGACCGCCCGCGCCCGCGGCGAGGCGGAGCCCGAGGTGGCCGGCACGAAACAGATCGCCCTGCCGGTCGTCGCGGGGTTCCTGGCCACCGCCGTCGTCTTCCTGCCTCTCGTCTATCTCCAGGGGCTCGCCCGCGCCTTCTTCGGCGCCCAGGCGTTCGCCATCGTCGCCTCTCTCGCCGCCTCGCTCCTCTTCTCGCTGACGGTGACCCCGGTGCTCGCCCGCGACCGGCGGGCCGGCGGCGCGCGCGGGCGGACCCCCGGCCGCGCGGCCTACCTCCGCCTCCTCGACGGCGCCCTGGCGCAGCCGGCGCTGCCGGTGCTGGCGGCGGTCGCGGCCACCGGCATCGCCCTGCTCGCCCTGATGGCGCTCCCCCACGAGCTGGTGCCGGAGGCCGCGACGCGCAACCTCGTGGTGCGCTACCGGCTGCCGCCCGATCTCGCGCCCGAGGCGGCGCGGCGGCTGGGCGCCGCCGTCGAGGAGCGGACCGCCGCCGCCCTGGGGGGAGCACGGGGCCTCCGGAACGAGCGCCTGGCGAGGCAGTCCCCCGAGTCCGAGCTCACCGCCGGCGACGCCGAGGAGACGGGGCGGATCGAGCTGCGCTTCCCCGACCCGGCGAGCGCGGCCCTGGGGCGGAAGAGGCTGCGGGCCGCTCTCGCCCGCCTCCCCGACGTCGAGGTCTGGGTGGAGCCGCGAACGAGCGCCTTCCTGCAATCGATCGAGCGGGCCGGCCGGCGCCTGGAGGTAGTCGCCTCGGCCGCCACCCCGGAGCGGGCCACGGCCCTCGCCCGCCGGGTGGAGGACCGCCTGCGCGGCACCGCCGGTCTGCGCGAGGCCGGCCTCCACCGCGGGCGCGACCGCGCGGCCCTCCTGCTCTCCTGGGACGTCCCCCGCCTGGCCGCCCTCGGCGCCGACCGCGACCGGCTGGAGGAGCAGGTGCGCGAGGCCCTGGCGGACCAGACCGCCGGCCACGCCCGCATCGACGGGGCCGAGGCGGACATCGTGGTGCGCCCCACGGAGCAGGAGGATCCGGCGCTCCTGCCGGTCGCGGTGCCGGCCAAGGCGGGCGGGCCTGGAGTCTTCCCCCTGGGAGCCCTGGCCCGCCTCGACGCCGGCAACCGGCCGCCCGCGCTCGAACGGGAGGACGGCCTGCCGGCCGTGCGCCTTGCGTTCGATGGCGGGCTCAAAGGGGGCGATCCGGAGGAGATGCTGCGCGGCGTCGCGCGGGCGGCGGACGAGCAGGTCGCGCCCGGCGGTCAGGCGTTGGAGCTGCGGCGCGCCTTCGGCCAGCTCCGGCTCGCCCTCTCCCTTTCGCTGCTCCTCGTCTTCCTCACCGTCGCCGCCCTCTACGAGTCGCTCACCACGCCGCTGGTGGTGATGACCACGGTGCCGGTGGCCCTCGGCGGCGCGCTCGGCCTCCTGGCGCTCGCCGGGCAGACGCTCAACATTCTCTCCTTCCTCGGCCTCATTCTCCTCGCCGGCATCGTGGTCAACAACGCCATCGTGCTGGTCCACCGGATCGAAGACCATCTCCGCGCCGGCTCGCGAGTCGACGAGGCCGTCCGCCAGGCGGGCGCAGAGCGCTACCGGCCGATCCTGATGACGACGCTGACGACGGTAGCCGGCATGCTGCCGCTGGCGCTCCTGGGCGGCGAGGGGGTGGAGCTGCGGCGCTCCCTGGCGCTCGCCGTGATCGGCGGCATGACGCTCTCGACCTTCGCCTCGCTGCTGCTGGTGCCGGTTCTCTACCGTTTCGTCCCCCGAAACCGATGAACGGCCGCCCGCTAGCCCGCCTGATCGCCACGCTGGCCCTGCTGGTGCTGGGGGCCTTCGCCCTGGCGCGGCTGCCGCTCGACTACCTCCCCCAGCACAGCTTCCCGGAGCTGACGGTGGGGCTCGCCCTCGGCGACGACCGCGACCCCGGCGAGGTGACCCGCGAGTGGGTCGAGCCGATCGAGAGCGCCGTCCGCTCCCTTGGCCGGGTGCGGGGGGTGGCCGGCGAGGTGCGGACGGACGGGGCGAAGCTCACCGTGCGCTTCGCCCCGGGCACGGACCCGGAGCGCAAGGCGGCGCGGCTCGACTCCGAGCTCGCCCGCCTGCGCGCCCGCCTCCCCGAGGGGGCCAGCCTCTGGATCGATTCCGCCGCCGACCAGGAGGGGGACTTTCACGCCCTCCTCTGGCTCTCCGGCGCACGGGACGACGCCGGGGTCCGCGCCGCGGCCGAGGCGGTCCGCGCGGTGCCGGGGGTCCGCGTCGTCGAGCCCCTCGGCCTGCGCGACGAGGAGACGCGAATCGAGCTCGCGGCGACCACGCTCGACCCCTGGGGCGTCGCCGGCGCCGTGCTCGCCGAGGCCCGGCGGTCGCTGCGCGTGCCGGCTCTCGGCTGGAGCCGCCGGGGGAACCGCCTCCAGCCCGTGGTGTCGACCTCCGCGGCCGACCTCGCGAGACTGCCGATCCCAACGGGAGGTGGCGCCGTGCCGCTCGGCTCCCTCGCCTCGCTCCACGCCCGCAGCCAGCCGGCGCGGGCGGAGCTCCGCTTCCGCGGCCAGCCCGCCCAGGCGCTCTTCGTCTACCGCGCGCACGACGCGTCGCCGCTCGCCCTCGATGGCGCCCTTCGCCGGCGGCTCGCCCGGCTCCCCGGAGGTATCCGCGGCGAGGTCGGCTGGAGCGAGGCGACGCCGTTGCGCGCGCTGGTGCGGCGGCTCGCCCTCGCCGGCCTGCTCGCCTCGGCGCTCGCGGCCCTCGCCGGCGCCCGGCTCGCCGGCCGCTGGGGCGCCCTCTCCCTCGGCCTCGCCACTCCCGCGGCCGTGGCCGCCGCCGCCAACGCCTTCCTGCTGGCGGGGATCCCCCTGAACGTCGCCACCCTGGTGGCCCTCGCCGTGGCCGCCGTCTCCCTCCTCCCCCTGGCCGCTCTCCGCCTCACCCACCGGCCGGGCGCCCGCGCCTGGGGGTGGACCGCCGTGGCCGCCGCCGCGCTGGTGCCGGTGGCGGTCTCCCTCGCCAGCGCCGAGCTGGGGCCGCTGCTCTCCGAGCCCGCCCTGGCGCTGCTGCTGGCGGCGGGGGCAGGGGTGCTGGCAGTGATGGTGCTCCCTCCGCCCGAACCCTCACCCCCCGGCCCCCTCTCCCGACGCGGGAGAGGGGGAGAAGGGACAAGGAATACCTCAAGGCCACAGGCTCCGAGTCTTGTTCCCTCTCTCCCGGGTCGGGAGAGGGGGCCAGGGGGTGATGGTTTTGGGCGGGGGGCCATCCGTTCCGCCCTCCGCGATCCCGGCACCGTCGTCCTCATCGCCGCGACCGCCGCCTATCTCACGCTCACCCTTTTCGGCGGCGTCCTCCTCCCCCGGCCCGGGAACCTGCGGCCGGATCAAGGGAATCTGACCGCGACCCTCCGCCTCCCCCAGGGAACGACGCTGGCGGAGACCGTCCGCCGGGCCGCCAGGATCGAGGAGGTGCTGGGGAAGGCGGAGGAGGTGGAGCGGTTCTGGGTCTATTCGACGCCGGGCATGGCCCGGGCCACGGCCGAGCTGCGGCCGGCGGGGCGCTCGCCGGAGAGCCGGCGGCTCCTCGCCACCCGCCTCCAGTACGAGTTGGGAGGCCTCGGGGCGCTGGAGATCTCCACCGGCCTCCGCTCCCCGGCCGGACAGGGTGGGAGCTTCCTCGACGACCTCGAGGATCATCCGTCGACCGACGAGGAGGCGAGCACCTACCGCATCATTCTCCGCGGGGCCGACCTCGCCGCCGTGCGCGCCGGCTACGACCGCCTGCTGGCGCGCCTGGAGACGCTGAAGGTGCGCCGCCATTGGATCACGGGGTGGGGGGACCCGACCCTCCACCTCGTCCTCCGCCCCCGCGTCGGCACCACCACGGACGAGGTGACGGCGATCGCCGATCGGTTCCGCCGGACGAGCCTGCCGCCCCCCGCCCTCCAGCTCCCCGCGCTGCTGCCGGGGGGCCCGGAGCGCTCCCTGACCGTCGTCCCCGCCGGCACTCCCGAGGACGCCGACCGCGCCATTCCCCAGGTGTCCGACCTCCTCTCCCGGCCGATACGGATGGGCGAGCGGACGATCAGCCCCGCCGCCAGCCTCACGCTATCGGAAGAGGCGATCTACCCGCGGGTCGCCCGGCAGTCCGGACGGTTCGTGGTACCGGTGGAGATCAGCATCCTGCTGTCCGCGGAGGAGGTGCGCAAGGCGAGACGGAAGGACCTCGACCGCAGCCTCCGCCTGCTCCCCCTGCCGGCCGCCTGCGACCTCGAGCTGCCGCCGCTGACGTCGCACCTCTGGGAGCGGGAGCGCCTGCGGCTGATCGCGCTCGGCCTCGCCGTCCCCCTGCTCCTCTTCGCCCTCGCCGCCTGCCGGCTCGGCTCGCTGGCGCGCGGGCTCGCCGCGCTCGCGGCCCTGGGGATCGGGCTGGTGGCCGCCCTGCCGCTGGTCGCGACGCGCCTGGAGCGAATCGACGAGATCACCCTGTTCGCCCTCGCCGCCGCCCTGGCGCTCGCGCTGCCGTCGGCGGCGGCCGCCGCCGCCTCGCCCGTCGCGCCGGCCGGCCGTCTCTACCGTTCCCTGCTCCGCCAGTCCCCCTGGCTCCTCGCCGCGGCGCCCCCCCTGGTGCTCGGCCTCGCGGCCCCCACGCTGGGGGCGGAGACGGGCGCCGCCGCCTGGGCCGTCCCCCTGCGGGCGGCGGCGGTGGCGGGGGGCTCCTCGCTCGCCGCCTCCCTCCTCCTGGTGCCGGCCCTGCTGCTGGCCGGCCGCCGCTGGCGCGAGCGCGATCCGGAACGGGAGCGGCAGCGCCGCCGGCCGCCGGCCTGGAGCGCGCCGGGCGAGCCAACGCTGGAGGTGCGCAGCCTCACCAAGGTCTATGGAGGGAGGTTCACCGCCCTCTCCGGCGTCAGCTTCACCCTGGAGCCCGGCATCGTTGGCCTGCTGGGGCCGAACGGCGCAGGCAAGACGACCCTGCTGCGCGTGCTCACCGGCCTGCTCGAGCCCACCCGCGGCAAGGTGCTCTACCGGGGTGTTGCGATCACCCCCGACAACCTTGCCGAGTACCGGCGGCGGATCGGCTTCCTCCCCCAGGAGTTCAACGCCTATCCCGGCTTCACCGCCGAGCAGTTCCTCGACCACTGGGCCCTGGAGCGCGGCCTCTCCGACCCCCGCGAGCGGCGGATGGAGATCGAGCGCCTGCTCGCCGCCGTCGGCCTCAGCGAGCACGCCGGCCGCAAGGTGCGCGACTACTCGGGGGGCATGCGCCAGCGAGTGGGCATCGCCCGCGCCCTGCTCGCCGCGCCGCCGATCTTGATCGTCGACGAGCCGACGACCGGGCTCGACGTCGAGTCCCGCGGCCGCTTCCGCCAGATCCTCCTCGAACAGGCGGCCGAGCGCGTCGTCGTCTTCTCCACCCACATCGCGAGCGACGTCGAGGCCGCCGCCTCGCGCATCCTCCTCCTCCACCGGGGGAAGCTCCGCTTCGACGGCCCTCCCGAAGAGCTCGCGGCGCGCGCCCAGGGCCGGGTGTTCGGCGCCCTGGTCGCCGACGCCGACCTGCTCGAGTTCGGCCGCCGCTACCGCGTGACCTCCCGGGTACGCGTGCTCGAGGGGATCCAGGTGCGGGCCATCGCCCGGCCGAACGAGGATCTCGCGGGCGAGCCGGTCGAGCCCAACCTCGAAGAGGCGTACCTCGCCGAGATCGACCGCGCCGATACGGATCCGTAGGTCATAATCCCTCTCGATGTCCTCCCGACGCTGGATGATCCGGCTGCTGAGCCTCTATCCGCCCTACCTGGGGGCAGGCGTGCGCGTCAAGGCCTCGCCCGACCTGCGCACGTTCGAGGTGCGGATGCGCCTGCGCCGGTGGAACCGCAACTACGTGGGCACCCAGTTCGGCGGCTCGCTCTACGCGATGTGCGATCCCTTCTTCATGCTGATCCTGGTCGAGGCGCTGGGGAAAGGGTACGTGGTGTGGGACAAGGCGGCCACCATCCGCTTCCGCCGGCCCGGCCGGGGGACCGTCCATGCCACCTTCCATATCCCTCTGGTGAGGATCGAGGAGATCCGCGCCGCCGTGGACGCGCGGGGAAAAATCGAGCCTACCTTCCATGTGGCCGTACTGGACGACGACGGCGAGGTGGTCGCCGAGGTCGAGAAGCTCCTCTACGTCCGGGCCAGGGACAGCAGCCTTGTAAAGCCGGAAGGCGACCGCTAAGCTACCCTCGCTTTTACTCCAACGAGGACTGTTCGTATGCCGAGACGCACCGCCGTCGCTCTACTGCTCCTGCTCATCGCCGCCCCCGGCCTGGCCGACACGCTGCTGACCGTGCGCAGCACCATCGAGGGGCTCAAGATGGACGCACCGCAGGGGGAGGAGCCGATCCGGATCTGGATCGATAGTGGTAAGGACGACAAGGGCGGCAAGCTCCGGCGCGACGAGGGGGATGTCTCCTACATCCTCCGGCTCGACCGCGGCAGGCTCTACGTGATCAACCACGCGGAGAAGACCTACAGCGAGCTCGCCGTCCCCGTCGATCCCCAGAAGATTCCGGCCGCGGACGCGGCGCAGGTCAAGGCGCAGGTGACGTCGACCGGCGAGACCAAAAAAATCGGGAGCTGGAACGTCCGCAAGTACCGGGTGGACATCTCGAATCCGGCCGGGCTGCACCTCGCCACCACGATCTGGGCGAGCACGGAGGTCCCCTCCCACCAGGCGCTCACCCGCCTTGCCGTGAGCCTCGCCGCATTGCAGCCGGGCTCCGCGGACTGGTCGCGCAAGCTCGAGCAGATCGACGGCTTCCCCGTGGCCCAAGAGGCGGACGTCACCATGGGTACCAGCCGCTTCAAGACCCGCGAGGAGCTCGTTTCAGTCGAGACCAGGGACGCCCCCGCCGGCACCTACGAGCCGCCGGCCGGCTACACCGCCCAGCCCTTCGGCGGCCCGTCGCAATAAGTCCCCCTGCCTGGGGAACCGCTCCCCCAGCCGGGGAGACCCCCGTACCCGCCGGGTATACCCCTCTCCCTCCTTGGGGGACCCCTCTCCCCAAGTGGGTACACCCCTCCCCCTTTTCGGGTATACCCCTGTACCCGCTTGGGGGACCCTTCCCCCTGCTGGGGAGAGGGGTATCCCTTCGTGGGGGCTTCAAGACCCCTGGCTATTTTCCCTGTGAGATCTGACGGCGCAGCAGCTCGTTCTCGAAGGCCATGCCGACCTGGGCCGTCGCCAGCTCCAGGATGTCGATGTCCTCGATCGGCTTCTCGCTGTCGCCGTTGTCGGTGTAGATGACGGAGATCACCCGCTGCGCGCCGAGCACCGGGAAGATCACCACCTGGCCGTTGCGGGGCGGGCCGACCATGGAACGGAAGGGCTCGGGCAGCTCGGCCTCGTCGAAGGCGACGCTCTGCACCTCGCCGGTGTCGAGACTGTGGGCGAGGGCGCTGCCGAGGTTGAGGGGGACCTTGAGCCCGCGCGTCACCTCGGCGAGCGGACGCCCCTTGGGGTCGGTGCCGAAGGCGCCCAGCGACACCAGGTGGTCGCGCTTGACCAGGAAGAGCACCGCCCGCTCGACCGACTCCGAGATGATGTGCATCAGGTTGAGCGCCACGGTGGCCGAGATCAGCCCCGAGCGCAGGTCGCCGAAGACCCGGCGCAGGCGGGCGACGCCCGACTTGGTGTCCGGCCGCGGCGTGCCGCGCACCAGGTCGCGCCGGCTCTCGATGACGTTCTCGACACAGGCGACCACGGCCTCGACGTCGGCCGGCAGCGCCGCCAGCATCCCCGTCTCGTAGACCCGGGCGAACCCCGTGCCCGGCTCGACCAGGGCGACGAACGAGGCGCGCGGGGCGGAGCGCCGCAGCGCCGCCGCCTCCTCCAGGGTGACGCCGCCGCGCCGCAGGTCGACCAGCACGATCGGCGGCGGCTCGCCGGGCTCGGCGACGCCGGCGACGGCGAGCGGCACCATCTCCGTCCCCGCTACCTCATGCAGGAGCGCCTCGGCCAGTTGCTCGGCGAACGGCTCGTCCACGGAGACGATCTGCAGGCGCAGACGCTCAGCGGCGTGCGTGGGGGTGGTGACCTCGCGCAGCGCGAACTCGTCCGGCTCGGCCACGGCGAGCGCCGTGCTCGCGGCGGGCGCCACGTCGAGAATCGCCGGATGAGTCGAGTCCCCCGCCTCGTAGCTGCCGCCGCTGGACGAATGCCGCGCCTCGGACGTGGCCGGGTGGGTGGCCTGGGCGTTGTCGCGGTTGCGCTCATCGAAGATCCGCGCCGCCTCGAGCAGCACCATCTGGGTGTTGATGTCGGCGTCCGGCAGCACGTCGCTCGGGTAGAGAGCGATGTCGTCGATCGGCCGCAGGTCGTCGATGGCGAACTCGAAGGTCCCGGTGTCCCAGACCATCACCTCGGAGACCGCCTGCTCGATCTGCTCGGCGATCATCCGGCGCAACCCCTCGGCGTCGATGGTGCCCGAGGAGACCAGGATCTGCCCGAGGGAACGGCGCTCGCGCTCCTCGTTCTGCGAGCGGATGGCGCCTTCGAGGATGCCGCGGTCGATCATCCCCGAGGTGATCAGCAGGTCGCCGAGCTTGGGGGTGCGCGGCGCCTGGGCGGAGACCAGCCGGCCGCCGTGGAAGCCGATCATCGAGCGCTCGTTGCCGCGGAGGAGCAGCAGCGTGCCCGTCCGCCGGCCGAGGTGGATGAACTGCATCACATCGGCGACGGAGACGTCTTTGAGGCTGCCGGAGATTCCCAACCCTACTCCCCGCGCGCCAGCTTGACCAGGCTCTCGAGCGTGCGGAGCTTGCGGTCTTTGGTGGCGAACAACCGGGCGGCGAACATCGCCGACGCGGCGTGGGCGGAGAGCAGATCGAGCAGGTCGCGGTCCTCGGCCCGCAGGATCGGCTTGTGGTCGAGCAGCTTCAGCACCACCAGGGCGCCGACGATGTCGTTCTGCACCCGCAGCGGCACCGCCGCCAGCGCCTGCGACTCAGCGGTCGGCCCGAGCCGCAGCACGCCGTCCCGGATCGTCAGGTCCACCATCGGATCGCCGCCCTTGTAGGTCTCGCCGTCGTAGAGCGGCAGGACGCCGTCGTGCATCCCCTCGAGCAGGGCGATCTCGTAGCCCACCCCCTCGTCGCGGCGCAGCAGCAGCACGAACTGGTCGGCGCCGAGGAGATTGATGGCGATCTCGGCGATCGTCGCCTGCACCTCGGCAGGATCGAGCGTCGCGTGGAGCTGGTAGGTGGCGACGTAGAGGTTCATCAGCCGGCCGCCCTGGTGCTCGGAGTCGACCAGGCGCGAGGCGAGCTCCTTGACGTCCGACTCGGCGGTGGCAAGCCGGTGCTCGAGCTCGCCGACGCGCTCGTCCGAGCTCGTGCTCCCGCTCCCCTCGGAGGCGCCGCGGAGGTTCGACTCGACCACGCGCACCAGCTCGCCCGCCCGCTCGAGCGTCGAGCGCAGCTCGCCGACCAGGTCGAGTCCCACGGCCGGAGCCTCCAACCGCGACTTCGGTGCTTGGGTGGCGTTTCTCTCGCTCAAGCGGCGGAGCCCTTCGCTTCCAGACGGGCGATGACGTCGAGGATCTCCTCGCTGTGGAACGGCTTCTTGATGTAGGCGTCCGCCCCGGCCTCGATGCCGCGGGCCGTATCCTCCTCGCGCCCCTCGGTGCTGATGATCACCACCGTCACGTCGGGCCGCGCGCCGTCCGCACGGAGCTGGGCGAGGAACTCCAGCCCGTTCATGTTGGGCATGTTGATGTCGAGCAGCACGAGCTCGACGTCCTGATGCTCCCGCAGCCGCTCGAGCGCCTGACGACCGTCGAGCGCATAGACCAGCGGGTACTGGCGCAACATCACCTCATACATCTTGTGCATCAACTTCGAGTCGTCGACGACGAGCACTTTCCTTGGCTGCACGGCACTCTCCCGGAAGGATTCACCAGGGAGTGTAGCCAAAGGGGCAGAGCGTTTCAAGGAAAGGCGCCACAGAGAGGTCTCCGGCGGAATCTTCTCGGGTACTCTTTGCCGCGATGGAGCGTGATTCCGACTTCGGCGCCCGCCTGCGAGGAGGGCTGCTTCTGGCCGCCGGCGCGGCCCTGCTGCTCTATGCGCTCTGGCCCTGGCTGCCGGTGCCCGGGCGTCCTGCCCGCCCGCGCACGGTGATCTTCTACGGCTTCAGCATCCTCGGCGAGGCGATGAACCAGGCCGTGCTCCCCGAGTTCGCCCGCCGCTGGCGCGAGCGCACCGGCGAGCGGATCGAGTTCGTCACCTCCTTCGCCGGCTCCGGCACGATCACCAACCAGCTGATCATGGGGGTGCCGGCGCAGGCGGCCCTGCTCTCGCTCGAGCTCGACGCCGAGCGGTTGGCTGAAGACGGCGTCATCCCCGCCGGCTCCTGGCGGCGCCTCCCCCACGGCGGCGTGGTCAACCGGACGCCGTTCGTGCTCGTGGTCCGCAAGGGGAACCCGTTGAAGATCCACGACTTCGCCGATCTCGCCCGGCCGGGGGTGCGGGTGATCCACCCCGACCCGCTGACCTCGGGGGGCGCCAATTGGGCGCTCCTCGCCGAGTACGGCTCGGCGGCCCGGCGGTCTGTCTCCGAGCATGGTGCCGGCCACGAACGCGAGGCGGGCTTTCGGTCTCTCCTCGGCGTCTGGCGCCACGTCACCGCCCAGGCGGCCTCGGCGCGCGCCGCCCGCACCCAGTTCGAGAACGGCTTCGGCGACGTGCTCGTCACCTACGAGCAGGACGTCATCAAAGACGCCGCGAAGGGCACGCTGCCGGGGGAGATCGTCTATCCTCCGAGCACCGTGCTGTCGGAGCACACGCTGGTGATCGTGGACCACAACATCGACCCCGCCGAGCGCCCCTTGATCAACGCCCTGGTCGCCTTCCTCTGGAGCGAGCCGGCGCAGACGCTGTTCGTCCAGAATGGCTTCCGCAGCGTCGACGAGCGGCTGAACGCCGCCAACCCCAACTTCGGGGTGATCCGCGACCCGTTCCTGGTCGGCGACTTCGGCGGCTGGAAGCGGGTGAAAAAGGAGATCGTGGACGGGATCTGGAAGGATCGCGTCCTCAAGGAGGTGGGGAGGTGATCGGCAACGCCCCCGGCCAGCACTCCCGGGCCGCGATCCCGGTCGGCATCCTCGTCCTCGTCCTGCTGCCGCTGATCCTGATGCCGATCGCGGCGGTCTTCGTCTTCGCCCTGAAGGGGGGCCCGGGAGAGTTCTGGAAGGCGTTCACCACTGAGGACGCGCAGTTCGCCCTCCGCTTCAGCCTGCTGATCGCCTTCTTCACCGCGGTCATCAACGCCGTGCTCGGCACCTGGGCGGCCTACGTGCTGTCGAAGTACCGCTTCCGCGGTGAGCGGCCGCTGGCGATCGCCATCAACCTGCCGGTGGCGATACCGACCGTGGTCGTCGGCACCTCCCTGCTGCTGCTCTGGGGGCCGATCGGCCTGCTCGGCAAGCTCCTGCAGCCGCTGGGGCTGCAGCCGATGTTCACCCCGGCGGGGGTGCTCCTCGCTCACCTCTTCGTCACCTTCCCCTACATGCTGGGGTCGGTCAAGCCGCTGCTCGACGAGCTGGAGGTGACCTACGAGGAGGCGGCGTACACGCTGGGGGCGGGCAAGTGGCAGACCTTCCGCTACGTGATCCTGCCCGCCCTGCGGGGGGGGCTGTTCAGCGGCACGCTGCTCACCTTCGCCCACTCGCTGGGGGAGTTCGGAGCGACGGTGATGGTCTCCGGCAACCTCCGCCTGCGCACCCAGACGGCGCCGCTCTACATCTTCGCCCAGTTCGAGGCCGGGCACGTGGCCGAGGCCAACGCGGTGGCGGCGGTGCTGGCGGCGCTGTCGTTCGTCATCTTCTTCTTCCTGCTGCGGTATTCAGGCAGCACGGGGAGCGCGAAGCGCTGATGTCGATCCGTCTCGAACGGCTCGCCAAGAGCTTCGGCGGCCAGCCGGTGGTCAAGCCCACCTCGCTCGAAGTGCGCGACGGCGAGCTCTTCGTGCTGCTCGGTGCCAGCGGCAGCGGCAAGAGCACGATCCTGCGCATGGTCGCCGGGCTCACCGCCCCCGACTCAGGGGCCATCCGGCTGCACGAGCGCGACGTCACCCACCTCCCTCCGCAGGCGCGGGGGATCGGCTTCGTGTTCCAGAACTACTCGATCTTCCGCCACATGAGCGTCGGCGAGAACATCGAGTTCCCACTGAAGATCCGCAAGGTGGCGCCGGCGGAGCGCGCCCGGCGGCGCGAGGAGCTGCTCGACCGCGTCGGCCTCGGCGGCTTCGGCAACCGCTACGCCCACCAGCTGTCGGGCGGCCAGCAGCAGCGGGTGGCGCTCGCCCGCGCGCTGGTCCACGAGCCCTCGGTGCTGCTGCTCGACGAGCCTTTCGGCGCGCTCGACGTCAAGATCCGCTCCCAGCTCCGGCGCAACCTGCGGGAGATCCAGCAGCAGCTCGGCGTCACCGCCATCCTCGTCACCCACGACCAGGAGGAGGGGTTCGAGCTCGCCGACCGGATCGGCCTGATGGAGCGCGGAGAGCTTCTCGAGGTGGGCGAGCCCGAGGGGCTCTACGCCCGGCCGCGCACCCTCTTCGGGGCGACCTTCCTGGGAGCGGGGACCGTGCTCGTGGGGCGGTCGCGGGATGGCGCGGCGCAGATCGGGCCGCTCGCGCTCCCCATCCCGCCCGAGGTCGAGCACGAGGAGGACGAGCGGGTACGGGTGCTGGTGCGCCCCGAGCAGGTCGAGATCTCGGCCGCCCCCCCCGGCCGTGGGGTGCGCCTGCTCGGCCAGGGAACCATCGTCGAGCGGAACTTTTTGGGCGCCCTGCGGCGGGTACGGGTGCGAATGCCGCCGATCCCCGGCACCCGCCAGGTGGCGCCTGCGGTCTACGGCGAGGAGGGGCTGCTGGTCGACGCCGTCCTCCCCGCCGAGGCGGACATGGGCGGGCCGGACGTCTGGGTCAGCCTGCGCGGCTGGCACATCCTGGCGCCGCCGCTGCCGCGGCTCCTGGTCTGCGACCTGCCGGACCAGGGGAGCCCGGCACCGCTGCCGCTCGCCCGCGCGCTTCAGGGGCCGCTGAACGCCAAGGTCAACTTGCTCGCGGTGACGGCGGACACCGACGGCGTCGAGCCGTTGCGCGCCGCGCTGACCGAGCGCGCCGTGGCCGGGAGCCTGCCCGACGCCGAGCCGGTGGTACGGCGCGGCGATCCGGCCGCGGAAATCACCGCCGAGCAGCGGCAGAGCCTCTACGACTTCACCCTCTTCCAGTTCCCCGCGGCCGGTCGCGTGGAGGTGCTGATGAGTCTGCTGGAGAGCCTGGCGGCGCCGCTCCTGGTGGCGCAGGGGGAGCCCGCCTCTTTCAAGCGCATCCTGATCTGCACCGCGGTGGGCGAGCCGGGCAAGGCGGACGTGCGGGTGGGAGGCTGGCTGGCGCGCCGGCTCGGCGCCGAGGTGACCCTGCTCCACGTGCTCCCGGAGGGCGCCGGCGCCGCTCCCTGGGTGAACGCCCATCTGAACGCCGGCCTCGCCACCCTGCGCGCCCTGGAAGTACCCGGCCGCTCCACCCTCCGCCCGGCGCGCACCCCGCTGCAAGGCATCCTGGCCGAGGCAGCGGAGGGGGGCTACGACCTGATCGTCCTCGGCCGACACGCCCGCCGCCCCGGCGAGCGCTCCCTCCGGCACGACGTCACCCTGCAGATCCTCGCCGACTCGACGAAGTCCGTCCTCATCGTCCCGCCGGACGAATAGCGTCTACCTGAGCCTCAAGGGGTAAAGAGGAAGGAAACTGGTGGAGCCGATCGGGATCGAACCGACGACCTCTTGAATGCCATTCAAGCGCTCTCCCAACTGAGCTACGGCCCCACAGGAGCGCGGATTGTACCGAGTGGGGGTGGGGGTGTCAAACGGCCGCTCCGGAGGTCTGCGCACCGTTGTCCCATTCGTACTCCCAAACACACCAAGAACATAGAAGGGGTACCACCACCCCAACTCACCCAGGAGGAATTATGAAAATTCTATCCGCGGCACTCTTAGGAGTCGCCCTCTGCGGGATGCTCCTCCCGTCTCCCGCCATGGCGACAGGATGTACGGCGACCCTGACCTGCAACGACGCCTGCTCGGTTCGCGTCAGCTGTCCGCCGGCAGGCAGCGACTGCTTCCGCGCCTGCTCGGCTCCGGCGTCGACCCTGACCTGCAACGGTTCGACGAGCTGCTCGGTAGGAACGTCTTCCGTGACCTGCGACGGGGTGGCCCACTCCTGCTCGACGGCGAATCGATGCATCAAGGGGACCAACTTCGTCCAATGCAGCAATACCCCCTCTGTCTGCCCCGCCCGCTGTCCCGTGTGAGCCATCGAAAAGGAGGGGCTTTCTTCAACCCCTCCTTGCTCGATCTTAAGCCGGACCCGACGCGACCTCGACCGGCGCGCCCTCGGCGGGGGCGCCGAAGCCGAGGCGGCGGGCCAGCTCGGCCTTGAGCTCCGGGATGCCCTCCCCCGTCACCGCCGAGACCCAGAGCGCGCCGTCCCGCGGGGCGTCCGCGGCGACCAGGTCGCTCTTGTTGAACACCTTGATCACCCGCTCGCGATCGACCCCCAGCTCGTCCATCACGGCCTCGGCCACTTGGGCCTGCTCCTGCCAGCGCGGATGGCTGCGGTCCACGACGTGGAGCACGAGGTCGGCCGCGGTGATCTCCCCCAGGGTACTGCGGAACGAGGAGACCAGATGGTGCGGCAGCTTGCGGATGAAGCCGACCGTGTCCGCGAAGACCGCCGTGCGGGAGCCGTCCACCGAGCCGCGCCGGAGCTTGGCGTCGAGGGTGGCGAACAGGCGGTTCTCGGCGAGCGTGCCGGCGGCGGTCAAGCGGTTGAACAGGGTCGACTTGCCGGCATTCGTGTAGCCGGTGAGGGCGACCGACGGCGTGCCCTTGCGGCCGTGCCGCTGTACGCCGCGGGTGCGCTCGATCTGCTTCAGATCCTCCTCGAGCCGGCGGACGCGGACCCGCAGGCCGCGGCGGTCCTGCTCGAGCTGGCTCTCCCCCTCGCCGCCACGGGTGCCGACGCCGCCCCCCTGGCGGGAGAGATGGCTCCACTGCCGGGTCAGGCGGGGGAGCATGTACTTGAGCCGGGCGAGCTCGACCTGCGTGCGCGCCTCGCGGCTCTGCGCCCGGAGGTCGAAGATGTCCAGGATCAGGGCGCTACGATCCATCACCGGGAGCTTGGTCAGCTCCTCGAGGTTCTTGGCCTGGCTCCCCGAGAGGTCGTCGTCGAAGATCAACAGGTCGGCCCCCAGCTCGCGGGCGGCGGCGGCGACCTCCTCGGCCTTCCCCTTGCCTATGGCCGTCGCCGGGTCCGGCGCCTTGCGCGCCTGCACGGCACGGCCCACGACCTCGGCGCCCGCCGTGTCGGCGAGCTGCGCCAGCTCGTCCAGGTGCTCCTCGACGACGTACCCCGGCTGGCCCGGCAGGATGAGCCCTACCAGGAACGCCTTCCGGAGGCGCGGAAACTTGGTCTCTTCCAGGTTGTGCAATCTTTTCCAGTCCTTGCGGTACTCTATGAGAAATCGGGATTTCGGGTCAAAGCTCGACCCGAGGGTTCAACACCGGAGCTACTTTATGAATTCCCTGAATGAACCGGGTGGGACCGCGGAGGCCACCACCCTCCCGGCCGTCGAAACACCCGCGCCCCCGGCCGCCGGCACCCGTCTCGGCCTGCCCGCCAAGCTGGGTCTCGCGGCCCTCGCGGTCTGCGCCCTGGCGGCCCTCTTCTGGCCGCGGGGGAACGGCGCGGTCCAGGAGCCCGGCGGGTTCCTCTACGACTCGGCGGGCCGGGCGGCGACGATCGGACAGCGCCTCGCCCCCGTCACCCTGGTCCATTTCTGGGCCACCTGGTGCCCGCCGTGCGTCCAGGAGGCACCGAAGCTCCAGCGGCTGATCCACGACTTCTCCGGCCACTCCGACTTCACGGTGCTGATGGTCGCGGTCGCCGACTCCTCCGACCGGGTCAACACCTTCCTGGGACCGGGCTCGGCGATGGTGCTGTTCGACCCCAACTGGAAGGTGGCGAACCGCTACGGCACCGACAAGCTGCCGGAGACCTATCTGGTAATCCGCGGGCAGGTCGTGCGCAAATGGGTGGGGATGACGGACTGGGACGACCCTGCCCTGCGGGCGGATCTCGCCGCACGCCTGAAGGGCGCCGACAAGACCGCCGCGCTCGGGCTCCCCTAGAAGTGGAAGACGAGGCCCGCGTGGGCCATACCGAAGAACTGCGCCTCTTTGAGATCGACATAATGGCCCGAGATCTCGGCCTGGATGCCCAGCCAGCGCCGGATCGGCAGCTCGCCGGTGAACCCCACGGAAAGACCCAAGGCGTCCTTCCGGGAATCGCGGCCGAAGAGGTCGGTCCCGCTCAGCCGATAGCCACCCAAAGCCACGAAGACTCCGGATTCGTAGAACTCCTCGCTGTACCGGTACTCGCCGCCGATGGTGACGTACTTCATGTCGGCGTCGCTCAGCGAGCCGAAGAACTGATCCTTGTCGAGGCCCAGCTGGCCGGTGCGCAGCACCAGGTGGGTGCGCGACTCGGTGACCATGTCCAAGTTGACTTGGTAGCCGGTGTTGCCGAGGTTGTTCCCCGGGTCGGCGTCGAACGATCCGCCGAGCCCGCCGAAGACACCCACGGAGTAGTTGTAGAGCTCCTGCGCGCCACCAGCGGCGGGGAGCAGGAGCAGCGAGAAGCCCAGCAGGAGCCTGCCGGGCAGGCGATGATTCCAGATCAAAGTCTCCTCCTTCGCGTCGTATCCGCTCGATTCCGGCGGCCGGCTCTCCCGGAGCCGCCCGGTTCCTGAGAGTATAGCGTCACGCCTCTCATGCCTGATCGGTTATACGCGCCAACCACCTCCGGCGTCACGCCACCCCCCGGCGAGCGCCTGCTCGACCGGCTGGTCCATGCCCTACTGCCGGCTCCCTGTCTCGGCTGCGGACGGCCGCTCCCGGCGGCGGGCTCTCCTCTCGGCCTCTGCGGCGTGTGCCGGGCGGCGCTCGCGCCGCTGCCGCGCGAAGCCTGTGCGATCTGCTCCCGGCCGCTCGCCGCCCATGCCCTGCCAGCGGACTACCGGTGCGGCACCTGCCGCCAGAGCCCGCCCGCCTTCGACCGGCTGCTCGCGCTTTGGAGCTACCGGCCGCCGCTCGACGCCGTGGTGCGCGGTCTTAAGTTCGGGCGTCTGGACTACCTCGGGCGGCATCTGGCGGCGGCGCTCGCCGTGGGGTTGGGCGACCGTCTCGCCGGCTGTGACCGGGTCATTCCCGTGCCGCTCCACTGGCGCCGCCGCTTGGCCCGCGGCTACAACCAAGCGGAACGGATCGCCCGCCCCCTGGCCGGCCGCCTCGGCCTCCCACTCCAGCCCGCCCTCTCCCGCCGCCGCGCCACCCCGCCGCAGAGCCTGCTCGGCCGGGACGACCGCCTCGCCAACCTCCGCAAGGCCTTCCAGGTCCCCCATCCCGAGCGCGTCCGCGGCCTCCACCTCCTGCTGGTCGACGACGTGGCGACGACCGGTGCCACCCTGGACGCCGCCGCCGCCGCGCTCAAAAACGCTGGCGCGGCGAGCGTCACCGCGCTGGTCGCGGGGCGAACGCCGCTCGCCACGGGATAAAGAGCTACAAGGCGGTCGCGCAGGCCGGTCGCGGTTTCCTTGCCCGCGGCTGCGGTGTCCAATGGGGAGAGAGGAGACCGCCATGACCCCTTCGCACTCCGCACTGAGAGACCCGCGCCTCTACCAGATCCTCGTCCTCTCGTCCCTGCTGGTCTACGGCGTGACCCGCCTGGACCTGGAGATCCCCCCCGGCCGCGCGCTCCTCCTGCTCGCGGTCGCCCTGCTCACCCAGTACGCCTGTACCCGGGTCTGGCGGCTCCCGGCCTTCGATCCGCGGAGCGCCCTGATCTCGGGGCTGTCGCTCTGCCTGCTGTTGCGCACCAACTCCGCGGCGCTGGCGGCGCTCGCGGCCGCGGTGACCATCGCCGGCAAGTTCGCGCTCCGCGTCCGCGGCAAGCACGTCTTCAACCCCACCAACTTCGGCATCGTGGCGACGATGCTCGCGACCGGCGGCGTCTGGGTCTCCCCCGGCCAGTGGGGGAACGCGGCGTTCTTCGCCTTCCTGCTCGCCTGCCTGGGCGGGCTGGTGGTCAATCGGGCGGCGCGCAGCGACGTCACCTACGCCTTCCTGGCCTTCTATCTCGCCGTCCTCTTCGGGCGCGCCCTCTGGCTCGGCCAGCCGCCGGCCATCCCTCTCCATCAGCTCGGCAGCGGCGGTTTCCTGATCTTCACCTTCTTCATGATCTCCGATCCGAAGACGACGCCCGACTCGCGGGCCGGCCGCATCCTCTTCGCCCTGCTGGTCGCCCTCGGCGCCGGCGCCGTCCACTTCGTGCTCTACCGGCCGAACGGCCTCCTGCTGGCGCTCTTCTGCCTGGCTCCCACCGTCCCGTTGATCGACCGGCTGCTACCCGGCGAACGGTACCCCTGGCGCCGCGTGAAAGCCTCGGCGCTTCCCCTTCTCTCCTCGAAGAAAGGAGATTCGCATGAAACGCCTCCTCACCGCCGTTCTCGTCATCGCCGCCGTCGCGGCGGCCACCCGCGCCGCCCTCGGGTTCTGCGGCTTCTACGTCGCCAAGGGGGACACCCAGCTGTTCAATCAGGCCTCGCAGGTCGTCCTGGCGCGCGACGGCGACCGCACCGTCCTCACCATGGCGAACGACTTCAAGGGGGACCCGAAGGAGTTCGCCATCGTCATCCCCGTCCCAACCTTCCTCCAGAAGGAGCAGATCCACGTCGCCGAGAAGGCCCTGCTCGACCACCTCGACGCCTACTCGGCCCCGCGGCTGGTCGAGTACTTCGACGAGGATCCGTGCCAGATGAGATACGAGCGCGCCATGCCCATGGCCGCCGCGCCGGGCGGAGTCGTCGGCGGCGCCCTGATTGAAGACCGCGCCAAGAGTCTCGGCGTGAAGATCGAGGCGAAGTACACGGTGGGCGAGTACGACATCCTGATCCTCTCCGCCACGGAGAGCCAGGGGCTCAAGACCTGGCTGGTCGAGAGCGGCTACCGCATCCCTCCGGGGGCCTCGCGGGTGCTCGGCAGCTACCTCAAGCAGGGGATGCGGTTCTTCGTCGCCAAGGTGAACCTGGACCAGCAGTCGAAGCTCGGCTTCACCTACCTGCGGCCGATCCAGGTGGCCTACGAGAGCCCCAAGTTCATGCTCCCCATCCGCCTCGGCATGGTCAACGCCGCCGGCCCCCAGGAGCTGTTCGTCTATGCCCTCACCCGCAAGGGGCGGGTCGAGACCACCAACTACCGCACCGTCCGCCTCCCCTCGGACGCCGAGGTCCCGCTGTTCGTCAAGGATCAGTTCGGCCCCTTCTACAAGGCGATGTTCGATCAGCAGGTCCGGAAGCAGGAGATGCGGACGCTGTTCCTCGAGTACGCCTGGGACATGGCCTGGTGCGACCCCTGCGCTGCCGATCCGCTCTCCGCCGACGAGATGAGCCAGCTCGGCGTCTTCTGGACCGAGAGGGGAAACTCCGGCTACGCCTCGCAAGGCGCGCAGAACGTCTTCCTCACCCGCCTCCACCTGCGCTACGACTCCGCGCACTTCCCGGAGGACCTGACCTTCCAGGAGACCGCCGACCGCGAGAACTTCCAGGGCCGCTTCGTCCTGCGCCACCCCTGGACGGGCAACGCCCGCTGCGAGGAGGCGCAGACCTATCGCCGGGAGCTGCCGAAGCGGCTCGAGAAGCAAGCCGAGACCCTCGCCTCCCTCACCGGCTGGGACGTCGGCAAGATCCGCGGCAAGATGAACCTCAAGGCGAGCACGAAGGGGGCGTCGAAGGACGATCCCTGGTGGAAGCAGATCTGGACGGACTAGCCGTTCAGCGGATGTAGCCGAGGGAGCGCAGCTGGTTGAGGAGGTCCTCGTCCGCCTTCGAGGCCCTGGCGCCCGTCGCTCCCTCCCGGGCCCCCCAGGTCTTGATCGTCCGCAGGGGGTGCGCGCGACGGAACTCCTCCCTGAAGAGCTCCGTCC
>OY969112.1:4735000-4750000 GCA_963698025.1 uncultured Acidobacteriota bacterium | reverse complement strand
TCGGCCAGACCGGCATGGAAGGCGCGGGCGATCCCGGCCACGTCCCGGCCCTTGACGCGAGCCTCCACGATGGCTCTGAGCAGGGGGCGAGGATCGAGCTCGTTCGATTCGAAACGCATGGGCAGAGGCGCGACCGGCGGCGAGCTGCGGGCGAGTTGCTCCACCCACAGAGCGGCCTGCCCCTCGAAGGTGATCCCGCGGGTAAATCCCAGCAGAGCCGCCACGGTATCGAACAGACGGCCCACGGACGTGGTCGGAAACGTCCGCAGGCCCTTGGCGGCCAGCTCCCACGCCTTGAGGTAGAGCTCGGGAAAATGGAAGGGCGGCGCGGTCAGGTCCGGCAGGCCGTCCAGCCCGGCCAGAAAACCCGCCGCCGCCTGGACCGGATGTCCGGCCGCGGCGTCGCCGCCGGGCAGGACAGCGGTTCGCAGATGGCCCACGCGCTCGAAGCCGGAGGCCAGCGAGCCGGCGAAGAATTCACCCCCCCAGATCGCGCCGTCGTCACCGTACCCCGTGCCGTCGAACGCCACTCCCAGGACGCGCACATCGAAAGCGGCTCGCTCGGCGAGGACGCTGGCGATGTGCGCCCGATGGTGCTGGACGGCCACTCTCTCCCGCGCGGGGAGCTCCAGGGCGTGTGACGTGGAGGCGTACTGCGGGTGGAGGTCATGGACGACGACCAGCTCGTCCGGGTCTACCTCGTACATCGCCAGCAGGTCCTGGATCGTCTCGCGAAACGCCTGCAACGCCCCGTAGTGCCGCAGATCCCCGACGTGCTGGCTGACGAACGCCTCGCCTCCCAACACCAGGGTGACCGTGTTCTTGAGGTCGGCCCCCACCGCCAGGATGGGATTCGAGATCGGCAGCCGGGCGACCGCTCCCGGGGCGAGCCCGCGGGCGCGGCGGAGCACGACCGGACCGAGGCAGCCGGCCCGCACGACCGAATCGTCGACCCGGCGGGCGATCGGGCGCTCCCCCACCAGGAAGGCGTCGGCGATCCCCGCCAGCGACTCGAAGGCCTCCTCGTCCCGGTAGGAGAGGGGCTCGCTCGAGCGGTTGGCGCTGGTCATCACCAGGACCCCTGGAGCACCGGCGGCGAAGAGGAGGTGGTGCATGGGGGTGTAGGGGAGCATGACACCCAGATCCAGGTTGTCCGGCGCGACGCCCGGCAGGTCGGCCCGGCACGGGGCCAGCACGACCGGACGGGCGGTGGAGGTGAGCAGCGCTTCGGCCTCGGAGGAGAGGTCGGCCAGAGAGCGGGCCGTCGCGAGGTCCTTCGCCATCACCGCAAAAGGCTTCTCCTTGCGGACCTTGCGCTCGCGGAGGGCGGCGACCGCGGCGGCGTTGCGGGCATCGGCGGCCAGATGGTATCCGCCGAGCCCCTTGATCGCCACGATCCCGCCCTCGCGCAGACGCCGTGCAGCCTGGGGAATCGCCCCTTCCAGGAGGTCGTCGAGGAGATAGGCCGGCCCGCAGATCGGACAGGCCACCGGCTGGGCATGGAAGCGCCGATCGAGCGGGTCGTGGTACTCGCGGGCGCAGTCCGGGCACATCGGCCAATCCCGCATCGTGGTCCGCGGGCGGTCGTAGGGGAGGCCGAGGAGGATGCTGTAGCGCGGGCCGCAGTCGGTGCAGTTGATGTAAGGGTAGCCGTATCGCCGGTCGGCGGGATCGAACAGCTCTTCGAGACAGGCCGGACAGACCGGCAGGTCCGGGGAGATGCGGACCGTCGGACGCCCCTCCGCTTCGCTGTCGCGGATCTCGAAGCCGTCGCAGCCTGCCGCCCGGACGGTCTCCACCTCGCAGGAGACGACGCGGGACGCCGCCGGGGGATCGTCGAAGCCCTCTACGAAAGCGTCCAGCGCCTCTTCCCCACCTTCAGCGTGGATCTCGACGCCGTCGCCACCGTTGCGCACCCAGCCCGTGATCCCGTGGGTTCGCGCCAGGCGGTAGACGAACGGGCGGAAACCGACCCCTTGGACCACGCCTCGGATGCGGAGGAAGCGGGCCGCCGGCATGGGTCAGACGAAGCAGCTCCGCCCCTGCCAGCCGATCTGCTTGACGCGGCCCTCCTCGACCAGCACGGGGACGGCGCGCTGACCGGTCAGGGCGAGCATTCTCTCCAGCGCTTCCGGGTCGCTCTCGACGTCGTGCTCCTCGAAGTCGACCCCCTCCCATAGCAGATGCTCGCGCAACTCGCCGGTGAACGGGCAGCTCCGGGTGCCGTACAGCTCAAGTTTCGCCGCCATGGCGGACCGCCTCCAGGGCTTCGAGCAGGACATGATAGATGGAGGCCTGGATCTCCTGGATGCGCGGCACGTAGTCGCAGGGGACCACCAGCGTCCAGTCGGCGAGCCCGCGGCGGGCGATCTCGCCACCGTCGTAGCCGAGCAGGGCGACGGTCAGCAGGCCGCGCTTGCGCGCCTCGGCCAGGGCGGCGAGGATATTGGCTGAGCCGCCGCTGGTCGAGATCGCCACCGCCACGTCCGCGGGACGCGCCTGCGCGATCAACTGGCGCAGGAAGATGGCCTCGGTGCCGATGTCGTTGGCGACCGCGCTCAACGACGCCGGCTCCAGGGCGAGGGAGATCGCCGGCACCGGCTGGAAGCCCTTGAGCGGAACGACACAGTCGAGGGCCCAGTCGTTGGCGTCGGTCGCCGAGCCGCCGTTGCCGAAGAGGAGCAGCGTGCCGCCGGCGCGCAGCCGGCCGCGGATGGCCACGGCGGTGTCGACGATCCGCTCCGCCTGCCCGGCGGCCACCCGCTCGCGCAGGCCCTCGTCGTCGCGGGCCTTCATCTCGATCGAGGCGGCGACCTCGGCCAGCACGCCGCCGGTCTCCTGCTTAGCCTCCCCCAGGAACGGATAGAGGAAGTTGGACGCTCCCACCCCGGCCCCGAGCTGCCGGTGCTCGAAGAAGACGTGCACCGTCTCCCACAGCGTGTGGTAGAGGATCTCGACGATCTCCTGGTGGATGTAGGGATCGGGCGACGGCGCGGCCACGGCATAATCCCCTTCTTCTCCCGGCAGCGCGAAGGTCATCGCCCCCTTCTCCCGCGCGGTGCGAAGAACCGCGTCCACCTCCGGGTCGCCGGACGGCGGCCCGAAGCCCATCACCATATCGTCGGGTCCCGCGAGCGCCGCCACCCAGTCACGGGGCGAGAGCGAAAGGTCGAGGGCCGGCAGGGCCCGCTTGCCGACGATCACCGGGTGGACGAACTCGACCGCGACGTGCTGCGCGTCGGTCGCATACTGGTTCCGGCCGAAGGCGAGCAGCCGGCCGCCGCGCAGGAAGCGCTCCGCCATCGCCTGGGACGCCGTGGCCAACCGCCCGCTCTCGCGCGGAAAGAAGGCGGCGGAGGCCTGGTTGCGCGCGAGCAGGAGTTTCTCGACGAGGCGGACCACGGGCGGCATCGTCAGCAGATCCTGGGCAGCGGGTCGCCCACCAGCATGTCCACCACCCGGGTGCCACCATAGGAGGCGACGCCGAGAACGGTGCGCGCCGGCTCTTCCCGCACCTCGCCGATGATCACCGCCTCCTCGCCGCCGGACGCCGCGCGCAGGGCCGCGAGGGCGGCGTCGGCCAGCTCCGGCGCGACCACCGCCAGGAACTGCCCCTCGTTGGCGATGTGCAGCGGATCGAGGCCCAGCAGCTCGCAGGCCCCGCGTACCGGCTCGCGGACGGGGATGCTCTCCTCCCACAGCACGATCCCTAAGCCGCTGTCGCGGGCGAGCTCGTTGAGCGACGTCGCCACCCCGCCACGGGTCGGATCGCGCATCCAGTGCAGCCCCGCCGCCGCCGCGTCGATCAACCGCTCGACGAGCGGCAGGACGGAGCGGGTGTCGGAACGGATCTCGGCCTCGAGATCGATCTCGCCGCGCGCCAGCAGGATGGTGATCCCATGATCGCCGATCGGTCCGGAGAGCAGGACTTTATCGCCGGGCCGCACCGCCTTGGGCGAGCAGAGCACCCGCGGATCCACCGTGCCGATGCCGGCGGTGGTGACGTACATGCCGTCCGCCTTGCCGTGCTCGACCACCTTGGTGTCCCCGCCCACGATCTGCACCCCCGCCCGCCGCGCCGCGCCGGCGAGAGCCCGGGCCTCGGCTTCGAGCAGGGGGCCCGGGAGGCCCGCCTCGAGGACGAAGCTGACCACCAGGGCCAGCGGCCGGGCGCCCGAGACGGCGAGGTCGTTCACCGTGCCGTTGACCGCCAGCTCGCCGATCGAGCCGCCGGGAAAGCGCAGCGGGCTGACCACGAAGCTGTCGGTGGTGAACGCCAGCCGGGTGCCGGCGACGTCGAGGTGGGCGGCGTCGTTCAGCGGCCCCAGGAGCGGGCCGCCGAAGAGCGGCGCGAACAACCCCTCGACGAGCCGCCGGCTGGCCTTGCCGCCGGCGCCATGAGCCATCTCGATCTGCGGGTCGCGGAAGCGGACTGCCGGTTGGGAATCCGCCATGCTCAAGCGCTGGCCGCCACCGGATCGGCCAGCGCGGCGGTCTTGCGGTGCACGTAGTTGTGGTACGCCGCGCAGGCCCCCTCCGAAGAGACCATCAGCGCTCCCACCGGGCTCTCGGGCGTGCACTCCCGGCCGAAGAGCTTGCACTGGTGGGGCTTGAGCACCCCTTTGAGCACCTCGCCGCACTGCGCGGCTTTGGGGTCGGTCACCCGAATGCCGGGCAGGGAGAAGCGGCGCTCGGTGTCCCACTGGGCGTAGGCGTCCCTGATCTTCAGGGCCGACTGCGAGATGAAGCCGAGCCCCCGCCACTCGAAGTAGGGGCGCAGCTCGAAGACCTCGGCCAGCACCTTGAGCGCCGCCAGATTCCCCTCCCAGGGAACGACGCGCGCGTACTGATTCTCCACCTCCGACCGCCCGTCGGCGAGCTGGCGCAGGATCATCAGGATCGACTGCAGGATGTCCAGCGGCTCGAAGCCGGAGACCACGACCGGCTTGCCGTAGTTGCGCGCGATGAACTCGTAGGGGCGGCAGCCGATGACGGTGGAGACGTGGCCGGGGCCGACGAAGCCGTCGAGCCGCATGTCCGGCGACTCGAGGATCGCCCGGATCGCCGGGATGATGGTGACGTGGTTCGAGAGGACCGAGAAGTTGGCGATCCCCTCCGCCCGGGCCTGCAGCAGGGTCAGGGCGGTCGAGGGGGCGGTGGTCTCGAAACCGATGGCGAAGAACATCACGTGCCGGTCCGGGTTGGCGCGGGCGAGCTTCAGGGCGTCGAGCGGCGAGTAGACCATGCGGATCGCGGTCCCCCGCGCCTTGTGCTCCAGCGGGCTGCCGTGGGTGCCCGGCACCCGCATCACGTCGCCGAAGGCGGTGAAGATCGCGCCGAAGTCCTGCGCCACCGCCAGGCCATCGTCGGTCCGCCCCATCGGGAGCACGCAGACCGGACAGCCGGGGCCGTGGATCAGCTCGAGATTCCCGGGCAGGACGTCGGCGAGGCCGAAGCGGTAGATGGCGTGGGTGTGCCCGCCGCAGACCTCCATGATCCGGTAGTGGCGATCGGGGCTCGCCAGGCGGCGGATCTCGTCGGCCACCTGCCGGATCAGGCGCGGATCGCGGTACTCGTCGACGTACTTCATGACGTCCATCCTTCCGGTGGCGCCGGCCGCGGGGCGAACTCGTACCCCTCGATCTCTTCCATGGCCGCCTCGTCCTCGCCCAGCATGGCCAGCAGGCTCATCTGCTCCGCCGCTCCCGCCTCGCTGATCCGGCTCATCGCGAAGCCGACGTGAATGAGCACCCAGTCCCCGGACTGCAGGGGCTCGTCGCTCAGCAGGTCGATGTTGACCTGGCGCCGCACTCCGGCGACCTCCACGATCGCGAACTGCGGACGCTCGGCGGGCAGATCGACGAGCTTACCGGGAATTGCGAGACACATCGGCCACCTCCTGCTTCGAAATCGACTGTAGACCCCGCCGTATTACCTGTCAAACTACCTCTGTCAAACCGGCCAGACTTCGCCGGGCAGGCTCACCTCGACGACCACCTCGGGCTTGACGCGGAGGGCGCCCAGCAAGGCCCGGTACGGCTTGATGCCGAAAGCCTTCTGATCGAGTGTCACCCGGGCCACCGCGCGGCCGGCGTGCAGCCGCACCGGAAAGGCGATCTCCCGGGCGACGCCGTGCAGCTCGAGGAGGCCGGTGACCCGGGCCTCCTCGCCCGTCCTCTCGACCGCCAGCGAGCGGAAGGAGATCAGCGGGTGCCTGGCGGCCTCCAGCACCTCGCGCTCGATGTTGCCCTCGATCTCCCGCCGGTCGCGCGCCGACGGCTCCCGCTCGTCGACCGCGCCCCCCTTGAGCACACCGGCGACGCGCAGGGAGTCGGCACGAAACTCGGCCTGGACCACCGGCTCGCCGCCGACCTCCAGCTTGAAGTCGGTGATCCGCAGCTCGAGGTCGTGCCCCACCGCGGAGAGCGCCCCCTCGCGGTAGACGTAGACGAAGCAGTCCCCCTCCCCGGGGCCGAAGGTCTGCATTGCCCTTTTTATCCCCTCTCGAGAATCTCGAAAATCATCCTCACCGCCTCCTCCACGGCCGCCGAGACCGGCTCGCTCAAGCCCATCTCCTCTTCGGTCGAGGCGGGCTCACAGCCCACGATCAGCACGCGCCCCGGCCTCCCGCCCAGCGTCTTGAGCAGCGCGAAGACCGTCTGGGGGTCCATGCCGTGGGCATCGGCCTGCCCGGAGGCCGCTTCGCCGAGCCGGTCGAGATCGGGCTCGATGAGGTAGACCGTCCCCGGCTCGCCGCCCCGAGGTGTGGCGTCCACCAGGATCACCGTCTCGTAGCTCTTCTCCGCCAGCTCGTAGGCGAGATGGACCCCCCGGATGCCGAAGTCGGCGGCCCGCACCCCCGCGGGGAGCTCCCGCCCGGCCAGCCGCCGGGCCACCTCGACCCCGAAGCCGTCGTCGCCCAGGAAGATGTTGCCGACGCAGGCGACCAGGGTATGGAAAGATCGGAGCGCTACATCCGCTCGATCTTCAGGTACCGGCGCAGGTCCGGCAGCGACTGGATGAAGACCACCGCCGCCGCTAGTGCCAGCGCGCCCAGGATCAGACGTCGCATACGACCTCCTTTCTGAGTCCGAAGGTTCCCCGGCGCCGGGCTCCAAAGGCTCGATCTCCTCCGGGTAGAAATAGAAAAAACGCCCATGCGAGCTATGCAGGTCGCTTGCCGGGTCCCCCTCCAGGCTCACCGCCACCCAGGCCACGTCCTCCACGTCGCGATAGACCCCCTGGACCTCGGCCACGCGGCCGGCGAGGAAGAAGTCCATGGAATCGGCGCGCCGGGTGGGGCGCAGCCGGACGCGCGATCCCCTGGCCACCCGCGCCCCCCCTACCTCGATCGACGCCTCCTCCGGCGACACCACCCCGGGCGGGTTGAGAAACGACTCCCACTCGGACAGCTCCGCGAGCGTCTCCCGCGTCCGTGCCGATTCCACCGGCGGCGCCGGCATTTCCGTGCCCTTGAGCGAGCGGATGGCGCCGTGCATGCGCTCGAACAGCTCGTCGGGGATGGCGTCGGAGCGCTCGATGATCTGCCGCGACCGCTCGTCGGTGCCCCTCGCCTCCCGCTTCTCGTCGTCGGTCAGGGTCATCACGCGCAGAGTCAGGATCTCGTCGATCTCGGTCGCGTCGCAGAAATCGCCGGCGCTCTCCGCCGCCACCGCCGGATGGTCGTAGAGGATGATCGGCGACGACAGCACCACGTCGCGGGTGCCTTCCGGACCGATCAGCACGGGCCAGGTGTGCAGGTTGGCGCACGCGGCGGCCGCCGCCGCCGCTTCCGGCGGTGGATCGAGCAGCGACACGAACGCGCCGCCGCGCACCGCGAGCAGCGTGTGGGCGCCCACCAGCGAACGGCGGAGCGCCTGCTCGCGGTCCGCGCCTTCGGCGGGACCCCACACCCCGAGGTTCTCGACGATCACCCGGACTTTGATCCGCTCTCCCGCCGGTCCAGCATGTTCCGCGACAGTGCGCACCAGCCCCGAGATGTGCCAGCGCTCGCGCACGATCCGGGCCGCGATCCCGCCGTCCGCGGCATGCACCAGCTCCACCTCTTGGCCCGCCGGCACCTCGATCGGGATCCGCCGCTCGCCGGCCAGCAGCTCGGCGAGGGGGATCGCCGTGACGTCGAGCCGGCGCTCGACTCCTTCTTCCCAGGTGACGAGCGTGCGCTCTCCGACCTCGAGGGTCTCGACCGGGCGGAACGCGCTCCCTTCGGCGTCCAGGCTCTCGTCGATCGTGCGAGCCTGCACCTGGAGAAAGCGCACGCGGAGGTCGAGCTCCGGCGCGGTGTTACCCGCGAATTCCGGTTCGATCAGACACTCGGTCTGCATCGCCCACGGCTCGCTCCCGCCCAGGTCGGCATAGCCGCGGGGCACCACGACGCCGAACTGCCAGCGGATACGGTTCTTCGCCGCCGAGGCCCGGTACGGGTAGAGCACGTACCCCTCATAGAGCACCGCGTCGGCGACCTTCTGGGCCAGCTCGAAGCTCACGACGGCTCCCCCCGCTTCGCCTCGTGCAGCAGGGCCTCGACGGCGTCGTCCCAGGTGGCCAGCGCCCGCCGCCCCTTGAAGCCGTGGAGCGCGTCGAAGCTCTCCCGCCGCAGCCGGATCCAGGCGCCGCCGGGGAAGTACTGGTCCATCAGCTGCCGCCAGATCCGCACCGGCAAACGGAACGGCGCCTCCTTTTCCCAGGGCACCGGCTCGACGCTGAAGCCGGTCTGGCCGCGGGTGAAAACAGTGCCGCTGAACAGCAGCAGCAGGGGGATCTCGCCGTCGTCGAGGGCGTGGAAGTACTTGGCCGCCGTGACCTCGAAGTCATAGGTGCAGGGCACCGGCAGCTCCACCTCCTGGCTCCCCGTGAACCCCTGCACCATCAGGGTGACGTGGGTCCACAGCAGGGTCCGCAGGGTCTCGCCCCAGCGCGGTGGCACGTCGAAAAGCTCGAACAGGCGCTCTTCCTCGGCCGCTGCGTAGTGGCGCTGGCGCGGCTCGATCTGGATCTGGCAACGCAGGGCGATGGCGTGAATCCGCTCGCCGGTCCCCTCCGTGATCCGCAGCCGGAACATCAGGGTCGGCACCGCGGCGTACGGCTCGGCGCGGACCTCCAGCACCGTGAAGCCGAGATCGATCACGCCTCGCTCCGGACCGGCTCGCTGCGCGCGGCAAGCCCGGCGAAGAAGGCCGTGATCGCCTGCCACGCCTCCTCGCCGCCGTGGAACCCCCGCCAGTGGCGACGCACGATCCCCACCAGCTCGTAGCAGGCGTCGATCGGCACCACGTAGGAGGCGCACCCTTCGGGGCGTTTCCAGACCAGCAGCGCCTCGACGTCGGGGGTCATTGCCGCGACCCGGGGGTTCGCCCGCACGATCTCCTCCCAGGTCTCGAGCGACAGCAGCGACTCGGTGGCCCCGGCCGGGCTGGGATAGAAGGCCACGGTGCGGCCGAGGGAGCCGTTGTGGAAGAAGAAGGCGAGGTCGACCGGAACCTGCAGCCGGTCCCATTGCGAAGGACTGAGCACCCGGTCGCCGAGGTCGAGATAGCGCTCCGGGATCGCCCGGTACTTGCCGCCGGCGGCTCCCTGGGAGGTGAAGAGGAGGTAGCAGGGGCGGCAGGCGCAGAGCAGGTTCCGCTTCTCGACGTGGACGACGTGCGAGTGCTGGGCAGGAATAGGCCGGCTGCAGAGCTCGCACCGCTCCTCGGTGGGAGCCGGCGGCCGGGACCCGCGCAGGCTTCGCAGCTGGTTGATGAAGCGCGCGCTGGCCTCGCCGTCACCCATCGCTTTCACCCAGGATACTTCTCGATCTCGCTCGGACACTTCAGGCCGATCTGCACCACGGAGTCCCCTCCTGACGAAAACGCCGCGGACGCCGGCGCCGACGGCTCGGCCACCCCCTCGACCTCGATCCGCGTCACCTCCGGAGCCGCCTCGCCGATCGCCTTCTCGATCGCCAGCTTCATGGTGATCGACGACGAGGGGCAGCCGTGGCAGCTCCCCTCCAGACGCAGGTGGACGGCGCCGTCCCCATCGATCCCGAGGAACCGGACGTCGCCGCCGTGAGAGCCGAGATAGGGGCGGACGCCGTCGAGGGCGCGCAGGATCCGGCTCTCGGTGTCCTCCGGGTGAAGGTCGTGCAGGAGGAGGAGGCTGGCGACGACGTCGTCCGCCGCGAAGCGGTCGAACAGCTCGCCGCCGGCCGCGCTGTCGTAGACGATCTCCATCATCCGGGCGAGCCCGCCGCCGTAGAGCTCGAGGAGCGAGCGCACCAGCTCCTCGGCGGTCTCCCGGGCGCGCGGCTCGTTGATCGCCCGCAGCTCCGCGAGCAGGGCCTCGATACGGTCGCCGACCGAGCGGAGATTTCCCTCCGGCGCGGCCGCGCTCTCAGCTCTGTTCTCAATCATGCGGCGGCATCGGCGGTGCCACGATCGGCGAGTGGCGCTGCTCCAGGACCTTGCCGTCGCCCAGGTACATGTGGACGCCGCAGGGCAGGCAGGGGTCGAAGCTGCGCACCGTCCGCATGATGTCGATCCCCTTGAACGTGGCCGGCGGGTTCTCCTCGAAGATGGGGCACCCCTGGACCGCGTCCTCGTAGGGTCCCGGCGTGCCGTAGACGTCGCGCGGGTTGGCGTTCCACGGGGTGGGCGGATAGGGATGGTAGTTGGCGATCTTGCCGTCGCGGATCACCATGTGGTGCGACAGCACACCGCGCACCGCCTCGGTGAAGCCGCAGCCGATGGCGTCCTTGGGGACGTTGAACTTCTCCCAGGTCTTGGTGTGGCCGGCCCGCACCTCTTTCAGCGCCTGATCCATGAAGTGCAGGGCGCAGGCGGCGGCATAGGCCTGGAAGTAGGTGCGCGCCCGGTTGCGCTCGATGGTGTTGCTCCACTGCGGGATCTTCCACTCGAAGCTCACCGGCGGCTTGGTCGCCGTCTTCGGCAGGTTGATCTGCACGCTGCCGCCGGTCGCCTTGATATAACCGATGTCCACGATGCCGGCGAGCGCGGTGGCCCAGAGGCGCGCCAGCGGCCCGCCGCCGGTGTCGAGAGCCAGATAATCCTTGCCGTCGTACCAGCGCGGCGACATCACCCAGCTGTACTTCTCGCCGAAGTCCCGCTTCTGCGGCTTGGGCAGGGTGTGCTGGTTCCATGGATGGAGCTCGTCCACCGGGTTGCCCAGCGGATCGTTCTTGACGAAGATCTCCTTGCCCTTCCAGTCCTCGTAGTAGGAGCTGCCGAGCAGGATACGGATGCCGAGGTTGATCTTCACCAGGTCGGTGGTGACCAGCTTGCCGTCGACGACGATGCCGGGGGTCACGTACATCGCGCGCCCCCAGTCGGTCATGTCCTTGTACTCGAAGTTGCAGACCGCCGGGTCCTGGAAGCTCCCCCAGCAGCCCAGCAGGATGCGCCGGTTCCCCACCATCTCATAGCCGGGCAGCGCCTCGTAGAAGAAGTCAAAGAGATCGTCGTGCATGGGGACGACCCGCTTCATGAACTCGACGTAGCGCATCAGCCGGCTCAGGTAGTCGGTGAACAGCTGGATCGACGCCACCGTGCCGACGCCCCCCGGGTAGAGGGTCGAGGGGTGGACGTGCCGCCCTTCCATCAGGCAGAACATCTCCCGCGTCATGCGGCTCATCTGCAGCGCCTCGCGGTAGAACTCACCCTCGAACGGGTTGAGCGACTTCATGATGTCGCCGATCGTGCGGTAGCCGTGGTCGCCGGCGTGCGGCGCCGCGGTCTGCGTGGCCTTCTCCCAGACCCCCGGGTTGGTCTCGCGCACCATCTTCTCGCAGAAGTCCACCCCGACCAGGTTCTCCTGGAAGATGTTGTGGTCGAACATGTACTCGGCGGCCTCGCCGAGGTTGACGATCCACTCAGCCAGGGCGGGGGGGCGCACCCCGTAGGCCATGTTCTGGGCGTAGCAGGAGCAGGTGGCGTGGTTGTCGCCGCAGATGCCGCAGATCCGGCTGGTGATGAAGTGGGCGTCGCGGGGGTCCTTCCCCTTCATGAAGATGCTGTAGCCCCGGAAGATGGACGACGTGCTGTGGCACTCCGCCACCCGCCGCTGCCCGAAGTCGATCTTGGTGTAGATCCCCAGGCTGCCGACGATCCTCGTGATCGGGTCCCAGTACATCTCGACGAGGTCCGTCTTGGTCTGCGGAGTCGCGATCGTCATCACCGTACCCCCTTTTCTGCGATTGGCTTCAGGCTCTCGGCATTTGGCTCACTTGGGATCGATCCCGGTCTGGTCCCGCGGCGTGGACTTGCCCACCGGACGCTCGGCCCCCTGCTCTTCGACCTCGTAGCGGCCCGGCTCCTTGCCGTCCCGCTCCACGACGTCTTCCCCCCGGCCGGTGGTGCTCTTGCCGACGTTCTTCGGACCCCCGGGCTCGTCCTTGGTCACGCTGTCATGTGAGTCATGTGACATCTGTCCTCCTTAAGCGTCTTACCAGATCTTCTGGTACCCCGTCGTCAGCTCCTTGCCGCGGTGGCGCCACTTCGGCTCCTTGTCGAGCGTCTTGGCGGTGATGCTGCGCAGCCCGCGGATCACGCCGCCGTAGAGCCCGCTCGCCTTGGTCGAGACCCGGGCGCCCGGCGGCTCGTCCATGAACGGCATGAACTTGTCCGGGAACCCCGGCATCGTGCAGCCGATGCAGATCCCCCCCACGTTGGGGCAGCCGCCGACGCCGTTGATCCACCCCCGCTTGGGCACGTTGCACTTGACCACGGGGCCCCAGCAGCCCAGCTTCACGATGCACTTGGGGCTGCCGTACTCGTGGGCGAAGTCCCCCTGCTCGTAGTAGCCGGCGCGGTCGCAACCCTCGTGCACCGTGCGGCCGAAGAGCCACTGCGGCCGCAGCTCCTCGTCGAGCGGGATCATCGGCGCCTGGCCGGTCGCCTGGTAGAGCAGGTAGAGGATGGTCTCGGAGAGGTTGTCGGGCTGGATCGGGCAGCCGGGCACGCAGACGATGGGGATGCCGGCCTTCGACTTCCAGTCCCAGCCCAGGTAGTCGGGCACGCCCATGGCGCCGGTGGGGTTGCCGGCCATGGCGTGGATGCCGCCGTAGGTGGCGCAGGTGCCCACCGCCAGCACCACCAGCGCCTTCGGCGCCAGGCGGTCGATCCACTCGCTGGTGGTGATCGGCTGGAAGGTCTCGGGGTTGGTCCCGAAGCCGGACCAGTACCCCTCCTCCTTGATCGCCTCGTTGGGGATCGAGCCCTCGATCACCAGCACGAACGGCTCGAGCTCGCCGCGCTCGGCCTTGAAGAACCACTCGATGAAGACGTCGGCGCCGCCCACCGGGCCGCACTCGAAGTCGATCAGCGGCCAGTGCACCGCGACCTTCGGCAGCCCGGGGAGGGCGCCCATCGCGATCTCTTCGATGCTGGGTTGAGTGGCCGCGGTGAGCGCCACGGAATCGCCGTCGCAACTCAGGCCCGCGTTGATCCAGAGGATGTGCACCACAGGTTCAGTTTCCGGGGAAGGGTTCACTGCCGACGCCATGGCGGGACCTCCTTCTGGAATTAAAGACCGCCGAGCATCGCCGCGTCGCGGCGTTACTGCCGGTGCCTCAAGTCGGCTACCTTGATACGCCCCCGAGCTCCCCTTGTCAAGCAACTGTAAAAATCAGTGGGCGCTTTCGGGTCGTGTATCCTGCTCCTCGGCCGGGGCCTTGGCGAGACACCGGATCGGCCGCTTTCGTCTTCCGAAAAGATGCAGGAATCATGCACGAGCTTTCCATCGCCGTCAGCCTGATCGACATGGCGTCCGAGGAGGCGGAACGCCTGGGAGTGCGGGTCGTGGCTCTGCACCTGCGGCTGGGGCCACTCTCCGGAGTGGTGCGGGAGGCGTTGCTCTTCTCCTTCGAGCTCGCCGCCGAGGGGACGGCGATCGAGGGCGCCCGCCTCGAGATCGAGGAGGTCCCGGTGGTGGTCTTCTGCCCGGCCTGCGACGACGAGCGGCCGTTGCCGAGCATCCAGGACTTCCGCTGCCCGGTGTGCGGCACGCCCACACCCGAAGTCGTCCGCGGCCGGGAGCTCGAGCTCGCCACGATGGAAGTTTCTGCAATGGAGGAGGCCCCCATGGAGGAAACGCACAATGCAACCCCGGATCGTTGAAGTCCGCCAGGGCGTCCTCAAGAAGAACGACCTCCTCGCCCACGGGCTGCGCCAGCGGTTCCAGGCCGCCGGCGTCTACGTCGTCAACCTGGTGTCCAGCCCGGGAGCCGGCAAGACGGCCCTGCTCGAAAGGACCCTGACCGAGCTGAGCTCCAGCCGCCGGGTCGCGGCGCTGGTCGGCGACCTGGCGACCGACAACGACGCGAAGCGGCTCGGCCGCTCCGGAGCCCGCGTGCGGCAGATCACCACCGGCACGGTCTGCCACCTGGACGCCGAGATGGTGGCCGCGGCCCTGGAGGACTGGGACCTCGGGTCGCTGGACATCCTGTTCGTCGAAAACGTCGGCAACCTGGTCTGCCCGGCGAGCTACGACCTCGGCGAGGACCTGCGCGCCGTCCTCCTCGCGGTGACCGAGGGGGAGGACAAGCCGCTCAAATACCCCACCATCTTCAACGGCGCCGACCTCGCGCTGATCACCAAGATCGACCTCGCGGACGCCGTCGAGTTCCACCGCGACGAGGCGCTGCGGAACCTGCAGGCGGTACGTCCTGGGATCGAGGTGCTGGAGACCTCGGCCCGCACGGGGGTGGGGATGGGGGCTTGGCTGGAGCGGCTGGTGGAGCTGGCGGCACGCCCTGAAAGCCCGCCCCAAAGGGGCGGAATTTGAATAGCCTGGGGTTTTAACCCCAGGTCGGAGTTCCCACCCCATTCAAACCCCGCAGGGGTGGCCGGACCACCCGGATTTCGGCCGGCCCTACGGGGCTTGGAATTTTCGGCGACCCTGTCCTGGGGTTGAAACCCCAGGCTATTCAAATTCCACCCCTTCGGGGCGGGGAAAAAACAAAAGGCCCTTGGGTTTCCCCAA
>OY969112.1:0-4732500 GCA_963698025.1 uncultured Acidobacteriota bacterium | reverse complement strand
CGCCCTATTCAGACTCGCTTTCGCTTCGGCTCAGCACGTCGCTTCGCCTTGCCAGTGACAGTAACTAGCCGGCTCATTATGCAAAAGGCACGCGGTCGCACTTTGCCTTGCGGCCATAGTGCTCCCACTGCTTGTAGATACACGGTTTCAGGTACTATTTCACTCCCCTAACAGGGGTGCTTTTCACCTTTCCCTCACGGTACTGGTTCACTATCGGTCGCAGAGGAGTATTTAGCCTTGGATCATGGTCGACCCAGCTTCCCACGGGGTTCCACGTGCCCCGTGGTACTCGGGAACATTACAAGGAAGTCACCAATCTTTCGCGTACGGGGCTTTCACCCTCTCTAGCGGCTCGTTCCAGAGACCTTCTGCTAAACTGGTGATTTATAACTTCCCGACCCGGCCGCAACCGGATCCAATAACGTCCCACAACCCCGGTCAGGCAACGCCTGCGGGCTTGACACCCGACCGGTTTGGGCTCTTCCGCGTTCGCTCGCCGCTACTGACGGAATCACTCTTGTTTTCTCTTCCTGGGGGTACTGAGATGGTTCACTTCCCCCCGTTCGCTTCAGACGAGCTATGAATTCACTCGCCGATGACTGGGTATTGCCCAGCCGGGTTGCCCCATTCGGAAATCCCCGGATCAAAGCCTGTTTGCGGCTCCCCGAGGCTTTTCGCAGCTTACCGCGTCCTTCTTCGCCTCTCTGCGCCAAGGCATCCACCGTGTACCCTTAGTAGCTTGACCAAACTTGAGTTCTCTTACTCCGGCGAATCCTATCGCTTCTAACCCGATTCAGTTGTCAATGAGCTCAAGAAAACAACGCGCATTCGCTTTTCAGACGGCTGCGCGCCGATTCCCTGGAAACTAGATAGAGGAAAGGTGAGGTCAGCGGATCGACCTTGAGCAAGCTTCCATTCACCTGTTATTAAACTTCAATATAGGCTTCAGGACTCGCAAGCTCCTAGAAAGGAGGTGATCCAGCCACAGGTTCTCCTACAGCTACCTTGTTACGACTTCACCCCAATCGCTGAACATACCATGGACGGCTGCCTCCCCGAAGGGTTAGCGCACCGGCTTCCGGTACAACCAACTTTCGTGATGTGACGGGCGGTGTGTACAAGGCCCGGGAACGTATTCACCCCAGCGTGCTGATCTGGGATTACTAGCGATTCCAGCTTCATGCAGTCGAGTTGCAGACTGCAATCCGTACTGAGGACGGTTTTTTGAGATTAGCTCCGGCTCGCGCCTTTGCAACCCTTTGTACCGCCCATTGTAGCACGTGTGTAGCCCTGGACATAAAGGCCATGAGGACTTGACGTCATCCCCACCTTCCTCCCCGATTTCCGGGGCAGTCTCCTTAGAGTTCCCGGCTTTACCCGCTGGCAACTAAGGATAGGGGTTGCGCTCGTTGCGGGACTTAACCCAACATCTCACGACACGAGCTGACGACAGCCATGCAGCACCTCTATGGCGGCCCCCGAAGGGGAAGATCTCTTTCAAAACCGGTCCACCACAGTTCAAGCCCAGGTAAGGTTCTTCGCGTTGCATCGAATTAAACCACATGCTCCACCGCTTGTGCGGGCCCCCGTCAATTCCTTTGAGTTTCAGCCTTGCGACCGTACTCCCCAGGCGGGGTGCTTAACGCGTTAGCTAAGGCACCGCAGGGGTCGATACCCGCGACACCGAGCACCCATCGTTTACAGCGTGGACTACCAGGGTATCTAATCCTGTTTGCTACCCACGCTTTCGCGCCTCAGCGTCAGAACCGGTCCAGGTAGCCGCCTTCGCCACTGGTGTTCCTCCCAATATCTACGCATTTCACCGCTACATTGGGAATTCCGCTACCCCCTCCCGGCCTCAAGCCTTGCAGTTTCAAAGGCAGTTCCTCAGTTGAGCCGAGGGATTTCACCTTTGACTTACAAAGCCGCCTACGCGCCCTTTACGCCCAATAATTCCGAATAACGCTCGCCCCCTCCGTATTACCGCGGCTGCTGGCACGGAGTTAGCCGGGGCTTCCTCTGGTGGTACCGTCAAGTCCGGCAACTATTTGCCATCGAACCTTCGTCCCACCTGACAGGAGTTTACGATCCGAAGACCTTCGTCCTCCACGCGGCGTTGCTGGATCAGGCTTGCGCCCATTGTCCAATATTCCCCACTGCTGCCTCCCGTAGGAGTCTGGGCCGTGTCTCAGTCCCAGTGTGGCCGATCACCCTCTCAGGCCGGCTACTGATCGTCGCCTTGGTGAGCCTTTACCTCACCAACTAGCTAATCAGCCGCGGGCTCCTCCAGGAACGCTAGCTTGCAAGCAGAGGCCAGCTTTCTTGATCAGGTCGTAACCCAATCGACGTATGCGGTATTAGCCCGAGTTTCCCCAGGTTATCCCCCGCTCCCAGGTAGATTACCCACGTGTTACTCACCCGTTCGCCGCTCTCCAGAGACCGAAGCCTCCTTCGCGCACGACTTGCATGTGTTAAGCACGCCGCCAGCGTTCATTCTGAGCCAGGATCAAACTCTCCAGTTTGGATCCTTGTGCCTGCCCAATGCGGCTAGCATCGGCAGACTCTTTATTCGAAATCCACTTCCAGCTCCGCGACCGTCACGAAATCAACCCCGAAGAGCCAACCCCAAAACAGCGCGAGCCCGGAAGCAGGCCGCTGACTTCACTCTTTTCCTCTATCTAGTTTTCAAAGAACCGACGCCGAGATCGCGGCTTCGAGCCGCCTTCGCGTCCCCCTCGTTTCCGAGGGGAGGCGAAGTGTAGGGCAGGCCGGCGCGGGTGTCAACCCTTTTTCGCCGTCCCCCTCGCTTCGTCGTTCGCAGGGAGTTCCAACCGTTCGCCCGCGAGCCGTATTCCGAAGAAAGGCTCCCGGGGAATCGAGGTCACTACTCTGTCAAAGGCCGCCGCACCGCTCTCTCACGTTCGCTACGGGTCATAACCCGTCGCGGAGGAGGAGTATTCCACCCCGCCCGCCCTTTGTCAAACCCTGTGCTCGCAGCCCCCGATTCCACTTCGGCTAAACTAGGCTCCAAGGAGATCGAAACCTATGCGGAAGCTCATCTGCGCGGGTGCCCTGTTCGGACTGGCCCTCGGATTCGCGGGGTGCGGCGGCGGGAGCAGCAGCCCCTCCGAGCCGCCGAACGACGGCCCGCTCCGGCGGGGGAACTGGATCGGCACCATCTCGGGGGTCCATGCCGGTATCCATCTCAACGGCACCTGCACGCTCGAGATGAATCTCAGCCCCATCTACCAGGGGCAGTGGTGGGTCGACTGTCCGGGCGCCAGCAGCACGGGGCAGGTCGTCGGCTTCAACGTCGACAACCTCCTGGTCCTCGATCTGATCACCACCAGTCCGCTCTCGGACTGCCCCTGGGAAGCCACCACCACCGTGACCGCCTCCACGATCGACGGCACATTCCAGGTGGCGAGCTGCGCCAACAATCAGGTGGTGAGCACGGGCACGCTGACGCTCCGCCGGCGCTGAAGCGGACCGGGCTTCGAGTCAGCCGGGCGGCGGGCCGAGCTCGAGCCGCCGACCCTCGATCCTCCAGGGCTCGGTCAGCAGGCGCCGCAGGGCCTCGGAGTAGGCCTGGTGCTCGGCGGCCAGGATGCGCGCCGACAGGGTGGCCGCCGTGTCGCCGTCGAGCACGGGCACGGCGCGCTGCACCACGATCGGGCCGCTGTCGAGCCCCTCGTCGACCAGGTGGACGGTGCAGCCGGAGACCTTGACCCCATGGGCGAGCGCAGCCTCCTGGGCGTCGAGGCCGGGGAAGGCGGGGAGCAGGCTGGGATGGATGTTGACGATCCGCTGCCGGAAGCTCCCCACCAGGACCGGCGAGAGCAGCCGCATGTAGCCGGCGAGGCAGACCCATTCGGCTCCCGCCGCGCGCAGGGCCGCGATCACCTTCTCCTCGTGGGCCTTGCGGTTCGGCTCGTCCCGGTGCGGGATCGCCACCGCCGGCAGGCCCAGCTCGCGCGCCTTCGCCAGCCCCGCCGCATCGGCGACGTTGCTCGCCACCAGGACGATCTCGGCCGGGATCTCGCCGCGCTCGATCGCGGCGTGGATCGCCAGGAAGTTGCTGCCGCGGCCGGAGAGCAGGATGGCGATCGGAGTCATCGGGGCGCGTCTCAAGCCTTTCCGGAGGCGTCCAGAGGGGCGCCTTCGAGGTCGTAGACCACGCCCGAGCCGCCCGAATGGATCGAACCGATAATCCAGCTCTTCTGCCCCACGGAGCGGAGGAGCCCCAGCACCTCGGCGAGCCCCTTGGGATCGACGGCCAGGATCATGCCGATTCCCATGTTGAAGACGCGCAGCATCTCCTCGGCGTCGACCTCGCCCCTCTCCTGCAGGAAGTGGAAGAGCTCGGGGACCGGCCAGGTGCCCATCCGGATCAGGGCGTGGGTGTCCGCCGGCAGAATGCGCGGCAGGTTGTCCGTGATGCCGCCGCCGGTGATGTGGGCCATGCCGTGCAGGGCGCGCTCGCCGAGGATCGGCCGGATCGCCTTCAGATAGGAGAGATGGGGCTCGAGCAGCGCCCCCCCCACCGTCCGCTTGCGGTCCCAGGGCGCCTTGCCGGCGATGCTCAAGGCCGCCTTCTCGAAGACGATCCTGCGGGCCAGCGAGTAGCCGTTGGTGTGCAGCCCGGACGAGGGGAGCCCGACCAGGACGTCCCCCGCCTTGACCCGGGAGCCGTCGAGCACCTTCGGGCGGTCGACGAGGCCGACGATGAAGCCGACCAGCTCGTAGTCCCCCGGCTGGTAGAAGCCGGGCATCTCGGCCGTCTCGCCGCCGAGCAGGGCGCAGCCGTTCTCCCGGCAGCCGTCGGCCACCCCAGCGACCAGCTCGACCATCTTCTCCGGCTCGAGGACGCCGGCCCCCAGGTAGTCCATGAAGAAGAGCGGCTCGGCCCCCTGCACCAGGATGTCGTTGACGCAGTGGTTGACCAGGTCGCGGCCGACCGAGGAGTAGTCCCCCGCCATCCTCGCCACCACCAGCTTGGTCCCCACCCCGTCGGCCGAGGCCACGAGCACCGGCTCGGTCATCCCGGCCAGCTCGGGGCGGAACAGGCCGCCGAAGCTGCCGATCTCGGTGAGCACGCCGGGGGTGAAGGTGGACTTCGCCAGTTGCTTGACGCGGGCGAGCCCCACCTCCTGCGCGTCGATGTCGACGCCGGCGGCGGCGTAGGCGGACTTGGGTGGAGTAGGCGTCATCGTTGAGAGCTCCGGAACCCCGGAACTATATCCCGGCCCGGGTTTCCCGATGCTATCCTACTGGCATGCGAACGCTCCGACTCACGCTCACTGATTCCGAGTACGAGGCCTTCCAACGGGCGGCCGACGCGGCCCATCGGCCCATGGGGCAACTGCTCCACGAAATGATCGCCGTGTTCCAACGCGAGACGGTCAACAGGAAATCCTCCCTGCGGGATCTTCCAGTCCTTCAAGGTCACCGCCCTCTCGGAGATCTCCCATCGCGCGCTGATCTGTATGAGGAGATGTTCTCGGCTGAAGCCTCCAGCGGGCGGCCATGAGGCGTGGGGTCGATACCAACGTTCTGATCTATGCCCACATGGCCGAGCTGCCGCAACATGAGCTCGTGCGAAGCTACCTTCTCGACCAGCTTGCTCAGGATGACGTAACGCTCGTCGTCACTCCCGCGATTCTTCACGAATTCGTCCACGTCGTCACGGACGCCCGACGTTTTAGTCCTCCGGTCGCCATGCCGGACGCGCTTGCCGTCGCTCGCGGCTATCTCGATAGCACGAACGTAGAGTGCCTGAGCGTCGACGAGCGCGCGATCGTCAGCGCCTTCGATCTGTTAGAGCGTCATCAACTCGGAAGAAAACGGATTGCCGACTCCCTGTTTGCCGCCTCGCTGCTCAATCAGGGGGTTCACGAGCTGATCACTTGCAATGTAGCCGACTTCCGAATCTTTGAGGAACTGACACTGATCGATCCGAGAGCGGCACGCTGAGGTTGTAGCCATCGTCCGGGGAACTAGCGGCCGCGGCATAGGAGAACGAGCTCGTTGCTCGCGGAGCGGCGATCCGGCGAGCCCCCACCGCCGCCTGTGTCGGACTATGCCGGCCGCTATGCCGGACGACGTCGGCAGGCGCGCGGGCGCCAGGAGAACAGTCCCGGCCCCCCGGGATCCGCGCCAGGAACCCGCATGGCACATCGATTGCTTTTAACCAGTCTGTCCCTAGCAGAATCGAACGGCGAGTGGCGCAACGAGACGGGCTCGTCAACGGTCGCAATTTGAAAGGAAACTGTATGTTAGCCAAAGTCCAGCAGTTCCCGACCCTCGCGGAAGATCCGTCAACTCAGAGCATCGAAGTCAACTTCAACCCGGCCGCGATACCCCCGGCGTCCCAGTTCACATTCACCTCCAGCACCGGGAAGCGCTATCTCATGGTTGACGAGCCGACGACGATCTCGGTAACGCTGACCGGCGAAGCGACGTTCGCGAGCGTCCCTGTCTTCTGGCCGAATCGTCCATCGAACGGAGCGCCGGCTGTCATCCTGAGCAGTGACTTGAAGCGGGTTTCCTTTCTAGTCCCGGCGCCAATACATTATTTTGTCCCTTGGATCTTTGGCCTCAACGTCAACTTCGGCGGCGTGAGCAACATCACGTCTCCGTCGTTCTTTCTGGTCAAGACTCTAGGTGATGCTTCGTTGGGTGGTTCTCCGTTCACTCTCGCCTACAATGCCACCGATGGCAGCTTCGCTCTCCAGCGGCTGGGCAGCGAGGCTGACATCGTGTTGGCAAGCCAGCAGATCATGCTCAACGTGCTTGGTGACAGCTTCACGGTCGTTCTCAAGGGAGCGGAAGCGACGTTCCATGGGAATCCCATCCTATGGAGCAATGGGAATGTGCAGCCGGACTGGATCGATGTAACCACGGATCCAGTCAATAACGCTTTTTTGGAGTTCTCTTTCCCCAAACCTGTCAACGGCCAGTCCGCCGGCTTTCAATTTGCCATCGATCTCCCAAACCGCCCAGTGAACACCTTGACGGTCCTCTCCCCCGACCCCATCGTCATCAACGCCACGATCGGCGACGGCTAGGAACCGGGGCGCGGTTGCAACCCGGCGGCGAAGGCGGGGTCCGAACGCAGGGGAGCGAACCAGGGGAGCGCGAGCATCCTGGGCTCGATCCCCTGCTGAAGGGCCCGCCGGGCGTTGTAGAGGGCCGCGTTGCGATCGCCCAGCAGGACGTAGACCAGGCTGGCGTCGCAGGCGGTCTGCGCCCCCTCGGGGCCGGCGCGGAGCATCTTCTGGACCGCCTCGACCGCGCCCGGGCTGTCCTTCAGGTGCGCCAGAGCCTGGGCCCGCGCCGAGAGGACCTGCCAGTCGGCGGCATCCAGGCTGGCGGCGCGGATGACCTGGCGGTAGACCGCCGCGGCCTCCTCCGGCCTCCCCTGAAGGGTCATCGCATCGGCCAGATTGAGGAGGGTGAAGACGTTCCCGGGCTCCAGGCCCAGGGCCTTCCGGAAGCTCGCTTCGGCCTCGCGGTAGCCGCCGAGATACATCTGCGCCGTGCCCAGATTGGAGATCTCTCCGGGCCGGGGGTAGCGCTCGATCAGGTGGGAGTAGAGCGCGACAGCCCGGTGGAGATCGCCGTGGAGGAGCTCGATCTCCGCCAGCGTGGTCAGCCCTTCGTAGCTGTCCGGATAGTTGGCGAGGAGCTGTTCGGCATCGCGCCGGGCGGCGGCGAAGTGGCCGAGGGAAGACTCCATCTGGGCGGCTCTGAACAGGTTTCGCCAGGACGGATACCGGCTCACCCCCGCGCGCATCAGCGCCAGGGCCTTCTCCCCCTCCCCCCGCTTTTCGAGCAGCCGGGCGCGGCTGACCAGGATGCCGGGGTCGCCCGGCTGGAGCCGTTCGAGCGCGGCGAGCGCCTCTTCGGCTCGATCCCACTGGCCGCGGAGCATCGCGACTCCGAACTGGCCGGTCAGCGGACGGGGATCGGCGGGGGCGATCTGCTGGGCACGCTGGAGGAGCTCGGCGGCGCGGTCGAGGTCCGCCGGGTCTTGACGGGTCTTGTAGCGCTGCTGGCGCACCTCGGCCTCGAAGACATAGGCGTCCACGAAGCGCGGCGAGCTCGCCCGCAGGGCCTCCAGCCGCGGGATGAGATCTTCCGTCGACAAGGTCTCGCCCGCGCGCTTGGCCTCGAAGGTCCGCCGCAGGCGCAGATACTGGGTGTAATCGGCGGGCCGGACCTCCAGAGGCGCGGCGCCGGGGCGCGGGGGGAAGCCGGAGAAGGCGTCCGCGAGATACCCCTGGACCGCCGACTCCACCAGGTACGGCCGGTCCGCGTCGACACTGAAGCTGCGGCTGCTCCAGAGGGTCCGGCCGTCGCTCCCCCGCACGCGCTGCAGGGAGATCTGGCAGCTCTCCCGGATGCAGTCCAGATGCGAGGTGAGGATCTCCTGAACGGCGAGGGCGCGCGCGACCTGGGCCGGCGAGCCGGCGATGTCGTCCCCCTCGGTGACCGGCGAGAGCCCCGAGAAGCCCAGGAGGGAGCGCAGGAGAGAGCTCCGCAGGCTGGACGCGAGGAGCTGGGAGCTCTCGCCGGCACCGGCGCCGATCTCCGGCTTGCGCACGGCGACTCGAACGGGTTCCGGCGTCCGGACCGGCGCGGGAGGCGGCCGCTTCGCCCGCCAGAGGGGGACGGTCGCCAGGACGGCCAGCAGAACGAGCACGATCGCCCAGCGCACCACCGGCCGCTCGGCGGTGTAGCCGTGAGAGGGCGCCGCGAGGCTGGGAGGAGAGTCCACGGCCGGGGGGTGCGATTCCATCCGCCGCACTCCCGCGTCGATCCAGGTCCGGCCGGCATCCGTCGACCCGCCCGTGGTCTCCAGCGCTGCCGCCACCTCGCGGGCGCTCGCGGGACGGCGGGACGGCTCCTTTTCGAGGAGATGATCGACCAGGCCGGAGAGCGGCGCCGGAATCGCCGGATCCACCTCCCGCAAGGGCGTCTGCCGGTGGGTGCAGATCCGCGTCATCGTCTCCAGCGCCGAGCTCCCTTCGAAGGGGGACCTGCCGCTCAGCATCTCGTACAGCAGGAGACCGAAGGAGAACAGATCGGAGCGGGCGTCGAGAGGCATGCCCCGGGCCTGCTCGGGGGACATCGAACGGAAGGTCCCGAGCACCCGCTGATCCGCGGTCAGGGGGGCCTCGCCCTCCAGCCGCTTGGCGAGGCCGAAGTCGAGGATCTTGGCCCTCCCCTCCGGGGTGATCATCACGTTTTCGGGCTTCAGATCGCGGTGGATGAGCCCCTTGGCATGCGCGGCGGCCAGCCCCTCGGCGATCTCCCGCCCGATCCGCGCGGCCTCGTCCACCGGCAAGGGGCCGCGGGCGATCCGGCGCGACAGGGGCTCGCCCTCGACGAGCTCCATGACGATCGCGTCGCCTTCCTCATACTCCACGATGTCGTGGGTCTGGACGATCGACGGATGGGAGAGGCGGGCGGCGGACCGGGCCTCCCGGCGGAAGCGCTCGCGGGCGTCCTCGCTCGCGGCCGATTCCGGGCGGATCAGCTTGATCGCCACCCAGCGGTCCAGGCGCTGGTCGTAGGCCTGGTAGACCTCCCCCATGCCGCCGGCGCCGAGCCGCTCGCCCAGGCTGTAGGGTCCGATGGTCTGGGGACGAGCCCCCATGCGGTTCTCTCCTACGGCAAGCCGAGTTGGGTCATCCGACGCTGGAGCCCTCGCTTGGAGACTTCGAGCGCCTCGACCATCGAGTCGAGATCTCCTCCACACGACGCGCGGCAGGCCTCGATCTCCTCGCGCGAGAGATCCACGGCCTTGCGGATTCGCTCACTTTTTTCAATTCTATCGTAGAGGGAGCCGCGGGAGATGCCGAGCTGGACAGCGGCCCGCTGGATGCGCCAGCGGTTGGCCCGCAGGGCCTCCAGCAGCTCGTCGTCAGTGACGTCCTCCTGGCTGCGGTAGGCGCTCCGGGGCTCCTTGCGGGGCGGCGCGGCGGTCGAATCGCCGTCCCGGGGCACCACCTCCCGGGCCGCCTCCTGGAGGATGCGCTCGGCTTGGAGCCACATCCCGGAGTCGCCCGCGTCGCGGCCGGCGAGGACGAGCTGGCGGACGGCGTTGCGGAGCTGCCGCACGTTTCCCGGCCAGTCGTGGGCGGCGAGGCGGGCCACCAGGGGAGCGGGGATCCAGGAGCGCTCTCCCGGCGGAGTCGCCAGCCGGCCGGCCTCGCCCAGCTCCGCGAGCTCCTGGCGGACGAAATGGAGGAAGAGCCGGCCGAAGTCGTCCCGGCGCTCGCGCAGTGGCGGGATACGGATCTCGTACCCGGCGAGCCGGTGCAGGAGGGGGGCCCGGAAGCGCCCGGACGCGATCGCCCCCTCGAGGTCGGCGTCGGTGGCGGCGACCAGGCGCACGTCGACCCGGCGGACATCGTCGCCTCCCACCGGCTGGATCTCCCCGCTCTCGAGGGCGCGCAGGAGGAGGGCCTGGACCTCGGACGGCGTCTCCCCGACCTCGTCCAGGAACAGCGTGCCGCCGTCGGCCCGCTGGAAGTAGCCGTCGCGCTTGCGGTCCGCCCCGGTATAGGCGCCGCGGGCGGCCCCGAACAGCTCGGCCGCCGCCAGGGTGGCGGGAATCGCCGCCATGTTGACGGTGAGGTAGGGGCGCGAGCGTCGAGGGCCGGCGTCGTGGAGGGCGCGGGCGACCAGCTCCTTGCCGGTGCCGGTCTCGCCACGCAGGAGCACCGGCACGCCGAGCCCGGCGATCCGCCGGATCTCCAGGCGCAGCGCGATCATCGGCGCGCTCTCGCCGACGAGGCCGAAATCCCGCGCGCCGGTCAAACCGACGGGATCGAGCCGGGAGAGCAGGAGGACCATCCGGCCGGCGAGGAGCAGGACCACGCCACGCTCCAGGCGTGCCGGCGGGATCTCCAGGTCGCCCGCGACCGGCTCGCCGTCCGCCACCACCGCCGTCCCGCTCTCGCCGATTCCCAGGCGGACGCCGCCTGGCTCGGCGCCGGGGAGGAGCCGGATCGGCCGGCGGCTCAGGTAGGGATCGGCCAGGGGGCGTAGCAGGGGGCTCCCCGGCGCGGAGAACGCCGGTTCCGTCCGGGAGAGGCTCTCCGCTCTCCCGGCGGCCAGGCCGGCGAGCGCCACCCGCTCTCCGGCCCGTCCGGCGTCCGGATGATGGAGCACCGTCAGTCCGGGGATCAGGAGAGAGCCCGCCGGAAGGCCGCTCTCGCTCTCCGCCCGCGTGTCGACCTGCAGTTGCCGCCGCAAGGTCTCGCTGTCGTTTGGCACGGGATCAGTTTAGCGTTTCGTGGTTGGGTCCACCAGACCGGACCGCTCGGGCACCTTGCGGGTTCAAGGCGACCGAGCCGGGGTGCGGGTCCGCTGGAGGTGATCTTCGTCAGTTCGAGGTGATCTGGGAGTAATTCGCCGCCGTCAGGTTCCAGTACTGATTCGTCGAGTCGCAGGTCGACGACAGGGAGCCGGCCTTGTTGGTCATGTACTGGCCGTTGGCGTAGTTCTGCATGCAGGTGCCGGACGTGCCGTCGATCACCCACCACTGGTTCGACGAGTCGCAGGTGCTGGACATCTGCGTGGCGCTGCTGGTCAGGTACTCCTGGTTGGCGATGTTCTGCACGCAGTAGGTGTTGGTCTTCCCCGCCACCGGGGACTTGATCCACCAGGTGCCCTGATTCACGCAGGTGGCGGCCATCTGCGTGGCGTGATTCTCGAGATACTCGCTGTTGCCCTGGTTCTGGACGCACAGCCAGTTGGGATTGTAGACGCGCCAGTACTGCTGCTGGCCGCAGGACTTGGACAGCTGGCTCGCGTTGCTGGTGAGGTACTCGCTGTTGCCGACGTTCTGCACGCAATAGAACGTTTCTCCCTGATAGGAGACCGGCGTGACGTTCCAGTACTCGTCGTCGCCGCTGCAGTCGCCGGACAGCTTGGTGGCCTTGTTCTCGAGATACTGGCCGTTGGACTGGTTCTTGATGCAGTAGGACGTCTTGCCGCTGACCTGGCTCAGCTGCCAGATCTCCTGATCCTTGCACGCGCTCGCCAGCTGCGAGGCGCTGCTGGTCTTGAACTGGCTGTTCGACAGGTTCTGGATGCAGTTGTAGCCCACGAGACCCTGCGCCCCCGCGGCCGGCGCGAACGCCGTGGCGAAGACGAGGCAAAAACCGAGGCACAGACCGAGGCAAAGACTGGACTTGACGAAGCGATTCGGGGTCATGGGATTCCCTCTCCTGAGAGGCCGACGTCCTGATGGCACGTTGGCGGTTTCAGAGGGGTAGTGGGACGGCGGCTCCAGGTATCGCACCCCGCCGCGCAAATCTCCTCCACATCTTCATCACCGGTTCATACGGCCTTCGTTTGTGAACGGCACAGTAGCGGTACGGCAAGCCCATTCCCTTGCCGGGGAGGATGAGATGAAACGGTCCTGTAAAGCAGTCTTTCTGAGCCTCGGACTGGCCGCCTTCGGAGCGCTCCCGGCGCGTGTGCGCGCCGAGACCCACACGCTGACTCCCGGCGAGTACATCACCGAGGGGGGCTGGGGTGTGCTTACGATCTCCCGACCGGAAACCCGGACGGCTCACTTCTGGCTTGGAGCCATGGGACCCAACGGTCACATTTGCGAGCTCACGGGGGACGTTCAGGGGATCCGGGCGATTCTCAAGGTGGATCGGCCTGATCTCGGTCAGCCCAGCCGGACCTGCGTGGTCACGTTCCGGCCCAACGCCGGCGGCATCGAGGTATCAGACTCCGGCCGCGACGCGCCGGACGTCGAACTCGACGCGTGCAGGACCTTTTGCGGCATGCGCGCGCATTTCGAAGGCGAGTACCTCATACCGCGGCCTGGGTGCACCGGCGCGGAGCGGAGCGCGACCCGCGCGCGGTTCCACCAGCTCTACGCCGCGAAGTCCTATGCCCGGGCAGCCGCGGTGCTCGCGCCTCTCCTGGCCCGCTGCTCGAAGACCCTGGGCCAGGAGGCGGATTGGATCGCAAACGATCTCGCCATCACCCAGTACCACCTCGGCAGGCTCTCAGACTGCCGGAAGACGCTCGAACCGCTGGCAAAGGACGCCGCCAGAACGGATGAGGAGCTGCGCAGCTCGCTCCTGCCAACCGACTTTGACGTCTACTTTCCGATCGTGCAGGCAACCCGGCACAACCTGGAGCTGTGCGCACGGAAAGGGCGATGAGACGTTCTCCCAGAGAGGCTGTCTTGGCCAACCCCTACGGACACGTCGAGAATGCAGAGCTGTCTTGGATTGGCTGGAAGGCCTTGCCCTGAGGATTCGTATACGTCTTGGCCGCCCCCGTCTTGGTGTCGGTCACGGTGATCGTCACCTGTACATTGGTCAGGCCGCCGGCGTAGAACCAGTAGGCATGATTCAACGCGCAGGCGTTCAGGACCTTGAAGACCATCTCGACATTTGTGGAATCGAAGAACCAGAAGTACCCGGAATCGTCGGTCAGCCGCACCAGGTTGCCGCTGCCGGATCTCCCGTCCGGCGTCTTCCACTGAGCGACGACGCTGAAGCGGGAATGATTGAAGCACACGGCCGGTGACTGGCAGAGCGTTCCGGGATCAGCGAAGGTCGTGATGGTCGTGGTATTGGAATATTCGGAGTTGTTGCCCGGGGAGTGCGCGCGTACCCGGAACGAGTACGTTGTCCCCGGCAAAAGGTTGTCGATCGTCGAGGAGGTCGTGTTGCCGTTGACCGAAGCGACAGCCAAAAAGGAGCTCTGGTGAGCCTCCTTCTGCTCGATCTGGAAAAAATCCTCGCCAGAAGAGTTGTCGGTCCAGGTAAGGATGCAAGCGGTGCTTGAAACCGTCGAGCCGCCGAGGTTTGAAGGAGCGGCATAGGAGGTGCCGCCGCCCCCTCCTCCTCCACCGCCGCAGTTAGGGAAGTACGGAGCGCAGGTTTGGGAAAATGGCGTGCCGTCACAGCAGCCGCAACCGCACACCCCGCCATGGTGCGAGCAGCATCCCTGCTGCGCGTAGGAGATCGCTGAAGTCGCTAGAAAGATAACGATAGCCAAGTAGATCCTGCGCACGAAGTTCTTCCTTTCGGGTTGGCATAAAAGCCCCCCCTGTACCTGCGTATGTTGAACACCGCCCTGGTGCAGTTATAAAAAACATATAGGACAGAATTTTGATTGTCCAATGCTCATGAGTGACCTGTACAACCGAACTCCGCAACTTTCACAAGCCGGCGGCGCGTGACCCCGCAATTTTCACCCTGGCCTACGCTTCTTTTTTCTTATGATTCACCCAGCAGAAGGTCGCGCGCCTGAAATATATTTCTCCGGTTTGCGCCGAATCGACCGCCGGCCTTGGGATCCAAGAAGCCGTCGGGATCCCCTCTTCTGGGCCGGACGACCCCCGGCATGGGTCGCACCCTCGTCCGGCACCTTCCTGGGTTCCTGCCGACGAGGCTTCACGGACCGGTGGAAGGGTCGGGCTCCTGGTACAGCCCGAGCACGTTCCCGTCCGGATCGGCGAAGCGTGCCGTCAATTCCGGGGCATCCACGCCGACCGGCTGAACGATGCGGCCCCCGTGTGCGACGACCGCCTCTACAGTCGCGGCAACGCTGTCGACCATGACGTAGAGAAGGAGGCCCGGAGTGGGAGACGAGGGTCGGCCGGTGACCCAGGCGCCACTCACTTCGCCAACACCATCGTCGAATGCAGTGGCTCCGTCACCACGCCGTCTGATCGGCCAGCCGAACACTGCCTGATAGAAGCTGACCGACCGGGCGATGTCGGCGGTGGGAATCTCGAGGTAACAGATCTTGCCGTTTGCACGCGTCGGAGCCATTGTCGATCCTCCTCAGAAGCAAAGTCAGACACGCGGACCCGCAGACTTCGAGCTTGGGGGGCGGGAACCTACTGGCGCGAAACGTCAAACGCTCGCCTTCAGCGCCGCGCGTCGACGACGAGGCTCACCGGATCGCCGACGTGGATGGTACCGGTTCGCACCACCGTTCCATAGACGCCCGCGTTGTTCTTGTTCAGCCGGACGACGGTCTTCAGCACCCGCTTGTCTTGTGTGCCGGTGTCCGGATCGAGGTTGATCATCACGCATCGCACGTCGCGCGCCGTCACGCTCACGGCCGGCCTGGGCTCCCGGTCGCCGAACACCAGGGTCCCGCCAACCCACCCATCCTCGAGAAACGGCTCGCGGTCGCGAGTCTCGAGCACGATGTTGGCTCGGAAGCGCCGGCGATCGAGGTTCACTCCCGCCTCGGCACCGATGCCGGCGATGGTCGCCAGGCTGATCACCGAGATCGAGGCCTCATCGAAGATCCCGTGCTTGAGCTTCATCAATTCCACGCCGCCCCCAAAACGCTCCGCGATCTCGCTCTGGAGCTCTGCGCCGCGAAGCTCCACGCGCGTTCCGGCTGGTGTGCGTATGTGAGTCGGCAGGGGCTCGCCGGTGCTCTCGTCGAGACCGGCGGGGTGGTACAGGATGAGCTCGGCGACGCGGCTGGCGGTAAGCCACGGGGAGCCGCCGTCATCTCCCAGGCGACGGAAGGCGAAGCGCCGGTCCCCAGCGAGACCGTGCCACCCGAGAAATGCCGACTCCGTCACGGTACCGGCCATCGACTTGACGGGATACCGCACAAGTTCGCAAACCCGCCCGAGCTCATGCACCATACCGTCACTATACGTCCCGGCGCGGCAAGCCGCCTACCGCCTTTTCGCCGCGGAGAGGATCAGTCGTCGTTGCCGACCACGAAGAGGTGGCCGTTGTTCTGCGTCAGGATCTTGCCGTCTCCGTCGATGTAGAGCGGAGTGTAGGCGGCGTCGTTGAGGGCGACCGCGGGTCGCCCCTGCACCCACGGTCGAGATCTGTTGTAGGGGCGACCTGCGGTCGCCCTCAACGGCACGGTGTCCGGATGGCTCTGGCTTGGCAACTCGGCCCGCAGGCGCCCTCCCTCTCCACTTCGTGGCATCGGCGCTAACTTTGGCCCTGGGTGGCGAGGGATCGCGGGTGAGGTATCCGGTCAAGAGGTCCGTCTGCTAATCTTGGACTCATGCGAAATCTTGCCGCACTTCTGCTTGCCGTCTGCGTTTGCTCATCAGCCCATGCCCAGGCCACTTCCGTGGCCGATCGCGTGGCGAAACAGAATACGCTGTTCGAGGAGTTCTATCAGGCTGGCTTGAAGAGCTCGCCGGAGCGGGCGACCTCGGTCGGCGACTATCGCTACAACGCGCAGCTCGGCGATGCGTCGCTGGCGCAGGTCGCGCGTCAGCACGCGGAGAACGACGCCTTCCTGGCGCGGTTGCGCGCCATCCCCACCACCGGCATGGCGGAGACCGACCGGCTCTCGCACGAGCTCCTGGAGCGGCAACTCACCCGCGCCGACATCAACCACGAGCTCAAGAATTACGAGATGCCGGTCAACCAGCAGGGCGGCGTCCATACCTCGCTGGCCGACCTGCCGATGAGCGTGCCGCTGGATTCGGTGAAGCACTACGAGGACTACATCGCCCGCCTCCACCAGATCCCGCGGGTTTTGAAGCAGACCACCGAAGTGCTGCGCGCCGGCGAGAAGGACGGCCTGATGCCGCCGAAGGTCGTCGTCGACCAGTTGCCGGGACAGTGCGAGGGGATCGTCGCGGCGAATCCGTTCCTGCTGCCGCTGAAGAAGTTTCCAGCGAGCTTCTCCGAGGCGGAGAAGCAGCGGCTGACGGCCGCGATGACCCAGGCGGCCAACCAGGAGGTCCTCCCGGCCTACAAGGAATTCGCGGCGTTTCTGCGCGACGAGTACGCGCCGAAGGGGCGGACCGCGATCTCGGTCGAGAGCCTGCCGGACGGCAAGCGGCGCTACGCCGAGGCGGTGAAGGCGATGACCACCGTCGACATCACGCCGGAGGCCGTCCATGCCCTGGGCCTCAGTGAGGTGGCGCGGATCACGGCGGAGATGGCCAAGCTGGCGCAGGCGCAGGGCTACAAGGACCTCGCCGCGTTCCGCGCCGCGGTCAACAGCGATCCGAAGTGGACGCCGAAGAGCGAGGACCAGATCGTCGCCGACTTCAAGAAAGCCATCGACCAGATGCAACCGCGGCTGCCGGAGCTCTTCGGGCTGCTGCCGAAGGCGCCGGTGACCGTGGAGGGCATTCCCGACTTCGACAAGGCCACGGCGACGCACTACGTCCGCGGCACTCCGGACGGCACACGGGCCGGGCGCGTGGTGGTCGCCGTCGCCGACCCGACCCACCGCACGCTGGTGCTCGACGAGGCCGTCGCCTATCACGAGGGAGTGCCCGGCCACCACCTGCAGATCAGCGTGGCGCAGCAGCTCCGGGGCCTGCCGAAATTCCGGCTGTTCAGCGGCGGCCTGTCCGCCTATACCGAGGGGTGGGCGCTGTACGCGGAAGAGCTGGGCAAGGAGATCGGCTTCTACAAGGACCCGGTGTCCGACTACGGCCGGCTGAGCTCGGAGCTGTTCCGCGCGGTGCGGCTGGTGGTCGATACCGGCATCCACGACAAGGGGTGGACGCGCGATCAGGTGATCGCCTACATGCGCGAGAACGATGTCAACGCCGTCCTCGCGCAGACCGAGACCGACCGCTACATCGCGTGGCCGGGGCAGGCGCTGGCCTACAAGATGGGGCAGCTGAAGATCCGTGAGCTGCGCGAGCGCGCCAAGACGCAGCTCGGACCGCGCTTCGACATCAAGGCGTTCCACGACGAAATCCTGGACGGCGGAGCGCTGCCGCTCGACCTGCTGGAGGCGCGCGTGGACGGCTGGATCAAGACCCAGCTGCCCCCGAAAGCGGCTGCCGTGCACTAGAGACTTTTCAGGTGCTCTTGGTCTCGTGCTGAGTACCAGTCCAGCACTCGCAAGGCGCGGAGGGTGTTCCACCGGCTCGGCCGGCCCTCCCCCTCGTCCGTCTCGACCGGCATCCTGCCGGGGTAGCGGGTCTCCAGCGGCCACCGGCCGCCGCCGTCGCGCTTCGACGCGACCAGGTCGATCGCCTCGGCTACGCGCTCGTCGGGCGTGACGCCGGCGCGGCGCAGGTACTCGAGCCCCCGCAGCACGTCGTAATGCCACCACGCCGGGAAGGCGAAGCGCGTCCACGCGGCGTCGATCACCTCTCCGGTCGACCGGCGGCGGAAAAGGCGGCGCTCGAGGAGGTACTCCTGGCCGCGTAGACGGGCCGCGGTCACCGCCGGGCTGCCCCCGCCCGCCCGTTCGTGCTCGAGCAGGGCCTCGAGCACGCAGATCGTGGTGTTGAACGACGACCGCGTCGAGCCGTTGGGGGCCTCGCAGTTCCAGCCGCCGTCGGCCAGCTGCTCGCCGAGCAGCCGGTCGACGATGCCCTGCACGTCCTGGCCGAAGTAGGCGCCGGGCGCCGCCACCTGCCCGTTGATGCAGGGCTCGACCTCGCCGGCGAAGAAGGGGTTGTCGTCCACTTCCCGCGGACCGCATCCTCGCCACGTCACGCGGTCGCGGACGAGGCCTGTCGCGCGCCGTGCCTCGTCGCTGGCGGGATCGAGCCCCATCTCCCACAGGAGCGACAGGACGTGCATCGTGGAGTCCCACCCGCGGTTCCACGCCGCGCCGCCCCACCGTCCGTCGGGCGCCTGGAGGGCGAGCAGCCGCGCGCCCGCGCCCTCGTCCGCGACCCTTGCACGCTCGGCCGCGACCTCGTCCGCGGGCGCATCGGTCAGGTCGCGCATCACCTGCCAGCGGATCGAAGGGTCAGAATCAAGCAGCCAACGCAGGACCGATCTCTCTGGCTTCGTGGCTTGCGGGCCGCCGCGAGCTTTACGCCCCTTCACTTCTTCCCCTGGATGAACTCCCCGATGTCTCTCGACAGCTGCTCGAGCGAACCCTGGTTGAGGTACATCATGTGCCCCGCCGGATAGTTCCGGATCGTCACCCGCGCCGGGTCGACGCCGCTGTGGTGCAGCATGTAGGCGTTGGCGAAGTAGGCCGTCGCCAGGTCGTAGTAGCCGCTGGCGGTGAACACGCGCAGCGCCTCGTTGTCCTTGGTGCCCTGCGCCAGGTCGCCGGTGACGTCGACGAAGCCGGCGAAGGCGCCGGTCGCGTTCTTCCGCCGCTTCCAGCTCTGGTTGGCCTCGCCGTTCTGGGGCAGGTAGGGCTCCTGGATGTCGGCGCCGAGCTCATCGCGCAGGTACTGGTGAAAGAGCGAGCCGTAGATCGGCCCCGTCTTGGCGTCGAACGGGTCGCTGTTGGGGGACTCCGATGCGTTGTCGAGCTCCTTCTGCGCGTAACGGCTGTCGAGGAAGCCCGTGGCCATCCCCTCGTCGCGCAGCAGCTCCTTGGCGAAGCGGGGCGCGTAGATGCGCAGGTTGCTGTTGAGGATGTACTGTTTGGACACGCCCGTGTAGCGGTGCAGCTTATCGGCGACAAGCCCCTTCTCCGCCTCCGGGAGCGAGTCGCCGCGGAAGAGGGCCTGCAGGTACTCGCCGGAGGCGAACTGCTCGACCTCGGTGAGCAGCGCCTGCAGGCTCGGCCAGGAATCCGCGAGCTTCTTGTGGTACCACGCCGTCGCGGCGAGCGTCGGCAGGTGCGTGGCGTAGGTGAGATCGTTGCCGCTGGTGGTGAAGGGCAGGGCGCCCATGTTGATCGCCGGCGAAATGAGGATCACGCCGTTGAGGCCGATGTTCATCTGCCCCTGGAGCCGCGGTACGAGCATCGAGCCGCGGATGCCGCCATAGCTCTCGCCGAGGACGTACTTGGGCGAGTTCCAGCGGTCGTGCACGGTGAGGAAGGCGCGGATGAAGTCGGCGACGGAGTCGGCGTCCTCGTCGTAGCCCCAGAAGTCGGCGTCCTTCTTGTCGCCGAGCGCGCGGCTGAAGCCGGTGCCGATCGGGTCGACCTCGACGAGGTCGGTGACGCGCAGCAGGCTCGACGGGTTGTCCTTGAGCCGGTAGGGCGGCGCGCCCGGGTCCTGCGCGTCGCTCGGGATGTCGATGCGCCTGGGGCCGACGAAACCGAGGTGCAGCCAGACCGAGGAGGAGCCCGGCCCGCCGTTGAAGAAGAACGTGATCGGCCGGTCCTCCTGCCGCTTCACACCCTCCGCTATATAGGAGATCGTGAAGAAGCGCGCCGTGGGCTTGCCGTCGCGGTCCTTGAGGTCGATGTCCTCCGCCGTGGCGGTGTAGGGGATGTTCACCCCGCCGGCGGTGAAGCGGTGATGGGTGACGAACTTGCGGGGTGCGGCTGACGCCGCCACAGCCTTGTCCCCGCCTCCCGGTTTGTCCCCCTTGGAGGCGTCGTCGGCGCGGACGGCGGCGGTGGTCGAGACGAACAGGGTCAATAGGATGGCGAGCGTCGCGTTGCGCATGCGCGGGATCTCCCTCTTGGTGAGCCGCCAGATACGCCTGGAACGGGCGGAAGTTTCAGGATTGTGATCCTGGGCCAGCATTCCGACAGCACATGTCACCTCGGGTGATACTGGCGCAAATGCGCGTAGCGCGGGGTCAGCGTGTCGATCTCGCACGACCCGTCCGTGGACAGGTACGTCGTGTCGAAGTCCTCGTAGCTTCGAGCTCGCCAGAGCCCTCCCGCCGGGTCGACGACGAGCGAGTGACCGACACCGCCGCGAAAGATCGTAGAGCCGTCCGTGCCCCTGAATACCGCGCAGGTCCAGGGACGCTCCTCGGGGTGTGCCGCCATGAACCGCACGATCTCGCCGACGAGTTGCGCGAAGAGACTTGCACGGTCGGCCGCCGGCGCCAGAAGAGTTTGCGCGATCGCCCTGCTGAGCATCGGCTCAGCGGCCGAGGACAGAACGCCGGACCGCAGAGTCTCACCAGGTCCAGTTGCCGTCATGGACGTTTGGTTGCTCTGCTCAGAACGGTCGTCCCCTGCCCGCTCACCACCAGCATGTCGTTGATGCCGTCGCCATTGAGATCGGCCAGCTTCAGGTCGTCGTAGCCGTAGTGATTCAGGGTCTCCTCGCTCAGCGTGAAGCTCCCATGGGTATCGTTGAGAAGGATGTGGACGAGGTTGTCCGAGCTCGAGCCCCAGGGGACGGCGATGATGTCGAGCAGGGGCTTGGCTCTTGGGGGCATCGGGAGGCGATCCTCTGTCGCGGGCTCCAGGAGCCTCGAATTGGTTCCGAGCGCCGGCCATTATAGCCTGGAACAGCGGGAGATCCCGCCTCACAAACCCTTATGGCTCTGGGCCAACCGAGATCAGGAGCCGAGGTCAGGAGCCAGACGAATCCAGAGAGGCGGCTCGCCTTCGGCCTCCAAGGCGTCAGCGATTGTCCCCAAACCTCCAGGATCGTGACTCCAATTCCCGAGTCATGCCGGGCAGATAGGGAACAGTTTGATTCTCTATCTACTCGTCTGGCACCTTCTTGGCTGGCTGGCTGGCCGACGGATGTCCCGCCTTTTCTGTCGCGGAGCACCTTAATTAATAAAGGAGAGTCCAACATGAAACACCGCACACCGGTCCGCCTCGCCGCCCTCGTCCTCCTGCTCGTTGGAACGTGTCTCGCCATGCCGGGCTTCGCCGCCGAGCCCGCGGGTCCCAGCACCCCGGCCGCTCCCAGCTCCTGCGCGGCCGCGGCGCTCTTCTCGCTCCCCTCCTCCCCGGTCTCGCCGTCGACCTTCCGGGACACCGACCCCGTCACGACGTGCGCCTGCGGCGCCCTCTCCTGCACTGGCAAGGCGATCTACTCCTCTTGCCCCAGTCCCGTCGGCGGCATGGTCTATTTCTGCATGCCCGTCACCGGTGTGTGCCCCGTCGCGCCGGGCGTGAAGTGCGCCTGCAACCCCGCTCCCTGACCGGGACGTGAAGCCAACCCGCGAAACGCCGGCGGCGTCCCCGCCGCCGGCGTCTTGGCCGAAGATCGCGGCAAGATCCGCAACGAATCGCATGGCACGTCTTCCCCGGCATGGACCGGTCGTGCTTCAGCGAGCGGAAAACGCTCCATTGCCGTGGGCCTGGACCGTGTCGTAGATGGTCTTCGCGCCGGTGAAAGTGGGCTCGATGTCCTCCTTCTGGCCCTGCAGCCCATGGTCGTTGTCCAGCCTCCAGCTGAACATGCCCCGCAGCTGGTTCTTCAGCGCAAACAAGGTGGAGGCAGCGGTGTTCTGGAGTGACGTCTGCACACCGCTGTTTTCCGTACAGACACCGCCCATCAGAATGGCGGCCCGCACGCCCGCCTGGATCCAGGTCGTGGCATTCGGTGTGTTCCTCGACGAGTAGTCCTGCAGCTCGATGGCGTCGACGTGCTGGTTGAACGCCGCCACCGCTCCTGGGCCGTACAGACCGGCAGGTCCCATGCTCGGCCAGGGGGCCGACACCGCGATCCCGAGGCCTGCCTCCTTGAAACGCGGACCGAGTTGCGACACCAGCTCCGCCACATCACCCCTGCCACTTTCTTCCGCGTCGATGGCGATGCCGTTCAGGCCCTGTTGCTGAAGGTAGGCGACGATGTTCTCTGTCGAACGGTTGTTGAATCGGCGGTTGTCGGCGACGGTAGCGGAGAGTCCCGTGCCGCCGGGATCAGTACCCGCGTACATCAGGGCGTCCGGCGCCTGCGTTCGAATCTGGGTCAGGACCTGGCTCGCAAACGCCCCGTTGAGGGTCAGGCAGTATCCCTTCGCGCCCGACTCGAACACGCCGAACGCCAAGTTGTAGCGGCGCGCGTAATGGAGCGGGACCTTCCTTTGCACGAGGTTGTCCAGACCCGTGCTGTTCCATGTGTCATACCAGGTAGCAATCTCAAAACTCATCGGTTGGGCTCCTGCGGGTGGCATAGGCTTGCTTCGGGTGACCTGTGGAGATGAGAAACTACTCGTCCGGTCCGCGACTCTTGGAGCGACTTATAAAGGATACCGCAATGAAAGCTATGGCGAGGGTTAGGGCGGTCATGTTTACTTCGCCGCTACGAAAGTAGCTGACCGCCACCGAAATTAACATCAAAAAGGCCGCAAAGAGCCACAGTAGGAAGAGATTGCGACTCGCTGGATTAGCCATAGGGCTCTCCTGTTGAGTGGTGCCTGATCGGGATAGGGGGGCGTCTCGCAACGCTCCTCCTCAGCTGTCGCATGCCGCACGAGCACGATCTTCCGCATCGGTTCGGCCCGCACCCCTCAGGTCTCTACCTGTCCCATGTGCTCATCGGGAAGTCTGCTGCCCGAGCTCTTGGGCAAGCCCGATGAGAATTCCTTCGGGGCCCCTGATGTAGCAGAGCCGATACGCGTCTTTGTACTGAACCACTTTGCCGACGAGCTCCGCGCCGCGTTTGCCGAGCCGGGCGAGCGTATCGTCGATGTTCTCCACGGTGAACATGACGCGTAGGTAACCGAGAGCGTTCACCGGGGCGCTACGGTGATCGGCTACCACAGGCGGCGCGAGGAATCGGGATATCTCGAGCCGATTGTGACCGTCCGGCGTACGCATCATGGCAATCTCTACGCGCATGTCGCGCAATCCAGTAACGCCATCTGCCCAGTCTCCTTCGATTGGGGCGCGCCCCTCGAGCTCGAGGCCAAGCTCGGTGAAGAACTCAATGGCGGCGGCGATGTCTTCTACCACGATGCCGACGTTGTCCATACGCTTGACCGTCATGATGCCTCCTTGGCGTCTAACGAGGATGCCGATGAGCGGCTTTGCCGTTCGCTCGATCGGCTGGGTCAGGCCGCTGCACGATGCGCCAATCTCTGAACCCAGAGCAGATGAATTGACATGATAAAAAACCACGCGAAATAGACCGCGAACGATATGCGCTGTGCCACACCGGGTAGAATGGTCGTTACACGGAGTCCGAAGCATGCAATGGCTGCGAAACCGAGCGCAAGGTTTACATTGCTCACGATCCGCCAATCGACGTTTCGCTTCATAGGACTTACCATCAGGAACGTGGCTACTATCCATGGAACCGCAGATACGAAGGTCATGATGATGTGCCCGATCGTATAGGGCGAATCAAGGGCTGGTGATCCGTCTCTCATCTCTGCTGGAATGATTCCTGTCGCAGCGAACCCCAGTCCCGATGCGACAAGGAGCCAATAAGACACACTTCGCCGTTGAGCTCGCTCGACCGAGCGCGCAATTGCTCCACCGCACAGCGCCAAGCAGAGACCAGGCGCAATGAATCCGATAAGATTCCAGAGCAATGAATGCGGTGCTCCAAAGACACCGAGCTCGCTGACAGCTTTCGTCTGTTGAGAGTACTCCGGGCGCATCGCCCCAAACAGAAAAAGCGAAATCCAGAAAAGGATGCAACCCGCTATCCCAACAAGTGCAGCAGCTCGGCCACTCATACGCGTTTCTCCAGCGCCTAATCGGGAGAGGGGGGCGTCTCGCAACGCCCCTCCTCCCACACCACCGTGCATACGGGTGACGTACACGGCGGTTCGGTTGATTGAGTCGGTCTCCCTGTCCGTTCACCAACTTCGGTAGACCCAACTTCCGGAAGTACCCGGTAGGTAGGGCGATCGTCAACGCTGGGCTCTGGCTCAACCGCCAAGAACCATGCGCCGACTTCGCCGTGTTCCAGGCCAGATCCACACTTACTCCCCGACGCTTCAGCTCCCGATAGCCTCATCTACCCCATTGCTTCCAAAGATAGCACCGCAGGCGCCGACGAATCCACTTCTCCAGCTCTTCCAGTGGGGTCGGCACCTCGCTGAAGCCGTAGCACGACCGCCGCGGCAGATCAGGAGCCCGACGAACTCGCCTATTCTTCTCCGGCGCTCGCGATATCGCATGCAGCCAGATGATCGAGAACGCTGAAAACCACCTGCGCGGCGTCGAAGTCCTCCTCGATCGCTCCCATCGTACACACGGTCGCCCCACCGAGGTCGAATGCGTGGAACACGCTGGCGTTGTAGCCCGGTCCCACGCCGTTGTGGCCCACGACCAGGCCCCACGGCGAGGCCGGGTTGCCCATGAGACCCAGTCCGTAGCTCGGCCTGCCGCGGCGCGACGCGGGATCCGGCTCGGACGGATGCTCTGAAGGGGCGGCCGGGACGGCGACCAACGCCGTCATCTGGGCGAGCGATTCCTGCGACAGCAACGCACCGCGAAAGAGAGCGTCGAGGAAGCGCACCAACTCCGAAGCCGTGGCGGCGACGACGCCGTGCCAGACCCAGCCGGGGTGGTAATGCGCGCGCACGTCGCGCGGAGCGCCGTCCGGTGAGAGCGCGGACGAGGTGCCCGGCGCAAGTGGGGCAAGATCGTCGATCGACTCAGCGACGAACGTCCGTCGCAGTCCGAGGGGCTGCGCGATGCGCTCCGAAACGAGGGCTCGAAAGGGAACGCCCGACGCTTCCTCGGCGATGCACCTGAGCAGCATGTAACCGGGGTTGGAATAGGCCCACCCTTGGCCGGGCTCGAACCAGAGCCCCTTGTCGAACGTCTCGGCGGCGAACCGTTCGAACGGCCACGGGCTCGACGGCGACCGCCGCACGGCCTGATGGTAAGCGCGACTGCCACCGTAGTCGGGAATGCCGCCGCTATGGTTGAGAAGTTGACGAAGCGAGATCCGGTCCGCGCCGGCGATACGCGGGAACCAGCGGTCCAGCCGGTCATCGAGCCCGAGCCGCCCGTCTTCGCACAGGTTGAGGATCAGCGTGGCCATGAAGGTCTTCGTGATGCTGTACGCAAGGAACGCTGGCTCAGGGCCCGATTCGGGGACCCAGGACGTTCGAGGTGCGGCGCCGGATTTCTCGATGACGGCCACGCTCGCGACACCGCGGCCTCTCACCGCCGCCGTGAGGATCTCAGCTAATGGGGTCAAGTCTGTCACCAGAGTGCGCTCTGATCTTTCAATGCTGAGGATGTGTCAGCGGCCATGTTTGAGGGGACAGAGCCGCCGAAGGAGGGGCTGCCGAAGGAGGGGCCAGACGATTCTGGAGCGGCTGATGACATCGTTCGTGTCGCGGGTCAGGTGCATGCCGTTGTTCGCTGCGGCCCGCACTACTCATCCCTTTGCTCCCGGCCGCCTCCCAGGCCCTATTCCCGCTGCCCGCGCGCGCCCGCCAGGTAAGCCGCGTACAATTCCTGCGGGTTCTCGACATAAGATTCGACGTGCCCGCATTCCCCGCAGACCCACGAGCGCAAGTCGGCCGCATGCGCACCCTGGAAGACGAGCGCCTCCGGATGCTCGAAGACTTTCACGCCCAGCCTGATCATGTGGCCGGCCCGGTCGATGATCTGCACGTCTGGGATGATTTTCTCCGACTGACATTTGGAGCAGGTATTCACTGCTTTCAACCCCTTTCCTGCGAGCTTAGTGCATATTGGACTTTATTCCATCGACCCATTTACAAGCCTGCAACTACTTTTCGCTCTCGTGTCTCTCGGGCTCCTGTTTAAAGCGAGTTACCAAATTTTCTAGTATCTGCGGAACTAGCCGTTCGGAAAAGCCGGCGATAAAGGACCAAACCAAAAGTTTTGCGAGCTCTCCGTGCAGATAAATGACAGTGAACCAATCGCCTGGATTTGGGAAAAGCGAGCCTCGGATGAGACTACCCATAAACATAAGAGCAAGAAGTAACGCGAAAATAGCGCCGACTATCTGAATCGCAACCATCTCTCCAATTGTAATATTGTCTGGAACTCGTCGAGAGTCCCTTGCTCTGGAGATTAAGCTTATGGCGGCACCTAGTGCCCCGAAAGCAGCCGCCGCGCTGAAAATAGCGAGCCGCGTAACAGTCTTGAAGCCACGAGATTCTGCAGACTCATACCAGTTCCGAGGCGCAGCATAGGATTGGCCCTCACCCCCGATTGGCACGTGCTCTACATCGTGAGGAAGGCTCTTAAGAAATACAAATACGAGAAACGGAATCAGCAGAACAAAGCAGAGTAATAGTGCGCGAAAGAGGAATAGGCTGGAAGTCGCTCTTGACAGAAGGACTGGAATCTTCATGTGCTCAACTTTCGCGTTAGCCCAATCTTGTAGTCTACCCGCCCCGCCAATCCGCCTTACCGACATTCCTTGGTCCGGCCGGAGAATGGAAGCACGGCCTTCTAACTTCCTTACCTTCCTCAAGAGAGTAAGTGAGGCCCAGGAGGCGCGTCAAGAGAAGGCGACTGTCGGGTAAGCGACCCGGTTCTCAGAGGAGCGCCTCGTTGCTTACACGACGTTCGAGATCCAGATCAGGAGCCAGACGAATCCGGAGAGGCGGATACGGGTGCCCAGGAGTCATCTGCACGCCTTTCGTAAGGCTCTAAAATGTCCCTCAAACCCCCTCGCAAACTCAAGCCCGGCGGGCCGGAGTAAGTTTGGAGGGTCTTTTTACGTCTTATCCCGGGTATGAGCCGAAGACTCCGATTCATCCCCGAAGGCGGATCCCTCGTCGAGGTCACCTGCCGCACCGTCCAGGGCCGCCATCTCCTCCGTCCCAGCCGGCAGCTCAACGAGGTCCTCGCCGGAGTCCTGGGGAGAGCCCAAAGACTGTACTCCGTCCCGATCTGCGCTTTTGTCTTTCTCTCGTCCCACTACCACCTGCTGCTCGACGTCGAAGACGCCCACCAACTAGCCGGCTTCATGCGCTATCTGAACTCCAACCTCGCGCGGGAGGTCGGACGGCTCACCGGCTGGAGCGACGGGATCTGGTCGCGGCGGTATCAGGCGATCGTCGTCAGCTCCGAAGAGGAGGCCCAGATCGCGCGCCTGAAATATATTTTCAGCCACGGCGCCAAAGAGGGGTTGGTCGGGCGGCCTCAGGACTGGCCGGGCCTCCATGCCGCCCGAGCGCTGGTGGAGGGCGAGCCGATCCAGGGGTACTGGTTCAGCCGGACCCAGGAGTACGCCGCCCGGCAGCGGGGAGAAACGTTCGGCCGCCTCCAGTACGCGACCCGCGAGACCGTGACCCTCTCTCCCCTGCCCTGCTGGAAACACCTCCCCGAGGATGGCTGGAAGCACAGGGCTCGCAGCGTGATCGCGCAGATCGAAACCGAAGCCGCTGCCCGGAGGGCCAACACCGGTGGCGAGCCTCTGGGAGTGGCGGCGATCCTGGGAAGGCATCCGCACCACCGTCCCAAGCGCCTGAAGAAATCTCCCGCCCCACTGTTCCACGCGCTCCGCGAGGCCGTCCGCCGAGAGCTCTACGAAGGCTACGCCTGGTTCGTCGCCGCCTTCCGGGATGCCGCCGAGAAACTGAGAGCGGGAGATCGAAGCGCGTCCTTCCCGTCCGGGAGCTTTCCACCCGCCCTCCCCTTCGTTGGCGGATAGACCCCCTCCGGGGCGGTCCGTCCACAGCTTCACGAAGGTGCGAAGGGGGGCTCTTCAGGAGACGTGTGCCCAGCCGGCGGATTTTCCGGAGATTTGGGCCTGCAACAAGCCGGGGGTTGCTCGCTTCGGCCTCCAAGGCGTCAGCGATTGTCCCCAAACCTCCAAGATCGTGACTCCAATTCCCGAGTCACGCCGGGCAAGAGGGAAACGCGTTGATTCTCTATCTACTCGTCTGGCACCTTCTTGGATTCTCTATCTACTCGTCTGGCACCTTCTTGGCCTGGCTTCAGCCTTTGGGTAAAGTTTGGCGACCTCATCCATCTGGGCCTTATTCAGCCGAAAAAACGGAACCCTGTTCTTTCCCGTTGGTCCGTCACAATAGCTCTCCCATCACTTACCTCCAAAGAGTTCCTTGAATTCTCTGGCGAGCCGCTCTACCCTTCCAAGCCCAAAGAAAGTCATAAACTCCCTTCAAGGGGTTCTCGGCTGTGACGCGACCCATCTCATTTAGGGCCATCACCTTGGCTGGCCTCTTCTATTAAACAGTAAAAATCTATATCGATCTCTGCTCCCAACTGGGCGATCTTCTGTATGGTCGAACTCTCAAGGTGCATTTCCGGAACGTATTCGTATGCCTTTACCACGCACGCGATCTCAAGATAGCAAGTCCTGGCAAACTCAGAAATGAAGGCACCAGCAGGCTCAATTCTGTCGAGCAGCGCGTTGACCTGCTCGTCCAAGCCGACAGACTTCTCTGCGCCAGATGAGATCCTCCAACCATTATCCTCTCGGTAGCGGGAAGTAGGGCCGATCTGGTCACCCTTCCTCCAAACCTCCTCGGGTTGAAGACCTGTAGCGGTCGTAACCCTGTCTGGGTCGGAGTCGAGCTCAGCCAAAACTAAGTGGACAGATATTTCGTTTGTCATCTCTTAGTGTACCGTACCGTTCAGTATCGCTTACTCATGGGAGAGCGACTTTGGAGGTCTGACTCTAAGACCTGGGAGAGCGTGCACAAGTTGCCTCCGCTCCCATTCGTTAAGCACGAAATATCCATCACGCTCATGAGCTATCGTGACAAGCCAAGGTGTTCGATCCTCCCTAAGGAAGCACAGGTCCTCTGGAAGATCGGGCTGGCACCAACCAAAGAGATGGTTGGTCGCCTCTCGTAGCACCAGAGCACTACCAGCCTCCAGTCGAAAGTAGAATACATCCGCTTGGGTGCCGAAGATTTCTGTTCCCGGCCAGCGAGTCGAATTCACCCTCTCTTCTATATAAGGACCAAGGGAGCCCAGGGCCTCCTGGCCAGCCTCTGTCAATTCCAATTCAGGCCGCAGGACCAGAAGAGCCAATGGATAGCGCCCGATAGCAAAATCGATGAGCCCATGATACAGAGACAATGATGGCTCCGCTTCCAGGTCATAGGTGTTTTCCTTCATGTTTTGGTCAACCTTAAAAGCGTACAGGTATATGGTTTACAGGTCCTGCATGGATATGAGGATACTGACCAAAGAGCCTTCCCGGGTGAGACTCCGGCCCTCTGAAAGGGAGGCCATACTCCTTGGCCCATTCTTCCAGAATCTTTGCTTCATCTAATCCAACTCCGCCCAGCTTCTTTGCTTCCTTTGCCAAAGCAACCAGCGCCTGCTGATCCTCGGTGAACCTTAGGGCCTCTGCCTCAGGCAGGAGAACCATTAAAACGGCCTGAATACCAAGATCTTTACCGTTCTGTGGAAGAACGAACTCCAGACCGAACCAGTCGACAAATGCTGCAGCGTAGTTTCCGTCAACTGCCATCTGATCCAGGCGATTTTGATAATAGCCTCTGAAACCTGCGATAGTCTGATTGACACTAAAGCCTGAAAGCGAGCTAAAGAACAGACTCCCAGCTTCCAGAGAGTTCAATCCCCAGTAGCCCGTATTGGTATTTGTAGTAGTCCCGTTCCAAGGAGATTCTGTCACATTCATAAAGATCGCGAGCTCGGCGCCGATCTCGTCGGAAGCCATCCCAACCGGTGCATATTGATGGACCCAAACCTCACCTTGGCCGTCTGGGTCATTGCAGTTAGCAGGATTCCCAGTAACATACGTATACAAGTTCCAACTCTGTGGCCTTCGAGGGCTCCCACCTATTGGGTCCACACTCGTAAACCGCCCCACCAGCGGATTGAAGAACCGCGCATGCATGTAATCCAGATCATCCGCCGACGGGATGGTCCCCGCCTGCGAGTTCAGGTCCCTCTCGTGGCCGGTGAACTGCATGCGGTCGGCGTTGGGGTCGAAGGCGGTGGCTTCTTCTCCGAAGGGGTAGTAGACGTGATAGTCGGTCTGGGCTCCGGCGGTATTGGTGACCAGGCGCACGGTACCCAGATGGTCGAGGGAGAAGTGGCGGCGCTGGCCGCTGCCGAGATAGCCGGCCAGGAGGAGGCCGTCGCGGTAGATGTAGTCCTCGGCGACGCTCAGGACTCCGCCACTGGTCGTGAAGGTGCGGAGCACCTTGCCGTCGAGGCCTCGGAGGGCCCAGATCGAGCTGTTGAGCCCGATGTTGTAAGACCAGATCCGCTCGTCGTCCGCCGTATAGATGTACGCCCAGTCCTCCGAGCCGCTGGTCATGTGAACCATCTGATCGAACGCGTCATATTGATAGACCGCGCCGTTCCAGGAGGTCAGGTTGCCCGCCGCGTCGTAGGCGACGGACCCCGTCAGACGGTTGGTGGAGGTCGAGGCGGGCGTGCTGCGGGCGGCCGGCGTGCCCGCGCCGATCTGGGTGGTGGTCGACTGCAGGTTGCCGTAGTCGTCGAAGGAGTAGGTCTGCTTCTGCTGGGTGCCGGATCCCGTGGTGCCCGGGAAGACCGAGCCGGTCTTGAGCCTCGACAGCGAGTCGTACTCGTACCAGGAGGTGCCGATCTTCCAGATGTTGCCGGCGCCGTCGTATTGATAGGTGCCCGTGGCCCAGAGCGAGGTACCGCTCAGGCTGGCGGTGATCGAGGCCGGACGGGTCATGCCGTTGGGATCGTTGGCCTGCGTATCCACCACCCCGTTGCTGTGGGCGACGTCCTTCACCAGACCGTTCGGATAATAGGTGATCCCCACGCCCGCGGCCTGGCCCGGCGCGGTGCCGGTGTAGTTGGGAACCGCCGTCAGCCAGCCGTAGGTGTAGGTGGGGGTCACGACGCGCGCCGCCGAGGCGCAGCCCGTGAAGGTGCACTGCGGATAGTTGATCGTCTGCGGGTTTCCAAGGTCGTCCCACGCGAAGCTCTGGGTAAACGATTCGTTGGTACCGCCGTTGACGGAGAGCTGCGTGTCGCGCTGGGACGCCCTCCCCTGCTTCCCACTATAGGTGTAGGTCTCGGTCATCAGGGCCGTATAGGGGGTGCCACCCAGCACCACGTAATTGTAGCGCTGCGCCTGCTGGACCTTGCCGAGCCGGTAGTCGGTCCCGGAATTGGCGATGCCGAAGACGAAATTCTTCAGGGTGCGCTGGGCGCCGCCGGTCTCCCGGATCTGGAGGAGCCGGTCGGCGCGGTCGTAGGAATAGGTCAGGTCGTCGGGGCCGTCGATCACCCGCCCGGCGTGCCCATGGCTGTCGTAGCTCAGGTAGGAGACGGTGCCGTTGCCGGACGCGCCCTTCTCCGGGTGCTTCTCGGAGGTCAGATATCCCCGGTTGTCATAGGTGAAGAGGCGCTCCTGTCCGCACACCGAGCCGCTCGCCTCCTGGCAGACGCGCTTCAGCCGCGCGCCCACGTCGTACTCGTACTTGGTGACCACGCCGTTCGGCTCGGTCACCTGGACGAGGCGCCCCTGGCGGTCGTAGATCTCGCCGGTGGTCGCCACGGTCTCGTTGGCGGTTCCCGTGCCCGTGTTGTAGCTGGTCGCCACCTTCACCGTGCGTGAGACGGTGTGGGTGCCGCCGTAGGAAAGGGTGAGGTCATGAGCGCTGCCGTCCGGCGGGCGGATGGTCCCCGGCCGGCCGAAGGGATCGTAGTTGAGGTACGAGGTCGCGTTGGCCGATCCCAGCTCCGAGACGGAGGTCTTCCAGCCCAGGGCATTATAGGTGGTCGTGCGGGATGACCAGGTGCCGTCCGGCATGCGCTCCTGTTCCTGCTGGGGGCGCCCGAGGGCGTCGAACAACGTCTTGCTCTCGGCGAGGATGCCGCTGCTGCCGCCGTTGCCCTGGCGGGCCCTGTAGATCTGCGCCAGCGAGGTGGACGAGCTCGCCGGCGTGTAGGCGGTCCAGGTCCAGGAGTCCTGCGCCGGCTTGACGTAGGTCGTCCGGCCCAGCGTGTCGTACTGGTAGCTGGTGGCGAAAAGCGACTCATCCCGGCTCGTCGAGGTCAGCCCGGTCGAGGCGTCGATGTCCCGGTCGACCGTCTTGAACGGCATGCCCGGAACCTGGGCGGTCGCCAGCGATCCATACCGGTAGGTGTAGTTGGTCTGATGCTGATTGGCCGGCAGGGCGAGGCTGCAGAGCGGGGCCGTGGTGTCCAGGCCCGCGCCGTCGCCGCCGAACGACTCCTCCAGGGCGACGTTGCCGACGTCGTGATTGAACGTGTCGCTCGAGGCCGTGTACCGCGCCACCACGTCATTGCCGCTCCGCGCGGCGCCGGAGGCGAGCTTGCGGGTCCGCTGCAGGAAGCCGGTGGTGGAATCGAAACAATATTCCGTCTTCTCGGAGAGCCCGCCTTCCGTCACCGTGCCGTCGGTAAAGGTGTTGAGCACCCAGGGCGCGCTGGTGGATGGCGGGGTGAACGCCCCCGGGAAGGTCTGCCCCGGGTTGTAGTTGACGTAGGTGGTGCGCGAGTCGCCGGCGCCGAAGTTGCCGAAGAGGTCCCCCTGGCGGTAGTGCCCCAGACCGTCGAAGGAGCTGTAGCTCACCGCCTCCAGCAGCCCCACATCATCATAATTGGTGCGGGTCGAGAGCACCCGCGGATTCTTGCGGGCGTTCTCCTCGACGAGGCTGCTGGGCGTCGAATCGTCGCGGTCGTAGAGCAGGAAGTTGCTCCGCTTCGACACGCAGTTGGCGCCGTTGGCGTCGCAATCGTAGGCCTTGCTTGACAGATAGCGGGTCTGCGCGCCGCCGTCGGTCACGTAGCGGGTGAACGGCAGCCCGTAATCCAGGATGCTCCAGCCGGAGGAGGTCAGCTCGGTCGACACCGAGAAGTAGCGCACGACCTTGTCGTTGAGCGGGGTGATGGTGGTATTCACCAGCTCCCGGGTCTTCTGTGGAAAGGTTTCCGGAGTCAACGCCGTGCTGTAGGTCCATTGGCCGACGAGCAGGCCGGAGGCGTCCTTGAGCCGCCGCGCCCCCACGCCGGAGGCGGTCTGGCGGAACGCGCGTGGGGAGGAGCTGGTCGGAAAGGTGTATTTGATGTAGTCCCACTCGATCCGGCCCAGGGTGGGCAGCGTCATCGCCTTGAGCATGCCCGAGTTGCACGGCGTGGTGGTCTGGGCGCCGTAGTCGGCCACGGGCATCTTGTAGGCGGAGCCGTCCGGCAGCGTCACCTGGGTCAGCAGCGACACCGCCGTGTTGGTGGTGGTCGGATCGGTGTTCAGGCAGCCGGTGAGCTGAACATTGTTCCCGTCGTCGTTGCTGTAATGGAACGTCCAGGTGCCCGTGGCGCCGCCGAAGGCGCTGAGATCGATGTGGTCCACCACCTGCGTCCCCAGAAGGGTCTTGAACCAGACCTTCTGCGTGCGATGGCCGTCGCTGATCGTCCACAGGTTGACGGTGTTGTAATCGACGGTGATCTGGTTGCTGAAGCGGTCGCGGATCTGGTCCGGGAACCCGTTGGCGTTGAAATGATCGATCGTCCCGTCGGGAAACTCGACCTCGTTCGGGATCGACTTGTAGCGCAGGTAGGTGCCGTCGCGGGTGTACTGCACCCCGACGAGGCTGGTCTCCCCTTCGTGCAGCGTGGGATAGAAGGTGTGGAACGCCCCGTCCGGGCTCATGTAGACCGTCCGGCTGGAATCGACGTCGGTCGCGGTGGGCGGATTCAGCCGGCCGAGGGAGACCATCCAGCCGAGGCCGGCGTTGGCGGTCCGGTTGGCGATCGCCTGGTTGTAGATGACCGCGTCGGTGTCGCGCTGCTGGTAGTCCCAGACGTTGTTGTTGTAGGTCAGGGTGAGCCGGTAGGAGAGATTGCCGTTGACCTTGTATGCCTGCCCGATCGGGATCCCGATCACCAGGTTGCCGTTGAACGGATTGATGCTGTCGACGTCCCCGCCGCCGAAGCCGGTGGCGGCGTTGAAGCCGCGGGCCGTGTTCGGGTGCTGCTGGGCGGCGGCCGGCAAGGCGAGCAGAACGAGCAGGAAGAGCGCGCGGCGGATCACTGGCCCACCTCCTGCCCCGCCCGCGGATTGCCGGCCTGCACGATCGTCAGCTCCAGCCGGTTGGGATCGATCAGCACCACGATGTCCTTCGGATCGAAGCGCGCCGGGGGCGGATCCGTGCCCGCGACCGGGGTCATGCGGTCGAGCGCGGCGGCGAGCTTGCCGTCCGCGGCGCCATCGTCGTCCCCCTCGCCGCCGTCCCCCACGGTGAGTTGCCAGGCTCCCGCTCCGGGCCGCACCAGCAGCACCTCGGCGGACCTCCGGGCGTCCTCCACCCGGTCCGCATGGGGGTTGCCGCGCGCGATCCCCACCCCGCGCCAATTCACGCGCCGCACCGGATACCCCTCCGGCGCCGCCGCCGTCACCTGCCCGGTCGCGAGATCCACCGCCACCCAGACCGAGCGGAGCGGCACGTCGCGGCCGAGGTCGAGCTTCACCACCCCGTCACTGTCGTCGTCCGAAAGCACCTGAGAGCGCCGCACCAGGGTGGCGACGTCGTCCTCGGCGATCTCGCGCGCCACGCCGAAGAGGACCATCTGCCCTTTGGGGCTGATGCCGGCCACCGAGACGGCGCTCTTGTCGAAGGTGATCGCCGGTCCCGAGGGACCCGAAGGCGGCTGGGCGAAGGCGAGGGCGGGGAGGACGAGGGACAACAGGTACGGCGTGAAGAGCTTCATTCCTACTCCAAAGCGCAACAACTATGAAGCGCGGAGGATAGGGGACGCGGAAGCAAACGTCAATAGCTATAAGCGCAAGAATTGCCGGAAGGGTGTAAGGATCCGGCCCCATACGACGCTCTGGGCGGAACGTGATCGCGCAGATCGAAACCGAAGCCGCCGCCCGGAGGGCCAGCACCGGCAGCGAACCTCTCGGAGTGGCGGCGATCCTGGGAAGGCATCCACACCACCGCCCCAAGCGCCTGAAGAAATCTCCCGCCCCACTGTTCCACGCGCTCCGCGAGGCCGTCCGCCGAGAGCTCTACGAAGGCTACGCCTGGTTCGTCGCCGCTTTCCGGGATGCCGCCGAGAAACTGAGAGCGGGAGATCGAAGCGCGTCCTTCCCGTCCGGGAGCTTTCCACCCGCCCTCCCCTTCGTTGGCGGATAGACCCCCTCCGGGGCGGTCCGTCCACAGCTTCACGAAGGTGCGAAGGGGGGCTCTTCAGGAGACGTGTACCCAGCCGGCGGATTTTCCGGAGATTCGGGCCTGCAACAAGCCGGGGGTTGCTCGCCTTCGGCCTCCAAGGCGTCAGCGATTGTCCCCAAACCTCCAAGATCGTGACTCCAATCCCCGAGTCATGCCGGGCAAAGAGGGAAACGCGTTGATTCTCTATTTACTCGTCTGGCACCGTCTTGGCGGAACCTTTATGGCTGGCAGCTAACCATCAGCGACTTTCGATGAATGTCTTACGTGGATATAAAATCCTCGCGTAGAGTCGTGCGTAAATAAGGCCTTCCCCGGCCCAGTCGGACCAATCTCAAAACCACAATCTTTTTTAAACTGAGCCTGCGCGATCAACAACTGACCCAGGAACTCTAATGCCACCGGCTCACCCTCTATAAGTACCAAGCCATCAAGGTCTTTGACAAATAGTTTCATGCCTGTCTTTGAAAAAATTTCGCACAACTCATCAGGCATCATTATTGGCGGCCTCCTCAGAAATAGCCCTTTAATCGACCATCAGCCCACAGCGCGCGTCCGCTTACCCCGCTCCCAATCTCCCCGATTCTTGTATACTTCGTAAGATCTTTGTGCAGACTATCTTTGACCCACACTTCACGCTCATCAGCTATCGTGACAAGCCAAGGCGTTCGATGCCCGCCAGCTTACTCCTCCTCTATGCAGGTGTACGAAAAGTCAATAACTCCACCCACGCGACGGCTTAAAGCCAGGGCAAATTGTGGAACCCGAACGATACCGGTATCAGAGCCCGTTCGGAGTGACACAAAAAGCCCGTAGTCCTCGTCGCCCAGACGAGCTTCAGCCAGGAAATTTGTGAGCCAGTCGTACTCTTCTGTTTCTTGCAGCCACCACGAAACGACGTAGTGCTCGGAACTCCCCCGTGCCGGCCTGACGTCAGCCTTTGGGTAAAGTTTGACGATCTCATCCATCTGGGCCTTATTCAGCCGAAAAAAACGGAACCCTGTTCTTTCTCGTTGGTCCGTCACAATAGCTCTCCCATCACTTACCTCCAAAGAGTTCCTTGAATTCTTTGGCGAGCTGCTCCAACTCCTTGTACGAATAGTTGTCGCTTGGCCCACGCCCTTCCAATCGCTTGGATTCTTCGATGTAGTCGCCAAACGCAGCCCGGTCCCTGATACCATTCTCTCGAGCAACGGCATCTACCCGCTTTCCGTCTTCCTTATTAGCTCCCCGCGTTTTTTCTCGATACCCCCCCTTCTTCATTCCCTCCATGAAATGAATTGCACCCAACGCCGATGTTGTACCGCCATGGGCTATCATCACACCACCGACAATGTTGGCGGGAACGCCCAGAATCGCTCCTGCACCTGTCAGGTCAAGGCCGATTCCAACGCCCTCGAGCCCTCCCCCGACAAGCGCTTCTTGCAGGCCTGCAGGAATCGACGCCAAGTCACCTACTGCTTGGCCCAACTGGTATCCGGGTTCAGTGCTGTTGTACCGGCCGAAACCAAGCAGGGAGTTAGAAGAATATGCATTCGCCGCCCCGCCAAAAAAATTATAGGATGCCCAAAGAAAGTCATAAAATCCGTTTAAGGGGTCCTCGGCTGTGACGGTGATCTCGCCAAAGCAGTATCCAGTAGAACACCGGTCGATCGCCGCCATTCCGGTGGGATCGATGAGCTTCAAAGGATTTCCCAGTGTATAGCTGTATCGATTCCAACTCTGGGGCTCATGCTGGCTGCCGTCTACGAGGTCCACACTCGTAAACCGCCCCACCAGCGGATTAAAGAACCGCGCATGCATGTAATCCAGATCATCCGCCGACGGGCTGGTCCCCGCCTGCGAGTTCAGGTCCCTCTCGTGGCCGGTGAACTGCATGCGGTCGGCGTTGGGGTCGAAGGCGGTGGCTTCTTCTCCGAAGGGGTAGTAGACGTGATAGTCGGTCTGGGCTCCGGCGGTATTGGTGACCAGGCGCACGGTACCCAGATGGTCGAGGGAGAAGTGGCGGCGCTGGCCGCTGCCGAGGTAGCCGGCCAGGAGGAGGCCGTCGCGGTAGATGTAGTCCTCGGCGACGCTCAGGACTCCGCCACTGGTCGTGAAGGTGCGGAGCACCTTGCCGTCGAGGCCTCGGAGGGCCCAGATCGAGCTGTTGAGCCCGATGTTGTAAGACCAGATCCGCTCGTCGTCCGCCGTATAGATGTACGCCCAGTCCTCCGAGCCGCTGGTCATGTGAACCATCTGATCGAACGCGTCATATTGATAGACCGCGCCGTTCCAGGAGGTCAGGTTGCCCGCCGCGTCGTAGGCGACGGACCCCGTCAGACGGTTGGTGGAGGCCGAGGCGGGCGTGCTGCGGGCGGCCGGCGTGCCCGCGCCGATCTGGGTGGTGGTCGACTGCCGGTTGCCGTAGTCGTCGAAGGAGTAGGTCTGCTTCTGCTGGGTGCCGGATCCCGTGGTGCCCGGGAAGACCGAGCCGGTCTTGAGCCTCGACAGCGAGTCGTACTCGTACCAGGAGGTGCCGATCTTCCAGATGTTGCCGGCGCCGTCGTATTGATAGGTGCCCGTGGCCCAGAGCGAGGTACCGCTCAGGCTGGCGGTGATCGAGGCCGGACGGGTCATGCCGTTGGGATCGTTGGCCTGCGTATCCACCACCCCGTTGCTGTGGGCGACGTCCTTCACCAGACCGTTCGGATAATAGGTGATCCCCACGCCCGCGGCCTGGCCCGGCGCGGTGCCAGTGTAGTTGGGAACCGCCGTCAGCCAGCCGTAGGTGTAGGTGGGGGTCACGACGCGCGCCGCCGAGGCGCAGCCCGTGAAGGTGCACTGCGGATAGTTGATCGTCTGCGGGTTTCCAAGGTCGTCCCACGCGAAGCTCTGGGTAAACGATTCGTTGGTACCGCCGTTGACGGAGAGCTGCGTGTCGCGCTGGGACGCCCTCCCCTGCTTCCCACTATAGGTGTAGGTCTCGGTCATCAGGGCCGTATAGGGGGTGCCACCCAGCACCACGTAATTGTAGCGCTGCGCCTGCTGGACCTTGCCGAGCCGGTAGTCGGTCCCGGAATTGGCGATGCCGAAGACGAAATTCTTCAGGGTGCGCTGGGCGCCGCCGGTCTCCCGGATCTGGAGGAGCCGGTCGGCGCGGTCGTAGGAATAGGTCAGGTCGTCGGGGCCGTCGATCAAACGCCCGGCGTGCCCATGGCTGTCGTAGCTCAGGTAGGAGACGGTGCCGTTGCCGGACGCGCCCTTCTCCGGGTGCTTCTCGGAGGTCAGATATCCCCGGTTGTCATAGGTGAAGAGGCGCTCCTGTCCGCACACCGAGCCGCTCGCCTCCTGGCAGACGCGCTTCAGCCGCGCGCCCACGTCGTACTCGTACTTGGTGACCACGCCGTTCGGCTCGGTCACCTGGACGAGGCGCCCCTGGCGGTCGTAAATCTCGCCGGTGGTCGCCACGGTCTCGTTGGCGGTTCCCGTGCCCGTGTTGTAGCTGGTCGCCACCTTCACCGTGCGTGAGACGGTGTGGGTGCCGCCGTAGGAAAGGGTGAGGTCGTGAGCGCTGCCGTCCGGCGGGCGGATGGTCCCCGGCCGGCCGAAGGGATCGTAGTTGAGGTACGAGGTCGCGTTGGCCGATCCCAGCTCCGAGACGGAGGTCTTCCAGCCCAGGGCATTATAGGTGGTCGTGCGGGATGACCAGGTGCCGTCCGGCATGCGCTCCTGTTCCTGCTGGGGGCGCCCGAGGGCGTCGAACAACGTCTTGCTCTCGGCGAGGATGCCGCTGCCGCCGTTGCCCTGGCGGGCCCTGTAGATCTGCGCCAGCGAGGTGGACGAGCTCGCCGGCGTGTAGGCGGTCCAGGTCCAGGAGTCCTGCGCCGGCTTGACGTAGGTCGTCCGGCCCAGCGTGTCGTACTGGTAGCTGGTGGCGAAAAGCGACTCATCCCGGCTCGTCGAGGTCAGCCCGGTCGAGGCGTCGATGTCCCGGTCGACCGTCTTGAACGGCATGCCCGGAACCTGGGCGGTCGCCAGCGATCCATACCGGTAGGTGTAGTTGGTCTGATGCTGATTGGCCGGCAGGGCGAGGCTGCAGAGCGGGGCCGTGGTGTCCAGGCCCGCGCCGTCGCCGCCGAACGACTCCTCCAGGGCGACGTTGCCGACGTCGTGATTGAACGTGTCGCTCGAGGCCGTGTACCGCGCCACCACGTCATTGCCGCTCCGCGCGGCGCCGGAGGCGAGCTTGCGGGTCCGCTGCAGGAAGCCGGTGGTGGAATCGAAACAATATTCCGTCTTCTCGGAGAGCCCGCCTTCCGTCACCGTGCCGTCGGTAAAGGTGTTGAGCACCCAGGGCGCGCTGGTGGATGGCGGGGTGAACGCCCCCGGGAAGGTCTGCCCCGGGTTGTAGTTGACGTAGGTGGTGCGCGAGTCGCCGGCGCCGAAGTTGCCGAAGAGGTCCCCCTGGCGGTAGTGCCCCAGACCGTCGAAGGAGCTGTAGCTCACCGCCTCCAGCAGCCCCACATCATCATAATTGGTGCGGGTCGAGAGCACCCGCGGATTCTTGCGGGCGTTCTCCTCGACGAGGCTGCTGGGCGTCGAATCGTCGCGGTCGTAGAGCAGGAAGTTGCTCCGCTTCGACACGCAGTTGGCGCCGTTGGCGTCGCAATCGTAGGCCTTGCTTGACAGATAGCGGGTCTGCGCGCCGCCGTCGGTCACGTAGCGGGTGAACGGCAGCCCGTAATCCAGGATGCTCCAGCCGGAGGAGGTCAGCTCGGTCGACACCGAGAAGTAGCGCACGACCTTGTCGTTGAGCGGGGTGATGGTGGTATTCACCAGCTCCCGGGTCTTCTGTGGAAAGGTTTCCGGAGTCAACGCCGTGCTGTAGGTCCATTGGCCGACGAGCAGGCCGGAGGCGTCCTTGAGCCGCCGCGCCCCCACGCCGGAGGCGGTCTGGCGGAACGCGCGTGGGGAGGAGCTGGTCGGAAAGGTGTATTTGATGTAGTCCCACTCGATCCGGCCCAGGGTGGGCAGCGTCATCGCCTTGAGCATGCCCGAGTTGCACGGCGTGGTGGTCTGGGCGCCGTAGTCGGCCACGGGCATCTTGTAGGCGGAGCCGTCCGGCAGCGTCACCTGGGTCAGCAGCGACACCGCCGTGTTGGTGGTGGTCGGATCGGTGTTCAGGCAGCCGGTGAGCTGAACATTGTTCCCGTCGTCGTTGCTGTAATGGAACGTCCAGGTGCCCGTGGCGCCGCCGAAGGCGCTGAGATCGATGTGGTCCACCACCTGCGTCCCCAGAAGGGTCTTGAACCAGACCTTCTGCGTGCGATGGCCGTCGCTGATCGTCCACAGGTTGACGGTGTTGTAATCGACGGTGATCTGGTTGCTGAAGCGGTCGCGGATCTGGTCCGGGAACCCGTTGGCGTTGAAATGATCGATCGTCCCGTCGGGAAACTCGACCTCGTTCGGGATCGACTTGTAGCGCAGGTAGGTGCCGTCGCGGGTGTACTGCACCCCGACGAGGCTGGTCTCCCCTTCGTGCAGCGTGGGATAGAAGGTGTGGAACGCCCCGTCCGGGCTCATGTAGACCGTCCGGCTGGAATCGACGTCGGTCGCGGTGGGCGGATTCAGCCGGCCGAGGGAGACCATCCAGCCGAGGCCGGCGTTGGCGGTCCGGTTGGCGATCGCCTGGTTGTAGATGACCGCGTCGGTGTCGCGCTGCTGGTAGTCCCAGACGTTGTTGTTGTAGGTCAGGGTGAGCCGGTAGGAGAGATTGCCGTTGACCTTGTATGCCTGCCCGATCGGGATCCCGATCACCAGGTTGCCGTTGAACGGATTGATGCTGTCGACGTCCCCGCCGCCGAAGCCGGTGGCGGCGTTGAAGCCGCGGGCCGTGTTCGGGTGCTGCTGGGCGGCGGCCGGCAAGGCGAGCAGAACGAGCAGGAAGAGCGCGCGGCGGATCACTGGCCCACCTCCTGCCCCGCCCGCGGATTGCCGGCCTGCACGATCGTCAGCTCCAGCCGGTTGGGATCGATCAGCACCACGATGTCCTTCGGATCGAAGCGCGCCGGGGGCGGATCCGTGCCCGCGACCGGGGTCATGCGGTCGAGCGCGGCGGCGAGCTTGCCGTCCGCGGCGCCATCGTCGTCCCCCTCGCCGCCGTCCCCCACGGTGAGTTGCCAGGCTCCCGCTCCGGGCCGCACCAGCAGCACCTCGGCGGACCTCCGGGCGTCCTCCACCCGGTCCGCATGGGGGTTGCCGCGCGCGATCCCCACCCCGCGCCAATTCACGCGCCGCACCGGATACCCCTCCGGCGCCGCCGCCGTCACCTGCCCGGTCGCGAGATCCACCGCCACCCAGACCGAGCGGAGCGGCACGTCGCGGCCGAGGTCGAGCTTCACCACCCCGTCACTGTCGTCGTCCGAAAGCACCTGAGAGCGCCGCACCAGGGTGGCGACGTCGTCCTCGGCGATCTCGCGCGCCACGCCGAAGAGGACCATCTGCCCTTTGGGGCTGATGCCGGCCACCGAGACGGCGCTCTTGTCGAAGGTGATCGCCGGTCCCGAGGGACCCGAAGGCGGCTGGGCGAAGGCGAGGGCGGGGAGGACGAGGGACAACAGGTACGGCGTGAAGAGCTTCATTCCTACTCCAAAGCGCAACAACTATGAAGCGCGGAGGATAGGGGACGCGGAAGCAAACGTCAATGGCTATAAGCGCAAGAATTGCCGGAAGGGTGTAAGGATCCGGCCCCATACGACGCTCTGGGCGGAACGTGATCGCGCAGATCGAAACCGAAGCCGCCGCCCGGAGGGCCAGCACCGGCGGCGAACCTCTCGGAGTGGCGGCGATCCTGGGAAGGCATCCGCACCACCGTCCCAAGCGCCTGAAGAAATCTCCCGCCCCACTGTTCCACGCGCTCCGCGAGGCCGTCCGCCGAGAGCTCTACGAAGGCTACGCCTGGTTCGTCGCCGCCTTCCGGGATGCCGCCGAGAAACTGAGAGCGGGAGATCGAAGCGCGTCCTTCCCGTCCGGGAGCTTTCCACCCGCCCTCCCCTTCGTTGGCGGATAGACCCCCTCCGGGGCGGTCCGTCCACAGCTTCACGAAGGTGCGAAGGGGGGCTCTTCAGGAGACGTGTGCCTAGCCGGCGGATTTTCCGGAGATTTGGGCCTGCAACAAGCCGGGGGTTGCTCGCCTCCGGCCTCCAAGGTGTCAGCGATTGCCTCCAAACCTCCAAGATCGTGCCTCCAATCCCCGAGTCACGCCCGGCAAAGAGGCAAACGCGTTGATTCTCTATCTACTCGTCTGGCACCTTCTTGGCGCGGTGCGACTTGCGTCAGGTAGGTCTCCCGGTCCATGCCATAGCAGAGCATCTCCCGCCCGAGATGGTTGATGCGGCCTTGCAGGGTCTCGCCGATCCGCTCGGCGACCCGGATGGAAGCCTGGTTCTCCGGGTGGATGAGACTGATGACGCGGTCCCTCTTCCAGACGGTGAAAGCGTAGTCCATGGCGGCCTGGGCGGCCTCGGTGGCGTAGCCATGCCCCCAGGCGCTCCGCACGAATCTCCAGGCGAGCTCAAGTCCGGGCCAGCCTTCCGGCTCAGAGAAGCCGACCATCCCCAGGAACGCGCCGGTTTCCCGGTCCTCCACCGCCCACGTGCCGGAACCCCAGACCTGCCAGTGTCCGACGAGGAAGGCCATGTGCCGAGAGGACCGGCCCCGGTCCCACGGCTCCAGCCCCGCGCCCACCAGGTAGCGCAAGACCTCGGTGTCCGCGTTCAAGGCCACATAGTCCTCAAGGTCACTCCCGCGGAAAGAGCGCAACCGCAGGCGTTCCGTCGTGAGAATCGGGATGTCCTGTGCGCCCATTGGTGTCCTTTCTTCGTCGCGGTCCTGGCTTGCGAAGGGCGAGCTTGTCCTGAGGCCCGGAGAGGCGGAGACTCCGGCCGTAGGGGCACCCTCTTCACGGGCAATGGCGCCCGTGCGGCCAGTTGTCCCTGAAGGGAGAAGCCATGCTTCGCCTGATTCTGCTCGTCGCCTACCTCATCGCGTCGTCCGCGTCCGTCTCTCCCCACACCCAACAGGGCGGCAGCCTGGCCCCATCGGGACTCAAGTCACCGCCGCCCGTGCCTACGACGGATAGCGGCGGCGGTCTCGACCCCTGGGGCTAGGAGGCCCGGTGGCGTGGACGGGGGCAGATGCGCCCCCGTCCCTTTCTTCAAGATAGGACTGTACAAGCCTCCGAAAGCCACCTAGACTTAAATCCACTCGCGATGGTTGAATTCCTGTAGGAGCTTAAATGGCCCATGTGACGAGGGAATTCCTGCGGAAGGTTCTCGCTGGAACGGCCGGACGCACCGAGACCGCCCAAATCGCCACCCACCTGCTCTCCTGTCCGGCGTGCCGGAGCGCTGCCCGGAGAGCGGTCGCCGAGATCCAGGCGGATATGGGACTGAAGCGCCCCGGCGGCTCGCTCAGAATCCTCGCCGAGATCTTTAAACTGGAACAGGAGGATGCCCTGGAAGCCACATTGGCGCATGCCGAGTGGTCCGAGATGCGCCTGCTCACTCCCAAAGCCCAAAAGGACAGGGCCGCGGTGACCAGGATCTGCAAGTCGTGGGCCTTCGTCTCCCTCCTCCTGCGCGAGCTGTGGGCCTGTCACACGTATGAGGCCGCGGAAAGACTCGCGCACCTCACCACCCTTTGCATCCAGGGCATGGACCCGAACGAATATAGCGAACACGTGAGAATAGATCTCCACGTGGAGCTGTGGGCGGAGTTGGCGAACGCGCGGCGGAAAGCCGCGGAGTGGACGAGGGCGAGTCAAGCGATTGACCGCGCCGAGACCTTGCGGGAGAAAGGCACCTTGAGCCCCTGGCTGGAGGCCTTTTGCCTTGCCGTCGGCGCGCTGATCAAGGCCGATCAGGGATTTGTCGAAGAGGCGGCGGCGAGTCTCGAGCGGTGTGTGAAGATCTACGAGCGCCTGGAGGACTGGCCGGCGGTGGCGCGGACCCTCATCCAGGCAGCGAATGTCTTAGAAGATACCCATCCCGCAGAAGGGTTGCTGCTGGCGAAACGCGCCTTGCCGCTCGTCCCATTGAGCGACCCGGAGCTAGCGAAGATCGCCCGCCTTCTCCAGGTCCAGTGCTTGATTTGGCTGGATGAGCTCCCCGAGGCCGCGAGTCTTTTCGGCGGTTGCTTGCAGTCGCACGAAACCGGCAGGATGAGGATACGGAGAGATTTCGTGGGTGCCCGGTTATTGCATTCCTTCGGCTACCGAAAGGAGGCCGAGCGGATGTTCCGTGACGTGGTGACGGCGGATCTGGAGCTGTCGCTTTACAAGGATGCCTTCCTGGATCTCCTGTACGTCTTTGGCATGCATGTGCGAGAGGGGGAGCTCCAAAAAGCCAAGGCAATCTGTGAACACGCTCTCACGCAGCCGGAGCTGGCGGACTTCTCGCACGAGCAGATAAGAACGGTATGGACTCTGTTGCTTGACAACGTCCAGCGGCTTGCGGTCGCGACGGATCTCCTGGGCGAAGTGCGGAAGTACTTAGCCGTCCACTGGCGCCGGCCGGCAAACGACACTCCTCCCTTCTTTCGCGCGCTCGGGAAACCCAAATCCAACGGATAACGGAGCAGGAGCTCAGCGGCGCCTAACCGGCAGGCCCCTAAAATTCCTCGAAGTAACTCCGTTCGCAGATCATTATAGCTTGAAGAGCGTTTGGCGTCCGCTGGAGCGACCTTGTTAGGCGCCCTGAAGCTTGGCTGCTTCCTGAGTCATGTTTGGCCACAATCGGAATCCTCTAGGCTGTAGGCCCCAATGCGCCGCGTCGCGTGCCGTCCTCATCCACTAATCGTACTATGAGACGATCCACATTTTGCCAGACCCTTTCATTGCCCCCTTTTGATGCGTCGATGTATTCCCGATATATCTCACCAAAGCGAATAATATCTGTGCCATTCATATCATAGATCACCTTAACATCTGCGACGTTATGATAAACTGCCAAACCCATGTTTTCGAGGTAGGTTAATATGATTCTCATGTCCTCTTTGATTTTTGTATTTCTTTGCTCGGCGGCCGTGAACTCGGCCATAGGTATGCGTGCCCGAGCGTTTGGAAAATCCACTGCCAGCCGCAGGCGTGCTGCTCTGACTTCGGGATGGTGAATTTGGGAATAACCAAAAGCCTTTTCTCGTCGCTTCCACTCGTGATCAGCAGTGATCTGTTTACGAAGATAGTAGACCTGCAAAGCTGCGGCGATTAGAGCCACAGCTGCAAATAATGCAGAGCCAGATGCAGCGATTGCCGATATGGTGTTGATATCCATGGCAAATCTTTCTACCTAATCCCTAGATTGCTGTTCTTCCGCTCTTAGTGAGCATAGGAAATACCTTCTTGATTGTCAGTACCCAGCGCCTAACGTTGGGCATAAGCGGGGGCGTCAGCCATCCGCTTGATGCGCTGGGTTGGGCGATGCAAATTATTGACGAACCGATCACTCTTCTCTCCCGTTCTTCACAGGAGAACCAGACGAAATACGCTTTTTGCGAACCAGAGCAGAATACGCTTTTTCCCCTTTCAGGCTGTTCTGCAACTTCTCGAAATCTGACCACCGATAGCGCCTCTCGACAAGATTTCTCTGATAGATGGCTTGATTTCCAACTAGAGCTACAATCCTGTGACTGTACAGACGATCCATGGTCTTTCTGTCCAAAAGCTTATCCTCAATAAGAATTTGCATCACTTCAAGGAGACCCATGTATCTATCGACTCTCGCCCACTCCTCTTCACTGCCCGGACCTCCCTTATTGCCGACCCAAGGGCCGTTTTCCGTGAGGTGGGCGTGAATATCATTGTACTGCTGAATTATCTCGTAATAATGGAGAAAAAAATCGCTATTCGCTATGTTTTTCGATAAACGCAATTGCCTGGCAGCATAGAGTAATCCGATTCCCACCAAAATCAGGCCAGCAGCGGTTAGCAACTCTGTGATCACCTCGTCACCTCAGTCCTCTGTGATCCGCCTATATAATGACAGCCGACCACCAGCCCAACGGAGCCGGAGGTGAGCGGCGGCCTCAGCCGTCCGCTCGACCGACTGTGTTGGGCGTTTCTTAGAACATCGAACCCATCACTCGACGCTTGCCGCTTTCGGGAGTACATATATTAAGCGTTTCTTCGTGAGGGCTAGGTTCATGGTGGCCTTACCTTCACCGGCGCTGCCACATCGCACTCAAACGTGTGAGTCTCATGATACCGCCGGAGGCGCTGTGCCAATACCCCCCTACGCAGGGGTAATGGGTCCGCCGGGTCTAACTCGCGTGCGTCGCCAGGATACGTCACGTCCAGGTAGTCGCGAACCACGACACCCTTTTCCTCGGACAGTAGCAAACCATAGCGTCTATGTAATACTTCGTACTCCGCTCCGACACCACGCGCGAACACTGGAGCACGCGAACGCCGCCGGAGGTGATGGCCGAATGCTTGAAGAACCTTCGGCAAAAGGTCAGTTTCCCCTGCCAAGTGGGGTCCGACAACGAGAGCAAAGCCGAAGAGTTCAGCCATAATGCAGTGCATCACAAGCGGTACGTAGACCCATCCGTCGCTCAGCGCCGCTACATAAAAAATTTCACGAAAAGGTGCGTGCCAGATTGCTGCTGGGATGTGTTCACTAGTAAGCAGCTTGCAAAGAGATCCCGACTTGAGTGGAACCCAACGCTGCAGGTAGTCAACGAGCACAAGGTTTAGGTGGTGAAGAGGTTTGTACCTGCGCGCCTTCTGAGCCTTCTTGCTAATTGTAGCGGCGAGAAGCCGAAGGTGCTCAGGAGGGTCAGGGAACCGCTGAATCAGTGCTGGAACGTGGCGATCCTCCCCGCCACCGTGAGGTTTGATCGTAACTTCCTCCACCGGCAACTCGCTCCGATCCTTCGCATGACGGTATCGCCCGGCGAATACGTCTATGACATAGCCAGGGATATTTCGTATACGGGCGTGCGACCCAGAGAGGTAGAATTCTGTTATCTCGACGCCGAACTGCTCGGCCTGGTTGTTCAGGACGGGAGCTGTGAAGTCAGGTTGCTCGCCGTCAACAAACCGGGCAACCTCTTCTGAGGTGTACACAGCTGCCAAAATCGCCCGCTCGCGCTCCTTGGCCGTAGCTCTTGTCACGCTCTGATCCTCTCCTCCATGTAGCGGGACGCCGCCGAGTAGGCCAGGGGCTCTTACGAGCCCCCAGCCCCTCTAAGAACCGTACGTGCGAGTTTCCCCGCATACGGCTCAAGCCTTTCATTAGGCCGATTTCTCGACCCGGCTGTTAGGTTGTCCGGGTTTACACGTTCCATAGCCGCGAGCTCTCTCGCTTTGGCCCTTCGTTGTCTCCGGCGCTGCTGCCTCCGTACCCAACGGTCGCGGAAGTAGCCTTCGTGCGCCGGGTCGAACTCCGTGGCTTCAGCTCGTACTTTAACATGCCTGCGAATCGGCACGCTACTCGCTCGGAACAGGTCCAAGTGTCCCCAGACACCGGCCCGGTTTCGTGAAGGCGCCGAGAAGATCCACTCCTGAGATGGCCCGGTGCGGAAGTATCTCCGTCGCACCCAGCCGGACCTCTTTGTGGGATGCCTTCTCTTTGCCCACTGCCATAGAGCTTTGAAAATGCACCTGTCTACATGACGGAACGCTCGGCTGGCGACCAAGTGGCTTTGGCTGTTCGCCCAGCCCCGCAGCTTGCTGTTGAGCTGACGAATCAGGTCGAGCGCGGTCGCCGCCTTCCGGGTCCGAATCAGATCTCGGGCTTCGCTGAGCAGCTCGTGGATGTTCCTCCGCGAGGGCTTGATCAGCAGCTTGCGCCCATACTTCCGAACGCTGGCTCCGAGAAAGTCGAACCCTTCCTCAATGTGCGTGATCTTCGTCTTCTCTCGCGAGAGCCGCAGACCCCGTTCCCCAAGAAAGGCCTCTACTGCGGGCTGAACCTTCCTCTCCAACTGCTCTTTCGAGCGGCCGGTGATGATAAAGTCGTCCGCGTAGCGGACCACGTTGATCCTCGGCCGGAGACTCCCGTGACGAGAGTCCGCACCGAGGGCCACCGTTTCCAGACCATCCAAGGCTAGATTCGCTAGAACCGGGGAGATGATCCCTCCCTGGGGCGTCCCTTCCTCGGTGGGATAGAGGATCGTCCCTTCCATGTAGCCAGCCTTCAACCACTTCCGCAGAATCTCGCCGTCCATTCGGACGTTCTCGAGAAGCCAGGGGTGGCTGATCCGGTCGAAGCAGGATTCGATGTCTCCTTCGAGGACCCACTGGGGGGAATCCTCTTTGGCCAGCGCGATAAAGCACTGACCCAAGGCATCGGCAATCGAACGCCGGGGCCGAAACCCGTAGGAATTCGGATCGGCCTGAGTCTCCGCCACCGGATTGAGCGCCAGCAGGTACAACGCCTGCATCGCCCGATCCTTCATGGTGGGAATTCCCAAAGGCCGCCGTTTGCCGTTCCTCTTGGGGATGTAGATCCTGCGCAGCGGAAGCGGCTGGTATCCACGCCGCCTCAGCGACCGAGAGGCCTGCATCTTCTGCCGTGGCGTTCTCCAGATGACCTTGTCAACGCCCGGCGTTCGCTTCCCTTGATTCGAGACAACCCTTCGCACCGCCCAAAGCCTTGCCGGCAACGAGCGGACGAGCGTACGTTGGAGAAAGGAGACCTTGCCCCAGCGCTGCTCGCGAACAGCCTCCGCAATACGCACCTGCAGCCGTCTTACTTTCGGGTAGATCTTGCGCCAGTCGATGGCGTTCCAATCTTTACACCAAGTCGGGAGTGCACCGGCATCCGGCTGAGCCGTCGCCTCACTTTGCCCTCTCCCTCTTCGAGACGATTCTGCGGGCTCTCTTGCGGTGAAAGACCCGTCGGACGTGGGCTCACTTTCGTGCCGGGTGACGTTAAAACCCGTATCCGCCTCATTACGAGACGGCGTTCGCTTTTTCCGACATCCCAAGCCCGCACCTCCATCGGCTCGCCTTGCGGCTCGCTTTCCCTTCTGGGAGAGATACGGGGTTACCACGTTCCGCTTCCGAAGTAGCGTGGGGTTAGGTACCTGCTGTCGACCGGGAGGCCCCATGACCACGAGGTGGCAACGTTAAATCCACCTACCCGCCTCCGCGCCTTTTGGCTCAAGCTTGTCAGCCACTTTAGCTTGATGCTCCTTGACGATCGTTGCGCAGGTTCACATGTGTTTACCATACCCACTACCTTGCCATCGCCCGGCTTGTGGCTGCCAGGAGAGCAGGCCCCTCGCGGTTCCCGCCCCGCACGCTGTGCGTGCCTCTGTACTTTGTCAGGGCCGCTCTTTATTCAGGCCCCTAGGTTCACTCGGTGGTACGAGTGGTCCTCTATCAAACGACGATGAGGACAACTTCAGAAAGCGACTTCGTGTCGCAGTAACGTTTGGTGCCTCAGCGTGCGGCGTCAGCCGTCCGCTGGAGGCATTGGGTTGGCCGCTAAACCTTGCGCTCCAGCATATAAGCTATGCTCTTGCTCAGCCTTGACTGGACGAATCTGTCCTTGCCTGAGGCTTTCATCGATGTTGTCCAAGTACTTCAGGGCTAGGTGAAGGGGTTCACTTTGAGATTTTAGAATGTCGCGTATCTCCACTAGAGTGTTTGCCGTCCGATTGAGGGCCTGAAGCACAAGTACATAGAGGCACACTCCAATAATGCAGGCGAAGAGGTTGACCAGAAGAAACTGACCTGAATCCATTAAGAGATCTCCTCTTGGCGTGCAGAGTCACGCACCTGAGGCTTGGTTACCCTTTCAACTCGCGACGGCCAACCTTGTAGTCTACCCGCCCCGCCAATCTGCCTTACCGACATCCCTTTGTCCGGCCGGAGAATGGAAGCATGGCTATTGAGCAATAATTTCTAACTTCCTTACCTTCCTCAAGAGAGTAAGTGAGGCCAGGGGGCGCGTCAAGAGAAGGCGACTGTCGTGTAAGCGACCCGATTCTCAGAGGAGCGCCTCGTTGCTTACACGACGTTCGAGATCCGGCTTTCAGCTCTGCGTAGACGGTCGGCGCTGTCGGTAAGCGATCATTTCCTGGGGTGGCGGAGAGTTACACGTAGACGCTCTGTCGGTAAGCGTCGCGCCACCGGCAAGACGAGAGCCTCAAGTGCTTGTGTTGTGAGAAGCTTCGAGAATTCCTCTAGCAGAGGCAGGCGGCTTACACGACGAGAGCTTGTCGTGTAAGGGTCACCCGGCAGCCGGTTCGTGGCGTCCCCTTGAGGGCCCCATTGTGGGCGCTCCGCCCAAGCCTGGGCCGGCTGGCCAGAGAGTGCCCACGGGGCTCCGCACCCCTGACCTCCCCGGTTGAGCACGGGGGCATGGAGGCCCGAACAGCTCTTCGCCCGGTTCTCCGCCTTCCGCGCCCCGTCGTCCAGGCTCCAGGGGCCATTCTTATATATAAAGCTCCGGAAAATATATACGGAGTCCCCCTGGAGAGGGCTCGAGAAGCCTCCACGCTGCCATTGGAGGGTCTCGCAGGGGCTCCGGCGACCCTTTTTATATACAAACCGGGAAATTTTATATAGAGAGTACCCGTGGAGAGGGTTCGAGAGGCTGTTTCTATATAGAAACGTCCGAAAAATATATAGAGATGACTGCCGAAAAGGTCGGCAAGCCTTCGGGAACGGTATTTATGCCCACTTTGTATATATCACGGAGGCCCGGAGAGCTTTCCGGGAGGGCTGAGTGGCCTGAAACCGGGGCTGGAGTCCTGCTGGAGGGTGGTTTCTATATACAAAATGGCGATTCGTATATAGAGATGACATCCGCCGGGCATTCAAGGAGGCTACCGTATATATAAATCGGCAAAGTTTATATATTGGCGCCTTCCAGCGGTGTCTGACCCGGTCTGGCCGATGTTTGGGCCGGTCGCGCTCGGGTTTCCCTCCGGCGACCCTCTCAGTGCGCCCGTCGAGTCAGCCTGCCCTTCGAATCCTCTCTTCGTGGAGAGGGAGGGCGACCTGCGGGCAGAGTTGCCAAGCCAGATCCACTTGGACATCGTGCCGTTGAGGGCGACCGCAGGTCGCCCCTACAACAGATCTCGACCGCGGTTGTAGGGGCGACCTGCGGTCGCCCTCAACGACGCCGGGTCTGGACGGGTGGGAGGGGGCGCGACCCGCCCTGCAACGCAAAACCCCTGAAAACAGGGCGGGTCGCGCCCCCATCCACCGTCCAGACCCGCCCCTACACGAAGCGTCATGGCCAAAGTTAGCGCCTATGGCGTTCCAGGCAGCCCGGACCCTGAGGGGCCGGCCGCGGCGGCCCCATGCTAGGATTCCCCGCGAGTAATTCAGGACTTTGAAAGGGAGGGCCATGTCGAACGAGCTCCTCTTCGGCCTCTACGTCTTCGTGCTGGCCGGCTTCCTCGGCCACTACGTCATCGAGAAGGTGCCGCCCCTGCTGCACACCCCCCTGATGGCGGGCACCAACGCCATCTCCGGCATCTCGCTCGTCGGCTCGCTGGTGTCCGCCGGCGGCGGCTACGGCAAGCTCAGCATGGTTCTCGGCTTCGTCGCCGTGGTCTGCGCCACCATCAACACGGTGGGCGGCTTCCTGATCACCGACCGCATGCTGCGGATGTTCAAGAAGAAGGCCCCCGTCCGGCCGGTCCGGAGCGAGAAGGCATGAGCGCCTCTCTGCTCCCCTACCTCGTCGCCTCGGTCTGCTTCATCCTCGCGCTGCAGGGGCTGTCGTCGCCCACCCACGCCCGGCGCGGCAACCTGATCGGCGCCTTCGGCATGCTGGTGGCCGTGGCCGGCACGCTGGTCTACACCCAGATCCTGACCTTCACCTGGATCGCCATCGGCCTGATGATCGGCGCCGCCATCGGCGCCGCGATGTCGATCTGGATCCCGATGACCAAGATGCCGGAGCGGATCGCCCTCTCGCACTGCTTCGGCGGCCTGGCGGCGGCCCTGGTGGGCGTCTCGGAGTATCACCACCGGATCACCGGCGAGGGGATCGACCGCGTCACCATGGCCGCCCTCGGGCTCGAGGTGTTCCTCGGCTTCCTCACCTTCACCGGCAGCCTGATGGCCTTCGGCAAGCTGCAGGGGCTGATCGCCGGCGCGCCGGTGACCTGGAAGGGGCAGAACGCCACCAACATCACGATGTTCTGCGGCGCCCTGGTGCTGCTGGTGCTGCTGGTGATGGACCCCAATCAGAGCATCCTCTTCTTCGCCATGGGGGCGCTCGGCCTGCTGGTGGGCGTGCTGGCGGTGCTGCCGATCGGCGGCGCCGACATGCCGGTGGTGATCTCGCTGCTCAACTCCTACGCCGGCCTGGCCTCGGCCGCCACCGGCTTCGCCCTCGGCAATCCCGTGCTGATCATCGCCGGCGCCCTCGACGGCACCTCGGGCCTGCTGCTCTCGATGAAGATGAGCAAGGCGATGAACCGCTCGTTCGCCAACGTCCTGTTCGGCGCCTTCGGCCAGGTGGCGCCCGCCGCCGACGGCGCCGCGGGTCCCGCCGCGAATTACAATCTGGCGACGGTGGAGGACGCGGTCGGCGTGCTGACGGCGTCGCAGACGGTGATCGTGGTCCCCGGCTACGGCATGGCGGTATCGCAGGCCCAGCACGCCGTGCGCGAGCTGGCCCAGGCGCTGGAGGCGAACGGCGCGACGGTGAAGTATGCCATCCACCCCGTGGCCGGCCGCATGCCGGGGCACATGAACGTGCTGCTCGCCGAGGCCAACGTCCCCTACGACCAGCTCTACGACCTCGACGACATCAACGACGAGTTCGCCCGCACCGACGTCGCCCTGGTGGTCGGCGCCAACGACGTGGTCAATCCGGCGGCGAAGAACAATCCGGGGAGCCCGATCCACGGCATGCCGGTGTTCAACGTCGAGGAGGCCCGCGCCGTGATCGTCCTCAAGCGCAGCGTGAACACCGGCTTCGCGGGGATCGAGAACGACCTGTTCGTGCAGCCGAACACGATGATGGTGCTCGGCGACGCCAAGAAGACGCTGCGCGAGTTCATCGCCGGCGTGAAGGAGGAGGCGGCGGCGTAGGGGGGTTCCTTTGGAGGCCCAACGGGCCGTTTTCCCTCAGCCCAAGGGCGGCGCCCTGGGATTGGCATGGAAATGTGTATGATCATGTGTATGGAGGTGCTCCCATGAGAACGAACATCGTCCTGGACGACGATCTCCTGGCGGAAGCGATTCGCGTGACCGGCATCAAGACCAAGAAGGACGTTGTCCACGAGGCCCTGCGTCTGCTCATCACGACCCGGAAGAGGAAGAACCTGCTGGATCTCGAGGGCAAGATCGAGTTCGCCCCGGGCTACGACCATAAGGCCCTGCGAGCGGGCGAGCGTTGATCGTCGTCGACTCCTCCGTGCTGATCGACCTGCTCCGCGGCCGGAACTCTCCGGCAGTCGATCGCCTGCGGGCGCTCGAGAGGGATGAGGTTTCCTTCGCCCTGCCGGCCGTCTGCTACCAGGAGGTCCTGCAAGGCGCAAAGGATGAGAAGGAGTGGCGGCTCCTCTCGGACTACCTGGGCTCTCAGGATCTCCTGATGGCTCTCGATCCCTTTGCGACACACCGGGATGCGGCCCGGATCTTCTTCGATTGCCGGCGCCGGGGGCTGACCATCCGCAGCTCGATCGACTGCTTCATCGCGCAACTCGTCCTGGAGAACGATGGCATCCTCCTCCACGACGATGGAGACTTCGATAGCATCCGACAGGTCCGGCCCCTGAAGACAATGCGGGGCGAGTGACCTCAACCGGACATGAACATCCGTCCCGCCCAGCCCGCCGACGCCGCCGCCCTCGCCGGGCTGGCGACCCAGCTCGGCTACCCCACCCGTCCCGACGAGGCCGAGCGGCGGTTGCGCGACGTGACGTCACGGCCGGAGAACGCCGTGCTGGTGGCCGAGGCGGAGGGTCTGGTGATCCCCCCGGAGGTCATCGGCTGGATCCACGTCGCCGGCATCCACACCGTCGAGACGGAGCCGTTCGCGGAGATCCGGGCGCTGGTGGTGGACGAAACGCGGCGCGGCGGCGGCCTCGGCGCCGCGCTGGTCGCGGCCGCGGACGAATGGGCCGCCAGGCATGGATTCCGCACGCTCCGGGTGCGGAGCAACGTCGTCCGCGAACGGACTCACCGCTTCTATGAACGGCTCGGGTTCGCGCGGATCAAATCGCAGGTGGTGTTCGCACGGCCGGTCGATCCCGAAACGAGTTGAACGAGAAGACTACCTTCCTCCACCGCTATTTCGCTCCCGACTTCACGCCGGGCCGGAGCGTCCTCTGGCCGCGGTGGATCTTCCTCCGCTGCCTCGGGCTGATTTTCTTCTCGGCCTTCTACTCGCTCGCCTTCCAGATCCGGGGATTGATCGGGCCGCGCGGCATCCTGCCGGCGGGAGCCTGGCTCGAGCAGGTCGCCCAGGCGATCCCCGGCCCCTCGCGCTTCCAGCAGGTGCCGACGCTGCTCTGGCTCGGCTCGAACGACGCGGCGCTGACGGCCCTGGTCTGGGGCGGGCTGATCGCCTCGGCGCTGCTCGTCCTCAACGTCTGGCCGCGGATGACGATCGGGATCTGCCTGGTCTGCTTCCTTTCTTTCATCAGCGCGGCGCAGGACTTTTCCTCCTATCAGTCGGACGGCATGCTGCTGGAGGCCGGGTTCCTGTCGCTGTTCTTCGCCCCGCGCGGCGTGCGGCCGGGGCTGGGGATCGATCATCCGCCGTCGCGGGCGAGCCTCTTCCTGCTGCGCTGGGAGTGGTTCCGGATCTATTTCGAGTCGGGGGTGGTGAAGCTGCTGAGCGGCGACGTGCAGTGGCGGACGCTCACGGCCATGGATCACTATTATGAGAACGGCCCCCTCCCCTCCTGGCCGGGCTGGTACGTTCAGCAATATTTTCCCCACGGCTATCACGCCGCCACGGCGGCCGCCACGCTCCTGCTGGAGCTGGTCGTGGTCTGGATGGCCTGGCTGCCGCGCCGGGGCCGGCTCGCCTGCTTCCTGATCGTGACCCCGTTCCAGATCGGGATCATCGCGACCGCCAACTACGCCTTCCTGAATTATCTCGTGCTGGTGCTCGGCTTCCTGCTGCTCGACGACCGGGCGCTCGCCTGGGTGGGATTGCGGGTGCCGGCCGAGGTGGAGGGGCGCCCCGCGCCGCTCTGGAAACCGATCGGCGCGGCGGCCGTGCTGGTCTGGATCTTCTACGCGACGGTGATCCCCTACGTGCCCGCCGCGGGCTCGCTCGCCGCTCCGGCCCGCCTGCTCGCGCCGTTCCGCATCGCCAATCAATATGGATTGTTCGCGGTGATGACCCGGGCGCGCTACGAGATCGAATTCCAGGGGAGCCGCGACGGCAAGACGTGGATCGCCTATCCGTTCCGCTACAAGCCCCAGGACCCCGCCGAGCGGCCGGGGATCTACGCCCCCTACCAGCCGCGCTTCGACTGGAACCTCTGGTTCGCCTCGCTCGGCTCCTGGCAGGAGTACCCCTGGGTGGTGAGCACGGAGACCCGGCTGCTCGAAGGGAGCCCGGACGTTCTCGCCCTCTTCCGCCGCGACCCCTTCGCCGGCTCGCCGCCGCGCCAGGTGCGCGCGGTGCTCTGGCAGTACGGATTCACCACGCCCGCCGAGAAGAAGAAGACGGGGAGCTGGTGGTGGCGGCGGTGGCTCGGGGAGTATGCGCCGGGCGTGGAGGGGCGGGAACAGACCGGCCCAGGACCCACGTCACAGCCGGTTGGGTGAGAGTCCAGAACGCCGGTTAGTGCGACCCTTCAGGCCGCATTGCCTTCCAAGATCCCCTGGGAACCCAGGGCGATGCCCTGGGCTGAGGAAGCCCGGGCCGTTGGCCCGGTAATGCGGTGATGTCGCCGGGATGGCGCCTGTGCCCGGTCGATGGGAGAGAAGGGGGTAGGAAACAGGGGGCGGCCCGTTGGGGCCGCCCCTAGCAAGGTGTTGATCGGCGGTTACCGCATCCGCTCGAAGCGGAGCCCCGGATCGGAGCGCAGCTTCTCGAGGAAGAGGCCGATCTCGCGGGCCAGCTTGGCGGTGGCCCGCTCGCGCTCGGCCGCCTTCTGGAAGAAGAGCAGCGCGGCGAGAGCCTCGCGCGGGACGTCCTGGACCTGGAAGATCCGCGCCATCTCGATCGACAGCTCCTTGACCGCGGCCGTGGCGCCCAGCCGGGCGTGCAGGGCGGTCAGCTCCAGGGTGACGAGGGCGGCGTCGTAGGCGATGCCGCGCGCGGCGAACTCCTGCCGCATCTCCTGGAAGATCCCGATGGCCGCTTCCGTATGGCCCAGGCCGGCGGCGATCCGCCCCTCGGCCCAGCGCAGGCGGATCAGGTCGAGCGGATTGCCGAGCTCGCGGCAGAGCGCCTCGACCTCGGGGAGCATGGACTTCGCCTCTTCGTACCCGTCGACGCTGGTCAGGTTCCAGAGCAGGTTGTGGCGCAGGCAGAGGAACAGGCGCGGATCGCGCTGGACGTCGACGAATTTCTCGGCGTCCCCCAGCAGGCCGATCGCCTGCTCGGGCTCCCCCATCTCGGCCCGGGCGAGCGCCTTCTTGATCAGCGCCCGGCCCGCCCGATGGCCGTCCTGGTGCTCCGGCCGGCGGCCGTCGGTGTGGATCGCGAACAATCGGTCCAGCAGCTCGAAGGACTCGGGGAAACGCCGCTGGGCGATCCGCAGCGAGGCCTTGAGGTCGAGGAGCGCAGGCTCGTAGCCAAGGACGTCCCCGATCCCCGCCGCCCCGGCATCCCACCAGGCATCGGCGATCGAGAAGGATTCGTCGGCGTTGCGCAGGTCCCCCAGGACACGCCGGGCGTTGCCGTCGTGCGCCCAGGCGTAGCCCCGGAGCTGATAGAGGTGGCGCCCCTTGACCGGCCCCTCTTCCCGGAGGAGATCGGAGACCAGCACCCCCAGCTCCGCCGACTCGACGGCGCGTTCGGGATCGACCACCGTCATCCGCGCGCTTTCCTGGCAGAACAGCTCACAGAGCCCCCAGGTCACGAACCGCCGGTGAATGCGGATCAGATGGCACTGGTCCTCGAAGCGGTACGGCTTGAGCGCGTCCCACAGACCGGACGCCTCAACCCGGGATCTCGTCAGATCGTTTGTGAAGTCTTCCATGGTGTCTTCCATTAAACGCCTGCTCGTCATCACGACTGATTCTACTTGGGCATCCCGCTCGGGTCGAGCTGGCCGCCGTTATCCCCGCTCGGCGGCGTGGGAGCCGGTGCCGAGCCGTGCGTGCCACCACCCGAAGGATCGAGCTGGCCGCCGTTCTTCAACATGGGACCTATAAGCAAATTCCATACCGAGCTGAAGAGCTCCGTCGCCGAGATCGAGGTGCTCGAGCTCGCCTGCGCCAGGTGCCGGGCCGGGGTCCGGGCCTGAAGCAGGCCAGGAGCCAGAAGAACTGTCAGAAGGATTGCCACCGTGACCTGCCGAACCGTGGTGCGCATGGCTGCTTCTCCTTTCCTGCGGCCGCCCTCGCGTTTCACCCCTCACCTCACCGGCCGCTTCGCAGCGAAAACCAGTAAGAGCAAGAGTCGGGCCAAGTCTCGCAAACTCCCTTGGCAGCTGGTTTTTGGCAGGTATGTGACGAAAATTGACAACATGGAAGGGCGCCTTGGGAGGAGCCGCGGGGAAACCGGAAACCTGCTCCGGACGGGCGTTTGCCCTGGGGGACGTCCCCTCCGGAGGACTCCGCCGTGCGCGGCCGGGACGGTGGCCCGGCTTGAAAAGCCGTGTCTTCCGCCAGGAGGGATGCAGGATTTTCTACATGGCGACCCTTGATTGGGTTGGAACGCGCTACGAGCCGTTGAGGGCGACCGGAGGGCGACCGCAGGTCGCCCCTACACCCGCGGTCGAGATCTGTTGTAGGGGCGACCTGCGGTCGCCCTCAACGGCTCGGTGTCCGGGATGGATCCGGCTTGGCGACCCTCACAGGCGCTGACTTTGGCCTCGACGCTTCGCGTAGGGGCGGGTCTGGACGGTAGGTTGGGGGCTCGACCCGCCCTGTTTTCAGGGTTTCGCCGTTGCAGGGCGGGTCGAGCCCCCTCCCGCCCGTCCAGACCCGCCCCTACGCGAAGCAAGGTTTCCGGCCGGGTCCGCCCGCGAAGCTCCCGGTGGACTCCGGAGCCCGGGCATGATCTCTTTCTTCCCGGTCCGGAATCGACGCCTCGCGAAGGGGCGATTTTGGTCTTGCACCGCGCCGGGCGTTGCAGTACAGTCCCCGGCTTGTGACGACTTTCACAATGTCCCTTGAACCGCGGACGGCGGTCGGATATGGTCGCTGGCTGGGACTCTAGGGAGGGTGGCTCCCATGCAGATCTTTCATCGCAGCAGCAACACGATCGCCAGAGTCAGTATCTTCGGGGCGGTCTTCTTCCTCGGCTTCTTCGGCTGGGTGCTCTACACCCTGATGGGCACGTCCGGATACGTGACCGGTCAGTACGTGGTGAAGCATCAGCCGGTGCCGTTCAGCCACGAGCACCACACGCGCGGCCTCGGCATCGACTGCCGCTACTGCCACACCTCGGTGGAGCGCTCCTCCTTCGCCGGCCTGCCGCCGACGGAGACCTGCATGAACTGCCACCGGCAGATCTGGACCAACGCCGAGCTGCTCGAGCCGATCCGCGCCAGCTACCGCGACAACGTGCCGGTGCAGTGGACGCGGGTGCACGACCTCCCCGACTACGTCTACTTCAACCACTCGGTCCACATCGCCAAGGGGATCGGCTGCGAGTCCTGCCACGGCAAGGTGAACCGGATGCCGCTGATGTTCCAGAACGCCTCCCTGCAGATGCAGTGGTGTCTCGACTGCCACCGCAACCCGGCCAAGAACGTGCGGCCGCGCGAAGAGGTGTTCAACCTCGACTGGGATCCGGGCGACCCGCGGACGTGGGCGAGCCTCGCGGCCAACGCCAACGCGATGCAGGTGCCGGTCGAGGTGGCCTCGAAGCCGGGCTGGACCCCGTCGTCGGTGGAGCTGGCGCGGCTGCGCCCGAAGCTGGCGAAGGACTACGACCTTCATTCTTTGACGAGCTGCTCGACGTGCCACCGCTAGGCGCGGGGCTGTCGGGCCGGGCAGGAGATCCGCGGCGGCGCCGACGGACCAACAACGAGAGCGAGCGAACCTGATGGCGAACCTGATGGACGGCGTCAACGCTAAGCCCAAGGGCAAGTGCGGAGCCGAGGCCGCTCCCAAGCCGGGCGAGACCCGGATCGACCTCGACGAGGTCCGGGAGCGGCTGCGGACGAAGAAGGGGCCGGAGTTCTGGCGCAGCCTCGACGAGCTGGCGGGGACCCCGGAGTTCGAGGATCTCCTCCACCGCGAGTTCCCCCGCTTCGCGTCGGAGTGGCCGGCCGGCGTGTCGCGCCGCGGCTTCCTGCAGCTGGCGAGCGCCTCGCTCGCCCTCGCCGGCCTGACCGGCTGCACCCGGCAGCCGCTCGAGAAGATCATCCCCTACGTGCGGCAGCCCGAGCAGCTGATCCCCGGCAAGCCGCTCTTCTTCGCCACCGCCACCACCCACGGCGGCTATGCCACCGGCGTGCTCGCCGAGAGCCACCAGGGGCGGCCGACGAAGATCGAGGGGAACCCGGACCACCCGGCGAGCCTCGGCGCGGCCGACTACTTCGCGCAGGCGTCGGTGCTGACCCTCTACGATCCGGACCGCTCGCAGGCGGTCGTCCACAACGGCCGCGTGGACACCTGGGGCACGTTCCTCAGCCAGATGGGGGAGACCTCGCGGTCGCTCGCCGGCGGCCAGGGGCTGCGCATCCTCACCGGCACGGTGACCTCGCCGACGCTGGCGGCCCTGATCGGCGACGTCCTGCGCGCCAATCCGCAGGCCCGCTGGCACCGCTGGGAGCCCGCCGGCCCCCACCAGACCCGCGCCGCGGCGGTACGGGCGTTCGGCCGGCCGGTCGATACCCGCTACGACTTCACCCAGGCGAAGGTGGTGCTGTCGCTCGGCGCCGACGTCCTCTGCGAGGGGTCGGCCGGCGTGCGCTACGCCCGCGACTTCGCCGAGGGGCGGCGCGTTCAGGCCCACCAGGACACCATGACCCGGGTCTACACGGTGGAGAGCGCGCCGGTCGGCCTCTCGGCGCTCGCCGACCACCGGCTGCAGCTGCCGCCGGCGCAGGTGGAGGGGTTCGTCCTCGCCCTCGCCCAGACGCTCGGCGCCGCCGCCGGCGGTGGCACCCCCCCGCTCGCCGACGCCAAGGCGCAGAAGTGGGTCGCCGAGGTCGCCAAGGACCTGCAGGCCAATCGCGGCGCCTCGCTGGTGGTCGGCGACGAGTACCTGTCGCCGGCGGCGCAGGTGCTGATCCACGGCATCAACCAGGCGCTCGGCAACGCCGGCACCACGGTCTTCTATCAGGAGCCGGTCGAGGCCGATCCGGTCGACCACGTGCAGTCGCTGGCCGAGCTGGTGCGCGACATGGCCGCCGGCCAGGTCTCCGCGCTGCTGATCCTCGACGGCGTCAACCCGCTCTACACCGCGCCGGCCGACCTGCCGTTCAAGGAGGCCTTCGAGAAGGTCACGCTGCGGGTCCATCACGGCCTCTACCAGGACGAGACCGCGCAGTTCTGCCACTGGCACATCCCGGCCGCCCACGAGCTCGAGAGCTGGGGGGACGCCCGCGCCTTCGACGGCACGGTGTCGATCCTCCAGCCGCTGATCGAGCCGCTCTACGGCGGCAAGACGGCCTCCGAGGTGCTCGCCGCCACCCTCGGCAAGCAGGCGGACGCCACCAGCTACGACCTCGTCCGCCAGTACTGGACCTCCCGCCTGCCCGGCCTCACCGCCGGCCTCGCCGCGGCGGCCCAGGACATGTCCGGCGGCGGCAGCAACACCACGATGCTCGGCTTCGACAAGACCTTCCCCGGCGCCCCCGGGATCGGCGCCAAGGCGCCCGCGGCCCCGGCCGCGGCCGGGGCTCCGGCGGCCGGCGCCCAGGCTACGGCAACCACCCCGCCGGCGACGCGGGCCGGGAGCCTGCCGCCGTCCGGCGCCCCCGCCACGGCGACCGCCGCCAACAGTGCCGCAGCGGCCATGGCCGCTCCGGCGGCCGGCTCGGCGGCGGCCAATCCGGCGTTCGAGAAGGCCTGGCGCGAGGCTCTGCACGCCGGCCTGATCCCGGCGACGGCGGCGCCGCGTGGCACGGCTTCGCTCAACGGCGGCGCGGTGCAGCAGGCGGCCGGCGAGGTCCAGGCCGCGCTCGGCCGCGTCAAGCCGGGCGACGTCACCCTGCTCCTGCGCCCCGATCCGACGATCTGGGACGGCCGCTACGCCAGCAACGTCTGGCTCCAGGAGCTGCCCAAGCCGGTCACCAAGCTGGTCTGGGACAACGCCCTGATCCTCTCGCCGAAGACCGCCGCGCGGCTGAAGCTCGACTTCCGCGACACGGTGGAGATCTCGCTCGGCGGCCGCACGCTCAAGAAGGTGGCGGTCTGGATCCTCCCGGGCATGGCGGAGGACACCGCCTCGCTCACCCTCGGCTACGGCCGGGAGCTCGCCGGCAAGGCCACCGGGCTCGGCTTCAACGCCTACCCGCTGCGCACCACGGCCGCCCTCTGGGGTGGGCCGGGGCTCAACCTGCGCAACCGCGGCGAGGAGTATGTGGTGGCCTGCACCCAGAACCACCACGCCATGCGCGGCTTCACCGTCGACGAGGACAAGGAGGCGACCGAGGAGGCGGTGGCGCGCGACGTCATCCGCACCGGCACCCTGGCGCAGCTCCAGCACGATCCCGACTTCCTCAAGAAGGAGCGCGAGGTGCCGGCGCCCGACGAGACGCTGTACCCCAAGCACCGCTACGACGGCCACGCCTGGGCGATGGCGATCGACCTCAACGTCTGCACCGGCTGCAGCTCCTGCATCGTCGCCTGCCAGGCGGAGAACAACATCCCCTCAGTAGGCAAGGAGCAGGTGCTCGCCCGCCGCGAGATGCACTGGCTGCGGGTCGACCGCTACTTCGGCGGCGACCTCGACGAGCCGACCTTCAGCTACCAGCCCCTCCCCTGCATGCAGTGCGAGAACGCCCCGTGCGAGCTGGTCTGCCCGGTGGCCGCGACGGTGCACAGCGACGAGGGGCTCAACGACATGGTCTACAACCGCTGCGTGGGCACCCGCTACTGCTCGAACAACTGCCCCTACAAGGTGCGCCGCTTCAACTTCCTGCGCTACAGCGACAAGGACACGCCGGTGCTCGAGCTGCTCAACAACCCGGACGTGACCGTGCGCATGCGCGGCGTGATGGAGAAGTGCACCTACTGCGTGCAGCGCATCGAGGAGGCGAAGATCCAGTCCAAGGTCGACCGCCAGCCGATCCCCAAGAACTGGATCCAGACCGCCTGCCAGCAGACCTGCCCGACGGGCGCCATCGTCTTCGGCGACCAGAACGACCCCGAGTGGGAGGTCTCGAAGTGGAAGGCCGGCCCGCTCAACTACGGGCTGCTCGAGGACCTCAACACGCGCCCGCGCACCACCTATCTCGCCAAGCTGCGCAACCCGAACCCCGCGCTGGCTGCCCTCGAAAAGAACCCGGCCGAAGGAGCTGAGCATGGCCACGCTTGAGAAAACCGGTCTCCCCGCGATGCCGCCGAAGCCGTACCAGGCGCCGATCGTGGGCCCCGGCCACACGCCGGGATCGGTCACCGACAAGATCAGCGACGTCATCCTGCGGCGGCACACGCCGAAGTGGTGGCTGGTCGGCTTCGCCGCCGCCTTCTCGCTGCTGATGGTCTTCCTGACCGCGGTCACCTGGCTGTTCGTCAAGGGGGTCGGGATCTGGGGCGTCAACTGGCCGATCGGCTGGGGCTTCGCGATCATCAACTTCGTCTGGTGGATCGGCATCGGCCACGCCGGCACGCTGATCTCGGCCATCCTGCTGCTCTTCCGGCAGGAGTGGCGCACCTCGATCAACCGCTTCGCCGAGGCGATGACGCTGTTCGCGGTGGCCTGCGCCGGCATGTTCCCGGTCCTCCACCTCGGGCGGCCGTGGCTCTTCTACTGGCTGCTCCCCTACCCGAACACGATGACCCTCTGGCCGCAGTTCAGGAGCCCGCTGATCTGGGACGTCTTCGCGGTGACCACCTACGCCACGGTGTCGGCGATGTTCTGGTTCGTCGGCCTGATCCCCGATCTCGCGACGATGCGCGACCGGGCGAAGAACAAGGTGGCGCGGGTGCTCTACGGCATGGGCTCGCTCGGCTGGCGCGGCTCGGCGCGGCACTGGCACAACTACGAGACCGCCTACCTGCTGCTCGCCGGCCTCTCGACGCCGCTGGTGCTCTCGGTGCACACGGTGGTCTCCTTCGACTTCTCGATCGGCATCGTCCCCGGCTGGCACGCCACGATCTTCCCCCCCTACTTCGTCGCCGGCGCCATCTACGCCGGCTTCGCCATGGTGCTGCTGCTGGCGATCCCGCTGCGGGTGGGGTTCGGCTGGAAGGACTTCATCACCGACCGCCACCTGGAGAACATGGGCAAGGTGATGCTGGCGACCGGGCTGATCGTGTTCTACGGCTATGTCATGGAGCTGTTCTTCTCCTGGTACAGCGCCAACCCCTACGAGCGCTTCATGGCCCACAACCGCGTCTTCGGCCCGTATCATTACTACTGGTACGCGCTGATCTTCTGCAACGGCCTGACGCCGCAGCTGCTCTGGTTCCGGCGGCTGCGCACGTCGCCGTTCTGGCTGTTCATGATCTCGCTGGTGGTCAGCGTCGGCATGTGGCTCGAGCGCTTCGTGATCGTCGTCACCAGCCTCACCCGCGACTTCCTCCCCGCCTCCTGGGGCGTCTACAAGGGGACGATCTGGGACTGGGCGACGTTCATCGGCACGCTCGGCCTGTTCTCGACGCTGTTCTTCCTGTTCATCCGGATCCTGCCGGCGATCTCGATCTTCGAGATGCGGACGCTCGTGCCGGGCGGCGAGGCCGGCGATGAAATCACGGAGGTGGTGTGATGAGCTCAGCTCACGACCCCCAGCCGCCGATCTACGGCCTGATGGCGGAGTTCCCCTCCGCCGAGGCCCTGATCGCCGCGGCCCACCAGGTGCACGAGGCGGGATTCCAGAAGGTCGACGCCTATACGCCGTATCCGATCGAGGCGGTCTCCGAGGCGCTCGCCCTGCCCCCCTCGAAGATGCCGCTGGTGGTGCTGATCGGCGGCCTGCTCGGCGGCTTCGGCGGCTACATGCTGCAGTTCTGGTCGCAGGTCATCCGCTACCCGATGAACATCGGCGGCCGGCCGGTCCACAGCTGGCCCTCCTTCATCGTGCCGACCTTCGAGTGCACGATCCTGGGCGCGTCGCTGGCGGCGGTGGTCGGCATGATCCTGATCAACGGGCTGCCGCAGCCCTACCACCCGGTGTTCAACGTGCCGCGCTTCGCCCTGGCCTCGCGCGACCGCTACTTCCTGGTGATCGAGGCGGTCGATCCGAAGTTCGATTCCGACGCCACCCGGAGCTTCCTGGCCGGACTCAACGCGAGCGAGGTGTCCGAAGTTGAGCACTAAGATCCTCACCCCCGTCCTGGGCATGACCCTGCTGGTGGCGGCCACCGGCTGCCGGCAGAACATGCACAACCAGCACAAGGTCAAGCCGCTGGCCGCCAGCACCTTCTTCGCCGACGGCCAGGGGGCGCGCCCGCTCCCGGCCCACACCGTGGCGCGCGGCGACCTGCGCGAGGGCTTCGCCTTCACCGGCCTCGGCGCCGACAACAAGCCGGTCGCCGAGATGCCCTTCCCGGTCACCCGCGAGGTGCTGCTGCGCGGCCAGCAGCGCTTCAACATCTATTGCTCCCCCTGCCACGGGCGGCTGGGCAACGGCAACGGCATGATCGTGCAGCGCGGCTACAAGCAGCCGACCTCGTACCATATCGAGCGGCTGCGCGCGGCGCCGGTCGGCTACTTCTTCAACGTCATCACCGAGGGGTACGGCGTGATGCCGACCTACGCGCCGCAGGTCCCGGTGGCCGACCGCTGGGCGATCGCCGCCTACATCCGGGTCCTCCAGTACAGCCAGAACGCCAGGCTGGCGGAGCTGCCGGCCGCGGACCAGCAGAGGGTCCAGCAGGATCTGGCGAACCCCGGGGAGGCCGTGCCGGCGAACCCGGCGGCGAGCGATCCGGGCGTGCAGCGCCCCTCGACGGGCCCCCGCGACAACAACGGCAAGACCCGCATCCCGGGGGACCATCACCCATGACCACCGATTCCATCCGCCGCACCTCCCCGGCCGCCCCGGCGTACACCGCCCCGGCCGCCGTCGACCGCCTGCAGACCTTCGGCCTCGCCGCCGGCGCCGCCGGGCTGGTCCTCAGCGCCCTCGGCTGGTTCCTCTCGCCCGACTACTTCTTTCGCGGCTACCTGGTCGGCTGGGTCTTCTGGCTGGGCATCTCCCTGGGCTGCATGGCGATCGCCATGCTCGGCCACCTGACCGGCGGCGACTGGGCGGTGGTCATCCGCCGGGTGCTGGAGGCCGCCTCCCGGGTCCTGCCCTGGATGCTGTTCTTATTCATCCCCCTGATCTTCGGCATGCGGAACCTCTACGAGTGGGCGCGGCCGGAAGCGGCGAGCGATCCGACCCTGAAGCTCAAGCTGGCGTACCTCAACCCGCAGTTCTTCTTCATCCGGCTGATCGTCTACTTCCTGATCTGGTGGGGGATCTCCTTCTGGCTCAGCCGCCTGTCGCAGCGCCAGGACCGCGGCAGCGACGCCGCCCTGCTCGGCCGCATGCGGATGATCTCGGCCCCCGGGCTGATCATCTACGTCCTGTCGCTCACCTTCGCCTCGGTCGACTGGCTGATGTCGCTGCAGCCGCACTGGTACTCGACGATCTACGGCTTCTACCTGGTCGCCAGCCAGGGGCTCTCGGGCTTCGCGTTCCTGATCGTCATCGCCGTCTACCTGTCGCGCAGCGAGCCGATGTCCGGCGTCTTCCAGCCGCGCCACTTCCACGACTGGGGCAAGCTCCTGTTCGCCTTCGTGATGATCTGGACCTACTTCGCCTGGTCGCAGTTCCTGATCACCTGGGCGGGCAACCTGCCGGAGGAGATCTCCTTCTTCCTGCCGCGCATCCGCGGCGGCTTCGGCTGGGTGGCGCTCGCCATCGTGCTGTTCCACTTCACGGTGCCCTTCGCCCTGCTGCTGTCGCGCGACCTCAAGCGCAACGGCAAGACGCTGGCGATGGTGGCGGGGCTGCTGCTGTTCATGCGCTGGGTCGAGCTGTTCTGGCAGGTCGAGCCGGCGTTCCACGGCCCCCATCCGCACCCCGCCAACAGCGTGGGCTTCTACTGGCTCTATCTCGCGGCCCCGCTGTTCATCGGCGGCGTCTGGATCTTCCTCTTCGCCCGCACGCTGAAGTCCCGGCCGCTGCTCCCGATCCACGACCCCTACCTGGCGGAGGCGATCGCTCATGGCCACCACCACTGATCCGCACGGCCGCAAGCCCGGCACCGGCCTCCACGGCGAGGGCGAGTTGGACGCCAAGACCGACACCGGCCCGGGGCACGGGCTCGCCGTCCAGCACGGCGTGGAGACCGGCGACTTCGACCGCGAGATCAACGTCCGCGGCATTCTCTGGTCGGGGTTCTGGCTGACCGCCGGCACGCTGGTGGCGGTGCTGCTGATGTGGTGGTTCCTGCGCGGCTTCCAGGTCTACGACGAGCACCACGAAGTGAAGATGATGCCGATGATGGCGCGCAATCCGCAGCAGCCGCCCCCCGGGCCGCGGCTGCAGCCGGAAAACCCCAGCGAGGACCGGAACAAGGACATGGCGGACATGCGCGAGGCCGAGGACAAGTCGCTCGGGCACGCCGGCTGGGTCGACCAGCAGGGCGGGACGCTGCGGGTGCCGGTCGACGTGGCGATCGACGCCATCGTCCAGCGCGGCGTCGCTCCCTTCCCGGCCACCGGCGCCACCGGCGCCGCCCCGGGCGTGCCGGCCGTCGCCACGACCCAGACCCCGCTCGAGGCGCGGACCCGGCAGGAGACCGCCAATCCGGCGGACAACCGCAAGCCGGGCGCCACGGTGCAGAACACTCTGCCGCCGCCCGCGGTCAAGCCGCCCGGCCGGTGAACGGAAGCGACAGCAAGAAGAAAGAAGGAAGCAAAACGTTGAACGCGATTCCCCGACTCACCCTTTCGGCCCTGCTGCTGGCCGCCGGCGGCTCGGCCGCCGCGCCGGCCGGCGCCGAGTCCTCCATCGTGCCCGGCAACACCATGCCGGGCCCGCTGAAGTCGGTGCGCTACGACCAGCGGCTCGGCGAGCAGGTGCCGCTCGACCTGCCGTTCCGCGACGACGCGGGGCGGCCGGTGAAGCTGGGGGATTACCTCGGGGACCGCCCCGCCGTGCTGATCCTCGCCTACTACCACTGCCCGATGCTGTGCGACATGGTGATGCAGGCCGCCGAGAGCGGCTTGAAGCCCCTGTCGCTCACGCCGGGCAAGGATTTCGAGGTGATCGTGGCGAGCATCGATCCGGCCGACACGCCGGAGCGGGCGGCGATGAAGAAGCGCGACATCCTCCAGCGCTACGCGCGGCCGGGCACCGAGGGGGGCTGGCACTTCCTCACCGGCGCCAAGGGCTCGATCGACCCGCTCGCCCGCGCCGTCGGCTTCCAGTACGTCTACGATCCGAAGCTCAACCAGTTCGCGCACGCCGCCGGCATCGTGCTGCTGACGCCGGAGGGGAAGGTTTCCCGCTACCTCTTCGGCATCGAGTACCCGCCGCGCGACCTGCGGCTCGGCCTGGTCGAGGCGTCCGACAACAAGATCGGCGGCCTCGTCGACCAGGTGCTGCTCTATTGCTTCCACTACGATCCCGTGATGGGGCGCTACAGCGCCATCACCATGAGGATCGTGCGCGTGGCCGCCCTCGCGACCGTGATCGGCCTCGTCCTCTTCATCGTGCTCCTGCGGCGGCGGGAGACCGCTCAGCCCGGGCCCTTGGGAGCCGCCTGACATGAAATCGACGTTCCCCCTCTTCCCTGATTCGGCCTCGGCGCTCTCCGGCCACGTCGACGCCCTGTTCATCTCCTGGGCTCTGATCAGCGTCTTCTTCACCGTGCTGATCGCCGGGCTCATCATCGTCCTGATGACCCGCTACAAGCGCCGCCACCCCGACGAGGTGGGCGCCGACGAGCGGGCGGGCATCTGGCTGGAGATCCTCTGGTCGGCGGTGCCGCTGGGGATCATGCTCGTGATGTTCGCCTGGGGCACCCGGGTCTTCTTCCAGCTCTACCGGCCGCCGGCCGACGCCGTCGAGTACACGGCGATCGGCAAGCAGTGGATGTGGAAGATCCAGCACCCGGAGGGGCAGCGCGAGATCAACGCCCTGCACATCCCGGTCGGCCAGGCGATCAAGGTCAAGCTGGCCTCGGAAGACGTGATCCACAGCTTCTACATCCCGGCCTTCCGCATCAAGCAGGACGCCGTGCCGGGGCGCTACACCTCGCTCTGGTTCAAGGCCACCAAGCCGGGGGTCTACCACCTGTTCTGCGCCGAGTACTGCGGCACCGAGCACTCGCGGATGATCGGCAGCGTCATCGTCATGGAGCCGCGCGACTACGAGAGCTGGATGGCCGGCGGCACCGGCGGCAAGTCGATGGTCGCCTCGGGCACCGACCTCTTCACCTCGCTCGCCTGCGTCACCTGCCACCGCGCCGCCCCGGGCGTGACCCAGCGCGGCCCCAGCCTCGAGGGGGTCTTCGGCAGCCAGGTCAAGCTCGCCGACGGCCGCAGCGTGACGGCCGACGACAACTACGTCCGCGAGTCGATCCTCAACCCCACCGCCAAGGTGGTGGCCGGCTTCGATCCGGTGATGCCGACCTTCGCGGGGCAGGTCAGCGAGGAGCAGCTCACCCAGCTCATCGCCTACGTCCGCTCGCTCGGCCCCACCGGCAGCGCGCCGGCCGGCGGCACGGGCGGCACGCCCGCCGCGGGCACACCCGGCACCGCGGGCACACCTGGCACCGGTGCCGGAACTGCCGCAGCCAATCCTTCCGCCGGTCCGACGGCACCGCAGAAGTGAGATAAGCCATGGATATCACCGCAGCTGCACGCTCGCCCATCACCACCCCGCCGGCGATCGCCGCCGAGCCGCCGAACTACCTCAACGCCGACTACGGCTGGAAGTCGTGGCTGTTCACGCTCGACCACAAGCGGATCGCCCTGCTCTACCTGTTCTCGGTGACCATCTTCTTCGCCCTCGGCGGGATCTTCGCCGGGCTCATCCGCCTCGAGCTGCTGACCCCCGAGGGGGACCTGATGGGGCCGGACACCTACAACCGGGTGTTCACCATGCACGGCATCATCATGGTCTTCTTCTTCCTCATCCCGGCGATCCCGGCGGTGCTCGGCAACTTCCTGGTGCCGCTGATGATCGGGGCCAAGGACCTGGCGATGCCGCGGCTCAACCTGGCGAGCTGGTACGTCTACAACATCGGCGGCCTGTTCACCCTCTGGGCGATCGTCAACGGCGGCGTCGACACCGGCTGGACCTTCTACACGCCGTTCTCGACCACCTACTCGAACACCTACGTGGTGCCGACCGCGCTCGGCATCTTCATCACCGGCTTCTCGACCATCTTCACGGCGCTGAACTTCATCGTCACCATCCACCGGATGCGGGCGCCGGGGCTCAACTGGTTCCGGCTGCCGCTGTTCATCTGGTCGACCTACGCGACCAGCATCATCATCATGCTGGGCACGCCGGTGATCGCCATCACCATCCTGCTGGTGGCGGCCGAGAAGACCCTCGGCCTCGGCATCTTCAACCCGAAGCTGGGCGGCGATCCGGTGCTGTTCGAGCACCTGTTCTGGTTCTACTCCCATCCGGCGGTCTACATCATGATCCTGCCGGCGATGGGGGTGGTCAGCGAGCTGATCGCCGCCTTCTCGCGCAAGAAGATCTTCGGCTACCGCGTCGTCGCCTTCGCCAGCGTGGCGATCGCCGTGCTCGGCTTCCTGGTCTGGGGGCACCACCTGTTCGTCGCCGGCGAGTCGGCCTACTCGGCGACCGTCTTCTCGGTGCTCTCGATGCTGGTGGCGGTCCCCTCGGCGGTGAAGGTGTTCAACTGGACGGCGACCCTCTACGAGGGGTCGATCTCCTACCAGACGCCGATGCTCTACGCCCTCGGCTTCATCGGCCTGTTCACCATCGGCGGCCTGACCGGCGTCATGGTGGCGACGCTCGGCATCGACCCCCACGTCCACGACACCTACTTCATCGTCGCCCACTTCCACTACGTGATGGTGGGCGGCACGATCATGGGCTACCTGGGGGGGCTCCACTACTGGTGGCCGAAGATCTCCGGCCGGCTCTACCCCGGCTTCCTCTCCAAGCTCTCGGCGCTGCTGGTGTTCGTCGGCTTCAACCTGACGTTCTTCCCCCAGTTCATCCTCGGCTACATGGGCATGCCGCGCCGCTACTGGTCCTACCCGCCGGAGTTCCAGGTGCTCAACGTGCTGTCGAGCGCCGGCGCCTCGGTGCTCGGCATCGGCTACATCCTGCCGCTGTTCTACTTCGCCTGGTCGATGAAGTACGGCAAGAAGAGCGGCGACAACCCCTGGGGCGCCGTCGGGCTCGAGTGGGACACCGTCTCGCCGCCGCCGACCGAGAACTTCTACATTCCCCCGGTGGTCACCCACGGCCCCTACGAGTACACCCGTGAGGACGTCCACAACCGCATCACGCAGGAGGCGAACTTTGGCTAGCAGCCCCTTGGTGGATCGGCACGGGCACGACGTGCACGGCGGCCAGCCCGGCCGCCGTCACCCGGCCCATCAGTTCGACACGATGGAGCAGCAGAAGGAGTCCTCCACGCTGGGGATGTGGCTGTTCCTGGTCACCGAGATCATGTTCTTCGGCGGCCTGTTCACCACCTACGTGGTCTACCGGACCATGTACCCCGCGGCCTTCGCGGCGGCGAGCTCGACGCTCAGCGTGATGTGGGGGGGCATCAACACCGCCGTCCTCATCCTGAGCAGCTTGACCATGGTGCTCGCCATCCGCTCGGCGCAGGTGAACTCGCGCAAGGGGGCCATGGGCTTCCTGGTAGCGACCATGCTCCTGGGCTCGACCTTCCTCGGGATCAAGGCCATCGAGTACCACGACAAGTTCGTCGAGAACCACGTGCCGGGCAACATCCTGAACGCACCCTTCAACTTCGTCCTCGAGGACGCCGGCGAGGCCCGCGCGATGCAGGCCCAGGACGCGGACTACCGGCGGCACGCGGAGATCTTCTTCGCCCTCTACTTCATCATGACGGGCATCCACGCCACCCACATGATCATCGGCATCGGCATCCTCGCGGTGCTGCTGTTCTACACCCGGCGCGGGAAGTACGACTCCGAGTACTACAACCCGCTCGAGATGACCGGCCTCTACTGGCACTTCGTCGACATCGTCTGGATCTTCCTCTTCCCCCTGCTCTACCTGCTGGGCGCCCACGTCGTCAAAGGCTGAGCCGGAGAGAGGACCTCGCGGAGAACGACCATGGCTGAGCACACCGTCACCCCCGTCAAGACCTACATCTTCGTCTTCGTCGCGCTGCTCGTCGGCACCGGGCTGACGGTCCTCGCCGCCAGCTGGGACCTCGGGTGGGCCAACAACATCGTCGCGATGACGATCGCGATCATCAAGGCCACGCTGGTGCTGTACTTCTTCATGGAGCTGCGCCACAGCACGCGGATGACCGTCATCACCGCCGCCGCCGGGTTCTTCTGGCTGATCCTGATGATCTTCATGATCATGATGGACTACTTCTCCCGCGGCACGTTTTTGGGCGTGGCGGGGAAGTAGGCCCTCACCCCCGGCCCCTCTCCCGACCCGGGAGAGGGGAGCACAGAAAGCAACAGATCGAGAATCAGGCTTGCCGGAGAGACCCCCTCTTCTCCCGGGTCGGGAGAAGAGGGCCGGGGTGATGAGGGTCCTACTTCAACCGGAACACGATCCCCACCTTTTTCCCATCCGCCGGCAGCGGCGCATCCTTCCGGACCCGAAAGCGGGTCGTCCCCTTCACCCAGTCGCGCACCGTGTAGCGGGCGTTCCCCACCTTGCTGCCGGGGCAGGAGTAGAGGCAGACGATGCACCCCGACTTCCACTTCGGGATATTCGCCCGGTGGCCGCCGAAGCGCATGTCGAAGCCGCGGCCGCCGGGATCCTCCAGGATCTGGTCGAGCGTCAGCGGCGCCGGCCGCCCCGGAACCCGGACCAGGATCTCCACCGGCGGCCCCGCGATCACCTGGTCGGGCGCCTTCGAGGACGCCTCCTTGCGCTCGTCCCAGGTCGCCATCCCGAGCGCGTTGCCGGGCCTGGCGCCCAGCCGCTCCAGCGCGTCGAGCACCTGGACGTCGGCCACCTCGGCGCGGAACAGCGACGCCATGGCCGCTCCGCCGTCCTTCCAGACGATCAGGTGATAGCCGGGCATCCCCATTCCCAGCAGCTCGCGCTCGAACGCCTGGCGCGACACCGTGGCGGGGAACTCGACCTCGCGCTCGCCGACGCGGAGAGGAGCCGCTGGGGGCGATCCGGGGCGCGTGGCGAGCGCCCAGGCGACGCCGGCGCCGAGGAGGGCGAGGGTGGTGAGGAGGAGGGTGCGGTGGAGATGAGGTTTCATGGGAGTCCTTCCTGAGCGTCGTTTCGAACCGACTCGTCCGCAGAGCGTTCCGCCCTTCGGGGCGGAACACCCACGCCTTCCAGCCGCCCCTCGACGCGTCTCGCCGAATAGCGTAGCCTACCGATGCATGCTCTTCGAGTGGGATCCGGCTAAAGCCGCCGAGAACCTCCGCAAGCACGGTATTTCCTTCGAAGAAGCATCGAGCACCTTCTTTGATGCGCTCTCTGCCACCGGCAGGGACCCCCGGCCATTCGTTCGCCGAGAAACGGTTCGTGACCTTCGGCCTCTCTTCGGCGGGTCGCCTACTGACCGTATCCCACACAGAGCGAGGCGATCACATCCGTATCATCAGTGCTCGAGAAGCGACTCGTGCGGAAAGGAAGCTCTATGAAGAAGGATAATGCACCCGCAGAGGATGACCTCCGGCCGGAATATCAGCGCTCCGACTTTGGCGAGCTCGTTCGCGGGAAATACGTCGAACGGCTGAAGAAGGGATCGAACCTCGTCGTTCTGGACCCAAGGGTGGCGCGTGTCTTTCCTACCTCCGAGGCGGTGAACACTGCTTTGCTCTCGCTGCTGGATCTCGCCAAGAAGTCCGCGCGGGCCAAGTAGCCTCCCCCAGCCATGAAAGTGAACCACACCCTCCTCGACCTCCTCCTCGAGGTCCAGGCGCTCGACCGCGTCGCGCGCAGCGGCTACGCGCTGCGCGGCGTCGCCGATCCCGAGAGCGTCACCGAGCACACCCTGCACGTGCTCCTCCTGGTCTGGATACTGGGAGCGCGGATCGAGGGGCTCGACGTCCACCGGGCGGTGGAGATCGCCCTGGTGCACGACCTGGCCGAGCTGCGGATCGGCGACCTGCCGCGCACCTCGTCGCACTACTTCCCGGCAGGCTCCAAGAAGGCGGCCGAGGCCGCGGCCATGGCGGACGTCCTGGCGCCCGTCGCCGACCGCGCGCTCCCCCTCTACGAGGAGTACCAGGAGGCGAAGACCCCCGAGGCCCGCCTGGTGAAAGCCTGCGACAAGCTGCAGCTGATGATCAAGGTGGCGGTCTACGAGCGCTGGGGTTCTGGCGCGCTCGCCGAGTTCTGGGACAACCCGGACAACTTCCCGGACGGCGGCTTTCCGGTCGTCAAGGAGCTGTTCGAGGCGTTGCGGGAACGGCGGAACGCGGACGCCGGCCTGTAGCGCCCGTCTTCCTACTCGCCGCCGTCCTCGATCTCGATCCCCCGCCGCGACATCAGCCGGCGGAGGCGGTCGTAGAGGTTCTTGCCGAGCAGCGACTGGGCGGTCGAGGTGACGTCCTGGAGGACCACCCGCAGGTCCTCCGAGCCGCTCCAGTGCTTGCGGGCGTAGGGCTCGAGATCGCCGCCGAAGGCCTGCGCGAGCACGGCGGTGGCGAGCACCAGGTCGTCCAGATAGCCGGCGGGTCCCAGGAACGCCTCGGGCAGGAGATCGATCGGCAGGATGAAGTAGGCAATGGCACCGCCGATCATGGCGCGGGCCGAGCCCGGCACCTCCTTGTCGAGCGCCAGCCGCGCGAGGAGGATGAAGACGTCCGGCACCAGCAGCAGCGCCCGCACCGCGTCCTCGGTGAGCTTGGCGCCGGGTCGGCCGCTCCGCTTCTCGATCGCGTCGAGGATCTTCTCGCGCAGCCGGTCGTAGAAGCTCAGCAGGCCGCTGCTCGGCAGATTCGCGCCGCTCCTCAGGGCCTCCTCGGCATCCCGCTCCGCCTGGGCGGAATCGAAATTCTCGAAGTCCTCCGCGACGGCGGCGGAAATCGGATCCACGAGAGGGCGAGGGGCGTCGGGCGTCGAGTCTTTGGCCATGGGTCAGGTCTCCGGGGGACAGTCTATCCTTTCCAGGAAGCCGTTCAATCCCCGTGCCACCGGCTTCTTCCTACCCCGCCTCCTCCGCTTCCTCCCCCTCGCCGACCCCCTCGCCGTCTCCTCCCACCCAGTCACTCCCCAGATAATGCCGGAGGCGCTGAATCGCCAGCTTCTGGGTGAAGAAATTGTCGGAGAGGAGGAGGACGGAGCCGTACCCGGCCACCGTGCCCACGAGATCCGTCCAGTTGTCGTCCTCGATCGCCTGGGCCACCACCTCCCCCGCGCCGGGGTCGGTCACGATCAGGAGCTGGTACGGCCCGGCGGCCTTGACCCTGCGGATGAACGGCACGACCTTCCGGAAGGGGGAATCCTCGCTCTGCGTCCAGGCCGGGACCACGTACGTCCCCTGCGACCGCACGGCTCCGATGTCGCGCAGGTCGCGGCTCACGTTCGACTGGGTCGCGGCAAACCCCCGCGCCCGCAGCCGATCCACCAAGTCCTGCTGATGGTCGATAGGAGTCTCGTTCGACAGGATCTCGCGGATCGCCTGGCGGCGCCGCTCCCGGATCTCACGGTCTGACGGCATGCTTTATCCCCCTGATGGATCGCAATCGATGCGGATAGCATGCACGGACTCCCCGGTAAATTCAAGGAGCGGCGAACCGGCCGGCGACGCGGGCCTTCCGTGTGGAGGCGTGCGGGCTTTTTGCCCGTCGGGTCAGCCTGACCCGGCGGGCACTACGACGGCTCGATAAAACCGACGACGCCAAACACCAACCGTCCGTCCGTCGCGTTGTCCCCGAATCTGCGGGCGTTGGCCTGGCTTCTCGAGCTCCCATCAATTGGGAGGACTCTTCGTAGGATTCTGAGGGTCCTGATCCAGGACAGGACCACAATCGATTTCCCAAGGCCAATCTTCACAGTCTCCGTCTACGCCCGGTCCTCCACCTCCACCGCAGGTCCCATCCGCCAGACAAGAAGTTGGGCATTCGGGTGGACAGATGACAGGAGGAGGCGTTGGGGGAGCCTGCTCAGCCGGTGTAACGTTGTCCCGGCCGGCCTCGGCACACTCCGATTGATGAATGAACCTCGGGATGGGTTGTGGTGGAGTGGATCCTGTTTGTGGCGGAAAAGCCAACTGGGACATTATATATCCGGTGCAATTGGGATTCGTGGTATCAGCCAAGTCGAGCTGATGACCAAGCTCGTGCTCAAGATTCTGAATCAATATGTTTGTATTTCCACAGTTGACCGTGCCGCCCCCGGGCTTACTGGCTGTAGAGTACAAAGTAATTCCGGCTGGGCCTGTATGACCGCACGAACCGTTCCTGTCAGGATTGGTTCCATGGACATAGTTGACGGGTACAGTTCGAGAGCCCGAAACTGAAGCCGTGGTGAATGGGGGAAAGCTGGCGCCGCCGGAGTTGCAGCTTGAGTTGTCCCAGGCGGCCATGGCCGGAGCAACAATGCCAGCGGGGACACTGCTGTCCGGCACCAACTGCCATGCGGCGGGGCTGAACAGGGGGTTGGTCGAGAGACTCGCAACACAAGGGTCTGTCGCCTTTAGATTCATCTCCTCCTCTGGCACAGAATCGGAGCTTTCGGGCTTGGCTTGCGCACCCATTGTGATTCGTATCCGGCTGAGAATACCGTCCAGGGTTAGAGGAGACGACTTTACATCAATCTGGTTGCGCCACGTCCGAGGCAAGCTCAGCTCACCTTTCGAGCGGATCGTGACGAGCCCTTCGCCATCCTCTAAATCCAACAGAGGCTCCTGTACCTCCTGAGCTCGATCAAATCCGGCTGGAACGAAGAGGAGCACCTCATCTCCAACCCGTGGCGCCTCCGCGTAACGGTCATCCATCTTACAGAGCGGCGTCGAGCCGAGATGGAAGTTGCCCACCGGCAGGAACACGAAGTAGGCGGATACCTCGCGCGGAGTACCTTTCAGCGTCTCTTGTGGCACGACGCGGAGAAGTTGTCCGGGGATGTCGATCCTGAATCCGTAAGCCTTCTCGGTAACCTTCCCGCGAATAATGAGACTCGAGTTCCGAGTCCCTTCCTCGATCGTCCCGCGCGGAGGAACTCCGATTGAATCGTCAGGATAGGCCCTGACCCTGACGCAACCGCCTTCTATCGGGGAGCCTTGAAGAGCCTTGATGGCGGCGGCAACGGCAGGAGAAGCCAAGTCGGTGTTTACGGATTGGTCCGCGTTGAGGAGCATCGATTTCTCGATCCAGGCCGGGTGGGACGAACCTGTTTGGCTGGAAACATAGTGCACCTTCGGCAGATGGCCCGGCTTGGTGTCGCTATCCTCTTGAGCGACTGATGGAGTGGAAGAGGCCGGTTGAGCGTCCGCCCGTGGCGAGGAGATCAATAATCCGGAGAGGATCGCCGTCAGTGAAAGAGTGGTGAAGCGCTTCATAAGAGTTCCTTTGGTCCTCCTTCAGTGCGCAATTATAGCCCCAATCACGGGGAGGGCTGTGAGGGAGCCTTTAAAATAGGTGCCAGCCGTTCTGGGAAGGCTGGCCTAAGGCTTCTCCGCCTCACCGCGGACCGCCAGCGTCAGCAAGGTCGCGGAGGAAATCGAACAGGTCGGCGGCGAGACCGGGCCGCTGCGCCTTGGCCTGCTCGATCGCCTCGGCCGGGGTGATGAGGGGCCGGCGCCCGCCTCAAGGCAACGTGACAACCCAGCCCGTAGGGTGCGCTGTGCGCACCTTGAAACGCGTGAAGGTGCGCACAGCGCACCCTACGGCCACTCTCTCAGAAGCGTCTCTTCGGCGAAGCCCCGGCCTCGGGACCCAGCTCGTCCACGGTCTCCAGCTTGTGGATCGCCGGATCGAGATCGTCCGCGACCAGGCATTCGAGCATGCCGAGGAGCTCCCCCTCCAGGGACTCCCCGGCTTCGAGGTCTTCCTCCGAGGCGGCCGGCAGCCTCTTCGCCAGGTCCAGGATCCGCTCCCGGAACGCTCTCAGCCCCACGGCCTCCAGCTTCACCTTGTCCCGGATCTGCTCGGGCGTGTCTCGCGGCAGGATCTCCAGGCGTTCGTTCCCGAATCGGACGGTGATCTCCTGATCCGGACGAAACCCGGCCTGCTTCAAGGCAATGCCCAGCGACTGACCCAGCGAAATGGACAGCGTCGTGCCCTGTTTCTTCAACTTGGACGCGAACTCGAACAGCTCGGCATTCATCGCAGCCCCCCTCCGGCGCGCCTTGCCGGAACAAATCCTGTTCCGACGCGACCGGACGGACCAACTTCTATAACGAAATCTCCGATTCTGTCAACAGGTTTTTGGGATGGAAGGATACTTGCTCCACCAACACCCGATCTTGTATACTTCCCGCCATGAAGCCTCAGACGCAGCACATGGTTAACGTACTGCGCACCACGATCCGGGCCCACGGCCTCACCCTCAGCGAAGTGGAAAAGCGGCTCAAGGTCTCGCGCGGATACCTGACCCGCCTCTTCTCGGGCACGATGGAGTTGCGGTTCGATCAGGTCTCGGAGATCTCGGAGGCGGTGGGAATCGACCCCGAGGAGGTCTTGCGGCTGGCCTTTCCACCGTCGCAGAAGCCGGCCACCCCCGAGACCCTGCGCCTGCGGGAGGCGCTGGGGGTGCCCCCTCCCGAGCCGCCGCCGCCGCCGGCGCACCAGGTGGAGTCCGCGCTCGAAAAGGAGCTCGAGCGGATCGTGGCGAGGACGTTCCGGAAGATGCTGGCGGACACCGAGAAGTAGGGCCTGAGCGCTGCCGGCTCAGTCTTCCCAGGACCGCCCCTCGAACCGCAAGGTCGGGTCGATGTCGATCCGCCGTAGGAACTTCGCCACCTCTTCGACCATCTCCAGCGTCGCCGTCTCCATCTCGACGGCGTCCCGCAGCAGGATCACGGCGAGCAATGCCTCGCGCTGGACGTCGAGGCGCGCGAAGATCTCGGCGGCTTCGAGGATCATGGCGAAGGCCCCTCCGGCTTTCCCCTGAGCCAGGAGGGCGGCCGCGAAATCGAGGCGTCCGATGCTGGCGACGATGGGAAGCCCGGCCTCTTCAAAGCCCTCAATCACTTCGGCGAAGATAGCTTCCGCCCGTGGGTAATTCTTGAGGCCGGCATCGATCCGGCCTTCCAGGGCTCTGAACTTGACCTCGTTGATCCGACCACCAGGGTTCATGAGGTGCCGTGAATGGGCAAGTCGGAGCTTCTTCGCGTCTCGAAAGCGCCTACCATCAATCAGGAAAAGAAGTAGATTGTGGGCCGCCGCGCACGCCAAGCTTGGCTCCCTCTCCGAGTGAATCAAAACTAGGCTCTTCTCGAGGAGCTCGACAGCCCTTTCGAGATCGCCCTTATATCCAGCGTAGAGGCCCAGCTTAACCAGCGTCCGGCCGACGAGGTGAGGGTCGTTGTGTCGACTGTAAAAGTCCGCAACTTTTAAAAGGATCGCCGAGGCTCGACCGAACTCGCGTCGATCCGCGGCCAACGAAGCTTCGAGTTCCAACAGCCGAATTTCCAGAAACTCGTCGCGGGTGCCGCGCTCGAAAAGCTGGCGAGCAAGGCCCAGGGCATGGGCCGCCTCGTAGAGCCGATCGGCTACGCGGTAGGCGTTGCCGAGCTCGGCTTGGGCATACGCCTGAAAGTCGGTGACTCTGGCGGGGCTGTCGAACTTCTGGGCATCGAGTAGCCGCGAGACCTGAGTCGCAAGGACGGCGAAGTGGACCATCAGTTGGGGATCTTCGTGGCGGAACTGCCAGCTCCGGGCGAGGAGCGCCTCCATCCGCGCGAAGTGGCTGACCCCCCGGGGGAGCTTGTCCAAGGCCTCCACACCCCCAGTCTCGAGCACCTGAAGAACCTTCCGCGCTTGAGCCCGCTCCTGGAGGATGTAGCGCTCCCGCTGGAGAGCCGTGCCCAGGGCCCGGTCGATCGCGGCATCGTAGGAGTCCTCCTCCTCCGCCTCGGCCTCCAGCCATGGCAGCTCCGCGACCAGGCTCGGATCCGTCTCGTCCAGGCAGCGCGCACAGGGGGCGAGCAGGTGACGGAACACCTCCTCCTCACGCTCGGGCGACAGGCCCCCTTCATAGACAGCCACCAGCTCCTCACGGCTCGGGTGATCGTTCAATCCCGCCTCCTTTGTGGACGCCGTATTGTCGCACGAACGGGGGCAACGTGGTCCACGACCAAGACGCGCAAAACGCCAGAATTGCAAGCCAGCCGTTGAGGGCGCCAGGAATGGGCCGCAGGCCACGAGCACCCGTCGTCAAGCGACTAGCCGTCGGGATCGATGCCGATCCCCTTATCCGCGTTCGAGTTCGGCTGAGTCGTAGTGTGAGAGCCATCGGAGGCAACACCAGCGCCTTCATCCGACTTCAAACCAGGCGCCTTGAGCCCACTTTCCGCCGTAGCCCCTGGCCACAGCTGCGTCACCCACTGCAGAACCGTGTCCATCCATCCGGGTTCGGCAGCCCGGACGTGCCGGCCGGCGGCGTGGGCGGGAGCGGCGAGCGCGAGAACCATGGCGAGGGCGGCTGCGACGGCGGTGCGCTGCATGCTGCGCTGAGTCATCTCTCTCCTCCTGGCCACGGACCAAGCCGGACGCCGCCATGGCGCCATCGCCCGCGGCCGCAACGTAGTGGCGCTGCAAAGGGCTCCAGTTTGGCACGCGGCGTACGGATTTCTTCCACGAGCGTACGGATTCTTTCCACCACCGGTGCCCTTTCCTCGCGGCGTGCCGGAAAGCCACGATCCGAGCGGCTCTGCGTTGCTGCAACCCGCAACATAGACGTAGTTGACCGCAACCGTCAACTAGCAACGTTAGCCGACTACTAAAAACTCTAGACGCCGCCATCTGGCGGCCTTAGACTCTCCCTGCGTCATAACAGTCAACTATGGGAGGTCGTAACCGGTGAACCTACCGCAAGGGAAGGATCTTGACGATGCTGAATTGGACGAAAGCCAGCGAGTCCTGCAGTGGGAGCTGGGGCGGCGGATCGTGCGGCTGCGGCGGACGCGGAGCTGGACCAGGGACGAGCTGGCCCGGCGGATGCGCGTCTCCCGGGAACGTCTGGGTAACTGGGAGAGGGGGAACTATACGCCGCCGTTGAAGGCGCTGGTGGGTCTCAGCCGCGAGCTCGGAATCTCGGTCGACGAGCTGCTGACCGGAGAGAGCCTGGAGCCACGGACGCTCAGCCGGCAGGAGTGGAACGAAGCGGCGCGGTTCCTCGGGGAGCTCAACCGGTGGCTGAGGACCCTGCTGAGAGACGGGGCGGCCGACCGGGTCACCGATCCGAACGACTGATCCGAAGGGAAAGAGATTGCGAGCTCGATCTTCCGGGGTCATGAAGGCTCCGGAACGTACGAAAGGAGAGTTGTATGCACACGATGGAGACGTCGGTCATCCACAAGATGGAAGTTCATGCGAGGTTGCGCCGCCTGCCGCACCCGGGCGGACTGGCGGGGGCGGAGGAGTTCCTGCCGGACGGGGACCTCGAGGACCTCAAGCCCGAGCGGGTGCAGGAGTGGCTGAGCGCCCGGCCCGAGTGGCGCCTGGCTCCGGCGGGTACGGTGCTTCACCGCACGCGGGCGTTTCCCACCTGCGAGGCCGCGCTGCACTACGGCACCTACGTCACCAGCCTGGCGATGGCGCTCGCGCTACCCGTGCGGGTGAAGATCACCGATCGGCAGGTCGAGCTGTCGCTCTTCTCGCCGCGCCAGGGCAGCCGGTACCTCCCGCTCAGCGAGGCCGTGCTCGGCTTCGCCACGCGCATCAACTGACGATCCCGATCAACCCGTCATCACCAACACAGACACGACGACAGAAAGGAAAAGAAAATGCCTGAAATCACCGCACAAGGAAAGATCTTCCGCGACTGGGAGGGTCTGCTCGGGGCCTGCGCGCAGAACGCGGGCCTCCTGCCGGGAACGGACGCCCTCAAGACGGCGCTGGAGACCTTGCTCGCCCAGGCGCGGGAGCTCAAGATCCAGCAGGAGAACTTCGACGGCAACAAGAAGGCCACTACGCAGCGCCTGCAGAAGGCCCTCGACGACGGGCGGGAGGTGGCACGCAAGCTCCGCGCTCAGGTGGTCGTCAATCTCGGCACGGACAGCAAGCACCTGTCGCAGTTCGGCGTGGTCCCGCGCCAGAGGAAGTCGCGCAAGACGAAGACGCCGGTGACGTCCACCCCGGAGACCCCCAAGCCGCCGGCCGCGAGCGAGCAGGCATGATCAAGAAATCGCTGCCCACAACCCTGGCGCTCTGGGAGCAGCTCCTGGCCGGCGTCGAAGCCAACCAGGAGGAGCTTCAGCACGTGGATGTCTACCGCGCGCAGCTGGACGCGGAGATGAAGGACGTGAAGGCCGCGCTCTCCCGGAGAGCGGCGCTCCACGCGGAATCCCTCCAGGCGACCCGGGATCTCCGGAGCTTCGCGGCGAGGGGAGGTGAGATGGCGGTGCGCATCCGTGCCGGGATTCATCTCCAGTACGGTCCGCGCAGCGAGAAGCTGGTGGAGTTCGGTATGAAGCCGACCCGCAGGCGGAGAGGCCCGAGGGAGAAACCCGTCGTCGAGACGGAGAAAGGAGCCCCCCGGAAACCCGCCGAAACCGTGAAGTAGTCAACAGGCCGTAAAGACCGGGGGCGTGGTAGCCACACGCCCCCGGTTTTCCAGGGAGCAGGAGTATCGTATCGCAACGACAAGGCGAGGGCCAAAGATGGGCGGCTCGGGAGATGCGCGTAGAAGCCGATTCCACGCGGCCGCCATATAGTGCCGTACCGCGCGAAGAAGACGCGGCGCTTACCAGCTTGTAGGGCCGGATCTCCTTCAGTGGACATCGGATACGGGCCTGCTCTCTCCTCTGGACGGAATGCATGTCGTCCGCGTATAACGTTCCGACCCATCCTCTTATCCGTGCTCCGAGAAGCACATTCCTCGTCCCTTCCAACAGATAGCTCCCGAGCCCTGTCTCCAAGGTCAGCCAGGGATCTGCCCCAGAGATCGACCTCTTCTACATTGCCCTGTTGGAGCGTTGACGTTGATCAGGAACAGACGTAGAATTGAAGGGACTCATAGAATCAAGAACATACGATGGCCGGCGCGAGTTGCGGTGACGAGGATTTCTACCCCCATATGAATTCTGGGGCGAAGCGGTGAAAGGTTAACTCGAGGTTAGGTGATCGCCAGACTTTGTACTACTCTCAGCATGAACAACACCACAAACAGTAACCTACTACTACTCATTTTAGCGGCAGTCCAGGCAATTGGCGCCGTCTTTTCTATGCTCTCATACTTCAACATTACTTCGGCTTCCTTGAGTCGTGCCGTCAGTTGGGTACTCGCGGTGATTCTATGCATTGGCATCGCATTCGCGGTCTCTTTCCGTCCTCGTGGCCCCCGTCTTGTCTTCCAACAGCCTGAAGCAAGCAATCCTATTCCCAAGACAAGTACCGATCGACCGTCAAAGCCAACCTTGCGTAGCCTCCAAATTCATCGACTAGTCACCCTGACAGTCTGGTCTATGCTGGCGAGTTTCGTCGTCATCATGTCGACTCACATTACAGGCTTTTACCTCGTTGCTCTTGCACCGCTCTGGGTTAGTGCAGGAAGTTTCTCTGCAACTCGGATAGCCTCGGGAAACAAGACATCAGCCATAATGTTAGGCAGCCTGCTATGCGGCGTTTTGGGCACGTGGCTTGGTTCTGTAGGCGACGGCGACACGGGCACACAGTTGGGTTTTGTATGGGGTTCCATGGCCGGTGGACTGACTACAAGCTTCTTCGCCAGAAGGGATGCTTATATGAGCTTCCCTTCGTCACTGATTTCCACTTTGGTCTTCTTTGGTTTAACTGGCGCAATACTTCGTTCATCTATTACCTGGCTATGGGGGCATTTGGCAGGCTTTGTTCGTTTTGCCTTTCCTCTTCTAATGTGCGAATCGATGTTGATTCTGGTAGGGTACTTATTGTGGACAGTACTTACTGAACTCAGAGTGCAAATTCGGAAAAATACACATCGATCAAAGCGAGGTGCACCAAAATGACGGGCAGTGACTACCACCTAACACGGCCGATCGATCGGACGGCAAGCCGCCGCTCATCGGCATAGCCGTTACGCGGCACTCGGTCAACAGGTACTCCGATGATCTGGCACCAGACCTCCACACCCGGAGTCCACTCCGCGTACATGGAATTTCGAGGGTGCCCTTTCTGCAGGACCACTACGCGCAATCTCGGATGGGTGCCTCGCGAATTGGGCCTGGATATGACGGACGTGGAGCACGATGGGGTCTGGGCCAACGTATGTCCCGCCTGTGGGTGGTGGGCTATCACTGGAGTGATTGGGGGGACCTTCGGTCAGGCGGACCCTTTCACACCCGGACAGTACTGCCAACGCGACGTCGCGGCCTATGCGGCTCTGGCCAATCTGGATCTGACCGCCGAAAGCATACCACTCGAAGACGTCCGCCGGTACCTTGCTGCTCGCGCGGAAGCCGGCAGCGTGCTCCATCCGCGGCTATTTGAGGAAACGGTAGCTAGCGTGTTTCGCGACTTTGGGTTTGCTGCAAGAGTGACCGCCTACTCCGGCGACGGAGGAATTGATGTCATTCTCGACGGCATCGAAGGTCGCACTATAGGAGTCCAAGTCAAACGTTATCGAGACACAATCAAGGTCGAGCAAATACGCTCTCTTGTCGGTGCTTTGGTTATCAATGGACACTGCGGAGGTGTGTTCGTTACTACCTCGGACTTTCAGCGCGGCTGCTATGCCACAGCAGCTGCCGCCGCGCGTCGGAATCTCCCGGTTACTCTCGTCACAGGCGAGGAGTTTCTGAGCGCGTTGCGCGTGGCGAACGTTCGGAGCTTCGACGATTACAGGCTCGACGCCCCACCGTTCACTACCGCTCCGCTCTTCACATTGCGCCATAGGCCTGAATGGTGTAGCGGCCACGAGTGGACGCATGTCTGGCAATCCGAGAGTGAAGACGCTAGTTAGGACCTTCCTTGAAGTGCCACCTAATCCTGCCCCCTGCACGTGGACGGCCGGCTCGCCAGCCATCGGTGAGGGGCAGCAGCGTTGATAAGCGAGACTGCCATGCCGACTTACATGGCTGAGCCATGCACGCTCCGCTACGACCCCATCCAACTGCGGGCCATAACCACCTGCTTGTTCAAGGCGACTTGCGATCGTCGTTGGAAAAATATTCAGGAGTGAGGCAATGAACAACCCTCGCCTTCTCGATTTCGGCCTTCGCGTTGGCGAGAACATCGGCATATCGGATTTCTTCTCTTCCTGGATGGCCGACAAAATCGGCTCTTCCGCGGAGCAGAAACTCGCTGAATCGATCCAGCAAAGGCAAGCGGGTTTCCTGTTCAAGGAATAGGAATTGTCCCGCCTCGTTGACCTCCAGGAACACGTAGCCACCTTCAGGGGTGACAATAAAGTCAAAGCAGCCAAAGACAATCCCGAGCCTTGCCATCAGGCGAAGGCAGAGATCCGCGATAGCGGGTGGTAAGTCGAAGGGATCGGTCTTGATCTCGTCCGGCGCTCTTCTCCAGTCCAGCCTTCCATGTTCGGTATCTTGTGACGAGATTTTAGCCGCCAAAATGCATCGGCCCATTATGGTGATTCTCAGCTCGAACGCCTTGGGGATCAATTGCTGGTAGATCCCTGGAGCGCTGCGCAGCAGGTCGTCCTCCACGAGTTGATCCTCGGTCAGCCGGCTTGAGAAAGACATCCAGGTGCTCTTCTCCCCCTGCCATGGCAAGCCCCGCAAGGGTTTGTAGACGATCTCTCCACCGTGCCTCTGGATGAAAGCGCGAATCTGCCGAGGATCATTAGAGTAGAGCGTGTCAGGAGTTTTGAGCCCCAGTTCCGAAGCCGCACCATGCTGCAACATCTTGTAGCCGGCGCTGATGGCTGCGTCGGCAGGATTGACCCAGAATGCACCCGGCGAAATCATGCCGAGCATCGACCGCCGGAAGATGTTGCATTCGATGTCGACGAACTTTCGATCGGACGGGTGTATCTTGGTCCAATCGACTGAGTAGGAGGGTCTCCTTCTCCATACTGTGTGGAAGCTGGGGCTGTCCAACTCCAACTCCGGGCCTTGGGCTATGACCCTCTGAGCGCCCCCTTCGAAAAGAACCGACTCTCCAGACTTGGAGGGAAAGTCGGGCGTCTGCCAAAGAGTTACTTCACCTCCCTTGGCAAGGAGAGCTTCGCGAACTGCAAACGCGTGTACGTCTTCTGGGCCGGTAAGGATGAGGATGCGTTTCATTGTTGGAGAACCAAAGTCACGGCAGCCGGCCGGAGTCTTGCCGGCGGGCTGTCGTTTGGGATTGAGCCTTGCTTAGATCGGCGGAGGGACGTGAGGACCGTCGTTGTCGTCAGGACCGTTCGTAATGTCGGCGGTACCCCCTGTAGCGGAACTGGTAGGTCCCAGGCCGCCAGCAGGGACATTCATGAGCTCGTCGGCAAGAAGTCTGGCGAGGACCCGGCCTTGGACAGGGTTTTCCTCACGGTCTTTTGTCTTGTGCATAGGCTCTTCCTTTCCGTCTCCTGAGCATAATTGCCCGTGGAGCTGAACAGGGTCGGCTTCGCCGGCACGTCTTGCCGGCCCCTGAGGCTTCGTGTATTCTCTATCAACATTTCATTATACTTAGCCGCTGTCAAGAGTAGAAGGCAAGGAGTGAAGTTCGCCATGAGCACGAGAACCCGATGGATGCCAAAGATCTGGATCACTGCAGCCGCTGCTCTGGGAATATCCGTGGGAGGGATTTTAGGCCTACGGGCCGATGATGGTCATCTCCCCACCCTGCCCCAGGCAAGCCAGGCTTGGAGGACTGTGACGGGCACGCAGGTGCTCTGTGTTGACGGCGACCGGATCTGGATGCCAGGACCAGGAGTTGTGCGGGTCCTGGGGATCGAGGCTCGCAAACCGCAAACCTGGACGGTTCGCGACGATGACTACTTGAAGACCTGGGAGGTTTCGCAGCAGGCTGAAACTCTTCGGATAGAATCCTCTGGCCAGGTTACGGAGTACCGACGGCTCAACTCGGTGCCTGCTGAATGCGCCTTCAAAGCCGTGCCGGTCGGACAGGTTCACGAGGTCTCGCGGGAGCGCGCGGATGCGGTCTCGCGGGAGATCCACGAGCGCATGCTGAGGGACCAGGCAGCGATGAAGGCCGGGATTATGGGACCTGCCTCAAAAGTCGTCGTCGAGAACAGGGAGTACTTGAAAGCCCTGATCCAGGAAGTTGGCTGGATCGATCTCCATCGATTTGGCCCCGAAGGCTCTGGAAACGCCATTATTTTGGCCCAGCACAGCGAGGACCTCTCCCTGATGATGACGATTCTGCCTCGGGTCGAGAAGGACTACAAGAACCTTGGTGACCGGTCGATCATGTACGCGATTCTTTATGACGCATTGCAGCGTCATCTCGGCCGAAAGCAGCGCTACGGCACCCAAACGGGGCGGGACTCCGAGGGGAATCCCATGATCCTGCCGCTGGAAGATGCGTCGAAGGTCGAGCAGTTCCGCAGAGAAATCGGTCTTCCGCCCTTAGCGGAGTATCTGCAACTCGCCAGCGAAGGGCTGTATTCGGGAAAGTCGATCCGGATGCCTCGAGCGGACGAGTAGAATGGCTCGTCTGATCCCGGGAAGGCCGGGCCTGACCAATGTCCATTCAGTTGACTATCCCTTTGCGTCTGGCTGCTGGTAGTCGGCGTCAACGTCCCGAAGTGGGAAGAGAAAGCGCGGGATCGGCAACCCGGCGCGGGATAGTTGCGGCTCCAGCCATTCCTCCTGGCCCTCCTCGTACGAACCTGCGTCCGAGGCCTCTTCACTCTCCGGTCGATCGAAGGAAGGAGAATCCATTGGACTCGATGAAGACGGGCGGAACAGCCTTGCACGACATCAAGATCCACGTGAAGATCAAGCTTTCAGCCCTGTGGGCAGGCGTGATGTTCTGTTACATCTATGGAGATTACTTCGGGCTGTTTCAGCCCGGGCATCTGCAAGCGATGCTGGAGGGTAAAATTCCGCCACTCGGAGCGGTGACCCAGGCGGTGCTGGTGGGGACCTCACTCATGATGGTGATCCCGAGCGTCATGGTTTTCCTGTCGCTGGCGCTCAAGGCTGGCCTGAATCGCTGGGTGAACATCATCTTCGGCGTGATCTATTCAGTGATCATCCTGATCACCATGCAGGGGTCCTGGGCATTCTACATCTTCCTGGGAGTCGTTGAAGTCGCACTGACGGCGCTAGTGGTCTGGTATGCATGGAATTGGCCGAAGCAGGAAGCAACCTGAACGGGGAGCTTCGTGGGCCGGAAACTCACGCGGATTCCAGCTCCGTTCGTCAGCGTGCGCGCGGCGAGTTAAGTCTCGTACCCGACCAACCGTCCATGCCAAAGGGAGTCATGCGTGAAGTTCAAGTGGAGTGGCAACCTGTGGTCTAGCCCTTCCATCGAGCGAATGTCCAACGGGGCACGATTGCGCACTCTGGCCGCCATCGCCGCGCTCGCGTTCATCGTCGCGTGCGTGGCTCACGAGGCCGTGGGGCACGGCGGCATGTGTGTCGCCGTTGGTGGTCAGGTCACCTTGCTCACTTCCGTCTACTTTCACTGTACTCGCGGAGGGCCGCTCACCGATGCCGCCGGCCCTCTCATGAACCTTGCGGTTGCCGCGGGGTTCTGGAGCATCTTGCGGCTTCGGCGGTCGCTGCCGGCAAACTGGCGGCTGTTCCTGGTGTTCGCAATGGCCTTCAATCTCTTCTGGGGCGCGGGCTACTTCGTCTTCTCCGCGGTCACCAACACCGGCGACTGGGCTTTCGTGCTCCGGGGCCTCGCGCTGGAACCGAGCTGGCTCTGGCGGTGCCTCATGGGCGCGCTCGGCGTGTATCTCTACGAACGTTCCGTCGCAATCACCGCGTCGCATCTGCCCCCGCGCACTCCGCTGGTCGTGCCCTATCTCGTGGCCGGTGCGGTGTCCTGCCTCGCGGCGCTCTTCTTCACCGGTCCGACACTCCCCGCCCTTCGCGAGTCCGCACAAGAGAGTCTCGGTGCCGCGGTGGGGCTGCTACTGCTCGCGTTTCGCAACTCACGGCGGGAAGAATCTCAGTCCTCCATTCTGTGGGTGGGTCCCAGCAAGGGCTGGCTCCTCGCGGCGGCGCTTGGATTGCTGGCGTTTGTCGCCACCCTCGGGCGGGGCTTCGGAGCCGGTGGCCGTCCCTGACCCTGACGCCTCTGAAACAGACCACGGAGCAGCATCATCCCATGTCAGCGATCATCACTCGCGAACGCCCGGATACACCCGATGCGATCAGCCTGATCACTGAGCTGGAAGCCCATCTGGCAGCTCGTTATCCCTCCGAAAGCCGCCACGGGTTCAGTGTCGAGAGGTTGCTTGCCGAGGATGTGGCGTTTTTCCTGCTCCGCACGGAGGGGACTCCCGCGAGTTGTGGCGGCATCAAGTTGGTGGGCAGTGAGTACGGCGAGATCAAGCGGATGTATGTGCGTCCAGAGTTTCGTGGATCAGGGTTGGCGAAGCTGATGCTCGATCATCTGGAAGCCCATGCCCGGGCTCACCACATCCCCTTGCTGCGGCTGGAAACGGGGATTCACCAGCGAGAAGCCATCGGGCTTTACGAGCGGTCGGGCTTTTACCGGATTCCCCCGTTCGGTCCCTACACCGACGATCCCCTCAGCCGGTGCTACGAGAAGCGGCTCACATGAGGAGACGTGGATTCTCCAGCACCGGCGGTGCTATCTTTTGAGAGCCATGGGGCCGGCGCCTACTGACTTTCTATGGAGAAACAACGCATGCAGCCTGGTACTCACACCGCTCCCACCTCGCAGCAGAGGCTCTGGGCCGGGCGCGTCCTCAGCGCCTTGCCGATCCTGTTCCTGCTCTTCGACGCCGTGGCGAAGCTGATCAAGCCGGCTCCCGTCGTGGCGGCGACGGTCCAACTGGGATATCCCGAGAGCGTGATCACCGGCCTCGGGATCGTCCTGCTCGCCTCCACGATCCTCTATGCGATCCCGCGCACGTCGGTTCTCGGCGCGATCCTGCTGACCGGCTATCTCGGCGGCGCCACCGCGACCCACGTGCGCGTCGGCGCCGGGCTCTTCCCGATCCTGTTTCCGGGTCTTCTCGGCGTGCTGATCTGGGGAGGACTGTACCTGCGCGACGAGCGGCTGCGTGCCCTCCTTCCCTTACGACGTGTTTGAGGAGATCGTATGAAGGGACTTCCCGGACCCGACGAAGCCGCGCCGTATTATTTCAACTACATCAACCGGGTCCGGAGCGACGACGTGGTCGGCGTGCTCGCGGCCCAGCTGGACGAAACCCTCGCGTTCCTCTCCGGCATCAGCGAGGAAAAGTCCCTTCACCGCTATGCGCCGGAAAAGTGGAGTATCCGCCAGGTGCTCAATCACGTCAGCGACACCGAGCGGGTGTTCCTGTTCCGCGCCTTCTGGTTTGCCCGCGGTTTCGACAGCCCGCTGCCGAGCTTCGACGAGAAGGTGAGCGCCGGGGCGGCGCGGGCGGATGAATTTTCCTGGGCCCGTCACGTCGAGGAATTCCGGACCACTCGCCTGGCGACCCTGTCGTTCTTCCGCAATCTTCCGGCCGAGGCCTGGGTGCGCGGCGGCACCGCCAGCGGCAATCCCTTCACCGTGAGAGCCGTGGCCTACATCGTGGCCGGACACACGGCGCACCACGTCGCGATCCTCCAGGAGAGATACCTGCGGCCTGGAGAAAAAATCGGGGGAGAGTGAATGGGGAAAGGACGCCTGGAAGCCTTCAGCGATGGAGTGATCGCCATCCTGATCACCATCATGGTGCTGGAGCTGAAGGTCCCGCACGGATCGGATCTGGGCGCGCTCCGCCCGCTGATCCCGGTCTTTCTGACCTACGTTCTCAGCTTCGTCTATATCGGCATCTATTGGAACAACCATCATCACATGATGCACGCCGCCCGGCAGGTCAACGGCCGCATCCTGTGGGCCAATCTGTATCTCCTGTTCTGGCTGTCGCTGGTCCCTTTCGTCACCGGCTGGATGGGGGAGAATCATTTCTCTCCGATCCCGGTGGCGCTCTATGGCGGGGTCCTGTTGATGACGGCCCTGGCGTACACCCTCCTGGCCCGCGCCTTGATCGCGCAGCACGGCCAGGATTCCACCCTGGCCGTGGCCCTGGGCAGAGACTACAAGGGGAAGGTTTCGCTGGCGCTCTACGCCACCGCCGTCCCGCTGTCTTTCGTGAATTCCTGGATCGCGCTCGCGATCTATGTTCTCGTGGCGATCCTCTGGTTCATTCCCGATCCGCGGATCGAACATTCCATGACGGAGCCTTCATGAAGGACTGGCGAGAGGCTCCCGTCTTCGGGGTGCCCACGGCGGGCGAGCGCTACAGAGTGCGGCCCAGCGCCTTTGGCCTGATCGCGGACGGCCACGGCCGGCTGGCCCTGGCGCGCACGCCGCAGGGGATCACTCTTCCCGGCGGTGGCATCGAGGAGGGGGAGACGCCGGCGCAGGCGGTCCTGCGCGAGGCGGTAGAGGAGGTCGGCCTGATCGTGCGCACGGGTCTCTGGGAGATTCAGGCGGTGCAGTTCACCTACTCGGAGTCGGATCGGGCTCATTACGAGAAATGGAGCACGTTCCTCGACGCCGTGGTCGAAGCGGTGGCGCACTCGGGCACGGAGGCGGACCACGAGCTGGTCTGGATGGCGCCCGCCACCGCGGCCGAGGTCCTGGCGTCGGAGAGTCACCGCTGGGCGGTCGAGAGTTGGAGACAACTGAATTCCGCTTCAAGGAGGTAATGCCGATGAACAATCGTCACGCATCCGCCCGTCACGCATCCGCCGTTTTCCTCTGCGCTGCCCTGCTCCTCGTGCCGTTCAGCCGGGCCGGGGCCGAAACGACCGAGATCAAGGGCGCGGCGATCCTCGAGCACCCCTGTGGCAAGGTCGCCGTCAAGCACATGGGGCTGGTCCACGCCGGCAAGATGGAAGAGGCCACCCGGCTCGGCACCCCGGAGATGCAGGCGCAGTGGAAGGCCCTGCCTGCCGAGCAACGCGAGATGATGTCCGGGATGATGAAGGAGACGTCGAAGACCGAGGCGCAGTTCGCGGCCGAGATCAAGGCCGGCGGGGTCCTGGTCCTCGACGGCAACAACGGCACGCTGACCGTCAAGCAGGAGCACAAGGACGCCAACGGCACCGTCAACGATACGCTGACGCAGAAATACGTGATCGACGGCGCCTCGTGCGCGATCTCGCGGTAGGGCAAATCGTCGAATTCGGGAGGGGGAATGGCCGTGCCGGAGACTTCACGACAGATCATTGCGCTGGGCGGCGGCGGGTTCTCGATGGAGCCGGAGAATCCGGCGGTCGACGAGTACGTGCTGGCGCAGGCGCGGGCTTCAAGGCCGGCCGTGGCCTTCGTGGCCACGGCGAGCGGGGACGCCAATCCCTACATCGAGCGCTTCTACAAGGCGTTCGCCGAACTCCCCTGCCGCCCTTCCCATCTGCCTCTGTTTGCCAGGACTCCCGACCTCCGAGAGTACCTGCTGGCTCAGGACGTGATCTACGTCGGCGGCGGCAACACCAAGAGCCTGCTGGGCGTCTGGCGCGAGTGGGGGCTGCCGGAGCTGCTGCGGGAGGCCTGGGACGCGGGCGTCGTCCTCGCCGGGGTGAGCGCCGGCGCCATCTGCTGGTTCGAGCAGGGGCTGACGGACTCTTTCGCGGGGGAGCTCCGGCCGCTGCAATCGTTCGGTTTTCTCGCCGGCAGCTGCTGCCCCCATTACAACGGCGAGACCGAGCGCCGTCCCACCTATCACCGGCTGCTGCGGTCCGGCGAGCTCCTGCCCGGGCTGGCCATCGACGACGGCGCCGCCGTCCACTTCCGGGGCGACGAGATCCATCGCGTCGTCACCTCGCGTCCGGGAGCGACCGCGTATCGTGTGCGGGCGAGCGACGGGGCGGTGCGGGAAGAACCGCTTGCGGCCGAGGTCTGCGCTGTCTCTCATCGGTAGGCTTTCCGCACCAGGGAAGTACCAGGCCGCACACGCTGACCTGGAACGTCCGAAAGGAGAGAGCCGTGGAAAAGAAGCAACCGATGAAGGGGCAGGGCAAGGCGAAGTCTCTCACGCTTCACAAGGAGACGCTCCGCTTCCTCGAGAGCCCGGAATTGCTGCGGGCCGCGGGGGGAATCACGATCGTCGACAGCTGCAATACCGGCTGCGGCACCAACGGCGCGTGCTGCCACTGGACGTAGGAGCCGGACTTTAGCGGCAACACCGGACAGAATCGCGTCCCGCGCGGGTCTGTCCGGTGATCTTCCTGGGTTTATCTTCCTTCTCGATCTTCTCTTCGATCCGCGGCCGGGCAGCCGTCCGTCCGGACCGGCTGCCCACCGCGACCCGTCTTCAGTCCACCAGGCCCGGCCGGCGGCGCTTGATCACCGCGAGGGCCAGGATCGCAAGGGCCGCCGCCAGCAGCAGCAGGCCGAGGTCCGACAGGGTCGGGATCGGCGGCACCGGAACGCCACCACCCACCACGAAGCTGGTCGGGTTGGCCGTGCCCGCGGCGGCCGGATCGTCGGTCTGGGCCGTCGCGTCGTTGGTGCCGTTGCCGTCGGAGTCGTAGGAGATCGTCCCCTGGTTCGAGATCGTCCCCGTGGCGCCGGCGTTGATCGTGGCGGTGATGGTGATCGTCACCGAGCCGGCGGCCGCGATCGCGCCGTTCCAGGTGACGGTGTTGGTGCCGGTGTTGGCCGCCGCGGTGCCGCTCGAAGCCGTGGCGGAGACCAGCGTGAGCTGCGGCGGCAGGACGTCGGTGAGCTCGTTGCCCGGGTTGTCGGCCTGGGCGCCGGCGCCGCTGTTGGTGAGGGTGATGGTGTAGGTCACGGTGCTGCCCGGGGTGAACGTTCCGGACGCCGTCTTGGTGCCCGACACCGAGGCACCGGGGGCCGCGGTGATCGTGTCGGCATCCGTGGCGCTGTTGTTGCCGGGGGTCGGATCGGTGACGCCGGCGGGCGCCGTCACCGTCGCGGTGTTGGAGAGCGTGCCGGTGGCCGAAGCCGAGACCGTGCAGCTCGCCGTGTAGGTCACGCTGCCGCCGGAAGGCAGGTTGACCGTGTTGTTGATGTTGCCCGAGCCCGACGCCGTGCAGGTGCCGCCACCCGCCCCGGCACAGGTCCAGGTGCAGGTCAGCGACGCCGGGAAGGTGTCCGCCACCGTCGCGCCCGTGGCATTGCTCGGGCCGGCGTTCGAGGCCGTGATGGTGTAGGTCACCGAGCCCCCCGCGGTCGCCGCCGTCACCCCGTCCGTCTTGGTGATGGCGAGGTCCGCGCTGGCTCCCAGCGTGTCGCTGTCCGTCGCCGAGTTGTTACCGGGGGCCGGATCGGTGACGCCGGCCGGTGCCGTCACCGTCGCGGTGTTGGAGAGCGTGCCGGTGGCCGCAGCCGAGACCGTGCAGCTCGCCGTGTAAGTCACGCTGCCGCCGGAAGGCAGGTTGACCGTGTTGTTGATGTTGCCCGAGCCCGACGCCGTGCAGGTGCCGCCACCCGCGCCGGTGCAGGTCCACGTGCAGGTCAGCGGCGCCGGGAAGGTGTCCGCCACCGTCGCGCCCGTGGCATTGCTCGGGCCGGCGTTCGAGGCCGTGATGGTGTAGGTCACCGAGCCGCCCGCGGTCGCCGCCGTCACCCCGTCGGTCTTGGTGATGGCGAGGTCCGCGCTGGCTCCCAGCGTGTCGCTGTCCGTCGCCGAGTTGTTGCCGGGGGTCGGATCGGTCACGCCGGCCGGTGCCGTCACCGTGGCCGTGTTGGAGAGCGTGCCGGTGGCCGCGCCCGAGATCGTGCAGCTCGCCGTGTAGGTCACGCTGCCGCCCGAGGGCAGGTTGACCGTGCCGTTGATGTTGCCCGAGCCCGACGCCGTGCAGGTGCCGCCACCCGCGCCGGTGCAGGTCCACGTGCAGGTCAGCGAGGCCGGGAAGGTGTCCGCCACCGTCACGCCCGTGGCGTTGCTCGGTCCCGCGTTGCTCGCCGTGATGGTGTAGGTCACCGAGCCGCCCGCCGTCGCCGCCGTCACCCCGTCCGTCTTGGTGATGGCGAGGTCCGCGCTGGCTCCCAGCGTGTCGCTGTCGGTCGCCGAGTTGTTGCCGGGGGTCGGATCGGTCACGCCGGCCGGTGCCGTCACCGTGGCCGTGTTGGAGAGCGTGCCGGTGGCCGCGCCCGAGATCGTGCAGCTCGCCGTGTAGGTCACGCTGCCGCCCGAGGGCAGGTTGACCGTGCCGTTGATGTTGCCCGAGCCCGACGCCGTGCAGGTGCCGCCGCCCGCGCCGGTGCAGGTCCAGGTGCAGGTCAGCGACGCCGGGAAGGTGTCCGCCACCGTCGCGCCCGTGGCATTGCTCGGGCCGGCGTTCGAGGCCGTGATGGTGTAGGTCACCGAGCCCCCCGCGGTCGCCGCCGTCACCCCGTCCGTCTTGGTGATGGCGAGATCCGCGCTGGCTCCCAGCGTGTCGCTGTCGGTCGCCGAGTTGTTGCCGGGGGCCGGATCGGTCACGCCGGCCGGTGCCGTCACCGTCGCCGTGTTGGAGATCGTACCGGTGGCCGCACCCGAGATCGTGCAGCTCGCCGTGTAGGTCACGCTGCCGCCCGAGGGCAGGTTGACCGTGCCGTTGATGTTGCCCGAGCCCGACGCCGTGCAGGTGCCGCCACCCGCGCCGGTGCAGGTCCAGGTGCAGGTCAGCGAGGCCGGGAAGGTGTCCGCCACCGTCGCCCCTGTGGCGTTGCTCGGTCCAGCGTTGCTCGCCGTGATGGTGTAGGTCACCGAGCCGCCCGCCGTCGCCGTCGTCACCCCGTCCGTCTTGGTGATCCCGAGGTTCGCGCTGGCTCCCAGCGTGTCGCTGTCGGTCGCCGAGTTGTTGCCGGGGGTCGGATCGGTCACGCCGGCCGGTGCCGTCACCGTCGCCGTGTTGGAGATCGTACCGGTGGCCGCCGCCGAGATCGCGCAGCTCGCCGTGTAGGTCACGCTGCCGCCCGACGGCAGGTTGACGCTGCCGTTGATGTTGCCCGAGCCCGAGGCCGTGCAGGTGCCGCCGCCCGCGCCGGTGCAGGTCCAGGTGCAGGTCAGCGACGCCGGGAAGGTGTCGGCCACCGTCGCCCCCGTGGCGTTGCTCGGGCCGGCGTTCGAGGCCGTGATCGTGTAGGTCACCGAGCCGCCCGCCGTCGCCGTCGTCACCCCGTCGGTCTTGGTGATCGAAAGATCGGCGCTGGCGCCCAATCCGTCGGTGTCCGTCGCCGAGTTGTCGGCGGCGTTGAAGTCGGTGAGGGCGCCGCCGGAGACCGTCGCGGTGTTGGAGATGGAGCCTGTCGCGCTGGGGCTGATCGAACAGACGGCGGTGTACGTCACCGAGCCGCCGGAGGGGATGTTGGCGGTGTCGTTGATGTTGCCGGCCGCCGGTCCGGCCGTGCAGGTGCCGCCGAGGGCGCCGGTGCAGGTCGTCGAGCAGGTGAGCCCGGCCGGGAAGGTATCGGTGACGACGGCCGCGGGGTTGCCCACCGTGCCGCCGTTGGTGGCGGTGATGGTGTAGGTCACCGAGCCGCCGGCGGTCGCCGTGGTGACGCCGTCGGTCTTGGTGATCGCCAGATCGGCCCCGGCCTCGCCCAGCGTCCAGTCGGAGAAGGAGGTGACCCCCGTCACCGTGGCGGTGTTGGCCGCCGTGTTGATGGTGCCCCCCTGATCGCTGTAGTCGGCGGGATTTCCCCCCTCGTGCTTCAGGACGTGGAGGTTGGCCTCGGTCACCGTGCCCGGGATGTCCGCTGGGTCGAGATAGCTGAAGGTGACGTCGGACGTGATGCCTGTCGCCGTCAGCCGCCAGTAGCGGGTGATCACCTTGCTCAACGGCTGGATGCCCGGAGCGGCCGTCTGGATCGCGGCCACCGTCACGTCGGCCGGGAAGGTCCCGGCCGTGACGTTGAAGACCACCGGCGTGTAGCCGTTGGCCGTGCCCACCTCGAAGGTCACGCTGGCAGCCGCCGCGACGGACTTCTTGAAGTTGCCGTCGACGTAGCCGGTGGTGCGCGTCACGGTGCCGGCCGCGGAGTTGAAGTAGAGCGTGTTCGAGCCGGTGATGACGCGCCCTCCGCTGAGGGCGATCGATCCCGCAGCCACACCGTTCACGGTGATGTCGCCGCCGGCGATCGTGATGTTGTTCGGGTTGGTGATGCTGAGCAGGTTCAAGGTACGCGACGGCGGCACCTCGGGGCCGGTGGTCCGGCCGGTGAGCTCCGGCGCGTACAGCAGGTTCACGCCCCCCGTTCCGGGATTGAAGACCGGCGGCACGTCGAAGCCGTTCACGACCTGGGTGACTCCCGCCACGCCGAGCTGGACGATCGCCGTGGTCGCCCCGCCGTTGCCGAGGGTGAGCTTGCCGGCGCCGGTGAGACCGCCGCTGAAATTGTTGAAGCGTGTGGCGACGACCTGGTTGGTCGTTCCAGGATCGATCGTGACGCCGGCGACGTTGTCGACCTCGAAGGAGGTCAGCGGCGCGGTGACGACGCCGGTGCCGTTATAGGTCGTGGGTCCGCTGCCGCCGAGGAAGTAGAAGCGGGTGCTGGCGGCGGTGCCGGTCAGCGTGCCGTTGTTGGTGAAGGTCGGGCCGATCACCAGGCAGATCTGGCCGTTGATCACGAAGGTCGCGCCGGTCTTGATCAGCGTCGTGCCGAGCAGGTTGGTCTGCGCGCCCAAGGTCGCCGTCTTGTTGTTCGTCGTGTTGTCGATGACGAAGTTCGGAAGGCTGCCGCGCACCCGGAAGTTGAAGTTGGTCACGGTGGCGGCGGTGCCCGCCTGGACCGTGCCGGTCGAGGCCACGACGACGGCGGCGTTGTTGTAGTCGACCGGCGTGGCGCCGGTGCTGGCCTGGACGAGGTTGATCGTGCCGCCGGTCATGTTGAAGGTGGCGGCGGCCGCGAGCGTGAACGTGCCGTTGGCGGTGCCGGAGCCGGAGTTGCCGACGGTCGCCAGGTTGACGGTGCCGCCACTCTGGTTGTAGGTGACCGCGGTCGACGGGTTGAAGCGGCCGGCGAGGTTGACGGTGCCGCCCTCGAAGGTGAACACCGCGCCGGCGGCGCCGGTCATCGTGGCGGTGTTCAACGTGCCCTGATTGAAGGTGCCCTGCGACACCCGCAGCTGGCCGTTGACGATCGCGTTGCCGTTCTGGGCCGCGACCGTGTAGTTCGGGTTGTTGAGCCAGAACCCGAAGCTGGCCGGGATGGTGTAGGCGGCCGCCGCGAAGACCCGGCTGGTGCCGGCGAACGTTCCGGAGATCTTGAGCGTGCCGTTCGCCATCACCAGCCAGCCGCCGACCACCGTGTCGGTAGTGACGCCGCGGACGGTGAAGCTGGACGTCGTGATCTCGAGGATCGAGGCCGGCGTGGTGCCCTTGGTGACCGTGATCTGGCGGATGTCGGTGGTGGCGCCCGTGCCCGAGAAGGTGGTGTTGTTCGTGCCGGTGAAGGCGATGATGGCGCCCGCCGTATCCGCGTTGGTCGAGAAGTCGAGCGTGCCGTTGTTCGTCAGGCTGCCCGCGATGCTGAGCGTGTGGCCGGTCTGGGTGCCGGCGGGGTTGGACTGCAGCGTGCCGCCGCCCTGGACGGTGACGTCGGTCCCGACGGAGAGGGTGCGCGCCGTGGTCTGCTCGAACTGCAGGGTGCCCGCGACCGCGACCGAGTAGGCAGCCGCGGCGGTATCGATCGTCACCGTCGTCCCGCCGGCGATGGTCACGGCGTCGTTGGCGGTGGGGACGGCACCGGTCGACCAGGTCCCCGGGGCACTCCACAGTCCCGAGCCGAGCGACGTGTTCGGCGTCGGCGTGGCGGTCGTCTGGCCGCCGGCGATGAACGCCGTGCTCCCCTCGTTGACCGCGTAGACCCGCCAGAAGTAGGTCGTGGAGCCGAACAGGCCGGTGGCGGTGAAGCTGGTCGCGTTCTGCGCCGCGGTGTTGAGGAAGCTGAAATTCGTGCCGTCGGTCGAGATGTAGATGGCGTAGCCGGTCTCGTTCGAGGAGTCCGTCCAGTTGAGCGTCATGCCGGTCGCCGACACGCCGGTGAACGTCAGCGGTCCGCCGGGCGGGTTGACCACCGGCGGCGTCAGCAGGAAGGTGCGGCGCGAGCCGTCCGCGGCGGAGGTGAGGACGGTGATCGGCCCGGCCACGTAGGCGTTGTTCACAGGCGTGGCCGCGGCGCCGCTGAAGGTCGGCGCCGGCGTGCCGCTCTGGGCCGCGGTGATCGAGCCGACGGTGCCCACGGTGTTATTCGAGGAGAAGCCGAGCTGCGGGCTCACCGAGTTGGCGTCCGCCGCGCCGTTGGCGCTCAGAGACATCGAGCCGTAGACGAACTCGATGGCGCCGGTGGTCTCGAAGAGGTGCACCTGGTAGGTCAGGTCCACCGTGCCGCCGGAGTTGAAGTCCGACTGCATGTTGAGCCACTCGACGACCGCCACGCGGTTCGGCGCGCTGCCGGTGACCTTGAAATGGACCTTGCCGTTGCCGGCGTGCGTGCGCTGGTCGGCGCCATAGGCGGTGACCAGCGACTGGCCGGCCTGGCCGAGCGGATCGTAGGCGGTGGTCGAGACCACCGTCCCGCCGAAGCGGAGCGTGCCGTTCGAGTTCACCGAGAAGCGGTCCTGGCGGACGCCCATGAAATAGAAGTCGAAGCCCAGCAAGGTCACCGCCGAGGCGGTGTCGTCCTGGTCGGCGCCGACGAGCGTCGTCGTGCCGCTGCTCATATCGATGAGCGAGCCGGTCGTCGTCGTGCTGAAGGAATAGTTGGCGGCGTTGGCCTGCGCGCCGGCCTGGACGGCGCTCAAGAGGGCGATCGTCAGCGCTACCGCGATCACGAGCTTCGATTTCATGCTGGGGTCCTCCGGCAGGAGCATCGAGGGAGCAGAATGTCGGAGATCCGTAGACTCCGAAGGAATCCCTGCACCCTGGGCGCCCGACCTTCTGAATGTACGTCAGTGTCGGATACGAGCTTCGACTGTAAGGCTTGAGTCGGTAATCCTAGCCGAAGACGCCGCGGGCCGCAACCGGATGCCGTGAACCGGCCCGCGGCTCCACGCAAAAGCGCCAGGGATTCGTGGGAACCCCTGGCGCCGGTCGTCAATCGCTACATCTCAGACTCTACATTTCAGGCCGGGGCAGCCGCCGTCGTCCGGACCGGCCGCCCCGGAAGCAACCGCTCAGCTCACCTGACCGGGCCGGCGGCGCTTCATCACCGCGAGAGCCAGGATCGCCAGGGCCGCCGCCAGCAGCAGCAGGCCGAGGTCCGACAGGGTCGGGATCGGCGGCACCGGAACGCCACCACCCACCACGAAGCTGGTCGGGTTGGCCGTGCCCGCGGCGGCCGGATCGTCGGTCTGGGCCGTCGCGTCGTTGGTGCCGTTGCCGTCGGAGTCGTAGGAGATCGTCCCCTGGTTCGAGATCGTCCCCGTGGCGCCGGCGTTGATCGTGGCGGTGATGGTGATCGTCACCGAGCCGGCGGCCGGAATCGCGCCGTTCCAGGTGACGGTGTTGGTGCCGGTGTTGGCCGCCGCGGTGCCGCTCGTGGCCGTGGCGGAGACCAGCGTGAGCTGCGGCGGCAGGACGTCGGTGAGCTCGTTGCCCGGATTGTCGGCTTGAGCGCCGGAGCCGCTGTTGGTGAGGATGATGGTGTAGGTCACGGTGCTGCCCGGGGTGAACGTTCCGGCCGCCGTCTTGGTGCCCGACACCGAGGCGCCGGGGGCCGCGGTGACGGTGTCGCTGTCGGTGGCGCTGTTGTTGCCCGGGGTCGGATCGGTGACGCCGGCCGGAGCCGTCACCGTGGCGGTGTTGGAGAGCGTGCCGGTGGCCGACGCCGAGACCGTGCAGCTCGCCGTATAGGTGACGCTGCCGCCCGACGGCAGGTTCACCGTGTTGTTGATGTTGCCGGAGCCCGACGCCGTGCAGGTGCCGCCGCCGGCGCCCGTGCAGGTCCAGGTGCAGGTCAGCGAGGACGGGAAGGTGTCCGCCACCGTGGCGCCGGTCGCGGTGCTCGGACCGGCGTTGGAGGCCACGATCGTGTAGGTCACCGAGCCGCCGGCCGTCACCGCGGTGACGCCGTCCGTCTTGGTGATGCTCAAGTCGGCGCTCGCCCCCAGCGCGTCGGTATCGGAGGCGCTGTTGTTGCCGGGGTTGGGATCGGTCGTGCCGGCGGGCGCCGCCACCGTCGCCGTGTTGACCAGCGAGCCGGTGGCCGAGGGGGAGATCGTGCAGCTCGCCGTGTAGGTGACGCTGCCGCCCGAGGGCAGGTTGACGGTGTCGCCGAGGTTGCCGGAGCCCGCCGCCGTGCAGGTGCCGCCGCCGGCGCCCGCGCAGGTCCAGGTGCAGGTCAGCGAGGCTGGGAAGGTGTCGGTCACCGTGGCGCCGGTGGCGGCGCTCGGGCCGGAGTTGGAGGCCACGATGGTGTAGGTCACCGAGCCGCCCGCCGTGGCCGTGGTCACGCCGTCCGTCTTGGTGATCGCGAGATCGGCGCTCGCCGCCAGCGTGTCGCTGTCCGTGGCCGAGTTGTTGCCGGGGGTGGGATCGGTCACGCCAGCGGGCGCCGCCACCGTGGCGGTGTTGCTCAACGTACCGGTCGCCGACGCCGAGACCGTGCAGCTCGCCGTGTAGGTGACGCTGCCGCCCGAGGGCAGGTTGACGGTGTCGCCGATGTTGCCCGAGCCCGACGCCGTGCAGGTGCCGCCGCCGGCGCCCGCGCAGGTCCAGGTGCAGGTCAGCGGCGCCGGGAAGGTGTCGGTCACCGTGGCGCCGGCGGCGTTGCTCGGGCCGGCGTTGGAGGCGGTGATCGTGTAGGTCACCGAGCCGCCGGGGGTGGCCGTGGTCACGCCGTCCGTCTTGGTGATCGAGAGGTCGGCGCTCGCCGCCAGCGTGTCGGTGTCCGTCGCGCTGTTGTTGCCCGCGTTGGGGTCACCGGCACCGGTCACGGTCGCCGTGTTGCTGAGCGTCCCCGTGGCCGACGCGCTGATCGCGCAGGTCGCGGTGTAGGTGACGCTGGAGTTGGCCGGCAGGGCGACTGTGGCGTCGTTGATGTTGCCGGAGCCGGCCGCCGTGCAGGTGCCGCCGCCGGAGCCCGCGCAGGTCCAGGTGCAGGTCAGCACCGCTGGGAAGGTGTCCGCCACGGTGACGCCGGTCACCGGATCGGCGCCCGCGGGGTTGGTGGCGGTGATCGTGTAGGTCACCGAGCCGCCGGGCACCGCCGTGGTGACGCCGTCCGTCTTGGTGATCGAGAGGTCGGCGACCAGCGCGCGGCAGGCGGTCACCGTGACGTCGTCGACCGCCAGGCCGGCGAAGTTGACGGAGCTGTCACTGTCGAGGTGGAAGCGCAGCTCGGTGTTGAGGCCGGCGAGGCTGTCGGCCCGCCGCGAGTAGAGGCCCCAACCGATGCTCCCGCCGATGTTCACCTGGGGATTGCCGGTGCCGGCCGATGCGCTGATCGGCGTTGGATCAAGCCACTCGTAGAGCCGCACCGGCGTGGCGCCGCCAACTTGCTGGAAGTCGACGAACATATGGTCGAAGTTGGCGGTCTCGATCTGGTGGCGCTGCGCCCAGGTGACCACCACCGGCGGCTGCAGGCCGGCCAGGTTGATGTTCGGCGACAGCAGATCCTGGTTGCTGGAGGCGTTGTAGGTGCCGGTGAGATCGGTCTTCCAGCAGTTGACGCCGCTGTTGCAGTTGGTGAACGCCGCCACCGGGTTGGCGGTGGTGGTGGCGGGGGTGGCGGGCGTGCCGAGCTGCCACTCGTCCTGGGTGCCGGAGTGCGTGAAGCCGGCGGCGCCGCTCTCGAAGTCGGTGGTGAACACCGTCGTCGGCGTGAAGCCGGTCGCGCAGGGCGGCGGCGGCGGGGGCTCGCAGACGCGGATGCTCCAGGAGGTCAGCGTGCCGCCGTTAGCCCCGGCGGTGTCGTCGCGCAGGTCGAGGGTCCAGGTGCCGCCCGCGTTCTCGCCGTCGAACCAGGAGAGTCGATAGGCGCCGGAGGTGCTGGCCGTACCGGCGGTGGAGTTGTTCTCGGGTTTGAGCTGGACCCCCCTGAGGACCGTGAAGCTCGGCGGAATTCCGGCCTCGTCGTCGAAGGTGACGTCCATCATGGTCTGGCCGCCGGTGGCCGCCGCGCCGATGTCGGTGAACAGCCCGTTGTCGTTGCCGGCCGGCGAGCGCAGGTGGGCGTCGATGTCCTGCATCAGCGCGTGGTTGAGCACGATGCTGACGTCGAGGTCGGCGATCCGCGGGTTGCCCGGCACGGTGATCGTCGAGCTGACGAGGCCGGTCCCGGGGCCGATGGTCTTCGGGATGTCCGTGCTGGTGTACGTCGTGCAGTTGACCCCCTCATCGGTCGCCGGGTGCACGCTGACGCTCAGGTGATAGGTGGCCGTCGGTCCGCCGGTCGCGGCCGTGGCCGAGTCGACGAACGCGAAGTAGGTACCGGCCGTCTTCACCGTGAAGAACATCGCCTCGGAAGGGATGTTGGGGTTGGGCGATACGTCCCCCGTGCCGGCGTCGTCGACGACCAGGATCTGGTTGCCCGCGTCGCCGAAGAGGCCGAAGCCGAGCCGGCCGTTCCAGGTGACGCCGTCGCGCTCCGGATCGAGGTCGAGCGAGAGGTAGACGGTGTCGCCGGCGTTCAGCGTCAGGCTGTACCAGTCCTGCTCCGTGGCCGCCGCCGGGTTGCGCGCGCCGCTCACCCAGCCGTTGGCCGGCAGGGGGGTCGCGGTGGCCGGCGTGTCGTTCGGCTCGACCTCGGGCGTCGGCGAACCGCTCTGCAACCGGAAGTGCAGCTCATACGGGCGCTCCGTAGTGGTGCCGGCGGTGAAGTCGTTGACCTTGAGGTAGTAGGTCCCGGTGGTGGGAATGATGGCTCCCGCGATCGAGGAGGACAGGGCGGCGAAGGAGCCGTTGTCGTCGTCGAACTCGACCACGGTAGTGCCGTCGGACGCCAGCAGGGTGAGCTGACTGTCGGTGCTGCTGCCGGCCGAGAAGGAAGTCATCGTCGCCGCGTAGACCCGGTCTCCCGCGTTGGCGGTGAAGGAGTAGAAGTCGACGTCGCCGTTGGGGTAGAGATTGCCCCGGACCACCACGTTGGTGCCGGCGATCGGGCTGGCGGTCGCCGCCGTGCCGTTGGGCTCCACCTCGCCGAGGTAGCCCTGACCCGCCCAGGCGGCTCTCCCGGCTCCGCCCGCGCAGAGCGCCAGAAGTGCCAGCGTCATCCATCGACTCGTCCGACTCCGCAGGAAACTCGGTACCATGGTGCTCTCCTCCTTGGCCTCCGCGACGGCAAACACGGAAACCGATGTGATTCGATTCAAGACTTTGGGGAGAGGATAGATGAAAATCCACAGGGTCACCAGGAGTAAGAGGCATCGAACGAACGGTTTTACGTTTCTTATACATGCCCGCTTTTGCAGATAAAAGGATAAGGTTCATGATCGAGCTGATCCCCTTCACGGCAGCGGATATCGACCGGCTCATCGGCTGGATCCCCTCGCTGGAGACCCACCTCTGGTGGACGGCCTCCACCTTCGGATATCCGCCGACCCGGACGGATCTTCAGAAGCACCTCCGCGACAGCGCCGAGCGCGGGGACCGGCTCATCTTCAAGGCCGTCGATACGGAGCGCGGCGAAGCCTTCGGCCATCTCGAGCTCGGCGCCCTCGATCCGCGCAACCGCTCGCTGCGGATCGGCCGGGTGCTGATCGATCCCGCGGCCCAGGGGCGAGGCCTCGGCGCCACGCTGATGCGCGCGGCGCTGGTCCGCGCCTTCGACGAGCACCGGGCGCACCGTGTCGAGCTCGGTGTCTTCGACACCAACCCGCGCGCCATTCGCTGTTACGAGCGGTTGGGGTTCCAGCGAGAGGGGGTGCGCCGCGACTCCTTGAAGGTGCCCGGAAGGCCCGACGGAGCCGCTGACCAGTACTGGAGCGAGATCATCATGAGCATCCTCGCTCCCGAGTGGGAGTCTCTTCGCCTGGGCTGGAATCGGACCGATTTTACACTTCAATGACACCTTGAAGACCTCTTCCGGGTAGGCTGCTCTTCGCCCTCCTGGAGGATCGGGAGGCGCGCCGTTGAGAGAAATCTCGGATTCAAGGAGGATCCCGTGTCCGGAAGCCTGGATCGCCGGCGGTTCATCTTCCTCTCCTCGCTGGCGGCGGCCCATGCCGCCGTGCCTCGCGGAGTCGCCGGGGCCGTGACGGAGCCGCCGCCTTCTCCCTGGTCGGGATACGACCAGGCCATTGTCATCGACGCCCTGGGGGGACCCGGAGGCGGGGGGGACGGACCGCTGACCGCGGCCGATCTCGCGGACATCCGCGCCTCGGGGCTGACCGCGCTGAACCTGACGGTCGGCGCCCTGGGGAGCGGGGCGGACGTCTTCGAGCAGACCTTCAAGACGATCGGCTTCTGGGAGCGGGAGATCGACGCCCACCCCGACGTGCTGATGAAGATCAAGTCGGCCGCGGACCTGGAACGGGCCAAGGCGAGCCACCGGCTGGGGATCATCTACGGCTTCCAGGACGCGACGCCGCTCGGCGAGGACCCGGACCGGGTGGAGCTGTTCAGCCGCTTCGGCGTCCGCATCCTCCAGCTCACCTACAACCGCCGGAACCTCCTCGGGGACGGCTGCCTGGAGCCTGCCAACGCGGGCCTGAGCCGCCTCGGGACCCAGATGGTGGAGCGCATGAATGGCCTCGGCGTCCTGGTCGACCTCAGCCACTGCGGGCACCGCACGACGCTGGACGGCATCGCGGCGTCGAGAAAGCCGGTGGCGATCACCCACACCGGCTGCGCCGCGGTCGCCGACCTCCCCCGCAACAAGACCGACGAGGAGCTCCGCCTGCTGGCCCGCAAGGGCGGCGTGGTGGGGATCTACTTCATGCCCTTTCTGCGGACGAAGGGGCAGCCGGTGGCCGAGGACCTGGTCCGGCACGTCGAGCACGCGCTCGACGTCTGCGGCGAGGATCACGTGGGGCTCGGCACCGACGGCGGGATCTCGAGGATCGAGCTGACGCCGGAATACGTGAAGCGTTTTCGCGAGAACGTGGCCGACCGTCGCCGCCAGGGGATCTCCGCGCCGGGCGAGTCGGAGGACGTCTACACCTTCGTGCCGGACCTCAACACGCCGCGCCGCTTCGAAACCCTCGCCGCGAGGCTGTCGAAGCGCGGGCACTCCGGGGCCCGCGTGGAGAAGATCCTCGGCGGCAACTTCGCGCGGCTGTTCCGGGAGGTGTGGGGAGCCTAGAACATGTACGCCAGCGCGAACGCCACCTGCGCGCCCATCATCATCAGGTACATGTGCTTCCAGGACGGGTGGTTCTCCGTCGTGGTGAGCGAGCTCGGATCGCGCAGCAACAGCCAGACCGTGTAGCTCCCCCAGATCGTGAAGAGGACGCCGAAAGCGGTGAGGATCGCCGGGTTGCCGGTGAGGATGGCGTGCGACGGGTTCTGCGGATCGGGCAGGAAGGCGCCCAGGGGGACGAACAGCCAGGGGATCACGAAGAACGGCGCCATGATCCACGCCGCCTTCTTGGGGCCGTAGAGGATCGGCAGCGTCTTGCAGCCGCCGGCGCGGTCCCCCTCCATGTCCGCGAAATCCTTGGTGGAGGCGGCGCCGATCAGGAACAGACCGATCACCCCGCCGATGTACCAGGGCTCGGTGAAGGCGACATGCGCCACCATCGCCCAGCCCGCCACCTTGAGCAGGACGCCGCGCGGGATCGCGATCGTGAAGTTGGCCAGCATGCCGTGGATCTTCGTCCGCCCGAGCTCGGGCGCCGAGTAGATGAAGGTGAAGAGCAGGCCCGCGAGATAGATGAAGAAGGTCGCGTGCTCTCCGACCGGTGCGGCGAGCTTCTCCCGCAACGTGTTGTAGGGGAACGGCACCACCAGCCAGGTGGGGATCAGCGCCAGCGCGTAGAAAATCCAGGAGAAGATCCAGGCCTCGCGCACGGAGAGCGCGCCGGTGACCAGCGGCCGGTTCGGCTTGTTGAGGCGGTCGATCTCCAGGTCGTAAATCTGATTGATCGCGTTCGAGGCCGCGTTCATGAAGCTGGCGCAGAGGGAGCCGAGGATCACCGTGAGCACCACGGTGAGCGTGACGGCTCGGGCAGGGTCCGGGTTGTGGATCGAGCCGAAGGCGCAGATCGAGCCCGAGACGATCCCCAGCAGCGGCGGCAGCAGCGTGAACGGCCGCGCGAGTTGGGAGTAGAGCGAGAGCTTAGAGACTGGCTTGGACACGGGAGAACCTCAGACGACCCAGGCGGCGAAGGCCGCAGCGACCAGGGCCCCCACCAGGGTGTTCAGGAAGTTGAGCGCCTCGTTGTCGAGGAGCCGGCGCTTTTCGAGCGCGGCGCCCACCACGCTCTCGAACGTGGTGCCGACGAACGCGGCGAAGACGACGACCGGCACGCCCTTCCACGAGAACAGCCCCAGCGCCGCGCCGAGGGCGGCGATCACCAGCGAGGCGAAGATCCCGGCGAGCGTGCCTTCGAGCGAAACCGCCCCCTCGGTGCCGCGCGGCACCGGGCGGAAGGTGGTGACGAGGTAGGTGCGGCGGCCGAGGAGCTGGCCGATCTCGCTCGACGCGGTGTCGGCGGCGGCGGTGGCGAAGGCGCCGGCGAAGGCGAGGGCGAAGAGCACGGGGTACGGAGTGGCCGCCGCGAACAGGGCGCAGGCGGTGGCGACCCCGGCGTTGGCGAGGGCGTGCCGCGCTCCGCGCCGCCCCTTGTCCTCCTGGGCGAGCTTGGCGGCTGCCTTCTTCCGGTAGCCGAGCTTGGTGCAGGCACTGCCGATGACGAAGAAGGCGATCAGCAGGAGATAGCCCTGCCAGTCCAGAAAGGCGTAGATCAGGAACCCCACCAGGAAGCCGGCGATCACGCCCGAGCGGTTCACGGTGCGCGCGGCATAGGCGAGGCCGGCGAGCGCCGCGTTGGCGGCGGCGGCGATCGCCAGCCGCACCGGCAGGCCGGGATCGGCCAGGAAGGCCTCCCAGCGCCCCTGGGTGAGGACGAGCCCGAGCAGGAAGAGCCCGGAGATCAGTGGCACGCCGAGGTTGTCGTCCAGCCCCTGCGGCAGGGATTCGAGCGCGGCGGCGAGCAGGGCGGTGGCGAAGCCGGCCGCCAGCGCGAACGCCCAGCCGTACGCTCTCCCCTGCGCCGGCGCCGTCCAGACCAGCAGCGCGGCCGTGGCCAGGGTGCCGAAGAGGACGTAGGCGAGCGACCCCATCCAGCTCTTTCGCGGGTTCCAGGGGAGCTTCCGCCGGCCGATCGACATGCCGGCGACCGAGGCCATGCCGTCGCCGAAGGCGAGGATCCCCCAGGCCGCCGCCGCCACCTCCAGCCGCTGGTAGAAGACCAGGATCAGCAGCAGCACGGTAAGCGGATAGAGGATGATGCCGATCGAGGCGCCGGACTCCACCTCGTGCTGCCGCCAGAGCTTGCGGCCGCCGATGCGCGGAAGCAGAAAGAGGTTGAAGCCGAGGGCGCAGGCGGCGAGGATCGCCGCCCAGAAGGGGCCCAGCCAGCGCAGGGAGAAGGCGATCGTGCCCACGCCCATGTGGACGACCTTGCGCGCCAGCTCGCCGCGGGTCAGCGCCATTATTTGTGCTTCTCCATCTGGCCGGTCTCCCGCAGCCAGGCGATTGTCGAGGCGAGCCCCTCGGCCAGCGGTCGCGCGTGATAGCCGAGCTCCTTCTCCGCCTTGGCCGAGCTGTAGGCCCAGTCGTGCCTGTAGACCTCGACGAGATCGGGGGTGAGCTGCGGGGTGGTGCCGCGCAGCTGGCTCCAGGCCTTCTGCGCCGCGCCAGCCGCCTTAGCGATCGCGTCGGGGATGCGCAGCGAGGGGATCTTCGCCCCGGTCGCCCGGCCGACGAGGCCGTAGAACTCGCCGAGCGTCACGTTCTCGCCGCCGAGCACGTAGCGTCCGCCGGGCGTGGGGCTCTCCAGGGCGAGGGCGACGCCGCGGGCGACGTCGTCCACGTAGACGTAGTTCCAGCGCCGCGCGGGGCTGCCGATCAGCCCCGGCAGGCGGCCGTGGACGAGGTCGAGGATGTGGCGCACGACGATGTTCCCCTCGGTCATCTCCCCCGGGCCGTAGATCACCCCGGGGTAGACCACGCCGAGCGGCGCGCCGGCGGCGATCGCCTTGCGGGCCGAGCGGTCGGAGAGGGTCTTGGTGCGCTCGTAGTCGTTGATCCAGGCGCGGTCGCGCGGCTCGGCGGACTCGTCGAGCACCCCGCCATCGGTGGGGCCGAGCGCCATGAAGCTGGAGATGTAGAGCATCCGCTCGACGTGCCCCGCCGTTTCGGCCGCGGCGAGGACGTTCTCGAGGCCGCCAGCGTTGATGCGGTCGAACTGCTCGCGGGGGGCGAGGATCTTGACCAGCGCCGCGGCGTGGATCACCGCGTCGCAGCCCGCCAGGGCCGGCGCGAGGCTGGCGCGGTCGGTGACGTCCCCTTCGGCGAACTCGACGCCGTGGGGGAACCGTTCCCGCGAGGAGCCGCGGCGCACCAGGAGACGCAGCGCGTGGCGGCCGGAGAGCTCGGAGACGATGCGGCGGCCGAGGAAGCCGGTGCCGCCGGTGAGCAGGATCTTCATGATGGGCTCGAATGATCTCGCCAGAGATCGAGCAGGGCGTCGTCCACGCTCCGCCGCGGCTCCCAACCGAGGGCACGGAGGCGGCCGGCGTCGCCCGAGAGGTAGGGGATGTCGAACGGACGCGGAGGGTAGACCCCCTCCTTCACCTCGGCCTGCACGCCCGAGATCCGGAGGAGGCGCTGCAGGGCGTCGCGCATCTGCACGGCCTGGCCGCTCGCCAGGTTGTAGACGCCCCCCCGGTCCCCCTTCTCCGCCAGCAGGCGGTAGGCCTCGGCGCCGTCGTCGACGTGGATGAAGTCGCGCCAGGTGGAGAGATCGCCCACCTCCAGCACCGGCGGCCGCTCGCCCCGGCGGATGGCGGCCAGCTGCGCGGCCCAGGAGGCGAGAGCGAACTTGGGGGCCTGCCCGGGACCGATCAGGTTGAACGAGCGGACGATCACCGCGGCATTCTCAGGGTTGGCGAGGGCGAGCCGCTCGGCCGCCGCCTTGGTCAGCGCATAGGGGGTCTGCGGCGCGACGGGGCGGGATTCTGGGATCGGCTGCTCCCCCTCCGGCACCTTGCCGTAGACGTCGGCGCTCGACGCGATCACCACCGGCGGGTTGCCGCAGGCGGCGGCCGCGGCGAGCACGTTGCCGGTCCCCGCGATGTTGACCCAGAAGTAATCGGACATCCGCTGCCAGTCCCACGACTCGCCGATGTGCGAGAGCCCGGCGAGGTTCACGATCGCGTCGGGGGACGCCGCGCGCACCGCGGTTTCCAAGGCGGCGCGGTCCAGGAGGTCGGCCTCGAAGAGCTCCGCTCCTTCCAGGCCGGGACGGGCGTCGACGTAGGTGCCGCTTACCCGGTCCCCGCGCGCGAGGAGATGGCGGGCGAGCCGCGAGCCCACGAAGCCGCCGACGCCGGTGATCAGGATGTGCATCTAGGAGTGCATCCCAATCGGTCAGGCGAGGCGCTGCTTGCGGTGGGCGAGTGTCTGGCGCCAGTACTCGAGCAGGTCGCCGACCGTCTGCTCGAACGGGATCTTCGGCTCCCAGCCGGTGTCGGCCCGGAACTTCGAGCTGTCGCCGATCAGGATCTCGACGTCGGAAGGGCGCAGGCGCTCCGGATCGACCTCGATCTTCACCTCGACCTTGGAGAGCGAGAGCACCAGGTTCAGCATCTCGCGGATGGTGATCCCCTTGCCGGTGGCGATGTTGTAGACCTCGCCGGGCTTGGCCTTGGTGACCGCGAGCCAGTAGGCGCGCACCATGTCGCGCACGTCGGTGAAGTCACGGACGGCGTCGATGTTGCCCACCCGGATCACCGGCTCCTGGAGCCCCAGCTCGATCGACGCCACCTGGCTGCAGAAGTTGGAGGTGACGAAGACCTGCCCCCGCCGCGGCCCGGTATGGTTGAAGCCGCGGGTGCGGATGGCCTTGATGCCGTAGCTCTGGAAGTACTGGTAGCCGAGGTAGTCCTGGGCGACCTTGGAGACGGCGTAGGGGGAGAGCGGCCGCAGCGGGTTGGTCTCCTTGATCGGCGTCTCGTCCGCGAGGACCAGACCGTACTCCTCGCTGGAGCAGGCGATCTGCACGACCGGATCGAGCTTCAGGGCGCGGATCGCCTCGAACAGGTTGGTCTGCCCGGTGACGTTGGTGATGACGGTGTCGTTGGGCGCGTTCCAGCTCGCCGGCACGAAGCTCTGCGCGGCGAGGTGGAAGATGTAGTCCGGCCGCGTGACCTCGAGCGCGTGGTGCATCGAGGTGTAGTCGCGCAGGTCGGCCTCGACGAGCTTGATCTGCCGGTCGAGGTGCTCCACGTTGTCCATGCGGCTGCGCCAGCGGAAGGTGCCGAAGACCTCCACGTCCGGGTGCTCCGCGAGCAGATATTCCGCCAGGTGGGACCCGGCGAAACCGGTGATGCCGGTGATCAGTGCTCTCATCGATTCCTCTCTTTCCGCGAAGGCCGCGATGCCCGCAGATGCGCCAGCGTCTCGACCAGCCCTGCTTCCCAGGGCTCCACGCGCCGGCCAGCCAGATGTTCGAAGCGCCCGACGTCCAGGACCGAGTAGGCCGGACGGGGCGCGGGACGGGGAAATTCCGCGGTGGTGACGGGCACCACTTCGACCGCGCCGGACCAGAGGCGGGCGATCTCGACCGCGAAAGCGTACCAGGAGACCGGCTCCCGGTCGCGATAGTGAACGATTCCCGTGGCCTCGCGCGCGGCGAGGTCGAGCAGCGCGCGGGCCAGCGACGGCGTCGAGGTGGGGCACCCCTGCTGGTCCGCCACCACCCGCAGCGGCAGCCGGCCGGCTTCGATCAGGCCCACCATCGTCGCCACGAAGTTGGGGCCGCCGGGGCCGAACAGCCAGCTCGTCCGCACCACGGCGGCGCGGTCGCAGGCGAGCGCCGAGTGCTCCCCCGCGAGCTTGCTCTGGCCGTAGACCGAGAGCGGCGTCGTGGGGGCGTCCTCGCCGTAGGGCTCAGCCGCCTTGCCGTCGAAGACGTAGTCGGTCGAGACCTGGACCAGCCGCGCTCCCGCCCGGGCCGCCAGGGCGGCGGCGTGGGCCGCCCCGTCGCCGTTGACCGCGAACGCCCGCTCGCGGTCGGTCTCGGCGGCATCGACCTTGGTGTACGCCGCGCAGTTGACCACCACCTCGGGACGGAAGCTCTCCGCCCAGCCGAGGAGGCGGTCGCGGTCCGTGAGGTCGGCTTGAGCCCGGGAGAGGCCGAGGGCGGCCCAGCCGCGGGAGCGCGCCTCGGCCACCACCGCCTTACCCAGCATGCCGGTGCCGCCCAGAATCAGGCACCGCATCTAGCTGATCCCGACCTCCGAGTTGTCGCCGAGCATGAAGCGGTAGGCCTTGGGCTTGAAGTCGGTCTTGACGATGCGCACGTTGCGGCCGATCAGCGAGCCGTCGATGCGCAGCGGGATGTCGCGGATCTCGGAGTCGGCGAGGACGATCGAGTTCTCCATCTCGCAGCGCACCAGCGTGCAGCGCTCGCCGATCGAGGTGTAGGGGCCGACGAAGGCGTGCTCCAGCCGGGCGCCGTCGCCGATCACCACCGGCCCGCGCACCAGCGAATCGATCAGCTCGACCCCCTCGCCGATCTGCACCCGCCCCTCGATCCGGCTGCCGACTCCGATCTCGCCATGCTTGCCGCCGCCGCGCCGCACCTCCATCCCCTCGAGCACGATGCGGTTGGCCTCCAGCATGTCGTCGAGCTTGCCGGTGTCCTTCCACCAGCCGCGGACGATGTGGGGGTGGACGTCGAGGCCGCGGTCGATCAGATCCTGGATCGCGTCGGTGATCTCGAGCTCGCCGCGGGCCGACGGCGCGATCCGCCGCACCGATTCGAAGATCGAGGCGTCGAACATGTAGACGCCGACCAGCGCCAGGTTGCTCTTCGGCTCCGGCGGTTTCTCGACCAGGCGGCGGACCTTCCCCTCGGGCGTCAGCTCGGCGACCCCGAACTGTTCCGGGTTGGGGACCTCGGCGAGCAGGATCTCGGAGTTGCAGCCGAGCTGCCGGAACTCCGAAACCAGGTCGGCGATGCCGCCGGCGATCAGGTTGTCCCCCAGGTACATGACGAAAGGGGAGTCGCGGAGGAACTCCTCGGCGATCAGCACGGCGTGGGCGAGGCCGAGCGGGGCCTCCTGCGGGATGTAGGTCACCCGCGCGCCGAACCGCGAGCCGTCGCCGACGGCGGCGCGGATCTCGCTGCCGGTCTCGCCGACGATGATGCCGATCTCGGAGATGCCGGCGGCCACGATCGACTCGATGGCATAGAAGAGCACCGGCTTGTTGGCCACCGGCACCAGCTGCTTGGCGGAGGTGTAGGTGAGCGGGCGCAGGCGCGTCCCCTTGCCTCCCGAAAGGATCAAGCCCTTCATCGTTCCTCCCCTATGGCGCGATCGTCGTGCTGCGGCTGTTCAGGTCGAGGAACGTGCCGACGTTCTTGAGAGAGAGCGAGAAGCGGATCTCGCGGTCGTTCGCGACTCCTGAGGCCAGGGTCTTGGAGTTGCGCAACTCGATCCGCAGCCCGAAGCACTGGGAGGTGTAGGTCAGCGCGGTCTGGTAATACTGCAGGAGCTGCTGCTCGAAATCGTAGTTGATCTGCCCCTCGAACCGGAGATTCCAGATCGGCACGTTGAGCACGCTGCTCAGCCGCACCTGGTTGCTGATCGACTTCTTCCTCTCGGGAAACGCGCTGGTGAACCAGGTCGCGGCCACGGAGTTGCCGGTGCCGAACGCGTAGGCGCCGGTGAAGCCCGTCGACTGGATCCCCTTGAAGAGGGTGCCGTAGGTGGCGTTCGCGGTCAGGCTGATCTTCTCGGTCGGATTCAACCGCAGGAGGGCCTCCAGCGGACCCGCGTTGGTGGTCCGCACGCCGTCGAGCGAGGTCTGCAGCGGCCGGGTGCTGTCGAAGGTGTAGTTGCGGGCGATCTCGAAGAGCAGGATCTCGCGGGCGACGCCGTTCTCGGTGTCGGGCTTGCCCAGCACGCGGTTGTCGAGCGCGACGCGGGCGGCGTTGCTCGCCACCTGGGTGTCGACCTCGTCGAAGAGGGCGATGGCCGTGGCGTCCCGGTCGGGGACCTGCCCCTGGTAGGTGTAGGTGAAGCGCGGCTCGATGATGTGCTTGAACTTGGTGAGGTCGCCCAGCTTCGCGTTGAAGATCTTGGAGAAGGAGGGGCCGATGATCTGCGCGCTCGCGAAGGGGAAGGTGCGCGTCAGGGTATCGCCGGTGAACGACGTCTGGGTTTCATTCAGGGTGTCGCCGTAGTAGGTGAGCCGCTCGCCGCCGGTCAGCGCGAGGTTGAGCCAGGGGAACGTCTTGACCGGCAGGGTGACCTGCGGGAAGAGGTCGAAGCGGCCGTAGCGCCCCTGGTAGCTGTTGGGCCGGTTGATGTCGAGGTACGACGCCGAGCTGTCGACCTCGAGGTAGAACGGCGTCTTGCCGAGCTGGGTCGAGCGCAGGCTGTACTTGAGCTCGGGGAGCCGGCGCTGAATCAGCGTGTCGTCGACCTGCTGGTTGATGAACGTCTCGCGGCTGTTCAGCAGAAAGTTGACGAGGTGCGGCCCCCAGTTGCCGGTGACGAAGGCGCGGCTCTCGATGAACCGCAGGGTGTTGCGGTCGAAATCGCGCTCGAAGTCGCGGAAGAAGTTGAAATCCGAGTAGTCCTGGAACTGGACGACGGCGCGCATGCCGTGCGGCAGGTCGTTGGTGGTGTGGTTGAGCTCGACCTTCCAGCGCCACGACTGGGTCTCGGGATCGTAGATCGAATAGCCGATGAAATTGCCCTTGGTGCCGGCCGTCGGGGCATAGCGGAACTCGTCGCCGACGCCGAGGAAACCCGAGGTGTAGGTATCCAGGTGAAACGTCGTGTCGTAGCTGCGGCCGAGCGTCTGGAAGTAGGCCAGGCCGAGCTCGGTGCCGCGCCGCTCGGAGTAGCCGAAGTTGGGCACCAGCAGGCCGGAGCTGCGGTCGGTCTTCACCGGCCAGAGCAGGTAGGGGGTGTAGAAGACCGGCAGCTTCTTCGCGTGCATCGAGACGCCGCGCGAGTGGGCATAGCCCTCGACCTGGATCGTCGCCTCCCGCACCCGGAAGCTCCAGTCGGGCACCGGCTGGGTGCAGGAGGTGAAGACGCCGTCCCGAATCACGTAGGTGTCGGGGCCGGTCTTGTCGACCTCGGCGCCGGTGAAGTAATAGTCGGGGGCGACCTGGCCGGTGGCGTGGCGGATGGTGCCGGTCTTGGATTCGAGATTGAACGTCAGCGAGTCGCCCGTCAGCCGCCGTGGCCCCTGGTCGAGGATGACGTGCCCCAGGGCGATGACCCCCTTGGTCTGGAGGTCGATCTCCACCTCGTTGGCCTTGAGGTCGAGGTCCTGGTACTTGAGCTCGACGTCGCCGGAGAGCACCGCGTAATCCTCGCGCTTGTACTCGAGGTTGGCGGCGCTGCCGGCGGCGGAGCCGCCACCGGTGGTGGGGGTAGCCGGCGGGGCGGGAGGGGTGCCGCCGGGGGGAGGCGCGCCACCTCGACCTTTCCGGGGACTGCCGCTGGCGCTGGGCAGGCCGCCGCCGGGCGGGGCGGTGAACTTGAGCTGGAAGTCGAGCCGGTCCGGACCCGCCCCGGGCGGGCCGGGGGGCACGGCGGGAGCCGCGGGAGGTGCCGCCGCCGGTGGCGTGGCGCCTGGAGCCGCGGGCGCCGCCGGGGTCGTGCCCGGAGCTGCCGGCGTCGTGCCCGCGGCCGGCGCGGCGGCGGCCGGAGTCGCGGCGGCCGGCGGCGAGTTCGGCGCTCCGGACGGCGCCGGCGTCGCGCCCGGCGTCGGGGCCACCGAGCCGATCGGCCCCTGGGGCTCCTGCGGCGGCTGGCTCTGGGGCTGCTGGCCCTGCGCCTGCTGCGCCGTGGCGGGCAGGCTCAGGGAGAAGGCCAGCAGCAGGGCCGGGGGAGTGAGGCGGTTTCCGTGCATGAGCGCGCGGGTTAGTCTACGCGCTCGACGATCATCGCGGTAGCCTCGCCGCCGCCGATGCAGATGGCGGCACAGCCGAGCCGGGCGCCGCGCTCGCGCATCGCGTGCAGCAGCGTGACCAGGATGCGGGCGCCGGAGGCGCCGATCGGATGCCCCAGCGACACCGCGCCGCCGCGGACGTTGACCCGGTCGGCCGTCAGCTCGAGGTCGCGCAGGAAGGCCATCGCCACCACGGCGAAGGCCTCGTTGATCTCCCAGAGATCGATGTCGGCCGCCTTCAGCCCGGCCCGTTCGAGCACCAGGCGGACGGCCCCCCCCGGCGCGGTGGTGAACCACTCCGGCTTCTGGGCGATCGTGGAGTGGGAGATGATGCGGGCGAGCGGCTTGACGCCCCGGCGGGCCGCCTCGGCGGCGGTGGTCAGCACCAGGGCGGCGGCGCCGTCGTTGATCTTGCTGGCATTGCCGGCGGTCACCGTCCCCTTCTCCTTCTGGAAGGCGGGGCGCAGGGTCGAGATCTTGGCGAGATCGGCCTTGAACGGCTCCTCGTCGCGGTCGACGACCACCGGATCCCCCTTCTTGCCGGGGATCTGGACGGGGACGATCTCCTCGGCGAACAGCCCCTTCTCGGTCGCCTCGCGGGAGCGCCGGTAGCTCTCGAGGGCGTAGGCGTCCTGCTCCTCGCGGCCGAAGTTGTACTCGGCGGCGCAGGTCTCGGCGCAGCTCCCCATGTGGAGGTCGCCGTAGGGGTCCCACAGCCCGTCGTGGACCATCGAATCGATCAGCTTGCCATGGCCCAGGCGCAACCCATCGCGGACGCCGGGCGCCAGGTAGGGGGCCTGGCTCATGCTCTCCATGCCGCCGGCCACCACGTATTTGAAGTCGCCGCAGCGCAGGTCGTTGGCGGCGATCATCGCCGCCCGCATGCCGGAGCCGCAGACCTTGTTGAGGGTGATCGCGCCGGTGGCCACCGGACAGCCGGCGGCGATCGCCGCCTGGCGGGCCGGCGCCTGCCCCTGGCCGGCGGTGAGGACGCACCCCATGTTGACCTGCTGGATCTCTTCGGGCGTCAGACCCGCGCGCTCGATGGCGGCGGAAATCGCGCGCGCGCCCAGCGCGGGCGCGGAAAGGCTCGAGAGCGCACCCTGAAAGACTCCGATCGGCGTGCGCACCGCGCTCAAGATAACGACGTCGTCCATGACCTCTCCTGTGAAGCGCTTGGGGGGAGTTGCGGGCCGCCGGTGCGGCCCGCGGACCGGGGGGCGATCCTAGCACATCAGTTTCCTGGCACATCGCTCCGGGCCGTCGACAACGGTACAATGCGCCCGGGATCGACTCGACCATGCGCTTCCTGGGCATCGACTTCGGCGAGAAACGGATCGGGCTGGCCATCTCGGACCCGGCGGGGCGGCTGGCCGTGCCGCTCACCACCCTGGAGCGCCGCAACGACCGCTCGGCCTTGCGGCAGATCGCCGAGATCGCGCGCCAGGAGGGCATCGAGCGGCTGGTGCTCGGCGAGCCGGTGGACCTCGACGGCCGGCGCGGCGCGATCGCCGGGCGGGTGCGCGGCTTCGGCGCCCGGCTGGCCGAGATGACCGGGCTCCCCGTCGAGTGGATCGACGAGGCGCTGACCAGCGCCGAGGCGGCCGGCAGGCTGCGCCAGGCCGGGATCGCCACCCGGCGCGAGCCGGGGCGGATCGACGCGGTCGCCGCCCAGATCCTGTTGCAGGACGCCCTGGACCGCGACGCCCGGGGCTGACCAGGACGGCTGATGACCAGGACGGATAACCGGGACGGATAGGAGACGCGGTGGCACGAGGGAAAAAAGCGGGGACGGCCAGGTCCGGGGGTGGACGCAGGGTCGGGATCGGCGTGGGCATCCTGCTGGTCCTGCTCCTGGTGCCCGCCGCCCTCGCGGGCTGGTCCTGGCTGAAGCTGCAGCGCCCCTACAAGGGCTACGCGGGGCCCGACCGGCGGGTCGTCATCGCGCCCGGCACCGCCACCAGCCAGATCCTCCAGAACCTCGAGCGCCAGGGGGTGCTCGCCGACGGCAAGCTCGCCCGCGCCTACCTCATCTTCCAGGGGGAGCCCAAGATCCAGGCGGGCGAATACCGCTTCCACGGTCCTCTCACTACCGGGCAGGTGCTGCGCATGCTGGTGAAGGGGCGGATCGTCAACCGCACGGTGACGATCGTCGAGGGGCTCACCCTGGAGGAGATCGCCGAGCAGCTCGCCCGCGACGGCTACGGGCGGCGCGAGGTCTTCCTCGACCTGATGCGCTCGCCGCGCCTGATCGCCGACCTCGATCCCGACGCGCCGGACCTCGAGGGGTACCTCTTCCCCGAGACCTACAGCTTCGCCGTCGGCGCCGGCGAGCGGGAGATCGTCGAGACCCTGGTCAGGACCTTCCGCCGGCGCTTCGAACGCGACGTCCGCCCGCTCCTCGCCAGGGGCTCCCCCGGGCGGAGCGTCCGGCAGGTGGTGACCCTGGCCAGCATCGTCGAGAAGGAGGCGAAGGCGCCCGGCGACCGGCCGCTGATCGCCGCCGTCTACCGCAACCGGCTGGACCGCCGGATCGGTCTCGCGGCCGATCCCACCGTCATCTATGCCCTGAAGCGCGTCGGCCGCTGGAGCGGCAACATCCACCGCGAGGATCTGCGGATGGACTCCCCCTACAACACCTACCGCTACGCCGGCCTGCCGCCCGGGCCGATCTGCTCGCCGGGGCTCGCCAGCCTCGCCGCCGCCGCCGCGCCGGCCGCCGTCCCCTATCTCTACTTCGTCAGCCGCAACGACGGCACTCACGTCTTCGCCCAGACCCTCGCCGAGCACAACCGCAACGTCGAGATCTGGCAGCGCAAGTACTGGCGCGACCGCTGGGCCGCCGAACGGCGCGCGGGCCCGGGTCCCGGCCGCTAGGCATAGACGACGGAGATGACCGGCGTGTAGGGGCGCAGCATGCTGCGCCCCTACGACATCGGGCCCAGGGCCAGCCCTCCCGGAGACACGACGGACCATTTCTTTATTGACAGTTCCCTATCTCTGGTGTATCAAGCGACAGGAACAGTCCACAACAGTACTGCCGCGCCGCCTCTCCGAGTGGAGGGCCGCTTTGAATGGCGGCGCGCCGTCCGAGAGGAGGCATCTATGAACATCCCGGAGGAGTTTGGGAAGTATCTGCTGCTCAAGAAACTGACCGAGGACCCGCTCGGAGAGACCTTCCGCGCCGGCAGGGCCGGCAAGGAGGGGATGGAGCAGGTGGTCCTGCTCCGCGTCTTCAACGGCAAGGGGCTCGACGGCGAGAAGCTGTGGGCCCGGGTCTCGGGGCGGACGGCGGTCCAGGAGATCCTGAAGAGCCCCAATATCGGCAACGGCGTCGATCTCGGCCGCGTGCGGAGCTTTCCCTACACGGCCTACGACTACATCTCGGGCAAGAGCCTCGCGACGGTCTTCGCGCAGTCGGCCCGGCAACACTCCCCCATCCCGACCGATCATGCCCTGCTGATCGCCGAGCGCCTGGCGCTCGCGCTCGCGGCGGCCCACGAGAGCCGGCTCCAGGACGAGCGGCTGCTGCACGGATTCCTGGTGCCGCAGCTGGTGATGATCTCCAACGAGGGGGAGACCCGGCTGCTCGGCTTCGAGGTGGCCCCGGGGCTGCGCGACCTCGCGGCCGGCGGCTGGCAGGAAGACGCGCTGCGCCCCTACCTGCCGCCCGAGGCCCTGAGCGGCATGCCGACGGCCAAATCCGACGACGTCTACTCCCTGGGCGCCATCCTCTTCGAGCTGCTGACCGGCGAGCGGCTGCCGGTGGTGGCCGCCGAAGGGTACGCGGCGGTCTACGCGGGGATCATCGACGCCGCCCAGCTCCCCAACGAGGGCACCCCGCTGCCGGCGCCGGTCGCGGCCCTGCTCAAGAAGAGCCTGGCCCCCCGCGAGCAGCGGATCGCGGACGCGGTCACCTGGCACAAGACGCTGTCGAAGCTGATGATCGACAGCAACTTCAGCCCGACCACGTTCAACCTCGCCTTCTTCATGCACAGCCTCTTCCGCGACGAGATCGAGCGGGAGAACCAGGAGATCCAGGCCGAGAAGAGGCTCGAGCTGCCGAAACGCCCGGCGGCTCCCGTGCCGGTGGCGGTGGCGGCGCCCGCCGCCGCGGCGCAGGACCCGCGCGAGGCGACCGGCGTGAGCGGCGTGCGCGAGGCCACCTGGCCGGGGACGCACGCGCAGAGCGCCCAGGCGGCCGAGCCGTCGAAGAAGCCGCTCTGGATCGGCCTCGCCGCGGCCGCCGTGGTCGCCCTGGCCGCCGGCGGCTACTTCATGTTCGGCCGCTCTGGCGACGCGGCGGTCCCGCCGCCGGCCCCCTCTGTCTCCCCCACCACCCAGGCCGCGTCGATGCCGGGAGGCCTGCAGCCCTCGGCGACCCCGGCGGTGGGCACGGCGGGGGCGGCCGCCCCCACGCCCGAGGAGCTCCAGGCGCAGATCCAGAAGATGTTCGAGGCCCGCAGCAAGGAGATGGAGGACAAGCTCAAGGGGCAGTACGACGACCGCATCAAGCAGCTCCAGCAGCAGCTCCAGGAGAGCAAGAAGCCCGAGCCGGCCAAGGCGGAGCGGATCGCCGACAAGATCGAGCCGGCGCCCGCGCCGGTGGAGACCCGCACCGTGCCGAAGCCGGAGCCCGCCTCGCCGCCGCAGGTCACCCCGCCGCAGCTCGGCGCGGCGGCCGTGCCGGCTCCGGCGGGCGAGAAGCCGGCGGCCTCTCCCGCCCCGGCCAGTTCCGCTCCGGCCCAGGCGGCGGTACCGCGGCCACAGACGCAGGCGCAGATGGGCGACCTGGTGCAGCCCGGCACCGGGGTGGCCGCTCCCAAGCTGGCCTCCAGCCTCGACCCCCGCTATCCGCCCGCGGCGAAGCATCTCAGCCGGGCGGCCCAGGTGGACATCAAGGTGCTGGTGGACGAGCACGGCAAGGTGCTGGACGCCGACCGCATCGGCGGCAAGGCCGGCTTCGGCTTCGACGAGGCGGCCATCGACGCGGCCCGGCGGGCCGTCTTCCAGCCCGCCACCAAGGACGGCGTCCGGGTGAAGATGTGGACCACCCTGCGGGTGAACTTCAAGCCGATGTAGGTCGAACCCTCACTCCCCAACCCCTCTCTCCCGACCCGGGAGAGAGGGGCTTCGAGCGTTCTCAAGCTAACTTCTCCCTCTTCTCCCGGGTCGGGAGAAGAGGGCCGGGGTGATGAGGGTCGAGGGATCGGGAAAGACTACAGGTCGGCCGCCTTGAGGCTGGCGACCAGCTTCTGGATGCAGGGCTTCATGACCTTGTCGAACATCCGCTCGTCGTCGACGCCGCCGCCGTAGCCGAAGACCGACACCTTGACACTGGTCTCCTCCTGGTTGGCCTCGTCGGCCCAGGCGATCTCCCCCGTGCTGGTGTCGATCAGGCGGGCGTTCAGGGCCGCCACGAACTTCTTCTTGCCGGCGAAGACGCCGCCGCCGCCGCCGCCCACATTGGTGTTGCCGTACTCGGTCACCGCGCCGGCCAGCAGGTAGTTGACGCCGAGGAGCTTGCCGATGCGGATGGCGGTCGACGGATCGACGTCGCCCGACAGCGAGAGCCCCTTCTCCTTCATCAGCTCCTCGAGCTGCTCGCGCTCGACGACGCGGAACTTGCCGCTCTTGACCAGCTCGGTGACGAAGACGTCCTGGGCGGCCGTGGCGCCACCGTGGAACCACCACTGGTTGTCCGCCTTGTTCTTGAACTCGAGGACGGCGATGCGGGGCTTGGTGCTGCCCCCCTTGGACGCCGCCCGGGTCAGGCCCGGCGCCGCGAGGATCGCGAGCAGCAGGGCACCGCAAATGGCGAAAGACGAAACGCGCTTCATAGGTAAGCCTCCTTCAGGGAAAAACCTGTTTTTAGATTTTACCCCGAGAACGCTCCGGCGGCACCAATCCCCTCATCTCCCCCTCCGCCGGCGAGCTCCTGGGCGTCCACCACGCAGAGCGCGGCCATGTTCACGATGTCGCTCACCTCGAGGCCGCTCTGGAGGACGTGGATGGGCTTGGCCATCCCCAGCAGGACAGGGCCGATCGCCTCCGCCCCCGCCAGCCGCCAGATCAGCTTGTAGGCGATGTTGGCCGACTGCAGCTCGGGGAAGATGAGGACGTTGGCCGGCTGCTTCAGCCGGCTCCAGGGGTAGTTCTCCTGGAGCGTGCGCTCGAAAACGGCGGTGTCGGCCTGCATCTCGCCGTCGATCTCCAGCTCCGGCTCGAGCCGGGAGACGATCTCGACGGCGCGGCGCACCTTGCGCGCGGCCGGATGATTGTTCGAGCCGAAGTTCGAGAAAGAGAGCATGGCGACCCGCGGCACGACGCCGAACCGGCGGGCGAAGGCGACGGCGAGCAGGGCGATCTCGGCCAGCTCCTCGGGGGTGGGGTCGATGTTCACCGTGGTGTCGGCGAGGAAGAACAGTCGGTCCTGGAGGATCAGGACGTAGGCGCCCGAGACCCGCCGCACGCCGGCGCGCGTGCCGATGATCTGGAGCGCGGGGCGGATCGTCTCGGGGTAGGACTGGGTCAGCCCCGAGATCAGGCCGTCGGCGTCCCCCATCTCCACCATCATGGTGCCGAAGTAGTTGCGCTGGCGCATCCGCTTGCGCGCCTCGACCAGGGTCATGCCGTCGCGGCAGCGCATCTCGTGCAGCCTCTGGACGTAGGGGCCGAACCTCTCGGAGCTCTCGTTGTGGATGATGGTGACGCGCTCCTCCGGCAGGTCGAGGGCGCGCAGCCGCTCGGCGATCACCTCGCGGCGGGCGAGCAGGATCGGGTGCGCGATCCCCTCGTCGACCAGGACCTTGGCCGCGCGCAGGATCTGCTCGTGCTCCCCCTCGGGGAAGACCACCCGCCGGGGGGAGCGCCGCGCCTGGTCGAGGATGCCGCGCATCAGCTCCAGACGGCGGGAGATCAGCGTCTCCAGCCGCCGGTGGTAGGCGGCGAAATCGGGGATCGGCACCCGCGCCACCCCGGTCTCCATGGCCGCCCGCGCCACCGCCGGCGGCACCCGCAGCAGCACCCGGTAGTCGAACGGCTTGGGGATCAGGTACTCGCGGCCGAAGCGGAGCGATTCGAGGCCGTAGGCGCGCAGCACCGCGTCGGGCACGTCCTCGCGGGCGAGCTCGGCCAGGGCCTTGACCGCGGCGAGCTTCATGGCGTCGTTGATGTCGGTCGCCCGCACGTCGAGGGCGCCGCGGAAGAGGAACGGGAAGCCGAGGACGTTGTTGACCTGGTTCGGATAGTCGCTGCGGCCGGTGGCGACGACGGCGTCCTCGCGGGCGGCCCGCACCTCCTCGTAGCCGATCTCGGGGTCGGGGTTGGCGAGCGCGAAGACGATCGGGTCGCGGGCCATGCCGCGGATCATCTCCGGGCTCACCACGCCGCCGACCGAGAGCCCGATGAAGACGTCGGCGCCGATCAGGGCCTCGGCCAGGGTGCGCGCCGGGGTGTCTGCGGCGAGCAGCGCCTTGTAGGGGTCCATGTCCTCGGTCCGCCCCTGGTAGACCACGCCGGTCTTGTCGCAGAGGATGATGTTGCGCCGCAGCGCCCCGAGCTCCAGGTAGAGCCCGGCGCAGGCGAGGGCCGCGGCGCCGGCGCCGGAGAAGACGATGCGGACCTCCGCGATCCGCTTGCCGGTCACGGCGAGGGCGTTGAGCAGCGCGGCGCCGGAGATGATCGCCGTCCCGTGCTGGTCGTCGTGGAAGACCGGGATGTTCATCTCCGCCTTCAGGCGGCGCTCGATCTCGAAGCACTCGGGGGAGCGGATGTCCTCGAGGTTGATGCCGCCGAAGGTCGGCTCGAGGAGCTTGACGGTGCGGATGAACTCCTCCGGGTCGGTGGTGGCGACCTCGATGTCGAAGACGTCGATGTCGGCGAAGCGCTTGAAGAGGACCCCCTTCCCCTCCATCACCGGCTTGCCGGCCAGGGCGCCGATGTTGCCCAACCCGAGCACGGCGGTGCCGTTGCTGATCACCCCCACCAGGTTCCCCTTGGCCGTGTACTCGTAGGCCAGGAGGGGGTCTTTCGCGATCTCCTGGCAGGGGTAGGCGACGCCGGGGCTGTAGGCGAGCGAAAGGTCCCGCTGGGTGGCGGTGGACTTGGTGGGGACGACCTGGATCTTCCCCTTCCGCCCCTGGGAGTGGTAGGCGAGAGCGTCTTCGCGGTTGATCTTCTTGGTGCTCATAGAGGGGACGGATCTTACTATCAAGGCGGAATTGGTAAGCTGCCGCCATGATCGTCGTCCCCGAAGGCTCCTCGCTCCTGCTCGTCACTCAGCCCGACCATGCCCATCTCTCGGGGGAGCTGCTGTCGCTCTGGCGCGCCGGCGGCCTCGCGGACCACCCGCGGCGGGACGACCTCCTGTTCGCCGCCCGCGAGCACGACAACGGCTGGCGCGAGGCCGACGCCGCCCCGCGCTGGGACGCCGGACGCGGGCTCCCCCACGACTTCATGACCCTCCCCCGGCAGGACCGGATCGAGCTCTGGGAGCGCGGCGCCTGCCGGTTCGCGGCGGCGCGCCCCTACGCGGCCCTACTGATCACCCGCCACGCCCGCAACCTCTTCGGCGGCCGCCGCGGCGAGGAGGATTGGGACACCTTCCTGGACTTCCTGGAGGACTTCGAGCGGAGCCTGCTGGAGGAGACCGGCGCGGAACGGCGGGATTTGGCGGCAGATTACCCGCTGATCGACCTCGCCGACCTGATCTCCCTCACCGCCTGCACCCGGAGGAGCGAGCCGGTCGAGCGCCACGGCGTGCGGATCGTGCCCGCGCCCGGCACGATCCATCTCGCTCCCTTCCCTCTCGCCGGAGCGACCACCTTCCGCGTCCCCTGCCGACGCATCCCCCTGCGGGACTACCGCGGCGACGCCGGCCTCGGCGGCGAGCTCGCCGCGGCGCGCTGGGGGGAGATGACGGTGCGGATCGCGCCGGAGCGGGAAGACTGACTCGGGATCAGCCCGGGGCCTTGACGTCTTCCGCTTCCGCCCGGTGCGCGCCGGGGGGGAGCACCATCTGCTCGAAGACCCGGCGGTAGAGGAGGAGCAGGTCGGTGAACACCTGACTGAAGGCCTGGTCGGTGGTGTCGGCCAGCAGGGTGTTGCCGTTGAGCAGGGGGGGCATGTAGAGAGGCTGCTCGTCGACGGGGCCGGCGGCGGGCCGGCCGTCACCCTCCTCTCCGGCGTCCCCTTCTTCCCGCTCTTCGGCCCGCGCCAGGTCGGCGGCCCGGCGGTCCACCAGGTAGAGGGTGTAGAAGAACTCGAAGTAGCCGACCTTCAGGGCGATCAGCACCTTCTCCAGGGAATCCAGCTTGGGCAGCTCCTTGCCGTTCTCATACTTGGAGAGCTGGCTCTTGCCGACGCCGGCTTCGCGGGCGACGCGAGCCTGGCTCTTCCCTCGCAGCTCGCGCAGGAGGCTGAGCGTGCGGCCCAGATTGGCGAACATGGCCATGCGCGAAATGTATCGGCTTCACGGCACGCATTGCAAGCACAAGTCGCTGAAAGGAATGAGCTTACGCCCTCAGGCAAGTTCTCTTACCGGCTACTGTTTGAGGGCTTCGGACCCGCTTCACCCGGTTTCGTAGCCGACTTTGGCGACTTGTCGCGTCAATCGGGGACGTGGGCGCCGGCTCTCAGCGCTTGCGCTTGGTGCCCGGACGGGTCTTGGCGGGCCGGGAGCCAGGAGGCTTCGGCTCTTCGCCGGGCTGGCGCGGCGGCTCGGACTCGGCGCCTTTCGGGACGACCCGGAAGAGGACGACCAGGTCGCCGACCTCGAAGGCGCCCTGCGCCACCGGGCGCGGCTGGTGGAGCGTCGTGTCGACGAACGATTCGACCCGGCTCAGGATGTCCTGGATCTCCCGCGGCCAGCTCCCTTCCTCCTGAGCCGCGCCGCCGGCCTGCTGGCGCTCGACCGTCAGCGCCTCGGATTCGACCAGGTCGTAGCGGCGGAAGAACTCGCGCCGGCTCACGCCCTGGGAGCCCAGGATCTTGGCCAGGGTCGAGAGCGTCGCCTCCTGGCGGCTGTTCTCGATGCGCGAGAGCTGGCCGCGCCCGAGCTCAGCCGACCTGCCGAGCTCCTCGAGCGTCAGGCCCTTGTCTCTCCGGAGCCGGCGGAGGGTCTCCCCGATCAGGGCGAACATTTCCACGTCCGGGAATGTATCCGCACCGGGCGCGATCATCAAGATAAGTCCTTTTATTTGAGGAATTTGCAGTTTCAGCCTCGTTGCCTTTGACGGCGACATGTTTTCCTGTCGCGCCATGCAAGCACCGCATCGGGCCGCCTGACGGGTAAGAAAGAGACGCTCTGCGGAAATTTCCGCGCGCCTGCCGCCGGTCGGAGATCGGCGCGATCGGGCGGAGCCCTCCGGCGGCTCCGCGTGTTAACCTTTCTCCCCTCATGGAAGGTCAGTCACAGGCCGATCCCGCGCCGGAGAGCGCGGCGAACGCCATCCGGATCCTGATGCCCTCCCCGATCGGCCCCCTGGGCGTCGAGATCCTGGGGACGGCGGTGAGCCGTGTCGCCTTCGATCCGGCCGAGCCGGAGCGTTCGTCGTTCCTGCCGCTCCACCGGATTGACGGCTCGGATTTCCTCGACGAGGTCTTCGGCCGGCTCGCCGAGTACTTCGCCGGCGCTCGCCGCCGCCTCGACCTCGAGCTGGACTTCGGCGCCTCCGGGATCGACACCTTCACCCGCCGCGTGCTCAAGGAGGCGGCCAAGATCCCGTTCGGCAGGACCCGCACCTGCCGCAGCCTCGCCGAGGCCGTGGGGCGGCCGGACTGCGCCCCCGAGATGGTCGCGATCCTGCTCGGCAACCCCCTGCCGATCGTCATCCCCTGCCACCGCGTCGTCGCCGAGGACGGCGGCGCCGGCGAGTACGTGGGGGGCGCCAAGCGCAAGCGCTGGCTCCTGGAGATGGAAGCGCAGGCCGCCGAGCCGACCTGACTCCCCTCTTCCCAGCGCGTCCATCTTGCAAGGTCGCAACCTTGACAAAATATGGACAAGCCGATTAGTCTCCCTTCATGAGCAAGGGAGCAGCGACGAAGAGAGACCGCGTCACCATCGTGGGCGCCGGGCCAGGCGGGCTCGCCGCCGCCATTCTGCTCGCCGGAGCGGGCCTCCGGGTCACTGTCCTGGAGCGCCTCGACAGGGTCGGCGGGCGCACCTCCAGCCTGGAGGCGGACGGCTTCCGGTTCGACGTCGGCCCGACGTTCTTCCTCTATCCGCAGGTCCTCGAGGAGATCTTCGCCGCGGCCGGCTACGACCTGCGCCGGGAGGTGGAGATGGTCCGCCTCGATCCACAATACCGGCTGACCTTCGGCGGCGGCGGCGAGCTGCTGTCGACGCCGCGGATCGACGAGCTGGACCGCCAGGTCGCCGCCCTGTCGCCGCGCGACCGGGGAGCCGTCCAGAATTTCCTAGACGACAATCGTGACAAGTTCGAGCGCTTTCGCCCCTGCATCGAGTCCCCGTTCCTCGGCTGGAAGGACGTCGCGAGCCCCCGCATCCTGCGCCTGCTGCCCAGCATCCGCCCCTGGCGCTCGCTCGACCGCGAGCTCGCCGCCTACTTCAGCGACCCGCGCATCCGGCTCGCCTTCTCGTTCCAGTCCAAGTACCTGGGGATGTCCCCTTACCAGTGCCCGAGCCTGTTCTCCATCCTCTCCTTCCTGGAGTACGAGTACGGGGTCTACCACCCGATCGGCGGCTGCGGCGCCGTGACCGTAGCGATGGCGCGGGTGGCGCGCGATCTGGGGGTGGAGATCCGGACGGATGAGCCGGTGCGCGAGATCCTCTTCGAGGGGCGGCGGGCGGTCGGCGCGCGCACCGACCTCGGCGTCTACCGCTCGGACGCGCTGCTGGTCAACGCCGACTTCGCCCGCGCCATGTCGCGCCTGGTGCCCGACCGCCTGCGCCACCGCTGGACCGATGCCCGGATCGCGCGCAAGAAGTTCTCCTGCTCGACCTTCATGCTCTATCTCGGGATCGACGGCACCTGCGAGGACGTGCCGCACCACAACATCTACATCGCCGAGGACTATGAGCGGAACCTGGACGAGATCGAGAACCGCCACCTCCTCTCGGCGGACCCGTCGTTCTACGTCCAGAACGCCGGCGTCACCGACCCCACCCTGGCGCCGCGCGGCAAGAGCACGCTCTACGTGCTCGTCCCGGTCACTCACCAGCACCCGAACGTCGACTGGAACCGGGAAAAGGAACGCTTCCGCGCCCTGGCGCTGTCGCGGCTGTCCAGGATCGGCATCGAGGACGTCGAGCGCCGGATCCGCTACGAGCGGGTGGTCACTCCGCTCGACTGGGACCAGGGGTTCGAGATCCACCGCGGCGCCACCTTCAACCTCGCCCACAACCTCGGCCAGATGCTCCATCTGCGGCCGCGCAACCGCTTCGAGGACCTCGACGGGGTCTACCTGGTGGGCGGCGGCACCCACCCCGGCAGCGGCCTGCCGGTGATCTTCCAGTCCGCCCTGATCACCGCCCGCCTGATGATGGAGGATCTCGGCGTCCAGTCCCTCCCCCGGGCGGCGCGGCACGCGCTGGCGGAAGAGCCGGCCCTGGCGGAGGCGAGCTGATGGAGAACGTTCGCCACCTCCGCATCGCTCCGCCGCCCGCCGGGCGGACGGCCGCTTCCCGCGCGGCGCAGGCCGCCTGGGCAGCCCGGTCTCCCGGCGAGCGGCTGCGCACCCTGCGAGCACTCCGGCACGGGATCGCGGAGGACGCCGCCGGGCTGGTCCATGCGGCCGGGGGGGCGTCCGGGCGGCCCGATGCCGAGATCCTGTCGTCCGAGGTCGTGCCGCTCGCCGACGCCTGCCGCTTCCTGGAGCGCGAGGCGCCTCGCCTGCTCGCCCCCCGCCGGCTGGGGTCCGAGGGGCGGCCGGCCTGGCTCCTGGGAGTGACCGCCGAGGTGCGGCGCGAGCCGCTGGGGCTCGTCCTGGTGATCGCGCCGTCGAATTACCCGCTCTTCCTGCCGGGGGTGCAGACCCTCCAGGCGCTCGCCGCCGGCAACGCCGTCCTCTGGAAGCCGGGGCGGGGCGGAACCGCGGCCGCCGAGGCCTTCGCCGCGGTCGCCGCCCGGGCCGGCCTGCCGGCGGGGGTGCTGACGATCCTGCCGGAGGACCCCGAGGCGGCGCGGCAGGCGATCGCCGCCGGGGTCGACAAGGTCCTGCTCACCGGCTCGGCCGCCACCGGCCGGGAGGTGCTCGCCGAGCTGGCTCACCGGCTGGTGCCGGCGACGATGGAGCTCTCGGGGTGCGACCCCCTGTTCGTCCTCCCCGGCGCCGACCTCGACCGGGTCGCCCGCGCCGTGCGCTTCGGGCTGACGCTGAACGGCGGCGCCACCTGCATCGCCCCCCGCCGCGTCTTCGTGCCCCGTGCCCTGGCGCGGGAGCTGGAGGAGCGGATCGGCGTTCCTCCCGGCCCCGTGACGATCACCCCGGTCGCCGGCATCGACGAGGCGCTCGCCGAGGCCGCCCGCTCCCCCTATGCCCTCGGCGCCTCGATCTTCGGCCCCGAGACGGACGCGGTCCCCCTGGCAGCCAGGGTCCGCGTCGGGGTGGTAGTGGTCAACGACGTGATCGTGCCCACGGCGGACCCGCGCCTCCCCTTCGGCGGCCGCGGGGAGAGCGGCTTCGGCGTCACCCGCGGCGCCGAGGGCCTGCTCGAATTGACCGCCCTCAAGGTGATCGCGGTGCGGCGCGCGCGGCGGCTCTTCCATCTCGAAGCCCCCGACCCCGGAGACGCGGACCTCTTCCGCGCCTACCTCAACCTGACTCACGCCGGCGGCCTCGAGGCCCGCCTGCGCGGAGCCGTCGACCTCGCCCGCGCCCTGGTGCGGCGCGGGCTTGGAAGGAGATCCTGATGCCGCAGACCACCGACCGCATCGGCAGTATCGGCGTCATTGGCGCGGGGCTCGGCGGCCTCGCCGCGGCCGCCACCCTGGCCGCCCGCGGCTACCGGGTGACGCTGTTCGAGCGCAACCCCTGGCTGGGGGGGAAGGCCGCGGCGCTCGAAGCCCGGGGTTTCCGCTTCGACATGGGCCCGACCATCCTCACCCTCCCCTCGGTCCTGGGGCGGATCTTCGCCGAGGCCGGCCGCGACCTCCGGCGCGAGCTCGACCTGGTCCCGCTCGACCCCCAGTGGCGCTGCTTCTACGAGGATGGCTCGACGCTCGACCTGGTGGCCGACCCCGAGCGGATGGCCGCGCGGCTCGACGCCTTCGCGCCGGGCTCGGGCGCGGCGGGCGGCTATCGAGCGTTCCTGGGGGTCGCCGCGCGGCTGCACGAGATCTCGGAGCGCTTCTTCTTCTGGCGCTCGGTGGGCTCGGTTCGCGACACCCTGGACGTCGGCAAGACCTTCCGGGCCTCGGTGCTCGGCGATCTCCTCGCCCTGCGCTTCGGCCGCTCGGTGGCCGGCACGGTGCGCAAGCACGTGCCGGAGCCGCGGGTGGCCCAGATGCTCGACCACTTCACGCAGTACGTGGGCTCGGCGCCGGACGCCTCGCCGGCCGTGCTCTGCGGCATCGCCCACATGCAGACCGCGGAAGGGATCTGGTACCCCCGCGGCGGCATCCACGCCGTGCCCGCGGCGCTCCGCCGGCTGGCCCTGGAGCTCGGCGTCGAGATCCGGGAGAACACCCCGGTGCGCCGCATCCTGGCCAAAGGCGGGGCCGTCGCCGGCGTCGAGACCGCTGCCGGCGAACGGGTGCCGCTCGCCGCCGTGGTCTCCAACTGCGACTCGGTGCGCACTCACCGCGAGCTGCTCGCCGGCGAGCCGGCGGCCCGGCGCTTCGAACGCCGCCGCCGCTACGAGCCGGCCTGCTCCGGGGTGGTCCTTTACCTCGGCCTCGACCGCGCCTACCCTCACCTGCTCCACCACAACTTCGTCTTCTCGCACGATCCGAAGGCGGAGTTCGCGGCGATCTACCGCCGGGGGGAGCCCGCTCCCGATCCGACCTGTTACGTCTGCGCGCCCGCTCGCACCGAGCCGGGGGTGGCCCCGGCGGGGGGGAGGCGCTCTACGTGCTCGTCCACACCCCCTACCTGCGCCCTCATCACGATTGGAAGCAGATGCTCCCCGCCTACCGCCGGACGATCCTCGACAAGCTGGCGCGGACCGCCGGGCTGGAAGACATCGAGGAGCGGATCGTCTTCGAGTCCGCCCTGACGCCGCAGGACATCCACGAGCGCTACCACGTGCTCGACGGCGCCATCTACGGCCTCGCCAGCCACGGCCGCATGCTCGGCGCCTTCAAGCCGGGGAACCGGAGCCGCGACCTCCGCGGCCTCTATCTCGCCGGCGGCGCGGCGCACCCCGGCCCCGGCATGCCGATGGTCCTGATGTCCGGCTGGATCGCCGCCGACGCCCTGGATCAGGACGGGATCGTGACGCGAACCGCCGGAGCCCTGCGCCGGAGCGCCTGAGGCGGCGGCGAAGTGGCGCGACTCCGGTCCGGCTCCCGGCACTCTCTCTCCTGAAAGAGCATTCCCCATGGGGAATGACGAGAGTCGGGCTCTGCGGAGCGTGGCATCGAGATAAAATGCCGCGACTCGGACCGGGAGTGTCGCGTCGTCTCCAGCAATCGCCCTGCTGCCAACCCAGAGTGTCGCGACTTCGCCTTGAGTCACGTCACTGCGAAGGCATTTCTTAACACTTCAGGGATGAAACGCGACACAACGATCTCTGTTCGAGACACAACGACGTTAATTCACATCACTTTGAATTGAAAATGCCGGGACTCAGAGCTGAATTCAATCACTGTGAGCCCGCGTCGCGGCACTATCGATCGACAATGCACGGACTCAGGTTTGCGTCGCGCCATTCCCTCCTTGCAATGGGCATTACACGCCAGGAGTGTCGTGACTTCGGGGCGCTTCACGACACTTTACCCGGCGCGCCGTCCTTACCGGACCTCTGTACACGGAGCGGACCTTGCATAAGCTCGTTCCAGCTGCAACGGCCCGCGTCACGGAGGACGGTTGGACCATGAACGGAACGGGAACGCCGCAACGGCTGGAGCGCGCGGAGAGATCTCCCGCGGTCTCGCCCCTGCTGGTCTCGATGTTCGGTCGCTACTGCGAGCGCTATCTCGCGCGGCACTTCCACGCCGTGCGCCTCTCGAAGTCCCAGCGGCCCGATCCGGCCGCGCTCCACGGCAAGCCGCTGATCGTCTACTTCAACCACCCCTCCTGGTGGGACCCGCTGATCTGCCTGCAGCTCGCGGCGAGTCTCTTCCCCGGCCGCGCCCACTACGGTCCGATCGACGCCGCCGCCCTCGGGAAGTACCGGTTCTTCGAGAAGCTGGGGTTCTTCGGCGTCGAGCCCGGCACGGCCCGCGGCGCGCGGCGGTTCCTCAGCGTCTCGCAGGAGATCCTGGCCCGGCCGGACACCGCTCTCTGGATCGCCGCCGAGGGGCGCTTCACCGATCCGCGCGAGCGCCCGGTGCGGCTGCGCTCGGGGATCGGCCACCTCGCCTCTAGGGTCCGCAACGCCGTGCTCCTGCCGCTGGCCATCGAGTACCCGTTTTGGGAGGAGCGGAGCCCGGAGGCGCTCGCCCGCTTCGGCGAGGAGATCCCGACCGGGGACGCCGACCTCGACGCCGCCGACTGGACCCCCATCCTGGAGGAGGGGCTGGAGTCGGCCCTCGACGCCCTCGCCGGAGAGGCGCTCGCCCGCGATACCCCCCGCTTCGAGGTGCTGCTCGGCGGCAGCGCCGGGGTGGGCGGGGTCTACGACGCCTGGCGCCGCCTGAAGGCCCGCTTCCAAGGAGAGCGGTTCCGGCCCGAGCACGGCGACGAGGAGCTGCCCCCCCGCGGCAGGCCATGACGCTCGCCCTGGCCATCGCCGGCGCCCTTTGCGCCCTGCTCCCGGCGCTGCTCTTCCGGCGCAACCTCAGGCTCTACGCGCCGCCGCCGGCCCCCGGCGACGAGCGGCCAGCAATTTCAGTCTTGATCCCGGCCCGCGACGAGGAGGGGTCGATCCGCGGAGCCGTCGAGGCGGCCCTGGCGAGCACCGGGGTGGACATCGAGGTGATCGTGCTCGACGACCACTCGGCGGACCGCACGGCGGCGATCGTGCGCGAGATCGCCGCCCGCGATCCACGCGTCCGGCTGGAACCGGCGCCCCCCCTCCCCGCGGGGTGGAACGGCAAGGTGCACGCCTGCTCCGTGCTCGCCGGACTCGCCCGCCATCCACTCCTGCTGTTCGTGGACGCCGACGTCCGCCTGGCTCCGGACGGCGCCGCCCGCGCCGCCGTCTTCCTCGCGGCGAGCGGCGCGGACCTGGCGAGTGGGGTGCCCCGGCAGGAGACGGTCACCTTCCTCGAACGGCTGCTGATCCCGCTGATCCACTTCGTGCTCCTCGGCTTCCTGCCGGTCGCGCGGATGCGCCGCAGCCTCCACCCGGCCTATGGCGCCGGCTGCGGCCAGCTCTTCCTGGCCCGCCGGGAAGCCTACGAGAAGGCCGGCGGACACGCGGCGATCCACGGCTCGATCCACGACGGCGTCGACCTCCCCCGCGCCTTCCGCCGGGCGGGTCACGCCACCGACCTCTTCGACGCCACGGACGTCGCCTCCTGCCGCATGTACCGCAGTGCCGGCGAGGTCTGGCGGGGGCTCGCCAAGAACGCCACCCAGGGGCTCGCCGCACCGGGGAAGATCGTCCCCGCCACGCTCCTGCTGCTCGCCGGCCAGGTGATGCCGCCGGTTCTGCTCGGGCTCGCCCTTCTGGGAGCCGTGCCGGCGGCGGTCCTGATCCCCGCCGGCCTCGGCACCGCCGCCGCCTGGTGGCCGCGCCTCGCCGCGGTCAGGCGGTTCCGGCAGCCGCTCGACGGCGCGCTGCTCCATCCGCTGGCGATCCTAATCTTCCTCGTCCTGCAGTGGACCGCCCTCGGCGGCAAGCTCCTGGGCCGGCCGGTGGGATGGAAGGGGCGGATGTACGGCGCCGGCGACACCCTTGCCGGTTGAAGCCGTTGAGCCGTTAAGGGCGACCGCAGGTCGCCCCTACAACCTTCGCCCAGCATCTCCGTTAAGCCGGAGGTTGTAGGGGCGACCTGCGGTCGCCCTTAACGGCACGTTGTCCAGATGGATCCGCTTGGGCAACCCTGCCCCGCAGGCGCCCTGCGCCGCGACCAAGACCGTCACTCCACCCGCGGCACCACCTCCGACCCCCGCGGCCACCCCCCCCGGAGGAAGGTGTCGGCGGCTGGGAAGAAGTCCTTCGGACGCTCGATGTAGGGGTGCGAGCCGGCCCCTTCCAGGGCGAGGAAGCGGCCGGTGGCGGCGTGGGCGGCCCACTCGCGCGAGGCCTCGGCCGGCACCAGGTCGTCCGTCCCCTGCATCACCAGCAGGGGCGCGCGCAGCTCCGGGAGCCGGGGCCGGAAGTCCCAGCGATCCATCTTGGGGACGATGTGACCGAAGTAGACGTCCATCGAGTGCTGCGGCCACTCGTTGGGGAAGGAGGAGACGTCCTCCAGCGGGAAGCGGGCGGCGGCGGCCAGCTCCCCCATCTGCGCCGGCAGCAGGAAGTAGGTGAACCAGGCGCGGCAGTAGGCCACCGGGTCCTCCCGGTCGAGCCCCTCACGCCGCATCTCCTCGAGACGCGGGATGCCGGGCGGAAAGGCCATCTCCGCCGCGGTCGGCAGCTCTTGCTCCCACTCGCCCGGCCGGCGCGGCGTGATCGGGCAGACGAGCAGCATGCGGTCGACCCGCTCCGGGTTCTCCAGCGCGTAGAGGGCGGTGACCGCCGCATGGTAGGAGGTGCCGAGCAGCGACACCTTCTCGAGGCCGAAGTAGCGGCGCACCGCCTCCAGATCGGCTACGTCCTCCTCCAGGCTCAGCTGCCGGCCGTCGGTGACGGCGCTCGACCGCCCCCGGCTGCGCGGATCGTAGAAGATCAGGCGCCGCCCCTCGGCCAGCGGCTGCAGCAGCTCCGCCAGCCAGTTGGCGTTGGGGATGAGCACCGTCTCCGCACCATCCCCCAGGACGTGGTAGTAGAGGTGCAGCCCCCGCCGGACGAACACGAACCCTTCGCTGCTCCGCATCGGCCGGATGGTATCGAAAGCGGAGGCGGGTGACTACCGCGCCAGCGGTGAGCTCGAAGTGACAGTAAAGGAGAAGACACTGCCGGACCCCGGCGCGGAGTCCACCCAGAGCCGCCCGCCGTGCGCCTCGACGATACGCCGGGAGATGGCGAGCCCGAGGCCGGTGCCGCCGCGCGGCTGCGGCGTCGCCTGCCAGAACGGGACGAAGAGATGCTGCTGGTCCTCCTCGGCGATCCCCGGCCCGGTGTCGCCAACCCAGAAAAGGATCTCCCCCTCCTTGAACGGCGCGGCGCCGACGGTGATCCGCCCGCCGGCGGGGGTGAACTTGAGGGCGTTGCCCACCAGGTTGGCGAGCACCCGCAGCAGGCGGTGGCGGTCGGCCTCCACCAGGGGCGTCTCGCTCGCCACCTCCCCCTCGAGCCGGAGCGCCCTCTGCTCGGCGGCCGCGAGGTGCGATTCGACGACCTCCCGGACCAGCGCCGCCGGCTCCAGCCGCTCGCGGTCGAGCACCAGGTGCCCCTCCTCGCTCCGCGCCACGTCGAGCAGCTCTTCGATCAGCTTCTCCATCTGTTCGGCCGAGCGCCGGATCACCTCGAGCATCCTGCCGCCGGCAACGCCGCGGGCCAGCAGCTGCCCGACCCCCATCGAGATCGGGTTCAGCAGGTTCCGCAGGTCGTGGGAGACCACCGCCAGCACCTGGTCGCGGGCCCGCACCGCCTGCCGCGCGTCGTGGTAGAGGTGGAGATTATCGAGCGTCAGGGCGACCCGCCGCGCCAGCTCCTCGGCGAGGGTCACCTCCCAGGCCTGATGGCTCCGGCCGCCGGCCCCGAACACCAGGCCGATCGCGCCCCGCGTCTTGCCACGGGCGACGAGCGGCACGGCGAGGAACGACCGGACGCCGAGGCCGGCGAGGAGCTCCCGGTGCTCCGGGCTGGAGGCAAGGCTTTCCAGCATCTCGGGCGTGAGCTCCGGCAGGAGCTGGACCTCGCCGGTGCGGATCGCCCGGGCGAGCGGATGATTTTTCCGCGAGAGGTCGGTCGGGAAGGCGAGGGCCTGCCGCATCAGCTCCTCGTGGCTGGGGATGGCATGGACGGCCACCCGGCGCGGGACCTTCCCCTCGACCACGTCGATCACACAGTAGTCGGAGAGCAGAGGGATCACCAGGCGGGCGACCGCGTGGAGGACCGCGTCGGGATCGAGCGAGGCCGAGAGCACCGAGTTCGCCTCGGCGAGCAGGCGCAACGCCTCTTCGATCCGCTTGCGCTCGGTGCGGTCGGCGCCGATGCCGACCAGGCGGCGGGGGCGGCCGTCCGGATCCGCCTGCAGCCGCCCCCAGGACTCCACCCAGCGCAGCCCGCCGTCCGGCCGCAGGATGCGGAACTCCAGGTGAGGCTCGCGCCCCCCCGCGGCCCCCTCGGCGAGGGCCTGCATCACCGCCTCCCGATCCTCCGGATGGATGGCGGCACGGACCGCCTCCAGCGTCCCCGCGAAGCCGCCCGGGGAGAGCCCGAAGATGCGCTCCATCCCCACGGACCAGATCATTTCATCGGTGTGGAGGTCCCACTCCCAGGTGCCCATGCGACCGGCGTCGAGAGCGAGCCGGAGCCGCTCCTCAGTCGCCGCCGTGGCGTCGCGCCCGCTCAAGGGGGGACACCTCCTGGTAAGTGGAAAATAGCTTCTTTAGGAACTATATCATCGCGCGGCGCTCTCCGGCTTCACGATCTCTCGACGGCCGCTTCCACCGGCACCTCGACCTCGAAGATCCGCACCGGCGGACGGTCGGGATACTCGTGGCGCAGGAGCGACAGGCTGACGTTGTAGACCGGTATGCCCTGCGCGGTCTTCCCTTCCGGCCGGCCGCGGTGGGCATGGCCGTGGAAGACGGCCAGGACGGGATAGCGGGAGAGCGGCTCCTCGAGACGGCTGGAGCCCAGGAACGGGAAGATTTCCACCGGCTCCCCCTCCACCGTCTCCTGGATCGGCGAGTAGTGGAGCACGGCGATGCGGGGCTTGCCGCGCAGCCGGGCGAGCGCCGCCTCGAGCTTCAGCGCCTCGTCCACCGCCTCGCGGACGAACTCCTTGATGATGGTCTCCCCCCAGGGACCGAGCGCTCCGCGGCCGAAGCCGCCGCAGAACCCCTTCACCCCGGCGAACCCCACCCCCTTGACCTCCACCGCCTCGCCGTCCAGCACCCGGATGCCGCTGTCGCAGAGCACCCGCTTGATCTCCGCCTGCTGCCCCCCTCGAAATCGTGATTGCCGAGCACGGCGATCACCGGCACGTTGACCGTCGTATGGATCTCGCGGGCGAGCTCGCGCGCCTCCTCCACCAGCCCGTGGTCCGTCAAGTCGCCGCAGAGCACCAGCACGTCGCACTCCCGCCCGGCCTGCGTCAGCACTTCGCGGACCGAGGCGTCCGGCGTCCGCGTGTAATGCAGATCCCCGAGCGCTCCGACCCGTACCGTTCCGTTCCCTTGGCTCATCTCGTCCCCTTTCGCCCCTCCCCTGGGTTCAAGAGACATGCCAGGAAGCCGGGACTGGTACGCCTCTTGCTGTTGCGCCAGAACCTCAGACGGGAGGATTCGATGGCGACCCAGACCGCGGCTCAAGGCCACCAGGAAGTGCTGAGCGAAGAGACGAAGGAATTCTACCGCGAGGCGATGCGCGCCTTCGACGAGGCGAAGCTCCCCTTCCTCGTCGGCGGCGCCTACGCATACGCCCGCTACACGGGCATCGAGCGGCACACCAAGGACTTCGACGTGTTCGTCCGCCCCGCCGACTTCGAGCGCGCGCTCGAGGTCTTCCTCCGCAAGGGGTGGAAGACCGAGAGCACCTTCTCCCACTGGCTCGGCAAGGGCTATCACGGGGACGACTTCGTGGACGTGATCTTCAGCTCCGGCAACGGCGTGGCCCGCGTCGACGAGGAGTGGTTCGAGCACGCGGTCGAGGAGACCGTGCTCGGCTACCGCACCAAGCTCATCCCGGCCGAGGAGATGATCTGGTCGAAGTCCTTCATCATGGAGCGCGAGCGCTTCGACGGCGGCGACGTCGCCCACGTCCTCCACGCCCGCGCCCGGGAGCTCGACTGGGACCGCCTGCTGCGCCGCTTCAGCCCCAACGGCGGCTGGCGGGTGCTGCTCGCCCACCTGGTCCTGTTCGGCTACATCTACCCGGGGGACGCCGCGATCATCCCCAACCGGGTGATCGAGACCCTGAACGAACGGCTGCGGCGCGAGACCGCCGAGCCTGCCGGCGAGGCCAAATCGCGGCTCTGCCGGGGGACGATCCTCTCCCGCTCCCAGTACCTGGTCGACACCCACCTCTGGGGCTACGAAGACGCCCGGCTGCAGCCGGTGGGGAACATGTCCGCCGAGGAGATCGGCCGCTGGACGGAATCCTCCGCCAAGGACGGCGACGCCAGCCAGCTGCAGATGATCGAGGAGCTGCGGAAGAAGGGCTAGAGCCCCGGCTCCCAGCCGGGCGGCGCCATCTCGAAGCCGGCGAACTCGAACGCCGGAGCCACGGTGCAGCCGGCGAGCACCCAGACGCCCAGCGGCCGGGCCGTCTGCCAGACTCCGGCGGGCACTACCACCTGCGGCCGCTCCCCGGCGGCGAGATCCGTGCCGAGCCGCAAGGACGAGCGCTCTCCGCCCCCCGCCGTCAGGGTCAGCTCCAGGGTGCCTCCCGCGTAGTGATGCCAGACCTCGTCGGCGTCCACCACCCGGTGCCAGGCCGAGACCTCCCCCTCCCGCAACAGGTAATAGATCGCCGTCGAAGCGGCCCGGGCCCCTTCGGGCGCGGCGGCGCGGAAGGTCTCGCGGTAGAAACCGCCTTCCGGGTGGGGCGCGAGACCGAGGAGACAGACGACCTCCTCGGCCGTCGGACGGTCTTTCTCCTTCGGGCTCACGAGCAGGGGCCGTCCCCCGTGCAGGGCGCGATCCGCCAGCGGACGACGACGCTGGCGTCGATCCCCACTTCCCCCGCCGATACCGGCGTGGCGACCATCGCCTCCGCGGCCATGGCCATCCGCCCCCGGAACGGAGACGGGGGCGGAGAGACCGAGACGCCCCCCTCGGCCACCTCGAGGATCTCGACCAGCCGCACCTTGAGCGCCCGCGCCAGGGCGTCGGCCTTGGCCCGCGCCGCCTGGACGGCGTCGGTGAGCGCCGCCGCGCGGGCCGCGCGGTCGTTGCGCAGGCCGAACTCGACCCCCTCCACGTTGTTGGCCCCGGAGGCCAGGCCGGCGTCGACGACCGGCCCCACCTTGGCGAGATCGTCGAGCAGGACGCTGACGGTGTTGGACGCCTGATAGCCGGTGATGCGCGGCCCCTGGGATTCGGATCGCCCCTGGGCGTACTGGGGGTTGAGCGCGAGGCCGGCGGTCTGGATCCGCTCAGGCATCACGCCGAGCTTGCGGATCGCGTCGAGCACCGCGCTGGCCGCCCGGTTGACCTGGGCCTGGGCCTCGCGCGCGGTCGGCGCCTGGGCGACCACCCCGAGGCGGACCGTCGCCTCGTCCGGCGCCACCCGCGCCTGCCCCGAGCCCGAGACGGTCAGAACGGGGACGTCCATGTTCATCTCCTTCTCCTCGCTCCCCGGCCGGGTGGTCTGCGCCACGAGCGGCGCCGCCAGGGCCAGGGAGATCACGGAAGCCGCGAGGGTCTTGCGCATGCATACCTCCTCTTCTGACTCCCAGTATACGGAGAAGCCCCCGCCGGCCGTCAGGCCGGGCGGGGGCGGGAGGGCCACCGGTGGCGTCAGCTCACGAAGGGCCCGCCGTCTTCCACCAGGTCAGGACTCCTTCCGTATCGCAGGCTTTACCGACTCGCTCCGCGAGCGGGAGAAGCCGTGCCCTCAGTCGAAGCCCAAGGACCAGGTTGATCGTCGCCAGCACAACGCTCAGGGCGGCAAAGAATGTGAAGAGAGCCACGTATGTGCTGCTGGCGGCGTGGAATCCCAGGAAGCCGCCTGGCGCCAGGGTACGGCCAACATCCTGAAGGAAAAGGAAGGGACCACCCGGCGCCGTACCGGAGCCCGCAGCTGCCGTCACCACCGCGGCGGCTCCTGAGGCGATGCTCCCGCCAGCAAGTCGTGTGTCGCTTGGTACCATGTTATTTCTGGCACCGCCGTTCGGGTCGGGGTAGACATGCATGGGGTCGCCCATTTCTTCTCTCTCCCTCTAGATTAATTTAAGTAAATGGTTGATTGTAATCCGCCGAAGGGGCGGCATTCTCATCTGTGTCCGCATTGGCCGGGGTATCCATGAAATCGGCAGGATCGGGTGGAGGCGTGCTCGCGCCACCATCAGGGATTGGATAGACATGTATCGGCTCACTGTTCGCCATAGCTCTCTCCTTACTGGGCAAAGATGGTGGAGACCGCTGGCCGGGAGTTCCGACACTGGTTACAGCGTGCTGTCATCGGAGGTCTCCAGGTACATCCTCCACAGGCGAAACAGACGGGCGCGACGTTACAAGGAAAGAGCATCTTGGCCGGAAACCGCTCACCGGGGCTTTCCGACCAGGATGAAGGGAGCCCAGTAGTAGGGGCGGTTGAGCCTCCCCGACCTCCGTCCCTGCTCGATGATGGCGAGCTTGGCTTGACGCAGGGCCTCCGCCTTGTCGCCGCTCCGGTCCAGGTCGCCGTAAAACTGAACCATCAAGTCGCGGGCCGAAGTATCCACCGCGCGCCAGAGAGTCACGATCACGCTGGGCGCTCCAGCATAGAGGAAGGCCCGGGTGAGCCCCACCAGCCCCTCTCCAGTCACTACCTTTCCGGCGGTATGGCACGCTGAGAGGACGACCAGGCCCGCATTCAGCTCCAGGTTGAAGATGTCATCCACTTCGAGTGGACCATCCGTGAACATGAGGCTCGATCGCTCGGGATGTACCTGGTCCAGAATTCCATGTCCGGCAAAATGGAGGGACCCGACCTGCAGACCGATCCGCTTGAAATTCTCCCGGCTCGCCTCCGCACCCACATAGACTTTGAACTCCGAGCTGAGGTACAGGTTCGAGATCGCGGCGACCTCCTGCCGCGCGCCCTCCAGGTCGGGAAGGGTCGAGCCCTGGAGAGCACTCTGCTGGCTCTCCACACCCGCGTTCCGAGTCCGCTCCTCTGCGGCTGGCAGGCCGTAGGCCGGAGCGAAGGCAATGAACCGTTTGGACAGTTCGTTCCCGGCCACCACCGCCGGAGGACGCTTTTCGGAGAGAGAGGAGAGCACGCTCGCAGATGGAACGTAGCTCACGGCCCTCTCCTCGATCAAAAAATGGCAATCGGACTCCCGGTATGCATCCCGGTCGAGCAGCGCCTCGAAGGCGAGGTGATAGAGCACGCCGTCAGGAGCAATCAGCAGCCGGCGCTTACCTCGGAGCTCGGCTCGAGCCGGGTCGACGAGCTCTGCATAGAGTCGGCGCGCCGCCTTCAGGAAGGCATTCGAGAGCCGGCCCTGGCTCTCCAGGCCCGAACGGACGGTCTCGACCTCCTCGCTGATCTGCGCCGGCGACAGCTTGAGCGGGTGGACGGCCAGCCCTTCGGTAGTGACCACGAAGAGATAGGCCCCGCTCTCTCCGATCGAATACTCCAGGAGCACCTCGTCTGGTTGGAGAAGCCTCTGGATCTCTTCGCGCTGCAAGGGCGAGGGGTAGCGGATCTGGGCATAGAGTGGCGACTCGGCCTTGATCCGCTGCTCGACCTCCTGCTGCTCTCTTTCCGTCTCCTGACGCCGTGCCTCCAGCTCGTGAACGACCTGCGGCCTGCTGGCATGCGAGAACTCCTCCAAGAACTGGCGCTGGATCTGGGAAAGCCGGGCGCGAACGTCCTGCTCTCTTTCCCGGAGCTCGGGCGAGATCCCATGCGTCAACTCCGACCGGCTCTTGGCCAGCAGATCCAGCAGGCTGCGAGCCCGCCCCTTCTCACTAGCGGCGAGAGCCCCGTCTGCGTAGCCCTGACCGGGATTCTGCCGGTCGAGCTCCATCAGCAACTCGACATAAAATTCAAAGTAGGGACGCCGGGAGGCGAAAAACGACGTACGCAGTCGGTCGTCCGTGAGATCAGAGCGTACTGTTTCGAGGATCTTGATCGCCTCCTCGATCCGGGACAGGGCTCCCTGGAGGTTTCCTTGCCGGCGTTCCAGGTGGGCCAGATCGAGCAGAATCGGTGGCCGAGAGTAGGGAGCTTCGACATCCTCCGTGATCTGCAATGCACTCAGCAAGGATTCACGGGCTGCCATCGGATCTCCCTGCTCCTGATAGGCCTCTCCCAGCTTCTGTTCTGTCAGGGCTTGCCCGGGGCGATCGATTCCAGCCTGGATCTGAAGAGCCTCTTTCAAGGACTGGATCGCCTGCGGCACTTGGCGCAGTTGGAGTTGCACGACCCCGATTCCTTGCAGAGCGGTTCCCCTCTGTCGAGGACTCTTGACGTCGGTGGCTATCCTCAACGCTTCCTTGAAATCCTCCAGAGCTTCGGTGGGCTGTTCCATCATCAGGTTAACCCGCCCGATGCTCACGAGCGCAATGGCGGTCCAGGTGCCGTCTCCATTCCGCTGGAATTCTCTAAGCGCCCGCTGAAAATTGCCGAGCGCCTCCTGAGGCTGCCCCAATCCCAACTCGACGGAGCCAATATGGACCAAAACTCTGCCGACGTACTGAGCGAACTGGGGATCGCTTTGATTGAGCGCCAACGCCTCTTCGAACTCCCCCAGCGCAGCGCGCGCTTCGCCCCGACGCCAGTGGAGAAATCCACGCCCCGTCCGCACCGCCGCCTCCGCTCCCTTCCGCCCGGTATCACGAGCGAGCTTGAAAGCCTGATCGAAACAGTCGAGCGATTTCTGACTCTCCCCACGGGCCGAATACACATTGCAGAGACCGTTCCGGATGTCCGGCGTGAGGTCCCAGCCGGGATCAGTCAGTGCCAGGGCCTGGTTATAGAAATTGATCGCTTCGTCAAGGTTGCCACGGGAGTCGCTCCCAATGCCCAGATAGTACAGAGTCCGTGCTTGTTGATATGGATACCCAAGATTCTTCCAAAGAGACAACGCTGCTTCGAGATGAGCGCGCGCCTGCTCGAGATTATTTTGGCGGGTCAGTGCCTCCCCGAGATCGGTTCCAGCCCTTGCCTGGTGAGAAATGTTGCCGGTGGACAGCGCTTGCTCAAATGCCTTCTTGTACCAAGGGATTGCATTCTCCTGGTCGCTGGCTCTGATTACATCCAGCGTCTCGAACTCGCCATCTGTGTCCTGGAGCTCGCGCCAGAGCTTCAACGCCACTTGCGCCTGCTGGACCGCCTTGGCCGCGTCCCTTTCCTGTCGCGCGGCTGAAAGAGCAGTGTCGGCAGCCACCCGCTGGTCGTCACCCGGATGGACCGCCCGCCGCAGGTTTAGAATGAGGATCTGGTATCGAAAAGAAACTTTCACTGTGGGCGCGGCTACGGCAAGCCGGTACGTACCCGCCGCGGTCGTGATCCAGGCGAGGCGCCCTTCCGAGTCACCCTCCTCCTTGGCGATGACCTCCCCTTCGGGCCCGAACAGCTTCACGGTCAGCTCAGCCCCCCGGCCATCGAACGCGAGGCGGAGATAGAGCCCCGCTTCGAGCTCCAGGGGGACCTCGTCCCGCCCGCCGGGAGTGAGGCTCCGTTCAGAGGGGATCCCCACCTTCAGGATCGGGGCTTCCGTCTTCACCGCCGGCCCGGCACTCGCGGCGGCCGGTCCCACCCGGGAAACTGGGGGCGGCAGAGTCGAGGTACAGCTCAAGGCAAGAGTAGCCAGCACCAGCAATAAGAAGCCCGGCGCACGACCGGCAATCACGGAAGAGACGACGGAGTGGGGGGCTGGAACGGACAGGATCGTCACGACGGAATTTGTCCTGCGCAATCTAATCTCATTTTACCCCATCCGGCAGCGGCGTGGCGGTCATTTCACCGTCTTCTACTGGACAGATGCGGATAGGAGCCCTGGAAGCTGCCGTCAGAAACAGGCCGTCGCCGTAGAAGATTAGAGTTGCCCTCCATAAGTTAGGCCTGGGAAGGATAGGATCTTATAGATGATTGCGACCGACCAGGAGATGGTCACCCGGTTCCTGAAGGGTGAGAACGAGGCGGTGGGAACCGTTGACGGCTGGATCTCGCGCGCCGCCTGGCCCTACCAGCGGCGGCTCGCCGACCGCTGGGACGACGTCCTCCAGGATGTCCGGCTGGAGGTGACGCGCCTGCTGGGCTCGGGGAAGTTCCGTGGCGAATCGAGCCTGCGGACCTACCTCTGGCGGGTGGTCAGCCACACCTGTCTCGACCAGCTCCGAGCCCAGAACAAGTGGAAGTGGACCGATCTGGACGGCCTGGACCCCGCGGACGAGCCGGTCGGCACGGCGCCTGCCATCTCCGGGCGTCAGGAAGACAAGGACCTGCTCCTGCGCGTGCTCGACCGGGTGCCGCAGGACTGCCGGGAGCTCTGGCGCATGATCGTAGCCGGTCTTTCCTACCGGGAGATGAGCCTGCGGACCCAGGTGGCGGAGGGGACGCTACGGGTGCGGGTCCTGCGCTGCCGCGAGAAGGCAATCACGGCCCGCCACGACCTGCTTGGAACCGGTTCGGGCAGCGGACGTAACATCACGGTCAAAAGGCCGCCTAATAGCAGTGGAGGGGCGAATGCCAATGAACTGTGATCAAGCCATAGAGTTCCTGCCCTGGTTGCTGAACGGCACCCTGGAGGCAACAGAGAGAGACGAGGTCCAGCGGCATCTGGCGACCTGCGAGCGCTGCCGCGCGGCCCTGAACGACACCCGGGAAGCCTGGACGATCTTCGGCCAGCACCTCCCCAGCGACGCCCTGGTGGCTCTCGCCTACGGCGAGACCCCGGCCGGTGTCGATCCCGCCGTGGCGGAGCGTCATCTCGCTTCCTGCCCCGAGTGCGCGGCCGAGCTGGAGCTCGCCCGGACGAGCCGGCACCTGGAGGACGACAAGATCGTCGTCTTCCCCGGAGACCGCTCCCGCCAGGAGACGTGGAGCGATGGCGGCTCCCGGACCTGGCGCGTCGCCGCCCTGGCCGCGGGGCTCGCCGGACTCGTCGCCGGGGCGGGCTGGTTCCATGAATTCCAGCAGGCCGGCAGCCTCGCCGAGCGTCTGGCCCAGAAACCGGCCGTGGTCCAGGAGATCCGGCCCGCGGCTCCCGCGCCTTCCGGAGCCACCGCTTCGCCTCAGGAAGCCGAGGCTCTCAGGAGCCAGCTCCAGGCCTCCAACCAGAAGGTGGAGAAGCTCCAGAGGGATGTCGATGAAGCCAGCGGCAAGCTGGCGTCGATCGGACAGAGGGCCGCTTCTCTTTTCAAGCCAACCCTGAATCCCTGGTCCGATTCCGTGTCCTCCGAAGAAGTCGTGCGCGACGGCTCGACCAGCGCGGAGCCCAAGGTGCAGGTGCTGCCGAGCCGTCAGCTCGCGTTTCTGGTGCTCAATGCGGACAGCGCGAACGCTCTCCGGGATATCGAGATCCTGGACAGCCGCGGCGCCGTCTTCTGGAGCGGTTCCGGGCTTCGCAGCACGAAGAACCAGGAGTACACGCCCGCCTTCCCTCCAGGCTTCCTCAAGCCCGGCCGGTACACCATCCAGCTCTACTCGAACGAGAACGGCAGGCGGGTGAAGCGCGAGAGCTACAAGATCCGCGTCGAGTAGCTCTCTACCATCCTGCCTACCGCCCAACCTCCCGGGCCGCGGCGCCGTGAATGGCGAGGGTCGCGGGGTCCTGGAGGAAGGCGGCGACGCCGAGGCTGTCGGTCTTCCAGCGCTTGTCGATGCCGAGGACGATCTCGCCGGACTTCTCGGCTCCGGCGGTGGCCGGCAGCGTGAAGGCCTTCTCCAGCCGGCGCACCACGCGGTCGTTCCTCAGCACGCGCGAGGCGTTCTCCCCCGCCTTGACGTCGGTGGAGAGGCCGCTCTCGTAGACCGCCACCCAGAGGTCGAGGTTCCCGGAGCCGATCGCCCTGGCGAGCCTGGCGTCCACCTTGACCCGCAGGTGGCCGTCCGGCGTCAACGGATCGAGCGTCAGGCCGACCCGGGCGTCCGGCTCGGCCGCCAGGGCCTGGGCGATATGGTCGACCACCTCCCCCTCCGAGTTGCCCACGCACTCGGAGCGGCCGTTCACCACCACCTGCGGCGTGTAGATGCGGTTGCTGTGGAAGACCCGGCCGGCGTAGATCCGCTGCCGGTCGGACCAGCGGTTGGAGGAGAAGGGGTCCGTCCAGCCGATGGAGTTCCAGTAGTCGACGTGGAACGAGAGCGGGATCACCTTCCCCTGATAGCGGGCGTCGTGGGCCAGCTTCGAGAGCAGCCGGTCGGCCGGCGGGCAGCTCGAGCACCCCTGCGAGGTGAACAGCTCGACCACGGCCACGCGGTCCGCGGGGGGCGCCTGGGGGGATTTCCCCGGCTCGCCGGCGCCGCCCCGGGGGGCGAGCACGGCCAGGGCGAGAGCGAGGAGCGGGAATCGGAAGATCGGGTTCATCGGCAAAGCCTCCAAGTTGGATTCTACGCTTCAGAGGAGGTACGTGCGGGAGAGGGGAAACGGCTTGCCTTCTCCCCTCTCCCGGTGAGGGAGGTCGGGAGAGGGGCCGGGGGGTGAGGGCCCGAAACGATTCCGGCCCTGCCGCCACCCAGGATGAAGGGCAGGATGGTAGGATGCTCTCAATCTATCCTGTGGCAAAGGAGGAGCCCCGATGCAGTCTCTGGCTTCAACCTTCGGCGTGATCGGCGTTCTCTTCGCCATCGTCGTCTTCTACGCCATCGCCCGCATGCTCTACAAGAAGGCGGGGCCGGACGAGGCTCTCATCGTCTACGGACGCAAGGGGGTCTTCGGCCATAAGGTCAGGGACTCGCAGGGGGTGACCGAAGGGTTCCGCATCGTGCGCGGCGGCGGCACGTTCGTCTTCCCCGCCATGGAGCAGTACCGGGTGCTCTCGCTGCGGATGATGACCCTGGACATCGACCTCCAGCACGTCTACACCAGCCAGGGGATCCCGATCAACGTCAAGGCGGTCGCCCAGGTGAAGATCAAGGGGGACATCGAGCACATCCGCAAGGCGGCCGAAGGGTTCCTCGGCGTGCCGCCCGAGCAGGTCCGCTCGACGATCCAGGAGACGGTCGCCGGCCACCTGCGCGGCATCATCGGCACCCTGACCCTCGAGGAGCTCTACCGCGACCAGAAGCGCTTCCAGGAGAAGGTCCGCGACGAGGCCCACTTCGACCTCGAGGGGATGGGCTTCGAGTTCAAGTCGTTCGTCTTCCAGGCGATCCAGGACTCCGAGGGGTATCTCGACTCGCTCGGCCAGCCGAAGATCCAGGAGGCCCTGCGCGACGCCCGCATCGCCACCGCCCAGGCCGACCGCGCCGCCAAGCTGGAGGAGGAGACCGCCCGCCAGCAGAAGGAGCAGAAGCGTTTCGGGGTGGACACCGAGATCGCCGACGCCGAGAAGGCGCTGTCGCTCAAGCGCGCCTCGATCCAGAAGGAGGTCGACGTCGCCCGGGCGCAGGCGGTCAAGGCCGGCGAGATGGAGACCAAGGTGCAGGACATCACCATCGCCGACAAGGAGGTCGAGCGCCGCAAGCTCGAGCTCAACGCCACCATCCGCGAGCAGGCGGACGCCCGCAAGTATGAGACCGAGCGGCTCGCCGACGCCGACCAGTACAAGGTCGAGCGCCAGGCCGCGGCCGACCGCAAGCGGCGCGAGGAGGCGGCGCAGGCGGTCAAGGCCGAGGGTCTCGCCAAGGCCGAGGCCGAGTCGGTGATGCGCAAGAACATCGGGCTCGCCGAGGCCGAGGCGATCCAGGCCAAGGGCACGGCCGAGGCCTCCACCCGGCGCCTGCTCGCCGAGGCGCTCAAGCTCTACAACGACGCCGGCCTGTCGATCGAGGCCCTCAAGGTGTTGCCGGAGATCGCGGCGGCCATCGCGGAGCCGCTGTCGCGCGCCGGCACCACCACGATCATCAGCAACGGCAACGGCCACGAAGGTACCGGCGCCGCCCGGCTGAGCCAGGACGTGGTGCAGGTGCTCTCCCAGCTCTCGCCGATCATGGAGCAGCTCGCCGGCGTCGACCTGAAGCGCTTCCTCCAGGACGTCTCCAAGATCCCCAACGCGGTGGCCGAGGGGTTGGTGCGCGTCGAGCCGCAGCCGCCGGTTCAGCCGCCGCGGGCCTCCTGAGCCAGGCCGGGCGCGACCATGGCGACCGCTCCGACCACTCTGCCCGAGCTGGTCCAGCAGCTCGGGTCGACCTTCTCCCCCTTCGAGCGGCTGAAGATCCTCAGCCGCGCCTGGGGTCTGCTGCGGACCATGACGCCCCAGGAGCGGCTGATCGTGACCACCCAGCTCGGGCTCGACCACGCCGACGACCTCCTCGACGCGATCGCCACGCGGAGCGGCCACGAGACCTCCCCCACGCTGGTCGCCATGATCGAAAGGGCGCAGATGAAGGGGACGACCCATCTCCCGCAGCTGATCGCCGACCTGCGCGACCCGCGCCGGCGCTCCGAACGGCTGAGTCAGGGCGCCCTGGCGGCCGTGGAGGAAACCCTGGCCGGCGGACCGCCCGCCAAACCCTCGGCTCCGGTGATCTCGAAGCCGGACCCGGTCCCTGCCGCCCCACCCTCTCCACCCCTCGCCGCGGTCATCGTGGCACCTCCGCCTCCGCCGCCGGCTCCCGTAATCATCGTCGCGGAGCCGGTCCAGGCCGTGCCCCCTCCGGTTCCGGTGCCCCTTCCGGCCATCGAGCCGCCGGAACCGCTCCCGCTCCCACCCAGGCCTCAGCCACCGGCGCCTCCCGCTCGCAGAGCGGAAGACGACGGTCTCGCCGGGAAGCTGGCCGAAGCTTCGTCGCTCACCGGTCGCTTCCACGTCCTCCGGCGGCATCTCGCGGACGCGAAGGAATTTTCAGAAGACGGCCTGCGCTCCGCCGTCGAAGCCTTTCCGGACGGCTGGGCCCGCCGCCGGGCTCTCGTCGAGCTGCTGCGGACCGGCGTCCCGGCCGCGCTCGGCGACGCTCTCGGGCTGGTCGAGGCGCTGGGGTCGGAGCGGGACCGCGCCTGGTGCCTCGGCACCCTGGTGGAGATCCGCGCTCTCGGCCCCCGGGACCGGGAGAGCCTGCTCGCCGCAGCTCCCTCCCCGACGGTCCGGCGGCGGCTGGAGCGGCGGCTCGGCTGAGCCTGCTAAGCTGCGCCCCGAACGGACCCACCCGCTCCGGCGGGTGAGAAGGAGCCCTCGATGAAAAAGAGACTGGGCACGCCGCTCTGCGGCGGCAACGGGTCGGGCGGCTGCTGCGCCTGCGCTCATACCTAACCCGGGAAGCCCTCGGGGCGCGGGCGAACCCTGCGCTCCGGCGGCTCTCCGCGATACAATCCTCCTGAAAGGAGATTGGAATGACGCGGAGCCATGGAATCAACGTTCGATTGGGGGTAGCCCTCCTCTGCCTGCTGGCCTCCGGCCTCGCCGCGAGCGCCGCGCCGCTCAAGATCGGGGACCCCACTCCCGCCTTCAACCTCCAGACCCTGGACGGCAAGACGGTCAGCATCGCCAGCCTCAAGGGGAAGGTCGTGCTGCTCGACTTCTGGGCCACCTGGTGCGGGCCGTGCCGCAAGGCCCTGCCGGAGCTCAAGGAGCTGAGCCAGAAGAACACCGGCAAGCCGCTGGTCCTGGTCAGCGTCAGCGCGGACCAGGACCGCAAGGCGCTCGAGGATTTCGTCCGCGCCAACGGCATGAACTGGCTGCAGGCCTGGGACGCGAAGGGGCAGGTGATCGGCGGCGTCTTCGGAGTCAACAGCTTGCCCAGCTATGTGGTCATCGACGCCGAGGGGCGGATCGCCTATGTGATGAAGGGCTGGGCGCCCATGAGCTCCTCCGCCCTGCTGAGCCAGGCCGTCTCCAGCGCGCTGAACATCGCCTGCACCGCGGACAAGGTCTGCTGAGGCCGGGAGCCCCATGGCAGCCGGCATCTCCCTGTCGCGGATCGGCCAGATCGCGGTCGTCGTCCACGACCTCGACCGGGCGGTCGCCTTCTACCGCGACGTCCTGGGGATGCGGCTGCTCTTCCAGGTCCCTCCGAAGCTGGCCTTCTTCGACTGCGGCGGCATCCGCCTGATGCTCAGCCTCCCCGAGGAGGCTGAATTCGACCACCCCGGCTCCATCCTCTACTACAAGGTGGACGACATCCAGGGCACCTGGGCCGTCCTGCGCGACCACGGCACCGATCTCCGCGGCGAGCCCCACCTCCTGGCCCGGATGCCCGACCACGAGCTCTGGATGGCGTTCTTCCGGGACACCGAGGGGAACACGCTGGCGCTGATGAGCGAGGTGCGGGGGTAGGCCGGATGACGGACGAGAGCAAATCGATCGATGAGGCGACTGCACGCGTCTGGGCCGAAGAGGCGGAGCGGCGCGATCGAGCCATGGAGAGTGGAGAAGAGCCCGGTGTTCCTGCCGAAGAGGTGTTCGGAAGGTTGCGTCAGCATAGAAACATCGGCAGCCCCATCACCCCCACCACGCTCGGCCGGTAGCGCTCGGGGTCGTAGAACCTGCCGACATCCACCCGCTTCTTCCCCTCGCCGACGACCTCCAGGGGCTCGCTCGTATAGCGCCCCGACTGGATGGAGACCAGCCGGCCGGTCTTGCCGGCCAGGATGAGGTCGGCCGCGAGGGTCGCGAAGTTCTTGGCGACCAGGCGGTCGAGCGAGTCCGGCGGCCCTGAGCGCATCAGGTAGCCGAGCCGCTGGTAGATCACCCGGTCGCCGGTATGCCGCTGAAGCTCCTCGCGGAGCACCCGGCCCACCCCCCCCAGCTCGCGGTTGCCCACGGCGTCGGCCTCGCCGGTCTCGAAGGGTTGCCCCCCTTCCGGATAGGCCCCCTCGGAGATGGTGCAGACGGCGTAGTTGCTGGGGTTTCCGTGCTTGTCGCGGGCGAGCATCTCGACCACCTTCTGGAGGTCGAAGGGGACCTCGGCGATCAGCGCCCGATCGGTGCCCGCGAGATAGGAGGAGAGCAGGCAGGTCTCCCCGGAATGGCGGCCGAACAGCTCCACCACCAGGAACCGCTCGTGCGAGCCCGCCACCGTGCGCAGGTCGTTGATGAAGTTGACCGAGCGGGTGATCGCCGTCGAGAAGCCGATGCAGTAGTCGGTGCCGAAGACGTCGTTGTCCATCGTCTTCGGCAGGCCGATGATCTTGACCCCCTCGAGGTGGAGGCGGCGGGCGAAGGAGAGGGTGCCGTCGCCGCCGATCACCACCAGGGTGTCGAGATGGAGGAAGCGGAGCACCTCCAGGACGGCGTCGGTGAGGTCGAGCCGGCCGTCCGGGAGCACCTTGTTGGCCCGCTCGCGCAGGTGCTCGGGGACCCCGTCGGGTTTGGTGAGGGCAGGGTTGATCCGCGAGCTGTGGAGGACCGTGCCGCCGCTGCGGTCGATCGTCCGCGTGCTGGCCCGCGTCAGTGGCACGAGCCACGAGGAGTTGTCGGCGTCGTGGTACGGCTTGACGTGGAGGAGGGCCGCCCAACCGCGGCGCAGGCCGAGGATCTCGTACCCCTCCTCCTCCATCCGCCAGACGAACTGCTGGATGGCCGCGTTCAACCCCGGCACGTCGCCGCCGCCCGTCAGGATGCCGACCCGCTTCGCCATTCCGCCGTTTATCGCCTTTCCACTTCTAAAGCCCGCCCACCGCCACCATGCGGCCGATCAGGTCGACCACCCGGTTCGAGTACCCCCACTCGTTGTCGTACCAGGCGACCACCTTGACGTAGCCGTCGCCGGCGGCGCGGGTGGAGAGGGCGTCGAAGACCGAGGAGTGCGGGTTGCCGATGATGTCGGTCGAGACCAGCGGCACCTCGCTGTACTCGACGACCGCCTTGAGCCCCCCCTCGGCGGCCTCGCGGACGGCGGCGTTGACCGCCGCGGTGTCCGGCCGCTCGCGCAGACGGGCCACCAGGTCGACGAGCGAGCCGTCGGGCACCGGCACGCGCATCGCCATGCCGTCGAGCTTCCCCTTGAGCCGCGGCAGCACCTTGCCCACCGTCCGGGCGGCGCCGGTGGTCGTCGGAATGATGTTCTGGGTGGCCGCGCGGCTGCGCCGGAAGTCCTTGTGGGGGACGTCCGCCAGCCGCTGGTCGTTGGTGTAGGCGTGAACGGTGGTCATGAACCCCTCCTCGAGGCCGAACTTCTCGTCGAGGATCTTGGCGATCGGCGCCAGGCAGTTGGTGGTGCACGAGGCGTTGGAGACCAGCCGGTGTTCCGGCTTCAGCTGGTCGTCGTTGACCCCCATGACGATCGTGGCGTCGATCTCGTCCTTGGCCGGGACGGTGAGGATCACCTTCTTGGCGCCCCCCTCGAGGTGCTTCTGCAGCTGCTCCTTGGAGGTAAACACGCCGGTCGACTCGATGACGATGTCCACCCCGAGCTTCCCCCAGGGGATCTTCGCGGGGTCCTTCTCGGCGGTCATGGCGATGCGGTGGCCGTCCACCGTCATGAAGTCGTCGTCGGCCGAGACCTCCTTGGCGAAGACCCCCATGACGGAGTCGTACTTGAGGAGATAGACGAGCTGCGCGTTCTCGAACAGATCGTTGATCGCCACGACCTCGATGTCGTCGCGTTCGGAGAGGACGCGGAAGACGCTGCGGCCGATGCGGCCGAAGCCGTTGATGCCGATCTTGACGCTCATTGCGCGGACTCCTTCTGCTGCTGGGACCCGTCGAGCTGCTCGAAGCGGCGGAGCAGGTCCACGACCCGGTGGGCGTACCCCCAGCCGTTGTCGAACCAGGTCAGGGTCTTGGAGACGTCCTTGCCGAGGACCATGGTGGCGAGGCTGTCGTAGGTGCCGGACTCTTCCGAGTGGAGGATGTCGGAGGAGACGATCGGCTCGGTCTCGTAGCTGAGGACCCCCCTCAGGCGGTCCCCAGAGGCGGCGGCGCGGACCGCCTCGTTGACCGTCTCGATGGCGACCGGCTTCCGGTGCCAGCAGACGAGGTCGACCACCGACCCGTTGGCGACCGGCACGTTCATCGAGTAGCCGGTGATCTTCCCCTTCAGGTTGGGGAGGAGGTCCTCGAGCAGCTCGGCCGCGTGGGTCTCCTGCGGGATGATGTTCTCCCCCGCCGCCCGCCCCCGGCGCGGATCGTCGTCCGGCACGTCGGCCAGCCGCTGCTGGTTGGTGAAGGCGTGGACGGTGGTGAGGAACGCCCGCTCGACACCGAAGGCGTCGTCGAGCACCTTGAGCACCGGCCCGGCCGCGATGGCGGTCGCCGAGGAGGCCGAGACGATCCGGTGCTCGGGGCGGAGCTGATCCTCGTTGACGCCGAAGACTACGGTGACGTCCGGCGGCTCGGCCGGCGGCGAGCAGAGGATCACCCGTTTGGCCCCGGCCGCGAAATGGCGTTCCACCTCGGCCCGGGTGCGGTACTTCGAGGTCGCCTCGACGACCACGTCGACCCCCAGGTCTCCCCACGGCGGCGTCTCCTGCGAACCTTTCGCCTCGGTCAGCATCCTGACCTGCCGCCCGGCGACGTGGAGGTCGCCGTCCTTGATGCTCACCTCGTCCGGAAACCGGCCGAGGAGGGTGTCGAAGCGGAGCAGGTAGGCGAGCGCCGCCGGGTCCGCCAGGTCGCTCACCGCCTCGATCCGCAGATCTTCGTTCTTATAGAGGATGCGGAAGATGTTCCTCCCGATCCGTCCCAGTCCCATCAACCCGATTCCGGTGGGCATGAAGAAAGGCCTCCCTTCCAGCCGCTGCGGGCTTCGGATCGCCCGCCGCCCTTGGTCAGGCTAGAACCTAACACATGCGGACCGGACCCTCACCCCCGGCCCCTCTCCCGTTCCCTCCCACCCTCCCTCACCGGGAGAGGGGAGAAAGACAAAGAAGTCCAGAGGAATGCCTTTCAACGAACTTCTCCCTCTTCTCCCGGTGAGGGAGGGTGGGAGGGAACGGGAGAAGAGGGCCGGGGTGATGAGGCCCCCGGCGCGCCGAGCAAAAATCTTTACCGCTTTACACGAAACCCACCTGAACAGGGGGTAAGGCCCCGGTAGATGGTAACGTTTCCACCCCATCGCCGGACGTTTTGGCCCAAATGGCCTATCATTCTGGAAACACGAAGTTTTCTCTCCTGTCACGATGGATTGACAGGTCTGTCGCCGATTCTTAGAATCGCCGCTCGTAAGGGTCCGAAAAAAGAACGCCTGGGAGGAGTTTTCATTTGCGATCTCTCGTCGCGGAGCCGGGTCGCTTCTTCCGCCGCTCGCTGGTGGCGGCCGCCACAGTCCTCCTCACCTCCTGCAGCGGTGCCCCGGCGCCGCGGACCTCCGGCGCGCCGGCCCAAGCGGCCGCGGTCGCCCGCGTCTCGATCACTCCACAGGAGAGCTGGCGCGACGCCGTCCTCTACTTCGTCATTCCCGATCGCTTCGCCGACGGCGATGGCGCCAATAATCAGAACGTCGACCGCAACGCCAAAGGGACCTTCCACGGCGGCGACCTCAAGGGGCTGACCGAGCACCTCGACGAGATCGCCGACCTCGGCGCCACGGCGCTCTGGATCGCGCCGGTGGTCAAGAACATCGACGGCTTCGTCACCGGCTCCGGCATGCCCGACTGGGGGTATCACGGCTACTGGGCGGACGACTTCTACCGTCTCGACCCCCGCTTCGGCACCGAGGCCGAGCTCAAGACCCTGGTGGACGAGGCGCACGCCCGCGGCATGAAGGTGCTGCTCGACGTGGTCTACAACCACGCCGGCTACGACTCCAATCTCACCAAGGATCCCCAGACCCGCGGCTGGTTCCGCACCGAGGCGCTGGGCACCTGCGGCCAGGACGACGTGACCACCTGCGTCTCCGGCCTCCCCGACTTCAAGACCGAGCTCCCCGAGGTGGACGACTACCTGCTGAAGGCCCACCTCGGGCTCGCCAGGCGGACGGGGGTGGACGGCTTCCGGCTCGACACCGTCAAGCACGTCCAGCACGACTTCTGGAAGCAGCACCGGCAGCGCAGCCGCGCCGAGCTGGGGGCGAATTTCTTCCTGATCGGCGAGGTCTGGGGGGGGGACGCGCAGGTGCTCGACCCCTGGTTCGTGGACGACGAGATGGACGCCGGCTTCGACTTCTCCTTCCAGGGCAACGCCCTCGGCTGGGTCACCGGCCGCGGCCGCACGGTGGCGTTCGATCACTATCTGAAGTCGCGCGAGAAGGTGCGCGCCGGCCATCTGCTCTCCCCCTACCTCTCCTCGCACGACGTGCCGGGGGCGCTCTTCCAGCTCAACGGCGACAAGCAGCTGTTCCGCCTCGCCGCTCTCCTCGAGCTGACGGCGGGCGGCGTGCCGATGATCTATTACGGCGAGGAAGTCGGGCGCCTGGGCGGCGACTGGCCGGACAACCGCAGCGACATGCCGTGGGGCGAGCGCAGGATCCTCCCCGGAGCCGGCAAGCCGCGCGACGAGGCCCTGCGGGCCGATTACAAAAAGATGATCGCCATCCGCCGCGCCCACCCCGCGTTCTCGCGCGGCGTGCACTCGGGGGTGTCGACGGACGGCGACCTGCTGGTCTTCCTGCAGCGGGACGAGGCGAGCCACGACGCCGTCGGGGTGGCGATCAACCGTGGGAACGCGCCGGCGACGGCGGGCTTCGACGTGCCGGCGGAGTGGGGGGCCACTCCGGTGCGGGACGTCTGGACGGGGGAGGCCGTGGCGGCGAGCGGCGGCAAGATCATGGCGCCGGTGGCGCCGAAGGGTTTCCGGATCTTCGCGGTCAAGTAGCTTTTCGGGCAAGTAGTTTTTCGGGCGGAAGGGGCACAAGCATGGCAGACGTCGCGTTCCATCACGTCAAGAAGGCCTATGGGCCGGTCACGGTCATCCCCGACCTGAGCCTCGACATCCAGGACCACGAGTTCATGGTGCTGGTCGGACCCTCGGGGTGCGGCAAGTCGACGGCGCTACGGATGATCGCGGGGCTGGAGGAGATCACCGGCGGTACCGTCGAGATCGGCGACCGGGTGGTCAACGACGTGCCGCCCAAGGACCGCGACATCGCCATGGTGTTCCAGAGCTACGCGCTCTACCCGCACATGACGGTGCGCCAGAACCTCGAGTTCGGCCTCAAGATCCGCAAGACGCCGAAAGAGGAGATGAACCGGCTGGTCAATGAGGCGGCGCAGATCCTCGGCATCACCGAGTTCCTCGACCGCAAGCCCAAACAGCTCTCGGGCGGCCAGCGCCAGCGCGTAGCCCTCGGCCGGGCCATCGTGCGCAAGCCCGCCGTCTTCCTGTTCGACGAGCCGCTCTCCAACCTCGACGCCAAGCTGCGCGTGCAGATGCGGGCCGAGATCTCCACCCTGCAGAAGCGCCTGCGGACGACCACCGTCTACGTCACCCACGACCAGATCGAGGCGATGACGATGGGCGACCGCATCGCGGTGATGAACAAGGGGGAGCTCCAGCAGGTGGGCACGCCGCTGGAGGTCTACGACCAGCCGACCACCCTGTTCGTGGCCAGCTTCATCGGCACGCCGCCGATGAACTTCCTGCCGGCCACCCTCGCCGACGGCGGCGCGACCGTGGTCGCCTCCGGCTTCCGGATGCCGGTGCCCGCGGCGTTCCGCGCCGCGGCCGCGGGCCACGACGGGATGAAGCTCGTCCTCGGCTTGAGGCCGGAGAACATCCGCGAGGCCTCCCGGGAGGGGGCCGGCGACACCGTGCCGGTCACCGCCAGGGTGGAGTTCGTCGAGCCGCTGGGGCACGAGGTGATCGTCCACGGCCGGGTCGGCGACGAGCTGATCGTGGCCAAGGTCGATCCGCACCGCTCGCCGAAGATGGGCGACACGATCAACCTGGTGATCGAGACGGACGCCGCCCACCTCTTCGACACCGCCACCGAAAAACGGCTCGGGTTCTGAGCCTCGGGATTCCGCTTCAACCAAGGAGAACCGGCATGAAATCCAACTTCGTTCGCGGCACCCTGGCGCTGGCCCTGCTGCTCGCCTTCCCCTCGCCGCCCTGGCGCAGAAGGAGATCGTGGTCTGGCACGGCTACCGGGGCGGCGAGAAGGCCGCCTTCGAAAAGGTGGCCGACACCTTCAACAAGGCCAACGCCGGCAAGATCAAGGTCTCCACCCTCGCCGTCCCCTACGACGCCTTCGCCGACAAGATCACGGCGGCGGTGCCGCGGGGCAAGGGCCCGAACGTCTTCATCTTCGCCCAGGACCGCCTCGGCGGCTGGGTGGCGGCGGCAACACGGTCGAGCCGCTCGACTTCTTCCTCGATCCGGCGACCAAGGGGCGCTACCTCAAGGCCACCCTGGACGCCATGACCTACCAGGGGGCCACCTACGGCCTGCCGCTCAACTTCAAGACCATCACCCTGATCTACAACAAGAAACTGGTGCCGGTGCCGCCGAAGACGACGGCCGAATTGCAGGCGATGGCCAAGAAGCTCACCAACGCCCCCGGCCGGCCGCTTCGGCCTTGCCTACTGGTACTCCGACTTCTACTACCACGCGGCGCTGATGAACGGTTTCGGCGGCGGCGTCTTCGCCGGCCGCAAGCCGACGGTCAACTCGCCGCAGAACGCCGCCTCGCTCGACTACCTGCTGAAGTGGATCAACCAGGGGTTCCTGCCGGCCGAGCCCCTGGCGCCGGTCATCGCCCTGGTCCTGCTCTCGTTCGTCCTCGGCGAGCGGCGGTCGCTGCTGGCGGCCGCCGCGGCCCTCCTCCTGGTTCTCGCCCTCTTCTTCTACGGGCGCTACGCCGTCGACGTGCTGAAGGCCGAGCGCCGGGCCTCCGCCCAGGAGGTCGCCACCCATGTCGCCAGCGAGGCGAAGAAGGCGGAGGCCCTCCTCGCCGATCTGAAGACACCAGCCTGCCAGCCGCTGGCACCGACGCTCTGGGACGTCGACCTCTACCGCCAGTCGCGCGGGCTGATCGACGCCTCCGGCGCTCCGGACGAAGGGCGGCTCGGCGAGCTCAGCCATGTCGACGCCGGGCGGATGACCCGCTCGGTCGCTCTCCTCGCCCTGCTCTCCCTGGTCCTGCTCGCCTTCGTGGGGCTGGGCTGGGCGGCGCGCACCGGCACCGCCCTCGTCGAGTACCGCACGGCCTATGCCTACGCCCTGCCGGCGCTGATCGGCATGCTGTTCCTGGTCTTCTTCCCGTTCTTCTACGGGGTCGCCCTGTCGTTTACCAACGCCAACCTCTACAACACCGACAAGTCGGTTTTCGAGACCTGGACCGGCCTCTCGAACTACGTCGACATCGTCAGCGACTTCCACGTGGTGAAGCGGACCGCCGAGGGGCTGGCCTGGAACTATCAGAATTTCTATTACACGCTGCTGTTCACCATCGCGTGGACGGTCTCGAACGTGGCGATCGGCGTCTCGCTGGGGCTCACCCTGGCGTTGATCCTCAACCTGCAGGGCTTTGCCCTGCGGCCGCTCTCCGCCGGGCTCGCCGAGCGCCTGCGCGCCGTCGTTCCGTGGCCGGCGCATCTGTCGCTCTCCAACTTCCAGTCGCTGTTCGCCGATCAGCCGTTCGCGCGCTGGATGCTCAACAGCGTCGTGGTGGCGGCGCTGGCCACGACGCCGCCATCCCGGTGATGGCGCTGTTCCTGTTCCTGCAGAAATATCTGATTTCCGGTATCACGGCCGGCGCAGTCAAGGGCTAGCGAGCCCACCAACAAGGAGGTAGGTATGTCCAAGAAGTTCTGGAAAGTGGGAGTCATGACAGCCGCGGCCGGCCTGCTGCTCGCGGGGGCCGCGCTCGCCCAGAGCGGCGTGTCGTCCGGTGGGCGACGACAACGGCCCCGGCAAGTACACCTATCCGACCGACGGTGTCTATAAGCGCGGCTCGTTCGACATGACCGCGTTCGACGTCAAGGTGAGCGGCAAGAAGGTGGACTTCGCGGTCACCTTCAACACCTCGCTCGAGGACCCGTGGCGGATGGGCGGCGGCTTCTCGGTGCAGATGGTCTTCATCGCCATCAGGACCTGCGCCGAGGGGGGCTTCAAGGAAGGCCCGCCGGGCACCAACGTCACCTTCGCCGACGGCAACGAGTGGAACAAACTGGTGATCCTCTCGCCGCGGGAGGATCAGCGGGAGGATCTGGGAGGATCCAACAGCAGGACAGATGGAGTGCCCGCGGGGTCGTAGAGCCGCAGGAAGCCGTAGCCGATGCCCGCCAGCCCGGTCATCAGGCCTGGTGTCTCGAGGCCGCGCGGCGTGCCGCAGATCCAGCCCTGCTGACGGATCCCCTCCAGAATGCCGGCAGCGTACCGCTCTACCTCGTTCTCCTCGAGCAGGGGCCAACCCGCTTGGCGAGCTTCGAGGAACAGCTCCAGATTGCCCAGGTCTCCATGACACAGGGAGTGGGTGTACCCGAAACCCAGGCGTCGGGTGGTGTCCAGGGACACTTCGATCTCCGCCCGGCTGGCGGCGTCGTCGAGCGAGGGCATCCGGAACCGCGACAGGGCAATACCCGGAGCTCCATTGCACCAGGCAACGGGGTAGTTGGCGGGTGGAAGCTCCTCCCCTTCTTTCGGTTCCAGGCGATGGCTCCGCATGTCCTGCCAGTTACCGTGCTCCTGGGAGAATAGGGTGCGCTCGTAGGCCAGGGTGGCGGCGGCCTTCCGCAGATAGTCCTCCTGCCCCGTCCGACGGTAAAGGACCTCCAGCGCGGAGGCGATACCTGAGGCGCCATGGGAGTAGCCCGCCAGGGGGACGCAGTCCAGGGCTTTGCATGGCCACCCCAACCCCTGGGCCATGGGGAGGGCATGCGCCAGAAGGTGCTGCCCGCACTGCCCCATGCTCGCGAGCACTTCTGGAGCGGGATGGATCTCGTAGAGGCCGTGGAGGGTCAGGATGGCGCCAGCGTTACCATACATGACCTCGTAGTTTTCATCCTCGCCGGAATGGGCACCGGCCTGTCGGGCGCAGTGAAGGACGTCGGCGAGCAGTTGCGGCTCTCCCCAGAGAGAGTAGAGGTGCGTGTAGAGGTAGATGAGCCCACCCCAGCCCGTGAAGGCGCCGTTCATGGCAAGGTTTTCTTCGATGCTCCGCTGTTGCTTGCGGATGACGGTGAGGACGGCCCGCGCTAGGTCGGAGTACTTGCTCTCTCCACTTGCTCGCGCCAGATATGCAAGGAAAAGAGTGATGCCGCCAAGTCCGTTGTAGAGGTCGATGCCCAGCGGCAACAGCTGCCAGACATTTTCACTCAGCATGACCATGCCGAGCCAGGTGGCTCCCTCGCCCTCATCACTGCGACCCCGCAGAGCGAGCTCCACGAGCCGGTCGCCGACGCGGCAGGCCTCCCGCAGGAGCAGGCTCCGTGATGGCATGCCGGTGTCCAAGACCGGCCGGAAGGAGTGGCCCATGCCGCCCGCGCTCATGTGCCCGGGCTGGATCCGCTGGCAGGCCATGGTGCCCCGAATGAACCAGACCTGCCGCTTGAGGTCCAGTTCGTCCAAGCGGCCGATGTGATCCACCACCTCATCGAGGCAGCTCCTGGCCAAGAGGTCCGGATGACACCGGTCCTCATGGTCAAAGAGATCGACGGAATCGGTAAACGTGTGAAAGAAGGGCACGTCCCCCTGCCAGAGGGCCTGAAGCTCGCTGGCGATCAGGCCTGCGATATCCTGGCGCTCCTCCAGCAAATACCACAGGCGCAGGAAGTGGCGATCCCTGTCCAGCGCATTCCGCTGCAGGTCCGGATGCAGTGTCTCGATGGCAAGCAGGATGTAGGTCCGGGTATGGCGAAAGATGAACCGGATGTCCTCGCCGGCAAAGCGGTGGATGGGGCCGTCCGGCGCCAGCAGCGCCTCCCGGTTCGCCAGCAGGAGACCGTACATCGCCGAGAAGCCCTCGACGATCTCGTCCGTATAAGCCGCAGGGTCCGGTTTCGTTCCCAGCAGGGTGGGAACGTTCTGGCTGCCTAGCATCCGCATCTTCATGCGGTCGATGCGCGCCTCGTCCGCCACGGCCATGTTCACGTACGGCGAGGCATACGGGCTCTGCTGTCCCTCCACGTCGCTCAGGCCGCCGATGTCGACGGGGGTGTCGCCGTTGCCGACGAGTTGATGGGTCGGCAGAAGCGCGGTGCGCAGCACGGAATAGCTCATCGCGTTCCGGACCGCTTCGTCGAACTGGCTCTCCCCAGGGGGGCGGAGCATCGGATGGAACAGGGACTCCAGATCGATCAGGAGCGGATGCTCGCCGGAGGCGATCAGATTCTCGTGATGGAAATCCGTGGCCAGCATGGCGTAGAGCACAGCCAGAAGACTTCCCTGGCGGAGATAGAACCGCCGGATCTCCTCCTCCGCCGAGCAGTCAGCCACCGCAATGAACTCGGTCCAGCCATGGTCTTCACGATCAAGACAGGCCATGGTGAGGAAGGGGGGCTGGTGCCCACGATCGTCCAGCCACTTCAAAAGACCCTGAAAGTGCTCATCGACCCGCAGGGAGCGAGGCTTGTAGAGCAGCTTGCGCCCCCCAGCGAGCTCCAGGACCAGCACGCGCCGGCCGCCGCGGTGGCTGTCGCCGCTCATCGAAATCCTGGCGAGCGGGCCCGGGACATCGCCACCGAGGAAGGTCTCCTGGAGGGCCTCCCGGTCCGCCGCGAAATGACCCAGGAAAAGCAGGCAGAAGTCGGCGATCGCCCGCAGGCTCTCCACCAACTCCCGGGAGAGGACGGCGTACTCCTCGTACAGCGACCGGGCGTATGCCGGCTCCGCCAGCCGCGCGATGAAAGACTCAAATCGCTCCGCGGACGTGCCCCCCGTCAGCTCTTCCTGCAGGCGAAGGACGTTGAGCTCGAGCACCAGGGCGCGATGGGTAATAGTGTATGCCTCGACCGCAAAGGGGCGCAGGAAGAGAGCGTCGAGCTCATCTGGCGAAACCAGGACGTGACCGCTCACGGCTTCGATCGAGGCCAGTCCCCGCCGGATACGCTTCAGCGCCCAGGCGATTATAGGTTGAGAGAACGTTAGCAACTTCCCCTGGGCGCCTAGGGAGTCAGGCCAGACAAAGGGATGGGGCTTCTCCCGGCGATAGTCCTCCAGGGCTTCCTCCAGGTCCTCCTCCCAGCGGCAAGCCCCTCCGGAATGAGCCGCCAGCAGCTCTGCCGGAGTGCCGAAAACCCGTCGCAACTCGTCTTCGCTGAGCTGGTTGGCTGCGAGGAAACGCTCCCAGAGATGCGGAAGCTGGTCGAAAGGGGGCATCGCCTTGAACTTGTTCACCCACCGCTGCCCTAGCGGGAGATTTAAATCCGTGTCACCGATCAGGTACCCCCACCGACGAAAGGCGGCGAGGCGCTCGGACCAAGTCAACGCGTTGGCGGTAGAGGCACGAACTGTTGGAGTTGATTGCTGCGTCACCATCAGGAGGGAGCCTTCACAACGGGGAGTGATTCAAATAGGTAGCCCTCCCGAGGGCGCTCGAGAACGCCCCCGGGAGATGCTTGGAAGTACGCCGAGGTTAGCTCTCGTCCAACGAGAGGCGGCAGGTGCACTCGGTGGTCGCGGTACAGATCCAGCCGCAGGAGTTCACGGTCACGCCGCTGACGGTGCAGCCGGTCGTGTTCGTCGAGCTCGCCGCGAAGCCGGCAACAGGCTTCAAGGCGACGTCGTCGAGCTCGACGAGCCCGGCGGGTGACATGGGCGCTTCCTCAAGGCTGGCGCGGTACTCAGGGTCCTTCCAGGCACGAATAATGTCGGACTTCTTCATAATTCCTCCCGACTTCCGAGGAAGTCGATATACGTAGAGCTTCCCTCTCTGCTGCAGCCCGGACGCTCTACATGGTTGACGCGCAACAATTCATACTTGGACAAGGTAACCTCTGTCAACCCCTTACTCTGCTCACTTGTCGAAGGCAGACATCGGCACCTCTCTTGCCGCAGGACCTCGGGACCGCCCTCCCAAATTTCAATGCCGGCGGTCTTCGCTGGCATGGCGGGGCCGGCGGAAGGCTCGCCGGGCACTTTCAAAGGGGTGCGTCGGCAGAAACAGCCCGCGCTTCGCGATCCGCGGCCCGGCCCTGCCGCCGGGCCGCCAGCAGGAGACCGATGCCGGCGATCACCCTGACGCCGGCGGCGACCAGGGTCGGGACGTTGACCCGCGTCATGATCCCGCCGATGGCCTGATGCTCACGAAGGTACGAGCCCACCGCCTGACCGAGGAGCCGTTCGAGCCCGGAGACCAGAAAGACCAGTCCGGCCACGTAGAAGGTGATGGCCGCGAGCTCACGGGCTGTAAAGGAGACCGTCTCCTCGCCGGCCGCCCGGCCGCGGAGCACCCATCCCGTCACCCGGTCCGTCCGCGCCAGGAGAAATGCCGCGACGAGCAGCGAGCACACCAGGTTGATCATGATGCCTGCGAACGTGCTCTTCTCCGAGATCCCGCCCACGCCGTAGAACATTCCGGCGTAGAGAACCGCATCCGCGACGGCCTCGATGCATCCCACCAGAAGATAGAGCGCGAAAAAGCGAACGGCTGCCGAGACCAGCAAGCGTGCGTTCATGATCATCCTCCCTGATCGGGCGCACGGCGAAAGAGCGTCCAGGCCGCCGCGTCCCCCTGAAAGACGTTGAGATCGACCGGCCCGGCGATCCCCCGGACCCGCCCCCGGTCCGCGTACTGCCAGACCGTCCACGCTCGCCCGGCGAGCCAGTCGGGGGAGCCGAAGATGTCCCGGATCCAGAGGGGCGACGCGCGGAACTGGTCCGGCGCGTCGCGGAGATAGGCGTCGAAAAACTCCCGTGTCGTGTAGAGGACCGGCTCGCGCCCGTCCGCCGCCCGCACGAGAGCGAGGAACTCGCCGAGCTCCCGCGAGAGGTCGTTCCACTCGGGCGCCCGCGAGCAGTTGCCGGCGAACTCGAGGTCGACGGCCGGCGGCAGCGAATCCGCCGCGCGCGGCGCGGCGGCCAGAAAGTTGTGCGCCTGCGAGGCGCCGTCGCGGCAGAACGTGAAGAAATGATAGGCGCCGACCGCCAGTCCCGCGGCCCGCGCGCGGTTCCAGTTCGCCTGGAATCGCGGGTCCACGAAGTCCCCCCCCTCGGTCGCCTTGATATACGCGAAGGCGACGCCGTCCGAGCGGGCGGCGGCCCAGTCGATCGTGCCGCGGTGATGGGAGACGTCGACCCCCGCGAACGGGTACTGCTCGCGCGAAGGGTAGTTGAACCGCACCCAGCCATGTTCGAAGGCTTGGTAGAGGGCGACCATGGCTCCAAGGGCCAGCAGAATGGCGAGGGAGAATCGTTTCACTGGATCCTTGCGAGCCCTGCCTTCTCCTCGAAGGTCACCGTGAGCTCGCGTCCGGAGAGAAGGCTACATCGGGATGGGGGTTCCGGCTCGCCGCAAATCGGCGAACACCCGGCCGTAGCGGCGAGCCACCATGGGCGTTACCGTCAAGACCGCGACGAAGGGCTCGGCGAGGAACTCGGCTAGGAGCGTATGATTTTCACGCTCTCGCCGACCGAGAGCGAAGCCCGCTTCCAACTCTCCGAGGACGATCGTCGGGAGAAGAACAACCTCTGCGGCGGCGATCAAGTCGAGAACACGCTCATCTCCTGTCCGGAAATGAGAATAAGCGGACGTGTCGAGCACCAGCCTATCGTAGAATTCAGCGCCAGAGTGGATCATCGATCGTCCGCTGAGCGGCGAGCGCTTCGTTGAACTCCGTCAGGTCCTCAGGAGTCCAGGTCGCATAGCGAGCCAGTCTGCGACGCCGCTCGTCCACTCCGACGGCAGCTCCGAGGAGCTCGAGCACAGTCGTGTTGACGCTCTGGCCCCGAGCCCGGCTCAGGCCCTCCAGCCTCTGCCCAACCTCCTCCGGAACCCCGCGAATCGTCAGTTGCTTGGCCATGACAGCAGGATAGCACGAGGGTGCAGGCATGAAGGCTTGCCGGAACTGGTCCCGGATCCTTGCGGGGTTTAATCGACTTCGATGAAACCTTCGCTCACGAGAACGCTCGCGCCGCCGATCCAGATCTTCACGACGGCTCCCTCGCGCTTTTCCGTGCGCGCCTCCAGAACGCTGGGACGCCCCATCTCCACCCCCTGGGCGATGCGCCAGGAGAAGCTGCCGCCGGTCCTCTCGTCGCACTGACTAAGCAATCCGGCCAGGGCGCAGTTCGCGCTGCCGGTGGCGGGATCTTCCGGGACCCCGTCCAGAGGCGCGAACATGCGGGCTCGGAGATCGAACTCGCCGGCGCTGCGGACGTACAGATGGACGTCGGGAGTCACCCCTTCGGCGGCGAGAGCGTCGAGCCCGTCCATGTTGACCCGCGCCCGTTCGAGAGCGGCCCGGTCCTTGAGCTCCGCCACCAGGAACGGCAGGCCGACCGAGGCGACCTGGGGCGGATGGGTCCGGGTGACGACGTCGTCCGGGGTGAGCGACACCGCCCTGGCCAGGGACTGCACGGAAACGGTCTTGCCCAGCGAAAGGCGCTGGGGCGCCGACAGCTCACACCAGAGACGGCCGCCCTCGCGCTGATGGATGGTGATCGGGACGAGCCCCGCCTTCTCCTCGAAGGTCACCGTGACCGCGGGCAGGATCGGGCCGAATTCACCCGCGGCGGCCAGGACAAACGCAGTGCCGATGTTGGGGTGTCCGGCAAAGGGCACCTCGGTCGTGGGAGTGAAGATCCGAACCCTGCGGGTCTGCCCCGCCTCCGCCGGCAGCACGAACGTGCTCTCGGCGAAGTTGAACTCGCGGGCGATCTGCTGCATCCGCCGGTCCGAAAGGCCCTGGGCCTCGGGCAGCACGGCCAGCTGGTTGCCGCCGAAGCGGGTGTCGGTGAAGACGTCGCAGATGTAGTAGCGGTAGCGCATGGCCGCTTGAGTACCTCCGTCGCCGTTCCGCGTCCCAACTCCTTGAAGGATTACGGAACGGGATGGTATCACCGGCGCCGGAGCTGATGCGGGCATGAAGGCTTGCAGAAGGCACCTGGAGGTGGCCCCGTCCCAGCGAAACGCCTGGCATTTCGTCGGTTATTGGGTCGGCTGGCACCAGCAGGTCTTCCAGCAGCTGTCTTCCACGAGATCGGAGGGGCCGATGCCGCCGCCGATTTTCGTGAGCTGGTTCTCGTTCAGCACGCGCAGCGTCTCTTTGTTGAGGGTCAGCTTCCTGGCGATTCGCTTGTTCATGACTCTCTCCTCTCCAGATATTGGAACCCTGGGACCCACGAGGGCGGGATCCAGGATTGCGTTCAGGGAGAGGAACGCCGGCAGGTGAGGAAATCCCTCAGTGTGCGACCTCTTCGGCCAGCGTACTCCAGGAGGAGGGAGTAGGATAAAAGCATGGCAACCGACACCTACGAACCAGGCCAGGTCCTCCTCGACGCCGATGGAAAGACTTGGGAAGTGCAGGGCATTCACGAAGACGAGAGTGAGCGGTCCTACATCCTCACGAATTCCAGAGATACGAGCACCAGAAGCGTTCGGGTCGCCGAGATCGGTGAGTACTACGCTCCCGTCAACCCTGAGCTGGGAATGGACTAGAATGCTCGGGCTGGGGATGGTTCCCCGGCAGTTCCAGGGAAGGAGCCTCTACCGTGAAAAAGACAGTCTTGAAGTTGCGTCTCGACCGGGAAACGCTGCGCGAGCTCGCGTCGGATGATTCGAAGAAGCTGCTGGGCGTCGTGGGTGGGGCCACGGCATCTAGCTGCTACGGCTACAGCTGCGCGGTCTGTCCCCAATGGTAGTGTAGGCGTCCGTCCTGCGGGAGAGGCCGCACGGCTCCTCCCGCTTCCGGGCGATAAGCCGGCCGCGGTCCTCTATCTATCCCTGCCCTTCCTGCTCTCGCAAGGTCTCCGCGAACAGCTCCGTCAGCTTCTGAAACGCGCGTTCGGCCTGGGGCTGGTCGTAGGCTGGGCTGTCCCGCACCGTCCAGCCGTGCGACGCGCCTTCGTAGACCTTGCTTTCAGAGCGCCCACCCCAGGCCGCGAGCGCCTGGTCGAGCTTTTCGATCGCGACTTCCGGCATGCCGCGGTCCTGCGTCGCGTGCCCGAAGTAGAGCCGGGCCTGGATGCGCGGCAGGAGGAGATGGGGGCTGGTGGGAGCGTCGGTGACGAGCCCGCCGCCATGGAAGGAGGCGGCCGCGGCGATCCGGTCGGGCCGCGCCGCCGCGATCCGCATCGCCACTCCCCCCGCGAAGCAGAAACCGACGACGCCCATCCCACCCGGCCCCACGGAATCCTGGGCGGCGAGGAAGTCGACATAGGCCGAGGCGTCGCGCTCCACCGCCTCCGGCGGCAGCGACGCCCTGAGCTCCCCCAGACGCTTCTTCACCCCCTCGTCCTCGAAACCCGGCGAGAGGTCGATCACCGGCGGCTTTCCCGTCCGGTAGAAGACATTGGGCATCAGCACGGCGTAGCCGGCTTCGGCGAGGCGGCTCGCCATCCCGCGCTGGGAGGGGCGAATGCCGCCGATATCGGTCAGGAAAATGACGCCAGGCTCACGGCGGTCTCCGGCCCGGTAGAAAAAGCCGCCGGCTGTTCCATCAGCGGTGCGGATCTGGACCTCTTCCTCGATCATCGTCCCCTCCAGTCCTCCACGCCTCGATATTAGCGCACGGGGAAGGGCCGACGGCGCCCCTGGCACCCTGGCAGGCACCCTGGCCAAGACGCGAAGGGGATGACTCGCGGGGGCCGGCGAGTCACCTGAAATCCGTCTCGCGCCTTCCGGCTCAGACGAACATCGGGCAGCGCCCCTTCACCGGCGTGAGGCACATGTTGCTGCAGCCGTCGATGCCGCAGGGGTAGCAGCAGAGCTTTCCCCTCGGGCACTGGGCGTTGGTGGTGCAGCCGGTCATGAAGCTGGGGGCGGGCGTCAGATCGGTCGGGGCCTGGGTCTGGCCGTTCGACAGGGTCGCCAGGAAGTCGGCGGTGTCGGCGAGGACGGGCGCCGCGGTGGTCACGGCGGCGACGGAGGGCGTGGGCGCCGGCAGCGTCTGCGCCGAGCCCGGCGTACAGGGAATCAGGGCGAGGAAGGCCAGCAACACGAGGACGGTCAGGGAAGTTTTCATGCCTGCATCTCCTTGTTTCCAGCCGGCCTTGAGGGCCGGCGGTCTACAAAGACAGTGTCTCGCCGCCGCCTTTCCGGGACCCCGCCGCCCCTACACGAACGGCGGGCACTGTTTGTGCCACGGCACGAAGCAGGCGAAGCCGCAGTCGGGCTGGCCGCAGGCCTGGCAGCAGAGCTGGCCCGGCGGGCAGTCGGTGTCGATGCCGCAGCTGGTCTTGAAGAGGGGAGCGGGCGTCAGGCCGCTGGGAGCCTGGTTCTGAGCACCCGACAAGGTCGCCAGGAAGGCCGCGGTGGCCGCCGGAACGGGCGCCGCCGCCGTGAGCGTCTGTGCCGTGCACCGCGGGGTGGGGATCAGAGCGAAGAAGGCGAGGAGGACGAGAACGGTCGCGGAAGTCTTCATGCTTTAAATCTCCTTTAAAAGAAAGGTGCCCTGCCCCCGTCTTCCCGAGCCCGCGCTACTTCCGGTCCCCTCACGGTCTTTCGCAGAACGGCGCTGAAACATTTCAGACGGCCTGAGGGATATCCAATCTGGCCGGCGGGCTTTGCGAGCTCGCCGGCCAGCGACCTGGAAAGCTATCGCAGGGCCAGGCGGGCGCGGAGGCGGGAGAGCCTCCCCCGGAGCTGGTGGAGACCCACTTTCCACATCTTCCGGTTCGCGATCTCGCGCAATACCGCGCAGTCCTGACGCAGCTGGCGGACGAACGGGTATTCCGCGGGCAGGGAGCCAGCCACGAGGGGGAAGTGATTGCCGGTCAGGATGCTCTGCGTGCGGCCGTCCATGTAACAGACCGTCAGGGCGCGCCGCGGCACGGATGACGGGTTGACTCCGGAACGATGGATCAACCAGTTGTGGAGCAGGACGGCGTGGCCCGCCTCGACCTCCAGCGGATGGACGCGCTCCGCGGGGCAGTGGACCTGCACGTATTTCTCCTCGACCGTGCTGCCGTACAGGCTCAGCAGCCCCAGACGGTGGGTCCCGGGGACCACTTCCATGCAGCCGTTCGCCCGCGTCGCCGGGTCGAGGGCGACCCAGACGGTGACCAGCGGGTCGCGGTCGAGGGCCCAGACGTCGCCACCGTCCTGGTGCCAGGGCAGGACCGTGCCCTGCCCGGCCGGCTTGTTCATCACCATGGCGCGGAAGATCGAGACCGGGGCGTGCGGGCCGTACTGGCGCGCGCAGATCTCCAGGAAGAGGGGGTGCTTCACCAGCCGCACGAAAAGCTCGTCGGTTTCGAGGCCCTGGATCTTGCGATAGAGCATCGTGCCGTGGTCGAAGGCGCGGACGGCCGCCGGCAGCTCCTCGTAGACGCCGCCGGTATCGAGCTGCATCTGCACGTCCGGGTTCTTCACGTTGCCCAGCGCGAGGTCGTCGGCCCGCTGCCGCAGGGCTTCCAGCTCCTCCGGCTCCAGCACCTTCCCGAGATGCAGGAAGCCGTCGCGGGAGTAGTCGTTCCATTGCTGCTCTGTCAGCACTCTCGTTTCCTCCATGAACTTTCGCTCTCTTCCCTGGACGGCCTGGAAGGCGAGGCCGCCCGATCTCTCCAGATGATGGACGACACCCCGCCAGTGCCAGGCTTCCGTTTCGCTGGCCTGGCGTTGCAGGACGAGCGCGGAGAGCGCCGCCGCCGCCAGCCGGCCGCCCTGGCCGGCCGGCCAGCCGAGGAGCTCCGCGGCCGGCTGCTCGCCGGGTTGCTGACCGGGCTGCCGCCAGCCCAGCCGCGCCAGCAGCTGCCGCCAGCGACGCTCCTCCTGGGCCGCGAGCGGCTCCCGTGCCCGGGTCATCGCCGCGGCGATCTCCTCGCGCTGGCCCCAGAGACGGCGGAAGGCCTTCACCAGACCGAACCCCTCGGCGTCCGCGGCCGACTGGCACCAAGCCTCCATCCCGAGGTGCGCGAGGGCCCCCTGGAGCTTGATCCGGGTGTAGTCGTCGCGATAAAGCCCCAGGCAAGGAACCGCGGCGGCCGTTCCGAACACCAGCGGATGATAGCGGGACGACACGACGGCGGCCGCCCGCTGCGTCACCCAGACGGTCTCCGCGGGCGGCATCACGGGGAGCAGCGTGCATCCCACCCCCTCGGCCCGCAGGAGCTGGCCGAGCGCGGTCCCCGCCCGGCCGTCGTCGTCGCCGAGGCTTCCCAGCGGCCCGACGTGAGGCAGGAACGCGAGGCGCAGTCCGCTCTCGGCCGCGATCCCGGCGAGCTGAAGGGCGAGGCTGCAGAGGCCCACGCGGGAGTCTGCCGTGGCGAAGCTCGGATCCAGGGTGACGAGCAGGAACGGCTCGTCCGGAACCGCCAGGCCCGCCCCGGCGGCCGGCGGACGCCCGGCGAGGAAGAAGGCGTCGTCGGACTGATAGATGAGCCGTTCGGCGGGCACTCCCATCTGCAGCGCCAGCGCCACCGAGGGGAGCTCGCGGAGTCCCAGGTGCTCGACGCCGGCCAGGGTCTCCGCCAGCCTGGATCGTTCCGCCGCGGCGAGCTCGGGGCCGATCGTCTGGCCGCCGGTGACGACCGGAAGCCCCCGCCGCCGCGCCTCGCGCATCCACTGGATCCGCTGGTCGAGCAATCCGGGCCAGGACGAGCTGAGGTTACCGCCGCCGGAGACGAACAGCCCGCCGGCGCCGGCCAGGGCCTCGGCGGGTGACTCGGCTGCATGGCGACCGATCACGGTGACGCGGACGTCCGGGTCGTGCCGGCGCAGCGCCTCGAGATTCGCCACCAGCATCGCCTCGTCGCCAACGTGGAACGGCTCGCCACCGACGTCGGCGACGATCACCAGGGAATGAGGCGGGGATTGCGGCATCGGAGGGTGAAGTGTACACGACAGGTTGGCGGTCGCCGCCCCACTAGCAGCCACGCGGTTCAGCGCTTCGCAGCTTCCACGAGGCTCAGGGCCACGGCCTCCGCCACTTTAATGCCGTCGACGCCGGCGGAGAGGATGCCGCTGGCGTATCCGGCTCCCTCCCCGGCGCGATAGAGCCCTTCCGTGTTGAGGCTCTGGAAGTCCTCCTTCCGCTTGATGCGAACGGGCGAGGAGGTGCGCGTCTCGACGCCGGTCAACAGGGCGTCCCGCATGCGCGGATAAACAAAGGCGGAGCTTCGCGTGTCCATCTCAACAGGATTCTTTATTGGTTAATCCAATCTCCCTCGAGAGAGAGGCTATCGATGCTATTCAGCAAAAGGAGGCCTACTATGAGCTCAGAGGTACTGCAGGAACTGCATGAACGCGCTGACCACGCTAAACACAATCCGAGTATGGCGCCGGTCACATTAACTATGGCTGTCCTGGCTGTATTCGTTGCGGCCGTGTCGCTGCTCGGGCACCGAGTGCATACTGAAGAGGTGGTGCTGCAAGACAAGATCACTGATGGCTGGGCTCACTACCAAGCGAAGAATATTCGCCGGAACACCGATCAGATGTTCGTGGATCTAGCCTCCATTATGCCATCTACGGACAGCAAGCTGGCGTCAAAACTGCGCACACAATACGAGGCGGAGACCAAGCGTTATAGCGTCGAACAAAAGAAAATTGAAGCCGAGACGAAAACGCTGGAGAGCGAAACGGTGCATGAAAAAAAGCGCGCTAATTTCTACGATCTGGGGGAAGTCCTGGTAGAGATTTCTCTGGTCGTCACGTCCATAACCCTGCTATCCAATCGACGGATCTTCTGGCTCAGCGGCATGATCATCGGCGCAGTTGGGCTGGCGGTCACCGCGATCGGCATACTTACGTTATGAATGCCCAACCGCTCAAGCGGGGCCGGAGGTCGACCGTTCCAGCAGGACCGGAACCAGGGAGTCTGGGAGGTTTTCCAACTCGACGGCGCTGCACCCCACCTGGTAGGCAAACTCAATAGGGTGGCCCGCGCCCAGCGCACAGTAGAATCCGATCGCGAATTTGATCGCGGCTCGATCTTCGATCTGCTTCTTCATGCCGACGACGTAGTCGATATGCTCGGAGATCGCCCTGGCCTGAGGCTCGGAGTGGCAGGAATTGAGAACGACACACTCGACCTTGTCTGCAAAAAGCCGGAACAGGTTGGCCAGCGCGAAGCTGGGGACAGGACGGGAATGGCCATTGTCGTCCTCCAGGATCAGGCCGGTGGCGCCGGAACCGTGGCCGCAGAAATGGACGATATGCGGCTCGACATCGAGCATGGCTTGTTGAAGATCCAGAGGACGCACCGCTGAACGTTGTTCGAGCCGAAAGCGCCCCCGGTACCTGGCCCGGCGCAAGCCGGCTTCGATCTCTCGGATCTCTTCGCCCAGGCGCAGCAGGTTGAGATCCTCCGGGCTTGCAGCGAGGATCAGGATCTTCCTCGTCTTGCCGACGCTCTTCCGCAGCCTCGCTCCCCCCAGGCGTTGAACGGACCCATCGAGTCGGGCTCTCCCGGCGTCGTTCTCAGGAGCTTTGATCGAGATAACGGCTGCCGATACCCCGCCACTCGACGGCGGAGTCGCGGCCTCTGGACTGCCGACCGGCAACATGTCGCGTGAAGGTCTTTCAGCCGGGATGGGGCGCTCCACCTGAATGACGCCGCCGTCCGAAGAGGTGTAGAGCATTGGAACGTCCCACTCTACATCTGTGCAGCGCTGCGCCAGGGCTCGCCGTGCGTTCACCACACTCCGGTCGATCGAGATGCCGGAGGCGATAGAGGAATATAGCTCCTGACGAAACGTCATCGTTGCCAAGCCGCTCAGCCGGCGCCGCATGGCGACGACTGAGTCAATGCCGTTACGGACGAGAACGCGCGCCGTTCCGGCGAAAGGGTTGAGCTCGGCAGCGCTACTTCCGGCTTCGAGCATCACCAGTCGGGGCGCCGCGCTCTGGCGCTGGCGGAGGAGGCTGGCTAGGTACTCCGCCGTTATCGCCCTGGAGCGCCGGCCTTGACCTTCAAGAAAGAGGCTGCCGTACATCGCGCGCACGTTGGAACGGCCATAGCCCACGAAATGAAGAATCTGGAAATGCTCCTCCTCGAGTGCCTGTCGGAGACCGACCTCGCTCGCCTCCTCTAGACGCTTGAGGGAGACCCCTTTGCTTCCGCCGTAGTTCCAGTCGAAATCGAAGGCAGGCATGTCGGTGGGACTCGCCACCACGGTGAGGACGCGGAGAGCCTCGGGCGGAACGGAGTCCTGGAGGGGAGCCAACGAGGGAATGCTCCGCACCAGAGAGACGCCGCCGACGGCTTCCGGATTGGCGAGGAGCTCCCAAGGAAGGTCGTCCAGTTCCTCGGCTCCTTCAAGCTCTAGCCAGAGGCGAAGAGTCGTTCCCATCGAAAGCGCCTCCTGCCGCGCGGACGTGAAGCGTGCCAAGATCGCGTATTGGAAGATTTTTTCGAAAAGCTGCCCGCAAGATGACTCTGCATCCTGAGGCGTCCAACGTCCGGTCTGGCTTTTCGCGACGCTTTCGGAGAGAAACGGCTGGAGCTCCGCGACCTCCAGAGAGGCGCTAGCGCCGCCATTGACCTCTTGAACACTATACACACTTCCGGATCTTGCAAATCTCAGCTTCAAATCGGTGAAATCCTGGACTGCCATGTCGGGTGCCTGATCAAAAAGCGTTGGAAGAAGTTTTATCAACCTTGCCGCCGCATAAGGTACAGAAGGATTCATCCCCGATCAGGCGGCTGCCACAAGTAGTGCAGAAATGAGGCGCGTTCTCTGGATCAGCCGTCTGGCTGCCATAGGCTTCCAGGGTGCGGTTATAGTCTCCGGAGTTCGTCCACGCATCGAATTCTGCGGCCCGGATAACCGTCCAGGGGTGGCTCTCACCCATGATGCTGACGATCTTGGCAACCCTGTCCAGCGGGCTTTGGTCAAGCGCTTTGAACTCTCGGGCTTGGGCGATAAAGTCTTCGACGTTGACGCGATCATAGAACTTTCGGGGCAACCCGGCGATCTTCAACATCGCGCTGATCGACGCGTCACGGTTCTGGCAGGCCAGAAGCCCCGCACGATCCGCCGTGAGCTCGGACATCCGCTGCCAGTTGAGGAGCGCCACCTCGAGAGCGTTCGAGAACAGGCCACTGATCCCCAGGGTCAGGGGACTCACGACATCCGCCAGAACCGGAAGTACGGCTCCGATCTGATGGTACAGGACGTGTCCGCTCTTAATATGCCCAAGCTCGTGGCCGATTACGAAAAACAACTCGTCCGGCGAGAGATAGTCGATACAGGCGGCGTTCAGGATGAGGATCGGCCGTTCGACTCCCGCGGTGAGTGCGTTGATGCTCTCCCCCTCCTGAATGTAGAGATCGGGGAGGAGGTTTAGGTTAAGGATCGTTCCGGCCTGGCGGACGAGGTCATAGACCTCGGGAAAGTTGTCCCGGGTGACCCTCAGGTTGCTGCCGGTATATTGGATCTTGAGGAAGCGTTCGATACCCCATTGGTTGATTTCCCGGATCAGGGACTCGAGCCCGGGAGTCCCCTTGAGGGTGGCGAGCGCGCCACGATCGAAAGAATGCTCGTAAAAGTGAGCTTCCAGGCCGAGCAGGATTTGCTTTTCCATCCTCTGAGCCTCAGGTCCAGAGAGGCGTTTTGCGCGCCGCGACATTGTAGGCATTGGTCAATCCCCACAGCCAGACCGCCAGAATGGAGATAAAGCCGGTCGGGATAGCGAGGCCAGACGCCACAACGGCGAGAAAAAGGACAAGGAGCCCCTTCTTGAAATCACCGTTGTAGAACTGGCCGAAGCCCGGAATGATGGCGAAGAACAATGCCACTATGGGGACCTTATCCACCGCAAAGCGGGTGACCTCGGGCTCCATCGGAGTCGAAACAGTGACGGACTGCGCTCCCGCCGCTGGCACACGCGGGGGAAGTAGGTTGCCGCACTTTCTACAGAAATGGGCCTCGTCGTCGTTCAGCTGACCACAGCTTGCACAGCGCATATTATTGTCCTCCCAGTCGTTACTCTTGCCTCCTCCTAGACACGGCTCGCGCCATTTTGTGCAGGCCAAGGAACAAGTCGAAGGAGCGGATCGGACTGGACCGGACAAGCGTCGCCTTGCTTGGAACTGAGATTCAGCGCTTCGCGGCCCCCGCGAGGCTCAGGGCCACGGCCTCCGCCACCTTGATGCCGTCGACGCCGGCGGAGAGGATGCCGCCGGCGTATCCGGCTCCCTCGCCCGCGGGGTAGAGGCCTTCCGTGTCGAGGCTCTGGAAATCTTCGTTGCGCTTGATCCGGATCGGGGAAGAGGTGCGCGTCTCGACGCCGGTCAGCAGGGCGTCGCGCATGGCGAACCCCTTGATCTGTTTGTCGAAGGCGGGAAGCGCCTCGCGGATCGCCGCGATCGCGTAGTCCGGCAGGCTGGAGCTCAGATCCCCCAGGCGCACGCCGGGCCGGTAGGACGGCAGGACCCCGCCGAGCTCCGTGGAAGGGCGCCCCGCGAGGAAGTCGCCGACGAGCTGGCCGGGCGCGTCGTAGGTGCCGCCGCCCAGCTCGAACGCGCGCGCTTCCCAGTGACGCTGAAACTCGATGCCGGCCAGGGGGCCTCCCGGATAGTCCTCCTCCGGCGTGATCCCCACCACGATCCCGCTGTTGGCGTTCCGCTCGTCCCGGGAGTATTGGCTCATGCCGTTGGTGACCACCCGCCCGCGCTCGGAAGCCGCCGCCACCACCGTGCCCCCCGGACACATGCAGAAGCTGTAGACCGAACGGCCGTTGCGGCAGTGGTGGACCAGCTTGTAGTCGGCGGCGCCGAGGAGCGGGTGCCCCGCCTGCGGCCCGAAGCGGCAGCGATCGATGAGGGATTGGGGGTGCTCGATGCGGAAACCGATCGAAAAGGGCTTGGCCTCGACGTAGACGCCCCGGCGATGGAGCATCTGGAAGGTGTCGCGGGCGCTGTGGCCGACCGCCAGGATCACGTGGTCCGCGGCCAGGTGCCGGCCGTCGGCGAGGATCAATCCCCGCACCTTTCCCCCTTCGATCACGATGTCCTCGACCCGGCTCTGGAAGCGGATCTCGCCGCCCAAGGACTCGATCTTCGCCCGCATGCTCTCCACCATCTTCACCAGCCGGAAGGTGCCGATGTGGGGCTTGTTGACGAACAGGATCTCGGCCGGCGCGCCGGCCTCGACGAGCTCCGTGAGCACTTTGCGTCCGCGGTGCCCCGGGTCCTTGATCTGGCTGTAGAGCTTGCCGTCGGAGAAGGTGCCGGCGCCCCCTTCGCCGAACTGCACGTTGGATTCCGGATCGAGGATCCCCTGGCGCCAGAGCCCGAAGGTGTCGACGGTGCGCTCGCGGACCTGCTTGCCGCGCTCCAGGATGAGCGGGCGGAACCCCATCTCCGCCAGCAGCAGGCCCGCGAAGAGGCCGCAGGGGCCCATGCCGATCACGACCGGCCGCGACGGCGGGTCCGCCGGCGCCTGGACCGGGAACCGATAGGAGGTGTCCGGCGTCGGCCCGACATGAGGGTTGCCGCGCAGCCGGCGGAGGATCTCCCCCTCCCGGGCCGTCTCGACGTCGAGATGGTAGATGAGCGCGATCGCCCCTTTCCTGCGGGCGTCGAAGCTGCGCCGGAAGATCGAATAGCCGCTCAGCTCCCCCGGCTCGATGCCGAGCGCTTCGAGGACGGCGGCCCGCAGATCTGCTTCGCTGTGATCGAGGGGGAGCCTCAGCTCCGTCAGCCGCAACATGACGGCAGGATAGCAGGGACCCACAGAGGGAGCCTGATGACAGTTGCTACCAACAACTACTGGTGCTACGCTACACCCGTGAGCACGGAAATCGCCCTTCCCATCGTAACGGTCGATCCTGGTCTGGAGCGAGACACCGAGGCGCTGTACGACGCCCTGTCAGAGCTGGTCCGCGTCTACCAGTTCCGCGACCGCGACCGGATCTGCTGCTACGACGTCTCTGTCACCCAGTGCTATGCCCTGGAGGCGCTGGTGCGGCGGGGCGGGATGACCTTGAACGACTTGGCCGCCCAGCTCTATCTCGACAAGAGCACGGCGAGCCGGGTGGTGGATGCCCTGGAGCGCAAGGGGTACATGACCCGCCTGCCGCATCCGGAGGACCGCCGGGCCGTGCTCCTCGAGGCTGCCGCAGCCGGCCGCGCCCTGGAGGGGAAGATCCGGGACTCGATTCTGGCCGAGGAACGCGAGCTCCTCGCCGGCTTCGCCCCCGACGTCCGCCAAGCCATGACACAGCTCCTGCGCCAGCTGGCCCGCGCTACCGCGACAAGAGGCGGAGGCGAGGGCGCAAGCTGCTGCCAGATCCCGTGAGCTTTTTTTGAGACTGATAGTTGCTAGTAACAACCAGCACTAACCAACCAGAAAGGATGAGCCCCATGAACACCCAGCCTGCCGTTTCTCACCCCGAAGCCGCGTGCTGCGGCACCGACTGCTGTGACACCCCCAAGGCGGACGCCGGGAGCGTCCAGTCGCTCGATCCCGCAGGCCTCCGTGAAGTGGTGCAGGCGAAGTATGGCGAGGCGGCGCGCAGCGTCCGGGAGGGCGGAGCCGCGTGCTGTGGCGACAGTTGCTGCGGCAGTGGCCGCGACCCCATCACCTCCGATCTCTATGAGGCGGCGCAAACCGCGGGGCTGCCGGCGGAGGCGATGCTCGCCTCGCTCGGCTGCGGCAATCCCACGATGCTGGCCTCCCTGCAGCCGGGCGAGGTGGTGCTCGACCTCGGCTCGGGCGGTGGGATCGACGTCCTCCTCTCGGCGCGGCGTGTCGGGCCGGCCGGCAAGGCGTACGGGCTCGACATGACCGACGACATGCTGGCGCTGGCGCGGGAGAACCAGCGCAAGGCCGGGGTCGAGAACGTCGAGTTCCTGAAGGGGGAGATCGAGGCCATTCCGCTCCCCGGCGACGCGGTCGACGTGGTGATCTCCAACTGCGTGATCAACCTCTCGGCCGACAAGCGGCAGGTGCTGGCGGAAGCCTTCCGCGTGCTCCGGCCCGGCGGTCGCTTCGCCGTCTCGGACCTGGTCGTCCGCGGCGAGATGCCGGCAGCGTTGCGGCGCAACGTCGAGCTCTGGATCGGCTGCGTCGCCGGCGCGCTGGAGGAGACGGAGTACCGCCGGCTGCTCGCCGAGGTGGGTTTCGAGGCGATCGAGGTCGAGCCTACGCGGATCTACCGCGCCGAGGACGCCCGCGAGTTTTTATCGGGAACAGGCATGGACCCGGACCGTGTTTCTCAGGAAGTGGACGGCAAAGTCATGAGCGCCTTCGTGCGAGCGCGGAAACCGCGGCCGCAGGGCGGCGCGTACAATCATAGAGAGGAGAGACACGATGGACCCACAGACCTGTGAGATTCCCCAGGGGCGCCACCTGGCGCCGCATGAGTTTCCCGATCCGGTGCTCGACGTCGCTGCGGTCCCGGGCGCCGCGCCGCAGACGGCCGTGCTGGCCGGCGGCTGCTTCTGGTGCGTGGAAGCCGTGCTCAAGGAGATCGACGGCGTTCTGGAGGTGGTCTCCGGCTATTCGGGCGGCAACGCCAAAACGGCCGACTACGACGCGGTCTGCTCCGGGCGGACCGGCCACGCGGAGGTCGTGCAGGTGCGCTTCGACCCCTCGCGAGTGAGCTACGGCCAGTTGCTCAAGGTGTTCTTCTCGGTGGCCCACGACCCCACCCAGCTCAACCGCCAGGGCGCGGACCAGGGCACCCAGTACCGTTCGGCGATCTTTGCCACCGACGAGGAGCAGAAGCGGGTGGCGGAGGCCTACATCCAGCAGCTCAACGAGGCAGGAGCCTACGAAACGCCGATCGTCACCGAGGTGGCGCCCCTGGAGGCCTTTTACGAGGCCGAGGCGTACCATCAGGACTACGCGTCGCGCCACCCCATGCAGCCCTATGTCCTGTTCACGGCGAAGCCCAAGGTCGCCAAGCTGCGCAAGCACTTCGCGGACCGCCTCAAAGCGTAGCGAGTTTTGGTTGCGTCCCCGTAGGGCTCGGTTGCGCCCCCGCGGGGGTCGTAGCGTACCCCTCGGGGCTCGGACCGCGCCCTGCGGGGGCCGTAGCGCCCCCCTCGGGGCTTGGTTCCCGCCCTACGGGGCGCATGACATTCCCCGTGGGGCTTCGACCATGCCCCGCCGGGCTCGGGCCGTGCCCCGTGGGGATCGTGACACCCCTCGCGGGGCGAGGACCACGCCCTACGGGAATCGTGACGCCCCCCTCGGGGCTCGGGCCGCGCCCCACGGGGATCGGCGGACGCCCCGCGAATTTTCTTCGACGCCCGGCGGGGAGCGGAGGAAAACCCGCGGGGGCACTTTCGGGGACGTCCGCCCTTCCCGGCGGCTAACGCACCCGCCAGACGCCGCTCCCTCCCGCGGGTAGCGTCACCGTCCAGCCGTCCGCCCCCTTCGTCGGTTTCGCGGTGGGTCCGAAGAGGAGATCCAGGCGCTTGCCCGGGATCTTGTACGGCCCCGCCTGCACCTCGCCGGCGGTCAGGTTGTGGACCACCAGCACGCGATCCTTTCCCGACTGGCGCAGGAAGGCCAGCACGGATGTGCTCCGGTCTCCCGGGGTGAGCAGCTTCAGATCTCCCTTCTTCAGGGCCGCCGAGGCGTGCCGCAACTGGATCAGCCGGCGGTAGTGGGAGAGGAGCGAGCCGGGATCGGCGGCCTCGGCGGCCACGTTCGCCGCCTCCTTGCCGGGCGCGAAGTCGTACCAGGGCCGGCCCGTGGTGAAGCCGCCGCTGGTGGAGCCGTCCCAGGGCATGGGAGTTCGCTTGAATTCGTCCTGGGTGCCCGGACCGTTCTGGAGGCCTACCTCCTCGCCGTAGTAGAGGAAGGGGGCGCCGGGCAGGGTGAGCAGGATGGCGGCGGCGGTGCGCAGCCGGGCCGGATCGTCGCCGAGCTGGGTGGCGACCCGCTCCTGGTCGTGGTTGGTGAGGAAGGGAGTATCGATGACACCCACCGGGTAGAGCTCCGCCATCTCCTGGAGCTTGGCGGCGATGGCGGACGAGTCGCCGTCGCGGACCCCCTTCACGATCGCCTCGGCGAGCGGGAAGTTGAAGGTCATCGGCAGCTGGTCCCCCTCCTTCACCACCGCCGTCGAGCCGTAGTAGGTGGCGATCTTCGGGGTCTCGGTCCAGTTCTCCCCCACCAGCATGGACTGCGGCTTGGCCTGGCGCACGCTGGCGGCGAACTCCCGCAGGTAATCGTGGGTCTCCGGCTGGTCGTTCTGCAGGTCCCCCGGGCCGTTGGCGAAGAGGTGGCGGGTGGCGTCTAGCCGGAAGCCGTTGACGCCGCGGCCCAGCCAGTAGGTGGCCAGGCGCTCCATCTCCTGGCGGACGGCGGGGGTGCTGAAGTTGAGGTCCGGCATGCCGCTCCAGAAGATGCCGTAGTAGTAGTTGGCGACCGGGTTGTTGCCGTTGGGGTTGGGGTGCCAGGTGGGGCCGTCCCCCAGGGCTGTTTCCACCCCGGATCGTCGGTGCGCCAGACGTACCAGTCGCGGTGCGGAGAGCCGAGGGAGGAGGCCGACTCGACGAACCAGGGGTGTTTCGAGCTGGTGTGGTTCATCACGAAGTCGAGGATGACGTGCATCCCCCGGCGGTGCGCCTCGGCGAGAAAGCGGTCGAAATCCTCGCTCGTCCCGTAGGCGGGCTGGATCTTCTCGTAGTCCGTGGTGTCGTAGCCGTGATAGCTCGGCGACTCGAAGACCGGCATCAGCCAGAGCGCGTCGACGCCCAGATCCTTGAGATAGTCGAGCTTGCCGGTGAGGCCGCGGAGATCGCCGACGCCGTCGCCGTCGGAATCGGCGAAGCTGCGGACGAAGACTTCGTAGAATACGGCTCCCCGCGCCCAGTCGTGGCTCCACTGGACGGCCACGGGCGCGGCGGGCGCCGGTTTCGCGGGCGCCGCGGCGGGAGCGCCGGCGCAGACGAGGGCGAGGAGGACGGACAGGAGGGCGGAGCGGCGGGTGCGGCCGGCGGTAGGGTTCATGAGGATATTGTAGGCGCAGGTCCGACGCCCGCCGAGGAGATCCACCATGGAAGATAGAAAAGTCGCCGTCGTCACCGGAGCCTCCCGCGGTCTGGGAGCCGCCTTCGCGCGGATTCTCGCGGAGGAGGGGTACGCCGTCGCCCTGGGGGCGCGGGACCGGGAGGGGATCGAACGGCTGGCAGCGGACCTCGCCGTGCCGGCGTTCGCCCAGCCGCTCGACGTCGGGGATGCAAGCAGCGTCGCGGCCTTCCGCGACGCGGTGCTCGGCCGGTTCGGGCGCGCGGACGTGCTGGTCAACAACGCGGGGATCGGGATCTTCAAGCGGCTGGAGGAGCTCTCGGCCGAGGAATTCGAGCGGACGTTCCGGGTCAACGTCCAGGGGGTGTGGGCGGTGACGGTAGCGTTCCTGCCCCAGCTCAAGACGGCGCGCGGTCAGGTCGTGATGGTCTCCTCAGACGTTTCGACGCGGACCTTCCCGAACGGCGGCCCCTACACCGCCTCTAAGTTCGCCCTGCGGGCGCTCACCCGCACGTTGCAGCAGGAGAATCCCGAGCTGCGGGTGCTGGAGCTGCGCCCCGGCGCCGTGGACACCTTCTTCGCCGGCTCGATCCAGGGCGCCCCCGGCAAGGAGTCGCTCCTCCGCGCCGAGACCGTCGCCGAGACCCTGCGCTTCGCCCTCCGCCTGCCGCCGGAAGCCCGCCCCGAGGAGATCGTGATCCGCGCCAGCTCGCAGGCGCCGGAGTACTAGGTGGATCGCCGTATACTAGGCGCATGAAACGTGCGAATCTTGTGTTGGATGAGCACCTCCTGGAAGAGGTGACCCGAGCCAGCGGAGAGCGGACCTACTCGCGGGCGGTGACGAAAGCTATGGAGGATTACCTCCGGCGGCACCGGGCCGGCCGCATCCTGGAGCTTGCGGGCTCCGGGTTGTGGGAAGGGGACCTCTCTGAGATGCGGAGAGACTCCCAGGACGAACGGGCACACCGTTGACCCATGCGTCTCGTCGACACCTCCGTCTGGATCGAGGTCTTCCGCAAGCCGAGCCGGTTCGACCTCACCTCAGTGGTCGACCTGGAGGAGGTCGTCACCTGCCTTCCCGTGATCCAGGAGGTCCTGCAGGGATTTTCGGACGAGAGAGCTTTCCGTATCGCTCGTGACGCGATGTTTGCGCTGCCGATTCTTGAGTCTCCTGTTCCCCCAGGCGTTTACGAAGAGGCCGTACAGCTCTATCGCTCCGCCCGGCGGGCCGGGGTGACGGTCCGTTCGAGCGTCGATTGCCTCATTGCTGTCTGTGCGATCCGGCATGGGATTCCGGTGCTGCACCACGACCGGGACTTCTCTCTGCTCGCGCGGGTCTCGCCTCTGAAAGAACAGAAAATCTCGCTTTAGCGGAGATCCGGCTCTCCCCATTCCGTTCTTACCTGGCAGGAACCTTGCTCTCCTCCTGCTCCGCGATGGAAGAGACGTCCACACCCCGCCGGCCCGGCTGGCGATTCGACTGGCGATCGGTCTGGGAGAGCCCGCGGCGTCTGCTGGCGCTGGTGCTCTCGCTGCTGTACGCCGCGGTTCTCTTTTTCGCCATCTCCTGGTCGCACTGCTTCTTCACCACCTGCCCGAACGTGGCGAAGCTCGCCGTCTATCAGCCCGGTGGAGCGCCGGTGCTGCTCGACCGCAACGGCGAGGCCTTCGCCGACCTCGCGCCGGCCGAGCGCACGATCGTGCCGCTGTCCTCCCTCCCCTCTCTGGTGCCGCAGGCCTTCCTCTCCGTCGAGGACCGGCGCTTCTACGAGCACCGGGGGGTGGACTGGAAACGGGTCGGCGGCGCGGTGCTCGCCAACCTGCGATCCGGCGGGTTCGCTCAAGGGTTCAGCACGATCAGCATGCAGCTGGCGCGCAACGTCTTCCCCGAGCGCCTCCCCGGCGAGGAGCAGACGACGCGCCGCAAGCTGCTCGAGATCCGGGTGGCCCAGGATCTCGAGCAGCACTACTCGAAGGAGGAGATCCTCGAGCTCTACCTCAACAACATCTACTTCGGCAACCGCGCCCGTGGCATCGAGGCGGCGGCGCGCCAGTACTTCGCCTGCTCGGCCAAAGAGCTGACGCTCCCTCAGGCGGCCCTCCTCGCCGCCCTCCCCAAGGCGCCCAGCCACTACGACCCGCGCCGGCATCCGGACGAGGCCCTGGCGCGTCGCAACCTGGTGCTGACGATGATGCGGGACCAGGGGCGTGCTCCCAGGTACCTCGCCGAGAAGGCGAAGCTGGAGCCGCTCGGGCTCGCGCCGGCGCCGCGGCAGGAGAAGGTCGAGGCCGGGCTCGCCCCCTGGTTCGTGGAGCAGGTGCGGCACGAGCTCGAGGAGCGGTTCGGCGCCAACCTCTACACCCGGCCGCTGCGGATCGTGACCACGCTCGACTCCACCGCCCAGCGGGCCGCCGAGGAGGAGCTGCGCCGGCAGCTCAAGCTGATCGAGTCCGGGAGTCTCGGCCCCTTCCAGGGCACCCGCTACTCGCCGGACATCCAGCCGCCCGACGGCGGCACCCCCTACCTCCAGGGCGCGGCCGTGATGCTCGACGCCCACGATGGCGACGTGCTCGCCTGGGTCGGCGGGCGCGACTTCGCCCACTCGCAGTTCGACCGCGTCGCCCAGGCGCACCGCCAGCCCGGGAGCGCCTTCAAGCCGTTCGTCTACGCGGCGGCCCTGGCGGACGGCTGGGTGCTCAGCCAGCCGCTCCTCGATCAGCCGCTCAGGGTGAAGCTCTCCAACGGCCAGTCCTGGCAGCCGAAGAACTTCTCCGACCGGTACGAGGGGCAGATCACGATGCGCGAGGCCCTGGTCCGTTCGAAGAACGTGCCGACGGTGCGCCTGGCGGACGCGGTCGGCCTGCGCGAGGTCACCGAGATGGCGCACCGGGCGGGGATCGAGGAGCCGATCGCGGCGGTCCCCGCGATGGCGCTGGGAACGGTCGCCGTCTCGCCGCTCGAGCTGACCTCGGCCTACAGCGGTTTCGCGAGCCTCGGCCAGGCGGTCGAGCCGCGGCTGATCCTGCGGGTGGAGGATGAGAAGGGGAAGACGATCTGGCGGTCCGAGCCGCGCCGCCATGGCGTCCTCGACCCCGGCGTCGCCTACCTGGTGACCGACGTCCTCTCCGAGTCGATCGTCAGCGGCACCGGCAACCTTATCCAGCAGACCGGCCTCAAAGCCCCGGCGGCCGGCAAGACGGGCACCACCAACGACGGCGCGGACGCCTGGTTCGTGGGCTACACGCCGGGGATCGTCGGCGGCGTCTGGATCGGTTTCGACCGGCCGCGGCCGATCCTCGCGGACGCCACCGGCGGCCGTCTGGCGGCGCCGGTCTGGGGGCGGATGCTAGCCCGCGTCTATCAGGATCCGAAACGGAGCCCCCCGCCGCCCTGGAAGGCACCGGCGAACGTCGTCTCCCGCCCCGTCGATGCGGCGACCGGCCTGATCGTCGAGGCGGGGTGCTCGCCCGGGGGGAACGGAGCGCAACGCGAGCTGTTCCTCAAGGGGAAGGAGCCGGCGGCCTACTGCCCCGGCCGTGAGGCGCCGCCGGAGAACGGCTTCCCCTCGCAGCGGCTGCTCGCCCGTCGCGAGGACCAGGGGCAGCAGCAGGCCACACGGATCGCTCAGGCCCGCGAGGCCGAGCGGCAGGCCCGGGAAAAGCGGCAGGACGACGAGCGAACCGCCAAGATCGACCAGGAGACGGAGCGGCGGCAGGAGCAGCAGGACAAGGCGGCGGAGCAGCAGCAGGCGGCGGCCAGGAAGGCCGCGACGACTGAAAGGGAGCGCGCCACGCTCAAGGCCCGGGAGGAGCGGCTCGCCCGCGAAGAGGCGACCGCGAACCGGCGGGAAGAGGAGATCGCCGCCCGGGAGAAGGCCGCGACGCTCGATCGCCGGGAGGAACAGATCGCGGCCCTGGAGAGAGCCGAGAAGGACCACCGGGCCAAGCTGGCCGCGGCCCGGGAGCAGGAGCGCCTCCAGAGGATGCGCGAGCCGCGGGATGAGGAGGGGGGCGTCGACGAGGTCCTGGTGCGGGAGGAGCCGGCCCGGGAGACGGCCGCCGCGACCGATCTCTCCGGCTGGTGGGAGCTGACGAACACGATCCAGTCGACCAACTACTCGGCCTATCAGGGCCTGCGCCTGGGCTACCGCGTCCAGCTCGAGCAGGACGGCGACCGGATCACCGGCCGCGGACAGAAATGGGCGGAGGACGGCCGGCCCGTATCGGCCGGCGCGCGGTCGCCGATCGTGGTCACGGGGCGGATCGACGGCCGCAAGGTGACCCTCCAGTACACCGAGCGGGGCGCCCGGAGGGCGACGACCGGCAGCTTCTCCTTCACGCTTTCGGGGGACGGCGACGCCCTGCGCGGCTCCTTCTCGAGCACGGCCGCGGCGGCCAGCGGGGGCTCGGTGGCCCGGAAGATGCGGTAGGCCCTCACCACTCCTCCCACTACGTCGATTCTAGCCGGCCCAGAGAATCTCTGTCCAATTTAGTATCAACTCTATTATAATTGGAGGCTTGAGAGCTTGCGCGCCTTCCTCAAGGGGGAAGCTATGCGGAATTGTAAATGAACGATCATCTTATAGCCATCATGGTTAGCGTTGAGGAAGCAGAGCGTACCTGCTTCATCGCCGTCCCGTTCGCTCGTGAGTTCGACTCATTGTCCAGCCTCATCGTTCAAGCGGCAAACCGGCTTTCCCTAACTTCCGTCTCGACAAGAGAAGTCCAGCAGCACGACGATTTCACCCGTGACATCGCTCGGCGGATACGTTCTGCCCTGGTGGTCGTAGCCGTCTGCACTCCGGAAGGAGAGAGCCGCAAGTCCAATCCGAATGTCATGTATGAGCTCGGGCTCGCTCACGCTCTCGGGAAGCCTACGGTCATACTGACCACCGATCTCGGGATGCTTCCCGCGGACATTCAGACCAAGTATGCTTTGGGCTACCGTCCCGATGAGCTGGAGGACAGTCCAGGCCTCATCCTCAAGATCAAAGACGCGATCTCCACCCGCATCAGGCCGATGACCAATTCTCTGACCGATCCGACCGCGGATGGCATCTACGTCGCGTCTGCAAAGCATAAATTCTGGTTTATTCCAAAGTTCTGGGATGACTTTAGCGCCATTCTCAGTTTCGGCAAGGAAGTCAACAAGCAGCTCCAATCCATCACTACCGTCCACGCAGACGCACTTGTCAACAAACTCGAAATTATCATCTATACTCAGGGGCAGAAACGCCAGAAGATCAGCGCGTTCAATGAGAAGTGGCGCGAGTACGTACTATTCTATGATCTTTATACGAAGCCAAGTCTGTTCGACTCATTGCACGAAAATTTGATCCAGATCGACGATTGCTTCAATCGCCTTCCGGCGGAGGCTGACGACAGTATCAAGCGTGCGGTCGCAACATCCAGGAAGTGCTACGAGCAGCTCAAGGTCTGGCTCGACAAATACCCCGAGCTACACGACGCAGTGAATAAGAACGCGGGCGCGAACCTAATTTCCAATCTTTCCAACTCCTTCCTTTCCACGCAGATCCACAGTAATGTTCTCGACCTTGCCAAGACGGCTAGGGACTGCGTTAGGGAATCGAACGATCTCGTCAGTCATCTAATCGAGATGATGCTCGACAGGAGACTTTGATGGCCGAAATCTCCATTGCCGATCTCAAGAAGACCCATGAAGCTCTTTATGAGAACGCATTGCGCAACCGCTCCCTTCTGATGAACAGCAAAGCGGACTTGGATCAATTCCTAGACAGCGTCGACAGCTTCTTGGCGGACGTTGTGCGAATCTCACCCCAGGTCACCATGCTCGATGAATACAATTGGCTTAGTGATGCCACGCTCAAATGGCACGTCATATTCTCCTCCGTGCTCAATATCCAGAAGGAGGTACCTTCTCTCTCGATACCTCAGAAGCTCGAATCGACGGCCAACCTAACCTTCTACTCGGATCAGGAGCTAAAGAATATATTTGATACGATTGCCTATCAGCAGAGCATGTCCCGGCGAACCAACGCCCTCTTACGGCAGGTCGGCTTGGCAGGAATGATTCTCAGCACCGATGAGGAGAGGGAGCAGGATTGGAGAGATGCCAGCGTCATCTTCGCAGCCAGAGTGTTGGAAGGAAACATTCACCTGACGCGCCAGATGGGCCCAGAATCTTACTATCGGCTTGAACAGACTTGGCTTTCAGACGTGAAAACGGCTAAAGCTTTTTTTATCTGGGAGCGGCGAGCCAATCCACCCGAATCCGGCTATGACAAGTCCGATTACTACGCCGCATGCGAAGAGATTCGCCAGATGTTGGTCAATCACAGCATTAAGGGAAGCCTGGAAGAATTTGAAGATGTAAAGGAGTACATCGAACAGCAATACCTGGACGATGAGGGGAATCTCGACCCCAAGAAGCCGGATACGCAGAAACTACTGGACAGAAAGGCCGATCGGGTCTGGCGAGGAGGAGGAGGAGAAAATCAGCTAGCCGATTGGCTAATCGCTGAAACCTACTCACAGATGTTCTATGAGAACATCATTCATGCGGTCACGGCGGGTGACCCCGAGAGTACCTTGAAGGTGCTCAAGGCATTCCAATATAGCAAGGCCCCAGAGAACCGGTACCTGATCATCAATTGTTTCGAAGTGGCCCTTGCTACATACTTCCTGGACAGCGACACCATCCAGCAGTTTTGGTCGGATGCAGAGGAGGACTCCGGAACGGAAGCCTTTACATCCAGCGCTGTCTCCATCGACGACTGGCCCAGCGATTGGGCCGCTCCAAAGGGACTGAGAGACCGGCTCGCGTTTGAACCAGAAAACAATCGCCTAACTTTGCAAGGATTAATGACAGAGGAGGAGCGGACTATTCTTCTCAGGCGGTTCCCTAAGAATAAAGCAGCAATTGAAGCTCTCTTCCATCACAGTCGGCTACTCCCCCGCGAGTCCACGCTCTAGCCCATCTTCGCGGACGATCTCCCGCGCCAGCTCCACCGCCGACAGCGGCGCGCACCCCTCGGCGTTGTTGTTGATCGTGCAGAGGAACGGCCGGTCCGCGGCGTGGGCCTCGCGGGCGAGGTCGGCCACCGCCCGGCGATTGGCGGGGTCGGGCGCGGCCAGGCGGTTGAACGGGGCGTAGAGTCGGCCCGCCTCCTCGTAGGTCATCCCGGGCCCCAGGAGCCAGCGGACGATCGTCATCGGCGCCCGGTCGGTTCCCGCGAGGCGTCCTTGAGCGCGGACGTCCGGCATGCGGGGGTGGACGTTGTGGCAGTGGCAGGCGCCCACCGAGGCCAGGGCGTCGCCGTAGTCGGCCGTGATCAACTCGCGGTTGCGCAGCTCCACGGCGTAGAACGGACCGAGGGGGAGCGCTACCAGAAAGTCGTGCAGACGCTGCGCGAAGGCGGCGGGGCTGCCGAGGCTCTGGGGAGCGAACTGGAAGAGGAGCGCGCCGCCGCCGATGCCGATCCCTTCGGCGAACGGCGCCACCACCTGGTCCGTGGCATACACGGGATCGAGGAAGAGGGGGTTCTCCTGGCCGCGCTGGGCGCCGTAGCGGGCATGCTCGGGGAAGCGCGCCAGGGTGCAGGCTTCGTGGGCCTTGACGAGGAACCGGAAGTCCTCCGGCACGGAATTCCGATACTGGGCGAGCTCCACGGCCTCGACCGGCGCGTAGTGGGTGCGGTCGACCCCCACCGCTCGCAGCAGGGGGTGCCGGGCGTAAGCCGGGAGACCCTGGTGGGACAGCTTCGACGGCGGATAGGTGCGGTCGTAGACGAGACCCGCCCATCCCGGGAACGACCAGGTCGAGCCGCCGAGACAGATCCCCCGCGGCAACTCCCGGCCGAGCGCCTCGACCTCCTCGGACTGCGGCGCCGCTCCCACCCTCTTCCTGTCCGGCTCGGGCTCCGGTTCGAAGGCGAAGAGAGCGAGCTGGTCCTGTTCCTTGCGTCGCGCCATGGAGAGAAGTTTATTGCATTTGATTCCCAAAAAGCAGGACGGCGCCAGGGGGAGTTCCCGGAAGAGGGAACGGCCCTACTGCGCCTGGAGGAACGCCACCGTCGGCGGCAGCCCCTCGTCCAGGCTCCGGGGGTGCCAGTCGAGCTCGGCCTGCGCCCGGGCGTCGCTGAACGCCCAGTGGCGCTCCAGGCTGTTGAGCTGATCGTGGGAGAACGGCGGGCGCCGGCCGGCGAGCTTGAAAAAGGGGGCCGAGACCACCAGCCCGGCGCGCGCCAACCCGATGGGGAGGTTGGCGCGCGGCGGCGCGACCCCTCCCAGCTTGCAGACGCGTTCGACCAGAGAGCGCAGGGTGGTGACGTCCCCCGCCATCAGGTAATCCCGGCCCGGCGGGGCCTTCGCGATCATCCCGAGCATCCCCTCGACGAGGTCGTCGAGGTAGATCCAGGACACCCTGCGGTCGGAGCCGGCGAGGACGGGAAAGCGCCCTTTCAGGAAACCGCGCAGGATGGCGTTCGCCCCCTCCTTCTTCCCCGGCGGTCCGTAGACCAGGCTCGGGTAGACGGTGTTGATCCGCAGCCCCTTCTTCGCCCACTCCTGGATGGCCCGCTCTCCCGAGTGCTTGGTGGCGCTGTAGAGGGTGGGGAACGAGGCCTGGACGGGGGTGGTCTCATCCGCCACCGAACCGTCCGACGGGCTGCCGCCGAAGTAGGCCATCGAGGAGACCGAGAGGAAGCGCCCGACGCCGAGCTTGTAGGCGAGCGAGGCGACGTTCTCGCTCCCCTGGACGTTGGCCTGCCGCATCCGCTCGGGAGGGCCGGTCAGGTCGAGGTCGGCGGCGGCGTGGATCACCCAGTCGGCGCCTGACATCCCCTCCCGCATCGAGACGCGGTCCGCGACGTCGCCGGTGAAGGTGGCGGCGCCGAGTTGCCGCAGCGGCTCCGCGTTGCTGGTGGTCCGGACGAGGGCGCGGACCTCATGCCCCTCCGCGACGAGCCGGCGCGCCAGAGCAAGCCCGATGTAGCCGGTGCCGCCGGTCAGAAAGATCCTCATCGCAGGTTTCTAGAGAGCAGGGGGCCATCCAAGATATTGGAGAAAATGGGAATCGCCCATACCCCAGCCTTGTTGTAGAAGGCGGGATGGGGTTCGGGAGTTGGACCCGTCCCGGAGTCAATCACTCCGACAATCTCCTTCAGCTCCCTCTCCTCCCCCCGCGCCGGTTCCCTCCCCGGAGCGGGGCTTTTTATTGGTCCTCTGGCGCCCTCAAGCCTTGCCCCGCAGGAGCTGCCGCAGCACGTAGTGCAGGATGCCGCCGTGGCGGTAGTACTGCATCTCCTGCGGCGTGTCGAGGCGCACCCGGGCCTTGAACTCGATCGTCTTGCCGTCCTCCTTCTTCGCCCGGACGGTCACCTCGCGCCCCCCCTTGAAGCCGCTCCCGACCCCCTCGGCGAGGCCGACGATGTCGATCACCTCGTGGCCGTTGAGCCCCAGGCTGGCGGCGGTGTCCCCCTTGAGGAACTCCAGGGGAGCGATGCCCATGCCCACCAGGTTGCTGCGGTGGATCCGCTCGAAGCTCTCGGCGATGACGGCGCGGACCCCCTGGAGGAGCGGCCCCTTGGCGGCCCAGTCGCGGGAGGAGCCGGTGCCGTACTCCTGGCCGGCGAGGACGACCGTGGGCACCCCCTCGGCCTTGTACTTCATCGCCGCGTCGTAGATCGACAGCGGCTCGCCGTCAGGCAGGTGGATGGTGAAGCCCCCCTCGATCTCGGGGACCATCTTGTTGCGGATGCGGATGTTGGCGAAGGTGCCCCGCATCATCGCCTCGTGGTTGCCGCGGCGGGCGCCGTAGGAGTTGAAGTCCTTGGGAGCGACGCCGTGGTCGATCAGGTAGCGGCCGGCCGGGCTGGCGACCTTGATCGAGCCGGCCGGCGAGATGTGGTCGGTGGTGATGCTGTCGCCGAAGACCCCGAGCACGCGGGCGCCGTGGATGTCCTCGACCGGCGCCGGCTCGGCCGGCATATCGATGAAATAGGGGGGCTGGCGGACGTAGGTCGATTCCGGCTCCCAGGCGTAGGTGTCCCCCTCCGGGACGTCGAGCCCGTTCCAGTTCTCGTCGCCGGCGAAGACGTCGCGGTACTGCTCGCGGAACATGTCGGAGCGGACGGCGCGCAGGATGGTCTCCTCCACCTCCTGGCGGGTCGGCCAGACGTCGCGCAGGTAGACGGGCTCGCCATCCTTGCCGGTGCCGAGCGGCTCGCTCTGAAAGTCGAGATCGATCCGCCCGGCGAGGGCGTAGGCGACGACCAGCGGCGGCGAGGCGAGATAGTTGGCGCGCACGTCCGAGTTGATGCGCCCCTCGAAGTTGCGGTTGCCGGAGAGCACGGCGACCGCGACCAGGTCACGCTCCTCAATCGTCTTCGAGATCGCGGCGGGGAGCGGGCCGCTGTTGCCAATGCAGGTGGTGCAGCCGTAGCCCACGAGGTTGAAGCCGAGCTGGTCGAGGTAGGGGGTGAGCCCCGCCGCATTGTAGTACTCGGTGACCACCTTGGAGCCGGGGGCAAGGCTGGTCTTGACCCAGGGCTTGCTGGCGAGACCCTTCTCGACCGCCTTCCTGGCCAGCAGGCCGGCCGCTATCATCACCGAGGGGTTCGAGGTGTTGGTGCAGCTGGTGATGGCGGCGATCACCACCGAGCCGTCCCGCAGCTCGGCAGCCGCTGCGTCCGCCACGGCGGCGACCTCGGGCTCGGCGATCGCCAGCCCCGCGGCGGTGCCCCCCGCGGACTGCAGGCCGTAGGCGACCGGCCGCGCCTTGCCGGTCCGGCCGGCGGCGGTCATCACCTCGAGCTCCTTGAGGAACGAGGACTTGACGTCGGAGAGGCGCACCCGGTCCTGTGGCCGGCGGGGGCCGGCGAGGCTAGGCTCGACCGTGCCGAGGTCGAGCTCGAGGGTGTCGGTGTAGGCCGCCTCGGGGGAGTCCGCCGTGTGGAAGAGCCCCTGCTCCTTCATGTAGGCCTCGACGGTCGCCACCGCCTCGGGAGAGCGGCCGGTGAAGGTGAGGTAGTCGAGCGCGACCTGGTCGACCGGGAAGATGCCGCAGGTGGCGCCGTACTCGGGCGCCATGTTGCCGATGGTGGCGCGGTCGGCGAGCGGCAGGGTGGCAAGGCCGGGGCCGAAGAACTCGACGAACATCCCGACGACGCCCCGCTTGCGCAGCATCTGGGTGACGGTGAGGACGAGGTCGGTCGCCGTGGCCCCCTCGGGGAGCTGGCCGGCGAGGCGGAAGCCGACCACCTGCGGGATCAGCATCGACACCGGCTGGCCGAGCATGGCCGCCTCGGCCTCGATGCCGCCGACCCCCCAGCCGAGGACGCCGAGGCCGTTGACCATGGTGGTGTGGGAGTCGGTCCCCACCAGGGTGTCCGGGTAGAGGTAGCGCTCGCCTGCGACATCCCCCTCCATCACTACCCGCGCCAGGTACTCGAGGTTGACCTGATGGACGATGCCGGTGTCGGGGGGCACGACGCGGAAGTTGCTGAACGCCGTCTGCCCCCAGCGCAGGAAGGCGTAGCGCTCGCGGTTGCGCTCGAGCTCTTTCCCGGCATTGATCAGGAAGGCGGCGGCGGAGCCGTACTCGTCCACCTGCACCGAGTGGTCGATCACCAGCTCGACCGGCTGCAGCGGGTTGATCCGCTTCGGATCGCCCCCCATCGCCACCATGGCGTCGCGCATCGCGGCGAGGTCGACCACGGCGGGGACGCCGGTGAAGTCCTGCAGGAGGACGCGGGCCGGCATGAAGGCGATCTCCCGCGCGGGGAGAGCCTTCGGATCCCAGCTGGCCAGGGCCTCGATCTCGCCGGCGGTGACCACGGTGCCGTCCTCGCGGCGCAGCAGGTTCTCGAGCAGGATGCGGAGGGCATAGGGGAGGCGGGAGACGGCGAAGCCCCGCTTCTCCAGCGCGTCCAGACGGGCCAGGCGGAGCTCGCGGCCGCCCACCCGGAGGGTCGCGCGGCTTCCGAAGCTATCGTTCATGGGACCTTCTCCTCAGGATCTGTCAAGGGGGCGATGCGGTCGCGTCGCGGAGGCAAGCGCTCGCGATCTCAAGATATCAGCTCGATTCGATTTCTCCCAGAGGCGGGAGGCCGGATAAGATGAGCCCATGTCCGTGAGCAGCTCAGATCTCACCACCCCGATCCTGCTGATGGCCATGCCACAGGTGCTGGACCCCTTCTTCCACCGCAGCGTCGTGCTCCTCCTCCATCACGAGGACGAGGGGAGCTTCGGATTCATCCTCAACCGCCCGACCGGCATCAAGGTGAGCGAGATCCTGAAGGGGATGGAGGTGGACTGGGCCGGCCGCGCGGAGGCGGTCGCCTATTTCGGCGGCCCTGTGCAGCCGCAGCTCGGCACCGTGCTGTTCTCGCCGGTCCTCGCGGAGAGCGCCCCGGAGGACACCGCGTCCGAGGTCATCCCTGGTGTGGCGCTGACGCAGCAGATCGGCGACCTCTCCCGCCTGGCCGAGGCGCCGCCCGACCAGTTCCGCCTGATCCTGGGCTACGCCGGCTGGGGCGAGGGGCAGCTGATGCAGGAGATCCTCCGCAACGACTGGCTGACGGCGCCGGTGAGCAGCGAGCTGATCTTCGCCCCCGATCCCGAGCAGGTCTGGGGCGCCGCCCTGCGCTCGGTCGGCATCGACCCGGCCGTCCTCCCCTCCTGGATCCCCGGTCGCGAGTCCGAGGACTCGACCAACTGAACGCGGGGCCGCTCCCTCGCCAGGCCATGAAGACCGTCCATCACCGATCGGCCGGTGGACTGGTCGTGCGCGGCGCCGCCATCCTGCTGATCTCGACCCAGTCCGGCCGGCGCTGGCAGCTCCCCAAGGGGCACATCGAGGAGGGGGAGACCTCCGAGCAGACCGCGGTGCGCGAGGTGCGGGAGGAGACCGGCGTCACCGGCCGGGTGGTGGCCCCGCTCCCCGGGGTCGAGTACTGGTTCGTCGAGCGGGGGGCCCACCGGGTGCACAAGCAGGTGGACTACTTTCTGCTGACCTACGTCAGCGGCGACACCGCCGACTTCGACGCCCGCGAGGTCTCGGGGGCCGAGTGGTTCTCCTGGGACGAGGGGATCACCAGGCTCAGCTTCGAGAACGAGCGCCGGGTGGTCCTGCAGGCGCGCGCGATCGTGCAGCCCGACCGCCAAGCCTCCGGCGGGACGGGGTAAGATCGGCGGCCAACGGACGGAAGACGGAGGGGACCCCGATGCTTCGAGCGCTGCTGCAGATCGCGTTGAACGGCGTGGCCGTCCTGGTGGCGGCCTACCTGGTGCCGGGCATCGTCTACACCGGCAGCTGGCCGGCGCTGCTGCTCGTCGGCCTGGTGGTCGGCCTGATCAACCTGATCGTCAAGCCGATCGTCACCTTCTTCTCCTTCCCCCTGATCGTGCTCACCCTGGGCCTGTTCTACCTGGTGATCAACGGGCTGGTGCTCTACCTCGCCGCCTGGCTCCTCCCCGGCCACCTGCAGGTGCACGGATGCTTCGCGGCGATCCTGGGCGGCCTGGTGATGGCGCTCGTCAACTGGCTCGTGCGGGCGTTCACCTCGGAGTAGCGGAATGGTGGCGCGAGCGATGACTCCATCCATGGCCCGCCGGGAGTCCCGCCGGGCGCGGCGGCTGCGGGCCGGGGAGATCCTGGCGCGGCTGCGGGTGGCATACCCCGGGACCCGGCTGGCACTCGACTTCCAGACCCCTCTCCAGCTGGTGATGGCGACCGTGCTCGCCGCCCAGTGCACGGACGAACGGGTCAACCAGGTGACCCCGGCGCTCTTCCGGCGCTACCCCACGGCCCGCGACTACGCCGCGGCCGACCTCCTGGAGCTGGAGGAGATGGTGCGCACCACCGGCTTCTTCCGCAACAAGGCGCGGGCGTTGAAGAACCTGGGCACGGCGCTGGTCGCCGAGCACGGCGGCGAGGTGCCGGCGAGCCTGGAGCTGCTGGTGGCGCTGCCGGGGGTAGGGCGGAAGACGGCCAACGTGGTGCTGGGGAACGCCTTCGGCCGCACCGAGGGGATCGCGGTCGATACCCACGTCCAGCGCCTCTCCCGGCGGCTCTTCCTCACCGAGGAGGACGATCCGGAGAAGATCGAGCGGGACCTGATGCCGGTCCTGCCCCAGGAGGAGTGGACGCGCTTCGCCCTGCTGCTGCAGGATCACGGCCGGAAGATCTGCAAGGCCCGCAAGCCCGAATGCGCCATCTGCCCGGTGGCGGATCTCTGTCCGTCGGCGGAAGTCTGAGGCGGAGGTCTGCTGAGGAGAATGGACCGATGAGTGAAACCAGGAAGATCGCCGTCGTCACCGGCGCCAGCGCCGGCATCGGCGCCGCCACCGCCCGGGCGCTCGCAGGGGCCGGCTTCGGCCTGTTTCTCGGCGCCCGCCGGCTCGACCGCCTGCGCGAGGTGGCCGGGCCGCTCGGCGCCACCGCCCTGGAGCTCGACGTCACCGACGCCGCCAGCGTCGCGGACTTCGTCGCCCGCCTCCCCGCCGAGGTCCACCTGCTGGTCAACAACGCCGGCGCGGCCTACGGGCTCGACCGCATCGAGGCGGCCCGCGACGAGGACTGGATCGGCATGTGGGAGACCAACGTCCTCGGCGTGCTGCGCCTCACCCGCGCCCTGCTCCCCGCCCTCGAGGCGTCGGGGGACGGGCACGTGATCAATCTCGGCTCGATCGCCGGTTTCGAGACCTATGCCGGCGGAGCGGGCTACACCGGCAGCAAGCACGCGGTGCGGGCCTTCACCCGCACGCTGCGGCTCGAGCTGCTGGGGCAGCCGGTGCGGGTGACCGAAGTCGACCCCGGCCTCGTCGAGACCGAGTTCTCGCGGGTCCGCTTCGCCGGCGACGAGGAGCGGGCGAAGGCGGTCTACCGCGGGCTCGATCCGCTGACTCCCGAGGACATCGCCGACTGCGTCGTCTGGGCGGCCACCCGCCCGTCCCACGTCAACATCGACGAGATCGTCGTCCGCCCGCGCGACCAGGCGACCGCCACGATGGTGCACCGGCGGGAGCCACCCCAGGCTTGAGGTCCCCGGCCGTTCTCCTTCTCGCCATTGCCCTGGCCGTCCTCGCCGGGTGCGCGCGCAAGAACCCGACCCCCTCCGAGCTCTACTCGACCTACTGCGCCCGCTGCCACGGCGACCGGGGGAAGGGAAAGGGGGACTCCGAAGCCCTCACCCTCTACCCGCACCTGAACCTCCTCTCCTCCCCGATGGTTCGCGGTGGCGACCGCGCGGCCGTGCGCCGGCGGATCCGGGAGGGCTACGGCCCGATGCCCGGCTTCGCGCGGCGGCTCACACCCCAGGAGCTCGAGCGGCTCGTCGACTTCACCCTCCAGCTCGAGCCTACTCCCAAGGAGAGACCGTGACATGGACCCGCAACGCCTGAAGGATGCCTACCAGAAGCTGCAGAGCCTCGACGAACGGATGAGCCACAAGATCCGCCCCCGGCCTGGCGGCGCCCTCCTCCGGCCGACTACCGAGCAACTCGAAGTGGCGATGCGCGACCTCGCCCTCTACACGCTCGAGCTGCGGGAAGTCGTCCAGGAGCTGTTCCTCTCGATCGCCTCGAAGCCGAGCGCGCCGGGCTCCTGAGTCGCGTCGCAAGAGATCTTCTGGTCCGGCGATTATGACTTGACAGGTCTTTTTCGCCTGTCTATACTTCTTTGCATGCGATCCTTGGGAATTGCCGAGTTGAAAGCGCTGCTTTCCGAAACTCTCGCCCGGGTAAAGGCGGGAGAAGAGGTCCTGATCACCGAGCATGGACGCCCGATCGCCCGCATCCTGCCGCTGTCAGCGGCGGCACCGGCCGCGGCTACCCAGGAGCTGGTGCGGATGGGGCAGGTGCGGGCGCCGGAGAAGCCCCTGGACGACGCGTTCTGGAAGCTGCCGCGCGGCGAGTACCGCGATCCTCCACGGCGCCGGGCGCTGGACGATCTCGATACTCGCGGCACCGGCGACGAGTGGGAGCTCCGGGAGGCGGTCTGAGGTTCTGGGACAGCTCGGCTCTTCTCGCCCTAGCGGCACGGGAGCCCGCCTCCGGAAAGATCGAGCCGCTCCTGCAGCGGGACCCGGACGTGGCCTTCTGGTGGGGGGCACCCCTCGAATGCGTCGAGGCCCTGCTCGCCGCCCAGCGGCGGGAACGGATCTCCCCCGCCGACCTCCAGAAGGCCCGTGCCGTGCTCGATCACCTGCGGGCGCGGGCCTTCGAGATCCAGCCCACCGAGGAGCTGCGCGCCCGCGCCCTGCGCATCCTCTCAGTCCACCCGCTGGAGGCTGCCGCCGCCCTGGAGCTGGCCGCCGCCCTGATCTGGTGCCGTGAGCGTACCCACGGCACCACCTTCGTCTCCCTCCACGCGCCGCTCCGCCTCGCCGCCGCGCTCGAAGGCTTCCGCGTTCTCCCCTATGCCGATGAGGTCCACGCGCCGGACCCCGAGCCCTGATCCCGCCTTCCCAGGCATGGGTGTTGCTCTAGGACCTGGCGAGTACCTCGGGGCGATGCTCGCCCTGGAACCGGAAGGAGGAGGGATCATGCAAGCCAAAGCGCGCCTGTTCGGCCACCCGATCCATCAGATGCTGATCGTCTTCCCGCTCGGACTCCTGGCGACGTCGCTCTTCTTCGACATCGCCCACCTGTCGAGCGGCAACCCGCTGTGGGCGACGATCGCCTACTACCTGATCGCCGTCGGCATCGTCACCGGGCTGATCGCGGCCGTGTTCGGCACGATCGACTGGCTGTCGATCCCCACGGGGACACGGGCCCGGCGGATCGGCCGGCTGCACGGCGGCGGCAACGTAGTGGTGATCCTGCTCTTCGCCGGCTCCTGGCTGCTGCGGCGCGACGATCCCGGGGAGCCCGAGACCACGGCCGTCGTCCTCTCGGCGCTCGCCGTGCTGCTGGCGCTGGTGACCGCCTGGCTGGGCGGCGAGCTGGTGGACCGCCTCGGCGTCGGCGTCGACGAGGGGGCCAACCTCGACGCTCCCAACTCCCTGAAGACCGCACACCTCCCGGCCGCCGCCTCCGCCGCGCGGTCCTCCCGGCGGTAAGCGCCGATTCGGAAGGCGGGGGGTGGTGTACCCTCCCTCCGCCATGCCCGCGCCGCTCCCCATCGACGAGGTCCTGCCCGAGCTGATCGCGGCCCTGCGCCAGGGGTCCGCGGCCGTGCTCATCGCGCCCACCGGCGCGGGGAAGACGACCCGCGTGCCTCCGGCCCTGCTCGCCGCGGGGATCGCGGGGGACCGGCAGATCGTCATGCTCGAGCCGCGGCGGATCGCCGCCCGGGCCGCCGCCCGCCGGATGGCCGAGGAGGGGGGGTGGACGCTCGGCCGCGAGGTCGGCTACCAGGTGCGCTTCGAGCGCAGGGCGGGGGCCGAGACGCGGATCCTGGTGGTGACCGAGGGGATTCTCGTCCAGCGCTTGCAGGCCGACCCCTTCCTGGAGAACGTGGGGGCCGTGATCTTCGACGAGCTCCACGAGCGGAGCCTGCAGACCGACCTCTCCCTCGCCATGGCCCGCCGCGTCCAGCGGGAGGTGAGACCCGATCTGAAGCTCGTCGCCATGTCGGCCACCCTCGATCCCGGTCCGGTGGCGGCCTTCCTCGGCGGTGCCCCGACGATCGAGAGCCGGGGGCGGCTGTATCCGGTAGATATCCTCTACATCGATCGCCCAGACGACCGCCCCCTGCCCGCCCAGATCGCCGCCGGGGTGCGGCGGGTGCTCGCGGCCACACCCGGGGACGTGCTGGCCTTCCTCCCCGGCGTGGGGGAAATCCAGCGGAGCGCCGAAGCTCTCGCCGGATTGGCCGCCGAGCAGGGCCTCGCCGTCCTCCCGCTCTACGGCGACCTGCCGGCCGAGCGGCAGGACGCGGTGCTGCGCCCTTCGAGCCGGCGCAAGGTCGTGCTGGCCACCAACGTCGCGGAGACCTCGGTCACCGTCGACGGCGTCACGGCGGTGGTGGACTCCGGCGCCGTCCGCCGGCTGCGCTTCGATCCCGCGACCGGACTCGACCGCCTGGAGCTGGGAAGGATCAGCCGCGCCTCGGCCGACCAGCGCGCCGGCCGCGCCGGCCGCCAGGCTCCCGGGGTCTGCCTCCGCCTCTGGCCCGCCTGGGAACAGGCGACCCTGCCGGAGCGGGAGACGCCGGAGATCGCCCGCGTCGATCTCGCCGGCGCCGCTCTCCAGCTCCTCGCCTGGGGGGAGCCCGACCTCGCCGCCTTCGACTGGTTCGAGCCCCCCGACCCGTCGGCACTGGACGCCGCCACGCTCCTGCTCCGCCAGCTCGGCGCGATCGACGATCGCGGAGTCACAACTCTGGGCCGGACGATGGCACGCCTGCCGGTCCACCCCCGCCTTTCGCGCCTCCTCATCGAGGGGCACCGCCGCGGCCATGCCGGCGAGGCCTCCCTGCTGGCCGCCCTGCTCTCCGAGCGGGACCCGTTCCCGCGCGGTCCCCGCGGCGCGGGACCCCGCCGCGCCTCGCGCTCCGACCTCCTCGACCGCCTCGACTCCCTCGAAGCCTTCGAGCGCCGGAACGCCTTCGAAGGGGACCTGAACGCCGGCGCGGCCCTGTTCGTCCTCAGGGCGCGGGATCAGCTCTTGGAGCTGACGAAACGGGAGCTGGGGGCAGGTCCGGACGGCAGGAAGGGGGATGAGGATTCCCTCCTCCGCGCCCTTCTCGCCGCCTACCCGGACCGCGTCGCCCGCCGGCGCGAGCCGCGCAGCCCGCGGGGCGTCATGGTGGGCGGCCGGGGGGTTCGCCTCGCCGACGACAGCGCCGTGCTCGAAGCCCCGCTCTTCCTCTGCGTCGATCTCGGCGCCGGCACCCTCTCGGAGGCGCTGGTGCGGAAGGCCTCGGAGGTCGAGCCCGAGTGGCTCACCGCGGAGCTCGTGCGGACCACGATCGACCTGGAGCTCGACGAGTCCCGCGAACGGGTCGCCGCCTGGAAACGAACGCGCTACGTAGACCTGATCATCTCCGAGGTCGAGATCCCGCCGCTGGACGCGGCCGAGACGGCGCGGGTGCTCGCCGCGGCCGCCGCCGAGCGGCTCGACCGGGCGCTGCCGCTGGACGATCCGGAAGTCGCGGCCTTCCTCGCCCGCGTCCGCAGCCTCGCGGACTGGATGCCCGAGCTCGACCTGCCGCGGTTCACCAGGGACGAGATTCGCGACCTCCTCCCCGCCCTGGCGGCCGGCCGCAAGTCCTTCGCCGAGCTGCGGCGCGCCCCGCTCCTCGACGTGCTCCATGGGACCCTCTCCTACCCGCAGCTCGAAGCCCTGCGCCGGGAGGCTCCCGAACGGCTGGAGGTGCCGAGCGGCAGCCAGATCCGGATCGCCTACGAGCCGGGCAAGCCGCCGGTGCTCGCGGCCCGCATCCAGGAGATGTTCGGCCTCGCCGAGACCCCGCGCGTGGCCGCTGGGCGCGTGCCCGTCCTCCTCCATCTCCTCGCCCCCAACGGCCGTCCCCAGCAGGTGACCCACGATCTGCGGAGCTTCTGGGAGAACACCTACTGTCAGGTCCGTAAAGAGCTCGCCGGGCGTTACCCCAGGCACGCCTGGCCCGAGGACCCCTGGAACGCCAAGCCCCAGAGGAGGCCGCAGCGGCGCTGAACCTCGATCGTCCACCGCAGCGCCGTGGCGATCCGCCGGAATTCCTCGATCTCCTCCCAGCGCAGCCCCCGCCCGGCGCGGCCGGCCAGCCAGCGGTCCAGCACCGGATACCCGCCGATCCGGTACTCCCAGACCTCGCGGGAGATCCCCTCGAACGCCTGCCCCTCGGCGTTGACGATCACCCGGTCGTCCCGATGCTCGCGGCGCCCGTCCAGCCGGCCGAGCCCCTGCCCCTCGAAACGGACGCCGGGGCGGTCCAGGCGGTCCGAGCGGAGCAGATGGAGATCGATCAGCACCGCGCCGAGCCCCGCCAGCTCCAGGAAGGCCCCGCGGCCCGGCGGCAGGGGGATGCGCGGGAAGTCCGCGCGGAGGAGATCGGCGTACCGTTGCCGATAGGGCAGGCTGTAGAGGACGGCGTAGACATACTGGAGAATCAGCTCCGGCGAGGGCTCCTCCCCCAGCCGGCCGGCGAGGAGGCGGAGGAAGGCAGGATCGACGTTGGCGAGGCGGCCGGCGCCGTCGAGACGCGGCTCCGGGTGGAGGTAGAGCGGGAAGACGGAGTTGATGTCGAACGCGCTCACCGCCTTGTGAGCGACGATCGTATCGGTCACCAGCGCGCCCGGCTCCTCCTTGTGCTGCCGGGGGGCGACCAGCCCCAGGTTTCCCGGGATCAACAGGTGCCTCATCACCTTCTCCCGGGGACGTTCGACGACGTAGTCCTCATAGAAGATCGTTCGCCAGTCGAACGGCTGGAAAAGGATGTCCCGAAAGCGCGTCCGCCAGCCGGAATCAGCCCGGATCTTCCGGCGCGCCTCCTCCAGGCCGCACCTCCCCCTGTCGATCGCCCCCCACTCGTGGCGGACGACGTCGCCATGGATCACCTCGCTCCGCAGCCGGCCGACCCGCCGCTCCAGCTCCGCCGGGTCGGTGTCGATGGCGAAGGCGTTGCGCCCGGTGACGATCCCCACCGAATGCTCGACGAAGATTTCGGTCAGCCGGACGCCCCGCCCGTACTCGCGCTCCAGGACGGCGTCGCGCGGCGCGAAGAGGAACGCCGGCCCCCGCGGATCGATCTCGCGCCAGTCCGTCGTCTCCACGTCGTGCTCCCCCAGCCAGCGGAGCTTGGTGGCGCGGCTCCCCCAAAGGTCGGCCCGCAGGACCCGCTTCGGCAACCCCGGTTTCTTGACCAGGATCGCCACGGCGGCCCCCTGCCAGACGTCCGCGAAGACGTTGGCGTCGTTCGCGCCGCCGGGCGCCCGCTCCTTCTTCTTGCCGTTGCCGTGGAGGTCGAGGAGGTGGATCTCGTCGAAGGTCTCGAGGAGCGAACGGCGCATGCCGCGGAAGGTCGGATTGTCCAGATAACCATGATCGGTCACCATCGCCACAATCCCCTCCCCGGCTTCATCGACCTTGCGCTGGGCGAAGCGGAGGAACTTCATGTAGTCGTTCTGCAGCCACTTGGAGTTCTTCTCCTTCAGCGGCTCGCCGTCCACCTGGTAGTACCCCGCGTCGCGCCGGCCGTCCGCGGCAACGTACCCCTCCCGCGTCGGATCGCCGACCCCCTCCCCGCGGTTCGCCGAGTGACCAGACCAGGGAGGATTTCCGAGCACTACGGTGATCCTCTCCTCCTTCTTGATCCTGCCCGCCAGGTGGGACTCCCGCGCGAGCGCCGCCGTGCCGGGGATCGTCGACTGCGCCAGATCCTCCATCTCCAGGGCGTTGGTCAGATAGAACGGCACCCGCTCGTTCTCGCGTAACGGCCGCCCCAGCTCCTCCAGGAGCAGGCTCATCTTGAGATGGCCGATGGCATAGGGGGCCATCATCAGCTCGAAGGCATGGAAGTCGCGCAGCAGGTGGTCGCTCACCAGGGCCGGTACCGCGCCTCCGCCCGCCGTGCTCCGCACTTCGCTCACGGCGCAGCGAATCGCCTCGACGACGAAGGTGAGCGTCCCGGCCGCCGGATCGAGGAGGGTCACCGTAGGGTCCGCGAGCCCGCCCCGCCGGCTCAGCCGCGACTGGAGCAGCCGGTGGACGGAACGGACGACGTAGGAGACCAGCTCCGGCGGCGTGTAGTAGACGCCGCGCTGCCGCCGCAGACCGATGTCGTAGTGGCGGAGGAAGGTCTCGTAGAAGTCGAGCACCGGATCGCGCCCGCGGCGGGCGGAGCGCTCCAGCATCGCGTGCACGGAAGAGTGGGCGAGCAGGTCGACGATCTCGTCTACGATCCACGCGACCTCCCGGGGCGGATCGGCGAGCGAGATGTAGCGGAAGGCATCGCGCAGCAGCCCGCTGGTAGCCGGGATGCTCTCCGCCGCGATCCGCCGGTCGAAGCGGTCGCGAGCCTGGCGGCGCGCGGCGAGCAGCCCATAGGCGAGCGTCTGCGCGTAGAGGTCCGCGAACTCCTCGGGCTTGAGCCCGGCCACCAGGTGCTCCGAGAAAGCCTTGTAGAAACCCGCCAGGGCCGAGAGCTTTTCAGTGTCCTGCTTCAGCAACTCGTGCAGCCGGGAGGCCAGGATACGGGTGCGCAGCGCCAGCCGAGGCGCCAGCTCGGCGGCCGAGACACTGGGCGGCGGCTCAAAGCCGCAGAAGAGATCGAGGAGGGCGGCGACCGGCCCCGGATCGCCGCGGCCGATCTCAGCCCGGGCCGCCAGCTCCTTGCCCCGATAGAGCCGGATCTCGCGGAAGTTGGTGAGCAGGAGGTTGGGGAACGCCGCGCGGTACCGCTCGAGCTGCTCGGTTTCCGCGGTCCGGGTCAGATCCGTTCCCGGCCGCTTCCCCTCGACGTAACCGACGATCGCTTCCCCCCTGCGCACCTGAAGATCGAGCAGACAGCCTGCAGTCTTCCGGGGAAGGATCAGGACCCGGAGATCGCGCCACTCCCGATACGCGGCATAGTCCTCCAGGAGGAGACGCAGCTCGGGGTAGAAGCTCTCCTCCCGCGCCTCCTCCCGCCTACCTGTCTCGGCGATCCGGTCCAGATAGCCGTGCAGAAGGTCAAGAAGTTGCGGCCCTGGGCTACGAATCGCGGCCGGAGAGGTCGGCATGGAGAGATTGTAGCCCCAATCGTCTTCATGCGCGACTTTCGATCCTCTCTATCGGGACAAAGATGCCCGATCCGGGAACGTAGGATCAGCCCTCGTCGTCGTATTCCTCTCCCGCCCCACCCTCCTCCAGGGTGCGCGGCTCCAGCGAGCGCAGCCAGTCGAGCAGCTCCCGGGCGCGGTCCGTCTCGCCGAGACGGTGCGCCTGGGCGGTGGCGGCGACGACCAGGGCCAGCGCCGAACCGTTGGGCTCGAGCTCGCTGGGCAGGCGCGAGACGCCGTGCGCGGCGAGCGCCTGCCGCACGATGGCGAGGCCGCGCTCGAGGAGCGGGCGGAGCAGCGGCCGGTCCAGGAAGGCATAGCGGTCGGCCGCCAGCTCGGAGACCGCGTGCGCCACGTCCTCCAGGACGTCGACGCTGTCGAGGGCCGCCGGATGCTCCACGAGGAAGCCGAGCCACTGCTCGGCGCGGTCCTCGTCCCAGGGGTCCCAGTCCTCGTCCTCCTCCTCGGCTTCCGGATCGACCAGCGGCGGATAGAACGCCGCCTCGAAGCTCTCCTCGATCTCGCGCAGCGACTCGGCCGGGATCAGCCGGCCGGCTTGCGGGTCGTCCGGAACGGCCTCGATCCCATAGAGAGGCGCCGGCGGCTCCGCCTTGGCGAGCCACGCCTCGAGCTCATGGATGCGGTCCGTGACCTCGTCGCCGAAGGAGAAGCGGAGCTGGGTCTCTTCCGCGTTCTCCCCCACCCGCGTCAGGAACTCGAACCCCTGCTCCGTCAGGTCCCCTTCCTTCAGCTGGCCCCGCCAGTAGCGGGCCTTCTCGGCGGCCTCCGCCGTCCGCCCCTCGGCGAGGAGCAGGCTCACCTCGAGCGGTCCGAGCGCCGGGCTCTCCGGATCGTCCTGGCGCGCCCGGTCGAGCGAGACCCAGGCCTCCTCCATCTCCCCCTCGACGGCATAGGTCCGCGCCAGGTTCTCCCAGAGCACCGCCCGCAGGGGGGGACGAAGGTCTTTCGCCAGGCGTTCCGCCTCCTCCCACCGCTCCTCCTGGAGATCGAGGGCCTCGTAGGCCTCGAGCAGCGTGTTGAGCGCCGCCGAGTCCCGCTCGTCCAGCCGCTCCGGGCGCTCGAACAGTGGGCGGACCAGCGCCAGCGCCCGTGCCGCGTCGCCGTTGTCGAGCAGCCCGGTGGCGACGGCGCCCAGGATCGGGCGCGGCACCCGGCCCGAGGCCCCCATCGCCTCGACGGTCTCCTGGGGGAGCTCCTCGGCCACCAGCATCCAGACCCCTTCCGGGTCGAGGGCGGGCGCCCCCTCGGCCCATTCGGCGCAGCATTTCTTGTACTTCTTCCCCGAGCCACAGGGGCACGCGTCGTTGCGCTCGGGCCGGGGGAGCGGCCGCGGGCGGAAGCCGTTGTCCGGCAGCGGCACGGAGTTCCAGAGCGAGCGGCCGAACTCGGTCGCGAACCCCCTCCGGGCCTGATCGTCGGGCAGCTGCGCGAACAGCCCCGGCAGCAGGCGCGGCGCCTCCGCCTGCATCCAGGCGAGGAAGGCCTCCCCTTCCCCCACCCGCAGGGCCTCGTTCACCGCCTGTCGTAGGAACTGGGAAAACTCCTCGTACTGCTCTTCTCCGATCTGCTCTTCTTCCAACTCTTCGCTCATGAGTAACACCTCTCGGTGATATGTTTTGGGGAACCGCTACCTCGCGATGGAGAGACGACACCGGCTCAAACGCCATGGTAAAATGAAATAGTCCCCGGAGGGGACACGCCATGGCTCTCTACGATCTTCGTCCCGAAACTCGCCGCAAGCTCACCTACGAGGACTACCTCCTCATCCCGGAGGATGGCCAGCGGCACGAGATCCTCGACGGAGAACACTACGTGACCCTCTCTCCCTTCCTGCCGCATCAGCGGATTTCGATGCGGTTGACCCTGCGGCTGGGTCCCTTCATCGTCGAGAACCGGCTCGGCGAGCTTTTCGCGGCGCCGGCCGACGTCATTCTCTCCCGTCATGACGTCGTCCAGCCGGACCTGTTCTTCATCTCGAAGGAAAGGGCCCGGATCGCGACCGAGAAGAACGTCCAGGGCGTCCCGGATCTGGTGATCGAGATTCTCTCCAAGAGCACTCGCGGCCGGGACGAGGGGATCAAGCTCGATCTCTACGATCGCTCCGGCGCCCTCGAATGCTGGATGTTCGATCCAGACCGCCGCGCCACCCGGCTCTACCGGCGCGACGGCGACCGCCTCGCGCTCGTCGCCGAGCTCTCCGCCGACGCCGGGGAGGTGCTCTCCACCCCCCTGCTGCCGGGGCTCGAGATCTCCTTGCGCGAAGTGTTCGAGTAGCTCTCGGACGATTCCGTTCCGCCTCGCCGTGCTATCTTGCGCAAAAATTGGGAGGGGGCATGACTCGCCAGAGCGTCACCCTGAGCATCGAGCCGGACCTGCTCGAAGAGGCCCACGCGGTCGCCGTGCGGCGGCACACGTCGGTCAACGAGATGGTCCGCCAGTACCTGAAGCAGGTCGTGCGGCAGGAGCGCCAGCGGCTGGAGGCCTGGCACGACGTCCAGAGGCTCCTGGACAAGCCGCCGGTCCGCCTCGGCGAAGTCTTCTTGAAGCAAGGGCCGGAGCGAGAGAGGCGCCATGAAAGGTGAGCTGACGGCGTTCGTCGACACCGGCGTGCTCGTCTACGCCGTCTGCGTGGACCACCCCGCCCGGCAGCTGCAGGCCCGCACCCTGGTCGAGCGCGGCTTCGTCGAGGGGCGCTTCGCCACCAGCACGCAGGTGCTGATGGAGGTCTACGACATCCTCACCCGCCGGGCCGAGGTCAGGCTCTCCGCGCTGGCGGCCGCCGACTACGTCCGTGCCTTCCGCGAGTGGCACGTCGTGGAGGTGGACACCGACCTCGTCACCGCCGCCCTCGCCCTCTCGGAGCGCGAGCAGCTCCCCCCCTGGGACGCCGCCATCCTCGAAGCCGCCCGCCGGGCGGACTGCATGCGCGTCTTCTCCGAGACGCTGCCGGCGGGGCGGGTGTACGAGGGGGTACGGGTGGAAAACCCTTTCGCGTAAATCTCCGCTGTAACCTCCCCGCCCCGCCGCCGTATCAGGAGTGGAGCGCATCCGCGCCCTCAACTTCGATCCAGGAGACCCGCCATGACTCTCCAATTCCCAGGCGTCCGCCCCACCCTCGCGGCCGGCGCCCTGCTGCTGAGTCTCAATCTGCCGGCCCGCGCCGCGGCTCCGGCCTCAACGTCCGACCTCGGCGCCTACGCCGACAAGGCGCTCGCCGCCATCTACCCGGCCGATCAGCCGGGGGCCACGGCGATCGTGATCAAAGATGGCAAGGTGGTGCTCCGCAAGGGGTATGGGATGGCCAACCTCGAGCTCGGGGTGCCCAACTCCCCCGAGATGGTGTTCGAGCTCGGCTCGGTCACCAAGCAGTTCACGGCCGCCTCGATCCTGCTGCTCCAGGAGCGCGGCAAGCTCCGCGTCGAGGACGAGATCACCCGGTACCTGCCGGACTTCCCGGCCCACGGGCAGACGATCACGATCGAGAACCTGCTCACCCACACCTCCGGCATCCCGAGCTACACCGGGCTCCCCGAATGGTTCGCCAAAATCCGCGAGGACCTCAAGCCCGCCGACGTGATCGCCCTGTTCAAGGACAAGCCGCTGGAGTTCAACCCCGGCGAGCGGTGGGCCTACGACAACTCGGGGTTCTTCCTCCTTGGGGCGATCATCGAGAAGGTCTCGGGGGAGAGCTACGAGCGGTTCGTCGAGGAGGAGATCTTCCAGAAGCTCGGCATGACCCACAGCCGGTACGGCCATCCGGACGAGCTCATCCCCCGGCGGGCCAGCGGGTATTCGAAGGACGAGAAGGGGTTCCACAACGCGGACTACATCAGCATGACCTCCCCCTACGCCGCCGGCGCCCTGATGTCCACGGTGGACGACCTGGCGCTCTGGGACCGGGCCCTCGGCGGCGAGACGCTGCTCAGGAAGACCTCCCTCGACCGGATGTTCACCGCCGCGAAGCTCAAGTCGGGGCGCGCCGTCCACTACGGCTACGGCATGGGGGTGTTCGACCTCGCCGGACGGCACGTCCAGATGCACGGCGGGGACATCCCCGGCTTCACGACCAGCGTCGCCCGCGTCCCCGAGGAGCGGCTCTTCGTCGCCATCCTCTCCAACAACGACGCTTCGGACCCGCGGCCGGACGACGTCGCCCTGCGCATCGTCGCCAAGGCGCTCGGCCAGCCGTTCGAGGACGTCAAGAGGATCCAGCTCGATCCCAAGGCGCTGGCCGACTACCCCGGCGTCTACCGGTTCGACGAGCAGACCACCCGCGTCATCACCCAGGAGGGTGGAAAGCTGTTCGCCCAGCGCCGTGGCGGCGAGAAGCAGGAGATCTCGGCCACCGCGACCGACGAGCTCATCTACCCGGACGGCATGACCCGCCTCCACTTCCGGCGCGACGCCCAGGGAAAGGTGACCGGCGTGGACTTCCATCCGCTCTCCGGCGACGACCAGACCGGCACCCGGACCAGCGAGCCGCTCCCCCAGGAGCGCCAGGCGATCAAGGTAGATCCGTCGGTCTTCGATGCCTATACCGGCGAGTACGAGCTGACTCCCGCCTTTTCGATCGCCATCACCCGCGAAGGGGGCCAGATCTTCGCCCAGGCCACGAGGCAGCCGAAATTCGAGATCTTCCCCGAGTCTGAAAGCCGCTTCTTCCTCAAGGCCGTGGACGCCGAGATCGAGTTCGTCTGCGGCGCCGACGGCAAGGTGACCGGGCTGGTCCTCCACCAGAACGGGCACGACGTGCCGGGAAAGCGGAAGTAGGCGCTCAGCGTTTCAGTAGAGCGGCTCGAAGAGGCCCGAGACGAGCTCGGCCAGGCGCTGCTCGACGCCGCGCCGCTTCCAGCTCGCGTAGGTCACCTCGCGGCACCCCTTCTCGTCCGCGGCGAAGGTCGCCTCGAGCCGCGCCGCGAAGTCGCGGTCGTAGAAGGCCAGGCTCTCCTCGTTGTTCTCGAGCAGCGAACGGGCATCGAAGTTGATCGAGCCGATGGTGCTGAAAATGCCGTCGATGACGGCGTTCTTGCTGTGCAGCATCGTGCGGTTGTACTCGAAGATCCGGACGCCCCCCTGCAGGAGCTCGCCGTAGTGAAGGCGCGAGGCCATGCGCACGAGCGGCATGTCGATGTGCCGGCCGGGGATCATGATCCGCACGTCGACGCCGCGCCGCGCCGCCTGGATGAGCTCCTCGCGGATCTGCGCGTCGGGGACGAAGTAGGCGTTCTGGATGTGGATGGATTTCCTCGCCGAGCGGATCGCCACGAAGTAGAACATGCCGGCGAGCGAGGAGGAGTCGCCGCGCGACACCTTGATCGCCTGCGCCGCGGTCTCTCCCGCCGGGGCGATCCGCGGGTAGAACTTGTCGCCGGCCAGGATCTCGCCGGTGGTGTACGTCCAGTCCTCGCCGAAGATCGCCTGCATCTGCGCCGAGACGGGCCCGGTGGCCCGCACCATCATGTCCCGCCACTCCTCCGGGTTGCGGGCGTCTCCGAGCCAGTTGTCGGCGATGCAGAAGCCGCCGGTGAAGCTGACGGCGCCGTCGACGATCAGCATCTTCCGGTGTGTCCGCCGGCCGATCTTGTAGAGGCTCCAGAGCCGGATGGGGTGGAACACGTAGACCTTGGCACCCGCCTCTTTCATGCGGTTGAGGACTCCCCAGGAGCGGCTGCTCCCCGTGGCGTCCACCAGCACGCGCACCTCGACCCCCCGGCGCGCGGCCTCGATCAGCGCCGCGGCGATGATCCCTCCCGCCTTGTCGTCCTTGAAGATGTAGGACTCGAGATCGACCGTCCTCCTGGCGTCGCGGATCGCCCCGGTCATGGCGGGGAAGATCGCGTCACCGTTGTTCAGGATCTCGGCGCGGTTCCCCCCCACCATCGAGTTGCCGAAGCCGTCGAGCGACCTGCGGAAGGCGTCGTCCGCCACCGCGGAGGGGTCCTTGTACTCATAGACGCTCCGCTTGTCGGCCGAGATCAGGGTGCACGCCTGGCCGAGCAGCGCCACGGCCACGCCGCAGGCGAGGAGACGGCCACGCCGGATGAACGATCGCTGCGATCCTCTTTCCACGTCCTGCCCTCCTTGACTGAAAAGGCGCGCCTCCGCGCCTCTCACGAGACCGGCTGAACGATGAAATCCGCCCGTACCTCGGTCCGCGGCATGTCCCCCAGGGACACGCAAACCTCGTGGAGCTCCTCGACATGCCCGGGCCCGAGCTGCAGCGCGTGCTCGTCGGGCTGGTAGGTGGTGCCGACCGGGTAGAGCTCCCCCGCCTCGCGGCGCATCTCGATGTGGCACCCGAGCACGTACGACACCGGGTGGACGCGGACGAAGGCGGCCAGCCGCGCGGCGCTCGCCCGGTAGGCCGGCCAGTCGCGGACCGTGAGGAGACCGGGATAGAGCAGGTCGCCGGTGAAGAGCGTCGCCGTCGCCTCGTCGTGGAAGGCGACGTGCGCCGGCTCGTGACCGGGGATCGGAAACACCGTCAGGTACCGGCCGCCGAGGTCGATCGACCCTGTCCCTTCCGGCCAGCCGCCGATCCCGAAGGCGGTCCGCACGCTCTCCAGGTCCGCCTCGACGATCTCCGTGTCCGGCCGCGCCGCCAGCAGCGCGTCGCCGAAGACGTGGTCGCCATGATCGTGCGTATGGGCGACCCGGAGGTGGATGCCCGCCGCCCCCCTCTCGGCCAGGATCCCCTCCACCGCCTCACGGACCGGCAGCGGCCGGCCGTCGTCCGGCTGCGCGCCGCTGTCGAGCAGGAGAGCCATGCGGTCACCGAAGAGCAGGTAGAGGAACGGCGCCTCGAAGCTGTAGCACTTGCTCTCGCGGAGCGCGTAGGTGTCGGCGTCGAGCCGGTGGACCTGGAACGCCGGGCCGGCGTCTTGCCTACAGTCCGGGCTGCCGTGGATCCATCGCGCGGGAAAGTTCATGCGTCCTGGATTCTACGGGAACGGCTCCAAAACAGAAGAACCCCGGCCGGAGCCGGGGTTCTCAGGCAGTCGTTGTGGCTCGGTCGCTTAGCGGGTGCGGACGCAGCCGCCGTTGGCGTTCGACCACTCGTACTGGTAGGCATAGCCACCGGTGCCGATGAACGGCGTGGGCGACCAGGCGCACTTGTCGTCGGCCTCTTCGCCGGTCGTGCCGTCCCACCAGCCGTTCACGGGATCGGTCACGGCCTCGCGGGTCTCGTGGCAGACGAAGTGCTCCTCGTTCTGCACGTCCGACCAGCCGGAAACCTTGCAGCCGCTGCAGCTCGCGTACGGCTGGATGGAGTACTTGACGGTGCCGGAGGCGCCGTTGTACGAGCCGTGATAGGCGCAGTAGGAGAGGCGCGGGCCGCCGCAGGAGGTGCTCGAGCCGCTCGAGGAGTAGGAGGTCTTCGGGGTGACGACCTCATAGACCGTGCTGGAGTTGTAGGCGCCATGGCCCGACAGGTACCGGTTGACCTCGGCCTGGACGGTCGCGTCGGTGACGTTGGTCGGCGGCGCCGAGGTGTCGAACCAGTCGGCGGTGCCCGAGCCGAGGTTCGACAGCTGGATCCCGGAGTACTGCGTGATGGTGTTGTACTCGGGGGTCGTGCCGAACTGGTTGCGGAAGGCCTGCAGCGTCCGGGCGTACGAGTAATCCGGGGAGGCGGCGTTGTTGAAGCTCGATCCCCAGAAGATGAAGACCACCTTGGCCGAGACGATCACACCGCCACCATGATTGGTGACGTTCGACTTGGTGGGCAGCTGCGCGGCGCCGCGCACCGGGGCGTAGATGACGTGATCCGCGTCCGCGAACGGCTTGTCCATCTTCTTCTCCGCTCCGGGAGCGGCGTTCGCGGCGACCGCCAGCAATCCGCAAGACAGGGCCAGCACATACTTCATACCTCTGCTCTTCATTCCTTGTAACCTCCGAGACGAAAGTAAGGCCCCGGGAGCGGGACAGACTCTCCCCATGAGAGCTGCGACCCCGAGGCAATGGAGTTGAGACGGCGAATCTCGCCGGCTCGAACGGCTGAATCGAGAAGAGGAAACCGAGATGTCGAAGACATAGCCATGCAGGAGTTTTCTTTAGCTCGGCTCGGTTGCAAGGTCCTCTTTTCTTCGTTCTATAAGAGCAGGGTGTACGAGGTGGGAAAAAGCGAGCCGCACTGTAAAAAAAATTTACAGCCCCGTTCCCGGCCGACGGAGGGGTGCAGGGGGATCGGAAAAGGGAGGCGGAGCCGCCTCCCCTCCTTCGAGATGGGTCAGCGAGTAATGCAGGAGCAACGCGCCGCGGAGCGCGTGCAGGTGGGCGTGAGGACCAGCAGGCAGATTCCCCCCGCCGAACCGCAAGGATCGCCCGTGATCTTCCCCCTGCAGCTCGGGTCGGTACCCTGACCGGTCGCCGGACAGCCGTCGCCGCACACGGTGTTCCCCGCCGCGATCCACGACGGCAGAACGGAGGCCATGATGCCGGCGGCGTTCGCCGGGGAGCTCATCTGGCAGCTGGCGGCCTGTGGAGCCGCCGGCGCGAGGCCGGCCGGCGGCTCCGCGGCCCCGGCAGCGCCCACGATGAACAGCGCGGCGATCAGAAGAAGTCCGGGCCAAGTAAAGCGTTTTGACATTCCATTCCTCCTGTCAGAGTCGAGGGTTCGTCTTCATGAGGCTACGAAAGACTAGCCCAGGATGGAGAGCCCGGCGCCGACAGCAGGACGAGCAAAAGCGCGCCGGAGCCTCGCCCCGGAAGGTTTCAACGGCGCGATGGCCGGTTTCGCCTCGCTCTTTTTCGGCTGGATCGTGAAAGGGGCCGGCCGGGCCCACGCTTGGGCCGGTCGCGCCCTTCTTTGGGCCAGACCGCCCCTCGTCGGGGCCGGCCGGTCCCTCGCTTGGGCCAGACCGCCCCCCGCTTGGGCCGGAGCTCCCCTCGCTTGGGCCGGACGGCCCCTCATTGGGGCCGGCGCGCCCCCCGTTTGGGCCGGACGGCCCCACGTTGGGGCCGGAGCGCCCCTCGCGGGGGCCGGACGGTCCCCCGTTTGGGTAGTGGGTCAGTTTGAGTAACCGGCCTAAGTTTCTGATTCTAAGTAGTTTTTCCGTCCAAAGATGTTATATCCTCTCCCCGTAGGAAGGGGGGCGGATCGTCCTCTCCCCACCTCAACAGCAAAGCGGCCCGGCGGGGTGCTGTCACACGTCCGCCGAGCCTAACCCGAGCACGGAGAAGCCCCATGCCCGAGCTGACACCGGATTCTAGCAGTCCGCCTGCCGCCCCTCCCGTCGTCGATCCCACCGCCTGGGAGGACTTCCCCGCCTTCCGCGAGACGTTCCTCATGTACGTCACCCCGCCCGGCTACGCCGCCGCCATCCGCAAGGCGGGGGAGATGCTTTACTCCCTCTTGCTCGACACCCCTGCCGAGTGGCCCGGCTGGCCCGAGAGCAGCACCCGCATGGAGATGCGCGCCGCTGTGGCGGACCTGCGCCATCTCCAGGGCTTTCTCGCCAGCGTAGGCCGGGAGCGGGAGGTGTCCAGCCTGAACCCGGAAGATGCCTACCTGTCCAACATCGCGGCCAAGCTCGCCCGGCAGATCGGGCATGCGACGGACGGCATCGAGCGCGAGCTGGCGGGGGTGCCGTAATGGGCTGGGAATCGAAGCTCTCCTACCCTCCGGACGCCACGCGCAACGTCTCGGTCAAGGCTACGCCCGCCCAGAAGAGCGCCTGGGAGGTCGCGGCGAGTCGTCACGGCAAGGCGAGCGCGGGCGCGTTCCTGGCATGGGCCGGGGATCTCTACCTCTCCCTGCAACGCGCCTATCACGACGCCATCCAGGCGCACGACGACTCCCTGAATCCCGTGGGGTATGCGGAAGAGGTGAAGCGACGGGAGGAGCGGGAGGGGAAGCCGTGAAGGTCGCGACGTTCACGGTTCACGCGACCGCCGAGCAGTCGATCCGCTGGAAGCGGGCAGCGGAAGCAGAGGGGCACCGTTCCGCCGGAACGTGGCTCGCGGCGGCGGCGGATGCCTATCTGCGGGTCCGTGCCAGGGCGGGGCAGCCGCTCCCCTTGGCGTGGCACCTGGGGGCGTTCACGGCTCGTTTGATGGACGGGCGGGAGATCCAGGTGCGGGGCATGGTGTCGCCGCCGTTCGGCACCTACAGGGGCACGTCCCACGGTCCGGATCGAAACAAGCTCCGGACGCTTGTGCATCTCCCCTCCGGCCGCATCATCGCCACGCTCCGCAACTCGCGCCAGTGCCGTGCTCTTGCGTCGGAGCTGGCACCCGTCCTCTTGCGCGGCGAGCTGCCCGACCTTGCCCCCCTGGTCGAGCGGCACGTCCGCGAATCGCAGTAGATTCCCCAGGGGCGACGCCTCTACGGGTCGCCCTTCCCCTCTTCTTTCTTTCCCCACCGCGCCGCTGCTGCCTTCCTAGCGATCTCCTGGCGGTGCTCGGGCGCGAGCTTCGCGGCCCGGGCCTTCCCACCCTTTGACCCCCCAAGCTTCCCCAGAGCCACGGCGGCGGGGTTTTTCGGGGGTCCGGCGTCCTCTGGAGGGAGCGGCTCAAGAGTACCGGTCAGCTCACCTACGACCTGAAAGGCGAGCTGGTTTGAGTCTCGCGGACGCTTGGGCGGGTTCTCGGGATGCTCTGGCTTGCTTGGGCGTCTATGCATGGCCTGAGTATGCCACAGCGGGGCACCGGCGTGGAATTCCTTTCAGGCACCCCGGCTAGGCAGAAGCGGGGACAAGGAAGTTTCAACGGTGGCAGTGACTTACGGGGGTGTTGAAGAAGGCCCTTGACAGAGTCTACTTTTTCTAGGAATATTATTCCCATGAAAAGTAGACCCGACTCCGACGCGATACTGGAAGAGCTTGGCGGCTTTTTGGAGGAAATCTACAAGAGCTTAGAAGCCTCTGTAGAAGTAGGATTGGAGGACTTCCGTCGCCGTGGTCGACCATTCGAGCGCTATCACTTCTCCAGTACCGTCAGGAATGAGATGCGCAACCGACTCGGAGAGCTGGCTAAGACTGAAGCTTTCAAGTTCCAGCTCATTTATCTCAATAACAATGGTCTTCAGGTTGTCTATCGTACTTATGGCATCAGGATTCGGCTAGCCGAAGGTGGAGGTCTCCCCACCGGAAAGGGTGCGCTCGAAGATTATTACGAACAAGTTACCCTTCCTCTTGTGTGGCCTACAGAAGAGGAAACTATTGAGCCCACATCGGAAAATCTGATGCTCCTCTGGGACATCGACAGAGGCCGCCAGCTTGCATGGGTTGACCTAATTCGACCTAGCGGTGATGGCTATCTATGGCGGCGGCGTATTGCGCACCCGGCCACCGTTGCTGTTGCGCTGCCAGCCTACACGGAAGCGCACGAGACGGTGCCCGATCTCGATTTTGAGGAAGAGGCGGAGCTGATCGAAGTTGATGAAGATCAACTTGTCAACTGATGGCTATCAACGGCGAACGAATCAGACAGGCCCGGGAGATTCGGCGTCTGTCGCAGGCGGATCTCGCACTAAAGCTGGACGTGGGACAGCCCACGGTCGCACGTATGGAACGGGGTTCGCTGGAGCCTTCGGATTTCTTAATTGGGCAGATTGCCCTCAGCACGGGCTTTCCAGTAGCTTTTTTTGAGAAGGATTCGCCGCAAACCTTCCCGGCAGGCACCCTGCTTTACAGAAAGCATAGCGATTTAAAGAGCGGCGAGAAGGCATGGCTTCGCCAAGTTGCGGAACTAGCCTATAGCATTTATGAGGCCCTGAGTCAGAGAGTCCGCCGGACTCCCGTGGGGTTACCTAAGCTCGAGAATGAGGATGTTGTCAACGCGGCGCATCTGACTCGTAGCGCTCTCGGCTATGATCCAGAAACGCCGATTCGAAACCTGATCTATCGCCTAGAAAGCAGCGGGGTCGTATGCCTAGCGATTCCTGGTGATGCAGTAGAAGGCTTTGATGCATTCGGCGTCTGGGTAGGCCGGCGCCCGGTGATAGTGATGGACGCTAATAAGCCAACGGACCGCCTCCGGTTCACTGTATCGCATGAAATGGCGCATCTTGTAATGCACCATACTTTAGTTGGTGACATGGGAGAAGCCGAAAAGGAAGCACATAAGTTTGCCAGCGAGTTCCTTATGCCGGGCGAAGCAATGATTAGGGAGCTGGCGCCGCCAGTTACATTTTCGACTCTGGCCGAAGTTAAGGTGCAGTGGGGAGTCTCGATTCAAGCTCTCCTGAAACGAGCGTTCGATCTCGGAATCATAGTAGATCATCAGTACAAATATCTCAGCATCAAGCTCCGGGAGATGGGATGGCGAAAGGACGAACCGAGAAGCGAAGCGCTTGGCATTGAACGTCCGAGAGCTCTACGTAAGCTTGTGGAGATGTACTACGGCGAAGACTACCGGCGGCTTGCTGATGAATTGGCCTTGCCGCGGGGGCTCGTGCAATCCATCGTAGAGGCACATGCCAGCAAAGGCCAACTTCCCAAGAAGGAACCAGAGGGCGAAAAAGGTGGCGGGCTGTTGCAGTTCCAGCGGTCTCCGCCAAAGGAGCTAGAGTAGGGGAAAGGAGCAAAATGATCTGGTGCGGAGCAAGTTTTCTCCCGTAAAGAGGGAAAAAACAGTTGACTTTTCCTTCCCGCCTAAGCATAATGGTCAGTATGGCAAACGTACTCAGCACCGCGAAGCGCGCCGCCGTCATCTCCGCCCTGGTCGAGGGCAACTCGATCCGTGCCACGGTTCGCATGACCGGGGTGGCGAAGAACACGGTCGTCAAGCTCCTGGTCGAGCTGGCGGGCGTTTGCCAGAGCTACGCGGATGAGAACCTGCGGAACCTCCCCTGCAAGCGTCTCCAGATCGATGAAATCTGGGCGTTCTGCTACAGCAAGGCGAAGAACGTCCCCACGGAGAAGAAGGGCGTTTTCGGCTATGGCGACGTTTGGACCTTCGTGGCGATTGACGCCGACACCAAGCTGGTGCCATCCTGGCTCGTGGGCTCGCGTGACGTTGGGTGCGCCACGGAGGTTACCCAGGATCTCGCGAGCCGTCTTGCCAACCGTATCCAGGTCACGACGGACGGCCTCAAGGCGTACGTCTCGGCGGTCGAGGAAGCGTTCGGCGGTGACGTGGACTTCGCGCAGCTCCACAAGATCTACGCCGCCGCGCCGAACGGTCCCGAGACGCGCTACAGCCCGGCGGAATGCACCGGCTGCGAGAAGCGGACGGTCACCGGCAACCCCGACCCGAAGCACGTCAGCACGTCCTACGTCGAGCGCCAGAACCTCACCATGCGGATGTCGATCCGCCGGTTTACGCGGCTCACCAACGCCTTCTCAAAGAAGGTCGAGAACCATACCGCGCAAGTCGCGGTCCACTTCTTCCATTACAACTTCTGCCGCCCGCACATGACCCTCAAGGGCAAGACCCCGGTCCAGGCGGCGGGCGTTGACGCCCGGCGGTGGAGCATTGAAGACATGGTGCGATTGCTTCCGGACGCCAAGGATTGAAACTGACCCACTACCCCCGTTTGGGCCAGAGCGGCCCAAGCGTGGGCCGGAACTCCCCCCAAATGGGGCCGGCCGGCCCAAACTTGGGGCGCGACCGGGTCCACAGGGGCGGTTCAGCCGCCTTCCGGGGCCGTGTCCTGACTCTTGTGGGCGAGGGCCGGGTCCACGGACCCGGCCCAGGGGAAGATTATACGCCTGTGGGCTGGAACGCGGGCTCGTGGCTCTCGGCCTGCGCGGTCTCGGGCTGGCCGCTCTCGGCGAGCGACTCCTGCCCCTCCTCCGCGCGGCCGTTCTTCGAGCGGCGGAGCCGGCCGGTCAGCTGCCGGGCGTCGAAGTTGGTGAGGCCGTGGGCGAGCAGGCCGAGGCCGACCGCGCCCAGGGCCGCGCCCAGGCCGTCCTTCCGCTTGAGGCCGGCGTAGGCCAGCGCGCTGCCGGTGCCGCCGGTCAGCACCCGCGTGGCGGGACCCACCCAGCGCCTGCCGCTCTTCCGGAAGGCCGCGAGGTCAGCCGCCGACTCGTGGATCTCGAGCTGGTTCTGGACCCCCGTGACCCCCTCGATCGCCTCGATCACCGTCAGCAGCCCCTCGAGCTCCGAGGCGAGGATGAACCCGTTCAGGATCACCCGGCTCTCCTCGAGGGCCGCCTCGATCGCCGTGGGGTGGGAAACGGCCCGGCGGACCTTCCGCTGCACCTGCCCGAGCAGAGCTTCGCCCTCACCCGCCAGATCGCTGCGGCGCAGCTTGGAGCCGGCCGTGGCGACCAGGCCCTTGGTCTTGTTGCCGAGGTGGCGCGAGGTCTTCGCGGCCGCCTTGCCCCCCTGCTTGAGCGCGGAGACCGACTTGTCGCGGGCCACGGCCCGCCGGCCGCGCCCACCCTGGGGATCGAGCAGGTACATGAGGCCGGCTCCCAACCCGGCGCCGACGCCGGCGCTGCCGACCAGAGACCATTTGTTGTTCTTATCCATGGTGTGACTCCTTCCCTTGCATCAAAAACCGGGCACGGGGAACCCCGCGCCCGGGTTGATGGAGCTGCAAGGGCCGTACCGCTTTCTAGAGACTGCGGACGTTGATCCCGCCGTTCGAGGTGCGGATGAAGAGCCTGGAGCCGCCGCCGTTGACCTCCCCCTTGAGGCTGCGCTTGCCCGTCTGGCCCCCCTGGACGGGGAAGTCGCTCCGCACGCCGCCGTTCGAGGTCGCGGCGTCGAGCGCGAAGCGGGCGTCCTTCGGCAGGCGCACGGAGACCCCGCCGTTGGTGCTCTCGAGACTGAGACCGCCGCCGGCGAGGTGCATCAGCTCGGCATCGATGGCGCCGTTGGTGGTCTTCGCGTCCAGGGAGCCGGCCGAGCGGGTGACGCCGATGCCGCCGTTGCTCGTTTCGAGGCTCAGGTCCCCCGAGACCTCGCGGACGGTGAGATTGCCGTTGCTCGTCTTCAGATGGGCCTTGCCCAGGGTGCCGGCGACCTGGATGCCGCCGTTGGAGTCCAGGATGTCGAGGGCCACGTGGCGCGGCACGTGAACCGTGTAGGTCACCCCGACGCTCACCCCGCCGCCGTTGAAGAGCGCGGCCAGGAAGCCGCCGCCGTCCTCGTGGCGCGGGATGCGCGTGTCGATCCGCACTCCAGAGGGGGCGTTGGCCACCTCGATCCGGATCTGGCTCATCAGCTTGCGGGCCGCCGCGTCGCTGCCCGCCCTCACCTCTTTCTCGGCCTCGATGCGGACCTCCGGGCGGTCCCAGGCCTCCAGGGTCACGCCGCCGTTGGCATTGCTCAGCCGCACCTCGGAGCCGGGGCGCAGCGGGACGGTCTGCTCGAAGCGCTCCTTCAACAAGGTGGCGCCCTGCGCCGTGGCGCCCACCAGCAGCAGGCCGCAGAGCAGCGATACGTTTTTAGGGGGCAACTTGGCGGTCCTCATGGGAGATCCTCCTTTCCCTGTCCCTACGAAAGCGGGTGAAGAAATGTTGCAGGGCCCGGCACCGTTCTTGCCCTTGGGAGCTCGCGGCCGGCGCCAGGCCGGCCGTGAAATCGGTGTAGCCTTTCCCCTGGAGGCCCCTGAACGTGACGGGACGAGAGACGATGGACGATCTGAAGCTGCTCCTGGAGGTGATGCCGCCGGCGGTGCGCGCCGCCGTCGAGGCCCACCCGCGGCGCGGCGAGCTCATCGAGCTGGTGCTCGACCTCGGGCGCCAGCCGGAGGCCCGCTTCCCCGACGCCGGCGAGTTCACCTCCGACCAGGCGGTCACCCGCGAGGACATCGCCTGGGTCGTCGAGCGGGTCGGCCGCTTCGGCAAGGACAACCGGGCGGGGATCGAGCGCACCCTCCACCGCATCTCGGCCATCCGCAACCGGATCGGGGACGTCATCGGCCTGACCTGCCGCGTCGGCCGCGCGGTCTTCGGCACGGTGGACATCCTGCGCGACGTCATCGAGTCGGGCGAGTCGATCCTCCTGCTCGGCCGCCCCGGCGTCGGCAAGACCACCATCCTGCGCGAGGCGGCCCGGGTGATCGCCGACGAGCTCGGCAAGCGGGTGGTGGTCGTCGACACCTCGAACGAGATCGCCGGCGACGGCGACGTCCCCCATCCGGGCATCGGCCGCGCCCGCCGCATGCAGGTCCCCTCGCCGGACGAGCAGCACGCGGTGATGATCGAGGCGGTGGAGAACCACATGCCGCAGGTGATCGTGATCGACGAGATCGGCACCACGGCCGAGGCGCTCGCGGCGCGCACCATCGCCGAGCGCGGCGTCCAGCTGATCGCGACCGCCCACGGCAACACGCTCGAGAACCTGCTCCAGAACCCGACCCTCTCGGACCTCGTCGGCGGCATCCAGGCGGTCACCCTCTCGGACGAGGAGGCGCGGCGCCGCGGCACTCAGAAGACGGTGCTGGAGCGCAAGGCGCCTCCCACCTTCGGCGTGCTGGTCGAAATCCAGGACAAGGACCGCCTCGCCGTCCACCACGACGTCGCCGAGGTGGTGGACCGCTTCCTGCGCGACGTCCCGCCGCGCCCCGAGCTGCGGACCCGCACCGAGGGGGGCGGCGTCGAGATCCGCCGCGCCGAGCGCCCGGAGCGCCCCGAGAGAGGGCGCCCGGAACGTGGACGCTCCGAACGCGGACGGTCCGAACGGCCGCGGCCGGGCCGGGCGGCTACCCCCTGGTTCGCCGCCCCGGCCCAGGAGCCGGACGAGCCCGCGGAGGAATCCTCGGAGGAGGCTCCCCTGCCGCCGGTCAAAGCGCTCCGCGGCAGGACGGTGCGCATCTTCCCCTACGCGGTCAGCCGGGAGAAGCTCGAGCGGGCGCTGCGCAAGTTCCGCGTCTCGGCCTACGTCGTGGACGACCTCGACGCCGCCGACATGGTGGTGACGCTGAAGGCCCAGGAGCGGCGCCAGCCCCGGCGGCTGCGCGAGGCCCATGCCCGCGGCATCCCCTTCTACGTGGTGCGCAGCAACACCATCACCCAGATGGAGAACTTCCTCGCCTCGGTCTTCGGCGTCGACGACCCGCAGGCGGGGGACGAGGCGGCGGTGCGGGAGGTCGAGGAGGGGATCGACGAGGCCCAGGAGCAGGGGCACGCGGTCGAGCTCGCCCCCCAGAACAACCACCTCCGGCGCCTCCAGCACCAGATCGTCGAGCGCTACGGCCTGACCTCGGAGAGCAAGGGGGAGGAGCCGTACCGACGGGTGGTGATCTACCCGCAGGGGGAGGCGGTGAGCGGGCGGGGGTAGGGAGGCGGCCTTATATAGGATCTCCCTCACCGCATTTCCGGGCCAAAGGCCTGGGCTCCCTCAGCCCAGCCCAGCGGGCTGGGTTGGAAGCCGGCAAAACCAACCGCACCCCAACGAACCGCGCCCCAACAGGTTGCGATAACAGCCGCCAGATTCATCCCTGTCGAGTCGAGGGGTGCCGTCCATCGATTCAAATCCCAGGGCGCTGCCCTGGGCTGAGGGAACCCGGGCCTTTGGCCCGGAAGCGCAGCGAGGTTGCCACATCTCGGCATGGCCTGCCGGTTGCATTCCCCCTTGGGCAGGTCCGCTAGAGCGGACCTTCAGTTCCCTTGGAGACCTGTCAATGCCGAAACATACGTCGAAGCTCGCGATCCTGTTGATGATGGCCCCGCTGGCCCTGTCCGCGGCGCAGCAGAAGGTCGCCCAGTCCGCGCCCCAGATCCAGCCGGTGCCGCACGTCGAGCGCCCGCAGACGGCGCCCCCAGCGGCGGCCCAGCCGGCCCCGGCTCAGGGCGCTCCGGCTCAGCCCGCTCCCGCAGCTCCGGGTCAGGCCCCCATGGCTCCGGGCGCTCCGATGGCGGCGCCGGGCCAGCCGGCTCCGGCGGCCGGCGGCCCCGGCCCCAACCCGAAGTCGCAGGGGGACATCCAGGTCCTCCTCGACCGCGCGGCCTTCTCGCCCGGAGTCATCGACGGCCGCGGCGGCTCGAACACCCGCAAGGCGCTGGCGGCCTTCCAGACCGCCAACGGCCTGCAGGCGACCGGCAACATGGACGCCGCGACCTGGCAGAAGCTGCTGGCGGTGAGCGGCACCAACCAGGCGGTCATCTCGTACGTCATCACCCCCGACGACATGAAGGGGCCGTTCCTCCCGATCCCCGAGGACATGGACGCGAAGGCCAAGCTGCCGGCGCTCGGCTACTCTTCGCCGCTGGAGATGCTCGCCGAACGGTTCCACACCACGCCGGAGCTCCTCCAGCGACTCAACCGGCAGGCCCGGTTCGCGGCGGCCGGCGAGCAGATCATGGTTCCCAACGCCCGCCCCCTGCCCGACATGACCGACAAGACGCAGGTGCCGGAAGGCGCCGAGGTCTACGTCTCGAAGAGCAACTCCAACCTGATGGTCAAGCAGGGGGACAAGCTCCTCTACTACGCCCCGGTCACCTCCGGCAGCGAGCACGACCCGCTGCCGATCGGCGACTGGAAGGTCACGGGGATCTCCCACAATCCGAAGTTCCACTACAACCCGAACCTCTTCTGGGACGCCAAGTCCACGGACGAGAAGGCCACGATACCGCCTGGGCCGAACAATCCCGTCGGGGTGGTCTGGATCGACCTTTCCAAGGAGCACTACGGGATCCATGGCACCCCCGAGCCGAAGACGATCGGCAAGACCACCTCCCACGGCTGCGTGCGGCTGACCAACTGGGACGCCACGGCGGTTTCCGGACTGGTCAAGTCGGGCACTCCGGTCCACTTCACGGAGTAGGCGCGTCATGGCAAGGGAGAAGAAAGGTCTGCCGGTTCCGCTGGCAGGGCTCGCCGGGTTCGCGCTCGGCGCGGCCACCGTGCTGCTGATCGTCTGGCTCTACGGGGGCGGCAGGGCGAGCGCCCCACCCGCGCAGCAGACGCCCTCGCCCCAGGCGCCCTCGGCGTCGACGCCGGTCTCCCCGGCTCCCGCCCCGAGCCCCTCCCCACGCCCCGGAACCCCGCCGGTGGCGGCGGCTCCGCCGGCCACGGCACCGCCGCCGCTGCTGGCGCGCCCCCCGGCCGATCTCGTCGGGCGCGATCTGCTGGTGCCGGTCCAGGGGGTGCCGCGCACCGGCCTCCAGGACACCTACGACGACGCCCGCGGCCAGGGGCGGGTGCACAACGCGATCGACATCATGGCCAATCGCGGCACGCCGGTGATGGCCACCGAGTCGGGCCGGATCGCCAAGCTGTTCACCAGCAACCTGGGGGGGTTGACGATCTATCAGTTCGACCCGAACGAGACCTACTGCTACTACTACGCCCACCTGGACCACTACGCTCCCGGTCTCAAGGAGGGGGATCAGGTGGCCCGCGGGCAGGTGATCGCCTACGTGGGATCGACCGGGGACGCCTCGCACGACGCCCCCCACCTCCACTTCGAGATCACCAGGCTCCCCCCGGACAAGCACTGGTGGCAGGGGGAGCCGATCAATCCGTATCTGGTATTACGGCAGGGGCGGTGAGGGCGGCCCTCAGCCCCCGCCCGAACCCTCACCCCCGGCCCCTCTCCCGACCCCTCCCTCACCGGGAGAGGGGAGAAAGCAAAACCAGGAGACGGGACAGCTACAGAAACGAAAACCTTCAGCGTAGGGCCCCCCTCTTCTCCCGGTGCGGGAGGGGGGGAGGGGTCGGGAGAAGAGGGCCGGGGTGATGAGGGCTCAGTGGTGCCCGCCCGCGAACTTCTTCTCGCCCGCCTCGACCTTGACCGCCAGCTTGTTTTCGGCCGGCGGCAGCGGACAGGTGGCGAAGGCGGTGAAGGCGCAGGGCGGGTTGTAGGCGGTGTTGAAGTCCACCACCACCTTGCCGTCCTTCGGCGGGTCGGTGTCGAGGAAGCGGCCGGCCCCGTAGGTCTCCCTGCCGTTCGTCTGGTCGCCGAAGACCAGGAAGAGGCCCCCTTCGGGCCCGCCCTCGAGGGCGTCGATCCGGTAGGTCTTCCCCTGCCAGTCGAAGACGACGGCGCCGGGCGAGGGGCTGTCCTCGACCTGGCCGATGATGTTGGCGATCGGGATCTTCTTGTCCTTGTAAGGCTCGAAGCGGGCGACCACCCGCCACTCCGGCCGGATGGGGAACTCGTCGACCCCTTTGAAGCCGGCGAGCATCGGGCTGGTCTTGTCCTTGATCCGCACGCCCATGCGGTCGCCTCGCTTGATGACGAAGAAGCTGAGCGAGCCGAGCTGAAGGATCGTCGGCTTGCCGCTGGCGTCGGCCGAGACCGTCATGCCGGGGATCGCCGGCTTGCCGTTGACCGTCAGGGGAACACCGGGCTGGACGGCCAGGCGGACGACATCCCCCTCGCGGGTCAGGGTGCCGGCCAGGGCCGGGGCCTTCCCCTCGGGGAGGATGACCGGATTGCCCGGATCGCTCCCGAAGCGGTTCTCGCCCGGCTTCAACCAGTAGAGGCCGACCAGGGTGAGCCAGCCGTCCTCCTTCTTGAGGCTCGTGAGCCGCTCCTGGCGCCAGGCCTCGATCTCCTTGCGGTAGGCCGCTGGATCGGGCGCCGCCGCCGTCACGGCGGGAGCGGCGGGAGCCTTGGCGTCGGCGGCCCACAGGGCGGCCCCGGCGAGGAGGGCGGTCACGAAGAGGGGAAGGGCGCGATTGGGCTTCAGCTTCATGGTAGAGGTCTCCAGATCGGGATGAAGAGGATAACTCAAGGCGCTCCCGTAACCTTCCCGCCCCCTTTCCCGTATTGTTCCTGACAGGGGCCGCGCCGGCCTCTCCAAGGAGAACCCCATGCTGACCATCCGCGATCTCGTGAAGGTATACCCCGGCCCCGTCACCGCGCTCCAGGGGATCAACCTCGACGTTCCGCCCGGGATGTTCGGCCTGCTCGGCCCCAACGGCGCGGGCAAGTCGACCCTGATGAAGATCCTCTCCGGACTGCTCGAGGCGACGTCGGGGGCGGTGACCCTCGACGGCGAGGACGTGCTCTCCAGCCCCGAACGGATCCGTCAGCGGCTCGGCTATCTCCCCCAGGAGTTCGGCTTCTACCCCCATCTGACGGGGGAGAAGATGCTGTCCTATCTCCTCAAGCTCAAAGGGGTCGAGGCGCCGGGGGGGCTGAAGAAGCTGGTGGCCGAGCTGCTGGAGCGGGTCAACCTCGCCGCGGCCGCCAAGCGGCGGGTGAAGACCTACTCGGGCGGTATGCGCCAGCGGCTCGGCATCGCCCAGGCGATCGCCGGCGATCCGCGGCTGATCATCGTCGACGAGCCGACGGCCGGCCTCGATCCGGAAGAGCGGCTCCGCTTCTACAAGCTCCTCGCCGAGCTCGCCGCCGACCGCATCGTGCTGCTCTCCACCCACATCGTCGAGGACGTCGCCGTGCTCTGCCCCCGCTTCGCGGTGATCCGCAAGGGGCGCCTGGTGGCGCAGACCTCCCCCACCGAGGCCCGCCAGTCGATCGACGGCAAGGTCTTCGAGGGGCGCCTGGGCCGGGAAGAGATGGACGAGATCCAGGGGCGCGGCCTGCGGGTCATCCAGTCGGTGCTGGTCGAGGGGAAGAACCGGGTGCGCGTCTACCAGCCCGACGGCGCGGCGCCGGCCGGCTTCGAGCCCGTCACCGCCAACCTGGAGGACGCCTATCTGCTCCTGATGCAGGACGCCGCGCAGGCCCCACAGGCCCGGGAGGAGACGCCGGCGCTCGCCGCGGGAGCGGGCCGTTGAGCCTCGCCCGCACCGGCGTCATCTTCTCCGAGGAGCTCGGCCGCACCTTCAAGCGCCCATTGTTCTGGTTCCTGGTCGTCCTGCTGGCCCTGATGTCCTGGGGGCTCTCGAGCGGGCACATGCAGATCGCCTCGGGGGACTCCTCGGTCGGCGGCACCAAGGCCTGGGTGACCTCGGAGTTCGCCTTCTCCCGGGCGCTGATGGCGCTGATGACCCTGCTCTACGGCTTCTTCGCCTCGATCGCCGCGGGCATGGCCGTGGTCGCCGACGACGAGGCGCGGATCAGCGACATGCTGCTCTCGACGCCCCTCCGGCCCGCCGAGTACGTGTGGGGGAAGTTCCTGGCCATCCTCGCCGGCTTCCTGGGCATCCTCGGGCTCCACGTCCTGCTCACCATCTTCTTCAACCACGGACTGCCCAACCCGGCGGCGCTGGAGATCCGCGGACCGCTCCACCTCGTCAACTACCTGCGGCCGGCGCTGATCTTCGGCCTGCCGACGCTGGTCTTCTATCTCGGGGTCGCCTTCTTCCTCGGCGAGCGCTGGCGGCGGCCGGTGACGGTCTTCCTCTTCCCCATCGCCATCCTGCTGGCCTGCGGCTTCTTCCTCTGGGACTGGGCGCCGACCTGGCTCGATCCGCGGATCAACCGGCTGCTGATGCTGGTCGATCCCGCCGGCTTCCGCTGGATCAACGAGACCTGGATCAAGCTCGACCGCGGGGCGGGCTTCTACAACACGGCCCGCGTCGGGCTCGACCTGCCGTTCGTGCTCTCGCGCCTGGCCTTCCTGGCCCTCGGTCTCGCCGGGGTCGCGCTCGCCCAGCGCCACCTGGCCGCCCATCTCCAGGGGGAGACGGGAGGCGGCCGGGGCCGGCGGCGGCGGACGTCCGCCCCCCTCATCGAGGCCACGGAGGCGCGGAGCGCGGCCCCCCTGGACGGGCTGCGGATGAGCTCGCGGGGGGTCGGGCTCGGCGCCGGCACCCTGGAGGTGGCTGGCACGGAGCTGCGGAACCTCCTCTCCTCGCCGGGCGTCTACCTGTTCGGCGCCCTCATCCTCCTCCAGGCCCTGGGCACCAGCCTGACCGCCCTGGGTCCGTTCCAGACCGAGCTGCTGATCACACCGGGCCTCGCCGCGACGGGGGCGATGAACACGCTCTCGGTGCTCGTCTGCCTGCTCCTGATGTTCTACACCGCCGAGTCGCTCGAGCGCGAACGCGCCACCGGTCTCGCGCCGATCTCCTTCTCGACCCCGGCGCGCACCGCTTCGTTCCTCTTCGGCAAGGCGCTCGCCAACAGCGCCGTCGGGGTGCTGATGGCGGTCGCCACCTACGCCGGCTGCGCCATCGCCATCCTGATCCAGGGGAAGCTCGCGCCCAACCCCGGCCCCTTCCTGCTCGTCTGGGGGGTGCTGCTGGTGCCGACCTTCCTGGTCTGGACCTGCTTCATCCTCGCCGTCCAGGCCGCCTTCGGCCAGCGTTACGTCACCTACAGCGTCGGTCTCGGGGTGATGTTCCTCACCCTCTATCTCCAGTTCACCGACCGCATGAGCTGGGTGGGGAACTGGTGGATCTGGGGCGCGGCGCACTGGAGCGACATGGGGAGGTTCGAGCTCGACCGCCAGGCCCTCGTCCTCAACCGGCTCCTGGTCCTGGGGCTCGCCGGGCTGTTCACCGTCCTCGCCGTGCGGCTCTTCGGGCGCCGGCAGGCGGACGCGATCGGAACGATCCACCGGCTGCAGCCGGGGCCGCTCTGGCAGCAGGCGCTGCGGCTCGCCCCCTTCGCCGTGGTGCCGCTCGCCGCCGGCCTCGCCCTCTGGATCGCCGTCGACGACGGCTACCAGGGCGCGGGGTTCGAGAAGAAGGAGCGGGACTACTGGAAGCAGAACCTGGCGACCTGGAAGGACGCGCCGCAGCCGGCGATCGCCGACGCCGCGCTCGACCTCCAGATCGATCCGGACCGCCGCTGGCTCTCCGACCACGGCAGCTATGAGCTGCTCAACGACCGCGACGCGGCCCTCGCGCGCTTCGCGCTGACCGGTGGCCCGCACTGGAAGAAGGTAAGCTGGACCCTGAACGGCAGGCCCTTCAAGCCCGACAACCGTTCGGGGCTCTACGTCTTCAACCTCCCCGCCCCCCTGCCGCCGGGCGGCCGCGTCCGCGTCGGCTTCCAGCTCGAGGGGGTGTTCCCGCAGGGGATCTCGAAGAACGGCGGCGGCTCCCAGGAGTTCGTCCTCCCCTCGGGCGTGGTGCTGACCGGCTTCACCCCCTCCTTCGCCCCGGTGGTGGGCTACATGGAGGAGATCGGGAGGAAGGCGGACGAGAACGACTACGAGCCCCGCGTCTACCCCGACGACTTCTACCAGGGGAAGACCGACGTCGCCTTCGGCGTCGGCCACCCGTTCACCACCCGTATCGCCGTCACCGGACCGGCGGACTTCGCCTTCAACTCGGTCGGCACCCGGGTGAGCGACACGGTGCAAAAGGGCAAGCGGACGGTGGTCTGGAAGAGCGACTACCCGGTGCGCCTGTTCAACGTCGTCGGCGGGCGCTGGGCCGTGCGGCGCGGGCAGGGCACGGCGATCTACTACCACCCCGGGCATCGCTACAACATCGACGAGATGATCGGCGCCCTGGACGCGGCGCGCCGCTACTACTCCGAGTGGTTCAAGCCGTTCCCCTGGCACGAGCTCAAGCTCTCCGAGTTCCCCAACCTGGCCGGCTACGCCCAGGGGTTCCCCACCGACATCACCTTCTCCGAGGGGATCGGCTTCCTCACCAAGAGCGACGTCAAGACCGACGCCGTCTTCATGGTGACCGCCCACGAGAGCGCCCACCAGTGGTGGGGCAACCTGCTCACCCCGGGCAAGGGGCCGGGCGGCAACCTCCTCTCCGAGGGGATGGCCCACTTCTCCACCGCCCTGCTCACCGACCAGATCAAGGGTCCGCAGGCGCGGATGGAGTTCCTCAAGCGGATCGAGGAGAACTACGGCGACTCCCGCCGGGCCGACGCCGAGCGACCCCTGGTAAAGGTGGACGGCTCCCATCAGGGGGACCAGACGGTGACCTACGACAAGGGGGGCTGGGTCTTCTGGATGCTGTACCAGCAGCTCGGGCGCGAGCGCGACCTCGCCGGCCTGCGGAGGTTCATGGCGGACTGGGGGAACGGCCCCGACTACCCCGTGCTCCAGGACTTCACCGCCGCAATGCGCCCGTTCGCGCCCGATCCGGCGGCCTACGACGACTTCGTGCGGCAGTGGTTCCACCAGGTCGTGGTGCCGGAGTACCGGCTGAGTGACGCCCATGTGACCCCGGAGCCCGGCGGCAAGTCCTGGAAGCTGACCGTGCGGGTGAAGAACGCCGGCACCGGCCGGATGCCGGTCGAGGTGGCGGCGGCCCGCGGCGAGCGCTTCACCGGCAAGGGCAAGCCCGATCCCCGCTACCGCGACGCCCGCCGGACGGTCATCCTGGGAGCGGGCGAGGAGCGGACCGTCGAGATCTCCGCCCCCTTCCAGCCCGAGCGGGTGCTCGTCGACCCCGACGTCAAGGTGCTCCAGCTGCGCCGGAAAGCGGCGGTGGTGAAGCTGTAGGAGCGATGTCCGGCCCTACCTCATTGTGATATCATATGCAGTGATTGATATCGGAGGTCTCATGATCCGAACCTTGATCAGCCTGGACGACGAGGACAAGACATGGCTGGATCGGAAAGCGAAGGAGCAGGGGGTGACGATGGCGCAACTGGTGCGCAGCGCGGTGAAGAGATATCGGGAGCAGCGGGACGCGATGTCGGCGGAGCCGTCGTTGGAGCAACTCCTGCAGCGGACCGCGGGAAGCTGGAAGGAGGGGGACGGCCTCGCCTATCAGCAGTCGATTCGCGACGAGTGGGAGGAGGAGAGCCCGAAGGGCGGGGAACGTTCCGGTTCCTGATCGATTCCGTCATCCTCATCGACCACTTCAACGGGCATGAGGAGGCGACCCGCTGCCTCGCCGAGCTGGGCAAGGAGGCAGCCCTGTCAGTCATCACTCGAGCCGAGGTACTGACGGGATTCGATCCGCCAGAGGCGGCGGCGGCTCTGGGCCTGCTCGACCGATTCCCGACGCTGGTCATCGATAAGCCGGTGGCGGACCTGGCGGCGCGGCTGCGCCGGGAGCACCGCTGGAAAATCCCCGATGCCTTGCAAGCGGCCCTGGCGAAGTACCATTCGCTGAGGCTGGTCACGCGCAACACGCGAGACTTCCCACCAGAGCGGCATGAATTCGTGCTCCTGCCTTACGTGCTCCCGGTTTGAGCACCCCGTGACAAGCCAGTGCGCGATGGGCGGCTCGCTTTTTGGGGCGGGCGACACTATTGATCGGTAAGAGCTACTTTTAGTCTGGCCCCAACGGACCGGGGAGCTGGTCCGGCAAACACGGGACTCGAAAAGGAGATGGAGATGCAGCGGAAAACCGTTCAACGAGGGATTGTGGCGCTGGCGATCGTTACGTCCCTGTCCGTCGCCGGCTCGCGCCCGGCCGCCGCCGCGAACCTGGGGCTCCTGAACCGGATCGACCAGATCTGGTCGATCGTCACCGGCAGCCCGAGCCATGCGACGCCGCGAGCGACCAGCCGGCCCAGCCGCCTCCCGGGAAAGTCGACGCCGCCGCCGCCGGCCATCGACCGGGGCTGGGGGATCGATCCCAACGGGAGCAGGCTCGCCCCGGATCTACCTGTACCGACGGTCAACGGCTGAACGAGACAACGGCGTCCCGATATGAGAGACTCAGAGGTAACCGCCGCACTGCTTTCGAGGAGAGACGGATGAGCAAGCATCATCCCCGTCGCGAAGCCCTGGAAGGGTTCCTTCTCAGCCGCCTGCCGGCCTCCGAGGCGAAAGCCCTGGTGAGCCATCTGCTGGGCGGCTGCGAGCGCTGCCAGGACGAGATGTCGCCGCTCGCGACCTCGATGTTCACGCCCGATACCGCGCCGGAGCCACGCCTATCGGCGTCGGAGGAGAACGCCTACGATCTCGCGATCTCGGCCGCCTTCACCAAGGCCCTGGCGCGCGATCAGGCGTTGACGGCCGGACGCGAGAGCGCCGAGCGCAGGGCGGAGGAGACCCTCCGCGCCGTGCACCGCTCGGAGGCTCCGGCGCTCCCCGAGGGGGCGATCTCCTGGGGGTTCTGCGAGCTCCTGCTGGCCAAGAGCCGCGAATTGCGGCACACCGACCCGGCGGGCATGCTCCAGCTCGCCGATCTCGCCCGGCGGGCCGCCGACCGGCTCGACCCGGCGGCCGAAGGGGACGACCAGCGCACCGACATGCAGGCCCGCGCCTGGGGCGAGCTGGCCAACGCCTACCGCATCAACGACGACTTCCCCCAGGCCGAGGCGGCGATGGCCTGCGCCCTCGATCTCCGCACGCAGGGGACGGGCGACCCGCTGCTCTACGCCCGCATCGCCGACCTGAACGCGTCGCTGCTCTGTGATCAGCGGCGCTTCAAGGAGGCGTTCCGGATGCTCGACCTCGCCTACGCCATCCACCGGCGTCACAGCGACGGGCACGAGGTCGGCCGCACGCTCATCCTCAAGGGTCTGTACACCGGTTACGCCGGCAAGCCCGAGGAGGGGCTCCAGCTCCTGGTCCAGGGCCTGCCGATGATCGACCGCGCCCGGGACTCCAAGCTCGTCTTCCACACGCTGCACAACATCCTCCTCTTCCGGGTGGAGCTCGGCGAGTACGAGGCCGCCCAGCGGCAGCTGCAGCGGATGCGGCCGCTCTACGCCGAGCACGCCGCCTGGCTCGACCTGGTGAAGCTGCACCGCCTGGAGGGGGAGATCGCCGCCGGCCTGGGCGATCTGGTCACCGCCGAGGCGACGTTCCAACAGATCCGCCAGGACCTCGACGAAGCCGGGCACGCCTACCAGGCCTCCCTGGTCTCGCTCGACCTGGCTGGCGTCTGGATGCGCGAGGGGCGCACTGCCGAGGTGCGCGGCCTGGTCTCCGAGATGGTGACCACCTTCCGCGTGCTCGGCGCCGAGCGCGAGGCCCTCTCCGCCCTCCACCTGCTGCGGGACGCCCTGGAGCGCGACCAGGCGACGCTGGAGATCCTCCGGCTCGTCGGCGGCATCCTGCGACGCCTGCAGAACGAGCCGGCCACCCGCGCCGGGCTCGAATCGATGTAGCTCTTTCGTCCGTCCGCGATCCAGCGGCCCGGGGCTTCGGCTCCGGGCCGTTTTCGTTTCCGGCCCGCCCCTTGCAGGACTCTCCGGCGTGACGAGACAAGGAGGAACCACCTCATGAACGACGATCGGAAAGATCTCCATCCCGACCGGACCCCCACCGGGCGCCTCGACGAGGCGGCCCCCGAATCCCACGCCCACCGGCAGACCGGCCACGACCAGGCCGCCGCCGGAACCGCCCGCGCCGCCGGCCTCGCGCCGGGCTCCTCGACCCCCGGCATTCCGAATCGAGAGGTCAACGGCGAGCTCGACCGCGCCGTGAACGCTCCCGACCACGACGAGACCCGGGACGGCGCGTCCGGGGCTCGCCAGGAGGAAGCCCCTCTGCCGATCCGCGGCCGTTAGATACCCCCCTGCCGGAGGAGGAGCGTTCCGGCCGCCGGACGCTCCTCCCGGACCTCAATAAATCATGCCTCACCAGGAAAAACCCGTAGCCATCTATGGCGCCATGGTCGCCAACCTGGCGATCGCCGCCACCAAGTTCGTGGCCGCCGGGCTCACCGGCAGCTCGGCGATGATCTCCGAGGGGATCCACTCGGTGGTGGATACCGGCAACCAGGTCCTGCTCCTGTTCGGCATCAAGCGGAGCCAGAGGCCGCCGGACGCGGTCCACCCCTTCGGCCACGGCATGGAGCGGTACTTCTGGAGCCTGGTGGTGGCCATGCTGCTGTTCGGCGTCGGCGGCGGGCTGTCGGTCTACGAGGGGGTCACCCATCTCCTCCACCCCCACCCTCTCGAGGATCCCCGCTGGAACTACGCGTCGCTGGGGATCGCCTTCGTCTTCGAGGGGATCTCCTGGATCCTGGCCATGCGGCAGCTCCGCCCGATGGTGCGCGATAAGGGGCTTTGGAAGGCTCTGCGCACCAGCAAGGACCCGTCGATCGTCATCCTCTTCTTCGAGGACTCGGCGGCGCTCGTCGGCCTGGTCCTCGCCTTCCTCGGCGTCTTTCTGGGGCACCTGTGGCAGACCCCGGTCACCGACGCGATCGCCTCGATTGCCATCGGCCTGCTCCTCGCAGCCGTCGCTACCTTCCTGGTCGCGCAGAGCCGGGAGTTGCTGCTCGGCGAGAGCGTGGACCCCGAGATCCTCGCGGACATCCGCGCGATCGTCCGCTCGGATCCGGCCGTGGCCGACGCCAAGGACCCGCTCACCATGCACCTCGGCCCCGAGGAGGTGCTGCTGAACCTGGAGCTCGACTTCCGTCCAGACCTGCCGCTGGGGCAGATCACCGAGTCGATCAACCGTCTGGAGCAGGAGATCCGGCGCCGGCACCCCGAGATCCAGCGGATCTTCATCGAGGCGCGGTCGCTGGGTGGGAAGGCGCAGGCGGTGGAGGCGGCGGTCAAGTGAACGAGGATCTCGAAACCGGCGGGCAGGTTCGATAAGCTATGGAGCATGATTCTGAAGGAGTTGCTGCTCCTCGTCCAATCCTTGAAGGACAAGATCCTTCGCCCCGGTGTCGAGACCGCCCAAGCCAGCGAACCGGTCTTAGGTAAGGACTGGCTTCGCCCCGAGGAGGATGAGGCGTGGAGCGGATTATGAAGGGAGACATTGCCGCCCTTTCCGTCACCTTCGCCAACGTCCAGGCCGCGCACGAAAGAATCCGCCCCCACGTCCACCGCACGCCCGTGCTGACCTCGCGGACGCTCGACGAGCGGGTGGGCGCCCGGGTCTTCTTCAAGTGCGAGATCTTCCAGCGGGTGGGCGCCTTCAAGGCTCGGGGAGCATTCTCGCGGCTGACCCTCCTCACCCCGGAAGAGCGCTCCCGCGGGGTCGTCGCCTTCTCCTCGGGGAACCATGCCCAGGCGGTGGCGCTGGCGGCGCGGGAGCTCGGGGCTCGCGCCACGATCGTCATGCCGAAGGACGCTCCCGCCCTCAAGGTCGCCGCCACCCGCGGCTACGGCGCCGAGGTCATCCTCTACGACCGCCTGGGCGGCGAGAGCCGGGAGGAGATCGCCCGCCGGATCGTCGAGGAGCAGGGGGCCACCCTCGTACCGCCGTTCGACGACGACGCCGTGATCGCCGGCCAGGGGACGCTCGCCCTCGAGCTCCTGGAGGAGGTGCCGGACCTCGACCTGATCGTCACCCCCTGCGGCGGCGGCGGCCTCCTCGCCGGCTGCGCCGTGGCCGCCAGGGGGATCCGCCCGGAGATCCGCCTCTGGGGGGTCGAGCCCGAGACCGGGGACGACATGAAGCGGTCGCTCGCCGCGGGGCACCCCGTCACCATCCCCCTCCCCGCCACCATCGCCGACGCCCTGCAGACCACCCGCCCCGCCGAGCGGACGCTCGCCCTCGTCGGCAAGCTCACGGAGGGGATCCTCACCGCCAGCGACGAGGAGATGCGCCGCGCCATGGCCCTGCTCGCCGCGCGGATGAAGCTCGTCGTCGAGCCCGGGGGGTCGATCGCCTTCGCCGCCCTCCTCCACGGCAAGGTGCCGGAGGCCGCCGGACGCAAGGTCGGCATCGTCCTCTCGGGCGGCAACGTCGATCCCGACCGCTTCGGCGCGCTGGTCTCCGGCCTCGAAGCCTGAACGCCCCCCTTTTTCTTTGTCCTCTCTTCCGGTCAGCTTATCTGAGCGCCGGCTGCCTCTCGGTTTGATGCGTAACGGTCCGGGAAAAAAGATGGCGGCCTCGAACGCGCGGATGAGGCTTCGGGAAGAAGGATGGACGCTCCGGAAGCAGGATGGCGGCTCAAACCGAAACCCGGCAGCTCCGGTCACGAAGATGGCGGCTCCGGAAGAAAGATCGCGGCTCCGGAAGCAAGATGGCGCTCCAGATCGAAAGATGAGCGTCCCGGAAGCCAGGATGCCGCTCCGGGAAGAAAGATGGCCGTCCGGGAAGAAAGATGAGGGCTCGGGACGCCAAAAAAACGGCCGTCCAAGAAAGACGGGCGCTCGGGAAGCTAAAAAACCGGCCGGGAAAGCAAAACGGCCGTCCGGATCGCAAAAAAACGGTCGGGACGAGAAAAACGGCCGCGGGGAACCGACGAAACCGGATTTTACCCGAGCGCCTGGCACCCTTTTTCTGGGGCGCCCTTTCTGCTCTTGGAGTCGGGGGTCGACCGTGTAGAATGAAGATCCAGCGACCGACCTCGGAAGGATCTGCATGTCTCGACAAGTTCTCGTCAAGCTTGAGCTCCCCGGAGATCTGGAACGCTTCCGGCTTCCGCGGGGGGTAGACGAGCGCTTGCACGGTCTGCTCGATCGTCAGGACCGAGGTGAGGAGCTGACCCTTGAGGAGCGGCGGGAAGCCGAAGGTCTCGTCGACCTGGCCGAGCTCCTGTCACTCCTGAAGCTGCGGGCACAACGCGCCTGACAGACTAAGACCTTGGCTCAGCACGTCTCTGCCAGGCTCCGCCGGCTCGTTGTCCGGCGTGCCCACAACCGATGCGAGTACTGCGTCCTTTCGCAGTTGGGTCAGGAAGCGACCTTTCATGTCGACCACGTCGTGCCGGTGATAGCTGGCGGTCACGACACCGGCGACAATCTCGCCCTCGCCTGTGTTTCTTGTTCACTACGCAAGGCTGCACGTCAGACCGCCGTCGACCCGACGAGTGGCGAGCACGTCGCCCTCTTCCATCCGCGGCACGACCTGTGGAACGACCACTTCGTCTGGCAGGGCGCGCGCCTGTTCGGGCGCACCGCCACCGGCCGCGCGACGATCGAGGCCCTGGAGATGAATCGGCCTTTGATCATCGCCATCCGCGAGGAGGAACGCGCCCGAGGTCGTCATCCTGCGCCTTGAAACGGTCGTTTTCTCCGTTTGGGTGGCACCTTTGCCCCCGGGTGGCTCGTCGAAATACCGCCTGAACGCCGACGGCTCCGGCTTCGCTAACCTCGGCCTGGGCGAAAGCGGCGAAGGGCGGCGGCCACATAGGGTGTCGCCCCCACAAAAATTTAGTAATTTTGCCGTGACGGTGTACTACGCCGACTTCCCCAGATACGCCTTGAGCTTCGGCGCCACGCTCCGCCGGACCAGGGCGCTCTGGGCCTGCCAGCGGGTGGCGGTGTCGAGGTCGTCCACCAGGAAGCGGGGCTCGCGCCCTTCGAGGACGGCGATGGGGAGGCCGTCGCGGTAGAGGAGGCGGTTGCCGGCCAGCGCCGGCAGGCGGTCGCCGGGGGTGGCGATGCCGAGCAGGTTCAGCGGATCGGCGGCGCTCACCGAGACCAGGGTCCCCTTGCGCGGCTGCTTGCGCAGGGCGCGGAGCTGCCCCACCGCCTCGGTCAACGCGTACTGCTCGCCCGAGAATCCGTCCACGAAGCGCCCGCCGCGGATCTCCCCCCGCGCCTCCAGCCGCCGGAAGACCAGCAGCAGATCGCGCCAGGGGGGGAGCATCGTCTCGCGCTCCAGCAGCTTGCGGAAGACCACGCCGTAGCGCCGCAGCAGCGTCCAGGCGGCGGCCTCGACGGCGTCGCGCGAGGGGGATTCCACCCGCGGTTCCGCGGCTGGATGGAGCAGCGACCAGCGGCCCGCGTTCTCCATGCCGAACATCGAGAGCCCCGCCCCGCGCCGGCCCGAGCGGTCGACCGGCGGCCGCTTGTGGGCAGGGGTGAGCAGGGCGCGCAGACCGGTGAAGCTGTCGGAGGTGACGAGCCCCCAGGCGACCAGCTCGGCGAGCGCCATCTCCAGTTGCGTATGGAGAAGCCCGGCCCCATGGGCGATCTCGCCGAAGAAGCAGGCGCCCCGACCGCGCAGCAGGTCGTAGACCGCCCGGGCCCCCGCTGAGAGCTCCAGGGCTTCAGGGTCGGACGGCGGCGCGATCTCCCGCCAGTGAGGGAGCCCCGCCCGTGAGAGGAGAGCGGTGGGGGTGGCCCTCACCGGACCGGAGCGCCGCGAGCCATCGGAGGATGGCGTCGCTCCGCGCCCCCAGACCCAGCGGCCGGCGAGACACAAGCCGTCCAGCCAGGAGGGGTCGTACTCCTTCATCCGCGCCGGCAGGATCTCCCCCTCCCAGGCGGACGCCGCGGCCTCGAACCCCTCGAGCTGGCCGAGCAGGGCGTCGAGGCTCCCCGGACCCTCGGCCCGCCCGTCGGGATCGACCCGCTGCCAGGCGAGGAGGAAACGCAGGAAGTCGGCCTGCGAGACCGGCTCGATCTCGCGCCGCAGCCGGTCCATGGTGTAGCGGTGGATGCGGGCGAGGAGCCGCCGCTCGCACCACTCCTCTCCCAGCGCGCCACCGGGTGTGAACCGGCCGCGGAAGACGAAACCCTCCCCCTCCAGGGAGGCCAGGGCGACCTCGACCGCGCTCCGCTTGATTCCCAGGCTCGCGGCGATCGCCTCGGCGGTGACCGGCCCCAGACCGTCGAGCCGGCCACGTACCATCTCGACCAGCGCCTCCTCCGCGGTCCACTCGCGGGCGAACCGTGGGGGCGCCGCGATCCCGGGTTCCAGGATCGCCCGTGGCTGGAGCGCCTGGAGCTGAGGGAGCCGCTCGGCGGCGATCCAGAGGCGGGGTCCGCCGCTCGGGACCGTAGCCAGCGTCGCCCGCCGGGCGGCGGCCAGGGTCTCGAACAGCTGCCCCCAGCCGGAGAGGTCCCCTTCGTTGACCGTCAGGAAGCCGAAGGTCAGCAGGGCGTCGTGCAGCTCGTCCGGCGTCTCGGCGTCGGGCCAGGCCTCGGCGCGCACGCGGACGATGGCGTCGGCGTCGAGGGCGCCCAGGTCCGAGGCCGTCTCGGGGTCCAGCCAGCGGCGCAGGGAGACCGCTTGCGTCCGGCGCTCCTCCAGCGGCGCGTCGTCGAGGAAGGCGTAGGGCTGCGCCTTGAGGATCTCGTGGGCGAGCGGCGAGGGCTCGACGACATCGCGGGCGATCATCGCCACCTCGCCCGACTCCATCCGGCGCAGGAGACGCTCCAGGCCCTCGACGTCCATCGCCTCTTCCAGGCAGTCCCGCAGGGTCTGTTCGATCAGTGGATGGTCCGGGATCTCCCGCTCCCCCACGATGTTCTCCAGGCAGGCGAGCTGGTCGGGGAAGACCACCGCCACCAGGTCCTCGGCGGCCTGGCGAAGCAGCGGCGCCGGCACCCTGCGGCCGCCGCGCTGGCGGGGGATCGCGAGGGCCCGGCCGGCGTTCCAGCGCCAGCGCACGCCGAACAGCGGCGCGTCGAGCACCGCCTGGGTGAGAACGTCCCGCGCCGTGTTCGAGCTCAGGAAGTGGAAGACGTCCTCCAACGGGAAGCTGTGGGTGGGGCCGAGGGAGAGCACGATGGCGTCCTCGGTGGCCGCCGCCTGCAGCTCGAAGTTGAAGGCGCGGCAGAAGCGCTTGCGCAGGGCGAGCCCCCAGGCGCGGTTCAGCCGGCTGCCGAAGGGGGCGTGGAGGACCAGGTGCTGATCCCCGGCCTCGTCGAAGAAGCGCTCGGCCACCAGCGTCTCTTGAGAAGGCATGACCCCCAGCGCCACGGCGGCGGCGGCCAGGTAGTCCACGATCTGCTCCGCGGCGGCCCGGGGGAGCCCCAGCTCGTCCTGCAGCCACGCCACGGCTTCTGGCCTCGACCCCTCGCGCACCCGCCGGGCTACCTCCTCGCGCAGCCGTGAGACGGCGACCGACAGCTCCTCGGTGCGCGCCGGGGCCTCGCCCAGCCAGAAGGGGATGTTCGGCGGCTGCCCCTTGGCGTCCTCCACCAGCACCCGCCCCTGCTCGACCTTAATGATCCGCCAGGAGGCGTTGCCGAGTTGGAAGACGTCCCCGGCCAGGCTCTCGACGGCGAAGTCCTCGTGGACGGTGCCGATCGTGGCGCCCGCGGGCTGGAGCACGACCTGGTAGTCGGCGAGGTCGGGGATCGCCCCGCCCGAGGTCACCGCCGTCAGCCGCGCCCCCTTGCGGGCGCGCAGCACGCCGTTGACCGCGTCGTGGTGGAGGTAAGCCCCGCGCCGCCCCCTGCGGGTGGCGAAGCCGGTCGCGAGCATCTCGACGATGGCGTCGAAGTCGTGCCGCGTGAGATTGCGGAACGGCCAGGCGCGCCGGACCAGGGCGAAGAGCCCCTCCTCCGTCCAGCCGTCCACGGGTTCCGCCGCCACGGCGGCTACGACGTGTTGAGCCAGGATGTCGAGCGGCCGTTCCGGGATGATCAGGTGGTCGAGCTCGCCGCGGCGGACGGCGTCCACCAGGGCCGCGCACTCGATCAGCTCGTCGCGGGTGAGGGGGAAGAGCCGCCCCTTGGGGAGGCCCCCCAGGTGGTGCCCCGAGCGGCCGACCCGCTGCAGCAGGGTGGCGATCGACCGCGTCGAGCCGAGCTGGCAGACGAGGTCGACCGAGCCGATGTCGATCCCCAGCTCCAGCGACGCTGTGGCCACCAGGGCGGAGAGCTCGCCGGCCTTGAGGCGGCGCTCGCTCTCCAGCCGCTGCTCCTTGGAGAGGCTGCCGTGGTGGGACGCCACCCGCTCCGCCCCCAGCCGCTCCGCGAGATGGCGGGTGACCCGCTCGGCCATCCGCCGGGTGTTGGTGAAGATCAGCGTCGTCCGATGCTCACGGATCAGGCCGGTCAATCGGTCGTAGATCTCCGCCCAGACCTCCATCGGCATCACCGCTTCGAGCGGCGAAGAGGGTGGCACCTCGATCCGGAGGTCGAGCCGCCGGCCGTGCCCGGCGTCGACGATCACGCATCGGGGGGTGCCGTCCGGCTCGACGTTGGCGGTGCCGACCAGGAACCGGGCCACCTCCTCGATCGGCCGCTGGGTGGCCGAAAGACCGATGCGGTTCAAACCCTCACCCCCCGGCCCCCTCTCCCGTCCCCTCCCCCCTCCCTCACCGGGAGAGGGGGAGACCTGGGAGGCCAGCGCCTCCAGCCGCTCCAGGGAGAGCGACAGGTGGGAGCCGCGCTTGTCGTCCGCCACGGCGTGGATCTCGTCCACGATCACCGTGCGGACCGTCTTGAGCATCCGCCGCCCCCCCTCGCTGGTGAGGAGGATGAACAGCGACTCCGGGGTGGTGACCAGGATGTGGGGCGGGCGCTTGACCATCGCCGTCCGCGCCGAGGCCGGGGTGTCCCCGGTGCGCACCTGGGTGCGGATCTCGACGTCCGGCAGCCCCATCGCCTGAAGCTCCCGGCGTATGCCCGCCAGCGGCTCTTCCAGGTTCTTCTCGATGTCGTTCGACAGCGCCTTGAGCGGCGAGACGTAGACCACCGCCGTCTCGTCCGGCAGCCTGCCGTCCTCCGCCAGCAGGGCCCGGCGCACCAGGTCGTCGATCGCCGAGAGGAACGCCGCCAGCGTCTTGCCCGAGCCGGTCGGCGCGGCGATCAGCGTATGCCGCCCGGCCTGGATCTCCGGCCAGGCGCGCGCCTGCGGCTCGGTCGGAGCGCCGAAGCGCCGCTCGAACCAGGAGGCGACGGCGGGGTGGAAGTTGGCGAGCGGCATGGCGCAAGAAGGGCGGAAGACCATGAAAGGATAACAGGAAACCGGGGAGGGGGATTCCTGCTCTATCCGAAGTCGTAGGGGCGCAGCATGCTGCGCCCCTACACCGCCGGACCAGGGAAGAGATTACTTCGACGAGCCCGTCTTGCTCCCCCGGGTCCCTGCCTTTTCGAGGTCACCTTCCTCCACCCCGCCGGAGCCGTGGGTCTGCCCGGACTCACCCGGCTTGTAGAGCGTGCCCTCGGGGTTCCGCGGCGATTCCTGGTACTGCTGGCGGTCCGCCTGCTTGGCGGACATCTTGTCGCCGAGACCCGGCGCGAGCTTGGCCGTCAGCGTGTTGAGCTTGGCCACCGCGCCAACCTTGACGTCGCGCTGAGGCTTGACCGCGGCTTCCAGGATCGCCTCGGCGACCTTCTGCGGCTCGATCTGCGGAGTGGGGAGCTTGGGCTCCTGGTCCATGTAGTTCCTGGCGTGCTGCGGGAAGGGGGTGTCGACGGCGGTCGGCTGGATCAGGGTGATCGAGACCGGCGCCTCGTCGAGCTCCTCGATCTCGACCCGCAGGGCGTCGGTGAAACCCTTGACTGCGTGCTTGGACGCCGAGTACATCCCCTGCAGCGGCACCACCGCCTCAGAGACCTCGCTGCCGACGTTGATCAGCGCGCCCCCCTCCGTCTTCAGGTGGGGCAGGGCGACGAGCGAGCCGTTGACCACGCCCCAGAAGTTGATGTCGAACAGCCGGCGGGCGTCCTCCTCGCCGGTCTCGTCGAGGCGGCCGTAGATGGACAGGCCGGCATCGTTGACCCAGGTGTCGATGCGGCCGAACTTCTGGAGGGCGGCGTCGGCGATCCGCTGCACCTGCTGGCGGTCGGCGACGTCGGCGATCACGTAGATCGCCTGCCCGCCGTCGGCCTTGATCCGCTGAACGATCTCCTCCAGCGTCTGCCCGCTGCGGGCGGCGAGGACGAGCTTGGCGCCTTCCTTGGCCGCGGCCTCGGCGGTGGCGAGGCCGATGCCGCTGGAAGCGCCCGTGATGACGATGACCTGCTGGTCGAGGGGTTTGAGAGATACCGACATGAGGAGTCCTCCTTGAGTTGATCTGCTAGCGGCTATGGCGACGAGAACCGTTTCCAACGTCCCGTCGCCGTTCTCGATCAAGGAAGAGTGCAATCTCCGTACCGGCGGACAGCACGAAAAAACGCCCCACCCCTCGAAAGGGATGGGGCGTCGTGGGGCTCGCGGCGCGAGCGTGGGCTTACGCCGTCTCGCGGCGGCGGAGCACGCTCCAGGCGGCGAGCATCAGGCCGAGGCCGAGCAGGATCAGGCCCCACTCGGACAGCGTCGGAATCGGCGGAGCCACCACGCCCCCGGCGACGACGAACGTCGTGGGATCGCTGGTGCCGCCGGCAGCCGGGCTGTCGGTCTGGACCGTCGTCTCGTTGCTACCGTTGAGGTCGGCGTCGTAGGAGACGGTCCCCTGGTTGCTGATCGTGGTGCCGGCGGCGGTGCCGGCGTTGATGGTGGCGGTGATGGTGATCGTCACGCTGCCGGCCGCCGGGATGGTGCCGTTCCAGTTGACGGTGTTGCCGGCGGTCGTCGCCGTGCCGCCGGTGGCCGTGGCGCTGACCAGGGTCAGGCTGGCGGGCAGGGTATCGGTGAGCTCGTTGCCGGCGTTGTCGAGCGAGGCCGAGCTGCCGGTGTTCGAGATCACGATCGTGTAGGTCACCGTGCTGGCGGGCAGGAAGGTGCCGGCCACCGTCTTGGACGCCGAGAGGACCACGCCACCGACCGCGAACGTGGTCGGATCGTTGGAGCCCCCCACCGACGGATCGTCGCTGGTGCCCGACGACTCGTTGGTGCCGTTGAGATCCGCGTCGAAGGCGAACGCCGCCTGGTTGGAGATCGTGGTGCCTTGCGTGCCGGCGTTGATGGTGGCGGTGATGGTGATCGTCACGCTGCCGGACGCCGGAATGGCGCCGTTCCAGTTGACGGTGTTGCCGGCGGTCGTCGCCGTGCCGCCGGTGGCCGTGGCGCTGACCAGGGTCAGGCTGGACGGCAGGGTATCGGTGAGCTCGTTGCCGGCGTTGTCCGGCGAGGTCGAGGCCCCCGAGTTCGAGAGCACCACGGTGTAGGTGACGGTGCCGCCGGCGGTGAACGTGCCGCTCACCGTCTTGGTCGCCGAAACCGCCGCGCTGCCGACGACGAAGGTAGTCGGATCGGCCGTGCCGCCGGCTCCCGGATCGTCGGTGGGCTGGGTGGCCTCGTTCGTGCCGTTGTTGTCGGCGTCGTACGAGATGGTGCCCTGGTTGCTGATCGTCGTGCCTTGAGCGCCGGCGTTGACCGTCGCGGTGATGGTGATGGTGACGCTGCCGCCGAGAGGCGCCAGCGAGCCGTTCCAGGTGACCGTGTTGGCCGCGGTCGCCGCCGTGCCGCTGGTGGCCGTGGCGCTGACCAGGGTCAGCCCCGCGGGCAGGGTGTCGGTGAACTCGTTGCCGGCGTTGTCCGCCTGGTTGGCCGTGCCGTTGTTGGTGAGCGTCACGGTATAGGTCACGGTGCCGCCGACCTGGAAGGTGCCGGTCACCGTCTTCGTGGCCGTCACCGCGACCGCCGCGGCGAAAGCCGCACAGTCGAAGTGGACGGGGGTGACGATGATCGACCAGGCGTTGAAGGTGCCGTTGCCCGCCGGGCAGCCGTTGACGGAAGCGGAGAAGACGTCGGCGACCAGCGCCGACCAGGTCCCCTTCGTGCTGGTGCCGTCGTAACGCGACAGGTTGCCGACGGGATCCGCCGGAAGAGCCGGGTTGACGATGGCGGCCCAGGGGGAGTTGTAGACCGGCAGCCACGACTTGGAGTAGGGCGCATTGGCGGGCGTCGCCTCAACCATGTCGTTCGTCGCGATCGCCGGCAGGTCGTCGTCGATCACCATGTTGGTGAGGGTCGTGCCGCCGCAGTCGGTCAGGCCGTCGATCAGCGAGATGAGGTCGAGCCCGACGCCGCCGGGCGAGCGCAGCATCACCGTGAGGTCATCCATGGCCACGTGGTTGAGGCTGTCGACGCGGAAGTTGAGGTCGGCGATCTCGAAGTCGTCGGTGACGTTGATCTGGTGGAAGATGCCGCGCGGCCGGTTGTCCGTGATCGTGAGGTCCGGATTCGGATCGCCCGTATAGGTGACCGCCGGATCGGTGCCGTTCCGGTTCCCAACCCGCACGCGGAAGGTGGCCGTGGTGGTGCCGAGGTTCGAGACCGTGGTGAGGGTGAAGTCGATGGCGCTGCCGCAGGCCACCGAGGGGGCCAGCGCGATGAGGAAGGTGTCGCCGGTGGCCGAGCCCTGCGGCGCGATCGCGCCGTAGGTCGAGGTGTTGTCGTAGATCGTCACGCCGGGCGTCGTGGTGGAGAGCGTCGCGGTCGCGCCGGTCACCGCCTTGCCCGCGCCGCGCCAGGGATTGGTCAGCTTGACCGTGAGCTTGACCGGCTCGCCCGGATCGATCGCGCCGTTGTTGTTGGCGGCGCTGTCGTCGATCGTGACGTCGGTGAGCGGATTCACGACGTCGAGGAAGGGGACGCTGAACGACTCGTGGACCCCTTCGTGGCTGCGCACGTAGCGCCCCATGACCTTGTAGGAAGCCTGCGCGCCGTAGCCGAGCCCGCGGTCGGCGAATCCCCCCCAGACCGACGCCTCGTTGGCGCAGGCGTTGGTGGCGCAGTCGGCCTGCAGGATGGCGTCCCGGGCCTCCGTGAAGCTGGGGTTGATCGGCGTCATCTTGAGCCCGTCGGTGACGAGCTGCAGCATCGTGTGGTTGCCGGTCGGCACGTCGCCGTTGGCGCCGGCGGCGTCGAGGATCACCCGCGAGCGCACGTCCCACAGCGTGAGCGCCCAGACCTCGCCCGCGTTGTGGACCTCCATCCCACCGTTCAGGTTGAAGGTGACCGGGGTCGGCGCGATGCCGCCGCTCAGGTTGTTGGTGACGTCGTCCACATCGGCCCAGGTCATCGGGTTGACGCTGTTGTCGCTGGTGTAGGGGAACCGGCGGATGCCGTAGACATAGTTGTCGAAATAGGCGAGGCCGGAGAACTTGTAGGTGGCGTAGGCGCCGCTCGGGAAGCGTCCGGTGGGATTGTCGGCGTTGGTGTTGTTGAGCAGTGACAGCGCGTAGAAGTCGCTCCACCCCTCCCCCATGCCGCGGGCCGGATCCCAGTTGAGCCCGGCGCCGTTGCCGATCAGGCGGTTGCTGGTGCCGTGGCTCAGCTCGTGCAGGACGACCTCGGCGTCGAGGCTGCCGTCGCGGTCGACCGTCGGGCCGGTGAAGCGGTACATCTGCATGCGCCCCGAGGTGCCGTCCGGCGGCGTCGCGAAGTTGGCGTTGTCGACGCCGCTGCTGTCCTGGGCGTCGGCGAGGACGCGGTCGTTGCCGACGCCCATGCCGCTGAAGTTGGTCACCTGGAAGTTGCCGGCGGCCTCGTCGAAGCCGAGCCGGTAGAGCTTGTCGTGATACCAGTTCGACAGATAGAACAGGTGGGTCACCGAGCCGCGGCGGAAGCTGTTGTTGGCCGGCGTCGACGGGCTGGTGTCGAGGGGGGTGTTCGAGGCCGTCTGGCCGGCTTCGGGGTTCCCCCCCTGCGGCGGCGGCAGGAAGCCGGTCTCGAAGTCGCGCGGCGCGGTGCCGAGGAAGTCGCGGTTGCGCGTGTTCGCGTCCGGGTTGCCGATCGGCCGGCCGTTGCCGTCGAGCACGCTGTTGGCGTCCGTGTCGCAGATGTTGGCGCCGGCGCCGCCCGTGCGGTCGAGGCAGGCCAGCACGTTGTTGCCCAGGGTCTGGGTCTCGTTGGCGGTGCAGCCGCCGGCCGGGCAGTCGTTGATCCAGCCGTTCTGGCTGGCGACGGGGTCGTAGGCGATATGCATGCTGACGATCGTCGGCGCGATCTCCGGGAACTGCATGCCGGAGCCGGGCGCGACCGTGTTCGGAGACTGCGGCGCCGGGCTGTCGGCCGGGGTCGTGCCGTCGGCCTGCACGTAGACCCGGAACCGCGCGTCCTGGGCCGAGGCGTAGTCGCGCATGTCCTTGCGCCAGAGCAGGTCGCCGGTCTCGGCGTCGACCACGGCGTACCAGTCCTGGCTGCCGGTGGTGAACACGACCAGCGACCACGCCCGCACCAGCAGGCCGGGGGCGAGCGGGAAGAGCACCTCGCGGGCGGTGATCGGGCCGGCGACGAAGTCGTCGGTCTCCGCCAACTGGACCCGCCCCCCCTCCTCGGAGGTGACGGTGAAGGCGGTGGGATTCGCGCTCTTGCCGGAGGCCGTCAGCAGGCTGTCGACGGCTTCGATCGCGGAGAGGAGACTCGCCGGCTTGTTCTGCGCCGCGAGCGCCCGCGCGTGCGGCACCATCAGGCCGACGCTCTTCACCAGCCGGCCGTCGCGGTCGAGGAGGAAGCGGGTCTCGCTCTGAAAGACCGGCCGGCCGTCGATCTGCTGCTCCATGCGGAGCATGCGCAGCCCGCTCGAGCCGCCGGGGCTGTCGCCCAGGACGACGAGATCGGCGACGTCGCCGCCCGAGAGCCCGTAGAGGTCGCCGTTCCGGTTCAGGAAGTCGCGCACGAGGTCCTCGTCCCGGCCCGCGGCGGCCGCGGTCAGCGCGCCGCTCTGGTTGATCACCGACTCCGGCCCGCCGGTGAGGTTCGAGAGTCTCACCTCCAGGCCCGGCATCGTGCTCCTGAGCTTGACCACCGCGGCGGCGATCTGCGCCGCCTGGCGGCCGGCCTCGGCGAGGCCGACCTTCGCCTCCGTGCCGCGCGCCGCCGTGGCCCGCCGGTAGGAATCCTGGAGATTGACGCGGGCGTCCACCATCCGTTCGAGCGCGGCCTTGCCGGCTGCGGGCGGAGCGGTGATGGAAAGTGCGGGTGAGACGCAGACAAGAACGGCGATCAGCGCGGCAGCGCCTCGACAGAGGTTTCGCAACAAGATGTGCCTCCCTACAAAAATTAGCGACCTGAGAGCCGGAACTTGACCTGTATACCAACCCTGCCCCAAGGTGTCAAATCGCGCGGGTGGGACCGGAGGACTCAGACAGATGTTTTACAGAAGTTTACGGTCCCTCGCGCCCTGGCGGCTTTGGACGATCGATGTCGCATTCTCCGTATGAGGAATACAAACTTCGGATCGACAAGGGGGCGGCATGCAAGCTTCGGAATTCTCCAGCCTTCGGCGCGGGTGCGCCCTGGTTCTGCTGCTGGCGGGCGCGGGAACGGCCTTCGCCGCCGGCGGACGTATCGAGCTGGTCTCCCGGGTCGACCCGGCCAGCCTGTCGGACACCGGCTCGGGCTCGGGCGCTCACCCTCTCTACCCCCCGGCGGTCAGCCGCGACGGCCGCTACGTCGCTTTCCTCAGCGTGGCGAACAACCTGGCGCCCGGCCAGGTCGACCGCAACGCGAACGGGGGGCAGCAGTCGGACGACGTCTTCCTCTACGACCGGGTCGCCAGGACCACGACCCTGGTGAGCCATGCCGCGGACTCGCTCACCGCCAGTGGCAACGGGGAATCCGGCCCCCCCGCGATCAGCGCCGACGGCCGCTGGGTCGCCTTCCCCAGCCAGTCCACCAACCTGGCGAGCGGCCTGCCCGAGAACGCCCAGGGGCAGAGCCGGCTCTTTCTCTACGACCGCGTCTCGGGAAACCTCACGCTGGCGAGCTCCTCGGCGGATCTCGAGGCCGGCGGCGGCGGCGGCAACGGCATCGGCGTGATCGGCGCCGGGATCAGCGCCGACGGCCGCTTCATCGCCTTCGCCAGCAGCGCGCCCGACCTCGTCCCCGGCCAGCGGGACGACAACCAGGGCTACGACGTCTTCCTCTACGACCGGACCACCGGCAAGACCGTCCTGGTCAGCCACGCCGGCACGCCGGCCACCACCCTGGCGGACAGCGAATCCCGGGACTTCTCGCTCAGCGCCGACGGCCGGTTCATCGCCTTCGACCGGCGCCGCAACACGTTCGGAGGGGAGCCGAGCGACAGCGACGTGCTGCTCTACGACCGTCTCTCCGCCGCCGTCACCCCGATCGCTCCCGGCATCGCGCCCACGATCAGCGCCGACGGCGGCGCCGTCGCCTTCCTGAGCGCCGGCCGCCAAGTGATCCCGGGGCAGGTCGACGCGAACGGGTCCGCCCTCGACGTCTTCCTCTACTCCCGCGCGGCGCGGACGACCGTCCTGGTGAGCCACAAGGCCGGCCGGGCCATGACCACGGGCAACGGCGCGTCCGACCCTCCGGCGAGCTTCCCTCCCCTCCTCCCCCTGGTGAGCGCGGACGGCCGCTACGTCGCCTTCTTCAGCCGCGCGACCGACCTGGTGCCGCGCCAGGTCACGCCCGGCGGCGCCCTCTTCCTCTACGACCGGACCGCGGGGACCGTGATCCTGGCGAGCCGCAAGGGCAATTCCCCGACCACCTCCGCGAACGGCGTCCAGAGGGCCACGATGAGCGCCGACGGCCGGTTCATCGCCTTCGATACCCTGGCGGCCGATCAGGTCCCCGGCCAGATCGACTTCGATTACGGTCCGGACGTCTTCCTGTTCGACCGCAAGTCGGGGGCGACGGTCCTGGTGAGCGCCCGCAACGGCGCCGCCCGCAGTACTGGCAGTACTGGCAGTACTGGCATATCAATAATATCCGGAAACGGCCCCTCCTACGACCCCGTGATCAGCGCCGACGGCGCCCAGATCGCCTTCTACGGCACCGCGAGCAACCTGGTGACGGGGGTGAGGGACCTCAACGACGGCGAGGACCTCTTCCTCTACACCGTCGCCGCGCGGACCAGCGCCGTGGCCAGCCTGCACCCGCCCGGCATGGCGTCGGTCTCCCCCGACGCCGACAGCTTCCTGCGGGGCCTGAGCGCGGACGGCCGCTGGGTGCTGTTCGAGGGGAGCGCCGCCAACCTCGTTCCCGGGCAGAACGACGGCAACGGCCAGAGCGACGTCTTCCTCTACGACCACGAGACCCGGAGGTCTCTCCTGGTGAGCCGGTCGAGCGTCGCGCAGGCGGCGGCAGGCGACGGCGCCTCCTATCAGGGCGTTCTCAGCGCCGACGGCCGGTTCGCCGCCTTCACCAGCCTCGCCACGAACCTCGACCCGCAGGTGACCGATTTCAACGACCCGACCCGGTCGAACGGGTTCGACGTCTTCCTCTTCGACCGGATCACCGGCAGGACCACCGCCGTCAGCCGCTCGGCCCTCCACCCCGGCGTCACCGCCAACGCCGACTCCGTGAAACCCGCGATCAGCGCCGGCGGCCGCTGGGTGGCGTACCTCAGCTCGGCGACCGATCTCGTCCCCGCCTCCAGCACCGCGGCGGGCAACGTCTTCCTCTACGACCGGGTGACCGGCGCCACGGTCCGGACCGGCGCCAGCGCCTCGCCGACCGTGCAGGCGCCGGTCGCGCTCAGCGCCGACGGCCGCTATCTCCTCACCCTGTCGCGCGGCGTGGGGTACAACCTCTTCCTCTACGACCGCGTCAACCACACCAACACCCTGGTCAGCCACGACCGCAACGGCGCCGCGGCAGGGGCCTCCCAGACCGAGGTCCCCGCGCTCAGCGCCGATGGCCGCTTCGTGGCCTTCACCAGCGGCCGGAACGACCTCGGAGACGTCCCCGTCCCCGGCTCGGACGCCTACGTCTACCTGTTCGACCGCGAGGGGGGCGGCGTGACCCTCCTCGGCGGCTCCACCCGGTCCGGCCGATCCGCCTTCCCGCGCCAGCCGGCCCTCAGCACCGACGGCCGCTGGGCCGCCTTCCTCAGCAACGCCGAGGCCCCGGCGCCCGGGTTCGACAACCCCGGACACGTCGATCAGATCGTCCTCTACGACCGGGTCGCCGGCACCTCGACCCTGGTGACGCCTTCGGCGCTCACGCCGGGCCAGGCGAGCCAGGGCGGTGTAGCCACCCCCGCGATCAGCTCGGACGGTCGCTACGTCGCCTACGGCAGCTACGCCACCGATCTGGTGCCCGGCGGCCCCTCCGGCTTTCAGAACGGCCTCTATCTGTACGACCGGATCTCCGGCACGACGACCCTCGCCGTCCAGACGACGACCGCCGGCGGGACCAGCCCCCGCCTCAGCACGGACGGCCGGTCCATCGCCTTCGAAAGCCGCGCCCCTGGCCTCGTCCCCCGCGATTTCAACGGCGTGCGCACCGACGTCTTCCTGTTCAGCCGGACCCCGTAGGCCTCGCCTGAAAGCGAACTCGCCGTATCGTCATCTCTTTTGATGAGAAATAGCGAGGTATAATCGGACTCTTACCGAAAAATTCACCATTGAGGAGGTCGGCGTGCCACAGGCTCCGGGAAACTCGCATCTGAGACTTCGGCGGGCGGTGGGTGGGAGCGTCCTGATCTCGCTGCTGGGAAGCGCGGCCGGCTTCGCGGCCGGAACCGTGGAGCTGGTCTCCCAGATCGCTCCCAGCCAGGTCTCCGGCACCGGCGCCGACGCGAGGAACGGCCTCGGCCCCGAGGCTTTCTCCCAGCGCCCGACATCCCTCAGCGACGACGGCCGGTATGCCCTCTTCTCCAGCTTCGAGACGAACCTCGTCGCGGGGCAGCGTGACGCCAACCAGGCTCCCGACGTCTTTCTCCAGGACCTCCTCACCGGCACGACCACCCTGGTGAGCCACACCCTGGGCGCGCCGGCCACCGCCGGCAACGACCGGTCGGACGAGGCGGCGATCAGCGGCGACGGCCGCTGGGTCGCCTTCACCAGCCAGGCCACGGACCTGGCTCCCGGCCAGCCGCCCCTGCCGCCCGGCTCCGGCCGCCACGCGATCCTCCTCTACGACCGCGCGGCGGACGCCAGCACGCTGATCGCGGACAGCTCTTTCGCCTCGTTTCAGCTCCCCACGGTCAGCGGCGACGGCCGCTGGGTCGCCTTCGCCAGCAACGCCACGGATCTGGTCCCCGGCCAGCAGGGCGTCTCCGCGCTCGAAGTCTTCCTCTACGACCAGGCGGCGAAGACGTTCCAGCTGGTCAGCCACGCTAGCGCCTCGCCCACGACCTCCGGCAGCGGGCCTTCCACCAAGCCGGCGCTCAGCGCCGACGGCCGGTACGTGGCCTTCGTCAGCTCCGCGACCGACCTCGTGCCGGGGCAGCCGGCCGGCGACGCGGTCTTCCTCTACGACCGGACCTCGGGAGCGGTCGCCCGGGTCGGCCCGGGGCAGGAGGTGGCGATGAGCGCCGACGGCCGGTTCCTCGCCGTCCATGGGCTCCAGAGCACCTACCTCTACGATCGCGCCACCCAGGTGAAGACTCCGCTGGCCACCACGAATCCGGCGAGCAGCGCCCTCGTGCCCCGATCGCTCGCGATCACCCCGGACGGCCGCTACGTCGCCCTGGTCAGCCTCGCCGGCTCCGTCGTTCCGCCCCAGCCCGGCAACGCCTTCGCCCAGGGCGTCTACCTCTACGACCGGATCTCCGGGACGTTCACCCTGGCGAGCCGGAAGCACGGCTCGGCGACCACCCCCGGCGCTTCCGGCGCCTCTCCCACGATCAGCGCCGACGGCCGGTTCGTCGCCTTCCTCAGCCAGGACCCGGATCTCGTGCCCGGCCAGGCGGACACCAACGGTGACTGGGAGGTCTTCCTGTTCGACCGCGCGTCGGGGGCCGTGACCCTGGCCAGCCGGGCGGTCGCCTCCGCCACCACCGCCGCCGACGGCCTCTCCTACGCCCCCGCGATCGGCGCCGACGGCGCCCGCGTCGTCTTCTCCAGCCTCGCCGACAACTTGGCGGCGGGGGTCGCGGACCGCAACCAGGGGGAAGACGTCTTCGTCTACACGACCGCCTCGGCGAGCCTGGCCGCGGTCTCCCGCCATGCTCCCGACCTGCCGTCGATCGCCCCCGAAGGGTTCACCCTGACCTCTGCCTTGAGCGGCGACGGCCGCTGGGTCGCCTTCGAGAGCGATGCCCCCCGCCTGATCGACGGTCAGATCGACACCAACGACAAGCGCGACGTCTTCCTCTACGACCGCGCGACCCGGGCCACGATCCTGGTCAGCCACGCCGCCGGCTCGCTCACCCACACGGCCCACGGCGGCTCTTTCGCCCCGAGGATCACTCCGGACGGCCGCTGGGTGCTCTTCGTCAGCGACGCCACCGACCTCCTCGCCGGCACGGCCCTGGGAACGGAGGCCAAGTATTTCCTCTACGACCGGCTCGCGGGGACGACCGTCCTCGCCGGCAGGACGCGGAGCCAGGGCGCCAACGACGAGCCGTTCCTCCAGGCGAGCCTCACCCCGGACGGCCGCTGGGTCGCCTTCGTCAGCAACGCGCCCGACCTCGTCCCCGGCCAGCAGGACCCCGGCACGAACTTCGACATCTTCCTCTGGGACCGCGTGACCGGCGCCACCACCCTGGTCGACCATTCGACCGCCGGGCCGGCGGTGACCGGCCCCTTCGATACCATCCAGCCCCGGATCAGCGCCGACGGCCGCTGGGTCGCCTTCCTGAGCGGGGCGCCGAACCTGGTCCCCGGGCAGGTCGACGCGGGCGTCGGCCCCAGCCTCTTCCTCTGGGACCGGACGACCGGCAGGACGGTCCTGGCGAGCCACGCCCAGGGCTCCCCTCTCACCCCCACCGGCGTCGATCCGTTCGCGCCTTATTCGATCAGCGCCGATGGACGCTTCCTCGCCTTTCAGAGCCTGGCCGGGATCGAGCCCGGCGCACCGCCTGGCGGTCTCTACCTGTTCGACCGGACCTCGCCAGCCCTCGTCCGGATCGCCGCCAACGGCCTGAACCCGGCGATCAGCGCCGACAGCCACTACGTGGCCTTCCTCAGCGTCGACGTGCCCGGAGTGGACACCCGCGGGCAGACCCAGGTCTTCCTCTACGACCGGATCGCGCAGACCACCACCCTCGTCAGCCGGTCGCTCTCCGGCAACGACCGTGGCGGCGACGACGGCGCCTACGAGCCGGCGATCAGCGCCGACGGCCGCTATGTCGCGTTCGTCAGCCAGGCGACCGACCTCGCGCCGGGGCTCCCGTCGTCCGGACCGTTCGGCTCTTTCCCGAGCAGCAGCGTCTTCCTGTGGGACCGGCTCGCCGGCACGGCGGCCTGGATCAGCGCTCCGCGCCCGGGCTCGGCGATCCAGGCCGCGAATTCCGATCTCCCCGTCCTGAGCGCCAGCGGCCGCCAGGTCGCCTTCGCCAGCGGCCTGGACCTCGTGGCGGGAGATTTCAACGGCGACTTCGACGTCTACCTCTTCAGCCTCGACCCGCCGCCGACCCCCACGGGTGGCCCGGTGACCGTACCCCCCTGCGCTCTCTTCGACGGCATCCTGCGCTCGAACGCCCGCAAGGTCCTCAAGGTCGCCGGCTCCTGCGGCGTGCCGGCCGGGGTGAAACAGGTCGCGGTCAAGCTCACCGTCTCCCAGGGGACGGGGAAGGGGAACGTGCAGTTCTACCCGGGCAACGTCAGAACCCCGTCCGCCGGCATCCTCCGCTTCAACCGCGGGGCGACCCGCGCCGCCGGCTTCACCCTCCCCTTGTCGACTAACGGCACCGGCACCATCGCCCTGCTCCCCTTCGTGGGCGGCAACGGCACCGTGCGGGTCACGGTCGAGGTCGACGGCTACACGCCGTAGGGAGCGCGCAGGCTTCTAAAGCGCCGTGTAGTGGTGGTGGAGGAAGCGGTTCCAGCCGTTCTGGTCCTTGGATTCCACCGCCCAGTCGACGCCGCCGTCTGCCGCCGGCCAGTAGACCATGCGCGCCAGGCCGGCCGGCATCTCCGCTTCGAAACCGATCGCCTCGGCATGAAGGTCGCCGGCGTCGACGAGGGTGCCCTCGGAGCGCTGGCCGTCGGAGGTGAAGGACCAGAAGGAGGGGCGGCCCGACTTGTCGATTCCATACACGGCATGCTCCTCGTAGATCTTGCCGGCCCCGAGCTCCCAGCGGGCCTCCAGGAGCACGTAGCTGCCGCCGAGGATGCGGGAGAACGTGCGCACGCACCCCTCGGTTCGCCACGAACCGATCAGCGGATCGAGGACTCCCAGCTTGCCGTCCCCCTTCTGCCACGACATCTTCGCGTCGCTCATGTCGTCTCCCATGGATCGGTGGTTTCGGCTCGAGATCTCCCGATCGCCCGCGCGAACGCCTCCAGGGCGGCGCGCAATGCGCTCGCGATCTCCGGATCAGCGGCGAGGGCCGCCGCGTCGCGGTTCGTGCCGAGGAGCTGCACGGCGATCGACGCCTCGGCGACGAGGCGGCCGGACATGGTCTTGATCGTCTCCGCCAGCGACGCCTGCGCGTGGGTCGCCCGCGGCGAAGCGTTGAGCAGTGCCACCGGCTTGTAGATGAACTCGTCGCCGCCGACCAGCCAGTCAAGCGCGTTCTTCATCGCGCCGGGCACGCCGTGCGCATACTCCGGGCACGAGATCAGCAGCCCCTCCGCCCACCGCACGCGGACCCGGAGATCGGTCACCGCGGGCGGCTCGTTCGCCTCCAGATCCGGATTGAAATGGGGAAGATCGCCGAGGCCGCCATACAGGACGACCTCCACCCCCGCGGGCGCCAGGAGGGCCGCGGCGCGGAGCAGAGCCGTGTTCGAGGAGACCGCCCGCAGGCTCCCCGAGATCGCCAGGATGCGCACGGTCCGATCTTAGCAGGTCCGTCCTACGAAGCCCGATAACTATCCCAGCGAACCGTGCCTCCTGCCAATTCATTGACAGCCTCCTTCTATAACACGCAGATGATCGGCAAGTCCTCCCTTGACTATATAAGCTAAGCTAAATCCAGGAGTCACTCCCGCATAGAGCAACCGAAGGAACGGCTTCTCTCCGAATTCTGCCTTTGCCGCGGCAATTGCGTTGGCTCGCGCCCGGCACCATTGGATCGATTTGCTGTCCATTTCAAGGCTACCTACCGGGCGAGAAGGCACGGAGCGCGTTCGAGACAACCGTTCAGTCTGCCGCTGAAGTGTCAGAAAGGGCGCCGTGGCCTTCTCCAACCGGCTCCACAGATCGCGGCCAAAGCCCAGCGCAACAGCTCTTTCCTCGACGATGCTTCTCGATTCGAGCTGACCGGCCCCGCCGGGAGGAAAGCCCATGGCGAGAAGTTGGTCAAAAAGCTCGGATACCAGGAACAGTTCCGGATTTTTGGTTCCTCGAATTGTATCTACAATCTGTCCTGAGGTCTCCAGGCTTCGGGTGTCGCTCTCCGGAAAATGCTTTACTGACGCGGGGAACCTCTTTTCGAAAGCCCGCATCTCGACGGCTTGTTCCTCGTTCCTCGCCTTTATGGCTTCCGGGTTAAATCTATTTGCAAGCCGCTCGTCTACAGACCATTCCCATGCCGGCTTGGCAAGCTTGCGGTTTGCCGTGCCGCCTACCTGCTGAGCCGAAGCGACTCCGTAAAGGAACAACATCGCTAGGGTCATGCAAAACGCACGCTGCCGGGAAGGAACCGTTCCTTGGGAACATGGTCTGGTCATCAGCCCTCCTCTCATGGCCGCGGCGCGGAGCAGAGCCGTGTTCGAGGAGACCGCCCGTAGGCTCCCCAAATCGCCAGGATGCGCGTTGCCCGGCCCGCTTCCTTCACGGCGCCACCTCCTGATCCTCCCCGGACCGCGGGCGGACGTAATACCAGAAATCCCCCTTGAAACGCGACCGCCCGACCTCCCAATCCCCGCCGGCCAGAAACTCCCGCAGGAAGGGCGGCGGCGCGGCGCCCCACTCGGTGTCGGAGAAGACGGCCGGGAGCTCCGTTCCGGACGAATTCTCCGTATCAACGTAGAGCGCGTCCTGCCCGGCCTCCCGCCAGGGCGCGATGCTGACAAAGACCTGGACCGGCTTCGCGCTGGACTCCGCCAGGACGAGAGTCCGCCGGAAGGCTGTGAAGAGCGCGCCAAGGTAGGACTGCCGGTAGCGGAGCCCCAGCCGCCCGGCGCCCCACCAGTCGAAGTGAACGTGCCACAGATCGTAGGCGTCGGAGTCACCGAGAGAGATCGTGAATCCGGCCGCCTCGCGCTCGGCGGCCGCCGCCCGGCGGCGTTTTCCACGGATCTTCATGCGTGCGCTCAGGGGGTGCGGGGCAACTCGTATACGGCGACGTCGGCGGCGTCCGGTTTCATCTTGGCGTACCTGGAAAACGCAAAGCCCAGCTTTTTGAGCAGCTTGATCGAGTCCGTGTTGGCGGGCGAGACCAGCGCGATGATCTTGGGGAGCCGCAAAATATTTTTGCCATACTCCAGGACGGCCGCGGCGGATTCGAAAGCGAATCCCCTGGACCAGAATTCAGGGAGGAAGGCGTACCCGATGTCGACGTCCTCGAACTGCTCGCGCTTGATCAAACCGCAGAGGCCGATGGGCTGGAGCGACTCCTTGAGCGCGACCACGTACGCGCCATGGCCGTGAAGCTCGTAGCTCTTGATCGGACCTTCCCGGAGATAGTCGACGGCCTGATCGCGGGTCCTCACCCCACGGTCCCCGATGTTCGCGAGGAACGACGGCTCGTTCAGGAGCCGCAGGATGAACTCCGCATCCTCGGAGGTGAAGTGCCGGAGGAGCAGGCGATCCGATTCCAGGACGATCATGCCGGGCGTCTCCAGGGTTTCGCGGTCACGACGGGGCTCATGGCGATAGAGCCCAATCATAGTACGGCGAGCGAGAAGAGCGCCTCTCTTTCCTGGATCGCACTCGGGATACAATATTCTCCCACAGCTGGAACATTGGAGATCCTCATGCGACAGGGCGGCGGCGCGCTCCGGAGCCGGAGCGGAAGGATATTCCGCGGTGCCGTACTGGCCGCCTGCCTGCTGGCCGGGCCGGCCTACGCGGCGTGCACCAATACCGGCGGCGTCAACGTCGGCTTCGACGCGCTCACGGGCTCCGTTCCCATGGACGCCAACTGCTCCTGCACCCAGAGCTGCACCAAGGGCTTCCGGTGCTATCCACCCATCCTGGACGGCCCCTCCTACCAGCTCTTCCCGGCGGGCTGCAATCCCAAGGCGCAGTCCTGCACCGTGCGGGCGACCGTACCGGTGCAATTTCCGGGCAACAGCCAGGGCCTGCTGACCCCCGGCAGCGGCGCCCGTCTCGACTGGACCAACGCCGCCACCACCCTGGTCGGCTCCTGCGGTTATCTGGGTGGAGACATCTTCAACGACAAGGGGAGCGCCTGGATCGAGGTCGGCGGCTTCACCTGCTCGGCCGGCCCCGCTTCGGCCGGCTCCTACACCCTGCTCGCCCAGGTCTGTATCGCCGGCTGCTCCCAGCCTCTGAACCAGCGGCAGTCCTCGACGACCGTGGACCTCTCCGCGACGCAGCTCACCGCCCTGTTCTGCAAGAAGCCGCCGGTCCATGGCTGCCCCGAGGACGGCCCCGCCGGCACCTGCTGCCTGGGACCGGGCGGCGGCAGCTCCCCGGGAGGGGGAGGCCCCGGCTTCGGCGGCCCCGGCACGGGCCCCGGCGCCTACCTCTATTACCTGGCCGGCGGCGTGGGGAACGCCAACTGGCCCGGGGCGGCCCTCTGGACCCCCACCCTCGGGAGGTACTGGTCCCATACCTATGCCGAGCGGATCGTCCTCGATCCGGATCAGACCCACGTCTGGCTGATCACCCGCTACGGCACCTTCCGCGAGTTCTCCGGCCTCTCGGGCGGCGCCTACTCCACGGCGAAGCCGACCGACGAGCACCGCAAGCTCACCCGCACCGCGACCGGCTGGGAGCTGAAGGATCTGGACGGAGCGATCGAGGACTTCGACGCCGCCGGCCGCTGGACCCAGACCGTGGACCGCAACGGCAACGCCCGGGTGGCCGACTACAGCTCCGGCCCCCTGACCCGGGTCACGCTCCCCGACGGCCGGCGGGAAGACTTCTTCTATGACCCGAGCGGCAAGCTGGCCGAGATCCGCCAGATCGGCGTCGGCGGCACGGCGCAGCGGAGCTGGCTCTATACCTGGACCGGCGACGATCTCACCCGGATCGACCGGCCGGACGGCACGGCGCTGGAGCTCCACTACGACGACCCACGCTTCCCTGGCTACCTGACCCGTCGCGACCTGGTGAGCACCGACTTCGTCCACCGCATCGAGGCTGCCTGGGAGCTCGACGCCTCCGGCAACGTCGCGCGGACCTGGAAGGGCGATCCGTCAGCGACCGGCACCAACGCCGTCGAGGTCTACACCTTCTCCTACATCAACCCCACGCTCCCCAGTCAGTCCGTCGTCACCGATCCCCTCGGGCAGACCACCACCTACGCGCTCTCCCGCGACACCGGAAGCAGCAAGCCCAAGGTCACGCAGATCCAGGGGGACTGCCCGGTCTGTGGCACCGGCCCCAACACGGTGCTCGTCTACGGCGATGTGGCAAACCCGCTCCTGCCCACGCAGACGACGGACGGCCGGGGGATCGTGGTCCAGTACGCCTACGACGCCAACGGCCGGATGATCTCGAAGACCGAGGCCGCCGGCACCCCGCTCGCCCGCACCACCACGTACCAGTATGGCAACGCCTCCTTCCCCGCCTTTCCCACCCGCGTCGACGCCCCCTCGACCGCGGGCGGGAGCGCCACTCGGACGACGGTGCTGGCCTACAACGCGGCCGGCGATCTCGAGACCCGAACGCTCCAGGGAGCCGAAGCGGGGAGCAGCTTCACCTACGCCACCACGGCCACCTTCAACGCCGCGGGCCAGCCGCTGACGGTCGATCCCCCCGGCTATGGCACGGCCGACGCGACCACCACGACCTACGACTCCACTCGCGGCAACCTCCTGCCGCTCACCCGGACCGACCCGCTGATCGGCGCCACCACCTTCGGCTACGACGCCTTCAACCGCCGGACCTCGCTGACCGATCCGAACGGCGTCCAGACGGCGACCGCCTACGACAGCCTCGACCGCGTCACCTCCGTCACCCAGAAGGGGGCTACCGCGGCCGGGGACCTGGTCACCACCTACACCTACAACACTTTCGGCGATCTGTTCCGGACGGCGATGCCGCGGGGGAACGTCGTCGAGTACGGCTATGACGCCGCGGGCCGGCTGACCTCGACCGAGCGCAAGCCGGACGCCTCCACGCACGGCGACCGGACCTTCTACACCCTCGACGCCTACGGCCACCGGACCAAGGAGGAGCTCCAGAGCTGGAACGGCTCGGCCTGGGTGTCGGCCTCCTTCACCAGCTACGCCTACTCTTCCCGCTGCCACCTCGACAGGACGATCTATCCGGGCGGCGCCGTCACCGAGTACGCCTACGACTGCGACGGCAACCTGGAGAAGGTCTGGGACGCCAACCACCCCAAGGCCTCGAACCCCAGCCCGACCCAGACCTATGCCTACGACCTCCTGAACCGCCTCTCCTCGGTTCTCCAGCCCTGGACCGCGGCCGTCGGCGGCAACGCCGTGACCTCCTACGGCTACGATGTCCAAGACCATCTCAACAAGGTGACCGACGCCGAGGGGAACGTCACCACCTATGCCTACGGCGACCGGGATCTGATGACCTCGCAGGTCTCCCCCGCCTCGGGGACGACCACCTACGCCTACAACGAGCACGCGGAGCTGACCTCGCAGATCGACGCCCGGGGGATCGCCATGAGCCGCACCGTCGATGCCCTGGACCGCGCCACGGCGGTGATCTATCCCACGCCCGACCTCGACGTCGCCTACACCTATGACGATCCGGCGGTCGCCTTCTCCAAGGGAAGGCTCACCCGCATCACCCGCGGCACCGCCACGATCGCCTCCATCATCGACTACCGCTACGACCGCTTCGGCCGGCTGATCCAGGACGGCGAGCTCGCCTACGCCTACGACGCGAACGGCAACCCCACCTCGCTCGTCTATCCTGGAGGGGTGACGGCGGTGACCACCTACGATTTCGCCGACCGGCCGGCAAGCCTGCTGGCGCAGCGCGCGGGCAAGCCCGACCAGCCGCTGGTCTCCTCCGCGAGCTACCTCCCTTATGGCCCGCTCGCCAGCCTCACCCTCGGCAACGGTCTCACCGAGGGGCACGCTTTCACGCAGCGGTACTTCCCCTCCGCGATCACCCTGGGGAGCCCGAGCAACCTCCTGAGCTGGACCTACGCGACGGACAACGTCGGCAACATCTCCTCGATCGCCGACCTCCTCAACCCCGCTCGCAACCGGACCTTCGGCTACCAGGACGATCAATACTTCCTCACCCGCGGTGACGGCCCCTGGGGCACCCGCTCCTGGACCTACGACAAGATCGGCAACCGGCTGACCGAGGTCCACGGCGGCACGACAGACACCTACACCTACCAGCTCGTCCCGCCGCCGGGAAACGGCCACTCGCCGATCCTCGCCAGCCTCCAGCTCGGAGCGGGAGGAACCCGGACCTATCAATACAATGCTGCTGGTAATCTCCAGCAGATCACGCAAGGATCGGCCTCGACCCTGTTCACCAGCGACGACGCCGGCCATCTCGCCGCCATGGAGGCGACGAGCCCCAAAGCCGGCACGGCCTTCCGCTACGATGGCCGGGACTACCTGACCCTGGCGGACACTTCCGCGCTCCCCTTCCTCGACGGCTTCGAGACGGGAGATATCTGTAGCTGGAGCGCCGCCCTGGGCGTCACCATCCTCCCGACCTGCGCCGCGAAACCGGCCGTCCACCCCACCTACAGCTCCGAAGGCCTCCTGCACGCCCTGCAGAGGAGCACCGCCCCGCAGAGCAGCTACGTCTTCCACTTCGCCGGCCGCCCCGTCGCCCAGCTCGACCTCACCGGCCCCGCCGAAGCCTGGAAGTTCCTCACCACGGATCACCTGGGAACGCCGATCGTGGCGACCGGAACGAACGCAGGCATCCTCTGGCAGGGAGGCTTCGAGCCCTTCGGAGTGGACTGGAGCGGGGCGGGCGGGGCGGGGGTGTTTCTGCGGTTGCCGGGGCAGTGGGAGGATGGGGTGTGGGGAAGTTTCGGAATGCGGTTCCATTATAATTTGTACCGGTGGTATGAATCAGGTTCTGGGCGCTACTCAGAACCTGACCCTCTTCCTCCTAATCCTGGTGAGTCACTTTACTCCTATACCGCAGCGCGCCCGCTGACTTTTATAGACCCCTTGGGACTTGCTCGCTTCTGCGCAACCTCTATTGGTGCTACGACAACGACGACACTGGGAATCATTCGCCACCATCTTCGCAGCTTGATTTCGGGTGGCCCTCCACCGGAGGATACGCGTGGCGACTTCAACCTGATTCATTTCCACCTTACGTGCCCATGCTCACAGTCAGCCAGTCCGAAGTCGTTCTCTTTCAATACGGCCCAAGGTGATCCCGTCGGGCAGTTCACATGGTCATCGCAGCTATTCCCTTCGACACTGTTTGTAGATGTCAGCGTATCAACCAGATGGGTCATACGAAACGACTTTAATCGCCTCAGCCGCTCACTTCAGCTATGCTACGACTGCAACTGAGCCACCAAGCCTTACGTGGCTGGTTAATGCGCCTTCGCCGGTTGCTCCTGGTAGTATTTTTCCTGCTAGGATTCACAGCCATACTTGCCGCCGGTCTCGTGGCCGCTCCAGCGGTTGATGAGCGCACCCGGTTCTTCACGAGCCGAGCGATAGGAACTATTCAGTCCTACGAAGTTGAAGGCGTTCCACTGAGCCAAATAATCGACACCAGGTTTCAGGGCGTCCGCTGGCGCGCCTATCACCAGGACTCCTTCATGCAAACCTTTGTAGAATGCGTTGGCACTCCACGTAGCGGAGGACCGAGCAAACGACTCCTATGGTACGTAGAGGAGCGGCCGGCATGGACTCATTGGCCACCGTTCAAGAGCACAGTTGTTACGGGGCTCAATAACGACGCGCTGCTCTTGGCCCCCAAACTTTTTGACCCCCGTGCCGGCTTCGGGCTTGAACAGGCCTCAAAAAGTAAGGACCACGACGAATGACGCGCGACAGCGCTCCCGAACGATTACGTAGTAATCGAGCCAAATGCTTTGGATGAGACCCGCAAGCAATATATTGCTGCTGAGATTGTTCTGGAGCTCAATGCTGCTGGTCGCCCCAAGGGCAGACCGGCAGGCTCCATCGAGAGGAAATCAGAACGAGAAGCTGATCGAAAGCTTCGTCATCAGGGAAAGGAACCTTGGCAACAGTCCGCCGCGGGTATATCCTGACTGCCGGAGTCGGGCTGCATTCACGTAGACGGACCGCGCAGGCGAGGCATCTTTCCTTCTGGCCGGTTGCGGAGACCACGGCCAGCCCGGTCTCGAAGGGCTCCAGTCTCCGGGACGCCCGGACGTCTCCCCCGGCCGCGAAGACGACCGCCCTTTCGCCGTGGGCGTTTCCCCGATCCTCCGGGGGGATTCCCCTCCGGCTGGAACCGCCTCCCCGATCCCTGGCGGCGGTTGCCCGGAGCCGATGGCCGGCTCCCCCACCAGCAGGGGCGTCCGCCCTGAGGCGACGGGCGGTTCCCCAAATCCAGGAATCGATTCCCCCAAACGCCGGGGCGTTCCCCCCAAAGCCCGATGCGGCTCCCCTTTTCCCGCGGACGCGCCGCCTCGCGCCGTGGGCGGGCGTGGCGAGTTTCGCGACCTCTTCGCGAGGGAACGGCGTGGGGTTCGAAGGTTCCGCGGCGGACTCCGCCGGTTTCGCGCCGGTCGCGAGCGGCGCGCCGGCGGCCTGGGACGATCTCCGGGCCTTGCGGCGACGCCGGCCACGGGCTCCGAGTCCAAATCGAGCGAGCTGCTCCGAGCCTCGACTCCGCCGGCTTCTCGAACCGGCCGCGCTCCCCTACAATATCGCCGCCGGGTTCCCTGGACGTTCAATCTCTTTCGAGGGTTACGCCGATATGGATACGATGCAAGCCAATCCATCCGCGTCCGTTCCGCTGGAAGGTATCGAGAAGGCCCGCACCGGCATCGGCGGCTTTGACGAGATCACCGGCGGCGGCCTGCCGGCTGGACGGCCGACGCTGGTGTGCGGCGGCCCGGGGTGCGGCAAGACGCTGTTCGCCATGCAGTTCCTGGTGAGCGGCGTCACCCGCTTCGACGAGCCCGGCGTGTTCATGAGCTTCGAGGAGCCCTCGGACGACCTGGCCAAGAACGTCGCCTCCCTCGGCTTCGACCTCAACGACCTGATCGCGAACGGGAAGCTGGCGATGGACACGGTTATCGTCGAGCGCAGCGAGATCGAGGAGTCCGGGGAGTACGACCTCGAGGGGCTGTTCCTGCGCCTCGACTTCGCCATCCGCACTGTGGGGGCCAAGCGGGTAGTGCTCGACACCATCGAGTCGCTCTTCTCCGGCTTCAACAACCAGGCGATCCTGCGCGCCGAGTTGCGGCGATTGTTCCGCTTCCTCAAGGACCGCAAGGTCACGGTGGTGCTCACCGGCGAGCGCGGCGAGGGGCAGCTCACCCGCCAGGGGCTCGAGGAGTACGTCTCGGACTGCGTGATCCTGCTCGACCACCGGGTCATCGAGCAGGTCTCGACCCGGCGGCTGCGCATCGTGAAGTATCGCGGCTCCTCCCACGGCACGAACGAGTATCCGTTCATCATCGACCAGCACGGGCTCGAGGTGCTGCCGGTCACCGCGCTCCATCTCCAGCATTCGGCGTCGGAGGAGCGGATCTCCTCGGGGGTCGCGCGGCTGGACACGATGCTCGGCGGGGAGGGGTTCTTCCGCGGCACCAGCATCCTGGTCTCGGGCACGGCGGGAACGGGCAAGAGCAGCCTCTCGGCGCACTTCGCCGACGCCACCTGCCGCCGCGGGGAGCGCTGCCTGTATTTCGCGCTGGAGGAGTCGCAGCAGCAGATCATCCGCAACATGCGCTCGATCGGTCTGGACCTCGACCCCTGGACCCGGCGCGGGCTGCTCGAGTTTCACGCCAGCCGCCCGACGCTGTTCGGGCTGGAGATGCACCTGGCCACCATCTTCCGGGCGGTGACGGAGGTCGAGCCGAGCGTGGTGATCGTCGATCCGCTGTCCAACCTCTCTTCGATCGGCTCGTCCAACGAGGTCATGGCGGCGCTCCTGCGCCTGATCGACTTCCTGAAGGCGCGGCAGATCACGGGGATGTTCACCAGCCTGGTGTCCAACGGCGACGCCGAGAACGACACGCAGCTCGGGGTCTCCTCGCTGATGGACACCTGGCTCTCGCTGCGCAACCTGGAGAGCAACGGCGAGCGCAACCGCGGGCTCTACGTGCTCAAGTCGCGCGGCATGCACCACTCGAACCAGATCCGCGAGTTCCTGCTGACCGAGCATGGAGTGCAGCTCGTCGACGTCTATCTGGGGGCGGAGGGGATCCTGACCGGCTCGGCGCGGATCAACCAGGAGGCGCGCGAGCGGACCGAGTCGGCCGCCAGGCAGGAGGAGATCGCCATCCTGCAGCGCCGGCTCGACCGCCGGAAGGTCGCCATGGAGGGGCAGATCTCCGCGCTTCGCGCCGAGCTCGAGGCGGAGGAGGAGGAGATCGGCAGGCGGGTGCGGCAGGCAACGCGGCAGGACGAGGAGGCGAGGGCGAGCCGGGCGTCGATGGCCTCGATCCGTGGCGCCGATGATGGTAGTCTTCCGGGGAATTCCACGACCGGGAAGGACGAGAGCGGCGCCTTGGGGAAGTGAGTGCCTTGGAAGCGATGCCTTGAAGGAACCGGAGACAATCATCGTGAATGCCGACACCAAGAAGTGGAACCTCCGTCTGTACGTCGCGGGACAGACGCCCAAGTCGATCGTCGCGCTCGCCAACCTCAAGCGGATCTGCGACGAGCACATGAACGGGCAGTACAAGATCGAGGTGATCGATCTGATGGAAAACCCGCAGCTCGCCCAGCGGGATCAGATCGTGGCCATCCCCACCCTGGTGCGCGAGCTGCCGTCTCCGCTCAAGAGGATCATCGGCGATCTTTCCAATACGGATCGCGTGCTGGTGGGGCTGGACGTGGTTCCCCGGGCCTGAGCCGTTCCGGGACCTGAGCCGTTCCGGTCCGAGCCGGCGGCGCGAAACTTGCAGAGCTGTCTCCATTTACCATGGATGAACCCAGGATCGAATCCCCAGGAGAAGTCGGCGAGGGGCCATTTCCTCCCGGCTCGGCACCTCCCAGGTACATCCTGCGGCTCTACGTGACGGGCAAGACGCCGAACTCGGTCCGGGCCGTCGCCAAGGTCAGGGAGGTCTGCGAGGAGGTTCTCCCCGGGCAATATCAACTCCAGGTCGTCGACATCTATCAGCAGCCGGCGCTCGCCGAAGGGGACCACATCCTGGTGGCGCCGACCCTGGTCCGGAAGGCTCCAGGACCGCTGCGCCGGATGATCGGTAATCTTTGTGACCGGGACCGTCTCCTGGCCGGCCTGGAACTGCGGTCAGTCGCTGGAGGGTAAGGGTAGATGACGAACGAGACGGCACTCGCAACCGAGGTGGAGGATCTCCGCGCCCGTCTCCTCGAGGCCGAGGAGACGCTGCGGGCCATCCGCGGAGGCGAGGTGGACGCGCTGGTCGTGGCGGGCACCCGGGGAGATCAGATCTTCACCCTGATGGGCGCCGACCACTCCTACCGGATCTTTCTCGAAGAGATGCACGAGGGGGCGGCCACCCTCACCGCCGACGGCGTCATCCTCTACTGCAACCGCTGCTTCGCCGAGATCGTGGGGACGGCGCTGGAGGACATGATCGGCAGCACCCTCTCCCGCTTCGTGCGCGAGTCGGACCGGGCGGAGCTCGAATCCGTCCTGAGCGAGGGGCTGGACCGGTCGGGGAAGCGGGAGATGACCTTCCTGAGAGGGGAGGAGACCGTCCCGGTCTACCTCTCCACCAGCCCGCTGCGGCTGGAGGAGGTCGAGGCGATCTGCCTGGTGGCGACCGACCTCACCGAGCAGAAGCGCAACGAGCAGCTCGTCGCCGCCGAGAAGCTGGCCCGCTCGATCTTCGAGCACGCGACCGAGGCGATCGTCGTCTGCGACCCCGAGGAGCGGGTGCTGCGCGCCAGCCTGGCCGCGCAGCGGCTGTGCGTGTGCAACCCTGTGGGAGAAAAGTTCTCGCACGCCTTCCCGCTGGTGGGGGACGGGCCGGAAGGCTCGCCGGGGATCCCTTTCGACGATGTCTTCAAGGGCCGGGTGGTGCAGGGGATCGAAGCCGAGCTCCCCATGGAGAACGGGGATCTCTGCCGGTTCCAGGTGAGCGCCGGGCCGCTGTACGCGGCCGACGACCAGCTCCTCGGCTGCGTGCTCACGCTGACGGACATCACGGCGCGCCGGCACGCCGAGCTGGAAATGGACCGGGCGCGCCAGGAGGCCGAGGCCGCCAACCAGGCCAAGGACCACTTCCTCGCCACCCTGAGCCACGAGCTGCGCACCCCGCTGACCCCCGTGCTCGCCGTCGTCTCGGCGCTCCAGGACGAGCCGCGGCTGCCGGTGGACGTGCGCGCCAATCTCCGGATGGTGCGGCGCAACGTGGAGCTGGAGGCACGGCTGATCGACGACATGCTCGACCTCACCCGCGTCGCCCGTGGCAAGCTCGAGCTGCACCGCGAGGTCGCGGACCTCAAGCAGGTCCTCGACCACGCCCTGCAGACCGCGAGCGGCGATCTGCTGGAGAAGAAGCTGCGCCTGGTCGTCGACCTGGCGCCCGAGGATCACGCCGTCTGGGCGGACACCCCGCGGCTGATCCAGGTGTTCTGGAACCTGTTCAGCAACGCCGTCAAGTTCACCCCCCCGAGCGGCACGATCGCCGTGCGGTCCTGGCGCGAGGAGACCCCCGCCGGCCCCCAGTTCGTCGTCGAGGTGGCGGACACCGGGATCGGCATCGAGGCGGACGTCCTGCTCGACATCTTCGACGCCTTCAAGCAGGGGGAGCAGACGATCACCCGCCGCTTCGGCGGCCTCGGGCTGGGGCTCGCCATCAGCAAGGCGATCGTCGAGCTGCACGGCGGCAGCCTCGCCGCCACCAGCGACGGCAAGGGGCGGGGCTCGATCTTTTCGGTGCGGCTGCCGGTCGGCGACCTGCGGTCGCGGCCGGCGGCGCCGGCCGCCGGCAGCCGCCCGGCCGTGGAGGCCGCGCCCCAGCCGACGGCCGCGAAGCTCCGCATGCTCCTCGTCGAGGACCACATCGACACGGCCGAGGCGATGGCGGAGCTGCTCCGCGACATGGGCCACGAGATCACGGTGGCGGGCTCGGTGGCCGCCGGGCTCGCCGCGGCCGAGTGCCAGGGCGGCCGCTTCGATCTGGTGCTGAGCGACCTCGGCCTGCCGGATGGCAGCGGGCTCGAGCTGATGACCGAGCTGCACCGCCGCTACGGCGTCCGCGGGATCGCCCTCTCCGGCTACGGCATGGAGGAAGACGTGCGCCGCAGCCTGGAGGCCGGCTTCGAGCGCCACCTCACCAAGCCGATCAACCTCCAGGCGCTGCAGACCGCCATCCAGGAAGCGGCGCGGACGGCGTAGGGCCCCTCATCACCCCGGCCCTCTTCTCCCGTCCCCTCCCCCCTCCCTCACCGGGAGAAGAGGGAGAAAACAAGAAACGTCTCACCAAAGCAAAACCCCTCTTCTCCTGAGCCCCTCTCTCCCGGTGAGGGAGGGGACGGGAGAGAGGGGTCGGGGAGTGAGGGTCCGCCCCGGCAGGGGCGTAAACCCTCTCCTACCTGTAAACCTCCACGTGGACGTTGCTGTACGTCCAGCCGTCGGTGGGCACCTCGTCGACGCCGGTGCCGGGGAAGCCCATGTCGATGAGGAGGTTGTCTGTCGCCTTCAGATTGAACGAGCGGACGTTGGGGGCGCCCACGAGCTGCACCGCGACCACACCGGTCGCGGTGTCGGTGATCGTCACCGTGTAGACGCCGCGCCCCATGTCGTAGTCGTTGTCGACGTGGTAGGTGTGCCCGATCTGGGCGACGAACGGCTGCTGGACCTTGAGCTTCTGCGGGTGGGTCAGCCCGATGCCGTGGCGCGCGATCGCCTGGCTCTGTTCCAGGGCCGGGTGGGCCGGGTCCGGACCGCGGAAGTAGAGCAGGCCGGCCATGTCGAAGTTGCGGTTGATCACGAACCAGTAGATCAGGGTCTTGCCCGCGGGGTCCGGGGCGTACCAGGGGCCGACCGTGACGTCGAGCGACAGCCGCAGGCGGGTGGCGACGCCGGCCGGGGCCGGGTAGCTGACCCGCTGCACCCGGTGGGCCGGGGTCGGCTGGTGGACGATCCCATTGGTGTTGAAACAGGTGGCGCCGGCCGGGCAACCCGCCGCCGGAGTCGTGCCGCCGATGCCCGAAGCGCCGTTGCCCGCGGGGCCGACGTAGGAGATCTCCCCGGTGGCGGCGTCGGAGAGCAGGGCGAAGGAGAAGAAGTTCTGCGTGCAGCTCACCACCGCCCGGACCTCGCTGGCGAGGCCGCCGGAGAAGAGGTTCGGGATGGCCCGGTGGGAGAGCGGCTTGAGGGCGAAGACGCTCGGCCCCGCGAGGACGGAGCCGTCGGCCTGCACCAGGGAAGCCGTGCACTGGGAGGCGGTCGAGGCGAGGTTGATCAGCGTCAGGTCGGCCGAGCGGCCGGAGCCGCCGGCGAGCCCCTGGAGGGTCACGGTCTGGCCGCCGTGGATCAGGTTGTCGGCGGTGATCACCGGCAGGTAGACCCCGAGCCGGCCGGGACCGGTGCCGACGAGGCGGGCCGAGTAGCGCACGTCGCTGCCGCCGGCGAGCTCGACCATGCCGCGGAAGGCGCCCGGCTTGACGACGAAGGTGCGCCCCCCCTGGACCGTGACGGTGGCGGGCGGCGTCGGGCGCGGGGTGCCGTCGGTGTCGGTCAGCAGCAGGGCCCCCTTGACGTCGCTGGCGGCGGTCGCGTTGTTGGTGATCGAGATCTGCACCTCGTAGGTGGAGCCGCCGACCGGCGCGAGGCCGGGCGAGGGGACGTAGACCGTGCCGGCATGGGCGGCTCCGGCCGCGCAGAGGGCGGCGAGGAGCAGGGAGCGGACGAGGGGGCGGGGCATAAGAAAAGTCTCCTGCAACGAGTTGACTGACGAGATCGGGCCTGCGATGACGCTGCTCTGGGGGGAATTATAGCGCTGGAGCATTGGAGAGGGTGAAAAACCCTGTACAAGGGTTCTTGCCCAGCGGTGCGTCCGGAGGGCAGGACGGTCCAAGGGCACAAACCCCTGGACCGTCCGGATTCCGACTCCCGCCCTACGCCCGCCGCCGCCGCAGCATCACCGCCCCGCCCAGCGCCAGCAGCAGGGCCAACATCATCAGCCCCACCTCGCTGAGGGTCGGGATCGGCGGCACGACCGCCCCGCCCTGCACCTGGAACGTCGTCGGATCGGCGGCGCCGCCGGCCGCCGGGCTGTCGGTCACGCCGGAGGACTCGTTGGTGCCGTTGCCGTCGGCGTCGTAGTTGAAGGTCGCCTGGTTGGAGATCGTCGTGCCGGGGGCGACGTTGGCGTCGATGGTGGCGTTGATGGTGATCGTCACCGAGCCGCCGGCCGGGATCGAGCCGTTCCAGGTCACCGTGCGGGTGCCCACGTTCACCGCCGCCGTGCCCGAGGTGGCGGTGGCGCTGACCAGGGTCAGCCCGGCCGGCAGGACGTCGGTGAGCTCGTTGCCCGGGTTGTCCCCCTGGGTGCCGGGGCCGCTGTTGGTGAGCACCACCGTGTAGACCAGGGTGCTGCCCGGGGTGAAGGGACCGGCGGCCGTCTTGGTGCCGGAGACCGAGGCCGGCGAGGCCGGATGGCTCACGGTGGTGGTCGCCGTGGCGCTCTCATTGCCGGGGTTCAGGTCGCTCGCGATCTCGGCGACCGTGGCGGTGTTGGAGATCACCGTGCCGTCCGCCACCGAGCTGGCGACCTGGACGGTCAGGGTGAAGACCGCGCTGCCCAGGGGCATCGAGGGGTTCGAGCAGGTGACGGTGCCGCCCGCGCCCACCGCCGGGGTGGTGCACGACCAGCCGCCCGGAGACGATAGCGACACGAACGTGGTGCCCGATGGCAGCGTGTCGGTGAGGCTCGCCGTGGGGGCGTTGCTCGGACCGGCGTTGCCCACCGTGATCGTGTAGGTGAGGTTCGACCCCGCCAGCACCGGATCCGGGGTATCCACCTTGGTGACCGAGATATCCGCCGCGGACCCGATCAGGGTGGTCGCCGTGGCGCTGTTATTGCCCGGGTTGGGGTCGGCGGTGGCCGCGGAGACCGTCGCCGTATTGCTGATCGTGCCCGTCGTGGAGGGAGCGATCGCCACCGTCAGGGTGAAGACGGCGCTGCCCACGGCCAGGCTGGCGTTCGTGCAGGTGATGGTGCCGCCCGCGCCCACCGCCGGAGTCGTGCACGACCAGCCGCCCGGCGAGGAGAGCGAGACGAACGTCGTCCCGGCCGGCAGCGTGTCGGAGAGGCTCACGCTGGCCGCGGTGCTCGGGCCGGCATTGGTCACCGTGATGGTGTAGTTGAAGTTGATGCCTCCTACCGCCGGGTCGAAGGCATCCGTCTTGGTCACCGACAGATCGGCCGAGGCCCCCAGCGTATCGGTGTCGGTCGCCGAGTTGTTGCCGGGCGCCGGATCGGTGACTCCGGCCGGAGCCGTCACCGTCGCCGTGTTGCTCAGTGTGCCGGTCGCCGCCGCCGAGACCGTGCAGCTCGCCGTGTAGGTGACGCTGCCGCCGCTCGGCAGGTTGACGGTGCTGTTGATGTTGCCCGAGCCCGACGCCGTGCAGGTGCCGCCACCGGCCCCCACGCAGGTCCACGTGCAGGTCAGCGAAACCGGGAAGGTGTCCGCCACCGTCGCGCCCGTGGCGTTGCTGGGGCCGGAGTTGGAGGCGGTGATCGTGTAGGTCACCGAGCCACCCGCGATCGCCGTGGTCACGCCGTCCGTCTTGGTGATCGACAGATCCGCCTGAGCGGCGAGCGTGTCGCTGTCCGTCGCGCTGTTGTTGCCCGGCGCCGGATCCGTGACGCCGGCCGGAGCCGTCACCGTCGCCGTATTGCTCAGTGTGCCGGTGGCCGCCGCCGAGACCGTGCAGCTCGCCGTGTAGGTGACGCTGCCGCCGCTCGGCAGGTTGACGGTGCTGTTGATGTTGCCCGAGCCCGACGCCGTGCAGGTGCCGCCGCCGGCCCCCGCGCAGGTCCACGTGCAGGTCAGTGAAGCCGGGAAGGTGTCCGCCACCGTCGCCCCGGTCGCGTTACTCGGACCGGAGTTGGAGGCGGTGATCGTGTAGGTCACCGAGCCACCCGCGGTCGCCGTGGTCACGCCGTCCGTCTTCGTCACCGCGAGATCCGCCTGGGCGGTGAGGGTGTCGGTGTCGGTCGCGCTGTTGTCGGCCGTGTTGGAGTCGGAAGTCGTAGTGCTCGAGACGGTCGCGGTGTTGGTGAGCGAGCCGGTCGCCGCCGGGCTGATCGCGCACGTCGCCGTGTAGGTGACGCTGCCGCCGGCCGGCAGGTTGACGGTGCCGTTGATGTTCCCTGAGCCCGACGCCGTGCAGGTGCCGCCGCCGGCCCCCACACAGGTCCACGTGCAGGTCAGCGAAGCCGGGAAGGTGTCGGCCACCGTCGCGCCGGTCGCGTTGCTCGGACCGGCGTTGGACGCCGTGATCGTGTAGGTCACCGAGCCGCCCGGCGTCGCCGTCGCCACGCCGTTGGTCTTGGTGATCGCGAGGTCCGCCACCGGGAACAGCCCGACGAGCACGGGATCGTGATCGGACGCCCGGTAGGGGGTGCCCGGCTGGAAGACGACCCGCGGCGGCACCAAGGCGGAGCCGTCCGGCTTCTCCTCGAAGGTGGACTCACCGACGTCCTTGACCTCATCGTTGTAGTCGAAGAGATCCACCTCGTCGGCGTTGATGTGCCAGGGGGCGGCGCCGGTGATCTGCGGGGTGAGGCTGGTGCTCGAGAAGGCGTAGTCGAGATGGCCGAGCTCGGCGCTGAACAGGTAGGAATAGGTGTTCGGGTCGAACGCGGACTCGAGGTCGGTGTAGCCGCCCGACTCCAGCGTCGTGACCGGAGGCTCCTGCGCGTACGAGTTGAAGTCGCCGAGGAGCAGCACGTCCGGATCGCCGGCCGCCGGCAGCACGGTGCCGTTGATCCAGGTGAGCAGCCGCGCCGCCTGCTGCGTCCGCCGGTCGGCGAAGCAGCTCTGGCCGTCGCCGGCGTCGGCGTCGGCCCCTGTGCCGGGGCACCCCTTCGACTTGAAATGGTTGGCGATCACGGTGAAGCGCTTGCCGAACGCCGGGTTCGCGGCGTCCACGACATCGTAGGTCTGGGCGGTGGGCGGCCGGTTGTGGATCGGATCGAGATCGACCAGCGGCGAGCCGACGGGGGAGACCACGCCCGTCCGGTAGATCTGCTGCACCCGGATGGCGTCGGTGCCGAGGGTGCCGCCGGTGTTCACGAAGGCAAAGGGGTGGGCGCCGCCGCAGCGGGCGTTGATGGCGCCGAGGAGGTCGGTGATGGTGGCGCTCGGGGTGGTGTTCTCGAGCTCCATGAAGGCGTAGATGTCGGCGTTGAGCGTGCAGACCACGATCGAGGCCCGCTCCCGCTGGCGGTTGAGCTCGGCGACGCTGTCGGCGCCGCGGCAGTCCTGGTCGAAGGCCGGACCGCACGGCCCTGTCGAAGTGCTGGCGGTGGTGTCGATCGTCGTGAAGTAGTTGAGGAGGTTCATCCCCACGGCCTTGATCGCGCCGCCGACCGCCGGCGGCGTCGCCGGGCGCGGATTGGCGACGGTGAAGGTCACCGGGTGCGCGGCTGTGGGTCGGATGCGCCAGGTGTTGGCGCCGAAGCCCGGGAAGTCCCAGTGGAGGACGCCCGTAAGGCCGTTCACGAGGTCGCCGCCACGGAAGAAGTCCACCCCTTGAGTACCCACAGAGAAGCCGCCGTTGGCCTGCGGGTAGAAGACGGCCTGCAAGCCGTCCGGCTGGTTGAGGTACGCCTCCTGGGCGTTGTTGTCGTCGTCGAGGATCACCTCCCGCCGGGCGACGGCGTCGAGATGGGCGGCGTAGCCCGCCACGCTGGGGGTCGCGTCTTCAGTGAACTGGAACGGCCGGCCCCCTTGAGTCAGCACGATCTGGCCGAAGCGCCCGAGCTCGAAGTACTCCGCGACGGTGAGGGTGTTCGTGAAGGTGACGAGCATCCCCTCGCGCGCCTCGTAGAACATGTCGATGTCGCCGACGACCGGCAGGGTGATCGCCGCCGGAGTCACCTCGGCGAGGTGGTTGCCGGCGTCGGTGACGACGACCGAGGGCGCCGTGCTGGCGGTGATCTCGGTCATGTTGAAGTTTTCCGAGACCGTCCCCGTGGCCTTGACCCGCTGCCCTTCGGCGACCGGGGTCGGGCAGCTGCTGCAGAAGATGAAGATGCCCTCGGAGGTGGCGGGGTCGGCATCGGCGTCGGCGTCCTCCTCCTGGAGGAAGAAGCCGCGCAGCTTGTTGGTCCCCTGGAAGTTGGCGGTGACCACCCCCTCGACCGTGACCGTGGCGCCCGGGATCGGGGTCGCGGCGCCGTTGCCCTGCACGTCGTGGATCCTGGTGATGTCGTCGTTGACGATCGTCCCCAGCCCCTGGCCGTCCGTCACGATGGCGTTGGTGGCGTTGGTGACGTTGACGAAGAAGGTCTCGTCCGTCTCGGGGGTGGTGTCGCCGTTGACCAGCACGTCGAAGGTGTAGGTCGAGCTCCCCGCCGGGATCGTCTGCCCGGTCAGCGACTTCGCCGTGTAGTCCGAGCCCGCCGTGGCCGTGCCGTTGGCGGTGGCGATGTCGAAGGTCACGCCGCCCGCCGGGGCCGGGGCCGAGAGGCTCACCGTGAAGGTGAAGGTCGTGGTGCCGGCGTTCCCCTCGTTGAGCGAGACGTCGTTGACCGTCAGGTTGGGGGCGGCGTCGTCGTTGACGATCGTCCCCTGCCCCTGGCCGTCGGTGACGGTGGCGCCGGTGACGTTGGTGACGTTGACCAGGAAGGTCTCGTTGACCTCCGGGGTGGTGTCGCCGTTGACCAGCACGGTGAAGCTGTAGGTCGAGCTGCCCGCCGGGATCGTCTGCGCGGTCAGCGACTTGGCCGTGTAGTCGCCGGGCGCCGTGGCCGTGCCGTCGGCGGTCGCGATGTCGAAGGTCACGCCGCCGGGCCCCGCCGGGGCCGAGAGGCTGACGGTGAAGGTGAAGCTGGTGGTACCGGCGTTCCCCTCGTTCAGCGAGACGTCGTTGACCGTCAGGTTGACCGGCGGCACCGCGTTGGGCGTCAGCGAGAAGTCGTCGATCGCCAAGCCGTCGTCGGCGCCGGTGGCGTCGGTATCGTTCCAGCGGATCCAGAACGTCGCCCCGTTGGCGATGCCGAGCGCCGGGATCGTCGAGGAAAGCGCCGTGCGGTCGGCCGCCGCGTTGCCGTTCTTGGCTCCGGCCGTGGCGGTGTCCGGGGTGACGAAGTTGAGGGCGGCGACGCTGGTCCAGGCGCCGGTCACCAGGTCCGTGGCGTTGAGGCTGTACTCGAAGTTCATCTGATCCGTCCGGCCCGCCGTGCCCAGGCGCCACTCCTCGCCGTTGTAGGCGATCGCCAGGCTGGTGATCGTCGAGCCGGTGTTGTTGGTGAAGCAGGCTCCGAAAAGCGGGATCAGCGTGCCGCTGCGCAACTGGCCCAGAGCCCGCTCCGTGCTGGCGGCCGCGCCGTAGCTGTACATGTCGCCCGTGGTGCTGCCGCCGGTGTCGACGGCGTACTGCTCGTTGTCTCTCGCGCCGCCCCCGCTTTCGGTGAGGAACCACCCGGGGATCGCCAGGGTGTTGGTGGTGCTTCCAGCCACGTTCGAGAGCGTGTCGAAGTTCTGGGTGGAGGCCGACCCGAGGGTCGTCAGGCTGACGCACTGGGCTCCGGCCGGGCGGACCGGCAGTACGGACAAGGCGGCGGCCAGAGCCAGGGCGAGCGAGATTCGGCGAGCGACGAGCATGCGGGTTTCCTCCGGGTTGAAGCTCCAGCCGCCGGGGCGGCATGGACAGCGCTTTAAAGATGACGGGGAAGTTTAACCGGAGAAGCGGCCGGATGGACGGCGAATCCGTTACAATCCCAAGTTATCGATCCGGATCGATAAGGTCTGGCCCGGAATTCGGCACTGGATTTGCACGGTGAGCCGCAAGTGGCCTTTCGCCGCCGGGGACTGGACCTTGGGGCGGGCGTGTGGACGAGAACGATGAGCGAGCAGAGCTTCAAGGGGTCCGCCAGGGCCGCCACGGGGATCGAGGGGCTCGATTACATCCTCGGCGGCGGTTTCCCCATCAACCGGATGTACCTGCTGGAAGGCGATCCCGGCGCCGGCAAGACCACCATGGCCTTGCAGTTTCTGCTCGAGGGTGCCCGCAACGGCGAGCCGGGCGTCTATGCCACCCTTTCCGAGACCGAGGAAGAGCTCCGCGACGTGGCCGCCTCTCACGGCTGGTCGCTCGACGGCATCACCATCTGCGAGCTGCAGACCGCCGAGGAGAGCCTCAAGGCCGACTCGCAGTACACCCTGTTCCACCCCTCCGAGGTCGAGCTCTCCGAGACCACCCGGGCGGTGCTCGACACGGTGGAGCGGGTGCGGCCGCTGCGGGTGGTCTTCGACTCGCTCTCCGAGATGCGGTTGCTGGCCCGCGATTCGCTGCGCTACCGGCGGCAGATCCTGGCGCTCAAGCACTATTTCACCGGCCAGAGCTGCACGGTGCTGCTGCTCGACTACACCGGCTCCACGACGGGTGACTTCCAGCTCCAGAGCCTGACCCACGGCGTCATCTCGTTCGAGCAGATCGCTCCCGGCTACGGCGGCCAGCGGCGGCGGGTGCGGGTGCAGAAGGTGCGCGGCGTCGCGTTCCGCGACGGCTACCACGACTACCGGATCACTACCGGCGGACTGGTGGTCTTCCCGCGCCTGGTGGCCGGCGAGCAGGCGAGCACGCCCGAGGGATCCACCGGAGTGATGGCGAGCGGCCTGCCGGAGCTGGACGCCATGCTGGGCGGCAGCATCGACCAGGGGACCAGCGTCATGCTCCTGGGCCCCGCCGGGGTCGGCAAGTCGACTCTGACGGCGCAGTACGTCTCGGCGGCCGCGAGCCGGGGGGAGCGCGCCACGATCTATACCTTCGACGAGTCGCCGGTCACCTGGGTCGCCCGCGCCGAGCGGCTGGGTCTCCGTCTCCGCGGCCATCTCGAGGAGGGGCGGATCGTCATCCGCCGGGTGAATCCGGCCGAGCTCTCGCCGGGCGAGCTCGCCCACGACATCAAGCGGGCGGTGGAGGGGGGCACCCGGATCGTGGTGATCGACAGCCTCAACGGCTACCAGCACGCCATGCCGGAGGAGCGCTTCCTCGTGCTCCATCTCCACGAGCTGCTCACCTACCTCGGCCAGCAGGGGGTCCTGACCTTCCTGATCATGGCGCAGGCGGGCTTCCTGGGCGAGGACCTGGAGTCGCCGGTGAACCTCTCCTACCTGGCCGACACGGTGCTCCTGCTGCGCTACTTCGAGGCGTTCGGCGAGGTGCGCAAGGCGATCTCGCTGGTCAAGCGCCGCACGGGTTTCCACGAGAGCACCGTGCGCGAGCTGCGCATCTCCCCCGAAGGGCCGCGCGTCGGCCGCGAGCTCCGGGACTTCCAGGGGGTGCTCACCGGGCGGCTCGAATACACTGGAGGAGCCGAGCCGCTGATCGAGACGGGAGACGCCACCGCGCCGGAGAAGGAGCCAGAAATTGCCTGACCTGGAGATCTGCGAGCAGCGCGTGCTGGTGCTGGCGCCCACCGGCCGCGACGGCGTGCTCGCCTGCCAGCTCCTCACCTCGATGGAGGTGCCGGGGCACGCCTGCGCCGGCCCGGCCGAGCTGTTCCAGGAGATCGCGGCCGGGGCCGGGGCGGTGATCCTCGCCGACGAGGCGCTCCATCCGGACGTCGTCGACGGCCTGCTGGCGGTCCTCGGGGAGCAGGCGCCCTGGTCGGACCTGCCGCTGATCGTGTTCACCCGCAGCGGCGAGAGCAGCGAGCACATCCTCGAGACCCTGGTCCCGCTCGGCAACGCCACCATCCTCGAACGGCCGGTGCGCCTGAGCACCCTGGTCAGCGCCGTCAAGGCGGCTCTGCGCGCCCGCCGCCGCCAGTACGAGGTGCGCGACCTGCTCGACCGCCAGGCCGACGCCGACCGCCGCAAGGACGAGTTCCTCGCCATGCTCGGCCACGAGCTGCGCAACCCGATGGCCGCCATCCGCAACGCCCTCTGGGTGCTGGACGAGGTGGGCTCCCAGGACGAGCAGGAGATCCGCCAGCGGGAGATCATCATGCGCCAGACCCGTCACCTGGTGCGCATGGTGGACGACCTGCTCGACGTCTCCCGGGTGACCCTCGGCAAGATCAGCCTGCAGCGCCGGCCGGTCGACCTCCGGGACGTCGTCGAGCGGTGCCTCTCGGAGCTCGGCATGAGCTCGCTCGCCCGCGGCAACGACCTCGAGCTGGAGGTGGCGACGGGGACGGCGGTGGTGATGGGGGACCCGGTGCGGCTCGAGCAGGTGGCCTGCAACCTGCTCCAGAACGCCATCAAGTACACCCCGCGCGGAGGGCGGCTGGGGGTCTCGGTGGAGACCGTGGGAGGGGAGGCGCTGCTGCGGGTGCGCGACAACGGCGTCGGTCTCTCGCCCGAGATGCTGCAGACGATCTTCGAGCCGTTCGCCCAGGTGGAGAGCTCGCGCCAGCGCTCCGAAGGGGGGTTGGGGCTGGGGCTGCCGCTGGTGCGCAGCCTCACCGAGATGCACGGCGGCCGGGTGGAGGCGGTGAGCGACGGCCCGGGGCAGGGGAGCGAGTTCATCGTCCGCCTCCCCCTGCTGGCCGAGGACCGCCGGACCTCCTCCTTCCGGCGGCCGCCGCCCCCCCCCGCCCGCGCGGCCGAGTCGGTGGCACCGGCGTCCGGGACTCACGTCCTCGTCGTCGAGGACAACGAGGACGGCCGCGAGTCGCTCCGCGAGCTGCTGGAGATCTGGGGGTACCAGGTGTCGGTGGCCGGCAACGGCCCGGAAGGGGTGGAGATGGCCTTCGCGGTCCGCCCCGAGGTGGCCCTGATCGACATCGGGCTGCCAGGGCTCGACGGCAACGAGGTGGCCCGCCGCATCCGCTCGCTCCTCGGCGGGGGCGAGATCGCGCTCATCGCGATGACCGGCTACGGCCAGCCCGAGGACCGGCGGCGGGCGCTCCAGGCCGGGTTCGACCGCTACCTGGTCAAGCCGGTCGATCCGGCCGAGCTCTCCCGGCTCCTCGGCGAGTCGCGCCACCGCGAGAAGCGGCAGGCGGCGAGCGCCTGAGGCTGAAGGAACACGGACGCAAGGGACGAACACGGACGGGCACGGACCCAAGGCAGTGTTCGTCCGTGTCAGTCCGTGTTCGTCCCTGTTCCTTCAAAGATTGAAAATCTGCAACCGCGCCAGCGTCACCAGCACGAACGGCAGCAAATTCGTGTTGATGATGTCGTGGACGCTCGCCCCCAGGCTGTAGCCGTCCCGCAGGTCGAAGTACTCCAGCAGCAGGGAGACCAGGAGCCCGGGGATCAGCGCCTGGTAGGACGACAGGCGCCGCCGGAAGACGATCAGCGCCACCAGCAGCAGGACGAAGCCGATGTAGACGTGGATCGCGTCCTTGGTCAGCGGCAGGACGGCGAGCCACCAGAGCTTGAACAGCTGGTACGAGGACTTCATGGGCTGGAGGAGCCTATCTTACAGCCGCCGGTGCCGCGCCACCGGGATGGCCTGGCGGATCCTCGCCACGCGGTCGAGGTCGATCTCGGCGAGGGCGAGGCCGGGGCCGTCGGCGGCGGTGGCGACCGGAATCCCCCAGGGGTCGACGATCATCGCGTGCCCCCAGGTGTGGGCGAGGCCGCCGTCGTCGTGCTTCCCATGCTGAGCGGGGGCGATCACCCAGCACTGGGTCTCGATGGCCCGGGCGCGGATCAGCGGCTCCCAGTGGTCCTTGCCGGTCGCCAGCGTGAAGGCCGAGGGGATCATCAGGATCTCCGCTCCCTCGTCGACCAGCCGACGGTAGAGCTCGCCGAAGCGCAGGTCGTAGCAGATGGTGAGGCCGAAGCGGCCGAGCGGCGTCGCGACCACCGCCGTCCCCTCGCCCGGCTTGCAGGTGGCCGACTCGGCGAAGCGCACGCCGTTCGGCACGTCGACGTCGAAGAGATGGATCTTGCGGTAGGTGCCGAGGATCTCCCCCGTGGGCGAGAAGAAGACGCTGGTGTTGTAGCAGCGCCCTTCCTCGCCGCTGCGCTCGTTGAACGAGCCGAGCAGCAGGTGGATCCCGAGGCGGCGGGCGAGCTCGGCGAAGCGCGAGCAGGTCCGGCCGTCGAGCGGCTCGGCGCGCCGCACCTTCTCCTCGTGGGGGCCGAGGTAGTTGGTGTTTTCGGGGGTGGCGACGAAGCGGGCGCCATGGGCGGCGGCGCGCTCGATCAGCGCGCGGGCGCTCTCCCAGTTGCCCTCCTCGTCGGAGGTCGAGGTCAGTTGGACGGCGGCGGCGAGAAACATGGCGAACTCTTGTAGCATACTGATGGCCTTCGCGTGACCCCTCCGTCACCCGGAAATGCGATTCTGCCAGCGGAAGGCAATCATCCTCTTGGCGACGCCGACACTCCTGCTCACCCTCCTCGCGGCCACTTCCCTGTGCGTGACGCTGCTGGTGACCGCCGGCGCTCTCGTCTATCTCGCCCGGCGCCCCGCCGCCGCCGCGCCCTCCGGCGAGACCCCGGCGCCGGTGCTGCCGCCGATCTCGATCCTCAAGCCGCTGAAGGGGTTGGACGAGGGGCTCTACGAGAACCTGGCCTCGCTCGCCGGCCAGGACTACCCCGGCTTCGAGATCGTCCTGGGGGCCGAAGACCCGCGCGATCCCGCCCTCGCCGTGGCCGAGCGCCTGCAACGGGACTTCCCCGGCGTCCCGATCACCCTCGTCCGCGGGGCCGCGCCACTGGGCTACAACCCGAAGGTGACGAACCTCGCCGCGATGGCCCCACGCGCCCGCCACGAGCACCTGCTGATCTCCGACTCCAACGTCCGCGCCCGCCCCGGCTACCTGCGCGCGATGGCGGCCGAGATGGCCGGCGGCCGGGTGGGCCTGGTGTCGAGCGTGTTCGCCGGCGCCGGCGAGCAGAGCCTCGGCGCCCTGTTCGACAACCTGCACCTCAACTCCTTCGTCGCCGGCACGGTGGCCACCGCCCAGCTCGTCGGCCAGCCGTGCGTGGTCGGCAAGTCGATGCTCTTCCGCCGCGCCGACCTCGCCGCGCTGGGCGGCTGGGAGGCGGTCAAGGACGTCCTCGCCGAGGACTACGTGCTGGGCCAGGCGTTCCACCGCGCGGGATTCCGGGTGGCGCTGTCGCGCCACGTCCTGCCGGTCCACCAGGAACGGCGGACCGTCGCCAAGTTCTTCGAGCGGCACCTCCGCTGGTCCCAGATGCGTCGCCGGATCTCGCCGGCCTACCTCGGCGAGCCGCTGCTCAACCCGGTGCCGTTCCTGCTCGCCACGGCCCTGACCCATGGCCGGCTCGGGGCGGGCGCGGCGCTCGCCGGCGTCGCCGTCAAGGTCGCGGCCGACGCCCTTCTCGCCCGGCGGCTGCGCGGCGAGGCCCTGCCGCTGCGCTCGCTGCCCTGGATCCCGGTCAAGGACCTGCTGATCGCCGGCGTCTGGTCGGTCGCCCTCTTCCGGCGCACGATCTGCTGGCGCGGCAACCACCTGCGGGTCGGCCCCGGGAGCCTCCTCACGCCGGCCGGGCCGGCGAAGGCCCGCGAGGGTGAGGGCGAGCTCGCGGAGAAGGTCGCTTGATCCCGCTCGGCTGTATCAGATCCTGGAGCGGGTGGGGAGGGCGGCGTGAGCGGGTCTCGGCGGAGGGTCAGATGTATCGGACCTGATCCCTTATTTCATCCGCGGTGACGTGGTTCAAGATCAGAAGCAGACGCCGGACGATCTCGTATGGGGGGTTCCGCCCCGCCAGAATGATGCCGGAATGCGATCTCCCTTCGGCCAGGTACTCCCGGGCCAGCGCCTCGAAATGCGCCCGGTTGTGAGTGACCAGAGTTTTCCGCTCCCGCGCGGCATAGGCCAGCTGCTCGGCATCGGTGCAGCCAAGTTGGCCGGCGTCGCGCGTATTCGTCACGGCGAAGCCACGGCCGCGCAGAAGGTCGGCGATGAGGACATCCACATCCTCATCCAGATAAAGCTCGATGAAAATCTGGCTCAAGATCCCTTCACGAGGGGATCGACGAGATCTTCGGGAATCCGATTGCTTTCAATATGGCCGTTGACCTCGGATTGATGGTCGCTGTAGTAGCTGAGGGCGTCGAACACCTGCGCCAGGTTGAGGTGGGGAAGCCGGCCTGGGATCGCCTCCGGGGGCACTCCCTGGCGCCAGATCTCGACGATGGCCCGCACAGGCGTGCGGGTACCCTCGACGATCGGCTCACCCCCGAGGATCCGTGGGTCCGAGACGATGTAGCGGTGCTGCATTGCGCGCAGGCTTTGAGCCATGACCCCGGATTCTAGCACCCGGCAGCGCGGGCTCCCTACCGGACGATCCGCCCCAGCACCCCCTCCCCGGCGATCGCCGTCAGCTCGACCTCGCTGAACTGATTCCACAGACCCGCTCCCTCTTCGCAGACAACCCGCAGGTAGTTGTCGGTCAGACCCTGCCCCATGCCGCCGCGCGGCACTTCCCAGAGCACGGTCGCCCGGCTGCCGAGATGGGCGCTCTGGAAGGCGCGCTCGGCGCCGGCCGCGACGGCGAGCATGCGCGCCATCCGCTCCTTCTTCTCCTCGGGGGAGAGGTGCCCCGGCAGCCGCTCGGCCGTGGTGCCGGGGCGGGGGGAGTAGGGGAAGACGTGGACCTTGGCGAAGCCGGCCGCCTCGACCGCGGCGAGGCTCTCCGCGAATTCTTCCCTGGTCTCTCCTGGAAACCCCACGATGACGTCGGTCGTCACCGCCACCCCCGGCACGGCGGCGCGGACACGGCCGAGCAGGGCGAGGTACCCCTCCGCCGTGTACGGCCGGCGCATCCGGCGCAGGGTGGCGGTCGACCCGCTCTGGAGAGAGAGGTGGAGATGGCGGCAGAGGCGCGGGTCTTGCCACAGATCGAGGAGACGCTCGTCGAGATCCCAGGGGGCGATCGAGGTCAGGCGCAGCCGGGGGACCTCCGTCTCGCCCAGGATCGCGCGGACCAGATCCCCGAGCCGGGCTCCCTCCCGGCGCCAGGCCGAGATCTGGACGCCGGTGATCACGATCTCCCGGTACCCCCGATCCAGGAGGGTTTGGATCTCCGCGATCACCTCCCGGGCCGGACGGCTGCGCTGCGCCCCGCGGGTGAACGGGATGATGCAGAAGGAGCAACGCATGTTGCAGCCGTCCTCCACCTTGACCAGGGCGCGGGTGTGGCCGGCCGGCACCAAGCCGCAGGGGACGGCCGAGAGATCCGCCTCGGGGAAGGCGGCGAGAACGAGGGGAACGAGGCTGTCCTTGTCGGCGTTCGGGACCACGAGATCGACCCCGGCGAGACGCGCCGCCTCCTCGGGCGAGCCGGTCGCGTAGCAGCCGGTCAGCACGGTGCGGACCGGACGGCCGGAGCGCCGCGCCGACCCGGCCGCCTTGCGCGACCCCCGGGCCGCGACGTGGGTCACCGTGCAGGAGTTGACGACGTGGAGGTCCGCCTCGCCGAGCGAGCCCACCACCGGGTGCCCGGCCGCCTCGAACTCGCGCCCCAGGCGTTCGATCTCCGCCTGGTTCAGCTTGCAGCCGAGGTTGGTAAAGTGGACGCGCATGATGGGGTGAAATTCTACCCGGCCTCGAGCGGGTTACGCTTGACCATCGAGAGCATTCCCTCATGACCGCGTCCATGACCGCGCCCAAGATTGCGCTCCTCCCCCTCGCCGCCCTGCTCCTGCTGGCGCCCAGCCCCGCCCGCGGCGCGGCGAGCGAGTGGGCGGCCAATCCGCAATCGCGGGTGCGGCTGATCACCCCCTGGCAGGTGGCCCCCCGCAACGGCGAGCTGATGCTCGGCCTGCACTTCCTGCTCCCCCCGGGCTGGCACGTCTACTGGAAGAACAGCGGCGACGCGGGGTTCCCCCCGGCGGCCACCTTCCAGCCGGCCGCGGTCCTGGGCACCCCCGAGATCCTCTGGCCCACGCCGCGCCGGTTCAACCTGCCGGGCGATCTCGTGGCCTTCGGCTACGAGGGGGAGGTGGTCTATCCCGTGCGGGCGGAGATCAAGCCGGGCGCCGCCGTTCCGACCGACATCCTCCGCATCAGCGCCGACCTCGACTACCTGGTCTGCCAGGTCGACTGCGTCCCCTACCGCTACACGCTGAAGCTCGACCAGCCGCTGGGGGACGACCCGGAGAGCGATCCGGCGACGGCGGAGCTGGTCCGGGCCTGGGTCGACCGCCTGCCGCGGATCGCGCGCGAGGTGCCGGGGGTGCGGACCGCCGCGGTGCTCGACGCCAGCCGGAGGGGGGCGGAGGACCTCGAGATCCACGTCCTCGGCGCCAGGGCCCAGGCGGGGAAGACCGACCTCTTCCTGGACCCTCACGAGACCTTCGACGCCGGCCGGCCGCGGATGCGTTCCACCGCGGACGGCCTGGTCTTTCAGGTGCCGATGAAGCCCCGGGAGGCCAACAAACCCCTCCCCATGCAGACTTCGATCGCCTGGACCGTCTCGAACCTGACGGCGAAGGACGGCAGGCCCTTCGACCTGGAGGCGCGGCGGGACGTCCAGGTCTGGACCCGCGGAGGCGCCCCGCCCGACCCGACGCGGGAGCAGGTCCCCGGCCGCGCTGCCGACCGCCTCCCCCGGCTGCTGCTCTGGGGTTTCCTCGGCGGCGCGCTGATGAACCTGGCGCCGGCCGTGCTGGCCCTCCTCGCCGCCGAGGTCTTCTCGCTGCGGCTCCCCGGGGCCGGGCCGCGCGCCGGGCTGCGGGAAAAGGCGGCGGCGGTGGTGACCGGCGTGGTCGGCGGCTGTTGGGCGGTCGCCGGGCTCGCTCTCCTCGGCCGCCGGGCGGGCCTGGTGGCGGACTGGCCCTCCCTGCTGCAGGAGCCCGCCGTGGGCGCCCTGCTCGCGATCGCCGCGGCGCTGCTTGCCCTCAACCTGTGGGGCCTGCTGGAGCTCCCCCTGGCTCCCGCCGGCTCCTCGCGAGTGGGCACCGGGCGCCACCTGCTCGCCGGCCTGTTCACCGTGCCGCTGGCGCTCGCCTGGCCCGTCCCTCTGCTGCAGGAGCCGGTCGGCTTCGCCTTCACGCGCGGGCCGGCGGCGGTGTGCGCCGTCTTCGCGGTGGTCGGCTTCGGCCTCGCTCTCCCCTACCTGCTGCTCGCTCTGATCCCCGCGGCCCACCGGCTGCCCGTTCCCGGAACGGCGCCGGGGGCCTGGCTGCCGCGCCTGCGCGAGGGGCTCGGCTTTCTCGCCGGGGGGAGCACGCTCTGGCTGCTCTACGCCCTCTCCAGCCGGGTGAGCCCGGAGGGGCTCGCCGGCATCGAGCTCGCCCTGCTCGGCATGAGCCTTCTCGCTTGGCTGCGGGCGCGCGAGGGGACCCGTCCGGCGGCGCGCCTCGTCTTCGTCCTCGGCCTCGCGGCCTGCGCCGCCGGCGCGCTCTGGCTCGCGGACCAGAATCGCCTCACGCCCCGGCCGGCGACGGCCCAACGATCGACCCGACAATCGATACCCCCCAACCCGACATCAGGAGGTTGACATGCGCAGCAACAGAAGGACCCTCATTCTCTCCCTCGGCATTCTGGCGTTATCAGCCGTGCCCGCCATGGCCGGCGGCACCGTCGGCGAAGCCGCCCCCGCCTTCACGCTCAAGGGGGTGGACGGCAAGACCCACTCGCTCGCCGATTACAAGGGGAAGGTCGTGGTGCTCGAGTGGATCAACCCGAACTGCCCGGTCTCCAACCGCCACGCGCGGGAGAAGACGATGACCGAGCTCGTCAAGCAGCACGGCGAGGTCGTCTGGCTCGGGATCAACAGCACCAACCCGAACAGCGGCGATTTCATGAAGCCCGCCGAGCACATGGCCTACGACCAGAAGTACGGCATCACCTACCCCGTGCTCTACGACGAGAGCGGACAGGTGGGCCACGCCTACGGGGCGAGGACCACGCCGCACATGTTCATCGTCGCCCCCGACGGCAAGCTCGCCTACAACGGCGCGATCGACGACGACCCGCCAGGGCGCAAGCCCAGGACCGACCGGCTCAACTACGTCGGCCACGGCCTCGACGCCGAGAAGGGCGGCAAGGCTCCCGACCCGGCCTCGACCAAGCCGTACGGGTGCAGCGTCAAATATCAATAGACGCGCTTCCGGGCGGGGCTCGAGCCACGGCCCCGCCTCCCCGCTTGCCTTCCAATACCCCATGGTATAATTGTCGTGTTCGCAAAACATTTGGATACCTGAAGGTTTCTATTGACCTGCATTGTCGTGCGAGTGGTCGGAGATGTTCACTCACTGAGATCCGGAGGGAAGCTATGGCCACCAGGAAAAAAGATGTATTGCTGATTCGAATCGTCTCCGCTTTCGCGAAGGGGAGCGGGGGAGCGGAGATGGAAGACGACGCCGCCGATTGGTTTCATACCCGCTACTACGAATGGATCGACAAGCCGAAGACCAATTCCAAGGCCGCGGGGAGAACACCCCAGGACGTCTGGGCTTCAGAGGGGGGAGGATTCCTCAAGTGTTTCCAGGAGATCGGCAAGCTGGCGGCGGCTGGCGGCAGCCCGATCCCACAGAAGCAGATGGAAGAGAGCGCCATGACGATCGAACGGCAGAACGACTGCCCGTGGTGCGCCGATAAACCCTGAGCCGGCCTGAAGGGCGGTCGATGCCTTGAAGAGCGGTCCCTGGACGCAACTCCTGCTGGCATTGATCGCCCTCAAGCTGCTCGGGGGGGGCGTGGGCTTCGCCCTCGGCCTGGGAGCGGGCACTCCGGGGGACGAGACGGTCTTTCCCCCGTCCGTGCGCTGCCTGCTCATGGTGGCGTTCGCCCTGACCGGGCTGTTCCTCTTCACCTCGGAGCGGGACGACACCCGCGCCGTCGCGCTCGGCTCGTTCTTCCTCATTCTGGCCACGGCGTTTTCCAACCGGCCCCTCTTCGATCTGGTCCATGCCAGCCCGCGGGAATGGGCCTGGCCGGCGCTCTTCGTCTACACGCTGCCCGCGGACGCGTTCCTCCCCTATTTCGCCTGGGCGTTCACCCAGCAGTTTCCGCACAGCATCTCCTCGTTCAAGGTGCAGTGGCTCCTGACCCTGGGCCGCAGGGTAAGCCTGGCGGCCGGGGTCGCCGGATTCGCCTGGCAGGCCGCGCGGCTGCTCGCGGGATGGCTCCGGGTGGAACGGGTCACGGCTCCGAAGCTGCTGGCCCCCATCAAGCCCAGCTACGAGTTCTACGCCCCCCTGCTCCTGCTGGTGACGCTCGCTCTCGTCATGCTGCTCTGGCGCACCTGGAGCGCCGCCGGGGAGGAGGGTCGGCGCGCCCGGCTGTTCGTGGCCGGCCTGGCCGCGGGTCTGGGACCCCTGTTCCTGGAGATCATCCTGGAAAAGGCGATCCCGCCGTACGGAAGATTCATGAACGCGAAGGGGCAGGGCCGGCTGACGATCCTGGGCAACTTCTTGATCTTCCCCTGCCTGATCCTGTCCCTGCTCACCACCGCCTACTCGGTGGTGGTCGGTCACGTGCTGCAGATCCGGCTGATCGCCCGCAAGGCGTTGCAATACGCCCTCGCCCGCTACTCGGCGATCGCGCTCGCCGTGGTGCCGGCGGTGGCGCTCGCGGTCTACCTCTACAACAACCGCGAGCGGCAGCTCACCGAGATCTTCTCGGGCCCCAACCTGCCGCTGCTCGGCTCGTCGGCGGCGGTGGGGTTCGCGGCGCTGCGCTACCGCCGGGCCCTGCTCGACTCGATCGACCGCCACTTCTTCCGCGAGCAGTACGACGCCCGCCAGACGCTGACCCTGCTCGTGGAGCGCATCCGGGCGACCAACGGCGTGGCGGAGCTCGCCAACCTGCTCTGCCGCGAGGCGGACCTCGCCCTCCACCCGGAGAGCGTGGCGCTGATGGCCTTCGAGCCGCGCTCGGGGCTGCTCGCCGACCCCAAGGTCCGCAGCCGGCGTCTCGACGCCTCCTCGTCGCTCGCCGCCCTGATCGCCAGCGCCAGCGATCCGCTGCCGGTCTTCCTCGAGGACGTCCGCTCCCCCCTCACCCGGCTCCCCGAGAAGGAGCGGCACTGGCTGGTGGACAGCGGCTTCCGGATGATCGTGCCGATCCTGGCGCGCGACGGCTCGCTGCTCGGCCTGATCGGGCTCGGCGAGAAGAAGAGCGGCCTGCCCTTCCTCAAGGAGGACCGCCAGCTCCTGCGCGCCATCGCGAGCAACGCCGCCTGGGTGCTGGAGCTCGAGCTGGGCCGCTCGCTCGGCTCCTTGCAACGGAGCGGGCCGGAGATCGACGGCGACGACGAGACCCCGCCCGTCCCCGACCCGGCCGGCGCCGAGCTCGCCCGGGAGTGCCCCAACTGCGGCCGCCTGTATGCCGCCTATACCGTCTTCTGCACCTCGTGCAGCCGGCGGCTGGAGCCGTCGCACGTCCCCTACGTGCTGCCCGGCAAGTTCCGCTTCGAGCGGCGGATCGGCACCGGTGGCATGGGCATCGTCTACCGCGGCACCGATGTGGCGCTCGGCCGGCCGGTGGCGGTCAAGACCCTGCGGCGGGTCTCGCCCGAGGACGCCATGCGGCTGCGGCGCGAGGCGCGCACGGCGGCGGCGGTCTCGCACTCCCACCTCGCCCCGGTCTACGGCATGGAGACCTGGCAGGGCACCCCCATGCTGGTGATGGAGCTGCTCGAGGGGGGCACGCTCACCCAGCGCATCGAGAAGGGGCGGCTCGACGCGGACGAGACCATCGAGCTCGGCACCTCCATGGCCGAGGCCCTCGAGCACCTCCACGCCTCGGACATCCTCCACCGCGACATCAAGCCGAGCAACATCGGCTACACCCGCGACGGCACCCCCAAGCTGATGGACTTCGGCATCGCCCGCGTCATGTACGACCTGCGGCGCGACCTCGAGGTCGCCCCCGCCGCCGACCTGGACGAGAATTCGGTCCTGCTCCCCCCGACCTCGGTCTGGAACCCCACCCCCACCTCGGCGACGGAGTCGAAGCAGCTCGTCGGCACCCTCTCCTATCTCTCGCCCGAGGCCCTCAGCGGGCAGCCGGCCGACACCTCGTTCGATCTCTGGAGCCTCGCCATCGTGCTCTACGAGTGCCTGCTCGGCCGCAAGATCTTCAGCGGCGGGGACCTGCACCAGCTCATGAACCGGATCCGCCACGGCCGCGTCCCCGAGTTCGCCGAGACCTGCCCCGAGCACGACGAGCGGCTCGGCGACTTCTTCCGCGCCGCCCTCCACAAGACGATCACACGGCGCCCGGCGAGCGCCCGCGAATTCCGGGAGCGGCTCGCCGCCACGCCGCCGCGCTGATCTAAACAACGCCGGCGATCTCCGTTTCTCCTCTCTCGAGCCTGGCCAGGATGGAGAGATCCCGCTTTACGATCGTCTATACTGAAAGGCAGGTCGGATTCTGATCGTACCCTGCTCTCCGATGTGACCGCGGTCGACAACTGGGCGTTCACGCCCGAGGAGAGAGATCATGGCGTACACACAGGAAGGGATCATGGCCCAGATCTGGATCGCGTTCGGCCAGGGTGCCGGCGCCATCCGGGTCTCTCAAGAGGCGGCGATGGAGCTTCAACGGTGGTACCACGACGCGATCACGCCGGAGATCGTCAACCAGAGATGGAAGACCGACGCCGTCCAGGTGCTGGATCGCATCCGTGCGATCGGCCGGCTCGCCGCGCTGAAGGCGGCCGGCGCGGGGTCGACGGTGATCAAGCCCGAGGACGTCTACGACTCGGCGTCCACGGTGCAGCAGATGTCGCTGACCCCGCTCTGCCCGCCCGAGCCACTCCCGGTCTCCGTGTCGTCGGGGTGGCCGCGTGTTGAAGCTCTCGCTGCCGGCGCGGCTCGTTCCGCCGCTGGCCACCATTAAGCTGGCGCTGGGACTGGCGGCTTTTTTCACGACCTGCGGGAGTGCCGCCGCCGGGCGGAATCCCGCCTTCCCCTACGTCTACCACGCCCTGCTCCCGATCGCGTTCGGCGCGACGGGAGCGCTCCTCCTGCTCGGCGGCCGCGAGGACCGCCGGGCGCTCGCGCTCGGCGGCTTCTTCCTGGCGGCGGCACCCGCCTGGTGCGACGGACCGCTGATGCTCCTTGCGGAGAGGGGCTCGGGGCACGGCCTCCTCGCCCTGGCCGGCGCGCTGAAATTGCGAGCCTTCCTCCCCTACTTCCTCTGGCTGTTCGTCCGCGATTTTCCCTGTCCGCCACCGGCGGCGGACACCCGCAGCCGCTTCCAGGTGCTGGTGCGCGTGAGCGCCGTGGCCGGCCTGCTGCTCTTCTCCCTCAGCCTGCTGGCATTCCTGCTGAAGGACGTCGCCCCCAGGGCCGGAAAGGCACTCGCGATCTTCCTGCCCGATCAGAAGGGCCAGATCTTCTACGGGGTCGTGGTAACCCTCACCGCGGCGGCATTCCTGCTCTTGCCGTGGAAGGCCCGCCAGGCTCAGGGTCCCGAGCAGCGGCGGGCCCGGGTGTTCCTCGAGCTCCTGGTCCTGACCTTCGGGCCGATCATCCTGGACCTGCTGCTCGTGCTGTTCATGCCCGGCTACGACGATTTCTTCGCCGCCCGGCCCTGGCTGCAGCGGCGCCTGGCCGGCGTCGTCCTGCTGCCGGCGCTGACGCTGCCGTTCACCATCCCCTACGCCGTGCTCGTCCACCGCGTGCTCGACGTCCGGCTGATCGCCCGCCGGGCGCTGCAGTACCTCCTCGCCCGCTCGCTGGTGACGGGGCTGGTGGTCGTGCCCTCGGCGGCGCTCGGATTCTATCTCTACCTCTATCGCAGCCAATCGCTCACCAGGGTCTTCTCGGGCCCCCGGGTGACGCTCCTGATTGCGACCATCCTGGTCGGAGCGGCGGCTTTGCGCTATCGCAAGCCGCTCCTCGACGCCGTCGACCGCCGCTTCTTCCGCGAGCAGTTCGACGCCCGCCACATCCTGACCCTGCTCGTCGAACGGATCCGTTCCATCCGCGACGCCACCAGCCTGGCCGGGCTGGTCACGCGGGAGATCGACCTCGCGCTCCATCTCGAACGGGTCTCTCTGCTCGCGCTCGACGCCCGCTCCGGGCTCCTCGTCGACCCCCGCGACCGCACCCGGCGCCTGGACGCCTCCTCGGCGCTCGCGCTCGAAATCTCGAACGCGAGCGCCCCGCTCGAGGTCGACCCGGAAAGCCCCCATTCCCCACTCCGCAAGATCGTGGGTAAGGAGCGGCAGTGGCTGACGGACGCCGGTTTCCGCCTGCTGGTGCCGATCCTGGCGCGCGACGGGTCGCTGCTCGGCCTGATCGGGCTCGGCGAGAAGAAGAGCGGCCTCCCCTTCCTGAAGGAGGACCGCAAGCTCCTCCACGCCATCGCGAGCAACGCCGCCTGGGTGCTCGAGCTGGAGGTCGCGAGGGTGCTGCGCCCGGAGCGCCCGGAGCCAGGGATGGAGCCCGACGACCCGACGCCCCGCGAGCTCCCCGCGCCCCGCGAGACCGAGCTCGCCAAGGAGTGCCCGAAGTGCGGCGCGCTCCACCCCGCCTACACCGTCTTCTGCAGCACCTGCAGCAAGCGGCTCGAGCCCTCGGTCGTCCCCTATATCCTGCCGGGAAAGTTCCGCTTCGAGCGGCGGATCGGCATCGGCGGCATGGGCGTGGTCTACAGCGGATTCGACCTCGCGCTCGGCCGCCACGCGGCGATCAAGACCCTGCGCCACGTGTCCCAGGAGGACATCCTGCGCCTGCGGCGCGAGGCGAGGACCACGGCCGCGGTCTCCCACCCCCATCTCGCCCCCGTCTACGGCCTGGAGACCTGGCAGGGGATGCCGCTGCTGATCCTGGAGCTGCTGGAGGGGGGTACCCTCGCCCAGCGCATCGTGCGCGAGCGGCTGGCGCCCGATGAGACCGTGGAGCTCGGCATCGCCATGGCCGGCGCCCTGGCGCATCTCCACGCCGCCGACATCCTCCACCGCGACGTCAAGCCGAGCAACATCGGCTACACCCGCGACGGCGTCCCCAAGCTGATGGACTTCGGCATCGCCCGCGCCAGGATCGAGCTCGCCGAGGAGGAAGAAGAGGACGCGACGGAGGATCTGGACGATCCGGGCGGCGAGGACGGCGACTCCTCCACCTCGCTGTGGCCCGCCTTCGGCATGCCGGACCTCCCGCCGCGCCTCCGCTTCGCCGGCACCCTCTCCTACCTCTCGCCGGAGGCGCTGCACGGCGAGCCCGCGAACACCTCGTTCGACCTCTGGGGGCTGGCGATCGTGCTCTACGAATGCCTGCTGGGGCGGAAGGTCTTCGCCGGCAACTCGCAGCAGGTCATGACCCGCATCCGCGACGGGGTGGTGCCGGACTTCTCGCAGGTCTGCCCCGAGCACGACGCCACCCTGGGAGCGTTCTTCCGCGAGGCGCTCCACCGCTCCCCGGCCCGCCGCCCGGCGAGCGCCGAGGCCATGCGGCGGCGGCTGGAGGAGGTGCGGGCGGAGTTGGGGAGGGCGCAATGAATTGCGCCCCTCCAGCCTAGAACGGCCCGCCCATCTCGAAGATCGTGGGCTTGATCTTGGTGGCGAGCCCGACTCCGTCGCCGAGGGGGAGGACGACCGACTGGAGCTGGGGGTGCATCATGAGGTAGCCGTTGAAGGCGCGGAGGGCGTCGGCGTCGCGGTCTTCCCGGTCCTCGCCGGGCGCGGCGACCCGGCCGCCCCAGAGGAGGTTGTCGCAGACGATGACGCCGCCCACCCGGAGCTTGGGCAGGACGCTGTCCAGATAGCGCCGGTAGTCGGTCTTCACCGCGTCCACGTAGACGAGGTCGAACGGCCCGTCGAGACGGTGGATCACCTCCAGCGCCGCCCCCTCGATCAGCTCGACCCGGTCGGCGACGCCCGCCCGCTCCAGGTACCCGCGGGCCACGGCGAGCCGCTCCGGATCGACGTCGATCGACTGCACCCGGGCCTCCGGCGCGCCGCGCGCGAGCCAGATCGCGCCGTAGCCGATGGCGGCGCCGATCTCCAGGATCCGGCGGGCCCCGGTCGCGCGGGCGAGGATGCCGAGCAGCTTCCCCACCTCCGGGTCGGAGATCGGGACGTCCTCCCGCGCCGCCCGCTCCTCCATCTCGCGCAGGAGGGGGTCCCGCGGCGGCAGCAGGCGGTCGAGGTAGGCCTCCTGCTCGGGATGGAGAATCGCGGCCGTGCCGTGCTTCATCGCCGGTTCCCTATTGCGAGGTCGGCGTCGAGTCGTCGCCCGCCGGCGGCTGCCCCTGGCCGGGGCGCCCGCCCGGCACCCAGGCGATGTTCTCCAGCGAGGCGGAGCGCTTCGTGCCGGTCGCGCTCAGCGGCTCGAGAGCGAAGTTGGCGTTCAGCAGCAGGTGGCAGAAGTCCCCCTGCGGCGGTGCCTCCAGGTTCACCTCGACCTCGTGGAGGCCCGGCCCGGTGAGGTTCGTATCCGGGCAGCCACAGTTGCCACGGATCATCACCGACGGGGCGCTCGCGCCCTCGTCGAGGACCATCTTGTAGTCCGTCAGGCTCGTGGGCGGGATCTGGACGATCATCCAGACGGCCCCCGGCGCGCGCTGATCGACCAGGCGGATCGCCCCGCGGTCCACCAGCCAGCGGCGCGCCAGCACCTGGCGGTCGCCGCCGGACTCGACCTCCATCCAGTTCGGGGAGAAGGCGAGCCGGGGGTGCGGATTCGCGTTCGGCACCTCGACCTCGAAGGCGTTGTACTCGTCGCGCCCCTGCGCCTCGCCCAGGCCGTCGAGCGGCCAGCGCTTGCCGTCCTTGCCGTAGAGGCCCACCGTCACCTGGTACTTGCCCGGGGAGAGCGGCGCCGCCATCGCCGACTGGTAGATCTTGAGGTCGTAGGCGATCGGAGCCCCCGTGCGCCAGCGCTCGGGAAAGGCGTGGTCGAAGGTGCGGGCCACCTTCTTCTTGTCGTCGAGCAGGTGGACGAAGACCGTCGGCTTCTCGTCCCCGATCGCCGCCGACGGCGTCCAGGTCAGGTGGACCGTCCGCAGCTGCGAGAACGGCAGATCCACCTTGTGGGAGGCGACCTCCACCCGGGCTACCGGGGTCTGCTTGCCGCAGGCGGCGAGCCAGAGCGAGGAGATCGGAAGGACGATCGCGGCCAGCGAGAGAGTTTTTTTCATTTCGGCAGAGACGCTAACGGTGGACGGGGCGGCTGTCAAGGCTCAGGGGCGAGGACGAAAGGTGGCCGAGCAGTCCGGTCCCTCCCAGAGGGTGACCTCGGCCAGCGGCACGGCGGGCAGCCGCGCCGTCAGGCCGTCGAAGAACCAGGCGGCGATCCGCTCGGTCGTCGGGCTGGTGCCGTCGAAGGGGGGGACGGAGTTGATGTCGCGATGGTCGAGCCGCGCCGCGAGCTCCCGCAGCGCCCCCTGCACCTCGACGAAGTCCCAGGCCATCCCCTCGGCGTCGAGCCCGGCCGTCTCCAGCACCGCCTCCACCCGCCACGAGTGGCCGTGGGTGGGCTCCGGCGCGCCGCGGTAGGCGGTCAGGTGGTGGGCGGCCTCGAAGCGGACGACCACCCGCAGCGTGTAGGTGGCCACGCCTCACTTCCCCCCGAGGAGCTGCTCGACGTGGGCGATGACCATCTCGAGCGCCACCCGGTTCTCCCCCCCCTCGGGGATGATGATGTCCGCCCACCGCTTCGACGGCTCGACGAACTCCAGGTGCATGGGGCGGACGGTCTCCAGGTACTGGCGCAGCACGTCCTGCACGGTGCGTCCGCGCTCGGCCATGTCGCGGCCGAGGCGGCGGATCAGCCGCAGATCGGCGTCGGTGTCGACGTAGATCTTGAAGTCGAGCAGCTCGCGCAGGCTCGGCTCGACGAAGATCAGGATCCCCTCCACCAGGATCACCGGCTGCGGCTCGATCCGCCGCGTGCGTGCCGTCCGGCGGTGGCGCACGAAGTCGTAGATCGGCACCTCGATGGGGTGCCCGGCCTTGAGGGCGGCGACGTGAGCCACCAGCAGCCCGTCGTCGAGCGCCGAGGGGTGGTCGAAGTTGTGGTGGATCAGCTCGGCCTCGTTGCGCCAGTCGACGTCGCGGTAGTAGCTGTCCTGCTCGATGAACGCGATGCGGTCCTCGCCCACGGCGTCGAGGATGGCGCGGGCCACCGTGGTCTTGCCCGACCCGGTCCCCCCCGCGACCCCGAGCACGCAGGACTTGTACTTCAGGGCCGAAAGCAGCGGATCGAGCAGCGGCGCGGTCTCCAGGATCGACATAGGGGTCTCCGTTCAGACGCCGAGGAAGGCGGGCTGCTCCACCCCGAGCACCTTGAGGCAGGCCGAGAGCTGCCCCCGGTGATGGATCTCGTGGCCGACCATGACCAGGAGCGCCTCCCAGAGCGGAAAGCGTTGCGCGAGCAGGGGTTGCTCGACCTCGACGGCGGCGAGCTGCTGCGGGGTGATGCGGGCGAGCTCGGCCTCGGTGCGCGCCTGGATCGGCAGCCAGATCTCCAGGCACTCGGCGAAGCTCGACCCCCGCTTCACGGCGCGCGCCGCCCCCTCGACGTTCGCGCGCCGGAACGCCGTCATCCGCTCCAGCCCGTCGCCGGTCAGCCCGAAGGGGTCGAAACGCCTCCCCTCCAGGGCCTCGAGAACCAGCTTGCGCCAGAACTCCTCCGACTGGATCATGTGGCGCACCAGCTCGCCGCAGGAGAACGACGGCTCCGAGGGGCGCCAGTCGAAATGCTCCTCCGGCACAGCGGCCACCAGCGAGCGGGTCCAGCTCCGCTGCCGGCGGAAATAGTCGAGGAAGTCCTCAGCGGTTCGCATCCGGCGGGGATTGTATCCGGCCTCGGGTCATCTCTGGCAGCCGGGGCAGTAGAAGGTGCTCCGGCCGGCCTGGACGATCCGCCGCACCGGCCGGCCGCAGGCCAGGCAGGGCTCCCCCTCCCGGTCGTAAACGGTGAGGGAGACCTGGAAATAGCCGCTCCGCCCCTCGCCGTCGGCGAAGTCGTTGAGCGTCGTCCCCCCCTGCGAGATCGCCTGCCGGAGCACCGCCATCGCCGACTCGGCCACCCGCTCCCAGCGCCCGCGGGAGATGCGGGCGACCGACCGGCCGGGGTGCACCCCCGCGCGGTGGAGCGTCTCGGAGGCGTAGATGTTGCCGACGCCCACGACCACCCCGGCGTCCATCAGGAAGGCCTTCACCGGACCCCGCCGCCCGGCGGCCGCGCGGGCCAGGACCTCGCCCGAGAACCCGGGCTCCAGCGGCTCGGGACCCAGGTGCGCGAAGTGGGGATCGGCGTCGAGCTCCGCCGTCTTCGCGGCGAACACCACGCCGAAGCGCCGCGGGTCGCGCAGCCGCAGCCGCCGGCCGGACCGCAGGTGGAAGGCCACGTGCTCGTGCAGCTCGGGGGGCTCCCCCGCCGGCGCCAGCGTCAGCCGGCCGCTCATCCCGAGATGGACGACGACCGTCCACCCCCCGGCGAGATCGATCAGGAGGTACTTCGACCGCCGCCGCAGAGCCATCACCTCCCGCCCGCGGGCCGCCCGCCGCAGCCGCGCCACGTCGACCGGCTCGCGCAGGGAGGGGTTGGTCACCTCGACGCGCTCGATCCGGTCCCCGATCAGGTGGGGCTCCAGGCTCCGGCGCAGGACCTCGACTTCGGGCAGCTCGGGCATAACGGGGGGGATTCTATTTTAGATTTGCGATTTTGGATTCTGGATTGAGAAGGGGACTTGACAGGGCGCGCCGGTTGGCGTAAAAAGAGCGTAACATGATTCGCCAAGCCACTCTCCCGCTCCTCTTCGTCCTCGCTCCCAACCTGCAGGCCGATCCCGCCGAGGCGATCGAGCGCAAGGTCCGCCGCTCCGCCGTCCGCCGCGAGCCGGTGGTCCTCGGCACGGCCGCTGCCCCCTACGAGCCGGTGCGCGAGGCGAGCCCCCTGCGGACTCTCCTGCCGCTGGGAGACGGGCTGGAGGTGGCGATCACGACCGCGTCCCCGCGCATCCTGGGGGAGCTGGAGCTGCTGGCCGAGCTGGACCGCCGGCACTCGGTGACCGTGCGGATGCTCGTCTCCGTCCCCGCCCCCCTCGACCCGGGGCCACGACTCCGGGCGGCGCAGGGCCTGGCGTCCGAGGGGATCACGACCGTCCTCCTCCTGGCTCCCGCCGCGGCGGCGAGCGAAGAGGAGATGCGGTTCTTCCTCGCGGCGGCCCGGGAGGCCGAGGTCCACGACGTGGAGATCGAGACCGGCGCCCTGCGCCGCGCGGAACGGACCGCGTTGCAGGACACCTTCCGGCGGCTGCGGCTGGAGCACGGGTTCCCGCAGGGAGCGGCGGGGCGGGGGTAGGCCTTCAATCCGGCAGGTCCCCCACATATCCCAGCGCCACGTTCCGGCACCTCTCGATCACCGTCCGCAACAGCCACCGTCCCGGGTTCTGCCGCTCCCAGCGCTTGCTGATCAGGATGCCGCAGGCGTCCTCCAAAATCTGCCGCGCGGCCTCCTCGGAGATCCCGTAGGCGGCGAAGATCTCCTCCAGAGCGGGCCGGAGACGAACGAGAAGCTCGGCGCTGGTCTCTTCCATCGAGTGGAAACACCCTATCCCTTCTACAAGACTTGGTTCCCGGCGACGATGGAAACGGGACAAGCCCGCCCGGGAGATGTCGATGCCGGGCGGGGCGTGCGTCTACGGCCGCCGCCCGCCCGGAGCCGCCGCCGCGGCCTGGCTCAGGTGGGCCACCAGACGGGCGAGCGCGACGTCGGCCTCGCCGCTCTCCCCCTTGAGCTGCAACTCGGTCTCCAGCAGGTCGGAGGGGAGACGGGCGAGGAGCGGCTCCGGCAGCCGGCAGGCGGCGAGATAGGCGCGGTGGAGACGGAAGGGGTGGAGCCCCGCCAGCGGGTTCTTCCCGCCGGTGGGGACCTCGGACTGCAGCGCCGGCGCGTGCTGCCCCTTGAAGCGGGCGTAGTTCCCTTCGCCGGCGGGCACCCGCGCCACCCGCATCATGCCGCGCACGGCGACCAGCTGCCGGCAGAACGAGGCGAGCAGCGAGAAGAAAGAGAGCCGCGCCACCATCGGGTCGTCGGCGGCGGCGAGCAGCCGGCGGAGACGGTCGAGCGCCTCGCCTCCGCGGCCGGCCGCGATGGCGTCGAGGAGCTGCCAGACGTCCTCCTCGCCGCGATCCTCGACCGTCTGCTCGACCAGCTTGCGGTCGATCCGCCCGCCGGCCCCTTCCGCGCCGGCGCTTCCGCCGATCAGATTGGCGAGCTTGCGGTACTCCCCGGCGAAACGGGCCGTCGAGTCGGCGTCCACTCCCCCCGTCGCCCGCCCCCCCTTGTCGCTCTCCTGCCGCAGGGTACGGCGGGCGAGCTCGGAGAGGGCGTCGGAGGCGATCGCCACCCCGGTCTGCCGTTCGAGCTCGCCGGTGAGCAGCTCAAGCCCCTGCCAGCTCCCGCGGTCCGACTCGACCCGGCCGACGCCGAGCACGGCGCCGCGCTCTTCCAGCAGGCGGACGATGGGGTGGTCCGCCGCCACCGCGCTCTCGGCGAGCACCAGGGCATGGCCGGTTGGCAACCCCGTGCGGACCACCTCGGAAAGCTCCATGAGATCCCCCTCGCCGGTCCCCTGGAGCCCGTCCCGGCGGGCGGCGGCGAGCAGCCCGGCGAGCGAGGAGCGCAGCTCTTCCACCTGCTTCTTCCCCCGCTTCGCCTTGCGCGCCTTCCCCCCTTCGAGCACCCAGACCGGCAGCTCCGCGAGCGCCCGCTCGGGCTCGCCGGTGTAAGGGTTGACGTCGAAGAGGTGGAGCGCCTGGAGCAGGCGCGAGGCGGCCTGCCGCTCGCGGGCCGAGAGGGGGTGCCCGTCGGCGGCGATCGGAACCACGTCCGCCGCGTCGTCGATCAGCTCGCCGGCGGCGCTACGGTCCGCGAACACGGCCGAGTCGGCCGCCAGCAGCACCTTGCCGGTGGCGAAGAGGGAGAACGTGCGGAGGTCCTGAAGGACGGGAGAGAGCGAGGAAGGGCGCCGGTGCACCTCCACCGCCGTGGCGGCGAGCCCGGCGGCACGGGCCAGGGCCTCGGCGACCCGGCGCGCGGCCGGCTCGGCCATCACCAGGTCGCCGTGGACCAGGCAGACCTGAGGGGTCTGCCCGCCACGGGTCAGCCTGGTGAGGAAGGTCTCGACGGGATCTGCCAACGGCCCTCTAGCTCAGTGGGAACCGGCCCCTACGAAGGATCGACCTCCAGGAGCCCCTTCTCCGCCAGCTCCTGGCAATCGACGCAGAAGCGTGCCCAGGGCAGGGCCTCGAGCCGCGGCAGCGCGATGTTCTTCCCACAGTTCGCGCAGCGCCCATAGCTCCCCTCGTCCATCCGCTTGAGGGCGTTCTCGATCTGGAGCAGCGTGTTCCTCTCGGTATCCGAAAGGGAGAACATGAGCTCCCGGTTGTAGGCGTTGTTCGCGCGGTCCACGATGTCTTCCGTGCCGTCGTCCGCGGACTCCTGCCCCGCCCGGAGGTCCTGCTTGTACATGCTGAGGATCTCGTCCCGCTGGGTCTCCAACCGCTTGCGGAGAGCCTCGAAATTCTCCGGCGGCAACTCGACGTCCGCCTTGGCCTTCTCTGTTCTGGCCACGCTTGCTTCTCCTTTTTGACGGGGACGCAACGACATTCCCCATGAAACCGCCCTGCAATCTCCACGAGACCGCCCTACAAAGGCTCGCGATGATAGCTCATTCCGGCCTCAATCGAGAGGGCTCGGAAGAGCTGCTCATACAGCACGACGCGTGCCAGCTCGTGGGAGAGCGTGAGCGGGCCGAACGAGAGGACCGCGCGGGCACTCTCCAGCACGGCGCGGTCGAGCCCGAGGTCGGAGCCGATCAGGAAGGCGATGGGGTGGGGCCACTCGCCCTTGAGCCGGGCGAGCCGCTCGGCGAGCTGCTCGGAGGAGAGCATCTCCCCCCGGCTGTCGAGAGCGAACACCCAGGAAGAGGGGGGGAGGGCGGCGAGCAGCGCGGCCCCCTCGGCCTTCAGGCGTTGCGGATCTTCAGCCGCGGCGCGGGCGCGGACGGGGAGGTCGCGCACCGGCCCGAAACGGGCGATGCGCTTGCGGTAGGAGGCACAGATCTCTTCCCAGTTCGAACGCTGGTGGCGTCCAGCCCAGAGGACGACGAGCTCGCGCACTCAGGCGACCGCCATCCGCCGGCACCCCTCAACCGACGGCGGTATCGTCGAGATCCTGCGGGGAGCGGCCCACGAGGTAGCTCTCCCACTCGTCGAAGAAGGCCAGGGTCTTGAAGTCGCGCATCCGGTCGAGGAAGACGACGCCGTTCAGGTGATCGTACTCGTGCTGGACGATGCGGGCCTCGAAGCCCGTGACGACGTAGTCGAGCGCGGTCCCCGTGCGGTCGAGCCCCTGCACCCGGACCCTGGGGTGGCGCGGCACGAGCCCCCGCAGATCGGGGATCGACAGGCACCCCTCCCAGTCGTACGCCACCTCCCGGGCCTGCGGCGTGACCAGGGGGTTGATCACCACGTGCAGCGGGATCTCCGGCGGACCGGCCGCCTGGTAGACGAAGAGCTGCGCCCCCTCGCCCACCTGCGGAGCGGCGAGGCCCACCCCGTGAGCGTCGTGCATGGTCTCCACCATGTCGTCGATCAGCGCCTGGACCTCGGGGTCCGCGATGCGGTCCGGAGGGATCGGCAGCGCCGGGGTGCGCAGAGCGGGGTGGCCGAGACGGACGATGGGGCGAACGGGCATCGCGTGGATTATAGCTTGAGCCCCGTCCGCCCGGGCCAGTGCTATGCTCCCGGGTCTATGTCGAGGAGCACGTCAAGCGGCACGGGAAGGTCCCTGAAGAGCGATCGCGGGCGGCGCGTGGCCACGCGCCTGCTGCTCGCCGGCGCGGCCGTCGGCGTTCCGGTCCTGGCCGCCGCCCTGCTGCGCCGCCGGGCGGAGCCCCCTTCGCCCCCGCGCTGGGGGCGTGCCCACCGCTACACCGGACGCTCCGGGCGCGAGGTGGTCTTCCAGCAGCTGGGCAGCGGTCCGCCGGTCGTCCTGCTCCATTCCTTCGGCCCCGGCTATGACGCCAACCAGTGGCGGGGAGCGGCCGAGGCCCTGGCGGCCCGCCACTGCGTCTACGTGCCCGACTTTCCGGGCTGGGGGCGGACGCGGGCGCTGGCCGGCACGCACCATCCGGACCGCTACCTCAACCTGCTCGAAGACTTCCTCGCCGGCGTGGTGCGCGAGAAGGCCGTCCTGGTGGCCGCCGGCCTCGCCGCCGCCTATGCCGTGCAGGCCGCCGTGGACCACCCCGGCCGGGTGCGGGCCCTCGCCCTGATCGCCCCTCTGGGGCTGGGGGAAGGGGCCACGACGGGCGCGATCCACGGCTTCACCAGCAAGCTCCTCACCCTGCCCCTCGTCAGTGCCCCCGTGATCGACCTGCTGACCGGCCGCGCGGCCCTCGAGCACCACCTCCGCCGCGAGGTCTACGCCGCCCCCGAGCGGGTGGACGCGGCCCTGCTGGAGCATCACTACCGGGTGAGCCACGTGCCCCAGGCCCGCGCGGCGCTCGCCGCCTACCTGCGGGGGGACCTCTGGCACGACGTCTCCGGGGAGCTCGCCCGGCTACGCGTCCCCGTCTGGCTCGCCTGGGGACGGCAGGCGAAGCAACCCGCGGTCGACCAGGCCGACCTCTGGCTCCGCCACCTCCCACAGGCCGAGCTCGACGTCCTGGAAGGGACCGGCGCCCTCCCCCACGCCGAGACCCCGGCCCTCTTCGCCCGCGCCCTCGAGCAGTTCCTGGACAAGCTGCCGGGCTGATTTCGGGCTCGACCTTTCATCGGAGGCGGTAGAGAATCGCGCCATGAACGAAGCCAGCTCTGCTCAGTCCGCCGCCATCGCCAGCTTCCGGAAATTGCACGCGTCGGGGTGCTTCGTCATTCCGAACCCCTGGGATCCGGGAACCGCCCTGTACCTCCAGCATCTGGGTTTCCAGGCGCTCGCCACGACCTCCGCGGGTTTTGCCTTCACACGAGGACTGCCGGACGGGGTCCGCGCCGTTCCTCTCGACGCCATGCTGGAGCACATCCGCGACGTCGTCTCGGCCACGCCGCTCCCCGTGAACGCCGACTTCCAGTCGGGCTACGCCCACGAGCCCGAGGGGGTCGCCGCCAACGTGACGCTCTGCGTCGCCACGGGCGTCGCCGGCCTGTCGATCGAGGATGCCACGGGCGACGAGGCCTCGCCCCTCTACGAAGAGCGCCTGGCGGTCGAGCGCGTCCGGGCGGCGCGCGCGGCGATCGACGCCTCCGGCCTTCCCGTGGTCCTGACGGCGCGCTGTGAAGCCTGGCTCGTCGGTCACCCCGACCCCGCCCGCGTGGCGCTCGAGCGGCTCGCCGCCTATGCCGAGGCCGGCGCCGACTGCCTCTTCGCCCCCGGCGTCGGCGATCCCCGGGAGATCGCGGCGATCGTGAAGGCGGTGTCGCCGAAGCCGGTCAACGTCCTGGTCTCCGCGCCCGGCAACGATCTTTCCGTCGCCCGGCTCGCCGATCTCGGCGTCCGGCGGATCTCGGTCGGCTCCGCCCTGGCGCGCGCCGCGTGGGGAGCCTTCATCCGCGCCGCCCGCACCCTCGCGACGGATGGATCGTTCGACGGCCTGGCCGGCGCCGCTCCGTTCGGCGAGCTCAACGGGCTCTTTCACGATCGCGGCTGAGCCGATCAGGCCGGGCCGATGAAAAGGTTTTCCAGCCAGGCCTGCGCGGCCGCCTCGTCACGGAATGACGTGAGAAAGCGTTCCCAGGCCTGCTGCTCGTGCCAGACAGGGACCAATTCCCACACGCACAGCGTGGGCTTGTGGGCGCCGTCCCGTGGAAACAGCTCAAAGTCCGCCATCGCGTCGCCGTTCTTGTAGAAGACGGTCTCCCAGAGCTCGTTCGAATTCCGCCAGGTGCAGACGATAAGGAAGTAGAAATCCTTCCCACAGCGGTGGAGGATCACAAAACCAAAGCCCCGCGCCTCCAGCAGGGTGCTCAGGAGCCGGGCGCGCGCCAGCCGCGTCACCTCCTCCGGGACCGGCCGGTCGCCGGGGTGCAGCCCATACCACTTGAGCACCACTCCGGAGGCCTCGAGCGGCTCGCCGGGCGTTACCTGCTTGGGCGCGTGCCGGTACCCGGGATCGATCCCCGAATCCGTTTCCAGGATGTGTGCCAGGTGCGTCGCCGGTTGTATCATCGTAATCTCCGCTATTCTCTGCGAACATTTTCTGCGAATACTCTCTGCGAATTTACCTGCCGCGAAACGGATTGCTGCGATGATAGACGATCACCGACCGGCTTCGTGACTTGGAATCCTCGGTCGTCGTCGTAACCACGAGAGTGTCCGGCGCCTTGAACGCTCTCTCGTCGACGCCCGAGATGCCCACCCTTCCGTCCCGTTCAATCTTCCAGGTCGTCCTCAGGATGTCGCCGACCCAGGTGGAGACGGACTTGTGCACCATCGCTCCTCCGGCGCGGGAGTTCACGTTCTCCTTGCCGTCGGTGGTCAGCTCCGTCTTCGAGATGACGTTGCCGTCTTCTCCCAGGAACTCGACAGTCAGGCGAGGCTCGACGTGAGTGATCCGCGTGGTTGGAAGATGATCCCGGATTCCCACGGAGGGGGCCGGGGGAGCCACGGGCGCGCCAGGCTGTGCCGCGCCCTTGAGCTCCTTGCTGTGAGTGGATGCGGCGGGATCGGGAATCCAGATTCCGGCCAGGGATGGGAGCTGTGAGGCGATCGCCTCACCAGTGAGAGCGCTGATCAGCACGAGAGTCAAAAAGCAGATCCGTGAAGCTCTCATATCGCCTCCTGAAGTCGTGTGTTCGGCGCGGCACGCTCCGGGGTCTCATCTGTTATTCTCGTCCGACATTATAGACAAGGAGAGCGTTATGCCACGAGTGAAGCTTGCTTTCGCCACACTGATCCTCCTTGCCGCCTCGCTTCTGGTTCCAACCCCCGGCGAGGCTAATCCGTACTGCCCTACGGGCTGCTTCAGCTGTTATCCGGGGCCCGACGAGAGTGTGCCTTGCTGCAAATCGGTCGGTGGGCGATTGCTGAGGTGTGCATAGCCTGAACCAGACGCCCGCGGCGACCGCCATCTCGTCACGATCATCGACGTCGACGCAGGCAACGACGGCCGCGGATCGCCGTTCCGGGGGATTCAGTGGATCGGTCCTGCGCCGCCCTCCTCTTCCTCCTCGACCACGGCCTTCTTGAAATACCGCCCGGGCGTGGTGCCGAGAGCCCGCCGGAAGGCCGCCACGAAGGCGCTCGCGCTCTCGTAGCCGACCGCGCTGGCAACGCCGGCGACCGCCTCCCCCTCCGCGAGCAGTTGCAGGGCGCGGAGCAGCCTGGCCCGCTGCCGCCAGACGCCGAAAGGCAGCCCGGTCTCGTTCCGGAAGAGCCGCTCCAGCGTCCGCGCGCTGGCGGCCGACGCGTGGGCGACCTCGGCGAGAGTATGCCGCGCCGCGGGCTCCTCCCGGATGCACGCCGCGGCCCGGACCCCACGCGGGTCGCGGGGCATGGGAAGGTCGAGAGGCATCAGCGGCAGCACCGTGATCTCGTCGAGGAGGATGTCCATGAGATGCCGTTCCTCCGCGACCCGCCGGTCGAGCGTGCGCAACCGCATCGCGCGGCGCAGGATCTCCCGGAGGAGTGGCGAGACCTCGACCACCCGGCAGGTCTCCGGCAGGCGGCCGCGGACCGGCGGGCGCAGATAGATCGATGGGTGCAGATGCAACGACCGCATCGCGACGCCTCCCGCGACCTCCACGCTGTGCCGCACGCCCGCCGGCACCCAGACCGCCTGATGGACGGGAACCACCCAGAGCCCCGCGTCCGTGTGCACCGTCAGCATTCCGCGGGACGCGAAGAGGAGCTGCCCCCACTCGCTCACGCGGTCGCGCCAGGTGTAGGCCGCCGCCCAGGCGACCGAGGAGGCCCTCACCTGCGGCCCCTCCTCGGTTTGGCGTGATCTCGACATCCACTGGCAGTATAGAGGTAACGCGCAGCTCCGGAAAGGCATATCGTAGGGGTGTTCTCAAGGTTTGCCACCCGATCGAAAGGAGACGCCCCCGATGCCGGACCGCCCCGTCAACCACGTCGCCCATTTCGCGATCAATGCCGACGACCTGAACCGTGCCCGGCACTTCTATGAAAAGGTCTTCGGCTGGCGCTTCGCGGCCTGGGGACCGCCGGGCTTCTTCCAGATCACCACCAGCGCCGGCCGCGAGCCCGGCCCCCTGGGCGCCCTCCAGAAGCGCCGCGAGCTCGTCCCGGGTGAGCCCACGATCGGCTACGAGTGCAGCGTCTCGGTGGCGGACGTGGACGCCGTCGCCGCCGCCGTCGTGGCGAACGGCGGCACGATCCTCATCCCGCGCACCCTCATCCCCACCGTCGGCCACCTGATCTTCTTCCGCGATTCCGAGGGCAACGTGGTCGGCGCCATGCAGTACGACTCGAACGTTCAGGACGAGATCTGAATGCAATCTTTCACCCGGAGGATTCTCATGACCTTCAGTGGCTTTCTGATTCTGACGGCCGGACTGCTGTTGGCGGCCCACGCTCCCGGCAAGGACGATCTTCCCAACGACGATCTCGGCAAACTGCAAGGGACGTGGTCGACCGTATCGCTGGTGAACGATGGCAAGACGCTGGTGGACGAGAATGCACCCCCGCGGCCGGGGCCCACCACGAAGCTCGCGTATGAAGGGGACCAGTGGAAGATCATCGTGGGAGACAAGACGGTCGCCTCAGGGGTCGTCAGGGTCGACTCGACCAAGCTCCCCAAGGAGATCGACATCCTGGACGAGACCGGCATGAAAAACGGCAAGACCAAGCTCGGCATTTACGAGTTGGACGGCGATACCTATAAATACTGCCTCGCCCCGGCGGGAAAACCCCGGCCGGCGGAATTCTCGAGCACCGAGGGGAGCGGATACTCTCTGGGCGTGAGCAAGCGCGAGAAACCTTGAAGCGGCAAGTCTCCTCGCACAGGGCCTTGCGGCGCTACGGAATCAGCGGGCAGGTATTCACCTTCATGCAGACGAAGTTACAGTCAGGCACACCGCAGGGGTAGCAGCAGAGCTGACCTCTGCCGCAGTCCGCATTGGTGTGGCAGATGGTCGAGAGGAACTTGGGGCTGGGCGGCAGGAGCTCGGTGCCGGGGACTTCGCCCGGGCCGGTGGACAGGGTCGCCAGGAAGTCGGCGACCGAGACGGGGGCGACTTGCGACGCCGCGGGGGCCTGCGGAGCCTGGGCCAGGCCCGCCGCCACGGCGAAGAGCGCGCAGAGGGCCATCAGCAGCAGGATATAGAAACCGTGACGCGACGAGGACTGCGGGAGCGAACCGGACGAAGTGCGCATTTCAGGATCCTCCATAGGTCATTCAATAAAGAAGGTGCCCGGTTGGGGTCCCGGCGGGACGGTTTTGGAGTAATAGACAGCAACTCTACGTGTTGTTAGCCTCTCCAAAGCGAACGACGTGGACCTCTGGAGATCCTGAAATGCCTACCGTAACCCTGGAAGTCTCATCCCGCGAAGAGGCCAACCGCCGTTTCCTGCGCGCCTTCGAGGGGCAGCCCCAAGGGGAGTTGATCAGCTTCGAGACGCCCGCGCTGTTGTTCAAGGTGCTGACGCAGAAACGGTGGGAGCTGCTGTCGACGATGACAGGCGCGGGTCCCATGACCTTGCGCGAGGCGGCCCGCAGGGTCGGGCGGGACGTCAAGGCCGTGCACGGGGATGTCCACGCGCTTCTCAACGTGGGAATCCTGCAAAAGACGGAAGATGGCAGGATCGTCTTCCCGTTCGACGCTGTCCGCGTCAACTTCGTGCTCCAGGCCGCCTGAACGCCGCCAGACGGCTCCTGCCCCCAAGGCTCGCCCGGAGGGATAATCGTTCGCAACGATTCTCTCTCGAGGGGCGATCCATGCGGGCACGAGGCAGGCACGAAGGGCCGTGGTTTCTCTCCACGATCGCCCTGGGACTTCTGGCGATGGCGATGCTCTGCGCGGACGGCGTCCGGGGTGACGTGGTCCACCCTCTCCCCTACGATCTGCTCTACGTGCGGGCGCCCTACTCCGGGGCGGGCCCGGAGGTCCGCGGCAGCGTCTGGCCCGACACCGCCCGCCCGTTAACGCCCGACCCGGGCGCGCAGCTCGTGCGGCTCCGGCGGGACGGCGCCCGCGAGGTGCTCTTCCCCCAGGAGCGCTACCGGCCCCAGATCGACACCCCGGCGGCCAAGCCGCTGACCGCGGGCTCCGTGGCGGATCTCAACGTCTCCTTCGACGGCCAGTGGGTGCTCTTCACCTGGTATCACGACCTCACCAGCATCAATCCGCAACGGGGGGACGACGGCGGGGCCTACCTCTCGCGGGCCGGGGCCGATCTCTACAAGCTGCATCTGGGCACGGGGCAGCTCGTACGCCTCACCACCCAGGCTCTCACCCCGAATACCGGCAACGGCGCCACGTTCACTCCCGGAAACCCGCGCGGCAACCACCCCCGGATCGGCGTCTTCAACACCGGCGGCACCTGGGCTCCCGGCGGCCGGATCGTCTTCACCTCCAACCGCAACAATTTCGTCCCGCCCCGCGAGCTCAACAGCGGCCAGCGGACGATGCAGCTCTTCGCGATGGACCAGGACGGCGCCAACGCCGAGCAGATCGGCCATCTCAACCTCGCCATGGCCCTCCACCCCCAGGTGCTGCTCGACGGCCGCATCGCCTTCTCCAGCTGGGAGGAGCACGGGCTGCGCGATACCCGCCAGTTCCCGCTCTGGATCATCGGCGCCGACGGCCGCGGATGGATGAGCCTCTCGGGGTTCTCCGAGCCCAATCTCGTCCACCATTTCGTGACCCAGATGCCCGGCGGCGACCTGGTCGTCACCCGCTATTACAACCTCAACAACAACGGTTTCGGAGACCTCGTCCGCTATCCCCTGAATCCGTCCGGGCCGGACTTCGGCAGCCCCGACGCCATCTTCTCTGATAACGGCGACGGCGAAGTCCCCTTCCAGCGCGTGGGGCAGGTCCGGCTCACCCCCTTCACCACGCCCGACGACTTCCCCGCTCCCTGCCCGGGCTGGGAGAACGACGCCTACGCCTCCTCGGGGATCGAGGGCCCGTCCCCCTGCGCCGGAACGGACCGCCGAGGCAAATTCACCCATCCGGCGGCGGCTCCCAGCGCGGCCGGCGACCCCGCCCGGGCCGACCTCCTGGCGGTCTACTCCCCCGGGCCGGCCAACCACAACGGCATCTACGCCGCGCTCGGCACGGCCTTTCCGCGCTACCACGGCGAGATCGTCCTGATCCCCGACGCCGAGCCGATCCCCGCGCCGCCGAGCGGCCAGCCGGGGAGGCCGACCCAGCTCGTCACCGTCGTCGCCGAGGACGGCTTCAACCTCCAATGGCCGCGGCCGGTGGTGAGCTGGCGCCAGCTCTACGGGATCGACGGCCCCGCCGCCCGGCCCGCCCCCACGGACGACGCCGTCCGCGCCGAGCGGCTCACCCCCGGCGAGCCGTTCGGCCTCCTCGGCAGCTCGTCCCTGCTCTGGCGTGACACGGCCCCCTCGCTCGGCCGCTACTGGGAAGACCGCGACCCGTTCAACACCGGCGACGCGGCACCGTTCCGCTGGATCCGGCAGGGGAGCGACGCGGGGGTCTACGGCGACGACGACGTCTGGGCCGTGCGGATCCTCCTCCAGCTCCCCGCCACCGACCGGAGCTATCCCAGCAACCGCCGCAACTTCTACGTGGTGGGCGGCGAACGGATGCGGATCCTGGGCGAGATCCCGGTGCGCAAGCCGGGAGCCCCCCGCATCCCGCGGCCGGACGGCTCCTCGGAGGAGGACACCAGCTTCCTCGCCCGCGTGCCGGCCGACGTCTCGCTCACCCTCCAGACCCTCGACCGCCGGGGCATGGTGCTCAACATGGCCCAGACCTGGCACCAGGTGCGGGCCGGCGAGGCGCGCTACGACTGCGGCGGCTGCCACGCCCACAGCAAGGAGCCTCTCGACTTCGACGCCACGGCGGCCTCGCGGCCAACCTATGCCATCCCCGACCTCGCCCGCTCGACGCCGCTGCTCGCGCTCCCCCGCTCCGGCCCGCCGGGGGTACGCACGATCGCCTCCCACCAGGTGACGGTGGAGTGGACGCGCGACGTCGAGCCGATCCTCGAGCGGCGCTGCGCCTCCTGCCACGGCGGCACGAGCCCGGCAGCCGGCCTCCCCCTGGCCCGCTCGACGCCGAAGATCGATCGCGACGGCACTTCCTGGCCCGGCGCCTACTTCCGCCTCGTGCTCGACACCTTCGCCGACGCCTCGCCGGCCCCTCCCAACGGCGAATCGCAATGGTATGTGCCGCAGCTCACCCGCTACCTGCGAGGCTTCCAGTCGCGGCAGAGCCTGCTGATGTGGAAGGTCTGGGGGGAGCGCCTGGACGGTCGGAGCAACGAAACCCGGAGCGACGACCTCGACTTCGTCCCCTCGGCCGCGCATCCGGCCGGCGTCGGCGTGCCGGGAATGCTGCCCGAAGAGAAGCTGACGCTCGCCCGCTGGATCGACCTCGGAGCACCGATCGACCTCGGCTCCCCCTGGGGATTTCTGGAGGACGACCTGCGGCCGACGCTGGTCGTTCGCCCCTCCGTCGCCCAGGCCCGGGCCGCCGGCGGCATCGACGCCCTGGAGCTCTCGGCCTTCGACACCGAGAGCGGGGTCGTGCCCGGCAGCCTCACCGTCACCTGCAACCTCCGCCTGGGCGCCTTCGCCCCCGGGGCCAACCTCGCCGCGAAGCGTCCGATCGATCCCGAGGGCTCCCTGCTGCGCCTGGTTTTGCCGCGACGGGTGCGGCTGGAGGAGCGTCCCGTCTTCACCGTGAGCGTGCGCGACGCCGCCGGTCACACCACCCGGATCGTCCGCACTTTCAGCCCTCCGGCGGTGGCGGGACTTCATTGACCCGGAGCAACGTTAGAACGAGACCTAATAAGCTGCTACTTCTTCTTCGGTTCTAAGAGTCCGGGCACCCCACCGAGCTGAACTGCGGCACGGCGTAGTCCCGGGTATGGCGGCGCACGATGCTGAAGTCGAGCGCCTCCGCCAGATTGTTCGCCGCGGCGTCGCGGATGGAGAGAGCCGGCAGGCTCCAGCGCCATTCGATCATCTTCAGGATCGAGGTGTGATCGTAGATGTCGTCGACGATCGTGCCGGGTGCCGAGAACGGCGAAACGATCAGACAGGGGACCCGGAATCCCCGGAGCTCGAACGCGGGATCCACGTCGGGCGCCGCCTGGGGGGGCACGTGATCGAAGAAGCCGCCCCACTCGTCGAAATTGATGACCAGGACCGTGTGCTTCCAGTCGCGGCCGGTCGTCACCGCGCGATAGGTCTGATAGAGCCACCACTCGCCGGCGCGGAGGTCGCCGTGGGGGTGGTCGTCGCCGGACGTGCCGGCGGCCTCGCCGCTGAGCGGCGGATCCACGAAGGCCACCGCGGGGAGATCGCCGGAGGCGCAATCCTGGAGGAACTGCGGGTACGACCGCTTGATCGAGTTGTACCGCGTGCCCCACAGATCGAGAAAGGCCGTGTCGCTGTGGTAGTAGCGCCCGTCCACCCCCGCGTCGGCCAGGCGGTCCCAGATCGTCGGCAGGGTCGAGAGCGTGAGCGAGTCGTCCAGCCGGTCGGTGACCGCCGCGTGCTGATAAATACGGTTGGGATAGGTCGGTCCCATGATCGCGGCGAAATAACGGCTGCACACCGTCCAGTCCGGCGCGGCCTTGCCGAGAAACGGAAGATCGTGCCGGGTGTAGTAGCCGATAGTAAAGTCGTCGTTGGTTCCCGCGCGCAACCAACCGTCGCAGCGGCCGTCGTTGTAGGTGATCCGGGCGCCGTCGTAGGAGTGATCGGGATCGGGGTGGCTGCACCCCTGGAAGTCGGGCGCCAGCGGGTAGGTCTTGAAGGGCGCTCCCTGGCGGTCCTTGTAGACGAGGCCCGCCTGCCGGCCGCCGGCGCCTGGAAGCCAGCCGAGAAGGTGATCGAAGGAACGGTTCTCCATCATGGCTACGACGATGTGATCGATTCCACTCTTCTCGGGCCGCGGCAGGCGTGGCCGGCCTGCCGCAGCCGCCCACGAAAGGGATTGTCCCGCGGAGAGCGAGCCCAGCGCGGCGGCCGAGCCATACAGGAACTGACGGCGAGAAAGTTGCGACATGAAAGCCTCCTTCCCGGCTAAGGTCGCGGCTCGGCACACCTCGAGACGGGGGCTTCACGCGAGGTCCCAGAGCTTGCCGTGCGCCGGTCGCACGGATGACGCTCGAGGCTGCAAGCCGCATGCCCCGGAGGCTCTCCACCAAGCAGCAGGAGGGGGACGGCCAAGGACGCGGCCGCTCCTCGACGGCACCTTTTTTGGCACGAACGGGTATGATCCGGTCGATGCGACACCCCGCCGGCACCGAGAGCAGCCTGACCGAGCCGACCGGCTTCGAGGAGGTGTTCGCCGCGCTGCCGCTGCTCCACCCGACGCCCCGTTCGTGGGCGGAGCTCGCGGCCGCGAGCCTGCCCGAGTTCCTGGCCGATCACGCGGTCTGCGAGCAGCAGGTCGCGATGTATGCCCTGTCGCTCGCCGGCTACTACCCCGACGACGCCGAGCTCGTCGAGCGCGCCGCGGCGCTGGCGGCCGAAGAGGTGCAGCATTTCCGGCGGGTGGTGGCGATCCTCAGAAAGCGGGGGTGGCCGCTCGGCGGACGGCGGAAGAACCCCTGGGCCCAGGCCTTGAGGGCGCGGATCGTTCCCGGCCGCGAGCCCTGGACGAAGGTCGACCGCCTGCTCTTCGGCGCCATGATCGAGGCGCGGAGCTGCGAGCGGTTCACCCGGCTCCTGGAGGTCGTCGAAGACCCGGAGGTCGCGCACCTCCTCGCCGATCTCGGCCCCGCGGAGCGCCGCCACTGGCAGCTCTTCTATCAGCTCGCCGGCCGCGAGACCGACGCGGAGACTCTGGCGGTCCGCTTCCAGGACTGGCGGGAGTTCGAGGCCGATCTCGCGCGCGGCCTCGGAACCTCTCCCGCGGTTCACGGCTGAGGCGTGCCGGACCGCCGGGTGGCGGTCTTCTCATGACGGAGGCGGCGCGATCCCCAAGGGCGAGCCGACCGCGACCGCGGGACTGGTCGTCGGGATGCCGGAAGCGAAGTTGTTTTTCGTTTGCGACACCTGCGCCCTGAGCATATCCGCACCCGGGCTGCGTGGCAGGCCGTTCACGAGGGCTTCGGCGTTCTCGACGTGCTGCCTCGCCAAGGGAATGTGGCCGCTGTTGGCTTCCGCAACGGACCACGCCAGCTCGGTCCACACGTTCGTGCTGGCCCTTGTATAGGGATCATAGCCGGGATACTTCGAGAAGATGTCCAGCGCGCGCTGATATTCAACCCGACCCGACTCGGGATGACCTTGAACGAGCTGCAGGTTGGCCGACGTTCGTATCGCCGCGATTTCAATATCAAAATCCTTGGCCGTCGAGATTGCATAGTTGAGGAATTCGGATGCCGCCGCCAGATCGTACGCGTTCTGCAGGGCGACGGCCACGGAATAATACTCCGCCCCGGACACGGTGCCTTCCGGCAGCTGGCGAGCCAGCTCCGCCGGCTGCCTCGCCAGCAACGAATTCTCCTGGTTGATAAAACTGCTGACCATGTTCATCGATACGGGTCGTCCACGTACTATTTGCTGATCTCCACGTTTTCCTTGGGCAGGGCCGCCAGCTCGCCACTTTGCTGATTCTTTCAGGTCACCACTGCCGTGATGCAGCTCGCGAACGCGGGCGGTTGCGCCTCGACGCCGACGTCAATGGGTATCTCCAGAGCGGCGTGGCAGGAACGGCTTGCGGCGCCACTCGTGTGGCGCCGCCCAGGCTCAGCAGGATGAGTTCGGGTAGAGCAGGTCGCAGCACGTGAATCGCTGGTACCAGTACCCGCAGCTGGACTGACAGATGTAGCTCTCGTAATGGTCGGCCGCGGTGCCGACGTTCTTGCACGCGTTCCGGTACTCGCAGTGGATGTCCGAGCAGGCGTGGAGAGTGCCGAAGGGGGAGGTCGCTCCCAACAGGACCGAGAGCAGGGACAGCAGCAGCAACTTCTTCCGCATCATGAGCTCCTTTCGAGTCGAGCAAATCGCAGCCGGCGATCATCGCCTCTAAGGAGGGAGTACCGGAACCGGGCCTTTGCCCCCCCTCTCGTGAGGCGCTCTCCGGGCTCCTGCCTGCCGTCCTCGGCAACTTGGCTTAGAGACCCTACAATATCCGCACCCCCTCATTCGTCTACAACCGTAGATGAAGAACGCGGCGAGCCTGGAACGCATGCCACACGAACAGGACCAGCGGATCTCCAGCGTGGTCAAGCGGGAGCAGTCCCGGCTGCGCAACTTCATTCGCCGGCGCGTGCCCGACCCGCGCGACGCCGAGGACATTCTGCAGGACGTCTTCTACGAGCTGGTGGAAGCGAACCGCCTGTTGATGCCGATCGAGCACGTCACCGGCTGGCTGTTTCACGTAGCGCGCAACCGCATCACCGACCTCTTCCGCAAGAAGCAGCCGGAGAGCTTCGGCGATACCGCCGTCGCGGACGAGGAGGACGAGCTCCTGCAACTGGAAGACCTGCTGCCTTCGCCCGATGCCGGACCGGAGGCGCTCTATGCCCGCAACGTGCTTCTCGCCGAGCTCGAGCTGGCCGTCGACGAGCTGCCGGAGGAACAGCGCGAGGTGTTTGTCGCGCACGAGTGGGAAGGGCGCAGCTTCAAGGCGATGGCCGCCGAGACCGGCGTGAGCGTGAATACGCTCCTATCGCGCAAGCGCTACGCGGTGCGGCATCTGCGCGAGCGGTTGCAAAGCATTTACGACGAATTCAGGAAGGCGTGAGGAACCGAACATGAGAAAGCGATTGATTACCATGGCCCCACTGATTCTGCTGGCGATTCTGCTCTTCATCGCCATCGGTGGCGAAATCGTGATGCACCTGTGGAACTGGCTGCTGCCGTCGCTCTTCGGCTGGCGCCAGGTTACCTTCTGGCAAGCGCTCGGACTTCTGGCGCTGTGCCGGATCCTCTTCGGCGGACTTGGGCTCCGCGGTTCCGGCCGCTCCAATTTTCGCCGTCGCATGGGCGAGCGTTGGGAGCACATGACCCCTGAGGAGCGGGAACGATTCCGGCAAGGCATGCGCGGACGTTGCGGCTTCGGCCCCTCCAGCAACGAGAGCCACGGGCAATGAAGCCATGCCGACAGCGCTCAAAGCAATGCCGCTCGATCCAGCCGACTTCCTACGGTTCTTCGCTCCGAAGGTTGTACCAGCTTCGCGTAGCTTTGAGTACGGATTTCGCGCACGTCTCGCACATGGGCGCTCCGCGATCGCCGACATAAGCCGGACGTCCACCGCAGTAACCACAGCGCTCATCACGCAGACCTTGGTTCATGCCAAATTGGCTGACGATATAGGCCAGACAGTTCTCACAGGCATGCCCATCCAAACCGCTGGCTGTAGGGCCGCCACACTCGGTCAAGCGGAGAGCACATGGTCTCCTGCAGGACTCTTCGAACGATAGCCGGCGTCGCGTCATGGATGTCAATCCTACCTGGATTTCCAACGCATATTCGCCCAGGGGCCTTATGCCATGAGACTCGTTGCCAGAATGGGAGTACGCACCCGGAATTTGTTGGAGTACCGCTGCGGCGGCCGCCGCGAGTCGCGGCCATTCCCTGCGTGCCTGCAGGTCGGCAACGTCTCGGATCTCCCCGACGCTTGTGGAGATTGACAAAAGCATCGCACTGAAGGCTTCAAGGGCCGCCAGCTCTGATGGCGTGAATGCCTGCTGGTGGGCTGGGCTCTCTGGAAAATAGGTGTCGCCGAACCAGATACAGAACAGCTCCGCTGAAACGTCGGCAATGGGGACGTCCCGCTCGTACTGTCGCTGCCCTTCGAGATTGGCCAGAAGTGCCAGATGCTCCCGGATGGACGACCGAACCTTTGACACAGTTCCTCTGTGACTTCCATGGAGCTGCCTACGCCTGGTCGTCAGGTGACGGTGGCTGCTCGGATGCTTGCGCGATCCAATAAGGATTCATTCTGCATAGCTCGTTTCATCCGGTAGCTCACCTTGGCCAAAATGCTGTGAAAGCTTTGTGCAGACCCGCTGAAAGAAAAAGCCACTATCCAATTTAGTGCCAGATTCGTGAAGAGTCGCCGAGTAGGCCGGGAACCCTTACTGATTTTAGCATGCCCGCGAATCTACATGCCACTCGCCCGGAAGAGGTCCAGGGACTCCCAAGACCCGGGAAGTACCCGCCGATTCCAGACCACACTGCACCTCTCCCCCCCTGCTGGAGACACCTTCCGGTGGAAGCCTGGAGAGGGCGCGCTCTCCACCTGATCCATGGGATCGAGGAGGAGGCCGCGGCCCGTGGCACCTTTTCTCCGGGAGAAGCCCACCGGGCACCCGGTTGGGTGTAGCATCCGCTCTCAGGTGCCCGTAAATTTCACGACCAAGGAGGAAAGCTTATGAGCTTCATCTGGTTCATCCTGATCGGCCTGGTGGCGGGATGGTTGGCAGGGCAGGTGATGAAGGGCGGGGGATACGGAGTCCTCGGCGACATCATCATCGGCATCATCGGCGCCCTCCTGGGCGGCTGGCTCTTCGGCGTTCTGGGCATCTGGCCCGGAGGCGGGTTGATCGGCAGCCTGATCGTGGCCTTCCTCGGAGCCTGCCTTCTGATCTGGCTGTTGCGGCTCATCAAGCGAGCCTGAAGGCTTGGAGTCGATGCCGACGGCTTCTCCTCGCGGCCTCCTTCGCCCCGCCGGCATCGCCTCCGACTCTCCGCCTCAGCGGGGAGTGCCAGCCGTTCCAGACGCGCAGGCGGCCCCAGAGCCGCCGATAGGAGTAGGATGGCGGGACGGACGCCACGACCTTCGTGTTCCTCGCCGCGTCCGGCCTCCAGGAAAGGTACCTATGACCCCGGTGAAACGTTCCATCCTGCTGTCGCTCGCCGCTCTCCTCCTGCTCGCCACGCCTTCCGCCTGGGGCGCCGAGCGCATGAAAGGCGGTCAATGGGAGATGACGAGCCTCGTCCGCGGCCATTCGCAGACTTCCGCCCACTGCGTCACCCCGGAAGAGCTGAAGGCGGTCAACGGGACTCCCGGCGAGTTTCGCGCGTACATTGAAAAGGGTACCAAGGCCGCTCACTGCACGGTCGAGAACCTCAAGATGGAAGGCAATACGGTTTCCTATACCAGCGCCTGCGGCAAGACGTCGATCGACAGCACGACCACCTATCATGGAGACCATTTCGAAATGGTCATGAATACCAAGGGAGGTGCCGACTCGATGGCTCGCCAAGTCAAAGCGCGGTGGCTCGGCGCCTGCCCCTAGAAAACACCTTCAGGATGAAGATGTCTATTGGGGACATTCCCCAGGGGTGGGATGCTCCTACCCGCGGCCTGCCGTTTCCTCGCTGAAGCACAGAATGTATCCGTCCGGATCCTCGACGTAGAAGTCCTTGCAGGCCCATGGCTTCTCTTCGAGACCTCGAATGACGCGTGCTCCCCTGGACGCCAACTCCTCGAACAACGCCTCGATTCCGCGCACCCCGATGTAGACGTCGAGGTGTTCGTTCTGCTTGCGGTGCGTGCGGTCGCTGACGGTCTTGGGCGCGCATTTCAAATGGAGCGAGAAGCCGTCCCGGCTGACACTCGCGTAAAACGATTCGTGAACAAAGTCTGGCGCAAAGCCGAGCTTGTCCCGGTAATACTCGATGGCGATTGGCAAATCATCCACGAGAAACTGTGGCGCGAGACCCGTTATCCGGGTGACTCCGTTCGCTGTCGGCGTGCTCATTCACGTGCTCCTTGAAGTATACGTCGATCGGCCCGCGGGACTGATTACGATCTGTCGCAAGGCGCCTCCGGCGGCAACGCGGAGAGCGGGGACGCGCTGGCCCTGTACCTCCATCGCTGGAAGACGAGGAATGCGATCATCAGAACCAGGGCGGTGGCGGCGCCAAACCCCAATGCGATCGCAATCCGGTTGCGGACGAGGGCATGGCTCACCAGCAAGGCGACTCCAGCGCCGGCGACCATGCTGTTGATGAACGCGATCATGCTCGCCGCGGTGGTCAGGAATGCGACCAAGGCTCCATACCGGAGCGGCGGCGATTGGTGCGACTCCGGCCAGCGGCCGCTTGCAGCGGAAAAATAGACGGCGGCTTCGGGCGTGAGCGTGCGGTAGTAGGCGCGGATGCGGGCGATCCCCGTGAGGTACTGCTGATTTTCAATGCCCGTGTCGACCAGCCGGTAGACGGTGAAGAGACCCAGCAGGAAAAGAGCGGGCAGGACCGCCGCCGCGAAAGAGAGGAACACCTCCTGCGACCGCGATGCGAATCCCATGGCGACCAGAGAGCTCGACAGCGAAAGAACGTAGAGGGACGCCCGCGCCGCGGCCTCGCTCACCGTGGCGCTCGCGGCCGTCTGGAGCACGAAGTGCTCGGTGGTCAACGCCGTCAGAAACGCGGCTTGCCGTTCTTTGTCATCCATGCCGATCCTTTGCCTTCTCAGCTTACCTCAAATGGAGGGCGAGCGAGAGACCGCGTCAAGGGAAAGCCACTGTCGTGCAAGCCGTTGAGGGCGACCGCAGGTCGCCCCTACAACCGCGGTCGAGATCTGGTGTAGGGGCGACCTGCGGTCGCCCTCAACGGCACGGTATCCGGATGGATCTGGCTTGGCAACTCTGCCCGGAGGGGCCGGAGCTCTTGACGGACCTGAGGGAGAACGGATACTCCTCATGACGTGAACAGGCTCGCCGCCCGCGGCTGAGACAATGGAGAACGGAAACAACGAGGACGGAAACAACGGAGGACGAAATGGCAAAAATCTTCATCACCGGGTCGTCGGATGGGCTCGGCTTGATGGCGGGCCGCCTCCTGGCCGAGCAGGGGCATGGGGTCGTGCTCCATGCCAGGAGCGAGGCACGGGCCGAGGGCACGCGGGCCGCGCTGCCGCAAGCCGAGGCGGTGCTGGTCGGCGATCTTTCGACGCTCGCGGCCATGCGCGACGTCGCGGATCAGGCGAACGGACGGGGACGGTTCGACGCGGTGATCCACAACGTCGGGATCGGCTACCGCGAGCCGCGCCGCGTCGAGACCGTCGACGGCCTCTCCCAGCTCTGGGCCGTCAACGTGCTCGCGCCTTACGTGCTCACCGCGCTCCTGCACAAGCCCGGCCGGCTGGTCTATCTCAGCTCAGGCATGCACACCGGCGGCGATCCGAGCCTGGACGACCCCCAATGGTCCAGGCGCCGCTGGAACGGCAGCCAGGCCTATTCCGACACCAAGCTCCACGACGTGCTGCTCGCCTTCGGCGTTGCCCGGCGCTGGCCCGATGTGCTGTCGAATGCGGTCGATCCGGGATGGGTGCCGACCCGGATGGGCGGCCCGGGCGCGCCGGACGACCTCGATCAGGGCTACCAGACCCAGGCCTGGCTGGCGGTGAGCGACGACCCGGCAGCGCGGGTGACCGGCGGCTACTTTTACCACCAGCGGCGCAGAGACACGAACCCGGCCGCGCAAGCCCCCGAGCTGCAGGACCGTTTCCTCGATTACTGCCGCGATCTGTCCGGCGTCGCACTGGCGTGAGCGTCAGAGACCCCGCGCGGCGATGCCGTTCAACTCTTCAATCGCGTCCTCAGGCAATCGCAGGCCAGCGCCGGCTACATTCTCTCTCAGGTGCTCGATAGATGATGTTCCCGGTATGAGCAGAATGTTAGAGGGTGTTTGGGAAGTCATTTTGGAGCCAATCGTCCAAGCATCAGCCGTATCATGGCTAATCTGATCATTGCCTCGCTGGTCTCGGTAAAGACTTCATAGTCCTTGCTCAGCCTGCGATAGCGCCCGAGCCATGCAAAAGTTCGCTCAACGATCCAACGATGTGGAAGAAGCTCGAATCCCTTGGCTTTGTCTGACCGCTTTACGATCTCCAAAACCCACTTTCCCCAGTCCTTCGCCTGCTCAAGCAACTGTCCGGCGTAGCCTCCATCTGCCCATACTTTTCTCATCCTGGGAAACCGATCCGCCAGATCCTCCAGAACCAACTTGGCTCCGTCACGATCCTGGACATCAGCAGAGTGAACTGCGCAGTTCAGAATCAGGCCCAATGTGTCCACAACGATGTGACGCTTGCGGCCCTTCACTTTCTTGCCTGCGTCGTAGCCGCAAGAGCCCCCTTTTCTGTCGTCTTCACGCTTTGGCTATCGACGATTGCTGCACTGGGACTCTTCTTGCGCCCGTCGCGGCTTCGGATACGGTCTCGAAGAGTGTCATGGACCTTCTCCCAGGTCCCGTCGTCTCTCCACTGCTTGAAGTACATATAGACCGTCGAGTAGGGTGGAAAGTCGCGCGGGAGCATGCGCCAAGAGCAACCGCTACGCAGAGTGTAGAAGATGGCATTGACCACCGACCGGGTATCTGTCGCACGAGGCCTGCCTCCAGGCTTGGTTGCCGGAAGCAAGCGACCAATAATCCGCCATTCCGTGTCGCTCACGTCACTCGGGTATCCCATAGACGCATTTTAGCACGCCTTTCGGGACTTCCCAAACACCCTCTTAGGCGAGCGTTGCAGCAGCCACGCCAAGGCGACGGCCATCGGGGTAGTCCCCAAACGGGCAGCAACGCTGGACAGCGTGCCGGATTGCAGCGGTGAAAAACCACCGAGTGGGAAATACGGCACATAAGCAATCCCCTGTTCGGCCAGGGAGTCGATGAGCGAATCATCCTTCCGGTTGGCGATGTTATAGAAATTCTGCACGCAGACAACCGGCGCAATGGATCGCGCCTCGGCGATTTGCTCGGCGGTGACAGTACTTACCCCGAGGTGCTTGATGAGACCCTCTTGCTGCATTTCGGCGAGCACTCTGAACGGCTCCGCTATCGAACCTGGCGTCGGTGCATCGAAGCCACCGACCCGCAGATTGACGACATCGAGCGCGGTGACACCGAGGTTCGCAAGGTTATCATGAATGGCTTGACGGAGCTGGCCGGGAGCGAGCGCTCTGGGCCAATTTCCCTCCGCGTCCCGCAGCGCGCCGACCTTGGTGACGATCCGTAACTGCTCCGGATATGGATGCAGCGCCTCTTTGATAAGTTGGTTGGTTATATGCGGCCCATAGAAGTCGCTGGTGTCGATGTGGGTGATACCGAGCTCAACGACCTCGCGCAGGACCGCGAGCGCACCGTCGCGGTCTGCTGGCGGCCCGAATACATGCGGACCCGCCAGCTGCATGGCACCGTACCCCACGCGAGTAAGGGTGAGATCATCGGCGAGCTTGAAGGTACCTCCGGGCAGCGTGGTGTATGTCATACGCTTGTTCCTCTCATCAACAGAGCACTTGCAGTCATTTTGCCACCCAATGTAGTCGGGCGCATAGCAGTTAGAAAAAGGGGCAGGTCTCCCCAAGCAATGCCAGTCGAATATTCTAGCCCAAAGTTGCAGGAGCTCCACAGGCTCTACTTCGAATTCGTCGCCGCCTTCCGGGAGGCGGCCGATCGGCTGAAATCGGGGGGCCGGCACACCCGATTTCCGATCGACAGCTTTCCGCCTCATCTCCCGTTCGTCAGGGCTTTCCCCGCGCCATTCCTCGCGCCAGGGTAGTTCCTAGATCTGACGCGAAAGACTCCAACCATCCTGCGGTCCTGCCCCGAGGCCCAAATCACCCGGGTGTGGCCGCATTTGACGTCGAACCCTGATGCAGGCTCTTGCCAGTACAGAGAGGGCCTCTGTGCGTTCCCTGTTTTCCAAGCTGAGGGCACTTCGACTTGATCCGTCCACTCAGCAAGCCTCGAGGGCCTGGGCCGACGCCTCCAGCCTGGCTACTCGGTACTATTCGGGTGGACCTATTTTCTGGGCCGTGTATCCTGAGAGCAGGCTTAGGTGCAACAGTATTAATCTTGGAGAAATGGAGGATCGCTGGCCGGGAATCTCCAATGAGATCTTACATATTTCCGAAGCACTGATATAGCACCGAGCTCAACGTTTCCTTTCCGTACTTCCTCTTCAAGCTTTTGCCAGACCATCCTCATCTGTTCGCGTGCAGGCTCGCTACTCCCTTCCTCGTTATCTAAGAGAGATAGCTCTTGACTGGCACGATGGCAAACGGCGATAGCCTCAGACGTTTGCCCTCTGCGCAGGTGAAAGCCGAACAAGTAGACTAGATCAAGAAAGAAGTCCTTCACTAATCCATGCTCAAGTTCATCGGCAATGACCTCCTGGAAAAGGGCCGCAGCTTTCTTCGTGCGCCCAAGCTTCTCCAGTATCTTTGCCGCAGTGAATCGCCGTCTTACTTGGATGTATGGTTCGCGGAATTGCTCCTGCAATGCCTTTATTGACTTAAATCTGATAAGAGCCTCTTGTGGCGCACCTATTCCTATGAGGCAGTCAATCTTTGCAGTCTCAGCGAACAAGATAAGGCGAGGGTTGTTGGGTGGAATCTGTGCCAGTGCTTGTTCGATGACGCGGAGACCCTCCTCGGGATAGTCATTGACGAGGATAAAGGCGAGTTGCGTGAGCGTTCTACTCAAGAGAAAAGTTTGCGCAGAACCCTCAAAGAGTTCGACTGCTCGGCGTAAGATGGTTGCTCCTTCCTCTGTGTTACCCAAATCATCTTCCAGGGCTCCCACAACGCATAACACCTTTCCCTCTGCCACGCCATTCTTTGATCCGTTCTTGGCGTACTCATTGCCTTTGCTCAGTGCGTCGCGGGCAGCCGTCCATTTGCCGAGCCGCCGTCGTGCGTTGGCGATCTCGGCACAGCATTCGGCGCACAGATCGTTTTTCAGCTCGACGGAAACTCTAGGAGCTGGGAGCTGTTGTGCGATCAGCAGAGCCAGATAGTAGAACTCCTCGCTCTCTGCCGATGATGCTGATGCGCTTGCTTCGAGAAGTACTTCTAGAAAGCTAGGGGTATGCAGTGTGCGCGTAAGGCGTATCTTATCCCTCCTTGCCTTCGGGGGTAGAGGCTTGAGTTCGGTCCATGCGGCGTGTGCTTCCAGCCATTCTTCTAATCGCACCTGCTCCATCTCGTGCAATTCGATCAGCGGTCTGAGCGGACCTTGAGACGCTATTTCGCCATGGGCCTTCTGCATGGCAATGGCGCGGTTGGCGAGCAACCAACATTCGCGGCAGCCTGGAAGGTGGGCGGCAACCCTCTCCGCCTCGACCGGGGAGGCATCGCCAGCAAACACCCTCCGCAAGACATCCAGGCTCTCATGGGCCTCCTCGAACATTTCACCCTCTCCTTCGATCCAGGCGGAACGACAGCGTAAGTTAGCTGATGCCTAAGTATGGCGTGAGTAAGTATAGACAAAAGCGGAGCCGCAAATGCTGCGGCTCCGCCCTTAAAAGCATTACCCGAGGGGGTCCAGGCTGCCGCCCTGGTTGGTGTGGGCAGATGGTGGGACTCCTGTGGAGGCCGCCCCGCCTCCCTGCGGCGGCGGGGTGAGCCCAAGGGGGTCCAAGCTGCCGCCCTGCTTTTCCTGTGGGGTCAAGGAGGACGACACGAACAAGTAGAGCACGAGCAGAGCGAGACGAAGCATAGGGCTTCTCCCTTTCAGGGACAGTCCTAGCCGCACGAGCGTCATTGCTCGTGGAGGTGCCCCCGTAGGACGCAGTGTAGGTCCTGAAGGGGACAAGCCATTGCTTCATCTGGACGCTGCTCAGAGGGAGGAAAAGTCCATGGAGACCATCCAAGTCCCGATTCTTGAAACCGAACGTCTCCTGCTGCGGCCATTCCGCAGGAGCGACGTTGACGACTATGCAGAGATGAAGTCGGACCCCGAGGTCTTGCGGTACCTTGTTGGTGGAGGGATGGAACCGTGGGACCGAGGTCGATCCTCGCGACATATGGCCTTCATGATCGGTCATTGGCAGGTCTGGGGTTCCGGTCCATGGGCGGTAGAGCACCGAGAGAGTGGTGCCCTTATTGGACTGGTAGGATTCTCCGAGCCTGAGGGCTGGCCGGGCTTTGAACTCGCCTGGACTCTGGCCCGCCGGTATTGGGGCTATGGGTACGCGACTGAGGCCTCACGGAAGGCACTCGCCTATGCCTTTACCACTTTGAAGCGCGAGCAGGTTATCAGCCTCATTCACCCGGAGAATCGAGCTTCCATCCATGTTGCCGAGCGGATCGGCGAGAGACTCTTGGACCGCATCAATCATCTCGGTCACGAGATGCTATGTTATGGCATCCACCGTGAGACCTACCTGACGAAGATGAAATCAGTTGATTGCTTGGCGCTACGCGCCGGGTAAGGGAAAAGACCGAGCAACTCCCCTCTCTGTTGCGGACGACTTGCATCTGACAGTGCAAGGCACAGTCCCTTTCTCCGTTGAGCTTCACTACCTCTTGTTGAACGTGTAGAGCTTGTCGAGGGCAATCCTCGCTCGGCAGACGTTGCATTGAGTGGCATCACCCGTGGGGGTATTGCCAAACGCGGTTTCATGACCCTGTTCAATTCTAAACTCGCCCGCGAAGTGGCCCGGCTCACCGGTTGGAAGGACAAGATCTGGTCCCGCCGCTATCAGGCCATTGTGATCAGCGACGAAGAGGCCGCACAGGTCGCTCAGCTTTCCATGTGCTCTCGAATGGAGTCAAGGAAAACCTCGTTCCCCGGGTGAGCGAGTGGCCCGGCGTCCATGCCGCGCCAGCCCTCCTCGCGCGGCACAGCCCTGGAGGGGCTATCTCATACGGAGATCCAGAACGGGGAGCCAGCCGCTGGGGCCGCGCCATTCGGAGTCAACATCCCCACGACCGTCCGAAGCACCCGAAGAGATCGGCCCGTGCGGCCTGCTTTCAAGGTAGGCGTAGATCGAGCGCGGAGGCCGGTGCCAGATAACCAGACGCACAGCTCGCCCGGCTTTTCCATGGCTCGAGCTCACTCGAAGACACCATTGCCGCCAACCCAAGACACACGGTGTAGTTGCCCGGCGCCAGTTGCGGAATGTGGATCTGACGGTCCTGCCGAAAGCGAGCTCCGTGCCCCTCCGCCCACCGGACGAGCGTTCCTGTTGGAATCCCGATATCATCCTGCCACAAGGCGAGAATCCGGCTGTCGGAGGGCTCATCCTTGCCGAGGGCCACGACGACCTCGCCACCTGAAGGCTCCACCTGGAACAGGATCTCGGCATCGCCCGAAACGTTCACTTCATACGCCTTGAGCGCTCCTCCCGGTGGGCTCACGATGGCCTGCAAATCCTGGGTTCCCGCGGGCACCTTGAGCTCAAAGCTGCCGTCAAGGCCCGAACGCACGGTCGAGGCAATCCCATCTCCTCCCGATCGGGGCCAAGCGTTGACCGTGGCGCCGATCACAGGCCCTGTCGCCCCAAGAACTCTCCCCCGGACCGCACGATTGTGCCGCAACGTGAGCACGACGGGGCCATGGGGCGCATCGCCGGATGCTTCAAACCTGTAGCCTTCGCTGACTTCGCGCCCCCCCTCGGCCGCTCGCGCCGCGGAGATCTCGGTGGTGCCCCTGGGGAAGGCCCGGACCTCGAACTCCCCCTTTTCATCCGCGTTGGTGACGATGGCGCCGACCGCCGAGCTGAGCGTGACCTCCGCGCCTGGCGCGAGCCTTCCCGAGGGATCCACAACACGCCCGTAAACCTTGGTGTTGGGCAGCTGGATCACGACCGATGCGCGATCGCCCCTGGGCCTCACCTCCGCCATGACAGAAGCCTTCAGGAGAGGCTCGGCACCTTCAATGTCTACCTTCCAGTTGCCCGGCTTCGGGAGCGGTCCCTCGAAACGTCCGTCCGCGCTGGAGCTCATCTCGATCGAGGTCGCGCCACTCCGCCCACCGAAAAAAAGGCGTCCGGTCACGGGCTCGTCGCCCAGACGAATCTTACCTTCGACCCAGAGCAGGTCAATGCTGATCGGGTACGGCTGCAGAGGATCGGAGAGATCCACATGCGGGTCTGAGAAGACCGCGTTGCCAAGCTGATCGTAGACCGTAACCCAGAACCGACCTGGGGATTGCTTGTGGAGCCGCAGGCGGCCTTCCTGGTTTGCCTCGGCCCGGTAGGAAGGCTCCTCCCATCCGGCGCGATACTCGTTTGCCCGGCGCGCCTCGAGGCGCCACGGACGTCCAAGCCAATCCGTCGGCGGCGAGAGCGTCACCTCAAAATCGACCGGACGCCGGAGCACGATCGGTACCGTGAGTCTCGATTCGGCGCCCTTCCAGACTTCCACGGGAGCCATCTGAGCCCGCGCATCGTTTTCCTGAGCAACGACCGTATAAGAGCCAGGAGCCACCGCCGAGAACTGGAAAAACCCCTTCTTCTGGCATGGAACCTCGGTGGCGACGGTCCGCAGGAACTCCAGCACGGGGTCGTTCGGACGGCCTGGTGCCGTCGTCGGCTCCAGTCGTACCCGGCACTTTTCTGCCGGCGTACCCTCCTCCCGTGTGATCCATCCTGCGACCGAAGCGCCGCGAACCAGCGTCCGCGACCCTAGCGGGGTCTCGCCGGCCGTGACACTGACATTCCAGAGGTAATGGGGGACGAATCCCGTGGGATGCAGGGCAATGTCGAGCCGTCCCGACGGCAGCCGGCATCTCCAGTCCCCGGAAGCCCCGATGGCGCAAGTCGCCACTCCTGCCCGTATGTCCTGCTTTTTGGCAAGAGCCTGACGGGTGGGCTCGAACCGCGCCTCCAACCCTTCCGGCGGCTTCTCCTTTCCCTCTACGACGAACTTACCCGTCAGCGTGCCGGCCGGCCGTAGCGTCACCTGTATCTTCATGGAACCGGCCGGCGCCTCACGCGGTACCTGAAGAACGGAGGTTGCCGCGAAGTAGCCCGGAAAATCTGTGATCAATGTCCACTGCGAGCCCGCGGGAAGCTCGGCGGTCGCCGGTCCGGGCAACTTTGTGGGAATGACCACAGGCTTCGCCGAAGCAGACCCCTTGAAAACGACGAATCCTTCCCCGCGCAAAGAGGTCCCCGCCGCGGGAGCCAGCGTGACCTCTATTTTGGCAGTTGCCTTGAGGATTGCCGCGGAACCCGCGGAAGCGCCGGCGAGCGGCTCACCGCCAGCAATCGCGGCAAGGTAGGCAAAGGCGGAAACAATGGCCCAGAGAGCGCAGAAAGAAGCTTCCTTTCTCAACGATCAACCTGCCTTTTCAAAGTAACCGCGGGAAATGCCGGCGAGAGATTCGTTCTCCAGCGGTCAAGATCCGGACAACTCGGGAACCCGGCTAATTCACGAACGGTCCTCCTCCGCTGCAATTCATGCAGTCGGCGGGACACCAGCCACCCTGATACGAACAACCCCCACCACCGCCTCCCGATCCGCCACCACCCCCACCACCGCCGTCGATGACGATGCCGTAGCATGAAGAACCATACTCGCTGCAGTACGTTCCAGCGCCGGAATCGAGCTCGGAGCAGCACAGCGAGCCAGACTCGTTATTTGCTACCCCGCAGAAGTCGGCTGCAATCGTTATATGCGTTCTTTGCTTGCACACTTGGCAGGTGTCACACGCTCCCCACCCGGCAACCTAGGCAGACGCCAGCATGAGTCCTATCAAGACCGTCAGACCCATCCACCGCATTGGTTTCGCCATTGCAATGCTCCCCTCCTTCTTGCTGTTACCCAAACGTTCCCGTCTCCCCGAACGGCAAGAACAGGGAACGGGCCTGTCTGCCTCTTGCTACCGGAGCCGCCGAGCCATGCTGCCCTCTCCAGGCGAGTTTATTCGCCAATGCTTCAATTCTAGGAAACCCTCTTTCCACTGTCAACAGAAGGGGACCTTCAACTCGAGCCCGCGCGCCAGATCGTCACGCCCCGGCGGCTGGCGCTGAACAGCCGGTCCGCCGTCAGGACCACGTAGCGGGCATCGGGCTCCGGCGGACGCAGGGACCAGCGGTAGGAGCCGGTCTCCACGTCGTAGACGTCGACCACCCGGTCCTTGCCGCCGCCGGCGCTGAGCACGAAGAGGTCCGGGCCCACGACGCTGGCGCTGAAAGAGTCCTGTGGCGCCGCGGGGTCGATCGTCTGCCCTCCGGCGGTGTCGAAGTGGACAGGCGGCAGCCGCAACGGATCGATCGTGCGGCGGAAGAAGCGCAGCCTGCCGTCCACGGTATAGGAGGCGAGGAGCCCGGCGTGGCGGAAGGGGTAGACGAAGGCTTCCGGTCCCGCGGGGACGATCCAGCCGTCGGCGGTCAGCGAGCTCTGGACCTCCTCCGGGAAGAAGATGCCGAAGGCCGCGCCGGGCTTGCCGCCCGCCGAAAGGCGCTGGAAGAGAGGCTTGCCCGACCGGTGGAGGGCGGCGATGAATCCGTTCTCACGGTCGAGGGCGATCCGGAAGGCGGTGCGGTCGAGGGCGATCCGGCGGGCGACGGCTCCCTGAGGGGAGAACACCGTGATCCGCCGGCGGTCGGGATCGAGCACCCGGACGCTCCCATCCTCTCCCACCGCCACGTCCGATGGATTGCCGAGGTCCGCCGGGCCGTACACGGAGGCGAGCCGGCCGTCCAGGGAGTAGCGCTCGACCTGCGACTCGCCCGAGTCGAGGACGTAGAGATTCCCCCGGCCGTCGAGCCGCAGCAGGGTGGGGTTCCGGAGCGGCAGCCGCTCCCCCGCGGGGATATTGGCGATCCGCTCGAAGCGGGCCTCGCGCCACGACCTCGCCGTGGCTGTCTGGGCCACCAGGGGGGGCGCCTCGGGCGCCAGGGTGAGCTGAACCGTGCGGGGCCGGTCGCCGAAGAAGCTGGCGGCCAGCCCGGCCAGGATCAGCGATGCCAGAACCACCCAGAAGACGCGTTCGCGCGGCATCTCACCTCGGAAGCGTCATTCCGGACGGCGGCACGGATAGTTGCAGGAGATCGGTCCCTGCGCGCCGCAGAACTCATTGCACTTGATGGCCTCCGAGTTGGAGGGCATGAAGCTGAGGGCGGTGAACAGCATGGAGGCGAGGAGGAACAGCAGGCGCAGGCTGGCGAAGGTTTTCTTCATGAGGATCTCCCTGGGACGAATCCCGAAGTGTCTTCCGGAGCGGGCCCGTCCGCCGTCCGCTCGTCGAGCCAGATGCTGGCGGCGAGCCCCAGAAGAACCAGGTTTTGCAGGACGTGCGCGGTCGAGGCCTTGCCCAGCGTGACGGTGAACCAGCAGCCGCACTCCGCGCCCGGCCGGTAGTGCTGATTGACGGCGATGGCCGCCGTGAATGCCGCCAGCATCACCGTGGCGGCCAGTGCCGCCGGGCGTCTCCAGGCGGGGACCAGAAGCCCGACGCCCGTGAGGATCTCGCACAGGATGAGCGGCAGCGCCAGGAAGGACTCCAGCCCGTCCGGCACCAGCACGTACCCGCCCAGCGCCTTGACGAACCCGCCGTAGTGGAAGGCCTTGTCGACCCCCGCGTACACGAGCAGGAGGCCCAGGAAGGCGGCGGAGACGATGCGGACGTACTTTTTCATGGCGGCGGAGAGGCAAGGGACCCCTCGCAAAAGGAGGTGCCTCGGAAGCAGGAAACCGAGTCGGCTTCCAGGTAGGCGCCCCAGCCTTCCACCGGGGGCTCGGGACCCTTCCGGCGGTCACGATAAGGGTTCCGGGAGCCTTTTTTATATAGAGATGACCCAAAAATATATACGCGAGCCTCCTGGAGAGCGCTCGAGAGGCCCCAGCCGGGTCTTTTGAGGGTCTCGCGGAGGTTCCGGCGGCTCTTTTTATATACGAATCGGGAAAATCTATATAGAGCGGGACCCCGGAGAGGGCTTGAGGGGCTCTTCTTATATAGAAACGGCCGAAAATTATATACAGATGCCCGCTGAAGAGGTCTCCAAGCCTCGTGGAACGGTATTTTTGCCAGCTTTCTATATATAGAGGAGCCCTGGAGAGCTTTCCGGAAAGGCTGGATCGCCAAAAATCGGGGCTGAAGGGGTGCTGGAGGGCTTTTTCTATATATAAATTTGCGATTCATATATAGAGAAGACCTCTGCAGGCCTCCAGAACGGCCTTTTCTATATAAGAATCGCCGAAGTGTATATATCGAGCCTTCCGAGCGAGGGAGGGCGAGGCCGATGGCGCCCCGGAACGCCACCGGCCCCGGGTGCCGGGCTACGGCTTCTGCTTCTCGTCGATCTGCGCGCGCAGGCGCTCTTCCTGCTCCCGGAGCTCCGGGGTGAACTCAGGCCCGAAGTCCTCGGCCGCGAACACCTGGCGGATCTCGATCTCGGACTCCCCCGGCATCGGATTGGGGCAGCGCTTCACCCACTCGATCGCCTCTTCCTTCGACTTCACCTCCCACAGCCAGAACCCGGCGACCAGCTCCTTGGTCTCCGCGAAGGGGCCGTCGATGACGGTCCGCTTGTCGCCGGAGAACCGGACGCGCGCCCCCTTCGAGCTCGGATGGAGCCCTTCGGCCGCCAGCATGACGCCGGCGTTCACCAGCTCTTCGTTGAACTTCCCCATCGCGGTCAGGAGCTCTTCACTGGGCATGACGCCCGCTTCGCTGTCTTTGGTGGCCTTGACCAGGATCATGAATCGCATCGTCGTTATCTCCTTGTGGCTTATCGGTTGGGAGCCGGCCTTCCGGGCTGTTTCGACCGGGTGTGAACCCTGGCTCTACTCAGACGTCGAACGAGGGACGGCGAAATCGACAGGGTGAACGAAGTTTTTTTCGGGGCGCCCGGAAATCGGGCCTTCACCCCTCAGCGGAGGCCGGGACGTCGGCGGTCGAGGCCAGGAGCTCGGCGAGCCGGTCGTAGGTCTCGGCCGCGCCGTGCTCCATGCCGGACTGGAGCACCGCGTCGCGGATCTCCTTCGACGGGGAGAGAACGGTGTCGGTCAGCGTCGTCTTCCCGTCCCGTTCGACGAGCACCGTCGTCACGACCGCCTCGCCCGGGTAGTCGTCGAAGTTCTCGGTGCGGACCGTCCGGTCCGGCGGCGCGAGCTCGCGGTAGACGCCGCTCATGCCCATCTCTTGGCCTTTGGGGCCGCGCAGCACGAAGCGCCAGGCCCCCCCCACTCTCAGGTCGACGTCGCAGACGATCAGCGACCAGTCGCGGGGGCCGAACCAGCGCTTGAGCAGCTCGGGCCGGGTCAGGGCGTCGTAGACGAGGTGGCGCGGAGCGTCGAAGACGCGCGTGAGCACGACCTCGCGGTCGGTGGGCAAGGTGACTTGCAGGGAACCGGTGTTCTTCATCGGCGATCTCCTTGGTCGAGAGTTGCGTCTTTTGGAGTTTGTTCGGCCTTCAGCTCGTCGAGCAGGCCGTCCAGCCGCTCGAACGAGGCTTCCCAGAACCGGCGGTAGCCTTCCAGCCATTCGTTGGCTTCCGCGAGCGGCCTGGCCTCGAGCCGCCGCGGCCGCCGCTGCGCGTCGCTGCCTCGCGAGATCAGGCCGGCGCGCTCCAGGACCTTGAGGTGCTTGGAGATCGCGGGCTGGCTCATGGCGAACGGCGCGGCCAGCTCCGCCACCGACGCCTCGCCCGAGGCGAGACGGGCCAGAATCGCCCGCCGGGTGGGGTCCGCGAGCGCCGCGAAGGTCGCGTCGAGGTGATCGGGGGGGATCTGTCCATAACTCTCAAGTTCCATAACCTTAAAGTTATGTTAGGTGGCGGCGGGTGTCAAGGCCGGCCCCCTTCTCCTCCTGAGGAACAGGGGCCACGGCCCTTCGCCGCCCGGGATTGAAATCCCGGGCGGCGGGCCGTGCCCGATGAAACGCCCCCCCTTGACGACTCCGCTACAATACGCACTCTTTGCCACCTCCCCTCCAGGGAGCGCGGCGCGCGAGGAATCTTCCTGATGAGCGACAAGCGATTCCCGGACGTTCCGGGTGGATATCCATTCCCCCGGCTCGAGCTGCAGGTGCTCGAGCGCTGGAAGGAGCGGGGGATCTTCGAGAAGAGCCTCCAGAAGCCTTCTCCCGCGGGGGAGTTCGTCTTTTTCGAGGGGCCTCCCACCGCCAACAACGTGCCGCACGTGGGGCACGTCGTCACGCGCGTGGTGAAGGACCTCTTCCCCCGCTACCGCACCATGCGCGGCTATCACGTGGCCCGCAAGGCCGGGTGGGACACCCACGGCCTCGCCGTCGAGATCGAGGTCGAAAAGCGCCTTGGCTTCTCCGGCAAGCAACAGATCGAGGCCTACGGCATCGCCGAGTTCAACCAGGCGTGCCTGGACAGCGTCCACACCTATGAGAAGCAGTGGCGGGCGATGACCGAGCGCGTCGGCTACTGGGTCGACCTCGATCACGCCTATTTCACCTACACCAACGAGTACATCGAGTCGGTCTGGTGGTCCCTCTCCGAGCTCGCCGCGCGCGGCCTGCTCAACGAGGGGTACAAGATCCAGCCCTACTGCGCCCGCTGCGGCACCACCCTGTCGAGCCACGAGGTGGCCCAGAACTACAAGGACGCCGACGATCCATCGATCTGGACCCTCTTCCACGCCCGGCCGGGGCAGTCCGTCCCGACGGCCGAGGGCCCATCCTGGGAGATCAAGGACAACCTCTACCTGGTCGCCTGGACCACCACCCCCTGGACGACGATCGCCAACGTCGGCCTCGCCGTCCATCCCGACCTTATCTATAAGGTCGTCGAGCATCCGGGGAAGCCCGGCGATCTGATCCTGCTCGGTGAGGATCTGGGCACCGCCGTGCCGCTGGTGATCGAGGAGGAGGGGAAGCGCCGGCAGATCGACCTGCGGGAGGCGCCGGCCGTGGCCCGCTTCCGGGGTCGCGACCTGGAGGGGATTCTCTACGACCGCCTGTTCACCTTCTTCGAGCCGGAGGTCCCCGGCCGCGTGGTGCTCGGCGACTACGTCACGTCGACGGACGGCACCGGGCTCGTGCACACCGCGCCGCCGTTCGGCGAGGACGACTACCAGACCGGCCGGCGCTACGAGCTGCCGATGATCTTCTCGGTGGACGGCGAGGGGAAGATGGTGCCGGGGACCGGCCCGTTCGCGGGGCTCTGGTTCAAGGACGCCGATCCGAAGATCATCCAGGACCTGAAGAGCCGCGGCCTGATGCTCCACGCGGACCGCTACCATCACAGCTATCCGTTCTGCTGGCGCTGCGACCGCCCGCTCCTCTACTACGCGACCACCAGTTGGTTCATCCGCACCACCGAGGTGAAGGACGAGCTGGTCGCCAAGAACCGCACGATCCACTGGCACCCCGAGCACGTCGGCGAGGGGCGGTTCGGCAACTGGCTGGAGAACGTGGTGGACTGGGCCCTGTCGCGCCGCCGCTACTGGGGGACCCCGCTGCCGATCTGGCGCTGCGGCGAGTGCGCGCATCAGAAGGTGATCGGCTCCTACGAGGAGCTGTTCGCGGTTTCCGGCAGAGAGAAGCCGGCGGATCTCTACGATGCCGCGCAGTTCAATCCGCACCGGCCGTTCATCGACGAGTTCACCTGGCCCTGCGCCGAGTGCGGCCAGGGGACGATGCGGCGGGCGGAGGAGGTGATCGACGCCTGGTTCGACTCGGGCGCGATGCCTTTCGCCCAGCATCACTATCCGTTCGAGAACCGGGAGCTGATCGACGGCGGCCGGCAGTACCCGGCCGATTTCATCTCCGAGGCCGTGGACCAGACCCGCGGCTGGTTCTACACCCTGCACGCGCTGGCGGTGCTGCTGTTCGACTCGGTCGCCTACAAGAACTGCATCGTGCTCGGCCACGTCAACGACGAGCAGGGGCGGAAGATGTCGAAGCGGCTCGGCAACGTCGTGGAGCCGATGGCGGTGATCGCCGAGACCGGCGCTGACGCGATGCGCTGGTACTTCTGCGTCAACAACCCCGAGGTGCCGTCGCGTTTCTCCGCCAAGCTGGTGCGCGAGGCGGCCCAGAAGTTCCTGCTGCCGCTCTGGAACGCGCTGTCGTTCTTCACCATCTACGCCAACCTCGACGGCTGGCGGCCGGGCGCCGTTGTGCCGCCGTTCGCGGAGCGGCCGGCGCTCGACCGCTGGGTCCTGCTGCGGCTCGACCGGCTGACGGAGGAGATGTCCGCGCGGCTCGACGGCTACGACCTGACCGCGGCGGCGCGGGGGGTCGAGGAGTTCCTCGACGACCTGACGAACTGGTACATCCGCCGCAGCCGCTCGCGGTTTTGGGCATCAAACGGGGCATCGGAGGGTGGTGCGGGTCAGGCAGTTCATCAGGTCAATAAAGCCAGCGCCTACGAGGCGCTCTACGAGGTGCTCTCCACGCTCTCGCGGCTGATCGCGCCGTTCACGCCGTTCGTGGCCGAGGTGCTCTACGGCCATCTCGTCCGGAGCCAGCGGGAGGACGCCGCCGAGAGCGTCCACCTGGAGGCGTGGCCGGCGCCGCCGGAGGACCGCCGGGACGAGCCGCTGGAGAAGGGGATGGCCGCCGTGCAGCGGATCGTCGGCTTGGGGCACGCGGCCCGCAACCTGCACGGCCTGAAGACCCGGCAGCCGCTGGCGGCGGTGACGCTGGTGACGGCCGACGAGGGGCTGCGGCCGCTGGTCGAGCCGTACCTCGAGATCCTGCGCGACGAGCTGAACGTCAAGGAGGTCCGCTGGGCCGCCGACCGCACGGTCTACGTCCATCACGAGGTGAAGCCGATCTTCCCCAAGACCGGCCCGCGCTTCGGCAAGCGGATGCCGGAGGTGAAGAAGGCCCTGGACGCCGCGGACGGCGACGCCCTCGCCGCCGGGCTCGAGCGCTCGGGGAAGGTCACCATCCAGCTCGCGGACGGCCCGGCCGATCTCTCCGCCGAGGAGGTCGAGGTGCGGCTGGTCGAGCGCGAGGGCACGGCGACGCAGGGGGACCGCGAGCTGCTGGTGGCTCTGGCGACCGAGCTGACCCCGGAGCTGGAGGCCGAGGGGCTGGCGCGCGAGTTCGTGCATCACGTGCAACAGGAGCGCAAGAAGCAGGATCTGGATTACGCGGACCGCATCCGGGTCCGTTTTCAGGCCGACCCCGCGATGACGGCGGCGGTGGAGGCGCACCGGGAGTGGATCCAGGGGGAGACGCTGGCGGTGGGGATCACGGGCGAGGCCGGCGACGGCGCCAAGGCGGGAACCGATCCCCACGGTCTCTCCATCCGGATCGAACGGGCGAGCCCCGAAGGGGCACAGGGATAAAGCCCGGGGCTTCAGCCCCGGGTTCGAGGACGGAAAACCAGATCGAGCCCTGAAGGGGCGCCGGGCGGTTGACCTGGGGTTGAAACCCCAGGCTTTATCCCCACGGCCCTTCGGGCCTCAAGAAAATTGAGATATGAATCGAGACACGAATCGAGATCGAGAGGGGAGACCATGGCGGGAATCTTCAAGGCCTACGACATCCGGGGGATCGTCCCCACGCAGCTCAACGAGGAGATCGCGTACAAGATCGGCCTCTCCTTCCAGCACGTGCTGGACGCGGAGGACCGCGCGAACGGCAATACGGTGGTGGTCAGCCGCGACATGCGCGAGCACAGCCTGGGGCTGCAGCAGGCGCTGATGCGGGGGCTCACCGATTCCGGGCTCGACGTGCTCGACATCGGCCTCTCGTCGACGCCGATGAACTACTTCGCGATCGGCAACTTCAACGCGGCCGGCGGCGTGCAGGTGACGGCGAGCCACAACCCGGCGCAGTACAACGGCTTCAAGTTCAGCCGCCACGGCGCCCGGCCGGTCTCCGGCGACCACGGCATCGCCCTGATGGAGCAGAAGGTCGAGGCGGGGGATCTGCCGAAGGCCGCCACCCCTGGCAAGATCACCCAGGGGGAGGTCTTCAAGGCCTACCAGCACCACGTCCTCTCCTTCCTGCGCGAGGGGAATTACGGCCAGCCGCTGAAGGTGGTGGCGGACGCCGCCAACGGCATGGCGACGATCGACCGGCCGATCCTGGAGGCGATGGGGATCGAGCTGACCACGATCTTCTTCGAGCTCGACGGCACCTTCCCCAACCACGAGGCGAACCCGCTGAAGGAGGAGAACCTGCTGGACCTCCAGCGGGCGGTGCGCGAGGCCGGGGCCGATCTCGGCATCTCCTTCGACGGCGACGCCGACCGCGCCGCCTTCATCGACGAGACCGGCGAGCCGATCGGCAGCGACCTGATGACCGGCCTGATCGGCGGCATCCTGCTGGAGCGCGAGCCGGGCAAGGCGGTGGTCTACGACCTGCGCTCGTCGCGGGCGGTGGCCGAGTACATCAAGGAGAAGGGGGGTATCCCGGTGCGCGAGCGGGTGGGGCACTCGTTCATCAAGGCGACGATGCGCCAGCGCGAGGCGATCTTCGGCGGCGAGCTCGCCGGGCACTACTACTTCCGCGACCACTCCTACGCCGACTGCCCGCTACTCTCGGTGGTCGAGGTGCTGAACCTGATGCGCCGGAAGCGCGAGCTGCTCTCCGAGCTGATCAAGCCGCTCCAGCGCTACTACAAGAGCCAGGAGATCAACTTCGAGGTGGCGGACAAGCAGGGGAAGATGGACGAGCTGGCGAAACGCTACGCCGACGCCGAGATCGACTACCTCGACGGCATCACCATCAGCTATCCGGACTGGTGGGCCAACGTCCGCCCCTCGAACACCGAGCCCTTCCTGCGGCTGGTGCTGGAGGCGAAGACGACGAAGGAGCTGGAGAGCCGGAAGGAAGAGCTGTTCGGGATTCTGGGGCACCCGGCGGAGTAGGGGGCAGAGGTGCGATCCGCCCCCGCCCGGGCATCAATGCCGGGCGGGGCGGGCGGCTCAGTCTCCGACATCCTCGAGACGCACACCACGTCCCTCTCGAAGCTCCTGACGGGCCTCTTCGATCCTCTGCAGGAACCGGGGATCGCTTTCGAGCTGATAGTCGAGCCAGTCGTCTTCGGACTTGAATCCGATCAACACACCGGCCGGCTTGCCGTCTTCCGTGATGAGGATGTCCTCCTCCTCAGCGATCCGCAGGTACTTCGGAAGGTCTTCACCGACATCTGAAAGGGCGATCTTCTTCATAACGGCTTTCCAACCTCCCTGAGCCACTCGTCCACCAAGGGCTTGAAGAGGATGGCGAGGATCTCGACCCTCGCTTCGACAACATCATAGAACACCCGGGTGTCCCCGACGCGAAGTCTGTACTGCGGTTGGGCCAGACCGCGAAGCCGCTTGATCCGGCTCCGGCTCTCCTTGGTGGGTTCATGGCGAAGGTGGATTTCCATCGCGTCCCGTATCGCCGCTCTTCGACGCGCGTCCAAACGCCGGAGGTTCTCCAAAGCCGTAGGCGAGAGGATGATCTCGTATCGCATCTCCGCGACACGATATCGTCTCCAGATATCGAGGGCAACGCCTCACCCGGCTACTCCGCCGCCCGCTCCCCCTCCCGCAGCACGCGCAGGAAGTTGCCACCCAGGATCAGCTTCACACCGGACCGGTCCACCCCCCGCTCCAGCAGCGCGGCGGTGATGGCGGGGAACTTCGAGACGTCCTCGAGGCCTTCGAGCACGTCGGGGATGCCGTCGAAGTCGGTGCCGATGCCGACGTGCTCCTCGCCGGCGCGGTCGATGAGGTGGATGAGGTGGTCCACGAAGAGGGCGAGGGGGACCTTCGGCAGGGAGCGGTCGGCGAGCAGGCGCGCCCTCTCCCGCCAGAGCTTGCGCGGGTTGCGAAGATACTCCTCCTCGGTCTCCTGCATCTCGGGCTTGATCTCACGGCCCCGCTCGGCGTCCGCTTCGGCCGCCTTCGGGCCGACGAAGGCGGGGTAGCTGTTGGCCATCACGATCCCCCCCTTGCGGGCGATCTCGCGGATGAGGTCGTCCGGCAGGTTGCGCGGATGGTCGCAGAGGGCACGGGCGGAGCTGTGGCTGGCGATCACCGGGCCGGGAGAGACGTCGAGCACGTTGCGGACGGCGTCGTCCGAGACGTGGGAGACGTCGGGGAGGATGCCCAGCCGGCTCATCTTCCAGACGATCCCCTCCCCCTCGCCCGAGAGCCCCTTGTGCTGGGGCTCGTCGGTGGAGGCGTCGCACCACTCGTGGGTGGCCCAGTGGGTGAGGGTGACGTAGCGGACGCCGATCCGGGCGCATTCGTCGAGCGCTCCGGGCACGGTCAGGGGGCGGCCGTTCTCCAGGCCGAAGACGACGGCCACCTCCCCGCGCCGGGCGGCGCTCTCGAGGTCCTTGGCGGCGGCCACCTGCGCGAGCTGCCCCGGGATCAGGGCCTCGGCCGAGAGCCGGTAGAGCTCCTTGGCATGCTCCCACCCCGGCTCCGGATCGAGCCCGGCGGGCACGTAGAGGGCGAAGACGAGAGCGTCCACCCCTCCCTCGCGCAGGCGGGGGAGGTCGATGTGGCGGTCGGTGAGGCGCTGGGAGAGATCGGCCGGCTCCTCCCAGAGCCGGGTGGGGACGTCGGTGTGGCCGTCGATGACGAGAGCGTCGCGGTGCAGGTCCATGGCAGGGGAAGTGTACCCGGGAACCTCCCCTCGAGATCCCCTCTCAGGATCCCATCTCAATCTCCCAGCACGAAACCCATGTACCGTTCGACGAGGCGTCCGGAGCGATCGAAGACGAGGGTGCGGCGCAGGTAGTTGGCATCGGAGTTCATCGGGCCGGAATAGTCCCAGCAGGTCGTCGCGCGGGAGCAGGAACGGCGGCCCAGGGGGGAACCCACGGCCGCCAGGACGCTGGCTTCCGCCGCTCCCAGGGGAATAGAGCGGAAGGCCTCGTCTCTCAGCGACGAGGCGAATCGGGTCTGGGGCCGGCCGAGCAGAGGGCCGCAGCCCTCCTCGACCGCCTCGGCGAGGGAGCGGCCGGGGAGGGCCAGGGTGAGCCCTGACAGACTTCCGAGGACGAACGACGCGATCAGGGCCACCCCGAAGAACAGACGCCTCAGCACATGGGCTCCTCGCTCATCCCAGGGGAGTCATCGGAGCGATGTGCGGCGGAACGAACGGCGGCTCGTCGGGCGGAGGGCTTTTGAAGGGGTGCGCGGGATCGCAGCCACAGAAAGGCTTGTTGTTCGGACGGCGCCAATCCTGATGCTGATCGTGAAAACTGGAGCTCGTGCGGCCACCCGTGTACTGCTGGCCGTCGGCGGGTAAGGCTTCGTACCAATGGAGCGGCATCAGGTTGACGTACGGGCAGGTGACGATCAGCCGGCCGGACGCGTCGATCTCACCCTCGCAGCCGTTGACGATCTTGATGGGGAAGTCATTGCAGGCGGGCGGATAGACGCCGTCGGCGTTGCAGGTGTCGCCGGGCATGCAGAGCCAGACACGGCCCGGCGGACCGACCTCGGGCTTGTACGGCACCGGCACTCCCGATCCATTGTGGACCGGTTCCAGCCCCAGGGGATCCACGTAGAGCAGCGGATCGGCGAGACCGTAAATGTAGGGGTTCGGCAGCGATTTCCAGGTGAGGAGATCCCGTGCCGTATACCTCCCCGTCCCCCCTTCGTACCAGCGGTTGACGTTGTAATACAGCCCGAGGTCGTCGCTCCAGAGCGGCTCGAACCACTGGCCCGGCAGCCGCAGGGGCGTTGGCGACGTGCTGTAGTCCGCCCCGAAGGGCTCGAAGCCCCCCTGCCAGACCTGGGCGCCGCTGGTGCTGGTCATCAGGATCGGCGTCCCCAGGTGATCGGTGGTCAGGAAGCGGAGCGTCGAGGTCGTCGACGTGGTCGTCAAATTGTCCAGCGTGGCCACCGGCCGGCCGGCGAAGTAGAAGATGTAGAGATCGCTGTTGCTCCCTCCCACGCCGAAAGGCGCGGCGTGCACGGCATTGCGATGCAGGAGGAGGCCCGCGGAATTGTAGGTCGGAACCGTGGAGTGCCGCTGCCCCTGGGGAAGCTCGTGAGAGCGCATCTCGCTGAGGAAGCCTCTGCCGTCGTAGGCCGCGGTGAAGCCGAATCTGGATCCATTCCCCGACATCCGGCGGTCGTCGCCGTAGGTGAAGGCGGACACGCCGCTGAGCACCACGTCTCCCGCCTCGTCGTAGTCGTAGTCCACGACGTCCCCACCCGAGATCTCGTCGAGCAGGGGCGTGTCCTTTCCGGAGCCGTTGGCGAGGTAGGAGTAGGTGTCGGTATCCATGCCGCGGGTTTCCGTCAGGCGGTTGCCGATTTTGTCATAGGACCAGCTCCTCGGGCCCCAGGGCCCGTCGCCGGTGGTCAGGAAGTACTGCGGGTCCTGATAGCCGTAGGTACGGTCGTTCGCGGAGTTCAGGGTGTCGGCGATCGCGGTGGTGTTGCCGGCGTCGTCGGTCGAGTAGGTCCAGGAGAGGAGGCTCGGCACGGCGATCGAGGTGGGGAGATAGCGATTGCTGTAGCCATGGGTCTCGGTCAGGCCGTTGCCCAGCGTCAGGCTGGCGAGAGGGCCCTGAGGCTTGTAGGCAGAGGCCGAGACCAGGGTCTGCGCCGGGTTCGCTCCGTCCTGCATCTGGAGAGTCGACTGCCGGTTGGCGAAGTCGTAGGTATAGGTGGCCGTCACGCTGTTCGGATAGCCCAGGGTCAGGAGGTTCCCGTTCTTGTCGTAGGTGGAGGTGAGAGCGCCGTCCTGGGTCATCCGCCCGAAGCGGTCGTAGGTGTAGGCCACCGAAGTGGAATCCCGATCGATCGACGTCAGCCGCCCCTTCGAGAAGCTCACCGACGTCGAGTCGTAGGTGAACGTGGTGTCCTCGTCGTCGTCGTTGGGATAATCGATCAGAGTCAGGCGGTCCAGGGCGTCATGGGTCATCGCGACGGTGACCGACCGGGCGTCGGTCTCCTCCTCCTTCTGCCCGTGCTCGTTGTAGGCATAGGTGGTGGTCCCCGAAACCGGCGAGACCTCCTGGGTCACGAGATCCCGGTCCGAGGTCGTGTAGGTGGTGGCGTTGCCCTCGGCGTCGGCGATCTCGCTCAGGTGATCCTGCACGTCGTAGGCATAGGCGGTCACCGCCGTCGTGCCGCCGGAGCCCGTCCAGGGTTGGGTGATCGAGGAGAGGCGGTTCAAGTCGTCGTGGGCGTAGAGCTTGGTGGGTGTCGGATACGTGACTTTGGGATGATTGGCATCCCACAGCTTCTCCAGGTTGTTGTCGCAGTCGTAGGCATACTCGGTGAACGTGCCGTCGGCGTTGACCGCCTTGTCGAGGTGACATCTGGAGCTGTAGACGAAGTCCGTGAAGGACCCGGTGACCCAGGCCGAGCCGTTCCAGCTCTGCAGCTCTTCCTTGGTGCGGTGGCCGAAGACGTCCAGGGTGTAGAAGGTCCGCTCGCCGTGGGTGGTCGCGTTCGGCTTGCGCTCGATCGAGATCAGCCGTCCGGCGGAGTCGTAACCGTATTCGGTCAGGTTTCCTTCCGGCAGCGTGGTGCGGAAGAGGTCGCCGAAAATGTCGTAGCTGAGGCTCGTCACCAGATCGCCCGCGGGAGAGGTCGCGCCAACCCGGGTCTGCGAGGTGGCCCGGTTCAGGGCGTCGAAGGCGGTGACGGTGGCGACTCCGTTCGGGTCGGTCACCGAGGTGCGGCGGTTGAAGCCGTCATGGACGAAGGTCGTGGCGCCGATGATCGGATCGGTGCGGGTCAAGGGCACGAGATCACCGCGGGACGAGTCGTAGGCATAGGTGGTCCGGTCGGACGTGCTGTACCCCGGGGGATCGATCGTCAGCGGCTGCCCCGAGCCGTTGAAAGTGCTCACGGTGGCATAGCTGAAGCTGCTCCCCCCCTCGGCGCCCGCGATCGTGCGGGTGGTCAGGTTCCCCGAGGTGTCGTAGGAGAGATCCGTCACCCGGTGGGCCGATCCCCCGGAGGTCGAAGGCACCACGATGCTGGTGACGAGCGCGGGGAAATTGGTGTCGCCGTACACCCAGGTGCTCAGGCGCGCCAGTCCGGTCCCGACCGCCTCGCTCCTGGAGGTCACCTTGCCGTTGGCGTCATAGCCGAACTGGGTGGTCAGGCCGCGGCCGTCGACGATCTGGGTCGGCAGCAGCGGGTTCGCCGTGTCGGCGTAGGTGAAGCTGGAGTTCGGGCCGGTGCCGCAGACCGGGCAGTCGCCGCTGATCTGGGTGACCCGTGCCTTGATGCTCCGCGGGTCGCGATCGAACGCGTAGGTCGTCACCTCGCTCTGCGTGGCGTCGATCCATTCCTTCATCGCCGTGCCGGTTGGGAATTGCGGATTGGTATAGGTGAACTCCTGCCGGCTCACCGCGTTCGTGCCCGTGTAGGAGGTATCCCCTCGCCAGGCCTTGATCACGTTGCCGTAGCTGTCGTATTCGAACTCCGCCTCCACGCGCGTGGTCGTGGCGTCGGTACCGATCAGGCGGATCTGCGTGACATAGCCCAGGCGTCCGCCGTTCTTGGTCGAATCGTAGGTGAGCTCCCAGGTCGTGGAATCCGGCCGCTCGATGGTGGTCAGCTCGTCGCCGCTCCAGGTGTAGGTCCAGGTGCGGGAGGAGGTGCCGGAGCCGGAGACCGGCACCTCCGTGATGGTGGCCAGCTTGCCGGTGGTCGCGTCGTAGGTGTAGGTCTCGCTCCGGCCGTCGGGGAACGCGACGGACGTCAGCTGGTTGCCGCCGTTGTAGGTCGCCTGCGTCGGATTCGACGGGTTCTGGGCGAAGACGGTCTTGTCCCAGAGCCCGTCGGAGCGGAAGTACTCCTTGCGGCCGTCGAGCGAGTCGAGCTGCCAGCCGCCGGTCGTGGTGTCGTAGTAGAGCTTCCGGTACTCGTCGCTCGGGGCATGGGTCTGGTAGAGGCGCAGGCCCGAGCCCGCCGCGAGGTTCTTGAACTCGCGGAAGCTCGCCCGTTCGGTGATCAGCCAGACGTGGCTGGAGTTGGGGGCTGTCACGATCCGCTGGGCGTGCTCGTGGGACCAGTAGAGTCCCAGCGACGTCTTCCAGCTCGTGCTGCCCGGATAGCCCGTGCCGCCCGCCCCGCCGGCCCGGTAGCGCAGGTGGGCTCCCGGGCCCGACTGGTCCGGGCTGCAGGCCGGCCCGCCGCCGCGCACCGCGACCGAGCATCCCGGGGGTCCGCCGCCTGCCGCCTTCATGCAGCCCTGGCAGATGTCGCAGTCGTCGGGCGGCGGGGTGTCACAGTGGGCGGCCGGGGAACCGGTGAAATCCAGCGGCACGGAGACGGTCTTGACGCAGCTTCCCGGAGGGCCGCCGCTCGGGCAGGGCGGGCACGTCGGGCAGGAGATCAGGGTGAGCGTGTACTGCGTCGCCCCCGGATTCGAGCAGGTGACACTCGCCGATACGGTGGCGGTCCCGCGGTCCTGGGCGATGACCGCGCCGGACGTCCCGCAATAGCCGACGAGGCTGCTGCCCGAGTCCTTGAGATCGACCTCCGCGAAACTGTAGGCGAAACCGGCCAAGCTGGGATCGTTCTGATGGTTGCCCGGAAACTGGGCGCTCACCGTGGCGGTCATGGTGCAGGTCGAGCTGTTCGGATCGCAGCTCGGGCTGCTGAGGGCATACACCGGCGCTCCGCCCACCGGCGTCTGGCAGCGCCCCCAGGAACCGCAGACGCCGAAGGTCGCCGAGTCGTTGCCGGTTTCGGAGTAGGCGAGGTTCGAACCGCCACAGCTGATCGCCCACACGGGGAAGGCGCTCGCCAGCAGCAGCACGGGAAGGAGGGAAAGCGGGATTCGGAGACTACGACGTCCGAGAATCGGCGAGCTCCACCGGCGGGATATAGCGCCCATGGTCACGTTCCTCTCTGGCAGGCCTTCGTCTGAAGCTATATTAGCATGATTGCAATGATTGTCTATCCTCTGGCGTGACGATCCTGTGGCACCCGGTCCGCCCCGGGGAATTCAGCCTCACCGATCTCTGTTGCAACGAACGAACTCGAGCAGCCTTGTCAGACCGGCGACGATCGGCTAGGCTACCGGGTTCTTGGAGCCAAAAACCCCTTGCGGGGAAACCACGAAAAGAGAGAAGGATCGACCGTGAAGAAAGACATTCATCCGCCGCTTCACATGGTGACCGTGCACTGCGCGTGCGGCAACACCTTCGAGACCCACTCCACCAAGGACGAGGTTCGCCTGGAGATCTGCTCCGCCTGCCATCCGTTCTTCTCCGGCAAGCAGAAGCTGATCGACACCGCCGGACGCGTCGAGCGCTTCCAGAAGCGCTACGCGCAGACCGGCCGCGGGTAAAGACCACCCACGTCCCCCGGCCGGGGCGGAGACTTCTCAGCATGCGTTCTAGCAACAGCCCCGAGGGCGAGCTGCTGGTCGGCGGCCAGGCCTTGATCGAGGGAGTGATGATGCGCTCCCCCGGCGCCTATGGCGTGGCCGTCCGCCGGCCGGACGGCTCGATCGTCTTCCAGCGTGGCAAGGTGGCAGGCCTCGCCAAGCGCTATCCGTTCCTGAAGCTGCCGGTCCTGCGCGGCGTCGCGGTGCTGTTCCAGTCGCTCGCCATCGGCATCCGCGCGCTCAACTTCTCGGCCGAGCAGGCGATGCCGGAGTCCGAGAAGCCTGAAGCCGAGAAGACGGCGGACGCCAATCCGGCCGCGGAGAAGTCCAACTGGGCGATCGCCGGCTCGATGGCGGTCGGCCTGGTGCTGGGCGCCGTGGTCTTCCTGCTGATCCCGCTCTGGCTGACCCGGCTCGCCGAGCATTCGCTCTTCCACGGCCATCTGTCCAGCCTGGCGTTCAACCTGCTGGACGGCGCGCTGCGGGCGCTGTTCTTCCTCGGCTACATCTTCGCCATCTCGCGGATGAAGGACATCCACCGGGTGTTCCAGTACCACGGGGCCGAGCACAAGGTGGTCTTCGCCTGGGAGAAACAGGTGCCGCTGACGGTCGCGAACGCCCGCGTGCAGAGCCGGCTCCACCCGCGGTGCGGCACCAGCTTCCTGCTCTTCGTGCTGCTGGTGTCGATCCTGGTCTTCTCGCTGATTCCGAAGACGCTGCCGTTCGCCGTCATGTACGGCGGCCGGCTGCTGCTGGTGCCGGTGATCGCCGGGCTCTCCTACGAGGTGCTGCGCTTCACGGCGAAGCACCAGGCGGCTCCCCTGTTCGCGCTGCTGGTGGCGCCGGGGCTGGCGCTGCAGCGGATCACCACCCAGGAGCCGACGGACGACATGCTGGAGGTGGCTATCGCCGCGCTCGAAGAGGCGCTGCGCGAGGACGGCCTGCTGCAGGATCACGAGACGCCGCGGATGGCCGCGGACCCGGTCGCCGTCGCGGCAGCGGGCGTCCCGGCGTAAATTTTTAAAGACCAACGATCATGATCGAGAAACTCGCAGAGATCGAGAAGACCCACCAGGAGCTGACCCAGCGGCTCTCCGATCCCGCCATCTTTTCGGACCCGAAGGCGTACCGGGAGGTCAACAAGACGCTGTCGGAGATCGATCCGACCGTCCGCCTCTACCGCGAGTACGTCAAGGTCTGGAAGCAGCGGGAGGAGAACGACGAGCTGCTGGCGACGCTGTCCAAGGACGACGACCTGTACGAGATGGTGCAAGAGGAGAAGCAGCAGCTCCTCGCCCGCGTGGCGGAGCTCGAGGAGCGGCTCCGGCGCGAGCTGACGCCCAAGGACCCGAACGACGAGCGCAACGTCGTGCTCGAGATCCGCGCCGGCACGGGGGGCGATGAGGCGTCGCTGTTCGCCGCCGAGCTGTTCCGCATGTACACGCGCTACTCCGAGCAGCAGGGGTGGCGGGTGGAGGTGATCGACCTCTCGGAGTCGGGGGCGGGGGGGATCAAGGAGGTCTCCGCCATCGTCGAGGGGCGGGGAGCGTACAGCCGCCTGAAGTACGAGGGGGGCGTCCACCGCGTGCAGCGCGTCCCCGCCACCGAGGCCGCCGGGCGCATCCACACCTCGGCGGTGACCGTGGCCGTGCTCCCCGAGGCCGACGAGGTGGAGGTGGAGGTCGACGAGAAGGACCTCCGGATCGATCGCTTCTGCGCCTCCGGCCCCGGTGGCCAGGGGGTGAACACGACCTACTCGGCCGTGCGGCTCACGCATCTCCCTTCGGGGCTCGTGGTCTCCTGCCAGGACGAGCGCAGCCAGATCAAGAACAAGGCCAAAGCGCTCCGCGTGCTGAAGGCGCGGCTCTACGAGCTGGAGCGCGAGAAGGCCGACTCCGCGATGAGCGAGGAGCGCCGCCGCATGGTGGGCTCGGGCGACCGCTCGGAGAAGATCCGCACCTACAACTTCCCCCAGAGCCGGGTGACGGACCACCGCATCGGCCTGTCGATCCACCAGCTTCCGACCGTCCTGGAAGGGAACCTCGATCCGCTGATCGAGCCGCTCACCTCCCACTTCCAGGCCCAGAAGATGGAAGAGCAGTCGCGGGCTCACTGAGCCTCGGGGCGTCCACGGCGTCAGTGCCCTTCGGGGCGACCCTCCCTTCGAATCCTCACCCTCGGTCCCTCTCCACTTCGTGGAGAGGGAGGGCCTGTCTGAAACATTTTCCCTCCGTCCGTCATTTACTCCTGACTAAACAATCTGGAGCAGAATTCCGTATATAGCTCCAGACCAACAAAGGGAGACCTTCCGATGAAGACGCCGATGAAGAAGCTGGCTTTGTTCGTCCTGGTTGCGCTGATGACCGCCCCCGTCCTGACCGCCCAGATGGGGGTGCCGACGGAATCCATGGGAGGCCACATCAAGTCGCCCGAGGAGAAGGCCCTGGAGGCCTACGCCCGGGGCGTCAAGGCGATGCAGAAGGCCGCGGAGGAGAAGGACCACGACAAGCAGATGAAGCTCTACACCAGGGCGAAGGACGAGTTCTCGAAGTCGGTGGGATTCAAGGGGCACTACGACGGCTACCTGGCGCTCGGGCAGGCCTTCCTCGCGCTCGGCAACCGGAAGTCCGCCCTGGAGGCGTGCAACCAGGCCCAGTCGATGAAGGCCGGCTCCGCGGAGGCCCAGAGCTGCGTTCAGCAGGCGCAGAAGGCGCCCGAGAGCAGCGAGACCAAGCCGGCCGGCGGTGGCGGCCAGTAGGCCCTCTTCACCCCGGCCTCATCACCCCGGCCCTCTTCTCCCGTCCCCTCCCCCCTCCCTCACCGGGAGAAGAGGGAGACGGAATGAGCAAGGCGGTCCTTTTCCTCTCCCGGAACGGGGAAGGCCGGGAGGGGGGCGTCAGGGGTGAGGGCCCGTCAGCTTCCAGACCGCGGCCACGGTCAGCTCCGCGATGCGGTGGAGCTCGTCCGACGTCAGGTACTCGTCGGTGCCGTGGCCGCGGTAGTGCGCCATGTCCTCGGAAGGTCCGAAGTCGACCCCGTTCTTGAACAGGCTGGCCTGGGTGCCGCCGCCGATCGCGACCGGCCGGCCCGGGGTTCCCGTGACCTCCTTCCAGACGTCGAGCAGGGCGGAGACCAGCGGCCCCTCGGCCGGGGTGAGGTGGGGCTGGCTCTGGAGGTCCACCCGGACGTCGATCCTGGCGCCGGTGCGGCGGGCGAAGACGTCGGCACGGTCGGCGAGCTGCTTCTCCATGAAATCTTTGGCGATGCCGCGCGGGTAGCGGATGTTGATCTCGGCCACCGGGGCGCCCTTGTCCTCGCGCAGGAACGAGAGGTTGGCGGTGAGGTCCCCCATCACCGCGTCGCGGTGGGCGAGGCCGAGCGAGAGGCCGTTCGTCTCGGTGCCGACGGCGATGCCGGTGAAGCTGGCAAGGGCCCCCCAGGAGTCCATCCGCAGGTCCAGGGTGGCGAGGAAGGCGGTGAGGTCGCCGAGGGCGTTGTGGCCGCTCGCCGGCTCGGACGAGTGCCCGCCGCGCCCTTCGGCGGTGATCTTGAAGAGGTCCCCCTCGCGGCTGATGGCGAGCCTCCCCGCGTGATTGGACCGGCTCCAGAGGCCGCCGAGCAGCGAGATCTCGCTGTAGGCGCCGGCGCGCTCCTCGGGAGTGCCGAGGCGCTCGAGCAGCACCTCCCCCCGTTCGGCGATGATCGACATGCCGCTGCCGCCGCTCATCTTGACCACCCGCCACGCCCCCGGCCTGGCGGCAGAGACCGTGGCGACCGGCTGGGCACGGAAGGTGAGGACGCCGTACCCCTTCTGGGCATGGGTGACGGGGTAGGCGGCGTCGATACCGACCGTGCGTTCCGGCATCGGAGTGCGCGCGAGGTAGTAGGGGATCTCGTCCCAGCTCGACTCCTCGCCGTTGGCGACCAGCAGGCGGACGGTGGAGTCGAGCGGCCAGCCGGTGTCGCGGAGCGCCGCCAGGGCATAGAGGGTGGCGACGAGCGGCCCCTTGTCGTCCTCGCTGCCGCGGCCGACGATCCTGCCGTCCACGAGCTTCGCCTCGAAGGGGGGCGAGGACCACTTCTGCCCCTCGACCCCCTGGACGTCGCCGTGGGTCAGCAGGGCGAGGACGGGCTTCGGCCCGGGGAGCGTCAGCTCGTCCACCCGGCCGTCGTAGCTCTTGAACCCGAAGCCGAGCTGGCGCGCCCGCTTCTCCAGCCACTCCCGCTGGCGCAGGAACTCCGGGGCGTTCCAGTTCTCCTTCCCGTCGACGGCGAAGGTCTGGAAGCCGACCATCTCGCGGAGATCGGCGACCATCCGCTCGCCGTAGCGGGCGAGCGTGTAATGCCGCAGCAGGCAGGAGGCGAGCCCGGCGTCGGCGGCGCGCACGGGCGCCTCGGGACGCAGGCCGGCGATCCGCTTTCCCAGGTCCTTGCCCGCGGCGGCCGCCGCAGCTTTCTGGAAGGCGGCGAACGCCTGCCGTCCGGGAGCGTCCGGCCCCGGCAGCGCGCGGGCGGCGGTCGCGAGATAGGGATCGGCCTCCCGGCGGCCGGCCGTCTGGGAGGCCGGCTGGGCGGTAAGCGGGAGGGCAGAGGCCAGCGGGAACGCCAGGGCGAGGATCGTCAGGGCTCGTCGCACGGATAATCTCCAGGGAAAGACTCCAGGGGAAAGACTGCGCCGCGATCTTCTATCACAGGCGGAGAGGTAGAATTTCAGCAAGGAGGTTTCCCATGCCCGCCAGCCCTCGCCTCACCGCGTCCGTCCGGCTCGCCGCCCTCCTGCTCGCCGGAGTCTCCATCCCGCTCGCTGCGGAGACGATCCGCGTCTCGGGACAGGTCCCGGAGAGCGGCGCCAATCCGGGGTTCGCGGGAGCCCACGTGGAGCTTCTCCCTCAGGCCGGAGCGGTACCGGTGGCCACCGCCCAGCCGGACGCCACGGGCCTCTTCGAGCTGACCGCGCCGGAGAGCGGCTGCTTTCGGGTGCGTCTCCAGGTGGCGGGGCATCCGAGCCTGGAGAAGCCTCTCCCGGCCGTGGTCGACGAGACCGACGTGTCTCCGGACGGATGGCTCTCCTCCCCGGCTCCCGCGGCCGCGCAGCCCCCCCCGGCCACGCCGCGGCTCGTCCAGGGGAAGGTGACCGACGCCAAGGGGGCTCCGGTCCCTGGAGCCTTCGTCTGGAGCGAGGGCTCTCCGGCGATCCCGTGCGTCAGGGCGGGAGCGGAGGGTACGTTTCAGCTCCGCCTGCCGGCCGGCGGCGAAGCCCGGCTTCGGGCCGCCGCCCGGGGCTACCTCCCCTCGGATCCCCGGGAACCGTCTCCCAAGGGCACGGAAACCGCGCTGAGGCTCGATCCGGCGGGAGCGATCCTCGGCCGGGTCGTGGACACGGCGGGCCAGCCGCTCGCCAAGGTCGCGGTCGCGGCCCAGCCGGTCCAGTGGATGGGCGAGCGCCCGCCGCGGTATGCCTCGACCCGCAGCCGGGCCGACGGCCGGTTCCGCCTTCCCGACCTCTCGCCGGGAAAGCTCTATGCCGTGACCGCGTCCCAGGAAGGATTCGCCCCGGCCTCGGTGAAGACGGGAGCTCTCCCCCGCGACCGGCATCCCGCGCCGGTGCGGATCGTCCTGGAGCGCGGCGCGACGGCGTTCGGGCGGGTGCTCGACCGGGAGAACCGGCCGGTGCGCGGCGCCGGGCTGGTCCTCGTGCCGGCGAACGAGGGAATTTTGGGCCGGCAGAATTTTATCGGGGATGGGGAGACGGTGGCCCAGGCGGCTTCCAACCCGGAGGGGAGATTCGAGCTCCAGCATCTGAATCCCGGCCGGTTCCAGCTGCGGGTGAAGCGCCAGGGCTTCGCGCCGTTCGCCCTCCCCGAGATCGAGATCCCGCCACGGACGGCACGGATCGACTTGGGCGCCCTGACCCTCGACCGCGGCCTGGCGATCGAGGGGCGGGTGACCGATCCGCGCGGCGTGCCGCTGCCGGAAGCCCTGGTGGAGCTCCGCCCGTCGTTCGAGCCGTTCGCCGTGGAATCCAGGGACCTGGATGCCTACCAGGATGCGCGGACCGGTCCGGACGGCCATTTCCGTTTCGACGATCTGCGCCGGGGCGCGCATTTCGATCTCAGGACCGAGCACCAGGGGTACGTGCCGGCGTCGGCCCAGGTGGACGTCCCGGCACCGGAACCCCTGGCGATCGAGATGAAGCCGGGCCGGACCCTCGCCGGCCGGGTGACGGGTCCCGCGGGAGAGCCGGTCCCCGGCGCCAGGCTCACCCTCCGGGAAGAGATGGTCTTCCGGCTGCCGGGGGGTGAGTCCAAAGTGTCGAGCTCGCGCGATCTCGGGGGTACGGACGGAGAGGGGAAGTTCCGCCTCGACGGGTTGCCGGGCACGGTGGATCTTGCCGTCAGCGCGGCGGGGTATCGCTTGAAGCGGCTTCCGGCCGTTCCGGTTCCGGAGGAGGGGGACGGCGAAGGTCTGGAGATCTCCCTCGAGAAAGGGAGCGCCCTGGAGATCCGCGCTCTCGACGACCGGGGAGCGCCGGTCGCCGGAGCGACGATCGAGGCGCGCCGGATCGATTCGCTGGTGCCGGAAACCCAGGGGTTCTTCAATCAGGGTCAGACCGACGCGGAGGGGCGATGCCGCCTGGACGACATGGAGCCGGGCCGGTACGGCGTCTCCGCCCGATCCGAGGAGCACGGGTATGCCGAAGCCACCCTCGAGGTGAAAGCGGGCGTGAACGCGCGCGACCTCGTCTTCTCCGGAGGGGTCGAGGTCTCCGGGCGTGTGAGCGATGAGAACGGGGCTCCCGTGCCGAGCGCCATCCTCTCTCTCCGGCCGCTGGAGCCGGGCGCCGCGTTCACGGCGTCCGGCTCCGCCGACGGTACCTTCCGGTTTCCGGCCGTCGGGGACGGGACGTTTCGCCTGTCCGGAAGCGCGCCGGGCTTCGCCGAAACCTTCGCGCCCGGAGAGATCCGGGTCGCCGGGCGGGAGGTCCGCGGGCTCGACCTGCGGTTCGCCCGGGGCGCCACGCTGACCGGCCGGGTGCTGGGGCTCGCTCCGGAGGAGCTGGGAGGCGTCCTGATCTTCGCCTTTCGCACGGATGGCTCGCTCTCTCAACCCCCGACGGGACGGGTCGATCGTGAGGGCCGGTACAGGATCGAGGACATGGGGCCTGGGGACTGGAAAGTGGCCGCCCAGCTGGTGGGGGGGCGGTCTGTCCAGGAATCCCTTCAACTCGCCCCCGGCGCCCGGGAAGCCGTCCTCGACCTCCGGTTCCCGACCGGCTTCACGCTTTCCGGCCGGGTGCTGATCGACCAGGCCCCCTTCGCGGGAGCGCAGGTCACGGTCTCCGCCGACGGCAGGAGCTCCCAGGCCTTGACCGGACCCGGCGGCGGTTTCCGGATCTCGAATCTGCCCGCCGACCACTACGACCTGATGATCATGGATCCCGCGCGCGGGCTGAGCGAAATGAAGAGCGTCGAGGTCACCGGCGACCAGGAGATCATCATCGAGCTCGCGACGGGCGGGCTCCGCGGGCGGATCTCCGCGGCGGACTCCGGCGCTCCGGTCGGTGGCGCTTTCATCCGCCTGGCAGGAGCCGTTCCCAGCCTGGCCGGCGACGCTCCCGGCGCCACGAGCGACGGCTCCGGCAGCTTCGAGATCTCCCGGATCTCCGCCGGAACGTACGAGATCATCGTCCAGAAAGAGGGGTTCGCACCCTACACGGTGAAGGTCGAGGTCCGCCCCGGCGCCACGACACCGGTCGAGATCCGGCTGAAGCCGGTGCCATAGCCGCTAGACTAGGCGGCCGATGGCGACCATCGGTCAGCTCCTCGCCGAGGCCCGTCCGCTCCTGGCGGCGACGCCGTTCGGCGCGTCGACGCGGGAGGCGCGGCTGCTCCTCGGGCACGTCCTGGGTCTCTCCGAGGGGCGGATCCTGGCGCGCGAGGAGATGGCGGTGACGCCGGAGGACGAGCGATGGTTCCGCGACCTCCTGGCGCGGCGGCTCTCCGGCGAGCCGGTCTCCTACCTGACGGGAGAGCGGGAGTTCTGGGGGCGGCCGTTCCACGTCGACTCGCGGGTGCTCATCCCGCGGCCGGAGACCGAGCACATCGTCGAGGTGGCGCTCGGCCTGCAGCTTCCCGCCTCGCCCCGGATCCTCGACGTCGGCACCGGCTCCGGCATTCTCGCCGTGACCCTGGCGCTCGAGATCCCCGGCTCGCGGGTGGTGGCTACCGACCTTTCCCCCGGCGCCCTGGCGGTGGCGGCGAGGAACGCCCGGCGGCTCGGCGCCGCGGACCAGATCTCCTTCCTCGGCACCGACCTCACGGCCGGGCTCGACCTCTCCCGCTTCGACCTCGCGGTCAGCAATCCCCCCTACGTGGACCGCTCGGAGATCCCGGAGATCTCCCCCGAGGTCCTCGATTTCGAGCCCCACTTGGCGCTCTTCCCGCCCGGCGCCGGGGACGCGGCCCTGGCGCGGCTCTTCGCCCAGTGCACGGGACTGCGCTCCGGCCTGCGTCCCGGGATACCATTGGCCGTCGAGATCGGACGCGGACAGCTCGACGCCGTTCGCCGGCACGCCGCGGCCTCCGGCCTGGACATCGCCGAGGTCCGGAACGACTATGCCGGCATCCCGCGCACCGTGCTGCTGCGGCGCCGCCCGGGCTTTTCGACAGATTCAGAAGGGGAGACATGGACAAGTTCCACATCGTAGGGCCGACGCGCCTCGCCGGCCGCGTCGCGGCGAGCGGCGCCAAGAACGCCGCCCTGCCGGCGCTCACCGCCAGCCTGCTGACCGACGAGACGCTGACGCTGCGCAACGTGCCGCGCGTGCGCGACATCGGCACCCTGCGGAAGCTGCTCGACCACCTCGGCATGGAGTCCCGCGAGGAGGACGGCGCCATCGTCCTCCACCGCGAGCGGCCGAACCCGCAGAACGACGCCCCCTACGACCTGGTCAAGACGATGCGCGCCAGCGTCCTGGTGCTCGGGCCGCTGCTCGCCAAGGAGGGGCACGCCCGGGTGTCGCTGCCGGGCGGCTGCGCCATCGGCGTGCGGCCGATCGACCAGCATCTGAAGGCGCTCACCGCCCTCGGCGCCGAGGTGACGCTCTCCCACGGCTACGTCGAGACCCGGGCCGCGCGGCTGACCGGCGCCCGCTTCCGTTTCGACATGCCGACGGTCACCGGCACCGAGAACGTGCTGATGGCCGCCACCCTCGCCCGCGGCACGACCGTGCTCGAGAACTGCGCCCGCGAGCCGGAGGTGATCGACCTCGCCAACCTCCTCAACGCCATGGGCGCCCGCATCTCGGGGGCCGGCGAGGAGACGATCGTGATCGACGGCGTCGAGGCCTTGGGCACGGCCGAGCACACGATCATTCCCGACCGCATCGAGGGGGGCACCTACCTGATCGGCGCCGCCCTGACCGGCGGCGACGTGCTGCTCGCAGGCGCCAACGCCGCCGATCTGGCGCCGCTGCTGGACAAACTGGCCGAGGTCGGCGCCGCGGTCGAGGTCACGGCGGAGGGGATCCGCGTCCGCGCCGCGCAGGGGATCGCGGCCCGCGACCTGGAGACGGCGCCGCATCCGGGCTTCCCCACCGACCTCCAGGCGCAGTACATGACGCTGATGACCTGTGCCTTCGGGGTGTCGACGATCAGCGAGACCATCTTCGAAAACCGCTTCCAGCACGCCCCGGAGCTGATGCGGATGGGAGCGGACATCCGCGTCGACGGCGGCCGGGCCCACGTCCACGGCCCTTCCCGCCTGACCGGAGCGGGCGTGATGGCGACCGACCTGCGCGCCTCGGCCTGCCTGGTCCTCGCCGGCATCGCCGCCGAAGGGGAGACGGTGATCGACCGCATCTACCACCTGGACCGTGGCTATGAGCAAATGGAACTGAAATTGCAGAGCCTCGGCGCGCGAGTCGCGCGGTGGTCGGTCCCCATGGGTGCTTGAGGCGTATAAACGCCGGGGGCAGAGCCGTTTCGCCGGCTCCGCCCTCCCATGCTCGGCACCTTCGCACTCGTCCTCGCCGTCACCGTCGCGGACCCGCGGCCGGAGCTGGTCGAGCTCCAGCTCGCCGGCAAGTCGAGCCAGGCCCTCGCCCGCGTCGAGCAGGAGATCGCCGCCAACCCGGAGGTCTCCCGCAAGCTCGGCCTCGACTACCTGCGCGGCCATCTCCTCGACAGCCTGAGCCGGTTTCCGGAGGCCGCCGAGGCTTTCGGCCGCTCCATCGCGGTGACCCCGGCGCTCAAGCTCTACAGCTACTATCGCCTGGCGCTCGACATGGACCGGATGGGGCACCCCGAGGTGGCGGCGGGCCTGGTCGCGAACACGGTCGGCGGACCGGACTCCCCCCTGATCCCCGAGGCGGTCCGCCTCCTCGACCGCACGCTCGCCGGCGGGGGGGACTGCCAGCTCCTGGGCCACCTGCGGACGGAGTCCATGCCCGCTCCGCAACGGCGGGAGACCCAGCTCGCGCAGGGGGACTGCGCCCTGCGCACCGCGGGCTACCGCGATTTCGCGCGAAGCCTCCTGGTGAGCCTGCTCGAGGAGAGCCGCGACGACGAGATCGCCCGCCTGGCCGCCGAGCGGCTCGTCTCCATGATCTCCGAGTCCGAGCACGGCCGGGTGCCGATGCTGATCGGCTTCACCTTTCAGCACCACGGCGACTTCGACCGCGCCCTGATCCTCCTGCAGCGCGCCGCCGGCAAGGGGAACGCGCTCTCCGCGCGCGACGCCTACGAGACGCAGCTGCGGACGGGGCAGATCCTGATGGCGGAGCAGCGCTACGCCGAGGCCTCCCTCGCCTTCGCCCGCCTGGGCGGGATGGCGAAGACCGCCGCCGACCGCGCCCGGGCCTTCTACCAGGAGGCGCGCGCCCATGAGCTGCGGGGGGCCTGGCCGGCCGCCGACAAGGCCTACCGGCAGGCCTATGCCGCCGAGCCGCAGGGGGCGTCCTGGGCCGCGCCCGCGCTGCTCGCCGCGATCCGCCTGGAATGGCGCACCGGCTCCGAGGCCCCCGCCCTCGCGCTCTACGAGAGGCTCGCCAAGGACTCCAGATGGCGGGGCGAAACGGCGCGGGCCGCCCTCTTCCTCGCCGCCTCGGACCTCGTCCGCGGTCGGCACGAGCGCGCCCGGGCCTGGCTGGCGAAGGCGCGGCTGGGCGGGCGGGACGACAGCCTGGAGGCCGACTACTGGAGCGGCCGGCTGGCGGAATTGGAGAAGAACAGCCGGGAGGCGCTGGCCCGGTATCTGGACGTCCTGCGGGCCGACCCCTACCACCCGCTCGCCCGCGCGGTCCGGGCGCGGCTCGCCGCCGAGCCCCTCGCCCGCGCCACGGCGGCCGAGGGTCGCCGCCTCGCCGGCTCGGGCCGTGTCGACGACGTCTACGGTGCCTGGCTGCTGCTCGGCGGCGATCCGGTGGGACGGGGGGCGCTGCGCCGGCTCGAGCAGATCCTGCTCGGCGACCGCCGGGCCGCACCCTTCCTGCGGCTGGCCGAGGTGCCGGTGCGGCGCTGGCCGCTGTGGAGCAAGACCCTTTCCCGGCCGGAGGAGATGCTGCTCGCCCTCGGCCTCGGGCACGAGGGGGCGCCGGCGGTGCGCGATCTCTTCCCGCTCTCCGATCCGTCGCTCGCCTTCACCGGTGGCCTGCTGCTCTACCGGGGGGGTGAGCTCGCGCGCGGCATCGCGGTGGCCGAGGCGTTGCGCGCCCGCGCGCCGGACCGTGTGCCGCTGGCCCTCCAGCCCGCCGAGTACCGGCGGCTCCTCTACCCCTTCCCCTACCGGGTGACCGTCCTCGCCCAGGGGCGGATCCGCGGCGTCGAGCCCGCCCTGCTGATCGCCGTCATCCGTGAGGAGAGCCGCTTCGACACCTCGATGCTCTCCCCGGCCTCCAGCCTCGGCCTCACCCATCTCTCCCTCAGCACGGCCCACCGCCTCGCCGCCCAGCTCAACCTGGCGCGCCTCACTCCCGAGACCCTCTACCAGCCCGGAGTCTCGATCGCCCTCGGCGCCGCCCATCTCGGCGCCCTGCTGAAGGACTTCGGGGGGAGCGCGGTCGCGGCCGTCCCGGCCATCGCGGCCTACGACGCCGGAGAGCCCGAGACGATCGTCTGGCGCAACCAGTGCTTCAGTCAGGAGCCCGAGGAGCTCTACACCAAGATCGGCACCCGAGAGACCCGCGACTACGTCCGGCGGGTCTTCGCGGCGTGGGATCAGTACGCGGAGCTGTACTAGGCGGTCTACCGCGGCGGCTTCCTGCCCGCCGGCGGCTTCTTCATCTCGGGCTTCGTCTCCGTCTTCTTCCCCTGGATCGTCTTGACCACCGGCGGCAGCGGCCGGGCGGCCTGCTGGGCGGCGGAGTAGACGATGTCGGCCTTCTTCCGCAGCTCCTGGGTCCAGCTCACCATCTCCTGGGTCATCTTCTGCTGCTTCAGGGTCTCGCGGATGTCCTCGCGCACGTCCTCGAGCGGCGGGGGCTGCCGCCCCTGCTTCGCCATCTCGGGAGTGAGCACCTCGCGGTAGTAGCGGTTGATCTCGTCCGGTCCCACGAAGACGCGGGAGCCCAGCCGCTCGTCCACGTAGGTCAGCACCAGGAGCTGGCGGGCGACCAGCTGGCGCAGCGCCTTGAGGTCGAGCCCCACCTCTTTCAGGCCCTTCTGGAACGCGGCGTCGTCGGGGAAGCGGGCGCGGATCTCGGCGACCCGCTTCTGGATGTCCTCGACCGGCACCTGCTCGAAGTTGAAGCGGTCGATCTCGTGGAACTGCAGCCGCTGGTCGATCAGCGCGTCGAGCACCCGGCGGCGGAACCGCGCGTCGTCCTCGCCGGGCTTCGGCTGCTCGAGGCCGAGCTTGACGACCCGCTCGACGTCGGAGGCGAGGACCGGGTCCTCGTCCACCACCGCCAGCACCCGGTCCTGGAGCACGGGCTGGGCGGAGCCCGCCGGCGGGGCGGGCGCCGGCTTCGGGGCCGGGGCAGCGGGCGCCGGTTTCGCCGGTGGCTTCCTCGGCGTCTGCGCAGAGGCGGGTGAGCCCGCGAGAAGGGCGGCGAAAACGAGCAGCGCGGCGGTCGGGACCGCACGGAGAAAGCGCGAATCGGTCTTCATGGGTCCATGCTAGCATCCGCCCCGACCATGGCCACAACCACCACCCTGAGGATCGGCCTGGCGCAGATCGACGGCCGGCTGGGGGACCTCGAGCACAACGCCGGGCGCCACCTCGACTGGATCGCGCGGGCGCGGGAGGCGGGGGTCGACCTCCTGGTCTTCCCCGAGCTGTCGCTGACCGGCTACCGGCTCCTCCACCTGACGCCGCGGGTGGCGCTGCCGGTGGGCTCGCCCGTGCTCGCCCGGCTCGCCGAGGCCGGCGGGCCGATGCGCGTGGTGCTCGGCTTCGTCGAGGAGGGGGAGCGCGGCGTGCTGCACAACAGCGCCGTGCTGCTGGCCGCGGGGGAGCCCGTCCACGTCCACCGCAAGCTCTACCTGCCCACCTACGGCATCTTCCAGGAGGAGCGCTTCTTCGGTGCCGGCCGGCGGCTGGAGACCCTCCCCCTGCCGTGGGGGACGGCCGGCCTGCTGATCTGCGAGGATCTCTGGCATCCGGAGCTGGCGCGGCGGCTGGCGGTGGCCGGCACCAAGCTGCTGATCGTCGTCTCGGCGGCCCCCGGCCGCATCGGCCCGGGGGTCGTGCCGGAGAGCCAGGAGAGCTGGGAGATCCTCACCCGCGCCACCGCGCTGCTCAACACCTGCTGGGTGGTCTACTGCAACCGGGTGGGCTGGGAGGAGGGGTCCTTCTACCCCGGCGCCAGCCACGTCGTCCGCCCCGGTGGCGAGATCGCCGGCCGCGCGCCGCTGCTCGAGGAGCACCTGCTGGTCGCCGAGATCGACCTGCGCGACTCCGACCGCCTGCGCTGGCGCCTGCCGCTGCTCGACGACGAGCGCTTCGACATCGCGGGTCCGGAGGGCCCGTCCGCTTGATCCGGCGCGAGCAGGTCCGCGAGCGCCTGCGGCTCAACGCCGCGCTCGCCGAGGCGGTGCTGACCAGCTTCATCCGCGACGCCGTCGAGACCTCCGGCACCGCGGGAGTGGTGGTGGGCCTCTCCGGCGGCGTCGACTCCTCGCTCTCGGCGGCGTTCGCCGCGCGGGCGCTGGGACCCGAGCGCGTCCATGGCTTCCTTCTCCCCTACCGCACCTCGTCCCCTGAGTCCGAGCGCGACGCCCGCGCCGTGGCCGGGCATCTCGGCATGCCGCACCGGACGATCGACATCTCGCCGATGGTGGACGCCTACTTCGAGGCGGAGCCGGACGCCGGGGCAGACCGGCGGGGGAACAAGATGGCGCGCGAGCGGATGACGATCCTCTTCGATCAGGCGAAGAAGCTCGACGCCCTGGTGCTCGGCACCTCGAACAAGACCGAGATCCTCCTCGGCTACTCCACCGTCTTCGGCGACAACGCGAGCTCGCTCAATCCGCTGGGCGACCTCTACAAGTGCCAGATCTGGCAGCTCTCGCGGCACCTCGGCCTCCCCCCCCAGGTGGTCGACAAGGCCCCCTCGGCCGACCTCTGGCCGGGGCAGACCGACGAGGGGGAGCTCGGCTTCTCCTACGAGTTGGCCGACGAGGTGCTCTACCTGCTGTTCGACCTCGGGCTGCGGCCGGAGGAGGTCGCCGAGCGCGGCTATGAGGGGGGGGTGGTGCGGCGGATCGTCGCCCTCGAGCAGCGTTTCCGCTTCAAGCGCCGGCTGATGCTGATCGCCCGCCTTTCGGGGAGCGCCGTGAACCTCGACCAGGAGATTCCCAGGGATTGATGGGGACGATTGATGGGAACAAACTAATGGCCGGCAGGCTCCTGATCGTCGCGACGCCGATCGGCAATCTCGACGACCTCTCACCGCGGGCCCGGGCCGCCTTCGAGTCGGCGGACCTGGTGGCCTGCGAGGACACCCGTCACACCGGCCGCCTGCTCGCCCACCTGGGGGTCAAAAAGCCGCTCGTCTCGCTGCACGAGCACAACGAGCGGCAGCGCCTGCCGCGCCTGCTGGCCGATCTTCAGGAGGGGAAGACGATCGCCGTGGCGAGCGACGCCGGCACCCCGCTGCTCTCCGACCCCGGGTTCCTGCTGGTGCGCGAGGCCGCGGCCCTGGGAGTGCGGATCGAGCCGATCCCCGGCCCCGCCGCCCCCCTCGCCGCGCTGATCGTCTCGGGCCTCCCCCCCTACCCCTTCACCTTCGCCGGCTTCGCGCCGCCGAAGACCGGCAAGCGGCGCTCCTTCTACAAGGCCTGGGCCGGCCTCGGCCACACCCTCGTGGTCTTCGAATCCCCTCACCGCCTCCTCGCCAGCCTCGAGGACGCCCTGGCCGAGCTCGGGGACCGCCCGGCGGCCGTCGCCCGCGAGCTGACCAAGATGCACGAGGAGGTGGTGCGCGGCCCGCTCTCCGGGTTGCTCGCGGAGCTGAAGGCGCGCCCCTCGCTCAAGGGTGAGTTCGTGCTGGTGATCGGCGCTTCGCCAACTCTGTAACGATTCCCCATCCCCGCGCGCCTGAGATTGACGACCGCCCGGCGCGGGCCTATAGTCGTTTTCGTCCCTTTTCCCTGTACTTAACGTGAGTCACGTGTCTTCAACATTTTTGGGTAAGGAGCTTCCATGAAAGCGCGATTTTCCATTCACATCCTGTTAGCGTTCCTCGTCCTGCTCACCGTGAGCGTCGCCGCGCAGGCGCAGGCGACCCGGACCTGGGTTTCGGGGGTCGGCGACGACGCCAACCCCTGCAGCCGCACGGCGCCCTGCAAGACCTTCGCGGGCGCGATCTCGAAGACCGCGGCCAAGGGCGAGATCAACGTCCTCGATCCCGGCGGCTTCGGCGCGGTGACGATCACCAAGTCGATCACCATCTCCTCCGAGGGGTCCGAGGCCGGCGTGCTGGTGTCCGGCACCAACGCCATCATCATCAACGCCGCGAGCACCGATGTCGTGGTGCTGCGCGGGCTCGACATCGAGGGCCTCGGAACGGGTCTCAACGGCATCAGGGTCCTGGCGGCCGGCGTGGTCCACGTCGAGAAGTGCACGATCAACGACTTCACTCAGAAGGCGATCGACTTCGAGCCCACGAGCGCCGCGGCCGCCACCAGCCAGCTCTACGTGATCGATTCGAACATTCGCAATAATCCCGGTGGTGGGATCTTCATCAAGCCCGGCGCCAACGTCTCGGCCACCGCCATGGTCGAGAACGTTCAGCTCGGAAACAACCTTTTCGGCATCCGCGCCGAGGACAACAGCAAGGTGACCGCCAAGAACACCTCGGCGACCGGTAGCAACAGCGGCTTCGTCGCGGTTTCGAACGGGGCCGTGGTGACCCTGAATCTCGACAAGTGCGTGTCGACCGGGAACTTCTCGGGCATCCGGGCTGACAATTCCGGCGCTACCGTCCGGATCACCGGCTGCACGGTGGCCGGCAACACTAACGGCCTGGTCACCAACCTGGGTGGGACCGCGGGCCATATTGTAAGCTTCAGCAATAACTACAACGCCGACACCGGCACCCCGACCGCCACTATCGTCCCGCAGTAAGCCAGTTGCACGCGGGTCTTGAGGCCCTCCTCCTGGAAGTACCGGGGGAGGGCCTTTCGCTTTGTCGTCTACCCCGCGGCGGCGTAGCGCCGGAAGGAGCGCGGCAGGGTCTCCACGACCGGCAGGTCGTAGCGGCAGCGGATGCTCGAGCCGAGCTTGCGCACGTCGCCGCCGTAGACGTGGATCGAGATGGCCGTCTTCGGACCCGGGTTGTAGACGGTGTGGACGTCCCCCGGCGGCCGCAGCACCGCGACCGACCCCTCCCTGTGCGTGGATTCGCCGATGGCGAGCAGGTACTGGTCGGCCCCTTCGCTCACCACCTGGTATTGCACCTCGCACTCCTGCCCCTCGTGGATGCCGATCACGCACCAGGAGATGTGGTCGTGGACGGCGGTGGCCTGCCCCGGCAGCCAGACCAGCGCCACGATCGAGAAACGGCCGTCCTCTTCAGCATGCAGGACGTGCTGCCGGTAGCGGGTCGGGTCCGGCTCGCGCTGCTCCGGCGTCAGGAGGTAAGGGTTGCCCAGGAACGGCCGCAGGGCCCCTCCCACCCACCGCGCCATCTGACCCGACTCGCGCTCCAGGGCCAGCACATCACGGACCGATCGCACCAGATCGCCCAGAACGAGGTTTTTCGAAGCCGTCGCCGTACCCATGACAATCCTCCTCGTAATCTTCCCGTTGGCCTGCGAGCTCCTCAGGGAGCCTGAGGGGAACCGCGTCAAAGGAGAAAAAACCGCGGTCCCCCTCGGCCCTCCTGGAGACCAGGATAGAGAGGGGAAGTTCGATTGTCGGTACCAGGACGGTATGAAAAAGGTCACCGAGCGTTTCCGGCCGCCCCCGCGTAGAAGTCGGCGATGTCCTTCTTGAGCTGCCGGTGGTCGGCCTTGCGGATGTACATCATGTGCCCCGCCTCGTAGTAGTGCAGGCCGATCCGCTGCGCGTACTCGGGCTCGAAACCGATGTGGTTGAAGGTGTACTCGGCCGCGAAGAGGGGGGTCGCGAGGTCGTAGTAGCCGCAGGCCACGAAGACCTTGAGCGCGGGGTTCTGGCTCATCGCCACCCGCAGGTCCTCCGCCACGTTCACGTACTGGTTGCCCCGCCCATAGTTCCAGGGGCGGACGCGGTCGGTCAGGATCTCGTAGGGGAGATCGCTCTTGAAGCCGAGGTCCTGCCGCACGTAGTCGTTGAGCACGGCGGTGAACGGTCCGGTGATCGCGGCGTTGCTGGGGTCGAACTCGTCCCGGCTCCCCGCCGCGTCGCGGTCCCGTCCCTTGAAGCGGCTGTCGAGGCGGCCCACCGTCAGGCGCTGGTCGCGCAGCAGCTCCTTGTCGAAGGCCTGGATCTCCGGCCGCAGGTTGGCCTGCTTGACGTACTCGGCCGAGAGGCCCGTGTAGCGCGCGACCTTGGCGGCGACGTCGTTCCACTCCTGCTGCGAGAGGGTGCCGCCACGCATCAGGGCGAGCGTGTACTCGCCGGCGGCGAAACGCCTGGACTCCTCGACCGCCTTCTGGAGCCCAGCCGCCTGCAGGTCGGCCGGCAGCTTCTTGTGGTACCAGGCCGTCGCCGTGTAGGTCGGCAGGAAGAGCGGATAGGGGAGGTCGTTGCCGGTGGCGAAGCTGGCGGTCTGGAAGTTGAGGATCGAGGAGAGCAGGACGATGCCGTTGAGGTAGATCCCGTGCTTCTGCTGGAGGAGGTTGGAGAGCTTGGCGGAGCGGGTGGTGCCGTAGCTCTCGCCGGCCAGGAACTTGGGGCTCGACCAGCGTCCGAAGCGCGTGGTGTAGAGGCGGATGAAGTCGGCCACCGCCTCGGCGTCCTCTTCGAGACCGTAGAACTTCCTCGCGTCCTTGCCCGGAATGGCCCGGCTGTAGCCGGTGGTCACCGGGTCGATGAACACCAGGTCGGTGATGTCGAGCAGGGACTCGTTGTTGTCTTCCAGGTGGTACGGCGGCGGCGGCGCCCACCCTTCCTCTTCCAGCGCCACCCGGCGCGGACCGAAGGCGCCCAGGTGGAGCCAGACCGACGAGGAGCCCGGGCCGCCGTTGTACGTATAGGTGATCGGCCGTTTGCCGAGGTCCTTCACGCCGTCCCGCGCGTAGGAGGTGAAGAAGATCGACGCCCGCGGCTTCCCGTCTTCATCGCGCAGGATCAGGGTGCCGGCGGTGACGGTGTAGCGGAGGTCCTGGCCGCCGACGACGGCGTGGTGCTGGGTGGTGACCAGCCGGTCCTCGAACTTCTGCGGCGGGGCGTTCTTCTCCGCGGGCGAGGCGGATGCGGACGGGGCGTCCGTCGCCTCCTCGGCGACTTCGTCCGGCATTTGCTGCTGGGAGTGCGGCGGCTGCGCGAGAGCGGGACGGAGGCAGAGGACGGCGAGGGCACTGGCGAGAGTACCGGCGAGAATACGGGCGAGCCACCGAGGCGTTTGTCTGGTCAACGTTCGATCCCCCAAAAAAGGTTGCAAAGAATCTAGTCCGTGTGCGGAACTTCCCCCGCGGGTTTCTGCGGCGGCGCCACCGGCAGGCCCTGGCGGACCCGGGCGGAGAAGGCGGGGTAGAACTCGGGGGCCCGCCCGTTCCACCACTCGATGTACCAGCCGGCGACCTGCTCGAGGTTCTTCGAGCTCAGGGGGTTCCTGTTGGCCGCCCGGGCCTGCGGCAGCAGGTCCCGGACGCGTTCCCAGACCAGGAGCAGCTCCTGGTTGTTCTCGAAGAACAGCTCGCGGTCGAGCACGCCGTGAACGACGAAGGAGGAGGCCATCTCCCAGTAGGTGACGACCATCCGGTAGGAGGCGTTGGTCTCCGACCCCGGCGGGCAGAGGGCCATGAGCTCCTCCGGGCTCCTGGCGTGGAAGTGGCGGGCGAACCAGTCGCGCGCCTCGCGCATCCGCGGCTCGCGGCGCAATTCGAACAGGTGAAGGATCAGCTTGGCGTCTTCGTGCGTGGGCATGGAGTCTCCTCTCGTCCGGAGGAGTATCACGAAGCGGGTGGGGGTGGAAAGGCGGGGTAATCGGACGTCCGTGGCCTGCCACGGACGTCCGAGCCGCGGCTCAGTACCGCGGCACCGAGGGATCGACCCTCGTGCTCCAGGCGTCGATGCCGCCGGCGAGGTTGATCGCCCGCGAGAAGCCCATCTGGCGCAAGAGGTTCACCGCCTGGGCCGAGCGCGCGCCGTGGTGGCAGTGGGCCACGATGGTGTCCGTCGGATCGAGCTCGCCCAGGCGGTCCTGGAGCTCGCCGAGCGGGATCAGCTTCGCCCCGTCGAGCTGGTTGATCTCCCACTCCGGCGGGTTGCGGACGTCGAGGATGGTGACCGGCCGCCCCTCGTCGAGCCAGGCCTTGAGCTCGGGCGCGGAGATCTCGAACGCCGCCTCCACCTCCTCGGCGTGCGGATCGATGCCGCAGAACTGCTCGTAGTCGATCAGCCCGGTTTGCGTCGGATGCTCCGAGCAGATCGGGCAGTCGGGACTCTTGCGCAGCTTGAGCTCGCGGAACTTCAGCTTCAGGGCGTCGAACAGCACCAGCCGGCCGATCAGCGGGTCGCCGGCGCCGACGATCAGCTTGATCACCTCGTTGGCCTGCAGCGAGCCGATGATCCCCGGCAGCACCCCGAGCACCCCCCCCTCGGCGCAGGAGGGGACGAGCCCCGGCGGCGGCGGCTCGGGGAACAGGCAGCGGTAGCACGGACCCTTGGCCCCCCAGAAGATCGACACCTGACCCTCGAAGCGGAAGATCGAGCCGTAGACGTTCGGCTTGCCGGTCAGCACGCAGGCGTCGTTGACCAGATAGCGGGTCGGGAAGTTGTCGGTGCCGTCGACCACGATGTCGTACTGCGCGAACAGCTCCAGGGCGTTCGACGAGTCGAGCCGCGTCTCGTAGGGGACGACCGTGATGTGCGGGTTGAGGTCGCGCAGGCGGTCGACGGCGGCCGCGATCTTCGGCCGCCCCACGGCCGAGCGCCCGAACAGCACCTGGCGGTGGAGGTTGCTCTCGTCGACGACGTCGAAGTCGACCAGCCCGAGCGTGCCCACCCCCGCCGCCGCCAGGTAGAGCCCGAGCGGCGAGCCGAGGCCGCCGGCGCCGATCATCAGCACCTTGGCCGCCTTGAGCTTGCGCTGCCCCAGGGTGCCGACCTCGGGGAGGATCAGGTGGCGGCTGTAGTGGCGGATCTCCGGCCGTGAGAGCTCCGGCAGATCCTCGACCGCGGAGCCCCCCGCGATCGACGGGATGATCGAGAGGGTGTCGCCGCTCTTGAGGGCGGTGTTCTCCTTCTGCAGATGGCGCACGTCCTCGTCGTTCAGGAACAGGTTGACGAAGCTGCGCAGCGCGCCGTCGTCGGTATAGAGGTGACGCTGCAGGGCCGGGAACTGCCGGAGGAGGTCCTTCAGCGCCTCGCCGACCGTGCCGCCGTCTGCCTGGACCTCCCCGTGGTCCGCCGTGAAGCGCCGCAGGGGGGTGGGGATGTGAATGGTGACGCTCATCAGACCGCCTCCTTCTCGATGATCTCCTCGTCGAACCGGTCGCGGTCGTCCGCGAGGCGCCAGCTGCGGGCGTCCGCGGCGCGGCCGCCCTGGATGGAGACGATGAGGTAGGAAAGCCCGGGCCACGCGTGCTCGCGGTCGAAGTCGCTCGGCCGCGACGGATGGTCGGGGTGCGAATGGTAGTAGCCCACCACGTTGGCCCCCGCCGCCCGCGCCTCCTTGTGCGCCGCCAGCACCGTCTCGGGGTTGATCACGTACCGGTTGTGGCGGCTGTCCTGCCGCTCGTTGGCCACCGGGAGCAGGCGCTCGACGACCGTCGTCTCCTCGCCGGCTTCGCCGGGCTTGCCGATCAGGAAGCCGCAGCACTCCTCGGGATAGGTCTGCTCGCCGTGACGGTCGATCGCCCGCAGGTGATCGGGGGTGATGAGCAAACGGTTCATGGTCAGCCTTCCTCTTCCCAGAAACGGTCGGACAGGTACTTGTCCGCGCCGTCGCACAAGACCGTGACCAGCGTGCCCGAGCGCAGCCCGGCGGCCACCTTCAAGGCGGCGGCCACGTTGCCGCCGGAGGAGATGCCGACCAGCAGCCCCATCTCGCGGGCGAGCCGCTTGACCATCCGGTAAGCCTCCTCGGTCGGCAGCTCCATCGCCTCGTCGGCGAGCGCCGGGTCGTAGATCGGGGGGACGATGGCCGAGGCCATGTGCTTCATCCCCTCCAGGCCGTGGAACGGCGAGTCCGGCTCCATCGAGATCAGCCGCACCTCCGGGCGAATCTCCTTGAGAAACCGGCCCGCACCCATGAAGGTGCCGCTGGTGCCCAGTCCGGTGACGAAGTGGGTGACCGCGCCGCCGGTCTGCTCCCAGATCTCCGGGCCGGTCGTGCGGTAGTGAGCGCGCCAGTTCTCGGGATTCGCATACTGATCGAGATAGGCCCAGCGCTCCGGCGCCTCGGCCACCAGCCGCCGCGCCTCCAGGATGGCGCCGTCGCTGCCGGACATCGGATCGGTGATCCGCAGCTCGGCACCGTAGGCGCGCAGGATCTTCTTGCGTTCGAGGCTGGCGCTGCCGGGGAGGGCGAGGGTGACCGGAATGCCCATCGCGGCGCCGATCATCGCGTAGGCGATCCCGGTGTTCCCGGAAGTAGCGTCGAGCAGCCTCCTGCCCGCGCCGAACAGCCCGCGCCGCTCGGCGTCCAGCACCATGGCGAGCGCCGGCCGGTCCTTCACCGAGCCGCCGGGGTTGGCGAGCTCCGCCTTGGCGAACAGCTTCACCTCCGCCCGCCCGGTCAGCGCCGAGAGGTCGATCAGCGGCGTGTTGCCGATCAGCTCGAGCAGGCGCACGGGGCGCCGCCGGTCGACGGCAGGGGTAGGGTTCTCCAGGGCGAGGTGCATGGCAGTCCGCGGGCTCCGGTCCGTTGGCTCAAGCTAACAGACGGGGGTAAGACTGTAAAGGAGAGTTCCTTGGTCATGAATTCCCGCCGGGGACCCGCTCCAGGACCAGCGCCGTCCAGTCGTCCTCCAGCGCCGGCTGGGTGGCGGTGCGCACCCGGTCGAGGAGCCCGTCGATCCAGGCCAGGGGGGTGGCCTGCCCGTCCGGCGCCAGCAGCGCGGCGAGAGCCGGATACCCCAGCGGCTCCCCCGTGGCTGTGGGGGCCTCGGCGAGGCCGTCGGTCAGCATCAGGAGGCGATCCCCGGGCTGGAGAGAGATCTCCAGCGCCTCGTAGGCGACCTCGCGCCGGGCGCCCAGGGGGAGACGCGGGCCGGGGACCACCAGCGGAATAGGCGGTTCCCCCGTCCGGATCAGGTAGGGATCGGGGAGGCCGGCGTTGACCAGGGTGGCCGTCCCCCGCACCGGGTCGTAGCGGACGAAGGCGAGGGCCACGAACTCGCGGGAAGAGAGCTCGGCGGCCAGCGACCGGTTGAGCTCGCGCAGGGTCTCCCCGGCCGGACGGTCGGCGGCGAGCAGCGGCAGCCGCGCCTTGGCGGAGGCCATGATCAGGCTCGCAGCCATGCCCTTGCCGGCGACGTCCGCCACGGCGAGGCCGACGGCGCCGTCCGCCAGCCGAAAGACGTCGTAGAAGTCCCCGGCCACCACCCGGGCGGCGAGGTTGCGGGCCGCCACGCGATACCCCTCCCCCTCGATCTCCGGCGGCGGCAGGAGCCGGCTCTGGAGGTCGCGGGCGAGCTCCAGAGCCCGCTCGGCGAACTCGGTCTCCTTCAGCCGCGCGACACTCGCGGCGAGGCTCCCCTGCATCCGCTCGAAGCTGACGATCACAAGGCCGATGACGATGGCGAGGCCTGTCGTGATGCCGATCGAGATCAGGTTGACGCTGGCGAGCAGAGGGAGGCGGAGGCCGAAGAAGGCATTGAAGAGCAGAGCCGTGAGCGTCCAGGCGGCGGCGCCGCTGACGAAGAACAGCGCCGTGAGGGCGGCGGCCCGCCGGGCCCGGGTCAAGCGCTCGATCCGGCCCTCGAACAGCCGTCCCAGGAGCCGCGAGAGCACGGAGATCCAGATGCCGACGAGGACGCTGTAGAGCATGGGAATCCAGCGCTCTCCAGGCTGCCGCGCGAGCGCGAGGAGGAAACCCACGCCCAGGCCGACCCCTCCGCCCAGGACCAGGTTGTAGAGCTGCTCGCGCCAGGAGAACGGAGGACGGGTCGCCATGTATCCTTATACGTCGCCCCGCCCCCCAGGTTCAGGGCGCCCGAGAGGAGAGAGCATGGACGACGCACCTCACACCGGGCCGGACCGCGTTCCCGCGGGCCAGTACACGACCGACAAGTGGCCGGTCCTCACCTACGGGCGGACGCCGGAGATCGCCCCCGAGGAGTGGACGCTGAGGATCTCCGGCCTGGTGGCCGCGGAGCGCACACTGTCCTGGAAGGAATTCCAGGCCCTCCCCCGGGTGCGGATCACGGCCGACTTCCACTGCGTCACCCGCTTCTCCACCCTGGACAACGGCTGGGAAGGAATCGCCACCCGCGAGGTGCTGCGGCAGGTGCAGGTCGACCCGGAGGCGTCCCACGTCATGCTCCACTGCTACGGCGGATACACCACCAACCTGCCGCTCGAGGACTTCCTCTCCGAGCGGGCCCTCTTCGTGGACCGGCACAACGGCAAGCCGCTGCCGGTGGATCACGGCGGCCCCGTCCGGCTGATCGTGCCCCACCTCTACGCCTGGAAGAGCGCCAAGTGGGTGAGCGGCGTCGAGCTGCTCGCCGAGGACCGGCGGGGGTTCTGGGAGGAGAACGGCTACCACACCTACGGCGATCCCTGGAAAGAGGAGCGCTTCAGCTCCCAGGAGACTCGCGAGGCCTACCAGGTGCGGCGGCGGGCCAGGGAGCTGGGGATCGTGCCGGAGGAGTGACCCCTCGCTACATCCCGGGAACGCGGATCACCAGCGAGGCCACGATCGAGGCCACGGTGAGCGCCAGGCAGACCACCGCCGCCATCGTGTGATTGCCCGACTCCGGCTTCCGCGGATCGAGCAGGACGCCCGCCAGGAACCCCCCCGCGAAGCCGCCGAGGTGGGCCCAGTTGTCCACCCCGCGCATCAGGAATCCGAAGACGACCATGAAGATCGCATAGCTCCAGGCCATCCGCCCCACGGCGCTGCTGCCCATGCGGCGGCCGTAGTAGACCAGGGCGCCGAGCAGCCCCAGAATCGGCGCCGAGGCTCCGAGGGTGAGCGGCACCCCCATCAGGCTGCTGGCGAGAAAGCCGGTGATCGACGAGACCGTGTAGACGATCACCGTCCGGGCGGGACCGTAGAGCTCGGCGGTCTCCGGGGCGAGGAAGCGGATCCAGTAGAGATTGAAGCCGATGTGCAGCAGGCTCGCATGGAGCCAGCCGGCGGAGAGCAGCGTCCACCAGCGCCCCATCAGGAAGACGGGGACCGCACCGGAGGCGCCGAACCGGAGCAGGCTCTCCTGGCTCGGGCCCCCGATCGAGAACAGGCTCCCCATCTGGATGTGGCTGGGATCGACGGCCAGCATCGCCAGATACAGGAAGGCGTTGCCGAAGATCACCGCCTGGACGAACCCCAGATCCTTCCCCAGGCCGCGCACGGCAGAGGTGAGCCCCCACATCCCCGGCCGCTTGCGGCCGCAGTTGAGGCAGACCTCGTCGTTGACCCCCACCAGCTTGCCGCAGGAGGGGCAGAGGACCGAGCCGGTGCGCTGGCGGGTGAGCATGGCGGCGTACTCTATCTCAGAGACTCACCTCCCGGGCAGGCTCCCTGGAATCGGGATCGCGGCGGGCCGGCTCGTCCTCCGGCGCCTCCCGGGGATCGTCGACCGGCGGCTGCTCCAGGGGATCCTCGTCGGGATCGTTCTCCGGATCCTCGCGCTTCGGGTCGTCGGTGGGCTCGCGGGGGTCGCGGTCGCGGCGGGGGTCGAGGGGGTCCACGGCGGTGATTTCGGGATCTGATTCGGGATTCAACAAGGCGTTACCTCCTGGCCGGAGGATCAGCAAGGATCGGGCCGGACCGAACGAAGGCAGTGTTACACTCCGGGAGAAGTCCAACTGGCCATCATGAATCTCAATATCCCCTACCCGCCGGAAATTCTCTGGGCCTTACAGAAGGAACCCGGTGAATTCGAGGCCGAGGCCCGCCTCCTCCTCGCTCTCAAGCTCTACGAGACCGGCAAGCTGAGCACCGGACTGGCGGCCAAGCTGGCCGGAGTGCCGCGTACGGCGTTCCTGTTCCTGTTGGGACAGCACGGCCTGTCCGCGTTCGGCGAGGAACCGGACGAGCTTGAGCGGGACCTGGAAAATGCCCGACAGGCCCGTCGTCCTCAATAACACTCCCCTGGTTGCCTTCTGGGTTCTCGGAAGGCTCGACCTTCTGCGAGATCTCTTCGAGGAGGTCCTCATCCCGCCGGCTGTAGAGACCGAGTTTCTGGCCGTCGAGGAGACGGTACGCCAGGAGGCGCTCAGGCGGGCTCCGTGGATCAAAAAAGCACCTCTTTCCCATCCTCGAAGAGCACTGGCCTATGCAGAGCTCGACCAAGGTGAAGCCGAGGTGCTGGCGCTGGCCGAAGAGCTGGACGCCCGGCTGGTGGTCATCGATGAGCGCAAAGGCCGGCGCTACGCGGAACGGATGGGCCTGCCTCGAACGGGGAGTCTCGGCGTCCTGCTCCTCGCTAAGCAAGCGGGGTTGATCGACTCCGTGGCTACGTTGATCGTGAAGCTCCAGGAAGCAGGCCTGTTCCTGTCGCCAGATCTGATCCGGAGAACCCTGAAAATCGCCGGCGAAGCTTCCTGACCCTACGAAATCGTCTTCTGGAACGCCCGCGCGCTCCCGGCCACCAGGACGGCGGCGATCACCAGCAGGGCGGCGACGTGGCTCCACAGGTCCTGGAAGGAGGCGCCGCGGATGACGATCCCTCTCGAAATAGCGATGAAGTGGGTGGCCGGCAGGATCTGCGCGATCGCTCGCAGCGGCGCCGGCAGCGAGGAGAGCGGGAAGATGTAGCCCGAGAGCATGATCGAGGGGAGCAGCACCATCTGCGCGAGCTGCGTCGCCTCCATCTGCGTCTTCGCCCGCGAGGAGACCAGCAGCCCTAGCGACAGCAAGGCGAACAGGTAGACCAGCGCGAGCCCCAGCAGCAGCGTCACGCTGCCGTGGATCGGCACCTTGAAGACGAAGGTCATCAGCGCCAGCACCAGGCAGAGCTGCGCGAAGGAGAGCACCAGGTAGGGGAGGATCTTCCCCAGCACCACGGCGAGCGGCGAGGCCGGCGTCACCATCAGCTGCTCGAGCGTGCCCCGCTCGCGCTCACGGACGATGGCGTAGGCGGAGAGCAAGGTCCCCGAGAAGGTCAGCAGGATCGCCACCAGCCCGGGGATCAGCAGGTTGGCGCTCCGCGAGTCGGGGTTGAACAGCAGCGTCGGCCGCGCCTCCAGGGGGAAGTCGCGCACCCCCAGCTTCGTCCGCACCTCGGCCAGCGACCGGTTGAGGGCGACGCCGTTGGCCGCCCCCAGCGTCTGCGCCGAGATGCTGGAGTCGGAGCCGTCGATCAGCACCAGGAAGCTCGCGGTCTGCCCGCGCTGCCGCTTCTCCGCGTAGTCGGGCGGGACCTCGACCCCCACCGAGGCGCGCCCGGCGACGATCTCGTGGCGCAGGGCCGCCCGCGACGGCGCGAACCCGACCACCTCGAAGTAGCTGGTGTTGACGAAGTCGTCCACCAGCTCGCGGCTCCCGGCGCTCCGGCTCTGGTCGAAGACCACCGTCGGCACGTGCCGGATGTTGGTGTCGATCAGCCCGAAGAGGATGAGCTGGAAGACGGGGATCATCAGCGAGAAGCGCAGCGTCCCCTTGTCGCGGAGCATCTGCAACCCTTCCTTGCGGAGGACGGCGGTGAAGCCCCTCATGGCTTCCCCCCGGCTTGCCGCGACCGTCGGTCTGGATGCGGGTCAGCCGCACGAAGACGTCCTCCAGCGACGGCGCGATCGGCCGCACGTGGACGGGGGAGCCGGCGGCGGCGGTCAACTCGCGCTCGATCCCGGCGTCGTCGATGCTGCCGTCGACCAGCAGGTGGAGGGCGTTGCCGAAGATGGTGACGTCGAGGACGTAGGGCATCGCCCGCGCCTTGCCCATGACGGCGGCGGCCCCCTGCTCGCACTCGGCCTCGATCTGCCGCGTCCCCGCCGGGGTGACCTCGGGGAGGCGCGTCAGCTCGTCCGGCTTCCCCTCGACCAACATGCGCGAGAGGTAGATGTAGCCCACCTTGCTGCAGCGCTCGGCCTCGTCCATGTAGTGGGTGGTGACGAGCAGGGTGACGTCCTGGGCCGCGAGGTCGAAGAGGAGGTTCCAGAGCTCGCGCCGGGCCACCGGGTCGATGCCGGCCGTGGGCTCGTCGAGGAACAGCACCCGGGGGCGGTGCATGACGGCGGCGGCGAGCGCCAGGCGCTGCTTCCAGCCGCCGGAGAGCTGGCCGGCCAGGCGGTCGCGGTAGGGGCCGATGGCGGTGAGGCCGATCGCCCACTCGCGGCTCTCCTTGAGGGCGGCTCCCTTGAGGCCGTAGACGGAAGCGAAGAAGTCGAGGTTCTCCAGCACCGAGAGGTCCTCATAGAGGGAGAACTTCTGCGGCACGTAGCCGATGCGGCGGCGGATCTCCTCGCCGTTGCGCGTGACGTCGAGGCCGTCGACCGCCGCCCTCCCCTCGGTGGGGGCGAGCAGGCCGCAGAGGATGCGGATCAGGGTCGACTTGCCCGAGCCGTTCGGCCCCAGCAGGCCGTAGATCTCGCCGCGCGGCACCCGGACCGTCACCTTGTCGAGGGCGCGGAACTTGCCGAAGTCGCGGGAGACCCCCTCGGCCAGGATGCCGTAATCGGCGTCCTGCGCGCTCCGCGGCTCATCGAGCGTGGAAGCCACCGGCCCGGCGCTCACCGCAGCCTCCCCAGCCGCTCGGCCGGGACTTTGGGAACCGGCTGGCCGGGCTCGCCGAGGTCGACGATCGCCGCCATGCCGGGCTTCAGCTCCGGCGTCGGATCGATCGCCACCTTGACGCCGAACACCTGGTCGCTGCGCTGGTCGAGGGTCTGGATGTTGCGCGGCGTGTACTCCCCCTGGGTGCGGATCTCGACCACGCGGCCGGGGAAAGAGCGGTGCGGGAAGGTGTCGACGTGCACCGCCGCCGGCTGGCCGATCTTCACGTGGCCGAGCTGCGTCTCGGGGACGTAGACGCGCACCCAGCTCTGGTCCGGCTCGAGCAGGGTCGCCACCGGCTGGCTGGCCGCCGCGAGATCGCCCGGCCGGAGGTCGAACACCTCGACCACGCCGTTCGCGGGGGCGGTGACGACGAGCTCCTGGTGCTGGCGCTCGAGGAAGGCGAGCCGCTCCTGGGCCTGGGCCACGGCGGCGGTGGCCGCGGCCACGTCCTCGGGCGGACCGCCGCGCTGGGCGGCGAGCAGGGTCTCGCGGGCGTTGGCCGCCTTGACCTGGGTGGCGTCGTAGTCCCGGCGGGCGATGGCGCCCGACTCCCAGAGCGCCTGGAACCGCTTGCGGTCGACCTCGGCGCTCTCCCAGTTGATGCGGGCCTGCCGCACCTCCTCCTCGCGCGGGCCGCGCTTGACCCGCGCCAGCTCCGCCCGCGCCTGGGTCACCGCCGCCCGCTGCTGGGCGATCTCGAGGTCGCGCAGGTCGGGCTCGAAGGTCACCAGCGGCTGGCCGGCGCGGACGGCGTCTCCCGCCTTGACGTGGACCGCCGCCACCCGGCCGCCCACCAGCGATCCCACCTCGACCGTGTTGGCCTCGATCGAGCCGGAGAGCACGAGCTGCGACTCCGGCTTGGGACGGAAAAAGAACCACCAGGCCGCGCCGCCCACCACCGCCAGCAGCAGGACGACGCGAAGCACGATCTTCAGCTTGGACTTCATCGCGGACTCTCCTCATCCGGACCGGCGGGCAGGGCTCCCCGGGTCCAGATCTCCACCAGCGTGTCGAGATAGCGGTCGAGCGGCAGCGGCGGATCGGCGATGCGGGCAATCCGGTGCAGCGTGACGTAGGAGTGACAGGAGCCGATCAGCAGCAGGGCCGCCGCCCGCGGATCGCTCAGGCGCAGCCGGCCGGCGGCGATGGCGCGGCGCAGGTACTCCTCGACCAGGGTCAGGAGCCGCTGCGGCGGCGTCGGCCGCACCTCCGGGTCGAACGGCAGGGGGAACCCCGGGGCCTCCTGCAGGGCCTTGGAGCGCATCCAGCGGGAGATCTGCTCGTCGATCTTACCTTCCAGGAAGGGGATGATTGCCTCGCCGATCCGCCGCACCACCTGGAGCGGATCCTCGGTGCCGTCCACTCCGGCGAGGAACTCCACCGGCACGCGGATCTCCCCGGGCGCCGGGCTCATCGCGGCCGAGAACAGCTCCTCCTTGTTGGCGGCGTGACGCAGCAGCGCCGCCGGGCTGACCTTGAGCCGGCCGGCGATCGCCGCCAGGGTGGTCCCCTCGAACCCCCGTTCGGCGAACACTTGGCGGGCGGCGGTGAGGACCTCTTCGCGGGTGACTTTGGGGCGGCGTCCCATGATAAGTAAGTTTACAGTTATTTATTTTTCTGGGTCAAGGGTGCCTGGGCCCTCATCACCCCAGCCCTCTTCTCCCGACCCGGGAGAAGAGGGAGAGATTAGGTTTCAGCCTTTCTCCCTCTCCCGGGTCGGGAGAGGGCCGGGGTGAGGGTCCGGGCGGGGCGGCCCCCTTCTTGCAATCACATCGCCCCCATGGCACCCCCCGACAGCACCCAATGGCTCCCCCAGATCCTCTGGCTCGTCCTGCTGGCGATTCCGATCGCCTGCGTGGCGTGGACGGTGACGCACGAGGAGATCTTCCGCGAGCCGCGCGAATATTGCGCGGAGCGCTCCAAGAACTGCGGCAACATTCTGGTGCGGAAGTTCTTCTACCTGTTCACCTGCGAATACTGCTTCAGCCACTACGTGACGGCCTTCTTCCTGATCCTCACCCGCTATCACCTGCTGCTCGACGACTGGCGGGGGTACCTGATCGCCTTTTTCGCCCTGGTGGCGGTCGCCAACATCTACATGAGCTCCTTCGCCCGGCTGCGCCAGGAGGTGAAGTCGGAGAAGCTGGAGGCGAAGAAGAAGGAGAAGGAGCTCGAGGAGGTGGACAAGGGGACGCTCATCGCGTCTCCGCTCTCCGCCCTGCCCACCGCTTCCCGGTCCGCGCGGGAGGAGACTGTCCTCAAGGGGCTGTGAGGGCTGCCCCCCTACGACTCGGCCGGCTCGTCCAGCTCCAGCTCCTCGACCGTGTCGAGGACCGCGAGCGCCCGCTCCACATCGCCAGGGTAGACCTCGACGCGGCTGAGGGCGGTGGGAGCGCCGGTGAGGAGGCTGGCGCCGGGGAGGCGCTCCTCGTGGACGCAGGCGTCGATCCCCTCGGATTCGAGAAGCGTCCGCGCCAGGTGCGCCTCCCACGGGGAGTAGAAGCGGGCGACGGCGACCAGCGCCTCGGGCTCTTTGTCCGGATCGATCGGCTCACTCGCCACGGGCTCGTCGTCCTCCTCTTTGACCACGTAGAAGATCGGCCGGCGGTCGCGCAGCAGCTCGGCCGCGCGGCCGGCGTGCTCGGGACGGACCTGGAGCCGCACGCCGCCGAGGGCGTTCGAGAGCGCGCCGTAGAGCCGGAAGAAGTGCTCGTCGGCGATCACCGCCTCGATTCCCTCCGCTTGCAGGCAGGCGCAAGCGAGCTGCGCCTCCCAGGGGGAAGAGAAGGTCTCGACGGTGACCAGCCTGGAGAGCTCGTATTCGAGATCGGACATTTCCTGAAGCAACACCTCTAGAGCGCGCCGCCTTCCCGGATCAGGGCCAGCACTCCGAACAGCACGGCGCCGAAGAACAGCGCCGTCAGCAGAGCGGCCAGGACCCCCGCCTTGCGGCCACGGAAGTGCGCCGTGACGAAGTAGGCCCCCACGACGCTGAGCAGCGTAAACAGACCAAACAGCAGGAGGGGCATCCACATTTCAGGGCGTCCGGTCGGCACGGGCTCGTCCTTTCTCCGATAGGATTACGGGGTGATCTTACCCCGGGCCGCCGCGACGAACGCCGTCCGCCCTCGCCTCCGGGTCTTCCACGGCGACGAGATCGCCCTCGGACCCGGCAAGGTCGACCTCCTACAGGCGATCGATGAGGCCGGCACCCTGGCCGAGGCCGCCCGGCGCCTCGGCATGTCCTACATGCGCGCCTGGAAGCTCCTGCAGACGATGAACGCAGCCTTCAGGGAACCCTTGGTCGACACCGCCCGCGGCGGCTCCGGGCACGGCCGGGCCACCCTGACCGCCACCGGCCGCGCCGCCCTCGCCCTCTATCGCCGCATGGAGCGGGAGACCGCGCAGGCGATCGCGCCCGCCTGGGAGGAGCTGCGGGGGTATCTGGCTGAATAGCGTTATCCTTGACCCGATATACCGCGATTGCTAGGCTGCGGGTTCCCATGAGCCCGGAAGAGTGGCAGATCGTCCGGTTCACCCTCGGGGTTTCGACGCTCGCCACCGCCCTGATCCTGCCGCCGGGCCTCCTCCTCGCCTGGCTGCTCGCCCGCCACCGCTGGCCGGGGCGGTCCCTCGTCGAGACCCTCGTCGCGCTGCCCCTCGTGCTCCCCCCCGTGGCGACCGGTTTCCTGCTGCTCAAGCTGGCAGGACGCCGGGGGCCCCTCGGCCGGACCCTCGACGACCTCGGTCTCGACGTGGTCTTCACCTGGCGGGGCGTGGTGCTGGCGATGGCCGTGATGTCGCTGCCACTGCTGGTGCGCGGCGCGCGGGTGGCGTTCGAGGAGGTCGATCCGCGGCTCGAGCAGATGGCGCGCACGCTGGGCGCGGGTCCCGCGCGCGTCTTCCTCACCGTCACCCTGCCGCTCGCCGCCCGCGGCATCCTGGGCGGCACCCTGCTGGCTTTCGCCCGCGCGATCGGCGAGTTCGGCGCCACAATCGTGGTGGCGGGCAACATCCCCGGCCGCACCACGACGCTGTCGCTCGCCATCTACCAGCTGATCCAGCTCGGGCGGGACGACGCGGCCTTCCGTCTCCTGGGGGCGGCGACCGCCATCGCCTTCGCCGCCGTCTGGCTGCACGAGGCGCTGCTGCGGCGGACCGGCCTCAGGGCAGGATCGTGATCTCCAGATAGAGGTCCGTCACCACGCAGCTGCGGGCGAACGCCTCGCGCTCCGCCGCGGAGAGCTCCGCGAGGTCCGCCGCCGGCGGCGCGCCGGTGTCGGCGCGCAGGACGCGCCCGCGGGTCTTCACCTTCAACCGCTCCAGGAGGGGGGCGAAGGGCATGTCCCAGCCGTCGGGGTTCCCCCCCTTGGGCCGGTGCGCCATCTGCTCGTCGACCGGGATCATCGCCACCAGGTCCGGGCGCTCCATCAGCTCCAGCCCCTTCTCCCGCAGCGTCGCGTTGTGGCTCGCGTGGTGGCCGACCTTGTAGAGGACGGTGCGGCGCAGGAGGTCCGCGGCGTCGACGGAGCCGAGGTCGTGCCACGAGAGCCAGTTGCCCACCTGGGCGTCGCCGGGGAAGAGCAGCACCTTGCCGCCGGGCGACAGCTCGACCCCCAAGGCCAGGCTGGTGTTGTTGGTGTCGCTGTCGAGCTGCAGGGCGAGGTTGTCGGCGGCGCCGAGCCAGTCCGCCTCGATCTGCCGCCAGCCTATTTCCTGATCAGCGGCCTGATCCGCGGGCTTCCCGGGCTCGCTCCCATAATAATGGTCCTGGAAGAACTCGTCCTGCTTCGCCCGGTCGGGGTCGACCCGGTAGATGCCGTCGAACGGAAAGCTCAGGTCCCGCAGCTCCCTCTCCTCGGGGCTCTGGGGCGCCCCCGCCGCGGCGAGGACGGCGGCGAAGAAGGCCGTCTCCTCGCTGAGCGCGAGCCGCTTCTCGTAGACCTCGCTCGCCCGCTGGGAGGGGTTCGAGCGCAGCAGCAGCGCCTCGTCCCGCGGCGGGCCGAGCACGTGGACGCGCGCCGGGGTGCCGGGCAGCCCGACCGTCTCGCCCGGGGTGCGATAGAACGGCGGTTTGCCACGGCCGAGCACGTAGTCGAGCGCCGCCTCGATCCGCGAGGGGCGGCCGTCCGCCGCCAGATCGCCGAAGAAGCCGAGGACGGCGTCGAGAGTCTCGGCCTTCGGCGCGGCACCGGCGTTCCGCAGGTTCCGCGCCACGGCGCCGAGCGCCCGCAGGTGGGTCCTGCGCCGCGCCCGCAGGCGGTTGGCGAGGTCGTCGGCGGGGTCCTCCGTCCAGCCCACCCAGACCTCGCCGAAGTCGATGCGGTCGAAGACCTCGCGCGCCTGGTCGAACCCCGACAGGTGGTCCCAGTGCTGGTGGGTGGCGACCAGGACGTCGATCCGTCCGCCGGTCGCGTCGTGAAGGCTCTCCGCGACCTGCCGCATCTTCTCCCCGGCGTCCTCGGTGCCCAGCAGCACGCCGCAGTCGATCAGCATGTAGAAGGGGCGCCCGGCCTCGGTGGCGAAGGCGAGCAGGAAGCAGTCGCCGAGACCCTGGCGGTACATGCGGACCTTCACGCCGGCGGCGGGGGCGGTCATTGGGAAATCAGGAGCGGGATCAGCCAAGGGTCTCCTCCTCGATCGCGGGCGGGTGGTGGAGCATGGCGAAGGGCTCCGTCTGCTCCCGCCGCAGGGGATCGCCGAAGTAGGTCGCCTCCGGCGAGCCGCTCGCCCGCACGAAGGCGCGCTGGACGGCGAGCCGGGCGTCGCTGACGATCCCCTTGCCGATGCAGTAGCGCACCACGCCGCGGTCGAGATCCACCAGCACCGTGCAGCCGCCGCGGAGCCAGAAGTCGTGCGACGGCGGGGGGGCCTCGCCGCTGTCGACCTTCTCCTGCCAGACCGGGTTCAGGTACCCGTGCCGCTTCTGGGTGATCTCGATGACGAGATCGGTGAGCGTCTGGCCGTCCGGCCCCAGGCGCCGCGCCGGGCGCACGGAGTGCACCTCGAACAGGGGCAGGCCGTTCTTGCCGCGCTCGATCGAGTGGGGAGCGTCCGGGCCGAGCGCCAGGCCGAAATTCGCGGCGATCCCGCGGATCTCCTCCGAGAGCAGCCAGCCGTGGATCTCCCGGCAGCTCTCCTGCATCTCCTTCCAGATCTTCCGGCGGCCCGTGGTCAGCGACCAGTCGGGGCGGACCCGGCGCAGGCTCTTGACCCCCGGCAGCAGGTTGCGGAGCGCCGCGGCCTCTTCACCCACCGGCGGGGCCCAGCAGAGGCTCTCGGCCGACAGGCTCCGCACCCCCTGCGGATAGATGCCCCGCCGCCGGAACGCCTCGATCACCGCGACCCGGTACCCGCGGTCGTCGTCCGGCACCAGGTCGCGGTCGGCGGTGACCAGGGCGCGCAGATAGTCGCCGAAGTTGACGTCCACCGGCGGGCAGTGGTCGAGGGCGCGGATGCACATGTTGAGGACATGGCCCGCGGAGGCCGAGGCCTCCCCCGCCAAGCGGTCGACGAGGTCCGGATGGAGATCCCCCGCCGGCAGCACCCCGGTGCCGGCGGTCGCGATGCGCAGCAGGTCGGCGATGCGCGACTTGTAGATGGTCAGGAAGGCGTCGAAGACCGCCGCCACCAGGATGGCGCCGCGGGTGTGGGGCTCCTTGGCCTTCTGCAGGTCGGCCGGGTCCGGTTTCCTGGGCACCCACTCGCCGGTCCCCGGGTCCACCTCTCCCAGGGCGTCGCGCAGGGCGCCGCGGTTGCCGAGCGCCTGGCCGAACTGCTGGGCGAGCTGGCCGAGCAGGTTCTGGCCCGCCAGATCCCCCCGGGTGCGCCGGATCTGGTCGCGCAGGGCCGGCGCGAAGGAAAAGTGCTGGAACAGGGCCACGATGTCCGCGAACCCCTCGTGGAGCGCCAGGGTGTCGGAGTTGGTCGCCTCGATGAAGCGCCGGTGCAGGCCGTCGAGCAGCGCGTGCGTGGTCTCGTGGGCGACGACGTCGTGCGACAGACAGGTGAAGACGGTGCCGCCGGGGAGGTTGTGCCCCGGGTCGCTGGTCGAGGCCGGGAAGTAGCCGAAGAGCAGCGCCTTCTTCCGCGGGCTGTAGTAGGCGTTCGAGTCCCGCATCGCGTGCGGATAGATGCGCAGGCGCGGCACGAACTGGTAGCCCTGGTCGGCGTCGGTCTGCGACCAGAGGATGCGCCGCCCGAGGGCGCGCTCGAAGTTGTGGATGGTGGTCATCGCCACGGCATAGACCATCTGCTGGTGGAACTGGGGGTCCCCCTCGGCCGGCGTCAGCCCGTCCGCCGCGAGGATGAAGCGGTCGTCGAGATCGACCGGGGCGTAGCAGCAGCGGCTCGCCGGATCGACGTCCACCACCTCCAGGTACTCCCCCACCGGGCCGGGCCGCAGCTCTTCCCACGGCACCTGGAGGGTCATCTGGTTGATCACGGCGGTGTCGATCTGCCAGTTCAGGCTCGGATCGAAGGCGTAGACCCGGAGCTTGCGGAAGGGGGGAGGCCGCCGCTCGGGCGGCTTGATCCTGGACGTCTCGGTGGGCATCGGTGGCTTTGAGCTCCTTTGGGGGCTCCTACTAAGTTGCCACAGAAGGGGGTGCGATGGACATCCCCCAAGCAAAACGCCCCGCCCGGTGACCCGGACGGGGCGTCGTCGAAACGGATCGAACCTGAAGAGACCGTCTTTCAGCGGCGCGACATCGACGAGGCGCGCAGGAGGTAGTAGAGCAGGGTCAGCAGCGTCGAGACCACGGCGGCCACGTAGGTCATCGCCGCCGCGTTCAGGACCTTGTCCATCCCCACCCGCTCCTGCGGCAGCACGACCCCGGTTTCGACCGCCAGGCGCTTGGCCCGCGCCGTGGCGTCGAACTCCACCGGCAGGGTCACGACCTGGAACAGCAGCACGGCCGAGAACAGCAGGGCGCCGAGGTAGACCAGGTTCGGCGAGTGGAACAGCATCCCGCCGAGCACCACGAAGTAGCTCGCCGAGGAGCCGAAGCTCGCCGTCGGCACCAGGGCCGAGCGCAGCCAGAGCGGCTTGTACCCCTCTGCGTGCTGGATGGCGTGCCCCGCCTCGTGGCAGGCGACGCCCACCGCCGCCACCGAGTTCGACGCGTAGGTCGCCTCCGAGAGGGCCAGCGTCTTGTTCGCCGGGTTGTAGTGGTCCGAAAGGAAGCCGTTCGTCGGCACCACCCGCACGTCCGAGATGCCGGCGCCCCGCAGCATCTCCTGCGCCGCCTGCGCCCCGGTCAGCCCGCGCAGGGTGCGCACCTTGGAAAACTTGTTGAACGCCGCTTTGGTCCGCCAGCTCGCCCACAGCGAGAGGGCCAGGGCCGGCAGGGCGAAGAGAAAGTAATGCGGATCAAAAAAAAACATGGGTCTGTCACCCCTTTCAGTCCATGAAAACAGCGGAACCGGGCTCTCCATTTCCATCCCGGCCGGCTTGATACAGTACCCTGAGAGGAGGGAACGCGCATGCAAAACCAGGAAGGAAAAGTCGCCGTCGTCACCGGCGGCAGCCGGGGGATCGGGAGAGCGGTCGCCGAAGCTCTCCTCGGGGAGGGGTGGCGCGTCCACTTCTGCGGCCGGACCCCGGAGCACGTCGAGACGGCGCGGACGGAGCTCGCCGGCCGCTTCGGCGACGCGGTCTCAGGGGAGGCCGTGGACGCCCGGAGCCAAGAGGAGGTGGACCGCTTCGTCGACGGCGTGCTGCGGCGGGAAGAACGGATCGACTGCCTGGTCAACAACGCCGGCTTAGGGGTCTTCGGACCGGTGGACGAGCTGACCGGGGAGCAGTGGCGCGAGACGATCGAGACCAACCTCTCGGGCTACTTCTATTTCCTCCACGCGGTGGCGCCCGCCATGAAGCGGCAGGGGGAGGGGTGGATCTTCAACGTCGCCTCGCTGGCCGGCAAGAACCCGTTCGCGGGCGGCGCGGCCTACAACGCCAGCAAGTTCGGCGTGGTCGGCCTGTCGGAGGCGGCGATGCTGGACCTGCGGCAATACGGGGTGCGGGTGGCGGCGATCCTGCCGGGGAGCGTCGCCACCGGCTTCTCCCACCCCGCCGGCGGGCAGGACCAGAGCTGGCGGCTGCAGCCCGCGGATATCGCCGCGATGATCCTCCACCTGCTCTCCTACCCGCCGCACGCCCTGCCGAGCCTGGTGGAGATGCGGCCGGCGAAACCGCCGAAGTGATCGCCTGGCGAACTAGCTGATCTGGTAGAAGGCGGCCGCCCGCAGGATCTGCGGACCGGCGGGGGCGGGGGCCTGCGGGTCGTTCTCGAGGGTCACCAGGACCCCCCTGGTCCCGGCGGGCATGTGCTTCGAGCTCAGCTCGACGGGCGCTCCGGGCTTCGCGGAGAAGGAGCCGGCGCTCACCATGCCCTGGCCGGCGACGAACCAGAGCTTGTAGGCCTTGCCGGCATCGGCGGGCTGGAGCCCCTGGAGCGCCATGTACCAGTGCTGGTGGTCGGCGGCGACGAAGAGGACGCCGCGCGCGTCCGGCTGGAGCGGCGGCCTGCCCATCGGGCGCAGCGGGCTGACCTGCACCGCCGGCGAGGTCACGAGAGAGAACTTCTCGTGCAGATCGAGGCTGTCGGCCTCGATTTCGCGGACCTTCGCGATGGCGCCCTCGGACCGGGAACGCTCGCGGGAGAGCTCGTGGCGGAGATCGTCGATCGTCGCCCGCTGGGCCCCGAGCGCCGCGCGCTGAGCCCCGAGCTGGGAGTAGAGCCAGAGCGAAAGGCCGAGCAGCGCGAAGGCGAGCGTGGCGGCCAGCGCGAGCGGCCAACGGCGCGGCGGGACCGGGCGGGACGCCGCTCCCGCGACCGCCATGCGGGGCGCCCGCGTCTCCTGCGCCCGCATCTCCTGCGAATGCCGCAGAGGAACGACAGGAACGACCGGCGCCGCCGGAGCCGCCACGCGCACGGGCTCGACGACGGCGGCGGGGAACGGCTGCGTGTCGTCGCCGGTGACCTCTGGGGTCTCCGGTGAGGCCTCCGGAGCCAGGCGCGACATCAGGCGCGCCTTGAGGCCGGCCGTGGGCTCTACCGGCGCGAGCTCGTACGGAATCAATCCCAGCGTCTCGGCGTAGAGGCGCGCGAGCATCTCGGCGGTCTCGTCCGGGCGCCCCGGGCCACCCGGGGCGTCGAGGCCCCTTTCCAGCGCCTCGAGAGCCGCCAGGATGGTGTGGTCTTCCGATGGGGCTTCGTCGTTCACAGTAGTTGCCGTATCTCGTCGCGCAATCCGTTCCGCAGTTTCTTCATCGCCAGCAGCGTCCGCGTCTTGACCGTGCCCAGGGGGAGGTCCGCCTTTGCCGCGATCTCGCTCTGGCTCAGGCCCTCGTAGAACGCCATCTCGAGCACCTGCCGCTGCTCCTCGGGGAGCTTTCCCATCTCCCGCTGCACCCGCTCCCGCCTCTCATGGACAAATACGGTTTCCACCCCCTCGGGGGATGCATGCTCGACGGGGTTCTCCTGGGCGGACGTTTCGTGGGTCCGCTCCACCACCTTCCGGGTGCGCAAACGATCGATCGCCCGGCTGCGGGTGATCAGGGTCAGCCAGGTGGAGACCGAGGAGCGCCCCGCGTCGTAGCGTCCGGCGTGGTTCCAGACGTGGAGGAAGACCTCCTGGAGCACCTCCTCGGCGTCGGCGAGGCTGCCCAGGATCCGCTTGCCGAGCGCGAGCAGGGTGGCGGCGTAGCGGTCGTAGAGGACGGCGAGCGCCTCGGACCGGCGGTCGGCGACCTGGCGCAGCAGCGCGACGTCGTTCATCGCTTCGTGAGAGCTGGTCTGGGGGGAAGCGGGATTCATTCCGGGGCCGAGTCGGGAGCCTCGAAAGGCAGCCTAGGATACCATGAAGCCCCTCGCGGCCCCGACGGCCCGGGGCCGAAGAAAGGAAAGAGAGCGCGCATGGACGATACGACCCGCAGCACCGGACCCCGCCAGCCGGCGATCCGGGTGGTGCTGATGCCCAAGGACACCAACGCCCTGGGCACCATCTTCGGCGGCATCATCCTCTCCTACATCGACCAGGCGGGAGCCGTGGAGGCCCATCACCACGTCCCCCTCCCCGGCCGGCTGGTGACCGTGGCGATGCGGGAGGTCGTCTTCCACTCCCCCGTCTTCGTGGGCGACCTGGTGAGCTTCTTCACCGAGACCCTGCGGGTGGGCCGCACCTCGGTGACGATCAAGGTGACCGTGGAGGCCGAGCGCAGCACCGGCACCGGCCGCATCAAGGTCACCGAGGCCGAGGTGGTCTACGTCCACGTGGACCGCAACAACCAGCCGGTGCCGATCGCCGGGGAAAAAAGGGACTAAAGAGACAGCAGGGACCTCAGGGACAACAGCAACCAACCCTGCTGTCCCTGGTGTCCCTTACGTCCCTTGTTTTCTACGGCGCGAACGGCTCGTAACACCGCCGGCAGCGGGCTTCGTAGGAGTCAGTGTCGCCGACCTGGAGCTGCTCGCCGCCGCCGGCGATGCGCTGGCTGTAGTGGGCGGGAGCGCCGCAGCGCATGCAGACGGCGTGGACCTTGTCGACGTACTCGGCGATGGCGAGGATCCGCGGCATCGGGCCGAAGGGGCGGCGCAGGTAATCGAGGTCGAGCCCGGCGACGACCACCCGCACCCCCGAGTCGGCCAGCTCGCAGACCAGGTCGACCAGGCCGTCGTCGAAGAACTGGGCCTCGTCGATCCCCACCACTTCGACGCCGGGCAGGAGCTTCTGCCGCAGCTCGCAGCTGCAGGCGACGCTCACCGCCTCGAGCTCCCGCTTGTCGCGGGTGACCAGCCGCTGCGGGCCGTGCCGGGTGTCGGCGGACGGCGTGAAGACCTGGATGCTCTGGCGGGCGATGGAGGCGCGGCGCAGCCGGCGGACCAGCTCCTCGCTCTTGCCCGAGAACATGCCCCCGCTGATGGCCTCGATCCGCCCTTCGCGAGAGCGCTCGCCGATGCTGTCCAGGAAGTTCACTGAAGCGGAATGGTATCATCCGCGGTCCCATGACGAAGAAGCAGACCGGCAAACGGATTTTTTCCTACGACGACGCGCTCAACACCTTCCCCCTGGTGCGCGATCTGACCGCGGCCGCGGTGCGGCAGATCGAGGCGCTGGCCACCAACCTCGGCAGCCGCGACGATCTCGACGCCCGCCGCGAGGAGATCGAGGAGGCCCAGGAGAAGATCGTCCGCGCCTGGGCCCGCGAGCTGACCGCCGTCGGCTGCGAGGTCAAGGGGGTCTGGCTGGTCGATTGGGACAGCGGCGACGGCTACTACTGCTGGCGCTTCCCCGAGCCGTCGATCTCCTTCTTCCACACCTACGACGAAGGCTTCGCGGGCCGCATTCCTCTCAATTGACGTTTGACGTTTGCCCTGACTGGCTACCGCCGGCTGACCTCGGCGTAGAGCCGCTCCAGGCGCTCGGGCGTCAGCTCGTGCAGGCCCGCCACGACGGCGTCCGCGCCGCGCAGCAGGGCGCGGGAGTAGGGGTGGGCGATGCCGAGCGTCGGGAAACCCGCCTCGGAGGCGGCGGCCAAGCCCACCGGGCTGTCCTCCACGGCGAGCACCTCGTGGGGGTGGAGCAGGCGCTCCGGCAGGGGCGGCAGCGAGTTGAGGGCCTCCAGGGCGCGGTCGTATCCTTCCGGGTCCGGCTTGCTCTCGGCGACGTCCTCGGCGGTGATCAGCGCCTTGAAGTGGTCGAGCAGCCCCTCCTGCCGTAGCGCGCCCTCGACCTCCTCGCGCAGCGCGCCGCTCACCACGCCGAGCATCCACCCCCGGGCCGCGAGCTCCCGCACCAGCCCGGCCGCGCCGGCCGCGAACGGATAGCCCTCGCGGCGGACGCGCTCCTGGTAGTAGCTCGCCTTGCGGGCGATCAGCCGCATCAGGCGGGGAACGGTCGCCGCCTCCCCCGCCGCCGCCAGGATCGCCGCCAGGCAGGCGCGGTCGTCCAGACCCAGGTAGCGGGTGTAGTAGTCGCCGGCAGGCAGCGCGATCCCCTCGTCCGCGAGCACCCGCTGGAACAGCTCCAGGTGGATCGGCTCGTCGTCGACCAGGACCCCATTGAAATCGAAGAGGACGGCCCGCAGCACCCCGGGATCATATCTCTCCGTAAGGCTCCGCCATGCCGGGCCGGAATTGACATCCCCCCCGTCCCTGTTTATTGTAGGTGACTGGGCATTCGCCCCGAGGCAAGGAGCGTTCCATGGAAAATATCGCGCAGAGCCAGAGCCAGCCCGACCCTTCCATCCCGCCGCAGGAGGACGTGCCCGTCACGCTCACCGCGAAGGCGATCGAGATGGTCAAGATCACCCGCGACCAGGAGGGGATCGACGCCTCCCACGGTCTCCGCATCGCCGTGCGCGGGGGTGGCTGTAGCGGCTTCGAATACGCCCTCGACTTCGACAACGAGGCCCGGGAGACCGACTGGGTCTACGAGCAGGGCGACCTCAAGATCTTCGTCGACGCCGTGAGCGCCCGCTACCTGCAGGGCACCAGCATCGATTACTCGCTGGGCATGGCCGGCGCGGGGTTCAAGTTCAACAACCCCAACGCCTCCGGCTCCTGCGGTTGCGGCTCTTCGTTCGCGGTCTGAATCTGAAATCGTCTGAGAACCCCGCCAGGGGTTGGAATGAATGGAAAGGCCGGAGAGGAAACTCTCCGGCCTTTCGCTTTCAGACGAACGGCAGCTCCCGCACCTCCGCCCCCCCGCCGCCGCCGACCTCCAGCCGGGTGCCGGGCGCGGCGGCGCGGCGGTGGAGGATGGCGAGGCCGATGGGCGCGCCCAGGGCGATCGAATCGACGACGGTGGCCGTTTTGCCGGCCTCGCGCCCGTCGTGGAGGAGCGGCGTTCCGGGCGCGGGGGGCGGGCCGTCGAAGACGAGGCCGCGCAGGGTCTTCTGCACGCCGCCCCGATAATGGATGCGGGCCACCACCTCCTGGCCGAGGTAGCACCCCTTGGTATAGCTCACCGCCGCCTCCTCGGCGCCGGTCTCCTGCGGGAAGTTCTCCGGGCCGAAGTCGCGCCCGAAGCGCGGAATCCCCGCCTCCGTCCGCAGCACCTCCAGCGCCTCGAAGCCGGCCGGCGTCACCCCCGGGATCTCCAGCAGATGCTCGGTCAGCAGGCCGGCGATCGACGCCGAAACCCAGAGGGTGTACGCCTCGGCCCCCAGGCGGCCCGAGCGCTGGAGCGCCACCTCGGTGCCGTGGACCCTGGACCGGACGTGCCGCCAGTCCCCGGGAGCCGGCAGCTCGGCGCCGCCCAGGGCCTCGGCCGCGCGCGGGCCGATCAGGGTGACCGGCAGCATGTCGCCGAGCGTCCGCACCTCGACCCGGTCGGCCAGGATGTACTTCTGCAGGTGTTTCGCGACCGCCTCCCCCTGGCCCGGCGGCAGCAGCAGCCAGAGGCGGTCCTCGTGCGCCGTCGCCACCAGGTTGGAGAGGATGCGCCCCTGCGGATTGGTGAGGAAGCCGTAGGCCCCCTCGCCTGGGGCAAGAGCCTTGACGTCGCAGGTGACGTAGGCGTTCAGGAAGCGGAGGCGGTCGGCGCCGAGGAGCTCGACGCGGTCCATCCAGGAGCGGTCGGCGAGCCCGCACCCCTCGCGCAGGGCGCGGTACTCCGCGGCGAGGCCGGTGGTGGTTGAAGTCGTGGTGGTCATGTCCCCAGTCTACAATCCCGGACCATGAGCGAGACGGTCCCTTTCACCCTCGAGACGTCCAGGGTCCCCCTGCACGGCCTCGTCGACCTGCCCGACCTGCCCGGCGAGCGGCCGGCGGTCGTGATCTGCCACGGCTTCAAGGGGTTCATGGACTGGGGGTTCTTCCCCGCGCTCGCGGCCCTGCTCGCCGAGCGGGGGTTCGTTGCCGTCCGCGTCAACCTCTCGGGCACCGGGATGCAGCCCGGCGACGAGCTGGTGACCGACCCGGACGCCTTCCGCGACGACACCTACGGCCGCGAGCTGGCGGAGCTGACCGCCGTGCTCGACGCCACCGCCGCCGGCGCGATCGCCCCCGGCCGGGTGGACCGCCGCCGGCTCGGCCTCTTCGGCCACAGCCGTGGGGGGGGCATCTCCCTGCTCGCCGCGGCGAGCCCGGCCTGGCGCGACCGGCTGCGCGCCCTGGTGACCTGGGCGTCAATCGCGGACATCGACCGCTTCACCCCCGAGCAGAAGGAGGAGTGGCGCCGGTCGGGTGAGCACCCCGTGGCCAACGCCCGCACGGGACAGCGGCTCGCCATGGGGCTCGGGATGCTCGCCGAGATCGAGGAACGGCGCGCCGGGCTCGACATCCTCGCCGCCGCCGCGGCCCACCATGCTCCCTGGCTGATCGTGCACGGCGCCGAGGATGAGAGCGTGCCGGTGGCCGAGGCCCACCGCCTCGCCGAGCACGCCGGGGATGGCAGGACGGAGCTGCTCGTCGTCCCCGGCGCCAGCCACACCTTCGGCGCCCGCCACCCCTTTGCCGGTCCCACCCCGCAGCTCATCCAGGCCCTGAACGCCACCCAGCGCTGGTTCCGCGAGCACCTCTGAGGCACCGGTCTCCGGTTTCTGTGCTCGTGGAAAAGAAGTTCGAGCTTCTTAAAAGAAGTTCGAGCTTCTTTTTTGTCCCCAAATTCCGCCCTCCGGCAACAATAGTTGATGAAGGTCTATTGCACCCAGACCCTTTCTGGGAGGGAATGACATGGCGGATGAGCACTTCTCGCGGGAAACCCTCGAACGATTCTTCCGGTCGGAGCTCTCCCGGGAGGAGGCCCGCGACTTCGTACGGCACCTCCTGCGGCACTGCCCGCAGTGCTCCAGGCTGCTTCGGGAGGTCTCGCAAACGGACAACTTCCAGTTGCTGCTGCGCGGGCTCGAAGACGCGGCCGATCCGGATCGCGGCAAGGCGCCGCTCGCCAGGATCTCGATATTCCCCAACCGGGGAGCCCGGGCGGGGCCGGAGACGGACGCGAAGCGGCGCGACCGGCTCGGGAGGAGCTGAGAGGGGTTAGCCGAGCCAGGGGACGGCGCCGGCGGCCTGCCGCAGATCGCCGATCACCCAGTCGGCGCCGGCGGCCTGGAGGGTTTCGGCCGGCGTGCGGCCGGTGGCGACGGCGAGGCAGGGGATGCCGTTGGCGTGGGCGCACGAGACGTCGTGCACGCTGTCGCCCACGATCAGCACCTCCTCGGGACGGAACCGGCGCCCCCTGGCCAACTCGGCCCGGGCGAGGGCCACCGGCGGGAGATCCGAACGGTCGGCGCCGTCACAGCCGAAGGCGCCGAACGGGAAATATCCGTTGAGATCGAAGCGCGAGAGCTTGGCTCTCCCCCCCGGCTCCCAGTTGCCGGTCAGCAGGGCGAGCACGACGTCCTCGCGGCTCGCCAGCCGGTCGAGAATCTCCACCACCCCGGGCAGCAACCGCATCCCCGCGCGGTCGAGAGCCCGGTCCAGCCGCCCGGTATACAGCTCCCGCATCCGCGGCAGACCCGCGCGCACCACGGCGTCCGGCACGCCGGCCTCTGTCAGCAGGTCGAGCACGATCCCGGGGTCGGTTCGCCCCGCGAAGTCGTAATCGTCGACGGCCCCCGCGGTGCCGAAGACCTCCACCAGCGCGGTGGCGAACAGCGGCCGGACCTGCGGACCGCAGCTCAGCAGGGTGCTGTCGATGTCGAAGAGGACGAGCTTCACGAGGAAAAACCCCTCATCTCCACTTCGGCGGCTTCTTGGTTTCCAGGAAGGTCGCGATCCCCCGCTTGCAGTCGTCCGTCGCCCGGGCGGCGGCGTTGACCTCGGCGGCCTGGGTCAGGGCCTCGCCCAGCGGCCGGCCGAGGACGTCGAGCAGCAGGCGCTTGGTGCGGGCGATCGACTCCGAGCTGCCGGTCTCCAGGATCTGCGCGGCGAGCGCCTCGCCCACGCCGCGCAGGTCCTCGTGAGGGACCATCCGGTTGACCAGCCCGATCTCCAGGGCCCGGCGGGCGTCCACGAACTGCGGATTGAGCAGCAGCTCGCGGATGTCCGAGCCGCGCAGGCGCAACGGCAGGTAGGTGGCGACCAGGGCCGCCACGAAGCCGATCCGCACCTCGCTGTAGAGGAAGCGCGCGTCGTCGGCCGCGATCACGAAGTCGTGGGCGGTGGCGAGGCCGCACCCCCCCGCCACGCAGGCGCCGTGGACCAGGGCGAGGGTCAGAGCGTCCTGCCGCAGCACGGACTCGAAGAGATCCTTGAGGCGCAGCGAGTCGCGCAGATTCTCCTCGGGGCCGGCGTCGCGTAGCGAGCGCAGGTGCTCGAGGTCCGCTCCCGCCGAAAAGTTCCTGCCGGCGCCGGCGAGCAGAAGGCAGCGCACCCCCTCCTCGCGCCACGGGCGGCGGTAGAGGTCGGTCAGCTCGCCGATCAGCGCCGGCGAGAGGGCGTTGGCGCGGTCGGGATCGTTCAGGGTGACCCAGAGGAGATCCCCCTCCCGCCGGACCTCCAGCAGATTCTCCGTCATCGCCGGCTCCCCGCGAGACTCTCGGGCAGCTCGATCTCCATCTGCAGCAGCCCCTGGGCGTGCGTCTTCCCCTGGGCGTCGTTCTTCAGGCTCTCGGTGCCGCCGCCGCCGAGCGAGTCGTGCAGGATGAAGTTCAGGGCCAGGATGTTCGGCAGCTCGTAGCGCTGCACCGGACCCCGGCAGACCTGCCGGAAGTGCTCCTTGACCCGCTCGGCCGTCACCTGCGCGCGGAGCACCTCGTAGAGCTCGGGCGTGCCGGCGATCAGCCCGACGTTGGAGGCGTCCCCCTTGTCGCCCGAACGGGCGTGGGCGATCTCTTCGAGCTTCACTTTCATGGAATCTCTCTCCTCATCGATTCTTCCCCCTCCCGAACCCTCACCCCCTGGCCCCCTCTCCCGACCCGGGAGAGGGGGAATAAGACGACGCCGATCAGGGCAAAGGCGCCGGCCAGGATTCCGGCCGTCCGCGGCGCGGTGGCCAGCGGATCGTAGAATGCGGGGAAGACGGCGCGGAACCCGAGGTCCAGGATCTCGTGGTGCTCCGACTCCAGGAGGGCGAAGATCCCGAGGCTCGCCGCGAGCAGCAGCGCCAGAACGGCGAGGAGACGGAACCGCCCCCAGCCCGCGGCCAGCCCCTGGCGGAGCAGCGCCACCCAGAAGACCCCGGCGACCAGCGCCCAGAGGGCGAAGACGGTGCGGTCCGCGAGCGAGCTGTAGAGAAAACCCAGAAGGAGGATGGGGAGCAGGCCGCCGAAGATGCCGCCATACCAGGCGAGGGCGGCTGGTCCTCGGGAACGTCCAGGAGCCTGGCCGGCGCTCACACCTCCTCCACGGTGACCTCGATCCGGTTCTCGACCTCCTTGCGGTCGAGCAGCGCCGGCCAGTAGGCGACGATCTCCTGCGGCTTCGGCCGGCCGCCGGCGAAACCGGTCACCCCCGGCGGGCCGGCGGTGACGAGCGGCGCGATCTCCTTGCCGAAGCGCTCGACCTTGGCCGAGTCCGCGTCCCGCACGCCGAGCCGCAGCACCACCTCCGGCAGGTCGTCCGGCACCGGCAGGATGCCCGGCAGGCAGGCGCCCGTGCCCATCAGCTCGGTCTCCCGGTCCTCCGGCGCGAAGGTGACGCCGGCGCGCTCCAGCCGCTTCCAGACGATGTCCGCGGCGAGCCGCGCCTTCTCGATCGCCCGCGGCCCCGAGACGGTGATCTGCCCCGAAGCCTTGAAACCGGCGAGATAGGAGGCCGAGATCTTGAGCGACGCCGTGTTGGGCTTCCCCTGGATGCCGGAGACCTCCACCCGGTCCTTGCCGTCCTGGCGCAGGCGGATCGAGGTGAAGTCGGCGGTCACGTCCGGCGTGATGTAGCCGGTCGGATCGCTCATCTCGTAGACCAGCTGCTCGCCGACCGTGTCGACCGTCACCATGCCCCCCGTCCCCTCGTGCTTGGTGACCACGAAGCGGCCGTCTTCCCGCGCCTCGACCACCGGGTAGCCGACGTTCCAGAGGTCCGGCACTTCCCAGAAGCGGCTGAAGTTGCCGCCCGTGCACTGGGCGCCGCACTCGATGATGTGGCCGGCGATGGTGCCGGCGGCGAGCAGGTCCCAGTCCTCCGCGCCCCAGCCAAACTCGTGGATCATCGGCGCCAGCGCCAGCGCCGTGTCGGTGACCCGCCCGCAGAGCACGATCTGCGCCCCCTGGGCGAGGGCGTCGACGATCGGCTGCGCGCCGAGATAGGCGTTGGCGCTCATCACCCTGTCGACCACCGGCGCGAGCGGCTCGCCGGTGTCCATGTTCTTGAGCGTGTGGCCGGCGGCGATCAGCTCCGGCAGGCGCGGCAGCAGGTCGTCCCCCTCGACGACGCCGACCCGCAGCCCGGTGATCCCCAGCTCCCGCGCCACCTCGAAGATCCGGTTGCGGCAGGCCTTGGGGTTGAGCCCCCCGGCGTTGGTGAGCACCCGCACGTTGCGCTCTTTCAGCTCCGGCAGCACCCGGCGGATGAAGCCGATGAAGTCGGTCGCGTAGCCGAGCTTCGGGTTCTTCAGCTTCTGCCGCATCATGATCGACAGCGTCACCTCGGCCAGATAGTCCATGCCGATGTAGTCGATCGCGCCGCCGCGCAGCAGCTCCACCGGCGCGTCGACGTTGTCGCCCCAGAACCCTTGCCCGTTGCCGATCCGGATCGTCTTCTTCGTCGTCTTCGTCATAGAGGGCGCAACGATAGCATGGGTGTCAGCCGGCCTATCCCGAGGCCCTACGTCTGCAAAACGCCGGTCTTGAACTCCGGGATCTCCGGGTTCATCGCCGCGCACGCCAGCGACCAGCCGATCACCTTGCGCGTCTCCGCCGGATCGATGATCGCGTCCACCCAGAGGCGGGCGGCGGCGTAGCGGGGGTCCGCGGTGGCGGCGTAGCGCGCCTTGATCTCCTCGAGACGCTGGGTCTTCTCACCTTCCGAGACCTCCGCGCCCCGGTTCTTGAGCTGGATCGAGAGCAGCGTCTTGCTCGCCTGGTCGCCGCCCATCACCGCGATCGAGGCCGAGGGCCAGGCGTAGAGGAAGCGCGGGCCGTAGGCCTTGCCGCACATCGCGTAGTTGCCGGCGCCGTAGGAGTTGCCCACGAACAGCGTGATCTTGGGCACCGTCGAGTTGGCGACGGCGTTCACCATCTTCGCGCCGTCCTTGATGATCCCGCCACGCTCGGCGCGGCTCCCCACCATGAAGCCGGTGACGTCCTGGATGAACAGGAGCGGGATCTTCTTCTGATTGCACAGCTCGACGAAACGCGCCGCCTTGGCCGCCGAGTCCGAGTAGATGACGCCGCCGATCTGGAGCTCGCGGTCCGCCGGAGCGGTGCCCGTCCGCTTCGGCACCACCGAGCGCTGGTTCGCCACGATGCCCACCGCGTGCCCCTCGATCCACCCCGTGCCGCAGACCAGCGTCTGGCCGTGGGTGGCCTTGTACTCGTCGAGCTCGCTGCCGTCGAGCAGCCGCGCCAGCATCTCGTGGGTGTCGTACGGGCGCGAGCGGTCGATCGGCATCAGGCCGTAGAGGTCCTCGGCCGGGTAGAGCGGCTCGACCGGGTCGCGGCGGGCGAACGGGGCGCGCGACGCCTCGGCGAGCTGGGCGAACTGGCTGCGGATCTTCTCCAGGCAGGAGGCGTCGTCCGGATGGCGATGGTCCACCACCCCCGAGACGTCGCACTGCACGAGCGCGCCGCCCAGCTCCTCGTTGTCGATCTTCTCGCCGATCGCGGCCTGCACCAGGTGGGAGCCGGCGAGGAAGATCGAACCGGTCCCCTCCACGATGTGCGACTCGTCGCTCATGATCGGCAGGTAGGCGCCGCCGGCCACGCAGGAGCCCATGATGGCGGCCATCTGGAAGATCCCCTCGGCCGAGAGGCGGGCGTTGTTGAAAAAGGCCCGGCCGAAGTGCTCCTTGTCCGGAAAGATCTCGTCCTGGAGCGGGAGGAAGACGCCGGCCGAGTCGACCAGATAGATGATCGGCAGCCGGTTCTCGAGGGCGATCTCCTGGGCGCGCAGCACCTTCTTGGCGGTCAGGGGGAACCAGGCGCCGGCCTTGACGGTGGCGTCATTGGAGACCACCACCACGTCCCGGCCATGCATCTTGCCGACGCCGATCACCACCCCGGCCGCCGGAGCGCCGCCGTACTCCTGATAGAACCCCTCGGCCACCCAGAGGCCGAGCTCCAGGAAGCCCGATCCCGGATCGCACAGCGCCTCGACCCGCTCGCGCGCCGTCATCTTCCCCTGGGCGCGCTGCTTGTCCTGAGCCTTCAGGCCGCCGCCGAGCCGGATGCGGTCTTCCTGCTCGCGGATCTCTTCCACCTTCCGCCGCCAGTGCTCGGCCTGACGCTCGAACGCCTCACCACGATTGACCTTGCTCTCCAGAATCGACACGAGTCCTCCCGGGAAGTCGAAGCCGGGGGATTATATGGGGAACGGGACATGGGGAGCCGGCGGAACGGTCTCGCCGCAACGCGGCATGCACTTTGCTTTCCAATTGGGAGACCGGTCCAACACACACTCTGAAAGGAGCCATCATGGCCAGCCACCACATCCTCGAAGGACGCTGGAAGCAGCTCAAAGGCGAAGCCAAGCGTGCCTGGGGCAAGCTCACCGACGACGATTGGGACCGCGCGGGAGGCAACAAGGACAAGCTGGTCGGGGCCCTGCAGGAACGCTACGGCTGGGAAAAAGACCGGGCCGCGTCCGAATTCGACCGCTGGGTCGACTCCGTGAGCACCACGACGAGGACTCCGGAGCCGGAACCGGAGAAGAGCTGATCTCTCGCGGGCAGTTCTTTCGTTGGTAGCATGCCCGCATGAAGATCCGCCTCCTCGCCTTCGCCAGCGCCGGGGACGCCCTGGGTACTACCGAGACGGAGTTGGAGATCCCGGACGGCAGCCGGATCTCCGACCTCCGTGACCGGCTCGACCGCGATTACCCGGCGATCGCCCCCCTCTGGCCCCGGATGGCAATCGCCATGGACGGCCGGATCGTTCCTCCCGATACCTATCTGGAGGAAGGTGCCGAGGTGGCCCTGCTCCCGCCGGTTTCGGGAGGCACCGAGGAGCCCCTCCGGGCGGAGCTGACCGACGAGCCCATCGACACCGCAAGGGTCGAGGCTGCCGTCTCGGGTCCGAGCCGGGGTGCCGTGGTGACTTTCCTCGGCACGGTGCGCGACCACCACGCCGGGCGCCCCGTCGAGAAGCTCACCTACAGCGCCTACCGTCCCATGGCCCTGGAGGGGCTCCGCCGGATCGTGGCCGACCTCGAAGCCGACCATGAGGATCTCCGCGCGGCGATCGTCCACCGCCTGGGCGAGGTCGCCGTAGGAGAGCCGAGCGTGGCGATAGCCATCGCCTCCCCCCACCGCACCGCCGCCTACGACGCCAGCCGCACTGCTCTGGAGCGGCTCAAGGCGGAAATCCCGATCTGGAAGCGGGAGCACTACGCGGACGGCGAGGCGGCTTGGCGGGAGGAGGAGCCGCTGGTAAAAGTAAACGCTTAGGCCACCATCTTGCCATTTCGCGTAATCGATCCTAACATAGGATTCCGATGCGCTCTTCTGTCCTGAACCAGTCCGATCTCGCCCGCCGCCTTCGAGAAGCACGCGAAGCCGCCGGCTTACGGCAGGAAGACGTGGCGCGTCACCTGGGAATCTCCCGCCCCTCGGTTGCGCAGATCGAGTTAGGGAACCGAACGGTGACGGGATTGGAGCTGTCGCAACTCGCACGGCTGTACGGCCGGGACGTTCGGGACTTCCTAGCCGCGGAATTCGACCCCAGCCAGACTGTGCTCGCCCTTTTCCGGACCGCTTCGAAGGAAGTGGGCGAGGAGGCTATGGAGGCTTTCCGCGATGGCTTGGCCCTCGCGCGCGAGCTCGCCTCCCTCGAGTCTCTCCTGGGAGTAGACCGTTCCCAGATCGGGGCGCCAGCCTACAGCGTCGATCCGCCGCGTACCCGATGGAAGGCGATCGAGCAGGGCGTCCAGGTTGCGGAAGAAGAGCACCGCCGTCTTGGCCTTGGAGGCCGGCCGCTCTGGGACGCTTCGGAGTTCCTGGAAGAGCAGGGGATCCGCACCGCCATGCTGGACCTGCCGGACGAGGTCTCCGGTCTGGCCTTGATGGAGCAAGGGCTGAGCCCCTCGATCGTCATCAACCGGCAGCATCACCGGTTACGGCGGCGGTTCTCGTGGGTTCACGAGTACGCCCACGTCCTGCTGGACCGGAGCCAGCGGGGCACCATCAGCCTCACGTCCCGGCGCGACGATCTGTCGGAGGTGCGCGCCAACAGCTTCGCGGCGAGCTTTCTGATGCCCGAGGATGGAGTCCGGTCTTATCTGGCGGATCTCGGCCGTGGTCCAGCTTCCCGCGAACGCTTTGAGATCTTCGACGAGAAGGAGGCCATCTCTGCCGAGGTACGGCCGGAGCCGGGGGTGCGAGCAGTAGGCCCTTACGAGGTCGTGCTGCTGGCCCATTACTTCCAGGTGAGCCGCACGGCTGCCATCTATCGTCTGTTCAATCTGCGAATCCTCTCCCAGACGGAACGCGATCATCTGCTGGCCCGAGAGAGTGCCGGCCAGGGGAAACAGATCGAGGACCTGCTCGACCTCCCTCAGCCAGACCACACCACCGCCCGAGAGAGCTTCCGTCTCCGGTTCCTGGGGCTTGCGATGCAGGCCTATCGGCGCGAGAAGATCACCCGCGCGAAGCTGTTCGAGCTGGGTCCCCTGGTCGGTTACGGACGCGAGACCCTCGAAGCAATCCTCGCCAGCGCAGGGCTCGATGAGGAGGATGACGATCCTCTCGTCCCCGAGGTGCTCGGGTAATCACTGGTGCCCCGGCGCCTTGTTCTGGCGGACGCGAACGTCCTCCTCAATCTCGCCTTTGTAAATCGCCTGGACCTTCTAGGCGCTCTGTCGGACCTGGCTTTTTGTTCGCCCGAGGAAGTCCTGGCCGAGATCGTCAGCGAGCGGGAAAAATCCTTGTGCACGCTTCTCGCACCCGGGGTGACCTCGGCGACATCGTGTTCTCCGAGGTGGCCGAGCTCGCGCTTTTCGTTGAATTGCGGCAGAGCCTGGGAATGGGAGAGGCCGCCTGCCTCGCCCTGGCGGTCCATCGCGGAGCCCTGGTGGCGTCCGACGAGAAACGGGCATTCCGACGGGAGGCCGAGACACGGCTCGGGCCAGGACGCATCCTCAACACTCCTGGCCTCCTCCTGCTGGCAATCCGGAGAGGTCTGTTGACGATGGAAGAGGCGGACGAGTTGAAACGCACCCTCGAATCGAACAGGTTCCGAATGAAGTTCGGGTCCTTCAAGGAGCTACTTTGAGCCTGCCAGAGCCCAACCGGCGAGGTGACGCCTGGACGCCACCCCGCCTCTTCTACGCCGGTGTTAGGCGCAGTTGGTTTTCGTGAGCGGCTGGGTGGGACAGGCGCTGTAACAGGAAGGCCCGTAGGTCGGCGGATAGCATGGAATCGACGCGACGGCTCCCTCGGCGTTCGCAAGCTCCTGCGCATTGAGGCTACCCAAGGTTTCCCGGTTCAAAGCGATCTTCTTGACGTTCCTCTTCATAGGTGCTCCTTCGTAGATCTAGAGCCGCTGGCGAGGCGACGTTGGGCCATCGCCCCGCCTTTCATGCTCGAGTCAGGCGCAGCAGTTGGACGCGGTGTCGTGCTCGATAGGACAGATCGGTCTAACGCAGGAGATCCGGCTCGGCGGATCGGGTGAGGTCCCGCCGGCGGCCTCCATCAGGTTCTCGGCATTGAGATAGCGGAGGGTTTCACGGTTCAAGGTCAATTTCCTGGCGATCTTCTTCATGGGTGCTCCTTAAGTAGCGATTATCGATGAGGACGGCGCCACCTCGCCTCATGGACCCTCAGGCGCAGTTTGTCTGCTGGTACGAGTACTGGGTAAACGGCTGTATGGTGGTACAGAGCGTTTTCAGGCAAGTGTCCTGGTGTTGGGTGGGTGGATCCGGATAGCTCCCGCCAGCCGCATCCGCCAGATTCTCGGCGTTGAGATGGCGGAGGGTTTCCCGGTTCAAGGTCATCTTCCTGGCGATCTTCTTCATGGGCGCTCCTTGAAGGGCCTGAACGAAATCTTTCAGCCCTGCTCATTATACGGAAGAGGTCGATCGGACGCCTGTGACAGAGGGGCCCGGAGCTAAAGGTCCAGCCTCGGCACTTCGGGCAGATCTCTTGCCGTGGCCGACGACTGCCGATCCCGGAACCTTCGGAGTGCGTCATAAGCAGCCGCGACATTCTGCTTGTGCTCCAGCAGCGCATCGTCTGACAAGATGCGGGCCTTCAGCTTGCCTCGCTGCCTTTCGAGAACAGCGATCCGGATCGGATCATTGACTCCTCCCGGATTGACCTCGATCGCGTGCTCCAAAGCCCACGTAACGGCAAAGATCGCGTCATGAACAAGAGGCGGGCCGCTTGTCCAGAACGCCTTCCGCATCAGCGCGAGGAAGGGATCCGTGATGGGCTTTGCGCTCCCCATCGAGTCGTACCACAGACGCTCCTCGATGAGCTCGGGCTGGAAGTGATCGGGATCGAAGGTGCAGATAAAGGGATCATCCTGACATGGAAACGCCAGCATGGCTCCAAAGGCCCCCTGGGGGGCTCGGGTCGAGCCAAAGTCCTGGACGGTGGTAGCAGCAAGATACTTCCCCAAGTCGATGGGGCGTGACTTCTTGAGAAGGTCCTTCCGCCATGCATCTTCGACGATGTCGCGAAATCTCTGCCTCAGCCCGAGTTGTCCCGCACCGGCGAGAATGATCTCGTCACCAACGATGTCGAGCTTCTCCGTCCTTTGCTCGATGGTGCGGTTCCGGCCTCCAAACGTCGTTGCGCTATCCGTGCCGATGATGGCACCGTCCCGGCAGAGGACCCCGACGATCGATGTCACGGAATGGAATTACTCTTGGAAGACGCTACGGGCGCGCATCTCTGGATAGGCTTTGTAGATGGCAGATACTAAGTCTGTGAAGGATAAGCTCCGGACAAAGGCGGAAACTCTCTTCAGGTAATCTTGAGCCCGCTCATCCAAACAGGTCAAAATGTCCGTACCACAGGACTGCCCCTGAGGAGTGAGGCGATAATCCCGCCAATTGCCACTCCCTTTGGTAATCTCTACCAACCCCTGCCGTGCCAGCTCTTGCAGGGTGGAGTAGACCTCCAAATCGAACGGGCCATAGTGATAAGGCTCGAAGTTGAACTTCGGCCCCCCGATCAGAGGAGAGAGGTTCCGATCAATCAGAAAGAGCAGCTTCTGAACCTGAACAGGGGTATGGGGCACGTTGCCGGCGGGCGACAATGCCGCTAGGACGATATCCGTCCGAGAGAATTCTGTCGTCTGGTCAGGCATCGCGTCTCTCGACTCGTGCAGTCTAACACGAGCCGAGAAGGCGCAAAAGAGGCGTCATGCCGGAAGGGTCCGCTCCACCCGCGCGATGTAGCACCCCGCCTCCGTGTTCCGCACGTGGATGTACCCCACCTCCTCGCGGGCGAGGAGCCTCTCGATCGCCGCGTCCACCTCGCCATCCACGACGCGCTCGCGGGCCACGATCCAGCGGTCCGGGCCGTAGGCTTCGAGGGTCAGCGGCAGATCGTGGAGCTCCGGCGGAAACCCCTCGCTGGCGTACGCCGGGCAGTCGTCTTCGCGGCCTTTGGGTATTTCGACCGCTGTCGAGAGAACCTTATGCGGTCCCTTGGCGGGCTTCTACCGGATTCCTGCGCTGGAATTTTCGCCTGCGACGGCCCGTCGGAAGCTCTGATGGCTTGTCGGAAGCTTGGACAGGCTGTCGGAAGCTTGGATGAGCTGTCGGAAGCTTCCGATGGCTCGTCGGAAGGTTCCGACAGGCTGTCGGAAACTTGGATAGCCCGTCGGAAGTTCTGATGGCTCGTCGGAAGCTTGGATAAGCCGCCGGAAGGTTAGATGAGCTGTCGGAAGCTTCCGATGGCCCGTCAGAAGGTTCCGACGAGCTGTCGGAAGCTTGGATGAGCTGTCGGAACCTTGGATGAGCTGTCGGAAGCTTGGATAAGCCGTCGGAAGGTTCCGACGAGCCGTCAGAAGCAGAGATCCGGCTCCCAGATCGCGATCGCGCGGAGGAGGTCCGGCACTTCCTCCGCGGTCACCTCGTCGAGGGACTTGCCGACGATCGACTCCAGGGCCTCCTCCGGCATCTCGCGCTCGGCGACGGCGTCCAGGATCTCGATCAGGTGGAGCGGCGGCAGAAGCGCGAAGAGCTCCTCCTCGCTGAGCTCGACCCCCTCGGGCTCGATCTCCGGGAGGTACGCCGGCTTCAGCTCGACGGCCGGGACCAGGACGGCCGGCTGTGGCTCGGCCTTCTCCCCGATCTCCGGCAGGTCGACCACGATCTCGCCGAAGTCGTCCAGCGCGGCGTGCTTCCCCGCCTCGTGGAGCTCCGCCAGGGCGGCCGCCTTCTGCACGGTCAGCGACAGGTACTGGGCGAGCCGGCGGATGACGGTCATCTTGCCCATCTCGGCGTAACCGCTCACCCAGGCGGCGTCCTCGGCCCTGCCGGCCCGATAGGCCTGATAGCTCTCGCTGCGATCGCGGACCGCGTCCACCTCGGCCCTCGACATCACGTCGAAATGATGGCCGCCGTCCTTGAACTTGACGTAGGCGTAAAAGTGAGAGATCTCGCCGCGGTCGCCGCCGGCCGGGACGTGCTCCAGCCGCTCGTTCAGGCCGTAGGCGAAATCGAAGTGATCGTTGCGGTGGACCGCCTGCGCGTTGATCGAGGTGACCAGGCCGCTGTTGCGGGCCAGTGCGATGAACCCCCAGTAGCCGGGGACGAGTTGCACCTTCCCCCGCGACGGCACCAGCCACGCCTGGCCGAGCACGCCGTCCGGCTCGAGGCCGAGTTGGGCGCAGGTCATCACCGCCCGGTAGAGGCTCGCCCGGTCGCAGTCGAGGAGCGCCGGGGTGCTCTGGAGGACGGTGACCACGACGCGCAGCAGGCGGTCCGCGGTCAGATGTCCGGGCAGGGCCGTCGCGAGCTGCGGCTTCATCAGCTCCAGCGCGTGGCGCACCGACTCGACCGGCGTCGCCGTCTTCCGGGCCGGCTTGCGCCGCTTCGACTTGGTGGCGGTCCGGGCGCTCCGCTCGACCGGGCGGACGATCGTCTCGGTGGTCATGATTTCCCTGGTTCTCTCCAACTGAAATCCAACTGAAATCCAACTGAAATGAGAACGCCTGGAGAGGAGGCGAAATTTCCCCGATGGGGAACGGCGTTGAAGCTCGAATCGACCGCTTGCGCCCACCCCCGGGCTTGTTCCAGACTCGCGGTTCCATGAACGGCATCGGAGACAGCCCGCCGCGTCCGGACGGCTTCGCCAAGGTATCGGGGGCGGCGCTTTATGTGGACGACGTCTCCTTGCCGGGGATGTGGCACGGCGCCACGGTGCGCAGCCCGCACCCGCACGCCCGCATCCGGTCGATCCGCTTCGATCCCGCGGCGGCCCCCGAGGGCGCCGTCTGCGTCACCGCCGCGGACCTCCCCGGCCCGAACGGCATCCAGCTCCTGGACGACGGCTGGCCGATCCTCGCCGACGGCTTCGTCCTCCACGTGGCCGAGCCGGTGGCGCTGGTGGCGGCGCCCACGCGTCTCGCGGCCCGCCAGGCGCTCGCGGCCGTCGCCGTCGAGTACGAGCCGCTCGCCCCCTTCCTGACCCTCGAAGAGGGGGCCGCGCTGCCCCCGCTCCACGAGCTCCGCCTGGAAAGCGGGGATGTCGAGGCAGCCCTGGCCGGGGCGAAGCACGTGATCGAGGGGACCTGGCGGACCGGCCACCAGGAGCACATCTACATCGAGTGCCAGGGGATGATCGCCACCTTCGCGGACGACGGCTCGCTGGCGATCCTCGGCTCGATGCAATGTCCCTACTACGTGCACCGGGCGCTGGTCCATGCTTTCAAGCTGCCGGAGGACCAGGTCCGGGTACGCGCTTCGGTGGTGGGCGGCGGCTTCGGCGGCAAGGAGGACTTCCCGAGCGCGCTGGCCATCCACGCCGCCCTGCTCGCCCGCGCCTGCGGCCGGCCGGTGAAGATGGTCTACGACCGGCACGAGGACATCGTCGGCACCTCCAAGCGCCACCCCGCCGTGATCCGCCACCGCACCGGGGTGAGCGGCGACGGCCGGCTGCTCGCCCTCGACGCCGAGATCCTCATGGACGGCGGGGCCTACAAGACCCTCTCGCCGGTGGTGCTCTCGCGGGCCCTCCTGCACGCCTTCGGCCCCTACCGCTGGCCGAGCGTGCGGATCCTCGGCAAGGTGCTGCGCACCCACACGGCGCCGAACAGCGCCTTCCGCGGCTTCGGCGCCCCGCAGGTCGAATTCGCCATCGAGCGCCAGATGGACCGTATCGGCCGGGCGCTGGGGCTGGACCCTTACGAGATCCGCGCCCGCAACGTCGTCGAGCCGGGCGACCGCCTGCCGACCGGACAGGTGCTCGACGAGACCACCTCCGCCCGCCTCTGCCTGGAGGAGGCCGAGCGGCGCACCGGCTTCCGCGCCAGGTGGAAGGCCCAGGAGGAGGCGCGCCGGGGGGCGGGCTCCGACGGCATGCCGATGCGGGGGATCGGCCTCTCCCTCTACTTCCACGGCGCGGGCTTCACCGGCAACGGCGAGCGCAAGATGAAGTCCCCGGTCACCGCGCGCCTGCTCGAAGACGGCCGGATCGAGGTGCTGACGGCGATGACGGACATGGGCCAGGGGTGCGTGGCCGTCTTCCCGCAGATCGCCATGGCGGCGGGGGGCCTCGGCGCGGACGACGTGATCTTCGCCGAGCCGGACACCGGCGACGTCCCCGACTCCGGCCCCACGGTCGCCTCGCGCACCACCATGATCGTGGGCGAGCTGATCGCGCGCACCGTGACCGAGCTGCGCGACCGGGTGCTGGCCTCGATGGATCGGGACGGAAGCTTCGCCGTCCAGGACGGCTGGATCGTGGACGGTACCCATCGCGTCGAGCCCTTCCGCGACGCGGCGCGCCGGCATCAGGAAAAGGCCGGGCCGGTGGAGGTCACCTTCCACCACGAGCCGCCGGAGTGGCAGACCTTCGACGAGTCGACCTACCGCGGCGCGGCCTATCCCACCTACGCCTGGGGCGCCGACGTGGTCACGGTGGAGGTCGATCCGGACACCCTGGCGGCCCGCCCGGTCGAGGTGACCGCCGTCTGCGAGGTCGGGCGGGCGATCCACCCGACCCTCTGCAAGGGGCAGATCGAGGGGGGCACCCTCCAGGCCCTCGGCTGGGCGTTCCTGGAAGAGGTCAAGCTCCAGGACGGCCGCTACCTGAACGACCGCCTCGCCACCTACATCATCCCCACGATCAAAGATTGCCCACGGATCGACGTCCACCTGCTGGAGCAGGGGTGGAAGGGCGGCCCCTTCGGCGCCAAGGGGGTCGGCGAGCTGCCGATGGACGGTGGCGCCCCGGCCGCCGTGCAAGCGGTGGAGAACGCGACTGGAATCCTGGTGGACGAGATCCCGGCCACGCCGGAACGGCTGATGCGGGCCCTCACCCCTGGCCCCTCTCCCGTCCCCTCCCGCCCTCCCTCACCGGGAGAGGGGAACTTTGGAAATGAGGCCGAGCCTTGAAAGTCTCCCTCTCCGTCAACGGCGGCCCTGTCGAGGTCGAGGGGCATCCCATGGAGCGCCTGCTCGACGTGCTGCGGGAGCGGCTCGGCTTGACCGGCACCAAAGAGGGTTGCGGCGAGGGGGAGTGCGGCGCCTGCACGGTGCTGGTGGAGGGGGAGCCTCTCCTCTCCTGCCTGGTGCCGCTCTTTCAGTGCGAGGGGCAACGGATCGAGACGGTCGAGGGGATCGCCGGGGGGCCGGCGCGCGAGTTCCTGGAGCGCTTCGTGGCCACCGGCGGCGTCCAGTGCGGCGCGTGCACGCCGGGCATCGTGGTCACCGCCTGGGCGCTCCTCCAGCGCAATCCCACGCCGAGCCGCGAGGAGGCGCGCGAGGCGCTGGCGGGCAACCTCTGCCGGTGCACGGGCTACGAGGGTATCCTGCGGGCCGTTTGTCCGGAAAAGAACCGCGGAGAGACGGAATCATGACGGTCGCCCTCCGCCCCCGATCCCTGGACGAGGCCGTCCGGCATCTCCAGGACGATCCGGCCCTGGTGCCCACCGCCGGCTGCACCGACCTCATGGTGCGCGGCCCCGAGGCCCTCCACCGGATGGACCGGGTGATCGACCTCCTCGGCGTCCCCGAGCTGCGCGGCATCCGGGAGGTCGAAGGGGGCCTGGAGATCGGCGCCACCACCTCCTTCAGCGCGATCCGGAGCTCGGCCGCCGTGCGCGCCGCCTTTCCCATCCTCGCCGAAGCCGCGGCCCTGGTGGGCGGCTGGCAGATCCAGAACCGGGCGACCCTGGGCGGCAACATGGCGAACGCCAGCCCGGCCGGCGACTCCCTCCCCGCGCTCCTCGCCCTCGACGCCGTGGTGGTGGCGGCCGGGGCCGGCGGCCTCCGCGAGATCCCCTACGCCGGGTTCCACGCCGGCTATCGTCGGAGGGCCCTGCAACCCGGAGAGATCGTCGCCCGGGTCCGCCTCCCCTGGCTGCCGGCGGGCTCGGTCCAGGCCTTCCGCAAGGTCGGGACGCGGGAGGCGCAGGCGATCAGCAAGGTGGTGGTGGCCCTGGCCGGCCGCGTCGAGGACGGACGGATCGCCGAGCTGCGCCTCGCCGCCGGCAGCGTCGCCGCGACGCCCGTCCGCCTGCGGGCCGCCGAGGACGCCGTCCGTGGCCTGCCGCCGAACCTTGAGACCGCCGACCTCGCCGGCCGCGAGGCCGCCCGCGAGATCACACCGATCGACGACGTCCGTTCCACCGCGGACTACCGCCGTTTCGCCCTGGAGCGGGTGGTGCGGCGGCTGATGCTGACCTTCAACGCAAGATAGGGAAAACCATGCCGACCACCCTCGCCGCCTCCGCCGTCCGGAGCTATCTCGAGTATCTGAGCCGCTCCAACCTCGAGCTCTCCCGGAACTACCCGGGAGAGTCCGGGCGCCGCCAGCCGGTCCATACGGTCTACGGCGGCGCGCACCTCTTCAAGGCCGACACCGCCTCCCGCCTGGGAGCCCTGGCGCTACGCGCTTTCGAGGAGTACGCCGCCACCCCCGCGGACTTCGCCGCGGCGATCGGGCTGCGGGAGGATCTCGCCGCCACGATCCACGCCCGCGTCGACGAGAGACTCCGCCGCGAGCCGGTCGAGGATTTCCGGGTCGACTTCGAGGACGGCTACGGCAGCCGCCCCGACGCGGAGGAAGACAGCCACGCCGAGGGCGCCGCCCGCGAGATGGCCGCCGGACTGACCGCCGGCACTCTCCCGGCGTTCATCGGCATCCGTGTCAAGCCGTTCACCGAGGAGCTGCGGGAGCGGTCCCTGCGCACGCTCGACCTCTTTCTGACCAGGCTGATCCGGGAGACCGGCGGCCGACTGCCGGAGAACTTCGTCGTCACCCTCCCCAAGGTGACGATCCCCGCCCAGGCCTCCGTGCTGGCCAACCTCCTCGATCTCCTGGAGACGGCACTCGGCCTCCCGGCACGATCGCTCCGGCTGGAGATCATGATCGAGACGCCGCAGGCCGTCCTGGACCTGACCGGCACCTCGAATCTGTCGATCCTGGCGCTCGCGGGGCGCGGCCGGTGCGTGGCCGCCCACTTCGGCACCTACGACTACACCGCGGCCTGCGGCATCACGGCGGAGCACCAGTCGATGACCCATCCGGCCTGCGACTTCGCCAAGCACATGATGCAGGTGGCCTACGCCGGCACCGGCGTCTGGCTGTCGGACGGTGCCACCAACGTCCTCCCCGTGCCGCCGCACCGCGCCGTGAAGGACGGCCCGCCGTTGACCCCCGCCCAGGCCGAGGAGAACCGGGCCGTCGTGCACCGGGCCTGGAGGCTCCACGCCGGGCACGTGCGTCACTCCCTGGTCGGCGGCTTCTACCAGGGGTGGGACCTCCACCCGGCGCAGCTCGTCACGCGCTACGCCGCCCTCTACGCCTTCTTCCTGGAGGGGCTGGACGCGGCGTCCGACCGCCTCCGCAACTTCGTCGGGAAAGCCGCCCAGGCCACTCTCGCCGGCGAGGTCTTCGACGACGCCGCCACCGGCCAGGGGCTCCTCAACTACTTCCTGCGCGCCGTCAACTGCGGCGCGATCACGGAGGGGGAAGCGCTGGAGAGGTCGGGATTGACGCTGGAGGAGCTGCGAGGGCGGTCGTTCGTGAAGATCCTGGAACGCCGGCGGGGGTGAGATGGCCGCGGCCGTCATGCCGCACCCCTCCCTTGCGCAACCCCCCGCAAGGCTCGTATCCTCAGCCATACCTTCAATTTCTGGAGGTCCGAAGGCAAGGTGCCCGCTGGAGATCTCGTCCAGACGTCGTGAACGCCCGAAGCCGCCGGTGAGGCAGGCCCTCCCCGGCTGGGCGGAGCTGCCGGTCCATGAGACCGATCGCTGGTTCCGCATCCTGGCGGAGTCCACCTCGACGTCGATCTTCGTCTACCAGGCGGACCGCGTGCTCTACGTCAACCCCGCCTGCGAGGAGCTGACCGGCTACAGCTCCGCGGAGCTGCTCGCGATGGCCCCGTGGGAGGTCGCCGAGCCGGAGGCCCAGCCGGTGCTCCGCGAGCGGATCGCGGCCCGGCTGCGCGGCGATCCGTCGGTCCCCGACCGTTTCGAGACGCGCATCCTCACCAAAGACGGCCGGGAGCGCTGGTTCGACGTCACCTCGGCCACCGTCGCGCTCGAGGGGGGGGAGCCGATCGCGCTCCAGACCGCGATCGACATCACCGATCGCAAGCTGGCCGAGGAGCGGCTGCGCGCCATCGTCGAGGGGACCTCCTCGACCACCGGCACCGACTTCCTGCGCTCCCTCGTCCGCCATCTCGCCGGCGCCCTCGGCATGGAGTACGCGTTCGTCTCCGAGGTGTGCGACCCGGCCGTCACCCGGGTCCGCCTGCTCTCGCTGTGGGAGATCGACCACTACAGCCCGCCGTTCGAGTACGACCTCCGCGGCACCGCCTGCGCGAACGTCGTCGGCCGCCAGATCGGCTTCCACCCGGCCGGCCTCTGGCAGCTCTTCCCCGACGACCACTGGGTGGTGGCGACCCGCATCGAGAGCTACATCGCCGTGCCGCTGTTCGACCGCAACGGCCGGCCGCTCGGGCACATGGCGGTGATGAGCACCTCGCCGGTCATCGACGACGTGCCGGCGCTGTCGATCCTCAAGATCTTCGCCGCCCGCGCCGCCGCCGAGATCGAGCGCAAGCTCACCGAGGAGGCGCTCGCCAAGGAGAAGGAGCTCGCCCAGGTGACCCTCGCCTCGATCGGCGACGGCGTCATCCGCACCGACGCCGCCGGCCTCGTCGACTACCTCAACCCGGTGGCCGAGCGGCTGACCGGCTGGAGCGCCGGCGAGGCCTGCGGGCAGCCGGTGACCGGCATCTTCAACGTCGTCGACGAGGGGACCGGCAAGCAGCTGCCCAACGCCGTCGAGCGCTGTCTCGCCGAGGGGCGGGTCATCGAGCACTCGAGCTACTCCATGCTGGTGCGGCGCGACGGCCAGGAGTTCGCCATCCGCGACTCCGTCGCCCCGATCCAGGACCCCCAGGGGCGCACCACCGGCAGCGTCCTCGTCTTCAAGGACGTCACCCAGCTCCGCGGCATGGAGCGCGAGATGATCTATCTCGCCCGCCACGACCCGCTCACCGGCCTGATCAACCGCCGCGAGTTCGAGAAGCGCCTCCTGCACAGCCTCGACACCGCCGCCGAGGACGGGCGCCAGCACGCCCTCTTCTATCTCGACCTCGACGAGTTCAAGGTGGTCAACGACACCTGCGGCCACCTCGCCGGCGACGAGATGCTCAAGCAGGTGACGTCGCTGCTGCGCTCCCTGCTGCGCAAGAACGACACCCTCGCCCGCCTGGGCGGCGACGAGTTCGGCGTGCTGCTCGAGGACGCCACCCTGGTGGACGCCCGCGAGCTCGCCGAACGCCTGCTCAGCTCGGTGCGCCAGTACCGCTTCGGCTGGCAGGAGCGGATCTTCGAGATCGGCGTCTCGATCGGCCTGGTGCCGATCAACGCCGACAGCGGCGACATGGCCCGGGTGCTCTCCGCCGCCGACGCCGCCTGCTACGTCGCCAAGGAGGGCGGCCGCAGCCGGATGCACGAGTACCAGCCGGACGACAGCGCGCTCGCCGAGCGCTACGGCGAGATGCAGTGGATCTACCGCATCCACAAGGCGTTCGCCGAGCACCGCTTCTGCCTCTACCGGCAGAGCATCCATCCGCTGCAGGGGGACGGCTCGGAATCCCCCCTGTGCGAGATCTTCATCCGCATGATCGACGAGGACGGACGCATCGTCACCCCGGCCGCCTTCATCCCGGCCGCCGAGCGCTATCACCTGATCGCCTCGATCGACCGCTGGGTGGTCCACGCCGCCTTCGTCACCCTGGCCTGCGGCACCCTCTCCCACGGCGACACCACCCGCTTCGCCATCAACCTCTCCGGGCAGTCGGTGGGCGACGAAACCTTCCTCGACTACGTGCTCGCCGAGATCGAGGCGACCGGCATCGCCCCCGAGCGCATCTTCTTCGAGATCACCGAGACCGCCGCGGTCGGCAACCTGGCGAAGGCGATGCACTTCATCAGCGTCCTCAAGCAGCTCGGCTTCTGCTTCGTGCTCGACGACTTCGGCAGCGGCCTCTCCTCCTTCGCCTACCTCAAGAACCTGCAGGTCGACTTCCTGAAGATCGACGGCGGCTTCGTGCGCGACATGATCGGCAACTCGGTCCAGCGCGCCCTCGTCGAGTCGATCCACCAGATCGGCAAGGTCATGGGCATCCGCACCATCGCCGAGTCGGTCGAGGACCGGCCCACCCTCGAGGTCCTGCGGCAGATCGGCGTCAACTACGCCCAGGGGTACGGCCTCTCCCTCCCAGAGCCTTTGATTTAGCGACTTTACAAGGCAAGCCGGCAATTTTTTCCACAGGCTTATTCATGGCTTCGCCTGGAGCTCGCAGGGTGCGCTGTGCGCGCCACGAACTCCACGTTATGAATGCCCCAGGCGCGCTTTTTGCTGTATTGCGATGAGTCCTTTCGACAGACCACCATGCTCGCCCACTTGAACGCCTTTCCCAGCGACGATCCCGACTCGGATTCGGGACCGGACGTGTCGTTCGACCTCGACGAGCGGCTCCCCCCCCTGGCGCGGGCGTTCGACGGCGACTCGACCCTCGACGTCCGGCTGCGGCTGCTGATCGAGCCGGTGCCCGCGATCGTCTGGACCACCGACAGCCACCTCCGCTTCACCTCCGGCCTGGGGGTCGGGCTCGCCTCGTTCGGCCTCCGCGCCACCCCCGGCACCAGCCTCTTCGATCATTACGGGAACCGGAACCCCGACGCCATCCGCGCCCACCAGCTCGCGCTCGGCGGCGAGTCGGTGAGCTTCGAGCACAGCTGGGAGGGGCGCACCTTCCAGACCCGCGTCGAGCCGCTGCGGGGGGCGGAGGGGGACATCACCGGCTGCGTCGGCATCGCGGTCGACATCACCGAGCGCAAGCACGCCGAGGAGGCCCTCTACCGCGAGAAAGAGCGCGCCCAGGTCACCCTGGCCTCGATCGGCGACGGCGTCATCCGCGCCGACGCCGAGGGGCGGATCGACTACCTGAACCCGGTCGCCGAGCGGCTGACGGGGTGGAAGACCGAGGACGCCATCGGCCACGCCGTGCTCGAGGTCTTCCAGGTGATCGACGAGATCACCCGCAAGCCGCTGGCCGATCCGGTGGCCCGCTGCCTGGAAGAGGGGCGCGTCGTCGAGTCCCCCGGCCACGCCGTGCTGGTCAGCCAGGAGGGCAAGGAGTACTCGGTGCGCGACTCCGTGGCGCCGATCTACGACCGTTCCGGCGCCGCGCTCGGCGCCGTCCTGGTGTTCAAGGACGTGACCCAGCTCCGCGGCATGGAGCGCGAGATGATCTACCTCGCGAGCCACGACGCGCTGACCGGCCTGATCAACCGCCGGGAGTTCGAGGTGCGCCTGAAGCGCGCCATCCGCGGCGCCCGCGGCGAGCGGCGCCAGCACGTGATGCTCTACCTCGACCTCGACGAGTTCAAGGTGGTCAACGACACCTGCGGCCACCTCGTCGGCGACGAGATGCTCAAGCAGATCACCGCCCTCCTGCGCTCCCGCGTGCGCCGGAGCGACATCCTCGCCCGCCTCGGCGGCGACGAGTTCGGCGTCCTGCTCGAGGACTGCCCGCTCGACCAGGCGCGCGGGATCGCCGAGGAGATGCGGCGCACCGTGCGGGAGTTCCGCTTCTGCTGGCGCGACCAGATCTTCGAGGTGGGGGTCTCGATCGGGCTGGTGCCGATCGACTCCAACAGCGGCGACCTCGCCCACGTCCTCTCCGCCGCCGACGCCGCCTGCTACGTGGCCAAGGACAGCGGGCGCAACCGCGTCCACGAGTACGAGCTCGACGACACCCTGGTCGCCGAGCGCTACGGCGAGATGCAGTGGATCCACCGCATCCACCGCTCCTTCGAGGACAAGCGTTTCCGCCTCTTCTACCAGCTCATCCAGCCGCTCGGCGGCGAGAGCACCGGGCGCGACCTCCTCTGCGAGGTCTTCATCCGCATGCTCGACCCCAACGGCACGATCATCGAGCCCGGAGCGTTCATCGCCGCGGCCGAGCGCTACCACCTGATCGCCTCGCTCGACCGCTGGGTGGTGAAGACCGCCTTCCACGCCCTTGCCGAGGCGCAGCGGCGCGAATGGTCGCGCCCGATCCTGTTCGCCATCAACCTCTCCGGCCAGTCGATCGGCGAGGAGGGCTTCCTCGCCTTCGTGATCGAGGAGCTCGAGAAGAGCAAGGTCGACTCGCGACGCATCTGCTTCGAGATCACCGAGACGGCGGCGATCAGCAAGCTCGACAGCGCCATCCGCTTCATCTCGGCGCTGAAGGCCAAGGGGTGCCGCTTCATCCTCGACGACTTCGGCAGCGGCCTCTCCTCCTTCGCCTACCTGCGCGACCTCCAGGTGGACTTCCTGAAGATCGACGGCGAGTTCGTGCAGAACATGATGGAGGACCGGGTCAAGCGCGCGATGGTCGAGTCGATCAACCAGATCGGCCACGTCATGGGCCTGCAGACCATCGCCGAATGGGTGGAGAACCGCCAGACCCTCGACTGCCTGAAGGAAATGGGCGTCGACTACGCCCAGGGGTTCTGGCTGTGCAGGCCGCAGCCGCTGGTGCACGACGTGTAGGCCCTCACCCCCGGCCCCTCTCCCGACCCGGGAGAGGGGAGAACAGCAAGGAAAAAGCAAAGCTGCACGAAGGGCCCCCTCTTCTCCCGGGTCGGGAGAAGAGGGTCGGGGTGATGAGGGCCTACGCCCGCACCCGACTCGGACCCGCCGCCTTCACCGCCTCGTCGACGCCGCTCTCGTACTTCTTGAAGTTGTCGGCGAACATGTCGGCGAGCCGGGTCGCCTGGGCGTCGTAGTCCGCCGGGCTCTGCCAGGTCTCGCGGGGGTGGAGGAGCTTGTCCGGCACCCCTTCGATCTGCTGCGGCACGGCGAGGCCGAAGATCGGGTCGGTCCAGGTGTCGACGCCGTCGAGCTCGCCGGTGAGCGCGGCGGTCACCATGCGGCGGGTGAAGCCGAGCTTGATCCGCTGGCCGACGCCGTAGGGGCCGCCCGTCCAGCCGGTATTGAGCAGCCAGACACGGACTTCGTGGGCGGCCAGCTTCTCCCCCAGCATCTTGGCGTAGACGCCCGGGTGGAGGGGCAGGAAGGGGGAACCGAAGCAGGTGCTGAAGGTCACCTTCGGCTCGGTGACCCCGCGCTCCGTGCCCGCCACCTTCGCCGTGTAGCCGGAGAGGAAGTGGTACATCGCCTGCTCCTCGGTCAGCCGGCTGATCGGCGGCAGCACGCCGAAGGCGTCGCAGGTGAGGAAGACCACGTTGCGCGGGTGGCCGGCCTGGCCGCCGAGATCGACGTTGTGGAGCTGGGTGAGCGGGTAGCTCGAGCGGGTGTTCTCGGTCAGCCGGTCGCTGTCGAGGTCGAGCTTGCGGGTCACCGGGTCGCAGACCACGTTCTCCAGCACCGTGGCGAAGGTGCGGGTGGTGGCGTAGATCTCCGGCTCCCCCTCGACCGAGAGGCGGATCACCTTGGCGTAGCAACCGCCCTCGATGTTGAACACGCCGTCGTCGCTCCAGCCGTGCTCGTCGTCGCCGATCAGCGTGCGGCTGGGGTCGGCGGAGAGGGTCGTCTTGCCGGTGCCCGAGAGGCCGAAGAAGAGGGCCACGTCGTCCCGGGTCGCTCCATAGTTGGCGCTGCAGTGCATCGACAGCACGTTCTGCTTCGGCAGGTAGTAGTTCATCACGCTGAAGATGCTCTTCTTGATCTCGCCGGCGTAGCGGGTGCCGCCGATCAGCGCGATCCGCTTCGCCAGGTCGAGCAGGATGAACGTCGAGGTGCGGGTGCCGTCGCGCTCCGGATCGGCCGAGAAGTTGGCGACGTTGATCACCGTGAAGTTCGGCTCGAAGCCCGCCAGGACCGCCGGATCCTCCTCGCGGATGAACATGTTGCGGGCGAAGAGATTGCGCCAGGCGTCGTCGTTGATCACCCGGACGTTGATGCGGTAGCGCGGATCGGCGCCGGCATAGCCGTCGAAGACGAAGAGGTCCTTCCCCTTCAGGTACTCCTGGGAGCGGGCGAGCAGGGCGTCGAACTTCTCCCGCTCGAACGGCTTGTTGACCTCCCCCCACCAGATGTCGCCGTCCGTCGCCGGGTCCTTGACCAGGAACTTGTCGTTCGGCGACCGCCCGGTGTGCTGCCCCGTCTCGGCCACGATCGGCCCCTCGGCCGCGAGCACCGCCTCGCCGCGCTGCACGGCGAGCTCCACCAGGCGCGCCGGCGGCAGATTCCAATACACCGTGCTGGCGCCGGTGATCCCTTGCTTGTCCACTCCAAAGCTGCTCACTGCCGGCCCTTCATTTTTCATTCCGCACCTCGGAAGAAGTTTCAGTGTGATCCTTGGGAAGTCAGATAGTCGACCAGGAGCCTCGACATCGTGCGGATGCCCACCGGCACCGCGCTGTCGTCCCCCCGGAAGGTGGGGGTGTGCAGACCGCCCGACGTCGTGCCCGGCTTGAGAGTGCCGAGACGGTAGTAGAACCCGGGGACCGCGTCGGCGAAGTAGGCGAAATCCTCGCCGGCCATCGAGGGCTCCACGAGCTTGACGTTGCCGGCGCCGGCGATGCGCTCGAGCAGCGGCTTGACCTGTTGGGTGAGCGCCGGGTTGTTGATCGTCGCGGGCGCGTTCTTCTGGTACTCCATCTCGAACGTCGCCCCGTTGGCGCGGGTGATGCCGTCCAGGATCTCGCGCATGCGGCGCTCGACCGTGGCGCGCACCTCCGCGTTGTAGGTCCGTACCGTCCCCTCGAGCATCACCTCGCCGGGGATGATGTTGAAGCGCTCGCCGCCGCGGAAGATGCCGACCGTCAGGACGCTCGGCTCCATCGGCGACAGGTTGCGCGAGCGGATCGTCTGCAGCGCCATCACCGCCTCCGCCCCGACGACGATCGGATCGATCGACAGATTGGGGGCGGCGCCGTGCGCCTGCTTGCCGTGGATCTTGATCCGGAACTGGTCGACCGCGGCCATCGTCGGCCCCGGGTTGAAGCCGACCTGGCCGACGGTCAGGTCCGGGAAGGAGTGCAGGGCGAAGACCGCCGTGGGCTGGTACTGCTTGAAGAGCCCCTCCTCCAGCATCAGGGGGGCGCCCCCCTTCTCGCCCGCCGGCGGCCCCTCCTCGGCCGGCTGGAAGATGAACAGGATGCTGCCCGGGATCTCCGCCTTGAGCGCCGCGAGCACCGAGGCGACGCCGAGCAGCGACGTGGTGTGGATGTCGTGGCCGCAGGCATGGGCCACCCCGACCTCCTGGCCCAGGAAGGTGTCCCGCTTGGTCGACTTGAACGGCAGGTCGGTCTCCTCGGTGACCGGCAGGGCGTCCATGTCGGCGCGGACGGCGATCACCGGCCCCGGCTTCCCCCCCTTGAGCAGGGCGACGACGCCGGTCTTGGCGATGCCGGTGCGGGCCTCCAGCCCGAGGCTCCGCAGATGGGCGGCCACCAGCGCGGCGGTCTGGCTCTCGCGGTTCGAGAGCTCCGGATTCTGATGGATGCGGTGGCGCAGCTCGATCAGCTGAGGCGCCACCCGCGCGGCCTCCCGGTCGATGCGGGCGTCGAGATCGCCGCCACCGCTCGCGGGGGTCGCCGCCGGCGCGGATCGCGCCGTCAAAGCGAGCCCGAGCGCGAGCGGCGCCAGGCAGGCCGTTCTCCAGCGGGGCATTCTCTTCCTCCAGATAAAAACGTCCTCCAGATCAAAAAGCAGCCGCCCGCTTACCGCCGCGCGGCACGCAAGAAAAACCGAACGAGTTTATACCGATAAGGCGGAGATTCTCACCTGGAGTGACGAAACCGTGCCGGAACGTCGCTTTAAACTAACTTCTCCCTCTTCTCCCGGTGCGGGAGGGGGGAGGGGACGGGAGAAGAGGGCCGGGGGTGATGAGGGTCCCGGACGAGTGGCCGGCCCGCCTCCCCAGCCCCCTCTGATGTAAAATCCCCCCGCCAGGTCTGGCCACGTCCGGCAATCCAATCCCATCGAAGGAGATGTGCGTTGAATATTGAAAATCGGAAGATCCTCGTGCTCGGAGGGTACGGCCTGGTGGGCACGGCCGTCTGCCGCGAGCTGCTGGCGCGCCGGCCGCGCGAGATCCAGATCCACAGCCTCCGCATCGAGGAGTCCCAAAAGGCGGTCGAGGAGCTCCAGGCCGAGGCGGGCTCGACCGTGCTTTCCACCTCCGCCGGCAACATCTTCGGCCTGCTCCAGGGGGGGTCCAAGCGCGACCTCATCAGGGCCGAGTTGCGCCGGCTCGACGACGAGGACCTCGACACCTTCGTCCTCTACGACGTCCTCAGCCATTCGCGGCCGGACATCGTGGTCGACTGCGTCAACACCTCCACCGGCATCGCCTACGGCGACATCTTCCGCTCCGCGGAGGAGGTCCTCAAGCAGCTCGAAGAGGGGGGCGTCCAGGAGGGGACCGCCGAGCGCCTGCTCGACGCCCTCTACATGCCGCGCCTGATCCGCCACATCCAGATCATGTACCGGGGGATGATCGACGCCGGCACCGGCATCTACGTCAAGGTCGGCACCACCGGCACCGGGGGGATGGGGCTCAACATCCCCTACACCCACTCCGAAGAGCGGCCGAGCCGGGTGCTGCTGTCGAAGAGCGCGATGGCCGGCGCGCAGTCGATGCTCCTCTTCCTGATGGCCCGCACCCCGGGCGCGCCGATCACCAAGGAGATCAAGCCGGCGGCGGTGATCGCCTGGAAGCGGATGGGCTTCGGCCCCATCGTCCGCGGCGGCAAGCCCCTCCAGCTGATGGACGCCCGGCCGATCCCGCTGGGCGCGACCTTCTCCACCGAGGACACCGCGGCGGCCCGGGTGCGCGACGAGCCCTACCAGAACGTCTTCATCGACACCGGCGAGAACGGCGTCTTCAGCCTCGAGGAGTTCTCCACCGTGACCAGCCACGAGCAGATGGAGTTCGTCACCCCCGAGGAGATCGCGCGCTACCTGGTGTTCGAGATCGAGGGGCGGGGCACCGGGTTCGACATCGTCAACGCGCTCGACAGCGCGGTGCTCGGCCCCACCTACCGGGCCGGCATCCTGCGGCACTGGGCGCTCGAGCGCTTGAACGAGATGGAGAAAGAGCACGGCGTGCACAGCGTCGCCTTCGAGATGCTGGGACCGCCGCGCAACTCCAAGCTCCTCTTCGAGGCCCACCTGCTGCGCCTCGCCTACCCGAACATGAAGGCGGTCTGGGATTCGACCCCCGAGGCGGTCCGCGACGCCCTCGACCGTCTGGTCCGCGAGGACCCCGAGGTGGCCAACGAGGTGGTCTCGGTGGGGATTCCGATCCTGCTCGACTCGGGAGAGGTGATCCGCGGCGTCAAGGTGCTGATTCCCGGCGACGCGGACTGCACCACGGTCACGCCGGAGAACCTGGAGACCTGGGTCCGCGACGGCTGGGTCGACCTCCGCCTCGCCAACTGCGCCCGCTGGGTCGACCGTTTCCAGAAGATCCGCGACGAGATCGCCGCCCTCCCCGTCGACGACAGCTCCAGCCGCTTCCTCCGCAACCGCCGCTTCTGGCACAAGGTGGACGTGATTCAACCCGGCAAGGTGGTGGGGTGGATCCTGGGGACGGAGGAGGGGGGCTCGCGGATCAAGCGGTGAGACTGCCAAATGCCCTACCTCTAAATAGAAGCGTAGGGCGCGGCTTGTACTCGCCCTTGCTTCAGCTCTCATCAACAAGTCAGCCAACCATCGTGCAGGTGCAGGTCGGACGACTAGACGGGCACTCTGTATGCCATCAGCCGTCGCGCTCCCGCCCACTTTTCCTAAGTCCAGATGGAGATTTATAGCGCGCTCGCGTGCTACCATTCCTCCATACGCTTACCGAAACCCGGCGCCATGATTGCGAGAGAGGAACAAACTCGAAGCTGATGGTGCAGCAAGTACTATCTAACCCGGGGAGGAGCACCGCCCTTTATCATGGGCAAGAGCCACTCCACGCAAAGCAAGGGACTTACTTTGCCTGAGCGGGAGAAAGCCCGGCAGAATCCGGGGCAATGTACTCTAGACGCCGTCCCGGAACTGGTTCTACTCGATCGGCCGTCGGTCTCTGTGCCGCCTTTGGCCATTGGAACGCCGAGGCTTCCACCTGCCAATCACGACAAGGAGGCTTCAGCCGAACCGCCATGCCTACGTAAAGCCAACCCAGCTTCACAGCACACCTCAGGCCCATGGGAACGCGATTATAGAGGCGGGTGGGTGAAAGCAATAAAAACAATGACGACCGGCTACCCAACCTGGCAGAAGACTACTAGCGCTGCACTTCTGAGTCCCAACGGCTGGGCCCGCTTACGTCTAGGAATTGAACGACGGGATACTACCTCCAGTGGTAAAAAAGGCTAGGGCACTGTGCTGGACCTCTACTTGCCATCTCGTTTTCGAATAGCGATTGACGGCGCTCAGTCAACTGGAAAAACTACCCTTTGGGAGCAGCTCCAACTGCACTACGGCCCTACCTTCGACTACATTGCCGAAGCTGCCCGGCAAGTTGCTCCGCGTTTCGGGGTCCATGCTGCTGCAGATTGGCCGAAACTCCTCAAGAATAGCAGCCTCCTAGACAATTTTTTCAAAGATGAAGTTTCCCATCAGACTCAGGCCGAAGATTCAATGTCTCGATTTATAGTAGACTCTTCGTTGTTCCTTATATCTTCATACCAAATTCTCTTCAGCTCACCATCTAACCTGCGCTTAATTGCACAAGATCGCTACAACCTTGTACTATACTGCCCATCAGAAGTTCCGTTTGAACAGGATGACTTCCGATTCTATACCGGCCGCAATCAGGTTGATAAAATTTATCGAGCCCTGATAAAAAATTATTTTGATGGACCTTTCGTCTCACTTCCTTATGGGCACGAGCGCCTCAACATGGCGATTGCAGTTATTGATGACTTACAACAACAAAGTAACCCGCCATCTACACAATGGGGGCCTCCGACTTGAAGCCGTTCCTCAAATGGGCGGGAGGCAAACGGTGGATAGCGCGCCATTTGACGTCCCTCTTGGGATCAGTTAACAGCTACGCCGAACCATTTCTCGGCAGTGGCACCGTCTTTTTCGCCCTCCAGCCTGAGACGGCGATGCTTTCCGACAAAAATTGTGAACTAGTCAATGCCTTTCAGGCAGTGCGGGATAACCACGAAGCAATAATTGCTTGTCTTAGATACCTTCCGATAGACTGCAACAGCTTTATGGCTATACGGAGCCTCACCTTCCCTGATCCAATCTGCCGAGCAGCAAGATTTATATACCTTAACAGAACCGCGTTCAACGGACTCTATAGGGTAAACAAGCAGGGCAAGTTCAACGTGCCATTCGGCTGCAAGCCTGGCACTAAAGCGTGCGATGAAGACCAACTTGCGGCCTGCTCCCAGGCTCTCCAAGGCGCATCAATCAGAGAGAGCGACTTTCGTGAGGCAATTAAGGCGGCAGAGACCTGTGAATTTATTTTTCTAGACCCCCCCTACACAGTAAAGCACAACAACAACTGCTTTCGCAGATATAACGAGCAGCTATTTGCCTGGCACGATCAGGTAGACTTGGCGGCACTTGCCAATAAACTTTCAGCAGATGGAAACAAGCTCATTATTACCAACGCCTGGCACAAAGAAATTGCAAGCCTCTACAGTCGCAAATATTATCGTGCAATCCGACTATCTAGGCCAAGTAATATGGCGTCTTCGGCAGCATACCGAGGGCGTTACGAAGAGCTACTCTTGATATCTAGAACCATCAAGCAGAACCATATCGACACGCCAACACATCCGATAAGCGCTGTGATTCAAGTGCACGACTCTCAATTAGGCGCCTAATAATGCCCAGCGAGTTTCTCGAAATAGCAGAGCTTATTCTGCGCAAAGAAGGTCACCCGATGAGTCCCAAAGACTTAGTGGCCTATGCACGAGACCATGGCCTTTTCACTGAAAATATTGCAGGAAGAACACCTCACCAAACCATGAAGGCCAAGCTCAGCGTTGACATCCGTCGCAAAGGTGAACAATCTTATTTTGTCCGCACTGCTCCGGGAAAATTTTTCTTGCGCGACCTTGTTGGTTCCAAGGAAAGTGTGTACTATGCTAAGCCTCTTAACCCCTCTGCTGAAAAAAAGAAGGTACTTGCATTCCCATCCGCAGCGCTTGAACAAGTAGGCCGTTTCCAGGGGATTAAACGTCCAGGACAAAAACTTCTTACAGCTCTGCTCAACCATAATATATGTACGTACATGGACAGGCTTGATGCCGAAAGCGATAACAGCCATAAACAAATTATCACTTATATATTAGTGAAGCGTGGGGATAAATTATTGGCCTATCGGAGAGGAACTTTTAACAGAGTTGAGGAGTATCTTCGTGGATCGCTCTGCATTGGCTTCGGAGGCCATGTCTCGGAACAAGACCTGGATCTTTTTTCCCAGGAAGATTTAGGAGTCACGCAGAACGCCATGCGCGAATTAGGCGAAGAATTGGTACTACCGGAAGAAGACATCTTGCGACTGAGTGCGGGAGAAGGATTACAATTAATCGGCGCGCTAAATGACGACTCTTCACAAGTTGGCCGACGTCATTTCGCTTTTGTTTTTGAGTATAGCGTTAGCTCTTCCAAGTCTTGGGATAAGCCTCAGCGTGGAGAGAAATCTATCACTCAACTTCACTGGCTGGAGCCGGGTATTGGCGACTTTTCTCTTTGGGATTTCGAGTACTGGTCCCAACTCTGCCTACGAAAATTCTTCTCGAAGAGCCTTAAAACTCATCCGGCCTTCAGTATCCGGAGGAAGTCCCGCCTGAGACCTCCTCACCTTCTTCTGGTGCTTGGTCAGGTGGGAAGCGGAAAATCGGAAGCTACAGCCATTCTCAAGGAGAACTTCGGCTATAAAGAAATTAATAGTGGGCGAGTCCTTGCGCAACTTTTGGAAATACCTCCGGTTCCGGAGACTCCCCGACAAGAGTTTCAGTTTGCTGCTTGGCAGTTTATCAAAAGTCCCCTTGGACCACAGCGTTTGGCACAAGCGATTTGGTGCGAACTGGAGAGACTCCAGTCGGATCGGATACTGATTGATGGGATTCGCCAGCGCAGCACAATTGAGGAACTCCGCTCGCTCTCTACCGGAAGAAAGTTGGGCATGCTATATGTTCACACACCTCCTGACATTGCCTATGATTTTTTCCGGCAACGTGGCAATTCAAGCGACGTTGGCATTCACGACTTTTTAAAAATCCGAGAAGCACCCGTAGAGAGTGAGGTAGGAAATCTAATAGGTGCTAGCGATGCGGTCCTCTACAACTGGAGTGGCCGCCCTCAATATCGTCAGGTCGTCATGAGTTTGATGAAGTCGCTCGGTACTAGTAGGCGAGGAGGCGCAAAATGAACGGTGGATATGACGAAGGTTATTTATCCTGCCCTTGCTTTTGGGGAACTTCGCCCGGAAGCCTTATTCGGCAACTCGAAGAAACGATCGGCGACTTCATTAAACTTAGCATTCTAGACGCAGGATGTGGCGAAGGAAAGAATTCTATCTATTTGGCGCGAAAAGGCGCCAAGGTTAATGCCATTGATATCTCAGAAGCGGCCATCAAGAATGCATTGTCGGCATGGCCAGACAGCCACTTGGTCAACTGGCAACTGGCTGACATAGAGAACATTGAACTCCCGGAGGCATCCTACGACATTGTCATAGCTTATGGCCTTTTTCACTGCCTCAGAAGTCAAAAAGAGATTGTCTCAACAATTTCAAAGCTTCAACGATCTACAAAACCTCATGGAATTAACGTTGTCTGTGCCTTCAACAGCCGGTCACAAGATCTGAGTGCTCACCCCAGATTCCATCCCTGCCTTCTGCCTCATAGCTTTTATATGGATGCTTATAATAGATGGGGAATCATTTCGGCTAGTGACTCTGATCTTTATGAAGTGCATCCCCATAACAAAATTCCTCACATGCATTCAATGACTAGGATTCTAGCATGCCGGTGATTGACTCTCTTCGGGGGCTGTACCGAGACCACCGTTTAATCCCCTTCATCGGGGCGGGTGTTTCCATGTCCTTGAAATGGATCTACGCAGGAGCTGAGGTACGAGGACCCTCTTGGACCGAACTCGTCAACCAAGCTGCTAAGGAACTGGGATTTGATATACCGGACCTGCTCCGCGTGCGCGGAACGGACCTTCAGATATTGGAGTATTTTAGGCTGAAAACAAAGGACTCCGCAAGCTTAAAGAATTGGCTGGTCCGCACTATGTGCCCTAGCGACTCAGAGCTATCTGCCTCACTTCTACACGACTCTTTGGCGAACCTGACAAACTGTTCTACTATGTATACAACAAATTACGATGATTTTATCGAACGCAGCCTGCGCCTCCGCAAAAAGTCGGTCAATGTGGTAACTTCGGAAGCTAGTATGGGACAAAAAATTAAAGATTTCGAAGTGATCAAATTTCATGGCGATTGGAATGACCCAGATGCGATGGTGTTTTCAGAATCTGATTATGAAAAGCGACTTAAGCTAGAGACAGCATTGGACTATCGACTGCGCGCAGATCTCCTTGGCAGGGCCGTCCTCTTCCTTGGCTACAGCTTCAGAGACCCTAATATCTCTTATTTGTTTCGAACGGTCAATGATCAGTTCAATAATCTTCCCGGATCACTTAGCGGCCGAAGAGCATACATAGCAGTCCCAGAACCCTCAGACTTTGAAATACAATTGTTCGGCGCGCGAAACATGGACGTCATTAAGATCAGTAGCACAGACCCTAGTAACGATATCGCGGCACTCTTGGACCAGATCAGGAGCTAGTCTATGGCAAAACTTAGAGTAGTCTACGTTACTTCCAGCCCATTCAAGGCAGAAGAAAACAAGATTTTCCAGGGCGTGGCTAAGTCAAAGAACGGCAAATTAGTAAAAGATGACTTTGAGTTTGACATAAGACAAGTGCCAATCCTAGAAACGCTCGAGGTTAAACTAGAGGTCATGGTCCAAGCAGAGGTCGCGAATGCCTATTCACAAATTAAAGTGCCTTGCATAGTAGAACATGCTGGATTGATTTTTTCCGATTTCCTTGCCGAATCTTATCCGGGAGGGCTTACAAAGCCAATGTGGAATGCCCTGGGCGACCGGTTTATCTCAGAGACTCAGTCGGCAAATAGAAAGGCAATCGCTCGAGCGGTTATAGCATACTGCGACGGGATGAGTATTAAGACATTTATTGGCGAGACGAAGGGGACCTTGGCGAGGGCGCCAAAAGGCTCACGGAAATTCTACTGGGATACTATCTTCATTCCTGACTCTACCGATCCGCGCTTCAACGGATTGACCTATGCCGAAATTGTTGAGACATTTGGGTTGGAGGAAAAGATAAGGCATTTTTCTCAGTCATCAAAAGCAATGCTAGAGTTCTTAGAATATTATAAGACTGAAGGGATATCCAAGCTTTGGCAGGTTTCCTAGATATGTTTTTGGAGATAACTGCGAGAAATAGGTGCCAAGCGAACCTGCGCAGCAGCCGGCTAGGTGTTCAGATTCCGTCATGGGTTTTCGCTAAAATCTGGCAACTGACTAAGCTTGACTTCTATACAGCAGACTCGACATCGTCGTATACGTTAAAAACCGGGAGGAGGAAGTAGGTGCCACCTCAACAGAGATAGAGAAAACTCGATAAGCACGTCTTATCTCCCTTCTCCCGCCTGTCGCTCGCCTCCTGAAGCTCTTCCGGCTTCATCCGGGCCGCCCGTATAGGTACCTGGCACCTCTCACGGCCTCTGCTTCGATGTCGGCCACCAAAGCCGCTGCAGGTCTTTGTCGCTGTTCCTCGGTCAGGCCCTTCCAACAGCGCCCCTTTGCGGGACTCTGCAAGAGTGGTACCCTTCGCTTCAATGCTGCTGATGAGGCGAGCTTTCATGTCCTCCGAATCGTCTCGGATGCGCCATCCGCCTGTCTATATCCTGCTTTGCATCCTGCTGCTGAGTGAGATGCTGGTCCCCTGGATCGCGTTCAACTATGCCTATGATGCGTTCTCTAGGATCGCCGCCGGTCTCGGCTTCGCCGTCTTGCTTGCGGCGTTTGGGGCGACTTGGCTCATCACTCGAACCACACGGCAGGAGGAGGCGCGTACGCCCCTCGACAAGACTACGCTCCTTGGTCTTTTCCTCGGGCTTGTATGGGTGATCGAGATCACTTTCAATAATTCCGTCGCCCCACCCTTACCCGCGCGCGACATCATCGACAACATCTTCTGGGCGCTCATCGCCCTGGGGATTACGGTCGCATCGGTGGCGGCGGCGTATCGATCGGGACGGCTCAGCCAAGGAATCGCGGTTGGCACATGGAGCGGGTTCGTCAGCGGCGTGGTGGCGTGTGGAGCGGGTTTGGCCTTGATTGTTTTTGGCATGTCCCTTCTTCTAAGCGACCCGCTGAACCTTGCGGAGTGGTCGAACCGCGCGAAAGCCTCGACCGCGCCAACCATGGCCTCCTATCTCGCCTATGAAACCTTGGCGGGTGCGTTCTTGCATCTCATCGTTTCAGGCATTGGGATGGGATTCGTGCTCGGATCGATCGGCGGAACGCTCGGCAAGGTGGTGCAGCATGGGCAACGCGTGCTCCAACACCGTCCTCCAAGCCGCCGTGTGCCTCCGACTCGCGACCTGTAACCTTTGGAAGTGGAGACGCTGAAGGCGGGGATTCGGTCTGGGCCGTCAGCCTGCTTCCGGAGCGCCCGTCCTGCTTCCGGAAGCCTCATCCGCGCCTCAGACCCTCGTCAGCAAGTCAGCCGGAGCTGAGCCCATCGCAGGAGACCTGCCATGTTCCGTTTCGCCGCCCTCTGCCTGCTTCTTCTCACGACAGGAGGATGCGACATCCTGTTCGAGATCGACGTGCTCGTTCGTGACAGCCGGCGCTTGCCTATACCTGACGCTCGCGTTTCGGTTCGCTATGCACGCAATGGCGCCGAGCGCACTTCTTGTTCCACCGATCCGGCCGGAAGGTGCGAGGCATCGACCGTTACCGGTAGCGGACGCTTCGTCGTGATGATTACGAAGACTGGCTATCAACCGGCGGTCCTCGAGCTGTCGACGAGTACCGCGTCGCGCCTGGACGCTACCCTCGAACCCCTGTCGTCACCGCAACCCAGTCACGCTGAGCTCGTTACCGGGATGGATGATAAGCCTTGATCCACGAAGATCAGGCCATCGCAGAGCTGTTAAAGTCCCGGCATGAAGGCCCGCACCTACTCCCTGCGGACGCCTTGAGAGCACCTCGGCGATCCGGTTGCCGGGCTCCTGGCACGCGGACCTCCGTGGCGCGGCTCCTCTCGCGCCACGCACCCTTGGAGGTATGCGCCTCTCGCGCCTCGATCCGGAAGGATCGGTTCCCGCCTGCTTTCGGGCCGGACATGGAAAGGAGATCCAGAGATGAAGGTTCCCTATGGACGGATGCTCAAGACCGTCGGACTCGCGTTCGTGCTCGTCGCCGCCGTTCACTTCGCCGTCCCGCCGTCGGCTGCCGCGTCCTGCATGTGCAGCAACCTTTCCTTTGTCGCGAGCGCGACCGGGAGCGGAGCGGACTGCGCCACCGCAAACGCTTTCCTGCACAACAACGTCCAGGAGGCCGAACTGACGGCCTGCTTCCCCTACGACTTCTGCCACTTGCAAGCGTTCGTCATCACCTCGGCCTGCCAGCTGAAGAACGGCCATTACGAGATCAGCGGCAGCCAGCGATACTCCTGCTACATCGGCACGAACTGCCCATACGGCCACTGAGATTCCAGACCGGGAGGGTTGCCGCAAGCGGGCCCTCCCGCCTCAGATCACGTGCCGTCCGAGGGGCGGTATCGGCCGTGGTCCCACCAAGGCCCGCCGGGTGACCTCGCTGATCTCTGGAAGCAAGAGCGAATTGCTCTGGGCTCTACACTAGACGTTGGCCGGGCTCTTCGCTTCTTCTGGATTGCACATTTCCGCCAGAGAGGCGAGGGCAAAGAGGCAGTAGACTCTACCGCGGCCATGGCGAAACTCCCTGCCCTCCTCGTCGCGCTCCGGGCTGTCCTGGCTCCCTTGATCTTTGCCGCCGTTCTCCGCCACTGGCCCTGGTTCTGGCCGGTCGCAATCCTGGTCGTCGCGTTCCTCTCGGATATCTTCGACGGCGTCATCGCGCGCCGGCTGGGAGTCGCGACCGAGCGGCTCCGGCTGGCCGACAGCGTCGTCGACATCGGTTTCTATCTGTTGGTCGCGGGCGCTTGCCTTCTCGTCTATCCGGAGGTGTGGCGGCAGCACAGGACGGGAATTCTTCTCGTGGCCGCCCTGGAAGCGGGACGGTGGGTGTTCGATCTGATCAAGTTTGGCAAGATCGCCTCGTACCACATGTGGTCGTCGAAGCTCTGGGGCATCCTGCTGTTCCTCGGCTTTGGCGAGGTGTTCGTACGGGGCGGTCCAGGCGTTCTTTTTACCGCGGCGATCGTGATGGGAGTCGTGAACGAAGTGGAGGGTCTGCTGGCTTCCCTGGTCCTACCCTGGTGGCGCCATGACGTGCCGAGCGTCTGGCACGCGCTGGCGCTACGCCGGGCTGGAGTGCCCGGCCATCCCGCGGCCCGCTGAAGCGCAAAAACCGGTTTTATCGGTTCCCCGCGGCGTTTTTTACCGTCCCGCCCGGTTTTTTTCGATCCGGACGACTGTTTTGCTTTCCCGGCCGGTTTTTTAGCTTCCCGAGCGCCCATCTTTCTTGGACGGCCGTTTTTTTAGCGTCCCGAGCCTTCGTCTTTCTTCCCGGACCGATATCCTGGCTTCGCGAACACTCATCTTGCGATCCAGAGCGCCATCTTTCTTCCGGAGCCGCTATCTTCCTTCCGGAGCCGCTATCTTCGTGACCGAGGGCGCGGGGATTCGGTCTGAGCCGCCATCCTGCTTCCGGAGCGCCCGTCCTTCTCTACGATGCTCGGCGAGGACAAATCCCCGCCCCCCTCGGCCTCACACCCTCGTCAGCAGATCAGATGGCCGTTGTGGCAGGTGCAGATCGTACGGACCCAGACGGGACCGCTGCGGTCGACGCAGCCGGTTTGATCGCCTTCCACCGTGCAGGGGTCGCCGCACAGCGTGGGAGTGAAGACGACGGCCTTGGCGGTCTGCAGCCGAGCCGCCGCGGCCAGCACCAGGGCCAGGGCAGTGATCCGGAAGCCTCTTTTCATGAGCTCTCCTTTCGGGTCTTATCAGCAAGGAACCCAGCAGGACGGATCGCCCGCGTCGCAGCAGTGGAGATGGCAGCACTCGTCCTGCCAGCAGCGCTGGCTGCCGTTGTCCCAGCACAGGATCTCGCACAAGCACTGAGGGCTGGCCGACGCTCTCTGAGCGGGAAGCGCCGCGAACGACAGGAACAGGGAGAGAAGAAGCAACGGGAGTCTGAGCTTGCGCATGGAGGCTCCTTTCACTTGTGTAATACGCCTACTTAGAGAGTGCTCCGAGTCCTGTATTTCGCGCCGGTTTTCTCAACGAATGACCGCCTGCTCCCCAGGCTTGGTCAATTTTGCAAAGCGCGCCGCGAGGCCGATCTCAAATCAGGGAGACTGAGCGTTTTCGAAAGGGAGGGTTGTGCAAAGGTCGGGGCAGAGTGTACAATCCAGGCACTGTCCCGTTTTCAGGCACATCGGCACTGAGGGTAATCCGGAGGCTTCGATTCTCTAGTCGTCGGGAAGTTTTCAACGTCCCGCACGGGACAGGGTCTCGCGCGGATGTCTCTGTACCCCGGCTGGATCGGTGCTCCCAACGACTCGAAGGGTTCATCCAAGGAGGAGAGCAGTCCAATGTCTACGACCCAGAATGACCGTCTCGATAATTCTACGGAGATGACCCCGGAGCCGGATGCATCCGGCGTCAGCCGTCGCAAATTTCTCGGCGGGCTCGGCGGAGCCGCCGCGGCCGCCATGGCGTCCGGCGTGATCGGGATGGAGCCGCTGGCCAACGCGGCCACCGGGAGCACCACCGCCGCCTCGACCGCCGCCGCCTCGCATGGCGCCATCACGGCCGCCGACGTCCGGCGCAAGGCCGCCTGGCAGATGCGCAAGGACATGGGCGACTACTGGTGGAGCCGGGGCAAGGTCGACCACCCGACCAACGGCGACGAGCAGCTCTACGCCTCCCGGATCGGCAACTACTCCAAGAGCATGCAGCACAACGCGTTCGGCGAGGTCGACCCGGCTGCCTACAACAGCCTGCTGGCGGCGATCGACTCCGGCAAGGCGGCGGACTACGACGCCATGATCCTCACCCCCGGCGCCATCAAGCAGACCAGCCCGCAGTGCGGCCTGGCCTTCGACATGGAGGGCATCGACAGCCATGCCGTGGCCGTGCCGCCGCCGCCGGCGATCTCCAGCAAGGAGATCGCCGCCGAGATCACCGAGAGCTACTGGATGGCGCTGCTGCGCGACACCAACTATCTCGACTACGGCTCCTCGCCGCTCGCGGCCGAGGCGGTCGCCGACCTGAGCTCGTTCGGCGACGACTTCAAGGGCCCCAAGAACCGGAGCGGCAAGGTCACGGTCCAGACCCTGTTCCGGGACAACGGCATCGGCATCTCGCACGGGCCCCTGACCTCGCAGTTCATGTATCTCAACACTCCGTTCGGCGCCGAGTACGTCGAGCGCAAGATGTGGACCCTGGCCGCGGGCTCGGATCACATGCAGAGCTTCGACGAGTGGCTGGCGGTTCAGAACGGCCTGGTGCCGGGGCACCAGTCTTTCCTCGGAGAGCGGCGCTACGTCATCAACGGCCGCGACATCTCGGCCTGGGTGCACGTCGACGTCCTCTTCCAGGCCTACTTCAACGCCTGCCTGATCCTGATCACCCCGCCGAACAACACCGACATCGGCGGCGGCCTCGGCGTGCCGTTCAATCCGGGCAACCCCTACCTCGGCAGCACGACGCAGGACGGCTTCTGCACCTTCGGCCCTCCGGCCGCCAAGGTCCTGATGTGCGAGGTGGCGTCGCGCTGCCTCAAGGCCACCTGGCACAAGAAGTGGCAGATCCACCGCCGCCTGCGCCCCGAGGCGTTCGCCGGCCGCGTCGAGGTGCACGTCAATCAGGATCCGGGCCGCTATGACGGCATCCTGCATCCCAGCATCTTCAACACCAAGGCGATCGGGCGGATCCAGTCGTACAACGGCGGCAGCGTCCTGCTGCCGCTCGCGTTCCCGGAGGGGTCGCCGACCCATCCGTCCTACACCGCCGGCCACGCCACGGTGGCGGGCGCCTGCATCACGATGCTCAAGGCGCTGTTCGACACCGAGAACCGGAACATCCCGAACCCGGTGGTCCCCACGGCCGACGGCAAGGCGCTGGTGCCCTACACCGACGCGCCGCTCACCGTCGAGGGGGAGCTCAACAAGCTCGCCTCCAACATCGCCTCCGGCCGCAACATCGCCGGCGTCCACTGGCGCAGTGACAGCCACTCCTCCCTGCGCATCGGCCAGCAGGTCGCGATCAGCCTCCTGCAAGAGCAGACGAAGGTCAACAACGAGCTCGCTCCCTCGTTCATCTTCCGCGGCTTCGATGGCGAACGGATCGTCGTCCGCGACGGCGGCGTCTTCGACACCGTCTAGCCCCGCTCCCTCGCAGGTCTCTCCAGGGCCGTCCGGTTCACTCCGGGCGGCCCTTTCGCTTTACATTCCTTACATTTGACGAGCCCGTCGCCGCTGCGCTATATCGCGGAGGGATGGTTGTCTGCCTGCTTCCTTCACCTTTCGACCACGGGGGAGTTCCATGCGCCGATCTCTGATCCTCGCCGCGCTCGCCGCGCTCGCCCTCGGCTCCGGCCCCGTCCGGGCCGCCGAGACCCTCGATCCGGACCTGCTCGCCGGCTTGCAGCCGCGCTCGATCGGTCCGGCCACCATGAGCGGCCGCCTGCCGGCCCTCGACGTCGTCGAGTCCAATCCCGACGTCATGTACGCCGGCGGCGCCGCGGGCGGCGTCTGGAAGTCGGTCAACGGCGGCCTCACCTGGACGCCGGTCTTCGACGACCAGCCGGTGGCCTCGATCGGGGCCATTGCCATCAACCAGGCCAATCCGGACGTGGTCTGGGTGGGCACCGGCGAGGGGAACCCGCGCAACAGCGTGTCGATCGGCGCCGGCGTCTTCCGCACGCTCGACGGCGGCCAGACCTGGACCCACCTGGGGCTGGAGAAGACGGAGCACATCCATCGCGTCGTGCTGCATCCGACCGATCCGAACGTCGCCTGGGTCGCCGCCCTCGGGCAGGTCTGGGGGGAGAACCCGGAGCGCGGGGTGTTCAAGACGGTCGACGGCGGCAAGACCTGGCGCCGGGTGCTCTACGTCGATCCGCGCACCGGCGCGGCCGATCTGGTGATCGATCCCAGCAATCCGAACAAGCTGTTCGCCGCGATGTGGGACTACCGGCGCTGGCCCTGGGGCTTCCGCTCCGGCGGCCCGGGCTCCGGGTTCTACGTCTCCTATGACGGCGGCGAGACCTGGAAGCGCTACACCGAGGAGGACGGGCTCCCCAAGGGGGATCTCGGACGGATCGGCATCGCCATCTCGCACTCGAACCCGAACGTCGTCTACGCCCTGGTCGAGGCCGAGAAGAGCGCGCTCCTGCGCTCGAGCGACGGCGGCAAGACCTGGAAGAAGGCCAGCGAGGACCAGAAGACGGCCGAGCGGCCGTTCTACTACGCCGACATCCGGGTCGACCCGCAGTGGCCGAACCGCATCTACAACCTGACCGCCCGCCTGATGGTGTCGGAGAACAGCGGCGCCAGCTTCGAGACCCTCGGCCGCTCGCGCGACGTCCACGGCGACTATCACGCGATGTGGATCGATCCGCGCGATCCCGATCACATGGTGACCGGCAGCGACGGCGGCATGGCGATCAGCCACGACCGCGGCGAGACCTGGCAGTTCGTGAGCACGCTGCCGATCGGCCAGTTCTACCACGTGGACGTGGACATGGACCGCCCCTACCACGTCTACGGCGGCCTCCAGGACAACGGCTCCTGGCGGGGCCCGTCGGCCGACTGGACCCGCGGCGGCATCCAGAATTCGTCCTGGGACCCGGTCGGCGGCGGCGACGGTTTCGAAACCCGCCCCGACCCCGAGGACTCGATGGCGGGCTATTCGGAGTCGCAGGGGGGCTCGCTGGTGCGCTGGAACCTGCGCACCCGGGAGAACCGCTTCATCAAGCCGCCGGAGTCGGCGGGGCACGCGAGGCTCCGCTTCAACTGGAACGCCGCCCTGGCACAGGACCCGTTCGAGCCGGCCACGATCTACCTCGGCAGCCAGTACGTCCACCGGTCGACCGACCGCGGCGCCAGTTGGACGGCGATCAGCCCGGACCTGACGACGAACAAGCCCGAGTGGCAGCAGCAGCAGAAGAGCGGCGGCCTCACGCTCGACGTCAGCGCCGCCGAGAACTTCACGACGATCCTCTCGATCGCGCCGAGCGCGGCGCAGAAGGGGGTGATCTGGGTGGGGACGGACGACGGCCGCCTGCACGTCACCCGCGACGGCGGCCAGACCTGGACCAGCGTCGAGAAGAACGTCCCGGGCGTGCCGGCCAACACCTGGATCCCCAACATCCTCCCCTCGAAGTACGACGCCGCCTCGGCGTTCGTGATCTTCGACAACCACCGCCGGCAGGACTTCACCCCCTACGTCTACCGCACGGACGACTGGGGGAAGACCTGGAAGAGCCTGGCCACCCGGGACCTCCGCGGCTACGCCCTGGCGATCGAGCAGGACCCGGCCGACCGCAATCTCCTCTTCCTCGGCACCGAGTTCGGCCTTTACACCTCGTTCGACGGCGGCGCGCGGTGGACCCCCCTGAAGCGCGGGCTGCCGACGACCTCGGTGATGGCGCTGAAGATCCATCCGCGGGATCTCGATCTGGTGATCGGCACCCACGGGCGCGCCCTCTACATTCTCGACGACATCACGCCGCTGCGCGCGGTCTCGGCCGCGACGCTCGCCGAGCCGCTCCACCTCTACCCGTCGCAGCCGGCGATGCTCTACCGCGCCAACCGGGGCCGGGGGGGATCCGCGGCGGCGGGGCCGGCGAGTTCCAGGGGGAGAACCGTCAGTATGGCGCCCTGATCACCTTCTCGGTGAACGCTCCGGGCCTGCCGCTGGCCGACGACGCCAAGGAACGGCAGCGCAAGCAGGCCGAGCGTGACCGGGCCCGGACTCCGGACCGGGCTGGAGCGCAGGGCAATGCCCAGCCGGCGACCGACCGTCCGACCGGAACGCCGCGGGAGGACGTCGCCGCCCGTGGCGAGGCCGCGGGGGAGGGTGAGGAGGAGGGCGGCAGGAGAGGCGGCGGCGACCGGGGGCCGAAGGCGGAGATCCGGATCACCGATCCGTCCGGCAAGCTGGTCCGCACCCTGAAGCCGGCGATCAAGCTGGGCCTCAACCGGGTGGCCTGGGACTTCGGCCGCGAGCCGTTCCGCAATCCGGAGAACCAGGATCGCAACAGCTTCCGCCCCGGCGGCGACAGCGGGCCCAACGTGATCCCCGGCACCTATGACGTGGTGGTCAAGTACGGCGGCCACGAGGCGAAGGGGACGCTGCAGGTCGCGGCCGATCCGTCCCTCAAGAGCTCGCCGGCCGACTGGCAGGCCTGGGACGCGGCGATCGTCCGCGCCGGGAGCTACCAGAACGCGGTGGCGGACGCCATCAACCGCATCAACGCCACGCGCAAGGACGTCAACCAGGCGCTCGCCAAGCTCGCGGCCCGGGACAAGGAGCGTGACAGGGACGGAGCAGACCGCAAGCCGGACGACGCGGAGAAGGCGTTGCGGCAATCGGCTCGGGACCTCCAGAAGCGGCTCACGGACGTCGAGCGGCGGCTCTACGTATCGCCGGACATCAAGGGTCTGGTCGAGGACGAGACCACCGCGCTCAGCCAGGTCGAGAACGCGCGGCGCGCCCTCGGCTCCGCCTGGGAAACGCCGAGCGCCACGGCGACGGCCTATCTCGACGAGACCGACCGCACCGTGCGAGCGGCCCTCGCCGACGTCAACAAGCTCTACGCCGAGGATGTCCCGGCCTTCCAGCGCAAGCTGGCCGACGCGAAGATCGAGCTGCTGGCGGTGCCGGGGCCGATCACGATCGGGCAGTGAGCGCAGGCCGAAGACGTAGGGGCGCAGCATGCTGCGCCCCTACTATCCCCGCCAGAATCTTTCCCGCAGATGATTGAAGTTGATGACCTCGACTCCCCTCTTTTGCAGAGCGAGGTAGAGATGAATATCGTCGGTGAGAACCGTCAGACCTTCGGTTGGACAGGCGAGGATCGAAGCGTCCGCCAGCCCCAGCCGAGGGAACTCCGCGGCCTCGACCGCCTCCAGGCTGCGCACGTAGTGCTCTTCGGAAATCCGCACCAGGGATTGGAGGAGAATCAACAGGCTCCCCCGTATCTTCTCGTCCGTTTGCCCCAACAGATTGCTCACCTCGGTGAGGATGTTGGGAGTCACGACGATCCCCTCGAACCTGTCCAGCAGCTTGCAAAGGAGCCAATAATCTTCGACCGTGAAGGTGTCCGTCCTCTTGTGCCGCGCGATTCGATCCAGGCTCAGCGAGCCCACGACGTAGAGCAGGAGGATGTTGGTATCGACGAGAAGCTTTCTCTCGCGGCTGCTTCCCCTGGGCCAGCGCTTCATTCGGAGAACATTTTCATATCGACGACGGCCCCCGATTGGGCATCGACCCGGAAAATCTTGTACTCCCGCTCCATTTTGGGCTCTCGCGATAGGCCCAGTATCTGCTCGCCGGCGGCCTTCAAGGCATCCTGCTTCCGGGGCTTCGACTGGGACCAGGGGCGCGAAAACCCCAGGGTCACCAGCCAATGCTTCCCGTCTTCGGTCCGCTCGACCGCCTCCAGCCCCAGCCGCGAGATCTTCTCGTTGTCGTAGATTCCCGCCGCGAAGTCCTTCGCCAGCCGGACGGCCTGCTTGACGTCGATTTCCGACACGACCTCCTCCTCGACTTGCATTCCGCGCCCCTCCTTGGTTTCCTGGGGCGGGTATTTTAAATCCGGATCACGATTTTTCCAAAGTGCTCCCCCGCCTCCATGTGCCGGAAGGCGGCGGAGGCCTCCTCCAGCGGAAAGACGCAGTCGATCACCGGCCGCAGGCGGTGCAGGGCGATCGCCCGGTTCATCGCCTCGAAGCTCTCGCGGTCCCCGACCAGAATGCCTTGGAGGCGGATCTTCTGCATGAAGACGTGGGTGAGGAGCAGCTCGGACTTGGTCCCCGCGAGGTTACCGATCAGACTGATCGTGCCGCCGAAACGGACGGCCTGGAGCGACTGCTGGAGGGTGCCCGCGCCGCCGACCTCGACGACGTGGTCGACCCCGGCGCCGCCGGTCAGCTCTTTGGCGCGCACGCCCCAGGCGGGCACCTCGCGGTAGTTGATCGTTTCGTCGGCCCCCATCTCGCGCGCCCGCGTCAGCTTCTCGTCGCGGCTGGAGGTGGCGACGACGCGGGCGCCGAGGAGCTTCGCCAGTTGCAGGGCGAACAGCGAGACGCCGCCGGTGCCCTGCACCAGCACCGTGTCCCCGGCCGTGATCCCCCCCTCGGTCACCAGGGCGCTCCAGGCGGTCACCGCGGCGCAGGGGAGGGTGGCGGCCTCCTCGTCGGTCAGGTGATCCGGGGTCCTCACCACACCCTCCTGATCGAAGACGGCCAGCTCGGCGAGGGTGCCGTCGAGCGGACCGCCGAGGGTCGAGCGCAGCCGCTCGCGGGTGGGGCGGCCGGCGATCCACTTCTGGGCGAAGACAGTGCAGACCCGATCGCCCGGCTGGACGCGGGTCACCCCCTCGCCGATCTCGATCACCTCGCCGGCGCCGTCGGAACAGGGGATCAGCGGCAGCTTCTGCTTCGGGTTGTACTTCCCCTCGACCGTCAGCAGGTCCCGGTAATTGAGCGCGGCGGCGCGCAGGCGGACGAGAATCTGCCCCGGGCCGGGGCGCGGATCGGGGCGCTCGACGAGGGCGAGGTTGTCGAGGCCGAAGCCGCCGCGGATCTCGACCGCGCGCACGTCAGGCCTCCAGCGCCTTGCGCATCGTCGCGACCAGCTCGCGGGCGGCCGCGTCGTCGAGCTTGCGGGCCTGCCAGCCGATGCCGAGCCCCTCGGCGCCAAGCTTCGGAATGATGTGGAAATGCACGTGCATCACCACCTGGTGCGCCTCGGAGCCGTTGTTCTGGAGGACGTTGTAGGCGGTGGCGCCGGTCGCTCTCAGGACCGCGCGGCAGATCCGCGGCAGGGCCCGGCCGACGGCGGCGGCCGCGTCGTCCGAGAGCAGGTGGAGCTGGGCCCTGCGCTCCTTGGGGATCACCAGGGTGTGCCCCGCCGAGAGCGGGCCGATGTCGAGGAAGGCGAAGACGTGGTCGTCCTCGTACACCTTGTAGCTCGGGATCTCGCCCGAGAGGATCTTGTCGAAGAGGGTGGGCTGATGGTCGCTCATGGCGGCGTATTGTATAGATCATGGACAGGCAACAGACCATGGGTGAGCGCACCCCCGGCTGGGACGAGCACGACAGCCACGATTTCATCGATCTCGGCCGCTTCTTCGTGCCCGGCCGCGAGGAGCAGATCGCGGCCGTCCTCGACATGATCCCGGACCCCGGGGACGGCCTGCTCGTGGACCTCTGCTGCGGCGAGGGGCTGCTCTCGCGGGCCCTGCTCGAGCGTTTCCCGCGCGCCCAGGTGCTCGCCATGGACCTCTCGCCCGCCATGCTGGAGCAGGCGCGCACGGCTCTCGCGGCCTACGGCGACCGCTTCGCGGCCCGGCCGTTCGATCTCGCCGACCGCGCCTGGCGGACTTTCCCCGAGCCGGTCCGCGCCTTCGTCAGCTCGCTCGCCGTCCACCACCTCGACGGCCCGGGCAAGCGCGAGCTCTTCCTCGACCTCGCCGCGGCCCTCGCGCCCGGCGGTGCCGTGGTGATCGCCGATCTGGTCAAACCGGCGACCCCGGCGTCCCACGAGCTCGCCGCGCGGGCGTGGGACGACGCCGTGCGCCGCCGCTCGCTCGAGCTGGCCGGCGATCTCGGCCCCTACGAGAAGTTCCGCGACGAGCGCTGGAACCTCTACGCCGATCCGGAACCGGATCCGATCGATCAACCCTCCTCCCTCCTCGACCAGCTCCGCTGGCTAGAGGCGGCCGGTCTGACCGGCGTCGACGTCTACTGGATGCAGGCCGGCCACGCCGTGTTCGGCGGCGTCCGCTAGCGTGGCGTGCCGATCTGGCCGATGCTCGGCGTGATCTATTTTTCATACTCCTGTAACGAGGCTTGCAAAATGCCCCATCCTCCAGAACGGCCCTACGGGGCAGCCCCCGCGGAATCTCCGGAGTCGCCCTCGATCCGCCCCCTGGACGGCGCCGGTCGCGTCTTTCCGCGACTCCGTGCCGAGTTGGTTCCGGAATTGCATTGACGACCGGCGTGAGAGGAGCCGTTTTCGCCCCCGGAGGTTTCCGCCCCGCGTCGCACAGCGGTCTGCTGAGCGCGGGCTGGCGGCGCGCGTTCCGGCTGTCCGGGCGGGCCGCGGAGCTGGCCGCGCCGGATTCCATGCAGGAGGGCACCGTACCTCTTGACAGGGAAAAGAACTCCGCTATTGTTAAAAGCGTGGACGCGAACGTGCCCCCCGACCAACCTCCGAGTACTGTGGACAGCCCGTCCAGAGTCCTCCGGCTCGGGCTGTCGGCCACCGGCACCGCTCCCCTTCCTTCCGTCGATCCTTCAATAACTTCACCGCCAGCGCAGTTTTCCGCAGCCAGTCCCGGTTGCGGGGTCACCCCTTCCGGGTTGACGTACTAACCGATCATGTTGACGGAGCCCCCTGGGGCTTTCCCACCGGATGATCGATCCGGGTGGGTTGTCGGCACACGCGGCCGAGCCCTGCCCGTTCGACGTTTTACGGCCTCACCCTCACCTTGTGGTCTCAACCCCGTGGTCTTTACCCCGTGCTTTAGCGGAGGAGCACAGAGATGAAGCAGGCGGCGTCCGCCTCGGTTGCTGTCGAGAGCTCCCGGCGCGAGGAGATCTGCGCGATCTTCGACGAGCCCTATGATCCCGATCGCTGGAATGACTGGCGCTGGCAGATGCGCCATCGTCTCACCCGTCTCGATCAATTCGAGCGCCTGCTCGACCTGACCGAAGCGGAGCGGCGAGGGCTGCTGCTGGCGAGTGAAAAGTTTTCGGTCGCGGTTACCCCCCATTTCGCGGCGTTGATCGATCCGTTCGATCCGCACTGCCCGATCCGCCTGCAGGTCGTGCCGCAGGAGAGCGAGCTGCTGGTGAGCCGCGGGGACATGACCGACCCCTGTGGCGAGGACGGCGCCAGCGTCGTCGAGGGGCTGGTGCACCGCTATCCCGACCGCGTGCTCTTCCTGGCGCTCGACACCTGCGCCGCCTACTGCCGCTACTGCACGCGCAGCCGGCTGGTGAGCCAGGGGGAGCTCGATCCGATCGGCCGGCGCCTGGAGGCGGCGGTCGCCTATCTCGAGGAGCACACCGAGGTGCGCGACGTGCTCCTCTCGGGCGGCGATCCGCTGCTGATGGCCGACGCCGTGCTCGACAAGCTGCTCGGCCGGCTGCGCGCCATCCCGCATCTCGAGTTCCTGCGCATCGGCACCCGTATCCCGAGCTTCCTGCCGCAGCGGATCACGCCGGAGCTGGTGGCCGTGCTGCGCAAGCACCGGGTCTGGCTCTCGGTCCACTTCTGCCACGCCAACGAGCTGACGCCCGAGGTGGCCGAGGCCTGCGACCGGCTCGCCGACGGCGGCATCCCGCTCGGCTGCCAGACGGTGCTGCTCAAGGGGGTCAACGACTCGGCCGAGACGCTGCGCGACCTCTTCCACGGCCTGCTCAAGAACCGCGTGCGCCCCTACTACCTCTATCAGTGCGACCCCGTGCTCGGCACCGGGCACCTGCGCACCTCGGTCGAGAAAGGGCTCGAGATCATGTCCCGGCTCCGCGGCTTCACCACCGGCTACGCGGTGCCGACCTACGTGATCGACGCCCCCGGCGGCGGCGGCAAGGTGCCGGTGCAGCGGGAGACGCTCACCGGCCACGAGGACGGGGTCTGGAGCCTCCGCAACTGGGAAGGGAAGACGTATCACTACGTCGACCCCGCCGAAAGGTGATCGCGGCTTGTTGGGAAAATCGCCGATGCAACCGCTGCGGATCGCGCTCTGCTACGACCTGAAGTCGGATTACCTCGCCGCGGGCTTCGCGCCCGCGGACGTCATGGAGTTCGACGAAGAGGAGACCGTCGCCTGTCTCGAGGCGGCCCTGAGCCAGCTCGGCCATCAGTTGGAGCGGGTGGGCCGCGGGATCGAGCTCGCTCGTCGCCTCGCCGCGGGCGAGCGGTGGGACCTCGTGTTCAACCTCGCCGAAGGGGTGCGCGGACGCTCGCGGGAGGCCCAGGTGCCGGCCGTCTGCGAGATGTTCGATCAGCCGTACACCTTCTCGGACCCGCTGACCTGCGCCGTCACCCTCGACAAGTCACTGGCCAAACGGGTGGTGCGCGACCACGGCCTGCCGACCGCGCCGTTCGTCCTCGTGGAACGGCTGGAGGACGCCGCCGCGATCGATCTGCCGTTTCCGCTGTTCGCCAAACCGGTGGCGGAGGGGAGCAGCAAGGGGGTGACGCGGCTCTCCCGGATCGAGACCCGGGACGAGTTGATGGCCGCCTGCGCCGAATTGATCGCGACCTTCCATCAGCCGGTGCTGGTGGAAAGCTTCCTGCCCGGCAGGGAAGTGACCGTTGGCATCGTCGGCAACAATGGTGAAGCCCGGGTGCTGGGGGTGCTGGAGGTCTCCTTCCGCGCCGGCGCCGACACCGCCTACACCGCGCTGAACAAACGTGACTACGAGACCTGGGTGGATTACCGGATGCTCGACGGCGAGCCCCTCGCCCAGAGGATGCGCGAGCTGGCCCTCGCCACCTACAACGCCCTCGGCTGCCGCGACCTCGCCCGCGTCGATCTCCGCTGCGACGCCGCCGGCGAGCCCTGCTTCCTGGAGGTCAATCCGCTCCCCGGCCTGCACCCGACCTACTCGGACCTGCCGATCCTGGCCGGCCGGGCCGGCACTCCCTACGTCGATCTTCTCGGCCAGGTGATCGAAGCCAGCGCGCGGCGGTGGAAGTTGTGGACCTGAGCGGGCTCGCCCGGGTCGTCATCGCTCGGGTCGTCATCGCCCATAACCCCGTCGGTTCGGAGGCCGATCCCTCGACCTCCGACGTGCTGGCGCAGGTGAAGCTGGTGGCGGCGGGCCTGGAGGCTCTCGGCATTCCTCACCAGACCGTCCCGGTGCCGGACTGGCAGCCGTGGCTCCGCATCCATCCGAGCCCGGGAACGGCGGTCTTCAATCTGATGGAATCGCCCGCCGGCCGGCCAGAGGCCCTGCTCGGCGCCGCCGCCGTCCTGGAGCTGCTGGGGCTGCCGTTCACCGGCTCCCCCTCCGGCGTCCTCTGGGTGACCACGGACAAGCTGGCGACCCGGGCGGTGCTGGCCGCCGAGGGGCTGCCGGTGGCGCCCGGCGGCCGTCTCGACCCGGACCGCCCGGACCTGCTCGACCGCGTCCGCGGACCGTGGATCCTCAAGCCCGCCTGCGAGGACGCCTCCCTGGGACTGGAAGGCGATCCGGTCTGCTCCACGCCGGAGGCGGCCGTGCTCCGGGCACGGGAGCTCGCCGCGCGTTTCCCCGGCCAGGCGGTGGTCGCCGAGACCTTCCTCCCCGGCCGCGAGCTGAACGTCTCGCTGCTCGCCCGGGACGGCGGCGTCGAGGTGCTGCCCGTCGCCGAGATCGTCTACGAGGGGTTCCCCGCCGGCATGAGCCGCGTCCTGGGGTACGAGGCGAAGTGGCACGAGGAGTCGTTCGCCTACATCCACACCGTCCGCCGCTTTCCGGAGGGCGCCGCGGACGCGGCTCTGCTCGAACGCGCGGGGGAGCTCGCCCGGGCCGCCTGGCGGATCTTCGGCCTGCAAGGCTACGCGCGGGTCGACCTGCGGCTCGACGAGGCGGGCGAGCCGTGCATCCTGGAGGTCAACGCCAACCCCTGCCTGGCTGCCGACGGCGGATTCATCGCGGCAGCGGAGAGAGCGGGCCTGACTGCGCGGGAGGTGGTGCGGAGGATTCTGGAGAACGCGGTGGCAGGGCGGCCGCAAGCCGAGCCCGCACCCGCCGTCCGAAAGCAGAGCCGTCCGGATCTCCACGTCCGCCACGGGCTGGAGGCCGCCGATCGCGAGCCGCTGGAGACGCTGATCCGGGCGACCGGCTTCTTCAATCCCGAGGAAGTGGAGGTCGCCCTGGAGCTGGTGGACGACCGGCTGACGAACGGCGAAGCGAGCCACTACCGCTTCCTGGTCGGCGAGTTGGACGGCCGGGTGGCGGGCTACGCCTGCTGGGGCCCGATCCCGGGAACGCTCGCCTCCGCCGACCTCTACTGGATCGTGGTCCACCCCGACTTTCAAGGCCAGGGAGCCGGCGCCGCCCTCCTGCGAGCCGCCGAGGACTGGATGGCCACCACCGGCCGCACTCGCGTCTACGTCGAGACCTCGACCCGCCCGCAATACCTCCCCACCCGCGCCTTCTACGCCGCCTGCGGCTACCAGCTGGTCTCCGAGCTGGTGGACTTCTACGCGCCGGGGGATGGGAAGGCGATGTTTTTGAAGGTGGTGTAGATCAGCAAGCCTCAGCTCTACGTTGTCAGGTCATCGTAGGCCCGGCGTTGGCCCTCATCACCCCGGCCCTCTTCTCCCGACCCCTCCCACCCTCCCTCACCGGGAGAAGAGGGAGACCTGTTTCCCACGGAATTTGCTGATCCTGTTTTTCTCCCCTCTCCCGGTGCGGGAGGGTGGGAGGGGTCGGGAGAGGGGCCGGGGGTGAGGGTTCATCTTGCCAGCTCGGCCAGCCGGCGTTCGAGAAACCGCCGTTCCGGCTCCTGCCGCGTAAGGCCGAGGGCGCGTTCGTAGGCGGCGCGGGCTTCCGCGGTTCTCCCCAATCGCCGGCAGAGATCCGCCCGCGCCGCGTGCGCCAGGTGATAGTCCTCCAGATCGCCACGCTTCAGGATCGCATCGATCAGGACGAGACCCGCCGACGGACCGTCGCGCATCGCGATGGCCACGGCGCGGTTCAGCTCGACGACGGGTGAGCGGTCGGCCGGGCCCAGCACGTTGTGCAGTCCCACGATCTGGGCCCAGTCCGTGGCGGCGGCGGCGGGCGCCTCGGCGTGCACCGCCGCGATCGCACCCTGGAGCGTGTAGGGGCCGAACCGGCGCGAAAGCAGCGCCCGCTCCACCAGCGCCGAGCCTTCGGCGATCTGCTCCCGGTTCCAGAGCGAGCGGTCCTGGTCGTCCAGCAGGACCAGCTCCCCGGCCGGTGAGGTGCGCGCGGCGCGCCGCGATTCCTGCAGCAGCATCAGGCCCAGGAGCCCCACCGCCTCGGGCTCCGGCAGCAGCTCGACCAGCAATCGTCCCAGGCGGATCGCCTCGGCCGAGAGATCGTGCCGCGTCAGCGACTCCCCCGACGACGCGGAATACCCCTCGTTGAACACCAGGTAGATCACGTGGAGAACGCTGTCCAGCCGATCCGGCAGCTCGGCCAGCGGCGGCACCGCATAGGGAATCCGCGCGTCGCGGATCTTCGCCTTGGCGCGCACGATCCGCTGGGCGACCGTGGACGGAGTGGAGAGGAAGGCGCTCGCGATCTCCTCGGTCGTCAGGCCGCAGACCTGGCGCAGCGTCAACGCCACCTGCGCGTCCGGCGGCAGGACCGGATGGCAGCAGGTGAAGATCAGCCGCAGCCGGTCGTCCTCGACGTCCTCGACACCCTCGCCGTCCCACGTGGCATGGCTCGCGCCGGCCCGCTCGGCAAGCTCTGTCAGGGAGGCGTCGAACCGGGCGCGTCGGCGGAGGCGGTCGATGGCCTTGAAACGGCCGGCCGATACCAGCCACGCCCGGGGCCTGGCGGGCGGACCCTCCCGCGGCCAGCGCTCCAGCGCGGCCGCGAAGGCGTCGTGCAAAGCCTCCTCGGCGAGATCGAAGTCGCCGAGGAGGCGAATGAGCGTGGCGAGCACCCGGCGGGAATCGGAACGATAGACGGAGTCCACCAGCTCGCGGACGGCCACATCCCCGCTCATTGGCGGCTCAACCCTGGGTCGCCGGATCCGGTTTGCACGGCGGGAGCTCCTCGATCGGCCGCACCTCGACGCCCCACCCCAGCTCCTCGCCCATGCGCGCGGCCGGGTGGAGCGAGGCCACCTGGATGGCCTCGTTCAGGTCCCGGGCCTCGATGACGACGAGCCCGCCCACCACCTCCTTGGTCGCGGCGAAGGGACCGTCGGTGATGGAGAGCTTGCCGTTGCGGAGCCGCAGGGTGGTGGCCCCCCAGCCGAGACTCATCCCGGAGACCAGGTGCCCCCCCTGCTGGAGCTCCTGGTCGTAGGCGCCACACTTGGCGATGAGGTCGTCCATCTCGCTCTTGGACATCGCGTTGAACTTCTGCTCGTCACCGTAGGCCAGACAAAGATATTTCATGGCTTTCTCCTGGTTCGTCGGAGTCTTGAACGACTCTGCACGTCAGGTAGTCGTTCGGGGGAGCCCGAAATCGACAACATCCTCCTGTGAGGTTTGCGAGGCGCAGGCGGCGGCGCGGGCGAGCAGCAGGTCGCGCTCGCGGGCATTGCGGGTGAGCGAGGCCGCTCGCTCGATCTCCACCCGGGCCTCGTCGAAGCGGCCGAGCTTGGCGAGGAGGTCGCCGCGCACGCTCGGCAGGAGGTGATAACCCGCCAGCGCGGGCTCCGCGGCGAGCGCGTCGACGATCTCGAGACCCGCCGCTGGCCCGAAGGCCATCGCGACCGCGACCCCGCGATTCAGCTCCACGACGGGGGACGGCAGGCTTTGAGCGAGCGCCGCGTAGAGCGCCGCGATGCGCGTCCAGTCCGTCGCCGCCGGCGTCAGCGCGCGGGCGTGACAGGCGGCGATGGCGGCTTGCAACACATGAGGCCCCCGTGCGCCGCCGAGCCTCTCGGCCCGTTCGAGGGCCGCGAGACCCCGGCGGATGAGCACGCGGTCCCAGCGCGCACGGTTCTGGTCGAGCAGCAGGACGGGCTCTCCCGACGGACCGGTCCGCGCCCGCGAACGCGAGGCCTGGATCTCCATCAGGGCGACGAGGCCGTGGACCTCCGGCTCCTCCGGCAGCAGCTCGGCGAGGATACGGCCGAGACGGAGCGCCTCCTCGCAGAGCGCGGGGCGCATCCAGTCGTCGCCGGCGGTCGCCGAGTACCCCTCGTTGAAGACGAGATAGATGACTTCGAGCACCGACGACAGGCGGGCGGCGAGCTCCGGGCCGCGGGGGACCTCGAAGGGGACCCGCTCTTTGGCCAGGGTCCGCTTGGCCCGCACGATGCGCTGGGCGATGGTCGGCTCCGGGACGAGGAAGGCGCGCGCGATCTCCTCGGTGGTCAGACCGCCGAGCAGGCGGAGAGTGAGCGCGACGCGCGCCTCGGAAGAGAGCACCGGATGGCAGGCCGTGAACACGAGACGCAGGAGGTCGTCGCCGACGGGGTCGTCGATCGCGGCGTCGAGATCCTGCACGGCCCCCTCCTGCCGCGCCTCGAGCTCGCGGCCGAGCTCCTCGTGCTTGCGTGTCAGCCGCTGGCTGCGGCGCAGCCGGTCGATGGCGCGATGCTTGGCGGTGGCCATGAGCCAGGCGCCCGGGTTGCGCGGGACGCCCGACTCCGGCCACTGCTCGAGCGCGGCGACCAGGGCGTCCTGCGCGAGCTCCTCGGCGAGACCGACGTCGCGCACGATCCGCGCGAGACCGGCGATGAGCCGGGCCGACTCGATCCGCCAGACCGCGTCGATCGTGCGATGAGTCTCTGTGCGATGAGTCTCCGTGCGATGGGTCTCGGAAGCCGTCACGGCGTCCGATTAGACCGTCTTCGATCCGCCCGCGCAAGCCGGGATCGACCTCATATCCCGCGTGAGGGGTTTTCGGGCGCCGCTTCGTTCCATTCTCCATCAAGCTTCGCGGCCTCAATGCCGAGAGCCGCTACCGGAAAGGAACGGACGATGAAGACCAACCTGAAGGCCCTGAAGAACAAGATCGAGGGTGAGGTCCTGCCGACGAGAGCGCATCGCAGCGCCGTCCTCGACGAACAGGCTCTCCGCGACATCAAAGGCGGCATGCCGCCGGCGGGCACCACGGTGTCCTGCTGCCCCGGCGCCGACGACAGCCTCGACTAAAGGCGCCCGCCGGCCCCCCCGCGCGGTGCGTCCCGGGAGCTCGCCCAGGATGCACCGCCCGGGTTCCTTGCAAGGTCAACCGATAGAAAGGATTCTGAACATGATCTCCGATCCGGCTGTCGAGGATCTTTTTTCGATCGAAGGCATCATGGTCGCCGGCCACCCGGGGCAGATCCGGCTCCTGGTCGACCAGGCGGTCGTCGATCTCGATGAGAGCGACGTCGTGGCGGCCAGCGAGCTCCCCGGCTCCGCGGACCTGGAGGAAAATCTCGCTCAACCGGTCCGGCTCGTCCTGCGCCGCGGTGCGCGCCTACTCGATGTCGGCGCTTCCGAGGCCTACCGCGACGTCGTCCGGCGGCCCGTGGAGCTGTTCGCGACGCGAACGCGTCGAGAGGAGCCCCCCTGGGAGATGAGCGAGAGCTACCGGGACCTCGAACGGCAATTCTTCGCCAGCTACGGCATCGTCGACGTCGACGAGGAGGAGACACGGTCATGATCGCCATCGTTTCCACGGCTCAGGATGTGCACTACCGGTGCGTCGCCGAGGAGCTGCGCCGGATGGGCAGGAAATCCTTTCTGGTCGACATCCCCCAGCTCGGCAGCGAGGCCCGATTCACCATGGCGACGGGCGGCGGGCACTATCAGCATTGGAGTGTCCCGGGTCACGACCCGGTCGATCTCGAACGGGTGCGTTGCGTCTGGTATCGCCGGATCTTTTCACCCGTCCTGAATCCGGCGCCGTCGTCCAGGGCCGACGCGGATTGGGCACTCCGCGAGTGGCGGGAGGCTACGGCGGCCGCGTTCGAGGCGAACGGAGCCCGCTTTCTCAGCGCCCCCGCGGCCCAGGAGCTGGCGTCCATGAAGCCCTACCAGCTTCGCGTGGCGCACCGCCTCGGATTGCGGGTTCCGGACACCATCATGACCAATGACGCCGAGGCGGCGCGAGCCTTCGTCCACAAGCACGCCGGCCGCGTCGTCCACAAGGTCGTGAAGTCGCCGCGCGACCGCTTCGTCGGCACCCGGAGTTGGGACTCCAGCGCCGAAGCGGCCCTGGAGTCTCTCCATCTGACCCCGACGCTGTTTCAGGAAAAGATCGTCGCGCCGTACGAGTTGAGGATCACCGTCGTCGGGCGGAGGGTCTTCGCCGCGGAGTTCGCGGTCGGCACCGGGGTCACCGATGCGCGACGCCTGCTGGACGCACCGTACAAGCCGCATTCGTTGCCCCGGGAGATCGAGACGCTCCTGCTGCGATTGATGGACGAGCTCGGCGTCCAGTATGGAACGATCGATATGAAGCTTCGCGAGGACGGCGAGTACGTCTTCCTGGAGCTCAACCCCCAGGGACAATTCCTTTATGTGGAGATCAAGACCGGCCTTCCCCTCACCCGGGCGGTGGCGGAGTATCTGGCGGAGGCTCCATGAGCCGGCTCACTTCACAGAGGAGGACTCTTCTGAGGTTTTGAATTCCAGAACGGGCCGCAATCGGGATCCCAGGGCTCTTCTTCACAGTCCCCGCCGCCTCGTTCGCAGCCTCTTTCCTGACAGTGGCGCGTACACGCTGGAGAAGGTCATCCTTGGTAAGAGACAAATATTTCTCGCCTTCCCCCTTCCGCCAGCTTCTCGGCAAGCTCACCACCTCGTTTGAGCTGATCGTGACGACTGCTTCGTCGTTTTGCAGTTCAAGGAAGGGTTCTTTTTGATCTAACTTCCAATCGGGATGATCAGGAACGAAGAGAAGCACTTCGTCTCCAACCTTGGGGACTTCAGCATAGTTGTCGTCGGTCTTGCAGAGGGGTAGGACCCCAACCCTGAAGGTGCCCACTGGTATGAACGCAAAATACGCGGGCACGTCCCGAGGCTTGCCCTTCAGAATCTCCTCCGGTTCGATACGGAGGAGCTGTCCCGGTATGTCGACCTTGAAGCCGTAGGACCTTTCGGTTACCTTACCGAGGATCATCAGTCGTGAGTTCTGCGTTCCTCCTCGAGAGTGCTCCGTGGGGGTACTCCCATACTATCTTCAGGCTCAGCACCAATTCTTACACAACCGTATTTTGTAGGGGTTCTCCGGAGGTCGTTGATCGCCAAAACGCCTTGAGGGGCGACCAATTCCTTATTCACAGAATGGTCAGGATTGAGGATCATGGAGCTTTCGATCCAGATCGGATAAGGTCCCCATACTGCTCGGCTGGAGATGTAGTGAACCTTCGGCAGATGGCCCGGCTCGGCACCGATGTCCTGGTGCGTGACGGGCGGAGCGGCCTTGCTCGATTGAGCGTCCGCTCGAGGCGAGAGGAAAACGGCTCCTGAGAGGATCGCCGTCAGCCATAGGATCATGAAGCGCTTCATGCTGGCAGAACTCCCTTCAGTCGAAGAAGCACGAAATGGGGCGAGTCCAGCCACAGGTGCCTGCCGAACTTTTGTACTAGTACCATGGACATAGCTGAGGGGAACCGGCCGCGAACCAGTTCCTCCTCAGGTAAATAGTCGGACCTCTCGGCCTCATCTTTTAAGCCTATGGCGAGATGTACGCGCTCGAGAAGGCCTCCCCTCGTGAGGGGAGACGACTTCGCAGCCCCCTTGCTTCGCCAAGCTCTTGGCAGGCTCACCACGTCGCTCGAGTGGAGCGTGACGAGACCTCTGTCATCCTCCAACTCGAAAAAGGGCTCCCTTTCGTCTTCATGCCGATCAGGCTCAGAGGGGGCAAAAAGGAGCACTTCATCCCCCACCTCTGGAGGATCAGCAAAGCGGTCGTCGGTCTTGCAGAGAGGCATGGCATCCAGATGAAAGGTTGCCACCGGTACGAACACGAAATAGGCAGGAACGTCCCGCGGAACGCCTTTCAACGTCTCCTCCGGGACGACGCGGAGGAGTTGCCCGGGCACGTCTACTTGGAAACCGTAAGCCTTTTCTGTGACCCTCCCGAGGACTATCAGCCGTGAATTCCGGGTGCCTTCCTCGATCGTCTCTCGTGGGGGGATTCCCATTGTATCTTCGAACGCGGCGCCGACCCGAACACAGCCGCCTTCCGCGGGAGTTCTACGAAGGGTCTTGATGGCGGCGACACCGGGAGGGGGGACCAGGTTCGTGTTCACGGAACGGTCTGGGTTGAGAAGCATCGATTTTTCGATCCAAACCGGATAGGGCTGGGTCGTTCGGCTGGGGACATAGTGGGCCTTCGGCAGGTGGCCCGGCTCGGCACCGATGTCCTGGTGCGTGACTGGCGGTGTGGTGGTCCTCGGTTGAGCGTCCGCCCCAGGCGAGAGAAGAACGGATATGGAGAGGATCTCTGCCAGGAATAGGATCGTGAAGCGCTTCATGCCGGCACGCCTACTCAGCAGAAGAGGCATGAACCATGGGGCGAGCGCCTTTGTCTCAGTTTCGAAAAGATTCCGAGGGTTGCGCGATCGCGGGCACATTCTTTGGCCCTCCTTTCAATGCGCAAGTATAGCCGCTCTCGGAACCGGGTAGAACCTCCCTGGAGCCAAAGAGGCAACGAGATCCTCGAACTCCGCCGGAGTCATGCCAAGAGCGCGGTCGGCTCGTGAGCCGCCCGCCCGGTGGTACCCTTTCCCCGGAGGACGCCATGGCCGCCGATTCCATCACTGCTTTCCGTGCCGCCCGGGACTTCCTGCTGGCTCACCGCGAGGACTACGACACCGCCTGCCGGGATTTCCGCTGGCCCGAGCTGACGGACTTCAACTGGGCGCTGGACCATTTCGACGCGGTGGCCCGCGATCCCGCGACCTCGGACCGGCCGGCGCTGTGGATCGTCGAGCAGGACGGCACGGAAGGGCGGTGGAGCTTCGCGGAGATGGCGGCGCGATCCAATCGGGTGGCCGTCTGGCTGCGCGCTCAGGGCGTGTCGCGCGGCGACCGGCTGATCCTCATGCTGGGCAATCAGGTCGAGCTGTGGGAGACCTTCCTGGCCGCCATGAAGCTCGGCGCCGTGATCATCCCGGCGACGCGGCTGCTCAGCCCGGACGACCTGCGGGACCGGCTCGACCGCGGAAACGCCCGGCACGTCGTCGCCGCCTCTGCCGATACCGGCAAGTTCGCCGACCTCCCCGGCGACTACACGCGGATCGCCGTGGGACCCTCGCCGGCCGCCGGCTGGCTGGACTACGCGCGGGCCTATGACGCTCCGGCGGACTTCGTTCCGGACGGGTTAACTCAAGCCTCGGACCCGATGCTGCTCTACTTCACCTCCGGCACCACCGCCAGCCCCAAGCTGGTCGAGCACACCCACGCCTCCTACCCGGTCGGGCACCTCTCGACCATGTACTGGATCGGCCTGCGCCCCGGCGACGTGCACCTGAACATCTCCTCGCCGGGCTGGGCCAAGCACGCCTGGAGCAATATTTTCGCCCCCTGGAACGCCGAGGCGACGGTCTTCATCTACAACTACCAGCGGTTCGACGCCGGCGGGCTGCTGGCGGCCATGGCACGCTGCGGCGTGGACACCTTCTGCGCCCCGCCCACGGTCTGGCGGATGCTGATCCAGACCGATCTCGGCAGGATCAGGCTCCCGGTGCGCGAGCTGGTCGGCGCCGGCGAGCCGTTGAACCCGGAGGTGATCGAGCAGGTGGAGAGGGCCTGGGGCCTGCGGATCCGCGACGGCTTCGGACAGACCGAGACCACCGTGCAGATCGCCAACACCCCGGGCCAACCGATCAAACCGGGCTCGATGGGGCGCCCGGTCCCCGGCTATTCCGTGGTCCTGGTCGATCCGATCACCGGCACGGAAGGGGACGAAGGCGAGATCTGCCTGGCGCTGTCGAACCGCCCCCTGGGGCTCATGACCGGCTATCACGGCGACGACGAGCGCAACACCGAAGCGATGGCCGGCGGCTATTACCACACCGGCGACATCGGCTCCCGTGATCCGGACGGCTACATCACCTACGTCGGCCGGTCCGACGACATCTTCAAGGCTTCCGATTACCGGATCAGCCCGTTCGAGCTCGAGAGCGTGCTCATCGAGCACCCCGCCGTGGCCGAGGCGGCCGTGGTGCCCTCGCCGGACCCGATCCGCCTGGCGGTCCCCAAGGCCTATGTGGTGCTCGCCCGCGACTGGGAGCCCACCGCCGAAACGGCGCTGGCGATCCTGCGTTTCGCGCGCGAACGTCTCGCGCCGTACAAGCGGATTCGCCGCCTGGAGTTCGCCGAGTTGCCGAAGACCATCTCCGGCAAGATCCGCCGCGTCGAGCTGCGCACCCGCGAGCTCGACCGGCCCGCGGCTCCCGCGGGGGAGCACCGCGAAGAGGATTTTCCGGAATTGCGGGAGCGTTAGCGCGCCAGATTACTCTCCATCGTCTGTCGGCAGCTTGGCGGCAAGCCAGCCACTGATGCCCGCCGACATCACCTTCACATTGCCGTAGCCCATCTTCTCGGCCCGGCGCGCGGCATTGGGCGCCTTCCTGCACATGGGATTCGAGCAATAGAACACCAGACTGGATTCTTTGTCCGCCGGTAGGTCACTGCCCTTGTAGCCAACGGGATCGAGATTCAATGCGCCGGGAACCCGTCCCTTGGTCCAGCTTTGACGAGAGTTGACGTCGACGACCGTCACCGGCTGTTTCTGCATCAATTCATGCAGTCCGCTGGGCGAAATGGTCTTGAGCCCCATGAGTCGTGCAATCATGTTTCTTGCTCCTGCTGGTTGATGTTAGATGCTTCCGCACGTCTTGCGCGGGCTCCCGGGGCGCAGCAGGAGGGTGGCCCAAGCGGAGGCGCCGGCGATCGGAAGGAGCTCCTTGACAAGACTCGGGTCGCGAAGCGCCACGATCAAGCCCGCCCACAGGAACGAGCCTCCCAACAACAGTGCAGGCCAAGACGGGCGCGACGATTTTCCTCGCAGCCGGGAGTCCATCATGTCAGCACTCACGACCGCGAGCGCCAGGAGCAGCGGTCCGGCCAGGACGAACCATCCGGATTCGGCGGCCAGCACCGCGACGAGGGTTGATCCGACGATTCCAATGCCCACCAGCAGGCTGGGACCCAGGTTGAGCCAGTATTTTCGTGTCATGCCGATCTCCTCTGTCGGGCGCGGCGATCCGGCGCGGCCGGTCCCCGGCATAGAGTAGAGATACGGCGGGCGGTTTGAATTGTTTCCTGCCGCCCCAGGCGTCGGTGGGACACGGGGTGCCTGCCCGCGCGGCCGCCCAGCAGTACCGCAGAGTCAGGCAGCCCTGGCGAGGAGATAGCAACGGCGGCTGGGATACTCGGCACCTTCGTAAGGCTCGCGCTCCACGGACTCCGTCACCAGGAAGCCGGCGGCATGGAGGGCGGCGGTTACCATGCTGGGCAGGAGAAAGTGAAAATCCAGCGACACCGCCTGTCCCCAGAGCTCGTCGAGGTGAAGCGTCTGGTCGCCGGCATGAAACGCCACGAGAAGAACGCCGTCGCGGGCCAGCACCCGCCGGAGCTCACGAAACGCGATCTCGAGCTCTGAGGGCTCCAGGTGGATCACGGAGTAGAACGCGACGATCCCGGCCAGGGATGCGTCCGGGAGATCGAGCGCCCGGAAGTCGCCAATCCAAAACTCGACGTCCGGATTGAGTTGCTTTGCCCACCGGACCATTTCAGCCGAAAGGTCGAGCCCCAGCATCCGGACGCCTTGATCGTGGAGGTACCGCGTGACATGGCCCGGTCCACAGCCGAGGTCGCCGACCCTGCCACGCTCGCGCACCTCCTCGGCGAAGCGGTTCAGCAGATGCCGATCCAGAGGCTTCTGCGCGAGCTCCGAGTAGAGGTGCTCGACGTAGGCGGCCGCGACGGAGTCGTAGCTCGCGCGCACGGGGTCTGTGGTGTCGTTCATGTCTTAGGATGAGGCTAGTCGACAGGCGCGTACAACCTTATGTTGTAGTGGTTGTCGATAAGTGCAAGCTTGCCACATTTTGGACACTCCGCCACCGTGAGACTTTCCAGGACGAGACGGTGGATAACATCTTGATCTGCTTTCGTAGCATCAACCTCAAGCAGTTCTTCACGAACGAGCAGGCGTACCCCATGTCCACTAAACAAGTTGGTGTGAACAATCTCCCCGCAGGTGCAAGCATATTTGCCAGCCATAGAATCACCTGGAACATTGGGCGGCAACGATCAGCACGAACAATACGAAGGTCCTTTCTCTCCTTTCCTCTGGCAATCCAACGTTCCGTCGGCGGTGCAAATGCAGAGTTCCTTCAACAATGCTTCTGGGCGTAGTCGATGATGTTCCGCAGCGTCACCTTGTTAGTGCCGGTGACCACGGACTTCCAGTTGTCGTCGTACGGGAAGTCATTGCCGTAGTAGAGCGCGCCCGCGAGGACCTCGCCAACGAGGCGGCTACCCGTCTTGCCCAGCTTGGCGCCGCCGGTGGTCGCCTCCGCCTCTTTCAGGATGTAATACCAGAGCGGAGTCTTGAACTCGGGAGTCTGAGGCTTGGGATCCAGCATGAACAGGGCTTCCGCCGCCGGCCGTCCCGCGTCCGCTCCCAGGACATCCCCGGGATTGATCGGAGTGATTCCATAGAACTCGGCCAGCTCCTCGCCCGAGACGACGCCAATCTGCGAGCCGCGGATCAGGTTGCGGTGCGGCAGGTTGCCGATGTATTTGACATCGTCGGGAATGGCGCTCTCCGGCAGGTTGAACACGCGCGCCGTCACCTTGTGGTCGATCAGGAGCGACTGGGTTTTCTCCCCGGGTGTGACTGGATAGAACACGCTCCAGTCGACGACGTGCCCCGGCATCAACGGACGGCCTCCCTTGAGATCTTCCTTACCGCTCACCGTGATCGGCGGCATGCCCGTGATCACCACGTGATCGCTCGCCCGGGCGTCCTTGAAGAGGAGGACGACGTTCGTCGCATTCAGCACGTAGGCCGGCCGGAGCTGGCTGTGACCGAAGCGGAAGCCGATAGCGAATTCATGAGGCATCCGGACGACGTTCTTCCCCGTCACCAGATCCTTGTAGGGCTTGTGCCTCAGGTCGCCGTACTGCTGCTCGGGATGATGGGGGTTCGTCGCCGGGATGTGGATCTGCTGGATCACATGTTGAAGGGTTGCGGCGTCGAGGATTTTCGGCATGTACTCGTTGAGGACGAAGCTCTGCCAGTTGGCGACGACCTCCTTGCGCACGCGATCCACGATGTTGGCGACGTCGAGGCCATGGAGCTCGTTATGCAACGCCCCACAATCGATGAGCTGGTTGTGGAATCGCTGCACCAGCAGGTGGATCTGGAGGATGAGCTGGTTCTCGTCGTTGCGGGGATCGAGGATGATCGCCGTGCCGTCGTCCTTGCGGGGAACGTCATACCCCTTCCGGCCGCCCTCCGCGGCGAATTCCCGCAGGATGAAGCGACCCTTGTGATCGAACACCTTCTTGAATTTGGGCGCGTTCTTCCGGGGCCCATAGACGCTGTCGAGGTCGATAACGGGAGAGGAGTCGTCCTGCACCGTGACGCCACGCTCATCCGCCGTCAGGTTCATGCCGTTGAAGGTCAGATCGTGATCGATGAACTGTCCGACGAAGGTGAAGGCCGCCGGAATGTCCGGGCTGGGGTCCGCGCCCGTATTGTAGGTGACGCCGTTGTCGTCACCGGGCTCCGAGATGTACGCCATGAGCTCGGAGTGGACCGTATACCCCTCCTTGTCGACGAGCTTGTAGAAGAAATGGGCCGCCACGTCCCGCAGCTTGTTGGCGATGCCGGCGGCGTTGGCCTTCGCTTCGGCCCCACTCGGAACCAACGCCACCATCCGTGCCGTCATGAGATCCGGATCGAGCAGCGTGTACATGCCGCCGTGCCCGACGAGAGCAGCGAGGGTGGACTGCGGCGGCAGGTCGTCGTACGGCTCTCCCATCTTCATCGAGACCGCGCGCATTTGTGCGTTGAGCAGGGAATAGTTGTGCAAGCTTGGAATGGCCATCGATTCCTCCAGGGCAGAGATGAGCTGCATGGCAAAATAGCCATGCGACGCAACGTTTTATTATATCATGGAGAGGCCCGTGAGACCGAAAAGGAGGCCGCGGGCCAGAGGTGCAAGCCACTGGTGGTTTCGAGTCGCCTAACGGATCGACGTTCAGCGGCCCGCCGGGCGACGAGCCGCACCTGCAGACTCAGGACGAGCGGGTTCGGGCCCGCCCGTCATGTTCCCCTTGCGCTTCCGAGATGCACGTTTCCGAGATGCAACCTCAACCGCGGCGCGCCGCCTCGATTGCGGCGATGTCGATCTTTTTCATTTGCATCATCGCATCGAACGCGCGCTTGGCGGCAGCGGGATCGGGATCGGTTATCGCTTGCGTCAGCGCCACCGGCGTGATCTGCCAGGAGAGGCCCCATTTGTCCTTGCACCAGCCGCACTCACTCTCTTGGCCGCCGTTGCCGACGATTGCGTTCCAGTAACGATCGGTTTCGGCCTGGTCGGCGGTTGCGACCTGAAACGAGAATGCTTCGTTGTGCTTGAACGCTGGTCCGCCATTGAGCCCGAGGCAGGGAATTCCCATCACGGTGAACTCGACCGTCAGCACATCCCCTTTCTTACCGGACGGAAAGTCTCCCGGTGCGGCGTGCACCGCGCTAACGGATGAATCGGGAAAGGTCCTGGCATAAAACCGCGCCGCGTCCTCGGCGTCGCCATCGTACCAAAGGCAAATCGTGTTCTTTGCTGGCTTTACCATGTCACTTCTCCATCGTGATGAGCCACCCGACGCCGGAGTCAACGATGCGCTCGCAGTCGAAGGGCATTGGCTCGGCGGACAATTCCGCGTCAATCCGGTGCATTATCCATACCATTCCGGCGCGGCTTCACTGTGCTTCGCCCAGGCGGGATAACGTTCGAGCGAACCGGCGGCCGGACAGACGGCGAAGCCGGCTGTTGGGCGTCCGGTTGAGCGAGGGGTTAGACGTCGGTCCTCCTCACGAGTAACCGAACTTCATTGCCCTTCTGGCGGTTGCCAGAGCTCCACTTTGTTGCCCTCAGGATCCATGACCCATCCGAATTTCCCGTACTCCGAGTCGTCGGTCTTCTCGAGCACGTCGCAACCCTCCTCGCGCAGTGCTTCAAGAAGTGCTGCCAGATCTTCGACTCGATAGTTGACCATGAAGGTCGACTTGCTCGGGGTGAAGTGGTTGCCGTCCGCTGGACCGACTGACCAGATCGTAGTTCCCTTGGTCGGGTTGCCTTCGGAGTCAGTCCAGGTGAAGGCTGCTCCACCCCAGTCCTGGACGTCGATCCCGAGGTGCTTCTTGTACCAATCGCATAGCGCCTTCGGATCCTTGGCGCTCATGAAGATGCCGCCAATGCCTGTGACTCTTCGCATTCGGACCTCCGATGTTGGCTGAAATCTCCGAGGGTAGCGCTTCCGACGTTTAACGCCCACGTTCAGCTGCGGAAGCGCGAACGTGATCTCTGCTGCCGGTGCGGAGCGCTGCGCGCCTCCGTCTGCCGCAACGACTCGTTCGGCGGCAGGGCGGTCAAACATATCCCAGGACGGCGAGAATCCGGCGCTTCTGAGCCAGCGGGAAGTCTGGGTGGCGGCTCGCATCGCATCGCGGACACTGCATGTCGAGATCGCAGGAATACTCCGCGGGGCCCTCGTCGAGGTCACCTGCCGCACCGTCCAGGGCCGCCATCTCCTCCGTCCCAGCCCGCAGCTCAACGAGATCGTCGTTGGAGTCCTGGGGAGAGCTCAGAGGCTGTATGCCGTCCCGATCTGCGCTTTTGTATTCCTCTCGTCCCACTACCACTTGCTGCTCGACGCCGGGGACGCCCGCCAACTCTCCAACTTCATACGCTATCTTAACTCCAACCTCGCGCGGGAGGTGGGCCGGCTCGTTGGCTGGAGCGATGGGATCTGGTCGCGGCGCTACCAGGCGATCGTCGTCAGCTCCGAAGAGGAGACCCAGATCGCGCGGCTGAAATACATCTTCAGCCACGGCGCCAAAGAGGGGTTGGTCAAACGGCCTCAGGACTGGCCGGGCCTCCACGTCGCACGCGCCCTGGTGGATGGTGAGCCGCTCCAGGGGTATTGGTTCAGCCGGACCCAGGAGTACGCCGCCCGGCAGCGGGGAGAAACGTTCGACCGGCTCCAGTACGCGACCCGCGAGACCGTGACGCTCTCTCCCCTACCCTGCTGGAAGCACCTCTCCGCGGCCCGTTGGAAGCGCCGGGCTCTGAACGTGCTCGCGCAGATCGAAACCGAAGCTGCTGCCCGGAGAGCCAACACCGGCGGCGAACCTCTGAGCGTAGCGGCGATCCTGGGGAGGCATCCGCACCACCGCCCCGCGCGCCCGAAGAAATCTCCCGCGCCCCTGTTCCACGCGCTCCGCGAGGCCGTCCGCCGAGAGCTCTACGAAGGCTACGCCTGGTTCGTCGCCGCCTTCCGGGATGCCGCCGAGAAACTGAGAGCGGGAGATCGAAACGCGTCCTTCCCCGCCGGGTGCTTCCCGCCAGCGCTTCCTTTCGTGGGAGGATAGCCGCTCCCCTCCAAGCCGTTCGCTCACAGGCCCACGAAGCTGCGAGCTGCTCCTCCTCAGGGGACGTGTATCCAGGCCTCGAAAAGAAGACCAAAGTTCAAGCCCAAAAGGCCAGCTCTGCCCGATTTCTGCCCGTCAAACAAGGAGACAGGCATGCGGACCGATCAAAACCTCGTCTCCAACTCCCCGATCTCGGCCTACCCTGTGGAGAAATTGGAGGCTTTGACGCCCTCTTCACGAATCACCTGGAACCTTTATGGCTGGCAACCTTTATGGCTGGCCGGTAGGGCTCGCCGCAGCAACTTAGCGACTATAATCAACTGGTCAGTTGAAACTAGCAAATGTACAGGCATCTTCCATAAACCTATTAGAGCACCGAGCAAGAGCCCAACGTATAATCGCCAGCTCCCAGAAAATACCCGCCCCGGTAGATGCAGCTGTTTCTCAATATATCATTGACCACTCGGATCTCGTCTTTCTGCTGCTCCGGCGACATCTCCGTCGAACCTAAAATGTTCGACAACACCGCGGCGGCGCCGATCGTTGCGATCAGGCCTGCCCATACTTTCTTGGATTCCTCTATACTTTCCTCTCTTCGGCGATATCTTGCAACCTCCTGTTTATTCGCCGCGGCAGAGCGCTCAAGGGCCGCCTCAAGCGAGAGGCTTCCGGTTGCAGCAAGAGTATAGTTGTGCATTTTCCACTCTTTTTCATAAGCCTCTCTCGCTTGCTGGAATGCAGAGCGCTCGGACTGCATCTGATCTGTCAGGTCGGGAGTAAGACCGTCCCGCTTCGCTCTGTCCCAGCGTTCTTGCGATTTCTCTTCTGACGAATCCAAATCCGCTTTCAATCGAATATTAAGCCGGGCTATATCCGAGACTGCGGAAGGGTTCTTCGCCAAGTAATCGAGTCCGTAACTCTCTGTCCGAATCATCGTTTGAAGAAGGTACTGTTCTCGATCAAGAGTAGACCGGAGATCCACTAGTGCGCTTTGTTCACCGCGATACAGATCTGCCGCCCTGATTCGCTCCTCACGACTAGATCCGCGCAGCGCACTGTCAACTTTCCGCTGCTTTTTTCTGCAGAGCTTTGCCCCGCTTCTCTAAAGCCTCTTTTTCTTCGGTCAGTTCTACTTCACGCCCCCGAGCGGTCGCTACAATATTCGCAACAACATCGCTATTCGGCGCAATGGTCGGCTGCGCGGCGACAGCGACAATAGACAGACTGAGCCCTAATATCACTCCACTGACTCCAGCACGCATGAACTTATACAAATTCCGGCACGCTTGCGTGCTTACCTGAGCCGTTAGTCCGCTCACGTCAATCCTCCTCGTCTCTTGTCGTCCAATGTCGTTCAATCCTCGTATGCAAGCATAATCATTCGTCGAACTTGTATCTACCTGCCGCGCCATGCTCCCTTACCCATAATCTCTAGCCATCACCCGGCTTGTGTCTGCCAGGAGAGCAGGTCCCTCGCGGTTGGAAAGCCGCCGGCAACAGCTACTCCCTCAGCCTAAGCCACCGCGCCCGCCGCCGACTCTACCCTATTTGTGGCACCTATTTGGGCAGCAATGCCTATACGGGCCGCCTGAAATCAGCCAGTAAAGGATGCGTGCCGTCGTCCAGCTTGTGGTCGTCTATCACAAGATCCACAGGAACGGCTTGAGTGGAGTTCTCGTAGAGCCTGCGGAAATCTGAACCCCAGTCACTAAGGCCCTCGTCTATGACGTTGAGATACGTACGCCGAATCGCGGCATAGCCCCGGCTTGGCTCAGGCGGAAGGATCAACTCAGGCTTGGCGACATAAGCGAAAGCTTCTCCCCCAACAATTTTGACTCCCTTAAGATCCTGGGTGACCGTACGGCGATCGTAAATCCACTCCCGTCGGTCAAATGCGGCAAGTTCCTCAGGCCGGACAATGAATACCACTCCATTGAGCACACCACCAGTCCTTGGATGGATATTGAGATAAATAATATTCTCTGGAACCAATCGGCCGGATGGCGTGTCTGCATAGAAATTCTTGTTCTGCATAATGACATCCCATGTTCGAAACCAACCATCTAGCACACAGGCCAAAAACGGTTTTTCATACTTCCTTCCCAAAGTAAATTCCATGTGCCGCTTCAAGAGTAAGGACCCGTAACCAAAAATAGCCGACTCGCCGTCGTCCAGCACCAGATTGACGGTATGGTCCATTTAACTGGCCTCCCCGGAATATACATCGAAAACAAAGCCAAGTATTCCGCCGTCTCGGATCTGCTCGACCTCCCACCTGTATAGACCTGGCTCGATCACGTTAACCTTGACTGGGATACCTCTATCCAGGACCCTATTATTTTTCACACAATCGCAACTAAGGCCGTCAAGATCCCGGTCCCTACCCCTTGCCTTCGGAATTCGTCCGAAAAAGAAATAAGCCTCAGGTGGCCTTTGAACTTGCCAATGAGCCTCAAGGTAGGGTCGGAGGTCAAGGAAGCAAAGAAGCCGCTTGAAGTACGTATCCGCCCGTAAATGCATGTGGGAATCTCGGTTGCCTTGAGAAAAACCGTTCCACAAAGTGGCGTCAAGAGCATATGCCTGAGAAGCTTCCGGAACGAACCGAAAAACATACTGCGCATGTGTGTACTGATAGGCGGAACGCTCCTGGGGCGTCCAGCGGTTGCCGTTCGGGATCTCGTGCACCTGAATCTTACCTCCATAGCTCTGGTAGCGGAGTTCCCAAGGGTGGATTGCAGAGGATTCTGACGTCGCGTTATGTTCCGAAAAAATCACTCTATGAACAAGGTATGCGGTGTTATCTACCGAGGCGACCTCAATCTCCATCGGAAGTGGTGCCGCGGTTGGAGAGATCACCAACCTTCTCTCAAGAAGGTCAACCTCATAGACATTCTTGTGGCCTGGAGGCTGTAGAATCGCTTGAGTAATTCTTGTTGCATCAGACTCTTCATCCTCGCCAAAATCCTGGATATCGAGTACCTGCTCGGGTATAGGCCAAGTATTCGGCTTGTTCTTTTCTCCTTCGAGAACGTAATCCCGGAATTGTCTATGTAGATCATCTCGGTCCAGCCGAATCGGCTTAAAGCCAAGCATCTCCATAAACGATGGGTTAGAAACAATTCCGAAATATATAGAAATAAAAGTAAGAATAACGCCTAGAGTAGCCAAGTATGGCTCCACGGGCAACGAATTGGGAGAAAAATGGCTATATATCTGCAAAAGGAAAGCAAGAAGCGTCGCCGCAATCGTAATGACTAGGAGAGTCCGGTACCGTCGGAAGCGTGTAGGACATATGGCGATCACTTGTCTTATTCGTCGGACGAACCGCACCGTCTCGTCTTCGGAAAGGCAGCGGAGGATGTACGCCTGTGCGACACAGCATCCCTTTCCTAGGCTAACTAGCGTAATATCAGGATCCATGCTTGGATCAGGGTCCACGAAAGGCGGTCTCTCAAGATGCCTGCGTAGTCTCTCAGCCCTTCGTATAACCGGAGAAATCCAATCCCTCAAACGATGCCTACTCGTAAAGGAGCCACCATCCGGCCAACAGGTCAGATCAAAATCTTTCTCTAGGCCAGCACTTGCTGCCAAGCGGGGGAGATACCTGCGCCAGAGATTCGCTTCCTTCTGGCCATGGGCAACAAAGACTACATGGCTTCGTCTCTTCCCCATAGAAATTTCCGAATATTGCAACAGATCGGATACAGAATTCTGGCTGCCAGTGCTACACGCATCTACCATGGGCACCCCTCTTACTTTATGTGGCCTATGCCATCGAAGGTTCATGCGTTCACTTACCCGGCTTTCAGCGGGTGGGTGATTCGCCTGCCGGACGCAAAATTCGGATCGAACTTCAGGAACGTAGTATAGTCTACCGGAATCCCGGCGAGCAGTCCGTATTTCGCCCCAGCGCGGGCCGGTATCCCGAAGACCTCTCGGGTGATGCCGCTCGAAAGGGCCGGGGCGGCCCTCGAAAGGGCGGCTCGGGCCCACGAGGAGGCCCTGAGAGCCCTCTCGTGGGCGGCCTTGACGAAGGGAGTACCCGGTCTGGCCCACGTTTGGGCCGGTCCGGCCCACGCTTGGGCCAGCCGGCCCCTCGGTGGGGCCGGCCGGTCCCTAACGAGGGATTTACGAGATCTCGTAAGGGGCGGACGGGCCCAAGCGTGGGCGCAGCGGCCCCACGGAGGGGCCGGTCGGCCCCCAATGGGGGACTTACGAGATCTCGTAAGGGCCGGCCGGCCCCCAGCGGGGGCGCGACGGCCCCACAAAGGGGCGGAACGGGCCCAAGCGTGGGCCGGGCCGGCCCAAACGTGGGCCCGAGCCTCCCCCGTGGTGAAACTCCGGCGTCATCGGGCCGACCAACCTCGTAAGTCTCTGAAAAACATCGCAGGCGGCTCGACGGAGACAGCGGAGCGGCACCTCGTCCTCCTGCACCTCGTCCTCCGCTTTCGCTTGACACGCTTATGGAGCGCTATTATCCACCTACGGAGGCGCATATGGAGCTCACAAAGAAGACGACCATTCGGTTCCCGCCGGATCTGCACGAGCAACTTTCGCGTCGGGCGGAGCAGCAGGGGACGAGTTTGGGGGATCTCGTACGTAAGGCGTGCGAGATTCAATATGGGCTGGTGTCTGCCGAGACACGCCTCGAAGCGGTCCGGCAGTTGGCTGCAATGTTTCTCCCCGTCGGAAATTTCGGTGCGATGAAGCGTGAATCAGTCCCCCGGGCCGAGGATCTCCTGCCGTGATTCTGATCGACGCGAATATCTTCATGTATGCGGCCGGCGCCGAACATCCCTATAAAGAGCCGAGCAGGAAGTTCCTGGAGCGGGTGGCCCGCCACGCCGCGGTAGCCCGGATTCATGCTGCTCAGGCGATCTGCAACGACGGGGATTTCGACGAGATCGCCGGCTTGCGCCGAATCGAGCCTCCGGCCTTGGAATCATAGAAGCCGGCGGGGACGAAGGGCTGGATGCGCGCTTCCCTCACCGGGCCGGAAAGGTCCTTCAGAACGAAGGCGGAGGCCTTCCTGGGTTATAATCCCCCTCGTCAGCGGTCTGTCGTCTTCTTACCCCAATCCAAGGATCGCAGTTCAGGAGTCATATGGCTGAGCAATATATCTACGTGATGAAGGATCTGCGGAAGGTCTATCCGCCCAACCGCGAGGTCCTGAAGGATATCTGGCTGTCGTTCTTCCCGGGCGCCAAGATCGGCGTGCTGGGCCTGAACGGCGCCGGCAAGAGCACGCTGCTGAAGATCATGGCCGGCGAGATCAAGGAGTTCGTCGGCGAGGCCTGGGCCGCCAAGGGGACCAGGGTCGGCTATCTGTCGCAGGAGCCGCGACTCGACGCCAGCAAGGACGTGCTCGGCAATGTCGAGGAGGGGGTGGCCGAGACCCGCGCCCTGCTCAACAAGTTCGACGAGATCAACGCCAGGTTCGGCGAGGAGATGTCGGACGACGCGATGGACAAGCTGATGGCCGAGCAGGCGCGCGTCCAGGACGCCATCGAGAACGCCAACGCCTGGGAGCTCGACCGCACCCTGGAGATCGCCATGGACGCCCTCCGGCTGCCGCCGCCGGACGCCGACGTCAACAAGCTCTCGGGCGGCGAGCGCCGCCGGGTCGCGCTCTGCCGGCTGCTCCTCCAGCGCCCCGACCTCCTCCTGCTCGACGAGCCCACCAACCATCTCGACGCGGAGTCGGTCGCCTGGCTGGAGCACTTCCTCGCCGACTACCCGGGCACGGTGGTCGCCGTCACCCACGACCGCTACTTCCTCGACAACGTCGCCGGCTGGATCCTGGAGCTCGACCGCGGCCAGGGGATCCCCTGGAAGGGGAATTACACCTCCTGGCTGGAGCAGAAGCAGGAGCGCCTCGCCCTGGAGGAGAAGACCGAGTCGTCGCGGCGGCGCACGCTGCAGCGCGAGCTCGAATGGGTGCGGATGTCGCCGCGCGCCCGCCAGGCCAAGGGCAAGGCCCGCCTCACCGCCTACGAGAAGCTGCTCCAGGAGGACCGGGAATATGACAAGCGGAGCGATCCGAACGAGATCCACATCCCCTCCGGACCCCGCCTCGGCGACGTGGTGGTGGAGACCAAGGGGCTGCGCAAGGGGTATGGCGACAATCTCCTGATCGAGAATCTCAATTTCTCCCTGCCGCCCGGCGGCATCGTCGGCGTCATCGGCCCCAACGGCGCCGGCAAGACGACCCTGTTCCGCATGATCGTCGGCCAGGAGACGCCGGACGCCGGCTCGATCCGGGTCGGCGAGACGGTCAAAGTGGCCTACGTCGACCAGAGCCGCGACAGCCTGGACGGCGAAAAGCTGGTCTGGGAGACGATCTCGGACGGCCGCGACGTGGTGGTGCTGGGGACCCGCGAGGTCCCCGCCCGCTCGTACGCGGCGGCCTTCAACTTCAAGGGGTCGGACCAGCAGAAGCGGGTGAAGGATCTCTCGGGCGGCGAGCGCAACCGCGTCCACCTCGCCCGCACGCTGAAGGCCGGCGGCAACCTCCTGCTGCTCGACGAGCCGACCAACGACCTCGACGTCGACACCCTGCGGGCGCTGGAGGAGGCGCTCCTCTCGTTCGCCGGCTGCGCGGTGATCATCAGCCACGACCGCTGGTTCCTCGATCGCATCGCCACCCACATCCTGGCCTTCGAGGGGGAATCCGAGGTGGTCTGGTTCGAGGGGAACTATGAGGCCTATGAGGCAGACAAGAAGCGCCGTCTTGGCGCCGACGCCGATCAGCCGCACCGGATCAGGTACAAGAAGCTGACGCAGGCGTAGGGCGGGGCACGGCCTGCTCAGTTCAGCCTCACTCCCCCGCCCGGACCCTCACCCCCCGGCCCCTCTCCCGACCCGGGAGAGGGGAGAAAGCAAAGACAAAAGCGTCATCGCAGGGTCCCCCTCTTCTCCCGGGTCGGGAGAAGAGGGCCGGGGTGATGAGGGGTCCCCTCCCCCCCAAGTTGGCACCGTGGTTGCAACTATATCTTGGTGTGAAGCAGCGGTGAGTGGGAGAGGGAGCTCGGCACAGCGCGCTGGCAACCTTCTGAAGAGCCGAGAACCCCCACACACCGCAAACAGTTGAGAGGGAGGGTGCCCCGTCGGGTGACCTCCAACAGAGAAACTATCTTCGGAGAGGAGCTCGATATGAAGCGCTTTATTCTTTCGACCGTTGCGACCCTGGCCCTCGTGGCCTCGCCGGCCCTGTTCGCCCAGAGCACCCTGAACACCAACGCCCCGGGCCCGTCGCAGGAGACGAAGCCGGGCCAGACCAATAACAACCTGCAGAACCCGGGCGCCAACATGCAGCAGGCTCCCGCGAACCAGAACGGCACCATGCAGGAGCACGGCACGGTTGAGGGTTCGGCCAACGAGAGCACGACCGGCACCAACGACGCCAACAGCCAGACCGGCACCTCGACGGGCACCACTGGCACGACCGGGACCACCACCGGCACGATGAACAACAACGACTCGACCGGTTCCACGACTGGCACGATGAGCAACGACTCGACCGGCACCTCCACGGGCTCCGGCTCGACTGGCTCGATGAGCAACGACTCGACCGGCACGACCGGCTCGTACTCGGGCAGCACCTCTGCCAACACCACCTCGGCCACGACCTCCAGCACGCTGCCGCGTACTGCGAGCGATCTCCCGACCGTGGCGCTGGCCGGCCTGCTGGCTCTGTGCGCCGCCTTCGCGGTTCGCTTCTACTCGAAGCGGAATGCCTAAGCAGCTCCGCCGGTTGGACTAGATCACCTGGCGCTCCGGCGCCAGGTGTTTCTGTTTTCAGGGGTTCCCCATTTTCAGGTGCTTCCGATGACCAGCTCCACGATTCCCATGAAGAGATCCCACCTGCTGCGCTGGCTCGAGCGCGCCCTGCTGCTCGCCGCCGTGATCTGCCTCGGCATCTGGGCCTGGTCCTGGCTCGACGCCGCCTACTTCCAATATCGTGAGAACAAGGTCCTGGACGAGGCCCTGAACGCGCCTTCTCCCCCGACCCCCGCGGCCGAGACGGACTCCCTGGGCAGCTTTCAGCCCAGCCCGACCCCCGCCGCCGAGACGCAGCCCAAGCCTTCCCTGGAGGACGGCCTGCTCCTGGGGCGCATCGAGATCCCCCGGGTCGGCGTCTCCGCCATCGTGCTCGAAGGGGCGGACGACAAGACCCTGCGGCGCGGCGTCGGCCACATCCCCGAGACCTCGCTGCCGGGCATCGGCAACGTCGGCCTCGCGGCCCATCGCGACAGTTTTTTCCGCGGTCTGAAAGATATTCGTAAAAATGACATCATCCGGCTGCAGACGCTGGAAGGCACCTTCCGGTATCGCGTGGAGTGGACCCAGATCGTCCTGCCCGAGGACACGCAGGTCCTTGCGGACGACGGCACTTCGGAGCTCACGCTGGTGACCTGCTATCCGTTCCACTACGTGGGCTCGGCCCCCAAGCGGTTCATCGTGCGGGCGAAGCAGACGGACGATTCAGACGAGCCGGCGGCCCGGGTGGAGTAAGTCCCATCAGGGCCTCGGCGTTGGCCCTCATCACCCCGGCCCTCTTCTCCCGACCCCTCCCACCCTCCCTCCCCGGGAGAAGAGGGGGTCTCTACGGCAGGGTTTCCGTAAGGGCGGAGCCACATTTTCCCACGTTTCCTGACACAGATTTCTTGCCGTTCTCCCCTCTCCCGGTGAGGGAGGGTGGGAGGGGTCGGGAGAGGGGCCGGGGGTGAGGGGCCGGGCGGGCGGGAGATTCGTCACCCCAGGCCTACCCTCCGCTCAGCGGCAGCCGCACCTCGAACTCGCTCCCCTTCCCGGGCCCTTCGCTGCGGGCCTCCACCCGGCCGCCGTGCATCCCGACCAGGCTGCGCACGAGGGTGAGGCCGATGCCGAGGCCGGCGCCGGAGCGGTCGAGCCCCTGCTCGCCCTGGGCGAAAAGGTCGAAGACCCGCGGCAGCAGGTCGGCGGGGATGCCGATGCCGTCGTCGCGCACCCGCACCACCGCCTCGTCCCCCTCGCGCCGGGCCGCGATCTCGATGTGACCCCGGTTCTCGGTGAATTTCATGGCGTTGCGCAGGAGGTTCGAGATCACCTGCTCGAGACGTGTGGCGTCGCCGTCGAGGGGGAGGGGTGCCGCCGGCAGCTCCACTTTCAGCGTCTGCTCCTTGGCTTCGGCCAGCGGCCGCGAGGCCTCGGTCGCGTGCCGCAGCACCTCGGCGAGGTCCAGACGGCGGCGGCGCAGCTCGATCTTCCCCTGGGTGATGCGTGAGACGTCGAGCAGGTCGTCCACCATCCGCACCAGGTGCTGGATCTGCCGCCGGATGATGGCGACCGGGCGAGCCGTCCGCGGATCGGTGGACCCGAGCTGCTCCAGCAGGTAGGAGGCGTTGGCGATCGCCCCGAGCGGATTGCGCAGCTCGTGGGCGAGCATGGCGAGGAATTCGTCCTTGCGGCGGTCGGTCTCGGCCAGCGCCTCGGCCCGGGCTCGCAGCTCGGCGGCCAGGCGCTCGCTCTCGCGGGTGCGCTCGGCCAGGCGGTCCCGCATCTCCTGGAAGGCGGCGGCGAGGCGGGCGACCTCGGTGATGTCGCTGCTCGCCCCCAGCGGCGCCGCGAGGTTGCCGGCGGTCAGCTCGCCGACGGCGTTCGACAGGTCGCCGAGGGGGCGGGCGATCCGGCGGGCGGCGAGGATGCCGGCGGTTGCGGTCAGCGGGATCACCAGCAGGAGGAGCCCGAAGGCGAGATCGCGCCCCCGGCGCACGCCGGCCAGGGCGGCGTACCGGGGGCGTTCCACCGCCACCGCCCAGTTGAGGTGGGGGACCGGGGAGAAACCCGCCAGGCCTTCCTCTCTCTCCACCCGCTGCTCGCGGTCGCGGATGCGCCGGTCCCAGGTGGCCGGCAGCGGCGGCAGCTTCTCGCCGGGCTGCAGCCCGTCGACCCTGGCGATCGTGTGGCCGAGGCCGTCCGTCACCGAGACATAGGCTCCCTGTCTGGAGATCCGGCTCTCCAGGGACCCGGCGCCGAAGGCGGCCACCAGCGTTCCGGTGAGATCGTTGTCGGCGTCGTGGATGGGAGCGCCCAGGAGGAAGAACGAGCGCGTCTGCACCCATACCGGCACGATCTGGCTGCGGTGCTGCCGGCCTACCGCCGCGGCGAGGTCCAGCACGGCCCGCGCCGGCAGAGGGGTGGCGCCGGCGGCGGCCACCACCCGGCCGTCGAGGGAGACGGTGCGGAGCGCGGCCAGGTTCGGGTAGATCCGCAGGGAGCTGTCGAGCAGATCGTCCTGGCTGGCGGCCGTCATCGGCTCGCGCCCGGCGAAAGAGGCCAGCGTGGCCGTCCAGGCCCGGTTCAGCTCGATGGAGTCCGAGACGCTCTGGGCGACCGACCGCGCCTCGGCGCCCTGGGTCGCGATCACCTGATTCTCGGCCAGCCGCTCCTCCTGGGCCGTCACCACCGCCGTCGCCAGGATGAGCGCGAGCGAGGTCGCGATCACCAGGGCCAGGGAGAGGCGGGCTCGCAGGGCGGCGGTATCGAGCTCCGCCAGCCACCGGCGCACCCAGGAGAGGCAGGCGACCGCCGCGCCGCCCAGGACGTAGAGAACGACCCCCGTCCAGAGCTGCCCGGGCACCGAGACCAGGAGCCCGAACCCGACGTAGGCCAGTCCGCCGAGGAGGTTGATCAGCCGGCTCCCCTTCAGCCCGGGCGCGAGCTGCGTCGCGGCGAGGAGCGGACCGGTGAGCAGGAACAGGACGCCGAAGACCGTGAGGTGGTTGCCGAAGGGGCCGTACAATGCCTTCTGGAAGAGCCCCGGCATCCCCGTGACGAGCGCTCCCGCGAGGGTGGCGGCCACCCCCATCAGGAGAGCGAACAGGTCGCCGCCCGCGACGGGAGCCGCCGGCCGGTGGCGGGGCAACCGGCAGGCGAAGAGGGTCCCGATCCCGAGGACGCCGTAGACCGTGGCTCCCCAGACGGAGCCCACCCGGATGAAGCTGGCCGCGAGCGCGATCAGGGCCACTCCCACCAGGATCTGGACGCCGCACTGCACCCACTTCCGCGGCCGCAGCACGGCGACCGCCAACAGGCCCATGCCGGAGGTGAGCGCGAGCGACCCCCAGACGAGCCCGTGAGGGAGGAGGGCCGCGTAGGGGCCGCTCTGGAAGTGGTGGGGGGCGATGAGCAGGAACGCGCCGACGAAGCCGCAGAACAGGCCCATCGCCCAGAGCAGGATCTCGGGCGAGAGGGCGGCCAGCCGCCGTGGGAGCCCGAAGCCCCCTCCGGACCGCTCACCCGGCGCGGTGCCTGCGTTCGAACCTTCGATCAAAACGACCGTATCCCTCCCGGTGCCGCGGGCCGATGCCTACGGGCTACAATGCCGCGAGCTTTTCATGGAACGGAGGCGCGCCGGACTCTTCCGGGCGTGCCGGAGAGGAACTCATGACGACGAGAAGAATCCTGCTCCTGATCCCGGCGCTCGTCCTCGCCCTCGCGGCCAGGACTCCCGCCGACACGACTCTACCCTCTTCGGGACCACTGCTCGGCTTCAGCAATGATCACGCCAGCCAGCAGCGGGCGCTCGAGGCGCGCTTCGACTCCCATCTCGAGGCGGGGAGCCTGCGCGAATGGATGAAGCGGCTGTCGGCGCGCCCGCACCACGTCGGCTCCCCCTACGACAAAGACAACGCCGAGTTCATGGCCGGCCTCTTCCGGTCGTGGGGGTTCCAGACCGAGATCGAGCAGTTCAAGGTGCTCTTCCCCACTCCGAAGACCCGTCTGCTCGAGATGGTGGCGCCGACCCGCTTCAAGGCCTCCCTCTCCGAGCCGCCGGTCCCCGGCGATTCGACCTCCGGCCAGACGGCCGAGCAGCTCCCCCCCTACAACGCCTACTCGATCGACGGCGACGTCACCGGCGATCTCGTCTACGTCAACTACGGCGTGCCGAAGGATTACGAGGAGCTCGACCGGCGGGGGATCGACGTCAAGGGGAAGATCGCCATCGCCCGCTACGGCGGCTCCTGGCGCGGCATCAAGCCGAAGGTGGCGGCCGAGCACGGCGCCATCGGCTGCATCATTTTCTCCGACCCCTCCGGCGACGGCTACTCCCAGGGGGACGCCTATCCGAAGGGGGGGTGGCGCTCTGACCGTAGCGTCCAGCGCGGCTCGGTGGCCGACATGCCCACCTACTCGGGGGACCCGCTCACCCCCGGCGTGGGAGCGACCGAGAACGCCAAGCGCCTGGACATCAAGGACGCCACGACGCTGACCAGGATCCCCGTGCTGCCGATCTCCTACGGCGACGCCCTGCCGCTGCTGAAGGCGATGGCCGGCCCGATGGCTCCCGAGGAGTGGCGCGGCGCCCTGCCGATCCCCTACCGCCTCGGCCCGGGACCGGTGCGGGTGCATCTCAAGCTGGAGTTCAACTGGACCCTGGCGCCGCTCTACGACGTGATCGCCCGCATCCCGGGCGCCGAGCGGCCGGACGAGTGGGTGATCCGCGGCAACCACCACGACGCCTGGGTCAACGGCGCCTCCGACCCGATCAGCGGCATGGTGGCGGAGCTCGCCGAGGCCCGCGCCCTGGGCGAGCTGGTCAAGGGGGGGTGGAAGCCGAAGCGCACCGTCATCTACGCCGCCTGGGACGGCGAGGAGCCGGGGCTGCTCGGCTCGACCGAGTGGGCGGAGACCCACGCCGACGAGCTGCGCCAGCACGCGGCCGTCTACATCAATTCCGACAGCAACTCGCGCGGCCTGTTCGGCGCCGGCGGCTCGCACCAGCTGGAGACCTTCGTCAACCAGGTGCTGCGCGACGTGCCCGATCCCGAGAAGGGGATCAGCGTCGCCGACCGCGCCCTCGCCGGCGCGATCCTCTTCGGCCGCCCCGAGGAGGCGCAGGAGGCGCGGTCCGCCAAGGCCCTCAGCCTGCAGCCCCTGGGCTCGGGGTCGGACTTCACCCCCTTCCTGCAGCATCTGGGGATCGCCGCGCTCAACATCGGCTACGGCGGCGAGGAGGAGTACGGGCAGTACCACTCGATCTACGACTCCTTCGACCACTTCACCCGCTTCGTGGACCCGACCTTCGTGTACGGCGTGACGCTGGCGAAGACCGCCGGGCGGATGGTGATGCGCCTGGCGGACGCCGACGTCCTCCCCTTCGACTTCGACCGCTTCACCACCGCCGTCGGCCGCTACGCCGACGAGGTGCAGAAGCTCACCGGCACCCTGCGCAAGGAGACCGAGGACCGCAACCGCGGCCTGGACGACAAGCTCTACCAGGCAGTCGACGACCCCACCCAGACCTGGGTCGCCCCGAAGCGGCTTGGCCCCGTGCCCTACCTCAACTTCTCCCCGCTGGAGAACGCGGTGGCGGCGTTGAAGCAGAGCGCCGCCGCCTACTCCAAGGCGATCGCCGCCGCCACCGCCGGTGGCAAGGAGCCGCCGGCCGACGTGCAGCAGCGGCTCGACGACGTCCTGATGAAGAGCGAGCGGGCCTTGACGACGACCGCCGGGCTGCCGCGCCGCCCCTGGTACGTCCACCAGATCTACGCCCCCGGCTACTACACCGGTTACGGCGTGAAGACCCTCCCCGCCGTGCGCGAGGCGATCGAGCAGCGGCAGTGGCAGGAGGCGGAGCAGCAGATGGGCGTGGTAGCCGGGGCGATCGAGAGCTTCGCCAAGGAGCTCGACCGGGCGACGGCGCTGCTGGGGGGCGGGGGGACGGCGGGGCGGTAGGCGTAGCGGCAGGCGTTGAGGGCGACCGCAGGTCGCCCCTACAACCTTCGCCCGACCTCAAACCTGTGCCGGAGGTTGTAGGGGCGACCTGCGGTCGCCCTCAACGGCGCCGCTAACGCCCCCTCACCTCCGCCCCACCTCCACGTCGAACACCCCCGTCTGCACCTTGCCGCCGACCTTGACCTGCACCCAGAGGCGGTAGCGGCCGGGCTGCGGGAACTCGTAGGGGAAGGAGACCACGCCGCCGGCGCCTCCCATGGCCATCCCGGCCATCCCTGCCAGGGCGGGCGCGGGCGTGCCCTCCTCCTCCAGCTCCTTCTTCGCGAAGACCTCCTGGGCCGCCATGCTCGCGGTGCCCATGGGGTGGAGGTGGATGAACACCTTGCCGTCGTCGCGGGCGATGATGGCGTGCCCCCGCATCCCCATGTAGGGCTCCAGGGAGGCGGGACGGCCGTCCGCGTCCTGAACCACGAAGCGCAGCGTCGTCTCACGGTCCACGGCCGGGGTCTCCTGATGCCAGAGCATGGTGCCGCCGTTCTCGAGCCGGCAGAGCTTCGGACCCCCGTGCGGCGCGCCCTTCGGGAGCGGCTCGGTGGCGCGCCAGGAGTCGTCCGGGTCGGGCGCCGGCCCGGCCGAGTCTGGAGCCGGCGCCGGCAGCGCCGGGATCTTCACCGTGTCTACCAGGGTCTGCGGGAAGCCGCTCTCGTGGACGACGTCGGCGTAGACGCGGTAGGTGCCGGCGGGGAGCGGCGGCAGCGCGGCCAGGAAGGCGTCCGCCCCCTGGGCCACCGGATGGAGATGCGCGAAGGCGTCGAAGCCCGGCTCGCGCAGCAGGAAGAGGTGCATGAGCTTGCCGTGGTCCGGCATCAGCGGCGTCCACTCGGCCCGCCGCTCGTCGTCGATCCGGAGATCGAGCGCCGGCCGGCCGGCCTGACCGCCACTGCCGCCGGCGAGACGCGCCGAGGTCCGTATCCGGAAAGGCTTATAGAGGTCCTGCCGGGCCTGGCTGTCCACGCCGTCCCACCAGTGCTTGGCCTGCCAGAGGGCGAAGGCGAGGAGGACGGCGGCGAGGAGCGACATCGCGCGCGCCCGGTTGCGGCGGCGGCCGTCGACCGCCTCGCCCGGCGGCAGCACGCTCTCCCGCACGGCGGCGCCGACGATCGACACCGCGCCGGCGAAGAGGAACAGCGCCAGGGCCGCCAGGATCTCCTCCAGCCCCTTGCCCATGCGCAGCACCTGGCTCGGCATGGCGGTCACCGGCACCAGCGCCACCCCCGGCCCCGCCGGTCCCCGCACCGCCACCCGCACGCTGTAGGAGGACCCCTGCATCAGCCAGAGCTGCGCGCTCCAGGTGCCCGGAGCGCCCGGCACCGGCACGGCCACGTCCGGCGGCGGCGCTCCCTTGAAGCCGGCCTTGTACTGCACCGGCTGAACGGTGACCCCGTCGACCTTGCGGCTGTCCCGCAGGCGCACCGTGACTTCCGCCAGGCCCGGGATCACCGCCGGAACGCGGACGATGACCCGCACGGGATAGGGACCGGCGTCGCCGTCGAAGAAGACGTTGGGGCTGCCGACGTGGGCCCGCGCCGGGGCGGACGCCAGGGCCAGCAGCAGCAACAGCAGGAGCGGCAGCGCCCGCCTCATCGCTGCACCCGCGACATCCAGGCCCCCCACCAGAGGCCGAGGCGGGTGGAGGCGATCGCCCAGAGCAGGGCGATCCCCAGCCGCAAAGGCGTCATCGGGTCCCCCTGCGGGTTCCAGAAGCGGTGGCGCCAGGGGCCCGGGTGCGAGAAGTAGGCCCAGAAGCGGTCGCCCGCGAAGAACCAGTTGCGCGCCGCTGGCGAGATCTGGAAATCGGCGAAGAACCAGTGGACGGCGAGGAACAGGGCGAGGAAGGCGGCACCGATCGCGGCGGCGTCCAGCCAGCCGGCACGCTTCCCCTCGCGGCGCTGGAGGAAAAAGTCGATGGCGAGGGCGGGAACGGCCAGCAGCATCGGGAAGAGCGGCGGCGCCATGTGGTCCATTGGATGGTTGATCGGCCCGAGCCGCGGATGCGCCGGGAAGAGCGGCAGGATCCAGGTCATCACGGCCGGGATCAGCATGTAGAAGGCGGCGGTGATCGTGGCCGCCCAGCGCAGGCGGGAGGAGCGCGCCACGGCCACCAGGAAGAAGGGGAGGACGGCGGCCATCAGCTCGTAGAACAGGCCGCCGTGCCGGCGGTTCGGCTCGCTGTACTCCACCAGGAAGGTGGTGGCCATCAGCAGCACGAGCCCGGTGGCGTACAGGTGGGCGAGACCGAGCCCGCGGAGCGTTTCCGCCGGCGCGCGGTTCTGGGCGGCCAGCGCGATCAGCACGGCGCCGAGCTGGACGGCGATCATCCCGATGCCGAGCAGGACGTGCGGCGGCGAAAGGACCTTGACGTCCAGCCCGTAGGCGTTGTGCCACCAGTCGTCGAACGGCGCCGAGGTGAGCATGGCGAAGGTGCCCCAGACGGCCACCCAGGCGCCGAGCGGCGCGCGGAACCCCCAGAAGCGGACCATCGTCCCCTTCTCCGCCGCGGTGCCGGCGAAGGTGGTGCGGACCGCCAGCCAGCCGCAGGAGAGGCCCGCCAGCACCCCGCCGAGGTAGACCAGCATGTGGGCCGGGGTCCAGAAGGTGTCCCGGCCGATCGTCATGTGCCACGAGATGTCCCACAGCAGCCCGACCGCGATGCTGGTGGCGCCCGCGAGCATCGCGGTCAGGTACCACGGCAGCACCGCCGTGCGCTCGCGCGGCAGGACGGCGGAGGGCTGGACGACGGATTCCATAGCGAGCCTCCTCGGGGCGATCCCCTGGAAAAGGGTATACGGAATTCGGGGTGGGATGGCCCAGGATCAGCTCCATCCGCTTCAGTGGCCGCTGGACTCGCCTCGCCGCCCAGGATTGAAATCCCGGGCTACCGACAGTCGCCCCTTCCCGGGGCTCTGGAAAAAAAGAGGTTTGGTAGTCCCGGATGGGACGGCCGTTGGTAGCCCGGGATTTCAATCCCGGGTGGCGAGGGTATTGCCGGCCCCGGCCCTCGACTCCAGCCCGCCACCTGCGCCAGGATACGCTCCCATGAGCCGCCCTTTCCGCGTCCCCACCCGCGTCCTCATGGCCCCCGGCTGCCTCGGGCAGCTCCCCGGGATCGTCGCCGGCTACGCTCCGGAGCGGGTGCTGATGGTGACCGATCCGGGTCTCGAGGAGACCGGCCTGCCCGAGCGGGTCTGGCAGTCCTTGGCGGAGCGCGAGATCGAGGCGATCACCTTCGACGACGTCGAGCCCAACCCGCGGGCGGCGACGGTGGACCGGCTGGCGGCGTGGGGGCGGGAAGAGGAGGTTTCGCTGGTGCTCGGCATCGGCGGCGGCAGCGTGCTCGACGCCGCCAAGGCCGCCGCCATGATGATCCCGAACGGCGGCGCCGTCGCCGGCTACGAGGGGCTCGACCGCTACGCCGAAAAGCCGCTCCCCTTCCTCGCCGTCCCCACCACCTGCGGCACCGGCTCGGAGGTGACGTGGGTCTCCGTGCTCACCGTCGAGGAGCGGCAGGCCAAGATCAGCGTCAAGGGGGAGACGATGTTCCCCGACTGGGCGATCGTCGATGCCGATCTCCTCCGCACCCTCCCCGGCCGCCTGGTCGCCTGGACGGGGGCCGACGCCCTCACCCACGCCGTCGAGGCCCTCACCTGCCGGGTCGCCAACCCGGTCTCGGACGCCCTGGCGGAGAAGGCCGTCTCCCTGCTGCTTCGCTACCTGCGCCGCGCCGCCGCCGACATCGCTGGAGACCCCGAGGCGCGCGAGGCCGTGATGCGCGCCTCCACCCTCGCCGGCCTCGCCTTCGGCAACGCCGACGTGGCCGCCGTCCACTGCCTCTCCGAGACCCTGGGCGGGCGCTGGAACCTCCCGCATGGCCTCGCCAACGCCGTCCTCCTGGCACCGGTCACCCGCTACAACCTCGACGCCTGCACCGATAAGCTGGCCACCCTCGAGGCCGCCCTCCCCCCCGATAGCGGCAAGGGAGCCGAAGGCGTTCTCCAGGCGATCGAGGATCTGGTGCGCGACCTCGGCATCCCCCGGTTCCGGGACCTGGGAATCCCTGTCGAGGATCACCCCTGGATCGCGGAGCGGGCGGCGCGGAACGGCTCGAACGCCTCGAATCCGCGGGAGATGGGGCCGGAGCAGTATCTGGAGTTGCTGAGCGGGCTGTGAAGGCCGCCTTGATCCTGAATCCGTAGGGGCGCAGCATGCTGCGCCCCTACACCTGCGCCTGCACGGAATCTTTCAGAGCAGCTTCCCCATCTCCCCACCCATCATCGCCTTCCGCACCAGCGGCACCGGCGGTCCGCCGTAGGACAGGAACCGGTCGTGGAACTCCCGCCAGGCGCTCGCGCCGCCGCGCGGGGCGGTCCAGTCGTCGCGGAGCTTGCGGACCAGCAGCTTACCCAGCGTGTAGTTGAGATAGCCGGGATCGAAGGCGCCGCGGGCGGCCTGCTGGCGGGCGTTGGCCGGGTCCTGGAGACCCTGCTCGCGGAACATCCGCTCCGCCTCCTCCAGCGTCATCGTGCCGGCGTGGAGACCGAGGGCCACGAGATAGCGGACGTTGCGCAGCAGCGCGTTCTGGAGCTGGCCGATGTGGAGATAGGGGTCCCCCGCGCCGAAGCCGGCCTCCCACATCATTTCCTCCGAGTAGTGGGCCCACCCCTCGGCGAAGCCGTAGGTCACGAACAGCCGCGCCAGCTCCGACTCCGCCCGGTTCGAGTGGAGGAACTGCAGGAAGTGGCCGGGCCAGACCTCGTGGATGGTGACGAACAGGAGATCCGCCTCGTTCGGGATGTACTGCTCCTGCTCCGCGGGCGACCAGGCGGGGTCCGGCGGCGCGATGTAGTAGACCGACGGCAGGTGCCGGTCGTAGGGTCCCGGGATGTCGATGTACGCCGAGTTCCAGCGCTGATAGGGGGGCGCCTCTTCGATCCGCGCCTCCTCAGCCCCCGGGATGGAGACGAGCCCGCGCTCCTCGACGAACCGGCGCAGCCCGGCGAGCTGTCGGCGGGCGGCCTCGACCGGCCCCCCCGCGGGCTTGCGGGCGGCCACCCGGGCGAGGCATTCCGCCACCGGCAGGCCCGGTGCGTAGGCGGCGAGGGCCTCGCGCAGGGCGGCCAGGTTGCGCTCCAGCTCGCGCCGTCCCGCTGCTTCCAGCTCCGCCAGCGACACGTCCACCCGCTCCGTCTCGCGCAGCATGCGGGCGAAGAGCTCGGCCCCGAGGCGGAACTCGCCGGCGTCCGCGCCCTCCAGCGGGAGCTGCTCGTGGAACCAGGCGCCCAGTTCGCGCAGGGACTTCGCCGCGGCGGCGTTGGCCGCGCGGAATTCCGCCTGGAGCGCCGGGTCGTCGACGGCGGCGAACACCGCCGGGACGTCCGACTCCAGATAGCCGGCGAGCCCCGTGAAGGTCATCTCCCCCAGCTCGGCGTGGGTGCGCGGCATCGGGGTGAGCAGGTTGGCCCGCACTTGGGCCGCCGCGCGGGGGACGGCGCGCGCGTAGTCGACGAACGCCCGCATCCGCCGCGCGAGCGGCGCGTAGTCGCGGGCGAGATAGAGGTTGGGATCGAGCGGTCCGGCGTAGAACAGCGGATTGCGCCGGGGCCAGCCGGCGTCCTCCAGCCAGAAGAGATCGGAGTCCACGACGACCTTCAGGATCTCGCGCTCGAGGGCCCGCCGCTCGTCGAGCGTCGCGGGATCGAACTCCGCCGCCCGCGCCCACTCCGCCCGCAGCCAGGCGGCCTCTCGCTGGAACGCCTCCGGGCTCCAGTCGGGCAGCCGGCCGTCGAGCTCGTGCCGGCCGGCGCCGGCCGCGAAGGTGGGGTGCAGCTCGAAGTACCCGTCGAGGAACGAGCGCACGAAATGGTCCCAACCCCCGGCGACGACCGAGGTATTCAGGCACTCGAGGCTCTTGGTTTCCGCGTCCATGACCGGGAAGTCTATCCCGGTCTGGGATAGCATGACCCCCTGTACTCACGCGTTTTGTTCCGGGAGGGGATCATGGCCGAGCCACAGAATTTCGCGAATCACCGCAAGTTCGTTCCGGGCTTCCACGTCGCCATCTTTGGCATTCTGGGGATCGACCTGCTCTGGTCGCTCTACCGGCTGGTCTCGGGATTGCCGGGAGTGCCGTTCTTCGATCGTCTGCTGAGCGTCGCGGTGGCGGTCGCCCTCCTGCTGATCGCCTGGTATACCCGCATCTTCCCACTGAAGGCGCAGGACCGGGTGATCCGTCTCGAAGAGACGCTGCGGCTGGAGCGTCTCCTGCCGCCGGATCTCCGCCACCGCATTGGCGACCTGCGGACCGGCCAGCTCGTCGCCCTCCGTTTCGTGAGCGACGCCGAGCTCCCCGAGCTGACCCGCGCGGTGCTCGACCGCGGGGTCACCAAACAGGATGAAATCAAGAAGATGATCCAGGGCTGGCGGGCGGATCACTTGCGGATGTAGACGTCCAATGAAAAGGTTTTTCGTTTCACTGATCCTTCTCCTGACGAGCTCTTCGCTCGTCCACGCCCAGGCCGATCCCGCGTCGCGCTCGCGGAACCGGCCGGTCGAGCCCTACCACATCGTCGGCAACGTATATTACGTCGGCGCCAGCGACGTCACCTCGTTCCTGATCACGACACCCGCGGGGCACGTCCTCCTCGACGGCGGCTTCGTGGAGACGGCGCCGATGATCGAGGCGAACATCAGGAAGCTCGGGTTCAAGCTGGAGGACGTCAAGGTCCTGCTCGGCAGCCACGCTCATTTGGATCACGCCGGCGGCCTTGCGGAGCTCAAGCGGGCGACCGGCGCGAAGTTCGAGGCGAGCGAGAGGGACGCGCCCCTCCTGACGCGCGGCGGCAAGGGGGATTTCCTGTTCGGGGACAAGCAACCCTTTCCGCCCGTGCAGGCGGACCGGATTCTCCACGACGGCGACACGGTCACCCTCGGCGGCACGACGCTGACCGCTCACCTTACGCCGGGCCACACCATGGGCAACACGACGTGGACGATGAAGGCGAAGGACGGCGATAAAATCTACGACGTCGTCTTCGCCCCCAGCACGTCGATCCTCGACGGGGTGAGCCTGACGAAGAACGCGGCCTATCCGCAGATCGCAGAGGACTACGCGAAGACGTTCCGCGTCCTCAAGTCCCTTCCCTGCGATGTGTTCCTGGCTTCGCACGCATCGTTTTACAACGGATTGGACAAGGGGGAGCGACTGCGAAAGGGCGTGAAGGAGAATCCCTTCGTCGACCCTCAAGGGTACCGGGATTACGTCGCGCGGATGGAGAAGAAATACCAGGAACAGCTCCAGCGGGAGCGCGATAGCGCCCTTCCCAAGCCGTGAAGCCTTGAACCCTGCCGATTCAGCGTAAACCCCGGCGATCGAACGCAAAACTCCTCGGCTTTCCTGAAAATCTCCAGGGTTTTTCCGAAACCTGTGGGGTTGTACTGAAAACCCCAGGGGTTTTATTGAAACCTCCGGGGTTTTGTCCACAACCTGAGGGGTTTTGCAAAAACTTCTTGGGTCGAGCGCTGATCTCCCGAGGTGCGGAGCTTTTCCGGCGGGGTTGAACGGAGAGCCGCGGAGCGGAAGCGCGATATCCTTCCGACGGAACTGATCGCGGAAAGGAGATCCCCATGGCCGAGGACAGCATGTCGGGCAGCTTCAAGGCGCAGCTCACGGAGACCTCGGAGCCCCTGACGGTGGGGCAGTTCGTTCCGAAGCTCGCGCAGACTCCCGGCAACGTCGGGATCTGCCTCAGCGGCGGCGGCTCGCGGGCGCTCTCGGCCGGCATGGGGCAGCTCCGGGCGCTCTCCCATCTGCAGCTCGGTGGGCAGAGCCTGTTGAGCCAGACGAAGGCCATCTCCACCGTCTCCGGCGGCTCCTGGCTCGGCGTGACCTTCGAGTTCCTCACCGCCGGCACCAGCGACGGCGCGTTTCTCAACGACTACGTCGCGGACCCGGGCCGGCTCGTCCCCACCGCCGAGCCCGGGCATCCGGTGGCCGAGGTCCTCGACGAGCTGCCGGAGGGGAACATCGGGGCCACGGTGGACTCGGACCTCTTCTCCATACCCGCGCTGGCCGCCGAAGCCTACATTCTCTACAAGTATTTCAAGACGCCGCCGAACGCCCTCTGGCAGACGCTGATCGGGCTCCACATCCTCGCGCCCTACGGGCTCTACGAGGCCGATCCCGGGAACGGGATGCTCCCGACCTCGCTCTTCTCGTGGGACCCGGCGACGCTCGAATCCACGGTGACCGGCCCGAACCCGGAGCTCGTGGAGGAGACGGCGCACTTGGTCGCAAACGGCGCGGACGCCGCCGACGGCTCCGGCCGCGCCCGCCGGCCGTTCCTGATCTGCAACATGGGGATGTTCCTGAGCGAGGCGGGCACCGCGATCCAGTATCTGGCGCCGGTCCAGGCGACCGGGTTCATGACCGGCATCGTGGGCTCGCCCACGGGCACGGACGCCAACGGCCGCGCGCCGGGCGGGGGCGGCGTCACCTCGTTCGCCTTCGGCTCGAACCCCACCGCCGTCCAGGGGACCGCGGTCACGGTGAGCCAGTCGCGCCAGCTCGCGCTGGTGGACATCGTCGGCACGAGCAGCGCCGCCTTCGCGGACACCCTGCAGAACCAGTTCGCCATCTGGGAGCAGGACCCCCTGCAGTTCCTGGAGCTGCTGGTGGAGCTCGGAGAGGATGTCTGGGACTGGCTGAAAGATCATCTCGGCGAGAACGGGCTCGTGGACGCTCTCGTGGCCACTCCGCCGCAGGTCACGACCGTGCAGGATTTCGCCGCGCTCAAGGCCGACCTCGCGAGCCTCAAGGATCTGATCCCGCGGTACCCCTACTGGCCGGTGGCGAACGCGCAAGCCTATCCACGGACCCACTCCATCCGCTTCGCCGACGGCGGCAGCCTCGAGAACAGCGGCGTCAACGCCATGCTCTCCTACACCGACGTCGACAACGTGATCGCCTTCCTCAACTCGAGCACCGCGATGGCCGCGGCGAGCTTCGGCATGATCGACCCGTCCGGTCACGAGGTGTCCGGCACGCGCGTGATCCTCACCGAGGAGATCCCGCCGCTCTTCGGCTATCAGCCGTACAACCCGTGGAAGGGGTACGTCCTCTACGCCGGGGACCCGAATCCCGTCTTCCCGCAGGGGAAGAACAGCCAGGTCTTCGAATCGTCAGGGCTGGCCGAGGTGATCCAGGGGCTGTGGGCAGCGAGCGGCAGCGGCGCGACTACGGGGAGCGCCATCTACAAGCAGACCCTCGAAGTCCAGGAGAACGCCTGGTTCGGCGTCAGGGGCGGGCGGACGGTGAGCGTCCTCTGGGTCTACCCGAACCGCGCCCGGAGCTGGTTCAGCCAGTTGAGCTCCGAGGTCCAGGCGCTGCTCGCGCCATTCGACGATCCGACGACCGGCGATTACTTCCCGCACTACAACACGCTGGAGACCGATCTGACCGCGACGCAGATCAACCTGCTCGCCAGCTTCACCGCCTGGATGGTGGCCGGCCCGGAGGGCGCGGAGCAGGTTCTGGGGATGTACCAGCCGGCTCCCTAGGGGCAGGTCGCGAACGCGCCCGAATCCTGGATCGGCCGGAAGGGCGTCGCCTGCGGGTTGTCGTAGGTCTTGACCGCTCCCGTCTGGGTGTCCGTCACCGTGAGGTGGACCTTCACGTTGGTCAGCCCGCCGGCGTAGACCCAGTAGCGCTGGTTGAAGCCGCAGGCGTTCAGGACCTTGATCACCATCTCGACGTTGGTGTCGGCGAAGAACCAGAAGTAGCCGGTGTCGGGGGTCATCGGGACGGCGTGGCCGGCGCCGCTGGAGCCGTTGGCCGTCCACTGCGCCTCTACCTGGAAGCGGCCGCCGTTGAGGCAGAGCCGCGCGTCGCCCGGAACGCAGGGGGGCGCCGTGGACGACGGCTTCCAGCCGAGCTGGACCACTTCGAAGTCGCTCGCCTTGAGACTGGCGAAGGCGGGGTTGAGCACGTCGTTGTTCCAGCGCGTGTCGTAGGCGCCGGTGATGAACAGGTTCGAGCCGTTGTCGGCCACGATCAGGCCGTAGGTCTTCATCGCCTGGAAGATCCTGCGCACCTCGGGCGTGTACCCCGAGAGGTCCTTGCCGGCCTTGAGGCGCAGGCGGGCTCCCATGGGGAGGGCGCCGCGGCTGCCTCCAGCGTCGTGCGAGGCGGGGAAGACGTAGCCGTCGCTCTCCTCCACCGTGAAGCGGAAGGCGTGCTGGATGGGCGCCGAGCCGAACGCCTCGTCGTAGCGCACCAGGCCGGGGAGGATGGCGAGGCCGGCCGCGTCGGCGCTCGTCCAGCCGGCGGGCCGGCGGAGGTTCGAGCCGAGCGGGAAGACCGCCCCGGAGCCCGCCTCCCAGCGGCTGAGGGCGGCGTTCCAGCGGGTGTGGTAGAGCTCGAAGAGGGTGCGGTGATCGCGGTCGACGATCAGCATGTGGCGGTCGCCGCCCGGGCTTGCATTGCCGGGATACCCCCCCTCGATCCACTTCGCCTGCGTCTTGGCCTCGTCCGGGATCGGATAGCCGGCGGGCCGGCCCGGCGCTCCGGCGTCGCTCTCGCCGCCGAACTCGACGAAGGTGACCGGCACCAGCGGCTGGGTGCCGGGCACCACGACGTAGACCATCCCGTAGATTTCAGGGGAAGGATCGGAATCCCCCCCGAAGTCGGGGTGCAGCCCGGTGCCGGCGCCGAGGAAGTTGATATAGCTCGCGCTGTGGGAATCGACCGGCGCCGAGCTGACGTCCGTGTTCCACCAGTTGTCCGCCGGGAACAGCGGCAGCGGCCCGGGGAGAGCGCCGCCGGGCTGGGCCGAGGCGATGGAGGCGCAGAGGAGCGACAGGGCGAGGAGGAGCGCGAGGCGCATGGCGATGCCCGGCCCTGGGGAGGGGAGTCGGTTGTTTGGGCTCATAGTTAAGGATGACTATAGCGGAGGCGAGGCCCGCTGGGCATCAATGTCCGGGCGGGTGCCGTAGACGGCCAAGACTGGTTATGAGTACTTCTTGGTCAGGTATTCTTCGTAGTCCCGCGGATCGAATTTAGCTCCCGCGAGGAGACCAGCCAATTTACCCACAAGGCCGGAAAGCCCGGTTTCCTTCCGAAGACTGATGGGCACCTTGCTGACGAATTTTGAACTGGCATCATCCATGGGGTTCTATTCTATGCCTGTCACACCCCCGTCACCCCCATGCTAGGATCGCGCCTTCTGAAATATCCCAGATCCGGCCACCCGCTCGGGGCCGGAAAACACTGGAGGGAGGCTCGCATGGCTCGGAAGTTTCAACCGTTCCTCTGGCTCTTGCTGTTGACGATCGCGACGGCATCCTTCGCGGCGGAGACGACCGGCTCCATCTCCGGCGTGGTCCGCGGCACGGATGGCAAGGGGCTGGCCAGCGTCCCGGTGACCGTCAAGGGTCCCTTCCTGCCCGCCGGCCGCACGGTGGTGACGGACAAGGAAGGCTCGTTCAGCTTCCAGCGCCTGCTCCCCGGGGCTTACACGGTGAGCACCGAGGTGCAGGGGATGGGGGACGTGCAGCGCGAAGCCGTGGTGGCGCTCGACCGCGACACCCAGGTGGAGCTGTCGCTCCAGCCCCGGGTGGAAGGGGAGATCACGGTCACCACGGCGCAGCCGCTGATCGACGTCAAGTCCACCGAGGCGCAGGTCAACTTCACCAGCGGCCAGATCGAAAATCTGCCGGTCCCGCGCACCTACAAGGGGCTCTTCGAGCTCGCTCCCGGCGTGCCCGACAACGGGCGCCTGGCGCCCAACGCCGGCGGCTCGCGTCTGGACAACCTTTTCCTGATCGACGGCATCAACGTCACCAACCCCGACTACGGCGACATCTTTCCGGACATCACCGAGCTCGACATCAAGGAGGTCAGCCTGGTCCGCGGCGGCGTCACCGCCGAGTTCGGCCGCACGGGGGGCATGGTGGTCAACGCCATCACCAAGTCGGGGACCAACGATTTTCGTGGTGAGGCGCGGATCGAGGAGCAGCCGTCGAGCTTCGTGGCCAAGACTACGAATTCGTCCGTTCAGAACACCGAGGACAAGCGCTTCGGAGGGATCGGGCTCAGCGGCCCGATCGTGCGCGACCGGCTCTGGTTCTACGGCTCGGCGAGCCGCCCTTCGGACACCCTCACCGACCGGCGCAACAATCTCGGCTCCGTCCCCGATCAGGAGACGACCACCAGGGAGTACTTCGGGAAGCTGACGGCCAACCCGAGCGAGAACCAGTTCATCAACGCCTCGCTACGCTCGCGCGACACCACGTTCGACGGCGTCAACATCACCTCGACCTCGGCTCCGAGCGTCGGGACCAACGACACGCGGAAGTACCTTCTGGGGACCGCCACCTGGACCTGGAACCTGACCGCCGACAGCTTCCTGGAGGCCAAGTACAACCACGACAAGGAAAAGAACGGGACCACTCCCTTCGAATCCCTCGGTTACCGGCCGGCGTTCAACGCAGCGCGGCCGGATCTGGTGGGGCAGTTCACCACCACGCCGGACTTCCCCGTCGGCGGCGCCACCGGAGTGGGCCAGACGGTGGGCGGCGCGAGCCTGGCGGTCAACAATCAGGACTTCACGCGCGACGAGGCGCGGGGAACCTATCAGGCGTTCAGGACCTGGGGGGAGACGCGCCACGACCTGCGGGCGGGCGTCACCTACGAGGAGAGCTCCGAGCGGCTCGAGCGGCTGGCCAACGGCTGGGGCACCGTCACCTGGAACTCCACCACCCGGCAGTTCACGGCGCTCTACGTCTCCCAGCAGCCGCCGCACACCGGCCGCGGCACATCCTACGGCGCCTTCCTCCAGGACCAGATCGCGCTCGGCGAGCGGCTGACCGTCACCCTCGGCGTGCTCGATAACCGGGACGACTACTTCGGCGAGGGGCTGGGGGCGACCCCCGGCACCAAGACGAAGGTGAAGATCCTCACCTTCGGCTGGGACCAGGAGATCCAGCCGCGCGTCGGCATCTCCTTCGTCCCCAGCGCCGATCTGGGGGACAAGCTCTATTTCAACTACGGCCGCTACTCCAACACCGAGAACAAATCGCTCGGGCGGGCAGCCTCCCCGACCCGTATCTTCAGCACCCGCGCGACCTTCGACGCGGCGGGGAACCTGATCTCCGACGTGCCCCAGGCCAATACCCAGAGCAAGACGATCGACGCCGGGCTCGATCCGCAGTACACGGACGAGTACCTCCTCGGCTACGCGCGGCCGTTCGCCACCAACTGGTCGGCCGAGGTCTGGGGGCTGTACCGGACGGTCGGCAACATCTACGAGGACGTGAGCGCGGACGGGCTCGGCAATGGCCCCTTCCACGTCTCGCAGCTGCCGGATGCCTACCGCCGCTACAAAGCCGCCACGCTGGAGGTGAACCGCCGGCCGGCCGACGACCGCTTCTACCGGCTCTCGGTCAACGCCAGCTACACCTGGAGCCGCCTGAGCGGCAACTGGGACATCGACTTCGGCGGCGACTCACCCTTCTACAACTCTTCCTTCATCCAGGACGGCCCCGGCGTGCTGATCACCGACAACCGGAACGGTATCCTGCGGGGGGACCGCACGCACGTCGCCAAGCTCTTCGCCTCCATCCGTCCGACCGATGCCTGGACGATCGGCACCTACAGCTTCTACCAGAGCGGCGGCGCCTGGGAGGCCCGGGGGCTCCCCGATCCGAACGTCTCGAGCAGCTCCTACGTGCGCTACCTCGAGACGGCCGGCTCGCGGCGGATGCCGGGATGGTTCGACGTCGACCTGCTCACCTCCTATGAGTTCCGGCTCGGCGGCGTCGGCCTGGAGCTCGAGGCGCGGGTGACCAACCTCTTCGACCGGCAGGTCCCGCTCGCCGTCGATGACCGTCTGGTCCTCGGCAGGCCGGTACCCTACGCGCCGAACAATCCGAACTTCGGCAAGGGGACGGCCTTCGCCCCGCCGCGGACGCTGGTGCTGTCGGCCATCCTCCGCTACCGGTAGAGCGCGGCATGCGGTAGGTTTCCTCGGTGGAGATCCGGGAGCTCGCTCTAACCCTCGTCACCACCGAGGACCTCGACCGCAAGCTCGCACCGCCGCCGGCCGGTCTGACGGACGAGGCGCCCGGCCCGCCGCTGCGGATCGAGCGCCCGGGCCGGCCACTGGGGCTGCGGTTCCAGCGGCGGATCGACGTGCCGCCGATCGAGGGGATGCCCGATCCGGCACAGCGGCCGCGCATCCTCCATGCGCTGGCCAATCACGAGCTCCAGGCCGCCGAGCTGTTCGCCTGGGCGCTCCTCGCCTTCCCCGAAGCACCGCCTGAGTTCCGGCGCGGGCTGCTCCGCATCCTCGCCGACGAGCAGCGGCACACCCGCATGTACATCGCCCGGGTGGAGGACGCGGGAGCGCGCTTCGGCGACTATCCGGTCAACGGCTACTTCTGGAGCAAGATCGAGACGATCACCACGCCCCTGCGCTTCCTCTGCGCCATGTCGCTGACCTTCGAGAACGCCAACCTCGACCACACGATCGACTACGAGGAGGCGGCGCGGCGGGCGGGGGACGCGAAGACGGCGGCGGTAATCGAGCGCGTTCACCGCGACGAGATCGAGCACGTCCGTTTCGGCTGGACCTGGCTGCAGGTCTTCAAGCACGAGGACGAGTCCGCCTGGGACGCCTTCCAGGCGAACCTCATCTGGCCGCTCCGCCCGACGAAGGCGAGGGGGCGGATCTTCCATCGGGAGGGGAGGGAGGCGGCGGGGCTCGATCCGGAGTTCATCCGGAGGCTCGAGGAGACCGAGCCGTGAGGCGGATCCTCGCCAACCTCCTCTGCGAAGACGACCTCGCGGGCCACCGGCGGACCTCGCCGCCCCGCACCGTCCTGGAAACCGTGGCCCAGATGGCTCCACGGCTGCGCGTCTTCGCCCGCGACGGGGACCGGCTGTGGAGCCCGGCGCCGACCGGTCCCGGTCGCGATGAATCGGGTCCTCTCTGCGATCTTCCTCCGGCCGACGAGGTTCTGGCCTGGTGCGAAACTCCCGAAGCCATGGCGCACCGTGGTGGTCCGCGCCCTTACACCGCAATCTCCTGGGCCGCGCCTCTCCACGAGCTGCTCTGGCAGCTCCCCACCCCTCCCCCGGCCGTCATCGCTGTCCACCATCGCGCCTTCCATCTCCAGATCGCGGAGGAGATCGGCTGCGCCCTGCCCGGCGCCCGGATGGTGGAATCGCTCGTGGAGCTGGATCGAGCTCTTCAGATCGCGCCTCACGCCTGGGTCGTCAAGGCGCCCCTCTCCGCCTCGGGCCGCTCCCGGTATATCGAACGGGACGGCCCGGCTCTCGCCGATCCCAAGGCGCGCAGGACCGTGGAACGGCTCTTCGAGCGTCACGGTCCGCTCCTCTTCGAGCCCTGGATGGAGCGTACGGCGGACTTCGGCGTTTCCGCACTGCTCGGGCCTGACGATCTGCGGATCGTGGGAATCCATGGCCAGCGGGTGGACCGCAAAGGGCAGTTCGCCGGGATCGACCTTCAACCCGATCTTTCCGCTCGGGACCGGAATCAGCTTCTGGAGACTGTCGAAGCGGTCGCCACGGCCCTCCGGCGCGCCGGGTATGTGGGCCCCTTCGGAATCGACGCCTGGCGCTACCGGCGGGAGGACGGCTCGATCCGCTTACATCCGCTCGGGGAGATCAACGCCCGGATGACCTTCGGGCTGGTGGAGTGGGCGGCGGCGGAACGGCTGCTATCATCGAGATCTTCCTAAAAGGAGGCTGAACGTGAAGCGAGCCTATGTGGTTCTCGTCGCCCTGCTCCTGTCGGCGCCCTCTTCGCTCTTCGCCTGGGGACCGAACGGCCACCGGATCGTCGGCCGGATCGCCATGCATCACCTGACGGACGAGGCGGCCCGCGCCGTCGAGTGCATCCTCGGTCCCGAGGGGCTGGACCAGGTGAGCACCTGGCCGGACGAGATCCGCTCCGATCCCAACTGGAAGAAGGCGGACCCCTGGCACTTCATCAGCATCGACGACAACGAGACGCTGGAGACGACCCAGCGCGACCCCGCCGGGGACGTTGTCGAGGCGATCCAGCGGTTCACGGCCGTGCTGCGCGATCCGCAGGCGACCCAGCCGGCGAAGCAGGAGGCGCTGAAGTTCCTCGTCCATTTCGTGGGGGACATCCATCAGCCCCTGCACGTCGGGCGGCGCGCCGATCGCGGCGGCAACAGCGTCAAGGTGACCCTGTTCGGGCAGGAGACGAACCTCCACTCGGTATGGGACGCCGGAGTGATCGACAGCGAAAAGCTGAGCTTCTCCGAGCTCGCCACGTTCATCGACCACCCTACGCTGCAGGAGCTCCAGACCTGGCAAGGCTCGACGCCGGCCGACTGGGCGAACGAGTCGAAGGCGTTGCGAGATCGGGTCTACCAGATCGGGGACGGCAAGCTCAGCTATCCGTACGCCTTCGTGGAGATCCCGCTGATCAAGCGGCGGCTCCTGCAGGCGGGCGTGCGGCTGGCCGGGCTCCTCAACTCGATCTTTGCGCAGCCCGGGCCGTCAATCCCGGACCGGCCATAGGCGGGCAGGCTCACCCGCCCGACAGTTCCAGGATGGCGAGCGCTTGCTCCGTCATCCTGGAGCACCCCTCCACAAGCCGTTCAACTTTTTTCCTCTCGTCGTGTCTTTCCTCGATGGACGAGGAAAGATGCGAAACGGCTTTCAATGGTTTTGGCTCCGTGGCGTGTGGAGCCTCGCAACCGCGGCGTTGGGGCTGGGGCTTGCGAGCCCTTCTCTCGCGCAGGCCTCTCGAGAAATCCAGGTCCATCTCCAGGCTGGCGAAGCCCGGGAGGTGCTCGTCGACCTGGAGCGGGATTCGCGGCCGGAGCTCGATTTCCTTGCGCGGCTGAGCCTTCCAGAGGGGAAGGCCTGGAGGAACGGCCAATTGACCCTTTCCCTGCTGAGCGCAAGCGATCCGAGCGTGACCGAGCAGAGGGTTCCCCATAGCCCGAGCGGGCGGCAAATCCTCCTGAAGATCGCGGCTCGTCACTGCAGCCCGCCAGGCCTCTACTCGGCCCGCCTCGAGATCGCGGCCATCGAGAAGAGCTCCGAGCACCCTGCGGGGACCTTCCAGGTGATTCCCCTGAGCATCGATGTGGCGGCGGATCCGATCTGCGCGACTACGAAGGCGATCGCTGGAGGGTCCGCCGTCCTGGTCGCAGTCCTCGGGCTGTATGCACGGCTCATGTTTCTCAACAGTATCTTTCTTTCACCCTCCACTCTGGCGAGTCGGCTGCTCCCTCTGCGCTGGACGGAGATGGGAGGAGTGGAGGGGAGCGGCGGCCATCAGGAGGGCCTGCGCGGCCGGATCGCCCGCCAGCTCTCCTGGGAACGCCGGATCGTGGCATGGCTCGCCGCCAATCCGCTCGTATTCGGATTGCCGGGAAAAAGATACGAGGAGACGGTTCACATCGAGGTCGACCGCCGCCCTGACCATCTCTTCCTGACACTGGTGCCGGAGCGACGGAGCTACGAGCACTTCCAGGCTCATCCGGAGGATGCTCGTGGACGGCTCTTCGCCAGAGCCGAGAGGAACGGTGGAGTTTCCTTCTTCGGCATGCCCGACAGCGGCGGACGCATTGGACGTCTGCTCCCGGCAAGGTCTCTCCGTTCGAACCAGCTTTCAAATCTGGGTGATCTTCAACTGGTGGAACCCGATCCTCCGGAAGAGCGGGCGCAGCGGCCCGCGGGGTGGAAGATCCTGGGGCTGGGAGGCCGATCGTGATCTCGGCCGGGGCCTTGCGGTTGCTCAAGGAGATCGTACTGGGCGTGCTCCTGTCGTGGCTTTCCAGCTACACCTACAAGCACATCGTCGAGCCTCTCGAGGCTTCCCCCTCTCTGACGGGCAATCCGATCAACGTCTCGACCGCGATCGGCTCCTCCATAGCTCCACCTCATCAGCCCGAGCGGGGCGATCCTCCGCCCCCACCCCCACCCGATCCGGAGCATTCCGGTCCGGTGGTATTTCCCGACGGGACGCGCGCCGACGTTTATCCACACGTCTGCAGGCTCCCGGAGGGGCGATCTCTCGATTTCCGCGTCGTTGTCTTCTCAGAGTCTTACAGCTGGGCTTTCGAAGATACGGATCGGGTTCAACTCAACGACCGGCTTCTCGGCGACGCGGAGTTCGTGAACCGCCTCCAGTCCCCTGGCCTGCAAGAGATCATGGCGCGAGCGAACGCGCTGATCGCCGTAGGCACGGCCTCGTGCGAGGGCTCGGAATGGAGCCGGGAAGACGATCGGGCCTTGCAGAGGGCACGGACGCTGGAAGCCTGGATCGAGAACGCGCGCCCGTGGGGCGCTCTGGACCTCTCCAGGACACCTCGTAGCCTTTATCTCCTTAACCTGGGTCGTTACTGGAAAGACCCCGACAAGAAGCAGACCTGTGGCGACGCGCGTCCGGAGGACACCTGGCATCAGCGCAAGGTCGTTCTGATGGCGATTCTCCAACCGACCTCGCAAGCCGATCTCCAGTGGTGCATCGGGCAGAGTTTGCGTGGCGATCCTCAGCTCGGCCGACTGCTTCTCCATTACAGCCGGTTCGATCTCGACAAAAAGCCCAGGGGAGAGGATCTCTGATGATTTCTCGAGCCGCGCTCGCGGTCCTTGCACTCGGTTTCTGGGTTGCTCTGCCCGTCGTCGGACAGCCGGAGGTCTCCTCGGCCGCGGCCAGAGCGGCGCAGTTCGTCTTCATCATCGACGACTCGGGGAGCATGAAGACGACCGATCCGGACCGCATGGCGATCTTCGCGGTGCAGTCGCTGGTCAGCATGCTCGACGACCGGGACGAGGTCTCGGTGGTGCGCCTGAACGGTCCTCACGACGGCGTGCCGCCCCCGCCTGTCGCCCCCTTGCGGCAGAACCGCGCGCAGATACTCGACCTGCTCGCTCTGGATAAGACTCTGGCCCGCTACGACGCGGACAACACCCGCTGCCGCACGGCTCTCGAAGCGACGCGGCGTCTGCTCGACGCGGCTTACCGGCCGGATGTGGCCCAGGTGGTGATCTTCCTCACCGACGGGGAATGCACGCCGGCCAGCGAGGAGCAGCCGAACGTAGAGGGCATGCTCGGGGGTTTGCGGTCGCAGAAGGACGGCCTGTTTCAGTTCTATCTGCTGCTGTTCCATGGCGCGAGGGCTACACCGGCGATGGCCACGCTCGCCGCTCGCACCGGCGGCGAGGCGATCGAGGTGGGCGGCGGCGATCCGACGGCGATCCTCCATCCGTTCGCCACGGCTCTGTCCCGCTCTCAAGGATACGAGTCCTATCTGCTGGCGCCGGGCCAGCAGCGCCTCGCCGCCCACCGCGGGGCCGAGCGGGTGCGCCTGCTCGCCGTCGCCCCGGGCGAGGGGCCGCCGCTCACGCTCGCGGTCCACGACCAGAAGGGCAACACGCCCCAGATCGCGGGAGCTCCCCGCACGGGCATCCACCACTACCCAAAGGGCCGGGTGTTCCGCTTCGCCGCCCTCGACTACAGGCCGAACGTCGAGCCGGTGACCGTAGAGGTGAAGGGAGCGGGCGAAGCCTGGAAGGTGGTGGCCCTCCCCGAGTACCGCCTCTCCGTGCGTATGAGCTTCTCTCAAGGATTGTGCGACCACCCGGGAGCCCCGGTGCGTTTCGGCGTCGACACCGGCTCTTCCGTCTGCGTGCTTTCCGAGTTGGTCAACGGCGAGGGCGATGTGGTGGGAGGGGACGTCACCGGAGGTGATCTGAAGACCGTGGTGCGCGTGCGGCGGCCCGACCAGCCGGGCTCGTCCCCGCTCGAGCTGACCGCCAATCCGCTGCCGGGAGATCGCGCCCGCTTCGGCCTGCTGCGCAGAGACCTGCCCCGGGGCGACTACGAGTTCCAGCCGGAGGTGACGCTGAATCTCACTTCGGGAGACGCGGTACATCTCCGCGGGCGGCCGATGTTGCTCGCCGTCTCCTCGCTGGTGATCACGCCCCAGCCAGACCGCTTCGACTTCGGCACGCTGCGACCGGGAGACAGCGCCTTGCGTCCGCTCACGCTCACCGGGTCTTTCCCTCCGGTGCCCGGCCGGATCGAATTACGCGACCGCGGGGACGTGCCCGCCTGCATTTCGGCGGAGCTGGGAGGCATTCGCGAGGGAACGAGCCAGCCCGTGCGGGTGGACCAGGGCTACAACCTCGCGCTACGCGTAGAGCCCTACTGCGGACCGCAGCCGTTCCAGCGCTCCTTCGACACAGTGCTTCGCCTTGCCTTCGAGACCGGCGCGGGCGAGCGGCAGCTCCCGGTCGTCGAGCTACCGGTGCACTTCGCCGTGAACTACGACATCCACACTCCCCGCGAGCTGATCGCTCAGGTGAAGGCGGGGGAGGCGGTGGATCTGCCTCTCCCGGTGTCGGGCAACTTTCGCCGGGACCTGGCCCTGCGGGCGGTGGTGGCCGGCGCGGGCGACCCGGAGGTGACCTGGCCCAAGGACACGGACGATTTGGCGCTGGGTTTTGCCGCTCCCGGCCGGAAGGGCATCCTGAGGGATGGCAAGGGTGCTCCACGCCTCGTCCACGATTTCGTCGCGGGCCCGGGCTCGGCTGCGGGGGGCAGGGCTCCGCTGCTGCTGCGGGTCGTGCCGGAGCGCTGTTGTGGCAACGGGACCTATCGTACGAAGGTCGGACTGGTGCCGGCCGCGGGACAGTTCCAGCCTCCGGGTGCTCCGCCCCTGGCCCCCATCCTGGTACCGGTCCGCATCGAGGTGGTGCCGGCGGGCTTCTGGGCCTGCTACGGACCGCGGATTCTATGGGCCATCGCGGGGCTCCTGCTGCTCCTTTTGCTGCTCTACGCCACCAACATGATCCGGAACAGCTCGTTCCTCAAGCCCGAGGCTCTGGCCGCCAGGCTCAAACCCCTGGTCTGGACGGGATATGGCGACGCGGTCGAGCAGAAGAACTCCTCGCAGGAAGTGCTGCGCCTGGTTCGCCGGGGTCTCCCGTTCGGAGCCAGGACCCTTGCTTGGCTGCGGGCCAATCCCCTCCGCTTCGGCCTGCCGGGTGGGGCTTATCACGAGACGGTGGAGCTCTTCCTCCAGCCCCATCGCGACATGGCCCGCTCGCAAGTGATCCTGCGGGTCGAACCCGATCTCCAGCAACGCATGGCCCGGGAGCCCGCAATCTTCGGCGGCCGGCTGTTCGCTACCGCCCTGGGCGGCGTGACCTTCCTGGCAATGCCCGATGGAGGAGGAAAAATCGCCCGTCTCGCTCAGCAGGACTCCTACGTCCCGACGACTCCCGAGGAGGAGAGCAAGCCAAAAGTGGCCAAGCTGCGGCGCGCCAAGCTGCTCAAGCGCCTGGAGGACCGGGAGAGCTATCAGGAAGACGCGGCCGCCGGCTGGCAGGTGGGTTAGCCAGCGGCGGTCCTGAGGATATCGATCGAACCAGAATCACGGATCTGCCGGAGGTCATTGCAATGGAAAAAGAAGTCAGTTACGTCGTCGACGAGCTGCTCACGAAACCGAGCGCCGTCTGTCCGACCCTGTTCGTCGGCCTGGGCGGCTGCGGCTGCCGCATGGTGAGCCGGATCGCGAAGCATCTGCGGCGGCGGCCCGACTTCGAGGAGCGCTACAGAAGCCTCGTCAAGTTCGCCCTGGTCGACACCAACATCAACGATCTGGAGTCGTACCGCGAGATCGCCGACGGGACCTTCCTGATCAGCGACTTCGAGAAGGAGGAGTACTCGGACCTCGCCTCCGGAAAGATGTTCCTGGAGCCGGACCCCTACTTCACCCAGTGGGTGCCCCAGAACTACCGCTTCCGCGCCGGCGACACGGCCGGTGCCGGCCAGATCCGGATCGAGTCGCGGCTCGGCGTCTTCTATCAGATGAAGCACAAGGATTTCGTTCCGAAGTTCCGCAAGCTCCTCGAGCAGCTCAAGTCCCACGAGCACGGGCACCGGCGGCTGGACAGCCCGGAGATCCGTATCGTGGTCTGCTTCTCGGTAGCCGGCGGCACGGGCTCGGGCAGCCATCTGCCCATCGCCTTCATGCTGCGCGACCTGGCGCGGGAGCTGGGAAAACCCGCGATGATCGGCGTCGCCGTGCTGCCCGCGGTGTTCGAAGACTTTACCGGCATCAACCGCGACGGCACGTTCGCCAACGGCTACGCTGCGCTCAAGGAGATGGAGCACCTGATGAAGCTGGGCGCTCCCGACTCACGCTTCTTCCCCGAAGACGGCATCGAGTTTCACTACGACCCGTCGGACGTGTCGAAGCGTGTCGTGAGGCAGCGTCCCTTCGAGTTCGTCTACGTGGTGGACAAGCCCCAGTCGTTCACCGTCGCGGAGCCGGTGGACGCGGCGGCCGACGGTCTGTATCTCCAGTTCTTCTCGCCGCTCTACGGGCACCAGGCCTCCGACTACGACAACTACACCCAGCACCAGCGCTTTCTGGTGCCCCACGACTTCGAGGCCAAGGGGATCGTGGGCTTCACCGCCTTCTACGGTTCCTACGGCTCCGCCGTGCTGCTGGTGCCGGTGGACGGCTTGGTGGACTACTGCGCCCAGGCGGCGGCCCTGTCGCTGATGCGCGCGAGTTTCCTGCGCGCGATTCCAGGCGACCGGGTTTACGCCCTGCTGCGCAATAACCCCGAGCCGTTCGACGAAGTCACGCTGGGAAATGAGAAGAACGAGAAGCCGGTGCACATCTCGGAATTCCAGAGGAAAGAGCCGGCGGTGCGAGAGCGACTCGTCGACCGTCTCTTCATGAAGCGGGTGCGGCTGCTCGCCGCGTGCGAGCACGACGAAGGGGAGGCGAAACGGTTCCTCGCTCTTTTCCGCCACGGCCATCGGCTGGGGGAGGTTCCACGCGATGACGGCGGTTGGGAGCACCGGTCGGAGGCGGTCAAGGAGGCCCAGGCCCAGCTCGTCAATCTGGGAATGCGCTACTCCATCGGGGCCGTCGTCCTGCCGACTCTGCAAGGCGAAGGGAACCAGCCTCCCGGGTTGCTGCAGCACGCCCGGCGGGCCATCGAGATCCACGTTCAGGAGAATCGGCCGTCCTCCGTCGGCAGCTCCACGGTTCGCGAGCTCGCCCACCGCGCCGACGGCTGGATGGAGGAGTTCCGCTCGATCGGAATGCGAATTCTCAACAACGGCTACCGGGAAGGGACGCTGCGCTTTCCAGGGATGGACTCGCTGGTCGACCTCGCGTTCCTCAGCGACGAGGCGGGAGAGGTGGATCTGGCGGCCAAGCGCTACGCCGTGCTGTCGATCCTGGACCGGGTCCACTGGAAGACCACGACGCCGGAACGTACGGCGGAGTTCGATCTCGGAGGCCACAAAGAGACCGACAAGGTCAACGCTCAAGCAGGCCAAACCTTGCTGGACCAGTTGGAGCAGCAGGCCATCGATCGTGCGATGGAGGTCGTGACCCAGTCCTTCAACGAGCGCCTGGGCGACTTCAAGGAGAACCTGTGGAAGTTCGCGGCCACCCATCGCAAGCTGGAGGAGGGCTTCGACAACCTGGAGAAGGAGCAGTCCAAGCGGATGGACAAGCTGCGCGAAGAGGGGGACACGTCGACCAATCAGTACGTCCTCGACGCCGAGGCGCTGCAGATCGAGGACGGCCGCCGGATGTGGGACTTCTACTATGAGGACAAGATCGCCAATCTGCCGGAGCTCAGCCTGAGCGACCGTGCCATCCAGCTCCTGCTCAGCGACACGGTCACCGCCATGAGCGTGCGCCGCGGCGGCGGCACCACGGCGAAGCTGGAGAAGCTGTTCGACGACCTGCGCAAACACATCTTCGTCCACCTGAAGACCTACATCGGAGGCGATCCTCACGATGCAGACCGGGAGCGCCGGGACGGCCTGACGCTCTCCGACGCCCTGGAGCTCGAGGTCGTCTACCGGGCGATCTACATGAGCAACCTGGCGGAGGTAGAGCGGGAGGGGCACAAGGCGATCCGCAACCTGATCGCCGGTTACCGCCATCAGCCCTCCGAGCGCCAGATCCAGCTCGGCGAAGAGAAGCACGCGGACTACCTGCGGGATAAGATCAAACGGCTGGTCAAGGAGAAGGCTTCACTGCTCTGCGTCTACGAAGACGCCCGGGACCAGCACGGCGGCGTGCGGCCGGACCACGTCTACGTGGCCGCCATCGACGCCGACTTCAAGAACAGCTCCCTGGCCGAGGTGATCCGGACCGCCGACTCCCGCCTGACCTGGGTCACCACGGGCTGGAACAACCCCAAGGAGATCATCTTCTACCGGGCCGTGCTCAACGTTCCCCTCTACGTCTTCGGGCGTATGCGGGAGATGAAGGAGCAGTACCACCAGTTCCGCAATCTGGCCCGTCGGCCGAAGGTGCTGCACATCGACAAGAACTGGGAGGACTCGCTGCCGGACCTCGATCCCGACAGCTCCCAGGAGAAGCACCGCCAGGACCTGCTGCGCGACCACGTGATCAACTTCGCGGCCCTTCTCACGTCGCGACCGAACGGCTCCGACGGCCCGGGCCTGATCGTCCGCCGGGAGGGACGGTACTGGCTGGCGGACCCGGAATGGCAGCCGGCGGAGGGCGACGGCGACTTCGAGGAGGAAGGTCTCACGCCCCTGGGGGCGACCCTGTCCTACGCCATCGAGCAGCTCCCCCAGGCGCTGGAGGCCGAGAAGGTCAAGTACCTGCCGTTCCGTAAGATGCTCAAGGCGGTGCGGGAGGGGCTGGCTCCGGAGATCCTGGGACGGATCGTCGATCTTCCTTTCCAGTGGCGGCGCAACCGGGACGAGCTGCGTACCCAGTACGGCACCAGCCCGGCTCCCGACCAGAACGCGAAGCTCAAGGACTACTCCGATGCCTTCCATCGCCTCCAGGAAGCGCTGGAGAATCTGCTCGAGAAGCTGCGCAACCGCAGCGTAGAGCAGCGCACCCTGGGCGAAGACGCGGGCTTCAACGCCGCCCGGCTACCCCCGAACCAAGCGCAGCTCAACCTGGCCCAGAGCCTGGATCTCCTGAGCACCTTCAGTGAGGCTTGGAAGGGCATGGAGAACCCCGACCTCGCCCGCGAAGTGCCGAAGGAGTTCCACGGTCTCTTCCGTTCGCTGGAGGAAAGCGAGCTGGCGACGAGGCTCGAACGGCTCCGCGCCGCCCAGCCAGGAGGGGGCCGCGCTTGAGTCTGGTCTTCCCGGCCCCGGCGATCGTCATCGGCGTCGGGCGCTTCGGCCTCGCCATCCTGGAGCGCCTCGGCGACGACTGGCTGGGCCTGCGCGTGGCCGGGGCCGACTCCTCTCTCCAGAACCTGCGCCTCCTTGCCGTGCGGCCGGACAGTGAAGCGGACGAGCGGCAATGGTGCGAGCACGAGAGAGCGGTGGTGAGCGTGGCCCGCTACCTGGGGGAGGGGGACCTCCCCTGGCTGGCCCTGGATCTGGTGATCCTGCGTTCCCTGGGCCTGGTCCGCTACCACGACGGCAGTTATCAGGTCGCCACGCCCCGGGACGCCGGGGTGGTGGAGATCTGGCGTGAAGAGTCGGATCCTCCGGTACGCCAGTTGTTGCGCCGGCGCTACTTCGAGTGGATCCGTTTGAGCCCCGACCCCATCGTTGCGGCAGAACGGCTGCGCTATCTGGTGCAACGGCTCAAGGAGCTGGACGTCTTCGTGACCCCCCTCCTCAACCGGGTCAAGCAAGGGCACAGCCCGCAGGCTTTGCTGGCCTGTATCGGCCGTTGCCGGGCTCTGCAGGAGGGGCGCGACCCCGCGCCCTGGGGGTGGCTCGGGCGCTCGGACGTCGAGGTCTCCGGAGACTTCCTGCGCGTCGATGTCGCCGTGGAGAAACAGCTCAGCCGTGGCGATGCCCGGGTGACGGAGCCCCATCTCACGGCGGTGGCGGTGCCCCCCCCCCTGCCGGCCTGGAGCCAGTGGCTCAACCCCGGCTCCGACGCCAGACCCCACCTGGATCTCTTCATCCCCAGGCCGCTTCGCCCGCGCGAGTCCGACCTGCCGGCGCCGCTCGATCCCGGCTCCCTGCTGGGCCGGGATTGGGAGACCACCGGCTGGGCAAGCGAGGCCGGCGAGCCGGGGGCGGTCGTCTTCGATCTGCTCCCCGTCTCGCCTTTCCGTCTGGGTCTGTTCGATCACGACGACCGGGAGACGCGGCCCGGGAACCAGGAGACAGAGCTCCCCCAGCGGCTACGGCTGCTGGCCGAGCACCTCCACCGTGGGCTCGTCCGGCTCTGGGTGGATCTCCAGTGGGAGCGGGTGGCCGAGCTCGACGTCAACGTCATGGTCCAGGCGCGGCAGCGGGATTACCTGAGTGACGCCCTCCAGCAATCCCTGGAGATTCTGGGCGAGCTGGTCGTTCGCCCTCTCTCTCTCCGGGAGGACGAAGCCGGCGAAACGCCCATCCGGCCGGCTCCCGAGCGCAAGGCCTCGGACGCCGAGCTGGAGTTGCCTCTCGTGCCCAGCCGCTTTCTCACCAGCCTGGCCCTAGGGGAGGCGGCGGCTGACGGCTCGGCATTCGCGGTCCTGTCCAGACGTCTGGCACGGCTGGGCCTGGGCGATGCCGGCGATCCCGGGCCGCAGCGCTACAGGCTTCTGGAGGACGTGCCCCTGCCGCTGGAGGCCCATCGCTCTCCGGACGGCCTGCCGGAGCCTGGCGGCGACGAGGCCGGCGGGGCCCTCCCCGCCGAGCTGCGGCGGGCCCTCAACCGCCAGGTCCGTCAGCTCTTCGGCTTCTCCCTCCTCTCCCAATACCGCAACCGCCCCACCCGGCGCCCTCCCCGGCTGACGGTGTTCGTGATCGGAGACATGAGCGAGCCCTTCACTCGCGAGACCCTGCGTCCGGTGCTGCGCGAGGTCCACGCCGAGTTGTTGCGGGCGTTCACCCCCATCTTCGAGACCTACCGGGAGGGGTTCGACCGTTGCCTGTGCGTTACACCGATCCTCTGGACACCCCATCCGGCCGATCCATTCCCTGGCGAGGACCTGGTCCTCAACCGTTGCGAGGAGGCCGCCATCATCGACGGCATCCACGGCATCCGCCGCTGGGTGGAGTGCGTCCTGCCGCCGGGGCGGCGATGCATCTCCCAGATTTTCGTCAACAGCCGGGTGACGGATACGGCCTCCCTCAGTCTGGCCGACGCCGTGCGTCAGACGCGGGACTTCGTGGCCTTCCAGACCCGCAGCGATCTCTCCACAGATCTCTGGCTGCGCCAGACCTCGGTCAGTGCGGGGGGGAGCGACCTGTTCTCCTCCTTCTCCTGTTACGAGGTCGACTTCCCGGCCCTGCGCTCCCGCGAGTACCTCGCCAACCGCCTCGCTCGAGAGTGCCTCGCCGAGATCAAAGAGGGGCCGGAGGTCCGCATCGAGCCTCCCGAGCCTTTCGATCCACCGCCCGTGGCGCGCCTCGTGGCACCCGCCCGCGAGGTGTTGAGCGCCCTCACCCGTGAGGCGGCAGAGGCCATAGCGCAGCGGGTCACGGAACGGCGGATGCCTGACGAGACCACACCCGCCCAGGAGATCGCCGCCGCGTTCGACGAGCGGTTCGAGCGCTCTCTCTACCGGCAGATCCAGGACCGGTGGAACGAGCTGACAGGCCGTCAGGGCCGGGTGGATGACATGGTGGACGACCTCCGCCTGACGACCTCCCGCCTGCTTTCGAAGGAGCTCGAGCGGGTGCTACAGCACAGCGACCGCCTGATCGAGGACTATGCCGGGACGGGGGGGCTCAAAGCGGCGCAGGCCGGCTTCCATCTGCTGCGTGCCGGCACCTGCGACACGTTTCAACGAGAAGAGGAGCTGCGGCGCCGCAAGGAAGCCCTGTCCCTGCATCACCAGATCCCCGACCTGTCGCCGGTGAGCCAGGCCCGGTTGCGGGTTCTCCGGGCCGCGGAGCGCAAGCCGGACCTCGGTCCTCTGCATCTGGGGTTGCTGCTCTGGGGCCTGCTCTGCCCGGTGCTCGGCGCACCGCTGGCCCACGCCGTGGCCTATTTCTTCGAGCTGCACAGACACCCCGGAGCCTTCGAGCTGCTGCTCGGGCCGGCGGGCCCCCTCGTGGGAGGGGTCGCTCTCTTCGCCCCAGCCTGGGCCCTGGCGCGCTGGCACATGCGGCGCCGGCTGGAGGACGTCCGGGATGCCGTCGAGCGGATAGCGTCAGCGGTGCGGCGCCTGCTCTGGGGCAGCGGCCTGCCGCCCGACCAGGAGGCCCTGCCCTCGATCCGCTCCTTCCTGGAGAGCCGACTGGAGCTGACGGGCGCCGTGGCCACTCGTGCCTTCGCCTTGCGGGTCCTGGAAAGGGCGGTGGCCGACTCCAAGCTGGCCTACCGCCTCACCCGCAGTGTGGACATCCAGCTCCAGCTCCTCTCCCGGCGCGGTGAGGACCTGGGCGTCCGCTCGCGCATGGCGGACGGCACCGACCGGCAGGAGGACGTGCGCAAGCTGTTCGACAGCCGCGCCGGCGGCGCGGGCGACCGCCTCATCGATCCTCAGGACCTGGAGGACTACTACGCGAAGCGCGTCGGCCGCCGGGAGGACCTGCCGGATCGTATGCGGGATCTCATCAAAGAGGCCGGAGGGTTTGTCGACTGGCGAGAGCGGGCCTGCCTGGCGGAGCCGGAGCGCATCCTGCGCTACTGCCGCGGGCAGTTCGAGTCGATCGTCTCCGAGCCCATCTCGGAGCAGCACTTCTTCGCCGAGAAGGCGGGCCAGCGGCTGGTCCGCTTCGTTACCCGCTGCTACTCGAACCTGGGCTTCGGGGCCGGTTTCAAGGGGTACGAGGGGCTCGATCCCGACAACGTCCAGGTGCTGGCCGACGCCTCTCTGGTGGTCCATCCGGGACTGGCCACAGTGTTCCAGAAAGCCCGTGAGGTCACCCGCCAGGAGATGCCGACCACCGAGACGATGCAGGTCATCACCGCCGGCATCCGTCCCAACGCCGCCTATATGCTGTCGCTGGTTCAGGGCATCCGCGTCCACAGCATGCGCAACCTCAGGCGGTTCGAGTCCTTCCACAACCGGGTGACTCTGCCGGACGATCGTATCTTCCCCCTCTCGCACGAACAGCAGAGCCTCGGATCGCCCATCAACCCTCTCACCGGCTACAAGGACGTTGCCCGGGCACTGAGCGACGGCGTCCGTGATTCCGAGCGGCCGGAACCGTAGGCGAAACGTCATGACCAGCACGGACCTCATCGATCTATTGAAGCTCCTCTGGGCCCTGCCCCGGGTAGCGATGCGACCCGGCGTGGGCTGGCTGCTGGATGTTCTGCGCGATCTGGGCAGCATCAGTGCCGGTCTGCTCGCGCTGACGCTTCTGGCGATCCCCGTGAGTCTGGCATTCCTGCTCCAGCGCCGGCTCAACACGGCTCTGGACCATCCGGGGGGGCGCCTCGGCCTGGCGGCCTGGCTGAAGCTGGAGCTCTGGAGCTCGATGCTCGCCGTGCCGGTCTGGCCGGTGCGCCTGCTGGTCTCCATGGCACGAGGGCTCTTTCGATTCACCGGACGCCTTGCCCGCCGCCGGTCCGCCGCGGCGGAGCCGTCACCCCCTCCGGGAGGAGAGAGGCCGCCCCAATCGGAGCCCCTCCTGGTAGCCAGCCTCGGCCCCAGTTTCCTGCTGGCGGGGCTGATCACCTCCGTCCTCTACCTGGTGGCCCTGGTCCTCGATCCCTTTCTGCGGGCACAGTTAGGACTTTCCCAGGGAATTTCGGCCTGGCAATTCCTGCTTCTGGGCCGCTGGCCGGAGTTCGCCTGGTATCTACCCCTGGAGCGCTATCCGTTCCTGGCCGGCCTTTTCTCGGTCGTCTTCTGGTTCGTGCCATGGTCCCTGGCGGGAACAGCCGTGCGGGTGCTCTTCCTGCGCCAGCTCGGGAGCAACCTGGCGGCGGACCGGGAGAAACCGGAGGTGCTGGCAACATGGCGCCAGCGGTTCGGCGCGCCGTTCCTGGCTGCGCCGTCCCGCTCCTACCTGGAGTGGGCCCGCTGGCCGTTGGCCGCCGCCGCCCCCCTCCTGATCTGGGCCTGGTTCTCCCTCGGCGGCGATCCCTACCGGATTCAGCCTGGAGAGGCGGCGGTGGCGATCCTGCTCTGGACCTCCTGGGCCCTCCACCTCGCCCTGCGGGGCCGGGAGCGTCTGCCGACAGCGGCCGAAACGCCAGGATCGGCGCCCGAAACCCAGGCCAATGGCTGGCCCGAGGTCCTGGACCACCTCGCGGCGGAGCGGCAGGTGACCGCCCCCCTGCCCTGGGAGGAGCGGATGGCCGAGCCTCTCCTGTTTTCCGAGGTCGACCCTCGCACCGCCGGCTTCCTTTCGCCGCTGGTGGCGGAGCTCCTTCCCGCCCCGCGGAAGCTCACTCCCATGCAGCGTTCCGTGCTCACCAGACTGGCGCTCCAGGGGTTCGTCCACGTCGATCCGCCGGTGGCCCTCGAGAATCTGACCCTCAAGGGGGATCTCCAGGAGGTCATCGAGGATCGCAGCGGCCAGCGGGTGCGCCACCAGATCGTGCTGGCCCAGGAAGGACAGGGGAAGACAGCCCTGGCCATGCTGGCCGCGGCCAACCACGCCCTCGTCCATACCCGCAGCACGCTGATCCTGGTGCGGAGCGAGGACGGCGTCCGCGGCCTGGCGGAACGCTTCCGCCAGACCCTCATGCCTTCGCCCCTGCGCTGGAACCTGCGGGTGCGCCATCCGGGCGCCGACCTGATGAACGACCTGAGCCAGGGGATCACCCCCGATGTCGTCATCTGCTGCCTGCGGGACCTGGTGTTGACGATCCTCGACCGTACGGACACCTTCGCTCCATTTCTCCGCAACGTGGGTCTGATCGTGGTGGACGACGTCGAGTCGTTCGTCGGTCCGGTGGAGGTGCACGCCCAGCTCGCCTTCAGGAGGTTGGTCCTGCGACTGGAGGAGCTCTTGGGCCTGCGGGACTTCGGCGACCAGAAAGAGGAGAGTGCGCCCCAGTTCCTGATCCTGGGTTGCGACAGCATGCAGGAGACGGGCAAGTGGGCGAAGAGCCTCTGCAGCGTCGACGCCGTGGTGCGGGACTTCTCGCGCTCGGCGTACGAGGCGCGAGAGCGGGAGACGGCGGAGATGGCCGCGGTGGGCATCGCCGGCATGCCGGGGTCGTCCGACGAGGCCCTGCCCCTCCAGCGCTTCTACCGGTTCCGTGATTTCCGGGCTGGAGCCAGGGGGCGCCTGGGCCTCGAAGATCTGGTCGCCGCCTGCGAGCGACTGGCCGTTCCCTGGCACTACCGGTTGTGCGGCGACGGCCGGCGCGACCTGGGCCGTGGTCCCCTGCTGCTGCGCGAAGAGCCCCTCCATCACGTCGGCTCTCCGGAGGATGCCTGCGTCCTGCTGCTGGAGGGTACGTGGAGCGAGGTCCGGCGGGAGTGCCGGCGCCTGGTGCGCGCGGGAGCCCGCTTCAGCCGCTTCCGGGCCGCCGATGGCGAGGCCGTGCGGCATCCTGGCGACGGAGCCGAGGCGGTCGCCTTCGTCCTGCAGGTGGATCCCGACGTGGAGATGGCCTTCACCCACTTCGATCCGGGCTTCTCCCTCGCCCCGGCCCTGGACGCGCTTCCTCGCCCCGTCATCCGCCCGCCCACCGGCCTCGCCGTCGAGCCTCACCTGACGGCCGATCTGGTGCAACACTGGACCGAGGTGGAAGAGGTCGTGCGGGTGTTCGGCGCTTCGACGGTTCCTACCCTGAGCTGGCTGGCCCGGGAGGGTTTGCTGCTCTGTGAGCCGCGCACCGACGTCAACGACCGGGCCAACGACTACGTGGAGCAGGTTTACGTGCGGGCTCTGGCACGATCGGTGGGTACGCCCGGCGAGGAGGAGGGCGCCCCCGGAGCTCGCGGCCTGCTGCCGCCGAAGGTCGCCCAGGTGGAGGTGGCGGCCCGGGACCTGATCGCCATCCGCGACCGCACCAGCCTCACCGAGCTGGGGGTGAGCGACGACGCGAGCGCCCACTTCGTCCACTATCCGGGCCGGATCTTCAAGGATTCCCGAGGCGCCTACGTGGTCGTCGGCCGGGCCGCGGAGGAGGGCGGGGACGGCTCAGCGGGCACCCGGGCGCGTCACGGGGACGTGCTGGTCGAACCCCTGCTGACCGATGAGATCTCGAGCCCCCGGCGGCAGTTCGGGGTGCGCTCCTTGCGAGGTGACGGGAATGCCGACCGACTCCTCGAGGCGGCGGGAGGCAGCTTCCCCGAGCCCCACCGGGTTCTCCTCGGCCGCCACCCTTTCCGGCTGTCTCTGGAGCCCGTCGAGGTCAAGATTGAGCACATCGCCACCTACCGCCTGGGGCCCGTCCACTGCGATATCCGGCAACGGACCTTGATCGATCCGGAGACCCGGGCGCGAACTCGCGACCTTCCCCTGGCCACCGTGGCCCTGTTCCTCGTTCCCAATCCAGAGGCCGAGAGCGAGCCGGGCGCTGGGGTGGTCCCCCGGCTTACCCTCGAAGGGGTACGGCTTCTCGCCGCCGCCCTGCGAGCCCTCTTGCCCGTCCTCTACCGGGGTGCCGGCGAAAGCCTCCAGATAGCCCTCGTCGTGTCCGATGCCCGGCGACGAGGGCCCGAGGACATCCTGCTCCCCGATGAAGGTCTTTGCCTCTTCGATGCCGAATCCGGCGGCAACGGCACGGCGCGGGCGATCTATCGCGACGGCCTGGAGTTGCCGTTGCGCCTCTGCCGCCTAATGATCGGGCGGATCCTCTCCCACGCCCGGTTGCGCGCTCTCTATGACGAATGGGGCGAGGAGGAGGAGATCGTCGCCGAGAGCCGGGACGAGGAGATCGTGGCTTCAGAGTCCTTCGACGAGGGGGTGCGGCATGAGGTTCTCGCCTGGCTCGACAGTCGCCTCCAGCCCGAAGGAGGTCCCCAGGAACGGCATGGGCCGGCCCTCTCCCGGAGCGGCTCCGAGGCGGGGGAGAGTGACCTGTTCGACCTCGGTCGCTGCTGGTACAGCCGCGACGGCGCACTCTCTGATCTCGTGTGGGCGCGACATCGCTGGCCTCTTCCCTTTCAGGGCGAGGCGATGCTCGACGTGGGGTTCGATCGCGCGACGGAGGCCGAGGCACGCTCCCTGGCGCCGGTTCCATCCATGCCGGAGCTCCTGGAAACCGACCGGTCCGATGACGGGAGCCGTTACGCTCCCCGCGAGGTCTGGTTCCTGCCCCCGGGCGATAACGCTCCGCAGAGCTCGCGTGGGGCGTTGACGGGAGAGCCGGAGCGCCTCCGCCTTCTCCATCTCCAGGCAATGGCAGCGGCGGCCCAGGCCGCAGCGCCGATCCGTCCTCTCGCCAGCCTGTTGCGGGAACGCAGCGGTGCTCCGGACGTGGGGAATGCCCAGGGGCGGCTCGAACTGACACGGTATCTCGCCGCTTTCGCGCAGGCGATCCCTTCCTCCTCCCGCCAAGGGCAGGGGCTCCCTTTCCCCTCGCCGGTAGGCACCCTGCTCCGGCGCCTGGGAGACGAGCGGGCCAAGAGCCTTCTTCTCGCCTTGCTCCTGCGCTCCTGCGGCATCGAGGCCGGCGTCTTCCTCGATCCCGGCGGCAGTGCCGCGCTGGCCGCCGTCGCGCTGCCGGAACCCGCCGGTAACTCAGGAGACCAGGCCCTCCCGCACCTGGAAGCCTGGGCGGCGGTGGCGGCCCTCCCACGGTTGCCAAGCCTCTGGGCCGTGCTTCCTGAGACAGGGACCGGCTCCGCCCACCCACTGCTCGTACCAGTCTCGGTCGCCACGGGCGAGGTGGGGACCATTCGCATCGAGCGCCCGGAAGACTGGGTTCTCCTGCCGCTGTCTCTCTCTCTGCCTGGAGGTACGCAGGAATGATCGGACGATCGAAATCCCTTATCGGCGGCATACTGGGTATTCTGGCCTTCGGCCTTGGCTGCGGCGAGCGGCCGCCTCGCGAGCTCCCATTTCCGGTCTTCGCTTCGCGCGCTCCCTTCCCCGAATTGGCAGGGTTGCCGGAGAAGGCCCCGCTGCCGGACGAGATTGGCTCCGCCTTCGAGCGCACGCTCAACGGCGCCTCGCCGGGCCAGGCCTCCACGCAACGGCAGCCCCCCGGGCAGAACGTGCCTCTGGGCAATGGCCTGCTGGGAGAGCTGCCGGGTGACCCCGGCTCCTGGACATGGTCGGCCGATCCAGGGTTCACCTTGGTTGTCCATCGGGGACCGGCGGGGGTGGACGCGCTGATCTGGGCCGAGGCTTTCTCGCCCCGGATGATGCTCAGCCCTTCGGCGGAAATCCGCCAGTTTCACCGGGGGATCGTTCCCGAGGAGATGGAGGGACTGCTCGATCCGGAGGCTGTCGAGAGTCTCTTCGGGCGAGGTCTGGGCCGACGAATCGCCCACGGCACCGGGCTCGACGCCCGGCAGGCGGGAAGGCTCCTGCAGTTCGCGATGACGCGCACGGCCGGCCTCGGAATCGGCTTCCGCTCCGCCCGGGAGGGCTCCTCGGGTGCGCGCTGGGTCGGCCGGAACTCCAAGGGTGTGGCGGTGCGCCTTGCCCGCTCCGCGGGAATCTGGGGCCGACAGAGGAGATTCCCCGGCGAGCTCGCGCGCGGCCTGCCGCGTCTCGGACAGGCGGCTCCCGCGCTGAATCCGGTAGCGGTGTGGTTATCCCATGCGGGGAGCGGAGAGGGGCCGGGTGCTCCCCCCGATGGACCAGCCTATCTACTGATCGGCAGCGCGACCGACGAGCACGAGTCGGTGGGGGTCCACCTCGCCGTGATCTGCCGTCAGGAACCGCGCTGCCCGGTAGCGGCAGAGCTGGCGGCATTTCTCGAATCTCTCCAGGTTGCCGACCTGGCGCGATTGCAGAGGCTGCAGGGATCTTCGGCCGGGGACTCCGCAGAGCTGGCGCGGAGCGTTGGCCTGCAGATCCTGCCCGCGGGAGCACTGCCGGGGCCGGAAGTCCTGAACGCCGGCGAACCACCCGCGGCGGGACCTCCGCGCTAGAGTTTCAGGAGCCCATTTCCCCGACGATCCCCAGGATCTCCTGCCCGTACTTCTGCACGATCGTCGGACCGATGCCGGGGACGTTGAGGAGGTCGACCTCGGTCCGCGGCCGGCTGGCGGCGAGGGCGTGGACGGCGCGGTCGGTGAGGATGCGGAAGGCGGGCACGCGACGGCGCTGGGCCTCGGCGCGGCGCCAGACCTTGAGGGCCTCGACCACCTGTGGCGAGACCAGATCCGGGGCTGACTCCGGCCCCAGGACGTCCGGCATGAGGCCGGCGGCGATCTTCTGGCGGATCGCCCGCGGCTCCCCTTTATCGGGACGATCGGAGCGCAGGCGCTTCTTGCGGGTCCGCGGCATCTCGTCCGACACCTCCACGCGGGCGATCGCGCCGGCCTCCCCGCGCGCGCCGTCCGGAGTCAGCATCGCCCGCTGGAAACGGATGGTCCGCCCCTCTTTCTCGAACTCGTCCTCGGTGATCCGCAGCAGGCCGGCGCGGGCCATGCCGCCCAGGAGGCGCTCGAAGGACTTGCGGTCGGAGAGCTCCTCGGGGCAGGTCTCGCGGTAGAGCTGGCCGGTGGACTGGCCGTCGCGACCGCGCAACGCGGTGAGCACCCGGTCGACGAGCCCCTTCTCCAGGGCGTTGAGCGGCCGCATCTGGCGGACCCCCGCCTCGGCGGGGGCGCAGACGTCGCAGATGCCGCAGGTCAACCCTGAATCCTCCTGGTCACCGAAGTGCTGCACCAGGTGGAGCATGCGGCAGCCATGGGACTCGGCGTAGCGGCTCATCAGCTCGAGCTGCTGAAGCTTGTGATCGCGCTGGGCGAGGTAGGGTCGCTGCCAGGCGGCGGTGCCCATGGCAACGTTGCCGTCCGGGTCCACCAGGGCGCCGCCGTGGATCCAGAGCTTCTCCAGGGCCTTCTCGAAGAGCTCCTCGTCCATCCCCAGCCGCTTGCGGACCTGGCCGTCCACCTGGGCCTCGGCCTTCAGCGCGCGATAGATCCGATCGAGCTCCCCCACCTCGGGGTAGTCCCGGCCGTGGAACCACTCGTGATTCCGCCGGTCGGCGAAGGAGTAGAGGAGGATCGCCCGCGACAGCTTGCCGTCCCGGCCGGCGCGGCCGATCTCCTGGTAGTACCCCTCCAGGCTGCCGGGCATGCCGGTGTGGATCACCGTGCGCACGTTCGGCTTGTCCACCCCCATGCCGAAGGCGATGGTGGCGACGATCACCTCGAGGCGGCCGGAGAGGAACCCCGACTGGACGCGGTCGCGCTCCGAGGTGGTCATTCCGGCGTGATAGGCGGCGGCGGGGAAATTCTCCTGGAGGGAGGCGCCCAGAGCGTCCGCCTCTTTACGGGTGGGCGCGTAGACGATCGCCGGCCGACGCTCGGGGTCGGCGAGGATCTTGCGCACCGCGTCCCCACGCTCGGAGGGGCGCATCTCGACGATCTCGACGGCGATGTTGGTCCGCCGGAAGCCGTGGATGAAACGCCCCTCGCGGGCGAGACCGAGCTGGCCGGCGATGTCGTCCTGCACCCTCGGGGTGGCGGTGGCGGTGAGGGCGATCACCGGCGCCGGCCGCAGCAGCGGCAGCCGCTGGCCGAGCAGCCGGTAGTCGGGCCGGAAGTCGTGCCCCCACTGCGAGATGCAGTGCGCCTCGTCGACCGCGATGAGCACCGGCTTGCGCTTGGCGAGCATCTCGGGAAAGCCGGGGACGGACAATCGCTCGGGAGCGATGAACAGGTAGTCGAGCCGCCCGGCCAGGTAGTCGATGCAGACCTGCCGCGAGGCCGACCGGTCCCGCCCCGAGTGGATGCGCTCGGCGCGCAGCCCCACCTCGCGGAGCTTCGCGACCTGGTCCTCCATCAGGGCGATCAGCGGCGAGACGACCAGGGTCGTCCCCCCGCGCGCGAGCCCGGGGAGCTGATAGCAGAGGGATTTTCCCGCTCCCGTGGGCATGACCAGGAGGACGTCCCTCCCCTCCACCACCGCCCGGCAGACCGCCTCCTGGTAGGGGCGGAAGGTGGGGAGGCGGAAGGTGGCGCGGAGGAGGTCGTCGAGGCTGGCGCCCCCGCCCGGACCCTCATCCCCCGTCCCCCTCTCCCGTCCCCTCCCACCCTCCCTCACCGGGAGAGGGGGAGACTGGAACGGCAGGGTGGGACTGAGACCCGTGCGATCGCCGTTGCCGTTCGGGCGCCCTTCTGTTCTGAACGTAGGGGTGGGGCTTGTCCCCGCCCCTACGTTCCCGCTTCCGGAGTCCGAGACCTTGCCTTCTCCCCCTCTCCCGGTGAGGGAGGGTGGGAGGGGACGGGAGAGGGGGCGGGGGGGTGAGGGTCCGATTACCTCCCGCACATACGCCTCGATCCCCTGCATGAACGCCCCGAGGTCCCCCTGCCCGCGCTGGATGCGCTGCAGCTGAGCCTCCCACTGGCCGGTCATCGCCGGGCTCTTGACGTGCGGATGGACGATCTCGATCAGCCGGACCCCCTTGTCCGTCGCCTCAAGGGTCTTGCCCATGCGGACGATGTACTCGCGGCGGAGCAGGGTCTCGATGATCTCCGCGCGGGTCGCCGGCGTGCCGAGCCCCGAGTCCTTCATCGCGTCGGAGAGCTCGCGGTCGTCCAGGGTCTTACCGGCGGTCTCCATGGCGGTCAGCAGGGTCGCCTCGGTGAAGCGCTTGGGCGGACGGGTCTGCTTGGCGACGGCGCGGACGTCCCGCACCTCCTGCGGCTGCCCCTGGACGAGCCCCGGGGGCAGGTCCTGGTTCTCCTCCGGCGAGGCGGGTTCGGCATCCTTCTCGCCGTCCTTCGCGCCCTCCTTCGCCTTTTCCTTCTTTTTCCGGTCGATGTCCAGCACCTTCCAGCCGACCTGGTCGACCAGCGTGCCGGTGCTGTGGAAACGGTCGACCAGCGTCTCCCCCACACCCGAAGGCGGCGGGTTGGAGATCGCGGTGATGACGGTGGTCACCGACCAGACGTGGTCGTCGTGCCAGGCCGCGAGAAGCCGCCGGCAGATCAGGTCGTAGATCTTGCGCTCGTCGTCGGGGAGGGCGGTGACGTCGAGCGAGACGGTCGTGGGGATGATCGCGTGGTGGTCCGTGACCTTGGAATCGTCCACGAAGCGGCGGCTCAAGGGTTGCTCGCCGGTGCCGGGAGCCAGCTTGTCGGCGTAGGGGCCCTGGATCGCCCGCACGACCTCGCCCAGGGTGGCGGCGACGTCGGCCGAGAGATGGCGGCTGTCCGTGCGCGGGTAGCTGATCAGCTTCTTCTGCTCGTAGAGCGCCTGCGCCACTCCCAGCGTCTTCTTGGCGCTGAAGCCGTAGAGGCGGTTGGCGTGCCGCTGCAGCTCGGTCAGGTCGTAGAGGAGCGGCGGCGGCATCCGCTTGGTCTCGGCGCGGATCGATTCGACCTCGGCCTTCCCCCTGCGCGCGCGCTGGACGATCTTCATCGCCTCGACGAGATCCTCGCCGTCCTTGCCGCCCGGCGGCGTTTTGATCCGCTTGGCCTCGGGGTTGGGAGAGTCCCCGCGGAACCAGGTGCCCCGATACGACGGGTCCTCTCCCCGCGAGAAGGTCGCCAGGACCTCCAGGTAGTCCTCGGGCACGAAGGCGCGGATCGCCAGCTCCCTCTCGACGACCATGGCGAGGGTCGGGGTCTGCACGCGTCCCACCGACAGCTGCTCCTCGTTGAAGTCCAGAGAGTACATCCGGGAGAGGTTCATCCCCACCAGCCAGTCGGCGCGGCTGCGGCCGCGGGCCGCGTCGGCCAGCGGATCGAGGTCCCGGCCGTCGCGCAGCTTGCGGAACCCCTGGCGGATGGCGTCGGGGGTGAGCGAGGAGATCCAGAGGCGCTGGAAGGGCTTCCGGCACCCCGCAGCCTCGTAGATGTAGCGAAAGATCAACTCCCCCTCGCGGCCGGCGTCCGTGGCGCAGACGATGCGCTCGACCTCGGGAGCGGTGATCGCCCGGCGGACGGCCTCGAACTGCGCCTTGGTCTCCTCGGAGACGATCAGCGGCCAGTCCCGGGGGAGCATCGGCAAGTGGTCTCGCCGCCAGCGCTTCCACTCGGGGTTGATCTCGTGCGGCTGGGCCAGCGCGACCAGGTGGCCGATGGCCCAGGTCACGACGTAGCCGTTGCCCCGCAGATACCCCTCCCCTCTCTGGCTCGCGCCGAGGACACTGGCGATGTCGCGGGCGACCGAGGGTTTTTCAGCGAGAACGACGATAGAGTCCGGGGGCATCTCCGACATGGGTTCCGACAAGACGCGAAGATCTTACGTCAAATCGCGACGGACGGCAGCCCCCGGCATGGAAGGAATGGAAGAGGTGAAGGTTCCCCGCCGCCAGCCTCTCCAGGGGGGACCGGCGGCGGGGAGGTACAGCTTCAGCGCCTTTGAAACATCAGAGGACTTCAAGAGAACTTGCAATGCTGTCCCTAGAGTGTGCCCGCCGCTCAGAACCGGGACAATGGAATCTCTGGATAGGAGAGTAAGAGCGTCCCCGGCTCCCGGTACCGCGTCGGTCAACAACTCGCGGTTGGGAAGGGTAAAGAGGACGCCGCTCGCGAGGTTAGGGGGCGCTCGAGGTCGCTACGCCCTGTACCCACTCTTGGACCGAAGCTGGCCAGACCAGCCGAGTAGCCTCCTCATAGCCCGCGACTACAGAGCCAGGAGTGAACGGCTGGCAGCTAAGGGTTCGTCACAAAATAACTTTATCGTTCTCGGATTTTTCTCGTGGCAGAATCGTGTAGTTCCACTCACCATGAAAACTGTCGCGGCGGAGATTGACCTCCTCGACCTCCTTCTCGCTGACTTTCCGCCCAACTGGATAGGCTGCGGTGTCGAGTTCCGCCCGAACCTTCAGGCCAGTCGTAGTGGTGGTTGCCGCAATGAGGTTGACGATAACCTCGTGGCTGATGAGAGGTTTGCCGCGCCAGTTCTGGCTGATGAAGGAGAAAAGGCGATGCTCGATCTTGTTCCATTTGCTGGTGCCTGGAGGAAAGTGGCTCACGGTGATCGGCATCCCGAGCTCATCGGCGAGCTTCTGAAGCTCTACTTTCCAGAGTCGAACTCGGGATCCGTTGCTACCACCACCATCCGCAGTGATCAGCAAGCGCTGAGCCTGCGGATACCTCTCACTTCCCATCGACTTCCACCAGCGGCGCACTGCTTCTACCGCGAAAGTCGACGTATCGTGATCGACCCCTACGCTGACCCAACCACTGTTGGTCGCCAAATCATACACCCCATAGGGAATGGCGCGCCCCAACTCCGGAATCACAAAATCATGAACCCTGACCTTTTCAGGCTCCCCCTCCGGGCGTAGCTCGCGCCCGCCATTCTTGAAGTCGCCGACTAACTCTTTCTTCTTCGTGTCAACGGAAATCACAGGGTCGACGGTCGCAAAGTGCTCCTGCGCCTGGCGGTTGATATGCTCGAACTGGGCATCACGATCTGGATGACTGGCTCCTTCCAGGGTCTTGCTATTGGCCTGAAGGCTATATCCCAGATCGTGGAGCATCTCTGCGACCATGCGATGGCTCGTCCGGTGCCCCATCCGCGTCAACTCTTCTGTCAGACGACGAACGCTCTTACAGGTCCACCGCAAGGGAGATTCTGGTTCTCCACGCTCGGTTGGCTGCACAAGCTTCTCCAAGTCCGTCTTCAGCGTTAGATCGATATCGACCGTCCTTTTGCGCCCTCCTCCCGGCCGCCGAATTCTGTGGCCGCCAGGATGCAATTCGGGCACCGCCTTGAGTTCCTTGATGCCTGCACGGATTGTGAGTCGAGAGAAGCCCGTCGCGCGTGCCACCATGGCGACTCCCCCGAAGCCAATCACTTCAGCTTCCGCAGCCGCGGTCAGACGCCGCGTCCTCTCATCGAGATGTGGACCGAGAAGCTCGAACCGCCGTCGAATCGCTTCTTCACCATCCATTGTCTCCTGAGGGTACAACAAAAACCCTCAAGAAGGTATAGTTTGTTTCGTGACGAGCCCTAAGTATCGTGCTGACGCTTGTTCCAAGCCTAAGCACCTTCTTCTGAGCACGAACATGGTCGCCTAAGAAACATGGATGCCGTTGGTCGTAGGATTGAGGTACCTGTATCGACCCAGCAGGTAGGGTACATGCTATAGGTCCTCCTCGTCAAAGGGCAGGCACATGCCACTGTACTGTTGACGTCAACGATGAAACGGGCTAAATTAGTCCCTACTTCTCAACATCATGAACCCTACCGAAGTCGACCATATAGGATGTGAACTCTTTTTCGGGGTCATTGCGCCTATCGGAACCGATGTATCAACTGTTATCCAGGAACTTAGAATCGCCCTTGAAAAAGTCAGCTACTACTCCGAGGAGGTGCACATCATTGACCTCCTCCATGAGATTGCTAAGTGGGAGCACCTTCAGGGGCTTGGGGGACTGACCAAGTATGAACAACATATAGCAGCGGGTCGCGAGTTCTGCGAAACCATAGGAAGAAATGATGCCTTGGTCGCGCTCGCGATGGGCAGAGTAAAGGAACTCCGGACTCAAGGGCACATCGCTTCCGGTATCGGCGACCTGGAACCTCCAATAAGATCTCGTAACGCCTACATTTTTCGGTCTCTGAAGCGACCGGATGAGGTGAAAACCTTACGTGCGGTTTATGGAGATGCATTCTGGTTGATTGCGGCCAGCTCTCCCAGGGAAGCACGCGTCCAGACGCTCTCAAGCTATCTTGAGGAAGGCGCGCAGGGTTTCGATTCCGACCACCATCGAGCGAACGCAGAGCGGCTAGTCGAAATCGACGAAAATGAGGCTCAGTACAGTCAATCACAAAACCATCTCGACCGTCGCCAGCTACTGGAATATGGCCAGGACGTGCGAGCCACGTTTCCAATGGCTGACGTATTCGTAGATACCAGCAACTATCGAACTCTGAAATATTCAATTCGACGCTTCGTTCGCATTCTATTTCAATATCAATTTAATACTCCAAACCGCGACGAGTACGGCATGGCTAATGCCCGGATAGCATCCTTGCGCTCGGCCGACCTCTCTCGACAGGTTGGAGCTGCAGTAGCGAGAGCTGACGGCACTATTATTGCTAGTGGAGCTAATGAGGTCCCCTGTAGCGGGGGTGGTCTTTATTGGGCAGGCGATGATGTTGATCGGCGAGACTTCCAGTTGCGGAAGAACGTTAGCTATCATTTGAGGCGCAGAGTCCTCACTGATGTTATTAGGAGGCTCTCCGAAATGGAGAAGCTTTCTCCAGAGTGGAAGGTGGCAGTAGACGAAAATATCTCCGTGGCCGTTGACGAAGCACTCGAGAGCGGCCTACTCCGAGACGCCCGCATCATGGATGTAATTGAATTCGGCCGAACCGTGCATGCCGAAATGGCTGCCATAACGGACGCCGCTCGAAACGGCATCGCTTTAGCCGGCTGTACTCTTTATACAACGACTTTTCCCTGTCACGACTGCGCCCGTCACATAATTGCCGCAGGCATCCGACGCGTCGTTTATATAGAACCTTATCCCAAGAGTCTCGCCACCGAACTCTTTGGGGACTCCATTATTGTGGATTCTCTTGGTGATTCAGCCGCCCAACGCGTCCACTTTGAACCGTTCGTGGGAATTTCCCCTGATCGTTACAACGTTCTCTTTCGGATGGGCAGACGCCGTGGGAAGGGAGACCAGATCGCCACTTGGAACAAAAAAACTGCGGTGCCCCGACTGAGCGGCATGCCCGCTTACTATCTCGTCGCCGAGATCAAAGAAGTAGAACGTCTGGCAAAAGATCTTCGCACCAAAGGCCTAGTCCCGGTCGACCCGTCAAATGACACTCTTCAGGAGGAGGTGACTGATGGACCAACCAGAAGACAGGGGATGGCTGAAAAAGGTCTTCGAGCAGAACAAGAAGGAATTTGACGAGCTTCCTTCCTGGCTCCAACGTGAACGGCCCTCCTACCGAGACCAGGATGAAGACACCCGCTTAGTTGTACAAGGAAATCCCGACGTATCAGCTTCACGGAAAGACTGAATACCTTATTAGGTAAACGGCGCGGCCATCGGTCCGCGCCGCTCTATGTCTTCTGAACAAGTGATTGTGGCTTGAAGTAGCACTTACCTACCTCGTCACTTCCGCCAGATCGCCCGACTGCACGTGCCAGAGATCCGCGTAGAGACCCCCTCTGGCGATCAGGCCGTCGTGGGTCCCCTCCTCGGCGATGCGACCGTCACGGAGGACGACGATGCGGTCAGCGTGGCGGATGGTCGACAGGCGGTGGGCGATGATCAGCGCCGTGCGGCCGGCGGTCAGGGTCTTCAGGTTCTCCTGGATCGCCCGCTCGGTCTCGGTGTCCACCGAGCTGGTGGCCTCGTCGAGGATCAGGACCGGCGCATCCTTGACGATGGCGCGGGCGATCGACAGGCGCTGGCGCTGGCCGCCGGAGAGCTTCACCCCCCGCTCGCCGACCAGCGTGTCATACCCCTGCGGCAGCGCGGCCACGAAGTCATGGAGCTGGGCGAGCTTCGCCGCCCGCACGACGTCGTCGATCGTCGCGTCGCTCGAATAGGCGATGTTCTCGCGGATCGTGCCGTGAAAGAGGTAGACGTCCTGGCTGACCAGGGCGATGTTGTGCCGCAGGTCGGCCATCGGGATCTCCCGCACGTCGTGGCCGTCGAGGCGCACGGCGCCGGCGGTCACATCGTAGAAGCGCAGGAGGAGCTTGATCAGCGTCGATTTGCCGGCGCCGGTGGGGCCGGCGATCCCCAGGGTCTCGCCCGGCGCCAGGCGGAAGCTGAGGTCCCGCAGCACCGGCTCGTCCCCGCGGCCGCGCTCGTAGCGGAAGTCGACGCCGTCGAACGCCACCTCGCCGCGCGCCCGCGGCAGCGGCCGGGGGTCGGCGGGATCCTGGATCGCCGGCTCGGTGTCGAGCAGGCCGAAGGCGCGGCGGGCGCTCGCCTTGGCCCGCTCGTAGTCGTCCACCGTGGTGCCGAGCCGGGTGATCGGCCAGAGCAGCCGCTCGGTCATCATCGCGAAGAGCACCAGCTGGCCGACGGTGATCGTCCGCGAGCCGTTGAGGATCCAGTAGCTCCCCAGCAGCAGCACGCCGGCGAAGCCGCCCACGATCGCCATGCGGATCAGCGGCGTGTAGACCGCCGACAGGCGGATCGCCTCCAGGTTGGCCTGCTGGTACTCGGCGGAGACCTGGCGGACGCGCTCGGTCTCGAACGCCTCGGCGGTGAAGCTCTTGATCACGTGGATGCCGGCGATGTTGTTCTCGAGCCGGCTGGCGAGCCCGCCGACCCCCTGGCGCACCCGGCGGTAGCGCGGCTCGATCGATCGCTGGTAGAGCAGGCTCCCCCAGAGGATCGCCGGGACCGGCGCCACCGCCACCAGCGAGAGCTGCCAGGAGATCGGGAACATCACCGCGAAGGCGAAGAGGAAGAGCACCACAAGCTGCACCAGCTCGTTGAAGCCGGTGTTGAGGAAGCGCTCGAGCTGGTTGACGTCGTCGTTGAGCATGGCCAGGATCTCGCCCAGCCGGTGCTCCTCGAAGAAGGCGACCTCCCGCGACTGGATGCGGTTGTAGACGTCCATCCGCAGGTCGTGCTGGACGGACTGGGCGAGGCGCATGAACCCCGCCTGGTACATCCACTGGAAGAGGCTCTCGAAGAAGAAGATGGCGACCGAGAGCCCGGCCAGCACCACCGCCATCTTCCAGGGGTCGCGGGTGCCGGCGAGCCCGGCGATCCACCCCGGCGGCCGGCCGCGCAGCGAGTCGATGACCCAGCCGACGAGCAGCGGCGGCATCAGGTCGAGGATCTTGTTGGCGACGCTCGCCGCCGTCGCGCGCCCCAGCGACCCGCGGTAGGAGCGGAGATAGGCGAAGAGGCGCCGCATCGGGCGCGGCGCCTCGGGGAGACCCGACGGCGTCATTTCCCGCCGGTGTTTTCGCCGGCGCGGCCGGGCTTCTCCCTGCCAAACATCTCCGCGTTGAACGCCGTGGTCTTGCCGCGCGGCACCGACAGCGTCTGCCAGTGGTCGGACGCGAAGTGCTTGGCGAGCAGCACGATCTGGCCGGTGTGGTAGGCGTGGTGGGTGAGCTGGCGGTCGATCGCCTTGATCACGCTGTGGGGCTCGGCGCGGATCAGTACCGTCAGCGACAGATCCTCCTCGGTCAGCGCCGCGAACGCCTGGAACAGGCAGCGCCACCCCTCCTCCCAGCGGGCCAGCAGGGAGGCCCGGGTCGTCCCCCCCCTCACCACGAACTCGGAGTCGCGGTCGCGGTCGGGCTTCTCGCCGTCGGTGGTCAGGAAGTCGGTCCAGCGGGAGATCAGGTTGCCTGCCATGTGCTGGATCAGCATGGCCAGGCTGTTCGACTCGGGATCCAGGGTGACGAAGAGATCCTCGTCGCGTACCTGGGCCAGGGCGCGGTCGGCGAGGGTCTTGTACTTGCGGAACTGTTCGGCGACGTCTTCGAGGTAAGTAGCCGCGGGGGAAGAGTCCACGGGTAGGAGCCTCCAGTAGGAAACACGCCGGTGGGGCCGGCGCGGCGCGAAACAAGGTATCACCTTCCAGGGGGCGGGAGAACGCCGGGAAACGGACCTGGCGGTCCGGCCGCGCCGGGGAGGGGGACCGATGCGGCCGGACCGGGGCCCGGGCTCAGTCCGGCATGAAGCCGGACAGAGCCGACTCATGCATTATAGCGCATATCTTTATGGTTCGTCTATGCGCCACTTCACGATCTGAACGCAATACCGCTCTCAGCGCTGGGAAACGGGCCTTAAGGGATATAATCCACGGGTTCCAAACAGTTTGCTGAAGCCGGGAAAGGAATCGTGCCCATGCGCGCGCTTTTGCAGAATGACGCCACCCGACCGCGGAATCCCATGGAGGCCGAAGAGGCGCTGCGCTTCACGCAGCTCCTCCTCGACCGCGCCGGCGAGGGCGCGTTCTGGACCGATCCCGACGGCCGGTTCCTCTACGTCAACGAGGCGGCCTGCTCGATGCTGGAGTACAGCCGCGAGGAGCTGCTCGCGCTCAGCGTTCGCGACACCCTGCCCGCGGAGCAGGGCGCCCTCTTCCAGGAGCTCTCGGCCAAGGTCCTCGCCCGGGGTCCGCTCACCTTCGAGGTGGTGCACGTGCGCAAGGGGGGCGAGCGCTTTCCCGCCGAGGTGACGCTCAGCCACCTCGAATACCAGGGGCGGGAGTGCTACTGCGCCTTCGCCCGCGACATTACCGCGCGCAAGCAGGCCGAGGCCGCGCTGCTCAAATCGGAGGAGCGCTACCACGGCCTCTTCGAAGGGGTGGCCATGGGGCTCTACCGCACCACCCCCGCGGGGCGGATGCTCGACGCCAACTCGGCGCTGGTGCGCATCCTGGGCTTCCCCGATCTCGAGGCCCTGCTGGAGACCCAGGTCGGCGACCTCTACCTCGACCCGGAGGACCGCCGCCGCTGGCAGCGGACCTTCGAGGGGGCCGGCCCGGTGCAGAGCTCCGAGGCGCGCGTGCGCCGCCGCCTGGACGGCGCGGTGATCTGGGTGCGCTTCACCGTGCGCGCCGTCCGCGGCGAGCAGGGGGACGTCCTCCATTACGAGGGGGCGCTCGAGGACGTCACCGACCGCCGGCAGGCCGAGGCGGCCCTGCGGGCGAGCGAGGAGCGCTTCCGCTCGCTGGTCCAGAACGCCTCGGACCTGATCTCGATCCTCGCCTCGGACGGCACCGTGACCTACGAGAGCCCCTCGCACCAGCGGGTCCTCGGACTGGAGCCGGAGGCGCACGCGGGGCGCAACCTGCTCGACCTCGTCCATCCGGAAGACCGCCACGTCGTCTCGGAGGCCCTGCACCAGATCCTCGAGCGGCCGGGCGAGGTCGTGACCTTCGAGCACCGGCTGCGCCATCAGGACGGCGCCTGGCGGGTGCTCGAGTCGACCGCCTCGAACCTCCTCGCCCAGCCCGCGGTGGCCGGCGTCGTGCTCAACTCCCACGACATCACCGACCGCAAGCGGGCCGAGGAGAAGCTCCTCCACGACGCCCTGCACGACGACCTGACCGGGCTCCCCAACCGGGCGCTGTTCATGGACCGCCTGCGCCAGTCGATGGAGCGTTCGCGCCGCGAGCCGGAGCGGCTGACCGCCGTCCTCTTCCTCGACCTCGACCGCTTCAAGATCGTCAACGACAGCCTCGGCCACCTGGTGGGGGACGAGCTGCTGGTCCAGATCGCCGCCTCGCTCGCCTCGGCGCTGCGCCCCTCGGACACCATCGCCCGCGTCGGCGGTGACGAGTTCGCCATTCTCCTCGAAGGGGGGCGCGACGTCGGCGACGCCGTGCGGGTGGCCGAGCGCATCCACGAACGCCTCGCGGTGCCGCTCAACCTCCGCGGCCACGAGATCTTCGCCACCTCCAGCATCGGCATCGCCGTCCACACCCCCGAGTACGACCGGCCGGAAGACCTGCTGCGCGACGCCGACACGGCGATGTACCGCGCCAAGTCCTCGGGGCGGTCCTGCCACGTGGTCTTCAACCGCGTGATGCACCGCTTCGTCATGGCGCGGTTGCAGCTCGAGACCGACCTGCGGCGGGCGGTCGAGCGCGGCCAGCTCCGGGTCTACTACCAGCCCTTCGTGGATCTCGCGCGGGGCGAGGTGGTGGGCTTCGAGGCCCTCCTGCGCTGGCATCACCCCCGGCGCGGCCTGCTGCCGCCCGACGAGTTCCTCTCGGTGGCGGAGGAGACGGGGCTGATCGTCCCCATCGGCCGCTTCGTGCTGCTCGAGGGGTGCCGGCAGATCCGTGAGATGCAGGTCAAACACCCCGAGCGCGGCGCCCTCAAGCTGAGCGTCAACCTGTCGAACAAGCAGTTCTTCCAGTCCGACCTCTTCGGCCAGGTCGAGGAGGCCCTCGCGACCTCAGGGCTCGCTCCCGCCTGCCTGGGGCTGGAGATCACCGAGGGGGTGATCATCCGCCACGCCGACTCGGCGGCGAGCCGCTTCTCGCGCCTGAAGAGCCTGGGGGTGCAGCTCTACCTCGACGACTTCGGCAAGGGGTACTCCTCGCTCAACTATCTCCACCGCTTCCCGATGGACATCCTGAAGATCGACCGCTCCTTCGTCTCCCGCATCGACGAGGCGGAGGGGAACCTGGCGATCGTCAGGGCCATCGTGACGCTCGCCCACCAGCTCGGCATGGAGGTCGTCGCCGAGGGGATCCAGACTGAGGGGCAGCAGGCCAAGCTCCGCGCTCTCGGCTGCGAGTACGGCCAGGGCTTCTTCCTCTCCGAGCCCGTTCCCGCCGACCGCGCCGAGGCGCTGCTGATGCGGCGGGCGCGCGTGTAGGATCTCGATACCAGGAAAAAGGTCGTTGCGGGAATGCGCAACAACCCGTCTGCCGTTCTCCTTTTCGGTATGGAAGTCGAGAACCCCAGACCCCGGATCTTTCTCCTCTCGCCCGCCACCCCCTCGGGGCTGCGAGCGCAGCAGCTCACCTCGCCGCGGGCGCGGTTCGGCGCCGCCGAGCGCTACCGCAGCCCCGAGGGGGTGACCGTCGCGGAGGCGTTCACCTTCATGAGCTCGCTCTATTTCCGCGGCAAGATCGGCTACGCACGCCACTTCGCGGCCCCGCCGCCGGAGTTGGCCCTGGGGAGCGACGACGACGGCATCCTGGTCATCGCTCCCGGCTTTGGGCTCGTGCCGCCGAGCTGGCGGATCACGCCTGAGGAGATGAAGAAGCTCCGCCGCACGCCGGTCGACCTCAAGAGCCGGGCCTACTGCGCGCCGATGAAGAAGCACGTCGAGCAGCTCCGGGATCTCGCCCCCGCGGCCTGGGTGGTGCTCCTGGGGAGCATCGCCACCGGCAAGTACGTGGACCTGCTCCTGCCTGCCCTCGGCGACCGCCTGCTCTTTCCGCGCGATTTCGCGGGCGCCGGGGACATGAAGCGCGGCGGCATGATGCTGCGCGCCGTGCGCGAGGACCGGGAGCTGGCCTACGTCACCCTCGCCGCCCCCCGGCGCCGCGCCCGCGCCTGAGCCTGCCTCTTTCCTCTTTCGTCTTTTTCTGACGATGGAACGGACCTTGCATTTTATATCTCTGTTCCACGAAGCAACGAGGATTCAGAGGGTGAGCATAGGTCAACGACAAAGGAGGCTCCCATGATTCAGATTTCCAAGAAGACGGCCCTGCCGCTGCTGGTGGGCGCTGTCCTGCTGACGGTCTCGGCGACCGGCTGCAAAGTGACCAAGACCCAGGACGGCAAGATGCCCGACGTCGAGGTGAGCACGAAGGGCGGCCAGCTTCCGAAGTATGACGTGAAGACCCCGACGGTTGACGTCTCGACCGAGAAGCGGGACGTCAACGTTCCGACCGTCAAGACCGAGAAGCGCGAGATCAAGGTGCCGAAGGTGGACGTCAAGCCGCCGAAGTAAAGCGCCGGATTGTAATGCGGGAAGGGCGGAGAAAATTCTCCGCCTTTTTTGTGCCCAAAATATTTTTATTGGTTCTCGTAGAAAAGGCAACGCCGGCGCGGGACGATCCCGCGCCGGCGTTCCTGGGGGAGAAAAGGGTATGGCTCGCGTTTCTGAACGGTGAAAGGGCTACTTGCCCGCTTTGCTCTTGTCCGTGATGTTGAAGTGCTGCGTGTCGACCTTCTCGTCACCGATCCAGACCTCGGCGCGGTAGTCCCCCTTCGCCCAGGAACTGGTCTTGGTGTTCTCGAAGGAGAGATATTTGGCACCGGTCGGGACCGACTTCTCCTCGTCGGAGATCTTGGTGTCGCCAGGGCCGTACCAGGCCACCTTCACCTTGGAGGTCGCGGGTGCGTCGGCGACCTTCATCGTGATGTAGATCGGCTGGCCGGGAGCGAAGTCGTCCCCCTGGTCCGCGTTGGGGATCGTGCCGTCGACCACCTTGTGGCCGATGGTCACGTCGTCGATCATCGTCTGCGCCTTGACCGGGTTGAGGTCGTTGGGATTGCTGGTTCCCGCGATCTCCTGCTCAGTCGTCTGGGTGACCGCGCCCGCGGACGTCTGGGACGTCTGATCGGCCGGCGCCGTCGCCGCGTTCTGGGCGCTCGTCGCGGCATCGGCGGTGTTGTCTCCCATGTTCGCCTCGTGCGACTTGCAGGCCGCCAGCGGCAATAGGGAGACCAGGAACAACGCTGCTAGTTTGCTCGGATTCACGGTTGTTCTCCTCGAGCCCTACGGCTCGGATGTCGGCCCTATCTTCGGACCGTTGGACTGACTCACCTTAACAGCAAGGCTCGTGCCAGTTCGCGCGCGCAACTTCGCGCCAGCGCGGACGTATAGTTCCCGCCCGGCGTTTCGCCGGTCGATCCCCTTGTAGCCCTTCGGAGGAGGTGCCCGTGAGAATTCCACTTCCCGGCCTGCGGACCACCGCGACGGCAGCCGCTCTCGGCCTGCTGGCCCTGGGCGGCCCTGCCGGCGCGGCCGTGAGCCACCAGGCCTATTACCAGGATTACCACTCTTTCGCCGCCGTCGAACGGCAGCTCCAGGACTGGAGCCGGTCGCATCCGGGTGAGGTGAAGCTGCTCGCCATCGGCAAGTCGGCCGGGGGCCGGTCGCTCTGGGTGGCCCGCGTCGCCGCGCCCGGCGGCGCCGATCCGGATCTCCGGCCGGCGGTCTTCGTCGGCGCCAACCTCGCCGGCTTCCACAACGCCGGCACCGAGGCGGCGCTCGACCTGATCCGCGACCTGATCGAGGAACCCGCCGGCAGCCCGGCGGCGAAGCTCCTCGCCACCACCACCTTCTACATCGCCCCGGCGCTCAATCCCGACGCCCACGACGCGATCTTCGGCAAGCTCCGCGTCCGCCGCGGCGGCGACGACCTGAAGGTCGATCACGACGTCGACGGCCTCACGGGCGAGGATCCGCCGGACGACCTCAACGGCGACGGCATGATCACCCGCATGCGGATCCCCGATCCGGCCGGCGACTGGCTGGCCGATCCGGGCGATCCCCGGGTGATGGTCAAGGCCGACGCCATGGAGCAGCGGGCCGGCGCCTACCGGGTCGAGATCGAGGGCAAGGACGACGACGGCGACGGCGACTACAACGAGGATGCCGCCGACGGCGTCTGGCCGGACAAGAACTTTCCCCACGCCTTTCCCTACTCCACTCCCGAAGCCGGCCTCTGGTCGAGCTACGCCCCCGAGACCAGGGCGGTGATGGACTTCCTGCTCGGCCGCCGCAACGTCGCCCTGGCGGTCACGTACGGCCCGGCCAACAACCTGCTCGCCGCGCCCCAGAGCCTGGGCGGCGGCGGCGATCTCGGCACGCAGAAGTTCAAGCTCCCCGCCCGGACCGCCAAGTTCATCGGCCTGGAGGAGGACAAGGAGTACACGATCGACGAGGTCTGGGAGGTCGCCCAGAATCTCCCCTTCGTGCGCCAGAACAACGTCACCAAGGAGCAGCTCCAGCAGTTCCTCGGCACCGGCCCCGCCACCAAGGTGGACGCCGGCGATCAGGCCTATCTCGACAAGCTCGCCGAGGGCTACAAGGAGCGCCTGAAGAAGGCCGGCCTCGCCGCTGACCGTCCGGGCGCGCAGTACGGCCGCGGCGGCTTCACCCCCTGGCTCTACTACCAGTACGGGGCGATGGCCCTCGAGCTCGACGTCTGGGGCATTCCGAAGGCCGCGAAGAAGGCCGAGGCCGGCAAGGGAGCGGACGACGCGCTCACTTCCGAAAAGGTGGCCGCGATGAGCTCCGACGAGCTGATCGCCCAGGGGGAGGAGAAGATCGACGCCTTCCTCAAGGCCAACAAGGTGCCGCCGCAGTTCAACGGCAAGATGGTGATCGGCGCCCTGAAGGGCGGGCAGCTCACTCCCAAGGCGATGATCGACCGCATGAAGCAGATGGGTGGCGGTGGCGCCCCGGCCGGCAAGAGCGGCGAGGCCGGCTCCCGCGACCGCGAGGTGCTCGCCTGGGTGGATGCCAACGCCCCGGGCGCCTTCGCCCCCTGGACTCCCGTCACCCTGCCCGACGGCACCTGGGCCGAGGTCGGCGGGCTCGACCCCTTCGTCGAGCTCAACCCGCCGATGCCGGTCCTGAAGCCGGCGCTGGCGGCCCACACCGCGACGGTTCTGGACCTGGCGAGCAAGCTCCCCAGGGTCGAGATCCTGTCGCTCGTCGTCGCCGATCTCGGCGGCGGCGTCTACCGCGTCAAGGCGGTCGCCGGCAACCGCGGCTATCTCGCCACCCACACCAAGCAGGCCGAGCGCGCCCGGGCGCATATCCCCGTGCGCCTGACCCTGCAGACCGGCCAGGGGGTCGACCTCGTGAACGGCTACAACTTCGTGACCTCCGAGCGCCTCGACGGCACCACCGGCACGTTCACCGGCGAGTGGCTGGTGAAAGCCCGGCCCGGCGCCCGCATCGTCGTCGACGTGACCACCGACAACGCCGGCCACGACCAGAAGACCACCCCGGTGGGGAAGGGAGCTTGAACGCCATGAGACCCCGCACCTCGAGATCCATCCTGGCGGCCGTGGCGCTCGCCGCGGCCTTTCCCGTTCTCGGAAGAGCGGCGGAGCCTCTGAAGCCTCAGGGCAACCCGCCGGCCGCCACCTTCAACCGGCTGCACCCCTACGAGGAGATCGTCGATCTCCTCAAGGGGTACGCCGCCGCCTATCCGAAGTGGACGCGGCTGGAGAGCATCGGCAAGAGCGTCCAGGGGCGCGACCTCTGGATGATCACCCTCACCAACCCGGCGACCGGTCCCGAGCTCTCCAAGCCCGCCATGTACATCGACGGCAACACCCACGCCAACGAGGTGCAGGGGGGGAGACCGCCCTCTACACGGTCGACTTCCTGCTCAAGAATTACGGCAGGCTGCCGCGGGTGACCGAGATGCTCGACCGCTCGGTCTTCTACGTCCTCCCCGTCGTCAACCCGGACGGCCGCGCCCTCTGGTTCAAGGGCCCGTCGAACGCCGACTTCCCCCGCACCGTCATGGTGCCGGTGGACGACGACCGCGACGGCAAGGTGGACGAGGACGGCTACGACGACCTCGACGGCGACGGCTACATCACCACCATGCGCAAGAAGGTGCCGCTCGGCCAGGGCACCCACCGGCTCGATCCCAAGGACCCGCGCCTGCTGGTGCCGGTACAGCCGGGCGAGCTCGGCGACTACCTCGAGCTCGGCAGCGAGGGGATCGACAACGACGGCGACGGTCGCGTCAACGAGGACACCGTCGGCTACGTCGATCCCAACCGTACCTGGGGCTTCTCCTGGGAGCCCGCCTACGTGCAGCCCGGCGCCGGCGCCTACCCGCTGTCGATCCCGGAGACGCGGGCGATCGCGCTGTGGGCGATGCAGCACCGCAACGTCGCCGCCGTCCAGAGCTATCACAACAACGGCCAGATGATCCTGCGCGGCCCCGGCGCCAAGGCCGATCCGATCTATCCGCCGCAGGACCTCAAGGTCTACGACCTGATCGGCAAGGAGGGGGAGAAGCTGCTGCCGGGCTACCGGTATTTCATCTCGTGGAAGGACCTCTACACCGTCCACGGCGCCACCACCGATCACTTTTACAACCTGATGGGCGCCCTCGCCTTCACCAACGAGATGTACAACCCGCCGGCGGACTTCGACAAGAACGGCGAGGTCACCGACGCCGAGCTGATGAAGTTCAACGACGAGCTCGCCTTCGGCCGCGAGTTCGTCGACTGGCATCCCTACAACCACCCGCAGTACGGCGCGATCGAGATCGGCGGCTTCAAGCGCGACGCCGGCCGCGTGCCCGAGGGTTGGGCGCTCGAGGACGAGACGCACCGCAACAACTCCTTCGCCCTCCTCAACGCCTACCACCTGCCGCACCTCTCGATCGGCGAGGCGACGGTGAAGAAGGCCGGCGACGGCCTGTGGAAGGTCGAGGTGCCGGTGCTCAACGACCGGGCCATCCCGTCGATGACGGCGATGGCGGTGCAGAACCGGCTCTTCCGCCAGGACGTCGCCACCGTCACCGGCGGCAAGGTGATCTCGAGCGGGATCGTCAACGATGCCTATCTCGACAAGATCGAGGTCCAGGACCACCGCGCCGACCGCCTCCTGGTGCCCGGCGTCGATGGCCTCTCCACCCGCATGCTCTTCTTCCTGGTTCAGGGGGACGGCGAGATCACCGTCCACTACGACAGCCTGAAGGGGGGTCAGCTCGCGAAGAAGATCGCGCTTCGCGAGACGGGTCCGGCGATGGCCGCGGCGAAATAACGGTGGAGTGATGCCGCAGGGGCGGCCCTCTGGGGGCCGCCCTCTGCATTGAATCTGGGGCCCCCAGATCTGGATTGCGGGACAATCCTGGAAATTCCGGGACTTCTGCACGGAATTCGGGACAATCCTGGAAAGACGGGGACCCGCGAAGAAAGACGGGGACGGGGATTATAGAACCGGGACAAACATAGGAAGACGGGGACATTTTTGCGAACTACGGGACGGTCCTCCTTGAAACGGGACCGGCCTGACCTAGAACGGGATCACCTCACCGCTCGAACTGCGTCCGGATCGCCACATCGCCGTGGCCGGGACGGTCGAGACGGAAGAGGGGGTCGGGAGTGCCGTTTTCGAGGAGAATTCGGGCGGCGTAGTCGCCGAGGGCCGGGGCCAGCTTGAAACCGTGGCCGGAGCCGCCTCCCAGGAGCCAGACGTTGTCGGCATGGGGGTGGCGGCCGAAGAGGAAGTGGCCGTCCGGGCTGTTCTCGTACTGGCAGACGCGGGTCTCGACGACCGGCTCGCCGGCGAGGCGGGGGAAGCGGCGGGCCAGGGCCTTCCGCGCCGCCGCCAGGGCGTCCGGGGTGACGAGCCGCGGTTCGAGCGTGGGATCGAACGGGGCTCCCCGGGTGTCGTCCGCCACCTTGAAGCCGCGATGCTCGTTGCCCGGAATGCCGTAGAAGATCCGCTCCTCGCTGAGGTCCACCCAGATCGGGCAGCGGTCCTCGTGGAACCAGGGATCGCCCGGCGGCAGGCCGAAGAAGAAGACCTCCTGGCGGGTGATCCGCAGCAGCCGGTCGCCGATCACCTCGGGGAAGAGCCCGCCGAGCCAGGGGCCGCAGGCGAAGAGGTAGAGATCCGCCTGTAGCGCCGAGCCGTCCGCGAGCGCCAGCCGCTCCAGCCCCCCGGCCCGGTACGAGCCCGGGAAGGCCGCCGCCATCCGCACCTCTCCGCCTTCCGCCGCGACCGTCTCCGCCACCGCCTGGCAGGCGCGGCGGGCCAGCAGGTATCCCGCCTCCGGTTCGTGGAAGACCGAGCGGACCGCCGCGAAATCGATCTGCGGGAAGCGCTTCCGCCCCTCCTCCGGAGACATCTCCTCGATCGCCAGCCCCGCGTCCCGCAAGAACGGGAGAGACCCGCGGACGTAGCCGTCGTCCTCGCCGCCCATCCAGAGCACGCCGGTCCGGTGGTAGAGGCGCCGTCCGCGGAGCCGCTCGGCCTCCCGCCACATCCCGAAGGAGCGGGCGGTCCAGTCGACGTAGAGGCGGTCCGGGCCATAGGCGCCGCGGATGATCCGGGTCTCGCCGCCGGAGCTGGAGCGCGAGTTGCCCGGCCCCCAGGCGTCGAGCAGCGTGACGCGCGCGCCGCGCCGCAGGAGATGGAGAGCCGTCCAGCCGCCGAAGGCGCCGGCGCCGACGACGGCGACGTGGGGGGTGGTCGACATGGCCGGGATGCCCCAGGTCGGCGCCCTACAGCATCTCCAGGTTCGCGAACTTCGCCACCAGCTTCCGCTTTCCCGACTTCTCGAAGAAGACGGTGAGGCGGGCCTCGTCCCCCTCGCCTTCGAATTCCAGCACCACTCCGGGACCCAGGGTGGGGTGGCGGACGCGGCTGCCGCGCTTGATCGCGCGGCGGGGGGCGCCGGGCGCGGGGGCGGCAGGAGCGGACGGACGGGGCGGCGCCGCGGGACGGCCGTAGCTCGCGGGCGGTGAGGACGGGGCCGGGGCGGGCCGGAAGGGCGTCGCCGGAGCGGCCGGCGCCGCGGCGGGCCGGCCGCCGCCGAAGAAGGAGTAGACCCCTTGCGCCCGCTGGTCGATCCGGTCCGACAGGTAGAGGTCCGGGCTCTGGGAGACGTCGAGGAGCTGGTCCGGCAGCTCGGCCAGGAACGGCGACTCGGCCTGGTCCTGGTACCGGCCGGCGATGCGCCGGCGGCGGCAGCAGGTCAGGAAGAGGCGCTCCCGGGCGCGGGTCATGCCGACGTAGAGCAGGCGGCGCTCCTCCTCGATGTCGTCCCGCGCGCCCTGGGAGTTGAAGTGCGGCAGCAGGCCGTCCTCCAGGCCCGCCACCACCACGGCCCGGAACTCGAGCCCCTTGGCGCTGTGGAAGGTCATCAGGGAGATCCCCTTCTCGGTCTGCAGCCCGTCGAGGTCGGAGACCAGCGCCACGTGATCGAGGAAGGCGGTCAGCAGGTCCTGGTCGCCGGAGTTGTAGCTGTTCCCCTCGGTGAACTCCTGGGCGGCGGAGAGGAACTCGCGGATGTTCTCCAGCCGCGCCTGGTCGTCCGGATCGTCCTGCTTGTAGAGGTCGGTGTAGGCGGTCGACTCGAGCAGGCGGTCGAGGAGGGCCGGCAGGGGGAGGTCGCCGGCGGACTGCTGCAGCCCCACGATCAGGTCGCGGAACTTGCGCAGAGCCGTGGCGCTGCGGGCCGGCAGGTTCCCCAGGTCGTCCAGGTAGAGGACGTCCCAGAGCGGCTGGCCGAGCTGGAGGGCGCGGTCGCGCAGCAGCTCCAGGGTGGACTTGCCGATGCCGCGCGGCGGCTGGTTGACGATCCGCATCAGGGAGAAGTTGTCGCGCGGATTGCGCAGCACGCGCAGGTAGGCGACGAGGTCCTTGATCTCGGCGCGGTCGTAGAACCGCACCCCCCCCACCAGCGAGTAGGGGATCTCCCGCGACAGCAGCTCGTCCTCGATCGCCCGCGTCTGGGCGTTGGTGCGCACGAGGACCGCCATGTCCCCCAGCTTGTAATGCCCGCGCAGGCGCTGCAGGGTGCGCACGATCCAGCTGGCCTCGTCCCCCTCGTCGCTCGCCCGGTAGAGCTCCGCCTTGGCGCCCCCCCCTCCTCGGTCCACAGGCGCTTGCCACGGCGGTTGACGTTGTTGGCGATCAGCGCGCCGGAGACGTCGAGGATGGTCTGGGTGGAGCGGTAGTTCTGCTCCAGCTTGCGGACGACCGCCTCGGGAAAGGTCTTCTCGAACTCCAGGATGTTGCCGAGGTCGGCGCCGCGCCAGCGGTAGATCCCCTGGTCCTCGTCGCCGACGGCGGTGAGGTTGCCGTCGGGGCCGATGAGCTCCTGGATGAGGCGGAGCTGAGCGTGGTTGGTGTCCTGGTACTCGTCGACGAGCAGGTGGCGCGTCCAGCGGCGGATCCGCTCCTTGATCTCCGGATCGGTGGAGAGGAGCTTGACCGGGAGCGCGATCAGGTCGTCGAAGTCGACGCCCGAGGCGGTGTTGAGCAGCCCCTGGTAGCGCCGGTAGAGGGTGGCCACCTTCTTCTCGAAGAAGTTCTGGGCCTGGGCCTCGTAGGCTGGCGGATCGATCAGCCGGTTCTTGGCGCCGCTGATCTGGCTGAGCACCGCCCGGGGGGAGAAGGCGGTTTCGGAGAGCCCCTCGGCGGTGAGGGCCTCCTTGACCAGCCCGATCTGGTCGCTGCCGTCGAGGACGTGGAAGTCGCGGCGCAGGCCGATCCGTTCGCCGTAGCGGCGCATCATCAGCAGCCCGTAGCGGTGGAAGGTGCCGACCGAGGTAGGGAGCGGATGCAGGTCCAGCAGCTCCTCGACGCGGTCGCGCATCTCCCCGGCGGCCTTGTTGGTGAAGGTCATGGCGGCGATCGTGCCGGGATCGACGCGCATCTCCTCGACCAGCCAGTAGATGCGGTAGGTGATGACCCGGGTCTTGCCCGAGCCGGCGCCGGCGAGGACGAGCTGCGGCCCGTCGCCGTGGGTGACGGCGGCGATCTGCTCGGGGTTCAGCTTGCTTTCGAGCTCATGGGAGACGGACTTTTTCACGCCCGGAGTTTGTCCGAGAGGGCGGGGGGATAGCAAGGCGGCCTACTGCGGCACCACGGAGCCGCCCATCACGCGGACGATCGAGTCCATGACCAGAGCCGTCAGATCCCGCTGACGAAGCCTTACCGCCATCTCCTGTGGAAGATCGGTATAACGCCCGGCGATAGCCTGCGCTTCCACCCGGATCTCGGCATGCTCTTCGGCCGTCATTGCCGCAAAAAGTTCCTTCAAGCCATGCTCAGTGAGGTCACGAGGTTTCACGAAGCCATCATACCTGAGGACCCGGGGACCCTCGAGACCGGTCATAAGGATTCGCCTGGACAGTCTCCGGGAATGCCTGGCCTCCCGGGTCGCTTAGGATATAAGGTCGGGGCAAAGGCCAACAGCCGCCCCGGTTCGCCCGTAGAAGGAATCCCGGTCGCCGAGCGGCGGCCCGTCTCCAGGATCGAGGAAGACCCAGAATGTCCATGAAGCCCGTCGAGATCCATGAGTTCCTGTCTAGCAGCGTCATCGGCCAGGAGGAGACCCTGCGCTACGTCTCCGTGGCCATCTTCAAGCATCTGCAGGGGGAGAAGTACGGCAACCTCCTCCTGATCGGCAACTCGGGGACCGGCAAGACCACCATCATGCGGGGGATCGAGTCGCTCTATAACGGCCACCAGGAGTTCGCGGAGTACCGGGTGGTGCTGATCATGAACGCGAACACCTTCGCCACCGAGGAAGGCGCGGTCGATACCAGCCGCCTGTTCTCGCGCCTCGAGGAGCGCACCCGCCAGGTGCTCGGCGAGGGGGCCACGGCCGAGCAGATCGGCCGCTCCATGGAGCGGGCCACCGTCTGCCTGGACGAGATCGACAAGGTCTCCGGGATGATCGGCGGCAAGCCCTACGTGACCGGCATCAACATCCAGCAGGCCGTGCTGACCCTGATCGAGGGGGAGCGCGTGCCCTACCGGATCACCGCCCCGAACGCGGAGGGGATCCTGGAGTCGACCACCGTCTGGGTCGACACCGGCAAGATGCTCTTCCTCTGCGCCGGCGCCTTCGAGACCCTCTACGACCAGGTCTTCCACCGGGTCACCTCGCCCAAGAGCGGCATCAAGCTCCCCACCACCACGACCTATGTCAACGGCAAGATCACCATCCGCGAGTACTTCACCCTCCGCCACCACTTCCGGCCGGAGGACCTCTTCGAGTACGGCATGCAGCCGCAATTCCTCTCGCGCTTCGACAACGCCGTGATCCTCGAGGACCTGACCGCCACCACCCTCGCCCGCATCTTCAAGGAGCCCGCCGAGGGGGTGCTGCGGACGTCGCAGAACTTCTTCCAGAAGTACGACATCGCGCTCGAGATCACCGACGACGCCGTGCAGAAGATCGCCGACGAGGCCTCGAAGAGCAGCCGCATCGGCGCCCGGGCGCTCAAGTCGGTCTACGGCCGGATCATCAAGCCGTTCGAGTTCGACCCCTTCTCCCGCGGCGAGGTGAAGCCGCTCAACGGCGAGGGGGGCCCGCACCGGCTGGTGATCGACGACAAGCTGGTCTCCGAGGCCCTGAAGCCGGCGGTCTGATCCTGTCGGCATCTTGAAGTTAGAATCGGGGAATGACGTCTTCCGTAATCGACCCCGAAACCGTTCAACGGACTCTCGACCGGCTCGTCGAGCGGCATGGCCCCGAGCAGGCCGTCCGCATCCGTCGCGGCGTCGAGCAGGTGGCCCAGCGCTGGCGACCCGAGGACGGCGCCGCCGCGGACTTCGCCACCTTCTGTGACGCCAGCTTTCTCGCCGGTCCCGAGGAGCTCGCCACCACCTTCCACCGCCTGGAGGAGGTGCTCGAGCAGATCGACGGCCACCTCCACGAGGTGCGCCGGGAGCTGACCTGGCCCATCGACGTCGACACGGGCCGCCCGCTCGGCACGGCGGACCGCCTGCTGGCCGACCTCGACCTCGCGGCCCATGTGGACGAGGACCTCTTCCGCACCCGGGTGGCCTTTCTCGCCCTGCTCAACTTCCCCGTCCACACTCTGGCGGAGCGGCTCGCCGCGGGCCCGGGCTGGGATCGCGAGACCTGGGCCCGCTCCCGCCTGATGGACCGCTTCGCCCTGCGGATCCCGGCGGCGGTGCAGCAGGGGATCACCCGCGCCCTCACCGCGGCCGAGGAGTACATCTCCAGCTACAACCTGCGCCTGGACCGGCTCGTCACCCTGGCCGGCGAGCGCCCGTTCCGCGAGGGCTTGCGGCTGATCAGCCACTGGGGGCTGCGCGACGAGCTGTCTTCCTACTACTCGGACCCCGATCCGGCCGGACTTCCACGCCAGCGGCTGATCCTCAAGGTGATGGAGCGCATCGTCCGGCAGGAGATCCCGGCGGCGGTGATCGACAACCCCGCCCTCCTCTGGGACCCCGAGACCAACGCCGTCACCCGACTCGAGGGGACGGTGGAGGACGATGGAAAGGATCTCGCCGCCCGCGAGCCGGACACCCGCTACGCCACCCTGCTCGGCATCTTCCACGCGATGCGGACGATCGACCCCTACAGCCCGTCCGAGCCGACCTTCCTCGCCCGCCGCTTCGAGCGCGAGCGCCAGATCCCCGAGCGGGAGGTGGAGGAGCTGCTGATCTCGGTCCTCACCGCGCCCGTGGTGGCCGACCTCGGACGGCTGATCGAGCGGCGGCTCGGCCGGCCGCTCGAGCCGTTCGACATCTGGTACTCCGGCTTCAAGTCGCGGGCCGACCATCCGGAGGAGGAGCTCGACCGGGCGGCGCGGGAACGCTATCCCGACCTCGCCGCCTTCGCCCGCGGCCTGCCCGACCTCCTGGAGCGGCTGGGCTTCCCGGCGGAACGGGCGGAGTGGCTCGCGGAGCGCATCGCGGTCGATCCGGCGCGGGGCGCGGGCCATGCCACGCAGGCGCTGCGGCGGGAGGACAAGACCCACCTGCGCACCCGGGTTCCCCAGGGGGGGATGGACTACAAGGGGTACAACGTGGCGATGCACGAGCTCGGCCACAACGTCGAGCAGGTCTTCTCGCTCAACGGCATCGACCGCTGGCCGCTGGCCGGGGTGCCCAACAACGCGGCCACCGAGGCGTTCGCCTTCGTCTTCCAGCACCGCGACCTCGAGATGCTGGGCCTGCGCCCCTTCGACGCCGAGGCCCGGCGGCAGGAGGCGCTGGCCGTGCTCTGGAACACCTACGAGATCGCCGGCGTGTCGCTGGTCGACATGGGGGTCTGGAACTGGCTCTACCGGCATCCGGAGGGGACCCCGGCGGAGCTGCGGGAGGCGACGCTGGCGATCGCCCGCGACGTCTGGAACCGCTACTTCGCCCCGGTCTTCGGAGTCCGCGACTCGGAGATCCTGGCCATCTACTCGCACATGATCGTCTACGGGCTCTACCTGCCGGACTACGCGATCGGCCACGTCCTCGCCTTCCAGATCGACCAGCGGCTCTGGGAGGGGGACTTCGGCGCCGAGGTCGAGCGCATCACCCGCCAGGGGCGGCTCACCCCGGACGCCTGGATCCGCGGCGCCGTCGGCGGCCCCATCTCGGCCGACGCGCTGCTCGACGAAGCGCGAGGAGCGATCGCCGCCGAGATCGAAGCTTCCTGAACGACGAAAGCCGGCCTGTGGGCCGGCTTTCGCGCGTTCGAGGGAAGGATCGCCGGCTCAGCGGTTGAACGAGCCGCCGGTCGAGGCGCCGGCCTTCTCGGCCTGGGCGCTGTGACGCCAGGTCTCCTCGAGGTTCTTCACCGCGAGGTCGGCCGCGCCGGTGTCGACCGTATACCCCTCGAAGGAAAGCTCCTTGAGCACCACCCGGGGGGTGGCGAGGCCCAGATCCATGATCAGCGAGTTGATGTCCACCAGGTGGCTCTTGGCGAGCTCCGCCACCGTTCCCTGGGAGAGGCCCAGCGCCGTGGCGTGGAGCATGCCGTAGCTGACCGAGGCGAGGGAGAGGGCGGTGTAGTCGTCGCGCAGGGCGCGGCTCGCCGTATCCTTGCGGACCTTGTCGTAGACGCCGGCGATGGCGCCCAGCACGCCGGTCACCGCCTGCTTGACCGCTCCAGCGGCGCCGCCGCCCGGATAGGCCTGCAGCTGGTTCTCCAGAGCCTGGACGTGGCTCTTCAGAGTGCTCTCGACGCGTCCCACGAGCTGCAGAGCGTCCGGAAACTGCTTGATGTCGTCATCGTTGCGCTGCCGCTCGACCGCCTCGAGGATGTGCTTCTCGACCGCGACCATATCGGCAAGGTAAGGGCGCAACGCTTCGCGATTGTCTTTCATGGATACTACCTCCTGATGTAACTCGAACCGACCAGTGCGGCCGGGACAGCCAGAAAACAAAGCAAAAGCCGCGCCCAACGCCTTTCCGGGCTGGCGATCCGGCTGGCCCCGGACCGGGAGGAGGCGCGGGACGGAGGCCTTCAGGGGTCAACGGTTCGAACGACGTCCTGGTCGTGCTGCTGACGGCGGCGCCGGCCTCGTGACGGATGTGGTAGTGTTCCGAATTCTTCTTATGGCGCCTGAACACGCGACATGACCCGGGACCAGGGCCACGCCACGGAACCCGAGCGCACGACGCGCCTGCTCCTGGCCGCGGTGCTGGTCCTGGGGGCCGGCGTGCGGGTCTGGATGGCCCTGGTACAAACGCGCTACTTTGACGATCACTTTGTTTTCAACAACATCGCCTCGTTCCTGAACGGCTCCCTGCGCCCCCGGCACTCCTACTACGGCACCCTCTCCTACCTTCCGCAGGCGCTCGCGCTGAAGGCTTGCGACGTTCTCCATTCCCGGACCGGGATCACGGCCCTGGCGGTCCGCGGGACGCAGTTCGAAGGGTTCACCCTCGGCGCCTTCCGGATCATGCGGATGTTCATCGTGCTCTACGCGCTGCTGAGCATCTGGCTGATCTATCTCGTCGGCCGGCGCCTGTTCTCGCCCGCGGTCGGACTGGCGGCGGCCGCGGTCCTCGCCTCCTACCCGCTGCATCTGCGCAGCTCGATCCAGCTCAAGCCCGACATGATGGCTCTGATGTTCACGCTGCTCGCCCTCTACTGGACGGCGGGGGCCGCCCGGGCGCCGCGGCTCTCCCGGTTCCTGCTGGCGGGGGTAGGGGTCGGACTGGCGATGTCGGCCAAATACACCGGCATCGCCGCCGCCTTGCCGCTGACCGTCTGGGCTCTGGCGGCCGGGCTCCGCGACCGTCGTCTCTGGGCCTGGCTCCCGCTGGCGGGCTTGGCGTCGCTGGCCACGTTCTTCCTGCTGAACCCCTTCTTCGGCATGGTCCTCTACTACGGAAGCCGGCTGATCGGCTTCTATGGCAGCCGTGCCCGCGCGGCGGAGAGCGGCCATCTGGTGGTCCTGCGCGGCGAGCTGGAGCTCCTGGCCAGCCAGCACGGCTGGATTCTCGGCGCCCTGCTGCTCCTCGGTACCTTCTTGCTGATCCGCCGGCTCCGGCCGGGGTCGGAGGAGTTTCCGGCGGCGGTCTTGCCGCTGGGCCTGTACATCGGCTATCCGGTGGTCCACGCCCTGAGCATGACCCTCTTCCACAGTCACAACCTGCTGCATTCCCTGGGCGGAACGGCGCTGGTCTGCGCCTGCGGCATGGTCCGCGGCGGTCGGTGGCTCAAGGAGCGCGGGGCGCCTGCCGCGCCGGCGGCGACCTTCCTCGCCGGGTTGTCTCTCGGCGGGTTTCTGCTGGTCAGGCCGTTCCACTATGCGTACGGCCGGCTCGTTCTCGACACCTGGGAGACGGCCGAAAAGACCCTGCGCGCGAGGCTCGCGCCGCCGCGGATCCGTCATGTGATCTATGAGCCCGCGGACGGCAGGCTCGGGCTTCCGGAGGGGTGGCAGCGCGCCGCCACGACCGAGGTGCCGCGCCTGGCCGCCCTTCCGGCTCCGTCGCTCGATCTGGCGGACGCGGAGGTCTTCCCTCTCGCGCGGACTCAGGGGCCCGACGGGGCCTTCTACCAGAACCGGCGGCGGAGGCTGCCCCCGGGATCCGTTTTGGAAGTCCTCGCCCGGCCCTTTCAAAATCAGGGTACATCGCTCCTCCTGCTCCTTCACCCCTGGACGCCGGACGGAGACGCGGTCCCGGTCGACATCAGGCGTTCCGGTGCGCCGGGGCGCTTGACGGCGCCCTTGCCGGGCCCCCTCGCCGCGGGCGATGTCCTGTCGATCGAGCTCCTGCGCCCTACCGCCGAGGAGTCTCCGGTGGTGGTGCTGCAGCCCGGCGGCCGGAGCCTTCCGTTGCTGTATGCCGGCAGCCGCCCCCAGAAGCTCCGGTTTCTGACGCCGCGTTTTCGATATGGGGGCGGAGCGGCCGAGATCCAGATCCCCGTTTCTCCGCAGGCCCGTCCGAGGAATTTCCGCCTGCAACTCTGGCGCTGGACCAGCACTTCGCCTGGGAACCCGGCGGCTCCCACGCCTTGACACCCCCCGCCCCTGCTCCGTAGTCTGCCCTCCGGCTCTGCCCGAGCCGTTCCACCTCATTTCCAGAGGAAGACACCGCATGAAATCGATCCATCCTCTTTTCTTCGGCCTGCTGCTCGCCGCTTCCGGCCTGCTGGCCTTTCAGCAGCCTCCGGCACCGCCGCCCCCTTCCGAGCAGAAACCGCCGGACGAGCAGCTCAAGGACCAGCAGAAGCGCGAGCAGGAGCCCGAGTCCAACGCGACCGAGCTCAAGAAGGAGCAGAAGAAGGGGGGCAAGGGCGCTCCCAAGGAGATTTCCGAGAAGAAAGAGGAGAAGTGGGACGTCAACAAGCCGCCGGGCCCCTCGACCGAGGTGCCGATCGACGTCACCGAGGGGACCTGGCTGAGCCTCGACGTCAGCCCGGACGGCAGGGAGGTCGCCTTCGACCTGCTGGGCGACCTCTACACCATCCCGATCGCCGGCGGCGAGGCCCGGGCGCTCACCCACGACGTCGCCTGGCAGATGCAGCCCCGCTACAGCCCGGACGGCAAGACGATCGCCTTCACCAGCGACCAGGGGGGCGGCGACAACATCTGGCTCATCGACCGCGACGGCACGCACCCGCGCGCGGTCACCAAGGAGTCGTTCCGCCTGCTCAACAGCCCGTCCTGGTCGCCCGACGGCCAGTACGTCGTCGCCCGCAAGCACTTCACCGCCCAGCGCTCCCTCGGCGCCGGCGAGATGTGGCTCTATCACCGCAGCGGCGGCGACGGCCTGCAGCTCACCAAGAAGCCCAACGACCAGAAGGACGCCGGCGAGCCCGCCTTCTCCCCTGACGGCCGCTATGTCTACTTCAGCCAGGATGTCACTCCCGGCCGCGTCTTCGAGTACAACAAGGACCCCAACGGCGAGATCTTCGTCATCCAGCGCCTCGATCGCCAGACCGGCAACGTCCAGCGCTTCGTCACCGGCCCGGGCGGCTCGGTCCGCCCGACGCCGTCGCCGGACGGCAAGACCCTCGCCTTCATCCGCCGGGTACGCAACAAGAGTGTGATTCATCTGATGGACCTGCGTTCCGGCGAGATCTGGCCGGTCTACGACGGCCTCGACCGCGACATGCAGGAGACCTGGTCGATCCACGGCGTATACCCGTCGATGGCCTGGACCCCCGACAACAAGTCGCTCGTCTTCTGGGCCGGCGGCAAGATCCAGCGCCTCGACATCGCCAGCCGCAAGGTCGCGGACATCCCTTTCCACGTCCACACCACGCGGCAGGTCACCCAGGCGGTGCGCTTCCCCGTCGAAGTAGACCCCAAGACCTTCCAGACCCGGATGCTCCGCTGGGTGAGCGTCTCGCCGAAGGGGGACCGCGCCGTCTTCCAGGCGCTCGGCCACCTCTGGGTCCGCGACCTTCCCAACGGCAAGCCGCGGCGGCTGACCCGACAGAATGACCATTGGGAGATCTTCCCCGCCTTCTCGCGCGACGGCCGCCAGATCGTCTATGCCACCTGGGACGATGACAAGCTGGGCACCGTGCGCGTCACTTCCGCCGACGGCGGCGAGGGACGGGTGGTGGTCAAGGCTCCCGGGCAGTACGTCGAGCCTGCCTTCTCGCCGGACGGCAGGCAGATCGTCTACCGCAAGATCGAAGGCGGCTTCATCCGCACCGGCGCCTGGTCGCTCAACCCCGGCATTTATCGCGTACCCGCCAGTGGCGGTGAGCCCGTTCTGATCACCGAGGATGGGGAGCAGCCCCACTTCGGTGCCGAGAACGACCGCGTCTATCTCCTTCGTTCCGGCGAGGAAGGGAAGAGCCAGCTGGTCTCGCTGAGCCTCGGCGGCAAGGACGAGCGCACCCACCTGTCGAGCGAGAACGCGAGCTCGTTCCAGGTTTCGCCGGACGGTCGCTGGGTGGCCTTCATCGAGCGTTTCCAGGCTTACGTGATGCCGTTCGTCGGCACCGGCAAGGCGGTGGACGTCGGCCCCAAGGCGTCGTCCCTCCCGGTCCGCCGGGTCACCCGCGACGCCGGTGAGACGCTCCGCTGGTCCGGCGACTCCAGGAGCCTCCACTGGTCGCTCGGCCCCGAGCTCTACACCCTCGACATCAAGAACGCCTTCGCCTTCCTGGAGGGCGCTCCCGAGACCCTTCCCGATCCACCGGCCAAGGGGGTGGAGATCGGCTTCCAGGCCGAGAGCGACTCCCCCAAGGGGACGGTGGCCGTGGTCGGCGGGCGGATCGTCACCATGCGCGGCGACGAGGTGATCGAGGACGGCACCGTCGTCCTCGAAGGGAACCGCATCAAGGCGGTCGGCCCGCGGGCGAGCGTCGCCGTGCCGGCCGGCGCCTACGTGGTGGACGCCAAGGGGAAGACGGTGATCCCCGGCCTGATCGACGTCCACTGGCACGGGCCGTTCGGCTCGGACGGCATCATTCCGCAGCGCAACTGGGTCACCTACGCCAGCCTGGCCTACGGCGTGACGACGCTGCACGACCCGTCGAACGACACCGACACGGTCTTCGCCGCCTCCGAGCTCCAGCGCGCCGGCCTGATCACCGGGCCGCGCATCTTCTCGACCGGCACCATCCTCTACGGCGCCAACGCGCCGTTCACCGCCACCGTCGACAGCCTGGAGGATGCGCGCTCGCACCTGCGCCGCCTGAAGGCGGTGGGCGCCTTCAGCGTCAAGAGCTACAACCAGCCGCGCCGCGACCAGCGCCAGCAGATCATCGCCGCGGCCCGCGAGCTCGGCATGATGGTGGTGCCCGAAGGGGGATCGCTCTTCGAGAAGAACATGAGCGAGGTGGTGGACGGCCACACCGGCATTGAGCACTCGATCCCGGTCGCCAAGATCTACGCCGACGTGGTCCAGCTCTGGAAGGGGACCCAGGTGGGCTATACCCCGACGCTGATCGTCGGCTACGGCGGCATCTGGGGGGAGAACTACTGGTACGACAAGACCCACGTCTGGGAGAACGACCGCCTGCTCGGCTTCGTCCCCCGGGAGGTGATCGACGAGCGCTCGCGCCGCCGGGTCACCGCGCCGGACGAGGAGTACAACCACTTCAACCTCGCCCGTCTCGCCACCCAGCTCTCGCGCGCCGGGGTCGAGGTCCAGATCGGCGCCCACGGCCAGCGCGAGGACCTCGGCGCCCACTGGGAGATGTGGATGCTCGCCCAGGGCGGAATGACCCCGATGGAGGTGCTGCGCTGCGCCACCCTCAACGGCGCCCGCTATCTCGGCCTCGACAAGGACATCGGCTCGCTGGAGACCGGCAAGCTCGGCGATCTCGTGGTGCTCGACGACAACCCGCTCGCCGACATCCGCAACTCGGATCACATCCGTCTGGTGATCCAGAACGGCCGCGTCTACGACGCGCGCACGCTCGACCAGCTCGCGCCCAACCCGCACAAGCGCGAGCCCTTCTTCTGGCAGAAGGACAAGCCCGCCTTCTCCTTCGGCCCGAGCGGCGCCGCGGGTCACGTCGACGACTGAGCCGGCCGGCGGGACCGACCGGCGGGACCAAGGGGAGGGCGTGTTCCGCGCTCTCCCTCGTTGACAGCCCCGTCCGGCTGGAGATAAGTTCCCTCCTCACGGAACTCAAGATCGCCGGCTTCCGCGCCGGAGCCGTTTCTCTACGGAATCGACCGCGGCGTAGGGAAAGGGGAGAAATTCGCCTCTGACCCGGTGACCTCGCGCACCGTGTCTCGAGGGGAGTTGCGATCGCGGGCGCCTGGACCATGCCGGCCCCGGCTCGCTCCGCTGACTCTAGGAGGTTTCGATGTCTCAGCCTGTTCGACGTGCCGTCGCCGCGCTCGGCCTGATGGCGGCTCTGCTCCTCGCGGCTCCGCCGCCATCCCGGGCCGCCGGTTTCCCGCCCCTGCCCGGATTCGCGCGTGCCTGGGCCTGGCTGGAGGGCCTGTGGCCGGGAACGCCCCGGGCGGCTTCCGCCTCCCACCGGCCGGTAAGAGCGAAGACGCAGGAAGCCGCGGCCGGTCTCACCAGCACGGCCACCCCCGTTCCGCCCCCCTCCGGCACCACGGACGAGGGGAGCGCGATCGACCCCAACGGCCGCAAGTAGAACTCTCCGGGGCGGCTGACCCGGCCGCCCCGGAGCGCTGCCGCGAGTGGCACCCCCCTTTTCTCTGTGAGAGAATGCCGCGATCGAGGAGGACCGTGTGACCGATCACCCGACCACGGCGGACCTGGAAGGTTTCGTCTGGAACCGTCTACCCGCCGAGCGCGCCCGCGCCATCGCTTCGCATCTCGTCTTGGGTTGCGGGACCTGCCTGACCGCACTTGCCCCTCACGTGGCGGGATTGCTCGGCGTGGCCGACCCTCCCGAGCACAGCCTCTCGCCGCGTGAAGCGGACGAGTACGACGACGCCATCGACCGGGCTTTCGCTACCGTCCTACGGCACGCCGAAAAGTTCGCGAAGAAGAGGGCGCGGGAAGTTTCCTCCCCGCTCGCCGTCTCCCTTCTGGAAGCGAGCCCCGGGCCTCCCCCCCATCTGGGGGACGTTCCTCGCTTCGAAGCCCTGCTCGAGCGGAGCTGGGCTCTCCGGCACGAGAACCCCGACGGAATGGTGCGGCTCGCTGAGCGTGCCCGGGCGATGGCCGAGAGGATCGAGCCCCGGGAGCTGGGGGACCGGCGCCTGGCCGATCTGCGGTGCCGGGCCTGGGTGGAGCTGGGGAACGCCCACCGCGTGGCGGACCACCTGCTCGAGGCCGAGCAGGCGCTCGGCCGGGCCACGGACCTCTACCTCCAGGGCACCCAGGACGAGCTGCTCGCCGCCCGCCTCTTCGACGTCCAGGCCTCCCTGCTGGGCGCCTGCCGCCGCTTCGACCTGGCGGAGACCGCGCTCGATCTGGTCTTCGCCATTCACCGGCGGCGGGGGGACCATCACCTCGCCGGCCGCGCGCTCATCAGCAAGGGAACGTACGTCGGCCATCAGGGGGACGCCGAGGAATCGGTCCGCCTGATCGAGCAGGGCCTCGGCCTGATCGACCAGGACCAGGATCCCCGTCTCCTGTTCGTGGCACTCCACAACCAGGCCCGCTTCCTCGCCGACTGCGGCCGGCTGCGGGAGGCGCGCATCGTCCTCTGGAAGCTGAAGGCGCGTCGGCTGGACCCGGGCGGCCGGATCAGCGGGCTGAAGGTCCGCTGGCTGGAAGGGCAGATCAACGCCAGGCTGGGTGAGCTGGACCGTGCCGAGCTGGCGCTGCTCGACGTGAAGCGCGGCTTCGACGAGGCCGGCCTCGCCTACAAGGCGGCTCTCGCGGGTCTGGAGCTGGCGGTCGTGCTGCTCCGCCGGGGGCGGACCGACGCCGCGATCGCGGAGGTGCTCGCGGCGGTCGACGTCTTCCAGTCCCTGGGCATCGCGCGCGAGGCCGCCGTCTCGGTGCTCCTCCTCAAGAAGGGGTGCGAGCGGCGGATGGCGGACGTGGCCCTGCTCGAATACGTGATCGGCCTGCTGCACCGGGCGGACGGTCCGCCAGCGGGTCGGATCGAGCCGCCGGTCGAAGCGTAGACCTTCCCAGGATTCAGCTACTTCGTCCGCCGCTCGCGCTGCAGGAGGGTGGCGAGCTGGCTGGCGAGCTCGGCGCTCAGCCGCTCTTCTTCGCAGGCGCTCTGGAAGAGGATGAGGGTGGCGACGGCCTCGCGGTGCACGTCGCGGGACTCGAAGACCTGGAGGATCTCGGCGGCGAGCCGCTTCAAGTCCTCGGTCCGGTGCTCCTGGGCGTAGAGGATGGCGAGGTCGAGGGAGACGAGCGCGGCGTCGTAGCCCATTCCCCGGACCAGGAACTCCTCCTGAACCTGCCGGAACGACTCCTCGGCCTCTTGCAGCCGGCCCAGACCGAAGGCGATCTTGGCCTCGATCCAGCGGAGCCGGAGGAGATCCAGTGGCCGGCCGCCCTGGGCGAATGTCTCGCGTACCTCCGAGAGAAGCTGATCCGCCTCTGCGTGCCGGCCTGCCAAGGTCAGAGTGTTGAGAAGATTGTGGCGTGCGTAGAGATCGAGGCGGGAAAGCGGCTCGGCAATTGAGATCGCCTCTCGCAACGACGCGATGGCCTCCTCAGCGTCTCCGAGCTCCTCCAGGATCTTCGCCCGTTTCAAGAGGGCATTCCCCACTCCCTGGGAATCGTCCTGCTCTCGGTAGATGGCCAACGCCCGCTCCACCATCTCTATAGCCTCTCCAAGGCGCCGCTGAGCCCGCCGGAGAGAAGACTTCAGGTAGATCACCTCCGCCCTGACGAGCTCGTTCCCCGTCATGCTACGGGCGAGGAAGGCCTCCGCTTCCCGGAAAGCCGTTTCGGCGCTCCGTAGCTCCCCCAGAACCCGCTGGGCATTTCCCAGATAGGCATAGGCCCGCGCCCGAAGATCCAGCACCCAGTGCGGGTCATAGGCATCCCCGAGAGTCTGCGCCACCTTGACACCCAGCTCGGCGAAGTTGATGGCCCGGCCCGCGTCTTCGAACGCCGCCTCCAGGCTCTCCTTGAGGAGGAGCTGGCAGACGCCCCAGATCTGAAAGGTCTCGTCGTCGGTCACCAGGCCGAGCTGCTCGTCGAAGGGGAGATCCCTGATCCTGGCGAAGAGCTCCGACGCCTGCGGCCCTTCCAGGACGGCCACCCGCTCGTCCCAATGCCCCATCTCTTTCTGGAGCCGGAGGATCTCCTCGTGCAGGTTCCGGCACTCGGGGCACCGTTCCAGGAAATGGGGAATCACCCCGGTGAGGAGCTCTTCATGACTGAGATCGCCGGCCAGCAGCTTCGCCATCGTTTCAATGGATGGATGATCCAAGACTTCCTCCCTCGATCCACGGAAAAAGGAGCCTCCATGCGAGTCTCCCACCTACATAAGTATCATGAGAGCAGGAAATCGTGGCACCCGGAGAAGACCTGGAGCTGGTTCCCCAAACCCCAGGCTCGCACTTCCGGCTCTACCGGCTCTAATTGTGGGGTACGCCTGAAGGATCGATGCCGGAGCCCTCGCCGTTGGTTCCGGAGGAACCAGGATTCGAATGCGGAATCCCGCTGGGATCGATCGAGGACCCTTCCTTTTCAAGAATCTGGCCCACACCTCTCCACAGAGCCTCCAGAATCCCCAACTGTGGCGCGTGAGTCCTGGCGGCCCGTGCCGTGGCTCTCCCGGCGGGGCGCGTGCCGGCCTGGGCCGCGGGGGCGAGGCCGAGCACCACGAGGGCGATGAGGAGACAAAGACGTACGTATTTCGAGAACATTCCGTCCTCCCTTGCTGGAATCGACGACCGGACGGCAGAATCGCCGCCGGCGAGACCTTCCTTCAAGAGTAGAAGTATCGTCAAGAAGGAAGATCGGGACACTTCCCGCCGGGAATCGTTCTCGCCAGAGGAAACCTGGTACCCCCCTGGATGCTGGACGTGGCTCACGCGTACAGTACGATGCCGACTTTGGAGGAGCCCGAATGCCCTTGATCGACGTCCGGCTGGTCGGCACGCTGGCGGTATTGATGCTGGTGCTCCAGGCCGTCTGCTGGCTGCTGGCCAGGGGCCTGGGACTGCGGCTGGAGAGGAGCGTCGCGATCTGCGGCTGGCTGGCGCCCCTGGTGGTGCTCGCTCCCTGGCTGGCCGGCCGCGAGCTCCTGGCGCCGAGCGACATCCTGTGGAACGTTCCCGGCGCCCCGGGGATCGAGCGCCCCCGCACGCACGATCTCCTGAACGACACCATCTACCAGATCCTCCCCTGGGAGCTGGAGGTCCGACACGCGCTGGCGGACCGGCGCCTCCCCTTCTGGTCGGACACGCTCGAAGGGGGAAGCTCCCCCTGGTCGAACCCCCAGGCCGGCGCCCTCTCGCCGCTACAGATGGCCGCGCGCGCCGTTCCCATTCAGTACCACCTGCTGGTCAGCCTCGTCCTCAAGTTGCTCGTGGCCTTTCAGGGGACCTGGCTGCTGGCCCGTCTGGCCGGCCGCAGCCGCGCCTCGTCGCTGCTGGCGGCGGCCGGCTTCACCCTCGGAGGGGGCCTCTTCTCCTGGGCGCTGTTCCCGGTCACGGCGACGATGGCCTGGGTGCCCTGGCTGGCCGCCGGCGTGATCCGGCTCTTCCGGCATCCGGGGGCGCGGACGATCGCCACCACGGCGGCGATCACTGGCGCCCTCCTGCTTTCCGGGCATCCGGAGACCGCCGGCTTCGGCGGCCTCTTCGCGGCGGTCTGCGGGATCTGCCTGCGCCGGCGGGCCACCGGGCTCGCCCGCGGCTTCGGCGCGGCCGCCCTCGCCGCTCTCCTCGGCTTCGGTCTCGCCGCTCCGCAGCTCCTCCCCTTCCTGGCGGTCGTGCCGGACTCGCAGCGCGCCGGGGAGACGATGGCCGAGACGGTCGAGTCCGCCCCCGTGCGCCTCATTTACCCCCCCTCCTGGTTCCAGTTGGGGTACGCGAGCTTCATGCTCGCGCCGGTCAGTCCGCACGCCTACGGCCGTCCCTACCAGGATCCGTTCCGGGGACCGATCAACTGGGCGGACTCGGAGCCCGGCTACACCGGCCTGGTGGCGTTCGCGGCAGGCCTGATCGCCCTCCTCGGAGCCCGCGACCGCCGCGCCTGGCCCTTCCTGGGGTGCGCGGTGGCGGGCCTGCTGCTGGCGTCGCGGTTCCTGCCGCTCACCCATCTCCTCTACCTGGTCCCGCCGCTACGGGTCCCCGCCTACGCGCGTTCCCTGCTGCCGGCCTCTCTGGCACTCTGCGTGGCCGGCGCCTTCGGCACCGACCTCCTGCTCTCCCGGCTGCGCCTGGGGCGCCGCGCCTGGGTTGGGCTCGCTCTCGCCGCCGCGGCCAGCCTCGCGGCGGCGGCGGACCTATGGACGCTCTCCCTCTGGGCCCTCCTCGCCGCCGCCGCCCTGACCGCGCGATGGCGTCCGCGCTGGGGGGCCGTGGCGCTCGCCGGGGTGCTGCTGCTCGACCTCGTCCCCTGGTCCCGCAGCCTCCTCCCCGAGGGGCATCCGTCACTCTTCTACCCGAAGACGGCGTTCATGGACCGTCTCGCCCGCGAGGCCGGCGATCCGGCGGTCTGGCGCGCCGCGGGGGGGGATTATCTGATCTACCCGAACCTGCTCCCCGTCTACGGCGTCGCGGACTTCCGGCCGCACAATCCGCTCACCCCCGCGCGCTACCTGCGGGTGCTGACCGCCGCCTTTGGCTTCCACCCCTCGAAAACCCAGTACTTCGCCCCACTGCGAAACCTCGACCATCCGCTGCTCGACTTCCTCGGGGTCCGGGCGGTCGCCGGCAGCCCCAACGTCCCCCCCAGCCGTACGCTGGAGGAGATCGACCCCGGCCGCTTCGCGCCGTTCACCCTGTTCCGCAATCCGGACGCCCTGCCGCGCTGGTTCTTCCCGCGGGCGGTAGACGTGATCCCGCCCGCAGCGATCGACCGCTGGATCGCGGGCCTCACCGACGCACGCCGGGTGGCGGTCTTCCAGGACGAGGCGGGCTCCTGGCGCCCCGCCGGCGGCGAATCTCCACCGCCGCGCCCCGTCCTCACCTCGCCCGGGCACGTCATTCTCGCGCTCCCCGCCGGTGGCGAGCGGCTCCTCGCCACCTCGATCGTCTGGTCGAGAGGCTGGTCGGCCCGCTCCGGCGACCGGCGGCTGCCGGTCCTGAAGGTTGACGGTGCCTTCGCGGGAGTGCGGCTCCCGGCGGACGTCACCCAGGTCGAGCTGCGTTTCCGGCCGCCCGGCCTGATCGCCGGCTGCGCCGCCTTCGCGGTCTCTTTCCTGATCCTTCTGGCGCTCGTCTTCTACCGGCAGTAGCGGGCCAGATCGCCGCGGTCGCGGACGCGGATGCGGTGGTCGGGATCGACGGCGATCGAGCCCCGCTGCTTGAAGTCGACGATCACCTGATTGACCCGCTCGCGCGAGGCGCCGACGATCTCGGCGAGGTCGCTCTGGGTCAGGCGGATGGGGATGCGCACCTCCCCGCCCTCTTCATGGCTGCCGTAGCGGTCGGCCATGGCCAGGATCTGGCGGGCCACCCGGCCGGGGACGTCGAGGGTGCAGAGGGCCTGGATCTGCTCGTTGGCGAAGCGCAGGCGATGGGCGAGGAGCCGCACCAGGTTGTTGGCGAGCGGAGCGAGGTTGCGCAGGCAGGCCTGGAAGGCGGCGCGGTCCATCCAGAGCAGGCGCGAAGGCTCGGTGGTGACCACGTTGGCGGAGCGGCCGGAGCTGTCGACCAGGCTCATCTCGCCGACCGTGTCCCCGGGGCCGAGGAAGGCGAGGATCACCTCGCGGCCGTCGGCGCGGGTGACGTAGATCTTCACCGTTCCCTCCAGCAGCACGTAGACCACCTCGCCCGGCTGCTCGGCGGTGATGAAGTGCGCCCCCGCCTGAACCGTCTGGCTCCTCAGCAGGCCGTTGAGCTCCGCCAGCTCGGCCGGGGAGAGCCCCTGGAACAGCTCGAGCTCGCCGAGGCGGCGGGGATCTTCGATTGCGCTCAATGATTCGACCGCCCGGCTACCTGCCGAGCAGCGGCGCCAGCGCCTCGGCGCCGCGCTCGATGGCGTCGGGCGGGGCGGCGGTGAAGCAGAGGCGCACATGAGTCGGATAGGGGCCGAAGCTCGGCCCGGGGGCGAGGAAGAGGCCGCGGTCCACGCAGCGCTCCAGGAAGCCGCCGAGGCCGGTGCCGTCGAGAAAGGGGGCGACGTCGAAGAAGAGGAAGGTGCTCCCCAGCGGCGCCGGCAGCCCCAGGCGCGCCGCCACCCTGGCGCCGGTCGCCTTGTACTGCTCCCGCGCGCGGGCGATCCAGGCGTCTCCGGGCCCGGCGAGCACCCTCCGGGCGGCGATCTGCGAGGCGGTCGGGGTGCTGTAGAAGCTGTGCATGCCGATCTTGCGCAGCTCGCGGACGGCCGGCGCCGGCCCGACCACGTAGCCGCAGCGGTTGCCCGCCATGCCGTAGGCCTTGGAGAAGGAGTGGGCCGCGAAGGTGCGCTCGGGCGCCAGCGGGCGGGTGTAGGTGTGCTCCCCCTCGTAGACGTAGTCCTCGTAGACCTCGTCGGCGATGATCCAGAGGTCCTCGCGGACGGCCCACTCGACGAGCGCCTCGATCCACGAGCGCGGGATCAGCTGCCCGGTCGGATTGCTCGGGGTGTTGAGGTAGAGGGCGACGGTGCGGTCGGTCCGCAGCGCGCGTACGGCCTCGACTGCGGTCTCGGGGGAGTCGGCGGCGCCGAAGAAGGGGACGTCGACCGGCACGCCGTTGAACGATCGCACGATGCCGGTGATCAGCGGCCAGTGGGGAGCGAGCTGCAGCACCTCGTCTCCCGGTCCCAGGATCGCGCCCGCCACCGCCCCCAGAGCGCCAGTGGCCCCGGTCGCCACCAGCACGTTCTCGCGCTCGGTGGGCACCCCCGTGCGCTTCCGCACCCGCTCGACGATGGCGTCGAGCAGCGACGGCATCCCCTGCGGCGGGGCATAGCGATGCATGCCGGGATACTCGGCGACGCGCAGATCCTCCATCCGGCACCCCTCCGCGGGCTCCATCCAGGTATCCCCCACGTGGAGGGGGTAGACCTCTCCGCGATGGGTGGCCAGCCGGTGTGCCAGCCCCGAGTAGACCGAGTCGGCGATGTCCTGCACGGAGGGGGAGAAGTAGGGGTGGCGCGGCATGACAGGGGCTCCCGTAGAGTGGGCATAGATCGTACAGCCCTCCCGCCCGGGCCTCAAGGCCAGGGCGGGTAAAACATCTCTCCCCGTACCCGCCGACGAATTCGATCCCGACTTGCGGTATTATTTCTCGCCCGACCACTCCGAGAGAACCCGTTGCGCGCTCATCGAGTCTTCCGCGCCGCCCTTGGCTGGGCGATCGTCCTGGGGGTTTCGAGCCTCCTCCTCCTCCAGGGGCGGGAAGCCGTGCGCGACTCCGGCCGCCGGCTCGGCTTCCAGCCGGACGCGGGGGTGAAGGGGGTCCGCGCCACTCAGGTGGTCCCGGGCGAGCCGGCGGACCGGGCAGGACTGCGGTCCGGCGACGAGATCCTGGCCGCGAACGGCCGTCCCCTGGCCACCGTGGCGGAGTACGAGGAGGCGGCCGCGGGATTCGAGCGCGGCCGGGCGGTCGCGCTACGGGTCGTGCGCGGCGGCCGGATCCTCGATCTCACCGCCCAGCCCGGCACCCCGCCCCGCTGGCTGCCGCTCCTGTTCAACGGCCTGACCGCCCTCGGCTTCCTCGCGGTGGCGCTCCTCGCCCTCGCCCAGGGGACCGACCTGCGGACGGGCCTGCTCTCCATCTTCTCCGCCGCGGTGGCGTTCGAGATCGCGCTGCCGGTCGACGTCGTCGGCCGGCCGCTCCTGGCCGCCGCCCTCCCGGCCTACTACCTGCTGACCGGGCTGCAGATCGGGGTCGAGATGCACCTCACCTCCCTGATCCCGGAGCGCCCCGCCTGGCTCCGCCGGCGCCCCTGGATCGTGCCGCTCTACTACGGCGCCGGTCTGGGCGTGGGGCTCGTGAGCGCCGCCACCTACCTGACCGAGCAGGTCCTCGGCCGCCGCGCCTTCCCCTGGACGATCGAGCAGGCGGACCGGCTGCTGCGGTACGGCGTCTTCCCCGCCTGGACGCTCGCGGTTACCCTGCTCCTGGCGTCCCAGGCCCTGCGCTGCCCCGAGCCCCGGGGGCGCCAGCAGGCGAGCCTGGTGCTGGCGGCGACCCTCCCCTGGATGCTGTTCATCGTCGGCAGCACGGCGCTGGAGCTGGCGGGCTGGCCGCCGCCGGACTGGACCGTGCCGGTCGAGACGCTGATCCTGCTCTGTTATCCGGTGGCCTTCTTCGCGGCCATCTTCCGCTATCACCTGTTCGACATCGAGCGCGCCGCGCGGCGCGGCCTGATCTATACCCTGCTGACCAGCGCCCTGGTGCTCGTCTTCTACGCCGCCCTGGGTGCCGGCGGGGCGATCTTCTCACGCCTGGTCGAGGGGCGGGAGTCGGTCTGGGCGGTCTCCGGCGCCACGCTGCTCCAGGGGCTGCTGTTCGCGCCGCTGCGCCGCTGGCTCCAGCGGCTGATCGATCGCCGCTTCTTCCCCGAACGCCATGCCTTGCGGCAGCGGCTGATCGCCCTCGCCGGCGAGCTCCCCGCCCTCGGCAAGCTGCCGCGGATGGGCGGGTACCTGGTCGACCAGCTGACGTCGATCTTCCTAGCGCGCTCGGCGGCGCTGCTGACCGCCAACCCGGAGACCGGTCTGCTGAGCGTCCTCGCCGCCACCCGGGGCGCGATGGACGCCGGCCAGCTCTTCCCCTTGGACGATGCCGGCGTCGAGCACCTGCGGCGCGCCCGGCGCCCCCTCACCGCCGGCCAGCTCGCGGTCCGCAGCCCGGCCTTCGCCCCAGAGGGTCTCGCGCCGGACAGCCTGGCAGTGCCGCTGCTCAGCCAGGAGCGGCTGATCGGGCTGTTGATCGTCGGCCGCAAGGAGGGGAGCCGCGCCTATCCGGCCGAGGAGGTGGACCTGCTGAACCTCCTCGCCCACCACGTCGCCACCGTGTTCGAGAACGCCCGCCTGTTCGAGTCGGCCACCTACGAGGGGCTGACCGGCCTGCTACGCCGCGAGGCGATCCTCGAACAGCTCGACCGCGAGCTCGACCGGGCGCTGCGCTACGGCCGGCCGCTGGCCGTCGCCATGGCCGACCTCGACCACTTCAAGGCGATCAACGATCGCTACGGCCACCTCTCGGGGGACGCGCTGCTGCGGCACACGGCGCAGGTGATCGCCGGCGGGCTGCGCAGCACCGACTGGATCGGCCGCTACGGCGGCGAGGAGTTCCTGCTGGTGCTGCCCGAGACCGGGATGGAGGGCGCCGCCGGCGTGGCCGAGAAGATCCGCCACCGGATCCAGGGGACGCCGGTGGCGATGGAGGACGGCACGCCGGCGCGCGTGACCGTCTCGATCGGCCTCGCCGCCCTCGAGCAGGGGAAGGATCAGGGAAAGGTCCTCGGCCGCGACCTGATCGCCGCCGCCGACCGCTCCCTCTACGAGGCCAAGAGCGCCGGCAGGAACCTCGTCTTCCCCCGAGTGGCGTAGGATCGCACCATGAATTCTCCCGTGCTGACCGAAGCCCGCCGGCTCCCCGAGGAGGGGCGCCTGCGGTTGACCTGGAGCGACGGCCACGTCGCCGAGTACCCCTACGGCTACCTGCGCGGCTGGTGCCCCTGCGCCGGCTGCCAGGGGCATTCCGGCCTCAAGATCGTCTACCACCCCCCCGTCCAGACGATCACCGCCGAGTCGATCCGGCCGGTGGGCAACTACGCGATTTCCATCGCCTTCTCCGACGGCCACGGCACCGGCATCTACCGTTACGAATTCCTGCGCGAGATCTGCCCCTGCGCATCCTGTGGCGGATCGTCCGGGCCGGTCGCGACGTAGCGCTCCCAGTCCTCCGGGGTGTTGAGGTTGAGGAAGATCTCCGCGGGCTCGCCGAAGCGGGCGAGCTCCTCCCCTTCCAGGACGCGTACGGCGAGCTCTTCTTCGAGCAGTGAATGGAGGGCCAGACGGCCGCGCTCCACCCGGGCGGCGAGCGCGGCGAGGGCCGCCGGGCCGTAGAGGGCGCAGAGCGGCTCGACGCCGCCGCTCCAGCGGGGGACCGCCCAGTCGACCGCCCCGGCGCCCGCTTCGACGCAGGAAAAACGGGCGAGCTCCGCGAGCAGGGGGACCGGCACCCGCGGGAGATCGCAGGCGAGCACCAGCAGCCGGCGGCCAGGCCAGGCCGCCGCCGCTCCCAGGATTCCGGCGGCGGGCCCGCGCCCGGGGCCGTCCGGCAGAGAGGGGAGACCGGGGAGCAGGCGCCGGCCGCCGGCCGCCACCGCCACCTCGGCGCAGACCGCCGCGAGCCGCCGCGCGGCCAGGGCCGGCAGGCTTTCCCCTCCGTTCACCAGCCGGGCCTTGTCGCGCCCCATGCGGCTCGACGCGCCGCCGGCCAGGACGATGCCGACCGGATCGGAGGAGCGGGCCCCCGTGCTACCATCCGTCGCCGTATTCATTGCCAAAGGAGAATTCATCAAATGAACGTGAGCATAGCCCCTCTGGTCTGCCTGTTGGCGCTCCTGGTTCCGGCGGCGGCGCCGAAGAAGAGCCCGCACCCGCATCCGGCCACGCCCAAGAAGAGCGCCAGCGTGGCTCCGGCCGGGAACCCGCGGGTGGAGCTGCAGACGACCAAGGGGCGGATCGTCGTCGAGCTCTACGCCGACAAGGCCCCCAAGAGCGTCAAGAACTTCCTCGACTACGTCAAGGCCGGCTTCTACAACGGCACCATCTTCCACCGGGTGATCCCTGGCTTCATGGTCCAGACGGGCGGCTTCACCCCCGACATGACCGAGAAGCCCACCCGGCCGCCGATCCCCAACGAGGCGGACAACGGGGTCCTCAACCAGCGCGGAACCCTCGCCATGGCGCGCACCAGCGATCCGGACAGCGCCAGCTCCCAGTTCTTCATCAACGTGGCCAACAACGGCTCCCTCAACTTCCGGGGCAAGACCGTCGACGGCTGGGGCTACGCGGTGTTCGGCAACGTCGTCGAGGGGATGGACGTGGTGGACGCGATCGTCAAGGTTCCGACCACCACCAAGGGACCCTACGGGGACGTCCCCGTCCAGCCGATCCTGATCCAGAAGGCAACCGTGCTGCCAGCCGCCAAGCCGGCCGCCAAACCGAAGTGACCGGCCAAGCAGCGACCGGCAAGTAAATCACCGACAAGGAGATCCACCCATGGCGAACCCGACCGTCGCTCTGGACACCAATCACGGGACCATCGTCCTGGAGCTGCTCTCCACGGAGGCTCCCAAGACCGTCGAGAACTTCCTGCAGTACGTCCGTGCCGGCTTCTTCGACGGCACGCTGTTCCACCGCGTCATTCCGAACTTCATGATCCAGGGGGGCGGGTTCGACGGCCAGCAGCGGCAGAAGCCGACGCGGTCGCCGATCCAGAACGAGGCGGACAACGGCCTCACCAACCAGCGCGGGACGGTCGCCATGGCGCGCACCAACGACCCCCACAGCGCCACGGCCCAGTTCTTCATCAATCTGAAGGACAACGGCTTCCTCAACCACTCGGGCAAGAGCTCCCAGGGGTGGGGCTACACCGTGTTCGGCAAGGTGGTCGAGGGGATGGACGTGGTCGACAAGATCGCCAAGGTGAAGACCGCGCCGGGCGGCATCTCCGAGGCGGTCCCCCAGGAGAAGGTGGTGATCGAGAAGGCGACGGAACGGCCGGCGGAGGGGTAGTCTCCTTCGAGAGCGCTCCTTGAGAGGGCCGCCCGCAGGGCGGCCCTGGCCTGAACCCCTCGGAGACGATGGCCGTGTGGCGGCCGAAGATGCTCTGAAAAAAAGATGGTGCCCAAGGCCGGACTCGAACCGGCACGGGTTGCCCCACACGCCCCTCAAACGTGCGCGTCTACCAATTCCGCCACTTGGGCTCAAAGAACCTGACTGTCGACCGGCCCGTCCGGGAGAGGGACCCCGGCGGGCCGTACTCTACTACGACCCGGCGAATTTACCGCCTCAGCCAACTACCGCGGCTTCGCGGGAGCTGCCGGAGCCGGAGCCACCGGCACTGGAGCCGGCTTCGCCGGAACCGTCCTGGTCGCGGCGGACCTGGCCTTGCCATGGCCCGCCATCACCGTGCCGCCGCTCGGCCCCCCCTTGAAGAGGGCGATCGAGATGGTGGTCAGGATGAAGATCACGAACGAGGCCACGGTCAGCTTGTGGAGCATCGTCGTGGCGCTGCGGGCGCCGAAGGCGGTCTGGGTGCTGCCACCGCCGAAGACCGAAAGATCCGCGCCCTTGCCCTGCTGGAGCAGGACGACGAGGATCAGGAACACGCAGACGAGAACGTGAATGACGTACAACAGGTAGATCACGGTGCGAAGCCTCCCCAAACGGGCGCGATTCTGAACAGCAGCGTTTCCCGGGCCTTCCTCCTGAATGCGCCCGTCAGCTGGAACTCCGACCCTAGCCGGAACTCCGAATGATAGCGAGAAATTTCTGTGGGTCAAGACTGGCGCCGCCGACGAGGAAGCCGTCGAGGTCCAGCTGGACGATCAGATGGGCGGCGTTGTCCGGCGTCACCGAGCCGCCGTAGAGGATCGGCACCGCCGCCGCGGCCGCCTGGCCCAGCTCCTCCGCCATCCGCTCGCGCAGGTAGCGGTGGGCCTCCTGCGCGATCTCGGGGGTGGCCGTCTCGCCGGTGCCGATCGCCCAGACCGGCTCGTAGGCGAGGGCGAACGGACCGGGGCCGCCGGCCAAGGCGGCGAGGAGCTGGCGCGCCAGCACCTCGAAGGTGCGCCCCGCCTTGCGCTCGGCGCGCGTCTCGCCGACGCAGATCAGCGGCGTCAGCTGATGGTGGCGGGCCGCCGCGGCGACCTTGAGGCCGACCCACTCGTCGCTCTCGCCATGGTTCTGCCGCCGCTCGCTGTGGCCGCAGAGCACCCAGGTGCAGCCGGCGTCGACGAGCTGGGGACCCGAGACGTCGCCGGTGTGGGCCCCCTTGTCCTCCGGGTGGAGGTCCTGGCCGCCGACCTCGACCTTGCCGTCCGCCAGCTCGCGAGCGACGATCGGGATCAGCGGGAACGGCGGGAAGATCACCACGCGGGCGTCCACCCCCCGCTCCGCGGCCGCCGCGGCGAGCCCCCGCCGCAGCTCGCGGCAGTACTCCGCCGCGTCGGCCTTCAGCAGGTTCATCTTCCAGTTCGCGGCGATCAGCGGCCGCCGCCGCTCGGCGCTCACCGCCCCCGCTCCAGCACGGCGACCCCGGGCAGGGTCTTGCCGGCGAGGAACTCGAGCGAGGCGCCGCCGCCGGTCGAGACGTGGCCGATGCGGTCCAGCACCCCCGCCCGCTTGGCGGCCGCCACCGTCTCGCCGCCGCCGATCACCGAGAAGCCGGGGCAGGCCGCCAGCGCCTGCGCCACCTCGGCGGTGCCGGCGTCGAAGGGGGGCTTCTCGAACACCCCCAGCGGGCCGTTCCAGAACAGCGTGCGGGCGCGGCCGATCGCCGCCGCGAACGCCCGCCGGGTCTCCGGCCCGACGTCGACCGCCTTCATTCCGGCCGGGATCCGGTCGGCGGGAACGGTCTCGATCCGTTCCGGGGTGTCGAGATTGTCGGTCACCACCACGTCGCGCGGCAGCAGGACCTCGATCCCCTTCGCCTTGGCGCGGGCGAGGATCTCGCGGGCGAGGTCGAGCCGGTCCGGCTCGAACAGCGACGAGCCGAGCTCGTGCCCCTCGGCGGCGAGGAAGGTGTTGGCCATGCCGCCGCCGACGAGCAGCAGGTCGAGGCGGGGGAGGAGGTTCTCCAGGGTGTCGATCTTCCCCTCCACCTTGGCGCCGCCGAGGAGGGCGGCGAACGGACGCTCGGGCTCGCCGAGCAGCCGGCCGAGCGCCTGGACCTCGCGCGCCATCAGCCGCCCCGCCGCCCGCGAGGAGAGCCGCTCGGGCACCCCCACCGTCGAGGCGTGGGCGCGGTGGGCGCTGCCGAAGGCGTCGTCGACGTAGACGTCGGCCAGGGCGGCCAGCCGATCGGCGAAGCCGGGGTCGTTCTTCTCCTCTTCGGCGTGGAAGCGGAGGTTCTCGAGCAGGACGATCTCGCCGGGGTCCATGTCGCGGATCAGCTCCTCGACCTCCGGACCCACGCAGTCGCCGGCGAAGCGGACCGCCTGGCCGAGCAGCGGCACCAGCGCGTCGGCCACCGGCAGCAGGGTGTAGCGCGGATCGCGCTGTCCCTTGGGGCGTCCGAGGTGGGAGGCGAGGATCACGATGGCGCCGGCGCCGACCAGCTCGCGGATCGTCGGCACCGCCTCCTCCAGGCGATTCGCGTCCAGGACCTTGTGGTCCTTGGAGAGGGGGACGTTGAAGTCCACCCGCACGAAGACGCGCTGGCCTTCCAGCCGGTCGAAGTCGAGGTCGTCCAGGGTCAACAGATCTGCCATCACTTCCCTCCCTCTCTTCCATCGATGAGAACCGGGCCAGCCGCTCCAGCCGGGGCCGCGGCGGGGAGGGGCAGTTTATCAGGGGTGTCCCGTCCTGGGGATTTGTCGCACTTCTACAGTCGGGAGTACTCTTGTCTCTCCAGCTTGAGTCCCCTTCAAGCCCTGATACGAAACTGAAGATCCGAAGCAGGAGGATTTGACCATGGCGGAAATGGGAAAGTATTGCAAGGCGTACCTGGCGAAGCAGTTCCGAGCCTACCCGGGATGGAGCGAGAACGCTGCCAACGTGCGCAAGGAGAAGAAGGAGGTCGACGGCAAGGAGGTCGAGGTGGATCGCCAGCTCGACGACGAGTCGATCCTCTATCTCCAGGAGAACTACATCGTCACCGACGGCATCTTCAAGGACCAGAACATCATCTTCGACAACGTCACCGACGACTGGCAGCAGTACTGCCACGAGACGCTGGCCTTCGAGATCCCGGTCTACGAGCCGATCGAGATCAAGCGCGCCGAGCCGGCCGAAGCGCCCGCGACCAACGGGTAGGACCGGCCGGGGGGCTCGCGCTACACTCCCGGCATGACCCACCCGCTCGTCCTCGGCATCGAGACCTCCTGCGACGATACCGCCTGCGCCATCCTCGACGGCGAGGGGCGGGTACTGTCGTCGGTGGTCTCCAGCCAGCTCGCCGCGCATCGCCCCTACGGCGGCGTGGTGCCGGAGATCGCCTCGCGCGAGCATCTGGCCAACTGGCCGGCGGTGAGCGGCGAGGCGCTCGAGCGGGCGGGGGTCCTCCTGCGCGACGTCGACGTGGTGGCGGCGACGCGCGGTCCGGGGCTGGTGGGGGCGCTGCTCGTCGGGCTGTCGCTCGGCAAGGCGATCGCCTTCGCCGGCGGGCGCCCCTTCCACGCCGTCCACCACCTGGAGGGGCACCTCTACTCCCCCTTCCTGCGCCCCCCGGGCGATCCCGCTCCCCCCGAGCTCCCCCCCTCCCAATTCGTCGGCCTCGTGCTCTCCGGCGGCCACAGCTCCCTCTTCGCGGTCGAAGACGGCGCCGTCTCGACCCTCGCCGAGACCCGCGACGACGCCATCGGCGAGGTCTTCGACAAGGTGGGCAAGCGCCTCGGCCTCCCCTATCCGCAGGGGCCGCGGGTGGACGAGCTCGCCGAGCGGGGCACCCCGGGCGCCCGGCGCCTCCCGGTCTCCCGCTTCGGCGAGACGCTCGACTTCTCCTACTCGGGATCGAAGAGCCAGGCGCTCCAGGAGATCGAGCGCCTGGAGCGGACGCTCGGCGCGATCGATCTCGGCGCCGCGGCGGATGTGCCCCAGGCCGTGCTCGACCTCCTAGCCGCCTTCCGCGAGTCCGCCGTCGGCCAGGTCCTCGACCGCCTGGAGCGCCTGCACGAGCGGCGACCCTTCTCGCTGCTCGCCGTCTCCGGCGGCGCCGCCGCCAACCGGCTCCTGCGGCGGGAGCTGCCGGTCTGGGCCGAGAGCCGGGGCGTCGACCTCCGCCTCGTCCCCCTCGTCTACTCCGGCGACAACGCGGCCATGATCGCTCACGCCGCCCTGCTCCGCCACCGCCGGGGTCTCGCGGACGATCCGTTCGCCGCCGAGGCCGAAAGCCGGATTCCGATCTGACCCAAGGGGATCTCGCCGAATAAACGGCGGCGGATATTATCATTCACCGCCGATCGTTCTTGCATTCCTCCCGTATCCGCAGTATTCTCCGGATTGGGGAGAGTTTCCGAATGATCGACGAAATCGACCGCCAGATCCTGAACATCCTTCAGCAGAACGCCCGCACGTCCAACGCCGAGATCGCCCGGCAGGTGGAGATGGCCCCCTCGGCCGTGCTGGAGCGCATCCGCCGGCTGGAGACCCGGGGGGTGATCCAGGGGTACGAGGCGCGGATCAACCCGGAGGCGCTGGGGCTCAACACCCTCGCCTTCGTCTTCGTCCGCTCCACCGACTTCGACGGCGAGGCGAAGACGGCCGAGCTGCTGGCCCAGATCCCGGAGGTGCTGGAAGCGCACCACATCGCGGGCGAGGACTGCTTCCTGATGAAGGTGCGAACGCGGGACGCCAGGACGCTCGGGCGGCTGCTGCGCGAGCGCATCGGATCGACCGGCACCGTGCAGTCGACCCGCACCACGATCGTGCTGGAGACGGTCCGCGAGAGCCGCCAGCTCCCCCTGGAGGCTCCCCAGGGGGCCGGAGAGGAGGTCTTCGATGAGTGACGCCAGCTCGATGAGTGATGCCAAGGGGGCGCGGCGCGCGTCCGTGCTGCACGTGGCGGTCGCCCTCGGCGCCGTCTACCTGATCTGGGGGTCGACCTATCTGGCGATCCGTTTCGCGATCGAGACGATCCCGCCGTTCCTGATGGCCGCCTCCCGCTACCTCACCGCCGGGGCCCTGCTCTACGGCTGGAGCCGCCTGCGGGGAGCGCCGCGGCCGAGCCTCGTCCACTGGCGCTCGGCGGGCGTCGTCGGCGCCCTGCTGCTGCTGGTGGGTAACGGCGGCGTGGTCTGGTCCGAGCAGCGGTTGAGCTCGGGGCTGGCAGCGCTGCTGGTCTCGACCGAGCCGCTCTGGATCGTGCTGTTCGTCTGGCTCCGCGACCGCGGTCAGCGGCCGGGCGGACGGGTGATCGCCGGCCTGCTCCTCGGCTTCACCGGCCTGGTGCTGCTGGTGCGCCCGAGCTCGTCGGGGGGACTCGACCCGCTCGGCGTCGCCGCCGTGCTGGTGGCCTCCCTGAGCTGGGCCTGGGGCTCGCTCTACAGCCAGCGGGCGAAGCTCCCCTCCTCGCCGGTGCTGTCGACGGCGATGCAGATGCTCTGCGGCGGCGCCCTGCTCCTGCTCGCCGCCACGCTCACCGGCGAGCCGGCGCACTTCGCCCTGTCCCAGGTCTCGACGCGGTCGCTTCTCGCGCTGGCCTACCTGGTGGTCTTCGGCGCCATCATCGCCTTCACCGCCTACGTCTGGCTCCTGCGGACGGCGTCGCCGGTGCTGATCTCCACCTACGCCTACGTGAACCCGGTGGTCGCCGTCTTTCTCGGCTGGGCGATGGCCGGTGAGCCGATCACCCGCGGGACGCTGATCGCCGCGGCGGTGATCCTGACCGGCGTCGCCCTGATCTCCAGCGCGCAGGGGAAGAAGGGGAGGCAGGAAGAGAAGCCGGCCCCGGAGCCCGAGCCGGCCGTCGTCGAAGAGGTGGAGGCGGAAGAGGCCGAGGTCTGCGCCTCGCGGTGAGGATCCCTACGGCCGCTTCACTTCCACCTTGCCCAGATCCGGCAGCAGCCGTGCTCCCGCCGCGTCCGCAGTCTTGCGGAAGGCGGCGACGTCGGTCTCGAAGAAGCGGTTGATGTCGGCCAGGACGTCGTTCGTCGCCTTCTCCGCCTGGCGGAGGTACTCCAGGTGGGTCGGGCTCGGCGGCGCCCAGGAGGAGAGGACGTAGCCGGTGGCGTAGAAGGCCTTGGTCGCCGCGTCCGTCCCGGGCTGGATGCCCACGGCGTTGTAGGGGGTCCACAGCCGCAGCTCGAGCTTGTCGAGCCCCTCCTTCAGCTTGTTGGCCGATTCGAGCAGCGGATCCGGCTTGGCGTCCTTGGCGTCCTTCGCTTCGGGGGGCGCGTCCTTCTTCCGTGCCTGGACCCTGGCCACCACCGAGTTGACGTCCGCGCGGGTGTCGCGGATCCGTCCGGCCGCCTCGGCCAGCGCTCCCAGCAGCGCGTCGACCCGCTTCGTGGCGTCCTCGCGGGCTCGCCAGTCGGCCTCGGTGTTGCGCGACCGCGGGTCGGGTACCACCTGGACGCTGCCCTTGGCCTCGTGATCCCCCATCTTGACCGTCACCGCGTAGGAGCCGGGGGGCACCTCGAAGCCCGAGGGGTGTGGGTTGGTCGGCGGCTTCTCGCTCGGGAACGGCTTCGAGCCGTCGCGGGTGAGATCCCAGACGGCGCGGTTCAACCCCTGGCGGGCCGGGGCCGTGAAGGTGCGGATCGTCTTGCCGGAGGCGTCCGCGACGCGGATCTCGACCTCCTTGGCCTCTTCCGCCTTTGGCTTTTCCGGCGTCTTGCCCTTCGCCCCCGCGGTGGACGCGGGCTGCTTGCCGGGGGTGGGGCTCTCCTTCTCGCTGAGCTCCTGGGGGGTCTGCGGGATCCCCGTCTCCGGCCGCCCCTCGTCCGTCTTGAGCTTCGCCGCCCGCTCTTCCTCCTTGCGGGCGCGCTCTTTCTTCTCGTCGGGGTAGGGGAGACCCGGCGCGTTCAGCGAGTAGGTGAGGATCGCCCCGTAGGGCTCGTTCTCGCCGCGGAACTCGGCCGAGCCGAGCCCGAAGCCCCCCGGCTCGCCGGCGAACCAGTGCTGCTGAGCGGGACCGGACTCATAGAGATGGACCGGCTCCGCCATCGCCTTCTCGGAGAGCGTGCGCAGCGGCCGGATGTCGTCGATCACGTAGACCGAGCGGCCATGGGTGCCGACCACCAGGTTGAGCTCCCGCGGCTGGATCGCGAGCCCCATCACCGGCACGGTGGGCACGCCGTGCGTCCACTTCAGCCACTGCCGGCCGCCGTCGTTGGAGGCCCAGAGGCCGGTCTCGGTGCCGAGGAAGAGGAGGTCCTTGTCCCCCGGGTCCTGCTCCATCACGTGGGCGTAGCCGCGGAGGTCGGAGGTGGCCAGGCTCTTCCAGGTCTTCCCCCAGTCGTCGGTGCGGTAGACGTAGGTCTTGAAGTCCTCCCGCCGGTGGTTGTCGAAGACCACGAACGCCGAGGCGGCGTCGGACTTCGAGGCCAGAATGTTCGGGATCCAGGTGTTCGCCGGCACCCCCGGGACGTTCTTCTCGAGGCTCGTCCAGGTCTTGCCGCCGTCGCGCGTCACGTGCAGCCGGCCGTCGTCCGTCCCCACCCAGATCACCCCCTTCTGCACCGGGCTGGGGGCGACGGCGATGATCGTCGTGTAGTTCTCGGCGTTGCTGACGTCGCGGGTGAGGCCGCCGCTCACCTCCTGGTGCTGCCAGTTGGGGTTGTTGGTGGTCAGGTCCGGGCTGATCGCCGTCCAGGTCTCGCCGCGGTCGGCCGACTTGTGGAGGAACTGGCTGCCGATGTAGATCGTGCCGGGCTCCAGGGGGTCGGTGGCGAAGCCGGCGTTCCAGTTGAAACGCAGCTTCCCCCCCTCGGACGGGCTCGGCTTGATCGCGCGCTGCTCGCCTGTCCGCAGGTCGTAGCGGACGATCTCGCCCCCCTGCGACATCGTGTAGATGAGGTTGGGATCGGCGAGGTCCGGCCGGGTCTCGAAACCGTCGCCGCCGACCAGCGTCGTCCACTCGTGGCTGCGGATGCCCCCCTGCTGCCAGACCGTGTTCGGCCCCCGCCAGGAGCTGTTGTCCTGCAGGCCGCCGTAGACGTTGTACGGCGTCTGATTGTCGACCGCCACGTGGTAGAACTGGCCGAGCGGCAGGGTGGTGACGAAACGCGCGGTCCGCCCCCGGTCGTGGCTGACCGCGACGCCGCCGTCGTTGCCGACGTAGAACCAGCTCGGGTCGTGGGAGCTGATCCACATCGCGTGGTAATCGCCGTGGATCAGGGAGCCGGGGTAGAGGTCGTCGAAGCTCCTGCCGCCGTCGTCCGAGACCCGGATGTTGAAGTCCAGGCTGTAGAGGCGGTTGGGCAGCTGGGGGTCGACCTGGATGTGGGCGAAGTAGAAGGGGCGCGGGTTGGCGTCGAACCGTTCGTTGATCGTCCGCCAGCTCTTGCCGCCGTCGTCCGAGCGCACGACGGCGCTCTTCGCGGCCTCGACCGTGGCGTAGACCACGTCGGGGTTCGAGGGGGAGACGGCGATGCCGATCCGCCCGAGGTCCCCCTTCGGCATCCCGTCCTCCTCCGCGAAGCGCTTCCAGGTGCGGCCGCCGTCGCTGGTGGCGAACAGCCCCGAGCCCGGGCCCCCCGACTTGAAGAACCAGGGCCAGCGCCGGTACTGCCACATCGACGCGAACAGCTTGTCGGGGTTGCGCGGATCGATCGAGAGGTCGGCCGCGCCGGTCCGCGGATCGACGTAGAGCACCCGGTTCCAGCTCCGGCCGCCGTCCTCGGTCTTGTAGATCCCCCGCTCCGGGTTCTCCCCCCACTCCTGGCCGAGCGCCGCCACCCAGACCACGTTCGGGTTCGACGGGTTGACCACGATGCGGTCGATGCGCTCCGTCTTCTCCAGCCCCAGGTGGGTCCAGGTCCGGCCGCCGTCGGGCGAGCGGTAGACGCCGTCGCCGATCGAGGCGCTGTTGCGCGGGTTCCCCTCGCCGGTGCCGACCCAGACGACGTCCGGGTTGGACGGATCGACGGCGATGGCGCCGATCGAGGCCACCGGCTGGTCGTCGAAGACCGGGGTCCAGGTGAGCCCGCCGTTGGTGGACTTCCAGACGCCGCCCGAGGCGGCCCCGATATAGACGATGTTGGGGTTCGATTCGACCGCCGCGATGGCGGTCACCCGGCCGCTCATGCCGGCCGGTCCGATCGAGCGGGCGCTCACCCCGGCGAGCAGGCCGGGATCGATGGCGGCGCGGGCGGAGGCGGCGAGCAGGGCGAGGGCGAGGGCGAGGGCGAGAAGGAGCGGTTTTCGCATCGAGGATCTCCGGTCGGTATTGCAGGCAAATCGTCAAAGGGCGAGCATGAAGATATCCCAGGCTCCGGGTGGAGCCTCTCTCCGGAATACGCGGCGGACGGCGGAAGGTTGCGGGGGGACCTCTTCTCCGGAGGTCCTTTCTACTGCGCAGCGGGACTCTTGGAACAGTGGGGGGCTCTCAGGAACGTTTGGCTGTCATCCGACCAGATCGAGGCATACGGCGATCGGTCCAGGGTGAAAACAGCGTCATCGATCGGACGATCGAGCTCGAGCTCCTCGACTTGGTATCGGATGACGACACCGACGGCCGAACGGTTCGTGGTCCGGCTGAACCTCACCGTCCGCGGCAGCTCCAGGTCCGTGCCGTCAATCGCTCCGTAGTCCGAGAACTCAGATCTCTCCACCAGCCCTGTCTCGCTGTTGCTCAGAACCGACGTGGCGAGATGCCCGGAGGGGGTCAAGGCCACCTTTGTGCCATAGCCGGCGGTGTCCAGAGGTGCCAACGATTTCTCAGCGGGCGAGGCATGGAGGAGCTCTCGCAGGGTCCGGAGATCGCTGAGACGAGGCTCGCACCCTGGGCAATCGGGCGTTTCGATACGGAACGGCTGGAGAACGAGGAAGAGCGGATTGGGAATCTCTGAAGGCACGGAACGCTCATCCGCCCGACGAATTGACAGGATCGACGACGCACGGTCCAGCGCCAGCTGATACTGGCGGCCGTCGTAGGCGATCTCCGAGACCGGATTCTCCGCGACATCGATCCCGAAGTGAATCCGGTATTTGCCGTCCTTCTCCCAGTACTCGTAAACACCCGCAAGGGGCCGCCCGCCGGTCCCCTTGGATGAGAGGCTTATTCTCGCCCGCAGGTGGACAGAGGATGCGTTGCCGAGTGTCTCGACGGCCTTTTGGACGTGCGACGGGAGCAACTGGTGCGCCACTCGTGCCAGGTGCTGCTCAATCGCCAGGGCCTTGGGGTCCGGCACTCCGTTGCAACTCTCGGAGGCGTACGATCTGTCAATCAGTCCTGACCAGACACCCAATAAGACAAGTACACGAAGAGTGACGTTCCGCATCGACGCTCCCTTCCTCGGCATGAGCGCCTTAGCATAATTGATTTCAGAAAATTCTACGGGAAACGCCTACTCCCCCTCCCAATCCCAGAAGAAGTCCTTGTTCGTGAGGGCTTCCTCCTCCTGGCGGCCGGCCTCTTCCTCGGGCGGCCGGGCGGCCACCTCCTCGGGCGTGGCCTCGCCGCGGATCACCGCCAGCTGCTCCTCGAGGTCCTGGGTCTCGCGCTCCCAGTACTCGGGGGTGCCGAACTGCGGCCAGGCCGCGGGGAAGGCGGGGTCGTGCCAGCGGCGGGCCAGCCAGGCCGCGTAGTGGATGATCCGCATCGCCCGCAGCGTCTCGATCAGCGACAGGGTCGCGCGGTCGAAGTCGCGGAACTGGAGATACCCTTCGAGAAAGCGCTCGCGCAGGGCCTGGGTATAACTGTCGCGGCCGGGCAGGGCGAGCCAGAGGTCCTGCACGGCCGGCCCGACCACCATGTTGTCGAAGTCCAGCACGTTCAGCAGGCCGTCGCGGAAGAGGATGTTCCCCAGGTGGAGATCGCCGTGGATGCGGTGGACGGGCACCCCGGCCAGCCGGCGGTCGGCGATCGCCGCGATCGACAGCGCGGTGTCGAAGTACCGCTCCTTCAGGTGGGGCGGCACCACCTCGTGCGCCTCCAGCCAGTCGAGGTTCTGGCGGATGTAGGTGTCGGCGTCGAGCGGCAGCCGGTGCTCGGACTCCCGCCGGGCGCCGACGTTGTGCATCCGTCCCACCAGCATGCCGAGACGCCGGGCCCCGGCCTCGTCGAGCTCGTCGGGCGCCCGCCCGCCGCGGCGGTCGGAGAGGCAGTAGAAGATGTCGTCGATGCGCCGCAGCGTGCTCCCGTCGGGGAACGGCCGCATGGTGCACACCGGGATCTCCTGCCAGGCCAGATCCTTGAGGAACAGGTGCTCCTCGAGGATCTGCTCCTCGCTCCAGCGCCCCGGCCGGTAGAACTTGGCCACCACGCGGGAGCGGTCCGCCAGCTCCACCTCGTAGACTCGGTTCTCGAACGAGTTGAGGGGGTAGCAGACGGGGTTGCACTCCAGGCCCCCCGCCTCGACGGCGGCCAGCACCTTCTCGGGGGTCAGGGAGAGGAAGAGGTCGTTTCCGGTGTCGCCATGGTCCTGCATTGGGCCAATGTAACAAAAAAGGGGCGGGCACAAAGTCCCGCCCCCCGAAAATCGTCTGCCTCTTACCGGTTCAGGGCTTGGTGACCACCAGCGAGAAGCGGAAGTTGAAGTTGGTGACCTGGCTCCACGTCGTGCCGTCGGTGGAGACGTAGGAGAAGCCGTTGATCGGCACGTCGTTGGTGGCGTTGCCGCCGTCGAGCCCGATCAGCGGCGGCACCCCCGAGACACCTGGGAACGGGGTCGTCGTCGGCAGCCGCAGGACGATGAACAGGTTCTGGATCTCGCCGCTGGCGATCTTCTGCCGCACCAGCTTGCCCAGCAGGTTCGGGAAGGGGTAGTAGAACGGCGCGAAGTCGTTGTCCTGACCCACGAAATGGGTCACCTTCGCCAGCGGATGGGCGAGGTCGAGGGTGGCTGTGCTGCCGCTGACCGTGCCGGTGACCAGGGACGCCTCGGAGAAGATCGGCACCACCGACCCGTCGGAGACGAACGTGTCGTACAGCGCCTCCTGGATGTAGATGTCGCCGCCGGGGTTGATCGCGGAGATCTGGCTCGCCGGGACGCGGACGGCGTAGTAGCTGCCCGCCGCCTGGCCGGTGAAGCCGACGAAGTCGCGCGAGCCGAAGTTGCTGATGTTGATCTGGTTGTTGGTCACGAAGTCGATGTGCCCGATGCTCAGGCTGGGGGCGCCGACTACCGGCAGCGAGAGGCCCGGCTGGACCTCGATGGCCGAGTCTCCGGGGGTCCAGAACTCCTCGTTGAAGTTCTGCTGGCCGAAGAGGGAGCCGATCTGCGCGTTGAGGCTGATCGAGCTGGCCGCGACCGGGAAGCCGTCGACCGCCTCGATGCCGATCGAGTAGAGGCCGAGCTTGACCGGCAGCGTGTAGTTGCCGTTGATGATGTTGTACGACGGATCGACCAGGAAGATGCCGCCGGTGCTGGGATCGTAGGAGACCTGGCTGGTGCCGCTGAACGCGCTGTCGAAGAGCTCGTTGTTCAGCACGTTGGTGGCGGAGAGGCTGGCCCCCGCGACCGGCTCGTTGAGCACGCCGTGGGTGACCGATCCCTTGATCGTGCCGTAGACAAAAGCGAACGGGATGTCCCCCGGCTGGATCGCCGCCGGGCCGCTGGCCGCCGTCCCTTCCGGGTAGTAGAAGGAGGCGAAGGCGATGTCATCGCTGTCGAGCGAGCGCTCGGCGAGCTCGGCGGCCGGGTCGCCCGTGTCGATGAACGGGAACATCGTCGCCGCGTTGCCGTCGGTCGGGCTCTTCTGGTTGTTGAGCACGTGCGACAGGCCGAAGGAGTGGCCGAACTCGTGGGTGGAGGTCGCCTGCAGGTCCACCGACCGGGTGTTGGTGTCGATGGCGGCGTCGGCCACCGTGAAGCGGAAGCCGTTGGCGGCGCTGACGTTGTACTGGACGTCGACGTCGAGGATCGTGCCCGCCTTGTAGAAGCCGGCGGGGAACTCGATGTCGCCGTCGCCGTCCACGTCCTTGCAGGTGGTGATGGCGCTCGAGACGTCCGGATCGCCGTCGCCGTCGATGTCGTCGCCGTTGTTGAGCTGCGAGTCGGCGATCAGCGTGATCGAGGGGGTGGAGGCGATCGCTCCGAAGCCGGCCGGGGTATGGAAGCTCAGCTCGTTGACCATGTCGAAACCCACCGGGCCGGGGTTGGCGACCGTGCCGACGATCTTCTCCTGGATGTACGAGGTCGGGATCTGGTTCCAGGAGTCGAACGACTTCTGGAAGGCGGTCGTGGCGTCCGCCAGCGTGATCACCGGCGCGCCGAGCGGGTTGGGGACCGGATTCTGGGTGTTGTTGACCCGCCACTGGACCGGGATGCAGCGGGAGTCGTGGAAGATGCGGACGAGCCGGGCGTTGATCTGGCCCGGGATCGGCGAGGGGACGTTGCCGGTGATGTCGAGGCTCTCGAGGAAGCCGCCGGCCAGAGCCGGGGCGGAGCCGACGGCGGCCGCGAGCAGGGCGGCCAGGGAGAGCTTCACGAACATTCCTCTCATGGCGTCACTTCTCCTTCGCGAACCGTTGGTCATTGCTGGTCCCTCCCGGCGGGCGGGGTCTGCCGGATCCGCTGGCGTAGATCGTCGAGCTGGATGGTCTTCGCGGAGCCCTGGTGGAACGTTCCGCCACGGGCCTGCAGGCTCAAGCCCGCCAGGTCCTGGGTGGCCACCTTCTTCCCCTGGGGGGTCTCGGCCAGCGAGTACTTGCCCTGGGAGAAGCCGACGATCGAGTAGCTGTTGGCGACCAGGTCCTCGGGCGTGAGGAAGAGCAGCACGTTCTCCTGCTGCAGGATCACCGGCGCGGCCGGATAGGTCATGGCGACCGGGAAGCGGCGGTTGGAGTCGACGCCGCCCGGCAGCGCCACGGTCACCTGCGATCCCGCGCTCCCCTTGAGCACCTCGGAGACCTGGATGGTGGCGAGCGTCACCAGGGTCCTGCCGACCCACTGGCTCTGCAGGTGCGTGCAGTGCCCGGTGACGATGATCGCCGACTCCTGGATCATGTCGCTTTCCGTACGCTCCACGGCCGTGGTCGCCCACAGGGCCGGTACGGCCAGGATGGCGACGAGGAAGCCGATGACGGCTCTGACAGTGCTTCTCAACATGTCCCCTCCTTCTTTCGTGTCGAGCTTGCAGTCCGGACGGGCTTGGCCGGCGGCAAACCTACCTAGGGTTAGTGCGGGAAACTGCGCGAATGGGACCCTGCCTCGGACGTTTGCTGCGGTGACATCGACAACGGTGACCTTTGCTGCGGCAACAGATGCTGCGGACCTTCTTCCTTGCCTTATCATCATAGCGCCTCGACCGCGGCCGTACAATCCAGATCGTACGAGCCGGTGAGGACGCTACGAAAGGAAAGCCGTGCGCGTAATCGACCAGACCACCATGAACCTCCTCTTCGAGGTCACAGACGAGATCCCCCTGGACCGTGAGGCGATCCAGGTACCACTCGTCATGGCGGGCGAGGGAAAGGTCGCGCGGACCCGGAACGGCAGGATCGAGATCACCCTGCCGGATACCGACGATCTCGGGCCGTTCCTGGCGGCGCTGCCGGAACGGCTGCGGGCGCTCGGGGCGGGGGAGCCCTGAGACCGCCCCGCTAGGAGGGGTTCTCGCCCTCTCCCTGGGGGGGCTGGAGGTTCTCCTCCTCGCCGGGAGAGTTCTTCTTCTCCGCCTTGCGCAACCGCTTCTCTTCCGCCTTCTTCTTCTTCGCCAGATCCTTCTGGCGTCTCTCGTGCTGATAGTTCGGCTTGGCCAATGTGCCTCCTTCGGCAGATGCCGCATTCAAGGGATCAGGAGACCCCGATCCTACAGGAGAAATGCCCGCAGGTGAGCCACCGGGGCTTCCTCAAGGTTTGGGGCTCAAAGCTCGGCGACCCGGGGACGACCAGGCATCTCAGGCCTCCGTCGAATCGTCGAGGATAGGGGGGACGGCCGGCGGAGCTGCCGGCGCGGCGCCCGGGCGGTCGGAGGGCATCGTCGGGCGGGACCTCACGTCCCTGGCCTCCTGCACCTGCCGCATCTGGGTGACGACCTCCTGGCCGCTGTAGAACAGGGGAGCGAGCTCGTCCCCGGGCTCGCCCAGGGCCTCGCGGTCGGTCTCGGTGGTGAAGACCCCCCGCGGGGTCAGGGCGTAGAAGCGGACCCGGTCCTCGCCGGGCACGGGGTAGCTGGTGACCCGGTTCATCCGCGGCAGGGCCTTGCGGCCCAGGGCGGCGAACTCCTGGGCGGCCTTGCGGACCTTCTCGTGGCTGATCCCGCCGACCATCCCGCCGCCCGTCCGGTAGTAGAGGCGGGCATCGCCGTTGGCGAAGCAGGCGAGCGTCACCACCGAATTCGGGATCCCCATCTCCATCAGGATGCCGTACGGCTCGTTGGGCTTGAGCTCGCCGGCCAGGCCGAGGCTCGCGGCCGGCGTCGCGATCGCCTCCTGGCGGAGCCGCATGAAGGTCTCCGCCGGGGTCTCCTTGGCCTTCCGGGAAACGGCCGCCGCCACCTCTTGAGTCTGCCGGCGGCGGAAGTAGAACATGACCGCCGCGAGGACGATCACGACGATCACCTCCCAGGGGTAGATGTGATAACTCTCCATAGACTCCTTCTGCGCTCCGGGAGGTTGGAACGGCAACAGCCGGGGCGAGGGCTGACAGTAGAGTCTAGTTTAGCTGTTTGCCGATCGCCGGTCACCCTCTGGAAGAGCGGAGGAGCGCAGTTTCTCCAGCGCCCGCTCCAGCGCGCCGCGGTCGACCTCGGAGAGGGCCTCGATGATCCCCTCCCGCACCGTCTCCAGCCGTTGCGAACCGGCGGCCTGGCGCTCCCGGCCGAGGTCGGTGAGGGCGGCCCGCACGCAGCGGCGGTCCCTGGGGTCCTCCACCCGGCGGACCAGGCCGTCCGCCGCCAGCCGGTCGACCAGCTGCGAGATGTTCGAGCGGACGCAGACCAGCCGCGTCGCCAGCTCGCTCAGCGAGAGCGGCTCGTCCGCCACCGCCAGCTGCTTGAGGGCGCTGTACTTCGCCACCGACAGCTCCACGACCTCCAGGGACGCCCCCAGGCGCTCCTCGATGGCCTGCGCGGTCTGCAAGAACAATCGGATGACCGGATCGTCCTTCACGGCTGCCCTCCAGGCGGCTGCCCGCTCGCCGGCTGCGGCCCGGTCGGCTGCGCCCCCGTCCACTGGGGATCGGCGAGCTGCCAGCCGCCGCCCAGCACCCGGTAGAGCTCGACCAGGGTCGCTAGCCGGTTGTAGCGCCCTTGAGCGAGCAGGATCTCGGCGGGGAAGAGCTGCTGCTGGGCCTGCAGCACCTCCAGGTAGTCCGCGAGGCCGGCCACGTAGCGCAGGTTCGACAGGCGGACCGCCTCGCGGTAGGCGTTCACCTCCCGCGCCCGCTCCCGCTCCACCTCGGCGTACTTCTGGTAGGCCACCAGCGCCGTCGAGACCTCGCCGAAGGCGTTCGTCACGCTCTGCTCGTACTGCACCTTCGCCTGCTCCCAGCGGGCCACGGCCGCGCGGTACTGCTCGCGCAGGCGGCGCCCCTGGAAGACCGGGGTCAGCAGCCCGGCGCCCAGATTCCAGGTCCGGCCCGCCGGGAAGAGCTGCGAGATCTGCGGCGAGACGCCGCCCAAGGCGCCGGTCAGGCTGATCTGCGGGAAGAACTCGGCGTTGGCGACGCCGACGTTGGCGTTGGCCGCGATCAGGTTCTGCTCGGCCTCACGCAGGTCCGGCCGCCGCCGGAGCAGGTCGGAAGGGAGGCCGGGCGGCACGGCCGGTGGGAGGAACTGGTCGTTGAGCACCGCGCCGCGCGGGATCGGGCCCGGGTTGCGGCCGAGCAGGAACGACAGCCGGTTCTCCTGGGCCACGATCTGCCGCTCGAGGTCCGGGATGTTGGCCGCGGTCGAGGCGAGCAGGGCCTCGGCGCTGCTGGTCTCCAGGGCCGAGGCGGCGCCCCCCTGGAGGCGCTTGTCGAACAGGTCGTAGGTCCCCTGAAACGCCTGGGAGGTCCCGCGGGCGATCTCCAGCTGGAGGTCGAGCTCGCGCAGCTGGAAGTAGTCGGTGGCCACCTCGGAAACCAGCGAGAGGAAGACCCCGCGGCGCGCCTCCTCGGAGGCCAGGTACGCGGCCAGGGCCGCCTCGTTGGAGCGTCGGATCCGCCCCCAGAGGTCGAATTCCCAGGAGGCGTTGACGTTGAGCTGGATCAGGGTCCCCTCCACCCCCTGCTGCCGGCCGTGCCCGGCCTCCACCTGCCCCTGGAGGGCCGGATAGGACTGCGCGCGGACGATCCCGGCGTTGGCCCGCGCCTCCTCCACCCGCCAGGCCGCGAGCCGGACGTCGTAGCCGTTCGCGAGCGCCTCGCGGATGAGCCCGTTCAGGGCGTCGTCGTGGAAGACGTCCCACCAGGCCTGATCGGCGAGGGAAGCGGCCTCGGCGGCGCCGGCCTGCCCGCGGTGCTGCTCGGGAGGGTTCAGCGGCGGCCGCTGGTAGTTGGGGCCGACGACGCAGCCGGCCAGCGAGGCCGCTGCGACGGACAGAGCGAATATCTCGACGAGCCGCTTCATGAGTGGGTCTCCTCGGCCACCGGCAGGGCCGCGGCCTCACGTTCGGCGCGCCGGGCATGGCGCCGCTCCGCGCCGCCGATCCTCTCTACCAGGACGTAGAGCGCCGGGATCAGAAAGATGGCGAGGCAGGTGGCCGCGAGCATCCCCGCCACCACCACGGTGCCCAGGATCTGGCGCGAGGTGGAGCCCGCGCCGTGGGCGATCCACAGCGGCACGCAGCCGAGGATGAAGGCGAACGAGGTCATCAGGATCGGCCGCAGCCGCAACCTCGCCCCCTCCAGCGCCGCGTCCGCCAGATTGCGCCCCTTCTCGGACTCGGCCTTGGCGAACTCGACGATCAAAATCGCGTTCTTGGCCGCGAGGCCGATCAGCACCACGATCCCGATCTGGCCGAAGACGTCGAAGTTGAACTTCCGCAGCAGCAGCCCCAGAAAGGCGCCGAAGATCGCGACCGGCACCGAGAGCAGAACGCTGAACGGCAGCGACCAGCTCTCATAGAGGGCGGCCAGGATCAGGAACACGAAGATGATCGAGAGGATGAAGACCCTCCCCGCGGTGCCCGACGCCTTCTTCTCCTGATAGGAGAGGTCGGACCAGTCGAAGCCCATCTCGCGCGGCAGGGTCTGCTTCGCCACCTCCTCGATGGCGTCCAGGGCCTGCCCCGAGCTGTAGCCGGGAGCCGCGGCGCCGGTGACCTGGGCGGCGCGGAACAGGTTGAAGCGCTGCGTATATTCAGGCCCTGTAGTGTTCCGGATCGTGGTGATCGCGGAGAGCGGCACCATGTTGCCGTCGTTGTTGCGCACGTAGAACTTGCCGATGTCCTCGGGGCGGGTGCGCTCGACCCCCTCCCCCTGCAGGTAGACGCGCCACTGCCGGCCGAAGCGGTTGAACTGATTGATGAAAGTGCCGCCGAGGAACGCCTGCAGGGTCTGGTAGACGTCGGCGATCGGCACCCCCTGCTTCAGCGCCTTGTCGCGGTCGACGTCGACGAAGATCTGCGGCACCGCGGCGCGGAAGCTGCTGTTGACGTTCGCCAGCTCCGGCCGCTTGCGCGCCGCCTCCAGGAACTTCTGGAGGTTCGTGTTGAGGAAGTCCACCGAGCCGCCGCTGCGGTCCTGCACCCAGAGCGAGAAGCCCCCCGAAGTGCCGAGGCCGGGGATGGCCGGCGGCAGGAAGGCGAGCACCGTCGCCTCCGGGATCTGGGCGCGGAACGCGCCGTTCAGCGCGTCCGTGAGCTCCTTGGCCGAGAGCCCGGGGCCCCCCCGCTGGTCCCACGGGGCGAGCGAGACGAAGAAGAAGGCGTTATAGGAGGACGACACGTAGGAAAGCAGGCTGAAGCCCCCCACCGTGTTGTAGTACTGCACCCCCTTGGTCTTCGCCAGGATCGCCTCCACCTTGCGGCAGACGGCGTCCGTCCGCTGCAGCGACGAGGCATCGGGGAGCTGCACGTTGAGGAAGAAGAACCCGGAGTCCTCGTCGGGGAGGAAGCTGGTGGGGACCTTCTTGCCGAGCCCTCCCGCGAGCAGGGTGAAGCCGACCAGGATCGCCACCGCGATCACCACCTTGCGGACCAGGAAGCCCGAGGTCCTGATATAGCCGTTCCGCGCCTTGTCGAAGCCCCGGTTGAAGCCGCCGAAGAAGCGGGCGAGCAACCCCTTGGAAGCCTTCCGCGGGCGCAGCAGCAGCGCCGAGAGCGCCGGCGAGAGGGAGAGGGCGTTGAACGCCGAGATCAGCACCGAGATGGCGATGGTGAGCGCGAACTGCCGGTTGAGCCGCCCCTGGATGCCGCCCAGAAAGGCGACCGGCAGGAAGACCGAGGAGAGGATCAGGGCGATCGCGACCACCGGCCCCGAGACCTCCTTCATCGCCTGGAGAGTGGCGGCGCGCGGCGTCATCCCCTCCTCGATGTGGTGCTCCACCGCCTCCACGACGACGATGGCGTCGTCCACCACCAGGCCGATCGCCAGCACCAGACCGAACAGCGACAGCGCGTTGATCGAAAAGCCCAGCAGCGGGAAGAGCGCGAAGGTGCCGATCAGCGACACCGGCACCGCCACCAGCGGAATCAGCGTCGCCCGCCAGTTCTGCAGGAAGAGGAAGACGACCAGGATCACCAGCACCATCGCCTCGGCGAGCGTCTTCAGGATCTCGTTGATCCCCTCCGTCACCGGCAGGGTGGTGTCCACCGAGATGGCGTAGTCGAGGTCCTCGGGGAACCGCGACTTGAGCTCCGCCATCGTCTTCTTCACCCCCTCGGCCACCGCGAGGGCGTTCGAGCCGGGGGCCTGGTAGACGCCGATGATGCTCGACGGCCGGCCGTTGAAACGCCCGATCTGCTTGTAGCTCAGGGCGCCCAGCTCGATGCGCGCGACGTCCTTCATGCGCACCGCCGAGCCGTCCGGGTTCAGCCGCACCACCACGTTGCCGAACTGCTCCGGGTTGGCGAGCCGCCCCTGGGCGCGCACGGCGTAGGTGAACTCCTGACCCGGCGGCGCCGGCTCGGCCCCGATCTGCCCCGAGGGGTTCACCGTGTTCTGCTGCTGGATCGCCTTCAGGAGGTCGGCGACGGTCAGGCTCAGGCTCGCCATCTGGTCCGGCTTGACCCAGACCCGCATCGAGTACTCCGAGGCGCCGAAGTTGTTCACCTGGCCGACCCCGGGCACCCGGTAGATGGCGTCGTTGATGTTGATCAGCGCGTAGTTGCCGAGGAACAGGCCGGGGTAGGTCCCCTTCGGCGAGAAGAGCGAGATCAGCATCAGCGGCGTGCCCTGCGTCTTGCGGTAGGTGAGGCCGATCGCGTTGACGTCCGCCGGCAGGCTCGGCACCGCCTGCGACACCCGGTTCTGGGCGTTGACCTGGTCGGCGTTGCGGTCGGTGCCGACGTCGAAGGTGACGCGCAGGGTGATCGTGCCGTCGTTGGCGTTCACCGACTGCATGTAGAGCTCGTCCTCGACGCCATTCATCTGCTGCTCGAGCGGGGTGGCGACCGACTGCTCGACGGTGACCGCGTCGGCGCCCGGGAAGTTGCCCTGGATCTGGATCAGCGGCGGCACGATGTCCGGGTACTGCGCGATCGGCAGCCCCACCATCGCCACCAGCCCGAGGAGGACGGTGAGGATCGCGATCACGATCGCGACGATCGGCCGGTCGATGAAAAAGCGCGCCATGGCGTCACTTCCCTCCCGGCGCGGAGGTCATGGGCGTCGACGGCGAGGTTCCGGTGCCGTCCGCCGCCTCCTCCGCCGGGGCCTCCTGCGGCCGGACCGTGGCGCCCGACTTGACGCGCGAAAACCCTTCCACGACGACGCGGTCGCCGGGCCGCAGCCCCGAGTCGATCTCCCACAGCTTCCCCACTCGCACGCCGGGCGTCACCGGCCGCAGCTCGGCCTTGTTGTCGCTCCCCACCACGGCCACCTGGAAGCCCCCCTGCAGCTCGTTGACGGCGCGCTGCGGCACCAGGATCGCCGCCTTCTTGACCTCGGTCACCGCGCGCACCTTGGCATACTGCCCCGGGCGCAGCACGTTGCCGGGATTGGGGAAGACGGCCACCGTGCTGATGGTGCCCGTCTTGGTGTCCACCTGGCGGTCCGAGAAGAGCACGTGCCCCTTGCGCGGGAAGACCGAGCCGTCGGCGAGGATCAGGTCCAGGTTGTCCCCGTGGGCCGCCGGGTCCTTGCCGAGCCGGGCCTGAAGGCCCAGGTACTCCTGCTCGCTGAGCGGATAGACGACGCGGATCGGGTCGCACTGCGAGACCACGGCGAGCACGGTCGAGGGGCTGACCAGGTTGCCCACCTGGGCCTGGGAAGAGCCGGCGATGCCGGCGATCGGCGCGGTGACCCGGGCCCAACCGAGATTGAGCCGGGCCTGATGCACGGCCGCCTGCTTGGCGTCCACCACCGCCTTGGCGGCGGCGCCGGCCGAGAGGGCGTTGTCGAGCTCCTGCTGGCTGATCGCCTTCTGCGCGGCGAGCGGGCGGAAGCGGTTGACGTCCTGCTGGGCCTTGGCCCACTGGGCCTGCGCCTGGGCCAGATCGGCCTGGGCCTGCTGGAGCTGGGCCTGGACCTGCCGGGCGTCGATCTCGAACATCAGATCGCCGCGGTTCACGAAGCTCCCCTCGGCATAGACCCGCCGCAGCAGATAGCCGTCCACCTGCGGCCGGATCTCGGCGTTGACGTTCCCCGCCGTGGTGCCGATCCACTCCTGGGAGACCGGCACGTCCCGCTGGACGACCGGCGTGACCACCACCGCGGCGGGTGGCGGCGGAGGCGGCGGCGCGGCCTCCTTGCCATGGCAGCCGGCGGCCACGGCGAAGACGATCCCCAAACCTGCAACCGATAAAGACTTCATCCTTGTCTCCTGAGCCTGCCCAAAGCCATGGGCCAAGGCCGGAATTCCAGCGCTATCGTGGATCTCTGAATTTTGGATCGAGCTCGAGGACGCGGCTCCCCCGCGCTGCCCACTTCACCCGGTCATGAAAGCGAGAAGAACCGCCGTCCCAGGCCGGGAGGCGGTTCATTCATATATGGACAATACGCCCGGCGGGGGAGGCTGTCAAGGGGGGCCGGCGGGCGGTTGCGCGACGGGGAAGCCTTACATCTCTTACATTTACCGTCTCCCGATCCGCCAGCGGCTCGCCCGTGGAGCACCGCCGCACCTTGCTTATGGACGAAGGCCTTTACGAAGAGGAGGAGGTTTCATCTATGACCATACGTCGGATGTTGAGCCGGTCGGCGCTGCTGGGAGGCCTCGGGCTGTCCCTCCTGGTGGCTTCCGCCCAGGAGAGAACCGCCACGGCCCTGGTCTGCCCTGGCGGCGCGCCGGAATGCACCACCGCCGCGAACTGCGCGGACTACTGCCAAGCCCAGACCGGCTCCCCGAGAGCCCTCTGCAATCGGGCTCACTGCTGTGTCTGCATCGCCTGACGAGAGGATCGGGGGAGGTTACGGGACCGCACAAGACGCAAGCTCCCCCGTAACCTCCAACCTTCGCCATCACACCACCGTTCCGTAGAGACGCCACAGCCCGTCCACGACACCCACCGCAGGCCCGGGGACGGCGGGGCGTCTCCGCAGCGGCGCCAACGTTCCGAATCCCACTCGCCTTCCGCGTCCGCCACCTCTCTTACCTTTCTTCGTGGCACTGGAAGATCGGGCGAGACAGCACCAAATGCTACAGTAAGGGCAGGACGAAGGGTCTGGAGACTGACATGGTCAAGGATTTAAAACTCCGCCAGGCGGGAGGATTGGTCAGCGCGACGCTCCCCAAGGACATGGTCGACCGGCTGCACCTCGCGCCGGTAGATCGCGTGCTCGCCGTCGAGACGGAGAACGGGATCCTGCTGACCCCTTACGATCCTCACGTCGAGCAGGCGCTCGAGATCGCCGCGCGCGCGGCCAAGAAATACCGCAACGCCCTGCGGGAGCTGGCGAACTAGACGATGGACGAGCCCGTCTGGGTGGATCGTCTCGTCATCGATGCGGTCCACCTCGACCAGATCCGGAAGCACAGAGGGCTGCCGGGAGTCCGGGGCGAGAACGCTCTCGAATCCGCCCTCGCCAGAGCGAGGAACAAGTGGACCTACGACGCGAGCTCCGACTCGGCCACGCTGGCAACGATGCTTGCGGTCGCGGCAGGCCGGTGCAGGGAGCCTGAGCTCGCGGAGTGGCTGCGGCAGCACATCGTGCCGTCCCCTTTGTAATGTATAAATCATCCTTCTAGTAGAGAGCATCTTTGGACACATCCAGGTAGCCGTCAACATTGAGCATCGAACAACTCCCGTCGCCGACGTGTTGCCGTAGCGGTCCATGTTGTAGGCCACTCTCCGCGGGCAACCCGCCTCCCGACGAAGCGGTCCATCAGACGCTTGTGCGGCTTTCATCTCGATACCCCGCGAAGAGACGTGATTGCCGGTCAAGACTCCTTCGATCGTCTGGCCTACGGTCGCGTCGCCGCCTTCCGGCAAGCCGCTGAGAAACTGAAAGCGGGGATCGTAGTGCGGCCTTCCCGAGCGGAAGCTTCCCGCAAAGCCTCCCGTTCGGAGGAGGATAGTCTCTCGGCCCAAGACGTCTGTCCACAGATTCAAGAATTGCGCAGTGCTCTCGCTCAGAGGTCGTACATCAAGGCTTCGGCTCACAAAGTGGAATTGTCCGCTCCTGTCCGTCAGCCGCTCGAAACGGTACTCGAATCCCTGAAAACACGTCGGCCTTACCCCTGCCCGACTGGAGAAGATGAGGACCCTTTAGAGAATCACTCCAGCATGCTATACTTAGTCGCGAAAACTGCAAACAGCCGTCAATCCGATGGAGAGTGCTCATGGGATATAGCCACGTACCTACCTGGTGGAAGCAGCCGCACATGAGAAGCTTCTGCGAACTATATTTCGCAAAACTTGCTAAGCCTGTCTTTTTCGTTGGCTCCGGCCTCTCCCTCAATGCTGGCCTGCCGAATTGGGCTACCCTTCTGACACAACTGGCAAAACTCATTGGAGACGACCTGCACGACCCCGCTCTTGCCGCAGAGGTTGAACACCAACTGGCGGGGGAGAAAAAAGAATACCACGCGGCCGGTGCTCTCCTGAAATTGGCGGCAGGAAAGAGTAATAGCAAAGATTTATGGAGAAAATCCCTCGCCACCTGCCTCAATCCGCCTTTGGTGCGTGACTCTCCCTCTCCTGTACATGATGCACTGGCGAAGCTAAGATGCGAGGGAATTGTCACTACTAACTATGACATTCTGATCGAACGAGCTTTCGGTAACCTCAAATCTCAGGAGAAGCTGCGCATTTTTACTCCCTGGCGGGACATGGAGCAACTAGAACATAGTCCCGGGAAGTTTCTGTTCAAAATACACGGCGACATTGCCGACGAGAAAAGCTCCATTGTATTAGCAGAAGAAGATTACGAGGAGCTGTATCAAATTGACGATCCGCTCCGTTTTCAGCGGACCTTGGGATCAGTCCTGCGTCATGCTTCCGTGATCTTGTTCATGGGATATAGCCACGACGACGACTTCGTAAGCAAGATCTTTGATAGCAGCCTCTATCTTGCATTTCGAGACAAAATATTCACCCTAGTGCCGAGGAGCGGAGATCCCGAGAGTTTTGCCGAGCAAGCCCGACGCTATCGAGAAAAGCTTCAGGTCCGATGCATCACATACAGCCCGGACGACCAACATCGCGAACTACTGACATTTCTTGAATATCTATCGATGCGGGACCAACGCGACGAGGAATACGCGCGAACTGAACGCGTCAGAAGGCCCACGGTCGTGATGCTTTATTGCGGTGGGACGATCGGCTCTGCGTCTAAGGAGGGTGAACTGAGAGACGGGAAGCCCCTCGACGTAGAGAGGAAGACATCCCGCTACGACACCGATCTTGTCGGCTTCTCTGAACGTCTATTGAGATGGTATCGCCAAGCCTATACGGCCGGCGACAGCATAGAACTCGACCTCACATGGGAGATCTTGCCGAGGGAGCAACAGTTGCTCAGTGAGAATGCCACCCCGCAGACCTGGAACTCCGTGCTGGAGGAGTTGAGAAAAGTTATTTACAAATATTTTCATGCTCCGAGTTCTTGGCCAGAGGCTGAGTACGAAGGCACCGAATTATGGGACCTTTTCAAGAGAGAGCATACCGAATTCTCAGCCGTTTACCCTGAACAAGAACTGACCGACCTGAAGTTCCTTTCCGAGTTCCGGAATCGGTATGTACTCGGCATCGTCCTGCTATTCGGCACAGACACACTTGCGCAACTGGCTCCAGCGCTCTCGCTCAGCTTGCAGCACCTACCTTGTCCGGTAGTCATCACCGGCGCCAATCAGCCTCCCCAAGACCGTGACGAGGTTCCGCGAGGTCAGTTCAATCTGACCTCTGACGCATGGCGTAACCTGATGACTTCCATCTATTTCCTGCAGTCCTTCGGACACCGCCTTACCGAGATGTTCGTCTGTTTTGGAGACACGGTTCACCACGGCGTGAATTTGCGAAAAAGGGCCCTCGAGATCATTCCACTCGATCGGCTAGGCCGATCCAAGAAACACGATGAGCCTTTCACCTTCCGCAATCTGACCGGCAGCGGCCAGTACATGTTCAAGCTTGTAGAAGGAGTCTTCTGCAACAACTACTACCCTAGTAGCCACTTCAGCTATTCGACCTTAGCGGACCCACAGTCTCAGGACTTTCGGACACTGCGGCACATCCGCTGGGAGGCGCTCCGCCGTGAGCCCTCGCATCGGGTACGCGCCGATTCTTTTTCCTCCTCGGTCTGGTATATCGAGGTTTCACCTTGTTTCCCAGACCTCAACTTCTCTTTCGTTCTCAAGGATCCTAGTGTACGTTCGCGTGTCGGGGCGGTTCTGGTGGAAGGCTATGCGTCCGGCACCTATCCGTCGACCGAGCAGAGCCCCTTCTCTGAACTGTTGTACGCGCTCTACGAAGCCGAGATCCCTGTAGTCCTAGTATCGCGCTACGGCATTATGCCTTCACAGCAGGAGTATCAGACGCTTAAGATCCGAGGTGTCGAGGTGCCCGTCTTGCGGCTATACGACGTTATCGCGGAGACGGCCCTCCCCTTATTGTCACTAGTAGTTGCCGGTCTTTCCAGCAGCGGGGCGCGAGAAGAAGTCGGAGAATCCACTGTCGAGAGCGTCAGAGTCGACCGAATTCATTCCAGGATTGAAGCAATCCGCAGAGGCATAGACAATTTGATGAAAGACCGTCCCAATATAATCTCGGAAGAGTTTAAGGATATCACCGACCGCGAACGGCGGCTCTGGCGCCTATTTATGGAGGGGGAGACATCGAGCACTCGGGCAGCACAGGACAATCCGCTAAATTACACGACCTCTCTAGCGCTCATTGAGGAAGGCGAAAATGTGCAGGGAAGTGTGGTCATGTCCCAGCAGGAATTCGGGTCCCTCATTAACGAAATTGTCAAGCCGTTCGCAAAGGTAGGAGCCGGCCCGGATGGGCTTGCCATCTTAGCCAACATGGGCTTCAAGCAGGGATTGTCTTTAGCCGAAGACTTCTCGCGGCGCACCCGGGTCCCTAAATTCGCGGCGGCAGGATTCAACCTGTTCTTCGAACGACCGCAGATAGACCAAGATGAGCTACTCGCTACGGCGAACCTGATGATCGCAGGCATCGCAAAGTGGACTAAGAATGTAGGGGTCGCCGACTTGGAGGCCGATGCTATTTTGATTTCCACACAAGATCCTCTGTTCGGTGGCGAAGAGGAGGATGCTACCCGGCCGGCACCACGATTTTTCTCCTTTTCAGTAAGGATTGCACGGCGCGTAAAGGGCACGCGGGGTGGCGAGCGCTTTGCCGCAATCTCGTATTCTCCCCGCGAGTCGAAGTTATTTTCGGATCTACTGCACGGCATGGGCGAGGATAATACTTGCGAAGCTTACTACGCCGAGATCGTAGCGCGGACCTGGGAACACCTCACCCAGACGATCGACTGGTTTATGCTCGGCCTATTCAAGGCCGTCGGCTACACGGTTGCCCGCATGCTTCGTTTCGACCGCCTGGCGGTGAGGTCGCTGGAGACCAACGACAACGGCTACAAGCGGGTTCTACGGCAGGCCGTGAAGGCTGACGTCGGCGTCGGAGATGAGAACTATTTTGGAATCACCTATTCTTACTTCGAGGCTCTCGGTCGGCTCGACTGAAGGTCGCAGCTTTTTATCCTCACTTCAACTAAGTTGTAGGTTGGATTATAGATTACCAATCGCCGGCTGTAGACCTCAAGTTTTCATAGATGTTGTGCAGAGTGAGTTTTGCGACAATTAACAACCCCATCTATTTGAAAGTCGAGCAATGGCAAAGAAGAGCAGCCAGAACAGGTGCCCCCCTACTTGTCAGCCCCCCTCCCTGGGGGAACGCGTTACGTGGCCGCCGCGATCGCCTCGAGGAGATCCGCGTCTGACATGCGCTCGGCCCAATCCTTCGGCAGTTCCAGGCGCACGGATTGCGCCCCAGACTACGGTAGAGTCGGCGGCGGGCGCGGTGGCTTTAGGCAGAGGGAGTAGCTGTTGCCGGCGGCTTTCGCCTGGGTGCCGGTGCCTCAGTCTCGACCGTAGCTCCGTTTCCCACCGCCGCTCATCGAACCGGACTTGCGGATCTCCCGCATCCGGCTCTCGGACGGGCTTCACGAGAGAGCATGCACGGGCCCTTCGGGTAGGCGCGTCTGGCGGATGTCGACCACTCCCATCTTTCCGTGGATCTCGGCGTACCCAAAGCGACCAGTTCCGCTGACGCGAAGCTTGTGCCGCCGACAGAGGAAACGTCGAGCCCTTTCCCGCAGATGCCAGCTGATGGCATTATCGGCTTGACCTGTAAAGCCGAAGCTGAAGTACTGAGCCCATCCCATCAGGAGTCGGTTGAGCCGAGTTTGCAGTTCCGGCCAGGGCGTAGGGTTTCCCTGGTGCAGCAGTGTGTTGATCTTCTCCTTGAGCCTCTTCTGAGCTTTCTTCGAGGGTTGGGCCGAAAGCAATCGCCTTCCGGTCCGCCAATGCCGAGCTGGACCGAAGGTGTAACCCAGGAAGTCGAACGGCTCTTCTCGGGCTTGGCAGAGGCGCGTCTTGGTGGGGTGGATCGTCAGACCGAGCTTCTTCAGCCAACGCGCTACCGTCGCCAAGCTCTCTTCGGCTTGGTGACGGCTCGCGCAGACAATGACGAAGTCATCGGCGTAAGAGATGATCTGCCCCAGACGTTCGCACGCTCCTGTCTTCCTCCAGTGTCGCAACAGGCGGTTGATATAGATGTTGGCCAGCAGAGGTGAAACAACGCCACCTTGGGGAGTCCCCCCTCTTGCTCTTCTTGCCGCCTGTCATCCGCCGGTTTCCACCCTCGTCCCTCTCCTCGACCGGAGACTTCAGCCATAGCTTGAGCAAGCGGAGAATCTTTCCGTCGGCCACCCTCCGGGCCACGCTCTGCAATAGCTCGGCGTGAGGGATGGTGTCGAAGTACTGCGTCACGTCGGCATCGACGACGTGCTCCTGGCCTCCATACACCGCTTCTGGACCTCGGCCAGTGCATCATGCGCACTGCGCCCCGGTCGGTAGGCATAGACATTGTCCTCAAAGTCGGCCTCGAAAATCGGCCCGAGCAGAAGCACGACAGCGGTTTGCGCCACCCGATCCCGAATCGTGGGGATTCCGAGAGGACGCTCGCCGCCGCCGGGCTTCGGGATCATCACCCGCCGCACCGGTTGCGGATGGTAGGTCTCTTCCATCAGATCCTGCCGAAGCTCGGCCAGCCAACGGTCCTCCCCGTACGACTCGATGTCCTCGAACCGGACCCCGTCAACTCCGGCCGACCCGGCATTGGCTTTCGCCTGCCGATAGGCTTGAGCCAGAGTCTCGGCCCAGCACACTTTGTCGTACAGCGTGTAGAACCGGAAGTCCGGCTCCCGCTTGGCCTTCTCATAGAGCTTCTTCCGGAGTCGCTCGACTCGATCGGGTTCTAGACTCATCGTCAATTCCCGGTCTCCTTCTCGTTCAGAAGCATGCCCGAACCAGGGCTCCGTCCCTCCACCGGCATTACCCGGCTTCTTCGGTACCATGGGCCCCTCCGACTTCCACAGGGCCCGAGGCTGACCATTTCAGATCACCTCGGTTGGTGGCTGCGACCCACCACCTCTGTGGATCTCGCACGTTGCCTCAAAGACCTTGTGCGCATGCTGACCCCACTACCCCGGCTGGAGAGGACGGGCTCTTCGATCGATTGCTCCCCCGCCCCCAACGGCCTTCCCCTTATGGCAGGAGGGTCGGCTCCAGCGAGAAACTATCGAGGCCTGCTCAGGGTTCACTGCTTTTCGGCCTGCGCACTTGCACCTTGGTTGCGCCAAGGAGTTCCCCAGAGGCTTCAGTGGGCGATCTCTCACCTCAACTGCTCCAGTGGCTACCGGGGCGTATCGACAATTCCCCGGACGGGACTTGCACCCGTTGGCCTTCGAGACCCAGAAGGTCTCTCCCTCCCTGCTCTCAACTCACTTCAGACCTCCTTCCGTGCCGCACTGCCATGTCCCTGGATAAATCGCGATTTTCTGGAACGCCCCTGGGTCTTGAGGATCGGGTGGCACCTCGAGAGCCAGGGTATGGAAAGCTCCGGGCCGCCACCCGCCCACCCCCGGACCTTCCCACACCCCTCGGAAGTCCTGGGCGCCCGCCCGCCGCCCGCCCAGGATTCCCGCAGCTACCACAACCGCGGCGACGACGTCCTGTAGACTCTGGAAAAGCAAAAGGAGATGCCCAAGCCGACCACTTCAATCAACCAGGAGCCCCCACTCGTCGCTTCGCTCCGAGCAGTGGTCGCCTTCACCGGAACAGGTGGTCGCCTTCGACGGAATCCGCAGTCGCTGCCGAATTACTGCATCTACCTGAGGTTGATGATTGAGGGGGAGGTGGGGAGGGGGGTTTAGTGGGAGGACCGTGAAGGCCGCGGAGACGGGGATTGACCGCTGATGGCCTTGACCGTCCCGCTTAATTTTCGCTGTCGTCGACCTACTCTATTAGATGATATGGTATTGGTGTCCTTCTCAGGAGACGCGAAATGAGGGAGCTTTCTAACCTTGAGAGATGGGTAGCATTTTTAGCGGGAGTGGTGACAATCGTTGTGGGGGTAACAACTTTCGCGAGCATGACAGGCCTTTGGTCGCCGCCATCCACCAGTCCAGGGGAGAATGGGCCAATTACCACGGAACTCACCACTAGTACCCAGGAAGAGGGTGGGAAGGAGAAGGAAGTCACGCCTGTTGAAGCTAGACCCTCTCCGACTCCGCACAAAAAGGAAACGGCACCCATCCGAGTAACCCCCAAACCTTCAGAGTTCCCGGTGCAGGCTCAGTTGGAGGATGGTCAGCAGCGGGTCATGCTGGCAGGAGATCTTGGTGTCGGTGCCACCTTCACCGAAGTCGCGTCAACTCCTATCGCGACACTGCGAATCAATCATGAAGGAACCTCAGAACTCAAGGCGCTTCAGATGGCGGGAGACGTGATTACGGTAACTGTCCATGGAGCACAGTACCGCATTTCGGTACTGAGCCTGAGTTTTGAGTCGAGAGTGATAACCGTCCAGATTGACAAAGTAGACTAAGGGCCACCCTATCGCAGAAGGAGGAGATGAACGTGAGAGCTCGGTCACCAATTCCCACAGCAGTATGTTGGTTTCCCGTTGCCGCATACATCGCAATGATTCTGACTCTGTCAAACGCTGCCTCAGGATACCAGCAACAGATGCAGGCCGCCGCCGAGCGCATTGGTCAGTCGATGACTAAGGCCGGAAGGAAGACTGTGGCTGTCGTTGACTTTACGGATCTACAAGGGAACGCTACCGAACTAGGCAGGTTCTTTGCCGAACAACTTTCTGTGGAGCTAAGTTCTAGAGGTGGCTCCTATGAAGTTATTGATCGCAATCATCTTCGAGCTATTCTACAAGAGCACAAGCTATCGGGCACCGGCTTAATTGATCCGCAGACTGCACGGAAGGTGGGTCAAATGGCGGGAGCTGAATGTTTGGTGAGTGGGTCAATCACTCCCTTCAGCGAAAGCGTTAATCTTTCGATAAAACTTCTTGACACCAACACGGCCAAGATACTTGGCGGCGTGACTGTCGATATTCCCCGTACCAGTACGATAAACGAGTTGCTCCCGAAAGGTATCGGCACTCAACTCATCACTGACACACCCTCTTCAACCTCTAAGCCGACAAAAGTTCCGGCCGGCCCTAAAAAGGGTTCACCTGTCTCCGAGGAGTCGCATGGAGTCGAAGTCAGTATTCGGGAATGTAAGAGATCCGGACACACCGTAACGTGCCAAGGCACGCTCAAGAATCTCACTGATGCCCAATTGCATGTGAACTTCCAGCCCTTCGGTGGAGCTGAGATCATCGACAATCTTGCAAACAGGTGGAAAGGGAGAGCTGTCTTCGATGCCGGCCGTGGCGAATGGGAATTGGACATCGAGCCAGACCTGCCGGTGAAGTTTTGGATTGGCGACGCAGAGGTTGCCCCCGACGCGACGAGCCTGACGGCACGAATTACTTTAGGTGTGCGAGCGGGTTATACCACCGGTGGGGGGCGCTCCTTTGGTGGAGGAGGTAGTCAAGACGTCGTAGTGCTGCGGAATATCCCGCTACAGTAAGGCCAGGTCTGGGCAATGGAGAGGGTGAGATGGCCGCTCGTTATTGTGTAGTCTCCCTGGAACGCCACTCGCACATCGGCACACCAGGCGGCAGGTACGAGCGAGAGAACGCCGAAAAGCACTGTTGTAAGTGGTCGTCTGACACAACGCATTCTGAACATGAGATCTCCTTTCTCGGGTCAGCAGCGAACTGCAGAACCCCGGAACAGGTGCCACCCTACCGGTCAAAGAAGAGGCTCGATAGGCGTGTTTTGTCTGGCTTCCCCTCCTGACGCCCGCCTCCTTGGAGCCCTTTGGCTCTCCTTCCGCGTCGTCTTGGCTCTCTCACCGGACTGGAACTGGGCCAAAATAGGAGACCCAAACTTCCGGAACAGGTGCCACCCTACCGGTCAAAGAAGAGGCTCGATAGGCGTGTTTTGTCTGGCTTCCCCTCCTGACGCTCGCCTCCTTGGAGCCCTTTGGCTCTCTTCCGCGTCGTCTTGGTTCTCTCACCGGACTGGAACTGGACCAAAATAGGAGACCCCAACTTCCTGAATCCTTGCCTGAAGATCCCAACTCGACACACCTCCACCCACCACCCGACACCGAGCGCCAGTCGAGAACAATCGTCAGGTCAAGACCTCCGCGCACCCGGGACTACGGCGGGACTACGTGCCATGTCAGTGGATAAATCCTCATTCTCCTGAGCCACGCCGAAGCCTCGCCGAACGCCACTTCCTTGTTGTCAAGTCCCCCAGAAGCGGCTTTGCGGAGGCGGAGAAGCCTCTCGCGACGGCGACGTGCGACGTTCTTTTCGCGAAACCGGCTCCAAGTCCGCCTCACAGGCACACCTCCGCCTTCACCGCAGCCGGTGAAGTCAAGACAGCCCGCCAGGAACTGCCGCCTGCCTACCCGCCGACGAACGGCAACGCCGGCGGGAAGCTCCCAATGGGAAAGCGCGGATCGGGGTCTCCTCTCTGGAGCTTCTCGGCCGCCGTGCGGTAGGCGGCCACGAACCAGGAGAAGCCCTCGTAGAAGTAGTGGCGCACGGCCTTGCTCGCCGCATGGAAGAGCGGAGCGGGCGATTTCTTCAGCCGTTTGGGACGGCTCACGGGATCCTGGGCCAGGATCGCTGCCGCGCCGAGAGGCCCGGTGCCAGCCCGCTTTCTGGCCGCGGCGGCGTCCTCTTCGATCTCGGCGGCCATGTTGGCGACGCGTTGCCGGTAGGCTTCCGGTGAGAGATGCTTCCAGCAGGGGAGAGGCGAGAAGGTCACCGTCTCCGGCGTGGCGTAGCGGAGACGATCGACGGTCTCTCCCTTGCGGCGGGAGAGGTATTCCTGGGTGCGGTCGAACCAGGTGCCGGCAAGGGGCTCGCCGTCTACGATCTGGCGGACGCAATGGAGACCGGGCCACTCCCGGAGGCGGGCCACCAGGTTCTCCTTGACCCCGTGGCTGCAGACATACCGAAAACGAGCGGCTTGCACCTCTTCCTCGTCGCTGATCAGGATCGCCTGGTAGCGCCGCTCCCAGATCTTGCCCGTCCAGCCGGTGAGCCGGCTGATCTCCCGCGCCAGGTTCGAATTGAAGTAGCCCACGAACCGCGCGAGCCGCTTGGCGCTCTCCGGCCGGACGATCATGTGGTAGTGGTTCGACAGCGGGCTGAACGCCACGAGGTTGACCGGATAGAGCCGCTGAGCCCTGCCGAGAACCCCCGCGGCGATGTCGTTGAGCTCCGGACTGGGCCGGAGCAGCAGGCGTCCCTGTAAGGTCCGGCAGGTGACCTCGACCAGGGCGCCCTCCTCGGGAAGGTAGCGAAGTTTTCGTCCCATACCCCAGATAAGACGTAAAATCTCGCCTCTTTTGACAAACCCTTTGCTACCCGCAAGTTACAGAGGCATTTTTGCTAAATGTGCCCGGCTTGCGACATGGCCGGGCCTGCCTCCCAAGTCACATCCCTGGAGAGCTGGAGAGCAGCCAGCAGCAACTGATGGGGTGGCACCTCGAGAGCTCAGCTGGCACCTATTGGCCCTATCGGCACCAGCAACCAGGCCCACGCAACCCGTCACCGCTGGAGGTCGGCACGCGCGTCGGCGGCTGCGCATGCGCCCACGGCGCGCGGCTCCTCTTTCTCACTGTCGGCGAGCCAGCACTCACCGTACACCGAGCAGTAGCAGGCGATGGTGTGCATGCGCGCCTGCGCCGCGAGATAAAAACGTACCGCCCGGGGTCCAGGCGGCAGGGTCAACAACGTCCGGCTCGCCCCGGGCGGCAGCACGCTACCGCGCCCGAAGGAACTGTAGATGAGCGCGGGCTCGTTCTCGCCCGTGAGCGCCCGGACAGCGGCGTCCCAGCTGGAGACCGGCCGCCCGTCGACGAGCACGCGAAAGCTTCGAACTAGAGCCGGCCCGACCCCTTCATTGCTGACGGTGCGCAGATAGGGCGCGTCGGCCCCCGCGAAGCTGTTGCTCTGCGCCAGGTACGGCCACGCCGATGCGCGGAGCTGCTCGCGCGCAAGGGCCGCCTGGTAGAGCGAAACCGCGACGGCGGTCACGGCCGCGACGCCGGCGGCAAGCGACAGCACGCGATCCACACGCGAGGAAGGTTCAGTCATGCCGGAAGCGATTGTACCGGAAGATCCGGCAGCCCTGGCAAATAGGTGGGCAAATAGGTGCCATGCGAACCTCCGGCGAACCTCCGGATTCTCGTCAATGCTATGGCGACTGTCGCATAAGCGTTTGTGCGGATGGGTGAACCCCCGCCGCGCCTTGCCCTCCGCCGGTGAATCGTTACAGGTGCATTGAAAAATTGTGGATCAAAACGCCGGGAAAATCTAATGAGCGCTGCGGCATATCTGAATAACAGCTTTTTGGCCGATTGGGGAATCGTGCGAGTGGTACTAAACCGGTGCGGCGCCTCCGCGATCTATCTGCGTCAGGACATAGCCGGACGAGCCCATGATGGGTCCGCCTTACCAATTCAAGAAAGGAAGTCACCATGTTTCGCAAGCTGATCTTCGCCGTCGCGTTCATCCTTCTCCTGGCGGGAGCGCCCGCCGTGCAGGCGGCATGTCCTGCCGGATTTGCCTTCCTCGATCTCAAGACCGGCGCCGCCTACACCACTCTCGGCTCGAACGTCTCGTTCCTCAACTTTCCGGTCCTTGAATATCCGGGTGTGGTCCCGGGAATCCCTGCCCCGGTGCCGGCCGCGGGCTGCTCGGGTTGGAAGATGGCGGCGCTCAAAATCGTCATACCGGGCGCTCCCAACGCCTGCACGCAGGCCAACATAGTCGTCGAGTACGAGGGCACGCCGAAACTCTGGTCGACGAACCTCGGCGATTCGCCGACCAACGACGGCTTCGCGGGAGACGGGGGAACGACCAATCATGAGGCCGAGATCTGGGTCCTCGACGAGAATCTGTCTTTGGCACCAGCCGATACACTGTCCACGTTCGGCCTCGGCCTTGACAATCCGCTCGTGATGCAACATCTCTCGTTGACGGATTCGTCGCTGAAATTTGTCGTGAAGAACCAGTTCGTAAGCTGGGGACAGCCGTACAGCCTCGTGCAGGAACCGGCGACCAAAAACCTTTTCGCCATCCCTGACACCTCGGTTCCGGCGGCGGACCAGCGGGCTATTTATCTCGGTCTCAACCGGGTGATCACCGGCCGGTCGGACCGCACCGGCTGCGGCGCGCGCCGCGTCATGATCACCTTCCAATAGGCACCTGGACTACGTGCCACGTCAGTGGATAGCGCCGTAAATAACGGCGGGGGCTGCCCGGGGTCGGCCCCGCGCCCATTTCGAGCACACCCTTTGGCGGTGACAGAAGACGAAGCGTCCGGGCCCTTGACCGCGGGCCCGGACGGGATCTGGTGGGGCTGTAAAAGGGAGCGGCCGTACCGCCCCACTTCAGCTCACCAACCGACGCATTGGGTGTGGATCACGGCGCACGTCCACGCGGTTGCGTCCGTGGTGGTGCACCCCGTAGTGCACCCGTTGGGGATCCGGCTCAACGCCATCCCCACCGGCTCCCGGAGGTCGCCGTGGTCGAGAGAGGTCAGGGTCTCGCGGTTGAGCTTCAGGGGCTTCTGGATCTTCTTCTTCATGACTTGATCTCCTAGGTTAGCGAGTCGCCGGTCTACGTAGCTTAGTGCAGGCAGCGACGAAGATCGCGTCGCCGTTCGGCTGGCACCTTATCTCCTTATCTCCTGGCAGGTGACCTCGACCAGGGCGCCTCCCTCGGGAAGGTAGCGAAGTTTTCTAGCTCGCTCAAAGCACCGGCTGGTGCTCGCGGCTCGCATGCCACAACGCAAGCACATGGAGAGTGCCGTTTCCAGCCTTGTAGTAGATGAAGTACCCGACACGACCAAGAAAGAGGCGCCGGACGCCCGGAGCCCGTGTGCCTTCATACTTCGCTCCGATCCCCGGCTGCTCTGCCAAAAAGACGACGGCTTCACCGAGTCCGTGCCGATCGCTCCGGGAGCGGCAGGGCGATTCTGCGCCCACCATTCGGCCGCCTTGCGAACTTGACTTGCTGCTCGTGTGGAAATCTTGATCTGAAGTGCCATGCTCAGCCGTGCTTCGGCAACGACTGCAGCAACTCTTCGAGAGTGACGTACTCACCGCGCTCGATCTCGGCCATAGCTGCCAGGAGCTCGTCCGCCGAGTCCCTTTTTGAAGATGGCCAAGGGTCTTATGACCCCGGTCTTGCGAATCGGGTGGCACATGGCCCCCCCAGATCGAAGCGACCCTACGGGTGCCGTACCACCTGGAACGGATAGGAGGCGACGGCAAACCCTCTGCCGTCGCCCCGCGCCCCTTCGATCCCCAATCGATAGGAGCCAGGACGGAGCATGCGGGAGGGAAGGAGGAGGACCAGCGTGTCACGGCTGTCCGGCCGCAGACCGCGAGCCTGCCAGACCTCCTCGCCGTCCCCGGTGCGCAGAGAGGCCCTGTAGGAGGGGTAGTCGACCGTTGCAAGCTCCAGGGTGAGGATGACCGGCCCGCTCGCAACGGAGAGCGGGATGCGGTTCACCGGCCCCCTGCCCTCCTGCTCGCCGCCGCGCGCCGCGGCGAGCAAGAAGATGGGGACGTTCACCCGCGGGGCGGCGGCCTCGCTCTCGATGGCGGCCCGGGCCTGGCGCTCCTTCGCCAGCTCCTCCTCCAGCCGCCGGCGATCGACGGCTCCGGCCTGCTGGAGAGAGCGCAATCGGGCCTCGAGGCTCGCGATCCGCTGCTCGCCGCCGGCCGGGGCTGGGACCGTCACCCGGGCGGCCCGCGCCTCGGCCGTTTTCCGCTCGAGGCTCCGGTCGCGCGCCACCAGCAGCCCGAGAGGGAGCGCCACCAGCAGCAGGAGGAATCCTCCCAGTGCGATCCGGCGCCCACGGGACAGCAGGGCGAGGACGGCGAGCAGGCCGACCTGAGCGCGCGCCGTATCCTCGGCCGCCACCCGGAGCATCCCCTCCCGGAAGTCTTCCGCCGTCTCGAGGCGCTCGAGGCACGTCGCACAGTCGAAATCGTGGGCCTCGAACGCGTCCCGCTCGCCGTCGCTCAGCCGGCCGGCGAGATAGGCCTCGGCGAGGCCCTGCTCTTCGACGTAGCTATGATCCATCGCGGTCACCCTGCCTGCCTTTCAAACAGCTCTTTGTAACGCTGGCGGGCGCGGAACAGCACGCGGTTGAAGTGCAGGTCGGAAAGCCCGAGGTCGCGGCAGATGTCCTCCTTGTCCTCGCCTGCGATGTAATGGCGCGAGAGGATCTCGCGGTCGCGGTCGTTCCTGAGCTCCGCCAGCACGCCGCGGACGGCCGCCGCCCGTTCCTTGGCGAGGAGGCTCGCGAGCTGCCCGGGGGCGGGATCGGGGGCGGTCTCGGTCGCCTCGGAGTCGCCGTGCCACTGCTGGCGCCGGCCGCTGCGCCGGGCCGAGCCGAGGAACAGGTTCCGCGCCATGCTGCTCACGAAGCCCGGGAGCCTCTCCGGCTCGCGCAGCTCCCCGTTGCGCACCTTCTCGATCACCAGCCGGAAGGTCTCCTGGTACAGGTCCTCCGCCGCGGCCTCGTCCCGGGTCAGCCGCCGCAACAGGAACGACAATGCCCGGCTGAAACGCTGGACCAGCTCCGCCTCCGCCGCCGGCTCCCTGGAGACGATGCGGCGGACCAGGTCCACGATGGGGTCGGTCCCGGCCTGAGGCACACTGCCTTCGTTCATGCTCCCTCTGGTTGCAGAGGGGCCATGATACCGCAAGGCCGCGGGCGCTCCTACGTCGAGGCAAGCCCATCGTCGCCCGGGTTCGCATCGGCGACGAAGGTACCGGTGTTGCCGCTGCCGTCGACCGAAGTGGGGGATGCCAGCGAGGGGTCCAGCATGCCTCTGATCTGGTGGCCTTCGAGAGTGATGGTCACCTGGCAGTCGACGGCCAATCCTCCGAACTTCACCGAGACAGACCCCTTCAGGCTGCCGTCCTGGAGCGAAAGGCTCATGGAGCACGGTTCACCCTCTGAATTCTGCCAGGCAATATTGCAGCCCGTGTTTTCGCCTACGGGGGTAGAGAGGATGGTGATCGACACAGTGCTGAGGTCCTTGAAGCCGTTGCGCGGAATCGGCCCCGATGTAGGGGGGACCCAGCTCACAATGTGCCACTTCTTCGCGAATGGCTCGATGCCTAGCATTTCCAGCTCCTCTCCTTGGAAGACGACACGGCGGGATCGCCCGCGTCACCCCTCAAGTGCTTCGAAGGCCCCATCTATCTCAGGCCGGCCTCCAGGCCGGCCCATTCCCCCTGCAGCACGAAGCCGCTCCAGTAGTAGGGGGACCGCCATCGCCGGTCGTCCCGGATGGCGAGCTGGGCCAGCCGCAGGGCTGCGGCCGGCCGCAGGCCCTCGACCAGGAGGCCCCGGTAGAAGCGCGACATCAGCTCCGCCGTGGCGCGGTCCTCGATCCGCCACAGGCTCGCCACGACCTGCCTGGCGCCGGTGTAGAGGAAGCCCTGCGTCAATCCCACCAGGCCTTCGCCCCGCACCTCCTTGCCCAGCGCCGTCTCGCATCCGGAGAGCACCACCAGATCGGCCCCCAGCCGCAGGTTGTAGATGTCGCGCAACCCCAGAAAGCCGTCCAGCGGCTCGCCGCGCTCGCCGACGCGCGAGAGCATCAACCCGGACAGGGCGGGGGTCCGGGAATCGATGATGCCATGGGTGGCGAAGTGGACGATGCGGTACCCGGCCAGGCCGGGCGACAGGGCGGTCGCGCGGCTGGCCCGGAAATCGAGCGCCAGGAGCGACCGGCCCGCGGGCACGACCGCGGCGATCGCCTCCGCCTCGCGGCGGGTCCAGGGCAGCCGGAGGAACGAAGCGGCACGAGTCGGCGCCGCGGACCGCGGACCGGCTCCCGGCGCGACCCGTGGGTCATCGGGCGCGAAGACCGGATCGGCCAGCACCGCCACGTCCCCCGGTGCGGTGGCCCGGCGGGCGAGCCGTCTCTGCAAGGCGACGGCGGAGGCCGAAGGAGCGTCGACGATCTCGTGCCGGGTGAGCAGAGGGGTGAAACCGCCGGCCTCGCGGCCGGCATCAGGGATTGGCAGGGCTCCGAAGGGAACGTACTGCAGCTCGCCGTCGGCCACCACGACCAGCCGTCGCTTCCCGAGCCTCCCGGCGACCGGCCCGAGCACCATCCGGCTCAGCGTCCGGGCGGCCGGTTCGAATCGAGCGTCTCCCGGCGCGAGGACCGCCAGCCGGTCGTAGACGGCGTGGGCGGCCGCCTCGATCCGCGCGCGCGGCGGCAGCTCGAAGCCGGTCACGGAGCCCGCATCCACCACCCAGAGGAAGCTCCGTTCCTCGCCGAGCGAGTATTCGAGGAGCAGGGTCTCGCCGTCGAGCAGGCTCCGGATCTCGGCGCTCGTGGCCAGGGGCGGCCGGGTGAGCGCGGCATACCGCGGGCTGCTCTTGCGGATCTCCACCTCGACCGCGGCGAGCTCGTCGAGCACCACCCGGACCTCGCCTTCGGCCGCCTGCCGGCGCTCCGCCGTCACCGGGCGGCTCATCAGCTCGGCCTGCTGGCCGGCCTTGGCGTTCAGCCGGGCGAGGAGGCCGCGCTCGCGGTCGCGCAGCCGCGGATCGACCCCTTCGCGGATGTCGGCGCGCGCCTCCTGCAACAGGTCGAGCAGAGACCGGGCATGGGCCCGCTCGCTGGCCTCCAGCGCCTCCGCGGCGTACCCTCTGCCGGGCTGCCGCCGGTCGAGCTCCATCAGCAGATCGATCTCGAGCTCGAACGCGGCGCGCTGCGCGGCCAGGAACGAGGCCCGCAGCTCCGGGTCCGTCTCCAGGGTGCGCAGGTTCTCGACCAGGAGGAGGGCCTCCTCGACCCGCGAGCGGGCTTCCTCCGGCCTTCCCAGTCTCCTCTCGGCGCGGGCGAGGGCGGCTAGCGCCTCGATGGTCCGGGTCGGAGCCTTGACCGCGCGGGCGAGGTCGACCGCCTCGCCCAGCACCCGCGCGGCCTTCTCCGGCTGCTGCAGAGCCAGGTGCGCCGCTCCTGTGAGCTGCAGAGTCCCGGCCTCGGCGATCCGGTCCTCCAGGCGGCGGGCGAGGCCGAGAGCCTGGGCGAGCTCGGGGAGAGCCGCCGCCGGCTCGCCGGCGGCGACATCCGCCTTGGCCACCAGCAGGCGCGCGAGCATCTCCCCCCGGCGATTGGCGGTGGTGGCGGCCACACCGGCAGCCCGGCGGCCGAGCTCGAGGGCCTGGGCGGTCTGCCCGGAGCGGAGCCGCGTGTGGCCGATGCTGATCTCGGACAGCACCTCGCCCTTCCGGTCGCCCGCTTCCCGGCGGATCGCCAAGGCCTGCTCCAGGTCGGCGAGCGAGCGCTCGAAGTCGCCCAGCCCGTAGTAGGCCACACCCCGGTTGTGCAGGAGCGCGGCCTCCCACAGCCGGTCGCCGGACTGGCGGAAGAGCGCCAGGGCCGGCGTGTAGGCCTCGAGCGCCTGGCCAAACTCGCCGAGGTTGGTGTAGAGGACTCCCAGGTTGTGGAGCGTCCGCGCCTCGCCTCTCCGGTCGCCCAGCGCGCGCTGCAGCTCGAGGACCTGCCGGTGGCTCGCCAGCGCCGCGTCGGGCTCTCCCAGGCCGATGTAGACCCCCGCCAGGTTGTGCAGCACGTTCGCCTTCCAGAACCCCTGTTCGCCGGCCCTTTGAAAGGCGTCGAGCGCCTGCTGGTAGAACCCCAGGGCCACGCGCAGGTCCCCCTGCGAATGGAGGGCGAAGCCGAGGTTGTTGAGAGCCTTGGCCTCTTCGTAGAGGCGGCCGAGGCGCCGCTCGAGCGCGAGCGCCCGGCGCTGCGCATCGGCGGCTACGGCGGCATCGCCCAGGGCGCTCCGGGCGAGGCCGAGGCCGCTCCAGGCCGCCGCCTGCCCCGGCTCGTCCGCCAGCCCGGCGAACCGGTCGAGCGCCTGCTGGTAGTGCTCCACCGCCGGTTTCGGCCGGCCGAGGGCGGTGTCGATCCCACCCAGCGCGAGCCCGCACCTCGCCTCCTCCCGCCCGCGGCCCAGCGCGCGCCAGTGGAGCAGAGCCTCCTCGTAGCGGGCGGCGGCGAGCCGATTGCCCTCCGCGCCGCCCTCGCGGTTGCGCGCCGCCGCCTCGGTCATCAATCGCTCGGCCGTGATGCGCTCGCGCTCGGCGGGCGTCGCTGCCGCGAGCTCCTCCAGACGGATTTCATAGCTTCCCGGCGCGACTCCCGGGCTCGGCGACAGCACCCGGATCTCCAGCGGACCGGACGCCTCCTCAGGGAGCAGGGCGGATTCCGGGCCCTGGCTGTCGGTCGGGCTGTCCACCGCGACCAGAGTCTTGCCATCCGGCTGCCGTGCCTCCACGACGACGTCGATGCCGCGCTGGTCGACGGTCACCAGCAGCCGCGCCCCGGGCCTCGCCTCGATCTGGTAGGAGTGGCTCTCGCCTCCCTTGATCTGCCGCTCGACCGCGGCCCCGGGCCGCAGATCCGGCGGCGGCACGGCGGCCACGCCGAGGGTGAAAAGAGCGGCCAACTGCCAGGGGATGAAAAGGATAAGAGCGCGCATTCCGGCTCCCGTTGTCGGGAGCTCTGAGGGTAGCACTGTTCAGCGGGAAGCACAGACGGAAAATTCGGGTGAGATAAACCGGCGGATCGTGGCACATCCCGACTGCAGATGGCTCCGGGGCGATCCAGCCCCCTCCCGGCAGAGGGACTGGCCATCAGGGCGGTCACGGCAATCACGCTGGATGGCCTGTTCAGGAGAAGCATGCCAATGCGAAAAATCTACGGGCGATCGTTCCTGTCCGCCTCACCGTGGTGGTGCCGGCGCGCCGTCGCGGCGCTCGCGCTCCTGTTCGCCGGGGCGGTCTCCGCGGCGGCCTACACCCAGAGCGGGGTCAGCATCGGCTTCGCCAATGGCGTCCCCATGGGCCACGAGTGGTTGACCCGGATGGCGGCCATCGAGCTGATGGGCTACTCGCCCCCCACCGTTCCCGACCTGCCCGACCCGAACGATCCGCGCAAGACGTGGACGCAAGGCCTGGCCAAGAACACCGACCTCTCCTCGCCGGAGGCGCAGGCGGAGCTGAGGCGGATCAAGGCGGAGGTCTACAACGACGTCCGCTATGCCAGCCGGTACAAGGCCGTGTACGACGCCATCGTCGGGGAGCGCTGGGTGGACCTCGCCGGCTACAACGCGGCAACTTCGCGGGAGTGCTGGGACGCGGTGGCCCAGGAACCGGCCGAGATCCAGTACGACCACTTCATGCGCCGGTATGACGACCGCAACGAACAGGGCGGCGTGAACGCTGCGCAACGGTCCCAACTGCGCTTCATCCAGTACTTCGTGGACGCGGCCATGGCCCGGCCGGACCAGATGTCCGTGTACGACGGCGGCTTTTCGGGCTCCGCCGCGGTCCAGGTCAGCCGCAATTACTTCCTTTTCGGCCGGGCGGTTCACCTGTTCGAGGACTCCTTCAGCTCCGAGCACACGGTGCGCAGTCCGGACGACAACTACACCCTGGTGCGGCAGGTGAAGAGTTACCTCTGCGCGGCGGGCTCCGAGCAGCACACCCACTCGATCGAGGCGGTCTTGAACTATTCCAGCGGGGACGTGGTCTGGAATCCCGGCACCGGGCTGGACCCGAGTTGGTATGGATATAAAGCGAGCAACATGAAGAACGCCGCGAGCAATCGCGTCCAGGGCGCCGCGCTGGTGACCACCGAGGCGACGAAGGATCTCTGGGCGGCGTTCATCCGCACCATGGGGACGCCCTACGCGCGGCGCTCGGCCAAGGCGACCGCCGAGGCGCAGAAACTGGTGAACAACTGGCTGAGCTACAACGCGGAGAAGATGCGCCGCTGGTACGACATTGACGCGCACCGCGACGCCACCTACGTGCTGGCCGACGGGCAGACCGGCAAGGGAATGACGGTGCAGGCCTGCATGACCGGCCTGAACGTGGGGACCGACAACCAGCTCGCCTACGTGAAAACGCTGGAGGCCGCCCAGCGGACATGCCTGTACAACGCCATCCCATGGGCCGGCTACCAGGACCTCTTCGACACCCAGATTCATATCTGGTACTCGTGGAAGTGGCGCAATGGTCCCACCGGCTCGCTGCTGAATCCGCCGGCCGGATGGCAGATCCCGGACCAGCCCGCCGACACCGGCCTTCCGGTGCGCATCCAGAGCGCCTCGAACCAGCAGTACATGAGCGCGCCGGACGGCATTGTCAACAACGCCTGGGTGTATTTCAAGCCCGGGCAGACGCCGCTCGACCTCATCCTGGTGGGCTCCAGCCACAACGCAATGTTCCGAGTGGCCAGCTCCCCGTGGCTGTTCCTCAGTTACACGGGCACCACCGGCTCGGTGAAGCTGTTCAACCCGTTCAATCCGTACGTTGCCGACCCCACCAACTACGTGATCCGTCCGGCCGCGGCCAGGTCGTCGTCGATCATGAGCGTGTACTGGAGGCAATACATGTGGCTGAGCGGCCAGTCGCCGTACATCACCCCCACCGGCAACCCGATCAATCGTAATTCGCAGTGGTTCATCGAACAGCGTGAGTAAACCGGCGGGCCGGGGCACATCCCGACCGCACACGATTCCCGGGGGCGCTCCAGCCCCCTCCCGGCAGAGGTTGACATCCGGCAATCACGCCTGGATGGCAGATTTGGAAGAGGTGTTCAGATGATCAAGAAGAATGGCAAGATCGTGCAGTTGTCCATCGCCGCGCTGCTCCTGCTGGCTCCGGTCGCGGTCCATGCGCAGAAGCACCAGGGGGGAAAAGCGGTGCCGAAGCTGGCGGCCGGCTACAGCTATGTCGCCTGCTACTTCAGTGGCGACCAGTGGAACTGGGGCCTCACGCCGGACAACGGCTGGTATTCGATGGCCGGCGATTGGAAAACATTGAACTTCACCAAGATCCAGGTGTTCGTCACGGCGACGTCCCAGAGTGACATCGAGGCTGCCTGCGCGCGAACGAAGGCGTACTACAAGTACTCGGGCAACTTCACGGCCGGGTACGCCGCAACGCAGAGCGCGGGATACAACTACATCATCCTGTCCAACGGGGCCTGTCTGTACCCTAAGGGCTCGTCACGAAACAAACTATACCTTCTTGAGGGTTTTTGTTGTACCCTCAGGAGACAATGGATGGTGAAGAAGCGATTCGACGGCGGTTCGAGCTTCTCGGTCCACATCTCGATGAGAGGACGCGGCGTCTGACCGCGGCTGCGGAAGCTGAAGTGATTGGCTTCGGGGGAGTCGCCATGGTGGCACGCGCGACGGGCTTCTCTCGACTCACAATCCGTGCAGGCATCAAGGAACTCAAGGCGGTGCCCGAATTGCATCCTGGCGGCCACAGAATTCGGCGGCCGGGAGGAGGGCGCAAAAGGACGGTCGATATCGATCTAACGCTGAAGACGGACTTGGAGAAGCTTGTGCAGCCAACCGAGCGTGGAGAACCAGAATCTCCCTTGCGGTGGACCTGTAAGAGCGTTCGTCGTCTGACAGAAGAGTTGACGCGGATGGGGCACCGGACGAGCCATCGCATGGTCGCAGAGATGCTCCACGATCTGGGATATAGCCTTCAGGCCAATAGCAAGACCCTGGAAGGAGCCAGTCATCCAGATCGTGATGCCCAGTTCGAGCATATCAACCGCCAGGCGCAGGAGCACTTTGCGACCGTCGACCCTGTGATTTCCGTTGACACGAAGAAGAAAGAGTTAGTCGGCGACTTCAAGAATGGCGGGCGCGAGCTACGCCCGGAGGGGGAGCCTGAAAAGGTCAGGGTTCATGATTTTGTGATTCCGGAGTTGGGGCGCGCCATTCCCTATGGGGTGTATGATTTGGCGACCAACAGTGGTTGGGTCAGCGTAGGGGTCGATCACGATACGTCGACTTTCGCGGTAGAAGCAGTGCGCCGCTGGTGGAAGTCGATGGGAAGTGAGAGGTATCCGCAGGCTCAGCGCTTGCTGATCACTGCGGATGGTGGTGGTAGCAACGGATCCCGAGTTCGACTCTGGAAAGTAGAGCTTCAGAAGCTCGCCGATGAGCTCGGGATGCCGATCACCGTGAGCCACTTTCCTCCAGGCACCAGCAAATGGAACAAGATCGAGCATCGCCTTTTCTCCTTCATCAGCCAGAACTGGCGCGGCAAACCTCTCATCAGCCACGAGGTTATCGTCAACCTCATTGCGGCAACCACCACTACGACTGGCCTGAAGGTTCGGGCGGAACTCGACACCGCAGCCTATCCAGTTGGGCGGAAAGTCAGCGAGAAGGAGGTCGAGGAGGTCAATCTCCGCCGCGACAGTTTTCATGGTGAGTGGAACTACACGATTCTGCCACGAGAAAAATCCGAGAACGATAAAGTTATTTTGTGACGAACCCTAAGTACTGATCACGCGCCAGATCTCCAGGGTAGAACCGGCGGCGGGCGGGGTGGCCGCAGGTCGAGGGAGTAGCTGTTGCCGGCGGCTTTCACCAGTCGCCGGCGCCTCAGTCTCGGCCATGGCTCGCAGAAATAGGTGCTCGCAGAAATAGGTGCTATGCGAACCTGTGGAGTACTGCCCCGTAGGCCGCCGCCCGCCGGAGAAGGCGCTCAGGAGGGCGGTGGGATGAGCAGGCTCTGGGGCCGGCCCGCTCGGATCAAGCCCCTGGCGTCCGGCGCGTAACCCCGGGGCGAATCAGCATTCGATGCTGCAGCGCCAGTACCGCCCGATGAAGGTTGTGCCAAAGGGGCCGCCATAGTAGTTGGTGCAGGTGCAGCTCAGCTTGTTGTTACAGGCGTCGGTACAGGCTGTGGTGGCCCCGGCAGGCGAACAAGAGGTGCCGTTCAGGATGTAGCAGCGCGGCGCCGGCGGCGGAGGCGGGTGGATGATCGCAGCGAACAAAGGGCTTGCCACCTGGGTCTGCTGTTCGAGGGTCGTCGCGGGAGCGGCCTTGAAGATCTCGGAGGAGATCTCGGCGGCCGACGCCGGAACCGCGGCGAGGAGTGCGAAGGCGATCACGAGTGCGAAGTTCTTCATTCGATGTCTCCGACTTGAGCTGAGGAGAGCCGCGGGCGACTCGTCTGCCCCACGGCGGAAGGAGCACCGGCTCCTCTCCTACAACTGTTAGTGCGATCACTGGAGGGCGGCGAGCCGCCTCCGATAAGCCCCGAGTTAGCTCTTCGTCGATATATAGGGTGGAAACACCGGTTCTCTGCCTTCCGCGCCCCGTTGCGCAGGCTCCAGGGGGCGTTCTTATATATAAACCTCCCAAGTTTATATACGAAGTCACCCTGGAGAGCGCTCGAGAGGCCAAACTCTGCCCTTCGAGGGGTCTCGGAGAGGCTCCGGCGGCCTTTTTTATATACAAACCACAAAATTTTATATACAGAGTCCTCATTGAGAGGGTTCGAGGGACCATTTCTATATACAAACCGCCGAAAATTATATAGAGATGGCCTCTGAAAAGGTCGGCAAGCCTCCCGGAACGGTATTTATGACTACTTTCTATATATCCAGGAGCCCCGGAGAGCTTCCCGGAGTGGCTGGCTGGGCCAAAACCTGGGCTGGCGGCCTGCTGAAGGGTGATTTCTATATATAGAAGAGTCATTTCTATATACGGATGACCTTCGCCGGGCATTCAGGCAGGCTTGCGTATATAGAAATCGGCAAGGTCTATATATCCACGCCTTCCCACGGGCCCGTGGTCCGGTCTGGCCTGCGTTTGGGCCGATCGAGCCCGGGTTTCCCTCCGGCGGGCCCTTTCAGCAGCTCCCAGTCAAGGGAGCGAAGCCAGGGCATAAAGGACAGCAGGGACAGCGAGGGACAAGAAAGATACCGCTGAGTCCCTTCTGCCGGTCCTCAGAATCCTCGAAGCGCACCTCCAGAGGGGCAGCGCTGTCCCGCGAGCTCACTACCCATGGCAGAAGGGCCCGCCACAGAAGGAGAGCTGGTATACCCACAGGCCATTGACACATAGGTACCGATCCTTCGGGGTCGTCTGCCCGTCCGCGCAACTGCAAATGGGGCCGGTGGTCACGTTCCTGATGGTTCCGTCGGTGCAGCAGGCGGCACAGTAGAAGGTCTGGCCGCCGCATGTGACGCTACCCGGCCCCGCCGGACAGGTCTGGTCCTGGTTCACGGCGCTGCATGTGGGGCCGCTGCACGAGACGCTGGGGTTGAGTTCTCCGCAATAGGCGGTGCACGTCGATTTGCCAGTGACGCCGCTGGCAAAGCTGGGGCGCTCCACCGGCCCCGGAGCGCTGGAGCACAGTGCCGGAGCGGAGGGAGCGGATGGTAGGGCCAAGGCGCTGGCGAGGACGAAGAGGCTCAAACTTACGGTCATGACAATACCTCCTTCGATTCCGGTGCGGTGTGGCGCCGGGAAGCTCTACAGCGATGTTCAGGGTTGAGATTCCAATCTCCAGCCTCCGTTAATTTATGATTTCATGCATAATCTTTAACGTCAAGGCGCAGGAAGACTCTCCATCGTCGACGATCACGTTTTCGGCTTCCTCAACCTGGCTCGCACTGGCGACCTTCCCAGTGTCACGTCCGGACGGAAACTGCGACGGTCCCCCCGCCGACATCAAGGACGGGCAGAAGCTCGTCCGCCAGATCGTCGAAGCCGTGGTCACCAGCCCGCAATGGAGCAAGACCCTTCTCATCGTCGTCTACGATGAGCATGGAGGCTTCTACGATCACGTGCCTCCTCCTGCCGCGGTCAAGGTGTCGCCGGAGTCACCGGCGACGTGCGGCGTCCGCGTCCCGGCTTTCATCGTCTCTCCATGGATCAAGCCGGCCGCCCCCCGCAACATCACCGCATTACCGGGCCAACGGCCCGGGCTTCCTCCAGCCCAGGGCAACGCCCTGGGTTCCGAGGAGACCCTGAAGGCGATGCGGCCTGAAGGGCCGCGCTAACCGGCGTTCCGGATTTACCCAATCGATAGCGCGACCCTTCAGGCCGCAAAAGGTCATAAGGCGATGACCCAATCCCAGGGCGATGCCCTGGGCTGAGGGAAAACGGCCCGTTGGGCCTCCAGATTAGAGCTCCGCCTCGACCCTTCAATTCTGCTTTGACAGGGTTCCAGGGGTGCACGGCAGGGATGAAAGCGAGCCCCCGCCACGTCTGGATAGCGGCTCGATTTGTCGCACTTGTAGCACTCTCTAAAGAAGAGGCGACTTGACGGCCCTGCTCACCTTGGCGTGTCGGGCCCACCTCGGGTGCGGTGGCGTAGACCGCCCATTCAAGTGACAGGCCAGGATGCCGGTGGAACCGTCTCGTTCAAGACTTCTCAAGGAGACCACCATGATCGAACGTCGAGCTTCACTCCGCCGTCTCTTCCTTCTTCTTCTCGTCGCGCTCTTGCCCCTGAAACAAGCGGCGGCGCAAACCTGTGACGCGCAAGCCAACACGGCGCCGGGCACCCGACCGACCTATGCCTGGCAAGACCATTTCACCTCCCTGACCCGGCTTGGCAACCACTGGATGCCATCCTTTGGCGACGGGGATTCCCTGACCAACCCGTTCTGGCTCGACCAGGGGACGGCCTTTCCTTATGGCTCCGCCGGCTTCCAGGAAACCTGGTACATTCCGAGCACGAACATTTCCAATACCGCGCCGCTCTATCGTCTCTACAACTCCACGAACCTGGACCACATGGACTGGACCGCGGCGGTGAGCGGCTACCCCATCGAGTTCACACACGGTTATCCCTGGACCTCACAGGTGCCGGGCACGCTGCCGATCAGCCGTTATCTCAAGAACAGTATTTTCGATCACAGAACGTGGCGCAATAGCGAGGTCCCCACCGGCTATGCGGCCGACGCCATCATGAGCACGGCGAACGGGCTGCCGCGCTATGGATATGAGCGCTACGGCAACCTGCTCGACCAGTGCACGGTGATCAATACCGGCAACTCGATCGGAACCAAGCTCCAGAACAGTACGCTGCGCGTCGGGTTCAACCCGATCTGGGGCAACGCGATCAGCGAAATCACCCAGCTGTCGACCGGCAAGCAGGTCGTCTCCCACTCGATCGGCGACATGGTGCAGTCAGTGCTCTGGTACGGCGGCCCGGACGCTCAGCACCAGCTCAACCCGACGCAATCGGGCGGCGCCGACTGCTGGGATTACGGGGCGACGCGGCGATGGGCCGGCAGCCCGGTGATCTCCCAGTCCGTCTCCGGCACGAACCCCAAGACCTTCACCACGACCGTGCGCCCGCTCAACTTCTGCCACGACGACTTCCAGGGCAACGATGTGTGGAGCCCGCTCGCCTGGAAGGGTCTTTTCCGGCTGACCACGACGCTCGGCTGCAAGCTGAGCGGCACGCTCTATGAGGACGTGATCCAGATCCAGCACGAGGCCGAGAAAGACTCGACCGCGACTTTTACCGACAACCCGATCAACATGAACAACACCGGATGGCTGATTCCCAACGCCTTTGGCGACTGCCGGAGCAGCAACGTCAAGTTCGACATCGTCGACCTGACGAACGGCAGTATCGTCTCGACCTACTTCCCCGGTTGCAATGCCGCGACAGTCGCCCTGACCAACCCGACCAACAAAGGCCTGCGGATCAGCAGCGCCGACGGCACGTTCGCTCTCGGCTTCTCGCGCCTCGGAACGGCCACGCAGCTCGACTTCGTGTTCACCTGCAACTTCGGATGCACTCTCGACGCCCAGAAGATCATCATCAACTACCACAATTTCCATACCATCACGTCGAGCGCCTGGGAGAAGGAGACCGTCTACTACGCCATCGGCACTCCGGCCGCCGTGCTGACCCGCATGCAGCAGATCTATTCAGATACCGGTAGCGACTGCTTGAACTGACCTTTCCCGTAAGGCCGGCCTCCGGCGCCCCGGCAAGCCTGGGGCGCCGGAGGAGGCTCACCTTCCGGCCGCCGGGCGCGCTATGCTCGCGCCCGTGAGGCGCGTCATCCTCTATGGGCTGGCAGGCGGGGTGCTCCTCGCCCTGCTCAAGGTCCTCGAATACCAGTATGTCGTCCGCGCCTACCCCGGCGAGGTCTATGGCGGCCTGGTGGCGGCCATCTTCTCCGCTCTGGGGATCTACCTCGGGCTGCAGTGGGCGCGCCCCCGGGAGGTGACGGTGATCAAGGAGGTCCGCGTCCCGGAGGGTGAGCCTTTCGTGCTCGACGCCGGGAAGCTCAAGGAGCTCGGGATCACCCCACGCGAGCACGAGATCCTCGGGCTGATCGCGGAAGGCCTGAGCAACCGGGAGATCGGCGAGCGGCTCTTCGTCTCCGAGAACACGGTCAAGACCCACTCCTCCCGCGTGTTCGAAAAGCTGGGGGTCAACCGCCGGGTCCAGGCCGTCCTCAAAGGACGGGAGCTCGGCCTGCTCCCCTGACCCGGGGGTCGAGCGGGGGGGCAATCAGGGTCGATCGGGGTCAACGAAAGGATGATTCCGGGGCTCCGGGCCGAAAATCACCCGAATGGAGGACGGCCGGCGCCGCACCGGGACTCTAGTCTGCGGGCATACAAGGGAGGAAATGGCAATGCGAAACATCGTTCTCCGCTTCGGGCTCGCGTCGGGCTTCATCCTGGTGGCCCTGGCCCTGATCATGACGCCTCTGTGCCTGAGGGGGACCCTCGACTTCGACCACAGCGAGATCCTCGGCTACAGCTCCATGGTCCTTTCGTTCCTGCTGGTCTTCTTCGGCATCCGGTCCTACCGTGACACCGTCGCCGGCGGCGCGATCGGCTTCGGCAAGGCCTTTCAGGTCGGCATCCTGATCACCCTGATCACCTGCGCGATGTACGTCCTCGCCTGGGAGATCGCCTACTTCAACTTCTTCCCCAACTTCCTCGACCTCTACAGCGCGCACGTCCTCGCCAGGATGCGCTCGACGGGCGCCAGCGAGGCCGCCATCCGGGAGACGGCCGCGAAGATGGCCGAGCTCGCGAAGCACTACACCAATCCCCTCTACAACTCCGCCATCACCTTCATGGAGGTGTTCCCGGTCGGGCTGATCATGACGCTCATCTCCGCCGCGATCCTGCGCCGGAAGCCGCCACAGGAGGCGCCTGCTTCGGCCGTGCCGGTCTGACGGCTGCGTTCAGCTCGACGAATCAGGTGGCACCTCGGGACGGGCACCTCGGGACGGAGCAGCCGCCGGATGCGATAGAATTCACGCATTCCAGAGAGACCTTCCCGGGAGGCAGAGATGACGAGGTATCCCTTGGCCGGTGCGATCTGCGCAGGGCTCATCGCGTTGTTCCCGCCGGTCCTGGCCGCGGGGCAGCCGGCGAGCCTGCTGCTCGACATCAATACGGCCACCCTCGACGAGGACTTTCCGCCGCTCGTGAACAGCTTCGGCCTGCAGGCGGCCGGCGACCGGCTCTTCTTCGTGGCCGAGGGCGGCGGCGCGGGGTTCGAAGTCTGGACCAGCGACGGCACCTCCGCCGGCACGGAGATCGTCCGCGACCTCTGTCCGGGACCGTGCAGCGCCAACCCCACCCTGTATGGCGGGCTCGGGAAGGTGATGCTCTGGACCATCGACGCGGAGAACGGCCGGCGCCAGCTCTGGCGGTCCGACGGCACCCGTCCGGGCACCTTCGCCCTGACGGGACCGGAGGTCACGGCATTGACGTACAGCGGTCCTGATAACGCCCTGCAGGCATTCTTCCGCGGCTCGTTCTACTTCGCCGGCTGCCCCGGGTTCGGCCTCCACCCGGACTGCGACCTCTGGAAGACCGACGGCTCGGTCGCCGGCACCAGGATCGTCCATCACTCTCCCAACGTTTTCGAGTGGCTGTTCGTGGCCGGAGACCGGCTCTACTTCCTGAAAAGCGACAGCCGGGGCTCGGACCTCTGGGTCACGAACGGCACGGCCCGGGGCACGGTCCGGCTGCGCCGTTTCGCGGGCGGACCGAACCTGAACCCTCATGGGGCGGTGGCGGCCGGCGGCCGGCTCTTTTTCCTGGCCAGGGACGGCGGCAACGAGCAGGTCTGGACGAGCGACGGCACCGCGGCCGGCACCCGGGTGCTGACGAGCTTTCAGGCCGACGAGCCGTTCGGCGTCTCCGCCTGGCTCAAGCCCGAGGGGAACCGGGTCTACTTCCTGGCGGACGACTCGCTCCATGGAATCGAGATCTGGCGCTCGGACGGCACGGTCGCGGGAACCGTCCGGGTGACCGACCTCCTGAACGACTCCCCCTTCACCCGCCGCCAGCCCGACGTCCTGGCGGAGGTGGGCGGGGTCGTGGTCTTCAGGGCCAGCGATCCCCGGTCCCCCTCCCCGCTCTGGACCACCCGTGGCACTCCCGAGTCGACCGCTCCCTTCGCCTTCTGCGCGAGCTGCGGGCTCGATCCCTACAGCGGCCTGATCGAGTCCGGGGGCAAGGCCTTCTTCGCGCTCACCGGGGATTCCAAGCTCCAGATCGGGGTGACCGACGGCACGGCCCCTGGGAGCCATGCCCTGACTCTGTGCGACGAGTGCGGCGGCGTCGACTCCCTCCTCCCCTGGAAGGGAGGGGTCCTGTTTCTGTTTGGGAGCCCCGGGGGCCCGCAGATCGGGTTCAGCGACGGGACGCCCGCGGGAACGGGCCCCCTCACCAGCGCCGCCGGAGGGGTACGCAACGACACCCTCGACGTGGCGGGGATCGCCGGCAACCTCTACTTCCTCACCACCGAAGGCGCCCCGGGACTCTGGGTGCGGGACGCCGCGGGGCAGACCCGGCAGCTTTCCTCCTTCCCGCTCCCGGAGCCGACGTCCGAGCCCACCCGCCTGGCCGCCCTCGGCGACCGTCTCCTCTTCACCGCCTGGGACGGCAGCTACTCCTTTCCCGCCCTCTGGTCGAGCGCGGGCACGCCGGAGACCACCAGCCGGGTGAGCCTGCCGGAAGTCGACTGGAACGACGCCACCGGCCTGGTGCCGGCGGCCGGCCTCCTCTTCTTTCAGGTCGGGCAAACCTACCAGGCCCACGACCTCTGGCGGACCGACGGCACCCCTCAGGGTACGTTTCTGCTGGCCCATCTGACCGCCGAGGCCGTCACGGTCCCCTACCAGGGACGGCTCTACTTCTTCGACGACGGGAAGATCTGGCGGACTGACGGCACCGTGCAGGGAACGATCCAGACCGGCGACTTGCCGGCGGACCTGATCTCCATCGACCTCGCGACGCCTGGACCGAACGGGATCTACCTCAAGACGGTGACGGAGCCGTACCATACCGAGTTCTGGTTCACGGACGGCACCAGCGCGGGAACTCGCCAGCTCACCCACTTCAACGAGCCCGGCGTGAGCGGGTGGAACCCCGAGCTCACGAGTCTGGGTTCCTACGTCTACTTCTCGTGGGGAGGCCTCTGGAGGACCGATGGAACCCCGGCGGGGACGGCCCTGGTGGCGAGCTTGCCCGTCAATACGTCCGCGACCCGGCTCGTCGCTCATCAGGGAGCGCTCTACTACTTCACCTCGGGTTTCAGCTCGGATTACGGTCTCCGGCTATGGCGCACGGACGGCACGGCCGCGGGGACCGTCCAGATCGGCCAGTTCCCCGGCCAGAGCACGGCCGACCTCCCCCTGCAGCTGACGTCCTTCGCCGGCAAGCTTTTCTTCAACGTCGACGACGGCGTGCACGGCATCGAGCTGTGGGCCACCGACGGCACGCCGGCCGGCACGGCCCTGGTGCGCGACCTGTACCCCGGACCGCGCTCTTCAAAACCGGCCCAGTTCACCGTGGCGGGTGGCCGGCTCTTCTTCACGGCCGGCGACGACGTCCACGGCATCGAGCTCTGGCAGAGCGACGGCACCGCGGCGGGGACCTGCCTGGTCCAGGACATCGCGCCGCAGGCCCTCTCCTCCCTCCCCAATCGGCTGACGGTAGCCGGCGACAAGCTCTACTTCACCGCGAACGACGGCATCCGGGGGCGCGAGGTCTGGGTGCTCCCCCTCTCCGGCCCCACCGCCTGCCAGCCCTCCTCCACCCGGCTCTGCCTGAGCGGCGGCCGGTACGCGGTGGAGGCCACCTGGCGAGACTTCCAGGGCAACCGGGGCGTCGGTCACGCGGTGGCGCTGACTCCCGACACCGGGTACTTCTGGTTCTTCTCCGCGGCCAACGTCGAGGCCGTGCTCAAGGTCCTGGACGGCCGCGGCCTCAACGACCACGTCTGGGTCTTCTACGGCGCTCTGTCGAACGTGGAGTACACCCTCACGGTGACCGACAGCGAGACGGGGCTCGAGCACCGCTACGTGAACCCCTCCGGCCAGTTCGCCAGCGTCGGCGACACGTCCGCCTTCGGCCCCCTGGGGGCGAGCCGGGAGGCGGTGGTGACCTCGGTGGCCGCACCCTCGCCCCTCGCCCTGGTGAAGCAGCGGGTCGGCGCCGGCAAGGCCCTGGCTCCCTGCGCTCCCAGCTCCACCCGGCTCTGCCTCAACGGCGGCCGCTTCGCCGTCGAGATCGCCTGGAAGGACTTCTCGGGGCACACCGGCGCGGGTCAGGCCGTCGAGCTCACCGGCGACACCGGCTGGTTCTGGTTCTTCAGCAGCACGAACGTGGAAGTCGTTCTCAAGGTTTTGGACGGCACGCCGGTCAACGGCCACCACTGGGTGTTCTACGGCGCTTTGTCCAACGTCGAGTACACGGTGACCGTCACCGACACGCAGACGGGCAAGGTCAACACCTACAAGAACCTCAGCGGCCAGCTCGCCAGCATCGCCGACACCGGGGCCTTTTGATTTGAAGTGCCCGCCAACCGCGATGGACCGCAACTTTGCGTCGGCGCTCCAGAGAACGAGCGGATTCCGCGTCTTCAGCTCCGGACCCGCATAGATCCGGTCGCGCAGCTACGCGGCTCGCCTGCGTAGCGCTGCCAAGCCGGAAAAGATCAAGAGGCCCGTCAGAACGATCATCGCCCATCCGGAGAGCGTGGGAACCCCGACGGAAAGCGGCAAGCCGGGACCATCGCTACAGAGGGTGACGTGGCTGTTGTCCAGTGTCACGGCGCCATTTCGCGCCAAGACCCTGCCGGTCACGTTGGCGCCGGTATTCAGGGTGATGCTGGTGAGCGCGACGATGCTTCCTGCCAGCGTGGTGCCCGTGCCCAGGGTCGCGGAGCTGCCGACCTGCCAGAACACTCCGCAGTTGGATGCACTGTTGATCAGGAGGACCGACGCGGCGCTCGCGGTCGTGAGCGCGCTCCCGATCTTGAAGATGAAAAGGGCATTGGGGTTGCCTTGCGCGTCGAGAGTGAGCGTTCCCGTCAGCTGGGCCGAGGTCGAAAAACAGTAGACGCCTGGCGTGAGCGTCTTCCCACCCAGATCCTGCCCGGTCAAGTCGGTACCGCACGGCGTGCTCGCCAGATTGTTGTACAAGGCCGTGAGCTCGACCTGAGCCTGGGCCGCCACCGAGTCGGCGGCGTGGATCGTCCCTCCCGTCACGATTCCCGGAGGAAAGCCGGTCACCGCGCTGCCCGGGCTGACACCCAGATTGCCGTTGACGACCGTCGGGGTGGCGGTATTGGTCACCGTCGAGCCCCCCAACACCGCGAACGAGCTCAGTTGGGCCACTGCCTTGGAAGGGCCGTAGAGGATCGCGGCGAATCCCAAGACGGCGACGGTCAGGTACTTGTGCTTCATTCTGGACTTTCCTTTCCAAGTGCGATGGGGTGCAGGGACACGGCGGGCCACGCAATGTTTTGTAAAAACCGACCAACCCTCGAGCGTGTAGTCCATCCGGCAGACCGTCGTTTGGCCACGGCACCGATGCAGAGGGTCGAAACGCTATGCGGAGCTAAATTAATTCATTGCACGAAGCGAGCCAAGGGTTCGCAAAAAACCGCGACCGCGGCAACTCTTCGAGAGGGCAGTCATCCAAGCGTAGCGGGAAGGGTGAAGAACAGCCGGCTGCCCTCGCCGATCTCGCTCTCGGCCCAGATCGTCCCGCCATGGGCTTCGACGATGCATCTGGAGATATAGAGACCGAGGCCCAAGCCTCGCCGATCGTCGTTGCCGGCCTGCCAGAATCGCTCGAAGATCAGCTCCAGCATGGTGCCCGGTATCCCCGGGCCGTCGTCACCGACGCGGCAGAGGGCTCCGCCTTCGGCGCGTTCGACGCGAATCGAAACCTTGCCCCCCTCCGAGCTGAACTTGATCGCGTTCGTCAGGAGATTGGCGAAGACCTGCATGATCCGATCATGATCGAAATCCGCCAGGATGGAGGGTTCGGCGCTTTCCAATACGAGGGAGATCCCCTTCGCGGCGGCGGCCGGCTCGAATGTCGCCATCGCCTCGGCGGCCAGTGCGCACAGGTCCTGGCTGCTGGGTGCCACCGCCAGCTGGCCGGCATCGATGCTCGTGACGTCGACCAGGTCCCCGACCAGCCGGATCATGCGGGCGGCGTAGCGTTCGATGCGCTTCAGGCCCGCGAGCATCTGCCGGCCGGCCTCGTCATCCGCGGCACGGATCGAGAGCAGGTCCGTGTTCACCACGACTCCTTGCAGCAGATTTCGCAAGTCGTGGCTCACGATGCCCAGGAAGTCGTCCCGGTTGGAGATGGCGAAATCGGAACGCGCGCGCTCGGTCAGCAGACGCCTGTCGGTCTTCTCTCTCTCCAGCGGCAAGAGCCTGTGCAGCGCCAGGGCATGCTCCTCGCGTTCGCGGCGGAGACTCTCATCCGCGGCCGCCCGCTCACTCTGGAGAGCGGAGTCTTCCGCCACTCTCTCCTCGTCGACGGTTTCACGCGCTCCGGCCGGCGGCTCTTCCTTGCCCAACTTCCGGTCGGCCTTGTCGCGCGCCTGGCTCAACACGCCGTCGGCGATCTCCCGAGCCCGATCGACGACCGCGTCGGCATTCCTTTCGAGAGCCGCCCGTTTCAGGAGCAGCGCCTGGTCCGTCTTCCGCCGCTCGGTCCGCAGGCTCTCATCCGTCTCGTGACGCTCCGGGCTGGGTTTCCTGTCCTCTGGAATCATGCGTCATGCTACCACCGCTGCCTGGTAAGCCCCGGAGACCGAGAGATTCATGGTTGCCGAACGGGTGGCACCCATAGGCGCTAACTTTGGCCCTGACGCTTCGTGTAGGGGCGGGTCTGGACGGTAGGTTGGGGGCTCGACCCGCCCTGTTTTCAGGTTTTCGCCGTTGCAGGGCGGGTCGCGCCCCCTCCCACCCGTCCAGACCCGCCCCTACACGAAGCAAAGTTAGCGCGTATACGGCGCTGAGCCCTACGGAATCTGACAGCCGTCGCAGAGGGTGGTGCAGTGCTGCTCGGCGGTGCCGGTGTCGTGGCAAACCTGGCGGCTCTTTTCCAAGGCCCCCGGCGTTCCCGGCTTGCCCGCCTTGCTGGACTGCCCGGCGAAGAAATTGGAGGTACCGGGCAGATAGGTGTCGGCGACGCCGTCGCCATCCGTGTCGACGCGCACGAAGCCGGCCGGCACCGGCGCGACGACCTTGCTCCGCCACGGATACGCGGCTTTCGCCGGGAACCGCACTTCCAGCGGCATCTCGAGCGCCTCGCGGCTGACCCGGCCCACCGGCGTGAAGCTCACCTTCACGTTGAGCCAGAGAGGACCGGTGAAGGTTCCGCCATCCTCGTTCTCGCGGCGGATGACCATCTGCGTGACCGGCTGAACGCCGTCGAGTCTCACCGTCGCCTCGAACTTCCCGCACCCGGTCTCGAGCGGCGTCACGCTCTTGAGCGACAGGGCACGGACCTGCGTCCGGGTCACTGCCAGCCCCCGCTTGTTGAACACCGCGTCATCCAGGCGCTGGACGATCGTGTCGGTCGCTCCCAAAGCCTTGGAGGTGCCGGTCACGATGGGCACTCCCTGGAACGCCACCTTGGCGGTGAAGGGCGCCGAGCCGGCGCAGAAGAAACCGGCGGGGATCGGAGTCTGTGCGAAATCGACGAAAGTCGAGCCATCACCCTTCGTCGACCAGACGTCGATCCCGTTCTGGATGGCGCGGTCCGCCGCGAACGCAGACGTGGCAAAGCCGGAGATCAGCAACACGATTCCAAGAGAACGCGCTCTCATAGGCAACCTCCTGTTAAGTTTGACTTCCATCTCTATGGGTGCACGGCAACGCTGAAAGCGTGCCCCCGGGGCAGGCGGGAAGCTGGAACAGAATTCCCCGAAGAGAGCTGATACATGGTTATGAAAGTTCGCAATATTATGGCTTATGGGGTGATACGCTCGTTCCTCGCCGGGAAGCACGAAGCCGGCAAGGAGGTCCATCATGTCCAAGATCGCCGAGTTGTTGGTGGCCGAGCTCGAACGGGAAGCGGTCGGAACGCGCCGCATGCTGGAGCGCGTGCCCGAGGGAAAGAACGACTGGAAGCCGCACGAAAAATCGATGCCCCTGGGATATCTGGCGGCGCTCGTCGCCACGATGCCGGGCTGGATCGCGGCGATGATCGAGCAGGATCAGCTCGACGTCACCGCCGCCGGTGAGCACCAGACGCGGAGCGCGAGCACCACCCGCGAGCTGCTGGAGAAGTTCGACAAGGCCCTCGACCAGGCGCGGACGGCCCTCGCCGGCACCACCGACGAGCACCTGATGACTTCCTGGAGGATGCTCGCCGGCGGCCACGTGGTCGCCGAGCAACTGCGGTACGTCGCCATCCGCGACGGCGCCCTCAATCATCTCGCCCATCACCGGGGGCAGCTCACCGTCTACCTGCGACTCAACGACGTCCCCCTCCCCTCGCTCTACGGGCCGACGGCGGACGAGAAAGGGTTCTGATCGAGACTTTCTCCGGGGCTCGCCGGGCTCCCACCCCTCGAATCCACGGCCCTCGTGGGCAGCGTATCTAAGGGTGGGGAGGCGCACAGGCGTGCCTGCCCACGCTTTTCAGAGGGGGACTCGAATGAAGACCAAGATCAAGACCATCGTCGCGGCCCTGGCGCTCGCGGCTTGCGGAGGGGCCTGCCGGGTGGGGGCCGACGCGATCGACAAGGTGATTCCCGCTCCGGCGCTCGACACGCCGGCCGCCGAGGCGTCCGGGCTGCAGACCGCGGTGCTCGCCGGCGGCTGCTTCTGGGGCCTGCAAGGCATGTTCGAGCACGTGAACGGGGTGACCAAGGTGGTCGCCGGCTACTCGGGAGGCAGCAAGGAGACCGCGCACTACGAGATGGTGGGCACCGAGGCGACGGGGCATGCCGAGTCGGTGGAGATCACCTTCGATCCCAAGCGGATCTCCTACGGGCAGCTCCTGCGGCTCTACTTCGCCGTCGCCCACGATCCCACGCAGCTCAATCGCCAGGGTCCGGACTCCGGCCCCAGCTACCGCTCGGAGATCTTCTTCAAGTCCCCGGCGCAGGAGCGCGTCGCCAGGGCCTACGTGGATCAGCTGACCAAGGGGAAGGTCTTCAAGGGCCCCATCGTCACCAAGATCGAGCCCCTGAAAGGTTTCTATCCGGCGGAGGACTACCATCAGGATTTCCTGATCCGCAACCCCACCTACCCCTACATCGTGCTCAACGATCTCCCCAAGGTCGGCGCCCTGAAGCGGGTCTACCCGGCGCTCTATCGCGAGGCGCCGGTCAAGCTGAGCGGCGCCCGGTGAGGCGAGAGGACACGGTGATCTGGCGTAAGATAGACTGGATCTTTGCCGGAGGAACTGATGGCTGTGACCCTGAAAGTCGAGAACGTCCCTGAAGAGGTTGCCGCGCGGCTCGAGGAGCGGGCCAGGAAGTCGCGCCGGTCTCTTCAGGGAGAGCTCCTGCGGATCCTGGAGAAGGCCGCCGCGGACGAAGATCGTCTCACCCCTGGGCAGGTCTTGGAGAAGGTCCGGTCGCTGAAGCTGAAGACTCCGGCCGAGTCCGCCGCCTTCGTCCGCCAGGACCGGGATGCCCATTAAGATCGTCGTCGACGCCTCTGCTATTGCCGCGCTGCTCTTTGGAGAACCCGAAGCGCCGAAAGTTGCGGAACAACTCGGCGATTCAGCCCTGGTCGCGCCGACCCTCTTCTCCTACGAGATCGGCAACATCTGTTGGAAGAAGCTCCGGCGCCACCCCGAAAAGCGGGCGGCTCTTCTGGAGGCCTACTCCCTCTTGGGCCGGATGGAGATCGAAGAAGTCGAGGTCTCGACTCCCGAGGCACTCCTCTTGGCGGATCGGGAAAACCTGACCGTCTACGACGCGTCCTACCTCTGGCTGTCCAGGAAGCTTGGTTTGAAACTGGTCACCCTGGATCGCGACTTGAATGCCGCAGCCGTAGCGTCCCCGGAGCAAGTTGTCTCACCTGCCAACGAGGAGTAGGTGCCGCATATTGTGGCCTGCGGCTCCGAATGGCGTGGCATCCTGGTGACGGCACGATGAGAACGGCACAAAGCGACTACGAGGTGCGCTATGCAAGAAAAGAAGACTGAGACGGAGGCCGTCGACGCGGGAAGCGGTGACGTGCTGGTGGATCTTGGCTTCCCGGACGCCGAAGAGCGGAAGCTGCGCGTGCAGCTCGCGATGCGGGTCAACGAGCTGGTCGCAGCCCGCCCTTTGACGCAGGCGCGCGCGGCACAACTGTTCGGCATTCCGCAGCCCCACGTCTCGGAGCTCAAGAACTACAAGCTGAACCGATTCTCCTCCGAACGGCTGCTGCACTTCGTCACTCTCCTCGATCGTGACGTCGAGATCATCATCCGGCCAAAGGCCAAGGGACACGCATCGGGAGTCGTGTCCGTATCGGTCGCGACCTGAAGCCTCTACAGCGAGGCCACCCGCCAGGTTCGGCTCCGCTCAGGAACCGCCGGGCTTTGGCGAGAACGACCCATGCTGCAAAATCGCGTTCCAAACCAGGGGATGACTCCCGATCGTCGAGCCGCGCCAGATCGGGTTGATGGCGAAGAGCAGCACGTGCCCCTTGCCGACCGGCACCTCGACCACGGCGGCGCGGCGGGCCAATTGGTCGCCGTGCTCGAGCAGGCCGGAGACCAGCAGGTCGTCGGCGTCGCCGAAACGCACCAGGGTCCGCGGACGGAGCGCCTCGGGAATCGCCGAGGGGTTGTTGCGCAGCTCTTCGATCTCGAGCGGCCTCGCCTCCCAGCGTTCGACCTTCGCACGCTCCGGCGCCGCCGCCTGCGCGGGCCGCCCCTGCGGTGCGTCCACGTCCTTGGGACCGCCACGGCCGGTCGGACGATCGCCTTCCTCCCGGGCCCAGCCCCCCGCCGCCCCGTTGCTCAGCTCGAAGCTCATCCCCTCGGCGCTGTAGACCGACAGGCGGTCGCCAAGGCCGTCGACGATCGGCGACGTGGCGTCGGGGAAACGCGCGTCGAGCACGCTGCCGACCACCCGCAGGTTTTTGGAGTCCGCGACCCGCACGCCGGGAGCCATGCCGGTTTCGATCAGCAGTTGCGCCGTGTCCTCGACGCCGACCAGCAGCCCCCCCCGCTCCACGAACTGGCGCAGATGGTCGAGCCCGGCGAAGCCCAGGCCGGGGCGCTGATCGTCGGTGGCGGCGATCCGGCCGAGGTTCGGCGTCTCCGGCGTCGTTTTCCACGGCATCGGCTCGCCCCACATCGGCAGGCCGTTGACGATGCGCGACGGGTCCCCGACTCCCACCGGCGGGAAGAGGATGACGTCGTAGCGCGCCGCGAGCCCCGAGTCGGCCGCGACGTCCTGGGTGCTGATGTAGCTGTAGGGAATCTTCAGCAGATCGAGACGCTGGCGCCACCACCCCTCGGTCTGGGTGTTGAGCCAGGTGTGCAGGAGCGCGATGCGCGGCCTGGCGACCGGCCGCGTCGCGACTTTCGACACAGCGTTGGCAGCGATTGCATCCACGGCGACGCCAGTGTCGGAGACGGCACGGTCGAGCGTGTCTTTCGAAATCCCCCGCACCAGCCAGGTGCCGCGCGGATAGTCGTGCCCCGCAGCCCGGAACGGGTCGGCCGCGGCTTCGACCTTGGCGTCCCCGAGCGCGTAGCGGAGCCTGAACATGGCGTCGTCTCCGCGCTGGGCGACGACGAACACGGGGCCGCCGCCCGTTTTGTCACCCGTCACGCCGCCCCGCTCCTGGACCGGCGCCTCGACCCGGCTCATCTTCGCCGCCAGCACTTGGCGGTCGGTGACGCGGACGGCCTCGGTGTCGAACAGGGCGGGGAAACACCAGCCGGTGTCGTCGTAGGGGTGCTTCTGCGGATCGTCCGGGCTCCAGTACTGGCGGTCGAGCAGGGCGTCGGCGGAGCGGCTGAAGGGCTGGTCCATGCGCACGACGTAGCTGCCGGCCGGGAACGTCCGTTTCGCGGGCGTCTTGTCCTTGGCCGCGTCCTTCGTCTCCTTGCCCTTGGCGGCGCTCTTGTCGGACGGCTTGCTCGCGCTCTCCACGGCCACCGTGAACGGCCGGTCGGCGCGCGAGATCTCGACGTGCTGCAATTGCAGGACCCGCAGCAGCTCGGCCTGGGCGCCCGGCCGCCGGTCGTCGGCGGGCAGCACATACGCCGCCGGCCCCTCCCGTTCCGGCTTGATGATCGATCGCTTGCTCTTTTCCCAGAAGTTCCGCAGCAGCAGCTCGCGGTTCTCCGCCACGAACGCCAGCGAGACCAGGAGACCGGTCTGCTCATAATTGTTGTTGTTGCGCTGCGACCAGGAGACGGTGCGGTACGGCGGGTCCTGGCGATACCAGGTGCGGGAGGTCTCGTCGGGATCGAGCTCGCGCGTCTCGGTGTCGGCGCCGCCGTTGCCGAAGGTCTCGTAGAGCCGCGAGACGCCGTTGTGCATCGCCGCGAGGAACATCAGGTAGCCCGGGCTCCAGGTGTCGAAATCGCCGTGAGTGAAGACCCCCGGCATGCCGAACTTGCCCATCTGCGCCACGTTCATCCACCCGAACAGCTGCCACTCGTTGGTGAGCAGGGGATCGACCCAGGCGTTGTAGGGGCCGTCGCCCACCGTGTTGTCGTAGAGGAACGGCACCGATTCATGCAGGTCGTGCAGCACCTGGGCGTGCCAGCCGAGATAGGTGTCGAGCACCTGCCGGGAGAGCGAGAGCGTCAGCCCCATCGCGTCGCGGTTGTTGTCGTGGGCGACGTAGTGCCCCCAGTAGACCAGGCGGGGCTGGGTCGCCTTCGGGTGCGCGAGATGCCAGCGATAGACGTCCACCATGCGGTCGCGGCCGTCGACCTCGACGACCGGCGTGATCAGGGTGATCACGTGCTCGCGGATCGAGCGGATGTAGGGGCTCTCGTCGACCGCCAGCCGGTAGGCGAGCTCCATCAGCGCGGTGGGCGCGCCGGTCTCGGGGGAGTGGATGGTGCCCGTGATGTAGTAGACCGGCACGCTCGCAGTGATCAGGCTCTCGGCGCGCGTACTGTCAAGATTCAGCACCCGCGGGTCGGCCAGCTGCGCGAGCCTTGCGTCGTTCTCTTTCTGATGCTCGAGGTTCGCCTCCGAGCTGACCGCCACCGCGATCCGCTCGCGCCCCTCCTCGCTCATCCCGATCGAGATCACGCGCACCCGGGGGCTGGCCGCCGCGAGCATCCGGAAGTAGCGGTTCACGTCCGCCGTGTACGGCAGGATCCCCGGCGCCCCGGCGACGTCGCCCAGGACCGCGCTCGGGCTCGGCACGGTCGTGGACGCCGGCAGGTAGTCGGTGAGCGGCGAGTTGAACTCCGGCGCCGTCGTGTACTTGCGGATCTTCGCCGTGGCCTCGGCGTCGATGGGCTGCTCGAGGCTGGGCTTGAGCTCGGCGGGGACGCGGGTCTGGGCGGCGAGAGGGGCCGCCAGACCGGTCGTCAACAGCAGAACGGCAGGGACGAATCGACGCATCTGGAATCCTCCGGGCGATGTAGGAGACAAACCGGGACGAACCGTGAACCCGGGCATCCTATCGCTATCCCAGACCGAACCGAACCCTCACCCCTGCCCCTCTCCCGACCCGGGAGAGGGGAACCGCCCACTCGATGAAAGTCTTTCTCCCTGAGGGCATGCGCGATTGCCGCGGCTACTCGATCATCTCGATCAGCATCCCGTGGGTCAGCGAGGCCGGAATCAGGAAACGCTCCCGGCCCCTGTACCGGAAAGTGCGGAGACCCAGGTGGGTGTTGTGGTTGACGAGGGCGAGGGCGTTGTGGATGTGGCCGACCTTGATGCTCACCCCCAGGATCCCCTCGCCGCGGTCCGCCACGAAGTCCGCCACCAGACCGGGACCGTCCGGCTGCAGCAGGATCAGGGTGCTGTCGTGGTAGCGCACCTCCGTGCCGCGGCCGCCCAGATAGGCGATCTTCCGGGACTTGGGATTCACCTGGAGGCCGAGACCCTGGTAGAAGTCGACGGCGGCGTCCAGATCCGACACCACCAGCCAGAGGGTGTCGATCTTCTCCGCCGTGTTGGGGTGCGGCCGGGGCGCCAGGGCCGGAAAATCGACGAACATCTGGCGCACCTGAGCTTCGTCGTAGTCGAGAAAGAAGTTCGAGTTGTCGGGGGCGACCTTGGAGGTGAGAATGATCAAGTTCCAGAGCGGGGTGAGCCCGACGACCTCGCCGGTCGATTCGATGGTGAGAGGGCCCGCGGGAATCGGGCCGACGTTGGGATAGCCCGCACCGTTCAGGAAGGCGATCGCCCGAGCGGCGTTGAGCACGTCGGTGCCGTAGATCTTGGCCCCCTCATGGTGCTCCAGAAAATCCAGAAAGGGGGCGGTGGAGTCGTTCCGTTCCGTGAACGTCGTGATCTCCAGATACGCGCGGTTGTCGAACCAGATCAGGCTGTTCTTGGCGCCCGCGGGGGACACCAGGGCGGGCGTGGCCGAGAAACCGAGCTGATCGGTGAAGACGTTCACCTGATCGTCGAAATTCTCGGGACGCACGAGCGAAGTGACGTGATCGACGCCCCGGCCGTCCCCCAAACCCTTCGCCGCGGCCGGGCCTCCGAGCGCCAGCAGCCCGCACAATATTGTTGCCAAAATTAGCGTCCACCCAATTCGCTTTCCGTTCATGTTTTGATCTCCTGTGTCAGGAATGTCTGTGGGCGAGAAACCCGTGGCATCGCTACACTTTGCTTTTGCGAGAACAAAGTGTCTGAAGAAATAGTAGAGCCCAGGGAGCGAAGAATCCAGTGCCACCCCGCGGACCTCTTCACCATTGACACCACTCGCCGATCTGTCCTAAACTTTTCACTCCTTTGAGCGACTCACCTCGCTCGTTTACCCAGAACCACCCCTTGTGGTCGAGTGATTCGTCATGAAAAAAGTGCGTCCGTTCGTAGCCTCCGTAACCTCCCGGCAGGAAGGCAAGACCGAAGAGCAGGAGTGGCCCGTGTACGCCTGGACACATGAGATGGCCACCAGCATGGCCTTCGCCTATGTCCTCCAGGTGCTCAAGATCCGGGGCGACTTCGAGCTGCGGGTCGTCGGCTGCTAGCCGCCCGCCTTCCTCGCATCATTACCGCACCGCTGGAAGGCGCAGCCCGCGGTAGAGTCTTCAGGAAACAAGTGGATTCCGCGTCTTCAGCTCCGGGAAACGCGTAAAGTCACGATCGACCGACCAGAGCTCGGAGACACTGTGGCAGAGGCAGAGAGCGGCGATTCGAGCGCGATCAAGTCCCGCGTCCCGTGTAGATCCGGTCGCGCAACGGTTCCCAGCTCCCCCCTTCGATCTCGGGGGTGAGACCCTCACCGGCCACGCTCAGGTCGGGCCACCGGTAGGAAGTCCTCTGCTCTCGACGCGCCAAGGCCGCCTGCAATCCTTCTTCGATCAGAGCGCGTAGCGTCGTGCCCTCGCGCCGGGCGATCTCCCGGGTACGCGCGAACAGATCCTCGGCGATTTCGACAGTCGTCTTCATACAGGTCAACCATACTATGGATATGGGTTCTAAGGGAGACCGGCTCGCCCTACCGCTGGAACGCGTAGGAAATCTTCACGAACACCAGGCGGTCCGCTCGCTGCAGGTCGCCGAAGCCGTTCTGGAAGCGGTCGTCGGCGTAGCCCACGAAGAGCACCGTCTGCCAGTTGATCTGGTAGGCGAAGAGGACCGAGCCCGCGAAGGAGCCGTCTTTGGCGTCGACGGACGAGGTGTAGAGCCGCGGATCGCGGTTGACGTCGAGGTACTCGCCGATCACCCGCAGGAAGGTGCGGGCGCTGAAGTTGTAGGTGACCTTCAGGCGCTCGATCTGGGCGGTGAAGAGACGCCCCCGTGATTTTTCGGCGGTCGATCTTCCGTCGACGTCGAGCCACTGGCGGTCGGTGTTGAAGTCGAGGGCCAGGTGATCGGTGGGTTTGAGGGTGCCGAAAAGGGAGAGGTCACCCCCCTTGCCGACCCGGCCGTTGGCGAAGTCGACCGAATCCCCCAGCGTGACGTTGCCGCCGATGCGGGAGAAGCGGCGGCCCGGATCGATCTGGAAGTAGCCGGTGACGTTGCTGAATTCGAGGACCCGGTCGCCGACCCGCAACCGCTCGCGCACCGCCACCTCGGCGCCGGCCGCCAGATTGCGCTGCCCCTGGACCTGGATGCCTGGATTCGTCTGGCGCTGGATCAGCTCGCCGCCGGGGCTCTCGATGTAGCGCACGATCGTATAAGGCTGGACGCGCCGGAACAGGCCGCTCTGCGGATAGAAATTGCGGAAGAGCGCGTAGCGGCCCAGGCGGTAGCCGACCTGCGGCACGAATCCCTCGTCGGCGCGGAAGTCCTCGCCGAAGTCCTGCACGGTGGCCCGCCAGGTCCAGTCGCGGCCGGTGTGCAGCCACTCCAGGTGGCCGGCGTGAGAGGTGAGCTGGCTGCCGTTCCAGCCGCTGTAGAGATCCGGACGGTCCGGGGTCCTGGTGTCGCTCACCAGCAGCTGCCCCGTCATCTGGTCCGTCTGGCTGCGCCGCCAGAGGAAGTCGGGGCCGGCGACCCGATTGTGGCCTTCGACCCCTTCGTTCTCGCGATCGGTGACCAGCAGGCCGGCATAGGAGGCGCCGAAGTCCCGCCGCAGGCTGCCGACCAGCACTTTGGACGAGAAGTCCTGCGGCGCGAAATCATTGCCGGTGGCGCCCGGAACGATCACGCTGCCGCCCCCCTGGTCCTCGGTGAGCAGCACGGTGTAGCTGGTGTTGCCCAGCTTGCCGGTGTCGCGGAGACCCCACCTGGGATCGGTGATCGTGCGGGTGTAGACCGCCGCGATCGGGGTGTCGAAGAGGTCCAATCCCTCGAGAAAGAAGGGGCGCTTCTCGGGGAAGAAGATGGCAAACTGGTTGTTGACCGCGATCTGGCCGACGTCGGACTCCACCTGCGAGAAGTCGGGGTTGATGGTGAGGTCGAGGGCGTTGCTCGCGCTCGGCGTCCACTTGACGTCGAGGCCGGCGTCGAGCTTGGCTTTCTGATCCTCGAGCGGCGAGCCGGGGCCGTTCCCCGGCTCGCCGAGGCGCTGGCCGGTGACGTAGGGCGCACCCACGAAATGGCCGCCTCCGGGCAGCCCGGTCAGGCCGGTGAGCTCGCGCGAGTGGCAGATCCAGCAGTTGCTGCCACGATCGATCGGGCTGCTGTGGAAGGCGTAACGCTGGTCGCGCGGGTAGTTGCGCCAGACCAGGATCCCCCAGTGGTTCTCCGCCTGCCGGGGATAGCGCAGCGAGGAGAGGGGGATCCGCATCTCGGCGGTCCAGCCGTCGGCGGTGAGCTGCGCCGCGGTGTCGTAGAAGAAGTCGGGGGAGAGATCCTCGTTCCCGGAGCTGTCGTTGTAGAGCGCGTCGGTCTGGTTGCCGCGGGGGTTGACGCGCAGCTCGACCGCCGAGCGGCGATCGTTGCGGGTGTCGAGGAAGACGGCGACGTTGTCGTCGGTGCCGACGATCTTGTCGCGTTCGACGAAGGGGGCGCGGACCTTCCCGGGCTCGGGGTCGAAGGCGTGGATGCCGACGTAGAAGTCGTGCTCGTCGTAGGTCAGGTAGACCACCGTCTTCGCCTTCGGCTCGGCGTTGTCGGCCGGATAGGTCTCGTAGAAGGTGTCGAGCACGGCCGCCCGCTGCCAGGCGGCGTCGTCGAGCCTGCCGTCGACGGCGATCTTGCCGGCCGCCCGCGGCACCGTCAGCGGCGGGCCGACGGCAGGCGACGCGGCGGCCGCCGGGAGGGTCGAGAGCAGGGCGAGGGCGAAGCCAACGGGGACGATCGGAGCGCGCATGGCGCCTTATACCGAAAAGCGGCCCAAAAGTTTCCGCTTTCAGCAGAAATAGATACGCCTGAATGAGTAAAAATAATGATAGACAGGAGGGTGCCACGCCCTCCTCCCCCGGCAGGTTCGCGGAGAGAGGAGGGCTGAGAGCCTTACGCGTGATGGCGGTGGTGGCGGCGATGATGAACGCGGTGGTGAACGCGGTGATGGCGACGGTGATGGGCGGTTGTGACCACGACGCCACCATGGTGGTCTCCGTGGACCGACGGGAGAGGCGGCGCCGGCAGGCCCGGGGGAGCCGGCGGGGGCGGCAGGTCGGGCTGGGCGCTGGCGACGCTCACCGGAGCGATGCTCGCACAGAGCAGGGCGGCAAGGATGTAGGTCTTGGCTCGCATTACAGGTACCTCCTCCTGGATAACGTTTGGCTCAGGAATGATCTCCGCGCCAAAGTGGCCCGGTTTGATACGTCGACCGGATCTACTTTCAATCCGCTGCAAAACCAGCGCCTGGAAGCCTACCGGCGGAACTCCCGCCGCTCGCCGTCCGACAGCTCGATGACCACGCTGTGGCCGTCCGCCGAGTGGACCTTGCCGGCGCCGAAGATCGGCAGGATCACCGTGTCCCCGAGCTTCAGGAAGGACGGGTCGCCGCCGACCATGGAGGCGAGCGGGAGCACCTCGGCCGCCCGGTGCGGCGCCCGGATCGGCACCTCGGCGGGCGGCGGAGAGGTGAGCTCGAGGACCGGTTTCGAGCAGTTGTCGCAGTGGCCGCAGTGCTCCCAGTCGAAATCCTCGCCGAAGTAGTCGAGGATCGCCTTCCAGCGGCAGAGCGCCGTCTGGGCGTAGAGGACCATGCGGCGCAGACGGTCGCGGTCCCCCTCGGACCGCTTTTCGTAGCTGTCCGCCATCGCGTCCAGTGCCTCGGCGCCGAGGTCCCCCTTCAGCAGGCGATAGTGCCCGGGGGCGGTCTCCTCGACCATCTCCAGATCCTTCATCGTCGCCAGCACGACCTTCACCTTCGCCTGCGCGACGCCGGTGGCCCGCTTCTGGACCTCGCCGGCCTCCACCTCCTGCCGGTCCGCCCGCAGCCGCATGAGCGCCTGGTAGACGGCGAGGAAGTGCTCCCGCTTCGGATAGCGGCCGTTGAGGAAGAAGATCTGGGTGTTCCGGTCCTCCTGCTGATAGAGGAGGATGCAGCGGGCGGGCTCGCCGTCGCGGCCGGCGCGGCCGGCTTCCTGGTAGTAGGACTCCAGCGAGCCGGGGAGGTTGTAGTGGACGACGAACCGGATGTCCGGCTTGTCGATCCCCATGCCGAAGGCGTTGGTGGCGACGATCACCCGCAGCTCCCCGGCCATGAAGCGGTCCTGGGTGCGCTTGCGCTCGCGCGCTCCCAGCCGGCCGTGATAGCGGGCGGCCGAGAAGCCGAGGCTCTCGAGGTGGTCGGTGACCTCCTCGCAGTCCTTGATCGTGGAGACGTAGACGATGCCGGTCCCCACCATATCGCCCAGCAGCCGGGAGAGCGTCTCGCGCTTCATCTCCTCCTTCGGGGTGGGGATCACCTCGAAGCGGAGATTCTCGCGAAAGACCCCGATGTCGATCACTTCCATGTCCTCGCGGCCGAGCTGGCGGCGGATGTCGTCGACCACATTCGCGGTGGCGGTGGCGGTCAGGGCCAGGATGCGGGGGTTGCCGAGCGCCTCGATCGCCGCGCGCAGGTGCAGGTAGGAGGGACGGAAGTCGTGCCCCCAGTGCGACATGCAGTGCGCCTCGTCGATCACGAAGACGTCGATCAGATTGGTCTTCAGAGTCGCCAGGAACTCCGGCTGCGCCAGCCGCTCCGGGGTGACGAAGACGAACTCGCGCTGTTCCTTCTTGATCTCCTCCAGCAGCTCGCTCTCCTCGCCGCGGGTCAGCGTGCTGTTGACCTGGGCGGCGTTGATGCCCAGCTCCTGCAGCTTGTCCACCTGGTCCTTCATCAGCGAGATCAGGGGGGAGACGACGACCGTCGTGCCCGGCAGCTCGGCGCCGGGGAGCTGGTAACAGAGCGACTTGCCGGCGCCGGTGGGCATGATCGCCAGCGTGTCCCGGCCCGCGAGGATGGAGCGGATGACCTCCTCCTGCCCTTCGCGGAGAGCGCGGAATCCGAAGGTGCGGCGGAGAGTGCGCCGGAGGGTCGAAAGCTGAACCGTCTCTGTCATGGAATTCCTTCCAAGAGCTCCTGCCAAGAGTGCCAAGAGAACCGCTGGGAGTGGCAGCAATCGCCATGCCGTAACACTGAACCCCGACGGATCGCCTCTCTATTTCGTAGAAAGAGCCGAAAACTCCCAGCGGACCGTTGACGGCTGGGGGGAGCCAGGGTTACACTAGTTCTACAAAAAGCCAAAGGGGTATCGGTAGGACTTGCACTGACCCCCTCTGCGAAGGTCCCGGCAGGGGTCAGGCGAATCCGAAGGACGTTTTTTCTTTTTTACGAGGTAGGACGATGGTTATGTTCGTCAGCACGTTGGTGGTCGGCGCCGTGGCCGGCTTCATGGTGGAGCAGCAGTGGGGAATGAACCTGGTCCGCTGGAGCCGGATGCAGCGCATGCGCGCCCGCATCGCGCGCCGGCAGGGCGAGAGCCCCTGGCGGGCGTGGTTCGAGGGGTAGGCGGAGAACCCTCACCCCCCGGCCCCTCTCCCGACCCGGGAGAGGGGAGAAGGACAAGCTGAATCTTCCTGCATTCCTCCCTCTTCTCCCGGGTCGGGAGAAGAGGGCCGGGGTGATGAGGGTCCTACCCGCACCGCACCCACACCCGGTGCCAGGCGTTGTTCGCGTACCCTTTGAAGTTCCAGACCTCCACGGGGTGACCGGGCTGGGTCTGCGCGGCGCTGTCGAAGGCGCGGCAGCAGAGCTCGTGCTCGCCCGCGGCGAGGTCGAGCGGCACCTCCCAGAAACGCCAGGTCCAGCCGGGCTCCGAGCCGAGATCCGCGGTCCGCCAGGTCGTGCCGCCGTCGGCCGAGACGTCCACCCGGGCGACCTCCCGCCCGCCGCCCGCCATCGCCCACCCGCGCACCGTCACCCGGCCGGCCGGCCGCGTCTCCCCTGGCAGGGGCGAGCAGATCACCGAGTTGACCGGCGACTCGCCGAGCATCATCCCCGTCTCCCAGTCGACGTTCTCCGGCCCCACCGAGGCGGGGAAGAGCCGGTAGGCCTGGGCCTGGAAGTAGTTGTCGGACGGCCCCTCCCGCAGGGTGATCCGCGACAGCCACTTGACGCTGCGGGCGCCGATGTAGCCCGGCACCACCACCCGCAACGGCGCGCCATGGGCCGCCGGCAGCGGCTCGCCGTTCATCGTGTCGGCCAGCAGCACCTCGGGGTGGACCGCCTTCTCCAGCGGAATCGAGCCGCCGAACGCGAACCGGTGGCCGTGCCGCTCGGCCTCGTCGAGGCCGGTGAACGCGGCGTGAAGGGCTCCGGCCCGGGGGACCGCCGCGGCCAGCACCTCGCGCAGGGGGACCCCCGACCACTCGGCGTTGCTGATCGCCTCCGTCCCCCACGGGAGCTCGTTGGGGATGGGACGAACCGCCATCATCTCGGTGCGGCGGTTGCCGGCGCACTGGAGGGTCGCGGCCACCGTGACCCGCGGCAGACGCCGGAGATCGGCCAGCGAGAGCGCGAGCGGCTTCTCCACCAGGCCGTCCACCGTCAGCTGCCAGGCCTCCGGCTCCACCACGGGGATGTCACCGTGGTTGCGGATGAAGAACAGCTCGTTGGGGGTGAGAAAGGAGTCGAGGACGGCGTCGGGCGCCGGCCCGGCGTTGAGCGGATTCTCCTGCCGGACCAGCAGGCGGGGGTGCTTTTCGGCCATCGCGGGCTACTCGTCGTAGGAGAGCTGCCGGGTCGACCGCCGGTAGGTGCCCGCGCCGCCACCGCCATTTTCATCCATGACCGTTGCCGCCACAGGCTGGAAGATGTCGCAGTGGGTCATCTCGCCGCCGTAGACGTGGAGGGTGAGCGAGGCCTGATCGGGCCGGGCGTTCGCCAGCACGTGGTGCTCGAACGGCGGGATCAGCGCCCCGGCCTTGCCGGCCATGGCATGCACCGATCCCCGTTCGGCGAAGTGGCAGAGGCCGTCCTCCTCCTCCTCCATCAGCTCGTAGCGGATCACCTCCATCTCCCCCTCGAGCACCCCCTCGACGCACCAGATCCCCGCGTGGTCGTGGAGCGCCGTGCGCTGCCCCGGACCCCAGGTCATCACCAGCGCCGTGAAGCCGAGCTCCGGATCGCTGTAGAGGAGGCGCCGGGCGTAGGAGTCCGGCTTCACCTTCCGGAAGCGCTCCGGCAGGATCAGCCCCTCGTCCGGAATGAAGGATTCCAGATCGTTCTTGATCCGCTCCCCGATGGCGTTCACGTCCTGCAGACGCACCGCCTCGCAGAGCCGGTCGATCAGGGGGTGCACGATGGCGGGCGTTCTCATGGGATCTCCATCTCCAGCTAGTCCTGTTCCAGATCCTGGTCCTGTTCCAGGTCCTAGTCCTGTTCCAGGTAAGTGTATCCCGACAGCCCTTCCTCGTACCGGCGCAGGAGCCGCCGCGACTCCTCGAGCGTGATGCGCTTGGCGCGCAACGCGGTCTCGGCCGCCCGCCGCACCCGGGCCACCAGGTCGTCCCGGTTGTAGCGCACGTAGCGGAGCACGTCGCTGACCGTGTCGCCGCTCACCACCCCCTCGATCTTGTACTCCTCGTCGGGATCGAGCGAGACGTGGACGGTGTTGGTGTCCCCGAAGAGGTTGTGGAGGTCGCCCAGGATCTCCTGGTAGGCGCCGACCAGGAAGATGCCCAGATAGTAGGGCTCGCCGGAGTGGAAGTCGTGCAGCTCGAGGACGTCCTTGACGTCGCGGCGGTCGATGAAGTGGTCGATCTTGCCGTCGGAGTCGCAGGTGATGTCGGCCAGCACGGCGCGGTTCGTCGGCTCCTCGTCCAGGCGGTGGATCGGCAGCACGGGGAAGAGCTGGTCGATCGCCCAGGAGTCGGGCACCGACTGGAAGACCGAGAAGTTGCAGAAGTAGGTGTCCGCCAGCTGCCGCTCGAGCCCTTCGAGGTCCTCCGGCACCTGCGGCAGGGTGCGCACGATGCGGAGCACCTTCTGGCAGGTCGCCCAGAACAGGTCCTCGGCGAGGCCGCGGTCCTCGAGCGACAGGTGGCCGAGGTTGAACAGGCTCAGGCACTCGTCGCGATAGGAGATGGCGTCGTGGTAGGCCTCGAGCAGGTTCTTGCGCGACACCTCCTTGTAGGTCTCGAAGAGGTTGCGCAGCGAGGGCTCGGCCTCCGCCGGCGCCTTGCGCGGCAGCTTGCCGACCTCGAACTCGGAGACCCCCAGCACGTCGATCACCAGCACCGCGTGATGGGCCACCGTGGCGCGGCCGGACTCCGAGACGATCGTCGGATGCGGCACGCCGCGCGCGTCGCAGACCTCCATGATGCCGAAGACGATGTCGTTGGCGTACTCCTGGAGCGTGTAGTTGAGCGACGAGGTGAAGTTCGTCTGCGAGCCGTCGTAGTCGACGCCGAGGCCGCCGCCGACGTCGAGGAAGCGGAGCGGCGCGCCCATCTCGACCAGGTTGACGTAGACCTGAGCGGCCTCGCGCAGGCCGTCCTTGACCGAACGGATCGAGGAGATCTGGCTGCCGAGGTGGAAGTGGAGCAGCTCGAAAGTGTCGAGCAGGTCGTTCTCGCGCAGGAAGGCGACCGCGCCGAGCAGGTCGCGCCCGGAGAGGCCGAACTTCGAGCGGTCGCCGCCCGAGGCCTCCCAGTGCCCGGCCCCCTTGGCGGAGAGCCGCGAGCGGATGCCGATCCGCGGCCGCACCCCCATCTTCTGCGAGATCTGATGGATGAGCGGCAGCTCCGAGGGCTTCTCCACCACCATCACCACGTGCCGGCCGAGCTTCGAGGCGAGGAGGGCCGTCTCGATGTACTCCTCGTCCTTGTAGCCGTTGCAGATGATCAGCGCCTCCTCGTCCTCCAGCATCGCCATCACGGCCAGCAGCTCGGGCTTCGAGCCCGCCTCCAGGCCGTAGTGATAGGGGCGGCCGTACTCGACCAGCCGCTCCACCAGATAGCGGTCCTGGTTGACCTTGATCGGATAGACGCCGCGGTAGCTCCCCTTGTAGCCGTACTCCCTGATCGCGTGGACGAACGCCTCGTTGAGCTCGACCACCCGGGCCTTGATGATCTCCGAGAAGCGGATCAGCAGCGGCAGGCTGATCCCGCGCTCGCGCACTTCGTCCACCAGCTCCTTGAGATCGATGGCCGGCGTTCCCGGCCCGCCGGGGTGCACGACGATACAGCCGGCCTCGTTGACGGAAAAGTAGTTGTTCCCCCAACCCCGGATGTTGTAGAGGTCGCGGGAGTCGGCCGGGGACCAGCGGCGGGAGAGCGAAGCGGTAGCCATCTCGTTGAGAGATCTCCTATCGGGGAGCCCTGAAGGGCGGAAAACGTCTTCGTCAGACAGGAAAAAGCCAGGCGGCACGCCTGGCCGCAGGGACTTTAACATGATTCGGCGGGGGGGCCTTCCCGGGCCCTCACCCCCGGCCCCTCTCCCGACACGGGAGAGGGGAGAAGGCAGGAGACGGCTCTCTCCCTCTTCTCCCGGGTCGGGAGAAGAGGGCCGGGGTGATGAGGGCGCAGGCCCGCCGCCCCCCTGTGATACCGTTTTCCGTTCCATGCCCCATTCCTCGGGGCCGCTTCCGGAGCCACGCACATGACCGAGATCCAGGGGCCCGTCCGGGTCCGTTTCGCCCCCTCGCCCACCGGGTTCCTGCACGTGGGCGGCGCCCGCACCGCCATCTACAACGACCTGCTGCGGCAGAGCGTCGGCGGCGCTTTCATCCTGCGCATCGAGGACACCGACAAGGAGCGGTCCGACGAGGCGATGACCCGTCAGATCCAGTCGGCCCTCGCCTGGATCGGCGTCGTCTGGGACGAGGGTCCGTTCCTGCAGAGCGAGCGGCTCCCCCGCCACCACGAGCGCGCCGAGGAGCTGCTGGCGGCGGGCAAGGCCTACCGCTGCTTCTGCACCCCCGAGGAGCTGGACGCCCAGCGCGCCGAGGCCGAGAAGAAGGGCATCTCCTTCCGCTACCCGCGCACCTGCCTGCGCCTCTCCAAGGAGGAGATCGCGGAGCGCCTCGCCGCCGGCAAGCCGTTCGCCGTCCGCTTCCAGATGCCGGACGAGCACATCACCTTCACCGACATCGTGCGCGGCGCCATGGACTTCCCGCCGGACGCGCTCGACGACTTCATCCTCCTGCGCTCCGACGGCAACCCGACCTACCACATGTCCGTGGTCTGCGACGACATCGACATGGCGGTCACCCACGTCATCCGCGGCGAGGACCACCTGTCGAACACGCCCAAGCACGTGCCGCTGTTCCGGGCGCTGGGGGGCGCGGTGCCGACCTTCGGCCACCTGCCGCTGATCCTGGGCCAGGACAAGAAGCGCCTCTCCAAGCGCTACGGCGCCACCTCCGTCGAGGAGTTCCGCCACGAGGGGATCCTGCCGCAGGCGCTCTACAACTTCCTGGCGCTGCTCGGCTGGAACCCGGGCGACGACCGGGAGATCCTCTCGCGCGACGAGATGATCCGCCTCTTCAGGGTCGACCGCCTGAACGCCTCGCCGGCCGTCTTCGACCGCGAGAAGCTGCTCTGGATGAACTCGCAGTACCTCTCACAGTTCGACTTCGAGGCCCTGCGCCCGCACCTCGAGCCGTTCCTGGAGCAGGCCGGCCTGGCGGACGTGGATTCCGGCCGCCTCGCCACCGCGGTGAACCTCCACCGTACCCGCGCCCGGACGCTCCGGGAGCTGGCCGAGCTGGTGGTCCCCTACTTCCGCGAGCTCGCCTACGACCCCGAGGCCGCCGCCAAGTTCCTGAAGGACCCGGAACTGGCCGGGCACCTGGAGGCCCTGCGGGACCGCTACGCCCAGCTCCCGGACTTCGACAAGGAGTCGACCGAGGCCGCCCTGCGGGAGCTGGCCGGCGAGCGGGGGCTCAAGGCGGGCGCCCTGATCCACCCCACCCGCATGGCCCTCTCGGGAGCCGCGGGGGGTCCGCCGCTCTTCGACCTCGTCGAGGCGATGGGCCGCGAGGCGGCCGCCGGCCACTTCGACCGCTTCCTCGCCTTCCTGAGGGCGGGGAATACGGCCCAGCCGGCCCAGGGTTGACCACCCCGGGCCGGTTCAGGTAATCTCCGGTCCCTGTCCTGCTGGGAGGTCGTTCAACGGTAGGACATGCGGCTCTGACCCGCAGAATCGGGGTTCGAATCCCTGCCTCCCAGCCAATTCGCTTTCCAGATCCGAGGCCGCGCGAGCGGCCTTTGGTGTTTCTGGGCTGCGTGCCCCGCTGCTAAACTGATCCTTAATGAGCAGTTCCATCCTTCAGAAATACCGCGAGGAGATCCTCGATCTGGCCATGCGCCACGGCGCAAGGAACGTTCGTGTCTTCGGCTCTTTGGCCCAAGGTGAAGGCAACGAGGACAGCGACCTCGACCTGCTCGTGACGCTCGGAGAAGGGCGCTCGCTCCTGGATATCGTGGACTCAAGCAGGATAGAGGACCTCATCTACCGCCCGATGTTTTTCCAGAAGGTCCCCCTGTCCCCTTATATTCGAGAGCATGTCATCTCGAAGCCATTTCCCTGTAAGCCGAGACCTACCTGCCTTGCCTAGACGACCGAGCTCAGATATAATTTGGGTAGATTCGCCTAGAATAAATTGCCAGAACGAGTTTGCCTGGCCGTCATCGAACATAGGCCCAAGCCTATTAAAGACGAGGTTAGCTTGCGAAAACTGAAAGTTTTCATTGGCAGCTCCCAAGAAGCCGAGGCAGTAGTTAGACAACTCATCCTAGGCCTGGATACTACATTCAGAGTACTTCCCTGGTATGAAGCGTTCCCTGATTCCAAGTACACGCTAGAGCGACTAGCTGAGATCACAAGCGACGTCGACCTTGCCATTTTTGTCTTTGCAAAGGACGACAAGCGTACTAAGCGCAAGAGAACGGCGGCGGTGCCCCGCGACAATGTCGTACTCGAGTACGGATTGTTCTTGGGCGCGCTGGGAAGAGGAAGAGTCTTCATTCTCAAGGATTCAACAACCGACCTTCCTACCGACCTAACAGGACTTACTCTTAGCCTTTTGAAAGGCAGCCCTTCCGCCAAGGCCGCCCAGATCACGGACTTCGCTACAACTCTCCGAAAGAGAGGAAATATTTTTCCACCTCGACCTGAGTCGTCCTTGGCAGATCTCGATGACGGTGGCCTCGGCGTTACGGGTACGATTGTCTCAGAGCACCGCAAGTTGCTTGAGAACGCGCACAAACTTGACAAATCCAAAAAATCGGAATTCCTTCAGTTTGAGTCCAACTCAGCCTGTGTTGAAACCTATATCGAAGCGCTCGGACATGTCCGCAATCGTTTCTGGACTACTACCTTTGTCTCTTCGGGTTTCTGGATTCACCGTGACAGAAGTATTATATACGCCAATGCGGACCTATTGAAGCGCCTAGGGGGGAATAAGCAAAGGCCGAACGTACGACGCCTATTTCTAACAGAAAAGAGCCCAAAAGAAGAGCTCGAATTCATCAGGCGCCGCCTCGTACACCTTCGTCAACAGAACCGAGTCGACGAGGCAAGCGAAATCACGATGAAACTCACCCAGCTACGAAAGAACATCCTCGCACTAGCCGAGAATCGTTGTGAAATTAAGGTCGCGCAGGACTCGGGCAAGTCAAGCAAGCAAATAAGCGACATAGTACCCTTTGACCCAAACGACTCAGAGATTGCGCTATACGACAACTTCAGGGTTGATATATTTTCCGGCGGCCGGCGTGGGCGCATCGATGACGTTAAAATCTATAGTGAATTCAGCAACCGATTCAGAGCCGTCAAATCAGCAGTAGAAGAATACTTCGAATTGCTCTGGAACGATTCAACTGCAGAGGATGCCAGTTATTTTGTCAAAGAACTTAAACAGATCGAAACTCTGGCTGCCAGACATATCTCTTATACCTCTAACTGGCTTGCTCGCTTCGAATTTCATCTTAATAAACGCGACTACGATCTCAAGGTGGTGGAGCTCAACCGACTGAGCGAGGAACTCCGCGGCGAGCTAAGCTTATGGGGTAAAGTTCAGCGATACCTGGATATTGGGACGTGTACCGCTCGTTATCCGATCTCTTTGCGTGACTCCGTGATACCGAAAGGAGTAATTATAGGTCTCGACAGCGACGAAGACTGTGTTGCGTTCGCCCGCGCAAATGTTGGACACAAGGCTTTGGGAGAAAAGAGAATTGTAATTAAAGAGGGAGACTTTCTCTCCCCAATGGTCGAACTTGGCGGTAACTTCGATCTTATCACTTGCATGCTCGGAACGCTTTCGCATTTTGGCTGGGACGATAACGTGCTCAAAGCTGCACTCCGCAGAATGAGCACTGAGCTATCGTCCACAGGCGTGCTGATTCTGAGTAACTGGTCGGCAGAAGCTTGTGAAAAGCGCGACCTCCTAGAGATATATAACAACTCCGATAGGAAAAATTTAGCTGATTGGACGCCAACCCTTGTCAAGCTAAAGGTATACCTGCAGGAGGTGGGGCTAGCGTTAACACAAGAAATTCAGCCTGACCCGCGCCTAAATATTCTGGTATGCAGGCGTGTTGGCCCGGCAGGTAGTGCTTTAAGTGTTTAGGAGAGGCAAAGGGTTGGTGGCCTGTCCTATTGAGACTGAAAGTGGTGATGATGCATGCCACTTCCCTTGAGTTGTTCCGATCGGCAGGAACTGGAGCGCCACTGGAAATGTTCTGGGGTGCACCGCGGAGCGCCATACCAGTGAGGAGTTCGTGGCGTTCCTCAGCGAATTAATCGCCAGTCAGCAGCGTGTCCAGCAGTTCTTGGCCGGATCATTTTCAGATCCACTTCCACTTCACTCCCGCCTACTCGCCCTGGCTCAACCAAGTTGAACTCTTGGTTTCCAAGATCGAGCGCCTGAGGCGTCTTCCGACAAACTCTAAGATGGGGAGACAACGCGGGCTCGACACTTTCCCATAAATATGGGAAAGTGTGCCTGTGAAGACCACTCTTGAAATCCCTGACGAGCTCTTCAAGAGAACCAAGGCCATGGCTGCGATGCGCGGGGAGAGTCTCAAAGACCTTGTCACAGAAGCGCTCCGGGAGCATCTGGAGCGACAGACGGGCGCAGCCCCCTCGCAACGGGGCTGGAGAAGCGTCTTCGGCCAGGCACGGCGAGAAGAGGTGGAGTCGGTCAACGTCGTGGTTGCCGAGGAACTGGAGCGTATCGATCCGGACGAGTGGCGGTGATCCTCGATACCAACGCTGTCTCCGCTCTTCTGGCCGGTGATCCCGCTCTCGGCACGGTGCTGACCGGGGAGGAGCGCCATCACCTGCCGGTGATCGTCATAGGGGAGTACCGATACGGACTGCTTGGCTCGCGCTTCCGCGTCCACCTCCAAGGCCTCTTGGAGACCCTCATCCGGGAATCCCTCGTCCTGCGGGTCGACGAGACGACAGCTGAGACGTACTCGCGGGTGCGAGATGAGCTCCGTCATAAAGGCTGGCCAATTCCAGAGAACGACATCTGGATCGCCGCGCTGGCGCGACAACACGATCAGCCGGTCGTCAGCCGTGACAGCCACTTCGATGAGGTCCCGGACCTTCGCCGAGTGACGTGGTGAAGGGCGCCTGCTCCTGAACCTCGTGGGGCTCAAGCAGGATCTGAAGGAACGGAAAAGAGCTAGACGGGAAGAAAGATGACGGCCTCGAACGCGCGGATGAGGCTTCCGGAAGCAGGATGCGCGCTCCGGAAGCAGGATGGCGGCCCAAACTGAAACCCGGCGGCCCCGGTCGCTGAGATAGCGGCTCCGGAAGAAAGATAGCGGCTTCGGAAGGAAGATGGCGCTCCAGATCGAAAGATGAGCGTCCAGGAAGCCAGGATTCCGGTCCGGGAAGAAAGACGAAGGCTCGGGACGCCAAAAAATCGGCCATCCAAGAAAGATGGGCGCTCGGGAAGCTGGAAAAGCGGCCGGGAAAGTAAAACAGCCGTCCGGATCGCAAAAAAACAGCCGGGACGAGAAAAATGGCCGCGGGGAACCTACAAATCCTCCTCGGCAAGGGTGGAAGGCGCGAGGACGGGAAGATGGCCGGCCGGATTTCGTGGGCGCGACGAGGGTATCCCAGAATCCTTCGTCCTGCTGTTGTTCACCCACCTTCTCAGCTCGACCGGCCCCAGCAACGCGCCGGCATCGGGCGGTCGAGATCGATCCGCAACCAGAGCTTCGCCGGTGCGCTGAGGCCAGGCAGGCGCACCGGCAGCGGCTCGCCGGAGAGCCTGATCTCCCGCGATCTCATCGTGGTGAAGGGCTCTCCCTCCCTGGTCTTCCAGAACAGCGCTCCCGTGATCTCACCGCACGAGGTGGAGAGCGTCACGGAATGACATCCCGTCTCCGCGACAGGCACCGGAACCGACAGCCAGCTCTGGGCGGAGGCAGGTACAAGGGTTAGAGGGGCACCTGATTCGCTCGATGTGAAGAGCGATCTTTCGCAAGCGGTCCAATCCACGGCGAACCCCTTTTCATCGGCACCGATCTCGAAGAGGCGGACTCCGAGATCGCGGCCGGCGGATGGACCGAGCAGGGCGACCGTTCCACGGCGCCAGTGGAGGTCCTGGCGCAAGCCCGCGAGCGTCGCGGCTTCGGGCAGGCCGTTCCGGAAGACGTAGGCGCCCTGATAGGTGTCGAACGCATCCATCAGGACGGTCGATCCCGCCGGGAACCTGGGCTGAAGGGTTTTCATCGCGTCCAGGGTCTGCCCCGCCGCACGGCTCGCTCCGCTCCAGTGGTTGCCGTTGAGAACGGCGGCGATCATCCAACAACAGGCGAGAACGGCACCTGAGACTGTGGAGATCCGCGAGGGCGGTCGAGTAAAGCGTGCCAGAGCCACCAGGGCCAGGGCTAAAGGGAGATAGAGCAGGCGCGCTCCCTGAAGATCCCATTCAACGCGCAGCAGCGGAGCCGCCGGCAGGATCGCCGCCACGAAGACACCGGCCGCGGCGAGAGCGGCTTTCCGCGGACGGAAGCTGGTCAGCCCAAAACCCAGGAGGAGGATCAGAGAAAGGGCGATCATGATGCCGAACGCGAGGCGGCTCTCCACGGGCACCGGAGCCAGGATCCGCGCCGGCACCTGCACGGCGAGAGAGCGGAGGAAGGCGAGCGGATGCAGCTGCGTCGCGACGGTCCGGCCGAGGTGGTCCCTGTATCCTCCGATGCCTCCGAAGAGGACGAACCGCATCGCCAGATACAGGCCGGCGGTCAGAAAGAACGGAACGCTTCTCCACCGGAGGCGAGGAAAAAGAAAGAGGAGCACGAGCGGTAGGCAGAGAGCGCTCTCCTTGCAAAAGAGAGCCAGCGTGTAGAAGAGCAGCCCGGGCCAGATTCCTCTTTCTTCCTGAAGAGCCACCACGGTGAGCAGCGCGAAGCAGGTCGCCCAGAGATCGAATCCGCTGCTGAGCCAGAGGACGGTTTCGCCCGAGAGCGGGAAGACCAGGAACAGGGCGCCGAGGAGGAAGGCTGTTGAAAGAGCGGCTCCGCGCTTCCGGGCGAGGATGAAAACCAGCGCGCTGTTCGCTCCGTGGATTGCGAGGGCGAGGAGGTGCAGCCAGAGCGGCCCGGCGTCGAACCGGCTCAGCAGCCAGGCGAAAGCCGGGAGGGGGCGCAGGACCTGCGGGTAGGAGGCAATGGTGAGATGGGCCAGCAAGGTGGCCAGAGATCTCCGGGCCCAGACGACGTACAGGAAGTCGTCCGACAGGTAGCCGTCCCGGAGGTGGCCGGCAAAGAGGCCGAGCGCCAGGATGACGAAAAGCGCGCCGTAGCGTGCTCCTTCCGACCTGAGCTTTTCCAGGCGCATCTCGGCTCCATCCTATCGTCCCCAGACGACGGTCTGCCGCCGTTGGCGACGGCTCGCCGCTGCTGGCGCATTTCCGTCGCCGCCAGCGCATTTCCGCCGCCGCTGGAGGCGGGCTGTCGCCAACAGCGCACTTCCACCGCCGCCGGCGGCGGACCATCGTACCGAGACGACGAGCCGTCGCTGCTGGCGCATTTCCGTCGCCGTCAGCGCATTTCCGCCGCCGCTGGCGGCGGGCCGTCGCCAACGGCGGATTTCCGTCGCCGCCGGCGGCGGACCATCGTACCGGGACGGCGAGCCGTCGCCGTTGGCGGATTTCCGTCGCTGCCAGCGCATTTCCATCGCCGCTGGAGGCAGACCGTCGCCGCTGGAGAAAAACCGCCGCTAACGAAAAAGGGGGAGCTTTCGCTCCCCCTCGAACGGCGCCGGACGATCTTCTTCTAGAAGTCGTACCGGATGCCGAGCTGGACCGTGCGCGGCGGTATCGTGCCATTGATACCGTTGACACCGTCCTCGACGCCGAAGTTGGGGTTCCGCGTGGGGTTCACGCCCAAGGCGGGGTTGAAGCCATAGGTCTGGTTGGCGACGGTGACGTAACGGTTCGCCGCGTTGGTGCAGTTGTAGCACTCGGCGAAGAGTTGAAGATTGCCCTCCCAGATCTTGAAGCTCTTCGAGAGCCGCATGTCGAGCTCATAGGAGTCCGGCTGGCGGTAGCTGTTGCGGGCGAGGTGGACGCCGTCGACCGTCGGCCGGTCGGTGCCGCCGATGCCGTCCTGGTTGGAGTCGCGGCCGGCGAGCGGCGTATACGGGTAGCCCGTGGCATAGCGGAACGAGCCGGAGAGGCCGAGGCCCCAGAACGGGCTCTGCCAGACGCCGTTGATCACGCCCTTCCAGCGCTGGTCGCGGTTCGAGTAGCCGTAGCTGTTGTCCAGGTTGTTGAAGTCCTCGGCCTGGATGCCCGAGAAGTTGCGCTCGTTGGAGTCGTTGTCCTTGTCCTTGGACCAGGTCACCGCCGCGTAGAAGCTGAAGCTGTCGGCGAAGCGCCGGTTGACCGTAAGGGTGGCCGCCTCGTACTTCGACTCCGCGTCGGAGACCAGGGTGGTGATCTGGTTGTAGTACGGGTTCGGCCGGCTGGTGGTGGGGAAGTACTGCGGCAGCCCGTTCGGGGCGGTGGCGCCGTTGTAGGCGTTGTTGATGTCCTTGAGGCGCTCGAGGTTGCGCGCCTTGGCATAGGTGAGGTCGAGGGCCACGGAGGTGCGGGGGAAGAGCTCCCGCTCGGCGCCGATGGTCACGCGGTCGGTGTAGGGGTTGTTGAAGTTGGAGCTGATGGCGAACACGCCCGGCTTGGCGATGGTGGTGATGCGGGTGAAGTCGATCGGCTCGACGCCCACCGGATTGAAGGCGCCGCCCCAGCCCGGGGAGAGCGGATCGGTCGGAGGTCCGATCACGTTGCCGGCGGCGTCGCGCGGCGCCTGGATGTTGTACTGCGTGCCGCGGATGCCGTTCGAGGTGAAGAGCGAGGCGAAGATGATGGCCGGCGTACGGCTCCAGAAGCGGCCCGCCGAGAAACGGAGGGCGGTCTTCTCGTCCGGGGCCCAGGAGATTCCGAAGCGCGGCGAGATCTGGTTGTTGGCGTCGGGGATGTGGGCGGTCAGGTTGAAGGAGCCGTTGGCGTTCCGGTCGTTGGGGTTGAGCACCGGCGCGTTCGGGTTGTCCAGCCGCTCGAAGCGGACGCCGCCGGTGACCGTGATGTTCGGCGCCAGGAACCACTGGTCCTGCAGGAAGGCCGCCTGCTCCTTCTGCTTGAACTTCGCCTGGCCCGCCTGGTCCGAGGTCAGGCCGTTGAGGCCGCCGAACTGCCGGAACTCGCGCCAGCGGCCGGCGATCAGGTCCGCCTGGTTGTTGAAGATGTAGACGCCGCGCCAGTTGCCCTTGAAGACCTGGTCGATGCTGGTGTCGTTGTAGTCGATGCCGCCCTTGAAGACGTGCTTGTCGAGCAGGTAGCTCAGGGTGTCGCCGACCTCTTTGCGGTCGTTGGTCGAGGTGATCGGCAGGAAGCTCACCTCGCCATAGTTGACGGACGGCGAGGCGACCTGGATCTCGGCAAGGTTGAGCCCCTTGTCCTCGCGGGGAATGTCCTCGGTGACGTAGTTGAGGTTGAGGTCGTTCAGCAGGTTGGCGCCGAACTGGCCGGAATACTGGCCCACGTAGCTCTTGGCGGTCATCCCCTCGATGCCGTTGTAGCTGGCGGCGCGGTTCTGCGCGGACGAGGTGCCGTTCTGACCGTCGTACTTGGCGATGTTCGCCCGCAGGGTGATCCGATTGGCGTTGTTGGCCTGGAAGTCGAGACGCCCGAAGGAGACGTCGCCGTTGCGGGTCTGCACGTAATTGTTGGGCGTGGCCAGCGCCGGATACTTGTCGAAGACGGCCTGGTTGAGCACCGACGCCGTGATCGGGATGGTGACGTCCTGCTTCTGCTTGTCGTAGGAGAGGAAGTAGAAGAGCTTGTCCTTGACGATCGCTCCGCCCAGCGAGCCGCCGAACTCGTCCTTCTTCTGGTCGGCCGCCTTCTGGCCGTTGGCGAAGTCGGAGATCAGGCTCTGCGGCTGGTCGTAGTAGAAGGCCGAGCCGTGGAGGTTGTTGGTGCCGCTCTTGGTGATGATGTTGACGAAGCCGCCGCCCGACCGGCCGAACTCGGCCGAGGCGCCGTTGGTGATCACCGAGAACTCCTTGATCGACTCCTGGGAGATCGAGAGCGGCGCGCGCCCCTCGGCGGCGCCCGCGCTGCCACCGAAGAAGGCGTTGTTGTAGTCCACGCCGTCCACCGTGACGTTGGTGTTGATGCCGCGCTGGCCGGAGATGGCGAGGTTGCCGCGCTCGGTGTCCTTGAGCGTCTCCGGGGTCAGCAGCACCAGGTTCTTGAAGTCGCTGCCCGGGGACGGCAGGTTCTTGACCTGCTCGGACTGGATGGTGGTGCCGATCTGGGTGTTGGTCACCTCGACGGTCGGCGCCTCGGCGGTGACGGTGATCGTCTCCGACACCCGCGAGCTCGGCAGGGTGAAGTTCACCGTCGGGGTCGAGCCGATGAGCAGGCGGACGCTCTCGGCGGTCGCCGGGGCGAAGCCGTCGAGGGAGGCGGTGATCCTGTAGGTGCCGGTCGGCAGGTTGAGGACGATGTAGAAGCCGTTCGCGTCGGTGACGGCCGAGAGCCGGAGACCGGTCTCGGTGTTGACGGCCTCGACGGTGACCCCCGGCAGGGGGGACTTGGAGGAGTCCTCCACGGTGCCGGAGATCCGGCTCGTGGTGACGTCGGTCTGGGCGAAGGCCGATCCGGCCAGCCCGAAGAGGACGAACAGGGCCGCCAGGGCACACACCCAGCGGAATCTAGAGAGACGCACCATGAATGAAGCCCTCCTTGAGAGTGCGTAAGTTTCGAGCAGATTCTATGCGTAGAGGGGAGACGGACCGTGAGCCCGGCGCGACCTTCCTGTGACAGGCCCGTGGCGATCGGGTGCTTCTCCCCCCTGTGCTAAGCTTTCGCCCGCGAATGCGGTAACGTGAACGGCGGGAGTATAACCTGGGAAAACGCTCCCTGGGAACGGTCCCGCGGCCCCTTTTTTCAGGAATCTGCGAATGCGCCCTGACGATCCGCCCCTGGTGAGCGTCATCATGGGGAGCAAGTCCGACTGGGAGACGCTCCGCCACGCGGACGAGATGCTCGCCCGGTTCGGCGTCCCCCACGAGTGCCACGTCGTCTCCGCCCACCGCACTCCCGGCTGGATGGCCGAATTCGCCCATGGCGCCCTCGACCGCGGGATCGAGGTGATCGTCGCCGGCGCCGGCGGCGCCGCCCACCTGCCCGGCATGGTGGCGGCCCAGACCCTGCTCCCGGTGCTCGGCGTCCCGGTCCAGAGCCAGGCGCTCAACGGCCTCGACTCGCTGCTGTCGATCGTCCAGATGCCCTCCGGGGTGCCGGTGGGGACGATGGCCATCGGCAAGGCCGGCGCGGCCAACGCCGCCCTGCTGGCCATCCGGATCCTGGCGACCACCCGGCCGGAGCTGCGGGAGAAGCTGGCCGAGTTCGTCGCCGAGCAGGCCCGGCGGGTGCGGGAAGAGACGCTGCCTTGAAGGTCATCCTTCCGGGCTCTACCATCGGCGTCCTCGGCAGCGGCCAGCTCGGCCGCATGTTCGCCATCGCCGCCCGCCGGATGGGCTACCGGGTCCATACCCTCTCCCCCGACTACGACACCCCCACCGGCCAGATCGCCGACCGCGAGGTCCAGGCGGCCTACGACGACCTCGACGCCGTCCGCGACTTCGCCCGCGGGGTGGACGTCGTCACCTTCGAGTTCGAGAACGTCTCGGCCGCCGCCGCCGAGGCCGCCGCCGGGCATGCCCCGGTGCGGCCGGCGGGAGCGGTCCTCCAGACCACCCAGAACCGGCTGCGGGAGAAGGGTTTCCTCGCCGGCGCCGGCGTCCCGGTCGCCCCTTTCGCGCCGGTCCGCTCGCCCGCGGAGCTGGAGGCGGCCCTCGCCACCCTGGGCACTCCGGCGGTGCTCAAGACCGCCGGCTGGGGCTATGACGGCAAGGGGCAGGTGAAGATCGCCGATCCTCTGGAAGCGACAGCCGCCTGGCAGGCGATCGGCGGCCAGGAGGCGATCCTCGAGGCGTTCGTCGATTTCGACCGCGAGGTCTCCGTGGTGGCCGCCCGCGGCCTCGACGGCTCCTTCGCCCACTTCGGGGTGATCGAGAACCGGCACCACCGGCACATCCTGGACGTCTCGATCGCTCCGGCCGCCGTGCCGCCGGGGGTGGAGAGGGAGGCGGTCGAGATCGCCCGCGGCATCCTGGAAGGGCTGGACGTGGTGGGGGTGCTCTGCGTCGAGATGTTCCTCACCCGCGACGGGCGCCTGCTGGTCAACGAGCTGGCGCCGCGCCCCCACAACTCCGGCCACCTCACTTTCGACGCCTGCGTCACCAGCCAGTTCGAGCAGCAGCTGCGGGCGATCTGTGGCCTGCCGCTGGGCTCGACGGAGCTCCTCCGCCCGGCCGCCATGGCGAACCTCCTCGGCGATCTCTGGGCGGACGGCGATCCCGACTGGGCCGCCGCCTGTGCCTTTCCCGACGTCAAGCTCCACCTCTACGGCAAGGCCGCGGCCCGTCCCGGAAGGAAGATGGGGCACCTGACGGCGCTGGCGGGAACGGCGGAAGAGGCGTTGGAGAAGGTCGTCGCGGCGCGGGCGGCGCTCACCCCTCCGGCACCAGCCACTCGTCGTTGACGCTGTCGTAGGCGAGGCTGCCCACGAAGCGGGCGACTTCGATCACCACCGCCTCGACGTCGGGCTGGCTGGGGTCGAGCCGGGCCTCGACGGCGCCGTCCGCCGCTGAATCGTCGGCTTCCATCACCTCCAGCTTCGCCGCGCACCGGCGGAGGGCGTCCATCCACTCCACGGACAGCAGGCCCTCGGCGCGGTCGACCAGGTCGGCGATGTCGTCCGGCACGTAGTCGGGATCGTCTTCGATCTGGATCGTCAGGGGGACGGCCGTCGCGACCCGCACCTGCGGGATCGTGGCGTCGAACCCCTGCCACTCAGTCAGCGAGCACTCCACGGAGAGATTGGCGGAGAGATGCTCCTGAAGATCCTGGAGGGTGAAGTCCTGCTCCTCGGGGTCGTAGGGGATGGTGGCGGCGGCGAGCATCGAGGAATCTTCTCATGAGTGCCTGGAAGATCTCGCGGCGAAACTTCGTTTCGTAATGTGCGTAGAAAGGTTGGAGATCTATTCTTACCTTGCACTCAGAGCCAGAAGCGGAGAGGACGATCATGAAGCAGCATCTCACCCCCCAGGACCTCGCGGCCTTTGCCAGCGGCGAGCTGCCGCGAGAGGGGGCGCGGAACGTCGTCGCCCACCTGCTGCGCGGCTGCGTTGTCTGCAAGAGCGAATCGGCCGCCCTCTGGCATCTGGGCCAGCCCCGGGAGCCTCTGCCCGTGGACGCCTATGACGCCGCCTTTGACCGCGTCCTCGCGGTCCTCCAGGCGGGCCGCGAAGCGACCGCGGCCGAGCCCGCCGCGGACGCGGGGTGGCTCCAGGAGCAGGCCGGCGTCCCGGCGGACGTCCAGGGCCCCGCGCTCGTCGAGGCCCTGCTCCAGCGCGCCTGGGACCAGCGCCACGAGAGCCCGGACGAGACGCGGCGGATCTCCCGCCTGGCCGTGCTCGCCGCGGCCGCCCTCTCTCCGGAGACCGAGGGCGCTCTCGATTCCCAGGCGGCCGCCGATCTGCTGAGCCGGGCCTCGGCCGGCTACGGCAACGCCTGCCGCATCGCCGGCGATCTGGACGAGGCCCAGCAGGCTCTGGATCAGGCCGCCGAGCTCCTCCCCCAGGGCACCGGCGATCTCGGGGACCGGGCCCGGCTCTACGAGTTTCAGGCCTCCCTGGAGGCCGCCCGGGGAAAGTACACCCCGGCCCTGACGGCGCTGGACGCCGCCTACGCCCTCCACCTCGAGCGGGGGGACTCCCACCTGGCCGGGCGGGACCTGATCACCAAGGGCCTCTACACCGGCCACATGGGCAGGTCGCGGGACGCCTTCCATCTCACCCGGCGGGGGCTGGACATGGTGGACGAGGCCCGGGAGCCGGGGCTCGTGCTCTCCGCCATCCACAACCAGCTCTGGTTTCTCGTCGAGAGCGGGCGCCTGCGCGAGGCCCGGAGCCTCCTCGGAGCCCACCGGGACCGCCTCGCCACCGGCGAGACCCAGCGCCTCGATCTCCTCTGGCTCGAGGGGCGGATCAAGGCCGGCCTGCGGAACGAGGAAGGGGGCCTGCGCGACCTCGAGGCCGCCGAGCAGGGCTTCACCGCCACCGGACGGCGTGCCCAGGCGGCCAACGTAAAGCTGGACCAGGCCGCCGTCCACCTCCGCCAGGGGGACTCCGCGCGGGCGCTGGCCCTGGTCCGCGCCGCCGAGGAGGCCTTCCTCCAGATCGACACTCCGCAGAGCACCCGGATGGGTCTGGCCTTCCTGCGACGGACCCTCGCCGAGCGGCAGATCCCGGCGCAGTTCGTCCTCCGCCTCGCCGACATCGTCCGGCGCGGCCAGCGCGAAGCGGCCCGGTAGAAAAACAAGGGACCACAGGGACTCCAGGGACAACAGGGACAAAACAATCCGTCCTTGTTTGTCCCTGGCGTCTCTGCCGTCCCTGTTGTCCCTTCTGCCAGGCGTATAGTTCCTCCGGGGGATTCGCACATGACCTGGATGATCTACGGCGCCAACGGCTACACGGGTGAGCTCGTTGCGCGCGAGGCGGTCCGCAAGGGGCTCGCGCCCATCCTCGCCGGACGCAACCCTGAGTCGGTGGGACGGCTGGCGCGGGAGCTGGGGCTTCAGAGCCGCGCCTTCGCCCTCGACGACCTCCAGGCGACGGCGGCTGAGATGTATGGGGTCAAGGCCGTCCTCCACTGCGCCGGGCCGTTCGTCCACACCAGCGCCCCGATGGTCGCGGCCTGCCTCGCGACCGGCGCCCACTACCTGGACATCACGGGCGAGATCCCGGTCTTCGAGGCGATCCTCGCCAGGGGTGAGACGGCGCGCAAGGCGGGCGTCGCCCTGATCCCCGGCGTCGGCTTCGACGTCGTGCCGAGCGACTGCCTGGCCGCCCGGCTCGCCCGCGCCCTGCCGGAGGCGACCTCGCTCGTCCTCGCCTTCTACTCCGAGCGCGGGAGCCTCAGCCGGGGGACGCTCAAGACGATGATCGAAAGCCTCCCTCACGCCGGCGCGATCCGCCGGGACGGCCGCATCGTGCCCGTGCCGGTCGCCTGGGACGCCCGCAAGATCGACTTCGGCGGCCGGGCCGGTGAGCTCTGGGCGATGACCATCCCCTGGGGCGACGTCTCGACGGCTTACCATTCGACGGGCATCCCGAACATCCGCGTCTACTCGGCCACCCCGCCGAAGCTGATCCGGCGCATGAAGCGGCTCAACCCGCTCCTCCCCCTCGCCGGCTGGGGGCCGGTCAAACGCCTCGCTCGCGGGTGGGTCGACCGCAAAGTGACCGGCCCCTCGGAGGAGCTGCGGGAGACCGGCCGGGTCTTCCTCTGGGGCGAGGCGAAGGACGCCGCCGGCGCGGCGGTCTCCTCGACGATCGAGACCCCGGAGGCCTACCGGTTCACCGCGGTCTCGGCGGTGGCGAGCGTCGACCGGGTCCTCGCGGGGAAGGTCCCGTCCGGCGCCTGGACGCCGTCGAAGGCTTTCGGAGCGGACTTCGTCACGGAGTTGCCCGGCGTCTTCGTCGGCGAAGTCCGCCCGGTGGCCTTGATTGCCTGAGCAGGCTTCCCAACCACTTATTTAAGCTCTCTTTCTTTCTCCAGTGCACCAGTATCTTTGGAGGCGTCGTACGGAGCGAAGCCTCTCCTGCGTTGGAGGTCGAAATGACAAAACTGAAGCTCGGTCTCGTCTGTTGTCTGCTTGCAGTGATCTCATCCCTGGGTCTCCTGCGGTCCGCTGAGGCCTTCCCGCCGGACTGCCCATCTCTTATTGTTTGTACCTACTCCTGCCAGTGCCCTGCCGGCCAGGTCAGCTACTGCGCCAACTTCCGAAACTGCATCTGCGCCTGCCATTAACCCGCTCCGCAGTCTAGCCTGCGGTCCTTTAGACAAACCTGCAACGATAGCGGCGGTGTCCCGGACGGGGCACCGCCAAGGAAGAGACCGTGCTCAAAAAGTAGCAGTGTTCTCGTGCATGACGCCGGAACCCGGAACCGGCCGAGTGACCTCAGAGACTACATTCGTCCAGCAAATCGCAGTCTCACCACTCGAAATCCCGGCCGGGAGAGGGATCCCGGACATCACCCCAGACTTCGTCGGGGTCGATCTCGAGGCTGGCAAGGTCGTGGTTACGCCGAAACTCCTGATAAGCCCGCCAGAAATCCGGATTGGGGGTGGACATTCGCTCAAAGTTTTCTATTCCGATCAGAACAGCGACCGTCTTCCCCCTTCGGGTCAGCTCGACCCGGATACCTTCCTGGGCTTCATGGACTATGCTGGCAAACTTATTTCTGGCTTCCACGATCGAGTATTTCTTGACCATCTCGTCTCCTCAGGGCCGTAGCGCAACTACGCCCCGATCCGCCCCACCCGCACCATCGGCCCGTCGGCCTCGTCGGGGTTGCGGAGGTCGATCGTGCCCTGGATGGCCCAGAGATTGTCCCCCTGGGGATCGAGGAGGGTGTGGGTGACCTCCCACTCGCGCTCGCCGGTCTTCCTGATCTGCGTCCAGTGGTGACGGCGGGCTTCGGGAGTGAACGGGAGCTCGCCATACTCCGCGAAGAAGGGCGCCATGGTGGCCTCGAAGCGCTCGGGATCCCAGACGGTCTGCGGATCGTCCGTGTCCTGCTTGACCAGGTTGGGCGCCTCCTCCCACTCCTTGAGCGACAGGGCGCGGACTAGCAGGTGCATCTCGGCACGCACGCGGGACGTGAAGGTCTTGGGATCGGCGAGCAGCTCCTCGAGCCAGAGGATCTCGCGGGCGGTCTTGCGTTCCTTCGCCCCCACCAGGACCTCGGGGTGGAGCAGTCCCTGCCACTCCTCGAGCAGGCTGGAGTCGGTCTGCTCGACCAGGGCGCGGAAGAAGCCGAGGGCGTCCCACACTCCCTCGGTCTTGGACAGCTCGGGAACGGTCTGGTCGAGCGTCTTGTAGAGCTGTGAGAGGTAGCGCAGGAGCACCCCCTCGCTACGCTGCAGGCCGTAGCGCTTCACGTAGTCCGCGAAGCTCATGTACCCCTCGAACATCTCGCGGCCGATCGACTTCGGCTTGATGTCCTCCCCCCCACCCACGGATGCTTGCCGCGGAAGCGGTTGAAGGTGCCGTAGATGTAGTCCGAAAGCGGCTTCGGATGGGTGACCTCCTCCAGTTTCTCCATCCGCGCCTGGTACTCGACCCCCTCCGCCTTGAGCTGCGCCACCAGCTCCCCCTTGAGCTTGTCGACCTGCTTGCGGAGCACGATGTCGGGGTTTTCCAGGATCGACTCGACCAGGGTGATGAGGTCGGGCACGTAGGTCTCCGACTCCGGCTCGAGCTCGGTGAGCGTATCGACCAGATAGAGCGAGAGCGCCTGGTGTAGCGAGAAGTCCCACTGCAGGTCCTCGGCCACCACCGCCCAGAGATAGCTGGTGGCCGCGTCGCGCTTCATCCGGATGATCCCCGAGCGGTAGAGCGAGCGCACGAGCACGGCCGACTGGGCGAGGAGACGCGCCTTGGACCCCTCCTCCTCGTGGCTGCGGCGGATGAGGTCGCGCAGCGAGTCGAAGTTGCGGAGGTTGGGATCGTCCAGCTCCGCGTCGCGCTGGAGGAGGTTGAGCACCATGCCATGAGTGATGCGGAAGCGCGACTTGAGCGTCTCCGGCGGACGCTCGATCAGCTTCTCGAACGTCTCCTTCGTCCAGGAGACCTCCCCCTTGACCGGCCCCTTGACCACCTTCTTGTTGCCGCTGCGCTCGTTCTTGCGCTTCTCGATGATGTGCTCGGGCGCTTGGGCGACCACGCTCCCCTGGGTGTCGAACCCCTTGCGGCCGGCGCGGCCGGCGATCTGCTTGAAGTCGCGCACCGAGAGGATCGAGGTCTTCACGCCGCCGAACTTCGCGAGCTTGGTGAACAGGACGGTGCGGATGGGGATGTTGACCCCGACGCCCAGCGTGTCCGTGCCGGCGATGACGCGCAGCAGCCCCTGCTGCGAGAGCTGCTCGACGAGCAGCCGGTACTTCGGCAGCAGCCCGGCGTGGTGGACGCCGATACCGAAGGAGATGAAGCGCTTGCACTCCTTGCCGTAGGGGGTGTCGAAGCGAAAGTCGCCCACCGCCTCGCGGATCTTCTCCCGCTCCTGGCGGTTGGAGACCTGCGCGCTGGTGAGCGCCTGGGCGAGCTCGGCGCACTCGCGCTGGGTGAAGTTGACGATGTAGATCGGCGCCTTGCCCGCCGCGATGAGCGCCTCGATGGTCTCGTGGAGCGGGGTCTCGCGGTACTCGAAGTCGAGCGGGACGGGGCGCTGCTCGGAGCTGACCAGTGCCACCTCGATGCCGGTGCGGTCCTGGATGTGCTCACCGATCGAGGAGACATCGCCGAGGGTCGCGGACATCAGGAGGAAGCGCGTGTGCGGCAGGGTGATCAGGGGGATCTGCCAGGCGACGCCGCGCTCGGGGTCGGAGTAGTAGTGGAACTCGTCCATGATCACGTAGGGGGCGTCGAGCCGCTCCCCCTCGCGCAGGGCGCGGTTGGAGAGCACCTCGGCGGTGCAGCAGATCACCGGCGCGTCCGGGTTGATCGAGGCGTCGCCGGTCAGCATGCCGACGTTCTCGGGACCGAGATCGTCGCAGAGCGAGAAGAACTTTTCCGAGGCGAGCGCCTTGATCGGGCTGGTGTAGAACGAGGTCTTCCCCTCGCAGAGCGCCTTGAAGTGGAGCCCGAGGGCGACGAGCGACTTGCCGGAGCCGGTCGGCGTGTTGAGGATGACGTGCTTGCCGGCCATGATCTCCAGCAGCGCCTCCTCCTGGGCTGGATAGAGCTCGAACCCCGCCTCGGCCGCCCAATCGACGAACAGATCCAGGATCTCGTCTGGATTGGAGGCCCCTCCCCTGGGAACCCGGGCGAAGAGGGAGGGTCGGGCGCGGGGGCTTTCGGGTACAGGGATCGTGACGGCGGGTTCGGCCATGGCAGGGGGATTGTGGCACGGACCCGTTGGACGCGGCGAGAAGAGGGCGATATGATCTTTCTGACCTGTTTAGGAGGATTCGTGTCCAAGAGCGCATCGGTCGCAGAAGTCAAAGCCCACTTCGCGGACTGGATCCGGGCCGCAGAGTCCGGAGAGTCTGTCGTCATTACACGTCATGGCAAGGCGGTCGTCGCCCTCGTTCCCGCAGGTGAGCTGGAGCAGCTTCAACGGCTCCGGGCCGCGGGACCGGAGAAGGGGCTCGCCAGCCTGGCCGGGGGATGGGAAGGCTCGGAAGAGCTGGCCGAGCGTACCGTCGAGATCCGGCGAAGCGGCCCGAGAAACCTTCCAGATTGGGGATGACCTCGTGGCTTTCCTTTTCGATACGGATGCCATTTCAGAACTGTACAAGAAAAGGCCCTCTCCCCATTACCTGAGCTGGCTCGGGACGGTTCCCCGTGCGGAGCAATTCACGAGCGCCGTGTCCGTGGGCGAGCTTTTCAGGGGAGCGTTCCGATCGCCCGATACTGCGAGACATCTGGCGAATATCGAAACACATATCCTTCCTGCGATCACCGTTCTCCCTTACGACGTAGCGATCGCTCGTATATATGGCCAGATTCAGGCCAAGCTCGCCGACGCCGGCAAGCCCTTGGCGGATGCGGACCTTCAGATCGCCGCCACAGCCCTCCATCATGGTTTGGAACTGGTGACCGGTAATCTCCGCCACTTCGAAAGGATCCCGGGGATCCGGATTCATCGAGTCCTTGCGGACGCGAGATCAGAGGACCCATGAAGAAGAGATTTCTCGCCCGTCCTGCTATCATCGCCAGCCCATGAATCCCCAAGCGGCGACGGCGGCCGGCGGACGCCGGCTGCTCGACATGAACGCCTACCAGTGGACGGTGCTGTTCGCCGCCTGGCTGGGGTGGGGCTTCGACGTCTTCGACGGACTGCTGTTCAACTTCGTCGCCCCCAACTGCGTGCCGACGCTGCTCGGGTTGACGATCGGCTCGCCGGCGGCCAAGGCGGCGACGCTGCAGTGGACGGGCATCCTCACCTCGGTCCTGCTGGTGGGCTGGGCGGTCGGCGGCATCCTCTTCGGGCAGGTGGCGGACCGCATCGGGCGCACCCGTACCCTGATGCTCACCATGCTGCTCTATGCCCTTGGCACCGCCGCCTGCGCCTTCGCCCCCAACCTCTGGGTGCTGATGTTCTTCCGCATCGTCTCCAGCCTGGGGATCGGCGGCGAGTGGGCGGCCGGGGCGTCGATGGTCGCGGAGGTGGTGCCGGAGCACCGGCGGGTGGAGGCCGGCTCCCTCCTCTACACCTCGGCGCCGGTGGGGCTGTTCCTCGCCACCTTCGTCAACTTCCAGATCGCCGGCAACTTCTGGAAGGGATCGCCCGAGACCTCCTGGCGCTACGTCTTCCTCGCCGGGCTGATCCCGGCGGCGGCCGCCTTCCTGGTGCGCGCTTTCGTGCGCGAGCCCGAGCGCTGGAAATCGGCCGCCTCCTCCGCGCCGCCGCCGCGCCTGGCCGAGCTCTTCACCAAGCGGTACCGCGCCATCACCCTCTCCGGGTTCTGCATGGCTGTGGTCGCCCTGATCATGTGGTGGAGCTGCAACGCCTTCATCCCGGTGGTCTCTACCGGCCTCGCCCAAGCTACCGCCAAGCTGCGGAACCTGGACCGGGCCGCCACCCTCGCCCTCGTCGAGGGGTGGAAGCGGATCGCCACCAACTACTTCAACCTGGGCGGGCTGATCGGCACGCTGCTCACCATCCCCGCGGCCAAGTACCTGGGCCGGAAGACGATGTTCTTCCTCTACTTCGCCGGCTCGGCGGCGGCGATCCTCTGCACGTTCGGCCTCGACCTCCAGCCGGAGGCGCGCCTCGCGATGTACTTCCTGATCGGCCTCACCGTGTTCGGGGTGTTCGGCAGCTTCACCTACTACCTGCCGGAGCTCTTCCCCACGCGGCTACGGGCCACCGGCGCCGGCTTCTGCTACAACATCGGCCGGGTGATCGCGGCGGCCGGTCCGATCCTGGTGGGGAGCATCGCGGCCCAGGGGGCGAACTCGCTGACCAGCGCCCTGAAGGCCCTCTTCTACGTCGGTTTCGTGCCGCTCGCCGGCCTCCTCCTCCTCCCCTGGGCGATCGAGACCCGCGGGCGGACGCTCGAGGACTGATTTGACGGCTGATTGACCTAGGGGCCGGGGGCGGATAACCTCCCGGCGGCCTCGAACGGCTCTTCCGGAGGAAATATCCCGTGCAACTCGGCATTCTCGGTCTCCCGAAGTCGGGAAAGACGACGCTCTTCAATACGCTGACGGCCTCGCATCAGTCGACGGACAAGTACGCGACCTCCAGCCAGACCAACATGGGGGCGGCCCAGGTCCGCGACACCCGCCTGGAGGCGCTCCGCGACCTGTTCAAGCCGAAGCGCTACGTGCCGGCCACGGTCCAGTATGTGGACATCCCCGGCCTCACCAAGGGGGAGAGCGCCGAGAGCCTCGACCTCGCGAAGCTCAAGATGGTCGACGCGCTCGTCCATGTGGTGCGGGCCTTCGACGATCCCGAGATCCTCCATCCGGAGGGGAGCATCGATCCAGCCCGGGACGTCTCGACGATGGACCTGGAGCTGATCCTGGCCGACCACGACATCGTGGAGCGGCGGCTCGAGCGACTCGAAAAGGCGACCAAACGGGGGTTGAACCCCGAGGAGCAGCGCGAGCGGCAGATCCTCTCGGAGATCGTGCTGCCGGCGCTCGAGACCGAGAAGCCGTTGCGGGAGGTCGCGCTCGATCCAGACGACGAGAAGCGCCTGCGCGGCTTCCAGCTCCTCTCGGCCAAGCCGATGCTGATCGTGATCAACGCCGACGAGACCCGGGCCGCCGAGGCGCCCGAGGCCTTCGGGGTCCAGGTCCGGCAAGCGGTGCGGGCGGTGACGGTGAGCGCGCCGATCGAGCAGGAGATCAGCACCCTCTCGCCCGAGGAGCAGAAGGACTTCCTGGCCGATCTCGGCCTCTCCGAGCCGAGCCTCGACCGGGTGACCCGGGCGAGCTACGACCTGCTGGGGGTAATCTCCTTCTTCACCGTGGGGGAGGACGAGGTGCGGGCCTGGACGATCCGCCGCGGCTCCCGCGCCCGCGAGGCCGCCGGCAGCATTCACTCCGACATCGAGCGCGGCTTCATCCGCGCCGAGGTCGTCCACTGTGACGACCTGATCCGCCTGAAGACCATGGCCGCCTGCCGCGACGCCGGCCTGCTCCGCCTGGAAGGGAAGGAGTACCTGATGAAGGATGGCGACGTGACCCACTTCCGCTTCAACGTTTAGCAGAAAACAAGGGACGTAAGAGACAGCTGGGACTCAAGGGCTTCTGATCCCTCAGTCCTTGTGTCCCTGCCGTCCCTCGTGTCCCTTTCTTGGCCCTACCGCCGCGCCGTCAGGTCGGGAGCGATGCGCAGGTTCAGCCGTCCCGTGCTCTGGATCCCCGGGCGGTAGTAGACGCCGCCGGACGGCGGGGTGATCACCGGCGCGGGCTGAGCGCCGTCCCCGTCGTCGCCTCCGGGGACCTCCTGGAGGGTCGGCTCCGGACGGTTCCACTGGTGCAGACCACCCTGCGGCTGCCCCGGGCGCACGCCGCCGGCGGCCCCGCCGCGTGCCCCGACCTGGCCGGTGACATTGCGGCGGTCGAGGTCCTGCTCGCGCAGCACGGTGGTCCCCTGCGCCTGCGGGGCCGCCGCCGGCGTTCCCCGTCCCGCTACGGGCGGGCGGACGGCCGTCGCCGGTGGGCGCTGCTGATTCTGGCCGGTGGCGACCTGGTCCTTGCTCTCGTCCGCGCGCTGGGGCGCCGGCACCAGCAGGGCGGCGATCCGCGCCGCGTCGTCGTACATCTTGGGCACCTGCGGATTGGTGCCGAAGTCACCCTTGTAGGCGCGCAGCATCGCCTCCGTCACCAGCTTGTTGTCGACGATATGGGGGTTGACCTCGGGGAAGGCGAGCTGCGGGTCGAGCGCGAACGCCCGCGCGTAGGACTCGATCGCCTTCGAGCTCTGCCGGCGAGACTCCTGGATCGTGCCGAGCTGGTAATGGGCCCAGGCGTGATTGGGATCCGCCTTCAAGGCGCGCTGGTAGAGGTCATAGGCCTCGCGCGTCTCGCCCCGCTGCTGCAGCAGCAGCCCGAGGTTGAACAGGGCCGATGCCTTGCTGGGGTCGAGCTCGATCGCCTTGCGGTAGGCCGTCTCGGCCTCCGTGGGCTGCGGGACGAGCATCAGCAGATTCCCCAGGTCGTTGAACACCGCGGGGTCCTGCGGACGCTCGGTCGCGAGGCGGCGCTGCGCCGCGATCGTCTTGGCGAGGTTCGGCGGCGCCGCCGCGAGGGCGGCGATCGCCACGATCGCGGTCAGGGCGGCGAGGGCAGAGATGAGGATCCACGAACTCCTTCTACGCACGGATATTCTCCTTCTACGAGCCCTCGCGGGCTACGACCGGGCGGGCCTTGAGCTTGACCTTGCCGTCCTCGGAGGCAAGCCGGAACTGCACCTCGGCGCAGCCCGTCTTCTCCCGGATGGCGGCCACCTGCCGCGTTAGGTAAGTCTGGAAACTGTCGAGATCGAACCGGGGGGTATCCCCCGGAGCGGAGACGAGACCCTGATAGAGCGCTTCGGCCGCGTCAGGGTCGACGCGGTCGCCGAAGACGATCCCCTGCGCAGGGTCGTAGCGCCGGGGGGGCGGGGGGGGCGCGTGGCGAGCGGCGGGGTGGCGCCCCTCCTCGATGTCGCGCAAGCGGCGGTTGAACAGCTCGCCGTAGCTGTTGAAGCGGGCCTCGAGGTCGTTGAGCCGGAAGGCGTCCACGGCGGTCGCGCCGCTGCTCATGCCGCGCAGGCCGCGGATCTGCGCCTGGACGCGCCCCCGCAGCTCCTCCGGAGGGAAGGGGAGGGCGCCGTTGAAGAAGCGTTCGAAGTCGACGCGGAGCTGCTGGACGTCCCGGTTGAGCTGGTCGAGGGCGTCGCCCAATCCCGGCGCCTGGCGCCGCGCCGGCGCTTGCGGAGCGCTCGCGCCGGCCATGCCGGGGCGTCCCGCGGCTCCCGGCTTGGGCGGCGGGTTGAAAGAGCCTCCGGCGCGTGGATTTCGCTTGGGGTCCACGGATCTCCTAGAATGCTTGGGGCCTGATCATGAACAACTCTAACTCCTTGGACGCCCGGCGTGGTCTGCCGTCGCTCGATCGGCTGCTGAGCCACCCGGCGATTGCGAGTCTCATCCCATTATACGGGCGGGAGTCCGTAAGGGTCCAAGCCCGGTGCGCGGTCGAGGACCTGCGGAGCCGGTTCGCCGCCGATCCGCCGCTCTCCGCAGCGGAACGGGAGAGCGCGGTCGCCACGCTGCCGGAGCGCATCGCCGCCCGCGTCGAGGCGCTCCTCGGCAACCCCCTGCGCCGGGTGCTCAACGCCACCGGCATCTTCCTCCACACCAACCTCGGCCGTGCGCCCCTGCCGGAGACGTTGGCGCGGAGCCTGCCTCCCTTGCTCGACGCCTACTGCGACCTGGAGATCGATCTCGCCACGGGGAAGCGCGGACAGCGCAACCGCCGCGCCGAGCGGCTGCTCATGGCGCTCACCGGGGCCGAGGCCGGCCTGGTGGTCAACAACAACGCGGCGGCGCTGGTGATCGTGCTGGCGGCGCTGGCGGCGGGGCGCGAGGTAGTGGTGTCGCGCGGCGAGCTGGTCGAGATCGGCGGCTCGTTCCGTATCCCCGAGATCATGGCCGCCGCCGGCGCCCGCCTGATCGAGGTGGGGGCGACGAACCGCACGCGGATCGCGGACTACGAGGCGGCGATCGGACCGCAGACGGCGCTCCTCCTCAAGGTCTTCCCCAGCAACTTCCGGCAGACCGGATTCGTCGCCGCGGTCGCGCCCCGGCAGCTCGCGGAGCTGGGAGCCCGCGCGGGGGTGCCGGTGCTGGTGGACGAGGGGAGCGGCCTGCTGCGCCCGCACCCGGCGCCGCAGCTCGCCGGCCATCCGAGCCTCGCCGAGCTGATCGCCCTGGAGTGCGATCTCGCCACCGGCAGCGGCGACAAGCTGCTCGGGGGCCCCCAGGCCGGTCTCCTCGTCGGCCGCGCGGCGCTGATCGAGCGCTGCCGGCGCCACCCGCTCTACCGCGCGCTCCGCCCCGACCGCATGGCGGTCGCGGCGCTCGAAGGGGTGCTCCGTCTCCACCTGGCCGAAGCCCCGCTGCCGCTCGACCGCCTCTGGCCGGCCGGAGAAGCCCACCGCGCCCGTCTGGAGAGAGTCGCCGCGGCGCTGGAGGCCGAGATCGTTCCCGCCGAGGCGTTCCTGGGCGGCGGCTCGGCCCCGGAGGTCCCCATTCCCGGCGAGGCTCTGGCACTGCCGGGGGACGACGCCCTCCTCGCCCGCCTGCGCCTGGGGCGCCCTCCGGTCGTCGGCTACCTCCGCCAGGACCGCCTGCACCTCGACCTGCGGACCGTCGCCCCCGCGGACGACGACCTCCTGATCGCCGCCGTCCAAGCCGCGATCCAGACTCCAGAACCCAGGATCTGAAATGCCTGCCGGCCGCATCCTGATCGTCGAAGACCGCGACTCCCTGCGCCGCATGCTGGAGCGGGCGCTCGGCCAGGAGGGGTACGAGGTGGTGGCGGCTGCGGACGGCCGCTCGGGGCTGCGGCTGATCGCGGAGCGCCCCTTCGACTTCGTGCTGACCGACCTCAAGCTCCCCGACGTTTCCGGGATCGAGGTGCTGGAGGCGAGCCGGGCGGCGCAGCCGCAGGTGCCGGTCGTGGTGCTCACGGGCTATGGCACGGTGGGCGCCGCCGTCGAGGCGATGAAGCTCGGCGCCTACGACTTCCTGGAGAAACCGCTCGAGATCGACGAGCTCGCGCGGCTGATCGAGCGGGCGATCGGCGAGCGCGGCGAGGCGGCCGTCTTCCGGGTGGCCGGAGCGCCGCCGATCGTGGGCTCCCACCCGCGGCTGCGCGCCGCGATCCGCCTGCTGCAGCGGGTCGGGCCCACGGAGAGCACGGTGCTGCTCACCGGCGAGAGCGGCACCGGCAAGGAGCTGTTCGCCCGGGCGATCCACGCGCTCTCGCCGCGCCGGTCGGGCCCCTGCGTCGCCCTGAACTGCGCCGCGATCCCGGAGGCGCTGATCGAAAACGAGCTCTTCGGCCACGAGAAGGGGGCCTTCACCGGCGCCGACCGCCGCCAGCCGGGGCGCCTCGAGCAGGCCGAGGGGGGGACGCTGTTCCTCGACGAGATCGGCGAGCTGCCGCTCGGCGTCCAGGGCAAGGTGCTGCGATCGCTCGAGGAGCGGACCTTCGAGCGCGTGGGCGGCGGCCGGACGCTGCGCGCCGACGTCCGCCTGGTCGCGGCCACCAACCGTGATCTCGCGGCTATGGTGGACGACGGGGAGTTCCGGGCCGACCTTTTTTTCCGTCTGAACGTCTTCCCCATCGAGCTGCCGCCGGTGCGCGAGCGGGCGAGCGACGTGCCGCTCCTCGCCCGCCACCTGCTCGTGGAGATCGCCCGCCGGCACCGTGTCGAGCCGCCGCCGCGCCTGGAGGAGGACGCGGCCGAGCTGCTCGCCGGCCAGCCCTGGCCCGGCAACGTGCGCGAGCTGGCGAACGTCCTCGAGCGGGCGGTGATCCTGGCGGAGGGGCCGGCGATCCGCGCCGCCGACCTGCGGTCCCTGCTGCGCCCCCTCGCCGGCTCGGGCGAGCGGGAGCGGATCCGGCAGGCGCTGACCGAGGCCGAGGGGGACAAGCGCCGGGCGGCGGAGATCCTGGGGATGAGCTACCGGACCGTGCTCCGCAAGGTGCGGGAGCACGATCTCGAAGGGGTGCCGAAGTATCGGGAATGAGCCCCGAACCACCCCTTACGGCGGGGGGGTCTTGTCCGCCGGCTTCTGGTCCGGCGAGGCCGGCGGGGCCATGTTGACCGGCAGGCCGTTGACCTCGAACTTCGCGCGGGTAAAGGTGAAGACGCCCGGGAAGTTGGCCCGGAACGGGACCGTGCCGTCCGGCTTGAGGGATGTCGAGGTCAGCAGGCCGAGGGCGGTGCCGACCCGATCCCCGGCCTCGTTGTAGAGCTGGACCTCGACCGACGCGTTGATCATCAGCTCGCCGGTCGTGTTGTGAACCACCCCTTCGACCGAGATGCCGTCGCCGCCGGAGAGGTCCACCCGCTTCCAGTCGCTGACGACGAGGGGACCGGCGTGGGCGGCCGGCGGCGCGCCCTCCGGCTCGCCGCTGTCGGCGGGCGCCGGCCGGCGGAAGTTCTTGTCGGTCAGCACGGCGATCTTCTTCTGCGGCGCCTCCGGCGGTGGCGGCGCCTCCGCCTTGACCTTCGCGGCGGCGGTGAGCTTCGCGCTGGCGTCGAGATCGACCTCCGAGGCGCGCAGGGAGGCGAGCGCGCCGTCGGCGGCGCGGGTGAAGACCACCAGCCTGCCCTTGGTCTGCCAGGGGCCTTTCGTCTCCACCTGCCCCCCCTCGTGCGTCACCAGCCAGTCGGCGTGAGCCGGCAGGGCCGCCGCCGCGCTCAGCGCCAGGGCCAGCAGGCCGGGAACGATCCCATGGACGATTCCGCGCCGGTTGCTCGTCGGGCTGATCGGATTCATCGAGTTACCACTCCTTGAAGTTCTGCTCGACCACACAGATGGGAACCGTCCCATACCGCTGCTGAGTGGTGTCCGAGCCGTTGCCGCTGATGCTGATCCACTGGTTGCCGAACTTGCACCGCTTCGGCATGAGCTTCTTGACCTCCGCCACGATCTGCTCCTGCGTGGCGTCGAGCTGCTCGGAGTTGGTGCCGGTGCCCCCGCCGCCGCCCGAGCCGCCGCCGCTGGTCGGCGGCGGATTCTTGGTCGAGCCCTGCTCGACGTACGGGCTGGTCACGAACGTGGAGACGACGCGGAAGCGGGTGGGCGTGCCGCCCACCTCCATGATCGAGTTGCCGTTGTTGGCGTAGACCACGTAGATGTGGCTGCTGCCGCCGCGGGCGCAGACGGCCGCCGGATCGGTGCCGATGTCCTGCGGCTGGAAGCCGGAGAAGATGATGACCCCGGAGAGGCCGAAGGTCTGGGTGATCACCCTCTCGTTGGCCTGCAGCTTCAGGAACCAGCCCCGGCTCTTGCCCGCGCTGGGGTTCAGCACGAAGTTGGCCGAGGAGGCGACGTTGCTGGAGGTGACGTCGATGGCCTCGTAGCTCGCCTCCGTCTTGGGCAGGCTGCCGGAGGTGAAATTGTCGTCGACGATCACGTAGAACCGGCCGACCTGGCCGTCGAGGTTCCAGAGGGCCTCACGGTCGCCAGTGCCGAAGGCGATGGCGAAGCGGCCCAGCCGGGAGACATACAGGATCGTCGGCGCCAGGTAGATCGGCCGGCTCAGCGTGTCGAAGATCGAGAACGGCTCCCACGACGCGTCGGTGATCCGCTTCACCGTCGCGGCGGTGGCGAGAGGCGGCACCGCCTGGGTCGTGGTCAGCGTGACGTCCTGCAGCGTCCCCGGCGAGCTGATGTCCACCTTGTACAGGAAGCCGGCGGTGGTGCCCATGTAGATCGTGTCGAGATAGCCGTCGAGGTCCACATCGAGCACGGCGGGATCGGCCGGCGCGGCGCCGACGAGCTGGCGCTTATAGATCGTCTGGCCGGTTTCGACGTCCACCATGTAGAGCCAGTTGCCGCGCTTCGGGCTCAGCTTGTTGTCGGCATCCATGCCGCCGCCGAAGATGGCGACGAACTTGTCGACCTGCTTGCCCCCCTCGATCACCTTGATCCGCCCGATGGTCGGCACCGACCAGGTCTGCCCGAGGTCGGCATAGCCGTTCTTGTCCTCGTCCATCTGCGAGGTGCCGATCGAATCGGTGTACTCCCAGAGGACGGCGGGGTACGGCAGCGTGCCGCAGTTGGAGAGCACGCCGTTGGTGGTCGACAGGCAGCTCGGGACGGTCTGCTGGGTCGGGTTGTTGCTCGCGTCGAGCGTGTCGGGATGCGTCACGTCCAGGGCGTAGTAGCCGCTGACGAAATCGCCCACCCGGCCTCCGCCGTCGATGCCTCCCCCCTCCCGGAAGCCGCCGACGGCGACCGTGCGCCACTCGCGCTCGCTCGCGGTCGGAGTGCCGCTGTGGTTGGTGTCCATGAAGACGTCCTGGACCCTCGGCGTGCCGTCGACGCCGAAGATCTGGCGGCCGTTCTCCACCTGGTCGCGCACGATCGGCAGGGCGAGCCGCGGGATGTAGGAGAAGACCTCCTTGCCGGTGCCGTCCGTGAACGTCTGCTTGTCTTTGTCCCAGACGCCGGCGTCGATCGCGTGGAGCTGCCCGTCGTTGGTCCCCGCGAGCACGACCTTGCGGCGCCGGCGCTGCTCCTTCGCGAAGCACTGATAGCCCTTGTCGGTGCTGGTGCAGGTGGTGGCCCCCGCCGTGCCGTAGAGGTTCGCGGTATAGAAGCTGAAATTGTTGGGCCGGTCGACGAGCACCGGATCGGCGTGGAAGATGTCGCCGAGCACGTAGGTGATGTCCTTGTCCGGCAGCCCGGGCGCCTGGATGGTGGCGCTCTTGATCTCCAGCGTGTCCGCGATGAGCTTGGTGACCCGGGTCTTGGTGCTGGTGGATTCCGCGGCGGTCGACGGGACGGCGATCTTCAGCCCCTTGAGGAAATCGGTCCAGTCGGGGGTGGGATTGTTCTTCGGATCGCCGCTCGGCGGCGTGAACAGGCGCAGGGTGGACGGCACGGTGCCGCTCGCCACCGCCTGGGTATAGAAGACCCGGCGCTGGTCCTCGCCGGTGCCGAGGCGGAGCGTGGTGGTATCGACGGTCGAGGAGAGATCGGACGGCTTCGGAGCCTGGGTCTGGATGGCCACGCCGGCGTCCCACAGATGGCAGCTCGAGCGCCCGTCCGCGCCCACGGCCGGGCAGTCCAGGGAGCGGTCCGGCTTGCCGTCCTTGAGGGGTAGCGGCTTGAGGTAGGCGTCGAGGTGGCCGTCCCAGAGGGGGGAATCGTTGAGGGGGGTGAAGTTCGAGAGATAGATGCGGTCCGCGATCTCGGCCTGCACCGACGGCACGGCGGCCGAGGCGAAGGTGCTCGCCTGCTCCTTGATCTTGCCGAGAGCGGTCTTCAGGTCCTTGACCAGCTCGTCCTTGGTCTGCGGATAGAAGATGTGGTCCGCGTCCGCCATGCAGCTGAGCGTGTTGCCCGGGGCGGCGGTGACGCCGAAGGCCACCACGAAGGTCGTCACGCCGTACTGGTCGTGGAGCAGCTTGGTGTACTTGCACGGATCGCCGCCGCAGGTCTCGTCGCCGTCGGTGATGATGAGCATGTACTTCTGGCGGCACTGGAACGAGGTGTCCTGCGCGCCCGCGATGGCGGCCCAGCCGCCGATGCTGCCGCAGGTGTCCTTGTTACAGCCGCTGTACCAGGTGCGGAACTGCTGGACGGAGGCGCCGAGCGGCGTCGAGCCACTGGCGACCAGCGGGCGCTGGTTCTCGCTCTTCAGCCGCAGGAAGGTCTCCGAGCCCGAGGGTTTGTCCGCCAGGTAGGGCGCGATACGGAAGTCGGGGACCGTCGAGCTGTCGACGTAGTTCGGCGCCAGCCGCTTCAGGATGTCGACCTTGTGGTCGGTCTTCCAGTCCAGCGGGATGACGTCGCCAATCTGGAACGAGGCCCCCCGGCTGTCCGAGCTGTCGGTCGGCCAGCGCAGGCTGTAGCCGCCCGCGTTCTTGTCGCTGGCGGTGTCGGTGTTCGGGTCCCAGCCGTTGCAGGAGTTGTTTGCGACCGTGTCGACGGCGACGCTGGTGTAGTAGGCGAGCGACGGGTTCGTCTGGCTCAGGGTGCCGGAGTCGCCGTTGTCCCAGGAGACGAAGTCGCTGACCGGCTTGTAGGTGACGGTAGCCGGGGAACCGGTGACCACCGTGGTGCTCGAGCAGGCGGCATTGTTGCACTTGAGGACGGCGACCTTGACCGTGAGAGTGCCACCGTAGGAGCCGCCGTTCGGCGTATAGGTCACCTTATAGGTGGTGGTGCCGCTGATGATGTAGAAGGTCTGGGCCGAGGCGAAGGTGACCCCGCCTTTGGGCAGACGCAGTGCGCGGGTGAGCTCCCAGTCGGAGTTGAGGTGGGCCGGCTTAGCCGCGTAGCAGCCGACCTCGTTGTTGTTGTTGCCGGTGTCGCAGACCCAGGGGCTGCCGGTGCCGAAGACCTCCTGCGCCCCGGTGGCGGGGAAGTAGACGTTGGGCCCCGAGGAGAGCTGCACGCCGTTCCCCTGCGCCTGGTAGAGCCAGTGCTTTTGCGTGGCCTGGAGCTGGTCCTGGTTGTAGGTCGCGAAGCCCATGTAGATCTTGGGCAGGCTGTTGTCGGTCAGCACCTCGTAGAGCGCCTGCTTGGCCTGGTAGAACTTGGAGCCCGCGTCGTCGGCCTGGAGCGGCACGAAGCAGTCGCCGGTCGGGCAGGAGTCCCCCTTCGGGCTCCAGTTCATCGAGCCGGAGGTGTCGAGGAGGATGAACAGGTAGGGATCGGCGATCGCGCTGCGCAGCAGGTCGCGATCATCGCCGCGCGCGGCGGCGGAGCCGAGCAGCGCCAGCAGCGCGAGCGCCGCGGCGGCGCGGACCATGACACAGCCGATCGCGGTGCGGCCGAACCACCAATCTCTGGGCGACATAGGAGCCTCTCCTCGAAAGAGCTGCGTCTAGAACTTGATTTGAGCCAGCACCGCGGGGTCAGTGGGAATCGACTCCACCGACGGGGTCGGCCAGGGCTCGAACTGGAACATCGCGCTCAGGGTCTTCTGCCCGAGCAGCATCGCGTCGGCCGGGGGATCGTCGCTGCCGCTCCAGGCGATCCGCTCCGCGGTCGCGCTCACGGCATGGCTGACCCGCCAGAACTTCTGAGTCCCCTCGTTGGCCGGGCACCAGTCGCACCGCACGTACTGGATGGGGACGAACGACGAAATGGTGACCCGGTCGGCGGTGTGGGCCGACGCCGGGCCGTCGCCGCCGATCGACGTCTTGTTCAGCACCACCACCGTGGAGCCGGGGTGCGTCGGGGATTGGGGGCCGGAGCTGTTCACCAGGGCCTCCGCCACGGCGATCCCCAGGCCGGAATCGGCGGAGTAGAACGCCCGGTTGACCGTCCTCTCGTTGGAGCCGACCTGCACCTCGGTCTGGGTCACCAGGGCGAGCGACAGCGCCAGGATCGTGAGCACCACGAGGGCGAGCAGCGTGATGACGTAGGCGCTGCCCGCCTGCGAGCGATTGTGCGTCTTCATCCAAGGTTCCTCATGTCGATCACGGTGCGCAGAATGCGGCGGCGGTACATGCGCTCCTTGTCGGAGTTGAAGACCTCCGTCTCGGGCTTGCTGTAGGTGTTGTCCTCCACCCGCACCAGCGTCGGCGCCTGGTAATCCTTGTCGCGGCGGTCGGCCCGGGCGAGCGTGGTGAGCCGGATGTAGTAGAGGCTGGAGTTGGCGAACAGCAGCGGGTCGGTGACCTTCTCGCCGTTGTACATCCAGTCGTCCCCCTCGCCGTCCTTCGATTCATAGATGCCGCAATGAAGGTCGTCGGACGCGATGGTGCCGACGGCGCAGGCGCCGGCGGCCGGATCCTTGGCCGCAGTGTCGAGGCCGAGCGCGACCTGGAGGTCGAAGATGTTGTCGGCGACGTCCGCGTGCCAGTTGGCGTCGTCGTTGTCCCAGGCCTTCTGGGTGCCGGGATAGACCCGGGCCCGCGACAGCTTCGGGGCCAGGTCCGAGGTCTCGTCGTTGGTGACCGCATACTCGCTGCGGACGTAGAACCGGTACTCCTCGAGCAGGCCGACGAAGCCGGCGCTGGTCAGCTCGGTCGGAAAGTTTCCGGCTCCCGCCGAGGAGAACTTCGAGTAGTCGGCGGTGTTCGTCCCGCCGGTGATCTTGAAGGTGACGACGAAGTTGTTCGGATCCGTGGTGGTGTTCGAGTTCGCCGGGTCCAGCTCGACGACGGCCCAGACGTCGGAGCCCTGGCCGCCGACCAGCAGCAACGCCTCCGGCCGGTTCTTGCTGATCGCCTCCTTGATCGCCGTCAGGTCCTGGGGGATGCCGGTCGGCGTCCTGCTGGAGACGATGATCGTGCCGCCCGTCGGCGCGGCGGGGGTGGGGGTGAGGGTGAACGCCGCGGCGTTGGTCGTGCTGACCTGGTAGCTGGGCGCCGAGAAGACCCCCCGGATGGTCAGCACGTCCGAGCCCGGAACGACCTTGGCCGTGCCGGCGCCGCCGATGAGCGTGTTGTCCGCCACGTTGTTGGCCACCGCCACCGCCGCGCCGGTGGGGAGACTGCCCAGCGGCAAACCGCCACGGCCGGCCATGCGGATCAGCCGCACGGCGTCGTTCTGGGCCACGCGCAGCGACTGCTGCATGTCGGAGATGTTGGTCTGCACGCGCGTGAGCTTGTTGCTGAAGTCGAACAGCGCCAGCACGCCGAGCAGGACGATGACGGTGACGATCAGCGAGACCAGCACCTCGATGAGGGTGAAGCCCCGCTGGCGCGCTCCGCGCGTGGAATCAGGATCGATCATGGTCGCGCTCCGCTCAGAAGGGCTTGAGGACCCGCAGGGTGATCCCCTGGCCGTTGCCAAAGAGGTTCTTCTTCGGGTTTTCCACCGTCACCGTGAGCTCCTTGAGGTGGATGTAGGTGGGCTGGGTCCCCCCCGGCAGGGGAGTGTCGAGGGTGCCGTCGGCCAGGTCGCTGATGGTGTACTGGCGAACCTCCGACGTGCGCTTCCAGAGCACCGGGCCATGGCCGGTGACGCCGGGGCCGGGGTCGGGCCACCACGCCTCGTCGCTGTCGCCGGTCTTGTCGGTGAGGCCTGCCGTCAGGTCCTCCCGGGTCTGCGCCATCGCGGCGCCGCCCGGGACCGTCATCCGGTCGTTGTTGAACGGCACCAGCAGCAGCTCCTCGAGCTCGGTCCGGCCGCCGTTCGTCGCCTGGCTGGCGTCGTTGCCGCTGACGTTGTCGCTGATCGAGCGCGAGAAGAGCGGCAGCAGCCCGAGCGCGATGATGAGCAGGATGGCGGCGGCGATGATCGCCTCGATGATCGAGAAGCCCGCGGCGCCGTGCCGCCCCGCCGGGAGGTGCTTCCGGGTTCGCATGCCAGCTCTCCTCAATCCCATGTCCAGGCCTTGCCGTTGTTGTCGTTGCCGCCGTTGGAGACATACTTGGAGCTGCCGGCCTCGTACTTGCGCACTTCGGCCCGCGGCGTGGCCTGGGGCTCCACGTGAACATCCATGTAGTGCTGGTAGGTGTCGGCGAAGCAGAACCCCCCGGTGCGGTCGATCGAGCCGTCGGGCCGGAAGATCGCCATGTTCGGTCCGCCCGCGGGGTCGGCGCTGAAGCCGTCGACCGAGTCCTTGTCGAGCTTTCCGTCGTGGTCCTCGAAGGTCACGCCGGTCGGCAGGGTGAAGCTCGCCAGCGCCGGCTCGCCGTCGTTCCACTGGCTGTCGGAGTTGCGGTCCGAGAACGCCTGCACGCGGCCGGGGTCGGTGGCGGTCGGCGGGACGATCTGCACCACCGCCTGGGACGACGTCTTGATCGCGTCGATGCGCGCCAGCCGCATCAGGACCGAGATCTCCTGGGAGATCCCCCGCATCTTCGACTGACGGAGCGAGTTCTGGAGGGCCGGCATACCCAGCGTGAGCAGGACGAGCATGACGGCCATCACCACCAGCAACTCGATCAGGGAGAAACCGCGTGGGTCACGGCCGGGCAGTGGGTTTTTCATGGCGAGCCCCTAAAGAGCAAGGGAGGTGCCACTCGCTCGGGAGAGCCAGAAGAACGTTTCAAGCTACTGAAGAGAATAGACTTGAGGCGCTAACCGAAGTGCCGGCGGACCACTCAGGCGAGCGTGGTTTCGTTACTCATCGTAACGATCGTGTCGCGCGGGAAGGTGAGCAGCGCCCGCGTCCCCCCGCCCGGACGGTCCTCCAGGCGGATGCGCCCGCCGTGCAGCACGACGATGCGGTGGGCGAGCGCGAGCCCCAGCCCCACGCCGCCCCGCCGGCCGGTGGCGAAGGGGTGGAACAGGCGCGCCCGGATTTCCTCCGGCAGCCCGGGCCCACGGTCCTCGATGGCGATCTCCACCCCCTCCGGCTCCAGCGCCACCGCGACCTCGACGGGCCCCCGCCGCCCCGCCTCGCGCTCGGCCTGCGCGGCGTTGTGCAGCAGGTTGCGCACGGCGCGCTCGAGCAGCTGGGCGTCGCCGCGCAGGACCACGTCCTCCCCCTCGACCCGCACCTCGACGCCGTCGAGGGCCGGGTCGGCTGCGGCGCGCCGCAGCAGGCGGACGAGCGAGAGCTCCTGCACGCGGGCGGTGCCCGGCCGCGCGAAGGAGAGGAAGTCCTGGAGCACCCGCTCCAGGTGGTCGGCCTCGCCGCGGATCTCGGAGAGGAAGTCGGCGATCGAGTCCTCGTCGGGCCGCCGCTCGATCAGCGTCAGGTAGCCGCGCAGGGTCGCCAGACCGTTGCGCAGCTCGTGGGCGACGCCGCCCGCCATCTCGCCGAGTTGGGCCAGGCTCTCGGCGAGGCGCCCCTCCTCGGCCCGCCGCTGTGCCTCGGTGAGATCGGCGAAGAGGACGAGCAGGCCGCGCACCTCGCCGTCGTCGCGCCGCAAGGGGTGGACGGTCAGCCCGACGGTGAGGGCTTCCGTGGCATCCGGACCGGGGCGCACGGCGCACTCCTGGCGCTGGGGGGAGGTCCCCTCCGCCACCGCCGCCGCCAGGATCTCGCGCAGCTCGGGCTGACCGGCGAGCACCTGCGCGAGCGGCGCCCCCGGCTCGGGGAGCTCGGCGCCGAGAAGGGCCGCGCCGACGGCGTTGAGCGCCAGCACGCGCCCCTCGCGATCGATCAGCAGCAGGCCGCTCTGCAGGCTCGCCGAGAGGGTTCGCTCGAGGGCCGCGATGTCGTCCTCCGCCGAGCGCACCTGCCGGCCGGCGAGGGCGGTCAGGGCGCGGTCGAAGGTGCCGAGCAGGAAGTCGATCTCGTCCTCCCCCGCCACGCCGGCGCCCCCCACCTGGCGGGCTCGCGCCAGCAGCGTCTCCCAGGGGCTGAGCAGGTGGCGGAGGAAGAACAGCAGCAGCACCGCGAGCCCGGCGTTGATCGACAGCACGGCGACGGTGAGCACGGCGAGCGAGCGGCGCTGCCGCGCCAGCACCCGGGCCGGCAGGTCCACCCGCACGTAGCGGCGGCCCGGGCCGCCGCCCATCGGGGCGAAACCGGTCACCGTGTCGGGGGACGACTCGTCCGGCCCGACGCCGAGCGGCTGGGTGATCGGCCGCCCTTTCGCCGGATCGAGCAGGCCGCCGGCGGGGAGCTCGCCGAGCATCGCGATCGCAACCCCCCGGGCGTCGACCAGGGCGACGCCGCGCGCCGACGGCGCCGGCTCGCGCAGGGCGAGCGGGCTCGGCACCGCAGTCTCCGGGGTCCCGGCCAAGCGGTCGGCCACCGCCCGCGCCACCCGCGCCGCTTCCTGCTGGCGCTCGCCGGCGAGCAGGGCGAGGGCGTTGCGGTAGGAGAAGAGGGTGAAGGTCGACAGCACCACGAGCAGCAGGAGGGCGACCGGCAGCAGGATCAGCACCTCGCGCCGCAGCCCCAGCCGCCGCGGCGACCGTGGCGACCGTGGCGACCGTGGCGACCGCATCGAGGGTGTCATGAGAGCTGCGCGTACGCCGTGTACGCCCGCACCAGCGGCTCGCCGAAGAAGAGGGCGATCAGGCCGCCCAGGGCGAGGAAGACCCCGAACGGCAGCTTGGCCTTGGAGTCGAGCCCGCGCACCCCCATCAGGGTCAGCCCCACGGCCGCGCCCGAGAGGGCGCCGAAGAAGAGGGCCACCAGCACCCCCTTCCAGCCCAGGAAGGCGCCGATCAGGGCGAGCATCTTGACGTCGCCCAGACCCATCCCCTCCTCGTGGCGCCAGAGGTACCAGGCGAGCCAGACCGCGAGCAGCACCCCGGCGCCGAGGACGGCGCCGAGGGCCCCCCCCGCCACCGCCCCCCAGGGCCGTCCCACAGGCGGGCCCAGGGGACCAGCGGCTGCAGGAGCAGCCCGAGCGCGATCCCCGGCCAGGTCAGCTTGTCAGGCAGGATCATGTGGTCGTAGTCGATCATCGCGAGCGCCAGCATCAGCGCGGCGAACAGGGCGGCGACCGGTGCCTGGAGCGAGATGCCGAAGCGCAGGAAGCAGGCGAGAAAGAGCGCCGCCGTGGCCGCCTCGACCGCCGGGTAGCGCCAGGAGATCCGCGCCCCGCAGTGGCGGCAGCGCCCGCGGAGCAGCAGGAACGAGACCACCGGAACGTTGTCGACGGCGCGGATCGCGGTGCCGCACTGCGGGCAGCGCGAGCGCGGGAACACCGTGGAGATCCCCAGCGGCAGCCGGTGGATGACCACGTTGAGATAGCTGCCGACGATCAGGCCGAGGACCGCGGCGTAGACACCGAGGAGGATCTGGAGCTGCACGGTTCCCGGATTCTACGCCAGATGGGGCCGCCGCCCGGTGGTCCGCCCGGTCCGGAGGAAGATCGCCACCCCGGCCGCGAGCGCCAGCAGGGAGATCAGGGCGCCGGGGCGGAGGAACCGCTCGTGGTAGCGGAGCTCGAGGCGGTGCTCGCCGGCCGGCAGCCGGAGCCCCAGCTGACAGGCGGCGGTCGGATAGACGGCGAGCGGCGCCCCGTCGAGCTCGGCTCCCCACCCCGGATCGAAGGTCGTGGCGGCGACGAAGAAGCCCCCCTCCTCCGGCGCCCGGTAGCGGAGAGCGAGCCGGCCCCCCTCGTCGGCGAAGGAGAGCAGGACCGGCGGGCTCCGGAAAGACACGGTCTCCGCCGGCCCCCCCGGCCGGAGGGCCTGCTCGTGACGGGAGACCCGCCAGCCGAGGGTGCGGGCGCTCGACAGCGCGCCGGCGGCGTCCGGATGGAAGCTCACCCGGGGCACGAAACGGAAGCGGGGGAGGAGATAGGTGTTGGCGACCTTGCGCAGGGCCGCGGCGGGGTCTCGCGCAGCTGCGGGCGAATCGGGCGCCCGCAGCAGAAGGGTCTCCACGTTCCAGGTGCCGAGATAGCGGTAGGCCATCTGCGGCTGCGCCCACTCGGCGTCGAGGATCCGCTGCGCCTGGCGCCCCCAGCCGGTGAGCATCAGGTCGAAATCGGAGTTGAAGGCATGGGAGAGGTGCCAGAGCAACCCCGAGTAGGGGGTCAGCTCGGCGAGCCGGGAACGGACGACCAGCGTCCCCGGGTCCCCCCAGCCGCGGGGTAGGACCTCGGTGGCGCCCGGCGGCACCGGCTGCACGAAGATCCGGTTCTCGGTCGGCAGGAGCGACGCCGCGAGCGGCGGCGGCTGAGTGTAGAACCGTGCCGGCAGCGTGCGGAGCACGCCATGGCCGTACCACCAGAGGTCGAGGGCCAGCACGGCCACGGCCAGGACCTCCAGCAGGCGCCTGGACGGACGGCGCCACCGGCAGAGCCCGAGCAGGAGGGAGACCATCGCGGCGGTCCCCACCACGGTCCAGCTCTCGCCACGCAGATAGGCCAGCGCCGCGAGGCGCCGCGCCGGCGAGAGGTCGGGAGCGCCGTGGACGGCGATCACCCCCAGCGGGATGCGCGGCGCCCAGAGGAAGGTCAGCGCGAGGACGAGGGCGGCCGCGAGCACCGCGAGGGCGAGCGCCAGAGGGAACTCCGCGGTCTTCACCCGGCCTTCCTCGCGCTCGTCGAGCAGGTGCTTCCAGCCGAGCACGCCGGCGACCCCCAGGCAGAGGACGGCGAGGACGCCGAACTTCTCGGGGAAGCGGAGCACCGCGAGGACCGGCACCGCCTTGCGCGACGCTTCGAACAGCGGATTGTACCGCCCGAGCGCCAGGAAGACGCCGGCGAGCGCGGCGGAAGCCCAGGCCGCCCGCCGCGGAATACGCCAGCGGATCAGGGCCGCCACGCCCAGCACCGCGAGCAGGAGCCCCGGATAGAGGGACTCGACGAACGGATAGTCCCGGTCCTCGAGCTTCCAGCCGAAGTAGAGGCCTTCCATCTGCCGCGCCGGCTCTCCGAAGAACCGCGGGAAGACGATCTCCACCAGCCGCGCGGGGGGCATCGACCAGATCGCGGCCTGCTCGGAGGGGAGGTTCTTGCGAGCCGAGTCGGCGAGGCGCCCCGCGGTCGGGAGGAGCTGCACCGCGGCGAGCGCCACGGCGAAGAGGACCGGCACGGCGGCCCGCAGCATCGCCACGGGACGGCGGCCGGCCGCCGAGACGGCCAGGGCCAGCACCCCGAGGCCGCTCATCACCACCGTCGAGGGCTCGCCATTGAGGAGCTGGAGCGCGAGCGCGCCGCCGGCGAGGAGCGCCGGCCGCCACCAGGCCCCTCTCCCACCGGCTCCCGCCGACACCCGCAACGCGGCATCGGTCCAGCCGAGGATCCAGGGGAACCAGGCCATGCCGCAGAAGAGGGGGAAGGAGCTGAGCAGCGAAAAGTAGGCGCCGCAGCCGACGTATCCCACCCCGGCGAGCGCCGCCGTCCCGCGGTTGCCGCCGAAGTGCCGCGCCAGGCGCCAAGCGCCCGCGAAAGCGACCCCCGCATGCAGCAGGACGAGCAGGCTGACGGCGCGGTGCGGAGAGACCGCGAAGATCAGCCAGCTCGGCGGATAGAACGCCGAGTAGTTGGGGTTCGAAAGGATCGGCTGGCCGCCGTTCAGCCAGGGGTTCCAGGTCGGCAGGCCGAAGGCGGCCAGCCTCCTAAAGGCCAGGCGCAGGGGGAGATGGAAGATCGCGACGTCGCGGGTGGCGAGGACCCGCGACGGCGACAGCAGCGGAGCGAGAAGACAGAGGATCCAGCCCACCGCGACAACGGCGGGCTGGATCGCGACAAGCCAGCGGCGCATCCGGGAAGAATACTCGACGGCGGGCGGCGGTCTACTTCTGAGGCCACCGCACGAAGAATCCGTCCGCCCAGACGATGTCCTGGTCGTAGTCGGTCGGATCGAACCCTCCCAGCGAGTAGGAGCCGGCGACCGTGCTCCTGTCCCGCCCGCCGCTGCCGATCAGCATGACCTGCTGATTGAGCGGATTGGTCTGATCGAGGAAGTACTGGTACTGGGTCTTCCAGCCGTCCAGAGTCGGGATCGACTGGATGTACTGCGGGGTCAGCAGATCCCGCAGCGCGGACTGATCGATCGCCTTGTACTGGCTGATGTCGACGCTCGTCGCCGCCGCGCCCGCCGCCGCCGCCCCGACCTCGTCCGAGAGCCAGGAGAACATCGCGGTGCCGGTGATCCGCATATCCGCTACCGTCCGTTTCTGCTTCGCCTTTTCCATGGCGTCCAGCAGATTGGGGATCAAAATGGCGGCGAGAATGCCGATGATCGCGATCACGATCAAGAGCTCGATCAGCGTAAAGCCCGTCTGTTTCCCCGCGAGTCTACGCTTCATGACAAATTCCTCCAAGTGGTCGCAGGGGTGCTTGCGCAAGGGGCGTGCCAGAGACCGGAACGATCACAAACCCTTGAAAACAGGTTGATTTCTGGTTATAGCCAAACGTCTTCTCGACAAAGATTGTCAGCGTCTGGGCACGGGATGTCACCGCCGGCTCCGGGGGGCGGCGTAGGCGTCCAGGATCCGGCGCATCCGCTCGACGCCGTGGTCGATCTCGGCGAGCGGGATGTGCTCGTCGGTGCCGTGGATCCCCTTGGACTCGTCGGGGCCGAGCTTGAACGGCGAGAGGCCGTAGGCGGGGATCCCCCGCTCGCGGAAGAAGCGCGAGTCGGTGAAGCCGGCGATGAAGGTGGGGACCACCGGCCCTTCGGGACGCAGCACCTGCTCCATCGCCTGATAGAGGCGGCCCGAGGCCGGCGACGGCGCCGCGGGGGGGAGGTCACCAGCACCTTCACCTCGAGCTCCGGGCCCAGCCGCTGCTTGACCGTGGCGAGGAAGGCGGCGGCATCGGTGTCGGGCAGCAGCCGGATGTCGATCCGCGCCGCCGCCTGCTCGGGGATGACGTTGATCCGCTCGCCGCCGCGCAGCACGGTGACCTGCACCGTATCGAGGAAGAGGTTGGCCATGCCCGGCATCAGGAACTCCTTCGGGCCGCTCTCCGCGATCACGCCGTCGATGTTCGCGAAAACCTTGCGCCAGCGGTCGTTCTGCAGCGGCGCGATGGCGTGGGAGTAGTCGCGGACGGGCGCCGTGACCCGCCAGCGGGAGGGCTCGCCGAGCAGGCGCGCCAGCCCCTGGATGAGCTGGTGGTTGGCGCTGTCGGGGTTGAGGCCGGCCCCGTGCCCGCCGCGGCCGGAGGTCGCCACCTCCAGCCAGAGCGGCCGCTTCTGGGCCACCTCGATCCCCCACCAGAGGAGCTTGCCGCCGGCCCCGGTCTGGCTGCGCCCCCCCTCGCAGATCACCGCCTCGACCCCTTGGAAGAGCTCGGGATGGTTGGCGAGCAGCCAGCCCGTGCCGCGCTGGCCGCCGTTCTCCTCGTCGGCCACGGCGAGGAAGATGACGTCCCGCTCGAGGGGCGCACGCCGGCGCTGGAGGTCGCGCTGGAGGTCGCGCTTGAGGTCAATCATCGCGGCGAGCTGGGCGATGCCCAGGCTCTTGTCGTCGACCGCCCCACGCCCCCAGAGCTGGCCCCCCTTGACCAGGCCGGTGAACGGCGGCACGGTCCACCCCGGGCCGGGCGGCACGACGTCCATGTGATGGAGCAGCAGGATGGCCCGCCCGCCGCTCTTCGGCGACGACAGCCGGGCGTACAGGTTGGCCCGTCCTTCCGGGTTGGCGACCACCCGCGAGGAGATCCCCGCCCGCTGGAGGATGCCGGCCAGAAAGGCGGCCGCCCGCCCTTCGTTCCCGGGCGGGTTCGAGGTGTCGATCCGCAGGTATTGCTGCAGCCACCCCGCCGGCTCCGAGAGCGCCACGGGCGCAGCCGGGGCCGCGGCGGACCGCGCGGGAAGGGAGGGCAGGATCAGGAGAACGACGAGGAGCGGCGCGGACAGGAGCTTTGGCGGCATCGTGGAAGAAAAACAAAAGGGGGGCCTCCGTGTCGAGGCCCCCGTGGGAAGAGAGCTTGAATCGCTTTGGGTGTCGTGTGGGCTCGAAGCCCGGTACGTCTTCTGCTGCCTTGTTCTGCTGCTTCCGGCTTACTGCTTCTGGGGCCAGCGGACGAAGAAGCCGTCAGCCCAGACGATGTCCTGGTCGTAGTCCGTCGGGTCGAAGCCGGTCAGGGTGTAGCCGCCGGCCACCGTGCTGCCGTCACGGCCGCCGGAGACGATCGCCATCACGTGCGCCTTCAGGACGTCGGCCGGAGCGGTCCGCAGGAAGTAGGTGTAGTCGTTCTTCCAGCCATCCTTCGCGGGGACCGCCTGCAGGTACTGCGGCGAGAGGACGCCCTCGACGATCGTCGAGGTGGTCGGCCCGCCGTAATCGGTCATCGTGATGTCGGTGGCGGCGGAGCCGGCGGCGGCGGCGCCGACCTGGTCGGTCAGCCAGGAGAACATCGCGGTGCCCACGTTGCGCATGTCGGCGACCGTCCGCTTCTGCTTCGCCTTCTGCAGAGCGTCGAGGAAGTTCGGGATCAGCAGTGCGGCGATGATGCCGATGATCGCCACGACGATGAGAAGCTCGATCAGCGTGAAGCCCTTCTGATGGTTACGGTTACGGATCTTGGTCAACATGTTTGGGTCTCCTCCCCCTGGGGTTTGAAGCTGTCCTCCGGATCATCCGCGAGGCGTGTCGACGAGGAGATATAGCAGGGTCGATGCCAGGGGTTCATCGATCCTAACTCGCTGATTCTATTAGAGTTCAAATTCATCCACGACAAAATTTGCCACCGTTCGTTAGCACTAAGTGTCAGACACCAGCCGGCGGACCAGCTTCCTGTAGACGTCGACGCCGTCGACGAAGCCGGGCAGCGCGAACCGCTCGTTGGCGCGGTCGACCTGCAGGGTGTCGGTGTTCATGATCAGGAACGGCGAAAAGCCGTAGGCCGGCACCCCCATCGTGCGGAAAAAGCGGGAGTCGGTCGCCGTCCACGCCAGGAAATAGGGCCCCACCGGCGCGTCGGGGTAGGAGTCGTGCAGGGTCCCGACGATCGTCTTGTACACGCGGTTGTCGAGCGGGCTGCCGCCGCGGGCGCTCTGCGGCTCGTCGATCATCGTGGTCAGGCCGAAGGTCAGCCAGCCCGGCACCAGCTTCTCCCGCACCGCCGCGAGGTCCTCCCCGGGCAGGAGCTGAAACTTGATCTCCAGCTCCCAGCCGCCGCCGGGCGACTCCTGCACCGGGAACGGCACGGCCTCGTTCCGCAGCATCGACTGAACGTAGGGAGGGAGCTTGCGGAAAGCCTTGATGTCCCCCATCGCGCCGTCGATGTCGGTCATCGTCTCCCGCAGGTCCTTGCGGTCGCGGGTCGGGGCGTACGACGCGAGCACGGCCCGGGCCTCCGGCGTCAGGCGCAGGTCGGTCACCGTCGGTCCCATCTTCTTGAGCGTGCCGCGGAGATCCTCGAGCCGCTGGCGGTCGGCGGCGCAGACGATCAGGTCGACGTAGCGCTTCTGGACGAACTCGGTCCCCCAGAACTTGATCTCGTCGCGCGACCGCGCCTCCACCACCCCGCCCTCGGTGAGCACCGCCCAGAAGTTGCGGACCATCTCCGGGTGGAGCCGGATGATCCGCCGGATGCCCAGCCGGCTCCCCCGCTCCTCGCTGCTGGTGCCGAGGAAGAGCACCGAGTGCGTGAGCGGCACGCCGCTCTTCTTGAGGTCGATCATGGCCAGCATCTGGGCGATCGCGATGCTCTTCATGTCGAAGACGCCGCGGCCGTAGATCCAGGGACCATCGATGCGCGCCTCGAAGGGGGGGGAGAACCACTCCTTGGGATCGACCGCCGAGACGTCGATGTGGTTGTGCAGCACCAGTGGCCGCGAGTCCTTGCCCACCAGCCAGGCGTAGATGTTCGCCTTGCGCGGGCCCACCTTCTCGATGCGGTAGGGGATGCCGGCCGCCTGGAACTGCCGGGCGAGGAACTCCGCGCCCTTGATCTCGTCGCCCGTCGTCTCGCTGGTGTCGATCTGGGCGTACTTCTGGAGCAGCTTCACCTCCGGCAGGCTCGCGTAGTCGCGGTGCATCCACTGCTCGTTCTGCCGGGACCTCAGCGGGGCGTCGAGGAATTTGACCACGCCCCAGGTGAGCCCCCCCACCAGGACGAGACTGCCGTACAGGGCGATTCGCGCCGCCTGCCGGCGCCGGGCTTCTAGTCTTTGCAGGATCATGAGGCCCGCGATGATAAACCGGAGCCCGCCGGTTGTGTATGCTTCGCTCGAATCATGAGAATTCCGCTACGGCTCCTGCTGCTCCTGGCCGGCCTCGTCGCCTGCCTGCGCCACCTCTTCGCGGAGATCTCCCGTCTGAAGGGGGGGCTCGGGTTTCCGCTGGACGACAGTTGGATCCATCTTCAGTTCGCTCGCAACCTCGCGCATGGCGCCGGGCTCTCCTACAACCCCGGCGAGTTGGTGACCGGCTCGACGGCGCCGCTGTGGACCGCCCTGCTCGCCCTCCTCTTCCTGCTGCCGGGGAGCGTCGTGGTCTGGACCAAGCTCCTCGGCGTCGCCCTCTACCTCGCTGGGATCGACGCCACCTGGCGCCTCTCCCGCGAGCTGGGCCTGAGCCGTGGGCTCGCCGCCCTCGCCTCCGGGCTCACCCTGGCGACGAGCTGGCTCGTCTGGTCGGCCCTGTCGGGAATGGAGATCCCGCTCTTCGTCCTGCTCTCGCTCTGGGGGATGATCCTCCACGTGCGCGAGCGGGCCGATCCTGAACGCCCGCCGCTCTCGCTCGCCGTCCTCGCCGTCGCCGTCCTCGCCCGGCCGGAGGGGCTGCTCCTGCTCCTCCTCGCCTTCCTCGACCGCCTGCTCGTCTTCGCGGCGGCCGCGGCCCCATCCGACGGGCCAATGGAGAGAACAATCCGGCGCCGTCCATCCTTCCAGGTCCTGCTCGCCGGAGCCGGCCTCGTCGCCTGCGCCCTGGCCAGCTCCTTCCTCTTTTACGGATGGGCGGGCGGTTCCGTACTGCCCACCACCTACGCGGCCAAGGGGGGAGGCGAGGTGCGGCACCTGCTGCCGGACCTCCACTACCTCTCCAACGTCCTCGGCCTCTTCTTCCGGCCGCAGCCGTGGGCGACGCTGCTCGCCGCCGGCGGCGCGGCCACGCTCGCCGGCCGTCTCGGCACCCCCCGCGACCGCGGGCTCCTCCCCGCTCTCTGGCTGTTCGGAATGCCGTTCGCCTACTCGCTGCTGACCCCCGGCCCCACCCGGATGCTGGGCAACTTCGGCCGCTACTACTTCCCCCTCTTCCCGGTGCTGGCGATCCTCGCCGCCCTGGCGCTCGAGCCGGCGCTGGAGACGATGAACCGCCTCCGCCCGGCCCCGCCTCTGCGGGTGGTGCTGGGAACCCTGGGGGCTGCCGCGCTCCTCGCCCCGACCGTTGCCACCCTGCTCCAGGGGGAGAGCTTCTACGCCCAGAACGTCGGCAACGTCCAGGAGAGCGACGTGGCGATCGCCCGCTGGCTCGCCGGCCACGTCCCTCCCGGCGCCGTGCTGGCGGTCAACGACATCGGCGCCATCAAGTACCTCCTCCCCAACCGGATCGTCGACCTCGCCAGCATCGCCACCCCGGAGATCGGCCGCGAGGTCGCCCGGGCCACCGCCGCCGGCACCCCCTGGAGCGAGGCCATGATGGCCGCCCTCGAAAGGCGCCATCCGGACTACGTGGTGATCTTCCCGAGTTGGTTCCCGAACCTCGCCGGCGACCCCCGCTTCACCGCGGTCTACACGCTGCCGATCCAGGGCAACATCACGATGGGCGGGAACGAGATCGTGGTCTACGCGACGCCGTGGACGCGGGCGCCGGCGCGGAATGGGACCTGACGCCGTTCAACCTTGAATTGAAGGGTTCTTTGTAGGGGTGGCCCTATGTGAACGCCCCGACGACATCACCGCATACCGGGCCAACGGCCCGGGCTCCCTCAGCCCAGGGCAACGCCCTGGGTTCCGAGGGGACCCTGGAAGGCGATGCGGCCTGAAGGGCCGCGCTAACCGGCGGTACGAATTTTCACTCAACCGGTGGCGCGGCCCTTCGGGCCGCAACAGGTCATGAGGCGATGACCAATCCCAGGGCGATGCCCTGGGCTGAGGGAAAACGGCCCGTTGGGCCTCCGGATTAGATGGCGGACCGATCAAGACACGAACACCTGCGTCCCGCAATTCACGGCACCTGCGCCGTCTTCGCCGCCTCCCCCGCCGGGCACGGCGCCCCGCCGGCGATCCAGGTCTTGAACTTGGCGACGAAGGCGTCGTGGGGGACGGAGACGGGTGCGCGGCCCATTCCCGGGTTCCACCCCCAGAGGACGAGCTTGTCGTGGCTCACGTGCTCGAGGAGCGCCGCCAGGTCCTTGCCGCCGTTGCGTTTCGTGTCCTTGATCGTGGCGCAGAGGTCCGCCTTCGACTGCCCGATGAAGACCATCTTCCGCTCCGGCGGCGGCAGGTGCCAGTTCGGAGCGCCGGGCGGCGTATGCGCCCCGTAGCTCGCCGGCAGGTTGCTGATGCCGTGGCAGGTCGAGCAGGGGAGGCCGGGCGCCCCCGTCCCCGCCGGTCCGCGCTGCACGTTCTGGGCGTGCGCCAGCCCGGCGTCGAACTGCAGGGGCGCGTCGCCCGGGATGTGACAGTTCTGGCAGCGCGGATGCTGGAGCACCGTCTGGACCGTGTCGAAGGCCGCGAGCGCGGCGGCGCGCGACGTGCCCGCGCCTTTGGGCTTCTCGCCGGCTCCCAGGAGGCCGGCGCCAAGGAGAACGGTCCCGGCGAACGTTGCCGCCAGGAGCCAGGGGCTGCCGATTCTTCTCATGCCTCGCGGTCTCCTCTCGAGCCAAGCCGCAGCGGCAGCTCGCGCAGCCGCCGCCCCGTCAACGCGAAGACGGCGTTGGCCACCGCCGGCGCGACAGGCGGCGTGCCGGGCTCGCCGGCGCCGCCGGATTTCTCATGGCTGGGGACGATGTGGACCTCCACCCGCGGCATCTCGTGCAGGCGCAGGATCCGGTAGTCGTGGAAGTTGCTCTCGACGACGCGCCCTTCCCTGATCGTCAGCTCGCCGTGGAGCGCCGCCCCGAGCCCGAAGGCGATGGCCGACTCCATCTGCGCGCCGACGCCCAGCGGATTGACGCAGATGCCGCAGTCGATCGCGCAGACCACCCGGTGCACCCGGATCCGCTCGCCGTCGACGGCGACCTCCGCGACCTGGGCGACGATGCTGCCGAACGACTCGTGGACGGCGAGCCCGCGCGCCTGCCCCGCGGGAGGAGCGCTCCCCCAGCCGGCCTTCGCGGCCGCCAGCTCCAGCACCGCGAGCACCCGCGGCGACTTCGCCAGCAGCGCCCGCCGGAACTCCAGCGGGTCCCGCTTCGCCGCGTGCGCCAGCTCGTCGACGAACGACTCCACGGCGAAGGCGGTGTGCGAATTCCCCACCGAGCGCCACCAGAGCACGGGCACGCCCGGATCGACGGTATGGAGATCGACGCGGTAATGGGGGATGCCCTTGACGTAGGGGGAGTCCGCCGCGCCCTCCACCATCGTCGGGTCGATGCCGTCCCTGATCATCGCGGCGAACGGCGAGCCGGCGACGATCGACTGCGAGACGATGCGCTGGCGCCAGGCGACCGGCGCCCCCTGCGCGTCGATCGCCCCCTCCAGGCGATGGACGGCCATCGGCCGGTAGTAGCCGCCGCGGATGTCGTCGTCGCGCGTCCAGACCAGCTTGACCGGCTGGTCCAGATTCTTCGCCACGTGGGCCGCCTCGACGACGAAATCGGAGGCGATGTTGGCCCGCCGGCCGAAGCCGCCGCCCAGGAAAGTCGTATGGATCGCCACCGCCTCCGGCTGGAGCCCGAAGATCTGCGCCACCCGCTGCTGGTCCACGGTCTGGAACTGCGTCCCCGTCCAGACCTCGACCCCCTCGGCACCGTGGCGGACGGTGCAGTTGAGCGGCTCCATCGGAGCGTGCGCAAGGTAGGGCAGCGAGTATTCGGCGACCAGCGGAGGCGTCCTGGCGTCCGCCAGCGCTTGCTCGAAGTCGCCGCCGGCCGACGCCTTGTCCCCCGCCGTCTTCGCCTTCTCGCGGTAGCTGGCGAGGAGCTCCACCGTGTCGAGGCCGGCGTGCGGTCCCAGGTCCCAATCCACCGTGAGCGCGTCCCGTCCGCACTTGGCCGCCCAGAAGTGATCGCCGGCCACCGCGACCCCCGAAGGCACCGCGAACACCGCGCGCACCCCGGGCACGGCCTTCGCCGCCGCCGCGTCGAAGCCCTTCACCTTGCCGCCGAAGGTGGGCGGGTGCGCCACCACCGCGGTCAGCATCCCCGGCAGCTGGACGTCCATCCCGAACTTGGCGCGGCCGGTGATCTTCTCGGGCGTGTCGAGCCGGCGGGTCGGCTTGCCGATCACCTTCCAGTCCGCCGGGTCCTTCAGCTCGACCTTCCCGGGCGCCGGGAGCCGGGACGCCGCGTCGGCCAGCGAGCCGTAGCTCGCGCGCTGGTCGCCGTGGAGCACCCAGCCGTTCTCCGTGCGGCAGTCGCCAGGCTGCACGCCCCACTGCGCCGCCGCCGCCGCCACGAGCTGGGTGCGCGCCACGGCGCCCACTTGGCGGTAGCGGTCGAGCTCGGACCACGTCGTCGTCGAGCCGCCGGTCATCTGGATGGGGAAGACCGGCGAATGATAGACCGCCGCCGCGGGCGCGTGCTCGACGCGGAAGCGGCTCCAGTCGGCGTCCAGCTCCTCGTTGACCATCATCGGCAGCGTGGTCCAGATGCCCTGCCCCATCTCCGAGTGCGCGAGCAGCACGGTGACGCTCTCGTCGGCGCCGATCCGCAGGAAGGCGTTGACGGCGGGCAGGGCGGCCGGCGCCGCGGCGGGAGGCTCCTGCGCGAACGCGAAGCGCCGCATGCCGGCCGGCACGAAGAAGCCCACCACCAGGCTCCCCCCCACCACCGCCGAGCTCTTGAGGAAAGCGCGCCGCGACACCTCTCGGGGAGGAGACTGCGGACCGTGAGGACGCATGGTCAACCCTCCTCCATCAGCTCGGCGGCGCGATGCACGGCGCCGCGGATGCGCTGATAGGTGCCGCACCGGCAGAGATTGCCGCTCAGCGCGGCGTCGATGTCGGCGTCGCTCGGCCGCGGTTTCGCCTTCAGCAGGGCCACCGCCGCCAGGATCTGGCCCGACTGGCAGTAGCCGCACTGCACCACGTCGACCTCGGCCCAGGCCCGCTGGACGGGATGGTCCCCGTGCAGGCTCAGGCCCTCGATCGTGGTCACCGCGCGCCCGGCGACCGCCGCGGCCGGCCGCACGCACGAGCGGACCGGCTGGCCGTCGACCAGCACGGTGCAGGCGCCGCACTGCGCCATCCCGCAGCCGAACTTCGTGCCGGTCATGCCGAGCACGTCGCGCAACACCCAGAGCAGGGGCATGTCATCACCGACCGTGACGTCATGCTCTTTTCCATTCACGGAAAGCTTCATCGTCGCACCTCGCCGGCCGCCGTAAGCGGCCTTCATGCTGAAGGACTCTTGAGTCCCGGCATGATACTGGAAACGGCGGCCGGCGAGCCATCGACGCCTCGGGTGGCAGGACCGCCCTTGCGACACGAGAACGGCTAGCGGAGACAGTTCCGCCTCGATATCCGTCTCCAGCCGTGCTGAGGCAGTTCATTTCAAAGGAGTTAACTGACCTGAAGTTGACCCCCTATCTGACGCCGTCCGGTTCTCTCGCGAAGGGGGTGAACGCTGAGGCGGTCCCCCTGATTTGCGAGGTGTGGCTAAAGGCGAGAGAAGCAGGGGAACTAACCGATACGCAGCTTAGGACCGCCGCTTCGGAAGCCGTGGGCGGTGCTGGAGATGCTCACAGCATGAGAGCGTGACGGCTTCAAAGCCTGAGCTATACCCACTCCAGTTTCCGCTTCAAACCGTTCCCGTGCGAACGAGGGAGGTGTTTATCATGCTGCAGTCGACCAACAACAATTCCGGGAGCGATCCCCAATTCTGCTGCGAATCGGCTTATGCGTTCGAGCGCCCTATACCCTGAGCGGTAAAGGAAGGAAGCCAAACGATCCGGTGGAATTAGAAAGTCACCTGCAAAGCGATTCGCCTCCTCTTCTCTCGTGTCCGCACTATTTAGACCTTCAATAAAGACATCCCGCCTACCATGTAGTAAAATGTGAGCCGCCTCGTGAAAAAATGTAAACCATAAATTGTCATCTGTTTTGTAGCGCAAGCTAAGCATTAGCACAGGCCGCGAACGGCCCATTGTCCAAAAGGTGGCGCCGCTTGCTCCGCTGCCCGGAAGCTCCCGGATGAACACAACTACTACTCCGCATTTACCGCAGATTTCTTCTAGCAACGGCTGGAATTGAGAAGGGGGCAAAAGCGTAAGGCGCCGAATATCGCTAAGCACTGAGCGGAAGGCGGCAGCGTCGTAGTCGCGGCAAACTGCTCGTTCTCCTGCTATCTGACCGCAACGCAGCCACGCAGACAACGCGTACTCGTTACTCTTTTTCGCCTTCCGAAAGGCAATCCCGCTCAAAGCCGCTTCGCTCCATAAGGTTTGCCATTGGGAAGGCGAAGCCACGCCGAAAAAATTGAGGATGGCATACAAATAGCCCATCTTGTCGGGACAAGCGGGAATAAGTCGCTGCTTGATCATCTCACGTATTGGAAACTTCTTGATCCATTCGACTTCGGCCTCAAAGCGCCCAAGCTCGTCGTTTTTAGCCAAGGCTTCTCTGTAGTGCGCTTCCCTAGCGTTCCAGAAGCTCGCCGGGATGCCGAGAACGTGCTCAAGCTGCAATGCGGTTTCCGGGGTAATCGCCGCTTTACCCTTTACAATTTCGTTGATGGTCTTCCTGGGCCGTCCCGTGCGCTCCGCGAGTTCGGCTTGAGTTAAGCCGCGCTCCTCAAGAACCTCCAATAGCGTCTCCCCGGGAGGCGAAACCTCTGTCGGGTTGTACTGATTCTTAGCCATTAGTGGTAGTCCCCAATGAGTAGCACGCGAATTATGGTTATACGGTTCCAATCCAGGGCGCCATTGCCGTCTAGAGGCAACGGCTCGTTAGCCGGCTCGAAAATAAGACGATAGGGACCGTCAAGGTCGATGGCAATCTGGCCTTTGCGGTCGGCCGTAAGCTCGTGGCATCGACCGGAGAGTGTTTTCATTACGGCCAGCGTGGCGGCGGCCCGCAAATCATCTAATCGACGCCCTAAGCGACGAGCCCGCTCATCTCCATGCCGCTTCCGCCTGGCTTTGGCATCGCAGCACTCCTTCTCCAGTTTGCTGTTACAGAACAGGATGTCCAAGCACGCCCTCTCCACTGTTAATGGATGGGGTTAATCGGCCCGGCCCAGCCGCAGAGTAGCATAGCCACACTGAGAAAAACAGGGAGGCGAGATCCTTTGCAGAGCTGGGTCTCCAATTACTACAGGTCGTCCCGCTGGAACCGCAGCGTGGGACTTTCGGTAGGCTCACTTCCTCCCAACGCACCCACAGGCGCGCCAGCTCGGAAGCGAGAGCCTTGCACTGGCAAGCTGCGGAACGTCGCCACGATCCGCCCGGCGGGCAGGTAGACCAGGGAGTGATACTTGGTCGAGCCGTGCGGGGATCGGTCCGGGGGGAGCCGTGGTAGAGGCCGAAGGGCGGAGACATCTGGCCCGAGACGACACATGGATAGGGCGCTGGCGGCTGAGCCGGTGGCAGTGTCGCAAGACGCCGCTCCCCTCGCGCCGGGCTCCTGGGTCTGACGGGCGGCGGCGGTTGCGGTGCTACGTTGGCGTGGGCTCTTGATGCGCCGGCGCCGCCCGCTCGCAGCCCGCCGCCGCGATCAGATCGCGGATCAGTGGGTCGAGGCGGTCGTGCAGGGCGTTGCCGAGGATGGCGCGGATCTCGGTCGCCGCGTCGAGATCGTCCTCCAGATCCTCCGGAGAGGTTTCCTGGCGAGTCGGCGGGATGCTCGCCTGGAGGCCCACCAGCTGGTACCGGATCGCCCGCAGGCCCTCGATCAGGGGTCCGAGCTCCTTCCTTGCCAGATCCACCTCGTTCATTCTTTCGTCCTCCCTCACGCCGGGGATTCTGGCCGCGGATTCCAGGCTGCGGGCCGCTACTCCCAAACCTCGCGAAAATTCCTGTTCCGGCAACACCGATCTCCGGGAGAAGACACCCGCGTCGCCTCCCGGCGTGTCACGATCGGGGCTTCCGGCGCACTCGGACCTTTCAGAAGGTGGTAATTTCTTGTTTGGGAGGAACTCTTGTTGGGAGGAGATGAATGCCGCGATCGTTCCGTCCGCTGACCCTCTCCATCCTCGCCCTCTGGAAAGACCTCTCCCAGAAGGAGATCGGGGCGGGTGCTGGGATTCCCCAGAAGCAGGTCTCGTATCACCTCAAGAAGGAGGATCTCGACGATCCCGTCTACGCGCGCCTGCTCCGGGGTGTCCGGGGCCGGCCCGCGGAGGTCGACGTCGTGACCGCCTGCCTGGAAGCCCTGGAAGCTCTGAGACAGGAGCGGGAGATGACCCCCGAGGAGCGCGACGAGGTCGAGTCGGGAGTCCTGGAGGGCGCGCGGGTCCTGCGAAAGTTCTTCTCCGAGGCCGTCCGGCGCTCCCGCTCGGCTCCGCCCGTGGATCACTATCCCCTTCCCGCCGACCTCGAAGCGGCGCGCTGGCACGCCCGCGAGCTCTGGTCGCTGCTGGAGCCGCTCCCCGAGGACCAACGGCTCACGGTGGCGCGGGTCGCCGGGGAGTTCCAGCATTGGGCGCTGGTCGAGCGTGTCTGCGAGGAGTCGGTCGTCCAGGCCTCCCGCAACGTCGAGCGCTCGGCTTCCCTGGCGCGACTCGCCCAAGAGATCGCCGAACGGGTCCAGGGGCCGGAGGAGTGGCGCAACCGCGTTCAGGGATTCGCGGCGGCTCACGTGGCGAATATCCTTCGAATTCAGGGCGAGCACAAGAAGGCAGAGGCAGTTCTGGAACGCGCCAAACAACTTTGGGAAGGCGGCAACGATTCTGCCGAGGTGCTCGATCCGGGGCGGCTACTCGACCTGGAAGCATCGCTCCGTCGTGATCAACGACGGTTCAAGGAGGCGCTGACCCTACTGGATGAAGCGCTGAGAGTGGGCCGCTGCTCGGAGCGCTACCTCATCAGCAAGGGGTTCACCCTTGAAATTATGGGTGAGTACGAGCAGGCCGTCGAGGTACTCCTCCAGGCAGAGCCGCTGGTCGAACGCAAGGGGGATGAACGCCTGTTGTATATGCTGCGTTTCAATCTGGCCGTCATCTTCTGTCAACTTGGTCGGCATTCGGAAACCACCAAGCTTCTACAGCAGGTCCGCGACCTCGTGACAGAGAGAGGCGACGAAACCGAGCTTGTCCGCGTGACTTGGCTGGAGGGGCGCATCGCCATTGGGCTAGGACGACTCGAAGAGGGTCGAAAACTGCTGAGCCAGGCGCGGCGGGAGTTTGCCAAGCGGAAGATGGAATATGACGTTGTGCTGGCACTGCTGGAGGAAGCCGTCCTGCTACTTGAGGACGGCCGGACGGCTGAGATCCGGGCGCTCGCCTCGTGTTTGGCGGAGGTCTTCGAGTCCAAGGGGGTGCATCGGGAGGCTCTGGCCGCTCTGAAGCTATTCCAGGAAGCCGCCGAGCGCGACGAAGCCACCGCCGAGTTGGCGCGTCGCGTCCTGGGATACCTCTTCCGGGCTCGCTACGATCAGGGCCTCCGGTTCACTGCTGCATGAGATCAGGTCAGCCGTTGGGGTCAGCTCCGCCACCACCGTCGGACGAGGGCTGTGTTTTGGGGAGGCACCGCCCATTTGGATCCATCCCGCAGCCAGCATCGGTCTTGGGTTGTACCGCCGGAGCGCATCGACCATCGGGGTCCATACCGCAACCCTCCTTTTCGATCGCTCCCCTCCAGATCGAGGTGAAGAAAGCCCAGAGCGGATCGAGCACGGTGGCATGGCCGGCCCCGGGGGCCAGGAGGGACGAGGTGAGAGCTACGGCGACGAGAGATCTGTGCATCGGATTCGTCTCCGCGCGACGCCGGCGCGAGCCTTCGTGGTCCGCGTGGGCCGCGCCTGTCGCTAATCATGGTGCTTTTTAGGGTAGATACGCGCGAAATTTCCTCATCTCATGCCAGTGGAGGATCGAATGCGACACAGAAACCGGATGGCCAGGCTGTTCCGGGCCCTTGCCGGGGAGACGCAGAAGGACTTCGCCGAGAAGACCGGCGTGGACCTCTCCCTCCTGGCCCGCTATGAGCTGGATCAGGTCGAGCCCGGCCTCGACCACTTGGCGCGGCTGGCCAAAGGGGCCGGCCTCACGCTGGAGGCGGGCGAGCAGCTCCTGCGGTTCGCCGACATGCTGAGCGGCACCCGGAAGCGACCGGGGATCGGCATCGAGGATCTCAGCGCCCAGGTGTCAGCCCTGATCGCCGACAGCTATCAGCACCTGCTCCGGCTGGCGCCCCCCGGCGATCCTCCGCGAGCCGGCGACCGCGAACGCGCGCGGGAGCTCTGGTCGCGGCTGGAGCCCCTCCCCGAGGACCAGCGGCTGGCGTTGGTCCAGGTGGCCCGGGAGTTCCAGAGCTGGGCGCTGGTCGAACGCGTCTGCGAGGAATCCGCCGTGCAAGCTCCCCGCGATATCGAGCGGGCCGCCTCCCTGGCGCGGCTCGCCGAGGAGATCGCCGCCCGGGTCCGGGGGCCGGAGGAGTGGCGCAACCGCGTCCAGGGCTTCGCGGCGGCCCACGTCGCCAACGTCTTGAGGCTCGCCGGCGAGCCGGCGCAGGCCGAAGCCGCCTTCGACCGCGCCCGTCACCTCTGGAGCTCCGGCGCGGACGCGGACGGCCTGCTGGATCCGGGTTCGCTGCTCAATCCGGAAGCATCGCTCCAGCCGATCTAGAAAACCGCGCGGGACGACGCTCTGTATCTCGGGGGAGCGTCACGCTCCCCCGAGACGATGGCCTGTATCTCCGGGGAGCGTCGCGCTCCCTTGAGATGACGGCTTGTATATCGAGGGAGCGTCGCGCTCCCTCCAGATAACGGTCTGTATCTCCAGGGAGCGTCACGCTCCCTCAAGACAACGGTCTGTATCTCGGGGGAGCGTCATGCTCCCTCGAGATGGCGGTCTGTATATCCAGGGAGCGTCACGCTCCCTCGAGACGACGGTCTGTATATCCAGGGAGCATCGCGCTCCCTTGAGACGACGGCCTGTATCTCCGGGGAGCGTCACGCTCCCTTGAGATACAAAACGTTGTTCCAGGAGATCGGTCCGTCGTGGAACGCCGCGGCTCGTTCGAGCAGTATCCGTCCAGCGGCTTCGGGAGGTAGCCCGCCGCTACGGCCGCTAAGCCAGCCGTAGCCCGCCGTCGACTTCGACGCAAAGGGCGAGATGATCGAACGCTCCCAACTCCGCGAAGAACGCCGCCAGAGCGGGCCATGACGTCGAGTCCACGCTCGCCATCCGCGCCCGCGGCCCGAGATCCCCCTGAGCCGTCGCCACCTTCGCCGGATCGTGGCCCGTCACCGCCACCGCCACCCGGCCGCGATCAGAGCCCGGGCCGTGGCAAAGCCGACGCTGGAGGTGCCGCCGATGACCACGGCGTGCTGATTTGTGAGATACATGGAGGGTTTCCTGAAAGACGGATCAGAGCAATGCACACTAGATCTAAAGCTTACCTCGGATGCGAGGCCTTTTCCTCATCCTTCAAGGACCGCAAAGCCGACCTCAAATGCCTTACTCTCGGGAGTCTTTCAGCTGAATTCCATTAGTGTTCCAGGCCTGAAGTGCTATATAATGTTCGACAGAGACAGAGTCAGTGCAAAATGTAACTACAGACTTTTGCGCATTATGCAATGAAGACTACAGCCACATGCACGGCGATTGCAGTCACCACCTCTACTATTCTTAAGAGGGTGTTTGGGAAGTCCCGAAAGGCGTGCTAAAATGCGTCTATGGGATACCCGAGTGACGTGAGCGACACGGAATGGCGGATTATTGGTCGCTTGCTTCCGGCAACCAAGCCTGGAGGCAGGCCTCGTGCGACAGATACCCGGTCGGTGGTCAATGCCATCTTCTACACTCTGCGTAGCGGTTGCTCTTGGCGCATGCTCCCGCGCGACTTTCCACCCTACTCGACGGTCTATATGTACTTCAAGCAGTGGAGAGACGACGGGACCTGGGAGAAGGTCCATGACACTCTTCGAGACCGTATCCGAAGCCGCGACGGGCGCAAGAAGAGTCCCAGTGCAGCAATCGTCGATAGCCAAAGCGTGAAGACGACAGAAAAGGGGGCTCTTGCGGCTACGACGCAGGCAAGAAAGTGAAGGGCCGCAAGCGTCACATCGTTGTGGACACATTGGGCCTGATTCTGAACTGCGCAGTTCACTCTGCTGATGTCCAGGATCGTGACGGAGCCAAGTTGGTTCTGGAGGATCTGGCGGATCGGTTTCCCAGGATGAGAAAAGTATGGGCAGATGGAGGCTACGCCGGACAGTTGCTTGAGCAGGCGAAGGACTGGGGAAAGTGGGTTTTGGAGATCGTAAAGCGGTCAGACAAAGCCAAGGGATTCGAGCTTCTTCCACATCGTTGGATCGTTGAGCGAACTTTTGCATGGCTCGGGCGCTATCGCAGGCTGAGCAAGGACTATGAAGTCTTTACCGAGACCAGCGAGGCAATGATCAGATTAGCCATGATACGGCTGATGCTTGGACGATTGGCTCCAAAATGACTTCCCAAACACCCTCTAAGGCTCGCAGCCCCCCGACCTCGCGACTCGCTGACCCTAGGGATCGACGGACTAATTCAGACCGCAACATTCAACTATCGGGAGAGACACAATGACGCTTCGAAACCATTCCTTACAGTTCATGCTCTGTATAGTGATGGCTTTGGCTTTGCAAGGGTGCACGACCACTAAGGTTCGCCTCTTGGACAATGGCAACACAACAGACAACGGCTTCCGATTTCGCGAGCCGCTTCCCTATTTACTTGTTACGTCACCGATAGAACTATCGCGAACCACTGAATCTACGCTTTACACGTACTCCGCCGGCCTAGGCTTCCTACCTGTATGTGATCAGGACATGGGGGATGAAAGAGGCGCGCAAAGCCGGCTTGAATGCGCCAAGCGCTTACATGATCTCCAGGCCAAATTTCAGATCTTAATCGGACACCAACCCGATCTACACACTAACCCAGTCGACCTACCCAATATATCTACGCATTCTTCAGACATTAGTCTCGTCGGCATGAGAGCTGACTTAATGCCTAGCACGCTGACCGTACCAGCCTACCTCGATGATCCAACTTCTGCAGGCGCAAAGCCCTCTACGAAGCATGCGGGAGGCCCGAACGACGTTCCCGACCCATTCGCACCTGCATCAAAGAACCCAACGACTTCCGGCCCTGCGCCTGATATGTCCGACGCTGGTCCAACTCCAAGCAAAGCCGATACGTCAACAGGCCCCCTGCAGATTGTCTGGTTACCAAACTATTGCAAGCAGTACAGTGTCACGCAGACTAGCGTCCTTTCGACCGCTTCGATCAAACTCCAGCTTACTAATGGTTGGCAGCTTGTGTCGGTTGACGCAAGTGGCGATTCCACTGCTGTCGCAGGGAAAATACTGGATGTTGCCGGGGCAGTCCTTGGGGCTGGAAAGGGTGGAGGGGGTGCAAAACCTGTAGCCCAGAGTACAGCCCAAAGTTTGCCGGAGGCTCTTTACTCAAAAATAACAGTGAGATACCTAGCTCCTGGTCTGTACCCACTAGTCAAGTGCACTCAGACTGGCTATGAAGAAGTCTCGATACCAAAAGGACTGGAACGCATCGAGTGGTCTCGCGTTCTTGGTGAATAGCAATGATCTACTATCGGAAGTTCCTTCGGGACGCATTCCCATTACGTGCCGAGCTACACGAAAGCCAACCATCGTGGATGGAGGGTGTAGTCGCAACTGGCATAGGACCAAAACTTACAAGTGGGCAGCCCACGCAGGATCTTGCTCTTCACTTCTTTGTTCGCCGGAAGGTGGCTTCTTCTAAGCTCGCTAAGACGAGACGTATTCCCAAGACTATCGGCGGGTATGCTACTGACATTCTACCAGGGAGCAAGGCATTGGCTCTCGATGCATTTAGCGTTCCAGGAGAGGCTTTAAACACTGGATACGGACAACCTGTCTTGGCCACTAGCGGTGAGAGGGGAACTGTAGGCTGCTGTGCGATCGGTGTCGATGGAGCGTCTGTCTTGATTACCGCTGGTCACGTAGTACCACCAGGCGGATTTGTTATGGACGATAGTGGCTCGATAAGCCTAGGGGCTACAAGAAGTAGTTTCGGGGCCATTTCAGGTGAGACTCTCTACCCTGGGACCACTGCTGGTTCGCGCCCCTGCGCGTTGGATGCAGCGGTGGTCGTTCTCAACCAAGGAGTAGTCCCGCACGGTGGCCTTCCGAGTGGGCATTCGTTCTTGACGCAGCCATGGAGAGACACCTTCACTTGGATTCTACAGAATGCCCGGGCCGGCACGCCAGCCGAAGCGGCGGCCCTAGGACCAGTTCATACGGGGGGGCGTCGACACCAGGTTGCTTGGAGGAGGGGAGCTATCATCTCATCTATGGTTATGGTCGTTGCAGATGGTATTACGTACTTCTGCGCTATCGACGATCACGGAGCATCGGAACCGGGAGACTCTGGTAGCTTATGGATAGGGAATCAAAGCGGAAACTATATTGCCATAGGCCTTCATCATGGCATTCTTAACCAAACAGGCTATGCTTTGGTCACGGACTTAGCCTCAGCACTGCCACATATTGGCATCCAACGACTACTCGGAAACTAAGCCGGTCAAGATTCTGCATCAACACCGCGTTGGCGGTGTGGCGCGACTTGATGTGGCCATCGACGACGAAGCGCCGCTGTGTGATGGGGCTGAACCAGATCTCGTGGTCGCCCTTGCCCTGGCGCTCGAATCGGCAGCCTTGCGCGACCAGCAACTTCTTGATCTGTGGGGTAAAGGAAGAGGCCATTCAGGAAGCCATCTTGACCCGCTCTTGGCGATGGCTCGTCAGCTCGAAGGAAATCGCCGAGTTGGCAGGGAGCATCTCATTTGCCTCCAGCAACTCGGGAATCATCACGCGGAGCTTCTCCGTGAGCGCCTCGATGGTATCGGCTTCCGTGGCCAGACCCGGCACGTCCTCGCTCGTCGCGACCCAGACGCCGGCCTCAGGGTCCCAGTCCGCCTGAACTCGGTAGGTGTCCATATCCATGACGCGGTTAGTATAGCTCTCCGCTCCCCTACCGGCTTCCCCGAGACACCACCCACGGTCTCGCGATAGTCTCGCGCCGTGCCGACTCCACGAGCCGATATCCCTCTCTCCCCCTGTGTCCTGGTGATCAAGACGCCGGTGGCTTCCCGCGCACGGGTGGCGGGCCGGCTCGCGGATACCGGGCGGCGGCTGGCAGGGCAGGTGGAGGGCGCGGCCCTCGAGCAGGAGCGCACTCTCGACACCCTGCAGGAGGCCCTCGCCCGGCTGGGCGTGACGCCGATGCTCGTCTCGATCGATGCCATCGACGCCCGGGCGCGCCGCGCGCTCGCCGGCGCTCGGTTGGTGATCTCGGTGGGTGGCGACGGCACCCTGCTCGCCGCCTCGCACTGGGTCACCGGAGCCGCCCTGCTCGGCGTCAACTCCGCGCCAAAATCGAGCGTGGGCTACCTGACCCTCACCCGGCGCGCGAGCCTGGCGCGGGACCTGGCGCGAATCGGGAAGGGCACCCTGCTGCCGCAGCCGGTCGCCCGCATCGAGGTCGAGATCGAGGGGAAGCGGCTGCCGCCGGCGCTCAACGACGTGCTCATCGCGCACGAACAGCCGGCGGCCACCAGTCGCTACCAACTGCGCCTCGGCCGCCGGACGGAGGAGCATCGCAGCTCCGGGCTCTGGGTGTCGACGGCGGCGGGCTCGACGGCCGGGATCCGCTCCGCGGGGGGCGAGCCGATGCCGCTCGCGGCGCGCCGGCTCCAGTTCCGCGCCCGCGAGCTCTACCGGGCACGGGGGAGCCGCGCCGCGACCCTGGAGTCCGGCTTCGTGGAGGAAGGGCAGGAGCTGGTCGTCGAGTCGGCCATGGAGGCCGGCTGGCTCTTCGTCGACGGCGCGCGGATGGCGACCCGCTTCCCGTTCGGCGCCCACGCCACCTTCCGCGTCGCCGAGCAGCCGCTCTTCCTCTTCGCCGACGCCGCGCGGTGGACGCCAGCGTAGCGGACCTGTTTTCCACAGTCCGGCGGCCCACCGGGAGACATTCAGAGACCTGGCTTGTCGATCTCGTCCGTTCCGAAAAGCAGGGAAATCCCCCGGAGGACTTCGCGCAGCCTCGCCGGCCCGAGACTACCGGCGCGATCACGGAGCCGACTCCGGTCGACGGTGCGGACCTGAGAGATATTGACGACGCTGGGGAGCAAGAGCCCAGCCTCACCACGCCGGAGGCGGACATTTCCCGGCATAGCCGCCAGCCGAAGATTCGATGTCACCGCCGCAACGACGGTCGTAGAGATCGAGCTTTGATTAAACCGGTCGTGCTGGACCACCAAGGCAGGCCGGCGCCCCGCCGGCTCCGAGCCTTCAGGGGCGCCAAAGTGTAACCAGTACACCTCCCCTTGGCGGATCACCAGCGCTCGTCGCTCCAGTCAGTTCCGACCGTATCCAGCTCGCTTGCCTCACGACTTTGTTCCTGGGCGAGATCATCGTTGGCAAAAAGCTCGTTTAAACGCTTCGTGACCTCGCTGTCGCGGCGAGCGTGAACGGCTTCTTGAAGCACCAGGGTGATAAATCGGTTCCTCGACTCTCCCCGGGATTGCGCGGCGCGGTCGACGGCTGAAAGGAGGTCGTCGGAGATTGCGATCGCTGTCTTACGCAGAGGCATAGGTACTCCCATCAGTAGCAACGACGAGAGTACCACGCTTGGCCTTTCTCTCGCGATTCCGCTCAGGACCCCACCGGCCGCAAGGGCACGCCGGTCTCCCCCGCCTCCCGCACCTGCGGGTCCGGCACCAGTCCGAAGCCGTCCGCCATGCGCGGGAAGTAGTTGAAGATGGCGATCACGTGCGCGGCCTCCAGCAGGCCCTGATCGTCGAAGCCGAGATCGCGCAGGGGCTGCCAGTCGGCGGCGGTCATGCGGGTGGGCTCCAGGGTCATCTTCTCGGCGACGGTACAGAGCGCGCGCTGCCGCGGTGTCAGGTCCGGCAGCTCCCGCCAGCGCCGCTGCTTGATGGCGTCGACCAGAGCGGCTTCATTGTTCTCGACACGCAGAAACTCTGCGTGAGACTGCGTTCAGTACTGGCAGTCCTGGGCCGCGGAGGCGACCGCCGCCAGCATCTCGCGCTCGGCGCGGCTGAGCGCGCCCGGCGCGAACATGATCTCGTGGAAGACCGCCTGCATGGCACGGCCGATGCGCTCGTGCGCTGCGAGCAGGCGTCCCATGCCCGAGGCATATCCGAAGTTGTAGGAAGAGGGCTTCGGGCCGGCCGGCCGCGCCCGCAGCTCCTCCGGCGTGGGCAGTTTTATGAAGGCGTGCTGAGGGTCTTCGAACATCGGGATCTCCCGGAATCGTCCGGCGGCGCGGCGTGCGCTCGCGGGAGATCAGGATACCCGAGCCCGGGGCGTCCTTCCACGGAGGACAGACAGGGCCTACGGCCTGCGGTTCCCGCGCATGCCCTGCCCCAACCGGATCAGCCGGTCGGTGGGGGCGAAATCGTCGGTGAGGATGGGGATGCTCGCGGTGTCGAGGGCGACGTCGCCGCGCCAGGTGGCGAGGGTCGCGAGCGACGGCACGAAGCGCATCGTCCGGTCGAGCTCGCGGCCGCGCTGGACGAGCTCCGCGCTCGAGAGGGTCTCGGCATTGCCGGTCGCCACCACCAGAGCGTTGAGGGCACCGTGGACGCGGAAGAGGTAGACCGAGTCGAAGCGGTCGCGCACGGTGCGGTAGATCGCCTGCGAGAACGGATCGGAGAGGCCCGCCGCCAGGTTGACCGCGAAGGCCCCGTCGAGAGTGAGGTGGCGCTTGACCTCGTCGAGGAACTGCACCGTGGTCAGGTGGAACGGCACGCTCTGGCCGATGTAGGCGTCGCCGTAGATCAGGTCCCACTTTTCGCTGGAGGCGTGGAGGAACTGGCGCCCGTCCTCGATCGTCACCCGCATCCGCGGCCCCGGCTGGAAGAAGAAGAACCGCTGGGCGATCTCGCGGACCGCGGGGTCGATGTCCACGTACTGGATGTCGAGCTCCGGGTCGCGCGCCTGGAGGTAGCGGCCGACCGTGCCGCCGCCGAGACCGATGATCAGCGCCCGCCGCGGGTGCGGGCGGATCAGCAGGACCGCCGGAGCCGCGCGGTTGTAGGGCATGGTCGACTCGTGATCGGCGAGGCTCACCGCCGCCTGCGGGACGCGGTCGCCGCGCAGGGTGCGTACGCCGTCGCGCTCGTAGACCTCGAGGGTCTGGTAGGGGGTCACCCGGTCGTAGATCAGGTCCGGGGTGCCGCGGGTGGCGAATGACGCGGCCGGGATCGAGCCGACGAGGAGCAGGACCGCCAGCGCCGTCGCCAGGGCCTCGGCGCGGAAGGAGCCCGCGAGGGCCACGCAGGCGGTGAGCGCGGTCGCCGCCGTGAGCAGCCCCAGGATCTGCCGCAGCTCGAGGAAGGGGATGAGGAGGAAGGTGCTGGCGAGCGTGCCGCCGAGGCTCCCCAGCGTCGAGAGGGCGAACAGGCGCCCGGCGGTGTTGCCCAGAGCCCCGAGATCGCGCGCCGCCAGCCGCACCGCCCAGGGGGAGACGGCGGCGAGCAGCACGCTGGCCGGCCCGAACAGCACGGAGGCGGCGAGCAGGGTCCCCGCCGGGTTCCCGCCGGTGAAGGCCGCGAGCGCGGCGGCAAGCCGGGTGCCGAAGAGCAGCAGGACCGCCTCGCACGCGGCCGCCAGGGCCACCAGCCGCCCCAGCGCCGCCATCGACGGCTGCCGGTCCACCAGCCGCCCGCCCAGCAGGTAGCCGAGCGACAGCGCCGCCAGAAAGACGCTGATGATCGATCCCCAGACGTAGACGCTGTTGCCGTAGAAGGGCGCGAGCACCCGGCTCGACAGGATCTCCAGGGCCATCAGGACGGCGCCGCAGACGGCGACCACCCAGTAGAAACGCAAGCGAGGGAGCATCTGGGGGGAGTATGGCATAGGAGGGATCAAGCGGAACGGGAAAGCCCCCCACCCAGAGACCCCTCAACCCGGATACAATGCCGCGCCGTGAACGTACCCATCCTCGATCTCGGCCGTGTCCGCCAGCGTATCGCCACCCAGCTCGACGAACGGTGGCGGCGCATCCTCGACCAGACCTCCTTCATCCTCGGTCCCGAGGTGAAGGAGTTCGAATCCGCCTTCGCCGCCTATCTCGGCGTCGAGGCCTGCGTCGGCCTCGCCAACGGCACCGACGCCCTCGTCATCGGCCTGCGGGCTCTCGGGCTCCAGCCGGGGGACGAGGTGATCGTCCCCGCCTTCAGCTTCTTCGCCACCGCCGAGGCGGTCGCCCTGCTCGGCGGCAAGGTGGTCTTCTGCGACGTCGATCCCGAGACCCTGAACCTCGACCCGGCGGACGTCGAGGCGCGGCTGACCGACCGCACGGTCGGGATCATCGGCGTCCATCTCTACGGCCGGCCGTTCGACGTCGACGCCCTGCTCGGCCTCTGCCGGCGGCGCGGCCTCTGGCTGTTCGAGGACGCCGCCCAGGCCCACGGCGCCGAGTGGAAGGGGAAGCGGGTGGGGGGGTTCGGCCAGCTCGCGGCGTGGAGCTTCTACCCGACCAAGAACCTCGGCTGCTTCGGCGACGGCGGCGCGGTGACCGGCAACGACCGCGCCCTGGTGCAGCACGTCTTCAGCCTCGCCAACCATGGCCAGACGGTGCGCTACACCCACCACGAGATCGGCACCAACAGCCGGCTGGACAGCCTGCAGGCGGCGGTCCTCAACTGCCGGCTGGCGCTGCTCGACGAGGACAACGCCCGCCGCGGCGAGATCGCCTGCCGCTATCACGGCGCCCTCGCCGGCGTCGGCGACCTGCGGCTGATCGCCGATCCGCCGGGGGTGCGCACGGTTTTCCACCAGTTCACCGTGCGGACGAAGCGGCGTGACGAGCTGATGGCGCATCTCAAGGAGCGCGGCATCGCATCCGCCGTCCACTACCCCTCGCCGCTCCACCACCAGCCCGCGATGAAGGGGCTGGTGGAGGTGCGCGACGGGGACCTCCCCGTCTCCACCGCCGCCGCGCTGGAGGTGCTCTGCCTCCCCGTCTTCCCGGAGCTGACGAACGCCGAGGTCGAGGCGGTCTCCGGGGCGGTGCGGGAGTTCTTCGGAGCGTGATGCGCTCCGCTCCGGAGATGGTCTCCCCTCTCCCGGTGAGGGAGGGTGGGAGGGGTCGGGAGAGGGGCCGGGGGTGAGGGCTCAATCAGCCACGGTCCACATGGTGGACGCGAGCCCGTACATCTTCCGGGCTCACTTCTCGCTGCCGTCCAGCATCAAGACGCCGGACGGCAGCCCGGCCGCCGCCTCCTATGGCTTCGCCTCGTTCCTGCTCAAGCTGATCGCGGACGAGAAGCCGACCCATCTCGTGGTGGCCTTCGACCGCAACCTGAACGGCAGCTTCCGCAACGAGATCTACCCCGCCTACAAGGAGCAGCGAGTGGCGCCGCCCCCCGAGCTGGTGGCTCAGATCGACACCTGCCTGGAGATCGCGGCGGCGCTCGGCGCGGCCACCTTCATCGACGACCGCCACGAGGCGGACGACCTGATCGGCGCCCTCTGCAAAATCCTGGAGAAGGGGGACCATGGCGCCGTGATCGTCACCTCGGACAAGGATCTGGCCCAGCTGGTGGACGACCGGACCACCCTCCTCGATTTCGGGAAGGGGCTGCGCCTGGACGCCGCGGCCGTGTTCGAGAAGTTCGGAGTGCGGCCGGACCAGATCACCGACTATCTCGGCCTCGCCGGGGATTCGGTGGACAACATCCCCGGGGTCAAGGGGATCGGCCCCAAGGCGGCGGCCGAGTTGCTCGCCCGCTTCGGCCACCTGGAGGACCTCTACGCGCGGCTGGACGAGCTCCCCTGGCTGTCGAAGGACATCCGCGGCGCCAAGTCGCTCCACGCCAAGCTGGCCGCGAACCGGGAGATCGCCCTCCTCTCGAAGCAGCTGGCGACCGTCTCCCACGAGGTGCCGGGGGTGAAGGCCACCCTGAAGAGCCTGGAGTACAAGGGCGCCGATCCGGCGCGGATCGAGGAGCTGTTCAAGCGTCTCGGGTTCAACAAGATCCGCGAGCGGGTGCCCGCGCAGGGGTAGGCCGGCTGCGGTCCGCTAGCCTTCGAAGATCTCAGCGAGCGGCAGCTCGAAGCCGGGGAGCAGCGGCGTCGTGAGGACACCCCGCGCGGCGGCGGAGAGAAACGGCTTCCGGCGGAGACCTTCGTCCGTTCGTTCCCAGGGCTCAACGCCTCTCCTGAAGAGATCGAACATCCAGTACTCCCGGACTCCGCAGCGCTCGTAAGCCTGCAGCTTGGCTCCCTCGTCCAGCCGGCGGGTGCTCCGGGAAAGGATCTCGATCACCAGATCTGGCGCTCCCTGGACGTTCTTCAATCCGGCGATCGCGGCCCGCTCGCTGGAGATGAAGAACATGTCCGGCTGGACGACGTCGTAGAGTGAGAGGAGGACGTCGGCGGGCGCGAAAAAGAAGAGCCCGAGACGGTTCGTCTCGACGAAGCCGCCGACGCGGAGCGTGAGCAGGAAAGCCAGCCGCTGGTGGGACAGGAAGGGCGCTGCCGTCACGTAGTGCTCTCCATCGATGATCTCGTGGCGCTGGCCGTCGTCGGGGATGAGGACGTAATCCTCGTAGGTCAGCTTGCGGGTGAGATCGTGGAGAGCCATGGCGAGAGCCTCCTGTCGCGGACCATCGTAACACGGCCGCGGAATGAGATCGATCGCAGCGTCCCGAACTGCCGAGGTTCCGTCGCGGCGCAATCTATCACTGGAAGAAACGACACGGGAAGACCGCGCGGCTCATGGGGCCTGGTCCGGTTATAATGTCGAGTCTCGTCGCAAGACGGCACGAATCCTGAATTAAATTTCAGCGGACAAATCCACCGGGAGCACCTCTTATATGGCCAAAGCGCGCGTAGCCGTCCTCAAGACCAAGCCCGACACCGTCCTGGAGGATGTCGGGCGCACCATGGAGATGGGGGACGTCAAGCGGTTCCTCGCTCCCGGCGCCACCACGATCCTCAAGGACAACATCTCCTGGCACTTCCCCTTCCCCGGGGCGAACACCACCCCCTGGCAGCTCGAGGGGACGATCCAGAAGCTCCGCGCCGACGGCTACACCGACCAGGTCTGCGTGCAGAACAACACCGTCGTCACCGACCCCAAGAAGGGGGAGCGGCTGAACCGCTACCTGCCCGTGCTCGACAAGTACGACGTGCCGGTGCGCTACAACTGCTTCGAGAACGACCTCAAGTGGATCACCTACAAGCCGAAGGGGAAGATGCTGGTGCTGCCGTCGATCTACCCCGACGGGATCACCATCCCCGAGTTCTTCCTCGGCAAGAACATCGTCCACCTGCCGACGGTGAAGTGCCACATCTACACCACCACGACCGGTGCGATGAAGAACGCCTTCGGCGGCCTGCTCAACACCCGCCGGCACTACACCCACTCGCACATCCACCAGACGCTGGTCGACCTGCTGACGATCCAGAAGGAGATCCACTCGGGGCTGTTCGCGGTGATGGACGGCACGACCTGCGGCAACGGCCCGGGTCCGCGGACGATGATCCCGGTCGAGAAGGACTTCATGATGGCCTCGGGCGACCAGGTGGCGATCGACGCCGTGGCGGCGAAGATGATGGGCTTCGACCCGATGTCGATCCCCTACATCCGGCTGGCGCACGACGCGGGCCTGGGGGTGGGCGATCCGCGCGACATCGAGATCGTGGGCGAGGACATCTCGAAGTGGAACTTCCACTTCTCGGTGGGGGACAACACGGTCTCCCGCTTCGGCGACCTCGTCTGGTTCGGGCCGCTGAAGGGGCTCCAGAAGCTGTTCTTCCGGACGCCGCTGGTCTATTTCTTCGTGTTCGGCTCGTACTTCTACCACGACTTCGCGTGGTACCCGACGGTGGGCAAGCGCCGCATCGAGCAGTACGCCAAGACGAGCAAGTGGATGCGCCTCTTCGAGCAGTATCCGGAGGCCGTCCAGGAAGCCGAGAAGGCCGCCTGAGCCCCGCCCCCACTTCCGAAGAGCCCCGAGCAGACCTGGAACCCCTTCCCGCCGCTCCGGCGGAGGGGAGGGGTACGGGCCTCGAGCGGCTGGGCCGGCGGCTGCTGGTGCCGCTGGGCCTCGGGGTGCTCGTGGTCGTGGGGCTCGCCCTGACCGCGAACCCACGCGAGCTCGCCCGCAGCCTGCGCGACTTCGACGTCCGGCTGCTGGTTCCCGTCCTGGCGCTCTCGGTCTTCAACTACGCCCTGCGCTACCTCCGCTGGGAGATCTATCTCAAGCGGCTGGGCTCGCCGCTGTCGCGGGGGCGGAGCCTCGCCGTCTTCCTGACCGGCTTCCTGCTCGGGGTGACCCCGGGCAAAGCGGGGGAGCTGGGCAAGGCATGGCTGGTGCGCGAGCTCGGAGGCGGGCAGGCGTTGCGGGTGGTCTCCGCGGTGCTGGCCGAGCGGGTGACCGACGTGCTCGGCACGGTGGTGCTGGTGGCCCTGGGGGCGCTGCCGCTGGCGGGCGGCCCGTGGATCGCCGCCGCGGGCCTCGCGGCGGTCGCCGCCGTGGTGACCCTCCTCACCTGGCAACGGGCCGCCGAATGGGTCTTCGCGATCCTCCGCCGGATGCCGGTGATGGGGCGCCGGGTGCCGCATCTGGTCGAGATGTACGACCGCCTGCGGGAGCTGCTCTCGCCCGGCCTCGCGGTGATGGCCACGCTGCTGGCGACGGTGGCCTGGGCGGCGGAGGGGCTGGGCTTCTGGCTGGTGGTCCGCAACTACGCGCCGAAGGCGGACCTGCTGGTCTCGATCTTCAATTACACGGCGGCGAACGTCCTCGGCGGGCTCTCGATGCTCCCGGGAGGCCTGGGAGCCGCCGAGGGGTCCCTCGCCGCCCTCCTCCACGGCCAGGGGCTCGACACCGCGGACGCCAGCTCGATCACCCTGGTGATCCGCGCAGCTACTCTCTGGCTCTCCGTGCTGTTCGGGCTGTGCGCCTTGCCGTTCGTGGCCCGCTGGCTGGCGCGTGCGAGGGAGTACAATGGCGTCTTGGAAGGAATCGAGAAATGACCAGGACAGTGCACGCGAGATTCGATGGTGAGGCGTTCTATCCCGAGGAACCTCTGTCCATCGCTCCCAATACGACCGTACTTCTCACGGTGGAGACTTCAGAAACCGCGGTCATCGAGCCTCAGGCACCTCCGGAAGGCCGGAATGGGGATTCCACTCCCCGGCTGGGCGAGCCCTACTCTTTTTTGAAGTACGCGATGTCCTTGAACCTGGAAGGTCCGGAAGACTGGTCGGAGAATCTTGAAGAGTATCTCTACGGCGATCTAAGACCGAGCGATGACTAAGGTCTTCCTCGATACCTCCTACGCCGTCGCTCTCGTCGCACCAAAAGACCCTCACCACCTGCAGGCGGTGAAGCTTGCGGCAGATTTCGAACGACAGGTAACCCGCTTGGTGACTACCCGCGCCATTACCCTGGAGATCGGGAACGCTCTTTCGAGAATCCGCTATCGAGCCTCGGAGTGGAGCTGTTGAAGTTTCTCGAGACCGACCCACGGGTAGAGATCATTCCCCTCTCGGAGGATCTGTATCGGAAAGGGCTCGAGCTGTTCCGGCGGCGTGCCGACAAGGAATGGAGCCTGGTCGACTGCACGTCCTTTGTGGTCATGCAGGACCGCGGCCTCCTGGAGTTCCTGACGACGGGACGAGCACTTCGAGCAGGCAGGCTTCCGGGCTCTCCTCCTGGAAGCCTAGCCTTCCAGGAGTCTCACGCCGTCTTCTGCCCGCACTCCGGGCAGAACCGCGGGCTCCCCTCCATGGCCACGCCGCAGCTCCCACAGTGCTTCTTCTGCATTGTCGAGGTGCCACATTCGGGGCAGAACTTGGCGCCGCCGGTCTTGGCGCCGCAGGCTTTGCAGGTGGCGCCGGTGACCTGGCCGACATCCCGGTTCTTCATCCAGTCGACGTCCTGGGCTTTCTGAAAGGCCTGGTTCTTCGCGGCCTCGGCCTGGGCGGAGGCGATCTCCTCGTCGAGGTCCGGCGCACACCCCTCGCAGAGGCCGGCCTTGGCGTTGAAGCAGACCGGCCCGCACACCCAGCGACCGCAACGCGTGCACTGCTTGAAGAGGAGGCGGATCTCCTCCGTCGCCTCCTTCAGGGCGGAGTCGTGGGCCGGTCCGCCGACCGCGCGCTGGATCTGGTAGGCGGTGTCCGAGACCCGCCCGAAGAGCCCGCCGAAGAGGCTGCCCGCCACCTCGGCGGCCGAGGCGGCGAGGCCGAGCTTCGAGCTCTGGAAGGTGGACATGTAGCCGTTGCCGCACTTCTCGCAGTAGAACTTGAACTGATAGCCGCGATCCGTGGAGAGATCCTCGTAATTTCCCGTGAAATCGACTTTACCCATCGTCAGGTCCTTCTCCGTCGTTGTGGTTGCCGCAGATGGTAGCACGGCGGGTGAGGGGCTTCAGCCGGCCGAGATCTGCCCCAGCAGGGCGGGGATGTCGTCGTAGTCCTCGACCCAGATGGTCTTGACTCCCATCGCCTCGAAGAGGTTGCGGTCGTAGGAGTCCGCCTGCTCCAGCACGGACAGGACGGCCTCCCGGAGCTCGGGGACCTCCGCCGGAGGATCGATGTCCATCTCGCGGCGGAACCGCCGTGCCCGGTCCCGGATATCGCGCAGGACGTTGCGCATCTCGGCCGGCGCGATCTTGTGCCGCCGCTGGATCTGACAGTGGGCGGGGATGTCGCCGAAGACGTAGCTCGCGTCTAGCAGCCGGCGCAGGTTGGGGTCGAGCATCGACAGGCCGATGAACAGGACCCGATTGTGCCGCAGGTAGTGGACGATCGCGGTCAGGGCCCAGTGGAAGATCGAGGTCGTCAGGCCGTGATAGTCGTCCTCTGTGAACACCAGCTGGCAGTCCTCGGCCTCGCCATTCTGGGGCAGGAAGCCGTGCGGATGGAGGATCGGCAGCTTCTTGTCGCGGCTCCGCCGGGCGCTCCAGACCGAGCGGAAGTCGACGCTGCCGTCGAGCTTGCGCTCCAGCAGGTCGTCGTAGTTGAAGGAGACGACGGCGGCGACCCCGGAGTCGGCGCCGGACCGCTTGATGAAATCGGCCACCGCGGTGAGCGTGGTCGGCTCGCGGGGGCTCAGCGGCTCCCTGGGGTAGAGGTGCTCGCGGACCTTTTCCAGGAACAGGGCGTGGGCGTCCTCCTGCTTTTTGGAGCGGCTCGCCCGCCGGCGGATCTCGTTCTTGACCACGCGGGCGAGGATGATCGGATCGTACTCGTAATAATCGACCAGCCAGGCCGCGAGGGCGCGCCGGAACGGCAGGTCGACCGGCTCCAGCCGGCGGGCCACGTCCGTCTGGTCGAAGAGGATCTCCAGCACCAGGTCCTTCCAGGTGGGAATCCCGTAGGGTTTCGAGACCCCGGCGCCCAGGAAGAGAACGAGGTCCTTCTCGGCCCAGGCGTGCTGTAGCCCTTCGAGGTCGCTCCGGTTGACCTCGCTCCGGCCGGCCTTCACCTTCTCGGGTTTCCTGCGCTTCCTGGGCTCCGTCCCCGATCGCTCGCTCACATCCCGTTTCCGTGCCGGATCTGTGCCAGCGATCAGGGAGCCGGCGCGTCCGGCAGGAACTCGTAGACCCGGTTGGTGGAATCGGAATAGCGCAGCGCGAAGAGGTGCGGCAACGCGTCCGCCCATTGCCGCTCGATGGTGAAATCGAACTGCGGATAGCGGCTCAGGTGGACCCAGCGGATGTGCTGCCGGGCCAGGTTCGTGATCCAGCCTTGGGGGGAGGGATCGACCCGCGGCTGGCACGCCGGGTACTCGACCGCGTTGTGGTGATCGGCCGTGTTGAAGTTGACGTAGCGGGACTCCCGCTCCAGGCGCGGTCCCATGGCCGGGTACTGGAAGTAGTTGTTGGGCGAGTGGACCGAGGCCACGGCGCCGTCGCCGCCGTTCTCGTCGAGCCAGCCCCAGCCGCCGGCGAAGAAGCGGGTGGAGGTCATGTGGACCTGGAACTCCTCGGCCAGCGCCCGGTCGCGGTCCCAGACGCGGAACTGCGTCAGGAAGGGCGCTCCGAAGAGAGCGAGGACCACGGCGGCGAACGCGGCCGCGCGCCAGCGGCGGCGGAGGAACGCCCGCAGGAAGGGGGAGAGGGCGAGCGTCACGGCGGCGAGATCGGCGATGGCGATCGCGATCCGCACGCCGTGCGGCATCTCGGCGTGGAGCTGCAGGAGCCCCTGGACCAGGAAGGCGAGGGTGATCCCCTCCATCCAGCGGTCGCTCAGCCGCCGCCGCTCGGCGAGGGCGACGCCGCCGGCGAAGGCCAGCCCCATCGCCGGCATCAGATAGCGGACGTTGGCGAACACGTGGTAGTTCTTGGCGAACGGCACCGCCAGCCAGAAGGCGAGCTCGGCCCAGATCTGCGCGCCCGCGACCAGCGACTCCCGCCAGCGCTCGCGGCCGAGGCCGAACGGCAGCAGCAGCGCCGCGAGGAGCATCACGAAGACCTGCGGGCCCACGCCCAGCTCGACCTCCGCCGGCCGGGTGATCCCGAGGAAGGCGTCGACCAGCCACCCCTTCGCCATCATCGGCCGCCAGAGGTCGATCACCGAGTTCTGGCGCGGGATGGTCGGCGTGTTGCCGTTCTCCGGGCCGCTCGCCGTCTTCTCGCAGACCAGGGCGAGGGGGTCCGCTCCCCAGGCGATGTTGCGGACGTAGAAGAAGCTCCCGAGCAGGGCCGCGACGGCGAGCGCCGCGGCGAGCTGCGGCACGCGGCGCCCCCAGCGGCCCCGGGCGAGCGCGACGACGGCGCCGGCCAACGCCACGGCGTAGAAGACGCCCAGCACCTTGGCGCCCGCCGCGAGCCCCAGCCCGGCGCCGGCAAGGATCGCCGCTCCCCAGTCCGCCTCGTGCATCCAGCGCAGGGCGAAGAAGGCCGCCGACAGCAGGACCGCGCCGACGAAGATGTCCACGTACTGGGCGGCGGCGAATCGCACCACGGTCGGCGTCAGGAGGATCAGGAAGGAGGCGAGCGGCCAGTGGCGGCCGGCGCCGAGCCGGCGGGCGATCCCCCCGGTCGCCAGCCCGAGCAGGATCCAGTGCGGGAGCGCCGCCAGGTTGATCCAGAACTCGCTGTGCGACGGCGCCATCCACCACCAGAACCAGACGGAGCCGTTGGCCGGCACATAGCCGTAGTAGTTGTTCGGAATGTTGCCGAAGACGGGGTTGAGGTTGTGGTCGCGCAGCCAGGTCCCGGTGAGCAGCAGGTGGTACATCAGGCTGTCCCAGGAGAGCGGGGGGCGCAGCAGACCCCGGATCGCCTCGCTCCCCACTGCGTGCAGGGCGATCAGCGAGAGCGCGGGGTGCGCGCGGAGGATCGCCCACGAGCGCTCGCAGACCGCCCGCGCCGGCCCGCCGATGCCGCCCGGGGGGGGCGACTTGCGGAAGCCGGTCAGCAGGACGAGCACGAGCGCCGCCTGGAGCGCGAGGGCGAGGTCGATGCGCAGGAGCCCGAGCCCGCCCAGCAACAGCCCGATCCCCACCGCCTCGGCGGTCGCCAGCAGGAGCGTGGCGATGGCGAGCGCCAGCGGATCGCGGATGGCTTCCCCGCGCAGCAGGCGCAGCGCCGCCAGGTAGCCGCCCAGGGCGAGGAAGCCGATGGCGACCAGCGTCAGGACGGCGCCCAGCAGATCGATCAGAAACATGGGAGGGATTGTTAGCACAGGCGGCGGGCCGGTGCTAGCATCCGCGCCGATGCACGACTCCTCCTACTTCGAACGCGAGTACTTTCAGCTCCATCCAGGGAAGGTGAAGTACCTCGATTACCTCGTGGGGCTCCTCCGCTCGCACGGGGTCCCGGGCGGCCGGGTGCTCGACGTCGGCGCCGGCTACGGCTTCTTCCTGGAGGCGCTGGAGCGGGCGGGCTACCAGACGGACGGCATGGAGATCTCCACCCACGCCGTGGAGCAGGCGCGGCGGCGCACCCGGGGGCAGGTGGTCGAGCAGGGGGCCGAGGCCCCCTTCCCCTTCCCCGAGGGCCACTTCGACGCCATCACCCTGATGGACGTCATCGAGCACCTCCAGGACTACGCCCAGACCCTCGCCAGCTGCCGCCGCTGTCTGAAGCCCGGGGGGAAGCTGTTCGTCATCACCCTCAACGCCCACAGCCTCGCCCGCCCGCTCCTCGGGCGACGCTGGGCCTGGTACCAGGACCCCACCCACATCCACATGTTCACCCCCCGCATGCTGCGCGAGGGGCTCGTCGGGGCGGGGCTGGAGGTGGAGACGCTGATCACCGAGTCGAACTTCTGCTCGGTGGGCGAGGGGACGAAGTTCCTCAAGCCGCTGCGGGTGATCGGACGGGTGGTGCACACCCCGGCTTTCGGAGACTCCCTGCTGGCGGTGGCGCGCAAGCCTGGCTGAACGCGGCCCTACGGCGGCGCGGTCCGCTTCCGCTCCACCAGGTAGAATCCCGCACGGCTTCCGGGAGCGCTCTCCGGACAGGTGAGGACGCTGATCCGGTGCGGCCCCGGCGCCAAGTCCACCGGCAGGACGATCCCGCGGCCGAGGACGGCCCCCGGCTCCCCCGCCGTCGAGGCCAGGAGCCGCTGGTCGAGCCAGAGGGTAGAAGGGCCGGAGGGGGCGAGCTCGTAGTCGATCCGCACCGGCGCCGACGGCGTCTCCTCGTGGACGAGCCCCACGCAGTCCCGCCCCTGAGCCACCCGGCGAGCGTCCACGTACCCCTCCACCGCCCGCGCCGCGGGATCCACGAGACGGGGGTAGTCCGGCCACGACGCCGGGGCCGCGTCCGCGGGCGGCAGCGCCGCAGGGGAGGGGGCGACCTTCCAGTCCAGGACGAAGCCGGCGCTGGCCGCCGGGCCGACGCGGAAGACCCCGTTGAACCCCCGGTAGAGCGCCTGGATCCGCGGATCTCCCGCCAGCCGCTCGGTCAGCCGCCGGGTCTCGTCCCCCAGAGGGACGACGATGAACTGGCTGTCCAGTCCCGCGGCGGCCAGCGGCGGGTCGGGCGCGGAGCCGTCGAAGAGGTCGCTCTGCAGCCTATAGGGGCCCGGATACGGGACGGCCATGAAGACCGGATCGAGGACGTTCAGAAATTGCGCCCACGGCGCCGAGAACATGTAGATCGGGGTGGATCGCCAGGGCGCCGCGACCCGGGCGCCCGGCGGCAACGCCCGGGCGACCGCTTCCCGGTCGCGCAACCGGACCTCCCCGGGCCCCGGGTTCGTCCGCGCCGCGAACGTCCGCAGCTCCCGCGACCCCCCGCGGAGGCAGGCGAGGACGAACAGGGCGGCCGCCAGCGCCGCCGGGAGCCGCCGGCCGGCGGCGAGCTCCACCCACCGGCCGGGGAGCCGCCCGCGGCGCCGCAGCTCGAACAGCACCCACAGCGTGGCGAACGGGAAGAAGTAGACCGAGAAGCGGGACATCAGGAGGTACAGCCCCCCGAAGACCACGGCGGCCACCCCGAAGACGTCCGCGGCCCGCGCCTCCCCCTCCGTCGCCGCCCCGGCGGGCCTCCCTGAGCGCCAGAGCAGGGCGAGCCCGAGGAACCACCCGAGGTTCATCAGGAAGACCGCGTCCGTGAAGTTGGGGCGGGTCTCCGTCCCCACGTCGAGGGCCCCGTGGTGGACGAAGAAGTCGACGCTCTGGGCCACCCAGACCTCGATGTTCTTGGGGAACTGGGGGTGGACGAGGAGCCCCACGCCGGCGCCGAGCACCGGATAGAGCACCAGCCCCGGCTCCCACCGGCGGCGCGCCCAGCCGAGGAAGAGGAAGAGGAGGACGCAGAGCCCGACGAACGCGTGGAAGGCGGTGTAGCTCAAGGCGTAGACCGCCGCCAGGACCCCGAGCCACCGGTACCGCCCCCGGGCCACGGCCCAGAGGGCGGCCAGGAGGATGGCGAGAGAGAGCAGCTCGGGGCGGAGACGGACCAGCCGCCAGGCGAGCTCCCCGGCGCCCGCCACCAGCCCGAAGGGGACCAGGAACCCCCAGGGACCGACGGCCCGCGAGGCGAGATAGCCCAGGCTCGCCAGCACCAGGGCGTCCAGCAGCGCCAGGGCCAGGCGACCGCCGGCGAGCGGATCCGCCATCGCCGCGAAGGGGGCGAGGAGAACGTGGAACAGGAATTCCTTGTCGCCGAACCCCTGGTGCATGACGCTGAACCGCGCCCAGGGGAGGCTGTGGAGGAGACCCTGCTGGGCATAGGCTCTGGCGACCACCAAGTGGTAGTAGGAGTCGGCGTCGTAGAGCAGCGGATGCCGGGAGTAGAAGAGGACGCCGAGCACGAAGGCGCCCGCGAACAGGGCGAGGACCGCGGGCCACCCGCCCCGCCGGAATGGGGTGACCATGGCTAGCGCTTCTTCGGCAGCTCGCCCGAGATCAGGCCCAGCGTCGCCTCCACCACCGCCGCGAGGGGGCCGGCGTCGGCCACGCCGCGGCCGGCGAGCGGAAAGGCGGTGCCGTGGTCGACCGAGGTGCGGAGGAAGGGGAGGCCGAGCGTCCAGTTGGTCGCGGTGCCGAAGCAGGCGGTCTTGACGGCGATCAACCCCTGATCGTGGTAGAGGGCGAGCACCCAGTCGAACTCGCCGCGGCGGGCGCGGGAGAAGAGGGAGTCGGCGCTCTCGGGGCCGTGGACGTCGAGACCGCGCTCGCGGGCCGCCGCCGCCGCGGGAGCGAGGATCTCGCCGTCCTCGCGGCCCAGGAGCCCCCCTTCGCCGGCGTGGGGGTTCAGGCCGGCGAGGGCGATCTTCCCCCCGGCATGCCGCCCCAGGCAGTCGAGCGCCTCGGCCACGGCCTCCCCCGTGATCCCGTCCAGAGCCTCGCGCAGCGGCAGGTGCACGTTGAGCAGGGCCACCTGCATGTCGGGGGCGAGGAAGGCCATCAGGTAGTCGCGCCCGTAGCGCTCGAGGCCGCAGATCTCGGCGAGGTAGTCGGTGTGCCCCACGAAGCCGGGGAGATGCTGGCGGGCGATCGACTCCTTGCTGACCGGCGCGGTCACCAGGGCGTCGGCGGCGCCGGAGCGGACCAGGGCGATGCCGGCGTCGAGCGCCGCCATGGCGCCGGCGGCATCGGCGGGGCCGGAGTGGCCGAAGGAGATCGCGCGCTGGGCGCCGACCGGGTCGAGCACGGGGATCACCTGCGGGCCGAGGATGGCCAGCTCGCCGCGCGACGGGGGGCCGGCGAGCCAGGCCAGACGGTCCCAGGGAAAGTCAGGAAGGGCCGGACGGAGGGCTTCGAGGGCCGCCCGCTCGGCCACCAGCAAGGGCTGCCAGGCGGCGGGCGCGGGGTCCTCGCGGACGAGCTTGAGGAGGATCTCGGGGCCGATGCCCGCGGGATCCCCCTGGGTGAGGGCGAGAATCGGACGCCGCGAGGAGGTCACCGGTCGGCGTCGCTCGTGTCGCGCTTGGCGGCGCCCCGCCGTGGCCTCAGCTCTTCTTCCTTGAACATGTAGCGGATCACGTGCTTCTGGATCAGCAGGTTGGGGCCGGCGGTGCGGTTCAGCTTGAGCGCCCCCTTGTCGTACCACTCGATCCACCCGCGCAGCTCCTCGTCGTTGTCGAGGATGACCACCATCGGCGTCTTCTGCGCCATCTGCTTGAGGTAGTAGAACTCCTCGGCGTTGGTCTGCTCGGGTGGCGTCTGCTTGCGGCGTACGCTGCGCGCGGGGAGCTCCTTCTTGAGCTCGTTCATGTCCGGGCGTATCAGTTTGCGGGTCGCCATTTTGGATTCCAATGATGCAAGAGAGCTTTAAGCCGTCGCTGGTACCGCAGACCGATTGTCCGGGTTCCCTTTCTTGTAGCCCTCGTCTTCGTAGGCCAGGCAGCAGAGCAGACGCCCGCACTGGCCGGAGATCTTCGAGGGGTTGAGGCTCAGGTTCTGGCGCTTGGCCATCTGGATCGAAATCGGCCGGAAGTCCTTGAGCCAGGTCGAGCAGCAGAGAGTCCGCCCGCAGATGCCGATGCCGCCGACCAGCCCGGCTTCGTCGCGCGCCCCCACCTGCACCATCTTCACCCGCACCGAGAACCGGCTCGACAGGTCGCGCACCAGTTGCCGGAAGTCCACCCGGCCCTCGGAGGTGAAGTAAAAAGTCGCTTTCTTGCCGCCCAGGGAGAAGTCCACCAGGGAGATCTTCATGTCGAGCTTGAGCGCGCGCGCCCGCTCCTGGGCGAAGAGCTTGCCGCCGGACTCGTTCTGGAGCTGCCGGTCGTAGGCCGCGAAGTCGTTCTCGTCGGCCGGCCGCAGGACCGGCCGCGCGCTCGACTTCTGGCACGGCTTGAACACCGGCATCGGAGACTGCTCCACGTGCCCGAGCGTCGGGCCCGACTCCAGATCCACCACCACCTTCTCCCCCCGGGCATAGATCCGCCCACCCGTACCGCAGAGCGTCAAGTTGGTCTCTTCACGAAAGCGCACGCCGACGAAAGTGTCTTCGACGGCCGTCGACATGCCCTTGAAGCTGCAACCGCTACATCCACTCATTTGACTTCCTATTCCATCTGCAACAGCAATCTGAAACCGTATGCAGGAAAAATACCAGCCACTCTCAGGCCGATTGTTACAGCCACGAATCTCTGCGTCAACGCTCTTCAGGAAGGTATCACGGACCCGTTGCCCCGGTCCGGTCGGGATCGAGCAGGCGCCGGCCGATGTCGTGGCGGTAGACCTTGCCCGGCCAGTCGATCGCGCCGGCGGCCGCGTAGGCGCGCTCGAGCGCCCCCCGGAGATCGGGCGCCAGGGCGCAGACGGAGAGGACCCGGCCGCCCGCGCTCACCAGCTCGTCCTCCTGAAGAGTGGTGCCGGCGTGGAAGATCTCCACCCCCTCGACAGCCGCGGCGCGATCGAGCCCGCGGATCGGCTCCCCCTGGAGCGGCCGGCCGGGATAGCCCGGGCTGGCCAGGACGACGCACACCGCGGCCTCGCGGCGGAAAGAGAGGCGGCGGGCGTCGAAATGGCCGGCGGCCCCGGCGGCGAGCAGCGGCAGGAGGTCGTCCTCGAGGCGGAGCAGGATCACCTGCGCCTCCGGGTCGCCGAAGCGGGCGTTGAACTCCAGCACCCGCGGCCCCTCGGGGGTCAGCATCAGGCCGGCGTAGAGCACGCCGACGAATGGGCGCCCCTCGGCGGCGAGGCCGGCGACCGCCGGCCGCATCACCGTCTCCACGACTTCGGCGGCGGTCTCGGCCGAAAGCCCCCCGGACGGGCTGTGGGCTCCCATCCCGCCGGTGTTCGGGCCGGTGTCGCCGTCGCCGATCCGCTTGTAGTCGCGGGCGGTGGCGAGCGGCAGCACCCGCTCGCCGTCGCAGAGCGCCAGAAGGGAAACCTCCTCGCCCGGCAGGAAGGCCTCGACCACCACCCGGTCGCCACTGGTGCCGAAACGGCGCTCCTCGAAGAGGGTGCGGACCGCCTCGGCGAGCTCGGTTTCATCGGCCGCGATGAGTACCCCCTTGCCGGCGGCGAGGCCGTCCGCCTTGAGCACCACCGGGAATCCGAAGCGCCGGGCCTCGGCGAGCGCCGAGCCGGCGTCGTGGACGACCGCGAACGGCGCCGTGGGGATGCCGTGTCGGTCCATGAACAGTTTGGAGAAGACCTTGCTCCCCTCGATCTCGGCGGCGCGCTGAGAAGGGCCGAAGATGGGCAGGCCGCGGTTGGCGAACTCGTCGGCGATGCCGAGCGTCAGCGGCAGCTCGGGGCCGACCACCGTCAGGTCGATCTTCATCTCGGTGGCGAAGTCCGCCAGCCGCTGGATCTCCTCCGCCGCCAGCGGCACCCGGTCGGCCAGCGCGGCGATCCCGGGGTTGCCCGGGGCGCAGTAGAGACGGGTGAGCAGCGGGCTCTGCCGCAGCTTCCAGCAGAGGGCGTGCTCGCGGGCGCCGTTGCCGATGACCAGGACTTTCATGTTCGCAACCCTCTCATGTCCGCCTGCGTTCGGCCGCGTCCAGAGCGGTGATCGCGATCGCATCGACGATGTCCTCCGTCGAGCAGCCGCGCGACAGGTCGTTGAGCGGCGCCGCGAGCCCCTGCAGCAGGGGGCCGACCGCCCGCGCTCCGGCCAGCCGCTCGGTCAGTTTGTAGGCGATGTTGCCGGCGTCGAGATCGGGGAAGATCAGCACGTTCGCGCGGCCGGCGACCGGGCTCCCCGGCGCCTTGCGATGCGCCACCCCGGGCACCAGGGCGGCGTCCGCCTGGAGCTCCCCGTCCACCGCGAAGCCGACCCGCCGGCCGCGCAGGACCGCGAGCGCCGCCCGCACCTTCTCGACCCGCGGATGGCGGGCGCTCCCCAGGGTCGAGAAGGAGAGCAGGGCGACCCTCGGCTCCTCCCGCAGCAGCACCCGGCAGCTCGCCGCCGCCGCCTCGGCGATGTCGGCGAGCTGCTCCGGATCGGGGTCGGGCACCACGCCGCAGTCGCTGTAGATCAGCCCGCCGCCCCCGCGGTCCTCGGGCAGGACCATCAGGAAGCAGGAGGAGACCACCTCGAGGCCCGGCCGGGGACCGATCGCCCGCAGCGCCGCCCGCAGGGTGTCGGCGGTGGTGGCGAGGGCCCCCATCACCGCCCCCTCCGCCTGGCCGGTAGCCACCCGCAGGGCGGCGTAGTGGAGGGGATCGCGGGCGAGGGTCGCGGCGAGGGCGGGATCGAGACCCCGCGCCGCCAGGCGCTCCGCGAGATGGGAGATGAGCCGCGGCAGGCCGGGATCGGACGCCGGTTCCAGCACCGGCACGGTCAGCGGCACCCCGGCGGCCGCCGCGGCGCTCTCGACCGCTTCGCGCGGTCCGACCAGCGCGGCCCGGCAGAGACCGAGGGCGGTCGCCCGTTCCGCCGCGGCGACGACCCGGGGGTCCTCCCCTTCGGCAAGGACGATCGCCGCGGGGCTCGCCTGGCCTTGAGCCCGCGCGCGCAGACGTTCGAGAGGATCAGGGGGCGCGGGCAAGAGGTCTACGTCCCCTTGAGGACGAACGTCCCCGTCGGCTGGGGGACGCCGCCGCGCGGCTCGACCGTCACCGCCCACCCCTTGATCTGCCGGACGTCGGCCACGCTCTCGACCCGCAGGGAGGCGGTGCCGCGCGAGTCCACGGCGAAGAGCCCCGCCGAGACCGGCTTGCCGCCGGCGATGAACCAGAGCTGGTACGTCTTGTCCGCCGGCAGGGGGGGGAGGTTGAAGGCGTAGAACAGGGCATTGCGGCTGCTCGGGTTGACGTAGGCATTCCCCTTGGCCGCCCGGGTCGATCCCAGGCCGGTGAGGGCTACCGCCTGGACTCCCGGCGCGGCGATGATCTGGAGGGCCTGCTTCGCCTCCACCACTCCGGTCTGCAAGCGGCTCATCTCGCGGTTCAGCGCCTCGACCTGCCCTCGGAGACGGTCGCGATCTTCCAGTACGCTCCGCGCCTCCCTCGTTTCGCTTCGCGCTGCTGTCGCTTCGCTCCGCGCCTCTCTCACCTCGGTCCGCAGACGTTCCACTTCGCGGCTCAGCGTCGCGACCTGCCCCTGGAGGCGGTCGCGCTCCTGCGCCAGGCTAGCCGCCTCGCCTCCCAGCGCTTTCCGCAGGTGCGACTGGCCGACGAGCCCCCAGACGGCGAAGGCGAGCAGGACGAGCGCCGCGGCCGCCAGCCACCAGGGAGCCCGGCGCGGCGACGTGGCGACCCGCGGCGGCGGCGCAGCGTTCGCGGCATTGGAGGCATCCGCGCCCGCCAGCCGCAGCACCCGCGCCCGGGTGGTCTCCGACGGCTCGACCGGCGGCACCGCGGCCGCGAGCTCCTCGAGGTCCCCCTGCCAGAGGGCGAGCTGGCGGCGGCACTCCTCGCAGTCGCCGGCCAGGTGCTGCTCGAGCTCGCGCAACTCCTCGCCGTCCAGCGCGCCCAGCGCATAGGCGGGGAGGAGCTCTTCGATGCGGGGTGTATGTGGATCGCTCATGCTTGCGCGCTCAACGCCTGCCGTAGCTTGTTCATCCCCAGCAGGATCCGGGATTTCACGGTGCCCAGCGGCGCCTCCAGCCGCTCGGCGATCTGCGTATGCGTGAGCCCCTCGAAGAAAGCGAGCTCGATGCAGCGCCGCTGGTCCGGCGACAGGACCCCGAGAGCGGAGCTGACCTGGCGTTTCCGCTCGAGCGTCTCCAGACGCTCCGTGCCCACCGGCGGGATCGCTTCTCCCGCCTCTTCGCCGGCCGCCTCTTCCCGCCGCCGCGACGAGTCCCGCCGCCGCAGACGGTCGAGGGCGCGGGAGCGGGCGAGCATCAGGATCCAGCCGCGCGGCGTGGAGCGGACCGCGTCATAGCGATCGGCCTGCATCCAGACCTGCAGGAAAGCCTCCTGCAACACCTCCTCGGCCTCGCTCCGCCGGCCGAGGATGCGCAGGAGCAATCCCAGGGTCACCGGCGCATGGACCTCGAAGAGGCGGGCGAATGCGATCCCATCCCGGGTGGCCACCCGGCTCATGAGATCACGATCCTCGGTCTCCCTCTCGTCCATCGTTCCGGGAAGAAAGCTGCCTCCGTTTGGAGAAAGCTATCGCGCCGGCAGGGCAAACGTCAAAGAGGCCCAGAAGCTCTCCCAGTCGGCGCCGGCGTCCGGAGAGGCGGGGATCATCCGCACCGCCTTGATCAGCCAGAAGCCGGGGCGGTCGAGCTTCAGGGTGACGCGCCCCCTGGCGTCCGAGCGGCCCGTAATCTTGTCGGGCCGGCCGCGCTGGAGCGCCATCACCAGGGCGCCGGCAAGCGGCTTCCCCTCGTAGAGCAGGCGCACCGGCAACTCCCCTCCACCGGCCATCGTATAGGGATTCTTCTCCGCCACCAGCTCCAGCCGCTGGCCGAAGACCCGGTCGAACCCCGGGCCGGTGCCGGCACCGGGCCCCACCGCCACCAGCGCCTTGGCGCAGCGCGAGAAGACCTCCTTCGCCGCGGCGGCGCTCTTCCCTTGCCGGGCGCGCGCGGCGCTGATCGCCTCCAGCCCCTCCTCCTTCAAATACGTTTCGAACTTCGCGGCGTCGAGCTCGACCGGGAACCGGCTGCTGTCGTAGACGATGGTGTAAAGCCCCGGGGTCTGGAACGCCACGAAGCCGGCGGGCTCGGTGTTCGGCACGCCCGGCACCGGTGCCTCGCCGGCGGGGCCGACCGTCACGAACCGCTTGATCAGGCTGGGATCGCGGGGGACGGGATCACCCTGGAGCTCGACCCCGACCCGCAGCCGCACGGCCACGCGCTGCCCCGGGGTCGGCGTCAGCGTCGACGGCTCGATCCAGAAGTTGTGCGCCCGTAGCGCCGGAGCCCAGAGGGCGCAGACGGCCCAGAGGAGCAAGGCACGGCCCAACGAATCGCGATACCGCATTCGATCTCTCCTGAAGGTGACCGGTCCTGAAAGTGGAAACCGGCGAGCGGCGGATTACACCGCTCGCCGGCAGGGTACGCCGAAATGCCACCCGAGCCGTTACGGCAGGGCGAACACTCCGTTGGCACCGTTGGGCGAGCCGGGGATCGCCGGCCGGATGTAGGGGAAGGTGCTGTCGAACTGGCTGGCGTCCTGGAGCACCTGGTCGGTGAAGGGGAGGGTGCCCGAGGGGGCGTCCGCCGGGTTGCAGTAGACGCCGGGGAAGGCATGGCAGAGAACGCCCATCGCCACCCGCAGCTCGATGTCGGTCACGTCATCCCCGGGCCGGCGGCCGTTGGGGAAGCCGGCCAGGTCGCCGCCGAGCACGCCGAGGTTGTTCTGCACCCCGGAAGCCTTGGCCGGAATCGACGTGTTGAGGCGCATCATCTCGTGCGGCTGGCCGTCGGTGAGGACGTTCAGCCCCTGGATGCCGGTGGCGAAGGCGGCCACCAGGTCCCGGCGCGGGAAGTTGGTGGGAGCCAGGACGCCGGCCGAGCCGAACAGGACCTGGATGATCGCCGGCAGGGTCGGGTTGGTGATGTAGGTGGCGAGCGCCGCGTCACCCTTCGGGGAGGAGGCGTTGAACAGATCCTTGTCCTTGAGGCCGATCACCACCTCGTTGACGAGGGGCATGCCGAGCCGGGAGACCTGGACGAAGTCGCCGCCGCTGTTGGTCGGGTCCATGAAGGTCGGGGTCTTCGTCAGCACGCGGTTGCGCGGCAGGGAGGCCGTCTGCCAGCCGCCGATGACCGGGTTGCTGGCGTTCTGCGTCAGACACGCCGTGGGAACCTCGACCGCGATGGTGGTGATGTTGAAGTTCTCGAGCGGGTTCGGCTCCCCGTTGCGGGACCCGAGCGGGTTGAGGTTGATCAGGTCGAAGACCTCGCCGACGTTGACCGCGAAGGGCTCCTTGCGCTGGCCGAGGAACACCCGGCCGATGGCGTTGCCCCCCTGGCAGCCGGGCATCCTGAACTCCTGGATGAAGTTCGCGGCGTACGCCGGATAGTCCTGGACCGACTTCTCGCCCACGTTGTCGGCCGGCTTGCCGAAGCGGGAGCCGCCGTTGGGGCTGGTGACGAAGGAGCTGCCACCGGGGTGCGGGCTGCTGCCGACCTGGCCCCGGATCACCCACATGGTGAAGCTCTCGACGATGTTCAGGTTCGGCGACCGGGCGCCCGGCTGGTCGTTCTGGAACGGCCCGACGTTGTACAGGGGGATGGAGACGTTCTGGCCGCCCACCGGCAGCTTGATGTCCACCAGCCGCGGCGCGACGCGGAACTGGAAGGTGATGTCCTCCACGCCGTCGCCGGTATTGTCGATGTGGATGCGATAGAGCGCGTCCGGATCGAGGAAGAAGTAGTTGGGGCCGCCGAAGGGGGGCTGGAAGGGCTGGAAGTCGGCGATCAGGGTGGTGTAGCCCGAGCGCCCCGACTCATAGCTGTTGAACATGTAGAGATCGGTGCTGTCCACCTTCGGCATCTTGGTGATCCCTGGCGCTTCGCGGTGGCTGGACGCCTTGGCGGGGGTCAGACCCACCGCGGCCGACAGGATCAGAAGGGCAAATACAAGACGAATCCTCACATCCTCCTCCTCTCAGTAAAGGAGCTCGTTGATAATTCCGCCCGGCGGCGGGCTGATTGCGGGGAATGACGGCAAGCTCGCTCGCCCCCCACCGGGCCTTCTGGCAGTGGTTACGCAACGGGGTCGCCGGACGGATGAGCGCGCCGCAAAGTTCTTTCGACGGATGTTCTCGCCACGGATAGAATGCGCGGCATGAGCACGATCACCCCTTCCCCCCGTCCCGACGGCCGCCCCCTGGACTCCCTCCGCCCGGTCCGCATCGAGACCGGCGTTCTCAAGTTCGCCGAAGGCTCGGCGCTGATCTCGATCGGCGACACCCGCGTGCTGGTCGCGGCGAGCGTCGAAAACCGGGTCCCCCCCTTCAAGAAGGACAGTGGCGAGGGGTGGCTCACCGCCGAGTACTCGATGCTGCCGCGCGCCACCCACACCCGCAACCAGCGGGAGGCCGCGCAGGGGAAGCTCTCCGGCCGCACGGCCGAGATCCAGCGCCTGATCGGCCGCAGCCTGCGCGCCGCCATCGACCTGACGGCGCTCCCCGACCGCACGCTCACCCTCGACTGCGACGTGCTGCAGGCCGACGGCGGCACCCGCACCGCGGCGGTTACCGGCGCCTACGTGGCCGCCGTCCTCGCCCTCGGCAGGCTGGCGCTCCAGCGCGACCTCACCGCCTGGCCGATCCGCGACCAGATCGCCGCCGTCTCGGTCGGCATCGTCGGCGGCGTCCCGCGCCTCGACCTCGAGTACGTCGAGGACCAGGTGGCGGAGGTCGACATGAACGTCGTCGCCACTGCCGCCGGCGCGCTAGTCGAGATCCAGGGGACGGGGGAGAAACGGAGCTTCAGCCGCGAGGAGATGGACGCCCTCCTGGACCTCGCCTTCAAGGGGATCGGCGAGCTCGCGACGGCGCAGAACGCCGTCCTCGCCTCGACGCTCGAAGAGGTCACCCAGAGCCTCTCCCGCGACCGCCGGCGGCCGGCGGCCCCGAAGTCCGAGAAGAACCTCTACGGGCGGCCGTAGGATTTGGCTACGAGTCCCGCCGCACGAACGAATACCGGTCGCGCACCCGCCGGGAGACGAAGCTACCTTTCGAGGGGGCCTTCAGGAGGTCCCGGTAGACCTTCTCCGGAACCTTGAAGTAGTCGTAGACGGCGCCGCTGCTGAACTCCACCTCGAGCACGGCGGAGCGCTCGTCATACCCCACCGAGGAGATGGCCGAAGAGGAGGAGATGTGGGTTCTGTGCATCGTGGGTTCCTTCCAGGAGAAACCCCGGACCGGCCGGAGTTCTCTCCTGAAGGAACCTGATGCAAGGAGAATACCGTCGAGAGGCGACGGCTGATGGGGAGGAATACCCGGAGGGAGTTACTAGCCCATGTTCCCCTTGAGCTCGACGTCGAGAGTCGGAACCTTCGGGCTGTCCGTGTGGATGACCAGCTTGCCGAGGAACGGCCCCTTGGGGAGATCCGGGCTGATGACGATCCGCACCTGGTACTCGCGCCCCTCTTCGAGCGTCTCGAGCTTGGCTTCGATCCCCTTCGGCAGGCTCGGGTCGACGCTCGTTACCTTGATCGGCTCGGTCGCGAAGTTGCGGATGTTGAGCGCCTTCTTGAGCGGCAGGTCCTTGGTCTCGATCTTGCCGAAGTCGGCGGTCGGCGGCGTGGCGGCGATCACCGGCCGCACGAAGCCGGAGACCGGGATCTGCACGATCTTCTGCTTCGGGTGGCTGGTGTGGACGGTCACGTAGTCCGACAGCGGCCCCACCTTGGCCTGGTTCGAGAGCTTCATCTCGATCTTCCACTGCTTCCCCTTGGCGTCGGGGAGCCGCTCCTCGGGCTTGGCCTCGTGGTAGGTGACGGTCAGGAACGGGTACGGCGAGTCGACCCCGGTGATGTCCCACGACGTCCCGTCCGGCGCCCACAGCGTCTGGGCGATGTTCCCCTCCAGGGGCTCCCCCTGGACCGTGATGTAGCGTGCGTAACCAGGCTTGATCGAGATATAGGGCTCGACCTTGGCATGGACCGTGAGCTCGATCTGCGGGTGGTCGGGATCGTTGGTGAAGACGCTGACCCCCTTGGAGATCGGGCCGTTGAAGGTGCTCGAGTCGATCACCGCGTGCACCTTGCCGGTCTGCCCCGGCTTGATCACCTTGTCGAACTCGGCGACCGTGCAGCCACAGGCCGGCTGGACGTTCGTGATCTGGAGGTCGGCGTCCCCCTCGTTCTTGATCACGAAGTCGTGGACGATCTTCTCGCCCTTCGGCACGGTGCCGACGTCCTTGAGCGGCTCGGCGACCGTGGCCTTCGGTTTGCCGGCGGCCAGCAGGGAAGCCGCGACCAAAAGGGCGGCGCAAAGTGCCAGAATGACGGTCTTCGTGTGACGTTGCATACGTCCTGCTCCTTCTTCGAGGTGGATGAAAGCTCCGGGAATGCTACACTCCCGACCCCTGAAACGGGAAATTACCTACGAGAGCCCGCCTGTGAATTCTTCCAAGCTCGACATCTACTGCATGGCGATCGGTGGTACGGGGATGGCTCCTCTCGCCTGCCTTTTGCAAGAGCAGGGCCATCGGGTGCGCGGCACCGACGGCCCCCTCTATCCGCCGATGAGCACCCTGCTCGAACGGGCCGGGATCCAGCCCTCCACGGGGTACGACCCCGTCCACCTCGAGCCACGCCCGGATCTCGTAATCATCGGCAACGCCATCCACCGCGACAACCCCGAGGCGGTCGCGGCCGAGCGGCTGGGGCTCCCGATCGTCTCGATGCCGCAGGCGCTGGCCCGCTTCTTCCTCGACCATCACCGCTCCCTGGTGGTCTCCGGCACCCACGGCAAGACGACCACCACCGCGATGGCCGCCTGGGTCTACAGCGCCTGCGGCCGCGATCCCGGCTACCTGATCGGCGGCGCCCCCAAGAACCTGCCGGCGAGCTTCCACGACGGCGCCGGCGACCGCTTCATCGTCGAGGGGGACGAATACAACGCGGCCTACTTCGACCGCGGCCCGAAGTTCCTCCACTACCAGCCCGAGACGCTGCTGCTGACCAGCGCCGAGTACGACCACGCCGACCTCTATCCGACCCCGGAGACGCTCTGGGACGCCTACGCGCGGCTGCTCGCGCTGCTCCCCGCCGACGGCTTCCTGGTCGCCTGCGGCGACACTCCCAAGGTGCGCGAGCTCGCCGCCGGCGCCCGCTGTCGCACCCTGTTCTACGGCCTGGAGGCGGGCAACGACCTGCATCCGCTGGGTGGGATCGAGGCGCTCCCCGAGGCGAGCCGGTTCCGCGTCCACGACGAGGAGGCCGGCGAGGTCGAGATCACGCTGCCGCTCGCCGGCGGCCACAACGTGTCGAACGCCCTGGCGGTCTGGGCGGCGGCCCGCCGCGACGGCATCCCCGCCGCGGATCTCGCCGCCGCCTTCGCCCGCTTCGAGGGGGTCGAGCGCCGCCTGGACGAGCTGGGCACGGCGCGCGGCGTCACCGTGGTCGACGACTTCGCCCACCACCCCACGGCGGTCGAGAAGACCCTGACCGCGTTGCGCCAGCGCTACCCCGGCCACCGCCTGGTGGCGCTGTTCGAGCCGCGCAGCCTCACCGCCGGACGGGGCTTCTTCTTCGAGCCCTACCGCCAGGCGTTCTCCGGAGCCGACCGGGTGCTCTTCGCCCCCACCTTCCACAACGGCCGCCTCGCCCCCGAGGAGCGCCTCGACTTCGGCGCCCTGGCCGCCGCGCTGACGCGGGAAGGGGTGCCCGCCGACACGTACGCCGACAACGCCACGCTGATGCGGCAGGCCCTGGACGAGGCCCGCGACGGCAGCGTCCTGGTGACGATGTCCTCCGGCTCTTTCGAGGGGATGCCGCACAAGCTGATCGCGGCGCTCAAGGGATAAGCCGGTCCTCGAGAATCGCCGGCGGCCCCGGCAGCTTCAGCGCCTCCCAGTCCACCCCGCGGACCGCCTCCTCCGGCACCAGGCCGACGATCTCGGTCTCGACCACCCGCGTCCCCAGCGCCGCCGCCTCTTCTTCCACCCGCTCCAGCGCCCGCGCCGGCGGCGTCCGCTGGTAGTCCACCAGGTTCATGCTCACCTGGGCGAGCCCGCGGCTGGCGAGGTGGACCCCCATCGCCCGCACCGCCGGCAGCCCGCCCCCCGACTCCCGCACCCGGCGGGCGACGGCGCGGGCGGCCGCCACGTCGGCGGTGGCGAGCACGGCGTTGAAGGCGATCAGGAAGAAGCGCGCGCCGATCACGGTGGCGCCGGCCGTGGGGTGGACCCGCGAAGGCCCGAAGTCCGGTGCCCAGGCGGGATCGCCCATCCGGCCCTCTAGCCCCTCGAAGCCGCCCCGCCGGATCTCCGCCAGCGCCGTCCGTTCCGGCCGCCGCGCCGCCCGCTCGTAGAGATAGACCGGCAGCCCGAAGCGCCGCGCCACGTCCCGCGCCAGCCTCCCGGCCGCCGCCACCGCCACCCCCATGGGCGTATCGCCCAGGGGGACGAACGGCACCACGTCCACCGCGCCCACCCGCGGGTGCACCCCCTGGTGCCGGTTGAGGTCGATCCCGGCGAGCGCCGCCTCGTAGAGTGAGAGCAGCCCCTGATGAAGCCCCTCCGGCTCGCCGGCCAGGGTCAGCACCGAACGGTTGTGATCGGGATCGGACGAGACGTCGAGCAGCCGCACCCCCGGAGCCGACGCCGCCGCGGCGGCCAGCCGCGCCACCACCTCCGGGTGGCGGCCCTCGCTGACGTTGGGGACACATTCGAGGGGGGGCACGGATGGAAAGTATAGCGACCGCGCCCTGCCGGTTGGACGCCGGAAACATCCTCTGCTACGATACGGCTCGCTTTTTCAGAATCAGTCAAATCGAAACGCCAGAGATGAGCTACTCCGGTAATCCTGCTCTTTCGTCCGACGTCAAGCAGCGGATCCTCAGCACCTTCGACCAGACGTTGGAGCTGGCCCGCGAAGGCAACCGCCAGGAAGCGCTCCTCGGCTGTGACTTCGTGCTGCGCATGGATCCCCAGTACCAGCCCGCCCATCTGCTCCAGGAGCGGCTCCGCGCGACCACCGGTCCGGTCCGCGTCGACGACCTGCACGGCTCGCCGGCCATGCCGGCCCTCGACGACCCGTTCGCGGACCTCGCCGGCCTGAGCCTCGAGCTGCCCGACGCGCTCCCCGACCACGGCGGCGGCGCCCTGCGCCCGGAGCTGCAGTCGCTGCTCGACCAGCGCCGGTTCCCGGAGCTGATGGCCGCCGCCCAGCGCGAGCACGCCGCGGTGATGGCCGATCCGGAGCTCCAGCGCCTGGTCGGTTCTGCCCAGGAGCGGATGGAGGCCGAGCCCTACGTCCTCAAGTTCCTGGCCTCGGCGCGGCAGGCGCTGCAGTCGGGCGACGGCGCCGAGACCGCCCGGCTGCTCGACAAGGCCCGCTCGCTCGACGCGGCCCATCCGGGCATCGTCGAGCTCGACCGGCTCCGGGCCGCGGGCCCCGCCGCCGCGCCACCGCCACCCCTGAAGATCCCCTCCCCGATCAAGACCGGGGCGATGCCGGTGAGCCTCGCCTTCGGCGGCGGCGATTCCGAGAGCGACCGCCGCATCCGCGAGCTGCTCGACGAGGGGCAGGCCGCCTTCGACGGCGGCGATCCGCAGGGAGCCATCGACTCCTGGTCGCGCATCTTCCTGATCGACATCGACCATCAGGAGGCTTCGCGGCGCATCGAGGCGGCGCGCAAGCTCAAGGCCGAGAGCGAGCGCCAGGCCGAGGAGGTCTTCCACGACGGCCTGGCGCAGCTGGATGCCGGCGATGCCGCGGGCGCCCGGCGGGCATTTCAGCGCGTGCTCGAGATCCAGCCCGGCTACTTCGCCGCCCGCGAGTACCTGCAGCAGCTCGACGCCGGAACGGCGCTCCCCGCGAGGGGCGCGGCGCCGCGCGAGGCGCTGATCGTCGAGCCGGTCGTCCCCCTCCCCTCCAGCCGCGAGGTCGCCGGGCACGATCTGAAGGAAGAGATCCTGGTGCCGCCCGAGCCCCTCGAGGAGCCCTCCGCTCCTGAGCGTAAGACAGTCAGGAAGCCGGCGGCCGCCAGGGCGCGCGACGGCGGCCGCGCCCGCCGCCTCTTCCTCCTCGTCGGCGGCGCCGTGCTGCTGCTGGCGCTGGCCGGGGCCTGGTTCTTCCTCCAGCACCGCGAGCAGCTCTTTCCCAACTCGCGGGAGGAGGCCGCGCCCCCGGCGGCCGCCGCGAAGCCGGCGACCGATCCCATCGCCCGTGCCGAGCGGCTCAACAAGGCGGGCCGTACCACCACCGCGGTGAGCCAGCTCAGGCGCATTCCGCAGAACGATCCGCACTACGCACAGGCGCAGAAGCTGATCGCCCAGTGGACCGGTGCCCCCGGCGATGCGGCGCCGGGCACGGCCGCCGGCGCGGGAACCGCGCACCCGGCGGCGCCGGGAGCTCCCGGTGCCCCAGGTGCGCCGGCGGTGCCCCTCAACGTGGAGACCACCACCCGGCGCGCGGCCCTCCTCGCGGCGGCCCACCAGGCCCTCGCGGAGCACGGTTACGTCGGGGCGCTCGGCCGGCTGGAGCAGGCCGACACCATCGCCAGGCTCGACGGCGACGACGCCCAGCTCCTCGCCGACACCAAGAAGCGGCTGGAGCCGCTCACCAGCCAGATCGATCTGTTCCGCCAACACGAGTGGGAGCACGTCCTCCCCGATCTGTGGCGCATGCACGACGCCGATCCGGGCAACCGCGACGTCACCCAGCTGATCGTCGATTCCTACTACGATCTCGCCGTGCGCGACCTGCAGCGGGCCGACGCCAGGAAGGCCGCCGACAACTTCAAGGAGGCCCTCAACCTCCAGCAGGACGACGAGGCGCTGAAGCGTCACTACCTGTTCGCCCAGACCTATCAGGAGCGGCCGAAGGATTTGCTCTACCGGATTTACGTAAAATATCTGCCGTACCGCTGATGCGACGCCCGGGGAAGCCGAACGATCCGGAAGAAGAGCCGCTGCTCTTCGATCTCCCGCTGTCCGCCCCGGGCTCCGAGGAGGAGCCCGAGGAGCTCCCGGTGACGCCGAAGCGGTCGCCCCCGGAGCCCCGGCGTCCGGCCCCTCCCGCGCCCACACCGCGCTCGGGTCCGGTCCCCGTGCCGGTGCCCGCGACGGAGGAGGGTGCGGAGCACGGCGTGTCTCCCGCCAGCGGCGAATTCGCCGGCCGCGGGCGGCGGTTGGCCGGCGGCCTCGCCGATCTCGTCGTGCACGCCGCCGTCGCGGTGCTGGCGCTCCTCGGCTGCCTCGGCCTGGGGGTGCGGCCCGACCTGCGGGAGGTTCCGGCCTTCACCGCCTTCCTGCTGTCGTTCTCCTTCCTCTACACCGTGCTCCCCCTCGCCTTTTGGGGGCACACGCCGGGCATGGCCTGGGCCGGCATTACCTCCCACAACCGGCCTGGGAGCGGCGGGCAGGACGGCGAGCCGCTGACCTTCGACCAGACGGTCCGGCGCTGGCTGGGGGCGATGCTGACCTGCGCGCTGCTCGGCCTGCCTCTCCTCCTGGCTTTCGGCGGGCGGACCCTCACCGACTGGATCAGCGGCTCGGCCACCTACCCCTTCGACGACGAGGACGGCGAGTAGCTTCGCTGTCTCTCGCGCAGGATCCCAACTCCCATCCAGAGATTCCCCGCCGCCGTCGCCGCGGCAAAGGCGAGCAGAGGATTGCCGCCCGGCCAGAGGGCGATGAGGCCACCCAGCTGATACAGCAGGCCGCAGATCCGGAACGGCGGAAAGGCGAGGCCGCCCAGCATGTAGAAGGAGTGGCCGAGCAGCAGCAGCCAGAGTCCGGGGAGGACCCAGGCGAGGTCCTGCCAGACCAGCAGCGCCGACAGCGCGATGGCCACGAAGGAGAGGTTCCCCTGCAGCCGCAGCACCCAGGCCGCCAGTGTGCTCCCGGTCTGGTCTTTCCCATTGCGCCGGATCCCCACGATCTCGACCGCGCCGCCGAGCAGGATCACCGCCGACCAGGTGAAGAGGACGCCGGCCGGGCCGAAACGCCCGAAGACCGGCGTCGTGGCCAGCGCCGCCCCGGGGAGCAGGATGGCCCAGGTGAGCCAGGAGATGGGAGATTGCAGGAAAGGGCGGCTCGCCGCCTGGAAGAGATCGCGGACCGGCTCGAGATCGTCGACGCCGGTCCGGGCGGGCGAGAACAACGGGTCGTACTCGGTCAGGCGGCGCGTCCTGCCCCGTGCCGGGCGAGGATCTCGCGCTGCGCCTGGGCGGAGCGGAGGGTCCGCTGGCGGGCCTTGAACTCGGCGTCGGTCTTCATCGGCATCCGGTGGGCCTCCTCGAACTGCTTCGCGATGGCCTCCGGCTTGATCTCGTCGATCCGCTTGGCGACCTCGGTCAGCAGGGTCAAACGGTTCTCCACCATCTGGGCGAAGCCGCCGTCGACGAACAGGACCTGGTTCCCCTGCGGGCTCTCGACCCGCAGCTCGCCGGCCCCCATCTTGAACAGGAGGGGGGCGCGGTGGGCCAGAATGCCCACCTCGCCGTCGTGCGCCGGGAAGGCGACGAAGGTGGCCTCGGCCTCCAGCATCGCCCGCTCCGGAGTGATGACGCTGCAGTGGAAAGTGTCGTTCCGCGCCATGATTCAGCTCCCGGGCCTACTGTCCCTGGCCGGCCAGCTTCTTCGCCTGCTCCGCCGCCTCCTCGATGGCGCCGACGTACATGAACGCCTGTTCCGGCAGGTGGTCCCACTTGCCGTCGCAGAGCTCCTCGAAGCTGCGGATCGTGTCGGCCAGCGTGCGTAGACTTGCCCGGCTTGCCGGTGAACTGCTCGGCCACGAAGAACGGCTGCGAGAGGAACCGCTCGATCTTGCGGGCGCGGTGGACGATGAGCTTGTCCTCTTCGCGACAGCTCGTCGACGCCGAGGATGGCGATGATGTCCTGCAGTTCGCGGTAGCGCTGCAGGATCTGCTGCACCCGGCGGGCGACGCCGGTAGTGCTCGCTCGCCGACGTACTGCGGGTCGAGGATGCGGCTGCTGGAGGCGAGCGGATCGACGGCCGGGTAGATGCCCTTCTCCGAGATCGCTGCGCTCGAGGTACGATGAACGCGTCGAGGTGGCCGAACGCGGTCGCCGGGGCCGGGTCGGTCGGAGTCGTCGGCCGGCACGTACACGCCTGCACCGAGGTGATGGCGCCGTTGCTGGTCGAGGTGATCCGCTCCTGCAGCTCGCCCATCTCGGTGGCCAGCGTCGGCTGGTAACCCACGGCGGACGGCATGCGGCCGAGCAGCGCCGACACCTCGGAGCCCGCCTGCGAGAAGCGGAAGATGTTGTCGATGAACAGCAGCGTGTCGGCGCCGGTCTCGTCGCGGAAGTACTCGGCCATCGTCAGCGCCGACAGCGCGACGCGCAGGCGGGCGCCCGGCGGCTCGTTCATCTGGCCGAAGACCATCACGGTCTGGTCGATGACGCTGCTTGCCGGTGTCGCCGATCTTCGGCCTCCTGCATTTCCAGCCAGAGGTCGTTCCCCTCGCGGGTCCGCTCGCCGACGCCGGCGAAGCACCGAGTAGCCGCCGTGGAAGCTGGGCGATGCGGGCGATCAGCTCCTGGAGGATGACCGTCTTGCCCAGCGCCGGCGCCGCCGAACAGGCCGGCCTTGCCGCCGCGGACGAACGGGCGTGAGCAGGTCGATGACCTTGATGCCGGTCTCGAACACCTCGGTCTTGGGCGAGAGGTCGTCGAACTGCGGCGGCTCGCGGTGGATCGGCCGCCGCTCCTTGGCGGCGACCGGCCCGCGGCCGTCGATCGGCTCGCCGAGCAGGTTGAACACGCGGCCGAGCGTCTCCTTGCCGACCGGCACCGTGACCGGCGCGCCGGTGTCGACGACCTCCATGCCGCGGACGCAGGCCGTCGGTCGAGCCGAGGGCGACGCAGCGGACGCGGCCGCCGCCCAGGTGCTGCGCACCTCGCCCAGAGGGTGTCGGTGCTCGTCTCGCCGAGCACCGTCCGCGGCACCTCGACGCGGAGGGCGTTGTAGATCGGGGGCAGGTGCTCCTCCGCGAACTCGGCGTCGAACGTGGAGCCGATGACCTGCGTCACTTTGCCGTAGTTGGCGTCTTGGACGTTTTCCATGATGCTTTCCAATTCTCTTGAAGGGCTCTCGGGAGTCTCAGGACAGCGCGTTGGCGCCGCCCATGATGTCCAGGAGCTCCCTGGTGATCTGCGTCTGCCGGGCGCGGTTGTACTCGCGCGTCAGCGCCTTGATCATGTCCTGCGGCGTTCGTCGGTCGCCGCCTTCATCGCCACCATGCGGGCGATCTGCTCGCTGACCGCGGCGTCGAGGAAGCCTTGAAGAGCCGCACCTTGAACGATGGCCGGCACCAGCTCGTCGAGGAGTGCTGCGGGGTCGGGCGAGAACTCGTACTCGCACCGGCTTCTTCTTCGTCCTCCCCCGCCTTCGCGCTCGGCGGCTCAGCGGCAGGAGCTGCACCACCACCGGGCGCTGCTGGCCGGCGGAGAGGAACTTCATGTAGGCCACGTGCGCCGAGGCGATCTCGCCGCGCACGAAACGGTCGATCAGCGCGTTGGCGATCGGCTCGACCTGGTCGAAGCGGGGGCGGTCGTCGATCCCGGAGGTCTGCTCGGCGACCGGGCGGCGCAGGAAGCGGAAGTAGGCGATCCCCTTCTTGCCGACCATGTGGACGTCGGTCGCCATCCCCGCCACCTGCTGGTCGAGGTGGCCGGTCGCCGTGCGCAGGATGTTGGCGTTGTAGCCGCCGGCGAGGCCGCGGTCGCTGGTCAGCACGACCAGCGCCGAGCGGCCGACCCCCTCGTTCGTCCGCAGCAGCGGGTGGTCGACCTCGCCGGCCGCGCGCGAGAGGTCGGCCACCAGCTCGGCGAGCTTCTCGGTGTACGGCCGGCTCGCCACGGCCCGGTCGATCGCCGCCTTGAAGCGCGCGGTCGCGATCAGCTCCATCGTCCGCGTGATCTTGCGGATGTTGCGCACCGCCTTGCGGCGCTTGACGAGGACTCGCCGGTTCGCCATCTCGGGAGCCGCCTTACGCGGCGACCTCGCGCCCCTTGGGAGCGGCGGCCGCCTTGTTGTCCTTGCCGTACTGCGTCTTGAAGTCGCGGATCGCCTTGGTGATCTTCTCCGCCAGGTCGTTCGACAGGTCCTTCGTGCGGTCGATCTCCTCGACGATCTCCGGGTGCTGGTCGCGGAAGTACTTGAGGAGCGCGCCCTCGAACCGGGCGACGTCGCGCACCGGCACGTCGTCCAGGTAGCCGCGGGTGCCGGCGTAGATCGATCATGACCTGGTCGATGACGTTGCATCGGCTGGTACTGCGGCTGCTTGAGCAGCTCGACCATGCGGTAGCCGCGGTCGAGCTGGCGCTGGCGTGGCCGTGTCGAGCTCGGTGCCGAGCTGGGCGAACGCCTCCAGCTCGCGGAACGCCGCGAGGTCGAGCCGCAGCGCCGCCGGCGACCTTCTTCATCGCCTTGCGTCTGGGCGTTGCCGCCGACGCGGGAGACGCTGATGCCGACGTTGATCGCCGGGCGGACGCCGGCGAAGAACAGGTCGGGCTGCGAGGTAGATCTGGCCGTCGGTGATCGAGATCACGTTGGTCGGGATGTAGGCCGACACTTCGCCTTCGAGCGTCTCGATGATCGGCAGCGCCGTCAGCGAGCCGCCGGTGTCGGGCAAGCCTTGGACCCGATACTTGTCGCCGGTCGGCAGCTTCGCCAGGTCATGCTTCCGCCTTGCCCCGGCCGTGCGGCCGGTGGAACGCGCCGTCGACGTCGTCCGGCCGTGGTCGGCGGGCGCCTCGAGGCCCTGCGGGTGTTGACGGCCCAGTCGATCGGTCGCGGCTGTCCGTCGGGCGTGTCCTTCGGCACGATCGACGAACTCCTCGGCGCAGCTTGGCGCGAGCGCTCCAGCAGACGCGAGTGGAGGTAGAAGACGTCGCCCGGATACGCCTCGCGGCCCGGCGGGCGGCGCAGCAGCAGCGACAGCTGGCGATAGGCCGCGGCCTGCTTCGACAGGTCGTCGTAGACGCAGAGGGTAGCCTTGCCCTCCTCGTACATGAAGTACTCGGCCATCGCCGCGCCGGCGTAGGGGGCGATGTACTGCAGCGGCGCCGGATCGGCCGCCGAGGCGAGACGACGATCGTGTAGTCCATCGCGCCGTCCTCGCGCAGCCGGTCGACCAGGCCGGCGACGGTCGACTCCTTCTGGCCGATGGCGACGTAGACGCAGATCACGCCGCTCGCCGCTTCTGGTTGATGATCGTGTCGATGGCGATCGCGGTCTTGCCGGTCTTGCGGTCGCCGATGATCAGCTCGCGCTGGCCGCGGCCGATCGGGGTCATGGCGTCGATCGCCTTGATGCCGGTCTGCAGCGGCTCGTCGACCGGCTGGCGCTCGGCGATGCCGGGGGCCGTGATCTCGACCGGCCGGCGGTGCGGCGGTGACGATCGGCCCCTTGCCGTCGAGCGGCTTGCCGAGCGGATCGACGACGCGGCCGATCAGCGCCTCGCCGACCGGCACGCGAGAGCAGCTCGCCGGTGCGGCGGACCTCGTCCCCCTCGTTGATGCCGCAGGTAGTCGCCGAGGATGATGACGCCGACCGAGCTCTCCTCCAGGTTGAACGCCAGACCCTGCGCGCCGTTGCCGAACTCGAGCATCTCGCCGGCCATGACGCCGGACAGGCCGTAGATGCGGGCGATGCCGTCGCCCACCTCCAGCACCTTGCCGACCTCCGAAAGGTCGACGTCGGTGCGGTACTTGCGGATCTCTTCTTCGATGACCGACGCGATCTCGTCGGCTCTGAATCTCATGGCAGCTCCTTGGCTCGACCTACGAGACGTAGGCCTTGCCGCTATGGATCTCACGCGAGGCGCGCGCCAGCAGCGCCTCGCTCAAATCGTGCAACCGGGACGCCACGCTGGCGTCGATCTTGCGGCCCTCGACCTCGACCACCAGGCCGCCGATCACCGCCGGATCGACCTTCTCGATCAGCGTCGGCTTGCGGCTGGTGGAGGCGGCGAGGGTGGCCGTCAGCCGTTCGCGCAGGGCGGGTGTGAGCGGCACGGCGGTGCGGACGACGACGTCCATCCAGCCGCGCAGGTCGCGCAGCGCCTTGCGGTAGGCCACGGCGATGGCACGGAGCGCGGAGAGCCGCCCCTTGCGGTTGACCACCAGGAGCGAGTCGACCAGCAGGTCACTCGCCTTCCCCCGGAAGGCGCGCTCGATCGCCTGCGCGCGGGGCCCCTCCTCGATCAGCGGGCTGGCCAGGAACCCTTCGAGCTCCGGGTTCTTGTCGAGGTACTCGACCAGGCCGTTCAGCTCCTCGAGCAGTTCTTCCGCCTGCCCGCTCTCCTCGGCGACGTGAAGGATCGCCTCGGCGTAGAAGCGGCCGATTTCCCTCTCCTGTTCGTCGATGTTGGCCATGGCTAGTGGGGGCGCGCTGCCGCGCCGCCTTCGATGCCGTCGATCGCCTCGGCGATCAGGCGTTCATGGTCCTTGGCGGTGAGCTCGCGGCCGAGGACGCGCGCCGCCAGATCGGTCGCCAGCTTGGCGGAGAGGTCGTAGAGCTCGCGGGTGGCGGTCGAGGTGGCGATCTGGATCTCGCGCCGGGCGCGGTCGATCATCTTGTCGGCCTCCACCTTGGCGGCCTCCTCGATCTTGCGCTTCACCACCTCGGCGTCGCGCCGCCCCTCGTCGACGATCGCTGTCGCCTCGGTCCGCGCCGTGGCCAGCCGCTCCTCGTACTCACGCAGCTGAGCCGCGGCCGCGTCGCGGTCCCGCTTCGCCGTGGCCAGCGCGTCGTGGATGAACTTCTCGCGGGCCTGCAGGTTGCCGAGGATCGGCCCCCAGGCGAACTTGCCGAGGATCACCAGCACGAGGACGAAGATCAGGATCGTCCAGACGGAGTTGCCGAGATCGCCCGCGAACAGGCTGGGCTCTCCGGCCGGCTCCGCCTCGGCGGCCAGCGCGGGGAGCGCCGTCAGCAGTAGCAGCGTCAGCGCGGCGGTTCCAAACAATGCTCTTTTGATCATGCGGGTCATCATGCAAACACTCGCGTTCAAAGCCCCTCCCCTCGATCGAGAAGGGGCGGATTCGTGGGACGCGCGCCGGGCCTTCAACCGATACTTCAACCGATGGAGGCCAGCAGGCCGACGACGACCGCGAACAGCATGGCGCCTTCGATCAGCGCGGCGGTGATGATCATCGCCGTGCTGATCTGGCCGGCCGCCTCGGGCTGGCGGGCGATCGCCTCGACCGCGCTGCCGCCGATGCGGCCGATGCCGAGACCGCCGCCGAGGATGGCGAGGCCGGCGCCGAGCGCGCCGCCCAGCTTACGGGCGCCGTTGGTGGTCAGCAGCCCGCCGTCGTGGTTGCCGTCCGCCACCGTCGCACCGGCGGCGTTCGTCTGCGCGTGGACCGGCGCCACCCCGGCGAACATCAACACGAAACCGAGCGCAATCATCATCAACGCGAGTCTGGCCGTTCTCTTGCTCATCGAAAAAATCCTTTCCTAAGGTCAGTCCGCCCCCGTTCCCTCCGGCAGGGCGAGTCGGTGTCGGTGTCTACCAACGATCGATCAGTGCGCCTGCGCCCCCGCGGCATGCTCGTCGTGATCGTCGTGATGATGGAACACGATCGACTGGCCGATGAACAGGGTCGTCAGGAAGGTGAAAATGAAAGCCTGCAGAAGCGCCACGAAGATCTCCAGCAGCATGATCGCGATGCTGCCCAGCACCACCGGGACGGCCACTCCGAGCCCGCTCGCGATGCTGTTCGCCGCGGCCGAGAAGATGAAGCTCAGCAACACCGCCAGCAGCACGTGCCCGGCGACCATGTTGGCGCACAACCGGACGATCAGCGCGAAGATGCGGGCGAACAGCCCGATCACCTCGATCGGCACCAGCAGCCACGACAGCCACCAGGGGCCGGGATTGAAGTGGCCGAAGAAGTGCCGGCCGCCCAGCCGCACGCCGTTGAAGATCATCAGCACCAGCGTCATCAGCGCCAGCGTGCCGGTGATCCAGGGGTTCGCCGTCGCCGTCCCGCCGATGTGCGCGCCGAGGATCCGGATGCTGCCGAGCGGCAGCAGGCCGAGCAGGTTGACCGTCAGGACGAAGAAGAAGACGGTCCAGACGAACTTGATGAACCGGTCCGTGTACTGCTCCAGGGCGGGCTGCGCGACCTCGCGGCGGAGGTATTCGCAGATCGCCTCGATGGCGTTGCCGGAACCGGTCGGCACCAGCGAGTCGACCTCGCCCGCCCCCCGCCGCCGGCGCACCGAGAGCGGCACCAGCAGGATCAACAGCAACGCCGCGATCATCATCATCACGATATGGCTGTCCAGCAGGGTGATCTTGTCCCCCTGCGTCAGCCAGCCGAGATGGGCCGGCCGCTGGATCATCGGATGCCGCACGATGTGCTCGAGCGGATTTTCAGCCAGGAATGCGATGAGCATCCAAACGTCTCCAATCCCTAATCAGAAGCCGCGGACCGCGTACCAGACGTCGAGCGCGAGTTGCGCCCCGTACCCCAGCGCGATCCAGATCAACAGAGGCCGGATCTCGAACCACCCGGACAGCCCGACCGACAACCCCAGGACCACCAGCGCTCCGGTGCGCGCCGCCATCGACATCAAACCCTGGAGCGGTGAGCCCGCACCCCCCCGCCGGGAGAGCGCGACCGGCAGTGCCCCCACCGCCGAGGCGATCACTCCGATGGCGCACCCCGCCATCATCGCCGGGAGCGCGCCCTCGCCTCCCAGCCGCCGGGTCGGCGCATACCCCAACAGGACAGACAGGACGCCGACCGCGACCGCCCAGGCCAGGAACCAGAGGTATCCCGCGGTGGGGGATCGGTCCGCCGCGGGCGGCCGGGAGCCGGTCATCGCTCTCCGTCGCCGTCCGTCTTCCCGATCCCGCGCCCGGCCCCCCGGGTGGCGAGTATCGTCTGACGGATCAGGTTGTACATCCCGCCGACCAGGCCCAGGATGGCGCCGGTCAGGGTTCCCCAGGGGCTGGAACCGAAGTAGCGATCCCAGAGGTACCCGGCGAAGGTGAACCCTCCGACCGCCGCCGCGAGCTCGAACCCGATGCCGGACAGCCTGGACAGATCGCTCGCGGACTTCGGTTCCTCAGGCAGCTCCTCAGGCATTCTAGGGACCTCCTCGGGAACCCGCACCTCCCCCAAGCGCAGGCGGAGTGTAGCAGGTTGGATCGAGCTTGTGAAGACCTTCACAAGCGGAAGCGGATGGGATTTCAGTCCTGGATCACAGGCAGCAGAGCCCGGATCGGGGACGGCAGGTCGAGCGGGATCGAGATCCGCCCGGTCAGGATCTCGCGCTGGCGGTTGACCAGCTCCTCTAGGGTGGTCTTGTCGAGGATGCGCTCGACCGCCGTCTTGACCTCCAGGAAGACCTCGCGGATGGCGCAGAACTCGGTGCCGACGTCGATCGTGCACGGCAGGGCGAGGATCTGGTCGATCGGGGTGGTCTGCCCCTCCAGCGTCACCATGATGTCGCGCAGGCTGATCTGGGACGCCGGCCGGCCGAGGACGTGCCCCCCCTGGGGTCCGCGGTTGGACTGGATCAGACGGTCCTTGGAGAGCTGGGCGAGGATCTGGCGCAGGTAGGGCTCGGGGATCCCCTGATGGCGGGCGATCTCGTGGCTCGTCACCGGCCCCTGTTCCTTCTTCATACCGATGTAGAGCATCGCGCGGATGCCGTACTCACCCTTGGTGGAGATCTTCATAATGCCGTATTTCCAAGACCTGTTTCTGGGAAAAGCCGTCAAAAGTCTAGCACACCCCCCGCCCACTGCCGGCCCGCCCGGCCGGCCCGCTCGGCCGCCACCAGATCCGGCAGGCCGGCGAGGTCGCGCAGGTCGCCGCCCCCGGCGTTGCGAATGAGATGGAGGGCTCGCATCCCCGCCGCGACCGCCCCCTCGACATCCTCGAGGCGCCCGTCCCCGACGTGGAGGGCCGCTGCGGGCTCGACGCCCAGATCCTCCAGCGCCCGCAGGAAGATCCGCCGGTCGGGCTTCTCGGCTCCGACCTCGGCGGAGTAGGCGATCGCGCCGAAGAAGCCGTCGAGCCCGAGATCGGCGAGCAGGCCGGGGAGGCGGTGGTCCCAGTTGCTCACCACCCCCAGCCGCAGGCCCTGGCGCGCGAGCCCGGCCAGCACCGCCGGCACCTCCCGGTAGACTTCCCAGGCCGCCGCCGTGCCGAAGCGGTGGAAGAGCTCGGCGGCGGCGAACCGCGAGGGGGGAGGCGCCTCGCGGAGCTCGCACATCCGCTCCAGGAACCGGAGCCACCAGCCGCGTTCCCCCTCCGGATGGGCGGCGAAGCGGTCGTGCCCGGGGTCGGCGCTGCACGACAGCTCCTGCCAGACCACCGAGATCAGCCGGCGCGCCTCCTCGGCGTCGATCCCGACCCCGTGCCGGCCGAGGATCTCGGCGTAGATCTCGCCGAGGCGAGGGCTGTGGATCAGGGTGTGGGTGACGTCGAAGGTCACGGCCTGGATCATGGGTTGAGGATAGCTTGCCGGGCGAGGGGGTGATAGCTTGCCGCCGATGCGATCCCCGACCGTCCGCGCCGCCGTCTCCCTGCTCCTCTTCTCGGGGTGGATGGCGCTGCTGTTCTGGGGATTCGCCTTCGGCGGCGGGGTTCATCTGCTGCTGGCGGCGGGGCTGGCGCTGTTTCCGTGGCGGGCGGCCGCGGCCCCCGCCCGGACCCTCACCCCCGGCCCCTCTCCCGTCCCCTCCCACCCTCCCTCTCCGGGAGAGGGGAGAACGGCAAAAAACCTGTAAGGACAAGAACGGCTCATCCCGCCTCCGCGAAAACCCCTCATCGCAGGGCCCCCCTCTTCTCCCGGTGTGGGAGGGGGGAGGGGTCGGGAGAAGAGGGCCGGGGTGATGAGGGCCCCCGCCACGCCTCCACCGGATTCGACAACACCCCCACCCCCGACACCTCCACCTCCACCCGATCGCCGTCCACCAGCGGCCCGACGCCCGCCGGGGTGCCGGTGAGCAGCACGTCCCCCGGCTCCAGGGTCATCATCCGCGAGACGTAGGCCAGCAGGTCCGCGATCGGGAAGGCCATCATCCGCGTGTGCCCGCGCTGGCGCTCGGCGCCGTTGACGCGGGTGACCACCTCCAGGTCCTCGAGGTCGGCGCCCACCCGGATCGCCGGTCCGAGCGGGCAGAAGGTGTCGAACCCCTTGGCGCGGGCGAAGCGGCCGTCCTTCTTCTGGAGATCGCGGGCGGTGACGTCGTTGGCGCAGGTGACGCCGAGGACGGCGTCGCGGGCCTCGGCCGCCGAGGCCCGGGTCAGGCGGTGGCGCAGCACCACGGCGATCTCCCCCTCGTGCTCCACCCGCTGGCTCTCCGGCGGCAGCACGATCGGCAGGTTGGGGCCTATCAGCGCCGAGGGGGCCTTGAGGAAGAACAGCGGCTCCTCGGGCACGGCGTTGCCGAGCTCCTTCGCGTGCTCGGCGTAGTTGCGGCCGATCGCCACGATCTTGCCCGGACGCGCCGGCAGCAGGAACGCCGCGGTCGCGCGGTCGACGTCGCGGCCGAATTCCCAGCCGCCCGGGAGGGTCTCGAAAGGATCGGAGTAGAGGATGCGGAGCCGGTCCGGTTCGTCCGGATCGGCGGCGGCCCAGAAGCCTTCAGGGGCGATGCGGTAGAGAAGCATGGGCGGATTTTACTTGGGACCGCGCCGTTTTTCTCAGGACGCCCGCCGTTTTCGCCGGGACGGCGACCGTTTTCATCAGGACCTCGAGATTTTTGCTTGGACCGCGCCCGTCGAGGCTTCCCGCGCGGAGTTTTTTGCAAGACGAGCGCGCGGATCGCTAAGACCACCAGTCTTTTTGCCGGGGCAGCGCTCCCCCGGCAAAAAAGAGCGATGTCCAAGCCTTTTACGCGACGGGTGGCGTACGATTCGCGTCCGGAAGGGGAGAACGATGGCGAGACGGCTTCTGCTGATCAGCAATTCCACGAATCACGGCGAGGGGTACCTGGATCACGTCCTCCAGGAGATCGACGGCTTCCTGGGAACGGTCCGCCGGCTGGTCTTCGTCCCCTTCGCCCTCCAGGACCGGGAGGGGTATGGCTCCAAGGTGCGCGAGCGGCTGGCGGCGATCGGCGTCGAGGTGTCGACCCTGACGGCCGACGAGGCGGGGCGGCGGCTGGCCGGCGAGGCCGAGGCGGCGTTCACCGGCGGCGGCAACACCTTCCGGCTGCTGAAGACGCTCCAGGACTCGGGCCTCCTCCCCATCCTGCGCGAGCGGGCGCTCGCCGGCATGCCCTACCTCGGCAGCAGCGCCGGCACCAACATCGCGGCGCCGACGATCCGCACCACCAACGACATGCCGATCGTCGAGCCCGCCTCCTTCACGGCCCTGGGGCTCGTCCCCTTCCAGATCAACCCCCACTATCTAGACCCCGATCCCAACTCGACCCACATGGGCGAGACCCGCGAGCAACGCCTCAGGGAGTTCCACGAGGAGAACGCCGCCCCCGTCGCCGGCCTGCGCGAGGGGGCCTGGCTGCGGATCGAAGGGGACCGCGCCACCCTGGGCGGCATCCGGGGGGCGCGGATCTTCCGGCGCGGCGAGGCACCCGAGGAGCGGAAGACGGGGGATTCGCTGGACGACCTGCTGTAAGGAATCCCGGTCTTACCTCTTCCAGTCTTACCGCTTTCGGTCTTACCGCTTCCGATACCGCTGGGCCAGGATCTCCTGGGCGTTTTTCGACCAGACCACGACGAAGTTGCCGCCGGCGTCGCTCGCCACCAGCGCCCCGCCCGTGCGCGGAATCACCAGGAGGGGGGGCCGGAAGGGCGCTCCGTCCGCCGTGAAGCGCTGAACGTAAGTGCCCGAAACCGCGGTGGCCGAAGACGAGAAGGTCACCACGAAGTCGCCGGCCCGGTCGATCGCGAGCTGCGCCGCTTCCGCCCGGAACCCTTCCACCTCCACGACCGCGGTCAGCGGGGTACCGTCGGGGGCGAAGCGGCGGGCGTAGATCCCGTCCCTGAGCTCCCGGCGGCTTCCCACCGGCAGGAGCTCCCCCTCCTCCTGCCAGAGGACGAGGAAGTTGCCGTCCGCGTCCGCCGCGGCATGGGTGTTGCCGGCGATGCCGTGGAACCGCTCCTGGACGGCGATCCGTTCTCCCAGCGGCCGGCCGTCGGCGCCGAACCGCTGCGCCAGGACGTAGCGGTCGTCGAAGTGCGCGTCCTCCGGCGTGAGCTGCTCGCCGATCCAGGCCACCACGAAGCCGCCGTCGGGCTCCGCCGCGATCGCCGGGTCGTCCCCGTTCGCGACGCGCCGCTCCGGCCCGGCCGGCTGGCCGTCGGCGCCGATGATCTTGGCGATCAGCGCCACCTGGTCCCCCGTCTGGCGCATCCAGACCAGGGCGAAACCGCCGTCCGGAAGGGCGGCGACGCGGAAGCCCCCGCGGAAGAGACGGCGCGCGACCACGCTCTCCCCCTCGAAGGAGCCGTCCGGTCCATAGCGGCGGGCCACGAGGTCCGGATAGCTGGGAAGCACCACGAAGAACGAGCCGTCCTCCATCACCGTCACCGCGACCCCGGGGGGCTGGCCGTCCAGGGGATCCTTGACGACCAGGATGTCCCCGGTGGCGGGCGTGCCGTCGGCCGCGAACCGCCGCGCGTGGATCGTGCGGCTCTCGCCGCTGCCGCCCACCGGCACGTTCTCCCAGGTGACCACGAAGTCGCCGCGCGCGTTCATCGCGAGAGCGGCCGCCCCCGCCCCCTCCAGGCCCGCCCTCGGGACGTCGACCGGGATCGGCGGCCCCAGCGGCCGCTGGGCGGCGGCGAGGGCGGGCAGAAGGAAGAGGAACAGAGCTGGAAGGATGCGCTTCATGAAGTGTTACCTCTTCAAGTGTTACCGCTTCAAGTATTACCGCTTCAGATACTGCCGGGCGAAAATGTCTCTACCTTCCCAGACGACGATGAAATTGCCGGCGGCGGCGCTCGCCAGCCGCGGCTCCGCGCCCCCGGCGACATCCACCCGGAACGCGGGCCGGAAGGGGGTCCCCCCGGCGGTGAAACGCTGCGCGAAGGTGCCGAGCTGCCCGTTCGGGCCGACGCCGAACTGCAGCCAGGCGACGACGAAGTTGCCGGCCCAGTCCATCGCCAGCCGCGGCGACACCCTACCGACCCCTTCCAGCTTCAGCCGCCCAGTCAGGGGGGTGCCGTCCGCGGCGAAGCGCCGGGCGTAGACCCCCTCCGCGTCCAGGCCGGCGCCGATCCGCCCCTGCCAGAGGACGAGGAAGTTGCCGTTCCCATCCTCCGCGATCCCGGGGAGTGCGATGTCCCCGATGGTCAACCGTTCCTGGACGAGGATCCTTCCTCCCACCCGCGCGCCGTCAGCGCCGAAGCGTTGCGCGACGAGATAAGGATCGCCGTACTGCGGCTCGTCCGGATCGGGCTTCGTAGCGATCCAGGTCACCACGAAGCCCCCGTCCGGCCCGACCGCGATCGCCGGGGGACCCCCCGGTCCGACGCGCCGCTCCGGTCCGGCCGGCTCGCCGTTACGGTCGAAGAGCCGGTAGAAGGTCAGCTGCTCCCGCACCCAGGCCAGGACGAAACCGCCGTCCGGCCGGGCGGCGACCTCGTAATTTCGCCCCGAGGTCTGGCTCGCGACCAGGCTCTCCCCCGCGAACGAACCGTCCGCCCCGTAACGGCGGGCCTTCAGGTCCGGAAACGCGGAGAACACCACCACGAAGGAGCCGTCGCCCTCCATCGCCACCCTGGAGCTGTAGAAACCGGGCGCCGGCTCGTCGACGACCGCGATCTCCCCGGTGGCGGGAGCGCCGCCGGCCATGAACCGCCGGGCGAGGAGCACCCGGCTCTCTCCGTCATGCACCGGCAGGCGCACCCAGGTGACCGCGAAGTCGCCGCGCGCGTTCATCGCCAGGGACGACACCTCCACCGAGGCCCCCCGGTCGACGTCGACCGGGAACGGCGACCCCAGCGGCCGCTGGGCCCCGCAGAGAGCGGGAAAGGCGAGGCCCAGCACGATCGGGATCAGGAGACGGAGACGCGGCGGCTTCGGCATGTTGACCTCCTCACTTCCTCGTTCTTACTTCCTGAGATACCGGCGGTCGAAAATGTTGCTGAAGCTCCGGTCCGGCGCGAAGCTCTCCCAGACCACGACGAAGCCGCCGTCGGCGCCGATCCCCACCTGCGGCAGCTCCTGGGAGCCCTGCCTGCGCACGTTGACCCGCAGCTGCGGACCCAGGGGAGCGCCGTTCGACTTGAAGCGGCGGGCGAAAACGTTGGTGCCGTCCTGGGCGCCGGTGCCCGGAGCCTCCCAGACCAGGACGAAGTTGCCCTGCCCGCCCATGGCCATATCGTAGTCCCCTCCGGCCTGGAGGCGCAGGACGCCGCCGATCGGAGTGGTGTCCGCCTGGTAGCGCTGCCCGGAGACGGTCGGGCCGGTGCCCCAGACGATCAGGAAGTTGCCGCTGTCGTCCTTGGCGATGTGAAAGGGCTGGGGAGTCGTCACTTTCGCCACCACGAAGCGCGCGCTGGCCGTGCCACCCTGCGGCGTGAACCGCCGGGCGACGATGTTGCCGTTCCGCCAGGCCACCACGAAAGCGTTCTGCGGCCCCACGGCGACGACCGGATCGGTGCCCGCCGGATCGATCACGATTTCGGAGCCCCCGGTGTGGCTGGCCGCGAAGACCCGGGCCCGGACCGACGGCGTGCTCCCCTCCCAGGCCACCACGAACCCGCCATCCCCCTGCGTGGAGAGCGAAAAGTCCGGCGACCAGTTGCGCGTCACCAGGACGTCCTCGCCGTCCGGGTTGCCGTCGGGGCCGTACCAGCGGGCCACCAGGGCCGGAGTGGCGAGATCGAGATCCGGAAAGACCACGACGAACGAGCCGTCGTCCATCATCGCCACCGCGGAGTTCGCGGCGAGGCTCAGGGCGCGGTCCGCGATCAGGAGCTCGCCGGTCGCGGGCGTGCCGTCGGCGTTGAAGCGCACGGCATGGAGGGAGATCTCGTCACTTCCGGGACGGGTGACCACCCAGGTGGTCACGAACTCACCCGACCGGTTCGTGGCCACATGGGGGAACTGCTGCAGCTCGCGCGAGTCGACGCTCACCCGCACCTCCCCGGTCAAGGGGCGCTGAGCGAACAGAAGAGAGGGAATGATGAGCGACAGCAACATCAGGCTCACGACACGAAAGGTTTTCATAATGCCTCCTTTGGCGCGGCTCCCGGAACGGGACCGCGGTGGGTACTGCATTCCAATTAGAGGAGGCGTTTTCTGATCGGAAAGTACGTCACGGCGCTGGACGGGCGGATTCGGCGCTCGCGACCGTTCGCAACCGCGACGATCGCCGCAGGGCGCTGGGGCTCATTCCGTACCGCTCGTGAAAGGCGACGTTGAAGCGGCGCAGGCTTTCGAAACCGCTGGCGAAGGCGATGTCGGTCACCGAGAGCCCGTTGTCGGCGAGGAGGCGCCGGGCGAGCAGCAGACGGTGTGTCTGCGCGAGCTCGACCGGCGAGACGCCGAGCTCGCGCCGCAGGGCGCGCCGGAGATGCCGCTCGCTCACCCGGAGCTCCGTGGCCAGGTCCGCCACGCTCCGGCCGTTCAGCCCGCCGGCACAGATCCGGTGCGCGGCCTCGTGCGCGAGGCGTGGCACCGCGTCCATCAGCGCCCCGCCGGGGGCCAGCTCCGGACGGCACCGGAGACAGGCCCGAAACCCGGCACGCTCCGCGGCGGCGGTAGAGTCGAAGAACCGCCGGTGGTCGGGATTCGCCCGCCGCGACGGGCAGGTCGGCCGGCAGTAGATCCTGGTGGTGACGATGGCGACGAAAAAGAGGCCGTCGAAACGGGCGTCGCGCTCGTCGACCGCGCGATGGCAGATCTGGGGGGAGAGCGACGGGGAGAGGCCGGCAGATTCGATCACACCCGCAATCTACACCTTTTGACGGCCTCCGTCTCGCCGGATTCGGACGCGTAATTGCGATCGATTCAGCGTCCGGAAATGGCGAGCAATCCGGCGATCGAGAGCCTAGGGTTTCTCCGTGCACTCGCGCTGCCGCAGAGTGTCCGGTCGGACCGAAGGAGACATCATGAAAATCCTGCCCCCCATACGATTCGCAGTCCTCGCCTCCGCCTTGCTGGCGGGTGCCGCCCAGGCCAGCAGTTATCACGTCACGAATCTCCCCTCGCTCGGCGGAACGGTCGCCCGGGGCAACAGCCTCAACGATCGCGGCTGGGTGGCGGGCTATTCCACCTTGGCGGGGGACCAGAGCCGGCACGCCGCCCTGTGGCTTCATGGCTCGTCCATCGACCTCGGCACGCTGGGAGGCTCCAACAGCAGCGTGACCTGGCCGGTGAAAAACAACACGGGCCTGATCGCGGGGATCGCGCAGACGGCCACCCCGGATCCGCTGGGGGAGACCTGGAGCTGCTCCGCGTTCTTCTCCGGGCCTGCCGCTGCCGGCCACACCTGTCTCGGGTTCGTCTGGGAGGGGGGCGTGATGAGGGCGCTGCCCACGCTGGGGGGCAACAACGGCTTCGCCACCGGCGCCAATGACCTGGGCCAGGTGGTCGGGTGGGCCGAGAACACCGTGCACGACCCGACCTGCGTCCCGCCCCAGGTCCTGCAGTTCCGGGCCGTCCTCTGGAGCCCTGGAAGACATCAGATCCATGAGCTCCCGCCGCTCCCCGGCGACACTTCGGGCGCCGCCACCGCGATCAACGACCGGGGGCAGGTGGTCGGTATCTCGGGCACCTGCGACCAGGCGGTCGGCAGGTTCACCGCCGCTCACGCCGTGCTCTGGGAGAACGGCCGGGTGACCGACATCGGCAACCTGGGGGGCAACGCGTGGAACACGCCGATGGCGATCAATCAGCGGGGCGACGTCGTCGGCTTCGCCGGCCAGCCCGGGGACGATCCCGACAACCCCCAGCTGCGCGCGTTCCTCTGGACCCGCCGCGACGGCATCCGGAATCTCGGCACGCTCCCGGGGGACGTGTACAGCGAAGCCCACGGCATCAACGAATGGCGCCAGGTGGTGGGCGTGTCGTGCGACGCGGCCGGCAACTGCCGCGCGTTCCTCTGGGAAAACGGCGTCATGAAGGACCTCAACACGCTCGTCGCGCACGGCTATGCCGGCGTCCTCACCACCGCCCAGGACATCAACGACCTCGGGGCGATCACGGGCAGGGCCGCCGACCCGGCGACCGGCGGGCGGCCGGCGTTCCTGGCGACTCCGGTTCCGTAGGGGGTGATCGGAGAACGTCAGGGCTAAGCGGAGTCCAACAACTCGACGGTTGGACCATCCTCCAGGCCGCCAGCGGCCTTGGCGAGAGGCCGGTCGAACGTGGCGAATCGATCGGCCTCTCCACTGGAGGCGAGGTGGAGGGCATCCGCGAAATCCAGACCCCGCTCGAAAAGCATGAGCGCCCGAAGCACGGTTTCCCGATCCTCGACCTGAAGCCGGGGGTAACCCAAAAATTTGCGGAAGACTTCGCGGATGGATTCCGGGGCGAGGTTATAGCTATACCTCAGCACCCATTCGGTCTCGAGGAGGACTGTTTTGCAGACCCAGAGGCTATCCGCTTCGAAGAGCTCGAGCGCGACTTTGAGCTGCCTGGGATCGTCCGCCGTCACGATCCGGATGATCACATTCGTATCGAGTGCGATCACCGGCGCTCCCGGGCTCCCTGGGCGATACCAGCTTCCATCTCCTCGAGGCTGAGAGCGGGGCCTTTATATCCGGCACAGCCCACCAGATCCGCCAATTGGGTCGCGGGGAGATTGGCGACTCTGCGCAGGATCACAGAATCCCCAAGATCTTCGACGAGCAACTCCGTTCCAGCGGTCCAGCCGTGACGCTCCCGGATCTCCTTCGGAAGGATGAGTTGCCCCTTGGTGGAAAGTCGAGTCGATTGGGATTTGGCTGAGGATTTGGGCACGGCGACTCCGCGGTAAGACTTTGGTAAGACAATCCTACCTCCCGGACCATGCCTTATGCAACAAGGTGAGCCCGGTCTCATGTGAAACACGGCCTTCCGCCCCTGCGGCCCGGGTATAGAATTCCCCACCGACAGGAGTCGCGCCCAACCAGCCCGGAGGAAGCCAGCCCATGATCCCCGTCAAGCCCCAGATCGCCGAGCGTGCCCACATCAAGAGCCTCGCGGAGTATCAGGAGATGTACCGGCGCTCGATCGAGGAGCCGGAGGATTTCTGGCGGCAGGCGTCCGGGATCCTCGACTGGTTTCACCCGCCACGCAACATCATGGACGTGGACCCGAAGGAGGTCGACTTCTCCTGGTATTCGGGCGGCCGCCTCAACGCCTGCCACAACTGCGTCGACCGCCACCTGGCCGAGCGCGGCGAGCAGACCGCCATCATCTGGGCCGGCGACGAGCCGGGCGACTACCGCTACATCTCCTACCGCGAGATCAAGCACAACGTCGCCCGCATCGCCAACGTCCTGCGCGCCCACGGGGTCAAGAAGGGGGACCGGATCTGCATCTACCTGCCGATGACCCCCGAGCTCGCCTACACCATGCTCGCCTGCGCCCGCATCGGCGCCGTCCACTCGGTCGTCTTCGCCGGCTTCTCGGCCGAGTCGCTGCGCGACCGCATCCTCGACGCCGGCTGCAAGGTGGTGTTCACCGCCAACGAAGGCATGCGCGGCGGCCGGCGCATCCCGCTCAAGGCCACGGTGGACCAGGCGGTCGAGGGGCTGTCGATCGTCGAGAAGGTCTTCGTCGTCCGCCGCACCGACAAGGACGTGCCGATGCGAGACGGCCGCGACCTCTGGCTGGAGGAGGAGACGATCAAGCAGCGCTCGACCTGTCCGATCGAGTGGATGGCCGCGGAGGACCCGCTCTTCATCCTCTACACCTCGGGCTCGACGGGGAAGCCCAAGGGGGTGCTCCACACCACCGCCGGCTATCTCGTCTACGCCGCGATCACCCACAAATACGTCTTCGACTACCACCCGGGGGACATCTACTGCTGCGCCGCCGACATCGGCTGGGTCACCGGCCACAGCTACATCCTCTACGGGCCGCTGGCCAACGGCGCGACGACGGTGATGTTCGAGTCGATCCCCACCTATCCGGACCCGGGGCGCTACTGGCGGATGGTGGACGACCTCGGAATCAACATCTTCTATACGGCGCCGACGGCGATCCGGGCGATCGCCCGCTCCGGCGACGAGTGGGTGAAGAAGTACCGGCGCACCTCGCTGCGCATCCTCGGCTCGGTCGGCGAGCCGATCAACCCCGAGGTCTGGATGTGGTACCACGACGTGGTGGGCGACGGGCGCTGCGCGGTGGTGGACACCTGGTGGCAGACCGAGACCGGCGGCATCATGATCACGCCGCTGCCAGGCGCCACCCCGTGCAAGCCGGGCTCGGCGACGCTGCCGTTCTTCGGCGTCCGGCCGGTGCTGGTGGACCCGCAGGGGAACGAGCTCGCCGGCAACGACGTCTCCGGCAACCTCTGCCTGCGCGGCACCTGGCCGGGGCAGGCGCGGACGATCTACGGCGACCATCGACGATTCCGTGAGACCTACTTCTCGCAGTTCCCCGGCCTCTACTTCACCGGCGACGGCTGCCGGCGCGACCAGGACGGCTACTACTGGATCACCGGCCGCGTCGACGACGTGCTGAACGTCTCCGGGCACCGGCTGGGGACGGCGGAGATCGAGAGCGCCCTGGTGGCCCACGAGGCGGTGGGCGAGGCGGCGGTGGTGGGCTACCCGCACGACATCAAGGGGACGGGCATCTTCGCCTACGTCCACCCGACACCCGAGTACGAGAGCTGGGACCCGGAGCAGCTCGTGGGCACCCTCAAGGAGCAGGTGCGCCACGCCATCGGCGCCATCGCCACGCCGGACCGCATCCAGATCGTGACCGGCCTTCCCAAGACCCGCTCGGGGAAGATCATGCGGCGCATCCTGAGGAAGATCGCGGCCGGCGAGTACGACGAGCTGGGCGACATCACCACCCTCGCCGATCCGTCCGTCGTGGAGAAGCTGGTAGACGATCATCGCCGCCAGCACGTATAAACGAGGGAGGATATCCCCTCTCGCCAGTATTCCCCTAGGACATAAAGACGTGCTAGACTGACGTCAGTTCCACTTTACGAGGCCCATCTCTCCGGTCTGGCACAGGCCGGCGATGAGTTCTCACGTCGCGTTTCTCGCCTCAAAAAGTAAAGCAAACATCGCGCCATGGGCTGCTGGGAGATCGGCGCTCTGCTCCTCCTGGTCGTCTTTCTTTTCCCCAAGCCTTTCTTCAGATACGCTTCTCGCTGGATGAAAACCGTCCCGCGGGCCTCGCCGGCGCCGGCTGCCGGCGACTGGGTCGACGCATGCCTCGACGAAGAAGAGCGCCTCGGCCGCGAGGACGTTCCCGTCTGGCTGGGGGGTGTTGTCACTGCGGCCGCCGCCGCGATCCTGGCCTGGATGAGCACCCATAGGGGGGACGCGCCGCTGGAACGGGCGGCCCTGGGCCTCGCGCTCGGCCTGGCTCTCCTGGCCGCCGGCCTGGGGGTGGAACGGTTCTCCGGCTGGTTCGCCCGGTGTTTCCACGCCGCCGGGATCTCCCTCCTCCTCGTCACCCTGGGGGTATCGGCCTGCCGGGACGGCTCGATTCCTCCTCTTCTCGCCCTGGCCTTCCTCGCCGTCGTCGCCGTCACCGCGGCAGCCCTCCTGGGGCGCCGCCCGGGAGCCGTCGCCCTGGCGATCGGAATGTTGGCGGGCGCGGCGGTCGCCACTCCCCTGGACTGGAAGAGCCTCGCCTCCTCGGGCGGCCTGCTGATTCCGCTGATCCTGATGCTCCTGCTCCCCTGGGTCTGGAGGCGAGGATGGTTCGTGCCGCTGGCGTTGGCGGTCTCGGGCTTCATGGTCGGAACGGCTCTCGCCGGCCATGGGGGCGACGGGCCTCCCGGTGGGATCGTCCTGGGTGCGCTCGTCGCCGGCGCCCTGCTGCTCGCGAGGATGGAGCCCTACGTCCAGGGGGTCGCCTGGATCGGAGCCGGCTTCGCGATCCCCCTGATTCTGCTCGCGCCCCCCTCGCCGCCGGGTCTGGCGCTCGGCTTGGCGCTCGCCGCGACGGTCTGGCTGGCGCACTGGGGGGCGGTGCGGCCGGCCCGCTGGACGGCCCTGGCGGCGCTCTCGGGGGTAACGGCTTTCCTGCTGCTGGCGTTCCGCGGCGGGTCGGACCTCGACTGGAGCGGTCCCGCGCTCGCCGCGAGCTTCCTCTACCTCGGAGCGGCCTGGCTCACCGCCCGCCAAGGGGCGGGGGACGAACCCTCCCGTCTGGCGGTGGCGCCTCTCGCCGTGGCGACCGCCGCGTTCGCCGCTCTCGCCGTGGCCCTGGAGATCGGGCGCGGATGGCCTGGGATCGCCGCGGCCCTGCTGGTGCCGTTCCTCATCGCGCTGGCCGCGAAGCTCCGCCTGCCGATGCTCGCGAACCTGGCGATCGTGACGGCGATCCTCTCCCTTCTCTGTACTCTGTCCAGCCTGGACGAGCTCGGCTCCCTCGGCACACCGCGGGACACTCCCTGGCTCCTCTACGGGTTCGGCGCCCCCTTTCTGGCGATGGTGGCGGCGATCTGGCTCGCGCGCCGGCAGGGCGCGCCACGGTCCGCGGCACGGATGGAGTGGGTGGCGGCCGTCGCCGGCATGATGCTGGCGACGATCATGGTGCGGCAGTTCGTCCCGGCGGCGACGACCTCCTGGCTGGTGGCGGCTTCCCTGGCCCCTCTGCTCGCCTTCGCCGCCTACCGGCATCTCCAGCAGAGGGGAGGAACGTGAAGATCCCGTCCTTTCTTCTCGTGGTCCTCGGAACGCTCCCGGCGATCCGCGCGACGGCCGCGGCACCCTTGATCTCCGATCCCGGAGCCCCCCTGAAGAAGACGGCCTTCACCAGGGAGTGGACCATCCGGGCTCCGGGAGCGAGGCCCGGCGACGTCGTGCGGCTGGAGATCCCGGACCCCGTCCAAGCCGCGTACCGGGGTAATTTCAGCGATCTCCACGTGGAAGCCCAGGGCCGCGAGATCCAATACACGTCCGGTTCCCAGCCAGAGGCTTTGCCCGCGATCCGGCTGCCGGAGGCGCGCCCCCGTCTCACCGGAGAGGCCAGAGTCAGCCGGATCGACCTGCCTCCTCTGGCTCCGGGTCCCTTCACGGCCGTACGCCTGCGGGTGCGACCCCTGCCGTTCTACCGGAAGGTGCAGGTGGTCGACGGCGCCACGGTGCTCAGCGAGCTCCCCTGGACCTGTCTTCCCGCTTCTCTCCACCCTTGCACGCTGGAGCTCTCCGCAAAAGGCTTGGCCTTCAGGTCTTCCCACCCTTTTCTCCGGTTCCTGGACGGCAACAATCCGCCGTTGCCGGCCGTCGACGTCGAGATCCGGCGCAACCGGGAGTCCCTCGCCTTTGTCTGGCCCCGAAAGAGCCCGGTCCATCTGCTGACTGGAGCGGAGAGCGCCGACTTCTCGAGTCACGGTGACGAAGCGCTGTACAGGGCGATCGACTCCCGTCCTTCGCGGCGCGCCTGGGTCGAGGTCCCCCGGCGAACCTGGATCTCCGCGACGCCGGCCTTTACGGCGACGGGGGGTCTTCTCCTCGCCCTCCTCGGATGGAGATCGCGGCGGCGGCTCCGGCCCGCCTTGGCTCTGGCGGTGCTCGCCGCCCTGCCCGGAACCGTCCGGGCGGACGCTGGACGCCTCTACACCCGGCAGGTCGCGGTGCCGTCCGCGGGCGTGGTCCGGGTGCCGCTCGACCTCGCCACCCTGCACCACCTCGGCGCGGACGGCGCGGGATTGCGGGTGTTCGGCCCCAAGGGGGAGGAGGTGCCCGGCTGGGTGCAGCCTGATCTCTCCGAAGACCCGGAGCGGACTTTCGGCTCACGGATAACACCGCAGATTCGCCAGGAAGGGTCGGCGGTCGTGCTCCTGGCGCAGCTGACGCAAAACCCCATTCCTCTTCACCATGGTCTCTTCCTGGAGTTTGGCAGCCCCGGCTCGATAGAGCACCTGCACGCCCGCGTCGAGGGGAGCAGGGATCTCGAGACCTGGAGCCCTCTCGCGGAGGGGGACTTCCTTGAAAGCCTGCCGGTGAGCGGGAGACAGGAGACTCTTTACCTCCTGACCTATCCTCCGAACCAGAACAGTTTCCTGCGGATCACGATCCCCGGGGTCGAAGCCGCCGGGTTTCAAGGGGCGGCCCTGGGATTGATGGAATCGAGCCCCCGTGTCCTGAGCGTGCCCGCGGACCACCTGGAGTGTGAGAGCGCGCGGCAGAGGACCTGGTGCCGGCTGGAGTTGCCGGCGCGGGGGCAGCGTCCGGTGCGGCTCGCCCTCGATCTCGCCGGTCCGGAAGAAATGGCGGTCCGGGTCTACGCGGCCCGGCAAGGCGGCTGGAGCCCTCTGGTGCAAGCCGTCCGGCGGCCCACACGAGAAAGCTCCCGGTTCATCCTCCCGATCGTCTCCGGGCCGCTCGAAGGAGAGACGCTCCGGATCGAGCTCCAGGGGGTGGACCGGGCTCCCCGCGTCACCGGCGCCTCCCTGGATCTCGTTCAACCGGTCGCCGTCTTCCACGCCGCGAGCCCCGGCCTCTACGAGATCCGCTACGGGGACGGCCGCTCTTACTACGGCGACACGAACGACCGCTCCCCTTCCGAGGGAGAAGAATCGGCATGGATCGCGCCGGGGGTAGAAAACGCGCGGGAGCTGCCCCCCCTGCCCCCGGGCGTCTCCACCCCGGCCGTGCCGCTGGACGGACGGTTCGCCGCCGCCTGGCCGGTCCACGCCACGGGCGCGAAGCCGGGGGACATCGTGCGGCTGGAGATCCCCGCCGGGGTCTATGCGCGTTCGCGGTCCTTCGGCGACGACCTGCGGCTCTCGGCAGGAGACCGGCAGATCCCCTTTATCCGGCAGACCGCCGACGATCCTGCCCCGGTGCTCGCCCGCCAGGGATTGCGGCCGAAATACTCCGATATTCCCCTGCCCCAGCCGGGTCTGCCGCTGACCACCTGGCAGGTCACGTACGGCCCCCAGGCCAGAGACCGGGAAGAAGCTCGGGTGTCGTTTCCCTACAAAAATGCGAGCACCTATGGGACCGATGGGACGGCCTACGGCAAGACCGATCCCCTGCTCCCCTGCCGGCTCGAAGGGGACCTCACGTACTCGCGGAGAACGGCGGGACCTAGGGCTTCGGAGATCCGCCTGACGGTGGATGCCCCCGTCGACCTGGCGCTCTGGCGAAGCCGGGACATCCTCGTCTTCGTCTGGCCGCGGGAGGGACCGGTGGTCCTCCGGACGGAGAGCGACGCGGGCACCCCTCAATACGACCTGAAGCTTTTCGCGCCGGATCTGCTCGCCCGCCCCTGGCGCGCCGCCGCCCTGGGTCCAAAAGAGCCGGAGGTCCACCTCCTCCGATTTCTCGCGCTCCTGGCCGGTGCCGGCGTCGCGCTGATCCTCCTGAGGAAAGCCCTGCCCGCCGCCTGAGCGCGAGACCCGTTGCGCTCCGCCCCGGGAGCGGGGATGATCCTGTCGTGCGTCCCCCTCCCACGTTCCGCGCCGTGACCCTCGCGCTCGCTCTCGGCTTTGCCGCCGGAGCGTCCGGGGCCGAGGTCCAGGGCTTCCACTACCTCCGCGAGGTCGCGGTGCCGGCCCCAGGCTGGGTACGGGTGTCGCTCGATCTCGCCGCGGTCCGGCATCTGGCGCCCGGGGCGGACGACCTTCACCTGTTCTCCCCCACCGGGGACGAGCTGCCGCTGCGGATCGAGCCCGCGCCGCCCCGGAGCGAGCGCCGGCCGGTGGCGGCGTTCCAGGCGGAACCGGCCGGCGACGGCTGGCTGACCGTGGACGTGGGCGTCGATCCGCCCCCTCACGAGCGTCTCTCGGTCACCGCCGTCCGCCCTCTCCCCCCTCCCGACCGCGTCGAGAGCAGCCCCGACGGCACGGCCTGGCAGCGGCTGGCGGCGGGCAGGCCCGGGGCGGCCCCGGGGCAGACCGCGGTTTCCTATCCGGCGACCACCGACCGCTATCTCCGGCTCCACTGGCCACGCCGGCCGGAAGTGCCGCGGATCTCGGCGGCCGCGGTGGAGGGGATCGCCAGCCCGGTGCTGACGCTCCCTCCGGCCGGCGCCGCCTGCGAGCAGGGTCCGCCCGGCGCCCTCTTCTGCACCCTCGGCCTGCCGGCCGCCGGTCAGACCGCGCGGCGGCTCGCGCTGGAGGTCGAGGGGAGGGGGGTGATCGGCTACCGCCTCTACGCGCCCCGCGACTCTCTCTGGCTGCCGCTGGCCGAGGAGGTCTGGCAGCCGGGCGGCGGGCGGAAACGCCACCTCGTGACGCCCACCGGGCCGCAGCCGATGGCCGGCTCCCTCCTCCGGCTCGAGCTCCACGGCTCGGGCGCCCGGCCGCGGCTCGCGAGCTGGAGCGCCGACCTCGCGGTGCAGACGGTTCTCTTCCACGCCGGGGAAGCGGGGCGGTACACCCTGGCCTATGGCGGAGCCCGCCGGCCGGAATCGCGGCGCGCCGAGCCCCCCGCCGGCGTCCACGCCCTCTGGCTGGAGCCGGGACCCGAGAGCGCGCGCGAGCTGCCGCCTCTGCCGGCCGCCGCTACCGCCCCGGGGGTCCGCCTGCAGGAGCGGCGGCTCGCCGGCTCGTGGCGGATCGCGGCGCCCACGGTGAAGCCTGGCTCGCTGGTCCGCCTGGAGCTCCCCGCCCTCGTCTACGGCGCGGCGCGGACCGACCTCGGCAATCTCCGGGTGCTCTCCGGGGACCGCCAGATCCCTTTCCAGCGCTGGTCGCCGGAGGAGCCCGCGCTGGCGCTCGCGGACCGCGACCTCCGCCTCCAGGGGAGCGGCGGCCGGCGGTCCGGGGAGAGCGCGGTGGAGATCCATCTCCCCGAGCCCGGCCTGCCGCTGTCGCAGATCGCGCTCACCGCGCCGGCCCTGCCGCTGCGGCGCCCCATCGGGCTGCGCTACCTGGAGCCCGCAACCACGCCCGCCCGCGAGGTGCGGCGGCGCGGGCGCCCCGTGATCATCCACGACACCTGGGAGTGCCGGCCCCAGCCCCCCCTCCCCTGCCGCGATCCGCTGCCGCTCCCCGACCACGCCCCCTCGGTGGTCGAGGTGAGCTTCCACGACGGCGACAACCCGCCGCTCGCCGGCCTTGCCGCGGACCTCTGGCGCCGCCGCGACGTCCTCCTCTTCGTCTGGCCGGAAGGGGACGAGCCGGTCCGCCTGGTGGCCGGGCCCGAGAGCCTCGCCGCCCCCTCCTACGACCTCCAGGCCATGGGCGACGCCCTGCTGAGTAACCCCTGGCAGGCCGTGGAGCTGAGCCAGGGGCGTGCGCCGGTGCGCAGCCACCCCTGGTGGAGCCGCTGGATGCGGCAGATCATCCTCCTCGCCGCCACCATCGGCTTGGTGGTGCTGCTGCGGCGGATCCTTTCCGAGACATGAAGCTGCTGCTGGCCGGAGCCGGTCACGCGCACCTCGAGATCCTGCGCCGGCTGATCCTGGAGCCGCTGCCCGAGGTGGAGCTGACGGTGATCTCCCTCGGCCCCCTCCATCACTACTCGGGGATGGTGCCCGGCTACCTCCAGGGGACCTACCGGGAGGAGGAGATCGCGGTGCGGGTGCCGGAGCTGGTGGCACGGGTGGGAGGGCGCTTCGTCGCCGGGCGGGCAGTCGGGGTGAGCCCCGGAAGACAAAAGGTAAGGCTGGAGGAGGACCGGGAGATCCCCTACGACCTCGTCTCCTTCGCGGTGGGCTCCAACACCGCCGGCGTCGACTCGCCGCGCGTGGCCTGGGAGGCGCAACGGATCAAGCCGCTGGAGCGCGTCGTCGCTCTCCAGAGCCGGCTGCTGGAGCTCGCCCGGGAGGGCGGCGCCATCCCCGTGGCCGTGGTCGGCGGCGGCGCGGCGGGCGTCGAGATCGCCTTCGCCATGGCCGCGGTGCTGGAAAGAGCGGGGCGCGCGCACCGGATCACGATCCTGGACTCCGGCGACGACATCCTGTCCGGCTATCGCGCCCGTTTCCGCGAGCGCGCCCGCGAGATCCTGGCGCGGCGGGGGATCGACATCAGGACCGGCCGGCGGGTCTCCGCGGTCCATCCCGGAGAGGTCGAGACCGAGGACGGCATCCGGGTGCCCTCACGCCTCACCGTCTGGCTGACCGGCCCCGTGGCCTGGCCACTGTTCCAGGGCTCCGGGCTGCCGCTCGACGATCGGGGATTTCTCCTGATCGACGACGCCCTACGCTCGGTGGGCGACTCCAGGATCTTCGCCGCCGGCGACTGCGGCACCCTGGCGAGCCATCCGGAAACCCCGAAGGCTGGGGTCTATGCGGTGCGCGAGGCGCCGGTTCTCTGGGAAAGCCTGAAGGTGGCGGTCCAAGGGGGCGAACCGCCGCGCTACCGGCCGCAGCGGGGATTTCTCTCGATCCTCAACACGGGAGACGGCCGCGCCCTGCTCGACTACAAGGGGATCGTCTCCCACAGCCGCTGGGCCTGGCGGCTCAAGGACCGGATCGACCGCCGCTTCATGGCGCGGTATCAGGAGCTGGTCTGCTAGGCTTGCCCCATGCCCGGACCGGACCTCCGACAGGTGACCGATCTCACTCGGGAGTTCCCTGGGATCGAGCTGCTGGTGCTGTTCGGCTCCCGCGCGCGTGGTGGCTCTCATCCTCGGTCCGACTGGGACTTCGGCTACCTCGCAACCCGGGAATTCGATCCCGCCGATTTTCTCGCTCGACTCGTTCTGCTCCTCGGGACCGATCGCATCGATCTCATTGACCTGAACCGCACCAATGGCATTCTCCGCTTCCGCGTCGCGTCCGAAGGGCAACCCTCTTCGAATCCAAAGATGGAAACTTCGAGGACTTCTGGTTTGAGGCCGTTTCCTTCTGGTGCGATATGGAGCCGGTCTTCCGGAGGTCTTACGCGGCTATACCGAGAGAAGAGTGGACAAAGGAAGAAGAATGGCTCCTCGGGAGGGACTCGAACCCCCAACATTTCGGTTAACAGCCGAACGCTCTACCATTGAGCTACCGAGGATCGTGAAAAGAATCATCCCGGGCGGGACCCGGGAGGCGGAATTCTAGGCGGACCGCCCGCCGCTGTCAAACGCGGCGGACGGGTTCCGGATTCCTCTAGACCGTATTGTCCAGGAACGGCTTGAGCTTGGTGGCCCGGCTGGGGTGACGCAGCTTGCGCAGCGCCTTGGACTCGATCTGGCGGATGCGCTCGCGGGTGACGTTGAACGATCGGCCCACCTCTTCGAGGGTGTGCTCGGAGCCGTCGCCGACGCCGAAGCGCATCTTGAGCACCAGCTCCTCGCGCGGCGTCAGGGTCTTGAGTACCTTGCGGGTCTGGTCCTTGAGGTTCGCGAAGATCACCGAGTCGATGGGGGACACGGCGTTCTTGTCCTCGATGAAATCGCCGAGATGCGAATCCTCCTCCTCGCCGATCGGGGTCTCGAGCGAGATCGGCTCCTGGGCGATCTTCATGATCTTGCGCACCTTGGAGGCGGGCAGGTCCATGCGCTCGCCGATCTCCTCCGCCGTGGGCTCGCGCCCCAGCTCCTGCACCAGCGAGCGGCTGGTGCGGGTCAGCTTGTTGATCGTCTCGATCATGTGCACCGGGATGCGGATCGTCCGCGCCTGGTCGGCGATGGCGCGGGTGATCGCCTGCCGGATCCACCACGTGGCATAGGTCGAGAACTTGTAGCCGCGGCGGTACTCGAACTTCTCCACCGCCTTCATCAGGCCGATGTTCCCCTCCTGGATCAGGTCGAGGAACTGCAGGCCGCGGTTGGTGTACTTCTTGGCGATCGACACCACGAGACGGAGGTTGGCCACTATCAATTCTTCCTTGGCCCGCTCGCAGGTCGCCTCCCCGTGCCGGATCTTGTTGATCGTGGAGGCGATCTCGGCGTGCGTGGTGCCGTAGCGCTCCTCCAACTCGCGCAGGTTGCCGCGGTACTTCTCGATCCGGCGGCGGTGGAGGGCCTTGAGCTCCTCGTTGGTCTCGCGCTTGAGCGCCGTCTGCGCCCGCTTGATGTCCTGCTCGAAGCGGGAGAACTGCTTGTCGATGTCCTTCAGGAAGTCGACCAGCCGGTTGCGGGTCTGCACGCTGAAGTCCACCGTGCGGATGTCCTTGGCGATCTTGGCCACCAGACGGTCGATCTCACGCTCGATCTCCAGGTACTTCTCGCCGTCCGGCTTGCAGCGCTTCTGGCGCTTGCGCAGCTCGCCGATCTCCGCGTCGTTGGCGGCGATCTGCTCGAAGATCTTGAGGTTCCCCTTGATGCGGTCGGCGGCCTTGGGATCGAGCGGCTCGTCGGGATCGGCGGCCACCAGCTCGCGCAGGATCCGCTTGTCCTTGATCGCCATCTCGTTGAGGCGCAGGAGCTCGCGGAGAACCACCGGGTTCTCGCACAGCGCCTCGTAAATCATCCACTCGCCCTGCTCGATCCGCTGGGCGATCTCAACCTCCCCCTCGCGGTCGAGCAGCGGCACCGTGCCCATCTCGCGCAGGTACATGCGCACCGGGTCGTTGGTCTTCTCGTGAGCGGCGAGACCGAATTCCGTCGTCTCGTCCTCTTTCTTGTCGAACTCGTTCGTGCCGGACTCGAAATCGTCGCGGTTCTGGTAACGCTCGGGCCGGTCGATGACGTCGACCCCGAGATCGGCGAACCGCAGGTAGATCTCGTCCAACTCGTCGGGGAGGCTGACCACCTCTTCCGGCAGCATCTCGTAGATCTCGTCGTAGAGGAGGTAGCCCTTCTCCTTGCCCAGCTCGATGAGCTGCTTGACCGAGCTGTATTTGTCTTCGACGTGTGCGAGGCTCGAAATCGTCAATGTCCTCTCCTATCTGCTTCAAATCGGACCACCTGGACGCAAACGGGGGCTCAACCGAGCCCGGGATTCCCTCCGGGTCGGGCTCCCCGATGCCGGCTGCGATTCAGGTTCAAAAGGTCTTTCTCTTCCAAAAGACGCTCGAGGAGCGCATGATCCCCCTTGCGCTGAGCCTCGGCGATGTCTCGTTGCACTTCCTGCCGCCGCTGCTTCCGCCAGCGGTCCGTCAGCTTTTCGAGGGACTCAAGAAGCCCGATTCTTCCAGACGCAACCTCCCTTTCTAGCATGATTTTCGCTAGCCGGGCAACTGTCCCGTCGTTTTCCCCCAGCCTCGACCTCAACGCAGGGAGGTCCGGAGGGGTGCTGGCTCCTGCATATAGAGCGCAGAAGGCCTCGTAAATATTCCTGCATTCGATGTCCAGGAAGACCGCGGGGGGCGGCAGCTCCGCCAGCGGCGGGATCTGGGCGCGGACCTCCTCCTGGAGCAGGAGATCGAGCACCTGCTCCTCCAGGCTGCGCACCAGGCGGGGAGCGGCCCGGGGAGCCTCCCGCGGCGCCCCCTGGGGCTCGGGGGACCGGCCCGGGGCCGGGCGCTGCTCGCCGCCGCCCCCTCCCACCCGGCGGGCCAGCATCTCGACCGGGATCGCCAGCCGGTTGGCGGCGAGACGGCTGTAGCTGTAGCGCAGGATGGAGTCCGGGATCGGCCGCAGCAGCTCGCCGACCTCGTTGGCGGCCCTGGCCTGGGCACGCGGGTCGCTGGAGGTGCCGGCGGGGATCAGGCGGTCGAGCTCGGCGGTGACCGCGTCCTCCGCCCCCTCGACGGCCGCGCGGACCGCCTCCTCCCCCGCCTCCAGGCGCAGGGAGTCGGGATCGTGCGAGCCGGAGAAGCGCGCCCGCCGCACCCCCAGCCCCTCGGCGAGCAGCAGCGGCAGGGACCGGCGGGAGGCGTTCTCCCCCGCGCTGTCGCCGTCGTAGGCGACCACCACCTCCTCGGTGTAGCGCGCCAGCAGCTTCGCCTGCTCGGGGGTGAGGGCGGTGCCCATGCCGGCGACCGCCCCCTCCAGACCGCAGGCGACCGTGGCGATGACGTCGAAGTACCCCTCGCAGAGGATGGCCCTGCCGCTCTCCCGGATCTCCCGCTTGGCTAGGTGCAGCCCGTAGAGCAGGAACCCCTTGTGGAAGCGGTCGGTCTCGGCGGTGTTGACGTACTTGGCCTTGTCGTCCCCCAGGGCGCGGCCACCGAAGCCGACCAGGCGGCCGGCGGCGTTGTGGATGGGGAACATCAGGCGGTGGCGGAAGCGGTCGTAGGGCTCGCCGCTGCGCTCGGAGCGCCCGATCAGCCCCGCCGCCTCGAGGTCCGACTGCGGCACCCGGGCACGCAGGGCGGGGAGGAGGTTCTGGAAGCCGTCCGGGGCGTAGCCGAGGCCAAAGCGCTCGACCAGCTCCGAAGGGATGCGCCGGGTCTCCTCCAGGTACTTGCGGGCGAAGGGGGATTTGCGCAGCTGGTCGCGGAAGAACTCGGCCCCCGCCTGGAGCGCCCCCTCGAGGTTGCGCTCCGGCTTGCCGCCGGCGAAGCGCGCCTCGGTCCGACTGGGGAGCGGGATGGCGTAGCGCATCGCCAGGTTCTCGATCGCCGCCGGGAAGTCGTCGCCGGTGGTGAGCATGTGGAGCTTGATGGCGTCGCCCCCCGCGCCGCAGCCGAAGCAGTAGAAGAGCCCCTGCACCGGATCGACGCTGAACGAGGGGGTCTTCTCCTTGTGGATCGGGCAGAGCCCCTGGTACCGGCGCCCCGCCTTGGTCAGCCGGGTGTGGTCGGAGGCGATGCCGACGATGTCCACGGCGTCGCGCACCGCCTGGATGAGCTGGGGGTTGAGGTCGATGTTGCCGAAGGCCATGGGGTTACGCCCCGCGGAACGTCACCATCGTCGCGCCGTCCCCCCTTCGTTGGGGGCTCCGGAGCGGATCTCGGCGACCCCCCGATGCCCTCTCAGGTGCTCGCGGACGGCTTGGCGGAGCTTGCCGGAGCCGTGGCCGTGGATCACCCGCACCTCCTTGCGCGAGGCGAGGAGCGCCTGGTCGAGGTAGGCGTCGAGCTGCTCCAGGGCCGGCTCGACCCGCTGGCCGATCAGATTGATCTCCGGCGACACCGTCTCCTCGATGTCCCCCTCCCGCCCGCGCAGCTCGGCCGGCCGCAGCGGCGGGGCCTCGCGCTCCTTGCGGGTGGCACCGGCCCTTTGGGGACCTCCCTGGGGGCCGGCGGGGCCCAGCTCCTCGGGGCGGCAGCGCACCCGCTTGCCGCGCACCAGCACCTCCGCCCGGCCGTCCTCCAGCTTCTCCAGGGTCCCCTGCCAGCCGAGCCCCAGGTGGCGGACCGGCCCGCCCACCACCAGCGGCCCGCCCGGCGCCGTCTCCTCCCCGCCGAAGGTGGGCGCCGCCGCGAACAGGGTGCCCACCGCCTCGGCCGCCAGCCCCTTGCGCCGCCCCTCCTCGAAGAGCTCGCGCAGGCGGGCCTCCTCCCGGCGCAGGCGCTCGGTGGTGTCGCGGCGGAACTGCTCGAGCTCCGCCTTCATCCGCCCGGAGACGTTGCGGCGCTCGTCCGCCAGCGCCGCCTGCTCCTCGGCCAGCCGGCGGCCGAGCTTCTCGGCGTCGGAGCGCTCGACCTCCAGGCTGGCGCGCGTCTCGGCCAGCTCCTGGCGCACCCGCTCCACCTCGGCGATCAGCCGCCGCAGGTCGCGGTGCTCGGAGCCGAGCCGCTCCTCGGCGCGGTCCAGCCACTCGGCCGGCAGCCCGAGCCTTCGGGCAAGGGCCAGGGCCTCGCTGCCGCCCGGGGGGCCGGGGACCAGCCGGAAGGTGGGGCGGCCGGTGGCGGGATCGAACTCCATCGCCGCGCAGGAGGCGCCGGGGAGCTCCAGCGCCGCCGCCGCGAGCTGGGCGAGATGGGTGGTGATCACCCCCAGGCTCCCCTTCTCGAGCAACCCCTCGAGCAGCGCCTCGGCGAGCGCCGCGCCCTCCTCTGGATCGGTCCCCGAGCCCAGCTCGTCGAGCAGGATGAGGCTATCCGGCCCCGCCCACTCCCAGGCCTCCTTGAGGCGGAGCAGCCGGCCGCTGAAGGTGGAGCGGTCGGCCAGCAGGTCCTGCTCGTCGCCGACCGTCGCCACCAGCCGGACGAGAAACGGCACCCGGCTCCCCGGGGCGGCCGGCACCGGCAGCCCGCACTGGGCCATCAGGGAGAGCATGCCCGCCGTCTTCAGCGACACCGTCTTGCCGCCGGCGTTGGGGCCGGTGATGACCAGGATCCGCCGCTCGTGGTTGAGCTCGACGTGCAGCGGCACGATCTCCCCCGAGTGCCCCGCCTGGCCCAGCGCCTCCTCGCGGACGTCTGCGAGACAGGGGTCGAGCAGGGGGTGGCGGGCGAGGAGGAGCCGCAGGTCGTGCCGCGCGCCGATCTCCGGGAGCGCGCCGCCGCAACGGTCGCCGAAGCGCACAGAGGCCTGGAGCAGGTCGAGCTCACCCAGGAACTGGGAGTGCTCGCGCAGGGCGGGGAGCGCCGCCCGGGCGCCCTCGATCAGCTCGGCCAGGATGCGCCGCCGCTCCGCCTCCTCGTCCTCCACCGACTGCTGCAGGGTGTTGTTGGTCTCCACCACCTGCAGCGGCTCGAAGTAGAAGCTGCGGCCGGTCGCCGAGCGGCCGTGGACGAGGCCGCCGCTGCGCCCGCGCGCGCCGGACTGGAGCATCACGACCAGCCGGCCGCCGCGCATCGGGATCGTCTCCTCCGACAGCTCGTCCTTGTGGCCGGAGACGAACTCGCCCAAATCCCTGTAGATCTGCTCGCGCACCGTGCGGATCTGCCGGCGCAGGGCGGAGAGCCGCGGGCTGGCGTCCTCCCGCACCTCTCCCCGGCGGTCGAGGGTGCGCTCGATCTTCTTCAGCAGCGGATCGACGTCGGGCAGACCGCGGGCCAGCGCGTCGAGCGCCGGCGTGGGGGGGACCGCCTCACGGATACGCGACGCCGCCGTCCGGGTGGCCTTGCCGAGGTCCGCCAGCCGCACGAGGTCGGCCCCTTCGACCGGCGGCCGGCCGGTGGCGATGCGGGTCAGCAGGTCCCCCAGGGGGACGTCGAAGTCGGGTACCAACGCCCGCTCGCCGACCAGCCGCGAGGCCTCCTCGAAGAGGGTCCGCCGCGCCCGCAGCGGGGCCTCGTCCTCGAACGGCCGCAGCCCGAGCACGCGCTCCTGCCCCAGGTCGCTCGCCGCGAAGCGCGAGACCACCGCCAGGAGGCTGGGAAACTCCAGCGCCTGCGCGGTCGCCCAAGACAGAATGGAAGAGGAGAAAGTCGATGCTTCGTTCACCAGGATGAGTCTAACAGCGAGGGGCGGGGCAGAAATCCCGGGCGACCCTCCGGGCTACAACCCATTGCGCTTCTACAATGCAATGGATTCCCTTTTTTGAATCCGGGCCCTCCTACCGCAACGCCGGCCGCCGCTCGCGCGGCGGGCCGTTGACGTAGCGGGCCACCTCCGAGAGCACCTCCAGGCTGGCGTGACCGGTCTCGACCAGACGGCGGAAGAAGAGCAGCGCCGCCGCGACCCCCTGCCGGAGGTCGCGGGCGCGGAAGATGGGGAGCAGGTCCTCGGCGAACGGGCGGATCTCCGGCGCCCGCCCCTGCCGCGTATAGAGGATGGCGAGGTCGAGCAGGGCCGCCGCCGCCTCCACTCCCAGGCCCGCGACGATAAAACCCTTGCGCGCGTCGAGGAACGCGGCCTCCGCCTCGCCCGGGACGCCCGCGGCCTCGCCGATCTTCCCCTCCAGATGGCGGAGCCGCACGAGATTCGCCGCGTCCCCCAGCCGGCGGTACAGGCGCCGCGCCCGCCGGAGCGCCAGGAGGGCCCGCTCCCCCTCCCCCTCCTCGGCGAGCAGCAGGGCCAGGCGGTGGAGGGCGAAGGCCACGACCGCCGGCTCCCGCTCCGCGTCCAGCCGGTCGAGGCCCTCCTCCAGCCAGTCGATCCCCTGCCGCGCCGTCCCCTCCCCCTGGAGCCAGCCGCGGATGGTCCCCTTCTGGACCAGGAGCCGCCCCTGGAGGTGGTACTCCCCCAGCATCTCCGAGAGGGCCAGCGCGCGGTCGAGCCGGCGCTCCGCCTCCTCGAGATTTCCCCGATCCGCCAGCAGGCAGGCCGCGAGCTCGTGAAGCTCCGCCTCCTCCAGGAGATCCTCCCCTCCCCCGAGCATCGGCTCCGCCATCCGCAGGGCCTCCCCGGCGCCGCGCGGATCGCCCGCGAGGCGGCGGGCGCTCCCCAGGCAGGTCCAGGACCGGACCGCCAAGCCGCGCACCAGCGCGGCCCCGTAGCGCCCGGCGTCCAACCGCTCGGAGACGGCGACCGCCGCCTCGGCCCGGTCGACCGCCCGCGCCGGCGCGTCCGCCTGCCGGCTCGCCGCCATCAGCAGCTCGCAGAGCGCCGGAGAGTGGAAGCGCTCCTCGGCGCCGATCCGCTCCCGGCGCTCCGCGCGCGGGAGGTCCAGCACCTCCGCCAGGAGCCGCGAAACCCACCCCTGGCTGCCGTCGAGCGGCCGCCGCGCCGCCCCGGAGTCTTCCAGGGGATCGTCCAGCAGGGGATCGTCCGGCCGCGGCTCGCCGAGATTCCAGAGCGACCGGGTCACCGCGACGCACCGCGCGCAGCCGCCGAGCAGGTGGCGCACGATCCCCCGGCGCTCCTCGCCGTCGACCTCGTTCCGCATGAAGCGCTCCAGGAGCCGTGGAGCGGGATGATGATCTTCCGACATCGTTTTCCAGGTCCCGCCACGCCGAATTACGTCTCGACTCGTTTTGCACACGTAAATCGAGAACTGCGGCGGCATCTCCCGAGGTGATTATAGAGCATATATTGTCGAACCCAGCAACTACGGCGCGGCGGCGAACACGGCAAGAGAGAACAAAGGTACGCCCGCAAAGAATCTTTTTCTGCGCACAAGTCATTGATCCACATAAGTTTGCGCTTGCCACAAGCCTTCGGAGCAGGTACATTTCGCTCATGTCGATCTTCAACGGACTTGGCAGAGCCTTACGCTGGCTACGCGACCGCCAGGGTAAGCGGCAGTACCAGGTCGCCGACGCCGCAGGGATTACCAAGGCGATGCTCTCCGCTTACGAGACCGGTAAGCAGAAGCCGTCGCTGGACACGCTGGAGAAGATCCTGGCCTCCCTGGAATGCGATCTCAACGATTTGCACAACGCGCTCCAGATCGTCAACGAACGGCCGGAGGCGATCCGCCGGCCCGGGGGGCTCCGGGACACCTGGCAGGACTACCGTCCGGAGGATGGGGGGCAGGACTCCGGAAACGCCGGCGGCGCCAGCGTCTACCGCGTCCTGGGTCTCAAGCGGCAGCTGCCGCCCCTGGAAGAGCAGGCCCTGAGCGAGATGCTCGAGGGGTTCCACAAGCTGGTCCGCTACCTCCACGGCATGATCTCCCCGGCGCCGGCGGGCGAGAGCGAGCCGGACGAAGAGCCGAGTTGAGAACGGGCGGTCCCTGGACCGCCCCGCCGTACCCCCTTCTCCTCACCTCGAAGCTGCTGCTTTCTCTTTTTCAGCCCCCCCGCAACTGCGCACGGATCTTGCACAGCCAGAAAGCTGGCCGCACTCGTCACGCGAGCCCCAGGGGTAATCCCGAGGGGATAATGACGACATGCGGTGGGAGCGAGGCGGTGCAGACAAGCTTCGGATCGAGATCTTCGGCGGCTCCGCCGGGTCTCGCTCCCTCCGCTGGAGGACAGTCCTGTGGACGGTGAACTCGAGAGACGGATCGCGCGGCTGCGTCAGGGCGATCATCTCTGTCTGATCTATCGTAACGCCGCCGAGCAGACGGCGGCACTGGTCCCCTACCTGAAGGCGGGCTTCGCGGCGGGTGAGCGCTGCCTGTTCGTGGGGCACGGCACCAGCGGCCGCCGCCTGGAGCGCGCCCTCAACGAGGCCGGGGTGGACGTCGCCGGCGAGTGCGACCGCGGCTCCCTGGTCTTCGTGACCCAGCGCGACACCTGGCTCCCCGGCGGCCGTTTCGACCCCGGCACCATGATGGACATGCTCCGCCAGGCCGAGCAGCAGGCCCTCGACGACGGTTTCTCCGGCCTGCGCGCCACCTGGAACATGGGCTGGCTGCTCGAGGGCACCCCCGGCGCCGACCGGCTGATCGAGTACGAGGCGCACCTCAACCGCTTCCTCGCCGGCAGCCGCACCTGCGCCCTCTGCCGCTACTCCCGCGAAGGCTCCTCGCCCGACACCATCCAGGGCGCCCTCCACACCCATCCGCTCGCCGTGCTCGGCGAGCAGATCTGCCCCAACGCCTACTACGAGCCCCCGGACATGGTGCTCGGCGACCGGCCGGTGGACGAGCGGATCGACTGGATGATGGCGCAGCTCCAGCGCGCCCGCTTCAGCGAGGCCAAGCTCGAGGAGGTCACCCTGCGGCTGGCACAGAAGCGCTCCGCGCTCGAGCGCGCCGACCGCGCCAAGGACGAGCTGCTCTCGATGCTCGCCCACGAGCTGCGCAACCCGCTGGGCACGATCAGCAACGCCCTCCAGGTGCTGCGGATGAAGGGCGAGGGGGACGACACCTGGAAGCGGGCGATCGACGCCGCCGAGCGGCAGGTGCTCCACCAGGCGGTGCTGATCGACGACCTGCTCGAAGCCTCCCGCGTCACCCGCGGCCAGGTCGAGCTGCAGTGCGAGGAGCTGGACCTGGCCGAGCTCGTGCGCGGTTCCGTCGAGGGGTACCGCGCATCGCTGGCGGAGGCCGCTCTGGCGCTCCGCCTCGACCTGCCGGATGAGCCGCTGTGGGTGCGCGGCGACCGGCTCCGCCTCTCCCAGGCGCTCTCCAACCTGATGGACAACGCCGCCAAGTTCACCGCCCGGGGGGGGCGCATCTCCGTGCGGGTGAAGGCCGCCGCCGCCGGCAAGCGGGCGGAGGTCAGCGTCCGCGACACCGGCGCCGGCATCCCGCCGGAAGAGCTCCCCTACGTCTTCGAGGTCTTCACCCAGGGGGATCACAGCCTCGACCGCGCCCAGGGGGGGCTCGGCGTGGGGCTCGCCGTGGCCAAGGGGCTGATCGACCTGCACGGCGGCGAGATGACCGCGCGCAGCGAGGGGGTGGGGAAGGGTTCCGAGTTCTGCTTTCTGCTGCCGCTCGTGGCGCCGGAAGCCGCCGCGGCCGAGGAGAGCCAGCCGCGGGTCGAGGGGGCAGACGCCCACCCGGCGGCACGCCGCATCCTGGTGGTGGAGGACAACGCCGACGCCGCCGCCACCCTGCGCGATTTCCTCGAGCTCTCCGGCCACGAGGTCGAGACCGCCGCCTCCGGCACGGACGGCGTCCAGGCCGCCCGCGCCTTCCATCCCGAGGTGGTGCTCTGCGACCTCGGCCTCCCCGGCATGACCGGCTACGAGGTGGCCACCGCGCTGCGCAAGGACCCCTCCACCTCCTCGGCCCGGCTGATCGCCGTCACCGGCTACGGCCGCGACGAAGACCGCCGCCGCTCCAAGGAGGCCGGCTTCGACCTCCACCTCACCAAGCCCGTCGACCCCGCCCAGCTCAAGGCGCTGCTCAACGAGCAGCCGGACGGCGATACGCGCTGAGACGAGCGCCGAGACGGAAACCCGCCCCTTCGGGGCGGGCCCGCACTCCCCCCAACCCCCTCTCTCCCGACCCCCTCCCACCCTCCCTCACCGGGAGAGAGGGGGCTCAAACGACCTGCTGGGAAACTCTCCTTCCCCTGCTAACTTCTCCCTCTTCTCCCGGTGAGGGAGGGGGGAGGGGAGAAGAGGGCCGGGGTGATGAGGGCCTTCACGCGTACCGCGTCCACTTCCAGATCTCCGCGAAGGTCGGCTTCTTGCCGTACATCAGGATGCCGACCCGGTAGATGCGGGCGCAGACCCAGACCATCCCGATCACGAAGCCGATCGTCAGCGCGTAGGCGAGCGCCAGCTGCCAGAGGGGGGGCATGTCGATCGCGATCCGCAGCGGCATCAGCAGCGGCGTGAACATCGGGATCAGCGACAGCACCGTGGCCATCCGCGAGTTGGGATCGTTGATCACCGGGTACATCACCATCACCGGGATGATCACGAACATCATCGCGATGCCCGCCGCCTGCTGCGCCTCCTGGATGTTGTTGAACGAGGCGCCGATGCCGGCGTAGAGCGTGGCGTAGGCGAGGAAGCCGAGGATGAAGAGCAGCACGAAGTTGATCAGCATCACCGGCGACAGCGTCGGCAGCGCGACCCCGGCGGGGAGCACCGACATCGCGGCGACCAGCCCAGGCGTGGTCACCACCAGCACCGTGGCGAGCCAGATGGCGAGCTGGGTCAGCCCCAGCAGGCAGATGCCGAGCAGCTTGCCCATCATCAGCTCGAACGGCGTGACGCACGAGATCACCACCTCGATCACCCGCGACCCTTTCTCCTCCAGCACCCCCTGCATCACCTGCTGCCCCCACATGATGATCGAGATGTAGAGGATGAAGAACAGGACGATGGCGAGCAGCGCGGCCCCCAGGCTCCCTTCGGCGCGGCTCCCCGAGGCCGAGACCTTCTGCGTGTCCAGCTTCACCGACCGGCTCAGCTCGTCCACCCGCGCCGGATCGATCCCCGCCTCGCGGAAGCGCACCTGCCGCACCACCGTGGAGATCTCATCCTTCAGCGCGTCCTGGGTGAAGACGTTGGAGACGCTGCGGGCGTGATACTCGACCGGCTTGTCCGCGAACACCCCGGGGCCGACCCAGACCCAGGCGTCGAGCTGCTTGTCCATCACCCGGCGGTCGAGGTCCGCCTGCTGGGCCTTACGGTCCGGGGCCGGCGGCTCGGTCTCGGCGTCGAAGCTCGCCATCTGATCCTGATTCCGGCCCAACCCCTGCCCGCCACCCCCCTTCGGCTTCTCCGCCGCCTGGGAGTTCATCTTCGCCACCAGGGTGGAGCCCACCTTGCCGGTCTCGTCCACCACCACGATCTTCTGGCTGGCCTTGCTCTGCGACATCAGCAGGCCGGGCACGATCGAGACCGCCGACACCAGCAGGGGGAGGATCAGCGTGGTGACCCAGAACGCCTTGGTCTTGGCCCGCTGCAGGTACTCGCGCTTCGCTATGACGACGACGTTCTCAAGCCGCATCGCGCACCGCCTTCAGGAAGATCTGCTCCAGCTCCGGCTCTTCGGAGCGGAACTCGTGAACGTTGAGGAACTCGACGATCTGCCGCAACACGACGGACCCCTGCACCTCCGGCCGCAGCATCAGCTTCGCGACGCCGTCCGCCACCACCGCGTGCTCCACCTCGGGCATACCCTCCAGCCGTCCGAGGTCGCCGTCGGCGACCAGCCGGAAGGCGTTGCCGCCCACCTCGCGCTTGATCGCCTTGAGCTCGCCGTCGAGCACGGCGCGGCCGTGGGAGATCAGGCAGATGTGGTCGCACAACCGCTCGGCGAGCTCCATGCCGTGGGTGGAGAGCACGACGCTCTTGCCCTGCGACCGGTAGTCGAGCAGCAGGTCGCGGAAGAGCTCCTGGTTGAGGGGATCGAGCCCGGAGAAGGGCTCGTCGAGGATCAGGAGGTCGGGGGTGTGGAGCACGGTGCCGATGAGCTGCACCTTCTGCTGCATGCCCTTGGACAGCTCCTCGATCCTGGACTTGGCCCACTGGGTGAGGTCCACCCGTTCGAGCCAGCGCTGGATGTCGGCCGCCAGCCTGGGGCCCTTGAGGCCGCGGATCTCGCCGAGGAAGACTAACTGGTCCATCACGGTCATCTTCCGGTAGAGCCCGCGCTCCTCGGGCAGATAGCCGATCCGCCGCAGGTCCTCCGCAGTCCGGGGGTGCCCGAACACGTTGACCTCCCCGGAGTCCGGGGCGGTGATGTTCATGATCATGCGGATGGTGGACGTCTTGCCCGCGCCGTTCGGCCCCAGCAGCCCGAAGATGCTGCCCGCCGGCACGGCCATCGAGACGCCGTCCACCGCCACGAAGCTGCCGTAGGCCTTGCGGACGTTCCGCAGTTCGAGAATGGGTGTCATGGTGTGTCCTTATAGGGATGAGGGCGCGGCGTTCCCAAGCGGCCGCTCCCCACGTCGTGTAGTACGCAGCGGATCCCGCAGGGTTTGACGATGGTATACGGAAAGGCTGGCTGGGGTTTGAACCACGGTAGCCCGCCACGCCCACCCGGCGTCCCTTCGGGACTCCTGGACGGAATCGCCCCTGTACCTGGGGTTGAAACCCCAGGCTTTATCCCCGCGGCCCTGCGGGCCTGAATGCGTAATGGCATGTAATGAAGGATAGGGAGAGGGGCTGAGGAGACAGGCGACCGAAGCGAGCGAGCCATGGACGCGGGTGGTCTTCTCGGCGGTAACCGGTATCGCGCGCGGCTTCCATCGCGACGGATGAGCTCACAGCCGGCAAGCGCACCCTTTCAGGCCCGCAGGGCCGCGGGGATAAAGCCTGGGGTTTCAACCCCAGGTCGCCCGGTCCCACCCACCTGGACGAGCCCCGAAGGGGCGACGGGAGCCCGTCAACCCAGGAGGTATCTCTCGTCAAAAGGGATCCGGTGCCGCTGGAGGAGCGCGATCAGCTCGTCCTGGAACGACACCCGGCGATGGTGCTCCTCCTGGCCTCGAATGTAGCTCCGCACTCTCTCCGCGAGCGACTCGCTGACGGAGAAGATTCCATATCCCGCCTGCCACTCGAACCGCTCCGGGAGGATCGCCCGCTCGTTGATCCTGCGCGAAGACTTCCCCTTGACCTTCTGCACGATCGTCGAAACGGCGACGTCCGTCTTGAGCTTGGCCAGGAGATGGACGTGATCGGGCATTCCGCCGATCGCCAGGAGGACCCCTCCCTCACTGCGGATGATGCCGCCCATATATCCGTACAGGTCGTCCCGGAGGTCCTCCCGGATCAGGGGAGCCCGTCCCTTCGTCGTGAAGACGAGGTGATAGAGGAGGTTCGCGAAGGTGGACGCCATAGGGCCGGACAGTTCTCGATACAGAGAGCGAAATCGCCGGGAAGGATAACCTAAACGTCCCGGACCTGCCAGGGAGCCTCCCTGCGTCCCTTCGGGACTCCTGACGGGGTTTTCTCCCGGTCCTGGGGTTAAAACCCCAGGCTTTATCCCCGCGGCCCTGCGGGCCTGGAATGAGTGATGCCGATAAGGATGGGCGACAGGCGACCGGAGCGTGCGAGCCATGGACGCGGGGCGACCTGCCTGGCGAGACAGCGCGGCGTTCTGCAACTGGGGAGGTCTCGATTCCTGCGAATGAAGCTCCCGGCCGGCAAGGGCGCTTTCAGGCCCGCAGGGCCGTGGGGATAAAGCCTGGGGTTTCAACCCCAGGTCGCCTTTCGGCGCCGGGAGCGCCGAGGTTTGCGACACCGCAAACGGCCCGGCCCTCACGCCCATGCCCTATGTGCCTCTTCGCCCGCGAATTGAGACAGGCCCGTCACGAACCGCGACACGCCCCTCGCGAGCTGCGACGCAGCCCCCGCGAATTGCGTCATGCATCTCACGAATTGCGCAGCGCACTCTCCGGAATGCGTCACGGCCCTCGTGGCTTGCGCAGCGCAAGCCGTGAATTGCGACACGCCCCCAGCGAGCTGCGGCATGCCCATCATGAATTGCGTTGCTCCTACCTCGGAGTGCGCTGCGCAGCCCGTGAGGGCCGTGACGCATTCCGCGGGGGCCGCGTCGCAGCTCGCGGGGCGTGTGTCGCGGAGACGGCCGGCACCGTGGCGATTCCTCAGGGGCGTGTCACGGTTCGGCTTCCCCCGTGTCCATCGGAACTCGGCGGTACCGCGTGGGCTGGTTGCCCGTGCCGCCCGCGAGGATGGAAAGGCACCCCTGCCGCCGCAGATCCTGGAGCGTCCGGTAGACCGAGCCGCGGTCGGGTTGGTAGCCGATCGCACGGCAGACGTCGGCGTGGGTGAAGGGGTCGGGGAGCTCGGGCAGAGCCGTGACGATGTCGTTGTGCAGCTCCCAGGCCCGCTGGCGCCGCCGCGCGGGCGGGGCGGCGGGCGGGGGAGGCGCTGCCGGCGCCGGCAGCAGGGAGTCCGCCGAGCCTTCTCCGGAGATCATCCGCCAGACGATCTCCAGAGCCCGGAGCTGGAACTGGTGGGCGGTCTCCACCATCTCCAGGAGGGCCCGGTGCTGCTCCGCGAGCCGCCGCTTCTGCTCTTCGTAGTCCGCGCGTGTCATGGTCTTGTGTCGCAAATTGCAGCACAAAGAGTTTTGTGCCGCAAGAGGCTCGTGGCAGAATCGACGGCATGGCCAAGAATCCGCTGGAGACGCTGCGGCAGCTCTGTCTCGCGCTGCCGGAGACCACGGAACGGCTCAGCCACGGCGAGCCGACCTGGTTCGTGCGCGGCAAGAAGACGTTCGTGATGTACGCCAATCATCACCACGACGACCGGCTGGGGTTCTGGTGCGCCGCCCCCGACGGCGCGCAGGAGGCGCTCGTGGGCTCGGAGCCGGAGCGGTTCTTCGTTCCCCCCTACGTCGGGCATCGCGGCTGGCTCGGCGTACGGCTGGACGTGCCGGTCGACTGGGACCAGATCGCCAACCTGGTGGCGGACGCCTACCGCGTGGTGGCCCCGAAGGGGTTGGTGGCCGCGTTGGACGCCCGCGAGCGCTAAGGGCGCCGCGTTGGCCGTCGCGGGGCGGGCCGGGCGAAATTCGGCCGCAGGCCGAAGGAGCGGCGAGGGGGAGTCCGGGCGGGCTGTCCGGGAACCGAGGAGCGCGGGCGCGCGCGGCGCGCGCCCGGCGGGCGCTCACCGGGGCGCAGCAGCGGCGCCAGGAGCCAGTCGGGAAAGCCCATGCGCGGGTCCATCGGCGCAGTGTACACCTCCCTGACCGGCGAACGCGGGGACGGCCCGCGGGGTACAATGAGGCATGGCTCACGAACGCGAACAAGGCGACATCCTGCTGGCGCTCCTCCGGGGCATCGACGTCGAGGTCTGGCTGGACGACTCCGGCCAACCCAACGCGAGCCGGAAAGACGGCGGCCGGATCGTCGCCGACGACATCTTCGATCTCCGGCGGGCCGGGCTGGTCAGCTGGACCGGTCCCAGTCTCCAGATCCCCCAAAGCGTCACCCTCACGCCGGAGGGCCGGCTCCGGGCCGAGCAGCTCCGGGCTCCCTCTCTGAGTTAGGACACCACCTTCGGCAGCGCCTGCGCCCCCTCGACGGCCTCGCCCGCCGTCGTCGGGTCGCCGCAGGGGCTGACCTTCCGGTAGGCGCCGTCGAAGGTGGCGAGGTCCTCCCTGGCGCCGCACTCCCCCTCCTCGGCGACCCGGACGCCGTTGCGGGCGAAGGAGAGGGTGCGCTTGCAGCTGCCAACCTGGTGGACCGCCGTGCCGTTGCGCAGCGGCACCGTCCCCGAGATCTCGCGGGTCTGGGCCGGACCGTTCGCCACCACACCTCCCCCCTGGGTGTAGAGGACGAACTTCACCTGCCCGTCCGGCTGCTCCAGTACCTCCAGGTGGGGGAAGTCCGACTTGGCCGGCTGGTAGAAGCCGGTGACGCCCCGGGGCTCGACCGGCCCGGGCTTGCCGGCGATCCCCACCTCCAGGGCGTAAGGGACGGCGAGATCATGGACGATGGGATCGCGAACGGCGGGAGCGCCGTCGCGCCTCCTCTCGACGGTCACCCGGTAGTCCCCCGACACCGGCAGCCGCGAGGAGAATACCGCCGAGCGTCCGGCGTTCAGCTTGCCGCCCCCGGGGCAGGAGACGGAGAACGCGGCGCCCTGGTCCAGACCGGTGAACCGGATCGTCATCACCTGCCCCGCCCGCGCGTGGAGGGAGTACTCCTGGGGGGCGGTCTCGTCGACCTTGGGGAGGGGGAGGGTGCCCTGGAGGACGGCCGAGGTCTTCCCCTTCTCGAAGTGGATCGGCCGCAGATGGGAGCTCACGTCTCCGGAGCCCGCCAGGGCGCCGGCCAGCGCCAGGACGGAAGCGAGTGTCACGGCTCGACTGAGGGTCTGCATCGATCCTGACCTCTTTGAAGAGAAACCTGTCAGGCCGATTGTAGAGGAAGTTTCCTCCGCGGGTACCCCCCTACCGGCTCACCAGACGTTTCCCGGCTGGGCGGACGGGTTCTCGGGGTGCTCCCCGCTGTCGGTGGCCCGCAGCAGCTCGGCCGGGCTCTCCCTGACCTCCAGGGTCTCGCCGCTGCCGGCCAGGATGATCACGCTGCCGTCCTGCGGCCGTTTCGCGATCCGCTCGAGGATGGCGGCGATCTGGGAGGTCTGGAGGTTGACGTCGCGGTCGTCGAGGGTCGTCGCGGTAATCCATGCCATGCCGGGAGGGTAGCATGGGGACCCCGGGATTCCGGCGGGCTTTTTTGCCAAACGCGATAGAGTTCCGGGGACAGAGAGAGGGAGGATATGGCAGAACTCGACGAAGAAGACGGCGCGGCGACGGTGACCTTTGAGAGCCTGGGGCTGTCCGCGCCCATCATGCGGGCGATCACGGAGATCGGCTACGAGGCGCCGACGCCGATCCAGGAGAAGACGATCCCGCCGATGCTCGCCGGGCGCGACCTGATCGGCCAGGCGCAGACCGGCACGGGCAAGACGGCGGCGTTCGCCATCCCCATCCTGGAGAAGATCGATCTCGCCGTCCCCCAGGTGCAGGCGCTGGTGCTCGCCCCCACCCGCGAGCTGGCGATCCAGGTGGGGGAGGCGATCCACTCCTATTCCAAATATCTGGGCCGCGTCGGGGTGCTGCCGGTCTACGGCGGCCAGCCGATCCAGCTCCAGCTCAAGCGGCTCGACCGCGGCGTCCACGTGGTCGTCGGCACGCCCGGGCGGATCATGGACCACCTGCGGCGGGGCTCGCTCCGCCTCGACGCCGTCCGCATCGTGGTGCTCGACGAGGCGGACGAGATGCTCCGCATGGGCTTCATCGAGGACGTCGAGTGGATCCTCTCGCAGGCGCCGGAGGGGCGGCAGACGGCCCTCTTCTCGGCCACCCTGCCGCGCGAGGTGCGGCGCATCGCCGAGCGCCACCTGCGCAACCCGCTGGGGATCGAGATCGAGCACAAGACGATGACGGTGCCCGCCATCGAGCAGCGCTACCTCCACGTCGGGCCGCAGCAGAAGCTGGACGCCCTCGCCCGTATCCTGGAGACCGAGCAGACCGATGCGGTGCTGATCTTTACCCGCACCAAGAACGGCGCCGCCGAGCTCACCGAGCGGCTCCAGGGGCGCGGCTACGCCGCCGAGGCGATGCACGGCGACATGAACCAGGCGCAGCGCGAGACCGTGATCCGCCGCCTGAAGGGGGGGCAGGTGGAGATCGTGGTGGCGACCGACGTCGCCGCCCGCGGCCTGGACGTCGAGCGGATCAGCCACGTCGTCAACTACGACATCCCCAACGACGTCGAAGCCTACGTCCACCGCATCGGCCGCACCGGCCGGGCCGGGCGCTCCGGGGTCGCCGTGCTCTTCGTCTCCCCCCGCGAGCGGCGGATGATGACCGAGATCGAGCGCTACACCGGCCAGCGCATCACGCCGATGAAGATGCCCACCCAGGCCGACGTGGCGGCGCGGCGGATCGCCCTGTTCAAGGACAACATCCGGAGCACCGTGGAGGAGGGGGATCTCGACCTCTATCTCTCCCTGGTCGAGGAGCTGGTGGAGGAGGGGCTCGACCTCGCCGAGATCGCCGCCGCCGCCGCCCGGCTCGCCCGCGGCGACAAGCCGCTGGAGGTCGAGGTGGAGCCCGCGCCGGAACGGATCGCCCGCACCGAGGACGGCATGGTGCGGCTGTTCATCGACGCTGGCAGCCGTGCCGGCGTGCGGCCGGGGGACATCGTGGGAGCGATCGCCAACGAGGCCGGGGTCCCCGGCAAGGCGATCGGCTCGATCGACATCTACGACGACTTCACTTTCGTCGAGCTGCCGTCCCAGTTCCGCGACCAGGTGCTCCAGCGGATGGCCCGCGCCACTATCCGTGGCCGGGCGGTGGAGATCCGGGTGGCGACCACGGAAGGCGGCGGCGGCCCCCACGAGCGCGGACGGGATCGCCGGCCACCGCAGGACCGGGGCGGGTACCGGGACAGCAGGGACCGTCGGCGGTAGGGGCGGGCGCTATAATCCGTTGGAGGAATCGGTGAAATTCAAGTCGCGCTGTACTCGTCCGAAGAAGGCTCCAGCGTCTCGGTTCCTGGGCTGCCCGGCTGCTGGTCCCAGGGCGAGACCGAGAAGGAAGCTCTCCTGAACATCGAAGACGCCATCCGCGAGTATCTGGCCGCCCGGGCATCAATGCCCGGGCGGACGTTTCACGTGGAAACGGTCAGGTCCCGCGCCGCCGGCAGCACCCCGAAGCCGTCCGCCGCGGCGACGCCGGCGAGGATCGCCTCGGCCACGGCGCGCTCGGCGAGCACCCCGATCTGATTGACGTGGGCCTTGCGCTCGCCCGCCGAGAGGACGACGACGAGGTCGCCGTCGTAGAGGGAAAGGGCCGGGGAGAGGGCGCGGTGGAAGCCGCCGAAGGCCATGTTGCAGACTTTGAGGGCGTTGGCCTTGGAGAGGACGGCGTCGGTCATCACCACGGCGAGGGTGGTGTTCCCCTCCCAGGGGCCGACCGTCTCCGGCGGCAGGTTCGCCAGCACCCTCTCGGCGACGGCGAGCTCGTGGGAGTCCGGGGCGGTGCGGCAGCCGGCGAGCAGGGTGCCGTCGAGCCGGCGGACATCCCCGAAGGCGTTCACGGCCACGGCGGCGGCGACCGTGGGACCGTCCGGCACGGTCAGGCTGGCGAAGCCGAAGCCCCCCTTCATGCCGTTGGCGAGGCCGTTCGCCTTCCCTACCGTCGCTCCCGTGCCCGCGCCGACGCTCCCGATCTCGACCGGTCCCTGCGCCGCTGCCACGATCGCCCCGTTGACCAGGGCCGGGCCGGGGAAGACCTGGTTGCCGATCGCGAGGTCGAAGAGGATCGCCGTGGGGACGATCGGCACCGTGGCGACGCCGGTCTGGAAGCCGTAGCCGTGACGGGCGAGCCACTTGACGACCGGATCGGCGGCCGAGAGCCCGAAGCCGCTGCCGCCGGCGAGCACCACCGCATGGGCCTTGCTCGACACGTGCTGGGCGGAGACCAGGGAGTCGAACTGCCGGGTGCCGGTGGCCGACCCCCGCACCTCCGCCGCCGCCAGCGCTCCCTCGGGGACGAGGATGACGGTGACGCCGGTCAGGTTTTCGCTGTCCGTGCCGTGGCCGAGGGTGAAGCCGGGGATCATCAGCGATCGGGAGGGGGTGGGCAGGAGCGGAGGAGGCGTCATGAGGGCGATTGTAAGCGGCGATGTAAGCGGAGAACCAGCCGGGCTGATTCTCCGCGCAGTCGCTCAAGCGGGGCAGGCGGACCTGAAACCAGTGGGAGAGGTATACACGGCTTCACCGTCGACGTAATGGTAGCCGGGGGGACAGGGATTGACCGGCCGGGGAGGGCTGAACCCGAAGCAGCACTGGCGGTAGGTGGCTGACCAGGTCGTAGAGGTGGCGGTGTCCGTGGTGTTGCCGCGGCAGATCGTGTAGCAGCTACCTGGCACTTCGGTCGCTTTCCCGGCCGTGAAAGCCGTGAAGGCGAGGGCGGCCACGAGGGTGGAGGTTCGGAGCAGGGTCTTCATGGGTCTCCTTTCGAAGCGTTGAAGATGGGGTATGGCGATCCTTCCCCCGCCGATCAGAGGGAGCAGCGCCTCAAGGAGCCGCCGGTCGGCTGGAAGGAGACGGCGGTCGGATTGCTGCCCGCCGGGCAGGGGTTGAACGTTCCGCTGCAGCACTCCTGCTCGGTCGTAGACCAGTTGACCGAGGTGAACGTATGCGTGACCGGATTGACACAGACGGTGTGGCAGGTGCCGCTGGTGGAGATCGCATGGCCGGTCGTCGCCAGGGCGCAGAGGGCAAGGGCGGCGGTGAGGGCGAAGGAGCGGAGCAATGTCTTCATGGAGCCTCCTTTGGGAATGCGCGTCGCGCTATATCTTAAAGGGTGCCGGTAGGGGACCCCGAGCGAGCCTGGGATCGCGGCCCGCCCTTGCCTGCCACCCTCCTCCCGGACTATCCTTTGCCGCTTCGAGGAACCCCGTTCATCATTTCCAGCGGGCCATCCCGTCGACAGAACGATGCCGGAACCAACGATCAATCCCTCCGCTCAAGCCGCGGCCGTCGCCTGGAACTGGCGCGACCGCGCCACCGCGGGCGCCGCGGCGCTCGCCCATGAGGCCGCGGCCAACCGCCGGAAGGGGCTGATCGGCGGCGCCATCGGTCTCGCGTTCGCGGCGCTGCTCCACTTCGTCTTCCACAAGGAGCGGTCGGCCGAGGTGATCGCGGCGGTCGCCGTCCTGGTCGACCTGCTCGCCCTCGCCTCGCCGCTCGGCGCCTACAAGGTCCTGACCCGCTGGCTCGACGTCTTCGCCCATGCGGTGGGGAGCGCCGTCACCTGGGTGCTGATGGCCGTCCTCTTCTATCTCGTCTTCCTGCCGGCCGGCCTGATCCTGCGGGCGCGGGCGCGGCTCGGCATCACCCTCGGCAATCGTCCCGACGTCGACCGCCGCCTTCCTACCTACTGGATCGCGACGGAAGAGCGAGAGCGCGCTCGGACCCCCGAGTCCTACCGCAAGCAGTTCTGATGAAGCTGCTCGGCATCAGCTGCTACTACCACGACTCGGCCGCCTGCCTGGTGGACGACGGGCGCATCGTCGCCGCCGCCCAGGAGGAGCGCTTCACCCGCAAGAAGCACGACGAGGGGTTCCCCACCCACGCCGTGCGCTACTGCCTGGCCGAGGGGGGCGTCCGCCCGGGGGAGCTCGACGGCGTCGCCTTCTACGACAAGCCGCTGCTCAAGTTCCACCGCATCCTCGAGACCTACCTCGCGACAGTGCCCAGGGGGCTGCGCTCGGCGGTGATGGCGCTGCCGGTCTGGCTGCGCGAGAAGCTCTGGATCCCGCCGCAGATCCAGGAGGCCCTGGAGGCGGCGGGAGTCGGCGAGGCGAAGCAGATCTTCTTCACCGAGCACCACGAGTCGCACGCGGCGTCGGCCTTCTACCCCTCCCCGTTCGAGGAGGCGGCGGTGCTGACGCTCGACGGCGTCGGTGAGTGGGCCACCACCACGATCGGCGTCGGCGAGGGTAACCGCCTGCGGCTGATCCGCGAGATGATCTTCCCCCACTCGCTGGGGCTCCTCTACTCCGCCTTCACCTACTTCACCGGCTTCCGGGTGAACTCGGGGGAGTACAAGCTGATGGGGCTCGCCCCCTACGGCGAGGGGAGGTACGCGGACGCCATCAAGCGGGAGCTGGTCGACATCCGGGAGGACGGCTCCTTCCGCATGAACATGGACTACTTCGGCTATCTCGATGGCCTGGAGATGACGTCGGACAAGTTCGCCGCGCTGTTCGGCGGTCCGGCCCGGCCGCCGGAGTCGCCGATCACCCAGCGGGAGATGGACCTCGCCAAGTCGATCCAGGACGTGACCGAGGAGATCGTCCTCAAGCTCGCCCGCCACGCCCGCGAGATCACCGGCAAGCGCAACCTCTGCATGGCCGGCGGCGTGGCGCTCAACTGCGTGGCCAACGGCGTGCTGCTGCGCTCCGGGATCTTCGACGACCTCTGGATCCAGCCCGCGGCGGGAGACGCCGGCGGCGCCTTGGGCGCCCCCCTCGCGGTCTGGCACAACGCGATGGACAAGCCGCGGACCGTAAGCCGCTCTAGCAGCGGCAAGCCGCGGGACGCCATGCAGGGGTCGCTGCTCGGCCCCGAGTTCACGCGCGACCAGACCAGGGAGTTCCTCGACTTCCACGGCTACCCCTACGAGGAGCTCGCCGAGGCGGACTGGGCGCGGCGGATCGCCGAGGTGATCGCGGGGGAGAACGTCATCGGCCTCTGCCAGGGGCGGATGGAGTTCGGGCCGCGGGCGCTCGGCGGCCGCTCGATCATCGGCGACGCGCGCAGCCCCAAGATGCAGTCGGTGATGAACCTGAAGATCAAGTACCGGGAGAGCTTCCGGCCGTTCGCCCCCAGCGTGCTGGAGGAGCGGGTGTCGGACTACTTCGAGCTCGACCGGCCGAGCCCCTACATGCTGCTGGTGGCCGACGTGGTCGAGCGCCGGCGCATCCGCAAACGGGGGGACGAGCACGACCTCCCCCTGACCGAGTGGGTGAACCGGCCGCGCTCGGACGTGCCCGCGATCACCCACGTCGACTACTCGGCGCGCATCCAGACGGTGGGCGAGGAGAGCCCGCGCTACCACGCGATCCTCCAGGAGTTCGAGAAGCTCACCGGCTACGGGGTGATCGTCAACACCAGCTTCAACGTGCGCGGCGAGCCGATCGTCTGCACGCCGGAAGACGCCTACCGCTGCTTCATGCGCACGGAGATGGACTACCTGGTGCTCGGTCCCTTCCTGCTCGAAAAGAAAGCGCAGCCCAAGGTCGAGGAGAAGGGGGACTGGCGGCAGGAATTCCAGCTAGACTAGGAGACATCATGCGCAAGGTCCGCTACTTCGGCTCCATCCTGGGGGAGATCGTCCAGTTCGCCCGGCAGAACAAGGTCTACTGGATCGTTCCCCTGGTGCTCATCCTCGGCCTGGTGATCCTGCTGGTCGTCACCAGCCAGGCGACGGCGCCGTTCATCTACACGCTGTTCTAGGCGGCCGCACCCTCACCCCCGGCCCCTCTCCCGTCCCCACCCGCCCTCCCTCACCGGGAGAGGGGAGACAGGCATCCGGGATTTCTTCGTCTTCTCCCTCTTCTCCCGGTGAGGGAGGGGGGAGGGGACGGGAGAAGAGGGTCGGGGTGATGAGGGCCGCACTTGCCGTCCCGGGGGGGTTGGGCCACAATACCCGCGCGATGCGTCGTTTCAAACCGGTTCATGGTCTGCTGATCGTCCTGCTGTCCCTGGGGGCGCTCTGGGGGGCCGAGGTGGCCCTGGAGGGGCGGCTCAACTCGTCGGGGTTCGAGCGGGTGGCGCCGACCCGCGGGCAGTTGCGGATCGACGTGGCGGCGCTGAAGCCGCAGGAGGTCCGCTTCTTCCAGTTCCTGAACTCCGGCAACCAGGAGGTGCGGTTCTTCGTCGGCCGCGACCGGACGGGCCGGGTGCAGGTCGCCTTCGACGCCGACGAGACCTGCGCCAAGTACAAGCGCGGCTTCCGGCACGAGGGGGAGTGGATGGTCTGCAACAAATGCGACAAGGCCTTCCGGCTCGTCGAGGTCCATGCCGGAGGCGAGGGGTGCTCGCCCGTGCCGGTCCACCACCAGATCGAAGGCTCGGAGCTGGTCATCGCCGAAACCGATATCCTCCAGGGGTGGCGGCTGTTCCGTTGACAGCCGCGTTCCCCCGGGAGACAACTGACGTGAAATCAGAGCTTTGACGGCCAGCCCCGCGATGTTGTATCTTCGCCCCGTCCGGAAAGGTTAGCTAATGTGTGCAGACTTCGTGCTCTACGAGGAGGAGTTCAGGCACCTTGAGGAGGCCCTGCGCCGTCTGCGCCAGGAGGCCAACGCCAAGGCTGTATTCCTCATCGACAAGAACGGCCAGCAGATCGCCTCGGCCGGGGAGGTCGAGCAGTTCGACACCACCTCCCTCGCCTCGCTGACGGCCGGCAACGTGGCCGCCACGGACGGTCTGGCGAAGCTGATCGGGGAGCGGGAGTTCTCGGTCCTGTTCCATGAGGGGCAGCAGGACCACATCCACATCTCCATCGTCGCCAAGCGCGCCATCCTGGTGGTCATCTTCGACGACCGCTCCTCTCTGGGTCTCGTGCGCCTGCGGGTCAAGCGGGCGAGCGTGGAGCTCGAGAAGATCTTCGAGATGATGCTGCAGAAGGGCGAACGAGGCTCACAGGGACCGGCCCATGCGAGCCCCTTTTCGGAGATCACCGACGACGACATCGACGCGCTCTTCGGCGAATAGCCGCGGAGGGCGGAGCCGGCCGGCGGCGGCCCGGCACCCGGAGCGCTCCGCGAGGCGCGCCCCGCGGAGCGCCCCGATCACGCAAAGGCACCGACGATGACTTTCATCAACTACGCCAGCAAAGAGATCAACTGCAAGATCGTCTACTACGGCCCCGGCCTGTGTGGGAAGACGACCAATCTGCAGTACATCTACAACAAGACCGCACCCGAGTCGAAGGGCAAGATGATCTCCCTGGCCACCGAGGCCGACCGGACGCTCTTCTTCGACTTCCTGCCGCTCGACCTCGGCAGCATCCGCGGTTTCACCACCCGCTTCCATCTCTACACCGTTCCCGGCCAGGTGTTCTATGACGCCAGCCGCAAGCTGATCCTCAAGGGGGTCGACGGCGTCATCTTCGTCGCCGACAGCCAGGAGGCGCGGATGGAGGCCAACATCGAGTCGATCCGCAACCTGGAGCAGAACCTCAAAGAGCACGGGTTCGACCTTGCGACGATCCCCTATGCCCTGCAGTTCAACAAGCGCGACCTGCCGAGCGTGGCGCCGGTGGATGAGATGTATCGCACTCTCAACTACAAGCGCGAGCCTACCTTCGAGGCGGTGGCGACGACGGGGGTCGGCATCTTCGATACCCTGAAGTCGGTCGCGAAGCAGATCCTGATCGAGCTGAAGAAGCGCTAGCGAAAGGGAGCCATGGCCAAGGCCGCCAAGCCCAAGACCGCGTCGAAGCCCGAACCGAAGGCCGGCGCACCCGCGCCCGCCACACCCGCCGCCCCGCGGAAGACGGTGGGCGGTACCGATCCCGCCCTCGCAGCCCTCACCCAGGGGCTCGCCGCCCTGCAGGCGAAGGACTGGGCGAAAGCGGTGGAGCTCTTCGAACGTGCGGTCGAGCAGAGCGACCAGCCCGAGGTGAAGGACCGCGCCCGGCAGTTCCTGACTGTCGCCCGCCAGAAGGCCGAGGGCGAAGGGCCGAAGGCCGGCACCGACGAGGCGGCAGTCTATCTTCAGGCTGTCTACGAGAAGAACCGGGGGAACCTCAAGGAGGCCCTGGAGATCAGCCGCAAGGGCGGGCGTGATCAGAAGGACGAGCGCTTCGCCTATCTGGCGGCCTCGATCCACGCGGTCGAGAACCGGCTGGACGAGGCGGCGCAGGCGCTCGCCAAGGCGGCCGAGCTGAACCCCAAGAATCGCATCCATGCCTTCCACGACCCCGACTTCGCCGAGCTCCGCAAGAACCGCGACTTCCGCCCCCTCTTCGGCCTCTCCTGAGCCGGCGCCCCCGCCGCCGGAGAAGGCCCTGGTGGCGATCGGCGGCGGCACCGGCCTCTCCGCCCTGCTGCGCGGCCTCAAGGCCCACACCGGGACCGAGCGGCTGCGCCAGCTCACCGGGGTGGTCACCGTCACCGACGACGGCGGCTCCTCCGGCCGGCTGCGCCGCGAGTTCGGCGTGCTGCCGCCGGGGGACATCCGCAACTGCATCGCCGCCCTCGCCGACGACGAGGACCTGCTGACCCGCCTCTTCCAGTACCGCTTCCCGAACGGCGGCGGGCTGCTCGGCCACTCCTTCGGCAACCTCTTCCTGACCGCGCTGACCGGCATCACCGGGGATTTCCACCAGGCGATCCTCACCGCCGAGTCGATCCTGTCGGTACGCGGCAAGATCTTCCCGGCGACGCTGACCGACGTGCGGCTGCGCGCGCGCGGCGCCTCGGGGAAGGTCTACGAGGGGGAATCCGAGGTGGGGCTCTCGGGCGAGGAGCTGACCGCGGTCGAGCTCGATCCCGCCGCCCCCCCGGCGTTCCCGCCTGCCGTGGCCGCCCTCGAGCAGGCGGACCTGATCCTGCTCGGCCCCGGCTCGCTCTACACCTCGATCCTCCCCAACCTGATGATCCCCGGCATCCGCCAGGCGCTCGCCAGGTCGCGGGCGCGGGTGGTGCTGCTGCTCAACCTGATGACGCAGCCCGGCGAGACCGACCGCATGATGGGGATCGACCACCTGAACGCCCTGGTGCGGCACGCCGGCTCAGGAGTCGTCGACGCCGTCCTGGTCAACTCGACCGAAATTCCACCGGCGCTGATCTCCCACTACGCCGGCACCTACTCGGAGCCGGTGGCGGTCGACCGCGCCGCCCTGGAGGCCGTGGGCGTAGAGGTCCACGAAGCCGACCTCCTGGCTGCCGACGGCGACCTGATCCGCCACGACTCGGAGAAGCTGGCGGAGGCGGTGCTGGGGTTGACGGAGAGGCGGTCGGGGGCGTCCACTTCGATGGAACGCTAACCCTCGCCGGGCTTTTTCCTCCCCTGGAACGGGGGAGGGACCGGACGCAGCCGATCCGATTCAAGTTTCACCAGGAGAATGACCCCATGCCCAACCCCCGCCCCCGCGTCGCCGTGATCCTCGCCGCCGGCAAGGGGACGCGCATGAAATCCGCCCTGCCGAAGGTCCTCCACCGGGCCGCCGGCCGGCCGCTCCTGCAGTGGGTGGTGGACGCCGCGCGCGCCGCCGGGTGCGAGCGGATCCTGGTGGTGGTCGGCCATGGCGCCGAACAGGTGCGCGAGCAGATCCAGGGAGAAGATCTCGGCTGGGTGCTCCAGGCCGAGCAGCGGGGCACCGGCCACGCCCTCGCCCAGGCCGAGGCGGAGATCCCCGGCGAGGCGACCGTGCTCGTGCTCTCCGGCGACGTGCCGCTGGTCCAGACCGCGACGCTCGACCGGCTCGCCGCGGCCGCCGAAGCGGGGTGGGGCGCCATGACGGTCGCCGAGCTTCCCGAGCCGGGCTCGCTTGGCCGGGTGATCGTGGATCGGGACGGCGCGTTCCGGGAGATCGTCGAGTTCAAGGACGCCACTCCGGAGCAGCGGGCCGTGCGGCTGATCAACGCCGGCATCTACGCCCTCCCCGCCCCGGAGATCTTCGACTACCTGCGCAACCTGAACCCCGACAACGCTCAGGGGGAGCTCTACCTGACCGACGCCGTGACCGGCGCCGGCCGGGACGGCCGGCCGGTGCGGCTGGTCCCCCTCCCCGATCCGGACGAGGCGCTGGGGGTCAACGACCGCACCGAGCTCGCCCGCGTCCACCGGCTGCTGATCGGCCGGCACCAGGTGGCGCTGATGAAGGCGGGGGTGACGATCCTGGAGCCCGAGCGGACGGCGATCGAGCCGGGGGTGCGGATCGGCGAGGACACGGTGATCCACCCCGGGGTGTCCCTGCTGGGAAGCACCGCGATCGGCCGCGAGTGCGTGATCCACCAGGGGGCCTGGCTGCGCGACACCACCGTCGCGGAGGGAACAACCATCGAGCCCTACAGCGTTCTCGACGGTGCCGAGGTGGGAGAGGGGTGCCGCGTGGGCCCCTTCGCCCGGCTGCGTCCGGCATCCCGCTTGCGTAGAGGAGCCCGGGTGGGCAACTTCGTCGAGGTGAAGAACTCCGTGCTCGGCGAGGGCGCCAAGGCGAACCATCTCGCCTACGTGGGGGATACCACCGTGGGGGAGAAGGCCAACATCGGCGCCGGCGTCGTCACCTGCAACTACGACGGCACGCGCAAGCATCCGACCGAGATCGGCGCCGGCGCCTTCATCGGCAGCGATACCATGCTGGTGGCGCCGGTGAAGGTCGGGGCGGGCGCCTCGACGGCGGCGGGGTCGATCATCACCAAGAACGTCCCCGACGGGGCGCTGGCGGTCGGGCGGGTGCGGCAGAAGAACCTCGAAGGGTGGGCCGGCGGGCTCCGCCGGCAGCGGAACGACAAGAAAGAGAGCGAGTAGCCACTATGTGCGGAATCGTCGGATACGTTGGGCAGCGCGAGGTCGTGCCTCTGCTGATGGACGGCCTGCGCCGCCTGGAGTACCGGGGGTACGACTCGGCCGGCGTGGTGGCGGTGCGCGACGGCGAGTTCCAGACCGTCAAGGCCGAGGGGAAGCTCGACCGCCTGAAGGAGAAGCTCGAGAAGCAGCCGCTCACCGGCCGCTACGGCCTCGGCCATACCCGCTGGGCCACCCACGGGCCGCCGAGCGAGCGCAACGCCCACCCAATGGTGGACTCGCGCCGCCGGCTGGCGCTGATCCACAACGGCATCATCGAGAACTTCCTGCCGCTCAAGAAGCGGCTGATCGCCGAGGGGTGGACCTTCACCTCCGACACCGACACCGAGGTGGTGGCGAACCTCATCTCCTCCTATCTCGACGGCGACCTGCGCGCCGCGGTGGCCAAGGCGGTCAAGGAACTGGAAGGGATGTACGCCTTCGCCGTGGTGAGCGTCGAGACCGAGGGGCAGGAGATCGTGGCCGCCCGCCAGGGGCCGCCGCTGGTGATCGGCCTGGCCGAGGGGGAGCAGTTCCTCGCCTCCGACCCGGCCGCCCTGCTCGCCTACACCAAGGACGTGATCTTCCTCGAGAACGGCGACATCGGCCGCCTGACCCCGGCCGGGGTCGAGATCCAGGACCGCGCGGGCAAGCCCGTCGAGCGCCCCGTCCAGCGCCTCAACTGGGACCCGGTGCAGGCCGAGAAGGGGGGCTACAAGCACTTCATGCTCAAGGAGATCCACGAGCAGCCGCAGGTCGTGCAGGAGACCTTCGGCGGGCGCGTGGACTTCGAGCGGGCCGAGGTCCTCCTCGACACCGTCAAGATCCCCCGCGAGGATCTGGCAAAGGTCGAGCGCCTCCATCTGCTGGCCTGCGGCACCTCCTGGCACTCGGCGCTGGTGGGCAAGTTCCTGATCGAGAACATCGCGCGCCTGCCGGTCGAGGTCGATTACGGCTCCGAGTACCGCTACCGTGACCCGATCGTCTCCGACCGCGTGCTCGCGGTGGGGATCTCCCAGTCGGGCGAAACGGCCGACACCCTCTCGGCCATGGAGGCGGCCCACGAGCGGGGAGCGCGCCTGCTCGCGGTCTGCAACGTGACGGGGAGCCAGGCGACCCGCATCAGCGAGGGGGTGATCTACACCCACGCCGGCCCGGAGATCGGTGTCGCCTCGACCAAGGCCTTCACCACGCAGCTGGTGGCCCTCTACCTGCTCGCCCTCTACCTGCGCCAAGCCAAGTCCGGGGCGGTCGAGCGGCACTACCTCGACGACCTGACCCGCCTGCCGCAGGCGGTCGACGACGTGATCCGCCAGCAGGAGGCCCACATGGACGAGCTGGCCCGCAAATACCAGCGGGCGCAGAACTTCCTCTACCTGGGCCGGGGGATCAACTACCCGATCGCGCTCGAGGGGGCGTTGAAGCTCAAGGAGATCTCCTACATCCACGCCGAGGGGTACCCCGCCGGCGAGATGAAGCATGGGCCGATCGCCCTGATCGACGAGAACCTGCCGGTAGTGGCGATCGCGACCGGCGACCAGCTCGCCGAGAAGACCAAGAGCAACATGCAGGAGGTGAAGGCGCGGGACGGCATCGTCATCGCCGTCACCGACCGCGACCCCGAGGAGCTCGGCGGCGTCGCCGACGACGTCATCGAGGTCCCCACCGTCTCGCCGCTCCTGCAGCCGATCGTCAACGTGGTGCCCCTGCAGCTCCTCGCCTACTTCATCGGCGTCCGCCGCGGGGCGGACGTGGACCAGCCGCGGAACTTGGCGAAGAGCGTGACGGTGGAGTAGGAAGGGAGGTCCGATGACGAGGCAGAGGACGTTTACCGCGATTCTTCACAAGGAAGGCGATCTCTACGTCGCCGAGTGTCCCGAGGTCGGTACGGTCAGTCAGGGGGCGTCTCTGGAGGGGGCGGTCACCAACCTGAAGGAGGCGACGGAGCTGTTCCTGGAGGAGTTTCCTCTCCCGAGCCCCACCGGGGCGTAGGCATAAAGCCTGGGGTTTCAACCCCAAGAGAGGAGGCCTCAAGTCCATCCAAAGCTCTGAAAAGCCTACCTGGGGTTGAAACCCCAGGCTTTATGCCTACGCCCGGTGGGGCTGAGTTCGAGACGTCTTCTACGCTTCTAGCTCTTCGGCGATTCGGATGAAGGGACCAAAGAGTCCTACTCATTTTCCCAGGAATCACGTTCTCCGCGGATGTACTCCGCCGCGTCGATCCCTTCCCAGAGCTCCTTCCCCAAACCCTGTAAGCCCAAGATAGACAAAGTCCTTTCCGGCCCCGGGGCCTCGTCCACGATGTGGATAACCTCCGGTGACAGTGAGCGGTTCCTCTGTCGAGCCTGCTCCTGAAGCCTCTCGTAAAGTGAATCGGGAAAGTCCTTGACCTTCAAGGTAGCCACGTGTATTCCTCCATTGCTTTCCCATGATACCGGCTGAATCGAAGATATTGTTCCTCGGATGCCACCCTCCTCTGAAGCCCCCGCCACCCTCTACGCCCACCGTCGCGACGCGTTCGCTTCCGAGGAGGCTCGCCTGGCCGGGATCTCCTCCCGGTTCTCGCTCCTGCGTGGTGCCCTGTTCGCGGCGTTCGTCGTCTGCCTCGGGGTGATTCTGATGCAGAGGGGCAATCCCGGATGGGAGTGGTGGGCCGGGGCGGGGTTCTGGCTGGTCGCCTTCTTCTGGGTGCTGCCTTACCATGACCGGATCATCAAGCAGCAGCGTCGGGAGGGGGTGCTGCGGACGATCAACGAGGAGGGGCTGCTGCGGTTGGCCCGCGACTGGGCGCGCCTGCCGCTCCCCACCCTCCCCGAGCCGGACGACGCGGATCGGCCGACCGCGCGGGACGTCAACCTGTTCGGCCGCGCCTCGGTGGCCCAGCTGCTCGGCACGGCCCACACCCCGCCGGGCAAGAACGCGCTCGTGGACTGGCTGCTTCACCCCGCGAATCCCGAGGAGATCGTCCAGCGGCAGGAGGCGGTCGCGGAGCTGGCTCCCGAGATCGATCTGCGCCAGCGGCTTCAGGCGCGCGCCCGGCCCATGGACCAGCGGGAGCCGGACATCGAGCCGTTCCTGCGCTGGGCCGAGGGGGAGCCTTGGCTGCTCCGGCGGCCGGGTCTAATCTGGCTGACCCGCATCCTTACCGTCCTGACCCCCGCCGCCGCGCTCGCGGCCTGGCTGACCCCGCTGCCGACCGGCGTCTTTCTCCTCCTGGCCACCCTCAACATCGGGCTCAGCTACCAGTTGCGGGAGCGGACGCACGGCACCTTCGACCGGATCGGGACGCGCGAGAAGGATTTCCAACTCTACGCCGAGGCCCTGGAGATGATCGCGCAGCACCCCTATACGACCGGCGAGCTGCGCCGGATCGCGGGGGGGCTCACCCATCAGGACCGCCCCGCGCACTCCTGGATGGCGCTCCTCGACTCCCGGGTCGACCTGTCGGACGTGCGCCACTCCTCCTATCTCCATCTGCCGCTCGCGGCGCTCTTCCTCTGGGACTTCCACGTCCTCCTCCTGCTGGAAATGTGGCAGCGGGACGCCGGCCCCCGGGTGCGCGGCTGGCTCGCGGCGCTCGGCCGCTTCGAGGCTCTCGCCGCCCTGGCGAGCCTCAGGTTCGAGCAGCCGGAATGGTGCTTCCCGGTGGTGGACCGGACGGCCGATCGCTTTGCCGCCGTGGGGCTGGGCCACCCCCTGATTGCGGACGGTAAGCGGGTAACCAACGACGTCGAGATCGGTCCGGCGGGGATGTTCCTGCTGGTCACCGGCTCGAACATGTCGGGCAAGAGCACGCTGCTCCGCTCGATCGGCGTCAACGCGGTGCTCGCCCAGGCGGGAGGACCGGTAGCCGCCACGGCGCTACGCATGCCGCCGGTCACCCTGGCGACCAGCATCCTGGTCGAGGACTCGCTGGCCGACGGCGTCTCCTTCTTCATGGCGGAGCTGCAGCGCATCCAGAAGGTGGTCGCGGCGGCGGACCGGGCCGGCGCGGAAGGGCGCGTCCTCCTCTATCTGCTCGACGAAGTGCTGCGGGGGACCAACAGCTACGAGCGGCAGATCGCGGTGCGGCGGGTGGTGCTCCACCTCCTGCACCGGGGGGCGATCGGCGCCGTCTCGACCCACGATCTCCAGCTCGCCGAGGTCGGGGAGCTGAAGGCCGTCTGCGTCCCCGTCCACTTCCGCGAGACGGTCCATCCGGGGGGCGACCCGCCGATGACCTTCGACTACGTGATGCGGCCCGGGGTGGCAACCACCGTCAACGCCCTCAAGCTGATGGAGCTGGTGGGCCTGCCCGCGGAGGGCTGAGCCGGTTGATCCCAAAAGCGAAAAGGGCGCCACCCGCGGGTAGCGCCCTTTTCACCGGTTCAGACTCTGGGATCAGGCCTTGGCGTGGGCGGTCTTGGTCGTCTCGACCGGGATCCGCATGCCATAGAACGAGCGCCAGACGAAGACCATCGAGATCAACAGGAAGATCCCCGACAGCAGGAGCCGCGTCGTGGTCGCCATCTCGACCGCCAGCTCGACGGCGAGGAGGCCGAAGAGGGTGGTGAACTTGATGACCGGGTTCATCGCCACCGACGAGGTGTCCTTGAACGGATCGCCGACGGTGTCGCCGACTACCGTGGCGGCGTGGAGCGGCGTCCCCTTCTCCTTGAGCTCGACCTCGACGATCTTCTTCGCGTTGTCCCAGGCGCCGCCGGCGTTGGCCATGAAGATCGCCTGGTAGAGGCCGAAGATCGCGATCGAGATCAGGTAGCCGATGAAGAAGTAGGGCTCGAGGCACGCGAAGCCGAGCGTGCTGAAGAACACCGTCAGGAAGATGTTGAACATCCCCTTCTGGGCGTAGGTGGTGCAGATGGCGACGACCCGCTTGCTGTCCTCGGTCGAGGCCTTCTGGGCGCCGGCGTCCAGCCGGATGTTCTGCTTGATGAACTCGACGGCCCGGTAGGCGCCGGTCGACACCGCCTGGCAGGAGGCGCCGCTGAACCAGTAGATCACGGCGCCGCCGGTGATCAGGCCGAGCAGGAACGGCGGGTGGAGCAGCGAGAGGTACTGGACGTACTGCGGCTGCAGGCCGTGGGTGAGCACCACGATGATCGAGAAGATCAGCGTCGTGGCGCCCACGACCGCGGTGCCGATGAGCACCGGCTTGGCGGTCGCCTTGAAGGTGTTGCCGGCGCCGTCGTTGGCCTCCAGGTGGTGCTTGGCGGTCTCGAAGTCGGGGTCGAAGCCGAAGTCCTTCTTGACCTCCTGCCGGATGTTGGGCAGGGTCTCGATGGTCGACAGCTCGAAAACGGACTGCGCGTTGTCGGTCACCGGGCCGTAGGAGTCGACGGCGATCGTCACCGGTCCCATGCCAAGGAAGCCGAAGGCCACCAGGCCGAAGGCGAACACGGCGGGGGCGATCATCAGGTTGTCGGGCAGCGTCGTGCTGACGCCGTAGCCGGCGCCCATCAGCGCTACGATGGTGAGGCCCAGCCAGTAGGCGCTGTAGTCGCCCGCGATCAGGCCGGCGAGGATGTTGAGCGAGGCGCCCCCCTCACGCGAGGCGGTCACCACCTCCTTGACGTGGGCCGACTCGGTCGAGGTGAAGACCTTGACGAGCTCGGGGATCAGCGCGCCGGCGAGCGTGCCGCAGGAGATGATCGTCGACAGTTTCCACCAGAGCGTGTCATCGCCGTTGAGGTGCGGGATGAGCAGATAGGAGGCGGCGTAGGTGACGGCGACCGACAGGGCCGAGGTCAGCCAGACCAGCGAGGTCAGCGGCGCCTCGAAGTTCATCGTGTCGGCGTTGCCGTAGCGCCCCTTGGCGATCGTCTCGTTGATCGCGTAGGAGACGCCGCTGGTGATGATCATCATGACGCGCATGGCGAAGATCCAGACCAGGAGCTGGGTCTGGATCGTCTGGAAGCCGGGACCAGCTTTCGTCGCGTTGACCGCCAGCAGGATGAAGGTGATCAGTGCGACGCCGGTGACGCCGTAGGTCTCGAAGCCGTCCGCCGTCGGTCCCACCGAGTCGCCGGCGTTGTCGCCCACGCAGTCGGCGATCACGCCGGGGTTGCGGACGTCGTCTTCCTTGATGTTGAAGACGATCTTCATCAGGTCGGAGCCGATGTCGGCGATCTTGGTGAAGATGCCGCCGGCGATGCGCAGCACCGCCGCGCCCAGCGACTCGCCGATGGCGAAGCCGATAAAGCAAGGGCCGGCGTAGTCGCGCGGCACGAAGAGGAGGATGCAGAGCATCATCAGCAGCTCGACGCTGATCAGCAGCATGCCGATCGAGATGCCGGCCTTGAGCGGGATGGCATAGGTCGGGAACGGCTTGCCGCGGAGGCTGGCGAAGGCCGAGCGCGAGTTGGCGAAGGTGTTGACCCGAATGCCGAACCAGGCAACGCCGTAGCTGCCGGCGATGCCGATCAGGCTGAAGATCAGGATCGTGATCACCTTGCCGAGGTCGTAGCCGCGCAGGGTGTAGAAGTAGACGAACATGACGATGCCGATGAAGAGCTCGAGCAGGAGGATGAACTTGCCCTGCGTGGTGAGGTAGGTCTTGCAGGTCTCGAAGATCAGCTCGGAGATCTCGCGCATCGAGCGGTGGACGGGCATGTTCTTGAGCTGCACGTACATCACCAACCCGAACAGCAGTCCGAGGACGCAGACGAGCAGGCCGCCCAGCAGCAGGTTGTGCCCGGTCATGCCGAAGAACGTCACGTCCGGATTCGACAGGTCCGGCAGCACGAGATCGGCCTCGCTGGCGGAGGCGGGCATGGCGGTCAGGATGGCGAACAGCGCCGCCATCAGCCCGAAGAGGGGCAGCCGCCGCAGGGACGGGCCCGTCCGGGCGAGGGGTTCGAGTTTGGGCATATGTTCCTCCAGAATCCTTGGCAAAGCCTACATAAATTCACAGCGCGAGCCGGGAGCCCTCCGGCCCGCGGTGGCCGGACCGGATGGATGTCGCGCTGACGGGGTTTAGGGACCCTCCGGGCTCCCCCCGGCGATCCGTCACGGCTCCGCACGAGGGGAGCGCCGACCCGGACCGGCCGAGAAGATCCGGCGGAAGGTATCACAAGTGGGGGGAGGACCGGGAGATGAGGCCCGGGTGGAACGGGCCCCTAACGCCCCGCGACGAACCCCTTGTACGCCCCGTACGCCTGTTTCGACGAGCCGTCCGGCCGCAGGATCCCCCAGGAGGAGCCGCCGTCCGGCCCGTCCTTGAGCTCGTAGAAGAAGACCTTGGAGACCCAGTCCCGCCCGGGCCGGCCGGTGAACCAGTCGCTGAGGAACCCGGCGTAATAGTCCGCCTGCCGCGAGTCGCCGACGCGGGCCGACTCCCAGCCGGTCTCGGTCAGCCAGACCGGCTTGTTTGCCCAGCCGGTGCTCTTCAAGACCTCTCTGACCGAGGGGGTCACGTACTGCCAGAGCGAGGGGCGGCCGCCGAAGGTGGTGCTCGCCTCGAGCTTGGAGGTGACGTCGCGGTTACCGTCGTTGTCGTAGATGTGGTGGGTGATGAAGTCGAGCCGGTCCCCCGCCTCGAGGAGGGACTGGCGCAGCCAGTCGTACCAGTCGGCGCCGCCCGACACCAGGTGCGCGAGCTCGGGGCCGCCCACCCGTGCCGCCGGACTGCCGGAGTGGAGGGCGTCGGCGCCGGTCTTGAGGATGATGTCGATGTACTGGTCACGGCTCCCCGCCCAGAACTGCTTCAGGTTGGGCTCGTTCCATAGCCCCCAGTAGCGGATCTTGCCGCGGTAGCGCTTGGCCGCCCGGAAGCAGAACCGCCGCCAGTCGTCCGGGTTGCGCGGCACGCCGGTGAGCTCGGGCCCGTCGGTCGCCCAGGCCGGGGTGTAGGCGACGGTCGCGAACACCTCGAGCCCGCGGGCGCGGGCGGCGGCGACCAGGGCGTCGTAGCCCCGCCAGTTGTAGGCGCCCTTCCGGGGCTCGGCCGCGGCCCAGATGAAGTCGATGCGCACCCAGCCGATGCCGGCGGCCTTCACCTTGTCGAGCTCGGCCGCCAGCTCGGCTCCCTGGGGAGCGTGGATGTTGACGCCGAACGAGGAAGCGGGGTCCGCCACGGCGGCGCGCGCCACCGGGAGGAGCAGCAGGAGGAGCAGGGGGATGAGGGTTCTCAGTTGGTACGGCATGATGGGTGAGTCGCTTTTCATTGAGGACCATCTATAATAGCCCAGTCAGAACCGAAGTAGAACAGGATGCGCGTGCACCGGTCCGGGGAGGGTCGAGGCGATGCAGTTCCGTGAGCTCACCGATCGCTATCAGCTCGAGAAGATCCTGAAATCGAACCGCTTCGGGACGGTTCTGCGAGCCGCCGATGCCAAGTCGGGGCGGACGGTCGCCGTCAAGCTGATCACGGTGACGTCGCCGCCGCGGCTCGTGGCCGGAGCGCCGGAGTTCGAGAAGCTGGCGGCGACGCTGGCGGCCCTCAGCCACCCCGGCTTGCCGGCGGTCCTCGACTCGGGGCTGACCGCCGACGGCAGCGCCTTCCTGGTGCTGGAGCTGCTGGACGGCAAGGGGCTCGACGCCCTCGCCGGCGCCCCCCCGACCCGCGCCCTGGCGCGCATCGCCCAGGCGCTCGACGCCCTCGAAGCCCTCGCCGCCCAGGGGATCGCCCATCTCAACATCTCCCCCGACAACCTCTTCGTCGTCGAGACCCCCACGGGCGAGCAGGTGAAGCTCCTGGGGCTCGGCACCGCCGTCTTCCGCCCTCGGGGCGCCGAGGCCGCCGCGGCGGGACCTGGCGAGAACGCGCGCTTCCAGGCCCCCGAGGTGACGGCCGGCGCGGCCGACGGCCGCGCCGATCTCTACTCGCTCGCCGTCACCGCCTGCCATGCCCTGGGAGCCACCCTCGGCTTCGGCGACTCGCCGGTCGTCCAGCTGCCGCTCTCGGTAAGCTTCGAGCTGGAGAACGATGAGGCCCTGCGGCAGGCGCTCGAGCGGGCGCTGCGGCAGCGCCCCGAGGAACGCCCGTCGATCCGCGAGATGCGCGAGGCCCTGCGGCTGGCCATCGGAGTCCCGGCTCCCGCCCCGGCTGCTCAACCGACGGCCCTGCCCAAGCCGGTGGCCGTCCCCTTCCCGGCCCTGGCGCCGGTCGCAACTCCGGCGTTGGCCACCGATCCGCCGATGCTGACAATCCCCGAGGCCTGGACCCCCGCCATGGAGGCGCAATCGGGAGCGGCGCTCCCGGCCGCGGCGCCCCGGTTCACCGAGCCCGATCCGCTCGCCGCCCCGGCTGGGCCCCCGGAGGAGCCGGGCGATGTCCTCTCCTCGGTCGACGACGAGCTCCTGAACGCCCTGCTCAACGTGCCGGCGCCGCCCCCCCGTCCGGTGGGGCCGCCCGCGCAGCCGCAGAGAGGCGCCAAGGTCGTGCCCTTCCTCAAGAAGGCTCCGGCGGCGACCGGGGCAACCCCCGCGGCCGGTGCGGCGCCGGCGGCCGACGCTCCCACCCCTCCCCTGCTACGCAGGCCGGCCGTGCTGGCGGCGATCGCCGGCGTGGTGGTGCTCGGCCTGCTGGCCGGGTTCTGGCTCCTGCGACGGCACCAGGAGCAGGCGCCGGAGGCCATCGTGGCGTCCGGACCACCTTTGCGGCAGCCGTTCAGCCGGCCGCCGACCGACCGGCTGGAGGAGGCGAAGCTCCATCTCGGCCAAGGGGATGACCTCAAGGCCCGCCGGGCGCTACGGTCGATCGCCTGGGGGGAACAGGGGCTGCTCCCTCCGGCGGGGTGCCGGGAGCTCGGCGCGATCCAGGAGAATCTGGCGCTCGCGGCCTTCGAGCGGCTGCCCGCCGATCTCGCGAACGGCCTCAAGTCGGGGGATCTCGAGACCCTCGAGAGCGCGGTCGAGGCCGGAGCGGGCCAGGAGGCGGGGCTCGCTCCCAACGTCCGCGCGGACTTCGAGCGGGCGCGTAGCGCCGTCGCCGCGTACACCCAGGCCGTCGCGGCTCAGGGCAACCCCGTGCAGACGCTGGAGCGCTTCGCCGCCCTGGTGGCTCTCCTCCCCAGAGCGAGCGATCCGGACGCGTTGCGCGGCAAGGCCGCGGCGGCGATCGAAGCCGACGCCGAGAAGCTGCTCCGCGACGGCCGGTACGCCGAGGCCCTGGCGCGGATCGGGCCCATCCAGCGCAACTGGCCCGACCGCCCCGGCCTCAGGGAGCGGCTCGCCCTCTACCAGAAGTACGAGCAGAACGAGGCGCAGCAGGAGCGGATCCTCGCCGCGCTGCCCAACGTCGAGCGCCGCAAGAAGCCGTGGGACGGCCTGCAGATGATCGGCGGGATCCAGCCCACGCCGCACCTGGCCACCCAGTTCCAGGAGGCCCGCGCCCGGCTCGAGGATCTGCTCGCCCGGCTCGACAAGGAGCCGCCGAAGCTGGTGCTGCGCGACGGCTTCCTGCTCGACTACGACCGCGGCACGGTGGTGAACCTCAGCTTCCGGGCCAGCGACGACTACGAGATCAAGGACGTCAAGCTGACGGCCCGTCCCGAGGGGGGGAAGTACCGCGACATGCCGCTCGAGAAGACCCGTACCGGCTACTACACGGTGGAGATCCCGGCGAGCTTCCACCAGAACGGCACGGTGGACTTCTACGTCCTCGCGACCGACCTCTCCGGCCACGAGACGTACCTCGGCAACCGGGACCAGCCGATGCAGCTCAAGCGGAAGCAGGGGTTCGAGCGGATCCTGCACTGAGTCCGGGCGAGGGCACCCTACACCGGCATCAACGGCATCCGCCCCGCCCCCACAGACGTATCGGCCGTCCCCTCCGGCGCCTTCTTCTCCGCTTCCTCCTCGGGCACCGTCTCGCCCGGATTGCGGAACAGGTTGGACTCGAGGTTGTACTGGCGCGTGTAGAGGGCATGGTAGCGGCCGCCCAGCGCGAGCAGCTCCTCGTGCCGGCCGCGCTCGATCACCTGCCCCCCTTCGAGCACCAGGATCCTATCGGCCTTGCGGATGGTCGACAGGCGGTGGGCGATCACGAACGTCGTCCGCCCCTTCATCAGCTCCACCAGCCCCTCCTGGATCGCCGCCTCGCTCTCGCTGTCGAGCGAGGAGGTCGCCTCGTCGAGGATCAGGATGCGGGGATCGGCCAGGATGGCCCGCGCGATCGCCACCCGCTGGCGCTCGCCGCCGGAGAGCTTGACGCCGCGCTCGCCGACGATGGTGTCGTAGCCGTCGACCAGCCGGGAGACGAAGTCGTCGCAGCGGGCGATCTTCGCGGCGCGGATCACCTCCTCCTCCGCGGCGTGCGGGTTGGCGTAGGCGATGTTCTCGAGCACCGTGCCATCGAAGAGGAAGTTGTCCTGGAAGACCACCCCGAGGTGCGAGCGGTAGTCGCCGAGCCGCAGATCCGAGAGATCCCGGCCGTCGACCAGGATCCGTCCGGATGTCGGGCGGTGGAAGGCGGCCACCAGGCCGATCAGCGTGCTCTTCCCCGAGCCGGAGGGTCCCACCAGCGCCGTCGAGGTGCCGGGCATGGCGGTGAAGGAGACCCCCTTGAGCACCGGCGCCCCGGGGTTGTACTCGAACCAGACGTCGCGGAACTCGATCTCCCCCTGGACCGCCGGCAACGGCTCGCGGTCGGCCTCCCCCGTATCCTCGGTAACCTCGTTGCGGATCTCGCGGATGCGCTCCAGCCCGGCGAACGCCTCGGTGATCTGGCTGCCGATGTTGACGATCTGCATCACCGGGCCGACCAGCATGCCGAGGTAGATGGTGAAGGCGAAGAAGTCGCCCACCGTCATCCGGTGGGAGAGGACGTCCTGCGCCCCGACCCCCATGATCGTGACGCTGATCACCCCGAGGAGCAGCGTCGAGGCGGCACTGATCGCCGAGAAGCTGGTCAGCGTCTGGGCCACGTTGCGGAACAGCCGGTGCGCCCCCTTGGTGAACACCAGGGCCTCTCGCCGTTCCGCCTGATACGCCTTGACCACCCGCACCCCGGAGAACGACTCCGTGAGCCGGCCCGAGATCTCGGCGTTGATCTTCGAGCGCTCGCGGAAGAGCGGCCGCAGGGCTCTGAAGGCGTACTGCATGACGAAGGCGAAGAGCGACAGCACGGCGAGGGCGATCAGCGTGAGCTTGGTATTGAAGTGGAAGAGGAAGCCGAGCGCGAACACGGCCGTGATCATGCCGCCCACCACCTCGACGAGGCCCGAGCCCACCAGGTTGCGGATCCCCTCGGCGTCGTTCATGACGCGCGAGAGGAGAGAGCCCGCCTTGGTCTGCTCGAAGTAGCCCACCGACAGGCGCGCGACGTGGCGCTGGACCTGGCGGCGCATCTCGGTGATCGAACGCTGGGCAGCCTTGCCGAGCACCTGCGACAGCGCGAAGGAGGTGACGGCCTGAATCAGGGTCGCCGCGCCAGCCGCCAGCACGAGCTTCATGAGGAGCTCCCGGTGCCCCTTGCCGATCACGTCGTCGAGCAGGAACTTGGTGGTGTAGGGGAGGACCAGCCCGCAGAGGCGGTTGATCGCCATCAGCCCGAGCCCCAGCGCCAGCCGCCCCTTGCGGGCCCGCACGAGCTCCAGCGCGTCCGCGAGAACGACGCGCGGCTTCAGGGGAGCGGTCTTCTTCTTGGCTTCGGACGGCGGCGTCGCCGCTCGCGGCTGCTTCGACGAAACGAGCCCGCCGAAGAGCCCCTGGCGGGCCGGCCGGCGGGACGAGGGAACGCTGTCTGTGGTCATAAGGGAGAGAACGGGCCGGAGGCGGGCGGAGATTCCCCGGCCCTCTCTCCTCCTGCTGCTACGGCATCTTCGCCCGCACCTCGACCGCACCGTCCAGCCGCAGGCTGACCACCGAGCCCTCCGGGATGATCACCTCCTCGCCGGGGGTCTTCGAGGCGATGGCGGTGCCCGCCGCGGCCCCGATGATGGCGCCGAGGACGCCGCCGCCGGAGCGGCTCCCCTTGCTGAGGATGCGCCCCAGGATGGCGCCGCCCGCCGCCACGCCGCCGATCGTCGCGGCGGCCCTGCGGGTTTCGTTGCGCCCCTCCTGGACGAAGGAGGCGTCGATCGGCACGGTCCTGCCGGAGGGGAGCACCAGGTCGGTAAACCGGAGGGCCAGCCTCGCCTGGCCGCCGATCTTCTTCAGCGGCACCGCGTCCGTCACCTCGCCCAGGATCTCCGAGCCGGCCGGGATGGCGACGACGCCGTCCTGCACCAGGTCCTCGCTCACCCGGGCCCGGAAGCTGTCGCCGGGGGAGCTGATGTTGCTCGCCAGCCGGCGGGTGAACTCGACGTCGATCTGCGAGCCCGCCGGCACGGTGACGCTCGTAGTCCGCGGCAGTTCCTCCCGAGTCGGCTCCGGGGCCGGAGCCGGCTCGGGAGCCGGAGGCGCGATCTCAGGAGCCGCGGCCTGGGGCGGCTCGGGGCGGACCTCGGCCGCCTGTGGCGCCGGGGCAGATCCGGCCTCAGGCGGGGCCGGGTGCTGCCGGAGCCGGCGCTCGCGGGCGTTGAGCTCGGCCTCGCGAGTCGCCAGCTCGAGCTCGCGGGCGGCCAGATCCGAACGCTCACGAGCGGTCGTCGCCGGAGGCGGCGCCCCCTCCGGCGCCTGCACCGACTGTGGCACGGTTTGAAGCTCGTTGACCTGGGGCTCCGCGGCGGGCGCCGAAGCCGGGGCGGGCGTCTGGATCTGTGCCACCTGGGGCGGCGGCGCCGCGTCCGCAGCCTTTCCGGCAGGATTCTCCGCGCCGCGGTTGCAGGCAAAGGTGAACAGCGCGGCCCCGCAGAGGAGCGCTGGCATGAGGTCAGGAATTTTCGTCATTCGCATGGTGGATCCTCGCTTCCCATAAATGGGAAAAGCAAGCGAGATGCCACTCGCCTCAAGCTCACGCAAAACGTTGATCCGGCTCGACTTCAACGGCCTGAGCCGCCGTGGCGGTCCGCTCCCCGGAGAGGACGGCCGTGCCGCCCTGGCAGGACAGGTCAGGCCCGGGCGGCTCAGCGCCGCCGGGAGGGATCGAAGCGGATCACGCCGCCCATACGGGGCTCCCCCGCCGAGGGCTCCTCCACCTCGGGCTCGGCGGCGCCGGGCTCCGGGGCCGATTCGTTCGCGGGATCCGCGGCGTCGAAGCGGAGGCCGAAGTCGGCCGAGGGGTCGGCGAAGGCGGTCAGGGCGGCGAAGGGGACGGTCACCCGCTGGCGCGAGCCGCCGAAGCTGAGCAGCACCGAGAACTCCTCGGGGGTGACCTCTAGCCCCCAGAACTGGTGCTGGAGGATGATCGTCACCTCCTCGGGGTACTGCTCGCGCAGGAAGCGCGGGGCCTCGACGCCGGGAAAATCGGTACGGAACCCGATGTAGAAGTGGTGTTCTCCGGGCATGCCATGCTCGGCCACCTGCTCGATCACCCGGCGCACCGCGTCGCGCAGGGCGTCCTGGAGAATGGCCGCGTAATCGATCTTGTCCGGGTCCATCTTGTCCGGGTCCATAGTGCCTACCCCCGTCCGAGAGTATGTCAATCGGGGCCACGCCTCAAGGCGGATCGATCGTGCCGGCCGGCGTCCAGGGGCCGCAGCGGGCGATCCGCCAGAGGGTCTTCCAGCTCCCCGTCCACGCGCCGTACTTGCGGATTGCCCCCTCGCCGTAGTGGCTGCAGGTGGGCTTGAACCGGCACTGAAGCCCCGCCATCCCCAGCACGGGCGAGAGCGTCGCCTGGTAGGCGTGGATGGCGCCGAGCAGGCAGCGGGCCGAGAGCTGGTCGCGGGGAGGGCGCGCCATGTCGAGCCCCAGGAGGAGCGCGAGCGAGCAGGTAATGATCCACGCCTTGAGCCGGCGCCGGCGGACGGGGTCCATGGAGAGAGCTTAGCTCGTTCCTACCAGGGGAGCGTACCGGTGGCGGCGCGCCCCAGCCAGAGGACGACCAGCACGGCGGCATGGGCGAGGACCACGGTGTCGAGCCGGACCGGCAGTTGGAGAGAGCGCCGGACCGCGAGCGCCGTCCCCCAGGCGAGCCAGCCGAGGACCGCCTCCAGAGCCAGGACCGGCGCCAGGGGGTGCATGGTGAAGGCGGCGGCCCACTCCCCTTTGGCGAGGAGCGCGAAGGCGCGGGTGAGGCCGCACCCGGGGCAGGGGAGATGGAGCAGGCGGCGGCTCAAGCAGACCGCCGTGGCGGGGTCGCCGGAGGGGGTCCAGACGTGGAGGACGGCGAGCCCGGCCACCCCCGCGAGACCCGCGAGCAGCCAGAGCCGGGAGTCGCGCGCCTCCACCCAGGTTCCTAGCGGTTGAACATCGCCGAGAGGAACACCGATCCGCCTAGGAAGAAAATCCAGAGCAGGGTTCCCGCCAAGTAGATCGAACCAAGGATGCCGAGGATAAACCCGGCCTTGGCGATCCCCTCTCCGGCGAGAGGCGACCGCCCCTGGGCGATCGCCGCCGATTCCTGCTTGCCGAAATACCAAGCGATCGGCCCCATCAAGGGGCAGCAGACCAAGCCCAGGATCCCCAGGACGAGCGCGGTGATCGCCTGACTGCTGGCCGACTGCGGAGACTGCGGGCTGGTGACGGTCATCGCGTTCGCCCTCTCAGGAATGGGTTGACTAGAAGCGGTTGGCGTACTCGCTGACGCCCGGGATCATCACGCGCTTCCCATTGACTGCCTGAATGATCAAGTAAACATGGAAAGCCAGGATTGCGAGGGGCACCACGCAGCTCACGCACGCGGCAGCCCATCCCAGAATAGGAATATGCGTTATAACTGCGAGAACGAGGCAGATAGCGAACCACATGACGCAGAGCACCAGTCCGTGCTTGGCGTGCCACTGGACCTCCGGATCGTTCTTCTCCGTAAGGAAGGGGATGAGCGCCAAAGGACCCAGGTAAGCAAGAACCAGCATGATCGTCCGGTTCGGGCTTATGGTGCCGATGGGAGGCGTCCCGATCGGCGGAGGTGGTGGCGTATAAGAGGGTGGCGGCGGAACGTTCGGTTCACTCATCGCGGACCTCTCCTTTCAAAGGAAGAAGATCATAAGGCTCGTAGAGGTCAGTCTATACAACCCCGGGTCCGGGGACAAGAACGAGCCTCCGCGCGGGTTTCCTCGAAGTCGCTTTATTTCATCGGCTCAGAGGATTCGACTCCCAGGCCGATCCCGAGCTCGGCCAGAGCCTCCCGCAGCTCCCCCTCCCGACCTTCGTGCACGGCGAGCACCAGCCGCGCCGCCGCGCCGTACTCCTCCCCCTCCAGCTCGATCCCGGGCGGGCGCAGCAGGCGCTTCACCGCCCCGATCTTCTCGTAGGGGACCTCGACGGCCACCCGGGTCGTCGGTACCTTCTGGAGGACCGGCAGCTCCTGAAGGGCCTCGCGGGTCGCCGCGGAGTAGGCGCGGGCGAGCCCCCCCTTGCCCAGCTTGGTGCCGCCGAACCAGCGCGCGACGACGGCCATCGCGTCCGACAGGTCCGCCCCGCGGAGCACCTGGAGGATCGGCGCTCCGGCGGTGCCGGCGGGCTCCCCGGCGTCCGCGCCGCGCTCGCGCGGCGGCGAGCCCAGCCGCCAGGCCCAGCAGTGATGGGTGGCGTCCGGAAACTCCTTCTCCAGTCGAGCCAGGAAGGACTTCGCGGCCGCCTCGTCCGCCGCCGGCCCGATCGCCGCCAGGAAGACCGACCCCTTCTCGCGGATCTCGGCGCGGGACTCGGCGAGCGGCGCGCGATACGAGGGCACGGCTCAGTCCATCGCGGTCAGGGCAGCCCGGTCAGCCGCTCGTAGATCGACCGGTAGCGCTGGACGACCACCCGCTGGCTGAACCGCTCGACGGCCCGGCGGCGGGACGCCTCGGCGAACCGGCGGTGCAGGGCGTCGTCGGTGAGCAGCTTCACCGCCGCCGCCGCCATGCCGTCCACGTCCCCCACCGGACAGAGGTAGCCGGTCTCGCCGTCGATCACCACCTCGGGCAGGCCGCCGGCGTTGCTCGCCACCACCGGCACCTCGCAGGCCATGGCCTCGAGCGCCGAGAGGCCGAACGACTCGCTCTCCGACGGCAGCAGGAAGAGGTCGGCCCCCACCAGCACCTCCTCGACCAGGGGGAAGCTGCCGATGAAGCTGATCGAGCCGCAGATGTGATGCTCGCGGCAGTACTGCTCGACCTTGCCGCGCTCTGGGCCGTCCCCCACCAGGATCAGACGGCTGGGCACTGTCTGCTGCACCCGCTGGAAGGTGCCGATGACGTCGAGCACCCGCTTGACCGGTCGGAAGTTCGAGATGTGGACCAGCAGTTTCTCCCCCGGCTTTGCCCAGCGGCGCGCCCCCGGACCGGCGCGGGCCGCCTCGTAGCGGGCGGGATCGATGAAATTGGGCACCACCTCGATCTCGCTGTGGACGCCGAGCTGCTCGACGGTGGTGCGGCGCAGCGACTCGGAGACCGCCGTCACCGCGTCGCTCTGGAGGATCCCCCAGCGGGTGGTCGCCAGGTAGTTGGGGTCGTTGCCCACCAGGGTAACGTCGGTGCCGTGCAGCGTGGTCACCACCGGCAGCGGCTGGGGCTCGACGATCTGGCGGGCGAGCACGGCCGAGACTGCGTTCGGGATGGCGTAGTGGACGTGCAGCACGTCGAGCGGCGCGTGGCGGGCGACCTCGACCATCTTGGTCGACAGCGCCAGCGAGTAGGGGGGGTAGTTGTCGAACAGCGGATAGGTGGGGGTCACCACCTCGTGGAAGAAGATCCGCGGATTGATGAACGACAGGCGCGAGGGGAGCGCGTAGCTGATGACGTGGACCTCGTCCCCCCCTCGGCGAGCGCCATGGCGAGCTCGGTGGCGACGATCCCCGAGCCGCCGTAGGTGGGATAGCAGCTGATGCCGATCCTCACCGCACCCCTCCCGGCAGGATCGCCATCGGATCGCCGACCGCCAGCGGCCCGCGGCTCCAGAACGGCTCCCCTAGCGGCGCGCCGATCAGCTCCCCGAAATGGCGGGCCCGCCCCTCGACGGCGAGCCAGAACTCCGGCGTCGACACCTTGGTGACCGGCCCTTCCCGCTGTCCGCCATCCTGATCTCCGCCGACATACAGCTGGCTGAGCTGGCTGCGGTGGGCGCGCATCGACGCGAGCTTGGCCTCCCAGCCGGTGGTGACGTCGACGATGAAGCTCGGCGTGAAGACGTCGTGCTGCATGTAGGAGAAGACGGCGGCCGGCCGGTGCGCCGGTCCCGCCTCCGGGGCGCGGTTCTTGAGCCCGGCGTAGAAGCAAGCCGCCTCGACCAGCCGGTGGGCCCGCCCGTGGTCCGGATGGCGGTCGTGCGGCGTCGGCCCGAGGACGAGCTCCGGCTGCCACCGCCGGAGCCTGGCGATCAGCGCGTCCTCCTCGGCCCGCCCCAGGCGCAGGCCGCCGTCGCCGCAGTCGAGGAAATCGAGCTCCACGGCGCCCAGGGCGCGGGCCGCCGCTTCCGCCTCCGGTTTCCGCTCCTCGGCGGTCCCCCGCGTCCCCATCTCGCCGCGGGTCAGGTGCAGGATGCCCACCTTCCGCCCCTGCCGGGCCAGCACGGCAAGCGTGCCGCCGCACCCCAGCTCGACGTCGTCCGGATGGGCGCCGATGGCGAGCACGTCGAGCTTCATGGCCTTTTCCCCTCTGGCTTGATCACCTGCAGGTGCGCGGCGTCGAGCTTCATCTGCTCCCAGTAGCTCTCGACCAGCTCCGGGCCGTACTTGCCCGGGTAGTGCGCCGAGGAGACGACGCGCTCCTGGAGCTTGCCGAGCGGGACGCAGGCCTCGCGGAGCTGCTGGATGCGGCGGTTCACCACCTCGTTCTTGCGCGCTGCGGCGCCGACCGCCTTCTCGCCGAAGAGGTCGAGGGCGCGCAGGATCTGCTCGCGCGTCTTCTCGAACGGCCGTTCGAGTCCCGGGTCGGCGGCCACGGCCGGCCCGCGCAGCTCGGCGAGCGCCTCCTCCAGCCGCTGGCGCACCGGGCCGACCAGGTCCCCCCCTCCCGCTCGGCGAGCCAGCGGTCGAGCGCGCCACGGTCCCCCAGCAGGGTGGCGAGGGGGAGCCCCAGCTCCTCCAGCCGCTCGATCTGCTTGGCCTCTAGCAGCAGGGTTTGCGGCCGCAGGGCCACGAAGGTCGGCTCGACCTCCAGCACCGCGTGGGTGACCCCCGCCTGCGCCATGTAGGAGAGCTCGCCCGGGCCCACCACCTGGATGGCGGTGCCGAGCACGGCGTCCTGCATCGCCGGCCGGGCGAGCACGCCGGGGGAGACGACGCCGGGGTTCTCCTCGATGATCTCGAGCAGCTCGGCCACCGTGCCGCCGCCGTCCTCCCGGCCGCGCAGCGCGAAGCGGTCCTCGCCACGCCACTCGATCCGCCGCCGCTCCCCCTGGCGGAGGAGGAAGAGGGGGCTAGCCCCGCGTTGCGGGCTCACCTGGAGCGGGTAGCCCCGCGCCTCGATCAGGGCGTCGCGCCTCTCCAGCTCCAGCTCCAGCGTGACGCGCCGCTCGACGAGCCGCCGCAGCCAGGGGCGTTGCGCGGTCTTGAGGGCCGGCAGCATGGCGTCGAGCAGCAGGGGACATCGGGGACCGAGCAGGTGCGCCATCAGCCGGCAGAAGGCCTCGCCGAAGCGGGCGTCCGGCCGGTGCCAACGGGCCAGGGTCTGTACCCATTCGGCGTAGCGCTCGCCGGGCACGGCCTCGGCGATGCCGCTCAGCACGCCTTCGATCCCGGGCCCCAGCGTACGCATGCCGACCGGCACCAGCGGCTCGGGGTCCGGCCCGAGGTCGAAGGCCCGCGGGCCGTCGGACCCGAGCACCACGGTCGAGGAGACCTCGGCCCAGTCGTGGTCCTCGGTCGCCACCCAGAACACGGCGACCGCCGGCTCGCCCGCGGCCTCCAGCGCCGCGGCCCAGCGCGAGACCGCCACCATCTTGGCGAGGGCGTAGAGGGGGCCGCCGAGGAGCCCCGGCTGCTGGCCGGAGACGACCACGCGCACGGTTGGGTCCGCCAGGCGGGCGGCGAGCCGGTCGGCCTCCGGATTGCCGTAGGCGCGGTTAGCCACCGCGAGCGCCTCGGCGAGCTCGCGCCGGCCGGGCGCCGTCTTTCCCAAGGGGGGGAGGGCCGGCGGCGTGCCCGAGCCGAGGAAGCGCAGCGGCTCCAGCAGGTCGAGGTCGCGGCCGGCGAGCCAGGCCACGGGGAGCGGCGCGAGGAGCCGGGCCGCGGCCAGATCGACCTCCAGCAGGTTGGCCGGAAGGTCAGGCCGGCTTGTGACCGATGAGGATGAGGCGTTCGCTATCACGCTCGTAAGGATCTCCGTGGAAATTGCCGAAGAGAGCGTCGACCTCGAGGCCTGCCCAGCGCAGGCCGATGGTCACCTCCTCCGGCTGGTAGAGCCGCACGCTCTCGAGGAACGTGCGAGGGGGCTCGTCCGCCCCGTGCACCGTGATGCGCTTCTTGATCCGCTGGCTCCCGGCGTCGTACCAGCGCTCGATCTCGGCCTCGCGGCCGTCGAGCGACTCAGCGTCCCGCGGCTTCAGCGTCTCGATCGTCGGCCCGGGGTTCATCAGATCGATCAGGAACCGCCCGCCGATGGAGAGGATGCGTACGATCTCCTCCAGCACCCGAAAGTTCTCCCGCTCCCCCTCGAAGTAGCCGAAGGAGGTGAAGAAATTGAGCACCCAGTCGAAGCTGCCGTCGGTGAACGGCAGGCGGCGCATGTCCCCCGCCACCCGCGGTAGCCCCCGGGCCCGCATGCGGGCGAGCAGGGTCAACGACAGGTCGACGCCCAGCGTCCGGTACCCCCTGCGGCGCAGCGCCGCCGTATGCCGCCCGGCGCCGCAGGCGAGGTCCAGCACCGCCCGCGGGCGCGCCCCCCCGGCCCCGAGGTACCGCTGGACGAAGTCAGCGTCCGCCTCGGCCTCGGAATCGTCCCGGCGGGAGTAAAGCTCGAGGTACTCTTCGCCGAACCAGTCCTTGTACCAGGGCATGGGGGGATCATATCTCGCCTGCACTCTCACCCTCGGGCCTAGCGGCGCTATGCTACGCCCATGCGCCCCGAGTGGATCGATCTGCCGGGGGGCCGCTTCTGGATGGGAGGCGGACCCGGCGACAACGAGAACCCGCGGCACGAGGTGCGGGTCTCCCCGTTCCGGCTGGCGCGGACGCCGGTGATCCGGGAGGAGTACCAGGCCTTCCTCGACGCTACCGCGCACCCGGCGCCGCCGTTCTGGGGGGAGCCCGCCTTCGCCCACCCGCGGATGCCGGCGGTGGGCCCCTCGTGGGAGGACGCCGCCGCCTTCTGCGCCTGGGCGAGCGCGCGGCTGGGCCTCGCCGCGCGCCTCCCCACCGAGGCCGAATGGGAGCACGCGGCCAAGGCCGGCCGCGACGTCCTCTACCCTCACGGCGACGATCCGCCCGAGTCGCTCCCCGGCTACGCGGAACGCTGGCGCGGCGGCCCGGAGCCGGTGGACGCCCGCCCCTCGCTCCATCCGCTCGGCTTCCTGGGCCTGGGGGAGAACGTCCACGAGTGGTGCGCGGATTGGTACGACGCCCGCTATTACGAGGTCTCGCCCATGGACGAGCCTCGCGGGCCGGCGACCGGAACCCGGCGCGCCTCCCGCGGCGGCTCCTGGCGCCACCAGATCAAGGTCAGCCGGTGCGCCGCCCGCTCCGCCATCCCGCCCGGGATGCGCTACAGCGACTACGGCTTCCGCCTCGCCGCGGACGCGGAGCGGCCATGAGCCCACGCCCCCTGGGCCATGCCGTGCGCACCGCCCTGATCTTCGGCGTCCTGATCCACACCGCCACCGCCCTCGGGGTCTGGGCGACCTGGGGGGAGTTCGGCCGCGGCAACCTCCTCGCCTGGATCGACTTCCCCTCCTCGCTCGCCTTCATGCACCTGGACGGCCCCCCCCTGCTCCTCTGGAGCCTGGTCGCCGGCGGCCTGCAGTGGGCGATCATCGCGGCGCTGCTGACCTTTTGCCTCGGCTGGGCGGTGCGGGCGCGGCAGCGCTGAACCATGCGCAGAGCCGCTCCCGTTCTCGCCATCCTCGGGCTGTTCCCGGCCTTCGGCGCTCTCGGGCAGCCGGCGGCCGAGATCCACGACGCCGCCGGCCATGGCGGACCGGTGGTGCCGGTGCTGCTCGGGCTGGTGGTGATCCTCGCCGCCGCCAAGGCAGGGGGGGGGATCTTCGAACGGCTGGGGCAGCCGGCGGTGCTCGGCGAGCTGTTGTTCGGCATCCTGCTTGGCAACTTGGCGCTCGCCGGGTTCGGCAGCCTCGAGTTCCTGCAGACGTCGCCGGGGATCGAGATCCTCGCCCAGCTCGGCGTCATCCTGCTGCTGTTCCAGGTGGGGCTGGAGTCGAACGTCGGCGAGATGCTCTCGGTTGGGGGCTCGAGCCTGCTGGTCGCGGTGCTCGGGGTGATCGCGCCGTTCTTCCTCGGCTGGGGGGTCTCGGCCTGGCTGCTGCCGCACGAGGAGACGCTGGCGCACGTCTTCATCGGCGCCACCCTGTCGGCGACCAGCGTCGGCATCACGGCGCGCGTGCTGGCCGACCTCGGCAAGCTGTCTGCCCGCGAGTCGAAGATCATCCTCGGCGCCGCGGTGATCGACGACGTGCTCGGCCTGGTGATCCTGTCGGTGATCTCCGGCGTCATCGGCGCCGCCAACACCGGGGGTAATCTCGACTCGCTGGACGCCCTCGCCATCGTCGCCAAGGCGGTCGCCTTCCTCGCCGGGGCGATCCTGATCGGCGGCTGGCTCTCCCGCCGGGCCTTCCGGCTGGCGGGGCTCCTGAAGGTGCAGGGGATGCTGCTGGCGCTCTCGCTCGCCGTCTGCTTCCTGCTCGCCTACCTCGCCGACCGCATCGGCCTCGCCACCATCGTGGGCGCCTTCGCCGCCGGGCTGATCCTCGACGGCGTCCACTACCGCGACCTCGGCGAGCGGACGAAGCACACGATCGAGGAGCTGATCCAGCCGATCGCCGGCTTCCTGGTACCGGTCTTCTTCGTGCTGATGGGTGTGCGGGTCGACCTCGCGAGCTTCAGCCATGCGGGGGTGCTCGGCTTCGCGGCCCTGCTCTCGCTCGCCGCCGTCGCGGGGAAGATGGTCTGCGCCGCCGGGGTGGTGGAGCGTGGGCTCGACCGGGTGTCGGTGGCGGTCGGCATGGTGCCGCGAGGGGAGGTAGGGCTGATCTTCGCCGGGATCGGGGCCCAGCTCCTGCTGCACGGCCGGTCGGTGATCGGACCCCCGGTCTTCGCGGCGGTGGTGGTGATGGTGATCGTCACCACCCTCGTAACCCCGCCGGCCCTCAAGATCACCCTCGCCCGGGGGGACCGGAAGAAGGCGAAGCGGAAGACGCCGGCACCGCCCGAGGAGCCGATGGACCGCCCGAACCCGCCGCTGGGGTAGGTTTCGCGGCCTGTGCCCTTTCCCCCTCTCTCGGTGAGGGCGGGGGGGAGGGGACGGGAGAGGGGGCCAGGGGGTGAGGATTCGACACCGGCACCGCCCGCGGAGCCGCCGGAGGAACCGGCGCCGGCGGCAGGGGCGCCGCCTGCGCCGGAGCCTTCGCGGGCTCGGGCAGCTCGACCACCACATCGCCCGGACGGACCATTCCCAGATCCTCGCGGGCGAGCCGCTCGAGCATGCCGGGATCGTGGTGCAGGCGGTCGATGCGAACGCGCAGCCGCTCGCTCTCGGCGCGGGTGGCGGCGATCTTCCCGGTCAGCAGCCGCTCGCGGGAGCGCGCAGCCTGCAGGTCGCGGTTGCTCTTCAGGGCGGCGATCGCCAGCAGCGCGAAAACGAGAACGACGGTCGCGCCCAGCACGGGGCGGAAGGAGTCGCTCCGGACGGGCACGTCGGGCGGCGTCACGGTTTCCAACGGGGGAAGGCCCTGGCCCCGGGATAGGTGGCCACGCCCTCCAGCTCCTCTTCGATGCGCAGGAGGCGGTTGTACTTGGCGACGCGGTCGCTGCGGCAGGGGGCGCCGGTCTTGATCTGCCCCGAGCGCGTGGCGACCGCGAGGTCGGCGATGGTGGTGTCCTCGGTCTCCCCCGAGCGGTGGCTGAGCACGTTCGAATAGGCATGGGTCTTCGCCATCTCGACCGCCTCCAGCGTCTCGGTCAGCGTGCCGATCTGGTTGACCTTGACGAGGAGCGCGTTAGCGAGCCCCTCGGCGATCCCGCGGGCGAGGATCTCCGGATTGGTGACGAACAGGTCGTCGCCCACGATCTGCACCCGGCTCCCGAGCTCGGCGGTCATCTCCTTCCAGCCGTCCCAGTCGTTCTCGGCCAGGCCGTCTTCGATCGAGACCAGCGGATAGGCATCGAGCCACTCGCGGTAGAGGGCGATCAGGTCGGAGCTGGCGAGGCCGGTGCGCCCCTCTCCCGCCAGGGCGTAGCGCGCCGCGCTCTTCTCCTTCTTCTTTTGGGTCTTCTTCTCAGTCTTCTGCTCGATGAGCTCACTGGCGGCGATGTCGAGCGCGAGGCCGATCTGCGTGCCCGGCTTGTAGCCGGCCTTCTCGATCGCCGTCATCAGCAGGTCGAGCGCCTCGCGGTTGCTCTTGAGGTTGGGGGCGAACCCCCCCTCGTCGCCGACCGCGGTGACCATGCCCGCCTTCTTCAGCACCCCCTTCAGGGTGTGGTAGATCTCAACGCCGGCCCGCAGGGCCTCGGCGAAGCTGTCGAAGCCGATCGGCACCAGCATGAACTCCTGGATGTCCACCGAGTTGTCGGCGTGGGCGCCACCGTTGAGCACGTTGAGCAGCGGCACCGGCAGCACCGTCGCGGCGGGACCGCCGACATAGGCGTAGAGCGGCAGGCCGCTCGCCTCGGCCGCGGCGCGGGCCACCGCCAGCGAGACGCCGAGCGTGGCGTTGGCGCCGAGGCGGCTCTTGCCCGGAGTGCCGTCGAGATCGATCAGCGTGCGGTCGATGCGCGCCTGGTCGCGGGCGTCCATGCCGCGCAGCCGGGGGGCGATCTCGTCCTGCACGTTGGCGACGGCCTTGCGCACCCCCTTGCCCTGATAGCGCTTGCCCCCGTCGCGCAGCTCCAGCGCCTCGCGGCTGCCGGTCGAGGCCCCGGACGGCACCGCCGCCCGCCCTCCGACCCCGCCGTCGAGGACGCAATCGACCTCCAGGGTCGGATTCCCCCGCGAGTCGAGGATCTCGCGAGCGACGATCTCTTCAATGCAGAACATCCCACTCCCTCCGGAACCGATTTTTCGCTAGACTCCCGGCGGAAAGGTTATCCGTAAACCCCCGCCGGCTCAAGCATTTTCAAGGGAACGCGCCTGCGCGCATTGTTCGAAAGCAGAGCGAAAGCAAAGCCGATGCCCGAAACAAAGGTCGCGCGGCGACGCACCGCAACGGCAGCCGTGGCCGTGGCGGCGCTCCTGCTCTCCTCCTGCCACCGGCAGGCGCCGCGCCCGCGCAACGTCATCTTCATCCTGGTCGACACCCTGCGGGCCGACCGCCTGAGCGGCTACGGCTACGCCCGGCGGACCAGCCCGAACGTCGACGCCTTCGCCCACGAGACGGTGAAGTTCGCGGCCAACCGCAGCCAGGCCTCCTGCACCTTCCCCTCGGCCAACTCGATCCTCACCTCGCGCTGGCCGTCGGCTTTCCTCGGCCAGCCGGACCAGGGGCTCGGCATCCCGGAGGGGATCCCGTCGATCGCCGAGCTCCTCCATACGCAAGGGTTCCAGACCGTCGCCGTCTCGGCGAGCGCCGTGGTGCGCCGGTCGCCGAGCCGGTTCAATCCGGGGGGCGGGTTCGGCCGCGGCTTCGACACTTTCGAGGAGGAGTGCGTCTGGAAGTCCGCCGCCTGCGTCAACCGCGTGGCGGCGCCGTACCTGCGCCCGAGGGACCGGGAGCGGGACAAGCCCCTCTTCCTCTATCTCCACTACCTCGACCCCCACGGCCCCTACCAGCCGCCGAAGGACTGGCCACACAAGTTCGCCACCGGCCGGCCGGAGAAGAAATGGGTGCGCATCGGCGACCCCAATCCGATCGGCGACTGGCTCTACAAAGGGAAGCCGAACCCCGGCTTCACCCCGGCCGACCTGCAGTACCTGAAGAATCTGTACGACGACGAGATCGCCTTCTTCGACGAGCGGTTCGCCGAGTTGCTGCGGTCCATCCGCGCCGCCGGCCTGATGGACAACTCGATCCTGGTCTTCGTCGCCGACCACGGAGAGGAGTTCCTCGAGCACGGCGAGATCAAGCACTGCCGGACCCTCTTCGACACCTCGACCCATGTGCCGCTGCTGCTGAAGATCCCGGGCGTCGAGCCGAAGACCGTCACCGTGCCGGTGCAGAGCATCGACCTCGTGCCCACGCTCGTCGACTATCTGGGGGCGAGCACGGGCGGCGCCACCTTCGAGGGGCGGAGCCTGCGGCCGGAGATCGAGGGGAAGGGGCGGCGGGATCTGCAGTTCGGCATGCAGGCGACGCTGCGCAGCGCCTCCGACGGCCGTTTCAAGCTGATCGCGGATCTGGCGGGGGGCGCCCCGAGGCTGTTCGACCTCCAGGCCGATCCCGGCGAGACCAAAGACGTGCTGGCCGGCCAGCGCCGGGCCTACTTCGTCCTGCGGGACGCCCTCGCCCACTGGCTCGGCCGGACCGAAGGGAAGGGCGCGGAGGACGAGAGCGTCCGCCGCGCCCGGGAAGCGGAACAGAAGCTCCGCTCGCTCGGCTACATCGAATGAGCGGGGTCCCCGTCCCTTAGCAACTGCAGGTCCCGAAGCACGCCGACGGCGGGTAGCAGTTGTTGCCGGTGTAGCAGGGGCACCCCGTCTCCTGGAATGGATCCTGGAGACCTCTGCTGTCCCCTCCCGCCGCCTTCGCGAGCCTGCGCTCTTCCAGAGAGTGGATGGTTTCGCGGTGGAGGGTGAGTTTCTTCATCGACTTCCTCATATTGTCTCTCCTTTGTCTAACAAAAACAAGATACGAGACAATTTTGTTGAAGTCAAGGGTCCGTCTGCCTGAAGATTGGGGAAAGACTGGGAATGCCGGTTGACAGTTTTCGGTTCTCATGAGAGCATCGCCTTCCCGCTTCCGAAGGGAGCGGGCGAATCACTGACGCGGGGTGGAGCAGTCTGGTAGCTCGTTGGGCTCATAACCCAAAGGTCACAGGTTCAAATCCTGTCCCCGCAACCATTCGACATATCCGCCGCAAGGCGTTCCAAGGCAGGGCACAGCGCGAGCGGCCCTGCCTTTTTCCTTTTATCTCCCTGCCGTGACCTTCTTTGCGCGTTCATCGTCGCTTCATACGGCCTCCATGTATGAACGGCACCATCGCTCATGGCAAGAAGGCTTTCTGCCAAGGAGGACAAGATGCAACGGATGAATCGCGCCGGAATCGGGATCGTTCTCGCCGGAGCCGTCGGATGGGTCGCCACCTTCGCAGCCAATGCCGCGGAGCCTCTGGCCAAGCAGGCCGCGCCCTTCGTGAAGACCGTGCAGGTGCACCCTGGAATGCCGCCGCTCGAGGTCCGGATCACCCCCGGACCGCCCTCCGAGAGGGAGGGTACGACGCCGTACCCGATCGGCCGGATCGAGATCTCGCGCCAGGGCGAGCCGAAGCCGTTCCAGACGCTCGCGGTGACCGGCAACTCGCCTCATGACCTCACCTTCTCCCGCTTCGAGGACGCGAACTTCGACGGCTACGCCGACCTGCTCCTCGGCCACGACCATGGCGCGAAGTGGGAGGGCTACGAGATCCACTTCTACGATCCGGCGTCGGGCAGGTTCGTCGAGAACGCCCTCAGCCGCGAGATGTCCAAGCAGCTCCGGGCGAATGACCTGGAGTTCCGCTCCGCCACCCGTGAGATCGAGTTGACTTCCCTGGTGTTCGGGTGCCAGGACCGCCCGGTGGCCGAGAAGCTGGTCATCCAGGGCTCCCACCTGCGGACGGTCGAGCGGACGGACCGCGTGCGGACGCAGGAAGGGTGCTACGTGGTGACCCTCCGGGCCCGCGGCGACGGCGCCATGGAGGAGGTCTCCCGCAGGCGCATCCCGCAGCTCGACCGGGATCCCGGCTGAGCCCGGCTGGGCAACGCCGGATGTAAAGATTTCGTCGTCCGTGCAAAAGAGTGTTGCGGTGAGCGCCCGTAAGTTTTACTATAGGTGCACGTCTGTCGTTGTGCCGTAAACCGTCAAGAGAGGTGCACCAATGAAAAAGGGGTTCGTCTACGGAGCGCTCTGCGCGCTCGCCCTGGCCGCTCCGGCCGCCGCCGAAAAGTTCTATCTGCCGGTCCTCGGACCCGCCGCCGCGAACGGCGGCCTCGCCACGAAGGTGTTGGCCGACGCGGACGGCGCGGAACGGCTGGCCGCGTCTGCCTCCCAGAGGGCGGGCGTGATCGAGATCGAGAGTGAGGAGCTCTACCAGGCAGGTATCGACGTGCCGCTCGGAGACCTGCCGCGCCCGCGCGCCCTGAAGTCGCTGCTCGTCGGCGCGGCCAACCTGTCGGAGCGGATCGCCTCCTGCCGGGCCACCCTCTCCACGCCCAGCGGCGACCGTCTGGCCGAAATCCAGTTCGACGTGGAGCCGATGTCGCTGGTCCGCCAGGACGGGCTGGCCGCGGCCGGCAGCGGCCGCGTCGCCGCTGTTCTCATCACCTGCGACCAGAGCTTCTACCCGTTCGCCGTTGCGACGGAGAAGAACGGCAAGCCGCCGATCGTCGCCAAGGGCATCGGCCCCAACGGCCCCTGCAACCAGACGCTGGGGCTGGTCAAGCAGCCCTCCAACGGCCACTACATCACGTTCACTCCGCCGGGCACCATCTTCCACGAAGCGACCAAGGCGAGCCCCAAGGGCATCCTCTGCATCCGGGCCCCGCAGGAGCTGCACATCGCCAAGGCCGTCTACGAGTGGGACACCACCACGGGTCCCTGGAGCTCGCGGGACCACTCGGGCCTGCACAACCTGGGCTACTTCTTTCTCAACCGCTTCCGCAGCGGCGTCGTCGGCAACATCAACATCGCCGGCCCCAACAAGAACTTCCTCAAGATCGCCCAGAACATCAACATGCCGGCCGGCGCGAACACCAACGCCAAGGTCAACTACGCGATGCAGACCGGCGTGACCTACCACCAGATCTACACCTTCGACGCCGCCAACAAGCTGATCACCCTGCAGGTGCTCGTCAACGGCGCGCAGGTCGCGAAGTTCAGCAAGGTGGCCCAGCCGGGAAACAACCAGACGCTCATCGTCAAGCCGTTTCAGACCGCGGGCCTCGCAATGGTCGCCGAGTTCGGCAACTACCTTAACCAGCACCATCCGGAAGAGGCGTCGGTGGGCTGGAAGTACTCCAACTTCAAGCTGGACATGGCCCCGAAGTAGGCCGCGCCGGCGGCATTGCTGCGTAACGTTCGAGGGCCGCGGCCGCCAGCCGCGGCCCTTTTCCGTCGGGTGAATCCTAGGTACCCGCCTTCTCCAGTTCCCGCTCCATCTCGCGCTCGAACGTCACCGCCTCGCCGCGGCGCTCGCGGGCCTCGCGGATGAGGCGGAGGTTGCGGAGGGTGGTCTCGGGCTCCCAGGGCTCGCGGACGCGGGCGAGCGCGTCGGCGAGGGCCTCGCCGGCCCTCGCCTCGTCTTTCGCCAGGAGCGCCAGCTCGAGGCGGGTCGCGTAATCCCAGTAGTCGGGGTTGCCGGCGGCGATCTTGCGCTCCACGGCGTAGCGCACCACGGGCAGGATCTCTTCGCGGCGGGGGTCCGGCGGCTCCTTGACCTCCATCAGGGTCACGGCGTTGATGCCCGGGTAGGCGTCCCGCCAGTCCGCCTCGAAACCCTTGCGGTAGGCGTCGATCGCCTTCTCCAGCACGCCCCGCGCCTTGAAGGTCTCGCCGGCCTTGAGGGCGGCCTCCCAGCGGTCCTTGTAGACGCGGCCGAGGAGGCCGTAGGTCTCGCTGCTCGGACCCCGCTCCTCGATCAGCTGGCGGAGGACCCTCTCCGCCTCTTCCCCCTGGCCGTCCCGGTTGAGCGCGAAAGCCCACTGCTCCCGCACCAGGATGGTGGAGGTCAGCGGCTTCGGCATCTTCTCGGCCAGGGCGAGCATCTCCTTCCAGGCCTTGGCCGCCCGATAGGAAAGGAAGAGATCGATGATCACGCCGGTCTCGACGTCCTCGAGCGCCCCGAGCGAAGCCTCTGCCGCGCGCAGAGCCTCGGCCCCCTGCTTACGGGCGGCGGCGAGAATCTGCTTCTGTTCCTCGGCATACCGGACCTCGTCGCGGAAGGTGTCCGTGCGAGTGTGATCGACCTTGTCCGGATAGCCGTCGACGAGGGTGTAGAGCGGGCTGTCGGCGATCGGGTCCCGGGCGGCGTCGGCCTTGGCCTTGCGGAGGCGTTCCACCAAGGCCTGCTTCATGGCGGGCACGTCGGCGGGTGCCCCCTCGGGCGTCAGGCTGTAGGGCATGGCCCGTAACGGAGCCACGTCGAAGGGGAGCTGGCTGCCCCCCTTGGAGAAAAGCAGGACGGTGCTCCACCCCCGCACGGCGTGCCGGATGCCCAGCTCATAGAAAACGTTGGCGTTGGCCGTCGTGAGATCGGCCACCGCGTACTTGCAGAAGATCAGCCGCTCGAACATCGGCTTGTGAATGATGCCGCCGCTCATCTCCTCGTCGGCACGGATCGGCTCGAGCCCCGCCTCGCGGACCGCCGGCGCGATCAGGTCGTGATAGACGGCGTCGAAATCGACGAGGTTTCCGGAGACGTCCGGCTTCTTGCCGAACGGCATGAGGACGAAGCAGAGATCGTTGGGCATGGCCGCGGCCTCCGGGAGGGAACCGAGTTGGCGAGCCCCCACAGTCTATACCGCCGCTCCTCTATGCCCGATCGGTCGCCGGCGCCTCGACGACCACCAGCTTCTCCGGCTCCGCCTTGGTCAGCCGCGAGGTGAGAAAGCTGGTGGCCAGCATGACCGCCGCCGCGGCCCAGAACGGGGCCCGGATGTTGAGCTCGAAGAGCCAGCCGGCGCAGATCGGGCCCACGACGCGGGCCGTGGAGCCGAAGGCCTGCTGGACTCCCATCGTCTGCCCCATCTCCAGCCGGGAGGCACGGCGGGAGACCAGGGCTGTGGTGGCCGGGAAGAGCAGCGCCGTCCCCACCGGCACGAACAGGACGACCAGGGCCAGCGCGGCGAAGCGCTCCGGCCGGGTGAGATCGAACATCGCGGGGACGGGGATCAGGGCGAGCCCGAGGACCAGCGACAGCGAGCCCATCCGCGTCACCCCCACCTCGCCGAAGCGCCGCACCGTCGGCCCGAGCAGCACGGCCCGCATGACGATCCCGATCGCGCCGATGTAGCTGTAGAAGTAGCCGATCGTTTCTTTGGTCACGCCATAGACCTTGCCGAGGTACAGCGCGAGGACGCCGTTCATCCCCATGAAGGCCAGCATGCCGACGGCATAGATCCAGATCAGCAAGCTGACCGGCGAGCCCGGATCGCTCAGCACCTTGAAGACCGATCGCAGGAGCGGCTGGCGCGGCACGGCCACGGCGGCCGGCGCTCGCGGCTCCTCCTCCCGCTTCGATTCCGGCAGCCATCTCCAGGCGGCGAGGGCGTTCAGCGTGCAGAAAATGGCGGCGAGGAAGCCCGGACCCGAGGCGCCAATATGCTTGGCGGCTAGAGATCCAAGGGCGGGGCCGATCATCACGCCCGCGTTGGTGGCGGCGCTGATCCAGCCGAGAGCCTCGGCCCGTTTCTCTGGCGGCACGGAATCGCTGACGTAGGCCTGGACGACCCCGGTGGTGCCCCCCCCGGCCCCCTGGATCAGCCGGAAGACGAACAGAAGGAGAATCGAGTTGGCGAGCCCAAAGAGGGCGAAGGCCACCGCCGACGAGGCCAGCCCCACCAGGAGCGCCGGCCGCCGGCCGTACCGGTCCGAGAAGCGCCCCCAGAACGGCGCCGACAGCAATTGGGCGAGGGAGAACGCCGAGAGGATCATGGTAACCACGAGCGGCCGCGCTCCCAGGTTGGTGGCGTAGAACGGCAGCAACGGCGTGACGAGGAGGAATCCGATCATGTCCACGAAGACGATGGCCATGAGGACCCAGAGCTGCTTGAGCGAGCTGGACTGCATAAAGTTTCCCGGCGGGATCAGCGGGCCTCTCCCTGGCCCCAGAGCAGAAAGGCCGCGGCGCTCGCGATCATCAGGAGGACGCCGTAGGCCGCCGCCATCCCGAGATCCTGGAGCCGCAGGCTGGAGAGGATCTCGATCGAGATGGGGCGGGTGTCGAAGGTGTAGAGCACGATGGAGACGATGAAGTCGCCGAGGGCGGTGATGAAGGCGAGCCCGGCGCCAGCGGCGAGCGCCGGCCGCAGCAGCGGCAGGGTCACCCGCGCCAGCCGGCGCCAGCGCCCGGCGCCCAGCGAGGCCGCCGCCTCCTCGAGCGCGGGGTCGAGCTGCCGGAGGCCGGCGAGCGCCGCCCGGCCGGTCAGCGGCAGGTCGCGCACCAGGTAGGCGAGCGGCAGGAGCCAGGGCGTGCCGATCAGCACGAAGCGGCCGATCCATGGCTGGTGGACGCTGAAGGTGGTGGCCAGCGCGATGGCGAAGACGGTGCCCGGCACCGCCCAGGGGATGGAGATCATCCCTTCGAGCAGCCCCCCTACCCGGTCGCGGCGAGCGGCCGCCAGCCGGGCCGCCGCGAAGCCGAGCGCCAGGGCGAGCAGGGTGGCGACGACCGCCATCCAGAGCGAGTTGACCACCGGCCGCAGGTGCTCGGGAGCGGTGAAGAGGGAGGTCCAGTTGCCGAAGTTGAGCACCGGCGGGAAGGGTTCGGCCGTCCAGGTAAAGGCCGGCACCAGCGAGACCAGCAGGAGCACCGCATGCGGCAGCAACAGCAGGATGGCGAGCAGCCAGCCGAAGAGGCCGGCGGCGGCGCGGGCGAGCGGGCTCTTCAAGGTCCGGCGGGCCGGGGCGATCCCCCGCACGCCGGTCCCCACCGAGACCGCCCGGTCCGCACGCCGCATCGCTCCGAGCCCCAGGAGGGCCAGCAGGGCCAGCATCACCGTCTCCACCTGGGCGAGGGCGAGCTCGCCATTGAGCTTGGAGGCGACGATCTGGGTGGTCATCACCCGGAAGCCGCCACCGAAGAGATAGGGGGCGGAGAAGGAGGCCAGCGCCGTCATGAAGGTGAGCAGGGCCGCTCCAGCGAGCGCCGGCCGCAGCAGCGGCAGGGTCACCCGCAAGAGGGTCCGCCGGCCGCTGGCCCCGAGCGACGCCGCGGCTTCGAGCAGCGCCGCGTCGAGCCGCGCCAGACCGGCGCGGGTGAAGAGATAGAAGTAGACGTACATCGAGTAGGCGTGCACCAGCAGGATCGCCCCCGGGCCGGCCAGCCGCCACGGCGGCTCGTTCAGGCGCAGCAGGGCCTGTATGGCCCGCGAGGCGAAGCCGCTCTCGCCGTAGAGGAAGAGAAAGGCGATCACCCCCACCAGCGGCGGCAAGGCGACCGGCAGTGCCACGATCGCTCCCAGGATCCGCCGGCCGGGAAAGTCGGCGCGCTCGAAAAGGAAGGCGAGCGGCACGCCGACCAGCGCCGAGAGCGCCACCGAGGCGGCCGAGATCCAGAGGCTGCGCCAAAGCGCCATCCACTCGTCACGGCGGGAGAAGAACTCGGCAAAATACCCGAGCGTCCACGCCTTCGGCCCGCCGAGCGATTCGATCAGCGTGATCAGCAGCGGGTAGCCCACCAGCCAGGCCAGGAGGGCGACGATCGCGAGGGCGGGGAGGAGGCGGGCTCGTTTCACGGCGTCCCCTTCTACGCCGCGGGGGAGGTCAAGGTTCTGGGCTCCCCGCGCGTCTCTCTCAACGGCTTCTCCGGAAGATCCGCGGCGCCGGCACGCCGGAGACCTGGGGCTTCGGCGCCACCCGCACCGAGTCCCCCACCGCCGCCGCCGCCGTCGGGGCGAGCACCTCGACCTCCCCCCCGGCCGCCAGGGTCACCTGGTAATAGGTCACCGGGCCGGCGTAGCGCCGCTCGGTCACCCGGCCGGAGAGCGCCTTCGCGTCGTTGCCGGAGACGAAGGCGAGCGACTCGGGGCGGACGACGAGATCGACCTCCTCGCCAGGACCCAACCCCTCCGCCTCGGGGGAGCGGACGGCGGACCAGCGCACCGGGCCGGCCGACTCGCCGCCGAGCGCCGGATGGGGCACCCAGACGGCACCGTCCCCTTCGAGCGCGCCGGGGAGCACGCTTGCCCGTCCCACGAAGGTGGCGACGAAGCGGGTGGCCGGCCGCTCGTAGAGATCCTCCGCGCTCCCCACCTGGTGGAGCACCCCGCCGTGCAGCACCGCCACCCGGTCGCCGAGATGGAAGGCCTCTTCCTGCTCGTGGGTGACGAGCACGGTGGTGATGCCCACCCGCCGGATCGCCGCCCGCAGCTCGCGGCGGGTGCGCTCGCGCAGAGTGGGATCGAGGTTCGAGAGCGGCTCGTCGAGCAGCAGCACGCGCGGCTCGGGCGCCAGCGCTCGGGCGAGGGCGACCCGCTGCTGCTGGCCGCCCGAGATCTCCCCCACCCGCCGCAGCTCGAAGCCGGGGAGGTCGACCAGGGCCAGCGACTCGCTCACCCGGCGGGCGGCGTCGGTCTTGCCGGACTTCCCGGCAAGGCCGAAGGCGACGTTCTCGCCGACGGTGAGATGAGGGAAGAGGGCGTAGTGCTGGAAGACCATGCCGAAGTGCCGGCGCTCGGGGGGGAGGGTAGTCACGTCGCTCTCCTCGACCAGGATGCGCCCGCGGTCGGGGGTCTCGAACCCGGCGATCAGCCGCAGGGCGGTCGTCTTGCCGCTGCCGGAGGGGCCGAGGAGGGCGACGATCTCCCCCTTCTCCACGGCGAGCGAGAGCTCCCGCAGGACGGGCACGGCGCCAAAGCTCTTGTCGAGCCGGTCGAGGACGAGGAAGGACATGGCCGTATGTTATGGGGCGGGGGCCGCGCCGCCGTGACTGCGCACGGTGCGGTCCCAGGTGGTCATCCAGGGCTGGCCGTTCTTGGCGATCATCTCCCAGTCGACGTCGGCCGGGACCATGTCCCGCAGCACCTCCCGCGCCCACTGCGGCAGGCGCTCGGGGGGGATGTCGGTGCGGGCCGGCAGGCGGAAGGCCTCGCGGGCCGCGAGCTCCTGCGCCTCGACGCTCCCCACGTATTCGATGAACTCCCTGGCCTCGGCCGGGTGCTTCGCCCCCTTCACCAGACCGACCGAGTCGTCGATCACCGGCGCGCCGCTCCTCGCGAAGCGGTAGCCGAGCGGAGCGCCGCGCTTCGCCTGCCAGAGCATGTCGGTGAGCTCCCAGACGGTGATCAGCCCCTCCCGGCGGTTGAGCTTCTCCATCAGCAGGGCGGGGTTCTGCACGTACTCCTTGGTCTGAACATCGAGGCGGCGCAGCCACTGCCAGCCGCGGTCGGGATTGCCGGTCTCCTTGACCGAGCGGGCCAGGATCATGCCGAAGAGAGTGCGCATGGTGCCGCTCGCCAGCGGATCGCGGATCAGGATCTTCCCCTTCCAGCGCGGATCGAGGAGGTCGTCCCAGTCGGCGGGCGCCTCCTCGCGCTTGACCGCCTGCGAGTTGTAGACCAGCACCGGCGCCGTCCGGTAGGAGCCGAAGTAGAGATCGCCGGCGGCGCGGCTGGCGGCCGGCACGGCGCCGGCCCAGCTCGGGCGGAAGGGGGCCAGGAGCCCTTCGGAGGCACCGCGGGAGAAGATCGTCTGCGGCCCGCCGAACCAGACGTCCGCCTGCGGGTTGGCGGCCTCGGAGCGGACCCGGTCGTAGACCTCCTGCGAGCCCATGTCGAGCCAGCGGACGTCGACTTTCGGGTGCTTCGCCTCGTAACTCTTCTCCATCAGCATCAGGAGATCGCGGCCATGGGGCGAATAGACGACCAGCGGCGTGCGGCCGTCGCCACAGCTCGCGGCGAGGACGGCGAGAGCGAGCAGGCAGAGCTTTTTCATGGTTTCCAGGATCTTACCTCAGCGGCTCCCCTTGAGCCCCAGCAGGTTGGCGAACAGCCGGTAGGCCCCCGGCACCCCGGCCGGCAGCTGGCGGAAGAGGGCAAGCCCGGTGTAGACGTAGACCCCCTTGCCGGCTTTCGCCACCAGCAGGCTCCCCTGGAGGTCGGAGGTGTCCGGGTCCTTCATCGAGAGCAGCGGCTTGAAGGCCGGGCCCCAGGTGTGGGCGAAGTTGAGCCCGCGCTCCTGGACCCACCCTTCCCAGTCCGCCGGTCCGATCTTGTTGGGTGTGTTGAAGACGGGGCTCGCCGGATCGAGGAGGGTCACGGCAGCCGTCTCGTCCGTCACCCGGTCCCGGGTCATCTCCAGCGGATAGGGAGGAAATTTGCCCTCGAAGTACCCGGTCTGCTGGTACTGCACGATCACCAGCCCGCCGTTGCGGACATAGTCGAGCAGCCGGCGGTTGGCGCGCGGGAGCGCCGGGTCGATCTCGTAGGCGCGGCTGCCGATGACGATCGCGTCGTAAGGCCCGAGATCCGCCGACTGCAACTGCTCAGGGCCCAGCATCTCGACCGGCACCCCGACCTGACGCAGGAATTCGGGGACGCGGTCCGAAGCCCCGCGCACGTAGCCGACCCGCTTCAAGGGTGGCAAGCGGAGGTCGGCGGTCTGCACCGCCACCTCGGCCGCCACCGGCCGCGGGGTGGCCTGGATGTGGGGATAGTCGACCACCGGCACGGCGAGGTCGAACCGGCGGCCGTCCTCCAGCACCGCCGCGAGGCGCAGGGTGGCGCGGCCGGCCTTGAGCTCCTTCGGCGGCTGCAGGGTCAGCTCGAGGTCGAGCGGCTCGTTCGCCGCCTCCAGAGTGAAGGGGCGCGGCGCGACGGTGATTCCCGAGCCCTCGGCGGTGGCTTCGAGGCGGCCGCGCAGCGGCGACTTCGCGTGCGAGGTGAGCGTCACTTTGAGCCGCCGGGGCTGATGGCTCTGGATCGGCCAGACCTCGAGCCCCTCGGCCGCCGCCACCTCGATTTCGGGCACCACGCGGAGCGGCCGGCGCACCTCGCCGAGCGCCTGGTCCCGGTGCAGGTGAACCACTTCGCGCTCCAGGGTGACCGGCACGCCGTCCAGGGTGAAGCTGAGCTGGGCGATGAACGGCGGCGGTCCGAACGGCTCCCCGCGCTGCGACGGCAGAGCCGCCGACCAGTCGTAGAGGGCGCCGATCAGCGGCTTGCGGAGGAAGTAGGGGATCGTCGGCGGCGCCGCGGCCGGCACCGTGGGCTTGAGCTCCCAGGCGCCGAGCGTACCGGCGGCCAGATCCTTGCTCTCGCCGTGGAGAACCTCGCCGGCCTCCGGCACCAGGGAGACCACGGCCCCGGAGATCGCATGGGCGCCGCCGTTCCAGAACGAGACCTGGACGGGGAAGGCTCCCCCCGCGGTCAGCTCCTCCTGGTCAGTGGTGGCGTCGAACGCCAGCCCGGCGGCGGCGGCGAGGCCGGCCGCTGCAACTTCGATCTTCTCGTCGAGCAGATCGCGCACCGGGCGGTCCTCGGCCGCGAGCACCGCCCGCGCCGCCTGAAGGTCTTTCAGGATGCCGAGGAAGGCCGGCACCGCCGCGTCGAGCCGTGCCGGGCTGAGCGCTCCGCGCGTCCGTTCGGCCGCCGCCTGCACCGCGTCCAGACGCTCCTGGACGCTCTTGCGGCGGCCGGCGTCGGCGACCGTCGCCGCCAGCGAGGAGAGGCGGATGTCGATGCCGTCGAAGAGGTCCTTCGCCTCCTTCCCCTCCCCCCCTGCACCCAGGCGACCCGGGTCTGCTGGGGGCCTAAGCGCTGGATCTGCCCCATGTCCTGCGAGCGGTGCATGCTGCGGCTCGCCATCGCGAGCTGGAAGATCGACTTGCCCGCCAGCGGGTCGACGCCGCCGGTGGTCAGGGTCATGGTGCTGGCGTTGGGGTCGAAGTAGGTCGAGCGGTAGAGCACTTGCGGGGTCCAGGGGGGAGCCCCTCGGCGGTGAGCCGCGGCAGGGCGTTGGGGTCCCCCGCCAGCGGGAAGGCGGCGTAGGCGGTCACCCCGGCGGCCTGGTGCTGGCCGTGGTTCGGATGGGGGACGCCAGGGAAGACCGAGACCACCACCTGTGGCTTGAAGCGCCGGATCACCCGCACGGCGTCCTCCACCAGCACGTCCTTCGGCCAGAGGCGGAGGGTCTCGTCGAGCGAGCGGGTGTAGCCGAAGTCTTCGGCGCGGGAGAAGAACTGCCGGCCGCCGTCGACCGCGCGGGCCGCCAGCAGCTCGCGGGTGCGCAGCAGCCCGAGCGACACCCCCAGCTCCGGGCCGATGACGTTCTGCCCCCCCTCGCCGCGGCTGAGCGACAGGTAGGCCGCCTCGCCGCCGAGGCCGCGCGAGACGAGGGCGATCAGCGAGGTGTCCTCGTCGTCCGGATGGGCGCCGATCACCAGCAGCCGCCGGTTCGCCGACAGCTTGGCGAGCGCGCGGTCGACGGCCGGCAGGCCGCCGGTCGCCGCCGGCTCCAGCGGGCGCGGCGCGGGGGCGACCTGCGCCGCGGCGGGCAGCAGCGCGAGGATCAACAGGAGGAAGGTGGGGAGCGGCTTCGCGAATCGTCGCGTCATCGTCTTTCGGGCTCCAGGGAAGCGATCGGGCCGGCTGGCCGGACCGCCCGGCAGTCTAGCACCGGGGGTGGGTGTCCTCTTTTTCCGCCCCTTGTCTTTTTCAGATGACGAGGCCCGGAGCTCGCTCTCGACGCAGGCGGCCCCGCCAGATCCCCCTGCTCCCCAGGGGTGAAACTCCTCTCGGAACATTCCGTAGATAGCCGAACCATGGAGCACGATCCTTGCTCAAAGGCTGCGCGTCATGAAGACCACGACACCGACTCGAACAGGAGACAAAAAGAATGTTGAATCGACTCTTCCGACGCCACAGCCTGGCCGCTCTCACCCTCCTGGCGCTCGCCCCCACCACCCTCCACGCCAGGAACTTCGCCGTCACCCGGAGCGGCGACACCAACGACGGCGCCTGCGACCGGCGCTGCTCGCTCCGCGAAGCCATCATGGCCGCCAATCAGACCCCGGGTCCCGACGTCATCTTCCTCTCGCAGGGCGTGTACAGGCTCGCGCTCGCGGGGGCGGATGAGGATCTCGGCGCCACGGGCGATCTGGATATCACCGACGACCTGACGCTCGTCGGCGTCGGTGCGGGCGCGACCGTCATCGACGGGGCCGGCCTCGACCGGGTGCTGGACGTCCACGCGCCCGCTGCCGTCAAGATCTTTCATCTCACGATCCGCGACGGCAAGGTGGCGCACCTGAATGCCGGCGGCGGCATTCGCAACACCGGCCAGCTCACGCTCGAGGGCGTCGTCGTCACCGGCAACTCGACGGCCGACTTCGGCTTCGGCGCGGGCATCTACTCAGACAACCCGGGATCGGCCCTGACGCTCGACCGCAGCACGGTCTACGGCAATACGGCCGACGGCGGCGGCGGCGGAATGGCGGCCGGTGGGGAGCTGACGGTGACGAACAGCACGATCTCGGGCAACCGCTCGGTCACCGATTTCGGCGGCGGCGTCTATCTCTTCTCCGAGGCCCAGGCGAGCTTCAACAACGTGACGATCACGGCCAACACGGCGGCGCGGCAGGGGGGCGGCCTCCTCGTCGAGCTCCCCGACGTGGCGGGTACGCCGCGGCTCGCCAACTCGATCGTCGCCGCCAACTCGGCCACCATGGACCCCGACTGCCTGGGAGTGGACCTCTCCGGCGGCTACAACCTGATCGGCGAGAGCGAGGGGTGCCCGGGGTTCAAGGCCGCCTCGGGCGACCGGACCGGCACCGCGGCCTCCCCCCTCGATCCGCGGCTCGGCCCGCTCGCCGGCCCCCTGGGCGGGACGCCCACGCACGCCCTGCTGGCCGACAGCCCAGCCGTCAACGCCGGCAGCCCTCTCCCGCCGGGGAGCGGCGGCGGCGCCTGCGAGCGAACCGATCAGCGCCTCGTCGCTCGCCGCCATACCCGTTGCGATATCGGAGCCTTCGAGCGCAAGGCGACCCGGTAAGACTCGACGACGGCTCGCGCCGGGCGGTTCTTCAGGGCCGCCCGGTTTTATTCCCGCTCCGTTCCCCTCCTAGACACTCGCCGGCAGGCCTGCGTACAACTTTGTGGAATACGGTGACAGCGGCTTCGAAGCCAACCGCGTGGAAACCCCGGGCAAATCCACGCAGACCGATCGATGAAGTTCTCGAAGGAGCACCATCATGATTTCTTCTGTCCGACGTCTGTATCCGGCGCTGCTGCTCGCGCTGGCCCTGCCCGCCGCCCTCCACGCGGCGGTCTACACCCCCACCAAGGGAACCGATTCCAACGACGGCGCCTGCGACGCCGACTGCTCGCTGCGCGAGGCGATCGTCACGGCCAACCAGCACTCCGGTGAGGACGTGATCCTGCTGCACGCCGGGACCTACACCCTCTCCGCCGCCGGTGCCGCCACCGGCAACCTGGAGATCCAGGGGGACCTCCTCCTGATCGGCGACGGCGCCGATCGCACCGTCGTCGACGGCGGCCTGGTCGACGGGATCTTCCATGTCCCGGGCGGCGTGACGGTCCAGATCCAGGACGTGACGCTGCGCAACGGCCAGTCGCCCGGAGCGGGCGGCGCCATTAACAACAACGGCGACCTAACCCTCCTGCGCTCGATCCTCACCGGCAACTCCAGCCTCGCGGGAGCTGGCGGCGCGGGCCTGGGCGGCGCCATCGTCTCCAACGGCGGCGGCTCCTCCCTCACCATCCGGGACAGCACGATCCTGAGCAACACGGCCCAGAGCGCCGGAGGGGGCATCGCCGCCGGCGGGACCGTCGACCTCGCCAACGTCACGATCGCCCTCAACCACTCCAGCGCCGACTTCGGCGGCGGCCTCTACCTGTTCTCCGACGCCCGCGCGACGGTGAACAACGTCACCCTCGCGTACAACTACGCGGGGCTCAAGGGGGGCGGCATCTTCGTCGAGAACTCCGCCTTCATCGGCGTCGCCCCGAAGGTCACCAACTCGATCCTCGCCGGCAACACCGCCTCCTCCGAACCGGACTGCTCCGGCGCCATCGACTCCGCCTACAACCTGATCGGCAACGGCGCGGGTTGCTTCGGCCCCTCGGCGGCCAATCACGACAAGGTGGGAACGGCGGCGAGCCCGCTCGACGCGAAGCTCGTCTCGCCGAGCCCGAACGGCGGCCCGACCCCGACCGCCGAGCTCCTGGCGGGGAGCCCGGCGATCGACGCCGGCAATCCCGCGGCTCCCGGCTCGGGCAACGGCGCCTGCGAGGCCACCGACCAGCGCGGCATCCAGCGGCCGGGCGGCGCCCGTTGCGACCTCGGAGCGTTCGAGGTGACCGCCGGCTGCGTGGCGGGCGGCAGCACCCTCTGCCTGGGGAGCGGCCGTTTCAAGGTCAAGGCCACCTGGACGATCGGCACCGCCAGGGGTCCCGTCAGCGGCACCGCCCAGGCGGTGACGCTGACGCCGGACAGCGGCTACTTCTGGTTCTTCGATGCGGGCAACGTGGAGCTGACCGTCAAGGTCCTGAACGGCTGCGGCATCAACAGCCGCTACTGGTTCTTCGCCGCCGGCCTGACCAACGTCGGCGTCAATCTCACCGTCACCGACACCCGGACGGGCCAGGTCAAGACCTACTCGAACCCCCTGAACCGGACGTTCGTCAGCATCCTCGACACTAGCGCCTTCAACACCTGCTCCAGCAACTAGGAGCCACGGCGCGGTCCGGAAAACACCCGGCCGCGCCGCCTTCCTTTCATTTACCCACTTTGAAGTTGACCGTCAGCACGTAGAAGACCGCCACCGGCTTGCCGTCCAGTTTCGCCGGCTCGAATCTCCACTGCCGCAAGGTGTCGAGGGCGACGTACTTCATCGCAGGTCCGCCGCCCTGGGCGTCGAGGACGACCGGCTGGCGCGGCCGGCCATCGGTCCCGATGATCGACGAAACGACGACCGCCCCGCCCGCTTCCAGGAGGCGCAAGGCGGTGGGGTACTCGGGCTTTGTCTGATGGACGATGCGAGGGTGCTCGATATCCAGGCCGTGCGGGTTCACCTCGACCTCTTCCCCCTCCTTTCCTACCACCCGCATCCGGGGATCGCCGTCGAACGCGACGGGCCTCAGGGTCCGCTTGCGGAGCTCGGCCGCCGCCGGGCCGTAGGGCTCGAGGCTGGTCTTGGCGATGTCCGGGAAGAGGTTGAGCGCGCTGTCCCAGAGCCATTCCGCGTCGTCCTGATGTCCGAGCCCCGCCTCCGCGATGGCCCGGAAGACCGCGGCCACGGCGAGGCTGTACGCCGGCGACGCCCCCGTCCCCGCGTGGTCGACGATGTCCGCGCCGGCCTGGCGCCCCCGTTTCGCGGCCTTCTCCCACTGCTGCGTCCGGAGGTACTGGTCGGTCTCCTTCAAGCCGCCGAGCCACTTGTCGATGAGGCGGGTCTGGGCGAGAAGCGGCAGGGCGCTCGCCAGCACGAGAACGAAAATCGCGATCCGGGTGTGAAGCTTCGACGCCATGACAGCCCTCCATTGGATATGCCGCGGAGGCATAATCATAGCAGAGTGAATCCTGAGCGAGATCATCCGCGCCGGTCCTCCCCCTCTTGCCACTTGCGGTATCCTGACTGTGTTATGGAGACCATCGCCACCACCCCGACCCTTACGTCCGAGCGCCCCACCGCGCTGGACGAGAAGACTTTGGACGCTTACCGCCGGCTGGGCTATCTGCTGGCGGATCTGGACCCCATGAACCGCATCGAGCCCGAGGCCCAGCCCGGCCTCGAGGGCTCCGATCCCGCGACCGCCGAGTACTGCCGGCGCCACTACTGCGGCACGATCGGCGTCGAGTTCATGCACATCCCCGATCCGGAGCGCCGGCGCTGGATCGAGGAGCGCATGGAGGCCGAGGCCCCCCGGCCCGATCAGACGCGCATCCTCGACCTGCTCACCCGGGCCGAGACCTTCGAGCAGTTCCTCCAGTCCCGGTACCTCGGCACCAAGCGCTTCTCGGTCGAGGGGGTCGAGGCGCTGCTCCCCTGCCTCGATCAGATGCTCCAGGACGCCGCCGAGCACCGCGTTCAGCAGGTCGTGGTCGCGATGAGCCATCGCGGCCGGCTGAACGTAATGGTGCACACGGTCGGCCGCTCCCCCTCCGAGATCCTCGCCGGTTTCGAGGACGTCGACCCGCGCAGCACCTTCGGCGGCGGCGACGTCAAGTACCACATGGGCGCCACCGGCGACTTCACCGGCCCGGACGGCCACAAGGTCAACATCCATCTGGTCTCGAACCCGAGCCACCTGGAGGCGGTGGACCCGGTGGCGCTCGGCCGCGTGCGGGCCAAGCAGGTGCGGCTCGGCGACGAGCGGAACCACGACCGGGTGTTCCCGATCGTCCTCCACGGCGACGCCGCCTTCGCCGGCCAGGGGGTCCTCGCCGAGACGCTGAACATGTCCGAGCTCCCCGGCTACTCGGTGGGCGGCACGGTGCACGTCATCGTCAACAACCTGATCGGCTTCACCACCGAGCCCAAGGCCCTCCACTCCTCCCGCTTCGCCTCCGACGTGGCGCGCCGGCTGCCGGTGCCGATCTTCCACGTCAACGGCGAGGATCCGGACGCCGTGGCGCGGGTGGCGCGGATCGCGGTCGACTTCCGCTTCACCTTCAAGAGCGACGTGGTGGTGGACCTGATCGGCTTCCGCCGGCACGGCCACAGCGAGGTGGACGACCCGACGATCACCCAGCCGCTCCTCTACAAGAAGATCCAGGCCCACCCGCCGCTCTGGAAGCTCTACGCCCGCGCGATCGGCGTCCCCGAGGGGGAGGCGCAAGCCCGAGAGGCGGCGATCCGCGCCGAGCTGGACGCCGCGCACAAGGCGGCCTCCACGCTCGACAAGAAGCCGACGATGCGTACCCTGCCGGCCTACTGGGACCGCTATCACGGGGGGTGCTGGGAGACCGAATACGAGGTGCGGACCGGCCTCGAGGCCGGCGAGATCGCCGCGCTGACGGCGCCGATCACCACCGCTCCCGAGGGATTCCACGTCCACAAGAAGATCCAGGCCCTGCTCGCCCAAAGGGCCGAGATGGGCTTGGGCAAGCGACCCGTCGACTACGGCATGGCCGAGGCGCTCGCCTTCGGCTCGCTGGCCAAGGGGGGCACGCCCGTCCGCCTCTCCGGGCAGGACAGCCGGCGCGGCACCTTCAACCAGCGCCACTCGGTGCTGATCGACATCGAGGACGCCTCCGAGTACGTGCCGCTCCAGCACGTCGCCCCCGGCCAGGCCCGCTTCGAGGTCTACGACTCGATGCTCTCCGAGGTCGCCGTGCTCGGCTTCGAGTACGGCATCAGCCGCGACTTCCCCGAGGCGCTCGTCTGCTGGGAGGCGCAGTTCGGCGACTTCGCCAACGGCGCCCAGATCATCATCGACCAGTTCATCTCCGCCGGCGAGGACAAGTGGCACCTGCTCTCCGGCGTCGTCATGCTGCTGCCGCACGGCTACGAGGGGCAGGGGCCGGAGCATTCGAGCGCGCGCATCGAGCGCTACCTCCAGCTCTGCGCCGAGGACAACATGCAGGTCTGTCAGCCCTCGACCGCGGCCCAGTACTTCCATCTCCTGCGCCGCCAGGCCCTGATCCCCTGGCGCAAGCCGCTGATCGTCTTCACCCCCAAGAGCATGCTGCGCCACAAGGACTCCTCCTCGACCCTGGAGGACTTCGCGCGCGACCGTTTCCTGCGGGTGGTCGACGACGGGCAGGTGCAGGACGCCCAGCGCGTCCTCCTCTGCAGCGGCAAGATCGCCCACGAGTTGCGGCGGGAGCGGGAGCGGCGGCAGGATTCCTCGACGGCGATCCTCGTCCTCGACCAGCTCTACCCCTTCCCGCAGGCGGAGCTGGCCGCGGCGCTGGCGAAGCACCCGAACGCCCGCAACATCCTCTGGGTGCAGGAGGAGCCGGCCAACATGGGCGCGCTCTTCTTCGTCCAGCCCCGCATCGAGCGGCTGGCAAGGAAACCGGTCCGCTCGGTCAAGCGCTCGGCGAGCGGCAGCCCGGCCACCGGCTCGGCCAAGGCCCACGGCATCGAGCAGCAGACGCTGCTGACGCTGGCGTTCACGGTCTAGGGCCTGTGTTAGGGTACACGGACCAACTTTTCGCGAGAAAGGGCCCCGGCATGGCTATTCACGAAGTTCCACCGCAAGAGTACCCCGACATCGTGGGGGCGCTCCCGGAGGAGCCCCAGGCCGCTGCGTTCCGGCCGTTCATCCCGGCCTCGGTGCAGCTGCCGGAGCTCACGATCTTCCCGCTCATCCTCGGCACCATCCTCGGCATCATCTTCGGCGCCTCGTCGCTCTACCTGGTGCTCAAGGTCGGCCTGACGGTGAGCGCCTCGATCCCGGTGGCGGTCATCTCGCTGACGATCTTCCGCGGGCTCCGCTCGATCGGGTTCCGGGGCGCCTCGATCCTCGAGAACAACATCGTGCAGACGGCCGGGTCGGCCGGCGAGTCGATCGCCTTCGGGGTCGGCGTCACGATGCCGGCGATCATGATCCTCGGCTTCGATCTCGAGATCACGCGGGTGATGCTGGTGGCGGTGCTCGGCGGCCTGCTGGGGATCCTGATGATGATCCCGCTGCGCCGGGCGCTCATCGTCGAGCAGCACGGCCTCCTCAAGTACCCCGAGGGGACCGCCTGCGCCGAGGTGCTGAAGGCCGGCGCCACGGACGAGGAGCGGCTGATCGCCGCCCGCGGCGCCGTCGAAGCCGGGAACGCCCCCGCCGCCGTGGAGGCGAGCGCCTCGGGCGCCAAGGCGATCTTCACCGGCTTCGGCATCGGCCTCGTCTACCAGACCGCGATGGAGGTCTTCAAGCTCTGGAAGGACACCCCCGAGAAGATCTTCAAGAAGCCCTTCGAGGCCGGCTCGATCTCCGCCGAGATCAACCCCACGCTGCTCGGCGTCGGCTACATCATCGGTCCACGCATCGCCTCGATCATGTGCGCCGGCGGCGTGCTCGCCTATCTGGTGCTGATCCCGGCGATCAAGTACTTCGGCGGCGTCGCCACCGGGGTGATCGCGCCCGGCACCATTCCGATTTCGGAGATGGGCCCCAACCAGATCCGCGGCGCTTACGTGCTCTACATCGGCGCCGGGGCGGTGGCCGCGGGCGGCATCATCAGCCTGTTCCGGTCGCTGCCCACGATCTGGCACGGCCTCAAGGGAGGGCTCGCCGACTTCCGCGGACGCACCGGGACCGCCCAGGGCAGCCGGACGGTCCTGCGCACCGATCAGGACATGTCGCTCAAGTTCGTGGTCGGCGGCATCCTCGCGCTGATCGCCGTCATCATGCTCGTGCCCCAGCTCCACCTGCAGTGGAACCTGCTGGGCGCGCTGCTGATCATCATCTTCGGCTTCCTGTTCGTCACCGTCTCCTCGCGGCTGACCGGCGAGATCGGCTCGTCGTCGAACCCGATCTCGGGGATGACCGTGGCGACCCTGCTGCTGACCTGCCTGGTCTTCCTCGCCATCGGCTGGACCGGCCCGAGCTACTACGTGACGGCGCTGTCGATCGGCGCCATCGTCTGTATCGCGGCCTCGAACGGCGGCACCACCTCGCAGGACCTGAAGACTGGCTTCCTGGTCGGCGCCACGCCGCGCCACCAGCAGGTCGCCATCCTGTTCGGCGCCCTGGCGTCCGCCCTGGTGCTCGGCCCCATCCTGCTGAAGCTCAACGACTCCGCCACCGTCTACGTGCCGCTCGCCAACCAGGCGGGGCAGATCACCGCCGAGGGGTACGCGCCCGGCCTGCACGTCGATCCGGCGACGCTCTCGACGCTGCGGACCGAGGCCCTCCAGGGACCGCAGTCGATCTCCGATCATACCGCGTATCACTCCTGGCAGAAGACCGACGCCGTGGGCGGCCCGGCCGGCCGCTACCTGGTCAACGACGCCGGCGTGCCGGTCTACCTGGTCGATCCCGGGATCAACGGCACCCACAAGGAGCGCCCGGGGCCGAACGGCACGAAGATAACGGTCAACAAGTTCGACGCGCCGAAGGCGACCCTGATGTCCTACATCATCAAGGGTATCCTCAACCGGCAGCTCCCCTGGGGGCTGGTCCTGCTGGGGGTGATGATCGCCATCGTCCTCGAGATGTCCGGCATCCCCTCGCTCGCCTTCGCGGTCGGCGTCTACCTGCCGCTCTCCTCCTCCAGCCCGATCTTCATCGGCGGCATGGTGCGCTGGCTGGTCGACCGCCATCTGGCGAAGAAGCTCGCGCACCGCAACCTCACCGAGGAGGAGCTGACCGCCGAAGGGGACAAGAGCCCCGGCGTCCTCATGGCCTCGGGCTACATCGCCGGCGGCGCCATCGCCGGCATCGCGATCGCCTTCAGCCAGGGACTGCTGACCAACTTCGACAACAAGATGACCGCGACGATGGAGGCGATCAATCCGTTCTACGCGGGGGGTTCCTCCGACCTCCTGGCGCTGATCCCGTTCGCTCTCCTGACCGTGCTGCTCTACATGGCGGGACGGGAGATGATCCTGGCCGGGCGCTCGAAGACGCGCTGAGCGGGAAGAGGCCAGAGCGTAGGGTGTAGGGTGTAGGGGCGCAGCATGCTGCGCCCCTACGTCGTTCTGGACGTTCAGCCTACCTGGCGGTAGCGGATCACGCGCGGGAGCGAGCCCATCGAGCCCTTGATCCGGTCCCGCAGCCCCCGCAGGTGCTCCGAGCGGCCGTGCGCGTCCAGCTCACCTTCCGAGGCCCACTCCTCGACGAAGACGAACTCGACGTACTGCTCCCCCTTGAGCGAGCGCAGCAGGTCGTAGCGGATGCACCCGGCCTCGCGACGGGTAGGCTCGATCAGCTCCCGGAGGACGCTTTCCATCTCACTTTCCTTGCCGATCTCGGCATAGAAGATGGCGATCACGTGAACGATGTCCTGCGGCATGCGGTCCCTCCCGTATGAGCCCAGTCCGGCGCGGGAGTATAGCGGAGCGCGCGAGGCTTTCCGTTCACCCTCCTGGCAGCAGCCGCAGCTTGTGAACGGCCGGCCCCGGCAGGAACGGCGCCGGCTTTCCTTCCTCCCACGCCACTTCCCCCTTCTGGTAGTACGGTGACAGCGGATGCCCGCTCTGGCCCACCGGCATCTCGAAGAGGCCGGCCTCCTCGTGGCCGGGGGAGACCACCATCCGTTCCGAGGCGCCGAAGGCCGGCCCCTGCACGCGCGGCATGTTCTCGTCGCCCGGGAGCTGGCGCGGCGGCACGTCGAGCCAACGGCCCAGAGCGGGCATGGCAAGGCTCAGCGGGTGCCGGATGCGCGTCGTGTTGCGCTCCCCCCAGGTGCGGTCCGCCAGCCGGGTGCCCTGGCGCTCGCCGCTCTTCAGCAGATCATCCACCGAGGCCAGGATCTCCTGGTCCCAGCTCGCGTACCGGGGCTCCAGCAGGTGGACGGGGCGCTCGGTGACGATCCGCCAGAGCGGTCCCTCGAACTGCGAGGTCGGCTGGAGCCGGTCCTCCTCGGGCACGTCCCCCTGACCGGTCAGCGACGTGAACACCTCGTCCTCCAGGAAGCCGCGGAACGCTCGCACCGCGCGGTAGGCGGCCGAGTCGACGGAGGCCCGGCCGGTCCAGTTCGTCTCCACCAGCCGGCGCAGCTCGCCGCGCCCGGGGTGCCCCTGGACCGCCGCGGGGCTCAAGGTCGCCAGGAGCAGGCCGCGCCAGCGCTCCAGGAACAGGGCGCGGTCGTCGAGCTGGATCGCCAGCAGGTCGCGTGGCGTCGCGCGCTCCAGCTTCATCAGGTCGTCGCGGATCTGCCGTGCCCGGGCCCCGAGGTCGTAGCCGCCGTTGCCGACCGTCTTCAGGCTCTCGCCGTCCACGACCCGGGCGTTGGCCGTCCAGATCCGCCCCGAGGCGGGATTGACCACGCGCGGGTACTCCTGCGGGGAGAGCCAGCCGTCCCAGCGGCGGGAGCCGTCGGCCCAGGAGGCCGGGGTCCGCCCGTCGAAGCCGACCCGGCGGGGGATCCTGCCGATGATCGTCCAGCCGACCCGTCCCGTTTCGTCGGCCACCGTGAAGTTCTGCGGCGGGATGCCGGCGCGGTTGGCGATCGCCATCGCCTCCTCCAGGGTGCGCGCCGTCTGCAGCTGGTCGAGCTCGAGATTGACCGCTTCCGGGTGATGGGCGGTCCAGGCCAGCGCGCGAGGGCGGCCGATGCGGTCCTCGTCGATCACCGGCCCCCAGATCGTCTCCTTGACCTCCAGGACGTCGTCGGCCCCCCCCTTGACCCGGATGCGCTCTTTCACCGTCGCGAAGCGCCGCCACCCTTCGGGAGTGCGATAGACGTTCGGGTCCCTGGGATCGATCGCCAGCTCCACGAGATCGGTCCAGTCCCCATAGCTGTTGGTGAACCCCCAGGCGACGTGGCCGTTGCTCCCCACCACCAGCGTCGGCGTTCCCGGCAGCGTCACGCCGGTGACCCGCAGCGACCCGCCGGCGCCGTCCGGCCGCACCATCGACGCCCGGTACCAGGTGTTCGGCACCCGGATCCCCAGGTGCATGTCGTTGGCGAGCAGGGCGTGGCCGTCCGCCGTGTACGTGCCCGCCACCGCCCAGTTGTTGCTGCCGGCCGCGGCGGCCGCCAGATCCTCGTCCCCGGCGCCCTCCGGCGAACCGAGGGACGCCGCCTTCGGCAAGGCCGGACGCTTGCGCAGATCGAAGACCTCCGGCCCGGGGATCGGCGGCGTCTCGTAGGCCGGGCCCACGAGCGGGGCGTCCCACTCGGTGCCGGGTGAGGCCAGGAGATCGAACATCGGGCCGGGAAGCGTGTCGCGGAACGCTCCCAGGGCGGACTCCCGGCGTCCGGTGTCGTCGTTCAGCTCGAAGAACATGGCGTAGACCGCAAGGATGGAGTCCTCCGGCCGCCACGGCGCGGGATCGACGCGCAGGGCGAGGTACTCGAACGGCTTCTCGCCGAGCGTGGAGAGCCCGGAGTTCACGCCGTCGGCGTAGGCCGCCAGCAGCGCCCGCTCCCGCGGCGGGGAGGCCGCCAGCACCTGCCGCGCCCGCTCACGGAAGCGATGGAGCCGGTGCCGCCGGTCCACCTTCACCACCGCCGGGCCGATGATCTCCGCCAGCTCGCCCGCCGCCTGCCGCCGCATCAGATCCATCTGGAAGAAGCGGTCCTGGGCGTGGACGAACCCGAGCGCCCGCGCGGTGTCCAGCCGGTTCGCGGCACGGATCGTCGGCACCCCCAGGTCGTCCCGCTCGATCTCGACCGGGGCCGACAGCCCGGCGATCCGGCGATCGCCGTCGAGCCGCGGCAGGCTCGCCTCCAGGCGGCCGCGGAGCCAGAGCCAGCCGGCCAGAACCACGAGGACGATCAACACCACCAGTGCCAGCAGGATGCGGAGCCAGAGGCGCCGGCGGCGAACCCGCGGCACGGGACAGCGAGCGTAAATCGGGGCTGACATGGGTTCGGACATGGATCTTCTCCTCGGACTCCGGTTGGCTGTACTGGCACTTTTACCGCGAAGAACCCTTCCACTTGTCTTGCTGAAACATGCTTAATTATAGACTTTGGCAATCAAATATAAAAGATTGACAGACACATACTGGAAAATTAAGATCCTGCGCAGCAATGAATCGAAGTTGACCACTCAACTCTGCATTAGTTGCATGCTCGTCGAGCATTCAGCCCGGCGATTCTCGTGAGGAGTATGTCTGAAGATGTCAACGAAGAAATTCCTCGTGGCCTTTTTGCTGTCCCTCGTCCTTGTATCCAGCACGCGCCCGACTCTGGCTCAGGAAGCCAAGAAAACTTCGGACAATGATGTTCTGGCCTAGATGCAGAGTGAGGGGTGGCGGATCGTGAAGAACGGGGTGCTGCAGCGGGAGCTGAGAGCTGGCGAGGTGGAAAGCTTCGTCTTCGGCCCCGAAGGGTTCGCCTGGAAGCTCCAGGACCTGCGGCAGCAGCTCCGGAAGCTGCAGCGCGAGCTCCAGGTCCGGCCGACGCCCGAGCTGCAGAAAGCCGTGGCCGGCTTCCGGAAGGAGATCGCGAGCACCCAGAAGATGGTCGAGCGCGCCCGGGCCGCCGAAGCCCTGGGCGAGACGGCCATCGACACCAAGACAACCTGCTCCATCAACTTCGCCTATGACGCCAGCGCCTCCTACGGGGCCACGGTCCAGGGCACCTGGGGAAACGCCAGCGCCAACTTTACCGGCACCTGCGGCTTCACCGGCGAGGTCTATGCGACGGCCTACTCCAAGGTCACCGTCAGCGGTGCCCCGACGACCAAGACCGTGACGGATGGTCCCCGGAGCGGAGCGAACGTGAGCGCCACCGCGTACGCCAGCCTGAACGGCGGATCCGTTTGTGAATCCACCGCCTATGCGAGCATGACCAGCAGCTCGCTGAATCCCTCCTCCTACTCCATGTCGGCATCCAATTCCCTGTGCCCCGGGTCGACGCCGACGACACCTACCCCTACGATCAACGGTCCAACCTATGTAGGCGCGAGCGTGTGCACCACCACCACCTGGACCTCTTCCGTCACCAACGGTACGTCACCCTACACCTACCAGTGGACCTGGAACGGCGCCGCCGTCGGCACGGGGAGCAGCTACTCCCGGACGATCTGCGGCGGCATTAACTACAATTACACCAGCAACACGCTGGGCTTGACGGTGACCGACAGCGGCTACCGTACGGGTAGCACCGCGATCGCCGTCGATGTCGAAAAGTACGGTAATGGTGGCGGTGGTTGCGGCCCCTACCCCTGCAACTAACACTCTTCAATCCTGAGGCGGGGCCGCTCCGGCGGCCCCGCCTTGCCTTTTCTGGGGGGAGCTTTCCGGGAACGGATACACTCTCCCCGCCATGGCCGACTCGACCTACCCCGACCTCCGCGCCTTTCTCGATCAGCTCCGCCGTGGCGGCGACCTCGTCACCGTGGAAGCGCCGGTCGACGCTCATCTGGAAGCCTCGGAGATCCACCGGCGGGTGATCGCGGCCGGCGGGCCGGCCCTGCTGTTCACCAACGTCCGGGACCGCGACTTCCCGCTGGTCACCAACCTCTTCGGCACCGCGCGCCGGGCCGAGATGGCTTTCGGCACCCGCCCCCTGCGGCTCATCAAGCGGCTCGTCCACTTGGCCGAGACGCTCCTGCCCCCCTCTCCCGCCAAGCTCTGGGGCGCTCGCGACATCGGCCGGGAGGCGCTGCGGATCGGCTCCAGCCGGCGGGCCTCGGGACCGGTCGCCGAGGTCGTCACCTCCGACGTCCGCCTCGACCGCCTGCCCGTGCTCACCACCTGGCCGGAGGACGGCGGCCCCTTCGTCACCCTGCCGCTGGTCTACACCGAGCACCCGGACGGCAAGGGGCACAACCTCGGCATGTACCGCCTCCACGTCCACGACGCGCGAACGACCGGCATGCACTGGCAGATCGGCAAGGGGGGCGGCTACCACTACGCCGTCGCCGAGTCGCGGGGCCAAGCCCTGCCGGTGACCGTCTTCCTCGGTGGCCCGCCGGCGCTGATCCTCGCCGCCATCGCACCGCTGCCGGAGAACGTCCCCGAGCTGATGCTCGCCTCGCTGATCGCCGGCGAGCGGCTGAAGCTGGTCTCTCCGGGTCCGGGCCCATACCCGCTCGTCGCCTCGGCCGAGTTCGCGCTGATCGGCAAAGTACCGCCGCGGGTCCGCCGGCCGGAAGGGCCGTTCGGCGATCACTACGGCTATTACTCGCTCCAGCACGACTACCCGGTCTTCGAGGTCGAGAAGATCGCCCGCCGCAGGGACGCGATCTACCCCGCGACCGTGGTCGGCAAGCCCCGGCAGGAGGACTTCTTCATCGGCGACCTCCTCCAGGAGCTGCTCTCGCCGCTCTTCCCGCTGGTCATGCCGGCCGTCGAGCAGCTCTGGTCCTACGGCGAGACGGGCTACCACTCGCTCGCCGCCGCCGTGGTCAAGCAGCGCTACAAGCGGGAGGCGATGGCCTCGGCCTTCCGCATCCTGGGCGAGGGGCAGCTCTCGCTCACCAAGTTCCTGCTGGTGACCGACCGCGCCGTCGACCTCAAGGATTTCCGCGCGACGCTCACCCACATCCTCGAGCGCACCCACCCCGAGACCGACCTCTACGTCTTCTCGAACCTCTCGATGGACACGCTCGACTACACCGGCCCGGTGGTCAACGAGGGCTCGAAGGGGGTCTGGCTCGGCCTCGGCGATCCGGTGCGCGAGCTCCCCCGCGGCTTCTCCGCCCCCGAGCTCCCCCAGGGGACGACGGACGTCCACGTCTTCTCACCCGGCTGCCTGGTGGTCGGCGCCCCCGCCTGGGCGGACGATCCCGGCGCCGCCGCCCGCTTCGCCGCCCATCCGGCCTTCGCCGTCTGGCCGCTCGTCGTGCTCACCGACGAGCCCCGCCGCGCCGCCGCCAGCCCGATCAACTTCCTCTGGACCACCTTCACCCGCTTCGAGCCGGCGGCGGACATTCACGCCGCGGCCACCACCCTGGTCCGCCACCATGTCTCCTACACGCCGCCGATCCTGATCGACGCCCGCATGAAGCCCTGGTACCCCAAGGAGCTGTTCGCGGATGAGGAGACCGCGGCGACCGTGACGCGGCGCTGGAAGGAGTACTTCCCCGGGGGCAAGGTGGAGATGGGGGATTCGGGGACGGGGCATCTCACCCCTCCATGAACCCCCACCTCCTCATCACCCTGATCATCGCCGGCACCGCCATGGCGCTCCTGCTCACCGAGCGGCTGCGCGCCGACCTGGTGGCGCTGCTGGTGGTCGTGGCGCTCGGCACGACGGGGGTGCTGACGTCGCAGGAGACCTTCTCCGGGTTCAGCCGCTCGGCGGTGATCACCCTGCTCGCGATCTTCATCCTCGCCGCGGGGTTGGAGCGGGCAGGCGTCACCCACAGCGTCGGAAGCCTCCTCGTGCGGGTCGCGGGCAACAGCGAGCAGCGGCTCGTGGGGGTGGTGATGCTCTCCGCCGCCCTGCTCTCCCTGTTCATGAACAACATCGCCGCCGCCGCCGTGCTGCTGCCCGCCGTCTCGGGCGCGGCGCAGCGCTCGGGCGTGAACCCCTCCCGGCTGCTGATGCCGCTCGCCTTCGGCACCATCCTGGGCGGCATGGCCACCCTCCTGACCACCACCAACATCGTGGTCAGCAGCCTGTTGCAGGACCGCGGTCTCCAGGGCTTCGGCCTCCTCGACTTCGCGCCGCTCGGCCTGCCGCTCGTCGCCGCCGGCATCGCCTACATGGCCCTGTGGGGGCGGCGCCAGCTCCCCGCGCGCTCGCCCGTCCAGCTCTACGAGGACCTGCAGCGCCAGGAGGCCAACCTCGCCGAGGTCTACCATCTGGGCGAGACCCTCTCCCGCGCCGGCGTGCCCGCGGGATCACCGCTGGTCGGTCAGACCCTCGCCGGCAGCCGCCTGCGCGAGACCTACGGCGTCAACGTGCTCGCCATCGAGCGCGAGGATCGAATCGTCCGCGCGCCCTCGCCGGATCAGGAGCTCCAGGCCGAGGACGTACTCCTCCTCACCGGCGAGCCGGAAGGCCCGGGGTTCGCGGCCGGCCTCGCCCCCCTGCCACCGGGCCACCGGCGCGACCGCGACCTCGAATCCCGCTCGGTGGTGCTGGTGGAGGCCATCCTCTCCCCGCGCTCGGACCTCATCGGCCGCACCCTGCGCGAGACCCGCTTCCGCGACCGTTACGGCATGGCGGTGCTGGCGATCTGGCGCGCCGGCCGGTCGCTGCGCACGGGACTGACCGATCTCCCCCTTCAGCTCGGCGACGGGCTGCTGCTCCAGGGGGAACGCGGCCGGCTGCCGGTGCTGCGCGCCGAATCCGACCTCATCGTCCTCGACCGCGGGGTCGACGAGCCGCCACCGTCGCGCCGCCGGAGCCGGCTGGCGCTGACGATCATGGTCGCCACCCTCGCGCTCGCCGCCAGCAACCGCTTCGGCGTCGGCGAGATCATGCTCGGCGGCGCGCTGGTCATGATCCTCACCGGCGTACTGTCGATGGACGACGCCTACCAGGCCGTCGAATGGCGGAGCGTCTTCCTGGTCGCCGGCATGCTGCCGCTGGGGACCGCGATGACCAAGACCGGCGCCGCCGACCTGATCACCCACGGGCTGCTCTCCGTGCTGGGAGGCGCGGGTCCGCTGGCGCTCCTCGCCGGGCTCGTCCTCCTCGCCATCCTGCTCACCCAGGCGATGAACGGCGCGGCGGTCGCGGCTGTCGTGGCTCCCATCGCCATCCAGACCGCCCAGCGGATCGGCGCCGACCCGCGCGCCTTCGCCATGGGGGTCGCGCTCGCCACCTCCGTCGCCTTCCTCACCCCGCTCGGCAGCCCGGTCAACATCCTGGTGATGGGCCCCGGCGGCTACCGCTTCCGCGACTACTTCCGCGTCGGCCTGCCGCTGGTTCTGCTGATCTATGTGCTGATCCTCGGGCTCCTGCCACTGATCTGGCCGCTCACGCGGCGCTGAGCGCCGCCGGTCGGTGGAGGGCGAGAGACGAGGGATCTACCGCTGGCGCAGGCGGTTCAGTTCCTCTTCCAGAACCCGGAGCCGCTCCTGAGTGGCCCGCCGGGCGGCGGTCTCGCGAGCGAGGGCCGCTTCGACTTCCTCATGCCACAGGATGGGCTCTCCCGTGACACTGTCTACCAGCCGCAGTCGCCAGCCCTCGGGACGGAGTGTCAGACCCGTCGTCCGGCTGCGTAACGAGCCGTCCTCTTCCAGAGATACGGGCTGAAAGCGCCTTCCGTCGAGCCCATCGAGACGATACCCCTGGAGCCGTGGCCGCAGGTACTCGCCAAAGGGATCGAAGAGCACGTACTCCTCGGTGCCGATCCGCTCGTAGAGGGACTTCTTCTTGCCTTGATCCTCCCGGCGCGTCGTCCGCGACGTCACCTCGATTACTAGGCTGGGCGGTTTCTCCTCCCAGAGCAGATAGTTGGGCCGCCTCCGCTTCTCGAGCCCCTTGGCCACCATCACGTCCGGAGCCACGTGGGCTCTGGGATTGCCCCGCTCGTAACAGAGGAAGAAGTTGCCGGCCACCCAGGCATCCGGCACCTCGGCGTAGCGGTGCCTCAACCCCTCGATGAGGTCGATCATCACCTGCTGGTGCTCGAGCGTCTCGGCCATGGGCTGGCCGTCGGAGGTGGGATACTCGATCTCTTGTTCGAGTCGCCTGAGTGGAATGGCGTTCATGCGTGCCTGCCTCTCCCGACGGGTCGCGGAATCACAGCATGAAACTCCGTCAGGAAGCAACTCCTCGCCCGGCTTCTACCGGAAGGAATGGTAGCATGGCCTTGGAGCTCCTTTCAGCCGCCTTCACCCAGTTGTGTCAGGATAGCCTCCGCGTGGTGGAAGGAGGACTTTGAAATGCCGGACGACGGAACGCTCTCCCCCGAGCTCCTGCGGAAGATCGACGCGTGGTGGCGCGCGGCGAACTATCTCTCCGTGGGGCAGATCTATCTATACAAGAACCCGCTGCTCAAGAAGCCCCTCACGATCGAGGACATCAAGCCCCGGCTCCTCGGCCACTGGGGCACCACCCCTGGGCTCAACTTCATCTGGGTCCACCTGAACCGGATCATCCGGCAGCGCGACCTCAGCATGATCTACATCACCGGCCCCGGCCACGGCGGCCCGGGGATCGTGGCCAACGCTTATCTCGAAGGGACCTACAGCGAGATCTACCCCGACGTCTCCCAGGACGAGCCGGGGATGAAGCGGCTGTTCAAGCAGTTCTCCTTCCCCGGCGGCATCCCGAGCCACGCGGCGCCCGAGACTCCCGGCTCGATCCACGAGGGGGGCGAGCTCGGCTACTCCCTCTCCCACGCCTACGGCGCGGTGTTCGACAACCCGGACCTGATCGCCGCCTGCGTGATCGGCGACGGCGAGGCCGAGACCGGCCCCCTCGCCACCAGCTGGCACTCGAACAAGTTCCTCAACCCGGTCTACGACGGCGCCGTGCTCCCCATCCTCCACCTCAACGGCTACAAGATCGCCGGCCCCACGGTGCTTGCCCGCATCCCGCACGAGGAGCTGGACAGCCTGATGCGGGGCTACGGTTATGCCCCTTATTACGTCGAGGGGGACGACCCCGACACCATGCATCAGCGCATGGCGTCGGTGCTGGACGAGGTGTTCGACGAGATCCGGAGCATCCAGGCCGACATTCGCCAGAACGGCTTCAAGGAAAGGCCGCGCTGGCCGATGATCGTGCTCCGCTCGCCCAAGGGGTGGACCGGTCCCAAGGTGGTGGACGGCAAGCCGGTCGAGGGAACCTGGCGCGCCCATCAGGTGCCCCTGTCCGAGATGGCCGCCAACCCCGGGCACGTCAAGATGCTCGAGAGTTGGATGCGCGGCTACCGCCCCGACGAGCTGTTCGACGAGCACGGCCGGCTGCGCCCGGAGATCGCCGAGCTCGCCCCCCACGGCGACCGGCGGATGAGCGCCAACCCGCACACCAACGGCGGTGCCGTGCTGCGCAACCTGCGCCTGCCCGACTTCCGCGACTACGCGGTGGACGTCTCCTTCCCCGGCGCCACCCTCGGCGAAGCCACCCGCGTGCAGGGTACCTTCCTGCGCGACGTGCTGCGGCTCAACGCCGAGGCCCGCAACTTCCGCATCTTCAGCCCGGACGAGACGGCCTCGAACCGCTGGAACGCCGTTTTCGAGGCCACCGCTCGCGAGTCGGCCGCCGAGATCGAGCCCACGGACGAGGACGTCTCCCACGACGGCCGCGTCATGGAGGTGCTCTCCGAGCATCAGTGCGAGGGGTGGCTGGAGGGGTACCTGCTGACCGGCCGGCACGGCATCTTCTCCTGCTACGAGGCGTTCATCCACATCATCGACTCGATGTTCAACCAGCACGCGAAGTGGCTGAAGACGATCCGCGAGATCCCCTGGCGGCGCCCGATCGCCTCGCTCAACTACATGCTGACCTCTCACGTCTGGCGGCAGGACCACAACGGCTTCAGCCATCAGGATCCGGGATTCATCGATCACGTCGCCAACAAGAAGGCCGAGGTGGTGCGGATCTACCTGCCGCCGGACGCCAACTGCCTGCTCTCGGTGACCGACCACTGCCTGCGCAGCCGCAACTACGTCAACGTGATCATCTGCGGCAAGCAGCCGGCCCCGCAGTGGCTGGACATGGACTCCGCGGTCAAACACTGCACCTCCGGCATCGGCATCTGGGAGTGGGCGAGCAACGACCAGGGGGGCGATCCCGACGTGGTGATGGCCTGCGCCGGCGACGTGCCCACGTTGGAGACCCTCGCCGCCGTCGATCTGATGCGGCGCGAGCTGCCGGAGCTCAAGGTCCGCGTCGTCAACGTCGTCGACCTGATGACCCTGCAGCCGCCGAGCGAGCATCCGCACGGCCTCTCGGACAAGGAGTTCGACATCCTGTTCACCACGGACAAGCCGGTCATCTTCGCCTTCCACGGCTACCCCTGGCTGATCCACCGGCTCACCTACCGGCGGAAGAACCACGACAACCTCCACGTCCGCGGCTACAAAGAGGAGGGGACCACCACCACCCCCTTCGACATGGTAGTGCGCAACGACCTCGACCGCTTCCACCTAGTGGCCGACGTCATCGAGCGCGTCCCCAAGCTCGGCTCCCGCGCCGCCTACCTCAGGCAGATGACGCGCGACCGGCTGATCGAGCACGGGGAGTACATCCGGAAGCATGGCGACGACGTCCCCGAGATCCGCGACTGGTCCTGGCAGAACAAGGGCGCGCCCTCGCGGGGCGGCAAGGAGACCAGCAACGACGCGGATGGGAAGCCGGTGGAACGGTAGGCCCAGCGCTGAGGGCGACCGCAGGTCGCCCCTACAACCTTCGACCAACGCCTACCTTATGCCGGAGGTTGTAGGGGCGACCTGCGGTCGCCCTTTTCCACGTCTAAGCCTTCAGCGATCCCCCAACGATCCCCGCCGTATCCCGCGCGATCATCAGCTCCTCGTTCGTCGGCACCACGAACACCCGCGACCGCGCCCCCTCCGGCGAGATCTCGGCCTCCTTCCCCTGGGCCTCGCCGTTGCGCGCCGGATCGACGGCAAGGCCGAGGGCGTCGAGGCCACGCATCGTCCGCTCGCGCACGGCCGGAGAGTTCTCGCCGATGCCGCCGGCGAAGGCCACGGCGTCCACCCCGCCCAGGGCCGCGACGTACGAGCCGATGTACTTGCGCAGCCGGTAGCAGAAGACCTCGATCGCGAGGTGCGCACGCTCGTTCCCCTTCTCCTCGGCCTCCAGCAGCGTGCGCATGTCGTGTGACAGCCCCGAGAGCCCCAGCAGGCCGCTGTGCTTGTTCATCAGCGCGCTCGCCTCGGCGGCGCCGAGCTCCTCGCGGCCCATGATGAACAGCAACGCCGCCGGATCGAGATCGCCGCAGCGGGTGCCCATCACCAGCCCCTCCAGCGGGGTGAAGCCCATCGAGGTGTCCACCGACTTGCCGCCGAGCACGGCGCACGCCGAGGCGCCGTTGCCGAGATGGCAGGTGATGAGCCGCAACCCAGGGTCGTTCTCACGGCCCAGCAGCGCGGCGAGCCGCCCGGAGACGAACCGGTGCGACGTGCCGTGGAAGCCGAACCGCCGCATGCCGAAGCGCTGATAGAGGCTGTAGGGGAGCGCGTAGAGATAGGCCGCCTCCGGCATCGTGTGGTGGAACGCGGTGTCGAACACCGCCACCTGCGGAGCCTCCGGCAGCACGGCCTTGGCGGCCTGGTACCCCTGGAGATTGGCGGGATTGTGGAGCGGCGCGAGCGCGATGTTGGCCTCGATCCCCTCGATCACCGCGTCGTCGATCAGCACCGACGACTGGAACCGCTCGCCGCCATGGACCACCCGGTGCCCCACGGCGCCGATCTCGTCCTTGTGGGGGATGACGCCGTTCTCGGCATCCGTCATCATCGCCAGCGCCCGTTCCACCGCCGTCCGGTGCTGGAAAGCCCCGATCGCGTCGCGGACCGGCTTCTTCCCCTCCGCCTCGTAATGGAGGACCGCCGTCCCCCCGGCGTCCTCGACGAGCCCCTTGGCCAAAGTCCGGTCGCGCCCCTCGCGAGCCATCGCATCGTCGGTTTCGATGAGCTGGAACTTGAGCGACGAGCTGCCGCAGTTGAGGACCAGGACCTTCATAGTGGGACCTTCATGGCGCGTCTCCCTCCTTGCCGGGGAGGATCGTATACCGGGCGGACGCACCCCCGCCCGAACCCTCACCCCCGGCCCCTCTCCCGACACGGGAGAGGGGAGAACAGCGCTGTTAGCGCAGGCTCTTGAGACGCGGCCAGGGGGAGGGCTCCTGGGCGGCGACTGTGGCGATCTTGCCCAGGACGGTTTCGAGAGCCGTCAGAACCTCGTGGTTGGTGAAACGGATGACAACGTAATTGTGGCCTCGCAGGAAGGCGTCACGTTCCTGGTCGTACGCGGACTGCTGGTCGGTGTCGTGGATCTCTCCATCCACCTCGACGATCAGCCGCCGCTCGCGGCAGCAGAAATCCGCGACGAAAGACCCGATCGTATACTGCCGGACAAATTTCAGGCCTTCGAGCTGGCGATCCCTGAGCCTCTCCCAAAGCACCCGCTCCGTCTCGGTCGCCTTCCGCCGCAGATCCCTGGCCACATAACGCCCTCCCGGCATATTTCCTCCCTCAACGACTTTTCCCCACATTCTGGCATATCCCGTCTCTCCGACTTATCACGTCTTTCTCCCCTCTCCCGTGTCGGGAGAGGGGCCGGGGGTGAGGGTTCGGGCGGGGGGCCCAGCGGTTCTTCTGCTACCATCCCCAAAGACTCTTCAACCCTCACACCTTCATGAAGCGCTCCCGCTCGCCCCGCGACCTCTGGGCCTCCCTGCTGCCCACGGCGGGGGGCGCGTTGGCCCTCGCCCTCGCTTGGCGGGTGCCGGCGCTCGTGCGAGAAGAGCCGATGCCGGCGTGGCTGCTGGTGGTGCTGGTCCTCGCCGGCACCGCCGCGGCGTGCCACCGGCCGGCGGTGGGAATCGCCACTCTCGGGCTCGGGGCGATGATCCTCCCGGCCGCCTTCCGGCTCTCCGGCGCCGCGCCCGCGGCGGCGCTGGCGGCAGGGCTTCTGCTCGTGGTCGAGATGACGCTCCGCATCGTCCACCGCCTCGCCTCCCTGCACCCCCACGAGCGCCGGGACTTCCTCCCCCGCTCCCTGGAGAGCGCCGGCCGCGCCGTTCTGGCGACCCTCGCCGCGGGCGGCGCCTGGGCGGGGCTCGCCGGCCGCTGGAGCCCGGTGCCGGCGCTGCTTGTCGCCGCGGTGGTCTATCTCCTGCTCTGGATCGGCCTCGAGGCGGCCGACCGCAAGATCCGGCGCCCCGAGGCCCCGCTCCGTTTCCGCTCGATCCTCCTCCCCCTCTCCCTGGACGCGGGGGGCTGGATCGCCGGGGGCGCCGTCCTCCTCGCCGGCGACCGGGCGGGCTGGCCGCTCGCCGCCTTCCTCGCCGGCTGCCTGGGCGGTCTCGCCGTCGAGACCACCCGCCACGGGATGCTCCGGCAGAAGGCGCAGCACCGCGCCCGTAACCTCGAGCGGCTGCGGCGTGCCAGCAACCGGATGACCACCCCGCTCGAAGAGATGACCTCGATCGCGGACCGCATCCACACCGAGTGCGGCAACGTCGTCAAGTTCTTCTGGTTCCAGTTCGAGGCGCTGGCGCCGGGGAGCGAGCTGAAAAGCTGGTGGCGGGGGCCGGGCTCCGAGGCCCTCGAGGCGGGAGTGCCCGAGCCCGACCGCTACCCCCCCGCCCTGCCGGGCTTCCACCGGCGCACCCAGTGGCAGATCCTCGAGCGCCTCCTCCGCGCCCGCCCGGACGGCACTGTGCTCGCCCGTCTCCGTCTCTGGTGCGACCCCCGCCGCATCGACCCCCGTCAGGTGGAGCTGCTCGATCGCCTGCTGCCGCAGATGACCGCCGCCGTCCAGCGCTGCCTGCTCGACCGTGAATCCCGCGAGGACCCTCTGACCGGCGTCTCCATGCGGCGGGTCCTCGAAAAGCGCCTGAACGAGGGGCACGCCCGCTGCTGCGAGACCGGGGAGTCGATGGCCCTTCTGCTCTGCGACCTCGACCACTTCAAGCGGATCAACGACACCTACGGCCACCCCGCCGGCGACGCCGCCCTGGTGGCGGTCGCCGGGGTGCTCAAGTCGCTGCGCCGCACCGAGGACCTCTGCTGCCGCTATGGCGGTGAGGAGTTCATCCTCCTGATGGAGGGGACCAACGGCGAGGACGGCCTGGCGGTCGCCGAGCGCCTTCGCCGCTCCGTCGAGGCCCTGGAGTTCGAGGTCGAGGGACAGCGCGTCCCGCTCAAACTGAGCGCCGGCGTCGCCTCCTTCCCCGACCTTTACATCAAGACCGCCGCCGAGCTGATCCTCTTCGCCGACGAGGCCCTCTACGAGGCCAAGCGCCGCGGCCGCAACCGCTGCCTGCTCGACATCGGCCAGGGGCGCTACATGGATGTCGAAGGCAACGTCCTCACCACCGAGGAGACGAGCCCCGCCGCTGAACCGCCGCGGATCTTCGCGTAAACCCCTTCGTTCTTCCCCTGAACCCCGGGGGAAATGAGCTCGACCTCACCGCCGTTTCGCTGAACTCCGGAGAAATGCGTTCGACCTCATGGGTGAAACGCTTAATTCAGATGGCCTTTCGAAAAACCCTCGGCTTCGAGACAAAATCGCGGGGGTAAATTCTTGGAGCCGCCAGGTTGATCTGTTTTCATGGCGGTCTCCTATTAAATCGCGGCTGAATCATCTATTTTCCCCGAGGCTCCATGCACATCTGCTGTATCGTTGTCTGAATTGTACGAAATCTTTACGCCGCCGTACGTATTTTTTATGCCAAGGGAAAGACCCCTGAGATTGGCTTCAATTTCTTGCTTTTACCCCCTTGACAGCCCGGAATCCCGCCCCTAGCATACGCATTCAGTTGCTGACGGCATGTTGCTTCGATCCGCGAACATTACCTTCGTGGATCTCGGAAAGGAGGTTCGTGGACCTGAAGGAAAACGTATATCTGATCGATCCATCACACACCTGAGCAAGGGTCCGGGATGGCCCTACACAGCAACAGAAACTATTTCGACTTCAAAAAAGGAGAAAGACCATGGCTGGTTTCGCACTCGCAAAGTTCATCTCGGATTGGGAGCTGCTCAACACCGCTCTCCAACCGCACTTGGCGGACATGCCTTTCCTCACCGACAAGGCGAGGGACCTCGAAGCCCTGATCGCCGAGGCGAAGACGATGGACGTCAAACAGCAGGATCTGCGCGGCACTCTCCAGGAGACCGTGCGGCACCGGAAAGGTCTGGAGAAGCAGGGCAAAGATCTCCAGGGCCGCATCGCCGCCATGCTCAGGGGGAACCTCGGTTTCGAAAACCAGACGCTCCTCGGCTTCGGCATCAAGCCGCGCCGGCCGCGCCGGAAGAAGACGCCGCAGGAGCCCACCCCGCCGCCGGCGGCGCCGTAGCGAGGGTGAAGTGGTAGTAGAAGGAAGGTAGAAGCGGGAGAAGGGATCGAGAGATCCCCTCTCCTTTTTACGCCGCCTTGACGCCTATCCAAGATTTAGGTATGTTCCGGGGCGAAAAGTTCCGTTTACAGGAAGGTTCATGGGGAATCTTCCTATCCCGAGTGCTGGCGAGCTCGCCCCGTGCTGTAGACTCTTTGTAGAGCCGGAGGGGCGATGAAAACGAAAATCCAGCGATGGGGAAATAGCTTGGCGGTCAGAATCCCAAAACCTTTTGCGGCTGAAGCCGGCCTGGATCAACAGTCCGAGGTGGACGTCTCGGTAGTCGACGGTGCTCTGGTCATCAAGCCATGCCCGGAGCCGACGTGGACTCTGGAAGAGCTGCTTTCCAAGGTAACCGACGAGAACATGCATGAAGAGGTCGATACGGGTCCGCCTGTAGGGCGAGAAATCTGGTAGCCGGCATGTCCTATGTCCCGGATCGCGGCGACGTAGTACGCATTTCTTTCGATCCTCAAAAAGGGCACGAACAGGCAGGGTTCCGGCCGGCCGTCGTTCTCTCTCCAAAGGCTTACAATGCCCGGCTCGGGATGGCGTTGCTCTGCCCCGTCACGAACCAGGTCAAAGGCTACCCTTTCGAAGTTCAGGTCCCCGAAGGCCTGCCCGTCACGGGAGTCATACTGGCCGACCAGATAAAGAATCTGGACTGGCGAGCGAGACGCGTCGAGTTCTGGTGCAGGCTGCAGCCCGACGTTTATCGTGAAGTCGTGCGCAAGCTGGAAACCCTGCTTTACTGATCTCCGCGGCTCGCTGAATCCGTATCCATCTGGAGAGGGGACCGTTACGGCGGCGGCTGGTCCGCAGGAGGCGGGGCGTCCGGCGGCGGCTCCGGGGTCTGCCCTTCCGGCTTATCAGGCTTCTCCTCGCCGCCGCCGAAGAGCCCTCCGAAGCGACGCTTGAAGAAGTCGCCGAGGCGCTGGCCGAAGTCGCGCTGCGCCTCCTCGAAACGCGGCTCGTGCCGCAGGTTGCAGACCTGGGTGGGCTTCTGGCCGGGGAGGAAGACCTCGTCGACCCGCGACGGGCAGATCGGCCGGGCGAGCAGGCCGCTCTGCCGGCAGATCACCGCGTGCTCGAGGCCGGCGGGCTCGGCGAACTTGCCCTGGCCGGCGTCGCCGAGGGCGGCCTTCATGTAGAGGCCCCAAATGGGGAGGGCGGCCCGCGAGCCGGAGAGGGTGGTGGCGCCGGGGTTGTCGCGCCCCACCCAGACCACCGTCACGCGGTCGGGACGGTAGCCGGCGAACCAGCTGTCGCGCGCCTCGTTGGTGGTCCCCGTCTTGCCGGCCAGCGGGCCGGGGATGTCGTAGCGCCGCACCCCGCGGGCCGTCCCCCGCTCGACCACCCCCTCGAGGACGGAGGTGGTGATGAATGCCACCTGCGGGTTGATCGCCGGCTCGGGCGCCTTCGGCTTCGGCTCGCGGACCGGCTTGCCCTCGGGGTCGAGCACCACGGCAAGCCCGTGCAGGACGGGGCGCACGCCGCCGTTGGCGAGGGTCGAGTAGACGGTCGCCACCTCGCGCGGCGTCACCTCCGCGGAGCCCAGGGCCGAGGCGGGGACCTGCTGGACCTCGGATTCGATTCCCATCCGGTGGGCGGTCGCCGCCACCTTGTCGAGCCCCACGGCCATGGCGAGACGGATCAGCGGCACGTTGCGGCTCTGCTCGAGAGCGGTGCGAGTGGTGATCTCGCCCAGGAACTCGCCGTCCGCGTTCTTCGGCGTCCAGCGGCTGCCGCCGGTCTTGAGGGTGAGCGGCTCGTCCTTGAGCTTCGAAGCCGGCGAGAACTTGCCGCTCTCCAGGGCGGCGACGAAGACGATCGGCTTGAAGCAGCTCCCGGCTTGGCGGTGGGCCTGGGAGACGCGGTCGAACTCGCTCTTCGCGAAGTTCCGGCCGCCGACGTAGGCGAGGATGGCGCCGCTCTTGGGATCGACCGAGATCAGCGCGGCTTCGAGCGGATCGGCGCCGCGGCGCCCCTGGCGGTCGAGGTTGCGCAGGGTGTCGGTGACCGCCTGGCGGGCCATCCCCTGGTCCCGCATCGAGAGCGTCGAGAACAGTTGATAGCCCCGGTTGCCGAGGCGCCGCAGACCGAAGCGGTCGCGGGCCTCGCTCGCCATGGCATCCGCGAAGTGCGGGGCAGGGCGGTCGCCGAGGCGCATCGGAGCCGTCTCGACCGGTGTCGCGAGGGCGCTCGCCAGGGTGCCGGCGTCGATCCAGTCGAGCTCGGCCATGCGGCGGAGCACCTCGTCCCGCCGCTGACGGGCATGATCGGGGTGGGTCACGGGGGAGTAGAAGCCCGGCGACTTGATCATGCCGGCGAGCGCGGCGGCCTCGGGCAGGGTCAGCTCGCTGGCGTCCTTGCCGAAGTAGGCCCGCGCCGCGCTGCCGAAGCCGTAGTACTGGATGCCGTTGGCGCCGCCGAGATAGATGCCGTTGAGGTACCCCTGGAGGATGCTCTTCTTGCTGTGCTGGACCTCGACGGCGACGGCGATGAACGCCTCGCGGATCTTGCGGAAGATGCTCCGCTCGGAGGTGAGGAAGACATTCTTGACCAGCTGCTGGGTGAGCGTGCTCCCCCCCTGCGTCACCTCGCCGTGCCGGAGGTTGACGAACAGAGCACGCACGATGCCGGTGGGCGAGACGCCGGGGTGCCAGTAGAAGGAGTCGTCCTCGGCGGCGAGCACCGCCCGCACGACGTGCTCGGGGAGATCCTTGATCCGCACCGGCCACTTCTCCCGCGACTCGACGCCGTAATAGGTGGCGAGCACCGGCGCCTCGAGCTCCACCTGCTCGACCGGCCGGCCGTCGGTGCGAATCCCGACGATCTTCCCCTTTCTGATCTGGACCAGCAGCAGCTCGCCGGCGACCTCCCCCCGCGGCGTCATGTGCCGGCGGAGGTGGATGGCGACGGCGTTGTCCCTGCCACCGTCTTGAACGCGGTACCGGCCGCTGGGGAGGATCTCTCCATCGTAGGAGCTGTAGCTCAGCCCCTGGAGCTCCCCGGCGAGGTCGGCGGGACGGGTCTCGTCGCCCACCCGGATCGTGGCCGCCGCGCCGTAGATCCGCGACGGCGCGTTCCCAGGTCCGGCGCCGATGTCGCCGAAGGTTCTGAGATAGGGGAAGAGCAGCCAGACGAGGCCGCCCAGCAGCAGGACCCAGACGGCGGCGAGGCCGATCAGGGTCCGGCGGAGCCGCGGGTGGGCTCGCAGCAGGCGGCGCAGGACCGCGAGGCGGGGAATCCGGAATCTGAAAGGCATGGCGGCCAGGAATGATGCCACAGCCCGGACGTCAGGGGAGCGGCAGCAGGGGGGACCAAGTCCATTCCGGCCGTTCGGTCTCGACCCGGGCCATCTCCAGCCGTTCGTCCATCAGGTCGAGCGGCTCGTCGGCCTTGCGCAGGCTCTCATGCTCGGCGCGATTGTCGCGCGCGGCCTCGGCGAGCCAGGGGGGGAGATGGGGAGAGGCGAGGTGCTCGGCGAGCTCCAGCGGAAGGAAAAAGGCGTCTTCGGGATCGCCCAGCAACCCGCGTCCGGCGGCGGCGCGGCCGAGCGCCCGGTAGACCGGCGCGACCTGGGTGAGGGCGGCGCGATAGGCCTCGCGGAACCGGCCGCGGTGGCGGTCGCGTCCGGGGGCGGTGTGGGGCGCCAGGGCGTGGCGCGCGGCGAGCGCGAGGTCGGGCTCCTCGGCCCAGGAGGGAGCCATCGGGTCGGGCAGGCCGAAGCGGCGGAGATCCCCCTTGCCTTGAGTGCGCAGGGTCCAGGCCGACTCGCTCAGCACCGGCCACGCCTCCTCGTTCCCCGCCCGCAGCACCCGGCGATCGATGGAGGCGACGAGATCGGCGAGCAGGGCGTCGTCGAGGATCGGGAGCGCGCGGGCGAAGCGGTCGCGGAACGTGCGCCAGAGATCCTCCGGGGTCTCGTCCCCGCGCAGCTCGACCGGCCGGCGGCCGGGCAGACGGAAGGGACCGAGGCGGACGCGATGGAAGGAGAGCGCGGCCTCGAGCTCGCGCGGAGTGGCCGGCCGCGAGGCGACGCCGCCGGGCTCCAGCAGGGCGGCCACCACCTCGGCGCCGCCCGCCACGGAGGTGAGCCGCGGGCGCAGCTTGCGGCCGTCGAAATAGAGCCGCAGCCGAATCTCCTCCAGGGGGGAGGACTCCGGAGCCGGCAGCCCGAGGTGATAGAGCGAATAGCGGAGGCCGGACTCGACGGCCTGGCGCAGGAGGCTTAAGCCCAGATGAGAGAGGGGGGGGAGGGGACCGGGGGTCAGCAGGGCGCGGCTGAAAACGGGCCGCGGCTCGGGAGGAAGATCTAAGGCCCTCATGGATTTACGGTACCACGGCGGGCCGGATCGATTTGACTCGACCGTGCGCCTGACTTACACTGTGCCGCCTGTGCGTTTCCGTCGGGGCGTAGCGCAGCCTGGTAGCGCACCTGCCTTGGGCGCAGGGGGTCCCCAGTTCAAATCTGGGCGCCCCGATACCGACGGCGCTTCTGGGAAGGCTCGGACCTGACGCACGCCACGGCTGCCTGTAGCTCAGTTGGATAGAGCGGCGGCCTTCTAAGCCGCGGGTCGGGGGTTCGAATCCCTCCAGGCAGGCCACTTCGTTCCTTACACACCGCGCATTTTCAAGCGCGCCCTTAGCTCAGCTGGATAGAGCGGCAGCCTCCGAAGCTGTAGGTCAGAGGTTCGAATCCTCTAGGGCGCACCATCTAAGTCTTCTAAAATCAGTTAGTTACGGGCGAACCGCTGAAGTGGTTCCGGAGCCCCTTTTGCGTCGTGGACCACTTGTGGACCACTGGTGCGCTCGCTTGGCGCAACGCCCTTCCGGCCGGCCCGTCCCGATCTCGATCCTTCTCCCCAAAAGACAACCGACGCCGCGTAGCGCCGGGTTCAACTTCCGTTTCCCATCAGGGAGCGGGATAAACCAGACGGCCCGGCGGGGTGCAGACACACGTCCGCCGAGCCTGACCCGAGCACAGGAGTTAGCTATGCCCGAGCTGCCCAATTCTACCCCGCCGCCGCCGTCCTTCGTCCCCCCCATGATCGTCCCGGAGGAGTACGAGGAGTTCCCCGCCTTCCGGGAGACCTTCCTGGTGCTCTTCACCGACGCCACGGCGAACGCCACGATGCGAGCCTTCGGCAAGCTCCTGCTCGACTTCGTCCTCGCCGCCTGGGGGGAGTGGCCTAACCAACCCGAGGGGATCTTCCGGGCCAGTCTGCGGGCCGCCGTGGCGGATCTCCACCACGTTCAAGGCGCGCTCCTGGAGTGGACCGGGGAGAACTTCGGCCCCGTCACTCCACACGAGGAGTACCTTGCAAGCGTCGGCACCGACGTGGCGCACGCCCTGGGAGAGTTGGCCGATAAGCTGGAGAAGGAGCTGGGCTCGTTTCGGGGGGAGGCGTAGCCATGGGATGGCCCAAGATGGCAAGCCGTTTCGACAAGGCGGTGAGCTTCACGGTGGACGCCTACCAGGAGCAGGCCGAGCGCTGGAGAGCGGCGGCGGCGGATAGGGGCGTAGAGGTCTCCTCCTGGCTCGCGGACACGGCGGATGCTGCCCTCCGAGAGCTGGCGAGATCGGGCCGCGCTACGCCGCTCCTCTGGGATCGTGGCCGGTTCCTGGTCCGGTTGACGGACACCTCTCGCCGGCCGGAGATCGTGGCGGATGTCGAGGTCCCGGGTTTCGTCTCGCGGCCGTTCGGCATCTTCCGAGGGAGCGGCCGGGGGACGGGTGCTCCTGGCTCTGGGGAGCACTCCCTCGCGCACCTCCCAACCCGGCGGATCATCGCCACCCTCTCCCTCCGGAAGTCCTGTATGGCGCTGGCGGCGGAGCTGGCGGGCCTTGAGATCGACTGGCAAGAGACGGACCCGGAGAAGGTGCTCGCGGGCGCTCCGGACCAGGGGAAGGTGCAAGCGCTCATCTGGCTGTACGAGAAAGTCACCACCCGCACGTAACAGGATCGACGCGGCAGCATCGGGGGGGCGGTTCCTGGAATGGGGGCCGCCCCTTGTCTTTCCCTAGACTGTGCGGGCGCATGGCGTATCATTAGCGGATGGAAGGAGCTGACTAGGCACTCCATTCCTCCCAAAGGAGTTGGGGGGCTGAGCGGAGATAGCCATGCATCCCGAAATGCGGAACTTTGGTCAGTATATGCGCTCTCTGTACCACCATGGGGCGGCTGTGGTAGGAAGCTTTGCCGTCACAATGCTGCTGTGGGCGATGGACAAATGGAATCCGCCATGGTGGAAAACTCCTCCTTCTTGGTTGTTTCTTCTTCTATTCGGAGTTGGCTTTATGATTACTCAGTATCTTGCGTGGCGAGATGCTTTGGTCAAGGGCTCGGGTGCCGTCAGTCAACAGCTTAATGAAGCTCTGCGCGAACGGAACGAAGCGCACGGAATGCGGGATGAGGTCCTTGGCAAACGGAATGAGCTCCTTGGTGAACGGGATAAGGCGCTAGGTGAGCGGAACAAAGCGCTAGATGAGCGGAACGCGCTCCAATCCCAGGTTGAAGCTCTCCAATCCCAGATTGATGCTTCTGGCGCTCAGCATCCCCTTGGCGAAGGAGAAAGCCCCCACTAGATCTTTTGAGATCATCATAGGGGAAAGGGGATACTTCGCATGTCGCCTAAACACGGATACCATGATGAGGAACAGCTCGACCAATGGGCCGACTTTGTCGCATTCAGTTACGAGAAAATTACTGATCTTGAATTGGCCACGCTCAAGGGTCACGTCGTCACTGAAGGCGCATTACGGTTTTTGTTGGCGCATCGCCTGGGTGTCAAAGAAAAGACGCTGAGAACGCAATTGAAGAAGGCAGCAGGCTATGTTTCCTTTTCATTGATGTTAGAGCTTGCCCTAGCGGGTTTAGGCGAGAGTCACCTGCTCGGCGGCCTTCGGAAGCTAAACGCTGCGCGCAACTCGTTGGCGCATGTATTAGAGGGGGGCGATCAAATTTTGCATGGATACCTTGCTGGTTTTGTTAATGAAATCGGAAAAAGGGATAACAAGAAGGTCGATTGGCCACCGACCCTATCTGAGCAACTGCGCGTACTTGGTGAAGCGATCGCAAACGCGGGGGGTGCTATATTCGAGCTTGCAGGCCACTGAAGCAAGTTATAGACTCAAGATCGGCCACCCTCTGACCGGCACGATATGCCCACTCTCTCCAGTAACTCAACTAGTACCACCTTTTCCTCGACACTCAAGCGGGCTAGACGTTCCGCAGGTACTACCTCGACAGGTCCAACAAATTCCCCGGTCAACTCAATTGCCTTTGACGGATGAAAGCCGGTTCTATCGAGCACGATTTGAGCGGCTTTCACGATAGACGGAATCTCTCCAGACTTCAATGCCGTATGCAGTCCCTCAAGGGCCGGCTCTACCAATTCGGCCAGCCGTTCCCGTGCCGATTTCTTGACTTGGGGGGCTTGGCCGCCGTGAGTCGCGCAGACGGTAGAGCCGTTGATCGCCCACCGTTGGCACGGCCGAGAGCCGTCTGAGACGTGGGCTGTGCAGCGCTGTCTACGGGCTTTCATGGGTCGCCTCTATCATGGGTTGCCGGTTGCGCTGGCGGGTTGTGCTCTCTGACCTGTTCCGTGTGGCAACCCTATGGGTTGCCCACAGCGGAACAAGTCCTCCCGTTCCAGGAGAAAATCTCGGTAGAACAAGGCCGGAACAGGTTCGGAACAGGTCGCGGAACAGGTCAACCTTGGACCGGCTGGAACAGGTGGCGGAACAGGTCGGATCATGGGTTACGGCTGTATCAAGTTTACGGCCGGAAAGGCCGGATAGAAGAGGCGAGCATTGCGCGGTCCGCTCTCTTCCCGGAGGACATCTTCCGAGACCAATTCATCCACCACGCTCCCAACCTTTGCGGAAGAGCCTACAACCCCCTCGCGCAACTTGCCGAGAGTACAGCCGGGGTGCTCTTTGACATACCTTTCAACCGCGCTCCGGATTGCTTCCTCCGGTTCGGCTGTCTCCGCCATCTCGTAACCAGTGCCGTTGTAGCGGATCGTGCAATCGGGAACCGGAAACCGCCCGCGTGCTTTCAGGTGACGCGCGCTTGGGTCCCGATCTTCTGGGCGCATTTCGATAATGCAGTCCACGTTAGCACCGATGGCCGTGCTATCCCTGTAGCCCCCGTCAGACTTCCGCGAGTGGTGGACTATGATGACAGCGCAGTTAAAGTCACGCGCGATCCTGGTAAGCGCAGCCATGAGCGGCTGCCACGCTTTGGCGCTTCCGTCTTCCAGCTTTCCCTCTGCTATCGCCGAAAGGGTGTCCACGATCACGAGAGCCGGCCGAATCCGCTCCACCGCCATTTCCAGCTCACTGACGGGATTGGACTCTATATACGTCGCGATATGTACCCTGCTAGGCTCAGCGTGGAAGGTAACGAGCCGAGTTGCGATCTCGGTTGGATGCTCCTCCAATCCGGCGAGCACAACGACACCATGCAAGGCTACCCCGTCAAGAAACGATGTCCCGCAGGTGACGGCCGCCGCAGCAGCACCGGCAAGCGTGCTCTTTCCGTCTTTCTCCCGCGCCGCGAGGAGTGTAACTCGGCCGCGCCAAGCGAGCCGGGGCACGACCGTTTCCGGCGGTTCGAGAACCTTGGGGTCCGCCAGAATCTCCGCGAGTGTACGGTACGGCGAGCGCGCCGCCGAATTCAGAACCGACGAGACCACAATGGCCACGTCACCCCTCGCGGCCTTCGGTTTCCAGGACCCGCTCGGGGCCGCCACGGGGTGCCGCAGCGATGAACGCGGCGAGATCGGATTCTTTCCAGCCGGATGTGCCAGGGCCGAGAATGACACGCGGTGCCAGCCGGCCGGCGCGCTCCCATCTATAAACTGTGGCTCGCGAGACGCCAAGCATACGGGCGGCCTGCGCAGGGCGGAGAATTCGGGAGAGGGGGATAATGTTCGGGGGGAGTGTGTCCTGCATGGCGCGAAAGGCTCCTTTCGTGCGCGAGTACCAAACAGTGTGAGCATTCGCGGCATATACCCCACTGTGGGGTATATATGCCGTTTACTGCTTGCCCTGTCGGTCTCCTTCGCGCGAGGGCTTTCGCGTTATCGATCACAATGCCACGCGGAGCATCCTGTGTCAATAGCTCTTTGGGCGGCAACTCCAGCTCTGTAGCGTCTCACGCGCTCATGCGATCCGCACCACGTTGGACCGCTCCTCGCCCGCGATGGCGCCTTCCACAAGCCCCCCGAGTAGAGTCACCGCTTGCCGCTTCTCTGTGTCGTAGCCGGCGCGGTTGTACGTGCGGGTGATGCGGCCGGCGGCGTGGTTTAAGAGCTGGTCTATGGTGTCGGGCCGGACCCCGGAGCGGCCTAGCCACGTTGCAGCCGTCCTTCTGAGGTCGTGCGGGGTGAAATGTTCCAGGCCAGACCACTCCCGCAGGCGGGCGGAACTGTGCGACAGCCAAGTGAGCCGCTTGCCGTCCGCGCGGCTGGCGAGCGCCCATTCCGTAGAACCGGTAAGCGGGCGCAGGGCCTCGATCACCGCGAGGGCTTGCGGCGACAGAGGCACGCGGTGGGCGCGGTTGGTTTTCGTCAGCTCGGCTGGAATGTTCCACCACGTACCCCGGGAGTCGCGCTCAAGGTCCCGCCAGCGCATAGAGAGCACCTCCCCGGGCCGTTGGGCCGTCAACAGGACCAGACGCCACGCGGCGGCGACAGCGGGTTGCAGGCGGTCGAAGAGGGGCCACAGAGCAAGGATCTCATCCTCTGAGAGCACCCTCTCTCGGGGCTTCTCTGCATAGAGCCGCTTCAGGCCGTGCACAGGGTTCGATTCGACGCGCTCTTTCTCCATTCCGAAGCTGAAGACTCGGGATATCAGGGTCCGGGTGCGGTTGGCGCAAACGCCTCCCCGTTCCGTTGCGATCCTTTCGAGCAGCTCGCGGACATCTGTCCGGCGGATCTGGGCGGCCGGCCGAGAACCCCACACGGGAAGCACTTCGACGCGCAATTTCCGTTCGTCTTCCTTCCACGGGCGGAGCCGCTTGTTTCGCTTCGCGTGCTCTTCCAGGTAGAAGGTCGCGAGGGCCTCGAAGGTTTCGCTTCCGGCTTTCTTGCGGGCGGCACGGTCGGCCTTCCGCTCGGCCATCGGGTCGCGGTCGTGGACCTTGACGCTTCCAAGGAGTTCCCGGGCCTTGTCCCGCGCCTTTTTCAGACTGAGGGCTGGGTACTCGCCGAAGGTGATACGACGCCGGCCACCACTCGGGCCGTAGCGCAGAAACCAGAATTTGCGGCCGCTCGGGAGGACACGGAGCCCGAGCCCGGGGACCTCGCCGTCCGCAAGCTCGAAGCGGGTCCCTTTGCTCGCGGTGCGGATCTGAAGATCGGAGAGGGGAGCAGTTGCACGCCTCATGGTCGGGTGCCTCCGGTTTGACGGGTGGACCTCAAAGCCCGCGCGGAATAGCCGTGGACCACTGGTGGACCACTGGTGGACGCGCTTGCATGGGTTGGCATGATGCCGTATGATACAGGCGATGCCGCTAAATGTCCATGCTGTCAGTGACTTAGGGGGACGTGGTGAGACACCATGGAACCCCCCTGGCGCAGACTCCGAAGCTGTAGGTCAGAGGTTCGAATCCTCTAGGGCGCACCATCGATCTCACCCCCATCGCCGATACTCTCACGCAGCGCGACCCCTGCGCGCTCCGCCCTGGCCCCCGAGGCGGGTTGCGCCCGGCGCCTACTCGTACCAGCAGCCGTTGGCGCTGATCGAGTTCCAATCTTCGCAGTTGCTCGGCATGCCCTCCTTATCGGTCCCCGGCGCGCAGGGGCAGGCGGTGCTCTCGGGCTTCCCCGCGCAGAAGGAGGCGCTGCAGTAGACGGTGGCCTCGGCGCTGGGCGTCCACGAGGCGAGCGCCGCGATGCTGAGCGCGGCGGTGAGTGCGAGCAGTCGATTTCTCATCATGTTCTCCTTTGGACTCGACGCGGGCGTACCCGTCTGCCAGACGGGCGTCCCTATCCATACCGGTGCCTGCGGGCGCGAAAAGGAGCCACGAGCCTCTTCATCCGAGCATGGTTTTCGCGAGGCTCGGTGTAAGGGCCAGCCTCATGTCAGGATCTCCACGTATCCGTCGGTTCCATGCACGCGGATGCTCCTTGATGGACACGAACAAAGGTGTCCAGCTCGGGTCCGTGAAGGCGGTGACCAGGATATCCCCCGCTTCCAGCTCGGCATCGGCCATTCCTGAGAGGACGGTACTTGTCGAGATACGCGCGAATGGCGTCGTGGGCTTCCGGTCCCCCCTCCAACGGGAGCAGGCCCTCCAGCAAGCCATCATCCTTGGCATGTTGGAGGTAAGCGATCACCTCCGGATGCGGACGGATCGCGTCCGCCACGTCCAGGCGTTCATGCTGGCCATGATCGCGGCGAAGTTTCGCGGCTCGGTCAAGCTCTGCCTCAAGAGCTGGACGTCTTCCAGGATGAAATCCAGGAGATCCATTCCGGATTTCGTCCGGATGTCCCGCTTCAGCGCTTCGATCGACGCCTGGCTGCGCGCGACCAAGTCCGCGACGATCGCCGGATCGTCCTCGATCTGTGCCTGGAAGTCCGCACGCGACATACCCGGCTTGCCTTGACCGGGACCCGGGGCCTTCCCATCGGCGTCAGCGAATCCGTCGCCGCAGGCGTCGTGATCTGTCGAGCGGACAGGCTGTGCGGACCGATCCGAGCCACTCGTGGCGTCCTGGCTTGACGGCTTGCCACCGCTTGTCCCGCGCCGCGAGCCCCCCCGCACTCTATTTCAGTAGGGACTGCATGAAGCGGTGCCGTTCGGCCGTTCGAGGAACGGCCTCCACCATCACCAGGTGCCAGCCACGGCTCCTGGTCTCTGAGCCACTTCCTGGAGGCAAGATTCATGGCGGCTCGAAGCCTTTCCCAAAGGAGGACCTAGGATGAAGACGATTCTTCGGAGTGCCGGTCTGGCAGTGATTCTTCTGGCAGTGAGCCTGGTGACGAAAGCGGCGCAGGGGGCTACCTGCGAGGGTTACTGCACGGTTTCGTGCAACTCCGGTTCGGTCTACACCTACTATGAGCCCAACTACTGGTGCTGTGACCATCTCGGCCAGGCTTGTCCCGACGGAAGCTCCGCGCATGCGGTCGAGTGGGAACCGGTGACTTGCGGCAATCACGAGGTTTGCTGAACGCCCGGAACGGTTGAAGCGGAGAGGGAGCCTGGGTGTCGAACCCAGGCTCGCGCCGCAAGGCCTTGGTATGGATCTTCCGCGACGGCTGTGGCCTTGGGACCGCACCTGAGGATCACTTCGCAAAAGGAGGAGAAAGATGCCACGCAACGGTTTGTGGACACTGAGCCTGCTTCTGTTGGCCCTGCCCCTGTCGGCCCAGCCCCAGCGATCCCAGCCGGCGCTCTCCTGTGGGGCAATGGCCCAGGGGGCAGCCCTTTTCGCGGGGCTGCCGGGAGCGACGACCTACCAGCCCCTGGCGGCCGAACAGCGCCTCTTCTATGGGCTCTCCGGCTTCGGCAGCGAGCCCCTCGAGGTTCGCTACCTCGTCAAGGGCGCGCTGTATCTCACCGAGACCGCGGACCTCTCCACCGCCAGGCTGCCGAAGATCGATCCGCCGGGCCGTAAGCTCCCGTCGCAGTCCAAGACCCCCATCGAGCTCTCGAGCCTGCTCGAGGGAGAACGGATGACGGAGCTCCTGGCCCTGCGCCCCGACCTCGTCCGCCGGCTGCACGGGCTCGCCCAGGAAGGCACCGCCATCGACGTCCAGATCTTCCGGCAGGGACGCCTGCTCGAAACGCTGTCCTTCAAGGAGCTCCTGCGGCGGAGCGCCGAGCTGCGCGCCAGCCGGAGGGTGCCGGTGGTGGTCCGCTCGGCCGTGAGCGGTCCCGGGAACCGCGGGGAGCCGCGCCAGCCCGCCCCGTTCCTCTCCAAGGTGCTCGACAGCTGCTCGGAATGCACGGACGAGATGCCGTGCGACACCGAGTGCGGTTACGATCCCGGCAAGGGAGGGCCGGAAACCTGCGGCGAGTATGGCGCGCCGTGTGGCGGCTCCACGTGCGATTGCTCGCATGTCAACGCGGAGACCTGGACCTCGTGGTACTTCAACCGCGCCTATGCTTACAGTCCGGCCTATTACGACTGCCTGCGGAGCTCCACCAGCAATTCGACCTGGCACCAGCTGTATATCGAGGAGTATCGGCGGGACCTCGTCCGGCACAGCACGATCTGCCCCAACTGTCCGTCGTGTGTCAACTGCTATGGCCAGGATCAGGTGATCGACTACCAACTCACCAGCACTTCGTGTCTGCTCGACACCTACGGGTTCTGCAGCTTCGGACGCACGCCGGGGTGCTACGAGCTCTGTGTGCCTTCTTCCGTCTGCAACTGACGACCACTCCCTCTGCCCTCTCTCCCAGTCGCCCCTCGGTCGCTGGGAGAGAAGGGTTGCACCGTAGCGCTCATCCCACCTCCAAAATCCGGTAAGGAACCGCCCGCAAAATCTCCGCCAGCGGCACCAGACCCGCGCGCGCCTTGGCGAGCGCGTCGTCGAGGAGGGTCCGCATTCCACGATCGCGGGCGGCGGCGCGGAGGCGGTTGGCGGGCTCGTTGTGGGCGATCTGGTCGGCCAGCTCTTCGTCGGGGACGAAGAGCTCGTAGATGCCGAGCCGGCCTCGGAAGCCGGTGCCGGCGCAGGCTTCACAGCCCACGGGGCGGAAGAAGCCGCGGTCGCCGGGGTTGAGGCCGAGGCGGCGGGTCTCGTTCTCGTCCGGCACCGCTTCGGCTCGGCAATGCTCGCAGAGGCGCCGCAGCAGGCGCTGGGAGAGGGAGCCGAGGAGGCAGGCGGCGATCAGCGGCGGATCGATGCCGAGGGTGCGCAGGCGCGCGACGGTGGCCACGGCGTCACCGGTGTGCAGGGTGGAGAGGACCAGGTGGCCGGTCTGCGCCGCTCGCACGGCGGCGTCGGCGGTCTCTTCGTCGCGCACCTCGCCGATCAGGATCACGTCCGGGTTCTGGCGCAGGAAGGCCCGCGCGTAGTCGGCGAAGCTCATCTGGCCGGAGACCTGCTTCTGGTTGGTCTTCGGAAAGTGATATTCGATCGGATCCTCGGCGGTGAGGATCTTGTTCTCCGGAGTGTTGATGTGGTGGATGGCCGCGTAGAGGGTGGTCGTCTTGCCGCTCCCCGTGGGGCCGGTGACCAGCAGCATCCCTTCCGGGCTGGCGATCAGGCGCTCGAGGGTGGACCGCATCCCGTCGTCGAGTCCGAGGCGGTCGAGGGCGAGGGGCGCGGCGCTGTCCAGGATGCGGAGGACGGCGTCCTCGCCGAACGGACCGGGGACGACGGAGAGCCGGAAGTCGACCGCGCGCGGCTTCCTGATGCCGTCGCCCCCGCGATAGACCGCCTGGATACGCCCGTCCTGCGCCCGCCTTTTCTCGGCGATGTCGAGGCCGGCGAGCACCTTGAGCCGCGCGATCACCGCCGGCACGTTGTCGCGGGCGAGCGCGGTGGCGACCTGCCGCAAGGTGCCGTCGACGCGGAAGCGGACGTCCACGTCCTGGTCGTAGGTCTCGATGTGGACGTCGCTCGCGCCGAGCTCGACCGCGCGGCCGAGAATCTCGTCCAGCAGCTCCGGCACCGGCGCCCCGGCGGCGAAGGTGAAGGCCGGGACCGGACAGAGGAGGAGCGAGCCGGCGTCGACGCCCGCACCCGCGGCGCCCCAGCCGAAGTCGATCGCCCGCCGGATCTCCCAGTCGTTGAGCGGCACCGGCCGTACCGGCCGGCCGAGCAGACCGCCGATCTCGCGCGCCAGCGCCCGCCGCACCGGTGGCAGCATGCCCACCCTCACCGGCTCGCTCCCCCGTGGATCCACCTTGCCCAGCACGACCACCCGCTTCTCCAGGCAGAGCTCCCGGTCGAGGAGCCGGACCGAACGCGGGTCCACCTCGAGCTGGGCCAGCTCGACGAATTCCGAGGATCCCCCAGCGGAGCTCTCGTCGCTCATGGGGCTCAATTCCCCTCTCCAGGCGTTGTCGTCATGGAATGAGAGCTTAACGCCGGAATAGCGCTGTCGGCAGAGGACTGCCGTCGCGGCTCCCCGGCAGGGCTCGCGCAAGGGGTATATAATAGACGGTTCGAGCAACGACTCTCGCGGCGCGCAGACCGCCGTGGAAACGATGGACTGCCGTGGAAACGATGGGCTTATGAGCGGATTTGTACCCGGTTTCGAAAACGACCTCTTCGTCAGCTATGCGCACGCGGACGATCCTGCCTGGATCCAGGCGTTCGAGAAGAGCCTCGGTGAAGAGCTGTCGCGCCGCCTCGGCCTCGGGATCTCGGTCTGGCAGGACGGGAAGCGGCTGCGCGTCGGCCAGAACTGGCAGGCCGAGATCGAGACCGGCGTGCAGCGGTCGGCGGCTTTCATCGCCGTCCTTTCCCCCAGCTACGAGAACTCGGACTGGTGCACGCGCGAGCGCCGCCTCTTCACACAGCTCTTCACGCCCCAGAACCCCTTCGAGACCAGCAACCGCTTCTTCAAAGTTCTGAAGACACCCTGGGAGAACGACGCGAACAAGTATTTCCTGGCGGCCATTCAGACCCAGGACTTCTTCCGGCGCGAGGACGGCCCGGCGGGCGACGTCGAGCTCCTTCCCGGCTCGGAAGACTTCCGGAAGGCCGTCGGCAGCCTGGCCCAGAGCGTCGCGCAGACGCTGCGGAAGCTCCGCCGCGGGCGCGAGCGCGTCTGCGTGGCCTCGCCGGCCGAAGATTGCCTCGACGTCTGGAATCAGCTCCGCGAGGAGCTGCGCGACCAGGGCTACGACGTGCAGCCGGCCGGCCGCCGCGACGACGCTTTCGCCGACGACCTGCTCCGCGGCGAGATGGATCACGCGCTGCTCTCCGTGCACCTGCTCGGCGCGGCTCACGATCCATTCGTCGAGCGGCAGATCCGGCTCTCCGCCGATCTGGAGCAGCGGCTGATGTTCTGGCTCAAGCCCGGCGCGGAGGCCACGGCGGACGCGAGCCAGGCCCGGCTGATCAAGGCCCTGAGCGACGGCGAGCGCCCGGACCGCCCGGGCGTCAAGCTGCCCCCCCGCTGGATGCTGCTGCCGCCGGATCTGACACCGCGCCGCCTCATCGATGAGGTGCTGGCCGCGCTCAAGCCGAAACCGGCCACCGCCGAGGCGCAGCCGGCCGCCAACGGCGCCTCGCGCATCTACATCGTGCACGACCCCACCACCGAGGAGGACACCCGGATCGCGTCGGAGCTACGGGACCAGATCGTCCAGCGGGAAGGATTGAACGTTTTTCTCTCGCGGGCGGACCTCCCTTCGGCCACGGATCTGCGGCAGCGGCACGAGAAGCTCATGCAGACCTGCGAAGGGGTGTTGCTGTGCCGCAGCGTCGCGCCCAAGGAGTGGCTGATGCAGGTAGCGCCCGAAGTGATCTTCGCCGAGAAGCTCCTGCAGCGGGGGCCGTTCAAATCGCGGGCGTTCCTGGTCAACGATCCGGCCCCGTGGAGCGGGATGCCCAATCTCCAGGCGTACCCGTACAGCCCGCAGTTCCGGGTCGGCGACCTCGAGCCGTTCCTGGCGCCGTTGCGGGCCTGAGAGAGGACGCCGCCATGGAATCGAGCGCCGGCCTCCTGACTCTCCTCGAGCTCCCGTTCCCGGGCCTGCGCGCGTTCGACACCGAAGAATCCCTTCTCTTTTTCGGCCGTGAGACCCACACCGAGGCGCTGCTGCGGCGCCTTTCCGAGAGCCGGTTCCTCGCCGTCGTCGGATCGTCGGGATGCGGCAAGTCCTCGCTCGTGCGCGCCGGCCTCCTTCCCGCGCTGTTCCGCGGCTACTTGGTGCGGGCGACCTCGCGCTGGCGGTGTGCCGTCCTGCGGCCCGGCACGGCGCCGATCGATGCGCTGGCGGCGGCGCTCGTCAAGGCCGGCGCGCTCGGCTCCTCGCAGGACGAGGCGGCCCTGCGGGAGACGCTCTGCGCCACCAGCGGCGGGCTCGTCGAGGCGGTGCGCCGGGCGGCCCTCGCGCCGGGCGAGAGCCTGCTCGTGGTCGTCGATCAATTCGAGGAGATCTTCCGCTTCGCGCACGAAGGCCGCCACGGCGGCGACGAAAGCCAGGCGTCGCTCTTCGTGAGCCTGCTCCTCCGCGCGGTGGAGAGCGACGCGCCGATCTACGTGACGCTCACCATGCGCTCCGACTACCAGGGGGACTGCGCGCAGTTTCCCGGCCTCACGGAAGCGCTCAACCGCAGCCAGTATCTCGTGCCCCGGCTGACCCGTGACCAGCGCAGCGACGCCATCGTGAGGCCGCTCGAGCTCGTGGGGGCCGAGGCGACGCCGCGCCTCGTCAACCGGCTGCTCAACGACGCCGGGGACGATCCGGATCAGCTTCCGGTGCTGCAGCACGCGCTGCTGCGGACCTACAGCCACTGGCGGGCGGCCGGCGGCCAGGGCGACTTCGATCTTCCCGATTACGAAGCGATCGGCGGCATCGCGCACGCCCTCGGCCAGCATGGAGAGGAGATCCTGGACGGGTTCACGGAGGACGACCGGCGGCTCACCGAGAAGATCTTCCGCAGCCTGACCACGACCGAACGCGGCCGGCTGGTGCGCCGGCCCAAAGAGCTCGGCGCGATCCATGCCGTCGTGGGTGCCGACGACGAGCCGGCGCGGAAACGCGTCGACGGCATCATCTCCACTTTTGCGCGGCGCGAGCACTCGCTGCTCATGCTCTCCTCGCCGACGCTGGAGCCCGGCACCGTCGTCGACATCACGCACGAGAGCCTGATGCGGAAGTGGCCCCGCCTCGCGGAGTGGATCCGGGAGGAAACCCGCAGCGCGGAGTGGTATGGCGACCTGGCCCGGGACGTCGCCCGGCGGCGCACGGGCGACGCGGGTCTGTGGCGCGACCCCGAGCTGTCCGAGGCGCTCAAGCGGCGCGACCGGGAGGGCTGGAACGAAGCCTGGGCGCTTCAATGCTCGCGGCCCGGCGATCCGCCGTTCGGCGAGGTCGAGAAATTCCTGGACGACAGCCGCGCGGAGCAGGCGGACGAGCATCGACGCCAGGAGGAGCAGTGGCGGAAGGACCTGGAGCACGCGCAAGCGCTGGCGCGCGCACACCGCCGGGCTTCGATCTCGTTATTGCTCCTGCTGATCACGATCGTGGCGGCCGCCGGAGGAGTCTACTTCCTCAAGCAGCGGAACGAGCGGGCGATCCAGGATCTGACGCACCAGTACCTCTCCACGCAGGAGCTCTACGGCGAAGCGCAGAAGAAAGCCGGCCGGTACAAGGCCCAGGTGGATGCGATCCATCGTGAATATCTTGATGCGAGCGCCGGAGAAAAGAGCCGGCTGCTCCAACAGCTCCAGGGCCTGCAGGGCAGCTACGCCGTCTCTCAGAAAAAGGCCGATGCCTACCAGAGCCAGATCGAAGAGCTGCAAAAGAATCAGAATCTCGTGACCTCGGATCACAATGCGCTGCTCAAGCGCATTCAGGATCTCCAGGGTCAGCTCAATGCCGCCACCGCGGCACGGGACAAGCTCCAGTATGTTCAGGCCTCTTCCTCAAAGGCCTCCGATCCAAAGGCCCCCGATCCCGTGCTGGTCAAACGCAACGAGGAGCTGCGGGCACAGCTCGACGCGGCCACCGCCGAGCTCAACAAGCTCCGCTCCGAGGCGCGCGACACGCCAGATGCGAAGAATCAGCCCGCCGTCACGCAACGAGCGGCGGCCCGCCCGATCTTCGTGCCGTTGCCGGAAAACAGCGTTCTGTACCTCTCCGCGGCGCCCTTCGCCGGCAACGTCGCCGTCGGCGTGGGAAAAGTCCACCATGCTCCCTCCTCGTCCGTCCGGGTGTACGTCTGGACGGCGAACGGCAAGACTCCACTCCCGCCGGCGTTTCATGGCGACAAGAAGCTCGCCGAAAAGATCATCGAGCCGCTGGAAAAACGGGATCAGTCGGACTGTATCGCCGACGGCCCGGAAGGCCGCTCGTGCTACCGGGTGCAACTGGGCGCCATACTCTCGGGCAAGCAGCCGCCGGGAAGACTCACCTTCGGCGGCACCCGCTATGAGATCTCCTTCACCGGGTGGAGCGCCGACATCAGCGGCTACCCGGACTCGCTCTCGCTGGCCCTCTACGCCGGCGCGCCCGCCGCCCGGTAAGCGCGTTCCTTCTTCTTCCTCCAGCCCGGCTATACACTGTCGCCTCACAGGATCGGGAGGCGACGCATGACGATCAGCTCGAAGGAAGACCTCGCCGGGATGACCCGCGTGGGGAAGCTGGTGGGCGAGGCGATCCAGGAGATGAAGGCGGCGGCACGGCCGGGGATGACCACGGCGGAGCTCGACGATGTGGGCGCCGGCTTCCTGCGTCGCCACGGCGCGCGCTCGGCGCCGCAGATGACCTACAACTTCCCCGGCTTCAACCTGATCAGCGTCAACGAGCAGATCGTCCACGGCGTCCCCGGCCCGCGCCGGCTGGAGCCGGGCGACGTGGTCAAGATCGACGTCACCGCCGAGCTGGACGGCTACATCGCCGACTCGGCGACGACGGTGCTGCTGGCCCCCGTCTCGCTGGTCGGCCGCAAGCTCCGCAAGTGCGCCAAGGCGGCGTTCGAGAAGGCCCTCGCCGCGGCCCGCATCGGCCATCAGGTCAACGACATCGGCCGGGCGGTCGAAGTGGAGGTGCGGCGTCACGGCTTCAGCGTGCTGCGCAACCTCTGCGGCCACGGGGTGGGCAAGACGATCCACGAGGCGCCCGAGGTGCCGAACTTCTACGATCCGCGGTCGCGGACGCCGCTGACCGATGGCCTGGTGCTCGCCGTGGAGCCGATGATCTCGGCCGAGCCGGCACAGCTGGTCACCGAGCCGGACGGCTGGACGATCCGCACCGACAACCGCTCGCTCACCGCGCACTACGAGCACACGATCGTCATCCGGCGCGGCGAGCCGCTCATCCTCACCGCGGCCTGAAGCGGCTCCGATGGATCTCTCCCCCGTCCTCCGCCTCCTCTACCGGGGTCCCCGGGGGACCATCTCCGGGGTGGTGAACCCCTACCGCGAGGCGTTCCCGGAGCTCGACGGCCCGGCGGCACCCCGAAGGCGGCGGGAGAACCTGGAGGCCTATCTCGACCGCGTGGGAGCACCGCGCCTGGTGCTGGTCGGCGAGGCGCTCGGCTTCCGTGGCGGACGGTTCTCCGGCATCGCCTTCACCAGCGAGCGCCAGCTCGCCGGCCCCGGCGACCGGCGGCTCCCCTGGGCCGGCTCCCCCTTCCGGGCCACCAGCCGCAATCCGGACCTCTGGCTCGAGCCCTCCGGCAGTATCGTCTGGGACGCCCTGGGCGGGGAGGCCCGCGGCGCGCTGCTCTGGAACTCCTTCCCCTGGCACCCCTGGGGCGCGCGGGGGCCGTTGAGCAACCGCACGCCGGAACGGAGCCTGGTCGCCGCCAACCTGCACGTGCTGGAGCGGCTCCTCGCCGAGATGCCCGGCGCCCGCGTGCTCGCCGTCGGCCGCACGGCCCAGGGAGCGCTCGCCGAGCTCGGCCTCGACGCCCCCGCCCTGCGCCACCCCGCCCATGGCGGGGCTGTCTTATTTCGGGAACAACTTCGGGAGCAGCTTCAAGCCTATTCACTTTGATGAAATTGGTGCTAAGCTTGCGGGAGCTTTCAATGCGGCTGACCGCCGCAGGAGGATCCCATGTCGCGCTCCCTGGCTCGTGTCTGGCCTTTGCTGGTGGCGTTGGCTCTGCTCGCCGTACCGGCGTCGGCCGACGTGTTCTACGTGACTCTGACGAACGGAAGCGTGGTCGAGACCGCGCGCCAGCCGCAGCAGGCGAGCTGGGATCCGAACATGGTGCTCCTCCTGACCGAGGTGGGCAACTGGGTCGGCTTCCCCAAGGACGAGGTCCAGAGCGTCCGCGCCGAGGACCCGACGCAGGGCTTCGGCATCCGGATCAGCGACAAGGCGATCGCGCTCGGCCGCGCGCCCAACGATCTGCCGGAGGAGACCAAGACCAAGCAGGATCTGGCCAACGACCGGTACCTAGACCTCGCCAACCGGATGCTCGACCTCCAGGAGCAGCGGCAGAACTACTCGATCCAGCAGTTCGTCGAGCCCGGCAGCCCCTCGTCGGGTGGCATCCCGGTCAGCTACGGCGTCGGCTTCTCCGGCATGGGCAGCCTCGGCGGCCTCAACAGCGGCAACATCAATACGCCGACCAATTCGGACGGCGCGAACTCCGGGGTTCCCTTCGGCGGCCTCACCGGCGCCGGCGCCCCGCCGCAGCAGTAGTATTTTTCAGGATTGATCCGGCCCTCCGCCGTGGAGGGCTTCTTTGACAAACCAGACGGTGCGGTGACGCCAAGAGCCTCCCAGACGGGAGGTTCTCGCGTCTTGAAGAGGGAAGCCGGTGAGAAACCGGCGCGGCCCCCGCCACTGTAACCGGGTACGAAACCGGAAGTACCACTGCACGGGAGGGATCCAGAAGGGTCGCCCGTGTGGGAAGGTCCGGGAGTAGGACGATCCGGAAGCCAGGAGACCTGCCGCCCGTCCACAACGCCTCCCCCGGGGTGCGGGCGAGGGATTGCGCGCGACCTCGTGCTCTCTTTTCGGCCCCTCATCCTCCAGGAGGGGCGTTGGATTCCGAAAGGAGCAGCACGTGATGCGCCAGATCGTCCCGTTTCTGATCGCCGGCGTCCTCGGGGGCGGACTTCCGGCTCGGGCTCAGAGCCCGGTTCCCATCTTCAACGACTCCGTCGTCGTCAGCGCCTCCCTCGACCCCGAAGACCGCAAGGAGGTCCCCGCCTCCGCGACCGTCCTCGGCCAGCGCGAGATCGCGGCCCGCCAGGCCACCGACCTCTCCGAGCTGGTGAGCACCGTCCCCGGCATCTCGCTCATCCAGGCCGGCCCCGCGGGCCAGCAGACCTCGCTGTTCACCCGCGGCACCAACTCCAACCAGACGCTGCTGCTCTGGAACGGCATCCAGCTCAACGACCCCTACTTCGGTGGCGCCAACTGGCAGTTCGTACCGCTGGACGGCGTCGAGCGCGTCGAGGTGGCGCGCGGGCCGTTCAGCGCCCTCTACGGCAGCAACGCCGTGGGCGGCGTGATCCAGGTGCTCACCGGCACGCGCCAGGGGGGGACGTTCAACCTCGAAGGCGGGGAATACGGCTACAAGCGCGGCGGGCTCGCCGCCGGCGCCAATGCCGGCCCCACCCGCCTCGACTTCACCGGCAACGTCAGGCGCGGCGGCAACGAGTTCGTCAACGACGACTTCGACGGCGAGGAGGGGGTGGCGCGCGCCCTCTGGACGCTGGCCCCAAGCTCGAGCCTGGGCCTGCTGGTGCGGGCCAACGACTCGAAGACCGGCATCCCGTTCTCCGGCGCCCTCCCGAGCCCGCACCGCCAGATCTCCTGGCGGGAGCGCGAGGTGGCCGTCCCCTTCAGCTCCGGGCAGGGCCCCTGGCAGGTCGAGGCGCAGGTCTCGCGGACCGACTTCGACAACGCCTTCCGCGATCCCGACGACCCCTTCAACAAGGCCTCGGACACCGAGTCCCAGGCGTTGCGCGGCCGCGCCGTGGCCTCCTGGCACGGCGGCGAGGATCTGCGGATCTCCGTCGGCTCCGAGATCGAGCGGCTGGAGGTGACCGCCTCCTCGGACGGCTTCAACAACCTCGACGCCGCGCGGCAGCGGACCTGGGCGGCGTTCGGCCAGGGGAGCTGGGGGCACGGCCCGGTCCGCCTCGACCTCGGGGTCCGGCGCGACGACAACAACGTCTACGGCGGCAAGACCAGCCTGCGCGCGGGGACGGTGGTGAAGCTCGGCCCGGACACCCTGCTGCGCGCGAGCTACGGCGAGGCCTTCCGCGCCCCGTCGCTCGGCGAGCTGTTCTTCCCCGGCAGCGGCAACGCCGATCTCCAGCCCGAGGACAGCCGGAGCTACGAGGTCGGCCTCGAGCACGCGGCCGGCGGCTGGCGCCTCGGCCTGACCGGCTTCGAGAACCGCGTGCGCAACCTGATCGACTTCGACCTCGCCACTTTCCGGGACGTCAACGTCGGGCGGGCGCGCAGCCGGGGCGTCGAGGCCGAGGTGGGCTTCCGCCGGGGGATCTTCGACGCCTCGGTGAACGGCACCTGGCTGAACACCGAGGATCTCGGCACCGGCCGCGAGCTGCTCCGGCGCCCCAAGAGGAGCGCCAACCTCATCCTGACCGCGCGCCCCGGCCCGTGGACCCTGAGCTTCGTGGGCCGCTACGCCGGCGCCCGGGCGGACTTCGATCCGGTGACCTTCGGCCGCACCATCAACCCGAGCTACGTGCGCGCCGACCTCGCCGCCCGCTGGCGGGCGCTGACCTGGCTCTCCCCCTATGCCCGGGTGGAGAACCTCGCCGACAAGCAGTACAGTGAGGCGCTCGGCTTCCCCAGCCCGGGGAGGACCCTGATCGGCGGATTGTCGTTCGATTTCTAGCGGATTGCCGTTTGATTTCCAGACGAAGCCTCCTTCTCCTCCTGCCGCTCCTCCTGCTCTCCGCCTGCCGGCGGGAGCGGGAGGCCGGCGTCTCAGCGTCCGGCACGCCCGCCAAGCCGGCCCGGCGGATCATCGCCCTCACCCCCAGCCTGGTCGAGACGCTGTTCGCCCTGGGGCTCGGTGACCGCGTCGTCGGCGTCGGCGACTACGCCCGCTGGCCCGACGCGGCGGTCCGCAAGCCGCACCTCGGCGGCCTGTTCAATCCCAACCTGGAGCGGACCGTCTCGCTGCGGCCGGACCTCGCCGTGCTGCTGCCGAGCGAGCGGGACTTCGGCGCCAAGCTGAAACCGCTCGGGATCGACGTCCTCATCGTGCCGGACGAAACCCTGGCCGACGTCGAGCGCTCCTTCCCTCTCATCGCCAGGCGTTGCGGCGTGCCGGCGGCCGGCGACCGGTTCGCGGCCGAATGGCGGGCCGGGCTCTCCCTGCCGCCGCTGCCCGGGCCACCGCTCGAGGTGCTGATCTCCGTCGGGCGGGCGCCCGGCCGGCTCGGGGAGATCTCCGTCGCCGGGCACGGCACCTTCCTCGACGAGCTGCTCCGCCGCCTCGGCGGGGTCAACGCCTTCGCCGACTCGCCCACCCTCTACCCGCAGATCAGCGTCGAGGAGGTGGTGGCCCGCAAGCCGGACGTCATCCTCGAGCTGCGGGCCGACCCGCAGACGCCGGACCAGGCCGCCGCGCTCGCCCACGACTGGCAGGCGCTCGCCGAGGTGCCGGCAGTCAAGAACGGCGCCGTCGAGGTCCTCGCCGGCACCCACGTGCTGATCCCCGGACCCCGGCTCCCCCAGTTCTATCGCGAGATGCGGGAGGCCCTCCTCCGCGCCCGCCGCGCCCCCCACGCAGAGGATCATCGTTGACCCCGCCCGTCCTGCTCAGCGCCCGCGGGCTGGAATGGCGCGCCGGCGCCCGCACCCTCCTCGGGCCGCTCGATCTCGAGGTGGTCCGCGGCGAGTGCCTGGCCGTGGTGGGGCCGAACGGCGCGGGCAAGACCACCCTCCTGCGCTGCCTCACCGGGCTGCTGGAGCCCAGTCGTGGGGAGATCGCCTACGCCGGCCGTTCCTTCGCCAAGCTCTCTCGCCGGGAGATCGCCCGCCGCATCTCCTACGTGCCGCAGATCCGCCCCGCCCGGGTGCCGCTCAAGGTCGAGGAGATCGTCCTGCTCGGCCGCTACCCGCACCTCTCCACCTTCCAGCTGGCGCCGCGCACGGAGGATTTCGCCGCCGTCGACGAGGCCCTCCGGGTCGTGGGGATCGAGGAGCTGCGCGGCCGCCCCGTCGACGAGCTCTCGGGCGGCGAGCGGCAGGCGGTCTTCATCGCCGCCGCCCTGGCTCAGGAGGCCGAGCTGCTGGTGCTCGACGAGCCGACGCTCCATCTCGACGCCCGCCACCAGCGCGACCTCGCCTCCCTGCTGCTCCGCCTCAAGACCGGCACCGACCACACCGTCGTCCTCGCCACCCACGACCTCAACCTCGCCTCGCTGCTCGGCGACCGGCTCCTCGCCCTCGCCGCGGGGAAGGTGCTCGCCACCGGCGCGCCGGCCGAGATCCTGCGGCCCGAGGTGCTCGACCGTCTCTTCCGCGCCCGCTTCGAGATCGTCCGCGGCGGCGAACGGCCGGTCACCGTCCTCGACCTCGGCCGGGACCGCGGCCTGGACCTCGGCGCGTGAAACCGCGCACCGCCCTCCTGATCCTGCTGGCCGTCTGGATCGCGACGATGATCCTGACGCCCCTCGTCGGGAGCCAGTCGATCCGGCTCGCGGACATCCTGCGCGGCGATCCCACTGTGTCGTCGATCTTCTGGCAGATCCGCCTGCCGCGGATCCTGCTGGCGCTGCTCGGCGGCGCGGCGCTCGCCACCTCCGGCCTCGGCTTCCAGACGCTCTTCCGCAACCCCCTGGCCGAGCCCTACACCCTGGGCGTGTCGAGCGGCGCGGCGCTGGGCGCGGTGATCGCCCTCCGCTTCGAGGGTGGGCAGTTTCTGGGATTATCGCTCGTGGGTCTCGCCAGCTTCGCCGGGGCGATCAGCGCGACCGCGCTGATCGTGGGGCTGGCCCTGCGCCGGCAGGGGATCCAGACCTCGACGCTGCTGCTCGCGGGCGTCGCCGTCTCCCTCTCCTGCTCGGCGATCATCCTCTTCCTCCAGTACCTCTCGGACTCCACCCAGACCTTCCGCATGGTGCGCTGGATGATGGGCGGGCTCTCTGTGGTGGGCTACACCGAGGTGCTCTGGCTGCTCCCCTGGGTGCTGGGCGGCAGCGCCGCGCTGTTCGCCCTGCGCTGGGAGCTGAACCTGCTGCTCACCGGCGAGGAGCTGGCCGCCAGCCGCGGCGTCGACCTCGCCCGACTCCGGCGCTACGTGCTCCTCGCCACCTCGCTGATGATCGGCGCCCTGGTGGCCGTAGCCGGGCCGATCGGCTTCGTGGGCCTGATCGTCCCCCACATCCTGCGCCGCTTCGTGGGCCACGACCATCTCTACCTCGTGCCCGCCTGCATCCTCGGCGGCGGCGCCTTCCTCACCCTCTGCGACGCCGTCGGCCGCACCGTCCTGTCGCCGGCCGAGCTGCCGGTGGGCATCCTCACCGCGCTGCTCGGCGGACCGTTCTTCCTCTGGCTGCTGGTCTGGCGGCGGCGGGAGTAGGCGTCCGCCTCACGACGGACAGATTTGAGCCGGGCACTCGAACCGCTGGCTGGTCGAGTACGCGCTGACCGTGCCCGTGCACTGGCAGGGGGTACAGCAGCCTGCCGAGCAATGACCCACCACGGTCGAGTGGCTCGCATCGCTGTAGTAGGTGGTAGCAGTGTTGGCCCTGCAGAACCCGAAAGCCTGGCTGGGCCCAACGGCGAGGAGGGAGATCACGAACGCGACCGCGAGGCCGAGCAGCCGGAGGCCGAGGGGTGAGCTGATCCGTGAAGTCATGGGCAGTCTCCTTCAGTTAGTTGGACGAGGTTCCGCCGGCACAGGGGCCGCCGGACGATTCATTATTCATAGTACCAGCCGAACGATACGATCGCGCACCCACGGGTTGAGAGCCGATCGAAATCACCAGGCGACGCTCTACTGGAACGTTGCGGAACTGCGTCGCATATCCTTCTCCCATGCCTGAACCCATCCTCCTCTCCTGGTCTGGCGGCAAGGACAGCGCCTTCGCCCTCCACACCTTGCGCTCCTCGCCGGACTTCGAGCCGGCGGGCCTGCTGACCACGGTCACCGAGGATTACGACCGGATCAGCATCCACGGCGTCCGCCGCGAGCTCCTGGAACGGCAGGCGGCGGCGATCGGGCTCCCTCTGCGCACCGTCCTGATCCCCAGGGACTGCCCGAACGAAATCTACGAGGATCGCCTGGCAGCGGCCCTCGGCGAGGTCAAGGCCCAGGGCATCCACCACGTCGCCTTCGGGGATCTCTACCTGGAGGACATCCGCGCCTACCGTGAGGGTCAGATGGCGGCGCTCGCCCTCGCGCCGGTCTTCCCCGTCTGGGGGCGCGACACGACGGAGCTCGCCCACGAGATCATCCATCTCGGCTTCCGGGCCGTCCTCGTCTGTGTGGATACCGATGTCCTCGACCCCGTCTTCGCCGGCCGCTCCTTCGACGAAGACCTGCTGCGCGACCTCCCGGCCGACGTCGATCTCTGCGGCGAGAACGGCGAGTTCCACACCTTCGTCCACGCCGGGCCGATCTTTCGCGAGCCGTTGGCGGTCCAGCTGGGACGTCTGGAAGGACAGGGACGGTTCTGGTTTCGGGATCTGGAAATGAAACTGGGGCCTTCGTCACCCGCTGATTGGGGGTAGTCTTGTAGCGGAGCCGTTCGACGAGGGGCAGGGATGAACGAAAGCGCGTATTGGGATCTCCATGAACAGGCCGTCGACGCTTTCCGGCGCGGGAAGCTCGCCGAGTCCGAGGAGGCGTTCGCCCTCAACCAGCGGCGCGCGCGGGAAAACCAGCTTCCCGGCCTCGCGGACCGCGCCTACTGCAACTGGGCGGCGATCCGGCTCGAACGGAACCAGCTCGCGGGTTTGCGCGCCGGCCTCTCCCGGGTTCTCGGCGAAAGCCCCGATCTGAAGGCTCGCCAGCTGGCCGCGTACAACCTCGCGACCTGCTACCGGCTGCAAGACAATCTGCGCGCGGCGAGGTTCTACGCCGAGATGGCGGGCCGGCTCGCCGAGACCCTGGGGGATGAACAGGTCCAGGCGTCGAGCCTTCATTGTCTCGGCCTGCTCTGGGTCGCGGAGAGCCGGCTGGAAACCGCCCGCGACTGCCTGCGCAAATCCCTCGAGCTCCGGGTCAAGCAGGAGATGTCCGTCCACACCGTCCTCACGATCTCCGCCTACGGCTACTGCGCGGCTCTGTTGGGGGATTGGGCTGAAAGCTTCTGGCTCATGGACGAGTCCCAATCCGCGCTGGAAACCCTCCCCTGCGGCATCTACGAGCCCGCGATCCGGCTGAGCCTGGGCTTCGCGCATCTGGAGCGTGAAGAGAGCGAAGAGGCGCTCGACCAGGGACTCACGGCGCTGAAGGTCATCGACGACCTCAAGATCGCCGACGAGGAGAAGTTCGCCCGCTATCTCGTCGGAGAGTCCCTGGCCCAGAAGGGGGACGTGCAGGAAGCCCTGGACCATTTTGAGATCCTGCAGAAGACGTTCTTCCCGCAGCACACGGATCTTCCAGAGGTTCTGGTCTCGGTTCGGACCTCTCAGTGGCTGAACTGGCTGGGTGGCTGATCCGATGGCCTCATTATCGATATCTTGATATCATATCGTCATGGCTCAACTCTTGGTCCGACACCTCGACGACGACCTGAAAGCCAAGCTCCAGCGTCGCGCACGCCGTCACGGTCATAGCACTGAAGAAGAAGTCCGCGAGATCCTCCGCAACGCGGTCAGAGAGGAGGGCGGCGCTCAGGCACCGCTCGGTTCGCGGCTCGCGGCTCGCTTCGCTGGTTTGGGTCTCGCGGAGGATGTTCCCGAGCTGCGCGGTGAACAGGCCCGGCCAGCCGACTTCGAATCGTGATCGTGAGAGTCCCTGGCCCAGAAGGGGGACGTGCAGGAAGCCCCGGATCATTTCGAGATCCTGCAGAACTTCTTCCCGCAACACACCGATCTCTCCGAGGTGCTGGTCTGGTTCGGATGTCTCAATGGCTGAACTGGCTGGGTGGCTGAGCAAGAGGGGCAGGAAACGACGACGACCTCTTCACAGATCAAGCAGAAGATTTTAGAACGGCTCGACCAGATCTCGGAAAGGGATCAGCGGAAGATTCTCGAGTTCGCCGAGAACCTGCCTGCGGCAACGAAAGGAACTCCGGGCAAAGACCTATTCAAGTTCTTCGGGACGATCGATCCAGAGGACTGCCGCAGGATGGAGGAAGCGATCGAGGCAGGGCGCGAGCGGGGGGCGGTGACTGGTAGAACTAAGCTATAGCTCACCTCTATTGCCGAATCTTAAGTTGGTCAGAAACAAAATTATCGACTCTAGAAAAGAAATCCTTTACCACCTTAAGGTCACCTTCTTCATGCCAAGTTGGAACGATTTCTTCGCCTGAAGGTAGCTTAATTCTTATCGTTGCATGATCCGCCTTGGAAGGTACTGGATAGCGTGCTGCCCATATCGAACTTCGCTTGAGCCTAAAGGCAAGCTCCTCATCACCAGACCGAAGCGGAAAATTTATTCTTTTGAGCAAAATCAGCAAGTCATGCCCAAGCACATTGGACGGAATACTTCCCTTTTTCACAGCCGCGTCCCAGACGTGATCTTTATTATTCCTAACCAAGAGACCCTTGCACAGATTCTCGATAGCATACGCTATTAGCATAAAATAGATTCCTCTTGGATCTGGGTTGTACATTAAAATCAGCGGGGTTCCTTTCTCATCCCGCATGCTCTCTCTTTCTGTTTCTATCTTCCAATATTCTTCCACTCTGGGTTCAAGTGCCTCGGCAGCGAATCTTAAATTATCTGCCATGAAAAACCACTCTTCCTCTTCTGAGACAATTTCGGCAAACTGATACCAATCCTCTTTGTCCATACGATTAATCTCGGGTGTTACCCAGCCGGCGAATCCGGCAACCTGAACCCCCACCCCCGCCCCTTCGCCTCCGCCTCCATCCGAAGCATCAACATCCCAATCCCCGCCGCCCCTTGCATGTAGCCGGTCTGGGCGTAGACGTACTCCGGCTTCACGCGTTGCTCCGCGTGGATCCACTTCAGGCCGTCCCCAGGAGTCGGGGTGGCGCGGTCGAGGATATTTTTTGTGACTCGGTGGGCGAAGGCCGTATAGGCGTCGTCGCCGGTGAGCTTTCCGAGGTCGAGGAAGAAATTGGCGACTCCGGCGGAGCCGCAGCATTGGCCGAGGTTGTTCCAGAAGCCGGGGGTCTGGTGCTCGGGGATGCCGCTCGCCAGGATGCCTTTCGCTCCCTTCTTCGCCCAGCTGAGCCAGCCGGCCTTGGGGTCGACCTGGTCGAGGCGGACCCAGAGGCGGGAGGTCCCCACCGGGCCGTGGCACCAGCCGAGGTAGTAGAGCTTCTTGTTGTCCGGCTCGTCGTGGAAGATGAGGCAGGTATCCCCCTCGGTGGTGGCGATGGACTGGAGATAGCGCGCGCCGGCGAGGGCGGCGTCGAGGAACTCCTGGCGGCCGGTCTCGCGGTGGAGGGTGACGAGGTAGTAGGCGACTCCCGCCGTGCCGTGGGAGAAGTTCGGCATCAGGCGCTCGAAGGTCGGGTCCATCCGCCACTTGCGCCCGCCTGCCTCGGGGATGCCCAGTTCGACCAGCCGCTGACCCGCCCGGACGGCGAGGTCGCGCGAGGCGGAGTCGTCCATCGCGCGGGCCACGTCCAGGAGATAGAGGCCGGTCCCGGAGGCGCCGGCGATGATGTCCGTGACCACGCCCCACTGCACGCCCGCTCCCGTGGGCTGCGCGGCGGCGTGGATCAGGTCGCGGCAGCGGACGGCGGCTTTCCGGTATTTCTCGTCCCCGGTCTCCTTGAAGACCCGGTGCAGGACGAAGCCGATGCCGGCGACTCCCGTGTAGAGCCCGGTCTCCGCCTGTTCGGGATCGGCCTTGGCGGGCAGGGAGGCGATCAGGGCGTCCGCTCCGGCGGCGGCCTCCTCGCGGTAGGTCTTGTCGCCCGTCGCGCGGGCCAGCTCCAGGAGGAAGAGGACGACCCCGGAGCTCCCCGTGTACAGGTTCGGGGTGGTGTCGAACCCCTCCGGACGCTCCGGACCGGTCAGCCAGAGATAGCCGGCCGGCGTCTCCACCCGGGCGGTGCGGATCCAGTGGGCGGCCTTGACGGCGGCGGCGAGGTAGCCGGGAGGCGCGGCGGGAGTCTGGAGAGGCTTTTTCTCCGTGGCGAGGCCGAGCGAAGAGGCAGCCCCGGCGGCGGCGGTGAGACGGAGGAGGTCTCGGCGGGAGATGGGCATCGAAATAGTGTACCGGCACTGAAGATGCCAGGATCACCCCGTTTTCAACCTCCCCGGCTCTCGTTTTGGATTCCCAACCCGTTTTGAGCCTTCCCGGCGCCTTTTTTAGCTTCCCCGGCGGCCGTCGAAGAAAGACGGGCGCCGAGGAAGCCATCCGCGCCGCCGTCGAAGAAAGATCGGGGCTTGGATAACGATCCAGGCCGCCGTCGAAGAAAGACGGGCGCCGGGGAAGCGATCCGCGCGGCCGTCCTGTCATTTTGAGCGCCGTCCAAGAAATTCAGGCGTTGGGGAACGAATTTCAGCCGCCGTCCAAGAAAATTGGCCGTCCGGATTCCTACGCTTCGAGTAAGGGCGCCGTTGAGGGCGACCGCAGGTCGCCCCTACACCCACGGTCGAAATCTGTTGTAGGGGCGACCTGCGGTCGCCCTCACGCGCCGCTACCGGAACGTCCGGAAGACATCGCTAGAGTACTCCACGGGTTCAACCCCTGGTGGACCCGGAAACCGGTCTCCGTCCCGTCGTTCCATCGCCTTGCGTTCGACGCGTGCAGCCGCTATCTCTTCGACCCTTCCATCCGGCGAGGGATCCTGCTCGCCGGTCCACGCCGGGTGGGGAAGACGACCGTTCTCTATCAGCTCGCCGAACGGCTCCTGGCTCGTGGAGAGGAGCCCACGTCCATCCTCTACCTGAGCCTCGACCACCCGGTCCTGAAGCTCCTGAGCATCGAGAAGATCCTGGCGGAGTACCACAACCAGGTCCGGCCGGCGGGAGAGCCCGTCGTCCTTCTATTAGATGAGGTGCAGTACGCGCAGGAGTGGGACCTCCATCTCAAGCTCCTGATCGATCATCGTCCCGAGATCAGGATCGTGGCGACCGGCTCCGCGGCGCTGCGGCAGCGGCGGGACTCCATCGACAGTGGTGTTGGACGCTGGATCACCATTCCGATGCCGACGCTTTCATTCTACGAATTTCTCCAGATGCGGGGCCGGGGGCTGCCGAACGTGCCCAGGGATCTTCGTCCCCAGGACCTGTTCCAGAAGAACAAGGCCTATCTGGCGGGCCTGACGGAGAGCTTTCGGGGGGTGCTGCCGGAATTTCAGCGCTATCTCCTCGTCGGCGGATTCCCTGAGACGGCTCTGAGCGACGAGACGGATTACTGCCAGCGCATCCTTCGGGAGGATGTGGTCGAACGCGTGCTGAAGCGTGACATGGTGGCCCTGTTCGGAGTCCGCAAGATCAACGAGCTGGAAAAGCTTTTCATCTACCTGTGCCTGAACACGGGCGGGATGCTCTCCGTGAAGACGTGCGCCTCGGAGTTGGGGACGACCGCCATCACCGTGGCGGGATATCTGGAGCTGCTGGAAAATTCCTACCTGGTCTACCGGCTCTCCCCCTCGGAGATCGGCGGCAAGAAGGTGCTGCGCCAGCAGAGCAAATATTATCTGGCGGATGCCGCCTTGAGAAACGCGGTGCTGCTGCGGGGCCAGGAGGTGCTTTCAGATCCGGAGGAGCTCGGCAAGGTGGTGGAGACTTCCGTGCTGCGCCATCTTTACGCGTATCACTACCTGGACAGTCCGCGGATCGTGTATTGGCGAGAGCCGCGGTCGAACAAGGAGGTGGACGTCATCGTCAAGAGCCCGCGGTACGTGATTCCCGTCGAGGTCAAGTACCGGGCGTCGGCGAGCCTGGATTCCTCCGGCGGGCTGGCGACCTACTGCAAGCAGGACCCGGGGGTGCGCTATGCCTATTTCGTCACCCGGGAAGACAAGGATTTCGGCATCACCGAGCTCGACGGCGTGGAGGCGCGGTTCCTCAAGATTCCCGCCCACATCTTCACCTATCTTCTCGGTCAGGCGGAGCACCAACTCTGGAAGCAGGCAGGGCGGCGGGCCGAGCCGGTCCCGCCGCTTTTTGTCGAAGGGGACGATTCTTTTGAAGGAGGAGATGAGAAGGACTGACCTCAGATCCGCGCCACCGTCTCGCGGTAGAACCCCTCCAGGATCTCTTGGTTCCGGCTCTCGACCACCTTGCGCTTGATGCTCATCTTGGGGGTCAGCTCGCCGGTCTCCTGGGAGAGGTCGTGGTCGAGGAGGTGGAAGTCCTTGATCCGCTCGTAGGAGGCGAGGTTGGCGTTGACGGCGTCGATGCCGTCGCGGATGAGCTGCCGGACCTCGGGGCGGGCGGCGAGGTCGGCGTAGTCCTTGTACTCGACGCCGTGCTCGCGGGCCCACTTGCCGGTGACCTCCTCGTTGATCGTGACCAGGGCGACGCAGAAGGGGCGCCGGTCGCCGAGCATGACGACCTGCGAGATGTAGGGGCAGCTCGCCTTGAGCTGCCCTTCGATGTTCTGCGGGGCGATGTTCTTGCCGCCGGCCGTGACCAGGATGTCCTTCTTGCGGTCGGTGATGGTGAGGAAGCCGTCCGCGTCCAGCACGCCGACGTCGCCGGTGTGGAACCAGCCGTCCGGCTCCAGGGCCTCGGCGGTGTCCTCGGGGCGGTTGTAGTAGCCGCGCATGACGCCGCGTCCGCGCATCAGGATCTCGCCGTCCTCGGCGATCCGGATCTCGACGCCTTTGTAGGGCAGGCCGACGGAACCGAACTTGTAGCGCTCGGGGCGGTTGCCGACGCTGCCGGCCGAGGTCTCGGTGAGGCCGTAGGCTTCGAGGATCAGGATGTCGCAGGCGTGGAAGAACTCGGCGATGGCGCGCGAGAGGGGGGCGCCGCCGGAGATCAGGAAGCGGAGCCGGCCGCCCAGGCGGGCCTTGAGCTTGGAGTAGACGAGCTTGTCGGCCAGCCGGTGCTGGAAGGCGAGCAGGCCCGAGGGGCGCCCCCCCTGCTGGCGGAGCCGGGAGACGCGGCCGCCCACGTCCAGGGCCCACTGGAAGATCTTGAGCTTGACCCCGCCCCCCTCGCGGGCGCCGGTGACTACCCGGTTGTAGACCTTCTCGAAGACGCGGGGGACGCCGGCCATGACCGTGGGCCGGACCACGGCGAGATTGGCGACCAGGTCGTCGATGACGCCGTCGATCGCCGTGGCGACCCCCAAGCGGATGAAGGCGACCTCGAGCACCTTGCCGAAGGAGTGGGCGAGCGGCAGGAAGAGGAGCTGCCTGTCGGTGGGGCCGAGGATGCTCAGGTCGGCGATCGTCTCCGCCTCGAACAGCCAGTTGTCGTGGGTGAGCATCACCCCCTTGGGCCTGCCCGTGGTGCCGGAGGTGTAGATGAGCGTCGCGAGGTCCCCGGGGCCGACGGCGCTCGACACCTCGTCGAGGCGGCCGGGATTGGCGGCGTTCCAGGCGTCCCCCCGGCGCTCGAGCTCGGGCAGGGAGATGGTCCAGCCGCCGTCTTTCCCGTCGCCGGTCGCGGGCTCGCCGTCGATCTGGATCACCTGGGTGACGGCGCCGAGCCGTTCGCGGACCTCGCGGAGCTTGGCGGCCTGCATCGCGTTCTCGACGAAGCAGAGGCGGGACCCGGAATCCTCCAGGATGTAGGCGCTCTCCTCGGCGGTGTTGGAGGTGTAGATCGTCGAGGTCGCCCCGCCGGCCGCGAGGATGCCGAGATCGGCGATCACCCATTCGGGGCGGCTGGTGGCGAGGATCGCCCCGCGCTCAGCCTTCTGGAATCCGAGGCTCAGCAGGCCGCCGGCGACGGCGCGCACGCGCCGGTCCGTCTCGCGCCAGGTCATGGAGTGCCACTGGCCGTCGCGCCGGCCGGACATGGCCTCGGCGTCCGGCGTGGAGGCCACCCGGTGCTGGAACATCTCGACGACGGAACGGAAAATCGGCTCGCTCATCAGGCCTCCAGGGGGAACGGGCTCCGCGACGGCGCCCCTACTCCATCTCGAACAGCGGGTTCCCCTTGTCGACCGCCTGCCCCGGCTGGACGTGGATCTTGCTCACCACGCCGTCGTGCTCGGCGCGGATCTCGTTCTCCATCTTCATCGCTTCGAGGACGACGAGCCCCTGTCCGGTGGTGACCGCTTCGCCTTCCTTGATCAGGACGGCGACCACGCGGCCCGGCATGTAGGCGTCCACCCGCTTGCGACGCTTCCCCCCCTGGGCGCTCATGGCCTGGGTGGCGAGGTAGGTCAGGGGGTCGACGACCTCGACAGGGCCGGCGCCCTGGGCGGTGCTCACCCAGTAGGTGCCCTCCCCCTGGCTGCGGACGGCGACCTCGTGGTGGGCATGATGATGCTGAGCGCCCTCGATTCGCAGGCTGTGCAGACCGGCGCGGGCCGGCAGGGCGTCGACCTGGTAGGTGCGCTCGCCGACCGTCACCTCGTAGCCGCCGTCGACGCGGCGCACCCGGACCTTCTCCTCGCGCTCTCCCTGGCGGACGACTAGGTCCATGATCCACCCCCTCGCATGGAGTCGCGGCGGCCGGCTCCGCCCCAGCGCGAGCGGCGCGAATCCGCTGACGAGGCCGGACCGGCGGCGCTCTGCCGGTGCGCCTGTTCGTGATGGGCGATCGCGGCGGCGATGATCGACAGGTCGGCGAATGGCAGGTCGGCCGGCTCTTGGCCTGCCTCGACGGCCGGCTGCAGCTCGCCTGAGGCCAGCTTGCGGTCGAGCATGCCGATGTCGAGGTTGCCGGAGCGGAAGTCGGCGTCGGCGAGGAGGGCGCGGAAGAGGGGGGCGGTGGTGCGAATGCCCTCGACGCGCAGCTCGGAGAGGGCGCGCTCCAGGCGGTCGAGGGCGCGCTCGCGGTCGGCGGCCCAGACGATCAGCTTGGCCAGCATCGGATCGTAGAAGATCGAGACCTCCGACCCCTCGTAGACGCCGGCGTCGACGCGCACGCCGGGGCCGTCGGGCCAGCGGAGCATCTCGATCCTGCCCGGCGAGGGGGCGAAGCGCTGCCAGGGGTCCTCGGCATAGAGGCGCACCTCGACGGCGTGCCCGCGCGGCTCGACGCCGTCGAACTCGGGGCCGAGCGGCTCGCCTTCGGCGACGCGGATCTGCGCCTGCACGAGGTCGATGCCGGTGACCAGCTCGGTGACCGGGTGCTCCACCTGCAGGCGGGTGTTCATCTCCAGGAAGAAGAAGTTCCCCTCGCGGTCGAGCAGGAACTCGCAGGTGCCGGCGTTGCTGTAGCCCACGGCGGAGGCGGCCTTGACCGCGGCCTCGCCCATGCTGCGGCGCAGCTCGGGGCCGACCACGGACGACGGGGCCTCCTCGACCACCTTCTGATGCCGGCGCTGGAGGGAGCACTCGCGCTCGCCCAGGGAGACCACCTTGCCGTGGAGGTCGCCCATCACCTGGATCTCGACGTGGCGGGGGTCGATGATGAGCTTCTCGAGGTAGACGGAGTCGTCGCCGAAGCTCGCGCCGGCCTCGGAGCGGGCGGCGCGGTAGGCGCTCGGGAGCTCGGCGGCGGAGGGGATCATCCGCATCCCCTTGCCGCCGCCGCCGGCCGCGGCCTTGAGCATCACCGGGTAGCCGATCGCCTCGGCGGCGGCCCCGGCGGCTTCGAGGTCGGGCAGCGGGTCCTTGCCACCCGGCACGACGGGCACGCCGGCCGCCATCATCAGCCGGCGGCTCTCGACCTTGGAGCCCATGGCGTCGATCGCCTCGGGCGAGGGGCCGATGAAGGTGATCCCCGCGTCGCGGCAGAGACGGGCGAAGCCGGCCCGCTCGGAGAGGAAGCCGTAGCCGGGATGGATGGCGTCGGCGCCGATGCGGACGGCCAGCTCGACGATCGCCTCGCCGCGCAGGTAGCTCTCGCGGGAGGGCGCCGGGCCGATCGGATAGGCCTCGTCGGCCATCAGCACGGGGAGCCCCAGGCGGTCGGGCTCGGAGTAGATGACGGCGCCGCGGATGCCCATCTCGCGCAGGCCGCGCAGGATGCGCACGGCGATCTCGCCGCGGTTGGCGATCAGGACCTTGCGGATGCGTTTTCTTGGAATGGTGTTGGCCATGGTGAGGGTGGCTATCTTATAGCAGGCGCCGCCCCCACCACCCAAGCCCGGGCACCAGCAGCAGCCCGACCAGCGCTCCCGCCAGCGACCGGTGCAGCGGCCGGCGGTCGACGAACAGCCGCACCCGGTGACTTCCCGCCGGGACCTCGATCCCGATCCGGTAGGCGTTGGCGGTGCGGACGGTCGCCGGCTTGCCGTCGATCGTAGCCTGGAAGAGGAGGTTGGAGCGCTGGACCACCAGGAGCGCGCCGCCGGGGCCGGCGTCGGCCGCGATCTCGTAGCTCTCCGGGCCGCGACGGAGGATGCGCGCGGTACCGCCTCCCGTCACCCAGGGCGAAAGACCGGTCTCGAAGACGACGGCGTCCGTGCGCGGGTCGAATCCGGGGTCGATCAGCCGCTTGTAGACGGCGGGGATGTCCTTCTCGCGGAAGACCCGGCGGGCGAGGCCGGCCTCGGGAGCGCGGTCGGTCACCTCGAAGATCAGCAGCTCGTGACCGAAGCTGGGGATGCGGGTGAGCAGCCGGGCGCGCGGCGGCAGCGGATCGATGGGGTGGTTGATCAGCAGCCGGCCCACCCCCCAGGCGGCGAGCAGCTTCAGCCGCTCCGGATTCTTGGCGAGCTGGACCTCGGTCTGCGCCCGCCGGGCGAGGTAGGTGTCCAGCCCCTCGGGCGAGGTGTTCAGCTCGTAGCGCAGGCCCCAGACCGGACCGCTGAACGGATAGAGCTCGTAGAACGAACGGCGCTCGAGCCAGCGGGTGCAGGTCTCGGGGTAGCGCCCCTGGTGGAGGGTCGAGGGGCCGAAGAGATAGTTGTAGTCCGGATCGACCACCAGGAGGCCGGCCGGCACCCACGCGAGGGCCGGCGGCGGCACGAGGTAGGGCTCCACCGCGTCCATCGGGTAGAGCGGGCGCAGGAGCCAGAGCTGCGTCGCGGCGTGAAGGGCGATCAGCAGCGCGCCGCCGAGCGCCCACGAGCGGCGGGAGATCCGCAGGGCGACGGCGAACGCGGCGAGGATCAGCACGGAGATCAGCGCCAGGCCGGCCCAGCGCAGGCGCTCGTTGGTGATGAACGGGGCCGGGCGCGGGATGAAGAGGTTGAGCCATGCCTCCGCCGGCCGCGGCGCGAAGGAGAGGAAGCCCCAGAATCCGGCGAACGCCAGCGCCAGCACGGCGAGGGTCCAGGCGAAGAGCCGGCGGGCCTTGGCGTCCCGGCCCAGCCGCTCGAATCCCAGGCCGCAGAGGAGCGCCGCGCCGAGCGCGGCCGGCAGCCAGAACTTGATCGGATAGCGGAGCGACTTCGCGTGCACGAAGAGCCAAGCGGCCACCGGGTTGAACCGGCCGAACGAGAGGAAGACGCCGAAGCCGATCCCACCCCAGGCCCAGGCCGCCGCCCGGCTCCGGGGGAGGCCAGAGGCGGCGATCAGCGCCAGGGTCAGGAGGCCGGGGTAGAGGGAGAGGTAGTAGGGGGGCACGCCGGTGAAGAACTGCATTCCCCAGAAAGCGCCCTTGTCGATCACGTCCGGGCGGCCGAACAGGAAGGGGATCAGCCATTCGGCGGCCTGCCGCGGGTCCCAGCTCGACATGGTGATCGAGCTCGCGCTGTAGCCCACGTAGCCGCGGAGCGACATCGGGAAGATGCGCAGCAGCTCGACGATCTGCGGCAGGGCGATCAGCGTGCCGCATAGAATGGCCGCGCCGAGCAGGACGAGGACGCCGGCGCCCGCATCCGCCGGTCGCCGCCCCCAGGTCAGGGCCACGGCGGCGGCGGCGAGCAGGAGGGCGAGCCCGGCCGTCTGCGGGTCGCCGCCGAGGATCAGCAGCGTCCAGAGCAGGGCGATCCCCGGCGCCAGCAGATGGCGCCAGTCTCGGCGGCGGACGAGCTCGAGGCAGGCGGCCACCAGCGCCGGCGCTAGGCTGACCCCGGCGATCAGGTTGTAGAAATTGAGGTGGGAGAGGAAGAAGCCGGAGGCCGTCCAGCAGACCGCCGCCGCCCAGGAGGCTTGGCGTCCCAGGCCCCAGGCGCGGGCCATCCAGTAGAAGGCGAACGGCGCCAGCAGCAGGTGGAGCCAGAAGTGGGCGTTGAAGGCCCAGAAGATGGAGCCCAGGAAGACCAGGAGGTTGTCCGGATAGAACGGCGCGGCGTTGAGGTTGCCGGCCAGCGGCTGCCCCCCGGCCCGGTAGGGGTCGAGGATGGGGAAGTACCCGTGCCGCATCGCCACGGCCTGCGACCACTTCATGGGGAAGTGGGAGTTGAGCACGTCGCGCAGGATCAGGGTCTCCGTCCCCCGCACGAGCGGCAGCATGGCGATGAGGAGGAGAATCAGGAGCGGGCCGGCGTAGAGGAGGGCCGTACGCCAGCGGGGGGGCTCGGCGGCGGAATCGGCGACGCCGGGCCGGAGCCTGGCTCCGCCCTCTTCAGGCAAAACTCCTGTATCGACCGGCAGCGGCTCTTCGGACATGGGGGTGAAGAGTACCAAAGACCGTTTCCAGTCCGCCTCTCCCATAGAATAGGCCCGTGATTCGACCACTCCTGCAATCGCTACGGCCCGCCCAGTGGGCCAAGAATGTCTTCGTCCTGGCGCCGCTCGTCTTCGGCGGGCTGCTGCTCGACCGGCAGGTCACCCTGCGGGCCGCCCTCGCCCTGATCGCCTTCTGCTGCGCGTCGAGCGCCGTTTACCTGATCAACGACCTCCGCGACCGCGAGGAGGACCGGCGGCATCCGTTGAAACGGCTGCGCCCGCTCGCCGCCGGCACGCTGGGGGTCTCCACGGCCATCGCCGCCGTGATCATCCTCATCGGGATCGCGGGCGCCCTCTCGGTCTACCTCGGCCGTCCGTTCGCGATCGTCCTCGGCGTCTATCTGATCTTCAACGTGCTCTATACCTTCTGGTTCAAGCACATGGTGATCCTGGACGTGATGTCGATCGCCATGAGCTTCGTGCTGCGGGTCGAGGCCGGGTCCCAGGCGACGGGGATCGAGGTGTCGCGCTGGCTCTTCCTCTGCACAACCTTCCTCGCCCTCTTCCTCGCCTTCTCGAAGCGCCGGCACGAGATCACCCTGCTCGCTCAGCGGGCCTCCGGGCAGCGGCCGGTGCTCGACCACTACAGCCCGGCCTTCCTCGACCAGATGATCAACGTGGTCACCGCCTCGTCGGTGGTCTCCTACGCCCTGTACGCGGTGGCTCCGGAAACGGTGCAGAAGTACCACACGCAGGACCTCGTCTTCACCATCCCGCTGGTGCTCTACGGGATTTTCCGCTACCTCTACCTGATGTACCAGCGTCCGGGAGAGCGCAATCCGACCGAGGCGATCCTGCGCGACATGCCGTTTCTGATCAACATCGCCCTCTGGGGGGTGGCGGTGGTCTGGATCGTCTATGGCCGCGAGGCGGGGTTGAAGTAGGATTCCGCGGCGATCCATCAATTCCGAGGTCCCGACGTGACTGAAAAACTCGCCTCATCCCCGGTTGCCGTAGTCATCCCTTGCCACAACGAGGAGCTGACGGTGACCAAGGTGGTCTCCGATTTCCGCGCCACCCTGCCCGACGCCCTGATCGTGGTGGTGGACAACGCCTCGCGGGACCACACCTCCCAGCGGGCGCGGGAGGCGGGGGCGGAGGTGATCCGCGAGCCGCGCCCGGGCAAGGGGTTCGCGCTGCTCTCAGGCTTCCGCCACGCCCACGCCGCCGGCGCCGAGTACTTCGTAATGGTGGACGGCGACGACACCTACCCGGCGGCCGACGCCCCGAAGCTGATCGCCGCCGCCGAGGACGGCGCGGAGATGGTGATCGGCACCCGCCTCGCCACGTACGACGAGGGGGCCTTCCGCGCCGGCCACTCGTTCGGCAACTGGCTGTTCATCTTCCTGGTGCGCGTCCTCTTCGGCGTGCGCACGCGCGACCTCTTCTCCGGCTACCGGGTGATCACCCGCCGCTTCCTGGAGGCGACGCCGCTGATCGCCCAGGGGTTCGAGGTGGAGGCCGAGCTGTCGCTCCAGGCCGTGGTGCAGCGCTTCCCAGTGGCCGAGGTGCCGGTGCGCTACCGCGCCCGCCCGAAGGAGAACCCGAGCAAGCTCCACACCTACCGGGACGGCTACCGCATCCTGCTCGCCATCCTGACCTTCTTCCGCGACTACAAGCCGATGACCTGCTTCGGCCTGCTGGCGCTCTTCTTCCTCGGCCTGTCGCTCGGCGGCGGCGGCGTGGTAGTCGCCGAGTTCCTGGAGACCGGCCTGGTGCCGCGGCTGCCCCTGGCGGTGCTCTCGGCGGCCCTCTTCCTCCTCGCCGCCCTCTCGTTCTCCTGCGGGGTGCTGCTGTCGACGATCAACCGCCGCTCGGCCGAGATCGCGGCACTGATTCCTTGGAAATAGCGGCATGGAAGTAGCTTGAAGGTCCTCCTCGTCTACGAGACCGTCTATCCGGACTTCATCGGCGGGGTCGAGAGCCGCAACCATGAGCTGGCGGCGGCGCTCCGCCGGCGCGGACACGAGGTGACGCTCGCCGGCTTCCGCAAGCCGGGCGGCGGACAGAGCCCCGGCGTGTGGTCGCTCGGCGAGCTCGAAGGGCTCTACAACGCCGCCGGGCAGCGAAGCACGCGGGGATCGATCCGTTTCGCCCTTGCCGTGCCGGGGATCGACGTGCGCGGCTTCGACGTCGTCGAGACGGCGAACATGCCTTACGTCCACATCTTCCCGCTGGCGGTGAAGTGCGCGCTGGCCGGCAAGCCGCTGCTGGTCACCTGGTACGAGTACTGGGGGGACTACTGGGAGGGGTACGTCGGCCGGCTCAAGGCGCCGGTCTACAAGGCGATCGAGTGGTGCACGGGGCAGGTCGGCACGGCGGTGACGGCCACCAGCCGCCTCACCCAGGAGCGGCTCGCCGGCAAGCGGCGGCGGGGTAGGGTGGAGCTCGTCCCCTGCGGCATCCACGTCGACGAGGTTCAGCGGGCGGCGGCGATGGACGGTCCTCGCGACGGCTCCGTGCCGCCGCTGATCTACGCCGGCCGACTGCTGCGCGCGAAGCGGGTCGACCTCCTGGTGCGCGCGGTGGCGCTCCTCGCTCCGCGCCATCCCGGCACACTCCTCACGGTCTTCGGCGCCGGCCCCCACCTGGAGGAGCTGATCCGGCTGGCCGGCGAGCTGGGGATCTCCGATCGCGTGGATTTCCGCGGCCACGTCGAGACCAGCGAGGAGGTCTGGCGCCACCTCGGCCAGGCGCGGATCGCCGTCCAACCCTCGGAGCGGGAGGGGTTCGGCCTCTTCCCGCTGGAGGCGATGGCGGCGGGGCTACCGGTCGTCTACTGCGAATCGCCCGAGAGCGCCGTCCCCGAGCTGGTGCGCCACGGCGTCGAGGGGATCTGCACTCCGCCCGAGCCCGCCCCCCTCGCCGCCGCCCTCGACCGGCTGCTGACCGACGGCGAGGAGTGGCGGCGCCTGCAGCGCAACGCCCTCGAGCGGGCTACGGGGTACGACTGGGACGAGGTGGCGCGGCAGGTCGAGGCGACGTGCGAGCGGCTGGTGAAGGCGCCTACGACGCCCCTCTCCCCGACAGCACCACGGGGACCGTCTTCAACAGGATCTTGAGGTCGAGCAGCGGCGACCAGGAGTCGATGTACTCGAGGTCGAGCTGCATCCAGCGGTCGAAGTCGAGATCGTTGCGACCGCTGATCTGCCAGAGGCAGGTGAGGCCAGGCTTCATGGCGAGCCGGCGTCGCTGCCAGCGCTGGTACTGGGCCACCTCCTCGGGGATCGGCGGCCGCGGGCCCACCAGGCTCATGTCGCCGCGCAGCACGTTCCAGAGCTGCGGCAGCTCGTCGAGACTGAAGCGGCGGAGGAGCCGGCCGAGCCGGGTGACCCGCGGGTCGCTGCGCAGCTTGAAGACCGGGCCGTTCATCTCGTTGAGATGCATCAGCTCGCGGCGGCGATCCTCGGCCCCCTCCACCATCGTGCGGAACTTGTAGAGGGTGAAGGAGCGGCCGTTGAGGCCACAGCGGGTCTGCCGGAAGAGGACGCTGCCGCCGCCGGAGGTCAACTTGATCGTCAGCGCGATCGTCGCCGCGATCGGCAGCCCGATGAGCAGGAGGAACGAGGCCAGCGCGATGTCGAGCACCCGCTTGAGCATGAGATGAAGCGGGTTGGTCGGCGTGGTGGCGAAGGAGAGCAGGGGGACGCCGTCCAGCTCCTCCAGCTCGACGCGGGCGCGGGTGTGCGGGAAGAGGTCCATCGCAAAGCGGGTACGGATCCCCTGCTCCTGCAGGCTTAGGAAAAGGTCCTCCAGCCGGTCGAGCTCGCGCCGGTGGACGGCGAAGATGACGTCGTCCACCACGTGGCTCTCGACGATCCGCGGGATGTCCTCGATCTCGCCGAGGATCGCATACCTCGGGGGCCAGGACTCCTCCCACGCGTGCTCGTTGCGGATGAAGCCGAGGATGCGGTACCCCCAGAAGCGGTGGCCGTAGATCGAGTCGGCGATCCGCAGCGCTGCGTCGCTGGTGCCGACGATCAGCACCGTGCGGTAGTTGAAGCCGTGCGCCCGCACGTAGCGCGAGGTCAGCCGCAGCCCCAGCTTCTCGCTGAGCAGGAAGACGCAGGAGAAGCCGGCGAAGAGCAGCGACCAGAAGCGGCTGATCCGGTCGTCGCCCAGCAGGCGCTCGTCCCACCGGCTCAGGTAGAGGGCGAGGGTGAAGAGGATCGCCCCGCTCATGCAGACGCGGACGATCGCCCACGCCTCGTCGAGAAGCGGCACCGTGCGATGCGACCGGTAGCGCCCCGAGCTCAGCAGCAGCCCGCCCCAGATGGCGAGCGCCAGCGGCAGCAGCGGCAGGTAGTTCGCAAGGGAGTGCAGGCGGCTGGGGAACGCTGCCGGCGCCAAGCCCGGCAGCACGATGTCGCGGAACCCGTAGGCGCACAGGAAGGCGGCGGAGACGAGGAGGAGGTCGAGCGAGAAGATCGCGACCGCTAGAATGCGAGCTCGTTCTTTGAGCATGGTTCCTATTGAGAGAACACGGTCGGCGTCATTCCAAGGTATCTATTTTAACGTAGAGCGTTTAACGTAGCGCGGGTTTATTCCGTCTATGCCCTTCCAGCATAGCTCTACAAAGACCGGCCTGCCAACTTCGTGAGCAGCGCGGCATACCGGTCCGCCACCCGCTCCCAGGAGAAGAGGAGAGCCGCCCGCCGCGCCGCCGCCCGGCCGCGCGCCCGCGCCCGGCCGGGGTGGCCGCGCACCCAGTCCAGCCCTTCCGCCAGAGTAGCCGGCTCCGTGGCGCGGAAGTAGAGCCCCACCCCGCCCGCCACCTCGCGGTTCTCCGGGGTGTCGTTTACTAAAATGCAATTTCCGTACCCCATGGCCTCTACCAGGGCCGGGTGCGTCCCCCCCACCTCGGTGGCGTGGACATAGGCGAGGGCGTGCGACAGCAGCTCGCGGTACCCCTCGCCATAGATGGCCCCTGGAAAGAGAATGCGCGAATCGGCGCCCTCACTGAAGCCGGCGATGAATTTTCCCGCGTAGGGCGCGCCGCCGACCATCACCAGCGGCAGGTCGCCGCCGACCCTGCGGTAGGCCTCGGCCACCCGGTGGGGGTTGTTCTCCGGCTCGAAGCGGCTGACGTAGAGAAAATATTGCCGCGGGGCGATCCCCAGTCTTTCCAGCACTCCGGTCGCGGCCGGCGGGCGGGGGTCGACGCCGTAGGCGATCGGCACCGACTCCGCGCGGTAGCGCTCCAGGTAGTGGCGGCGGATCACCTCGGCATCGGTCACCAGAGCGTCGGGCACCACGCAGGCGAGCCGCTCGGAGAAGGCGTAGACAGCGCGGCCGAAGGCCCCCCACTTGGCCCGCCGCTTCTCGATGCCGTCGACGTTCAGGGCCACGGGAATGCCCCCCACCCCCAGCAGCGGCACGAACAGGGCGTTCGCCGAGTTCACCACCAGGGCGGCGTCGTAGCCGGCCCCGGCGGCGTGCAGGCAAGAGAGGAAGGTGTGCACCGGCGTGTCCAGGTACTTGGTGCGGACCGTCGGCAGCACCACGAGGTCCACCCCCCGCCAGCTCTTCAGCTCCCGCGGCGTCGAATGCGACCGGCAGTAGACGGTCACCCGGAAGCCGCGGGCGACGAGCCGGACCCCGAGCTCCTCCATCAGCGTCTCGTAGCCGCCGTAGCGCCCGGGGATGCCGCGGCTGCCGATCAGGGCGACGGAGAGCGGTTTCAAAGGGGTTCCCCCCGGCTGTGGAACCAGCGGTCGATCGCCGCCGCCGGCACGGTCCGCCGCCCCTGGATCAGCCGCCGCCGGCGGACGATCTCCCGCCGGTTCTTCCACAGCCACGCGTAGGCCGCAAACGACGAGCGCTCCCGCAGCAGCACCCAGCCGAGCGCCGCCAAGTCGCGGGCCAGGGTTGGAAAGAAGGTGTGGGCGAGGTTCCCGGCCGTCTGGTGATAGATCCGCAGCAGGTAGCGGTTCTTGAGCGAGTGGCGATTGACCGCCGCCGGCATCGCCGACCGCCGCTCCGGGAGGTTGAACCGGCGGTGCTCGCAGACGGCCGCCGGCTCGTACGCCACCTCCCAGCCGCGCTCACGCAGCCGGAAGCAGAGCTCGGCGTCCTCGCGGAAGGAGTGGAAGCGGGGATCGAAGATCTCCCCCTCCACCGCCGCGTCGTCGAGTGCCGCGCGGCGGAAGAGCGAGGCGGCCCCCGTGGCGCCGAAGACCCGGTCGGGCACGGGCCACTGCCCCCGGTCCACCTCGCCCGAGCCGCGGTCGAGGTGGCGCCAGTTGCGGGTGAGGATCATGCCGCAGGCGTCCAGCCGGCGGGGCTCAGAGGGGCGTACCAGCCGGCCGGTGACAGCTCCCACACGGATCTCGGGATGCGCTTCGGCGCGGGCGAGCAGCCGGGTTACGTAATCCGGCGCCGGGCGGGCGTCGGCGTTGAGGGTCAGAACCCACGGAGCCTCGGTGCGGGCCATGGCTGCGTTCATCCCTCCCGCGAAGCCTAGATTCTCGCTCAGCCCGACCGCCTGGAACGGGATGTCCGCCGGAGCGTGTGCCCGCGCCGCCTCCAGGCTGCCGTCGCCACTCGCGCAGTCGACCACCACGATCTCCAGCGGCCGGTGGCGCAGGGCGGCGATCGACTCGAAGCATCCGGCGAGATCGGCCGCCGAGTTGTGGGTCACGATGCAGACCGCGACCGCTTCCTGCTCCAGGCTCAAGGAGTCCCCTCCGCGAGCCGCCGCGGCCGGGTCCACCCCGAGAGGGCGCCCGCGAGCACGGCGAGGAGCCCGGCGAACGCCTCCCGCCGCGACGCCGCCCGCCGCGGCCGGCGGAACGGCAATGCCAGCAGCCGCGCGGCGATTCCGGGGATCAGCGCCGCCCGCGCCGCCCGCGCCCAGGCTTGGCCGTGGTGTTTGGCGAGGTAGCGGGTGAGATTCCGGTAGTAGATGAAGAGGAAGGGGCCATACCCTAGCCGCGGCACCGTGCTCCCCAGATGATGCCGGAAGCGGGCCGCCGGCCAGTAGCGGAGGATCAATCCGGCCTGCTGAAAGCGTTTGGCGAGATCCACGTCCTCGAACCAGGCGGGATGGAACTCCGGGTCGAACCCGCCCACCGCCGCCAGGGCCTGCCGCCGGAAGGCGAGCGCCGCCGCCGCCGGCTGCTCGACCGGCGCGCCGGAGGACGGCTCCGGTCCGCCGCCGGAGAAGCCGGGAACCGGCAGCGCGTGCAGCACGCACCCCCAGGCGGTGGGGAGCTTCTGGAGCTGCCAGGCCGCCTGCGGCTCCCCGGCCGGTCCCACCAATTGAGGAGCGAGCCCCGCCGCGTCCGGCCAGGCGGCGAACCCCTCCAGCAGGCGGTCGAGCGCGCCCGCGTCCGGCACCACGTCCGGATTCAGAATCAGCAGGATCTCCCCCCGGGCCGCCGCGATGCCGGCATTGGCGCCGCCGGCGAAGCCCAGGTTCTTCCCCGGGCTCAGCACCCGCACCCCTGCCGGCAGCGGCGCCATGGAGCCGTTGTCCACCACCAGCAGCTCGAAGCGGGGATCGCGCGGCCACGCCGCCGCCAGCTCGGCGAGCAGGTCCTCGTTGTGCCAGTGGACGACGACGCCTGTCAGGAGGGGCTCTGGCATGCGCAGAGGTTATCGCGGACCGCGCAGCGCCCGCTGCCATCCGGCGACGATGCCCGCCGCCAGCTCGCCGTCGCCGCGCAGGAGAGCCCGCCCGAGGTCGATGCCGTCGCGGGCGGCCAGGATCGGCACGCGCGGCCAGAAGCCGCCGCCGAGATGCCGGGCCGCCACCCGCCAGCGGTTGCCGTAGATCAGCCGCCAGCGCTCGCGGCTCAGGGTCCTGCCCGTCAGCGAGCCGGCGTGGCGAGCCCGCGCCGCCGGCACCAGCAGCGCGCGGAACCCCGCGGCGCGTAGCCGGACGGCGAGGTCCACATCCTCGTAGTAGGAAACGAGCCGCGGATCGAAGACCGCGCCGCCCCCGGAACCCCTCGCGACCACGCGCAATGCCGCCCGGCGGTAGATCGCCGCCGTGGCCGACACCCCGAAGACCTCCTCGACCCCTGAGCCCGGACCCGGCGCCGGCTTCCCATGGCCGACCTGGACCGCCTGCCACCAGCGGTTCCAGGCGATGCCGCAGCCGTCGGCGAGCTCCGGGCGGTCCAGCAAGAGGTTGACCCCCTGCGCGGCCGCCGCCCGCGGGTCCGCCTCCAGCGCCGCGATCAGTGCCCCCGCCCATCCGGGCTCGACGATCGCGTCGTCGTTCACCGTCGCGATCCACTCCCCGTTAGCTTCGGCGATCCCCAGGTTGCTCCCCACCGCGAAGCCCAGGTTGCGTCCGGGGCGGAGGACGCGGTCCGCGAGGCCGGCCGGGATCGCGGTGGGCGCCTCCCCCTGATCGACCACGACGATCTCGGCCCCTTCTTGCCGCAGGGCTTCCAGGCAGGGAATGAGGAGCGGGCTGCGCCTGAGGGTGGGGACGACGGCGGAGAGATTCATGGCGCTCACCACTCCATCTCCACCCGGTCCAGAATCACCCCGTTCAGCTCCCCCGGCGGCGCCGGCCCATGGGCGGCGAGCACCAGGGGCTCGCCGGCCCGCCAGGCGACCGGCCCCACCTCGACCGTCTCCCAGACCCGCGCGCGGCCAGGGGTCCAGGAGACGAGCGGCCGGTCCCCCTGCCTGACGTCGAGGGTGAAGGGGACCGGCTGGTTGCGGATAAATTCGGCGGCGAGGCGAAGCTTCACCCGGCGGCTCCCGGGCGCCACCGGCGCCTCCAGCCGCTCGCCCACCCGCAGCACCCAGCCCCCCCGGTAACGGGTCCGCTCCACCACCCAGCGGTCGGGGTGGAGGTGCCCGCCGCTCTTGCGGACCTCCGGGTCCTCGAATTCCACGACGCGCGTCGGTATCCGGGCCGCCGCCGAAGGGAGGAGAGCCGCGCCCCCGAGCACCAGCGCGACCCCGGCCAGGGCCGCCGTGCCGGCCTGCCGCCTGCGACCCGGCAGCCACCAGAGCAGCGAGACGAGGGGAATCGACACCACGGGCCAGACCCAGGTGGCCGGCCGCGTCCGGATCGAGCTGGGGAAGAAGCGTGCGACGTCCGTTCCCAGCCGGCCGCTCAGGGCGTCGAGCGCGTAGGTGCGGCCGTCCGCGAAGTTGTAGGTCCACCCCGGCACCGCCACCCAGACCAGCGTCAGCGCCAGCGTCAGTGCCGCCAGACCCCCGATCAGTGCCCGGGTGCCGGCGCGGTCCCTCCCGGAGGCGAGCAGCGGCACCAGGGCGATGCCGAGCAGGGGCATCGCGATCAAGGCGTAGCGGAAGGGGGGGGACCAGCCGCCGTACCATTCGACGCGCGGCACCACGACCACCAGATAGGGCAGGCTCAACGCCGCCAAATGGAGCAGCAGCGGGCTGCGCCGTGCTAGCAGCAGCAGGAGCGCCGGCAGCAGGAGCAGCCAGACCGGCGCGCAGCCGAACAGGCCGAACGCCGCGTCGAAAAAGAGGCCGGAGAACCCCTTGAGGTACGACGCAACGCCGTAGTTGTGAGGATCGACCTCCTGCCAGGTGTGGATCTTCAGCGGGTTCGAGTAGAGGAGCTGGTTGTAGAGCAGCATCCCAGCCGCCAGCCCGGCGAGCAGCATGGCCAGAATCAGCAGCGGCCGGCGCGGGCGGCCGGCGTGCCACCAGCCGAGGACGAGCAGCGGCCCGGAGATCAGGATCAGCCGGATCTTCACCAGCGGCAGCAGCAGTACCGGCAACCCCAGCCCCAGCCACTCCTTGATCCCCCAGGGGCGCCCCTCTGCGGACGCCCCATCTCGCGAAAAGATCCGGTCGAGCGCCACCGCCACGAGCAGCGCCGCCGGCACCTCCACCCAGACCTGGTAGGAGTAGAGCAGCAGCGGCGGCGCGAAGGCGGTCAGGGCCCAGGCGGCCAGCGATTCGCCGGGCAGATCCGGGACGTAGTGGCGGGCGAGCCGCAGCGTCAGCCAGCCGAGCGCCGCCGTCATCAGCGCCATCATCGCCAGCGCCCCCGTCTTGCCGGCCAGCCGGTAGGCCGGCGCCAGCAGCATCGGCAGGAGCTCGTTGTGCCGCGAGTACCGCTCGCCGTGCGGCCCCACCGGATCGCCCGGCTGCGGCCCGATCGGGCGGTCCATGAAATGGCGCCAATCCTCGTGGGCGTAGTTGTTCGTCAGGTCGGCGTCGAAATCGTAGGCCAGGCTGTGGGTCACCAGCAGGTAGAACGGCTCGTCGCCGTCCGGCTGCCGGTGCCGGGCCGACCAGGGGAGGATGGCGAGGTAGACCGTGAGCGGGAGCAGGAAAAAGAGGATCGACGGGCGCCGCGGCAGCCGTTCCCCCAGCAGCGGCCGGAGCGCGATCGTCTGCCGTGCCACCCGGCAGCCGAGGACCAGCAGGAGCCCGGCGGCGAGGACCTCGTCCATCCCCGCTAATGACAGATGCGGCCGGGCGAGGATGAGGACGGCCAGGACCGCCAGCGCGCCCAGCTCCCCCGCCGTGGCCGCGATCCCAAGCCGCCGGCCGCCGAGCCGCGCTCCCCGGCGATGGATCTCGCGCAGGGCGCCCAGGATCAGCGGCAGGACTACCAGTGTCCCCAGGAACGGATCGCCAGGACCGAGAGGGAGCACCCGGGGCAGGAGAGCGGCGGTCAACCCACAAACCGCCAGGACCGCCGCGGTCCCGGCGAGACCCTCCCGCCCTGGTCTCAACGCCGGATCTCCAGCTGGTAGACGGCGACTGACAGGTCCCGCGGCACGCCCGGCGCCCGCTCGATGCGCAGGAGCGAGGCGCGCTCCGGCCGCTCCAGGGTCCACAGCGAGCGGTAGCGCTGGGCCAGGAAGTCCCCCGCCACCCAGGAGATCCACGGGGGCGGCGCCTTGACGCCGGCGCGGGTCACGTCCGGCCGCCGGGCCGCCCACTCGCCGGTGCCCTCGCCGGCGCGCAGGACCCAGTCGGACCCCACGCCGGCGGCGTCCCGCAGGCGCACGATCGCCACCGGCGTGCCGGGGGCCAGCCCCGCGCCGTGCGACAGGCTGGATTCGACGACGACGCTGCCGATCGACCGCCGCGGAACCCTGGACTCCCAAGCCGGATGGCCGGCATCGAGCACTACCGGGACCTCGGGCGCGAGCAGTGCCGTGCCGCCATCGGGGAGCCCGGCCAGCAGCGCCAGCGCCACGCAGGCCGCCGCCAGCCCGGCGAGGCGCGCGGACCGTAGCGGCTCGCCCCAGCCGCGCCCCATCCAGACGCCGAAGCCGGCGAGCGCCAGGAGCAGGCCGACCACCGCCGCGGCCAGCGCCGGGCCGGGGTGGAGCCCGAACAGCGAGAGGTACGCCGGCAGCGGCTCTTCGCGCAGCCAGGGGTAGCCGGCGAGCAACGCCGTGCCGGCGAGCGCCGCCCCCGTCCAGACCGCCTGCGGCACCAGCGGAGCCGCGTCGCGCCGGATCGAGAACGCCGCCAGCGCTATCGGCGCCGTGACGGCGGCAGCGCCGAGGAACGGTGGCACCGTGCCCGCCATCAGCACCGCCGCGATCACCGCCGCGATCCGTCCACGCCCGGGGAGGACCGCCGCCGGCACCAGCAGGAAGAGCCAGACCGCCTGCAGCGCGATCCCGCCAGGCGATTCATGGAGGTAGACGGCGAGCCCCGCTGCGGCCAGGACGGCGAGCCCCAGCCCGATCTTCGGCCGCCAGAGCGCCAACCCGCAGACCGCCGCCGCGATCCCCGGTCCGGGCGCCCAGGCGATCGGGGCTAGCAGGGGGACCCAGGCCGCACCCTTTACCAGCGCGCCGACCTCGGGCCAAGCCAGGAGATCCCCCGCCGCCAGCGCCACCAGCCCGAGGGTCGCGACGACGTTGAACCCCGGCGCCAGCGCCACCGCCGCGCCACCGGCGATCAGCGCCAGGGCCATCCCATGCCGCCGCGCCAGCATCGCCAGCGCCGCTCCGCCCACCACCGGCAATACGACCAGTGCCACCGCCATGCGCAACGGTGGCGGCGGCGCCAGGAACAGATCGCCCCGCAGCAGGATCTGAACGCCGAGGGCGAAAGGGATGAAGAATCTCGGACCCTCACCCTTCGAGGGGGAGAGGAGAGCCCGCCCGACCGCCACGGCCAGCGCCGCCACCAGCAGCGCCCCCACCGCCGCGCCCCGACCCGGCCCCGGCGGCAGCGTCCAGACCGCCGCCGTCACGAGCGTGGCCCCGATCCCCACCTCATACGCCGGCCAGGGGGCGAGGAAGGCGATCGGCAGCAGCGCCGCCGCCGCGAGCACCGCGAGATAGGCGCTCTCCGCCGCGCCGGCCGGGTCCACCTCGTGCGCCGCGAAGGAGGCCATTGCCGCCAAAGCAGCCAGCGGCGCCAGAATTCGGAGGATTTCGATGCGGGGCGAGGGTTGGGCGGTCTGTTCGTTCATGCGAACCTTACGAACCTGATGACGCGAGGCGTCGCCGGGGCTTGCGGCTGCCGGATGTTATCTCTGACTCGCTGGTATTCCTACGGAGAAGGGGGGGTGGAGCGTTGGGGCGTGAGATAAACTCCCGCGTCATGCTTTCCCGAGACCTCCTCCGCGACGATCCCGAGAAGGTCCGCCAGGGCCTTCTCAACCGCAATATGAACCCGGCGCCACTCGACGCCTGGCTGCTCCTCGACGCCGAACGGCGCTTGGCCCTCGGCGAGTCCGAGGAGCTCAAACGGCAGCGCAACGAGGCGAGCCGCGCCATCGGCGAGGTCAAGAAGCGCGGCGGCGACGCCTCGGCGGAAATCGCCGCCGTGGGCCAGCTCAAGGGCCGCATCGAGGAGCTGGAAGCCCGCCTCCAGACGATCGACCCGGAGCTGCTCGCCATCGAGCACAGCCTGCCGAACCTGCCGCACGCCAGCGTCCCGATCGGCGACGAGAGCGCCAACCGCTGCGAGCGGACCGTCGGCACCCCTCGCGACTTCGATTTCGAGCCCAAGGCCCACTGGGACCTCGGGCCGGCTCTCGGCATCCTCGATTTCGAGCGCGGCGCCAAGCTCACCGGCGCCCGTTTCACCGTCTACCTCGGCGCCGGCGCCCTGCTCGAGCGGGCCCTGATCAACCTCATGCTCGACCTCCACACCCGCGAGCACGGCTACACCGAGGTCCTGCCGCCGTTCATCGTCAACGACCAGACGCTCTTCGGCACCGGGCAGCTCCCCAAGTTCGAAGCCGACCTCTTCAAGCTGGAGAAACACCCCTACTACCTGATTCCTACGGCCGAGGTGCCGGTCACCAACATCTACCGCGACGAGACCCTCGACGAGTCCCGCCTGCCGGTGCGCTTCACGGCCTACACCCCCTGCTTCCGCAGCGAGGCCGGCTCCTACGGCAAAGACGTGCGCGGCCTGATCCGCCAGCACCAGTTCAACAAGGTCGAGCTGGTGCAGCTCACCACCCCCGAGACCAGCGACCAGGCCCTCGAGGAGCTCACCGGCCACGCCGAGCGGGTATTGCAGATCCTCGAGCTCCCCTACCGGGTGATTACCCTCGCGACCGGCGACATGGGCTTCGGCGCCGCCAAGACCTATGACCTCGAGGTCTGGCTCCCCGGGCAGCAGGCGTACCGGGAGATCTCCTCCTGCAGCAACTGCGAGGACTTCCAGGCCCGGCGGGCCAACCTGCGCTACCGCCCCGAGGGGGGGACCAAGACCCGCCTGCTCCACACGCTGAACGGCTCCGGGCTCGCGGTCGGCCGCACCCTGGTCGCCATCCTGGAGAACTACCAGCAGGCTGACGGCTCGGTGGTGATCCCCGAGCCCCTGCGCCGCTACACCGGCGGGCTGGAGCGGATCGTTCCCAAAGAACCGGCTCCGAAGTAAGCTGTTGCACGCCTCACGGAGGGGTGGCTGAGCGGTCTAAAGCAGCGGTCTTGAAAACCGCCGGTCGTTCACGCGGCCCGTGGGTTCGAATCCCACCCCCTCCGCCATCCACCTCTTCCTCGACATTCAGCGGGCTGGCCGCACCCCTCCGGCTTGGAGTACCCTTGCGCTTCCGCCGATCCCGGCGTACCGACAAGGAGATCCCATGCAGAAGAAGATGCGCAAGATGACGCTCTCTCGCGAGACCCTCCGCGTGCTCGACCCCTCCGTCCTCAAGGAGGTTGAAGGCGGCGCCCTGCCGGTCCAGAACACCAGCCGCCGGACCGCGCTGAGCCTCTGCTTCGTCTGCGAAGAGACCACGGTCCTCGGCTAGGAGCCTGCCTGCTCAGCAGAAAAAGCAGCCGAAGGACAGCAAGGACAAACAAGGACGGCAAGGACATAAAGGATCTACCCATCTCGGTGATTTATTATCCCTGTTGTCCTTGCAGTCCTTGATGTCCCTGTCGTTCATCGATCCCGCCGCCAGCGAACCGCCGCGCCGCCGTCGAGCCCGACCCGCAGCTCGGGCGAATAGGTGATCCATCCGGCGGGCGATTCGTATTTGACCCGCAGCAGCAACGGCGTGCGCCCCTGCATCCTGAATCCCGCGTGCCGCGGCATCTCCAGGAGGACGGCACCGTCACCGAGAATGAATGAATACGTCCCCTGCCGGTAAGGACCGAGATCCCAGAAGAGGGCGCCGCCGCCGGCGCGAAAGCTCGCGCTCAAGGGAACGTCCGCGCGCATCGACGAGCAATACCGATCTCTCAGAGCCGGGATCCGCGCCGTGACGTCCACCACGCGGCGCACCGCCGGGTCGTAGCCCCACACCCGCCCCAGCGGCTCCCGGTGAACGCAGAGATAGAAGTCGTCCTGGAACCAGCGCCCCCCGCGGGGACGGTGGAGCACGTTTTCCTTCAGCCATTGCAACTCGCCGAGCGAAGCGGCCAGCGTGAGCGGTTGCCGCAGGACATCCCCCTCCCTCAGGCCGGCGAGAAACCGGTCCTCGGCGCTCATCCGCTCGGCCCGCGCGAAGCGGAGGCTCCAGTCCTGCCGGTTCAGGACCAGGCCCGAGAGGCAGGCCACCGCCGCCAGCGCCACGCCGGACCCGCGAGCCCAGCGGCCCCCCGGAGCCCCTCTCTCCGCCAGGGCCCGGCAGCCGGCGGCGAAGGCCACGGCCAGGACGATCCAGGCCGGCACCGCGTACCGCGGCTCCATCTGCGTGGAAACCGGCAGCACCGGCGCAAGGGCCAGGAACAGTGCGACGGCGGTCAGAAGGACGGCCCGGCGGCCCCGCAGGAAGAAAAGCGAAAGGACCCCGGCGGCGAGGGCGGCCAGAAACAGAACCGCCGACGGCGAGAGCCGGCCGCCCGCGAATTCGGCCGTGATCTTGCCCGGCAGCGCCAGGGCGAGCGCCGGCCAGTCCGCAGGGGTTACGGCGAACCCGTAGCCCCCCAGCAGCGTACCCAGCACGGCATGGCGGATCGCCAGATACAGGACGAGCATCGCGGCGTGCGGCAGGGCCAGCCGGAGACGCGCCGCGAGGTCCGTGCGCCGGCTCCCGGCCGGTTCGGGTAGCAGCGGGAGGAGCACGGCGAGCGGCACCGCGATCTCCTTGGCCATGGAGGCCGCGAAGTAGAGCGCGGCCGAGAGCACCGCCAGCGCCCAGGCCGTCCCCCCCGTCCGCCGCAAGGCCCCGCCCCAGGCCGCCAACGCGAGCGTCGCGAGAAGAACGGCCTCGACGTAGTGGCGGACGAAGAGGAGCGGCGCGAGCGCGGCGATCGCAGGCCCGACCAGGAAGACCCACGCCCCCACGGCCGCCCAGAGGCGTGGCAACCAGAGCCGCAGGACGCCGTAGAGTGCCGCCGGGCAGAGCGAAAAGACCAGGAGCTGGTGAAGATAGAAAAAGTAGGGCTCAAGCCCGAAGAGACGCCGGTCCACGTCCAGGGAGAGGAAGAGCAGCGGCGTCAGGATTCCGGCCACGGTCCGCCGATGCTCCGCGGCGTCGAAGAGGTACCAGCCGGGCCGGCCGGTGATCAGATGGCGCAAATGGTAGACGTCGTCATACATCCACCAGAGCCGGAGGATCGGATGGTGGAGCCCCCACGCGACCACGGCGAACGCCAGGGCGATCCCCGCCTCGATCCAGGGGGAATCGATACCGCCCCGGATGGATCTGCCCGGCGGTTCTTCGTGCATCGCCATCTTCTCGGCCTTCACACCCGCGCCATCATCAACCGGCCGATCCCGCCGCTGACCCGCAGGCCGTCCGAGCGCCCGGCGAAGTAGCGCGCGTTGGTCTCCTCCGTTCCCAGATCCTCGAAGGACGTGAACCCCATCTGCCGGAGCTCACCCATGAGCGGCAACGGATCGAAGAACGTCTGAAAGGGCTCTCCTGCCGCCGCCACACGTTTGGCCAGTGCGTTGAGGGCGAACCGCTGGACGAGATTCAGCGACTCGGGAGGGAGCGCGTAATCGAAGACGATCCCGCTCCCCGCGGGGAGGGACCCGACGAACCTGAACGTTTCCATCGCGGCGCTCCGCGTCAGGTAGGGGACGACGCCGAGCCAGGAAAAGAACGCCTTCTGATCCCTCTGGAACCCCGCCCGCGCCAGCCCCTCGGCCAGCGTCTGGCTCTCGAAGTCGACCGGCGCGAACGTCATCGACTCCGGGATGGAGATCCCCGCCGCCTCCAGACGCCGGCGCTTCCACGCTTGGGTCGCCGGATAGTCCACCTCGAAGACGCGCAGCCCGGGGTATGGATTCCGGTACGCGAACGTGTCGAGCCCGGCGCCCAGGACCACATATTGGCGGGTCCCGCTCTCGACCGCCCGCGCCAGCCCGTCCTCGGCATACCGGCTCCGCACCGCCATGAACGCCCGCATGGCCCGGGCGATCCTGCTCCCGCTCTTCGGATCGGACCGTAGCGCCTCGCCGTCGGCATCGACGATCGCCAGCGCGAGCGGGTCCGCGAAAACCCGGGGATCGTCCAGGATCTGGTGCGCGGCCCGCCGCAGGGCTACTCGGAAGGCGGTTTTGCTAGGCCGATCTTCTTGCATTTCAAGTCCACCTCACCTCGGCGGAGGGCCGGACCGCGACGAAGTTCCTCTCGGGCAGGTCGAGAAGATCCCGCGGCGCGTTCCCATGCACGTCGTAAATGCGGTACCCCGCCGCCGTGAACACTTCGACCACAGCGGACGCGGTCGTGCCGGCACGGGAGAGGAACTCGGGGTCCAGCTCGACGACGGCCAGCTGCGGCCCGTCGTCGAGCCGCAGCCCCCGGAGGGCTTCCAGCTCGTAGCCCTGGACATCCAGGAGCAGCAACCGGAAGGGGTGCTCACCCAGGAGCCCCTTCACCGAGTCGAGCGGCATCATGGGGGTGAAAAACCCTTCCCCTTCGTCGAGCAGGCTGGCGGCGCCGGCATTGCCGGGAACGGACCACGCCATTGGAACGAGCCCGTCCTGGCTGCCGAGGGCGGCCTGCACCAGCCGGACACGGGAGAGCAGCCCGTTGAGATCGAGGTTCAGGCGCGTCCGCAGCAGGGCCGCCGCCTGCGGCTCGACGCCCAGCACCCGGCCGGTCTCCCCCACCGCGCTCGCCGCGACGGCCACATGCAGGCCGAAGTTCACGCCGGCCAGGATGGCGCCATCTCCGGGCCGCAGGTTCGCGCGGAGGAAGGCGAGCGTGAGCGGCTCGTACTCGTCACCGCGCAGCAGCAGGTACTCGATCCAGTCCCTCGGATGTAAATAGAGTCTGAGGTTCCCCCGCACCGGCGCCACGACCCCAACCTCCGGCACCGCCGTCTTGCCGAGCCACCGCACCACCCTCAATTTTCCAGGGTGTTCCGGCGCCTGGAAGTAACGCGACAAGAGCCGGTCGAACATCAAGATCCACCTTTCGGATGATCACCAGACGGCATACAGGTTCCAGGCGATATGCATCAGGATGGGCAGGATCACCGATCCCGACTGCCACCGGGCGAAGCCGAGCATCAGACCGCTGACGAAAATGACCGCGATCACTCCCGGGGGATACGAGAGGTGGATCACCGCCCAGATCGCCGCCAGGATTACGATCGTCATCGTCGGGCCGAGACGTGTCCGGCTGAAGCGGTCATAGAGCCACCCGCGGAAGATCAGCTCTTCGGCGATCGGCCCCAGAATGCAGACCGCGAGGACCCGCAGCACGTTCACGATCATGGGTGAACGGGCCCAGACGGAAAAGTCCCAGGGACCCCGCCAGTCCATGATCAGGTTCGTGAGCAGCATCCACCCCAGATAGATTGCCATCCAGAGAGCCACTTGGCTGGCACGTGGGGGGATCACGCCGATGTTCTCCCGCCACGAGAGGCCCCGGCGCTTCACACCCAGAGAGATGATGCCAATCGCGAGCAACGGCAGCACAACCTTGAGCAGGCTCGCCTGGAGCGGGGGCATGGAGGCAAAGACGTCCATCAAAGCCCCTCCGTGTTGGAAACCTCGCCCTGAAAGGGCGAAATTTGATTAGCCTGGTGCTTCAGCGCCAGGTAGGTAATCCCCCCCACCCCCCTATCCGCCCCGAGGGGGCGGTGCCTTTCAGCCCAGGTCGCTCCACAAGCTTCCATCGGGCCAGATATCGATACAGAGTGCCAAGGTAAGCTCCCATTCCGTCACCGGAAGCTTCCATCGGCCGGCGGAAGCTTACCGCGTGACTCTGTAAGCTTATCTTGGCGGACGGAAGCTTACCGGGTCGCTCTGTAAGCTTCCATCGGGCCAGATACCGATACAGAGTGCCACAGTAAGCCTCCAGTCCGTCGATGGGAGCTCCCATTCGCCGCCGGAAGCTTACCGCGGTCCAGCGGAAGCTTCCGGCGTGACTCTGTAAGCTTATCTTGACGGGCGGAAGCTTACCGAGTCGCTCCGTAAGCTTCCATCGGGCCAGATACCGATACAGAGTGCCACGGTAAGCTTCCAGTCCGCCAATGGGAGCTTCCATTCGCCGGCGGAAGCTTACCGTGGCCCCCTGGAAGCTTCCAGCGCGGCTCCATAAGCTTATTTTTGACAGCGGAAGCTTAATTCTCCCGCCGACGACCGTAGGATCCTTCAACAGCTCCGGATGACTCGGCAACGATTCCCGGCCGCGATCACACTCGGAGGCAGATCGCGGACCACCACGCTGCCGGCCCCCACCACTGTATTGGCTCCGATCGTCACGCCCGGACAGAGAATCGCGCCGCCGCCGATCCAGGCATTGTCGCCCACAGTCACCGGCAGCGCGAATTCGCGCCCCGACCGTCGCGTCTCCGGATCGGTCGGATGCTGCGCCGTATAGATCTGAACCGCGGGCCCGATCTGCACGTCGTCGCCGACCGTGATCCGGTTGCAGTCCAGAAAGACGCAGTCATAGTTCACGAACACGTTCCGGCCGATCAGGACGTTGTAGCCGTAGCCGCAACGGAAGGACGGCTTCAAGACCGAGCCGCGGCCAAAGTGACCGAAGAGCTCCGTGAGAAGTGCCAGCCGCTCCTCGGCGGCATCGGCTCTCGTCGTGTTGAACCGATAGAGGAGATCTTGCACGTGAAGGTGATCAGCGACGAGCTCCGGGTCTGTGGCACTGTAAAGCTCGCCGACGAGAATTTTTGCCTCTCGGTCGACATTCTTATTCGAATCGGATTAAGGCCGCAGATCGCCAGAGTCGGAGATCATCCTCCTCCAAGCTTTACAGCTTCATCTTCTGGGAAAACTCGCGCACCCACGCTGCAAGATCGTCAAAATCTTTCCCGTCAAGCAGCGGCTCAGTGATGATCAACTCCCTTGAACCCTTCGTAAAATATGACGTGGTCACAAGCACTCCCACATTTGCCGATGTCCGCTGACCCTTGACGGTGCCCAGAAGAGCCCTCATGATCTGAGGCCCAATTCGCCTTTCGGGGGCATACCGCTTACATTCAAACGCAAAAATCAAGGAAATGTTGTTCACGCTCTTCGTAGCAACCAGGTCTCGACCCCCGTCACCACTGGACGGAGTCAGATTGATGTTTTCAAACTCCAAGGCGCTCAAGAGATCAGCGACGTATTCCTCAAATTGTCGAGGAGACAACTCATACAGGGCTTTTTGATCGCGAGCAATCTTTCGATGAATTTCGATAGGTATGTACTCGACTAACTGAAGCCGCCGCTGTACCTCCTCAGGAAGTGCAAGCTCCGAATATGCTGGTGAGGGCTCTGAAACGTCTCCGCTCTGGTCCTCTCTCTCGTCCTTACTATCATTATCCTCTTCAACAGATCGCTTTTCTACAACAGCGCTTCTATCTCCAGCCTTGGGTGCATCCTCCCCTACAACGACTCTCGCAGCAAAAGCCACGCCGTAAGGACCAGTCAGCCTCTCAAGAACACTTTTGATTTGCTCACTATTAGAGGCTCCATGAGCGGCAACTTTGGTATTGAGCCAGTCCGCCAAATAGTTTGGCACAGGCTCAAAAACAGCTTGTGCCAAGAGCTTTGGTAGATCGAAGCCAGAAGCTGCTAATCGGAATTGATCCGAACCAACCGCACTGACCGCCGCCGAGATATCTTTGATATTCCGCGTTATATCAAGTGTATACGACGACGACGCCAATTGGGCCAACTCGATCTGCCCGTGGAAATCCAAAACGGGAGAGATAAGATCCTTCATCTGCCGGGCTGCCAACATATCAGCCTCTTCTCTAAAAATGCGCGAAGCATTTGCGGCAGCCGCCATTTCCTTCATATCTATTATTTCCCTATAGGGGTCCTGACCTTTTAACATATTGTCATACTTATTCACATCGAGGTAGGCATCACGCATACCTTTAAAAGGATCATCGTATTTAGACATTACCCATGTCTCCAATAATGTATCGGTGATTAATCCGACTCTCGCCCAAGATTCTTGCAGAATTCCGCTTCATCCTCGCTGATGTGCGTTGACGAATCCCCAGAAAGACGGTTTCGTAAGGAATGACCTCGTAGAGATCCGCTGCCCGCCAGCCGATAAAACCGTTCGGGTGGTTGCCAACCTCGCCCGTGCTGCTCTCCCATAGATCCTCAATGATCTGATCTGCAAGCCGGAGTTCCTCAACAGAGAGGGCTGAACTGTTGAAGATATGCGGCATCGCTTTGGGAGCTGGTCCGGATGGCAGCTTCTGGTAGCTGTAACCGGTGATCGAACAGCCGAGTTGCAGGTAGGCCGTGAAGTCGCAATAGAATAGGAGCTTGTTGAGTTTGCCGGCGAGCACTGCAGATCTTTCTCAGACTTTGCAGTCAGGTAGAGGGCCAGTTCCCTCATCTTCCTCTCGCACGTTGGAATCTCCTGGATTTTCGTCATGGCGCGCCCGCTGCTTGCGCTTAGCTTACGCCTTTCGCGGGCATTCGGCAATCGCTACCGTCCCTTCCAGTAGATCCCGTAGTACTACCGCATATACCCCCGGAGATCCTGTCGCCGGTACTCGGGGCGGAATTTCTTGCGAGGAGAGGGATCGCCTTTCTTCATCGATCCCTACCTCCCCAACACCTCCTCCGCATGCTTCACCACATCCTCCGGCAGGAACTTGAACTCCTTCTGAATCTCCTTGTAGGGGGCCGAGGCGCCGAAGCGGTTGATGCCGTGGATGGCGCCGTCGAGGCCGACGTATCTCTCCCAGCCGAAGGGGGAGGCGGCTTCGATCGCGAGGCGCTTGCGGATCTTATTCGGCAGGACGGATTCCTTGTAGTCGTCCGGCTGCATGTCGAAGATCTCGAAGGAGGGGAGGCTCACCACCCGCGCCCGGACGCTCTTGCCGGCGAGCTGCCTGGCGGCTTCGAGCGCCACCCAGACCTCGGAGCCGGTGGCGATCAGGATGATCTCCGGGTCGCCGCCTTCCGGGTCGTGGAGGACGTAGCCGCCATGCGCCACCCCCTCGCGGGCCTTCTCGGCGGTCTCCGCCAGGATCGGCAGGTTCTGCCGCGTCAGCGCGAAGGCGACCGGACCGTGCCGGTGCTCGATGGCCACCCGCCAGGCCTCGGCCGTCTCGTTGGCGTCCGCCGGACGGAGCACCGTCAGGCCCGGGATGGCGCGCAGGGAGGCCAGCTCGCCGATCGGCTGGTGGGTGGGGCCGTCCTCGCCGAGGAAGATGGAGTCGTGGGTGTAGACGAAGATCGACTGCAGCTTCATCAGCGCCGCCAGACGCACCGTCGGGCGCATGTAGTCCGAGAAGACGAGGAAGGTGCCGCCGTAAGGGATCCAGAGCCGGGAGAGGGCGATGCCGTTCAGGATCGCCCCCATGCCGTGCTCGCGGACGCCGAAGCGGAGGTACAGCCCCTCGGCGTTGGCGGCCTCGAAGTCGGTGCGCCCCTGGATGGCGGTGTTGTTCGACGGCGTCAGGTCCGCCGAGCCGCCCACAAGCTGCGGCAGCTTGGGGACGATGGCGTTGAGCACCTTGCCGGAGGCGGCGCGGGTGGCGACCGGCTTGTCCTTGGGATCGAAGGCCGGAATGGCGTCCTGCCAGCCGTCCGGGAGCTTGCCGGAGAGCCGCTGATCCAGCTCGGCCGCCACGTCGGGATGGGCCTCGCGGTAGCGCTGCATCAGCTCCTCCCACTTCCTCTCCAGCTCCTGGCCGCGCTTGCGGGCGGCGTCGAAGGGAGCCTTGGCCTCTTCCGGCACGTAGAAGGTCGGCTCGAGCGGCCAGCCGAGGTTCTTCTTGGTGGCGGCGGTCTCCTCCGGTCCCAGGGCCTCGCCGTGCGCCTTGGACGTCCCCTGCCGGTTGGGGCTGCCGAAGCCGATGATGGTGCGGACGATGACCAGCGTCGGCCGGTCCTCCTCGGCCTCGGCCGCCTGGATGGCGGCGGTCAGGCGGGTGAGGTCGTTGCCGTCCTCCACCCGCAGCACGCGCCAGCCGTAGGCCTCGTAGCGCTTGCCGACGTCCTCGGAGAAGGAGAGGGAGGTGGGGCCGTCGATCGAGACCTTGTTGTCGTCGTAGAAGACCTTGAGCCGGCTGAGCTTGAGGTGGCCGGCTAGGGAGCAGGCCTCGTGGGTGACCCCCTCCATCATCTCGCCGTCGCTGGTGTGGACCCAGATCCGGTAGTCGAAGATGGGGAAGCCCTCGCGGTTGAAGTGCTGGGCGCTCATGCACTCGGCGATCGCCATGCCCACGGAGTTGCTGATCCCCTGGCCGAGAGGGCCGGTGGTCACCTCGACGCCGCGGGTCAGCTCGTGCTCCGGGTGTCCGGGGGTCTTCGAGCCGAACTGGCGGAAGCGCTTGAGCTCCTCGATGGGCAGGCCGTAGCCGGCGAGATGGAGAAGCGAATAGAGCAGGGCCGAGGCGTGGCCACAGGAGAGGACGAAGCGGTCGCGGTTCGGCCAGTCGGGGTTGTCCGGGTTGTGGCGCATGAAGCGCGTCCAGATCAGATAGGCGAGCGGCGCCTGCCCCAGCGGCGCCCCGGGGTGACCCGATTGCGCGGCCTCGACCTGATCGACGGAGAGGAACCGGATGGTGTTGATCGCGAGCTGGTCGATGGTCTGGTCAGGCGTTGCTTGGGCGGGCGTTTGGTCGGGCATGATGGGCGCTCCCTCCACGGATAGGCCCCCGGTGGGGCGTGGGTAGTCTATCTCCGATGCCGAGGCCGACGCTTTCTCCCGGCTCCTGAAACCTCCCGGCGAGCACCGTCTTACATAGTGCTCAACTCGCTTTGCGCGTTGATCCGGCTCGCGGCAAGCAGCCGCGATCTTTCGGGATCGGAGGAATTAGGGTATGAGACGCAAGCTCGCCTGGGTGTTGTTCTTCGCCTTCAGCAGCGTGGTCTATGCCGTCCCCCAGGACGTCGTTCCCACCGCCGCCAAGAACGCCGTGCTCGACGTCAACCGTCTGGACTCCGTCCTCCCGGAGAAGCTGGATCTGGCGGGCCTCGGGGAGGAGGATGCGACGCGGGAGCGGCTGGGGATGCCGCCGCGCTTCGCCGTTCCGCAGCGGGTGTCGATCACGCCCGCCGACCACGGCACCTGGGAGACGCTCGCCGGCGGCCAGATGCTCTGGCGGTTGCGCATCCTCGGCCGGGAAGGGACGACATCCCTGAACCTCGGCTTCACCCGCTTCAAGATGTCGCAGAACGGCCGCCTGCTGCTCTATTCGGCGGACGGCCGCCAGATCACGCGGCCCTTCACCGCCGCGGACAACGCGAAGCATGGCGAGCTGTGGACGCCGGTCGTGCTCACCGACGACCTCATCGTGGAGCTCACCGTGCCGAAGCGGGAGGCGCGGGCGGTCAGCCTGGAGCTCGGCTGGATCAACCAGGGGTACCGCGGCTTCGGAACGCTCTCCGCCGAGGCCTACGTCAAGTCCGGCAGCTGCAATCTCGACGTCGAGTGCCTGAACACCGGCGATTCCTGGCGCGACGAGATGCGGGCGGTGGCGGTGATCTCGACCGGCGGCTCGACGTTCTGCACCGGCTCGCTCCTCAACGACACCGCCGGCGACCACAAGATGTACTTCATCACCGCCAACCATTGCGGGATCACCTCCGGGAACGCGGCCTCGCTGGTGGCCTACTGGAACTATCAGAACTCCTTCTGCCGGACCCCCGGCAGCGCCCAGAGCGGGCAGCCCGGCGACGGCCAGCTCACCCAGTTCAACACCGGCTCCTTCTTCCGCGCCACCAGCGCCCCCTCGGACTTCACGCTGGTGGAGCTCGACGACCCGGCGAACCCGGCCTTCAATCTCTTCTGGGCGGGATGGGACCGCTCGACCGGCAACTTCGCGTGCACCCCTACGACTCCCTGCGCGGGGATCCACCACCCGAACACCGACGAGAAGCGGATCACCTACGTCACCACCACCACGGCGACCACGAGCTACAACACCCCGGCCTCGCCGGGCGACGGCACCCACATCTGGGCGCACTGGGCGACCGATCCTCCCGGACCCTTCACGGTACCGGGCGTGACCGAGCCCGGCTCCTCCGGCTCGCCGCTCTACAGCCAGGCGGGCCGCTTCATCGGCCAGCTGCACGGCGGACCCTCCTCCTGCGGCGCCACCGGCGACAACCTCTCGGACTACTACGGCCGCTTCAGCGTCTCCTGGACCGGCGGCGGCACGAGCAGCACCCGCCTCTCGAACTGGCTCGACGCGGGGGGCACCGGCGCCACGACCGTCGACGGCATCAACGGCGGCGGTGGTGGTTGCACGCCGCCGGCGGCGCCGACCGGCCTGACCGCCACCGCGGCGTCGCAGACGCAGATCAACCTCTCCTGGACCGCCGTCCCCGGCGCCACCTCGTACACGATCCTGCGCGCCACGACCAGCGGCGGGCCGTACACGTCGGTGGGGACCTCGGCCACGGCCTCCTTCTCGAACACCGGCCTCACCTGCAACACCACCTACTACTACGTTGTGACGGCGTCGAACGGCAGCTGCGGCTCCGCCAACTCGGCGCAGGCATCGGCGAAGACACTGGCCTGCACGGCCTGCACCGCCGTCGCGGATACGGAGCCGAACGACAGCCGCACCGCGCCGCAGGCGATCTCGGGGGCGTGCAACCAGATCTCGGGGACGTTCCTCAACGATGCGACGTCGCAGCAGAACGACTATTTCCGCCTGAGCCTGCCGGCGGGCAAGACGGTGACGGCGCTGCTCAACGGCCTGACAGCGGACTACGATGTCTACATCTACAACACGACGACGGGGTCCGAGGTGGCGAGCTCGACGAACGGCGGCACGACCGCCGACCAGGCCTCCTGGACTAACACGGGCGCCTCGGCGGTCAACGTCTACATCCGCGTCCTCCGCTACTCGTCGACGCGGACGACCTACCAGTTGAAGGTCAGCTACTGACCGGGCTCCGGGCTCATTCCGCGCCGCTCCTGGAAGGGGGCGGCGCTTCTTTCAACGCTCCTTTTGACTCCCGGCCCGGTTCCCCCTACAATCTCACCTCCCTGCCGGGCCTTCACGGAGAGGTGCTGGAGTGGCCGAACAGGGCTGCCTGCTAAGCAGTTGTCCGGGGTAAACCCGGACCGAGGGTTCGAATCCCTCCCTCTCCGCCATTCACTTTTCCCCCTGGAAGCATTACGGCCCGGAGGTTGCAGCACTCCGGGACCGCGCGCCCGTCTCTCCCGGAAGGTCTTCGGAGCGAGTGTGGGCAGGATGTGGAGGACGGACATGTTGAAGGCCATCAATCCCGCGACCGGCGAGACGATCCGCGAAGTTCCCGAGCACGACGAGCAGGAGGTCGACCGGCGGCTGGAGGCTGCCGAGGTGGCTTTCAAGTCCTGGCGGCGCTTCGCTTTCGAGGAGCGCGCCCGCCACCTGACCAGCGTCGCCGACCTGCTGCGCGAGAACATGGCCGACTTCGCCCGGCTGATGACGGAGGAGATGGGCAAGACCCTCGCCTCCGCCGAGTCCGAGGTCGACAAGTGCGCCTGGGTCTGCGACTTCTACGCCGAGAACGCGGAACGTTTCCTCGCCAATGAGCCGGTGGCGACCGACGCCTCGAAGAGCTTCATCCGCTACGAGCCGCTGGGGCCGGTGCTCGCCATCATGCCGTGGAACTTCCCGTTCTGGCAGTTCTTCCGCTTCGCGGCGCCGGCCCTGATGGCGGGCAACGTGGCGCTGCTGAAGCACGCCTCCAACGTCCCCGGCTCAGCGCTCGCCATCGAGGCGGTGTTCCGCGAGGCGGGGCTGCCGGACGGCGTGGTGACCACCCTCCTGGTCTCCTCGGCGCGCACCAGGTTCCTGATCGACAGCCCCACGGTGCGGGCGGTGACCCTCACCGGCAGCGACCGCGCCGGCATGGAGGTGGCCGCGGCGGCGGGGCGGAACCTGAAGAAGGCGGTGCTCGAGCTGGGCGGGTCCGATCCGTTCATCGTCCTCGCCGACGTCGACCCCGCCGAGGCGGGCCGGCAGGCGGCGAAGGCGCGCACGATCAACAATGGCCAGATCTGCATCGCCGCCAAGCGCTTCATCGTGATCGAGGAGATCGCCGACCGCTTCGAAAGCGAATTCGTCCGCGCCATGGAGGGGCTCAAGGTGGGCGATCCCATGGAGCGGGGCACCGACGTCGGCCCGATGGCGCGCGAGGACCTGCTCGACTCGCTCGACGACCAGGTGAAGCGCTCGGTCGAGGCCGGCGCCGAGCTGCGGACCGGCGGCAGGCGGCTGGAGGGGAAGGGGTGGTACTACGCGCCGACGGTGCTCACCGGGGTGCGGCCCGGCATGGCCGCGTTCGACGAGGAGACCTTCGGACCGGTGGCGGCGGTGATCCGGGCGCGCGACGCCGCGGAGGCGATCGAGCTGGCGAACCGCTCGAATTTCGGCCTCGGCGCCAGCATCTGGACCGCCGATGCCGCCCGCGGCGAGGACCTGGCCGCCGAGATCGAAGCCGGCTGTGTCTTCGTGAACGGCACCGTCAAGTCCGACCCGCGCCTCCCCTTCGGCGGCGTGAAGCACTCCGGCTACGGCCGCGAGCTTTCCGAGGTGGGGATCCGCGAGTTCGTGAACATCAAGACGGTGTGGATCAAGTAGGCCGTCATCCGGGGGCGCCGGGGGCGCGCGCGCCGCAGCGGGCCGAGAAGATGAAGATGTGCTGGGCGGGGAGGGTCTCGATCCGGTCGACCAGCTCGAAGCCCCCCGCGTTCCACTCGGAGAGCACCTGCTCGACCAACATCCGGTGCTTGATGTTGATGTGGGCGGCGGTCTCCCCCTCGAGGCGGTACTCGACGAGGATCACGGTGCCGCCCGGCGCCAGGCTGTCGCGGATGTGGGCGAGCATCGGCTCCGGCTGCTGGAACTCGTGGTAGACGTCGACGAGGAGGATGCGGTCAATGCCGTGCGCGGGGAGCTTGGGATCGGTCTCGGTGCCGAGGACGGGGACGATGTTCCGGATCCCCTCCTTGTCGGTGTACTGCTTGAGGAGATCGAGCATCTGGGGCTGGATGTCCTCGGCGTAGACCTTGCCGGTGGCGCCCACCACCTTGCCGATCCGGCGGCTGAAGAAGCCGGTGCCGGCGCCGATCTCGGCGACGTTCATCCCCTCCCTGAGCGCCATGGCCGAGATCACCACCTCGGGCTTCTCCTGCTCGGCCCGCCCCTCGCGCTCCAGCCAGGCGGCCTTCTCGTAGCTCATCACGTTGGCCGGCTCGCGCCGGGGGGCGTGCGCGGCGCTCGGAGCGCTCGGGCTGACGGCGGGCCGCGGGTCGGCGCAGCCGGTTCCGATCCCCAGAACGAGGGCGGCGGCCCAGATCCAGGCGCTCCAGCGCGGCGGGGAAAGGCGGTGGGGTTGGCTCATGCGGGTCTCCTCGACGAAGAACGATCTTCGCTCGCGAGAACGGAAACTACGGTTCGCCTCATTCCATCCGGACCTTCGACTCGTACAATCGTGTCATGAACGGTCTACAGCGGGTCGCCCTCCTCCTCACCCTCGGGCTCCTGCCGCTGGCGGCGGGGCGGTCCGGCCAGCCGGCCTCGGCACACGCGGCGGCACGGGCGGCACGTACGTCGGCGGAGAGCCGCCCCAACATCCTGGTCATCATGACCGACGACCAGACGGTCGATCAGATGCGCGCCCTGCCGAAGACCCGGGCGCTGCTGGGGGCGCGGGGCACCACGTTCGCCAACAGCTTCGTCGACTTCTCGCTCTGCTGCCCCTCGCGCGCCACCTTCCTCACCGGCCAGTACGCCCACAACCACGGCGTGCTGGCCAACGGCGGCCCGCACGGCGGCTACGTCCACCTCGACCATTCGAACACCCTGCCGCTCTGGCTCCAGGAGGCCGGCTACTACACCGCCCACGTCGGCAAATACCTGAACAACTACGGCCTGGACTCCCCGGCGCCCCCCCCGGGGTGGTCGCGCTGGTTCGCGCTGACCGATCCTTCGGTCTACCGGATGTACGACTACACGGTGAGCGACGACGGCACGCCGGTGACCTACAAGGAGGCCGCCAAGGATTATCAGACGGACGTGATCGCGGCCAAGGCCGAGGAGATCCTCCGCTCGCGGGCGGGCTCCAGCCAGCCGTTCTTCGTCACCGTCGCCCCGACCTCGCCGCACCTGGAGCGGATCGGCCGCGATCAGACCCCGCCGCGGCCGGCGCCCCGCTACGCGGGCAAGTTCGGCGGGGAGGCGCTGCCGGTCAAGCCCTCGTACGACGAGGCGGACGTCACCGACAAGCCGGCCAACATCAGCGGCCGTCCGCGGCTCAGCCCGGCCAAGCAGGCCCACGTGACCGAGACCTACCGCGCCTGCCTCGCCTCGCTGCTCGCCGCCGACGACCTCGTGGAACGCCTGATCAAGGCCCTCGACGAGACCGGCCAGCTCGGCCGCACGGTGGTGATCTTCACCTCCGACAACGGCTACTTCTTCGGCGAGCACCGCATCTCGGAAGGCAAGTACCTCCCCTACGAGGAGTCGATCCGGGTCCCCCTGATCGTCTTCGACGGCCGCGGCAGCGGCGGCGGCTTCCCCCACGGGGGCACGGTCGCGCAGCCGGTCTCCAACATCGATCTGGCGCCGACCCTCGTCGCGCTCGCGGGAGCCCGCGCCCGCCGGGTGATGGACGGCCAATCGCTGCTCCCCCTGGCCCTTCACCCCAATCAGGGCAAGAGCCGGACGCTGCTGGTCGAGGGTTACGGCGAGGGGGGCGGCAAGCCTCCGTTCACCGCGGTGCGCGACCCGCGGTGGTTCTACGCCGAGTACAAGAACGGCGATCAGGAGCTCTACGATCTCCAGAACGATCCGTTCGAGCTGCGCAGCCTGCACGCGGACCCGCGCTTCGCGGCCGTCCGGCGGGACCTCGCCGGCCGCCTGGCGAAGCTCCGCGCCTGCTCGGGGAATTCCTGCCGGTAGGCTCGGATTACCCTCGGCTGGACGCGAGGAGCTTGCGCAGGGTTTTCATGGTGGCGCTCAGATGAAGTCGGTCTTCCGGCCCTGGAGCCAGAACGTCAGCCCGAGCAGCAGGAGGATCACGGCGACCTCCGCCAGCAGCAGCGTGACCGCGGGACGGCTCCAGAGGATGCTGGGGCCCTTCAGGGTGGCCGCGATGGCGGGGATGTGGGAGACGTAGTACAGGAACCCCTGGACGAAAAGGTTCCCGAAGATGATCGCGCCGATGGTCCACCCCTGGGACTCGCTGACCAGGGCGACCGCGAGGATCAGACAGTAGCTGGCGAAGATCTCGACCAGCACGAGCGTGGCGAACGGGATCAGGCCGTGCGGCATCCCCACCCTGCCCACGATCACCGCGAAGGTTCCGAGCGTGAGGGCGACCCACGGGATCAGGAAGATCAGCACGTTGGCCAGCACCTTGGCGGCCGTGTACTCCCGGGGGGAGATCGGCAGGCTCATCACGAAGGGGAGCGTCTGCTCGGTACGTTCCTGGACGACCGTGGCCATGGCGAGGTGGATGCCCAGGGCGATCAGCACCGTGATCATCAGGATGCTGCCGGCGAAGAACGACGTCTCCCCCCCGGTTCCGAGGAGGACCAGGGCCAGCGCGCCGGCCGCCAGATAGCCGGCGATCGTCCAGCGCTGGAAGTACCAGTCCTTGAGGATGAGGCGCTTCACCATGGCGGTGTTTCCGCGAGAGTCGTTCATGCGGCCTGCCCTTCCCTTCTGCTCTGTACGTTGGCGACGAAGATCTCTTCGAGGGTCATGACGTCCACCGCGTTCACGGTGGCGCCCGCATCCCGGTAGGCCGCGGCCATCGCGGGGTCGTAGCGGTTCGTGGTCACGACAGCCAGCCGGCCGCTGCCGCTCTTCCCGACGATTCCAGGCAGCGAGGGGAGGACGACGCCAGGGGGAACGTCGAGCCGCACGCGCCGCCAGCGGTCGAGGAAGGTCTCCTTGTCGTCGGAGTCGATGATCCGGCCGCGGTCGATGAAGGTGATCTGGTCCGAGATCTGCTCGACGTCCAGGGTGTTCTGGGACGAGAAGAGCACGGTGCGGCGCTCGTCGGCGAGCACCTCCATCAGCGCTCCCAGAACCTCGTGGCGGGCGACCGGATCGAGGCCGGTGGTCGGCTCGTCGAGCACCAGCAGCCGGGGGCGGCGGGCCAGCGCCAGCAGCAGCGCCGCCTTCACGCGCTGGCCGTGGGAGATCCCCTTGATCTTCTGCTCCGGCTTGAGGTCGAAGCGCTTCGTCAGGCTCTCCGCGTAGGCCTGGTCCCAGCCCGGGTAGATCGAGCGGATGAACGCCATGTGCCAGGCCAGCGTCGCCGCCTTGTAGAGCCGCATGTCCTCCGACACGAAGCCCAGGTCGCGCTTGGCCGCGGCCTGCCGCGCCGGCATGTCGAACCCGAGGACGTTCACCGCCCCCCGGTCCTGGTGTACGAGCCCCAGCAGGATGCGGAGCGTCGTGGACTTGCCGGCGCCGTTCGCGCCGATGAAACCCATGATGCTCCCGGTGGGGAGCTCGAGGTGGATGTCGTCGAGCGTGAAGTGGCGATACCTCTTGCCCACGCCCTCGAAGCGGACGGCCAGGTCGGTCATGATTCCTCCTCGTTCAGTCGGTTGGCGGCTGCGCGCAGCCGAAAGGCGAGCTCCTCGGGCGCGAGACCGAGCAGCGACCCGAGCCGGGCGGCGTGGTCGAGATGCTCCGCCAGCTCCTGCTCCCAAGGCTGAGGGCCCAGGGGCGGGGCGGCGGCGACCCGCGACCCCTTGCCGTGCTGGGTCACGATCACGCCCTCTCGCTCGAGCTCGTAGTAGGCGCGCTTGACGGTGATGACGCTGACGCGGAGCGCCACGGCGAGCTGGCGGATCGAGGGGATCTCCTCTCCCCGGGGCCAGTCGCCGACGGCGACCCGCTGCCTGATCTGCTCCATGATCTGGAGATACATCGGCCGGCCATCGGACCGGGAGATGAGCAGATCCTCACTGTGTATATCCATATACTCAGTATACACAGCCCAACCCGGGCGTCAACCGCTTCTGTGCGCGGCTAGATCGTCCCCCACCACCGCCGGCTCTTCTGGACCAGACGGTGGAGGTGCCGCCAGAAGCCGAGGCGCCGGCGGCGCCGGCGCAGCAGTCGTAGGGTTCTCATCGCGGTGCCCTGGTAGACGGACGGAGGCGGGAATGTCTGATCGCGGGGCGGGCGGCATAAGATCCCGCCCGGGAGGAGAGACGAATGCGCGACGGATATCCGCTGGTCGAGCTGCACCGCCACCTGGACGGCAACGTCCGGATCGAGACCGTGCTGGACCTCGCCCGCCGGCACGGCCTGGAGCTGCCGGCCTGGACGGTGGAGGGGCTGCGGCCCCACGTCCAGATCACCGAGCGCGAGCCGAGCCTGGTCCACTTCATCGCCAAGTTCGCGCTGCTGCGCCGGGTGATGGTGGACTACGACGCCGTGCGGCGGATCGTGCGGGAGAATCTGGAGGACGCCGCCCGCGAGGGGATCGACTACATCGAGCTGCGGTTCAGCCCTTATTTCATGGGCGAGGAGCACGGGCTCGACACCTTCGGAGTGGTCGACGCCGTCTGCGACGCGCTGGAAGAAGGGCGTGGGACGATCCCGGTGCGGGCGAAGCTGATCGGCATCATCTCCCGCCACTACGGGCCGGAGACCGGCCGCGTCGAGCTCGCGGCGGCGATCCGCGGCCGGGAGCGGGGCGTGGTGGCGCTCGACCTCGCGGGGGACGAGGCCCACTTCCCCGGCGAGCTGTTCGTGCGCCACTTTCAGGAGGCGCGCGAGGCGGGGCTGCGCACGATCGCCCACGCCGGCGAGGCGGCGGGGGCCGCGAGCGTCCGCCAGGCGGTGCTCGGCCTCGGCGCCGAGCGGATCGGCCACGGCATCCGCGCCATCGAGGACCCGGCGGTGCTCGACCTGCTCGCCGAGCGCCAGGTGCCGCTGGAGGTCTGCCCGACGAGCAACCTGCACACCAGCACCGTGCCGGACTACCGCTCCCATCCGCTGCCGGCCCTGCTGCGGCGGGGGCTCCGCTGCACCCTCAACACGGACGACCCGAGCATCAGCGGCCTCGATCTCGCTCACGAGTACCGGGTCGCGGCCGGCGAGCTGGGCCTCTCGGCGGCCGAGATCCGCCGCATGCAGGAGACCGCGGTCGAGGCCGCCTTCCTCACGCCCGCGGAGAGGGAAGAGCTGCTCGCCGGCTCTTGATAGACTTCGGATTGTTACTGAGGAGGATCGACGATGAGAAAGCTGCTCTACGTGCCCGTGGTCCTGATTCTGACCGTGGTCGCCTGCTCCGCCAATCTCGCCGCCAACCAAGCCGTCGTCTGCGGTGGCCTCAAGGGGGCGGCCTGCCCGGAGGGGCAGTTCTGCGATCAGCCCGCCGGACAGTGCAAGGCGGCCGACCTCCAGGGAACCTGCATGGACAAGCCGGACGCCTGCACCAAGGAGTACCACCCGGTCTGCAGCTGCGACGGCACGACCTACGGCAACGACTGCATGCGGCGCTCGGCCGGAGCCCGGAAGGACCACGACGGCGCGTGCCCGAAGGGGTGACGGCTACCCCGGCCGACTACCCTGTATAGGAATCGTCCTGCTCGATCTTCGACAGGACCCAGTCGAACTCGCCGCTGGTGATCTTGGCGCCGCAGTGCTGGCACTGGCCGGCCATGTTGACGTCGAGCGGCGCACCGCAATTGGGGCAGTTCTTGTCGGCCCGCGGCGCGCCCTTGACCCCGGCGCCGCGGATCAGCGTCCAGTATTCGGAGTAGAGGCGGTCGCGCTTGGGATCGCCCGAGACGACCTCCCCCCCCGGCTGGCGGATCGTGTAGTCCCGCCCCGTGCCCTGGAGCCGGACGGTCAGCGCGTCGTAGTGGCGGTCGCGCACGATCTTGACCGTCTTCCACTCGACGATCCGCATCCCCTCCAGGACGTTGCGCAGCCCCTGCTGCTGGTAGGCGGTGACCCAGTACTGGAGGTAGCCGAAGAGCCCGTCCGAGACGTAGGGGCGGGCGCCCGCCAGATCGCCGTGGGACCAGCCGGCGTTGAGCTCGGCGTAGAGGAGCTGGAGCCGGGCGTTGAGCCCCTCCATCGTCACGCCGGGATCCTCGCGCACCAGCTCGGCCCAGCGGGCGTTCAGCTGGGGGTGGAAGATCGTCGGGAAGTCCGTGCCAGCCTCCCGGACGTTGGCGGTGAGGGCGGGGGGGCGCTCCTCCAGCCGCTCCAGATCGATCGACTCGACGCTCCAGTCGAACCGGCCGCCGGAGACCACCTGGCCGCAGTACTGGCAGCGGTCCCCCCCTCCGGGCCGAACGGCGCGCCGCAGTTGGGGCACTGGAAGGAGAGCGCCCGCTCCGGCGGCTTGCTCTGCACGCCGGCGTCGCGTTCCAGCCGCCAGCGCTCCTGGACGTAGTGGGTACGCTCCGCGCCCGTCGTCCCAACCGTCATGTTGGCCTCGAACTCCAGCATCACCATCGCCCGCGGCGGCGGCCCACCCGGCGCGGCGGTGGCCGGCGGAACGGCCACGGCGGTGACCCGCATGGCTCCGATCACCACCCCCGAGACCGGCGCGCCCACCGGCTGGCGCTGAGCGAGGTGGGCGCGGGCCGCCGGGGAGAGATAGGGCGAGAGCGCCTCGAGGTCCCGCTCGCTGGAGCGCGCCTCGTGGGCGCGGGCGAAGAGGGCGTAGGCAAAATCCTCGAAGAGCACGGCCGAGAACTCGGGATCGAGCGCGCGCAGGTCGTCCAGGTCGCGCGAGGCCCGCGGCGCCAGAGCTTGCACCTGGCGCGGCGCCGAGTCCCAGCGCTGGGAGCCGGCCGCGCCCGTGCGCTTCTGGTACTGGATGAAGACGTAGACGATCAGGATCGTCAACGGGATGCCGATCAGCGGATGGTGGAAAATCAGCCAGAACAACAGCCGGATCAGCAGGAAGATGAGGCCGCCGCCATCCCCGCCCCCGCCGCCGCTGCTGCTCCCGCCGCCGGAGTAGCTCTGGCCGCCGCCGGCGCGGGCGAACGCCACAGCGGGCGCCAGCAGCAGGGCGAGAAAGCCCAGCCAGGGGAGGAGACCGGAGAGGCGGCGGAGGGAGGACTTCACGGTCAGCACACCTCGTTCGGCAGCTCGTCGACGTCGTTCTCGCCCCGTGGCAGGGCGGGGCCCAGAAGGGGGGCGAGGGCGCGGATCCGCGCCGCCACCGCGACTCCGTCCTCCTTGTCGCGGACCGCCTGCTCGATCTCCCCCGCCGCTCGCTGCCACCCCTCCGTGGCGGCCAGGGGCTCGACACCGATGTCGACCGCGAACGCCGCCTCCCGTTCGAGGACGGAGACGTAGAGGAGGATGCCGGTCCGCCCGGCGGTGCCGTGGACGCGCCGCTCGACGAAGGTGGACCGGGCCGCGGACTCCACCCGCTGCCGGCGCTCGCGCCATGGCGTGAACGCCCGCCGCAGGCGCGCGCTCCGTGAACCGGCGAGCCCCGCCAGCCCGCCGATCAGGACGGGATCGACCAGGCACCAGACCGGCGCGAAGATCCACGGCGAGAAGAGGAGAACGGCCAGGGCCGCGAGCCCCACGAGGATGCCGAAGATCAGGTCCGCGTGCAGATACGAGCCCGTCCGCGGCCGCACCGCGATCACCAGCTCGGCGCCGCAGACCGACTCGACCGCGCGTACTGCCTCGGAGAGCGCGGCCTTGGAGTCGTCGTTGAGAAAGGGCTTGGCCATGAGGGTTCCGTCGCGGAGGGAGTTTACCGCAGGTGGATGGAAGGTCATGAAGGACATGTAAGGAGATGCCTTCGTTGCGCCTCTTGACAACACGGTCCGGATTTGGCTACTTTAGATTCCGGCAGGCATGCGCGGGGGAAACTTCAGGCTGCTCGAAGAGCGGCAGCCCACCGTGGGTGAGATCCTGAGGCCCGGGGCCTGCCTTATTCTTCTCCCTCCAGAATTTCGCGGATCCAGCTCAATCTGCCGTCGACAAAGGCTCTTTCCGGTGGGTGCGGCCAGAGCTTGAGCCCATGGCCCTGGCAGGCCTCCCCTTTCTTGTAGAGGACCGTTCTGAGCATTCTGGCGTACCGGTCCTCCGTGTAGCCATGTTCCGTAGGCTCGACCGCTTTGAAGAATCCGCTGGCCACGGCATCCGCGATCTGGAGTCCCATCCTTCGGCCGGCCGTACACGCAGATATTCGATCATGGCGGATTGGGGTCCCTTCGAACCGGGAGGTACGGAGCGACTGAATCAGGTTTTCGTAGCTCATCCCCGAACGGTTCGAGAACACGACCTCGGCCGTTCCGTCACCCACGCGAGGCCGGGCGCCCTGGCACAGCTGACCGACGCGCTCCAGCAAGTCGTGCGTCGCCTGGAAATACAAGTGACTGTTCTGCCGGAAGATCTCGGGCTCCGCGATGGAGGGTTTGTGGACAAGCAGGGTGACCACACGCAACGAAGCACGGGAGATCTCTTCAATGAGCGGGAGCCGGTGCTCATGGCGAAGATCCCGGAAATGGAGCGGCTTGTGCTCAGGCCTTCCCAGTCTCTGGCGGATACGATCCACCAGTTTCACGGTTTGCAGATCCTCGGACTTCAGAGTGACGACCGCCGAGAGCACGAACCATTCCGAGCTGCCACTCTCGAACGAGAACCCCTCGTCTCCCGATTCGTCGATGTAGACCACGAAGCTGCAGGGCATGGAGGCGTGAGTATACTTCCGTCCACCCATGATTTTTTCCCACCCCGTCCCCCGGCGCCCCCTCTCCTGGGACCCCGCCGATCCCGGCTCCTGGGACGAGATCCCCGCCCTGCCCCCCTTTCAGCTCGCCGACGGCAGCGGCCCGGCCGCCCAGCAGACGCGGGCGCGGCTCTGCTGGGACGATCTGGCGCTCCACGTCCGTTTCGACTGCGAGGACCGCGACGCCTGGGGAACCTTCGGGAGGCGCGACGATCCGGTCTATCAGGAGGAGGCGGTCGAGATCTTTCTGGCTCCCGGCGCGGAGGACCCCGTCCGCTATTTCGAATTCGAGGTGAGCCCGCTCGGCACCCTCTTCGACGCCGCCATCCACAACCCCACCTCGCTACGGGCCAACATGGTGGCCGATCCGTCCTGGGACTGCCCCGGGCTGCGCTGGGCGGCGGGGTCCGGAACGCTCCGGCAGGACTGGTGGGCCTGGCTCTCCATCCCCTGGAAGGGAATCTTTCCTGCGGGCGAACCGCCGAGAATCTGGCGGGCCAACCTCTACCGGATCGAGCGCCCCCGCGACGGCGAGCCCGAATTCAGCGGCTGGTCGCCGACCCTGACCCGCCCCGCCGACTTTCACAAACCGGCGCGCTTCGGAGCCCTGGAGCTCGTGGACGGAGCGAGCAGCCGGTAGACCCGGGTGTCGCCGTCCTGGTAGACCCGTTCCACCTGTCGCTCCCCCCCGGACGCGAACCTCAGGTCCCAATCCTCCAGGGCCGCCATCCGCCGGGGGGACTCGGCGTGGAAGACCAGATGCGAGATCCCCAGATCTCGCAGCAGGTCGAGCCCTCCTGAGTCCGGAAGGAAGCGGATGCCCTCGGTCAGCCGCTCGTGGGAGGGCGGCATGTAGCCGCTGTAGCCGTTGGCCAGCGGCTTCCAGTGCAGGGTGGAGTAGTAGATGTACTGGTTCTCCCGCGTGTCCTGATGAATGGGCAGCTCGACCAGGGCGCGCACCGACGGCTCCCCGGCAATCCAGCGATAGACGGCGGGGAACTCCTCCTCGCGCGGCAGGGGGGCCCACACGAGCGGTCGCGGCGCGAGCTCGACGACGAGCCAGGCCGCCAGGACCCCGACGAGCGCCGCGCGAGCCCGGGGACCCGGCATCCTCTCCCGGAGGAAATCCACCCCGCGCCCCGCGAAGTAGACCAGCGCGAGCGAGGCGAAGACGTAGAAACGCAACGACACCCGCATACCGCTCATCCCGGGGACGATCCGCATCAGGGGCGCGTAGATCCAGGGGAAGGTGAGCGCGAAGCAGAGGAGGCCGGAAAGGGCGAGCCCCCTCTCCCAGGGGTCCGGCCTCTCCCGGCGCCGGCGCCAGCAGGCGGCGGCCCCCACGAAAAAGAGCGCGGAGGGGAGGAGGCCGGGGAACAGCGCCCGCTCGGGCTTGTAGAAGTCTCGCACGCGGGCGGCGCCCATCACCCGGCGCATGAGGTCCCTCGTCCCGGGGCCGAAGTAGAGGTTCTCCCGCGACGGGCTCAGGTAGCTCACCGGAGTCGCGCCGTACCTCCAGATCTCCGCCTCCGTCCGCTGGAGCCCCAGCGACTTCGAGGCCTGCAGATACGGCCGGAAGAGGGCGAGCACCGCCACCCCGGCGATCAGTCCCACCGGCACGAGGACGCGGAGCGAGCGCAGGGAGACGATCCCGCGCCCCTGGGCCACCGCGCGGCTGGCGAAGAGCGCCAGCAGCGGCAGGTGGATCATGTAGGCGAGATAGCACCCGCCCGTCAGGTTCAGCAGGTAGAAGAGGAGGAACAGCGCGGCGTTCCGGATCGTGCGTTCGGCGAGCAGGCGGTCCCAGTACCAGAGCGTCAGCGGGACCCACTGCGCGATGAGGAGCTGGAGGTGCGTCATCTGCGACAGGCGGAACGACGTGAAGGTGTACATCCAGCCGGCCAGGAGCGCCGCCGGCCAGGAGAGCCCTGCCCGACGGCAAACCCAGCAGACGGCGAGCGCGGTTGCCACGAACGCGGTGAAGAAGAGGAAGTTGTAGCCGGCGATCGCGTTGGGCACGATCGACAGGAACAGGGCGAGCTGGGCCGCGGGGCCGAGCAGGTGGTCGGAGAGGGTGAGCGCCCCCCGGGTGGGGTAGAAGAGGTTGGCGTTCCAGAGATCGGGAAACCCCAGCCGGACCTGGTGGGCGCTCCACTTCAAGACGTAGAGATTGAACAGCGGATCGTCGTGGTTGAAGGGGAGGCTGCCGCCGCCGACGCGCCAGATCGGACGCAGATAGATCAGCGTCAGGATCGTGTAGGCGGCCACGGCCGCGGCCCACGGCAGCCACCGTGCCGCTCGGAAGCGGCCGGACGAAACCGTCCCCTGAGGGTCCATTCCCCAAAAGAGTATCTTTTCAGCGGGTCTTTTCGCTACCCTGCGCAGTCGCATGAGCGCTCCGCTCACCCCTCGGCTCACCACCGGCCGGCTCGACTCCGCCGCGGCGTCCCGCATCGTCTGGACCCTCTTCGCCGTCGGGCTGGCGATCGCCCTCGGGATGCTCGTCCGCAGCCAGGTGGCGGGCGATCAGCTCAACCTCCTCGCCCGCGGCTGGCTGCTGGCCGCCAGGGGGCGGTGGATCGCCTACGGCAACCCCCTCTCCTCCGGGGGCAAGGCGCCGGGCGGGATCACCAGCCTGCTCGTCGGGCTGCCGCTCTTCCTCTGGCGGGACCACCGGGCGGCGAGCGCCCTCGTGCTGCTCTTCCACGTCGCCGCCTACCTGATCCTGGACGGCACGCTCAAGCGCACCCTCTCCCCCTACGAACGGGTTCTGCTCGCCCTCCTCTACTGGCTGAACCCCTGGCAGCTCTACTTCGCCTCGTTCCTCTGGAACCCGAACTACCTCTATCTGTATGGGGCCGTCCACCTGTGGAGCGCTCTCGCCCAGCGCGAGCGGGCCCGCTTCTGGCCCTCCTTCCTGCACGCCGCGGGCATGGGGCTGGCCTTCCAGGTCCACCCCTCCTGCCTGCTGCTGGCCGTGGCCTCGCTGCTGCTCTGGCGGCGCGGGTATTTCCGCGTGCACTGGACCGGGGCCGTCCTCGGCGGTCTCATCGCGGCGATCCCCCTGGTCCCCTGGGCGATCGAGGTCGCGGCGCAGCCTGCCATCGTCACCGAAGCCAGCAAGGGGTTTCTCGGGCGCGGCCTGATCCTCGTCTTCCCGCTCGTGCGCGGCGTCCTCTACTGGTTGCGCTACGCCTCGCTCTCGGTCGCGGGGAACCTCGGGAGCTTCGACTTCTCGGACTTCCTCGGCGCCGATCCCTGGCTGGGTCCCGGGCTCACCCGTCTCGGCCAGGTGCTCGCAGCCACGGTCGTCATCCCCGTGCTCGCGAACCTCTATCTCTGGCGCAGGGGCAGGCGCCGGAAGCCTTGGCTTCGATGGATATGGAGGGAGAAGCTGGCGCCCGGCACCACCGGCCGCTCGTGGCTCGCGGGGTACGCACGGGTCTGCTTCGTGGCGGCGGTGATCGTCTACTCCCTGTCGCCGACGACGATCATGATGTGGCAGGGGCTGATCCTGCTCCACGCGGCCATCCTGCCGGTGATCCTCTGGGCGGGCGCGCTCGGCCGGTCTCGCCTGGCGCCGCGGGCCCTGACGGCAACCCGGGTCTACGCCGTCGCGGAGATCGCCTTCCTCGCCGCCATGGCCCTCGGCAGCTCGCAGTATCGCTGCGGCGGCCACGACGGCAAGGACGGCTTCGGCTTCAATCTCCGCTACGACAGCCCGATGTTCCGCGAATTGCACATCCAGCAGACCTGCCCGTGGCCGGTCGACGTTCCCGGAGGCTGGTGGCCGGACGTGCTGCCGCGGCCGGGGGAGTGATCCGCGTTACTTCTTCCGCGGCCGGGGGATCTCCCGCTCCTCGAAGACGTACTTGTAGAGCACGCCGGCGAAGGCGCCGCCGAGCGCGGGGCCGACGAGGTAGACCCAGAGGTTGTCGAAGTTGCCCGTCGCCACCGCCGGGCCGATGCTGCGGGCCGGGTTGAGGCTGGCGCCGGTCAGCGGGCCGCCCATCAGGATGCAGAAGGTCAGCGTCAGGCCGATCGCGAGGCCGCCCGGGATCGTCGCCTTGCCGCTGATGCCGGCGTTGAGCACGGCGTTGACCAGGAAGAAGGTCAGGATCGCCTCCAGCACCACGCCGACGAGCGGCGTGATGGTGATCGTCGTGTCGTGCACCGAGAGATTCTGGGCGAGCTGGGTCAGGCCGAGGCCGGTCCCGGTGCCGCCGAGAACCCAGCGCAGTACCAGCGCGCCGACGATCCCCCCCGCGAGCTGGAAGACGATGTAGGAGCCGGCGCGCGCGCTGTCGATCTTGCCGGCCGCCCAGACCCCCAGGGTCACCGCCGGATTGATGTGGGTTCCCGAGATGTGGCCGTAGGCGTAGGCGAAGCCCAGGACCACCAGGCCGTGGGCCAGGGCCACCCCCACCAGGCCGCCGATCCCCAAGGCGCCGGCGCCGGCGCCGATGAAGATCAGCGCGAAAGTGCCGATGAACTCGGCGAGCAGAGACGTCGAGAGCTTGTGGTACATGCAAGACCCCCCTTTGGGATAACAGCTCGATTGAAACGACGAGCTAGTCTAGCAGCCTCTCGACCGCTCGGGGATCAGGGCCGGCGCTCCCCCGTCTCCTTCGGCGGCTCCAGCACGAACGGCGTCATCTGGAGCTTTCCCACGCAGGAGGTGTCGAGCCCCTCGCCGGAGCCCTTCTCGATGAAGTCCGCCTCGATCCTGGCCATACAGGGGGAATCGCTGCCGTGGCCGCTCCAGGGGACGACGACGCTGACCGCGTGCGTCATCTCGCGGGTGACCCGCGGGGCGAAGGCGGGGGGCGTCACCGGGTCGCGCTCGCCGCTGATCGCCAGCACCGGGATGTCCGTACGGATCGCCTCGTGGTGGCCCGGCTCGATCGTGCCGCGCGGCCAGAGCTTGCACACCGCCGTCTGCTGCGCCACGCGGTAGTCGCCGAGGAAGGTGCCGGCCGTGCGCGCCGCCACCTGGGTCTGATCGATGAACGGGATGTCCTCCGCGCAGGTGACCGATAAGAACAGCCCCGGGGTGATCCCGCCATGGAAGCTGCCGACCCGGGAATCGACGCTCGCCTGGGCGAACGGCGCGAAGTCGCCGGCCGCCGCCTGGTGGATCATCAGCGGCAGCCGGGCGCTGGCGGCCGGGTCGTACAGCGCCCAGCGCACGCCGTCCACCGCGACGCTCCACCCCAGCTTGATCCGGGCGGGCTTGCCGGTCGCCGGGTCCTTGACCTCCACCGTCACCGGTTCCTTCCGGAGCCGGTCCAGAACCGTCTGGAGCTCCTGCCGGACCTCGGGGAACCGGGCCTTGCAGGCGGCGTCCTTCTCGCACCAGCCGAAGAGGAGGTCGAGCGAGCGCTGGCCCGCGGCGGCGTGGGAGATCGGCAGCGTCTCGTCCATCGGCACCACGCCGTCGAGGATCACCGCGCGTACCGACCGCGGGTGGCGCCGCATGTAGACCTGCGCCGCCCGCGTGCCGTACGACCCGCCCCAGACGTCGATCGGGCCGTAGCCGAGCCAGGCCCTCACCTCGTCGAGGTCGTCCATCGCGAGATCGGTGGTGTAGAGCGTCAGGTCGTACTTCTTCGCCAGTTGGTCGCGGCACTCGCGGACGGCGTCGATGGGAAGCAGCTCCCCGAGATAGCTCTGGAGGTCCCCCTCGCGGGCGCCGAGCGTGCAGTCCAGCTTGTCGGGCTCTCCCGTGCCGCGCTGGTCGACGAAGACGAGATCGCGGTCCTGGCGCAGCGGATTGCCGGCGCCAAACCCCGCGCCGGGGGTGGCCGCCTGGCCCGGACCGCCGGCCAGGAAGAAGATCGGATCGGGCTTGGGGTGGGCGGAGAGGGCGGGGAGGAGGACGATCTTGAGACCGATCTTGCGCCCCGACTTCGCCGCCCGGTTCTCCCAGACCTGGTGGACGGCGCAGAGGGCGTCGATCTTCCCCTTCTCCCCGGGCACCTTGCAGGGCTGGAGCTTCGCGCCGTAGGGGTGGAGCACCGGCTTCGGAGCCGGCTTCGCGGCGGCGATGGCGGGGAGCAGGGCGGCGGCGGCGAAAAGCAAAAGTTTCGAGGACTTCAAAACATTCATGCGGTTCTCCTGTCTTTCTGTCGATTACGGAGAGAAGGAGCGCGTTGTTTCAGGTTCCCTCGGAGCTCCATATACAATCCCCGCCATGGCACTGTTCCGGCGCAAGTTCCGCCTCACCGCCTGCGCGACCACCGGCGGCTGAGCGGCCAAGATAGGTCCGGGGGACCTTTCAACGATGATCTCTCCGCTCGTCCGGCTGTTCGGACGGGATGAGAGGATCCTCGTCGGCGCGGAGACCGGCGACGACGCCGGAGTCTACAGGTTCGGCGACCGCGCCCTGATCGCCACCGCCGACTTCATCACCCCGGTCTGCGACGATCCCCACCGTTTCGGCCGCGTGGCCGCCGCCAACGCCCTCTCGGACGTCTACGCCATGGGCGGCCGCCCGCTCTTCGCCCTCAACCTCTGCTGCTTCCCGGAGCTGGAGGACGAGGGGGACAAGGCGCTGGCGGGGATCCTGCGCGGCGCCGCCGAGGCCCTGGTCGACGCCGGCGCGGTGCTGCTCGGCGGCCACTCGGTGCGCGACCCCGAGCTCAAATTCGGCCTGTCGGTGGTCGGCGAGGCCGATCCCGGCCGCCTGCTCACCAACGCCGGCGCCAGGGCGGGGGACCGGCTGCTGCTCACCAAGCCGCTCGGCACCGGCATCCTGATCAACGCCTTCAAGGTCGACAAGCTCGACGAGGACGGTCTCGAGCCCGCCCTGCGCGAGATGGAGCGGCTGAACGACGTGGCCAGCCGGCTGGCCCTGGAGCACGGCGCCCACGCCGCCACCGACGTCACCGGCTTCGGCCTGACCGGCCACGCGCTGGGGATCGCGAAGGCCTCCGGGGTCGCCGTCCGCTTCGTCTTCGAGCGGCTGCCGGTCCACGCCGAGGTCTACCGGCTGATCAAGGCGGGGGTGACGACCGGCTGCACCGTGGCCAACGAGGAGAACGTGAGCGCCGTGCTCAGCGACTACGCCAGGCTCGACAAGATCCGGCGCGAGGTGCTCTTCGACCCCCAGACCTCGGGGGGGCTCCTCCTCGCCGTGCCGCCCGAGAACGCCTCCGCCCTGCTCGCCGCGCTCCTCGCGAGCGGCCACCAGGCGGCGGACGTCGGCGAGGTGCTGGAAGGGCCGGCGCGGATCGAGGTCGTGTAAATCACACCCCCAGCTGCTTCTTCAATTCCTCCAGCTCCGCCGCCAGCCGCTCCACCAGCTCCTCCAGCCGCTGCACCCGGGAGGCGAGGCCCGGCCGGGGGGGCGCGGAGGGATCGGCGACCGGCTCGTAGATCTCCTCGGGCTCTGGCGCCGGCGCCAGATCTCCCACCAGATGGGTCCAGCGGGTCTCCTTCTGGCCCGGCCGGCGGGGGAGCTCCATCACCAGCGGCTCGTCGTCGGCGGCCAGGCGGCGGAGCGCTTCCTCGGCCTCCTCCAGCGAGGCGAACGGATGGAGCCGCTCGCTGCGGGTGCGCAGCTCGCCCGGCGTCTGCGGTCCGCGCAGCATCAGCAGCGTCATCAGTGCCTTGCCGGCGCGGTCGAGCCCCCAGCGCCGCACGACGCTCTGCTGCCAGCGCTCCGTGCGCGCCCCCTCCGAACGCCAGGCGAGCACCTCCTGCCGCATCCAGTCCAGGGCGGTGACCACCTGGTCCTCGGTGAGCTGCATCACCGGCTCGCGGTTCGTCTTCTGGTTGCAGGCGGCGATCAGGGCGTTGATGGTCATCGGCACGGTCTCGGGGTTGGTCTGCTCCTTCTCCAGCAGCGAGCCGAGCACCCGAACCTCCACGGCATCGAGCTTTCTTGGAATGCGGGTCGACATCCCCGGATCTTAGCGGACGGCGGCGGCCGCGTCCTCTCGATTTCTGTCTGGATCTTGATTTCTGCCAGGAGTGATGCCATAGTCCTTGAAACTACCGAGTAGCACACAGAGAAAAGGTTGGAAGCGGTTCCCTGAGATTGCCCTGCCATACATCCATTGCCCCGCAGCAACCGGCTCAAGTGCATACCTTCCAAATACGACGCGGATCGCCCGGAATCGAAAGCAGCCAGAGGATCTAGGAATCCGGACAGCGAAACCCGAGCTCGATACGCTCCCTTTGCGTCACTCCTGCAGCATTGCAGACCACCAGGGTTGTTCAGGAGAGAGGGCCTCAGCGGAGTTCTTCATTGGATGGAATGATTTGGCCCCCTAGGGGGGTGGAGGATGCCGCCTTACGCGGCAAGAACAACAACCCTGTTTCATGTTGCAAGGAGCAAACGTATGTCTGAGCAAGGTACCGTGAAGTGGTTCAACGACGCCAAGGGCTATGGATTCATCGTGCGGGAGCGCGGCGCGGACGTCTTCGTCCACCACGCTTCGATCATCGCCGAAGGGTTCCGCACCCTTGCCGAGGGCGATCGCGTCAGCTTCGAGGTGGTCGAGGGCCCCAAAGGTCTGCAGGCCAAGAACGTCGTCAAGATCTCCTGAGCCGCTTCCCGTCTCGATAGCCACGCCCTGCCGGTCCCTCCGGCGGGGCGTTGTCGTTTTGTTACAATCCCCGCCTGATGATCGAGATCGGCTCCCTCCGCATCGACCCACCGCTCTGGCTCGCGCCCATGGCCGGGGTGACCGACCGCGACTTCCGCCTGATCGTGCGGCGGATCGGCGGCATCGGCGTGGTGACGATGGAGTTCATCTCCTCCAAGGCGATCGTCAACGGCAACAAGCGCACGCGCGAGATGATGCACTTCAGCGCCGAGGAGCGGCCGCTCTCGATCCAGATCTACGGCTCCGACGCCGCCACCATGCGCGAGGCCGCCCTGGTCGTCGAGGAGCTCGGGGCCGACATCTGCGACATCAACATGGGGTGCCCGGCCAACAAGGTGCTCAAGGGGTGCGCGGGCGCCGCCCTGATGGGGGACCTGAAGCTCGCCGAGTCGATCGTCCGCACCGTGCGCGATGCCATCACCATCCCGCTGACCGTCAAGTTCCGGCTCGGCCTCGACGACTGCCGCCGCAACTACCTCGAGCTGGGGAAGGTCTGTGAGGCCAACGGCGTCGCCGCCGTCGCCATGCACGCCCGCACCGCCCGCCAGATGTTCACCGGCGAGGCCGACTGGAGCCACCTCGCCCGGCTCAAGGAGACCCTGGCGATCCCGGTGATCGGCAACGGCGACATCAAGGAGCCCGAGGACGCCCTGCGCATGCTGGCCGAGACCGGCTGCGACGGCGTCATGGTCGGCCGCGGCGCCACCCGCAACCCCTGGATCTTCCGGCAGATCGCCTCCCGCCTGGAGGGGAGCCCGATCAGCGAAGCGACGCTCGCCGACCGCCGCGACCTGATCCTCGAGCACTTCCGCATGGTGGCCGAGCGCGAGGACTCCCTGTTCGCCCTCCACAAGCTGCGGAAGTTCACCGGCTGGTACACCCATGGCCTGCCGAACGGCCGCAAGCTGCGCCAGGCGATCAACCAGATCCCCGACGTCCCGACCTTCCTCGCCACGGTCGAGGAGTTCCTCGGCGAGATCCTCGTCGAGGAAGCCGCCGCCTGAGCGTCGCCTCGTGCGTGTGGGCTATGCTTCGCCCATGGCGGTGGAGCACGCGATCGACATGGACGCCCCTCCGGCGGAGGCTCTGTCAGCTCTCCGGCGGATGGCCGAAGATCTGGGCGTCGAATTCCAGGAGAACGGCCCGGGCGGCAGGCTCCACCTCCCGGTGCTGGCGGGGCTCCGGCGGGGCCTGATCAGCGGCGACGTTGAGATCCGGCCGGCCGCGGGGGGCTCCCGGCTGACCTTCCGGCCGGAGACGGCGGTCTATCACGTCCAGACCCAGGCCGTGATGATCCTCCTCTTCGCCACCGCGGGAGGTCTGCTCACCGTCCTCTGGCCCTTCTTCCCCAAGCTGCTGGAAGTGGCCCCCTTCGGCGCCGTGATCGCTCTCGGCGGCTGGTTCCTGGTGATCTCGCGCCTGCGCAGCAGCGGCCCCGACGAGTTCCTGGAAGCCGTGGCGGCGCGAGAGCTCGGTCCCGAAGATCCTCCTTGAGCCGTTACGCGGCGGGCTTGCGGCGGCGCGGTCAGAGCTGAGCGTGACGCGCCAGGCTCGGGGCGCTCCGGGCGGGCTTGAAGCGAAGCCTGCCGAGGTTCCCTCGTCTCGCGTCAGGGACTTCGCGTGGGTTTCGAGCTTGAGCCGGAGGGCGGAAGCTTCCGCCGGCGCGGTCGAGCTCGGAGACTCCCGCGGGGAGCTCGGAAGGTCACGGTCCAAGCTCGCGGCGGCCCGGCCGAGCCTGTGCGGAGACCGGCGAGCTCGCGGCGCTCCATGCCGAGCCCGGCGGCCGCCAGCCAAGCTCGTGGCGCCTCGCGGCAGACCCGGCGGCGGACGCCCAGACTTGGCCGCGCCCGCCCAAGCTTCCGGCGAGGCATCGCAAGGGCGTCCTGGGACGGGGCAAGCACGGCAGCCGCTCTCTGGCCGTCCCCGACCGGGAATGACGGCTTCACTGTCCTGGTTTATACTGGTGCAGCAGCAAGGTTCTTTGGCAATTTGGGGGTGTACCGGTTTCGACGGGGAACAAAGCGGAGCAGGTGGCGGCGTGTCGAGCTTCCGCTCGTAACACTGGAAAAATAACTGCGAACGATAACTTCGCCCTCGCGGCCTAAAAGGGCTCGTGACGTTCCGATGGTGGGCCTTGATTCGCGGCGCCCACCGGAACGACGCTAAAGCGGATCAATGGGTGCGGCGGCCTTGTGACGCATCCTGATATAAAGCAAGGCTGGCAGCCGTGCCAGGTTGGCCTTCTTCCAGAGCACGGCGGCGAGACTTAGAATAGAGGGATACACACGTAGATGCTCCTGATACGTGTTTCTCGGACGTGGGTTCGACTCCCACCACCTCCACCAAAGCCAACTCTTCTGAGATTTTCAAGCTAATAAAAACCTGATCATTCGCGGTTGAACGCCGCCGCGATGCTCTGCTCGTACGGCGCTTCCAGTACCCCGACCTCGGTGATGATCGCCGTGATCAGCTCCGCCGGCGTGACGTCGAAGGCGAAGTTGAGCGCCGAGGTGTCGTCGGGCGCCACGCGGGTGCCGAAGACCTCGGTGACTTCGATCTCCCTGCGCTCTTCGATCGGGATGCCCGCGCCATTCGGCGTCGCGCGATCGATCGTCGAGAGCGGGGCGGCGACGTAGAAGGGGACCTTGTGGCGGTGGGCGAGGACTGCCACCGTGTAGGTTCCGATCTTGTTGGCGGTGTCGCCGTTGGCGGCGATGCGGTCGGCGCCGACCACGATGCGGTCGACGAGACCCTGCGACATCAGGGCGCCGGCGCTGTTGTCGGTCACCAGGCGGAAGGGGATGCCGAGCTTCTTCAGCTCCCAGGCGGTGAGGCGCGCCCCCTGCAACAGCGGCCGGGTCTCGTCCACCCAGACCTGCCCGACCTTGCCGGCGTTCCAGGCGGACTGGATCACCCCGAGCGCCGTGCCGTAGCCCGCCGTGGCGAGCGCGCCGGTGTTGCAGTGGGTGAGCACCCGCGACCCTGCCGCGAAGAGGGTGGCCCCGTGCTCGCCGATCCGGCGGTTGGCCCGGATGTCCGCGGCGTGCAGCTCGCGCGCCCAGTCGAGGAGCGCCGCCGTCACCTCCTCCGGCCCACGGCCGGCGTTCGCCGCGAAGACGCCGCGCCCCCGTTCCAGCGCCCAGCGCAGGTTGACCGCCGTCGGCCGCGTGCCGCCGAGCAGCGCCGAGACCTCCTCGAAACGCTCGCCGAGCCGCGCCGGATCGCGCACCGTCCGCAGTCCCAGCACCAGGCCGTAGGCGGCCGCGACCCCGATCGCCGGCGCGCCGCGCACGGCCAGGCGGCGGATGGCGTCCGCCACCTGCTCGGGGGTCTCGCAGTCGATCCAGATCTCTTCGACGGGAAGGCGGGTCTGCTCCAGGAGCCGGAGCCCCGGGCCTTCCCAGCGCATCGGCGAGAACGTTTCGGGCGCGGCGGCGGGAACGGAGAGAAGGTCGCTCATGGGGCGGTATCTTATCTCTCCTCCCGCCATCCCTCGCCTCCGTTCGCTCCTGCTAGAATGCCGTCGGCCGCCGGCGGCTCTTCCCAGCGCCGGTTTATCCTTTTTCCGTAACAATTCGTGAATCGAGGGTTTGCCTTGAAAGCCGATCCGAGCAACTTTGGCTTTTCCACCCGCGCCATCCACGCCGGCCAGAAGCCCGATCCCCGTACCGGGTCGGTGGCGGTGCCCATCTACCAGACGTCCACCTATGTGCAGGAGCACCTGGGAGAAGCCGTCCACTACGAGTACGCCCGGGTGCAGAACCCCACCCGCGAAGCGCTCGAGGAGCAGGTCGCGAGCCTCGAGGGGGGGGTCTCCGGCCATGCCTTCGCGTCCGGCATGTCGGCCATCGCCTGCCTGATGACCCTCCTCGCGGCGGGCGATCATGTGGTGGTTTCCCGCAACGTCTACGGCGGCACCTTCCGCTACTTCACCCGGATCCTGGAACGCTACCGCCTCAGCTTCTCGTGGGTCGACACCTCGGACCTCGCGGCCGTCGAGGCCGCGATCCTCCCCGAGACGAAGATGGTCTATATCGAGACGCCGACGAATCCGGTGATGGACATCGCCGACATCGCCGCGATCGCCGGCATCGCCCATGCCCATGGCGCGCGCCTGGCGGTGGACAACACCTTCCTCACCCCCTATTTCCAGCAGCCGCTGGCCCTCGGGGCGGACTTCGTCCTGCACTCGGCGACCAAGTTCCTGAACGGCCACAGCGATTCGATCTGCGGCGTGCTGATCGCGTCGAAGCCGGAGGACACCGAATGGTTCGCCCTGGTCCAGAAGTCATACGGCGCGATCCTGGCGCCGTTCGACTGCTTCCTGCTGATGCGCGGCATCAAGACGCTGGTCGTCCGCATGGACCGGCACGAGAGCAACGCGCGGCGGATCGCCGAGTTCCTGGTCGCCCACCCGAAGGTGCAGCGGGTGCTCTACCCCGGGCTGCCGGACCACCCCGGCCACGAGATCCAGAAGCGGCAGGCCTCCGGGTTCGGCTCGATGATCACCATCGAGATGGGGAGCTTCGCGGCGGCCAAGGCGCTGCTTGAACGCATGCAGGTGATGAGCTTCGCCGAGAGCCTGGGGGGGGTGGAGAGCCTGATCTCGCACCCCGCCTCGATGACGCACGCCTCGATCCCCGCCGAGCGGCGGGCCGAGCTGGGCCTGACCGACGGCATGGTGCGGATCTCGGTGGGGATCGAGAACGTCGAGGACCTGCTGGGTGATCTGGAGCAGGCGCTGGCGGCGGTGTAGGGAAACCCCCGGGGCTCAGTCGTCGTCGGAATCGACGCCCGCGAAGTCGAGCCCCTCGTCCTCATCCTCGTCGTCGTCCGCGAAGTCGGCCTCCTTGTCGACGCTCCCCGCGATCCAGTCGAGGAACCCGCGCTCGCCGTGCGAGACGTTGAAGGAGAGGATCTCGGGGAGCTCGTAGCTGTGGAGCTCGCGGATGGTGGCCGCGACCCCCTCGAACTCCCCCTCGAGGGTCTTGACCAGGAGCAGCAGCTCCCCGTCCTTGCGGATCTTCCCCTTCCAGCGGTAGATCGAGCGGACGCCGGGGAGGATGTTGACGCACGCGGCCTGACGCCGCGCGACGATCTCGCGCGCGATGAGATAGGCCTGCTCTTCGGTTCCGACGGTGGTGACGACGACGATCGCGCGCATGAACCCAAGGTACTGCACTCGTTCCGAGCGAGTCAATCACGCCAGACCCGCCGCTCGGGGTCGTAAGTGAGGATCCGCATCGTGCCGGCGTGGTTGGCGACGCGCACCACGGCGAGCCGCCGCAGGCCGTCGGTGAAGTAGAGCGAGCCGGGAGTCGAGGTCCCGAGCGGGCTGAACGAGGCGAGGTCGGACTGGTTGAAGCGGATCGGATCGCTCATCTGCAGCACGTGGCCGGGCGAGCCGGGGTCTGGCGGCGGCGGCCCCGGTGGGAAGCCGAAACCGAAGCCGCGCCCGAGGTTGGAGAGCCGCCGCGGCGGCTCGACCTGCGGGTCCACGCCGGCGTCGATGTCGCTGTTGAGCACGCCGTCGCCATCGCCATCCCGGTAGAGGGTGAAGGTGACCGTGCCGTCGTGGTCGGTGCGGAACTTCACCGCCACGTTGGCACTGTGCCGCACGGCCCAGGAGCGGGCCAGCCGTAGCGCGCTCACCAGCTCGGCGCCGGCCAGGCGCAGCCGCAGGTCGCCGGAAGCCCGCAGCAGAGGGGGTGCCCCCAGCGTCAGCAGGAAGGCGAGCACCCCCAGGGCCACGGTCACCTCGGCCAGCTGGAATCCTTTTGAAGAGGAGATCATGCCGAATGGCCTCGAAAAGTCCCAAGCGGAGCGGAGCCGGAGGACCCCGCTCCGCTTGGGCGCTCTTCAGCGGGAGGACTCCGGCTTGTCCGGCCTGGCGGCGGACTTGGAGCCGGATCTGCCGCCGGGCTTGTCGGACTTGCCGGACTTGGCAGAGGAGCTGGAGCGGCTGCCGTGCACCTTCTCCTTGAGCGTCGTCTCGCCGGACGTGGCGACGTAGGGCTTGATGAGCTGGAAGGTCTTCTCGCCGATCCCCTGCACCAGCATCAGGTCCTCGGCCTTCTTGAACGGACCGTTCTGCTTGCGGTAGTCGACGATGCGGTCGGCGACGCTCGGGCCGACCCGCGGCAGCATGGCCAGCTGTGAAGAGTCGGCGCTGTTGACGTTGACCACCTTCCTGGAGTCCGGCTTGGTCTCCGCCGCCTGGACGGGCAGGGAGGTGAGGAGGAACGCGAGGGCCAGCAGACCAGCGGCGTGATGGGCGTGCTTCATGGGAATGCTCCTTCGTTGAGGTGATGCATTGGTTTTGCGACGATTCGTTGCGATCCCTTTCCGTTTGCTTTTCCAGATCCGCGTCTCTGGGCCGTCACCTCCTCTCGGTTGACGCCAGCCCATAGATCAAGCTCCCTGCCAGCCGCCTGTATGGGACCTAAGCCACTGAATTCAAATCATTTGGCGGAATTGCAGCGGCTCCGGCCCGGGGGGCCGGCGGCAAGGGATCTGGCGGCGGAGAGGGGGGTGGTGGGGAGAGAAGCGCGGCGGGCCGGGCATTCGCCGGCCTGTCAAAGGATCTGGCGCCGTGCGTGATCTTTTGCGGCGCGGGGACCTTTCGAGTACAGTAACCGCGCCATGGCGGAAGAACGGTCAGTCTGGCGTGAATACATCGAGGCGCTGATCATCGCCGCGGTGTTTCTGCTGTTCACGAACACCTTCGTCGTCCAGACCTTCTACATCCCGAGCGGCTCGATGGAGGACACCCTCCTCATCGGCGACCATCTCTTCGTCAACCGGTTCATCTACGGCCCGACGCCCACCGGGGCGGAGAAGGGCCTGCTGCCGTTCCGCCCGGTGCACCGCGGCGACATCGTCGTCTTCCGCTCGCCGGAGGACCCGAAGCTCGACCTCGTCAAGCGCTGCGTGGCGGTGGGCGGCGACACGGTCCAGGTGATCGATCAGCAGCTCCACATCAACGGCAAGGCGGTCCAGGACTCCACCTACGCCCTGCACAAGAACCCCGAACCGGTGGGCTTCTTCGTCGATCCCCGCATGCGGCAGCGCGACAACTTCGGCCCCTACACGGTGCCGGCCGGCCACTACTTCTGCATGGGGGACAACCGCGACAACTCCTACGACTCGCGGTTCTGGGGGCCGCTGCCCGCTCACCTCGTCAAGGGGCGGGCGCTCTTCATCTACTGGTCCTACGGCGGCAAGACCTCGACCGGCCAGTGGGAAGGAATGGGCTCGAAGCTGCGGGACTTGGCGGAGACGGCGGTCGGATTCTTCTCGAAGACCCGCTGGGAGCGGTCGTTCCGCCTGATCCGCTAGCGCCGCACGCATGTAAGCTGCAATGCACGCCGAGAAATCCCTGCTCCGGGAGTACCTGGAGGCCTTGCTCATCGCAGTCATCTTCGCGACCTTCGCCCGCACCTGGGTGGTGCAGGCGTTCAAGATCCCGTCCGGGTCGATGGAGAAGAACCTGCTGATCGGCGATCACATCCTGGTCAACAAGTTCATCTACGGGCCGACGGTCTCGCCGCTGGAGGAGAGGCTGCTGCCGATCCGCAAGGTGCGGCGGGGGGACGTCGTGGTGTTCAAGTACCCCGAGGACCCCAACCGCGACTTCATCAAGCGGTGCATGGGCCTGGGCGGCGACACGATGAAGATGATCGACAAGGACCTCTACATCAACGGCAGGCTCGTGCACGACTCCTCGTTCACCTACTACGCCGACGCGGAGAGCTATCCGCGCGACCTCTTCTTCCACCCCAAGCGCGTGCGCGATAACTTCGGCCCCAAGGTCGTCGCGCCCAACACCTACTTCTGCATGGGGGACAACCGCGACAACTCGAACGACTCCCGCTACTGGGGGACGGTGCCCGAGAGCTATCTCAAGGGGCGGGCGTTCCTGGTCTACTGGTCCTTCGCCAGCGACGACGAGGCGGCGAGCGAGTGGCCGGGCTATGGCGGGAAGATGCGCCAGATCGGCCGGGTGGCCCTGAATTTCTTCACTCTGACGCGATGGGATAGAACCTTTCGCATCGTGCGATAAACTACCCTCCAACGAATCCTTACGGAGGGAGCCATGCCACGACGGAGATCCGAACGGGGCGAGGGGAATCTCGGGTGTATCCTCTGGTTGTTAGCGCTCGGCCTCGCGACGCTGATCGCCTGGAAAGCGGTGCCGGTGAAGCTCCAGAGCACGCAGCTCTATGACTTCATGGACGATCAGGCGAAGTTCGCGGCGGCGAAGACGCCGCCCGACCAGATCGCCAAGCAGATCGTCGACCGCGCCCGGCAGCTCGACATCCCGCTCGAGAAGCAGGACACCAAGGTGGTCAGGGACGGGGACCGCATCTTCATCGAGGTCGACTACACCGTCCCGGTGGAGTTCCCCGGCTACACGTACCAGTGGCACTTCCACCAGAAAATCGACCGGCCGATCTTCATCGTCTGATGCGCGGCTGGCTGGCGGTCCTCGGGGGTGGCTTCGCCCCCGGGGCCCTCGCCGGAGTGCAGCTCGCCGGGCTGATCTTCTTCCTCAATCCGCAGCTGCCGTTCGCCTTCGGCCCGGTGCTGCGTGGGAGCCTGGTCTACGGCACTCTGATCGGCCTGCTGAGCCTGGCCCTGCACCTGCCGTTCACCTGGGGGCGGCCGCGGCGGGCCCGGCGCATCCTCCCCTGGAGCTTCACGGCCGCGCTCGCCGTCTCCGCCCTCCTCGACTGGGCCCACGCCTCCTATTTCGCCTACTTCCTCCCCCCGGGCATCAACGACCGTCTGATCAAGACGGCCTTCTGGCTCACCCTCGGCACGCTGATCGCCTTCTACACCGCGCTGCTGCACTCGCTGAGCCGCCGCCGCTACGGCCGGCGCAGCCGCTGGGGGCTGACGGCGATGGCGGCGCTCTCGGTCTACGCCATGGTCGAGCGGCGGGAGGCGTTCCACCCGCGGCCGGCCCCCACTCCCCGGCCGGCGACGGTCGAATCCGGCCAGCGCCCGAAGCTGTGGGTGATCGGCATCGATTCGGCGACGCTCGACGCCATTCTCCCCCTGGCCGGCCAGGGGCGCCTCCCCTTCCTCGCCGCCGTGCTCCAGAATGGCGCCTACGGCCGGCTGAGCTCGCTGGTGCCGACGCGCCGCGACGCGCTGTGGACGACCCTCGCCACCGGCAAATACCCGTTCAAGCACGGCGTCACCGGCCGGCGCTCCTACCCCATGCCCTTTCTCGCCCCCGGCGCCGAGCTGCGCCTCCTCCCCTCCGGGATCGCCTTCCAGCGCTGGGGCGTGCTGGGCGCCGAGCCTCTGCCATCGGGCACGCCGCGGCGCGAGGCGCTGGCGCTCTGGGAGATCCTGCCGCGGCTCGGCGTCCCCGCCGGCGTGGCCGGCTGGCCGGCGGCCGATCCGGAGGCCGGCGAGGCCACTTTCGCGCTCGCGGAAGGCGCCGGGCTCGACACGGATCTCCAGCGGCAGGCGCAGGCGCTGTCGCTCGCCGGCCGCAATCCGCGGGTGGAAGCGATCTTCCTCCTGCTGCCCGGGCTGCGGGAGGTGTCGCGCCGCTGGTTCGGCGGTTTCAACGCCGTGCAGTTCGAGGGGAGGCAGAGGGGGGCGGCCCGCGCCGCGGCCGAGCGGGTGGCCGCCTACTACGCGCAGCTCGACGGCCTGCTCGCCGCGGTCTGGGAACGGGGCGAGGGGCCGCGGCTGCTCGCGGTGGTCTCGGCGTACGGGGTCAATCCCAAGGGGGGGTGGATGAGGCAGCTGGCGCCGGGGAGAGCGCTGGGCGGCGAGTTCCAGGGGGGGCCGGACGGCGTCCTGCTCCTCTATGGCGAGGGGATCCGCCCCGGGGCCCTGCTGACCGGCGCCCGGCTGGTCGACGTCGCCCCCACGCTGCTCTACGGCCTGGGGTTCCCCATCTCCAGGGAGCTCGACGGCCAGGTGCTCACGACGGCGTTCGACAAGAGCTTCCTGGCCCGCAATCCGGTGGCTTTTTTTCCTTCCTATGAGGGGCTGGCGCGAGCCCGGTAGGCGCCTCAGCCGCTATGCCTTCTGTGCCACCAGTTTGGGACCGGCGACCGCCGCTCGGCCGGCGTCATCGCGGCTCATCGAGCAGCGACCCTCGAACGTGGCGCCGTCCTCGACGATGAGCGAAGGGGTATCGATCTCGGCAAAAACTTTACCGCTCGGGGCGATTTGGACCCGGCGAAGGGCACGGATGACCCCCCTGACCGTGCCGGAGATGAAAACCTGCCCCACCCGGACCTCCCCCTCCACCTCCCCGGCAGCACCCACGATCAGGTCCCCCTCCGACTCCACCGTGCCGGTGAGCTTGCCGTCGACGCGGAACGAGGCGTCGAAGCGCAGCTCCCCGTGGAGATGACTGCCGCCGTCGAGAAATCCATTGAGGTCGCTCTGCTTGCCGTCCGACTTGAAGATCATCGGTTCTCTCCCCGCTCGATCAGTACGTCGAAAAGCCGCATCAACTCCTCTTCCGAGTGGAAGTGGATCCGGAGCTGCCCACGCTGCCCCCCCTTGCCCTGGCGCTTGATCTCGACCCGGGTCTGCAGGCGGCGGGTGAGCCGCTCCTCGGCGGCGGCGGTATGGACCTCGACCGGACGGTCCGGCTTCTTGGGGGTGGGGCGCTCCTCCCGGGGGGTCGCGGACAGCCGCTCCAGATCGCGGGCCGAGAGCCCGTCGCGCACCGCGCTGTCGGCGAGGCGGATCTGCTCCTCCGGATCCTGCAGGCCGAGCAGCGGGCGCGCCTGGCCGGCGGTGAGCCGCCCCTCGCGCAGCAGGTCGAGCACCTCGTCGGGCAGGCGCAGCAGGCGCAGCGAGTTGGTGACCGTGGTGCGCGCCTTGCCGACGCGGGTGGCGACCTCTTCCTGGGAGAGGCCGAACTTCTCCTGCAGGGCGGCGTAGGCCTCGGCCTCCTCGATCGGGTTGAGGTCGCTGCGTTGCAGGTTCTCGACCAGGGCGAGCTCCAGCAGCTCGCGGTCGTCGGCGACCTGGCGCACGACCACCGGAACGGTTTCGAGCCCGGCTTTCCGGGCCGCCCGCCAGCGGCGCTCGCCGGCGATGATGGCGTACCCCTCCCCCTCGGGGGTGACCACCAGCGGCTGAATCACCCCCTGGGCACGGATCGAGGCCACGAGATCCTCGATCGCCACGTCGTCGAAGCGGGAGCGGGGCTGGAAGCGATTGGGATGCAGGCGATCGACGGCCAGGGTGTGCACCGCCTCCTCCTGCCGGGGCTCGGCCTTTTCGATCAGAGCGTCCAGGCCGCGCCCGAGACCACGTTTCTTGCCCGGATTGCTGCTACCGGTCTTCTCCGCCATCATGCGGCCCTCCGCAGGAACTCGCGGGCGAGCGCCAGGTAGGCCACGGCGCCGCGCGACTTGATGTCGTACTGGAAGATGGGGAGACCGTGGCTCGGGGCCTCGGCGAGGCGGATGTTGCGGGGGACCACCGTCTCATACACCTTGTCGGCGAAGTGGGAGCGGATCTCCTCGGCGACGTCCTTCGACAGGTTGGTGCGGTCGTCGTACATCGTCAGCAGGATGCCGGCGATCTGCAAGGCCGGATTGAGCCCCCCCTGCACCCGCCGGACGGTGGCGAGCAGCTCGCTGATCCCCTCGAGGGCGAAGTACTCGCACTGGAGCGGCACCAGCACGCCGTCCGCCGCGGTGAGGGCGTTGACGGTCAGGTGGCCGAGCGATGGCGGGCAATCGATGAGGATGGTGTCGTAGCGCTCGCCCACTTCGGCGAGGACCCCCTTGAGGCGCTGCTCCCAGCCGCTCTCGCCGACGAGCTCCACCTCGATGCCGACGAGGTCGCGCTGCGTGGGGACGAGGTCGAGATTGGGGAACCCCGACGGGCGGATGGTCGCGGAGACCGGCACCTCGCCCGACAGGGCATGGTACAGGTGCGGATTGGCCGCCTTGACGCCGAGCCCGCGCGTGGCGTTCCCCTGCGGATCGCAGTCGACCAGCAGCACGCGGCGCTCGAGGGCGCCGAGGCCGGCGCCGAGATTGATGGCGGTGGTGGTCTTGCCAACCCCACCCTTCTGGTTCGCGATGGCGAGAATCATGAGCTGGGTTCTGGTTCAAGGCTCCGGGAAACAGGGCGCAGCGTCAGGATGCGCCGCTTCTCGCTCCCCGCGAGCGGCAGGCTGCCGCAGGAGACCAGCTCCGCCGGCAGCTCGGGATCGTTCTCACCCGCCCAGAGAAGAACGCGCCCGTCCGCGTCCAAGCGGCCCGCGAGGGCTCTCCAGGTCTCTGGATCGAGTCGAAGGGCCCGCGAGGTGATCACGTCGATGCTCTCCGGCAGGCCCGGGGGCAACGGAACCTGGACTCTAGCATCGAGGCACCGGCAGGACAAAGCGGCCTTGCGGGCGGCGGCGGAGAGGAAGGCCCACTTGCGCTCGCGCGCCTCGACCAGGGTCATCTCCAGCTCCGGCCGGACGGCCGCGAGCACGAGGCCGGGAAATCCCGCGCCCGAGCCGAGATCGAGGCCGCGCCGCGCATTTGCCGGCAGCAGGGGGAGCGCGGCCAGCGACTCGCCGTAGTGGCGGGAGAGGATCTCCGCCGAGGTGCCCGGGCCGATCAGGTTCGTCCGCCGGTTCCAGAGCGCGAGCTCGCGGTAGTGGGCGAGAAGCGCGTCGATCGCCCGCCCGTCCAGAGGCTCCGGGGAGAGGCGGTTGATCTCCTTCGCGAAGTTGGCGCGGGAGATGTCGGGCAGGACGAAGGCCATGGGAAGGGGATCTTAGAACGGGTGATGTTTCACGTGAAACAACGTCAAAGCGAAGGCATAGGTTCCACGTGAAACATGCGCAGAAATACCGCCAGAAACACGAAGGGCGGCCGTCGCGGCCGCCCTGATCGATCTTTGCCGGACTCCGAGCTACGCGGGCCGGACCATGATCCGCTTGAAGTAGCCGTCCCCTTCGCTCTCGGTCACCACGTTGGGGTCGTCCGCCAGGGTGGTATGGATGATCCGCCGGTCGCCCGGGTTCATCGGCTCCAGGAACCGCGGCTTGCCCCGCCGGCGGACCTCCTCGGCAACCTGCTGGGCGAGGCTGCGCAGGCGCTCTTCCCGGATCTCGTGGAAGTTGTCGCAGTCCACCCGCACGGGGGTGGTCTCGCCGCCGCTCAGCGAGCGGATCATCCGCGGCAACAGGTGCTCGATCGCCATCAGGATCTCGCCGTCGTCGGCGAAGCACCAGTCCACGTCGTCCCCCGCGAGATCCACCTCCAGCCGCTCCTCCCCCTGGAAGACCCGCGGCTTGAGATCCAGCCCCGCGAGGCGCACCAGCAGCGCCGCCGCCTTTGCCGCCGCCTCGGCAGGCGATCCCGTCGCCTCCGGATAGCGCTCGGAAATGCCGCGCGGCTTCTCGGGCAGCGTGACCAGCCCCTCCTTCGCGGAGTCGCCCGCGGGGCTCGAATCCGCCGGCCGGAAGGTCTCCGCCTCCGGCAGGCGTGGCGACCGGGGCGCGGACTCGCGCCGGGGGCGTTCGCCGCGATCCCCTCCGCGCCGCTCGCCTCGACCCCCACCGCGCCCGCCCCGGTCGCCGCCACGAGGCTCCCGCTCGCGCGGCGGCCGGGCCTCCCGTGTCTCGGGGGCACGCGGCGGCGGAGCCGCGGCCGGAGGAGCCTCCGGCCTGACCACATCCGCCTCCTCGGAGGGAGCCGCTTCCACCTCCGGCCGCTTGTAGGAGGACGGTGGAGGTGGGGGCAGAGTCCGGGTGGCCGCCGGGACCGACACCGGAGTCTCCCGGCGCGGGTTCTCCGGATCGACCTCGATGACCACCTTGCGGCGGGTCTTCAGAAAGCCGTGGCGCTTCTCGAGGCTGCGATAGGCGACGTAGCCGGGGTCGAGGTTGAAGTAGTTGGCGGCCTGGACCAGGGCCTGCTGCAAGGTGTCGCCGGAAAAGTAGCGTCGCTTGGCGTCGTTCATAGGGATGGGTCTCTCGGGCGGAGGCGTGCTCATGCTTCCCGCTCCCGCAAACGGTTGTAAACCTGAAGTTGGATGATGGTCAAGACGTTGTTGGTGAGCCAGTAGAGCACCAGCCCGCTGGGAACGCCGAGGAAGAAGAAGGTCATCGCCACCGGCATGATCTGGAACATCCGCCGCTGCATCGGGTCGGCCGCCTGCGGCCCCATGCGGACCTGGATGAGCTGCGAGATACCCATGATGATCGGCAGCGCGAGGTAGGGGTCCGCCGCCGAGAGGTCCTTGATCCAGAGCAGCCAGGGCGCGCTACGCAGATCGACCGCGGTCGACAGCAGGCGGTAGAAGGCGAAGAGGATCGGCATCTGGATGAGCAGCGGCAGGCAACCACCCGCCGGGTTCACCCCCGCCTCCTTGTAGACGGCCATCACCTCCTCGTTCATCTTGCGCTGCGACTCCAGGTTCGGCTTCCCCTGCTTGTCGCGCATCTTCGACCGGTAGCGGTCGCGGATCGCCTGCACCTTGGGATTGAGCTCCTGCATCTTGCGCATCGACATCGTGCTGCGATGGGTCAACGGCAGGAGCACCAGCTTGATCAGGATCGTCAGCAGGACGATCGCCCACCCGTAGTTGGTGACGAGGTGATCGTGGATCCAGTGAAGGGCGGCGAGGAGCGGCACCACCAGGGGCTTGAGCATGCCGAGCTCGATCGTCTCCTCCAGGCCGTAAGGGAAGGACCTCAGGCGGTCGTACTCCTTCGAGCCCCAGTAGGAGGCGAGCGCCAAGTGGTCCCCCGCCGGCCGCAGGATCTCGAAGAATTCGCGGGGGAGCCCCTTCTGATCGCGGGTGATCTCGTCCTTGCCCGGAACGGGCAGGAACTGCTCCGCCCCCCCCTTGTCGGACGTCTGCACCATCATCGGCACGAAGACCGCGCGGTCGATCGCCCCCTGCGGGATCTGAGCCGCGAGGTAGTAGGTGTCCTCGAGCCCCGCCCAGGTGAGCGAGCGACCGGGAACCTCGACGGCGTCGAACGCACTGCCCGGATCGACGACCGTGACGTCGCCGCCGGACTTGTAGACGGCTCGCCGGTGCTCGTAGCGGCTCTTCATCTCGTCGGCCGAGGGGTTGCGCACGCCGGGCCCGAGCAGCAGGCCCCAGTCCGAGTGGCCGGGCACCCGTACGTCCGCGGCCAGGAGACCGCGGTCGTCGAACCGGAAGGTCTTCTCAGCCGTTCCCATAGGACCGCTGTAACGGAAGGTAACAGAACGGCCGTCCGCACCCCGCTCGGTCTGGAACAGCGCCTGGTTCAGAGGGCTCGGCTGGATGCCGCCGGCGGTGGTGAGGGAGTAGGGGTAGGCGATGCCCACTCGCGCGCGCACCAGCTCCAGCGTGCCGCTCTTCGGGTCCGGCTTCTCCGGCGCTTTCATCGAGACGAGCTGCGCGCCCCGGTTGGTGAACACAGCGAGGGTACGGCCGGCCTGGAGCGTGACCCGCTCCTCGGCCGCCGCCTGGACCGGCGCGGCCGCGGCGGCCGTGCTGGAAGGTGATGAGGCGGGCGGAGCGGGCGGCTGCCCCGGCACCGCCGCGCCAGGCACGGCGGCCGCGGCGCCGGGAGCGGGAACCGCCTTCTGGCTCTGGGCCGGCGGCAGCTCCGCCGGCTTCGGCTTCGCCGGCGGAAAGAGGGAGTACCAGATGGCGATGACCGCCAGCGACAGCACGAAGGCAAGGAGCAACCGGCGAGTTTCCAAGGGAGTCAGAGTCCTTTTCGTATGTTCAGCGGGAGGTTCGCGGCCGCGCTATGGCAGGTCGAGCCCGCCCGGATGGAAGGGTTGGCAGCGCATCAGGCGGCCCGCCGTGAGGAGGCCGCCGCGCCAGGGGCCGTGCTTGAGGATGGCGAGGCGGGCATATTCGGAGCAGGTCGGGGTGAACCGGCAGGAGCGGGGCAGCAGCGGCGAGAGGCGCCGTTTGTAGACGCCGAGCAGGTAGACGAGCAGGCGCGTCATTCTGACGACTCCCGAGCTGCGGGCTCCCGCCGCTCGCGCAGGCCGCCGAACAGCCGCAGCAGCTCCGCCCGGAGGGCCGGAAAGTCGCTCTTGCCGGCCTCCGGCTTGAGGTGGACCACCAGGTCGAGAGCGGGAAGCCTGCCGCGGTCCTGCCATCGCCGGTAGACCTCTTTGATCCTGCGCTTGAGGCGGTGGCGCACCACCGCCTTGCCCACCTTCCGGCTGGCGGTGATTCCGATGCGAGGGTGCCCGAGCTGGTTCGGAACGAAATAGAGGATCGCGAGCGATCCGTGGCGCCGGCGGCCTGTCCGGTAGCAGCCGAGATAGTCCTTGCGCCGCCGCAGCCTCTCGTCGGATGTCAGGCTTTCGCCCGCCCTGCCCGCGATGGGACCTGACGGACGAGGATCGCCCGCCATCAGACGCTCAGGCGCTTGCGTCCCTTCTGGCGCCGCCGCGCGATCACCGCGCGGCCGTTGCGCGTGCGCATGCGCACCAGGAAGCCGTGGGTCCGCTTGCGCCGACGGTTGTTGGGCTGAAAAGTCCGTTTCACTTGGAACCGCCTTCTTCGAAGTCGAGGTCATGGATCGCGGGAACGCCGGCTCGTCCGGAGCCGCCCGCTCGGTTGGAACGAAACCCGTAAAGTATTGCAAGGGTGGGAGGGACGTCAAGGACGCCCATCCTCCAGCTACCCCAGGTAGCAATGACGAATGGCGGAGAGGGTGGGATTCGAACCCACGGACCGGTTGCCCGGTCAACGGTTTTCGAGACCGCCCCATTCGACCGCTCTGGCACCTCTCCGGTTGTCTATTCGTTGCGATCGGTGGCGGAGAGAGTGGGATTCGAACCCACGGTAGAGTTTCCCCTACACACGCTTTCCAAGCGTGCTCCTTAAGCCACTCGGACATCTCTCCCGATCTTTCCAAAGAACCCTGCCGTCACGGCCTGCGCCGCAGCGACGCGAAGAAGCCGCGCAACAGCGCGGCGCTCTCACTCTCCAGCACGCCGGCCGTCACCTCCAGCCGGTGATTCAGCCGCGGGTCCCGGACCAGATCGCCCAGGGTGCCGCAGTAGCCGGCCTTGGGATCGGGCGCCCCGTAGACCAGCCGCTCGACGCGGCCGTTCACCAGGGCTCCGGCGCACATGGCGCACGGCTCGAGGGTCACATACATCGTGCACCCGGCGAGCCGCCAGCCGCCGATGGCCTCTGCCGCCTGCCGGATCGCCAGGATCTCGGCGTGCGCCAGCGGGTCGCCGTCGATCTCGCGGCGGTTGTGGCCTCTGCCCACCACCTCGCCACCGCGGACCAGCACCGCCCCGATCGGAACCTCCCCGATCCCGGCGGCGAGCCTCGCCTCGGCGAGGGCTTCCAGCATCCAGACCTGATCTTCGGGTCTTTCCAAGGAGGCACCACCCGCCAGACAGGAGCGCGTATGTTACCCGAGAAGGTCTCGCGCGCAAAGCGCAAGGCTCGACCCGCAGGGAGAAACCTTGAATCCCGACGAAAATTCCTCGCGCGCCGGGGAATTCACCGAGGAGGCCCCGGGTTCCCATCTACCGCACCGTGTTCTTTACTTCCCAGATCCCGCGACGTAGCATGAGGCCTTGCAGTGGCCCACGAAGGGTTCGGGTCCTGTGCATCGGCCACTACCGAACCTCGTCAGGCCCGGAAGGGAGCAGCGATAAGGTATGCGGTCGAGTGCCGCAGCTTCACCGGAACCCTTCGTAGACCACTGCCATCTCCCACTCCCATGACGTATCAGGTCCTCGCGCGCAAATGGCGCCCGCAGAATTTCTCCAGCCTCGTCGGCCAGGAGCCGATCGTCACCGCTCTGCGCAACGCGCTGCGGGAGGGGCGCATCGCCCAGGCCTATCTCTTCTCCGGCATCCGCGGGGTGGGGAAGACGACGGCGGCGCGCGTGCTCGCCAAGGCGCTCAACTGTGAGCGGGGCCCGGCGGCCGACCCTTGCAACGAGTGCATGCCCTGCATCGAGATCACCCGCGGCTCGGACCTCGACGTCATCGAGGTCGACGCCGCCACCTACTCCAAGGTCGAGCAGGTCCGCGATCTCACTGAGAGCCTGAAGTACGGCCCGGCGCGCGACCGCTACAAGGTGGTGGTGCTCGACGAGATCCACCGCCTGTCGCGCCAGGCCTTCGACGCTCTGCTCAAGATCGTCGAGGAGCCGCCGCCGCACCTGGTCTTCATCTTCGCCACCACCGAGATCGACGCCGTGCCGGCGACGATCCTGTCGCGCTGCCAGGAGTTCCACTTCCGGCGCGTGCCGTCGCCGGCTCTCGCGGCGCACCTGCGGACGATCTGCGAGGCCGAGGCGATCCAGGCGAGCGACACGGCGCTGCGGCTGATCGCCCGCGCCGGCGAGGGGAGCGTGCGCGACTCGGTCGCCCTGCTCGACCAGCTCGCCACCTTCGGCTCCGGAAAGATCGCCGACGAGGACGCCGTGCGGCTCCTCGGTGGCCTCGACACCGCCCTCTTCCAGACCCTGCTCGCCGGCATCCTGACCGGCGACTCCGCGGCGGTGAGTGCCGCCATCCGCCGGATCGAGGACGAGGGGTGGGACCCGCGCCACGTCTACGGCCAGTTCCTCGCCTTCTGCCGCGACGCGCTCCACCTCGCCATGGGGGGCGCGCCCGAGCAGGTCGACCTGCCGGGCGAGGAGGCGCACGCGCTCGCCGCCATCGCCCGCGCCAGCGGCTACGAGAACCTGCTGCGGCTGATGAACCTGCTGCTGACCAGCGAGCCGATCGTGCGGCGCAGCGACACCGGCGCGCTGGCGGTCGAAATCGCCTGGCTGCGCGCCGCCGAGCTGCCGAAGCTCACCCGGGTCGAGGAGCTGCTCGCCGGGGGCGCCGAAGCCGCCGGGCAGGGAAGGCCCGCCGCCGCGCCGAGACCCGCTCCGGCGCCCGCGCCAGCGCCACAACGGAGCCGCCCCCCCGAGCCGCCCCCCAGGCCGGTGGCCGCGCCCCCGCCGCCACCGGCTCCGAAGCTGGAGACGGCGCCCCGGGCCGAGGCGCCGCCGCCGGCCATGCCGCGGCCGGTCCCGGCTCCGGGCCGGCCGAGCGATCCGATCACCGGCTTCAAGGAGGAGGCCGGCAAGCGCAAGCAGAACCTCGGCGGCTTCCTCGATGCGGCCGAGGACATCCGCTACGAGGACGGCCGGGTGACGGTCCTCGCCCCGAGCGGGGACACCTACCTGCGCACCCGGCTGGAGGCCAATCGCGCGATCCTCGACGAGGCGGCGGCCGCGGTCTGGGGTCCGGGGACCCGACTTGATATCCTGGAGAGCCGCAACGCGCCCAAGGCCGCCGCCACGGAGCCGAAGACCGCGCCGGCCCAGCAGGTGGAGCAGATCCCGACGGTCCAGGCCGTCCTCGACATCTTCAAGGGGCGGATCGAAACGGTGGAAGAGCACGGAAGCCATACGGAGGATTGAAACGATATGAGCAGCATGCGGCAACTGATGAAGCAGGCCCAGGAGATGCAGGAGCGCCTGCAACGCGAGCTGAACGAGCTGGTCGTCGAGTCCAGCGTCGGTGGCGGCATGGTGACCGTCAAGATGAGCGGCCACAAGCAGCTGGTCGGCTGCAAGATCGACCCCGAGGCGATGGACAAGGAGGATCCGTCCATGCTCGAGGATCTGATCGTCGCCGCCGTCAACGAGGCCGGCCGCAAGATCGAGGAGACGATGCAGGGAAAGATGGGATCGCTGGCGTCGAGCATGCCGGGCCTGTTCTAGCCCCCGCGCGGAGACGATGTCCGACCCCCTCGCCCGGCTGATCGGAGAGCTGTCCCGGCTTCCGGGGATCGGTCCCAAGACCGCGACCCGCCTCGCCCACTACCTCCTCAAGGTGCCGGCCGCGGAGGCCGAGGCGCTGGCGCAGTCGATCGTGGAAGTGAAGGAGAAGCTCTTCCACTGCTCGGTCTGCAACAGCATCACGGCCGTGGACCCCTGCCGCTACTGTGCCGACGAGCGGCGGGACCGTGGCCGGATCTGCGTCGTCGAGGAGCCGTTCAACCTCGAGCCGATCGAGCGCACGGGCGAGTACCACGGCCTCTACCACGTCCTGCTCGGGGCCCTCTCCCCCCACCGGGGGATCGGCCCCGACCGCCTCGCCGTCCCCGGCCTCCTCGCGCGCCTGGAGGGGGTCGAGGAGGTGATCCTCGCCACCAACCCCAACGTCGAGGGGGAGGCGACCGCCATGTATCTCGCCCGGCTGCTCAAGCCCAGGGGGGTGCGGGTCACCCGCCTCGCCTTCGGCATGCCGGTCGGCGGCGACATCGAGTACACCGACGAGGTGACGCTGGGCCGCTCGCTCGCCGGCCGGCGCGAGATGTGACCTTCGGCGACCTCCTCCCCGAGATCGTCGTCCCTCCTCCGGGGCCGCGCTCGCGCGAGCTGTCGGCCGCCCTCGGCCGGCTCGAAGCCCCCGGCGTCAACACGCTTTCCGGGGGCGAGCCGGCGATCCTCTGGGAGGAGGCGCGGGGCGCCAACGTCCGCGACGTCGACGGCAATCTCTATATAGACCTCACCGCGGGCTTCGGCGTCGCGGCGGTCGGCCATCGCCATCCGCGGGTGGTCGAGGCCGTACGCGAGCAGGCCGGCCGGCTCCTCCATGGGCTGGGGGACGTCATGGCCCATCCGCTGCGCGTCGAGCTCGCCCGGCGGCTGATCGAGATCGCGCCGGTGGACGACCCCCAGGTCTTCTTCTCGATCTCCGGCGCCGAGGCGGTGGAGATCGCGCTGAAGACCGCCCTCGGCGCCACGGGCAGGCCGGGCATCCTCGCCTTCGAGCCCTCCTACCACGGCCTGACGCTCGGGGCGCTCAACGTCACCTCGCGGCAGGAGTTCCGCGAGCCCTTCGCCGCCCACCTCCACAGGCACGTCCGCCGGCTGCCGTTCGCCGGCGGTCTCGCGAGGATAGAAGAGGTGCTGGCGGGCGGCGGGATCGGTGCGGTCATCGTCGAGCCGGTCGTCGGCCGCGAGGGGGTGCTGATCCCACCCGCCGGCTGGCTCGCCGGGATTGCCGGGATCTGCCGCGAGCATGGAACGCTGCTGATCGCGGACGAGATCTTCACCGGCTTCGGCCGTACCGGCCGCCTCTTCGCCGTCGAGCAGGAAGGGGTGCGGCCGGACATCCTCTGCTGCGGCAAGGCGTTGGGTGGCGGACTGCCGATCGCCGCCGTGATCGCCCGCCGCGACCTCTTCCGCTGCTGGGAGACCGCGGGCGAGGCGCGCCACACCGCCACCTTCCTCGCCAATCCCCTCGCCTGCGCCGCCGCGCTCGCCGTGCTGGACGTCCTCCAGGAGGAGGATCTCCCCGCCCGCGCCGTCCGCCTCGGCGAGGTCCTCGGCCGACGTCTCGCCACTTGGCCGAATCGCTTTCCCGCCGTCGAGGAGATCCGCGGCCGGGGACTCCTCTGGGGAATTCAGCTCCGCACGCGGGAGATCGCGAAAGAGTGGATGCTCGGGGCCTGGTCGCGCGGCGTACTCCTGCTCGCCGGCGGTCCGGAGGGGCGGGTGGCGCAGCTCGTGCCGCCGCTGACGGTGAACGAAGGACAGCTCGCCGCGGCGGTGGGGATTCTGGAAGACCTCCTGGCCTGACCGCGGCTACGATCCCGAGGCTAGAATCCCCGTCATGCTCCGCACCCCCCGCTCAAAGATCGCGTTCATCGGCAGCCACGGCGTGGGGAAGACCACGCTCTGCTACGGGCTGGCGGCGCGGCTGAAGCGGCGGGACGTGGCGATCGAGGTGGTGCACGAGGTGGCGCGGCGGTGCCCGCTGCCGATCAACGAGGAGACGTCGGTCGCGGCGCAGTCGTGGATCCTCCATACGCAGATCGCCGAGGAGCTGGTCGCCCAGGCGCGGTATCCGGTCGTGGTCTGCGACCGCAGCGTCCTCGACAACTACGTCTACCTCCTCCTCGCCGCCGGCCGGCAGGAGGGGCCGGAGCGGCTGGTCGAGTACTGGATTCGCGGGTACGACCTGCTGGTCCACGTCCCGATCGTCGAGACCCTGAGCCCGGACGGCATCCGCTCGCCCGACCCCGGGTTCCAGCGCGCCGTCGAGGAGCGCCTCGTCCAGGAGGTCGCCGAGCGCGGGCTCTCCGTGCTGCAGCTCGACCCCGCGGCGCGGCCGGACTGGCTCGACGCCGTCGAGCGGGCCTCTTGGGACCGGCTGCGTCCGGCCCAGCTCCCGCTGCCGTCCTTATAGATACGAGCCGACTCCGCTACAATAGGCGCACCTTGGGAATCGAGAACCTTCTTCGCCGGTGGGAGACCTTCTCCCACTTCACCGACGAGCAGCTCGCCCAGCTCGCCCAGTGCGCCACGCGCAACCGCTTCCCCGCCGGCGCCATGATCGTCAAGGAGGGGGAGGAGACGCAGGACGCCTACCTCATCGAGAGCGGCGGCGTGCGCATCCAGCGCAAGACCCCCTACGGCCACTTCAGCCTCGCCGCCCTGGAGCCCGGCACCCTGTTCGGCGAGACCTCCTTCGTCGACCGCGTGCCCCGCTCGGGGGACGCGGTGACGACCGCCGAGACCGAGCTGATCGGGCTCAACCCGATGGCGCTCTCGACCCTGATGGAGCGCGATCCGCGCTTCAAGCTGGCGCTCTACTGGGCCTTCTGGAAGAGCCTGTCGTCCAAGCTCCGGCAGACCAACGCCAACCTCACCCAGTTCTTCTCCGAGACCGGCAAGCCGCCCAGCGCCGAGCCCGCCGCCGGCGACGGGCAGGCGGCCGAGTTCCGCGTCGACCTCGCCTCCAAGCGCAAGCTGTTCCAGGAGCAGAAGCTCTCCAGCATGGAGATCAACTTCCTCTCGTCGCTCTCGAAGGAGCGCAAGTACGGCCCCAACCAGGTGGTCTTCCGCGAGGGGGAGATGGGCAACGAGATGTACGTGGTGCTGGAGGGGCGGGTGATGATCAGCAAGTTCATCCCCGGCGCCGGCGAGGAGGCCCTAGCCTTTCTCGAGCGCGGCGGCTACTTCGGCGAGATGGCGCTGATCGACAACGAGCCCCGCTCAGCCGACGCCAAGGCCCACGAGGGGGGCGCCGTGGTGCTCGTCATCTCCCGCGAGGTGCTCGAGGGGATCCTCGACATCAACAAGCTGTCGTCGATCCGGCTGCTGACCATCCTCTGCAACCTGGTGGCGAGCCGCCTGCGCGAGCTGGACGACAAGATCATCGGCTGGTTCATCATCGCCGGCGGCTCGGGAATCTCCTGGCCGGTGCCGCCGCCGACGGCGTAGGCCCAGAAGCTCCCAGCGCCCCCAGCACCTTCCCCACCAGCGATGACAGCGGCAGGCCGGCGCGCCCGGCCGCGTCGAAGAAGCCGGCGGCCACCCCCTCGCGCACCTCGCCCCCCCAGGCGAGCTCCGCGCGGTGGACGTCGATCTCCAGGTCCCGGTAGGTGATGCCGTGCCGCACGCCGGCGATCCGGGGCCCCACGGTCCAGCGGCCGCCGTAGCGTTCGGCGAGGGCGGGCTCGGGGTCTCCAGGCTCGGGCCTGCCGTTGCGTTCGCGGGTCATCCACGGCAGCTCCCAGGTGCCGGCGAGGAGGGTGCTGTCCTCGGGCCGGCGGAAGAGCAGCACGCCGCCCCCCTCCTCGACCACGGCCACCAGGAGCCGGTGACGCTCCCCCTCGCGCTTCACCTTCGGGATCGGATACCGCTCGGGGTCCCCCTCGCGCGCCGCCCGGCAGCCGGAGAGGAGAGGACAGAGGAGACACTTGGGACGGCGCGGCGAGCAGAGGGTCGCCCCGAGCTCCATCAAGGCCTGGTTGCTGTCGCCGGGCCGGGACGGATCGAGCAGCCCGGCGGCGGCGGCGAGGAGCCGCCGGCGGGCACCGCTCGCGCGCGGATCCTCCTCCAGGGCGAGGCAGCGCGAGAGGACCCGCTCGACGTTGCCGTCCATCACCGGCGTGGCGACGCCGAAGGCGATGCTCGCCACCGCCGCCGCCGTGTAGGCCCCGATGCCGGGGAGCGCCAGCAGCCCCTCGACGGTCGACGGGAACTCGCCCGTCCCGGCCACTTGGCGGGCGGCCGCATGGAGCTGGCGCGCCCGCCGGTAGTAGCCGAGGCCGGACCAGAGCGTCAGCACCTCCTCCACCTCCGCCCGCGCCAGATCCGCGACAGAGGGAAACCTTTCCAGGAAGCGGTTGTAAAAAGGGAGCACCGTCTCTACCCGGGTCTGCTGGAGCATGACCTCGGAGAGCCAGATTTTGTACGGATCGCTCGTTCGCCGCCACGGCAGGTCGCGGCGGTGCTGATCGAACCAGCTCAGGAGGGTTTCGGCGTGCCGCATCGCGTCATTCTAACCGTACGGCGACAGCCAATTTGGCAGACAACCGGCCGAAAAAGAAAAGCTCCCAGCTTTCGCTGGGAGCCCCCTCCTTCCCGAGGGAAGGAGGAAGTAGGGGGGGAGGCCCCATCTCTCCGGGTTGGCTATTGTGGCTGTACCCCTGTAACTAGGGGACTTTGGTTGGAGTCAAAGAGGTTGAGACCACTTGGGGATCTCGCAAACAGGTAGGGTTGGTTAGGTTGGTCTGGAACTCTCCCCCTCGTCATTTCCTGTCTCTTACCCTCTGCAACAGCCGTGCCCGGTTCCGCATTCCTGGCGTCCGCATTCCTGGCGAAGGGGCGTTATAAAAGAGAGGCCCCCCGGTGCTGGACCGGAGGGCTTTAGGGGGGAGGTTCCTGTTTTTGGTTGGTTGGGTTGGCTCTACCCCTGATCAGGGGATCAAGGAGGGGCTTTTTGAGGATGAGATCGCGTTAGGATCTCCAAAGGGATGGGTATAGGTTGGCTGGATGGAACTTCCCCCTCGTTTCCAACTAATTTGTATCCTGCTCTATCTGCAAGCAGCGTGCCTGAGGGCCAGGAGAGCGCAAGGGTCGATGTAATGCACGTTTGAGCGGGGTTCCCCGGAAGGTCCCCGGGCCGGAATTCGGTCAATCGTCCTCATTCGTACAAATGCATTCTTCCGAGTTAGGCATTTCTACATAGGATCGCACTCCTCACGGGAGATGACATGTCGGAGCTCAGGGAAGTACGGACGGTCGGCTGGAAGGAGTACCTGGATCTGCCCGAGCTGGGGGTCCTGCGTCTGAAGGCGAAGGTGGACACCGGAGCCCGCACCTCGACGCTCCACGTCGACGCCATCCGGCCGCTGGAGGTGCTGGCGGACGGCTCCGAGCGGGTTGAGCTCGACTTCCGTCCCGACCGCCGGCGTCCGGACTGGCGGGTGTGGGCGGAGGCGCGGGTGCTGCGGCGGATGCGCGTCGTCGACTCGGGGGGGCATCCGGAGGTGCGGCCGGTGATCGAGACCGAGATGGTGCTCGGCCCGGTGCGCAAGAAGATCCTGCTCACGCTGACGGACCGCTCCGGCATGCTGTTTCGTATGATCCTCGGGCGCAAGGCCCTGGAGGGGGACTTCCTGGTGGACGTCGCCGGCAAGTACCTGCTTCGCGAGTGGCACCCCCGGAGATCGCGCCGGTCGCCCCGGCGAGAGGCGGAAAATCGATGAAGATCGCCATCTTGTCGCGCAAGGCGACGCTGTACTCGACCTCGCGCCTGATCGAGGCCTGCCGCCAGCGGGGGGCCGACGTGACGGTGCTCGACCCGCTCCACTGCGTGGTCAAGGTGTCGAAGAAGCGGCCGGAGGTCTTCCACGACGGCGAGCGGGTGACCGGCATGGACGGCGTGGTACCGCGCATCGGCGCCTCGATCACCTTCTACGGCCTCGCCGTGCTGCGCCAGTTCGAGATGATGGGGGTCTTCCCCGCCAACGAGAGCCAGGCGATCTCGCGCAGCCGCGACAAGCTGCGCAGCCTCCAGCTCCTCTCGCGCTACGAGATCGGCATCCCGCCCACCGCTTTCGCCCGCCGCCGCGAGGACGTGCGCTCCGCCATCCGGCGGGTCGGCGGCGCGCCGGTCATCCTCAAGCTCCTCGAAGGGACGCAAGGGTTGGGCGTCATTCTGGCCGAGTCGGTCAAATCGGCAGAGTCGGTGCTCGACGCCATGAGCTCGCTGGGGCAGAACATCCTCATCCAGGCCTTCATCGAGGAGGCGCACGGCATCGACTACCGCGCCATCGTCATCGGCGGCAAGGTGGTGGCGGCGATGTCGCGCCAGGCCGGCGAGGGGGAGTTCCGCAGCAATCTCCACCGCGGCGGTTCTGCCACCGGCGTCGAGCTCGAGGAGGCCTACGTGCAGACGGCCATCCACGCCGCCGAGGTGCTCGGCCTCAACATCGCCGGCGTCGACATGATCCCCTCGAAGGAGGGCCCTATGGTGCTCGAGGTCAACAGCTCGCCGGGCCTGGAGGGGATCGAAGGGGCGACCGGCGTCGACGTCGCCGGCGCGATGATCGGCTTCGTCCTCGAGCGCGCCCCGCACGGCCACCCGCACACCCGGGGGCGCGGATAAAGGATGAAGGCGCGCGAGCCCCTCTGCTTCGCCGGCACCGCCGTCGCCCTTGACGAGACCGCCGAGCTGCGGCTGCGGGTGGCCGAGTCCTACGCCGCCGAGCCGGTGACGGTGCCGGTGACGGTCGTCCGCGGCGCGCCCGGCCCCACCCTGTTCGTCACCGCCACGGTCCACGGCGACGAGCTCAACGGCGTCGGCATCCTGCGCGGCCTGCTCGACGACACCGACTTCGGGGCCTTGAAGGGGACGCTGATCGCGGTGCCGGTGGTCAACGTCCCCGGCTTCCTCAACCAGGACCGCCTCCTCCCCGACCGCCGCGACCTCAACCGGAGCTTCCCCGGCAGCCGCAAGGGGTCGCTCACCGCCCGGCTGGCCGACGTCCTCTTCCGCGAGGTGATCCGCCAGAGCGACTTCGGCCTCGACCTGCACACCGCCGGCGGCGAGCGCACCAACTACCCGCAGCTGCGCGCCGACCTCTCGGACCCCGCGGTGGTGGAGCTCGCCGGGGCGTTCGGCTGCCCGCTGATCGTCGACGGCGCGGGGCCCGAGGGGTCGTTGCGGCGGACGGCGGTGGCGGCGGGGGTGCCGACGGTGGTCTACGAGGCGGGGAGCGCCCGCCGGCTCGAGCGGCCGTTCATCGAGGTGGGCATCCAGGGGGTGCTCAACGTCCTGCGCCATCTGAAGATGATGCCGGGCGAGCCGGCCTCCCCGCCGCTGCGGCTGTGGATCGAGCGCACCCGCTGGATCCGCTCCCGCAAGGGGGGGATCCTCGACCTCAGGGTGGATCTCGGGGCACCTCTGTGCCGCGGGCAGGAGATCTCGATCAACAGCAACCCCTTCGGCCGCGAGCGGAGCCCGCTCAAGGCGCCGCACGGGGGGATCGTCCTCGGACTCACCCAGATCCCGCTCGTCCACCCCGGCGACGCGATCTGCCACGTCGCCCGCCTCGGACGCCTGGAGATCGACGCCTGGCGAGCTTATTGGGAAGGCAACCGGGAAGAGAACGGTAGGATGCGGCCATGAAGAAGCTGCTCTGGATCTTCCTGTTCCTGGCCGGCGTCGCGGTGCTGGCGACGGTCGCCGGCGTCCTGATGGGGGGGAGGGAGACCGTGGGCGAGGGGCCGACGGTCCTCGTCTGGCGCCTCGCCGGCCCGGTGCTGGAGCAGCGGGAGCCGCGCCTCCCGTTCGGCGATGGCACGGCCCCGGTCAGCATCGCCGAGCTCTACCCGGCCCTCCGCGCCGCCCGCCAGGACTCCGGGGTGCGCGGCCTCGCCGTCTACATCCAGGACGCCGACCTCGGCCTCGCCAAGGCCCAGGAGCTGCGGCGCCAGATGATGGCCCTGCGGCGGGCCGGCAAGTTCGTCGAGTGCTATCTGGAGACCGCCGGCGAGGGGTCGAACGGAACCCTCGCCTACTATCTCGCGACCGCCTGCGAGACGATCCACCTCGCTCCGGCGGGGGACCTCAACCTGCTCGGGATCTACTCCGAGACCCGGTTCCTGCGCGGCGCCCTCGACAAGCTCAAGATCGACCCCGTCTTCAACCGCGTCGGCCGTTTCAAGAGCGCCGTCGAGTCCTACACCCAGGACCGCTACAGCCCCGAGGCCGAAGAGGCGATCGCCGCGGTGCTCGACGGCTACTTCGCGCAGATCGTCGCCGCCGTCGCCGAGGCGCGCCACCAGAGCGAGCCACAGGTGCGGGCCCTGATCGACGGCGCCCCCTGGTCGGCCGATGAGGCGCTGGCGCGCGGCCTGGTCGACCGGCTCTCCTACCCGGACGAATTCAAGGCGCACCTGAAAAAGCGGCTCGGGCGCGAGCCGGGCTACGTCGCCATCGAGGACTACCGCCCGCGCCAGGTCCTCGCCGGCAAGCGGGTCGCCGTCGTCTTCGCCCTCGGTACCATCGTCCGCGGCGGCGGCGGCGCGGCCCCGTGGACGCAGGAGACCTACCTCGGCTCGGACGACTTCGCGACCGTGCTGCACGACGTCCGCGAGGACAGCTCGATCGCGGCCGTCGTGCTGCGCATCGACAGCCCCGGCGGCTCGGCCCTCGCCTCCGACTTCATGCTGCGCGAGATCGAGAAGCTCGAGGAGAAGAAGCCGGTCGTCGTCTCGATGTCCGACGAGGCGGCCTCGGGCGGCTACTACATCGCGGCCAAGGCCGACCGGATCGTCGCCGAGCCGGCCACGCTGACCGGCTCGATCGGCATCTTCGGCGGCAAGTTCGTCACCCGCCGCTTCGAGGAGGAGATCCTCGGGCTCGGCCACGACGTCCAGAAGCGGGGAGCCAACGCCGACATCTACTCCACCCTCCAGCCCTACACCCCGCAGCAGGAGGCGCGGGTCCAGCAGCTCATGGAGCGCACCTACCGGACCTTCATCGGCCATGTCGCCACCGGCCGCAAGATGAGCCGGGCGGCGGTCGAGAGGGTCGCCGGCGGCCGGGTATGGACCGGCGCGGCGGCCCAGAAGATCGGGCTGGTCGACGAGCTCGGAGGACTCGACCGCGCCGTCGAGATCGCCCGCCAGCAGGCGCGAATCGGCGCCGGCGAGACGGTCGGTCTCGACTTCTACCCGGCGCCGCCGTCGTGGCTCGATCTCTTCCTGGAGAAACGGCAGCCGCGCCTCCCTACAGCTCTGGCGGAGGTTGTCAAGGGGCTTGAAACCTCTTCCCCCCGCCTGCTGGAATTACCCTCGGAAGTGGCCAGAATCGCAGGGCACTTTTGACTATAAACCATTGAAATTATTATGTTTACAGAACTTTTCAACCATCGGGACCAAGGGGCTTGCGGGGCGTCGCGGCTGTGTTATGATCTCTCAGGTCGCAGTCACCCAAGCCGCTTCGGGAAGCATTCCTCTCTAAGGCAGGAATTTCCACAGCCTGTGGAAATTGTGTGGAAATAATATCGATCGCGTGTTCGAGGTCTCATGTCGCAATCCTATTGGTCTCTCCTTCAGAGACAGCTTCAACAGCAGCTCGATCCCGACGAGTTCGCCACCTGGTTCCGCCCCTTGCGGGTAGGCGACGAGAACGGCCGCCGGCTGGTGCTGGTGGCTCCCAACTCGCGGTTTCTCCACACTCTGGAGGAGAGCTACCGGCCGATGGTCGACCGGGCGGTGGCGGGTCTGGGCGATCCGGGGTTCGAGGTCCTGTTTTCCCTGGACGACGTCGAGGTCCCTTCGGACGAGCCGATCGCGCCGTCGCGCTTCAATCCCAAGTACAAGTTCGAGAGCTTCGTCGGGGGGAAGTCGAACGAGTTCGCGCTCGCCGCCGCCAAAAGGGTGGCCGAGAACCCGTCGTTCTCCTACAACCCGCTCTTCCTCTATGGCGGCGTCGGCCTTGGCAAGACCCACCTGCTGCACGCGATCGGCCATGAGATCCAGCGCAGCCGGCCGCAGTTGCGCGTGCTCTACCTGGCCGCCGAGCAGTTCGTCAACGAGCTGATCAACTCGATCCGTTTCGACCGCATGCCGGCCTTCCGCGAGCGCTACCGCACCATCGACGTGCTGATGATCGACGACGTGCAGTTCCTGGCCAACAAGGAGCGGACCCAGGAGGAGTTCTTCCATACCTTCAACACGCTCTACACCAGCCAGAAGCAGATCATCCTCTCCTCCGACTCCTCGCCGCGGAACATTCCGACGCTGGAGGAGCGGCTGCGCAGCCGCTTCGAGTGGGGGCTGATCGCCGACATCCAGCCGCCCGACCTCGAGACCAAGGTGGCGATCCTGCAGCGCAAGGCCTCGCTCGAGGACGTCCAGCTCCCCGAGGAGGTGGCGGAGTTCATCGCCCAGCAGGTGAAGTCGAACATCCGCGAGCTCGAGGGGTTGCTGACGCGGGTGATGGCCTTCTCCTCGCTCACCGGCAGGCCGCTTTCGCCGGCGCTCGCCCGCGAGACGCTCAAGGACATCCTCCCCGAGGAAGGGAAGCGCCCCGCCGCGGCCGAGATCATCAAGTTCGTGGCCCGGCACTACGACCTGAAGGTCTCGGAGATCAAGAGCAAGAGCAACTCGCGGCAGATCGTCATCCCACGCCAGGTGGCGATGTACCTTTGCAAGCGGCTGACGGATCTTTCCTACCCGGAGATCGGCAAACTTTTCAACGACAAGCACCACTCGACGGTCATGTACTCCTGCGAGACGGTGCAGAAGAAGCGCGGCTCCGACACGGATTTCGACCGTACCCTCCACGGCTTCGAGCAGCACTTCGCGTAGGTCGTCCTGGGCGGTGCCCCCTCCCCCTGGTTCTTCCTCTTTATCGGGATCTATCGGCACATGGCTTGCATATTCCTACTGCCGGTTCACAGGCTGCCGGTCTGCCTGGGGAAAACCTGCGGAGGGCGCTTCGGAAGCGTTGTGGAGCTTCTGCGGAATTTTTCCTCGGCTTACGGTTTTTCCCTGCCTCTCCTCAACCCGTCCACAGGTTCTGCACAGCCCCCACCTACGCACCTAAGGTTCTCCCCTTGAGGAACTTAGGACCCGTTTCCCCTTTTCCGCAGCGCCTACGTACTACTACGGCTATGCTATATTCAGATGTCTTCTAGAAGAGGAAGAGTGAATGGAGATCCGCGTCACCCGTAGTGAATTTCTGGGCGAGCTGGCCCCGATGCAGGGCATCGTCGAACGCAAGACCACTATCCCCGTCCTCTCGCACCTGTTGCTGACCGCCCGCGGGGACAAGCTCCACCTGGCCGCGACCGACCTCGACGTCTCGCTCACCTCCTGGTGCGAGGCCGACATCAAGCGCGAGGGGGGGATCGCCGTCCAGGCGAAGAAGCTGGTGGAGATCATCCGCTCCCTCACCGGGGAAGAGGTGCTGCTGGTCCAGGAAGAGCCCCGGGTGCTCTCCATCCGGGCCGGCAGGTCGCGCTTCAAGATCCACGGCCTGGCCCCGGACGACTTCCCGACCCTCCCCAACGTCGAGGAGGGGCGGCGGGTCGACATCCCCTTCAACGATTTTCGCCGGATGGTCGCCAAGATCCTCTTCGCCGTCTCGGCCGAGGAGTCGCGCTTCCAGCTCAACGGCGCCCTCCTGAAGCTCAAGGAGGGCTCGATGGAGATGGTGGCGACCGACGGCCACCGGCTGGCCCTGGTCGAAGGGGGGCTGGAGAACGCCAGCGGCGAGGACTCGGTCCTGGTGCCGCGCAAGGCCCTCCAGGAGCTGCAGCGCTTCGAGGGGGACGGCAAGCTCTCCTACGGCCGCGGTGAGCATCACCTCTCCTTCGGCCTCGGCCGGCGGGAGCTGATCTGCCGCATCCTCGAGGGGACCTTCCCCGACTACGAGCGGGTCATCGCCAAGGACAACGACAAGAAGGTGCTGTTCGACCGCAAGAACCTGGTCGACGCCGTCCAGCGCGCCGCGCTGATGACCGGCGACCGGGCGCGCGCCGTGCGCCTGCAGTTCGGGACCGACCAGGTGGTGATCTCGGCCGTCAACTCTGACCTCGGCGAGGCCGTCGAGGAGGTTGCCTGCGACTACGACGGCCCCGAGTTCCGGGTCGGGATCAACCCCGACTACCTCCGGGAGTTCCTCTCCGCGGTCGAGACCGAGAAGGTCCGGCTGGAGCTCAAGGACGAGAACACGCAGTGCGTCGGCTATCCGCAGGACGGGCCGGACACCCGCTACCTGTGCGTGATCATGCCGATGCGGATCTGATGCACCTGATCTGATGCAGAGATAGCGCCGCCCCCGGGGATGCGCCATGATCCCCGGGCGATGCTCACCCACCTCACCCCCCGCGACTTCCGCAACCTGGAGCCCCTCTCCTGGCGGCCCGCGGCGGGCTCCCACCTTCTGCTGGGGGGCAACGGCGCCGGCAAGACGAGCCTCCTGGAGGCGGTCTACGCGCTCGCCACCACCCGCAGCTTCCGGGCCTCCCAGATCGGCGATTGCGCGCGCCACGGCGCCGGCTCCTTCCACGTCCAGGGGGAGATCGAGACCGACCGCCGCTCCACCCTGGAGGTGGGCTGGATGGAGGGGCAGCGGGTACGGGCGCTCAACGGCAAGGTGACGCCGCTGGCCGAGCACCTCGCCGTGCTCCCCGTGGTGGCCTGGACGGCGGCGGCCGAGGCCGAGGTGCTGGTGGGGGCACCCAGGGCGCGCCGCCGCTTCATGGACCGGGGGATCGTGGGCATCCGGCCCACAGCCCTGGAGATTCTCGGCCGCTATCGCGAAGCCCTGCGGCAGAAGCGGGGGCTGCTGACTTCGGACGGCGCCGGCATCGAGATCTGGAACGAGATGCTGGCCGCCACGGCGGCGGACGTGATCGCCCAGCGCCATCGCTGGGTCGAGCTGCTCAAGGTCGAGCTCGCCCAGGTCCTCGCCGCCTCCGGGCTCCCCTTCCCGGAGATCGAGCTGCGCTACCGCCCCTCGCCGGCCAACGGCCTCGAGGGGGCCACGGTCATCGCCGACGCCCTCGACCGGATCGCCGACCGCGAGCGCCGGCGGCAGATGCCGCTGCTCGGTCCCCACCGCGACGAGCTCGAGATCCTCTGGGGGGGGCACGAGATCCGCCGCGTGGCCTCGGCGGGCGAACGCAAGGCCCTCTCGCTCATGCTCCTCGCCGCCCACGGCCAGGTGATGGAGACGGCGGGGAGACCCCCCCTCTACATGCTGGACGACATGGACGCGGAGCTGGCTCCACCCACCGTGACCGCCGTCTGGGGGATCTTCCGCGGCGCCACCCAGCTCTTCGCCACCTCCAACCGCCCCCAGGTCTGGCTGACCCTGGACGTGGGGACGATCTGGGAGATGGAACGCGGGGAGATGCGGCTGGTCTCGGAGTAGAAACCGGAACTGCGCGTCCGGGAATCTTCTACCATCCTTTTCTTGTTGAAATAATACCCGAGGACCCGTTTTCGAGGCCCTCGAACGCCTGCGGAAATCGAGTCTAAGCTGTTGAATTTTCAGCGCTAAACAGACTCGCAAGAAGGCCCCGTTCGTGGTATAATTTTCACATTCTCGGACCTCTCTTTCCGCGGGGTTCCAATTCAAGTCCAGGGATAGAACGGAGAATCCTGTTTTGGCAGATCCACAGGCTACATATACGGCTGACAACATCCAGGTGCTCAAGGGCCTGGAAGCGGTGCGCAAGCGCCCGGGCATGTATATCGGCGACACCGATGACGCGTCTGGCCTGCACCATATGGTTTTCGAGGTGGTCGACAACTCGGTCGACGAGGCCCAGGCGGGCTACTGCTCGCGGATCGAGGTCATCCTTCACACCGACAATTCGGTCTCGGTGGAGGACGACGGCCGCGGCATTCCGGTCGACCTCCACAAGGAGGAGGGGCGCTCGGCGGCCGAGGTCATCATGACCGAGCTCCACTCGGGTGGTAAATTCGACAAGAACTCCTACAAGGTCTCCGGTGGTCTCCATGGCGTCGGCGTGTCGGTCGTCAACGCCCTGTCCGAGACCCTGGAGCTCGAGGTCAAGCGCGACGGCCGGGTCTGGTTGCAGACCTACCATCGCGGCTTCCCCGACGCGCCGATCCAGCCGGCGGGCGCCAGCGAGCAGACGGGCACCAAGGTCCGCTTCTGGCCGGACGCCGAGATCTTCGCCATCCTCGAGTTCAACTACGAGACGCTGGCCACGCGGCTGCGCGAGCAGGCGTTCCTGAACCGCGGCATCCACATCCATCTCAAGGACGAGCGGACGGACAAGGAGGCGGACTTCGTCTATGCGGGGGGGATCTCCTCGTTCGTCGAGCACCTGAACCGCAACAAGACACCGCTCCATCCGCAGCCGATCCATCTCATGGACGTGCGCGACGACGGCACCGGCCCGGAGGCGGTCGAGGTCTCCCTGCAGTGGAACGACGGCTATCAGGAGCTGATCTACGCCTTCACCAACACGATCAACAACCGGGACGGCGGCACCCATCTCGCCGGCTTCAAGTCGGCGCTCACCCGCGCGATCAACGCCTACGCGACCACCAGCGGCCTGGCGAAGAACCTCAAGGAGAACCTGACCGGCGAGGACGTGCGCGAGGGGCTCACCGCGGTGATCTCGGTGCGCATCAAGGACCCCAAGTTCTCCTCGCAGACCAAGGACAAGCTGGTCTCCTCCGACATCAAGGGGTGGGTCGAGCAGGTGGTCTTCGAACGGCTCTCCACCCACATGGAGGAGAACCCGCGCGAGGCGCGGCGGATCGTCGAGAAGTGCGTCGAGGCGGCGCACGCCCGCGAGGCGGCGCGCAAGGCGCGCGACCTGACGCGGCGCAAGGGGGCGCTCGACGCCTCCAACCTCCCCGGCAAGCTCGCCGATTGCTCGGAGCGCAACCCCGAGTTCGCCGAGCTGTTCCTGGTCGAGGGTGATTCCGCCGGCGGCTCGGCCAAGCAGGGGCGCGACCGGAAGTTTCAGGCCATCCTGCCGCTCAAGGGGAAGATCCTGAACGTCGAGAAGGCCCGCTTCGACAAGATGCTGTCGTCCGACGAGATCAAGGTGATGATCACGGCGCTGGGCACCAGCATCGGCAAGGACGACTTCGCCATCGATAAGCTGCGCTACCACAAGCTGATCATCATGTGCGACGCCGACGTCGACGGCAGCCACATCCGGACGCTGATCCTGACCTTCTTCTACCGTCAGATGCCGGAGATCATCAAGCGTGGTTATCTCTACATCGCGCAGCCGCCGCTCTACAAGGTGGCGCACGGCAAGAACGAAACCTATCTCAAGGACGACCGCGAGTATCAGATCTTCCTGGTCGACCGCATCAAGGACGCCTGGGAGCTCGACATCGCGCATGGCAATGGCCATGGTAATGGCGACGGGGGGCGGCTGACCGGTGTGCGGCTCGCCCACTTCCTGGAGAAGATCGCCGTCTTCCGCCAGAACCTCGACAAGCTGATGTCGCGCGGCTACCCGGCGGACGCGATCAAGATCGCGCTGCAGAACGGCGTCAAGGACAAGCTGTCGCTCACCGATCCGGAGAAGATGGAGCGGATCGCCCACGTGATCGAAGGCTCGGGCTTCCACGAGGTGGTCGTCGGTCAGGACGAGGAGCACGGCACGCTCTACATCCGCTTCCTGTCGAAGCGCGACGGCGTCGAGCGCGAGATCCGCATCGACTGGAACCTGGTCACCGGCGCCGAGTACCGTGCCATGGCGAACAACCAGCTCGGTCTCGACGCGATCTCGGCGACCAGCTTCACCCTCGCCAAGGGGGATACGATCAACGTCCACAACACGCTCGAGGAGGCGATCGACAGCCTCTACGAGGGGGCCAAGAAGGGGCTCTCGATCCAGCGCTACAAGGGACTCGGCGAGATGAACCCGACCCAACTCTGGGAGACCACGATGGATCCCACCAAGCGCCGCCTCCTGCGCGTGCACGTCGAGGACGACGTCGAGGCCGACTCGATCTTCACCATCCTCATGGGCGACGAGGTCGAGCCGCGGCGGGCGTTCATCCAGAACAACGCGCTGGAAGTACGGAACCTGGATGTTTAGGAAAGGGAGCGAGAGCTAGGTTCGATGCCCCGAGTAAGGGACATCCCGGGTCCATACCGCGTCTTTTTCTACAGCTTCGACTGTAACGAGCCGAAGCACGTTCACGCGCAGCGAGAGAGAATGGTCTGCAAGTTCTGGTTGGAGCCTGTGGACCTCGCCTCGAATCAAGGGTTCACGGCACAGGAGCTGATGACCGTCCGAAGACTGATCAACTCCAACCTGGAAAGAATCATTGAGGCATGGAATGAGCATTGCGGTTAGCGTCGATCCAAGAATCAAATCGGTCCTTGTGACCGAGGATCTCATCACCTTCGATCTGGTGGATGGCAGGAGCGTCAGCGTGCCCCTCGCTTGGTCCTGGCGCCTTTCGGAGGCGACTCCGGAGCAACGCGCGAGATTCGAGATCATCGGAGATGGCCAGGGGGTGCACTGGCCCGACGTAGATGAAGATCTCAGCGCTCAGGGCATGCTGGCGGGTATGCCTGCACGTCGACCTAGGAAGTGAAGCAGGTAGGATAACCAAGGTATCTATACTGATATGAGCGATAACAACGACCCGAACCTCTTCGATCAGCCGATCCCGGTCGGCATCGAAGACGAGATGAAGCGCAGCTATCTCGATTACGCGATGAGCGTGATCATCGGCCGCGCGCTGCCCGATGTGCGCGACGGGCTGAAGCCGGTGCACCGGCGCGTGCTGTACGGCATGTGGGAGAGCGGCAACCGCTCGGACCGGGCCTACAAGAAGTCGGCGCGCATCGTCGGCGACGTCATGGGCAAGTATCACCCGCACGGCGACTCGGCGATCTACGATACCGTGGTGCGCATGGCCCAGGACTTCGCCATGCGTTATCCGCTCGTCGACGGCCAGGGGAACTTCGGCTCGCTCGACGGCGACAACCCGGCGGCCATGCGGTACACCGAGGTGCGGTTGATGAAGCTCGCGGAGGAGATGCTCCGCGAGGACATCGACAAGGAGACGGTGGATTGGGCTCCGAATTATGACGGCTCGGAGACCGAGCCGATGGTGCTGCCGGCGCGCGTTCCCAATCTCCTCGTCAACGGCGCCACCGGCATCGCTGTCGGCATGGCGACCAACATCCCGCCGCACAACCTGCGCGAGGTGGTGGACGCGTTGATGATGCTGATCGAAAATCCGGATGTCCTGGTCCAGGATCTGATGACCGTAATCCCCGGGCCGGACTTCCCCACCGCCGGCTTCATCCACGGCCTGGAGGGGATCCGCTCGGCATACACCACCGGGCGCGGCATCATCCAACTCCGGGCCCGGGCCACGATCGAGACCAACGAGCGCACCGACCGGCAGACGATCGTCGTCAACGAGATCCCGTACCAGGTGAACAAGGCGCGGCTGATCGAAAGGATCGCCGAGCTGATCCGCGAGAAGAAGATCGAAGGGATCTCGGACCTGCGCGACGAGTCGGACCGCGAGGGCATCCGCATCGTAATCGAGGTGAAGCGCGACGCGGTGGGGGAGATCCTCCTCAACTCGCTGTACAAGATGACTCAGATGCAGACCACCTTCGGCATCATCCTGCTGGCGATCGTCGACAACCAGCCGAAGGTGATGACGCTCAAGGAGCTGCTCTATCACTTCCTCAACCATCGCAAGACGGTCATCATCCGCCGCACCCGCTACGACCTGCGTAAGGCCGAGGAGCGGGCCCACATCCTGGAGGGCATCCTCAAGGCGCTCGATCATCTCGACGAGGTGATCGCGACGATCCGCGCCAGCGCGACCCCCTCCGAGGCGCGCGAGAACCTGATGTCGCGCTTCGCGCTGAGCGAGGTGCAGTCGCAGGCGATCCTCGACATGCGTCTGCAGCGGCTGACCGGCCTCGAGCGCGAGAAGGTGGTCGAGGAGTACCGGGAGCTGATGGTGACGATCGAGCGGCTGCGCGCGATCCTCGGCTCGGACCGGCTGGTGCTGGAGGAGATCAAGGGGGAGCTGGCCGAGCTCAGGGAGCGCTATGGCGACGAGCGGCGCACCGAGATCATCCCCGAGACGCACGACATCTCGATCGAGGACATGATCGCGGACGAGCCGATGGTGATCACCGTCTCGCAGTCCGGCTACGTCAAGCGCTCGCCGCTGTCGCTCTACCGGGCGCAGGCGCGCGGCGGCAAGGGGCGGACGGGGATGGTGACCAAGGACGACGATTTCGTCGAGCACCTCTACGTCGCCACCGCCCACAGCTACATCCTCGTCTTCACCGAGAGCGGCCGGATCCACTGGCTGAAGGTGCACGAGATCCCGGAGGCGAGCCCGACGGCGCGCGGCAAGGCGATCGTGAACCTGCTCAACCTGGAGCCGACCGAGCGGCTGGCGACGACGGTCGCGGTGCGCGAGTTCCGCGACGACCGCTATCTCGTCTTCGCGACGGCCAACGGCACGGTGAAGAAGACGAGCCTTTCGGCCTACTCCAACCCGCGCGTGGGCGGCATCATCGGCATCAACATCGACGATGGGGACTGCCTGCTCGCGGTGCGCGAGACGGACGGCCAGAAGGACATCCTGCTCGCCACTGCGAAGGGGTTCTCGATCCGCTTCCCCGAGAGCGACGTCCGCACGGTGGGCCGGGCCTCCTACGGCGTCAGAGGTCTCGTGCTTCGTCCGGGCGACCGGCTGGTCGCCATGGAGGAGCTCGATCCACACGGCCAGGTGCTCACCGTCACCGAGCGGGGGTACGGCAAGCGGACGCCGGTCGAGGATTACCGCCTCCAGGGGCGCGGCGGCCTGGGCATCATCAACCTCAAGGTCACGCCGAAGACGGGCGAGGTGGTGGGGGTGCGGTACGTGACCCCGGACGAGGGGCTGATGCTCATCACCCAGGAAGGGATGATCATCCGGCTCAACGTCTCCGGTGTCCGCGAGGTCGGCCGCTCGGCCCAGGGGGTCAAGCTGATGAACCTCGACGCCGAGGACCGCATCGTGGCGGTCGCCAAGCTCGCCGAGAAGGACGAGGAGACGGAGATCGAGCTCGCCAAGGTGGAGGGCGGCCCGGTGCCGGCCGAGCTGGAGCTCGAGTCGGCCGAGGAGCCGGACGATGCCGACGAGCTGCAGGTCCTCGACACCCTCGACTTCGACGAGGGGGAGGACGAAGAGGACGGCGATCCGGACGAGACGGTGCACTGAGAACCGATCTGTTTCTGCATTCGGGGCGGGGTCGATCCCGCCCCTTTCCGCTTCTCTCGGGTGCTACCCTAGTCAGGCCCCATCCGGGGCACGAATTTGGAAAGGGAGGGCTCAGCCATGCAATTCTTCCTCGATACCGCTGAAATCAAAGAGATCGAGACCGGCCTCGAGTGGGGCATGGTCGATGGGGTTACCACCAATCCGTCGCTGATCGCGAAGTCGGGCCGGGCATACCTGGCGACGGTGCAGGCGATCGCGAAGCTGGTGCCGGGCCCGGTCTCGGGCGAGGTGCTGGAGGCCGGGTACGAGGACATCCTCACCCAGGGGCGGCGCCTCCACGGGCTCGCCGAGAACGTGGTCGTCAAGGTGCCGCTCACGCCCGACGGGCTGCGGGCGGTCGCCACGTTCAAGAAGGAGGGGATCCGGACCAACGTGACGCTCTGCTTCTCGCCGATGCAGGCGCTGCTCGCCGCCAAGGCCGGCGCGGCCTACATCTCCCCCTTCGTCGGCCGGCTGGACGACATCGCCGAGGACGGCATGGAGCTGATCGAGCAGGTGGTGACGATCTACCACAACTACGGCTACGACACCAAGGTGCTCGTGGCCTCGGTGCGGCACCCCATCCACATGCTGCAGGCGGCCATGCTCGGAGCGGACGTGGTCACGATTCCGTTCAAAGTGCTGGAGCAGCTCTACAAGCACCCGCTCACCGACGCCGGTCTCGACCGCTTCGCGGCGGACTGGAAGAAGACGGGCAAGAGTTTCGAAGAGTAGGGCGCCGCAGGCTTCTTGGAACCATCGTCTCCATCGTCGTCCCCCGCCGCGGCGCTCCCTCCGGGGCGCCTCTACCGCTTGGCCTGGGGTCTCTACTTGGCGTTGGCCCTGGGCGGAGCGCTCTGGATCGGTCTCCGGCGGGGGGTGATCCCGCTATCGCTCTTCTTCGACCGCGACCGGTGGTGGCTCGATCTGGGGGCCGGAGCCGGGGCGGGGGTGCTGCTCCTCGGCGCGTGGTGGGGGGTGGAGCGCACCTTTCCTCTGGCGAAGGAGCTCGAGGCACGGCTCGCCGATGCGCTGGGGGCCATCACCCCTTCCGAGGCGTTCGCCCTCGCTCTGCTCTCCGGCTTTGCCGAGGAGCTGTTCTTCCGCGGCGCCGTCCAGGGGACGTTCGGCTGGGTGGCGGCCACGGTGCTGTTCGGCCTGCTGCACAGCGGGCCGGGGAAGGCGTTCCGGCTCTGGACGCTGTTCGCCGTCGTCGCCGGCGCGCTGCTCGGCGGGATCATGGTCTGGCGTGGCAACCTCCTGGGGCCGGTCGCCGGGCACTTCCTGGTCAACGCCGTGAACCTCCGGCGCCTGGCGAGGGACTCTGGTAGACTCCGCGGGGGCGAAACCCGGAGCGAAAAGGAGAGTTAAAGGGATGGCAAGCGATTCGCGGGACGTGCTCGCCCGCATCGACACGGAGAAGGAGAGCTACCTCGAGGAGCTGAAGGATTACCTCCGGATCCCCTCGATCTCGACCGATCCGGACTTCAAGGACGAGGTGCTGCGCGCCAGCGACTTCCTGGTGGGCAAGATGCGCGCGGCGGGGCTCCAGGCCGAGCGGATCGACACCGCCGGGCATCCGCTGGTCTACGCCGAATGGCTGGGCGCGCCGGGCAAGCCGACGGTCCTCTTCTACGGCCATTACGACGTGCAGCCGGTCGACCCGGTCGAGCTCTGGCGCAACCCCCCCTTCGAGCCGACGGTCGAGGGGGACAAGCTGGTGGCGCGCGGCGCGACGGACGACAAGGGGCAGTCCTACGCTCACCTCAAGGCCGTGGCGGCGCTGCTCGCCGAGCGGGGGCGGCTGCCGGTCAACGTCAAGTTCCTGGTCGAGGGGGAGGAAGAGGCGGGCGGCCAGGCGATCGACGAGTACGTGAAGCAGGACGGCGGCAAGCGGCTCGCCGCCGACTGCGTCGTCATCTCCGACTCCTCCCTGTTCGCGCCGGGGCAGCCGTCGCTGATCTACGGCCTCAAGGGGCTCTGCTACATGGAGATCAAGGTCACCGGCCCGAACCGGGACCTGCACTCCGGCACCTTCGGCGGCGCGGTCTGGAATCCGCTCAACGCCCTCTGCCTCATCGTCGACCAGCTGCGCGATCCGGAGACCGGGAAGATCCTGATCCCCGGCTTCTACGACGACGTGCGGCCGCTGGAAGCCTGGGAGCGCGAGGAGTTCGCCAAGCTGCCGTGGGACGAGAACGCCTACCGGACGGAGCTCGGCGTCCCCTCGCTGTTCGGCGAGGCGGGGTACTCCACCCGCGAGCGCACCTGGGCGCGGCCGACCTGCGACGTCAACGGCATCTTCGGCGGCTACATGGGCAAGGGCGCGAAGACCGTCCTCCCATCCTGGGGGGGCGCCAAGGTGTCGATGCGCCTGGTCCCCGACCAGGACTCGAAGAAGATCGCCGGCCTGTTCACCGACTACGTGGGCGCGGTCGCGCCGGAGGGGGTCACCGTCGAGGTGACCAATCTCCACGGCGCCGACCCCGTCGTCGTGGAGGCGAGCGGTCCGATCGTCGACGCCGCTCTCGACGCCATGCAGGAGATCTGGGGAGCGCGGCCGGTGCGGATCCGCGAGGGGGGATCGATCCCCATCGTCTCGACCTTCGCCGCGGTCCTTCAGTGCCCGGTCCTGCTGCTCGGCTTCGGGCTCAACGACGACGCCCTGCACTCGCCGAACGAGAAGTTCAACATCAGTCACTTCTACAACGGCATCCGCTCCGTCGCACGGCTGCTGGACCGCCTGAGCGATCTATGAGGAGCAGGGACAACCTGGAGCGCGAGATCAAGTTCCCTCGCGTCGAGCTGGACAAGCTGCGCGACCGCCTGATCGAGCTCGAGGCGGAGCGGGTCGGCCCCTCGGCTTTCGAGGACAACTGGATTCTCGACCGCTCGGAGGAGCTGCTCTCCTCGGGACGCATCCTGCGGCTGCGCACCGACGGCGGCCGCGCCCGGCTGACCTTCAAGGGGCCGATGCGCATCGAGGGGAACGTCAAGGTACGCGAAGAGCGCGAGATCGAGGTCCAGAGCTCCGACGAGGCGATGGCCCTGTTCGAGAACCTCGGCTATGCGATCGTGCGCCGCTACCAGAAGATGCGGGAGGAGTGGCAGCTGGGGGGCGTGACGATCGCGCTCGACCATACGCCGATCGGCGACTTCGCCGAATTCGAGGGGGACGGCGCCGAGACCGTGGCCAAGCGCTGCGGCTTCGATCCCGACAAGGCGGAGCGCCGCTCCTACCTACGTCTCTACGAGGAGTACCTCAAGCAGCATCCGGATGCCCCTCCCGAGATGGTTTTCCGCTAGGACCCTCTCCGAGTCATGCAGGGTAGGCGGATCCGTGCGCTGGTGCTCGCGGCGGGGCTGGGCACGCGGCTGCGGCCGCTGACCACCCTCACCCCGAAGCCGCTGCTGCCGGTGCGCGGCGTACCCATCCTCGGCCACACCCTGGCGCAGCTCGCCGCGGTCGGCTGCGAGGCGGCAGCGGTCAATCTCCACTACCTCGGAGACCAGATCCGCCAGCGCTTCGGCGATTCTCATGCCGGCATGCCGCTCACCTGGTCGGAGGAGCCCGAGGTCCTCGGCACCCTGGGGGCCCTCAACCCGCTGAGAGAGTTCTTCGCCCCCGCCGACCTCGTGCTGCTCGTCAACGGCGACAGCCTCTGCCGGTGGCCATTGCGCAAGCTGATCCGCAAGCACCTCGCCAGCGGCGCCCGCTCGACTCTGCTGCTCACCTCGCGGCCGGACCCGGCGCGGTTCGGCGGCGGCGTCGGGATCGACCGCGCCGGCCGGCTCCTCTCCTTCCGGCCGGGCGATCCGGAGGCGGGGGAGGTGGCGCGGCGCTACGTCTTCGCCGGCGCCCACGTCTTCTCGCCGGAGCTCCTCGCGCGGGTGGGACCGGGGAAGTCAGACATCGTGCGCGACCTCTATGTGCCGATGCTGGGCGAGGGGGCCACGATCGACTCGGTAGTGGACGCCGGGCTCTGGCACGACATGGGAACTCCGCAGCGCTTCCTCGACGGGGTGCTCGACTGGGCGCGCGCCGACTTTCCGGAGCGGCTCTGGCGGCGGTCGTGGATCTCCCCGGAAGCGAGCCTGGAAGCCGGGTCGAAGGTGCAGGGCTCGTCGATCGAGCCGGGAGCGAAGGTGGGGGAGGGAGCCCGGATCGAGGGCGCGGTGCTGCTGCCGGGGGCGCGGATCGGCAAGGGGTGCGTCGTCCGCGAGACGATCGTCGGCTTCGGCGCCTCGGTGCCCCCCGGCACCTGGGTCGAGCGGCGGATCGTCATGCCACAGTCCCCCGGCTTTGCTCCCGGGCTCGACGACTCGGTCGTGGGCGGGGCGGTCTATACGCCTTTCGGGCCCGACGCCGAAGGTTGAACCGGCCGCGCCCGTCTGTCATGATCCGAGAATCCGGAGAGCCTCCGGCCCCTTACGATGCCGCTCGACGCGATCTACGCAAGAACCCCTTTCCGCCTCCTCGTCTTCGACTGGGACGGGACGCTGATGGACTCCATCGGCACGATCGTGGCGTGTACCCAGGCGACGATCCGCGAGCTGGATCTGGGGGAGCTCCCCGAGAAGACCCTCCGCGGCATGATCGGCCTCGGGCTGCGCGAGACGATCGAGACCTTGAGCCCCGGCTGCGACGAGCAGCTCTTCGGGCGGATCCTCGAGGCCTACCGGAACCATTGGCACTCGACTTACCGCGACATGCCGCTGCTCTTCGCGGGGGTCGGCGAGCTGCTGCGGGATCTGGCCGCGGAGGGGTACCTGCTGGCGGTGGCGACCGGCAAGAGCCGCCGCGGGCTCGACTATGCCCTCGACCAGACCGGCCTGCGGGAGCTCTTTCACGCCACGCGCACCGTCGACGAGGCCTTCTCGAAACCCCACCCCAAGATGCTGCTCGACATCCTCGACGAGCTCGGGGTGGCGCCGCGCGACGCGGTGATGATCGGCGACACCACCTACGACCTGGAGATGGCGCGGAGCGCGCGGACGCACGCGGTGGGCGTCTGCTCCGGCGGGCACGGCCGCGAGGAGCTCCTGGAGCTGGAGCCCCTCGCCTGCCTGGATCAGGTGGCGGACCTGGGGACCTGGCTGGCGGCGCGCGCCGCCACGGTCACCGCGTAGAGATCATTTTCCCTTCTTCGCGCCGCCGGCGATCCCTTCCAGATCCTTGATCTGCTGAGCGTCGGGCGGCTGCTGGGCGGTCTTGGCGGCGGCGAGCGCCCGCTGCGCGTAGGTGGCCGCGCCGGGGTCGTTCCGCTTGGCGAGCAGCATGGCCTTGGCGCGCAGGTTGGCGAAGTTCTCCTGCAGCGCGATCGAGGCGTCGAGCCAGCGCGAGGCGTCGTCGAGGCAGGTGTTGTTCTGGATGCAGTAGCTCGCCGCCTGATAGGGGGTCTGCCAGCGGACGGCCTCCTTGGCCTTCGCCGCCACCAGCGCCGGCGTGTCCACCTCGACGGTGAAGGGAACCCTTACCTTCTCCCAGTGGAGGACGACCTTGGCAGCGGTGTCGGTGACGTCGTCGAAGTCGAAGGCCATGCGCTCGCGGAACTCGGCCGGTTGCGGCTTGGCCTGGATGCGCAGCGCGTCGTCCGCCTGCTTGTAGCTGAAGGCCCCCCATTCGTTGGCGTCCTTGCTGAAGATGACGGTCCATTCCCCGGCGGTGGGGAGGGTCTGCAGGCCGTAGATGCCGGCCGGCAGCTCGTGCCCGTCGATCCTGACCGGGGTGCTGAACTTGATCGTCGTGTTCTCGTTGGCGCCGGTGCGCCAGACCTCGCCGTAGGGGACGAGCTTGCCCCAGATCGGCCGGTCCTTGACCCCGGGGCGGCTGTACTTGATGGTGATCTCGGTCACCCCGACCGTCTGCGACACGGACGCGTTGGGGCTCGGGCGGGGGAGGTCGAGCTGCTGCGCGAGCGCGGCGCCCGCCAGGAAGAACAGCAGGCCGGCGGCGCGAAGGGCCGCGCGGAGTCGAAGCATTTTCATTTCGGCGTCTCCTCATAGAGATCTCTCAAGAGAAAGGAATGTACCAAAGCCGGCCGCTGCCGGGGGGTATCAGTTTTGTAAAACGGGTTCAGCCTGCGTTGTCTCCGCCCGAGTTGTCTCCGCCTGCAACGTTTCGGCCCGCCGTCTGGACTCTTCACCCTCGCGGCGCGCCCCTTCCTCGCTCCACTCGGCGGGCGACTTCACCCACCCCTGGAGGTTGCGGTGGACGAGGTCGGCGATCGCGCGGATGTGGTCCGGCCGGTCGTTGAGGGCGGGGATGTAGCGGTAGCGCTCGCCGCCGGCGTGGAGGAAGACCTCGCGGTTCTCCTGGTCGATCTCCTCGATCGTTTCCAGGCAGTCGGCCGAGAAGCCCGGGCAGACGACGTCGAGCCCGCGGAGCCCGGACTTCGCCAGCGCCGTGATCGTCTGGCTGGTGTAGGGCCGGAGCCACTCCTCTTTGCCGAACAGCGACTGGAAGGAGACCTGCCAGCGCTCGCGGGGTAGCCCCAGCTCCTCGGCGGCGAGGCGGGCGAGCTTGTGGCACTCGCAGAAGTAGGGGTCCCCCGCCAGGAAATAGCGCTTCGGGATGCCGTGGAAGGAGAAGAGGAGCTTTTCCGGCGCCCCCTCCCGCTCCCAGAGCTCGCGAATGCTCGCCGCCAGCGCCCGGATGTAGGCGGGGTCGTCGTGGTAGTGGTGGATCGTCCGGATCTCCGGCACCCAGCGCCAGGTGGTCAGCTCGGCGGCGACGGCGTCGATCGTCGAGCCGGTGGTCACCGCCGCGTACTGCGGGTAGAGCGGCAGCACCAGGAGGCGGCGGCACCCCTTGCCGGCGAGCTCGCGCAGCGCCGAGCGGACCGACGGGTTGCCGTAGCGCATGCCGACCGCGACGTGGACCGGCGTGCCGATCTCGCGGCTGAGCACCTGCTGGAGCGCCGCCGCTTGGCGATTGGTGATGACCAGGAGCGGGGAGCCCTCCGGGGTCCAGACCTTCCTGTAGAGAGCCGCCGACTTGGCGGGCCGGGTGGGGAGCACGGCCAGGTGGAGGATCAGCCACCAGAGCGCCCGCGGCAGCTCGATGACCCGGGGATCGAGCAGGAACTCGCGGAGATAGCGGCGGAGCGCCGGGGTGTCCGGTGCGTCGGGCGTCCCCAGGTTCGCCAGGAGGACGCCTACCGCCGGCACCTCTCCATGCTGGAAAGCGGGTTGGCCGAAGTACTTCATTCCCAGAGTCTACCCGAGCAGGCCGAACACCTCTTCGACCTGCTCCCAGCCGATCCGCATCAGGAAGGTGTTGTTCCGTCCGTAAGACTTGGCTCCAAGGATGAAGAAGCCCGGCTCCGGGTTGGTCAGCGTATCGGCCCCGTGGGTGGTCTGGGCCAGGCAGTCGGAGCTTCCCGCGCCGAGCAGCGCCGCCGAGAGCTTGATCGGGCCGCAGGTCGCGTAGCACTCGTGGACCTGGAGCTGGCGGTAGAGCCCCTGGTCGCCGACGGAGCCGGTCAGCGCCAGGATGCGGTCGACCGCGATCCGCTCGGGTCCCGCGCCGTTCCTCAGCGTCACCTCGAAGCAGCCGTCCGGCTTGGCGATCTCCTCGACGACCACGCCGCGCCGGGCCGCGACCGCCGGGGAGGCGCCGCCGGCGAGCTCGGCGGCCACGGCTGCGAGCCCCGCCCGCTCGGGAAGGGGGTCGCCGTGGTGGGTACCCCAGCCCGGCTCCGGATTGCGCAACGCCCAGATCACCCGCGTCCCCGGCGCCTCCTCCGCCAGCTCCGCCAGGGCGCGGACGGCGGTCTGCGCCGAGTGGCCGGCACCGGCGAGGAGGATCGTCTTGCCCGTCCAGTCGCTCCGCTCGGAGAGAAAATCGGGGATGTCGCGCCGGATCTCGCCCGCGAGCGCGCGCTCGCCCGGGGCGGGGATGCCGCCGTCACCCAGGGTATTGGGGTGCCCCCAGGTGCCGGTGGCGTCGATCACCACGTCCGCCGTTTCCGTCCACTCCCGGCCGGAGCCGTCGGCGAGCAGGATGCGGAAGGGGTGGCGCCCGCGCTTGGGCGTAGCGATCTCCTCGTGCTTGAGAAGGCCCTCGCGTCCGATGCCGAGCACGCGGGTGCCCAGCCGCAGTCCGGACCCAATCTCCGGCAGCGCCGCCAGCGGTTCGAACAATCGCTCGGCGAGGTCCTGGCCGGTGGGGCACTCAGGTCCATCGGGCACCTCGTGGGCGGCGGCCTCGAGATGCCGCCGCATGCGCGGCGAGACGTTCATCTCCCAGGGGGTGAACAGCCGGACGTGACCCCAGGCGCGGACGTTGCCGGCCACGGTGGACGCCGCCTCGTAGAGGGTGAACGGCCGGCCGCCCTCCGCGGCGGCGAGGGCGGCCTCGAGGCCGGTAGGACCAGCTCCAAGGATGGCGATGTGATTGGACATGGGTCTTCTCCTTAGAAGCGGGAAGCCGCGCGCTCGCGGGCGGGCAGGATCTCCAGGCAGGTCGTCCACCAGCCGGTCAGGATCGTTGCGACGAACTCCTCCGGCAGTCCCTCGGACCGCATCTCGGCGGCGAGCCCAAAGTGGTCATAGGGGAGCGGCACCAGCTCGACCCCAAGACCGCCCTCGCGCGCTTCCAGCATCGCGAACCAGACATTGGTGTTGCCGTCGTTGGCGGGGCGGCCGATGACGCCGACGTTCACTACATCCCTTCCCGAGGGGAGGCGGCGGTGCCAGTGCAGCCCGGTGTGGGTGGCCAGGATGCCGTCGCAGCGGTTCTGGTCGAGCAGCACCTCCAGGAACGGCACCGGCGAGGTGCTCTGGAAGAGGAACTCGTTGACCCGGCGCGGCGAGCCGTGCACGAGCAGCAGCTCGCGGCCGCCCACGCGCACCCGGCGGCGGCGTGGGAGCGCGCCCATCCAGGCCTTGAAGTCCGCCGAGCAGCTGCGATCGGTGTAGCCGTAGGAGATGCCGGCGAAGTGGTTGTCGCGCGGGTCGGTGTAGCCGCAGTTGCAGTCCTCGCGGCCGGCGGCGAGCGACTCCTCGTAGTTTCCCTGGATGGCGAGCACCCCCCCTTCGGCCAGCAGCGGCCGCACTTTCTCCGGGTTGGGGCCGAAGCCCCCCAGGTCGCCCAGGCAGTAGATCGCCTCGGCGCCCCGGCGGGTGGCGTCCGCCAGCAGCTCGAGGAGGGCGAGGTGGTTGTTGTAGACGCCGCCGAAGACGGCGACGCGCGTGTAGGGCCCCTCGACGGGGGTGGGATCGGCGAGGCCGGCCGTGCGGGCGCGCACCACCGCCTCCCGTTCCTCCGGCGAGAGCGCCAGGCCGGTCGTGGCCGCGGCCTGGCGGAAGTCGCCGAGGGGGACGAGCTTCTCCCCCCAGGTCGCCATGCCGCGATGGGCGGTCAGCTTGGCCCGCGCCTGGCGCGCCTGTTCGTCGAGATCCTTGGGCGGCCGGTACGACATCCTTCAGGTCCGGCAGCTCACGCCATAGACGTGGCAGGTCCAGCAGGCCGGGTGCTCCAGGGGGAAGGCGCCCAGCGTGTCGGCGAGGGTCTCGCCCATCTTCGCCTCCGGCTCGTTGACCAGGATCGGGCAGACCCAGACCCCCTGGTCGGTCACCATCCGGCAGGAGCTGCACTGGAGGTGGTCCAGCCCCCCCTCGGACATCTCGCCCTCGCGCAGCCGCTGCCAGCTCTCGTAGGCGCCGCCGCGTTCGGCCTCGGCGCCGATGCGGAAGACGGGGAGGATCTTGAGGCGTGGACGCTCGATCCCCATCGACCGCAGCAGCGCGAAGAAGCGCTCCTTGCCGGAATCGGTGGCCGCCCCCTCGCAGACCTCGGTCACGGTGATCACGGGGTTGAGGCCGGCGTCGTGGAGATTGCGGATGCCGGCGAGGATCTTCTCGAAGGTCCCGGCGCCGCGGATGGGGTCGTTGCTCGCGGCGTCCCAGCCGTCGAGCGAGACGCGGAAGTCGAGCGAGTACTCGGCGGCGTCCGCCAGGGCCTTGAGGCGCGCGCAACGGTTGGGATCGAGCGGCAGGCCGTTGGTCAGCACGGTGGCGGGACCCACGGCGAGGGTCGCGGCGAGGATCGCCTCCATCTCGGGATTCAGGAAGGGCTCGCCGCCGGTGAAGTAGTACTCGCGCACCCCGAGCCGCGCCGCCTCGTCGAGGTAGCGTCCGACTTCGGCGAGAGTCAGCGCCTCGTGGGTGTGGTTGGTCGGCGAGCAGGAGACGAAGCAGTGGGTGCAGGCCAGGTTGCACACCGTTCCCCCGACCTGGAACCAGAGGGTGTCGAGGCTCTTGAGCTCCACGCGGGGAGGGGCGGGAAGGGGGGAGTTCGGGTGCATGGTCCAGAGAGGATACGGTCTCCATCTTCAACCGGATGAAGGGAGAGCGGCATTCCTCTTCTCAGGGCTGCAGGCGGGCGGCGGCGGCGGCGGCGCCCAGCACCAGGCCGCAGAGGGTATAGAGGATCCACCAGGAGAAGGCCATCCCCCACCAGGGGCGCGGCGGGAGGCCGGCGAGCCCAACCACGGTCACCACCAGCAGCGGGCCGCGGAAGATCCAGGCGATCCACCCCGCGAGCAGGCCGGTCGCCCACCGCGAGCCGCCGCGCAGGATCAGCAGGTAGAGGGCCGCGAGCCCCACCGCCTCCAGGATCCAGGTGGCGAGCACCACCCACCCCGGCAGGCTCGCCACCCCCGAGCGGGAGAGGACCGCCGGGTCGGGCGCCAGCCGCAGGGTCTCCAGCACAAAGTGGAAGAGGCCCATGGTGAGGAGGAGGAGCGGCAGGGCGAAGATCAGGAATCGTCTCAAAGCGCGCAGATCATAACGCAAGCCGGTTGCTCGGCTGGCCGTCCTCTAATTGGGACAAAATCGGCTTGAAACATTGTTTTTTCCCGTCCAACATTGTTTCTGGGCCTCGAACATTGTTTTTGGGTCTCTTCCATTGTTCCTCAGCCGCAAACAATGTTCGGGCGCTCCAAACAATGTTGGAGGCCCGCGAACAATGTTTTTTCGCTTGAAATTCTTAAAAAACGCCGCGCCGGGCCCAAAGAGCCCTGGCAAGCTGTGTGCTAGTTTTTTCCGGCCTTGAAGATCGCCGCCATCGGGAAGGCCTTCCCACCCAACTATTACGACCAGGAGACGCTCCTCGCGGCTCTGCGGGAGCGCTGGGCGGATCGCCACTACAACACCGAGCGCCTGGAGCGGCTCCATCAGCACGTCCTGGTCGGCGGCCGGCACCTGGCCCTGCCGATCGGCGAGTACGCCGGCCTCACCACCTGGGGGAAGGCGAACGGCGCCTGGATCCGGGTGGCGCAGGAGATCGGCGGCGTCGCCGTGCTGGAGGCGCTGGAGCGGGCGGGGCTGACGCCGGCGGACGTGGACGCCCTGATCTTCGTCACCGTGACCGGGGTCGCTACCCCTTCGATCGACGCCCGGCTGATGAACCGCTTGGGCCTGCCGCCGCGGGTCAAGCGGATGCCGATCTTCGGCCTCGGCTGCGTGGCGGGGGCGGCGGGGATCGCGCGGGCGGCCGACTACGTCCGGGGCTTTCCGGACCAGGTGGCCGTCCTCCTCTCGGTCGAGCTCTGCTCGCTGACCCTGCAGCCGGAGGACCTCTCGATCCCCAACCTCATCGCCTCGGGCCTGTTCGGCGACGGCGCCGCCGCCGTCGTGGTTATCGGCGACAAGCGGGGCGAGGACCGGCCGGCCGGCGAGACCAGCGGGCCGCGCGTCGTCGCCACCCGCTCGGTCTTCTACCCCGACTCCGAGCGGGTAATGGGCTGGGACATCTCCGAGACCGGCTTCAAGATCGTCCTCTCCGGGGACGTGCCGGTCGTCGCCCGCGAGAAGCTGCGGCCGGACGTCGACGCCTTCCTGGCCGATCAGGGGCTGACCCGCGCCGACATCTCCTCCTGGGTCTGCCACCCCGGAGGCCCCAAGGTGCTGGAGGCGATGCAGGAGTCCCTGGAGCTCCCCGAGGGCGCGCTCGACGTCACCTGGAGGAGCCTGCGCGAGGTGGGGAACCTCTCCTCGACCTCGGTGCTCCTCGTCCTCGAGGAGACCCTGGCGCACCATCGACCCCCTCCCGGGAGCTGGGGCATGCTGCTCGCCATGGGGCCGGGGTTCTGCTCGGAGCTGGTGCTGCTTCAGTGGTGAAAGGGTGAGGCAGATTTTGATCCTCCCCAAGATCGACACCCGCGTCCTCTACACCCTTCTCGTCGTCCTCGTCGCCCTCGGACGCCTGGTCGAGCTGCGGATCGCCGGCCGCAATCTGCGCGACCTGCTCGCCCGCGGCGGGGTGGAGGCGGCGCCGGGGCATTACCGGTGGATGGTGCTTCAGCACGCCGCCTTTCTCGTCTGCTGCCCGCTGGAAGTCTGGCGGCTCGACCGGCCGTTCCTGCCCGGGCTCGGCATCCCGATGCTCGTCCTGGTCGTACTGGCGACGGCGCTCCGCTACTGGGTGATCCGGACGCTGGACGGCCGCTGGACCACCCGCATCGTCGTGCTGCCGGGGTCATCCCCCGTCACGGGCGGGCCGTATAAGTTCTTGCGGCACCCCAACTACTTGGCGGTGATCACGGAGATCCTCGCCCTGCCGCTGGTGCACACGGCCTGGATCACGGCGATCGTCTTCAGCGTCCTCAATGCCCTGATCCTCCGCGTCCGCATCCGGGCCGAGGAGGAAGCCCTCTCACGAATGTCCGACTACGGCACCGTCTTTGCGAGCCATTCCCGTCTGATGCCGGGGAAGCGATGAGCGACGCCACTATCCTCGCCGGCGTCGCCGAGGTGGCCCGCGTCCACCTCGGCTGGGCGGACCCGCTGACGCCGGAGATGCGCCTGGTCGAGGACCTGCGGCTCGACTCGATCCGCCTGCTGACCCTGGCCATGGAGGTGGAGAACCGCTTCCGCGTCCGCCTGGACGAACTGGACGAAGGGGGGATCGCGACGGTGGGGGACCTGGTGGCGACCGTGAAAAGGAAGCTCGGTGAGTGAAACGATCAACGACTGGCTCATGGCGGTGGGGAGCCATCCGGAGGGGGGGCTCCGCTTCGTCGATCGCACCGAGGCGGCCACCTGGTTCGGCTGGGGGGAGGTGCGGGAGCGGGCGCTCGCCGTCTGCGGCGGGCTGCGCGGCCTCGGCGTCCAGCGCGGGGACCGCGTCGCCCTGATCTTCCCCACCGGCATCGAGTTCTTCGAGGCGTTTTTTGGCACCCTGCTCGCCGGCGCCGTGCCGGTGCCGCTCTACCCGCCGGTGCGGCTGGGCCGGATGGGCGAGTACCTCCACCGCACGGCGCGCATGCTGGAGCGCTCCGGCTCCCGCCTGGTGCTCGCCGACTCCCGGGTGCGGCGCATCCTGGGCGAGGCGATCGCCACGGCGCGCCCCGACCTCGGCTGCCGGACGATCGGCGACCTGCCGGACGATCTGTCGGGCGGTCTGTGGAAGTCGGTGGCCGGGCCGGTCGCCGTCGACCCCGACGACCTCGGCCTGATCCAGTTCTCCTCTGGCACCACGGTCGACCCCAAGCCGGTCGCCCTCAGCCACCGGGCGATCGCGGCCCAGGTCGAGATCCTGAACGGCTTCTGGCGCGACACCGACGAGCTGCGCCACAGCTGCGTCTCCTGGCTGCCGCTCTACCACGACATGGGGTTGATCGGCTGCGTCTTCCCGGCCTTGGCGCGCGACGCCACCCTGACCCTCCTCGGGCCGGAGCTGTTCGTGGCCCGGCCGGCCCTCTGGCTGCGCGCCCTCTCCCGCTACCGCGGGACGATCTCCCCCGCCCCCAACTTCGCCTACAGCCTGTGCGTGACCCGCGTCGCGGACGCCGAGATGGAGGGGGCGGACCTCTCCAGCTGGCGGACGGCCCTCAACGGTGCCGAGTCGGTGGCCCCCTCGGTGCTGCGCGCCTTCCGCGACCGCTTCGCCCGCTGGGGGTTCCGGCCGGAGGCCCTGACCCCCGTCTACGGCCTCTCGGAGGCGGCGCTCGCCGTCACCTTCTCGGACCTCGACCTGCCGTTCCACGGCCGGCGCTTCGACCGCGAGGGGCTCTCCCGCGATCTCGTCGCCCGCGAGGCGTCCGACGGCCGGGAGATCGTCTCGGTGGGCCGCGCCGTCCCGGGCTTCCGCCTGCGGATCGTGGACGAGATGGGGAGCGATCTCCCCGAGGGGCGGGTGGGGAGGGTCTGGGCCCGGGGGCCGTCGCTGATGGACGGCTACCTCGGCGATCCGGAGGCCACCGCCCGCGCCCTGCGCGACGGCTGGCTCGACACCGGCGACCTCGGCTTCCTGCGCGAGGGGGAGCTCTACCTGACCGGCCGCGCCAAGGACGTGGTGATCCTGCGCGGGCGCAACTACGCCCCGGACGAGATCGAGCGCGCGGTCGAGACGGTCCCCGGCGTCCGCTCCGGCTGCGCCGTCGCCGCCAGCTGGCTGCCGGAGGACGCCCCCGGCGAGGTGCTGGCGCTGTTCGTCGAGGCCGCCCGGCAGGCCACCCCGGTAGAGCGGGCGGCGCTGCCCGAGGCCTGCCGCCAAGCGGTGCTCGGCGCCACCGGGCTCGCCGTCGACCGCGTCGTGATCCTCGCGCCGGGCACCCTCCCCCGCACCTCCTCCGGCAAGCTCCGCCGTGCCGAGACGCTGCGTCTCCATCTCGCCGGGGAGCTGACCGCGCCCGATCCGGTCACTCCGCTACGGCTCGCCGGGGCGATGGCGCGCTCCAGCCTGGCCTACGCGAAGATGCGCTGCGAGAGGCGGGAGGGGTGAGCGGTCCGCCGGATCTCCTGATCGTGGGCGGCGGCCCGGCCGGGCTGGCGACGGCGATCCGCGCCCGGCTCGCGGGTCTCGCCGTCGCCGTCCTCGACCGCGCGCGCCCGCCGGTCGACAAGGCCTGCGGCGAGGGTCTGATGCCCGACGCCGTGGCGCGGCTCCGCGAGATCGGCGTCGAGCCGCGCGGGCTCCCGTTCCGCGGCATCCGCTACTTCGACGGCGAGCTCGCCGCGGAAGGGCTCTTCCCGCACTCCGGCGGGCTGGGAGTCCGGCGGACCGAGCTGCACGAGGCGCTCGTCCGCCGGGCGGAGGAGGCCGGCGTGGTCCTGCGCTGGGGGGTCAAGGCGGAGGGGCTCCAGGACAGCGGGGTGGCGACCGATCAGGGGACGTTCGCGGCGCGCTGGATCGTGGGCGCCGACGGCCTGCGCTCGCCGGTCCGGCACTGGGCCGGGCTGGACAGAGCGGGGCTCGACGCCGGCGAGGCTCCCCCCCGCCGTTTCGGCGTCCGGCGGCACTTCGCGATGGCCCCCTGGAGCGATTTCGTCGAGGTCTACTGGGGGCCGGGCTGCGAGGCCTACGTGACGCCGGTCGCGTTGGACCAGGTGGGGGTCGCCTTCCTCTGGAGCGGCCGCAAGGCGGATTTCGACGATCTCCTGGAGAGCCTCCCCGATCTGCGCGCCCGGCTCGCCGGAGTCCCCGCCGCCTCGCGCGACCGCGGGACCGGCCCGCTGCGCCAGCGTGCCCGGGCGGTTTACAGGGGGAACGTCGCTCTGGTCGGGGACGCCGCGGGGTACTTCGACGCCATCACCGGCGAGGGGATGGCGGTGGCGTTCCACGAGTCGGCGGCCCTGGTAGAGGCGATCGTCGCCAGGAATCTCGATCTCTATGCGGCGGCGCACCGGCGGATCAATCGCCTCCCCAACCTGATGACCGGGCTGGTGCTCGCCATGGAGCGGCGACCCCGGTTGCGCACCCGGGCCATCCGTGCCCTCGCCGCGGAGCCGGCCCTGTTCTCGCGATTGCTGGGCATCCACGCCCGCACCCTGCCGCCGTGCCGGCTTGGGCTCGGAGCCCTGCGGCTGGCTTGGCGGTTGGTGGCTTAAGGTCCTTTGTTTCCCAGGAATTCCACTTGGCGCCTCGCCGTTGTATTGTGTTGCGCCCATGAAGAACTCCTCCAACCACGACTGGTCTCCGATCCGCGCCGCCGAGCGGCCGGTGGAGAAGTTCTCGCACCACGCCCGGTACCGCCTGGCGCTGGCGTACGCGAACAGCTATCACGTGGCAATGTCCAGCCTCGGGTTCCAGCGCGTCTACGAGGTGATCCACCGCCAGCCGGAGTGGGCCTGCGAGCGCTTCTTCACCGACGGCGTCGGCATGCCCATCTCGGTCGAGAGCGGGCGGCCGCTGAACGACTTCGGCTGCATCGCCTTCTCGGTCTCCTTCGAGGAGGACTACGTCAACCTCCTCCAGATGCTCGACCGCGCCCGCGTCCCGCTGCGCCGCAGGGACCGCGGCCCCTGGGACCCGGTGATCGTCATGGGCGGCTCCTGCGCCTCGATCAACCCGCTGCCGATGTCGGAGTTCGTCGACGTCTTCGCCATCGGCGCCGCCGAGAACGTGCTGCCCGAGCTGCTCGCCGCCCTCGATGGCGAAGAGGGGCGCGAGGCGGCGATCGAGCGGCTGGCGTCCCGCGACGGCTTCTACGTCCCCGCCTTCCACCATCCGGAGGAGGGGGGGGACGAGCTCCCCAAGCTCAACAAGCTGGAGCTGACCGAAGAGCAGATGAAGCAGCCGGGGTACCTGCCGACCACCGCGATCGTCACCCCGCACACCGAGTTTTCGGAGAAGTTCCTGATCGAGATGTCGCGCGGCTGCCCCGAGAAGTGCCGCTACTGCTGGGCGACCTTCGGCATGGGGCGCTTCCGCTGGCATCCGACGGAGTACATCCTGGCCTCCCTGGAACGGGCGCGGCCGGTCACCAACCAGCTCGGCTTCGTCGCCACCGCGGTCGGCGATCATCCGGACATCGAGAAGATCCTGCGCGAGGCCAACCTGCTCGGCTTCCGCACCTCGGTCTCCTCGATCCGCATCCCGGCGGTGACCGAGGGGGTGCTCGAAGCCCTCCACGCCTCCGGCGACCGCTCGATCACCCTCGCCCCCGAGACCGGCACGGACGAGCTGCGGGTGAAGATGGGCAAGCCCATCCCCAACTCGTTCCTGCTGGAGAAGGTGCGGCGGATCTTCCGCCACGGCTTCACCTCGCTGAAGCTCTACTTCATCGTCGGGCTGCCGGGAGAGACGATGGCCGACGTGCAGGGGATCCTCGACTTGGCGAACCAGGCGCGGGCGATCATGCTGGAGGAGCTGCCGAAGCAGGGGCTGATCGGCAACATCCACCTGGGGGTGAACGTGCTGGTGCCGAAGCCCTACACCCCCTGGCAGCGCGAGCCGATGGACGAAGAGAAGAGCCTGAAGGAGAAGCTCGCCCTGCTGCGCAAGGGGGTGACGAAGATCCCCAACGTCTCGATCGGCTCGGTCTCGGTGCGCCAAGCGATCTGGCAGACCTACATCAGCAAGGCCGGCAGCGACGCCGCCGAGGCCATCGAGGCCGCGGCGCGGGGGGAGTCGGTGAGCTCCCTGCTCCACCGCCTCGCCCCGAAGATCCACCCGGAGGTCTACCACCGCCAGGAAGGCGACCTCCGGTGGCACTTCATGCGCCAGGCTTGAAGCGCCCTTACCGGTAGATCCCCCGGTCCGGGGTCAGCGAACGGTCGATCGACATCCGGCCGCTCCCCTTGATCATCACGGCGAGCGCCATGCCGATCGCCAGCAGGTGGTACTCGAACCCCTCCCCCTTCTGGGTCCCCTCCCAGTTCATGAAGAAGCCGTTGTGGAGGTGGACCGTGAGGATGGCCCCCACCATCACGCAGAAGATGCCGAAGGCGCTCACCCGGCCGAGGAAGCCGGTGACCAGGCTGAGGGCGCCGAAGAACTCGGCGAGGATCACCAGCAGGACGATCGCCGCCGGCAGCCCCATCGAGGTCATCCCCTGCAAGGTCGCCGCGAACCCGTGCCCGCCGAACCAGCCGAGCAGCTTCTGGGCGCCGTGGGGGAACATGACCAGCCCCAGGAAGACCCTCACGATCAGCATTCCGGCGTCGTCGTCCGTCTGCATCAGCTTCCTCAGCATCCACTCCCCCTTTCGATCGGATAGCGTTCGGGATTATTGATGGTCAGATTGTCGCACGCCCGGCACCGGGTCGGGCGCCAGTACCAGGAGCCGCTCCGGGGCGAGCCGGACGCTCAAGGGGAGCCGCTCCTGGCAGATGTCGCCGTCCACCTGGGCCAAGGCGCCGGCCGGCCCGGTGAGAGAGACCTCCCGCACCTGGCGGACCTCGACGTCGCGCCGGCGGACGTGGGCGGCGCGCATCACGTCGAAGGCGAACGAGAAGGTGGCGCGGCGGCCGGTGCCGCGGAAGAGAACCAGCTCGAGCAGGCCGTCGTCGGTGCGCGCCCGCGGCGCCAGCCGGTAGGCCCCCGCGTAGTAAGGGATGTTCGACACCGAGACGAAGGAGGCCTCCAGGCGCTCGCCGTCCGCCGTCACCTCCAGCGCCGGATAGGGGTAGCGCCACCACTCGCGGAGCCCCTGGCCGATCAGGGCCGGCTTGCCGAAGCGCCACTTGAGCCGGGTGTCGAGCGAGGCGAGCATGGCGGCGTCGAGCCCGGCCGATACCATCATCAGGAAGGGGGTGCCGCCGGCGAGGCCGACGTCGAACGGCCGTGGCGGCAGGTCCCTCAGCACCGCGGCGGCGGCGGCCGGGTCGCGCGGCAGGCCGAGGGCGAGGGCCAGCAGGTTGGCCGTCCCGCCGGGCAGCACGCCGAGCGCCGCCGTCCCCCCCAGCAGGCCCGCCGCCACCTCCCGCGCCGTGCCGTCGCCGCCGAAGGCGAAGACCACCTCGGCGTCCTCACGGAGCTCGCGCGCGAGCTCCGTCGCCTGCCCGGCGAAGGCGGTGGGCACCGGCTCGACCTCGAAACCCCCCGCGCGCAGGGTGGCGAGGATCGACGCCAGCCGGCCGGCATGCCGCTGTCGCCCCGAGCGGGGGTTGTAGATCAGGGCGGCGCGGCGCACGGGCGGGCGGGTCAGAAGAGCGTCCCCGTGGTGCCGGGGCGCTGCGGGTAGCCGAGGTGCTGGTAGGCGCGGCGGGTGGCGACCCGGCCGCGGGGAGTGCGCTGGAGGAATCCCTCCTGGATCAGATAGGGCTCGTAGAGATCCTCGAGCGTGCCGGTGTCCTCGCCGACCGAGACGGCCAGCGTCTTGATGCCGGCGGGCCCGCCGTCGTAGTGCTCGATCAGCGTGCTGAGGATCTTGCGGTCGACGTCGTCGAAGCCGAACTCGTCCACCTCGAGCAGGGTGAGGGCGCGGCGGGCGACTCCCAGGTCGATCGACTTCGCGCGGTCCACCTGGGCGAAGTCGCGCACCCGGCGCAGCAGGCGGTTGGCGACGCGCGGGGTGCCGCGGCTGCGGCGGGCGATCTCCATCGCCCCGTCCGGCTCGATCGGCACGCCGAGGAGCCGGGACGAGCGCAGGACGATCTCCGTCAGCTCCTCCGGGCGGTAGAAGTCGAGGCGGTGGACGATGCCGAAGCGCGCCCGCAACGGAGCGCTGATCAGCCCCGCCCGGGTGGTCGCCCCCACCAGGGTGAACCTCGGAAGCTCGATCTTCACCGTGCGCGCCGCCGGCCCCTGGCCGATGACGAGGTCGAGCCGGAAGTCCTCCAGGGCTGGGTAGAGGATCTCCTCCACCGTCGGACCCAGGCGGTGGATCTCGTCGATGAACAGCACCTCGCCCGGATCGAGGTTGGTGAGGATGGCGGCGAGGTCCCCGGCCCGCTCGAGCACCGGCCCGGCGGTGGTACGCAGGGGCGCTCCCATCTCGCTGGCAACGATGTTGGCGAGGGTCGTCTTGCCGAGGCCGGGGGGGCCGAAGAGGAGGACGTGGTCGAGCGACTCGCGGCGCTCGCGGGCAGCGCGGATGAACACCCGCAGGTTGTCGATGACCTTCTTCTGCCCGATGTACTCCTCGAGCCGCTGCGGGCGCAGCGACGGCTCGACTCCCAGGTCCTCGGGGTCGGGGACGCCGGAAAGGATGCGGTCCTCGGCAGACATGGCGCGATTCTACGCCCTGGCCTATGCCCGGGACAGGCGGTTGAGGCTCGACCGCAGCAGATCGTTGAAGGCGGCGTCGGGCTTCTCGCGGCGCACCTCGGCGACGGTCCGCTCGGCCAGCGCCGCCTTGTAGCCGAGGTTTACCAGGGCGGAGACGACATCCTGGTCGGCGGGAACGGCGGCGGTCGACTCCGGCAGATCGGCGGCCAGAATCCGCATCTTCTCGCGCAGCTCCAGCACGATCCGCTCGGCGGTCTTCTTGCCGACGCCGGGGATGGTCCCGAGGCGCCCGAGGTCGCCGGCGGCGATGGCGCCCAGGAGGTCGTCCGGCGCCATTCCGGAGAGGATCACCCGCGCCAGGCGCGGCCCGATCCCGTTCACCCCGATCAGCTTTTCGAACAGGGCCTTCTCGCGCTCGGTCCAGAAGCCGAAGAGGGCGATGCCGTCCTCGCGCATGTGGGTGTGGATGAAGAGGCGGATCGTCTCACTGCGCCGCTTCTCGATCTCGTACCAGGTGGAGAGGGGGACGTTGACCTCGTAGCCCACCCCGTGCACGTCGAGGAGCAGGCGCTCCGGGTCGTCCCGGAGCAGGGTGCCCTGGAGATATCCGATCATGGAGGGGATTGTAGAACGGGAGAGGAGAGGATGCGGGGCGGTCCCATCGGGCCGCCCCGCCAGAACGGCCGGCCTACCCCTCCTGGGTCGGCGGCGTGATGCCGAGCTGGTCGAGGAACTGCTGGTTGAAGGTGACGTTCAGCTCGCGGCGGCGCTTCTCGATCAGCGAGCCCTCGACGCTCGCCACCTTCTGCTGCAGCAGGGTCGAGCGGGTCTGCTCGCGGTTGGCGGCGTACTGCTTCGGGTCCCACCCCTTGTGGTCGGTCACCTGGAAGAGCACCGCGCCCTGGGCGTCGGCGAGCGGGCCGCCGACCTGGCCGGTCTGGAGCGCCAGGGCCGCCTTGGTCAGCTCGGGGTTGTAGCCGATGCCGGGGATCGCTCCCTGGCCACCGAACTCGGCGGTCTCCTTGACCTGCGCGCCGAGCTCCGCGGCCACCTGGTCCAGCGTCTTGCCCTGGGCCAGCTGGCGGCGCGCCTCCTCGAGCTTCTGGACCGTCATCTGCTGGAGCTTCTGGTTCACCAGCGCCGCCTTCACCCGCGGCTCGACCTCCTTGAGCTCGGGGGCGTGCGGCGCGACGACGTCCTTGACGTAGAAGACGACCCACCCCTGCGGCACCTGGATCGCCGGCGAGACGTCCCCCTTCTTCAGCGAGAAGGCGGTGGCGTTGAGGGCGGTGCCGAGGCCCGGCACCGGCTCGGTGCTGCCGACCTTGACCTCGGCGAAGGTGGTGCCCGGGTTCTGGGCGGCGAGGGTCTTCAGGGCGTCGGCGTTCCCGGGCTTGTTGGCGGCGAGGCGGGTGGCGAGATCCTTGGCCCGGCTCTCGGTGAGCTGCCGGGTGCGCTCGGCGACGACGCGGGCGCGGAGCTGGTCCTTGACCGCCTCGAAAGGCTGCATGCCGCCGGGGTGCCTGCCGGTGACCTCGATGAGGTGGTAGCCGAAGGAGGACTTCACCGGTCCGACCACCTTGCCCGGCTGGGCGCCGAAGGCCGCGTCCTCGAACTCCTTGACCATGCGGTTGCGGCCGAAGAAGCCGACGTCGCCCCCCTTCTCCTTGGAGGCAGTGTCGTCGGAGTACTCGCGGGCCACGGCGGCGAAGTCGGTGCCGCCGTCGAGCTTCTTCTTCGCCTCCTGGATGCGCGCCGCCGCCTGCGCGTCGTTGCGCTTGTCGTTGACCATGACCAGGATGTGGCGGGCCTGGACCTGCTCTTCCTGGGTGAACTCGGCCTTGTGGGCGTCGTAGAAGCTCCGCAGCTCCTGGTCGCTGGGGCTCACCTGGGCGGCGAGCTGGGCGCCGTCGACCAGGAGATAGGCCAGCTCGCGCTGCTCGGGGAGGCTGAACTCGGCCTTGTGGGACTGGAAGTACGCGGCCACCTCGCTGTCCGGCGCCGTCACCTGCTGGGAGAAGCTGGCGCGCGCCAGCTTGATGTAGCGGATCTTCGCGCGCTCCACCTGGTTACGGTAGGCCTGCTGGATCTCGTCTTCGCCGACGAAGAGGTTGGCGGCGAGGGCGTCGTTGAGCTTCTTCTGCAGCAGCTCGTTGCGCAGCTCCGCCTCGAAGTCGGCGACCTTGACGTGGAGGCTCCCCTCGATGGCGCGCGAGTAGGCGTCGGCGCCGACGAACTGCCCCTTGTCGTCCTTGAAGTTCGGGAACGAGAGGATGCGGTCGCGCAGCTCGCCGTCGGTGACCGTGAGGCCGAGCCGGCGGGCCTCGGCGAGCAGGATCTTCTGCACCACCGTCTGGCTCAGCGCCTGCTTGTACATCTGCTTCTCGACCTCGGGCGTGAGCTGGTCGCCGTAGATCTGGCGATAGAAATTGGTCATGTTCTCGTACGCCCGCTGGAACTCCTGGCGCGACACCGTATCGTTGCCGACGCGGGCGACCGAGGTCTCGTTGAGACGCCCCTTGACGCTGGCGCCGAAGTCGGCGGCGAGCGCGAGGACGAACAGGGCGATGATCGCCCAGAGGATCCAGGCGAGATTCTTCAGATTGTCGCGAAATACCTTGAGCATGAACGGACTCCTTGCTCCTTTACCAGGAGGAACCCGACACTTTAGCAGCGCCGTGCCGACCACACAACCCTCGCGGGCCGGCTTCACCCCTGCTCGCCTCCTTCGTGTGCGCGCCTGCGGCGCTGCCAGTCGGCTGCGCGGGGTGAAGCCGGCCCGCGAGGAGCCTTTCAGGTAAAGCGTTCCGTGTTATATTGACGTCCCTACATGAAAGGAATCTGAGGTGTCCGTCCAGCCCGTCCAAAAGGCTGACCGCAAGGGAAAGGACTGGTACAGCGTCTCGGTGGAGACCCTGCAGAGCTGGGGTCTGCTGCTGCTGATCCTGGGACTGGTGGCGCTCGGCGCGTTCCTCTACCTCCAATACGATCGCCAGTCACTGCAGCGCTCGGCGCGGGCGGTGATCGCGCAGGCCGACGCCATGCGCGAGCGGCTGAGCGGCGAGAAGCGGGTGGCGTCGAGCTTCGCCGCCGAGTACGAGGCGGCCGGCCAGAGCCTCGACGAGGCGCGGGTCCATCTCAGGGCGCTGGACTACGCCGGCGCCCTGGCCAGCGGCCAGCGCAGCCGTGACAGCCTGCAGTCGATCCTCGACATGCTGGCGCTGCGCGGCGGCGCCGGCCAGGCGCAGTTCGTCTCCTTCCAGGGGGAGGTCGAGTACCGGCACGGCGACGGCGGCGACTGGCAGGAGGCGCGCAGCCACGTCCAGCTGCAGTCCGGCGACACCGTGCGGACGGCGGACAACGGCTCGGCCCAGATCATGTTCCAGGACGGCACGCTCTACACGGTGCGCCCCAACACCCAGTTCATCGTCTCGCCGAGCAGCGCGGGGCCGAGCGGCGCGCCGGAGCAGTCGATCGAGATGAAGTACGGCCTGGTCAACCTGAGCACCTCACGCAGCTCGAGCAACGTCAAGACGCCGGGCGCCGTGGCGCGGGTCAAGCAGTCTTCCGAGGCCTTCGTCGCCGTCGACAAGGGGACCAGCCAGGGGCGCTTCGGCGCCTATCAGGGGGGCATGGAGCTGGCGTCCAACGGCGGCCTGATGCGCGAGGTCGGCGCGCTCCAGCAGGTGGTGCAGACCGGCGACCTGCTCTCCGAGCCCAAGGCGATGCCGAACCGGCCCGAGCCGGCCGAGCCGGTGGACGACCTGCTGGTCGACCTCGACGCCACCAAGCGGCTGGTGCTCGCCTGGGGACCGGTGCCGGGCGCCACCCGCTACGCCCTCCAGGTCTCCCGCAGCCATCTGTTCGTCGACAACGTCATCGACGCCGAGAACCGCACCAAGACGCGGGCCACGCTGGGCGTGCGCGGCGAGGGCACTTTCCAGTGGCGGGTCGCCGCCTTCGCGGCCAACGGCATCCAGGGCCCGTGGAGCGAGGCGCGCAAGTTCCGCGTCGCTTCCGCCGTCCGCAACGGCGGCGGCGGCGAGAAGCCCACCGCGAATCCGCCCGAGCTTGACCTCGACGAGATCAAAACCTACGGTAGTATCTTCATGGTCAACGGACGCAGCGAGCCGGGGGCGCGGGTGGAGGTCAACGGCGAGCAGGTCAAGACCAACGCGGACGGCTCGTTCACCAAGGCCATCCAATTGACCAAGGAAGGCTGGAACATCATCGAGGTCCGCGCGCGGAACGCGGGAGGGAACGAGACCGTCCGCCGGCACCGCGTATTCGTCGAAAATCCCTGAAAAGGACGACACCATCCCGTAAACTCTTGCCGCCGTCCGCCAATCCGCGGCGGCGCTTCTCCCAGAAGGATCAAGAAGGCTGATGCCCCTCGCCTCGCTGTTACGCTACTTCTCGAAAGACCTTGCCATCGATCTCGGCACCGCCAACACCCTGGTGTTCGCCAGTGGCCAGGGGATCGTGGTGCGCGAACCCTCCGTCGTCGTCATCAACAAGATCACCAACCGCATCGAGGCCGTCGGCAGCGAGGCCAAGGAGATGCTCGGCCGCACGCCGGGCAACATCGAATCGATCCGTCCGATGAAGGACGGCGTGATCGCCGATTTCGAGGTCACCGAGCGCATGCTCGAGTACTTCATCAAAAAGGCCCACGGGCGCAAGATGTACGTGCATCCGCGGATCGTCATCGGCGTCCCCTCGGAGATCACCCAGGTGGAGAAGCGGGCGGTGCGCGACTCGGCGATGCGGGCCGGCGCCTCGGAGGTGTTCCTGGTCGAGCAGGCGATGATGGCGGCGATCGGCGCCGGGCTGCCGATCACCGAGCCGTCGGGCAACATGATCGTCGACATCGGCGGCGGCACCACCGACGTCGCCGTCATCTCGCTGGCCGGCACGGTCTACAGCCGCTCGGTGCGCATCGCCGGCAACGAGATGGACGTCGGCATCATCCAGTACCTGAAACGCAAGTACAACCTGCTGATCGGCGAGCGCACCGCCGAGCAGATCAAGATCCAGCTCGGCTCCGCCTACCCGCTCAAGGAGGAGCTCAAGATGGACATCAAGGGGCGCGACCTGGTGGAAGGGGTACCCAAGACGCTGACCATCTCCGACGAGGAGATCCGCGAGGCGCTGGCCGAGCCGGTGGCCACCATCGTCGAGGCGGTGCGCATGGCGCTCGAGCGCACCCCCCCCGAGCTGTCGGCCGACATCATGGACAAGGGGATCGTCCTCTCCGGCGGCGGCGCGCTGCTGCGCAACCTCGACCAGCGGCTGCGCGACGAGACCGGCCTGCCGGTCGTGCTCGCCGAGGATCCGCTCGCCTCGGTGGTGCTCGGCACCGGCAAGGTGCTCTCCGACATCGACCTGCTGCGCAAGGTCTCCATCCGCTAGCCCGGACCGGTAGACCGGAACATTTGACCGGAACCATCGGGAAGCCGTGGACGAGCGCCGCACCGGCTGGGTGTTGATCGTCGTGCTGGTCGGTCAGCTCGTGTACCTGGCGGTCCAGGGCGCGCGGGCTGGCGAGACGCGGCTGGAGATGCTCGGCCTGCGCCTGCTGGGGCCGATGGCCCACGGCGTCTCCTCGATCCCCGAGGGGTTCGCGGACGCCCGCGAGGGGGCGAAGCTGCGTGGCACGCTGCTGGAGGAGAACCGGCGGCTGCGGCGCGAAGTCGAGGACCTGCGCCTGCAGCTCCTGCGTCTGACCGACATCGAGGGGGAGATGCTCCGCCTGGGGAGCGCCGTGCGCTACCCCACCCCCCCTGCCGGCAGCATTCGGGCCGTTGACATCGTCTACGCCGACCACACCTCCTGGCTGCGCACCCTGATCCTCTACACCGGCAAGACGCCGGCGCGGAAGAACCAGCCGGTGCTCTCACCCAACGGCCTGGTCGGCCGCGTGTTCTCGGTCGCCGGGCCCTACGCCAAGGTGCAGCTGATCACCGACCGCGCCGCCGGGGTCGGCGGCATGATCCTGCGCACCCGCCGCCAGGGGGTGGTGCGCGGCGGCGGCCAGGGGAGCGGGCTCGAGCTCGAGTACGTCCCCCTGCAGGCCGACGTGCGGCCGGGGGACCGCGTACTGACCGCCGGCATCGACGGCGTCTACCCGCGCGGCATCCCCCTCGGCACGGTGGTCTCCGTCGAGCCGGGTGGGCAGCTGTTCCACCGCATCCGGGTCGCCCCCGCGGTCGACTTCGGCACCCTCGACCAGGTGTACCTGCTGGAGTATCAAGCCGTGCCCCAGCCGCTCAAAGAGACCCGCCCCAGTGCAAAGCCTTAAGCTCTTCGCCGCCATCGCCCTCGCCGCCCTCGTCCACTTCGTGGGCGTCCGGCTCTGGCCCGATTTCGCCCGCGCGGTCGACGTCTTCCTGGTGGTGGTGGCGCTCCACGGCCTGCGCGGCAACTCGCTCTCGGGGCTGCTGGTCGGCCTGCTGGTCGGCCTCCTCCAGGACACGCTGACCAGCGGACCCTTCGGCCTGTTCGGATTCGCTGATACCATCATCGGCTACGTCACGGCGCGTCTGGCCCAGCGGCTGGTGATCCAGCGGGCGACGGGCGTTCTGGCTCTCGTCAGCTTCGCCTCCGCGCTCCAGCAGGCGATCGTGGTCGGGCTCGCGTTCCTGCTGCTGCCCGCCCCGGAGTCGCCCAGCCCGGTCTGGGCGGCGGTCCGCGCGGTCGCCTGCGGGGTCCTCGGGATGGCCGTGTACATCGCGGCGGGACGCTGGCGCAGCTCCTCGGAGACGCGCCGCCGCGGCCGGATGAGCCGGCTCCGCCTGGGTTAGGCGGGGGATTTTTAGAAGGGCAGCTTAGAAGGGCAGCATCATGCGGGTGGTTCGTGAGCATCGAGATGACCTGGTCAGCCGCGTCCGCGTGCTGACCGCGATCGTCACCGGCGTGCTGGTGGCGATCGCCACCGGTTTCTGGTTCACCCAGCTCGTCCAGGGGGACTACTACCGCGAGCTCGCCGAGAACAACCGGCTGCGCAAGCTCCCCATCAAGGCCCCCCGCGGCCTGATCTTCGACCGCAAGGGGCGCCTGCTGGTCGAGAACGTCCCCAGCTACAGCCTGATGATCGACCGCAGCCGCGCGGCGAGCCTCGACCACAGCCTCTGGTACGCTTCCGGCGTGCTCGGCCGGCCGGTGGCCGAGCTGCAGCAGATCCTCCACCAGTACCGGGGGGTGCCGGTGTTCAAGCCGGTGCTCCTCGCCGAGAACCTCTCCCTCTCCCAGGTCGCGCGCTTCGGCGTCGAGGGGCTCGAATACCCGGAGTTCGAGGTCGAGGTCCAACACCAGCGCCTCTACCGCCATCGCGAGCAGACCGCCCACATCCTCGGCTACCTCGGCGAGCCCACGATGGACGAGATCGCGAAGGGGAACGGCCTCTATCAGCCGGGCGATCCGATCGGCAAGAAGGGGATCGAGCAGACCTACGACGCCGAGCTGCGCGGGCGCGACGGCGAGCGGGTGGTCGTCGTCGACAGCCGCGGCGAGCTGCTCAAGGAGTACAAGAGCATCCCGGCGGTGCCCGGCAAGAACCTGAACCTGTCGATCGACCTCGACCTCCAGCAGGAGGCCGCCCGCTGGCTCGACGGTCCGGAGAAGGTGGGGGCCGTGGTGGCGATGGACCCCAGGAACGGCGAGCTCCTCGCCCTGGTCTCGGCGCCGGCGTTCAACCCCAACCTGTTCGCGCGCCGTTTGCAGCAGGCCGACTGGCAGGCGCTGATCGACGATCCCAACCATCCGCTGCAGAACCGGGCGATCCAGAACACCTACTCGCCGGGTTCGACGTTCAAGATCGTCATGGCGACCGCCGGCCTGACCGAGAAGGTCTTCGACACCCACACCTCCGTCCTCTGCTCCGGCTCCAAGGCCTTCTACGGCCGGCCGTTCCGCTGCTGGAAGAAGGGGGGGCACGGCACGGTGGAGGCCCACTCGGCGATCAAGCTTTCCTGCGACATCTACTTCTACACCCTCGGCCAGAAGATGGGGATCGAGAAGATCGCCCGCTACGCCCGCCTGTTCGGCCTCGGCTCGCTGACCGGCATCGACATCCAGGGGGAGAAGCGGGGCAACGTCCCCGACGCCGAGTGGAGCCAGAAGGTCCGCAAGCAGCCCTGGTACCCGGGGGAGACGATCTCCGTCTCGATCGGCCAGGGGCCGGTGCTGGTCACCCCGCTGCAGATGGCCGAGCTGACGGCGATGGTGGCCAACGGCGGCTACAAGGTCGTCCCCCACCTGCTCAAGGACGCCCGGCTGCCGCCGCCCGAGCACGTGGCATTCGACTCCGAGGCCCTGCGCACCGTCCGCGGCGGCATGTGGGGGGTGGTCAACGAGCCCGGTGGCACGGGCTACGGCTCGGCCCGCCTCCCCGGGGTCGAGATCGCCGGCAAGAGCGGAACCGTGCAGGTCATCGCGCAGGCCCAGCGTACCGAAGAGCACAATCTACCGTTCAAATACCGCGACCACGCCTGGTTCACCTCCTTCGCCCCGGCCGACAAGCCGGAGCTGGTGGTGACCGTCTTCGCCGAGCATGGCGGAGGCGGCTCCAGGGTGGCCGCTCCCATCGCACAGGCGCTCTATGCAAAGTATTTCGGGCTCGATAACGGGAAGTCACCCAGTCCCTGAGGAGCGGCCGCGGCTGCGGCTGCTCTCCTCGATCGACGGCGGGCTGATCCTCTCCGCCCTGCTGCTCGCCGCCATCGGCCTCGCGACCGTCCACAGCGCGAGCTCCGAGATGCCGGTCGACTACTTCCCGCGCCAGGCCGCGTGGGTTGCCATCGGCCTCGTGCTGCTGGTGGTCTCGATGAGCATCGACTACCACGTCCTGCTCGACCTCTCGGTGGTGCTCTACGGGCTGGGGATCGTCTCGCTGATCGGCGTGCTCGCCTTTGGCGTCGTGCACGGCGGCGCCGCCAACTGGCTGAAGATTGGCGCCTTCCAGTTCCAGCCGTCGGAGTTCGCCAAGATCGCCACCGGGCTCTTTCTCGCCCGCTATCTGGCCGGCCTCAACAACCGCGTGCTCGAGTTCCGCCAGATTCTCACCGCCATCGTCATCGTGGCCGTGCCGATGGTGCTGGTGGCGATCGAGCCCGACATGGGCGGCGCCGCCATGTACGCGCCGCTGCTGATCGGCATGCTGCTCGTCTCCGGCATCCGCGTCCGCCTGCTGGTGACCGCCGCCCTGCTCGGCATCGTCCTCGTCACCGGCCTCTGGACGTTCGGCCTCAAGGGGTACCAGCGCCAGCGCGTGCTGACCTTCCTGGCGCCCGAAACCGATCCGCTGGGGGCGGGCTACCAGGTGCGGCAGAGCAAGATCGCGGTGGGCTCCGGCGAGCTCCTGGGCAAGGGGTACATGCAGGGGACGCAGAGCCAGCTCCGCTTCCTACCCGCCCGCCACACCGACTTCATCCTCTCCGTGCTGGCCGAGGAGTGGGGGTTCCTGGGGGTGATCTCCGTGCTCGGGCTCTTCGCGCTCTACATCTCGAGCGCCGCCCGCATCGCCATCCGCGCCCGCGACCGCGCCGGCATCATCCTGGTGGTGGGGCTGATCTCGATCACCTGCTTCCACGTGCTCTACAACAGCTCGATGGTGGTGGGATTCGTCCCCATCACCGGCATCCCCCTGCCGTTCCTCTCCTACGGCGGCTCGTTCACGATGATCAACTTCATCTCGCTGGGGATCATCCTCGGGGTGGATATCCGGCGGTATGTGAACCGGTAGGATGGGCGACTGCAGGTCGCCCCTACAACCTCCGGCGAAAAGAGGACGTGGAGCGAAGGTTGTAGGGGCGACCTGCGGTCGCCCGGGCGCGAATCGCCCTCCTCCTATACAATCTCCCTCGCCATGAGTCTCAAGATGCTCATCGAGAGCGATCCGCATCAGACCCGGATCGCCGTCCTGGAGGACGACCGTCTGACGGAGATCTTCGTCGAGCGGCACCGCCACCGGGGGCTCGTGGGCAACGTCTACAAGGGGCGGGTGACGCGCGTGCTCCCCGGCATGCAGGCCGCCTTCGTGGACGTCGGGCTCGAGCGCGACGCCTTCCTCTACGTCAGCGACGTCGCCTCCGACGTCGAGTCGATGGAGGACCTGGAGATCGACGACGGCCGCTCGGACGAGATCGGCAACAACCACCAGGCGCAGCCCTCCCCCTCGATCGACGACCTGCTGAAGGCGGGGCAGGAGATCATCGTCCAGGTGGTCAAGGACCCGCTCCCCAGCAAGGGGGCGCGGATCAGCACGCACGTCACCCTGCCTGGGCGCTACCTGGTGCTGCTGCCGACCGTGCGCCATTTCGGCGTCTCGCGGCGGATCGAGGACGAGGCCGAGCGCGAGCGCCTCCTCTCGCTCCTCCAGCAACTCCCCGTCACCGGCGGCGGGCTGATCGTCCGCACCGCGGGGGAGGGGAAGGGGCCGGAGGAGTTCGAGAGCGACCTGCTCTACCTCTCGCGGCTCTGGGAGAAGGTCCGGCAGCGCGCGGGCAAGGTCTCCGCCCCCACCCTCCTGCATCAGGACCTCGACCTCGCCCTGCGGGTGGTGCGCGACCTGCTGCGCCAGGACTTCGCCGTCCTCTGGGTGGACGGCGAGGAGACCTACGAGCGCATCGTCGAGTTTCTCGACCAGGTGCAGCCGGGCCTGGTCTCCAAGGTCAAGCTCTTCCGCCAGCAGAAAGCCACCCTGTTCGAGCAGTTCGGCATCGAGGAGCAGATCGAGGCGGCGCTGAAGAGCAAGGTCTGGCTCAAGTCGGGCGGCTACATCGTGATCAACCCCACCGAGGCGCTGGTCGCGATCGACGTCAACACCGGCCGCTTCGTGGGCGCCACCAACCTCGAGGACACGGTGCTGCAGACCAACCTGGAGGCGGTCCAGGAGATCGTGCGCCAGATCCGCCTGCGCGACCTTGGCGGCATCATCGTCATCGACCTGATCGACATGATCGAGGCGGCGCACCGCGAGGAGGTCTTCGCCAGCCTGGAGAGCGAGATCAAGAAGGATCGGGCGAAGACCAAGCTGCTCAACATCTCCGAGTTCGGCCTGGTCGAGGTCACCCGCAAGCGCAGCCGCTCCAACCTCGAGCGCCTGCTCACCCAGGGGTGCCCCTACTGCGGCGGCCGCGGGCGCATCCAGTCGAACGCCACGATCTGCCTCAACCTGCGCAAGGAGCTGCTCCACCTGCGCGGGCGGATCGCCACCCCGGAGTTGCTGCTGCGCGTCCACCCCGAGATCGCCCGCGCCCTGCAGCAGGAGGAGCGGGCGATCCTCGACGAGCTGGAGCGCTCGCTCGCGGTGCACATCCTGATCCAGAGCGATCCCGAGCTCCACCACGAACGTTTCGACGTCGTGGAGGTCTGACGATCCCGACCGAGCCCTTCTCCCTCCCCGGCTGGACCGGCGAGCTGGCGGCAGCCGTCCGTCCGTCCGACCTGCCGGCGGCGATCCGCGGCCTCACCGATCCCGCCACCGCCCTCAAGACCCTCCACTGGGGGCGCAACTACCTCTACCTGGCCCGGCTGGAGACCGCGGCCGGCCCGGTCGAGGTGGTGGTCAAACAGTTCCGCCACCGCACCCTGCGCGACCGGCTGAAGCGCCGGCTTCAAGGGAGCAAGGCCGCGAAGAGCTGGCGGGTGGCGACGGCCCTGCTAGCGGCGGGGATCGCGACCCCGGAGCCGGTCATGCGGATCGAATCGGCCGACGAAGCGGGTCCTTCCTTTTATGTCTGCCGCTATCTCCCCGGCCTGATCGAGGCGCGCTACCTCTTCCGCGCCGCCAATGCCGGCGAGGAGGCGGAGCGTTTTCCCGAAGCCGATTTCCCCGCCTTCGTCGAGGCGCTGGGGAGGACGGCGCGCCGTCTGCACGATGCCGGCTTCTGGCACCGCGATCTCTCGGGTGGGAACCTCCTCCTCCGATTCGGGGCCGACCGCCGGCCGGCCGAGATCTACCTGCTGGACCTCAACCGCACGCGGATGGGCCGTCCTCCGAGCCTCTCCGAGCGGCTGCGCGACCTTTCACGTCTGGCGCTCTTCCGTCCCGAGCACCAGGAGTTGCTGCTCCGCGCCTACTGGGGGGACCCCGCGAGCGGGCTCCGCCGCGGCCTCTATCTCGCCTATCACTGCGGCTTCCTCTGGAAGAACGCGTCGAAGCAGCGGGCGCGAGGAGCCCGCGACCGGCTGAAGCGGCTGCTCTTGCCGCGGGGCACGCACGCCCACATCCCGGAGGCGCCCGCCGGGGCCGGAGCGCGCGACAAGGCGGTCTGGGATCACCTCTCGGACCAGCCCCATCAGCACGCCGGCCGGCTCGACAAGCTGCGGGTGCGTCTGGCCGACGCCCGCTCGCACGGCGTCGAGGCGGCGGCGGTCGCCGCCGCCCTGCCGCGGATCTGGCGGCGGTATCGCAAGCTGAAGGCCGGGCTTCACACGGCGCCGGTCGACTTCGCCGGCCTCGGCGTCTGCGTCCGCCCCTGGCCGGAGAACCCCGCCGCCCTGCTCGCCCTGGTCGAGGATCTGGGGGTCCGGCACGTGCTGGTGCGCCTTCACCCCTGGGAGGACGATCACGCGGCGGAGGTGGAGCTGGCCCGCGAGCTCCACGCCCGCGGCGTCGAGGTGAGCTTCGCGCTGCCGCAGAACCGTGATCTGGTGCGCGATCCGGCCCGCTGGCGCCGGGCCCTGGAGGAGATCGCCCCCCGCTTCACCCCGTACGGCCGGCATTTCCAGGTGGGGCAGGCGATCAACCGCAGCAAGTGGGGGATCTGGAACGTCCGCGAGTACGTGGAGCTGGCGCGCGCGGCCGAAGAGGTCTTCCGGCGGTCTTCTGGAGAAGGGCCTGGCGCCGAGCTCCTCGGCCCCGCGGTGATCGACTTCGAGTATCACGTCACCGCCGCCGTGCTGAACCTGCGCGATCCGGGTTTCCGCTTCGACGCCGTCTCGGCCCTGCTGTACGTCGATCGCCGCGGAGCGCCAGAGAACCGCCAGGCGGGGCTCGACACCGAGGACAAGGCCCTCCTGCTGCGCGCCATCGCCGAGACCGCCCGCAACAGCTCCAGCCGCTGCTGGATCACCGAGGTCAACTGGCCGCTGCGCGAGGGCCCCCACTCGCCGGCCGGCCGCGACGTCTCGGTGGACGAGGAGACGCAGGCCGACTACCTCGTCCGCTACTACCTGCTGACGCTGGGCACGGGGGCGATCGAGCGGGTCTTCTGGTGGCAGGTGGTGGCGCGGGGGTACGGCCTGGTCGATCCCGCCGATCCGGCGCATCCGCGCCGGCGGCCGAGCTTCCAGGCCCTGAAGACGTTGATACGCGAGCTGGACGGCACCCGGCTGGAGGAGGTCCTGCCCGCCCCGCCGCCCGCCCGGCTCTACCGCTTCCACCGCGCGGACGGGGGGGAGGTCGTCGTGGGCTGGAGCGCCACGGATCTGCCGGTCCGCGCCACGCTGCCGCGGCCCGCCGTGAGCGTGGTGGGCCGGGATGGAGAGAAGCGGCCAGCCCCGGAGGGCGCCGAGGTGGAAATCGACGCCTCTCCGAGATACTTCCGCCTCTGACTACTTCTGAAACACCTCCGCCACCGGCACGATGTCGATCCGCGTCGGCGCCACCTTGAGCGGCACGATCACCTTGTCGGCCGCGGTGACTTTGGCGTCGACCTCGCTGTTGTAGGTCTTCGGGCTCGGCTCGTCCTTCTGCAGGGTCTCCTTGAGCTGCTGGGCGTTAGAGGTCACCAGAACGGCCTCGTAGTTGTCGGTGCTCAGGTACTTCTTGATCGCCGCGTTGACGTCGTCTACCGTCAGCTTCTTCAGCCGCGTCTGGATCTCGTCGATGTAGTACGGCATCCCGTAGAACCGGCTGTCCATGTTGAAGCCGAGGCGTTCGTCCAGGCTCTGGGCCCAGAGCTTCGAGTAGTTGAGGACGAAGTCGCGGGTGAGGTTGAAGTCCGCCTCCGTCATCCCCTCGTCGCGCAGCCGCTGGACCTCGTAGAGGCCGGCCCGTAGCGCGAACTGGGCGTCGGCCGGCACGACCGGCCGGATCCAGACCGAGAAGTACTGCTCGCGTCGCGGCGCGCCGGGGGGCGGAGTGGAGACGAACGGCGGGTTGTCCAGGTACTCGATGTAGGAGTAGTCGCCGTAGTTCAGGCCGCGGTCCCCCCGCAGCTCGTTCATCAGCCGGCCGTTGAAGGTGCGGTGCTCGCCGAGGAAGCTGTTGGCCACCATCAGCGGGTAGTAGTCCGCGTCGGCGCGGGTGACCGGCAGCGGGAAGCCGAAGTTGATCCCCACCGATCCCGTCTGCTTCTCGACCAGGGTCAGGTTGTGCCCCTGGACCTTGGGAGCGGGCGGCAGCGCCGCGCGCTCCTTCTGTCCCGCGGGCAGAACCGCGAGGTCGCGGGTCAGGCGGGAGACGTAGTCGGCCGGGTAGCCGCCGGCGACGCCGACCATCAGGTTCGCCTGCGTGTAGTGCTGCCGGTAGAACTGCTTCACGTCGTCCAGAGTGATGTGCTGGAGCCCCTCGACGGTGCCGATCGGCGAATGCCCGTAGGGGTGCCCCTTGAAGATCTTCTGCTGGAGCAGCTCGAGGCCGAGCCGCTCGTCGTTGGTGCGCAGCGAGTCGGTGACGGCGGAGGCGAGCTGGTCCTTGTTGCGCTGGAAGTCCTCCTGCGAGAAGGCGGGCCTGAGCAGCGCCTCCTCGACCAGGGCCGTGTACTCGGCCAGCTTGTCACGGTGGATCGTGCCACCGATCGCCGTCACCTCGCGGTCGGCGTTGGAGTTGATCCCGGCCGCCATCGGGTAGAGGGCCTCGACGAGCTCGGTGTAGGAGCGCTTCTGCGTCCCCGCCTGGCCGATCATCATCGACGTCAGGGTAGCCAGACCCTCTTTGCCGGCGGGGTCGTGGATCGAGCCGACCTCGAACTGGAGGCGGAGCGCCACCAGCGGTGAGCTGGCGATGGGGAGCGCGACCACCTCGATGGGCGCGGCCTTGGTCTGGGCGACGGCCGGGGCCGCCGCGAGGCCGAGGCCGAGAACAGCGGCGAGCAGAGTCCCTTTGGGATTAATCATGGTTCGCACCTCCCGGCGTGCCCTGGGCCGCGGGAGCCGCCGCCTTGTGGGTCAGGGTCGCGAAAGTCTCGTTCTGGGGCTGGAAGTACTGGCGGGCGGCCTTCTGGATGTCCGCCGGCGTCACCTTCTCGTAGGCGGCGAAGCGCTGGTTGAGGGCGTCGATGTCGCCGGTGATCGCGATCGCCTGGGCCGCCTGCGCCGCGACGTTGCCCGGCGTGTCGAGCCCGAGGGCGAAGGCATAGCGCTGGTGCGACTTGATGCGGTCCAGCTGTTTGGCGTCGACCGGCGTGGTCTGGAGCTGCCGGAGGTAGCGGTCGATCGTCTCCTGGACCTTGGGAAGGAGCTCGTCCGAGCGCACCCGCGCGACGACCGAGAACAGCCCGGGATCGCGGTTGCCGGAGACGCCACCCTGGACGAAGTCCACCCACTGGTTCTTCACCACCAGGTCCTGATAGAGCGGGGCGGACTCGCTGAACAGGAGCTGCTCCATGAGGTCGAGCGCCGCCGAGTCGGTCGCGGTCGCCGAGTAGGCCGGGATGTGGTAGGCCATCATCACGTACGGGTGCGTCGGGTTCGGCCAGTCGAGGGAGGCCGTCTTGCGCTCCTTCTGTGCCGGCTCCACCGGAATGTCCGCCGCCTTGTACCCCTTCTGCCAGTCGCCGAAGTACTGCTTCGCCAGCGTGAAGACGTTCTGCGGCTCGATATCGCCCACCACCAGCAGCGTGGCGTTCTCCGGCCGGTAGAAGCGGTCGAAGAACTTCAGGCTGTAGTCGTACTCGTTGGGCATCGCCTTGATGTCGGCCACGAAGCCGAGCGTCGTGTGCTTGTAGGTGTGCTTGTCGTAGGCGAGGTCGCGAACCTTCTCGTAGAGCGGCTCGACGGGATTCGAGACGCTCTTGTTGTACTCGCCCAGGATGGCCAGCGCCTCGGTGCGGAAGGCGTCCTGGCTGTACTTCAGATGCTTGAAGCGGTCGGACTCGATGTCCATGATCAGCGGCAGCTGGCTCGACGGCGCGATCATGTGGTAGACCGTCTGGTCGTCCAAGGTGAAGGCGTTGGAGTCGGCGCCCAGCCGTTTGATGACGCCGTTATAGGCATCCCTTGAGTACTTGTCCGTGCCGCGGAACATCATGTGCTCGAAGAAGTGGGCGAAGCCGCTGTGCCCCGCCTCGACCTCGTCGCGGGAGCCGGTGCGCATCACGACGTAATAGGCCACCGTTCCCGGGCTGTCGTAGGGGACGGCCACCACCTTCATGCCGTTGTCGAGGGTCTGTTTGTAGACCTTGAAGGGGAAGACCTCCCCGGAAGCCGCCGCCGTCTTCCCGGCGGCGCCGGCCAGCGCCGCCACGGCCAGCATGCCGCAGAGCAGCAGAGTGATTTTTCGGACGTGCACGTTCGTGAACCTCCTTTTTGTTCGGAACCTTGACGCCTGTCGGGCGTTCCTCATCTGAGAGCGGACCCCGTCACCGGGGGATTCAAGGCAAGAAACGATGATTCCCCAGAGGGGATTCCCATATTACCCTACGCACCATGAGCAGACGTAGCGCGCTTTCCGCAATTTCCCTGACTCTCCTCCTCGCCGGCTTTCCAGCCGAGCGTGCCGCCGCGCAGACCCCCCAGGCCGCCCGCCGCACCCCGGTCGTGGCGGTGGTCGAGAAGGTCGCGCCGGCGGTGGTCAACATCTCCGCCGAGTCGACCGTGCGCGAGGCCGACCCGTTCTTCGGCATGTTCGGCCGCGGCGCCGAGCGCCAGGCCCAGTCGCTCGGCTCCGGGTTCATCATCGACCGCAACGGCACGGTGGTCACCAACGCCCACGTGATCGAGGGGGCCTCGCGGATCACCGTCACCCTGCTCGACGGCCGTGAGATCGAGGCCGACCTGCTCGGCTCGGACCGCGACGCCGACATCGCCGTGCTCAAGGTGAAGGCGAGCGGCCTGCCCGCCGTTCCCCTCGGGCGCAGCTCGGACCTGATGATCGGCGAGAGCGTGATCGCCATCGGCAATCCGTTCGGCCTGTCGAACACGGTGACCACCGGCGTGCTCTCGGCGGTGGGGCGCACCGTCCCCTCCGAGCGCGGCGAGCGGCTGTTCACCGACTTCCTGCAGACCGACGCCTCGATCAACCCCGGCAACTCGGGAGGGCCGCTGGTCAACATCCAGGGGGACGTGATCGGCATCAACAGCGCCATCATCTCGGGGGCGACGGGGATCGGCTTCGCCATCCCGGCCGACCGCGCCCGGCGGGTGATCGACGACCTGCTGCGCTTCGGTGAGCTGCAGCCGCTCTGGACGGGCGCCCGCCTGGTGAGCGTCGATCCGGAGCTGGCGCGGCGCTACGGGCTCGGCTCCCTGCGGCGCGGCGCGCTGGTGCTCAAGGTCACCCCGGACTCGCCGGCCGCCGAGGCCGGGCTGCGGGAGAGGGACGTCATCGTCTCGGTGGCCGGCCATCCCATCGCCGCCCGCGAGGACGTGACCACGGCCCTCTACACGGCCGCGGTGGGAGCCCCCCTCGACGCCGAGGTGCGGCGGGGGAGCCAGACCGTCCGGCTGAAGCTGCGGGCGGTGCATCCGCCGCAGGGCCTGGGGCTCCAGGTGCTGGAGCGGTCGGTGGGCCTGACGGTCGAGACGGTCCGTGGCGGCCTCGCCATCCGCCGGGTCGCCGGCGACTCGGTCGCCGAGCAGAAGGGGCTCCGCCCGGGCGACGTCATCCTCGGCGCCAACGGCCAGCAGGTCGACTCGGTGGAGAACCTCGGCCGCGAGGTCCTGCGCGGTCTCGACCGCGGCGGGCTGCTGCTGGCCGTGCAGCGCGGGCGGTGGGTGTACAACCTGGATTTTCCGTTGTAGGTGTGAGCACAAGTTGCATGGAACAGGGGTTCCGTATAAGGTAAGGTCATGGGCAGATCCGCTATAAAGGCGAAGGAGACCGGGGCGATCGCCGATTTCGTGCGCGAAGCGTCGATCCGCCTCGGCATCTCCCAAGAGCGGCTGAAGACCGCCGTATGCGCCTCGCAGGATCTCTCCAAGGACGAGCTGCAGGTGGTCTCCTCGCTGCTCGACCTCGCCCACACCGGTGCCTCCCTCAAGAAGCGCTCCTCCCTGTCGCACGGGATCGTGAGCGCCATCCGGACCGTCCAGGAGGCCGGGGACGATGATCCCCTGGCCGAAGTCGACGATCCGATGAGCCCCGCGGAAGCGGTAGAGGCGCTGCTGTGGGCGGAGTCGGAGAGTCAGGCCAATCGCGAGACCCTGCTGAAGGATGCCGTCAGCGCCGCCGATGCCGCAAAGCTGATCGGTCGCTCCCGGCAGTCCATCGAGCGGCTGCGCAGGGAAGGCCGGCTCCTGGTCCTGAGAGCTGGAAATCAGTGGCGCTATCCACGATGGCAGTTCGAGCCGGATGCGCCGGGAGGCGTGCTCCCTGGCTTGGAAGAGGTCCTCCGGAATCTCCAGCTCTCTCCAGCGGCTGCTGCCTTCTGGCTTCTCCAGCCCGCGGAACGGCTCGACGGGGTTGCTCCCATCGAGCTGCTCCGGCGGTACCGCCCTGAGCCGGTGATCCAACTGGCTTGGGAACAAAGCCTCATGCCTTGAGCTTTCCGTCACCGCCGCCGGTCCTGCCGGCAGACCCTCCGCTTGCAGAGCTGAGCCCTGGATCTACGCTCATCCGTTTCTATAACCCGTCTCGCGGAGCCTGGCATCTGCAGCGCTCCTACGGCCCTCTTCCCGATATGCGGTTCGATCACCACCCGCCTCCTTCGGGCGGAGCTTCAGGTTGCTCGGTCTGGTATGCCGCGGCTTCAATGGTCGGAGCGTTGTCGGAGGCCTTCGGGAATCAGGGGCAGATCGACCAGAAATCCGGGCGACGGATCTGCTTCGTCAAACCAAGGATCTCGCTCACGGTATTGAACCTCGTCGGCGTTGCAGCCAGGGCCTTCGGCTTGGACCAGCGAATCGGGACCGACCGGGATTATTCGCTGTGCCAGGAATGGGCACGGGCTTTCTACAACCACTATCCTCAGATTCATGGCATCCGCTGGCGCGGGCGGCAGGCCGGCTCGATCTGCATCGTGCTCAACGATCGGGTCGAGGTGGACCTGCTGGGGCTGGCCGCGGATTCCGACATCGCTCATCCAGATGTCTGGCCCCGGATCGCTCGGGCCGCCTTTCGCGCCCATCTACGGGTCGCGCCATCATAGGATCCTTCCCATGCACCACCGCCTCGCCCTCCTCGTCTCCGGCGCCTCCGGGATGCTCCTCCCCCGGCACGTGCTCGGCCGGCTGGCGGCGCATCCGGAGATCGAGCGCATCCATCTGGTCGTCTCGGCGGGGGCGAGCCAGGTTCTCCGCCACGAGCTGGGGCCGGAGAAGACCGGCGGCGCCGACCTCGTCGAGGCGGCCGGGCTCGACGGCGCGGCACGGGCGAAGGTGGCCGTCCACCGCGACAACGAGCTCGACGCGCCGATCGCCTCCGGCTCCTACCGGCTCACCGGCACGGTCGTGCTGCCGTGCAGCGCCGGCACCCTCGGCGCCCTCGCCAGCGGCTCGGCCCGCACGCTGGTCCACCGCGCCGGGGCGGTCGCCCTCAAGGAGCGGTGGCCGCTGGTGCTCGGCTTCCGCGAGACCCCCTACAGCCTCATCCACGTCGAGAACATGCGCCGCCTCCTCTACGCCGGAGCGGTGATCCTGCCGCCGGTCCCGGCCTTCTACATCGGCGGCGAGGACATCGGCCGCTTCCTCGACCACTACACCCTCCGGATCCTCGACCGCTTCGGCATCGCCGAGCCGGGGGAGCCGGGGCTGCGCTGGGGCTGATCCCCGAGGACGGCTCCTGCGTCCTCTTGGGAGGACGATCCGAGAGCGCCCTCTCACCTTCACGTTTCCGCAACCCCTTTGTTTGCAGCGCATTTTTATCCTGGCACCGGCCTTGCCTTTAGGGATGGGGTGTTCAACAACCGAGGAGGAACTCTCATGCGACGTACGACCACTCTGATGACTACAGCTCTGCTGGCTCTCTCCCTTGCTCCCGCTCTCCAGGCGCAGGGCTATCACCAGGACGACCGGCACCAGGACGACCGCGACAACCAGCGGTATGCCTACCCGGAAACCCGCCACGTGGAACGTCTGGAGGCGATCGCGAGCGACATCGAGCAGAACGCCACTTCCATCCGCCGCGAGTTCGAGCGCAACAACCGCCGCCCGAACCGGGGCGAGGCCCGGGCCATCGAGACCCTGAACCAGCTCAACGCCGAGGCCGCCCGCTTCCACGATGAGGTGGCGCGGTACCGGCAGAGCCCCCGCCGCAGCGCGGATGAGTTCGCGTCGCTGGAGAGGGCCTTCAACACCGCCCAGAGGTCGCTGCGCAAGATCGAGCGCCGGCCTTACGTCGACCGCGGCATGGGCCAGATCTACACCTCGATGAACGAGCTGTCGCGGTATTACGGCCGCCGTGCCGGCTACTACGGCACCTGGGGGCACGACCGGGATGACCGCGGTCACGACAACCACGACGGCGACGACCACGGCCGGGACCACGACAACGACCACCGGCCGCCCTACAAGTTCTAGCGCTCAACGCTCTCACGGAGATCAGGACCCGGCGGACAGGCCACGGAATGGCTGTCCGCCGGTTTGTGTTTTGCATATATGAGGAACGGTCGTGCCGGACCCTGGCACGGCTTCTCACCAAGGAGTTCACCCATGAGTCAGAGAAGGAACCCTGCACTGTTCAGGACTGCGTTTTTCATTCTTGCCGCGCTGATCGTCGTTTCGGCATCCGCCTTCGCCCAGCAGCCGCGGGGAGGGGTGCAATACACGGCAAACCTTGTGGACCCCGCGGGATCTTTCGGGCGGTTCCACTCCAATACGGCGCCGGTGATGATCCATATCGACCACTTCACGTCGGACCCCGAGGTCCAGCAACTGACGGGCATCCTCCAGCAGAAGGGGCCGAACGCTTTGCGCGACGCACTGTGGGACCAGGAGGCCGGCTTCATCCGCATCGGCGGCGGCCTCGGCTACCCGATCGCGGCCGCCCGCTCGCACCCGACGGACAACGGCGGCCAAGTCATCCGCCTCATGATCGACCGGCCGCTCTCCCAGCGGGAGGTGATCAACAACACCCGCACCGTCGACTACCCGTTCGGCTACATCGAGATCAAGCTCGACGGGAGCGGCAAGGGGGAGGGGCAGTTCTACCAGGCCGCGAAGGTGGCCATCAACGGCGGCAAGCTCGATATCGAGAACTACAGCCCGCAGCCGCTCCGGCTGCTGGCCGTAAAGGCACGGTAAGCGGGCTTTCCTGCCCTCCGAGTCCTCACCCCAGCCCCTCTCCTGAGAGGAGAGGGGCTTTAGTTTGTACAATCCCCCCATGCGCCCAATCCGCACCCTCTCGACCGTGCTCGAGATGATCAAGATCGAGCACACGCTGTTCGCCCTGCCGTTCGCCTTCCTGGGGATGCTGCTCGCCGCCGGCGGCTGGCCCTCGTGGCGGACGGTCTTCTGGATCGTGGTCGCCATGGTGGGCGCGCGGAGCGCCGCGATGGCCTTCAACCGGCTGGTGGACCGCCGGATCGACGCCGCCAATCCGCGCACCGCCGGCCGCGCCCTGCCGGCAGGGCAGGTCAGCCCCGCAGCGGTCGCCGCCTTCACGGCGATCAGCGCCGGCGTGCTGGGGCTCGCCGCCTGGCGGCTCAATCCGCTGGCCCTGGCGCTGTCGCCCGTGGCGCTCGGCATCCTCTTCCTCTACTCCTACACCAAGCGGTTCACCTGGGCCGCGCACCTGGTGCTGGGCCTCTCGCTCGCCGGCGCGCCGCTCGGCGCCTGGATCGCCGTGCGTGGGGACGTCCAGGCGACCCCGCTGCTCCTCGCCGGCGTGGTGCTGACCTGGACGGCGGGCTTCGACATCCTGTATGCCCTCCAGGATCTGGACTTCGACCGCCGGACGGGGCTGTTCTCGATCCCCGCCCGCTTCGGAGTGATCGGCGCGCTCTGGATCTCGGCCGCCCTCCATGTCCTGACGCTGACGCTGCTCGCCCTGCTCCCCCGGGTCTACCCCGCGGGCCTCGGGGTCGGGTACTGGGTGGGGTGGATCGGCTGCCTGCTGTTGATCGCCTACCAGCACTGGGTGGTGCGGCCGGGGGACCTGTCGCGCCTCAACGCCGCCTTCTTCACCGCCAACGGCGCCCTGTCGGTCTGGCTCTTCGCCGCGACCGCCCTTGATATACTGAGGTCCTGATGATCACCGAGCTTCCCACTGAGACGCTTTCCCCGATCCGCCCCGAGGCGTTCCCTGAGCCTCTGCAAGAGATCGCCGCCAAGGTGCGCGACGGCCTCCGCCTCGACGCGGCCGACGCCTTGACCTGCTTCACCACGCCGCACGTCCTCCACCTCGGCCGGCTGGCCGACACGGTGCGGCGGCGGCTGAACGGCAATATCACCTTCTTCAACGTCAACCGGCACATCAACCCCACCAACGTCTGCGTCTACACCTACAACTGCAAATTCTGCAGCTTCGCGGCGATGAAGGGGGAGTCCCACGCCTGGGAGATGAGCCACGAGGACGTCTACGCGCACGCCGCCGACCAGGGGGGGAACGCGGTCACCGAGTTCCACATCGTCGGCGGCCTGCACCCGGACCTCTCCATGGCCTGGTACGAGGAGATGCTCCGCGGCTTGAAGCAGCGCTTCCCGGACGCCCACCTCAAGGCCTTCACCGCCATCGAGATCGGCTGGTTCGCCAAGCGCGAGAAGCTGTCGATCGCAGCTGTGCTGGCCCGGCTGCGCGACGCGGGGCTCGGGTCGCTGCCCGGCGGCGGCGCCGAGATCTTCCACCCCGAGGTGCGGGAGATCATCTGCGACGGCAAGCTCGACGCCGACGAGTGGATCGAGGTCCACCGCACCGCCCACAAGATGGGGATCAAGAGCAACTGCACCATGCTCTACGGCCACGTCGAGCGGCCGGAGCACAAGGTCGACCACCTGCTGCGGCTGCGCGCCCTGCAGGACGACACCGGCGGCTTCAACGCCTTCATCCCGCTCGCCTACCACCCCGAGAACAACTACATGGGCCTGAAGTACCACACCACGGGGACGGAAGACCTGCGGCACATCGCGACCTCCCGGCTGGTGCTCGACAACATCCCGCACATCAAGGCCTACTGGGTGATGGTGACCCCCAAGCTGGCCCAGGTGGCGCTGCGCTTCGGCGCCGACGACCTGGACGGCACGATCGTCGAGGAGAAGATCTACCACATGGCCGGCGCCGGCACGTCGCAGCAGCTGACGCGGCCGGAGCTCGAGCGCATCGTGCGCGAGGCGGGGTTCGTGCCGGTCGAGCGCGACACGCTGTACAACTCGATCGCGCCGGCTCCCAAGGCCGCCGTGGCGGCGGCCCTGGCCTCTTGAAGCCCGACATCCTCGGTTTCCACTATCTGGCGGTCGACGGCCCGATCGGCGTCGGCAAGACGACGCTGGTCGAGCTGCTGACCCGGCAGTTCGAGGGGGTGAAGATCCTCGAGGACGTGGACAACCCCTTCCTCGGCGACTTCTACCAGGACCGCCCGGGCGCCGCCTTTCAGACCGAGCTCTACTTCCTCCTCTCCCGCTTCAAGCAGCAGCGCGACCTCGGCCAGCGCGGGCTGTTCGACCGCGTGCTGATCTCCGACTACACCTTCTGGAAGAACCGGATCTTCGCCTATCTCAACCTCACCGACGACGAGCTGATGCTGTTCGACAAGCTCTACGCCCTGCTCGAGCCGCAGGTGCCGGTGCCGGATCTGGTGATCCACCTGGTCGCTGACGTCGACACCTGCATGGAGCGGATCCGCAGGCGGGCGCGCAACATCGAAAAGACGATCGCGCGGGAATATCTCGCGGAGTTGATTGACGCATACAATCACTACTATCATTACTACAGCCGGTCTCCGCTGCTGGTGGTGGACACGAGACATCTCAACTTCCCCCAGCGGCCCGAGGACTTCGACGAGCTGTTGAACCGGCTGTCGAAGCCGATCAAGGGGACCGAGTACTTCCAACCGCTTGGATCCCGCTGAGAGCGGGACCGGGACGGAGCACACAGCGCCCCCTGCGGCGCGGCACGGGCGAGCGAGGGCCTGATCCCCCGGCGGGGACAGCCACCTCCCAGCTCTCGACTGATCGCCGCGAACCCGCGGGCCCCGCCAAAGGCCCTTCCGTCTCTGCGTGCGGAAGGGCTTTTCACGTTTGAACCTGAAAAGGAGCTTCAGATGGCTGGTGAACCGAAGAACGTCACGGTTCCCTGGGTGGCGGGGGCCCCCGAACGTGGCGATCGCCTGGTCATGGTGACCGCCTACGACTTTCCGCAGGGACGCACGGCCGACGCGGCCGGGGTCGACATCGTCCTGGTGGGCGACTCGCTCGCCATGGTGGTGCTCGGCCACCCCGACACGCTGTCGGTGACCGTCGACGAGATGATCCACCACACCAAGGCCGTCCGCCGGGGCGTCAAACGCGCCCTGCTGGTGGCCGACATGCCCTATGGCTCGTTCCACCTCGGGGCGGAACACGCCGTGGGCAACGCCATCCGCTTCGTCAAGGAGGCGGGGGCGCAGGGGGTCAAGATCGAGGGGCACCGCCCCGAGCTGGTGGCCGCCCTCACCCACGCCGAGGTGCCGGTGATGGCCCACCTCGGGCTCACCCCCCAGTCGGTCCACCGCCTGGGCGGCTTCAAGGTCCAGGGGCGGAGCGACGCGGCGCGCGAGCTCATCCTCCAGGCCGCCGAGGAGGCCGAGGCGGCGGGCGCCTTCTCGCTCGTCCTCGAATGTGTGCCGTCGGACCTCGCCGCCGAGGTGACCCGGCGGCTCTCGATCCCCACCATCGGCATCGGCGCCGGCGCCGGCTGCATGGGGCAGGTGCTGGTCTACCACGACATGCTGGGGATGGAGGAGCGGATCTCGCCCCGCTTCGTGAGGCGCTACGCGGAGCTTGGCAAGCTCTCCCGCGAGGGGATCGCGCGCTACGCGGACGACGTCCGCGCCGGCCGTTTCCCATCGCCCGAGGAAGGGTACGGCGGGGGCGCACATCGGCCGGCCGACGAGCCGGCGAAGCTCTACGGATGATGATCCCAAAATGATCATCGCGCGGACGCAGGACGAGCTCCGCCAGGCGGTCGACGCCTGGCGGGCGGCGGGAGAGCGGATCGGTTTCGTGCCGACCATGGGCGCGCTCCACGCGGGGCACCTGTCCCTCGTGCGGCTCGCCCGTGGGCCCGGCGGCCGGGCCACGAAGGTGGTGGCGTCGGTGTTCGTCAATCCGACCCAGTTCGGTCCCGGCGAGGACTTCAGCCGCTACCCCCGCCAGCCCGAGCAGGACGCGGCGATGCTGGAAGAGGCCGGCTGCGACCTGCTCTTCCTGCCGGACGTGGCCACGATCTACCCGCCCGGCAACGCCACCTTCGTCGAGCCCGCCGGCGCCGCCGAGGGGCTCGAGGGGACCTGCCGGCCGGGCCATTTTCGCGGCGTCGCCACCGTCGTCTGCGCCCTCTTCAACCTGGTGGGGGCCGACGTCGCCGTGTTCGGCGAGAAGGACGCCCAGCAGCTCGCGGTGATCCGGCAGATGGTGCGCGACCTGCATCTGCCGGTGGAGATCGTGCCGGGCCCGACCGTCCGCGAGGCGGACGGGCTCGCGATGTCCTCCCGCAACGCCTATCTCTCCTCCGAGGAGCGGCGGGCGGCGACCGTGCTCCACCGCTCCCTGCGCGCCGCCGAGGCGGCGATCGGCCAGGGGGAGCGCCGGGGGGATGCCGTCCGCGAGCGGCTGCGGGAGATTTTGAATACCGAGCCCCTGGCGCGTGTTGAATACGCCGAGGTGGTGGACGCCGAGAGCTTTCAACCGGTCGAGACGTTGCGCGGCCGGCTGGTGCTCCCCCTGGCCGTACGGATCGGGGGGACGCGATTGATCGACAACTTTCGCCTGACGGTCGGAGAGACCCGGCCGCCGGAGGAGTCAAGGATATGAAGCGCACGCTTCTGAAGTCGAAGATTCACCGGGCCACCGTGACCGATGCCAACCTCCTCTACCAGGGGTCGATCACCATCGATCCCCTGCTGATGGAGGCGGCGGACTTCGTGCAGTTCGAGCGAGTGGAGATCTACAACTGCACCAACGGCGAGCGGCTCGCCACCTACGCCATCCCCGGCACGCCCGGCCGGGGGGAGATCGTGATCAACGGCGCGGCCGCCCACAAGGCCGGAGCCGGGGACGTGATCATCATCGCCACCTACGCCGACTATGAGGACGCGGAGTGCCGTTCGCACCAGCCGTCGCTGGTCTTCGTCGACGCCAAAAACCGGATCGTCGCCCAGTCGCACGAGCGGATCGACGAGGCGGTGCTGGACGAAGCGCTCACGGCGGCGGCTCTGTGATCCGCCCGGCCCTCTTCTTCACGGTAGCCTCGGTAGCCCTGGCGCTCGCCTGCGCCGGGGCCGCCGCCCCGCCGTCGACTCCACCTGGGAAGGGGGGGGCCGGGCCGGTCGCCTTCGAGACGATCGTCCAGCAGTCGATTCCAGGGCAGGCCGGCGCGGAGATCCGCAAAGTGGCACGGGACGAGCCCGCCTGGCGCGCGCTCTGGGCCGAGCTGCGAAAGGACGGCGGCACCACTCTCCCCGAGGAGCCGCCGGCCGTCGACTTCACCCGCGAGATGGCGATCGTGGCGGCGATGCCGACCCAGAGCTGCGTCTCGAAGGTGACCGTCCAGTCGGTCGTCCGGAAGGGCGGCCCGTCCGGCGAGGTCGTGGTGACCCTCCTCGAGGCGCCGCCGGCCGCGAACTGCCGATGCATCGTGGCCGCGCGGCCGATCCACGCCGTCCGCCTCCCGCTCCTGACCGGCACCGTACGCTTCGTCGCCGAGCGCGGGCTGACCTCCTGCGGCCCCTAGCGGTCCGATGAGCTGGCAGCGGACCCTCCTGCTGGGAGCGATCGTCGTGCCGCTCGCGCTCGCCACGCGGTGGGGCGGGGGTGGCGAGGCCAAGGGGTCGCGCTTCCACCCCTGGCCGGACGCGGTCGAGTACGCCGCCGAGGCCCAGACGATCGCGAGGTCCGGCCAGGTCTTTCTCCAGATCGGACCCTACCGGGAGCGCCCGCGTTTCCCCCCCGGCTGGCCGCTGCTGATCGCCCCCGCGATCCGTCTCGGAATGCAGGGGCAGGATCTCTGGCGGCTCACGGCTCTTTTCGGGGCTGCCCTGGCCTGGCTGCTCGCCGGGGTGACGGCCTGGGCGGTGGGCCCTCATGATCCCGGCCATCAGCCCGACCCTCTTCTCCCGTCCCCTCCCCCCTCCCTCACCGGGGGAAGAGGGAGACCAGCAGAAACCGTTTTGAGCCCCCTCTCTCCCGGTGAGGGAGGGGGGAGGGGACGGGAGAGAGGGGGTGGGGGGAGTGAGGGTCCGTCTTTCCTCGCCGGCCTGCTGGCGGGCTGCGTCTGGGCGATCGCCCCGATGGCCGTCGACGTCGGGCAGGTCCTGATGAGCGACGAGCCCGCGGCCCTGGTCTGCCTGGCCGGGCTGCTCCTCACCGGCATCGCGCTGCTGCGGACGGAAGGGCGGAGCGCCTGGGCGTTCGCCCTGACGGGAGGGTTCGCCTTCGGTCTCGTCACGACGATGCGCTCCATCGTCGCCGTCCTGCTGCTCGTCCCGCTCGCCGTGCTCCTGATCGGCGGTCTCCGCCGGTCCGGGCCGCGGACGATCTTCCCCCGCCTCCTGGTCTGGACGCTCGGCGCGGCGGTTTTCCCGGCGGTGACCGTCCTGATCCTGGCGCGCTCCGGGTGGCCGGTCTGGCAGTGGTCCGGCTACGACTTCTGGATGCCGAGGCGCTACGGCCATCTCACCAGCACCTTCAACCTTCGCTACGCTTTCGAGCCGGACGTCGCCTTCGGCAAAGAGGTGCAGGGCCGGCCGCTCTCCCACCTGGAGCTGGCCGTCCGGGTGCTGCTGGGGATCCCGGGGCTGCGGGTGCACCACTACCTCGGTCTCCTCTGGCCGGTCGCGGGCTGGCTGGCGGCGATCCCCCTTTACTGGATCGCCCGGCATCGCGATCCGCGAATCGCCGGATGGACGGCGCTGGCCCTGCTGCTCTGGACCCTGGGGCACGTCGCCGTCTTCTCGCTCTACTTCTACCCCTCGCCCCGCTTCTACCTGGAGCCGCTGGCGCTCTGCCTCGTGCTGCTCGCCACCGCCTGCGGCGTCGGGCTCTCCCGGCCGGACCGCCGGGCGCGGCTGGCGGCGATCGCCGTCGTGGTCGGAGTGGGGGTGCTCGCGGCGCGAGAATTCACGGAATTCCGGCGTGAGCCCCTGCCGGCCATCGATGCCGAGCGGACCCGGGCGCGGTTCTCCCGTTGGCTGGCGATGGGGGACGAGCGGCGGGCGGACCGCGTCATGCCCTTCGACCCCGTGCATGCCCAGGCCCTGGGGCTGCTGACACCCGAAGTGACCTCCCAGGTCCACGCCTGGGGTGAGCTGCCGGACACCGTGCACGTCCGCCGGTTGCGGGCGAACGGAGTCTTGCCAGGGAAGCCGGCGCGGGAAGGCGCTCGGCTCCCCGTGCGTTAGAATCGTCGAGGAGGTAGCAATGACCGTCACCCTGGACACTCCCAAGACGAATCCCCCCGTACAAACGGCCACCGAGGTCGAGCCGCTCACCATCGCCGGCCGCACCTTCCGCTCGCGCCTTTTCCTGGGGACAGGCAAATATCCGGACTTCCAGACCATGGCCGCCGCCCTGGAGGCCTCCGGCACCGAGGTGGTCACCGTCGCCCTGCGCCGGGTGAACCTGGACGACCGGGGGCAGGGCTCGCTGCTCGACTTCGTCGATCCCGCGAAGTACCTCCTGCTCCCCAACACCGCCGGCTGCTACACCGCCGACGAGGCGGTCCGCACCGCCCGCCTGGCCCGCGAGCTGGGGGGGTGGGACTGGGTGAAGCTGGAGGTGATCGGGGACAAGAAGACCCTTTTCCCCGACAACGTCGAGCTGCTCAAGGCTACCGAGACGCTGGTGGCCGAGGGGTTCATCGTGCTGCCCTACACCAACGACGACCCGGTGGTCTGCCGCCGGCTCGAGGAGCTGGGAGCGGCGGCCGTGATGCCGCTGGGCGCGCCGATCGGCTCGGGGATGGGCATCCGCAACCCGGCCAACCTGCGGATCATCCTGGAGCAGGCGAAGGTGCCGGTGATCGTGGACGCCGGCGTGGGCACCGCGAGCGACGCGGCCCTGGCCATGGAGCTGGGAGCCCAGGGCGTGCTGATGAACACCGCCGTGGCCGAGGCCCAGCACCCGGTCCGCATGGCGAGGGCGATGAAGCTCGCCGTCGAAGCCGGCTGGCTGGCCGCCCACGCCGGGCGGATTCCGCGGAAGCTCTACGCCTCCTCCTCCTCCCCCCTGACGGGCCTCATCGAATGAAGAAGTTGCAAGCCGCCCTCGGGCCGCATTAAGCTTCCTCGTCCACACTTGGGCATCGTGCAGCCATAGCTCAACTGGATAGAGCGACAGACTTCGAATCTGTAGGTCGGGGGTTCGACTCCTCCTGGCTGCACCACCTAAGCTCCTATAAAATCAATAGTTTGCAAGGAGGCCCCGGAAGTCGCTCCGGGGGCCTCTGTGCCCTGGGGACCACTGGGGTGACCACTGGAGCACGCCCTTCCCTGCGTTTCCCGCCGGCCGGCCCGGCCCTCTCGCTTCCACTTCCCCCCCAAAAGACGACCGGCGCCGCGTGGCGCCGGATTCAATCTCCGTCTCCCGTGAGGGGGCGGACCAAACCAGACGGCCCGGCGGGGTGCAGGAACACGTCCGCCGGACCTGACCCGAGCACAGGAGTACACCCGATGCCCGAGCTAACCCCGCAGTCTAGCGCAGCACCCGCACCCGTTCCGCCCCTCGCGGTGGTCCCCCCGATCCTCGATCCCGCCGCCTGGGAAGACTTCGCCGTCTTCCGCGAGACGTTCCTCGCCTACTTCACCCGGCCGGAAGACGCCGCCGCCCTCCGGCACCTCGGAAACCTCGCATTCGAGATGCTCCTTGAGCACTGCCGGTATTTCCCCGATCCGCCGGAGAGTGAAACGCGGTGGGAGCTGCGCGCCGCCGTGGCGGATCTGCGCCACCTGCAAGGCTTCCTCCGGACGCTGGGGAACCAACACAAGGAATCCTCTCTCGACCCGGAGGACGCCGCCCTGTCGCGCTACGCCGGCTTGCAGGCCGGCAAGGTCCGCAGGCTCACGGACCGGATCGAGCAACGGCTCGCGGTGGGCTCGTAATGGGGGGGTGGGCTGCCCCTCGCGACGATACCCGGAGCTACACCGTTAAGGTGACCCCCGAGCAGGCGGAGCGGTGGGAGGCGGCGGCGACGGAACGGTGCATACCGGTCCCCTCCTGGCTCGCGGACACGGCGGATGCTGCCCTCCGAGAGCTGGCGAGATCGGGCCGCGCTACGCCGCTCCTCTGGGATCGTGGCCGCTTCCTGGTCCGGTTGACGGACACCACCCACCGGCCGGAGATCGTGGCGGATGTCGAGGTCCCGGGTTTCGTCTCGCGGCCGTTCGGCATCTTCCGGGGGACCGCCTGGGGGACGGGTGCTCCTGGCTCTGGGGAGCATTCCCTCGCGCACCTCCCAACCCGGCGGATCATCGCCACCCTCCCCCTCCGGAAGTCCTGTATGGCGCTGGCGGCGGAGCTGGCCGGCCTGCGGGTCGATTGGCAGGAGACGGACCCGGAGCGGGTGCTCGCGGGCGCTCCGGACCAGGAGAAGGTGCAAGGGCTCCTCCGGCTGTACCAGAAGCTCACCCGCACGTAGCAGAATCGGGGGCGGCCCTCCAGGGCCGCCCTCCTGTCCTCTTTCCCGCCGCACCTACCCCCAGCCAACCCTTAGCGCTTCCCATGCTACGATATGCCTTACCTAAGTCATGGAAATCTAACCTGTGGAACGTCTAGAACGTCTGTGGTGGTGGTTCCTCGTAGCTGCCGTGCTCGTCTTCGTTCTAGCGCTCTTAGCCACGTACTTGGGTCCTACGGGTGTGGCCGCGGCAGACACAGCCGTTGAACTTGGGGTAGTTCTCTGCTTCCTTTCCTTGGGATTCGGGAGTCTGGGTGCCGGACGTTGGTTACGAAAGTTGGGAGACCGGCGAAAGGCTGCAAGCTTACTTTTTTACCTAGTCGGCTGGTTCTTTCTTCTGGCATCTATTTCAAGCTCGCTCCGATTCGTCATTCGCTGAAACCTCGGTGGCTCCGAACTGTCATTAGAGACAGAACGCATTCCGGGAGGCTTTATGAATCCACGCACATTGATGATTGTCGGTGCTTTCGCGCTGAGCATCATTTCCTGTCGGACGATGGAACTCGCGAACAAGACGATCCAGATCAACAAGGGCGACGATAGGGCCAAGGTTCTTCAAATCATGGAAACTCCGCAGGATCGCCAATTTCTTGCGGACTATGAGGTCCTTCAATACTGCATCACCGGAGCGGGGTTCGGCTATCATGACTACACCGCCATTTGGTTGCGATCCGGGAAGGTTGTCGGAATCACCACATACAAAGATCACACTCCCGGTTCGTCCTGCCGCGGTCACTTTCACACTCTCCGAGTTGAGGACGCCCCGGGGTAGGTTCGTCCCCGTCTCCCTCTGCGCATCGCGCTATCGACCGCACTCCTTATTTAAGTGTGGGTCTTACGGAAAAGCCACGGGGCAACCTCGCGGGCGTTCAGTATTCGCCGGAGGCATAGGGCGCTTCGGGGAAGCGGTCGAGTTCTTTGACGATATCCAGGTAGTGCAGCTCCGGGTAATGAATGGACTTAGGTTTTGTAGTAGAGAGTCTCCTTATTCCTTTGAGCCACCGCTTCACCTCACTGTCAGTGCCGATTAGAACAGGAAGGGAAATTGCTATAGCTGCTACCAGAGCCCCGTTTTTGCCCGCAATATACCAACCAACCCCGGCGGCAACTCCCAGCGCACCTAAGACGACCTTTACCTCAAGCCGCGCCATCTCAAGCTTGCTCATTGCACCACTCGTGTCGCCCCCTTTAACTCTTTGTCTCATCGCACTATTGCCACAGGATTTGCCAACCCAGTGCGCGGCTGTCACAAGGAACCACGAGCTATAAATTTGGAACACCGAACGGCCCGAGCGCGAGGAGCCTACAAAGGCTAGTGCACCGACGATCGTCAAGATCGCTGCAACATAGATCAGATAGCCACCAAAACCCCTCAACACTTGCCAAACGATATTTAGAACCCGTTTGAGCGCCTTACTTGGGCCAGTCTGTCCGTTCGCCATCCTAGCGCCTCCCCGAAGATAGAACGCCAGCGCGAGGACAGCGATTAGCGGCGGTCACCAAGACGACGCGCTGAGGAGCGTTCGGTGGATAGTCTCCGTCCAGTCTTCGATGCTATACCTTCCGAGCGGCCGGTTCCCCCCTGCGCCTTATTTAAGTGATAGCTTGCAGAAGAGGACCCGGAGCTACATACCGGACACACCAGATCCGGGACTCCGGCGTCGCCTGAGCCAGACCCTCCCCCCCCCATGCGGCAAGCCGTTCGCCTCAGAGGGGGGGCGGTGGAGGGGGGAGGGCAACGGCAGGGGCACACCAACAGGGCACACCGGGCACACACCACACACCGGGCACACACCACACACCAGGGATACCTGAGACAGGAAGCCAGACCAGGAAAGCCCCGTGGCGGGATATTTGAGGCTCGACGGGCTTTTGCTGGGCCCTTCTGGAGGGCAGAAGGGGCTGAACTGCGCATGGGTGAGCCGGCGGGCAGAACACGGGAGCAACAGGGTCCCGCATGGGGTTTCCTGGTCTCCGCCAGACTCTTTTCCTGTGGTGATTCCTGCCCAGCCCGTCAAGGTTCTGGCGTGGGCGCGCGGGGAGTAAAGCCGCAGCACAACATGCCCGGACGCTTAGTAGCGCGGTCCCCCGGGGGGGTGCCCCGGTAAAGGCTGCCGGGAGCGGGCGCACAGATAGCGGCTCTCCCTTACGGCAGTTGTAAAACACTGTCCAGTCTAGAGGACGGCGCCAGGCTCGCCGTCGTCTTCCGAGCCGTCCCTGTGCTTCGTGTTTGCGCTTGCCGAGACACGGGCCACGGGGTGGCATGTGCGTGCGTGTCTCTCCCCGTGTCCCCTTCCAGGGGAGGGACACGGGAGACACGCGCCCACGTCCGATACGCCCCGGAGGGTCCCTTGTTCCCCGTGTTTCCCCGTGTCTGGCGACTTGAGACACGGGCCGGCGAGCCTGTAGCCAAGCGTATTGGAGGGGACGCCCTGGCCGCCTTTCAGGAGGTCCACTGCTCCCGCCGCTCTGAGAGCTTTCAAGGCTTCTCGGACGTTGGGAACCGCCGCCTTTATCGCCCTGGCTATGGCCGCCTGAGAGCGCCGCTCTCCATCCGCGAGCGCCGCAAGGAAGGCGCGGATTTCCCCCTCGTAGTCCCGCAGGGGCTGCAAGCCCGACCGCTGGAAGCCATCCGGAGGCACGAGCGTGAGAATCCATTTCTGATCGTGCAGCTCCGGGGAGTCGCGCACCTTTTCCAGGTGCAAAATACAGCCCCCGCCCTCCCGTTTGAGGTGAAGGAATGTTTCCGGAGCCCGATCCCATGCGCCCGAGACGCTGCCGCCCTTGTTTTCATGGTGGGCAAGGATGATCGCAAAAGCTCTATTGGCGCGGCCCCTCAGGTCGCCTAAAAGCTCCTCGAAATCTGTCACGTCGTCGGGCTTCCCGCCACCCCTCGCGCCGAGTCTCGCGAGCGGTCCCATAATCACAATGTCCGCGCCGAAAGAGTCGATTTTTTCCGCCAGTTGCTGCCGGAGCCCCTCATGACTTAGCGTCATCTTTGCCCACGGCCCCGCGAAGATTTCGACGTTCTCACTGAATGGCCGCCCCTCCCATCCGTCGCGCTTCCGCTTCAGTTTCTTGCGGAATTGCACCCGTGAGCCTTCATTCTCAATTACCAGGATCTTCAGGGAGCGATTGATTGGAAGCCCGAGCCACGCCTTACGGCTGGCAGCATGGGCGATTAGGTCAACCAGCAACGTAGTCTTCCCCGCCCCGCCTTTCCCATAGAGGAGCACGAGCCCGTCCCCCGCGAGGAAACAGCTATCCGAAGTCCCTATCAGGACATCCGGGGCCGCTTCCGCCGTGTCGCAAAAATCGTCGAATCCTTGCCAGTCGATGCGCGGGCCGTCGACGACCGCCGGGGAATCGGCACCCGCGTCCTCCGGCTCGGCTTCCGGCGAGCGCTCCGCTGCCGCGAGGATCTCCCCGAGCAACTCCACGGGATCGGCGCCGGGGCGAGCGGCGAGCCATTCGACGGCGTCTCCCTTCACGGGGAGGTCAGACGGGGCGAACGCCCGAACGTCCGGCCCGGGCGGGAGCGCCGCCCGCACGCGCTCCATGTGGGTGCGGCCGGAATCGTCGAAGTCTGGCCAGAGGATGACAGGCCCGCGCCACCCCCCGAGCACCACGAGCGCCCCGGCCCCCGGCGTTGTGCCGCTCCCGCACACCGTGGCCACCGCTTGCAGTCCCCGAGCCCGGAGAGCATCCGCCGCCTTCTCGCCCTCAGTCACGATGACGGCCGCGCCCTGGTCCCATCCGCCGAGCAGCTCGGCGCCGTACAGGGGAGCCGCCGCCACCTTGACGCCTCTGAGCGTCCATTTCCCGTTGCGCCACCACGCGAACGCCTTGCCCCCGTCGTCGAGCTCAAAACGGCAGTGCACGGCGAACAGACGCCCGGCCGCGTCCCGGATCTTCCAGGGGTCAGACGGCGTGCCGTTTTGCTCGTGCCAGAGCGCCGCGGGCGGTTCCTCGCTTGCCTCCCAGGGGAGCGGCGCCGCGGGTTCCTTTCGCTTCGTCTCCCGCTTCGTGGCCGCGGGCGCCGCCGCCGGCCGAGGTTTCGTGGCACGGGGACGCGCTCCGTTGCCGTTGCAGAGGAGCTGCTCAATGGACATGCCGAGCGACAGCCCGAGCGCCCGGACGGTTTCCGGAAAGTCGGTGCCACGGACGGCCTGGTAGAGCGCGATCCCGTCGCCCCCGCCGTCGCCGCACGAAAAGCACTTCCAGCCGCCGCGCTCGCTACCGTAGACGGTGAAGGGAGGAGTCCTCCCGCTCTGTTCCTTCTGGTGGTCTGGCAGGGGACACCGGCCCTTGAAGTGATCTCCCTCCCTCTTGAGCGTCACTCCCAGCAGCTCGGCGACGCGGATCGACGTAGCGCCCGCCCTGACCGCGGAAACAACGCCCTCAGCGATGCCCCCGGCACCCGCCCCGCCGCGCCCTTCCTGGCATGTAGGAGTGGCTTGCAGGCCCTTTCCCGAGACGGTCAACGCGGCGCCCAAGACCAGCTCGAGCTGCTCCGGGCCGCGCACCTCTTCCGCCACCTCTTTAGCCTCTCAGGCCAGAGACGAGCGAACGGTCGCCACGGGGGGCCGAAGCGATGAAGGCCGCGAGATCGGCCTCTTTCCAGCCACTCACACCAGGGCCGAGAATGACTCGGGGCGCCAGCCGGCCGGAAGCCTCCCAGCGGTAGAGAGTAGCCCGAGAAATGCCGAGCAGGCGGGCGGCCTGAGATGGGCGGATGATCGGGGAAACGGCCATGGCTTGGGTGCCTCCTGGTGCAACGCCGTGATTGGCGGTGCTCTGCCCTGAGAATAGGGTGCGCGAGGAAGGCGTTAATAGCTGGCAAAGAGCGGCGGAGCGGATTGCCAGTAATTACGAGCGCGGGGGAGGGGGAGCCTCAACAGGCCGAGCGCGGGCGAGGTTTCCTTCCAGGGTGCGCCCGGTGGATGCTCTCTCGTGGAAGGCCGATGAAATCCGCCGCCGCCTGTAAACCGCGCCGGACCTTATCGATCGAGCACTTGTATCGGGTTGCGATTTCCTGGCGTGAGAGATCCGGACAAGCTTGCGTATGTGCCAGCCATCGGAGATGGCGGACGTGTTTTTGATCCCGCTTCCACAATGCATAGAGGCTGACCCCGATCCTCTGCTCTTGGTGCCAAGCGGCCCTGTGTTCCGCGAGGGCCTTCTCGAAATGATCTCTCAGGCGGTCTACAGCTTCCTCGATGCTCTCTTCTGCTGGTGTCCACCCCTGAGCTTGAAAGGTAAAGGGGTGAGAGTATCTATACGAGGGGGAGCCTTTCCTCTTCAGGGATCGCATGATCTCCTGCGTGGAATCCCACGAAAACACGAGCCGACCGGATGGGGACGGAGTAAGAAGGGTCAACGCAGCCTCCGCCGCCATTTCCTCGGATTTTGGTAGCCCGAAGTCATCTATCCAGCGCCGTAAGGCTTCCTGGTAAGTCTCTAGCTCTTGGCTGCTTGCCTGCTGCCCCTGGATTGTGAAACGCATAACTTCCAAGAAGAGCGGGAGAATTTGAGATCGGAGTTCGGCGACGACTTCGGGCCTACGCCGCTGATAAAATCGCAGGAACCAACGGAGGGAAGCCATTCGGTGGCCGAGGTCTTCTGAGGCATGTCGATCGGCGTAAATGGGCGCCACAAGCTCCCCCCAGCTTTTCGTCATGCCGTCACCCGATCCGCACCACGTTGGACCGCTCTTCCCCCGCGAGAACGCCTTCCACGAGAGACCCGAGCAGCACCACCGCTTGGCGCTTCTCCGCGTCGTATCCCGCCCGGTTGTAGGTGCGGGAGATGCGGCCGGCCGCATGGTTCAAGAGCTGGTCTATGGTGTCGGGGCGGACCCCCGAGCGGCCTAGCCAGGTCGCGGCGGTGCGGCGGAGATCGTGCGGCGTGAAGTGGTCCAGGCCGGACCACTCCCGCAACCGGGCCGAGCTGTGCGACAGCCACGTGAGCGGCTTCCCTTCGGCCCGGGAGGCGAGCACCCATTCCGTGGAACCGGTGAGCGGCCGGAGAGCCTCGATCACGGCGAGAGCCTGTGGGGAGAGCGGCACACGGTGGGCGCGGTTGGTCTTCGTCAGCTCGGCCGGGATATTCCACCACCACCCAAGGGAGTCGCGCTCAAGGTCCCGCCACCGTAGAGAGAGCACCTCTCCGGGCCGTTGGGCGGTGAAGAGGACAAGGCGCCAGGCGGCGGCGACCGCCGGCTGGAGGCGATCGAGCAGAGGCCACAGAGCGCCAAGCTCCCCTTCGGTGAAGACTCGCTCGCGCGGCTTCTCTGTGTAGAGCCGCCTGACGCCGTAGACCGGATTCGACTCGACCCGCTCTTTCTCGATCCCAAAGGAGAAGACCTTGGACACCAGGGCGCGGGTCCGATTGGCGCAAACGCCGCCCCTCTCCGCCACGATCCTCTCGAGGAGGTCGCGGACATCGGCCCGGCGGATCTCTCCAGCCAAGCGGGAGCCCCACGCCGGGAGCACTTCAACCCGCAGTTTCCGCTCGTCCTCCTGCCAGCCCCGGAGCCGCTTGCGGCGCTTCGCGTGCTCTTCCAGGTAGCAGGAAGCGAGAGCCTCGAAGGTCTCGGCGCCGGCCTTCCTGCGGGCGACGCGCTCGGCCTTCCGCTCGGCCATGGGGTCCCGCCCCTTGACCGTGAGGCCCGACACCAGCTCCCGGGCCCTGGTCCTGGCATCCTCCAGAGATAGGGAGGGGTAGGCACCCAGAACCATCCTTCGGCGGCCCTCCCGAGGGCCGTAGCGGAGAAACCAGCTCTTCTGGCCTGTCGGCAGGACGCGGACGCCGAGTCCGGCCACGAGACTGTCCATTGCCTCTACGCGCGTCCTACCCTCAGCCTTGAGAGAGCGGATACCGCGGTCCGTCAGGGGGGCCGTGTTGCGCTTCATAGGGAACTCTCCCGGAAAAGTTGGGGGCGTCGCCGTCGGAGGGGACCACTGGGGTGACCACTGGTGCATGCGCTTGCATGGGTTGGCATGATGCCCTATGATACAGGTGATGTCGCTAACTGTCCATACTTTCAGTGACTTATGGGGACGTGGTGAGACACCATGGAACCCCACTGGCACAGACTTCGAATCTGTAGGTCGGGGGTTCGACTCCTCCTGGCTGCACCACCTGCTTCCACGCCTCTCCGCCCCGGGGCTCTCCAAGAGGGGGTTGCGCACCGCGCGGAGCTGTCCTACAATCCGCTCTCCTCATGGGATTCCGCAGCCATAGCTCAATTGGATAGAGCAACAGACTACGAATCTGTAGGTTGGAGGTTCGAGTCCTCCTGGCTGCACCACGTAATCCCTCTAAAATAAAGCACTTAGCGGAAGGGCTCGAAAACGATCCCGGGGGCTTTGCGTCCCGGGGACCACTGGGGGACCACTCGCGCACCATGTCGCGGGTCCCGCTGGCCGATCCCTTCTCCCCCCAAAAGACAACCGGCGCCGCATGACGCCGGTTCAACCTCTGTTTCCGACCCTACAGAGTCGTAAAGCCACGCTTGACACGTTGGCCGCACGTGCCTACCCTAGTCCTGATGATCCGGAGCTTCCAACACAAGGGGCTGGCCAAGCTTTGGAACGAGGGCGATCCGAAAGGGGTGAGAGCCGACTTGCTCGACCGCGTGCGAGCGCGGTTGATGGCCCTCAACGAGGTGCAGGACTTGCGGGAGCTGAGCATGCCGGGATGGAGACTCCACCAGCTTCAAGGTAAGCCTACCCGCTACGCACTCGCGGTCAATGGCCCGTGGCGTATCACCTTTGAATGGGAAGATGGTGACGCCTTGCAAGTAGACCTTGAGCAATACCACTGAGGAGCTGACGATGCCTGAGTATCCCGCCAAGCAACCACCCAACATGGAGCCCACGCACCCCGGCGCGATCCTGCGCGAGGACGTGCTCCCAGCGCTCAATCTCACTGTTACCGAAGCGTCGCGGCAACTCGGCGTCTCCCGGCAGATGCTGCATTCGATCCTTGCCGAACGCTCGGCCGTCTCCCCTGAGATGGCGGTGCGCCTTGGGCGGTTTTGCGGCAACGGTGCCGGCTTCTGGCTTCGCATGCAGACAGCTCATGATCTGTGGCACGCCGAGCGGAAGCTGCGCGACGAAATTCAGAAGATCCCTGAGCACGCCGCTGCGTGACAAACCAGCGGAGTTGTGGTGCTCCCCGCTCCTCCGGCTATACGAGGGTTACCGCACGTAGCACAAGGGGCGCACGCCCTTGTCTCCGCTTTCAGCCGGCCGGTTTTGCCGTCGCCCTGAGCGTGGGGGCCGCTTTTTTGGTAAGATTCCGATGTGAAGCATACATGAAGATGCGAAGCATGCGGCTGAGCGAAAGGAAGAGTGCCATGAAGCCCAGAGTCTTCAGAAAGATTTGCGTCCTGGGAATTCTGCTGTCGATTCTTTCCAGCCCTGGTGCCCGGGCCCAGACCTCGAGCGGAGCGCTGGATACTCTGGGCACGCTCGGCGATCTCATCAGTGTGTACAAATGGTCCCATGATCTGTTTACCAACTATGGAAAGTGCCGGGGCCGCGGTTTCAGCGACAGCCTCTGTCTGTCGGCAGCCCAATATTGTGCGATCAGCAACCTTCCGACCGGCGGTGTCGCGGGCACGTTCTTCAACCTGTTTCAGACCTGGGAAGCGTTCAAAAGGGATTGTGGGGACGGTCAGTGCTTCGCCTGCTGCCTCCAGCCGGGCGGCTATGGCGGCGGTGGCTGTCACACGTCCTTTCCGCAGGACGACGATGGCAAGCCGGTCATCAACTGCAACCCGTTCAACTACGCAGCGGGTACTCATCAAGTCGGTATGGCCTTGATCGTGGGTGACACGGTACCGGGGCAGGCCTGTTTCGCGACCGGCCAGGTTTGCGATCATCTGGCCATGTGCCAGAGCACGAGCACTCCTGGGCAGATCAACGCCATCAACTCGGACCCCCAAAACATCATGAAGTCGGCCCCGGCGATCGACAACCGGGCGCAATCTTTCGGCCGCAGGGCGCTGGGCGATTGGACCACCCTTCTCGCTGGATACAGCACCAGCTCCACCTCGTCGAGCTCGATCGTTCAGCACAGCCATTCACTTTCCTCGCTCGAAACCTTTATCACTGGACGCGGCTGCGCGGGCTGGCGCGACCGCCTGCCACCCTCCGTTCCCGAGGACTGGAGCGAAGCGCAATTCAGGATCAATGACACCTCGGGCAACTATGCCGATCAGCCCTCGCAGCTCAACGCCCTCCGGCAGCTCGGCCTGGTCCGGTTCATCTCCAGCATCCCCAACCTGTGGAACCGCCTTGCCTACGTCGAATCGATCATCTGGACCCCGGCGGCGATCGATCAATATCTCGCCGGGATCGATGCCGATGCGGTGCTCCTGCAATCGATGAGCCCCCTCGCGCTCGACATCCTGAAAAAGAATGAGGCTCTGGAGGACTACAGACTGCTCGCCGTGCCGCTCCCGGGCGAAACCGTTTCGCCCCGGATGTTCAATGGCTGCCTCCTCGCCGATCCGCCGGCGGTGACTCTCTCCTACCAGCCGCGCAACACGTTTGGGATCGACCTCACCGTGCGGGCCGCCGACTCGGCGACGACCTCGGACCTGGAAGTGGGGCTCGTCGTCCTCTGGGGCGACGGCAGCATGACGCGCCTGACGGTCCCGCCGGGCAATCAGCAGCAGACTGTCGCGCACGACTACGCGGCCGGCGGCAAGTATCAGGTTTTCGCTCTGGCGCAGAACAATGCGGGCCTCAAGGCCGCCGGCGCCGCGGTCGTAACGACGGCCGGCCATGGAGTCAATCCGGCTCCGGCGCCTCTCGCGGTGATCAGCGAAGTTCAGCTCGTCGATCTCCAGGCGAAGTTGGTCGCGCTGACCGGCGGCCCCGCCTTCATGCAGTTCGAGCTGAGCACCTCGCCTGTGGCGAGCGAGAGTAATCTGATCGGGGTCAGCGCACCGCTGCCCCTGCCTCTCAATACTCTGGTGAGCTTCGGCACGGTCGCCGGCTGGAGCTCTCTTGGAGCGCCGCTACAATCGGTGAGCCTCCGTCCGTCCTTCTGGGGGGACGGCCCGGTGTTCGGCTTTGCTTCCAACAAATTCACGCTCGACCGGCTCCGGATCGGCGTCTATTCGACCGAGGACAGGGCTCTCCGCTACCAGGACATCCCGGTGACAGCCGGCATGGTCCGCCTGTATCCACAAGGGAGCAATGTGCCGTTGCTCCTGACCCAGCCGACGTTCGACCCGCAGGGCCGGCTCGAAATCCCCGAACAGGCCGGAGGCGTCGCCTACGACCGCGTCGAGCTTATCCTTCCGCCCGCCGTCCTGGCGCAGACCCTTCAGGGCCCTGTTGTCGATGATCGATGGAGCGGAGTGACCGGCACCTTCACAGAGCTGAAGCCTTCCGACGATCACCAGATACCGCCGCCCGCGAGCCAGTTCTATACCGTCACTCCCTGCCGTGTGCTCGATACCCGCGGCGCGGCCGGGCCGCTAGGCGCTCCGACCCTCCAGCCGGGCGGCTACCGCTCCTTCGCCAGCGCCGGCGTGTGCGGCATTCCCGGGGATGCCACGGCTCTCTCTGTCAATGTCACGGTCGTCCAGGGCACAGCGGCCGGCGACCTGAGAATTTTCCCCGGCGTCCGGCCGTTCGCGCTCACCTCCGCCATCAACTTCTCCACCGCCCAGATCCGCGCCAATAATCAACTCCTGGGTCTCTCCAGGGACGGCACCGGCACCTTCACCGTGCAGCTCGATTCGTCCGGTACCGTCGATCTGCTCATCGACGTCAACGGTTATTTCAAATAGGGGTGCGGTACCGGATGACGTAGCTCTTCATGCCGCTCGGCTCGACCGGAGGCCGAAGGAAGAGATGGCGAAGTTGGTTACTCCAGCGTAATCTCTCGCCGCCCCGTGCGTAAGATAGGCAGGCCGCAACGCGGCATGAGATGCGTGTCTTCCGCAGGAGAACCGACCATGAAGAGAGCCGCGATCGCCGGCGGGGCGTTCGCCGCCGTGCTCGTCCTCCTCGCCCTCGCCGCCGGCCGCCGGGCCCTCGAGCAGGACGCCGACCCCGCCGCGGCGACCTCGCCCGCGATCGCCCCCTCGACCGCGGCGACCGCGACCACCATCCCCTCGGCGGTGGAGGCCCAGGGCTTCCTCTACGGCCGCGTCACCGCCGATGCCGGCGCCACCTACGAGGGGCGGCTGCGCTGGGGGGGCGACCAGGAGGCTTTCTGGGGCGACTACTTCAACGGCTCCAAGCACAAGAACCCCTGGCTCGCCCACGTGCCGCCAGGGCGGTTGCCCAAGGAGCGCCGCCCGATCGAGATCTTCGGGATCAAGATCGCTCAGAGGGAGAGTCCGATCGACGTCGACCGGCTTTTCATGGCGCGCTTCGGCGACATCGCGCGCATCGAGGCGCGCGGCCGCCAGGTGCGGGTGACTCTCAAGAGCGGGACCGTGTTCGACCTCGACCGCTTCGAGGCCAGCGACTTCGACGACGGCGTGCGAGTGTGGGACGGCAGCCGCGGCGTCGTGAACCTCGACAGTCTGCGGATCCACACCATCGAGCTCCTCCCCACCGCCCGGCTAGGCGCCGCCCCCGACCGGCTGCACGGTACGGTGCGCACACGACAGGGCGACTTCACCGGCTTCGTCCAATGGGACCGGGAGAAGTGCGTCGGCCCCGACGAGCTCGGCGGCCACACCGTCGACGGTGAGCTCAGGCTGCGTTTCGACACCATCCGCTCCATCGCGCGCCGCTCGCGCGACAGCTCCCTGATGACGCTGCTCGACGGCCGCCAGATCGTGCTCTCCGGCACGCGCGAAGTCGGCCACGGCAACCGCGGGATCTACGTCGACGACCAGCGCTATGGCCGGGTGCTGATCTCCTGGGATGCCTTCGAGCGCGTCGACTTCAGCCCCGGCGGCAGCGGCCCCGCCTACGGCGACTTCCCGCCGGGGCGCCCGCTCACGGGCAGCGTCACCACCCGTGCCGGCCGCCGCCTCGCCGGCCGGCTGGTCTACGACCTCGACGAGAGCGAGACCACCGATACGTTCGACGCTCCATCCCAGGGCGTGGACTACACCATCCCCTTCGGCCTGATCGCCTCGATCGTGCCCCCCAGCCGCGAAGAGCGCGGCGCCCAGCGCGCCAGGGTGACCCTCCATGACGGCGAGGAGCTGCAGCTCGAGCGCGCCGGTGACCTCGGCAAGGGGAATGCCGGCATGCTGATCTTCGGCGACGGTCGTCAGCGCCCCGAGTACGTGCCCTGGACCGACGTCGAACAGGTCGACTTCGACCGCCCGCCGGCGATGTACCCGCGGAAAAGGTTCCACCCGAATGCCGCTGGGGCTGCTGAGAGCGGGTTCCGGCGGGCTGGAAAGCCATCGGCACCCTGAGTATTTTCAGTTTTGCTCACATTGGTTCGGGAGAAGCTTTATATCGTCGTCGAGGTGCCGGACCAGGAGTTGAGCCATGTCTGGATGATCGCACGATATGAACAGAGTGCCGCCTTCGCTTCAGCTGCGGGCGTAGATGGCCTCGCGGTGGGCGGTCCCTTTCCGGACGAGGCGCACCTTGCCCTCGGCGAGCAGGCGGCGCAGGGCGGTCGAGGCGAGACGGGAGCCGATCGGCTTGCGGAGCTCGCGGGGATAGCGCCGGTTCACCTCGGCGGCGACGCGGGTGGGCGCGAAGCTCTCGCCCGCCGGGATCTCCAGGACCGCCCGGGCCACCAGCCGGCTGGGCAGGGCGGGCTTCAAGGGTGGCAAAGGCTCTTCCCGCGGCGGCTCGGGAGCGGCGAAGCGGGACGCGATCTCGGCCGCGCCTCCAGCCGAGGCCTTGAACGCCTCGTAGTGCCGGGCGACCGTCTCGTACTCGGCGGCATGGACGGCCCGCTGCTCGCGATGAAAGGCCTCCTGCCCGGCATGATGGGTCTCCTTGTCGCGAAGGAGCTTCATCTGCGCCTCCAGATTCGCCAGCACCTGTGCCACGGAAAGCTGTGAGCTCACCCGTCCCTCCTTTGGGTCTCCTCCCCTGTCGCGAAGACTCCGCCGCCCGGAGCGCTACATCCCGGCAACCTGCTGAGGAGGATCGAAAACTGTCGCGATAGTCTACTCGAAACGGCTCCAGCCACCCGAGCCCTGGATCGTCAGGTGAATCTGTCGCGATGTCCGGAGACAACGCGACCCCTCCAGGGGCTACGCGCCATCTCTCCGGGCTATGCGACGCCTCCAGCGTCTATGCGACACCTCTGTCGACATCGCGACGCCGCCGCGGTCGACGCGACATCGCCCTGCGACATTGCGTCGCCGGAGATCGACTACGCACTGCCGCCAGTAGCTACGCGTCGTCGCTGGCGACATTGCGACGTCTCTGCGGTCTACGCAACGTCTCCAGCGGCAACGCGACATCGCCAGGGTCTATGCGTCGTCGCCGGGAGGCATTGCAACGCCGCCGCGGTCTACGCAACGCCTCCCGCGGCATCGCGTCATATCCACGGGCGACGCGACGCCGTCTGGCGGTATCGCAACGTCGCCGTCAGATCTCCAGCGTCTCGCCATCCGCGAGGATGAGCAGCCGCGGAGGCGCTACGTGGCGTTATGAAGGAGCCGGAGGCGCATCAAGGCATTCGCCCCTCCAGGATGGCGCAGAGCTTGGCGGCGTCGAGATTGCCGCCGGAGATGACGCAGACCGTCTTGCGGGCTCCTGGGACGCCGGCGAGGGCGGCGGCGACGGAGGTGGCTCCGGCCCCTTCGGCGATCACGCGGTGGCGCTCGGCGAGCAGCCGTATGGCGGCGGCCACGGCTTCGAGGGGGACCACGCGGGCGCCGGCGAGCAGCGTGCTCGCGAGGGGCCAGATCTCGGGGAGGAGGCTCTTGCCGCCGATGCCGTCGACGAAGCTCGGCCGGTAGTCCACGGTCTGCGGCGAGCCGGCGGCGAGGGAGGTGGAGAGCGGCGTGGCGGTCTCCACCTCGCAGCCGAAGACGCGGGCCTCGGGACGCAGGGCGGCCAGCGCGGCCGCGATGCCGCAGGAGAGCCCGCCGCCGCCGAAGGGGACGAGGACGGTATCGACGTCCGGCAGGTCTTCGAGGATCTCCAGGGCCACGGTGCCGTTGCCCGCCATCACCGCCCGGTCGGCCACCGGATGGATGAAGAGGCCGTCGAGCCCCGGGAAGGAGTGCTCCTGGAGCACCTGCCACCAGCGGTCGAAGGGCACTTTCACGATCCGGCCGCCCAGGCGCTCGATGGCTGCCAGCTTGGTGGCCGGCGCGTGGTCGGGCACCACGACCGCCGCCGGCACGCCGAGCTCGCGGGCGCTCCAGGCCACCCCCTGCGCCATGTTGCCGGCGCTCGCCGTGTAGACCCCGTCGCGCAATCCCTCGGGCCCGGCGAGCCGCATGGCGTTGGCGGCGCCCCGCAGCTTGAAGGAGCCGATGGGCTGCAGATTCTCCAGCTTGAGCCAGATCTCACCCGGCGCGCCGTCGGCGTTCAGGCGCACCAGGGGCGTGCGCAGGGTGACCCCGGCCAGACGCTCGCGGGCGGCGCGGATCTCGTCGAGGCTGGGGGCTGTCAGGGGCTGCATTCGCCGGAAGTCTACCCCAGCCCTGAGCCTCTGGGCCTGGAGAGACGGGGAGCGGGCCTCGACGCAACCTTCCTCTCCCCTGTGCGTACCAGAGATCATAGTGATATCACTCTGATGTCCAAGAAAGGGGCGTCCTCATGACTCACGAGATCAAAGACGGCACTCTGCACCTGTATGTCGAAGGTCTCGACAAGGTGTGGGCTTTCAAGAGCCAGCTCAGCATCCCGCTCGAGCACATCACGGCGATCCGTGTGGATACCGAGATCGTCAAGGGGTGGTTTCACGGCCTGAAGATGCCGGGCACCTCGATTCCGTACGTCGTGACCGCGGGAACGTACTATCAGGACGGCAAACGCGTGTTCTGGGACGTTCACCATCCCACGGAGGCGGTGGTCCTCTCGCTCGATCACGAGAAGTACGACGAGCTGGTGATCGAAGTCGAAGATCCCGGCGCGTTCGTCAGCGCGGTTCGGGAGAAGATCCACGCGAGGAAGTAAAGGCGCTCCAGCTTCGGCGTCGGAAGGGAGAATGCCCTGCTCGTGCATCCGGCCAGCTTGTCTCGCGAAACAAGTAGGATAGGAGGGTTCCCAGGCCGGAACAGTGTTGGCGAGGCACCATGATCGACTTTTTCATCAGCTACACCCGGGTCGACGAGGTCTGGGCGGAATGGATCGCCAGCGTCCTGGTGGCGGCAGGGTACGACACGCGACTGCAGTCCTGGGACTTCCGGCCTGGGGTCAACTTCGTCGGAGAGATGCACCGGACCGTCGACGAAGCCGAGCGAACACTGGTCGTCCTCTCGCCCGATTACCTGAATTCCCGGTTTGGTGAGGCGGAGTGGATGGCTGCGTTCCACCGGGACCCTACCGGTGAGTTGGGCAAGATCCTGCCGGTACGGGTCCGTAAGGTCGAGCCGGCAGGGCTCTTACGGTCGATCGGCTATATCGACCTGGTCGGGTTGGATCAGACCGCCGCCCAAGAGCGCTTGCTTGCCGGACTGGCGCGAGGAAGGGCAATACCTGCCGCTTTGACGAGCTTTCCAGCGGGGCTGCCGCTCCCCGATCCCGTGACCGTGGTTTCCTGGCTGGAGTGTCTGCCCGTGGACGAAATTCCCGAGCGGCGGCCTCCCCCTCCCGGTTCGAGCATGCCGTTCCCGGCCAACCCGTTTTTCGTCGGTCGCCAGGACGATCTCCGCACTCTGGCCCGGCAGCTCAAACAAGGGGACGTCTCCGCGATCGGTCAGGTAGACACCGCAGCGGCCACGGGTCTCGGAGGGATCGGCAAGACCCAGCTCGCCGTTGAATTCGTCCACCGGTATGGCCGCTACTTTGCTGGTGGCGTCTTCTGGATGAGCTTTGCCGATCCCGCGGCTGTTCCCGCCGAGGTCGCCACCGCGGGCCGGCGGCTGAATCTCCATCCGAGCTATGAAGAGTTGCCGCTGGCGCACCAGGTCAGCCTCGTGGAGCAGGCTTGGCAAAGCTCGTTACCGCGGCTGCTCGTCTTCGACAACTGTGAAGAGGAAGAGCTCCTGGACCGCTGGCGGCCCCCGTTCGGTGGCGCGCGGGTGCTCCTCACCAGCCGGCGCGACCGCTGGGAGCCGACGCTGGGCGTCCGCGTGATCGCTCTTGGAACGCTGACCCGCGCCGAAAGCCTCGAGTTGCTGAAGAGGTTTCGCCCAGACCTGCCAGAGGGCGATTCCGTCCTGGGCTCGATCGCCGCCGAGCTTGGCGATCTACCGCTGGCCCTACACCTCGCAGGGAGCTTTCTGTCCCGATACGCCGGCACCTTCCCTGGTCAGCCGGCGGAGTATCTCGCGTCCCTCCGCGACAGCGATCTGCTCGATCACCCATCTCTCCAGGGCAAGGCGTCGAAGATCCTGCCGACCCGGCACGAAGCTAGCGTGGCCCGAACCTTCGCTTTGAGCTTCGAGCGGCTGGAGCCCGAAGACGCCACCGACGCGTTGGCGATCATCCTGCTGCGCCGGGCTGCTTGGCTGGCCCCCGGAGAGCCGATCCCACGCGAGATGCTCTTCGCGGTCGGCGGCGTCGCGCAGGCCGATGCGGACATGGTCCTCCGAGGTGAAGATGCCGTGATCCGATTGACCGGGTTGGGGCTGCTGGAGCCAAAAGGCGAGCGGGGATGGGTCCTGCACCGGCTGGTGGCGGCGTTCGCACAGAGGACAGCCGTGAGCGAAGAGGATCGCGCTGCTGTCGAGCAAGCAGTGACCGATGAGTCGAGGAGCGTGAGCTTAGGTTTTCCGCACCCCTTTTCCGCCTGGGAGCCCCACTTGCGGCTAATAACCCAGCGGGCCCTGGATCGTGAAGACGCCATGGTCGCGAATCTCTGCAACCTTCTGGGATCTCATCTCCAACAAGTTGGCGACTACGACGGCGCACTTCCTTACCTGGAGCGTGCGCTTGGGATCCGGCAGAAGGTCTTGGGTCCGGAGCATGTGGACACCGATCAGAGTCTCAACAATCTTGGTGTCCTCCTGCGGTGCCGCGGAGATTTCGCGGGGGCCCGAGCGTATCAGGAACAATCTCTGGCGATCAAAGAAAGAGCCGGTGAACGCGGGACTCTCGATATGGCGACCACTCTGAACAACCTCGGGGTGGTCTTGCGGTTCCAGGGAGACCTCGAGGCAGCCCGTTCGCACTTGACGCGAGCCCTCGCAATTCGTTCCGAAGCTCTCGGCCCGGAGCATCCAGATACCGCCCAGAGCCTTACCAACCTTGCTGTTCTCCTGCTGAAGGAAGGGGATCTTTCGGCCGCCCAATCGCTCCATGAGCAGGCGCTGGCGATCCGTGAAACGGTTCTCGGCCCAGACCATCCGGACATCGCCCGCAGCTTGAACCATTTAGGCGACCTTTTCCGCCAGCGGGGGGACCTTGTAAAGGCTTGCGAGTACTTTGAGCGAGCCTTGGCGATTCGCGAAAGGGTCCTCGACCCGGAGCACCCGGCGATAGCAAACAGCCTGAACGCTCTCAGTGCGCTCCTCGTCAAGCAGAAGAATCCTGGCGAAGCGTTACCTTACCTGCGAAGGGCTCTGGAGATCCAAGAAAAGATCCTTGGAGAGGAGCACCTGAAAGTGGCCCGCCTTCACGGCAAGCTAGGCGCTCTCCTGCGAAAGCAGAAGGATTTCGAGGGTGCGCGCCAGCACAGTGAAAGAGCCCTGGTCATCCGGGAAAAGGCTCTCGGACCCGAGCATCCCGACGTTGCCCGCAGCCTCAATGCCGTGGGGATCGCCCTGTGGAGACAGGGCGCCCGCGAGGCCGCGCGCCAGCGCTTCGAACGGGCACTGGCGATCGATGAGGCGCACCTGGGGCCGGAGCACCCGCGCACGAAGATCGTCCAGAAGAACCTGGCGGCTCTCAGCGCCCCGTGATCGCCAGGGAGCGTTTCGGACGCTTGGATTTCTCGGCGTCATTGAGCGTACGGACCGGAGGCAGACTATCCGGGTGGGGGCACACTGAGCAAAAGGCCTGTCCGTATCCTCAAGGGCGCGGGCCGCGTATAGGGTAGATATGGATCTGGAGAACCGACTTGAAATGAATGCCTCCGGCCCTTTCGAGGCCCGCTACCTGGCCTTCCTGGAGACGATCGCCAACCTCCGCCCGAGCCTGCACCGGTACTGTTCGCGGATGACCGGGTCGGTGCTGGACGGCGAGGACGTCGTCCAGGAGGCGCTGTTCCAGGCCTACCGGATGCTCGACAGCTTCGACGACAGCCGCCCCCTGTCCCCCTGGCTGTTCCGGATCGCGCACAATCGGTGTATCGATTTTCTGCGCCGCCGCGAGGTCCGGAAGGAAGCGGAGACCGCCGTCCTGGAGCCGGACCGGGTGATGCCGGTCGATCCTCCCGGGCCGGCCCTCGGACGGGCGGTCGAGCACCTCGTGCTGGCCCTGCCTCCGAAGGAGCGCGCCTGCGTGCTGCTGAAGGACGTCTTTGATTATTCGCTCGAAGAGATCGCGGAGCTCGTCGGCTCCACGGTGGGCGGCGTCAAGGCCGCGCTCCATCGCGGCCGCGCGAAATTGCCGGCATTGTCTGACCACGGAGTACCTCCACGCGCGAAGGACCCGGACGAGGCACGGCTCCTCCACCTCTATGTCGAACGATTCAATCGCCGCGACTGGGACGGCTTGCGGGAGCTCATCGCCGCCGACGCCCGCCTGCGCGTGGCGGACCGTTTCATCGGTCCCTTGGCCGAAGCGCCCTACTTCGGCAACTACGGGCGCTGGCCGGTGCCGTGGCGGCTGGCGGCGGGAGAGGTGGACGGCGAGCCCGCGGTCATCATCCTGATGAATCGCGACGCCGAAGAGTGGAAGCCGGAAGCGGTCGTCCGCCTCGAAGTGATCGATCACCGCGTGACGCGCATCGCGGACTACCTGCACTGCCCGTGGGTCCTGGCGGCGGCTACTTCCGTAGCCGTCGATCGTTCCTGGTCGAATTGATTCTGGCGGGGCCGCGTATCCCGGATCGGCCGGGAGCCGTAGTACCGATCAGAACCGCAGCTCGACTCCGAAAGGAAGATCATGAATCCACAGACCGCGAAACAGGAAATCGTATCTCCGGAAGAATGGCTCCACGCCCGCAAACAGCTGCTCGCCAAGGAGAAGGAGCTCACCCGGCTCCGCGACGAGCTGAGCCGGCAACGCCGCGAGCTGCCGTGGGAGAGAGTCGGGAAGAGCTATGTCTTCGAAGGTCCAGCGGGCAGGGAAACGCTCGCGGATCTCTTCGACGGGCGCAGCCAGTTGATCGTCTATCACTTCATGTTCGGTCCGGACTGGCCGGAGGGTTGCCCCAGCTGCTCGATGGTGGCCGATCATCTCGAAGGCAGCCGCGTCCACCTCGCCCAGCGGGACGTGACCCTGGCCGTCGTCTCCCGGGCGCGCCGGGCCCAGATCGAAACGTTTCAGCGGCGCATGGGCTGGGGTTTCAAGTGGGTCTCGTCACACGGCAACGATTTCAACCGCGACCATCACGTCTCCTTTACCAAGGAGGAGATGGCCGAGGGCAAGGTGCCCTATAACTACGGCCTCCACGCGTTCCCGAGCGAGGAAGCCCCCGGCGTCAGCGTGTTCTACAAGGACGGGGACGGTGAGATCTTTCACACCTACTCCGCGTACGCGCGAGGCGTCGAGGAGCTGCTCGGAGTCTACCGATTCCTCGATTTCACGCCGAAGGGGCGTGACGAGGAGAGCCTGCCCTTCCCGATGGCCTGGGTTCGCCATCATGATCGGTATGAGCCGGTTCCCGCGGTGAAAGCGGGTTCCGCGTGCTGCTCGGGAGAGGAGCACGCGTGAGCGCCCGTCGTTGCTGTGAGGTCGCCGGCACCGTGGCTCCGGCCGCGATCCTGGTGCTGCTGCCGAAATGCCCCGCCTGCATCGTGGCCTATCTCGCGATGGGCACCGGCATCGGGGTGGCGGTCTCCACCGCGTTGCACCTGCGGACGCTGGTTCTGGTTCTGTGCGTGGCGTGCCTGGCTTTCTTCGCGGCAAGACACGCCTTTCGCCGGATCGCAGGTTGACCGAGCCCGCGGTGGCGGCCGCCCGGGAGGCCGCCACCGTGGAGCTTCGGAAGGCCGGTCAACGCTTCTTTGAACGGTCGCCCTTGACGGGTTTCGCGGCGAGCGGCGACAGCCCGAACTTCGCGAGCATCAGGTCGGCCGTCTGGAGAGCCCCCTCGACCCACCCCTGGGCATCGGAATAGGCCTCGCCGCAGATGTGGAGGTCCTTGTCCGCGTACGGCTGCACGATCCGCTCCTTCACCTCCCAGCTCTTGACGCCGATGTTCCAGTTGTTCCAGCCGCCGCCGAAGGGATCGTCGCCCCAGTCCTTGAACGCCGCGTCGACGACCGCGGGGACGAAGCCGAGGCCGTGGATCTGCTGGAGCTGACGCTCGACCTCGCCCACCATGCGGAGGGGAGCGTGATACTTGAGCCATTCGGGGTCGCTGTTCTCGCGATCGGCCTCGCCGCGGAACATCTCGAGCTCGCCGACGCGAGCCACCCCTTCCCGCCACCCCTGGCCGCGCTTCGGGCGGAGCCCGTCCCAGAAGCTGATGTTCGAGCCGTCGTCGTAACTGGCCATGAGCATCGCCCGGCCGGAGAGCGCGGGCTTGCCGTCGTTCTGCGGCCAGTAGTACGTCTGGCGCACGGGCAGGTCGGTCACCGTGCGCCCTTCCTTCACGCCGGCCGCCAGCCACCAGGGGCTCGTATAGGTGGTGAACAGCTTGAAGAGCGGCCGCGGGGTGACGCTCTTGATCAGCTCCGTCACCGCCGGGTCGCTGAGCAGCGGGCTGCCGATCAGCTCGAGCGCGCGGCGCGGCATGGCGAGGATCAGCGCCCGCGCGCGCCGCGTGGAGCCGTCGTCGAAGCGGAGCTCGAAGGCGCCGGTCTTCTTGTCCTGATCGAACGTCTTGAGCTTGGTGTCGAGGACGATCGAGCCCCCCTTGGTGGACTCGACGAGGCTCGCGAGGGTGAGCGGCACCTGCTGGAAGCCGTTCTTGAAACCCTCGTATTTGGGACTGACGCCGAAATCCGAGAGGAACCAGGGGATGGCGTCCGCCGCGTTCCAGTTGCTGAGCGTCGAGTCGTAGCCGCCGGCGTCGACGCCGAGCTGGAACGCCTCGCCGCTCATCACCCGCATCAGCACGTTCCAGAACCCCTGCCGGTAGAGCGGCACCCCGGCGAAGGAGGCTTCCTGCGCCATTTGCTGGCGCTGCTCTTCGGTGAGGTCGGGGTTGGTGATGCCGGGAATGATCTGTTCGATGGCGCCGACGATGATCGTTCCCGAGGTCTTTCCAAACTCCTGGAAGGTGAGGCGATACGGCACGCGCTCGGGGTGCAGGGTGAAATCCGCGAGCCGCAGGTAGGTCCCGCGGAGGTAGGCGAGGTTCTGCGGCTCGTCGACCGGAAACGGGTAGGTGACGATCTTCTCGGAGCCGCGCAGCTGCCCGTTGAGCACGTCGATCAGGTTGGTGACGCGCGGCTGCACCGCCGGCAGGATCCGCATGCCGCCGAGCTCCGCGACCATGTTCGGGATCTTCGGCGCGGGCACGGAGAGCAGCCGGCCGCCGATGTGATCGCTGGCCTCGAACACCGTCACGCTCTTCTTCTTCCCCTCCGTGAGGAGCCGCCAGGCCGCGTAGACGCCGGACACGCCGCCGCCGACGATGGCTACGTCGAGAATGTCGTCCGCCATGTTTTTGTCCCTCCGAGCTCAGAAAATAGTCGGTACGTCCGGCGGGAACGGCACGGCCATCGCGGCCACGGCGCGCCCCTTCGCCTCGACGTCCCGGTGGTGATAGATGTCGATCGGTGGCTGCGCGGCGTACCGCGCCATGTACTGCGTGCGCCGGGCCTCGCGCGCCGCCTGGACCGTCTGTGCGTCGGCCGTGGGGGGCGGCGGAGGCGGCGCCTGCGCCGTCCGCAGGTCGAGCACGAACGATCCCTTTTTCTGGAGCACGTGATCGACCCCGGTCCGGACCGCCTCCTTCACCGCCTTGGGATCGGTCACCACCAGGCCGTCCGGCACGCCGAACGCCTTGGCGAGCTGCGGAAAATCGAAGCTCGGCCGCTGGATGCGGAGGTATTCCGGGTCCATCGTCTGCGGGTGCCAGCCATACCCCGGGGTGTCGCCGTAGGTCGCCACTACCTGCCCGAGGCCGACCTGCAGCGTGTGGTACTCCTGGTTGTTGGTGATGATGTAGAGGACGTTCAGGCAGCGGTGCGCGGCCGTCCACCAGACCTGCGGATAGAAGAGCGACGAGCCGTCGCCGACGGCGTTGACGACCAGGTCGGTGGTGATCCCCTGGTGCCCCTCGTCCTCGAGCTTGATCCCGAGCGAGGCGGGCATCGACCAGCCGAGCGAGCCGCCGGCCACGCAGTAGTAGCTGATCGGCGCCGCCGCGGCGCGGTCGAGTGGCAGCAGCATCTGGAAGGGCGCGGGATCGGAGACCGCTTCGTGAACGTAGACGAAGCGCTTTTCGAGGTTGTATTCGGCGATCAGCTCGCGCAGCGCGTTGGCCGCCAGCACGGCCCAGATCTCGTTCTGGTCCAGAGCGAGCTCGGAGTAGGCCATCCACTGGCTCCAGCGCGTCTCGGCCAGCTTCGCCAGCTCCTGGTTGCGCTCCTCGGCGCCCGCCGGCCGCTGTTGCGCCACCAGCTCGTTGAGGAGGGGGAGCGTGGCCTTGATGTCCCCGAAGATCGCCGGCTCGCCGTAATAATTCTTGCCGATGTCCCAGGTGCTGTTCGTGAGGTAGATCTTCTTCATCGTCTTCGGCAGCAGCGGTCCCTCGCTGTACTTGAAGACCGTCACCTGCGCCTGGTTGCCGAAGCCGCAGAGGAAGCCGACGTCATGTTTTGCGAGCACCTGCTGGACACCCGACTGCGAGGTCGGCAGCTCCCCCTGCCAGTGCGGATCGCGGTTGGGGTAGTTGGCGACGCTGCTGAACGATTCGAGCAGGACCGGCGCGCCGAGGAGGCGTGCGAGCTCTTGCAGCTCGGGCCAGGCGTCCGCGTAGCCGGCGGCATCGCCGGCGATGATCACCGGGCTCTTCGCCTGCGCCAGGAGGTCGGCCGCCTCCCGGACGGCCGCGGGGTCGCCGGTGAAGTGCTGGGCGACGCGGGTGACCCCCTCGATGCGATCGTTCTCGCCGATCGCGTGGATCGTGAACTCCCAGGGGATCGCGACGAAGACCGGGCCGGTGGGCGGTGCCATCGCCTCCTTGAACGCGCGTTGCAGGACGAGCGCGAATTCTTCCCACGAGCGGACCTCGTGGGCCCACTTCGTGTACTGCCGAGCGATCTGCACGAGGTCCGAGGCCAGCAGCGGCTCCTGCGTCACCAGCTCGTTGTGCTGCTGGCAGCAGAGGATCACGAGGGGGACCCGCGAGCGCTGGGCGTTGAACAGGTTGCCGAGGCTGTGGCCGATCCCCGGCGTGACGTGCACGACCAGGACGCCGGGCTTGCCGGTCATCCGCGCCGAGCCCATGGCGGCGCCGAGGGCGATGTTCTCGTGCAGGCACTCGATGTAGCGGACGTCGTTCGACGCGATCGACGTGCCGTCAATGATCGGGATCTCGTTCGTGCCCGGCACTCCGAAGATGTAGTGGATGCCGAGCTCGCGCAGGATGTCGAAGACGTAGTCGCGCGTCCAGCGCGTCGGCGCCGGCGAAGGGGAACCGGTCATTTCGTGATCGTCCTTTCAAAAAGCGGACATGGCGGCGGAGCCCCCGTCCTGATTCCTATCGATCACTCATCTCGCGAGCGGCGTCAAAAAGGAGTACGGGCTCAGCGTACGCCGACTTCGCGTATTTGACAAGAGGCGAAGATGAGGCCATTTCAGGGCTTCAGGAACCTGGAGCGCGGCACGGCCGGCTCCGTTCATAAAGGGCGAGACAGCGTTCGAGGCGCGGACGGTCCGGGGAATCCGGCGGGACGCCGGCAAGGGCCCGGCGCTGGTGACCGGCGGCCTCGGTGAAGCGGCCCGTCTCCCCCAGAGCCAGGGCCAGGATCTCCTCATTCTCGGCCGTGGGGTCGGCGGCGAGAAGGCTCTGGGCGATCTCCAGAGCTTTCCGGCCGTCGCGGACCCCCGGCCGTGGGGACGCGGCGAGCACCCGAGCCAGGAGCTGGGCGAGGGGCTCGCCGTCCGGCAGCAGGGCCCGCCCTTCTTCGAGGCGAGCCCGGGCGTCCGCGTCCCGGCCCGCGGCGAGCAGGGCGGCCGCCTGGGCGATCCGCGGCGCCACCTCGCGCGGAGCGGCGACGACGATCGTTCCCAGCTCCGTGGCGGCCTCGTCGTGACGGCCGAGAGCGGAGAGGGTCTGGGCATGGTGGAAACGGGTGTCCAGGTCCTGGGGGGCGAGCTTCAAGAGGCGGTCGTAGAGGTCGAGCGCCTGCGCGGGCTCCCCGGTCTCCTCGAGCGCCCGGCCGAGATTGAAAAGGGCGTCCGGGGACTCCGGATCGAGGCGGACGGCGGTCTCCAGGTGCTCGATTCCTTCCCCTGCCACGCCGCGTGCCACGAGGAGGGTTCCCAGGTTGTAGTGGGCGCGGGCGAGAGCCGGTTGCAGCTGGACGGCCTTGCGATAGCTCCGCTCGGCACTGGCCCGGTTTCCCAATCCCTCGAGAGCGACCCCCAGGTTCATCCAGGCGGTGGCGTTCCCGGGCTCGCTCTTCAGGACCTTGCGGAAGGCCTGCACGGCGTCGGCAAAGCGCTTCTCGCGGAGCGCCGAGGTGCCGTACTGAATGAACTGGCGGCTGCCGACGTTCAGGCGGGCGACCTGATCGAGGATCGGATCGGGGAAGGTCACACGCCCCTTGCCGTAGGCCGTCAGGGCCGCCCGGGCGTCGTCGAGCCGTCCCAGCTTGCGGTAGGCGATCGCGAGGGGGGAGCGGATTTCGGCGGCCCCGGGCTGGGTGGAGAGAGCGGACACGAAATGGCCGACCGCGGCGCGGGCATCTCCCTGCAGGAGCGCCACCCGGCCGAGCCCGAAGTGGGCGGCCGCCGCGGCGCCCGGCGCGGGAAGGGCCGCCTCGAACGCCTGGCGTGCGTCGTCCAGATGGCCGAGCTGAAGCCGTACCTCGCCCAGCCGGATGAGGACGGCGGGATCTCCCGGCCGGATCTCCAGGGCGCGGGCGAGGTGCGCTTCGGCCTCCGGAAAATCGCCGGTCGTCTGGAGAAGGGCGCCCAGGGAGTAGCTCCACCGGAGGTCGGCCGGGGCGAGCCGCGCGGCATTCTCCAGGCAGATCCGGGCGATCGTGTCGAGCTTGTAGAGGGCGGTGATCTGGCCGTGCCGCCCATAGGCCTCGGCCAGCTCCGGGGAGCCGGGAGGGAATTCCGCGATCGCCTCCTCCAGGCTCTTCCGATCGGTCTCGATCTCCTGGCGGATCGCGGGCTCCATCCCCTCGGTGTCCACCTCCGGGACCGGCAGCAGCGTCATCGGTCCGGCACCGGCGCCGGCGGCGGAGAGCAGCCAGGCCAGGATCAGGAGGGTAATCTTCGAGGAGAGGCTCTGGGCTTTCATCGCACGCTCCCTTGCGTCCCGGTCCCTTCGCGCAGAGTGGTGTAGGCGCCTACCGCGACCTTCTTCCACTCCTCGATCCGGCCGTCCGGCCAGCGGACCACCACCCTCTCTACCCGCGGCGCATCGCCCAGGCCGAAGAGGACCCGCGGATCGTTCGCCGAGGCGTAGCTGCCGTCCGTATGCACCCGGCGCCGCAGCACGGGCTTGCCCGGACGGTAGAGCTCCACCACGGCGCCCAGGGCGTCCCGGCCTGGCTGGCCGGGAATTTGACCGGTGACGAGCCGCAGCCCGAGCCACGGTCGCCGGTTGCCGATCTGATTGATCAGCACCTGGGCCGGACCGTTGTTGTTGCCGACCACGACATCCGTGTCGCCGTCGTTGTCGAGGTCGCCGAAGGCCGCGCCGCGGCCGATCGTGGGGGTCGTGAAGACGGCGCCGGACCGCTTGCCGACCTCTTCGAAGCGGCCGTTGCCGAGGTTGTGGAAGAGCTGCTTCTCCTGCTTCAGCGGCAGGGGGTCTCCGGCCCGCGCCTGCTCCTGGATCTTTCTCACCGCGCCGTTGACCACCAGGAGGTCGAGCCAGGAGTCGTTGTCGTAGTCGAGCCAGGACAGGCCGAAGCCGGTGAGCTTCCAGGAGGGGGTCTGAAGGCCGCTCGGCAGCGAGGCATCCTCGAACAGGCCGGTGCCGTCGTTCCGGTAGAGGGTGTCGCCCTCTCCCGTGAGATTGCTCATCACCAGGTCCTCGCTGCCGTTGCCGTCGTAGTCGCCGGCGTCCACTCCCATGCTGGCCTGCGGCCGCCCCTCGCCGCTCACCGCGGCCCCGGCCAGCAGCGCGCCATCCCGGAACGTGCCGTTCTTCTGGTTGATCCAGAGCTGGTTGGGGGTCTCGTCGTTGGCGACGTAGAGGTCGGGGTAGCCGTCGCCGTTGAAGTCCGCGGTGGTCACGCCCAGGGCCGGGCCGTAGGCGGCGGTGATCCCCGCCTTCGCGGTGACGTCCTCGAAGGTGCCGTCCCGCCGGTTGTGCAGGAGCCGGGCGGGCACGGCGTCGGACGGCACCGGACCGCAGTAGTCCGGCGCGCCGGCCGCATCCCGGCAGGGCTTGTGGGTGGCGAACGAGAACTTGAGATAGTTGCCGACGAAGAGGTCCAGCCAGCCGTCGCGATCGTAATCGATGAAGGCCGCGGGCACGCTCCAGCGGGGGTCGTCGGCTCCAGCCCGCGCGGTGACGTCGGTGAAGGTGACGTGGCCGGAGGCGTCGGGGCCATTGTTGTGCCAGAGCTGGTTGGAGCCCAGGGCAGTGATGTAGAGATCGGGCCGGCCGTCGTTGTCGAAGTCGCCGACGGCCACCCCCATGCCGTAGCCGCCTGGATGCAGGCCGCTCTCCGCGGTCACGTCGGTGAAGTGCAGCCCGTGGCCCGCCGAGAGATCGTTCCTGTAGAGACGGGGGCCGGAAGCTCCTCCCGCGGACGTCGCCGCCGGGCCGAGAGGTCCCCCCTGGACGAACAGGATGTCCAGATCGCCGTCGTTGTCGTAGTCGAACAGCGCGACGCCGGAGCCCATGACCTCGGGAAGGTAGAGGTGGCCGGACATGCCGTTCGCGTGGACGAAGCTCACCCCGAGCTCCTCCGCGCGGTCCACGAAGACCTCCTCAGGAGCGGTCGCCGGTGAGACCGGACTCGCGAGCAGCAAAGACACCGACAGCAAAAGAGGGCGTATGCGTACCATCGAGAGGTCGCTCCCTGATCTCGTAAGCGTCGTAAAAGTCCATGGCTCGTACGGCCCGGGGCCGCGGCTTGGGGATTTCAAGCATTTTCAACTCGCTAAAAAGCATCCTTCGTGCCATAGCCGGTGTACCATTCCTCCACCATGTCCGAGCCAGCGGCGGAGCGACCCTCCGTCTCCAGTCCTCCGGGCCGCGTCCAGGCGATGCGGCGGGTTCGCGGCGAGCTGTACGAGCTGCGGGAGCCGGCGTCCGATCCTCGCCTGTGGAACGCGGACCTGGCCCCCACCCGCGTCGAGCAGCGGACGTGGACCACCTACAACATGGCTTCGCTGTGGATCGGGCTGTCGGTCTGCATCCCGACCTACATGCTGGCGGCCGGGCTGGTGCAGGGGGGGATGAGCTGGTGGCAGGCGATGCTCACCATCCTGCTCGGCAACCTGATCGTGCTGGTACCGATGGTGCTCATCGCCCATCCGGGGACCCGGTTCGGAATCCCCTTTCCGGTGCTCGCCCGCGCTTCATTTGGCACCCGAGGTGCCAATTTGCCAGCCATCCTTCGCGGGCTGGTCGCCTGCGGCTGGTTCGGCATCCAGACCTGGATCGGCGGCCAGGCGATCCAGACCATGATGACGACCGCCGTCCCCGGCTGGCAGCGGGTGCCGGGCGGAGTCTGGATCTCGTTCTTCGCCTTCTGGCTGATGAACATGTACATCGTCGTGCGGGGGAGCAATGCCATCAAGCGGCTGGAGGCCTGGGCCGCGCCGTTCCTGATCGTGGCCGGCCTCGCGCTCCTCGCCTGGGCCGCTCTGCGGGCCGGGGGCTTCGGGCCGATCCTGGCGCGGCCGAGCCGGTTCCGGACGACGGGCGAGTTTCTGGCTTTCTTCGTGCCGTCGCTCACCGCCATGGTCGGCTTCTGGGCGACGCTCGCCCTCAACATCCCCGACCTGTCACGTTATGCCCGGGACCAGAAGGCGCAGATCCGGGGCCAGCTCTATGGCCTGCCGACGACGATGACGCTGTTCTCGTTCATCGGCGTGGCGGTGACCTCCGCGTCCGTGCTCATCTTCGGCGAGGCGATCTGGGACCCGGTGGTCCTGCTCTCGCGGCTGGGGAATCCGCTGGTCATCCTGATCTCGCTGTTCGCGGTGCTGATCGCGACGCTCACCACCAACGTGGCCGCCAACGTGGTGGGGCCGGCCAACGACTTCGCCAACCTCTGGCCGTCGCGCATCAACTTCGCCATCGGCGGCCTGCTCACGGGCATCCTCGGAATCGCGATCATGCCCTGGCGGCTGCTGTCGGATTACGGGACCTACATCTTCGGCTGGCTGGTGGGCTACTCCAGTTTTCTGGGTCCGATCGCGGGGATCTTCATCGCCGACTACTGGCTGATCCGCAAGGGGCGCCTGTCGCTGGCCGATCTGTATGACTCGGACGGGATCTACGGCCGCTGGAACTGGAAGGCGATCCTCTCGCTGCTCGCCGGCGTCGCCGCGGCGCTGATCGGTCTGATCGTGCCCGGCCTGCGCTTCCTCTACGACTACGCCTGGTTCGTGGGCTTCGGCGTGGCGTTCGTCCTCTACTGGACGCTGATGCGGGGGACGCCGGGGGTGGACCTGGGCGGCGTGCCCGAAGAGTAGCGGAATTTCAGGGTCTGTATTCTCGCCCCCAGATACCAGTAGGGAAGGCCATGCGCTTCGAGGATGTCCCCGATTCTCGTTGCGAACTGGCGATCTTCTGAAGAGTGGGACAGGAACGTTTCAGTGGGCGTCGGCATGGACGTCCAGTTCTCCCGCCGCCTGAAGGATCTCCGCTATCTGCCGTCCGGCCTCCTGAGGGTTCCCTCTGATCCATTTGACATGGCGGAGAACCCAGGGGAATTCGGTCGTGGGCTCGACCTCCACGGGAATCAGCCGGTCCTGGTATTTCTCGGCGCCGAGGGCGTACTGAATTTCCCGTTGCACCCAAGGCGAGCGGACGGCGGCCGGGGAGATCAGAACGACCATGGCCTGCGACTCGTCCAGTGCCTTCCCGATCTCGAGAGACCAGTTGTCGCCCGGGAACAACTCGTCCACGGGGTCGAAGACCTGAAACCCCGCGGCTTCGAGATCCCCGGAAAGCTTCCTCGCCCATCCCCTGTCACTCTGGGTGTAGCTGAGGAAGATCCTGATACCGGAGGAGGCGCCCATGTCAGGCAATCTACACCCCTCGTCTCGGGGGTTCAAGGTCGCGGAAGTCGACAATCGTAAAGTTTTACGACTCAAGCGAGAGCCTCCTTGGCAGAAAGGACGGCCGGAGTGTATCCGAAAGGAAGAACGCCGGGGAAGATCCGGCATGCTTTCATCGTACCCCCGAGCGCGCTCCCTCCGCCAGCTCCCAGAGCCGGCTGGGTTTCAGCGGGATCTCTAGGATCTCGAGGCCGGGGATCGCCAGCGCGTTCTCCACCGTCTGCGCGAAGAGGGCGCCGACCGGGATGGCGCCGGCCTCGCCGGCCCCCTTGGTGCCCAGGGGGTTGAGCGGCGACGACGTCTCCTCGTGGCCGACCTCCACCCGCGGCACGTCGAGAGCGGTGGGGAGGAGGAAGTCCATGAAGCTGGCGTTCAGGAGCTGGCCGTTGTCGTCGTAGACGAGCTGCTCGTAGAAGGCGTTGCCGATCCCCTGCGCCACGCCGCCGTGCACCTGGCCGTCGACGAGGAGCGGATTGATCACCACGCCGCAGTCGTGGACCACCACGTACTTCCGGATCTCGACCTGCATCGTCTCCGGGTCGACCTCCAGGATGCAGGCGTGGCAGCCGCTCGCCGTGGCCCCCCGGTAGGGGCCGAAGTAGCGGGTGGCCTCGAGCCCCGGCTCGGTGCCCGGCTTGACCGCGCCGCGCATCGGGTTGGCCACGCGCGCCAGCTCGCCCAGGGAGATCGACCGTTCCGGCTCGGCCGCGACCCGGGCATTGCCGCCGGCGAGCTCGATCTGCTCTTCGGCGACCCCGAGCCGTTCGGCGGCCAGCCGGATCGCCTTCTCGCGGACGCTCTTCGCGGCCTCGTTGGTGGCGTTGCCGGCCACCACCGCGCCGCGGCTGGCGAAGGTGCCGGTCCCCCAGTGGAACTGGTCGCTGTCGCCGGTGACCACGTGAACGTCGGCGACCTCCACCCCGAGCTGCTGCGCGGCGACCTGGGCGAGCACCGTGAAGTGCCCCTGCCCCTGGGTGCCGATGCCGGTGACGACGGTGACCTGGCCGTTGGTCTGCACCTGCACCCGCGCCCCCTCGAACGGGCCGATGCCGGTCCCCTCGACGTAGGCGACGACGCCGATCCCCACGTGCCGCCCCGCGGCGCGCAGCCGCGGCTGCTCCTCGTTGACGAAGCTCTCCCAACCGATCATCCGCAGCGTCTTGTCGAGCACCGGTTCATAGTTGCCGCTGTCGTAGTAGAGCGGCGCGAAATCCTGATAGATGATGACGTGGTCGTGCGGGAACTCGGCCGGTTTCAGGAAGTTGCGCCGGCGGATCTCATTCCTGTCGATCCCCAGCTCACGGGCGGCGAGGTCCATCAACCGTTCGATCACGAACACGCCGTGCTGGCGGCCGGCGCCGCGGTAGGGGGTGACGATCGTCTTGTTGGTGAACACCGCCCGGAACTCGCTCTGGTAGGCGGGCACCCGGTAGGGGCCCATCACGGTGCACTGGCTGTTGAGCGGCACGGTGAGGCCGTAGGGGTCATAGGCGCCGGTGTCGTGCAGGAAGGAGTCCTTGACGCCGAGGATGACGCCGTCGCGGGTCAGGGCGATCTCCGCGTCGTGGATCTGCCCGCGCTCCTGGGTGGTGGCGACGAAGTTCTCGGCGCGGTCCTCGATCCACTTGACCGGCCGCTCGAGCCGCAGGGCGAGCCAGGGGATCAGCACCTCCTCCGGATAGAACATCATGATCTTGGGACCGAAGCCGCCGCCGATGAACGGCGTCACCAGCCGCACCTGGTGCTCGGAGAGACCCAGCATGGCGGCCAGGCCGTTGCGCACCGGGATCGGTGCCTGGGTGGTGTCCCAGACCGTCAGCTTCTGCGCCCGGGCGTCCCATTGCGCGACGACGCCCCGGTTCTCGATCGCCGCCGCGGCGCCACGGTCGTAATGGAAGCGCCGGCGGATCACCACGTCGGCTTTTGCGCGGGCGGCCTCGTAGTCCCCCTTCTTCTGGGGCACGTACGCCGCGAGGTTCGAGCCCACGTCCTCGTGCACCAGAGAGGCCCCGGGCGCCAGCGCTTTTTCCAGGTCCACCACCGCCGGCAGCGACTCGTACTCGACCTCGATGTCCGGCAGCGCGTCCTCGGCGACGTAGCGGGAGACCGCCACGACGACCGCGACCGGCTCGCCGAGGTGGCGCACCTTGTCTTTCGCGAGCGGGACCTGGGTCCGCTCGTTGAAGACCATCCCCTCCACCGGCGGCGGCGGCACGAGCAGGGGCCCGTGCTGCCAGTAGCTCCCGAGGTCCGCCGCCGTGTAGACCGCGATCACTCCCTCCCGCTGCCGCGCCCGCGAGGCGTCGATGCCGCGGATGTGGGCGTGGGCGTAGGGGCTGCGCAGGAAGGCCACGTGCACCATCTCCGGCAGCTCGAGGTCGTCGATGAACAGCGCCCGCCCGGTCAGCAGGAGGGGGTCCTCGTTACGCTTGATCCGGTCTCCGAGAGGCTGTGCCGCCATGATCATCCTCCAGGTCCTCGTGAAGATCCGCCAACCATATCCCGTCTATCGGCTAGAATCGGGCCTCTGACAGGAGATCGAGATGAGCAAGACCGTTGCCGACATGACGACCGAAGAGCTGAAGGAGATGCTCGGCGAGCTGATCGAAGCCAAGCTCACCGAAGTCCTGGGCGACCCAGACCAGGGGCTCGAGCTACGGGAGACCGTGCGCGAGCGCCTGGAGCTCCAACAGTCCGCTGTCGCGCGCGGCGAGCGCGGCGAACCCTTCGACGACGTGGCGCGCCGGCTTGGCCTCGCCTGATCGATGTACAGCCTGCGCATCCTGGATGCGGCGACGCGCGAGCTTACGGCTCTCGATCGGCAGGTCGCGAGCCGCATCGTCAAGCGGGTGCAATGGCTTGCCGAGAACATCGATGCGATCAGACCGCTACCCTTGAGCGGTGAGCTCTCCCACCTCTACAAGCTCCGGGTCGGCGATTACCGGGTCCTCTACGAGATTCTGAGCGCGGAGCGGATCCTCGTCATTCACGCCGTCGGCCACCGTCGCGAAGTCTACCGGCCACGCTGAGCTGCGGCGGTTCGCGAGATGCCGAGGGCTCACCGCTCCTCCACGAACGCCACGATGCGCGCGAAGGCCGCCTCGCCCCCCTTGAAGCGGAAGGGGAAGCAGCCCAACCAGACCCGCTGATCGAGCACCTCGTCGATCTGGCCGCCGACGTTCTCGGCGTGGAAGACGCCACGCGGGAAGAGCTTGACGTGCATGCACTGGTAGTCCGCGGGCCAGGGGAAGGCCTCGTCGATCGACATGCCGATCACCTTCTCGACCTCCGGAATCAGATCCGGGCGCGCCTTGCGCACGTTGGTGTTGAAGGGGTGGTCGGCGGCGATGCAGTCCACCGCCAGCCAGCGGATGCCGCGGTCGAGCACCCAGTCGACGAAGCGGCTCTGGGGGCCGGGGTGCTTGAGGAAGCAGCGCGGCAGGTCGGCCTTCTCCTGGTTGTGGACCTTGTACCAGTCCTCGTTGTAAAAGTGGTGATAGCCGGTATGGATCACCAGGATGTCGCCGCGCTGGATGGTGATGCCGGTCTTGCGCTCCCACTCCTCGAAGTGCTCGGGACCGTAGATCTGATAGTCGCCGATGCCGAATTGCGAGAGGTCGACGATGCATGCCGGGCCGACCAGCGTCTGGATCGGAATGCCCGAGATGTCCGGCCCCGGATCGTAGAAGTGGATCGGCGAGTCGAGGTGGGTGGCGATGTGGTTGGTGGTCGAGAGGAACTGCGCGTTCACCCCCTCGAAGGCGAGCCGCTTGACCCACTTGACGGTCGGCCCCTCGTAGAACGCGAACGACGGGGAATCGGCGCTGAAGTTCTGCGACAGGTCGAGGATCTTCACCTTGCTCATATCGTAGGGGACGTACACGGTTCCTCCTTTCAGATTTCGTAGCGCTCCGCGAAGGCGACCAGCGCCTCGGCGAAAATCTCCATCGGCGGCCGCACCAGCCCGGCGCCCACCTGGCCGACGCCGGCCTGCCGGTGGGCGATGCCGGTGTTGACGCGCGGCGTGATCCCCAGCTCCACCACCCGGCGCAGGTCGATCCCCACCGGCGTGCCGCGGAAGCCGAGGGCGGGAATGGTGAACTGGACATGCTCGGCGGCGGTGATCTCGTACATCTCGAGCGAGGCGTTGAGGGCGTCCTTCGGCGTGCCGCCGATGAAGGTGACGATCGCCGGGGCGGCCGCCATGGCGAAGGCGCCGATGCCGGCGGTCTCGGTGATGGTGCTGTCGCCGATGTCGGGGTTGGCGTCCGCGCTGGAGAAGCCGGGGAAGTAGAGGCCGTCGGGCACCTCGGCCGGGGCGGTGAACCAGCGGTCGCCGAGGCCGCTCACCCGGATGCCGAAGTCGGTGCCGTTGCGCGCCATGGCCGAGACGATCGTGCTCCCCTCGACGCCGTGGGCCGCGTCGGCCATCGCCTTGCAGCCCGCCATCACCGGGTTGAGCACCGAAAGTGGATTGTTTCCCAGGAAGCTCAGGACCTCCTCCTGGAGCGCCTGCCGGGGCGCGATCCGCGCGATCGCCGGCGCCAGCAGCTTGAGGAAGAGGAGCGAGCCGGCCTTGTTGCGGTTGTGCCCCTCGTCCCCCATGTGCAGGGCCTCGGCGATCAGCGCCCGCAGGTCGATGCCGCCCAGCAGCTCGAGCGCTCCGCCGAGCACAGGCGCCAGGAGGTCGTTCATCCAGCGCAGCCTGGCGAGCACCTCGTCGCTGAACGCGCCGTAGCGCAGCACCTTGCCGTACCCCTCGTTGAGGTTGGAGAAGGTGCGGTGGCCGCGGGTGGAGTCCTCGATCACGTAGACCTTCATGGACGGGGAGATGACGCCGGCCATCGGACCCACGGCGGCGTGGTGATGGCAGGGCTCGAGCCGGACCTCGCCGCGCTCTACCAGGGCGGCGGCTCCGGCCTCGTCGAGCGCACGCCCCTCGAAGAGGAGGGCGCCGATCACGGCGCCGCGCAGGGGACCCGAGGCGCGCGCCCACTCGATCGGCGGGCCGGCGTGGAGCAGGAGGTCGTCGTCCATGCCGGGGATGACCTCCCGCGCTATGGCGATCTCCTTCAGGATCGGCCGGGCAGCCATCATGCGTTCGACCGCGGTACGGTTGGCCTGATCGATGTCGATCATGAGCGGCTCTTCATTTTCGCCATTCTCTCCAGAATCCCCGCGAGCTTCTCGTCGCCCCCCGCCGGTGGCTTCCACTCGACCTGGACGGCGGCGGCGCCCTGCCCGACGAGGCTATCGTAGAAGGACTCCAGCCCGACGTTGACGGCGGTGATCGGTCCGCGGATCGCCGCCAATGGAACGGGAGTGCCCCCCGTCTCTTCGCTCGCCGCCAGACGCCGCGCCGCGAAGTCCACCAACTCGCCGACCGTGCGGAAGACCTCGGCTCCGGCCCGCTCGAGCGTCTCGATCTGTTGGGCCAAGTCCTGCGGGTCCTCGTCGGTGCCGATCACCACGGCGGCCACGTCGAGATCCCGCCGCCTGGCCCGAGCCTCCGTCAGAGCGCCGGAGATCGCCGGGGCGAGCTCTCCGGCCGGATCGGCGTGGGCCCCCTCGCCCAGCACGACGTCGAGCAGGATCAGGGCGACTTCCGGGTCCGCCGCCTCCTGCCGCAGCCGGCGGAGCCGCAGGTCCTGATCGATCATCGGGTGCAGGCGGCCGATGGTGAATTCGTCGGCCCCCAGGTCGATGATCTTGTACCGGCTCGGCGGGAGGACGGCCGAGAGCCCGAGGTGCGTCTCGTAGGCCAGCGTGCCCCCCGAGAAGAGGCCGCGAAGAGAGCCTCCGGCCCGTGGCGATGCGAACGTAGGGGAGGGGCTTGTCCCCTCCCGCAGTTCCACCGCAATCTCGGCCGCTTCGCTCAGGCTCGCCGCGAAGTGGAGGTTGCCGAGCCGGCGCGCGGGGAGCGGCGCGCCGAGGAAGTAGACGACGACCGGCTTGCCCGCCGAGCGGGCGAGACCGAGCAGGCGGGCTGCCACCTCCGGCGCAGGGGGCTTCGAGACCAGCACGATCGCCCGCGTCTCGGGGTCCCGGCGCAGGAGGTCGAGGGCCTGCGCGGCGGTGATCCCGCCGATCTCCGCCGCGAGGTCGCGCCCGCCGGTGCCGATCGCCTGCGAGATCCCGGAGCCGAGGTCGTGGATCCGGCTCGCGATCGCCTGCAGCCCGGTGCCGGAGGCGCCCACCAGTCCGATAGGCCCAAGGCGTACCCGGTTGGCGAAGCCGAATCCCATGCCGCCGACGATCGCCGTTCCGCAGTCCGGCCCGAGGACGAGCAACCCGCGCTCGCGCGCCTGCCGCTTGAGCGCCGCCTCCCGCTCGACCGGCACGTTGTCGCTGTAGAGGAAGACGTTGCGGCCGTGGTCGAGCGCCTCGCCGGCCACGCCGGCGGCATGGCGGCCGGGCACCGAAACCAGCACCCAGCGCGCTTCCGGCAGCAGCTTCAGGGCGGAGGCGAGGCTGCGCGGCCGGAAATCCTGCTCGCCGTCGCTTCGCCGGACCTGGAGCAGGGCGTCGACGCGGGCCAGGGCCTCGCCTGCCGCCTCGCCGCTCTCGGCCTTGACGGCGATCAGCAGGTCGTGGGGGCCGGCCGCGATCTCTCCCTCCGGTCCCTCCGATCCGTCCGCGATCAATCCGCTCGCCGTCAGCAGCTCGCGGTTGGCCGGCGTCGCCATCATCACCCCGGCGTCGAGCACACCGGGCAGGCCGGCGAGGGCCCGCTGGAGCTGCATCAGAACCACCGAGTTGTAGTAGGACCCGGGTCGGACGGCGCAGCGGACGGCGGCCCCGGCGCTCATTCCCGCAGCAGGCTCTCCATCTCGGCCGCCCAGAAGAGCAGGTCCTCGTCGTCTCCCATCACGGCGGCGATCTGCACCCCCATCGGCAGGCCCTCCGCGTTCTGCCCCGCCGGCAGGCTGACCGCCGGCATGAAGGCCTGGGTCCAGGGGAGGTTCATCACCGGATCGCCCGTGGCGTCGAGCCCCCGCGGCGCGGCGCCCGGGGCCGACGGCGAGATCCAGAGGTCCAGCCGGTGCCGGTCCATCAGCTCCGTGATCTCGTCTCCAAACCGGCGGCATCCGGCGAGGTCCCGGGCCAGCTCCTCGTCCGTGATCTCGCACCCCTTCCGGATCAGCTCGGCCGTCCGCGGATCGTAGAGCTCCTCGAAGCGGGCGAACCAGTCGCGGTGAACCCGCGCCGCCTCGGCCGCGACGACCCGGTAGTGCCGCGCCACCACCTCGTTGAAGTCCTCCATGGCGGGAGCGGGCAGGATCTCGTACCCGCCGTCGGCCAGACGGTCGCAGACGGAGCGGAAATGGATCATGCCCTCCTTGGAGATGCGGGACAGGTAGGGGCCCACCGGCACCCCCAGCCGGGGCCTGCGCTCGGGCGGGTAGGGGCGCCAGCGGTCGCAGAGCAGGCTGCCCAGCAGGCGCGCCGTTCCGGCGCTGCGCGTGAAGAAGCCCACCTCGTTCGAGCGAAGGGGAGAGGGGGACCATGCCACTGGTGGAGATCTGCGTCTTGGAGGGCTTGAACCCGACCACGCCGCAGAAGGCCGCGGGGCGGAGGATCGAGCCGATCGTCTGGGTGCCGAGTGCCAGCGGGCAGAGGCCGGCGGCGACCGCGGCGGCCGAGCCGCTGCTCGATCCGCCCGGCGTGTGCTCCGGGTTGCGGGGATTGCGGGTCGGCCCGGGGGCGAAATAGGCGAACTCGGTCGAGACGGTCTTGCCGAGGATCAGCGCGCCGGCCTCCTTCAGCGCCGTCACGCTCGGCGCCTCCGGGCCGCGGAGGACCGCCGGCGGCAGGCGGCTGCCGGCCCGGGTCTCGAACCCGTCGACGTGGAAGACGTCCTTGACGCCGATCGGGATGCCGAACAGGTGGGGCCGGTTCTGCGGATCGGGCCAGCGGGCCTCGAGACCTTTCTTTTCACGGCGCAGGCGCTCGAACCTCCCCTCCTCGGGGAGGAAGGCCTGCAGCCCGGGCTCGCGCTCGGCGAACAGCGCCTCCAGGACGTCGAGGTCGATCACCGGCTCATCCCGTGGCCTGCAGGGTCTGCCGCCGCCTCTCCGCGGCAAGCTTCACCGCGTCGACGATGTGCTGGTAGCCGGTGCAGCGGCAGAGGTTACCCGAGATCGCCTGGCGGATCTCCGCCTCGGTGGGGTCGGGGTTTTCCTCCAGGAAGGGGACCAGCGTCATCAGGAAGCCCGGAGTGCAGAAGCCGCACTGGAGGCCGTGGCACTCCCAGAAGGCCTGCTGCAAGGGGTGGAGCTCTCCTGAGGATGGGGCTGAGGACGGGGCCAGCGCCTCGACGGTGGTGAGGGCATGCCCGTCCGCCTGCACGGCGAGCAGGATGCACGAGCGCACCGGCTCGCCGTCGAACAGGATGGTGCAGGCGCCGCACACCCCGTGCTCGCAGCCGACGTGGGTGCCGGTCAGCGCCAGGTCGTGGCGCAGGAAGTCCGAGAGCAGCAGGCGCGGCTCGACTTCGCGCTCGTAGGCGCGGCCGTTGACTACGACGGAGACCTTATAGCTCATGAAAGATTCGCTCCGCTCCGCGCCCGTTCGGCAGCCCGGTGCAGGACCCGCCGGGTGAGCACGCGCGCCAGGTGGCGTTTGAAATCGGGGGTGGCGTGGACGTCCTCCCGCGGGTTCATCTCGTCGCCGGCCGCCTTCTCCGCCGCCGCCGCGATCGCCGCCGGCGAGAGCTCCTCGCCGGCCAGCAGCCGCGCCGCCTCGCGGGCGACCACCGGCGCGTCGCCGACGCTCAGGTAGACCAGCCGCGCCTCGCGGCAGCGGCCGGATTCTTCCAGAGTCACCAGGGCGGCGACGCCGACCTGGGCGTAATCGCCGTGGCGGCGGGCGACTTCCAGGAAGGCGCAGCCGGTGCGGGCGGGGAGCGGCGGGATCGCGGCCTCGACCAGGATCTCGTCCGGCTCGAGGGCGGTGGCGAACAGGCCGGCGAAGAAGTCTCCGGCCTCCACCCAGCGGTCGCCGCCGGCGCGGCGGAGGCGGAGGCGGGCGCCGAGGGCCACGGCGAGGGCCGGCAGCTCAGCGGCGGGATCGGCGTGCGCCAGGCTGCCGCCAAAGGTGCCCCGGTTGCGGATCTGCGGATGGGCGATGAACGGCACCGCCTCGCGGAGCAGCGGCGTGGCCGCGGCCACCAGCGGGTCGCGCTCGAGCCGCCGCTGCCGCGTCATGGAGCCGATCCTCAGGGTCCCGTCCGCGTCCCGGCGGATGAAGTCGAGCTCGGCCAGCTTGTTGAGGTCGATCAGGAGCGCCGGCTCGGCGAGCCGGAAGTTCATCACCGGGATCAGGCTCTGGCCGCCGGCCAGCAGCTTGGCCTCCCCGCCGTGCCGGGCGAGCAGATCCAGCGCGGCGTCCAGCGTGGCCGGCGCCTGATACTCGAACGGGGCGGGCTTCATGCGGGCATCCCTCTCCTCGCAGCAATCCGCGGATTGTAACTCTCCGCGGTGGTAATCTCATCGCTTCCAATGAGCTACGTCGGCTCCAGCATCGGGAGCATCCGCATCGAGTCGCGACTCGGGTCCGGAGGGATGGGCGAGGTCTACCTCGGCTACGACCCGCGTCTCGACCGCCGGGTGGCGGTCAAGACGATCCGCCCCGAGAACCGTCTGAGCCCGCAGGTCAAGGCGCGCTTCCTGCGCGAGGCGCGGCTGCTCTCCAAGCTCGGCCACCCCGCAATCTGCCAGGTCTACGACCTCGTCGAGACCCCCGAGGCGGACTTCCTGATCCTGGAGTACGTCCAGGGGACCACCCTGCGGCGGCTGGCCGAGCTCGAGGAGCTCCCCCTGGAGCGCAAGCTCCGGCTGGCGGAGAAGATCGCCGTCGCGCTCGCCGCCGCCCATCGCGAGCAGATCGTGCACCGCGACCTCAAGGCGGACAACATCATGGTCACCCCCGACGGCGAGGTGAAGGTGCTCGACTTCGGGATCGCCCGCTCGCTCTCCGACCCCGGCGTGGTCCTGACGCTGGCACCGGCGCTGCCCGGCCTCCTGGAGGACGGCGACTCGAAAGACGGCGACGCCACGCACGAGCTGGGCCCCGCGGCTCTCCGCGAGTGGGCGACGGGGCAGGACACCGACCGGCTGACGCGTTTGGGGATGGTGATGGGGACCATCCCTGCCATGAGCCCGGAGCAGGTGACCGGGGGGGAGGTCACCCAGGCGAGCGACCTCTACTCGTTCGGCGTCCTCCTCCAGGAGCTCTGCACCGGCCTGCCGGCCTACGAGGCGGTGGGGGACGACGAGCTGTTGCGGCAGGTGAGCCGGGCGCGGACGCGGCCGGTCGCCGGCCTGGACCCGGACGTCGTCCGTCTGATCGAGGATCTCGAGAGCCTCGACCCGCGGCGCCGGCCCACCGCCGAAGGGGCGACGGAGCGGCTGCGCTGGCTGCTCGACAAGCCGCAGCGCCGGCGCCGCCAGCGGCTCCGTTTCGCCGCCGTCGCCGGAGCGTTCGCCGCCCTTCTGATCGTCCTTGCAGTGGTCTCCTGGCTCGCGGTGCGGGCCGAGCGGGCTCGCCGTGAGGCCGAGCACCGGCGCAGGCAGGCCGAGTCGCTGATCGGCTTCATGATCGGCGATCTGCGCCAGCGGCTGGAGCAGGTCAACCGGCTGGACATCCTTGCCGCGGTCGGCGACCGCGCGCTCGCCTACTTCGCAGGTGTGCCGGAGAGCCAGCTCACCGCCGCGGAGCTGGCCCACCGGGTCGATGCCATCGGCCAGATCGGCGAGGTGCGCTACGCCCAGGGGAACCTGCCGGCCGCGCTGGCGGCGTTCCAGCAGTCGCAGGCCCTGGCCCGCGATCTCGTGGCGAGGAATCCTTCCAACCCGGGCTGGCAGAACAAGCTGTGGGAGCTGGGCGCCTGGGTCGGCCAAGTCTATTTCGATCAGAGGAAGCTGGACGAGGCCCTGGCCGCCTGGACGGAGGACCTGCGGCTGGCTCGCGAGCAGATAGGGCGCCATCCCCACGCCCACCGCTGGCTGGAGGCGCTCGCCGTGTCGCAGCACAACCTCGGCACCCTGCTCGACCTGCGCGGCGATCTCCCCGGCGCGCTACGCTCCTACCGCGAGAGCCTCGCGCTGCAGAGAGAGCTCGCCGCCGGCGGTCCCGCCGGTCCCAATGATAAGAACGACGACACCCAGGCCGAGATCGCCGCGACTCTCGCCTTCGTCAGCAACGACCTGGAGCGCCAGGGGGATCTGGACGCCGCCCTGGCCGAGCGGCGCGCCCACCTCGCGATCCAGGAGCGGCTGACGGCGCGCCGGCCCGCCGACCCCGGCCGGCGGCAGGATCTGGCCACCGCCCGCGGCTTCGTCGCCACCCTCCTGGTCCCCCTGGGGCGCTGGGACGAGGCGCGGGAGCTCTACCAGCAGGGCCTCGCGGAGCTTGCCGGACTGTCGCGGGAGGACCCGGAGAACACGATTCTGCAACGCTGGCTGGCGGCTCTCCAATCCGGGCTCGGCGCGCTCGCGGTGGCCGAGGGGCGGCCGGCGGAGGCGCTCGGCCCGCTGGCCCAGGCACGGCAGATCCTCGAGCCGCTGGTGGCGAAGGATCCGACGAGCTCCGACTGGCGGCTCCAACTCGGAGTCTGCCGCAGCCGCACGGCGGCCGCCCTGGAGACGCTGGATCCGGCGCGGGCGCGGAGCGAGGCACGGGCCGCCCTCGCGATCCTCGCTCCGCTCCTCGCGCAGCCGGACGAACCGACCCGCGGCCTGGCCGCCGAGGCCGAGGTCATCCACGGCCGGGCCGCGGCCGCCCTCGGCGCCGCGGACGAAGCGCGAACCGCCTGGGAGCAGGCGCTCGCGCTCCTCGCACCGTGCCCGCGCCCGCTCACCCACTGGAAGGTGCTCTCACCCCTGGCCCAGGCTCTCCTCGCGCTCGACCGCACGCCGGAGGCGCGGCCAGCGGTCGAGCGGCTCTGGAAGATGGGCTACCGCGGCGCCGCCCTGGCGAAGCTCTGCCGGGAGAAGGGTCTGCCCGCCTCCTGACGGGGGGAGGAACGGATCGTGCTTCCCTGATTGGGGCAGCAGGAGGACGAGGTACTTGTAAGGCATGTAAAAAAACAGGAGGGAGCGCGCGATCCGGGAAACCTCTCCCGGCTCCTCGTGTTCTGATACCGACATGGACCCACTAGAGAACAATCACAAGCAGCGGCGGTTCCTCGTCATCGCGATCGTCGTGGTGGTGGGGGTTCTGATCGGGCTGTTTTTCCTGCGGCGCGGCAAGAGCCAGGGTGGCGACAAGTACCGTACCGAGGCGGTCAGCCAGGGGAACATCTCCGCGACCGTGAACGCCACCGGGACCCTGTCGGCGGTCACCACGGTCCAGGTCGGCAGCCAGGTCTCCGGGATCATCGCCAAGCTCTACGCCGACTTCAACAGCCAGGTGAAGCAGGGGCAGCTCCTGGCCGAGCTCGATCCGACCCCCTTTCTCCAGACGGTGGAACAGCGCCAGGCCGACGTCACCAAGTCGAAGGTCGACGTCGCCAACACCCTGCTCACCTACAACCGCCAGAAGCGGCTGGCCGCCGCCGGCCTGATCGCGCAGGCCGACCTGGACGCGGCCAAGGCGGCCTACGACGCGTCGCGGGCGCAGCTCGCCCAGTCCCAGGCCACCTTGAAGTCGGCGCAGACCAACCTGAACTACGCCAAGATCTACTCGCCGATCGACGGCCAGGTGGTGGCCCGCCAGTACGACGCCGGCCAGACGGTCGCCGCCTCGTTCTCGGCTCCCACTCTGTTCACCATCGCCAAGGATCTGACCAAGATGCAGGTCCAGGCCGACGTCGACCAGTCCGACATCGGCCAGATCAAGGTCGGCGAGCCGGTGCAGTTCACGGTCGACGCCTACCCCGAACAGCAGTTCCGGGGTCAGATCTCGCAGGTGCGCCTGAACGCCACGGTCACCCAGAACGTCATCACCTACCCGGTGATCATCGAGGTGCCGAACCCGGACGGCAAGCTGCGCCCCAGCATGACGGCCAACGTCACGATCCAGGTCGCCACGGTGCGCGGCGCGCTGCGCGTGCCCAACTCGGCCCTGCGCTTCCGGCCGGAGACGGCCCCGGGGCAGGCTGCCGGTGCCCAGAAGGCCGGCGGGCAGGCGGCCAGTGGGCAGGCGGCGACCGGCGGTGGTGGCGCGGGTGGCGCGGGCGGATCCTTCCAGCGGCGCGCCGGGGGCGGCGGGAGCGGACAGCCCGGCGGCGGCCAAGCGGCGGGTGGTGCCGGCACCGGGGGCGGGCGTAGCCGCCGTCAGCCCGGGCAGACCGTCTATGTCCTCAGCCAGGGCGAGAGCAAGAAGAGCGAGCTGCGGCAGGTCCGCATCCTGACCGGCATCACCGACGGCCACTACACCGAGGTGACCAAGGTTCTCTCCGGCGAGCTGAACCCCGGTGATCCGGTGGTCACCGGCGTCGCCACGGTCAAGGTCGAGCAGACCGCCGGCCAGCCGGGCGCCCTGGGCGGCGGCCGTGGCGGCGGCGGCGGCCGTGGGCTTCGCCCCTTCTGAGGACGCCATGGACGCTCCGGTCATCGAGATCCGTGGCCTGACGAAGGTCTACCACATGGGCGAGGTCGAGGTCCGCGCCCTGAAGGGGATCGACCTGTCGGTCGCGCGCGGCGAGTTCGTCGCCATCATGGGGCCTTCGGGCTCCGGCAAGTCGACGCTGATGAACATCGTCGGCTGCCTCGACCGGCCGACCGCCGGCACCTACAAGCTCGACGGCATCGACGTCTCGCGGCTCGACCGCGACCAGCGGGCCGAGATCCGCAACGCCAAGATCGGCTTCGTCTTCCAGAGCTTCAACCTGCTGGCGCGCACCCGCGCCACGGAGAACGTCGAGCTGCCGCTGCTCTACGGCAACCTCGGCCTCTCCGCTCTCGAGCGCTCCCGGCGTTCCCGCGAGTCCCTCGCCCGGGTGGGTCTCGCCGGCCGCGAGGACCACTACCCCTCGCAGCTCTCCGGCGGCCAGCAGCAGCGGGTGGCGATCGCCCGTGCCCTGGTCACCGACCCGGCGATCCTGCTCGCCGACGAGCCGACCGGCAACCTCGACTCGCGCACCTCGGAGGAGGTCATCGCCATCTTCCAGGAGCTCAACGACGCCGGCAAGACGGTCGTCCTGATCACCCACGAGCCCGACATCGCGGCCCACGCCAAGCGCGTCGTCTACGTGCGCGACGGCCTGATCTGGCGCGACGAGAGGATCGTCCAGACGCGGGCTCATCTGGGGGCGCCCGCCGCGGGCGAGGCGGAGCCGGCCGTCGCCTTCCCCTTCACCATCGCCCCGCCGGTGGAAGCGACCGTGGAAGAAGAGGTGGCCCGATGAAAGTCTCCGCCATGCGCACGCTGAACATCACCAAGGTCGGCCTGATGGCGATCCTGCGCAACAAGATGCGCTCGCTGCTCACCATGCTGGGGATCATCATCGGGGTGGCCTGCGTCATCACCATGGTGGCGGTGGGCACCGGCGCCTCGAGCTCGATCCAGGCGACGATCAACTCGCTCGGCACCAACTTCATCATGCTCTTCCCCGGCGCCTCGACGCAGGGCGGGGCGCGCACGTTCAGCGGCGAGTCGAAGCTCACCCCGGAGGACGTCGACGCGATCAAGGCCGAGTGCCCGGCCGTCGCCTACGCCTCCCCCTCGGTGCGCTCGGCCGCGCAGGTCGTGGCGGCCGACCTCAACTGGGGGACCACGGTCTACGGCGTCGGGGTCGACTGGCCGTTCATCCGCGCCTGGAACGTGGCCGACGGCGACTTCTTCACCGACGTCGACGTCCGCACCTCGGCGAAGGTGGCCGTGCTGGGCTCGACGGTGGCCGAGAACCTCTTCCCGGCCGGCAACGCGCTGGGCGCCACGATCCGCATCAAGCATCTCCCCTTCAAGGTGGTCGGCGTGCTCGACCGCAAGGGGGGGAACATGATGGGGCAGGACCAGGACGACCAGATCCTCGCCCCCTACACCACCGTGATGAAGCAGCTCCAGGGCACCCCCCGGCTCAGCCAGGTGCTGATCTCGGCCCGCTCCGGCGGCGAGGTGGCCGAGGCGCAGACCGAGATCGACGCCCTGCTGCGCCAGCGCCACCGCATCCAGCCCGGCGAGGACAGCGATTTCAACATGCGCTCGCAGGAGGAGATCGCCTCGACCTCGGCGCAGACCTCCAGGACCCTCTCGGTCCTGCTCGGCTCGGCCGCCGCCATCTCGCTGCTGGTGGGGGGCATCGGCATCATGAACATCATGCTGGTCTCGGTCACCGAGCGCACCCGCGAGATCGGCATCCGCCTGGCGATCGGCGCCAAGGGGCGGCACGTCCTGCTGCAGTTCCTGCTCGAGGCGATCGCGCTCTCGGTGGTCGGCGGCGCCATCGGCGTCGCCCTCGGGCTGCTGATCCCGAACCTGGTGACCCGCTTCGCCGGCCTGCCGACCCAGGTGAGCTCCGGCTCGGTCCTCCTCGCCTTCGGCTTCGCCGCCGCGATCGGCGTCTTCTTCGGCTTCTACCCGGCCCGCAAGGCCTCGCGGCTCGACCCGATCGACGCGCTGCGCTACGAGTAGTTTGACGCCTGGCTGGAGCGCAGTTAGAGTCCCTCTGACTCCGCGCTTCCAGCCGATCATGCCCGCGCCCACCCGCTCCGACCCGGTCCGCGTCGCCCGCTGGGGGCTGTTCGTCCTCACGTTCGTCAACCTGTTCAACTACCTCGACCGCTTCGTCGTCGCGTCGCTGGTCGAGAGCCTGAAGCGGCCGCTTCCCGAAGGGCTCAACCTCTCGGACAGCGAGCTTGGATGGCTGGCCACCGGCTTCATCCTGGTCTACATGCTGACGTCGCCGGTCTTCGGCACGCTCGGCGACCGCGGCGGGCGCCCGCGGCTGATCGCGGCAGGGGTGGCCATCTGGAGCCTCGCCACCGCCCTCGGCGGCTTCGCGCGCGGCTTCGTCACATTGTTCATCGCGCGCTCGACGGTGGGGGTGGGGGAGGCGGCCTACGGCACGGTGTCGCCAGCCCTGCTCGCCGACTACTTCCCGGTGGAGCGGCGGGGGCGGGTGTTCGCCGTCTTCTCCGCCGCCATCCCGATCGGCTCGGCCGCGGGGTACGTGCTCGGCGGCGCCGTCGACCACTGGCTTGGCTGGCGGGCGGCTTTCTTCGTGGCCGGCGTCCCCGGCCTCCTGCTCGCCTGGCTCACCTCGCGCCTCTTCGATCCGCCGCGGGGCGCCCAGGACGGCGCGGCGGTCCACGCCCCGGGGCACGGCGCGCTGGGCGGGCAGGCGCTCGCCGCCTACGCCGCGCTGCTGCGCAACCTCCCCTACGTGCTGATCGTCCTCGGCTACGCCGCCTACACCTTCGCCCTCGGCGCCCTCGCCTTCTGGACCCCGGCATTCCTCGAGCGCGAGCGGGGCCTCGCGCGCACCGACGCCACCATCCAGTTCGGGGTGATCGTGGTGATCACGGGGTTCCTCGGCACCTTCCTCGGCGGCTGGCTCGGCGACCGCCTGCTCCCCCGCCTGCGGGAGTCCTATCTCTGGGTCTCGGGAGTTGCCACGCTGGCCGCCGTGCCGTTCGCCTGGATCGCCTTCACCGCCCACAGCCGCTGGGCCTACACGGCCGCGTTCGTGATCGCCGAGATCCTGATCTTCGTCTCCACCGGGCCGGTCAACTCGGCGCTCATCAACGTCGTGGAGCCGGAGCGGCGGGCGACGGCGGTGGCGCTGTCGATCCTCGCCATCCACCTGCTGGGGGACGTCCCGTCGCCGCCGCTGATCGGCGCCGTCTCCGATCACTCCTCGCTCGGACGCGCCCTGCTGATCCTCCCCTTCGCCTTCGCCGTCAGCGGCCTGATCTGGATCTGGGCCGCCTGGCGGGGGGAGCGGGCCGCGGGCTAGGTCAAAAACTTCGCGATCGCGTCCGGGTGGATGTTCCAGCCCAGGAAGCCGGCGAGGCCCAGCACCACCCCGAACCCGGCGACGAGGATCGCGAACGCCACCAGCCACTTCTTGCGGGTCAGGGCACTGACGCCGAGCAGCGCGATGGCGATGCTGATCGCGGCCTCCGACATGTCGAACTGGTCGTCGTGCACGTTCAGGCGGTCGTAGTCCTTCTCCGCCCCTTCCGCCGTGTGCTTGATCTCCTCCTTCTGCTGCTCGTACTTCTTGACGTTCGCCGTGTAGATGGCGATCTCCTTGTCGAGCAGCGCTCCGGCCTGCGGCGCGAGGCCGGGCTCCGCCTTGCGGATCTGGAGCTGGTCGAGCACGCTCTCGGCGAGGTTCTGCTTCGTCCCCTTCGCCTGGTAGTAGGACCACTGGTCCACCGCCTTCGACTGGTCCTGCGACATCGCCTGCACGATGTTGCCGTCCTTGATGTTGCACAGCGCCATGAAGGTGGCGAGCAGCGCCACCAGGATGGCGATCACGCTGTTGAGGGTGTCGCGCGACGATTCCGCCTTCTCGACGGCGTCGGCGACGGTATCGCTGATATCGCTCATGAGAGTTTCCTTTTTGGGAGAGGAGCTGCGCGGCTCACGCTAAGCCAGCTCCCTGCCTTCAGTCAACACGGACGGGGCGCTGTCCCAATCCCTCCCCTGGCCCGCACTAGGCTTTTTGAGGGTGTACTGTGCTTTGAGAGAAACGCCGTGATCCTGATCCTCAGCCAGTCTTCGCTGGAGTCCACCACCGAGGAGGTCATGGATTGGCTGGCGGCGCTCGGCGGCCGTTGCGTGCGCCTCAACGGCGACGACATCGAGGGGCGCGCGGCCCTCCGCTTCCAGGTCGCGGACGGCGAGACCACCCTCGGCTTCGAGGCCGGCGGGGTCGAGCTGCCGCTCGCCGAGATCGGCGCCGTCTGGTTCCGGCGCTGGCTCTTCGAGCGGCGCCACGAGGGGGTCGGCCTGCTCGCCCGGCCCGGGGCGGAGAACCACACGCTGCACCACCAGCTCCGGCGCCACCTCAGCCTGGAGTCCCGGCGGCTCAGCGACTTCATCTTCTCCAGCTTCGACCACCTCCCCTGGCTCAGCCATCCGCGCCGGTCGAGCCTCAACAAGCTCGACGTGCTCCAGCGCGCCGCGCGGGCCGGCGTCGCCACCCCGGCCACCCTGGTGACCACCGAGCGGGAGGCGCTGCGCCGCTTCTGCGCCGAGCACGGCACGGTCATCACCAAGCCGATCGGCGAGGTCGACGCCTTCATCGAGGGGGAGGTCTCCCACTTCCTGTTCACCACCCCCCTCGGCCCCGCCGAGATCGACGACCTGCCGGAGCGCTTCGCCCCGTCGCTCTTCCAGGAGCTGGTGGAGAAGGCCTACGAGCTGCGGGTCTTCTACCTGGATGGCGAATTCCACGCCATGGCGATCTTCTCCCAGAACGACGCGCAGACCCGGGTCGACTTCCGGCAGTACAACCGGCAGCGGCCGAACCGCAACGTCCCCTACCGCCTCGCCCCCGGGCTTGCCGCCCGCCTCCGCCACCTGATGGACGGTCTCGGCCTGGAGACCGGGTCGATCGACCTCCTGGTGGCCCGGGACGGCCGCGAGGTCTTCCTGGAGATCAATCCGGTCGGCCAGTTCGGGATGGTCTCCCACCCGTGCAACTACCCGCTGGAGCGCAAGGTCGCCGAGCTGCTGCTCCGCAAGGAAGAAGAAGAGAATGGCCGACGAGCCTGAAGACCTCTTTGCGCGGCTCTCCCCCGAGGGGCGGGAGCTCGCGCCGGTGATCTACCGCCACCTGCATCCGCGGAGCACCCGCGCGACCGTCCTGCGGCTGGTCGAGAGCAGGCCCTACCGCGCCACCGGCTACGTCTGCGGGAGCTTCCGCAAGCCGATCTCCAGGTGCTGCGGTCCGGATGAGCCCTCCGATGAGTCCTGAAGCCCCTCGCGAGCCCGTCTTCGCGCTCTTCGCGTGCTGCATCCCGGTCAAGGGGGCGCGCCGGAGCGTCGTCTGCGACGTGCAGCGGGGGTCGTTCCAGTTCATCCCCAACGGCCTCTACGAGATCCTGACCGAGCACGCCGGCAAGACCGCCGCCGGAATCAAGGCCGCCTACGATCACGAGTACGACGAGGAGATCGACGAGTACCTCGAGTTCCTGCTCGGCCACGAATTCGGCTTCTGGTGCGACGATCCCGCGAAGTTCCCCCCGCTCGACCTCGCCTGGGAGGCGCCGGAGCGGATCACCAACGCCATCCTCGACGTCGACGCGCGGTCGGACCACGACTACGCCGGGATCCTCGCCGAGCTCGACGACCTCGGCTGCAAGGCGCTGGAGGTCCGCTGTTTCCACGGCTGCACCCTGGCGGAGCTCGGCCAGATCCTGGAGGCGGCGCGCTACGGCCGGCTGCGCTCGATCGACCTGCTGATCGGCCATGCTCCCGAGCTCACCCCCGAGGCCCTGACGCGGTTCGCCGTGAAGCACGGGCGGATCAGCAGCCTCGTGGTCCACTCCGCCCCGGAGTCCCGGCGGCTCCCCCCCTCCCGCACCGGCGTCGTCGTGGAGTACCGCACCGAGGTCATCGGCTCCCCCTCTTGCTGCGGCAAGGTCCATCCCGGCTACTTCGTGGTCAATCTCGAGACTTTCGCCGAGGGGCAGCGGCACAACACCTGCCTGAACCGCAAGATCTCGGTCGACGCCCGCGGCGAGATCCGCAACTGCCCCTCGATGGCGCGCTCCTTCGGCAACGTCCGCGAGACGTCGCTGCACGGCGCTCTCGCGCACCGGGACTTCGCCGCTCTCTGGTCGATCAACAAGGACCAGATCGCCATCTGCAAGGACTGCGAGTTCCGCTATGTCTGCATCGACTGCCGCGCCTACCTCCAGGACGAGCGGGACCTCTACTCGAAGCCCTCGAAATGCAGCTACGACCCCTACACCGCCGAGTGGCATTCCCCGGCGGAACGGCCGGCCCCGGCCGGCATCACGAAAGGAGCTCCCGAATGAAGAAGAGGATGGAGAGGCTCGGCGACCGGCTCTTCCAGCCGCTCACCGAAGCCGAGCAACGGCGGGTTACCGGGCAGGCCCCGCCCCATACCAATTGCGAGGTCACGGCCTACGAGACCTGTGATCCGGCCCCTGACACGGTCCGCGACGGCGACGGCGAGGTCGCATAAGGAGATCCCGAATGAAGAAGAAGATGGAGAGGCTCGACAACCCACTGTTCCAGCCGCTCGCCGACGCCGAGCAGCGCCGGATCACCGGCGGATGCAAGGGCGCCCCGCCCATGACCTACACGGCGATCACGCTCCTCGAGACCTACGACCCGGTTCCCGACTCCGCCCACGACGGCGACAACGAGTAAGTCCGAGCAGACTGAACTGCCCAAACAGAAGGAGATCCGATGAAAAAGAAGATGGAGCGACTGGACGACCCGCTGTTCCGCCCGCTGACCGACGCCGAACAGGGGCACGCCCAGGGAGCTTTCACCACCTACACCGCAGTCACCATCCGTGAGACCGCCACCTCGACCGGCTCCGACTTCGTTCGCGACGGCGACAACGAGTAGCCCGCGAATCCGTGACGGGCGGGAGGGCTGCCATGCCTCCCGCCCGCTCGCTTTGAAAGCGCGCTTTCAAAGTTTCCCGAGCTTTGAAAGAAAACGGCCCATTTCTTTAAAAGCCCCCCGAGCTTTGAAAGCCCCCTTTCCAAGTTTCCCGAGCTTTGAAAGAATCAGGCCGATTTCTTTCAAAGCTCCCGAGGAACGAACCCGTGAACCCCGCCGACTTCCATGCTCCCAGCGCCGGACGGGTCGTCCAGGCTCCCGGCGGGTACGCGGCCTTCGTCCCGGCTCCGCTCCCTCCGGAGCTGACGTACCCCCCTTCGCTGGTCCTCGCCCTCTCCCGGGCCGACGTCGCCTTGAGCGAGCTGTCGGGTCTCGGACGCCAGCTTCCCAATCCGAACCTGCTGATCGCGCCCTACGTCCGGCGCGAGGCGGTGCTCTCCTCGCGGATCGAGGGAACCCGGGCCAGCCTCTCGGACCTGCTGCTGGATGAAGCCGAGCCCGACCGGTCCGGGGACGCCGACGTGCGGGAGGTGCGGAACTATGTGGAGGCGCTGGAGCATGGGCTCGACCGTCTGCGGGAGCTCCCTCTCTCCTTGCGCCTCGTCCGCGAGCTGCACGAGCGGCTGATGCGGGGGGTGAGGGGGGATCAGGCCACTCCGGGTGAGTTCCGCCGCTCCCAAAACTGGATCGGCCCGGCGGGCAGCACCCCGGCGACGGCCCCCTACGTGCCGCCGCCGCCCGACGCGATGATGGACTGCCTCGCGAGCTGGGAACAGTTCCTCCACGACCGGGAGCGCCTTCCGGATCTGATCCAGTGCGCCCTGATGCACGAGCAGTTCGAGGCGATTCACCCCTTCCTGGACGGCAACGGGCGGGTCGGCCGGCTGCTGATCACGCTCTTTCTCGTGGAGCGCGGCCGCCTCGCGCAGCCGCTGCTCTACCTCTCCGACTACATCGAGGCCCACCGGCAGGACTATTACGACTCCCTCCAGCGGGTGAGGACGGACGGCGACTGGCCCGCTTGGCTCCACTTCTTCCTCGCCGGGGTGGAGGAGACGGCGCGTTCGGCCGTCCGCCAGGCAAGCCGTCTCATGGACCTGCGCGAGACCTACCGGCAGCGCCTGGGCAAGCGGCCCAACGCCCTGAGGCTCCTGGACGAGCTGTTCGCGAACCCCTACCTGACCGCGGCGCGGGCCACGCGGGTCCTGGGCGTCTCCGGTCCAACCGCCCGGCAGGCCATCGCCTATCTGCAGGGAGAAGGGCTGCTGGTCGAAATGACCGGCCGGAGCTGGGGGCGAATTTACCTGGCGCGGCCGATCCTGGAGGCGATCGAGGACGGAGCGTGAGGGCCGAATCATCTTGACAGCAAAACCTGTGCGCATCATGATGTCTCGATGAGAACGACACTGACTTTGGATGAAGATATCGCGCGGGAGTTGCAGGAGACGGCTCGTCGTTCCGGTGAAAGCTTCAAGGAGGTCGTCAACGCAACTCTGCGCAGTGGTCTAACGCGGGGTGAGAAGCCGGGTTCCAAGCTCCCCAGGTTCGAGGTCGTTCCCAAGGCCTGCGGTTTCCGGGCCGGCGTCGACATACTCCGGCTCAATCAGCTCAGCGACGAGCTGGAGCTGGAGGACTTTCAACGGAAGCTGGCTTCGGAAACAGAGCGGCGATGATCCTGCCCGATATCAACCTTCTGGTCTACGCCTACAATTCAGACGCTCCGGGGCACAAAAGGGCCAAGGCCTGGTGGGAAGCCTGTCTCTCGGAGAGCCGTCCGGTAGGTATGCCCTGGGTAGTAATCCTGGGCTTCCTTCGGCTCATGACGAGCCGCAGCGTTCTGGTTACTCCGTTCACGCCAGAGGAAGCGATCAACAGTATCCGGTCCTGGCTGGAGAGACCTCAGGTCCAGATCCTCCAACCAGGTCCTCGTCACCTCGAGTTACTGGACAGCCTGATGCGGGATGCCCAGGCCTTCGGAAGCCTCACCACGGACGCCCACTTGGCTGCTCTCGCGATCGAGCATCAGGCCGAGCTCCACTCGAACGACGGCGACTTCTCCCGGTTTCCAGGCCTGCGCCGGGCCAACCCGCTGCTTCAGTAACACCTCGCGTGAGGGCCTTTCAGCCCGCGGTTCCGAAGAAGATGAGAAAATTGTGCAGCGCGTGCGCGAGGATCACCGGCGTGATCCGGCGCGTGTTGGCGTAGAACACGGACGAGACGAAGAAGGTTCCCGCGGCCATCAGCGCCGCCGGCGTGCCCTGATAGAGGTGGTAGAGGCTCTGGAAACCGACGCTCGCGACCACCGCGATCCCCCAGTTTCCCGTCAGCTCGGCGACCTCCGTCATCAGGTAGGCGCGCACGATCAGCTCCTCCTTGGCGGCCCCGGGGATCACCGCCAGCAGGGCCATCAGCCCGCCGGTTCCGGCCGGGTACGGCTTCGAGGCCGCGAAGCCGTGGATGTCGTGGTAGATGGCGTGCGTCATCAACTGGTCGAAAAACAGGATCGCCAGCGCCCACAGAATGTCCGTGCGCCGGAAACTCAGCCCGATCGTCCGCAGGCTCCGGCCCTGCCGGTAGAGGACGTATGCGAGCACCGAGATCGCGAGGGCGGCGCGGAGGATTCGATCCAGGTTGCCGAGATTGTCCGTGGTCCCGATGGGGGCATCCGTCCACCAGGCCCACAGCGCGTCGAGCAGGGAGATCAGGAAGCCGACGCCCACCACCAGCGCCAGCTCCCGGAGGCGGAGCTTGCGGGCCTCCGGCGTCATCGCGGGCGCAGCCGGTGCCTCCTCGGGCGCGGACCGGACCCGCTCGGCAGTCCCCTCGTCGTTCATTCAGGTGCCGCAAGGAGGTCCGGGTCTGCGTCTGCCAACTCGTCCGGCATGGCTTCTTCGAGGATCTGAGCCGCGGCCTCCGCGTACTCCTCCGTGACCTGGACCATCACCGGCCCAGCCACGGCGTTGAAACCGCCGATCGCCCCCAGGGCGAACAGGCTCTGCAGGTGGTCCCCCGCCGTGGAAAAGGGGATCCCTGCGCCCCGCAGCAGAGATTCCACGAAGGCAAGCTCGGCGGGATCGCTCGTCTCCAGCACCGTGACGAGCCCCCCGGCCGGAGTGCCCCCGTGAGCCGCGAGGCTCGCGACGAGATCGACGTCGCAATCCGCGCAATGGGTGAATCCTTCCCGGTACTCGCCGCCACATTCGGGGCAATACATGGCTAAGTCTCCTTGGAAGAGCTGGCGTGATGGAGTCTCCCCTCATTCTACCGCAGGCGTCACCGGGTATACTCACATGGGGAGGGACGCGCATGACGACCGCAGATCTGGAAGCCAAGATTCTCGAGCTTGCCCCGAAAGAGCGGGCTCGCCTGGCCCAGCGGATCCTCGAAAGCCTGGAGGCCCTCTCGGAGGGTGAAGTCGAGGCTCTCTGGCTTCAAGAGGCCGACCGCCGGGATCAACAACTCGACGCTGATCCTTCTCGCGCCATTCCCGGCGCTGACGTTCTGCGCGAGGCGCGCTCTCTGCTCTCGTGAGCGTGTCGTTCTCTTTCACGCCCGAAGCCCGAACGGAGCTTCTCGAGGCGATCCAATACTACGAATCCGAGAGCCTTGGGCTCGGCGCGGCCTTTCTCTCTTCAGTAAACGAAGGTATCGAACAACTCTTGGTTTTCCCTGAAGCTGCTCCAGTTCTTTACGGCAAAGTGCGTCGCAAGACGATCCGCCGATTCCCTTACAACCTGCTCTACTCAGTGCGAGAACGCGACATTCGTATCTTGGCGGTCATGAATCAGAAGCGGAGGCCCTTCTACTGGTGGGGCCGGAAGTAGAGAACCCTCAGCTTCTCGTTAAGGCTGAGGAGGTCGGTGGCGGAACCTCGCCGTAGTCCCCGTCCGTCGTGCTGAGTAGCCGTATTGCGGCACCGCTAACTCATGCGAGCTTTGTAGTCCTTAAAAGCTGTCTGGAACGCATTATGCAGCCGCGCTACAGCGACTTGATCAGTCGGATTGATGTGATGCTCCCATAGTTGCTTCTTATGAGAGAGCAACTTTTCGACTGATCGCCCACTCCGATTTGCTACGAAATATACTTTATCGGTAGAGAAGTCTCTTGTAAGGCCTAAAAAGCCCCGGCCAAGATGAAGAGGTATATCCCTCGCATAGTATTTGGCCTCAATGGCAATTATCAGTTTTGATGAGCGCGGCGCAACAAGATCCGGTCCCGCGCGGCAGACATCAGCTTCATCTTTGAGCAGTACGGAGATGTCACACTCGTGGAGCACGTTCGAATGACCAGATACTCGTACTCCTATATGAACTTCAAGGGCCGGGCAATCAGCGAAACCTATCTCTGCGAAGCCGTAATTGTGGCTCCGGGAACCGATATATCCCGGGCTGGTGCGAAACACGAAAGGATTAGGGGGGGCGCCGTTAATGCATCGATATGTTATTACTCCTCCTTCCTCTCGTGCGGCGCTAATGACGAGGAAGAATAGATAAGCTTCGTAAAGGTCGTCGGCTGCCGAGCTTGTTGTTAACGAGGGCCTTATGGCCGAGCCGAGAGCCTGTTCAATCTCGGCGAGGAGTTGTTCCTTACTCGCCATTCAAAACCTCGTGGCGGAGTTCGTTCAGTAAAACTGTCAGCCTCTCTGAAGCATCCGTAAATCGCGCGTTTCCGGTCTCGAGGCGAAGAATGGATTTAACCTCAGCTTCCGGAGCAAATTCCAAGGACGAAGCCTCTAGCTCAGAAGCTGCAAAGGCGGTGACCTTGTCTGCGATCTGATTAACATGCACGATGCCAATGAGGAGGCCGTCTATGAGTAATACGAGGCGCTCTTGGCCTGTATATGGTCTTGAAACCAAAAAGGTAGCCTTCGTGCTCTTTCGGCGCCTACCCTTGGGTGCGAAGACCTCTTCCTCAGGAACAAAGAGATTGCGTTCCGCCACTGCAAGAGACCTCGGGGTGACATTTCCAAGTGCGAGTTGCTCCTCGACCTGGTCAACGATCCAGCTAAGGCCGACTTCTCGTGCTCGAATCGTTATGGCATCGTAGAATTGGAGTGCTTCGCCGCTAGATAAGGACATCATGAAGTCTCATAGGTGGTTGGATGCGCCGCCCGAACAGGCGCTGGAGATCCTCGAGCAGGCCGAAAAAGCTGTCGGCGTGCTCCACGGGGGCATCAGCTCGAAGCTCACCAGGAAATCGAGATCGCTCGTCTCCGCGTCAAAATCTTCCCGGGTGGCGGAGCCAAAGAGGTCCAGCCGCTCGACCCGGTGCTTGATCGCGAGATCTCTGAGCGCCTTCATGTTGTCCTGGACGACGGCGTGCATCTGGATACCTCCACGCTCAGGATAACCTACGCCGGCGGCTTGAGCGGGTGCTCGCCGGCGTGCCGGGCGATGATCAGGTCCTGCACCTCCTGGATCACCTCCAGCTTGCGGACGTTCTTGCCGGGGCAGGCGTGGGTGGTCAGCGGGTCTTCCCGGTGGAGCTTCATCGTGTGCGGGTCGAGGCCGAGGACGGCGGAGAGGGTCGCCAGGGCCGCCACCGCGTTGTCACGCACTTTCGAGCCGCGGCCGGTGCTGAACTCCTCTTTCTCGTAGTTCCCCAGCATCTCCACGCCGAGCGACAGCTTGTTCCAGGAGGGGGAGTGCGTGCCGGAGACGGTGAGCGGCGTGAAGACCCAGATCTGCTTGTCGTCGACGAACAGGTGGGGACCCGCCTTCCACTTCTGCTCGTCGCGGTAGAAGGCCTCCAGATCCTTGATGTTCTGCTGGGTCAGCCCACGGGCCCGCTGCGCCAGCGACGGCGCCCCGGTGTTGTGCAGGACGATGAAGGAGGGCCGCCAGGCCGTCCATTGCAGCGTGTGGCAGTAGCCGTCGAAGTCTTCCGGATTGAAGCTCTTCCCTACGATCCCCTTCCAGTCCGGCATGTGTGTGCCCTCCGTGGAGTCTCAATGTCTTGCGAGCTTGATCGATCGTACCGCCCCCGCTGTAGAGCGTCAACGGAAAAGCTGATCCAGGCGTGGGGCGCTCCTGCGGTAAAGTACCCGGCATGCCACCCGCCAAGACTCCCGTTCGCACCGAGTTGCGCTCCGTGCTCGACGCCCTGAAGAGCGCGATCAAGATCCTCGGGTTTACCGTCCGCGACATCGAGAACAAGCTGCGGTACAGCCATGGCTACCTGAGCCGGGTGTTCGCGGGGACGATCGAGCTCAAGATGGAGCACGTCATCGACATCGCCGAGGCGCTGGAGATCGACCCCGAGGAGCTGCTCGCGTTCGTCTATCCCACGCTCAAGGACCCGGCCAGCCCGGCCGCCTATGAGCTCTGGCAGCGGGTCGGAGGCCAGCCGCCGGTCGGGACGTTCGTGATCCGCAACGTCCACAAGCAGAACGTGGCGGACGAGGAGCTCGAGCGCGCCCTCCGGCGGACGCTCGGCAACGTCCTCGGCGAGCTTGCGGGGCATCTCACCTCCCCGCCGGCCGGGCCGGAGGACGAGGAGCTCCCGGCGGTCAAGACATCGGCGAAGCCCGGGAAGGCTAAAAAGCCGTCCGGGAAACCCTGAACAGGGTGGGTGCCAGGCGAATCCAGCGGAGCTCCCCTCCTTCCGCTGGCGGCGGGTGTTCGGGCTGGCACCCGATGCTTCAGTTGTCAAAGAGCGTGCTTGGCGCCCGCCGTCTCCGGCTTGCGCGGTTGCGTTCAAAGTTCCGGCCCTCAGGTAAAGCGCGACCGCGAGCGTCCAGGCTCGCGCCGTCCGGCCGAAGCTCGCCTCGTCCCGTCCCAGGCCTGGCGGTCCGCGGCCAAGGTCGAGAGGAGCTCTCGCGACCTCGCGCGCCCCGGATCGGGCTTGCCTCGGGCCTCGCGCCGCTCGAACGGGACGGTCCAAGCTCGAGCGCCCCGCGCCAGGCTTGCGCGGCTCCCTCGCGAATCTCTTCCGGACCGTCCAGGCTCGGGTCCTCCCCTCTCAGGCTTGCCGGCCTCCTCGCAAGCGGACGATGAGCCGTCGCGAGCTCGTCCGCCGCCAAGGCAGGCTTGGCCGACCGCGAAGGAGGGGTCTTGACAGGGGTGCGGCGCTGATGTCTATAATAGCACCATCGTGACCGAAACAGTCACGTCACTCAAAACGTAGGAAGACAGTGAGCGGAAGGATCAGCCGGGTGGCTGAAGCGTCCGCTCGCAAGGAGGTGGGCAGGACTCGTGGACGGGTCCGGTGGAGGAAGAAGTGTGCGCAGTCATCCTGTGCGCAATCAACGGCCCGAGCGTTGAGCCCTGGGGAGTGTCCCCCGGGCGCGCCGAGGCCGGAACGCCCGGACGGGAAGCCGGGTCAACCCCAGATTGGCTTTTTTCAAGGAGAAGGATCATGGCCAAGCAGCAGAAGCGTTTTTCTGATTTCGTGACCGAGTGGGAGCATCTCCTCAGCACCCTGGCGGCCAACACCGCCGACCTCCCCCACCTGGAGGCGCCGCGCGCGAAGCTCCAGGGGCTCCTGGAGGAGGTGCGCTCCCTCGCCATGCAGCAGGACCTCCACGCCGCCAACAAGCAGCTCGCCTCGAAGCAGCTGCAGACGACGCTGGCGAACGGCAAGAAGCTGAGCACCTTCCTGCGGACGGGGCTCAAGGAGCACTACGGGAACCGCAGCGAGAAGCTGGTGGAGTTCGGCGTCTCACCCTTCCGCCGCCGCAGCAAGAAGGACCCGGAGGTGACGCCGCCGGAGGTCAAGCCGCCGGCGACCGGCCCGGTTCCCAAGCCGGGGGTGTAGGACCTGACGGTGCTGTGCGCTCTTTGACAACTGAATGACCGAATCAGCCACGGGCTCTCCGGCGGGGGGGAGGGCCCGTGTTTTTTGATGACCGGAGATTTTGACTAGCCGGAGATAAACAGCCCCTCGATCGTCCCCTGGATCTGCATCGCGGCCTCGTAAGGGTCGGCGGCGTTGCGGATCGGGCGGCCGACGACGATGTAGTCGGCGCCGTTGCGCAGGGCCTGCTCGACGGTGACCACCCGCTTCTGATCGTCCGCCGGGCGGTTCTCGGCCGGGCGGATGCCGGGGGTGACGATCAGCGGCTTCTCGCCCAGGCTGGCGCGCAGGGCGTGCGCCTCCAGCCCCGAGGCGACCACGCCGTCGCAGCCGATCTCGATCGCCTGGCGGGCGCGCGAGAGCACCAGCTGGTGCACCTCGGTCTGGAAGCCCATCTCCCGCAGATCCTCCTGGCTCAGGCTGGTCAGCACGGTGACGGCGAGGATCTCGAGATCCCCCTTCTCCTGGCAGGCGGCCTCCAGAATGGCGGCGCTGCCGGCGTGGACGGTGGTGAGCGTGATCGGCCACTCGCGGAGCCGGCGGACGGCGGAGCGCACGGTCTCGGGGACGTCGAACAGCTTGAGGTCGGCGAAGACCTTCTTCTCCCGCTCGACCAGCCACTCGATCAGCTCGAAGTAGCCGCCGGTGCCCAGCAGCTCGAGCCCGACCTTGTAGAACTGGACCGCGTCGGACAAGGTCTCGACCAGACGCTTGGCCTCCTCGACGGTCGGTACGTCGAGGGCGAAGATCAGCCGCTCTTCGGGGGGGATGGTCTTGGTGGAGAGGAAGAACGGGTCGCCGGTCTCGGGGTGCTTCGATTCGTCGAAGGTGCTCATGGGCGTTTTGGGGCCTCCGAGGGGAGGACGCTAGCACAGAAGAGCCCTCATCACCCCGGCCCTCTTCTCCCGACCCGGGAGAAGAGGGGGGCCCTGCGGCGACGCTTTTACCGTTCCTTTGCTCCCCTCTCCCGAGTCGGGAGAGGGGCGGGGGTGAGGGTTCGTTCTAAACTACTCCCCACATGCTCGAACGCCTCTTCCACGTCCGCGCGGCGGGCTCCACCCCGGGCCGGGAGGTCCTCGGCGGGGTGACCACGTTCCTCACCATGGCCTACATCCTGGCGGTGAACCCGGTCTTCCTCACCGCCGCGGGGATGCCGCTGCAGGGGGCGATCGTAGCCACCGCCCTTTCCGCCGCCTTCGCGACGCTGCTGATGGCATTCGTCGCCAACTATCCGATCGCGCTGGCGCCCGGGATGGGGATGAACGCCTTCTTCGCCTACGGCATCTGCCTCGGGGCGGGGGTGCCGTGGCCGGTGGCGTTGGGGCTGGTCTTCTGGGCGGGGATTTTCTTCGTGCTGCTCACCGTGACCGGCGCCCGGCGGGTGCTGGTGCGGGCGGTGCCGGAGGTGATCAAGCTCGCCGGCGCGGTGGGGATCGGCCTGTTCATCGCCTTCATCGGCCTTCAGCACGGCGGCCTCGTCCGCGGCGACAAGAACACGCTGGTGGCGATCGGGGACCTGCGGTCGCCGGCCGCGCTGCTGACGCTGTTCGGCGTCGCGGTGTCGCTGGCACTGATGGCGGCGGGGTCGAGCACGGCGATCTTCTGGGGGCTCGCGGCCACCCTGGCCGCGGCGCTGGTCACCGGCCAGGTGGCGGCGCCGGCGGCGCTGGTCTCCGCGCCTGGCTTCGCGCTGCCCGGGCTGCGGATCGATCTCCTCGGAGCCTTACGGGTGCAGTACCTGCCGCTGATGCTGGTGCTCCTCTTCTTCGCGCTCTTCGACACGCTGGGGACGCTGATGGGCGTCGCCCACCAGGCGGGTCTGCTGCGGGCCGGCGAGCTGCCGCGGATCGGGCGGGCGCTCCTGGTCGACGCCCTGGGCATGGTGGGCGGCGCGCTGTTCGGCACCTCGCCGGTGACCGCCTTCATCGAGAGCGGCTCGGGCGTGGGGGTGGGGGCGCGGACGGGGCTCGCCAGCCTGGTCACCGGCGCCCTCCTGCTCCTCTCGCTCTTCCTGACGCCGCTGGTCGGCCTAATCAGCCACGCCGACGCGGCCGGCCTGACCCCGATCACGGCGCCGGCCCTGATCCTGGTGGGGACGCTGATGGTGCGCGCCGTCAAGGAGATCGACTGGTCGGACCTGACGGAAGCCGCGCCGGCCTTCTTCACCGCCCTCCTGATGCCGCTCACCTTCAACATCTCGCACGGCCTGGCGGCGGGGATCATCGTCTACGCGCTGACCAAGCTGGCCGCCCGGCGCGGGCGCGAGGTGCACTGGCTGATGTACGCGCTGGCGGTGCTGTTCGTCCTGCGGTACGCGTTCCTGCCGGCGTAGGCCAGGAGCCGCAAGGGCAACTGGATGGTGAAACACAAAACGGCCCCGAGTCGCTTGACCCGGTCGTTGTCCAGAGTCCGTCAGTGGTGTCGTCGTAGGCGACACGAGCCTGTGCTTGGCAACAGCATCGGCTGTCGTTGAGCCTGTGCGGGCATTACTCCTACTGGCGCCCGGTCGTTGGCCGAGGTCTTCGTCGACTGAGCGCCTGAACCACGGCTCGCGTGCGCCGGACGCGGGGGCTCTGGCGCGCCCGGATCGTCTATCATCTCTGATTCCCCATCGCGGCAGGAGCTCGCGAGGAGAGATGGCGACCGATGACTCAAATGCAGAACAAGCTCTCCGGACTTTCTTCCGCCAAGAAGGCGGTTCTTTTTGACCTTCTGCGCAAGAAGAGTCAGGCGGAGGGGGCAACACATCGCATCGAGCCCCGGGAGGACCGGCTCGCTCCGCTTCCCCTTTCGTTCAGCCAGCTCCGGCTCTGGTTCCTCGACCTTCTGCATCCCGGCGATCCGGTCTACAACCTGCCGTCGGCGACGCGCATCCTCGGGACTCTCCACCTGCCGTCTCTGGCTCTTGCGCTCGCGGGCGTGGCCGACCGCCATGAGGCCCTGCGCACCACGTTCGCCGCCACCGAGGACGGCGAGCCGGTGCAGGTGATCGCGCCTCGCTTCGTGCCGCGGCTGCCCGTGGTCGACCTCGGCGCCCTGCCGGCCGCACGGCGGAATCCAGAGATCCGGCGGATGTCCGCGCTGGAGAGCCGCCTGGCGTTCGATCTCGAAAAGGGACCTTTGCTGCGCGCCTGCGTGTTCCGCTGCGCGGACGACGAGCACCTGCTCCTTCTCGAGATGCACCACATCGTGAGCGACGGCTGGTCGATGGGTGTGCTGGTGAACGAGATCGGAGCGCTCTATCCGGCGTTTCTCGCCGGCCAGCCGAGCCCGTTGCCGGAGCTTCCCGTGCAATATCCGGATTTCGCCGTCTGGCAACGCCGCCGGCTGTCCGGAGCGCTTCTGGAGGCGGAGCTCGGCTGGTGGCGCAGCCGGCTGGCAGGCATGTCGCCGGTCCTGGAGCTGCCGGCCGACCACCCGCGGCAGGCGGTCCGCAGCACGCGGGGAGCCGGGCGGACCTTCCTCATCGATCCGGCGGCGCTCTCGGAGCTTCAGGCGCTCTCCCGCCGCCATGAGGCGACGCTCTTCATGACGCTGCTGGCCGGCTTCTTCGTCGTCCTGCAGCGCTACACCGGGGAGGACGATCTCGCCGTGGCGACGCCGATCGCCGGCCGCGTCCGGCCCGAGCTCGGACCGCTGATCGGCTTCTTCGTCAACACGCTGGTGCTGCGGACGGACCTCGGCGGCAATCCGAGCTTCAGCGATCTCCTCACCCGGGTGCGCGAGACGACGCTCTCCTCCTACGCGCACCAGGAGCTGCCGTTCGAGCGCCTGGTGGAGGAGCTTGCGCCGGAGCGGGATTTGAGCCGGCCGCCGCTCGTGCAGGTGATGTTCACGATGGAGAACACCCCGGAGGGCACGCTCGAGCATCCCGGCATCGAGATCATCCCGGAAGGCACCGGGCTCGGGGTCTCAAAATTCGAGCTGACCTGCACCTGCCGGGAGATCGAGGAGGGTCTGTTCGGCAGGCTCGAATACAGCCGGGAGCTGTTCGAGGCTCCGACGATGGTCCGCCTGGGCGGGCATCTCGTGCGGCTCCTCTCCGGCGTGCTGGCCGAGCCGCAACGGCCGCTCGCGGAGATCGCTCTCCTCGCCCCCGGCGAGCGCCACCAGCTCCTGGCCGAATGGAACGACACGGCGGTGGGCTACCCGCGCGGCCACACCCTGCATGAGCTGGTCGCGGCGCAAGCCGATCGGACGCCCGGCGCGGTGGCCGCAGTGGACGAGGGTGAGCAGGTCACCTACCGCGAGCTGGTGGACCGCGCCCGCCAACTGGCCGGCCATCTGGCCAGGCTCGGCGTGAAGCCGGACGGCCGGGTGGGCGTGCTGCTGGAGCGCTCGCTCGCGATGATCACCGGCCTGCTCGGCGTGCTGGAGGTGGGTGCGGCGTACGTGCCGCTCGATCCCACGCTCCCGGGGGAGCGGCTGGCGACGCTCGCCGAAAACGCCGGCCTTTCCGCGGTGGTCACCCAGGACCGGTTCTCGGCTCTGCTGCCGGTGGGGGGGCCGCCGGTGGTGTTCCTCGACGCCGGCGGGGGCCGGGCCTGGAGATCTGACGGATCCGACAGGCCCGGCCAAGCCATGGGTGAGGGCCTCGCCTACGTCCTCTACACCTCCGGCTCGACGGGGACTCCCAAGGGGGTGATGATCCCCCACCAGGGAATCGTCAACCGGCTGCAGTGGATGCAGGAGGCGTACGGCCTGACGGCCGAGGACCGCGTCCTCCAGAAGACGCCGTTCGGGTTCGACGTCTCGGTGTGGGAATTCTTCTGGCCGCTCCTGACCGGGGCGCGCCTCGTGCTCGCTCAGCCGGAAGGGCACAAGGATCCCCGCTACCTGGCCGATCTCATCGCGCGCGAGAAGATCACCACCGTCCATTTCGTGCCCTCCATGCTGGAGGTGTTCCTGGAAGTGCCGGGGCTCGAAGCGCTGGCGTCGCTGCGCCGGGTGGTGGCGAGCGGCGAGGCCCTGCCGCCGCGGCTCGTGCGGCGCTTCTTCTCCCGCCTCCCGCAGGCCGAGCTGCACAACCTCTATGGACCGACCGAGGCGTCGGTCGACGTGAGCTTCTGGCCCTGCGTTCCCGAGCCTCCCGGCGATGTGGTCCCGATCGGCCGGCCGATCGCCAACCACCAGCTCCATGTGGTGGACCGCTCTCTCGCACCGCAACCGGTCGGGGTTCCGGGCGAGTTGCTGCTCGGCGGTCCGGGGCTCGCGCGCGGCTATCTCGGACGGCCGGACCTGACCGCGGCGGTGTTCATCCCCGATCCGTTCGGTTCCGCGCCCGGCGAGCGGCTCTACCGCACGGGCGACCTGGTGCGCCGGCTGGCCGACGGCACGGTGCACTACCTCGGCCGCATCGACCATCAGGTGAAGATCCGCGGCTTCCGGATCGAGCTGGGAGAGATCGAGGCCGCTCTCACCCGCCTCCCCGGCGTGCGCGAGGCGGTGGTGCTGGTGCGGGAGGACGAGACGGGGGACAAGCGCCTGGCCGCCTACGTCGCAAACACCGTCACGGCCCGGGAGCCGGCACCGGTGCCCGCGCTTGGACCAGAAGATCTGCGCGCGGCGCTCCGCCGGACGCTCCCCGAGGCGATGGTGCCGGCGGAGGTCACGGTCCTCCCGAGCCTGCCGCTCAACGCCAACGGCAAGGTCGACCGCCGCCGTCTTTTTGAAATAACCGCGAAGATGGCGCCGGCCGCCGTGGGTTCTCTGGCAAAAACGGCCGCGCGTTTCCTGGCGCCGCAGGGGCCGGTCGAAGAGGTGCTGGCGCAGATCTGGACCGGGGTGCTCGGCCGCGAGCGGCGCGGATTGGAGAGGATCGGCGCCCAGGACAACTTCTTCACCCTGGGCGGCCACTCGCTCCTCGCGACACAGGTGATGTCGCGGGTGCGCGACGCCTTCGGGGTGGAGCTGCCGCTGCGCGCGTTCTTCGAGGCGCCGACGCTCACCGCGCTCGCGGCGCGCATCGACGGCGAGCGCCGCGGGGAGCACGCGCGGCCTTCTCCCATCCCGCCGGTGCCCCGGAACCGCGACCTGCCGCTCTCGTTCGCCCAGCAGCGCCTCTGGTTCCTCGACCGCCTGGCGCCGGACAACCCGTTCTACAACATGTACAGCGCCGTCCGCCTGACCGGCGTGCTCGACCTGGACGCCCTGCGCGGAGCCTTCCGCGAGATCGTCCGCCGCCACGAGGCGCTGCGCACCACGTTCCAGCCCGGTGAGCACGGCCCCGTCCAGGTGATCGCACCGCCGCCGGCCCTCGACGTCCCGCTGGTCGATCTGGAAGGGCTGGCAGACGACGTCCGGAGGCGGGAGCTGGCGCGGTTGTCGACCAACGAAGCGCGGCGTCCGTTCAACCTCGTCCGCGGACCGCTCGTCCGCGCCGCCCTGCTCCGCATCGCCGCGCGGGAGCACACGCTGCTGGTGAACCTGCACCACATCATCTCGGACGGCTGGTCGATGGGCATCCTGTTCCACGAGCTGGCGACCCTGTACGGCGCGTTCTGCCAGGGGGCGCCGTCGCCGCTGCCGGAGCTGCCCATCCAGTACGCGGACTTCGCTGTCTGGCAGCGCGAATGGCTGTCCGGCGAACGGCTCGCCGCGGAGCTGGACTATTGGCGGCGGCAGCTCGCCGGGATCCCGGAGAGCCTGGAGCTGCCGTTCGACCATCCGCGGCCGGCGGTCGAATCCTTCCGCGGTGCCACCGAGTCCTTTGCGCTGCCGGCCGAGCTGGCGCGCGCCCTCTCCGCGCTCACCCGCCGCCGCGGTGCGACGCAGTCAATGACCCTCCTCGCCGGCTTCACGGCGCTCCTCGGCCGCTTCGCAGGGTGCGAGGACGTCGCCGTCGGCATGGCCATCGCCAACCGCACGCGGCGCGAGGTCGAGGGTCTGATCGGCCTCTTCGTCAACACGCTGGTCCTGCGCACGGATCTGTCGGGCACGCCGGGCTTCGCGCAGCTCGTCGGCCGGGTCCGCGAGACCTCCCTCGCCTCCTACGCGCACCAGGACCTGCCGTTCGAGCGCCTGGTCGAGGAGCTGCAGCCGGAGAGGAGCCTGAGCCGCAACCCGCTGATCCAGGCGATGTGCGCCTACCAGAACTTCCCGCGCGCCGAAGCGGAGGTGCGCGGCCTCACTCTCTCGCTGCCGGAGGAAGGCAAGGTGGCCGGCGGCACGGCCAAGCTCTATCTCTCCCTCTTCCTCTTCGAAGACGGCGACCGTCTCACCGGAGCGCTCGAATACAACAGCGAGATTTTCGAAGCGGCCTCGATGCTGCGCCTGCTGCGCTGTTTCGAGAATCTCCTCGCGGCAGCCGTCGCCGACCCGGAAGCGCCGGTCGCCTTCCTGCCGCTTCTCGGCGCGGCGGAGCGGCACCAGCTCTTCCACGAATGGAACGACTCCGCCTCGGCGTACCCCGCCACCGCGAGCTTCCAGGAGCTCTTCCTGGAGCACGTGCGCCGCGCCCCGGACGCACCCGCGGTGATCGCGGGCGCTGCCAGCCTCTCCTACGCGGATCTGAACCGCCGCGCGGACGGCCTCGCCCGGGCGCTGCGGCGCCGGGGAGCCGGTCCTGGGAGCTTCGCCGGCCTCTGCGTCGAACGCTCGGCCGAAGCGGTGGTGGCGTTGGTCGCCATCCTCAAGACCGGTGCCGCCTACGTGCCGCTCGATCCCGACTACCCCGCCGAGCGCCTGGCGTTGATGATGGACGACTGCGACCTCCGCCTGCTGGTCGTGGACGAGACCACCCGGGCGCTCCTGCCGCAGGGTCTCCTCGCCGGCCGGGAGTGCCTCACCCCCGGCGAGACGGAAGAAGGAGAGGCGTTGGAGACCGGAGGCCTGGACGGCCAGGCCCTCGCGCACGTCATCTACACCTCGGGCTCGACCGGCCGGCCGAAAGGCGTGGCCCTCGCGCACCGGGCCGTCGTGCGGCTGGTGCGAGAGACCAACTACGCGCACCTGGGGCCGGGCGACCGCGTGGCGCAGGTGTCGAACCTCAGCTTTGACGTGGCCTCGTATGAGATCTGGGGTGCGCTGCTCAACGGCGCCACCCTGGTGATCATCCCGCGCGACGTCGCCCTGTCGCCTCCGGATTTCGCCGCGGCCCTCTCCGAGCATCGGATCACCAACATGAGCCTCACCGCGGCGCTGTTCGCCCGGATGGCCCAGGAGGAGCCCGACGCCTTCGCGGGGATGCGCGAGCTGATGGTGGGCGGCGAGGCCGTCGATCCGGCGGCCGCGCGGCGGGTGCTCGCCGGCCGGGCGCCCCGGCGGCTCCTCAACCTGTACGGCCCCACGGAGAACGCGACGACTTCCACCTGGTATCCCGTCCGCACGGTGGCGCCGGGCCCGCTCCCCATCGGATCGCCGGTCGCCAATACGACGGTCTACGTGCAGGACCGCTGGCTCCAGCCGGTGCCGCTCGGCGTGGTGGGCGAGCTGGCGGTCGGCGGCCAGGGCCTCGCGTGGGGCTACTGGCGGCGGCCGGAGCTGACCGCCGAGCGCTTCGTGCCCGATTTCGCGGGACCGGCCGGCAGCCGCCTCTACCGCACGGGCGACCTGGGCCGCCGGCGTGCGGACGGGATCCTCGAGATCCTGGGCCGCATCGACCACCAGGTCAAGATCCGCGGCTTCCGCATCGAGCTGGGAGAGATCGAGGCCCGCCTGGCCGAGCACCCCGCGGTGCGGCAGGCCGTCGTGCTCGCCCGCGAGGACGTCCCGGGCGACAAGCGCCTCGCCGCCTACGTGGTGCGGAACCCGGCCTGCGAGTCCGCCGAGAGCGGGGAGCAGACGGAGCAGGTCTCGCAGTGGGGGGAGATCTTCGACGACATCTACCGGGAGGAGTCGGCCGAGGCCGATCCGACGTTCAACATCATCGGCTGGAACAGCACCTACACGGGCCTGCCTCTCCCGGCGAGCGAGATGGAGGAGTGGCTGGACGACACGATCCGCGGGATCACGGAGCTCGAGCCGCGGCGGACGCTGGAGATCGGCTGCGGCACCGGCATGATTCTCTTCCGCATCGCGCCGCGCTGCGAGCTGTATACCGGCATCGACTTCTCCGGCCGCGCCCTCCGCTATATCGAAAGCCAACTCGGCCGCGTGGGCTTGAGCGACGGCCGCGTCCGGCTGCTGCGCAAGTCCGCGCACGAGCTCGACGGCTTCGCGGCCGGCTCCTTCGACACCGTGGTCGTCAACTCGGTGGCGCAGTACTTCCCGAGCGCCGACTATCTCGCCGAGGTGGTGGAGCGCGCCGTCGAGCTGGTGCGTCCCGGCGGCGCGGTCTTCCTGGGCGACCTGCGCAGCCTGCCGCTCCTCGAAGCGTTCCACACCGCGCTGGAGCTGTTCCAGGCCGATCCCGCGACGCCGCTCTCCCGGCTGCGCCAGAAGGTGCACGCCCGCCACATGGACGAGGGTGAGCTGGCGATCGATCCTGCCTTCTTCACCGCCTTGCGGGAGCGGCTGCCGAAGCTCGGACGCATCGAGATCCATCTCAAGCACGGCCGGGCCCACAACGAGCTGACCGGCTTCCGCTACCAGGCCGTGCTCCGGGTGGGCCCCGGGCAGGAGGAGCCGGTCCAGGACGGCGCCCTGGACTGGCGCCGCGAACGGCTGACGCTCGCCGCCCTCCGCCGCCGGCTCGCCGAGGAGGCGCCGCCGGTCGTCCGCCTGCGCAACATTCCGAACGCCCGCGTCGCGGAGGACACCGCCGCGGTCCGGCTGCTGCAAGAAGCCCCCGAGGGGATCGAGACCGCCGCCGACCTCCGCCGCCGCGCCGCCGAAGCCGCCCTCGGAGCCGTCGAGCCGCAGGACCTCTGGGACCTGGCAAAAGACCTGCCCTGCGAGGTCGAGCTGAGCTGGGCCGATCAAGGCGCGGATGGATCGTTCGAGGCGACGATCCGGACCTCCTCCGGGTTGGGGGAAGAGCCGAAGGCCCGGGCTTCCTCAGCCCAGGGCAACGCCCTGGGGGGTGAGGGCCGCCCCCTCGCCGCGGCGTCCCTCGCTGCCTACGCCAACAACCCCCTCCAGGGCCGGTTCGCCCGCCGCATCGTCCCCGAGCTGCGCGCCTTCCTGGAGGCGCGCCTGCCCGCTTACATGATGCCGTCCGCCTTCGTGCTGCTCGATGCCCTGCCGATCACCCCGAACGGCAAGGTCGACCGGCGGCGGCTCCCGGCTCCCGGCGGCTTGCCGGAGAGCGGCCGGTCGCTCGTGGCGGCGCGCAATGCGACCGAAGAGCGGCTGCTCGCGATCTGGAAGGAGCTGCTCGGCGTCGACCGGATCGGCGTCGAAGACGACTTCTTCGCGCTCGGCGGCCACTCCCTGCTCGCCACTCAGGCCATCTCGCGCGTACGCCAGGCGTTCGGCGTCGAGCTGCCGCTACGCGCGTTCTTCGAGGCGCCGAGCGTCGCCTCGGTGGCCGCCGAGATCTTGAGGCTGCGGCTCGGCGGCGGCGAGGCGGACGTGCCGCCGATCGTCCCCGTGCCGCGCGACGGCCGCCTCCCGCTCTCCTTCGCCCAGGAGCGCCTGTGGTTCCTCGACCGGCTCGAAGCGCGGACGCTGGCCTACAACGAAGCGGCGGCCTTCCGTCTGGAAGGACCGCTCGACACCGCCGCCTTCCGCGGCGCTCTGGACGAGATCCTGCTCCGCCACGAGAGCCTGCGCACCGCCTTCCCCGAAGTCGACGGCGAGGCCGTGCAGGTCATCCGGCCCGCGGCTCCGTTCGAGATCCCCGTGGTCGATCTGCGGGCGCTCCCGGAGGACCTGCACGGAGAAGAGATCCACCGCCTCGCGCTCTCCCAGGCGCTCCGGCCCTTCTCCCTGGCGCACGGCCCGCTCGTGCGCGGCCTCCTGATGCGCCTCAGCGAGAACGACCACGCCGTGCTCTTCTCGTTCCACCACATCATCTTCGACGGCTGGTCGGTCGGCGTCTTCGTGCGCGAGCTGTCCGCTCTCTATCGCGCGCGGATCGTGGGCGTGCCGGCCTCCCTGCCTCCACTCGCCATCCAATACGCCGACTTCGCCGCCTGGCAGCGAGGATGGCTGCAGGGGGAGGTGCTGGAGCGCCAGGTCGCCTGGTGGCGCGGGCAGCTCACCGGCGCCGCGGTGCTCGAGCTGCCCACCGACCGGCCGCGGCCGATCCTCGCCCAGGCGCCGAGCGGCCTGCTCCATCCGCTCCTCCGGCCCTCCCTGACCGAGCCGTTGCGCGCCTTCAGCCGCGACCATGGCGCCACCCTGTTCATGACGCTCCTCGCCGGCTTCCAGGCGCTCCTCCACCGCCACACCGGCCAGACCGACATCTCCGTCGGAACGCCGATCGCCAACCGCAATCATGGCGACGTGGAAAAACTGATCGGTTTCTTCGTCAACATGCTCGTCCTGCGCACCGATCTCTCCGGCGATCCGGGTTTCGGAGACCTCGTGGAGCGCGTCCGCCAGACCGCGCTCGGCGCCTACGACCACCAGAGCGTCCCCTTCGCGAAGCTGGTCGAAGAGCTGCGGCCCGAGCGCGACCTGCGGCACACGCCGCTCTTCCAGGTTGGCTTCCAGGTCCTGAACATTCCGCAGTCCCCCCTGGAGCTGCCCGGCATCACGCTCCACCCGCTCTCCTTCGCGGCCCGCTCGGCGAAGTTCGATCTCGATCTCGCGCTGACCGACGCCGCGGACCGGCTGAGCGGCGTGCTCGACTACAACGCCGGCCTCTTCGACGCGACGACCATGGAGCGCTTCCTCGCGCATCTCGAGCAACTGCTCCTCGGCGCCATGGACGACCCGGCGCGGCGGCTCTCGGAGCTCCCTCTCCTCACCGCCGGTGAACGGAGCCAGCTCGCGATCGAATGGAACGATACGGCGAGCGCCTCGGCGGATCCGCCGTGCCTGCATCACTTGATCGCTCGGCGGATCGCGGAAGCTCCCGAGGCCCTGGCCGCCGTCTGCGAAGACCGCCGGCTGACGTTCGGAGATCTCGGCCGGCAGTCCGCGAGCCTGGCCCTGCGTCTGCGCGAGCACGGCGTCGGTCCCGAGGTGCCGGTCGTCCTGTTCCTCGACCGCTCGGTCGAAGCGATCGCCGGCTTTGTGGGGATCCTCGAAGCGGGAGGCGTCTACGTGCCCGTCGATCCCACCTACCCGGCGGAACGGATCGCCTGGATACTGGAGGACTGCAAGGCGCCGGTCGTGGTGACCACGTCCGATCTCGCCGGCCGCTTGCCGAACGGAACCCCGGCCGTGCTCCTCGACGAGTCGGGTGGTGGCGCCCCTCTCCCGGCGGCAGGGGAGGGGAGGGGGGAGGGATCGGGGGTGAGGCTCCTCGCCGATCATCCCGCCTACATCATCTACACCTCCGGCTCGACCGGCCGGCCCAAGGGCGTCGTCGTCCAGCACGGCGCGATGATGAGCTTCGCGCGGGCGTTGCGCGGCGCGGTGTACGGTGAGAGGGCAGGGGCGCTGCGGGTCGGCCTCAACGCCTCGTTCTCCTTCGACGCCTCCATCCAGCAGCTCGTCCAGCTCGCCTGGGGCCACTCCCTCCACGTCCTGCCGCAGGCCGTGCGGCTGGACCCCGCGGCGCTGGTGGACACCGTGCGCCGGCAGCGGATCGACGTGCTCGACTGCACGCCGTCGCAGCTCCGGCCGCTCCTCGCCGCCGGTCTTGGGGATGGAGGCGAAGACGCCGCGCCCGCGCTCGTCACGGTGGGAGGCGAAGCCGTCGACGCCGACCTCCGCGACGCGGCCCTCGCGCGGAGCCGGCAGGGCCGGACCCGTTTCTGGAACATCTATGGGCCGACCGAGTGCACGGTCGACACGACGGCCACTCCTTTCACGGCCGGCACGCCGCCCACGCGCATCGGCCGGCCGCTGCCGAACGTCCGCGTCCACGTTGTCGCGGCTTCCGGCAATCTCGCCCCGCTGGGCGTTTACGGAGAGCTCAGGATCGGCGGAGCCGGTCTCGCGCGCGCCTACCTCGGCCGTCCGGACCTGACCGCCGAGCGCTTCGTTCCCGATCCGTTCAGCGGAGACTCCGGCGCCCGGCTCTACCGTTCCGGTGACCTCGTCCGCTGGCTTCCCGACAGCTCCCTCGATTTCCTCGGCCGCCTGGACAACCAGGTCAAGGTGCGCGGCTACCGCATCGAGCTGGGAGAGATCGAGGCCGCGCTGAGCGCCCTGCCCGGCGTGCGAGAGGCGGTGGTGGTTGCGAAATCGGACCGATCCGGTGGATCATCGACCGACCGCCTCGTCGCCTACGTCACCGGCGGAGCCGACACCGCTGCGCTCCGCCAGGCCCTGCGCGACAAGCTGCCCGATTTCATGCTCCCCTCGGCGATCGTGGCGCTCCCAGCCCTGCCGCTCACACCCAGCGGCAAAGTGGACCGGAAGGCCCTGCCCGAGCCGGACGGCGGACCGGCCCCCGGGTTCGTCGCGCCGCGGACCGCCGTCGAAGAGGTCCTGGCCGAGATCTGGGCCGAGCTCCTCGGCATCGCGCAGATCGGCGTTCACGACAACTTCTTCGAACGCGGCGGCCACTCCCTCCTCGCCGTCCTCCTGATGGCCCGGATCGAGAAACGGCTCGGCAAGACCCTCCCTCTGGCAGCCCTGTTCTCCGCTCCGACCCTGGAAGCCCTCGCGGCGCTCGCCGAGACGTCCGGCGGCCACCCGGCCGGCCGGAAAGGGCGCGGCTCTCTCGTCGCCATCAAACCCGCCACGAATCGGGACACCGATCAGGCTCCCTTCTTCTGTGTCCATCCGATCGGCGGCAACGTCCTCTGCTATCTGGACCTGGCCCGCCATCTCGCGCCGGACCAGCCGTTCTATGCCCTCCAGACTCCAGACGACCGGCCGCCGGCGAAAAGCATCGAAGAGATGGCGGCCCGCTACCTCGCCGAGGTGCGCCGCGTCCAGCCGCAAGGACCCTACCGGCTCGGCGGCTGGTCCATGGGCGGGCTGGTCGCCTTCGCAATGGCCAGGCAGCTCGCGGCGGAAGGCCAAGCTCCCGAGCTCCTCGCGCTGATCGACACCTTGCCGCCGGAGACCGCAACCGCGCCGGCCACGGACGAGGAGCTCGTGGCCTCGTTCGCACAGGACATGGCCCGCCTGCTCGGCTCCAATGTCGGGATCTCCCCCGAAGAGCTGCGCTCCCTGCCGGAGCAGGAGAAGCTCGCACACGTCGTCCGCCTCGGCCACACCGCCGGCCTCCTGCCCGCCGATTTCGGCCTAGCCCAGATCGAGCCGCTCTTCGCCACCTTCGCCGCCAACCTCCAGGCGAGCCGCGCCTACGCGCCCGAGCCCTACACCGGCCGCCTCACCCTCTGGGTTTCCGAGGCGACCGCCGCTTTCTACGCCGCCGCGCTCGACGCCTGGAGCCGGCTCGTCCCGGCCGGCCTCGACCGGACCACCCTGCCCGGAGACCACTACAGCCTCCTCCGCCGGCCCGCGGTCGAGCGGCTGGCGAGGGAGCTGACCGCTCAGCTCGTCCGGAACAACGACGACGCGGGCCGCCGCTAGCTCGCGCTCGAGCTCGTCCAGGAGGAGCCCCTCGGCGGCCAGGGCGAGCGCCGCGGCGGTCGTCTGCTCGAGGAGGCTCGCGAGCGGCAGGCGGACGCCGAGCTCCTGCTCCAGCTGATGGCGGACACGCGGGAGGAGGAGCGAGCGGCCGCCCAGGGCGAAGAAGTCGTCCTTCCGCCCGACGCGCGGGACGCCCAGGACGTCGCGCCAGACATAGGCCACCGCCTCCTCGGCCGGCGTCGCCGGCGCTTCGTAGCCGCCGGCCGAGGTCGCCTCGAGCTTCGGGATCGGCAGCGCCCGGCGGTCGAGCTTGCCGCTCGCGTTCCGCGGCAAGGCGGGAAGCCGGGCGAAGATCGATGGCACCGCCGGCTCGGGGAGGCGCGCTTTCAAGAACCCGCGGAGCTCGGCCGCCGTGGCGCCCTCCCCCGGCCGCGCCGCCCACCAGGCGACCAGCGCGCGCTCGCCGGCGCGCCGCTCGTCGATCCCCACGGCCGCCTCGGCGACCGCCGGGTGCTGCGCGAGCACCCCCTCGATCTCCGCCAGCTCGATGCGGAAGCCGCGCAACTTGACTTGGCGGTCGATGCGGCCGAGGTACTCGAGCGCGCCTTCCTCCCAGCCATCCAGACGATGGCGCGCCAGATCGCCGGTCATGTACATCCGCGCGCCGGAGCGGCCCGCGAAGGGGTCGGGAAGGAAGGTGCGGGCGGTCAGGTCCGGGCGCCCGAGGTAGCCGCGGGCGAGAGTCTCGCCGCCGATCGCGAGCTCGCCGGGGATCCCCGGCGGGCAGAGCTCGCGCGCGCCGTCCAGGACGTAGGCGCGGGCGCCCGGCAGCGGCCGGCCGATCGGGAGCTCGCGGAGCGGGCACGGCGGGCCGTCCGCCTCGCCATGGACGGCGTGCGAGGTGGCGGCGACGGTGACCTCCGTCGGCCCGTAGGAGTTGATCACCCGCGCCGTGGGGCCGAGCTGACGACGCAGGCGCGCGACGCGTTCCGGGAGCGCCCGCTCGCCGCCGAAGACGAGGAGGCGGAGGGATGGCGGCCAGGCGGCCTCGCCGGCGTCGACCCGGTCGACCAGCTCTTGCCAGAAGACGGTGGGCAGGTCGCAGACGGTCACCCCCCAGCTCGCGCAGGCGCCCAGGAAGGCCGGCGCCCCGGCGAGCATCGTGTCGTTGCGGAGGATCAGCGCCGCGCCGCTCGCCAAGCAGCAGAAGATCTCCTCGGCGCTGGCGTCGAAGGAGAGGGAGGCGAACTGCAGCATGCGGTCGGAGGGGGTGAGCGCGAGGTCCCGCCGCGTCGCGAGGACGTAGCTCGCGAGCCCGCCGTGGCGGATCATCACCCCCTTGGGCGCGCCGGTCGAGCCTGAGGTGTAGATGACGTAGGCGAGCCCCTCGCGGCCGGCCCCCAGCGTCGGGTCAAGCGTCGGGTCGCTCGCCGGGTCGCCCGCCGGCGCCGGCTCGGCCTCGAGGGCCGGCCAGATCTCGTCGAGGTCGACGACGGGCAGGCCGGCGAGCCTGGCCGCCTCGCGCGCCGCCGCGTGCCCGCCGCCCCTGCCGCCAGTAACGAGCGCCGCGGCGACGGCGCCGCGGCCGACTTCCTGGCCGGTGCCCCGCCCCATGTCGCCGATGTCGCTGAGGATGACGGCCAGGCGCTCGACCGGGCTCGCCGGGTCGAGCGGCACGTAGGCTCCTCCCGCGATGAGCACGGCGAAGACGGCGGCGACCATGCGCGGCGAGCGCTCGAGGGCGATCGCCACCCGGCTCTCCGGGCCGATCCCCTGGGCGACGAGCCGGCGCGCCAGGCCGCGCGCGAGGCGGGCGAGCTCGCCATAAGAGACCTCCCGACCCTCGGCACCCTCTGCACCCTCGGCGACGACGGCCGGCGCGCCGGGGGTGCGCGCCGCCTGAGCGAGGAAGGCGTGATGGGCCAGCGGCGGCTGGGCCCCGGCTTGGCCGTCCTCGCCGGCCTCGCCGCCGTCGCTCCAGGCGAGGAGCTGGCGGCGCTCGGACGTCGAGAGGAGAGGGAGCTCGGCGAGCGGCCGCTCCGGCGCGGCGAGCGCGGCGGCGAGGAAGGCCGCCAGGTGGTCGAGGAGGCGCGCCGCCGTCGCCTCGGTGAACAGGAGGGCGTCGTAGGCGAGCCGCAGCCCGATGCCGCCATCGCCATCTCCCTCGCCGCTGGGATCGGACCTCTCTTCGGCGATGAGGCCGAGCTCGAAGGCCTCCCCCGCCAGGTCCGCCGCGGGATCGGGGGGCAAGACGGCGATCCGGAGGCCCGCGAAGGAGAACCGCGGCGCCGGCTGGCTACGGAGGAGGAACATGACCTGGAACGGCGGCGCGCGGCGCTGGTCGCGCGGCAGGCCCAGGACCGTGAGGAGCATCTCGAGCGGCAGGTCCTGGTGCGCGGCGACGGCCGCCGCCGCCTCCCGGACCTCGTCGACGAGCGGGCCGTAACCTCGGTCGAGCCGCGGGCGGGCGCGGAGGACCCGGGTGTTGCGGAAGGGACCGATCAGCCCCTCGGCCTCCGGGCGGCGGCTCTCGACCGGCGTGCCGACGAGGAGGTCCTCCTCGCCGCCGGTGCGCCCGAGGACGGCGGCCCAGGCAGCCAGGAGGGTCGAAGAGAGCGTCGCCCCGCACCGGCCGCCCAACTCGCGGAGGGCCGCGGCGAGCGGCGCCGGCAGCACGCGGTAGACCTCGCCGGCGAGGAACCCATGCGCCGAGGCGCGGTCGAAGTCGGCCGGCAATCGCAGGACGGGAAGCGGCGGGGCGAGCTCGCGCCGCCAGGGATCAACCTCGCCGGCGAGCGCATCGCCCGCGAGGTGCAGCCTCTGCCAGAGCGCATGGTCGGCGTATTGTAGGGGGAGCTCGGGGAGCGGCGACGGCCGTCCCGCGGCGAAGGCCTCGTAGAGCGCCGCGACCTCTCGCCAGAGAACGAGGCTCGATCCGCCGTCGAAGACTATTGGATGGGCGGTGAGGAGCCCGGCGTGCCGGCCCGCCGAGAGGCGCACGAGAGCGACGCGAAAGAGATGCTCCGCCGCGAGGTCGAACGGGCGCCGCCGCTCCTCGGTGGAGAGGCGCGCGACCTCGGGCCTCCACGACGGCTCCGGAAGGCCGGCGAGGTCGACGAGCGGCAGCGGCCGGCGCGCGGCGGGGGCGACGACGGACTCCGGCGCGCCGCCTGGCGCGGCGAAGGTGGTGCGCAGGGTCTGGTGCCGACGGACCACCTCGTTGAGCGAGCGGGCGAGGAGGGCGGGGGCGAGCGGGCCCGAGATGTCGACGGTGTGGAAGAGGTTGTAGGTTGCCGCGCCGGGGTCGATCTGGTCGAGGAGCCACATCCGCTCCTGGGCGAAGGAGAGCGGGCGGACCGTTTCCTCCTGAAGCGCCGTCACACCAGGTCGCGCGGTTTGTCGGGGCAGCGTGCAGGGGGGTCGTTCCGCCAGGGTTCCCATGGCCCGACAGCTTCGCATGGGGGCGGCGATGGGTCAAAGACACCCCGCAAAGGCTCCGGCCGGCCCAGGTCGAATCCGCGGTCCGCTCCCGCGATCTCCAGGTGCTCAATCTGACCCTGTCCGGCGGCGAGCCGTTGGCGCATCCGGACTTCTTCCTCCTGGGCTCCCGGGCCCTGCTGGAGCACAGATCCTCTCGCACGTAGATCCTTTGCGCAGATTTTGCATTGCTGCCGAGGGCCAGAGTAGACTCCGTGCGACCCCGGCGGGAGAAAGGTCAACAGGCATGAGCTCCAGCGGACGAGCGCCCATCTTCATCCTGTCGTGTTACCGCACCGGCTCGACCCTGATGCGGTACATCTTCGACACCCATCCGGACGTCTATTCTCCGCCGGAGGTCAGCCTCGGCGATGCGGCCGCACAACTGGCCCAGCTCGAAGCAGGCCTGATCGGGTTCAAGCTCGACCCGGCACGCCTGGACCAGCTCCCGGCGGAGAGCGTGGCCGGGATCCGCGCGGTCCTCGGCGGACGCATGGACGCCGCCACGGCCCGCCACGGCAAACGCCTCTGGTGCGAAAAGAGCCCGTCCAACCTGGCTTCCGTCGGCTTGCTGCGGCTCGTCTTCCCCGAGGCGCGTTTCGTCTGCCTCTACCGCCATGCGTTTGATGTGGTGCAGTCGCTTCTCTGCGGGATGATTTATCGCCTCCCCGATCTCCAGCCGTATCTGATCACGCACAAGGTGCATCAGGTGTCCGCGGCGCTCGACTACTGGAACGGGTGCACCCTCGCCCAAATGGCCCTTGAGGCCAAGGCGCCCGACCGCTGTGTCCGCGTGCGCTACGAGGACTTGATCGCCAACCCGGAGGAGTCCGTGCGCCGGGTCTTCTCCTCCCTCGGCCTTTCCTGGAACGAGGCTCTGCTCAAGGCGGTCTTCACCACGCCCCACGACCAGGGGATGCAAGACCACCTGATCGTCCTGACCCGGTCCGTCCACGGCGAGAGCGTGGGCGGCGGCCACGACCTGCCTCTCGACGGGGTCCCCCCCAAGGTCCTGAGCGCGACGCGCCAGATCCTCGAGGCCCTCGGGTATCCGGAGCGGCCCCAGCCTGCCTGCCGGCCCACCCCTGTCGACACCCCGGGGACCCCCTCGCGGACCCCTCATTGGCTCTTCGAAACCCACCTGACGGAGAGGATGCGGACGGATCCCGCGTCTGTCAAAGCGATCCGGTCCAGCTACTGTTTCGAGATTCTTGGCGACGGCGGCGGCACCTGGGTGGTCGATCCGCAGCAGAGAAAAGTGCTGACCGGACAGGCTCCCGCCTCCTGCAAGATCGAGATCTCCGCGGCCGATCTGTTCGCGGTTGCCTCCGGCAGGCTCCACCCCTTCAAGGCCAACGAGCAGGGGCGGCTCCAGTTCCATGGCAACATCAACGTGTACGAGATCGATGCCTTGATGCAGCTCCTGCGGCTGAGCTCTCCCTAGAGTGCCCAAGGTACAGCTCAGTGCGGCCTAACCCGTGGTTGCAGCCGACCAGCTTCGCTGCGCTCACTGGCGGCTGAACCGCCCCGTTGCCGCCACTCCAGTCAGCCCGCCATTGACTTCCGTCGGAGCGAGCCTGACTCCAGTCAAACCGCTATTGACTCTTGCGAGCCGCTTCCGATCGAGGCGTCCGTTAGTGTTCCCATGACCAGACAGCTTCGCATGGGGGAGGCCCGGCGGGCTATGTCCTCCTCCAAGCCCTTCGTCGCACTTCTATATACTGACTTTACGCGGGTGGGCCATGGAGGCTTTATCTTTTCGCGTAGGGTTTTAAAGCGAGATGATGAACACCCTCCTGACCATGAACGCCGCCGCGCCCTGCCAGGAGTTGGAGGGAGAGCCGGTCAGCGCCATGGGCACGCCCTCTTACGGCCAGCGTTCGCTTTGGTTTCTCCAGCACCTCGCTCCCCAGGGCGGCGCCTACAACATCGCGGCCGCGGCCCGCGTGCGCACCCCGATCGATGCCGGGGCCCTGGAGTGCGCGTTCCAGGCTCTGGTGGACCGCCACGCGGCCTTACGGACGACGTTTCCGGCGATCGACGGCACACCCTACCGGCGGGTCGCGGGACGCCAGAGCTTCTCCTTGGTGTGCATGGATGCTGGCGGTTGGAGCGAGCAGGCGTTGCGGGTTCGTCTGGCCGAAGAAGCCTGGCGCCCTTTCGACCTGGAGCGCGGGCCGCTCCTTCGCGCCACACTGCTGACGGGCGGCCCCGGCGGGCCGGTGATCCTCCTTGCCGTTCACCACATCGTCGCCGACTTCTGGTCTCTCGCCATTCTGGTTCGTGAGCTGCCGTTGCTGTACCGCGAAGCAACCGGCGCCGAGCCGGCGCAGCTCTCTTCTCCCGGGATGGACTACGAAGAGCATGTCCGGATGGAAAGGGAGGCCCTGGCGGACGGACGGGGCGAGGCCTCGTTGGCGTACTGGCAGGAGACCCTGGCAGGGCTCCCCACTCTCGAGCTCCCCCTCGACCGGCCGCGTCCGGCGGTGCAGACCGATCGGGGCGACTGCCGCCGGCTTCGGCTGCCGGACGAGCTCGCGGCGGCCCTGCGCGCGCGCAGCCGAAAGCAGCACGCCACGCTGTTCATGACGCTGGCCGCCGCGTTCCAGGTGCTCCTGTGCCGCCACTCCGGCCAGGAGGACCTGGCGATCGGCGCGCCACGCGCCGGCCGGTCCCGGTCGAAGCTCGCCGGCACGGTGGGCTACTTCGTCAACCCGGTGGTTTTGCGTGGAGACCTGACCGGAGACCCCACGTTCGCGGAGCTTCTGGAGCGCACCAAGGCGACGGTGCTCGCCGCCTTCGAGCACGGAGACTATCCGCTGCCGCTCCTCGCCGAGCACCTCCAACCCGTGCGGGACGCCAGCCGGACGCCGCTGTTTCAAGTTTCGTTCGTGATGCAGAAGGAGACGCGCGGCGTCGAAGGGCTCACCGCCTTCGCCCTCGGCGAGGAGGGGGTCGAGGTGGGGCCGGAGGACTTCCGGCTGGAGACGCTCTCCCTGCCCCGGCCGCCGGCTCCTTTCGAGCTGATGCTCCATGCGGTGGAGCGCCAGGGAAGCTTGAGCCTCGCGCTGCAGTTCAACACCGACCTGTTCGACGCCGCGACCGGGGTGCGGCTGCTGGACCGCTTCGCCCGGCTGCTCCGGTCGGTCGTGGAGAGCCCCGAGCTCGCACTCTCGGCGCTGCCGCTCCTCTCCGCGGCGGAGCGCCACCAGCTCCTCCATGCCTGGAATGACATCGCGGAGGCCGGCCCGGAGGCGACCCTCTACGATCTGTTCGCGGCGCAGGCCGAGCGGACGCCAGAGGCGGAGGCGGTGGTGTTCGACGAGGAGCGGCTGACCTACCGCGAGCTGGCGGCCCGGGCGCAGGCCCTGGCGCGCCATCTGGTGAGGCTCGGAGTGGGGCCCGAGGTGGTGGTGGGAGTGGCGGCGGAGCGCTCGGTCGAGCTGGTCGTCGGCCTGCTCGGCGTGCTCGGCGCCGGCGGCGCCTACCTGCCGCTGGAGCCGGACCTTCCCCGGCAGCGCTTGGCGATGATCCTGGAGGATGCGGCGCCGGCCGTCGTCCTCACCCGCCGTGCCGACGCGGATACGCTGCCGCTCGACGCCGTCCCCGGCCTGCGCCTCGCCTGGCTCGGCGAGGTCTCCTGCCTGCCGGCTGGCGCGGCGCAACGGCTCCCGCGGGCGACGGCCGACAACGCCGCCTACGTCATCTACACCTCGGGCTCGACCGGCCGGCCGAAGGGGGTGGTCAACAGCCACCGCGGCATCGTCAACCGGCTGCTGTGGATGCAGGAGGCCTGCGGCCTGGACGCGGGCGACCGGTTCCTGCAGAAGACCCCGTTCGGCTTCGACGTCTCCGTCCCCGAATTCTTCGCTCCCCTGATCCTCGGAGCGCGGCTGGTGGTGGCCCGGCCGGACGGGCACCGCGACAGCGCCTACCTGGCCCGGCTGGTCGAGCAGGAGGGGGTCACGACGATCCACTTCGTGCCCTCGATGCTCCCCCTCTTCCTGGCGGAGGACGGGGTGGCGGCGCGCTGCCGCTCGCTGCGTCGGGTGCTGGTCAGCGGCGAGGCCCTGCCCTGGGAGGTGGAGCAACGCTGCCTCGCTACGCTGCCGGTGCCGCTGATCAACCTGTATGGTCCGACCGAGGCCGCGGTCGAGGTGACGGCCTGGAGCTGCCGGCCGGCGGCCCGGCCACGCCCGGTGCCGATCGGCCGGCCGGTCCGCAACACGCAGATTCACGTCGCGGGCCGGCGGTTGGAGCCGGTGCCGCCGGGGGCGGTGGGGGAGCTGGCGATCGGCGGCGTGCAGGTGGCGCGTGGCTATCGCGGGCGTCCGGACCTGACGGCGGAGCGGTTCGTCCCCGATCCGTTTGGGCCACAAGGGGCCCGCCTGTACCGGACCGGCGACCTCTGTCGCCATCGGCCCGGGGGGGAGATCGAATACCTCGGCCGGCTCGACGATCAGGTGAAGATCCGCGGCTTTCGGATCGAGCCGCGCGAGATCGAGATCGCCCTGGCGGCCCAGCCGCAGGTCCGCGAGGCCGCGGTCGTGGTGCGCCAGGACGGCGCGGGGGAGCACTCGCTGCTCGCCTGCGTGGTGCCGGCGGTGGCGGATGCCGGTGTCGCCACGGCGGCCGAGCTGCGCGCCGCCCTGGCCGCCCGCCTGCCGCCCTACATGGTGCCGGCCTTCGCCTTCGGCTGGGCGTTCGACCGCCTGCCGAACGGCAAGCTCGACCGCCGGTCGCTCGCCCGCTGGAGCCCCGTGGCCGAGCCCGACCGCGCGCTCGAGGCGCCGCGGACGCCGCTCGAGGAGCTGCTGGCCGGCCTCTTCGCCGAGGTGTTGGGAGTCGACCGGCTCGGTGTGGAGGAGAGCTTCTTCGAGCACGGCGGCCACTCGCTGGCCGCCATGCGGCTGATCGCGCGGATCCGCGAGGCTCTCGGCACCGAGCTGCCGCTCCACCGCGTGTTCGAGACGCCGACGGTGGCGGCCCTGGCGCGCGCGATCGCGGGCGAAGCCCGGAGCGATGCCCCGCCGCTCGTTCCGATGTCCCGCGCGACACCCCTGCCGCTCTCCTTCGCCCAGCAGCGGCTCTGGTTCCTCCATCGGTTGGAGCCGGAGAGCCCGGTCTACAACATGCCCGTCGCGCTGCATCTGCCGGGTCGGCTCGACCGCGCGACACTCGCCGCGGCTCTGGGGGAGGTGGCGCGCCGCCACGAGTCGCTGCGGACCCGATGCATCGCGATCGAGGGGGAGCCGGTCCAGGTGGTCGATCCGCCCGCTCCGGTCCCGGTGCCGGAGATCGATCTCGCGGGCCTGCCTGCCGTCCGGCGCTTGGAGGAGGCCCGCCGGCTGGCGCGCGAGGAGGCTCTGCGTCCGTTCGACCTCGGTGATCCCGAGGGTGGACCGTTGCTGCGCACGGCCCTGGTGCGCCTGGGCGAGGCGGAGCAGCTCCTCCTGCTGACGATGCACCATGTGATCAGCGACGGCTGGTCGCTGCGGGTGCTGGCGCGGGAGCTGAGCGCCCTCTACGATGCCGGCCTGGAGCGCCGCCCGTCTCCCTTGCCGGAGCTGGAGATCCAGTACGGGGACTACGTGGTCTGGCAGCGCGGCTGGCTCCGTGGGGAGGTGCTGGAGGCCGAGCTGGCCCACTGGCGGGCCCGCCTGGCCGGTGCGCCTCCGGTGCTCGACCTGCCGCTCGATCGCCCGCGGCCGGCGGTGATGAGCTCGCGCGGCGCGAGCCGGGCCCTGGCTCTGCCCCCCGCTCTGCTGCCGCTCCTGCAGGCGCTGGCGCGCCGGCAGGGGGTGACCCTGTTCATGGCCGTCCTGGCCGCCTTCCAGGCTCTGCTGGCCCGCATCAGCAATTCCGACGACGTGAGCGTCGGATCGCCGGTCGCCGGCCGCGGCCAGCTGCGGACCGAGGGGCTGATCGGGTTCTTCGTCAACACGCTGGTGCTGCGTACCGACCTCTCCGGCGCGCCGTCGTTCGCGGAGCTGCTCGCGCGAGTCCGGGAGACCTCTCTGGCCGCCTATGCCCATCAGGACCTGCCGTTCGAGAAGCTGGTCGAGGAGCTCCACCCGCAGCGCGACCTCAGCCATGCGCCGCTCTACCAGGTCTCGTTCGTTCTGGACAGCGATCCGCTCCCCGCGTTGCGGCTGGGCGACGTCGAGGCGTCCCTCTGGCCCCTGGAGACGGAGATCGAGAAGTTCGACCTGAGCCTCACGTTGGGAGTCGGTGCGGAAGGTCTCTCCGGAGCGATCGGCTTCCGCTCCGACCTGTTCGACGGGGCGACGATCGAGCGCCTGGCCGGGTCTTTCGCACGCTTGCTGGCCGGTGCCGTGGCGGCGCCGCAGCAGCGCCTGCCGGAGCTGCCGCTGCTCTCGGAGGAGGAGCGGCAGCATCTCCTGCGGATCGGAGACGGGGAAGGGGAGAGCTATCCGCGGGAGGCGACGCTCTACGATCTGTTCGCCGAGCAGGCGGCGCTCTCGCCCGATGCCGTGGCCCTGGCCGGCGATGGCGCCGTCCTCACCTATGGCGAGCTCGCACGCCAGGCTACCCGTTGGGCGCGCCGGCTGCGCGCCCTGGGCGTCGGTCCGGAGGTGCGGGTGGCCCTCTGTCTCGACCGCACTCCCGCCTTGGTGGTGGCGACGCTCGCCGTGCTCGCGGCGGGTGGTGCGTATGTGCCGCTGGACCCCGCCTACCCGCGGGAGCGGCTGGCCTTCCTGCTGCGGAGCAGCGCCGCCCCGGTGCTGGTCACCGAGGAGCGCTGGCTGCCGATGGTGTCGGAGCTGCTGTCGGAGCTGCCGGACATAGAGGCGGCGGTGCTCTGTCTGGACGGCACGGCGACGGAAGAGGAGGAGGAGGAGGAGGAGGAGGAGGAGGGGAGGGAAGCGGCCCTGCCCGCGGTGGCTGCCACAGGCCTGGCCTACGTGATGTACACCTCGGGCTCGACGGGCGAGCCGAAGGGGGTCGCGGTGACGCACCGGGGAGTGGTGCGGCTCGTGCGGGGGACCGGCTATGCCCGGTTCGGCCCCAACGAGACCTTGCTCCTGTACGCCCCCTATGGGTTCGACGTCTCGACGCTGGAGCTGTGGGGGGCGCTCCTCCACGGCTCCCGCCTGGTGATCCCGCCGCCCGGTGTGCTGACGACCGCTGAGCTGGGCGAGGTGGTGAAGAGAGAGGGGGTGACCACGCTGTGGTTGACCACCGGGCTGTTCCGGCAGATGGTGGAGGAGAATCTGGGGGCGCTCTCCGGAGTGCGCCAGCTGCTGACCGGTGGCGACGTGCTGCCGGTGGCGCCCGCCCGCCGGGTGCTCGCCGAGCTCCCCGAAACCCGCCTGATCAACGGCTACGGGCCGACCGAGAACACGTGCTTCACCTCCTGCTACACGGTGCGTGCCGCGGCGGAGCTGGACCCCTCGGTGCCGGTGGGACGCCCGATCGCCCACACCTGGGTCGCGGTCCTGGACCGCTATCAGATGCCGGTGCCGCCGGGAGTCGCCGGAGAGCTGTGCACGGGAGGGGACGGCTTGGCGCGCGGCTATCTGGATCATCCGGACCGGACGGCGGAGCGCTTCCTGCCGGACCCGGAGGGGAGGGAGGCGGGCGGGCGCCTGTACAGGACCGGCGACCTGGTGCGTTGGCGCCGGTCGGGAGACCTCGAGTTCCTCGGCCGGATCGACGCGCAGGTCAAGGTGCGGGGCTTCCGGGTCGAGCCGGGAGAGATCGAGACGGCCCTGATGGCCCACCCGCGGCTGAGCAGCGCGGTGGTGCTGGCGCAGCGGGAGGAGGCCGGGGGGCACCGGCTGGTGGCGTACGTGGTGGCCGCGGCTGACGCAACCGTCGCGCCGGAGCCGTCCGAGCTGCGCGATTTCCTGCGCCAGCGGCTGCCCGAGTTCATGGTGCCGTCCGCCTGGGTCTCCCTGCCGGCCCTGCCCCTGACCGCCAACAGCAAGGTCGACCGCAAGGTGCTCGCCCTCCTGCAGCCGGACCGGCCGCGGAGCACCGGCGGAGTACCGCGCACGCCGGCCGAGCAGCGGATCGCGGGCATCTTCGCCGAGGTGCTGGGCGTCGAGCAGGTGGGGCTGGAGGCGGACTTCTTCGACCTGGGAGGGCATTCGCTGCTGGCGACCCGGCTGGTGTCGCGGGTGCGCGCGGTGTTCGGAGTGGAGCTGCCGCTGCAGGCGGTCTTCGAGACGCCGACCGTCGAGGGCCTGGCCGCCCGGATCGGGCACTCCCCGGCGCCACCCCTGGATCCCATCGTGCGGATACCGCGCGAGCAGCCGCTGGCGCTGTCCTTCGCGCAGCAGCGGCTCTGGTTCCTGGAGCGGATCGAGCCCGGCGCCGCGTACCTGCACCTGCCGGCGGCGCTCGACTGTGAGGGGCGCCTCGATCCAGAGGCGCTCGCCGGGAGCCTCGGCGAGATCCTGCGCCGTCACGAGGGGCTGCGCACGCGCTTCGTCCTCTCCGGGAGGCAGCCGCTCCAGATTCCGCTCCCGCCGGCGGAGCTCGCCGCGGTCCCCCTCGTGCCGTGCATCGACCTGAGCGCCCTCCCCGCGACTGCGCAGGAGGGAGAGCTGGCCCGCCGGACCGCCGCGGAGGCCGCCCGCCCCTTCGATCTCGCGCGCGGCCCCCTGCTGCACGCCGTCCTGCTGCGCCGCGGGCCGGAGAGCCACCGGTTGCTCCTGACCGTCCATCACATCGCCGCCGACGCCTGGTCGCTCGGCCTGCTCATCCGCGAGCTGGGGGAGCTCTACGCGGCCTGCGTCGAGGCCCGGCCGTCGCCCCTGCCGGAGCTCTCCGTGCACTACGCCGACTACGCCGTCTGGCAGCGCCGGCGTCTGCGCGGCGACCGCCTGGAGGAGCTGCTGCGCTACTGGCGCGAGCGCCTGACGCCGCGTCCTCCCGCCCTGGAGCTCCCCACGGACCGCCCGCGGCCGCCGGTCCGGAGCCCGCGCGGCGCGCGCCGCCCGGTGCACTTCGACGCCGCGGCGGTGGACGCGATGCGGCGCCTCGGCGGCGCGACCGGCGCCACCCTCTTCATGGCGGTCCTGGCGGTGTTCCAGGCGGTTCTCGCGCGCCATGCCGGGCAGGACGACGTCGCGGTCGGCACCGCGGTGGCGGACCGCCCCGATCCGGCGCTGGAGGGGGTGATCGGCCTCTTCCTCAACCTCCTGGTGCTGCGCGGCGACCTGTCCGGCGACCCGACGTTCCGCACTCTTCTGCTGCGCGGCCGCGAAACGGCGCTGGGCGCTCTGGCGCACGCCGAGCTGCCTTTCGAGCAACTCGTCGAGGCCCTGCAGCCGGAGCGGGATCTCTCCCGCGGCCCGCTGTTTCAAGTCTTGTTCACGCTGCGCAGCGAGCCGCTGCCGGAGCTCGCGCTGCCCGGCTTGGCGCTGCGGCCGGCCGATACGTTCCCCGGAGCGGTGCAGTTCGACCTGTCGCTCCTCCTCGAAGAGTCCAGGAGCGGGGGGATCGACGGTTGGATCGAGCACAGCTCCGACCTGTTCGACGGCACGACCGTGGAGCGCCTGGCCCTCCACTGCGGCCATCTGCTCGCGAGCGCCGCGGCAGACCCCGACCGCCGCCTGTCGGATCTTCCCCTGCTGAGCGAGGCGGAGAGGGCGGAGCTCCTGGTGCAGTGGAACGACACTCGGTTGGAGGTCCCCGGTCCGGAGGCCTGCGTCCACGAGCTCGTCCAGGCCCAGGTCGAGCGCACCCCCGACCGGATCGCGGCGGTCGATGGGGAGACCGCGCTGACCTACCGCGAGCTGGAGGACCGGGCGTCCCGGCTGGCGCACCGTCTGCTCCGTCTGGGCGTGCGGCCCGGCGACCGGGTGGGCATCTGCGTCGAGCGTTCCGTCTCGATGTTGTGCTCCATCCTGGGGGTCCTGAAGGCGGGTGCCGCGTACGTGCCGCTCGATCCCGCCTACCCGCAGGCGCGTCTGGAGGCGATGCTGGAGGACTCCGGGGCCGCCGCGCTGGTCGCCTCGGCGGCGGCCGGCGCCTCCCTGCGGCATCCGCGCACCCTCGCTCCCGAGGCGGCGGAGACCGCCGTCCCGGGAAGTGAGCTGCCGCAGCTGCCGGAGCTCCCGGATTTGCCGGCGGGGGCCGCCGCCTACCTCCTCTATACCTCCGGCTCGACCGGGCGCCCCAAGAGCGTCGTCGTCACCCACCGCAACGCCGTGCGCTTGTTCGCGGCGATGGACGTGGTCTTCGGGCAGCGCGAGCCGGGCGTGTGGCTCGCGGTGACCAGCATCTGCTTCGACATGTCCGTGTTCGAGCTGCTGGGGACCCTGACCCGCGGCGGCCGGGTGGTGATCCACGACGAGCGGCCTGGCGGCCGGGGCCCCTCGGTGGCGGAGCAGATCGCCCGCCACGGCGTGTCGCACCTCCAGTGCACGCCGTCGCAGGCCGGCATGCTCGCCGCGACTCCGGAGCGGTTGCGGGGACTCGCGCCGCTCTCCCATCTGCTGCTCGGCGGCGAGGCCCTGCCCGGGCCGCTGGCGGATCGCCTCGCGGCCACCGTGGCCGGCGCAGTCCGCAACCTCTACGGCCCGACCGAGACCACCATCTTCTCGCTCAGCCAGCGGGTCGAGCGCGGGGAGACGAAGCCGCTGATCGGGCGGCCGTTGTCCAACACCGAGGTCTACCTGCTGGATGCCGCTCTGCGGCCCGTCCCGCTGGGAGCCCGCGGCGAGGTCTTCCTCGGCGGCGACGGGGTGTCCATGGGGTACTGGCGGCGCCCCGATCTCACCGCCGAGCGCTTCCTGCCCGATCCGCTGGGGAGCCGCCCGGGCGGCCGCCTCTACCGGACGGGGGACTTGGCGCGCCACCGCCAGGACGGCAGCGTGGATTACCTCGGCCGGTCGGACCACCAGGTCAAGGTGCGCGGAGTGCGCATGGAGCTCGGCGAGATCGAGGAGGCGCTGCGCGCGCATCCGGCGGTGGCGCAGACCGTCGCCGCCGTCCGCGACGATGCGCCGGGAGGCCGGCAGCTGATCGCCTACCTGGTCCCGGTGGCGGGCTCCCCGGCCGGCGGGCCCTCCGCGAGCGAGCTGCGGCGGTTTCTGGCCGAGCGGCTGCCGGAGGCCATGATCCCCTCCGCCTTCGTCCCGCTCGCCGCCCTGCCGCTCAACCGGAATGGCAAGGTCGACCGCAAGGCCCTGCCGGCGCCGGACGCCGGCCGGCTGCGCCTGGACAGCGCCTACGCCCCGCCGCGGACGCTGGACGAGAAGACGCTCGCCGCGATCTGGCAGGACGTGCTCGGGCATGACCGCATCGGTGTCGACGACAACTTCTTCGAGCTGGGCGGGAGCTCCCTGCTGCTCGTCGAGATCGAGGCGCGGCTGCGCGAGGCGTTCCACCGCGACATCCCGATCGTGGAGATGTTCCGCCACCCGACCATCCGGAGCCTTGCCGAGGCGATGGAAGCCCGGGGCCGACAGCCGGCCGCGGCGGCCGAGGCGCGCCCGGCCCCGGCCCGGGTCCCGGTCGCGGTGGCGGCGGGCGAGGGGGGGACCCTCGACCGCCAGCGACAGGCGGTCGAAGAGCTGCGGCGGCGGCGCGCGAGCCAGCAAAGGAGCCGCGGACGGTGAGATCCGGAGAAGGAAGCACGAGATGAGTGAGCAGGATCCGGAGGGCGGCCCCCTCGAAGGGATCGCCGTCGTCGGCATGGCCGGACGTTTCCCCGGCGCCGACGACCTGGGGGAGCTCTGGCGCAACCTGTGCGGCGGAGTCGAATCGGTCCGCTTCTACTCCCGCGAGGAGCTGGCGGCCGCGGGAGTCGCCCCGGCGCTGCTCGACGACCCGCGCTACGTCCGGGCGGGCGCCCCCCTGCGCGACGTGCAGCATTTCGACGCCGACTTCTTCGACTTCAGCGCGCGCGAGGCGGAGCTGATGGATCCGCAGCACAGGCTCTTTCTCGAGTGCTGCTGGGAGGCTCTGGAGAACGCGGGCTATGACACCCGGACCTGGCCCGGCGCGATCGGCCTCTTCGCCGGCATGGGGATGAGCGGCTACCTGATCCGCAACCTCCTCTCCCATCCCGACCTGATCCAGAACGCCGGACCGCTCCAGATCCGCATCCTGAACGACAACAACTTTCTGACCTCGCTGGCGGCGTACAAGCTCGATCTGCGGGGGCCGAGCGTCACCGTGCAGAGCGCCTGCTCGACCTCCCTGGTGGCGACGTGCATGGCCTGCCAGAGCCTGCTCCAGTTTCAGTGCGACATGGTGCTGGCCGGCGGCGTGACCGTGATCGTCCCGCACGGGCTGGGCTATCTGGCGCTGGACGGCGTGATGTCGCCGGACGGCCACTGCCGCGCCTTCGACGCCGAGGCGCGTGGCACGGTGGAGGGGAGCGGCGCCGGCGTGGTGGTCCTCAAGCGGCTGGCCAACGCCGTGGCCGACGGGGACACGATCCACGCCGTGATCCGCGGCTTCGCGACCAACAACGACGGCGGGTTCAAGATGAGCTTCACCGCGCCGTCGCCGGAGGGCCAGCTCGAGGCGATCGCGACGGCCCAGACCATCGCGGGGGTGCCCGCCGAGTCGATCACCTACGTCGAGACGCACGGCACCGGCACCCCCCTGGGTGATGTGGTGGAGGTCACCGCCCTCTCCGAGGTGTTCGCGGCGGCCACCGAGCAGCGGGGGTTCTGCGCCCTGGGCGCGATCAAGACCAACATCGGCCATCTCGACGCCGCGGCGGGTGTGGCGGGCCTGATCAAGGCCGTGCTGGCGGTGGAGCACGGGGTCCTGCCGCCCAGCCTCCACTTCGAGACGCCCAACCCGCGCATCGATTTCGCGCGGAGCCCCTTCTACGTCAACACCGAATGCCGGCCCTGGCGGCCGGAGGGCTGGCCGCGGCGCGCCGGCGTCAGCGCCTTCGCGATCGGCGGCGTCAACGCGCACGTCATCCTGGAGGAGCCGCCCGCACCGGCGCCGTCCGCTCCGGCGCCGCCCTGGCTTCTGCTGGTGCTGTCGGCGCGCACGGAGACGGCGCTCGAGGCGGCTACCGACCGCCTTCTCGGCCATCTCCGCGAGCTGCCGGCGGAGCCGGCCACCCGGCTGGCGGACGTCGCCTACACCCTCCAGGTGGGGCGCCGCGCGTTCCCCCATCGCCGCATGCTCGCGGTCCGCGATCTCCAGGACGCCGTCGAGGTCCTGGAGAGGCGCGATCCGCGCCGGCTGCTCACCGGCCCCGCCGCCGTCGATCCCCAGGTCGCCTTCCTCTTCCCCGGCCTGGGGAACGAATACGCCGGCATGGCGCGCGGGCTGTACCGCGACGATGCCGGGTTCCGCGCGCGGATCGACGACGGTGCGGCGCGGCTCGAGCCGCTCCTGGGAGTGGACCTGCGGGAGATCCTCTTCGCCGAGGAGGAGGGGGGAGAGGAGGTCGCCAACCCGGGGATCGACCTGCGCCGCCTGCTCGGCCGCGGCTCCCGGGCTCCGCGCGGCGAGGAGGCCGGGCAGCGCCTGCGCCGCACCGCGCTGTCGCAGCCGGCGGTCTTCCTCGTCGAGCACGCGCTCGCCTGCCGCCTGCTCGATTGGGGGATCCGGCCGCAGGCGATGGTGGGCTTCAGCCTCGGCGAGTACGTGGCGGCCTGTCTCGCCGGTGTGCTGTCGCTGGACGATGCGTTGCGCCTGGTGGCCGGGCGGGCCCGGCTGCTCGACGAGCTTCCTGCCGGGGCGATGCTGGCGGTGCCCCTGAGCGAGGACGCGGTGGCGCCCTGGCTCGTCGGCGGTCTCTCTCTGGCCGCGGTCGCCGGGCCGGAGCTGACGGTGCTGGCGGGGACGGAGGAAGCGGTGGCCGCGGCCGAGGAGTGGCTGACCGCTGCGGGCCACGTCTGCCGCCGGTTGCAGACGTCTCACGCCTTCCATTCGGCCCTGATGGAGCCGGCGGTGGAGCGCTTCCTGGCGCTCTTCGAGGGGATCGAGCTGCATCCGCCGGAGATCCCCTATCTCTCCAATGTCACCGGCGGCTGGATCACCGCCGAAGAGGCGACGGACCCGGCCTATTGGGCGGAGCACCTGCGCGGCACGGTGCGGTTCGCGGATGCGGTGAGCGAGCTGTGGCGCGAGCCCGGGCGGGTGCTGGTCGAGGTCGGGCCGGGCCAGACGCTGAGCTCCTGGGCGCTGCAACAGTCCTCGACGGCCGATCCGGTGGCGCTGCCGACCCTGCGCCACGCCTTCGAGCGCACGGACGACCTCGCCTTCCTGCTCCAGACCGTGGGCAGGCTCTGGCTCACCGGCCTGCGCCCCGACTGGCCCGCGTTCTGGGCGGACCAGCCGCGGCGCCGTGTGCCGCTGCCGACCTACCCTTTCGAGCGCCGGCGCTACTGGATCGAGCCGTGTACCGAGCCGGCCGTGCCACCTGCGGTCGCGCGTCCGGTCGAGGCACCGGTCCCGGCGCCTGCCGCAATGGCCGCGGCGCCCATCCGGCGGCATGTCCGGCCGAGTCTCCACGTCCCCTACGCGCCGCCGCGCGACGCGACCGAGCGGCGTCTGGTGGAGATCCTGGGCGAGCTGCTCCGCGTGGAGGCGGTGGGCCGCCACGACGGCTTCTTCGATCTCGGGGGGGACTCGCTCCTGGCCACCCATCTGGTGGCGCGCCTGAACCAGGAGCTGGGTGCGGAGCTGACGCTGCGGAGCATTTTCGAGTCGCCGACCGCCGCGGAGCTCGCGGTGGCCCTCGCGGCGCGTCAAGGCGAAGGAGCCGGCGCCTGGGGACCGGTCGCGCGGCGGGCCGCCGGCGCGACCCTGCCGCTCTCCTTCGCGCAGCAGCGGCTCTGGTTCCTCGACCAGCTCGAGCCGGGGAACCCGGCCTACAACCTGGCGACCGCGGTCCTGCTCACCGGCCCGCTCGACCGCGCGGCCTTCGCCGCCAGCCTGGAGGGCGTGGTGGCGCGGCACGAGGCGCTGCGGACGACCTTCCGACTGGCGGACGATGCTGACGGAGAGCCGGTGCAGCGGATCGCCCCGCCGGCCCCGCTGCCGCTTCCCGGCATCGACCTCGCGGGCCTGCCGGAGGAGGCGCGCGAGGCGGAGGCCCTGCGGCTCGCCGCCGAGGAGGCGATGCGCCCGTTCGACCTGGCGCGCGGGCCGCTGCTGCGCGCCGCGCTGCTGCGCCTGGACGCCGTGCGCCACGTCGCGCTCCTCACCCTGCATCACATGGTGGGCGACGGCTGGTCGATCGACCTCCTGGTGCGCGAGCTGGCGGCGCTCTATCCGGCTTTTGCCGCCGGCCTGCCGTCGCCCCTCCCGCCGCTGCCGGTGCAGTACGCCGATTTCGTCCTCTGGCAGCGCGCGAGCCTGCGCGGAGCGGAGCTCGCAACCCAGCTCGCCTTCTGGCGCGGCGCGCTGGCCGGCGCTCCGGCCGTCCTCGACCTGCCGTCCGACCGGCCGCGCCCGGCGCGGGCGAGCGGCCGTGGCGGCGTGGCCGCCTCGGCCCTCGCCGCGGAGCGTGCCGAAGCGTTGAGGGCGGTGGGACGGCAGGCCGGCGCGACGCCGTTCATGACCTTCCTCGCGGCCTTCTACGCCCTGCTCCACCGGCTGACCGGCGAGATCGACCTGGTGGTGGGGACGCCGGTCGCCAACCGCCGCCGTCCCGAGCTCGAAGGGCTGATCGGCTTCTTCGCCAACACCCTGGCGTTGCGTGCCCAGATCCCGGGCCTTCCGGCGGGAGAGCCGACCTTCGCCGGCCTGCTCGCCGTGGTGCGCGAGGCGGCGCTCTCCGCCTACGGCCACCAGGACCTGCCGTTCGAGCGCCTGGTCGAAGAGCTGGCGCCCGAGCGGAGCCTCGCGCGCACGCCGCTCTTCCAGGTGATGTTCCTGCTGCACGGCACGCCGGTCGAGGAGGGCGAGCTGGCGGGTCTCACGCTCGCTCCGTTCGGCAGCCTGGCCACGGTCGAGCGTGCGGCCAAGTTCGACCTCACCCTGGAGCTGATCGAGGGCGGGCCGGATCTCGCGGTCCTCCTGGAATTCCGCCGCGACCTGTTCGACGCGGTGACCGCGGTCCGCCTGCTCGGCCATTTCACGGCACTGGCCGGCGCCCTGGCCGCGGCGCCGGAGGCGCGGCTCGCCGATCTGCCGCTCCTCACCGCCGCGGAGCGGCAGCAGCTGGTCGGGGAATGGAGCCAGGCGGAGACGGTGCCGCGGCTTTCGGGCACGCTCCATGGGGTGTTCGCGGCGCAGGCGGCGCGGACGCCGGCGGCGACGGCGGTGATCGCGGGCACCGAGCGGCTGAGCTACGGCGAGCTCGCCGAACGGGTGCGGCGTCTGGCCGGGCGGTTGTCGCAACTCGGCATGGGGCCGGAGCGGATCGTCGGCGTGCGCCTGGGGCGGACCGCGGAGCTGGTGGTGACGCTGCTGGCGGTGCTCGAGAGCGGTGCGGCGTATCTGCCGCTCGATCCGGCGCTTCCGGCCGAGCGGCTGCGCTTCCTGCTGGCGGACACCGGGGCGGCGCTGGTGGTGGCGGAGCGCTCGCTGGCATGGCCGGCAGGCTTCACCGCCGACATCCCCGCGCTCTACGTCGACGAGGCGACTCCCGGGACGGCGGCGGCGCCCGCTTCCACGCCGGTTTCCGCGCTGGTTTCCGGAAGTGCCGCGGAAGAAAACCTGGCGTACCTGATCTACACCTCGGGATCGACCGGGGTTCCCAAGGGGGTGGCGATCCCGCACGGCAGCGCTCTCCGTCTGGTCGAGTGGGCGCTCGCCCGGTACTCCGCGGCGGAGCTCGCGGGGGTGCTGTTCTCGACCTCGACCAGCTTCGACCTGTCGATCTTCGAGCTCTTCGTGCCGCTGTCGTCGGGGGGCGCGGTGATCGTGGCGGACGACGCGCTGGCGCTCAACCGTCTGCCGGCGGCTTCGGAGGTGACCCTGGTCAACACGGTGCCGTCGGCGCTGGCGGGCTTGCTCGACCTCGGCCCGCTGTCGGCGGCGGTGCGGACGGTGAACCTGGCGGGCGAGCCGCTGCGCGGCGCCTTGGCGGAGCGGATCCACGGGGCTGGCGTGGCGCGGCTGTGGAATCTCTATGGACCGTCGGAGGACACGACGTACTCGACGGGAACTGAGGTGGCGCTGGGGACCCCGGGGATCAACCGCGAGCCGGACATCGGCCGCCCGCTGGCGGGCTCGACGGCGTTCGTGCTGGACGGGAGCCTCGGAATGATGCCGGCAATAATGTCGGTGGGGGTGCCGGGCGAGCTCTGCCTGGGGGGCGAGGCGCTGGCCCGGGGCTATCTCAACCGGCCGGAGCTGACCGCGGAGCGCTTCGTGCCGGATCCGTTCGGCGGCTTGGGCTCCCGTCTCTACCGCACGGGAGACCGGGCACGCTGGCGCTCCGACGGCGCGCTGGAGCTCCTGGGGCGGATGGACCGCCAGGTAAAGGTGCGGGGCTTCCGCATCGAGCTGGGCGAGATCGAGGCGGCGCTGTCGGGGCATCCGGCGGTGCGGGAGGCGGCGGTGACCGCCCCGGCCGACGCGTCGGGGGACCGGCGGCTGGTGGCATACGTGTCGGCCACGGAAGGGAGCGGACCGCTCGACGTGGCGGCGCTCGGCGTCTATCTCGGCTCGCGTCTGCCATCGTTCATGGTGCCGTCGACGTGGGTGGAGCTGGCGGCGCTGCCGCTGACGCGGACGGGGAAGGTGGACCATAAGGCGCTGCCCGCACCAGGGGAGACGGCGACGGGGGCGGCGTACGAGGCGCCGCGTACGGCGACGGAGGAGATGCTGGCGGGGATCTGGGGCGACCTGCTCCGCCGCGAGCGGGTGGGGGTGCACGACAACTTCTTCGCCCTGGGCGGGCACTCGCTGCTCGCCACCCAGGTGGTCTCCCGGCTGCGCGACCGGCTGGAGGTCGAGCTGCCGGTGCGCGCGCTCTTCGAGCAGCCCACGGTCGCCGGTCTGGCGGTGCTCCTCGCCGGCCCCGGCCAGGGAGGTGCCCAGGGGCCGATCGTTGCCCTGCCGCGGGACGCGGAGGGCGGCGGCACGTTCCCGGCGTCGTTCGCGCAGCGGCGTCTGTGGTTCCTCGATCGGCTCGAGCCGGGGAGCGCGGTGTACAACATGCCGCTCGCGCTTTTGCTTGAGGGCGAATCGATCGAGGGCGAGCTGGCCGAAGACCAGCTCGCGGCGGTGTTCGGCGAGCTGGCGCGGCGCCACGAGACGCTGCGCACGACGTTCGCTTCGGGGGACGACGGACCGCTGCAGGTGGTGCACCCGGCCGCCGCGTGGCCGTTCGCGCTCGCGTCGATCGATCTGTCGGCGCTCGGGGAAGAGGAGCGCCGTCGGGAGCTCACGCGGCGGGTGGCGGAGGAGTCGCTGCGCCCGTTCGATCTCGCTTCCGGTCCGCTGCTGCGGGGGACGCTGGTGCGGCTGGCCGACCGGGAGAACGCGCTGCTGCTCACCCTGCACCATGTGATCTCGGACGGCTGGTCGATGGGAGTGCTGGTGCGGGAGGTGACCGCGCTCTACGCGGCGGCGGTCGCGGGACGGCCGCTGGGCGAAGCGCTGCCGCCGCTGCCGGTGCAGTACGCGGACTTCTCGGTGTGGCAGAGCCGCCGGCTGTCGGGGGAGACGCTGCGGCGCGAGATCGAGCACTGGCGGGAGAAGCTCGCGGGAGTGCCGCCGTTTCTCGAGCTGCCGACGGACCGGCCGCGTCCGCCGGTGCAGACGTTCGGTGGACGGAGCCTGCCGCTGTGGCTCGAGCCGGGGCTGACGGGCCGTCTGTCGGCGCTGGCGCTCGAGACGGGGACGACGCTGTTCATGGTGCTGCTGGCGGGCTTCGAGACGCTCCTGGGGATCTACTCGGGGGCGGAGGACCTGGCGGTGGGGACGCCGATCGCCGGCCGCAACCGGGCGGAGCTCGAAGGATTGATCGGGTTTTTCGTCAACTCGCTGGTGCTGCGCGGTGACCTGTCGGGGGATCCGTCGTTCGTCGATCTCCTGGGCTGGGTCCGCGAGGACACGCTTTCGGGTTACACGCACCAGGACCTGCCGTTCGAGAAGCTGGTGGAGGAGGTCAAGCCGGAGCGCAGCCGGGCGCACTCGCCGATCTTCCAGGTGATGTTCGCGTTGCAGAACGCGCCGATGGGCGGGGGGAGCGAGCTGCCGGGCCTGACGATGCGGCCGTTGGCGGGGAGCGAGACGGCGGCGAAGTACGACCTGACGCTGGTGCTGACCGAAGGGGGCGAAGGGGGGAGTGGGATCGGCGGCAGCCTCGAGTACAACGTCGACCTGTTCGACGCGCCGACGATGGTCCGGATGCTCGATCATTGGCGGGGGTTGCTCGAGGGGGTGGTGGCGGGCTCCGGCTCACGGCTGTCGGCGCTCCCCCTGCTGGGGGCGGTGGAGCGGCAGCAGCTTCTCCGCGAGTGGAGCGACGCGGCGCCCGTCGGCGATGCGGCCCCGGTACACGAGCTTTTCATGGCGCAGGCGGCGCGGCGTCCGGACGCGGTGGCGCTGGTCTCCGGTGACCAGATTCTGACCTACGGCGAGCTGGCGCGAAGGTCGAGCCGGATGGCGCGCCGGCTGGCGGAGCTCGGGGTCGGGCCGGGCATGCTGGTGGGGCTCTGCGCCGAGCGCTCACCCGAGCTCGTCCTGGGAGTGCTGGCGATCCTCGCGGCCGGCGGGGCCTACCTGCCGCTCGACCCCGCCCATCCCATGGAGCGCCTGGCGTACACGCTCGCCGACGCGCGGGCGCCGATCCTCCTGGCGGAGGAGCCTCTGCACGAGCGCCTGCCGGCGGGCGCCGCGCAGGTGGTCGGTCTGCGCGCGCTTGCCGGCGATGAAGAAGTGGCCGGCGAGGTCCCTCTGCCCGCCGTCCGCGTCGATCCCGGCGACCTCGCCTACGTCATCTACACCTCGGGATCGACCGGCCGGCCGAAGGGGGTCGAGGTCAGCCACGCGAACGCCGCGCGTCTCTTTGCCGTCATCCGCCAGTCCTTCGCCTTCGGTCAAGACGACGTCTGGACACTCTTTCACTCGATCGCCTTCGACTTCTCGGTGTGGGAGCTGTGGGGGGCGCTCGCCTTCGGTGGGCGGCTCGTCGTCGTGCCGGGAGAGACGGCCCGCTCGCCCAAGGCATTCTACGAGCTGCTGCGACGGGAGCGGGTGACTGTGCTCAGCCAGACGCCCTCGGCCTTCCGGCAGCTCCTCTGGGCCGAGGAGTCAGCCCTCGCGCGCGGCGAGGCGATGGTCTCGGACCTGCGCCTGGTGGTCTTCGGCGGCGAGGCGCTGGATCCCGCGTCGCTCGCCCCTTGGCTCGAGCGCCACGGCGAGGAGCGGCCGCTGCTGGTCAACATGTACGGCATCACGGAGACGACGGTGCACACGACCTGGCGACGGCTGCGGCAGAGCGACCTGGCGCAGCCGGGGAGCGCCATCGGCCGGCCGCTGTCCGACCTCTCGCTCCACCTGCTCGACGGCGGCGGCCGGCCGGTGCCGATCGGCGTGCCGGGGGAGATCCACGTCGGCGGCGCCGGGGTGGCGAGGGGGTATCTCGCCCGCCCCGCCCTCACCGCGGAGCGGTTCGTGCCCGATCCCTTTGGCGGCGGGGTGGGCGGGCTGCGGCTCTACCGCTCCGGCGACCTGGCGCGCTGGCGCCGGGACGGCGACCTCGAATACCTCGGGCGGATCGACCGCCAGGTGAAGGTGCGCGGCTTCCGTATCGAGCTCGGCGAGATCGAGGCGGCGCTCGCCGAGCACCCGGGGGTGCGGGAGGCGGTGGTGGTGGCGCGCGAGGACCGCCCGGGCGACGTGCGGCTGGTCGGCTACGTGAGCTCGGCGGCCAGCACCGACCTTTCGCCGCAGGCGCTCGCCGCCTTCCTCGCCGAGCGGCTGCCCGCCTATATGGTGCCGGCGGCCTGGGTGCTGCGCGAGCGGCTGCCGCTCACCGCCAACGGCAAGGTGGACCGCGCGGCCCTGCCGGCCCCTGTGGAGCGCGGGGAAAGGGGCGCGTACGTTGCGCCGCGGAGCCCGGTCGAGCAGGTGCTCGCCGGGATCTGGGAGGAGGTGCTCGAGCTGCAGCGGGTGGGAGTCGAGGACGACTTCTTCGCTCTGGGCGGCCACTCGCTCGTCGCGGCCCAGGTGACTTCGCGGGTGCTCAAGGCGTTCTCCGTCGAGCTGCCGCTGCGCCTCCTCTTCGAGCACCCGACCGTGGCGGGGTTGGCGGGGGAGGTCGAGCGGCTGCGGGGGAGCGGCGCGGCCACCGTGGCACCGCCGCTCGTGCGGGCGCCCCGCGGCACCGAGGCGCCGCTGTCGTTCCGGCAGGAGTGGCGATGGCTGCTCGACCAGTTCTGGCCGAGCAACACGGGCCACAACGTGCCGCTCGCGCTGACGCTCCGCGGCGCGGTGTCGGCGGCGGCGCTCGCGGCGGCGCTCGCCGCGGAGGTCGAGCGCCACGAGTCTCTCCGCACGCGCATCGTCTCGGTCGGGGGCAAGCCCGTGCAGCGGATCGACCCGCCCTGGCGGCCGCCCCTGCCGTTCGTGGACCTGGGCGGCCTGCCGCCCGCCGCGGCGGAACGCGAGGCGGCACGCCTCGCCGAGGTGGAGTGGATCTTCCCCTTGGATGTCGCGCGCGGGCCCCTCCTGCGCTCGGTCCTCCTGCGCCTCGAGGAGGAGGTATTCGTCCTTCTCCTGACCCTCCACCACATCATCTCGGACGGCTGGTCGATGCGCGTCCTGGGGCGCGAGCTGCCGGCGCTCTACGGGGCTGCGCAGGCCGGCCTGCCCTCGCCGCTCCCCGAGCTCCCCATCCAGTTTCGCGACTTCGCCATCTGGCAGCGAGGGTGGCTCCAGGGCGAGGCGCTCGAGAGTCTCCTCGGCACCGCGGTCACGCGGCTCGCCGACATGCCGCGCCTCGACCTGCCCACCGACCGGCCGCCTTCCGCGCGACGCGACTCCAGCGCGGGCACCCTGCCGTTCGGGCTCGACGTCGCCTTGACCGCCAGCTTGAGCGCCCTCTCGCGCCGCCAGGGGGCGAGCCTCTTCATGATGGTCCTCGCCGCCTTCACGGGCCTCCTGCGCCGGCACACCGGCCGGGGCGACTTCCCCGTAGCGACCATCACTGCCGGCCGGACCCGCGCCGAGCTCGAGCCGCTGGTCGGCTACTTCACCAACACCCTGGTCATCCGCGCCGCGGCGGGGGGCGACCCCGGCTTCGGCGAGCTCCTCGCACGGACACGCGGGGCGACCCTCGCCGCCTACGACCACCAGGACCTGCCGTTCTCCCTCCTCGTCAAGGCGTTGCGCGCGGACGTGCCGGGGGGGCCGCCCTTCTTCGAGGTCCTCTTCCTCATGCAACCGCCGAGCTCGGAGGTCGCGGCCCCCGACGCCGAGGTCGCGCCGTTTCCGGTGTTTCCGGTCGAGGGGACCCAGGCCCAGGACTTCGCCCTCGTCCTCGACCTGATCGAAGCCGACGGCGGTCTGAGGGGGACCTTTTCCTACAACCAGGCGCTTTTCGACTCCACGACGGCCCTGCGCTGGCGGGGCCATCTCGAGGCGTTCCTCGCGGGCGTGGCGGCGGACCCGACGCGGCTGCTCACCAAGCTGCCGCTGCTCTCGGAAGGCGAGCGCCATCAGGTGACGTTCGAGTGGGGGGAGGCTGTGCACGTCGACGGCGGCCCGGCGCCGATCGGGATCTGGGGCGAATTGGCGGGCGCGCCGGCCGGCCGGCGCGCCCGCCGCCTCACCGACGGTACCCTGGAGGTGAGCGCGCCGGCGCCCGCCGGTCTTGCCGAGCCCGCCGAGGCGAAGGCCGCGCCCGCCTTCGCGACCCCCGCGCTGATCGCGTCGAGGGGGCCCGGCGAGCCGGCCCGGAGCCCGGATTCCCTCTCGGCCGCCAAACGGAAGCTCCTCGCGAAGCGCATCCGCGGCGAGAGGTGAAAGCTCCCGCCGGAGCGACGAATCCTGGTATCACTTCCTCCGAAGGATCGTGGCGATGTCGTGCTTATCCAGCGTGAGATTCGCCGCCGCCACGATCGGATCGACCTGTTCAGGGCGCCGGAAGCCGACGATCGCCCCGTTCACGGCCGGGTTGCGGAGGGTCCAGGCCACCGCCCCCCTCGCCGGGATCGATCTGATTCTCGGCGGCATGATGAAATAGTATCGCCCGTATGGGCCTCCTCACCTTCGGCATCAACATCACCCTCGACGGCTGCATCGATCATCGCGAGGGCCTCGCGGACGACGAGCTTCACCGGTACTGGACGGCGCTGATGGATGGCGGAGCGGCGATGCTCTGGGGCCGAGTCACGTACGAGATGATGGAGGGCGCATGGCCCGCCGTCGCCCGCGACACCCAGGCACCCGCCGCGATGCGCGAGTGGGCGGTCAAGCTCGACGCCAAACCGAAGTACGTCGTGTCGACCTCGCGCCGCGACTATTCGTGGTCCAACACGCACCTCGTCGAAGGCGATCTCCGCGAGGCGGTGACGAAGATCAAAGAACGGACGCCTGGCGGCATTCTTCTCGGCGGACACAAGCTCGCCGGCGCGCTCGAGGCCCTCGACCTGATCGACGAATATCGCTTCCTCGTTCATCCCGTCATGGCCGGCCACGGTCCCACTTTGTTCGAGGGAGTGACGCGCTCGAAGCGCCTCGAGCTCCTGTCGACCGAGCGCCTGGCGTCAGGCGCAATCTCCCAGCACTACCGGCGCAAGTCGGAGAAGGCGTGAAGCGCGCTCCCGCGACCCACCCCGGCGGTCTCACTTCCTCCGCAGGATCGTGGCGATGTCGTGCTTGTCCAACGTGAGGTTCGCCGCCGCCACGATCGGATCGACCTGTTCAGGGCGCCGGAAGCCGGCGATGGCCCCGTTCACGGCCGGGTTGCGGAGGGTCCAGGCCACCGCGACCGCCCCCGGCGTGGTGTCGTGGCGGGCGGCGACCAGCCGCAGCCGCTCCACCAGCTCGAGGTGCCGGGTGAGCTGGGGCTCGCGGAACTCCTCGCTGTGCCGGCGCCAGTCGTCCGCGGGCAGCGCCGCGATCCGCTCCCGTGTCATCGCGCCGGAGAGCAGGCCGGAGGCCATCGGCGAGTACACGATCATTCCGATCCCTTCCCGCTCGGCGACGGGGAGGAGCTCGACTTCGATCCGGCGGTCGATCAGCGAGTACGGCGGCTGCAGGGTCTCCACCGGCGCGATGGCCTGCGCTCGCCGAAGCTGTCTAGCATTGAAGTTCGACACGCCGATGTGGCGCACCACCCCGCGCTCCTTCAACTCGGCGAGGGTCGACCAGCCCTCCTCGATCTCCTCATCGGGGATCGGCCAGTGGATCTGGTAGAGGTCGATGGCCTCAACGCCGAGGCGCTCGCGGCTGCCCTCCACCTCGCGCAGCAGCGAGTCGCGCCGGAGGCTCCGTGTCTTGGTCCTCCCCGGTCCCTCGGGCAGCCCGCCTTTGGTGAAGACGTAGGGGCGCGGTTCGACACCGGCCAGGGCACGCCCGATGACCCGTTCCGAGTGCCCGAAGCCATAATGCGCCGCGGTGTCGATCCAGTTCACCCCGAGAGCCAGCGCGTGGCGGATCGCCGCGATCGAGTCCTCGTCATCCTGCGGTCCCCAGCCCCCCTCGTAGCCACCGCCTCCAATCGCCCAGGCGCCGAAGCCGACGCGGGTGATCTTGAGACCGGTGGCGCCCAGATCAGACGTCCTCAGCGCCATGGGCGTCATGGCGTCTCCTGTCAAACCGCGGTTCATCGGGCGATGATGGCACAATAATCCGGCCGCCGCGAGGCGCCGAAGGAGGAGGGAAACCCCTTTGGCGATATCGGTTTGTCAGGCACTCCAAGGAGGTGTCCACACCCAAGCCCTCCGTCGCACTTCTATATACTGACCTCACGCGGGGGGCCGTGGAGCCTTTGTGTTTTCGCGTAGGGTTTAAAGGTTTAAAAGCGAGATGAAATCCCCCCTGATCACCGATCTCACCCCCGAGCAGCCGCTGGAGCGGCAGCGTCTCCACCTGCAACGCGAGCCGGCCGAGGCGCCGAGCGGCCTTGAGCTGCCGGCGGACCGGCCGCGCCCTCCCGTCGCGAGCTTGCGCGGCGCGACCCGCGAGCTGCGCTTGACGGCGGCTCTGACGGCGAGCCTGCGGCAGGTGGCGGGGCGAGAGGGGGTCTCGCTCGACGTGCTCCTCCTCGCCGGCCTCGCCGCCCTCCTGGCGCGCTACAGCGGCGCCGAGGATCTCGTCATCGGGGCCGCCGGCCCCACGAGCCTCCTGCCGCTACGCATCCAGTGGACCGGCGATCCGCCTTTCGAGCGGCTGGTCGCGTCGGCGAACGGCGCCCTGTGTGCAGCGCTCGCGAATGCCGATCTGCCGTTCGAGGCCCCGCTTCAGGTGCTCTTCGCCGGGCCGACGGCGGTGCCGCCGGCCGAGGGACTGGAGCACCTCCCCTCCGGCGAGCGGAAGCTCCCGGTGGACCTCGCCCTCTCCGCCCGCATGGTCGAGGGTGGAGAAGGGGAGCCGCAGCTCCTCGTCACGCTCGACTACGCTGTCGACCTTTTCGACGCTACGACCGCGGCGCGCCTCCTCGAGCAATATGCTGCGCTCCTGGCCGGCGCCGCGGCGGCGCCGGAGCTGCCGCTCTCGCGCCTGCCACTCCTCGGCGAGTCCGAGCGCCACCAGATGCTCGTCGAGTGGAATGACACGGCGTCAGCCTTCCCGCGCCGCGCGCTCCACAAGCTCTTCGAGGAGCAGGCGGCGGCGCGGCCGAACGCGGTGGCGGTGGTCTGGGACGGGGGGGCGCTCACCTATTCCGAGCTCGACCGGCAAGCGGGCCGCATCGCCCGCCGGCTGCGGCGGCTGGGGGTGGGGCCGGAGTCGCGCGTGGCCCTCTACCTGGAGCGCTCGGCGGAGATGGTGGCGGCGGTCCTGGGCGTTCTCAAGGCGGGCGGCGCCTACCTGCCGATCGACCTCTCCTATCCGCGGGAGCGCCTGGAGCTCCTGCTGGAGGACGCGGCGCCGGTGGCGGTCGTCGGCACGACCCGCTCGCTGGCGTCGCTGCCCGGCAAGGCGCCGCAGCTCGCGGTCGACCTCCTCGCTGTCCATCCGGCGACGGCCCGGGACCTCGCCCGCCGGCTCGGCGCCCGCTCCGTCTCCGATGAGCCGGCGAAAGCGCTGGTCGATCGGCTGGCCGGCGTCTACCGCGCGACTGGCGGCGACACGCGGACCATGATGCGGACGATGGCGCGAGCGATGGCGCCGGCGGCCGGGGAGGACGTGGAGCCGGCGCCCCAGGCACCGGCCGCGGAGGAGGAGGAGCTCTCGGCCGACGTGCCGCCGGAGAGCCTGGCCTACGTCCTCTACACCTCGGGCTCGACCGGGACACCCAACGGCGTCGAGGTGACCCATGAGGCGGTGGTGCGGCTGGTGCGCGAGACGGGATACCTCTCCTTCGGCCCCGGGGACGTCTTCCTCCAGGTGGCGCTCCTGTCCTTCGACGCCTCGACGCTCGAGCTCTGGTGGCCGCTCGCGAACGGCGGCTGCGTGGCGCTGCCGCCGCCCGGGCGCTTCGCGCTCGGCGACCTCTACGAGCAGCTAGAGCGCCACCGGGTGACGGCGCTCTTCCTGACCACCGGGCTCTTCCACGTCGCCGTCGAAGAGGGCCTCTCGGGGCTCGCGGGGCTGCGCTCTCTCGTGATCGGCGGCGACGTCCTGTCGCGATCCCACCTGGAGCGGGCGATGGCGGAGCTGCCGGAGGTCGAGCTGATCAACGGCTACGGACCGACCGAGAACACCGTCTTCACCTCCACCTACCGGGCGAGCCACCCGCTGGCCGAGGGACCGGTCACCATCGGCAGGCTCCTCGCGACCTGCCGCGCCTACGTGCTCGACCCGACGCTCGCGCCCGTGCCGATGGGCTCTGCCGGCGAGCTCTACCTCGCTGGCCCGGGGCTCGCGCGCGGCTATCTCCACCGCCGCGAGCTGACGGCGGAGCGCTTCCTCCCCAACCCGTTCGAGGAGGGGAGGCTCTACAAGACCGGCGACCTGGTACGGTGGCGCCCCGACGGCACCCTCGCCTTCCTCGGGCGGCACGACTTCCAGGTCAAGGTGCGCGGCTTCCGCATCGAGCCCGGCGAGATCGAGGCCGCCCTCCTGCTCCACCCGCAGGTGCGCGAAGCGGCGGTAGTGGGTCTCGCCGAGGGCGGCCGCGACCACCGCGTGGTGGCGTATTACGTGACGGAGGCGGGCGCGGAGACGACCCGGGAGGACCTGCGCGCCTTCCTGCGCGCGCGCCTGCCGGAGCACATGGTGCCCGCCGTCCTCGTGCCGCTCGCGGCGCTGCCGCTCACCGACGTCGGCAAGCTCGACCGGCGGGCGCTGCCGGCCCCCGAGGCGCTCGAACCGGCGGCGGGCGAGCCGGCCACGGCGCTCGGCGCCGGCGATTCGAGCGACCTGGGCGATCTGGTCATAGAGATGCTCGCCGGGCTCTGGGAGGACGTGCTCGACCCCGATCCGCAGCGCGGGCCGGCCGACGACGGCGCCCTGACCTTCGAGAGGAGCCGGCGGATCGGCGCCCACGACGACTTCTTCGACTTGGGCGGGCATTCGCTCTCCGTCATGCGCCTGCTGTCGCGCATCCGCCAGACGTTCGGGGTGGAGCTCGGCGCGCAGACCGTCTTCGCGTTCCCCACCCTGGCCGCGCAAGCGCGCGTGGTCGCCGCGGCGCGGCGGGGGGCGGAGAGCGCCCTGCCACCGCTCGCGAAGGTCCCGCGGCAGGGGCCGCCGGCGCTCTCCTTCGCCCAGCAGCGGCTCTGGTTCCTCGACCGCCTGGCGCCGGAGAGCCCGCTCTACAACGTACCCTCCACCTACAGTCTCGCCGGGCCGCTCGCGCCGGCGGCGCTCGCTGCCGGCCTCTCCGAGATCGTCCGCCGGCACGAGGCGCTGCGCACCCGGTTCGTCGAGGTGGACGGCGAGCCCCGGCAGGAGATCGGCGCTCCCTGGCAGGTGGCGCTGCCGCAGGTCGACCTCCGCGGCCTCGGGCGGGAGCGGCGCCCGGGCGAGCTGGCGCGCCTGCGCACCGAGGAGGCGGGCCGGCCGTTCAACCTCGCCCGCGGCCCCCTGCTGCGGGCCGGTCTGGTGCGCCTGGACGAGGAGGAGCACGCGCTCCTCCTCACCGTGCACCACATCGTCTACGACGGCTGGTCCGAGGGGGTGCTGACCGCCGAGCTCACGGCGCTCTACGCGGCGGCCCTCGCGGGGCGCCCCTCGCCGTTCGGCGAGCTCGCCGTGCAGTACGCCGACTTCGCCGCCTGGCAGCGCGCCTGGCCGCCGGAGGTGCTCGGGAGGCAGCTCGTCTGGTGGCGCGACGAGCTCGCGGGGGCGCCCGCGGCGCTGCCGCTGCCGGTCGACCGGCCGCGCCCGGCGGCGCCGAGCTTCCGCGGCGCGAGCGCGATGCTCCGCCTGCCGACAGCGGCGACGGCGGCGCTCCGCCAGGCGGCGCGGCGGGAGGGGACGACGCTCTACATGCTGCTCCTCGCCGGCTTCGCGGCGCTCCTCGCGCGCGTCACGGGAGAGGAGGACCTGCCCGTCGGCACGCCGGTTGCCGACCGCCCGCGGCCGGAGGTCGAGGGCCTGATCGGGTTCTTCGTCAACACGGTGGTGATCCGGGCGCGGGCGGCCGGCGATCCGCCTTTCCGCGGCCTGCTCGCGACGGTGCGCGACACGGCGCTCTCCGCCTTCGCCCATCAGGACCTGCCCTTCGAGATGTTGGTCGAGGAGCTGCGGCCGGATCGCGAGCGGTCGCGGAACCCGCTGGTCCAGGTGCTCTTCTCCTTCCAGGGCGCCGGCCAGGCCACGGCGGGCACGGCGGACGACGCCGCGGGGCTGCGCCTCGTGCGGCTCCCCTGGGGCGAGCGGTCGACGGCGAAGCTCGACCTCTCGCTCTCGGCGATGGAGATGCCGGTCGAGCCACCGGGAGAAAGCAACGAGGCGGAGCTTACCCTGGTCCTGGAGTACGCGGCGGACCTCTTCACCGCGACGACCGCGGCGCGCCTTCTCGGCCACTACGGAACGCTCGTCGCCGGGGCGGCGGCGGCGCCGGAGCTGCCGCTCTCCAGCCTGCCGCTCCTCTCGGCGCCCGAGCGCCACCAACTCGTCGCGGAGTGGAACGACACGGCGTCGGGCTTCCCGCTCCGCCCCGTGCACCGCCTGTTCGAGGAGCAGGCGGCGGCGCGGCCGGACGCGGTCGCCGTGTCGTGGGAGGGGGGCACGATGAGCTACGGCGAGCTCGACCGGCGCTCCGGCGAGATCGCCCGGCGCCTCCGGCGGCTGGGGGTCGCGACCGACGCGCGGGTGGGGCTCGTCGTCGAGCGCTCGCCGGAGATGTTGGAGGCCATCTTAGGCATCCTGAAGGCGGGTGGCGGCTACCTGCCGCTCGACCCCACCTACCCGCGCGAGCGGCTGGCGCTGCTGCTGGCGGACGCGGCGCCGGCGGCCGTGGTCGGACCGCGGCGCCTGTTGGCGGCTCTCCCCGATATCCCCGGTGGGGCGCCCCGCCTGGCGCTCGAGGACGCCGACCCCAAGGCGGACGCCGAACCCTTTTCCGCCGACGTCCCTCCCACGAGCCTCGCTTATGTGATCTACACCTCGGGCTCGACGGGCGCGCCCAAGGGGGTCGAGGTCAGCCATCGGGGGGTGGTGCGGCTGGTGCGCGAGGCGGGCTACACGTCGTTCGGCCCCGGCGAGGTCTACCTCCAAACGGCGCCGATGTCGTTCGACCTGGCGACCCTCGAGATTTGGGGTCCGCTCCTCAACGGCGGCCGTCTGGCTCTCCTGCCGCCGGGGCCGTACACGCTGGCCGACATCTACGCGGCGGTGGCGCGCCAGGGGGTGACGACGCTCTGGCTGGCGTCCGCCTTCTTCAACCTCGCGGTGGAGGAGGGGCTCGCGCCGCTCGGCGGCCTGCGCCTACTGGAGGTCGGCGGCGACGTCGTGTCGCGCCCCCACGTGGAGCGGGCGCTCGCGGCCCTGCCGGGTACCGTCGACCTCCTCAACGGCTACGGCCCGACGGAGAACACGATGTTCTCGACCACCCACCGCCTGCGCGGCGGGCTCGCGGCAGGCGAGGCGTCGGTGCCGATCGGGCGGCCGATCTCCGGCAGCAGCGCCTACGTGCTCGACCGGTCGCTCGCGCCGCTGCCGGTCGCCTGCGTCGGGGAGCTCTACGTGGGCGGCGCCGGCGTAGCGCGCGGCTACCTGGGCCGTCCGGCCCTGACCGCCGAGCGCTTCGTGCCGGATCCGTTCTCGGCGGACCCGCGGGACCCGCGGGCCGGCGACCGGCTCTACCGCACGGGCGATCTCGCGCGGTGGCGGCCGGATGGGACGCTCGACTTCCTCGGCCGGCGCGACTTCCAGGTCAAGGTGCGCGGCTTCCGCGTCGAGCCCGGGGAGGTGGAGAGCGCGCTCCTGCGCCATCCGGGGGTGCGCGAGGCGGTGGTGACGGCGGTGGCCGAGGCCGCCGCCGGCCGTCATCCGGAATCGGCCGGCGGCCACCGGCTGGTGGCCTATTACGTGCCGGAGGGCGCGGACGGGCCGGCGCCGGCCGAGCTCCGCATCCACCTCCGCGAGAGCCTGCCGGAGCACATGGTGCCGTCGCTCTTCATGCCCCTCGCGGAGCTGCCGCTCAACGCCAACGGCAAGGTCGACCGGCGGGCGCTGCCGGCGCCGGAGGCGCGGCTGGCCGGCGAGGCGGAGGACGCGCCGCGGACGCCGCCCCGCAATCCCGTCGAGGAGGTGATCGCCGGGATCTGGGAGGATCTCCTCGGCCTCGGTCAGCCGGTCGGCGTCGACGACGACTTCTTCCACCTGGGCGGCCACTCGCTCCTCGCCATCCGCCTGCTGGCGCGCCTCCGTGCAGTGCTCGGGGCCGACCTGCCGGTGCAGCAAGTCTTCGATGCACCGACGATCGCCGGCCTCGCCGCGGCGGTGGCCCGGGCGCCGGTGGCCGGCGACGCGGCGGACGGATCCGCCCTGCCGACGCTCGCGCCGCGCGCCGCGGATGCCGCGGCGCCGCTCTCCTACGCGCAGCAGCGGCTCTGGTTCCTCGACCGCCTGGCGTCGGGGAGCCCGGCCTACAACGTACCCTCCGCCTACGGCCTCGCCGGGCCGCTCGCGCCGGCGGCGCTCGCCGCCGCCCTCGCCGAGGTGGTGCGCCGCCACGAGATTCTCCGAGCCCGCTTCGTCGAGCGCGATGGCGAGCCGCGGCTGGAGATCGCGGAGGCTCTGGCGCCGGGGTTCCTGCCGCTGGTGGATCTGAGCGCCCTGGCTCATCCATCCCTTTCCGGGCGCCGGAGCGCCGAGCTGGCGAGCCTGCGCTCCGCGGAGGCCGAAAGGCCGTTCGACCTCGCCGCGGGACCCCTCCTGCGCACCGCTCTCGTCCGGCTGAGCGCCGAGGAGCACGCCCTCCTCCTCAACTTCCATCACGCCGTCTACGACGCCTGGTCGGAGGGGGTGCTGCTGCGCGAGATCGCGGCGCTCTACGACGCGGCGCGGGCGGGGGCGCCGTCGCCCCTGGCCGAGCCGGCCCTCCAGTACGCCGACTACGCGGCCTGGCAGCGGTCCTGGCCGGCGGAGGTGCTCGGCCGCCAGCTCGCCTATTGGCGCGGGCAGCTCGTCGGCGCGCCGACCGCCCTCGAGCTGCCGGCGGACCGGCCGCGCCCGGCGGTCGCCAGCCTGCGCGGCGCCGCCCGTCAACGGCTCCTCGGGGCACCGGAGATGGCGCTCCTGCGCCAGGCGGCGCGGCGGGAGGGGGTGACGCTTTACATGCTGCTCCTCGCGGCCTTCGCGGCGACGCTGTCGCGCCACGGCAGCCAGGAGGACATCCTGGTCGCCACGCCGGTCACCAACCGCACCCGGCCGGAGCTCGAAGGGCTGATCGGCTTCTTCGTCAACACCCTGGCCCTGCGGGCGCGGCTCGCCGGCGACCCGGATTTCCACCGCGTGCTGGCGTCGGTGCGCCAGACGGCGCTCGCCGCCTTCGCGCACCAGGACCTGCCGTTTGAGGCGCTGGTCGAGGAGTTGCGGCCGGAGCGCGACCTGTCGCGCGCCCCGCTGGTTCAGGCGATGCTCTCGCTGGGGGGCGCCGCGCCGGAGCGGTCGCTCGGCAGCGGCCTCCACCTCGCGCACCTGCCGTTCGCCGAGAAGACGACGGCGAAGCTCGACCTCTCGCTGGCGGCGACCGAGCTCACCGAGCTCGCGGGGGAGGACGGCGGGCAGAGCCTGCTCCTCGGGCTGGAGTACGCAACCGACCTCTTCACCGCGACGGCCGCGGAACGGTTTCTTGCGCACTTCGCGACGCTCCTCTGCGGCGCCGCGGAGGCGCCGGAGCTGCCGCTCTCGCGCCTGCCGCTCCTGGCGCCGGCCGAGCGCCACCAGCTCGTCGCGGAGTGGAACGACACGGCGTCGGGCTTCCCCGAACAGACCGTGCACGGCCTCTTCGCGGAGCAGGCGGCGGCGCGGCCGGACGCGGTTGCCGTCTCCTGGGAAGCGGGAGAGATGAGCTACGGCGAGCTCGACCGGCGCTCCGACGAGATCGCCCGGCACCTGCGGCGGCTGGGAGTGGCGACCGACGCGCGGGTGGCGCTTGTCGTCGAGCGCTCGCCGGAGATGGTGGCGGCCCTCCTTGGCATCCTCAAGGCGGGCGGCGGCTACCTGCCGCTCGACCCCTCGTATCCGCGCGAGCGGCTGGCGCTGCTGCTGGCGGACGCGGCGCCGGCGGCCGTGGTGGGACCGCGGCACCTGCTGGCGGCGCTCCCCGAGATCCCCGATGGGGCGCCCCGCCTGGCGTTCGAGGACGCCCTCTCCGAGGCGGACACCGGGGCGGATGCCCCCGGCGCCGACGTGCCTCCCGCGAGCCTCGCCTACGTGCTCTACACCTCGGGCTCGACCGGCACGCCCAAGGGGGTCGAGGTCAGCCATCGCGCGGTGGTGCGGCTGGTGCGCGATACGGCCTACGCGGCGTTCGGCCCCGGCGAGGTCTTCCTCCAACTGTCGCCGATGTCGTTCGACCTGGCGACCTTCGAGATCTGGGGGCCGCTCCTCAACGGCGGCCGCCTGGCGCTCCTGCCGCCCGGGCCGTTTACGGTGGCCGGCCTCTATGCGGCCGTGGAGCGCCACCGGGTGACGACGATCTGGCTGACGTCCGGCCTCTTCCACCTCGCGGTGGAGGAGGGGCTCGCGCCGCTCGGCGGCCTGCGCCAACTGGTGGCCGGCGGCGACGTCCTGTCGCGCCCGCACGTGCTGCGGGCGCTCGAGGCCCTGCCGGAGGTCGACCTCATCAACGGCTACGGCCCGACCGAGAACACGACCTTCTCGACCACCCACCGCCTGCGCGACGGCCTCCCGGCGGGCGAGCCGTCGGTGCCGATCGGGCGGCCGATCGCCGCCAGCCGCGCCTACGTGCTCGACCCCTCGCTCACGCTGCTGCCGGCCGGGTGCGTCGGGGAGCTCTACGTGGGCGGCGCCGGCGTGGCGCGCGGCTACCTCGGCTGCCCGGCGCTGACCGCCGAGCGCTTTCTGCCGGATCCGTTCTCGGGGGACCCGCGGGGCGAGGACCGGTTGTACCGCACGGGCGATCTCGCGCGGTGGCGGCCGGACGGGACGCTCGACTTCCTCGGCCGGGCGGACTTCCAGGTGAAGGTGCGCGGCTTCCGCGTCGAGCCCGGGGAGGTGGAGACCGCGCTCCTCGGCCATCCGGGGGTGCGCGAGGCGGTGGTGACAGCAGCGAAGGAAGCGGCCGGCGGTCACCGTCTGGTCGCCTGGTACGTGCCGGAAGGCGCGGACGGGCCGGCGCCGGCCGAGCTCCGCATCCACCTCCGCGAGAGCCTGCCGGAGCACATGGTGCCGTCGCTCTTCGTGCCGCTGGCGGAGCTGCCGCTCAACGCCAACGGCAAGGTCGACCGGCGGGCGCTGCCGTCGCCCGAGGCAATCGGCGAGGCGGACACCGCGCCGCGCACGCCGCCCCGCAATCCCGTCGAGGAGGTGATCGCCGGGATCTGGGAGGATCTGCTCGGCCTGGGCGATCCGGTCGGCGTCGACGACGACTTCTTCCACCTCGGCGGCCATTCGCTCCTCGTCATCCGCCTGCTGTCGCGCCTCCGCCAAGCCTTCGGCGCCGACCTGCCGGTCCAGCGGGTGTTCGCGGTGCCGACGGTGGCCGGCCTCGCCGCGGCCATCGCGGCGATCCTCGCGGCCGGCCGGCGGGAGGAGGCGCTGCCGCCGATCGTGCCTCTCGAGAGCCGGCACGGCGTGCTGCCGCTGTCCTACCCGCAGCGGCGGCTCTATTTCATGGACCGGCTGGCGCCAGAGAGCCCGACCTACAACATCCCCTCGGGCTACCTCCTGCGCGGGACGTTCGCGCCGGCGGCGCTCGCCGCCGCCCTGGCCGAGGTCGTGCGCCGCCACGAGGCGCTGCGCACGCGGATCGTCGCCGTCGCGCACGGCGAGCCGGGGCAGGAGGTCGGTCCGCCGCCGACACCGGCACCGCTGCCGCTCGCCGACCTCTCCGGCCTGCCGCCGGCGCGCCGGGCGGCGGAGCTCGCCGCGCTCGCCGGCCGCGAGGCCGGCCGCGGCTTCGACCTCCGGCGCGACCCGATGCTCCGCGCCACGCTGGTCCGGCTCGGCGAAGACGAGCACGCCTTCCTCTTCACTGTCCACCACATCGCGTCGGACGGCTGGTCGGAGGGGGTGCTGCGGCGCGAGCTGTCGGCCCTCTACGCCGCCGCGCTGGCGGGGGAGCCGTCGCCGCTCGCCCCGCTGCCCCTCCAGTACGCCGACTTCGCGGCCTGGCAGCGCGCCTGGCCGGAGGAGGCGCTGGCGGCCCAGCTCGCCCACTGGAAGGAGCGGCTCGCCGGCACGCCGGCCCTCGACCTCCCCGCCGACCGCCCGCGGCCGCCGGTCGCGAGCTTCCGCGGCGACTCCCTGCGGCTCGACCTGCCGCCGGCGCTCGCCGATGCCCTCCGCCGCCTGGCGCGGCGCGGCCAGGCGACCGTCTTCATGACCGTCCTCGCCGTCTGGCACGCCCTCCTCCAGCGCCATTCCGGGCAGACCGACTTCGCCATCGGCACGCCGGTCGCGAACCGCACCCGGCCGGAGCTGGAGCCGCTCATCGGCGTCTTCCTCAACATGCTCGCCCTGCGCACCGACGGCGGCGGCGATCCGAGCTTCGCCGAGCTCCTGGCGCGGGTGCGGCACACCGCCCTGGCGGCCTACGACCACGCCGACTTCCCCTTCGAGCGCATCGTAGACGAGGTCAACGTCGAGCGCGACCGCAGCCGCCCGCCGCTGGTGCAGACGATGCTCGCGCTCAACAGCACGCCGCGGGTCCCGTTGACCCTGCGCGGCCTCGCGGTCGAGCCGCTCGACCTCTCCGCCCGAGTCTCCCGCTTCGACCTGAGCCTCGCTCTCTCCGAGCAGGGGGGAGAGCTCGGCGGGGGGCTCGAGTACAGCACCGACCTCTTCGACCGCACCACGATGGCGCGCCTCGCGGGGCACCTCGTCCACCTGCTGGCGACGGTGGCGGACGACCCGTCGCGCCGCGTGGCGGAGATGGAGCTGCTGTCGCCGGCCGAGCGGCAGCAGGTGGCCGTCGAGCTGAACGACACGGCGGCCGACCTCTCGGCGGTGTTCGGTGGGTCCGGCGACGCCGAGCCCCTGCTGCACCGCTGGATCGAGCGGCAGGCGGCGCTGACGCCGGGCGCCACGGCGGTCGTCGGCGAGAGCGAATCGCTCACCTACCGCGAGCTCGACGCCCGCGCCAACCGCTTGGCCCGCCGCCTGCGCCGGCTGGGGGTGCGGGTCGACGAGCCGGTCGCGATCTGCGCCGACCGCTCGCCGGCGCTCATCGTGGGTCTCCTCGCCATCCTGAAGGCCGGCGGCGCCTACCTGCCGCTCGACCCGTCCTATCCGTCGGAGCGGCTGGCCTTCATGATCGAGGACGGGCTCGACGGCGTCGCGAAGCCGGTGCTCCTGGCGCAGGTCGACCTCCTCGCCGCGTCCGTGGCGGGCGCCGGCGCCCGCCTGATCGACCTCGACGCCGCAGCCGGCCCGGCGGGCGACGCCGACGACCCCCTGCTGGCCCCGCTCGACGGCGGCGCCGGGGCGGACAACCTCGCCTACGTCATCTACACCTCGGGCTCGACGGGGCGGCCGAAGGGCGTCATGAGCACCCACCGCGGCGTCGTCAACCGAATCGCCTGGGCGCAGCGGGCCTACGGCCTCACGCCCGACGACCGCCTGCTGCAGAAGACCCCCGTCTCCTTCGACGTGTCGGTCCCGGAGCTGTTCTGGCCGCTCGCCGTGGGCGCGCGGCTGGTGCTGGCACGGCCGGGCGGCCAGCGCGATCCGGCCTACCTGATGCGGCGGATCGAGGAGCAGGGGGTGACGACGGTCCACTTCGTGCCGCCGATGCTGCAGGCCTTCCTCGCGCAGCCCGGCCTCGACCGCTGCCGCTCGCTCCGGCAGGTGATGGCGAGCGGCGAAGCGCTGCCGGCCGAGCTTGTGGCGCGTTTCCACGAGCTGCTCGGAGGCGCGTCCGGGCCTGCCGAGCTGCACAACCTCTACGGTCCCACCGAGGCGTCGGTCGAAGTGACGGCGCACCGGACGCTGCCGGGCCCCGCACGGCGCACGGTCCCCATCGGCCGCCCGATCGCGAACTTGGGGCTCTGGCTGCTCGATCCGGAGCTCCAGCCGGTGCCCCTGGGAGTGCCCGGCGAGCTCTACATCGGCGGGACGGGCCTCGCGCGCGGCTACCTCCGCCGGCCCGGCCTGACGGCGGAGCGCTTCGTCCCCCATCCGCTGGGCCGACCGGGCGAGCGGCTCTATCGGACGGGCGACCTGGCGCGCTTCTCGGCCGACGGCGAGATCGAGTTCCTCGGCCGCAACGACGACCAGGTGAAGCTGCGCGGCTTCCGCATCGAGCCGGGGGAGATCGAGGCGGCGCTGGCCAGCCATCCGGCGGTCTGCGAGGCGGCGGTGGTGGCGCGGGAGGAGGGGCCGGGGGAGGTGCGGCTCGCCGCCTACGTGGTGCCGGCGGGACCGGGGCCCAGGCCGGAGGCGGGGGAGCTCCGCGACGCCCTCCGCCGCGTCCTGCCGGAGCATATGGTGCCCGCCGACTTTGCGCTCGTCGACGCCCTGCCGCTCACCCCGAGCGGCAAGGTGGACCGCGGCGCCCTGCGCGCCCGCCTCCCGGCCGACGAGCTGGCGCCCGCGGCCGAGCCCGGCGGCGATCTGGAGACCGAGCTCGAGGAGCTCGTCGCCGGCATCTGGCAGGACCTCCTGAGGCGCGGGCCGATCGGCCGCGACGACAACCTCTTCGACGTGGGGGTGCACTCGATCCTCGCCATTCAGTTCACCTCCCGCGTCTACGACGCCCTGGGCCTCGAGATCCCCCTGCGCCTCCTCTTCGAATCCCCCACCGTCCGCCGGCTCGGCGCGGCGATCCAGGAGCTCTTGATCGAGCAGCTCGACAGCCTCACCGACGAAGAAGCCGAGCTTCTGGCGGAGTAGACATGACCCACGACTTCCCCCTCCTCGAATTCGATCCGGAGAGGCCGGCGCTGATCGAGCCCCACCACACGGTCACACCAGTCTCGCTCCCGGAATTGGCGGTAGCGTGTTTCTTCAAGGACGTCATCGACGACATCGTCCTGCGCGACAACCTGGTTCCGCTGACCGCGCAGCGGAGCGAGATGGGGCAGCACCCCATCTATGAGATCACCTATCGCAAGCGCCGCATCGCCATCTTTCATGCGGGCTCCGGGGCGCCCTTGTCTGCGGGTCTGCTCGAGGGGGTGATCGCTCATGGCGCCAAAGTGATCATCGTTTGCGGCGGCGCCGGGGTGCTCGATCCGGCGATCCCATTGGGGCAGATCATCGTTCCGACCGCCGCGATTCGTGACGAGGGCACCTCGTATCACTACCTCCCGCCCAGCCGCGAGGTGGCGGCGAATCCCCTCGGTCTCGAGATCCTCCGTGAGGTGCTCGAGAGCCAGGGCGATCCGTACCTGTTCGGCAAGACCTGGACGACCGACGCCATCTTCCGCGAGACGCGTTCCAAGATCCAGGCGAGGCGGGCCGAGGGGGCGATCGTCGTAGAGATGGAGGCCGCCGCGCTCTTCGCCGTCGGCGCCTTCCGCAACGTCCTCGTGGCCCAGCTTCTCTATGCGGGAGACAACGTCGGAGGCGAGAGCTGGGACCATCGAGATTGGAGCGCGCAGAGATCAATCCGGAAGTCGCTCTTCTTTCTCGCTTGCGAGGCTTGCTGCGACGCGCCGAGCGTCGGGACTGAGGCAAAGACTTAGCAGAAGCGTGACCGTGAGGAGGGAGCATGAGGTACTCTTGTCCGTCACCGGATACGCTTTCGTCCCCAAGGCCGATCGAGGGCGCGACGGAGGTTGCTGATGGCGATGACGAGACGGCAGGCGATCAAGAGTGCGGCGGCGTTCGGGGCAGCGCTGGCGTGGCCTTCTATAGTCTTGGGTAAGGGACGGGCGGGGGATGGCAAGCGCGGCGCGGTCGAGCGGCGGGACCTTTTTCCGCAGGGCGTGGCCTCGGCCGATCCCCATCCCGACAGCGTCATCCTGTGGACCCGCCGGCCGCCGGTCGGGGAGAGCCGGGCGGCGCTCCTCGCCGTCGAGGTGGCGGAGGACGCGGCGTTCGCGCACGTCGTCTCGCGCACCCGCGCGGCGCTCTCGGCCGACGCCGACTGGACCTGCCGCGTGCTTGCCGCGGGCCTTCGTCCTTCGCGGGTCTACTGGTACCGCTTCGTCGACGAGCACGGCTTCGCGAGCCGCACCGGCCGCACGATGACTGCCCCGGCGGAGACCGACGGGCAGCCGGTGAGCTTTGCCTGCGTGAGCTGCCAGAACGTGACGCAAGGCGCCTCGAACGCCTATCGCCGGATGATCTGGGAGGACGAGCGCGCCGCCGAGGCCGACCGGCTGGGCTTCGTGCTCCACCTGGGCGACTTCGTCTACGAGATCGTCTGGTACCCCGAGGACCGCCCGCAGGGGATGTACGACCGCCGCATCCGGGACGTGGTGCGCTATCCGAACGGCGAGAAGATCGAAGACTTCCACGTACCGACCGACCTCGAAGACTACCGCGCCCTCTACCGCGGCTACTTGACCGACCCCGACCTGCAGGACGCCCGCGCCCGCTGGCCGTTCGTCTGCATGTGGGACAACCACGAGTTCTCCTGGAAGGGTTGGCAGAGCCAGCAGAACTTCGGCAGCGGGGTGCGCCCGGCGCAGACCCGCAAGGTGGCGACGAACCAGGCCTGGTTCGAGTACCAGCCGGCGCGGGTGGAAAAGGTGCCGGGAGCCGCCGCCGGCGCCGACCGCTTCGCCGCCCCCGCCGTCCGCAACGTGCCGATCGAGCGCTTCGACGACCACGGCCTCGGCCTTGAGGACGGCAACCTCGCCGCCATCTCGAGTCTGAAGCTCTACCGCGCTTTCCGCTTCGGCGCCAACGTCGAGCTCCTCCTCACCGACAACCGCTCGTTCCGCTCCGAGCCGATGGGCGACCACCCCGAGGTCGTCGCCTTCGATCAGCCGAACGTCCCCTACTTCGACTCGCTTGAGATCGCCGAGGTCCTGGATGCCGGGCGCAGCTTCGCCGGCGGCCGGCCGCCGGCGACGATCCCCTTCGGCGGCGCCGAGAAGGCGAACCCGCGGCGCACGGCGCCGCCGCAGTCAATGCTGGGCGTGGAACAGAAGGCCTGGTTCCTCGCGCGCCTGCGCGCCTCGACGGCGCGCTGGCGGCTGTGGGGCAACTCCGTCGCCATGCTCGACTGGCGGACCGATCTGCAGAACCTGCCGCCGGAGCTGCGGGCGAAGTGGCCGTTCGCCGGCTACGGCCTCATGGGCACCGGCGACTGGGCCGGCTATCGCACCGAGCGCAACGAGATCCTGGACCTCGTTCGGCACGAGAATCTCGCCGGCTTCGCGACGCTCGCCGGCGACCGCCACGCCTTCGCCGCCGGCCTCCTCTCGGCGGCACTGCCGCCGTCGCCCCTGGCGCCCGCCGGCGTCGAGTTCATCGTCGGCTCGATCTCGGCCCCCGGCCTCTTCGAGGCGATGTCGTACAAAATCTCCAAGGACCACCCCCTGCGCGCGCGCTACCTCCACCAGCCGCCGGCCCCGGCACCCCTCGAGCCGGCGATCAACTGCACGCTCCTCCACGGCGTCCGCGCCAGCCTCGAGCTGCAGCGCACCCACGACCGCGAGCAGGCCTTGAAGGCGAGCAACCCCGAGGTCGCGCCGCACCTCGCCTTCACCGACGTCGGCGGCCACGGTTACGCCGTCGTCCGCGCCGACGCCGACGACCTCGAGGTCGAGTTCGTCTGCGTCGTCCGCCCACTCGAGAAGAGCGAACGCCCCGACGGCGGCCCGCTCGCCTACCGCATCACCCACCGCGCCCGGCGCTGGGCCGGCGGCGCCGCGCCGCGCCTCGAGCGCACGCGGGTCGAGGGTGCGCTGCCGCTCTCCGTCTGACGGCCCGCGGGTGCCGCATGTACCCAGGAGCAAGAGCGCCGCCCGCGTTTGATGTCTCATGCCTCCCGCAAAGCCACCATGGGATCGACAACAGCAGCCCGCCGGGCGGGGATGAAGCAAGCCGCGAGCGCTACCGCCGTCAGGATCGCTGCTACCACGAAGTAGATCTTCGGATCGCTCACCCCAACGCCATACACAAGGCTCTGCACCGTGCGACCCAAGGCGAGTCCGCCGGCCAATCCGATCACCAGGCCCAGCAGCACGACGCGCATGCCCTCCGAGACGATCAATTCCAGGACGCGGCGCGGCGTTGCGCCCAGTGCCATGCGGACGCCGATCTCGCGCGTACGCTGGTTGACGGAGTAGGTGAGCACAGCATAGATCCCGATCGCAGCAATGAGCAGCGCGACCCCGGCAAAGATGCTGAGCAAGATGCTGGTCAGCCGCGGCTGCGCGGCGCTGGTCGTGAGCCATTGCTCCATGGTGTTCACGTTGGCCATCGGCAGGTCAGGGTCGAGCGCCTTCATCCGCTTGCGGATGGCGGGCAGCAGTGATTCCGGAGAAGCGTCTGTCCGCATCACGACGTCCATCAACGGGTTGGTCCGCGTGGTGATGGAGTAGTAGAAGGCAGGTGACTCCTGACTCAGTTGGGTGCTGCGCACGTCACCGACCACGCCGACCACAGTTAAGGGAATGTTGGGGTCGGCCGAGCGGCGAAGGGTGCGTCCGAGTGGATTTTTGTCTCCCCAGAAGGTGCGGGCGGTGGCCTGGCTCACGATGATGATGTTGGGCGTGCTCGCGTCGGAGTACTCGAACTCGCGGCCCCGCAGCAATGGGATGTTCATGGTCTTGAAGTATCCGGGATTCACGATGCGCCAATCGACGGGGACTTTGGCGTCGGGCGGAAGGATGGAGTTTTCGGTCGCCATCATCGGGTGGCTGTAATACGCGCCCGCGCCAAACGGGATGCCGCTCGAGACCGCCGCACTGCGCACGCCCGGCAGCGCTCCCAAGGATTCGATCATCTCGCGGAGGAACAAGGGCGCCTTCGTCTTGGGGGGATACTTGCCCGGAGGAAGCGACACTTGAAAAGTGATGAGGCCGTTCGATTCGAAGCCGAGCTTCACACTCTGCAGATTGACCAGGGTCTGGATGAACAGGCCCGCTCCGATCAGCAGCATCGTCGCAAGAGCCAGCTCGATCGCCACCAGGATGTTGCGCATGCGCGTGCGAATGCCGCCGGAGCCGGCGCGTCCACCGGTCTTGAGCACTTCATCTACCTTCACCTTCGCCGTACGCAGGGCAGGCACGATGCCGAAGATGAGCCCGGTCAGCACCGTGGTCCCCAGCGCGAACAACAGAACATGGGAATCCACTTCGACCGTGGGGATGGGCAGCGTGTTCGGCGGGAGCCAGTGGTTCATGACGCGTACCGACCACCAGGTTGCCAGCAGTCCGACAAGACCTCCGCTGCAGGAGAGCGTCACGCTTTCTATCAGGAGTTGGCGCATCAGCCGGCCCTTGCTGGCGCCTAACGCCGTGCGCACCGCCATCTCGTGTTGCCGGGTCGCGGTCCTCGCCAGCAGAAGATTGGCGATGTTGGCGCAGGCGATGAGCAGCACGAAGCTGACGGCGGCCAGCAGCACCAGCAATTTGGTCTTGAACTCCGGGCTGATGAGCCCATCCAACATGCTGATCGGATTCACTCCCCAATCGCGCAGCTCCGGATATTGCTGCTTCATTCTGTCGGAGATGGTGTTCATCTCCGCCCGCGCCTGCTGGGCGGAAACGCCAGACTTGAGCCTTCCGACTACAAATATGGCGTGGCTCAGGCGCATCTCCTTGGCGGGGTCGATGATCAACGGGGTGTAGATATCTCCGGACGACAGGAGGTTCCAAGTGTCAGGGGCGACGCCGACGATGGTGGTGGGGGTGCCGTCAAGGTTGATGGTGCGGCCCAGGACGTTGGCGTCCTTGCCGAAGTGGCTTTGCCGGAACGCCTCTCCGATGATGGCGACCGGTGCCGCGCCGGGTTTCTCTTCCTCGGGGGTGAACGGCCTTCCCGCGATCAGATGGACCCCGAGAACGCGCGGCAGCTCCGGGCTGATGCGGTTGCCGGTAAGCTGCTCGGGGTCACCCGTTCCGGTGAGGATATAGGTGTTGTTGGGATTGACCGCGGCGAGGTCGAAGCTTTGCGTCTGTGCCCGCCAGTCGAAAAAATTCAGTACCGAGACGTTGTACAACGGCGCGTTCAGCTTGTCGTTCTTCTCGAAGACCAACAGCAGCCGGTCCGGATCTTTGAAGGGCAGCGGCCGCAACATCTGGGCATTCACCACGCTGAAGATGGTGGCGGTGGCGGCGATGGCCAGGCCAATGGTCAGCACCACGGCTGCGGTGAAGAGCGGGGCCTTGCGCATGAGCCGCAAGGAATACGCAACATCCTGGGTGATCGACATAGAGACCTCCATGAGACGCACTGCCGGGCGCGAGTTTAGCAAAGCGATCGCCCCGAGCGCGCGCCACCAGGCGACCTGGCGCTCCAGCACCTCGCCCTGCAGCCACCCCCGCTGCCAGGCAGAGGTACTCTTGTCCGTCACCGGATACGCTTTCGTCCCCGAGGCCGATCGGGGGCGCGGGTCCGCTGGCGGAGTCGGAACGGGCTGCCCGGTCCGGACCGTGGCTCCCGAGCTGCGCCGGATCTGGGAGGAGATCCTCGGCTGCCCGGCCGGAGACGAAGAGAGCTTCTTCGACCTCGGCGGCACCTCCCTGCGGCTCGCCCGCCTGCTGGATGGGGTCGACGAGCTCTACGGAGGAGGTCCTCCCTATCTTGCTGATTAGAATAAGGTTAGCAGAGGCTGTGCCGGCTAAGCGGTCTGAACTGCCGGTAAGGCAGAGCTAAGGGGCCGCACAGGGCGGCCCCCTCTCTGCCTTTAGGCGGCCTGTTGCTCTTCACGGGCCTAAAGTGCCGCGAGCTTCTGGTGCCAGAGCCTCAGTGCGTCTTTTCTCTCCGGCCAATAGGAATAAAGGTTGTAGGTTCCGGTAATGCCTTCCTTGGCATGGTTCAAGAGGGCCTCTCCGACCTCGTCGCGAATCCCCAAGCCGGAGGCGTGAGTCCGCCCCGTCCGCCTGAGATCGTGGGGCCGGATGTCCTTCAGGCCGGTGACCTCCCGGAGCTCCCGGTTCGCGTCCTTGAGCTGCCGGGGATAGTGGTCTCCCGGCGTGATCTTCCAGAACAGAGGGCCGGAGCCATTGACCTCCGCGATGCGGCGCTCCAGGACCTCCTTGACCGGGCCTTCCAGAGGAATCAGGAAGTCTTTGCCATTCTTGGGCTCGGCCACCTTCCAGACCCGCTCGCCGTTGAGGGTGATGACGTCCTCCGCCTCGATGGCTGCCGCTTCCCCGGGGCGGCAGAGGGAGGCCAGGATCAGGAGGTAGACGTCCGCCGCCTTCTGGCTCTTGATCCGAGGGAGCGCTTGCAGGACCATCTCGATCTCCGAATCCGTCAGCCAACGGTCGCGCCGGACCTTAGGGACCGTCACCTTGACGCCTTGGCACGGGTTCGACTTCACACCGTGAATGTGCTCCTTGCCGTAAGCGAAGGCGCAGCTCAGGACGTTCTTGGCATGGCGCACCGCCTGCGGAGCCCTCCGGGTGACCTGGGGCAGCAGCGCGCGCACGTCTTCCTCTCCGAACTGGAGGACGGGAATCTTGTAGGTCGAGGTTAAATACGAGCGGGTAAGCTGGCGGTAGTTAAAGTACCCCCGGGGCGTCAGGTGGGAGGCGGCGTGGTGCTGGAGGTAGTCGGCCAGGAGCGCGCCGAGGGTTCCCTCGACGACTCCCTCGGGGAAGATCTTGCGGAGCTCGTCCGGGAGGAGGGAGGCAGGGATGTGCTTGGCCGTGTCGGGATCGACGGCAACGGTCTTGAGCTGTGGGTCGATGCCTCGGCGAGGTCGCCCCTGACAATGGAGTATTCCCGCTCAAACTCTTTCAGGGAGAGGTAGCGGGGTCGGCCGAGCCGTCCGCTCGGGTGCTCGCCCAGATAGACGTGTCGTAGCTGCTTGGATCCTGGGGCGCTGTAGAGGAGGAACCAGGTCTTGCGTCCCCTGCGGGTGATGCGCAGGCCGGCGCCCGGGGTAGGCTCATGGAAGAGGTCCTCTTGAGGTTTGTTGGTTCGGAGGGCGGGAATGCGGGCTTCGGTGAGTCTCAGTTTCATGGCTCTGGGGTCCTCGGGGCCGAATCGGGGTTAAAAGTAGGTAAAAATATCGGCCTCTAAGCTTGGGACAGGGTGAGACTTCATTGACACACATGGTACCCTAACCATATATAGTCAATAGGTTACGACGTCTTCCGAGACTCGGTGAGACGCGCTGAGAGCCTATGGGATCAGTGCATCCGCCTCACCGGGAGAAGAGGGAGAAGTTAGTTTTTAAGAGCGCCCGTTCAGGGCTTGCCTTTGAGCCCCCTCTCTCCCGGTGCGGGAGGGCGGGAGGGGACGGGAGAGAGGGGGTTGGGGGAGTGAGGGCCCGGGAGGGGGAACCGGCCCCTGGAGTAAGATGACCGGGTGAGAGGAACGACGCCGTGGTAACCCGCAATCCTCCCCCCTCGCGACTGAACCTGGGCAGCTTCGGCCTGGGCGGACCGGCCCCCCGGGACGTGCTGGTCCTCCTCGCCGTCCTGTTCGTCACCTTCTCGCTGCGGTTCTTCGCGTCGACGGCGATCGTGCCGGCGCTGCTGGAGCTCACCCCCCAGGTCTGGCGCCAGGGGTGGGTCTGGCAGCTCGTCACCTATCCGTTCATCGGCGCCCCGGGATCGGGGCTCTGGTTCCTGGTGGACCTGCTGGTCCTCTACATGTTCGCCCGCGACGCCTTCCTCGGGCTCTACCGGCGGCACTTCTGGCGGCTGATCCTCTGGAGCTCGGTCGGCGCGGCGCTGGTGGCGGTCGGCGTCCACGCTCTGCTCACGCTGACCGGGATGCTGGCGGTCCCCGCCCCGTTCGCCATCATGCAGGGGCAGTGGATGCTGACGGCGATCTTCATCGCCGCCTTCGGCACCGCCCACGGCGACGCCACGATCTACCTCTTCTTCGTCCTGCCGGTCCAGGCGCGCTGGATGCTGGGAGTCGAGATCCTCTTCGCCTTCATGGCCTTCCTCGTCTCGCGCGACCTCCCGGGTTTCCTGGGGATCTGCACGGCGGTGGGGCTCTCCTACCTCTACGTCCGCGCCAGCGGCTCGATGCGCGGCGGCAAGCGGACGCTGCGCGAGATGCGGCTGCGCCTGGAGAAGTGGTGGATTCAGAAGAAGCTCGATCGCGCCCGGCGCAAGCGCGGGTTCAAGGTGATCCAGGGGGACAAGGACCCGAACGTGCGCAAGAAGGGGCCTTGGGTGAATTGAAGGGCGACCGCAGGTCGCCCCTACAACCTCCGGCACAGGTTGAGGTTGGGCGAAGGTTGTAGGGGCGACCTGCGGTCGCCCTCGTCCCGCAGGGACGGCATTCACCGCCCCGGCTCCACCCCCTTCGGCAGCAGCACCCAGAGCTTCCCGCGATGCTTCATCCGTCCGGCGCCGGACTCGGCTTCGGGGCCGAAGCCCCAGAAGAGGTCGCCGCGCACGGGGCCGCGGATGGCGCCGCCGGTGTCCTGGGCGACGAGGAGGCGGCGGATCCGGCGGTCGGGCTCCCCCTCGTGGACGGCGGGCAGGCCGCCGGCGAGCCAGAGGGGGACGCCGAGCGGCATGTACTTGCGGTCGACGGCGAGCGAGCGGCCGGGGGTCAGCGGCACCCCTTCGGCGCCCATCGGGCCCTCCCCCTCGATCTTCCGCGATTGGACCTTCTGGAAGAAGACGTAGGAGGCGTTCTTCTCCAGCACGCCGTCGAGCTGGTCCGGGTGGGCCCCCAGCCAGGCGCGGATCGACTGCATGGAGACGGTGTCGGCCCCCAGGGCGCCGCGCTGGATCAGCTCCTTGCCGATCGAGCTGTAGGGGTGGCCGTTCTGCGCGGCGTAGCCGATCCGCATCTCGCCCCCCTCGGCGAGCTGGACGCGGCCGGAGCCCTGGACCTGGAGGAAGAAGGCCTCGACCGGGTCGTCCACCCAGACGATCTCGAGCTTGCGGCCGGCGAGGGCGCCGGCGTCGATCGCCTTGCGGTCCGGGTAGGGGACGAGCGCGCCGGCCTCGATCCGGCCGGCGATCCGCTTCCCCTTGAGATCGTCGCGGAAACGGCCGAGGTCGACCATCACCAGCTCCGGCGGCCGGCCGTAGAGTGGCACGGTGTAGCGGCCGTGGCGCCGGAGGCTGCCGTGGAGGAGGGGCTCGTAGTAGCCGGTGAAGAGACCCAGGGGGTTGCGGTGGTTGCGCGCCGACCAGGGGCGGAAGCGGGTCTCGAAGAACCGCCGCGCGGCCTCGCGGTCGCCGGGCGGCAGCCGGGCCGCCTCGTCGCAGACCGGGCGCCAGTCCGCGGCCTTGCCGGCGAACGGCTCGCCGGTCTCGCCGCCCAGGGGGGCGCCGTCCGGCAGGGCGGCGATCGTGTCGCAGGAGCGCAGGAACGGGGGCACCGCCTCTTCGATCGCGTCGTCGCGCCACCCGGGCAGATCCTTGAGCTCAGCCGGCTTCAGGACCAGCCGATCCTCGGAAGGGAAGATCTCGAACCGGTCGACGATCCCCCCCTTGCCACCGGCGTGATGGGCCGTCCACAGATAGAGGGCGAGGGAGACCAGGACCAGGAGGATGACGACGAGGAGGGCGATCGAGCGGCGGGGCATAGGGGTGGGGTGCTTCGCCTGGAAATCGATTCGCCCGGACATCGAAAAGCCCGGCAGGGCCGGGCTCCGTGAGATGCGTCAGCTTGGTAGCGCATACGGGATTCGAACCCGTGTTACCGCCGTGAGAGGGCGGCGTCCTGGACCCCTAGACGAATGCGCCACATGTCCAACGAGAACCGCCATCGGACCCGCGAAGGGTACCACAGACGTTCCGGGGCGTTCAACCGTAGAAAAGAGGGGGTTATTTCCTGCTCCCGGGGTGGCGTGTGCCTCGCAGGTTGCCGTTTTAGCCCTCTCTCTCCCGGTGAGGGAGGGGGTGGGGACGGGAGAGAGGGGGTTGGGGGAGCGAGGGTCCGCAGGAAACACCCCGGCCGTACGTTTGTAGTACCGTAAGGGGCAGAGGCTCTCTTTGATCTTGAAGCTGGTCGCCACCACCGGAAGCCCATCCGTCCTGATCACGGGCGGTCGTCCGCTCACGGTGGGCCGGGTGGCCTCGTGCGACCTGCCGATCCAGGATCCCACCGTCTCGCGCCACCACGCCGAGCTGGAGCTCGCCGGGGCGGGGGTGCGGGTGCGCGACGTGGGGTCGACCAACGGCACCTATCTCGACGGCGTGCGGATCATCGACGCGCTCGCCACCCCCGGCTCGCGGGTCGGCTTCGGCAAGGTGGACTTCGAGGTGCAGGTGGTCCAGCCGCCGGTGCCGGAGGAGGAGGCGTTCACGGGCGAGGGCTCGCTCGACGCCACGATCCTCCGCCAGGTGCCGGTGCGCGGCCGGGCGGATATCGCCTCGCAGCTCGCCGAGGGTCCCCGGGGCTCTTCGCTGCTCCGGCTCGGCGGCGAATCCCTCGAGGACCGCCAGGAGCGCAAGCTCAACCTCCTGCTCGACATCGCCAGGGAGCTCTCGCAGCAGACCGAGGTCGACCGGCTGCTCGACAAGGTCGTGGGCCTCCTCTTCCAGGTGATGAGCGTCGACCGCGTCGCCGTGATGACCTCCGAGGACGGCGGCGAGCTGGTGCCGCGGGTCTGGCGCAGCCGGGTGGAGGCGCCGGCCGGGAGCTGGCAGGTGCCGCGGGCGATCGCCCGCAAGGCGGTCGAGGAACGGGTGGCGGTGCTCTCCGAGAACGTGCCGGCCGAGGACGCCGGGGCGAACATCGAGAGCGCCCTCTGCGCGCCGCTGCTGGGCGGCCAGGGGACGGTGCTCGGCATCATCTATCTCGACAGCCTGGGGGCCGGCCACTCGTTCAGCGAGGAGGACCTCGGCTTCTTCACCGCCTTCGCCGGCATGGCGGCGGTGGGGATCGAGAACGGCCAGCTGGTCGAGCGCATGCGGCGCGAGGCGGTGGTGCTCTCCAACTTCCAGCGCTACTTCGCGCCCGACCTCGCCCGCCAGATCGCGGGCCAGGAGGGGGAGATCCAGCTCGGCGGCGCCAAGCGGCAGGTCGTGGTGCTCTTCTCCGACATCCGCGGCTTCACCTCGCTCTCCGAGCGGATGAGCCCGGACGAGATCGCCGGCCTGCTGACCGACTATTTCACCGAGATGGTGGAGATCGTCTTCCGCCACGGCGGCACGCTCGACAAGTTCATGGGCGACGCCCTGATGGCGCTCTGGGGAGCGCCGATCGCCCGAGTCGACGACGCCGACCGTGCCGCCCGGGTGGCGATCGCCATGCAGCAGGCGCTCGGGCGGCTCAACGAGCGCTGGGTCCGCCAGGGGCGGCCGGCGCTGTCGATCGGCATCGGCCTCAACGTCGGCGAGGTCTTCGCCGGCAACATCGGCAGCCAGCGGCGCCTGGAGTACACGGTGATCGGCGACGCGGTGAACATCGCCGCGCGCCTCTGCTCCGAGGCCGGGCCGGGGGAGATCCTGATCGCCGAGCCGCTCTACGCCGCCCTCGGCCAGCCGCCGCCGGTCTCGGCGCTCACCCCTTGGCCGCTGCGGGGGAAGGCACGGCCGGTGCCGGTCTACCGGATCGAGTGGGAGAGCATGATCGCCGGCGACGAGGCCACCGGCGACCGGCCGGCGGTCCGGACCCAGGGAATGGGCTTAGAATGATGACCGCTCAAAAAGCGCGACGCCGATTCGCCCGGCAACCCGCCTGAAGGGAGAGAAGAGAGTATGGCCGAGCCCGAGGTTCCATCCGTCGCCCTGCCGGACGACCACCTCCCTTCCCGGACGGCCGCCGCACCCGTCAAGGCGCCGCGGCAGAAGATCCGCGAGATGGAGCTGATCATCTCCGAGGTGATCTGGGAGACGGCGGACACCGTGACGCTGAACCTCTTCGCGGGTGGCGAGCGGCTGGAGTACCAGGCGGGCCAGTTCATCACCATCCGGCCGCAGCAGTTCCCGGCGCTGGAGAGCCTCTGCAGCTACTTCGAGGACGCCAAGGGGAAGAAGGAGCCGGGTCGCGCCTACTCGCTGACCTCGGGGCCGCACGAGAAGCAGCTGGCGATCACGATCAAGGCGGAGACCTACGTCAAGGGGCAGACCAAGTACCCGCCGCTGCTCTCGCCGTTCCTGACCTACAGCGTGCGGCCGGGGATGAGCATGAAGGCGACCGGCATCGGCGGACCCTACGTCCTCGCGCCCGATGTCGAGACGCGCACGGACCACCTCGTCCACGTCTGCGCCGGCTCGGGGATCGTGCCGAACTACAGCCTGCTCAAGTTCTGCCTGGAGACGGGGATGAGCCTGCGGCACACCCTGATCTACGGCAACAAGACCTGGGACGACATCATCTTCCGCCATCAGCTCCAGGCGCTCGCCGACCGCTTTCCGGACAAATTCCGGATCGTCCACGCCATCTCGCGGGAGCGGCGGACCGCCCCCGGGCTGGACATCCGCCACGGCCGGGTGAGCGAGGATCTGCTGCGCGAATTCCTCCCGGACCCCACGGCCGTCGAGGTCTACACCTGCGGCCCCGGCCTCTCGAACTTCGAAAAGCAGGCCGCCCGCGTCCGCGGCGAGGAGCTCCCGCCCCGCTTCCTGGAGACCACCCTCGCCGCCCTGAAGACGATCGGCGTGCCCCCGGACCGGGAGCATCATGAGAGTTATGGGTAGGGCTTCCGTTACCGCTCTCTCCGTACCCTGAGAGCGCGCCTGGAAGACATCCGGGCCAACGGCCCGGGCTCCCTCAGCCCAGCCCAACGGGCTGGGTCAGAAAGCCTCAACGCCACCCGCGCCCCAACGGGGCGCGATAGCGGGAGGGCCGATCTCATCCGAACCGTAGATAGCGCGGCCCTTCAGGTCGCATCTGGATGGGTTAACGGACATGGTGGCGTGGTCCGCCGGATTCGATCCCAGGGCGATGCCCTGGGCTTAGGAAGGACGGCCCGTTGGGCCTCCTGCTGAGCCTGCGACGGTCAACAGATAGCGGATGGGCAGGGCGGCCGGCCTTAGTCGTAGGCTTTGGGGAACTCGGGGCAGGGTTCGCGTTCCTGATAGGGCTCGTAGGGGATATAGGCCCTCCATTCGTTTTCGGTAAGGTTGCGACCAGCGGTTCGACAGCCGGCCTCAATTAATTTCTCGGTTCGAAGTTCCACGCGGTGGAGCTTCCCGTGGAAATCGAGGGACCACAGGCCATTCCCATCCGGTGTAAAAGCGAGTGGACCGTTGGTATCTGGCCTGCGTAGCTGAACTGGTTTTGGCCATAAATCGCTTCCGTTTGAGGTCCAGATCTGAACCGTCCCATCTACTGCGCCACGACCGGCGATGCGGTCGCCACGTGGGCTGACCAAAAGTTCTGAGATTTCCCAGAACTCGTTGCTATCGAGCATGACCTCCTGACGGCTTGGTGCCCAAAGCGTCAGGAGTTGGTTGCGGCCACTGATGGCTAAGCGGCCGTCCGGTAGAAAGGCGAGCGCCGCCACCGGCCCTCCACGAACACCTGGTGAACTGGGCAGATCTTTTGGAGCTGGATTCGGAGTTAACTGGCGGAGTCGGACGACCCCATCCTTTCCTGCCGTCGCAATCACACGACTGTCGGACCGGAATGCCAGTGCGGTAACCGCTCCAATATGATTAGTTAGTGGCCACGGTTCTGTACGCGGGTTGTGGATGTCCCAGAGGCGAGATTCACCATCCTGGTCACCACTGCAAAGCCATCGCCCATCGGGGCTGAAGGCTAAAGTGGCAATAAAGTGGGAATGGTGATACCGAACTGGGAACGAGAGCGGCGGGGAGGTTGTACCATCTCCGTTGATATGCCAGACCAAGGGTCTACCATCACTACCATTGGCAGCCAACCAGCCGCCATCAGGGCTGAAAACCCAAACAAAGTAGGCGTTGCTGCTTCCAATAACTGGGTGAACTCCTTGGGAGTTCAACAGGCGGGCCTCCGGATTACGCATCAATAGCAGTCCATTGGGAGCTACAGCGTATGGGCCTGCTTCGACACCCAGCCGTTCTTCGTGTACCACGAGTACCCTAGGGGCATCCTGTCCGCCTTGAATAAGAAGTTGATGGCCGTGAAACGCAATAAGATGTATAGGCCCGGACTGAATTCTGAAAGATTGAGTATCTAAGGGACCTCCCGTGTGGACGCGCAGTTCCCCATCCGCCGTACCAACAGCGAGCCAGTTGTCTCGGAGATTGATAGCTGAAGCTGTCGTCTTCGGCGGATCTGGATCCTCTGAAACAAGGCTTCGATCACGAGCCCAGCACTCTGCTATAGATGCAGGGATGTGATCCGTATTTAGAAAAGCAGGACGCAGAAAAGGATCTTGGGCGCAAATATCTAGGCGCACTGGTAGCTCCGATATTCCGACTGGCCCCAATTTCCAAGCCTGGGCATATCTCTGAAAGCGCTGTCCCCCCACAACGATTAGCCACTGGGCGTCGGGACTAAAATAAATAGCTTCAACTTTACTGGTATGTAGGTATCTGGGTACCTCGATAGCGCGCGGATCACGGTTTTTAAAAAGCTCCCAGATCCGCAAGGTATCCTTCTCAGCTGTTGCCAGCCAGTGGCCGTCGGAGCTAAAGGCCATACTTTCAGGGCTGATATTCAGGACGGTAGTTGTCGTTGAAGGAGATCGCGTTAGATTTCGGAGAGTCCAGCTTCGCTTTCTTCCGCGGATTAGCAGCCATTGCCCGTCAGGGCTGAAAGGGTCATTGCCCTCGAGCCAATCTTGTCCGGGTAGAGGGAAGAATTTAACTTTCCCTTTCGTTCTTCTGTCGAAATGGAGCAGTTGGGAGTCTCCCTTCGAGTCTGCTATCAATGCCCAGTTGCCACCGGGACTCACCGCAACTAGGCGTATTTTTAGGGAGCGGTCAGCAACTTCAGAGATAGGTACAGTCTCGGCGAGACTGCTGTCTGTCAGGTTCCAGAGTGAGATCTCACTATCAGTCCCCGCGGTTACCAAGAACTGCTGATCGTAACTGAGTGCCGCAGCCTGCACCTTGCCGGTCGGTAGCTGGGAACCCGCCAACAAAGCCAATGCGTCTCGGAGTGCCTCCTCCGCTGAAGTTAGATGAGGTTGACCTCCCGCCTTAGCCAATTCGGCCGCCCTAATTGAAAGGAGAGTGGCAACTATGGGATTCTTGTTGAACAAGGTTTTGGAACGAACTGCGAGTTCATCTGCAAGGCTAATCCGCCTCTGTTCTTCCGAGACTTGCCGCAGGTGAAAGATTATAGCGGCAGCAACCAAAGCGGCCGCAGTAGTCGCAGCAAAGGCAACCGCCCATTTCCTCAGCCGCCTGCGAGCCCGCGTCTGCTCCTCGGCACGTTGGTGCTCGGAGTCCGCCCGGCGTCGCTGTTCCTCCTCAAGGGCCTTAGCCTGAACTAACTCGCGTTGACGTTCCTGGTCTCGTTCAGTGACACTCGCCGCAAGGAGTTCCCGCGCCTCCGGACCTGCCTCTCCCGGGTGGCGCTCAGCCCATTCCTCTATCTGGGCCAACCGACCTCCTTCCAGTAAAAAGGACGGATCGCGGTTCTTGCCGAGCCACTCGGCCACCGCCTCATCCAGCCGGCGGCGGGTCCGGAGGGCCTCCCGGTCTTGCTCGATCCATTGCTTGAAGCGACCCCAGTTGGCGAGGAGCGCTTCATGCGCGAGCTCGACCGTAGGACGTTTTTCCTGATCAGTCGTCAACAGACGGGCATTCGTGAGCCGTCCGATGACGGTCTCCATGATTCGGCCGTCCACCTCGGATGCTGGCGCCAGATCGTCGAGGCTGAGGCGCCGTTTAGTCGCCCGTCCCTGCTCGTCCACCTGGACCAATCTCAGGAAGACGCGCCGGCAGGTCTCTTTCTCACCCTCGGTAAGCCCCGAGTAGACCTCCTCGGCGTGCTTTTCGAGGGCTCCGGCCACACCGCCGATCTCATGGTAGGCAGCGATGGTGAGGCGCCGTCCGCCCTCGCGGCGCTGCCAGATCTGGAGCAGGGCGTGCTCGAGCAGGGGCAGGGAGCCGGGCTCGGCTTCCACCTCGTTCAGCAGGAGATCGGCGAGACCGCCTTCCAGCTCGCAGCCAGTGAGATAGGCCGGGCGTTCGACGGCGCTCCGCAGCTCGTCGCGGGTCATCGGGCCGACGAGCGACTGGCGATCCGAAATGGCCGCCGCCAGATCCGGGTAGGCGGCGCAACGGCCGTAGAAATCTGCCCTCAAGGTGACGACGACGACGGTCTGGCCGTCGGCAGCCGTGGCGGCGTGGAGGAGGTTGGCGAGGATCGCCTGTCGCTGCGCCTCGTCGGGACAGAGGGTGAAGACCTCCTCGAATTGGTCCACGAGCACGATGAGCCGCCGGTCCGCCGGAGCATCGCGCAGGGAGAGGCGCGTCGTCAGGTGGAGCATGCGCGAATCCGTGCCGAGATCGCGGATCAGCTCGCGGACGGCGGACGGCGAGTCGCCCAGGCGGGCCGCGCCGGCGAGGGCCACGGCGAGGCTTTCGAGCGGCTGCGCGCCGGGCTTGCAGATCGCGACCGGCCAGGTATCGCTGCCGGGGATCTCCCCTCGTTTCAGATTGGCGATGAGCCCGGCGCGCGCCAAGGACGACTTGCCGCTGCCCGAGGGGCCGACGATGGCGAGGAAGCGGTTGCCGGTGCGATCCGTCCGGAGCTTGTCGAGAAGCCACCCGGTCAGGGCCTCGCGGCCGAAGAAGAAGAGAGCGTCGCCGACGTCGAAGACCTGCAGCCCGCGGTAGGGGCAGGCGCCCTCGGCTACCGCCTCGCCAGGATCGGAGCCGGGTGGAACGCCCCGGATGCCGCAGTCGAGGCGGTGCAGGGCCTTCTCGTCGTCCAGAGTCTCCCGGAACTCGACCCAGGTGGTGGCGCGCAGGAAGGCCGGGAGCCGGCTCGGCTCCCCCCGCTCGGCCCGGGGGAGGAGGACCGGAATAACCCGGAAGCGACCCTGGCCTCCGGACACCCGGCGGTCGATCGCCGCGCGCATCTCCTCGTTCTGCCAGGGGCCGGTGCCGCTCGGACCGAGGCAGACAGCGCAGGCCGCGCAGTCCTCCAGGGCCTTTTCGATCGCCTCCTGCCAGGGCTCGCCGGGGATGAGGTTCCACTTGTCGAGCCAGGGCTCGAACCCCCGCTTCTTGAGGAGGCGCGCCAGCTCCTCGACCGCTGGCTTGTCCGGCGTCGCGTGCGACAGGAAGACGTCGAACCGGGCTTTCTCCATGCGCCTCCCTCAGGGGTGCCGGCCGGTTATTTGTGCAAAAGGTACTTTCATTTTATCATCAAGGAGATCCGAATCCAGGAAAGTGGGCTCGCGGATGCGTCGAGCTGTACCGTTGGCAGTCGTCCTTTTCTGCGGTCTTGCCGCTTTTTTCGAGGCGAGCGCCTGGGCTTCGCCCGCACGACGGCTCGCCGAGTCCGAGATCGCGCTAGCCGAGGGGCTCGCGGCGTTCGAGGCCGGGCGGGACCAGGAAGCGGCCGACCGGTTCGCTGAATCCGCGCGGCTCAACCCGGACGAGGGGGGACCGCGGTACTGGCGCGGTCTCGCCCTGCTTCATCTCGGACGGCCGCGCGAGGCCGCCGAGGAACTGGAGGCGAGCCTCGCCGCGCGGCATCCACCCGACGTGGGCCGGGAGCGTGTGCTGGCGGACCTGGAGACCGCCCGGCGGGCTTCGGAGGGGCAAGCGGTGTCGGTCGAGCCGCCGGAGTGGAGGCCGGCCGGCTCGCCCATCGACGATCGCGGGTTCTGGGAGGGGATCGCGGGGCTGTCGCTCGCGAGCGATTCCAATCCCAATCTCCTGTCCAACGAGCTGATCCTCCCCCGGCCGGGCCGGCAGGGGGTGCTGATCCGTGGCGAGGAGCGGGATGTGAAGGCCCGGCCCGCGGTGAGCCTCGGGATCTACCCCTTCCACGCGTGTCCGGGGCCGAACCTGGGGTTGAGCCTGGGGGTCCGGCGATCGTTCCACGACGACTTCGGGTTTCTCGATCTCGGGGAGGTGCACGGAGCGGTTCAGCTCGCGTTGGGCAGCACGCCCCTGGGATTCCTGGAAGGACCGCTGGGTGGAATGCGGGTCCCGTTCGGAGCCAGCCGTTTCTCCGCCCTGCTCCAGGCCGGCGGCGCCGGTTACCAGGTCGACGGCGACCCCTATCTGAAGACGTGGGGGGGAGCCGCTTCGCTCACCTTTCATGAGCTGCCCGTTACCGCCACCCGCCTCGATATCGGCTGGACCGACCGTGAGTTTTCCCATGGCGGCCTGGCGGACGAGCGGCGGAGCGGGAAGGACCTCTCGATCCAGGCGAGCCAGCTCTTCTTTTGCGGCCGGCGGGACCGCTACGTGCGGATCGGCGCGCTGGCGGTGGACCGGCGGGCGGGGAGACCGTTCGCGGAGTCGATCCAGGAAGGCAATGCCGAGCTGGCGCTGCCGTTCGCCCTCCGCTGGACGGTGCATCTGGAGGGGAGCGTGCGCAGGGACGACTTCGATCATCCGGAGTCCAATCTCTTCGATCTGGTGGGGCCGGTGCGAAACGACACCACCCGGCGGGCCGCCCTGACGCTGATCTGGGCGGCGACGGACCGGCTCCGGTTGACGGCGCGAGGGACGTACGTGGACCGGAGCTCCAACGTGGATCTGGGCCAGGGGCTTCCCGATCTGGATTATCAACGGACGATCGCCTCCGTAGGCGTGAGCTGGGTGTTCTGATGCGGCTCTGGTTGGGATGGCTCGCCGCCGGTCTTCTGGTGATGCCGGCCGCCGCCGAGGAGATCGGCAACGCGGTCCGGGTGCATCCGGAGGTGAGCGGATATGGAGTGGGGGAGCCGGTCCGGGCGATCCGGGAGAACGATCCCATCGAGCGCGGGTTGAAGGTTCAGCTCAGAGGCCGGGACCCCTACCTGAAAGTCGCGTTCAACCTCGGCGGCTGCCGCACGTTCCAGGGCACCCAGAATCACCGGTTCACCGGCACGGCCAGCCTCAACGGCCAGAGCGAGGTGGACTTCGGCGATCCGAACGATCCGTCGGCCTCCCGGATCAAGCTCGCCGTGGGGAGGATGCTCGTCGCGCTGCGCCCTGAAGCCGGCTGCGATCTTGATATCGAGACTCCTCACGCGGGGATCATGATCAAGGGTACCTATCTCCGCATACTGGTCGATCCCATCGTGGGGACCTTCGTGGCGGTGGACGAGGGGACGGTCGCCGTGCAGGCCAAGGCGGGGGGGCGGCCGGTCGAGGTCACGGCGGGCAACTGGGTGCTGGTGCCGCCGGGCGGGCTGCCGACCCGTCCCACGCCGCTGCCCCCGGGCGACGACGACGAGATCCTGCAGGACCCGCCGCTCCTCGGTTGCTGCACCGGGGTCGAGCCACCCAAGCCGCCAGCAGGCCATTGAATGGATCGCAAGGAGAACGAACGCTCATGAAAAAGGTTTTCCTCGCCGTTCTCCTCCTCGGCCTCCACGCCGCGACCGCGGCGGGGGAGAGCTGCCGGCAGCTCCCCTCTTCGGGAGGCCAGTTCGGATGCTCGGTCGACCTCCACGGCAATTCTCTGGTCATCGGGTCCAACCTCGACGGCGCGGGCTCGATCACCTCCTGTCATCAGGGATCTGACGGGACATGGTCCTGTGATCCGCAGAAGGTCACCGCCAGCGACGGCCAGCCCGGAGACGAGTTCGGGAGATCGGCTGGGGTGGATGGGAACTGGCTCGCCGTGGGCGCCCCCTTCGCGAAGGGCCCGCGGGCGGGGGGTTCCGGGGTGGTCTACCTCTTCCAGCGCCAGGACGCGACCTCGCCATGGATCCAGAGCCAGAAGCTCTCCGCCTCGGACGCGGCGCGGGGGGACCAGTTCGGCCTCACGCTTGCCCTCAGCGGGGGCATTCTGATCGTGGGAGCCCCCAACAGCGTGGGGAATGCCGGCAGCCTCTCGGGAGCGGTCTACGTCTTTCATCTGGACGGGGGCACCTGGACGCAGGGGCCGAAGCTTACCGCCAGAGACGCGGCGCCCTTCGACAACTTCGGGTTTTCGCTGGCGATCGACGGCACCACGATCGTGGTCGGGGCACCCTTTCGTGACGGGGTGGCCGGCAACTCCGGCGCGGCATACGTCTTCAAACCGAGCGGGGGGGGCTGGAGTCAGGGGACGCGACTGACGGCCAGCGACGGCGCGGCGGACGACGAGTTCGGCTCGGCGGTGGCCGTGAGCGGCGATGCCCTGGCCGTGGGGGCTCGAACGGATGACGTGAACGGGATGCTGGACGCCGGCTCAGCCTACGTCTACCAGCGGAACGGCGAGAGCTGGAGCGAGGCTGCGCACTTCTTTGGCCAGGCGGCGGGAGACCGATTCGGGACGGCCGTGTCGATGAGCGGGAACCGGCTGTTGGTCGGCGCCCTGCTGCACGACGGGAGCAGCCCCGAATCCGGAGCCGCGTACCTTTTCATGCGCCGGGACGGGGCCTCTCCGTGGGAGCCGGAAGCCTTTTCTTTCCCGGCCGGCGCGGTGACGGGCCGGTTCGGGCAGGCCGTGTCAATCGACGGCGAGAATCTCCTGGTGGGCGCCTATCTGGCGGCCGGTGGCGTGGGCTCGGCCACGGTATGCGGGCCCGGGCCTTCTCCTCCTCCGGTGAAACACAAGTTCTCGGTCTTGAAAGGCGACGGCCACAAAGAAGTTCATCCCGGCGAGATCCTCACCTACTCCATCACCGTGACCAACACGGGCACCCAGGAGGCCCCGGCGGTCCAGGTCACCGACACCTTCTCGGCCAAGCTCCGCGACGTGTCCTGGTGTGTTCCCGGGGGCCAGCCGGATTGCGCGCACCCCCACTCGGGGGACATCGCCTGGACGGTCCCCCTGGCTTCCAAAGCCAGTGTCCGCTTCACCGCCACCGCGACGGTGAGACTCGATGCGAGGGGCAGGATTACGAACGAGGCCTGCGCCCAGGCTCCGGGGGAGCAGAAGTTCTGTGGACAGGACAAGCCTCCCGACGAGATCACGTCTCCACCGTGCACCCCCGTCAACCTCGGGCTCGTCAAGAGCGGGCCAGCCTCGGCGAAGCCAGGGCAAAGGATCACCTACACGCTGACGGCGACGAATCGGGGGACGTGCCCGGCGACCGGAGTCCACCTCGAGGACCCGATCCCGGTGGGACTCCTGGCGGTAGGAGCGACCCTTCCTGTCGGCTGCTCAATCGTGGCCGGCAAGGTCGCGTGCGATCTTCCAGACATCGCTTTCCCGGACAGCGATGCCGTCCATCTGCAGTTCGACGTGCTCGAGACTTGCGCCCTGACGGTCGTAAACCATGCGACCGTCTCGGCGAACGAGCAAGGTCCCGTTCTGTCCAACCCGGTCTCCACGGCCGTCGTGCGAGTGGCGAACCTGACGTTGACGAAGACCGCTCCTGCCTCCGTGAGGGCCGGCGAGCCAGTTCCTTACGTCTTGACGGTCACCAACCTGGGGCCGGACGTCGCCTGCGGGGTGGTCGTCAGCGATCCCATCCCCGCCGGGCTCGCCTCTCCAGAGCTTGTGCCCCCCTGTGGAGTGGTGGGAAATGAGATCCGCTGTGCGCTCGGCGAGCTGTCCGTGGGAACGTCCTACGCCTTGCCGGTGAGCTTCACGGCACCGGGAGCGGCGTGCGGGATCGCCAACACGGCCACGGTCAGCGCCGTCCCCCCGGCCGCCGATCCGCAGCCCGACAACGATGCAGGGACGGTGACGACCTCCATCGTCGCCGACCTGTCGATCACGAAGACGGCCCGCCGGGCGACGGCCTCGCCGGGGGATGCCCTGTCCTATACGATCGTCGTCAGCAATCCTGGCGGCTCCCCGGCCATCGTCACGGACGTCTTTCCGGCCGGCCTGACGCAGGTCTTCTGGTGCCGGGATGTTGGGGCTCTGCCCTGCACCCCCTCCCATGCGGGTGACCTCCACGACGTCCTGACCGACGGCACGGCGACCTATCGCGTGCAGGGAATCGTCTCTCTCGTGTTCCTGGGCTCGCTCGTCAACACCGCTTCCGTGGCGGGACCGCCCGGGTGCGTCGACACGAACCCCGGCAACAACTCCGCGACTGCCATGACCATGATCGTCCCGGCGTCCAACGTACCCCCTCACATCCCGGCGCTCTCGGGGCCGGCGCTGGCGGTGCTCGTGCTGCTTCTCGCGGTCGCCGCCCTGAGGCGGCTCAGGCGCCCGGCTCGCGGAAGATGATCCGGATGTTGTCCGGGTCGTGCGTGACGAAGGTCAGACGCCCGTGATCGTCCTTCTCCAGGCCGCCGGGGATGTTCTTCTCGCGGAAGGAGATCTCCTGGAAGGCGGCCTCCGCCGAGGCGACGTCGAAGACGAGGGCGGCCTGGATGCGCGGCCCCTGGGCCTTGAAGCGCTCGTCGTTGGAGCGGGGGTCCTCGTTGACCGGGGGGCCGACCACCTCGATCAGGGTCGAGCCGGCCTGGAAGATCACCCCCCGCTCGGTCTCGCGGTTCCAGCTCTGGAGCTGCGGCAGCGCCAGGGCGCCACCATAGAATTTCATCGCGCGCTCGAAGTTCGAGGCGCGGATCACCACCCGAAACTGCCGGATCTCCATCGCATTCCTCTCCTTGGATCAGAGCTCACGCGGCCGGTCCAGACCGGTGGCGCAACAGCATTTACCATACTCGGCGCGAGAGTTGTAGGGGACGCCCGCCGCCCGGTACGATCCACACCTGTCTTGTCAGGCACGGATGTGAGGGGGCGGATGGTATCCTCTCCCGCGTGAAAGACCGCCGTTTCTGGGCCTGTTTACTCTTCTTCGCGCTGCTCCTGCCGGTGCTCGTGGCGGCTCAAGGGCAGCGTCAGCCGGTTTCGCCCCCGGGTGCCGCGCCTCCGGGCGCTCCTGCCCCAGCGTCCCGCTCCTCGGTCACGCTCGAGGGGCGGGAGATCCCCGTGCCGGTGATGATCAATCCGAGCGGCCCGATGTTCGGCCTGTCGCCGCTCGTCGAGGCGCTCGGCGGCAAGCTGACGAGCGACGAGTCGGGCGAGAGCATCACCCTCCGTATCGCGGACAAGGACGTGGTGATCGGCCCCGGCAACTCCATCATCACCGTGGGGGACGGCATCGTCTCGCTCTCGCAGCCGCCGTCGCGGGGCGAGGGGGGGCTCCAGGTGCCGGTCGACTTTCTCAAGAAGACCTTCGGCGACCTCCTCGGCTACGCCTTCGAGTGGCACCCCGAGACGTCGCGGCTGACCATCGCTCGCCGCGGCAACCGCGAGCTGGGGGTGACGCTCGACGTCGTCCACCTCCAGGGGATGACCACGGTCGTGCTGCAGTTCCCCGAGGAACCGCGCTATCAGATCGACCGCTCGCAGCTGCAGGCAGGGCTGATCACCGTCCAGATGCTGTCGGACCGGCTGACGCCGCCGCCGGCCAAGGAGGTGCAGGACCCGCTCGTGCAGGCGGTCACCGTCGAGCCGCAGCAGGTCCGCATCCAGCTCAGCCCGGGGGCGCAGGCCGAGAGCTACGTGCTCGAGAACCCGTTCCGGCTGGTGTTCGACATCCATCCGACCGCCTCGGTCGAGGTGCCCGCGCAGCCGCTGGAGAGGACGCAGCGGGCGCCGGGCATCCATACGATCGTCATCGACCCCGGCCACGGCGGCGTGGAGACCGGGGCGATCGGCCCGGGCGGCGTGCAGGAGAAGGAGCTGACGCTGGAGTTCGCCCGCGAGCTCGCGGCCAAGCTCGGGCGCCTCGGCGTGCAGGTCATCCTCACCCGCAACGAGGACGCCCTCGTGCCGCTCGACGCGCGGCCGGCGATCGCCAACCAGAACAAGGCGGACCTGTTCATCTCGATCCACCTCAACTCCGCCCTCGGCGGCGGGGCCCACGGCACCGAGACCTACTTCCTGAGCCCGCAGGCCACCGACGCCCGCGCCGCCAGCTCGGCCGCCGCTGAGAACACCGCGCCGCCAGTTGGCGCCGCCGGCGCCGGGTCCACCGCGACGCCGGGAGCGCCGGGCGCCACCGCGGCCGAGCAGCAGGACGTCGACCTCATCCTCTGGGACCTCGCCCAGAGCCGCCACCTGACCGAGAGCCAGCGCTTCGCCAACCTGATCCAGGCGGAGCTCAACACGGCCCTGCAGATCACCGACCGCGGGGTCAAGCAGGCCCCCTTCCGCGTGCTGAAGGGGGCCACGATGCCGGCCGTGCTCGTCGAGCTCGGCTTCATCAGCAACCCCGAGGAAGAGAAGAAGCTCCAGGACCCCGCCTACCGCGACCAGCTCGTGGACGCGCTGGTCACCGCCATCGCGCGCTACCGGACGTCGATCGAAGGTCCGGCGGCGGCACCCGCGCCGGCCCCGGGGGCTCCGGCAGCGGCGGGAGCGCCGGCCACGCCGGCCCCCTCAGCGACGACCCCGAAGCCGGCTCCGGCTCCCCCGGCCAAGGCGGCGCCCCCGGCGACCAAGACGCCGACCAAGCCGCCGGCCAAGACGGGTAAGCCGTCATGAGCCGCCGCGCGGCGAGCTTCGTCCTCGGGCTGGCGCTGGCGCTGCTCCTGGGGGGCGGGCTCTGGTGGTGGCTGGGGGGGCACGGCGGGCGGCGGCTCGGGGTCTCGGCGCCGGAGGCGGCCGTCCAGCAGGGGGTGCCGGTGAGCTTCAACCTCTACTTTCCGGCGGACGGCGGCAGGCTGCGCTCCGAGACCCGGGCGCTCCAGGTCTCCGAATCCCCGCGGGACCGCATCCGCAAGGTGACCGAGGCGCTCCTCGCCGGTCCCAAGGCGCCCGGGCTCGCGCGCCCCTTCCCGGAGGGCGTGGCGCTCGGCGCCGTGCTGCTCGCCCCGGACGGCACGGCCTACGTCGACCTGCACTGGCAGGACCATCCGGACCCGCCGCCGGGCGGGTCGACCGAGGAGATCCAGCGGATCTACAGCGTCGTCGACTCGATCGCTCTCAACATCCCGCAGGCCACCCGCGTCGTGCTGCTCTGGAACGGCGTCCAGCGGGACACCTTCTCGGGCCATCTCGACCTCTCCGGACCGCTGGTGCCGAACCGCGAGCTGTCCGCCCCCTGAGCATGGCGGCCTCCTGAGCATGGCGATGGAGCGGACGGCCGCGATGGACGCGATCGGCGTCTTCGACTCCGGCGTCGGGGGTCTGACCGTGGTCTCGGCCCTGCGCCAGCGCCTGCCGGGAGAATCGATCCTCTACCTGGGCGACACGGCGCGGCTCCCCTACGGCAGCAAGTCGCCCGATACGGTGACCCGCTACACCCGGCGCAACATCGAGTTCCTGACCGAGCGCGGGGTCAAGGCGGTGGTGGTGGCCTGCAACACCGCTTCGGCGCTGGCCCTGCCGAACCTCGACCTGCGCGGCGTGCCCACCTGGGGGGTGATCGAGCCGGGTGCCCGCAAGGCGGCGGCGGTGAGTCGCGGCAGGGTGGGGGTGATCGCCACCGAGGCCACCGTGCGCTCGGACGCCTACCCCAAGGCCCTGCGCGCGATCCGGCCGGAGCTGGAGATCCTGAGCCAGGCCTGCCCGCTGCTCGTCCCGCTGGTCGAGGAGGGGTGGCACGACGATCCCGTCACCGAGGAGGTGGCTGAGCGCTATCTGCGCCCGCTGCTCGCGGCCGGCGTGGACACCCTGGTCCTCGGCTGCACGCACTACCCGCTGCTCAAGCCGGTGCTCCAGAGGGTTGCCGGGCCGGATGTGATCCTGGTCGACTCCGCCGAGCAGGTCGCGGAGATGGTCGCCGCCGGACTGGCAGCAGAGAGGCTCGAATCCACCCACGAGGCCAGCCACCACTTCTGCGTCACGGACTCCGGCCAGACGTTTCAACGCCTGGCGCGGACGATCCTCAAGGACGACGGGGTGACGCTGGAGTGGGTGGAGGTGGTGTAGGTGTAGAAAGCAGGGCGACCTGCGGTCGCCCTCTGCCCTCAGTGCCTCTGGTTCTCCATCCCCTGCAACTGCACGACGCCGCAGGCCAGCCGGTCGCCGGAGTTGCCGGAGGGCTGGGTGGCGCAGTCGTCCGCCCCGGCGTGGAGGATCACCGCCTTGCCGACCACCGAGTTGGCGCCGGAAAGCGAGATCTGGCTGACGTCGAGGTCCAGATGACCGGTGCCGTCCGCTCCCACCGTGACGTTGCCGAAGTCCCCGGCGTGCCGGGGGTCCGTGGCGGGGCAGGCGTGCGGCGCGCCGGTGGGGTTGAAGTGACCGCCGGCGGAGCTGAAGTGCTTGCCCGCCGGATCGTCGTGGGTGCACTGGCCGTTCTCGTGAAGGTGGATGCCGTGCGGTCCCGGCGGCGCCCCCTTGAGGTCGGCCACCAAGTGGAGACCGCCGGCGGCCGGGGTGAAGGTGACGGTACCGGAGAAGCCCTGGCTCTCCGCGCCCGCCTGGAGTGTGGCCACGGCGCTCACCGGGCTGGCCGCCATCATGGGCCCGTGAGCCGGCTGGTCCTTGTTCGTGGCGTCCGCCGGCATCGAATCCTTCTTCATCGAGTCCGGCTTCATCGAGTCCGGCGCGCTGGTACCCATCGCGCTGTCGGCGGTATGGGCCTTTTCGATCCGGGGACCACAGGCCACCCAGACGGCGAGACCGGCGACGGCTAGGCCTGAAGCACTCTTGAATCGATTCATGCTCTCCTCCTCCTGAAAGGGATGACGGGGCTTACTGACTGCTTCCACGGCTACTGCTGCAGCGACTTCAGCTCCAGGTGCACGTCGGCGAGGTTGCGGGAGAGCAGGATCTCGACCGGGGTGGACACCTCGTCGCGAGCGAGCCAGAGGTCGAGCTTCCCCTTCCACCGGTTGCCGCGCTCGGGCACGTCGATCCCGCGGATCGAGTAGTGCCGGACGTCGAGCTTCTTGCCGTCCCGCGTCCGGCGGCTCTCGACTCCCAGGGGGATCACCACGACGGGGTAGATCTTGCCGTCGGACCAGATCTCCATCCGGCGGGTCTTCTCCGGCGGGTCCAGCCGGATGGAGTAGATGCCGGAGGCGATGTCGAGCACCCCGCTCTGCTCGATCGGCGAGCTCTTGGACTTGGTCTCCCCGCGCCAGGAGTAGGAGCTCCAGGCCCGGATCGGCTGCAGCGTGCGGGTGTCGATCTCCGAGCCGTAGCGGAAGTACTCCCCCTGCCGGGCCGCGCCGGAGGTGATGGTGAGCTCGCTCTGCATGTGCCCGTTGCCGAGCGACTTGAAGGTGAGGGAGCCTTCCCCCTGGCGGGGCAGGAAGAGCCCGGCCAGGGTGCCGAGGAAGTTGCGGAGCTGCCAGTGATATTCAAACACTTCGTTCTGTGGCTTCGCGGGCTGCGAGGCGACGGGGCCGACCGCCAGGAGAGCCAGGAGGCCAAAGAGAAGAAGCTTCTGGAATCTGGATTTCATTCGGTTACCTTGTCAGGGATCGCTCCGGGCGTAGAGCATTCGCGGTGCTGGCAGCCGTTATAACAGAAGCAAACGGTCTGCCATGCCCGGATCGGCAGATTGTAAGAAATCTCTGCCCAGAGGACGACCTGAGATCGCTAGTCGCCCCCTTCGAGGATCTCGCGCAGCTTGGTGGCCAGCTCGCGGCCGCTGAAGGGCTTCTTGAGCAGATGAGCCTCGCCCCCGAGATTCGCCCCTTCGGTGAGGCCGGCCGGGTAGCCGGTGGCGAAGAGGACCCGCATCTCCGGCCGCTTGAAGGAGAGCCGTTCCGCCAGCTCCACCCCGCTCATGCCATCCATCAGGATATCGGTGATCATCAGGTGGATCGGCCCCGAGTGCGCCTGGCTGATCTGGATCGCCTCGATGGCGTCGGCGGCCTCGAGGACGTTGTAGCCGCGGTTGGTCAGGATCTGGACCAGCGGCTTGCGCACGTTCTCCTCGTCCTCCACGAGCAGCAGGGTCTCCCACTCCCCCATCTCCTGGCCGGGGTCGGCGCCCTCGGCGGAAGCGGCCTGCTCGACGCTCGGCAGGTAGATGTGGAAGCGGGTGCCGCTGCCCGGCTCGCTGTCAGCCAGGATCTGGCCACCGCTCTGGGTGACGATGCCGTAGGCCGTGGAGAGCCCCAGGCCGGTGATCTCCATCCCCCCCTTGGTGCTGAAGAACGGCTCGAAGGCGTGCCGCCGCACCTCGTCCGGCATGCCGGGACCGCTGTCGCTCACCTTGAGGAGCACGCGCCGTCCGGGACTCAGCCGCAGCGCAGAGACCTCGCTCTCCTCGGGCTCGTCCACGTTTACCGTCTCCAGGTTGAGGCGCCCGCCGTCCGGCATGACGTCGCGGGCGTTGGAGACGAGGTTCATCACCACGTGCTCGAACTGCTCCGGATCGAGAAGGACCCGGTCGAGGTCGGGGTGGAGGTCCAGCCGGAGCTCGACCTCGGGGCCGAGGAAGCGACGGACGCGCTCCTCCATCCCGGTCAGCAGATGGTTGAGCTGCAGGACCTTGGGGTGGAGCACCTGACGGCCGCTGAAGGCGAGGAGCTGGCGCGCCAGGGCGGCGCCACGCTGGCCGACCTTCTCGATCTCTCGCAGGTTCTTGCGCGCCGGCTCGTCGCCGGGCAGCCGGGCGAGCGCCAGCTCCGACTCACAGGCGATGGCGGTGAGCAGGTTGTTGAACACGTGGGCGATGCCCCCCGCCAGTCTCCCCATCGCGTCCATGCTCTGCGCCTGGATGGGGATCTCCTCGCTCTGGCGCGCCAGGCGGCGGCCCTCCGCCAGCCGGGCCGTGTTCTGTGCCTCCTCGGGACTCAGGTCTTCCACCGCCCTGACGGCCGGGGTGCTGCTGTTGGAATGTGTGCGCATGGGGTCTCTTTCCTTCGGCATCCCGGAGTGGGACGCCGGTTGCAGGGATGGACGGGGTCTCCTCTCCCACCGGGAGAATTCCGTCGGTCCCTGCGCTTGAAGATATGCAGAATCCGGTCCAGCTTCCCCCCTGGCGGGCGGCTCAGGAGGAGGAAGGATCGTCCGGCTCTGCGGCCGCCCACTTCCGCAGGCGGGCCAGGCAGCGGCCGCTGAGCTTGCGGATGCTGGAGGGGCAGTAGCCGAGCTGCCGGGCTACTTCACCGGTGCTCAAGCCCACCCCGAAACGGAGCCAGAGGACGGCCCGGTGCCGCTTGTCGAGGCGGCGGGTGAGGCTGAGCAGATCGAGGCGGACCTCCTCCAGCTCCTGCGCCGGCGCCTGCGGCCGGGAGAGCTCTTCCAGCACCGGAAAATCCACCGCCTGGACGCATTCGGCACGCTTCTTCTTCCAGTAGTTCGAGCACTTGAAGCGCACCGTGCCGAGGAGCCAGGCCTCCTTGTGGCGGATCGTTTCCCACTTGCGGAAGGCGTCGAGGAACGCCTCCTGGAGGATGTCCTCGGCGTCCTCCAGGGGGATGTCGTAGCGCCGCAGGATCCGCTTCAGGTGCGGGCGGAGCTTCTCCAGGCGCTCTTCGAGCGTCGGATTGCCGGGGTCGGGAGGGGGGAGTGGATCAGTCTGGGTCACGCTGGCCCAGACTTTATCACCGAGTCCGGTAACCGGGTCGTCTTCTCAGAACATTCCCAGCTCGAGCCGTGCCGCCTCCGACATCATGGAAGGGTTCCAGCTCGGATCCCAGACCAGCTCGACGTCGGCGGAGGTCACACCCGGGACCCCCTCCACCTTGGACTGGACCTCGCCGGGGAGCGATCCGGCCACCGGGCAGCCGGGGGAGGTGAGGGTCATCTTGACCTGGACGGAGCCGTCCGCCTGGATGTCGATGTCGTAGATGAGGCCCAGCTCGTAGATGTTGACGGGGATCTCGGGATCGAAGACAGTCTTCAGCGCCTCGACGATGTTGTTCTCGACATCGGAGGGATCGGAGGGATCGGAGGCGGCCGCGGCCACTGGAGCAGCGCCTTCGGGGCTCTCCGCCTGCGGCTGGGGCTCCTGCGGCTCGGGGGTGTCGACGGGAACTTCCTGCTCGGTTTTCATGATTTCTACTCCGTGGTGACGACGGGCAGATCCTTCGCGTCCAGGGCCGCGATCAGGGCGTGCCAGGCGAGGGTGGCGCACTTGACCCGCATCGGGTACTCGCGCACGCCGGTGAACACGGCGAGCTTGCCCAGGTCCGGCGAGCCCTCCTCCGCGCCCCGGGTGACCAGGTCGTGGAAGTCGCGGAACAGGGCGCGCGCGTCGGCGAGCGTGAGCCCTTTGAGGGCTTCGGTCATCAGCGACGCGGACGCGGTCGAAATGGCACATCCCGACCCCTCGAACCTGAGGTCTTCGATGCGGCCGTCCGCGACGTCCAGGTGCACCGTCACGCGGTCGCCGCAGAGCGGGTTGTGCCCTTCCGCCCGGCGATTGGCAGAGGGAAGGGGCCCGAAGTTGCGGGGGTGCCGGTTGTGATCGAGAATGACCTCCTGATAGAGGTCGCGCAGGTCGCTCATTCGAACAGCTCCCGAGCTCGGTGGAGGGCGGCGGCCAGGGCCTCGACCTCCTCCGGAGTGTTGTAGAGGGCGAAAGAGGCGCGGGCCGTCGCCGGCACGCCGAAGCGGGCCATCACCGGTTGGGCGCAGTGATGGCCGGCGCGGATGGCGACCCCCTCGCGGTCGAGGATCGTCCCCAGGTCGTGCGGGTGGATGCCCTCCATGGTGAAGGAGAGCACCGCCGCCTTCGCGCGCGCCGTGCCGACGATCCGCAGGCGGGGGATCTCCGCCAGCCGCTCCGTGGCCAGGGCGAGCAGCTCTCCCTCCCAGGCGGCGACCGCGGGCAACCCCAGCGCCGTCAGGTAGTCGAGAGCCGCCGCGAGCCCGGCCGCCCCCTCGATGAACGGCGTCCCCGCCTCGAAGCGATGGGGGGGCGGAGCCCAGGTCGTCCGCTCGAAGGTGACGGAATGGACCATGCCGCCGCCGCTCTGCCAGGGGGGCATGGCGGCGAGCAACTCCGCCCGCCCCCAGAGCGCGCCGATGCCGCTCGGCCCGTAGACCTTGTGGCCGGAGAAGGCGTAGAAGTCGCACCCCAGCGCCTGGACGTCGACCGTCAGGTGCGGAACCGCCTGTGCGCCGTCCACCAGCACGACCGCGCCGGCGCGGTGGGCCATCGCGGCCATCTCGCGGACCGGGTTGATCGTGCCCAGGGCGTTCGAGACGTGGGCGAAGGCCGCGATCCGGGTGCGGGGGGAGAGCAGGCGCTCGAACTCGTCGAGGCGGACTTCCCCGCGATCGTCGAGCGGCGCCACGCGGAGGAGCGCGCCGCGCTCCTCGCACAGCCGCTGCCAGGGGACGAGGTTTGAGTGGTGCTCGAGGCCGGTGATCAGGATCTCGTCGCCGGCGCCAATATTTCCGGGGCTAATACTTCCGGGGCTAATACTGCCGTGCCCCCAGGTGGCGGCCACCAGGTTGATCGCCTCGGTGGTGCCGCGCACGAAGACGATCTCGTCGGCGCTCGGGGCGTTGAGGAAGCGGCGCACGGTCTCGCGCGCCTGCTCGCGGGCCGCGGTCGCGAGCTGCGAGAGGGTGTGGACCCCGCGCTCGACGTTGGCGTACCACCCCTCATAGCAATCGACGATCGCCGCCGCCACCGCCCGTGGTTTCTGGGTGGAGGCGGCGTTGTCGAGATAGACCAGCGGCCGGCCGTGGACCTGGCGCGAAAGGATCGGGAAATCGCCCCGCACCCGCGCGAGGTCGTAGGCGGGAGCCACCGAGACCGCTGCCGCCATCGTGGCCATCTTCAGACCGCCTGGCGGACGACCTCGCCCATCGGCAGCCGGGCGAAGAGGAACTCCTCGAGATCGTGGCGCACCGGCTCGACCTTGATCCGCGCCACGATGTTGCTGGCGAAGGCGTAGGTCAGCAGGCTGCGCGCCGCCTCGGCGCCGATGCCGCGGGAGCGCAGGTAGAAGACCGCGTCCTCGTCGAGCTGGCCGACCGTCGAGCCGTGGGTGCACTTGACGTCGTCGGCGTAGATCTCGAGCTGCGGGTTGGAGTTGGCGATCGCGTCGCGGCTCAGCAGCAGGTTGCGGTTCGACTGCTTGGCGTCCGTCTTCTGCGCCCCCTTGTGGACGTGGATCAGGCCGTTGAACACCGCCCGGGACTTGCCGTCGAGCACCCCCTTGTAGAGCTCGTGGCTGGCGCAGTGGGGCTTGGCGTGCTCGACCCGCATGTGGTTGTCCACTACCTGCCGGCCGTCGCCGAAGTAGAGGCCGTTGAGGATGCAGTCGATCCCCTCGCCGTCGAGCACGGCGTTGACGTCGTTGCGCACCAGGGCGCCGCCGATCGAGATCGAGTGCGAGCTGGGCCTGCAGGCGCGCTCCCCCTGGACCTGGAAGGTCGCCATGTGGAGGGCCCCGAGGCTCTCCCGCTGCACCTTGTAGTGATCGATCACCGCGCCGGGCCCCGCGAACAGCTCGGTCACCGGGGCCGTGAAGTAGGGGCCCTCGCCGGCGTAGGTCTCGACGATCGTCGTCTGGCTGTTCTCGTCGGCGACGAACAGGTTGCGCGGGAAGGACAGCGTCGCCCGTCCCTCCTCTCCGGAAGAGAGGAACAGCAGGTGGATCGTCCCGGTCACCGCGCCCCGGGGGATGTAGAGGAAGGCGCCGTCGCGCAGGAACGCCGTGTTGAGCGCCACGAACGGATTGCGGTCGAGCTTCGCGAACCGGCCGAGCCAGGGCTCCACCAGCCCGGGGGATTGCGCCAGGACCTCGGCGAGGCTGGCGACGACCGTCCCAGGGGGCAGCTCGCCGAGCGAGGACAGCCGGGGGGAGAAGCGGCCGTCCACGAACACCAGCCGGGCGGCGGCGTCGAACGTGTAGGGCGCGAGCCGCGCCATAGGTACCGCGTCCGGATCGGCGTCCGGATCGCTCGCCGGCCAGTGGAAGGTCCCCTGGGCGATCGGGGCCACGTTGGTCAGCCGCCACTCCTCCTGGCGAAGGGTAGGGAAGCCCATCTCCGCGAAGCGCTCGATCGCCTGCCGGCGCAGCGCCTGGAGGCCGGCGGGCTCCCCCCGAAGCTCGCGCTGGAGGCGCTCGAACTCGGCGACGTAGCCGCCGACCCCCGCGATGGCGTTCTCCCGGATCTCTGTCGCCGGCATGGGCTTCAGGCTCCCACCGGCTGCGCGGCCGGCTCCGGCGCCACCTCGAGCCAGGAGTACCCCTTCTCCTCCAGCTCGAAGGCCAGCTCCTTGCCGCCCGAGCGCACGATGCGGCCGTCCACCAGCACGTGGACGTGGTCCGGCACGATGTAGTTGAGCAGCCGCTGGTAGTGGGTGATCACCAGGAACGAGCGGTCCGGCGAGCGCAGGGCGTTGACGCCGTCGGCGACGATCCGCAGGGCGTCGATGTCGAGCCCGGAGTCGGTCTCGTCGAGGATGCAGAGGCTCGGCTCGAGCACCGCCATGTGGAAGATCTCGTTGCGCTTCTTCTCGCCGCCCGAGAACCCCTCGTTGACCGGCCGGTTGAGGAGGCTCTCCTCCATCTGCACCAGCTTCATCTTGGCGCGCGCCAGCTTGAGGAAATCGAGCGCGTCGATGTCCGGCAGGCCGCGGTGCTTGCGCACGGCGTTGAGCGCCGCCTTGAGGAAGTAGGTGTTGCCCACGCCCGGGATCTCCACCGGGTACTGGAAGGCCATGAACACCCCCTCGCGGGCGCGGTCCTCGGGGTCCATCTCCAGGAGATCCTTGCCGTCGTAGATCACCTGGCCGCCGGTAACCTGGTAGGCCTCCTGGCCGGCGAGCACCCGGGCGAGCGTGCTCTTCCCCGAGCCGTTCGGTCCCATGACGGCGTGCACCTCGCCGGCCTGAATCGTCAGATCGATCCCCTTGAGGATCTCGTTGCCCTCCACCGAAGCGTGGAGGTTCCTGATCTCGAGCATTGCAGTCTCCCTCTCCATGATTTGATCCGGGAACCTACCCGACGCTCCCCTCGAGGTTCACCGCCAGCAGCTTCTGGGCCTCCACCGCGAACTCCATCGGCAGCTCGCGGAAGACCTCCTTGCAGAAGCCGTTGACGATCATCGATACCGCGTCCTCGGTCGCGATCCCGCGCTGGTTGCAGTAGAAGATTTGGTCCTCGCCGATCTTCGAGGTCGTCGCCTCGTGCTCCATGCGGGCTGTCGGGTTCTGCACGTCGATATAGGGGAACGTGTGCGCCCCGCACTGATCGCCGATCAGCATCGAGTCGCACTGCGAGAAGTTGCGGGCGCCGTCCGCGCCTTTGAGGATGCGGACCGAGCCGCGGTAGGTGTTCTGGCCGTGGCCGGCCGAGATCCCCTTCGAAACGATCGTGCTCTTGGTGTGCTTGCCGATGTGGATCATCTTCGTGCCGGTGTCCGCCTGCTGGTACCCCTTGGTCAGCGCCACCGAGTAGAACTCGCCGACCGAGCGGTCCCCCTTGAGGATCACGCTCGGGTACTTCCAGGTGATCGCCGAGCCTGTCTCGACCTGGGTCCAGGAGATCTTCGAGCTCGCCCCCTCGCACTTGCCGCGCTTGGTGACGAAGTTGTAGATCCCCCCCTTGCCGTTCTCGTCGCCCGGGTACCAGTTCTGCACTGTCGAGTACTTGATCGTGGCGTCCTTGAGCGCCACCAGCTCGACCACCGCGGCGTGGAGCTGGTTCTCGTCGCGCATCGGCGCCGTGCAACCCTCCAGATAGGAGACGTGGGCCCCCTCGTCGGCGATGATCAGCGTGCGCTCGAACTGCCCCGAGTTGCGGGCGTTGATCCGGAAGTAGGTCGACAGCTCCATCGGGCAGCGCACCCCCTTCGGGATGTAGACGAACGAGCCGTCCGAGAACACCGCCGCGTTGAGGGTGGCGAAGTAGTTGTCCGTGTATGGCACCACCGAGCCCATGTACTCCTGGACCAGCTCGGGGTGGTTGCGGATCGCCTCCGAGAAGGAGCAGAAGATGATCCCCACCTCGGCGAGCTTCGACTTGAAGGTCGTGGCCACCGAGACGCTGTCGAACACCGCGTCCACCGCGACGCCGGCGAGAATCGCCCGCTCGTGCAGGGGGATGCCCAGCTTCTCGTAGGTCTTGAGGATCTCGGGATCGACCTCCTCCAGGCTTTTCGGCCCCGAGCCCTTCGCCTTCGGCCCCGCGTAGTAGGAGATCGACTGGTAATCGATCGGCGTGTAGTGGACGTTGGCCCAGGTCGGCTCGGTCTGGTTGAGCCAGTGGCGGTAGGCCTTGAGGCGCCACTCGAGCATCCACTCGGGCTCCTCTTTCTTGGCCGAGAGCCGGGCGATGACCTCCTCGTTCAGCCCGGGCGGGAAGGTCTCCTGCTCGACGTCGGTGACGAAGCCGAACTTGTAGTCCTGCGTCGCGAACTGCTCGATGGTGCTGGTCTCTGTCGTCTGCATGATGTACCTCGATACGGATCTAAATGCTGGACAAGTCCCTCGGGGGACTGGAATTCAAGCCTCTTGGTGGAGCTGTACCCCGCCGAACGCGCCGCGCCCGAGGGTGACCAGCTTCTGCATCTTGGGCTGGGCCATCTCGGCGAGCGAGATACCTTCCAGGGCCGCGCGCACCGCGTCGTTGATGCGGCGCCAGTTGCCGCTCACCTGACAGAGCGCCTCGTGCGAGCAACCGCTCTCGACGCTGACGCATTCGGTGATGGCGATCGGACCCTCGAGGGTGGCGATGATCTCCGCCATCGAGATCTCGTCCGCCGCCCGCGCCAAGCTGTAGCCCCCCTTGACTCCGCGATGCGAGGCGAGGAGCCCGTCGCGCGCCAGCAGCTTCAAGATCTTGCTGACCATCGGCAGCGGCAGCCGTGTCTCGGCGGACAGCTCCGGAGCGGCGTACTGCCGGTCCGCGTGAGCCGCCAGGTGCGTGAGGAGGACGATCCCGTAGTCGGTCTGCTTCGTGATGCGGATCATATCGCCCGGCCCTTCTTCTTCCTGTGATTCTTTAAACAGTACCGAATTGGTACGAATTCCAGCGAATCATAACAGGCGAGGGGGGATTGTCAACCAGACGGTCGCCTGTTGGCAGGCACCTATCTCAGTAATCATAGTAGACTGCGGAGTCGTCAAAAGACGATTTCATCCAGAGGTGAGCAGAGGTGAGCAATGGATGACGCTATCTACACCGTTCTTGAGGCAAGGTCCGAATTCGGAGAGCCTGACGTAGCTATTCGGCACGGCGAGGACCAGCCACGAAGGCTCCACGCCGAGATAGCTGCGTTCGCCGCCGAGCATGGAGGATCCGACCTCGATCTCGACGAGGATCTCGAGCGGGCTGGTATCGAATCGTTCTAGAAGAACACCCGCTGCACCGACCAGTACAGCCCTACTGCCGCAATCAGGCACGAGGCGGGGACGACCACCCGCTGGCGGTACCAGCTCTGTTTTCGGAACGGCAGGCCGACGAGGAGGAAGGCGAGGCCGATCACGGTGAGCTGGCCGCCTTCGACTCCGACGTTGAAGCTCAGCAGAGCGGTGAGGAACTCGGAGCGGGGGAGCCCCATCTCGGAGAGGACGCCGGCGAAGCCCAGGCCGTGGAGCAGGCCGAAGCAGAAGACCAGCGCGATCCGCGATGGCCGCAGCTCCGGGGTGAGGATGTTCTCCACCGCCACGAAGACGATCGACAGCGCGATCAGCGGCTCGACGACCGAGGGAGGGAGTCGCACGACGCCGTAGATGCTGAGCGCCAGGGTCAGCGTATGGGCCACGGTGAAGGCGGTCACCTGCTGCAGGATCGGTTTCAGCCGCCGGGAGAGCAGGAAGATGCCGAGTACGAAGAGGATGTGGTCCGGCCCCGCCGGCACGATGTGGGTGAAGCCGAGCCTCAGGTAGAGGCGCACCACCTCCCAGCGCGTCGGCGGGATGACCGTCTTCGCCAGGGCGAACGGCGGGTTGGCACCGCCAGCCTCCAGCCACTGCCAGACGGAGCTCTCGTCCCCCTCGTTCTTGAGCACCAGCGGATAGGAGCCGATGTTCAAGGCGTTCTTCCAGGTGAAGGTGCGGGCCCCGCCGGGGATGGGGCCATGGAAGCGGAGAGTGACCCGGTCCGGGGGCGCGTCGGGATCGGGCGGAGCCATCATCAGCTCCGGCTGGACCGGCCGGCCGTCGAACGTGACCGTGGCGCCGTCGACGAAGCTGCGCAGGAGCTTTCCGAACTGGTGGTCCACCGCGGGCTTCAGTCCGGCGATGGGGCCATATCGCGTCTCTCCCGCCGATCCCCCCAGGTCGCCCGGCGTCAGGTGCGACGGGTCGAGCGGGACGTCGATCCGGTAGGTGCCGTCCTTCAGGAAGGTCGTATAGACCTGGATCTTCCCCAGCTGATGGGCGCCGGCGGCGGCGCCCGGCAGGATCAGGAGGGCGGCGAGGAGAATGGGGCGAAGGATCGTCGTCGGGCGCAAGCGGTCGGTCTCCTCGGAAGGTACGGCGGCGGACGGTCCGCGGATGATCCGTCTCTAAATCAACCGTCCCAGAGGACCCAGATCGAGGTTCAGCTCGTTGGGCTGGAGCCCGAAGCGGGCGGCGATGTCGTGCAGGGTCTCCTCGAGCTTCATCAGGGCGAGGCCGACGTTCTCGACCTCCTCGTCGGTGAGGGTGCCCGCCTCCATGCGCCGGATGGCCTGCTTCTCCATCAGCTTGCGCAGGAACTCGACGAGCGCCAGGACGAGCTTGGCGACCGACTTCTGCACCTCCTCGGGATCGGCGTTCCAGCGTGGAGCCGTGGCGGCGGCCTGACGCTCGATCTCGGCGCGCAGGGCGTCGAGCTCCTCGATCTCCAGGCGCACCGCGTCGCGCTGGCTCATGACCCGGGCTCCGGGGCGAAGGCGTAGGGGGGCCAGGGGCCGGTGGCGGCGACGCGGCGGTCGCCGATCCGCGCCCTCCCCGCTTCCAGGGCCGCCAGGTAGGCCCCGGCCTGCGCGCGCTGGATGAGGTGATAGGCGGTGCCGACCAGCGGCCCGGGAGCGCCGGCGCGCTCGATCCGTTCGGCGCGGAGCAGGGGGTGCAGGGCCACGCGCAGGGGCTCGATCTCGGGGAGCGAGTGCGCCCGTTCACGATCCCGCTGCCGGGCGGCGAGGTAACGGGCACCCGGGCCGCCGGCGGGCTCCGGCTCCGGGGCGGGCTCCGGCTCGCCGAAGACCCGCAGGGTCATCTGCACGCAGCCGCGGACGAGGGCGAGGCCCTCGGCGACCTCCCGCACGCGGGGGTCGAGCCGGCCGGCGAGCGCGGCCTCGTCCGCGAAGACCTCGCCGAAGCGGGCGGGGAGGATAGCACCGAAATGCTCCGCGAGCCGGCATACCACGGCGTCCTGCCGTTCGAGGGTCTCACGGTCCGGCTTGGGACGTTCGGGGAGATCCCCGATCACGGCCGAGACGCCGCCGTGCGGCAGGAGACGGAGCGGTTCGCCCGCGATCCCTTCCCCGAGAGACGCCGAGGGCGCCTCGTCCACCAGGGCGTATAGATAGAGGAAGGGAGTCACTCCTCCTCGGCCTTCCTGGGCAGCACCCGGTCGGCGGCGCACAGCAGGGCCGAGAGGCGGAGATAGATCAGGTCGATGCCGGCCAGGCCGATGACCACCTCGCCGGTGAGCACGAGCCCCTTGTTGAGCAGGTGGTCGACCGTGTCCAGCAGGGAGGCGTCGCTGCGCTCGAGCAGCTCCAGGGGCTCGCTCATTTTACCTCCGAGGGGGCCTCCTCGATGAAGTGGTAGGGGGGCCAGGGGCCGGTCAGGGTGACGTCGCAGGCCCGGGGGGCGAGGCGGGAGGCGCACCGCTCGACGATCGCCTCGAACTCCGCGTCCCCTTGGGTGGGAACGAGGAAGGCGGCGTCGAGCAGCAGCCGGCCTCCGGACTCCGGAGAGGCCGCCGGCTCGCGGCGGACCGCTTCGGAGGCCCCCGAGGCCAGCTCGGCGAAGACGGCGTCCATCTCGGCGCGGAGGCGGCCGGCGAGCTCGCGGGAGGCGTCCTGCTCCAGCTTCTTGCGCAGCAGGAAGGCCGTGCCCGAGCTCTGCCCGTTCTCGCGGGCCTCGGCGGCGAGCACCTCGCGGGCGCGGACATCGTCCAGGCGGATCCGCACTCCCCACTCGGCCCGCCCCTCCACCCGGTCGAGGACGCGGTCGAGCCGCTCGCGGTTGTCGCGGACGTTGGCGGTCGCCCGCTCGTCGGAGGCGAAGAGGGTGAAGAGCTTCATCGGCAGGACGGTGCCGGTGCCGCCGAAGTGCTCGATGACGGCCTCGTGGGCCAGGGCGCGGTCGGAGACCCAGGAGAGGTCGGAGAGCTGGCGCTGGATCTCCGCGCTGCCGTAGAGGGGGAGCGGAGCGCCCGCGGCGATCAGCCAGAGCCCTTCCCCAACCGCGAGCGCACGGGGTGGAGAGAGGTCGGGCAGCCCCGTGGGAGCGCCCGCAGGCTCGGGCTCGGCCGCGGCGCGCACCAGGCAGTAGAGATAGGTCGCTTCGTTCATCCCGTGAGCTCTTCCCAGCTCTGGACCCACGCGGCGAGGCGCGCGACGCCGCGGGGCGGCGGGAACACGGCAGGGGCTTTCATGATAGCGCACCGGTCGAGCCCCAATCGATGGAGGTCCTGCCGCAGGGTTTCGGCCCCTCCCGCGGAACCGCCACAGCGGGCACAATCGGTGGACGGCACGGCGTTGAGGACGACCGCCGGCACCGCGATCCGGAGCTTGCCGAGTGAGCGCAGTAGCCGGACCGTCTCGCGGCGGGGGAGCTCGGCCGCCCGTGTCACCGCCACGAATCGGGCGCGCGCCGGGTCGCGCAGCAGCGCCTCCAGCCGTTTCAGGCTGCGGGAGAGCTCGACCAGCTCAGCGGCGAGATCCCCCAGGGCCATGGCTTCGCGGTACTTGAGGAGGAGGGAGAGGAGATAGTGGTCCCAGGAGAGGGCGAGAGCGGGCATCTCCAGCAGGCGCAGGGCGTGGCCGGTTGGAGCGGTGTCCACCACGACCAGATCGTAGGCCGGCTCACCCCCCTCCATCCCGAAGACGGCGTCGAGCAGGGAGGAGATGGCGATCAGCTCGTCGATTCCGGGTGGGGTGAGGTCGAGGAGATCCTGCACCCCTCCGCCGTCCGGTGCAAAGGCGTCGGCCGCCGCCTCGACCTTGTCGCGGTGGCGGTCGCGCCACGTAGCGAAGGCGTGGCCGGCATCCAACTCCCGCGCCCGCAGTCCCGGAGGACCGCCGGACACGGCCCGCTCGTCGTCCCCGAGCGGGACCTCCAGGGCGTCGGCCACGGAGTGGGCGGGATCGGTGGAGATCAGGAGCACCCGGGCCGCCGGCCGCCGCTCCGCCAAAGCCAGAGCTACCGCCGTCGAGCAGGTCGTCTTCCCCACGCCCCCCTTGCCGCCGAAGAAGAGAAGCTGGACGCCGGAAGGGGCGAGCGTGTCCAGCCACTTCAGATTCTGTTTTGTTCCCCCTCTCCCGGTGAGGGAGGGTGGGAGGGGACGGGAGAGGGGGCCAGGGGGTGAGGGTTCGGTGGGGGGCCCCGTCAGCCCCTTCGCCACCCGCCGCAAAGCCGTCTTCCCCCGGGGCTCGCTCTCCTCCTGGGGCAGAAACCGGATCGTCCTCCCCTTGAAAGCTTCCCGGATCGCCTCGATCGTCTCCGCCTCGGCCTGCCGGCGCGCTCTGCAAAACGAGCACTCCTCTCCACCCTCCGGCAGGACCCGGTTGACGATCACCTCGCGCACGGGGATGCCGGCCGCGTCGAGGGCGGCGAGGGCGTCGCGGGTCTCCTCCAGGGAGAGGATTTCGGGGAGCATCACCCAGAAGAGGTGGCAGCGCTCCGGATCCCGCAGCCGCTCCTCGATCTCCCGTCCCTGGGCTTCGAGACCGGCGATCAGGGCGTCCCCCTCGCCTGCCTGGTAGACGCCGCCGAAGCGCTGGGCCATCCAGCGGTGGCGCTCCTGGAGGCGGTCGAGGACGGCGGCGAACCCGCGCAGCGCCTCGGGGCTGGCGAGCAGACGCAGGGTGTGGGCCGTGGGGGCGGCGTCCACGATGACCTCGTCAAATACCTCGTCGCAGGCGGTCTGCCGCGCGAGGCGGGCGACTTCGAGCCAGGCCGTCAGCTCGTCGGCTCCAGGGAGGGAGAGGGCGAGGAAGCGGTCCACGTCCTCGGCGTCCAGATAGGTGCCGCGGGCGGCGATCTCCCGCAAAGCCTCGCGGTTCTCCGCCGTCCAGCGAGCGAGGGCCGGGCCGGCGGCGAGCTCGGCGGCGAGCAGGGCGCCGCGGCGGGTCGCGATGGGGCTGGGCTCGGCCGTGAGGCTCACCCGCAGGGCATCGCCGAGAGAGGGGGCGGGATCGGTGGAGACGACGAGGACGCGGCGGCCCGATCTGACGGAGAAACCGGCGGCGGCGAGAGCGGCGGCGGCGGCGCAGGTCGTCTTGCCGACGCCCCCCTTGCCGCCGAAGAGGCGGAGAGGGGGAAGGGGGAGCGCTACGATTCCTCGTCCCCTCCCCGGAAGGTGACGTCCACCTCGAAGCCGCCGCCGAGGGAGACGGCGCCGCTGGCCTCGCCGCGCTGGGCGTCGCGGATCTCGCGCAGACGGGCGAGGATGTCGCGCTCGAGCTCGACGAAGTCCGCTTCGTCCATCTCGCCGAGCTCCACCCGCATCTGGGCGGCCAGCAGCTCCTCGCGCAGCGACCCCTCGTCGTTCATCTCCTCGTTGACCGCCGAGGCGACCTTGTCGAGAACGAACTTGATGCCGCCGATGAGGAGGCTGTCGAGGATGATCATTGGCGGATGATCGGGGGGAAGGCCGGCTATTCGGCTTCCGAGGCGCGCTCGAGCTTCAGCCGGATGTTGACGAAGTTGTACGGCGGCCACGGCCCGGTGTACTTGAAGATCAGGTTCTCGTAGCGGGCGTCGATCTCCTTGACCGCGGCGTCGAAGTCGGGCTCGCGGTCGCGGGCGACCAGGAAGGCGCCGTTGAGAATCATCTTGTCGCCAATCGGCTTGTTGGTGCGCGAGGCGACGCAGACGCCGCTCAGGGTGCCGATGATCTCCGAGACCAGCTTCTCCGAGCGGTCCTGGAGGAGCGAGTCGACGAGCCGTCCGTACTGCATGCGGGCGAAGTAGGTGGAGCCCTTCTGGTGCGAGATCTCCTGCCGCAGCAGGCGGAGGTTCTCGTCGTCCTTCTCGATCTCGCGGATGATCGTCTCGGGCTCCCAGAGCACCTTGAGGCCGAACTCGAGCTTGTCCTGCATCTTGACCAGCACGTCGCGGAAGGCGTCGTAGGCGCTGCGCAACAGCTCGACGATGTCCTCGGAGGTTTTGAACACGGTGCTGAAAGACATCGGGATCACCGTGTAGTCGCGCATCACGACCTCATTGACCCGCTCGTGGGCGAGCACGTTCTCCCGCGTCGGATCGTAGACCTCGAGCGGCGTGTCGGAGACCACGGCGGCGATCTCCCTGTAGTTGACCGTGTGCACCTCGGCGGGCTCGCTGCCGATACCGACCGGCCCGAAGCGGCAGGGCTCGCCGGTCTGGATGATGCAATAGACGTACTTGCCGCTACGGCCGCTGGTGCGGGTGGACGGCTCCGGAAAGGCGAGCAGGTCCGAAGCAGGCCCGGCTGCGGACCGTGGCTCCGGCTCCCGCGCAGAGGGCTTCGCGGCCCGCGGCGGCGCCTTGGCCGCCGTCTTTGCCTTGTTGACCGCCTTCGCGGGCGGCTTCGCCGTCTTGGCCGGAGAGCCGGCCGGCTTGCCGGCCGCCTTCTTGGCGGGGGTTGCAGAGGCCGTGGCCTTTTTCGCCGGCGTCTTGGCGGGCTTTTTCCCGGCGTCGGTCTTGTCGGCTTTGCTCATTCGATTAGGTCGCCTTCGCCTCGAGCTGGCGGCGGACCTCTTGCTCGAGGTCCTTGGGGAGACAGGGCTTGGTCACGACGGCGTTGCAGCCCACCTCGCGGGCCTTGTCGTGGGCGGCGGCGAGCGCGTGGGCGGTCAGCGCGATAATGGGAATGGAGCGGGTGCGGTCGTCCTGTTTCAGGCGCCGGGTGGCTTCCCAGCCGTCGATGCCGGGCAGCGAGAGGTCCATGAGAATGATGTCCGGCCGGAGCTCGAACGCCTTCTCCAGGGCCTCGAGCCCGTCGGCGGCGGTGGCGACGCGGAAACCGCGGAACTCCAGGTACTCGGCAAAGATCTCGCGGCCGTGGTCGACGTCGTCGACCACGAGCACGAGCGGGGCGGGTGCAGCCTCTCCGCGGGTCGTGGTCATTCCGTCCTCGGCTTGCTGGGTAGATGCAGGGTGAAAGTGGACCCCTCTCCGAGCCGGCTGACCAGGGTGATGCGGCCGTCGAGGATGTGGGCGAGGCGGCGGCAGATCGACAGGCCCAGCCCGGTGCCACCCTGGCGCCGGGCGTAGGAGCTGTTTGCCTGTTCGAACGCCTCGAAAATCGTCTTCTGGTTCTCTTCCGCGACGCCGATGCCGGTGTCGGTGACGGCGATCGTGATCTCGTCCGTCCCGCGCTCGTGCTCCAGGCGGATGGCGACCGACCCCTGGGGGGTGAACTTGAGGGCGTTCGACAGCAGGTTCAGCACGATCTGCTTGACCTTCTGGCGGTCGGTCTCGATTTCCGGCAGCTCCGGCGACAGCATGCGGTTCACCGCCAGGTGGGTGCCGGCGATCACCGGCTCGACTTCGGTCATCACCTCGTCGATCAGCTCGGGGAGGCGGATGCGCTCCATCTGCACCGGCATCTTGCCCGACTCGATGCGGGCGATGTCCAGGAGATCGTTGATGACGGCCAGCAGGTGGCGGGCGTTGGCGTCGATGCGCCCCAGCTTGTCGTGCTGGGGTTGAGTCATCTCCCCGGAGACCCCCTCGAGCATCAGGTGGGTATAGCCCATGATGGCGTTGAGCGGGGTGCGCAGCTCGTGCGAGACGTTGGCGAGGAACTGCGACTTCATCGCCGAGGCCTGCTCGAGCTGGAAGGCTTGGCGCCGCAGCAGCTCGTTCTGCTCGGCGAGCTCCGCCGTGGCCTCGCGGACCCGTTCCCGCAGCTCGTCCGAGTGGCGCTTGACCTGCTCGTAGAGGCGCGCCTTCTCCTCCGCCTCGGTGAGGTCGTGGAGGATGGTGACGATCGCCGTCTCCTCCCCGTGCTTGGAGACCACCTTGCCCGAGATCGCTTCAACCGGGATGATCGCCCCGGTCTGCGGATCGATCAGGCTCAAGCTTCGCCGCCAGTGCCGCGCCTGGCCGGCATAGAGGCTGGAGACGAACGAGGTGAACACCGCGTCGTTGGTCCGCACGCGCCGCTCCACCTCGACGTTGCGCTTGCCCGGCGGGAAGGTGAACATGCGTTCGGCGGGCGGGTTCATGCGCGCGATGTTCCCCTCCGCGTCGGTGACCAGGATGGGATCGAGCACCGAGTTGAGGATCAGGTCGAGGCGGTCGCGCTGGGCGCGGGTCGCGGCCTCGGCCACCCGCAGCCGGCGGTAGTTCTCCTCGATCTCCTCGGTGGCCCGGCGCAGGTCGGTGACGTTGCGCAGCACCGACACCAGCCCGGTCTCGCCGAGGCGGATCGGCACGGGTGTGCTCAGCACCTCGAACGGCAGGTCCTTCCCTTCCGAGGGGTCGACCAGCAGCAGCTCCCGGCGGGTCGGTCCGCTCTCCGCCGCGTTGGTGAACAGCGAGGCCGAGAAGAGCATGTTGTTGAGGGCGACCGCCCGGCGCCACCCCTCCCGCTTGTCGTCGCCGGCCGTCAGCAGCATTTCGGCCCCCGCGTTGGCCACCAGGATGCGGCCGTCGGCGTCGGTCAGCAGGATGGGATCGGTGACGGCGTTGATGGTCGAGACCAGCCAGCTTCGCTCCCGCTTGTGGCGCCGCTCCTCGGCCTGGGCGCGGCGGTACCAGAGCGAGGCCAGGCGGACGCCCAGCAGCTCGGCGACCCAGAGGATGTCTTCGGAGACCGGCCCATCCTCGAGGCCGGTGAGCAGGAGCATGCCGGGGCCGATCTCCTCTTTGGAGCTGCCCAGCGGGACGGCGTGGAACGAGAGATTGCCCAGCGGGGTCTCGAGGGCGCGCAGCAACGGCTGGCTGGAGTCGTGGAAGACCACCGGCTCACCCCCGGAGAGGGCGACCACCAGCGGATGGGTGCGGTCCCCGAGATCGAGGCTGAAGGAGTCGACGGAAGAGACCGATACCCCGATCCCGGTCAGGCCGAGCAGGCGGCCGCTCTCGCTGTCGGCCACCGCGCAGACGATCCGCTCCACTCCGGTGTGGCGCACGAGCCAGCGCAACGCCACCACGGCGCAAGGCCGCGCCTCCTCCTCGGCGAGCAGAGCGTCGACCAGGGCGAGCTTCGCCTTGGAGCCGACGCTGCCGCCCCGCGGACGGGGAGGCGGCAGCACGTCGAGGTGCGCGAGGCTGACCACGGCGGCCTAGACTTTCGGCGAGCGGGACCTGCGGGCCGGCACATGCTCGCGTGAGATCGAGGCGGCGAGCTGGGCACGCAGAGAGGTGTTTTCGGCCAGGAGGTCCTCGGACGTGCGCGCCTCGAGCGCCGACGGACGCGACACCGAGGACACCTGCGAGACCGCTTCCGAGTACTTGAGGTAGGTGTCGATGGACGCCACCACGACGCGGGCCTCGACGGTGAGCAGGTCGATGCCCACCAGAGAGACCCGGACCCAGGCATCGATCACGATGCCCTTGTCGAGGACTCGGTCCAGGACGTCGATGAGACTGGTTCCACCGGAAGCTCGTTCAACCGGCATGTTATTACCCCCTGCGGTTCGGCCTTTTTTCAGATCGTTGCGCTCGGGCCCGCGGCGCCGGACGCTCGGTTTCCAACGCCAGCGAGGTGACTCGTTCTTCCAGCGCCCGTACCTGGTCGCGCAAAACTTCGTTCTCGGCCGTCAGATGCCGGGCGGCCACGGAAAGATTGGGGTCCTGCCGCCACCAGTCCAGACCGATCTGCTCCGCCTTGTCGATCGAGCAGACGAGCAGGCGGATGCGGATGGTGATGAGCTCGACCTCCGCCAGGGAGATCCGGATGTCGCCGGCGATGACCAGCCCCTTGTCCAGGACGCGGTCGAGGACGTCGACCAGCCCCGAGGAGCGGCGATAGGACGGTTCGATCGGAGAGGTCATGCTCGTTTTAGCGACAAAGTTGAGTTCCTGAGGTCGTGATCCTAGCTGACTCTGAGGTCGCTTTCAATGCAAGAGGTCTGCCCCGGCGCTGCTACCATGGGCGGCGATTCACCAAGGAGCCAAGAAGGAGGGAGACGCCATGGAGAGAATCCGGATCGCGCGCCGGGCGGGCGCGCTGCTGGCCGTCCTGCTGACGGCCGCCTTCCCCGCCCTGCGCGGCGAGGAGCCTGGGGGCGCCACGGCCGATCTTGCCGCGGCGCGGGCGGTATTTGAGAAAAATCTGCAAGCGATCCGCGACCGGAACCGCGACGCCTACCTCTCCTGCTACCTCGACTCGGAGCGTCTGGCGCGCACCGGCCCCGAGGGGTTCGAGCTCGGCTATTCCGGGCTCGCCGCCTCGGCCGGCAAGGGGTGGCCCGACCACATCGAGGCCGACGACATCCACCTGACGCCGGTCCGGCCGGGCATGGTCTACGGTACCTACCGCTATCGCGTCCGCTACGGCGGCCGGGAGGACGCCGGCCTCTCCGAGCGGCTGTTCGTCAAGACCCCGGACAAAGGCTGGAAGATCGCCGTCTCCACCGCCTTCTCCAGCCTCCCCGGCGTGCCGCCCCCGCCGCGCGCCCTGGTCGGCGCCACGCTGGTCGACGGCACCGGCGGTCCCCCGGTGCGTGACGCGGTGGTGGTGATCCGCGAGGGCAGCATCGACTGCGCCGGACCACGCGCCGCCTGCCCGGTGCCCGCCGGGGTGGACGTGACCGACCTCTCCGGCCTCTGGATCACCCCCGGGTTGGTCGACGCCCACGTCCACTTCTCCCAGACCGGCTGGGCGGACGGCCGCCCCGACTCCCTCGACGTGCGCGACCGCCACCCCTACGACAGGACCATCGCCGACCTCGCGCGCCACCCCGAGCGCTTCGGCCGCACCTATCTCTGCTCCGGGGTGACCGGGGTGTTCGACGTCGGCGGCTATGCCTGGACCCTCGGCCTGCCGGCCTGGGCCGAGCCCGACCTCGAGGTGCCGCGGGTCGCCGCCGCCGGACCGCTGCTGTCGACGATCGACCACTGGCTCAACCTCCCCGCCGAGCGGCAGTTCATGGTGCTGGCCGACGCGGACAGCGCCAGGGACGGCGTGCGCTACCTGGCCGAGCGCGGGTCCGCGGCGGTCAAGGTCTGGTACATCGTCGACAAGGATCACCCGGTCGAGAAGTCCGCCCCCGCCGTCCACGCCGCCGGGGAGGCGGCGCGCGCTCACAACCTGCCGCTGATCGTCCACGCCACCGGCCTCGCCGAGGCCAAGGAGGCGCTGCGGGCCGGGGCGAAGCTGCTGGTCCACAGCGTCGGCGACAAGCCGGTGGACGACGAGTTCCTCGCCCTCGCGAAGAAGGGCGGAGCGATCTACTGCCCCACCCTCACCGTCTTCCGCGGCTACTACCGGATGTACACCGGCGCCGCGGCCCATCAGGCGCCGGCGGTGGACGACCCCAACGGCTGCGTCGACCCGCTCACCTGGGCCAAGGTGGCCGAGACGGCCCAGGCGGCCGCCCCGGTCTCCGCCGATCGCATCAAGACCCTGGAGACCCGAGTCACCGATGGCGAGCGCATCGCCGCCGCCAACCTGAAACGGGTCCTCGACGCCGGCATCCCGATCGCCATGGGCACTGACGCCGGCAATCCGCTGACCCTCCACGGCCCCTCTGTCTACGCCGAGATGGAGGCCATGCAGGCGGCGGGGCTGTCACCGATGCAGGTTCTGATCGCCTCCACCCGTGGCGGCGCCACCGCCATGGGGAGGGCCAAGGACTTCGGCACCGTCGAGAAAGGCAAGCTCGCCGACCTGCTGATCGTCGGGGCCGACCCGACGGCCGACATCGCCAACCTGCGCAAGGTGCGCTACGTGGTGAGAGGGGGGGCGATGCGGTCGCTCGCCGAGCTGAAGGCGCTGGCGACGACGGCGGCGGAAGGGCAGTAGGGGCTTCCTTCCCAACACCCTCTGAGAGGGTCGCCGGAGAGGAGCCCGGGCTAGACCGGCCGAAACGTGGGCCAGACCGGGTCAGACATCGTTGGAAGGCGTCAATATATAAATTTTGTCGATTTATATATACGGTAGCCTCCCTGAATGCCCGGCGGATGTCTTTTATATATACGAATCGACATTTTGTATATATAAACCACCCTCCAACAGGTCGCCAGCCCAGATTTTAGGCCAGCCAGCCTTCCCGGAAAGCTCTCCGGGCCTCCTGGATATATACAAAGTGGGCATAAATACCATTCCGGGAGGCTTGCCGACCTTTTCAGGGGTCATGTCTATATAGTTTTCGGCAGTTTCTATATAGAAAGAGCCCCTCGAACCCTCTCTGCGGGTACTCTCTATATAAAATTTCCAGCTTTGTATATAAAAAAGACCGCCGGAGCCCCTGCGAGGCCCTCCAACTGCAGCTCTGGGGCTTCTCGAACCCTCTCCAGGGGGGCTTCGTATATAAATCTCGGAGCTTTATATATAAGAAAGGTCCCCGGAGCCTGGGCGAAACCCCAGGCTGGGCAACAGCCGCCCTGCGGGGCTTCCCAAACGGCCCGGGAATCCCCTCCCTCCCACCCGCGTTCGGGAAGGTAGGAGTTCCCAAGCATGAAAGACGCACCCGTCACCGGCGATACCGTTCCCACCAAGTACTGGCACACGCTCGACAACGGCCGTGTCCAGTGCGATCTCTGCCCGCGCTTCTGCAAGCTGCTCGAGGGGCAGCGGGGGCTCTGCTTCGTGCGGGCCCGCGAGAACGATCAGATCGTCCTGACCACCTGGGGGCGGTCGAGCGGCTTCTGCGTCGATCCGATCGAGAAGAAGCCCCTGAACCACTTCCTATCCGGTACGCCCGTGCTCTCCTTCGGCACCGCCGGCTGCAACCTGGCCTGCAAGTTCTGCCAGAACTGGGACATCAGCAAGTCGCGCGAGTTCGACACCCTGGCCGACCGGGCCACCCCCGAGGTCATCGCCCAGGCCGCCCGGCGGCTCGGCTGCGCCAGCGTCGCCTTCACCTACAACGACCCGGTGATCTTCCACGAGTACGCGATCGACGTCGCGGCGGCCTGCCACGAGCACGGCATCCGGACGGTGGCGGTGACCGCCGGCGAGATCTGCCCCGAGCCGCGGGAGGAATTCTTCCGCCACATGGACGCCGCGAACGTCGACCTCAAGGGGTTCACCGAGGACTTCTACCGCAAGATCTGCGGTGCCGAGCTGGGGCCGGTGCTCGACACGCTGGCCTATCTCAAGCACGAGACCGACGTCTGGTTCGAGATCACCACCCTGCTGATCCCGGGCGAGAACGACTCCGACGCCGAGCTCGACCGGATGACCCGCTGGGTGGCCGGCACGCTCGGGCCTGACGTGCCGATCCACTTCACGGCCTTTCACCCCGACTACAAGATGCTCGACAAGCCCCCCACCCCGCCCGCGACCCTGGCGCGAGCCCGCCGCATCGCCATGGCCAACGGCCTGCGCTACGCCTATACCGGCAACGTCCACGACGAGGAGGGCGGCAGCACCACGTGCCACGCCTGCGGCGAGCGCCTGATCGGCCGCGATTGGTTCGTGCTCACCGAGTGGAACCTGACTCCCGAGGGGGCCTGCGCCGCCTGCGGTATCCCCTGCGCCGGCCGCTTCCAGGCCGCTCCGGGCACCTGGGGCTCGCGCCGTCTGCCGGTGCGGCTGCGGGATTTCACGGTGGGCCCGGTGGGAAGGCCGGAGGCGGTTTCGGGGCTGCGGATTCTTTGAGCCGCGTTACCCCTCTCCCGCTTGCGGGAGAGGGGCCAGGGGTGAGGGCTACGGGAAGATCCCCAGATCCTCATAGCAGATCGCGATCTTGTTGATCGCCTCGATGAAGGCCGCCGTGCGGAGGTCGACCTTGTGCCGAGCGCGGAGCTCGCGCAGGCGGTGGTACGCCGGTCCCATCGTGTCCTCCAGGCCGGAGTGGACGAGGTCGGCCTCATCGGCGCCATGGGTGAGCATCTTGCGCTCTTGCTGGCTGAACGGCTTGCCGGTGCGGATCTCGATCGCCTCGACGATCCGCTGAAAGGCCTGCTCTTCGAACCGCCGCCCGAGACGGCCGAAACGGACGTGGGCGAGGTTCTTCAGCCACTCGAAATAGGAGACGAGCACGCCGCCGGCGTTGGCGTAATGGTCGGGGACGACCAGCACGCCCCGCTGGTCGAGCGCCTCGCTGGCGCCGCTGGTCACTGGTCCGTTGGCGCCCTCGACGATGATCTTGGCCTTGATCCGGCCGGTATTGTCGTCGGTGATCTGGTTCTCGAGCGCCGCCGGGATCAGGATGTCGCAGTCGAGCTCCAGTCCGTCGGCGGGGTTGGCCAGCCGCTGGATGCCGTCGGGGAGCACCAGTTTCTGCATCGACTTCTCCCCCCGGCGGAGAGAGTTCCACTGGTTCACGATGGCCTGGGCGTCGATCCCCTTGGGGTCGTAGATCCCGCCGTCGAACTCGAGGAGGCCGACGATCACCGCCCCCATCTCCTGGAGGAAGGTGGCGGTGTAGGAGCCGACGTTGCCGAGCCCCTGGACGACCACCCGCTTCCCCTCGATTCCATGGGACAGGCCGAGCGCTTTCATGTCCTCCGCGACGGAGCAGACCTCGCGGGTCACGAAGGCTACGCCGCGGCCAGTCGCCTCGGTCCGCCCCCGGATCCCACCTTGGGCGATCGGCTTGCCGGTGACGCAGGCCGCCCCCTCCAGCTTGTCGGGCGCCAGGGCCGTGTAGGTGTCGACGATCCAGGCCATCTCGCGCGGGCCGGTGCCGAAGTCCGGCGCCGGCACGTCGATGCCGGGTCCGATGAAGTTCTTCTTCACCAGCTCGAAGGTGTAGCGGCGGGTGATCCGCTCCAGCTCGTGCTTGGTGTACTTCTTGCCGTCGATCCGGATACCCCCCTTGGCGCCGCCGAAGGGGGCGTCGACCACCGCGCACTTGTAGGTCATCAGCGCGGCGAGCGCCATCACCTCGTCCTCGTTGACGTCGAGGCTGTAGCGGATGCCCCCCTTGGTGGGCAGCTTGTGGTGGCTGTGCTCCGCGCGCCAGGCGTGGATCACCTCGACCTCGCCGTTGTCGCGCTCCAGGGGGAAGGTGAAGTGATAGACGCTGTTGCAGGTTTTGATGGTGTCGAGGAGGCCGCGAGGATGATCGGTGTAGGCCGCCGCCCGGTCAAAGTTCCGGTTCACCTGGTCAAAGAAGCTGACTTGTTCGTTCGACATGCGGATGGTTTCCCTTCGAAATTGGATCGAAATGGAACGCGTGGCCTCTTTTTGGAGCCCAGGCGACGGGGAGTGATAGCATTCTTGCCTGGCCGCCGCAACCCCCGGGCGGTATCTTCAACCATGAAATCCCCGCTCAACCCGCCGCGCCGGCCCTTCTGATCCGCCCGTGCTGATCGCCCTCGGGATCGCCGCCGCCATCTTCCTGGCGCTGCTGACCCTCCGCGAGCTCGTCGTCCGCCGGCTCGGGCTACGGGCCGCGCGGACGGCGACCGGCCTCGACGACCTCATCGTCAGCCTCGCCCGGCGCGCCCAGATCCTGGTGATCGCCGTCGTCGCTCTCTACGCGGGCAGTCTGTACGTCACTCTCCAGCCCCGGCAGGAGAAGACCCTCCTGGGACTGGCCGAAGTGGCGGTCTTCCTCCAACTCGCCCTCTGGTCCTCGGTCGCCATCGATTTCTGGATCGCCCGCCAGCGGCGGCGGGTGGATCACGACGCCACCTCCGTCGCCCTCGCCGGCGTCCTCCGCTTCGTCGCCAAGCTGATCCTCTGGGCGCTCCTCCTGCTGATGGCGCTCGACAACCTGGGGGTCAACGTCACCGCCCTCATCACCGGCCTCGGGATCGGCGGCGTGGCGGTCGCCCTCGCCCTCCAGAACATCCTGAGCGACCTGCTGGCCTCGCTGTCGATCGTCCTCGACAAGCCGTTCGTCCTCGGCGACGCGATCACGGTCGACACCCTGACCGGCACGGTGGAGAGCATCGGCCTCAAGACCACCCGCCTGCGCGCCGTCTCGGGCGAGCAGCTCGTCTTCGCCAACAGCGACCTGCTGAAGAGCCGCATCCACAACTGGCGGCGGCTGGCCGAGCGCCGGGTCGTCCTCGCCTTCGGCGTCCCCTACGGCACCCCGCCGGACGCCGTCGAGCGCATTCCCGCGATGATCCGCGCCCTCGTCGAGGGGCAGGATCTGATCCGCTTCGACCGCGCCCACTTCAAGGGGTTCGGCGCCTCGTCCCTCGATTTCGAGGCGGTCTACTGGATCCTCACCCCCGACTACAACGCCTTCATGGACCGCCAGCAGGCGATCGGCCTCGGGTTGCTGCGCGCTTTCGGGAGCGAGGGGATAGAATTCGCCTCCGCTTCCGCCCAGACGCTGCTGCTGACCCCGTCGACGCCGGGCGCCAGGGTGGGCAAGAACGCATCTGAATCAAAAACTTCTGGTTGAGCGTTCCGTAGAACCCTCCGGGAGAGACTGTGTCTTTTTGAAAGGAGACCTCGTGCGTAGACCGATTTGGATGGCGGCCCTCCTGCTGCTCCTGCCGGGGCTGGCCGCCGCGCAACCGCAAGGGGACACGCGCCTGCTGCGCTATCCCGATATCTGTGGCGATACCATCGCCTTCGTCTATGGCGGCGACCTCTGGCTGGCCGGCGCCGGCGGCGGCGTCGCCCGCCGGCTGACCTCAGGCGAGGGGGAGGAGCTCGGCCCCAAGTTCTCGCCCGACTGCAAGTCGATCGCCTTTACCGGCCAGTACACCGGCACCCGCCAGGTCTACGTCATCCCGGTCGACGGCGGCACCCCCCGGCAGCTCACCTTCCACAACGACGTCGGGACCATCCCGCCCCGCGGCGGCTTCGACAACCAGGTCCTGGGCTGGACCCCGGACGGCAAGCAGATCCTCTTCAACGCCCACCGCACCCCCTACAGCGAGCGCAACGCCCGGCCCCACCTGATCCCCGCGGCCGGCGGCATGGAGACCCCACTCGCCATCCGTGAAGGGTCGGCCGGCGTCCTCTCTCCCGACGGCGACCGCTTCGTCTTCGCGCCTGTCATGGATGAGTTCCGCAACTGGAAGCGCTATCGCGGCGGCCGCGCCGCCGACCTGTGGATCTACCACCTCAAGAAGAACACCGCCGAGCGGATCACCGACAGCCCGTCCAACGACTACATGCCGGTCTGGATCGGCGACACGATCTATTTCGTCTCCGACCGCGACAAGGTGGGGAGCACCTACGTCAACAACCTCTTCGCGTACGATACGAAGAGCAAGGCCGTCCGCCGGGTGACCAATCACGACACCTTCGACGTCTTCTGGCCGAGCAGCGGCGACCGCAAGCGGATCGTCTACGAGGACGGCGGCTCGATCTACCTCTTCGATCCCGCCACGGGGAAGAGCGGCCGGGTGGCCATCCGGGTCGAGGGGGATCTGCCCAGGACCCTCCCCTACTTCAAGAACGTGGCCGAGGACATCGACACGATCGCCCTCTCCCCGACCGGCAAGCGGGCCCTGTTCACCGCCCGCGGCGAGGTCTTCTCCGTGCCGGCCGAGAAGGGGGAGATCCGCAACCTTACCCAGTCCCAGGGCGTGCGCGAGGTGGCCGCCACCTGGTCGCCCGACGGCCGCTGGATCGCCTATCTCTCCGACCGCTCGGGCGAGTACGAGGTCTGGCTGCGGCCGGCCGACGGCTCGGGCGAAGAGCGGCGGGTCACCACCGACGGCGACATCTGGCGCTTCCCCCTCTCCTGGTCCCCCGACTCCAGGAAGTTAGCCTTCGGCGATAAGAACCGCCGGCTGCGCTGGGTGGACGTCGCTTCCGGCAAGGTGACCGACGCCGACCGCGACAGGCGCAACGACATCCAGGACTACAAGTGGTCTCCGGACAGCCGCTATCTCGCCTACACCAAGGTGGGGGAGAACCAGTTCCCCTCGATCTGGATCTACTCGCTCGACGACGGCAAGGCCCGCCAGCTGACCAGCGACCTGACCGCCGAGGGCGAGCCCACCTGGGATCCCAAGGGGCACTACCTCTACTTCCTCTCCAACCGGGACTTCAACCTGACCTTCAGCGGCTACGAGTTCGACTACGTCTACACCAACCCCACCCGGGTCTACGTGGGGCTGCTCTCCAAGGAGGGGCCGGCCCTGCTGCTGCCCGAGAGCGACGAGGAGACCCCGAAGCCGGAAGAGAAGCCGGCGAGCACTGAGGCTAAAACGGAGGCCAAGGCCGCGGCCCAGAAGGTGGCGGACGACGCCGCCGGCGACAAGCCCGACAAGGCCCCAAAACCGGGAGTGCGGGTCAAGATCGACTTCGACGGCTTCGACCAGCGGGTGCGCGCCCTGCCGGCCCCTCCGGGCAACTACCAGGGGCTCTCCGCCAGCGCGGACGCGGTCTTCTACCTGCGCGGCGGCGCCGGCGGCGGACCGCAGTCGCTCCGGATGTTCAGCTTCAAGGACCGCAAGGAGGACCCGGTCATGGACGGCATCGGCGGCTACGATCTCTCCGCCGACGGCAAGAAGATCGTCTATCGCCAGCGGGACACCTTCGGCATCATCGACGCCCGGCCGGGGCAGAAGCCCGGCGACGGCAAGCTGGATCTGGAGAGCATGACCGTGCGCATCCAGCCCCGCGACGAGTGGCGGCAGGAGTTCCTCGACGCCTGGCGGATCTTCCGCGACTGGTTCTACGACCCCAACCTGCACGGTGCCGATTGGAAGGGCCTGCGGGAGCGCTACGGCGAGATGATCCCCTACATGTCCGACCGCTCGGACCTCAACTACCTGCTGGCCGAGCTCAGCGGCGAGGTCTCCGTCGGCCACGGCTATGTGGAGCCGGCCGAAGGCTCCGAGGGGCCCAAGCGGGTCGAGGGGGCTCTGCTGGGGGCGGAGATCGTGGCCGACCCCTCCGGCTACTACCGCATCGCCCACATATTCCCCGGCGAGAACTGGCAGAAGGACTTCCGCTCGCCGCTGACCGAGCCCGGCGTCCACGTCGAGACGGGGGACTACATTCTGGCGGTGGACGGCAAGACCACCAAGGGGGTGGACAACTTCTATCGCCTGATGGAAGGGAAGGCCGAACGGGTGCTCACCCTGCTGGTGAACGGCAAGCCCAATTCCCAGGGCGCCCACGAGGAGAGGGTCCGGCCGGTATCCACCGAGCAGAACCTCCGCTACCTCGACTGGGTGCAGGCCAACCGCGCCAAGGTCGACAAGCTCTCCGGCGGCCGCATTGGCTACCTCCACCTGCCGGACACGGCGGTGGCGGGCAACCGCGAGCTGTTCAAGTACTTCTACCCGCTCGCCAACAAGGACGCCGAGATCTTCGACGACCGCTACAACCAGGGGGGCTTCATCCCCGACCGGATGATCGCGCTGATCTCCCGGCCGCTGCTGAACTACTTCGTCGGCCGCGCGGGCGTCGCCAACCCGACGCCGCAGTTCGTGAGCACCGGCCCCAAGGTGGCCCTGATCAACGGCCAGGCGGGCTCGGGCGGCGACGCCTTCCCCTACTACTTCCGGGAGATGAAGCTCGGGCCGCTGATCGGCACCCGTACCTGGGGTGGCCTCGCCGGCCTCTCGGGCAACCCGCCGCTGGTGGACGGCGGCACTCTCACCGTGCCCACTTTCCGCATCCTCACCACCGAGGGAAAGTGGGCGGTCGAGAACGAGGGCGTCTCGCCGGACATCGAGGTGATCGACGCGCCGGACGCCCTGGCCCGGGGCGAGGACCCGAGCCTCGAGCAAGGGGTCAAACACCTTCTGGAGCAGCTCCAGAAGAACCCGCCCCGGAAGGTCGTCGTGCCCCCGGTTCCGGTTGGCGGCGCGCCGCATTAGTCGGGGTCGTTCGTGGGGTTGAGGCAGGGGCGGGGATTCGAGGTCCCCGCCCTTTTTTCTTTTCCATCGGGGTTACGAGCAGTACTTGACGTGGTATTCGCCGCAGGAGGTGAACCTGGTCCCGCCGGTGTGATCCAGATCCCGGCAGGCCAAGCCGCTCGTGGAGCTCGTGCAGAGCTTGCAACTGCAGATGAAATCGATCGCCGGGGCCGGTGCCGAGGCGGCGACCCCGATGCCGAAGGCGAGGGCGGTGAGCACGATGAGCTTCTTGACCATGAGTCCTCCTTCCAGAGAGCGATGATTCACTCAAGCTGAAATAGTAATACATCTCTTCAGGTGAAGCGCTTCGCCCGCCGCGAGAGCTGGCCTTCGCGGCGGAGCGGAGGAGGAGGCAGGGGTCAGATCAGGATTTCGCCGTCGAGCTGTAGATGGGCATTCCGGCGATCGCCCCGTTGAGGACCTCGGAGAAGACGGAGGCCACCACGCCGTTGAAGTTGGAGTAGTAGTCCGAGAGGTCGTCGTTGTAGAACTGAATGACCGACTTCTGGAAAATCGGGAAGATCACCTGCGCCTTGGAGATCGGGGTCAGGGGCCGGCTCTGCACCTCCACGAACCAGCCGTTGCCGCCGAGCGCCATCTGGACCACCTGCACGAGCTGCTGGGCCGAGGTGATGGCGATGGGCGCCGCCTGCTGGCCCTGGTAGAAGATCTGGACCTGGACCACGACGTTGCCGAAGGTCTGGTGGCTCTGAACGATCGTCGCCAGCGCCCTGGCCTTGTCCGAGCCCGAGACGTTGACCGCAATCCCATAGGGGTTGCTCCCTGTGTTCAGCGGTCCCACGGTGATGTCCGGATCGTTGCCGAGCGCTGAGTTGACTTGGTTCCAGAACGTATACCAGGGGGGAGAGAGTTGAGGCATCGGGTCTCCTTTCAGTGAGAGTTGTCGCTCCCCTAGAAGAGCAATCACCGGGCCACCCGCCCACCACCTTGCCAAAACCAATGGAATCAGGGGCTTAGGTTGGAATCTCGCGCTTCGCGAGCCGCCACCCCGCCTTTCGACATGTCGGCTGTCACGTCGGTGACGCGTCAGCTCCCGTCGAGGTGAAAACAAAAAGCCCCCGGCCGGATGGCCGGGGGCTTGGAAGTGAGGAACCGCTACGGTCAGACCGTGCGCCGGCGGCGCAGGAGGAACAGAGCGGCGCCGGTGAGGGCCAGGCAGAGGATCGCGAGGCCGAGCTCGGAGAGGGTCGGGATCGGGACGATGGGTCCCTGGCCGGTGACGACGGTCGGGTCGCCTGCGGCCGGAGTCGCCGGGTTGTCGGTGACGCCGCTCGCGTCGTTGGTGCCGTCGGCGTTCGAGTCGTAGGAGAACGTCCCCTGGTTGCTGATCGTCTGGCCGGCGGCGCCGGCCTTCACGGTCGCCGTGATGGTGATGGTGACCGAGCCGCTGACCGGGATCGCGCCGTTCCAGGTAACCGTGTTGGTGCCGACGTTGGCGACGGCGGCGCCGGAGCTGGCGGTGGCGCTGACCAGGGTCAGGGTCGAGGGAAGGACGTCGGTGAACTCGTTGCCCGGGTTGTCCCCCTGGGCGGCCGAGCCGTTGTTGGTGAGGACTACGGTGTAGGTGATGTTCGAACCCTCGGCCGGCGTGCCGGTCTCGGTCTTGGTGCCGGTGACCGCCGCCCCCGCCGTCACGCCGAACGAGGTCGGATCGTTGGCCGCCGGAGTGCCAGGATCATCGGTCACGCCAGATCCATCGTTGGTGCCGTTGCCGTCGGTGTCGTAGGAGATCGCTCCCTGGTTGGAGATCGTGCCGCTGGCACCGGCATTGACGGTGGCGGTGATGGTGATGGTGACCGAGCCGCTGGCCGCGATCGCGCCGTTCCAGGTCACCGTGTTGGTGCCGACCGTGGCCACGGGGGTGCCGGAAGAGGCGGTGGCGCTGACCAGTGTCAGGGAGGGGGGCAGGACGTCGGTGAACTCGTTGCCTGCGTTATCGGCCTGGTTGAGCGGGCCGTTGTTGGTGAGGGTCACGGTGTAGGTGACGGTGCCGCCCGGGCTGAAGGTGCCGCTCACGGTCTTGGTGCCGGTCACGGTGGTGGCCGCGACCGGAGCGTCGCAGACGGCCGGGGTGATGGTCAACGAGAAGGCGCGGATGTTGCCGGTGTCCTGGCTGAAGAAGTCCTGCGCCTGGAGCTGCCAGGTGCCGTTGGCGACCTGGCCGTTGAAGCCAGCCAGCGGCGCGTTGGGAGTGAAGCTACCGGTGAACGGCGCCTGCGCCGAGACCACGGACTGGATGCTGGGACCGGCGCTCTGGTCGTCGAGGACGGTCTGGCAGAAGTTGTTCCCCCCGCCGTCGGTGTTGTCGACCACCAGAACCGTCGTGGCGCTGGGCGAGCGTACGGTGAGCTCGAGGTCGTTGACGAACGAGTGGTCGAGGCCGACCGTGGTGGATCCGGCGGTGGCGCTGCAGCTCGTCCCGTCGATGCTGAAGTTGACGTCGTAGACGTTGCCCGTGACGCCCGAGACGAGGAGGCTGGCGTTGGCGGGGGCGCCGGGCGCGGTGCCGGAAAGGTCGGTGCCGTCGGGGATCGGCACGGCCGGCCCGGTGTAGCTGAAGGTGACCGGGGTGCCCGGGGAACCGGTCTTGATGCTGAAGTTGAAGCTCTGGGGGCTCGCGCCGCCGGTGTAGGTGACGGTCAGCGTGAACTGGATCAGGCCACCGCAGGGGACGGTCCCGTTGACGGTGAAGGTGTAGGGCGTCACGTTGTTGCCGGTGGCGCCCACCGCCAGGTCGGGGTAGGTGGAGTTGGCGGACGAGATCGTCACGCCGGGGGTCGAGGTGGTCAGGACGGCGCTGATGCCGGTGGCGGCGGCGCCGCCGTTGTTGGTGAGTGGCACCGTCAGATCAAAGGTCTCGTTGTTCTCGATGTAAGGGTCGCCGTCGCCGACGACCTGGATCGGAACCGCGGTGCCGGCGGCGAGGAACGCCTGTGGCGTGGCGCCCGCGCCCACCAGGGCCGCGTGGGCCATGACGATGCCGGCGCCGGTGTCACGGTCGACTCCGGGCGTCTCGATGTCGATCGCCGAGTTGATCAGGGCGGTGCGGACCTGCGCCGGAGTCAAGGCCGGCACGGCCGACTTGAGCAGCGTGGCGATGGCGGCGGCGTGCGGCGCGGCGGCCGAAGTGCCGTAGAAGGGATTGAAGCCCGGCGCGGCGGTGGAGACGCCGTCGGCGGCCGTGATGTCCGGCTTCTGGCGCACCACCCCGCCGGTGCTGGTGCGGTTGCCTGGCGTGAGCTCGGCGCCGGTGGGGCTGAGGATGATCCGCCGCGGACCGTCCGAGGTGAAGTCCTCGCTGGCGTTCGCGGAGGTGAACAGGCCGGGGAACGGCCCGTCCGGCGACACGCCGTCGAACGAGGCGGCGGCCGGTGTCGCCGCGAGGCTGAAGGCGGCGGCGGCGGCGCTGTGGCCCCGCGTGGCGCCGCTCGTCGCCAGGGCGTCGTCGAGCTCGCCCCGGAACACGATGAGGTTGAACATTGGGGTGCTCGAGGTCGTGCCGGAGGCGAACTTGTCGATCAGCAGGCGCTCGCCGCTGAAGACGCCGCCGCCGATGAACTCGATCGGGAAGTCGTCGCCGCCGGTGCCGTCCTGCGTGTCGGTGCTGGCGTCGAAGATGGTCGTCAGACCGCCGTCCATGTCATAGAGGTCGAAGTCGGTCGACGCCGTGCCCGTGTTGAGGTCGTAGTGCTCGGCCCAGATGAGCACCGGCGGATTGCCGCCGCCGACCTCGACCAGGATCGAGTTGCCGCCGTCGCCGAAATTGTGCAGGTTGGCCCCCGCGAGAGGAGCCGGGTCCGCGGCGGCACTGGGGGAGAAGTCCCCTTCCCAGGTGCCCGAGGTCCCGTCGTCCACGTTCCCCTCATTGCCGGCCGAGGAGAAGTAGAGGACGCCGGCGGCCGTGACCGTGTTGACGGACTGCGCCACGGGTCCATCCTCGAACGGCGACTCGTCGAGATAGATGACGTCGTCGACGATGATCTTGCAGCCGCTGGCGGCGAGATCGAGGATGTTCTGCGCGAAGCCCGCCTCGTCGGGACCCGCCTGCGCGAAACCGAGCGCCGCGCCGGGGGCGAGGTCGTGGACGATCTCGAGCATCGCCGAGCCCTCGTCGCCGGAACCGGCCTGGCCGGCCAGGACGTCGACCGACGGCGGCAGGTCGCCGCTCGCCTCGAGGGCGGCCAGGGAGTCGACGCCGTCGGAGAGCACGCAGGTCTTCACCCCGGCGCCGGTGACGCCGAAGAAGCCCCGCGCCTCGTCCGCGCCGTGGGTCCTGTCCCCCTCGGAGGTGTTGATCTTCTGGGTCATCCCCGGGATCGCCTGCCTCACCTTGCGCACCGCCGGAATCCCGGCGAGCGTCTCCAGATCCTGGAGGTGCACGCGGGCGCTGACCCGGTGGTAGGCGTAGCTCATGCCCTTGACCACCCCGCCGAGCGACGCCACCTGGTTGACGACCGGCTTGACGCCGTTACGGTTGGCCAGCAGGATGTCGACCGGAACCCGGCCGTCGGCCTCGGGCTTCACGAAGCGGAAGTCGGTCAACGGTGCGAGCCGCGCGTCGTTGCGCTGGTGCAGCAGGCCGAGGAAGAGGCGCGAATCGATCTTGTTCTGCACCGCGCTCTTCGACGTCTTGATGCCCACGAGCGCCTGCATCTGGTGCGCGGCGCTCGCGGCAATCTTGGGTTGCTTGGGTTGGTCGGCCCGCAATCCAGCGGAACAGACAATCGATGCAGCGACCAGGATCGCTGCGGCTCGCGAGGCGACCGCACCTCGCCTGCCGCCGGATTGGCTCGAACTTCTCTGAAACATTGAGCTCACCCCCTGTTGGACGGACCGGCAAACCCTATGGCTCGCACGGAGATTCAAGGACAGACGACACAGAGCAGACCTACCGAAGTCATCATCATTGGACGTACGCGGGACAGCTGCTTAGCGAAGCCTATTTAGAGACCTATAAACGGTATTCGACCTTCTCCGGCCAGTCAAGGCTTCGACCGGACCTTACGGCAAATTTACATGTCGCGCCGCGGCATGGCGGGGCTTGCCGCCGGCGAACGCCGCCGCAGGGCGGCCTTGATCCAGAGGAAGCCGGCGCCGAGGAAAGGCAGGGTGTAGACCAGCGAGGCGAGGGGGCTGAGGATGCCGTCCGGCGTGGGCTCGACGTCGGCCTTCAGCTCACCGCCGCCCGCCGGGCTGTCGATGAGGACGCGGGTGTGCCACATCCCGCCGCGGTCGAACTTCACCTTGGTGAAGTAGCGCGCCCCCTCGTGGACCGGCTGTGGCTCGGCCTCGTAGAGGACCTCCGGCAGCCGTTTGGTGACCGGCTGCACGCCGATCCGCACCGTCATCTTCGCCGGCAGGCTCCGCCCTTCCGGCGGCTCCAGGACCACGAAGAAGGTCCCCGTCCCGATGTCCGGATCGGTCCAGACCGACGCGACGAAGGGGCCGACCCGCCGGTCGGAGAGGATCGGAAAAGGGGGGCCGGCGTGAGCCCGCGCCGGCCGTGCCGCCGGCAGGGCGCAGAGGAGGAGAGCGAGGAGGATCCGCTGGATTGTCGTCTTCATGATCAACCCCCCATGCTCGCCATGCCGCGCATCTCCATCGGCTGCGCGAGGAGCCAGATCGCGCTCCACCAGAGCAGGAGAGAGAGCCCGGCCCAGGGGAGGAAGACGCGCCCGGCGCGGTCCGGGACCTCGCGCTCCGCCAGCCGCCAGGCGACCAGCAGCGAGCCGAGCAGGCCCATCGCGAGGAAGCCGAGCTCCAGCGGATGCACAAAACCGGGGGGGATTCCGCGCAGGCTCCAGTCGGGAGGTCCGAGCAGCGGCAGACCGGCGTCGGCCAGCGCGCTCTGCGTCACCGGGATGAAGGTGAACAGGCCGGTGAACAGGTGGAAGCTGTAATGCGCCAGCCAGATCCCCGAGCCGAGCGGCACCAGAGCGTAGGCGAAACGGGTCGCCAGCGGCAGCAGCGCCTCCCGCGTGCCGGCCGCCCGGCGGGTCAGCCAGGCGGCCAGGCCGAGCAGCAGCACGGGCTCGACGACGAGCAGCAGCAGGAAGACGACGCCGAGCACCGGCGCCTCGTGCGCGGTCCCCATCCGGGCGCCCAGCCAGGACTCCAGGGCATAGATCGGGCTCACCATGCCGAAGGCGTTGAGCAGCGCGCCGAAGGTGAAGACGAGCACCAGGGCCGCCAGGTCCTTGCGCCGCGAGAAGAACCCGATCCCGGACCGCCGCGGATCGGTCCACAGCTCGCTCGCCGGCAGCCGGGTGGTGAGCGCGACGTTCTCGTGCGGGCAGGCGTAGACGCAGTCCAGGCAGAAGGTGCAGTCCATGTTGCCCACCTTGCGCGGCTGGAAGAGCGCCAGCTCGCACCCCCGCTGAAGGACGACGTCATGGTCCTTCGGGTCGCGGGTGCCGACGATGCAGTCGAGGGTCGTGCAACTGGCGCAGACGTCCGTGTCGCGCACCTGCACCTCGAGCGGCGAGAGGGTCGAGGCGACGAAGTTGAACTGGCCGATCGGGCAGACCCACTTGCAGAACGACGCCTTCTTGAAGACGCCGTCGACGACGAGAGCGGCGAGGAAGTAGCCGAGGATCAGCCAGGCCGTCCACCAGGGGGAGCTCCAGAGGTCGAACAGCTCGTAGGCGAAGAGGACGAGGACGAAGAGGGCGATCGCGATCCACTTCGAGCGCAGCCGGCGCGGCCAGTGCAGCCTCGGCTTGAGGAAGCGCCGGGCGAGCTCGCGGGGGAGCATGAACGGACAGGCCATGCAGAACAGGTTGCCGGCGCCGAGGAGCACCAGCACGAGCAGCCCCCGGTAGTGCACCCAGGTCAGCAGGGTCGCCAGGTTCCGCGGCGCGAGCTGGGGGCCGAAGAGGCCGTGGACGATCATCGCCACGGCCACCGCGAACACCGGCAGCTGCATCAGCTTCCGCGAGTGGCGCCAGCGCAGGAAGCGCCCGAGCACCGGCACCCGGAGCCAGTCGGTCAGGCGGCCACCGGACGCGGGTGGACGGCACAGGTGCAGCGCATCTGGGGCTCCTCCGCCGCGGGAGGGAACATGTGGTAGTACATCGCGATCAGCATCGGGATGGTCACCAATGTGTTGTAGATCAGGTGCAGCTCGACGCGCGGCACCCAGATCTGGGCGATGCTCGTCGGCACGGGCCGGTTCAGCAGGTTGCGGCCGACGATGACCTGCCCCTGCAGCAGCGCGTGCTCGATGTGGTGCCAGAACTGGATGCCGAGGGCGATGTTCCACCAGGTCCGCGAGGTGCCGGTGAACCCGGGGCGCAGGAGCCAGATGCCGATCAGCATCACCAGGGCGTAGGAGTAGTGGAGCACCTCGGACTTGATCAGCCAGGGGTAGAAGAGGCCGAGCACGCCGCCCGCCTTGGCGGCGGGCCACCCGAGCCCGTAGATCTGGAACGCCTGCGCCAGATGCTCGGACCAGTGGCCCAGCACGACCAGCATGAAGACCTGCAGGGCGCGCTCGTGCCACTCGGTGTTCAGGCGCTCTCGCAGTGTCCGGGGGTGGGTGCCCTCGATATCAGGGGATGTGACCTTTGCCGTCAGCTCCATGCCTCGTCCCTTTCCGCGCTCGACGCGAGAGGGCAAGAGGCGGGGGACGAACCCACCCCTCGCAGTCCTTCCTAAGAAAGAGGTGCGTCTGGGCTACCGAGGCGAGCCGGAACTGTCGAGCAACTCGCGAAGCAGCGCGAACCCCTGCGGCCAGGAGCCGAGATTGGAAGCGGAGTTGATGTGGCCGAGCGGACCGGCGACCTCGAGGCGCGAGTCCCACGCGGCCGCGAACTGCCGGGCGCGGGCGAGGTCCAAGTACTCGTCGTTGGTGCTGGCGACGACGATGCTGCGGAAGGGGAGGCGCGCGAGCGGCATGGGGGTGAAGCCGGTCGTGCCCGCGGGGTAGGTGGGCGCGTCGACGTCGCTCGGCGCCACGAGCAGCGCGCCCCGCACATTTCCCTGATGGGCCGCCGCCCAGTGCGCCACCAGGCAGCACCCGAGGGAGTGGGCGGCGAGGACCACCGGACCCGGATCGGACGCGATGGCCTGGTGGAGCGTCTCCACCCACTCGGGACGATCGGGAGTCTCCCAGTCCCGTTGCCGGAGGCGGACGAACGACGGATGCTCCGCCTTCCAATGGGTCTGCCAGTGCTCGGGACCCGAATCCCAGAGACCGGGGATCAGCACGACGCGAGGAGAGACATTCATGGGATCAGGATCTCGCTTTCGTCAGGGGTGCGGAAGCTGCGGGGCCGGCAGGCTGACCAGCACGGCGGTGATCACCAGCACGAGCCCGGCGAACAGGAGCTCCCGGGTCGCCGAGCGCTGGAGGAGGAGCGCCGCGCCTGCGGCCCCGAGGCGTGGGCGCAGGCGACGCCAGTTCCAGGCGCCGAGGGAGGCGACGATCAGGACGGCGCAGAGCTTGGCGTCGAGGGCGTAGCCGTAGGGAGTCGTCCAGAGGGCGGCCAGGAACTTCAGGTGGCGCCAGGCGGTGATGACCCCGGTCACGCCGAGCAGGGCCGCGGCGCCGAGCGCGAGGTTCGAGAAGCGCGCCACCATCTTGGCGATCAGCCCCTCCCGCCGCTCGGGTGGAACGGAGCCCCGCAGGACCGCCGGCAGCCCCGCCACCACCAGCATGAGCAGCGAGCCGATCCAGAGCGAGGCGGCGGTCACGTGCAGCGGGTTCACCAGCGCCGCCCACCGCCCGGTCGTGACGTTGCGGAACGCGAGCGCCACGCCGACCAGCGCCCCCAGGGCCCAGGCGCCCCGCAGGTGCCAGAGGGCGAAGGCGATGCAGAGGAGCACCCCGAAGACGATCTGGGCCTGAATCTGCGGCCCGCCGCGCCCCTTGCTCAGCGTCAGGAAGGTCAGGACCAGCAGCAGCACCGAGCCGGCGAACCCGATCCGGCTCGCCCGGCGCGCGGCGGCCGCGAACGCCTCGGTCTCGGGAAGCAGGCCGGCGGTCCGCCGCAGCACGAGGAAGTAGAAGCCGAGCGCGCCGTAGATCGCGAAGAACGGCAGGAAGCCGATGAGCTGCAAGGCGACCTCGCCGGCCGCGAGGTCGCTCTTTTCCCGCAGGAGGATCAGGCACGCGAGCCCTGGAAGCATGGGAGGGCGGACTCCTTCCTGGAGGGGCCGGCGCCCTTCACCGGGGCCGGCCGTCTGGAGAAGAGTAGCCGCCTGCGGCCGGACGTCAAGCATTGCGAGCCACCCTGAAACCTGCGTCGTCTTTCTGCGTAAATTCCGGTGGGCATCCATGGGGGATGGCCCTGATTTTGCTGCCGGTCCCTGGGGGGAAGCGAGCTCGCCTCCCCTTTCTCAAACCAAGCTCATCAAGGAGGGTGTACATGCGTAAAGTTTCCAAGCGTTCGTGGGTCCTGGGCCTGGTCGCCTGCGCGGCGATCACGGCGATAGCCGCCGCCGAGGATACGGCGGGCACCGGCGTGACCTTCGTCAACGGGAGCACCCATCACATCGACGTCTATACCCGTTACGGGTCGGACGGCTCGTGCGACAGCAAGCCGCAGTCCAAGAAGGTCGGCATCGACGCCGGGCAGAGCGGCGTAGTGGATTCCGGCAGCTCCAGCGTCTGCTTCTGCCTGAAGGTCCCGAATCGCGGCACCTGCCCCAGCAGCGCCTGGGCCGAGGTGAAGGCGGGCGGCACGCGGCACCTCATGTAGAGCCCTTTCCGGAAGGGTGCGGGGCCACGTCAGCTTGGCCCCGCGCCCGTCAATTTTGCGCTTCGCGGCGTCAGTCTGGCATGCCGTACAGTTGTGGGATGAAGAAGGTCATCATGGCAACATCAGTGAACCGCGGCACGATGGCTGTCTCGGGGTTGACGGCTGGAGATGAGCGGATGGTGCTCCTCAGTGCAGACCGGGAGGCTTTCCTCGCCGCTCTGCTGAATCCGCCAGAGCCGACTGAAAAACTTGCGGCAGCGCTGCGCCGTCATCGATCCACGCTGGGCTAATTCCACTACCGTCCACTTATAAGGCATCTTTCCGTAGGGGAGGGGCTCGTCCCCTCCCTCGCCCTGAAAGGGCGGCCTTTTGCGGGTCAGCCTGCCCTTCGAATCCTAACCCTCGGTCCCTCTCCACTTCGTGGAAAGGGAGGGCGCCTGCGGGCAGAGTTGCCAAGCCAGATCCATCCGGACACCGTGCCGTTGAGGGCGACCGCAGGTCGCCCCTACAACAGATCTCAACCGCGGGTGTAGGGGCGGGTCTGGACGGTAGGTTGGGGGCTCGACCCGCCCTGTCTTCAGGTTTTCGCCGTTGCAGGGCGGGTCGAGCCCCCAACCACCCGTCCAGACCCGCCCCTACACGAAGCAAAGTTAGCGCGTGTGCCACGAAGTGGAGAGGGACCGAGGGTGAGGATTCGAAGGGCAGGCTGACCCGACGGGCGGCACACATCCAGGCAAGGAATAGCCCCTTTTCCGGGACCGGATCGCGTCCCGCCCTCGCAGTCGCAGAGAAGATCCTCTATATTGGATGTAACAGCCGGATTGTAACTTGCGCCTATCGCATCAGGGCCGTCGACGAGGAGGATGTCCGGACGACCTCCAGATCCTTCGCGATTCAGGGCAGGACCGCGTGGGTCCCGCCACGAAGTATGTGACACGTATGGAAGGGAGGCAGCAATGCGGAAAAACCGAGGTTCTAAGCTGAGGATGGCGATGCTGGCGGCGGTAGCCGTCGCCCTGTGGACCGCGCCGGCGGCGCATGCGGCAGCGCCGCTCGCCGCGGTCAGCGGCGGTCCCCTGGGGCTCGAATGGCAGGCGGCCGGCGATTTCGAGAAGCTGACGCTGACCGTCTCCGGTCCCGGCGGCTTCATCCTGCAGCGCGAGTTCCGGGCCGGAGCGGTCCCCGCGTTCGGGCCGTTCGGCGCCGACGGCAAGGCGCTTCCGGACGGCGTCTACACCTATGAGATCGCGGTCGCGCCGCGCGTCGATCCGGCGGCCCGGAAGGCGCTGGCCGCGGCCCGCGAGGCGGGCGACGACGCCGCGATCGCCAGGCTGCAGGCGTCCGGCACGCTCCCCCGCGGCCCCTTCGCCCAGTCCGGCGCCTTCACCATCCACGACGGCGCGATCGTTTCGCCGGAGCTGCGGGAGGAGCGGCCGGCCGCGCCGCGAGCCGCCGCCAAGGGTAAGACGCCCCTCCCGGTCAAGGACGACGTGATCGCCGACGATCTGATCGTCCAGGGGAGCGCCTGCGTCGGCCTCGACTGCGTCGTCAACGAGAGCTTCGGCTTCGACACCCTCCGGCTGAAGGAGAACAACACGCGGATCAAGTTCGAGGACACCAGCGCCGGCACCGGTTTCCCCACCCACGACTGGCAGCTCACGGCCAACGACTCCGCCTCCGGCGGCGCCGAGAAGTTCTCGATCGAGGACATCACGGCCGCGACCGTGCCGTTCACCGTGACGGGCAGCGCTCCCACCAATTCCGTCTTCGTCGACAGCACCGGCCGGCTCGGCCTGCGCACCGCCACCCCGGTCCTCGACATCCACGTCTCCACCAGCAACACGCCTGCGATGCGGCTGGAGCAGACCAGCGCCGGCGGCTTCACGGCGCAGACCTGGGACGTCGCCGGCAACGAGGCAAACTTCTTCGTCCGCGACGTCACGGGGGGCTCGCGGCTCCCCTTCCGCATCAGGCCTGGCGCGCCGACCAGCTCGATCGACATCGCCGCCTCCGGCAAGGTGGGCATCGGCACCGCCTCGCCGGACTCCCGGTTGACCGCCAAGAGCCTGGGGACCAATGCCGCGGTGGTCAACGTCGTACAGAGCGCGACGGCCACCTCCCTGTTCACGGTCTTCGAGACCACCAGCGGCGACGGCCTGGTCCAGATCTTCGACCACTCGGGGCTGGAGGCCTTCCGCATGACCTCCGTTTCGGGTGGCAGGATGTCGCTGGGGTGCAACTCCCCGCAGCACAACCTCGACATCGGCAACGTGCCCGGGTCGGCGTGCTCGGCCGCGACCTCCCGCTCGTTCATCGACGCCGGCTCGACGACGTTCACGGCGTCCTCCTCCCGCGATCTCAAGGAGAACCTGGCGCCGCTGGAGCCGGCGAACATCCTCGACAAGATCGCCAAGGTGGGGGTCTACAACTACGACTTCATCGCCGGCCCCAAGGACAAGATCGGCCTGATGGCGGAGGACTTCCACACCGTCTTCAACCATGGCTCCGACAAGGTGATCAACGGCCAGGAGGTGGAGATGGCCCTCTGGCTGGCGGTGCAGGAGCTGACGGCCCGCAACAAGGAGCTCGCGGGCCGGCTCGAGACCCTCGAAGCGCGTCTCGCGGCGCAGACCGCGACCCAGAAGCCGTAGGGATTCGTTAGAGTAGGGCGGCCCTGCGGGGCCGCTCTACCTGACCTCGCCAATGCCTATCCCGCAATCTTTGAAACGGCCGCTGCCTCTCGCGATCGCGTTCTTCCTGGCCGTCACCTTCTGCCACTTCTTCTCGCTCCCCCTCCTGATCACCTGGGACGGGCACGACTACGTCGATCTCGCCGGCGTGCTGGGCTCCCCCCGGTTCCCCGAGGATTGGCGGCTCCTGCGCGCGCCGCTGTTTCCGCTCGGTCTCAAGATCTCGTTCCTGTTCCTCGGCCGCGGTCCGCTCGCCGCCGAGCTGGTCCCACTGGCCATGGCCGTGGCGGGCTGCCTCCTGCTGGCGAGCGGCGTCCGCAAGATAGCCGGAGAGCGGGCGGCCGCCGCCACGCTGGCGCTGCTGGCGATCTATCCGGCCCTGATCGCGTTCGAGCACGCGATCCTCACCGAGACCGGCACCTTCTTTTTCCTCGCCCTGTTGCTCCGCCTGTCGCTCTGGACCCCGGAGACGCCGCGAGACGCCTGGAAGAAGGCCCTCTGGCTGGGCTTGGCCCTCGCCCTGGGGTACTACTGGCGGCAGGCCCTGCTCTTGCTCGCCCCCTGGTTCGCCGTCCTGCACGTCCTCTCGCTCCCCGGGCCGCTCCGCGGGAACCGCCGCGGGCTGGCCCTGGCCGCCTTGCAGGCGGCCCTCGTGATGCTGCTGCCGTGGGGCCTAGGGGCACCGTGGCGGATGGAGCTCGGCGCGAAGCAGCTGAGCTCGCTGAACGCGATGGTGATGAACAGCTTCGTGATCCGGCAGGCCGTGATCCCCCCCGAGGACGGCCGGGTCGCGAGCGTCCGGGAGACGTACCGGGCCGCCATCGGGCACGCCGATCCCCTGGCGGGGATCCCCTGGCGGGAGATCCCCGGAATCACCAGCGGGATGGTGCCGGTCTGGAATCAGGAAGGGACCCTCCGCTGGTTCGCGTCGATCGTCGGCGAGTACCCCGGCCGCTATGCCCGGGCGGTGGGCCGCACCCTGCTGCTGTTCGCCGGCTTCGACAGTGCCGAGAACGAGATCCATGACGATTCCAACTTCGTGCTGTCGCCGGAAGTTCAGGGCTCGCTGATCGGCGCCGGGCGGCCGCCCCTCATGGAGAAGGACGGGCGGGAGCTCGCCATGAGCACGGGAGACGGGCTGTTACGGGGGGGGCTGCGGGGGCTCGTCCGGCCGTTCGAGTGGCTGCTGATCGCGTGCAACCTGGCGACCCTCGCCCTGCTGGCGCTCTCCCTCTGGCGCCGCGACCTCGGCCGGCTCGCCTTCAGCGGCACCGCGATCGTCTTCGCCCTGAGCCACGCCCTGCCGCTGTTCTCCATCCCCCGCTTCATGCTGCCGATCTACCCCATCACCCTGGCCTGCGGGCTCGTGGCCGCGTTCGGGGCGGGCTATACTCGGCGATCGGAGGATTCAGATGCCTAAGCAGAATACCCGGCTCACCACTCCGCTCGTCCGCGACAACGGCGCCCTGCGCCCCGCGACCTGGGACGAGGCGCTCGACCGTGCCGCGATGGGATTCCGTTCGGCGGTGGAGAAGCACGGCCCGACGACGTTCGGGCTGTTCAGCTGCTCCAAGACCACGAACGAGATGAACTATCTGGCGCAGAAGTTCGCGCGGACGGTGGTCGGCAGCAACAACGTCGACAGCTGCAACCGGACCTGACACGCCCCCAGCGTCGTCGGTCTGGCGACGGTCTTCGGAATGGGCGGCGGCACCACCTCCTACCGGGAGGTGGAAGAGACGGATCTCGTCATCCTCTGGGGGAGCAATGCCCGGGACGCGCATCCGATCTTCTTCCATCACGTGCTGCAGGCGATCCACAACGGGGCGAAGCTCTACGCCGTGGACCCGCGCAAGACCGCGTCCGCCCAGTGGGCCGTGCAGCACCTCCCCCTCCACGTCGGCACCGACATCCCGCTGGCCAACGCCGTGGCGCGGGAGATCCTCGCGGCGGGGCTCGAGAACCGCAGCTTCATCGACCATGCGACCAGCGGCTTCGCCGAGCTCCGCCGGCACCTCGAGCCGTGGACGCTCGAGCGCGCCGAGGCGATCACCGGCGTGCCCGCGGCCCAGATCCGCGAGCTGGCCCACGCCTACGCCCGCGCCGACCGCGCCGTGATCTGCTGGACGCTCGGCATCACCGAGCACCACAACGCGGTGGACAACGTGCGGGCGCTGATCAACCTCTGCCTGCTCACCGGCCACGTCGGGCGCTACGGCTCGGGCGTCAACCCCCTGCGCGGCCAGAACAACGTGCAGGGGGGCGGCGACATGGGCGCGCTGCCCGACCGGCTGCCGGGGTTCCAGCACGTGGAGAACGGCGAGCTGCGGGCGAAGTTCGAGCGCGCCTGGGGCGTGCCGGTGCCCCCCCGGAGCGGCTGGCACCTCTCCGGGATGTTCGACGCCATGGAGCGCGGCGAGCTGACGGCCCTCTACGTCATCGGCGAGAACCCCGCCAGCTCCGAGGCCGACCAGCACCGCACCGTCGAGCGCCTGCGCGGCCTCGAGACCCTGGTCGTGCAGGACATGCTGCTGACCGCCACCGCCGAGCTGGCCGACGTGGTGCTGCCGGCGGCGGCGGGGTGGTGCGAGTCCGAGGGGACGGTGACCAACAGCGAGCGCCGCGTCCAGCGGGTGCGCCAGGCGCTGCCGCCACCCCACGGCGTGCGCGACGACCTCGAGATCCTCTGCGAGCTGGCCCGCCGCATGGGCCGCGACCTCGGCAACCCCACCGCCGAGGAGCTGTGGAACGAGCTGCGCGGGCTCTCCCCGGTCCACGCCGGCATGTCCTACGCGCGGCTGGAGGCGGAGGACGGCCTGCAATGGCCCTGCTACGACGAGTCGCACCCCGGCGAGATGTACCTGCACGGGCGGCTCTGGCAGCGCCCCATCGTGGGCCCGCGGGCGCCGTTCGCCTGTGTCGATCACGACCCGCCGGTCGACCGCCTCAGCGAGGAGTTCCCCCTCCGCCTGACCACCGGCCGGCACCTGGACTCCTACAACACCGGCGTCCAGACCGGCCGCTATTCGTCGCCGAACCGCCGGGGTGGGGAGATCGAAATCCACCCCGAAGACGGCCGGCGGCTGGGCCTCGCCGCCGGGGACCTCGTCCGCGTCATCTCGCGGCGCGGCGCGGTGGTCGCCCCGGTGCGCTTCGACGCCGGGCTGCGGCCGGGGCTGGTGTTCATGACCCTCCACTTCCCCGACCAGGTGGCCACCAACGAGCTGACCATCGACGCCGTCGACCCGCAGTCCGGCACCTCGGAGTTCAAGGCCACGGCGGTGCGGCTCGAGCCGGTGGGGGCTCCAGCCCTGGCGCTGTCGTAGGGGCGCAGCATGCTGCGCCCCTACACCGCGTGGCCTGCGAACACCTTCGATGGAAGGGCATAGTAGAGTCTGGACGATCATGGACCTGCACTTCACCGCCGCCGAAGCCGACCCGGAGGAGACCGAGGCCGTCGACGCCTGTCTCGCCGCCTTGTCCTTGAACGGAGAAGGAAACGGCGACCGCCGGCAGTACCTGATCCCGGTGCTGCACGCCATCCAGGACCGCAAGGGGTGGATCAGCCCGGGCGCGCTCAACTACGCCTGCTTCCGGCTGGAGGTGCCCCCGGCCGAGGCGTTCGGGGTCGCCGATTTCTACGCCCTGTTCCAGACCCGGCCGCACCCGCCGGTGACCGTGCACGTCTGCGACGACATCGCCTGCCGGACCCGCGGCGCCGAGGCGCTCTGCGCGGAAGTCGAGGCGATGCTCGGCCCCCCGGGCGAGACCCGGGACGGCCACGCCACCTGGCACCGCAGCCCCTGCCTCGGCCTCTGCGAGCGGGCGCCCGCGGCGCTCGTGGTGGCGGCGGGCAGCCCGCCGCGCGACCGCGACATCGCACCGGCCAACGGCGCGGACCTGCTCACCGCCATCGTGGGCGCGCCCGTGCCGCAGCCGGACCTCGCGGTCTCCGTCCCCCAGGCGGGACAGCCGGGGTTGAAGCTGCTCGCCCGCGTCGGCCGGGTGGATCCCACCAGCCTCGACGACTACCGCGCCGCCGGCGGCTTCCTCGCCCTGCGCCGCGCCTTCGAGATGGGACCCGCGGCGGTGGTGAAAGAGGTCGTCGAGGCCAAGCTGGTCGGCCGCGGCGGCGCCGCGTTCCCCACCGGGGTGAAGTGGCAGGGGGCGCGCTCGACCGCGCTGCCGCGCTACCTGATCTGCAACGCCGACGAGTCCGAGCCCGGCACCTTCAAGGACCGCGTGCTGATGGAGCACGACCCCTTCGCGCTGATCGAGGCGATGACGATCGCCGGCTTCGCCACCGGCTGCGAAAAAGGGTATCTCTACCTCCGCGGCGAATATCCGCTGGCGCTGGCGCGGATCGCGAACGCCCTCCAGCGCTGCCGCGACCGCGGCTTCCTCGGCGATAACATCCTCGGCGACGGCGTGCGTTTCGACATCGAGCTGCGGCGCGGCGCCGGGGCCTACATCTGCGGCGAGGAGACGGCGCTGATGAACTCGCTGGAGGGGCGCCGCGGCGAGCCGCGCAACAAGCCGCCGTTCCCCACCGAGGCGGGGCTCTTCGGCCGGCCGACGGTGATCAACAACGTCGAGACCCTGGTCAACGTGCTCCCCATCGTGATCGAGGGGGGGAAGGCGTTCGCCGCCATCGGCACCGAGCGCTCGACCGGTCCCAAGCTCTTCTGCCTCTCCGGCCACGTGAACCGCCCCGGTGTCTACGAGGCGCCGTTCGGCATCACCCTCGGAGAGTTGCTCGACCTCGCCGGCGGCATCGGCGGCAGCGGGCGCCTGCAGGCCGTGCTGCTGGGCGGCGCGGCCGGCGCCTTCGTGGGTCCCGACCAGCTCGACATCCCGCTCACCTTCGAGGGGACGCGGGCCGCCGGGGCGACGCTCGGCTCGGCGGTGGTGATGCCGTTCGACGACACCGTCGACCTGCGCCAGATCCTGCGCCGCATCGCCCAGTTCTTCCGCGACGAGTCGTGCGGCCAGTGCGTCCCCTGCCGCGTCGGCACCGTGCGCCAGGAAGAGCTGCTCCACCGGCTGGCGACCGACCGGCCGCTGGGCTCGGTGGCGGCGGAGGTGGCCCTGCTCCAGGAGCTGGGGCAGGCGATGCGCGACGCCTCCATCTGCGGCCTCGGTCAGACCGCCTCGGGCGCCATCGAGTCGGCGCTCGCCCGCTTCCCCATCTTTCAGGAGACGCGATGAGCCAGGACGCGCCCGAGGCCAAGATCCCCGTCCCCCGCGGTCCGCTGCCGGTGGCGCCGCCGCCGCGCCCCCGGCGCGTGGTGGAGATCACGATCGACGGCCAGGTCGTCGCCGTGCCCGAGGGGGCGACGCTGCTCGAGGCCGCCCGCCAGCTGGGGATCGAGACGCCCACCCTCTGCTACCTGGAGAACCTGACGCCGGTCAACGTCTGCCGCATCTGCGTGGTGGAGGTCGAAGGGTCGCGCGTGCTCGTCCCCGCCTGCTCGCGCAAGGTCGAGGCGGGCATGGTGATCCATACGGATTCCGAGCGCGTGCGGCTGAGCCGGCGGATGGTGCTCGAGCTGCTGGCCTCGTCGGTCGATCTGTCGACCGCGCCGCAGATTCAAGGCTACATGGAGCGCTACGACGCCCATCCCGAGCGCTTCGGCCCGCCGGCGCCCCCGGCCCGCGCGGGCGAGCGCGATGCCGCCCGCCCCGGCCACCATCATCCGTCTCACGATGGCGAGGCCGCCACCGTGCGCCAGCCGGTGAAGGTGGACAATGACCTCTACGTCCGCGACTACTCGAAGTGCATCGTCTGCTACAAGTGCGTCGAGGCGTGCGGCACGGACGCGCAGAACACCTTCGCCATCGCTCTCGCCGGCCGCGGCTTCGACGCCCGCATCTCCACCGAATACGACGTCCCGTTGACCGACTCGGCCTGCGTCTACTGCGGCAACTGCATCGGCGTCTGTCCCACCGGCGCGCTGATGTTCAAGAGCGAGTTCGACCTGCGCCAGGAGGGCGCCTGGAACGAGCCCGCGCAGACCGCCACCGACACCATCTGCCCCTACTGCGGCGTCGGCTGCACGCTGACCGTGCACGTCCAGGACGAGAAGATCGTCAAAGTCACCTCCCCCACCGACAACGGCGTCACCCGCGGCCACCTCTGCATCAAGGGGCGGTTCGGGTGGGAGTGGGTGAACCAGCGGGGGTAGGTGTTCTCAGGCCGGACCGGACGGCTGCTCTTCATTGCCTCTGAGAAAACCTGCGCGGCGTTGTAGGGGCGACCTGCGGTCGCCCAGGCGGGTGGGCGGACCGATTGCGTGGCAGGACCGTTGAAGGGCGACCGCAGGTCGCCCCTACAACCTTCGCCGGGGCGTGATCCCGAGCTTCAAGATCGATCCGGATTTTCCTCGTCCTCTGTCCAGGCGGCTGGATTGTTCTCGATATGTCTCCGGATCGCCAGCAACTCCTCTTCGTTGCGAATCCGCTCGATCTGCTCTTGATTGCCTCTGAGAAAACCTGCGCGGCGTTGTAGGGGCGACCTGCGGTCGCCCGGGGGGGCGGACCGATGGCGTGGCAGGACCGCTGAAGGGCGACCGCAGGTCGCCCCTACAACCTTCGCCTGGGCGTGATCTCGAGCTTCAAGATCGATCCGGATTTTCCTCGTCCTCTGTCCAGGCGGCTGGATTGTTCTCGATATGTCTCCGGATCGCCAGCAACTCCTCTTCGTTGCGAATCCGCTCGATCTGCTCTTGATTGCCTCTGAGAAAACCTGCGCGAAGGTTGTAGGGGCGACCTGCGGTCGCCCTTCAACGGTCCTGCCACGCAATCGGTCCGCCCACCCGCCCGGGCGACCGCAGGTCGCCCCTACAACCTCCGCCGGGGCGTGATCCCGAGCTTCAAGATCGATCCGGATTTTCCTCGTCCTTTGCCCAGGCGGCTGGATTGTTCTCGATATATCTCCGGATCGCCAGCAGCTCCTCTTCGTTGCGAACCCGCTCGATCTGCTCTTGATTGCCTCTGAGAAAACCTGCGCGGCGTTGTAGGGGCGACCTGCGGTCGCCCGGGCGGGTGGGTGGACCGATGGCGTGGCAGGAACGTTGACGGGCGACCGCAGGTCGCCCCTACAACCTTCGCCGGGGCGTGATCCCGAGCTTCAAGATCGATCCGGATTTTCCTCGTCCTTTGCCCAGGCGGCTGGATTGTTCTCGATATATCTCCGGATCACCAGCAACTCCTCTTCGTTGCGAATCACCCGCTCGAAATAATTCCGCTGCCACAGGGGAACGCCGGGGGTCCCCCGCAAGCCGTTGACCCGGCTCGTACAGGCTGATTTGAAACCGGCAAGGATCGCGCCGACGGACTTGGATTCGGGACCTTGCCGGCCGTCCACACGACCAGGGCGACCGCCGGTCGCCCCTACAACCTCCGCCGGGGCGGCCGGCAAGATCTGGAGAATGCCGTGGAAGTGGTTCGGCATGACCACGAAGGCATCGAGACGAACATCCGGCCGGATCAGCGGGGCTCTCCGCCACTCTTCGTCGACGACGAGGCCGCTCTCCTTCAGGATCATCCGGCCGTCGAGAATCTTTCCGAACAGGCATTGTCGCTGATACGCGCACATAGTCACGAAGTAGAACCCATTCCAGGCATACCCATAGCTACGCAGCCGGATGGAACGGCGGTGTCGGAACTGTGAGTCGACGGACATGTACAGAGAGAATATCTCGGCAAGCCGAGATCGCGAGCCTCAGCCTTCCGCCGCGGAAAATTTGAGAGGGCGGAGCTCCCCTCCCAAATCCCCCAGGAAAATCTCGGAGGGGACGGCTCCCCTCCCAAATCCGCCTCAAAATTTTGGAAGGGGAAGACCCCCCTCTGAGATTTTTCAGGAAATTTTGGAAGGGGAAGGCTCCCCTTCGAAATTTCTCGAGGAAATCTGGAAGGGCGAGGCTCCCCTTCCAGTTTTTCCTCCTGTCGATCGAAAAATGGCGCCGGGCTACTCTTTTTTGAACGCGGCGGAGTCGGGTTTCAGCGGCGAATCGCCGCGGGCGAGCGGGCGCGGCTTCATGCCGAAGCGGATGAGCTGGCCGCTGGTGTGCCCATAGACCCCCTTGAGTTTGGAGCGGATCCGGCTGGCGATCGTCTTGGCCTTGCCGGTGGTCTCGGCGAGCGCCTGCGCGGTCGCCCGGCGCTCGCCCTCCAGACGCATCCGCCGCGCGTGGAGCTCTTTCGCCTCCTCGAGGAGGGTCCGCAGCTCCTCGAGATTCTCACCCAGCAGAGCGTCGTCGAGCGGAAGACCGCTCGCGCTGGTGAGGAGCCCCTCCCAGTCGGACAAGGAATCGGCGATCGCGGCCTTCGGCATAGCGCCCCCTTCGTGTTCCGGGCAAGACGAGTTGCCCGGATTTTACGCGAGAGGATTTCCGCTGTCACCCCTCGCTCTGCGGCGGCCTTCTATGCCTGTTCCTGGATCAGGTCGAAGATCCGTCTCCTGGCCAGAGAAGGCTTACCTCGAAGGATGACGACCTGATCCGGCTCCGCCATGAACCAGACGAGCGCTCGATCGCTCCGGTGTAGAGCATCACGAAGACGACCTTGGCGGCCATCTCACGCGTGAAGTAAAGGCGATTGGGAATCCCTTCCGGAAAGATCGCCGCCAATCTCTCCCGGATCGCGGAGACTGGCGGCAGATCAGGCAGCGGCATGGGTCTGCTCGCGCATGTACAGATCGCGGATCTGATCCTGGAGGGCATCCACGGTGGCGCCCGCCTCCAGAAGCTCCTCCAGGCGCCGCGCCGCTTCGGGTGGCGGCAGGGGCAGCGCCTCCAGCTCCGTCGCCGAGACCGCTACGCTGCCGCTGATGCAACGAAACGCGGCGTCGACGACTTCGCTGTTGAGGAGGGCTGCGATCACTCGCAACGAGACCGCCGGCTCTTCGACCACCGGCCGGACCATGTTCAAATGATTTTCCACCGAGACGGCTCCGAGCTTCCGGATGAGCTTGCCGGACAACTCGGCGGCGATCAACCTTCGCCGTTGCTCCTTGGCGGTCGTCCTCTGGACCAGCACGCAGGGTTGGTCGGTCAGCAACCATTCCTGACCTCTTTTCGGCTTCAAGTAGGGCTTGTGGTTTTTCTTTTCCGTGCGGTGCTCGAAGCGTCCATCCGAGGTGACGCACTCAGCCCAGAGGATTGGATAGGAGCCGCTGACCGGGTGGGCGTGCAATTGCGGCTTGTGCCGGTTCCAGACCAGGGGGCCGGTTGAGATCTTGTAGCCGTAGTCTGACAGCCGATGCGGCATATTGCGAAGACGCGTGATCAGCTCCGCCTGCCCACCACTCCGCGGAATCAGCCATGGATCGGTCTTTGTCCCGGGCAGCGAAAAGGCGCCGGCCAGGCTCACTTCCAGGGTGGTCTCGCTTTGCAGGGACAGGATGTGTACGCGCGCCTGGCGGGCCTTCCCACCGGTCCGATAGGTAGCCAGCAGGGTTTCCTGCAGGACGCCGGAGAAAACGCCTTTCCGGCTGGTGACGAGGTCGATGGCGAGCGGTGGCGCCTCATCCGCCATCAGCTTGCGCAGCTCTTTGAAGTAATGGCCACCCAGGAAACCCGTCGGCGTAATGTATGCGATGGTTCCTCCGGGCCGGGTCCAGCGCACCCCCAGATCCATGAACAGACCATACGCATTGGCATGGCCGTGGAGGCTGCGGCGGTACCGGGCTCGAAGCTCGGGCTCCAGCGTCAGACGGCCATAGGGCGGATTTCCGATCACGAGGTCGAATCCTTCCTTGCCGGGTTGCCGGGCGAGAGCATCACAAACCGTGACGACTCCAGGCAATCTCATTCCAGCCGCCCGGCAGACTTCCATCAGAGCGGACTCCAGGACGACCTGAGAGATCCACGCGCTGAACCGGTCGAGCTCGAATCCGCAAACGTGGGTGGAGATGTGATTCAAAATAGCGATCGGGTCCTTGGCGTCGAGCGCGGAAAGGATCTTGAGCGCCACCGGCGTCAAGAACGCACCCCCTCCGCACCCCGGATCCAGGACGTGAGCCTTCGCCCAGTCGACTCCTGCCCCTGAGGCCAGATGCAGCAGGCGGTGGGTCAAGGCCGGCGGGGTGTAGAAAACGCCATGCTTCGCGCGAAAATCGGCAGGGAGCAGAGCCGTATAGATCTCACCGATCCTGTATCCAGCCGAGATCGGCTCCTGTTGAGCCAGGGCGGCTCCAATCTCCTCGGCCAGCCCGCGCGCTTGCCGTCTCAGATCCTGCAAAGCCTCCTCTCCCTCCAGGGGAGGCAACGGCCAGGGCTCCTCATAATCTCTTTGCAAGTAATCCCAATAAGACGCGATGGCGCGATGCGTCGCCGCGCAGGCAAACAGGTATCCGTGTTCGGCTGAAGGGCTCTCTTGCGAGCTTGCCTTGAGAAGCTGCAGCTGCCGACGGAAGAGAGCTGCCTTCTCGCTGAGCGACAGGCGGGGCACTTGCAAGGTGAGATGTCGCGCCACTACCTCTCCACTTCCTTGGTGACCAAACGGCATTTTCAATTGATTCCAGCCCGGCTCTTCGGATAGCACAGAATAGTCCCTCCTGGTGCCGGGGCACAAGTGGATCGACAGCGCCTTCCCTGCTCTTCCAGTGGCGCTCCGGCGCGATAAGTCGCCGGAGCGCGTGTCGAGAGTTTAGGCGTAACAAAGGCGGAAGTAAAGTGTCGGAGTTGAAACGAGGCCCCGTCGTCCGGCGGGGCCTCGGTCTCGTCCAGATTCGCCGGGCCGGGCTAGACGTTCACCACCCGGCCGTCGAAGATGCGGATCTTCTGGCCGTCGAACTTGGTGAATTCGAAGTAGGCGTCGTCCTCGTTGAAGCCGAGCGACATCTCCTGGAGCAGACGGATCGCGATCGCTTCCCCCAGCGGCAGCGACTCGCTGTAGTCGGTGCGCCAGTGCACCCCCGCGGCGTTGCGGAAGAGCGCGATGTTGCCGGCCAGCTTGTTGAGCTCGCTCCCGACCGTCATCTGCGCGGAGTCCGAACCGGGGTAGGGCACCAGCGCGGTCCCGGTGGCGTTGGCCTGCTGCGGGTTCTCGATCAGCGTCGACTCGTCGAAGAAGGCCTTGAGGATCGTGACGCAGGCGCCGGAGCCGGTGGCGTGCCCCGCTCCGTAGGCCGGATGCGTCGGCGCCCCCTCCGGATAGGCCTGCGGCAGGAAGTACCCCTCGGGGAAACGCTCGCCGGCGTTGCCGAAGTAGGGGGACAGCCCGCCGGACTTCAGCGAGTTGACGATGCTGGGATGGAGAGGGTACGTGCGCGTGCCCGTGATCTGGTTGTGCACGCGCCCGCCGTACTCCTCGGGGCGCAGCCGCCGGTGCACCCCCCACTTCTGCCACCAGACCGCGCGGATCGCCCGCCCCAGCACCTCGGCGAGCGCCTGGAGCAGGTGGATCGGACCGAAGGTGCCGAAGCCGACCTGCGTCTTCGAATCCGACGCGGTGCCCGGCGGATCGTAGGGGTTGCCGGGGTTCCTGGGGAATTCCGCATCGATCTGCGGGCGTCCGGTGCCGATGTTGTTCGTCAGCTGGTTGCCCGTCGGCTCGGACATCAGATACCAGGCGGTGTTGTAATAGGCGTTCAGCACCTGGTCGAAATGCACGAAGGTCGTGCCGTCGCGCAGGGTGGTGATGAAGCGGCGGATCGGACTCCCGGAAACGCTTTCGAACTGATCCTGACCCCGCTTGTCCACCCCGTTCTGCGCGTCCAGCCAGGGAGTGAAGGCGGTCAGGTAATCCGTTCCCATCTTGGCCACGATGATCCGCTGATCGATCCCCTGCGCGCCGTAGGAGACGAAGCCGTCGGTCGCGCCGGTCGACCCCATGCCGGCGGGCTTGCGCGGATCGACGTTCCCCTTGAGCAGGAATTGCGACACGTACGGGCCCGCCTGCTCGCCGGGATAGATCCCCCGGAACACGGTCTGCGCCGCGACCGGGCGCGCGCCACCATAGGCCGGGAATTCGTTGTTGATCGAGGTGATCGCCGCCGCGATCGTGGCATCCGTTCCATAGTTGATGAACGAGACGTCGCGGGCCAGCGCCATCCAGTAGAGCTCACCCGCCTCGTGCGCCGTCTGCTCGCTGTCGAACCGGGGAGCGGGCGGTTGGGTCAGCTCCTGCGGGTCGGGGCCCTCGATGTCGAAGGTCAGACCCGTCTGGGGATTGGTGAGCTTGAGGGGGGTGCCGGCGGGCAGGATGGCGAGCCGGATCTCCTCGAAGTCCTGAGGGTCCCGGCTCTCGAGAGCGCGCAGCAGCGTGCCGTACGAGGCCGGGTCGGGATCTCCCAGGCTGTCGTGCATCAGGCTCTTGGAGAAGTTCCCGATGAATGAATATCCGGGGTAATTGACCTCGTCGTTGTTGTTGACGTGCTCGGCGTGCGGCCTCTCCGCCGCCAGCTCCGCGGCCTCTTCCCGCACCTCCTCCGCGGACAGCCGCCGCTCTTCGATCCGGCGGGAGAGCGTGGTGGTGAGGACGTTGAAGTTGTCGAAGATCGCGATGCCCGGCGACGGCACGGCGGCGTTCAGACCCGCCTGGAACTGCAGGGTCACCGCGGTGAGCGCGACCGGATCCGGCTTGCTGAACAGGACCGTCCACGTCACGCCGTCGGGCGCCACTTCCCAGTAGGTGATTCCGGACCGCTCGCGCAGCCGGAGCCAGCGGTGATTCTTGGGATCGTAGGGCACCGACTCCACCGTCGTGAAGGTTCCCGAAACGAGCTGGATGCAGAACAGCACCTCATTCTCCACCGAGAAGAACACCGAGCTCGTCGGCGAGCCGGCGGAGAATTGCGCCACCACGTTCGCGACCTGGCGGGGCGGCCTGACCAGCTCCACGAAGGCATAGGAATTGGTCAGGTCATAGGTGGCGCTCGAACGGTAGCCGGAATAGACCGCTTCGCCGCTGCGCAGGTAGATCTCGACCCGGCCGTTGATCTCGCGGATGCGCTCGGACATCGGCGCGGGGTTGCCGTACGCGGTCCATTTGGCGGCGTCGGTCGAGTCGTCGTTGAAGTTGTCGATCAGCGTGTTTGCCTTTGCCATGAGGATTCGTCCTTTACAGAAATTTGGTTGGGTTCGGTGCGTTCCATAACGTTTTCTGTGGTCTCCCGCGCGTTCGGGAGCTATCACCATTCCCCGGGGCTGACAAAACCAATATATACGCCTCATTTACGCCTGTCAATAGAATTGAAGGACCCCTTTTCAGGGCTGCCAGCCGCGGTTCGCGAGCGGCGGAAAAGTGACAGCTATCCGGTCACCGTGGAGGGAACGAATGGCGCAGATTCCGGCAATCTGGATCGAATCCCGTGCCGGAGATGAGTTTTTTACGTTCGGATCAGAAATGAATAGGACCGAGGGAGACCGGGTGACTCCGCGAGGGAACGGCGAGTCCCTCGGGAGTCATTTACAGCGGGTTTGCGGAAAAGTCACCGGGCGGGGCTGCGCGCGCTTGCGGGGTCGGGCTCCGGCTCCTCCCGGCAGTCGATCGATGGATCCGGCCGGGGGTTGACGTCGCGGCCGTAGAAGCGTTGCAGCTCGACCGAACGCGGCAGGATGACGGTGTTGACCAGAACGATGCTCTCGAACAGCGTCTCTTTGTCGCGCCGGGGGATCTGGAAGGCCGGACCGAGAACGGGGAGCCTGCCGAGAATCGGGATGTAGAACGGCGTCTGCGGGGCGGACACCGTGATCGAGAACGACGAGATGTCGAACAGGTCGAAGGCGCTCACCGCGGCGTCGGTGTGGATGTTGTGGCTGGCGATACCTGCCGGCGGAGCCGCGCGCCACAGATCCGTCCGGCTCTGGTCCAGGGGTGTGGAGGCGACGCCGAACCGGGCGTCCACGGTGACCCGCGCGGCGCCGCCGTCGGGCAGGACCGTGGGCCGGATGCTGAGAGCGATTCCGGGCGCTACTTTCGTGTAGGCCGGCTCGGTGTCCGCGGAGAGAAGAGCGGCCAGCCCGAGGGCCTGGGCGCCGGACAGGCCGGCCAGAACCTTGCTGGCCCCGGCCAGCTTGTCCTTCTGGGTGTTTTCGCCCGTTTCGCTGGCCGGAAACGCGAAGTCCAGCAGCTCCTTACCGAAAGGTTTCGGGCGCCCCGACTCGACGAAGGATGCCATTTCCGGTGCCATCCCGGCCTCCAGGCCGCTGGTGACGACGATGCGGGTCCGGCCGACCAGTGCCACGCCTTCTCCCTTGCGTCGACTCGTGCCCGCGCGCTGGATGCCGTCGAGGAGAGGATCGAGGAACAGGTCGTTCATGTCGGCGGAGAAAGCGTCGGTGACCGACTTGAGCACCCGGTCGACGGTCGCTCCAGTGCGCACCAGGCTTCTGGGCGCGTCGGGACGGTAGGGCCAGCGGGTCTTGTCGGCGAAACAGTAGAGGGCGTCGCGGAAGTAGAGAAAGCTCGCTCTGTCCTCCTCGTAGCTCCCCGCGAGAACGTCGGCGAGCCGGTGGAAGGGTACGAAGCGAGCCTCCCGGCATGCCTTCTCGGCGTGGGCCGGTTTGGCGCCCATCTCCTGGGTCCACTTGGCGCACTGGGATCTGACGAGCTCCTGAAAATCTTTCACCTTCTGATCTCGCCGCGGATGAAGAATCAGCAGCAGAAGCGATTCGTTGAGCGAGAGAGAACCTTTCGCGTGCAGCTCGATCCCGGCTTTCTCGAACTCTCCCGCGAGTTTTTCCCAATGTTCCGCATCCTCCGGACTGTCGTTCCGCACGACGATGCGTGCCAGGGCCCGCTGCACTTCTCCCATGCGGTCCCGCACCGCGCGGATCTGGTCTCCGATGCTCTGGATTCTCCAGGAGACGTCCTCCGGTGCGCCGCTGACCTGGATGGCCCACAGGTTCATCTGCACCTGCGGCCATGGAGAATCGATCAGGGCGAGGAACCGTTTGATCGCGAGAACCTGGCTCTGTTTGCCGTGGAGGAACAGGCGGCCGCCGCCGGCTCTCTGCACCATCGACGGGCCGTAGACGGAATTGAGGGCCTGCACCAGGAGATCGACGCTGTCCGGCGTCGCCGCCTGGAGGGTGTCGCTGGTTCCCGCGGCGGAGACCCGGCTGCGGATATAGGTGAGGACCCAGACGTCCGTGGTCTCGGGCTCAGGCGTCTCAAGGGGGCCGGGTGATTTGACGAAGATCCGGTCCCGGATCTTGCCGCTCTCCGCGATCACGTTCTCGGCCCGCGTGAGGATGTCCTGCTTCTCCAGGTCGTCGTTCACGTCCCCCCGGAGCGTCACGACGACGTGGTCGTCCGTGGAGTCGGTGACGGTCACGCTGATCCGCGCGTCGTCGATCTCGAAAGGCAGGCTCTCCTTCAGCTTGTCGATCAAGGAATCGGCGGGCTCGCCCCAGCAGGGTGAGCTGAAGCCTCCCCAGGCGATCCACAGGATGAGAAAGGCGGGTCCGAGGCGGGCTGTCCACGATAAAAGGCGATGCCAGGTTTCCATAGTTCCTCCCGAGATACAGACACCTCGATGCTGAAGAGGTTGAGCGGGTCGTCGGCCGTTCAGTATGATTATGATCGAGATGAAGGACGCCGAAGATCGCCTGCGGCCGAAGAAGCTGGTGGCGGGTCTACCTGGTTGAGCCCCTGTTACCGGGCCCAGTTCTCCGTCTGCAGGCCGGGCACCCGTTCGAACTCTCGGAGATTGTTGGTGACGAGAATCAGGTCCCGCGCCAGCGCGTGCGCCGCGATCAGGCTGTCGAGGTCTCCGATGGGAGTGCCCCGGCGCTCCAGATGCGCTCGGATGCGCGCTCCGGCGAGGGCGGCTTCCTCGTCGAAGGAGAGGATTTTCATCGGAGCTAGGAAGAGATCCAGCCGGGAGTGATTCGCCGCCGTCTGCTGGCTCTTCTCAGCCCCCTGACGCAGTTCCAGGACCGTGATCACGCTCAGGGCGACCGCCCCTCTTCCGACGGCCTGGAGCCGTTCGAGGACTTCGGGCGGGCGGTTCTTCAGGGCGTAGATACAGATGTTGGTGTCCAGGAGATAGGTCACGAGTCAAGGCTCTCCCGCTCCTGGCGTTCCTGCCGCGGGCGCTCGAAGTCGGAGCTCAATCCTCCGAAAGCCTTCCAGAAGTCCTCCGGCCACTCCTCGCGCTCGAGAGGCTCGAGGATGATCCGGTCCCCCTGGCGACGGATGGTGACCTCCTCGACCCCCATGGGGAACCGGAACTCCTTGGGCAATCGAACGGCTTGACTGTTGCCGCTCTGGAAGACTTTCGCCGTGGACATCGTGGTACCTCCCACGGAAAGTATATCCATGTATATACGAGATGACCACCCCCGCCGCCCCTCTTCCGCGATACCCTGTAACAAATACCCGGGAGGTGCGTTTCATGGGCGAAGGAGAAAGGAGGGCAGGAGGCGTGCAAGCCGCAGTTTATGACCAACGACCACCGCTAAACAGCCCCCCAGGCGCCCTGGAAGCGTTGTTCCGGGAACACCATGGGGCGGTCTACCGCGCGGCGCACCGGATCACCGGCAACGCCATGGACGCGGAGGATGTGCTGCAGACCGTTTTCACCCGTCTACTGCGGCGAGAGGAGCAACCGGATCTTTCCGAGAGCGCGGGGAGCTATCTACATCGCGCGGCCGTCAACGCCGCGCTAGACCTGATGCGGCGTCGCAAACGGTCCCGGCGGGTCGACATCGACGAGGTCGGCGACGACCTGGTGGACACCACCGATCCGGGACCGGAACGCATGCAGGGGAGCCGGGAGCTGAAAGTCCGGCTGCGGGAGGCGATGGCACGCCTCTCCCCCCGTCAGGCCGAGATCTTCTCGCTCCGCTATCTCGAGGGGTTGGGCAATCTGGAGATCGCCAAGATGCTTGGCGCCTCGCAGACCTCCATCGCCGTCTTACTGCACCGTGCGCGGCACCGGCTCCAGAAAGAGCTCGGACCGCTTGAAGGAGAACTGTCATGAGCCTGTTCAAGAACAACTCCGACCTCCTGGACGAGGCGGTCCACCAGGTGGCCGACGACCCGATCGACCCGCGGCAGGTCGAAGAGGCCGCCGCCCGCGTCTGGGCGCGGCTGTCGCAGGAAGGCGCCCCGGCCGTTCAGGCCGCCGCTCCCGCCGCCGCCCCGGCCCTCGGCAGCCTGCACGGCTGCGAGGATTTCCAGTCCCTGATCCCCGCCTACGTACGGGGTGAGCTGTCCACGGCGCGCGCGCTGCTCGTCGAGGACCATACGCGGAGCTGCGTCCCCTGCCGCCGGGCGCTCCGCGAGGCCCAGCAGGGCGGGAAGGCCGCCGAGCGCCGCCCGGTCAAGGCCCCGCATCGTCTCCCGGCAAACCGGGCCGTCTGGATGAGCCTCGCCGCGGTGCTGGCGATCGCCATCGGCTTCGGCCTGGTGAGGATGGTCCAGGAGATGATGGTCGGCGGCGCGAAGATGGCCCGCATCGAATCGGTCGAGGGGACCCTCTACCGCGTGGCCGGCGATTCCAGCCGGGCGATCGGCGCCGGCGCCACGATCGACGAGGGCGAGGAGGTCCGCACCGCCAAGGGGTCCACGGCCCTGGTGCGGATGGCCGACGGCTCGCTGATCGAGATGGGCGAGCGGGCCGGCTTCTCGCTCGACGCCAGCCGCAAGGGGAACACCATCCAGCTCGAGCGCGGCCGCATCATCGTCAAGGCCGCCAAGCAGCGCAACCGGCATCTCTACGTCGCCACCCGCGACGCCGAGGTCTCGGTGACCGGCACGATCTTCGCCGTCAACAGCGGCACCAAGGGGTCCCGCGTGTCGGTGGTGCAGGGGGAGGTGCGGGTGCAGCAGGGGCGGAAGGACACGCTGCTCCACCCCGGCGACCAGGTGACCACCCATGCCAGCGTCGAGCGGGTGCCGGTCAAGGACGAGGTGGCCTGGAGCCGCAACGCCAAGGAGTACGACCAGCTGCTGGCCGAGCTGACCGCCTTGGGGCGTGACATCGACGCCCGCGTCGAGCGCCCCGGCCTGCGCTACTCGACCCGGCTGCTCGACCTCGCCCCCGAGGGGACGACGATCTGGATCGCCCTGCCGAACCTCTCGAAGAGTCTCGCGCAGACCCAGCAGATCCTCGACGAGAAGATCAGCGAGAGCCCGTCGCTCGCCCAGTGGTGGAGCGGCATCCTGCGCTCGACCGACAACGAGCAGAAGTTTCACCAGATGATCGCCAAGCTCGGCGCTCTCGGCCAGAACCTGGGGGACGAGGTGGCGGTGGCGATGAATGCCGCCAGCGGCGAGAAGTGCGCGCCGGTGCTGCTGGCCGAGGTGACCAACGAGGCCTCGTTCCGCGCCACGGTGGCCCAGGAGATCGCCGCCAGCGGCCAGGGGAAGGTGCAGTTCGTGGACGATCCGGCGGCGGCTCCTGCCGAGGGGACCGCCATGCTGCTCTGGATCCACAACGGCCTGCTGGTGGCCTCGCCGAGCGGCGACGAGCTGCGCAAGGTGGCGGCGGTGGTTTCCGCCGGTTCCAATCCGTTCACGGCGACCGCCTTCCGCGGCCGGATCGCGCAGGACTACCAGGATGGCGCCGGCTGGCTGTTCGCGGCCGACCTCCACACGCTGGTGGCCAAGGGGGAGGCCGGCAAGACCCCGGACGAGCAGCAGATGGCCGCGAAGCTCGGCGTGCTCGATCTCGACCAGTTCATCATCGACCGCCGGGAAGTCGACGGCCGGGCCGAGACCCGCGCCGCCCTTACCTTCGCCCAGGCGCGGCGGGGGATCGCCGCCTGGCTGGCCGCGCCGGCGCCGATGGGTTCCCTGAGCTTCTTCTCGCCGGACGCAAACTTCGTGTCGGCATTTGTCGTAAAGAGTCCGGTGAGCATCCTGGACGAAATGCTGTCGATCAAGCCCGAGCTCGCCCAGGAGCTGGCGGACGCCCAGGCGAAGCACGGCTTCGACCTGCGCAACGACCTTGTGGCGCCGCTCGGCGGCGAGGTCGCTATGGGGGTGGACGGCCCGCTGCTGCCGACGCCGTCGTGGAAGCTGGTGGCCGAGGTGTATGACACGGCGAAGCTGCAGCAGACCTTCCAGAAGGCCGTGACGCAGATCGACGCCGAGCTGCGGGCCCACGGCAAGCCGGGGGTGCAGCTGACCAGCGAGCAGGCCGGCGGCCGCACGTATTACGCGATCGTCCCGGCCGACGGCAAGCCCTCGATCCACTACCTGTTCGAGGACGGCTACATGATCGCCGGCCCGAGCCGGGCGCTGATCGAGCGGGCCATCCAGCTCCGGGATTCCGGGGTGACGCTCGCCACCACGGCGAAGTTCCGCGACCTGCTCGGTCCGGACGGCCAGGTGAACGTCTCGGCCCTGCTCTACACCAACATCGCGCCGGTCGCGAAGGCGGCCTCGCAGGTGCTGCCGAGCGGTCCGTCGAAGGGGCATCCCAACGGCGCGGCGCAGCTCGGCAAGCTGCTCGCCGGGCAGGGACCGACGCTCTACTACGCCTACGCGGAGCCGGACCGTATCGTCTTCGCGGGGAGCAACCAGAACCCGCTCGGCCTGAACCTCGGCACGCTGGCCAGCTTCGGCGGCATGCTCGGGGGGATGCACCAGGCGGAAGAGGAAGCCGTCCACTAGGCCGGCTGCAAGGCCCTGGAGAAATGATCATGTCGAATTCACCCGTCATCGAGCTCCAGGGCCTGGAGGTCCAGTTCGGGGGGCGTCCGATCCTGAAAGGGTTGAACGCCTCCCTCTCCGGCCGCTGCATCGGCCTCCTCGGGCCGAACGGAGCGGGCAAGACCACGCTTCTCCATACGCTCCTCGGGTTCCACCCCCCCTCCAGGGGGACAGCCCGCATCTTCGGCAAGGACATCCAGACCGAGGCGCGGGAGATCCGCGGGCTGATGGGCTACATGCCCGAGAACGACGCCTTCATCGGCGGCATGACCGGGGTCCGGTTCGTGCGGCTGATGGGGGAGGTCTCGGGTCTGCCTGCCGAGCGGGCGCTGGAGCGCGCCCACGAGACCATGTTCTACGTCGGCCTGGGCGAGGCCCGCTATCGCCCGGTCGACACCTATTCGCTCGGCATGAAACAGCTCGCCAAGCTGGCCCAGGCGCTGGTCCACGGGCCCCGCCTGCTCTTTCTCGACGAGCCGACGAACGGCCTCGACCCCGCCGCCCGCGAGCGGATGCTGCGGCTGATCCACGACATCCGCGACACCGGCGAGGTCAACGTCATCCTTTCATCGCACCTGCTGCGCGATGTCGAGGAGTGCTGCGACGAGGTGCTGGTCCTCAAGGGTGGGAACGTCGCCACCTACTGCAATCTGGAGGCGGAGCGCCAGGCCAACCGGAGCTTCCTCGAGCTCGAGACCCGCGGCGGCGACGAGGCCTCGTTCACCGCCGCTGTCGAGGCCCTCGGGGTCGAGATGGCGGCCGGCGGCAAGCAGCGGATGAAGCTGGTGCTGCCGGCGGGAGTCGAGGTGCGCGACCTCTATCGGCTCGCGGCGGAGCGCCAGGTGCAGATCCGCCGCCTCGACTACAAGAAGGACTCCTTGCAGGACATCTTCCTCAAGGCGATGGAGACGGAGGTCGCCGACCATGGCCGTGTATGAGCGCAACTACGGGCGATACCAGGGGGAGCTCACCCCTCCCTGGTCGCGCTTTTTGATCCTGCCGCGCTACGCCGCGAAGGACGTCTTCGACAGCCGGCTGTTCGTGGCCTTCTACGCCCTCTGCTTCCTGCTGCCGTTCGCCGGGCTGCTGATGATCTACCTGCATCACAACCTCGCGGCGCTCAAGTTCATCGAGTTGCCGCTCGACCAGTTGAAGGAGGCGCTGCCGATCAACGCCACCTTCTTCCGGCGCGGGATCGAGTTCCAGAGCTGGCTCTGCTTCCTGATGGCGCTCTTCGTGGGCCCCGCCCTGGTGGCGCCCGACCTGCGCAACAACGGCCTGCCGCTCTATCTCTCCCGCCCGTTCTCGCGCACCGAGTACGTGCTCGGCAAGATGACGGTGCTGGTGGCGCTGATGTCGCTGGTCACCTGGATCCCGGGGCTGCTGCTCTTCTTCTTCCAGGGCTACCTGGAGGGGGCGGGGTGGCTGGGGAACAACCTGCGGATCGGAGCCGCGATCTTCGCCGGCAGCTGGGCCTGGATCCTGGTGGTCTCGCTGGTGGCGCTCGCCATCTCGGCGTGGGTGAAGTGGAAGCCGGTGGCGCGGGTGTCGCTGCTGATCGTCTTTCTCGTGCTCACCGGCTTCGCGCGGGCGCTCAACGAGGCGCTCGACACCTGGTGGGGGTACCTGCTGTCGCTGTCGACCGCGATGGGCAACGTCTGGTTCTCCCTGTTCGGCCAGCCGGTCGAGGACAGCCACTTCGCGCAGCCGGTCTGGTCCGCCTGGTTGACGATCGCCCTCGGCTGCGCGCTCTCGCTCTGGCTGCTCTCCCGGCGCATCCGCGCCTACGAGGTGGTCCGATGACCCTTGAGAAGACGACGGTTGCCGACCGCCGGGTGGTGTTCGAGAACGTCTCGAAGTTCTACGGCGACGTGCTGGGGGTCAACCGGGTCAACCTGTCGATCCCGCCGGGGATCACCGGCCTGGTGGGGCCGAACGGCTCGGGCAAGACGACGCTGATGAACATGATGGTCGGGCTGATCCAGCCGTCGCGGGGGCGGGTGTCGGTGTTCGGCCTGACCCCGAAAGATCCCGAGGAGCTGTTCCGCCTCGTCGGCTACGCGTCGCAGTACGACGCCTTCCCGCCGGGGCTGACCGGGTTCCAGTTCGTCGAGTCCTACCTGCGGGTGCACGGGTTCGCCGCCAGGCAGGCCGAGGCGATGGCCTGGAAGGCGATCGAGCGGGTCGGGCTGGTCGAGGCGGCCGGCCGCAAGGTCGCCGGCTACAGCAAGGGGATGCGCCAGCGGGTGCGGCTCGCCCAGGCGCTCGCCCACGAGCCGTCGGTGATGGTGCTCGACGAGCCGCTCAACGGCCTCGACCCGATGGCCCGCGCCGAGGTGATCGACCTCTTCCGCGAGCTGGCGGACGGCGGGCTGCACGTGATCGTCTCCAGCCACATCCTGCACGAGGTCGACCTGATCTCGGACCAGGTGGTGCTGATCAACGGCGGCTACATCGTGGCCGAGGGCGAGATCGGCGACGTGCGCGACGAGATGGAGGAAGAGCACCCGATGCAGGTGCTGGTGCGCTGCGACCGGCCGTCGCTGCTCGCCTCCAGGGCGTTCGAGCAGGATCACGTGGTCGAGGCCCGCCTGCTGGAGGACGGCCACAGCCTGCTGGTGCGCACCCGCGACGCCGACAAGTTCCATCTGATCCTCAACGAGATCGTGCTCGCCAACGGGCTCGTCGTCGAATCCGTGGCGCCGGCCGACTCCGACGTCAACGCGGTTTACCAGTACCTGATCGGCTCGAACGGAGAAAAGTCGTGAGCGATATCGTCACCGCTGCGGCGCCCGCCGCCCACTCGGGTCTGCCCTGGGGACGCTGGTGGAGCCAGACCCGCGCCGTCGTCCGGCTCGAGCTGCGCAAAGGCTTCCGGCGCCCGTTCGGCCTCCTCCTGCTGGCGCTCGCGCCGCTCGCCATCCTCTTCCTGCGGATGATCGTCCCGGGGGGCGTCCGCGACACCGCCGACGTCGCCGGCGCGACCCAGTTCTTCGCCGGCATCTACCAGGGGTTCATCCTGCGGATCGTGATCTTCCTCGGCTGCGTCGCGATCTTCGGCAACCTGATCCGCCGCGAAACGCTCGACCGCAGCCTGCACTACTACTTCCTGTCGCCGATCCGGCGCGAGGTGCTGGTGGTGGGCAAGTATCTGACGGGGCTGATCGTCTCCTGCGGCCTGTTCGGGCTCGCGACGGTGGTCGCCTTCGTCCTCGCCTACCTGCCGCACGACTCGACGGCGGTCTCGCACTTTCTCTTCCACGGGCCGGGGCTGGCGCACCTGGGGGCCTACCTGCTGGTGAGCGTCCTCGCCTGCGTGGGGTACGGCGCGGTCTTCCTCTTCTTCGGCTTCTTCTTCAAGAGCCCGGCGCTGCCGGCGCTCGCGGTGTTCGGCTGGGAGGGGATCCACTTCCTGCTGCCGCCGTTTCTGAAGCAGGTGAGCGTCGTCCACTACCTGCAGTCGCTCTGCCCGGTGCCGGTCCCCGAGGGGCCGCTCGCGACCATGTCCGACGCCCCGGCGCCCTGGGTCTCGGTGGTCGGGCTGCTGGCGCTGGCCCTGGTGCTGGTGGGAGTGTCGGCGTGGAAGATCCGGCGGATGGAGATCAGCTACGAGGAGTCGTAGGGCGCGCCCGATCGACTGTTGAGGGCGACCGCAGGTCGCCCCTACAACCTCCGCCGGGGCACTACCGTATGCCGGAGGTTGTAGGGGCGACCTGCGGTCGCCCTTCGGCGTCCCCCCACTGGCTCCCACACCGCCTTTCGTGTACCCTCCCCGCTCCACCCGGACTTTCTCCCCACGCTCGACGGTTATCCCTGTGCCATGACTCCGCCCGACCGCATCCGCAACTTCTCCATCATCGCCCACATCGACCACGGGAAATCGACCCTGGCCGACCGCATCCTCCAGGTGACGCACGCGGTCTCGGAGCGGGAGATGAAGGACCAGCTGCTCGACGACATGGACCTCGAGCGGGAGCGGGGGATCACCATCAAGGCGCGCGCCGTGCGGCTGTTCTACGCGGCGCGCGACGGCGAGACCTACCAGCTCAACCTGATCGACACCCCGGGGCACGTCGACTTCGCCTACGAGGTGTCGCGCAGCCTCGCCGCCTGCGAGGGGGCGCTGCTGGTGGTGGACGCCGCGCAGGGGGTGGAGGCGCAGACGCTCGCCAACGCCTACCTGGCGGTGAACGCCAACCTCCACCTGATCCCGGTGATCAACAAGATCGACCTCCCCGCCGCCGACCCCGACCGGGTCAAGGAGCAGATCGAGAGCGTGGTCGGCATCGATGCCCACGACGCCGTGCTGACCTCGGCCAAGGCGGGGATCGGCATCGAGGACGTGCTGGAACGGGTCATCCGCGACATCCCGGCGCCGCAGGGGGACCCCGCCGCGCCGCTCAAGGCGCTGCTCTTCGACTCCTGGTACGACCCCTATCGCGGCGTCGCCTGCATGGTGCGGGTGGTGGAGGGGACGCTGCGGCGCGGCGACAGGATCCTCTTCATGGCCTCCGGACGCGCCTACGAGATCGACGAGCTGGGGATCTTCTCGCCGAAGCCGGCCCCGGTGGAGGAGCTCTCGGTCGGCGAGGCCGGCTTCTTCTACGCCGGCATCAAGGACCTGATCCAGGCGCAGATCGGCGACACGGTCACCCACGCGGCGCGCCCCACGGCGGCCGCCTATCCCGGGTTCAAGGAGGTGAAGCCGATGGTCTTCGCCGGCCTCTACCCGGTGACGGCGGACGACTACGAGGACCTGCGCGACGCGGTCGAGAAGCTGCGGCTCAACGACGCCTCGTTCACCTTCGAGCCGGAGAGCTCGGGAGCGCTCGGCTTCGGCTTCCGCTGCGGCTTCCTGGGGCTGCTGCACATGGAGATCATCCAGGCCCGGCTGGAGCGCGAGTTCGACCTCGACCTGATCACCACCGCGCCGGGGGTGCGCTACATCGCCCACACCACGGACGGCAAAGCGCACGAGATCGAGAGCCCGTCGAAGCTTCCCGACCCCGGCCGGCTGGCGTTCCTGGAGGAGCCCTACATCACGGCGACCCTGGTCACCCGTTCGGAGTACGTGGGCAACCTCCTGCAGCTCGCCGAGGAGCGGCGGGGGGAGCAGCGGGGCCTGCAGTACCTGACCACCGACCGCGTGCTGATCGAGTACGACTTCCCGCTGGCCGAGGTGATCCACGACTTCTACGACCGCCTGAAGTCGATCTCGCGCGGCTACGCCTCGTTCGACTACCAGCTCGCCGGCTACCGGCGCAGCGAGCTCGCCAAGCTCGACATCCTGATCAACGGCGAGCCGGTGGACGCGCTGTCGCTGATCGTCCACCGCGACAAGGCGTACGCCCGCGGCAAGCTGCTGGTGGAGAAGATGAAGGACCTGATCCCGCGCCAGCTCTTCGAGGTTGTGCTCCAGGCGGCGATCGGCTCGCGGATCATCGCCCGCGAGTCGGTGCGGGCGATCAGCAAGAACGTCATCGCCAAGTGCTACGGCGGCGACATCTCCCGCAAGCGCAAGCTGATCGAGAAGCAGAAAGAAGGCAAGAAGCGGATGAAGCGGGTGGGCCGGGTCGACATCCCCCAGGAGGCCTTCCTCGCCGTGCTGCGGATCGACTGAGCCCGGCCGCAACCTTTCCGCCGTTCCACCGTATCAGCGCTGAGCGGAGCGTGACGTTCGCCCGCGACTCCGCTATCCTGACACCGCTATCGACTTTGACGATTTCGACTCGAAACTGAGGAGGATTCATGATTCGTAAGACTTTCGCGTGGCTGCTCGTGGCCGGCCTGGCCGGCGTCGCGGCGCAGGCGCAGACCGCGGACGAGATCATCGCCAAGAACCTGACCGCCCGCGGCGGCAAGGACAAGATCAAGGCCGTCCAGACGCAGCGCATCACCGGCAAGATGGTGATGGGCCAGGGCATGGAGGCCCCCGTGGTCATGGAGCTGGCGCGGCCGAACAAGCTGCGCATGGAGTTCACGATCCAGGGGATGACCGGCGTCCAGGCCTACGACGGCAAGTCGGGCTGGTCGGTGATGCCGTTCATGGGCAAGACGGATCCGGAGGCGATGTCGGCCGACGAGATCAAGCAGACCGAGGACCAGGCGGACATGGACGGCCCGCTGGTCGACTACAAGGAGAAGGGGCACCAGGTCGAGTACATCGGCAAGGAGGACGTCGAGGGCACGCCGGCCTACAAGCTGAAGGTGACCAAGAAGAACGGCGACGTCGTCAACGTCTACATCGACGCCGAGTCGTACATGATCATCAAGGAGGCCGGCAAGGTCAACGTGCGCGGCCAGGAGATCGAGAGCGAGACGACGTTCGGCGATTTCAAGCCGGTGGAGGGTGTGATCTACCCCTTCGCGATCGAGTCGAAGCCCAAGGGGGCACCCGCGGGGATGGCGATCACGGTCTCCAAGGTCGAGGTCAATCCGAGCCTCGAGGCCTCCCGCTTCGCCATGCCGGCCGCCGCCGCAAAGCCGGCGATGGAGAAGCCGCCGGCGGAGAAGAAGGAACCGGCCCCACCCAAGCCCCCGCAGCGGTAGTGCAGACCGGTCGTTGGGGGGCGGCTCTGGAGCGCGCCCCCCTTCCCGCGAGGCTCTTCCACATCCTGTCTGATCTTTCCCGGAGACGTGCATGCGACGAACATTCAATTCCGTCCTCTGCCTGGCGGCCGCCGGTCTCTTGCTGGGAGCCGCCGTGGCGCGGGCCGCGGACGCCGAGATCGATTCGAGCACCTTCGGCGGGATCGAGGCCCGCTCCCTCGGTCCGGCCAACATGGGCGGCCGCATCGCGGCGATCGACGCCGTGGGCCAGGACCCGCTCACGGTCTATGTCGGAGCGGCCGGCGGCGGCGTCTGGAAGTCGACCGACGGCGGCCTCACCTTCAAGCCGGTCTTCGACGACTACAACCAGTCGATCGGCGCCATCGCCATCGATCCCAAAGATCCCAAAAAAGTCTGGGTGGGCACGGGCGAATCGTGGACCCGCAACAGCGTCTCGGTGGGGGACGGCCTCTACAGGACGACCGACGGCGGCGACAGCTGGCAGCGGGTCGGTCTCGAGAACACCGAGCGCATCGCTCGCGTGCAGGTGAGCCCGAGCGACGGCAACACGGTGTGGGCCTGCGCCACCGGCCATCTCTGGGACAGCCATCCGGACCGCGGCGTCTACAAGACGGCCGACGGCGGCAAGACCTGGAAGAAGGTGCTCTACGTCGACGCCGACACCGGCTGCTCCGACCTCGCCGTCGACCCCCAGGATCCGTCGATCCTCTACGCCGGCATGTGGCAGTTCCGCCGCACGCCGTACTCGTTCTCGTCCGGCGGCAAGGGGAGCGGCCTGTACAAGTCGACCGACGGCGGCGAGACCTGGCGGCCGCTCAAGACCGGGCTGCCCGCGGGGGAGAAGGGGCGGATCGCGGTGGCGGTGGCGCCGTCGCGGACCAGCGTGGTCTACGCCCTGGTGGAGGCCGCGGACACCGCCCTCTACCGCTCGGACGACACCGGCGAGAGCTGGCGGCAGGTCAACGATTCGTTCAACCTGCAGGTGCGGCCGTTCTACTTCGCGCGCATCGTCGTCGACCCCACCGACTTCAACACGATCTACAAGCCGGGCCTGTCGCTGGCCATCAGCACCGACGGCGGCAAGTCGTTCAACGCCGCGATCAGCCTCAGCAGCTTCGGTGGCGGACCGCACAGCGACCACCACGCTCTGTGGATCAACCCGAAGAACCCGAACGAGTTGCTGCTCGGCACCGACGGCGGCGTCTACATGTCGGCCAGCCAGGGGCGGGCGTGGCACCACATGGGCACGCTGCCGGTGTCGCAGTTCTACCACGTCAGCTACGACATGGGCCGCCCCTACCGGGTCTACGGGGGATTGCAGGACAACGGCTCGTGGTCGGGGCCCTCGGCGGGCCTCGGCGGCGCCATCCAGAACAAGGACTGGATCAACGTCGGCGGCGGCGACGGCTTCTGGGCATTCGCCGATCCGGTCGACGCCGATCTGGTCTACTCCGAGTCCCAGGGGGGCGAGGTGACGCGCCGGCGGGTGTCGACCGGCGAGGAGAAGTCGATCAAGCCGCTGCCGGGAGCGGGGGAGCCCCCCTACCGGTTCAACTGGAACACGCCGATCCACCTGAGCCCGAACGATCCCAAGACGATGTACATCGGCGCGCAGTTCCTCTTCCGCTCGCGCGACCGCGGCGACTCCTGGGAGCGCATCTCTCCCGACCTGACGACCAACGATCCGAAGAAGCAGAAGCAGCAGCAGTCGGGCGGCCTCTCGGTCGACAACTCGAGCGCCGAGAACCACACCACGATCTACTCGATCGCCGAGTCGCCGAAGAACGCCCAGGTGATCTGGGTGGGGACGGACGACGGCAACCTGCAGGTGACCCGCGACGGCGGCAAGAGCTGGACGAACGTGGCGCCGAACGCCGCCGGCCTGCCCAGGGGGACCTGGGTCTCCTGCGTCGAGGCCGGCCGCTTCGACGAGGGGACCGCCTTCGCCACCTTCGACGGCCACCAGACCGGCGACATGAAGACCCACGTCTACCGGACGGCGGACTTCGGCAAGACCTGGACGCCGCTGGCGACCGACGCCGTCTCGGGGTACGCCCACGCGGTACGGCAGGATCTGGTGAACCCGGACCTCCTCTTCCTCGGCACCGAGTTCGGTCTCTTCGTCTCGGTGGACGGCGGCGGGCGCTGGGCCCGGTTCACCGGCCGGCTCCCCAGGGTGGCGGTGCGCGACATCGCCATCCACTCCCGCGACGGCGACCTGCTGCTCGCCACCCATGGGCGCGGCGTCTACGTGGTCGACGACCTCACGCCGCTGCGCAAGCTGACCCGCCAGGCGCTCGACGCCGACGTGACGATGCTCCCCTCGCGGCCGACCCCGATGGCGATCCCCGCCAGCGTACAGGACTTCCCGGGCGACGACGAGTACGTGGCGTTCAATCCGGACGATTCGGCCACCATCACCTACTACCTGAAGAAGCGGCACCTCTTCGGCGACCTCAAGGTGGAGGTCTACGACGCCAAGGGGCAGCTCCTCTCGACCTTGCCCGCCGGCAAGCGGCGCGGCATAAACCGCGTGAGCTGGCCGATGCGCCTGCCGCCGCCGAAGCTGCCGCCCGCCAATTCGCTGGTGATCGGCTCGCAGTACGCTCTGTTCGGTCCGCGGGTCCCCCTCGGCACCTACACGGTGAAGCTGGTCGACGGCGACAAGACCTACACCAGCCAGGTGGAGCTCGTGCCGGACCCCCGCTCCAAGCATTCGGACGAGGACCGGGCGGCCCAGCACACGACGGCGATGGCGCTCTACGGCATGCTCGGCCGCCTCACCTACGTGGCCGACACGGTGAAGGCGCTCGAGGACGGGGCGCAGCAGCGGGCGGGGAAGCTGGCGGCCGGCGACCGCCTGCGGCGCCAGCTCGAAACGCTCGCCACCTCGCTGGAGGGGTTCCGCGCCACGCTCGTCGCCACCGGCCCGGGGGGCTGGCTCTCCGGCGAGGAGCAGCTGCGGGAGAAGATGGCCAAGGTCTACGGCAGCGTCAACGGCTACGACGGCCGGCCGACCGCGTCGCAGGTCGACCAGGTGAAAGTGTTGGGCGACCAGCTCGCGAAGGCCGAGACGCGGCTGGCCGCGGTGCAGAGCGGCGAGGTGGCGGCGGTGAACCGGGAGCTCGAGAAGCGCAAGCTCGAGCCGCTCAAGCCGAAGAGCCGGGACGAATGGGAGAAACAGGACGGCACCCGCGCCGCGGCGATGCCGACCTTCCTGCCGTTCTCGTTCCTGCCGCTGGGCGCGGCCGAGAACGACTGAGGCGGACCTCAAAAAACAAAAACGGGAGGGGCCTTTTCAGGCTCCTCCCGTTCGGGGTGGTGCGCGGACCGGGGCTTAAGCCAGGCCTTGGCGACGCTCTTCCAGCAGCTTCCGCATGATCTTCTTGCGGGCCTGCACGGCCTTGCGCTTGCGCTTCACCGAGGGCTTCTCGAAGTGCTGCCGCTTCCGCAACTCGGTCAAGATTCCAGACTTCTCGACTTTGCGCTTGAAGCGGCGCAAGGCGTTCTCAAAGCTCTCCTCCTCGCGCACATGCACAACGGGCATCGACACTCACCTCTTTTCTTGCACGGATAGAAGCGCCCCCCGTGCTTCGGGGGGCGCGGAGAGCGAATTTCGCTCAAATCCTGCGAAAAGTCAAGCCGCGCGGCGGGAAGGCGCCCCGGGAGCCGGTGGGGCAGACTGCGGATTCACGGCGTCGAAGTCGGCGAGATAGACGACCAGCCGGCCTTCCTCCTTGTGAAACCAGACGGCCGCGGCGGTGCCGCTGGCGTCGCGAGGGTAGAACCAGCCGACCACGTTGCGCTCCGGATAGGAGCGCACGTTGTTGAGGTTGGGCTGGCCGAGGAGGCGGCGCACCTCGTCCGGGTCCATCCCCTTCTGCGCCTGGGCGAAGGTCTCGCGCGTCATGTAGCGCCGCGCCTCGGCGCGTGCGAGCTCGCTCTTGAGGCGTGGGTTGTCGGCGTCCACCAGCATCGCCGCCTTGTAGATGTCGATCGCGCGCAGGTAGTCCCCCCCCTGCTCGATGTAGGTGTGGGCGAGGTGGATCTCCTCGTCGCTCTTCATGCGGAGGGCCGCCTTCTGGCGGGGCTTGAGCGGTTCCCCCTGGACCGGCGGATCGGCGTTGAGGAACTCGACCAGCCGGCGGTTGAGCTCGTCGGCGAGGGCCTGCGTCTCCTTCTGGAGCCTGGGGTCCTGGAGCTTGGGGTCCTGGGTGGCGGCGAGCCGCGCCCGCTGCTCGTCGAGCTGGCGTTCCGTCCGCTGCAGCCAGGACCACTCGGCCTCGGAGGCGGGGCGCGGCCGTGCCGCCGTCGGCTCCCCGGCGCGGGGGCCGCAGCCCGGGGCTCCGGCGGCCAGCAGCAGCGCGCCGCAGAGGAGGACAGCTCCGCGCGTGCGGGTGGAAAAAAGTCGTCCGCGGGGCCTCCAGCGATGCATCGACGGTCTCCTGAATTCGTCCCAATCGACCGTACCACAGGGTCCGAGGGGGGACAAGAAGTCCCCCTCCCGCGCTGTAAGCCCTTGTCGCAGAGGGCTTTTTCCTTGACACCGTGCGGCGCGTCCAGAATAATCAAGCTCCCTTAGTTGGTTTTTGACGTTCAGAGGACGGCCGCGGAGAGCAACGGATGTCCCTTTCGGAAAGAATTCACCAGTTGAACAGCGAGATCGGCGCCTCGGTGGAGCGCGCCCTCGCCGAGCTGCGTCAGGAGATCTCCCAGCGCCTGCGCGCCAGCAACGAGGAAGTCCAGCGGCGGCTGGAGGAGTTCACCCCTTCGCTGCCCGCCTCCTACCTCGACCACGACGAGTTCGCGCCCCACGAGCGCGCGCTGGGCGCGAACGCCCGGCAGAGCGCCCACCGCGACCTGCGCGACGCCCTCGCCGGGATCGATCGCGCCCGCTCGCAGGCCGACATCCTCGCGGCGCTGCTGCGCGAGTCGGCGCGGTACGCCTCGCGCGTGGCCGTGCTGCTGGTGCGCGGCGACGAGCTGCGCGGGTGGGGGAGCGAGGGGTTCGGCGACGCCGATTCCGCGCTCCGCGGTGTCGTCCTCACCGGGGCTGAGGGTGCCTGGGGCCGTCTGGCCCAGTCGCAGGCCGCCGAGCTGCTCAGCGCCTCCGACTGCGCCGTCCTGGCCGGCCGCATCGAGAGCCCGCGGCCGCACGACGGCGTCCTGGTGCCGGTGGTGCTGCGCGACCGCGTCGCCGCCGGCCTCTACGCCGACCGTCTCGACGACCGCGAGCTCGCGGTCGAGGCGCTCCAGATCCTCGCCCACGCGGCGGCGCAGGCGATCGAGACGCTCCCCTTCCGCGAGCGCTCCGCCACGCCCACGCTGGCCCTCGAAGGCGGCGGGAGCGGGGTGGAAGCTCCGGCCACGCCGGCGCCCCAGCCTGAACTCGAGCCCGAGCCGGAAGTCCAGGCCGAGCCGGCGGACTCCGCGCCGGAGCCGCAGGCGGCTGCCTGGACCGCTCCCGCCCCTGCCGAAGTCGAGGAGGAGACCGTCGAGAAGGCCGAGCCCGCCGGCTCGGCGCCGGCCAAGGTCCCCTGGGAAGCTCCCAGCGAGGAAACCTCCGTCGTCGGCAGCTGGGGAGGGGTCTCGATTCCCCACGTCACCGAGGCGATGCCGCTCCCCGGCATCCCGATGCCGTCCGAGAGCCCGCTCGCCACGCAGCGCGCCCCCGAGCCGCCCGAGCCAATGCAGGAAGAGGTTCCCCGCTATCCACGGTCGGTGGAGGAGCCGCCGGCGCGGGTTCCGGACCCGAGCCCGGACGCGACCGTGCTGCTCCAGCGCTCCAGCTTCCAGGCCGCGGAACCGCCGGCCGCTCCCGCCCCCGTGGCCGCGCCGCTGCGGCCGGTGGCGGTTCCCGAGGAGCCCGCGCCGGCGCCGTTCGACCGCGCCGCGGGCACGCCCGAGGTCCGCCCGCCGAGCGGCGTCGAGGGGCCGGGCTGGGCGTTCGCGACCACCCGCGTGCCCGTGAACCCCGACAATCAGGCCCTGCACGAGGAGGCCCGGCGCCTGGCCCGGCTGCTGGTGAGCGAGATCAAGCTGTACAACGAGGAGCAGGTGGAGGAGGGGCGGCGCAACCGCGACGTCTACGAGCGCTTGCGGGAGGATATCGACCGCTCGCGCCAGATGTACGACGAGCGGGTCGACCCGCAGATCCTGCGCTCGACCGACTATTTCTACCAGGAGCTGGTGCGCATCCTGGCCGCCGGGGATTCGAAAGCCCTGGGCATCTGATCCGCACCCGTTTGGGGACAGGCTCCGGAAGGGTTCCGGAGCCCGCTGTGTTTGGAGTACCGTGAGAAGTAAAAAGCCGATTCGGCACCGCGCCGCGCTCGTCCTGTTGTTCCCCCTCCTCCTGGGTTCCGCCACCACCTCGCCCCCTCGATCCGGCGCCGCCGGCCCGCTCCCCGGCCATTCCGACCGCGCCGCCCTCGCCTACTCCGAGGCGGCGGCCGCCGTGCGCAAGAAGGACTGCGCCGCCGCCTACAAGGCGCTGGCGCCGATCCTCGCCGGCCGGGATTCGGAGGCCGCCTTCGCCCAGCTCCTCCTCGGCTTCTACGCCCACTCCTGCGAGCAGGTGGCCTATGCCGAGGAGCGGCTGTTCGCGGCCAGGAACCCCAACGGTCCGCTGGAGGACTGGCGCCTCTACCTGCTGAGCGACAGCGCGGCGGCGCGCGGGCACGTGCTGCTCGCCCAGACCTCGCTCGCCAAGCTCCTGGGGGACTATCCAGGCTCGGCGCTACGCCCGCGCGCCCTGCTGAAGGCGGCGACGATCGCCTGGAGCCGCGGCGACGCGCAGCGCGCCATGGACCTGGTGGGGGCCGCGCGCAGCGAGGAGCTGCGCGGCGACGAGGCCTCGCAGCTCGAAGCCCTCGCCTGGCAGATCGGCGTCCAGACCAACGACCGCGGGGTGCAGGCCGAGGCCGCCCGCCGCCTGCTCGTCAACTTCCCTCTGAAGGCTTCCGAGCTCAAGGTGATCGACCTCTTCCAGGGCCCGGACGGCTCCCTGGGCTGGTCGCGGGTGCTCTCTGGCGATCAGCTCAAGCGGCGGGCGCAGGCCCTGCTGGACCTCAAGCTCGAGGGGAACGCCCTGGCGACGCTCGACTCGGTCGCGCTCACCGGCCGCGACTTCGAGTGGCAGCTCCTGGAGGCGCAGACCCTGACCCGCCTGCACCGCGGCAGCGACGCGCTCTCCCTGCTCGCCGGCCGCGAGGCCGCCGAGCCCGGCCAGGCCGCGCCGCTCGCCTGGGCCCGCGCCCAGGCCGCCGCCGACGCCGCCACTGCCCAGCGAGGCCGGACGAACCTCGGCTCGTCCGATCGCCAGCAGCTCCGCCTGCTCTCCCAGCAGTACCTGGAGAAGGTGGCCCAGATCGGCACCGACCGCGAGCTGGCCGCCAAGGCCCTGAAGTCGCTCTACGCCGACTATCAGACGGACGGGCTGTTCGACCGCGCCATCGAGACGCTGCGCCGCCTGCGCCGCGTCGACTCCAAGGACACGACCGGGGCGGCCAACCTCTGGCAGGTGGGCTGGCAGGAGTATGGCCAAGCGAACTACACCGGGGCGATCGGCACCTGGAGCGAGCTCTACTCGCTCTATCCCGAAGACGCGAGCGGCCGCCGCGGACGGTACTGGACGGGGCGGGCCTTCGACCTCCTGGGCGAAGGGGAGCGGGCGCAGCAGATCTACAACGAGATCGCCCAGGCCGACACCGCCGACTTCTACCGCCGCAACGCCCAGGCCCGCCTGCACGGCAAGCCGGCCGCTCTGGCCGCCGCGGCGCAGGCCCGCGAGCCCTGGCCGGTGGACCCCGCGCTCGACCGCGCGCGGCTGCTGACCGATCTCGGGCTCGACGCTCTCGCGCTCTCCGAGGCCGAGCTGGTGCGCGACAAGGTGCAGCCGCGATCGCTGCGCGCTCTGGAGGCGGTGATCCTGGCCCACCAGGGGGACCGCCGGAAGAGCGTGCAGGTGATCCGCGACGCCTTCCCGGCCCTGGGCGGCCCCTTCCAGGCCACCCTGCCGGACGAGGCGCGCCGGCTCTACTACCCGCTCGAGTACCAGGACACGATCCGCTCCTGGGCGACGACGAACCGGCTCCCCACCTATCTGGTGTTCGGGATCATCCGCCAGGAGAGCGCCTTCGACGCCAACGCCCAGAGCTGGGCGGGAGCGCGCGGCCTGATGCAGCTCATGCCCGCCACCGCGCGCGAGCTGGCGACCCGGAACGGCCTCACCTGGACGCAGAACCTGCTCGCCGACCCCGCCGTCAACGTGCGGCTGGGCACCACCTACTTCCGGCAGGTGTTCAGCATGTTCAACGAGAACCTCGAGCTCTCGCTGGCCGGGTACAACGGCGGTCCCTACCGCATCAAGCGGCTCTGGCAGGAGTCGGGCAACACCGACATCGATCGCTTCCTCGAGGGCCTCGGCCTCGAGGAGTCCAAGACCTACGTCAAGCGGATCCTGGTCCTTTCCGACAGCTACCGCCAGCTCTATCCCACGGCCGGGTGAGACGGCTCGGCCTCAGTCTGCTGATTCTCTGTGTGGCCTCCTGCCGCGGCCCCGCGCCGCCGCAGGAGGGTCCGATCGTCCTCATCACCTTCGATTCCCTGCGCGCCGACGTGGTCGGCGGGCTGGGCGGCGAGCGCGGGCTGACGCCCAATCTCGACGCCCTGTTCCGCCAGGCCGACTGGGCGGGCCGGGCGATCGCCTCGTCGAGCTGGGGCCCGCCGGCGATGGCCTCGCTGTTCACCGGGCTGCGCCCCTGGCAGCACCAGGTGCTCCAGGAGCAGGACCGCCTCTCCCCCGCGCTCTTCACCCTGCCGGAGGCCCTCCAGGCGGAGGGGTATGAGACCAGCGGCTTCACCGGCGAGCCCGCCTACGCGAAGGACGGAGGCTACGACCAGGGGTTCGACCGGCTCGAGGACCTCGCCAAGGGAACCGGGGCCGCCACGCGGCTCGAGCGGATCGGCGGCCGGCGCCGGCGGTTCGTCTGGATCCACATCCCCGAGCCGCAGGCGCCATACTTTCACCGCCTGCGGTTCGACGACCGGATCGACACCGGCCGGCTCGACCTTCCCGAACGGGTGCTGCCGAACGAGCTCGCCCTCTACTTCGATCCCGCCAACCCCCTGCCCCCGGCCAAACGCCGTCTCTTCTGGGCCATGTACCGCTTCAACGTCGCCTGGGCCGACGACCGGCTCGGCCGGCTGATCCGGGCGCTGCGGTCGAGCGGGGAGTGGGACCGCACGCTCCTGGTGGTGACCTCCACGCACGGCGAGGAGTTCGGGGAAAAGGGGCAGATCCTGAACGGCGGCAACCTCGGGCGGCAGCTCCTGGAGGTGCCGTTCGCCGTCAAGCTCCCCCTCGGCTTCCGCCTCAGGATCGCGGAGCCGAAGGAGCGGCGCATCGCCGCCGCGCGCCTCTGGGCCACCCTGGTGGAAGCGGCCGGCGGGGAGGTGCCGCCGGCGGTGGCGCCCAGCCTGTTCCGGCGCGCTCCCGGGCCCGTGCTCTCGGAGCTCTACCTGGCGAACGGCACCAACGAGCTCTCCCTCGTCGACGGCGACGACCAGCTCCTCTGGGAGTCGCGCTTCGCGCCGCCGCAGCCGGAGTACTACCTGGCGCGCCTGGCGATGATGAACCGGGGCAACGCGCGGATCGCCCGCGCCGAGCTGCCGGAGCCCCCCGAGGAGATCCTGGGCCGGCTGCGCGCGGAGTTCGCCGCCGTCCCGCCGCTCCGCGGCCGGGGGAGCCCCCGGCTGACGCTCGAGCGCTGGGACGCCGAGGGGGGGAGCCGGCCGCTGGCCGATCCCCGGCGCGCGGCCCAACTGGCCGGCTTGCTCGCGCGGACCTGGAACGCGTTCGTTCCGGCGGAGCGGCCGCCGGGGGAGGAAGCTCGCGAATGGTATACTGCCGAGTCGCCCTGAAAAGGGCGGTTTCCCCGGGTCCATAGCTCAGCGGTGAGAGCATCCGGCTCATAACCGGCTGGTCCCTGGTTCGAATCCAGGTGGACCCACTTTGCAGCGCTCCGCACCCATGAAACGGATGGCTCTGGCGGGCGCTGGGAGGGGAGGTGCGATGGTTTTTTTTCGGAGAGGAGCGGACGTTTTCCCATGACTCAGAACCTCCAGAACATCCTGGAGCTGCAGACAGCGCTCACCCAACTCAACGAGGCCGATCAGAGACTGCACGGGATTCCCGATTGGATGCGCGAGCTCCACGAGGAGCATACGGTGCAGAAGACGGAGATCGATCGCCTCGAGGAGACGGCGGCTGAGGCCGCCCGGCAGCGGCGAGCGGCGGAAGCGGCGGTCCAGGACGCGCAGGAAAAGCTCAAGAAGTACCAGCAGCAGATCAACAAGGTCAGCACCCAGCGCGAGTACGGTGCGATCCTCCAGGAGATCGACACCGTCAAGGGGCAGATCACCACCAGCGAGGAGGCCGCCTTCGCGGCCCTCGACCAGCACGAGAAGGCCGACAAGGAGCTCGCCACCCTGCGCGAGGGCTTCCGCGCCACCGAGGAGCGCTACGCGGCGGAGATGGCTCGCTGGGAAGGGGAGAAGCCCGAGGTGTCGCGCCAGGTCGAGACGCTCAAGGCCCGGGTCGCCGAGATCAAGAAGGGCCTCTCGCGCGGCATCGTCGCGCAGTTCGAGCGCATCCTGGAGCGCTACCCCGGCGGGGCGATGGCGGCGGTGCGGCCGATCGAGCGGCCCGGGCAGAAGCAGCGCGAATGGCACTGTTCGGCCTGCAACTACCGGGTGCGGCCGCAGGTCGTGGTCGAGATCCGCAACGGCGACACCCTGGTCCAGTGCGACTCCTGCAAGCGCATCCTCTTCTTCCCCGAGGAGGAGCAGGCCTGAGCGGCGAGCCGTCGCTGCCGGAGCGACTGACCCGGATTCGTGGCCGCATCGAAGAAGCCTGCGGCCGGGCGGGCCGGCCGCCCGGCAGCGTGACCCTGCTGGGGGCCAGCAAGACCCAGCCGGCCTCCGTGCTCGTCGCGGCGTTCGAGGCGGGCCTGCGGGTCTTCGGCGAGAACCGGGTCCAGGAGGGGCTCGCCAAGAGCCGCGAGCTGCCGGCCGAAACGGCGCGCGCGATGGAGTGGCATCTGATCGGCCCGCTCCAGTCCAACAAGGTCCGCGCCGCGCTCGACCTCTTCCACACCATCCACTCCGTCGACCGCGACCGGATCGCCGAGGCGATCGACCGCGAGGCGGGCGCCCGCGGGCTCACCGTCTCCGGCCTCGTCGAGGTCAATCTCGGAGGCGAGGAGAGCAAGCACGGATTCCCGGCGGAGGGCCTCGCCCAGGCGATCCTTCCGCTCAGCCGTCTCCGGCACCTGCGGATCGCCGGCCTGATGGCCATCCCGCCCCAGGGGGACGACCCCGAGGCCTCCCGCCCCTGGTTCCGCCGCCTCCGCGAGTTGCGCGATGATCTCGCCGCCCGCCCCGAATGGGCGGGTTTCCCGGGCTGGCTCTCGATGGGCATGAGCGACGATTTCGAGGTGGCGATCGAGGAGGGGGCCACCCACGTGCGGGTGGGCACCGCGCTGTTCGGGCCGCGCCAGGGGTGGGTCCCGGACCGGTAGCTGGACCGGTAAAAGCGTTGCGGGACGGCGTTTCTCTTTATTTATGCTAGGATGGCTATTCATTTCCAAGGTTGATTCGCGAGGATTGCCGGCTCGACGCCGGGTCGTAAGGAGGTCCCAGGGATGGCCATCACTCCGCTCGAAATCCAGAAGATGCGTTTCTCGCAGAAGCTGCGGGGGTACGACCCGACCGAGGTCGAGGGGTTCCTCTCCCTGCTCGCCGAGGAGCTGGCCGGCCGCATCGCCCAGACCGACAAGCTGGAGCGTGAAAACCGCTATTACCGGCAGCGGCTGGAGGAGACCGAGCACCGCGAGCACCAGCTCCAGCAGACGCTGCTGCGGGCGCAGAAGGTGGCGGACGACATCACGGTCAACGCCCGCCGCGAGGCGGAGCTGATGGTCAAGGAGGCCGAGATGGCGGCCGACAAGATCGTGCAGCAGGCGATCGAGCAGTCGACCCGCTTCGAGGCCAAGATCACCGATCTGCGCACCGCCCGCCGCGAGCTGCAGCTCAAGTTCAAGAACACTCTCGACCTCTTCGAGCGCATCCTGGAAGCCGAGATGGAGGACGAGCGCAACACGGCGACCGTCACCACCCTGCCGCGCAAGCGGCGGGAGGCGTCCGGGGCGTGAGCCTGCCGGCCGGAGCGCGCCGTCTCTTCGCCGCCTGGGCCGAAGAAGACCTCACTCCGGAGCGGGCCTCCTCCCTGCTGATCGCCCGCCTGCTGGAGGACGGCGACGCCGCCGACCTCGCCTGGCTGACGGTCACGATCCCGGAGCCGGAGCTCGCCGCCTGGCTCGTCCGTCACGGCGGCCGGCAGCTTTCGCGGCGCAGCCGGGCCTTCTGGCAGGTCGTGCTGGGAGCCGCGGCAGGTCCCGCGCTTTCCGAGAACCGCCCGGAGGCCGAGGCGCTGTGGCCGCTCTGACCCTCGCTCATCCGGAATCCCTCTCTCCCCGGGCACAGGAGCTGATCCCGCGCCTGGCCTCTCGGCCCTGGAGCGAGGAGCTCTACCTCGCGGGCTCGGCGGCTCTCGCCCTCTACACCGGCCACCGTCCGGTGACCGACCTCGACCTGATGAGCAACTCCAACCGGCTCGTCAGCGCCGACCGGCGCGATCTCCTGGCCGAGTTGCTGGCCGCCGACCCGTCGACGGCGGTGGAGACGGCCCGCGACGGTTACCTCTCCACCCGCCTCGCCGGCGGCGCCGTGGGTCTGCGGCTCTTCTACTACCCCTACCCCCTGGTTCAGCCGTTCGAGGAGATCTCGGGGCTCGCGGTCGCCTCCGCGGCCGACCTCGGACTGATGAAGCTCGGCGCCATCATCAGCCGCGGCAGCCGCCGCGACTTCGTGGACCTCTACCTCCTCTGCCGCCGCCTCCCCCTCGCGGACCTCCTCGATCTCGCGGAGGACAAGTTCGGCCACGTCCGCGACTTTCCCCTGCAGGCGCTGAAGGGGCTCGCCGATCTCTCCGAGATCGAGGGGGAGCCGATGCCCCGGCTGGCCGTGCCGCTCGAATGGGGCGAGGTGGAGGCGTGGCTGCGCGGCGAGGTGCGGGAGATGGGGCGGGCGCGGGTGGGGTTGGCCGCTCAGTCCTAGAACCAGGAGACCCTTTCCCAGCACGGCGGATATTCGGGATTCGCTATTTTGGATTTCCGGGGGAAAGGAGCACAATCTCCCGGCCGTGACGGACCTCCTCATCCCTGATCTCCTCATCCATAACCTCGCCGAGGTCGCGACGCCCGAGGGCTCGGCGCCCTTGCGGGGTGCGGAGCAGCGGCGGGTGCGGCGGATCGCCGGCGCGGAGGTGGTCTGCCGGGAGGGGAGGATCGTCTTCGTGGGCTCGGCCGAGGAGCGGCGGCGCCAGCTCGGCGAGCTTGGCGGTGCCGAGCGGCTCGACGGCCGGGGGGGCACGCTGATCCCGGGGTTCGTCGATCCCCACACCCATCTCCCCTGGGCCGGCAGCCGCGAGGAGGAGTTCGCGGCGCGGCTGGCGGGCAAGACCTACCAGGAGATCGCGGCGGCCGGCGGCGGCATCCTCTCGACCGTGGCGGCCACCCGCCGGGCGAGCGAGGAGGATCTGGTCGCCAACGTCCTCAAGCGGATGGACCAGATGCTCGCCTGGGGCACCACCACCGCCGAGGCGAAGAGCGGCTACGGCCTCAACCAGGACGACGAGCTCAAGCAGCTCCGTGCCATCCGCCAGGCCTCCGGCCGGCATCCGGTGGACCTGGTGCCGACCCTGCTCGCCGCCCACGAGGTGCCCCCCGAGTATCGAGGGCAAGAATACGGGGGGGGAGATGGGGAGGGGCGGCGGCGCTGGGTCGACCGGATCTGCGACGAGATCGTGCCGGCCACTGCCGAGGCCGGGCTCGCCCGCTTCTGCGACGTCTTCTGCGAGGAGGGGGTGTTCTCCGCCGAAGAGTCGCGCCGGGTGCTCGAGGCCGGCGTCCGCCACGGCCTCGCCCCCCGTCTCCACGCCGACGAGTTCGTCGACTCGGGGGGCGCCGCCCTCGCCGCCGATCTGAGCGCATTCTCGGCGGACCACCTGATGGCCGTGTCGCCGGCCGGCGTCGAGGCGCTCGCCGGCTCCGGCGTGACCGCCGTGCTCCTCCCCGGCACCAGCTTCTTCCTGATGAAGAAGAACTATGCCCCGGCCCGGCGGCTCATCGAGGCCGGTGTGCCGGTGGCGCTCGCAACCGACTGCAATCCAGGATCGTCCCACACCGAGTCGATGCCGATGGTGGTGCTGCTCGCCGTCCTCCAACTGGGTCTCACCATCGAGGAGAGCCTCACGGCGGCCACCCTGAACTCCGCCTGCTGCCTCGGCCTCGGCAGCGAGGTCGGCTCGGTCGAGACAGGCAAGCGGGCGGACCTCGTCCTGCTCGACGCTCCCAACCTGCTCCACCTCGTCTATCACTACGGGATCAATCCGGTCGCCGCCGTGGTCAAGGGGGGCCGGGTGGTCCGGCGGGCGGTATGACATACAATCGGGCTTCCCATCGGAACCAAGCCGTCGATTCCAGTGCATTCCACAAGGAGATCGACCCATGAACCCGAAGACCCTTCCACGCGCCCTCTTCGCGGTCCTGCTGGCCGCCGCCGGGCCGCTGCTCCTCCCTGCCCTCGCCGATCAGGAGAAGGGGCATGACTCCACGGCGGCCGGCCGGGAGGTCGTCACGGCCACGGGTCTCCGCTACGTGGATCTCCGGGTCGGCCAGGGGGATGAGGCCCAGGTCGGCAAGATCGTCGAGGTCCACTACGTCGGCTGGCTGGGGGACGGCACCCGGTTCGACTCCAGCCGCGACCACGACCGCCCCTTCACCTTCCGGCTCGGCGCCGGCGACGCCCTCAAGGGGTGGGACGAGGGGCTCGTCGGCATGAAGGTGGGGGGGAAGCGCAAGCTGACCATCCCGCCCGATCTCGGGTTCGGCAAGCAGGGGGTCGGCAGCGTCGTGCCACCGAGCGCCATCCTCTACTACGAGTTCGAGCTGCTGGGAGTGCGATAAGCTCGCCGGCCAGGAGGAAACCGACCATGGCAGACCAGGCTGACCAGGAAAACACCGTCACCACCGCCTCCGGCCTCAAGTACACCGACCTCCAGACCGGCGACGGTCAGGAGGCCAAGGCCGGCCAGACCGTGAGCGTCCACTATACCGGCTGGCTCGAGAACGGCACCAAGTTCGACTCCAGCCTCGACCGCAAGAGTCCCTTCGGCTTCAAGCTCGGCGCCGGTCAGGTGATCAGCGGCTGGGACGAAGGGGTCGCCGGCATGAAGGTCGGCGGCAAGCGCCGCCTCACCATCCCCGCGAACCTCGGCTACGGCGCGCGCGGCGCCGGCGGGGTGATCCCGCCGAACGCCACGCTGATCTTCGAGGTGGAGCTGCTGGGGGTTAAGTAGGTCCGAATCCGGCGGCTTCGCCGCCGGGCCCTCACTCCCCCAACCCCCTCTTCTCCCGTCCCCTCCCACCCTCCCTCACCGGGAGAGAGGGGGCTCAAAACGCCTGCTGAGAAACGCTCCTTCTCCTACTAACTTCTCCCTCTTCTCCCGGTGAGGGAGGGTGGGAGGGGACGGGAGAAGAGGGCCGGGGTAATGAGGGTCTACTTCCCCGCCGCGTACACCGGCCTGATATCCACCGGCACCGCCTTCAAGCGGCCGATCGCGTCCCGCATCGCCTGGGTCGGCTTGCCGTAGGTGTCCAGAAACTGCTTGGTGCCGTCGTAGTCCCCCCTCGCCTGCAGCGCCAGCATGTCGTGCAGCAGGTCGCGGATGGCGCCCGGGAACTTCTCGGAGACGGCGTGGACGCGCCCCTGGGCGTCGGTCACCAGCGCCCCCTTCTTCGACAGGTAGTTGAACTGCGCCACCACCCCCTGGCCGTGGGCCTCGTCGACGCCAAAGCGGGCGGAGCGGAAGAGGCCGGCCACGTAGGTCGGCTCCAGCGAATGGCGGAGCGATGCCGGCATGTCCCCCTGCCCGATCAGGGCGAGGATGTTGTAGACGCCCATCACGTCCGCCTTGGCCTCCTCGAGGGTCGAGTAGAGCTCCTTGAGCTCCAGCCGCACCTCGGTCTTGCGGCCGTTCACCGTGATCGTGCCGGGCCCGAGGCCGTGGGAGAGCTCGTGGTGCAGGACCTCGTTGAAGTAGGCGTCGAAGGAGACGTCCTTGACCTGCGCCGGGTCGAGCACCTGGCGGGCGATCGGGATCAGGATCTGGTCGTACTTCGCCCGCATGATGTTGTGCAGCAGCACCTTCTTCGACCCCTTGGCCTCGCGCACCCGCTCGTCGTTGGGCAGGTTGAAGGCGACCGTCTGCACGCCGGCCAGGGTCTCGCCCGAGCTGTAGACGGTGTCGACGACCCGGATCGGGCTGTCGGTGCCGCGGTGGAGGTTCTTGTCCGCGTCCGGGATCGGCAGGTTCTTCTCCAGCCAGGGGAGCCGCTCCTTGTAGCGGGTGAGAGCGGCCGATTCCTTCGGCAGGTTGACGGTGACGAAGGACTCGAAGGCGGCCTTGTAGCCGAAGAGGTCGTCCTCGTAGGTCTCGTAGGGACCGATGGTGACCTCGACCGGCGCGTCGAGGTCCATCCAGGCGACGTCGCTCGCGTAGTAGTCGTCGTTCTCGAAGGCGGCGGCCCGGGTGTCGAGGAACTTCTTGAGCGAGGCGTTGTGGGTCAAGGCTGCGGCCTCGCGCAGGAGCTTCGCCGCGGGCTTCAGCCACTCGGCGTACTCGCGCGAGTAGGGGACGGCCACGAGACCGCCGTCCGCGCCGCGGCGGATCACCGTCACGGTCGAAGTGAACGCCTCCTTGTCGCCGGGGTGCTTGGCGATCCAGTCCTCGAACCCCGCCTTGGTGAGGTCCTCGGGGTAGTAGCCGGCGCCGGGCGGGCGGGGCGTGCTGCCGATGAACGGCTGGCGCTCCGCCAGGCGGTCCCAGGGGCCGAAGTTGAGGTCGAAGTACTGGCGGGCCGCCCCGGCGTGCGGGCCGGTGGTGCCGCGGAGCTGCTCGCGCATCGCGGGGTTGCCGGTCCAGGCCTGGCGCAGGAAGACCTCGTTCAGCAGCCGGGAGGCCTCGACCAGCTTGTCGAGCACCTTGCGGTCCTCGGCCGTGACGGCCGAGACGTCGGCGTGGAGCGGGGTCGGGGCGAACTGCGCGACGCGCTTCTCGATGTCCGGCACGATCCGCAGCTCTTCTTTATGCCCCATGGGGGCCTTCTTGTCCGCGGTCTTGGCGGCGGGAAAAGCGGCCGTCGTGAAGGCCAGGGCGAGCCCGGCCAGGCAGATCAGCGTGCGGCGCATTCGTTCTCCTTTCGGTCGGTTCCATTCTCGGCATCGGCGTAGGATGGCACACCCCTCGCATCAAGGCCAGACGGCTGCGCCTTCGCTCCCGGAGGCCGCGCGTAGGAACGAGGGATCGACTTATGGCCGAGCGAGTGAACCCCGAGAAAGTCGCGATCAACTACTGGCTGCTGGCGACGGATCCGGAGGAGTACAGCTACGACGACCTGGAGCGTGACACCGAGACCGTCTGGGACGGCGTCACCGAGTACTCCTCCCTGAAAAACCTGCGGGACGTCGAGCCCGGCGAGGAGGCGCTCATCTTCCACGCGGGGACCGAGCTCGCCATCGTCGGCATCGCCCGCATCACCTCCGATACCTATCCGGCTCCGCGGGGCGCCAGCGCCGACGAGGTGGCGGTGGACATCGCCCCCGAGCGTCGGCTGGAGCGGCCGGTGATGCTGGCGGAGATCGAGGACCTGCCCGAGCTCCAGGACTTCGATCTGATCGCCAATCCCGATCTCACCGTGATCCCGGTCACGCCGGAGGTCTGGAACCGCATCCTGGAGCTGAGCCAGGCGGCGCTGGCGTATTCGACGCAGGAGAATCAGGAGTAGAAGAGGGGCGCTACTGCCGCACCGCCGCCCGCGCCGCCATCTCCAGGTACTTCTCGCCGTCGATCATGCCGGTCTTCTCGGGATCGGCGGCGAAGACGAGCACGATCTCCGGAGTGGGGTCGTCCTGCCGGAGGAGTTGCTGGAGAGCCGGCGGGAGATCCCCGAGCGAATAGATCCAGGTCTCCAGGGGGAGACTGCGGGTCTGGACGGCGGAGGGGGAGCCCGCCCGGCCCGGCTCCCAGGTGGGGACCTTCTTCTGGCCGTAGCGCAGCACCGGGGGCGATCCGAGGAGGACCAGCGCCCGGCCGCGGTCGGTGAGGCTGCCGCGGGTTCCCCCTTCGGAGTAGAGGCGGTCGGCCGCCTCTACCCGCTCGTAGAAGGTCTTCGCGAACTCGTTGCCCGGCTTGTCCGGATCCGGGTCCCGCCGGCGCCAGAAGGCCTCGACGAAGTCGACCACCTCGCGGGTGTTCTGCAGACGGCGGTACTGGCGCGCCTCCTCGGGGAGCATCAGCCAGCGGGTGGGCCCCTCGTCCAGGCCGGCGCCGTTGCCGGCACGGCGTGGCGGGGCGGACCGGCAGCCCAGGCCCAGCGAGGAGAGTACGACCAGAGCGGCGGCGAGCCGCCATCGCGCGCGATTGCCTTCAGCCATTCGGATAGGGCTGCCTCACTCCTGGTCCGCTTCAGTGCACGCTGTTTTCCTCGGGCGTCTCCGGCCCTTCCGGAATGGCGCCGTAGGCCGTCTCGTACCGCTCCACGTTCACGCTCAGGGCGCGAAGGATCCGCTTCAGGTGCGCCGGGCTGGCCACGACCCGGGCGGTGACGATCCCCTGCGGCGGGACCAGGTTGATGAAATCGAGGATGAACTCCTCCCGCGTGTGGGTGATGCGGAGCAGGTTGGAGTAACGGCCTTTCAGCTCGTCATCCGTGATCTTGACGTTGAAGCCTTCCCCGGCCTCTTCCATGGAGAACCCCCTGTCGTGCGTTCCTCGGGATGCTACCCCAACGTGGGGGGCAACGGGTCACCCGCGGGTCGTCTGCGAGATCAGACCGGCGGCGAGGGAAGGCCGAGGCGTTCAGCGGTTATTTCCTAATCCCAGCGCAAAAAGAAGGGCGGATCGCACTTCAGCCATTCGCGAGGCGGACAGGACTGTGATCACGGAGCCTAGCTTGGCCTTTGAGACGGTCTGGACATGGTCAAGATTGATCGCGCACGTCTTGGTCATGCCGTCATCCGGACTGAGAAGGACTTCAGACGGAATATCGCGAATGGTCGTAGTGATCGGGGCGATGGTGACCTCTCCCAGGTAATCGAGAACCGAATCCCTGGTCAAGAGGAGCACGGGACGTTTCTTATCGGGGCTGTTGAACCGGTACCAGCGAATCTCGCTCCGCTGCATCAGTCGCCCCAGACCTGCTCGTCTTCCCAGTCGCTGAATTCGCCGGGCTCCACCGGAGTTTGCTCATAACCTGCCCGATGCCGGCGTTCAAGATCCCGCTCTCTCAAGCGCGTCAGAGCTTCTCGAAGCGCATCACGAGCAAAAGCGGACCGTGTGGTTCCTAGAGTTTGAACCGCTTGGTCTACCGCGTCGACCAGATCTTCGTCGAGGGTCATCTGCACGGTTTTCATTCGATCTCTCCAGACTGCAACAAGAATATAGCTATTCTTGTCCACATTGGAGGCCCCGCCGAGCGACATCAGCGGTCGAGATCCTTCCACTCCAGCCCGCCCGAGAACTCCCACCGGTGCTCGGGGGAGTAGACCCCGACGCCGCCGGCCGCCGCCGTCACCGTGAAGGCGAGCGCCCGCCGGTGGTAGTCGTAGGGGGCCCCCTCCTTGGAGTGAATCGCGACGTCCACCACGTATTCGCCGGGGGCGAGGCGGAGGGCCGGGCAGGTGAGGCGCACGGCGGCCTCGCCTTCGAAATGACCCGCCGCGTACCCCTCGATGTCCGTGTTGATCCCCCAGACCTCGAGCTCCCGCGGCGTCGAGATCGCCACGCCGAAGACGAAGTCGTCGAGCGGCCGCGCGGCCCGGGCGCGGATCTCGAACACCACGTCCTCGCCGGTGGTGACGTGGTAGCGCTCCTCCCCCCCGGCGAGCAGCCGGACGGCGACGATCTCCGCCTCGCGCGATCCCCAGCGCAGCTCCGCCGGGACCTCCTCGCCCGACAGCTCGCGCTGCCGCTTGGCCGCCAGGTGCTCCTCCCCCTCGCGCTCCGCCACCTCCTGGCGATAGGCGTCGATCACCCGGCGCGGCTCGCCCACCAGGCGCTGGCGGCCGTTGTCGAGCCAGAGCACGCGGTCGCAGACCCCTTCCACGAGGTCGAGCGAATGGCTGACCAGGAGCAGCGTCTTGCCGGCGGCGAGGAACTCCTCGATCCGCCGCAGGCAGCGGTGGGCGAAGGCCTCGTCGCCCACGGCGAGCACCTCGTCGACCAGCAGCACGTCGGGATCGGTGTTGACGGCCACCGCGAAGCCGAGGCGCACGTACATCCCCGAGGAGTAGTTCTTGACCGGCTCTTCCATGAAATCGCCGAGGCCGGAGAACTCGACGATGTCATCGTACCGGCGCCCGATTTCCTTGCGGGTGAGCCCCAGCACGGCGCCGTTGATGAAGACGTTCTCCCGCCCCGAGATCTCGGGGTGGAAGCCGGCCCCCAGCTCGATCAGCGCCGCCACCCGGCCGGCCACCGTGATCCGCCCGGTGGTGGGCTTGAGCATGCCCGCCACCAGCTTGAGCAGGGTCGACTTGCCCGAGCCGTTGCCGCCGATCACCCCGAAGGCCTCGCCGTGGTGGACGGCGAAGTCCACCGTCTCCAGGGCCGCGATCGACTCCTCGGGCGTCAGGCCGCTCGCCAGGCTGCGGCCGACCAGGGCGCTCTTGAGCGTGCGGAAGCGGTCCCCCGGCAGCGTGCGGCGGTAGAGCTTGGAGACCCCCTCGACGCGGATCACCTCGGCGGGCTCGGTCGTCCCCTCGGTCGTCTTCTCGGGATGCTCCTCGATCACGCGACCTCCGCCAGCGTCTCGCGCAGCCGCTCGAACAGCCCCGACCCGAAGGCCCAGAAGACCAGGCTCACCAGGGCCATCTGGGCCCACAGCATGGCATCGGGGAAGCGGCCGCGGAACAATACGTCCTGGTAGGCGAGGATGAACGGGGTGAAGGGGTTGAGCCGCACCGCCCACCAGATGAGGCGGTGATCGCGGATGCTGTCGAGCGAGAAGAGGATCGGGGTGAGGAAGAACAACAGGGTCAGCAGGTTGGCCAGCAGGTCGCGCACGTCCTTGAAGTGGACGGTGAGCGCCGCCACGCCGAGGGCCAGCCCGGCGACCATCGGCAGGTGGAGGAGGATGACCGCCGGCAGCGCCACGATCGAGATTCCGCCGACCGGAAAGCCGAGGATGCGCCCGGCCAGGATGGCGGCGATCACGATCGGCAGCGCGAACAGGAAGTGGACCAGGTTCGAGAGCACCGAGACCATCGGCAGCAGCTCGGCCGGGAAGACCGCCTTGCGGATCAGCCCGGAGTTGGCGATCAGCGACATCGACCCCTCCAGCGCGGCGGCCGAGGTCCAGATCCAGGGGAAGAGGCCGCTCACCAGGAAGAGCGCGTAGGGAGTCATGCCGCCGCGGTCGCCCGGCTTGAAGACGACGCTGAAGACGAAGGTGTAGACGGCGAGCAGCAGCAGCGGATTGACCAGCGACCAGAGGAACCCGAGCCCCGAGCCGCGGTAGCGGGCCTTGAGCTCGCGGGAGGTCAGGGTCGCGAGGAGCCCGCGAAAGCGGAAGAGCTGGAAGGCGACCCGGAACATGGCTGACGGGAATCTATCATCCTCCCCCTGCTACACTGCCCGCCCGTGGCCGACTGGAGTCCGCTGGACCTGCTGCCCGCCCTCTGGGTAGGGGTGCTCGGAGCGTCGCTCGCGTCGGCGCTCCGCCGGTGGTACGACCCGGTGCCGGCGCGGGTGCTCGGCGTCTTCGCCCTGGCACTGCTGATCCTCCTCGGTCCGGCCCTCTGCGGCGGCGGCATCCTGCTGCCGCTCGACAGCCTCCGCGGCCAGGTCCCCTTCCAGCGGGTCGAGCCCACCGAGCCGCCGGGCAACACCCTCCAGGGGGACCTGATCGAGCTCGTCACCCCGTCGCTCTCCGCCGTCCGCGCCGCCTGGTCGGAGGGGCGCTGGCCGCTCTGGAACCGGCACGCCGGGGCCGGCATGCCGCTCCTCGCCGATCCCCAGGCGCAGGCCCTCCAGCCGCTGGTGCTGCTGGGGTATCCGTTCCCCCTGGCGCGGGCCGCCGGGGTGGTGGCGGCGCTGCGGGTGCTCCTGGCGCTGATCTTCGGCTTCCTCTGGATGCGCCGGCAGGGATTGGGGGAGGGTCCGTCGCTCGCCGGCGCCCTCGCCTTCGGGCTCGGCGGCTTCCTGCTGCTCTGGCTGGGCTGGCCGCTCGCCAACTCGGCGGCGCTCCTGCCGCTCGTCCTCTACGCCGCCGCCCGCTGCGACGATTCCGGCGGCCGCCGGGACGCGCTCCTCCTGGCGCTCGGAGCCCTCGCCCTGCTGCTCGGCGGGCATCCGGAGACGATCCTCTACGCGCTCGGAACGGTCCTCGCCTTCCTCCTCGGCCGGATCCTTCGCCGCCCCCGGGGGCTGCGCTGGGCGCTGGCGCGCCGGGCTGCTGTGGCGATGGCGATCGCCGGCATGGTGGCGGCTCCCGCCCTGCTGCCGGCGATCGAGTACCTCCCGAAGACGATGCGGGCGGCGCGGATGGGAGAGCGAGCGGCGGGTGGAACCCCTGCCGGAGACCGCGCCGCCCAGACCTATCTCCCCCTCGCCGCCCCCAACGCCTACGGCAACAGCCGCTTCGCCGAGTACTGGGGGCTGGCCAACACCAACGAGGACGCCGGCGGCTTCGTGGGGACGGCGACGCTGCTCGCCGCCCTGCTCGCCCTGCGGGCGCGGCGGCGATTCCCACAGGAGCGGCTGGCGCTAGGGCTCGCCGCCGTCTGCCTGCTGCTCATCGCTCCCCTCCCGGGCGGCTCCTCCCTGGCGAGCCACCGTCTGCTGCTGCCGCTTTCGATCTGTCTGGCCTATCTCGGGGCCTGCACGCTGGAGCGGTTCCGTCTCGGCGAGGTGCGGTGGTGGCCGCTGCTGATCGCTGCCGCCGGGCTCGGAGCGCTCCTCGCCTGGGGGTATCTCGCCCATCCCGATCCGGCGGATCCGAATCGGCTGGCGATCTTCCGCTTCGGCTGGCTCCGCTGGCAGCTCCGCTTCCTGGGGCTCGCCGCTCTGCTGCTCGCCGGGACGGCGTCCTGGCGGAAGATCGGAAGATCCCTGGCTGTCGCGGGGGTGGCGGCGGCGATCCTCGCCGAGCTCCTGCTCCTGCACCGGCCGGCGAACCCCCCGATGCCGCGCCAGATGCCCCTGCCGGTGCCCGGTCCGATCGCCTTCCTCCAGTGGAAGCTCGGCAAGGACCCCCAGCGCGGCCCCGGCTACCGGATCGCGGCGCTCGGCCGGGACTTTCCGCCCAACCTCGCGACGCTCTATGGCTTGACGGACGCGCGGATCTACAACCCGATGGCGCCGCAGGCGTACGTCGAGAGGCTGGCGCCGATCCTGGCCGGCTGGTGGGGGGAGGTGCCGGAGCTCGGCGCACCCGGCCACTCGCTCTACGCCCGCCTCGGGGTGCGCTACCTGCTGGCGGCTCCCGATGCCCAGCTGCCACCCCCACTCGAGAAGGTCTTCGCGGACGCCGACGGCTCCGTCTGGGAGCAGCCGGCGCCGCGGACTCGCCTGTTCATCGACGCCAACCGCCAGATCGGGCACATCGCCATCCCCCGCTCCCAGGATGCATGGCTCACCGCGCAGATCGACCTCAGCCGTCCACGGCGGCTCGCCTCCGTCCTCTACCAGGACGGCGGCTGGCGGGTGCTGTTGAACGGAGAGGCGCAGCCGCCGGAGAAGGACCCGGGCGTCTTCCTCGCCGCCGAGCTGCCGGAGGGGGAGAGCCAGGTGGACATCCTCTACCGCCCGGCGGGTTTCCTCTGGGGGTGCGTGATCGCGGCGTTCGGGCTGGCGGCGGGGGTGGCGTTGCTGGCGCCGATCCCTACAGCCCCAGCCGCCCCGAAGCCGCCTGGAGGGCCTTGATCACGTTCTCGATGTGCTCGTCGAGGGGCAGGCCGATCTCCTCGGCGCCGTTGTAGACGTCCTCGCGGTGGACGCCGCGGGCGAAGGCCTTCTCCTTCAGGCGCTTCTTGACCGAGGAGAGGTCGACGTCGGCGAGCGACTTGCTCGGCTTGATCAGGGCCACGGCGGTGACGAAGCCGGCGAGCTCGTCGCAGGCGTAGAGGGCCTTGGCGAGCCGGGTCTCCCGCGGCGTGCCGGTGTAGGGGGCATGGCCCAGGATGGCCGTGCGCATCGCCTCGGGGTACCCCCGCTCGGCCAGCATCTCGACGCCGCGGTAGGGGTGGTTCTGCTCGTCGGGCCAGCGCTCGTAGTCGAAGTCGTGGAGCAGGCCGGTCAGGCCCCAGAGCTCCTCGTCCTCGCCCCAGAGCCGGGCGTAGTGGCGCATGGCGGCTTCGACGGCCAGGGCGTGCTTGCGCAGTCCTTCCTTTTCCGTGTACTGGCAGAGGAGGTCCCAGGCTTCGTCGCGGCTGGCGAGGCGTTCGGTCTCGGGCATGACGCGTACGCTAGCAGAAGAAGTGGCTACAATGGAGCCATGGCCGACGAACCCCGCAAGCTGACCGTCCGCTGCCCCGATTGCGACTCCGACCTGGTGATCGACGCCGCCACCGGCGCGGTCCTCTCCCATCGCAAGGCCAAGCAGCCGCTCGCGGGAGGCAAGGACTTCGACTCTCTGCTCAGGGGTATCGACGAGGGGAAGAGCCGGGCCGAGGACGTCTTCCAGCGCGAGGTCGCCTCCCTGAAGGACCGCGACCGCATCCTCGAGGAGAAGTTCCGCGAGGCGTTGCGCCGCGCCGAGGAAGATCCGGACGAGGGACCGCCCCCCCGTCCGTTCGATCTCGACTGACGGCGCTACTGGTTGCCGACGAAGGTATTCTGGCCGAAGGTATTCTGCGGGACGCAGGTCGAGCAGGTCTCGTGGTTGCTGCAGATGTTGACGCTCAGCACGCAGCCGCCGGTATTGATCTGGCCGCCCTCGACCTGCGAGAGGTACTTGGGATCCAGCTTACCCAGGGTCTCCTTGGACAGCGACATCTTCTTGACGCTCTTCTTCATGAGTTCTCCTTTACTCAGTATGTCTGGACGATAGCGTCCTGATTCTAAGGAAATCCAGGCCGAAAAGACAGGTTCCGCAGCTTGACGGACGCCGTCAGGGACTGTGGTAGAATCCGTTCCCGGCCTGTCGGTCCGCCTCCCGCCTGTGCCCGAGCTTCAACCCCGGTCCGTTGCCGCTCGAAGCGACTGAACGCTTACCTGATTGATCATGACCGACGACGAGCCCTCCCCGGGCTCGCCAAGAAGGAGCCAAATCTTGAGTCCATGGTGGATGCGCCCTACGGCTGAGGGCCTGGAAGAAGAGAACCGCAACAAGCCGAAACCCGAAGCCCCTCCCGCCCCCGTGCAGGAGACGAAGCCCTCCGACCTTTCCTCCGTCGCTCCTCCGCCCCCTCCCGAGCCCGAGCGCGAGCGACCCATCTTCTCGGAAGCGCCGCGCGAGTGGCAGGCCGAGCTGACCTCCCCGTCCCCCGCTCCCGTCTTCCACGAATCCGAGCCGGAGCCGATGGCCGCCGCGGCCGCTTCCTGGGCGCTGCCGGTCGAGGAGCCCGCGGACGACGAGTCCGAAGAGCCGTACGACGACGAGGAGGGGTCCGAGGAGGAGCTCGAGGCGAGCGAAGCCGATGCCGAGGGGCCTGAGGGCGCCGAGGGCACCGAGAAGGAAGAAGACGAGAAGGACGCCGAGAGCCGGCGCCGGCGCCGTTCCCGCGGCCGCCGCGGCGGCCGCCGCCGCACCGGCAAGGCCGCCGCCGCCGGCGCGCCCGAGACCGCCGCGGGCACGCCGGCCGAGGAGGAGGACGAGGAGGAGGAGACCTGGCGCGAAGAGCCGGCCGAGGAGCCCGCTCCCCGCCGCATCGCCCCGGTCCCCTCGCCCTCCCGCTACGTGATCTCCCCCTCGGAGGTCGAGTCGATGGCGCGCGAGATCATCATCTCCGTGCCCGAACGCCAGCGCGCCGACCACGAGCGCAAGATCGCCATGTTCTGCGACTTCGAGAACATCGCCCTCGGCGTGCGCGACTCCGAGATCAGCAAGTTCGACATCACCCTGGTGCTCGAGCGGCTGGTCGAGAAGGGGAAGATCATCGTCAAGAAGGCCTACGCCGACTGGGAGCGCTACAGCGACTACAAGCGCCCCTTCCACGAGGCCGCCATCGAGCTGATCGACATCCCGCAGAAGTACTACTCGGGCAAGAACAGCGCCGACATCAAGATGGTCGTCGACGCGATGGACCTCTCCTACTCGAAGGAGCACCTCGACACCTTCGTGCTCCTCTCGGGGGACAGCGACTTCTCGCCGCTGGTCTCCAAGCTGAAGGAGAACAACAAGTACGTCATCGGCATCGGGGTCAAGAACTCCTCCTCCAATCTGCTGGTCGACAACTGCGACGAGTTCATCTACTACGAGGACGTCTGGCGCGACTCGCAGAAGGGCCCGAAGCTCGACGGCCTCAACAAGAAGACCGCCGAGGCGTTCAGCCTGATGATCGAGTCGATCCAGGCGCTGATCCGCGAGAACAAGGACGTGCTCTGGGGCTCGATGATCAAGCAGACGATGCAGCGCAAGAAGCCCTCCTTCAACGAGGGCTACTACGGCTACAGCACCTTCTCGGAGCTGCTGGAGGACGCCGAGCGCAAGCAGATCATCAAGCTGAAGAAGGACCAGCGCTCGGGCACCTACATCGTCACCGGCTTCGCCAAGACCGGCGAAGGCATGACGTCCACGAGCCGCCGGTAAGACGTTTCCAGGGTGGGAAGAGGCCGGGGGACGCCCCCGGCCTCGTCGATCCGCTCTGGAGGGCTATGGCGCCGGCGAGGTGTGGTTCGCGTGGGAGGCGTTGTCGAGCTGGATGGCGTCGTAACCGATGGTGAACATCCCGGTGCTGGTCCCCATCTTCACCGACACCCAGGCCTGTTCCGCCGCCGGATCGGACGGTGGGACGCTGCCGGCCGGAGTGACCGTGCTGTTCAGGTTCAGATAGAGCCAGCCGGCCGAGAAGGGGACCGGGAGGTCGGGGCCGTTGACGGTGACTCGCTGAGACTCCGCCGGGAAGGGCGCGAAGGCCGACCCCGGGACGGGTGAGGCCGGGAAGCTCTGCGGAACCAGCACCTGCTCGCTCTCGTCGAAGATCACGATGTTCTCCTGACCCAGCCGGTACCAGGCGGGACGGACGCTCGGGGTGGCCGGGCAGGCGAAGGCACTCTGATTGACCTTGGAGTCCCGCCAGACGACCAGGCTGGTGCCGCCGGTGGTGTTGCCGCTGTTGATGTAGCGGACCGCGAAGTTCGTGCCGAGCGGATGGCGATGGTCCGCCGCCGACCAGCCGACGTAGCGGCCATAGAACGTGTAGTTGCCGGGGGTCGAGGTGTCGGGATCGGTAGCGTCGGCCACGATGTGGACCAGCGGATTGCCCTCGGCCGAGCCCAGGGCGCGGTTGATGTAGTAGTAGTCCCCCCAGAGCACGTTCTGATCGGTGGCGTCGCCGTTGGTGCCGAAGTAACCGATATCGCCGGGGAAACGCAAGGTGCAGTTGCTCACCGTGTCGACCGTGATGTAGCCACGGGCAATGTTGTCCCCCAGGTTACGGCCGGCGCAGAAATTGCCGAGGATCGGCGAGGGCCTTCCCGTCAGCGACGTCTGCAGGTGCTGGATGAACACCGCCGGCAGAGCCGCCGGTGGCGGCAGGATGCCGTTGCAGCTGGCGAAATTGGTGTCCTGCGAGAAAAAGCCCTTCGGACTGATGGTGTCCGCCGGGTCCTGGCCGGCCGACGCCGTCTGCGGCAGCAGGCCGTTGACCAGGAGGTCGCGCAGGTCGATCGTCTGCACGTCGTAGCCCGTCAGATAGATGTTGAAGTCGAAAACGGGAACCGAGAGGTCCGACCAGATGCTGACGTGGGCCAGCACGGCCTCCGGCGCGGCGTTGTTGATGGAGAAGACGGTGGACGGTCCCTTCGCGTGTTTGAGGTCCTGCTCGAAATAGGGGAGCAGCAGGGTCGCCGCCGGCTCCGCGGCGGTCTTGCGGACCGGGGCGGCCCCCGCGTTGGAGGCGATCGTCATTCCCAGCAGGCAGGTGGCCACGCCGAGAGCAGCTCTCAGGGTTGATTTTTTCGATCCATCAGACATTCCAGACGCTCCTTTCCCAAGTGAGGGCAGGCGAACCGCCGCGGCGTCACGCCAGGGCGCGTGTCCCGCCCCTTTCCAATATCTATTAACGGGCGGGTTCGCCGGATTGGCTGGATCGGCGGTGGCGGAGCCCGCGCCGGCGGGCAGGGGCAGTCAGCAGCACCACCAGGAAAAGGGCCAGCGCCAGGAACCCGCGGTTCCGGCGCGGCGCCCGCGCGCTTTCCAGGCCGGCGGCCTCGCGTTGCAGAGCGTCGAGGTCGGGCAACAGCGCGGCCGCGTCCGGATAGCGGCCCGCGGGCTCCTGGGCGAGCATGCGGGAGAGAACGCGGTCGATCGCGGGTGTGCGGACGGCCAGCATCTCGCGCAGGACGGCCCCGAGCGACCAGACGTCGCTGCGGGGATCGACCTCTCTGCCGGTCGACTGCTCGGGAGACATGTAGGCCGGGGTGCCGAGGAGGGGGACGGACGGGTTCTGCTCGGGCACCTTGGCGATGCCGAAGTCGAGGATCTTGACGATCCCGTCGGCGGTGATCATCAGGTTCGCCGGCTTGACGTCCCGGTGCACGATTCCCCGGCGATGGGCCTTGGACAGGCCGCGGGCGACCTGCAGGGCGATGTGCAGGGCTTCCGCGGCCTCCAGGGGGCCGCGCTCGAGCCTGTGCTTCAGGGTCTCGCCGTCATAGCAGGCCATCGCGATATAGAGCTGCCCCGCGGCCGTCTCCCCGACTTCATAGATCGTGCAGATGTTGGGGTGGTCGAGCGCGGAAGCCGCCCGTGCCTCGTTCAGGAAGCGCCTCTTCGTCCGCGGATTGGGCGCCAGCATGGGCGGCAGGAACTTGAGGGCGACCGGGCGTCCCAGGAGGGTGTCCTCGGCCCGGTAGACGACGCCCATGCCACCGATCCCGATCGGGCCCAGTATGCGATATCGCGATACCGGGGCGCCGGCCGCGCCCCTCAACTCCCACGGATCCGCTGAAGCCTCCTCTTCCAACGTCCGCCGCTCCTTGTCTGTACACTTGCCTATGTTATTCTACCATACAGAAATTCGAGTCTCACCAGCCGCTCGCGTTCGACAGGAGACCGGCTCGATGGGTAAAACGAGGCCTTCCACCCGGTTTGAAACTCCGCACCACGCGGCTCATCAATGGCCGCGCCGGACCAGCATGCCGTCCGTCTTCACGGCGTTCGTCCGCAACCTGCAGGGGGAGGAGACTCCCGACGCGGACCTCTTCCACGACGCATGGCATCGCCTGAGGGCTGTGCTGGCGAACGAGATGAAGAAGCGGGGGCTGTGGCAGAGCCCCCCCTGCTATCTGGGCGTCTTCGGCTGGGAGCGCTGGAACACCGGGGAGGCGGCGGTGGGAGCCCGGGCGCAGGCGAGCGCTCTGGGGGAGCTGGTCGCGGACTGCTACGCGTTCATTTTCGTCGACCGGTTGCAGAGCCTCAAGCGGCATCTGGCGGAAAAACCCGACATCGACGGCCTGGTCCTGCTCAACATCCGTCACTTCCTGCACGAGCGCCAGAAGGCTCAGGACCCCCTCGGCTTCCAGATCTTCGAGCTGTTGCAGGCGGCGGTCGCGGAGGCCGTCTCGAGCGGCTCTCTCCACGTCCTTGGCGGCGATGGAAGGGTCCGCAACGACACTCTCCTGGGCTTCTCGCCCACCGCGGAGCTGCGGTCCATGCCGCCCGACCTGGATTCCATCGCGGTGCGGTGGAACGACGAGTTGCTGCCGGCGTTGATCACTTCGCACAGTCGCACCGCGCGCGGCCGCCGGCAGGGGGTGGCCGTCGAGCGGCTGCGGCGGCAACTCCTGGAGCTGCCCCAGGACGGGATCGAGGCTTTCCGCTTCCGGGATCTCCTGGAGCCGTTGAAGAGCGATGCGCGGCAGCGCTGGGCGGCGCTGCTCGGAAGCAACAGTGAAGAGGGGCCCGGCGAATCCCGGCAGAACCCGGAGCATCTGACGCGCTGCGTCTCGGACTCCATTCGCCAGCTGGAGACCGATCCGCGGACGCGAACCTATCTTTCAGCGCTCTGGCGGCATCTGCGGCGGCAGCACGGCGGCGACGGCGAGCCGGGCGTGGAGCGGATGGCGAAGTCCCGGCCGTCTTTCCGCCAGCTCGGCCAGCTCCTGAACATTCCGCGGGAGCGCTTCCCCACGCTCCTCGACACGCTACGGCAACTCGTGGCGCGCTGCCGTACGGGAGGAGCGCGGCGGCAACGACCGGGGATCCGCCCCGGCCTCTGAGCTCTTCGTCCGTGCTCCCGCATCATTCGCCCCGCGGGTCGGCACATTCGCCCCGAACGCGGAGACCCAGTCCCGCGGGGCGGCACATTCGCCCCGAGTCCTGCGTCATTCGCCCCGCGGGGCGAATCATTCCGCTTCCGGGGCGCGTCGTTCATACCGGGTAGTGGGTCACCCAGAGCACGCCTGGATCCCTCGCCCCGTCTCCCGGCTGAGGCGCCCCGCGGGGCGAATGACTCGCCCCATGGGGCGAATGATGCAAGCCGCCGGGCGAATGTGTCAGTTCTCGGGACGGGAGGGGCGGGGACGATCCTGAATGAGCCATGAACCTTCGTACGCAGGGCAGGCGCCGGGGCGAAAGCCGCCCTTCTACTCCGCGAAGATCCGCCCCAGGGCCGTCAAGACGGCCGTCATGGCCGGAGGTTCTATCCGGCCCACTTTTCTCACCAGCCGCGCGACGTCCACGGTGCGGATCTGATCGAGGACGACCAATCCCTCCTGGCCGTCGAAAAGGCAACGAACGCGCGTGGGATAGAGACGGCCCCGGCTCGTCAGTGGGGCGACGATCACGGTGCGAAGATGCCGGTTCATCTCGTCCGGCGAGATCACCACGCAGGGGCGGGTCTTCTTGATTTCGCTTCCAACGGTGGGGTCGAGATTGACGAGGTAGACGTCCGATCTCTCTACCGCCACTCCCACTCCTCCCCGTCCCACTGAGTCGGCGGGAGCTCGCCACCGTCCAGGAGAGCGTCGTCGCCCTGGCGGGCCATGGCCTGGAACGCCTCATCCCAGCCCGCTCGCGGATGGCTGAGGGCACAGATGACGAGGCGGTTGCCCTCCACCTCGATCTCGACCTCGTCCCGGAGCCCTGTCTGCTCGAGGAGCGGCTTCGGGATGCGGATCCCCTGAGAGTTGCCGATGCGGACGAGGCGTGCTTTCATGGCTTCTCCTGACGTGATTACATTGTACTCACGAGAGAGGGGAAAGACAATCCCTGTTCCCTGCGCCCCTCTCCGCTGTCTCACCCGGCAGGAGGAGAGATCCATGAAACGTAAAGAGACCCTGCTGGCACTGTTCGTCCTGTCCCTGGCCGCGGCTCCCGCCGTGGCGAGGGGACCGGGCGCGATCAAGTTCGACGAGGCGACTTTTGAGGTTGCCGAGAGCGCGGGGCAGGCGGTGATCACCGTCGAGCGCTCGGGCGGCGAGGACGGCGCGGTGACCGTCCATTACGCTACCAGCGACGGCACGGCGACCGCCGGCCAGGACTACACGGCCGCCTCCGGGACCCTCTCCTGGGGGGCCGGCGACGAGAGCAACCGGACGTTCGTCCTCCCGATCGCGAAGGACGGGGTGGCCGAGGCCGGCGAGACCGTTCACCTGACCCTCTCCGCTCCCACCGGCGGCGCCACGATCGATCCCGTCCGGGGCACGGCGGATCTGCGGATCCTCGACGGCGGCGACGACCACGGCGGCGGGGGTGGTAATGGAGGTGGCGGCAACGGCGGCGGTGGTGGTGGCAACACCGCCGGCGGCAATGCCGGTGAGCTCAAGTTCGACCAGAGCGACTTCCAGGTGCTGGAGAACGGAACCCAGGCGGTGATCACGGTCGAGCGTTCCCACGGCGAGCACGGGGCGGTGACCGTCCAGTACGCCACCAGCGACGGCACGGCGACCGCGGGGCAGGACTATACGGCCACCTCCGGCACCCTCTCCTGGCCCGACGGCGACGAGAGCCGCAAGGTCATCCTGGTCCCCATCCGCGACGACTCCGTGGCCGAGGGGAGCGAGACCGTCCACCTCACCCTGTCCGCCCCCACCGGCGGCGCCACCCTGGACGGCGAGCGGTCCTCGGCCGTGCTCACCATCCTCGAAGGGGGCCGTTCCGGCGACGACGGCGACGACGGCGACGACGGCGGCCACAACGGCAGCCAGCCGGGGACGATCAGGTTCGACGAGCGGAGCTCGCAGGGGATCGAGGGATCCGGTGTCGCCCGCGTCGCCGTCGAGCGCTCGGGCGGCGAACGGGGCGCGGTCTCCGTCCACTTCCAGACCGCCGACGGCAGCGCCAGGGCCGGCGAGGACTACACCGCCGTCTCCGGCACCCTGAGCTGGGCCGCTGGCGACGAGACGGCGAAGATCGTCGAGGTGCCGATCCTCGACGACGCCGTCTCCGAGGGGAACGAGACCGTGCTCCTGACCCTCTCCGCTCCCACCGGCGGCGCCACGGTCGACCCGGCGCGCGGGACGGCGACCCTGAACCTCCTGGACGACGACGGCCCCACCGCCGCCTGTGTCCAGGACGACGACACCCTCTGCCTGGCCGACGACCGCTTCAAGGTCGAGGTCGTCTGGCGGACCGGCGAGGGCTCGACCGGCGTCGGCCACGGCGCCAGGCTCTCCGGGAGCTCGGGGACCTACTGGTTCTTCGACGCCTCGAACACCGAGATGCTGATCAAGGTGCTCGACGCCTGCCAGGGGTTCGACTCCTTCTGGGTCTTCTTCGCGGCGACCACCGACGTCGACTTTACCGCCACGGTGACCGACACCCGCACCGGCGTCGTCAAGCAGTACTCCAATCCCGCCGGCCGCGCCGCCCAGCCGGTGCAGGACACGTTCACGTTCAAGACCTGCGGACGGTAGGCTTCTCTATGGGACCCCGTCGAAAGGCGGGGTCCTTTTCTGGTTCTAGTCCTTCAGCGAAGGGCAAACCTGATGGTCGGGATCCCACCACAGAAGCACCAATACCCCATTGTCGAGATAGCCGAAGACTCGCTCTTTAGCGGCAAGTCGCAAGGAAACGACTACGTCCAAGCCGAGCCCGATCGCTTCCAGGCGCTGCCGAGCTTCGGGAGTAATGGCCGAGACCTCGATCGAGTGGTTGCGCTTTTTTCCTTGCACCAGGATCTCGGCCCAGGTCATGGTCTCGAAATAGGCCAGCTTCTCTCGGATGTAGAGCAGCGTCGCGCCGTCTACGGATTGCCAGCCATAGGGATCTGCCAACTCCATGCTCGCCACCCGCCAGGAGGGGCGCAAGTGATGGTAGCCCTGAGTTTGAACGGAGCGGGGGACCTTGTGAGATTCGGGCTCCCGCGCCACCAAGGGGGTCTTCTGCGGTGATTGGAACTTCCGGTGCTTTGGCTTCTTTCCCACAGACCGGAATCAGTATGGATTGCTGTAGTACTCGGCCATAGAAGCGTGTGAGATCTCGCGCCGGCTCGGGTCTCCGGGCTCAAGGCCCTTCCGTGCCTGCATCCAAGGCGCTTCCCGGTGAGTCAGGTCGCTGAGCCACTGTGAGGACTTGTCTCCGTAGTAGTTCAAGACTGCATCGATGGTCTCGCGCTGCTTGGGACTCAAGGTGCTTGGATCGCCCTCAGGCCAATCCGAGACCTTGAACATGCCACGATGACACCGATAGAGCGCCGGCACCACCGGGCCGTTTACCCACGCCTCGACACGCTCATTGAACAGCGGTTCTTCATCCCAGACGAGCGACCAAGCCTGCGAGTAGTAGACCAGCTTCTCCAGCTTCATGGCGGTCATCTCGCCTTGCTCGCGCAAGATGTAGGCTGCCACATCGTGAGCCGTCGCCATTTGTACCTCCGATCGTGCGGCATGCCATACCGCTGATGTCAAGTATATACCAGGCGAAACAGGCGGAATCAAGCGTAAGTCCAGGTGACTGTAACAGAAAGGATGTCCCGTGTATTCCTTCTCTGGCTTCAACGCTGCTCAAGGAGAGTTCCGATTTCTGTTCCATCCGCCCCTCTCCGCTGTCCAAGCAGGCATGACCTCCGCCGCCCTCGCCGTTCCGTTCGCTGGCTCTTCGCGAGCGGGCTCGGGTATCCTTCGGATCGATCCTCTTCATTCTTCGAGGGATCGCCGAGTTATTCGAGCCCGAGTCACCCCAGCCATGGATCTCGACCGTCTGAGCGACGAGGAGCTGATCGAGCGGGCCCGCCATCAGGCGGTCAGCGCCGGAGAGGCCGACGCCTGCCTCGCCGCCCTCTACCGGCGGTACTACCCGAAGGTCGCCGCCTGGTGCCTGCGCATCAGCGGCGACCGGCAGGGGGCGGCCGATCTCGCCCAGGAGGTCTTCCTGCGCGTCCACGAGCGCCTCGGCTCCTTCCGCAGCGAGAGCCGGTTCTCCACCTGGCTCTACACCGTGACGCGGAGCGTCGTCATCAACCGCGGCATCGCCGCCCGGCGCCGGCAGATGGACCCGCTCGACGAGGAGGGGGTCCCCGAGCCCGTCGAGCCCGCGCCGGGCGCGGACGAGGTGGTCGCGAAGGACCAGATCCTGCGCCAGCTCCGCCAAGCCATGGAGCGGGACCTGGAGCCGCTCGAGGCCAGGGTCCTCTATCTCCACTACGTGGACGGCCTGCCGCTCGCCGGCATCACCGATCTCCTGAAGCTCGAAAACAAGTCGGGCGCCAAGGCCTACATCGTCAGCGGCGGGCGCAAGCTCAAGCGCCGCTTCGGCCGCTGGCTCGCCCGGCAGTCCGCCGGAAGGACACCGTCATGAACCCCGACGACCGCGAGAACGATCCGCGCCTCCCCCTGGACGAGTGGCTCCGCGCCGCCTACGCCGGCCCCGAGGCCGGCTGTCCGCCCCCCGAGGCCTTCCTGGAAGCCGAAGAGCTCAGCCCCGAGGAGCGGCGGCGGCTCGACGAGCACGCCGACGCTTGCCCGGCCTGCGCCGCCGAGCGGGATCTGGCCTGGCTCTTCGCGGGCGCTCCCGAGGCCGCCGAGGTCCCCCGCGAGGATCTCGACTTCGTGGTCGCGCGGCTCGCGGCCGCCTCTCCCGTGCGGCCCGCCGGCCAGGTGGTGCCGTTCCCAGCCGGCGCGGCCAGGAGCCCGGCCGCCGTCCCGGCCACGGCGGCCCGGCCCGCGCCGCGCCGCGCCGTTTCCTACCAGATCTGGCCACGGTCTATGTTGAAATTTGCCGCGGCGCTGATCCTGGTCCTCGGCGGCGGTCTCCTCTTCCGGCTGGCTCAAACCGCGGCGCCCCCCCTGCCCGCGCCCGGGGTGGGCGGCGCCGTGCGCGGCGGCGAGATCGAGGCGCTCTCTCCCGTGGGCGACGTCGGCGCGATCCCGGCGGAGCTGCGCTGGACCCCGCGCCCGGGAGCCCGCCTCTACAAGGTGCGGCTCTCGGCGGTGGACGACACGGTGCTCTGGGAAGTCACGGTGCCCGCGCCGCCGGCCCGGCTGCCGGACGAGGTCGCGGGTCACCTCCACCGCGCGGTCAGCTATCTCTGGACCGTCGAGGCGCTCGACGCCTCGGGAGCGCGGCTCGCGGCCTCCGAGCCGGTCCGCTTCCGGGCTCGGCCTTAATGTATTCTGTAATAGACATAAATTACGGTATATCGACGGCCCATCTCTCCCGGAGGTCTGCATGACGTCACGAGCCCGCTCCTGCCTTGTCTTCGCCATCCTGCTGGCGGCCCTCAGCCTCCCCGGAGCCGCCTCGGCGCGCAACCGTCCGGAGGACGGCGGCCCCAGCAACCGGTCCCTCGCCCTGCGGGTGAACCCCGCGATCGGCGCGCCGGGGGGCCTCGTGGCGATGGTGCTGCGCACCTACGCTCCGCGGTCCATCAAGCAGGGGCAGGTGGTGGTCCAGGTGGTCCGCCGGCCGGCTCCGGCCCTGGCCCTGCGGGGGCCCAGCCGCAAGAACCTCACCCAGCCGGTGCGCCCGCTGACCCTGGTGAGCGCGGTGGTCTACAGCCCGCTCAACGACTCGGTGGCCCGGGCCGTCCTCAACGGCCTGCCGGACAGCCAGGTCGCCCAGGTGACGTTCCAGTCGCCGTCGAGCACGATCAACTCGGTGGACGGCCCCCTGGCCGTCTTCTGGTTCCGCCTCGATCCGTCGGTGGCGCCGGGGGACGTGTTCGACCTCTCGCTGGACCTGTCGCAGACCAGGCTCACGGACGACGCCGGCAAGCCGATCACGATCACGCCCCGGAGCAACACCCTGACCGTCCGCGCGCCCGCGGCCCCGTTCCAGGTCGAGGCGGAAGGGGACGACGTCCAGCCCGGGAGCGCGGCCGAGCTGGGGGTGAGCACCTTCGAGCCCTTCCCGGTGAGCGGCGGCCGCTTCACCCTGACCTGGGATCCGCAACTCGCCGGCGGCCCCCCCACCGTCAAGCTCGATCCGCGCTACGGCCAGTCGTCCTACACCACCGACGTTTCCCAGCCGGGCCGGCTGGTGGTGGAATTCCAGTCGTCCGATTCATCCTTTAACAGTGTGACGGGCACGATCGTCGCCGTCTCCATGCCGGTGGCCGGCGACGCGGCGATCGGTGCCGTCTCGCCGTTCGCCCTCGATCCCGAGGGCACCTGGCTGCTCGACCCGCAGGGGCACAGGATCGCCCTGGCGCTGCAGGACGGGACGATCCAGATTCAGTAACGGAAAGTTCCGGAGGTCGACCATGACGCAACGATTTCGCCTCTCTCTGGCCGCCCTGGTGGCGGTGATCCTCCTGCTCACGGGAACCCCGGAAGCCATGGCCCGCCGCGGCGGGGGCAGCGGTGGAGGTGGCAACGGTGGGGGTGGCAACGGTGGGGGTGGCAACGGTGGGGGTGGCGATTCGTCCCTGGTCCTGCGGGTGAACCCGGCCATCGGCGTGCCGGGCGGCATCGTGGCGGTGGTGCTGCGCACCTACGCGCCGCGGCCCATTCGCCAGGGCCAGATCAGCGTCCGGGTGTCCCGCCGGCCGCGCCCCGCGAAGCTCGGCCTGACGCTGGACGACCTCACCGCCCCCATCCGCCCGCTGACCCTGATCTCCGCGGTGGTCTACAGCCCACAGAACGACGCTCTGGCCCAGGGGCTCCTCAACGGCCTGACCGACGGCCAGCTCGCCAAGGTGACGTTCCAGTCGCCGTCGGGCTCGGTCAACTCGGCCGACGGCCCGCTCGCGGTCTTCCGCTTCCGGCTCGACCCGGCGGTGAAGCCGGAGGACATCTTCGACCTCTCTCTCGATCCGCTCCAGATCGCCCTCGCCGACGCGGCGGGCCAGCCGATCACGATCGCTCCCCGCAGCGACGCCCTGACCGTGCGGGCCCCCGCGGACCCGTTCCGGCTGGAGGCCGACGGCGACAAGGTGCAGCCCGGAGCGGTGGCCGAGCTGGGGGTGAACACCTTCGAGCCCTTCCTGGTGAGCGGCGGGCGCGTCACCCTGACCTGGAACCCGGCCGTCGGCGGCGGCGCCCCCACGGTCAAGCTCGACCCGCGCTACGGGAAGTCCACCTTCACCGTGGACACCTCGAGGCCGGGGCGGCTGGTGGTGGACTTCAAGTCCCCAGACTCCTCCTTCAACACCGTCCCCGGCACGATCGTGGCGATCACCATGCCGATCTCGGCGTCGGCGGGGATCGGCACCTCCTCGCCGTTCACCCTCGAGCCGGCGGGGACCTTCTTCCTCAACCGCCGGGGTAAGAAGATCCCGCTGGGGCTGCGGAGCGGGACGATCCAGATCCAGTAGGGGAGCGGAAACGCCAGAGGGCGAGCGCCAGGATCGCCGCGACGGCGATCGCCCCTCCGATCCACCACGGCCGCCGTTTCGGCACCAGCGGCGGCGCGTCGCCGATCAGCACGTATCCTGCCCAGAGGGCGGGCCGGCTCCAGCGCGGATCGGTCCGCAGCCGCCGCTTCGCCGCCGCCAGGGCCTCGGCGGGGGTGAGCCCCCGCGACAGCTCCCAGTAGAACTGCTCCATGAAGGCGGCGGTCGCGGCGTCCCCCACGTCCCAGAGCGTGGCGACGACGGAGCGCGATCCGGCGGCCAGGAACGCGCCGGTCAGCGAGGCGAGCGCCTGGCCGTTCTCTCCCGGCCCGAGGGCGGTGCGGCAGGCGGCGAGCACCGTCAGGTCGGAGCGGTCGTCGAGGCCGGCGATCTCCTCGGGGGAGAGGAGGCCGTCGTCCCCGGCCGTGGGGGTGAGCAGGATGGCGGCGCCGCGGCCGGGCCGCTCGTCGATCACCGCGTGGGTCGCGAGGTGGACCACCCGCGCGCCGCGGGCGACCGCCGCGCGGAAGGCCCCCTCGGTCGCCCGGCCGCCGGTGAAAATTACCGCCCGGCCGCCGAGCAGGCGCTCCACGGCGGCCAGCTCTCGCGTCGCGGCCGGCAGCGGCGCGAGGCCGAAGCGCTCGACCAGGAGCCCGCGCGGCGTCGCGGCCCCCTCCCCGGCCGGGGAGAGGAGGGGATCGCCGAAGCCGAGCAGGCGGACGCCGCCGCCGGTCCCTCCGGACCTCCCGAGCCCGGCCAGCGCCGAGGCGCTCGGCAGGTAGCTCACCGGCGAGCGCTCGACGAGGAGACCCCCCGCGGCGGGGAGGATCTCGAACGGCAGATAGTGGAGGGCGCCGTCGGGAGCGATCCGCAACGGCGCGTCCCCTCGGGGGAGCGGCCCGGCGGGGACGAGGAGGGTGCGCGCGAGCGCCGCCAGATCCCGGGCCGGCGGCTCCTCGCCATGGGAGAGGGCGCGATGGACGGTGGCCACCACGTCGAGCACCGGCCGGCGCGGTCCGAGGTCGTGGAAGCGGACGCTCCCCCGGCGGATCACCCAGAGATAGAGGTTGGACTCCCCCAGGAAGTATTCGAGCACGGCCCCCTCGCCGACCCCCCCGCGCAGGGCGGCGGCGCTCTGCGGCGCGGCCGGCCGCCGTCCCCTCCCCAGGGCGTCGAGGAGATCCCGCGCCTTGGCGCGCTGGACGATCTCCAGCGCCCGCTCCCCCCAGCCGCGCCCTGGCTGCCGCCGTTCCAGCTCGGCGAGCGTCTCAACCGCCGCTTCGTAGACCGCCCGCTTGTCGCCGAAGTATTTACCGGGATAACCGCTCCGCCGGGAGCCGCGGACCAGGTCGGCGCGCACCCGCTCGATCTCCCTCAGGGCCGCTTCGAAGCCGGCGAGCGCGCCGGTCAGGTCGCCGCGGGCGCGGGCGATCCGCCCCAGCCCCTCGCGGGCCGACCACTTCCCCTCGGCCGAGCCGCTGGCCTCGGCGGCGGCCAGACAGCGCCGGAAGACCCCCTCGGCCTCCCCCCACCGTCCCTGATCGATCAGCAGCCGGCCGAGGTAGAAGAGGTCCTGGATCTCCTCCGTGCGGTCGCCGCTCGCCGCGGCCAGGCGCAGGGCCTCCCGGTAGGCGGCCTCGGCCTCCGCCGCCCGTTCGAGGTTGAGGTGCAGGGCGAGGGCGAGGTTGAGATGGGCGTTGGAGAGCGCGGCGGCGTCGCCGGTCCGGCCGTAGATCCCGATCGCCTCGCGGAAGGCCTCGGCGGCCCGCACCGGATCGCCCAGGTTGCGGTAGATCACCCCGGTGTTGACGAGCAGGGCGGCGCGGCGGCCCGGGTCCAGCTCCCCGCCGGCGGCCAGCACCTGGCGGTAGAGGTCCAGGGCCTCCCGGTAGGCGCCCACCTTCTCCAGCACCACCCCCTGGTTGATGCGGGCGATCCGCGTCTGCTCCGCCGCCCAGGGCTCGTTCCGGTGCCGCGCCGCCAGCGCGGCGGCCTCGGCGTGGAGCGCCAGCGCCGCCGTATAGCTGCCGGTCGCCTGGGCGAGCGCCCCGAGGTTCGCGAGGTTCACCGCCTCGGACTCGGACGCTCCCGCCTGGCGGTTGATCCCCAGAGCCTCGCGGAACGAGCGCTCGGCCTCCGGCATCTCCCCGAGCCCTTCGAGCACCAGGGCGAGATTGTTGAGCGCCCGGCCGAGCGCCTCCGGATCCCCCAGGGCGCGGCTCAGCTCCAGGGCCCGCCGGCAGTCCGGCAGCGCCCCCCGGTAATCCCCCAGATCGTTCCGCAGGACGCAGGCGTTGCCGAGGGCGGTCGCCACGGTCGCCCGGTCGGCGCTCCCGGCCGCCACGGCATGGTATTCGCGCAGCGCCTCCTGCGCCCGGCCGGCCATCTGGAGCTTCACGGCGTGGTCGAAGGCGGGCGCGGCGAGCCCCGCGCAGGGAGCGAGGAGGAGCGCCAGGACGAGGATCGTGGGCGGACGGAGCACGGGAGATTCTAGCCACAGAACCCTGACCCCGGCCGAAGTGAAACGTTCCGCTCCGTCATCCGTCTTCTGCTTTGGATGCTGACGGCTTTCGAGGATACCGCGCAGAGATACCAGCGCCGGGTCTACTCTTTCGCCCGCTACCTGCTCTCCAGCCGGGAGGAGGCGGAGGACGTGACCCAGGAGGTGCTGCTCCGTCTCTGGCGCCATCGCCAGAGGGTGGACGAGGAGCGGCTCGGCTCCTGGCTGCTGCGGGTCACCCGCAACGCCTGCTACGACCTGCTGCGCAAGCGGCGGAGCGAGGCCGCGGCGGGGCGGGTCCCGGGGTTCGACGAGGAAGCGGCCGGCCAGGTGGCCAGCGCTGAGCCCGGGCCGCGGGACCAAGCCGAGGCCGCCGACTTCCGGCGGCGCCTGCTGGCGGCCCTGGCGGAGATCGGCGAGCCCTACAAGAGCGTCATCATCCTGCGCGAGGTCCAGGGGCTCCCGCACCGGGAGATCGGCGAGGCCCTCGGCATCCCCGAAGCCACCGTCCGCGTTCATCTTCACCGTGGGCGGCGGAAGCTGCGAGAACGACTGAAAGAGGATGTGCACCATGCGACCGGATGACGTCTTTTCCTGCGAGGCGGCGCTCGACCTCCTCGAGCCCTACCTGGACGGCGATCTGCCTCCGGCGGAGGCGGACCGCCTCCGTCTCCACCTGGAGAGCTGCGCCGCCTGCGCCGCCGAGTTGGCCCTCGCCGGCAGGATCGGGCGCGAGCTGCGCTCGCTGCCGCAGCCGGACTGCCCGCCGGAGGTGATCGAGCGGGTGGTCCGCGCCGGGCGGGGAGAGGTCGTGCCGTTTCCGCCGGACCGGACCCTGAAGCCCCGCATCGCCGCGGCGGCGGCCGTCCTGGCGCTGGCCGTGGGCGGCGGCTCGCTCTTCGTCCATATCCAGCACCAGCGCGCGCAGGTCGCGCAGGCCACCCGGGAGGCCCGCTTCGCCCTCGCCGTCCTCGGCCGGGCGACCCACAGGGCCGGCCTCGACGTGCGCGACGAGGTCCTCCAGAAGCGGCTGGTGATCCCCGCCGCCCGCAGCGTCTCCCGGAAGGAGTTTTGAACATGCGCAAGCCGATCGTCCTGTTGACCGCCCTGTTCTTCCTGGCCGCCGCGGGCGCTCGTGCCCAGAAGCTGGAGAGCCAGCCCGGGTACGTTCCGATCGAGGAGCTCGGCCTCTTCCCGAGCGACAAGCTGAGCGTCGAGATCAACCTCACCGGTCCCCTGCTGCGCATGGTCGCCGCGGCGACGAAGCAGGAGGACCCCGACTTCTCGGCGGTGATGGCGAGCCTGAAGTCGATCCAGGTCCAGGTCTTCCCGCTCAAGGGGGTGGACGCGGGGGCCGTCAAGGCCAGGATCGGGCGCGCCGTCCACTGGCTGGAGGACCACGGCTGGGAGTCGACGCTGAAGGTCCGCGACCAGGGGGAGGAGACCCATATCTACCTCAAGGAGGCGGGCGGCAAGGTGGAGGGGCTGACCCTGCTGTCGTTCGACCCGAAGGACGAGGCGGTGGTCATCAACATCGTCGGCCGCATCGATCCGGCCCAGATCGGCCGCATCGGCCAGAGCCTGAACCTGCCGCAGCTCAAGAAGATCCCCGCGCCGGGGCACTGAGGCCCAGGCGAGGATAAAGTACCCGTCCATGACACCCTCCAACCCCTTCACCGCCGCCGACTGCGCGCGGTCGCGTCTGGATTTTCCCTCCCTGTCGCGGACCGTCGACGGTCTCCCGCTGGCCTTCCTGGACGGGCCGGCGGGGACTCAGGTGCCGGAGCCGGTCATCGCGGCGATGGCCGGCTACTACCGAACCTCGAACGCCAACACCCACGGCGAGTTCCCGACCTCGCGGGAGACCGACCGCCTCCTCCACGACACCCGCGAGACCGTGGCGGCCTTCCTCGGCGCGCCGGGCGGGCGGGAGATCTCCTTCGGCCAGAACATGACGACGCTGAACTTCTCGCTGAGCCACGCGCTGGCGCGGGAGATGGCGCCGGGGGACGAGGTCGTCATCACCCAGCTCGACCACGAGGCGAACCGGGGACCCTGGCTGAACCTGAAGGAGCGGGGGATCGTCGTCCGTGAGGTCGCCCTGCGGCCGGACGGCCGGCTCGATCCGGAGGACTTCGCGCGCCAGGTGACCGCGAAGACCCGGCTGGTGGCCCTGGGGCTCGCCTCGAACGCGCTCGGCACGGTCAACGACGCCGCGCTCGCCCGGCGGCTGTCGAAAGAGGTGGGCGCCTGGCTCCTCCTCGACGCCGTCCACTACGCGGCCCACCTCCCGCTGGACGTCGTGGCGCTCGACGCCGACTTCCTCCTCTGCTCGGCCTACAAGTTCTACGGCCCGCACGTCGGCATCCTCTACGCCCGGCCCGGCCTGCTCGACCGGCTGCGCACCGACAAGCTCCGCGTCCAGGAGGACGAGGCCCCCTTCCGCATCGAGACCGGGACGCTCAACCACGCGGCCCTCGCCGGAGTGAAGGCCGCGGTCGAGTACATCGCCTCCTGGGGGGAGGGCGGGACCCTGCGGGAGCGGATCGTCTCGGGGATGGAGAGGATCTCCGGCTATGAGCACGGGCTGGGGCGCCATTACTACGACGGCGTCCGGCGGATTCCCGGCGTCACCGTCTGGGGGCCGGACTTCTCGGGCCCCCGCGCGCCCACGGTCTCGGTCACCATCGACGGCGTCCTCCCCCAGGATGCGGCCCGCGCCCTGGGCGCGAAGGGCCTGCAGGTCTGGGACGGCCACTTCTACGCGCTGCGGGCGATCGAGGTCCTGGGGCTCGCGGAGCGGGGCGGGGTGATCCGCACCGGGATCGCGATGTACAACACCGCCGGTGAGATCGACCGGCTGCTGGCGGGGGTCGAGGCGCTGGCGCGGGGTTGAGCCCTACTGCGCCGGCGCTCCCGACACCAGCTCGACCCCCTTCGCCGCCGGCGTCAGCGCGATCGCCTGCGGCAGGTGGCGGCCGTCGAGCCAGACGATCTTCTGGCGGGCCAGCTCGGACTTCAGCCGGGCCACCGCGGCCTCCAGCTTGGGCGTGGAGGAGATGTCTTCGACCTTGCCCCAGGATTCCGTCCACGCCCGGGCCGCCGAGTTGCCCCCTCCGTAGAGGCTCCAGACGAAGAGCGGCACGTGGACCGCTTCGAGGTAGCGCCGGACGACCGCCGGATCGTAGCGGCTGGCGTCCTGCTCGTGCCCGCCCAGCACCAGCACAACGGCCCGGCGGTCGTTCTCGGCCGCGGCTTGGAGACCGGCGACCGCCACCGCGTCCGCGATGCGCTGCTCACCCGTCTTGGAAGGTTTGAGGGAAGGGAATCCGGTGAGATACCTGAAGATCCCCCCATCCGCGAACCTCATCTCGCGCGACAGGTCGAACAGCTCGGCGGGGATCTTCGACTGCCGGTAGGGGTTCCCGGTGAGGGAGAGGAAACGCACGCGGTCCTCGGGGCCGAGCCGCATCCTGTCCCGGAAGTCGAGGACGCTCAACCTCCGGTTCGACGCGGTCAGCCTGTCGAGGATCTCCTGGCTCTTGGGCACGCGGATCATGATCACCTTGCCTGGCCCGTCCTCGACCGCGTCGGCGGTCAGCGGCTGGCCGCCGAGGGCGAACCAACCCGCGAGCCCCGAGGGGGGCGGGAGGGAGGCTCCCGGCTGCAGCCGCACCGGCACGGCGGTCAGCTCGCTCGAAACCTCGCTGCCGTACTCCCCGCCGTAGGCCACGTCCCGGTGGGCCGTGATCCCCGGGGGGAACCAGAGATCGGCGGAGAGGACGTGCAGGCTCTTCAGGTCCCGCGGCGGGAGCGCGGCCTTGCCCGCCGCATCCACCTGCAAGGGCTCGCCGTCCAGGGTAAGGTCGATCGAGACCGGGTTGACGCCGTTGACGCTCTGCCAGGTGAGCCGCGCGGCTCTGGGGCTCCCCTTCTCGTCGTTCTCCAGCACGACCTGGACCTCGGCCGGCGGGCGTGGCAGATTGATCCATTGGGTCACGCTTGCGATCTCCTTCCCCTCGGCGTCCAGGGCGCGGGCGACGAGCTGGTGCGGAAGGAGATCCGACCCCAGATCGATGCGCCGGATCCAAGGGGGGTGCGCGACCTCGCCCACGTTCGCGCCGTCGAGCGTGAACTCGACCGCCGCCACGGGACCGCCGACCGTGACCTCGATGGGATAGGTTCCGGAGATGAGGCCGAGGAGCAGGGTGACGAAGGCAATCATGGAGAATCCTTTCTCCGAGTCAGGATCGAAGTCGACCAGCTGATGAGCAAGGGTTGTGCCGAACGCTCTGCGAGGGCGATCCGGCGGGAATGATCCCGGCAGGGGACGGGGGTGTCTCTCCCGGTGGACGGCTGCTAGGGCGCGCCGCCGATCAGCTCCAGCGTTTTTGCCGCCGTGGGAGAGAGCGCGATCGATTGCGGCAGGATCCGGCCGTCCACCATCACGATCCGCTGCGCTTCGAGGGCGTCCCGCACCTCCACGAACGCCGGCCGGAGATTCGTTTCCCGTTTCAGGATGTCTATCTTTCCCCAGGCGGCCGCCGCGGATCCGGGCTCCGGCGCGTCCAGGCACCAGACGAAGAGCGGCACGTGGAGCGCGTCGAGATACCGCCGGACGGAGGCGAGATCGAAGTTGCTCTGGTCCTTCTCGGCGGCGGTGAGCACCAGCAGCACGGCACGCCGGCGGTTCTCCAGGACCGCCTTCTGGGCGGCGACCGCCACCGCGTCGGCGAACCGGATCTTGACCTCCAGAGGCCGCCGGGGTCCGTTGGTGTACAGGAGCAGGGCGAGAAGGTTGTACTGCCGGGTGCTCAGATCGGCGGAGACCGGGAACAGGTCGCTCAGCTCTCCGTCGGCCTCGAACCGCTGAGTGTACGGATAGACGAAGCGGACCACGTCGTCCTTGCCGAGCTTCATCCAGTCCCAGAGATGGAGCGACCCGGCGGTCTTCATGCCGCGCGCCTTGCTCACCAGGTACCAGAGGGCCTCCTGCACGCCCGGCGAGCGGACCACGTAGAGCTGCGCCGGACCCTCCTCCACCGCGTCGACGGGGAGGGGCCTGCCGCCGGCGGTGAACCACCCCGCGAGCTTATCCGCCGGCGGCAGGTCGCCGTGGCGCGCGTAGACCGGCACGGCGGTCAGCTCCGTCGAGACCTCGCTGCCGTACTCCCCTCCATAGGCGATCTCCTTGCGGACCTGCGGTCCAGAGGGGAACGTGACCTCGGCCGTCAGCACGTGGAGGGATTTGAGGTCGCGCGAGGGGAGCACGGCGCGCCCGGAGGCATCCAGCGCCAGCGGCAGGCCGTCGAAGGAGAGGCCGACCGCGGTCGGCTTCTCCCCCTTGAGGTTCGCCCATACGACCTTCGCCGCCCGCGGAACGCCAAGCTTGTCGCTCTCCAGCTCGATTTCGACCTTGGCGAGAGGGTGTGGAAGATTCACCCACTCTTCGGTCCGGGCGATCTCCACTCCCTTGGCGTCGAGGGCGCGGGCCACGACTTCGTGCGGGAGGAGGGCGCGGCCGAAGTTGATCGTCCCTTTCCAGGGGGGGCCGGGAAGAGTGCCGGCGCTCCGGCCGTCCACCACGATCTCGACCGAGGCCGCCGGGCCGTTGACGGCGAGCTCGAAGCGGTAGGGCCCCGAGATCAGGCCGAAGAAGAGAGAGAGGAAGGCGATGGTCGTCATCATGATCTCCGAATCGGGAACCGGCTCCTAGGGCGCGCCGCCGGCCAGCTCCACTCCGGCCGCCGCGGGGGACAGCCGGATCGATTGCGGCAGGAGGCGGCCGTCCACCATCACGATCCGCTGAGAGGCGAGCTCCTGCCGGATCTCCTCGACCGCGATCAGCAGATTCCGTGCCTCCGAAACGTCCTCGACGTGCCCCCAGGCGGCCGCCGTCGATTCTGGCGCCGGCTTGTCCAGGGTCCAGACGAAGAGCGGCACGTGGATGACGGCGAGGAACCGGCGGACGGTGGCTGGATCGAGGCGCCCCTGGTCCCGCTCATAGCCGGAGAGCACCAGCAGGATGGCGCGGCGGCGGTTCTCCGTCATCGCCTCCAGGCCGGCGACGGCCACCGCGTCCGCGATCCGCCGCCGCTTGCCCCCTCCGATGGGGGCGCGCACGACCCGCCGCACGAGCTCGGAGAGGGCCATCTTGCCGGTGTCGAGCACCGGCGAGACCTCGAAGAGGTCCGTCATCTCACCCGAGGACTCGAACCGCTGCGAGTAGGGGTACATGAAGCGGACCTGATCCCCCTCGGCGAGCCGCAGGTTGGGATGTCGGAAGAGATGCCCCTTGCTGCCCACCTTCCAGGCTTCGCTGAGGTCCGCCGACCGCACCACGTAGAGCTGCCCCGGCCCCTCCTCGACGGCGTCGACCGGGAGGGGCTGTCCGGCGGCGGTGAGCCAGCCCGCGAGCTTGCCCGGCGTCAGCGTCGTGCCGGGGCGCACGTGGACCGGCACTCCGGTCAGCTCGGTCGAGACCGCGCTGCCATATTCCCCCCCGTAGGCCACCTCCTTGCGGACCTTGCGGGAGCCGGAGAACTCGATTTCGGCGCTCAGCACGTGGAGCGACGTGAGGTCGTGTGGGGGGAGAGGGACGCGTCCCGAAGCGTCCAGGGGCAGGCTGCGGCCGTCGAAGATGACCACCGCCGACACGGGTTTCTCCCCCTTGACGTCGGTCCAGATCACCCGTACCGCCTTCGGCGGATCGGGCGGGTCCCCCTCCAATATGACGTCGACCCTGGCGAGAGGGTGAGGGAGGTTCGCCCACTCCTGGGCGCGGCCGATCTCGTGCCCTGCCGGATCGAGGGCCCGGGCGACGATCTCGTGCGGCTGGAGGTCCGGGCCGAAGTCGACTTCGGTCTTCCAGGGCGCCTGGAGCGTCTGCACGCTCTTGCCGTCCACCAGCAGCTCCACGGCGGCGACGGGACCGTCGACGGCGAGCTCGACCGGGTGGGGACCCCGGATCAGCCCGAAGAACAGCGAGAGGAAAGCGATGGTGGCCATACTGTTGATGACCATTTTAGCGGGGTATTTCGCCGGCGGGATACTTTTCCGCCGCGCCGGGGTCAGAGGACGCGCGAGACGAGGAGATAGGCCACGGCGGCGATCGCCGCCGAGATCGGGATCGTCAGCACCCAGGCCCAGACGATGCGGCCGGCGACCCCCCACTTGACCGCCGAGAGGCGGCGGGTGGAGCCCACGCCGATGATCGCGCCGGTGATCGTGTGGGTGGTCGACACCGGGATGCCCGCGAGAGTGGCCCCGACCAGGGTGATCGCTCCGGCGGTCTCGGCGCAGAAGCCGCCGACCGGCTGGAGCTTGGTGATCTTGGTGCCCATCGTCTTGACGATGCGCCAGCCGCCGAACAGCGTCCCCAGGGCGATCGCCGCCTGGCTCAGCAGGATGACCCAGAGCGGCACGGTGAAGCTCGCCAGGTACCCCGAGGAGACGAGCAGGCCGGTGATGATGCCCATCGTCTTCTGGGCGTCGTTGCCGCCGTGGCCGAGGCTGTAGGCGGCGGCCGAGAGGAGCTGCAGCTTGCGGAACTGCCGGTCCACCCGCGAGGGGCGCCAGCGGCGGACGATCCAGGTCACCGCCACCATCAGGAAAAAGCCGGCGATCAGGCCGATCAGCGGGGCGAGGACGATGAACAGCAGCGTCTTCGTCCATCCCGCGAGGAGGATCACGCGGAAGCTCCCCGCCTTCATGACCGCCGCGCCGGCGTAGGCGCCGATCAGGGCATGCGAGGAGGAGACCGGCAGGCCGTAGTACCAGGTGATCAGGTTCCAGGCGATGGCGCCGAGGAGCCCGGCGAGGATCACCTCCCGGGTCACCGCCGAGAGGTCGATCATGCCGCTGCCCATCGTCTTGGCGACGCGGGTGCCGAGCACGAAGGCGGCGACGAAGTTGAAGAACGCCGCCCAGGCGACGGCCTTGTTGGGGGCGAGCACCCGCGTCGAGACCACGGTGGCGATCGAGTTCGCCGCGTCGTGGAAACCGTTCAGGAAATCGAACGTGAGGGCGACGAGGATGATGAAGGCTACGAGGGCGGTGGTGGCGGTCATCTCAGGCGGTCATCTCAAGCGTTTTTGACGATGACGTTGCCCACGACGTGCGTGTAGTCCTTGCACTGGTCGCAGGCGTTCTCGAGCCCGTCGTAGATCTCCTTCCACTTCATGATCTGGAGGGGATCACGGCCGTTCGCCCGGAAGAGGTCGGCGATGACCTTGTTGTAGAGGTCGTCGGCCTTGTTCTCCAGGTCGGAGATGCGGACGATCGACTGCTGGATCTCGCGCTGGTTGGAGAGGTTCCAGATCCACCCGGTGGCCTTCTCGATCTCGGCCGCCATGGCGACCAGGATCTCGGCGAACTCGCGGAGCTCCTGCGGCGACTCGGCGAGCTCGAAGTTGATGAGCCGCTGGGCCACCTCCTCCAGGTAGTCGAGGATGTCGTCGAGGTCGGTGGCGAGGGAGCGGATGTCCTCGCGGTCGAAGGGGGTGATGAAGGAGGAGTTCAGGGCGTCGAAGATCTGGCGGGTGATGCCGTCGCCCTTGTGCTCGAGGTCGCGCAACTCGCGCATCCGGGCGCGCCGGGTCGCGAAGTCGGCCTGGACGAACTCGGAGAAGAGCTGGCCGGCGCGGAGCAGGTTCGCCGTATCCTGGGAGAACAGCTCGTGGAACCGCTCCTCCTTCGGCATCAACCAGCGGATCAGGGCGTCGACCTTCGCCATCCGGCTCCCTCCAAGTGCGATGAGACGATGAGATAGGACAAGCGCGTGGCACCCCGGTGACAGGGCCAGGCAGCGCGGATCGTAGCATCAACCCCGGCGGGCGGCACAAGGGGCGGGGTCATCTAGTTCCAGAGGGCTGCTGCGTTCAGCTCGCCTCCTTGAGCTTGTCGAGGATCCACTGATTCAGGCTCTTCCCTTCCTTCTTGGCCTGACCGTACACGCGACGGTGCAGGGTCGGAGGAACCCGCAACATCAATCGCCCGGAGAACGGCTTGTCGGGCGCTTCACCCCGCTGCTGACAGAACTCCAGGTAGTCGTCGATCGAATCGTGAAAGGCCTTCGTCAGCTCTTCGACGCTCGTCCCCTGGAAGGTGATCACGTCCCGTGTATCCAGCACTTCGCCGTGGAAAAGACCCGCTTCCGCGTCGAACTCCACATGTCCCATATAGCCTTTGTAACTCAACATCTTCTACTCCTTCCCGGGCTTGATCCCGGCCTCGCCGAGAAACCGGCGCATCGACCGGAGGGCTCCCTTATCCGTCTCTTTGCGCGGGTGAGGACGATGGAAGACCGCTCGTACGCCATTGAGCGCGATCCGGACTCGCGAGCCTCTTCCCTCGCTCATCTCCGCGCCGAGGGCGACGAGGAGGCTTTCGATGTCCATCCAACCGACATCGGCCCGGATTGGGTCGGCGTAGATGGCTCGAAGCGTCTTCTCGTGCTTTCCGCTCAGCCGCATAGTGTCATTGTACGACACCATGGAGTAGGCCGAAAATTACTATCCCGGCCCCGCCCGCAGCTCCATCCCCGTCACCAGCAGGGTCGGCGAGCCGATCATCCCATCCAGGGGGTGGAAGGTGAGGTCTCGCCCCACGCCGACGATCCCCTTGAGGAAGGTACCGATGCCACCGCAGAGCCAGGCCCCCGCGACCGGGGCGCTGGCGCGGCCGGCTTCCACGGCGAAGCCGCAGACGGGGAGGGCGAAGCGGTCGGCCGCCAGATCGAAGCGGCCGGGGCCGGTGGCGTCGATCAGGTAATACCCCTGGGGAATGGCGCCGAGGAGCGCGGCGACCGGGGTCTTGGGCTCCGGCTTGAGGTACAGATGGGTGGGGCCGGGCGCGGGGAGATCGCGCCAGCCGGAGCGGCGGGCGCAGCCTGAGGGCTCGCCGTGCGCGGACCCCTCCTGCCACCAGGCGAGCAGCGGCTGGCGGAACAGTCCCTCCTCGACCAGCACCACCTCGCGCGTCGGCACCCCCTCGCCGTCGACCGGCGCCTCGAAGGCGCCGCCGGCCAAGCGGCCGTTGTCGATCAGGGTCACGCGGTCGCTGCCGAAGCGGCCCCGGGCGCCGATCAGGCGCGAGCCGGGGCCGGGACCCACCAGGAGCGGCAGGATGCCGGCCAGCATGCGTACCGCCACCCCCGGCGCGAGGAGGACATCCCCCGAGTCCCGCGCCGGCGGCGCCCCCGCGGCCGAGACCGCCAGGCGGTCGGCCAGCCGGCGGGCCAGGGCCGTGGGATGGAAGCGCCGGGGCTCGCGGGCCGCCACGTAGAGCGAGGCGGTGACCGCCGGCCGGCCAGGCCCCGCGACTTCGAGGTAGAGCGTCGAGATGCGGCTGCGGGTGAGCGCCCGCAGGCCGTGGCTGTTGGCGAGCTCGGCCTCGCTCGAGCCATCCTCCAGCACGGCCCGCAGCAGGCGCGCCTTGGGGAGCTCGGCTTCGAGCTCGCGGCCGAGGCTCTCCAGGAGCTTCAATCCCTCGCGCTCGCCGACCAGCGGCGTGTCGAAGTCCGAGGGCAAGGTCCAGGCCGGCACCGGCGCCGGCTCGGGCAGCTCCAGGGCGTGGCCGGCCACCGGCTCGGGCCACGGGCCGGCGGCCGAGGGGTCGCCGGTCGCGGCGGCGAAGAAGGAGCCCCGGCGGTTGCCGGCGCGCACCGCCCAGGCCCGCTCCTGGCTGGTGGAGGAGGTCTCGGTGACCGGGGTCCGCTCCAGGCGGCGGGAGCGCCCCCGTTTGACGTAGATCTCGGCGTCGGTCAGGTGGCGCTTGAGGAGCGCGCGGAGGATCTCGTCGAGGTGGGAGGCCGGACTCACGGCGACACCTCCACGTCTTCCAGGCGCAGCGCCGGAGCGGTCGCCCAGACCGGGAGCTTCTGCCCCCCCTTGGCGCACCAGCCGGCGCCGGCCGATCTCGTCTCGGCGCCCACCGCCACCACCCGGGTCAGCAGGTCCGCCACCCGGCCGCGCAGCACGCAGGGTCCCACCATCTCGGCGAGGGCGCCGCGCCGGAAGCGCCGGGCATAGGGTAGATAGAGGGCGAACTCGCCCGATAGCGGATCGAGCGCGCCGCGGCTCGCCTCAGGCAGGTAGAGCCCCTCCGTGGCGCCGGCGAGCAGATCGGATTCGGACGCGGCTCCGGGCAGGATCTCGAGGTGGGTCGAGCGCGGTCCCGGCGGCAGGTGGCGGGTCCCCCGCCGGCCCGCCCCGGGGAGGAGCACCGGCGAGGTGCGGGCCCAGAGAGCGTCCGCCAGCGGCTGCTCGACCACCCCGCCGCGCAGCAGCCAGCGGCGGACCACCGCCGCCCCCTCGTCGTCGGTGATCCGGCGGACCCCCTCCGGCGCCGCCGACGGATCGTCCAGCACGTCGAGGCAGGAGGCGGCCATGGCGACCCCCACCGCCGATTCGGGGTTCCCCCCCTGGGAGAGGGTGTCGGCCTCCAGCGCATGGGCCACCGCCTCGTGGAGCAGCACGGCCACCGCCGGCGGCGCGAGTACGGCGGGGCCGCGGAAGGGGGAGGGGGGCGGGGCCTGGCGGGCGCGGAACAGCGCCACCACGGCGGTGGCCACCTCCTCGGCGGCGCCGCCGGACAGCCGGGGCAGCAGGGCTCCGTACCGCCCCCAGGAGGACTCCACCATGCAGCTGTAGAAGGCTTCGCTCTCGGCTCCGGGCACCAGGCGCGGCCCCACCACCTGGATCCACCGCCGGTGCCGGCGAACGGCCACCCGCAGCGGGAAACCCACGTGGTGCGCCCGCACCGCCCGCGAGAGGGCGGCGGGGAAGTCGAGCAGCTCGGGCGCGGCGATCGGCTCGAGGGGGGCCACCTCCAGGTTCGGCTCCGGGTAGCTGGCGGCGGAGATCGCCCGCGCCACCTGGCGCAGCGCCTCGGCGAAAGGCCTGGCCTCGATGGCGTCCCGCGACGCGAGCCAGGTGAGCCCCTCGCGGACCAGGCGCACGGCGAACCCCTCCTCCCGCCAGACCCGCAGCCCCCCGGGCTCCCCCTCGGGAGCGAGCTCCACCTCCTCGCGCCGCTCGAAGAAGGCATCCACGACATCCGTGGGCTGCTCGGCGATCTGGGAGAGGGTGCGGGCGACGGCGGGGGTGTCCAGCTTGGAAAACGGCATGCGACGCGGATTCTATCCCTTGAGATAAGATCGCGTCCGTTATGACCCAGGTTAGTTCCGAACGAATCGAAGAATTGAAGCGCCGCCGCGCCGCCGCCGAGCTGGGGGGCGGCAAGGACCGCATCGCGAAGCAGCACGCGTCGGGCAAGCTCACCGCCCGCGAGCGGGTCGAGCTGCTGCTCGACGCCGGCTCCTTCGTCGAGATCGACGCGCTGGTCACCCACCGCTCCCGCGACTTCGGCATGGAGAAGGTCTCCATCCCCGGCGACGGCGTCGTCTGCGGCTACGGCACCGTGGCCGGCCGGCTGGTCTACGTCTTCGCCCAGGACTTTACCGTCTTCGGCGGCTCGCTCTCGGAGACCAACGCGGCGAAGATCTGCAAGGTGATGGACCTCGCCGTCGAGAACGGCGCGCCCGTGATCGGCCTCAACGACTCCGGCGGCGCCCGCATCCAGGAGGGGGTCGCCTCGCTGGGCGGCTATGCCGACATCTTCCTGCGCAACACCCTCTCCTCGGGGGTGGTGCCGCAGATCAGCGCCATCCTGGGTCCCTGCGCCGGAGGGGCGGTCTACTCGCCGGCGATCACCGACTTCATCTTCATGGTCGAGGGGACCAGCTACATGTTCGTGACCGGGCCGGAGGTCATCAAGACGGTGACCCACGAGGAGGTCACCATGGAGGAGCTGGGGGGCGCCTCGACACACGCGGCGAAGAGCGGCGTCTCGCACTTCACGGTGCCCAACGACGCCGCCTGCCTCGCCGCCATCCGCGAGCTGCTCTCCTACCTGCCCAGCAACAACCTCGACGATCCGCCTCCCGGCACCAGCGACGACGATCCGAACCGCGAGTCCGAGGCGCTCGACACCCTGGTGCCCGAGGACCCCAACAAGCCGTACGACATCAAGCGGCTGATCGCGGAGGTCGTCGACGACGGCCGGTTCTTCGAGGTCCACGCCGAATACGCGCGCAACATCGTCGTGGGCTTCGCCCGCATCGGCAACCGTAGCGTCGGGATCGTGGCCAACCAGCCGGCCTACCTGGCGGGGGTGCTGGACATCGACGCCTCGCTCAAGGGGGCGCGCTTCGTCCGCTTCTGTGACGCGTTCAACATTCCGCTGGTCACCTTCGAGGACGTTCCGGGGTTCCTCCCCGGCACGGCCCAGGAGTTCGGCGGCATCATCAAGCACGGGGCGAAGCTGCTCTACGCCTACGCCGAGGCGACGGTGCCGAAGGTGACCGTCATCACCCGCAAGGCCTACGGCGGCGCCTACTGCGTGATGTCGAGCAAGCACCTGCGGACGGACGTCAACTTCGCCTATCCAACGGCGGAGATCGCCGTGATGGGGCCGGAAGGGGCGGTCAACGTTCTCTACCGGCGCGAGCTGGAGGAGGCGGGAGCGGAGGCTCCCCGGGTGCGGGCGGAAAAGGTGGCCGAGTACCGGGCGAAGTTCTCCAACCCCTACATCGCCGCCGAGCGCGGGTTCGTGGACGCGATCATCGAGCCGCGCCGGACCCGGCCCGAGATCGTGCGCGCCCTGCGGCAGCTCGGAGCCAAGCGGGCGAGCGTGCCGCCGAAGAAGCACGGCAACATTCCCTTGTAGGGACCTTGTAGGGGCCGGAAGTCTCTGTTTTTGTTGACATCCCAGGGCGCGTGCGGCAAGCTGGCACCGCCCGAAAGCGACGAGGTCATCGAGATGTGAGGCCGGGCGAGCCCGGTCCCAAGGAGAGGCCATGAGAGAGCGAGATCGAGAGCTGAAGCGCCGGCGCCATCGCCGGACGAAGCAACTGAAGAAGCGGTCCGCCGAGGACGCTCACCGGATCGAGCGGTCGAGCGGCTCGAAGCGCGCCATCAAGAAGCCGCCCGCGGCCCCGGCCGAGGCCTCCGGTTCCGCCGCCAATCACGCGGCTGTCGCCGAGCCCCCCGCGGAGGCACCGAAGAAGAAGCCCGCGGCGAAGAAGGCGCCGGCCAAGAAGGCCCCAGCCCCCCCGCCCGAGAGCGAAGGCTCGGGGGGGAGTGAGCCGGAAGAGCCGCAGGGGGCCTGAGCTCGCGATGTCCGACTTCCGTTCGCTGAAGGCCGTAGATCCCGAGATCCACCAGGCGATCGCCGACGAGCGTGGGCGCCAGAACTTCGGGCTGGAGCTGATCGCCTCCGAGAACTTCGTCAGCCGGGCCGTGCTGGAGGCCACCGGCAGCGTGCTCACCAACAAATACGCCGAGGGGTACCCCGGCCGGCGCTATTACGGCGGCTGCGAGTTCGTGGACATGGTCGAGCGGCTCGCCATCGACCGGGCCAAGGAGCTGTTCGGCGCCGAGCACGTCAACGTGCAGCCGCACAGCGGCACGTCGGCCAACATGGCGGTCTACTTCGGTTTTCTCAAGCCCGGCGACAAGCTGATGGGCATGGACCTCTCGAGCGGCGGCCATCTCACCCACGGGCACCGCCTCTCCTACTCGGGGCGCGACTTCCAGGTGGTGGCCTACGGCGTCGACCGCGAGACCGAGACGATCGACTACGACGCGGCCGAGCAGCTGGCGATGGCGGAGCGGCCGCGGCTGATCGTCTGCGGTGCCTCGGCCTACAGCCGGGTCATCGACTTCGAGCGCTTCCGCGCCATCGCCGACCAGGCGGGCTCCCTGTTGATGGCGGACATCGCCCACATCGCCGGTCTGGTGGCGGCGGGTCTCCACCCGTCCCCAGTCCCCCATTGCCACTTCGTCACCACCACCACCCACAAGACGCTGCGCGGCCCGCGCGCCGGCATGGTGATGTGCAAAGAGGAGTTCGCGAAGGATCTCGACCGCGCCGTCTTCCCCGGCATCCAGGGCGGCCCGTTGATGCACGTCATCGCGGCCAAGGCGGTGGCGTTCCGGGAGGCGCTGTCGGAGGACTTCCGCGGCTACCAGCAGCAGATCATGGCCAACGCCAAGGCGCTGGCGGCACGGCTCGCCGGTCTCGGCTTCCGCATCGTCTCGGGCGGCACGGACAACCACGTCTTCCTGCTCGACGTCGCCAAGGCGGGGCTGACCGGCAAGGTCGCCGAGAAGGCGCTCGACGCCGCGCACATCACGGTCAACAAGAACACCATCCCCTACGACCCCAACCCGCCGCTGGTCGCCTCCGGGGTCCGCATCGGCACCCCCGCCCTCACCACCCGCGGCATGAAGGAGCCCGAGATGGATCTCGTGGGCGACTTCATCGCCGAGGTCCTGCGCGCTCCCGAGGACGCCGGGGTGCAGGCGGGGGTGAAGGGGAAGATCCGGGATCTGTGCGAGCGGTTCCCGCTGTATGACCCGTTGATGTAGGCGCGAAGGTGCCTACTTGGCGATCAAGGGGTGATGGCTCCGGATGACCCGGTCCGTCGTGCACAGAGGCAGGCGACGGACCGAGCTATGGGCCGCGATCAGGCGATCGAAAGGGTCTCGTGTCCAAGTGAGCTCGAGGGCGCGTCGGATCAGTGGCACCAACGGGATCTCGTCGATAACGAAGCGGCTGTCTGCCGCGAGCATATCCGAGAACTGAGGATTCCGGACCTCGGCCCGGCCGACCTCGGCGAGATATTGAATCTCCAGCAGCGACACCGGAGAGACTCCCCAAGGCTGGTATCGCTCGAGCCATGGAAAGTCAGCCAGGCGAGGGGCATCCGTTGTAATCCAGATTACGAATTGAGTGTCGAGGATGGCCTTCATGGCTCAGGCTTGATCCGCCGAAGCTGAAATCCTTCCGACGAGCCGTCCCAATCCCACCCCCATTCGTCCACTTCGTCGACGTCTGGCACGTGGATTAACTCCCGGTAATCAGGAACTTTGGCGAGAGGCTCGCCCTGCTCCGCCAGCTTGAGGACCAGCCGGGCTCCATCTCTTTCGATGAGGATGACTTCTCCTTCAACGACCTCATCGAGCAGGCGAAACCAGTTCTTTCGGGCATCCGTCGCGGTCATCCGTTTCATGTGTACAGTGTACATGTAGGGAGGGCTGCTTCAAAGGGGGTTTCCGAACCTCCCCCGCAGCCCTGTCCTGATCTCCCCGATCAAAAAGATAGACCCGCAGGCCACCAGCACCTCCCCACCCAGCCCCAGCGCCCGGTCGAGCGCTCGCTCCCGGTCCGGCTCCACGAACACCTCTCCGGGGTGGCCGGCGAGCAGCGCCGCCAGTTCCGCCGGGTCCTTGGCGCGCGGGCTCGCCGGGGTGGTGAGGACGATCCGGTCAGCGCGGGGAGCTAAGAGACCGAGCATGCCGGGATAGTCCTTGTCCGCCAGGACGCCGAAGAGGAGATCGACCGGCTGCCCCATCTTGTCGAGGAACTCGGCGAGGACCCTGGCGCCCGCCTCATTGTGGGCGGCGTCGAGCAGGACCCGCCGGCCGCCGGGGAGGTCGATCGCTTCCAGCCGGCCCGGCCAGCGGCAGGCCGCGGCGCCTGTCTGGATCGCCTGCGGACCGATGCGGTCGAATCCAAGACCTGCCAGGGCCTCCGCCGCCCGCACGGCCAGTCCGAGGTTGATCGCTTGATGCGCGCCGAGCAGGGCGATCTCCAGATCGTAAGCGCGGACCGGCGTGGCGAGCCAGATTCGCTGGCCCTTCCACCCGTTCGGCTCGATCGCCTCGATCCGCACCTCTTGCGAGGCGAAGCGGAGGTCGGCACCGATCTCCGCCGCAGCCGTCCGCACGGATTCCGCGGCCTCGGGCTCGCCCGTCCAGACCAGCGCCGGCTTCTCCGGGCGAAGGATGCCTGCCTTCTCGCGGGCGATCGCGGCGAGGGTGTCCCCCAGGTACTCCTGATGGTCGAAGCCGATCGGGGTGATCAGGGAGAGGATGGGGTCGCAGAGGTTGGTAGCGTCGAGCCGGCCACCGAGGCCGACCTCGACCACGGCGAGGTCCACCCCTTCCTCGTCGAACCACTGGAAGGCGGCGAGGGTCACCGCCTCGAAGTAGGTGGGGGGCACTCCGGTCTCGCGCTCGGCGAGGCCGACCAGATCTTCGAGGATACGCCCGAACCGGTCCGGCTCGATCGTCCGGCCGTCGATGCGCAGCCGTTCCTCGACGGATTCGAGATGAGGGGAGGTGTAGAGACCGGTGCGGTACCCGGCGACCTGGGCGATGGCGGCCAGGAAGGCCGAGGTCGACCCCTTGCCATTGGTGCCGGCCACCAGCACGGCGGGGAAGCGGCGCTGCGGGTCGCCCATGCGGGCGAGCAGGGCGCGGGCGCGCTCGAGGCCGAGCTTGATGCCGAGGGCCTCGAGGCGCGAGAGGATCTGGTCAGGCTGCATGGACCGTCCGCCGGAGGTTGTAGGGGCGACCTGCGGTCGCCCTGCGGCCGGCGGTTGTAAACCCGAGAAAAGGGCGACCGCAGGTCGCCCCTACAACCTCCGGCAAAGGAAGGGTGGCAGGGCGAAGGGAAACGAAGGGATCTACGTCAGGTGCCGCAGGCACCGCGCAATCGTCTCCTTCAGTTCCGAGCGCTGCACCACCAGGTTGAGGAAGCCGTGCTCGAGCAGGAACTCGCTGCGCTGGAATCCCTCGGGAAGGCTCTGGCGGATCGTCTGCTCGATCACGCGCGGGCCGGCGAAGCCGATCAAGGCGCCGGGCTCGGCGATGTTGAGGTCGCCCAGCATGGCGAAGGAGGCGGTCACGCCTCCGGTCGTCGGATCGGTCAGCACGGAGACGTAGGGGAGCCGGGCAGTGCGCAGCCGGGCGAGGGCGGCCGAGATCTTGGCCATCTGCATCAGGGAGAGCACCCCCTCCTGCATGCGGGCGCCCCCCGAGGCGGAGACGACGATCAGCGGCCACTTGCGTTCGACGGCCCGCTCGGCGGCGCGGGTGATCTTCTCGCCGACCACCGAGCCCATGGAGCCGCCCATGAAGCGGTATTCCATGACCGCCATCACCACCGGGATCTCCTCGATCGCCCCCTGGACGACGAGCACCGCGTCCCGCTCGCCCACCGCCTGCTGATAGCTCTTCAGGCGGTCGCGGTAGCGCTTGGTGTCGCGGAAATTGAGCGGGTCGACCGGCGAGACGCCGGTGAACAGCTCCCGCGGCTGGGGCTCGTCGAGGAGCAGGGAGACGCGGGCGCGGGCGTCGATCCGGAAGTGGTAGCCGCACTTCGGGCAGACCTTCAGGTTGCGGTCGAGGTCGCGGGAGTAGACGATCTCCTTGCACCCCTCGCACTTGACCCACAGCCCTTCGGGCACGTTGCTGCGCGGCCGGTCCATGCGGATCGGCTTGGGTTTCTTGGTCTTGCGGAACCAGGCCATGATGAGAGATCGGGCTGGAGGCGGTGTGGCGATCGGACCGTCCGCCGATCGCCGGCGGCGAGGACCTCTCGGGCTCCTGAAACGGAAACCGGTCCCGAGCGGGACCGGCGCCACCCCCTCCGCCGGGATCAGACCTCGGCGGACTGCCCTTCTTCGGCTTCGAGGTCGTTCTGGATGTTGAGCCGCATGCAGGCCGCGTCGTACATCTGGCGGGAGGCCTTCTTGGCGTTCTGCAGCTCGGCGAGGCGGTCCTTGACCTTCGCCAGCTCCTCCTCGATCAGGCGATCGAGCTCCTCCATCTCCTGCCGGGTCACGGCGAGCGTATTCTCGTAGAACTTTCTCTGCTGGTCGCTGAGGCTCATCGTCTCCTCTTCCTCCGAATCGCGAGGCCGGCCGGCCGGCTTATGACTCGATCATCGACTTGATCATAATTTGAAAGGAATTCTCAGACGGGTCCACATCTTGACCCGGACTCCGTCCTTCGTCGCGGGCTTGTAACGGACGGAGCGCGCCGCCGCGACGGCGGCCTCGTTCAGGCCGACCTTCTGCCGGATCGGCTCCGCCATTCTCACGTCCTGAACCTGGCCGTTCTCGTCCACCAGAACCGTAACGACCACGGTCCCCTCGACCCGCAGGGTTCGGGCCATCGGAGGATACTCTGGTTTCGGAAAGCTGACAAGCTGAGGCGGGGAGACTCCGGGACCGGCATCGACGAGCTCGCCGATCTTGGTGCGGGGCGCTTCGGGTTCCGGCTCGCGCTTCGCCGGTTCGGGGGGCGGGGCCTTCTCCTGGGCTTTCGCCGGCTCCGGCTCCTTCTGCGGCGTGGGCTCGGGCACCGGGGCGGGCGGCGGCGGCGTCGCTTCGGAGGCGGCGGGCCGGGGAGGGGATTGCTCCGGAGCCGCGGCGGCGGCCGGGGTCGTGGGCGGCGGCTGGCCCGCGGCCTTGGCGGCGGCCACCTGCTTCTCGAGATCCTTGACCTTCTGCTCGTTCTTGCGCCGGAGCTCGGCTTCCTTGGCGGCGAACTGCTGGTCCATCATCGCCTTGAGGTCGGCCGGGTTCCCGGCCGCGGCCGACGTGGCGGGGAGGGCCGCCGGCACCTGGGCCGGGGCGAGATTCGCGGCCTGCACCGGAGGGACGGTCGCGGCTCCAGGGGTGGCCGCGCCGACGGGCGGCGGGGGCGCCGCGCCCTTGCGGTGGTTCAGGAAGACGAAGGTCAGGATCGCGATCACGATCAGGGCCGCGATGGCGGCGTAGAGCAGCGTCCGGCTCTTGCGCCCCCCCTCCTCCCCGACGACGACCTCGCCGAGGGGGGACACCGCCTGCACCGCCTCCACCGGCGGCTCGGGCTCGGGGGAGTACGGGACCGGCGGCGGGGCGAACGCCGGTGGAGCCGGCGGCTCGGCGGGCCGCGGGGAGGGCGCTGCGACGGCGAGAGGCTCGTGCTGCTCCAGGGTCTCCGGCTCCATCACCCGCCGGATGTACAAACCGAGGTCGGTCGGGCTGGTCGAGGGGGCGAGCGCCCCGAGGGCCGCCTCCAGCCGCTGCTTCATCTCGCCGGCGCTCTGGAACCGGTCCTTGGGATCGATTCCCAGCGCGCGGGCCACGATCTCGTCCACCTCGCGGGGGATCGCGGGGTCCACCTGGCTTGGGCGCCGGGTGCGCCCCTGCCGCACCATCTCGAGCACGGAGATCTCGCTCTCGCCGGTGAACAGGCGCTCGCCGGTGACCATCTCGAACAGCACGGTGCCGAGGGAGAAGAGATCGGAGCGGGAGTCCACGGGGCGCCCCCAGGCCTGCTCGGGCGACATGTACTGCAGCTTCCCCTTGAGCGCGCCCATCTGCGTCTGGCTCACCTTCGAGACCGCCTTGGCGATGCCGAAGTCGCAGAGCTTGACGTCCCCCTCGTAGGTGAGGAGGACGTTCTGCGGCGAGACGTCGCGGTGGACCAGGCCCATCTCCTGGTCCTCGAAGTCCCGCTTGCGGTGGGCGTAGTCGAGGGCGCTCGCCACCCGCGCCGCGATCAGCAGGGAGAGGCCCAGCGGCAGCGGCACCCCCCTGCGCCGGCCGGCGTTGAGCAGCGACCGCAGGTCCTTGCCGTCGACGTACTCCATGGCGATGTAGTAGTCGCGGCCCAGCTTGCCGAGATCGTAGATGTGGACGATGTTCGGATGCGTGAGCTGCGCCGCGAGCTTCGCCTCGTCGATGAACATCCCCACGAACTCGGCGTTGTCCGTCATGTGGGGGAGGATGCGCTTGATGGCGACCGTCTTCTGGAACCCCTCGACCCCCCGCATCCGCGCCTTCCAGACCTCGGCCATGCCGCCGACGGCGATCCGCTCGAGCAGTGTGTACTGGCCGAAGCTCTCACCGGGCTGATCGCCCGGATCGTCGGAGAAGACGGGGATCCGCTGCGTGGCGGCGGGGTTCGCGCCCCCCGCGGCCACGGAGGCACCGGTGGGGACCGGCACGGGAGCGGGAGCCGGAGACGGTGGCGTGAAGGCGAGCGGCGTGGGCGCCGGAGGCACCGCCGGCGTCGGTTGGATCGGAGGCTGCGGCGGAGCGGCCGGCCGCGCCGGGGCCATTCCCGCGGAGGTCCCGGGCCGGGTGGGCCGGGCCAGCTCCTCGAGCTCGGCGAAATCGAAGTCCCCCAGCGCCCGCCCCTTGCGCACGCCCGTCCCTTCGAGGGGCGGGGGGGCTGGAGCCGGCGGCACGGGGGCGGCGGGCGGCGGGGCCGCGGCGAGCCCGGCCGCCCGCACTGCGAGGGGGCGCGGGCCGGTCCGGGTCTTCCCCAGGTCCAGATTGGACAGCGTCTTGCTCAGCAGCGCGTCCACGTTGCTGGCGGCCGGCTCGGCTCGCCGCGGGGGCGCGGCCGGTGCGGGGACCGGACGGGGCTTGGGCTCGGAGCCGAGCATGCCGGACAGGGTCTTTTCGAGACGGCGCTGAACGTCCTCGTCGCCGGCGGGCATCGCCGGCCGGGGCGGTGGCGCCGCGGCCGGCGGTGGCGGCACCGCCCGCGGCGGCGCGATGACCGGGCGCGCCGGCATGTCGCCCTCCACCTCGGCCAGCATGTCGCCGAAGATGTCGCGCGAGGTGAGCTTCTGGTTCGGCGGCGGCGTGGCGGGCTGCTGGTGGACGAGGAGGGCCTTGCGGGCGGCCAGGACCACCTGCTGGTCGGTGAACGGCCTGGCGAGCCGGGCGTCCGCTCCGTCGGCGCGGCCGGCGGCGCCGTCCGCCTCGAGTGCCAGCACCCCGGGGCCGCCGCCGCGGCGGGAGAAGGAGAAGAGCAGCACGTCGAACCCGGGCGCGTCGGTGCCGGCCACCACCAGGTCGGGCCGCTCCGCGGCGGCCGCCTGCAGGGCCTGGTCGACCGTCGGCACCACTCGCACCTTCCATCCCTCCGCGCCCAGGGCCGCGTTGATCCGTTCCACAGCGTGCGGTTCTTGCTCGACGACAAGGATGGAAGGCATACCCAAAATTCTCCAGAAGGAAAGTGGCAAGCCTTTCTAACATCCTCGCCCGCCCCAGGTCAATCGGAAGGCGGCCAAAGGCCTTGATTTTTGAGAGATTTAACCGCTCGTCCGGGGCGCCGCTCGCCGGTGCCGGCTGGCCGCCGGCCGGGAAGTCCTGTAAAATCATCGCCCTTCCACGACCCGTTTCGCCAGGAGCCCGCATGTCAGGTCACAGCAAGTGGAGCACGATCAAGCACAAGAAGGCGGCGACCGACGCCCGCCGGGGGAAGATGTTCAGCAAGATCCTCAAGGAGATCACCGTCGCCGCCCGCATCGGCGGCGGCGATGCCAAGGGGAACGCGCGCCTGCGCACCGCCCTCCTCGAGGCGCGGTCCAACAGCGTCCCGGGGGACAACATCGACCGCGCCATCAAGAAGGGGACCGGCGAGCTCGAGTCCGAGGTCTATGAAGAGATCACCTACGAGGGGTACGGCCCCGGCGGCGTCGCCGTCCTGGTCGAGGCGGCGACCGACAACCGCAACCGCACCACCGCCGAGATCCGGCACGCCTTCGCCCGCAACGGCGGCAACCTCGGGGAGTCGGGCTGCGTCGCCTGGATGTTCAACCGCCGCGGCTACTTCGCGACCGATCGCGGCGCCATGGACGAGGAGAAGTTCATGGACCTCGCCCTCGAGCTGGGCGCCGACGACGTCGCCATCGAGGAGGACGTCTACGAGGTTTACACCTCGCTGGAGAACTTCGTCTCCGTCCAGGAGGAGCTCGAGCGCCGGGGCATCCCGCTGGCCGCCGGCGAGCTCGCCATGATCCCCCAGACCACCATCGACGTCCCGCGGGACAAGGTGAGCCAGGTGCTGCGCCTGGTCGAGTCCCTCGAGGACCTGGACGACGTCCAGAAGGTCTGGGCCAACCTCAACATCGACGACAAGGTCCTTGAAGAGCAGTCCCGCTAGGTGCTGATCCTCGGCATCGATCCGGGCAGCCTCCATACCGGCTACGGCCTGGTCGAGAAGCAGGGCTCCGCGCTCACCCCGGTCGACGCCGGCCGCTTCTCCTGTCCGCGCGCCCTCGACCTCCCCCGGCGGCTGGCCCACCTCGCCGGCTGCCTCGGGGAGCTGGTCGACCGCCGCCGGCCCGACCTCGCCGTCCTCGAGACTCCCTTCCACGGCATGAACGTGCACTCGCTGATCGTGCTCGCCCAGGCCCGCGGCGCTCTGCTCGCCGTTCTCGCCGGCCGCGGCCTCGAGATCCGCGAGTACAGCCCGGCCGAGGTCAAGTCGGCGGTCACCGGCAACGGCCGCGCCGACAAGGAGCAGGTCGCCCACATGGTCCGCCTGCTGCTCGCCGCGCGGGGGGAGGGGTGGGCGAGCGATGCCACGGACGCTCTCGCCCTCGCCATCTGCTGCGCCCAGCGGCTCCGGCTCGACCGCCTCTCCGCGCGCTGAACCCTGTGCTACCATGAGCCCCTGTCTGTTTTCAGTTCCGTTTCCGTGTAGGAATGTGCTCGATCACTGAACCGTGAATCTATAGAGCCGTAACAGCCATGGCCTTCCAAGGCTCGCTCAAAGAGCTGCCCCTCCCAGACATCATCCAGCTGGTCTCCGTTTCGGGGAAGACCGGCGTGTTCTCCCTGCGCCGGAACGGCGATTCGACGGGCGAGATCTACCTGCGCGGCGGCCAGATCGTCCACGCGTTCGTCGGCGACCTCACCGGGGAGGAGGCGATGTACGAGCTGGCGATCTGGCCCGAGGGGGACTTCGTCTTTACCCCCGGCCAGGAGACCGATCTCACCACCATCCACAAGTCGAACACTAACCTCCTGATGGAGGCGGCGCGCCGGATCGACGAGTGGCAGATCCTCTCCAAGCGCATCCCCTCGACCCGGCTGGTCCCGGTCTTCACCCAGCGCGCCACCAACACCTCGGTCTCGCTGACCCCCCAGGAATGGGCGCTGATCTGCAAGATCGACGAGCGCCGCACCATCGAGGAGGTCGCGATCGGCCTCGACATGAGCCCCTTCGAGGTCTGCAAGCTCCTCTACGGCCTGATCACCTCGGGTCTGGTGGCCCTCAACGAGGACTTGAGCCGCCTGCGCACCGACCGCCTGCGCTCGATGGCGCCCGAGGAGCTCGCCGCCTTGGCCGAGATCATCCACAACCAGGCCCGCGGCCTGCTGAACGGTCACCCGCGGCAGGGCGATCTCGAAGTGCCGTTCCGCATGAGCAAGGCCGAGATGGACTCCGGCCGGGCCGTCGAGGCGGTGCTCGACCTCGTCCGCGCCGAGGAAAAGGTGGTCTCCGCCGCTCTCGGCCCCAACCAGAGCAAGGTCTTCCTCGACCGGGTCGCCCAGATTCTCAACCGCTGAGACGATTTTCAGGCGGGCCGGGCTAGAATGCGGCCATGACATCCCGCTGTCGCCCCTCCCTTTTCCCCCTGCTCGTGGTGTGTCTGCTCGCCGTGGCTCCGGCGGGCGCCCAGCAACAACAGGAGCAACAACAGGAACCGGCTCAGCCGCCAGTGGTGGATCCGGCCGCGCCCCAGCCCGCGCCGGCCCCCGGCCAGCCAGCTCAGCCCAGCCAGCCGGCGGCCGCCCCATCTCCCAAGGCGGCGGCGCCGGCTCCCGTGGCCCAGACCCCCGTCGTCCCCGAGCCGTCCGGCAGCGGCGGCGGCACCGAGGGGGTGGAGATCCCTCCCAAGAGCACCTCCGACCAGATCCTCCCCCGCCTCGACATTTACTTCCCGGAAGGGGATCTCGATCTGCGGGTCAGCCACCTGATCAACAAGACGTTCTTCGAGGGTCAGCTTAAGTACAACTTCGTCAACGGCGACATCACCGCCTTCCTGCGCTACCGCTACTACGGGTTCAAGCGGACGACCCAACTGACCGTGTTCGATTCCATCTCGTTTGACCGGATCGACCAGAACGTGACCCAGGACTTCGACCGGGTGCGGGGGACGCTGCTCCTGATGGAGTGGCCGCACAGCTACAACAGCCGGACCTTCTTCCTCACCGAGCTCGACCGGCTCAGCACCAACCGGGGGACGAGCGCCGGCGGCAACTTCCTGGTCCGGCGGGACCAGACCAACACCTTCGTCCGGCTGGGCTATCAGGTGGGCACGCCTGACGAGGGGCGGTCGAGCGCCATCGCGGGTGAGACCCGGGCGCGCACCGAGCGGCTGTTCTCGGCCTTCCGCGAGTTCGGCCCCGGCGATGCCACGCTGACCGCCGCCCTCACCTACGGCTTCCCCTATGGGCTCGGGGACTTCAACTACCTCAAGTTCGAGTTCGAGGCCCTGAAGCGGTTCGACGTCAGCGCGCGGACCTTCCTGGTCGGCCGGCTGCGCGGCGGCATCTTCCCCTACCTCGCCAAAGCGGATCCGAAGACGCTGCCGCCCGACCCCAGCGGGATCGACTTCTACGCGGTCCCCCGGTCCGACGCCTTCAACATCGACGGCCGCGAGAACCTGAAGGGGGTGCGGGACCGCACCCGGGGGACGGACGAGCTTTTCACCACATGGGAGTATTTCTTTCCCTGGTTCCTCAACACCCAGCACCAGGTTTTGCATCTGAACTGGGACAACTGGTACTGGATCCTGTACTCGGGATTCGGCACGATTGGACTCAACCACAATATCTATACGGATTTCGGCTCGTATTACCCCGACGCCGGCGTTGGTTTCGAGTCTTCGTTCAGGCTCCGGAAATACAGGTTCTTTCTCTCCGGGATTGTGGCACAGGCTTTGAAAGGAAATGGGGGGTTGGAAGCGCGTATCTCAGTCAAGTCGTATCGCTGAGCCGTGCCTTTGGCGAGTTGCCTTGACCGAGGTAGGGACGCTTGGGGTAGCTTCGCTGGCAGTCAAGAGAGTCGCGGAGGTTGCGTCGCAGCCTTCGCAAGATTTGGCTTACAGCCGGAGGAGAACGGAATGAAACTGAAATGCTTAGGGATCTTGGCGCTGGCCAGCCTGGTGCCAACCTGGGCGTCGGCGGCGGAGCAGGCGAACGCTGCCAGCCTGACAGGAGAGACGGGGCTGTTCAGCCTGTTTACCGGCGACACATTGCCTCGGGGTGGATGGTCGTTCGGACTTTATTACAACAACGTGGATCGCCTGCTGGACCTCCCGTCGGGCTTCAGCCTCAACAACAAGAGCCAGTTGAGCCTGGACGTGAACACAGTCAGCGCCAGTGTCGGCTACGGCATCACCGACCGCTGGGAGCTGAGCGTGGCGGTCCCCTACCAGAACATCAACTATGACGAGAACGACGTCTTGGTCCGGATCCAGGATCCGAGCGGCCAGGGCAACGTTCGCATCGGCACCAAGCTGCGTCTGCTCGGGGCCCAGGGGGACTCGAACACGCTCGCCCTCAACGGCTTCGCGGAGATCTCCACCGGCGATGACGACGTGGCCTCCGGGGACACCGGCTTCGGGGTCGGCCTCGACTGGCGGCTCTCCAAGTGGGTGCTCAACGTCGGCTACCAGGACCTCGGCGATCGCACGCTGCCGGTCCGGGGCAACGCCCTCAACTGCACCCCGCAGCCGTTCTGCCAGGGCCTCATCGGCTCTGAGTTCAAGCGCAAGGCGATCACCGCCGGTATCGGCTACGTCGGCCGGGTCACCGACCGCTTCGACTGGATCAACGAGGTCAATGCCGAGTTCGGAAGCGGCAACGACAATTTCTACCAGGACTATTACGACTTCACCACCGGTGGCCGCGTCTGGTTCGGCGAGGCCGAGAACTGGGCGTTCAACTTCGCCCTGCGGACCGATCTCAACCAGCTCGACTCGATCAGCGAGCACTGCCCGCTGGGCGGTCTGATCGGCCTGACCTACTTCCCCCGTCTGGTCCGCCACGAGGCTCCGGCTCCGCCGCCGCCTCCGCCGCCGCCGCCGGCTCCCGAACCGCCTCCTCCGACTCCGGCTCCCGAGCCGCCGCCGCCACCACCGCCGCCACCACCGCCGCCGGCTCCCGAGCGGATGGAAGTGACGTGCTCGTTCGTTTCCGGTAGCGCGCGGGTGGACAACATCTGCAAGGCCAAGCTCGACGAGGTCGGCCTGCGGATGAAGCAGAATACCGCCTCGAATGCGCAGATCACCGGTTACGCCGACGGCTCGACCGGGACGCCGTCCAGCAACCAGCGGTCCGCGGATCAGCGTGCCCAGGCGGTGAAAAACTACCTGGTGACGCGGCACGGGATCGACCCCAGCCGGATCACGACCTCGGGTCAGGTTACCGACAGAAGGGCGGCCGTAGTCGTCCTCATCATTCAGTAACCGGCAGTAACCGGCAACAAGGCTGGTTGGGAGGCCCCGCTTCGGCGGGGCCTTTCCTTTTGGGGGCGATCTCTACAGCGCCTCCCGCCGCAACGACACCACCGCTCCGAACAGCCCGGCGGCGCCGCCGAGGAGGATCAGGAAGGCCACCTGCCGGGGGTGCAGGAAGTCGAGCGCCAGGACGGTGGCGAAGAGCGACGAGCCCCGCCCGCGCGTGTGGAGGATCTGGAAGGCGCCGTAGAGGGCGCCGCTCGCGAGCAGCCCGCCGATCAGCCCCTGGAGCAGGCCCTCGACGTAGAAGGGGCCGCGGATGAAGAATTCCGTCGCCCCCACCAGGCGCATGATCCCGGTCTCCTCGCTGTGCAGATAGGCCGTCAGCCGGATGACGCTCGCGATCGTGAAGATGGCCGCCCCGAGCAGGCCGGCGACCAGCGCCAGGCCCACCGCCCGCACCACCGCCACCGCCGTCTCGAGCTGGCCCAGCCACTCCCGGTCGTCGTCGATCAGCGTCACCTCGGGACGTTTGCGCCAGTCCGCGATCCAGGCCTCCCGTCCCGGCGCCGTCCCCGCCGCCCGCGCGTCGAGCCCGATCTCGAGCGAGGCGGGGAGCGGCTCTTCCTGCCAGCCGGCGACCAGGTCGGAGAGGCTGGGGAAGACCTCCTGGAAGCGCTTGCGGGCCGCCGCGGCGTCGACCGGCTCGACCGAGGTGACCCCGGGCGCCCGCGCGGCCTCGGCGGCCAGCCGCCGCAGGTCCGCCTCTGTCGTCTCCGGCTTCAGGTAGATCACCACCCGCATCTCCCCCCGCCAGCGCTCGACCGAGGCCGAGAGATTGCCGCTCACCAGCAGGAACGCGCCGCCGATGAACAGGCTCACCGCGATCGTGAGCACCGCCAGCAGGCTCACCTTCCACCCCCGCAGCAGGTTGACCGCGGCCTCGCGGAAGAAGTAGCGGAGGGCCTGGAGGATGCTCAATCGAAGAGCTCCTCGCGAGGATCGTCGGAAGCCGGCGATTCGGGGACGAGCCCCGTTCCCGGTTCCTCCCCCGGCTCGCCGGGAACCTCCGGGGACGGCTCGGCGGCGAGGGGATCGAGGATAGGAGGATCGGTGCCGACCAGCTCCTGGTCCGCGATCAGACGGCCGCGATCCAGCGTCAGCACCCGGCGGCCGATCCGCTGGATGGTGTCGCGGTCGTGGGTAGCGAGGATCACCGTCGTCCCCCGCAGGTTGACCTCCAGGAAGAGCCGCAGGATCTCCCGCGAGAGGTCGGGATCGAGGTTGCCGGTGGGCTCGTCCGCGATCAGGATGTCCGGCTCGTTGATCAGCGCGCGGGCGATGGCGACCCGCTGCTGCTCGCCGCCGGAGAGCTCGGGCGGGAAGGCGTTCAGGCGGTGGGCGAGCCCCACCCGCCGCAGTGCCTGATAGGCCATCTTCTTCTGCTCCTGAAGGGGAACCCCGAGGACCTGCGGCAGGTAGGTAACGTTCTCGAAGATCGTCTTGCGGGGGATCAGCCGGAAGTCCTGGAAGACGACGCCGATCGTCCGCCGCAGATAGGGGATCTTGCTGCGCGGGATCGACGAGACGTTGCGGCCGTTGACCAGGATCTGACCCGAGGAGGGGATCTCCTCGCGGAAGATCATCCGCAGCAGCGTCGTCTTGCCGGCGCCGCTCGCACCGGTCAGGAAGACGAACTGCCCGCGGGCGATGTCGAACGTCACCTCGTCGAGGGCCGCCTGGCCCCCGGGATAGAGCTTGGTGACGTGGAAGAACTGGATCAAGGGGAAAGCCGGGAGCCTATTCCGCCGGCCCCGCGACCGGCTCCCGCTCCAGCGGTACCCGATCGAGCCTCTGGCGCATGAGCTGCTGCACGGTCTTCGGCTCGGCCCGCCCGCCGGAGCGCTTCATGACCTGGCCCACCAGGAAACCCACGACCTGGACCTTGCCGGCCCGGTACTGCGCCACCTGGGCGGGGTTCTGCTCCACCACCTCGTCGATCCAGCGCTCGATCTGCGAGCTGTCGGAGACCTGCGCGAGCCCCATCCGCTCGACCGCCGCGGCCGGATCCTCGCCCGTCGGCGCGACCGCCGCGAAGACCTCCTTGGCGGCGCTGTTAGAGATCTTCCCCGCATCCACCATTCCGGCCAGGGCGGCGAGGCGTTCGGGAGCGATCGTCCCCCTGAGCTCCACCCTGCGTTCCTTGACGTCGCGCAGCACCTCCCCCTGCACCCAGTTGGCGATCCCCCTGGAATTCGCTGGCAGAGCCGCGGCGGCCGTCTCGTAATAGTCGGCCAGCTCGCGCGAGGAGGTGAGCACCTGGGCGTCGGCGGGCGCCAGGCCGTACTGCGCCGCCAGCCGCGCCCGCCGCTGCCAGGGGAGCTCGGGGAGGCCGGCCCGGATCTCCTCCATCCGCTCCGCCGTCACTACCAGCGGCGGCAGGTCCGGCTCCGGGAAGTAGCGGTAGTCGTGCGCCTCCTCCTTGCTCCGCATCAGCCTGGTCGTGCCGGTGTCGGCGTCGAAGCTGCGGGTCTCCTGCACCACCCGGCCGCCCGATTCGATCAGCGCGACCTGGCGCTCGATCTCGTGCTCGATCGCCCGTGCGACGTTGCGGAAGGAGTTGACGTTCTTGACCTCCGCCTTGGTGCCGAGCGCGGTCTCGCCGCGGCGTCGCACCGAGACGTTGGCGTCGCAGCGCAGGCTCCCCTCCTCCATGTTGCCGTCGCTGGTCTCCGTGTAGAGGAGGAGCTGATGGAGAGTCTGCAGATAGTCCTGCGCCTCGGCGGCGCTCGACAGGTCCGGCCGCGAGACGATCTCGACCAGCGGCACGCCGCAGCGGTTGAAGTCCACCAGGCTCTGGCCCGGCAGCGCGCCGCCGCCCGGCGCCTCGTGCAGGAGCTTGCCGGCGTCCTCCTCGAGATGGAGGCGCTCGAGGCGCACCCGCTTGCCGTGTTGCGAGAGCGGCACCTGCCCGTCCTCCGCCAGCGGGCGGTCGAACTGACTGATCTGGTAGCCCTTGGGGAGGTCCGGATAGAAGTAGTTCTTACGGGCGAAAACCGAGGTCCCGCGGACCTCGAACCCCAGCGTCAGGGCCAGCCGCACCGCGAGTTCGACTGCATGGCGGTTCGGCACCGGCAGCGTGCCCGGGTAGCCGAGGCAAACCGGGCAGACGAGCGTGTTCGGAGCCGCCCCGAACCGGTTGGGGCAGCGGCAGAACATCTTCGTCTGGGTCAGCAGCTGGACGTGGACCTCCAGCCCGATTACCGCCTCGTAGTCAGGGTGCGCCATGCGGCGTCGAGTTTACCGCAGGCGGGGGCGGAGAGCTCTCGATCTCCACCTTGATCGGCGGCACCCCCACGATCTCGTAGGTGCCCGAGGCGATCGAGATCCCCGCCTGATCGAGGGCGTCGAGGATCTCCCGGCTCATCTTGTCCTTGAGCTCGCGGATGCCACGGGTCTTCGCCACGAACCGCACCGTCATCTCGACCCAGTTGTCCGTCAGGCGGAAGTAGACCTTGGGATCGAGGCTCGCCGAATCGACGAAATAGCGCCGCTGCAGCTCCTTCAGGTCCTCCGCGGCGACCTCGGCGACCTTCACGGTGTGGCGTTTGACGACTTCCAGGAGGATCTGCTCGGCCCGCCGCCGGTCGTCCTTGTAGGAGACCGGCAGGTGCATCTCGTCCCAGAGATAGGGGAACTCGCCGCTGTAGTTGTAGACCGGCTCCTCGAAGATCTTGTCGTTGGTCACCGTCACGATCCGCCCGGTGTACTGGCGCGATTCGACCCAGACCGAGGGTTTGTCCCCCTGCTCGGCCGGCGGCTGCCCCATCTCCATGATCGTCGTGCGCACGAACCCGAGGTCGATCACGTCCCCGCGCACGCCGCTCATCGCGATCCGGTCGCCGATGTGGAACACCTTCCCCCGCAGGATGACGAAATAGGCGGCGACGGCCGTCACCACCCGCTGGAGAGCCACGGCCAGGCCGGCCGTCAGCAGGCCGGCGATGGTGGTCAGGCGGGCGGGATTGTCGAACCAGATGGAGACGACGCCGAACACCAGCACCAGCACCGCCAGGAGCTTGGTGATCTGCTGGGTCCAGAACTGCACCTTGCGATTGCGCCGCTGGTGGAAGACCACCCCGGCGATCGCCTGGAGCCCCCGGCTGACCAGCAGGGAGAGCACGATGAAGACGAGCGTCAGCAGCAGCTTGCGCCCGTTCTCCGCCGTCAGTCCGACCAGTTTCACTCCCAGGATGTCCATGCTCGTGGGCCATGCAAAACTCCAACCCGCCCGGCCCGAGCGGCTTCAGGAGCCCGGCACGGGGGCGGTCGCCGGCTTCTCAGCCCGGGCTCCGGGGATGAGACCGTTCTTCTGCACGATCGGCCCGATCTGATATCCATCTTCGAAGATCCGGGTATAAAGCCAGCGGTAATGGTCCTTGGTCCAGAACTCGAAGACCTCGAAGGCGCGCAGCTCGCCCAGCAGCTCCTTGTCCGCCCGGTACTCCAGATAGTTCACGATCAGGTGCTCGTAGCTGGAGTCCTCGGAGTCGGCGCCTTCCGGATATCCCACCGGAATCTTGGGGAACACCGCGCGAAGCTCCTTCTTGGCGGCTTCGGTCTTCTCCCGATTCTGGGAGAGGAAATGATGCAGGTTCTCGTGGATGAAGGTCGAGAGCAGCAGATCGTCGTCCTTGAGATGGCGGACGCTCAGGGTGAGGACCGGATGGCTGTGCGGAATCACTTTCGGCGAGCTGTCGATCACCACCGACCGCGTGAAGATCCACGGGCTGACGTCGTACGTCCGCAGGAGCCGCAAGAGCTGATCCCGTGTCCGCGTCTCGGCCGCATCGCCATGCTGCAGCTTGATCTCGATCGGGGCGGGCTGCGGCTGAGCCTGAAGCGCCGGACTGGCGCCGGGAAGCAACAAGATGCCCACAATCCAGAAGGTTTTCATTGAGCCTCGATTCTAGTCCTAGGACTACTTGCAGGCCCCCAGACGCCGGCCCTTCATGTGCGTGATGACAGCCTCTTTCCCGTCCATTTTCGTCGTCAACACGCCTTCGGAGCTGTCGCCGCTGTAGGTCGTCCGGTCCGAGAAGGTGTAGCCGGCGCAGACCTGGGTATAGGAAAGGGTGTTTCCTTCCAGTTTAAAGTCCTTGATCGTGCAATGTCTCGCCGCGGCGCCCTTCTCCAAAAAGTCGTGGTCAGCCTGGGCATCTCCGTTGATGCCCTTGACCTGGGCGGGAGTAATGCAATAGGTACGCGTTTTTGCCTCGCCGTTGACCGTGGACGTGAACTCCCACTGCCCGACATTCGTACGTTCCGCCGCTTGCAGCAAAGGCGTCGCGGCGAGCGTCAGGGCGATCAGTGAGAGCAGAGCGGTTCCGTGAGGTTTTTTCATGGGGCGCCTCCTGGGCGGACCTGAGGGTGAGTGTCCTGGTCACTGTACGCCCATGGACCTTCAACCGCAATGGAGGGATCCGGGGGGAGTCTGATTCTGAAGTTGGACAGCGCGACCCTGAGGCGATCCCGCCGCTAACCGGGTAGCCCACGTTAGCCAAGGATCGAGGATAATTTAGGTCATTGGACGTCGAGGGCGGCTTTGATGGCTTGGTTCAGTTCTTCTACCTTTGAAGAGTCGCACGCGCCCATCAGCCGCTTCAATCGTTCGCGCGGAATTGTAAGGATATTGTCGAGGTTCGCAACGCATCGAACGGGCAAACCTTGCTTCCGTCCAAGTACCACTTCGGTCGGGAGCTCACGGACGGTCCGGGTTACGAGGGTAACGACGATCGAACCGATCGAGTGAAGGACGGCATCGCGGGTCAGAATGATCACTGGCCGACTGCCAACCGGTGAGGGCAGCTCAGCCCACCAGACCTCCGCCCGCTTCATTCACGGCCGTCCGTCCATCCGGGAACTCCCCGCAGCTCGCCAAGCAGTGCGACCTGAGTCTCGGCGACATCGGAGTTGCCCAGATCCCTGATGCTTGCGCCTTCGAGATACTCCCGGACGGCCTCTTCCACAAGTACGCGGATATCTCTGCCTTGTTTTACGGCAAGATCTCGCAGTTGCTCCTCCACATTGCCCTTCAACTCGATGGTCATAAAGGATAGCTTACAAAAGCACGGGGCCCGTTGCAAGAAAGCGCGCCACGGAGAAGTCAGTGATAGATCGGGAACCACCGGCAACTTCTCCCACCCAATACCGGAACCACCTTGTGACCCGCTACAATCTCTCCATGCCGACCCTCGCCGCCTCCCCGCACACCCACCCCCTCCTCCAGGGTCCCACCCTCAACGCCGGCACCTGGGTCTGGAAGGCCACCCTCGGCGACGTCGAAATCCGCTTCACCGGGCGCGGACCCGCCGGGGAGCGCGAGGAGGTGTTGCGGCGGGTTGAGCCGGCGGCGCCTCCGGTCGCCTGGGCGAAGCAGATCCATTCGGCGATCGCGCTGCCGGCGCGGCCGGGGTTCTGTGGCGAGGGGGACGCGTTGTATACGGAGGAGGCGGGGCTCGCGCTCTCCATCATGACCGCCGATTGCGTTCCCGTCCTGGTCGCGGGGCCTGAGGGGCTGGCGGCGATCCACGCGGGGTGGCGGGGGATCGCGGGCGGGATCATCCCCGCGGCTCTGGAGAGGATGAAGGGGCGGCCGGCGGAGTGGACCGCCTGGGTGGGGCCGGCGATCGGGGTCTGCTGCTATGAGGTGGGGGAGGAGGTGGCGGCGCAGGTCGTCGATGCGAGCGGGCCGGAGATCGCGGTTGCCGGACCCGCGGGCAAGCCGCATCTCGATCTGCCCGGGGCCGCCCGTCTGCAACTCGCGCGGGCGGGCGTCGGCGACGTGGTCGTCCTCCCCCGGTGCACGCGTTGCGACGAGGAGACGCTCTGGAGTTACCGACGGGATGGAAAGCGCGCGGGCCGGAATCTGGGATTCATCTGGAGGCGTCCGAGCGGCTGAGCCGGTGGGGGGAAAGACCGTACCGGACGGGGAGACCCCTATACCTCCTTGGGATACCCCTATACCCGCGAGGTATACCCCTCTCCCCGCTTGGGGGACCCCTATACCTTCGAGGTATACCCCTCTCCCCGCTTGGTATACCCCTGTACCTTCGAGGGGGACCCCTCTCCCAAGCGGGTATACCCCTGTACCTCCGTGGGGGACCCCTCCCCCGGAGCAACTTGGCCGCGTGCGCGCACGCCGCGGGGATCGCGGCCGAAGGCGCGGAGCTGGCCGCAGGCGGCGCTGACGTCGTCGCCCCGGCGGCGGCGGACGGTGGCGATCCAGCCGTGCCGGCGCAGGCGCTCCTTGAAGGCTTCCACGCGCTCGTCGCTCGGCGGCACCATGCGGCCGCCGAGAACGGCGTCCGGGTTGACCGGGATCAGGTTCACCTTGGCACGCAGGCCGGAGAGCAGGTGGGAGAGCCGGTCGGCGTCGCGGAGGGAGTCGTTGACGTCGCGGATCAGGATGTACTCGAAGGTGAGCTTGCGCCCCTTCTCCAGCGGAAAGCGCTTCAGGGCGGGCATCAGCTCGGCGAGCGGATAGGTGCGGTTGATCGGCATGATCCGGCCGCGGCTCTCCTCGTCGGGCGCGTGGAGGGAGATCGCCAGGTTCGGCCGGCGCTCCCAGCGCGCCATCTCCTCGAGGCCGGGGAGGATGCCCACGGTCGAGACAGTGATGCGGTGCGGCGAGATCCACTCGGTGAGGATGTCGAGCGCGGCCTTGACGTTCTCCAGGTTGAGCAGCGGCTCGCCCATGCCCATGAAGACGAGGTTCAGCCCCTCCATCGGAAGGTCGCGGTCGGCGCGGATGGCCAGCACCTGGCCGACGATCTCGCCGGCCGTCAGGTTGCGCCCCGCGCCCCAGTAGCCGGTGACGCAGAAGGAGCAGGCGAGCGCGCAACCGGCCTGGCTCGAGATGCAGAAGGTGCGGCGGTGGCGCTCCGGGATGTCGACCGCCTCGATGGTGGCGCCGTCGCTCAGCCGGAAGAGGTATTTGCCGGTGCCGTCCGCCGAGAGGTGGCGCGAGGTGATCTCGGGGAGGCCGACGCGGAACTCCTGGCTCAGCCGGTCGCGCAGCTCTTTTGGCAGCTCGGTGATCTCGGAGAGGTCGCGGACCGCCCGCTGGTAGAGCGCCTGGTAGATCTGCTTGGCGCGGAACGGGCGGTCGGTGACCGGGGCGATCGTCTCCGCCAGGCGCTCGCGCGAGAGGCCGAGCAGGTCGGGGCGCGGATCGGCCGCCGGGGTTCCGGTCTTCGCGGTTCCGGTCGTCTGAATTTCGGTCGTCTGAATTTCGGTCAAGATATGGCGCTCCTGGTCCGGAGCGGCGGACACCGGGGAGGGGCGGCTCAGCTGACCCGGCGGCGGCGCAGCCGTCGCGTGGGATCGATGCCGATCGACTTCAGGAAGTTGAGGTCCCGGCCGTCGATCTGGAAGGCGGGCTCCCCCGAGGTGGGCCAGCGCGGCGCGGTCAGCGAGACCGCCTCGGCGTCCTCGACCTCGCGTTTGCAGTCCACCAGGAGGTAGAGCGAGTAGCCCTCCTCACGGATCTTGCGTAGCGTGCGGTTGATCTCCGACGACTCCGAGATCGCCTCGGAGAGGGCACGCCGCAGATCGCGCAGCATCGTATGAAGCTTGTCGTCCAGCTGAAGTCCCTCCGGGCTCAGAAAGCCCTGTAGAACGGAGACGAGGCGATTATCGCCTTCGTCCCACGGGGTGTCAAACCATTCCGTCGCCTGCAACAGATCGCGGCAACTCCCCATTCCCCGGGCATTTCGCGCGAGTCTAGCATGGTACTCTAGGCGCTTCCTGTGGGGTCGACAGCAGGTCAAGGAGGAGCCGATGACCCAGCCGATCGAGTCCGGGCCGGGACAGCCGAGGGCATGGTTCACCCTGGCGCCCCCCCCGCGCGAGATCCAGCCGCTGCCGGGGGACGTGTCACCCCGCCGCTATTTCCGCGTCGTGCTCGCCGACGGCACGACCGCCATCCTCGCCAACTATCCCGAGGAGGTGCGATCGACCTGTCCGCGGTTCCTGCGCACCACCGAGATCCTGCGCGCGGCCGGCGTGCGGGTGCCGCGCGTGCTGGCGGGGGACTGCGACGAGGGGTGGATGCTGCTCGAGGATCTCGGCCTCCGCACGCTCGGCGAATGGGGGCGCGGGCGCCCGTGGAGCGAGCTCGCCGGCTACTTCGAGCACGCGCTCGAAGTTGGCCTGCGCATCTCGCGCCTGCCGGCGGAGGGTCTCGCGGAGCTTAACCCGGCCCTCGGCCGGGAGCTGCTCGCCAGGGAGCTGGCGCAGACGTGGGACCTCTTCCTGAAGCCTCAAGGGTTGGTGAGCAATCCCGCTCTGGCCGTGGCGCTCCAGGCGGCGCTCGACACGCTCTGCGAGACGCTCGGCGCCGAGCCGCCGGTGCCGTGCCACCGCGACTTCATGGTGCGCAACCTGATGCCGCTGCCAGACGGGAGTCTGGTGGTGCTCGATCACCAGGACCTGCGCCTGGGGCCGCCGCTCTACGATCTCGCCTCGCTGCTCAACGACACGCTCTTCCCGCCGCCCGAGGCCGAGGCGGCGCTGCTCGCGGCGGCGGTGGACTCGCCCGCCGACGTCGTCCGCTACCGCCGGGCCGCGGCCCAGCGCACGCTGAAGGCGGTGGGAACCTACGCCAAGTTCACACGGATGGGGGCGGACCGCCACCTGCCGCTCGTCGCTCCGACCCTGGCCCGGTTCGTGAAGCAGTTTTCTCAAGTTCCGGAAGGCGAGCCTCTCGCGGCGCGCCTGCGGGAAGCCTGGAGTCCCGCGCTGGAGACTCCCGGGCATTATGGATCTGCTACACTGGCATCGCCATAGAGGCGGCCTTGAGGGGCGTAGAAGCAACGTCCCGGGAGAACGTTTATGCCTTCCCTCGGTGTTCCTGAGCTCGCGATCATCTTCCTGATCATCATCGTGCTTTTCGGCGCGAACAAGATTCCCCAGATCGGCAAAGGGATCGGCGAGGGGATCCGCAACTTCAAGAAGGGGATGCATGAGGGCGATGACGACGTCGCCAAGATCCCCGAGAAGACCGGTCCCAATCCGTAGCCTTCCCTCCGATCCCACGAGATCGATGCCTGCCTGACGCCCGAGCGTGCCGATGTGGCGCGCCCGGGCATTGATGCCCGGGCGCCGGGGCGCCAGCTCGCGATTACCTACCGAAAGAGTTGCGCTCGGGACGGTCCACGGTCTTCGCCAGCGGAATCAACCGGGAGGGCTGCCGGGAGGCTTGCCGAGTCGCCTGCCTCTCGGCCTTCCGGGTGTATTGCGCGTACTGGGCGAGAACGTCCCGCACGAAGCTGCGGGTCTCGGCGTAGGGGGGAATCCCCTTGTAGCGATCCACCGCCCCGGGGCCCGCGTTGTAGGCGGCGAGCGTCCGTTCGAGATCCCCCTTGTAGTCCTTGATCAGGCCGCCGACGAAGCGGCTGCCCACCTCCACGTTGACGTAAGGGTCCAGGAGATCCCCTTTGACGCCGTAGTCCGCGGCGAGCTCGGGGATGACCTGCATCAGGCCGAGCGCCCCCTGCGGGGAGACGGCATGGGCGGAGAAGTCGGACTCCACGGCGACGATGGCGGCGAGGAGCAGCCCGTCCACGTGGTTGCGCTCGGCCGCGCGGGCGATGGCGCTGCCGTAAGGCACCCGGTGCAGGAAGCGGCGTTGCGCTTCGGGGTCGGCGTCGAGCATGGAGAGCCGGCGAGGCTCCGGGGCAGGGTTGGCGGCGGCCTCGAGGTCGCCGGACCGGAAGGCGTGAAACCGGCCGTCGGCCGAGCCGGTGCCCGCGGTGAGAAAGCGCGCGAGGTCCTGCGTCTCTGCGGGAGGCGGTGTCAGGTACGGGTCGGGGGGCGCGGGATCGGAAGGAGTGGATGCGAAGGTGAGCGCCAGGCACAGGGTCGCCGCCAGGAAGGTCAGCGAGGCTCGAAATCGGAAGGGTAATCGCTTCATGGGCCGGGGGTTCCCTCTTTGCTCTCTGCGAGCCCGTCTCCTCCGGAGAGGCGCGGGCTCACGGCCGCATGCTGGTCTTCAGAATACGCACACACCCCGGCCAGGGCCGGGGTGGTACCGGAAGCTAAAAGCGGGAATTCAGTATTGCGAAACCCGTGCCAGATTTCGCTGCCAGCCGGACCTCGAGGCGGTCAGGAGGTCGGCGCTTCGGGTGGGCCGCCGACGGTCCGCAGCCTGCGGCGGGGCTGGCGCCGGCCGGTGAGGTCGTAGTCCTCGACTCCGATGCCGAGGTCGGAGACCTTGTTGCGCAGGGTGTTGCGGTGCACTCCGAGAGAGCGGGCGGAGCGGCAGAAGTTGCCCCGGTTGGACTTCAAGGAGGCGACGATGAACTGCCGTTCGAACTCCCGCCGCGCCTGCTCCAGCGTCACGCCCCGGCGTACGAGCTCGTCGACAATCTGGTACAAACGTCCATTGAGATTCTGATCGGCCAAGACGTTTACCTCGCGAAGCGGAAGCTGACAGCTTACCACAGGCGCCGGATTGCCAGGCGCCCGTGGCGGGTTCCGCGACTACTTCGGATCGAGCCGGTCGCCGAGCTTGATCGGGTACCGCGACTCGATGATCTTCGCGACCGAGAACCGCTTGTGGACGGAGAGGACGGCGAGCTCGCCCATGACGATGGGCGGCAGGCCGGGCCGGTTCTCACGGTAGATGGTGAACATGTCGCCGGGGGTCGTGTCCTGCTCGCCGACGTCGATGTGGACGACGGCGTCGGCGCCCAGGGCGAGGATGTCGTCGCGCGAGTAGATGATCGAAGGACCGTGCTCGATCTTCTCGGCCGCGGCCGGGAAGTTGACCGGCCGCAAGGGGGTGCTGCGCCCGAGCGGCACCGGCTCGGGCTCGAAGGGGACGAGCAGGGCGCCGACGACGAGCGGATCGCAGGTCTGCACGATCTCGGCGATCGCGGTGTCGGCCTGGACCGAGAGGATCCGCACGCGCGCCACATACCGGTAGTATCGGCCGACCACCTCCTTGAGGTTCGGATGCACCACCGGCCGCTCGGGGACGACGGCCGTGAACTGCTTGCCGGGCAGGAGCCCCCGCTCCCGGCCGCCATCCACGTAGACGATGTCGCCGGCCGTGAGACCGAGCTTGACGGTGGTGATGTTGCTGCGCCAGCTGCCGACTTTCCAGCCGGTGGCGCCGCGGACGTAGTTGTCCAGCGACAGCGACTCGTACTCCGAGCCGACCACCGCGTAGGGGAACGACTCGTCGAGGTCGCCGATGTAGCCCTGGCAGTAGATATCGGTCTCGGCGCCGAGCGGCACCGGCGTGCCGGTGGACCGGGCGGCGCCGGCGACGCCCGCCGGCGGCGCGGGGACCGCGGCCTGGGTGCCGGCCGGCGTTCCCGCCTGGGCGCCGCCGTCAGTGCCGCCGCCCTGAGTGAGGTTCTGGACCGGCGCCACGTTCAGCCCCAGCACGAGCGGATCGCCGGGGTAGATCCAGTGGGCGTCCAGGACGTACTTGTTCTTCTCCCAGATCTGCGGCCAGAGGTAGGGATCGCCGTAGTACTTCGCGGCGAGCTGCCACAGCGTGTCCCCCTTGGCGACGACATGGACCTGGTCCGTCGCCGCGGGGGCCGGGGGGCTCCACGCGGTCCAGTGATCACCGACGAGATGAAGACCCTGGGGCGGACGGTCCGCTCCTTGAGCGGAGATGGATCCGGCCACGAGGGCTACGAGGACGAAACTGGTACGCCGCACTCTCATGAAGACCTCCTGCACCCCTTGGAGGACACAGCTATAGTCGAGCTTCTATGGCTTAAAAATAGAATGAACGCCTGGATCTGTCAAGTTTTACCGGCGCGAAGCTCAAGGGGTGGTTGAGCTTTGGAGGGCCCTCATCACCCCCGCCCTCTTCTCCCGACCCGGGAGAAGAGGGAGAGGTCAGCTCTGAGAGTGTTTCTAGCTCCCCTCTCTCCCGCGTCGGGAGAGAGGGGCTGGGGGAGTGAGGGTTCGGGACCTACGGCAGCTTCGTCCGGCGCTCTTCGGCCACGGCGGCGGCGACAGTGCCCGGGAAGCGGCGGTTGACCTCGCGGTAAGTCACGCGGGCCCCTTCCTTGTCGCCCATGGCCTCCAGGCACTGGCCGGCCTTGAGCATCGCGTCCGCCACCTTGTTCCCCTTGGGGAACTTCTCCACCACCTCGCGGAAGGCGGCGAGGGCGCCCTTGACGTCGTTGCGGGAGTAGCGGCACTCGCCGATCCAGTACTGGGCGTTGTCGGCCAGCTCGCTCGCGGGGTTGGCCTGCAGGAAGCGCTGGAAGCTCGCCTCGGCGTCCACGTAGTGCCCCTGGTGGAAGAGCGTGTACCCGCGGTCGTAGAGCGCCTGGTTGGCCGGCGAGAGCGGATCGATCGCGGCCGGTTCCTCGCCGGGGTTGGCCGGCGCTGGAGTGGGTGCCGAGGTGGAGGGCGCGGGTTCGGGGCTCGGCGCTACCGGCTGCGGGGCGGGCGTCGTGACCTTCGGCGCGGCGGGTCTGGGCACGGCGGGCGGGGACGCCACGGCCTTCGGGACGGTCGCCGTCTGGGCCGGTCTGGGAGCGGGCGCGGTCGCCGCCGGCGGAGTGCGCCGGGGGGGCGGCGGCTGCGGCTCGTTGTCGGGCAGCGCGATGTCGACCTCCTCGATCGGCTCGGCCGGGGCGACGGCCGGGCGGACCGGCTCGCGGCGGGCCTGGGGCTGGGGAGCCGCCGACGGAGCCGGAGCCGCGGGGCGCGCCGGCGGCATCTGCGGTTCCTCGCGCCGGCTGCTCTTCGGCGGCGAGAGCGGCGGCCGCGCGGTGGCGGCCGGCGCCGCGGCGGGGCGCGGGGCGCCGCCGTTGCGGGCCTCGACGTCGGCCATCTGCTGGCGGAGCTGCGCCAGCTCCACCTGGTTCATGGCCGACTCGCGCTGCAGCTCGACGATGCGCGCCTTGAGCGCCTGGATCTCCTGCTGCTGGGTGTCGTCCGGACGCAGGGCCGACCCGGCGCAGCCGGCTCCGGCGAGGCAGAGGGGGAGGAGGAGGAGGGTGGAGGGGACGGTGAAGCGCTTCATTGTCCTGCTTGGGCTCCGGTTCCCGCCTTGGCGGGTTGGGTGGGTTCTGGGACCTTGGAGGCTTTGACGTCGGGGATCTGCTGGACGTACGGGCTCTTCGGATACTGCTCGCGCAACAGGCCGAAGGTCTTGACGGCGTTGTCGTCCTGGTTGCCGGCGACATAGGCCAGCCCGAGGTTGTACAGGACCTTGTCCTGCTCCTTGTACTGCGGGTAGGCGCTGAGCATGTAGGTGAACCGCTCGACCGCCGCCAGCGGAACGCCGAACCGGTAGTAGAAACGGCCGATCTCGAACTCGTGCTCGGCTAGGTTGACGAGCACGGCCTGCATCTGCGTCTGGGCCTGGGGAGCGTATTCGCTGGTGGGATAGAGGCGGATCAGGTCCTGATAGGCCTCCAGCGACTTGCGGGTGACGTTCTGGTCGCGGTCGGGCTTCTCCATCCGCTTGGCGAGGCTGTTGGCGATCTGGAACTGCACGTACGCCGACTGCTCGCTGGTGGGGAAGCGGTTGAGGAAGTCGCGGTACTTGGCCTCGGCCTGGATGTAGTTGGCGTTGTTCCCTTGGAGGTAGTAGGTGTCGGCGGCCAGCAGCAGGGACTCGCGGCCCACCGTCGAGTTGGGCTCCACCTCGAAGGCGTGGGTGAAGTAGGGGCGGGCCTTGTCGTACTTCTCTTTGGCCAGCAGCTGCTTGCCCTGGGCGAGCGACTCCTCGGCCGACAGCTGCAGGATGGGGTCCTTGGGCGCGCCGCTGCTCTTGCAGCCGGCACCCGCGAGGAGGAGGCCGGCGAGGGCCAGCAAGGGGAGGATTCTTTTCATACGCTCTCCTGCCGAGCCCGCTCGCGCAGCTCGGACATGGTTGCCACGGGGTCGCCGGTGCCGAAGATCGCTGAGCCCACCACGATCACGTCGACGCCGGCGGACACCACCTGGGCAATGTTATCGCGGTCGATGCCGCCATCCATCTCAATCTCCACAGGCAGGCCACTTATTTCGATCATCCGTCTCAGCCGGCGGGCCTTGTCGAGGGCGCGGGGCAGGAACGCCTGGCCGGAGAAGCCCGGATTGACCGACATCACGAGCACATAGTCGAGCCGCGGCAGGGCGTCGACGAGGAATTCGACCGGCGTCGCCGGGTTGACCGCGACGCCGGCCGCGGCCCCGGCCTTGCGGATGCGCTCGAGCAGCCGGTCGAGGTGCGGCGCCGCCTCCCAGTGGACGATCACCCGCGACGCGCCGGCCTCCAGGTAGTCGTCGAGCAGCCGGTCGGGGTTGGCGACCATCAGGTGGAGGTCGAGCGGCAGGCGGGTGCGGGCGCGGATCGCCTTGAGCACCGGGATGCCGAAGCTGAGGTTGGGCACGAAGTGGCCGTCCATCACGTCGACGTGCACGAGGTCGGCGCCCCCCCGCTCGCAGGTGGCGAGGGCGCCCGCGAGATCGGCGAGGTCGGCGGCGAGGATCGAGGGGGCGAGCCGCATCAGGGGACTCCTTCCGCCGTGGCCACCACCACCGAGACCGCGTCCTCGCGGCTCAGCGGGTGGCCGGGGAGCGGGAACTGGCGCAGGATCACGCCGGCGGCCACCCCTTCGTAGCGCTCGAACTTGACGCTGCCGAACTTGAAGCCGAGCTGCTCGAAGTAGGGGCGCACCTGGTCGTAGTTGCGATAGACGAGGTCGGGCATCACGTAGCGCTCGCCCGGCGCGGCCATGGCGAGCAGCAGGTCGACTCCCGTGGCCGGCGCCACCGAGGAGCCGGTGTCCGGATCCTGCTCGATCACCGAGCCCGGCGCCTCGTGGTTGGGGGCGAGGGCGCCGAGGATGCGCCCGAGGGCGAGACCGGTGCCGGAGATCGCCGCCTGCGCTCCCGGCAGGGTCTTGCCCTTGAGGTCCGGCACCGTCACCCGCCTTGGGCCGAGCGACAGGAGGAGGGTCACCGGGCTCCCCCGCTTGACCAGGGTCCGCGGGTCCGGCGTCTGGCGGGCGACGCGGCCGGCCGGGATCTTATCGTCGTAGCGGCCGGCCGCCTCGACGCCGCGCACGGCCTCGACTCCGCGCACCGCCAGACCATGGTCGGCGAGGAGGTTGGCGGCGTCGGTGCGCGACAGCCCCACCACCGCCGGCACGGTCGTGGCGCCGCTGCGCACGAACACGCTGAACGAGGTATAGGCCGCGAGGCCGAAGATCACGAACAGGAGAGCGAGATAGGCGAGAAAGCCCAGCCCGCGAAGGAGCTTCGACGGCATGAGGGGCAGTCTACCAAAGCCGGGCGGTAGAATCCTCCGGATGCCCAACCTCCCCCCTCTCGGCGCCCACTGCTCGGTGGCCGGCGGCATGCCGAATTCGATCGCGCGCGCCACCGCGCTCGGCTGCACGGCCGCCCAAGTGTTCGTGAAGAACGCCGCCCAGTGGCAGTGGCGGGAGCTGGTGGACGAGGAGGTCGCGGCGTTCCGGGACGCCCACGCGGCGAGCGCGGTGGGTCCCCTGGTCGCCCACGCGAGCTATCTGATCAACCTGTGCAGCGCCGATCCGTTGATCCTGGAGCGGTCGCGCGAGGCGCTGGCCGACGAGCTGGGGCGCTGTGCCCGGCTGGGGGTAGGAGGGCTGGTGCTGCATCCGGGGGCGCACCTGGGAGCGGGGGAGGAGGCGGGGGTGGAGCGGGTGGCGGCGTCGCTCGACGCGGTGCTCGCCGGTCTTTCTGGAGGCCCGGTGCGCGTGCTGCTCGAGAACACCGCCGGGCAGGGCTCCTGCCTGGGACACCGGCTGGAGCATCTGGCGGCTATCCGCGCCCGTGTCGCCGAGCCCGCGCGGGTGGGGATCTGCCTGGACACCTGCCACGCCTTCGCGGCCGGCTACGCCCTCCACGAGCCGGCCGGCTACGCGGAGATGTTCGCCGAGATCGAGGAGCGGATCGGCCTGGCGGCCCTGGGGTGCATGCACCTCAACGACTCGCTGCGCCCGTTCGGCTCCCGGCGCGACCGCCACGCCCACATCGGCGAGGGGGAGATCGGCCTCGACGCCTTCGCCCGCCTGCTCCAGGACCCGCGCCTCGCCGCGGTCCCGATGATCATCGAGACCGAGACCGGCGACGACCTCGCCGGACACCGGCGGGACCTGGAGACGTTGCGGGGGCTGGTCTCCCCTCTCCCGGTGAGGGAGGGGGGAGGGGACGGGAGAGGGGCCGGGGGTGAGGGTTCTGTTACCCCCCGGGGCGCCAGCCGGCGGGGAGGTTCTTCATCAGGTCGAACCAGATCACCACGAACATCAGCAGCAGGATCATCACGAAGCCGACCTGGCTGATCACCTCCTTGAGGCGCAGCGACAGGTCGCGGCGGATCACCCCTTCGACCAGCAGGATGAAGATCTGGCCGCCGTCGAGAATGGGGATCGGCATCAGGTTCATCACCGCGATGCTGACGCTGATGAAGCCCATCAGCTGGAGCAGGTACTTGAAGCCGACCCGCGCCGCCTCGCCGCTCTGCTTGGCGATCTCGATCGGCCCGGCGAGCGCCCCCTTGGCCGAGAGCTGGCGGGTGAAGATCTTGCCGAGGATCTGGAAGATCTGCTTCACCGTCTGGCCGCTGTAGCGCGCCCCCTCGTAGAACGCGCGGGCGGGGCCGAAGCGCTGGTAGAACCCGATCTTCACGCCAATGCGGCCGCTGCCGGCGTCGTTGCGCGGCACCACGGTCAGCATCAGGGGGCGGCCGTCGCGGGCCACCTGCACCCCGATGCGCTGGCCGGGGCGCGGCGAGATGGCGTCGATGAACGCCTGGCTGTCGAGCACCGGCCGGCCGTCGACGGCCTGGATCTCGTCGCCGGCGCGGAAGCCGGCGGCCTCGGCGGGCTGCCCCTTGATGATCTCGATCACCTGCGGCCGCACGCTGGGCACCAGGCCGGCGAGGTCCCCCACCGCGTAGCGGGGGACCAGCTTCGGCGTCACCGTCGCGGCCAGGATACGGCCACCGCGCTGGACGGTGAGCGGCACCGGCTTGTCGGGCGAGCCCATCAGCGCCAGCAGCACGTCCTGCCAGTTGTCGACCGCCTCCCCCTTGATGGTGAGGATCTTGTCCCCCCGCTGCAGGCCCGCCTGGGCGGCCGAGGAGCTGGCCTCGACGTTGCCGATCAGGGCCGGCATGTCGGGGAGGTTCATCACCTCGATGCCGACCATGAAGACGATGGCGAAGACGAGGACGGCGAGGATGATGTTGGCCGCCGGCCCCGCCAGGTAGACGAGGACGCGCTGCCAGCGCGGCTTGTTGAGGAACTCGCGCGGGTCGGCCGGGTCGACGTCCTCGGGGGTCTCGCCCCCCAGCCGCACGTAGCCGCCGAGGGGGACGGCCGAGAGGCGGTACTCGGTCTCCCCGCGCTGGAACCCCCAGATCCGCTTGCCGAAGCCGACGGAGAAGGTCATCACGCGCACGCCGAAGGCCTTGGCCATCATCAGGTGCCCGGCCTCGTGCACGACGATGATCACGCCCAGCGCGAAGGCGAAGGAGAGGAGGGTGTAGAGGGTGCTGGTCAAAAAGTTCATGCCACTGGAGTCCGATCCGGTCGAAAGGTCGAGCTGACGATTATACCCAACGGCGGGAAAGTCCCGGCGATTCCCTGGTTCTCTTACCTCGGGAGCTCCACCCCGAACACCCAGAGGCCGAACAACAGGACCGGCGCCGCGAAGACCAGGGCGTCGATGCGGTCGAACAGGCCGCCGTGCCCGGGGAGGAGGTGCCCCGAGTCCTTGACCCCGGAGCTGCGCTTGATCATCGACTCGACAAGGTCGCCGATCTGCGCCGCCACCGCCGTCAGGGCGGCGGCCACCAGCAGCCCGGGCTCCAGGGCGCCGCGGCGGTAGAAGTCCCAGATCATGGCGGCGGCCATCGCCACCAGGAAGCTGGCGGCGGCCCCCTCCCAGCTCTTCTTCGGGCTGATCACCGGCGCCATCTTGTGACGGCCGATCCGCGAGCCGACATAATAGGCGGCGGTGTCCCCCAGCCAGACAATGGCGAGCAGCAGCACGATCACCCAGGGGTCGATCCCCTGCAGCAGGTGGAGGCTGGAGAGGGCGATGGCGAAGTAGGGGGTGCCGAAGCCGAGGATGCCGAGGGCGGGGAGCGCCTCCTCGAGCGGCGTGCGGCTGAACAGGACCAGCGTGCCGAGGCCGACCGAGAGCAGCAGCGCGCCGCCGAACAGGTACAGGCGCAGGGCGGCGAGATCGATGGGCTCCGACAGGGCGTAGCTGAGGGCGAAGGCGGCGGCCGGCGCGAGGACGAGCAGGAGCCGCAGCGGCGCCCGGGGGGCCTGCGGGCGGCAGATCGCCACGTATTCGAACGCCGCCAGCTCGACGACCACGGCCATGAGGGCGAAGAACCACCACCCCTTCAGCAGGAAGACCGCGGCGAGGACGAGGGGGGCGCCGATCGCGCCGGTCAGGAGCCGTTTCATCGCGGGGCGCTCGCCGGGGGGCTCAGGCCTTGAGCCGGCCGGAGGCGAAGACGTCCGCCTCCTCGGCCTGCGTCACGCCGCCGTAGCGGCGCTCCCGCCGCTGGTAGTCGAGGATCGCCTCGTAGAGGTCGCGGCGCCGGAAGTCGGGCCAGAGGGTCTGGGTGACCCAGATCTCGGCGTAGGCGATCTGCCAGAGCAGGAAGTTGGAGACCCGCAGCTCGCCCGAGGTGCGGATCATCAGGTCGGGGTCGGGCTGGCCGGAGGTGTAGAGGTAGCGGCCGATCGTCTCCTCGTCGATGTCGGCCCGCTTGCCGGCCGCCCAGTCGGCGACGATGCTGCGGCAGGCGTCCACGATCTCGCAGCGCCCCGAGTAGTTGAGGGCGATGTTGAACCGCATGCCGCGGCAGTGGGCGGTCGCGGCGACCGTCGCCTCCAGCTCGCGCACCACCGAGGGGTCGAGCTCCCGCCAGCGGCCGAGCACGTTGAAGCGGATGTCGTTGTCGACCAGCGCCTCCCGCTCCTTGCGGACGTACTCCTTGAGCAGGTTCATCAGCGTCCAGACCTCGAAGCGGGGGCGCTTCCAGTTCTCCACCGAGAAGGCGTAGAGGGTGAGCACCTGGAGGCCGAGCCGCGCCGAGGTCTCCACCGCCTCGCGAACCGAGGCGACGCCGGCCCGGTGCCCCTCGACGCGCGGCAGGCTCCGCGACTTGGCCCAGCGGCCGTTGCCGTCCATGATGACGGCGATGTGGCGCGGCAGGCGATCCAGATCGAGCCGCCGCACGAGGAGCTCTTCGGGGGAACCCGGGTCGGCGAGTTTGGACAGATCTGCCATGGTTGAGGGCCCCTAAAATATCACAGGCGGTTGATCCGTCGCAGGATCTGAGATCGCCGGATCGCCTTCCCCCCGCCACTCCGGCGGATAGAGCACGCGCTGAAGCAAGAGGCCGTGGGCCGGCGCCGTGGGACCGGCCGCAGACCGGGGGAGGCCGGCGAGCAATCCGGCGAAGCTCTCGGGGGACCGCCTGCCGGTGCCGACTTCGATCAGCGTTCCCACCAAAGCACGAACCATGCCGCGCAGAAACCCCTCGCCCACGATCCGGAAGGCCAGCTCGTCGTTCCCTTCCTCCAGGCGCTCCTCCCAGCGCGCCGAGAAGATACGCCGGAACGGCTGTCCGTGCGAGCCCCCGGCGAGGGCGAAGGCGGAGAAATCGTGCCGTCCTGGCAGCCGGTCCGCCGCTCTGGCCATCCGCTCGAGGTCGATCCCGGCCGGCGCCGGTGCCACGAACGGGGCGTCGAGCGGCGAGAGGATGGGGGCGCGGCCCAAACGGTAGAGGTACTCCTTCCCCCAGGCGTGCCGGCGGGCGTGGAACCCCGGCGGCATGGCGGCGGCGGCGAGCATCCGCACGTCCTCCGGCAGATGATGGTTGGTGCCGTGGACCAGCCCCCGCTCCGGGAACGGCGCCGGCAGCTCCAGGTGGGCCGCCTGGCCGCGGGCGTGGACTCCGGCGTCCGTGCGGCTCGCCCCCACGATCCGGACCGGGTGGCCGAGCAGGCGCTCCAGGGCCTCCTCGACCACCTGCTGCACGGCGAGCGCGTTCTCCTGACGCTGCCAGCCGGCGTAGGCGGCGCCGCGGTAGGAGAGGGTGAGGCGGTAGACGAGGCTCAACGGACCCTCACCCTCCGGGCTTACGGCGGTTCACATGACGATAGATGTGGAGGCTCCCCGGATCCCCGGGGTCGGCGAACTGCATGACCTCCTGGTAGCGCCTGCGGAACCAGCGCGAGTCGACGATCGGCGCCATCCGCCCCCGGGTGTGGAAGAGCACGAAGTCGGTGGGCCTCTCCCGGAGTGCCCCCAGGAGGTCATTCCGCACCACGTACGGGCGCGCCCAGGGGGTCACCAGGCCCATCAGGTCGAGGATCGGCCGCTCGCTGTAGTAGCCGAGCACGCCGATCTCGACATAGGCGATCGAGGCCTCGGGCGCCGAGCTCGCCTTGATCCACTCGGCCCCCTGACGATAGGCCTGCAGGTAGGGGGCTGGCGTGAAACCGCGGAGGAAGGACCAGCCGGTCCGGAAGGTGGTGAAGGCCAGCAGTGCGAAGACGCCGGCCGCGAGCAGGGGACGGAGCCGAGAGGCTCGCGACGCCAAGGCGCCGGCGGCGCCTGCGAACCAGGCCAGCCCGTAGATCACCGCGAGCAGGCAGGGCAGGATGTACCAGGCGAAGAACGGCACTCCCAGCAGGGGGTAGGCCACGGCGATGGCCAGGCCGAAGAGCGCGACGAGACGCCCGGACCGTCCTCCCCGCGTAGAAAGGGGCCAGCACCCGGCGGCCGCGGCGATCAGCACCGCCGGCCACTCGGCGCCGAAGTGGCGGTGGATCGGTGCCGCCGCCCGCAGCCAGAAGCGCACTCCCGACCAGCTGCCGGGGGTCGCCGCGGCCATGTCCGTCTTGGCGCCGAAGGTGTTCGGCAGCGGCGAGCCGTAGTAGATCCAGGCGAGACCGACGCCGGCCGCGACCACGCCGCCGGCCGCCAGGAGGAAGCGCCAGGGCACCCGCTTGCCCTCCCACAGGAGGATGAGCGCGAGGAGGGCGAGCCCCAGGCCGGCGTCCGGCCGCACCCAGACCGCGGCTCCCGCCAGCAGCCCCGCGGCGGCCGGGAGGCGCGCCGAGAGCAGCGCCGCCGAGACGAGAAGGAGGGCTGCCAGCGGCGCCGCCGCCCCCTGATTGGTCCAGAAGTACGCGGAGCTCACCAGCAGCGAGCCGCCGAGGATGGGCTCGAGCCGGTGCCCGCGGCGCCCCCCCTCGATCAGCAGCACGGCGGCGATGCCGACCAGGGAGAGGGCGAAGACCGCCGAGCCGAGCAGCGGCACGGGGAGGCCGGTCAGCGCGTTGAGCGCGCCCAGCAGCAGCCCCAGGCCGGGGTCCGTGGAGCCGAAGACCCGTTCGCCGGGGTTGAACACGAACCCGGCGCCGCGGGCGAAGTTGTGCGCGTACCGGTAGGTGATGAAGAAGTCGTCCGGCGCCCAGCCGGCCAGGCGGACGGCGAAGAGGGCGGCGACCGCGCTCCACATCATTATGGGAAGAACGATGGGGATCGCGACGGCCGCCCCATCGGGCCATCGGCGGACCTTCGGATCGTCAGGCGCGGACATCGTTCTCCCTGATTTTCCACAGCAGGAGCGCGAAGAATGGCCCCCAGATCCCCAGGTAGACCCAGGGCCACAGCGCCACTCCCCCGAACTGTGGCAGATACGAGAGCAGGATCAGCCCCGAGAGAGCGAGCCAGGCCGGATCGCGGCGCAGGGCGGCCCAGGGGAGCACCCAGAGGAGGTACCAGGGGTAGACGGTCGCCGAGCAGAGCAGCAGGCGGCCGAAGAGCCGGCCCGTGCCCGCCACCGGGTCGCGCTCGCGCAGCGACAGGGCGACCGCGGCGGCCATTCCGGCGGCGAGGAGGAGCTTGGCCAGGAACTGCGGATAGAGATAGGGGTAGACCGGGTTGAGCCCCGCGTAGATCCCGGTGAGGCTTTTGAGCTGGTCGACCCCGCGGGCCAGGGCCGGAGCGGCGCCGGCCGCGGCGAGCAGCCGCCAGAGCGGCTCGAACAGGGGGCCGTCGAACTCCCAGGAGACGCCGTAGATCACCAGCCCCGGGGGAACTCCGCCGGTGGCCAGCGCGACCGGCAGGGCGGCGGCGGCCGTAAGGCCGAGGGCCGCGGTGAGGAAGCGTCCGGGCCGGCCGCTCTGCCGCGCCCACATCGGCAGCGCCGCGAACGGGACCAGCTTGGCGAGGATCCCCGTCGCCGCGAGCACGGCCGCCATCCCCGAGCGGCGGACCGTGGGGAGCAGGAAGAGCGCCGCGCCCACCACCGCCGCCACCCCCAGGACGTCGACGTGCCCCATGCCCGCCACCTCCAGCGCCACCAGCGGATTCCAGGCGTACCAGGCCGTCCTGCCGGCGGGGAGACCGAGCCGTTGGGCGAGGCGCAGGAGCAGCCAGCAGGCGGCCAGATCGGCTCCGGTAGCCATCAGCTTCCAGGCGGCCATCGGAAACGGCAGCCGACTCGCTATACTGAAGGCCGCGATCGAGAGGGGCGGGTAGACGGCAGGAACCCGCTTGTGAGGGAGGCGCCGCCAGATCTCGTCGCGGAGGGGGGTGAGCTTTTCGGCCGCCGGAGCGAGGGCGTAGGGGTTCAGTCCGGCCGCCGCCACCTTCCCATCCCAGAGATAACGCAGCACGTCATCGGATAGAGTTGGCGGGAGCGGCAGGAGCGGGAGTCGCAGCAGCAGGGCTCCCAGGAGGATCGCTCCCCCGGTGGGAACGCTCGCGGCCTCGAGCCGCGGCACCGCGAACAGGAGCCCGAGGAACGCCGCCCCGAGAAGGGCCAGCGTCGACACCAGATGATGAGCCAAGTCGAAGACGAGCAGCAGACCCAGATTCACCGCCACCAGTGGCAGCGCAAAGGCGACCGGCCCCGGCCGGCGGCGACCGGGCACTGACGATGAGCTTCCCGTGGGCGCCGGCCCTGCTGACACTCTATTACTCCGTCCTGGTGGTGTTGTCGTTCTTCGGCCTCCACCGGCTGATGCTGGTGGTGATCTATCTGCGCACCGGGGGGCGCCGCGCTTCGCCGTCCCCTCCCGCGCTGCCGGCCGACCCGCAGGCCTGGCCCGTGGTCACGGTACAGCTGCCACTCTACAACGAGATGTACGTGGCCGAGCGGCTGATCGACGCCGTCTGCCGGCTCGACTATCCGGCCAGCCGGCTGGAGATCCAGGTGCTCGACGACTCGACGGACGAGACCCGCGAGATCGTCGCCCGGGCCGTGGAGGCGTACCGGGCGAAGGGGGTGGACATCCGCCACCTCCACCGCTCCGACCGCACGGGCTACAAGGCCGGCGCCCTGGAGGCGGGACTCGCCTCGGCGCGCGGCGAGCTGCTCGCCATCTTCGACGCCGACTTCGTCCCCACGCCCGACTTCCTGCTGCGGAGCGTCCCCTACTTTCAGGCCGATCCCAGGCTCGGGCTGGTCCAGGGGCGCTGGGACCACATCAACCGCTCCTACTCGCTGCTCACCCGGGTCGAGGCCATCCTGCTCGACGGCCACTTCATGATCGAGCACTCGGCGCGCAACCGCAGCGGCCGCTTCTTCAACTTCAACGGCACGGCGGGCATCTGGCGGCGGCAGGCCATCGAGACCTCCGGCGGCTGGGAGCACGACACGCTGACCGAGGACCTCGACCTCTCCTTCCGCGCTCAGCTCGGGGGATGGCGGTTCCTCTACCTGCCGGCGCTCAAGGTCCCTTCCGAGCTGCCGGTGGACGTCAACGGCTTCAAGAGCCAGCAGTACCGCTGGGCCAAGGGGGCGGTGCAGACCGGCCGCAAGCTGCTGGGGCGGGTCTGGCGGGCGCCGCTCCCCCTGAAGGTCAAGTTCGAGGCCCTGGTCCACCTCACCAACAACGCCAGCTATCCGCTGATGGTCCTGCTCTCGCTGCTGATCTTCCCGGCCATGATGCTGCGCCGCGGCACCTCGGTGGCGCTGCTGCTGCTGGTCGACCTGCCGCTGTTCCTCTCCGCCACCGCCTCGGTGCTGACCTTCTACCTGATGAGCCAAGTGGCGGGCAACGAGGACTGGCCACGGGAGATGCGCTTCCTGCCGGCGCTGATGTCGGTGGGCATCGGGCTCTCGGTCAACAACGCCAAGGCGGTGATCTCCGGCCTCTTCCACCAGGGCGGAACGTTCATCCGCACCCCCAAGTACCGCATCGAGCAGGCCGGCCAGAGCTGGTCGTCGAAGCGCTACCGGGTCGGCACCGACCCGACTCGCGTGATCGAGGCGCTCCTCGCGCTCTACTTCGTGGGGATCACGATCTACGCGGCGCTGACAGGGATGTGGCTGTCGATCCCCTTCCTCCTCCTCTTCGTCCAGGGGTACGGCTACATGGCCGTCCTCAGCTACCTGCCGGCGGTGCGCGACTGGTGGGAGCGGGGGAAGGCCGGCAGGGCGGCCGCGGGCGCCACGGGGGCGGGCGGCTAGAGGCTCCGTTCCGTCGAGACGCGCGATTTTCCGAATCCACGGTCTGGATCTGCGGACGGTACGACTAAAATAAAGTCATGGCTTTGCCCGAGCGTCGTTCCAGCCTCCAGGTGACGTTGCGGCCGGCGGCGCCTCGGGACGCCGATCTGCTTCGCCAATGGCGCGCCGAGGCGAGCGTGCGCCGCTACCAGCCCCTCAACGAGCTGCCGACCGCGCAGCTCCGCGCCGACGTCGCCAGCCAGCGCATGGCCGACCTCTACCGCGGCCGCGGTGAGAAATTTCAGTGGATCGTGCAGGTGGACTCCCAGCCGGCCGGCTGGATCACCCTGGTGGTGAGCAACTGGGAGCACGGCCTGGCCGAGGTCGGCTACGCGCTGTCGACCGTCTTTCAGAGCCGCGGGGTAATGAGCGAGGCGCTGTCGATCCTCCTCGACGACCTCTTCCACAACACCCTCCTCGAGCGGGTGGAGGCCCGCTGCGCGATCGAGAACGTCGGCTCGCAGCGGGTGCTGGAGAAGAGCGGCTTCGAGCGTGAGGGTCGCCTGCAGGGCTACTTCAAGCTCCGCGGCCGGCGGGTGGACAACTTCCTCTATGCCCTGCTGCGGGAGGAGTACCTGAACCGGAGAGGGCAGGGCTGACCCCGCCGGCCCAGGCATCAATGCCCGGGCGGGCCCTACGGCTTCTGCACGTCCGACTCGGCGGTCGCGATCTTGCCGCTCAGCGGGTCGTAGACCGCCACCACCAGGTGGTTGGCCGCGCCGCGCAGCTTGATCTTGGTGTCGTAGCGCACGAACTTGCCGGCGACCGGCGGGTGGTCGGAGGAGAGGCTGACCGGCACGACCGGGATCTCGGAGGTGTTGCCGGAACCGTCGGAGGCGATGAAGCGCAGCTCGAGCTGCGAGGCGTACTTGCCCCCGACCGGCACCACCGTCATCACGCTCACCGGCAGGCCGAGGGTGATCGGGATCTCCGTCTCGCCCAGCTTCGAGCGCCTCGCCGCACCCACCTTCATCGGCATCTGCAGGCCGCCCGGAGGGTTGCCGAACAACAGTGCGCTCTCCACTTCCATCGACACCTCGGCCTTGCGCGAGAGGTCGAGGAAGCCATTGCGCGAGCGCACCTGCAGGCCGGCCTGCCGCGCCTCGAGCTTGATCTTGTGACTCTTGTCGTTGCGCTGCCAGCTCGGGGAGAAGCCGAGCCAGTAGAAGGAGCGGGTGTCCTCCTTGGCGCTGGCGAGGGCCAGCGTGCGGTTGCCGTTGTAGAGCGCCTCGCCGCCGGTCTCCTTGGCGAGGTACGCGAGCGACTCCTCGACCTCCTGCTCGGCGAAATGGCCGCTGCCCGGCGCGGCGGGACCCGTGGCTTCGGCGTCCGCCGCTCCGGTCTGCATTCCGGGGACGTCGACGGGATAGAGGGTGTAGCCGAGGAGGTTGGCCGTGCTCGTCAGGGGGCGGAAGATCTCCTCCCCCTCCGGGAGCTCCTTGGTGGGAAGTCCGTTGCCGCCGGAGGTGTAGGTCACGGCCGAGAACGGCCAGCCCCCGGAGAGCAGCAGCATCACCTTGCGCCCGTGCGGCGCCGCGAAGCCGCGCATGGCGCTCACCGCCGCCTGGACGTCCCCCTTGAGCTGGCGGACCAGGTTATCCGCATAGACGCGCTGGCGGTCGTTCAGCCCCGTCTGGGTGACGGAGAGGTCGAGAGGGGCGTCGTCGCCGACCGTCTGGCCGGCGAATGCGTCGTCGTGGGTCAGGGTGTGCCGCTCCGTGATGCGATCGAAGCCGTGGGGCGTGCGGGCCATGGCCGTGTCGAAGGCCCGCGCGAGGTCGGCCTGCGACCCCGACCAGCTCGAGATCATCGCCAGCCGCCCGCCGTCATAGGCGACGATCGCCATCCGGTCGTTCGGGCCCAGGCGGGCGAGATCGGCTTTCATCGACTTGAGCACCGCGTCGCGTTGGGAGGCGATCGAGAAGTAGTCGTCGATGAAGACCAGGTAGTAGGTCCCCACCGCCCCCTCCATCACTCCCTGCACGGCGGGGGCCGCTGCCGTGGTCTCGGGCTTCGCGGCTTCCGCCGGCGGCGCCAGGGCGCGCCCGTCGCTGACCTCGTTGAAGTACTCGATCGGCACCTCCTTGCCGTCGACACGCAGGCGGAAGTCGCTCGGCTTGAGGCCGGTGACGCGGTGGCCGGCGCGGTCGGTCACCACCGCCTCTACGTTGACGACGCGGACGTCGATCGATTCGCCGAATGGGGACTGCGCGTCCTGAGCCCGGACGGCGGGAACGATGACGAGAAAAGCGGCGAGAGCGGCGAGCAGGGGGATCATAGGGGCGAAAGCGGATCTCATGCGGGGCTCCTCTGTTGAACGGGGGCGCCGCCCGACGCTCCCTGAATGATTTGACTCCGGGCGTAAATACGTTTCAAGACCGGTCGCTACCTATTATCGATCCGGACAGTGGTTCTTCAAAGGCAAGGGGAGTGCCAGGGCGGAGGGTGGGGGCGTAAACCTTTGAAAAGATGAGCTTGGAAGAAATCCGCCGGTGGAGGGGGCGCTTCCGGCGTCCTCTGGAGAGGGCGTTCGCCGTCTCCTCCGCAAAGAAAAAGGCCCTCCGGGTGGAGGGCCTTCCGCCGGCGAGCCGTCGCCGCGATCAATAACTGGTGATCTGGTAGCGCGAGCGGAAGCGGTCGGAGTGCACGATCCCCTCGACCACCACCAGGAGCTGGCCGTTGTTGACCCGCTGCAGGTCCGAGCGCCAGGTGTCCGGATCGGCCTGCTGGGGGGAGATGCCGAGCAGGCTCCGGTAGACCGCCTGGAGCCGCTGCTCGGGGGTGACGCCCCGCTGGGGGATGGTGACGCGGCTCTCGTCGCTCCTGACGATGTCGGACGCCGCCTGCACCAGGGCGTTGTAGCCGCCGTTGCGGACCGCGTCGATCGTGCCGCTGGCGCCCGAGTCCAGGTCCCGCATCAGGATGCCCTGGTAGAGCACCGCGGTGAGATCGCGGGCCCGGTCGCCGCTCCACGCGCCGTTGCCGTGATTGCCGCCATTGCCGCCGCCGTATCCGGGCCGGCCAGGCTCGGGTCGGGTATATCCCGCCCCGCCCTGGTCGTACGAGCCGGTCCGGGTGGGAGCGGAGACCTGGATGTTGAAGCTCCCCGTCCGCAGATTGACCGGCACCCGGTTGTCGGTGATGCGGTAGCCGATCCGCTGGATCCGGTTGGGGTTGTGCATCGACAGGACCTCGAGGTCGACCGCCGCGTTCGCCGCGTTCCCGCGGGTGATGCGGACGCCGCCGCGGCTCAGGTCGGTGAACTCGGTGACCGGGTACATCGGCGTGCGGGAGCCGTTGAGCGCGGCCTCCACGTTGACGCGCACGCGCGCCCCCTCGGCGATGGTGACCGTGCCGCCCGGATCGATCCGGGCGCCGTCCGACTTGTCGTCGATGGTACGCACCAGGATCTGGATCCCCGCGACCTCGTTGCGGGTGACCTTCCTCTGCGCGTGGGCCGGCTGAGCCATCATCGGGCTGAGCAACGCCACGACAGCGGCTGACGCGATGGTTCTGCTGGCTATTCTCATAAAGAGTTCCTCTCTCTCGTCGTTTCCGGTTCGGGGTGGACCGGCCCGCGCCGGTCCGTACCTTTGATCCTGACGACCGTAGAGAGCAAGGAATGTGCCACTAGGCCAGGGCGTGGACCGCCGCCCAGGCCACCCCGCCGAGCAGCAGGAGCGGCAGGGCCAGGATCATCAGCGGCACCGCCACCGCCAGCAGCACCGGGCCGATCGCCACCACCAGCACCAGCCCGACCACGGCCGCCACCATCAGCAGCACCAGCTTCAAGAGGCCGAAGATCAGCGTCACGGGGAAGAGCGCGATATTGAAGACCAGCTTCAGGAATCCGGCCAGGACGGCGAACGCCACGAAGGCCACCCCGGCGAGGGCGAGCAGCAGGAAGAAACCGGCGATCAGGATCATGGTCGTGTCACCTCCGGGGTTCCTTACGGAGGGGGATTTCTGAAGGTTTCAGCGGCATCGACCTCACCGCCCGGGATTGAAATCCCGGGCTACCCACGGCCGTCCCATCCGGGACTCCCTACAGTCCGTTTCTTTGTAGAGCCCCGGCAAGGGGCGACTGTCGGTAGCCCGGGATTTCAATCCCGGGCGGTGCAGGCCAGGGACGGTCGAGCTCGGCATCGACCTCACAGCCCCAGCTTCGACAGCGGCACGGCCTTGGGGCGCACCTGGTCGAAGGTGCACTGGTCCGGCCTCTTTTCCGGACGCCAGCGTAGGAATTTGGTGCCGTGGCGGAAGCGGTCGCCCGAGAAGTGGTCGAAGCGGACCTCGCAGACCAGCGCCGGACGCAACGGCTCCCATTCGGTCGATCGCCCCTGGCTCCAGCGGCTGGGCCCTCCCGGCGCCTTGCCGGTGAAGCCGGGGGGCTCGCGCAACGGCAGCAGGATGTCCTTGAGCTCGCCGCGTTCCTCCGCCGTGAAGCTCGAGGAGAAGCCGACGTGGTCGAGCCGCCCCTCGCCGTCGTAGAGGCCGAGCAGCAGCGAGCCGATCTGCCCCTCGTTCCTGCTTCCTTCCTGCGCCCAGCGGAAGCCGCCGACCACGCAATTGGCGGTGCGCACCCGCTTGACCTTCACCATGCCGTCGCGCTCCCCCGAGAGGTAGGGGGAGTCCGCCAGCTTGGCGATCACGCCGTCGAGCCCGGCGCCGCCGAGCTCCTTCATCCAGCGCTCGGCGGTCTTGCGGTCCGCGGTGGCCGGGGAGAGGACGACCCGCTCTACCGCCGGCATCTTCGCGAACATCTCCTCCAGCCGCGCGCGCCGCTCCTGGAGCGGCCGTTCCACCAGAGACTTGCCGCGACCGTCCACCAGCAGATCGAAGGCGTGGAAGCTGGCCGGGGTCTCGCGGGCGAGCTTGCGGATGCGGCTCGCGGCCGGGTGGATGCGCTGGAGCAGGGCGTCGAAGTCGAGCCCGCCGCCGGTCTGGATGACGATCTCGCCGTCGAGCGCGAACGTCTTCACCGGCAGGGAGGCGAACGCCTCGACCATCTCCGGGAAGTAGCGGTCGAGCGGCTGGCCGCTCTTCGATTGCAGGGCTACCGTGCCCCCCTTGCGGAACGCCAGGCAGCGGAAGCCGTCCCACTTCGGCTCGTAGAGCCAATCCCCCGCGGGGGGAAGGCGCGCCGCCTGCCTCGCCTCCATCGGCGGGAACGGCGGGTGGACGGGGAGGTCGATCTCCGGGAACTCCCCCGCCAGCTCCTCGGCGGCGACGGCGGCGGTGGCGACGCGGTCTTTTTTCGACATAGCGGCGGAAAGTGCAAGCGCCGAGCCACGAGCCCGAACGGGAAGGGCGACCGCAGGTTGCCCCTACAACCTTCGCCCAACATCTGCCTTATGCCGGAGGTTGTAGGGGCAACCTGCGGTCGCCCTTCTAACTCAGTTCACCGCGTGTGGTGCCGCGAGCGCGAACGGCGCGATCTCCGCCTCGAAGCGCTCGCCGTTGGCGAGCACCATGAGGTAGGAGCCGTTCATGGAGCCCACGGGGGTGGAGAGGGGGCAGAAGCTGGTGTACTCGAACTCCTCGCCCGGGGCGAGCAGGGGCTGCTCGCCGACCACCCCCGGTCCCTGCACCCGCTGGGTGTCGCCGTTGCCGTCGGTGATGATCCACTCGCGGCTGACGAGCTGCGCCGTCTCCGCGCCGACGTTCGAGATCGTCACCTGGTAGGCGAAGAAGTAATAGTTGTCCTGCGGCGAGCTGCGCTCCTCGTCGTAGAAACTCTGGACCTGGACCCGGATGCCGCGGGTCGTCGTATCGCTCATGGCGCGCATTATTTCATGACTTCCCAAGCTCCGCGGGCTCCCGGAGGCCGCCTGGACCGTGGGATAGAATCCCCGCGCCCGGGAGGGCGGAAGGAGACGCGGATGGCGTGGATGACCTGGATGACGGACCCCGAAGCCTGGATCGCGCTGTTCACCTTGACGGTGCTCGAGATCGTCCTCGGCATCGACAACATCATCTTCATCTCCATCCTGGTGGGAAAGCTGCCGGACCGGCAGCAGCCCCGGGCGCGCCGGCTCGGCCTCTTCCTCGCCATGTTCCTGCGCATCGGCCTGCTCGCCTCCATCGCCTGGATGGCGCGGCTGACCGCGCCGCTGTTCACCGTGCTCGGCCAGGGGATCTCCGGCCGCGACCTCATCCTGCTGGTCGGCGGGGTGTTCCTGCTCTTCAAGTCCACGCGCGAGATCCACGAGCGCCTGGAAGGGGACGAGGCGGAGGCGAGCGCCCGTGCCGCGGCCTCGTTCGTGGCGGTGATCGTCCAGGTCCTGCTGCTCGACATCGTCTTCTCGCTCGACTCGGTGATCACCGCCGTCGGCATGGCCAGCCAGCTGCCGGTGATGATCGCCGCCGTGGTGATCGCCGTCGGCGTGATGATGTTCGCCGCCGCGCCGATCGGCAACTTCGTGGCCCGGCACCCCACGATCAAGATGCTGGCCCTCTCCTTCCTCCTGCTGATCGGCATGTCGCTGATCGCCGAGGGGCTCGGCCGCCACATCCCCAAGGGGTACATCTACTTCGCGATGGCGTTCTCGGTCTTCGTCGAGATGCTCAACCTCTGGTCGCGCAAGGGGAAGGCCAAGCCGGTGAAGCTCCACGAGCCGAAGGTGTAGGCCCTCACCCCTGACCCCCCTCTCCCGTCCCCTCCCCCCTCCCTCACCGGGAGAGGGGAACCCCCGCCCTTCATGGCCAGCTCAGCGAACGTCTCCCTCTTCTCCCGGTGAGGGAGGGGGGAGGGGACGGAGAAGAGGGTCGGGGTGATGAGGGTCCCCGGCATGTCGAGACGCGAAAAGTCTCCTTCGGCTATCATGTCGCCGCCATGACTCTCACCGTCGCCACCTGGAACGTCAACGGCATCCGCGCCCGCCAGGCGCAGTTTCTCGAATGGCTGGAGCGCGACCGGCCGGACGTCGTCTGCCTGCAGGAAATCAAGGCGTCACCCGCGCAGCTCGCCGAGGACCTATGCAACCTGGGCGACTACTGGTGCTACTGGCACGGGTCGGGCGGCTACTCGGGGGTGAGCCTCCATCTGCGGAAGGAGATCTTCCCCAAGGAGCCGAAGTTCGAGCACCCCGCCTTCGACCTCGAAACGCGCATCGTCACCGCCACCGCCGGCGACCTCGTGCTGGCCTCGATCTACGTCCCCAACGGCGGCAAGGACTTCGCGGCCAAGATGGACTTCCTCCGCGCCCTCGAGCGCTGGACGGGTGAGATGACGGCGGCCGGCCGGCGGCTCATCCTCTGCGGCGACATGAACGTCACCCGCAGCGACCAGGACCTCCACCCCAAGGAGCGCAAGCCGTTCGTCATCGGCCAGCGCCCCGAGGAGCGGGAGATCTTCGCCGGGCTCCTCGCCCATGGCCTGGTGGACGTCGGCCGCGCCCTCGACCCGGAGAACGACGGCCTCTTCACTTGGTGGGCCCCCTGGCGGAACATGCGCCAGCGCAACATCGGCTGGCGGATCGACTACATCCTGGCGAGCGGCGCCCTGAAGCCCGTCGCCTCCAAAGTCCTGGCGGAGGTCGGCACCAGCGACCACGCTCCCGTCGTGGCCACGTTCGAGACCGATTCGTCCCCGAATCCTGAAGCCGGTCCCGTTTCAAGGAAGACCGTCCCGCAATTTCTGGGAATGTCCCCGGTTTCGTGTCCATGTCCCCATCTATATTTCTTCGTCCCATTTTAATCGTGACCGTCCCTTTTGAACCAGGAGTGTCCCGAAATTCCAGAGATTGTCCCGTATTCTGGCCGCTGGGCCCGATCGTGGCCTGACGGGAGTCTCGGCGCGGGCGCGGTATAGTCGTCGGCGAGGACTTGCCGCCATGGCCGAACCGGTCACCCTTCCCGTTCCCGCACCCCAGGCCGCCAAGCTCGCGGCGCGCCTGAAGAATCCGTTCCTGCTGCGCGGCTTCCTGCTCGCCAAGCTGCCGCTGGCCCTGGTCGCCGGCCTGCGCGTGCGGGAGATGGACGCGGAGCGGTGCGTGGTCACCGTCCCCTACGGCTGGCGGACCACGAACCCGTTCCGCTCCACCTACTTCGCGGCGCTCGGCATGGCCGCCGAGCTGTCGACCGGCGCCCTCGCCATGATGGCGACCGAGCTGACCGGCCAGCCGGTGGCACTGATCATCGTCGACCTCGAGGCCACCTTCGAGAAGAAGGCGCAGGCCCTCACCGCCTTCACCTGCGAGGACGGCGCGAAGGCGTTCGCAGCCGTCGCCGAGACAGTGCGGACGGGCGAGCCGGCCACCGCCCGCCTGGAGACGGTCGGCCGCTCTCCGGACGGCGTGGTCGTCGCCCGCTTCGCCTTCACCTGGTCGTTCAAGCGGCGGTCGCGGAAGTAGGCATGCGGGTCGCCCTCGCCCAGCTCGCGGCCTCCCCCGACCGCGCCGCCAACCTCGCCCGGGCGCTGGACGCGATGACTACGGCGAGCGAGGCCGGCGCGGAGCTGATCGCCTTCCCCGAGGTGATCCTCGATCCGTTCTTCCCTCAGTACCTCGGAAACGAAAAGGCCCTGGCCCTCGCCGAGCCGATCCCCGGACCCACGACGGAGACGATCGCCGAGCGCGCCCGGGAGCTGGGGCTGGTCACCGTCTTCAATCTCTACGAGCTCGACGAGCATGATCGCCGCTTCGACAGCTCGCCGGTGATCGACGCCGATGGGCGCCTCCTCGGCGTCACCCGCATGATCCACATCACCGACTACGAGGGGTTCCACGAGCAGGACTATTACCACCCGGGCGACCGCGGGGTGCCGGTCTACGAGACGCGGGCAGGGCGGATCGGGGTGGCCATCTGCTACGACCGCCACTACCCGGAGGTGATGCGCGCCCTCGGCGTGGCCGGGGCCGAGCTGGTGGTGATCCCGCAGGCGGGCACGGTCGGCGAGTGGCCGGAAGGGCTCTACGAGGCCGAGGTCCGCACCGCCGCCTTCCAGAACGGCTACTTCGTCGCCCTCGCCAACCGGGTCGGCCCCGAAGCCGGCCTCCACTTCGCGGGCGAGTCCTTCGCGGTCGATCCCGAGGGAAGGGTGATCGCCCGCGGCAAGAGCCTGGAGGAGGACCTGGTGATCGCGGACGTCGATCTCCGGGCCTGCGGGAGCTCCACAGCGAGGCGGCTGTTCTGGCGGGACCGGCGGCCGGAGCTCTACCGCGGGTGGCTGGGGTAGATCGCCATCATGGTATAAATCTGTCCGCCTCAATGTCCTACCAGACGGTACGGATCGATCCATCACCTTTTGGAGATCTCCGCCATGAAGAAGAATGATCGGAAGCTGAAGAGCCTGAAGCTGAATCGCGAGACCATCGTCCGGCTCGGCAGCGAGAAGCTGGTCGAAGCCAAGGGCGGTACCGGCGAGGAGAAGTGCACGGGCTGCCCCTCGGGCTGCGGGATCTACGACGCCCAGCTCGACAACCAGTAAGACATCGTTTTCGCGGGACCTTTTCTCCAAGAGAGAGGGGTCCCGTCGCCCTGCTTTTCGGCATGGATACCGTCATCTTATGAGCAGCGCCAAAGTCACTGTCCCCTTCGATCCCACCCAAGACGTGGGCGCCGAGAAGCTGCAACGCCTCGGGCGGGTGGGTTTGGCGTTGGAGTGCGCCAAGCTCCAGCCCGCGGTCGAACAGGCCGCTGCTGAAGAATTCTTGCATGGCGAGACCGAGTGGCCCGAGTACTGCTCCAAGGAGCGTTGACGGATTGAACGAGATCGTCGGGCGGCTAGCTCTACCTTGTCAGACCAGCCCAACGCCCGCCCACAGGGCGGAATTTATCCAGCCTGGGTGTCAACCCCAGGTAGGAGGACCAAGGTCGACAAGCCCCGCAGGGCGGGCATGTCTTTGCCGATTCGAAGCTCCCGCCGTGGGTGTCGGCCCTGCGGGGCTACAGGGATGGGAGATGGCCCGGTCCTGGGGTTGAAACCCCAGGCTGGATAAATTCCGCCCTGCGGGCGGGCCACGCCGTTCTCGATAGAGGCGGCCGGAGCTCTGCCGGTGGCGGGGGTGATCCGCCGGCGGACCGTCAGCCTCTCCTCTGTTAGAATTTGTCCGCATCGATCCATCCCCCTTTTTGGAGAACGCACCATGAAGAAGAATGACCGCAAGAGGAAGAGCCTGAAGCTCCATCGTGAAACGATCGCGCGGCTCGGCGAGACGGAGCTGACCGAGGCCCAGGGCGGTAATGACGGCGGCGGCTACAAGTGCACGGGCTGCCCCTCGGGCTGCGGGATTTTTCCCGAGATCAATACCCAGATCAACGAGTGAGCCTGCTCCTTCCCGCCCGGACGTCGACGTCCGGGCGGGCCCTATCTTCCCGCCCCCCCCTCCGTCCCCGTCGGCCCCTTCACGTCCTCCCCGCGGTCCTTCTTGGGTGGCGGCGGCGTCGCTCCCCCCTTGCCGCGCTCGACGGTGTAGAGCACGTCCACCCCGGTCGCCTGCCCCTGGCCGCCGATCGCCGCTCCCTGCTGGGCCTGGACGCTCCACTGGCGGCCGAGGAGGTAGCGGATGGTGAAGGTGTTGACCGGCTGGAAGAGGCCCAGGCCGTAGTTCACGTAGAGGCGCGGCGAGAGGTATTTGCCCACCACCAGCGCCGACTCCTTGACGCCGCCGGTCGACTCGATCTTCGCCTCCTCCAGGCCGAAGCGCGAGGCGAGCTTCTTCGCCACCAGGTTCCCCCCTTTGAGCCCCAGCGAGGTGGCGGCGTTGGCGAGGAGGTTCCCCTCCTGCGGCGTGGACTGCCCGAGCGGGTGCCCGAGCAGGAGATAGGCGAGGGCGTTCCCCTCGTCCATCACCGGATCGGAGTAGAGGGTCGCCTGCGGCGCGCGCAGCGTCCCCGTGACGTTGATCCCCGCGATCGTGCCGTCGGTCGCCTTGCGGAAGGCCTTGAGGTCGAGCCCGGGGTTGTCGATCGGCCCGCCGGCGAAGATCAGCCGGCCGTGGTCGAGGGTCAGGTCCTGCCCGTAGGACTTGTAGACGCCGTTCTTGACCTCGAGCTCGCCGACCGCCGTGGTGGGCTTCTCGGGCTGCTCGATCACCAGCAGGCTGCCGCTGAGATCGCCGCTGAAGCCCTGGGCCTTGATGCTGACCTTGTCCCCCAGGGTGGCGCGGACGCGGGCGTAGAGCTGCCGCGAGGCGGCCGGCGTGGTGACCTTCTCCTCGGACGCCGGCACGATGATCACGTCCTTGGAGATCTGCACCGCCCCCTTGCGCGATTTCTCCTGGTTGATCTCCATCTCGGGGATGGTGATGTCGCCGGTGACGTCCATCCGCGGCCCGTTGAGCGCGACCACCAGGCTGGGCGAGGCGAGCACCCTGATCTCTTTCGTGTTGGAGACGAGGAAGTTCTTGCCGTCGATGGTGATCTTGCTCGGACTGCCGTCGAGCGCGACCCCGCCGCCGATCGTCACGTTGCCGGTGCCGGAGCGGGCGGAGCCCTGGATCTGGATCGGCCCCGTGCCCGCGGCCTTGGCGGTGAGCTGGATCTGCCGCACCTGGAGGCCGTACGCCGGCACGTCCACCTGGGCCTGCTGGAGTTGGACTCCACCGTTGGCCGTGGGCTTGGCGACCGTGCCGCCGATCGTCAGGTCGGCGGCGAGGGTGCCGCGGGTGTTGTCGAGGTCGGGCACGAAGGCCTCGACCAGGCCGAGGCTGGTGAAGTTGGCCACGATGTGCCCGGCGACGGCCTGGCTCTGGAGGGGGGCGCCGATCTTGTTGTACTGCGGCAGCCGCAGGTCGGCCCGCAGCACCCCGGTGTTGATGAAGGTGAGGTCGGCGTGGGCGGTCAGCCCGTCGGCGCCGGCCACCGCGCGGACGGTCCCCTGGTCGAAGCGGATGACGGCCGTCTCCCCCCCCTTCGCCGGATAGCGGATCTCGCCGGGTCCCGGGTGGAGCTCGAGGTTGGCGTTGACCACGCCGCTGGGGCTGCCGGTGCCGGCGAAGGTGCCGCCGACCGCGCCGGTGAGCTGGAGGTCGGCCGGCAGGAAGGGCTTGAGCAGGGAGAACGGCACCTGGGCCACGGTGCCGTTGCCGCTCCACGGCCCGTTCTTGGCCCACTGGCCGTCGGCGCACAGGCGTGCGGCGCCGGAGGTCCAGCAGAACCCCTTCAGGGCCGCCTGGGTGGTGCCGGCGGTCAGCCCGGCCGGGCCGGCGAGGCTCCAGTTTCCGGTCTGCGGATTGCGCAGGTCGAGACGGCGGATCTCGCCGCTCCAGGCCGTGGTTCCGCGCAGGCCGCCGGCGAGCGCCAGGTCGAGCCCGTTGGCCGCCTGCTTCACGGCGAGGGCGAGCTGGTGGGCCTGGCGCGTCCCCTGGCCGGTGAGGGTGACCGTGTCGTACTTCTGCCCGTTGAGCCCGACGTTCTGGGCCGCCAAGTCGATCTGCATCGGCCCGTTGGCCGCCAGGTCCACGTTCGCCTGCAGGGTCACGTTCGCGGCGCTGTTGGTCTGGTAGACCAGGGACTGGCCGGTGGCCCTGGCGTTCACGTGCGGGGTCTTCCACGGGCCGGAGACGTGACCCTGGGCCGTCAGCGAGCCGCCGGCGTTCGGCACGGCCTCGGCCAGATTGGGCGCGGCGAGCCCGAAGTCGAGGTTCCCGGCGGTCTTGCTGAAGCTGCCGTTGGCGGTGAGCCGGGCCGAGCCGGAGCGCAGGTCGAGCCGGGGGAGGCGGTAGTTGTCGCCCGCCATCTCCAGCTGGACCTGGCCGGCGAGCGGGTTCCCCCGCAGCTGACCGCTGAGCTGGGCGAGGTCCACCCGGCCGTAGGGAGCGCCGTTGCGCAGGCTGCCGGCGGTGGTGGCCGCGAAGGTGATCCGCCCCGGCCAGTCGGCGGCCAGGGCGCTGGGATCGATCCCGTCGCCGTTCAGCCGCACGTTCCAGGCGATCTGCGGCTTCCAGGCGACGCTCCCCGCCGCCGCCAGCTGGCCGCTCAGGACATCGCCGTGCAGGGAGCGCACGTCCATCCGCTCCTGGTTGCCGCGGCCGGCGAGCACCCAGTGGCCGGGCGGAATGCCCGGTCCCGCGAGCTGGGCGTCGACGTCGAGGAGGTAGTCGGCGAGCGTGCCGGTGACGTGCGCCTTGCCGGTCTGGCTGACCACCACCGGCTTTCCCCCCTGGAGGGGGTAGACGAGATGGTTCCAGCCGGCCGTCACGTCGAGGCGCCCCCCCTTGGCGAGGCTGGCCTTGCCGCTGGCGTTCAGGGTGGCCCCCTGATCCGTCCGCAGCTTCACGGAGTCGAAGGTGAAGTCGTCCCCCTTGCGGACGACCTGGTAGTCGACCACCCCCGCGGCGAGATTCGAGTAGGAGCCGGAGACCCGGCCCAGGGAGGTGAAGTCGGTGAGCTTCCCCTTGATCCCGACGTTGGCCTCGCGGATGCGGGCCGCCGGCCACTGCGGATCGATCGCCTGGACGTCGATCCCCCGGGCCTGGGCGTTGACGTCCAGCGCCAGCTCGCTGGTGGGGGTGGGGAGGGTGACCTTGCCGCGGGCGGCGACGGTGGCGCCCTTCTCCGTCTTCAGGTTGAGGTACTCGAAGACCAGGTCGTCCCCCTTGCGGGCCAGGCGGTAGTCGGCCTCCCCGGCGCCGTAGCTCTCATAGGCGCCGAGGATCTTCCCCTCGGAGGTGAAGTCGTTGAGCTGCCCCTTGATCGTCAGGTTCCCCTGGCGGATCTGGGCCATCGGCCACTTCGGATCGATCGCCTTGGCGTTGAACCCCCGCACCTGGGCGGCGAGGTCCATCCCCACCTCGCGCATCGGGGTGAGCACGTTCCCGGTCACGTGAGCGTCGAAGGGGTGGCTCAGGGTGGCATCGATGCCGAGCTTCTCCAGCGTGCCGTTGAACCGGCCGCCGACCACGAACGGCGGCAGCTTCGGGTCCTTGTAGGTGGCCTGGGCCTGGAGGTCGACGGCGTAGTCGCCGACCGGGTTCAAGTCCCCGGCGGCCCGCAGCTGGAAGATCGGACCGTCCACCGCTAGGCTGCGGACGTGGAGGACGTCGCGGGCGCGCTCGCTCTGGGCGTCCAGCGCGATGCGGTCGAGGCGGAAGGGGGGCTGGCCGGCGCGGTCGATCTCGAGGTCGCGGATCAGCGCGTCGCGCACGATGATGTTGACCGGCAGGTGGATGTCCACCAGCTTGCCGTTGGCGGTGCTGTCCCCGCTCTTCTGCAGCGCGACGCGGATCCCCTCGGCGTGGAGCTGGTCGATGTCGAGCATCCGCTGGCGTAGCCGGCCGGCCTTCCAGGCGAGGTAGACGTGGTTCAGCCGCACGTCCATGGTGGCGTTGTGGTAGTGGACGTTGCGCAGATCCAGGGGACCGGTGAGCGGGCCGCTCTGGGAGCCGATCGTCAGCTCGCCCGGCAGGCGCGTGGCGACCTGGCCGAGGAGGAACCGGGTGCCCCCCTCGGTCGAGACCGCGTACCACCCGAGCCCGGCGACCAGGACGAGCAGGAGGACGAGGGCGAGCAGCAGGCCGAGGAGCCAGTGCCGCAGCCGGTGCCTCTTGCGAGGGGTCTGGGGGGGCTGGGAAGGGGAAGGCGCCGCGGGCGCCGGGGTCGGTTCGTCCGTCATGTTGTCCTGCTTCATAGGTCGGGTCCGATGTTGACGTGAAACACGATCGGGTGATTGGGGTCGGAAAGGCCCCACGCGATGTCGAGGCGGACGGGACCGATGGGCGAGCGCCAGCGGACTCCGAAGCCGGCGCCCTGCGACAGCGAGCCGCTGCCGAAGTTGTGGAAGGCGCCGCCGGTGTCGTAGAAGACCGCGGCTCCCCACTTGGGGAGGAACCGGTACTCGTACTCGAGGCTCGCCACGGCGAGCGCCTCGCCGCCGATCACGTTGCCCGCCTCGTCCTTGGTGCCGAGGGACTGGTACCGGTACCCCCGCACGCTCTGGTCGCCGCCGGCGAAGAAACGGAAGCGCGGGGGGAGGATGCGGAAGTCGTCAGTGGCGGTGTAGCCGATCTGGGTGCGGCCGATCAGCCGGTTGCGGCCGCCCACGGTGCGGATCGCCTTGCCGTCCAGCAGCCCCTGGACGAAGGTGGCGTCGGAGAGCGGGTTCTTGGCCGTCCCCTGGAGCGTGAAGCGCAGGCGGTAGCCGTTGGTGGTGTAGATGCGGTCGTCGGCCTGCACCCGCTCCAGGCCGGCGCTGGGCACCAGGAGATTCGAGGTGCCGGTGTCGAGCCCCACTTTGTAATTCTCGCGCTGGAAGTTGAGGGAGAACGTCTCGTTCAGGCCGCCGCGGAGCTGGGTGTACTGGGCGCCGACGAGCCCGGTCTTGCTCTCCAGGGTGTTGGTGATCTGCCGGTCGTAGGCGAGGTTGTAGGAGAGGCTGTCGGTGCGCGGAAAGGCTCCCGGGATGATGTAGCTCGACTGGAAGCTCTGCTCGATCTGCGAGACGCTGGCCTGCACCTGCGCCCGGTGCCCCAGGCGGTTGAGTCGCCGCAGGTCCCAGGTGCCCCGCACCCGCGGTCCGGTGTCCGTGCCGTAGCCCAGGCCGCCGCTGAAGCGCATGGTCTTGGCCGGCACCAGGTTGACGTCGATCGGCACCTCGAGCCCGTCGGCCCGGTCCTGCCGGGTCACCACCTCGACGCGGCTCCAGTAGGGGCTGTCCGAGAGGGCGTTCTGCAGTTGCAGGACCTTGTTGACGTCGAGCGGCTCGCCGGGCGTGAACATGATGTAGCCGGTGAGCAGCCGCCCGTCGAGGACGTTCTGGTGGAAGTAGACTGGCCCGAACAGATAGCGCGGTCCGGTCTCGTAGTGCAGGACGACGTCGGCCTGGTAGCGCTGGAGATCGACGCGGACCTGGTTCTCCTGGAAGGCGGCGTCGAGATAGCCCTCCTCGGCCGCGAGGTCGCTCAGCAGCTTCTTCCCCTGCTCGTAGTCCGGATGGTGGAGCACATTGCCCTGCTGGACGGGGAAGTGGGTCTCGATCTCCCGGAAGCGGGGGTCCTCGGCGCCGCCGCCGGTGATCCTGAGATCGACGCTGGCGATCTTGATCGGCGGGCCGGAGTCCACGTCGTAGTGGGCGATCCAGGTCTTGCCGTCCTGGCGCAGCTCCGAGCGGACCTGCGGCTTGTAGTAGCCGAAGGGCTGGAGCGCCTCCCCGATCTCGTCCGGGGCTTGGGCGTGGAGCTTGCGGATGCGGTCTTCGGTCAGCTTGCCGTCGTCTTCACGCTGCAGGCTGAGGACCGAGAGGATGTTGGCCTTGAGCTCCCGCCGGACGCCGTCGACCTCCACCTTGACCTTGTCGGCGTGGAGAGGGGGCGCGAAGGCGAGGCAGGCCCCGAGGGCCAGAGCGGCGTGGGCGGCGAAGGATTTGACGTTCATTGTCCTTTTGCAGGCGAAGGGGTGGGCTCGGTGGGCTCCAGGGGGACCTGGACCGTCGCCACCCGCACGGCGCCCGGCGAGGCGGGCGCCCGCCCCTCGCGGTAACGGCGCGAGTGGACGCGGGTGAACTCCGCTCCCAGCAGGAAGATGAGAGAGGAGAGATAGATCCAGACCATGACCAGCACCAGCGACCCGGCGGCGCCGTAGGTCGTGCTGACACCGGTACGCTGGAGATAGAAGCCGATCGCGTACTTGTCGACCGAGAACAGGGAAGAGGTGATCGCCGATCCCCAGGCCACGTCGCGCCAGCCGATCTCGACGTCCGGCATGAGCCGGTAGACCATCGCGAGCAGCAGCGCCATCAGGAGCCAGGAGAAGACGATGTCCGCCCAGCCGAGGAACTGCGAGAGGCCGATCTGCAACTGGGCCTCGAGGACGTGTTGCAGGGCGGCGAGGCCCGCGCTCATGGCGAGCGAGAGGAGCACCAGGGCGCCGGCCCCGAGGATCAGCAGGAAGCAGAAGAGCCGCTTCTTGAGCAGGATCTTCAGGAAGAAGCCCTGCTTGGGCGTCACCTCCCAGACGGTGTTGAGAGTGTCCTGGAGCTGGATCAGGACGGCGGTGGCGCTCACCAGGAGGGTCACCACGCCGATCACGGCGGCCACTCGTCCTGTCCGCGGCCGGGCGCTCGCGGCCACGAGCGTCTGCACCGCCGCCGCCGAGTCCGCGCCGATGAAGCGGGAGAGCTCCCTCTGGACCTCCCCCCGGGCCGCGTTGGGGCCGAAAGCCCAGCCGGAGACCGCGACCACCAAAACCAGCAACGGCGCGAGCGAGAACAGCGAGAAGTAGGCGAGCGCCGCGCTGTGCATGGTCGCGTTGTGCCGGTTCCAGTTGGCGATCGTCTCCTGGAGGTCGGTCCAGAGTCTCTGTGGGCGATGCATCAGGAGCTTGCCCCTCGACGGTGAGCGGGCGGACTCCAGGCACAATGCAAAAGGCTTGCCGGGGGCCCTTATGTCCCTGGTTTCTTCTCGGGCTCCTCGTAGATCTGCCCCTGGGGGTAGGCCGCCGACCATCCGGCCCGGAGGGTGAGCTTGCCAGGGAGGCGGGGGAGCTTCTTGCCGTCGGGCGTCGCGAGCGACTCCTCCCCCACCATCCAGGGGTGGCCGGCCTGGTCGTTGACGAAGCTCGAGCCCAGGAAGGAGTGCCCGGAGCGGGCGAAGACGAGTTCTCCTCGCTCGTAGGCACGGACCGTACGGTTTTTGGGCTCGGTGCCCGGCTCGGCCACGATCACCACCGGACGCCCCCCCAGCTCGTCGTCGATCACCCCCCGCCGGGTCAGGAGATCGATCGGGTAGGCCCGGGCGGCGCCGCCGATGACCAGCCCGTAAACCCAGGAGCCCTCCGCCGGGGCCGGATCGTCCCCCGCCGGCCGCCCTTCCGGCTTGTACTCCCGATGGAAGCCGGTGTCGAGCGAGAGGACCCGCGTCTGCAGGTGGGTCTGGAACCAGCTCGTCCAGGTCGTCAGCACCACCGGCAGGGGCTGGAGCTGGATGCCGGAGCCGGCCAGGGCCCCCTCCACCGGCGTGCCGGTGAGCTGCTTCCAGAGCGTACCGGTCTGGCGGTCGGCGAGGAGCTGGTCGCCGTCGCGGAAGCGGCCGGAGGGGGCGAGGGTCAGGGTGCCCTTCGGCGTGTCCGTCCGGTAGAGGACGGCGGAGCCGCAGGACCGGCAGTAGGCGAGGGCGACCGGAATGTGGTTGACCGTGTCGTTGGCAACCCCATGCCAGTCGAGGATGCGCAGCGGATAGGCGCGCGCGTCCCCCCCGATCTCCACTCCCAGGATCAGCTCGTCCGGCGTCATGTAGGTCGCCGCCTGCGCCCGCAGCAGCGGGGCGTGATCGAGCGGCTGGAGGGCGGATTCCGCCGGGGCTTCGTGCCTTGAGCTCGCGGGAACGCCCGGAGAGCCGGCGTGAGGCGGCTCCCCGGCGGGGGACGCGGACATCGCGGAACCGGCGCAGCTTGCGAGCGAGAGCGACAGGAGGGCGGCGGAGAGGTGGAGAGCGCGCATGCCCACCATCCTAAAGGATGTCGCTACCCTCGCGTCTACTCCCGGCTCAGTCCTCCAGCACTCCCTTGGCCGCCATCCACTCCTTGTTGAGCTTCGAGAGGTACCGCTCGCCGGAGTCGGGGAGCAGCGTGACCACCAGGGAATCTTCGCCCAGCCGCTGGGCGACCTGCCGGGCGCCGGCCACCGCGGCGCCGCCCGAGGAGCCGGTGAAGATCGACTCCCGGCGGGCGAGCTCCATCGTCGCCCGGTAGGCGGTCTTGTCGTCGATGGTGACGACCTCGTCGATGTAGTCCCACCAGACGGCCGAGGGCATGAAGTCCTCGCCGATGCCGTCGATCAGGTACTGGTGGATCTGCTCCGCGGGGGGGAGCTCGCGGTGCTCGTGGTAGTAGGCGTAGACGCTCCCCACCGTGTCCACCCCGACCACGTGGATCTCCGGGTTCTTCTCCTTCAGATACTTGGCCGCGCCGCTGATCGTGCCGCCGGTGCCGACGCCGACCACCCAGTGGGTGACCTTGCCGTCCGTCTGCCGCCAGATCTCCGGGCCCGTGGTGCGGTAGTGGGCCTCGGGGTTGGCCTGGTTGTAGTACTGATAGGGCAGGAAGGCCCCCTCCTCGTCGCGGATCCGCTCGGCCACTTTGTAATAAGAGCGCGGATCGGTCGCCTCGACGTTGGTCGGGCAGGGGAGGACGGTGGCGCCCATCGCCTCCAGCAGCGCGATCTTCTCCTTGGGGATCTTGTCGGCGCAGGTGCAGATCAGCCGGTAGCCGCGCAGGTTGGCCACCAGGGCGAGACCCACGCCGGTGTTGCCGGAGGTGGGCTCGACGATCGTGCCGCCGGGCTTGAGGAGCCCCGCCTTCTCGGCCGCCTCGATCATGGCGATGCCGATGCGGTCCTTCACGCTGCCGCCGGGATTGAAGGACTCGACCTTGGCCGCCAGGGTCGCCGGTCCGGCATGGAACCGGCCGAGCTTGATCAGGGGGGTGTTCCCCAGGGTTTCCAGGATGTTCTCGTAAATCTCCATGAGCTCTCCGGGCTGCCGAAATTTAGGGGGCGGATGCTAACACAACCGAGGCCGGATCCCGGGTTGGCCCCGACCTTGCAAATACCGAAAATCGCTCCGGGAGCTCCGGAAAACGACAACCAGGAGGTACACCATGAACGATGAGAAATACGGCAGTGGAACGGGTACGACCGTCAAGGAAACGGCCACGGAGAATCATGCTCACGACGCTCACGACAAGGTCCATCCGGTCGGCAGCGGCGTCGGCGCGGCGGCGGGTGCGGCCACGGGCGCGGCGGTCGGCACGGCGGTAGCCGGTCCGGTCGGAACCCTGGTGGGCGCGGCGGTCGGCGCTCTCGCCGGCGGGCTCGTGGGCCACGGCATCGCCGAAGGGGTCAACCCCACCGTAGAGGACGCCTACTGGCGCGAGAACTATCGCAACCGTCCGTACGTGAAGGCCGACCGCTCCTATGACGACTATCAGCCGGCCTACAAGTACGGCTGGGAGTCGCGCGCCCAGGCCGGCAACCGCAGCTGGAACGACGTCGAGCCCGAGCTCGGCCGCAACTGGAACGACTACAACAAGGGTGCCGCCCGCCAGACCTGGGACGAGGCCAAGCTCGCGACCAAGGACGCCTGGCACCGCGTCGAGGATCACATCCCCGGCGACGCCAACCGCGACGGCCACTAGACCCCGCCAGCTGGAAGGTTTACCGGAAGGGGCGGGGACCGGTCCCCGCCCTCAACGGGCCGCCATCGCGTCCTGGACGCTCGGCAGCACGGCGGCCTGGGGCGCCGGAGCCGGCGCGGAGGAGAACCCCAGAAGGCCGAAGATCTTCTGCACGTAGCTCTGGGTCTCCTGGTAGGGCGGGATGCCGCCGAACCGATCGACCGCGCCCTCCCCCGCGTTGTAGGCGGCGAGGATCTTCTGGGTGTCCCCGCCGAACCGGTCCGCCAGCCACTTGAGATAGCGGACCCCCGCCTCCAGATTCTTCTTCGGATCGAAGAGATCCTTCTTCTTGTTCAACCCGAAGCGCCGCGCCGTCTCCGGCAGCAGCTGCATCAGGCCGTAGGCCCCCTTGGGGGAGACCGCCCGGGCATTGAAGGCGGACTCGACGTGGATCAGCGCCGCCACCAGGTGCGGATTGATCGAGTGGCGGATCGCGACGTCGTAGATGATCTTTCCGTAGGGGGACTGCGGCTCACCCAGCGCCATGTTCACCCGCACCAGCAGGTCGGCCGCCTTGCGGAAGCGCTCCACTTCGTCGACGGGCTTCGGGAGGGCGGGAGCCGGGAGGGCCTTCTGGAGAGCGGGTGCGGGAGCCGCGGGCGCTTCTGTCCTGGTTGCCGCCGGGGCGGCGGGAGGTGCCGGCTGAGTCGTGGCCGAGGTGGCGGGCGCGGCCGGCCTGGGGGTCTCCGCGGGTGCCGCCGTTTTCGGCGCCTCGGCCGCTGCGGAAGCCGCGAGCTGCGGCGGCACGACGGCATGGGCGTAGGCCTGCAGGGCGGGCGGCTGCACGGCGGGCTGCGCCGGGGCTCCGGGTTGCCCGAGGGTGGCGAGGTTGACGAGGCTGAGCGCGAAAGCACCCACGCAGAACGTATTGGACCCTCTCCCGAGCTGCCGAACGTGGGAAAGGACCGGGGTTACGAGGGTGGATAGTGCTCGCTTCCTCTGCAAACGTGCCTCCCGTCTGGTCGCTCAAAATCTCTGGACGAGCAGGCGGCGCTGCTCTGACCTCCGACGCTGCTCCTGACCTCAGGTTTGCCGTTGGGCAGACGATAGATACACAACCTTCAATGGGAATGTCAACTCTTCCGCCGGAAGGCCGCCCCTTGCGTAGCATCTACAGTCCGAGCGTGCTAGCTTTCAGCAGGGGAGGAAACGCATGACCTCGAGGCGCTTACGGAGATCCAGCTACCCGCGCCGGCGGCGGCCGGGAGGTTTTCTCTGGACCCTTCTCGGCCTGCTCACACTGGGGGCGCTGACCACCCTCCTCGCCAGCCGGCGGCCGGTGTTCCCCGAGGACGCGGAGCCCGAGCCGGCAGGCCCCGAGCCTCATCCGCCCGCCCCCGAGACGGCGTCACCCGCGGGCGAATCGCTCTGGATCGCCGGCCCCGCGGGTAATCTCTACATTCGGGACGGCGGCGGCGAGCACCCGGACGCCCTGCCGGTCCTCTTCCTCCACAGCCTGGCGGGCAACGGCGGCCAGTGGGCCCTGCAGCTCGACCACCTGCGCCGGCACCGCCGGGCGGTGGCCCTCGACTTCCGCGGCCATGGCGAGTCCGACCCCGCGGAAGACGGCGACTACTCGGTCCCCGGCCTCGCGGCGGACGTGGCCGCGGCGGCCGACCAGCTCGCCCTGCGCCGCTTCCTCCTCGCCGGCCACAGCCTGGGGGCCGCGGCGGCCATCGAGTACGCGAGCCGCCACCCCGAGCGCGTCGCCGGCCTGCTGCTGGTCGACCCCAACGGCGACCCGAGCCGCGTCCCGGCCGGGGAGATGGAGCGCTACCTGGAGTCCCTGCGCGCCGACCCGCTGGCCGAGCTCGAGTCCTACTTCCGCCAGCTGGTGATCGGAGGGGACCCCGACGCCGCCCGCTGGGTCCTCGAGGACATCCGCCTCACCCACGAGGACGCGGTCGTCGGCGCCGTCGCCGGCTCGGTCCAGTACCAGCCCCTCGCCGCCCTCGCGCGCTACGAGGGGCCGCGGCTGTCGATCGTCAGCGACATGAACCGCCTCCCCTACAGCCTCCACAACCTCCTGCCGGACCTCCCCGTCCGCCTGATGACCGGCACCGGCCACTGGGTGATGATGGACCGGCCGGAGATCTTCAACCACCTGCTGGACGAGTTCGTGAGCCAGGCCGAGGCGGCCGGCGGGGCCTACAGCCGCTCCGCCACGTAGACGATCGCGAGCGCCGCCGGCACCAGCAGGAGCTGGGCGAGCACCGTCCCGGCCAGCCGCCCGCCGATCAGCCAGACGATCGAGCGGCGGAAATAGCCCTCGCTGATCCGCCCGTCCGCCACGTCGTCGGTCATCACCGAGAGGTAGGGGTCGATGAGCCCGAACATCAGGACCGTGGCGACGCCGTTGATGATCGAGGAGAGATTGCTCGACGTCACCCGCAGCTCGGGTTTGAGGGAGCCGGCGTAGAGCGAGGCGAACACCCCCACCGTCCAGACCGCCGTGGCCAAAACGTTCGAGAGCACCACGCCGCCGGGCAGGCGCGGCTCGCCGGCGAGCCGGGTGAGATTGCCGGCGACGGGCAGGCGGAGCGACCCGCGCAGCGAGGCGAAGCCCTCCCGCGAAAGCCCGAGCAGGAGGAGCCGCGGCAGCGACCGGTGCTCGCTGAACGCCAGCACGGCCCGCCCGAACACCCGCTGGAACGTCGGGATGAGCACGGCTCCCACGATCGTCGCCAGCGTCGCCGCCGCGATCAGCCACCGGAAGTCCCCCACCACCCCGCCCGCGATCCCCTGCCGCAGGCTCACCTCGATCCGCTTGGCGAGCAGCGGCGCCTGGAACGAGTTCGACGTCCGCGACACCAGCATCAGCATGTTGAACAGCGCGAAGGAGACCGCGATCCGTCCCGTCCGCGTGCCGGCGATCCGCACCGAGTAGGCGAGGGTGCCGATCAGATGGATGAGGAACGTCAGACCGAAGATGAAGAAGAGCTGGCCGTCCATGCCCCTCCAGTCTAATCCCTTCAGGCGAGCCCGCTCCAGACTTCGCGGAACGCATGTTGCAGGTTCAGGATGGCGGGGATCGCGGGAGATCCCCGGGAGAAAGGGAGGAAACCACGATGAAAGTCCTACGAGCCCTGGGCAGCGGCTTCGCCGGCTCCTGCGCCCTGACCCTCGTCCACCAGGCGGCCCGCCAGATCACCGACAAGGCGCCGCGGGCGGACATCCTCGGCATGCGGGCCCTGGCGAGGATCTTCCGCAAAGCGGATCTCCAGCCGCCGCCGGACGATCAGCTCTACCCGCTGACCCTGGCCGGAGATCTGGTCGGCAACGCCCTCTACTACAGCCTCGTGGGCACGGCGGGAGGGCTCGGCGCGCTGGTCCGCGGCACCGCCCTCGGCCTCGGAGCCGGCGTCGGCGCCCTGGCCCTGCCCGGACCGCTGGGGCTGGGCAGCCGGCCCACGAACCGCACCACCGCCACACAGGTGATGACGGTCGCCTGGTACCTGGTGGGCGGGCTGGCGGCGGCGGGGGCGTCGGCGCTGCTGGCCGGACGAGAGAAGGACTAGACCTGCCCCCGGGCTCCCGGCCCGCAAGGCGGCCGGGAGCTCGTCCAGCCTCCGCCTTGCGATCGAGAAGTTTCTCTTCCGCGTCCGTCCAATCCGTTGAGCCCGAGGGCCGTCACCCTCTTCCACCCCTGCCGGCCCGGCTCCACGGAGGAATCATGTCCCAGCAGCACACCACGGTGTCCCAGGCAGAGATCATCGAGCGTCTCGAACACTTGAAGCGGGGACTGGCGCAACGCGCGGCAGGGGACGAGGATCCCGCATTTCCCCTGGAGACGCGGGATGAAGCCGGGGAGCTCCAGGATCTGATCGACCTGCTGTCGCGCCACCGGATGCATTCGCCGGACGGGCGGGACCGTCAAGCCACCCCTGCAGATTTTGCCGGTGGCGAAGAATCCCAGGCTCGTGGCCAGGCGTTCACGCCGGCCGAGCTGTCCAAATTGCGCGACCACGTCGTCAACCTCAATCAAGGGTTCTTCTCGGACGACGGGCAGTTCACCACCACTCAGGGGGACGTGGACCGGATTTTCGAAGGGACCTTGAGAAACCGGGCGGAGGCCGCGCAGAAGGCCGGGAAAAAATTGCCGATCGTCTTTTCTGCCCATGGCGGCCTGGTGGACGAAGCCGGTGGGCTGAGCGGCGCCCTGCGGCAGGTGGACTGGTGGAACGACAACCAGATCTATCCGCTCTTCTTCGTCTGGGAAACCGGCTTCCTGAACACCGTCGAGCACCTGCTGATCGGAGTGCAACAGCGCTCTCTGGCGGTGGGTGCCCGCGACATCTTCGACTTCACCTCCGACCCCGTGGTCGAGGGGCTCGCCCGGGCCGCGGGTGGACCCAAGATCTGGGGCGGCATGAAGCGCAGCGCCGAGATCGCCGCCCGGCCCGGCCAGGCCGGCCAGCCTCCGGGGGGCGCCTTCTATGTGGCCGGAAAGCTGAAGGCCCTGTGCGACGCCTTTCCCAACACCGTCGAGCTGCATGCGGTCGGCCACAGCGCCGGCGCGATCTTCCATGCTCACTTCCTGCCCGCCGCTCTGGGCCTCGGGGTGCCCCCCTTCGAGTCGCTTCAATTCCTGGCGCCGGCCGTCGACGTCGACACGTTCAAGCAGAACCTCCTGAACGGTCCGGTCGTCAAGCTGGGACAACAGATCAAGAAGTTCGTGATGTACAGCATGAAGCAGGACCTGGAAAAGGCGGACAACTGCGCCCACATCTACCACAAATCGCTGCTCTACCTCATCTACTTCGCCCTCGAGGAGCATCCGAGAGTCGACCTTCTGGGCCTGGAGGAGTCGGTCTGGCGCGATCCCGACCTGAAGAAGATGTTCGGTCTGGACGGCACGACGCCCCACGCCGGCGACTCCGTCTGGTCCCAGACGGGCGCGCCGAAAGGGCGGAACGCCTCGGAATCGATCAGCCACGGCGGGTTTGACGACGACCGGGCGACGATGGACAGCGTCCTCCGGCACATCCTGGGGCGGAGCGATACGGATCCGATCGTAGAGAACCCGAGCTTCACCGAAGGAGGCCGCAGCGTCGAGTTGAAGCAGGTCGGGATGGTGACCCGCTTCGCGGCGGTCGCGTCCAGCACCCTGGGCGGCGCGGGGGTCCCCGCCGTGCAGCCCGCCCTGCGCTCGGCTCCGGTGGGAATGGGCCGCCGCCAGGCGCTCTGCGTGGGAATCAACTCCTATGCGAGCAGTCCGCTGAGCGGTTGCGTGGCGGATGCGCAACTCTGGTCCCGGACGTTGCGCTCGCTCGGTTTCGACGTGCAGCTCCTGCTCGAAAGCAATGCCACCTACGACGGCATTCGCGCCGCCCTGCGGAGCCTTCTCCAGGCGAGCGCGGCCGGCGACGTGATCGTGTTCCAGTATGCGGGCCACGGCACCTCGATTCCGCATGACAGCGCGGAGCCGGACGAGGCCATGGTGCCGTTCGATTTCTTTACCACCGGCGCGCTGCTGGTCGACAAGGAGCTGGCCGGCCTCTTCGATACGACGCCCGCCGGCGTGAACCTCACCTGTTTTTTCGACAGCTGCAATTCAGGAGATCTGGACCGCCTGCTGCTGACCGGCGCCCAGGCTGTCGAGAGGCCCCGCTTCATCAAGCTCACCCCGGCGCAGTTGGCCAAGTACCAGGGCTTCGCGCAACGCCGCGGCCTGGCGCTGTCTCCATCCGATCGCCGGCGGGGCGAGCAGCGCGACCTCTCCTTCGCCGCTTGCAGCCGTTCGGAGTCCGCGTTCGAGCGCGCGGGCCAGGGGGACTTCACCCTGCGGACGACGAGCCTGCTGCGCAACGGCCTTCCGGCGCTGAGCAATCGAGAGTTCAACGACAGCGTCCGTGCCGCCTTTGGCGGCGCGGCGCGGCAGCACCCCGAGCTGGACGGTGCGATCGGCCTCTTCGGATCTCCCTTCCTCCAGCCCCTGGCGGGCACCCCGCCCGCGATGCAGCCTTCGCTCCGGACGGACGACTCCGTTTCCGCGGCCGCCCACGAATCCATGCCGTTGCATACACTGGCTCAGGGCTTCCGCCAACTGGCCGATTATCTGGACGAGAAGGGCTAGCGGCAAGGCCGGGTCATGGCAGATTCACCGGCCAGCCTGTCGGCCAACGTTCCCGCCGCCTCTAAGGCGACCGCCCAGAGCCAGAGCCCGTCCCTCGGCCGGGCCGTCGGCGGTGACTCGACCGTCTGTGCCGAGGAGGGGCGCGATTTCGTGATCGGCCCTTTCGTCCGCCGGGCGGTGCGCGGACGTCCCTATGAACGGAAGGGCCGGGACCCGCTGTACCGGCCGCTGCGCATCTTCAGCATGGACCCCGCCGCCTCGAAGCTCGAAGGCGCGACGACGCTGCTCAACGTTCCCTACGAAAAGCTTCACCGCGGTCCCCGCGGGGCCGTGCTCGCGGTCGTCGACGAGAAGGGGAGCCTGCGCAACCAGCCCGTCGACCTCGATGAAGACCACCTCCTGCTGAACCACGGGCTCGCCCCCTCGCCTTCGAATCCGCTGTTCCATCAGCAGATGGTCTACGCGGTCGCCAGCTCCATCTACACGGTCTTCCGGACGGCACTGGGCCGGCCGGTGGCCTGGGGCTTCGAGCCGCGCGGCGACCGGAGCGCGCAGGACGGCCAGCTCATCCTGCGCCCCCACGCCATGGAGGAACGGAACTCTTATTACGACAAGGCGAGCGGAGAGGTCCAGTTCGGCTACTACAAGGCGGACGCCGCGGTGGAGGGGCGCAATCTTCCGAATGGCTACATTTATACCGCCGCATCGCACGACATCATCGCGCACGAGATGACTCATGCCCTGCTGGACGGGCTGCGGTCGCAGTTCGCCCTGCCCACGAACGGGGATGTGTTCGCCTTCCATGAGGCGCTCGCCGATCTCGTGGCCTTCCTGCAACGCTTCAGCTATCAGCCGGTCGTCGAGGCCGGCCTGAAACAGAGCAGCGGCCAGATCGACCATGCCGGCCTGCTGACCGGCCTGGCGCGCCAGTTCGCGCAAACCACCGGGCTGGGAGAATACCTGCGCAGGGCGGTGGACCTGGACCCGGCGCTGATCCGGCAGAACCGTTTCTCGGAGGAACCCCACGAGCGGAGCACGGTGCTGGTGGCCGCCGTCTTCGGCGCCTTCAACGCGGTCTACCGCCGCAAGGTCGACCGCTATATCCGGCTGGCGACCGGCGGCACGGGCATGCTGCCGCCGGGGCAGCTGAATACCGACCTGGTCCAGCTGCTGGCCAAGGAGGCCAGCCAGCTGGCCAGCCAGTTCCTCTCCGTCTGCATCCGGGCGATCGATTACTGCCCGCCCGTGGACATCGAGTTTGGCGAGTACCTGCGCGCCATCATCACCGCCGACCGGGCGCTCGTGCCCGACGACCCCTGGAACTACAGGGAAGCGCTGATCGACTCCTTCCGGCAGCATGGCATCTTCCCGCGCGACGTCGACAGCCTGTCGGACGATTCCCTGGTCTGGCGTGAGCCGGCGCGAGCCGTTCCGCCATGGAGCCAGCTCAGCTTCGCCGAGCTGCACTTTCGCGGGGATCCGGGCATGCCGGCCGACGAAGGCGAATTGCACCGGCAGGCCTGCGAGATCGGAAAGCTGGTGACCTACCGCGGCAGGCATGAGCTGTTCGGTCTGGCCGACCCGGGAGCTCCCGGATGGCGAGGGCAGGAGGTCGACCTGCCCTGTGTCCAATCGGTACGCTCGACCCGGCGGGTCGGCCCGGACGGGCAGGTCATATTCGATCTGGTCGCCGAGGTCACCCAGCGCCGCACGGCCGCCATGCCGGACGGCACCACCTTCGACTTCTATGGCGGCTCGACCCTCATCATCGGGCCGGAGGGCGAGGTGCGTTACGCCATCAACAAGCGCGTCTGCCATCGTGGGCGTGAGGAAGAACAGCGACAGTACCTGTCGGGGGACGGAAAGCGGTATTGGAGGCTCGCGGGACGGCAGCGGCGGTCTTGTGCCCTGGCTTTTCGCGAGCTGCACCGCGAGCGGCCCCGGCCTGGCTCCGCGCATCGGAATGCATAAGAGCGTTGCAGGAGTTACACAGGCCATTGCGCGATTTCGCCACCACCGCCGGGGATCTGCCCCGATCTCCCCTACCATAGGCGGCAATTGACGTCTCCTGGGCTTCTGGAGTGGCAGGCATCGATACTGCATGGAGTTCTGGCCGTGGCGGAGGCACCGGAAACCAAGGGAACGCCAACCTCGGCCTCCCGTTCCTCGGCGAGGGTGGTAAGATCGGGTAGGGGGCCTAGAGGCTCACACGTTCGGAAAGCCCAGGCGTGAAGACTCCGGTACCAGATCCAGATTCGTTCGCAGAACCGCGATCTCGGATAGCCCCGCAGGCTACGTAGAAGAAGAAGTAAGGCATTCACAGGGTCGTCACGACCGGATCGGACGACGGACTAGAGGAGTCTCGCAAATGGGTAGAAAGTTATACGTAGGCAACCTGGCCTACAGCGTCAGGGACAGCGACCTGGAAGATCTGTTCGCGGCCCACGGCACCGTGGATTCCGCCCAGGTGATCATGGACCGCGACACTGGCCGCTCCAAGGGCTTCGGCTTCGTGGAGATGAGCAGTGACCAGGAGGCGCAGGCGGCCATCTCCGCGCTCAACGGCAAGGAGCTGGACGGCCGGAACCTGACGGTCAACGAGGCCCGTCCGAAGGAAGAGGGCGGCCGTGGCGGCGGCGGTGGCCGTGGCGGCGGCGGTGGTGGCTACGGCGGCGGTGGTGGCGGCCGTGGCGGCGGCGGCGGTGGCTACGGCGGCGGCGGTGGTGGCCGTGGCGGCGGCCGCGGCGGCTACTAGTTCACCTTCCCGCGAAACCGACTTGCAAGGGGCGCCCTGATCCGGGCGCCCTTTCTGTATTCAGGGCGCATTCGGGGAGGGGAGACCGCTCATGAGAAGGTTGGCCCGCAGCCTTTACGTCCAGGTCCTGGTGGCGGTCGCTCTCGGCGCCCTGCTCGGCTTCCTCGATCCGCCGCTCGGGGCGGCGATGAAGCCGCTCGGCGACGGGTTCATCAAGCTCGTCAAGATGCTGATCGCCCCGATCGTCTTCACGACCGTGGTGACCGGCATCGCCAAGATGGGCGATCTGAAGCGGGTGGGGCGCATCGGCCTCAAGGGTCTCGTCTACTTCGAGGTCCTGACCACCTTCGCGCTCGCCCTCGGCCTGCTGGTCGGCAAGCTCGTGCGTCCGGGCGCCGGCATGAACGTCGATCCGGCGGCGCTCGACACCAGCGCCATCGCCACCTACACCTCGTCCGGGCACTCGCTCAGCACCATCGACTTCCTGCTCAACATCATCCCCAAGGACGTGGCCGACGCCTTCGCGCGCGGCGACATCCTGCAGGTGCTGCTCTTCTCCATCCTCTTCGGCGTGGCGCTCGCCGCCTTCAAGGAGAAGGGATCGCTCGTGCTGCGTTTCGTCGAAGAGACGTCGCACGTCCTCTTCCGCATCGTGGCGATCGTCATGCGGGTCGCTCCGCTCGGCGCCTTCGGCGCGATGGCCTTCACCGTCGGCAAATACGGGATCGGCAGCCTGCTCAGCCTCGGCAAGCTGATGGCCACCTTCTACGCCACCAGCCTGCTGTTCGTGCTGATCGTGCTCGGCCTGGTGATGCGCTGGGCGGGCCTCGGCATCCTCCGCTTCCTGCGCTACCTCCGCGAGGAGATCCTGATCGTGCTCGGCACCTCCTCCTCGGAGTCGGCGCTCCCCCTGCTGATGCGCAAGATGGAGCGGCTCGGCTGCCCGGAGTCGGTGGTGGGCCTGCTGGTGCCGATGGGCTACTCGTTCAACCTCGACGGCACCTCGATCTATCTCACGCTCGCGACACTGTTCATCGCCCAGGCGACGAACACCCACGTGACGCTGGTGCAGGAGCTCGAGATCCTGGCCGTGCTGCTGCTCACCTCGAAGGGGGCGGCGGCGGTGACCGGCGGCGGCTTTATCACCCTGGCGGCGACGCTCTCGGCGGTCGGCAACATTCCGGTGGCCGGCCTCGCCCTCCTGCTCGGCATCGACCGCTTCATGTCCGAGGCGCGGGCGATCACCAACCTGATCGGCAACGGCGTCGCGACTCTCGTGGTGTCGCGCTGGGAGGGGGAGCTCGACGTCGACCGCGCCCGCCGGATCCTGGCCAATGTGGAAAAGGTGGAGACGGAGGAGTACATTGCGGGGCACACCCAGCTCGCGGAGGAGCCCTCTTGAAGAAACGTGGAATCCATGCCGTCTGGATCGCCCTGGCCCTCGGCCTCGCCCTGCACGGCATGGCGGGAGCGAAGACGATCCGGTTCTCCGGCTACGACTGGACCGTGAGATCGGGGGCCGGTGGCCCGGGGCCATGCACCTGGAGAGAGTCGAACGTCGCGGTCGACGCCAACGGCGATCTCCACCTGAAGCTGTCGAAGGTGGGGAAGAGCTGGTCCTGCGCCGAGATCGAATCGGTCCGGCGCCTGGGGTTCGGCGCCTACCAGTTCTGGGTGGTCGGCGCGATCGACAGGCTGGACCCGAACGTCGTCCTCGGACTGTTCAATTATCCGGCGCCGGACCTGGGGCCGGACGGCACCAACGAGATCGACGTCGAGATCGCGCGCTGGGGGGACCCGGGCGCGCCGAACCTGAACTTCACGGCCTGGCCGGCCCGGGCGGGGCTGCCTCCCGCCGGCAAATCCTATTTCTTCTCACTGGCCGGGACGTATACCACCCACCGCTTCACCTGGAGCGGCCGCGGCATCCGCTTCCAGAGCCTGAACGGCCACCGCAACGACGACCAGTCCCCCATCGCGGCCTGGAGCTTCGTTCCGCCCAGGCCCGCGCGGCGCGTCCCGCAGCACCCGGAGCCGGTCCACCTCAACCTCTGGCTGCACGACGGGCTTCCTCCCACCGATGGCAAAGAGGTCGAGATCGTGATCCGGAGCTTCACCTACAAGCCGTGAGGCCGGCCGCTCGGCGATGTTATCAATAAGATGTCCCACCCGAGCCCGGGCGGGCTTAGAATTGATCGGCCGGTTCGCCGTTTGCAGGATCTAGAAGAGTTTTTGGTTGCCTTGCCGGAGGGGGCTATCCATGGGCGACTTGGCTGATTGCCAGCCATGCGACGGCGAGCCAGCAAAAGATCTCACGGACAATCGCTCTTTTCATGCTTCCCCTTGGCGAAGGGGGGGGCCTGCTCCCTCAGAATCGATCTCGGAAAGACTATCAAGTTTCCTGGATATTGCTATGCAAGAAACGAAGCGTGCCGAGCAATTGAGATTCCAACGCGGAGCAGCCCCGTGGAGTGTAAGAGTAAACAATACAGCGGTAATGACGCAAGTCAAAAGGTACATCGTTCATGTCTTGGGTAAGAATAACAACGGGCTTGCCGACAGTATGCGCCATGCCGATTTCGTACATAACGTTGGGGTTTCTACCGGTCACGTCAGCCGTTATACTAATTAGTCCGTAACATAGGCTACACTTGGTGCACGAAAAAAAGATCGAACTAGACTGGGCAGAGCCTTAATGGCGGCGAGATCAGTTTCCACGCGTTTCCGCAGCGATTCATTTTTCAGGAGGGGCTTCTTGGACGTGCCTTTCTCGCGGAGATAGTTCCACACGAATTCGTCCGGGTTCAGATCAGGAGCATAGCCGGGGAGAAAATGCAACTCGATACGTCCCTTCTTCTCTTGCACGAATTGCGACACCATCTTAGCCCTATGAGAGGGATGACCATCCACGACCAAAAATGCCGGACGGCGCCGGTGCCGCAGGAAGGAGCCAAGAAACTCCACAAAGCGAGAGGCGTTCAGGCCGCCAGAATAGATGGCATACCAGAAGGCTCCCTGAGAATTGACCGCCGAGATGGCATTGATCGACTGCCGTTGACCACTGGTTTGAACAATCGGTGTCTGTCCTTTGGGAGCCCAAGTCCGGCCCAGCGGCGTATCCGAGCGAATTCCTGCTTCATCGAGAAAGAAGATATCCGCCCCACGTTCTTTGGCACGCTGCCGCAACTGTGGGTAGTCAGTTCGCTGCCAGCGCTCGATCGCCTCGGGATTTCTCTCGTAGGCACGCCGGAGCGGTTTCTGTGGAGTAATGCCCAACTCCGCCAGCAGGCGTCCGACCGAGGTCAGGCCCAAGCGGACTTTGAACTTCTTCTCGATGAGGTCTGCCACGATTTTGCGCGTCCAGAGACCAAAATCAAAGCCATACTGGCGAGGGTCTTTACCGTTGATCCAACACCCTACTTGCTTCTTTTGCTTTACCGAAAGTTGCGGGCGGGGTCCTGCTGCTTTACGCGCTCGCAGCCCCTGTTCACCCTGCTCCTGTTCGTTACGCAGCCAGCGGTAGATGGTAGTTCGACAGAAACCGAAGCTCTTGATCACCTCGCTGGGGTTCTCACCTTCGCGCACTCGCCGGACTGCCAGCAAGCGAATCGTCTCCAGAGTTTCGTGATTCAGTGTCCTGCCGTCCACTCTCATGCCTGTATACTAGCAAAAAGTTGCGGCAATGTGTAGCCTAAGCCGAGGACTCCTTAGTAATAGTGGCCGAAACGATGGCTTGCCAGATATCTTCTACTATGGGTCCGGTGCCAAATATCTCGTCGGCTCTCTCGATCGTAAAGCCGCCGGTTTTGGCAGAGGGCACTAGATGATCTCTGTAAATCGTGTCGAATGGCTCTTGGAACGGACACAAATGGAAGCAGTGATTCTTCTTGATTTGAAAACGTAGGGTTTTGAAGGGTGGCTTGATACCTAATTTTTCGAGATCAACCTCTTTGCGGGTCAGTGAGGACGGTAGCAGGAAGAATTGTCCTCAATCAAGACATCGACACAGATATTCACACATTCGTCACAAATAAAAACAGAAGGCCCGGCGATCAGTTTCTTGACCTCGTTTTGCGATTTATTGCAAAAACTGCAGCGCAGAAATTCTATTTTAACCACACGTTTCTCCTAGGAACAGACAACCGCATAGAGCTTATCTGCCATTCAGGGATTAGTCCAATTCCTGATAGACGCCCCTCACCCCCGAGGCAGCGTAAGCTCCGCGAGCGCTCCCCCTTCGGGACGGTTGACGACGCGGATCGTGCCGCCGTGCGACTTCGCCACCTCGCGCACCAGGTTCAGCCCCAGCCCGGTGCTCTTCCTGCCGGTGCCGGGACGGCCCAGGGAGTAGAAGCGGTCGAAGATGCGGTCGAGCGCGTAGCCGGGGATGCCCGGACCTTCGTCGGTGATCGCGATCGTGGCCCGGTCACGGTCCGCGGTCACCTCGACCTTCACGATCCCGCCTTCAGGGCTGAACTCGATCGCGTTGTGCACGAGATTTTCCAGCGCCTGGTGCAGGAGGAACGGGTTGCCGTTGAGGGTCAGCCGGTCCGGCGCGGCGATCTCCATCTTGACGTTCTTACTGGCCAGCAGAGGCTCGTGGCTCTCGGCCACGGTGCGCACCATCGCGTCCAGCTCCACCGGCTCCATCTCCGGCTTCTCGCGGCGGTTCTCCAGGCGCGCCAGATCCAGCATGCGATCCACGATGCGCGCGATCCGCTCGGCCTCGGTGCGGATGTTGGCGATGAAACGGGCCTGCTGCTGGGGGGGCATCTCCTCCTGCAGCAGCTCGGCCGCGCCGCGGATCGCGGAGAGCGGGCTTTTCAATTCGTGGGTGAGCGTCTGGACGTACTCTTCCGCGTACTGCCTCCCCTCCAGAGCCTCCTGCATGCGGCGCAACGCCAGGCCGAGATCGGCGATCTCGGTGCGCCCGAGCTTGGGAAAGGGGGGGCGCTTCCCCAGGCGGATGCCGTCCGCGTAGCGCGCCAGGCGATCGATGGGACGGGTCAGCAGATAGGAGAGGGCGAGGCCGAGCAGGGCCGCGATGCCGATGGTGAGGAGCCCGGCGCGGACGAAGGCGGGCCGGGCGAGCCGGAGGAACGCGTCGATGCTGGCGGTCGGCTCGACGACGGTCAGCACGCCGTCCACCTGTCCGTTCCGATAGATCGGCGCGCCGACGTAGAGCGCCGTCGAGAACGAATCGTTCGGGTTCGTGCGCGTGGCGCGGGCGCCATACCGGCCCTGCAGGGTCAGTTTCACGTCGTGCAGCCGCCGGTAGCTCTGCCCCACCGCCGTGGGCCGGCGCGTATCGAACACGACCTTGCCCGTGGCGTCGGTGATGTAGACCTGCAGGTCCACGGCGGATTTCTGGAGATCGTAGATGCGGGCGGACAGCACGCGGGAGTGCGCCCTGGCCAGCGAGGCCTCCAGATCGGCGAAGTTGAAATCCGGCCGCGCCATGTCCTGCTCGACCAGGCTCGCCAGCAGATTGGCGGAGTCGACGAGCGGCTCCTCCACGCTCTCCAGGTAACGCGTGCGGAGCGTCGTCCAGATCCAGTCGGTGGTGAAGTAGAGGCAGGCCGCGAAGATCGCGAGATAGAAGAGGAAGATCCTGATGCCGAGCTTCATGATCTTTCCTCGATGCTCTTCCTCATCATCCTTCCTTAGAGCATCTAACAAAACCGGCCCAACGGGCCGGGAGAGTCCAGCCCAGGGCTGAGGCCGAAGGCCGATGCCCTGGGTAAGCAGGCCGAACCGCCATGCGGCCTGAAAGGTCGCGAGAACTTAGGCTGGATAGAACCGAGAACGGTGAGCAGAGCTCTCGCGGCCCTACAGGCCGCTTTGGTTTGTTGTGCTTTCTCCCCAGGGCATCGGCCTCCGGCCTCAGCCCTGGGCTGGGCTCTCCCGGCCCGTTGGGCCGGTTTTGATAGGAGCTCTTATAATCCTTCCTCATCATCCTTCCTTATAATCCTTCCTTCAACGAGTAGCCGGTGCCGCGATGGGTCGCGATCGGATCGACGTCGGGCCGGATGTCGCGGAGCTTCGCCCGGAGATTCTTGACGTGGGCGTCGACCGTGCGGTCCAGGCTGGCCTCGGGCGCGTCCCAGACGAGCTCCAGGAGCTGATCGCGGCTGTAGACGCGGCCGGGCCGTTTGAGCAGGACGGCGAGCAGCCGGTATTCGTAGCGCGAGAGCTCGAGGGGCTTCCCGAAATAGGTGATCTGCCGCCGCTCCTCGTCGAGCGCGAAAGTGGCTCCCGGAGGCGGCGACGGCTGGGAGCCGTTGCCGGGCCGGGCCCGCCGCAGCACCGCCTTGACGCGGGCCGCCAGCTCGCGCGGGCTGAACGGTTTGGTCACGTAGTCGTCCGCCCCCAGCTCCAGCCCGACGACGCGGTCCACCTCGTCGGCGCGCGCGGTGAGAAAGATGATCGGCACGTCGTGCCGCTGCCGGATCCTGCGGCAGACCTCGATGCCGCTCACGTCCGGCAGGCCGATGTCGAGCACCACCAGCGCCACCGGCTGGGTGTCGAGCACCTGGACCGCGCCCGCGCCGGCCTCCAGGCGACGGCACTGGAACCCTTCGGATTCGAGGGCGTACTGGAGGGTGTCGGCGATGGCCGGCTCGTCCTCCACCACCAGGATCGTCGGTCTGTCCATCAGCTCATCTCCCGGTTCATCTCCCGGTTCTTCCTCCACCAGGCGATCGCGAAACGATACGCCAGGAACAGCAGCGTGATCGTGGTTACCATCATGGCATGCTCGCCGTACCGCGCGCCCGGGTGACCGTTCAGGAGCGGCGCCACCACGGTCATGCCAAGATAGGCGACCGCCACCAGGATGCCCGCGGCGAGCGTGGAGTGGGCGACTCCACGGCGCCGGGAGGTGAGCCGGTCGAGCCCCCCGAAGAGCCCCCAGAGCGCGCCCAGATAGAGCACGGTGCCGAGCAGCCTGTGCATCTGCCCGGGGGAAAATCCGGCGACGGGGCCGAGGCGGTAGAGCTCCACCGCGGCCACGATGCGCAGCGTGTTGACGGCGATCGTGAAGACGTAGGCCACGGCCAGCGAGGCCAGCCACCACGCGAGCCGCTCTCCCCGGGAGCGCAGCCGGTGCGAGAAACCGAGCACGGAGACGGTCAGCACGAGGATCATGAAGTTGACCCCCGCGCAGGCCGGAGCGATGACGTACGAGCCGTCCGGCGCCACCCAGCCGGCGCCGGGGCTCAGGGTCAGCGTCTCGCCCCGCAGCCACCCCACGGCGCGGGCCGTCGGCACGAGGATCCAGGCGAGGTCCCCCGCCGAGGCCCGGCTGTAGGCCAGCTTCAAACCGTACGCGGCGAGCATGGCGGTTCCCCAGGAAATCCAGGGGAGCCCGGACAGACGCCGGCCGTCTCCGATCCTTCTCATCGCAAGCTCAATCGCTTCAGCCACATCCGTCCGGCGGCCGCCAGGCCGAGGAGCAGGAGCACGAGTATCATCAGCAGCGACAGCTCCGGCTCGGGGACGGCGAGATCCGAAACCCCTTCCGGCATGGGCAGCGGCTGCTCGACCGCCGCCGCCGAGCCGTCCTGGTTGCGCACCTGCTCGTGTACGGCGACGAACGACGTGTAGGCGGTCAACAGCTCGTATTTCAGCCCGAGCGCCGTGACCGCGTTGCGGGTATCGTCGCTATCGTCGGCGCCGTAGTCCGCCAAGCGCGCCACCCGCGTCCGCGCCCACAGGGAACGCAGCGCCTGATTGTCGGCGGAAGGCTTCGTCTCGGCCACGTCGAAAACCTTTTCATACTGCCCCTCGCCGCCCAGGCCAGTGACGCGGATCGTGCCGGACGGCTTGCCGCGCCATTTGCCGAAGACGATCAGCGGCCGCTCGGCGAACAGATCCGGGACCGACAGCGGCTCGACGTCGTAGGTCGCGAAATCCGACGGCTCGATCGCCACGTGCGTGAGCACCGGCGACCGCACATAGTCCTGGAATCGCTGCGCCGTCTCCTTCGCCTCGGAGGGATCGGTGACGATGAACGGCTCCCCCTGCCCCGCGTGCGCCATGCCCTCGATGAGGTGGCGGTTCACGGAGGTTCCGATGCCGAAGGCGAACAGGTTGGAGCGGTTCAGACGGGTGCGGATCTGCTCGAAGACGGCGGCCTCGGCGTCGATGAAGCCGTCGGTGATCACGATCGTCGTGCGCGAGACGCCCGCCGTTTCCGGCAGCTCCATGGCGCGGTCCAGCGCCTTTCCGATCTCCGTTTCGCCACCCCCGCGCTCGCCGTCGATCTCCGCGATCGCCCGGTTGACGTTCTCTTCCGTGGCGGGCAGCGATCGTGGCGCGAGCAGGTGCGAGGCGCCCGAGAACAGGAGCACGTTGAAACGGTCGACCGGCCGCAGGCCGCCGACGAGCTCACGCATCAGCGCCTTCGTCGTATCGAGCGGGAAGCCGCCCATGGAGCCGGAGACGTCGAGCACGAAGATGTACTCGCGCGGCGGAATCTGCCGGGGCTCCACCCGCCGGGGGGGCTGCACCATCAATAGAAAGAAATTCTCTTCCTGGCCCTGATAAAGCAGCAAGCCGGTCTGCACCTGCTGGCCCTGTAGGCGATAGCGCAGGATGTAGTCCCGGTTGCCGCCGTTCGTTTCGCCGGGGTCGAGACGGACCCGCGCCGTGTCGCCGTCCTCCCAGTCGACCCGCGTCCGGTGGGACGGGCAGAGCAGCTCGTCGATCGGCATGCCGGCGGCGACGCGCGTGTCGATCTCGAACTTGTAGGCCGCAGCCTCGTTCTGGTGCAGATAGGGGCTCCGCACCGCCCCGCCGGACTCCGCCGCCGCCGTTTCAGGCTCCTTCGAGTAGCGGGGGCCGACCACGGTGGGGTAGACGAACTCGTAGGTGCCGTCGGTCGGCACCAGGAGCTCGCTGTAGTGGAGCTCGACGCGGATCTCGTCCTGGGGCATGACGTTGGCGACGTTCATGGTGAAGACGTTGGGCCGCTGCTGCTCCAGCAGCGCCGCGCTCATTCCGGCCTCGCGCGCCGCCTCGAACTCCTTCTTCGCCGCCTGCTTTTCGCGGATTCTGGCGCGGATGCGCTGATCGCCCACCTGCATCGTCATGCCGTGCACCGCGGCCCGGGTGGAGGCGGGGAAGACGTACCGGGCGTTGAGGGGGCGGCTGCCCTCGTTGCGGTAGACCTGGGTGACGACGACGTCGGCGATCACCCCCGCGATGCGGACGTCGGCTTTGGTCTCCTTGAGCGGCAGCCGGTCGACCGCGGGATCGCCGTTCTCGACGAAGAAATACGGCGACAGGGTTCGATCGGTGTTCGTGTTTTGGGCCGTATCGGCGGCGGTTCCCGGGAGCGCGCCCAGGAGCGCCAGCCCGAGACTCAGAAAGACTGCTTTGCAGGACCGTTTCATTTCATTCTCCTCGGCAGGCAGGAAGTAGCCTTGCCATGGAGCGATTCTGCCGTTCACACAAGGAGGCCGTATGAAGTGGGGATGAAGAGGCGGAGAAGATTGGGCAAGGATCAGAAGATCACGAACCTGACGGTCAGGGTGAGCTTCAGTCCCACCGCTGTTTTTTCATACCGCGCGGGCTCGTAGGCCCACCATCTCACTGTGGCCAGGGTCTGGTCCGACAAGCCTCTGGAAAGCGGCTTGAGCAGGGTCTCCGAGATCGGGCAACCCTCCGAGTCCAGGATCAGCTCCATCACCACGCTGTCCTTGGTTTTCGCCTCCCTCGCGGCTTCGGGGCAGGGGGGCGCGGGGGTGAACACGGGCCGCTGAAAGGTCAGCGGGCCCACGTCGCTGGATTTCCCGCTGAGCTCCAGGACGGGCTCCCCATCCGTCGCATGATCGTGGGAGAGCAGCCGCAGGTTGCAGAGAAGGGGGCGGAGAAGGAGTGGCGAGGATTCCTTGACGGGCGTCTGTTGCAGGCGCTTGCGAATCCGCGTCAGGGCGTCGCCGAGGACGGCGGGTGGAATGTGCCGGCGATAGAAATACTGGCTGGCGATGTCGAGCCGTTCGTTGGCCTCCAGCGAGCGAGACGGCTCTCCGGGCCCGACCCGAAGGTCGAACGCGACGTACGCATCGGTGAGATCCATGAGGAGCTCGGCAAGCCCGCTATCGTCGCTGCTCCGTGCTTTCTGGAAGGACGCCGCGGCGGCCTTGCCGTCACCGCCCGCCAACCGCGCCAGTCCTGCCTCGATCTGCTCCCAGGGCACCCGAGCGCCGGGCTTGCCGAAGGACTCTGGCGTTTGCGCGAGGGCCGCGGCTCCCGGGTGCAAGGCCAGGAGCGCCAGCCCGAGAATCAAGAAAACTGATTTCCAGGAACGTTTCATCTCATCCTCCTTGGCAGGGAGAATCCTTGCCATGGAGCGACTCTGCCGTTCACACAAGGAGGGCGTGTGAACCGGGGATGAAGGAGAGGAGGCTTGTAGCGCCCGGGAGGGGATAAAACCCTCCCCTACGTCTTCTCTGGCAGGTAAAGTAGGGGCAGCTCTGTGATGTTTGCGTCAAGACCGAGGGAGGAACGAACGAATGAAACGCTGCGTCCTTGTCTGCGCCTTGCTTCTCGCCGTCCGCGTGCCGGCCGGCGCCCAGCCGCCGGCGGCCGGGCCCCATCCTGCGCCCCCCTGGAGCTCCCACGCCCTCGAATCCCCGTACCGGGAGAACCTCTCCGAGGATGAGAAGGTGGCGGGCCTCTCCAAATTCTGGGCGGAGGTCCGGTTCAACTTCGCCAATTTCGACCTCGTGCCGGAGCTGGACTGGGACGCGCTGTATCTGGCCTATCTGCCGAAGGTGCGGCAGACCCGGTCGACGCGCGAGTACTACCAGGTGCTGGAGGAACTGTGCGCCCGGCTGAAGGACGGCCACACGAACGTGATTCCGCCCAAGGAGATCATAGAGACCTACGACCGGCCGCCCCTGCGCACGGCGCTCGTCGAGGACAAGGTGCTGATCACCCGCGTGTTGAGCGACCGCCTGCTCGGCGAGGGGGTCCGGGTGGGGCTCGAGATCGAGGCCGTCGACGGCATTCCCGTGCGCCGGTATGCGCGGGAACGGGTGGCGCCTTATGAGAGCAGCTCCACGCCGCAGGACCTCGATCTCCGCTCCTACAGCTACTCCCTCCTGACGGGCCTCCAGTCGCAGGCCGTGGAGCTGACCCTGCGCGACGAGAGGGGGAACGCCTTCAAGAGGACCGTGCGGCGGAGCGGCTATGACGACGAAAAATCGGCGGCCCGCCCCCTGCTGGAATTCAGGGTCCTGGAAGGGAACATCGCCTACGTGGCGCTGAATTCGTTCGCGGATGACAGCCTGCTGAAGCTCTTCGAGGACGCCTTCCCGAAGATCCAGACGGCGGACGCGATGATCCTGGACCTGCGCCAGAACGACGGCGGCAACGGCTCCCTCGGCGACAGCATCCTCGCGCACCTGACCGACCGGAGCTTCAAGGGGGCGCGGTGGCGGACGCGCGAGTACGTCCCGGCCTACCGCGCATGGGGGAGGGAGGAGGGGTGGCTCCGCAACGACGCCGAGGAGACGCCGGGGAACGCGAGCCGGTTCTACGGCAAGCCCATCGTGCTGCTGGTCGGCCCGCGCACCTTTTCGGCGGGAGAGGACTTCACCGTGGCCTTCGACGCTATGGGGCGCGGCAAGATCGTCGGCGAGCCGACCGGCGGGAGCACCGGCCAGCCGCTGTTCTTCACCCTGCCCGGCGGCGGCTCGGCGCGGGTCTGCACGAAGCGGGATTCCTACCCGGATGGACGGGAATTCGTCGGCCGGGGCATCCAGCCGCACGTCGTGGTCCATCCGACCGTGAGCGACTTCCGCGCCGGGCGGGATACCGTGCTGGAAGCCGCCTTGCGCGAGCTCCGAAAGCCTGAGAAATAGAGCCCCAGCCGAGGTCCGCCGGAGGAAACCCGGGCTCGATCGGCCCAAACCGCGGGCCAGACCGGGTCACGCCCCAATGGAAGGCGCGAATACATAAACTTTGCCGATTTATATATACGCAAGCCTTCCTGAATGCCCGGCGAAGGTCATTCGTATATAGAAATGGCTCGTCTATATATAGAGATCACTCTCCAGCAGGCCGCCAGCCCGGATTTTTGCCCAGCGAGCCCCTCCGGGAAGCTCTCCGGGGCTCCTGGATATATATAAAGTGGTCCTAAATACCGTTCCGGGAGGCTTGCGGACCTTTTCAGGAGGCATCTCTATATAATTTTCGTCGGTTTATATATAGAAGTAGTCCCTCGAACCCTCTCCGGGAGGACTCTGTATATAAAATTTTGCAGTTTGTATATAAAAAGGGTCGCCGGAGCCCCTGCGAGACCCCTCGAACGACAGAGTTGGGCCTCTCGAGCGCTCTCCAGGGTGACTTCGTATATAAACTTGGGAGGTTTATATATAAGAACGCCCCCTGGAACCTGTGCAACGGCCTTCCGGCTCGTTCTCCAGGGACGTGGCGCTTGGGGAAGCCGGGCGCGGGCAGCAAAAATACCTCCGTAACTTGCTGGCGCCAAAGGGTTTGGCCTGCTACAGGGCCGGCCGGACGTGCTCACCGACATCCTGCGCACGCGGGTGGAGTAGCGCGGAACTGGATGGCGGCACGAGGAGTCTAAGGGAGCATGAGACACTCCGGGCCCTGCAGAACGGTCGCCGTCGCGACTCTCGCGGCGTTGATGACCCTTCCCACGGGAGCCGAGGCTCCTGGAGATCCGGCGGCCGTCGCCGCTGCCCTCGTAGCGAAGCCGCAGGTCCTTTCCGAATTCGAGGCGATCGTGGGGCCGCTGCACCGCGACCCCTCGAAATGGGAGGACGCGATCGGTCCCCTCCATCGCGCCTCCCCCCGTCCAGGCGTCGTGAGGGCCGACGTGGAGCTCGGGATCGACCTCTTTCACCAGGACCCGAGAGAAGAGGCGGATCCCTCGCTATGGCACTGGGACCTCGATTTCCTCTCGGGCCGGAGCTCCTGCCAGCAGCTTCTGATGGCGCGCTTCCCCAAGGTGCGCGAGCTGCGCGTCGACGGCCGGTCCGTATCGCGCTTCGGCGACTTCTACTTGACTCCGCTCGACGCCGCCGACGGCTTCCGGCTCTCCTGGTACGAGCAGGAGCCGCTGTTCGCCATCCCCCTACGGAGCGCGGCCGAGACGGCGAAGCTCATCGACGCCCTGGTGGCCATTGCGAAAGCGGGGTTTACCCGGAAGTCGATCGTGGCGCACCTCGGCGCTCTCACGCTCGATCTGGGTTGGAACGCGGACTTCCTGCACACCGACACCTGGGATCTCAGGTACGAGCCCGCCGGCGCCGCGAAACCGAAGCGCGTTGCGATCGACTTCAAGCGCCCACTGCCCAGCCGCGACCTCCTATCGAAGCTCGGCATCCGGAAGCCCGCGGTGAGCTCGGGGGATTCGCACCTGCGGTCACGAACCATCTTCGATCAGGCCAAGAGCCTTTCCCCAGACACCGGCTATCCGCTGCCGGCCGTCGGGGGATATGCCGTCTGCCTCGGCGTCGATCCGCACGGCCTGATAGACACCAAGGAAGTGAGGGCCTTTAGCCCGGTCTGGAGCGCGGAAGGAGCGCAGATCATTTCCCTGGAGGCTTTAGCGCCTTGGCTCCCAGGCCATATCCGATGAAAGGCGAGCCACGGCCTCAGCAGACCACGAATCTGACGACCACGTTGAGCCTCCATCCCACCGCGATGCCGTTGTAACGGACCGGTTCGTAGACCTACCACCTCAAAGTGGACAGGGTCTGTTCCGCCAATCCCTTGGAGAGCGGCTTCAGCAGCCTCTCCGAGGCCGGGCACCCCTCCGAATCCAGGGTCTACTTCTCCAGGTACCTGGCACTTCGGAAGGAAAGAGAATGAGGATTTATCCACTGACGTGGCACGTAGTCACGTAGTCACGGCGGGACCGAGGATGCCAGAGCTACGGAGCCACCGTGCGTCGTCAACCCTCTGCTGGACGAGGATTCCGATCCATTGCGACCACCCTTCCGATCTCCACGTCGAAAGGGTCGCCTTCAGACTGGAACTGATGGTCGCCTTCCCTCGGAATCACTGGTCGCCTTCGGCTTGGAATCGGTGGTCGCCTTCGAGCGGAATACGCAATCTGACAAAGTAGAGCTAGCCGAGGTATTTATGTTCTCCCTTTACTGAGAAAGCCTATGCGATGCGCTTCGTCTGTCCCTGAAATGAAAGCCATACCGCTGCCGAGAGATCTGCGGTGAAGGAGCAAAGAGTGGTGTTAGTCTCTATAATCGCAACGTCTAGGGGCTTGAGATTCACGGAATTACTCACCACGGTGCTTACGACGAAAAGAACAGGTATTCTGGTGTGACTCCACTTCAAAAAATAGTTATATTCGCAAAGCAGTTTCCTGCTCTCCGCATGGAGGTCGTGCTCTAGAGCAAAGGCCGCATGGCACCGACGGGCGACGAGGCCCACAAGCCCGTCGAGGAGGAATCCTCCCGAGAGCCAATCCTTCGAAACGGCGGAAACCTCGGCCAGGGAGCGTGCGATCTCAAGTACGTGCCAGGAATCTCCTCGCGAAGAGCGGTGCTTCGAGATTCGTGACTGAAACGCTCTGTTGCGTGGAAGAGTTGCGATATAGACCGGCTTAGGGCCGGAGCAGAACGCGCGCATCCTAGCTTCCGCGAAGGCACTTTTACCGCTGTTGATATGCCCAAGGAAAAGTTCTATATGCATAACAGATCAGTAGGGGGCTCTATGCGGTAAGGTGTTAGAGAGCGCTGAGGAGGCGGAATCTCTATGACAACACAATTGCTTCGATAGGGCGGCGTCCGAGGGCCATCGTCTCGCAACTCGAAAGAGCAGGAGAATCCTAAGACTTCACGAAAAAACCAGTAGGCGTTGGCAAAACCGTGAATGGCTGGAGACACGACTTCACCTGAGGGAATATCGCGCGGGTTTGCGCCGGGGTTCATCAGGACAATCTGGCCTCCGTTGGGTCCGACCCTGTGCCAAGCTTGGAAATGAGGAACTCCTTCAGGAGGAGGGGCTTTTTGGATTGCAGTGCTGGCGTTTTCTGTTAGGTGTAGAAATGCTTCGCATAGAAGGCCGGGCATCAGATGGGGAAACAGGACATCGTGCGGGAGAAAGAGGCTGACTTTAGATGGGTCTGTGAAATGTTCTTGGATGGCTTGAATCAATTCCTTTCGTAACGAACTCTTTTCGAGTAGTTCCTCATGAGAGGGGTCTGCGAGTAAGGGTTTGATTCGTTCGAGGACGCCATTGTAGGATTCAAGAATATCTGAGGCATAACCTTCGAGAGGCTCTTTTAGTCCAATGCCCTTGCTGAGAGGCAAAAGAGTTACAGAAAATTTCTGCAGTTCATTTTTTATAGAATGTCCGAGAGAAATTTTAGCAAAACGGTGTATGCCGGATTGGAATCGGATAGACTGAGTTCTCTCATAGCGAGAAATTAACTGTCGCAGCATTCGGCCGGTATCAATTAACGCGGAGATTAGTTCCTCATAGTCCTGTCGCTGGCCTTCGCGAAGATAAAGATCGGCTCCCTTAGGGGCGACGGCTTGAAAGACCTCGAGGGCACCGCTGAATCCAGAGTCGAACTCAAGGAGTTCCCTTTCAAACAAGGACTCGCTTTGTTGAAGGGTGGCTATAGCCTTCTGCGGCTCGTCCAGTCCAAGGTAAAGTTCGGCTAACTCGGAGAGGATCCGCCGTTCAAATCCGATGAATCGCATCGTCTTGGCCAAATCATGCGCCTTTGTGAGCTCCTCAAGCGCCTTGCCAGGCTCCCGTTTATCGATGAGAGCCGTAGCAAGCATGTGGCGGGCTAGGACTATGGCCCTGGGATCGTTTCTTTGCTGCGCGTTCGTAATCGCATCGCAGAGTAGGTACACCGCATGATCAACGCTACCCAAAAGCAGGTAAATGTGAGCCTGCTGTACTCTCCGCGTAGCTCGGCCTCTCCCTCCACCCGGACTACGTAGAACAAAGCGGAGGGAATCTTCGAACAAGCGGAGAGCTTCTCGGAAGATGGAAGTTCTCTCCTCTAAAGAAAGATCCGGAGTTGAGCGTGCAAAGAGCGCTCTCGCGTAGGCTAGATGGCAGCCTGCACGTGAGACTCCCTCCCAATTGCCCGAGCTCTCGTGGTACTCGATTGCGCTAAGATAACATTTCTCGCATTCGCTGCGGGCTAGCTCCTCTCTCTTCCCTGCCCCGCGCTGGCCTAACCGGCGGTAATAGCTACCTAGCAAGTCTTGAACAATCGCAAATTGAATGATTAATCGAGAGGTGGGGTGGCTGCTCTCTTGGATGAAAATTTCGTAACGTCGTGCGGCCTCTCGCAGGCAGGCGGAGAAAAGTGTCTGACGTTCTAGGTACTTGCCGAAGATCTTGCCGAACTGCACGAGTTGCCAAGCTTCGTCTTGCTTGTTGCCGCTTTCATGAGCACTCTGAAGAGCCTGGACATAGCAGTCAAGAGCTGGCTGTACCTGGCCGAGGTTTCGTAATGCACGGGACTTGTCATTGAGCAGGAGGCGGACGGTTTCTGCCGCCTCCGCGGCGTAAGAAGGCTTGACAGTTAGGGTCGCGAGCAATTGGTCGCAGATCCGAACAGTCTCGACGTAGTCGCCTTTATTGAAGAGCCGACGAGCCTCCTCCCGCGCTTGAAAAATCGAGGATATCGAAGTCATGAGCTATTAGGAGGCGTATTCGCCGTAAGGGGGCTTGTATGAGCTCGAATGATCTTTAGTGGTTTGGAGCACGTGATACACCCAGTTCGAGTTTGTCGTCACGAGGAGGTCGCCGTTCTGCAGCGCCATTAGCCTTTCGAGTACCGTAGGGTCGGAGGCGCTCATCGGAGTGAAATCTAAAATCTGTTTCGGAGAACGGTCGGGGCTATGTAGGCAGACCTTATAGAGCCGGCAAGAGAGCGAGTCAGCGGCAAAGAGCAACGTGGGGTCAGTCTCTTCCCAGTCAGGCGCTATGGCATCTTCATCCCGTTGCAATATTAAGGGTGCATCGACGTGGTCTCTAAGTCTGTAGACTAAGAGTGAGGTTAATCTGGCATCACTGGGAAAACTCGCGACCTGCGTGACGATTTGTCCGCGTGCCGAGAACACTGCGCGGTTCCCCGAGTCGGCCCAATAGAAAAGCCCTTCTGGCTCATCGAAGAAGATCGCCGATGGATACCGGAGGAAGGTAGGTGATTCCATAGTCCCTGTCCTCGTGATCCCGGGCCGTCCCGGGGTGCCGAAAGCCACAATAGCGACTCCTGTCTCGGCGTCTACCTTGAGAATTACGTGACTGCCGGGTGCCGAAACGTAGAAGAAAGGATCGCGTTTTTCTGGCTCCTCCTCTATCCGGGGTACAACGGTGATCCGTGAGGCCGGAGTCAAGGCGACCTTTGGAGGAAGTGAGAGGCGAATAACTTTTTCGCGCTCGAAGGTGCCCGAGCTAATCCTACCAGGGATACGGAGTCGATGAATTTCGGTAGCGTCGGCGTCCAAGACGTAGAGCCGATTCATCTCAGGCGATAGGAACACATCAGTAACGGATACTGACTCAGCTTCGGGCCAGTTCAACTCGCCGGCTTCGACTGTGAGGTGGCCTGCCGCCACAGTCTCCATCGGCTCCAGGTGGTAATTGCGGATTATCTGCATGCCCCCTGCGCTTTCTCTCGAAAGACGTAAAAAGTACTCTTCGTAGGGATGAAGCACGCGGATGCTCCCGAGTCCTGCCTTGAGGACTTGGCTCCCAACTGGAACCTTTGGTAGATAGCCGTCGCGGTTCCAGGGTCGAGAAGAAGGTGGCATAACTTCCTTTACGGCGATACGCTCTTTGCTCATGGTAGCCTCTCGGTTGTCAATACCGTCTCAAAAAAGTTCCCAGGCAGATTCTACCTTACTTGGGAAAGAAATTCAGCGTACAATGCCAGCAAGGGAGAGAACATGTTGAGGAGAAAGATGAATCGTAAGTATTCTGTGCTCGTCGTTGACGATGAAGACCAGATAAGGCAGGTCTTGTCGTCGGTGCTGGGGCAACTCTATCCCGATCTGGCTGTGGAATCCGCCCGTGACGCCTTGGAGGCGATAGAAAAGTTCGATCGCGAACCTTTCAATTTAGTTCTTTTGGATATGAATCTAGGGTCCGGCCTCGACGGACTGCAACTTTTGCAGGCCCTTCGTCGAAGGGCATTCCCCTTCCGAGCTATTGGCATTTCGAATTTCGTCAATGATTACGCTTTTCGCGCGTGGAAGACTGGGCTTGATGACTTGCTCGAAAAACCGGTTGCGCCTGACAAATTGATGGAAGCCATCGATACTCAGTTAGCCTTGGTGCAGGATCAAGTCCGTGCGGACAAGAAGGCCTTCTGCGCAATGCCATTTTCTCCAGATTTAGACGATCGCTATTTTTTTGGTATAAAAATGGCCTCTGAACGTTCTGGGTATTTATGTCAGCGCTCGGATGAGCGGTTCTTTACTGGTGACATTCTAGTACAAATTCATAAGGATATAAGCGAAGCAGATGTAATAATAGCAGACATCTCCGGTAATAACCCCAATGTCTATTACGAAGTGGGATTCGCCCAAGCTCTTGGCAAGCCGGTTATCTTGGTAGCTGAGGCCGCCGAAGGCGCTCTATTTGATATTAGGAACATGCGCCATATAATTTTCGCGGGCAAGATTCACAAACTCCTTGAGGATCTAGAAATAGCTCTCAAAGGACTTGAAATTATCTGCTAGGCTTAGGTCGAAGTTAGGATTCCGCACATCCTAATTACTCGCGAATTTTTCCTCGATCTGCCACTTGAAGCTCTAGGGAGGAAACGATAATTTCCTTGGCCAGCCAGGCTTCTGACTGGTCCGTCGCTCGCGTGAGCCCTGCGGGCGCTCCTTGGCTTCAAGAGGTAGCTCGACGGCCATCTGGGTAGTGGACTCGCTCATGGAGTCCGTTTCTAGGCTTAGGATATCACGCAGCTTTGAATTCAAAAACAAAGCCACCGCCCCCAGGGAGCGGCGGCAGGTGAAACGCGAATCCCCGTTTTACGACTGCAACCCACCCAAAGCCAGCAACGCATTCCCCGTCAGCGCCTGGGCCGCATCCTGCGTCAGGAAGCCCTGGCCGGCGTAGACCCCGACCTGGTTGAGGAAAGCCTGGAGCTGGTTGACGGCCGGCGTAGCATGCCCGCCCTGCGCCTGCTGCAAGGCGGCCTGGAGCTTCGCCTGGAGGGCGTTGGCCCTCCCGCTCGTGAGCGCTCCAGAGGTGACTAAGCCGTTCACGTCCTGGATCAGGAGCTGGATCTGCTCGGTGGCGGGACGGTTGGCCCAGAAGACCGAGGCGGTGCGGCCGGGGATCGAGAAGGCGCCGAGAGTGCTGTTGAAGCTCGCGGCGCGCTCGGTGGAGTCGGTCGAGATCCTCTGGAGGGGGTGGAGGGTCAGGGGGATACCCTGGAGCTCGGGGGTGTTGAAGTTCCTGGTCTGGTTCGCGGCGTTGAAGACCACCACTACTCTTTTGTGGGCGCGGTCCACGCCGCCGTCGGCGTCCGCGAGGCTCATCACGATGAGGCCGGGGATCTGGCTCGGGCCGGTGTTGTAGAAGCGCAGACGGCTCTCGACGTCCGCCGCCGTGCGCAGACGGAAGAGCGGCGTGCTCCGGCGGATCGCCAGGGTCTCGAGGAAGTGGGCGTAGGCGGTGAGGATCTGCGGCCGGGTCACTTTCAGCGCCGGGTTCGCCAGCAGCGGACCCTGGATCGGCCAGTTGGCCTGGTTGTCCGGCGCCGGCGGCAGGCCGACGCCCCAGTTGTTGGAGCCGTAGGTGAAGTCGAGCTTGTTGAACCAGTCGCCCGAGTTGTAACTGTTGCGGTCCAGGGACTTGGAGCGCAGCATCTCGACGCCCGCGTGGTAGAAGGGAATCCCCTGGCCGAAGCCGAGCAGGCTCATCCCGAGGTTCTGCATCCGCACCCGGTCCGCCACGGTGTCCGCCGGGGCGGCCTTGACCTGGATGGCGTCCCAGAGGGTGTCGTTGTCGTGGGCCTCGATGTAGCTGATGACCTCCTGCGGATCGGCGGTGTAGCCGGCGGGCTGGCCGTTGTAGTCGATCTGGCGGGCCGCCACCAGGTTGCCGTTGCGGTCCACGAGCTGGTAGTCGGCCAGGGCCCCGGCGAGGCCGGTGCGCACCCAGTCGGTCTCCTGGAGCAGCTTGTTGAGCTGATCGGCGGACGATCCCTGATTGGTGGCGTTCGGGTCATGATTGTTAGGGGAATAATAGAGGCCGGTCAGGAACCCCTGCTCCTGGATGCCGCTGAACGGGCCGCCGCCGCGCACACCGTCGCGCATGCGGTCGCTGAAGGTGCCGACGCCCGTGCCGGCCATGTTGGCCTGCGTGGCGTTGACGCCGCGGGCGTTGTTGGCCACCTCGCCGAAGTTCCACCCCTCGCCGTAGAGATAGATCTTGCGGCCGTCCACGCCGTCGTGGGCGAGGGTGAGGGCGTCTAGGGTGGAGCGCAGCTTCACGATGTTCCGCTTCATGTGGTGACCCATGAGGTCGAAGCGGAAGCCGTCCACCTTGTAGGCCCGGGCCCAGGTGGTCACCGAATCGATGAGGAGCTTCTCCATCATGTTGAACTCGGAGGCGGTGTTCTGGCAGCAGGAGCTGGTCTCGATGTTGCCGTCGCCGTTGAGCCGGTGGTAGTAGCCGGGCACGATGCGGTCGAGCACGGAGTGGTCGTTCTGGCCGGCGGCGCTGGTGTGGTTGTAGACGACGTCCATCACGGTCCGCAGGCCGCTGTCGCTCAAACCCTTGACCATCTGGCGGAACTCGAGGACGCGGGCCGGCCCGTCCGGATTGGTGGAGTAGCTCCCCTCGGGCACGGTGTAGTGCCAGGGGTCGTACCCCCAGTTGAAGGGGTCTTTGTCGCCCACCGCCCGCACGCGCGCCTGCTGTTCCTGGGAGTCGGGCGGGAAGCTCGCGAGGTTGCCGGCCGGCTGCTGCCACTGCGACTTGTCCTCGTCGATCGAGCTGATGTCGAAGGCGGGGAGCAGGTGGACGTGGGTGAGCCCGGCCAGGGCCAGGGAGCGCAGGTGGAGCATGCCGAGCGAGAGGGGGAGGGTGAACGCCTTGTAGGTCCCCTTGAGGGGGGCCGGCACGCTGGGGTCGTTGGCGCTGAAGTCGCGGATGTGGAGCTCGTAGAGGACGATGTCCTCGGGAGCGTCGAGCCGCGGCTTGATGAGGCTGTCCCAGCCGGCCGGTTTATAGGGAGAATCGTACGCCGGATCGGCGAGGTCGACGATCTGGCTGCGCTGGCTGTTGCGCGACAGGCTCACCGAGTAGGGGTCGGTCACCAGGTTGGTCTCGACCTGGCCGGTGGCGCGGACGTAGACGTCGACCTCGTAGCGGTAGTACTTGCCGTACCAGCTGGCGTTCCCCGCGACGCTCCAGACGCCGGTGGCCGGATCGGCCGTCATCGGGTAGACAGTGTCGGCGGTGGCCGGGTTGGAGTCGTTGAACAGGTGGAGCTTGACGGCGCGGGCGGTAGGCGCCCAGACCCGCAGGGTCGGAACGTGGCCGGCCGCGAAGGTGGCGCCCAGCGGCCCGTTGTAGGTGTAGAGGTCGTCGAGCACGCCCTGGATCTGCAGGCCGGTGGCGTCGACCAGATTGCCTCCCGCGTCTTTGGCGTCGATGGCGATCTGCCCCTTGAGCGCCGCGGGCACTTCGGCCAGGCGGCTCGCCGGGACGTGGAAGGCCGAGTAGCCGGCGATCTGCGGGAACTTCTCCCGGACCGCGGCGGAGAGCCCGGCCGGATCCCAGGTCAGCGGGATCGCCGTGCCGCCGGTGACGCCGCTCGGATCGAGGGCGAGACCGCCGGCGGCGTCATTATTTTCGTCATAGTGGAGCGAGACGTTCCAGGCGGCCAGTATTTCCCCGGAAGAAGCGGCCGCGCCCGGGTTCCAGGCGATGGTGTCGGCGGTGACCCAGTAGGCCTGCGTCCGGCCGATGTTCCCCTTGGGGGCTCCGTTGGCGCCGACGGTCAGCACGTGGGGAAAACTATCCCAGTTACCACGGTATCCCCGATTATATGAAGAGATCATGAAGAGTCATGACAGAGGCCGGAAGCGCTATATCCTTCGCTGCGACAGGCCGACCTCTTGCCGACAGGCCGACCCCCTATGCCCGAACCGACCGCCGAAACCTCTCTTCCGCATCTTCCGGATCCAGGCGCCTCTCATCCCGGCAGGCTCTCCCGCCTGGCCCTGGCCGTCTGCGCGCTGCTGCTCTTCTTCGGCGGCCTCGGAGCGTACCCCCTGCTGGAGCCGGACGAGGGGCGCTATGGGGAGATCCCGCGCGAGATGCTGGCCCAGCACGATTTCGTGACGCCGCGCCTCAACGGCGTCCTCTACTTCGAGAAGCCGCCGCTCTATTACTGGCTCAACGCGGCGGCCCTCTCCGTCCTGGAGGATCCCGAGACCGCCTGCCGGCTGGCGAGCGCCCTGTTCGGCCTGGCCGGCGTGGGGCTCGCCTGGCGGCTCGGCCGTTCGATGGGGGGGGCGGCGAGAGGACCCCGGACCGCGCTGCTCTCCGCGCTGGTCCTCGGCAGCTCGCCGCTGTGGGTGGCGCTCGCCCGGGCCAACGTCATCGACATGACGCTGACCTTCTTCCTGACCGCCACCCTGGCCTGCTTCTGGCTGGCGCAGGAGCGCGAGAAGGGGGAGCCTGGCGAGCGTCTCTTCTGGTATGGAATGTTCGTCGCCGCGGCGCTCGCCACGCTGGCCAAGGGGCTGATCGGCTTCGTCATCCCGGGGGCGGTGATCTTCTTCTATCTCCTGTTCGCCCGCCGCTGGCGGCTCCTGGCGCGAGTGCCCTGGGTGACGGGAGGCGCGCTCTTCCTGCTGGTGGCCGCGCCGTGGCACGTGCTGGCGGCCCGGCGCAATCCCGACTTTCTCTGGTTCTATTTCGTCCGCGAGCACTTCCTGCGCTACGCGACGCCGGAGGCGAACCGGCAGGAGCCGTTCTGGTTCTTCGCCGCCGTCCTGGCCCTTGGGCTCCTCCCCTGGTCGGGCCTGCTGCCGGCGGCGCTGTTGCGGTACAGGAGCCGGTTTAGGAGCGAGGGAGGCCGGCTGCGCGACCAGCCCCACCTCGTGTTCCTGGCCTGCTGGGCGGGGTTCGTCTTCCTCTTCTTTTCGGCGTCGCACTCGAAGCTGGTGCCATACATCCTGCCGGCCCTGCCGCCGCTGGCCGTGCTGATCGCCCTGGCTCTGGATGCGACGCTCGAAGCGAAAGACGAGCGGCTCCGGGGCTGGCTCCGGACCGGCGGCCTGGTGGGAGCGCTGGTGCTGGCGGCCCTGGCCGCCGCCCTCCTCTGGGCGTCCCTCGGCAAGGTGGCGATCTTTTCGACGAGCTTCACCCCCTCCCTGTTCGTCTTCGCCCTGCCGGCCCTGGCCGTCTCCCTGGTCGCGGCCGGCTGGTGGGGGCGGCACGGCGCGGGGCGGCTGCGGAACGTGGTGGCTCTGGCGGCGATTCCGTCGTTGATCGTGGGCTGCCTCTGGGCGCTGGGGCCACGGGTCTCGGAACGCCAGAGCACGGCACGGCTCGCCGGCGTCCTGGCCGGCCGGATCGCCCCGGGGGACGAGGTCTACGCCTATCGCTGCTATCCTCAGACGCTCCCGTTCTACCTCGGACGGATCGTCGGCGCCGTCGACCTCCAGGGGGAGCTGGAGTTCGGCCTCGGCCACCTGCCGCCCGCAGAACGAGCCCGGCGCTTTCCCAGCCCGGAGCAGTTCAAGCCGATCTGGAGCTCCGGCCGGACCGTCTATCTGGTCCTGGAAAGCCGTAAGCTGCCGCGGATGCGCCAGGACGGGCTCGCGCCGGGAACGATCCTGGTGCGGCAGGACAAGTATCTGCTGATGACCAACCACCCGGCGCCTCCGCGGAGCCCGGGTTGACCGCTTTCTTGAGCGCTTTTTCCTGAGGAGACCGCTCGCATGGGCAAGCCGTTCGTGAAGCGCGACACCTTCCTGCCGTTCTCCCGGCCGAGCATCCGGCAGGTGGAGATCGACGAGGTCGTCGATACCCTGCGCTCGGGCTGGCTCACCACCGGCCCCAAGGCCGAACGCTTCGAGAAGGACTTCGCCGCCTACGTCGGCGCGCCGGAGGTCCTCGCCCTCTCCTCGGCCACGGCGGGGCTCCACATCGGGCTGATCGCCCTCGGCCTCAAGCCCGGCGACGAGGTGATCATCCCCCCCATGACCTGGGCCGCCACCTCCAACATGGTCGAGGCGCTGGGGGGAACCTCGGTGTTCGTGGAGATCGATCCCGACACCCTGCAGATCGACCCGGAAGCGGTGGCGGCCGCCGTGACCGATCGGACGGTGGGGATCATCCCCGTCCACTTCGGCGGCGCTCCATGCGACATGGACCCGTTGCTGGAAATTTCCCACCGGCATTCGCTCTGGATCTTCGAGGACGCGGCCCACGGCGTGGGGACCCTGTACAAGGGGCGTCATGTCGGCCTGTTCGACAAGCTGGCCGCCTTCTCCTTCCATCCGATCAAGAACATGACCACCGGCGAAGGGGGGATGCTGACCCTCAGCGACCCCGAGCTGGCGAAAAAGCTGCGCGCCCTGCGCTTCCACGGCCTGGAGAAGCAGGCCTGGAACCGCTACGCCGAGGGGGGGACGCCGCAGGTGGAGATCGTGCTCCCCGGCTTCAAGTACAACTTCATGGATCTCCAGGCCGCGCTCGGCATCCACCAGCTCGCCTCGGTCGACGAGTTCAACGCCCGGCGTATCGAGCTGGCCGCCCTCTACCACGAGCTGTTCGCCGAGATCCCGGAGATCGGACGGCCCGGCATCCCGTCCTACGATCACTTCCACACCTGGCACCTCTACGTGATCAAGGTGCTCGACGCGGCGGGGATCTCCAGAGATGATTTCATGGCCGCCCTGCGCGCCCGCAACGTCGGCACCGGGCTCCACTTCCGGGCCGTCCACACGCAGCCCTACTACCGGGAGAAGTACCCTGGAGTCGTGGGGACGCTGCCGAAGGCGGAGTGGGCTTCGGACCGCATCTGCTCGCTGCCGCTGTTCCCGGACATGACCGAGGACGACGTCCGCTACGTGGTGGACGCGGTCAAGGACGTGCTCGCGCACGCGAAGGATTAGAGGATCTGATCGTGACCGACCCGTATCTCTCGGTGGTGGTCCCCGTCTACAACGAGGAGGCGAACCTGCCGGAGCTCCTCGACCGGCTGGGCCGCACGCTGGCTGCCCTCGGGCGGCCCTACGAGATCGTGCTGGTCAACGACGGCAGCCGCGACCGCTCGCTTTCCCTGCTGCGCGAGGCGGCGGCGGGCGATCCGCACCTGGTGATCGTCGACTTCAACCGCAACTACGGCCAGCACGCCGCCGTCTTCGCCGGCTTCGAGGTCTGCCGCGGCGAGGTGGTGGTCACCCTCGACGCCGACCTCCAGAACCCGCCGGAGGAGATCCCCAAGCTGGTGGCCAAGATGGAGGAGGGGTTCGACGTCGTGGGCTCGATCCGCGTCCACCGCCAGGACACCCTGCTGCGCCGCGTGGCCTCGAAGATCGTCAACCGGATGACGGCGGTGGCCACCGGCGTCCAGCTCACCGACTACGGCTGCATGCTGCGGGCGTACAGCCGGCCGGTGGCCAAGATGCTCGCCGCGTCGAGCGAGGTGTCGACCTTCATCCCCGTGCTCGCCGACCTGTTCGCCGGCCGGGTGACCGAGATCCCGGTCGCCCACAGCGAGCGCCTGCACGGCGAGAGCAAGTACAGCCTCTGGAAGCTTTTCCGTCTGCAGTTCGATCTGATGACCAGCTTCTCGGTGCTGCCGCTGCGGGTCACCATGGGGATCGGGGTGGTGATGGCGATCGCCTCCTTCCTCACCGCCGTGGTGCTGATCGCCGGCCGGCTGATCTTCGGGCAGGAGTGGGCGGTCTCCGGCATCTTCACCCTGTTCTCCCTGGTCTTCTTCTTCCTCGGCGTGCAACTGTTCGCCATCGGTCTGCTGGGCGAGTACGTGGGGCGGATCTACCAGCAGGTGCGGGACCGCCCGCGCTACGTGATCCGGCAGGTGATCCGCGGCGCCGAGATCTCGCGATGAGAGCCGTCGTCCTCGGCTACCACACCATGGGCTGTCTCGGCTTCGAGGCGCTGCTGCGTCACGGCTTCGAGGTGGCGGCCGTGCTCACCCACCGCGACGACCCGCGGGAAGAGGTCTGGTGGGACTCCCTCGCCGCCCGCGCCGAGGCGCGCGGCGTGCCCGTACACTTCCCGGAAGACCCCAAGAGCCCGGCGTTCCACGAGCTGGTGGCCGGGTATGCGCCGGACTTCCTGTTCTCCTTCTACTTCCGGTACATGATCCCGCCGGACGTGCTGGAGCTCGCGCCCCGTGGCGCGCTCAACCTCCACGGCTCCCTGCTGCCCCGCTACCGGGGCCGGGCGCCGGTCAACTGGGTGCTGGTCGAGGGGGAGAGCGAGACCGGGGTGAGCCTCCATTACATGGTGGCGAAGCCGGACGCCGGCGACCTCGTCGACCAGGAGCGGGTGGCGATCGAGCCCGCCGACACCGCCTTCACCCTCTACGGCAAGCTGGAGGAGGCGGCCCGGCGGCTGCTCGACCGCGCTTTGCCGGCGCTGGCGGCGGGCACGGCGAAGCCGACTCCCCTCGATCTCTCTCGAGGCTCCTACCGCGGCGGGCGCAAGCCGGCCGACGGCCGCATCGACTGGAGCTGGCCCGCCGGCCGGATCTACGACCTGGTGCGCGGCGTCACCCACCCCTACCCCGGCGCCTTCACCACCCTGCGCGGGGGTAAGCTCCTGGTCTGGTGGGCCCTGCCCCTGGACGACCACCCCTCGGTTCAATCGGCCGCCGCGCCTGGCATCGTGACCGCCGTCGACCGCGACGGCATCACGGTGGCGGCGGGCGAGGGCGCCGTGCGTCTGATCACCCTGCAGCTCGACGGGCAGCCGGAGCTGCCCGCGGTCTCTCTGGCGCTGGCCGCCGGCATCGTGCCCGGCGAGCGCCTCGGCTCCTGACGGAGGTTTCGATGAACGTCCTCATCCTCGGCGTCAACGGCTTCATCGGCAACGCGTTGACCCACCGCATCACCACCACGACCGACTGGCACGTCTACGGGATGGATCTCGCCTCCTCGAAGCTCGAGCACTCGCTCGGCCATCCGCAGTTCCACTTCATCGAGGGGGACATCACGATCAACAAGGAGTGGATCGAATACCACGTCAAGAAGTGCGACGTGGTGCTGCCGCTGGTCGCCATCGCCACTCCGGCGACCTACGTCAAGGATCCCCTGCGGGTCTTCGAGCTCGACTTCGAGGAGAACCTGCGGATCGTCCGCTACTGCGTGAAATATCGCCGCCGGCTGGTCTTCCCCTCCACCTCCGAGGTCTACGGCATGTGCCCGGACCCGGAGTTCGACGAGGACTCGAGCCCGCTGGTCTACGGGCCGATCAACAAGCAGCGCTGGATCTACGCCGCCTCCAAGCAGCTCATGGACCGCGTGATCGCCGCCTACGGCCAGCAGGTGGGGCTGAGGTACACCTGCTTCCGGCCGTTCAACTGGATCGGCCCGAAGCTCGACGACATCTACGCCGCCAAGGAGGGCTCGTCGCGGGTGCTCACCCAGTTCATCGTCAACCTGGTGACCGGCGAGCCGATCCAGCTGGTGGACGGCGGCGAGCAGAAGCGCTGCTTCACCTGGGTCGAGGACGGCATCGACGGCCTGATGCGGATCATCGAGAATCCGGACGGCGTCTGCGACGGCGAGATCTTCAACCTCGGCAATCCGCACAACGAGTGCTCGGTGACCGATCTGGCGAAGCAACTCGCGGCGATCCACGACGCCCATCGCGACACCCTCCCCGGGTTCAAGCCGGCGCGCATCGAGTCGGTGGACGCGGAGGGGTACTTCGGCAAGGGGTACCAGGACGTGGTCGCCCGCAAGCCGTCGATCGCCAAGGCCAACCGCCTCCTCGGCTGGAACCCCACCACCTCGCTCGACGAGGCGCTGGAGCGGACCTACGACGCCTTTCTGGAGGATTGGCTACGCTCCGTCGCCCGCGAGGATCATCAGCCGGAGCAGAGTCCGGTGACGGTCCACCGGCCGTGACCTCCGGCTCGTCTTCCGGTTCGGGGCTGCTCGGCCTGCGCATCGACGTCGACACCCACGACGGCCTGCGCGACGGCGTCCCCCGCCTGCTCGACGTGATGGCGGCGGAGGGGGTGAAGGGCACCTTCTATCTCTCGATGGGGCCGGACCGCAGCGGCCTCGCCGTGCTCAACGCGCTACGCCCGGGCTTCCTCGCCAAGATGACCCGCACCGGCGCGGCCAGCGTCTACGGCTGGCGTACCGTCCTCTCCGGCACCCTGCTGCCGTCGCGGCCGATCGCCACCGCCTTTCCCGAGATCGCCCGCCGCGTCCGGGACGAGGGGCACGAGACCGGCGTCCACGCCTGGGATCACCGGCAGTGGCAGGACCGCCTGCTCCGCTTTCCGCCGGCGAAGACCGCGGCCGAGCTCGACAAGGGGTTCCGCGCCTACGAGCGGATCTACGGCGAGCGGCCGCTCACCTACGCGGCTCCCGCCTGGCTGAGCAGCGAAGATGCCCTGCTCCACGAGGAGTCCTACGGCCTCGCCTATGCCTCGGACTGCCGGGGCACCGAGCCGTTCCTCCCCATCGTGCGTGGCAAGACCTTGAAGACTCCGCAGGTGCCGGCGACCCTGCCCACCCTCGACGAGGCGCTGGGCGACACCTTCGCCGATGCCCCCGCCTACTTCGCCGCCATGGTCGAGGAGTCGGGCCGCTCCGCTTGGCCGGTCTTCACCCTCCACTCCGAGCTGGAGGGGGGACCCTACGCCGAGGACTTCCGCGCTTTCCTGCGGCGGGCGCGGGAGGCGGGCCTGCGCTGCGTCCCGCTCGGCGAGCTGCTGGCCGGGCGCCTGCGCCAAGGGGCGCTCGCCGCCTGCGCGATGCATCACGCGCCGGTCCGCGGACGGCATGGGGTGCTGTCGACGCAGGGGGACCGGACGGCCTGATCCGCCCCCCTCTATTCCTGCTCACACCCGTGTATCGATCGCGATCCAGTTCACTTCCCAAGTCTTGCCTCCATCGTCCGAGAAGGACTGTTCAAAACGGCAGGACGTCGGCGTGATGTCGGAAATCACGAAGCGAACAAAGATGGCTCGGCCGTTGAGCATTTCCTGATCGAAGAACTCCCCGCGTCCGTTCTTGAACTCCCCGATCGTGGGCTGGCTCAAGGTGCCGCTGCCGCTGCTGGAAAAGTTGAGGCTCCACTGATGGGATGCGGAATTGTAGAGACGCAGATTCAGACCCTCGAAGTGACCCGCCGGGCCATCGGCTACCAGCTCCACCATATTGGCGCGGCCCTCCCAGATCTTCCGCACGACGGTCGTGCCATCGTATTCGACCCAGGTGGTCGAGCCCGTCAAGGGGTGCAGGAGGCGCCGCAGGTGAGTTTTCCAGGTGCCGATCTCGAAGTCGAAATCGTGCTGCCCATCCCGTGTCTTTGACGCATCCGGCTTCGACTGTGCAAGCCCCGGAAGGGGTTGCAGGGCGAGAACCAGGCTGCCCAAGAGAAGACAAGTTGCCAAGCGTTTTTGAGCGTTCATCACGGTGCCCTCGAGATTCGTCGGTTCCGTCTATCTTTTGACCCCAGCCCGCCGGGTGAATCCCTGCGCTTCCAGCCAATCATAGAATGCATCGATCCAGTGGTCGCTGCTGGTGCCCTGCTTTCGCATGCCGAAGCCATGGCCGCCGGCGCTGAAGATGTGGACCTCGGGTTTGTGGCCTGCCGCTGTGAGCGCGCCGTAAAACTTGACGACGGGCTCGAGCGCCAGGGGGTCGTCCTGCGCCCACGCCAGGAACATGGGTGGCAGTTTTGCCGGAATGGCCGGCATGACGCCGAACGGACCCCCATAGATCATCGCGGCGAAGCTCGGACGCGCCGCGGCGTCCTGCTGAAGCAGGGCTCCGCTGGTGACCATGGCCCCGGCCGAGAAGCCCATGATGCCGACCCTGTCGGGAGAGAGGCCCCACTCCGCCGCATGCTGCCGGACCACTTTGAGGGCCTGAATTCCGTCCGCGATGCCATACTTGCCGGCCTCGTCCATGTTCATCCCCGCCGGAATGCCTTCCTGGCGCTTTTCCAGGATCCGATACTTGAGCACGAACGCGGCGATGCCTTTGTCCTGAAGCCAGCGCGCGACATTGTTGCCTTCCAGGTCGATGGCCAGCGCGACGAAAGCGCCGCCGGGAGCGATGATGACGCCGGTTCCCGTCGCCTTGGCTCGCTCCGGAAGGTAAGCTGTCAACGTCGGAGTGACCACGTTGAAGACCACGGTTCCAAGCGGAGTGTTCTCCGCGATCCTTTCCTTCTGGGTCCATTTCTCGGAGCCCGGAGCCACGCCCGGCCAGAGATTCACGACCTGTGATTCGGCGGGGCAAGCCGTCAGAAATGCAAGGACGATCGCGGTCCACGCCGCCGTTCGCATCATGGTTCCTCCTGATTCCGCCAAAAGTAAGTGCCACCCGATGATAAGCCCGGGGCGGTCCCCCACAGATCAACGGGAGAGGTCCACCACTGCAAGCCCTTCACGGTCGGCTGCCTCGGTTTGCCGGCGATCCGCGGAGACGAAAAGGTCGGGCTGGTAGACGAGAGCACTTCCGACGTGGAGGGCGTCGAGCGCCCGCAGGGGATGAAGCTCGAGGCAGCGAAGGGCCTGCTCGAAGGCATCTTGGGAGAGGTCGCAGAGATCGGCGTCGGAAAGGTCGGCCTGCAGGGCTAATTTGAGGCTCCGATAGTCCGCGGAGGAAAGCCGGCCCTCGCGCACCAACCGGCACAGAGTCGAGATCAATTCGGGTACCACGAGGACACTGACCCCGAGGGCATCCGCCTCGGCGCAGAGGGCCCTCACCTGCTCCGACCCCTCCTCCTCGACATAGCGTTTGGTCAGTGCGGAGGTGTCGAAAAAGACCCTCATCGCTTTTCGTCGCGGTCCGCCAGAACCTCGTCACCGAGGTTCAGAGCACCCAGTGAGAGCCGGGTCTGGGGCGGCTTCTTCCAGGCCGGCGTCGCCGCCTTGACCGGAACGATGTCCGCGACCGGCCGACCATTACGGTACACGCGGACGGTCTCGCCGTCCTCGACGGCGTCGAAAAAGACCTTGGCGTGGTTCCTCAACTCGGTAAAGGTGGTTTCACGCATGTCCTATTCTCTCAAACCCGGAGGGCGTCTGTCCATCGATCTGTACATCGTCCTGGCTGGGTGGACGAGAGTCACCGGAAGCGCTGGTAGTAGCAGGTGCCGGGCACTTCGCCGCAGCTCCGAGCCTCTTCGGCACTCCATAATTCAGATTTCAGTGGGGCGGGCTCTTGGCCGCGTCCCGCAACATGCCGGCGACGCTCGAGGTCTCGTAGACCCAGCGGCCGTCGATCAACCGCATCTCGACGAGGTAGAGCATGTGACCGTTCTCGTAGGGCACGCCTTCGACCTCGAGCACCGCGTGGTCGTTTGCCACCAGCTCGCCGCCGGTGATCTTGGGCATTTTCGGCAGCCGGGCATCCAGAATCTCCTTCGCTGAGGCGAGATTCTCCGCCGGCGTGCGCCAGTCCTCCTGGTAGCTCTTGGCCTCCTGCGGGGCAAGGAGCGCCAGGATCTTCGCCAGATCCGTGCCGCCGACCGCGGCACGCAGGGCCAGCAACGCCTTGCCGGGAGCCTCGCCGTCTCGCGCCAGCGGCTTGCCCGGCGCGCGGGCCAGCACGTCGGCCTCGAAGCTCAAGTCCATCGACCAGGTCGGTCCATCCATCGACTTCACGGGTTTCGCCGTCTTCACGTTGCAGGCGATGCGTGTCGGCGTGTTCTCGCGGCAGCTCGCGACCAGCGAGCCGGGCTGGCCCATCATCGTGCCCGAGGTGTCGAGGTACTGGGTGCCGCCCACGTGGGCGTTCACGCTGGTCTCGCCGTTGGCCCGCACGCTGAAGGCGAGATAGTCGTCGTCGCGCACGGCGGGATCATTGATCGCCACGGCGTAAGGATCGAGCGACGCGCCGATCGCCGCGCGGTCCACGGGCTTGACGGTCAGCATGACATAGGTCTCGACGGTGCGCGGGTTGAACTGATCGCGCATCCGGAAAGCCGCGACCTCGTGCACCGGGACCGGCTTTCCGCCCAGCACGAAACTGCCCGAGATCGTGCCGGCGTGAGCTACGCGAAGTCCGGGTAGGGCAAACGCGAGAACCCAAAGCTGAGCGAAACGCAGTGCTTTCATTGCGATCTCCTTTCCCGAGATCCTACTGCCAGACCCGTTTGGGAACAAGCAACGACATCGCCTGTTTCTAGGCATGGCTTCTTGCGCGGAAACAGATTACTCTCAAGAACCCGTCCGCCCCGATGGCTCGGCCATCGAGCATTCCTGGATGGCCCGGCGGGCGCACTCTTCTAACGTCAGCCGGCCGGCCATTGCAGGCAGAGGCGTCGCGGCTTTAGGGAGGCTCGGAAAAGTTCCGAGGGAGACCGCAACGCGGCGTTTCCGACCGGCAGATTCCCGCCGGCTCTCCCCTTCGTGGGGGGATAGCTCTTTCCTCTAGCCCGGGGTGACCGCGCCACCGGGAGGTGTTGGACCTAGCGACGCTGCCGGAAGCCGACCAGCGACCAAGTGGTTCTCGAGAGGTCGGCGAATTCGGCGAGATCCGCCGTTGCCGCTTTGCCTTCGGGTGAGACCCAGGCGGCTTCCATGGTCGTCCGGTCGGCCCAGAAGAGCTCGACGATGGCGTCCCAGCCGGGGTGCTTTCGCGTGGGATCAGGGGCGACGAAGCTCTGCGTGTAGTGGAGGAGATCCGGAATCGCCTCCGCCATGGGGCCGTGCACGTCGCGCAGGTAGGCCTGGAACTCGCTTTCGCTGAGATCCGGCCGCCGATAGAGAACGACCATGAACTTGATCATGTTGGACTTCCTACACCTTTCCCCGGCCGGCTTTAGGGCGACGGCGTGCCGATCAGCTCGACGGTGACGCCGGCGCGGTCAGGCCCCACTCTTCTCCCGCTCCACCCGTATATCTAAGGCAATCCAGTTTACTTCCCAGGTTTTGCCCCCATCGTCCGAGAAGGATCGTTCAAAGCGGCAGGACGTTGGCGTGATGTTCGAAATAACGAATCGAACAAAGATGGCTCGACCATTGAGCATTTCCTGATCGAAGAACTCTCCTCGTCCGTTTTTGAACTCCCCGATCGTGGGCTGGCTCAAGCTGCCGCTGCCACTGCTGGAAAAATTGAGGCTCCACTGATGGGACTCGGAATTGTACAGACGCAGATTCAGGCCTTCGAAGTGACCCGCCGGGCCATCGGCTACAAGCTCTACCAAATTAGCGCGACCCTGCCAAACCTTCCGAACGACGGTAGTCCCATCGTATTCGACCCAAGTCGTCGAGCCCGTCAAGGGGTGCAGGAGGCGCCGTAAGTGAGCTTCCAGGTGCCGATCTCGAAGTCAAAATCGTGTTGCCCATCCCGGTCTTTGCCAGTTTTTGAAGGACTGTCCCCGACGCGCCCGAATTCGACTGTGCAAACCCCTGAAGGGGTTGCAGGGCGAGAACCAAGCTGCACAACAGAAGACAAGCCTGGAAGCGTTTGGGAGCGTTCATCACGGTGTCCTCAAGGTTCGTCGGCTCTGTTTGAGCCGCCTCTGGCATGGCTTGGCTCAGCCATCGTATACCCATAGGCCTCTGGAGGGGAAGCGCTAGCCGAGGAGAAGTGCCCGCCGACCCGTAGCAGCCAGCCCACTGGCGGGTGGCCGAGGAGCGTCGATTCCTGATTCGGAAGTACTTGGCCACTCTTCCCGCATACCCGGTTCTAAATTGTGTGCGTATCCTGAAATACGAGAAGGCCCTCTACACCCCTTCGCAAACGCAAGCCGGGCGCAGGTGCTAGGCTCTTCTTCGGGTACACGCGGACGGTCTCGCCGCCCTCGACGGCGCCGAAAAAGACCTTAGCATGGTTCCTCAATCCGGTAGGGTGGTTTTGCGCATGCCCCGGTCTCTCAGGCCCAGAGAGCGTCTGTCCATCGAGCTTTACATCGTCGTCGTGGGTGGAAGAGAATTAAGGGGAGAAGCATGAGCCATTCTACTTTCGAGCTTAAGCATCTGTAGTTTTGAGTTCCTGCCACTGATGTTTGTAGAGGCCCAAGCTCGCTGCTGCATCTATCTCGTCGCATACTAATACCATAAGGCTGTCAATGTTACTGTGAAGCTGATGGTACTCTGCGGGATCAATAGCATGCCATTCACCGTGTGCCAAATGGTTGCGAACCTCAACCAACCTTTGTATAATGCCTTTTTCTGCCAGCGCAAATTCAGATCGGTAATCCAATCCGAGTGTACTAATAATGTTCCTAAAAGTCTCCGCGGTAAGATTGCTCCCGGTGTTGATGCTCTCTGAGCCCGGCAGGTGAGCGCGACGCTGCCAGTCGCCAAGGAACCACTTCACAAACTCAATCTGAAACTCCATCTTGCCCGAGTCCCTAATAGAAGCAATCTTCTTTTTCGCTGCCATAGCAATAAAGTTGGCGGATAGCTCGTTAAGTTTCAGTCTCCTCTGCTTTACAAATTCGACATACTGTTGTGCAGCATTCTTCACAAACCCCTCCCAGTGCGCATACAAGACCGCAATAGCGCCTCTGAGCACCGCCTGTCTTTTTGACGATTCCATTGAATCGACAAGGCTTCGGAAAACCACAAGCTCTTTGCGGCGCCAACCGAGATCGCTTCTTAGGGTCGAACTCAGATCTGATGTCGTGCGCAGACTCATGGCCTGAAATACTGTCGCCCAAAAGGCACGGATCTTTGAATACGATCCCTAGCCGGAACTCCAGTTCCAATGTAGTCGGTAAAGTCACTTTGCCCCCACAAGCCTTTTACCAACTCTTCTATCTTCTGCTCTGGCTGCTCTTCCGCAAGCCAAGCGTCTATGTTGAACGCTACGCCTAAAGCTACTGCTTCAAAGGCAGAAATTAGGAATGGGCCTCCAAAGCTACCCTTCAGTGCGTTAAATTTCCTAAACGCATTCTGACCAATCGAAGCAGACAGTAGCTTGAATGTTTCTGTAAAGGCTCTTTCCCGGTCATGTCGATCGAAGTGGCGATCTTGAGCGATTGCACGGTTTTGTTCATTGAGAAATTCGCCTATATCTTTGATCTTCTTAAGTTCTAGTAGATCGGTTTTGTAAAATGTGATGAAACGAAGGACCAATTCTGATCGGTATTGTTGGGCTTCCAATCGATCGGGAAGCTGCACGCAATCTCTAAAGGTTTGGGCCTCAGTTAACCTATCTTTCATCCAGTCAAAAAAATCTTCATTAATCCAGACAAGAACGCAGTTTCGTACTTCTTGATCGGAGGCAATGGATCCTCCTGTGTTTAGGCGCTCAAACAGTTCATACTTAGTGGAAGGGTCTGATTCTTTAAGGATGATTTCGACATCAAGGCGTGAACGCTTGAAATCTAGCTGCAAGGGTATGTCAAAAAAAGACTTTGCCAATGAACCCTGATCGAAAGAGCACGCTTCCAGCTCGGGAAGTAGCTTCGTTCCGCGTAGTACCAATGGTTCTCTTGGTCGATCGCTTGCATCTTTTAAAATGCCAAGAAATTCTAGAATTGTCCCAAGTCTTTGAACTCCATCCACAACGTCCCACTTTCCCCTAGTATCTTGGGCGACAAAAATCGGAGGAACAGGAATTCGAAGAAGAATCGACTCTATCAACTTGGTTTTCTGCTCCGCTGACCAGCGAAGAATCCTCTGGAATTTTGGGTGAACATCGATCTCGCCGCGCTCATATATTCCTGCAAGCTCGCCTATTGACATCGACAAGCGATCGCTCTTAATTTCTTTTCGGAGCTGGTCAATCCTTTTCTCAAGTTCCATTCAGATCTCCCTTCAAAGACAGCTCGATGAATTCGGATGGATTGCCACGCCACTGGGGCCTGCCCCCCGGCACACTCTGTCAAAAAGAAGTGCCAAGCGATTCTAACCCAGAATTCTCCTCATGAAAGCCTTGGGTGTTCAGGGCGCCGGGTTGCGGCACAATATAGCGCGCTGAGAAGCAGGTGCCAGGCACTTAGCCGTAGCGGACCGACCGGCAGCCGGTCGACATCAACTCGACCGCCGCGACGCCGCCGACCACCTCATGCCCAAGTAAATGCTGCCCAAGTAAGTGCCACTCGATTATATGCAGACTAGGGCAGGTGCCCAGGCTTCCTTCAGCGCGGAGGTGTCGAAAAAGACCCTCATCGCTTTTCGTCGCGGTCAGCCAGAACCTCGTCGCCGAGGTTCAGAGTACCCAGCGAGAGCCGGGCCTGGGGCGGCTGTTTCCAGGCCGGTATGGCCGCTTTGACTGGAACGATGTCCGCGATCGGCCGACCATTGTGATACACGCGGACGGTCTCGCCGTCCTCGACGGCGTCGAAAAAGACCTTGGCGTGGTTCCTCAACTCGGTGAGGGTGGTTTCGCGCATGCCCCCACTCTCTCAGGCCCAGAGGGCGTCTGTCCATCGTCCGCCCCAGTGTGAAGAGCGGCCAACGAGGGCATGCCGACGGTTCGCCTCGGACGTGGCGTGCCCGTGAAGCCATCGAGCCAGCCGGAGGTGTCAACGAGGACCTGCGTGGTAGAATTAGGCATGCGATTTATTGAAGCCCGCTACGAAGAAGGTCTGCTCAAGCCGGAGGCGCCCTTGGCTCTCACGCCGGGAGAGCGTGTGGCGCTGATTGTAGTCCGTCATCCAGACCCGAGGCGCTGGAACCTCGAGCGGTTAGGCAAGAGCGGGGCAGGAGAAGATAGGGCACTTGCTGAACAGGGACTCGCCGAATGGGCCGACGCGCTTGACAAGGAAGACCATCGTTGAGACGGGGCGAGGTGTGGTGGGCAGACCTTGGCCCTTATCGCCCGCGAGAGCAGACCGGCCGCCGGCCAGTAATCATCTGGCAGAGTGACGCCTTGATAAGGGTCCTTCAGTCCGTTCTTGTCATTCCACTGACCACCAACCTGGATAGAGCTAATCTGGCAGGGACGGCGATTGTACAAGCTTCGCCGAAGCAGGGTCTCCCTGAAGACTCGGTGGCTCTCGCGTTTCAACTCCGGGCTGTGCCGAAGGACGCTCTCGATACCCCGAATACGGGTCCTCACAGATAAAGAGATTGCTGAGCTTGAGCTCGCGACCGACGAGGCTCTCGGACGTATCGAGCCTGAGTAGCCCCTCGACGCTCGAGCCACGGCCGGGCGGCTCGTGGATCTACTCCGCACTATTCCGGGAAACCGGCGGCGGAATCCGTCTAGAGAGAAGAAGCGTTGCCGTCGTTCCGAGGATGGACCGGCGGGCGCACTCTTCTAACGGGAGGGCCCATGGAACGAGTTTTCTTCGCCAGAGGCGTCCGGGGCGCGATCGTCCGGAGCCTGCAGCGCCGGTTGACGGAGCGCGGGTTCGACACCCTTGGGATCGACGGGATCTTCGCCGGCGACACGTTCCAGGCCGTGCGGGCCTTTCAGGGCTCCGAGGGGCTCGCCGCGACCGGGGAGGTGGACGGTGACACCTGGCAAGCCCTCCTGGGCGTGCCGGTACCCCCCGTGCGGGACCGTGCCCTGGGAGTCACGGGCGCCTTCGAGGGGAACGACTTCACCATGGCCGAGGGGAACTTCGACGGCGCCGGCCTCACCTGGGGGATCATCGGGTTCAACCTCGGGAGCGGCACTCTCCAGAAGATCCTCCTGACGATCCAGGCGAGCCACCCCCAGCGGATCGAGCAGGCGTTCGGCTCCCTGGCCGGGCAGCTCCTCCAGATCCTGGCCGAGCCGATCGCCCGGCAGATCGCGTTCGCGGACAGCATCAGCCTGGGCAAGACCAAGGAGCATCTCCAGGCCCCCTGGCTCGCGGCTTTTCAAAGGTTCGGGGAGTTCCCGGAGGTGCAGGAGGCGCAGCTCGATCTGGCGGACCGCGAGTTCTTCCAGCCGGCCCTGAGGACGGCAGAGTCCCTCGGGTTCGAGACAGAGCTCGGGCGGGCGCTGGCCTTCGACATCCATGTCCAGAACGGCGGGCTCCGCCCCGAGGCCTGGGCGCAGATCGAGGAGCAACTGGCCTTGCATCCAATCGGGAGCGAGCAGGACAAGCGGGTGATCGTCGCCAATGCCGTGGCCGACAAAACGAGGACGAAGGACCCGAAGATACGGGCGGACGTCCGCGCGCGCAAGCTGACTCTGGCCACCGGCGCCGGCACGGTGCACGGCGCCACGTTCCTGCTCCGGAACTGGGGGCTGGCCGATCTGCCGTAACCTCTGATCTCGAGGTGTCACGCGTCCGTTCCACGGGCCGGCGCGCCCCCCGGTTCTGGACAGCCGCTCGGATTTCCACGGCTCAAGCCACCAGCACGGCCCATCTTCACCTGACGGCTAATGGTACGCGTGGGAATCAGGCAGTCTCTGGTTGATCCAGCAAAATAGTGAATAGTTTTCCCCGCGAAGAGCGGAACACAGAAAAACCGCGCCGATCGAGAGTCAGGATCTCGAAGACTCCCAAGCGCTCAGCCAGGAGCACCAGTGTGGCGTCAGCATAGTCCATCGGTAGGTCGGCGTACTTCTCCATTCTGCGAGCAGCTTCGGCAAGCTCGCCAGCGCTGCTGAAATCCAGGACTTGAAGCCCGCTTTGGGCCACGAATTCGGCCAGAAGCGTTGGGCCCCTCCGAGCCTCAGCCACGAAGTACATCGCCTCGGTGATCACGGCACTGGTTGTGAAGAGCTGTCCCGAGAAGGCGTCGAGGCGAGCGGTGACTGCGAGATGATCTTTTTCCGCCGCAACGAGGTAGGAAACGATCGGGCCGGTGTCCAGAAGCCACGTTCTCAAGGCCGCCAGTTACGCTCCCGGATCTGCTTACGCCAAGGGTCCGAGGTGTCTGCCGGAAGCTCGAGCTGCCCGCGCAAGTGTCCTGTGCGTAGCGACATAGGGCGCTCCTCGAGGGCTTCGCTCAGGATCTCGCGGGCCAGCTCGGAGACGGTCTTACCCTGGGTCGCCGCCCGCTTCCGGAGCGCCGCGCGAAGTTTCTCGTCGGCTCGGATCGTCAGAGTTGCACGCATGGGCACAGTGTACTACAGGAGTTTCCGCGTCGCTGAGGCAACCTCGTGTGTCCCGAGGGCGGTGAGGCAGGAGGGGCAGCTCGCGACTCTTTGTTCACTCTTCGCCGGATCGGTAGCGCCTATTTTTGCTGTCTCGCTTTGCAGGCGAGGGACACCCTTCTTTTACGGGAGATGTTTTTGCGGTTTAAACGAAAGGAGGTGGTTTTTTCCGTCATCCGATGAGAGTCGACGAAGAGAAGCCCTATTCAACCAACCTATACATAGAGAGGTGATGAATCATGTCAACACGGAAGATCCTCACGACCGGTGTCCTTCCGCTCTTCATGCTCTTCCTCATCGTGGGACCGGCCGCGGCCAAGCGCCCTGTCTCTTCACCTGACGACCAGGCCGAGTTCCTCCTTCGGACTCCGGAAGCCAGAGTGCAGGGATGGCGAGACGGGCTCGTCAAGTTTATGGCGGAGCATCAAAACCTCACCAGCGGACAGGCAGACGCGGTCCAGAATCTGGCGGATGTCGCCAATCCAACGGCCTTTGAGCATACCTTGGTGCCGGGCAAGAGAGATCTTTTCGCCAAGCGCCTGGACAACCTCGCCCGCGTTTTGTCCTACGGCGACTATTTAAGGATGCTGAGGTCGTTCGACGACGAGCTTCGCGTCTGGCTGGTCCACAATGGCCTCGCATCCAAAGCTGAGGCCGCTACGGACACCTGCACCTGCAGCGACAGCGGGGGTTGCTCCAGTGGCTATACGTGCGAAGACGTGACGTGCGTACACGAGGGCGGGACCACCCACAACGGGCGTTGCGGTGCTGCTGCGGAGCAATAGCTAGGCAGGGAAGTGCCTGTCCGATTGCGCCGGCGCCATTCAGTCAAAGAAAGCACGGGTAGTACCGACGCTGGGGGAACGGCAGGTTTCATAGACCGTCCCCCAGCCCCGCAGGGGCGGCAGGAAACTGGGGAGGATGCTCCCTGCCGCCCCTGCGGGGCTCGTTCAACAATCACCGGTCATGAACCCCGGGGCTCACGCCGCCGGGCTAATTCCTGACGCCCTTGCGGGGCTGATCTGACAACGTAGAAATAAGCTTCAGCGATGGTCACCAAAGAAAAGGACGGGCCTCCCGGCGCACGTCTGCCGGGAGGCCCCGTCGAAGGACCCCACTTCGCTTCGATTCAGTTTTCAAAAAGCCCGGTAAGGCCGGCCCGGCTACGGCTGCGCGGCCGGGGCTGGCGGCGGGGTGGCGTCCGGGGTCTTCTTCCGGCGCGGGCGGCGCGGCTTGAGGCCGAAGGCGAGGAGCGTCTGGTTATCGAAGCCGAGATTGCCCCGGAGGATGGCGGCGACCTGGAGGTGGAGGGTCGTCCCCTCCTTCTCAAGGGTCTGCCGCTGCCGGACGGTCTCCTGAAGGCTGCCGCGCAGATCCTGCTGCCGGGTGTCCATAGTCTTCGCCTCCGTGATGAGCCCCGCGAGCGCGGCCGACTTGTCCTGGAGGTAGGGCATGTCCGTGAGGTGCGGCTGCAGAGCGGTGTTGAGCAGCTCCCAGTCCGCGATCAACTTTGCCAGCGTAAAAGTAGCCATGATCTTTCTCCCTTTTTTGAGTTGTCTGGTTTCGAGGGTTTTCCCGCCCTCGTCAAGCGTGCGTTCAGGGCCGACAGGTACAGATACACGTCCTCCCTCAGGTCATGAGAGACCTCCTTTCCGCCGCTCTCCAGAGAGGCGGCCTGGGGTATTGCTGGGGAACCTCGACGACGGCCTGATGGTAGATCCGTCAGCCGGCCGTGTCAAGAATTTATGCGAACGGATTATAGAATTCCCGCAACGAGTTTCTCCGCGACGTCTGATGCACTAGGACAATGAGGGCCGATGAGTTCCTCGGCCTGGATGTCCGATGCACAATGGATCGGAAAGAAGATGGCGGCCTCGGAGGCGCGGATGAGGCTTCCGGGAGCAGGATGGCGGCTGAAACCGAATCCCGGCGGCTCCGGTCACGAAGATGGCGGTTCCGGAAGCAAGATGGCGGCTGCGGAAGAAAGATGGCGCTCCGGATGGAAAGATGAGCGTCCGTGAAGCCAGGATGCCGGTCCGGGAAGAAAGACGAGGGCTCGGGACGCCAAAAAAACGGCCATCGAAGAAAGATGGGCGCTCGGGAAGCTAAAAAAACGGCCGGGAAAGCAAAACCGCGGTCCGGATCGCAAAAAAACGGTCGGGACGGGAAAAACGGTCGCGGGGAACCGTCAAAACCGGTTTTTGCGCTTCAGCGGACGGCGGGATGGCGGGTTGAGAAGAGATCCCTACTTCCAGGCCCCCAAAACTTGACGCGTCGAGACGATCTGCGCGACGTGGTAGGCGTTGTGGTCCGCCACCAGCATCGCCTCACGGAGGACCGTCTGGCCGTCTCCCCAGGGGAGCTTGGCGTAGAGGTCGGTCTTGGGGTCGGCCACCAGATCCTGCAGGGCCTGGAGGTCCTGGTGGAAGGACTCCACGCTCTTCTCCCAGGCGGCGTCGTCCGGCGGTGCCTCGGTTGCCGGCCAGTACCCCTTGGGCCAGTCGGGGGAGACGTGATCTTTGTCGCGGCTGAACTCCAGGATGTCCCACTGGGCGATCCGCAGGTGCTCCACGAGCTGCCAGACGGTGTGGGGGAGGCCGGGGGCCTTGGTGCCGCGGAGCTTCGCGGGCAGCCCCTCGATCGCCTTGTCGAAAGTGGCGTGGCCGTGGCCGCCCTTCAGCAGCTCCAGGAGATGGTCGCGGAGGATCTGATCCTTGTTCATGAGAGGCTCCTCATCAGTCGCCGATATTGAGTAGAATCGTCCAGTCTTCTCTCGGAGGTGTCATGACATTGAAAATCGTCTTGGAGCCCAGTGACGAAGGAGGCTACACGGCCTATGTTCCCTCTCTGCCAGGCTGCATCAGCGAAGGGGATACTCTCGACGAGGCGATGACCAACGTCCGTGAAGCCATCGATCTCTACCTCGAGACGGTGGAGGATGACATTGTCAAAGGGGATGGGCTCGAAGTTCGCGAGCTCGTGGTGTGAGCAAGGTCCCTTCCCTCGACTATCTGTCGATCATCCGGGCACTGCAACGGGACGGCTGGATCGTCGTCCGGCAGAAGGGCAGCCACATCCGCCTTCAGAAGCGCCTTCCTGACGAGACCCTCAAGTTGACCGTCCCGGCCCACCGGCCGGTCAAGCGTTCGACCCTGGCACATCTGCTCAAGCAGGCCCGGCTCTCCGTCGACGACTTCCTGTCCCTCCTCCGTTGAGGCTCTATCCTTCCACCAAGTTATCCACCAGGCTCTTGCTCCCCTGCACGGCCACTCTCTGAAGGTAGAGCTTCACGCCGACCAGGCCGCCGAGCTCCTCGCCGCCTCCCGCGCGGCCGGGGCCGCCGTGGAGGGTCTGCGGCAGGGCGGCGCCGGAGCCGGGGGCCACCTCGGCGGAACCCTCGGAGCCGATGTAGATGCGGCCGGTGTCGCCGCCGCCGCGGGCCACGAAGTCCCCGGCCCAGGCCGCGTCGTCGGTGTAGGCCGAGGTCACCAGCGTGCCGCCGCCCAGGGCCACGATCTCGGCCGCCTCGCCGGCGCTGCCGTCGTAGGGGAGGATCGTGGCCACCGAGGCGAAGACCTCCCGCTGGTGGATCGGCCCGGCGTTGCGGGCGTCGTCGCCGCGCAGGAGGGTCGGATGGACGAAGAAGCCCTTGCCCTCCGGGGCGCCGACGCCATCCGCGCGCTTGCCCGTGCCGTGGACGATCCGCGCGGCCTTCGCCAGCTCGGCGATGCCGCCGACCGTGTCCTCGAGCTGTTGGGCGGTGGCGAGCGGGCCCATCCGCACCGCCGGATCGGCCGGGTTGCCCACCACGACCTCGGAGAGCTTCGCGATCAGCGCCTCCTGCACGGCGTCGACGCGGCCGGCGGGGAGGAGGATGCGGCGCACGGCCGTGCACTTCTGGCCGGTCTTCTGGGTCATCTCGCGCACCACGTCCTTGAGGAAGAGGCCGAAGGTGGCCGAGCCGTCCTGGACGTCGGGGCCGAGCACGGCCGCGTTCAGGCTGTCGGCCTCGATGTTCACCCGCGTGTTGGCGGCGAGCAGGTTGGCCCGCGAGCGGAGGCCGCGGGCGGTGTCGGCCGAGCCGGTGAAGGCGAGCACGTCGTGGGCGCCGAGGCGGTCGAGCAGGTCGCCGGTCGAGCCGACGATCAGCTGCAGGGCGCCCGCGGGGAGGAAGCCGGCCTCGACGATCAGCTCGATCGCCCGCTCGGTGACCATCGAGGTTGCCGTGGCGGGCTTGGTGATCACCGGCGTGCCGGCGAGCAGGGCGCAGGCGGCCTTCTCGGCGAACCCCCAGACGGGGAAGTTGAAGGCGTTGATGTGGACGGCGACGCCGTGACGGGGGATCAGGATGTGCCGGCCGTAGAACCCCTCGGTCTTGGCGAGCTGCACCCCCTCCCCCTCGGTGAGGAAGGTGCGGTCGCCGAGCCCCTTGCCGAGCGCGAAGTAGTAGGCGAGGGTGCCGGAGCCGCCGTCGACGTCGAACGAGCCGTCCGCCTTGGTGGTGCCGGTGTTGCGGGCCGAGAGGTCGAGCAGCTCGTCGCGGTGGTCCCGCAGCACCTTGGACATCTCCTTGAGGAGCACCGCCCGCTGGCCGAAGGTCATCGCCCGCAGGGCCGGGCCGCCCGTCTCGCGGGCGTAGTCGAGCACCGCCCCGAAATCGATCCCGGCGCTGCCGGCCTGGGCGATCGTCTCCTCGGTCGAGGGGTCCACCAGCGGCACGAGGTCGGTCTTCGCCTCATGCCAGTCACCACGGATATAGCTCCTCAGCGTCTTCATCGCTTTTCTTCTCCTGTTGGGGCTCGCCGCAAGGGGTTACCAGGGTCGCGAGCAGGGGAGATCCTATAACGCTCTTGGCGAACCCTCACCCCTGGCCCCTCTCCCGACCCGGGAGAGGGGAACCGCCCACCCGGGGAGAGTTTTTCTCCCTCTTCTCCCGGGTCGGGAGAAGAGGGCCGGGGTGATGAGGGTCCTCCGCCCGCAAAAGCGAGTCCAGTCCAGCCCGGGCCTCGATCAGGCCGGGCCGCAGGGCGAGAGCGGCCCGGTACTGCTCCGCCGCCCCGGCCCCGTCCCCCTTCGCCACCAGCGCCTTGGCGAGGCCGAGGTGGGCCACGTAGTTGTCGCGGGTCACTGCCAGGGCGTGCCGGTAGAGGGCGACGCTGTCCCGCCAGGTGCCTGCCTGCATCCAGGTGCCCGCCGCGAGCAGGGCGATCGCCACCGCCGCGGCTGTGGCCTTATAAATAATAGCCCGGCGCCTGGAGCTCTCTCCGATCAGCCCGGCGATCCCCCAGACGATGGCCACGAACAGCCCGATCGACGGGATGTAGGTGTAGCGGTCGGCCATCGCCTGCCGGCCGACCTGCACGAGGCCGATGACCGGCACCAGCGTGCCCAGGAACCAGAGCCAACCGACCAGCAGCCAGGGGGCCTTGCGCGCGGTGCGGACGGCGAGCGCGGTGAGGATTGCGAGCAGGGCGGCGGCCGCCGCTACCTTCCCGGCCGGGATCGCCAGCGGGATCGGATAGAAGACCGCGAGGTTCCTGGGCAGGAGGAGCTTGCCGAGGTACGCGGCGTAGGAGACGGCGGCGTTGGCCAGGCGGAGGCTCCAGGGATCGAGGCCGAGAGGGGCGAGGCTGGTCCGCTGGTAGCGGAGCGTCACCAGGCTCGACGCCGCCGAGAGCGCCAGCAGCGGCAGCTTCTCGACGGTCAGCCGTTTCCAGCCGAGGCCGAGACGCTCCAGCGGCCAGACGTCCAGTAGCAGGAGGGCGAACGGCAGGGTGACCACCATCGGCTTCGCCGCCAGCCCCAGGGCCATCGCCAGGGCCACGAGCAGATAGCGGTCGAGAGAAGGATGGCGGGCGTAGCGTCCGTAGGCTGCCATCGCCAGGAGCCAGAAGAGGGCGCTCAGCACGTCCTTCCGCTCGGCCACCCAGGCCACCGACTCGACGTGGGCGGGGTGGACCGCGAAGAGAGCCGCCACCGCCGCGCTCCTCCAGACGGCTCCCGTGAGCCGGCGCAGCACGGCGAAGAGCAGCAGCACGTTGGCGAGGTGCAGCAGGAGGCTCATGGCGTGGTGGCCGGCGGCGTCAAGGCCGAACAGCTGGCAGTCCAGCAGGTGGGAGAGCAGGGTGAGCGGGTGCCAGTTGTTCGCCACGTTGGCGGTCAGCGCCCAGGCGACGCTGGCGCCGGTGATCCCCTGCTGTACGTGCGGGTTGCCGGTGACGTAGAGACCGTCGTCGAGGTTGACGAAGCCGTTGTGGAGCGTGGGCAGGTAGGCGGCCAGGGTGAGCAGGGCGAGGGCCGCGCCGAGGAGGAGGGGGAGGCGGCGGCCGGATACCATGGCCATGGCGGGCAGCGCCTACCAGGCCTCGCGGGGGGGCGCGCCGTCCTCGACGCTCTTGCGCAGCAGGAGGGCGCGCCGCTTCTCGACGGCCTCCACCCAGAGGGGGACGAAGGCGACGAGGTCGCGCAGCACGGTGTCGATCTCGGAGAGCTGGGTGGCGATTCGGCGGCCGAAGGCTGCGTGGCACCAGATGAGGTCGCGGACCCCCTGCTCCTTCGCCGCCTGTGAGGTGCCGACGGCGGCCTTGATCCCGTCGACCGCCTCGAGCGTCGCCTCGTGCAGCTCGAGAATGCCGCGGCAGCGGTGGGGGATCTCGAAGGCGTGGCGGTCGAGGATCTCCATCTCGTAGAAGCGCACTCCGCGCAGGGCGAGCACCTCCTTGAGCTTGGGGGTGAGGCCGTTGAGCAGGACCTCGAGGAAGTCCGCGGTCGGCTCCCAGGCGGCCAGCGACGGCACCGCCTCGTCCCGCCGGATGGCGGTCGACATCGCGGCGAGGTGCTGCTGCCGGGAGGCCTCCAGGCCCGCCAGGTACTCGCCGAGCCGGAGCAGGGTGGAGTGGAGCCACTCGGCCTCGTCGATGTCGCGTGGGAAGCGGCGGGAGAGGAAGTAGTCGGCGTCGTGCAGGCTCCGAGGGTCGGCCGCCATGACCTCGCCGAAGGTGTCGTGCAGGAAGGAGTGGATCTGGCCAATCGAGACGCAGAGCAGCTTGCGGACCTCCATCAGCTGGCCGGCCGGCACGTCGTCCGGGAAGCGGTCGAGCCCGCGCAGGACGTGGTCGTTCAGCATCAGGAGAGCCATGCCGGCGCTCTGCCGGGCCTCTTCCAGGCGGGGAATGGGAGAGGAGGCCTCGAGCAGCGGCGAGAGCTGCGTCCGGATCAGGGAGGCGACCTGGCGGACCTTGCGCCAGATGTCCAGCAGGCGCTCCGGCGAGCAGTGGAGCAGGGCGTAGTTGCTCTCGAGCACCCCTTCGATCAGGCGGATGCACCCCAGGTACGAGCGGATCCGGGGGTTCTGGTAATTGACCCGCTCCAGCGACCAGTCGATCGCCGTCACCCCTTCGGGGAGGGCGACCTGCTGATTGCCGACCAGGATGACGTGCCGGGGCTTGGGACTCATGCGACCACTCCGCGGGAGAAGGTACCATCGAGCGGGCGCGGAAGGGAGACGGGACCAACCGGCAAGATCCCTCAGGAGCTCTTCTTCGCCCGACTCTTCTTCGCCGGCTTCGTCTCACCCGTCCGCAGGTCCTCCACATAGGCCCGCAACAGCTCGGCCACGCTCCATGCCTCGCGGAACGCCTCGGCGCCCGCCTCGAACCCGGGCTTCAGCCGCGCGACCGCGGCCAGTCCCTGCCTGCGGCCGGCGGCGCCGTGAACGTGTACCAGGGCCGTGAGATAGGGGCCGAGCAGACCGGCCGGGGTATAGAGATCCTCCGGGATCGCAGCCAGCACCCGCACCGCTTTCGGTTTCGGCAGCAGGGGAAAGGGGAGGCTGAGGGCGAAGATCTGGTCGGGGCGCGGCGAGTCATCCTCGTTCCAGAGCGTCTCCTGGAACGCTTTCTGGGCCCGTCGCCCCCGCTGGATCAGACGCTTGGCTTCGGCCGGATCGCCGAGCCGCGCCTCGAAGTCGGCGAGGATCGAGAGGGCGTTGAACCAGAGCGCGGCGACCTCGACGCTGGAGCCGGGGAGCAGCCCGTCCGTTCCCGTTTTGATCCCGAGCAGCGTCCCCTTGTCGTACCAGTGGATCACCTTGCGCAGGGCGGGGAGGAGCATGTCGCGGGTGAACGCCTCGTCGCCGGTTGCTTGCAGATACCTCCAGGCGGCCACGAACAGCCAGAGCGAGGCGCCGGACGAGGCGCTTTCCGAGGTGAACGTAGGCTCTTCGCCTTTCTCGGGCAGCCGGTCGGGGAGCAGGCCCTGGTGGAGGCTCCTGGCGAAGGCGCGGAGGATCTTCTTCGCGTCCTCGTGCCGGCCGGTCACCAGGCAGAGGCCGGGGAGGGCGATCATCGTGTCCCGGCTGCGCTCCTCCGATCCGGGATAGCCGGCGATCACGGCGCGCTGGCCGGGTCCCTTGCGCACCAGGAAGCTGTCCGCCGCGAGCGCCAGATGGCGGGCGAGATCGTCCCGCCCCCCAGTTTCTGGTCGATCGCCTTGACGATCTTCTCTCGCCGCTTGCGTTCCTTCTCGAACAGGGCGAAGGCGTCGCGGCCTGACGGATCCTGGGTCGAGATCACGATCCCGAGCCGGTCGCCGGTGGCGAGCTCGCGGCCGAAGACGCCGGGGGTCCAGAGATCCTCCTGGAACTCACCCCCCCGCCGGCGATCCCCCTCGTACTCGAAGCGATACCACCAGTGCGGATGGGCGCGGAATTCCGCCCCGGGCACCTGGAGGAAGACCTCGGGGACGTCCGGATAGAGGCGGAGCCGCAGGACATCGTCCGCGAACGGCGTCTCCTGGGAGATTGCTGAGTTGGCAGAGGCGAGGGCATCGAGATCGCGGGCGGCGAGGAACGGCCGCAGCGACAGGATGAAGGGGCCGGGAGCCTCCAGCACCTCGTAGAGCACGAGCGTGGTGTTCTCGCCGTCCACGGCGGCCACGGTCTTGCGCAGCCGCACGCCCCCGGCCTCGTAGTCGAAGGTGGGGAACAGGTCCTTGCGGAACGCGGTCAGGTGCTCGAAGCCGCGGGGGGCGACGGCGCCGGGGAACCGGTTGCAGCTCAGCTCGAAGCTCTCGCCCCCCAGGTGGAGGGTCTCGTCCAATCGGGAAAGCAGGACCGTGCGCCCGCCCGGCGGCTGGGTGGCGGCGACGAGCAGGCCATGAGAGCGGCGGCTGTGCGCGCCGGCCACCGTAGTGCCGGCCCACCCCCCGAGCCCGTTGGTCTCCAGCCACTCGAGCCCGCTGGCGCGCTCGAAGTCCTGCGTGATTTCGCGGTCGATCTCGATCATGACAACTCCTCCTCCGGTGAACAACCCGGCAAACAGCGCCGGTTCAGCGGCGGGGGAGTGTAGCAGGTGCGGAAAAAGGGGGGCCGGCCGGCGAAGGATACGATCCCTTCCTACTGAACCTCCAGTGCCCCCACGTTCTGGAACCCCCGCGGCAGCTTGTTCCCGCGCAACGCCCGGGCGCCCGCGAATTCCTTCCAGTCCGAGGGCTTCATGTTGAGGTAGCGCTTGCCGGAGTGGACGATGAGGTGGACCCCCTCGGGCATGACGGCGAGGGCGGTGAGCGACTCGGGCTCTCCCTTCGCGGCGAGGGTCAGGATCTTCACCCCCTTGCCGCGCGGGAGCAGGGGGAGGTCCCCGACGGGGAAGACCAGCAGGCGGCCGGCGTCGCTCGCGGCGGCCAGGAGATCGGAGTCCGGATGCAGCACCCGGATCGGCGGCAGGACCTTCGCGCCGTCCGGCACGGTGATCACCGCCTTGCCGGCCTTCTGGCGGGTCTGCAGATCTCCCAGCTTGACCAGGAATCCGTAGCCGGCGGTGGTGGCCATCAGGTAGAGATCGTCGTCGCCGCCGATCATCACCCCCACGAAGATGGCGCCGGGCGGCGGGGTGACGTGGCTGGAGAGCGGCTCCCCCTGGCCGCGGGCCGAGGGGAGGGCGTGGGCGGCCAGCGAGTAGGTACGCCCCGTCGAGTCGAGGAAGACGGCGGACTGGTTGCTCCTCCCCTTCACGGCCATGAAGAAGCCGTCCCCCGCCTTGTAGGAGAGCTCCTTGGGATCGAGCTCGTGCCCCTTGCCCGACCGCACCCACCCCTTCTCGGAGAGGACGATGGTCACGGGCTCGGTGGGGATCAGCGCGTTCTCGTCCATCGCCTTGGCGGCCCCGCGCTCGACGATCGGCGAGCGCCGGGCATCGCCGAATTTTTCGGCATCGGCGGTCAGCTCGTCGCGCACCTTGCGGCGCAGCTTCCCCTCGGAGCTGAGGATCTTCGCCAGCGCGTCGCGCTCCTTGGCGAGGGCGGCCTGCTCGGTGCGGATCTCCATCTCCTCCAGCTTGGCGAGGTGCCGGAGCTTGAGCTCCAGCACGGCCTCGGCCTGGGCGTCGGAGAGGCGGAAGCGTTCCATCAGCCGCGCCTTGGGGTGGTCCTCGGTGCGAATGATCCGGATCACCTCGTCGATGTTGAGGTAGGCGATCAGGTAGCCGTCGAGCACGTGGAGACGGGTGAGCACCTTGTCGTAGCGAAACTGGAGCCGCTTGCGTACGGTTTCGACGCGGAAGCGGAGCCACTCGGTCAGCAGCTCGCGCAGGTTGAACTGCCGCGGCCGGCCGTCGAGGCCGATCATGGTGAGGTTCACCCGGTAGGTCCGCTCGAGGTCGGTGGTGGCGAAGAGGTGGGCCATCAGCCCCTCGAGATCGACCCGGTTCGAACGTGGCGTGATCACCAGGCGCGTCGGATTCTCGTGATCGGACTCGTCCCGCAGATCCTCGACCATCGGGAGCTTCTTCGCCTGCAGCTGGGCGGCGATCTGGGTCAGCACCTTGCTGCCCGAGACCTGGTAGGGGAGGGCGGTGATCACCACGTCGCCGTCCTCCACCTCCCAGGACGCCCGCAGGCGCAGGGAGCCCGAGCCGGTCTCGTAGATCCGCCGGATCTCCTGGCGGGAGGTGATGATCTCGGCGTCGGTGGGGAAGTCGGGGCCGGGGATGGCATCGTAGAGCGCGTCGTAGGCCAGCTTGGGATCGTCGAGCAACTGGATGCAGGCGCCCACGATCTCGCCCACGTTGTGGGGGGGGATGTCGGTCGCCATGCCCACGGCGATGCCGGAGGCGCCGTTGAGCAGCACGTGCGGCAGCCGGGCCGGCATCAGCTTCGGCTCCTGGAGGGTGCCGTCGAAGTTCGGGCCCCACTCGACCGTCCCCTGCTCCAGCTCGGCGAGCAGCACCTGGGAGAACGCCGTCAGCCGCGACTCGGTGTAGCGCATGGCGGCAAACGACTTGGGATCGTCCTGCGAGCCCCAGTTCCCCTGGCCGTCGACGAGCGGGTAGCGCAGGCTGAACGGCTGCGCCATCAGCACCATCGCCTCGTAGCAGGCGGAGTCGCCGTGCGGATGGTACTTGCCGAGCACGTCGCCCACGGTGCGGGCCGACTTCTTGTACTTGGCGTTGGCCGACAGGCCCAGCTCGGACATGGCATAGACGATGCGGCGCTGCACGGGCTTCAGGCCGTCCGCCACGCTGGGCAGGGCGCGGTCGAGGATGACGTACATCGAGTAGTCGAGGTATGCCTTCTCGGTGAACTCGGCGAGGGAGAGCTTTTCGATCTCGGCGAAGGCGGGCTTGAAGAGCGAGTCCTCGCCGTTGCCGCCTTTTCTGCGGGAGGTTCTAGGCATGATTCCGTTTACGGCTTTCGTTGTCGACGAAGATCATCCTTGTCTCCGTAAATGTAGTCGTCATGACGTTCCGAACCGTCTGCGGGGACTGGGCCGTCGTATACCGCAACGTCTTTGAAGAACGGATCTTCATCCCAAGGGAGCTGCGTGTTTCTCTCGCGTTTTTCAATAATTCGGCGGGCGAGCTCCTCTGCTTCAGGCATGACCTCGTCGAAAGGGCCGCCATCCGCGGCATGAGATCTCAAACCTCGACCTCGGCCCGGTCGCCGATCGCCATCAGCCAGTCCTTGCGGTCGCCGGAGCGGGCCTTGGCGAGGAGCATGTCCATCACCTTGGAAGGGTCCTTCGGCGGGTCGCTGCCGTCTTCGAGGACGAGCTGGACGAGGCGCCGCGTCTCGCGGGCCATGGTGGTCTCCCGCAGCTGCAGCGGGTTCATCTCGCCCAGGCCCTTGAAGCGCTGCACGTTGGGCTTGCCCCGCTTCCCCTCGGCTTCGAGGCGGTCGAGGATCCCCTTCTTCTCCCGCTCGTCCAGGGCGTAGTAGACCTCCTTGCCCATGTCGATGCGGTAGAGGGGGGGCATGGCCACATAGACGTGGCCGTCGGCCACCAGCGACCGGAAGTGGCGGAGAAAGAGGGCGCAGAGCAGCGTCGCGATGTGGGCGCCGTCGGAGTCGGCGTCGGCGAGGATGCAGACCTTGCCGTAGCGCAGGCCGTCCTTCTTGTCCGAGCCGGGATCGACCCCCAGGGCGACGGCGATGTCGTGCACCTCCTGCGAGCCCAGCACCTGCGAGGAATCGACCTCCCAGGTGTTCAGGATCTTGCCGCGCAGGGGGAGGATCGCTTGATACTCCTTGGTCCGCGCCTGCTTGGCCGAGCCGCCGGCCGAGTCCCCCTCGACCAGGAACAGCTCGGTCAGGTTGAGGTCCTGGCTGGTGCAGTCGGAGAGCTTGCCGGGGAGGGCCGGGCCGGCGGTCACCGTCTTGCGCTTGATCTGCTTGCCGGAGCGCAGGCGGGTCTGGGCGCTGTCGATGGCCAGGCGCGCGATCCGCTCGGCATCCGCCGTGTGCTGGTTGAGCCAGAGGGCGAAGGAGTCCTTGGTGACGCCGGAGACGAAGGCCGCCGCCTCGCGCGAGGAGAGGCGCTCCTTGGTCTGGCCGGTGAACTGGGGCTCTTTCATCCGCGCCGAGAGGACGTAGCAGCAGCGTGCCCAGACGTCCTCGGGAGCCAGCTTCACCCCGCGCGGCAGCAGGTCGCGGAACTCGCAGAACTCGCGGATGGCGTCGGTCAGGCCGGCGCGGAAGCCGTTGACGTGCGTCCCCCCCTGAGTGGTGGGAATGAGGTTGACGTAGCTCTCCCCCAGCACGTCGGAGGTCTCCTCCTCCTCGGCGAGCCAGGCCACCGCCCAGTCGACCTCCTCCTCCTTGCCGCGGAAATGGCCGAGGAAGGGCTCGGCGGGCACCGTCTGGCAGCCGTCGAGCTCGCCCATGAGGTAGTCCCGGAGGCCGTCCTCGTAGTACCACTCGTCGTTGTCGTCCGGGTGCTCCTCGTGCACGAAGCGGATGCGCAGCTTCGGGCAGAGCACCGCCTTGGCGCGAAGGACGTGCTTGAGCTTCGGGATGCCGAACTTGGGGGAGTCGAAGAACTTCGGGTCCGGCCAGAAGCGGACCGTGGTCCCGGTGTTGCGCTGGCCGACCGTGTCCACCACCTTGAGGCCCGAGGTCTTGGCGCCGTCGGCGAAGCCCATGTGGTGGACCTGGCCGCCGCGCCGCACCCAGACCTCCAGCTTCGAGGAGAGGGCGTTGACCACCGAGACGCCGACGCCGTGGAGGCCGCCGGAGAAGCGGTAGCTCTTGTCCGAGAACTTGGCGCCCGAGTGCAGGCGGGTGAGGATCACCTCCACCCCCGGCACCTTCTCCTCTTTGTGGATGTCGACCGGCATGCCGCGGCCGTTGTCGGCCACCGAGAGGGAGTTGTCGTCGTAGAGCGTCACCAGGATGTCGTTGGCGTGGCCGGCCACCGCCTCGTCGACGGCGTTGTCGATCACCTCCTGGGCAAGGTGGTCGGGCCGGTCGGTGAAGGTGTACATGCCGGGACGCTTGCGCACCGGCTCCAGACCGGTCAGGACTTCAATAGAGGAAGCGTCGTAAGCCATGGATTCGTTGAGCAGAGATTCAGTGTCGATCGATCGGAGCGACCCATGATACAGGACCCGGATTCCCCACCCGCAAGGGCGGAAAACGGTGCCTTCCCGTCAGAGTTTCCCGGTTGACGCAACCGCGCCGTGGTGATAGTCTATGCGGTAACGAAGCGTAATTCAAGGGGTGAATCTTCCGCGGACCGCCCCCTTGGAAGCGTCCCTGCGCTGTTTCGCCCGTCCATGTCATGGATCTCAAAGGAGGAAACACGATGAAGGCACGATGGACCGTCGCGTTGTCCCTGCTCGCCCTCACGGCGATGCCCGCCCTCGCTCAGGACAAGCCGAAGCCCGCCGGCGCCCCCGCCATGGGTGCCGCCGAGGAGGCGATGATGAAGGCCACGGCCCCGGGGGAGCAGCAGAAGAAGCTCGCCCGTCTCGCGGGGGAGTGGACGTTCACGAACAAGGCCTGGATGGCTCCTGGCCAGCCGCCGATGGAAGCGGCCGGTACGATGCACGGCGAGATCCTGATGGGCGGCCGCTACGTCGAGCACACCTGGAAGGGCAATTTCATGGGGATGCCGTTCGAAGGGCGCGGCACCGAAGCCTACGATAACATCGGCAAGATGTACGTAAACTCCTGGGTGGACAGCATGGGGACCGGCATCATGTATCTGACCGGGACCTGTGACGAGGCCGTCAGGACCTGCACGTACACGGGGGACGTGTGGGACCCCATGACCGGCAAGAAAAACTCGATGAAACAGGTCATCACCTGGATAGACGACAACAACTTCAAGAACGAGATGTACGGCCCGGGTCCGGATGGAAAAGAGGCCAAGTGGATGGAGATCGTGGCCAAGCGGAAGTAGCTTCATTCCGCGGGAATTTCGAAGTCGCGGGCGAGAGAGTCCGTGACGGCGAGGCCGGCGAGGGTGGGGATCAGAAGTTCCCCCTTGATCTCCAGGAGACCATCCCGAACGAGCCGCTCGACGAGCGGCTCGTTGTGCTTCCGCAGGTCCACGCCGTAGCGTTTCTGGAACGCGCCGAGATCGATGCCGTCGGCGGTCCGCAATCCCAACATCAGCGCTTCGAGGGCGAGATCCTCGCGCGTCAGCTCTTCGCTCTCTTCGATGGGCCTCGCCCCGGCTTCGATCCTTTTTTCATAAGGGCCGAGCTTGCGCTCGTTCCACCATCGCCGGGTGCCGGAAAAGGAGTGGGCCGAGGGGCCGAGGCCGAGGTAGGGGACATGGTGCCAGTATTTCTGATTGTGCCGCGAGCGGTGCTCGACCGAGCGGGCGAAGTTCGAGACCTCGTAGGCGGGTAGCCCACGATCGCGGAGAAACTCGTGGGTGAAGAGGAAGATGTCCCCCTGCGCCTCTTCCGGCAGCTCGCTCATCTGCCCCTTCGCGAGACGGAAACCGAACGGAGTTCCCTCGTGAAAGGTGAGCTGATAGCAGGAGATGTGATCCGGCTGAAGCGCGACGGCCTGCTCCAGGGTCCGCCGCCAGATCTCGAACGGCTGGCCCGGCAGGCCGTAGATCAGATCGATCGAGATCGTATCGAAGCCGGCCGCGCGGGCGGTCTCCACGCTCCGCCGGGCCTCCTCGGGCGTGTGCCGGCGGCCGAGGAACCGCAGCGCGTCCGCATCGAACGATTGAATGCCGAGCGAGAGAAAGCGGACATCGAGATCGCGCCAGGCGCGGACGCTCGCGGGATTGACATCCTCAGGATTGGCCTCGAAAGAGACCCAGGCGCCATCCTGGATCGAAAGGTTTTCGCGGGCGGCTGCGAGGATGCGCGCGATGTCCTCCGGCGCGAGCGCCGAGGGAGTGCCGCCGCCGAAGTAGATCGTGTCGATGGAATCAAACGCGGAACGATCCGGAGACCAGAGGGAGATCTCGGAGATCAGATGATCGGCGAACCGCCTCCTCCGCTCCGGCCCGCCGGTCAGGACCGCGAAGTCGCAGTAGGGACAGATGGCGGAGCAGAAGGGGATGTGGAGATAGAGGCCGGGGTTTTGAGCTGCAGCAGTGTTCAGCGTCGTCTTTTCCACGAATCCGGGTGCTGTCGCCGGTGCATCACGGCAACGACGATGATTTCTTCGGTTTCGACATAGTAATAGATGTCAAAAAGAAATTTTCCCAGCATAGGGGTTTTGCGGAATTCATGTTCAATGGCACGGGCGGCGAAAGGATAGAGAGCGATGTGCTTGCATCGGCTCAAGACAGCGGCGAAGAACTCCTCGCCGAGTCCGGTTCTCCGCTCTTCGTAGTAGCGCCGTGCACTTTGGAGATCAGCTTCTGCCGCAGCATCAAATTGGACCTGTCTCAATCATGCTCCACAAGAAGCTCGGCGAAAACTTCCTCCATGGGGATCAGCTTGCTTCTCCCATCCTGGATCGCCTCATACCGGCGCTTGACCTCATCCATGATGGCGCGCTCGATGTCAGGGTCTTCTTCTTCCTCGTCCAGGCTCTTGTACAAGGAGTGAACCAGCTCTTCCCTCTCGTCGAAGGAGAGCTTCAGGGCTTCGCGCTTGAGGTCTTCGAGGGACATGACGCTGTTTCCTTTCGAAGAGATTCTACACCACCTCCGCCTGGGCCGGCTCCTGCCCCTCCTCCCCATACGTCTTGATCAGCGGCTTCTCCCGTCCCAGCCGCTCCTCGGCGGCCTGAATGAGCTCGGCCAAGCCGCGGCGTCTGGCGGCGCTGACGGCGACGGCGTTGAATCGGCGGGCGAGGGCGTCGGCCTCGTAGGGCTCGAGGAGGTCGGCCTTGTTGAGGACGAGCAGGCGCGGGATCTCGCCCAGGTGCAGCTCGGTCAGCAGGCGCTCGACCGCTTCCAGCTTGGTCTCGAGGCGCGGGTCGGCCGCGTCCACGACATGGAGCAGGAGATCGGCATCGGCCAGCTCTTCGAGGGTCGCCCGGAAGGCGGCCACGAGGTCCGGCGGCAGGTCGGCGATGAAGCCCACCGTGTCGGTGACCACTACCTCCCCCTCGCGTGGGAAGCGCAGGCGGCGGCTCGTCGGGTCGAGGGTCATGAAGAGCTGGTCGGCGGACTCGACCTCGCTGCCGGTCATCGCGTTGAGCAGCGTGCTCTTGCCGGCGTTGGTGTAGCCGATGATCGAGAGCACCGGCACCCCCTCCTCCCGCCGCCGCCGGCGGCGCAGGTCGCGCTGGCGCGAGAGGGACTCGACCTGCTTCTCCAGCGCCCGGATGCGGTCGCGGATGCGGCGGCGGCCGATCTCGACCACGGTCTCGCCCGGGCCCCGGCCGCCGATGCCGCCGGTCAGGCGCGAGAGGCCGGCGTCCTTCTCGGTCAGCCGCGGCAGCGAGTACTTGAGCTGCGCGAGCTCGACCTGGAGCTTGCCGTCGCGGCTGCGCGCCCGCTGGGCGAAGACGTCGAGGATGAGCTGCGTGCGGTCGATCGCCTTGAGCCCCGTCGCGTCCTCGAAGGCGCGGGCCTGCGCGGGCTTGAGATCGATGTCGAAGATGGCGACCGTCGCCCTGCCGCGCATCGCCTCGAGCACGATGTCCTGGAGCTTGCCGCTCCCCACCACGGTCCGCGGGTGCACCTGCGAGCGCTTCTGGCGCACGGTGCCGGCGACCGCGACTCCGGCCGAACGCACCAGCTCCAGCATCTCCTCGAAGTGTTCGTCCTCGGGGGTGATGCCGATCACCAGCGCGCGCTCCTTCCGGGTCTCGCCGGCGGCGCTGGCGATGCGGGCGAACTCGTCCTCGAGCGCCCGCATCGTGGCCTCGACGTCGAAGCTCAGCTGGTGGACGTCGGGCGCCTGGATGCGCTCGAAGGGCTCGGCCTGATTGCCGTTCCCATCGCCGTCCGGTGCCAGAGGCGCCAAGTGCGCGAGGTCGATGCGGCCCGGCAGGCCATCCCCAAGGACCTCGATCGCCGCGACGAGATCCAGCCGCAGCAGGGCGAGGTCGTTGAGGTCATCGCGGGTGAGCGGCTCCCCCTTCAGGTGGGTGTGGACGAGCCGCAGGCCGCGGAAGCGGCCGACGCCGCCGCGCAGGCGGCCGATGTCGGGGAGGGTGAGGCTGTGGGCATTGCCCACGATGACGTTGCGGATGATGCCGTCGCGCCCGAGCAGGACTCCGACCTGCCGGTTGAGCCGGCGGGAGGTCTCGGTCAGATGCCGGGCGAGCTCGGGGGAGACCACCTGCCGCGGGTCGACGCGGCGGCGGTAGGTGCGCTCCAGGGCGCGGACTTCGGACGCTTTGATCCCGCGGATGTCGCCGTCGAGCTGGGAAATGGTGGGGTTCTCCTTGGTGTCAGTTGAGGATGGGGGGCGAGTAGTACTCGTCGATCGAGAGCGGCTCGATCCCCATCCCCATCAACGTCAGCAGCAGCTCTTCCCTTTCGGCCGGATCGGCCGCCTCGAGCAGGGCCTGCTTTTCCGCCGGGCCGAAGGGGAGGGCCACCGAGAGGCCGTTGAGGAGCGAGATGCCGGGCACGCTCGCCAGCAGGTCGTAGTCGAACTCCAGGTCGTGCTTCTCGCCGAAGGCGCGCAGGGCGCGCATCATCCGGGAGGGGTTGAGGAAGACGTTGAGCTCGTCGAGGTCGCGCTGGAACTCCGCATACTCGACCAGCACCCGCCGGTAGCCGCGCGGGCGCGGCAGCTCTTCCCGGATGTGGAACCGGGAGACGCCGCGCAGGACGATCAGATAACGCCCGTCGTCCTGGGGCTCGCATTCCTCGATCCGGCCGAGGCAGCCGATCCGGTAGATCTCGGGGTTGTCGGGATCCGGGCCTTCGGCGTCGGCCACCCAGTTGTCCTGCCGGGGGGTGAGCGGCTGGATCATCCCGATCAGCTGTGCCCCCTCCAGCGCGTCGGCCACCATGGCGCGGTAGCGCGGCTCGAAGATGTTGAGCGGCAGCAGGTTTCCTGGCAGCAGCAGCGAGCCGGTCAGGGGGAAGATCGGGATGATCTCGGGAAGTATGGTCTCGGGCATCATTCCTAAAACAGGGTGCGCGAGGGGGCCATTCCCCGGCAGGGCGACCGCAGGTCGCCCCTACAACCTTCGCCCGCCTCAACCTTATGCCGGAGGTTGTAGGGGCGACCTGCGGTCGCCCTGCTATTCATCCGGGCTCGACTTGAGAACCGCCAGGAAGGCCTCCTGGGGGATCTCGACGGAGCCCACCATCTTCATGCGCTTCTTCCCCTCTTTCTGCTTCTCGAGGAGCTTGCGCTTGCGCGAGATGTCGCCGCCGTAGCACTTGGCGATGACGTCCTTGCGGTAGGCGTTGATGGTGGCGCGGGCGATGATGTTGCCGCCGATCGCCCCCTGGATGGCGATCTTGAAGTTCTGCCGCGGGATGGTGTCGGCCAGCCGTTCGCAGTAGTGGAGGGCGCGCTGGCGCGCCTTCTCGCGGTGGACGAGCTGCGAGAGGGCGTCCACCTTGTCGCCGTTGACCAGGATGTCCACTTTCACGAGGTCGGTCTGGCGGTAGTCGGTGATGTCGTAGTCGAACGAGCCGTACCCCTGAGTGACCGTCTTCAGGCGGTCGTAGAAGTCGAACAGGATCTCGGCCAGCGGCAGCTCGGAGGTCACCTGCAGGCGCCCCATGGCCAGGTACTCGAAGGCGGTGCCTTCCCCCCGCCGCTCGCGGCAGAGCTCCATCACCACCCCCAGGTAGCGCTCGGGGATCATGATCGACGCCTTGATGTAGGGCTCGCGGATGAAGTCGATGCTCCCCGGGTCGGGGAACAGGGAGGGGTTGTCCACCGTGGTCTCCTCGCCGTTGGTCAGCACCACCTCGTATTGCACCGAGGGGGCGGAGAGCAGCAGCGACAGGTCGTGCTCGCGCTCCAGCCGCTCCTGCACGATCTCCAGGTGGAGCAGCCCGAGGAAGCCGCAGCGGAAGCCGAAGCCGAGGGCGGTGGAGGAGTCCTTCTGGAAGGTCAGCGCGGCGTCGTTGAGCTTGAGCTTGTCGAGCGCCTTGGCGAGGTCCTCGTAGTCGTCGGTCGAGATCGGGTAGATCGACGAGAAGACGACCGGCTTCGCCTCCTTGTAGCCGGGGAGCGGCTCGGGCGCCGGCCGCCCGACCTCGGTGATGGTGTCGCCGACGTTGATCTCCGACACCGCCTTGACGCCGGCGATGACGTAGCCCACGGAGCCGGCCTCGAGCTCGGCCGCCTCGACTCGCCGGAGCTGCAGCAGGCCCACCTCCTCGACCTGGTACTCCTTGGCCGTGTGCATCAGGCGGATCTTCTGCCCGGGGCGGATCGTCCCCTCCTTGATCCGGCAGATCAGGACGACCCCACGGTAGGCGTCGTACTGGGCGTCGAAGATCAGGGCGCGCAACGGCGCCGCCGGGTCCCCCGCCGGGGCGGGGATCTTCTCGACCACCGCCTCCAGGACGTCGTCGATGCCGATCCCCTGCTTGGCCGAGCAGAGCACGACCTCGAAGGGGTCGAGCCCGAGGTCGGCGTCGATCTCCTCGCGCACCCGCTCGACGTCGGCCGAGGGGAGGTCGATCTTGTTGATGACCGGCACGATCTCCAGGTCGTACTCGAGGGCGAGGTAGAGGTTGGCGACGGTCTGCGCCTCGACCCCCTGGGAGGCGTCGACGATCAGCAGCGCCCCCTCGGCGGACATCAGCGACCGGCGCACCTCGTGGGAGAAGTCGACGTGGCCGGGGGTGTCGACCAGGTTCAGCCGGTAGGGCCTGCCGTCCCGCGCCGTATACCGGAGGGTGATGGTGTTGCTCTTGATGGTGATGCCGCGCTCGCGCTCGATATCCATCGAGTCGAGGATCTGGTCGCGGAACTCGCGTGCCTCCACCCCGCCACAGCGCTGGATCAGCCGGTCGGCCAGCGTCGATTTGCCGTGGTCGATGTGGGCGATAATGCAGAAATTACGGATGTCGTCCAAGACGGTCTTCCCCTTTGCGGACCCGGAGGGTCGTGCGAAGATCCTACAACGCCCGGCCTCCGAACGGCATTCCGGGCGGTAGGGGGGCGGGCGTGAAGCTGAAAACGGGCCGGACGGTCTATTCGACGGAGTCTCCCGTCCAGAAAAGGGACGTGCCGGCTCGGAAGGAGCCGGGAACGAGCTTGCCGCCGCCGGCGCAGTCCCCCCGGGTGCGCCGGGAGCGCGGCGGGCGCGGGGGCAAGATGGTGACGGTCGTGGCTCCCCTGGTGCTGGCGCGGCCGGAGGCCGAAGCGCTGCTCGCCGCCTGGAAACGGATGTGCGGCGGCGGCGGGACGCTGAAGGAGGGAAAGGCGCCGGACGGGCTCCCCGGCCTTCGAGCTCGAAGTCCAGGGAGACCATGCCGACCGGCTGCTCACCGAGCTGGTCCAGGCCGGTTACAAGGCCAAGCGGTCGGGCGGCTAGCCCTCGCCCATCCGGTGGCCGGCCCGCTTGTAGAGGTAGTCGTACCCTTCCTGGGTGAGGATGAACTCCCCGTTCTCCTGGCGTACGAGGTCGCCGTCCAGCAGCGACTGTGTCGCGCCGTCGAAATCGACGCCGGGGCTCTCGGCCGCGGCCTCCGTGAAAGCGCTCTCGGGCAGGCGGTCGCCGACCTTGGCGCCGACGCGGTCCCCCTTGGGCTCGTGGAACTGGACCAGCAGGATCTCCGCCCCCTTGGACAGCAGGATCATCGGCATGTCGTCGTCTCCTTCCTCTTTAAGAGGGAATACCAGAGGGGAAAACCGTCCCCAGCCTTCTTCTGCCAAACCTCAGGAGCAACGGTCGTGCCACGCTGGCAACGCTTCTGCAAGGTCCACGGCGAAGGAGGAGAGATGATGAGCGATACCACGGTGACCAAGGTCGATTCCAGGCATTCCCCCCACGGCTCCCTCGGGCAGAAGTACCTCGCCTCCGGGGTGCACGTGGCGATGCGCCTGTGGGAGGAGGAGCCGGCGAAGGGTGACAAGCCCGAGAGCCGGCGGGACTACGAGACGGTCGGCTACGTGATCTCCGGGCGGGCCGAGCTGCACCTCGAGGGGCAGATGGTGATCCTGGAGGAGGGGGACTCCTGGGTGGTGCCGAAGGGGGCGTCCCACACCTACCGGGTGCTGGAAGCGTTCAAGGCCGTCGAGGCCACCTCGCCGCCGGCCCAGGCGCACGGGCGGGACGAGTAGTTTCCCCTAAGGGGCGCCGCGGCGTGGCGCCCCCGCGAGCCGCGGTCAGAGCTTCAGGACCATCTTGATCATGTCGTGCTGGTTGCCGTCGGGATCTGTTCCGTAGCCGGGGATGGTGTACCCCTCGAAGCCCAGGTTCTTCAGGGTCTCGACGGCGTCGGCTTCGAAGTCGGAGACCAGCATGCAGGTCAGGTGGCGCAGGCCGTCGGCCTTGGCGGTGTCGATGAAGTTGTTGACCAGGAGCGTCCCCAGCCCCTCGCCCCGGTAGTCGGGGTCGATCAGCCACTTCACGCGGCCGACCATGCGCAGGGGGCTGCCGTTCCGCCGGTGGAGCGTCGCGTCGGCCACCACCTTGTGGCCGTCCCAGGCGAGCAGCGGCAGCACCTTCGCGTAGTCGAGGTCGCGCCCCCAGCTCTCGACCAGCGAATGGTTGTCGATGCGATCCCAGGCGAAGCGGCGGACCTCCTGAGGGAGGTGCAGGAAGAACTCGTACAGGGCGTCGACGTCGTTCTCGGTGAACGGCCGGACCAGCAGGCGACGCCCGTCGCGGAGCACGGCTTCCTGGGGATAGTGGGTGGGCATGTTCCCTCCTCCGGGAGAAAAATCGAACGAGGAGCCTAGCACAGGGCGGCCGGGCTCGATGATGGCATGTCGATTGCTGTTGTGGATTGACGTTAAAGAACTGTGCCGAGCCGATGCCGCACTGAAGCGCAAGGCCGGCCCACGAGGAGATTCAGATGTTCAAGCACGAGGAAGAGGATGAAGCGGCGGAGACGGCCCTCTGCGTCGGGCTCATCGCGGCGCTGATCTGGGGGATCGGACTGAGCCTCTACGGCTTCCATCAGCCGCCGGGCGAGGTCTCCTGGACGACCTGGGGCGTCCAGCTCCTGGGCGGCATCCTCGCCTGCGTCGCGGTGCCTCTCCTCTTCGTGCGCGGCCGGGAGTGGGTGCTGGCGCGGGTTCAGCACGGCCAGCCGGTTCAGCGGTAAGCCCGGAATCTCGGGTTCCTCTTCGACGTTAGACTTGCTGGCATGGCCGACCCCGTCTGGGAGGACCTCTCCAGGATCCTGCGCAGCAGTGCGCCCTACAAGTCCCTGCTCCAGGGGCTCGGGGACGTGGTGCGCCTGCCGCTGCCGGCGGCGGCGTGGACGGGCGAGCTGCTCGCCCGCGATCTCGGCCGGCCGATCCTGGTGCTGGTGCCGCGCGAGGCCGACGCCCTGACCTGGATGGAGGGGGCGCGGCTGTTCGGCCGCGAGGAGGGGATCGTCTACTTCCCCGCGCCGTCGCTGACCCCCTATCAGGAGACCGAGACCTCCCTGCTGGTGCGCGCCCAGGAGTCGGTGGCGCTCGACTGCGTCGCCTCCGGCCGGCTGACGACCGTGGTGGCCACCCCGCGTGCCCTCTTCCGCCGGTTGCCGACCCGCGAGGACTTCCTCCGCTCGGTGCTCACCATCCGCCCGAACGAGGATCACCCCATCGAGGAGATGGTTGCCCATCTGACCCGCCACGGCTTCCGGCGCACCGACCTGGTCTACGAGGTGGGGGACTTCGCCGTGCGCGGCGGCATCCTCGACCTCTTCCCGCCGGGCGAGGAGACCCCCATCCGGCTCGATCTCTTCGGCGATACCGTCGAGTCGATCCGCTGGTTCGACCCCCAGTCGCAGCGCTCCGAGGACACGCTGGACTCCATCCGCATCCTCCCCCTCTCGCTCTTCCCCGCCGGCGCCGACGAGGCGCGGCAGCTGGCCGATCTCCTCTCCGGCGGCGAGACCGCCGATCCGGACTGGGGGGCGGAGGCGGCCGAGCTGCTGGAGGCCCTGCGGACGCGCGGCGAGTTCCCCGGCTGGGAGAACTACCTGCCGCTGCTGGCGCGAAGCACCGTCTCGCTCTCCGAGGTGCTGGGCGAGCCGCTGGTGCTGGCGGTCGATCCGCCGGCCCTGGAGGGGGAGGTGATCCATCACGCCGAACGGCTGGAGGCGGACTTCGCCACGCGCCGGGAGCACGGCCGGCTGGCCCTGCCGCCCGAGATGATGGAGGAGCCGGCCGAGCGGGTGCGGGAGACGGTGGAGACGGCGGTCCTGCGGCTGCGCGATCTGGTCGTGGGGGGGGGACGGGACGGCGGCGAAGGGAAGGCGGCCGATTTCCACGGCACGCTGACCGACCTCTTCCACGGCCAGATCGCGCGCTTCCCGCAGGAGGTGGCGACCGCCCGCTCCCGCGGCGAGCGGTGCATCGTGGTGGTCTCCCCGGCGCACCGGCGGCGGATCGAGGAGCTGCTCGAGGGGCGCGAGCTGCAGGTGGGCAAGGGGGGCGTCGAGCTGGTCTCAGGGGAGCTCGGACGCGGCTTCCGGCTGCCGCCGGCCGGCGTCGTGGTCTACGGCGAGCAGCAGCTGCTGGCCCAGGCGAAGCTGCAGCGCCGGCCGTCGCGCTCGCGCTTCGGGCCGTTCCTCTCCGGCCTGCGCGACCTCAAGGTGGGGGACTTCGTGGTCCACGTCGACCACGGCATCGGCCAGTTCGTGGCGCTGCGCTCGGTGGGCGGGGCCGGCGACGGCCTGGGGGGGCTGCCGCCGGTGGTGCGCGACCTCGCCACGGCCGGCGCGGCCGCCGAGACCGAGGTGATGGAGATCTCCTACTCCGGGGGCAAGCGGCTCCTGCTCCCCCTCTCGCGCATCGATCAGGTGCAGAAGTACAGCGGCATCGAGGGGGTCGCCCCCCGTCTCGACCAGCTCGGCGGCACCTCGTGGAACAAGACCAAGGCGCGGGTCAAGAAAGGGATGCGCGACATGGCCGGCGAGCTGCTCAAGCTCTACGCCGAGCGCCAGGTCGCCCGCGCCCCGGCGATGCCCCCGGACACCGACATGCTGCACCAGTTCGAGGCCGCCTTCCCCTACGAGGAGACGGCGGACCAGCTGGAGGCGATCGCCACCATCCGCGAGGACCTCCAGCGCGAGCGTCCGATGGACCGCCTGCTCTGCGGCGACGTCGGCTACGGCAAGACCGAGGTCGCCATGCGGGCCGCCTTCAAGGCGGTCGACGGCGGCTACCAGGTGGCGGTGCTGGCGCCGACGACGATCCTCGCCGACCAGCATCTGGAGACCTTCCGCAAGCGGTTCGCCGGCTTCCCGGTGAACGTCGAGATGGTGTCGCGAGTCCGCTCGCCCCACGAGATACGGGAGCTGAAGAAGCGGCTCGCCGACGGCAAGGTGGACATCCTGATCGGCACCCACCGGCTGCTGTCGAAGGACATCCAGCTCCCCAAGATCGGCCTGATGATCGTCGACGAGGAGCAGCGCTTCGGCGTCGCCCAGAAGGAGCGGCTGAAGCAGCTCAAGAAGAACGTCCACGTCCTCGCGATGTCGGCGACGCCGGTGCCGCGCACGCTCCAGCTCTCGCTCGCCAACGTGCGCGATCTGTCGGTGATCGAGACGCCGCCGCGCGACCGCATGGCGGTGGAGACGGCGATCCTCCCCTACAGCGACAACCTGGTCCGCGAGGCGATCGAGTTCGAGCTGGAGCGCGGCGGGCAGGTCTACTACGTCTACAACCGGGTGGAGTCGATCGAGGACCGGCTGGTCAAGCTGCGCGAGATCGTCCCCGGCGTCCGCGTCACCGTCGGCCACGGCCAGCTCGACGAGGAGGAGCTCTCGCGCCGCATGCACGCCTTCACCCGCGGCGACTTCGACGTCCTGCTGGCGACGACGATCATCGAGAACGGCATCGACATCCCCAACGTCAACACGATGATCGTCCACCGGGCGGACCGCTTCGGCCTCGCCCAGCTCTACCAGCTGCGCGGCCGAGTCGGGCGGAGCAACCAGCTCGCCTACTGCTACTTCACGGTGGCCGAGGACCGGGTGCTCTCCGAGGCGGCGCGCAAGCGGCTCGCCGCCCTGCGCGAATTCTCGGACCTCGGCGCCGGCTTCCGCATCGCGGCGCGCGACCTCGAGATCCGCGGCGCCGGCAATCTCCTGGGAGGAGAGCAGAGCGGCCACATCGGCACGGTGGGGATCGAGACCTACCTCAAGCTGCTCGAGGAGACCGTGCGCGAGTTGCGCGGCGAGACCGTCGAGGAGGCGCCGTCGGTGGCGCTCGACCTGCCGGTACAGATGTCAATCCCGCCGGACTATGTGGACGACGCCAACCTGCGGATGGAGCTCTACCGCAAGATCTCCGAGGAACCCGAGCGGGAGATGCTCGCCGAGCTCCTCGACCGTTTCGGCCCGCCGCCCCCCGCGGTCGAGGCGCTGGTCGAGGTGGCGGCGCTCAAGCGGCTGGCCGAATCGCTGCGCGTGCAGTCGATCTCGGCGAAGGCGGGGGAGCTGGTGATCCGGCTGCGCCGCGACGCACGGGTCGACGTCGAACGGCTGATCGAGATGGTCTCGACGCTGCCCGGCGCGAGCTTCAGCCCCACGGGGGTGTTGATCCTGCCCGGTGGCGGCGGCCGGCAGCTCGTCGCCACGGCCCGCCAGACGCTGGAGTCGCTGGCGCAATGATCGGCAGGATGGTCGGCTGGGGTTTCGTCCTGCTGCTGGCGGCTTGCCAGCGGGCGGCGCCCGCGTCCCCGGACGCCGCGGCGATCCTCGGCGGCGCCGAGGTGCGCTACGCCGAGTTCGAGCGCTACGTGGCCCGCAGCGCCGGCGACACCGGGACGGCGCTGGGGAGCGACGTCCTCTCGGAGCTGCTCGATCAGTTCCTCGACGAACGGCTGCTGTCGAGGCTCGCCGCCGACCGCGGGCTGGTCCCTCCGGCCGCGGCGCCACGCCAGGCGCGCCAGGCAATCGACGCGCTCCTCGCGGCGGATCTTCCCGAAGAGGCCGGCGCCGGCGAGGTCGCCCGTTACTATCAGGAGCACCGCGAGGAGTTCGCGCGTCCGGAGCGGGTGCGGCTGCGCCAGATCCTGACCGAGAGCCGCGCGGCGGCCGAGGAGGCGCGGCGCGCGATCGTGGCGGGGACCCCCTTCGAGGAGGTCGCGCAGCGTCTGTCGCGCGATCCGAGCGCCGGCGCCGGCGGCTATCAGGGGGAGCTCGCGCGAGGGGACCTGCCACCGTCGTTCGCCGACGTCATCTTCGGCCTGCGGCCGGGCGAGGTGAGCCCGGTGGTGCCGGCCGAGTACGGATTCCACCTCTTCCAGGTGACCGGCCGCGAGCCGGCCGAGGTGGTGCCGCTCGCCGCCGCGCGGGAAAGTATCCTCGCCCGGCTGCGCCGGCAGAAGTCCGACCGGTTGCTGCGGTCGCTGGTCCAGGAGGCCCGCAGCCATTACAATGTGAAGGTTTATGAACGGAATCTGCCGTTCGGATATGAAGGCTCCTATGGTGAGACCCATGCCAAGAAAACTCGTTAGCCTGACCCTCTTGCTCGCCCTCTCGCTCGCGCCGGCCATGGCGGGCGCCGAGGTGCTCAACCGCATCATCCTGCGGGTCAACGATCAGATCTTGACGCTCTACGACTACCAGTCCCACCGCGAGGAGGTCGTGCGCGATCTCCTGCACCGCGAGCAGGACGGCGAGGAGCGCCGGCGGCTGATCGCCCAGGCTGGGGAGGTGGCCTACGCCGACCTGTTCCGCGAGCTGCTCCTGCAGTCGCGGGCCGATCAGCTCGCCGTCGAGGTCACCGATGCCCAGGTCGACGCCGCCCTCGGACAGCTCAAGCAGAATTTCAACATCAAGAGCGACGAGGAGTTCAAGGCCGCCCTGGCGCAGTCCGGCATGACCGAGCCGCAGCTGCGCACCCAGCTTCGCGGCCAGCTCCGGGTGCAGGAGGTGCGCGGGCGCGAGGTGCAGAGCCGGGTCAAGGTGGACGAGGAGGACCAGCGGCGCTACTACCGCAAGAACCTCGAGCAGTTCCGCCAGCCCGAGCAGGTCCAGCTCCGTGAGGTCGTGGTGCTCGAAGAGGGGGGGCTGCCGACCGCCGGCGAGCGGCAGCGCGCGGCGGCGGAGATCCGGGCCAAGGTCCAGGCCGGCAGCTCGCTCGCCGACGCCGTCGCCGAGGCCTCGAAGCAGGGGGCGACGAGCGCCGCCGTCGACCTCGGCTGGGTCTCGCCGGGCGATCTCGACAAGAATCTCGAGGCCGCGGTCTGGAAGCTCCCCAAGGGATCGATCAGCGAGCCCGTGGCGGCGCGCGGCGGCCTTCACCTGGTGCAGGTGATGGATCGCCGCGAGTCGCGGGTGCCGCCGTTCTCCGAGGTACAGGCGGCGATCCAGGCGCGCGAGCAGGAGCGGGTCTTCCGCCTGGAGATCGCCAAGTACATGGTGGAGCTGGAAAAGAAGTCGCTGGTGGTGGCGAACCCGCCGGCGGAGGCCGCCAACTTCCGGCGCCAGCTCACCTCGCAGGCGGTCGGCGAGGAGGGGGGTTTCGGCGGCGGCCTCCCCACGGGGAGCCCGGCGGCCGATTCGCCGGTGACCGCGACCACGGGTGGCGCTCCCGCGGCCACCACCCCCCCCGTCATCAATCCGACCCCGCCCGCGGCGACGGCGAACGAGCCCTCCGCGCCGGGCACCCTGCCGGTGCCGAAGCCGGTCGACATCACGCCGCCGCCAGTGGGCGCGCCCCCCGTAACGCCGCCTCCGAGCCCACCGCCGCCCGTGATCTGAGAACCTTCCGAAGGACGCTTTCGAACGCCCGCGAGAAACCCCTCGCGGGCGTTTTCGTTCCCTTCCTCCGTCTCGCTTCAAAGCGCTCTTGCGCCTGGTTTTCGCGTGCCTTTCGAACGCTGCTCAGAGTCCGGTGGGCGATGGTGGAAAAAAATGGACAAAAGTGGAGTGAACTGCTAGGCTTTCCCTGTAGCAACCCGTTTTTTTGGGGGCGGTCATGTTCCGCGGAAGCGCTCCGACCAAGATCGACGACAAGGGCCGCCTGAAGATTCCGACGGATTTCCGGCGGGTCCTGGAGGAGCGTTATGGTCCCGACCTTTTCGTGACGTCGGTCCAGGGCGATTCAGCGATGCTCTATCCATTGCCGGTCTGGGAGGAGATCGAGTCCCGGCTGGCGGCGATGCCATCCACCGACCGCACCAAGATGCGGTACCTCGAGCGGGTGAACTACTTCGGGCAGCAGGTGCGGCTGGACGTGCAGGGACGGATCTTGATCCCGCAGATCCTGCGGGAGAGCGCCAGCATCAACGGCGACGTGGTGGTGAGCGGACAGCTCAACCACCTGGTGGTCTGGAACCACGAACGGTTCGTGTCGCGGCTCACCGAGCAGCCGTTCACGGACGAGGACTTCCATGCCCTCAGCACCCAGGGGATCTGAGCGGGCCGCGAAGGCCACGAAGGGAGGCCGGCCGCGAGCGAGTCCGACGAGAAGAAGCCAGTGGGGGTCCGGCATGTGCCGGTCCTCCTCGCCGAGACCCTCGACTACCTCGCCTCTGAGCGCGGCGGCCTCTTCGTCGACGCGACGGTGGGGCTGGGCGGCCACTCCGAGGCCCTGCTGCGGGCATCTCCGGACGTCCACGTCGTGGGGATCGACCGCGACCCGGAAGCGCTCGCGCGGGCCGGCGAGCGGCTCGCCGTCTTCGGTCCACGAGTTCGCCTGGTGCAGGCGAACTTCCACCAGATCGTGGCGGCGCTGGACGGCCTCGGAATCCGCGGCGGAATCGCGGGCTTCCTGGCCGATCTCGGCGTTTCTTCGCTGCAACTCGAGACGCCCGGGCGGGGCTTCAGCTTCCGCTTCGATGGGCCGCTCGACATGCGGATGGGATTGAGCGAAATGACCGCGGCGGACCTGGTCAACCAGGCCTCGGAGGGAGAGTTGGAGACGATCTTCAGGGACTACGGCGAGGAGCGGCAGGCGCGGCGGATCGCCCGGGCGATCGCCCGCGCGCGGACGGAGAAGCCGATCGCGACCACGGGCGAGCTCCAGCGGCTGATCGCCGGGGCCAAGGGGGCGCGGGCGGCGCGCGAGGAGCGGATCGATCCCGCCACCCGCGTCTTCCAGGCGCTGCGCATCGAGGTCAACCAGGAGCTGGCCGGGCTCGAGCGCTGCATCGAGGAGACGGTGCGGCTCCTCGATGCCGGCGGGCGGCTGGTGGTGATCTCCTACCACAGCCTCGAGGACCGGATCGTCAAGAACACGTTGCGCGACCTGGCCCGCGGCGAGGTCGACCCGGTGACGGGGCGCTCGCGCTCGGAGACCCAGCTGATCGAGGTGCTGACGCGCAAGCCGGTGCGGCCGACCGAGAGCGAGCTGGACCTCAATCCCCGCGCGCGCTCCGGGAAGCTGCGCGCGGCCCGGAGGCTCTGAAGGCGTTGCGGAACGCCTATGCTTTCACGCGGCCGGTGGCCAACTCCTATCTGGTGCGCGAGCGCGACCGGCGGCGCTGGCGCGAGCTGGTGCTGGTCCTGCTGGTCGTCGTCTGCCTCGGCGGGGGTCTGCTGGCGTACACCTGGATCCACCTGGAGGTGACCCGCACCGGCTACCGCATCGACCGGCTGGAGCGCGAGCTCACGGAACAGACGCGCAAGGAACGCGAGCTCCGGCTGGAGGCGGCCTACCTGGCGAGCCCTTCGCAGATCGAGCGGCGGGCGGTCAAGGAACTGGGGCTGCAGTCGCCGGCCCTGGAACAGGTGATCTTCTGGGAGGAGCTGCCGTGAGGCGGCGGCTCGGCGTCGTCGCCGGCTTCGGGATCGCCTGGTTGCTGCTGATCGCCGCCCGGCTCTACGACCTGCAGGTGGTCCGTTACGACCACTACTCCAACAAGGCCGAGCGCCAGCAGCAGCGGGTGGTCACCCTCGATCCGCCGCGGGGGACGATCTACGACGCCCAGGGGCGCGAGCTCGCCGTCTCGATCCAGGTCGACTCCGTCTATGCCGTGCCGCCGGAGATTGACGATCCGGCCGCGGCCGCGGCCGCGCTCGCCGCCGCCGTACCCGGGCTCGACGGCGCCCGGCTGGCGCGCCAGCTCGCCGGCGACCGCGAGTTCATCTGGGTGGCGCGCAAGCTCGATCCGCCGGTCGCCGAGAAGGTGCACGCCTTGAAGCTCAAGGGGTTCTATTTCGTGCCCGAGAGCAAGCGCTACTATCCGATGGGGGACTTGGCCGCCCAGGTGCTCGGCTACGTCGGCACCGACAACCACGGCCTCGCCGGCCTCGAGCTGGTCTATGACCGGGAGATCACCGGCAAGCCGGGGAAGCGGACCGTGCTGCGCGACGCCCGCCAGGGGACGGTGGCCGCGCCCGATCTCTCCTCCGCCGAGCCCGAGCCGGGGCACGACCTCTACCTGACGCTGGACGCCACCGTGCAGCACATCGTCGAGCGCGAGCTGGCCCGGGCGATCGAGGAGCGGCACGCCAAGCGCGGCAGCGCCATCTTCCTCGACCCCGCGACCGGCGGCGTGCTGGCCATGGCCTCCTATCCGACGTTCGACCCCAACGACTTCGGCCGCTACTCGCCGGAGAGCTGGCGCAACCGGGCGGTCGCCGACGTCTACGAGCCCGGCTCGACCTTCAAGATCGTCACCGCCGGGGCCGCCCTGGAAGCCGGAGTGGTGCGGGAAAACGACATGATCGATTGCGGGATGGGGTCGATCACCCTCTTCCGGGACATCCGGGTCCGCGACCACAAGCCCTACGGCATGCTGACCTTCGCGCAGGTGATCTCGCATTCGAGCAACGTCGGCGTCATCCGGGTCGCCCAGCGGATCGGCGCCAGGCCGTTCTATGCCACCATCCGCGCCTTCGGCTTCGGCCAGCAGACGGGGATCGACCTGCCCGGCGAGAGCGCCGGCATCCTGCATACGGTCGAGCGTTGGGGGCTGCTCGAGAAGTCCTACATCGCCTTCGGGCAGGGGGTCTCGGTGACGCCGCTGCAACTGGTGAGCGCCACCGCGGCGGTGGCCAATGGCGGCACGCTGCTGCGCCCCCACATGGTCGCCGCGGTGAGCCGGGGCGAGGCGCGGGTGGAGAAATACCCCACGCCGCCGGTGGCCGGCCACCCGGTCTCCCCCGCCACGGCGCGCGAGCTCACCCGCCTGCTCGAGGGGGTGGTCATCGACGGCACGGGGAAGCCCGCGGCGGTGCCCGGCTACCGGGTGGCGGGCAAGACCGGGACGGCGCAGATCCCCGTGCGCGGCGGCTACCGCGGCTACCTGCCGAGCTTCGTCGGCTTCGCGCCGGCCGACCGTCCGGCCCTGGTGGGGCTGGTGGCGATCGCCGAGCCGCAGGGGGGCGAGTACTACGGCGCCCAGGTGGCGGCGCCCGCCTTCAGCGCCATCACCCGGCAGGTGCTGCTCTATCGCGGCGTCCACCCCGAGCGCGACCGGCCATCGGTCTGGATGGGGCAGATGATGATGGCCGGCCTGCCGGCGAAGGTCCCGGCGCCTGCCGCGGCGCGCCCCGCGCTCGCCACGCAAGACGCGGACGAAGCTCTGGCCGACGGCGACGACCACGACGCCGCGGTGGAGACGTCGCAGCCGGAGAGCGGCCACACCGTGCCCAAGGGAGGCCCCCCGCATGCGCCTCTCTGAGCTGGTGAGCGGCCTGGCCGTGGCCGGCGCTCACGGGGACGATCCGAAGGTGGCCGGCGTCGAGCACGACTCGCGCCGGGTCCGCCCCGGGGACCTGTTCGTGGCCCTGCCCGGCGAGCGCTTCGACGGCCGCGCCTTCGCCGCCGCGGCGGTCGCGGCCGGGGCGGTGGCGGTGGTCGGCCCAGAGCCCGGCGAGGCGGCGACAGGCCTGGCGGCACCCTGGCTGGTATCCGACAATCCGCGCGCCCTGCTCGGGCCGCTGGCCGCCCGCGTCTACGGCCACCCCGACCGCGAGCTGATCCTGGCCGGGGTGACCGGCACCAACGGCAAGTCGACGGTCGCCACCCTGATCGCCGCCATCCTCGGCGCGGCGGGGCGCCCGGCGGGGTTCATCGGCACGCTGGGCTACAGCTTCCAGGGGAAGAGCTACGCCGGCGGCCACACCACCCCCGAGGCGTCCGACCTGTTCCGCCTCCTGCGCCAGATGCGCGACGACGGCGCCGCGGCGGTCGCCATGGAGGTCTCCTCGCATGCCCTCGCCATGGGGCGGGTCGGCGGCGCCGCCTTCGACGCGGCGGCGTTCACCAACCTCACCCGCGACCACCTCGACTATCACCGGGATTTCGAGGACTACTTCGCCGCCAAGCGGCGGCTCTTCGATCTGTTGAAGCCGGGGCGCCGGCCGGCGGTCAATGTCGACGACCCCTACGGCCGCCGGCTCGCCGCCGAGCTGCCGGACGCCCTCACGTTCGGCGGCGGGGGGGAGGTCGCGGCCCGCGAGGTCGCGCTGACCACGGCCGGCATCCAGGGCATCCTGATCACGCCGCGCGGCGAGATGCCGTTCGCCTCCTCCATCCTCGGCCGCTACAACCTGTCGAACCTGCTGGCCGCGGCGGCGGTGGCGGAGACCCTGGAGCTGCCGCACGCGGCGGTGGTCCAGGCTTTCGCCGCCCAGCGGCCGGTGCCGGGACGGATGGAGCCGGTCGACCGCGGCCAGCCGTTCGCGGTTTACGTCGACTACGCCCACACCGACGCCGCCCTGGACGCCGCCCTGCGCTCGGCGCGCGAGGTGGTGAACGGCGGGAAGGTGGCGGTGGTCTTCGGCTGTGGCGGCGACCGCGACCCCGGCAAGCGGCCGCTGATGGGGAAGGTGGCGGGCGAGCTGGCCGACCTGGCGATCGCCACCTCGGACAACCCGCGCGGCGAGGATCCGCTCGCCATCCTGGCCGCCGTCGAGGAGGGACTGAAGGCGAGCGGCAACCGTTCCTACCGACTGGTGCCGGACCGGCGGGAGGCGATCCGTGAGGCGATCGCCACGGCGGAGCCGGGCTGGGCGGTGGTGGTGGCCGGCAAAGGGCACGAACGGGAGCAGACGATCGGAAATCAAAAACTGCCGTTCTCCGACCTGGAGGAGATCGGCAAGGCTTTGGAGGAGCGTTTTGGCTCGGCTGTCGGTCGGTGACGCGGCGCGGGCGGTCGGCGGCCGGGTGACGGCCGGCGACCCGCAAGCCATGATCGACGGGGCGGCGATCGATTCGCGCGCCGTCCGCGGCGGCGAGGCCTTCTTCGCCTTCGGCGGCACGCGCACGGACGGTCACCGCTTCGTCTCCGACGCCTTGGTGCGGGGGGCGGCGGCCGCTATGGTCCAGGAAGACTTGCCGGCTCCTCCCGCCGGTGCCCTGATTCGCGTCGACGACACCTTCCAGGCCCTGCACGACCTCGCCCGCTTCGTCCGCACGCGGACGCCGGAGCGGCTCGTCGGCATCACCGGCTCGGCCGGGAAGACCACCACCAAGGAGCTGCTCGGCGCCATCCTCGCCTCCCGCTTCCGGACCGCATGGACGCCGGGCAACCTGAACAACCTCTACGGCTTCCCCCTCTCGCTGCTCAACGTGCCCGACGGCACCCAGTGGATGGTGGCGGAGATGGGGATGTCGACCCCCGGCGAGCTGCGCCAGCTGTCGCTCCTGGGCCGGCCGGACGCCGCCGTCTTCACCGTCGTGCGCCCCGTCCACCTGGAGTTCTTCGGCACCGTCCAGGCGATCGCCGAGGCGAAGTCTGAGCTCCTGGCGGGGCTCGACGCCGGCGGCTTCATCGCCGCCAACGCCGACGATCCCGAGGTGGCGCGGATCGCCCGGCGGCACGGCGCCCGGGTGGTCTGGTACGGCATGGCCGCGAACGCCGCGGACACCGCCGAGGTCCGGGCGCGCGATCTCGCCCCCGAGCCGGACGGCGCCGTGGGGAGCCGCTTCACCCTGGAGGCCGGCGGCCGGTCGGTCGAGGTCCGCCTCCCCCTGCACGGCCTCTACAACGTCGAGAACTGCCTGGCCGCGGCCGCCGCCGCCTGGGCGCTCGGCGTGTCGCTGGAGGAGATCGCGGCGGCGGTGCGCGGCGTCAAGCCCGCCTCCATGCGCGGCGTCGTCCACCGGACGCCGGGGGGGGTCCTGCTGATCGACGACTCCTACAACTCGAACCCCGACGCCGTGGACAAGGCCCTGGAGAGCGCGGCGGCCTATCCCGGCGAACGCCGGGTCGCCGTGCTGGGGGACATGCTGGAGCTGGGGCCCGAGGGGCCGCGCTTCCATCGCGAGGCGGGCGAGCGGGCGGCTCGGCTCGGGTTCTCGCCGGTCGCCGGGGTCGGCGAGCTGTCGCGGGAGCTGGTCGCGGGCGCCGCAGGCGCCGGTGCCGAGGCGGTCTGGCTGCCGGACGCCGCCGCCGCCGCCGAGTGGGCGGCGGGCGAGGTCCGGCGAGGGGACGTGGCGCTGGTCAAGGGGTCGCGCGGGATCGGGCTCGACAGGGTGGTCCGTCGCCTGTCGGATGAGACCGGGAACGCGGGAGAGGGCGTGCACTGATGCTCTACTGGCTCCTCTACTCGCTGCGCGACGCCATTCCGGCCTTCAACGTCTTCCGCTACATCACCTTCCGGGTGGCGGCGGCGATGGTCACGGCGCTGATCCTCTCCTGGATCCTGGGCCCCTGGTTCATCCGCCAGCTCCGCCGGCTGTCGGTCGGCCAGAACATCCGCGACGTCGGCCCGCAGGCCCATCAAGTCAAGGCGGGGACGCCGACCATGGGCGGCCTGCTCATCCTGTTCGCCACCCTGGTGCCCACCCTGCTCTTCGGGGACCTCCGCAACGTCTACGTCTGGCTGGTGGTGATCGTGACCACCGCCTTCGGCGCCATCGGCTTCGCGGACGACTACCTCAAGGTGCGCAACCGCCGGAACCTCGGCCTCACCGCCAAGGCCAAGTTCTGGCTCCAGGTGCTCGTCGGCCTGGCGCTCGGCATCGCCCTGCTGGTCCTCCCCGCCGAGAGCGGGTTCAACCCGACGCTGACCTTCCCGTTCATCAAGCGGCTGGTGCTCCACATGGGGTATTTCTACATCCCCTTCGCGGCCTTCGTCCTGGTCGGGTCGTCGAACGCCGTCAACCTGACCGACGGGCTCGACGGCCTGGCGATCGGCGCCACGTCGGTGGCCGCCGCCACCTACGCCATCTTCACCTACATCGCCGGCAACCGGGTGATCGCCACCTATCTCCAGCTCTCCTACGTGCCGGGGGTGGGCGAGGTCGCGGTCTTCTGCGGCGCCATGGTGGGCGCGGGGATCGGCTTCCTCTGGTACAACTCGCACCCCGCCGAGGTGTTCATGGGGGACGTCGGCTCGCTCTCCCTGGGCGCGGCCATCGGCACGGTCGCCGTGCTCGCCAAGCAGGAGATCCTGCTCGCGCTGGTGGGCGGCCTGTTCGTCATGGAGGCGATGTCGGTCATCATCCAGGTGACCTCGTTCAAGCTGCGCGGCAAGCGGGTGTTCCGCATGTCGCCGCTCCACCATCACTTCGAGCTCTCCGGCTGGGCGGAGCCCAAGGTCATCGTGCGCTTCTGGATCCTGTCGATCCTGTTCGCGCTGCTGTCCTTGTCCACCCTGAAGCTGCGATGAACGGGCCCTGGGGCAGCGATCGCCTGGAGCAGGCGATGATCTACGGGCTGGGGCTCTCCGGCCGCGCCGCGGCGCGCCTGCTGGTGGCCCGCGGGGTCGCCGTGCTGGCGGTGGACGACAAGGCGGTGGACTGCGGCGACCTCGCCGAGAGCGTCGAGCTCCTCCCCGGCGGCACGCTCCGGCAGCTGCCGCCGGGAGTGGACCTGGTGGTGGTCTCCCCGGGCGTGCCGCTCGACCGTCCGCTGCTGGAAGACGCGCGGCGCCGCGGCGTGCCGGTGATCGCCGAGGTCGAGCTCGCCTTCCCCTTCCTCGACGGTCCGGTGGTGGCGATCACGGGGAGCAACGGCAAGAGCACCACCACGGCGATGACGGGCGAGATGGTGCGGGCGGCCGGCCTCACGGCCGAGGTCTGCGGCAACATCGGCGAGCCGCTGGCGGACAAGATCGCGGGTCCGCCGGGCCGTGTCTTCGTGGTCGAGATGTCGAGCTTCCAGATCGAGGGGATCGTCACCTTCCGGCCGAAGGCCGCGGCGTTCCTCAACCTCTCGGAAGACCATCTCGACCGCTACGGCGCCCTGGCGGAGTACGGCGCGGCCAAGAAGCGGCTGTTCCGCGACATGGGCCCAGGGGACGTCGCCGTGCTGAACGCCGACGACCCCGAGACGCTGGCGACCGAGACCCGCGCCCGCCGCCGCCTCTTCTCCCGCCTCGGCCGCGTCGAGGACGGCTGCTTCGCCATGGAGGATGGCCGGGTGATCGAGGTGGACGGCGGCGAGGAGATCGAGCTGTTCCACGCCTCCGACGTCCCGCTCGCGGGGGTGCAGAACCTGGAGAACGCCATGGCCGCGGCCCTGCTGGCCCGCGCCGTGGGGGTGCAGCCGGCGGCGATCCGCGTCGCCCTGCGGTCGTTCCAGGGCCTGCCGCACCGCCTGCAGAAGGTCGGCGAGTACAACGGCGTCACTTTCTACGACGACTCCAAGGGGACCAACCCCGGCGCCACGATGAAGGCGATCGAGGGGTTCGCCGACGGCACCGTCCACCTGATCCTCGGCGGCCGCAACAAGGACGCCGACCTCGCCACCCTGACGCCGATGGTGGCCCGCAAGGCCCGCCGTGCCTACCTGATCGGCGAGGCCGCCGCGGAGTTCGCGGCCGCTCTCGGCGACGCCGTCCCCCAGGAGCTGGCGGAGACGCTCGACCGCGCCGTGCATTCGGCGGCGGCGCAGGCGCGGCCCGGCGAGGCCGTCGTGCTGTCGCCGGCCTGCGCCAGCTTCGATCAGTTCAGGAACTTCAACCACCGCGGCGACGTCTTCCAGGAGCTGGTGCGGGAAATCACGGGAGGGCCGCATGGCGAAGAAGCTGGCGTTTGACAAGGTGCTCTTCACCATCGTGGTGCTGCTGATGTTCTTCGGCCTGGTGATGGTCTTCTCGGCCAGCTCGGCGCTGGCGCGGGAGGGCGGCATCAACCGCTTCCTGATCAAGCAGGGGGTGTCGGCGGCTCTCGGCCTCGCGCTGATGGCCTGGCTGATGCACATGGACTACCGCCGCCTGCGCACCCCGGCGGTGATCTACACCCTGCTCGGCGTCGTGCTGGTGCTGCTGGTGGGCGTGCTCTTCTCGCCGCAGCTCAACGCCACCCGGCGGTGGTTCTTCGTCGCCGGGGTCTCGATCCAGCCCTCGGAGCTGGCGAAGCTGGCGCTGATCCCCTTCCTCGCCTACCAGATCGAGAAGCGGGAGGAGCGGGTCAACGAGCTCTCCTTCCTGGCCCCGGCCGCCTTCTTCACCGTGCTGACGGCGGCGCTGGTCCTGCTCGAGCCGGACATGGGGACGGCGGTGCTCCTCTGCGCCACCTTCTTCATGATGATCTTTCTCGCCGGCCTCTCCTGGCGCTACATCGTGGCGGCGCTGGCCCTGGTGCCGCCGGCGCTGATCGGGCTGGTGATGATGGCCCCCTACCGGCGCGCGCGCCTGTTCACCTTCCTCGATCCGGAGCGCGATCCGCTGGGCAACGGCTTCCAGGCCCTGCAGTCGCTGATCGCCGTCGGCTCCGGGGGCGTCTTCGGCCTCGGCCCCGGCAAGAGCGTGCAGAAGCTCTACTTCCTGCCCCACCCGGAGTCGGACTTCATCTACTCGATCGTGGCCGAGGAGCTCGGCATGATCGGCGCCGTCGCCCTGGTGGTCGCCTTCGGCATCCTCGCCTGGCGGGGGCTGCGCGCCGGCGCCAAGGCGCCGGACGCCTTCGGCCGCTATCTCGGCTGGGGATTGACCGGCGTGCTGGTGATGCAGGCGCTGATCAACGTCAGCGTCACCATCGCCCTGCTCCCCACCAAGGGGATCCCGCTGCCTTTCATCTCCTACGGCGGCTCGTCGCTGGTGGTGACCCTGTGCATCTGTGGCGTGCTGCTCAATGTGTCGCAGCATGCCTGATGGTGGAACCGATGAAATGGCCACGGCAAACGCACCCCTCCACGTCCTGCTCGCCGGCGGCGGCTCGGGCGGCCACGTCTTCCCGGCCCTCGCTGTGGGAGAAGAGCTGCAGGCCCGGGGGTGGCGCGTGAGCTTCGTGGGCATGGCCGGCGGGATGGAGGAGCGTCTGGTGGGGGAGCGCGGCATCCCCTTCCATGGCTTGCCGGCCAGGCCGCTGGTCGGGCGCGGCCCTCTTGGCAAGGCGCGGGCGCTGGCGACCCTGGCGGGATCGACCCTGAAGGCCCGCTCGCTGGTCCGCGAGCTCGGCGCCGGTGTCGTCCTCGGCACCGGCGGCTACGTCTCGGCGCCCGCGGTGCTCGGCGCCCGCCTCGCCCGACGGCCGGTCCTGCTGCTGGAGCCGAACGGCCGGGCGGGGGTCGCCAACCGCTGGCTCTCGCGCTGGGCCACCGGGGCCTGCGTCAGCTACCGCGAGACGATCGCCGACCTCGAGTGCCCCTGCTGGGTGACCGGCGTGCCGGTGCGCGCCGCCTTCTTCGAGGTCCCGGCGGAGCTTCCCTCTTTCGACGCTCTGCGCCTGCTGGTGCTCGGCGGCAGCCAGGGGGCGAAGCAGATCAACGCGGCGATGCCGGCGGCGGCGGCGCGGCTGGCCGCGCGCTTCCCGGCGATCCGCATCACCCACCAGGCCGGCGCCCGCAACCTGGAGGAGGCGCGGGCGGCCTACGCCCAGGCCGGCGTCGGCGCCCCCCACGTCGAGGTCGTCCCCTTCCTCGACGACGTCGCCGGCGCGATGGCGGCGAGCCACCTGCTGGTGTCGCGCGCCGGGGCCATCACCCTCGCCGAGATCTGCGCCGCCGGCCGCGCCTCGCTGCTCGTGCCGCTGGCGATCTCCAAGGGGCACCAGGTGGACAACGCCCGGCTGATCGCCGCGGCCGGCGGGGCCGAAATGATCCCCTCGGACCAGCTCTCGGCCGACCGGCTCGCCGCGCGGCTGGAGGAGCTGCTGACGGACGGCGCCCGCCTCGCCGCCATGGGGCGGGCGGCGCGGGCCCTGGCGCACCCGCGCGCCGTCGCCGACATCGCCGACCGCGTCGAAGAGCTGGGCCGGAAGCCGGGGAGCGCGCGCTGATGTTCAACCAGTTCACCGACCTCTCGCGCATCCACTTCGTCGGCATCGGCGGCGCCGGCATGAGCGGCATCGCCGAGATCCTCCTCGAGTACGACCGCGACGTGAGCGGCTGCGACCAGTCGCTGGGCGAGGTCACCGCGCGGCTGGAGGGGCTCGGCGCCCAGATCCAGCAGGGGCACTCGCCCGACCACCTGGAGGGGATCGATCTGCTGGTTATCTCGTCCGCCGTGGCCGAGGACAACCCGGAGGTCCGGGAGGCGCGGCGGCGGGGCATCACCGTGGTGCGGCGGGCCGAGATGCTGGGCGAGCTGATGCGCCTGAAGTACGGCATCGCCGTCGCCGGCACCCACGGCAAGACCACGACCACCTCGCTCGTCGGCACCCTGCTCACGGATGCCGGGCTCGATCCCACCGTTATCGTCGGCGGCCGGTTGCGCCTCCTCGGCACCGGCGCGCGCCTGGGCAGAAGCGACTACCTGGTAGCCGAGGCCGACGAGTACGACCGCAGCTTCCTGCGGCTGACCCCGGTGATCGCGGTGATCACCAACATCGACCGGGACCACCTCGACACCTACGGCACCCTGGAGGCGATCCAGGACGCCTTCGTCGAATTCGGCAACCGCGTCCCCTTCTTCGGCCGGCTGATCGTCTGCCTGGACGACGCCAATGTGCAGAAAGTGCTGCCGCGCATGGCCGACCGCCGCATCCTCACCTATGGCCTGTCGCCGCAGGCCGACCTCTCGGCGGTCAACCTCGAGCCGCACGGCGGCGGCAGCCGCTTCGGCGTGCGCCTGCGCAACGATCGCCTGCTCGGCCGCATCGACCTCGGCACCATCGAGCTGCCGATCCCCGGCCGGCACAACGTGCTCAACGCCCTGGCGGCGGTGGGCGTGGGCCTGGCACTGCGCATCGATTTCGACACCATTACCCGCGCCCTCGCGGGCTTCGAGGGGGTGCACCGCCGCTTCGAGCAGGTGGGCACCTGGCGCGGCGCCACCGTGGTGGACGACTACGCTCACCACCCGACCGAGGTCGAGGCCACCCTGCAGGCGGCGCGGCAGACCTTCCCCGACGGGCGGGTGTTCGCCGTCTTCCAGCCGCACCTGTTCACGCGTACCCAGGACCAGGCCGAGGAGTTCGGCCGCGCCCTCCTGGGGGCCGACATGGCCGTGGTCACCGACGTCTACCCCTCGCGCGAGCAGCCGATCCCCGGCGTCACCGGCGAGTTGGTGGTCGACGCGGCGCAGCGTGGCGGGCATCGCGACGTCCACTACTGCCTCGCCTGGAGGGACGCGCCGGATCTGCTGCGCGACCGGGTCGGCCCCGGCGACGTGGTGATCACCCTCGGCGCGGGGGACGTCAACCGGCTGGCCCAGGCGCTGGCCGAAGAGGGGAAGAGGGCATGACGGGCACCGTCACCGCCTCGGTGGTGCCGCCCGGCACGGGTGGGCGGGTGCTCGACTTCCGCCGCCGCGGCACGCCCCCCCGCCGCCGGCGCAAGAGCCTGCTGGTCAAGCTCCTGAAGCCGCTCGCCGCCGCCGTGGGGCTGGTGGCGCTGCCGGCCGGGCTGGTCGCCTGGGTGCTCACCGCGCCGCGCTTCCAGCTCCGCGCCGTCGACGTGCGCGAGATCAAGGGCTCACCGGGCCGTCGCGTCTCCGCCGACGCCATCCGTCAGGCGCTGGCGCCGCTCCAGGGGAAGAACCTGGTGCGGCTGTCGCTCGCCGACGCCGCCGCGCGGGTGCAGCGCAACCCCTGGATCGCCTCGGTCGAGATCGCCAAGGAGCTCCCCGACCGGCTGCGGGTGCGCATAGCCGAGCGCAAGCCGATCGCCCTGCTGCTCGCCGGCCGCGACCTGGTGTTCGCCGACGCCGAGGGGCGGGCCATCGCGCCGGTCGCCACACCGGCCGAGCTGGAAGCGGCGCGCAAGACCGGCCTGCTGGTGGTGAGCTTCCCCGGCAAGCCGCACTCCAACGGCATGGCCGCCGCGCTCAAGGTGGCGGCGGAGCTCGGAAGGGTGGAGCCCAACTGGGCGGCGAAGCTGGCGCAGATCGAGGTGCTGGGCGAAGAGGACTTCCGGCTGCGCACCGAAGCCCTCCCTTTCCCTCTCCTGGTGAAAGGGGGAGAGGTGGCGTCCAAGATGCAGCGGCTGGTCACGCTGCTGCCGGAGCTGGCGCGCCGTTATCCGAAGATCGAGGCGGTCGATCTGCGCTTCTCGCGCCGGATCGTCGTGCAACCCGCGAATTCTGTCCCCTCGGCGGCGGCCGGCGGGACCGGAGCTTAGAGTCAACTTTTTTCGACAAGAGGGTCAGCTATGGCCAAAACGGAACCTTACTTCGTCGGTATCGACATCGGGTCCTCCAAGGTGGGGGTCCTCATCGGCCAGCGCGACGACAAGGGGGGCATCGAGGTCGTCGGCAAGGGGCTGGCCCCCAACCGCGGCACCCGCAAGGGGAACATCGTCAACGTCGAGGCCACGGTCGAGGCGCTCAAGGCGGCGAGCGAGGAGGCCGAGGTGATGGCGGGGGTGGAGATCTCCCGCGCCTACGTCGGCGTCGCCGGCGCCGACATCCGCAGCGTCAACTCGCGCGGCATGGTCAGCGTCGCCCGCAAGGACCGCGAGATCACCCGCCAGGACATCCAGCGCGTGCTGGATGCGGCGCAGGCGGCCGCCCTGCCCTCGGACCGCGAGATCCTGCACGCCATCCCCCAGGAATTCCTGGTTGACGAGCAGGGGGGGATCGACGATCCGCTCGGCATGCTGGGCACCCGCCTGGAGGTGATGGTCCACCTGGTGACCGGCAACATCACCCGCTCGCGGACACTGCTGACCAGCGTCAACCGCGCCGGCATCGAGGTCATCCAGATGGTCTTCGAGCCGCTCGCCACCGCCGAGGCCGTGCTCACCCCCGACGAGCGCGAGCTCGGCGCGCTGCTGATCGACGTCGGCTCCGGCACCACCGAATACGCCCTGTTCTGCGAGGGGGAGATCCAGTACAGCGCCGTGGCGCCGATCGGCGCCGGCCACTTCACCAACGATCTCGCGATGGTGCTGCGCACCCCCTTCGCCGAGGCCGAGCGGATCAAGGTCAAGCAGGGGTGCTGCCTGCCGAGCATGGTCACCGACGAAGAGGGGATCGCCGTCCCCACCGTGGCCGGCGGCACCTCGCGGATCGTCCCCAAGCGCGAGCTGTGCGAGATCCTGCAGCCGCGCGCCGAGGAGCTGTTCACCATGATCCGCGAGGACCTCAACCGCCACGCCTCCGACGAGGGGCTGCGCGGCGGCGTCATCCTGACCGGCGGCGGCGCCCAGCTCGACGGCCTGCTCGAGATGTCCGAGCAGATCTTCGACGCCGGCGTGCGCTACGGCCTGCCGCGCGGCCTGGGTGGATTGGTGGACGTCATCAGCAGCCCCACGTGGGCGACCGCTTCAGGGCTCCTGCTCTACGCGCGCAACGCCGAGGAGAGTCAGAGCAAGGTGCAGAAGAAGTCGGGTTTCAGCGTGCGCGGGATGGTCGGCAGCCTGCGCGGAATGTTCTCGGATTTGCTCTAAAATCGGACCATCACCCAAAAGGGGGTAAGCATGATTCTCTTCGAAGACCAGGACGCTGCGGAGGCCGGTAAGGACAAGCCGCTCCGCGTCCAGCCGGTGGCGGATTCGACGCCCGCCCGCATCAAGGTCATCGGCGTCGGGGGCGGTGGGGGCAACGCCGTGAACCGCATGATCGACGCCCAACTGCGCGGCATCGAGTTCATCGCCGCCAACACCGATCTCCAGGCCCTGGCCAAGTGCCGGGCGCCGATCAAGCTGCAGATCGGTAACCTGCTCACCAAGGGGCTCGGGGCGGGAGCCGATCCCGAGATGGGGCGCAAGGCCGCGCTCGAGGACACCGACCGCATCCTCGAATGCCTCGAGGGGGCCGACATGGTCTTCCTCACCGCGGGTCTCGGCGGCGGCACCGGCACCGGCGCCGTGCCGGTCATCGCCTCGCTGGCGGCCGAGATCGGCGCGCTCACCGTGGCGGTGGTGACCAAGCCGTTCGGCTTCGAGGGGCGGCGGCGGTTGCAGTACGCCGAGCGCGGCGTCGAGGAGCTGCGCAGCGCCGTCGACACCTTGATCACCATTCCCAACGAGCGGCTGCTCAATTTCGTCGAGCGCGGCACGCCGCTGTTCGAAGCCTTCCGCATCGCCGACGACGTGCTGCGGCAGGCCGTGCAGGGGATCAGCGACCTGATCACCATCCCGGGCGAGGTCAACGTCGACTTCGCCGACGTGCGCACGATCATGACCGGCATGGGCATGGCGCTGATGGGCACCGGCATTGCCAAGGGGGAGCACCGGGCGCTCGAGGCGGCGCAGCGGGCGATCTCTTCGCCGCTGCTGGAAGAGACCTCGATCCAGGGCGCCAGAGGGGTGCTGATCAACATCTCGGGCGGTCACGACCTGACGCTGCACGAGGTCGCCGAGGCGGCGCGCATCATCTCCGACTCGGTAGATCCGGACGCCAACATCATCTCCGGCATGGTGATCGATCCCACCCTGGAGGATGCGATGAAGGTGACGGTGATCGCCACCGGCTTCGACCGCAGCGGCGACGACCGCCCGCGGATGCCGGCGCAGTCGTCGTACACCATGAGCCGTCCGACGCCTGTCCCCGCGCCGAGCCTGGCCGCGATGCCGGCGATGGAGCGGGAGCGGGAGAGAGAGCGCGAGCGGGAGCGGACCGAGCGCGAGGAGCCCGCCGAGAAATCGGCCGCCGACGTGCCGTTCTACCGCAAGGCGATCGCCCACCTCCGCGGCGACGACCCGAACGGCTTCGGCCCCAACTGGTCGAATGTCGACGACTACGACATCCCGACCGTGTTACGGAAGCAGATGGACTAGTGACGAGCCTCACTCCGTGCCGCCGTACCCCCCGCCGAGCCGTTGGGTCGGGAGGTCGGGTGGGGCTTCGTCTTCGCTGGACCCTGCCGCTCCTCCTGCTGTTCCTGCTGGCGTTGCCCGCCGCCGCGCTGGACGACATCTACCTCGTCCGCCACGCCGAGAAGGCCGAGTTCTGGCCGTCCGACCGTGACCTCGACGCCTTCCAACCGCTCTCCGCCGCCGGCGTCGCGCGCGCCGAAGCCCTCGCGGCCCGCCTCAGGACCGCCGGTGTCGCCGCGATCTATACCAGCCGCACCACCCGGACCCTTGAAACCGGCGCGCCCCTCGCCCACGCCACCCATGTTCCCATCGCCGCCGACGATGGCACCACCAAGCCCGACGAGATGTCCGGCTTCCTCACGCGGCTGCGGGAGAAGCACGCGGCCGATCGGGCCGTGCTGATCGTGGGACACTCGAACACCGTCCCCGAGCTCCTCGTCCGCCTGGGAGCGAAATCCGAATGCTTCCAGCGGCTGGGGATCACCGGCCAGCCGGGGAGCCTGCTGATCGAGGGGTATGAGGGGGTGTGGAAGGTGGATCTCAAGAAGCAGGGGTGCGAGGCGATCGCCCGGGACCCGCTCGTGCTACCGCAATAATTTTGCCCGTTCCTCGGGTCTCCGAAGTTTCCCCGCGCTCCAATTTGAAAGGGCGGCTCTCCCCTATGAGATTTTCTGAAAAAAGCTCGCAGGGGACGATCCCCCTCCGAGTTTTGCACCGAAAAACTCGAAGGGGAGGCTCGCCCTCTGAAAGACTTCCGGAAAAATTGGGAGGGGAAGCCTCCCCTACGAGATTTCTGGGAAAAAATTGGGAGGGCGAAGCTCCCCTTCCAAAAAAGGCGGAAGTCGGGGATCGAAGAAGCAGAATTGCGAGACTTTCCGGTCCTCAGATCCACCGCCGCACGCGGGCCTTGTAGCCCCGGTACTCGTCGCCGAACTTCGCCTCCAGATACCGCTCCTCGCGCGCGATCACGGTCCGCTGAACTGTGATGAGGACGAGCGGCAGGAAGAGCAGCGGCCAGAGCGTATCCACCCAGAGCGTGATCCCGAGATAGAGCAGGGCGAGCCCCAGGTACATCGGATTGCGGGTGAACCGGTAGGGACCGGTCGCGACGATCGCCGTCGTGGGCTTGATGGGGATCGGGCTCGTGCGGGCGCGAAGGAACGAGGCCATCGCGACCGCGGCGAGGGCGAGCCCGAGCGCGACGAGGAGAACGCCGGGAACCAGCGCGATCCCGCGAGGGAGGATGGCGACCGGATGGAGCCGTTGAATCAGGAGCCCGATCCCGAGCGGGATGGCATAGAGAAGGGGTGGCGGGAAACGGACGCCTGAATTATCGGGTGGGTTGGCGAGCATCATTGAACCTCTGAGACACGCACTCTCTCGATACTGGAAGATCGATCTTCAGAGAGACTGCGAAGGGATAGCGAAGGGATAGCGAAGGATATCAGACGAGAGAACCAACCGGTTGTACTCTTTCGACGACACCTTCGAAAAGGGATGGTGTCAGGGCTTCACCGGGTATACGAGCAGTGAATTTATCGCCTATGACCGAGACGACCAAGGCAGGAAGCAGAGTAGGGCCTTCGAGGATCGGCTCCTTGAGGCGAGCGGCTGGCACAAAGCCGAGCCAGAGAGTTTCCCCGTTGACGCAAACCCTCACTAAGCGTTCGTTGGAGAAGGGCCCCGGCTTCACTTCGCAGGGTACCCAGACCTGCATTCCGAGTTTCAGCGCCATAGAGTCCTCCCTAGTGGCAAATATACCCTTTATTGGCATTACGGTCTACTTTTAAAGCGGCGGCTGCTGGACGATGTTCGGTAGAATGGCGATCATCGAGTCCCTATGGAGCCGCTTCACGGCCATGCCGACGATCGGTTGCATAGTGGGTTGAGAAGCGACGGTGGTCTCTCAGTCGCTAGCTTCGCCCCTTCTGGACCTCTGCGTTCTTTTGCTGTCCTGCTCGCCACTGGCCACATGTATTCGGGTCTGTCTAAGCATGAGTGCATCCTTATAGTGACGGCGATTGTTGCATCTGGTCAATCGCGTCCATTGCCAGTGCTTCGTCCTCGTCGAACGCCGTTTCCAGAGTTTCTGGATGACGCGGTTGATCCGTTAGCCCGTGGAGGCAGGCAAGTTCACGCATAAAGGGATGATCACTTTTCATAAGTGCCACGTCCGCTCCTGCTGTGGCAAAGCGAGTCAGTTCTGACTCCTGCCTTAGCGGAGGTCCCTCTCGCATTACAGGTACGCCATTTAGAAGGAAAACGGCAAGTCCTTGTGCTTCAGCCTCTCCCAACTCCCTAGAAGTCAGGGTAGCTTGCCGATGCGCGGCTCGTAATGGCTGTGCCGCAGCTTGCGCTGCGTTAGAGCCCAATTGTACAAGCCTATCTATATTGCCGCTGGCGACCGCTGCCATGACCTCTGCTTGGAAGCGAAGTTCCGGGAGTTTGGCTGCCTCGGGGTAAAGTGAAGCAAGGTCATCCTCCGTAGCTAGATAGATCAAGCGCGCGGCACGGTAGCGGAGTTTGGGAATACGGCGCTTGAGACCAAATCCATGCAGGTTTTCGGCTCCAGACATTAATTTGTTGAACTCTGTCTTGTAGGACATCCGCAGCCTTAACGCCTGGTTGATCAGACTCCGAATGGAGATCGAACGGGCTGCATGCCTAAACCAGTGCCATTCAGTCCAGCGTAATACTTTTTTCAGATAGCCTGCTTCGTGAATCGCTCCCGAATAGTCCCGAACTGGAACGCGCAGGCCTGCGCTTAGAAATGTTTCATGCAGGGTTTCGCTTTCATCTGGATTATAGAGTAGGAATTTTTTTAGATTGCCGATGAAAGCGTTCCATGAACTCGGTTGTCGGCTCTCGCGAAAATCGTGACGACCTTCAAGCCACTCACTGACACCAACTAGGATATTTTTGGGTGACGAATCATCGTGAAGCTCAAGCCCAAGTTCTGCCAAGCGGCTGTGCAGCATATGCAAGGACTCCTTCACCGCATGCGGCTCGCCAACAAGAGCTATATCATCTACGTATCGGAAATACTTGGCAGGGAAGTCACTCGAGGCTATATTGTCCAGTTGTCGGAGAACGATGTTGCCAAGGAGGTGGCTGAACATTGGGCCAGTGAGAATTCCACGCTCGTCTTGGTCCCTCGCTTTGCCATAGTCGTAGATCAGCCTCTCGCCGAGTTCCTGGTAGTGGGCAGCAAGTTTTCCAAGGGCAGCCTGATCCCGCCATGCCTGTAGTGCCAGAGCGCTTCTTATTGAAGGGTAAAAGCGCTTAATGTCAACATAGCGCACGATCCCGTTTGGGCAAGTGTCACAAGCCGCGGCGATAGCCTCATGCCTTTTCTGGAGTCCCCCGAGGTACGGCTGAAAAATACCTAGCCTCTCTTCTGCCTTACTTAAATCGTAGCTGAAGACACATGAAGGGTTGGCAAACGCGGTTGGTTGATTCGAGCACTCATCTAGGAGGGCCGCTTCAGCCAAGGCCTCATTGGCGCCGGGGAGGAATACGCGCCGATGCTCAAGTCCTCCATCAGGATCAGTGCCCTTGAAGTGGAGTGAACGGAAATAGACTGGTACAGACCTCGTTAGAACTAGATCTATTGAGGCTCGCTGGGCCCAATGGTCAGCGCGTGTAGCGGCATTTGTTAGATAGTACCTAAGTGCGAGGTAGGTTAGAACATCCCGGCGGCGGTACTGGTTCACCGCCCGAATAGAAAGAGTTCCTGGAGGCGAGAGCTTCATCACGATCGCACCAAGTCGATCGGAATGATCGCAAGGTTTACTCGCGGTGTCTCGGCAGGATTCAATGGCCTATGGTAGATTGCGCGTGTAGTTGAGACAGGTTTAGTATCGCCCGAGTGCGCTCGAGCGAATAGCCGCCATGCTCCCTTCAGCAAATTGTGAAGCCATGAGAAAAGTCCACCGCTGGCCGTCGCGCGATTCATATCCGGCTCAATCCAAAGGGCTACGCTTTGAGTTCCGGATGCATGCCGGAAAAGTTCGCTAAGCTGAGGAGTTGCTTCGTTGCGCTTCCTGTCCTTCTCTAGGAAGCCATTGAAGTTAGCAACAATGAGTAGTCGGTTTGGATAGTTTACTGAGACTTGTGTCATTCGCTTGATCAAGTCGGTGTTGCTAAGAGCATTGGTTACGTCCCATCGGAGAAATTCCGCCTCCACAAAGATAGCCTGAGCTTGCAGTGCTTCACGAAGCTCAGTCAGCATCTCCTGTGCATACGCTCTCGCCGGGTCTGATAACTCGGCTCCAAGATAGTAAACGTCCAGTGGTTGTCGCGGCAAAACGTTGCGGGCGCGTAACTCAGCGATTGTACATAAGAAGGCGAACGCGGCAGCACCGGCGCCGCAGGGGGCGTCGGCGAAGCTCAGACGATTTCCCATAAGTCTAATGAGATAGGTGTCCGATGCTAGGGCCAGCTCATTCCTCGGATCGAGCAATGCAAGCTGTGCTCTCGCTGCGGAACCGTCAAATGCCTGAGCAAAGTGCTGATTGGTTAACGCCTCGGTGAGGCCACCAACAGGTGGATTGTCCTGATCGCGTAAGTCCGAGAGTCCCTCAAGGCTGTGCCGACCGATCAGCGTGCTGTATGCTCGTGCGAGATCAGGAGCAAGATGGAGGGCATCGCTTGTGGCGTCCCAAAGGCTTGCTGGAATGAGGGCGGTGTCGAGTAGGCGCCGATTTTTGGAGTTCATTCTATAAGTTCCGTCGCAGCATACTTCTTGGAAAGTCAAGAGCGGAGCAGTCCGTGGATCATGGTCCCGATCCTCAGGGGGAACTATAGATGGGAGTGGCCAATGAGGGCTCCAGGATGATTGGGTGCATGCGTCAGCACTGTTCTAGATCTTCTCTACGCTCTTGTGCTCGCAACAGCGCCTTCGATAGCGTCACGTCTGAACTGGGATATAGGCGGCGATTGTCGTCGAGGACAAAGGTCGCGGCAGATACTTGTATGTCCCGCAGGGATAAGGTCTTGGAGATATTGCTTCTACGAAGCCTAGATTAACCACTTTGACGAGGCGCTTGTTAGAAAGGGGGCGTCACACGATGTCCAGCAGTCGCGCGCCGACTCTTGAACCCATACTCCTTTAGTAATCCAAAGATATAATGAGTAGAGCTGACCATCGACCAGGACCCCCATTCAGAGGCCCTGGAAGATACCAGGCCAATACCTTATCTTACAGCGGCGGCCGCTGGACGATGCTCGGCGGGATGGCGATCGTCTGATCTCCGTCCATCCGCTCAGCGGCCATGCCGCCGATCGGTTGCGTGGCCGGCCGGTAGGCGCCGGCCGGCCTCTGCTCGGCCTCCATCTTGGCCTGCCGGACCTCTTCGGCCTTTTTCTGGCCCTGCTCGATCCAGCGCCGCATGTACTCGCCGGCGAGGTCGCGGCAGCCGAGGCCGAAGGCGAGGCCGGCCGCCAGCGCCGCCGCGCCCAGCAGCAGCGTGAAGGCGGTGCGGACGATGTCGGGCGCCACCCGCAGCTGGTCGAGGGCCATGAAGAGGGCCAGGGCCACGATCACCCCTTTGGCGGCCTTGCCCAGCATCGAGAAGCCGGAGACGCCGCCCATCGAGGCCGCGATCACGTCCTTGACGAACTCGCCGATCACCATGCCGAGGATGACGATCAGCACCGCCACGATCAGGTTCGGGATGTAGGCGACCAGGGAGTAGAACATCGCCGAGACGGCGGTCAGGCCGAGAGCGTTGCTCGCCATCAGGATCGCGACCAGCGCGACGCTCCAGAAGACCAGCCGGGCCACCAGGCTCGAGGGGTCGAGCTTGGTGCCGGCGCGGGCGAGGGCGCGGTTGACGCCGCCGCGGTCGAGCGCCTCGTCGAAGTGGAGCTTCTCCAGCAGGGCGTCGGTCGCCTTCTCGAGGATCTTGGCGATGATGAGCCCCACCAGCAGGATCAGGATGGCGCCGAACAGGCTCGGCAGGAAGGCGATGATGCTGGCCCACATCACTTGCGAGCGCTCAGCGAAGGTCATTAGCGTAGTCCTTTCTCCAAGTCGTCGACCGGTCCCGGGTCAATCCAGGAGGAGGTACAGCAAGAAATTTGCCAAAGCCCCTAAGAGCGGATCTCGACCTCGGCCTCGATCTCGACCGGCACGCTGAACGGGAGCTCCGCCATGCCCACCGCGGACCGCGAGTGGGTGCCGATCTCCGGCCCGAAGACCTGCACGATCAGCTCGGAGAAGCCGTTGACCACGCCGGAGATCTGATTGAATCCCGGCGCCACGTTCACCATTCCCAGCACCCGCAGCCAGGCGGTGATGCGGTCGAGGTCCCCGAGCTCCCGCTGCAGGCTGCCGAGCATCGCGAGCGCCGACAGGCGGGCGGCCTGGACACCCTGCGCCAGCGAGACCTCCTGCCCGACCTTGCCCAGCGGGGCCGCCAGGGTCCCGTCCGGATGGAGCGGCAGATGGCCAGAGACGTAGGCGCGATCCCCTCGCACCCGCACCCAGGAGAACGGATACCGCGCGCCGGAGGGTCCCTGGAACGGCTCCGGCAAGACCAGGCCCAGCTCCCGCAGTCTGGCTTCGATCGGCATGATTTTCTCCTCGGGATTTTTCCACGCGGTCATCCGCGCGGCCGCGGCACGTAGCTGTCCGGCCCGACCTGGCGGGTCTCGATGACGTCCGGATCGTGCGGCTGCCCGAGGTTGAGCATACGGGCGGCGAACCAGGCGATCGTCAGGGTGGGGATGGGGCCGGAGATGGGGATCAGCGCCTCGACCGTGGCGACGTTGCGCAGGGCCTGCAGGCCGAAGCGGTTGAGGATGAACCAGATGATCGGCGCCGAGAAGACGTCGAGCCCGAGGTCGAGGAGGTCGAGGCCGACGACCAGCGAGAGCGGCACCGCGCGCACGGTGGTGAAGAAGTCCGCGTTGGTCGGAACGCGGAGGCGGACGCGGCGAAGCGTCCGGAACGCCAGGGCGAGCACGACCGCGGCGAGCGCGAGGGCCACGACCGCGACGACCGCCGCCAGCTTGAAGAAGGCTCCCCAGTCCACGTGCATGTCCATGCTGCTTTCCTCCTCGGTTCTACCCTTGCAAGATCCATGATAGGGCCGGCCCCGATCCTGCATGACCGTCTTCCGGCGAGGACGGACGAGACGATGGAGAGCCCGCAAAACCCCGAGATCCTGAACAACCGGCGCCGCGCTGGCGGGGTCCGCGCCGCGCTGGCGGTTCTCCTCGCCGCCGGCTGTTGCGCCAGTCTGGCCGCCGCTCAGTCCCCGTCTCCTCAGCCCTGGAAGAAGCTCTCGGAACGCGACAGGGGCTATCTCCAGCGGGAGCTCGAGCAGATCCGGCGGATGAAGGGGCACTTCGACTGGATCGGCCGGCAACCGCTGGCCGCGGGATCGCTGGCCGCGGCGGCGCTGGCTTCCGAGGGGGGGCCGGACGCACCGAAGCTGCGGCAAGAGGTGGCGGCCTGGGCCGCCGGGGTGATCGATTCCTGCGTCAAGTGGCACACCAACGAGTGCGCCCGCTCGCAGCTCCCCCTCCAGCGGCTCGTCCTGGAGTATCCGGAGGCCCTGCCACCCGACCTCCTCGGACGCCTGCGGGCGGCGGTCTCGAATTCCGCGCCGCCGCCCGGCGAGGGGCAGATCCGCGATCCGTGGTCCTTCGGCGACACCGAGAACCAGCGGATGATCACCCTGTCCCGCAGCCTGGTGGGGCAGGTGGTGGCGGGGACGCCGGACTCCCCCACGGCGCGGGGGTGGGGAGCCTTCGCCGAGGCGTTCCTCAGAGCGCACGACCGCGACGGCTGGTACGAGGCGGAGAGCCCGGGATACCTGGCGCTTTCGACCACCGGCCTGCTGCAGCTCGCGGATCACGCGCCGCAGGCCGCGGTGCGCGAGCTCGCGCGCCGGCAGCTCGACGTGCTGCTGGCCTCCTGGGCGCAGCAGCAGGTGGGCGGCTATCCGGCGGGTCCGAAGAGCCGCACGTCGAGCGTCTGGGCCCTGAGCCGGCGGAGCAGCCCGTGGCAGGCCTGGGCCTGGCTGGCGGGCGGGATCGGCGACCCCGGAGAGATCAACTTCATGGACCGGCCGGAGCTGCCGGTCAGCCACTATCAGATTCCCGAGGGGGTCGTCCGCCTGCTGACCGAGCGGCGCAAGCAGGCGCCGTACGAGATCCGCGCGCGGCGGAAGATCACGCCCGCCAAGCGCCGCGACTACGATGCCGCGTTCTACGGCTATGCCACCCCCGACTACATCCTCGGCACTTCTCAGACGGTGGACGGGCTGGCCCTGCGGGTCTCCGGCGGCCAGGAGATCGTGGCGACGCTCTATGCGGAAAGCCCGCGGTTCGCTCCGCTCTACCTGTGGAGCCGCACCAAGTCTCCGAAGAGCGACGACGCCAACGAGCTCAACACGCTCGACCAGGCCGTGGGGAGCCGCAACCTCGTGCTCGCCCGCCTGGACACACCCGGCGCCGGCCTGGGCCACGCGTATCTGTCACCCCCCTGGTCCAGACCGGAGGTGGCGGGGGACGTCGCCGTGTCGCGCTGCGGAGACGCCTACGTCGCCCTGGTCACGCAAGGTGGGTGGGACGTGGCGCCGGCGCCCGAGAAGTTCCCCGATTATTACGGCGTCGGCGACAACCGGCGCCGGGATCTCGCGGGATCGTGGGTGGCGGTGCCGCGCCGCCAGCCCGCGAGCGTGGCCCTGGTGGCGGGCCGCCGCGCGGAAGACGGCGACTTCGCGGCCTGGAAGAAAAAGGTTTCCAAGGCCCGGCTCACCGTCGGCGAGGACGGCGCGATCCACTTCACAGGCAGCGACGGCGCGCGCGCCGATTTCCTCCCCGGCCGCCAGGCCAGGGTCGCCGGCCGGCCCGTCGCGGCCAGGGAGTATCCGCGCATGGATGCGCCTTTCCTCAGCAGCCCCTCGCCCGGGCGCTGGTCCTTTTCGTTCGAGAAATCCCGGTTCCGTTTCGAGCCCATGGAGGAGCTCAAGGCCCGGCCAGCTCCGTGACAATCTTCAGTCCGTGACAATCTTCAGGAGGTTGCAGCAATGAGTGTCGTCAAGTCCGGATTCAGTCTGATCAAGGAAAGCTTCAAGGGGTGGCAGGAGGACGGCGCCCTCGATCTCGGGGCGGCGCTCGCCTATTACGCGATCTTCTCGCTCGCTCCGCTGCTGCTGATCGTCATCGGCGTCGCCGGCCTGGTCTGGGGGCGCGAGGCGGTGCAGGGGCAGCTGGTGAGCCAGTTGCAGGGGATCGTGGGCGAGCAGGGGGGGCAGGCGATCCAGACCATGATCGCCAACGCCGGCAAGCACGGCAATGGCGTGCTCGCCACGATCGTCGGCCTGGTGACGATCCTGTTCGGCGCCACCGGCGTCTTCGTGCAGCTCCAGACCTCCCTCGACCGCATCTGGAAAGTCGAGCCCAAGCCGGGCGCCGGCATCTGGGGCTTCGTCAAGACCCGCATGCTCTCCTTCGGCATGGTGCTGGGGATCGGCTTCCTGCTGCTCATCTCGCTGGTCGTCGCGACGGCGGTGACGGCGGTCGGCGCGTGGGCCACGGGCCTGCTGCCCGGCGCGAAGGTGCTCATGGAGGGGCTCACCTTCGTGGTCTCGTTCGCCCTGGTCACCCTGCTCTTCGCGATGATCTTCAAGGTCCTGCCGGACGTGAAGATCGGCTGGCGCGACGTCTGGATCGGGGCCGCCGTCACGGCGCTGCTGTTCACGGTCGGCAAGTTCCTGATCGGTCTCTACCTGGCCAAGAGCACCGTCGCCTCCACCTACGGCGCCGCGGGGTCGCTGGTGATCGTGCTGCTCTGGATCTACTACTCGTCGCAGATCCTCTTCCTGGGGGCGGAGTTCACGAAGGTCTACGCGAGCGAATACGGGTCGAACATCCGCCCGAGCAGGCACGCCGTGCCCATCGTCGTGCAGAAGAAGGAGGTGGCGAGCACGCGCGACTGGCCGCCGGCCAAAGAGAAGGGGGGCGCCGGAGCGCCCCCCAAGGATTCGAACGATTCTGACGGCCGGCGAGCCGGCGGAGCCTAGAACCGGATCCGTACGCCGAGCTGGGCGAGGCGCTGCTCGCCCTGGCCGGCATTGCTGCCCGAGAAGGCCGTCGGCCCGGTCCCGATCGGGTTGCCGGCGCTATCGAAAGTCACGCTGTAGGCGGCGGGGTTCTTCTCGTTGAAGAGGTTGAACACCTCGCCGATCAGCTCGAGGCCGACGGGACCGACGTTGAAGACCTTGGAAAGCCGCAGGTCGAGCTGCGAGAACGAGTGCCCCCGCCGCGAGTTGACGGAGTCCCCCGGCAGCAGATCGAAGTGGAAGCCGTCGCCGTTCGGGTCGGCGGCGGTGAAGTAGGTGTAGGGCGTCGCCGAGTGGTAGCGGAACATGCCGGTGACGTTGATCCCCCACAGCGCCTGGTAGACGGCGCTCACGGTGACGCGGTGCCGGGCGTCGGTGTTGAGCGGACCGATGCAGGCCCCGCACAGCGGGTTGAGCGGGTTGGCCGAGACGTCGCGGGCGCCGCGGAAGGCGGGCTCGTAGGTGGTGTCGGTCAGGCGGAACTCGTCGGCGCCGGCGAGGACGTTGCCGGTGGCCTTGGAGTAGGTGTAGAAGCCGAGGATCTCGAGCTTGTCCGTCGCCCGGGCGCGGAAGCTGAGGTTGGCGCCGTCATAATCCGCCTTGCCGTTGCCGACCCAGAGCCGGAAGTTGGTGAACTGCGGGAAGCGGCGCGCGCCGGTCGACGGGTCGATGGGATTGGCCCGGAAACGGAAGGGGATGTCCCGGTAGTCGATGGTGACCGCCTCGAAGTTGAGCCCGAGCCAGTCGTTGACCTGCCAGGAGTAGCCGAGCGAGCCCTGCCGGGAGTAGGGGGTCGCGAGCGTCGGCGAGGCCACCTCCAGGGGCACCCCCGCGTCCAGGCCGGGGAGCTGGTTCGGCGGCAGCGGATCGCCGGGGCGGAACAGGCTGCCGTTCGGGTTGCGGATGCCGTTGGGGTCGAGGTAGTTGTAGACGGCGCCGAAGTTGGACTGCACCGTCAGGGCGGGGAAGAGGATGGTGGCGTTGGTATAGGGGAAGTCGTAATAGATGCCCCAGCCGCCGCGCAGCAGCTGCTTGCCGTTGCCGCGGGTGTCGAAGGTGAAGCCGAGCCGCGGGGCCCAGTTGTTCGAGTCGTTCTTGAGCTTGCCCCCCTTGCCGCCCGCGAACTCGCGCAGGTACCCCTCGTTGTACTTCGTCTGGGTGGAGAGCGTCTGCCAGATCGGGTTCGAGCGCTGGTCGAGGTCGAAGCCCGCCCAGTAGTCGTAGCGCAGGCCGACGTTGACGGTCAGGCGGTCGTTCACCAGCAGGTCGTCCTGGAAGTAGCCGCCGTACTGGTTGACCGGGGTGTTGTAGCCGCTGAACCCGCCGTTGATCGTGATCTGCGTGATCGGTCCGTTGATGTCGTCGCCGAGATAGGAGTACTGGCCGGTGGTGCCGGTCGTGGAGTCGCCGCTCAGGGTCGGCTCGTGAATGTAGTTGAGGCCGGTCTTGAAGTTGTTGGTGCGGCCGCCGAGCGTGCGGGTAAAGCTGAAGTCGTCCTTGTACTGGTACTTCGTCTGGTTGGTGGCCTGCGGGGTGTTGACGTTCTGCCCGCGGTGCGCGCCCGAGGGGAAGTAAAGATACGGGGCGGTGGAGTCGGCCGAGATCAGGTTGTTGAACTTGGTGTACTGGAACAGGATCTCGTTCAGGCTGTCCGAGCCGAGCTGCAGGCTGTGGCTGGCCAGGATCGAGCTGTACTTGTTGGTGACCGTGCCCAGCGAATCGGGGGCCGAGAGCGCGGTCGCGCCGTACTTGTCCGAGTTCTTCTGGTACCCGTAGCGGACCTGGAGATACTGCTTCGGCGAGAGGTTGTCGGTGATCTTGGCGGTCAGCAGGTCGTCCTTGAAGGGGGTCTGGAACGACTGGCCGTTCTCGGCCAGGACCGGGGCGCTGACGATGTAGGAGGTCTTGCGGTCGGTCTTCTCGTAAGTGGCGAAGAAGTGGACCTTGTCCTTGACGATCGGCCCCCCGAGGGAGGCGCCGTACTGCTTGCGGTCGTAGTCGTTCTTGCCGGAGCCGGCGGCCTTTTCGGACTCGGTCTCCGAGTTCAGGCTGTCCTTGCGGAAGAAGCCCCAGGCGGCGCCGGCGAGCTGGTTGGTGCCCGTCTTGGTCACCACGGTCAGCACGCCGCCGGTCGAACGGCCGAACTCGGCCTTGTACTGCTGGGTCTGGATGTTGAACTCCTGGACGCTCTCCAGGTTGAAGTTCTGGAGGGCGCCGCCGATCGTGTCGTCCATGTTGTCGCCGCCGTCCACGACATAGTTGACGTTGCGGCCGATGCCGCCGTTGAGCGCCACGGTGAGCTGCCCCGGCTTGGTCGGATCGGAGTTGTAGGTGAGGTTGGTGCCGGGCGCGAGGATCGCCAGGTTGGCGAACTGGCGGCCGTTGAGCGGCAGGTTCTCGAGCTGCTTCTCGTCGATCACGGCGCCGACGGCGGGCGTGGTCTGCACCAGCGGCGCCTCGGCGACGACGTTGATCGTCTCGGAGACCGTCGACGGGTTCATGTCGACGTTGATCTCGCGCTGGGTGGAGACGTTGATCTGCACGTTCTCGATGCTGACGGTGGCGTAGCCGTTGAGCTCCACCTCGACGGTGTACGAGCCGATGGGGAGCGAGGGCAGCCGGTAGTTGCCGTCGCTCTCGGTGACAGTGGTGCGGGTGAGGCCGGTCTCTTTCTGCCTGGCGGTGACGGTGACGCCCGGCAGGGCCGCGCCGCTCTTGTCCTGGACTTTTCCGATGAGGTTGCCGCCCGCGGCCTGGCCGTGCGCGGCCGGCAGCAGGGACAGACCCCAGGCCAGCGCGAGCAGGGCCGCGACCGCGAAGCTGCGGATCGCCGACGTTGTGCTACGTTTCATGACTCGTCTCCTTTGATCGTATATTTACATCACATAAAGCGGAAATCGATTCGCCTGTGTTGGAACGGCACGACACTTCGGCAGCGGCACGGCTCGAAGCTACGTCACCTCCTCTCAGCCGGCCCACCCCCCGCGGTCCGGCTCTCCAGCCGGGCGAGGAGTTGCTGCGCGGCACGGCGCTGTTCGGCAAACCTCGGATCTCCCGCCGTCGCGGCGAGGAAATCCTGATACGAGATCAGGGCGGCCTGGCCCTCCCCCGCGAGATCCTGCGCGATGGCCCGGTTGAGCCGGACCTCGTGGTATCCCGGGGCGAGCGCCAGGGCGCGTTCGAAATATGGAAGTGCCTCTCGCGGCCGATCGCGCTCCACTTCGAGGGTGCCGAGGCCGTTGAGCGGCTCGGCGTAGCGCGGAGCGAGAGCCGCGGAGCGCTGGTAGGCGCCCGCCGCCTCGTCGAGCTTGTGCTCGGTCCGCAGGGCGTTGCCGAGGTTGTTGAACGCGGCCGCGTCGCGCGGATCGATCGCGGCGGCGGCGGCGAACTCGCGCCGCGCCCGTTCGATGTTCCCCTGCCCCAGCTCGACGATTCCCAGGGTATTGTGAGCCTCGGGCCGGCCGGCGTCGAGCTGCAGGGCGCGCTCGATCGCCTGCCGGGCTTCATCCGACTGGCCGGCCTCCTGGAGCGCCGACGCCAGGTTGTACCAGGCCTCGGGGTCCCGCGGCGCCGCGGCCGCCGCCTGCCGGTAGAGCGGCAGCGCCTTCGCGACTTCCCCGCGCTCGCGCCAGGCCGCTCCCAGCTTGCCGCGGAAGACCGGGTTGGCGGGATCGGCGGCCACCAGCGCCTCGAGCTCGCTCACCGCGGCCTGGGCGTCGCCGGTGGTGAGCCGCGCGTTCGCCTGCTCGAAACGCTGGAACAGGCCGACCATGGTTTTGGGATCGATCGAGCTCCTCCGCGCGGCCTCCCCCGGTCCGCCTGCACTGCCGGCACTTTCTGCACTACCGGCGATATAGCCGAGGCTGGCCAGCTTGGCGCGGGTCTCGGCGTCGGCCGCCAGGGGGCGCGCCGTGATCACCGCGCTCGCCTCGATCGCGGCGAGCCGGGCCGCGAAGCCGTGCGCCGCGGACGCAGGGGGTGGCGAATCCGGCCGCAGCAGGTTCACGCTTTCCCGCGGATCGCGGCGCAGATCGTAGAGCTCCGGCTTGGGGGCCGAGATGTACTTGAGGTCGCGCCGCCGCAGGGCCGCGAGTGGGCTCCAGCCGAAGACCGCCGGGTAGCGGCTCTCGGCGTAGATCTCGCCGCCGGCCGGCTCGCCGCCGGCGAGCAGGCTCCTGGAGAGGTCGCGGCCGTCGAGCGAGCCCGCCGTGGGGAAGGGCCTGCCGAGCAGGCCGGCGAGCGTCGGGGCGAGGTCGACGAGGCTCACCGGGGCCTCCACCACCCGCGCCTTGAGCCCCCAGGGAGCGCGCAGCAGCAGCGGCACGTGCAGCGTCGGCTCGTAGAGCAGCAGGCCGTGGGTCAACTCGCCGTGCTCGCCCAGACTCTCGCCGTGATCGGCGGCCACCGCCACCACCGTCCTGCCGTCGAGGCCGCGCCGGCGCAGGGCCTCCAGGACGCGCCCCAGCTGCTCGTCGACCGCGGAGATCTCGCCGTCGTAGGGGCGGCCGGGGTGGCGCGCGGCCCACTCCGGCGGCGGGGTGTAGGGAGCATGGGCGTCGTAGAGGTGCACCCAGAGGAAGAACGGGCGGGAGGCGTCCTTCGCCAGCCAGGCGAGCGCGCGGTCCACCACCTCGCGCCCCGGCCGCTCCGCCTCCAGGACGGTGCCGGCCTTCGGATCGCGCTCGATCTCGTCGTCGTAGACCTCGAATCCGGCCTTCAGCCCGAACCGGTGGTCGAGCACGAAGGCGCCGATGAAAGCGCCGGTGCGGTAGCCGGCGCCGGCGAGCAGGGTGGCGAGGGTCGCCGTGCCCGGACGGAGCGCGCCCACCCCGTTGTTGCGCAGGCCGTTGTGCGGGGGGAGCAGGCCGGTGAGCAGGCTGGTGTGGGACGGCAGGGTCAGCGGCACCGCCGACGAGGCGTTCACGAACCGCAACCCCTCGCCCGCCAGGCGGTCCAGCCAGGGGGTCACCGCCTGGCGGTCGCCGTAGCACCCCAGGTGGTCGGCCCGCACCGTGTCCAGCGTCACCAGCACGAGGTTCGGCCGACGGGGTGCGCTCTCGCGCGAGCAGCCGCCGATTCCGCAAAGGCCGAGAAGAACCCCCCCGAGCACGAGGAGAGCAAGGAGCGCGTGGAGCGCGCCCCGGACGGGAGTTGCCAATCTAGCGTCGAGCAATCAAAAACTGCCTCGCGGATCGTGATTAGGTAATACCGGCGAAGAATAACGGAATCCTTCGAGAGGGAAAAGGGCGGGAGGGCCCGATTGCGATAAGATCCTCCAGGAGCACACAGCGGAGGAGGCATCCGATGAGCAACGGCTACGAAGAGGCTCGGGGACAGCGTAACTGGCTGGAGAGGCTGGGCGACAAGATTCCCGGCTACCGGGGGTTCCAGGACCGCGAGCTGCGGCGCGACGTCGACCGCACGCTGCGCGAGCATCTGGCCGCCGAGCTGGGACGGCTCAAGGGGCTGCTACGTGACCAGACCCGCGGCTGGGTGGACGCCGGCAAGATCGGCGCCCTCAACGGCTTCGACCGGCTCGACCGCCAGATCGACGGGCTGTCGCAGGCGATCCGGTTCAGCGACTATGGTGCCAGCGGGCTGTTCGACGCGGTCAAGATCGGCGACCCGGAGCTCCAGCGGCTCTACGAGTTCGACCTTTCGGTGGTCAACGACCTGGCGCAGCTCGAAGGCGAGATCGCCGCCCTGCCGGCGCCCGGCGGTGACGATCCGGCGCCGGCTCTCGACCGGCTGCTCCAGGAGGCACGGGCGCTCGACGGCAAGTGGCGGCAGCGCGAGCAGGTGATCAGCAACGCGGTTCAGGGCGCCTAGGTCCGCCGCCTGACGGATAGGAGACTTCGAACATGGACGTGATCCAGTACCAGGACCCGACCGGCAACACCATGGTGTCGCGCTGGCCGAGCAGCGGCACGGCGGCGATCCGCTTCGGCAGCCAGCTCATCGTCGAGGAGAGCCAGCAGGCGGTCTTCTTCCGCGACGGTAAGGCGCTCGACACCTTCGGCCCCGGGCGCCACACGCTGCAGACCCAGAACGTCCCCGTCCTCGCCAGCGTCTTGAGCATTCCGTTCGGCGGCCAGTCCCCCTTCCAGGCGGCGGTCTTCTTCGTCTCGACCAAGACCTTCCTCGACCTCAAGTGGGGGACCAAGGAGCCGGTCATCTTCCGCGACCACGACCTCGCCATGGTGCGGCTGCGCGCCTTCGGCAAGTTCGCGGTGCGGATCGCCAACGCCCAGCTGTTCGCCAACACGGTGGTCGGCAGCCGCGGCCTCTACTCCAGCCAGGGGGTGGAGGACTACTTCCGCGACGTCATCGTCGCCCGGCTGACCGACGTCCTGGGGGAGAACCTGACCTCCATCTTCGACCTGCCGAAGCTCTACGACGAGCTGGCGATGGCGCTGAAGTCGCGGGTGGCGGACGACTTCGGGAAGTACGGCATCGAGCTCGTCGACCTCTTCATGGGGGCGATCACGCCGCCGGAGGAGGTGCAGAAGATGATCGACGAGCGCAGCGGCATGGGCGCGCTCGGCGACATGAACGCCTACATGAAGTTCAAGACCGCCCGGGCGATCGGCGACGCCGCCCAGCAGCCCGGCGGCGGAGCCGGCGGCACGGTGGGCGCCGGCCTCGGCCTCGGCATGGGCGCCGGCCTCGGCGCCATGCTCCCCGGCATGATGCGCGACGCCATGCAGGGGGGCTCCACTCCGGCGGCGCCGGCGGCGCCGGCCGCTCCGGCTCCGGCCGCCGCGGCCCCCGCCCCGGCGGCGCCCGCGGAGAGCCCGGTCGCCGGCAGGCTCCGCCAGATCAAGGCCCTGCTCGACGAGGGGTTGATCTCCCAGGAGGAGTTCAACGCCAAGCGGCAGAAGCTGCTGGACGAGATGTAAGGGCCGCCCTCCCGGGCCCTCATCACCCCGGCCCTCTTCTCCCGTCGCCTCCCGCCCTCCCTCACCGGGAGAAGAGGGAGAAATCCTTCGGGGTTTTCTTGGGGCGGGGGTTCCCCTCTCCCGGTGAGGGAGGGCGGGAGGCGACGGGAGAGGGGCCAGGGGTGAGGGTTCAGTTACAATAGGCACCTCTTCAGCACGGAGGTGCCGTTTTGAGCTTGCGGGAGCCGGGGTTCATCCTCGACGGTAAGTACGAGATCGTCCAGCGCCTCGGCAGTGGCGGCATGGGGGAGGTCTACCTGGTGCGCCACGTCCACCTGCAGGAGCTGCGGGTGGTCAAGATCCTGCGCCAGGACCTCGCGGCCGACCCCTCGGCGCAGAAGCGGTTCATGCGGGAGGCGCGTCTCGCCACCCAGATCAAGCACCCCAACGTCGCCATCCTCTACGACTTCTCGACGCTGCCGGACGGCAGCTTCTACATGGTCTGGGAGCACATCCAGGGGCAGGACATCGGCGACCGCATCCGCCGCCAGGGGCCGTTCCCGGTGACCGCCGCCGTGCGCCTCGCCGTCCAGGCGCTGCACGGGCTCGAAGCGGTCCACGCCACCGGGGTGATCCACCGCGATCTCTCGCCCGACAACCTCATGATCACCGAGGACAAGGCCGGCAACCTGCGGCTGAAGATCATCGACCTCGGGCTCGCGCGCACCCTGGAGACCGACGCCAACTTCGAGATCACCCAGGTCGGCATGTTCATGGGCAAGCTCCAGTACTGCTCGCCCGAGCAGGCGAGCCCGGGGGGCGCCTCACTCGACCACCGCAGCGACCTCTACTCCTTCGGCATCGTGCTCTACGAGATGATCGCCGGCCTGCCGCCGTTCGATTCGGAGAACCAGCACGGTTTCATCTTCAAGCGATTGTCCGAGGATCCGCTGCCGCTGCGCGGACGCAATCCGCGGGTCGAGGTGCCGGTCGAGCTCGACCGCGTCGTCCGCCGTGCCCTGGAGCGCGACCGCGAGCAGCGCTTCCCCGACGCCCGCGCCTTCATCACCGCCCTGGAGCGCGTCGAGCAGTCGCTCACTTCCGCCGAGACGAAGGAGATCCCGATGTCGGCCTTCGATCTCGCGGCGGCTCCTCCCGCTCCGGCTTCCTCCCCCGTCCCGGCGTCCCCCCCGGCGCGCCAGCGCAGCTCCGGCGAGCTCTCGCGGGCCGAGCGGGTGGATCTCCTGGCGCAGATCGAGCGGGCGTCGAAGCGGGTCCAGGAGACCTCCGTGGAGCTCTCGCGGGCCGAGGCGGTGCTGGCCGCCGGCCGGCTCGACGAGGCGGCCGAGCTGATCGAGCGGATCGAGATCGCAGCCCCCAGGACCCAGGGGCTCAGCCACCTGCGCGACCGGCTCACCCAGGCCCGGGAGAGCGAGGCCCGCGCCCGCCGCGCCACCGAGACCGAGCAGGTGCTCAACCAGTATCTCCAGCGCAAGCAGCTGCCGCTCGCCCGGCTGGCCCTCGAGGCGCTGCTCGAGATCCAGCCCGGACACCCGAAGCGCGCCGAATACGAAGAGTGGATCGAGCACCTCGCCGACGAGGCCGGCCGGGCGAAGCGGGCCGAGGCGGCCCTGGCCGCCGGCCGCACCGCGCTCGAACGGAAGGATTTCCAGGCCGCCCGGCGCGAGCTCGAGACGATCGCCCGCAACGATCCCCAGGGCAAACGGGCGGAGTCCTTCAACGACGAGCTGGAGCGGGCCGAGCGCGAAACCCAGGAGAACGCCGAGATCGAGCAGCGGCGGCGGCGCTTCGAAGGTCTGATCGCCGCGCACCGGGTGGTGGACGCCAAGGAGGAGCTGGACGCCCTCGCCCGGCTCGACATGCCCCGCGTGACGCTCGACTTCTACCGCGAGCAGCTCGCCGCCGCCCGCGCCGGCATCCACCGGGAGGAGCAGGACGCCGTCTTCGACCGCCGCTACCGCCAGGCGATCGAGGACCGCAACTGGTTCGCCGCCCGCGAGGTGGCCATGGAGCTCGAGAAGGCCCAGCCGGGGAGCCCGCGGGCCACCGCCATGTACAACGAGATCGAGCGGCTGGAGACCGTCCACCGCCGGCAGCAGGCGGTCGAGCAGGGGGTCCACCAGGTCGAGACCTTCATCGGCCAGGGGGACGCCGCCAAGGCCGAGCTGGCGCTCAAGATCCTCCTCCAGATGGACCCCGAGAACCGCCACCGCAAGCGGTTGGAGAAGCAGGTGGGCGGGCTGCGGCGGTGAGGGCGCCTCGGTGCGATACGCTGTAGGGGCGCAGCATGCTGCGCCCCTACGAACCGCGACCGTCAAAATGCCGGGGCCGACCAACCCCGTAACCAACCTTCAGGTACTCTTATGACCGTCCATTCCCCCGAACCGATCACGATCGCCACGCCCGCCGACGCGCGCGCGCGGCTGCTCCGTTATGCCTTCATGAAGCTCACCCGGGACCTCGACTCCCGGTTCGAGGCCCTGCTGCTGACCGGCCGGGTCTCCAAGTGGTACAGCGAGGTGGGGAGCGAGGCCACCACCATTCCGGCCGGCTTGGCGCTGGAGGCGGGCGACGCCCTGTGCACGCTCCACCGCGACCTCGGCGCCATCCTCGCCGTCTATCTCGATCCCGCCCGCGCCTTCCCCGGCTTCGGCTTCGGCGAGCCGGGTACTTCCCAGGCAGATCGCCGGCCCGATCCCGACCACCTGATGCACCGCCTCGCCTGCCAGCTCCTCGGCAAGGGGGAGGGGTTCTCGCAGGGGGTCGAGCGCTCGTTCCACTACGGCTACCTGGCCCCCGAGCACGGCATCCTGCACCTCGGCATGATCAGCCACCTGGGCGCCATGATCCCGGTGGCCGCCGGCTGCGCCTTCGCCTTCCGCCAGTCCGGCAGCGACCGGGTGGCGGTCAACTTCATCGGCGAGGGGGGCACCTCGACCGGCGACTTCCACGAGGGGCTCAACATGGCCGCCGTCTGGAAGCTGCCGCTGATCCTGGTGATCGAGAACAACCGCTACGCCTTCTCGACCCCGGCCCGCCTCCAGTACGCCGCCCGCCAGCTCTCCGACCGCGGCCCCGGCTACGGTGTCCCCGCCGAGACGGTGGACGGCAACGATCCGGACGCCATGGCCGCGGCCTACGCCCGCGCCGTGGCCCGCGCCCGCGCCGGCGAGGGTCCCACCCTGATCGAGGCGATGCTCGGCCGCATGCGCGGCCACGCCGAGGGGGACGACTCCCTGAAGGTCGTGCCCGCCGACGAGCTCGCCGTCTACCGCGCCGCCGACCCGGTGCCCGCCTACGCCCGCCGTCTCGAGGAGGAGGGGGTGCTGGACGCCGATACCGCCAGGCGGCTGGAGGCGCGGATCGCCGAGATGGTCGAGTCCGCCATCACCCGGGCGATCGACGCGCCGCCGCCGGCCGACGAGATCGCGCTGCGGCCGGTCTTCGCCCCCGATCCTCCCAGCCGCCTGACGATCGAGACGCCCGAGGCGCCGGCGATTCTTTCCGGTACCGGCGGCACCGGCCGGCCCAAGGGAGAGATCACCTACGTCGACGCCATCAACCGGGCGCTGCTGGAGGAGATGGAGCGCGACCCCTCGGTGGTGCTGATGGGCCAGGACATCGGCGTCTTCGAGGGCGCCTTCCGCACCACCCGGGGGCTGCACGCCCGCTGGCCGAACCGGGTCTACGACACGCCGATCGCCGAGAGCGGCACGATCGGCATCGCCATCGGCGCCGCGCTCCTCGGCTACCGGCCGGTGGTCGAGATGCAGTTCGGCGACTTCATCACCTGCGGCTTCAACCAGCTGGTCAACGTGGCGGCCAAGCTCTTCTACCGCTGGCAGGTGCCCTGCCCGATCGTCATCCGCCTGCCCACCGGCGGCGGCGTGGGGGCCGGCCCCTTCCACTCGCAGAACCCCGAGGGGTGGTTCGCGCAGACGGCCGGCATCAAGGTCGTCTGCCCGGCTACCGCGACCGACGCCATGGGGCTGCTGAAGGCCGCGATCCGCGATCCCAACCCGGTCATGCTCTTCGAGCACAAGTTCCTCTACCGGCGGATCAAGAGCGTGATGCCGGACGGCGACGCCGTGGCCCGGCTCGGCGAGGCGCTGGTGATGCGGCCGGGCAAGCACCTGACGCTGATCGGCTACGGCGCCTCGACCTGGACCTGCATGGAGGCGGCGGACGAGCTGTCGAAGTCGGGCGTCGAGGCCGAGGTGATCGATCTGCGCACGCTCGTCCCCTACGACGAGGAGACGGTGCTCGCCTCGGTCAAGCGGACCGGCCGGGCGCTGATCGTCCACGAGGCGCCGCTGACCGAGGGGTTCGGCGCCGAGGTGGCCGCCCGCCTCGCCGACGCCGCCTTCCCCTGGCTCGACGCCCCCATCCGCCGCGTCACCTACCCGGACCGGCCGGTGCCCTACGCCAAGAACCTGGAGAAGGTGCTGCTGCCGGACAAGGGGAAGGTGGTCAAGGCGGCGCGGGAGCTGATGGCGTTCTGAGGAGGAGGAGATCCTGAGGCGTGTGTAGGGGCGCAGCATGCTGCGCCCCTACCTCCTCGGATGGAACTACTGCTTCCGGATCTGCTTCTCCAGATCGGCGATCCGCTTCTCCAGCTCCTTGAGCTGCTTCTCCAGCTCGGCCTCCCGGGGGGAGGCGGCGAAGTGGCGGATATGGAGATTCTTCATCGCTTCTCCGTCCTTCATTCCCTGCAATCCCTTCCAGTCGTCGGGATTCATCTTGAGCATGAGGCGCTCGCCGTCCTCGTCCTTGAAGAACGGAGCCATGTCGAGCTCCGGCCTCTCCTTGACGGCCACGGTGATGGTGAGGGTCTGGGCCTTGCCGTTGCGCCAGACCTCGAACGGGATCTGCTGGCCGTCTTCGAGCCCGCGCACCTTCGCCGTCACGGCCCAGGACGACTGGATGGCGTGGCCGTCGAGCCGCGTCAGGATGTCCCCCACCTTGACGCCGGCCTTCTCCGCCGGGCTGCCGGGCTCCACCTTGGCGACCATGACCCCGGATTCGTCCGGCACCCCGAAGTGGGCGCGCAGCTCGGGCGTGAGGTCGGTCAGCGCCACGCCGAAGTAGCCGCGGCGCACCATCGGACCGTTCCCCTCGTAGACCTTCTGCTTGCCGTCGTGGTCGACGACCACGATGCGCTTCTTGATCGCCGGCTTGCCCGGGCCCCCCTCGTCGCCGTCGGCGCGGGCCACCCCGGCCGTTCCGATCATCGCCGCGAGACCGAGGGCAAGGCCCAGGGCGGCGGCGCTGAAAACCTTTTTATTTCGCATCACACGTCTCTCCTATGGATCTGGAACCGGTTGCTATCAAAACGTCTCGTCTTGGTAGGCGGCGGGTTTGGCGCCTTCCGTCCCGCTGACCTGGCCGAGATCGAGAACGAGATCGACGTTCTCATTGCCGCCGAGATACATCACGGGAGGCCGCGACAGCTCCTGGACCTCCCGCTGGAGCCGCCCGTGCTCGGCGCGGATCTCCTGGAGGGCCTGCTGGGTCTGCGCGGCTCTGAGCGCGTCCCGCCGCGCGTCCACCAGAACGCCGGTGGTTATTATTGTGAGGACAGCCGCGAGGGCTCCGGCCAGCGCGAGCCGCGGGAACGGACGGCGCCGCTCCGGAGCTTCCAGGCGATTCAGAACGCGAGCGGTGAAGCCCAGGCGGGCGCGCTCGCGGGGCAGCTCGCGCAAGAGATCCCCTAACCGGTGGTCTTCCATGCCGTACCTCCCTTCCAGTAGGGCTCGAGCTTCGCTTTCAGTTGCTGGCGTCCGCGATGGACGCGCGATTTCACGGTGCCTTCCCGGCACCCCATCTCCTGGGCGATGTCCACGTAGGACCACCCCTCGATCTCGTGGAGCACGAGCGGCACGCGGTACCGCAGGGGGAGCTTCGCCACGGCCGCCGACACCTCCCGGTGCAGCTCCTGGCGCAGCAGCCCCGAGGAGGCCGACGCCTCGACGTGCTCCTCGCGCGGGAGAAACGGCATCAGCAACCGCAGCCGCTTCGCCCGCCGCTCCTCCGAGCGCATCAGGTTGGTGGCGATGCGGAAGAGGAAGGCGCGGAGGAAACCCTGCTCGGTGTAATCACCCGCGGAGCGGAAGAGGCGCAGGAAGGTCTCCTGCGCGAGATCCTCGGCGCGGTCCCGGTCGGCGGTCAGGCGAACGAGATAGCCCACCACCGCGTCCTTGTGGCGGTCGACCAGGTCGGCGAAAGCCTCCCGGTCTCCTCTCCGGACTTGCGACATCAGCTCCGCGTCGCTCGGGGGTTCCAGGATCATCGGTTGGCTCATCGGTTGCGCATCGTCTCCAGCTCAACATAACGCGGAAAGGGGGGAAAGGTTCCCGAAGGTCAGAAAGGGCTCCGGCGTAACGTCGAGGTTGGGGCGAAGGTTGTAGGGGCGACCTGCGGTCGCCCTCTGTGGCAAACTACGCCGTCCGTTCGAAGGAGAGACCCCCCGCATGAGCAAGACCGCCGTTCTCGAACCGCGTTTCGTGGAGATGATCGCCTCGGAGGTGGGCTGCCGGCCGCACCAGGTGCAGGCCGCCGCCGAGCTGTTCGCCGAGGGGGCTACCGTCCCCTTCGTCGCCCGCTACCGCAAGGAGGCCACGGGCGGCCTCGAAGACCTGCAGCTGGAGACGCTGTTCAAGCGCCGGGAGTACTTCCTGGAGCTGGCCGAGCGCCGCGACGCCATCCTGGAGAGCATCCGGGAGCAGGGCAAGCTCACCCCTGAGCTCGAGACGGCGATCCGCGCCGCCGTCGCCAAGGCTGACCTCGAAGACCTCTATCTCCCCTACAAGCCGAAGCGGCGCACCCGTGCCCAGATCGCCCGTGAGAAGGGGCTGGAGCCGCTGGCCGATGCCCTGGTCGCCCATGCCTCGTCGCGCGATCTGCCCGAGGATCTCGCGGCGCCGTTCGTGAGCGTCGAAAAGGGAGTGGAGGACCCGGCGGCCGCCCTCGCCGGTGCCCGCGACATCCTGGCCGAGCGCCTGGCCGAGAACGCCGCCGAGCGTTTCGAGCTGCGGCGCGTGATGGCGATCGAGGGGGTGCTCCGGGTGCGCGTGCTCCCCGAGAAGGAGAAGGACCCCGAGGCCGCCACCTACCGCGACTACTTCGCGCACGACGAGCCGGGCCGGGACATCCCCTCCCACCGCCTGCTCGCCATCCTGCGCGGCGAGCGCGAGGGGTTCCTGATCTCCGATCTGCGGGTCGACGACGAGCGCGAGGTCGAGCGCCTGGGCCGCTCCTGGGGCCTGTCGCTCACGACCGCCTGCGGGCGCGAGATCGCCGAGGCCACGACGGACGGCTACAAGCGTCTGCTGCGCCCCTCGATCACCAACGAGGTCCGCTCCGAGATGCGCGAGCGCGCCGAGACCCAGGCGATCGCCGTCTTCCGCGCCAACCTCGAAGCGCTCCTCCTTCAGGCCCCCCTCGGCCTGGTGCCGGTGATGGGGCTCGATCCCGGCTTCCGCACCGGCTGCAAGCTCGCCGTGGTGGACGGCACCGGCCGCGTGGTGGCGACGGACATCATCCACGCCGTGCCGCCGCACATGGACGAGGTCGGCTCGGCGCGGACCGTCGTCTCGCTGATCAACAAGCATGGCGTCCTCGCCTTGGCGGTGGGCAACGGCACCGCCAGCCGCGAGACCGAGGCGTTCGCCCGCAAGGCCGTGCAGGAGGCCGGGCTCGGCGACTCGGTCAATAAGGTGGTGGTGGCGATCGTCCCCGAGACCGGCGCCTCGGTCTACTCCGCCTCGGCGGTGGCGCGCGAGGAGCTGCCGACGCTCGACGTCTCGCTGCGCGGCGCGGTCTCGATCGCTCGCCGGCTCCAGGATCCGCTCGCCGAGCTGGTGAAGATCGAGCCGCGCTCCCTCGGCGTCGGCCAGTACCAGCACGACGTCGACCAGAAGTCGCTCGACCGCGAGTTGGACACCGCCGTCGAGGGGGCGGTCAACCGCGTCGGCGTCGAGCTCAACACCGCCTCGGCCCCGCTGCTGCGACGGGTCTCCGGTCTCTCCGAGCGGATCGCCAGTGCCATCGTCCATCACCGGGACACCAACGGCCCGTTCCGCTCCCGGCAGTCGCTGCTCAAGATCGCCGGCTTAGGCCCCAAGACGTTCGAGCTGGCGGCCGGCTTCCTGCGCATCCGCGAGGGGGAGAACCCGCTCGACCGCACCGGCGTCCACCCCGAGCGCTATGCGGTGGTCCAGAAGATGGCCGAGGGGCTGCGGGTGCCGGTCGCGAACCTGGTGGGCAATCCGGACCTGGTGGGCAAGCTCGACTTCAGCCGCTTCGCGGACGCCGAGCACAATCTCGGCAAGTTCACCCTGGAGGACATCCGTAACGAGCTGCTCCGCCCCGGCCGCGATCCGCGCCCGGAGTTCAAGACCCCCGAGTGGCGCGCGGACGTCACCTCGGTCAAGGACCTCCAGCCGGGCATGGTGCTCGAAGGGCGGGTCTCGAACGTGGCCAACTTCGGCGCCTTCGTGGACATCGGCGTCCACCGCGACGGCCTGGTCCACGTCTCGGAGCTGACCCATCGCTGGGTGGCGGACCCCCGCGAGGCCGTCAAGGTGGGGGAGATCGTGAAGGTCAAGGTGCTGGAGGTGGACTCCCAGCGCGAGCGCATCAGCCTCTCGATCAAAGCCCTGCAGCAGCCTCCGGCCGAAGGCAGGCCCGCCACCGGCAGCGCCGGCCGGGGGAGCCGTCCGGACCGCACCGCCCCGGCCCAGAAGGCGGGGAACCGTCCTCCCGCGCCGAAGCCGGCGGCCAAGCCGCAGGCGTCCCTCGACGACCTGATGAAGAAGTTCAACCGGCCGGGGCGGTAGAATCCGGATCGTGCCCCTCACCGTTATCCAGGATCGCCCGCAGGCCCGACCGACCACCATTCGCCGTTCGCGCGCCGGCCGGTGGCGGGCCGGGGTGCTGGTCGCGATCTATCTCGTCGTCGTTGCCCACGTCGCCCACTGGCTGATCGCCGGGCGCACGATGACGCCGGTCGAGCCGTCGGAGGCGATGGCCCTGGCGCGCGACGGCGTGGTCAACGCCGGGCTGGTCTTCTTCGCCGCCGCGGCCCTGGCGACGGCGGTCTTCGGCCGCTGGTTCTGCGGCTGGGGGTGCCACCTGGTAGCCCTCCAGGACTTCTGCCGGTGGCTGCTGGAGAAGGCCGGCATCCGTCCGCAGCCCCTGCGCTCGCGCCTTCTCGCGTGGGTGCCGGTGGCCGCCTTCGTCTACATGTTCCTCTGGCCGGCGGCCTGGCGGCTGTGGCACGGCGGCGCCTTCTCCCGGGTCGAGACCGAGTGGACCACCCCGAACTTCTGGGCGACCTTCCCGGGCTGGGTGGTCGGCGGCCTGACGCTCCTCGTCTGCGGCTTCGTCACCGTCTACTTCCTGGGCGCCAAGGGTTTCTGCACCTATGCCTGCCCCTACGGCGCCCTCTTCGCCGCCGCCGACCGGATATCGCCGATGCGCATCCGGGTCACCGACGCCTGTTCGGGGTGCGGTCACTGCACCGCGGTCTGCACCTCCAACGTCCGCGTCCACCAGGAGGTGCACGACTACGGCATGGTCGTCGACCCCGGCTGCATGAAGTGCGGCGACTGCATCTCGGTCTGCCCGAACGACGCCCTCTACTATGGTCCGGGGCCGATCGCCCTCTTCGCCAAGCCACGGGTGCCCGACCCGGCGCCGCGCCGCTTCCCGCTCGCCGGCTGGGAGGAGATGGTGCTCGCGGTCGCCTTCGTCGCGGCGTTCTTCACCTTCCGCGGGCTCTACGACCTGGTGCCGTTCCTCATGGCGCTGGGCTTGGCCGGGGTGCTGGCCTATCTCGTGCTCGTCGCCGCGCGCCTCGCCGTGTTGCCGCACGGGACACTGCGGCGGATGCGGTTGAAGCGCGACGGCCGGCTGCTCCCGGCAGGCTGGGGGTTTCTCGCGGCGCTGGCCGTCGTCGTCCTGTTCTGGGGGCACAGCGCGTTCGTCCATGCCCATGCCGCCCTGGGCGCCCGCGACTTCGGTGCCGCCGACGGGCTGCGCGCGGCCTTCCTCGACCCGGCCGCCGAGACGGCGACGATGACGGCCGCCGAGCGGGACCGGCTGCTCGCCGCCCGGAGTCATCTGGAGATGGCCGAGCGCTGGGGGCTGGCGCCCGGACGCTGGCAGGCTCTCCGGCTCGCCTGGCTGTCGGCGATCTTCGGCGATCGCGGCGACCTCGATCGCTATGCCGCGCTGGCGCTCGCCCGCGGCGAGGCGCCGGTGGAGGTCCACCAGCTCGTGGCGCGGGCCGCCTGGCTGCGGGGCGACACGCCGGCCGCGGCGGCGGCCTACGAGCGCGCGATCACCGTCGACCCCGAGGCGGCCGGTCCGTACCTGGGGCTGGGCGTGCTCGCCGCCCGGACGGGTGATCTCGCCGCCGCCCGCGCGGCTTTCGACCGGGGATTGAAGCGCCGGCCCGACTCGGCGGATCTCACGTACAATGCCGCCCTCGTCCGCGCCATGGACGGCGATCTCGCCGGCGCCATCGCCGGTTTCGAGCGTACCCTCGTCCTGGCGCCCGGCCATCGCGCGGCGCGCGAGAACCTCGATGCCGCACGGGCCGCTCAGACGGCCGCTCCACACTGATCCCCCAAAAGGGGCTCCGATCGGATAGAATACAGGGCTTCAGAAGAGGGAGAACCAAGCGATGACGACCGGATCCGCGCCTCGTCTCAACCGCCGAGCCCTGCTCGCCGTTTGTTGTATCGCCGCCTTGACCGCCATCCTCGCCACGGTCGGCGGCTCCGCCCAGGCCGCGCCCGCGATCGGGCCGGACGTGACGGTGTTTCAATTCACCGACGTCAGCAGCTACGGCTCGGCCAACGGCTTCGCCGGCTACGCGATCGGCACCCGCTCCTGCAACCGTGGCGACACGCCGCTCAACTGGTGCGACCAGTCCAGCGGCTGCGCTCCCGGCGCCAAGCCGAAGGACCATCCAGTCATCGCCCAGAACCTCTACCGGCTCAAGAGCGGCCGCTTCCAGCAGGTCGGCATGAGCTGGCTGAAGCACGGCTTCCTGTCGACCAACTCGTCGACCGGCGGCTGCACCGGCTCCTCGGGCCAGGGCTGCACGTCCCCGCCGGCCGGCAGCAACCAGCTAGGCGTCGGCTGCACCGACCCCTATACCGCGAGCCTCAACGGCGGCCAGCCGCTGGGTCGCCGCTCGGTCGTCAACGCCACCACCGGCGACTTCCCCTTCCCCAATTCGAGCCCCGGTGGGCCGTACACGGTCTACGACCAACGGATCAAGGTGGCCACGACGGACCTGGACCCGACGCAGAACGCCGGCGCCACCTATTGGGCGGAGGGGCAGTACATCGCCGGCGACGACGCGGGCTCCGGCAACTCGCTCAACAACGCCTCGCACCGGCAGGTCACCGTCGCCAACAATGCGAGCTTCAGCCTGACGATGACCGGAACCTTCTACGAGCAGCTGCCGGCGATCTTCGCCTGGCCGGCGCACGACTCGAACGTGACCCTGGTCAAAGCCGACGTCCCGGGCGCCATCACCGAGCGCTTCTACGTGGCGCGCAAGGTCACCGACCTGGGCGGCGGCCTCTGGCACTACGAGTACGCCGTCCACAACTTGAACTCGGACCGCAGCGCCCGCGCCTTCAGCGTCGAGTTCCCGGTGTCGACCGCCTTCACCAACGTCGGCTTCAAGGGCATCGCGCACCACTCCGGCGAGCCGTACGCGATCGACGACTGGACGGTCTCCTCGTCGGCCGCTCTCCTCTCCTGGTCGACCGACACCTTCGCCACCAACCAGAACGCCCACGCCCTGCGTTTCGCGACGATGTTCAACTTCTGGTTCGACGCCGACCAGGCGCCGACGGACGCGATCGTCCACACGCTCGACCTGTTCAAGCCCGGCGACCCGGCCGCGGTCGAGTTCGGGATCGTCAACGCTCTGTTCAGCGACAATTTCGAATCGGGCGACACCGGCCTCTGGAACGGCCGCTAGGGCCTCGTCTCAGCGGAATCGACTCGTATAGGGGCGGCCACATCGGTCGTCCCTACCAAGCCCTGTCAGCCTCTCTCAGGTCCCTTCCGGCCCTCGGCACCGGAGTTGCACCGCTTTTGCTGTGGCGATGAACCGCCCGTCCTTGGATGCTCCATGGAATCACCCACTCTGAATCACTCCCGGGAGAACACAGCATGAACAGCAGCTCGCTCCAGAAAAAGAATTTCCCCAGGGGCCGGGCCACGAAGATCGCGCGCGACGTCGCGTGCCTCGAGCTCTCCATCGTCAACGTCTACTTCGTCGGTTCGCCGCAGGCCGGGGACCGGGCCTGGGTGCTCGTGGACACGGGGCTGCCGACCTCCCACGGTACGATCGTCCGCGAGACCGAGCGCCGCTTCGGGGCTGGGGCCCGGCCCTCCGCGATCGTCCTCACGCACGGCCATATCGATCATGCCGGCTCGGTGCGTGAGCTCGCGGAGCTCTGGGATGTTCCGGTCTACGCGCACCGGCTGGAGGCTCCCTATCTCACCGGCCGGTCGGATTACCCGCCGGGTGACACGACCGTGGGCGGCGGCGCGATGGCCCGGCTGGGGCCTCGTCTGTTCTCGCGGCGAGCGATCGACCTCGGCTCGCGATTCCAGCTCCTGCCCGACGATGGAACCGTGCCCGGGATGCCCGGCTGGCGCTGGATCCACACGCCGGGCCACACGCCCGGACACGTCTCCCTCTTCCGCGACGAGGACCGCACCCTGATCGCCGGCGACGCTTTCGTGACCACGCACCAGGAGTCCTTCTGGGCCGTGACGACCCGGTTGCAGGAGGTCTGGCGGCCGCCGGCCTACTTCACGATCGACTGGGGTGCGTCCCGGGCTTCGGTCCAGGCCCTCGCGCGCCTGGAGCCCAACGTGGCCGGGACGGGGCACGGCATCCCGATGTCCGGCGAGCAGCTGCGCCGGGAGCTGAACGATCTGGCGCGGAACTTCGACGAGGCGATGCCGGACGACGGCCGCTACGTGCGTCATCCGGCACTGGCCGACGAGGACGGCGTCTACAGCGTGCCGCCGCCGCGGTTCGACCCGCTGCCATCTCTGCTGGTGGGCGCCGGAGTCCTCGCCCTGATCGGGATGAAGATGCGGAGCCGGGCGGCGGCGTAGGCCGTCTCAGTCGCGCCGTGGAGGGGCGCAGCATGCTGCGCCCCTACGATCTTGACCAGGGTCTGCCTGAGCGGGATACTCCCTGGCTTGAAAAATAAGATTTCCGGGCGCGAAGAAAACCTCGTTGAGCAGAGGGTGACGTACACCCTCGAAGTAGAGGGCAAGCTGTTCGTCGTTGAGAACGTACCCGCCCGTGTCGATCAGGAAACGGGCGAGCAGTTCTTTTCGCCCGAGACGGTCGAGCGCCTTCAGGAGATCATTCACGGCCAGGAGAAACCGGTTCGGGTCGTCGAAACTCCGGTCTTCGACTACGCCGCCTGACCCCCGGGTTCACCTCTGATACGTCCCCATCAACGCCGTCTCGGCGAGGATGTGCCCCTTGTGCAAGGCCACCTCGAACTTCGTCCGCGACGGCCTGGTGAATTCCTTCGGCCAGGAATCCAGCGCGTACAGATGGAAGATGTAGCGGTGGCTCCCCTGGGGCGGGCAAGGGCCGCCGTAGCCGAGCTTCGCGAAGTCGTTGAGGCCCTGGCTCGCCGGCTTCGCACCTTCGGGCAGCGAATGGGTCGACGGCGGCAGATTGAACACGATCCAGTGGGTGAAATCCCCTCCCGGCGCATCGGGGTCGTCGACCATCAGGGCGAGCACCTTGGCGGCCGCCGGGACTCCGGTCCACGCCAGTGGCGGCGAGACGTTCTTGCCGTCACAGGTGTAGAGCTTCGGGATCGCCTGCCCCTCCGCGAAAGCGTTCGAGGTGAGCTTCATGCCGTGGCCGGCGTCTTCCCCGTAGCTTTGAGCGGAGACGGCGAGCGCCAGAACGGACAGCAAAAACGTTCGATTCATCGATGATCTCCTCAGCATGAAGGATCTCTGTCAGTTGCGCCGCAGCTCGGCGATGAGGCGCGGCGAGGTCGTGCGGTCCCAGGGACGGCGGTCGTAGTCCCCCCAGAGATGGGCGATCTGGAGGCCGGCGACACGAGCGCGGTGCTCCAGCTCCTCTCGCGACCAGAGGCGGGCGGGGAACGAAGCGTTTTGAACCTGCCGGCCCTGAACGAAGTATTCATAACGGGCGGTACAGAAGCGGGACTCGGGATCGCAGTGCCAGGTCTCCCGGACCCTCAGGCCGTCGCGGCCGGAGTTTTCCTTGACCAGCCCTTCGGGACCTCCCGCCGCGTGCCGCTGCTCGGGGGAGAACCAGGCCGCGTCGAGGAGGAAGCGCCCACCGGTCAGGAGATGGCGGGCGGCGGTCGAGAACGCGCGTTCGCGGTCCGCGTCCGCGGTCAGATGGACGAACGGATCGTCCACCGCGATCACCAGGTCGAAGAGCGGCCGGAGCGGGGCCTCGCGCATGTCCGCGGCCACGAACCAGACGTTGGAGAGCCCGGCGAGCCGCCCGCGGGCGACCGCGATCATCTCCGGCGAGAGCTCCAGCGCCACCACCCGGCCGGCGGTGCGGGCGAGAGAGGCGGTGGCCCGTCCGGTGCCGGCGCCCAGCTCGAGGACACGGCAGCCCGGGGGCGCGCTGGCCGCCCAGGCCCACAGCTCGCCGTCGCCGCGCCCCTCCAGCTCGAGATCGTAGAAGGGGAGGATCTGGTGGTAGTAGTCCCGGACCTCGCCGGGGGAATCCTGTGTGAGCTCGGCCGGCTTCGCCATGGAGAGATTGTAGCCCTCCGGCCTGAGAGACGCGTGCATCTCAGACGTTATAGACTGGATGCATTCTCTAACCCTGGAGGAAACCGAGCATGAAGATCTGGTTGCGAGTCGCGCTCGCCTTGGCTTTTCTTGCGTACCCCGGCGCCTCGTTCGCGAAGGACAAGAACGCCGCCCCGACGGCCCCGGGCAAGTACACCGAGTGGGGTGGGGAGATCGACGAGCTGGAGATCGTGGAGCCGTTCAGGCTCGCCGATTTCATGCGGATTGTCGTGGAGCCGTTCGACACCTCCGCGATCTCGCTCCCCAATGCGGACGACAACACCTACGAGCCGGTCAAGAACGTCCTGGCCCACATGGCGGCTCCGGTCGCGGAGGGGTTGTCCGAGCAGTTGCACAGGCCACCGGTCTCGGTGGGTGAGCCGGTAAGGGAGTCTGAGGACGGGGCGCTCCTGATCCGCGGCAAGGTGACCACGATGGATCCGGGATCGAAAGCCGCCCGCTACTGGGGCGGCTTTGGCGCCGGAGCGGCGCGGACGGAGATTTCCGGCGAGGTGATGGATGGTCACACCGGCAAGGTCCTCCTCCGGTTCCTTCAGGAACGGCGGTCCGGGTGGGGAATGTTCGGCGGTGACTACGTGAAACTGATGAACCGGAACCTCCGCACCATCGGCGAGGATCTCGCGGGCGTCCTGCAGCACTTCTGATCCATCGTCCGGTACCATGGGGCTTCGGACCGGTCCTTTCCGGTCCGGACGCTCCATGAGACTCGCCGACCTCGTCGCCACCTCCCGCCGGGTCACCGAGACCCGATCCCGCCTGGAGAAAACCTCCGCGCTGGGCGATCTCCTGCGGCGTCTGGCGCCGGATGAGATCGACGTCGCCGTGGCCTTTCTCTCGGGCCAGCTGCGCCAGGGGCGGATCGGCCTCGGCGGCGCGGCCGTTCGCAACGCGATGCCGGGATCGGCCGCCGCCGAGCCCGGGCTCACCCTGGGCGAGGTGGATGCGGAATTCGATCGCATCGCCACCACGACCGGCTCCGGCTCCACGGCCGAGCGGGCGCGCCTCCTCTCCGGCCTCCTCGCCCGTGCCACGCGCGACGAGCAGGATTTCCTCGTACATCTGATCTACGGCGAGCTGCGCCAGGGAGCCCTCGCCGGGCTGATGGCCGAGGCACTCGCCGCGGCGGCGGAGGTGCCGGCTGACGAGGTACGCCGGGCGCTCATGCTGGCCGGTGAGCTGCCGGAGGTCGCGCGGGCCGTCCTCACCGAGGGTCGGCCCGGGCTCGCCCGCTTCCACCTCCAGCTCTTCCGCCCCTTGCAACCGATGCTCGCGCAGCCGGCGGCGGACCTCTCCGAGGCGCTCGACCGGCTCGGCGAGGCCGCCCTGGAGCTGAAGCTCGACGGCGCCCGCGTCCAGGTCCACAAGGCGGGGGACGAGGTCCGCGTCTACTCCCGCCGCGGCAACGAGGTCACCCCGGCCGTGCCGGAGCTGGTCGAGACCGTCCAGGCGTTGCCCGCGCGCCAGCTCCTGCTCGACGGCGAGACGATCGCCCTGCGGCCGGACGGCTCTCCCTTTCCATTCCAGGTCACCATGCGCCGCTTTGGCCGTAAGCTAGACGTCACGCGGATGCGCGGCGAGCTCCCGCTGACCCCCTTCTTCTTCGACATCCTGCACCTCGACGGTCAGGACCTGATCGACCGCCCGGCCGGCGAGCGCTTCGCGGCCCTGAGCGAGACGATGCCGGGGCTCACCGTGCCGCGCATCATCACCGCCGACGCCGAGGAGGCGGACGCCTTTTTCGCCGAGGCCCTCGCCCGCGGCCACGAGGGGATCATGGCCAAGGCCACGGACGCCCCGTACGAGGCGGGGCGGCGGGGGTTCTCCTGGCTCAAGGTGAAGCCGGCGCACACGCTGGATCTGGTGATCCTCGCGGCCGAGTGGGGGCACGGGCGGCGGCACGGCTGGCTCTCGAACCTGCACCTGGGAGCCCGCGATCCCGAGAACGGCGGCTTCGTGATGCTCGGCAAGACCTTCAAGGGCTTGACCGACGAGCGCCTCGCCTGGCAGACCGCCAGGCTCCAGGAGATCGCCATGGGCACCGACGGCTGGACGGTCTACGTCCGCCCCGAGCTGGTCGTCGAGGTCGCCTTCAGCGACGTCCAGGAGAGCCCGCAATACCCCGCCGGCATGGCCCTCCGCTTCGCCCGCGTCAAGCGCTACCGAGAGGACAAGACGGCCGAAGAGGCGGATACGATCGAGGTGGTGCGAAAGATCTTCGAGGCGGGGCACGGAACGGTTTCCGCCGACGCGTGACGGGCTGCGGACCCGCGAGGCGGTCGGCGTCCCGCAGATTCCCGCCGGAGGGTGTAGAGACGCTCCCAGGTCCTTAATTCTACTTTGTCAGATTGCCAGCCGGAGAGTGTCGCCCCTTCGGGGCTGACCCTCACTCCCCAACCCCTCTCTCCCAGCCTCCCTCCCACCCGCCGGGAGAGAGGGGCTCAAGAGCTTGCTTCGACGAACTTCTCCCTCTTCTCCCGGCGGACGGGGGGGAGGCTGGGAGAAGAGGGCCGGGGTGATGAGGGCCAACGCCGGGCAAGCGGAATCTGACAAAGTAGAATTAACGATACCCTGCGAAGGCCACGGGGACCGCGGGACGTCTCCTCGAAGGGCTTGCCGCACCATCCGCCTCCCGGCGAGAAGGCCGTCAACGGGAGGGTGACTCTTCAGAAAGGTTTAGGTTCGCCCTGCCCCGGTCAGGCATTGCCAGCGGCGACGGCCTGCCCTCCGGCGGAGACGTTCCGCGGTCCCCGTGGCCTGCGGGAGGGTGTCGTTCAGGACCTGGAACGTCTCTACCGCCTTCGCCGGAGGGCTCTCCTATGTTTAGAGCCCGAGCCCCGACCGCCGGATCAGCTCGCCGAGGCAGCGCTCGGACTGGCGGTAGATCTCTTCGAGGTCGAGGCGGGTGAGGCGCCCTTCCTCGACTTCCAGCCGGCCGCCCACCAGGACGTGGCGGACGGTGGCGCGCGAGGCGCCGAAGGCGACGAGGTCGTGGGGGTCGGCCTGGGGAGCGGCCCAGAGCTCGGGACGATCGGACGCGAGGACGACGAGGTCGGCGTGCTTGCCGGGCTCGATCGTCCCCGTCTCGTCCTGGAGGTTCAGGGCGCGGGCGCCCTCGCTGGTGGCGAGGCGCAGGGCGTCGAGGCCCGAGAAGGCGTCCGGGCCATGCTTGACCTTCTGGAGGAGCGCCGCCAGACGGACTTCCGCGAAGTTGTCGAGCTGATTGCTGCAGGCGGCACCGTCGCAGCCGATGCCGACCGGCACCCCGGCATGGCGGAAGGCGAGGAGGTCGGCCACGCCGGAGCCGAGCTTCAGGTTCGAGCTGGGGCAGTGGACGACGCTGAAGCGTCCGCCGCGCACCCGGTCGAGGTGCTCGCGGGTGATCCAGACGCCGTGGGCGAGGCGGAGGTCGGTCGCGAGCAACCCCTGATCGGCGAAATATTCGACCTCGTCGCGCCCCCCCTTCAGCTCGCGCACGGCGAGCGTCTCGTCCCGCTGCTCCAGGGCGTGGGTATGGACGGGCCAGCCGCGGCGCAGCGACAGCTCGCGGATCCCCGCCCAGAGCGCGTCGGAGCCGGTGAGGATGAAGCGGGGGTTGAGCACGTAGCGCAGCCGCCCGTCGGCCGCGCCCGCGAACTCCTCGCCCAGGGCCTCGGTCGCGGCGAGCACCCGGTCCGTGTCCTGGCGCATGGCGGCGGGCAGGCCGTCGCCGCTGTCCATCAGGCACTGGCCGGCAAAGGCGCGCAGACCGGAGTCGGCGACGGCCTGCAGCAGCCCCCGCGCTCCCGGCCCGAGGCCGATGTCCTGGATCGTGGTGGTGCCGCCGAGGAGGCATTCGGCGGCGCCGAGCAGGCCGCACCAGTAGGCGCTCTCGTCGTCGTGGGCGGCCTCGAGCGGCCAGATCCGTTCCCGCAGCCAGGAGAGCAGCCGCCGCTCCTCCGCGAGCCCCCGGAAGAAGGTCTGCCCGAGATGGAGATGCCCCTGGATCAGCCCCGGCAGGATCAGGCAGCCGGAGACGTCGAGCACGCGCGTCCCCGCCGGAGCCTCGGGAGCGCCGATCGACGCGATCCGCCCCTCCTGGATCAGCAGGTCCGCGCCGCGCAGAACGGTCGCGTTGGCATCCAGGGTGAGGAGGGTGCCGCCCTGGAGGAGGAGGGGATCGGAGGTTGATCTCAAGGCGGCTATCCTAATCGCCACCACGCCCGGGCATCAATGCCCGGGCGGGAAGGCGCTTGCCGTCCAATAGAGAGACAGCATACCTTCCGCACTGCATGCCCCCCGATCTCCTCCTCACCAGCCGCCGGGCCGTGACGCCCGAAGGTGTCCGTCCGGCCACGGTGCACGTCCGGCACGGGAAGATCGAGCGCGTCGGCTCCATCGACGAAATCCCCTCTGGATCGCCGGTGATCGAATGCGGCGACTCGGTCCTCATGCCGGGCATCGTGGATACGCACGTCCACGTCAACGAGCCGGGACGGACGGAGTGGGAGGGATTCGCGACGGCCACCCGGGCGGCGGCGGCCGGCGGCGTCACGACCCTGGTGGACATGCCTCTCAACAGCGTGCCCGCCACGACTACGCGGGAAGGTCTGCGGGCCAAGCTGCGAGCGGCGGCAGGGCAGTGCTCGGTCGACGTGGGACTCTGGGGTGGAGTGGTACCGGGCAATACGGGGGAGCTGGCCGGGCTCCTCGCGGAGGGCGTTCTCGGTTTCAAAGCCTTTCTGACCCCTTCCGGCGTCGAGGAGTTTCAGCACGTCGAGGAGGCTGATTTGCTGGCAGCCATGCCGGTGCTGGCCCGGCACGGGGCCGTGCTCCTGGCTCATGCCGAGTTGCCGGGGCCGATCGACGCGGTCTCGGAAGTCTGGGCGGAAGGGAGCCCGGCCGAGTACGCCCGCTACCTGCGGTCCCGGTCCGACGCGGCCGAGGTGGCGGCGGTCGAGCTGCTGGTCCGTCTCTGCCGCGAGACAGGATGCCGGGTCCATATCGTCCACGTCTCCTCGGCGGAGGTTCTGCCGATCCTGCGAAGCGCTCGCCAGGAAGGGCTAGCGGTCACCGCCGAGACCTGCCCGCATTATCTGACGTTTGCCGCCGAGGAGATCCCGGACGGCGGCGTGGCCTTCAAGTGCGCGCCGCCCATCCGCTCGCGCGAGAACCGGGAACGGTTGTGGGAAGCGTTGCGCGAGGGGGTGATCGACCTCGTCGCCACCGATCATTCGCCCTGCCCTGCCGAGATGAAGAAGATCGAGGCCGGCGACTTTCGTGAGGCCTGGGGCGGGATCGCGTCCCTGCAGCACGCGCTGCCGGCTGTCTGGACCGGGGCGCGGGAGCGCGATTTCACGATCATGGATCTGGCCGGGTGGATGTGCGCCGCGCCGGCCCGCTTGGCGGGTTTAGAAGAGCGGAAAGGGGCGATCGCGCCAGGATATGACGCCGACCTGGTGATCTGGGATCCCGAGGCGAGCTTCGCGGTGGAAGCCCAGCGGCTGGAGCATCGCCATAAGATCACGCCGTACGCGGGGCGGACTCTCCACGGCCTCGTCCGGCAGACCTTGCTGCGTGGAGAAACCGTTTATGAGAACGGCCGGTTTCCCGGGCCGCCCTCTGGAAAGCCGCTGAAAAGGGGGAAGGCATGAACGACGGCGATCTCATGGACTTTACGGATCTCGTGGATCTCGTCGCCGAGCGGCTGGGCGGCGCGGTGCTCGCCGCGAACGACGAGTTCTTCGCGCCGAAGGAGAACCTCCTCAAGGCGGGCGAGGCGGTCTGGATCGAGGGGAAGTACACCGAGGTCGGCAAGTGGATGGACGGCTGGGAGACCCGCCGCCGGCGTGAGCCCGGCCATGACGGGTGCATCGTCCGGCTCGGCCTGCCGGGAGTGCTTCGGGGCGTGATCGTCGACACCGCCCATTTCCGCGGCAACTATCCGGAAGCCTGCTCGCTCGAAGCCTGCGCCGTCGAGGGGTATCCGGCGCCCGCGGAGCTGATCGAGGCGGTCTGGACTGAGGTCCTCCCCCGTTCGCCGCTCGAAGGGAACGCGAAGAACCGTTTTCTGATTGGGGGGGAGAGCGGGCGGGTGACCCACCTGCGGTTCAACATCTACCCGGACGGCGGCGTCGCCCGGCTGCGGGTGCACGGCGAGGTCGTGCCGGACTGGGCGCGGCTGGCCCGGCACGGTGGCGAGGTGGACCTCGCCACGGTCGAGACCGGCGGGCTCGTGCTCTCCTGTAGCGACATGTTCTTCGGCAACCGCCACAACCTGATCCTGCCCGGGCCGCCGCTCGGCATGCACGACGGCTGGGAGACGCGGCGCCGGCGGGGGCCCGGCCACGACTGGGCGATCGTGAAGCTGGGAGCGCGCGGCACCCTCCACCGGGTGGAGGTGGACACCTCGCACTTCAAGGGCAACGCCCCCGGAAGTTGCTGGATCGAGGGGGCCGATGGAGATCTCGACGGCTGGCGGGAGATCCTGCCGCGGACCCCGCTGCGCCCCCACACCTTGCATCGTTTCGATCAGGTTACCGCGGCCGGACCGCTCACCCACGTCCGGCTCAACATCCACCCCGACGGCGGCGTGGCGCGGCTGCGGCTGTTCGGAGCGCTGGCTGGATGAGCGAAGATTTCGACCGCTTCAACGCCCTGCCTGCGGACGAGGCCGCGGCCCGGCTCCTGCCCTGCTGCGGCTCCCGCGCCTGGGCGCGCCGGATGGCTGCAAGCCGCCCGTTCCACGGCATCGCCGGTCTCGAGGAAAAATCCGATCGGATCTGGTGGAGCCTCGGCGGCGAGGACTGGCGCGAGGCGTTCGCCGCCCACCCCCGGATCGGCGAGACGGGGAGCCGCTGGTCTGAGGCTGAGCAGGCCGGAGCGCGGGGGGCGGACGCGTGGACGCTCGCCGAGCTGATCGAAGGGAACCGCGTCTACGAATCCCGTTTCGATCACATTTTCATCGTCTGCGCCACGGGGAAGAGCGCCGCCGAGATGCTCGGCCTGCTGCGGGGGCGGCTGGACAACGATCCCGAGACCGAGCTGCGCATCGCCGCCGGGGAGCAGCGGAAGATCACCCACTTGCGGCTGGAGAAACTGTTCTCATGAGCGGCATCACCACCCACGTTCTCGACACCTCGCGCGGGCGGCCGGCGAGCGGCGTGCCCGTCCTCCTGGAAATCCGATCGGAAACCGGCTGGCGGGAGATCGGTCGCGCCGAGACCGACGGCGACGGCCGTGTCCGGCAGCTCCCGCCGCCGGAGTCGCCGCCGGTTGCTGGGATCTACCGCCTCACGTTCCAGCTCGAAACCTATTTCCAGGCGCAGGGGATCGAAGGCTTCTACCCGGAGGCCGCGATCGTCTTCCACGTGCGGGACGCGAACCAGTCCTACCACGTGCCGCTCCTGCTGAGCCCGTACGGATATTCGACCTATCGGGGGAGCTGAGCATGCTGGCCGAGAACAATTACGGAAAACAGGCGATCCGCCTCGTCACCGTCCGCCGCCGCCCGGACCGCCACGAGCTGAAGGACGTCACGGTGGGGATCCGTTTCGAGGGGGATTTCGCGGCGGCCTACACGGCCGGCGACAACCAGGGCGTCCTCCCGACCGACACGATGAAGAACACCGTCTACGCGCTGGCGGCCGGGCATCCGTTCGACGACGTCGAGGATTTCGGCCTGCTCTTGAGCGATCATTTGCTGAGCAACAATCCGCGGGCGTCGACGGTGCGGGTCGAGCTCGTCGAGCATCTGTGGGAGCCGATCGAGACCAGCGGGACCGCCTTCCGGCAGGCAGGAAGCGAGCGCCGCACCGCGGAAGTGACGCGCGACCGCGAGGGTGCGAGGGTGCTGGCCGGCCTCGTGGATCTGGTGGTGATGAAGACGGCGAAGTCCGCCTTCGAGGGCTTTCCGCGCGACCGCTACACGACGCTGCCGGAGACCGCGGACCGCCTCCTCGCCACGGCCGTCCGCGCGACCTGGCGCTATTCGCGGCCCGACGTCGCTTTCGGAGACCTCTGGAATCAGGTGCGCCGCGTGCTGCTGGAGACTTTCGCCGAGCACGACAGCCGCTCCGTCCAGCACACCCTCCACGCCATGGGCGAGGCGGTTCTGGAGGCTCTCGACGTCGAGGAGATCCACCTCTCGATGCCCAACCGGCACCACATTCCGGTGAGCCTGACGCCGTTCGGGATGGAGAACCGCAACGAGATCTTCGTGGCGGCGCCGGAGCCGTATGGGCTGATCGAGGGGACGGTGCGGCGGGGGTGATTTTGTTCTCTAATCCCGCACGGCCGGCGCCAGCAGCGCCGCGGCCAGCCCGGCCTCCTGCTCCGCTAGGGCCATCAGGCCCCGGATCCCCCCCTTGAACTGAAAGGCGTCGAAGCCGGCCTCGCGCATCTTCTCGGCGAGATGGGCGCTCTTGAGGCCGACCTCGCAGACCAGCACGTAGGAGCGGTCGCGGGCGAAGGAGCGGTAGGCGGTGAGGGCGTGCGAGAGGTCCAGGTGGAGGGCCTGCGGGTGGTGCCACCCCCGGAAGGCCGGCGCGGAGCGGAGGTCGATCACCGTGGCGCCGGCGGGGACGCTGTCGATCTCCGGCAGGGAGGAGTCGAGGGCCTCGGGGTCGACCCGTCGGAGGTCGTGGATGTGGCGGTCGTCCACCAGCTGATCGAGCAGGCCGAGGTCGAGCTTCGCCTCGTCGCGCAGCACGTCTCGCAGCGCGGCCCGGGTATTGGGCTTCGACGGCATCAGGTCGCAGTACTCGGCCACGGCCGCCGACAGCTCGTAGATCCCGATGCGGCGCGCGAGGTCCATGATCTCCTCCTTGTTGAAGCCGAGGAGGGGGCGCAGCACCGGCATCGCCGGCGAGGCCTGGGAGATCACCGCCAGGTTCTGCAGCGTCTGCGAGGAGACCTGACCGATGGCGTCGCCGGTGATCAGGGCCAGCCGGCCGCCGCGGTGAGCCACCGCGCCACCGGCCAGGAGGATGAGCCGCTTCAGCACGATCTGCCAGTTCGCCGGCGTCACCTTCTCCCGCAGGTCGACCACCATCGGCGCGAGGTCGATCTCGTGGAGGCGGGGGGTGTAGCCGTAGCTCCAGCGCTCGGCGATCGACTGCATCACCTTGAGCACGCCGAGGCGGTGAGCGGCGCCACCCAGGTTGCAGAAGACGTAATCGAGCTGCACGCCGCGCTTGAGCATCAGCCAGCTCGCGACGGCCGAGTCAAAGCCGCCCGAGACGAGGGCGGTGGCCCGCCCCTCGACGCCGATCGGCAGCCCGCCGTGCCCGCGCACCTTGTCGAAGAAAAGGTGCGCCATCCCCGGCTCGAGCTCGACGTGGGCGGTCACCTCCGGCTCGGAGAGGTTCACCCGGCCGGCCCCGGCGTCGAGGAGAGCGCGGCCGAGGGCGCTCTCGATCCTCGTCGAGTCGAAGCCGATACGGTCGCGCTGGCCGCGGCGGGTGGCACGCACGGCGAAGCTCCGCCCTCGCACCGCCTCGCCGAAGAATTCGACGCCGGTCGCCACCAGGTCCTCCAGGGTCTCCCACGACCGCCGCTCGACTTGAGAGACCGACTGCACGCCGAACACCCGCGCCAGCACCTCGGCCGCGCCCGCCTCCGGAGTCTCCAGGTAGAGCCGGCTCCACGTCGGCTCCAGCTTGTAGGGGATGCCGTGCGCCTTGAGCGCCGCCTCCAGGTTGGACACCAGCCGGCGGAAGAACCGCATGCGGGTCCTGCGCGCCTTGGTGTAGAAGTCGCCGGAGAGGCGGAGGATGAGGAGATGGTCGGGCATGGGGCTCGCTAGAGGAGGTTGAAGTCTAGCAGGCCCGCCCGGGCATCAATTTCCGGGCGGGGCTCACGGCCGCCACGCCGTGACCAGCCACCACCGCGTCGACCCCTCGAATTCGCCGAACGGATCGTCCAGGATCCGCGCCACCCCGACCCGCAGGTCGAAGGCGGGGAGGCGGATGACGGGCATGGGGTCGAGGTGGAAGCGGTACTCCAGGCCGGCGAGGGTGAGCCAGTCCCCTCGCGGCTCGCCGAAGCCCCAGACCCGGTGGCGCTCGTAGAAGACGGGGGCCGGCAGGAAGCCGAGGGTGAGCTCGGCCCGCTGACCCTCGTGGTCCGTGCCCAGCCGGGTGCCCACCGGCAGGGCCGGCACGGCGATGCGGTTCGCGAGGGCCGACTCCGGCAGGAGCGAGGTTTCCGCGCCGCCGAGCTGGTAGCCGTCGAAGGCGAAGCCGACGTCCCGCGACGAGTCGCGCCGCCAGGAGAAGGCCAGGCGGGTGTCGTCGTGGCCGAGGTTGAGCCGGGCGCCACCCCCCCAGCGGGACCATGCGCCCGCCTCCTCGGTGTGGCCGGTCTCGTAGCGGGCCCACAGGGCGGGCTGGAGACGCCACGGACCCGAGCGGCGGTACCCGCTCCAGGCGCCGGTGAGCGAGGCGATGCGCTGATCGAGCTCGACGTCCCGGCGGACGGGGCTCACCTGGTCCCAGAGCGTACGGCCGGTGAGGCTCAGGGTGCCGCCGCTCCATTTCCAGTCCCGCGCCGCCGAGAGCTCGCCGCCGCGGCGGTCGAGGTCGAGCAGATTGCCGCGCCGGGCCACCGATTCCGTGGCGGTGGGGGTCTCCTTCACGTTGAAGAGATGGAGGCCCACCTCGACCGGCCACCCCCGCCAGGTTCCGGCGAGCGCCTCGCCGTCCGGCCATCCGTTCACGCCGATCGAGCCGAGGGCGAGCCAGTCGATCCGGCCCAGCAGATCCCCTCCGCGCACGCCCAGCTCCAGGGCGCCGCCGCCAGATGTGGCGCTGGTGCCCAGCACGGGGAGCAGCTCCTGCCTTCCCAACCCATAGGGTCGGTCGGGCGCCACCTCGGCGCGGGTGTACGGTTCTTGCCGCGCCGGCGCAGGAGGCGGGACGGCGGGAGCGAGATCTCGCGGCAGCTCGGGGGCGGGCGGCACGGCGGCGGTCTGCGCACCGAGCGGCAGCCGGCGGAGATCGAAGCCGTCCGGCGCCAGCGAGAGGAAGAAGAGGCCCGAGCCGTCCGGCGTGGGTGTGGGAGCCAGGGCGGCGCCCTGCGTACGGGTGAGCGGCACCGGAGCCCCGGACCCGTCGGCGGCGAACGCGTAGAGGTCGATGAAGCCGCGCAGGCCCACCACCCCGTAGAGCGTGCGGCCGTCCGCGCTCCAGGCCGGAGAGGAGACCGTCCCTCCGGGCGGCGGTGTGATCCCGGTTGAGGCTCCGCCGTCGATCTCCCGGACCTCCAGCCGCCAGGAGCCTTCACGGTGGCGGGCGTAGGCGACGCGCCGGCCGTCCGGCGAGATCCGGGGACGGTCGTAGGTCACGTCGACCGAGGGCTCGGTCAGCGGGGCGACCGCCCCGGACTGGAGATCCACCCGCACGACCTGGGAGAGGCCGTCCCGGTCGCGTACGGCGACGGCCGAGCGGCCGTCCGGCGCGGGGTCGGGGTCGCGCAGGTCGGCTTTCCGGGTGAGGCGGCGGACCTCACCGCTCTCTGGAGTCCACAGGAAGAGGTCGGGGTGGAGGAACCCCTCCGTGTCCGGCTCGTAGCGGACGAAGAGGATGGATCTGCCGTCCGGCATCCAGCGCGGCGTCGTGGGGTCGGGGCCGTCGTGGCTCTCCAGCGTGTAGAGCGCCTTCCTGGGGAGCGGGCCGGTGCGGACGGCCGGCGCGTCCTCGGGATCGCGTTTCTGGATCTCCTCCCGCCGCTCTTGCCATCTCTTCTCGGCCTCCTCGTCCGGCGCCGTCTTCCAGACGACGAGGCGGGCGGGGCGGTCCTTGGAGCGGAGGACGATGGCGACGCGCGACCCGTCCGGCGAGAGGGCGGGAGCGCCGGTCGTCCAGGCGAGATCCTGCCAGAGGTCCCCTTCGATCTCCTTCCCCCCGAGCCGCTCGGCCTCGATCGCCCGCCAGGTCAGCTCGGCCCGGAAGCGGTCGTAGAGGTTCTCGGGGGACTCGCCGAAGACGCCGCGGAAGGAGTCGTCGAAGCCGCGAGGGGCGCGCGCCGTCATCCGCGCCCAGAGCTTGCGCAGGCTCCCGGGGCCGGCGCGCTCCTCCAGCCACTCCAGATAGGCCGAGCCCAGGAGATAGGCCATGGACATCCCCCGCCAAGTGCCGGAGTCCGACGCCAGGCGGGCGTAGCTGGGAAGCTTGCCCCCCTGGGCCCAGCGGCGAAGGATGGCGGCCCGGAGGTCGCCGTTGGGCCGTCCCGATCCGGTGAGCCGTCCTTCGACCACCGTGGCGTACCCCTCGAAGATCCAGCGCGGGGCGCCCAGGGGGATCGGCCCCACGGGGAGGAGCCTCTCCAGGAGCTGCCGCGTCGGATTGCGCGACGGCCGCAGCAGGTGGACGACGTGAGTCTCCTCGTGGGTGATCAGCAGGTCGGTCCAGTCGGTGTAGTGGCCGAGCTCCGACTCCGGCGCGGGCGGGCTCGTCCACAGGATCATGCGCGGCCAGCCGAGGATGGGGAGCGCCTGGCCGTTGGCGTCCGCGATCGGATCGGAGACGAGAACGTCCACCACCTCCGGCGGGTCGTACCCGACCTCGTCCACCACCCGCTGGCGGATCGACTCCAGCCGTGCCGCGGCCCCCCGGGCCCAGGTCTCAGAGGTGGCGGGGTAGTGCACCCGGAAGTGGGCTGTGGTCAGCGTGTGCCAGTCGGCCGCGGGTCCTTGGGCGAGGGCGGCCAAGGGGAAGCAGAAGAGGAAAAGGAAGAGCCGGCGCAACACGGGATGTCAACGCCGGCTGGCGTGCAGAATGGTCAGACCGATGAGATCGTCCCCCTCGTAGCGCATGATCACGTCGTCGTCGGTCAACTCGCTGTCGGTGGCGTGGCTCGGCTTCTTGAAATTGACGTAGACCACGTCCGCTTCGCGATCGTAGGACATCCAGAGATAGTCCTCGGGAGCCTGACGGAGGGCCGGCAGGAGCTTCAGGAACTCGGAAACGTTGGCTACGGCCATACGTCAATCATGTGGCTCCACCTCTCCTCCGTCAAGCGGACGAGGACGCCACCCTTCGACCAGATCTCCATGACGGATGTGGTCCCTACACTTTCTTCGGCGGCAGCTCCCGGGCCACCGGCTCGTCCTGGAACGCGTGGTGGTTGTGGCTGCCGTCGCAGAACGGCTTGTTGGCGGACATGCCGCAGCGGCAGAGCGAGACGACGGTCCTCCCGCCGAGGCCGAAGGCCTGGCCGGTGGGATCGAGGATCTGCAGGTTCTCCCCTTCCAGGCGAAAGGGGCCGTTCTTCAGGACGGTGATCTTGGCGTCGGACATTCGTTTTCTTCCTCCCGCCGGCAATCCTATCCCGTGCGCTATCCTTAGCGGCCCTTTCCCGAGACCGCCCGATGATTCCCGACGACCCGAGCCCCGAAGCAGAGACCGCCCAGGAACCCCGTCTCCGCGTCTGGGGCCTGCGCCTGCTCAAGGGGGCGGTGGTGGTGCTGGCGGCGTACTTCACCTGGCGCTTCTTCACCCACTCGGACTTCGACTGGCCCCGGCTCGCCGAGCGGGTGGCCGCGGCGCGCCTGCCGTTCGTGGTGCTCGGGACGGCGCTGCTCCTCGGGCGTTATGCCATCTGGGACTGGCGCTATCAGCTGGCGGTGCGGCACGTCCTCGGCCGGGGTCTGGGGCCGGTGCTCGGCTTCTTCGTCCTGCTGGCCTCGGCGGCGCTCAACCTGATCACCCCGACCGCGCGTGTCCTCGGAGGGATGATGCGGGCCCGCTACTTCGCCCGCGCCCAGGGGCGTCCGTTCAGCCTCCTCTACGGCGTCGTCCTCTACGACCAGGTGGCCCACCACAGCGTGATGAGCGTCTGCACCTGGATCGTGCTGATCGCGGCGGCATTCGTCATCCACCAGAACCTCTGGGGCTTCCTGCTGCTGGCGGCCCTGCTCGTCGCGCTCGCCGCCCTGGTCCTCTGGAGCCGCCGCGCCGGGCAAGGCGAGGAAGGTCCGATCGTCCGCTTCCTCGCCCGCCGGGCCGAGCGCGCCGAGGGGAAGCTCCAGCGCCTGTTTGCCCATGGGCACGAGGCGGTCGGCGTCTTCGTGCGCCTGCTGGGAGTGAACCGGCTGCGCTTCCAGGCGGTCGCGATCGGCGTCCTCTACTTCCTCGTCAACGCCGCCGGCCTGTGGGCGATGTTCCTGGCGATCGGCGCGCCGGTCGGCCCGTTCGCCGCCCTCGCCGCGATGACCATGGGCACCGCCGTGGGGACGCTCTCCGGTACTCCCGGCGGCGTCGGCACGACCGAGATCGCCATGATGGAATCCTTCCGGCTCCTCGGCGTGGACGAGGTCTCGGCGGCGGCGGGCACCCTGCTCTACCGGGGGCTCCACTACACCGGCGTACTGGTGATCGGCCTGCCGGCCCTGGCGCTGCTGGAATGGCGCGGCGGCGGGGATTCCGATCTTTCCGAGGAGACCTCATGATCCGCATCCACGATCTCCTGCGCCTCCGCGACGAGGAATTTCCCGTCACCCGGGAGTGCGCCTACCTGAACCACGCGGGAGTGGGCCCGCTCTCCCGGCGCGCCGCCGCGCGGATGGCGACGCTGGCCGAGACCGTCTCCCGCTCCGGCGACCGCCTCTGGCCCGACCGCATGGAAGAGGCCGAGCGGGTACGGGGGCTCGCCGCACGCCTCCTCGGCGCCCGCGAGACCCGCGAGGTGGCGTTCGTGGAGAACACCTCGACCGCGCTCTCGCTGGTTGCCGAGGGGCTCGACTGGCGGCCGGGGGACAACGTCGTGGGCGCGGCGCTCGAGTTCCCCTCCAACGTCTACCCCTGGATGGGCCTCGCCTCCCGCGGGGTCGAGTACCGCCGGGTGGAAGAGCGCGACGGGCGGATCGATCCCGGCGAGCTCTTATCGCTGATCGACCCCCGCACCCGCATGCTCGCCCTCTCCTGGGTGCAGTACGCGAGCGGCTTCCGTTCCGACCTCGCCCGCCTCGGCCGCGCCTGCCGCGAACGGGGAGTCCTCTTCGTGGTGGACGTCATCCAGGGGCTGGGAGCGCTGCCGCTCGACGTCGAGGCCGACTTCGTGGACGTCGCGGCAGCCTCCGCGCACAAGTGGCTCCTCGGCCCGGAAGGGATCGGGCTGCTCTACGTCTCCGACCGCGTGGTCGAGCGCCTGCGGCCGGCGCGCTCCGGCTGGCGTTCGATGCAGGACCCTTTCCAGTGGACCCAGTACGACCTCACCTGGAATGAGGGTGCCAGGCGTTTCGAGAGCGGCACGCTCAACGCCTACGGCATCGTGGCCCTGGGGGGCTCGCTGGAGATCCTGCTGGCGGTCGGCGCCGGGGAGATCGAGCCGCGGGTGCTCGCGCTCGCGGACCTCGCCGCCCGGGGACTCAGGGAGCTGGGATTCGCCGTCGTCAGCTCGCGCCGCCGGGGGGAGACCTCGGGCATCGTCACCGCCGTCCCGCCCGGGCGCGACGCCCAGGATCTCGTCAAGCGGCTCGACGAGCGGGGCGTCGTCGTCGCCGCCCGGGCCGGCCGCCTGCGGATCGCCCCCCACTTCTACAACACGGCGGATGAAGTCGAGCGCTGTCTGTCGGAATTGGCGGATCTGGCCAGCCTCGGGAACGCCCCCTCCTGACCTCCCCCGGTTTCCCGGGGGAGGAAAATCTCAGCTTATTTCCCCTGTGTCCGCACCGGCGGCGCGGGGCGCTTCGGGAAGGCCTTCGGATCCTCCTGGAGCTTCTTCATCACCTCGGCGACGCCCCGCTCGAGCTGCGGGTCGTGGCCGTCGAGGAGGGATTTGACGTCGTTCTCCACCACGATGTCAGGGTCGACGCCGTGCCCTTCGATGATCCACTGGCCTTGCAGCGAGACGGAGCCGGCCTCGGGGACGAAGATCTGGCCGCCGTCGATCATCGGGCCGTGGTCGCTGATGCCCACCACGCCGCCCCAGGTGCGGGTGCCGATCAGGGGACCGAGGCCGAGCTGGCGGAACATGTAGGGGAAGATGTCGCCGTCCGAGCCGGACCCCTCGTTGAGCAGGCAGGCCATGTGGCCGTAGAAGACCACCTGCGGGTAGGGCTGCGGATCGGCGTTGGTGCGCCCGTAGTCCACCGCCAGCGGATGGCGCGCCAGCCGCTCGAGCAGCGTCTGGGAGATGAAGCCGCCGCCGTTGTTGCGGACGTCGACGATCAGCCCCTCCTTGCGGACCTGGCCGAAGTACCACTTGACGAACTCCCGCATCCCATCCTCTCCCATGTCGGGGAGATGGAGGTAGCCGATCCGGCCGCCGCTCAGTTTCGCCACCCGCTCGCGGTTCCGGCTCACCCAGTCCATGTAGATCAGGTGCTCCTCGGTGTCGACCGGCCGGAAGGTGATCTCCCGGGCGCCTTCCAGGGTGGGCTTGGCGTTCACCGTGAAGCGGACCGGGTGGTCCGCCTTGTGGCGCAGCAGGCGATAGGGGTTGTCGCTGGCGGCGAGCTCCTCGCCGTCGATCGCCAGCACGTAGTCCCCGGGGTGGACGTCCACCCCGATCTCGGTCAGCGGCGAGCGGTAGAGGTCCTCCTCGTTCTGCCCGGCGAAGATCCTGGCGATCCGGTAGCGGCCGGCCGCGCGGTCGAGCTCGAAGCGGGCGCCGGGTAGAGCCACCTTGGGCCGGGGGGGCGCCTTGTAGTCACCCCCGGTGACGTAGGCGTGGGAGTTGTTGAGCTCGGCGATCATCTCGCCGATCACGTAGTTGACGTCCGAGCGGTGGCCGGCGTAGGCGAGCAGCGGCTCATACTGCCGGCGCAGGGCCTCCCAGTCGTAGCCGTTCATGCTCTCGACGTAGAAGTAGTCGCGGTACCGGCGCCAGGCCTCGCGGAAGACCTCGGCCCATTCCTCGGTGGGCACGCGGTCGACCATCATGCCGCCGGTGTCGATCGTCTTCTTCGAGTCCTTGCCCATGGGGTTGGCGTCATAGACGTCGAACTGCCCGTCGTGGGCGACCAGCACCTTGGTGTCGTCCTGCGACAGGGCGTAGCCGCCGATCCCCTCGGCGAGCGTGGCGGTCTTGCGGTCCTTGAAGGTGAAGATCTGGAGCGACGGCCGGAAGGGGGGCTCGCCGAGGCTGTTCGGGGGCCGTTTCACGTAGAGCAGGCGCCCATCGGCGGCGCTCAGGGAGTTGTAGTTGTCGAACGGCACGGGCACGCGGGCCACCCGCGCGGCGAGGCCGTCGAAATCGATCTTCGTGAAGGCGTCCTTCTTCTTCTCTTCCTTCTTCTCGGGCTTCGCTTCCCCCTTCTTCTTCTCCTCGGCGAGCGTCACCGTGTCCTCTTCGGGGTGGAAGGGGTTGTCCACGTCCTTGCGCAGGGCGAGGGCGAAGATGCCGAAGTTGCGATCCTCGGCGAAGTTGAAGTCGAAGGTATCGAACTGCGGCAGATAGGAGCGGGCGGAGAGGTAATAGAGGAAGTCCCCCTTGGGGTCCCAGGCGGGGCTGGCGGCGTGGAACTGCTCGTCGGTGATCCGCCGGAGCTTGCCGTCCTCCACGCTCCAGACCCAGACCGAGTGGAAGGTATTGGGGTTGGACAGGCTGAAGGCCAGGTGGCCGCCGCAGGGGGACCAGGCGTAATCGCGGATCTCGCCGCGGATGTCGCGGGCCACCTCGGCGAGCTTCCTGTCAGCCACGGTGACCACCCAGAGCCGGCCGTCCTTGTCGGAGAAGGCCAGCCGCTTGCCGTCCGGCGACCACTCGGGGGCGAAGCGCATGGCCTTGCCGCCGGTGGTGAGCTGCTCGGGCTTGCCCACTCCCAGGGCGTCGACCAGATAGACCTCCTCCTCGCCGCTACGGTCGGAGATGAAGGCGATCTTGCGGCCGTCGGGGGACCAGCGGGCCCACTTGTCGTGCGCTCCCGAGGAGCGGGTGAGGTTGCGGGTGACCCCCTTCTCGATCGGCGTGTTGAAGACGTCGCCGCGGGCCACGAACACCGCGCGTTCCCCCTTGGGGGAGAGAGCGACGTCCTCGATCTGGTCGTTGGCGCCGATCTGGGACGGCCGGGTGTCGAGGCCGTCGCCGGGGACGTCGATCGCGAGGTGCCGCGACTGGCCGGTGCGGGTGTCGAAGACGTTCAGCTCGCCGTTCATCTCGTAGGCGATCTGCCCGTCGGCGTCGGCGCTCGGCCAGCGGACGTCCCACTGCGTGCTGGCGGTGAGCTGCCGGGTGGCGCCGCTCGCCAGGTCGTAGGAGTAGAGGTTGAGCGTGCCGGTGCGGTCCGAGTTGAAGTAGATCTTGTCGCCGATCCACATCGGATCGCGCTCGGTGCGGGGGGTGTCGGTGATCTTCTTCGTCGTGTGGGTGGCGAGGTCGAAGATCCAGAGGTCCTGGGCCCAGCCCCCCTGGTAGCGCTTCCAGGTGCGGAAGTCGCGGGCGAAGGGGGTGTAGACGACCTTCTTGCCGTCCGGCGAGAGATCGGCGCCCCCGCTCAGAGGCATGGGGAGCGGCTCGCCGAGGCCGCCGTCCACCGGCACGGTGTAGATGCGGCTGTCGCCATGGCTCCAGCCGTCGCGCAGCGAGCGGAAGACGACGGACTTGCCGTCCGGCGTCCAGCCATAGACCTGGTTGTCGAACCCCCACCGCGGAGGCAGCGGTCCGCGGGCGGGGTAGAAGGTGAGCTGCTTGGGCGCTCCGCCGGTCGCCGGGATGACGTAGACCTGCTCGTCGCCGTCGTACTGGCCGGTAAAGGCGATCCACTTGCCGTCCGGCGAGAACCGGGCGGACATCTCCAGTCCGGGGTGGGCGGTGAGGCGGGTGGCCGTCCCGCCCGTCGACGAAGCGGTCCACAGATCGCCGGCGTAGGTGAAGACGACCTTGTCCTTATAGATGTCCGGGAACCGGAGCAGCTTCGTCTGGGCGGACGCCGCGGAGGCGAGACCGGCGGCTGCCGCGAGGCAGAAAAAGAATCGGGTGACGCGATGCATGGAACCTCCCCTGAGCATTGAGCGCGATGAACGCTCCGGAGTGTACGACGGGGAGGGGGATGGAGTTGCAGGGTTTGTCTACAAATGTCGTCACCGCCGCGAGCCACCCCTGCCCGCCGGCTTCTCTCCCGGCTCTTTCCGAAGAAAGATGACGGCTCCAAACACCCGGATACGGCTTCAGGAAGCCGGATGCGCTCTCCGGAAGCAGGATTGCGGCTCCGATAAAAACCCGGAGGCCCGGGTTGCGAAGATGACGGTCCGGGAAGAAAGATGGCGCCTCTGGAAGAAAGATGAGCGCCTGGGAAGCAGGATAGCCGTCCGGGAAGAAGCAGGAAGGCTCGGGAAGCCAAAAAACCGTCCATCCAGGCAAATCGGCGGCGTGGGAAGGAAAAAACCGGGAATCCAGAGAAGATCAGCGCCCGGGACGCCAAAAAACGGCTTCGGGAAGCAAAACGGCCGTCCGGACGGTGGAAACGTTACGAGGACCTCATTCCCCCGGAAACCCCACCCGCCGGTCCCGCGCCGCCGTCCCTTCCGCGTCCTTGATCTTCGTCAACAGCTCGTCTCTCTTCTCGGAGACCTCCAGGGTGGAGCCGGAGACGAGGAGGAGCATGGTGCCGCTGCCGTGCTGCTTGGCCTGGGCAAGGCCGATGATGGACTCCGTCCGCAGCCAGATTTCGCGGTTCGCGTTTTCGGTGATCTGGATCCAGGGCATAAAATCTCCTCCTCAATCGGGTCAGAACAGGAACGGCACCACCCGCTTCGTCCGGCGGGCGTAGTCGTCGTACTCCGGGTAGCGCTGCCGGACGAGCGTCTCCTCGAAGAGGATCCTCAAGGAAACCATCGCCGTCGCGACGAGCCCCAGGGCGACGCTTGTCAGGGACCTGTTCGCGGCGACCCCGGTCCAGACGAGGAGCAGGATGGCGGCGTAGATGGGGTGTCTCATATAGCGATAGGGGCCGGTGGTGACGAGGCCCCCCTCGGTAGGGTTGGCCGCGTAGTGGAAGCTGCGGATGCCGAAGGTCACCCGCGCCCAGATCATCAGCAGCAAGGCCGCGATCTGAAGCCCGATCGACAGCGGGCCATGGCCGAACAGGCTCCGGGTGTAGACCAGGGCGCCGGCAGCCAGGATCAGGACGGCGGTGACGGGGGTGGAGAGCAATTTGGCGTTCCTCGCCACGAAGGCCGCCGCCATTACAGCGCCACCCCGGGGTCTTCCGGCCGGGCCGATCCGACCTGGCAGAGCTGGTCGAGAACTTCGGCGAAGAGGTCGAACAGCCGCTTGAGCCGGTCCACGTCCTTGAGGACCCCGAGCGTGTGGAACTGGAGCTCGTCCACTCCTTGGGGGAACCGGTTTCTGAAGAAGCCCTCGTCATCCTTGAGCTCGAGCCGGATCTTTGGCTGATCCTGGATCAGCCGGCGGATCTCGGGGTTGGCGAAGAGGGCTCGCACCTTGGACTCGTCGTTCCCCTGGATGATGAAGTCGTCGTCGAACTGCGCGGAGTGGCCGACGTCGATGTCCTGCATTCCGAGCGCCTTACCCAGACCGCTGAACAGGCCCGCGCGGTAGATCCGGAAGCGGAAGCCGTCTGGGCTCACGAAGGGTGCACGCATCCGGGTGTAGGTGGCCTTGTCGACGACGTAGGTGTCCAGGGTGACGGTCCAGTTCTTCACGTGGGCCTGGACCTTGTCCCCCTTCCAGAAACCTCCGTCGACGAAGTCGGCGCCGATCTCGGCACAGAGTTGGCGCCAGACCTCTGCCCGGCTCGGACCGAAGGTACCTTGCAGAAAGCCCATGAGGTTCTCCTCGGGCTCATTAGACCATGGATCTCCAGGTGACAAATCTTTGCAGAGCCACGTGAGAATTTTTGTTGTAGGAAAAATACTCGGTACTGTGCGGGTCCGGCGGCTCTGTCAGAGGACGGGACGTACTCTGACAGTGACACGGTCTGACACTGCGGGGCCGCGAAGATGGGTGTCCCGGTTTACCCCACGTCGCGGCACTACCTACAAATGCCCGTCCCGGTCCCCGGGATTTTTTTCAAGTACGCCCAATTTCGAAGACCTCTCCCGGTCCCGCCCAGCGGATCGGAAGATCCTCCGCCACTTCCTGGGCTTCGCGGACCGAGACCCGCGGATCCAGCGTCGGCCAGACGTGAGTGAGCGCCAGCTCCCGGGCTCCGGCCCGGGCGGCGATTCCGGCCGCTTGGCGGGCGCTCAGGTGGAGGGGGACCCCCATCCGGACATCCTGGTAATTCGCCTCGCAGAGGAGGAGATCGCTGCCGCGGGCAAAGCCGGCGAGGTCCACGTTGGGGCCGGTGTCGGCCGAGTAGGTGAGAGTGCCCTCCCCCGTCTCGGCCCGCATCGCCAGGGTATGGATCGGATGGTCGGTCCGCAGGAAAGTGAAGCGGACGCCGGCGATCTCGACCTCCTTGCCGGCGTCGATCTCATGGCAGTCGAACGCCTCGCGCAGGCTCTGCACGCCCCCCTGGCCCAGCAGCCCTCCGAGCAGCTCGAGAGCGCCCGGAGGAGCGTAGAGGGGGAGCTTGAAGCCATTGCCCAGGCCATACCGGATGGCGACGTGGAGAGGATAGAGGTCGGCGCAGTGGTCGGCGTGGGCGTGGCTCACCAGCAGGGCGTCGACCCGGGTGAAGTCCACCGCCCGCTGGAGCTCGGCGAAGGTGCCGGTGCCGGCGTCGAGCCAGAGCTTCGCCGCTCCGTGCTCCAGGAGGAAGCCGGAATTGGGATTGCCGGGGGCGGGGTAGCCGCCGGAGCTGCCGAGAACGCGTAGACGCATGACCATCACCTCCGCCGCAAAGATATCGCGAATGGCGGAGGGAAATTCTTACCAAGCCCCCCTCGCGGTTGACCGAAGGTTGAATGTGACCATTTAACTGGCATTTTATATGCACAGGTCCCTGGGCAGAAGTTGTCGTACAGCAGACCCTAAAGGGGGGACACCATGCAGGACCGGAGCTCGGTGCAGCATCAGAACGAAGGTGCAGGGTCCAGCCGCCACGCGGTCGTGGTGGGTGGAAGCATCGGGGGCATGCTCGCGGCTCGCGTGCTTGCCGACCATTACGACCGGGTCACCGTCATCGAGCGGGACCAGTTGCCGGAAGCCGGCGAGAACCGGCCGGGCGTGCCGCACGCCCGTCATCTCCATTTCTTCTTCAAACGGGGGTTGATGGTGGTCGAGGAGCTGTTCCCGGGGGTCACCGCCGACCTCCTGGAAGAAGGCAGCCATCTCCTCGACCAGGGGCGGGACTTCCGCATCCTTTATCGCTCGGGGTGGTCGCCCCGCGCGGAGATCGGTCTCGAGTTCTGTACGTTCACCCGGCCGCTGCTGGAGGCGACGATCCGCCGCCACCTGCTGGCCGACTCCAGGATCAGCCTCCTGCAGGGGTTCGAGGTCGCCGGTCTCGCGATGAGCGCGGACGGCTCCCGGGTGGCGGGGGTGAAGATTCATCCCCGCCATCACGATGCCAAGGCTCTTCCCGAGGTCGAGACGCTCGCGGCCGAGCTGGTGGTGGACACCAGCGGTCGGGGCTCCAAGGCCCCCGAGTGGCTGGAGGCCGCCGGTTTCGCCAGGCCGGAGGAGACGGTCATCGACGCCTTCTGGGGGTACGCGACCCGGATCTACGAGCCGGTCGAGGACTTCAAGAAGGATTGGAAGAACCTGCTCCTGATGAACCGGCCGCCGTACCAGCCGCGGGCCGGGATCATCCAGCCGATCGAGGGGAACCGCTGGCTGGTGACCATCGCGGGCGTGATGCACGACTATCCGCCCACGGACGAGGAGGGCTTCCTCAAGTTCGCGAAGAGTCTCTCCTCGCCGGAGCTCTACAAGGCCATCGAGCACGCCAAGCCGCTGTCGCGGATCTGGGGCTACCGCCGCACCGAGAACCGGCTGCGGCACTACGACAAGGCCGGCGTGCCGCAGGGGTTCGCGGCGCTCGGCGACTCGGTCTGCGCCTTCAATCCGGTCTACGGTGTCGGCATGACGCTCGCCGGCCTCGAGGCCCTGGCGCTCCGCGAGTGCCTGCAGAACGGCAAGGGGCGGCTCGACAGCCGGCGCTTCCAGAAGCGGGTCGCCAAGCTGGTCCTCGCCCCCTGGGCGCTGACCACCGGCGAGGACCTCCGCTGGCCGGCGACGCAGGGCGGCAAGATCACCGCCAAGGTGAAGCTCATGCACTGGTACATCGAGCAGGTGATCCGGTTGATCCCGCAGAGCCAGGAGGTCTTCCGCCGGTTCCAGGAGGTCAACCACATGCTCAAGGCTCCGACGGCGCTGTTCCATCCGGCCGTGCTGGGACCGGTGCTGCGGCAGGCGTTCGGACCGAAGCGGAAGGCGGTGCCCCAACTCGAAAAGGCGCCGGCGCGCGCCCCGCGGCACTCGACCACGTCCACGGTGGCGATCCGCCACTGACCTGAAGTTTCAAGGGGTGCCGGCCGGTCAACGGGCCGGCACCCTTCGTCCTTGCTCCCCTCTCCCGGTGAGGGAGGTTGGGAGGGGTCGGGAGAGGGGCTGGGGGTGAGGGCCTATCCCGCCGCCTTCCGGATCAGCTCCGTCACGTCCCTCTTCAGCTTCGCGTGGTCCGCCTTGCGGATGTACATCATGTGCCCCGCCTCGTAGAGCTCGATCCTGACGTTCCCCCGCAGCTCCTTCGGCAGCCCCAGGTGGTCGCGGGTGAAGAAGGCGTCGAAGAAGGGGGTTGCGAGGTCGTAGACGCCGGCCGTCATCAGCACCTGGAGATGGGGATTGCGGGTCATCGCCTGGCGCAGGGACTCGGCCACGTCCACGTACTGGTTGCGGAAGGTCCAGTCCCACGGCCAGACCTTGTCGGTCAGCCGTTCGTAGACGAGGTCGCTCTCGAACTTCAGCTCGCGCCGGATGTAGTCGTTGATCGCCGCGGCGTAGGGGCCGTCCGTGGAGGCGCTGGCGGGATCGAACTCGTAGGTCTCGCCCACCGAGTTGATGTCGGTGCCGGTGAAGCGGGTGTCGAGGCGGCCGATGGTCTTCCCCTCGTCGCGCAGCAGCTCCTTGACGAAGCGGTCGATCTGGACGCAGAGATTCGAGCGCTCGACGTAGGCCTGCGAGAGGCCGGTATAGCGGGCGAGCCTGGCCGCGATCTCCTTGCGCCGGGCGTCGGGCAGGCGATCCCCCTGGAGCAGGGCCGGCCCATACTCGTCGAGGGCGAAGGTCTCGGCCTCCGCCAGGGTCTTGAACAGATCCCCCGACAGCTCCGGCGGGAGCTTCTTGTGGTACCAGGCCGCCGCGGTGTAGGTCGGCACGTGGATGAAGCAGGGGCGGTCGTTGCCGGGGTGGAAGTCCTGGTCCTGCCAGTTGAGCACGGTGGAGAGGAGGACGACGCCGTTGAGCATCATGCCGTAGCGGTCCGCGAGGTGGAAGGCGAGGCCCGCCGCGCGGGTGGTGCCGTAGCTCTCGCCGGCCACGAACTTGGGGGAGGCCCAGCGCTGATTGCGGGTGACCCAGAGGCGGATGAAGTCGGCGACCGAGTCGATGTCCTGCTTGACGCCGTGGAACTGCTTGGGGTCCTGCCCCGGAGCAGGACGGCTGAAACCGGTGCTCACCGGGTCGATGAACACGAGGTCGGTGGCGTCGAGGATCGAGTCCTCATTGTCGACCAGCCTCCCCGGAGGCGGCAGGGAGAACCCCTCGTCGGTCCGCGCCACCCGCTTGGGGCCGAACGCTCCGAGGTGCACCCAGAGCGACGCCGCGCCCGGTCCGCCGTTGAAGCTGAAGGTGACCGGGCGGGTGGCCGGGTCCTTCACGCCGTCGAGGGTGTAGGCGATGTAGAAGACGGACGCGGTGACGGTGCCCTCGTCGTTCCGGAGCAGCAGGGTGCCGGCGGTGGCGGTGTAGGGGTAGGCCTTGCCGTCCAGGGTCAGCGAGTGGCGGGTGACGGCGGATTTCTCCTCGGGGGGGGCAGGCGGACGCTTCTCCTCCGCCTTCGCGTCCTTCATGGGCGTGGGAGCGCCCGGGGCTTGAGCCAGCGCGGGGAGGGCGAGCAGGAGCAGCAGCGACGGGATCGAGAGCGAAGTTTTCTTTGGCATGACGCCCGGATTCTATCGCCCGGGCGGGAAAAAGGGACGTAAAGGACAGCAGGGACAGCAGCGAGAAGGAGCCCTGCCGTCCCTTACGTCCTTTGCTTGCGCCGTTCCCTAGCCCGGCGACCGCACCGGATCGTCGCCGTAGGTCGACTCGTACTCCATGTTGCCGTCCTTCTTGTGCACCTTCACCTGGCCGAGCTCCTCCTTGCGGGCCCGCTCCTTGGCGAACTGGACGGCTTCCTCCTTGGTCTCGAACTCCTTGCGGAACTCGGCCTTCTCCTGGGAGACGACCCACTTCTCGGCCGAAGAGTTCGGGACGACGTGATACACAACCCTTTCCTTGGTGGCCTGGGCCATGGTTCATATCCTCCTTTTCGCCCAAGAGACAGGGCAATAAGTGTGCCAGAAATAACAGGTTGAGACCTAAACGGTGGTGATCGGGACAACTTCCTCGCCAGCCAGGACGAACACCCGGTCTCCCCGGCGGGGGCGGATGCCGGCGCCGCCGGTGAAGCCGCCGAAGGCGGGGAGGAGGCCGATCCGCTCGCCGAAGAGGAAGCAGGGGAGCCTCTCGCGCTGGCCGCCGGGGCCGGCGAGCGAGACCGCGGGGTGGACGTGCCCGGCGAGCACGTACCCCGCCATCTCCTCCCGCGGGTGGTGGCGGAAGGCGAACGGCGGCTCGAGCAGGGGTTCGTCGTGGCAGTCGAACCGCCATTCGCGCGGCGGATCGCCGGCCCCGCGGTCGTGATTGCCGCGCACCAGGACGATCTCCAGACCGGCGTGTCTCGCGCGCCAGTCCGCGATCGCCGCCAGGGTGCGGGCGGCCCTGCCCGAGCGGGCGTGGAAGAAATCACCCAGGAGGAGCAGGCGGCGGGCGCCGGTCCTGGCGAGCGCCGTTGAGAGGCGGGAGAGGGCCTCGGTCGTGGTGCCGCCGGGCAGCGGGATGGCGGCCGCGCGGAAAGCCGCCGCCTTGCCGAGATGGATATCGGCGACGATCAGGGTGCCAGTGCGTTCCCAGAGCAGAGCGCGTTCGGGAAGGAGTACCAGGGTCTCCCCCTGGAGATCGACACGTATCACCTCCCTGCCGCCTTCTCGAGCCGCGCCTGCATGCGGCGGACGCGGTCGGCGAGGCTCTCGGAGCTGAGCTTGTCGCGCATCCGGGCGACCAGCAGCGGAAAGGCGAGCGGGCTCGGGCGGGCGATCTCCAGGACCGTCACCCGCGCCTCGGAGAGCCGGGCGAGGGCGCGGCCGAGCCGGCTGCGCTCGAGCTGCTGCTCCAGCACCTCGCGATGGGCCTGGTGGAGCAGGAGGTTCCCCGGGTCGTATTTGGTGAACACCTCGTAGAACAGGCCGCTCGACGCCTGGAGATGGCGAGCGGGCTTGCGCTGCCCCGGGAACCCCTGGAAGAGCAGGCCGGCGACGCGGGCGATGTCGCGGAACTGCCGCTTCGCCATCTCGGCCGCGTTGAGACTCGCCGGGATGTCCTCGGCGAGGCCGGTGGGCGTCAGCAGCCCGGCCGCCAGCGCCTCGTCGAGCGGCGCGCGGTCCGGCGCCAGGAGCTCGATCCCGTAGTCGTCCACCGCCAGGGTGAAGGTGATCGGGCACAGGCGGGCGATCCGCCAGGCGAGCAGCGCCGCCAGCCCCTCGTGGACCAGCCGCCCCTCGAAGGGGTAGAGGAAGAGATGGTGCCCCTCGCGGGACTTCAGCCGTTCGACCAGCAGCTGGTCGGCGGCGGGGATCTCCGACCAGCGCGCCTGCAACTCGAGGATGGGACGCATGGCCTCCATCTCCGGTCCTGCGAAGACGCCGTCCCGAGCCTCCTCGAGCAGGCGGCGGACGGCGGCGGCCAGCTCGGTGGAGAGCGGCATGCGCCCACCCATCCAGCGGGGGATGGCGCCGCTCTTGCCCTTCGCCCGGCGGACCCAGGCGGTCATGTCACGCACCTCGGCGAGCTCCAGCGTGCGGCCGGCGAAGATGAAGCGCTCCCCCGGCCGCAGGCGGGCGACGAACGACTCCTCGACCGTGCCGAGCCGGCCCCCTTTGATGTACTGCACCGTGAGCGCGGCGTCGCTGGTGATGGTGCCGATCGACATCCGATGCCGCCGCGCCACGGCGCGGTCGGGCACGGTGTAGAGGCCGTCCCGCTCGACCACCCGGCGGTACTCGGGATAGGCGGCGAGCGCCGGGCCGCCGCGAGTGACGAAGTCGAGCGTCCAGTCCCATTCCGCGGGGGTGAGATCCCGGTAGGCCCAGGCGGCGCGCACCTCCTCGTACAGCTCGGCGCCGCGGAAGCCGCCGCCGGCGGCGATCGTCACCAGGTGCTGGGCGAGGACGTCCAGGGGCTTCTCCCGCGGCGTCCGTGGCTCGATCCGCCCGGCTTCCAGGGCGCGGCGGGCGGCGGCCACCTCGACCAGCTCGAAGGCGTTGGTGGGAACACAGGTCACCCGGCTCGGCGCGCCCGGCCGGTGGCCGCTACGGCCGGCCCGTTGCGCGAGGCGGGCGATCCCCTTCGGGCTCCCCACCTGGAGCACGCGGTCGACGGGGGAGAAGTCGACGCCGAGGTCGAGGCTGGAGGTACAGACGACGCAGCGCAGGCTCCCCGCCCGCAGCCCGTCCTCTACGAAGTCGCGCACCTTGCGGTCGAGCGAGCCGTGATGGAGGGCGATCTCCCCCGCCCAGTCGGGCCGGGCGTCGAGGATCGCCTGGTACCAGATCTCAGTCTGCGAACGGGTATTGGTAAAGACCAGCGCCGTCCGCCCCTCCTCGATCGCGGCGATCACCTGCGGCAGCAGCTTGAGACCGAGATGCCCGGCCCAGGGGAAGCGCTCGATGACCTCCGGGATCAGCGAGTCGACGCGGATCTCCTTGGGGGCCGCGCCGTGGACGAGCCGTCCGGCCTTGCGGTCTCCGGGTCCAGAACCGAGCAGCGCCGCGAGGGCGGTGTCGAGGTTGCCGAGCGTCGCCGAGAGCCCCCAGGCGCTCAAGAACGGCCGGAAGCGGCGCAGGCGGGCGAGGGCGAGCTCGGTCTGCGCGCCGCGCTTGTTCCCCAGCAACTCGTGCCATTCGTCGACCACGACGAGCCGGAGCTCGGCGAAGAGCTCGCGGGCGTCGGGGCGGGAGAGCAGGAGCGAGAGGCTCTCGGGAGTGGTGACGAGGGCGGTCGGGAGCTTCTCGCGCTGCCGGTCGCGCACGGTGGCGGAGGTGTCACCGGTCCGTCGCTCCAGGGTCCAGGGGATTCCGAGCTCGGCGAGCGGCGCCCGCAGCGCGGCCTCGGTGTCGGCCGCCAGGGCGCGCAGCGGCGTCAACCAGAGGACGCGCAGAGGGGGAGCCGCGGCCCGCCGCCGTGGGCGGAGGTCCGGCTCGTGCGTCTCCATCCATTCGAGGAGCGGACCGAGCCAGGCGGCGTAGGTCTTGCCGGTGCCGGTGCCGGCGTGGATCAGGCCGCTCTCACCGGCGCGGTAGGCCTCCCAGACCTCGCGCTGGAAGGCGAACGGGGTCCACCCCCGGCGCGTGAACCAGGATTCGAGGCGGTCGAGAGCGGAGTCGGGCATGGCGATCTGGTAAACGCCGGCCCGGCGGCGGTTAATCCTGGGTGGCTGGGGCGGGGAAAGCACGGACGAGCAGGGACGAACACGGACGAACAGGACGGCAAGGACAAAGAACCTGCGGAGGCCGTGGTTCTTCGTCTGTGTTCGTCCCTGTTCGTCCTTTCTTCGGCGTCCTGGCCTCAGGGCCGAAGCCGCGGTTTCCCGATCCCCAGCCAGCCGGCGACCCGGCCGGCGACTTCGACGTTGTGCACCGTCCCGGCAGCCCCGGGGGCGATGCCGGGGCCGAGCGCCATGTAGATGCCGCTCATCTCGGGGTGGCCGTTCAGGTAGCCGTGCATGCCGAAGACGTCGGTGGGGAACTCCGCCCTGCCATCGCCCAGGCCGTCTTCGGTCATGTAGCCTTCGCGGAGAAAGAGGATCAGGTCGCCGCTGTTGGGGTGGTCGAGGTGGATCTCCGCGGCCTCCCGGCGGGTGAACACACGCTCGACGGGCGCCTCGTTGCCCACCCTCCAGCCGGTGAAAAGGTTCCGCAGCGTGGGGAGGAGATCGGCGCGGCCGGGCTTCACGTAGACGTGGACCAGGCCGCCATCGCCGACCGCGTAAGCGGCGGTCCCCTCCGACAGGATCTTCCCCGCGGCATCGGCCGCGAGCAACCCCTTCTCCCGGAGCAGGACGTTGAAGTTGAGGCGGGTATGGACGGGAGCCATGCCGTGATCGCTCACCACGGCGACCACCGTCGTCTTCAGGTCGAGCGCCGCGAGCAGCCGCGCGAGCTCGCGGTCGACATCCTGCCAAACCCGTGTCCGCGCCGCTTCGAAAACGTCTCGCCGTTCCGGGGTGAAGCCCGGCTGGCGGGGGTCGGTGAGCTGGAGCGTATGCTCCGCCTCGTCGATGACCGGCATATAGCCCATCAGCAGGTCCCAGTCGGGACGCCGGGCCGCGGCGAGAAGGCCGTCGCCGAAGAAGCGGGCGAAGCGGGCGGACTGCTCGAGCCAGGTGGCGAGGTCGATGCCCGGCCGGCCGTGCCAGGTGTCGGCGAGGCGCCGGTCGTCCGGCGGACCGGGCCAGAAGAGCCCCCCGCCGGCGAGCGCGGCGGCGAAGTCCTGCCCATAGGCCGGGAGCGGATAGACGCCGCCGAAGTAGAGCCGGGCCGTGCCGCCGGGGTCGAGCTCCAGCAGCTTGACCGGGCAGACGGCGGTCCGGGGGGAACCCTCCCGGGGAGTGACCCGGCAGGGAAGGTCGGCCCAGCGGCCGGGGGTGAGCGGAAAAGCTTGCGAGCTCCCTGGAGGGATCGCCATCAGGCCGTCGTAGTCGACCTTGCCGTCGTCCGTGCGGTCGACCACCAGGAGATCGAACCGCTGCGCCCCCGGATTGCCGGAGCCCACCTCCACCGGATAGCCGAGGACGGGAGAGCGGCTCTCGATCCCGCGTGCCTTCGCGGTCTGCGTGGCCGGCGTCCACCGGCCGCTCTCGACCGTCACCAGATCGGCGGGCCGGTCCGGGCTGTTGGTGTAGGCCATTCCCCAGTCGGCCCGGCGGCGCGGGCCGGTGTCGTCGGCCCCTGGCCAACCGTCGATCCCGACCCGTTTCCCCTGCCGCCGCGCCGCCTCCCAGAGGGTCTCCGTGCCGATGGCCGCCGCGAAGCCGCTCACCGTCTCGAGAAACGGCGATCCCGCCGGATGGAAGAGGTTGCTGACGATCCCCGTCTGCCCGGCGGGGTACCCCGTCGCGAGGCTGATGTGATTGGGGGAGGTTAGCGTGGGGTCGACGGGGACCAGGCGATCGGCCACCTGCCCTTCCCGGAAGAAGCGGGAAAATCCTCCGGCGGTGAGCTTTCCCTCGCGGTAGAGCCGGTGCAGCCTGCCGGCGTTGGCGCCGTCGAGGCTCAGCAGGACGACCCTGCGGGGCGGGCCGGCGGCCGGCGGGCCTGCTGGCGAGGCGGCGCCGCGGCAGGAGAGAACGAGAGCGGCGAGCGCGAGCCAGGAGAGCGGGCGGCGGTTCTTCATGCCGCCGCATCCTATGCCGAGGCTGCTCTATTCCGTGCCCGTCGAGCCGAACCCGCCGTCCCCGCGGCCGCTGCTCTCCAGGGCGTCGGCCTCCTCCCACTCGACCGGCTCGACGCGCGAGATCACGAGCTGCGCGATGCGGTCCCCCCGCTTCAGGCTGAAAGGGGCGTCGCCGAGGTTGACCAGGATCACCCCCACCTCGCCGCGGTAGTCGCTGTCGATCGTGCCGGGAGCGTTGGCGATGCTGATCCCGTGCCGCAGGGCGAGGCCGCTGCGGGGGCGGACCTGCCCCTCCCAGCCGGGGGGGATCTCCAGCACCAGGCCGGTGGGCACCAGCCGCCGCTCGGCCGGGCGCAGCACCACCTCGCCGTCGACGGCGGCGCGGAGGTCGAAGCCGGCGCTGCCGGGCGAGGCGTGGGAGGGGAGAGGGAGGTCGCGCGCGGCGGGGAGCCGGCGGATGCGTACCTTCATGGTCAGTTCTGGGGGGACCCGATCGTCCCGCCCGGAGCCGGACGGCGGGCGCCGTTGCCCTTGCCGGCCGGAGAGCCCGGCGAACCGGCGCCCGGCAGGGTGCCGTTCTGGGGCTGGGACGCCTGGTCGACGAAGTGCATGGGGCGCCCGAGCCAGCGGATGGAAAAGTTGGGAATCGGCGCCGCCGCGCCGGGGTCGCGGACCCCCGGAATGATGCTGGGCGGCTGCCGGGCACCGCCCCCGCCACCGAGGCCGCTCCCGCCACCGGGCAGCAGGTCATCGGTGAACCGCCACTCGTTGTAGTGCTCGTGGCCGTAGAAGATCAGGTGCGCGGTCTTGGTGCTCTTGCTATAGACGCCGGCGATCGGGCCGACGGTCACGACGTCCCCCTTCTTGGGGGTGTCGAGCCCGTTCCCGGCGTCCGCCTGGCCGGCGCCCTCCGGATCGCTCGTCTGCCCATCGCCCGGATTCACGGGCTGCGATCCGGCACCGCCCTGCCCCGTCTGCTGAGGGTTCAGCGGCACTCCCCCGCCCGGCGGGATCAGCCCCCACTTGCCGTCCTTGGTCATGGGGTCTTTCCAGAGCTGACGGATGCAGCGCGGCTTGACCTCCAGCAGCTCCGCGAGCTTGTTGGGGTATCGCTGGTAACGCGCGCGGAAGATGCGGATCGCCTCGGCGTACTGGAACCCCCGGAAGACCAGTTCCTCTTCCTTCTCCCGCTGGATCTCCGTGCTCATCAGCGGCAGCATGGCGGCCACCACGATATTGAGCACGGCGATCGCGACGATCAGCATGACCATGTTGTACCCCCCCTCCCCGGCCCTCCCCCGCGCGCGGGAGAGGGGGACGGAAGAGGGCGCATGCCGGAGACGGGGGAGCATCACCATTCCTTGTAGGGGATTCCGTCGAGGGAGTTGCCCGGGGCTCCGGAATGGACGTCGACGATGCCCGGCTTGGCGGGGTCCGAATCGGTCTCCGCCGCCGGATGATCGGGATCGATCTCCTCGTAGACCGGGATCCAGGTGTCGCTGCTCTTGGTGATCGGATCGACCGGCAGCTTGCGGACGTACCCCTCGGTGACCAGGTCGTCGAGGCTCGTGGGGTACTTCCCCTTGTCGCCGTAGTGCTGGTCGATCATGTCACGCAGGGTTCGCAGGTTGGTCTTCAGGACCGATTCCTTGGCACGCACCGGAACGTTCCTCAGGGCGGGCATGGCGATCGTGGCCAGGATGCCGATGATCGCGATCACGATGATCAGCTCGAGCAGCGTGAAGCCGCTCTGCCGGTTCCGGTCGGGCTTGCGCATGGGGAGCCTCATTTTTTCGTCACCGCTTCTCTCACCACTTCCGGTAGGCGACGCCGTTCAGGCCGACGCCCTTCGAAAGCGAATAGACGTCGTAGACGTCCTCCCCGCCCCAGGAGGTCGAGTCGAAGGCATCCTGGTAGCTGCGAAAGCCCCATTCGTCCTTGCCCGTCATCGGGTCGACCGGGACCTTGCGCAGGAGCTTGAGCTTCTTGTCGACCTGGCCGACGATCGGCACCCCCTCGACCAGGAGGTCGAGCTTCTTCGGGTACCCCTCGGTGCCGAGGTCCACCTGGATCAGGCCCGCCTCGCTGTACCGCTTGTACTCGTCGACCGCCGAGCGCATCTCGCGCAGCGCCAGGCGCAGGTCCGCCTCCTTCGACCGCTTGGCCGTGAACTTGGCGACCGGCAGGGTCACCGTCGCCAGCACCGTCAGGATGGCGGCCACCATGACCAGCTCGGCCAGGGTGAACCCCGCCTCGCGGCGGCGGCGGAGTGCGGATGTGCGAATGGGGAGCATCGTTTCTCAGTCTCCTGCTTGGTCTCGTCCAATACCCTCAACGTCTCCCGCTGACCGATGCTTCCCGCTTCGGGACGGGGGCGGGCGCCGGCCGCGGGTTGGTGGACCCGCCGCCGACCTCCACCATCGCCGAACGGGTGCGCACGGCCAGTGGCCGCAGCGACGCGTCGAGCGCCTTGCCTTCGAAGCCGAGCTCGCTCGAGCCGGCCGCGACCGCCCGGAAGGTGATGCGGGCGACCGTCCCCTTGCCCTTGACGCCCGCCACCTTGCCGAGCCGGCTGGCGCCGATCACCAGGTCGCCGGGGCGGCCGGCGTCGGACATCACCTGCGACTCGGCCGCGGTGCCCAGGAAGTCGCCGGCCTCGACCTTCTCGACCGCCAGCACCTTGGGATCGAACGACAGCGACAGCGGCAGATGGGAGACCGGCTGGCCGGCCTCCGCCTGGACGGTCACCTCGAAGGTGTCCCCGGCGCTCACCGCGAGCCGGCCGGGGACCAGCCAGAGCCGCACGGCGGGCTGCGGGCTGGTCGTGCTCGCCGCAGCGGCCACCGCCGCCGTGAGCTTGTCGGCGCCGGCCAGCGAGGCCCGGCGCACCGCCAGCGAGGCGGTGCCGGAGGCGGTTCCCTGGGAGACCAGGCCGGTCGGCGGCTCGTCGTCCGGGGAGGGGGGCGGCGTGCCCGGCGCCGGCTGGCCCGGCTGCTGGAAGATGCTCGTCGGCGGCGCCACCGGCACCAGGTTCACGCCTCCGGGCGGGGGCGTCGGCTGCTGCGCGGGGGCCCCTCCGTTCCCCGTATCCTCGCCGTTCTCCCCCGGACGCAGGCCCCGCGGCAGCCGCTGCAGGCGGCGGCGGATGGCGTCCTGGATCTCCTCGGGCGTCCCCTCGTTGCCGTCGAACGGCCCCTCGACCTCGGACTGGACGCTCGGGCTGCCGCCGCGGAAGGTGATGTTCTGCTCGGTGCCGACCCAGATCGGCAGCAGGTCTTCCGCGGTGATCTCGGCGTTGCGCACGATGTGCGGCGTCAGGGTCAGGATCACGTCGGTGCGCGACCCCTCGTGCCGCTTGTCCGAGAACAGGCGGCCGAGCAGGGGGATCTCCGACAGCCCCGGGATGCCGCGGTCGGTCTTGCTCTCGTCGGTGCGGATCAGGCCGGCGAGGAAGTTGGTCTCGCCGTCCTGGAGGCGGATCACCGAGTCGATCATGCGGGTGCCGATGATCGGCTGCGACTCGCCGTTGGACCCCGCGACGTTGCCGTTGAGGTTCGACACCTCGATCTTGAGCTTGAGCGTCACCTCCTGGTTGTGGTGGACGCGCGGCTCGATCTCGATCTTGATGCCGACGTCCTGGTACTGGAAGGAGGTGATCGGGACGATGCCGCCCGCGGTGCCGGCGTTCTGCGTGTTGAAGGTGGTCAGCGGGATCGGGATGCGGTCGCCGATGACCAGGTTCGCCTTCTCCCCCTCGCTGATGCGCAGCTGGGGCTTGGCGAGGAGCTGGGCGTCGGTGTTGGTCTTGACGAAGTTGTAGACGAAGTTCGGCAGCGTCAGGAACCAGTTGGACTGGTTGATGAACTGGAGGTCCGACAGGCGGGTCCCCGCGGGGGTGCTCCCGGTGCCGGTGCTCGTACCGCCGGAGCCGTTGACGCTGAGCTGCTGGCCGATCGAGTAGCTCGACAGGGTCACCCCGAGGTCGCGCAGCCGCTGGGAGTTGATCTGCAGCAGCTCGATGTCCACCACCACCTCGGCCTTCGACTTGTCGTTGGCCTCGATGATCCGCTCGGCGACCTTCACCTTGTCGGCGGTGTCGCGCAGGATGATGGCGTTGAGCTGCTCGTTGGTGGCGATCTTGCGCGCGTCGATCAGGCTGCGCAGGATCGTCAGCATGTCCTTGACCTCGGCGTTCGACAGGAAGAACGTCTGGATGACGAGGTCCTCGTAGGTGCGGCGGTTCTGCGGCGTGTCCTGGGCGATGATGATCGAGTGCTCGTCCATCACCTTGTAGAAGTGGCCGGCCGCGCGCATCAGCGTCTCGAGCGCCGTCTGGGCGTTGACGTCCTTGAGCTCGATGGCGAGCTCCTGGTCGCGCAGGTTGGGATCGAACAGGATGTTGATCCCGAACGCCTTGCCGAGCGAGTGGTAGATCGAGAACAGCGACACCGGCTGCGGGAACTCGAGCGAGATCGGCTGCGGCGAGCGCGGGTTGAGCACCGGCGGTTGCGCCCGGGCGCCGCGCGACTTCTGCTTCATCTGCTCGATGGTCTCGACGCCGTGCCCCTGCTTCTGGGCGACGTACTCGCGGTGGGCGTGCTCGAGCTGGGCCTGGGCGTACTGGTTGGTCGGATCGAGCTGCACCGCCTGCTGGTACTCGACCAGGGCGCGCTCGACCACCCCCGCCTTCTCGAACTCCTTGCCCTTCTCGAAATGGGCCTGCGAGGCCTTGATCTTGGCGCGCAGCAGGTCCGCCTGATAGCTGATGTTGCCAGGATCGCCGTTCAGCGCCTTCATGTAATAGAGGACGGCTTCGTCCCACTTGCCGAGCTGGGAGGCGGTCTCGCCCTGGCGATAGTTGGAGTGGCTGGTGCAGCCCGCCAGGATCGCGAGCGCGAGCAGGGGAGCCGACAACCGAAGGGTGGAGTCACGCATTATCCAGGGTTTCCTCCGACTGGAGACGGGCGGCGGGGAGTCACGCCGACGCGCTTCGCGGGAACGTCGGGAAACCCCACGAAACGGATGTCCACGGATTCGAAGCCGATGTGGGCCACGATGAACTTGTTGTCGATCACTTCACCTTCCTGCTTGTTGAAGACCGCCTTGCCGTTGCTGAAGACGGCGAGCTGCCGGTCGGTCGGGCCGAAACGGCCCAGGTACTGGTAGTTGAACTCGGCCGGCTTGGGCTTCGCCGCCTCGATCGCCGCCAGGCGGGCGGCCTCCTCGGCGCGCCGGCGCGCCTCCTCGGCGGCCTGCAGCTCCGCGGCGGTCGGCACGTGCGGCTTCGGCGGCGGCGGCGGCGGCGGGGGCGGCGGATCGACGAAGCGCCAGGGGTCACGCCCGGGAGTCGATTCGTGGGGGGCGCGGTCGAGGTCGCCCATGCGTAGCACCGCGACCCGATCCCCCGGGTGGGCCCCCGGGTGCGTCGTGGCGGCCGCGGCGCGGCGGCTCGCTCCCCCGCCGTCCCCTTCCGGGTCGACCGGGCGCTTGGCGGTGGCCGGGGCGATCGCCCCGTCGTCCCCGCCGAAGCCCAGCATGGGCCCGGCGAGGCGCCAGACGGCGATCAGCAGCACGACGCCGAGGGCGATCAGCAGGTACTTCTGCCGCGGGTTGCCGTTCACGACGCTCCTCCGCGATTCGTTCCGTTCCGCCCGGCGGCGGCGGTCTCCGCGGGTGTGGCCGGCGGCTCGTCCTGGGCGTCGCGGGCGAACAGGGTCGAGAGCGACAGATCGATCCGCAGCTCCGGCCCGTCGGCGTTGTTGGCCAGCGTGGCCTCGTTGATCGACAGGAACGAGCGCGAGGCCTCGAGCAGGCTGACGAACTTGCGCAGCCCGGCGTACGTCCCCTGGACCGAGAAGTTGATCGACCGCCGGATCAGGTTGTACTCCTGGATCTCCTCCTCGGGGTAGGAGATCGACTTGGGCACCAGGCCGGCCTCCTTGGCGAGCTTCTTGACCTCGTCGTTGATCAGGGTCACCCGCCGGCTGCGCGTCGACAGCCGGTCGGTGTAGAGCTGCTCGACCTGGGACTCGTTGGTCCGCACCAGGGAGATCATCGTCTCCATCTGCTTGCGCTTGGCACCGAGGTCCCGGAGCGTCTCCTTCTGGGTGTTCAGCTCGTCCTGCAGCGACTCGATCCGCCCCGCGTAGCCGAGCTCGTAGACCGCGAACGCTCCGTTGGCCAGGAAGAAGACCAGGGCGGGAACCCAGATCCACAGGCGCTGGCGCCAGATCTCGCCGGGGGACCTCACGGCCGGCCTCCCGGCGCGGGGGGCGCCGGCCGGAGCGGCGTGTGGGCCGGCGGCACGCTGGGAGGCGTGGCGCCGCCGGGCATCGGCAGCTCCTCGATCCGCGGCGCCGGTCCATCGGTCCCTTCAGGGGTGGACGCCGCCGGCGGATTCGGTCGATATTGAACGGAGATCTCGAACTTCAACGTTTTCCCGTCTTCCTCCCTCTCCTCGCGGGTCAGGTTGGGATCCGCGAACGGGGGCTGGAACAATCTTTCTACGAACGAGGAGAGCGCTTCGTCGCTGCGCGACTCGCCGGTGATGGCAACCGTCACCTCGTCGCCCGCCTTGGCGCGCCGCGAGGCGCCCGAGAGCTGGAGCTCCTGGGCCTTCTTGCCGGTCAACGGGGTGAGCCGGTTGAGCCGCGTGTCGTTGGGCAGCCGCTCGGCGATGCGGTCGAGGAACCGGCTCCAGGAGAAGGTCCGCTCCTGGATCTGCTTGTTGAGGAAGTCGATCCGCCGGTTCTGCGCCTCGAGGTTGAAGTTGTCGAGCTTGTGCTGGAGATCCGCCGTCGCCGCCTGCTGGCGCTGGATCTCGGCTTGGCCGCGGGCGATCTGGTTCCGCTTGTCGGCCGAGCGCTGGCGGTAGCTCCAGAACAGCGATACGTTGGCCAGCAGCAGCACCAGGCCGAGCGCCCAGAGGAGCAGCGACACGCGCACCACCGGCCGGCTGTTGAGGAACGGCCGGCCGGCGAGGTTGAGCGGATCGATGCGCTCGGGCGGCGGGGCGAGCACCACCGGCTGGCGGAGCGGGACGGCGGACGTCTCCGGCGTCTCCGGCGTTTCGGCAAGGCCGTCGCCGTCGTCCGGGGTCAGCGGATTCATGACACCTCCTGGCGGGCGGCGCCGAGCATGGGAGCGAGGCTCCGCCAGGGGGGCACGCTCGACTCCTCGGCGCGCAGCGGCGGCAGGTGGCGGCCGTCCACCGGGGTGGCGGGGCGGCCGAGCCCCTCCTCCAGGCGGTCAAGCCAGAGCGGCTCGAGCTCCGGGGGGGAGAGCAGCAGCACCGACCCCAGCGTGGAGCCGGGGAAGTGCTCGTCGAGGAAGTTGCGGGTGAGCCGGAGGTCGCGGCCGACGAAGCTCGCCCGCGACGCCTCCGGCAGGGCGCCGGTGAACCCCTTGAACCGGTGGAGCACCGGCTCGCCGCCGCGGGCGAAGATCAGGGTGTACCCCTCGTCGCCGACCAGCACCAGCGCTGAGAAGGCGCCGGCCGTGGCGGCCGCGGCGGGCGCCACGGCGGCGAGCAGCGACAGGCTGGCGTTGGAAACCTGGCCGATCCGCACCCCGGCGGCGGTGAAGGCCTCCTCGATCTGGGCGAGCAACTGCTCGACGGCGAAGCCGAGCAGCAGGCGGCGCGGCTCCTCCTGGCCCGGAATGGGGGAGACCTCGGTGGCGCTGACCCGCAGCTCGTCGACCCGGAAGGGGACCAGGCGCCGGAGCTTCCAGCGCAGCACCTCGTCGATCGCCTCGGAGGTCTTCGGCAGGTCGCCGCTCTCGGTGAAGGTGACGCGCAGCCAGGCGTCGGGCAGCACGAGCGAGGCGTCGCGCACGCCGCCAGGGATCGCCTTGACCATCCCGGCCACCAGCTCCCGGAAGCCCAGCGGATCGCGCAGCGGTCCGCCCAGGGGGCCGTGCAGGAACGGATCGCGCGGCAGCGCCGCCTCGCGGAAGGCGCGCAGGCGGAAGCCGTGGCGGTCGTGCGCGAACTGGCCGTAGCGCAGCCGCTCGCCGTCCAGCGAGAAGACGTGCGGCGGCGACGGCACCGGGTCGAAGCCCAGGAGCCGCTCAATCCACGAAGGTAACTTTGTTGATCTCACGCAGAGTGGTCACTCCCCGGAAAACCATCTCGAGCGCCGACTCGCGCAAGAAGGTCATTCCCTCTTCCTTGGCCGCGCGCTTGATCTCCGAGGCGGGCCGGCGGTCCAGGATCAGCTCCCGGATGTGATCCGAGAGGTCGAGCAGCTCGGAGACGGCGACGCGGCCATGGAAGCCCGTGCCGTTGCACTCGATGCAGCCCCGCCCCTCGTAGAAGGTGAAGTCCGAATACATCGCCACGTCGAGGCCGCTCTCCTCCATCACCTGGGGGGAGACCTTGACCGGCTGCTTGCAGTGGCCGCAGACCTTGCGCACCAGGCGCTGCGCCAGCACGCAGTTGAGCGCCGAGACGAAGTTGTAGAGGTCGACGTTCATGTTGAGAAAGCGGCCGATCACGTCCACCACGTTGTTGGCGTGCACCGTGGTGAACACCAGGTGGCCGGTGAGCGCCGACTGGATGGCGATCTGCGCCGTCTCCTCGTCGCGGATCTCGCCGACCATCACCTTGTCCGGGTCGTGCCGCAGGATCGACCGCAGGCCGCGGGCGAAGGTGACCCCCTTCTTCTCGTTGACCGGCACCTGGGTGATGCCGCGCAGCTGGTACTCGACCGGGTCCTCGATGGTGATGATCTTGTCCTCGGAGGACTGGATCTCCGACAGGCAGGCGTAGAGCGTCGTCGTCTTCCCCGAGCCGGTCGGGCCGGTCACCAGCACCATGCCGTAGGGCTCGCGGATGAACTTGCGGAGCTTGCGCATCGTCTCCTCGTCGAAACCGAGGATGTCGAGCTTCAGGTTCTTGAACTCCTTGTTCATCGACTCCTTGTCGAGGATTCGGATGACGCAGTCCTCGCCGTGCACCGACGGCATGATCGAGACGCGGAAGTCGATCGTGCGGCCGACCAGGCGCAGCTTGAAGCGGCCGTCCTGGGGGATGCGCTTCTCGGCGATGTCGAGCTCCGACATCACCTTGATGCGGCTGATGATCGTCTGGTGGTGCCGCTTGTCGATCGGCTCCATCGCCTGATAGAGCACGCCGTCGATGCGGTACTTGATGATCACCTCGTTCTCGCGCGTCTCGATGTGGATGTCGGACGCCCGGCGCTGGATGGCGTTGAACATCGTCGAGTCGACCAGCTTGATGATCGGCGAGGTGTCGGCCGTGATGCGGTCGATCGACAGCACCTCCTCGCCGTCCTCGTCCTCCTGGACGAGCTGGATGCGGAAGTCCTCCGAGGCCTCGTCGAGCACGCGCTGGGTGCTCTCCGACTTCTGCAGGATCTCGTTGATCGCCGAGCGCACCCCCACCTTGACCTCGACCGGCTGGCCGAGCAGCAGCTCGAGCTCGTCGATCTTCACCACGTTCGACGGATCGGCCATCACCACCGACAGCCGCCCGTCGAGCTGCATCTCGGGGATGAAGCCGTAGCGCAACATCAGCTCGAACGGCACGCGGCGGAAGAGGTCGTTGTCGATCCGGAAGTGCGTCATGTCGACGAACTCCAAGCCGTAGCGGGCGGCGAAGGTCTCGGCGTCGCGCCGCTCCCCGGCCAGGCGCGCCCGCGCCTGCTCCAGGGTCTCCGCCTCGGGCTCCTTCTCCCGGACCATCGCCCGGCTGCCGTTGATCACTGCCATCGTCTCAACTCCTCAAGAAATACCGGGGGCTCAACCAGCAGAGTGCTACAACTTCGACGAACCGAGCATCGAGTACATCGGCAGGTAGATCGAGATCAACAGGATCGCGATGATCAGGCCCATGAACACCAGCATCAGCGGCTCGACCAGCGACAGCAGCCGCTGCATCCGGGTCTCGATCTGCTCGTCCAGGAAGTCCGAGACGCTGTTCAGCATCTCGTCCAGCGAGCCGGTCGCCTCGCCCACCTTCACCATGTCGATCGCCATGTCGGTGAAGATCCCGCTCTGCTCGAGCGCGGCGTAGAACGGCTTCCCCTCGCGCACCATCTGGATCGTCGGATCGATCCGGCTGCGCACGTAGGTGTTGCCCACCGACGCGATGCCGATCTCGAACGACGGCACGAGCGGGATGCCGCCGGAGAGCAACGTCGCCAGCGACCGGCAGAATTCCGCCAGCGCGAACCGGTGCAGCACCGACCCCAGGACCGGAATGCGCAGCTTCACGCGGTCGAGCGCCAGCCGTCCCGGCTCGGTGCGCCCCCATGAGCGCAGCCCGAAGAAGGCGCCGGCCAGCACGATCAGCATGAACACCCAGTTGGCGCTCATGAAGGTCGAGACCCCCAGCACGATCTTGGTGATCAGCGGCAGCTCGGCGTCGAGCTCGGTGAAGAAGCCCATGAACCGGGGCACCACGTAGATCGTCATCACGGCGATCATCACCATCGACAGCACGATCAGCACGATCGGGTAGGTCAGCGCCGAGTAGACCCGCCGGCGGGCGTCGAGCACCAGCTTCATGTAGCGGATGAAGCGCCGGATGACCAGCTCGAGGTCGCCGCTCTTCTCCCCCGCCAGCAGCGAGGAGGGGTAGAGGCGCGGGAAGAGGTCGCCGTACTCGGCGAAGGCCTGGGAGAGGTCGGTGCCGCTCTTGATCCGGTCGCGCACCTCGGTCAGCACCGAGCGGAAGGTGCCGGGTTTCATCCGCTCGAGCATCAGCTCGAGGGCTTGGAGCAGCGGCAGGCCCGCCTTGAGCAGCGCCGCGAGCTCCTGGTTGAACACCAGGAACTCCTGCACCGGGATACGCCCCCGCCGGCCGCCCCGCAGGAGGGCCGGCACGCCCATCTTCGGGGCCATGCCACGGCGCTTCACCTCGAACAGGTGGTATCCACGCTTCCCGAGATCGCTGCGCAGGGCCGTCTCGTCGCTCGCCGAGAAGACCTCCTCGAGCACCCGGCCGTCCTGGGTTCCGATCCTACAGATGAACTGCATCGCCTTCCTTTCGTACCCCTACTTGCGCGCGCCCCCGCCGTCGCGCAGCGTCAGCACCAGCATCAGCGCCTCGGGGCTGAGCTCGCTGTGGGCGAGCGTCAGGTTCGTCATGCGGTCGGCCGAGAGCGTCAGGTTCGCCTGCAGCAGGTCGGCCTCCGGCTTGCCCTCGGCGCGGTGGGAGATCCGGAAGTGGGAGAGCTTCACCCGCCGGTCGTCCGACAGGGTGCCGAAACGGAAGCTCACCCGGTACTCCGTTCCCAGCTCGTACATCACCGATTGCCCTTCCATGCCGGCGAGCTGCGCCTGCGCCTGCTTCTCGAAGTTGTCGAAGGCCAGAACGCCGCGCAGCCGCTTGGTCAGCTCCTCCGGCAGGTCCGAGTGCTGCACCTGCGGCGATACCGTGGCTCGGCTCGCCCGCACGACGTAGATCTCCAGCCGCAGGTCGCGCGCCGGGTGGTCGTACCCCTTCAGCACCGGCATCAGCTTGCGGATCGCCTCCGCCGTGTCGCGGATCACCAGGGTGTTGCCGCTCGGCTGCAGCTCCACCGTCCCGCGGGGGGAGAGCAGCGGGTAGACCATCATCACCGCCTCGCTCGCCCGCTGATACTGGAACGTATACGCCCGCACGACGATTTCCCGCGGGCCCGGCGCGCTCTGCGGCGCGGCCGGCAGAACCGAGGTCATCAGGGTCAGGACCCACAGGAGGGTCACCACGGAGCGGCGCAAGGGGATCACGGGAAAGTGCGGGATTCTACCGCAAGACGGGGAGAGGCGAGGCATCTGGGCACCGATCAGACATCAACCTTGTTGCCCACGATCACGAACGCCGTGAGGTCCTGGCCGTCGATCTGATACACGCTGGAACCGTCCAGCGCCTCGAGGGTCGCGCCGGTGCCCGGCGCCGTGGGGGCGGCCACGGCGGCCACGGCCGGAGCCGAAGCCGCCGGCCCGGGGGTGGAGATGGCGGGGGACCGGTCGCGGCCCACCGCGAGCGAGGCCAGGGCGAGCACCGCCGCCGCCGCCCACCGCCGCCAGCCGGCGAAGCTCCGGCGGGACTCCATCCTCTTGGCCGTGCGCATGGCGGCCACCGCCTGGATCATCGCCTCGGCCTCCGCGCGCTCTCCCGTCTCCGGAATCTCCGCGCCCGGCAGCCGCCGGAAGACCAGCAGGGGGTCGGCCGCCATCGCCTGCGGCCGGCAGCGGGGGCAGGCGTCGAGGTGCGCCACCGCCTCCGTCCAGCCGGCGGGATCGGCGTCCTCGCGCTCCCGCAGGGCGACCAGGCCGTTCCAGTCGGGGCAGCTCGTCGATCCGCTCGTCGAAAGGCTCATAGCGCCTCCTCCAGACCCCAGCCGCCGGCGTACTCCGGGTAGCGCCGCAGCAGCTCCTTGCGCAGGTACTTGCGGGCGTTGAACAGGTGATTGCGCACCGTCGACTCCCGGCAGTTGACGATCTCGGCCACCTCGGGAGAGGAGAGCCCCTCGACCTCGCGCAGCAGGAAGACCATCCGCTGCTTCTCCGACAGGCCGGTCGACAGCTCGCGGAAGATCGCCGCCACCTCCGACTGCTGGAGGCGCGACAGGTCGCGGCTGGCGCGGCCGTCCGCCACCTGCCGCAGATGCTGGCGCACCGGCTCGTGGCTGCGCTCGCGGCTCTTGCGCGACCGCAGGTGATCGATCGCCAGGTTGCTGGCGATCCGGTAGATCCAGGTGTTCGGGCTCCACCGCTCGTCGAACTTCCGGCGGCTCTCCCAGACCTTGAAGAAGGTCACCTGCACGACGTCGCGGGCCTCCTCGGAGTCGCCGAGGATGCGCTGACAGAGCTGGAGCAGCGGCTTGGTCTTGCGGCCGATCAGCTCGCCGAGCGCCGCCTCCTCGCCCTCGCGGACGGCCAGCAGGAGATCGCGGTCGGACGCCTCGGCCCACGGCGCGCGCAGCGGTGGGGTGGACGAGTGGTCGGAGTAGACGAGCTTGAGCATGTCAGTCGTTTATACGGGGGAGGGGGGCGGGCCGTCTATCGGCTCCGTCGCCGGATCGGCCGGCGCACACCACCCCTATCCTCCGTGAGCGAACCATTATACTGCCGCGCGATGCGTTCGGTCTTCTGGGGACTCTATCAACTCGCGACCGGGGTCGCCCTGCTCGCCGCCGGGCCCTTCCTGCTCGCGCGCCGGGGGGGGCACTATCTGCCCACCCTCCCCGGGAGGCTGGGGCGCGCGCGGGGTCTGCCCTCCATCCAGGGGGCGCTCTGGCTCCACGCCGTCTCGGTGGGGGAGGTCGGCGTCGCCGCCACCCTGGCCCGGGCGCTGCCGCCGGAGACCCCGCTGCTGATCACCACCGTCACCCCCACCGGCCAGGAGCGGGCCCGCGCCGCCTTCGCCGGCCGCGCCGAGGTGGCCTACCTGCCGTTCGACCTCGGCTTCGCCGTCCGCCGCTTCTTCCGCCGCCACCAGCCGCGCGCCCTGGTGCTCGTCGAGGGGGACTACTGGCCCCTGGTGCTCCGCGAGGCGCGCCGCCGCAGCCTGCCCGTCGCCGTGGTCAACGGCCGCGTCGGCGACCGCAGCTTCGGGCGGATGCGCCGCTTGCGCCGGCTGCTCGGCCCCCTGTTCGCCGGCGTCGGCCGTTTCGGCGTCCAGAGCGGGCAGGACCGCGACCGCCTGCTGGCCCTGGGGGTCGAGCCCGGCCGCGTCGCCGTCACCGGCAATCTCAAGTACGAGTCCCCCGAGCCGGCGCGCGATCCCGGCCTGGAGGAGGCCCTGCGCGGGCTGGCCGGCGGCCGGCCGATCCTGCTCGCCGGCTCCACAATGGCGGGGGAGGAGGCGATGGTGCTCGACGCCTTCCACGCTCTCGGCGGGGCCGGCGGCCCTGAGCGGTCGTTGCTGGTCCTCGCGCCGCGCCACCCCGAGCGCTGGAACGAGGTGGACGCCCTGCTGCGCTCGCGGGGGGAGGACGCCGTGCGAAGGTCGGCCCTGCCGTCCTCGGGAAACCCGGCCGTGGTGCTCCTCGACAGTCTGGGCGAGCTCGCCGGCCTCTACCGCCTGGCCGCCGCGGCCTTCATCGGCGGTACCCTGGTGCCGACCGGCGGCCACAACCCCCTGGAGGCGGCCCGCTTCGGCGTGCCGCTCGCCGTCGGCCCGGCGATGCACAACTTCCGCGAGATGGCCGAAGCCTTCGACCGCGCCGGTGCCTGGCGCCGGGTGGCGGACGCCCGCGAGCTGGGCGCGGCCTGGCGCGAGTGGCTGGAGAGCCCGGACGCCGGCCGCGAGACCGGCGCCCGCGCCCTGCGGCTGGTCGAGGAGAACCGCGGAGCGCTCGGGCGGACGGTCGAGATGCTGGGGGATGTGATGGCGAGGGTGGCCCCCGCCCCGAACCCTCACCCCCTGGCCCCCTCTCCCGTCCCCTCCCCCCTCCCCTCCCCCCTCCCTCACCGGGAGAGGGGGAAAGGAAGAGACGCATGAAGGTCCCGTCCCCTTCCAGCTCCCCCTGGCAGCTGCTCTACGGCGGCGCCCACCGGCTGCGGCGGCAGTGGTACCGCACCCGCGCCCGGCGGCTGCCGCGGCCGGTGGTGAGCGTGGGCAACCTCCACTGGGGGGGCTCCGGCAAGACGCCGCTGGTGGCGGCGCTCGCCGGGCATCTGCGGGACCGCGGGGTCGCCGTCTGCATCCTGTCGCGCGGCTACGCCAGCCAGGGGCGCGGGGTGCGGGTGGTGAGCACGGGGGACGGGCCGATCCTCGGGCCCCGGATGGCGGGGGACGAGCCGGTGCTGCTCGCCGGCGAGCTCCCCGGAGTGGCCGTCGTCGTCGGCCCCGACCGCCATCAGGACGGGCTCCAGGCCCTGCGCCGCCTGGAGCCGCCTCCCGACCTCTTCCTGCTCGACGACGGCTTCTCCCATCTGCGGCTCCACCGCGACCTCGACCTCGTGGCCTTCCCCGCCGGCGACCCGTTCGGCGGCGGCCGCCTCCTCCCCTCCGGCCGCCTGCGCGAGCCGCTCGCCGCGATGGCCCGGGCCCACGCCGCCGTCCTCACCGGCGCGCCCGGGATCGACCGCGAGGGCGAGAAGCTCGCCGAGGCGCTCCGCCCCTACGGCTTCACCGGCCCCGGCTTCGCCAGCCGGACCCTGCCGGGAGCGCCGCGACGGCTCGACGGCGGCGACCTGCCGGCCGGCTCGCGCGTCTTCCTGGTCACCGCCATCGCCCGGCCGGAGGCGTTCGCGGCCACCGTGCGCGCCCTCGGGTTCGAGATCGCGGGCGAGCTGCGCTTCCCCGACCACCACCGCTATCCGCCGGCGAGCCTCGTCCGTATCGCCGAGGGTTGGCGGACGACCGGGGCCGCCGCCGTCCTCACCACCTCCAAGGACCGGGTGAAGCTCCATGGCCGGCTCGACCTGCCGCTGGCCGAGCTGCCCATCCGCGCCGACCCCGAACCAGCCTTCTGGCGGTGGCTGGACGGGGAGATCGGGAGGCTCCGGGTCTCCCCCTCTCCCGGTGAGGGCCCATGAAAGGGGACCGCCCCGTCCGCCACCGGATCGAGTACGGCTTCTACCTGCTCCTCAAGGGGTTCCTGCGGGCGCTGCCGCACCGGGGAGCGCGCGCCTTCGGCCGCTGGATCGGCGCCCTCGCCCACGCCCTCGACGGCCGTCATCGCGAAATCGCCCTGCGCAACATGGCCCTCGCGCTCCCCGGCACGGACGAGGCCGGGCGGCGGCGGCTGGTCGGCGAGTGCTTCCGCCACTTCGGGTCCGCCCTCTGCGACGCCATCTCCGCCACCCGCTTCGACGCCCGCGAGCTCTGCCATCTCTATACCCTGGAGGGTTGGGAGCACCTCGACGAGGCCGAGCGGCTCGGCAAGGGGCTCTTCCTGCTCACCGCCCATCTCGGGTTCTGGGAGCTCTCGCCTCCCCTCATCGGCCTCACCCGCGGCCCGATGAGCATCGTCGTCCGTCCGGCCGACAACCCCTTCCTCGACCGCGAGCTGCGCGCCATGCGCGAGCGTTTCGGCAACACCGTCGTCCCCAAGCGCGGGGCCGCCCGCCGGATGCTGGAGGTGATGCGCGAGCGCGGCCGCCTGGGGCTGTTGATCGACCAGCGGGTGCAGGAGCGCGAGGGGATCACCGTCCCGTTCTTCGGCCGTCCGGCGCTCACCAGCCCCATCCTCGCCCGCCTCTCGCTGCGCGGGGGGACCCCCGTGGTCCCGCTCACGGTCTACCCCGAGCCCGGCGGCCGCTACCGCGTGGTGGTCCGGCCGCCGATTTTCCCGCCGGAGGGGGAGAGCGGCGACGAGGCGGTCCGCGCCCTCACCCGCCGCTACCTGGAGGTCGCCGAGGAGGACATCCGCGAGCACCCCGCCATGTGGCTCTGGATGCACCGGCGGTGGGAGGAGCGGAAGAGGAAGGGTTGAGGGTAGCTTGGCAGTCAGCCCCATAGGGGCGTAGTTATAAAGCCTGGGGTTTCAACCCCAGGAAGCGAGTTCCCCCAAAATCGTCGAGCCCTGAAGGGGCGCAGGCAGCTGGGGCCCGTCAGTTGGCTTCCTGCGCCCCTTCGGGGTTTCTGAAGGGGAGGTGTGGGCGGCCTTACCTGGGGTTGAAACCCCAGGCTTTATGCCTACGCCCCTGCCGGGGCTGAATTTCGGACGCCCTCTGGCGCCCGGCCCCCTACCCCTTCCCCCCGCACAACTGGAAGTGCCCCAGGAACTCCTGGAGCGCCGCCGGGTCGGCGGCGGTGCCGGTGTAGTCAGAGGCGCCCATCGGGCCGATCCAGACGCCGAAACGGAGCCGGTCGTCGGCGCACTCGGGGAGCACCATGGTGACGATCCCCTCCTTCTTCTGGGTGACGCTGACCCCGGCGCCGGCGCCCTGCTTGTGGGAGATCTCCCCCTGGCTGGCCTGATAGAGAACCTTCGTGCCGCCGAGCTCGATCTCCCCCCGCCGGATCACCTTCTTGGCGTCGAAGTTGACGCTGGACTTGCTCCACGCGGAGTCCTCGGGCGGCGGGGCCTGGCCGCGGAGGTAGCGCTCCATCTTCTCCCGGTTGTTCCGGAGGTGGCGCATGTTCATGAAGATGAAGCTGCGCTCCTCGAAGCTCCCCTGGTCCGGCGCCTGGCCCGCGGCCGGCTCGCGGTCGGTGAAGGTGGCGACGTCCATCAGGAAGGGGATCGACATCGCCCCGCCGGCGTAGTAGCCCGCCGGCAGATTGGTGTAGGGGAGCACCTCGCGGGTCTTGGCGTCGCGGGCCTTCGGGTCCTTGAAGGAGTCCACCATCTGCTTGCCCTGGCGGTAGGCCAGGAAGGTGAAGCCGACGATGGCGATCAGGCCGAACAGCACGATCAGGCCGCAGCCGACGCCGACGTACACCCAGGGAGAGGTCTGCTTCGCCAGGGGACGGCCGGTGTTGGGGTCCATGTCAAATGATCTCCGTCAGGATCTACGTCACATTTTCTCCGGGACGGGGATCCCCAGGAGCTCGCCCAGGCTCTCGAGGCCGCGGCGGAAGATCTGCACCGTCGCCAGGCGCGCGGCGCGCACCTGCGGGTCCTTCTCCTGCAGGATGGGGTGGCGGTGGTAGAGAGCGTTGAAACGCTGCGCGATCTCCAGCGCGTGACGGGCGATCAGCGACAGCTCCAGGCTCTCCGCCGCCTTCTCGACCGTCTCGCCCGTCTGGGCGACCTCGAGGACGAGGTTCCAGAGGTCCTCGCTCCACAGCTCGTTGGGGAGGGCGGCGACCTCCTCGGCGAAGACGTCGGCGGCGATCCCCTCCTGCTGCAGCCGGCGGCGGATGTTCTTCGCCCGCACCAGCGAGTACTGGAGATAGGGGCCGGTCTCCCCCTCGAAGCTCAGGGCCTCGTCGAAGTCGAAGGCGATGATCCGGTTGTTGGTCGCCTTGACCATGAAGAAGCGCAGGGCGGCGATGGCGATCTCGTGGGCGAGGCCGTCGAGCTCGGAGTCCGCGAGGTCGCGGTTGCGCTTGGCGATCTCCTCGCGCGCCTTGACCTCGAGCTGGTCGATGAGGTCGTCCGCCTTGACGCCGATCCCCTTGCGGCCGGACATCTCGAGGACCTTGTCCTCCTCCTCCGACTCGGCGAGGAAGCCGAGCTGGCGGGCGGTGGCTGGCGACAGGGCGACCATCTCGTAGGCGAAGTGGACCGAACGCTCGGCCTCCGAAGGGTGGCCGAGCGCCTGCAAGCCGGCGCGGACGATCTTCTGCAGGTAGCTCTGGCGGACGTCGATGACGTTGAACACCCGCCAGGCGTTGCCGAACAGCGGATGCCCCTCGACCCCTTCACGGGTGGTCTCCCAGACCCCTTCGTCAGACCAGAAGCGGTAGCCGAAGTCGCGGCCGAGCAGGCCGAACTTCCAGAGCTGGTAGGCGATGTCCTTGCCGACGTAGGTCACCGTGCCGTCCGAGCGGATGATCACCTTGTCGGGGTCCTCGAGACCGGCGAACTCCTCCGCCTGCGACAGCGGCATCACCCAGCAGCCGGCGTTCTTCCCCTCTTTCTCGAGGCGCACGGCGCCGCTCTCCTTCAGCCGGCCGAAGGCCTGCTCGAAGAACTGCAGCCCGAGGATGTCGCTCTCGCGGGTGAGCAGGTCGTAGGAGACGTCCATCCGCCGCATGGTGGCGAGGTGGCGCGCGACCACCCGCCGCGCCACCAGCCGCCCCATCTCGGCGCGCGCCCCGAGGCCGGTCTCCATCTCGTGGAGCGTCTCGCGACGCAGGCGCTGGCGCTCGGGCTCCCCCTCGAACCAGCGGCCGACCTCGCTGTAGAGGTCCCAGCAGTAGAAGTCGAACGGCTCGGGGATCGCCGCCACGTCGGCGGCCGTGAGGCCGCGCAGGTCGAGGAAGCCGACCACCACGTCGGCGAGCTGCACGCCGGTGTCGTCGATGTAGTTCTGGATCTCGACCGGGTAGCCGAGGCTCTTGAGCGAGCGGCCGAGCACGTCGCCGAGCACGGCGTTGCGCAGGTGGCCGATGTGGGCCGCCTTGTTGGGATTGATGTTGGTGTGCTCGATCACCACCTTGCCGTTGCGGATGCCGCCGTCGAGTAGCGAGGCGTCCATCAGGGCGGCGGCGAAGGCGCGCCGGTCGAGGAAGAAGTTGAGGAAGCCGGCGCCCTGGACCTGGATGTCCAGTACCATGTCCGGCCTGCCGAGCGCGCCGGCCAGCTCCTCGGCGATCGCCCGCGGATTGCGCTTGAGCACCCGCGCGAGCTGCATGGCGGCCGGCGAGGAGAGATCCCCCAGCTCCCGGCGCGGAGGCACCTCCAGCACCGGCTCGTGCGCGACGCCGAAACGCTCCTGGATCACCCTGGCGAGATCGGCCGCCAGCCTCTTTTTCAGCTCGGTCCACATGGCGCCGAGGAGTCTACACTATTGAGGATACAGGATTGAGCGTACGGGGGGCTGCTATCATTGCAGGGGAGGACCCGATGGCAGAGATGACCGAGAACAGGACCGAGGACCAGGTAGACAACCAGGAAGACGACCGGGAAGGCAGCCGGATCATCGTCGCCACGCTGGGTGCGACCCGGTTCGAGATCGTCGAGGGGGACATCACCGAGCTCGACGTCGAGGCGATCGTCAACGCCGCCAACGAGCAGCTCCAGCTCGGCACCGGGGTCGCCGGGGCGATCCGCCTCAAGGGGGGACCCTCGATCCAGGAGGAGTGCGACCGGATCGGCGGCACCCCCGTGGGCACGGCGGTGATGACCGCCGGCGGCAGTCTGAAAGCCAAACACGTGATCCATGCCGTGGGGCCGCGGATGGGGGAGGGGGACGAGGACAAGAAGCTCGCCGCCGCCGTGCGCGCCGCCCTCGCCCTCGCCGACCGCCGGGGGGTGAAGTCGATCGCCCTGCCGGCGCTCTCCACCGGCAACTTCGGCTTCCCCATCGACCGCGCCGCGCGGATCCTGCTCACCGAGATCCACCGCTTCCTCCAGGGGGGGGCGAAGCTCGACCGGGTCGTCGTCGTCCTCCACGGCGAGGAGGCCTTCGGCATCTTCAAGCGCGAGCTTCGCCGCGGGTTCCGGTAGCGTGACCCGCCTTCCTCCCGCCATCGTCCTCGTCCGCCCGCGGGAGGAGGGGAACGTCGGCTCCGCCGCCCGCGCGATGGCCAACATGGGGCTCAGCCAGCTGATCCTGGTGGAGCCGGCGGCGGTGATCGGCAAGATCGGCAACGCCTTCGCCGTCGGCGCCCGGCCGGTGCTCGACGGCGCCGTGCGCGCCGCCGGGGGTCTCGCCGCGGCGCTCGCCCCCTTCCGCCGGGTGATCGGCACCACCTCCACCCGCGACCGCCGGCTCGGCATCCCCATCCTCTCCCCGCGCGAGCTGCCGGGCTGGCTGGAGGCCGACGCGCCGGACACCCCGACCGCCCTGGTCTTCGGCCCCGAGGTGGGCGGGCTCACCAACGAGGAGCTGGCGCTGGCGAGCGCCGTGGTCAGCATCCCCTGCTCGCCGGTGCAGCCGACCCTCAACCTCGCCCAGGCGGTGCTGATCCTCGCCTACGAGCTGTTCCTCGGCCGCGCCGGCGAGACCGCTCCGATCGCTTCCCCCGAGCCGCCGGCGAGCGCCGCCGAGATCGACGGCCTGCTCGGCCACGCCTCCCAGGTGCTGCAGCGGGTCGGCTTCGCCCGCGACGACTCCTTCGCCGGCGTCGTGCGCGACCTCCGCCGCCTCGCCGCCCGCGCCGCGCCGGACAGCCGGGACGTCCGTATCCTGCGCGGCATCTGCCGTCGGATCGAAGGGGCGCTGGGGGAGAGAGAAAAGGAAGAGGGAGAGGGGTAGAGCGGCCAGGGCGACCGCAGGTCGCCCCTACAACCTCCGGCGCAAGGTGTACGTGGGGCGCAGGTTGTAGGGGCGACCTGCGGTCGCCCTGGCCGCCCTACGCGTCCGGATCTTCGTCGTCGGTCTTCGGCAGCGCCACCTTGGTGAAGCCGCGGGTGACCATCTCGTAGGTCAGCGCGGCCATGCAGCGCCGGGCCACCTTGCGGACGCTCGACGGGTGGTAGCCCATGCGCTCGGCGACCTCGGTGGAGTCGAAGCCCAGGCCGTAGCGCAGGCGGAGGAGCTTGCGGCAGCGCGGCGGCAGCTCGTCCAGGAGGTTGTTGAGGTCCCAGAGCAGCTCGGCCTTCTCCTGCGGCGCGGCGATCGGTTCGGCGAGCAGCTCGAGGATCGCGGTGTCGACCGAGTTGTAGAGGCTGTTCCGCCGCTTGCGCCAGTAGACGACGCAGCGGTTGCGCAGGGTGACCAGCAGCCAGGCCTCGGGGTCCTGGATGACCTCCCACTTCTGGATGGTCGAGATCAGAGCCTCCTGCACCAGATCCTCGGCGTCGTGCGCCGGAATACGGTAGCGCCCAAGGACCTGCTTCAGTCTCGGGCGCAGCCGTCGCAGGAGCTGGTCCAGCGACTCTCGTTCGATCGGTGGTTGGTCAGGCACTGCCATTTTGCCGTTCGTTCCGCTGAAAAACGTCTCCCCGTTGACGCGTGAGGCCATGATACCTCGGAAGGGTGTCCTTTCCCACCCGGAACCTGGATTCCACGTGGAAAGATGGATGATAGACTCCCGCCGCCATGGCTACCACCCTCCAGATTCGCGATTCCGTTGCCCTGAGTCTGCGCCGCGCGCCGATCATCGGCGTGGTGCGCACCGCTTCTCGCGACGAGGCCGCGGCCCAGGCCCGGACCCTCGCCGACTGCGGGGTCGAGCTCGTCGAGATCACCTTTACCGTGCCCGGCGCCTCGGGGCTCGTCCGCGAGCTGCTCGCGGGCCGCACCGCCGACGGCCCCCCCTGGTTCGGCATGGGCACCGTGACCACCGCCGCCCGCGCTCGGGAAGCCGTCGCGGCCGGCGCCGAATTCCTGGTCACCCCCAACGTCAGCGCCGACGTCGCCCGGGAGGCCCGCAACGCCGGGCTCTTCCTGGTCCTGGGCGCCCTCACCACGACCGAGATCGTGGCCGCGGTCGAGCTGGGCGCCGACATCGTCAAGGTCTACCCGCTGCCCCCCGTGGGCGGCCCGGCCTACCTTTCCGTCATCCGCGGGCCGCTCGGGGACGTCCCCATGCTGGCCGCGGGCGGCTTCGGGGTCGAAGAGATCCCCGCCTACCACCAGGCCGGCGCGATCGCCTTCGGCCTCGCCGCGCCGCTGCTCGGCGCCGGTCCCGACGAGTCCGAGGCCCGCCGGCGGATCGCGCGCGCCCTGGCGCTGGCCCGTGGCAACGCTTCCCTCGAGGAGAAGAGATGAACACCACCCCCACCCCTCCGCGGCAGGTGGTCTTCGACCCCACGCCCGAGATCTTCGCCACCGATACGGCCGGCTCCTTCAACTTCCCGCTGCTGGTGGCCGGCAAGGCCTTCCTCGGCACCAGCGCCTACGACGAGGTGCGCTTCGTCTTCTCGATCTGGCACCCCTCGGGCCAGCGCACCATCGACCTCGACCGCGCCTACGTCGAGCTGCGCGCCTCGTTCGATCCCGACGAGGACCACTGGACGAAGATCGCCGAGATCGAGCCGGTCGTGCCGCCCTACGCCGGCGGCGAGAGCTTCGACGGCTGGATCGTCCTCCCCATCCTCGGCAGCGCCAGCGCCTTCTCCGTGGTCGGCAGCGGCTTCGAGCCGCGAGCCCGTCTGCAAATTCGCGCCAGTGCTTACTTCGTGGCGTGAGACGGGAAAAAGGGGACAAGCCTTGAGCCCGAGACCGATGCGCGCCTACCTCGTCTTCATGGGGAGCGGGACGATCCTCATCCTCTCGACCTACCCCAAGCTCACCGACGAGCGGCTGGTGAGCAAGCTGCGCTACAAGGGGATCGACAAGTTCATCGCCTACGAGGTCGACCTCGCCGCCGTCCGCGACCGCTACGGCGACGCCCTCGACAACGTCGGCCGCGACCTCGGCGAGGTGGAGGACATGCGGGTCCTCGACTTCAACGGCCACCAGATCATGGCCAACTTCTCGCTCGAATCCCTCGGCGATCCCATCAAGTACGGGGGGTAGGAGCCGGTAAGCTTCCGTCGGCCGAGAGAAGCTTCCATCGGGCCATGGAAGCTTGCCTCGCGACGATGTCCCGGTATCCGGCGCGGCGGAAGCTTCCCTCGTGAGCCGGTAAGCTTCCGTCAGCCCAAAGAAGCTCCCATCGGCGCACGGAAGCTCACCTCGTGACGATGTCCCGGTATCTGGCGCGACGGAAGCTTCCATCGTGAGCCGGTAAGCGTCCGCCGGCCCAAAGAAGCTCCCATTGGCGCGCGGAAGCTTACCTGGTGACGATGTCCCGGTATCTGGCGCGTCGGAAGCTCCCATCGTGAGCCGGTAAGCTTCCGCCCGCCCAAAGAAGCTTCCGTTGGCCCAGATACGCCTGAGCTCACTTACTGTTTCGGAGTTTCTCGGCGATCGGAAAGGCCAAGGCCCCCTTCTCGGTGTACCACGTCATCACCACGGCTTCGAGGCGTCCGGCTTTCACCGCGGGATCTTCCTCGGCAAGCCGCTTCGCTTCCTCGAGGCTCCCGGCGCGAAAGACCTCGAGACCGCGCAGGCGAGGGTCTGGCTGATCACCGAGAGGACCGGCGACCATGAGCTTGCCGGATCTAGCCAACTGACCGAGATGGGCAAGGTGAGCCTGCTGAATCTCTTCCAACTTGTCCTCAGCATATTCGCGCGGGTGCTCAGGCCGTTGCAGGAGGACCAGCTGGTAGGACTCGAGGTCGATGGGCTGGGCGGCCGGCTTTGTCGCGGGAGAGCCGCCTTCCGCCTTGAGCTGGGAAGACGGAGTGCCTTGTGCCTGCGCGAGCAGTGTGGCGGCGAGGACCAGGGGGAGTAGCATGGCTCAGAGACCTCTCTTTCGAAGACGACAGGAACCCTGATTGTACCAAGCGTCGCCGGCCGACGCGGACGACGTACGAGCTCTCAGGGGGTGACGTCGTCTCGCTCGCCGGCTTCTTTCCAGTTCGCGGATTCAGGGGCAGACGGAGTGCGTGAGCGTCCAATAAGCGCCGCAGGTCGTCCAGCCGCCGTTATACCCGCAGCGGGTGGTCGAGCCCGAGGTGCCGTTACAGCAATACGTGCCGCACGGGAAGGCCGCCATCGTGGGCGGGGGCGAGGGGATCAGGCAGGTTGCGGCAATGGCCAGACACAAGAACAACTTTCTCATCGTGCTCTCCTTGGAGTTAGTCCTATCGTCAGCGCATTATAGCTTGGCCTGCGAGATGGCCAAGGCGAGGAAGAGGTCCAGGCGCCGGCGGGAAGCCGCCCCGGACGGCAAAGATTCAGGTGCCTCCGGGGCGGCGAAAGGTCTACCCGTTAACGCCGGGGAACTGCTCGACCTGGCAATGGCGGGAGTAGGTGCAGGCCCGGTCGTCGCTCGATACGATGCCGACGGGCGCGCCGCCCTTCACGTCCCGCAGGTACCCGTCGAGGGTCCGGACGGTTTCCCGGGAGAGCGTCAGCTTTCTCGACTCAGTCTTCTTCATGGAGTCTCCTTTGAGAGGCGGGCTGCGACGGTTCATCCGTCTGGCGGCCTGGATTCTTTCCTGCGACCGCACCCGCCTACTCTTGAGGTGCGCCAGGATCTCCCGGCGGGGACAAGGTGGAGGCGGTTGTTTAGGAATCAGCAACTCAGGTTGATCGCCGAAGATGACCCCTAGAGGCGAGATTTCCGCCATTCCAGTAACTGGTCGGCGATCCAGCGATCATGGTCAAGAGAAGGCGCCAGCCCCATAAAACGAGTCTGAATGAGTCCCAAGTGTTGGACAATTTCACCTTGTGTCGTTCCGCGCCGTAGCATGGTGAGGATCGCCGGTGCATAGGAGTCATACTCGTTGGGCGGTAAGCCATCTTCTTCGAGTAAGTCAATGACACCGATGGGATCCCAGCGGGACAGAATCTCCTGGACGCCGAGTAGTTCCTCGTTGGCTCGATGTTTCATCTCCAAAATCCGCAGCCCAAGGCTGCATCAATCAGTCGCAAGCGGCACGGAGCGCACGGATGTCCGCCCGATGCTCTTGGTTATGCGGCCTTCAGCTCAGCGCCCATGGCTAAGTTCTGTTATCCTTTTGTTGGCATCTTTTTTCAGTAAGATTATTCATATAGTCCTCAACTGATTCGAATCCGACTGGTATGTATACCCAGCCTCTATCCTCGGGCGTGTATTCGAAGTCGCAGAAATGTTCTGGCTCCTTCGGCTGGGGCGTTGGTTTGCCGAGATAGCTAAAAAACAGTTTGTTGATCGTACATTCTCCGACACGCGAGCGAAGTTCATGCCAGCGGTCGTCCTCGTCGAAGCCATCTTCAATTAGTGATGTACAAACCCAGCCCCACACTTCGATCTCGGCGTCGTCAATCGTTCGACCCTGGGCCGAAAAATGCTGCTTCGTATAGTGCTGTTGGGGGTCGATATGAACACCGAGTGCGACATAGCAGTCGTAGACAATCTCCAGGAGTGAGACGAAATGGGTGCGGCAGATCGACACAACGTCCTCATCGGGCTTGTAGCATGCTTCGGTGGACTGCCTGAAGTAGTAGAGCGCTTCCCCTTGATAAAAGCTCCCGCCGGAAATCGGATAGGGACCACCATGAACATGATCATTGCGCGCATCGAGGAAAAATTTCGCTAAAGGGCTCGCCATCAGACTCTCCTGGTGAGGCTTGTACCACTGCTCAAACCCTGGAATGTGCTTGAATTGTTGGAGTGCTAGCGTGGTGGTGCGAGAGGCTGAGAGGTATGCACTAAGAAAGCACTTGAACGCAGCCTGATCTGAACCGCTTTCAGCCATCCGCCTAAGGAAAAACTCGGTTTCAGCAATTTTCTCGTCGACAGTATCGAAGGTTTGATCCATGGGCTGTTGTCTACGCTTTGACGTTTCGCCGTGTATTCGACGAAGCCGGCTGCTTGGTGGGATCGGGGGTTCTACTCCGCTTGCTTATTCCAGGATAATTTTTAGTAATCGTGCGGGCAGATTCCCTATGCCATTCCCCCGAGGGATAAAAATGAATCTCTGTTTGCCCGGCGGGCCACTGACCTGCCTTCCTCACAAGAAATGCCACCTCGGCCTCGACCGTCTCAAGCTCACGCGTCCACTTCTCGAGAGGGCATTCTTGCAAGCAGAAGATGTCTAGGTTAAAAATTTCTGTTGATGAACGCCAGGGATAACCATAGTACCCCGTTGCCCCAGTGGCATTCCACCCTTGGCGGAGACGGGTTCGCATCTTCTGAGTCGTCGCACCGATATAGAGCGGAACCCCTTCGGCCCCGCTGAGAATATAGAGCTTCGGGCCGGATACTGCCGCTGCTCCGCGGAAGTTAGAACCTCCCTGTGAATCGACGATTACGAACCCCACTTCCACACAGATGAGTCGGTACCGTTCAGGCGACGCGAACCTCATTCTTCAACCTCAGCCTACGGTAGGCGTAGAACAGCGATGGCCTTCAGCGGCGTCCGCGAGTCCGGTCAACTCGCCCGGAGGAGAGAGTCCGGCAGGGCTCCCAGCGCTTCGGCCGCGTGGTACAGATCCACCGCCTTCTGAGCGTTGAGCCAGAACTCGGGGGACGTCTGAAAGGCTGCACCCAACTTCAGAGCCATTTCTGGAGTCACGCTCGTCCGGCCGTTGACGATCCGGTTGATCACCTTGACGTCACAGCCCAAGTGATCCGCCAGCCGCCTCTGAGTCAAGCCGAGGGGCTTCATGAACTCCTCCAAGAGGATCTCACCCGGGCTTGTGGGCTCTCGCTTGCGCAGCATGGTTCGCCTCCTCAGTGATAGTCGACGACATCAACTTCCGTAGGTCCAGCATCGGTCCAACGGAAAGTGACGCGCCACTGGTCGTTGACGCGGATACTGTGAAATCCCGCCAAGTTACCTTTCAACGCTTCCAGCCGATTGCCGGGCGGCGACCGAAGATCATCGAGTTGTTGGGCGTAGTCGAGCACGTCCAGCTTCCTTATGACGACCTTGGCGACCCCGGACCATCCGGCTCTCTTCGGAGCAACGCCTCCGATGAAGAATTTCTCTACTCCGGAGTCCGCGAAGCTCTGAATGGCCATCCGCTCCTAGTATACCTCTGGCAGGTATACCTCGTCACGTCCCACCGCGCGCGAGGCGGTTACCGGAATCCCGCAGGTCGGACTCCCAATTCGCGGAGCTCGCGGCGGCGGGGGAGGCGAAGGCGAGGATGAGATCGGGTAGCACGGTCGCTGTCGTTTCTCAGAGGGTGTTTCGAACACCAGCCCCGCAGGGGCGCAGGCGTAAAGCCTGGGGTTTCAACCCCAGGAAGTGAGCTTCGGGGCTTCTGGAGAGGGGAGGACACCTTGTACCTGGGGTTGAAACCCCAGGCTTTACGCCTGCGCCCCTGCGGGGCTGGCTTTCCGGGCTTCGCGACACCTTCTGCTGAAAGAGGTGCCTGGGGCACCTCTCGGCCGGGCGTGCTTCGGATCCTCGGGGAGCCACCCGAGGTAAGGCATGGCTGTCCAGGAGAAGCTTCACTCGTCCTCGCCGCGGAACGCTGCCAGGATCTTGTCAGGAAGAGGCTCGTCGAAATCGGGCCCGATACGGATTCGGCCCTTCAGTCGCCCGGGCCTGCGAGGTTCGACGGTCATTTGGAAATCCAACAGGTCGTACCCGATCTCCCGGAACAGCCGGAAGGTGAGCGGCAGGGGGAGGCCGACCACGTTGGTGTAGTTTCCGAAGATCTCCTCCACGAACAGGGCGCCGATTCCCTGCACGGCGTAGGAGCCGGCCTTATCGAGGGGCTCGCCGGTGGCAACGTACCACTCGATCCGCTCGGGGGTGAGGGGGGCCATGCGGACCCGCGAGGTGGCCATTTCGAGGGCTCGCCGGTCGCGGCCGGGCTCCTCCAGGGCGACGGCGGTCAGCACGGTGTGCTCGCGGCCGGCGATCCGGCCGAGCATGTGGCGGGCGTCCTCGGGGTCCCGCGGCTTGCCCAGCAGCTCGCCGTCGATCACCACCACCGTGTCCGCCGCCAGCACCAACTCGCCGGGGTTGGCCTGGGCCGCCGCCTTCTCCCGCGCCAGCCGGAGGACGGTCTCGTCGGGGGCCTCCCCCGGGTGCGGCGTCTCGTCGAGGTCGACCGCGCGGATGGTGAAACGGAGGCCGAGGCCGCCCAGCAATTCGCGGCGGCGGGGGGAGGCGGAGGCGAGGATAAGGTTTGGGAGGGCGGTCATGGGCGGTTCTTTCGGGTAATCCTCTCAGCCCAGGAAAGGAGCTCGAGAGGAAGCGATTCGGAAGGCCAACCCGCCCGACAGGGCGGAATTTATCCAGCCTGGGGTATCAACCCCAGGTAGGAGGCCCCCCAGGATAACAAGCCCCGCAGGGCCGGCATGTCGTTGTCGATTCGCAGCTCCACCGGGGGTGTCGGCCCTGCGGGGCTTATTGGGATGGGGGGTGGCCCGGTCCTGGGGTTGACACCCCAGGCTGGATAAATTCCGCCCTGCGGGCGGTCGAGACCGCAGGCTCTTCATTCTAGAAGAGGCGCACCGGAAGGCGGTCCTGCGGTTGCCCTTTTCACGGGTAATACCCCCGCACCGTCTTCGCCTCCATCCCCGGCTTGCCGACCTTCACCTCGATGGCGCGGAACTTGTCGGCGCTCCCTCCCTCCTTGGAGGACTGGTAGGCGAGGAGGTACTGCGAGCGCAGCTCCTTCTGGATGGTGTCGTAGATGCCGTCGAGCTCCTTGGCGTGTTCGATGAAGAAGAAGCGCCCGCCGGTCTCGTCGGCGAGGCGGCTGAGCTTCAGCCGGATGTCGGCGTTCTGCGAGGAGAGGCTGATCCCCACCGTGTAGATCGCGACGCCGCTCCTGCGGGCGTACTCGAGGACGTCACCGTAGCTGTAGCGGCTCCCCTCGTCCTTGCCGTCGGAGAGCAGGATGATCGCCTTTTTCCCCTTCACCCCGCCGAAGTAGTAGAGGGCATAGATCAGGCTGTCGTAGAGGGAGGTGTTGCCGGCGGCGGTGATGCCCGCGAGCCCGCCGGCGAGCAGCGGCTGCTGGTTGGTGAAGCGCACCGCCAGGGTGGGCTGGTCGGCGAAGGTGATCACCGCCGCCCGGTCCTTGGGGGTGATCACCTTGTCGAAGAAGACCATCGCCCCCTGCACAGCCTGGCCGAGCCGGTCCCCCTCGCTCATCGAGGCCGAGGTGTCGAGCAGGACGCCGGCGTAGATCGGCACGTCGCGCACGAGCTCGAAACGGCGGATCTGCTGCGGCGCGCCGTCCTCGACCACCGTGAAGTCCCCCTTGGCGAGCCCCTCGACCGGCCGCCCCCGCCCGTCCACCACTGAGGTGTAGAGCTCGACGAACTGGACGTCGAGCTTCTGGTTGAAGCCCGGCGAGTTGACCAGCACCAGGTCTTCGGTCGAGTTCCCCCCTTCGAGATAGGCGACGGCGCGCACGTAGGTGACCTCCTTGCCCTTGGGCAGGAGGATGGGTTGGGTGTAGGGGGGCTGGTAGAGGGTCGCCAGCTTGTTCTCGTTGAGGTAGAGCTCGACGCGGTCGAGCCGCTCCCCCTCGGGGACCTCGACCTGGGCCTGGGCCTGCAGGCTCGACTGGTAGGTCTTGCCCGCCTGCGGCTCGGTCAGCCGCACGGCGAAACGGTGGGGGCCGACGTTGAGCGGCAACTCGTCCTCGGCGAGCCTTCGACCCTCGGCGTCGACGGCGAGCGCCCGCAGACGGTGGATCCGCGGCTGCACCCCGAGGTTCAGCTCGACGCTGTAGGGCGGATGATTCTTGGTGAGCACCGGCTGGCCGTCGAGCTCGAAGCTCACCCGGGCGATGCCGGGGCCGGTCGTCGTCGCCTCCACGCGCAGCCGGCCGGTGACCAGCCCCGCGGGGGGAGCCAGGATGCGGATCGTCTGGTCGCCGGAGCCGAGGGCGGCGTTGGCCTCGGCGAGGGCGCCTGCGGGAACGGCGGGCGTGGGCGACGGGGTGGTGAGGGACGGGGCCGTCCCGGCGGCCGCGGCGATGGCGGCCGGTGGCGCCGCCTCGACCACGGGCACCTCGATCTCCCGCTGCTCGCGGAAGTAGCGCTTGCCGGCCGTGTCCTCGATCTTGAGGATCAGCGAGTAGCTCCCCGGCCGCAGGTTGCGCTGGAAGACGACGGGGATCTCCCGCGTCGTCGCCTGGCTCTCGGGGAGGGTGAAGCGGTAGCGGAAGTGCTCGAACAGCTCGTCCTTGAGCAGCACCTCGCCGTCGACGAGGAAGCTGTAATAGCCCTCGGGAGCCCCCGCGAGCTTCTCGGGGCGCACGGCGTCGCGCGGCACCGAGACCAGCCCCTGCACCACCGTGCGGCTGCCGAAGCGGCCGGGGAAGGAGAGGTCGACGCGGGCCGGGAAGGCCGCCGCCCCCTCGGGCACGTCGGTCGAGTAGGAGGCGAAGGTCGCCAGCCACTCCTCGCTGGGGTGGGGGACGAGGTGGCGGTCGGTCTCCACCCGTTTCCAGTCGAGAGCCTCGGCGAGCCGGGCGGCGATGTCGTCGCCGCGCGGGCAGAGCTCGGCGACGGCGGCGAAGCCCCTCCCCGGGTCCGCGAACCGCGCCGGATCCTGGACCCGCGTCCGCAGGTCGAGCGAGAGCAGGCTCTCGATGCCGTCGGCGGGCGACCAGAGCCGGAACGGACCCTTGGGCGAGCCCCCGCGGGAGACGAAGGCGATCGTGAAGTCGCCGTGGACCGGCTCGGTCTCGGAGAAGCTCCAGATCTCCACCGGCAGCAGCACGTCGCAACGCCCCTGGAGGACCTCCTTGGGCTCGCCATTGAAGAGGATGATGCGGGCGCGGTCGTCCGTCAGATTGCCGAAGCGCCGGCGGGCGATCTCGGCCCGCTGCTCCCAGCGCACCCGCAGCTCGTTGACCGGCGTCTGCGGGAAGGGATCGCGCACGTCCCAGAAGCGGCGCATGAAGGCGTCGCGCTGGTAGTCCTTCTGGAGGCCCAGGAACGCCTTCTTCTCCACCGGGCTGATCAGCGGCGCCACCTCCTCGAGCCAGGCCTCGTATTTTGGGGCGAGGTCGGCCGGGATCGGGGGTTCCGGAGGGGCCGCGAAGGCGGAGATCGACAGAGAGAGGGCGAGGGCGGCGAGCAGGGGCAGGCGGCGCGGATTGGGCATCGGGGCGATCCTACCTTTTCTTTGCAAGGAGTCCAGAGTCACGGCGTTCCCCCCGCCCGGGCCCTCACCCCCGGCCCCTCTCCCGACCCGGGAGAGGGGAGAAAGACGAACTCCTCCCTCTTCTCCCGGGTCGGGAGAAGAGGGCCGGGGTGATGAGGGCTCACGGGCAGCCCTCTCACGGGTAATACCCCCGCACCGTCTTAGCCTCCACCCCCGGGCGGTTGACCTTGAGGTCGACGAGGCGGAAGCCGGGGTCGTTGCGGGTGCTGGTCGACTGGTAGGCGATCAGCACCTGCGAGCGCAGCTCCTCTTCGATGCCCGCGTAGATGCCGGCGAGCTCGCCGGCCTGGCGGGGGAAGAAGGCGCGGCCGCCGGTCTCCTCGGCGATCTTCGCGAGCTTGCGCTTGTCCACGTCGTCGCCGAGGCCGACGGCGTAGACGGTGACGCCGGCGCGGCGGGCGAAGTCGAGCGCCTCCTCGAAGCTGAAGCGGCTCCCCTCGTCCTTGCCGTCGGAGAGCAGCAGCAGGGCGCGCCGGCCTTTGAGGCCGTTGAAGGTGTAGAAGGAGAAGATCAGGCTGTCGTAGAGGGCCGTGCCGCGCTCGGCCTTGAGGCCGGCGAGCCCGCCGGCCAGCGTCTTGATGTCGCGGGTGAATTTGACCCGCTGCGCCGGATGGTCGTTGAAGGTGATCACCTCGGCGCGGTCCTTGGGGCGTACCATCCCCTGGAGGAACTGCAGGGCGGCGGCCTGCGCCTTCCCCAGGTTGGGGGCCATCGAGGCCGAGACGTCGATCGCCACGGCGGCGTGGATCGGCAGGTCGGTCACCGGCTCGCAACGGGCGATCTGCTGCCGGACGCCGTCCTCGGCGACCGTGAAGTCGCGGGCGGAGAATCCGGCGGTGACCGGCCGGCCGTGGCGGTCGAGCACCGTGGCGTAGAGCTCCACGAAGTTGACGTCGACCTGCGCCATCCCCTCGGGCGCGTTGACGAAAGTCAGGCTCTCGGTCGAGTTGCCGTCGGTGAGATAGGCGACCGCCCGCACGTAGGCGAGGGCGTCCCCCTTCGGCAGCACGACCGGATGGATGTAGGGGGGCTGGTAGAGCGTCGCGATCCGCGTCTCGTTGAGGTAGAGCTCCACCCGCTCGACCGTCTCCTCCTCGGGGACCTCGACCTCGGCCCGGGCCAGCAGGCTGCTCTGGTAGCGCTTCCCCTTCTGCGGCTCGGCGAGGTGGACGCGGAAGCGGTTGCCGGTGGCGTTGATCTGCATCTCGTCGGCGGCCAGGGTCTCCCCCTTGGCGTCATAGGCGGCGACGGCGAGCGTGCGGGTGCGCGGCGCGCCGCCGAGGTCGAGCTCGACGCTGAACGGCGGCGACCGCTTGGTCAGCACCGGCTTGCCGTCGAGCGAGAAGGTCACCTTCTCGATGCCGGGGCCGGTGGTCAGGGTGTCGAAGCGCTGCATGCCGCTGCGCAGCTCGCCGAACGGCGGCACCAGCTTGATCGTGGTCTCCCCCGAGCGCAGGGCGGCGTCGGCCTCGGCGAGCACGCGGGCGCTCTCGGCCTCCTCCGAAGTGCGGGGGGCGGAGGCCACAGGCGCGGTGGCCGTCGTCAGCGGCACGGTGAGCGGGCGCTCCTCGCGGTAGACCTTGCCGGAGTTGACGTCCTCCAGCTTGACGATCAGCGTGTAGTCGCCCGGGCGCAGGGGGCGCTCGAAGGCGAGCGGGATCGCCTCGGGGGATTCGGTTGCGGGCAGATCGAACCGGTAGCGGAAGCTGTCCAGCAGCTCGCCGCCGGCGAGCACCTCGCCGTTGAGCAGGAGATCGTAGGTGCGGGCCTCGCCGAGCCGCGCCTGGCCGGCGGCGCCGGCGGGCACGGTGATCACCCCCCGCGTCACCGTGCGGCTCTGCCAGCGGCCGGGGAAGGCGAGGTCGAGCTTCGCGGCCAGCGGGGCCGTGCCGGCGGGCGCGTCGGTCGAATAGGAGTTGAAGGCCGAGACCCACTCGCCGCCGGGCGGCTTGGGGGGCTCGTCGACGATCGCCTGGATGTAGGGCCAGTCCTGGGCGTTGGCGAGGAGCCAGGCGATGCCGCCGGCGATCTTGCGCGCGTGCTCGTCGGCGCCGCAGCCGATCGAGGCGTTGCCGGCGATCTCGCCGAGCGAGTGGCCGGCGGGGTTGAAGGGCCCGCTGGTGACGGACGGGGCGAAGAGGACGTCGATCCCCTCGCCGGGCTCCCAGAGCCGGAACGGGCCGGCGCCCCACTTGCGATAGAGCACGAGGGCGAACGGCTCCCGGTAGCGCGGGTTCGGCTCGTAGAGCCAGACCTCGAGCGGGTAGAGGATCAACGAGCAGTTGGACTCCACCCGTTCCGCGGGGGGGCCGTTGATCAGCAGCGCCCGGGTCCGGCCGTCCCGAACGTCGCCGAACATCAGCTTCGCCTGCTGCAGATTGGACTCCCAGCGCTCGCGAAGCTCGTTGCGGGCGGTCCGCCTCACCGGGTCGCGCGCTTCCCAGAACTGCTTGATGAAGGCGTCGCGCTGGTAGTCCTTGGCGAGCGCCAGGAAGGTCGTCCGCTCGGCGTCGGTGAGCAGGATCTCGGCCTCCTCCATCCAGGCACGGTAGAGCTCGGGCAGCTTGGCGATCGCCGCCTTCTGCGACGGGGTGGGGGGCGAGGCGGCGGCCGGCAAGGCGGCAAAGCCGCAGAGAGCGGCCAGCAACAGGAACAAGGGTGCACGCAACGTGTAGCCTCGATTCATGGCTTTCTCCCGCCCGGACCCTCACCCCCGGCCCCTCTCCCGTCCCCTCCCCCCTCCCGCACCGGGAGAGGGGAGACAACGAATTCCTCTTGTCTTTCTCCCTCTTCTCCCGGTGAGGGAGGGGGGAGGGGTCGGGAGAAGAGGGCCGGGGTGATGAGGGCTACGGGTAATACCCGCGGATCGTCTTCGCCTCCACCCCCGGCTTGTCCACCTTCAGGTCGACCGACCGGAAGGTGTTGCCGCCGGTCGTGTTGGTCGACTGGTAGGCGATCAGGTACTGCGAGCGCAGCTCGCTCTCGATCGTCTTGTAGATGCCGGCCAGCTCGTCGACGTTCTTGAGGAAGAAGGCGCGGCCGCCGGTCTCCGCGGAGAGCTTCTCCAGCTTGCGCTTGTCGGCGTCGTCCCCGAGGCCGATGGCATAGATCGTCACGCCGGCCCGGCGGGCGTACTCCAGGGCGTCGTCGAAGGTGAAGCGGCTCCCCTCGTCCTTGCCGTCGGTGAGCAGCAGCAGAGCCCGCTGCCCCTTGACCCCGGTGAAGTAGTAGAGGGTGAAGATGACGCTGTCGTAGAGCGCGGTGCCGCGCTCGGCCTTGAGCCCGGCGAGACCGGCGGCCAGCGAGGGGAGGTCGTTGGTGAACTTCACGGTCAGGTTCGGATGGTCGTTGAAGGTCACCACCGCCGCCCGGTCCTTGGGCTGGATCGTCCCCTGGAGGAACTGGAGGGCGGCGGTGCGCGCCTTGTCGAGGCTTTTCTCCATCGAGGCCGAGACGTCGATCGTCACCGCGGCGTGGATCGGCAGGTTGGTCACCCGGTCGAAGCGGGCGATCTCCTGCTTGATGCCGTCCTCGGTCACCGCGAAGTCCTTCTGCTCCAGCCCCTCGACCGGCCGGTTCTGGCGGTTGAGCACCGTCGCGTAGAGCTCGACGAAGTTGACCTCCACCTCCGCCATGTTCTCCGGGGCGTTGACGAAGACCAGGTTCTCGGTCGAGTTGCCGTCGGGCAGGTAGGCGACGGCGCGGACGTAGGAGATCTCCTCCCCCTTGGGCAGGAGGATCACCTGCTGGAACGGCGGCTGGTAGGCGGTGGCGACCAGGGCCTCGTTGAGGTAGAACTCGACGCGTTCCAGGGTCTGGCCGTCGGGCACCGACACCTCGGCGCGGGCGAGCAGGCTGTTCTCGTACTTCTTCCCCCGCTGCGGCTCGGCCAGCCGCACCTGGAAACGGTTGGCGGCCGAGTTGATCAGCAGCTCGTCGCCGCCCACCTGGACGCCGGCGGCGTCGTAGGCGGTGGCGGTGAGCTTGCGCGGGCGGGGGAGGGCGCCGAGGTCGAGCTCGACGCTGAAGGGGGGGTGGCGCTTGGTGAGCACCGGCTTGCCGTCGAGGGAGAAGGTCACCTTGTCGATGTTGTTGCCGGTGGAGAGGGTGTCGAAGCGCTCCATGCCGGTCTGCAGCTCGCCGAACGGCCGCACCAGCTTGAGCGTCGTGTCCCCCGTCGAGATGGCGGCGTGGGCCTCCTGCAGGATGCGGGCGCTGATCGAGTCCGGATCGCTCGGCGGCGGCCCCGCGGCCACCCGCTCCGAGGAGGGCACGGAGATCGGGCGCTCGTCGCGGAAGGCCTTGCCGGAGTTGATGTCCTCCACCTTGACGATCAGCGTGTAGTCGCCCGGCCGCAGGAAGCGCTGGAAGACGAGCGGCAGCGTGGTCCCCGTGCTGCCGGTGCCGCTGGCGGGGAAGTCGAACTTGTAGCGGAAGCTGTCGAACAGCTTGCCGTCCTGCAGCAGCTCGCCGTTGAGCAGCAGGTCGAACGTGTGGGTGCCGGCGAGCGACGACTGGCCGGCGCCGGCCGTGGGCACGCTGATCACCCCCTCCAGCACCGTGCGGTTCTGGTAGCGGCCGGGGAACTCGAGGCTGAGCTTGGCGGGCAGCGGGACGGTCGCCGAATTCAGGTCGGTCGAGTAGGTGTTGAACGAGGCGACCCACTCGCCGGCCTGCTTGTCCGGCTTGGACATCATCTGCGCCTCGAGCAGGCTGTACTCCATGCCCTGGTTCGAGATGAAGCTGACGGCGGCGGCGATCTTGTCGCCGTCCCGGCAGCCGCTGGCGATTGACGACAGGCTGCGGCCGCCGCCACCCTCCCCGGCGCCCCCCGAGAAGAGGGCGTCCAGGCCGTCCGCGGAGGACCAGACCCGGAACGGTCCGGCGCCCCACGGGCGGTAGAAGACCACCAGGAACTCGGAGTGGATGCGGTCGCTGCCGGTGTAGAACCAGACCTCGACGGGCCAGAGGATGCTCCCGCACCGCGACTCCAGCCGGCTCGCCGGCGGGCCGTTGAGCAGCAGCACGCGGGAGCGGTCGTCATGGAGGGTGCCGAAGAGGGTGCGCGCCTGCTCGATGTTGGCCTCCCAGCGCTCCTGGTACTGGTTGCGGGAGGCCCGGTAGGGGTTCCGCGCCTCCCAGAACTTGGTGATGAAGGCGTCGCGCTGGTAGTCCTTGTCGAGGGCGAGGAAGGTCGCGAGCTCGTCTTCGGTGATCAGCAGCTCCACCGAATCCAGCCAGGTGCGGTACTTCTCGGAGAGCTTCTGGATCGCCGCCTGCTGGGCCTTGCGCTCCGTCCGCGTCGGTTTGCCGGTCGCCGGGGCCGCGGCGCTCGCCGCCAGGGGGGAGAGAAAGAGGAGGACGAGCAGAGAGAGGAGCGTCGGACGTCGCCATGCGCGCATTCATTCACCTTCCATCAACTGCAAAGAGAGGCCGGATCGTCAAGGCAAAGCCGGATAGGATTCAACACCCGTGCCGGGGGTCGGGATTCCCTGGTCTGGGGCATTGGTGCCCCCGCCCCTACGAAGAAACGCTGACGCCAAGGGTACAATCTCCACCGCCATGCCCTCCGTCTACCTCGATAACAACGCCACCACCCCGCTCCACCCGCGGGCGCGCGAGGCCATGCTCCCGTGGCTCGGCGGGGGTCTGCACGGCAACCCCTCCTCGGTCCACCGCTTCGGCCAGGACGCCCGCGAGGCCGTCGAGGCGGCGCGGGAGGAGGTGGCGGCGCTGATCGGTGGCCGGCCGCCGGAGGTGGTGTTCACCGGCTCGGGGACCGAGGCCAACAACGCCGTGATGTTCCACATTGCTCGGGCCGCGGGCCGGCGGGGGCACCTGGTGATCTCGGCGATCGAGCATCCGTCGATCCGCGAGGCGGCGGCGCGGCTGGCGGAGGAGGGGATGGAGGTGACGCGGGTGTCCCCGCGCGGGGACGGCGTGATCTCGGCGGAGGACGCCGTCCGCGCCCTGCGCCCCGACACCCGGCTGGCCGCCCTCATGCTCGCCAACAACGAGCTGGGCACCCTGCAGCCGGTGGCGCAGGTGGCCGCCGCCTGCCGCGAGCGCGGGGTGCCGGTGCTGTGCGACGCCGTGCAGGCGGTGGGGAAGATCCCGGTCGACGCTCCGGCGCTCGGCGTCGACTACCTCGTCCTCGGCGCCCACAAGTTCTATGGACCGCTGGGAGCGGCGGCGGTCTGGGTGCGCAAGGGGACCGAGCTCTCCGGGTATCTGGTCGGCGGCACCCAGGAGCGGCGCCGCCGGGCGGGCACCGAGAACGTGCCGGCGATCGCCGGCCTCGGCGCCGCCGCCACCGCCGCCCGCGAGGAGATGGCCGATCGCTCCGCCCATCTCGCCGCCCTGCGCGACCGCTTCGAGGCCGGGCTGCCGGCGATCCCGGGAGCGAGCGTCCACTGCCAGGGCTCGCCGCGGCTGCCCAACACCTCGCACGTGGCGTTCGCCGGTGTGGAAGGCGCTTTTATCGAAGGAGAATCTTTGTTGATCCGGCTCGACCTCGCCGGCTTCGCGGTCTCCACCGGCTCCGCCTGCTCCTCGGGGAGCGTCGAGCCGAGCAAGACCCTGCTCGCCATGGGGCTCTCGCGCCAGGAGGCGCTCTCCTCCCTGCGGGTGAGCTTCGGCATCGCCAACACCCTGGCGGACGTCGACGCCTTCCTCGACGCGCTGGCGCGCGAGGTGGCCGGGGTGCGGAGGGCCGTGGCGTGACCGATACCATGACGGATCCCGTGACGGAGCCGGAGCTGATCGCCGTCGCCATGAGCGGCGGCCTCGACTCGTCGGTGGCGGCCTGGATGCTGGCGCGCGAGGGGCGGCCGGTGGTCGGCCTCTCGATGCTTCTCTGGGACCAGTCGACCGTCGAGGCGCACGGCCGCTGCTGCGGCGCCCTCGACCTCGGCGACGCCCGGCGGGTGGCGCAACAGGCGGGCATCCCCCACTACACCCTGCGCCTGGACCGGGAGTTCCGCGACAAGGTGGTCGATCCGTTCGTCGACGACTACCTCGCCGGCCGTACGCCCAGCCCGTGCGTGCGGTGCAACACCTGGATCAAGTTCGACCTCCTGCTCGAGCGGGCGCGGCGGCTCGGCGCCGGCCGGGTGGCGACCGGCCACTACGCCCGCATCCTGACGGGGCCGGACGGCCCCGAGCTGCACACCGCGGTCGACGCCGGCAAGGACCAGAGCTACTACCTCTTCGAGCTGACCGCCGAGCAGCTCGCCGCCTCCCTCTTCCCGCTCGGCGAGCTGACCAAGCCACAGGTGCGGGAGCTCGCCCGCGAGGCCGGGCTGGTGGTGGCCGGGAAGGGGGAGAGCATGGAGGTCTGCTTCGTGGCCGGCGGCGTGCGCGAGTTCGTCGAGGCGGAGGCCGCCAGCCGGTTCCCCGCCGCGGCGCCGCCTGGGCCGGCCGTGCTGGTCGACGCCCGCGGCGAGGAGCTGGGGACCGGCCAGCCCTACTACCGCTACACCGTCGGGCAGCGCCGGGGGCTCGGGCTCGCCGCTCCGAGCCCCCTCTACGTGCTCCGCATCGAGCCCGAGAGCAACCGGGTGGTGGTGGGGGGGGAGGCCGAGCTGATGGCCCCCGGCCTCCTCGGCGAGCGGCTGCACTGGATCGGTCGGGGTCCGGAAGGGGAGGTCGAGGCGACGGTGAAGATCCGTTCCCGGCACCCCGGCGTGGCGGCCCGCGTCCGGCCGCTGGGAGGCGGGCGGGTCGAGGTCGAGCTCGCCGAGCCCCAGCGCGGCATCACCCCGGGGCAGGCGGCGGTCTTCTACCAGGGGACGCGCGTGCTCGGCGGCTGCTGGATCGACCGGCGGCTGTGAGATGTATCCGAGTTGAAAAAGCACTGTCCCCCTTCGCCGCCGACGGCGCACTCTACTCCTGGATGTATGCAGTCCCCCTTCTCCGACGCGTCCTGCCCGCGGTGCCTTGCCATGACAATTGATGGAGACGAATGATGGAGACGAAGACCATGGAAACGATGGCCCGGACCGACTCCTGTTGTAGTAGCCAGACCGAAGAGCAGACCTCCTGGGGTTTTCAACTCGTCCTCGACTGCTTCGGCTGCGCCGAGGAAGCCTGTTGCGATCTCGACCGGGGGTACGAGTTCCTCGACAAGATCTGCGTCCACCTCAAGATGACCAAGCAGACCCAGCCCTACATCTTCAAGACCTGCGAGACGGCCTTCCCCGGCAAGCCGGGCTACAGCGGCTGGGTGCCGATCATCGAGAGCGGCATCCAGATCCACACCTCGTCCAACAACCGGTTCATCAGCATCGACGTCTACTCCTGCCGGCCGTTCGACGAGGCCGACGTGATCCAGTTCGTGCAGGGCTGGTTCCAGCCCGAGCGCATCGACACCTGCTTCCTCCAGCGCGGCAAGGGCATCATGCAGACGCGGTTCGGCCCCGAGACGGCGTAGGGGGGCTCACACCCACCCGTGGTCCCGGGCGTAGATCGTCAGCTCCACGCGGCCGTCGATCCCCAGCTTCTCGTAGATGTTGTGCAGGTGCACCTTCACCGTCCCTTCGGTGATGTGCAGGGTCTCGGCGATCTCCCGGTTGTGGTGGCTGGTCGCCGCCAGGCGGACGATCTCCAGCTCGCGCGCCGAGAGCGCCGGCCGCCCCGTCTTGGCGACCCCCTCGCGGTCGAGGATCCCCTCGATCGACCGGCTCAAGAAGTCGTCCTCCAGCCAGCGCCCGCCGGCGTGGACCGTGCGGATGCAGCGGATCAGCAGCTCCGGGGCCATCTCCTTGAGCACCACCCCGCGGGCTCCCAGCCGCAGGGCGTCCATCATCTCGTCCGGATTGACCGAGCCGGCGAGCAGCACCGCGCGCGTCGGCAGACCCTCCCGCCGGAGCTGGTCGAGCACGTCGAGGCCGCTGCCGCCGGGCAGCCGGACGTCGAGGAGGACGATGTCCGGCCGGTGGGTGCGCACCGCCTCCAGCGCCTCTCCGGCGTTGACGCAGCGGGCGACGATCTCCAGATCCCCCTCCAGGCCGAACAGCCGTTCGAGCCCCTCGAGGACGATCGGATGGTCGTCCACCACCACCAGGCGGATCGGTCCGGCGGTCGCGGCCGGTGGGATCGCCTTCGGGGCCGGGGTCGTCGTCATCGCGTTCCTCCTTGAGCCGGCAGGTGCATCTCCAGCCGCGTCAGCCCCGGGCCGGTGTCGATGGCGATCGAGCCGCCGAGGGCGGCGATGCGCTCCTTGAGGCTCACCGGTCCCAGCTTCTGCCGCTGCAGCTCCTCGTGGTCGAAACGGCCGGTGAACGGAAAGCCGCGGCCGTCGTCGGTGACGGTGATGCTCAGCGCCCGCTCCCGCCGCGCGACCTCGATGCGGACCGTGGAGGCCCCGGCGTGGCGGGCGACGTTGAACAGGGATTCGCGCAGCAGCCGGTAGAGCTGGCGGGTGAAGGCCTCGGAGAGCTCCCCGTCGAGCCCTTCGAGGTGGATGTCGACCTTCAGGTCCCACAGGCGTTGCAGCCGGTCCCCCAGCTCGGCCAGCCGGCTCGCCAGGTCCCCCTGGCCGGCGAGCGCCCGCGGCACCGGCTTCAGCTCCTCGATGAAGAAGCGCAGGTCCCGCTGGTCGGCGGCGATCGACCGCTGGATCTCCCGCAGGATCTCGCGCAGGTCGCCGGCCGCGGCCGGCGGGTCCTTCTCCATCCATTTCGCCAGCGCCTGGAGCTGCAGGGCGGTGCCGGTGAGCGACTGCAGCATGCCGTCGTGCAGGTCGCAGGCGAGCCGCACCCGCTCGTCGGTCACCGCGGCGGTCCGCAGCTGGCGGGTGAGGTAGAACTGGTCGAGCTCGGCGGCGACGCGCTGCGCCACGATCTCGCCGAGCACCTGGTGGTCCCCCTCGCGGTCCGGGCCGTCGAGGGCGAAGAGGTGCCCCTGGACCGTCTCCCCCCGCACCGGCCAGGAGGCCATCCGCGCCATGGCGAAGCGGCGGTGCAGGCTCTCCTCGAGGGCTCTGGGGTCGGCGAGCGGGGCCTGCCGCGAGCGTTCGAGGCCGCCGCTCGACCGGTGCGCCAGGTAGAGCCAGGGCTCGTCCGCCTCCTCCCAGGCCAGCAGGACGCGCGGCGCCGCCAGGATGCCCGCCGCGTGGGTCAGCAGGTGATCGAGCAGAGCGTCCGCGTCCTGGATCGGCCCGCGCGGCCAGGCGGCGATCTTCAGCATCTCGCGGCTCAGCCGCTGCTCGAAGTCCATCTCCCCCCCTTGGACCCGCCCGCGGGTCCGCGCTATATCGAGAGGTATAAAGGAATTATAGCCATTGGTAAGTGGATTTCACACCCGGCTTTAGATAGTTTGCAGGTTGCTCATGCGCGAAGCCCTCCTCCGCATCCTGCTCATCGACGACGATCCCGACGACCGAGCCCTCGCCAGGCTGGTTCTTGAACGGGGAATGCCGCTCGAAAGCGAAAAACCGTCCGAGCCCGGGCTGCCGCGGCTCGCCGTCGAGGAGATCGCCGACGCGCCCGCCTTCGCCCGGGCCTGCGGCCGCAGGAGCTTCGACGCCGTCATCCTCGAGCTGAAGCTCGGCTGGGCGGACGGGCTGGCCATCCTGACGGTCCTCAAAGAGGACTGGCCCGAGGTGCCGGTGATCCTGTTCACCCGCTCCGGCGACGCCGAGAGCGCCGTGCGGGCGATGCGCCTGGGCGCCGGCGACTACCTGGTCAAGGGGGCTGCCAGTTTCCTCCGGCTGCCGGCCGCCGTGCGCTCGGCCCTGGAGATGGGGAATGCCCGGTCGTCCCTGGGTCCGAACGCCGGCAAGACGGCCGGGCCGGCGCCGCTCGAGACGCTCCTCGACCGGGCGCGGGTGGCGGTCTTCAGCGCCACCCCCCAGGGGCGGCTGCTCAACGCCAGCCCCGCCTTCCTGCAACTGCTCGGCGCCCGCGACCTCGAGGGCGCCAACGCCCTGGATCTCGAGCCGTTCATCGCCGCCGCGGCCGGATGGGGGGCGGCGCACGGCACGCCGGCCGCGGGGGGCGCGCGGGAGGTGAAGCTGCGGCGGGCGGACGGGCAGTGGATCTGGGTCGAGGTGATCGGCGCCGTGATCCGCGACGGCGGCGTCACCCGCATCGACGGGCTGGTCGAGGAGATCACCGCCCGCAAGGCCGGCGAGGACGACGCGGCCCGGCGGTCGGCGCAGCTGCGGCGGGCCAACGAAGAGCTCCAGCAGTTCGCCGCCATGGCCTCGCACGAGCTCCAGGAGCCGGTGCGGATGATGGAGCGCTACACCCAGCTCCTCAAAGAGGACTACGGAAGCAAGCTCGGCACCGACGGCGGCGAGCTGGTCGACGTCGTCACCGGCGCGGCGCGGCGGCTGCGGGTGCTGATCGAAGACCTGCTGGCGCTCTCCCGCGTCGACAGCCGGGAGCGGCGGCTGGAGGTCGCCAGCATGGACGATCTCCTGGAGACCGCCCTCGGCAACCTGCAAGGCACGATCGAGGAGACCGGCGCGGCGGTCACGCGCTCGCCGCTGCCCGAGATCGAGGTCGAGCCCTCCCAGATCGTTCAAGTATTCCATAACATGATCGGCAACGCGCTCAAGTTCCGTGGCCAGGAGCCGCCCAAGGTGCACGTCTCCGCGCGGCGGGAGGGGCGGGAGTGGGTCTTCGGGGTGCGCGACAACGGCATCGGGATCGATCCCGCCGAGCTGGAGGCGGTGTTCGCCCTCTTCAAGCGCCTGCAGACCCAGGTTCCGGGCACCGGCGTGGGCCTCGCGATCTGCAAGAAGATCGTCGAGCGCCACGGCGGGCGCGTCTGGGTGGAGTCCGCGCCCGGCCGCGGCTCCACCTTCTACTTCACGATCCCCGCGCCGTGAGGCACTAAAAATCGTCGGCTGACACAATGTGTTATTATCCGCGCGATCTTGTAGTCGATTGGTTACCTTGGGATTCTACGATCGCTTGCGCGGCCGGTCCTTCGATCGAGCCACGTCTTGTGGGGGAGTTCATCCATGACACCCGGCGACCCGGTCGCGATCCTCATGGTGGAAGATAATCCGGGAGACGCCCGTCTCATCCGGACGTTGCTGGACCGTACCGCCCTCAAACCGCTCTGCCTCACCTCCGTCGACCGCGTCTCGCTGGCCCTGGAGTTCCTGCGTGGCGGCGGCAAGGTGGACGTGGCCCTGCTCGACGTCTCGCTGCCCGACTGCCGGAGCGGATCGCTCGACTCCCTGACCCGGATCAAGGCCGAGGCGCCGGACCTGCCGATCATCCTGCTGACCGGCTGCGACGACGAGGAGCTGGCGGTCTCGGCGGTGCGCGAGGGGGCGCAGGACTACCTGGTCAAGGGGCGCGTCGACGGCGGCCTGCTGGGGCGCGCGATCCGCTACGCCATCGAGCGCAAGCGGACCGAGATGGCGTTGCGCGACAGCCAGGAGCGCTACGCGCTGGCGGTGGACGGCGCCAAGGACGGGCTCTGGGACTGGGACCTGAAGACCGACCAGGTCTACTTCTCCACCCGCTGGAAGGCGATGCTCGGCTTCACCAACGGCGACATCGCCGGCGAATCCGCGGAGTGGTTCAAGCGCGTGCACCCCGACGACCTGCCGGCGGTCCACGCCGCCCTCTCCGCCCACCTCGCCGGCCGCGCGCCCGACTTCGAGAGCGAGTACCGGATGCTCCACCGCAACGGCGGCTACCGGTGGGTGCTCACCCGCGGCCTCGCCGTGCGCAACCGGGCGGGCGAGGCCTACCGGATGGCGGGCTCGCAGTCCGACATCACCCTGCGCAAGGCGGCCGAGGAGCGGCTGCTGCACGACGCCTTCCACGACCCGCTGACCGGGCTGCCCAACCGCGCCCTGTTCATGGACCGGCTGGGGATGGCGATCGCCCACGCCAAGCGGCGGCTGAGCTACACCTACGCCGTGCTGTTCATCGACCTCGACCGCTTCAAGAACGTCAACGACAGCCTCGGCCACGGCGCCGGCGACGAGCTGCTGCGGGCGGTGGCCCGGCGGATCGAGTCCTGCCTGCGGCCCGGGGACACCGTGGCGCGGCTGGGCGGCGACGAGTTCACCATCCTGCTCGACGAGGTGGCCGACGTCGACCACGCCGTCCAGGTCGCCCAGCGCATGCACAAAGAGATGGCGCGCCCCTTCCGGGCCCAGGGGCACGAGGTGTTCGTCACCATGAGCCTGGGGATCACCGTCGGCGCGGGCGGCGACTACGACCGCCCCGAGGACGTGCTGCGCGACGCCGACACCGCCATGTACGGCGCCAAGTCCTCCGGCAAGGCGCGGGACGCCGTCTTCGACCAGGACATGCACGACCGGGCGGTGGCGCTGCTCCAGCTCGAGACCGACCTGCGGCGGGCGATCGAGCGCTGCGAGTTCGAGATCCACTACCAGCCGATCGTCTCCCTCGACACCGGCAAAATCGACGCCTTCGAGGCGCTGCTGCGCTGGCGGCATCCGCGGCGTGGGCTGCTGCACCCCTACGGCTTCGTGCCGGTGGCCGAGGACACCGGGCTGATCGTCCCCATCGGCTGGTGGGTGCTGCACGAGGCCTGCAGCCAGCTGGCCGAGTGGCAGTCGCGCCCCTGGGGGGGGGAGCACCTGGCGGTGACGGTCAACCTGTCGAGCAAGCAGTTCATGCAGGCGGACCTGGTGCAGCGGCTGAAAGAGATCCTGCGCAAGACCGGGGTGCGGCCGGACTGCCTGCGGCTGGAGATCACCGAGAGCACGATCATGGAGCAGGCCGAGGACGCGGTGGCCAAGCTGGTGGCCCTGCGCGAGTTCGGGGTGAAGCTCTACATCGACGACTTCGGCACCGGCTACTCCTCCTTGAGCTACCTGCACCGCCTGCCGGTGGACGCGCTGAAGATCGACCGCTCCTTCATCAGCGAGATGGACGGCGGCGGCGAGCGTTCCGAGATCGTGCGCACCATCGTGACGCTGGCCCGCACCCTGCGGATGGACGTGGCCGCCGAAGGCATCGAGACCGCCGAGCAGGTCACCCGCCTGCGGGCGCTCTCCTGCCATTATGGCCAGGGCTACTTCTTCTCCGAGCCCCTGGCGCACACCGCCGCCGGCGGGCTGATCCAGGGCGGCGTCAGCTGGTGAGCCCCTTCCGTATATAGACTTCTCTCCGTTTCATATACAAAAGGTCCCCGGAGCCCCCGGCAAGCCCCGCGCGCCCCACATTCCGCCTCTCGCCGAGAGAATCGCGAGGCCTGGAATGCATTCAAGAAGGCATTTCTATATAGAGATGCCCCATCTATATATACGAAGGCCTCGTCGGACGGCTTCTGAGGAGCTTTTGTATATACGATCCTGGTGTTTATATATAGAGATGGCCTCTCGAACGGTAATTTTCCCCAAAGTCTATATAGAAATGCCTGCCTGACCGCTCGGAAGACCCTGAAGAGTGGTCCGCGAGACATGAAATTCCAGGCTCAAGGGTCTCGCCGGCCTCTTTTTGGGTGCTCTCTATATATGAATGAGAGCTTCGTATATAGAAATGCCCTCTCGGGCTCTCTCCAGGCCCTCCGCGTATATAATTTTCTCCGGTTTATATATAAGAAGGCGTCTCGGAAGGCTCGGGCGAGGCTAAATGGGCCGTCGCAGGCGGGCGGGGCTATGAGCTGAGGCCGAGCTGGACCTTGATGGCCTGCTCGACATTCCCGACCTCGGCCTGCGACAACCGGCCAACCCTCTGCTGGAGCCGGCTCTTGCTGACGGTGGCCAACTGATCGGCCATCGCCTTCCGCTGATGCCCCTCGAGGGTGACGTAGGCTTCGCTCGGGTACAAACGATCCACGTTGCTGGTCAAGGGAACGACCTGGACCCGGTTCAGGAACTGATTGGAGGCGTCGTTGCTGACGATGACCGCAGGCCGTCGTTTTTGGATCTTGTCTCACTGACGTGGCACGTAGTCTCCGGCTTGGGTTTCCTCTTGAACTTCCGTGTATATAATTTTCTCGGATTTATATATAGAAGAGCCTCCAGAGTCTCGGGCTGTCGAGAAGGTGAGGAAGCGGCAGGCTCAAGACCGGAACGTCAGGCGCTCCTGCTCAGGCTCAGTCACCAGCTGGCGCGTCTTCGGTACGTCCTGGGGCACGGGTCAAGGAGAACCTCTCCCACCTCAGGCAGTGGCCCGGACTCCAGTCCGGCCGGCAACTCGCGGACGGCGAGCCTCACCGGCACCTGGTTCGATCGCACCCAGGAGTACCTCGCCGCCGCAGGGAGAGGCCGCCGATCGTCTCCGCTTCGCCATATCCGAGACCGGGACCTTCTCACCTCTTCCCTGCGGTCAGGGGTAGAGGGGAGAGGTGTATCCGGAGCACTAATTCGGTGTAGATTCATGAATCGATGTTGCTGTCGGCAACAGCGGCTCCCTCGACCTACAGCCACCGCGCCGCCGTCGAATCTACCCTATTTTACTCCAGGGCTTGCAATCCCAGAACTTTCCTACTAACCTAAGCGAAAGTAGGCAAGCTAAGCCGGAAATAGACACCCATTTCTTTCATCAGGGTGTCTAAGAACTGGGGGCTTGCTTAGGCCTCTGCATTTAGAATATCATGAAATAAGTTGGAGGGGCTTCTTGTCCCGTCTGCCGCTTACTCGGCACCGGTTGTAGTATAGCTGTTTTCACCCATTAGTTTTTGGCTATGACACTAGGAGGAGCTGACTATGCAGCGATGGAGCAGGTGGTCCAGCCTAGGTTTGGCTGGAATTCTCATTGTAGGGGTCACAAGCGTGAGTAGGGGAGCAACATCGACGGGCTATAACCAAGTGGGAGTAGTTCGAGTGCCGCCTCAACAGGCGGCAACTTTCGTTGCGGCCTCACGGGTCATCCATTCACCAGTTGGTTGTCGTAATCCTAAAGACGGTGAGGTTCCTCCCCATAAGGGGTCAGTAGGTGGAACCCTTAATTGCCAAGGAGTGCCAGACGGATGTTCAGGCGGCCGTTCCTACTAATCGTGGTCCTCGTGGCCTTCCTTGCTGCCTCCGGCTTTGTAGTCGCCGGTACCTCGTCTCACTCTATCTGTAGAGAAGTTGAGCTGACCCAAAAGCCGGGATGGACTGTTAGTGGAGCCTGGTTGGGCAAGCAACTCGTCCTCGTTGACGCCTTGGATCGAACTCTCTTGCGCTACAGCGCTAGGGGTGACTCGCTAGGCCCAATTCAGAATCCTCTAGAAGGCACGTTGAAGAACATGCGCCCGATTACAGGAAAGCTTCGTGGTTCCGATTTAATCCTTGAGGTAAGCGATGGTTTTCTCACGCTCGATAACGGACGCCGGCCTACCCTATCGAAGAAAGTCGTATACGCAGATGGAATCGAAGGGCATCAGACGATAGGAGGTATTTGGCAGTGGGAGCCGGCTAGTAACGACATCGTTGCGTTCGCTGACCTACAAGGTCCTGGACGTGAGGAGTGGACTGGTGCATTGGTGCGTTTCCCGCTCGACAACCCTTCCCATTTAACTGTCCTCAAGAGGGTTGCCGTGCGAGATGACGAAAGAACGTTCTTCAGAACAGCGTTCCCATATATCGCAACGCTCGGCGACACAGCTTACGTCCTTTCGATGGAAAATAGGATGGGGTTGTTCAAGAATCCAAGCGGATCGGATCAACTTTTTCCTTTGCGGTCTTTTGCGCCCGGACCTACTCTAAGCCCGTTTATCCCGCATCTATCAACGAAAGATGATTTTGTCACGTTGATGAGCATTATAGAAAAGTCAACGCTGCCGGTAGGTCTGTATGCATGGGATAAATATCTCTACATTCTATCCCGTTCCCCTTCCGGGGAGGGCACGCGTTGGACCCTCAGCAAGATCGATCCCCAAGACGACTACTTGGGTTCCGTGGAGCTTCCTACAAACGCCCATCACTTGACCGTAGTGCCTGGCCATACGTGGGCATTTGTCGAGAAAGGGTCTGTACTCGGGTATGGATTGCAAGACATACCGACGGCTCTTCTAATACCAGATCAGACTCTTCAAGCCGCGTTTAGTAGTCCCCAAGATACACTTTGTAAGTAAAAATGTAGTGTGGTGGCGCCTCTCCTCAGTGGGAGGCGTTGACTATTCTCAGATATCTCTTGTTTTCCCATGAGGTCGGAAGCGGCTGTGTCCGAACCTCAACAGGGTTTGATCTTCAGAAGTATTATTCACTGCCAAATCTACGGAATCCCACGATGGATGCTTTCATTGCCCTAGCCCAAGCGTGGATCGACGCTCTTCGGAATAGGGACGTAAGGGCTCTCTTCCCTGTTCCCTTTGCGCTCTGTTTGTATGTCGGTTTTCATTATTTCCCTTCGCGGTACAGTCTTATAGCGTTTTTGGCTGGCATTATTTATGTGGTGCTCCTTCTTAAATTTGAGAGCCACCCAGGTCAGCCGGCAAAAATGCATCTTTTAAAGGGCGCCGCTCCCTTTTTTCCAGGGGAGGAAGAGCGCTACGAAGGACTTGAGCGTGACGATGATGTAGAACGGCTAGCAGGTTGGTTTAGCGGTTATCAGGTGGGGGTCGTTCAAGTTTACGGTCCAAGTGTCGTCGGAAAGACTTCTCTGGTCAATGTTGGTTTCCGCGGTAAGTTCAAGCAGTCTGAAGATACAGATTTCATATATGTTGATCTCAATAAGGCTGACCCAGAGGCGGCGATTATCCGGAAGCTTGTCGAGTATTCATCGCTAGAGTTTGATGCCAACGACCTGCCCATTCCAGAGAAACTCTCTCGGCTTCTTGCGGAAGAGCCGTCGCGTCGGCAGATTTTAGTTTTGGACCATTTTGAGTATCTCCCTCCATCCGAATGGAACCGCCTAATAGGTCATCTAAGAGCTACCTTACAGAAAAATCAAGACTTCCAGCGAATGATCGTAGTTGTGGTCGACGAAGAGTTGAGCCAATCCTTCGAGGAACTGTTAAAGGCTGAAGGGCTATGGCTTCCCAGTGGGCCTAACGTCTTCAAGAAGCATCAAGTCAAGATGTTTACGATGGACAATGCTCTAAATGTGTCGCGCGCCCTTAGAAATAGGGCAGATATCGGAATCTCTGATGATGTGCTTGAAAGAATTGTCTACGATTTGTCGTTTGCCCAAGAATCAGGGTCACGTGAGATCTCTCCTCTAGCTCTCAGTGTTGCTGTTCGGCTGGTAGCAGCGGCGGCTGGCAGCAGAATACGATTGGATCTTGAGGACTACTTGGCCGCAAACGGCTATGTTGGTCTTATGTCCGCCCATCTCAAAAGCCTTGTAGATAAAGAAAGCGTTCGTCCCAGGGGGGAAGTCTTACAGATTCTAGCCGCCGGCGTAGGCCAGTTAGGAAGGCGAATGTCCTTGGATGATTTCCCCAAAGCCATTCTCGATGATCTGAGCTCTCAGGAAGTTCGTATCTTGCGACCAGAGAATGCTATGAGGTCAAAGCTAGAGTTCCGGGTGCTTGAGTCGTGGTGGCCAGCGTTAAAAATATTTTCTAAAGATTCAAATTTTCGCATACCTGCCGCTATAGAAACATTCCGTGCCCGCTTCGCAGCACAGTTTGCGAGTTGGGGCTTAGAGTACTCTGCTGGCGACGGGAAGCGGCCATATTGGAGGAGCGCTTCCAATCTCTTGACGCTGCGTCAGTTGCGATATCTTAAGAATACTCCTGGAGTACTTGATATCGCGAGTGCTTCGCGCGCGCGAGAATTTATTCGGGCCTCCCAAGTATACCGAGGTATCATTCTGGCCCTCTCTCTGTTCATCGGTCTGTCGATTTTGGCAAGTGCAGTACCTGCAGTTCACGAGTTTAATTATTGGGTGACTCTGCGTTCACTGCATGACTGGGGACTCACTAGAGATATTCCGAGCTATAAGGGCAAGTTGACCAAGCTTTCGCTGGTAGGTCAGGTAGATAGATTGGACTGGGTCCCATCATCGATAACTGTGCTCGAGACACGTTGTCACAGTATTGCTAGCCTCGCAGGGCTACCGCCGGGTCTTATCCACTTAAGCGTCCGAACGTCAGTGCTAAAAAGCTGGCGACGCTTGCCTCCCAATATTGGATATTTGGATTTATCGTTTACTGGCGTAAAAGATCTGTTGGATCTAAAAGGGCTCAAGAAGTTGACAACCCTTCGAATTGAAGGGCTGCCGGTTACAGATTTTTGGAAGATACCTAGAACTGTGACTAGCCTTAGTCTAAGATCTGTTTATGTACAGAGTTTGCGGGGGCTTCCAGAGAGACTGACTCATCTCGAGCTTAAGGGTACAAGCGTCACGAGTCTTAAGGATTTGCCGAGCGAAATCAAAGAGCTTGTACTTGCTGACAATGCAAATCTCAAGGTAGATTATCTACCTCCACTTCTGGCCAGTCTGTCGACTGACAGGATGCCTGAAGACGGTGTTATATTCCCGCAATCATTTAGGCGCTTGGCTGTCTCGAATTTGGGCACACTTAGTAGTGTGCCCGATCAGCTAACTGGCTTGGAACTCAGTAAAACCACCTTGGCTGGAAATCTAATTCTTCCAGGGGGGCTTAAAATGTTCGTGGCAGAGGATGAAATATCAGCTGTTTCACCTGAAAGACTTCCTGCCGGTGTCACGCAACTGAAGCTTCCTTGGAAATTGATTGCTAATCTTAATCGACCCAGCATAAATTTTTCTATTTCCGGAAAAGATCACCCTCGATCAGCGGCAGATTTTTCTCATCTCCCCCTGAAGGTGACCAATCTAGACCTGAGTTTTTCCGCCGGGCTGGAAGATGTTGATGGCCTAAGTGGTCGCCCCATTAAAGATCTTAATCTCAGTGGCACATATGTCCGAGGATTAGGTGCTCTCCCCGTAAAGCTGGAGAGTCTGAAGTTTAATTACTATAAATTCTCAGAAATTGACGAATTCCCCGACAGTCTTGCGGTCTTAGATCTTTCTGGTTCACCTGACTTGAAGCAGGTAAGTAATCTTCCCTTGACGTTAGTTGAACTCAATCTTGGGGATACAGGCATTGAGGTGGTTCCAAAGCTGCAAGAGCTAAAATTTCTCAAGAAACTTGATATCAGCAATACCCAAATTAAGAAGCTGCCCAGCCTGCCAGACATTGAGGAGCTTACGCTGCATGTAGGCCAGCTCGACTCGCTGCAGGGCCTTCCTCTCACGGTCAACTCAATTACCTTTGTTCCCGATAAGGCGCGCGAAGGTAGATTAAGCGAGTAAGCCTCGTAACAGAACCCCTTGCGTCAGGAATATATGTCGCCCCCAGATTGAATCGGGATTGGTTTGAATCCCATGATAAGGGCTCGTCATGAAACAAACGCATCACCTTCAGATTTTTCCCGTGGCAGAATCGTGTAGTTCCACTCACCATGAAAGCTGTTGCGGAGGAGGTTGACGTCCGCGACTTCTTGCTCGCTGACTTTCCGCCCTAGGAGTCTGTCGGGAAACCCTGATAGTGTTGGGATGTCATAAAATATCAGCCATGGAGACGACTCGGTTTCGAAGCTACGCACCCGATCAGCTCTTGCTGCTGCCTCCGGATCTTCGTAACACCTCGCCCTACCCCGTCTGGCGCTGGCGGCGTGCTTGGTGGTAGCTCCTCGCTGTCGCTCGTGGGTCGGGCTCAGGGCAGACCGGCGTCCGGCATTGCCGTGAGGCGACTGCGCGGCTCAGTTTCTCAGATCGTGCGCCTGTTCCAGAACGGGAGCAATCAGGCCGTGCGCATACCGCGAGACCTCGAGCTCCCCGGCAACGAAGCGATTCTCCGCAAGGAGGGAAACCGGCTGATCGTCGAACCGATGCCCCGCCCTCTCTCCTGGACCTCTTGGCGACATGGGGTCCTCTCGACGAGGAGCTTCCGGAGATCGAGGACCTCGAGCCGCTTGAGGATGTAGACCTCTGAGATGGCCGAGTCTCGCTATCTCCTCGACACCGATATCTTTTCGGACCTCCTCCGAAACCCTGGCGGTCGCGCGGCCCGGAGACTTGCGCTCGTGGAGGATGCCTTGATCGCGGCCCATGCGCTGGCGCTGGATTTGACTCTGGTGACCCATAACGTGGAGGAATTCGCCCGCGTGCCGGGTCTCCGCATTGAGAACTGGCTGGCCTCCTGAGGCTGGCGAGAGCACGGACCGCTGGGCTGGAAGTGCCATGTCCTTGGATTCGGTTGGGTGTCAGGGAAGCCGTACCAACGAATAACGGAAGCCTTGGGGTTGATGCATGGCGCATCGCCTGAGGGCTCCCACTTGAAAGGAGATTGCCGTGCGAAAGAAGCTTCTCATGCTCGGGTTTGTCCTGGTGGCGACTGTCGCGGCCACTCTAACCGCCCCCCTCCAGGCGGAAGCGGCTTTCTGCAGCAGAACCTGCTGCGGTGTGAACAGCTGCTCCTGTTGCAGCTCTATCTGCCAGTGCCCCATTCCCGGCAAATAGAGTCATCCTTGCCGTTCGCGAGCGACGAGCCGGCTTTTCCGCGGATTTCTCTGGCGGAGAGGCCGGTGACTCGCCCGCGCGTGGGGCGGAATTTATCGAGCCTGGGGTGTGTCCTCCCCAGGGAGGAGTCCCCCAAAGATCAATAAGTCCCGCAGGGCCGGCACCGTACCGTTGAGGGCGACCGCAGGTCGCCCCTACAACAGATCTCGACCGTGGTTGTAGGGGCGACCTGCGGTCGCCCTCAACGGCTGACCCGACGGGCAAAGATGTGTGGAAGAGGCTGGGTTGCAACCCCGGGCTCGATCAATTTCGCCCTCCAGGGCGTTCCACGGACCTTTGCTTGCCTCTCTGCCGCCGCAGGCTTGTTTTTTATCAGAATATACTTCAATATTCTGCTCTGGCTGTATTTCCAAAGGAGACTGAGAATGAACAAAGGGACGCGTGTCCGGCTGTTTGGGCTTCTCGTGGTTCTCGGCGTGATGGCGGGTATCCTGGGACTGCCATCCACGCCCACCGCCCACGCCTTCGTGTGTTGCAGCTACTGTGACAATCTCTACAATCAATGCTTCACCGGGAGCCTGTATCCCCAGTGCAACCACAACTCGAGTTGCTGTTATGAAACTCTCGACCCGTGCTACGCCAGCTGCCGTGACTGCTAGCTAAAAAGGGTTGCCAGACAGGCTGCACGGGGGCCGTCCGGCCCCCGTCGAGCCGCCGCTCGAATTCCTCGAACAGGCGCGCCCCTCAGCGCGCTTCCTGGGCCGCCGCGGTGAGCGCGGAGAGCACCCGGTGATACTCCTTTTCGAGCGCCGAGAGGGGACCGGCGAAGGCTTCGGCGCCGGTGTTCGGCGCCAGCTGCTCGAGCTCGCCGCAGAGCGCCGACAGGTCCATCGCTCCCAGCACCGCGCTGCTCCCCTTGAGCGCGTGCGCGCTCCGTTTGAGCAGCGGCCAGTCGCCACGGGCGAGCGCGGAGCGGATCTCGGTCACGTGGGCCTGGGTTTGAAAGGTTTCCGCGATCTCGCTCAGCACGTCCCGGCCCACCGCCCGCCCCAGCCCGCGCAACTCGGCGAGCCGGGCGCCGTCGAGCGGCGGCAGGGCCTCGGGCGCGGCGGCGGGGTCATCCGGCCCGGCGGGTCCGCCGGCGTCGTCCAGCCAGCGCTCCAGCTTCCGCCGCAGGACCTCCTCCAGGAAAGGCTTGGTGACGTAGTCGTTCATGCCGACGGCGAGGCAGCGGTCCAGCTCCTCCCGCATCGCGTGGGCGGTCAGCGCCACGATCGGGATCCGCCGGTTTTTCTCGGGCCCCTCGCGGATGCGGCGGGAGGCCTCGTAGCCGTCGAGCTCGGGCATCTGGCAGTCCATCAGGACGAGATCGAAGCCGCCGCTCTCCAGCGCCTCCAGGGCCTCCAGGCCGTTGTGGACGGCCAGGACGTCGTGCCCCATCGCCGTGAGCTGCTGGACGATGACCAGCTGGTTGATGATGTTGTCCTCCGCCACCAGGATCCGGCGCCGCCGGCCGGGCGGCCGCGCGGCATCCTCGCTCTCCGGCCGCGGGAGCTCCGGCGGCGCGGCGGGGTCGAGCGCGAGGACGAACCAGAAGGTCGATCCCTCTCCGGGCGTGCTCTCGAACCCGATCTCGCCCCCCATCCGCTCGACGATCCGCTGGCTGATCGCCAGCCCGAGCCCGGTGCCGCCGAAGCGCCGCGAGGTGGAGCTGTCGGCCTGGGAGAAGTGCCCGAAGAGGCGCCCCTGGCACTCGGCGGGAATGCCGATGCCGGTGTCGCGGACGGCGAACCGCAGCCGCCCGTCCGCGAGCCGCCGCGCCTCGACGTCGACCGTGCCGGCGGTGGTGAACTTCACCGCGTTGCCCACCAGGTTGGTGAGCACCTGGCGCAGGCGCCCCGGATCGCCCCAGGCCCACTCCGGCACCCCTTCGCCAAGGTCGAGATCGAGCTCGGTGTCGTGGCTGCCGGCGGTGAACCGCAGCAGCTCGACGATTTCGCGCAGCGTGCCGTGCAGATCGAAACGCACCCGCTCGAGCACCAGCTCGCCGGCCTCGATCTTCGAGAAATCCAGGATGTCGTCGATCAGCCGCAGCAGCGAGGCCGCCGAATTCTGGATCAGCTCGGCGTAGTCGCTCTGCTGCGCCGACAGGCCGGTCTTGCGCAGCAGTCCGATCAGGCCCAGCACGCCTGCCATCGGCGTCCGGATCTCGTGGCTCATGTTGGCCAGGAACCGCCCCTTGGCGCGGTCGGCCTGCTCGGCCGCCTCCTTGGCCAGCCGCAGCTCCTCGCCCCGGCGGCGTTCGGTGACGTCGCGGTTGATGCTGAGGATCGCGGGGCGCCCTTCATATTCGATCGACGAGGCGTTGATCTCGAGAAACATCCGGCTGCCGTCTTTGCGGAACTGAACCGACTCGAAGTTGTAGAAGACCCCGCGCTCCACGGTTTCGGCGACCTGCCGCTGCCCCCGCTCGACGTTTTCGGAGATCTCCACGAGCGACATGCCGATGAATTCCTCACGGCTCAGGCCGTAGATCTCGCAGGCCCGGCGGTTGACGTTGAGGACGATCTCCCGCTCGGGAGAAAAGATCAGGATGGGGTCGTGAGCGCTCTCGAAGATCCGGCGATAGTCGAGGCTCGCCTTGCGCAGCTCCCCGGCGCGCTCCTCGACCCGCCGCTCGAGCTCGTCGCGGTCCCTGCGGAGCTCCTCCTGGGCCGCTTCCAGCTCGGCGGTCCGGACCGCCAGTTGGTGGCTCCGCAGGAGCCCGGCCCAGCGGTCGCGGTGCAGCTGGGCGCCGAGCACGAGGAGATAGAGGAAGAAGAAGGCCTGGCAGAGGTACTCCCAGCGCCCCAGGTGCCAGTCGGTCGGGCCGGTGACGCCGGAGAGGGCGAGGAGCACCGGCAGCACCAGGGCGGCGACGAAGGCCAGCACGACGCGGGGCGCGTGCGAGTAGAGGATGACCCCCATGCTCGCGATCACGGTGACGATGGTGAGGACGAAGAAGGACTGGACGCCGGGACCGAGGCTCGTCAGGACGGCGAAGAACAGCCAGCCGAGCAGCAGGGCCTTGAGGAGGAGCGTGGAGTAGAAGGCGATCCGCCACCGCCGGGGGTTGGCGCCGAAGATCCGGTCGAATCGCCGGGCCAGATGGATGCGCAGCGCCGCGAGGGCCAGGATGGCGACCGTGGCGCCGGCGAAGAGGAGGGGAACCGTCTTCTGCAAATCCGCCGCCAGCCCGAGGACCAGCAGGACGAACGGATAGCTGGCCGCGCCCAGAAGAGAGCGCCGGGCGGACAGCCGGTCTGCGGCCTCCCGCACCGCGGGAGGGATCTGACGCGGACTCCTCGATCGTGGCACGGCAGAGGACCCCTTGCACAAGCTGAAAGGTGGAAGGGGATTTTATACCGTTTTGCTCGTGCCTGACCAGTGCGGACCTGGCAATAGATCCGTATAAGCAATCAATGCAAGGTTTTTGATGGGTACCCTCATCACCCCGGCCCTCTTCTCCCGACCCGGGAGAAGAGGGAGTGGTTTGTCTTTTCTCCCCTCTCCCGAGTCGGGAGAGGGGCAGGGGTGAGGGTGTGCGGATTGCTTCGGGCCGCTATTACTGGGCCTGTATTACTGGGCCGGTACTACTTCGGCCCGGCCGAGCCGGTCACCCGCCAGACGGTGTTGCCGACGTCGTCCGCCAGCAGCAGGGCGCCTTGCTTGTCGATCGCGACCCCCACGGGGCGCCCCAGCGCGTCCCCCTGGCCGTCGACGAAACCGGTCAGCACGTCGAGCGGATCGCCGGACGGAACGCCGCCGGTGAAGGGCACGAAGATGACCTTGTAGCCGCTGCGCGGCCTGCGGTTCCAGGAGCCGTGCTGGCCCACGAACATGCCGTGGCTGAAGCGGTCGGGGAGCGAGGTTCCCTGCGAGGAGGCCAGGCCGAGGGAGGCGGTGTGCGGACCCAGGGCGTAGTCGGGCACCAGGGCCCTGGCGACGAGATCGGGGCGCGGCGGTTTCGCCCGCGTGTCGACGTGCTGGCCGTAGTAGCTGTAGGGCCAGCCGTAGAAGCCCCCCTCGTGGACCGCCGTCATGTAGTCGGGCACGAGGTCGCTGCCGAGCTCGTCGCGTTCGTTGACGGCCGCCCACAGGGCGCCGCTCTCGGGCTCCCAGGCCAGCCCGACCGGGTTGCGCAGCCCGGAGGCGAAGACGCGATGGTCGCCGGTCGCGGGATTCACCTCCCAGATCGCCGCGCGCCCCTCCTCGGCCGCGATCCCGTTCTCCGCCGCGTTGCTGTTGGAGCCGACGGCCACGTAGAGCTTCGATCCGTCGGCGGCGGCGACGACGTTCTTGGTCCAGTGATGATTGATCGGTCCCGCCGGCAGATCGACCACCTTGACGCCGGGCTCCGCGATCCGCGTCGCGCCGGGCGTGTAGGGGAAGCGCAGGAGGGCGTCGCTGTCGGCCACGTAGAGGACGTTCCCCACGAGCGCCATGCCGAAGGGCGAGTAGAGCCCGGAGAGGAAGACCGATCGCGTCTCCGCGACGCCGTCGCCGTCGGCATCGCGGAGCAGGGTGATGCGGTCGGGGCTGGGCACGGTGCCGCCGGCCTTCTTCTGGAAGTGATGGAAGAACCACCCCTTGATCCCCTTGCCGTCCCGCGGCCGCACCGGCCCGTTGGTCTCGGCCACCAGCACGTCGCCGTTCGGCAGCACGTAGAGCCAGCGTGGATGGTCCAGCCCCTTGGCGAACGCGGCCACGGCCGTCCCCTCTGCCGCCAGTGGTTTGCCGCCCTCCGGCCACCCCTTGGCGGTGACGACGTGCACCACGGGGATGGGCGCCTTGTTCGGGGGAGGCAGGGTTGGATGAGCGCCGGTGCCGGCGGCGACCGGGAGCCGGGCCGAGGACGCGCAGCCCACGATGGTCATGGCGGCCGCGGCGAGCAGGCAGCGCCGGATCTTTTGCGTTGGAATCATCGGATCGACCTCCAGAGCGTGCGCAGGCCCGTTCCTGACGGTCCTGGTGTCAGCAAAATTCGAGCCCGTGGTCCATCGGAACAAACCATCGGCACAATCCTTCGGCACAGATTCTGCACTCACGTCGGTCCGGCAGACAGCAGACCGATCAAGGAGATCACTCATGGCTGAAACGTCCACTTCACTCAGCAGTCAAACATTCCGGTGGAAGTTCGAGGAGGGTCCCACGGCGGGAGGGACGTACGAACATGTTTTCAATCCCGACGGCAGCGTCGAGTTCAAGAAGCTGGATGGCGACGGCAAGGGCAAGCCGACGCGCGTGAAGAAGTATGCCGCGTTCGAGGTGGCGCCGAAGGTCCACCTCGTGTCCTATCTCGCGGAGGAGTCGGGATACACGCTGACCGTGGCGATGAATTTCGATACGTTGCGGTTGTACGGTTTCGCGTCCGGCGGCAAGGAGTGGCATCCGGTCTCCGGCACGCTGGAAATCGTGAAGTAGGGGCGGCGTCATGAAATCTGAATGCGGTATCCTCGCCGGGCCGTGAAGATCGTCAAGGCCCTGCTCTATGCCCTCGTCGTCGCCGCCGCGCTCGGCGCGTTCGGGTGGTTTTTCGTATCGCAACTGGGCCAGGGGCGGAAGGAAGAGCTGCCGGGGGTGGTGCTGGCGGCGCCTCCGGAGTACGCCGTCGTCGAACGCGGGGAGATGGCGCCCACCGCCGCGGCGGCCGAGCTGGAGGTCCAGACCCTGCACCCGGGCGCGGACAAGGTGGGCGTCCGCTTCGCGCGGCACGGCGCGGTCGTCTACTGGCTGGCGGACGTGAGCGGCGGCGTCCTGGAGGAGCGCTCGGCGGGGGCTTCCGGCACGCGCCTGCAGACGGTCTGGCGCGGCGGGCTCCGCGAGCGGCTGCGCTGGGCCCGCGGCCACGGCGACTTCGACGTCCCGGGCCTGCCGCCGTCCGAGCGGAAGAATCTCTACCACTGAGGCCCGCCGGAGCCTGCCTCCGGAATCCCTTCAAAAAAAGTTGTTCCCCAAAAAAGTTGTTCCAGGACCGCCCCGGCTCTGTCTAACCGGGCAGAACGACCTTTTTTGAAGGAGATTGCAAATGTTCTCGAGTTGCCGCAAGCCCGTCCTCATCGCCGCCCTTTCCGTGGCCCTGCTCGGCGCTTCCGCCGCCGCGCGGGCGCAGACGGCCACCATCGAAGGTTTCCTCAGCCAGTTCGACGTCGTCAACGAGACCGGCCATGACGCGCACGGTTTCGAGATCCAGCTCGAGGGAGCGGCGGAGGGGGACCTCTATTACACCGGCTACGGGCAGCAGTACGGCGCCGGGACGGTGGTCCCGTACGCCACCGGCGTGTACGTCCGCTGGCAGAGCCCGTACGATTCGAACAGCCATCAGTACTCCTATACGACGCCGCAGCACACGCCGGGCGAGCCGTACAGCTGGAACGATTGCTATCTGGGAGGGAGCACCTACCGGTACGCCGGCTGCGAGGCCCTCGGCCAGGGGATGCGTCCCACCCCCGGCAAGACGATCACGGCCACCGGCCGCTGGCTGATCGAGGATCCGCAGAACCCGGGCACGCTGATCGCGGCCGAGCCCAACGTCGCCATCCCGTTCCCGACCTGGAGCCTGTCCCCCGCGGGAGCGGTGGGCAGCTCGCCGGTGGTCGTCGCCGAGGTCGAGGCGCCGGAGCCGCCGGAGACTCCAGAGGTATACGGCGACGCGCAGTGGATCAAGGTCTACAAGACGCAGCTCACCCGGCCGGTGACGCCGGCGGATCTGACCAGCGACAATTCCGTCGTCCCGCAGGACGCCACCAAGCTCGAGATCGCCTGGGACATCCTGCAGGCTGAGCCGCCGAGCAACGGCAATCAGAAGCGGAACCGCAACCAGGGGACGATCAGCGCCGACACCCGCGCGATCATCCGCCGCTACGAGACCTACAAGTTCACGGGCGCCTATGACGCGGTGACCCACCAGGCGATCTGCGCCGACACCCTGTGCGCCGCTCCGGCCGCCGACGAGCTGGGCGACTTCATCGCGGCGCAGAACTCGGCGGTGAACCTGCAGCCGGACGCGCTGATCGTCACCAAGACGGGGAGCGGCACGGTCTCCGGAGCGAACCGCGCGATCAACTGCGGCAACGCCTGCTCGACCTTCACGATCAACGGCACCGCGCTGGCGCTGACGGCCAGCCCGGGCAATAACGTGTTCATCGGCTGGACCGGCGCCTGCAGCGGCACGCAGCCGACCTGCACGGTCACCGCGAACGGCCTGCTCCAGGTGGGCGCCTCCTTCCTGCCGCAGTTCACGCTATCGGCCAGCCGTTCCAACTCGGGCGAGGTCGTGGGCACTCCGGCCGGCAACGACCAGCGGCTCGACTGCGGTGGCAGCGGCGGCGGCAGCAGCTGCTCGGCCAAGTTCACGCAAGGGGTCACGGTGACGCTCACCGCCATCCCGCCGGCCGGCAAGCAGTTCACCGGCTGGAGCGGCGCCTGCACGGGCACGGCTCCGACCTGCACGGTCTTCATCACCCAGAACGCGAGCGTCAAGGCGACCTTCAGCAAGTAGGCACGGGCGACGGACGATCGATCGGGGGCGGAGCCTGCGGGGCTCCGCCCTCTCCGCTTTTCCGGGCGTCCCGCTGGACTTCCGGCCGGGGAGCCCATAGTCTCCCGCTCCGGACCGCCTCAGGGCAACGGCTTCGCGGGGGAGACCATGGAAATCCTGAAGAGACTGCTCGACTTCGTCCTGCACCTCGACAAGCATCTGAGCCCGATCATCCACGAGTACGGGGCCTGGACGTACCTGCTGCTGTTCGCCATCGTCTTCTGCGAGACCGGGCTGGTGGTGACGCCTTTCCTCCCCGGCGACTCGCTATTGTTCGCGGCGGGTGCCTTCGCCGCCAACGGGTCGCTCTCGGTCTGGGCGCTGATCGCCGCCCTGATCGCCGCCGCCGTCCTCGGCGACACGGCCAACTACTGGATCGGGCACTTCCTGGGGCACCGGCTGCTCGAGGGCAAGCGGCGGCTGATCAAACCCGAGCACATCGCAACCACCCACGAGTTCTTCGAGAAGTACGGCGGCAAGACGATCATCATCGCCCGCTTCGTCCCCATCGTGCGCACCTTCGCGCCGTTCGTGGCGGGGCTGGGGAGCATGAGCTACGGCCGCTTCATGAGCTACAACCTCGTCGGCGGCGCCGGCTGGGTCCTGCTCTGCACGCTCGCCGGCTACCTGTTCGGCAACCTCCCGTTCGTGCAGAAGAACTTCTCGCTGGTGGTGCTGGCGATCATCTTCCTCTCGCTGCTGCCGGCCGCCTGGGAGATCTGGCAGGCGCGCAAGCGGCGGACCCGGGATGCCGGGCCCCTTGGCAAACAGCCCGAAGTGTGAGATCCTGACGTTGCGCCCGCCTCCCGGCGGGCGCCTGTGTGAAATCGGCTCAACACTTGAGCCCCGAGCGGCGGCCTCGCCGGCAAGTCCCCGTTCCCTACCCCTTTCGCCGGAACATGAAGTGGCGTCACGCCAACAAGCGGCGGCGTGCGCCCGGAAGGATTGCAAACGCTTGAGCGATTTCTCGGATTTCGGCCTTCACCCCGACCTTCTCCGCGGCGTCGAGAGCATGGGCTTCGAGCAGCCGACCCCCATTCAACAGGACGCCATCCCTCCCGCCCTCGAGGGACGCGACGTCCTGGCCTGCGCCATGACGGGCAGCGGCAAAACGGCGGCCTTCCTGCTGCCGATCCTGCACCGGCTGAAGGAGAAGCCCCGCGGCACCACCCGGGCGCTGGTCCTCGCTCCCACCCGTGAGCTGGCGGCCCAGATCGTCGAGCACATGAAGGCGCTCGCCCAGTTCACCGACCTCAAGGGCGCGGCGGTCTTCGGCGGCGTCGCCATGGGGCCGCAGGAGAAGGCCTTCCGCAAGGGGGTGGACATCCTGGTCGCCACCCCGGGGCGCCTCCTCGACCATTTCCAGAACGACTACGCGAAGCTCGAAGGCCTCGAGATCCTGGTGCTCGACGAGGCCGACCGCATGCTCGACATGGGCTTCCTGCCGGACGTCCGGCGGGTGCTCCAGCACCTGCCCCGCCCCGAGCAGACGCTCTTCTTCTCGGCCACCCTGCCGCAGCCGATCGTGGAGCTGGCCGGCGAGATGCTGCGCGAGCCGGCGCGCCTCGACGTCGAGCGCAAGCTGGCCCCGGCGACCGGGATCACGCAGGCGCTCTATCCGGTGCAGGAGAACCTGAAGCCCTATCTTCTCGTGGAGCTGCTGCGGCGGGGGGAGATCAAGAACGTGCTCGTCTTCACCCGCACCAAGCACCGGGCGAACCGGCTCGCCGAGTTCCTGGAGAAGCACGGCGTCCCCTGCGACCGCATCCACGGCAACCGCAGCCAGGTGCAGCGCACGGACGCTCTGGCCCGCTTCAAGAGCGGCGACCTGCAGGTGCTGGTGGCGACCGACATCGCCGCCCGCGGCATCGACGTCGAGGCGCTCTCGCACGTCATCAACTTCGACGTCCCCAACATCCCCGAGGATTACATCCACCGCGTTGGCCGTACGGCCCGGGCGGAGATGGTGGGCGACGCCTTCACCTTCGTCTCCGAGGAGGAGGCGGGCGAGCTCCACGCCATCGAGCGTGAGGTCGGCTCGCGCCTGCCCCGCCGCACGCTCGAGGGTTTCGACTATCAGTCGGAGCCGGCGGAGCGTTTCGAGGTGCCGCTCCAGGAGCGGATCGCCGCGATCCGCACCCGCCGCGCCGAGGAGCGCGCCCGGGCCAAGGCCAAGGCGGAGAAGAAGGCCCAGCGCGAGGCCGAGGAGAAGGCCCGTCTCGACCAGAAGGCGAAACGGCGGACCGAGAATCGCCCCAGCGGTGACCAGCAGCCGCAGCAGCCGCGCCAGGGCCGGCCGGCCCAGCCGCCGCGGGGGCAGCAGCCGCACCGTCAGGGGGGCCAGGGGGAGGGCTCTTCCCGCCCCGGCCAGGGCCCGCGCCAGGGGCGCCAGCAGGAGCCTCGCAAGCAGCAGGAGGGGCCGCGGCGTCACGGCGGCGGCGAGCAACAGCCTCGCCATCGTCACGTCGCCGAGTCGGTGGCGCGCGAGGTCGATCCCACGACCAAGCCGACCGAGGAGAGGCTGGTGCAGATCCGCAACGCCTTCTCCCCCGCGCGCTTCAACCGGTTCCGCCGTTAGTCGGACAGGGACTTAAGGGACATCAGGGACAGCAGGAGCCGCCGATCCGGCGGTATCCTTCGGGTTCTTGGTGTCCTCTTCCTGCCGCCCGGGATTGAAATCCCGGGCTACCAACGGCCGTCCCATCCGGGACTCCCGCCATCTCGGTCCAGAGCCCCGGGGAGGGGCGACTGTCGGTAGCCCGGGATTTCAATCCCGGGTGGCGAGGTCTCCTTCCTACTCACACCAGCTTCATCTCCCGCAGCCTCCGGGCCAGGGCCTTCCGCGAGACTTCCAGCCGGTCGACCATGGCGTCGACGTTCCCCTCGCACTCTTCCCAGCAACTGACGATCTCCTCGGCGGAGAGGTCGCCGGCCTTGCGCAGGCGCGGGTTCGCCTCGACCAGCGCGTAGAGGGAGGGGCGCGAGATGCGGAGCCTCTCAGCCGCGGCCTGGAAATCCCAGCGGCAGGCGTGCAGGGCCTCGACCAGCTCCTCCGTGGAGACCTCGGACGGCCGGCGGCGCTCGGCAGGGGCCGCCACCGGATCAGCCACGGGCACCGCGGGCCGGGACGGCGAGTCGCGCAGCAACCTCTCGACAGCGGGGCCGATCTCCGCCCGCGGCAGGCCGCGGCTGCCGATGGCGATCTGGCGAGCGACGTTGCGGAGCTGGCGGACGTTGCCCGGCCAGTCGTAGCGGGCGAGCCGGGCGACGAGGCCCGGCGGCAGCCAGAGCGGAACGCCGGGGTCGCCGGGATCCAGGCGGTGCGCCTCGCCGAGAGTTGCCAGCTCCCGTCGCAGGAAGTGGACGAGCAGGCGGCCGATGTCGTCGCGCCGCTCGCGCAGCGGCGGCAGCCAGATCTCGTAGCCGCCCAGACGATGCAGGAGCGGGGCGCGGAACTCTCCCGAGGCCACCCGCGCCTCGAGGTCGGCGTCGGTGGCGGCGAGCACGCGCACGTCCACCCGCTGCGGGCTCTGGGTGCCAACCGGGTGGACCTCGCCGGTCTCCAGCGTCCGCAGCAGCATCACCTGCACCTCGGGCGTCGCCTCGCCGACCTCGTCGAGGAGCAGGGTGCCGCCGTGCGCCTTGCGGAAGTAGCCTTCCTGCTGCTGCACGGAGCTGGTATAGGCCCCGCGGGCGGCGCCGAAGAGCTCCGAGGCCACCAGGGCCGGCGGAATGGCACCGAGGTTGACGGCGACGAACGGCCCGCGCCGCCGCCGGCTGGCGTCGTGGAGCGCCCGGGCCGCGAGCTCCTTGCCGGTCCCGGTCTCGCCGCGCAGCAGCACGGGGACGTCGAGGTCGGCCACGCCGTCGATCTCGCTCCGCACGCGGGCGATGCCGCCGCTGTCCCCCTCCAGCCCGAACCGCTTCGCCGCGGGCGCCGTCAGGTGATCGAGGACGTGGAGGAGCACGACCATCCGGTCCGCCAGCTCGATCACCACTCCCCGGGCGAGATCCGCGTCCGAGACCGCGATCTCGCCGTCGAGAGGGACCCCTTCCACCACCACGCGGGTCCGGCTCTCCGCGGCCGCGAGGACGATCCCGCCTCGAGGGGCCGGGCGCAGGTGCAGGGGCTGGCGGCTGATGTGGCGGTCGGTCAGCGGCTCGCCCGTGACGGCGTCCGGCGGCGAGAAGTCCGGCTCGAAACGGCCGAGCCGCGCCTCCCCGCCCGCCGCCAGATCGCTCAGCAGGGCGCGCTCGCCCACCCGGCGCAGATCGGGGTGGTGGAGGAGCGTGAGCGCCGGGACCGGAGCCTGGCCGGCCCTCCCTTTCGGGAAGGTCGGCAGCCGGCCGGTCCCCGACAGACCCACCGTCGAGACATCGGATTTCAAGTCCGCCATTTGTGGGCATTCTAACGGCTCCACCCCCGTTTTCAGTATGCTCGACCGGCCGCGGGACGAATCGACTCGGACGAATCATGGCGCCTCCCTTCGATCTGCCCACCCTGCACCAGGACGGTTTCCTCCTGGCCGCCGGCAAGCCCGCGGGCCTCGCGGTTCATCGCAATACGGAGCGCGGAGCGGCCCAGGATCGGATCTTCGCCTTGCAGATCGTCCGCGACCGGGTGGGCCGGCACGTCCACGCCGTCCACCGGCTCGACCGGGCGACCAGCGGCGTCCTGCTCTTCGCCCTCGACTCCGGCACCGCCCGCCGGATGCAGGAGCGGTTCGAGGCGGGTGCTGTGGAGAAGCGCTATCTCGCCCTGGTGCGCGGCATTCCGCCGGAATCGGGGGTGATCGATCATCCGATCCCCCGCGACGTGGACGGTCCGCGGGTGCCGGCGGTGACCGAGTTCCGCCGCCTCGCGATTTTCGAGCGGTACGCTCTGATCGAGGCCCGTCCGCGGACCGGCCGCCGCCATCAGATCCGCCGCCACCTCAAGCACATCAGCCATCCATTGATCGGCGATGTGCGCTACGGCAAGGGGGAGCACAACCGCCTCTTCCGCGAGCGCTTCGGGCTGCACAGGCTGGCCCTGCATGCCTGCGAGCTGGCGTTCAAGCACCCGGAGACCGGCGAGATGCTGCGGATCGCGGCCCCGGTGCCGGAGGATCTGGCCGGGCCGCTGCGGGCGATGGGGATCGAGACGATGGGAGAGTGGGCCTGAGCGTCAGGTTTCTTTCGACAGCAAGGAACGAATCTCCGCCTCCAGGCTGGGTGCCTCCAAGGTCGCCGTTTCCCAGACGACTTCGAGATTTACTCCGAAGTAGTCATGGACCAGCTTGTCGCGCATGCCGGCCATGCTTCGCCAGGGCAGATCGGGATAGCGGTCCTTCAGCTCCGCGGGCAGCCGTTTGGTGGCTTCGCCGACGATTTCGAGGGCACGGACCACGGCGAAGCCGGTCTTTTCGTCCACCGCGAATTCTTCGTAGGTCATCCCGTCGACGAATGCCTGCGCCTTCGCCAGACAGTCCCGGATATCTTCCAGGTAGTCGAGGTAGGTGCGTGCGCTCATACCGGAACGGCTTCGCGGAGGATGTTCTGGCCGATCCGAGGCTTGAGAGCGCTCTTCATCACGAGGTCCACCTTGACTCCCAGAAGGTCGCTGAGGTGGTTTTCGAGCGCGATGTACCGCAAGAGGCCCGGCGTCTTGTCGAACGTCACCAGCACGTCGAGATCGCTCTCCGCCTTCTGCTCGTTCCGCACGTAGGAGCCGAAGACCTCCAGGGAGCGCACGTGGTACTTCTCGGCGAGCTCCGGGAGGTGCTGGCGTAGCCTGAGGAGATATCCGTCGACGGGTCTCGCTGCCATGGGGCCATTATAGGCCTCGCTCCCGCCAGGAGTAAGGGGGGCGGGCAGCCGAGGACGCCCCCGTCCTCGCCGCGGGACGAACCGCTCGATTTTATCCTCCGGATTTCCGCGCCTCAAACGGTTGGACAGCAATGATCCATTCGCTTGGATAACGCTGGATCTACCAGCCGTCTCGCGGTGATCAGAATCCTTATCTGTCAAGGGTTCTCGCAATTCAGATCCGCCCTGGCATCACCTTTGCGCTCTATCGGGGCAGCGCACAGCAGTGCCGTCTTCCCGGGAGGACGGTCCACAACTCTGGGAGGTTTGAGATGCGATCGAATTCTTTTCGAACGGCAGCGCTCTGTCTCTGGTTCCTGATCGGAAGCGGCCTGGCCTGGGGATCGGACAGGCCTGGTCAGGGATTGTTCGTCGCGGGCAAGGACGGCAAAGCCGTGCCGGCGCCCGTCCTCGGCGCCACCGTCGAGGTCCGCATGACCGGCATCATCGCGCGGACCAAGGTGACGCAGATCTTCACCAATCCGGCGCGGGAGTGGGTGGAAGGGATCTATGTCTTTCCATTGCCCGCGGACGCGGCGGTCGACACGCTGAAAATGAAAGTCGGGGACCGCGTGATCCAGGGCCTCGTCCAGGAGAAGGGGGAGGCGCGGCAGACCTACGAGGCCGCGAAGCAGCAGGGGATGAAAGCCAGCCTGATCGAGCAGCAGCGCCCCGACGTCTTCACCACCGCCGTGGCCAACATCGGACCGGGCGAGACGGTGGAGGTCGCGATCGAGCTGCAGCAGGTGGTGAGCTGGGAGCAGGGGCGCTTCAGCCTGCGGTTCCCGATGGTGGTCGCGCCACGTCCCGAAGGCGGCAAGGCAACCGGGGGCGGCCATCTCACGCTGCCGCCGGTGCGGCGGCGAGGCGCTCCGCCGATCAATCCCTTCGCTTTCCATGCCGATCTCGACCCCGGGTTCCCGCTTGCCGGGGTGGCGAGCCCGAGCCACGCGATCACCGTGGCGAAGGGGAAAAGCTTTCGCTACGCCGTGGACCTGAAGAAAGGGGTGGCGCCGGCCGATTCCGACTTCGTCCTGGAGTGGACGCCCGCCGTGGGCCGCGATCCGCGGGGCGTCTTCTATTCGGAGGAGGTGGACGGCGAGCGCTACGACCTGTTGATGGTCATGCCGCCGGACGCGCCGGAGGCCGCGGCGGCGCGGCTGCCGCGGGAGACGGCCTTCATCATCGACACCTCCGGCTCGATGATGGGAGCCTCGATCGTGCAGGCCCGCCAGGCGCTCCTGCTGGCCCTCGACAAGCTCCAGCCCATGGACCGGTTCAACGTCATCCAGTTCAGCTCCACCGCCAGCTCGGTGTTTCCGGATGCCGTTCCGGCGAGCCGCGAGGCCCTCCAAAAGGCCCGCGGCTTCATCTCCGGCCTGAACGCGGAGGGCGGCACCGAGATGCTCCCGGCGCTCCAGATCGCCTTCCGGAACCCGGCTCCGGGCGGGTTCGTGCCGCAGGTGATCTTCGCCACCGACGGCCAGCTCGGAGACGAGGAGCAGGTCGTCCAGTTCCTCAACGCGAAGCTCGGCGTCCGGCGGCTCTTCCCGGTGGCGATCGGCACGGCTCCCAACGCCGGGCTCCTGCGCCGGCTGGCCGCTCTGGGCCGGGGATCGTTCACGCCGATCACCGATACCGGCAACGTGGCGCCGGCGATGGCGGCGCTGTTCTCCCAGCTCGACGCTCCCATGCTCCAGGGGATCGAGGTGCGCTGGAACGATCCGTCGGCGGAGGCCTGGCCCGCGCGGGCTCCGGACCTCTATCTGGGCGAGCCCCTGGTGCTCACCGCGCGCTCGCGGGACGCCGGCGGCCCGGTGAGCGTCTCGGGTACCCGGGACGGCGGCACCTGGCAGGATTCGTTCCCCGCGGCCGCCAAACTGAAGGGGGCCGGCATCGACAAGCTCTGGGCGCGGCGGAAGATCCAGGGCCTGACGGACAGCCTCCAGGAAGGGGCCAACGCCGGGGAGGTGCGCCGGGCGATCGTCGAGCTCGGACTGCGCCATCATCTGGTCACGGACTACACCAGCCTGGTGGCGGTGGACGAGAAGGCGACCGCGCCCGGCGGCAAGCCGGTCACCCGCGTCCTGCCGGTCAATCCGCCACGGGAGGCGGAAGCCGTGGAGGATGTCATCACCGTGGCCGCCGAATCTCCGCTGCTCGACGAGCGGCGGATCACCACGGGCGCGACCCTCTCGCAGAGCGAGTTGGAGAAAATCCCCACCGCGCGGGATCCCTATTCAGTCCTGCAGACCACGCCGGGTGTGCTCACGGACCGCATCAACGTGGGGGGGAACGAGAGCGGCCAGCAGTCTCAGTACGTAGGGCCCGCTTATTACGACATGGACGCCTTCGAGGAGATGAGCCCCGCGCTTTCCGAGGCCGAGGCGAAGGGCCTCTGCGCGGAGATCGCACAGACCGGTTGGAAGGGGATCACATTGGAACGAGCCCTCGCCCTCGCGCCTTCCCTGAAGCAGGACCTTCAGAAAGCCGCCGACGCCGGCCTGCTGCGCGGCTTCCTTGCCTTGACCCTCCACGGCAAGGGGTGCTCCGAGCCGCCGGCCGACGTGCAGGCGGAAGCTCAGCGATACCTCGCCCGGTTTGGCCGGCCCAAGAATTGATGCGATTTGAGCAGGGGCGGGGACAAGTCCCCGCCCGCCTTCCGCTAGACTTCAGAGCGCGATGACGGATGCTCCGCTTTCTCTCGATTCACGGTCCTATCTCGAAGCCGCCCTCGCCGCCTGCCGCCGGGCGGGGGAGATCCATCGTCAGCACTTCCGCTCCATTGCGTTGAAGGTGGATCTCAAAGGAGACGCCTCGCCGGTGACCGCGGCGGACCGCGGCTCCGAGGAGGCGATCCGCGAGACGCTCCATCGCGCCACCCCCGAGCTCGGGCTCCTCGGCGAGGAATTCGGCCAGGAGGGGAGCGAGCGCGACCGCTGGATCATCGACCCCCTCGACGCCACCAGGAACTTCGTGGCCGGGCTGCCGTTCTTCGCCACCCTGATCGGGCTCGAGCTGGACGGCGAGCTCGTCCTCGGCGTCGTCCACGCGCCGGCCCTGGGGCCGGGATCGGGGCTGTCCGCCTCCCAGACCGGGGAGAGCGCGGCCCTGGGCGAGACCTGGTGGGGAGCCCGTGGTGAGGGGGCCTGGGGGGGCACCGGCACCCGGCTGGAGACCTGCCGGCAGCGCCGGCTGCGGGTGAGCGGGACGGCGGAGGTGGAGAAGGCCTTCGTGGTCCACGGCGGCCTCAACCTCTTCCAGCGGCACGGCCTCTGGCCGGCCTTCTCGGACCTCGTCGCCCGCGCCAACCGCACCCGCGGCTTCGGCGACTGGTGGGGTCACATCCTGGTCGCCGAAGGGCGCTGCGACGCCATGGTGGAAGGCGAGGTCGCCCTGCACGACGTGGCGGCCCTGAAGCCGATCCTCGAAGCGGCCGGGGGCGTCTTCCGCACCCGGGGCGGCGCGCCGCTGGTCACCGGCTGGCAGGACGCGGCGATCTCCTCGAACCGGAATCTGGCGGAAGGGGTGCGGGGGGTGATGGGGTTTTAGCCGAGCCGGGAAAAGCTTGAAGGAGAGGCGTGCGGACAGGGCAGTGGCTCGTCTTTTCTTTCATCTTCATATTCGGATACAATAGTCAACGGCAGGCTAGCCGCCTCGGTTCATGCAACGAGAACCTTATCGGAGGTGTGCTTATGCGCAGCTTTGTTTTCAGCTTGGCCTTGTTTTCCGTCGCGGCATTTACTCTCTCTTTCGCCGACAACGCTCACGCCGACTGTAACTCTCCCACCAACTATGGAGCCTGCTGCGGCGTCTCGTGGGTGGAGTATTCACCGAACACGCTCACCTCTTCCGACCAGAGTTGCTGGTCCTTCGATTCCGGGACTGCGCAGACGACGCTCAGTTGCTCCTGGGGCGGCCAGACAGGCTGGGCGTTCAACGGTTTCAGCCAGCACATCAGCCGGACACTTACCATCAATGACACCGGCAGCACCCACTGGGAGGTCGATGCCAGAGTCGACATGATCGATCCCCATGACAGTTGGTGGAACCAGCTCGATGCGCGTGTCTATGTCTACCATCCCGGCTCAGGCACCACGACCTACCAGCTCTTCTACCAGAACGGGACGCAAGGAGACACTTACTGCGCGAATCCCTATATCGACTTCACCGCCCAGCAGGGCGACTCGATCACGATCGATTTCCTCGGCTCGATCGGCTGGTCGGACAGCTACGTGAGAGTGAGCGACGTCCACGTCTACCGTCTTACTCCGTAGTCTCGTTCCGCATCTCCGGCCGGTGAGAGGCAGGACCGACGGCCTCTCGCCGGCCACGTCGACGAGGCGCGAGGAGCTGCTCGCGCTGGGCGGCTACGGCGATTCCGGAGTAAGCAGTACAGGGCCTCTATCCCTCCCCACCCGCCCCATCCTCCGGTACAATCCCCCGCTCTCGAAAGGGACCGGGGACTTTGTCGCGTCCGGGGAGAAAAGATGTCCGCCTTCACGAATCTGGAGTTCCATCGAACGGGAATCGGCCTGGTGCCGGAGCGGCGGGGGGAGAAGCACACCGCGATCTACATCGCCCAGGTGCCGGGGAGCGGCAAGCCGCTGCGCTCCTGCACCTGCGAGGTCGCCAAGCAGAAGACGTGCGACCACCAGCGGGATCTCTCCCGGGCGGTCGCCGAGGTGGAGAGGGCCTTCGCGGCGCGGGGGTGGGAGGCCGGCTTCGAGAGGTCGGTCTGGTGCCGGCTGGCGCGCCTCCTGTTCGAGGGGAACCCTCAAGCCTCGGCCAGGGTGCGGGTGCTGCGGGTGCCGCGCGACCCGGCACCGGTGATCCGCGTCACCGCGCCCAACGGCGACGAGCTGGCCGAATATCTCGACGCCTCGCCGGCACGGGTGCGGTTCCTCGAACGGACCGGCAAGGCCGCTCCCGACGGCGAGGGGATCTTCGACCGCGCCAGCCTCCTCGAGCGGCTGGCCCTCTTCCAGGCCACCGAGCAGGAGCGCCTCTTCCACAAGGCCGGCATGAAGACGCAGCGCCAGAGCTGGGAGGAGAGCTTCTGGCACCGCCTCGCCTATCACTGCGCCCGCGAGTTCGAACGCGGCACGTTTCACCCGGCCATCGATGAGACGAGCGGTCAATTCACTTTCACCTATCGCCAGACGGACGGGGATCCCATCGTCCGCTTCGCCGTGCCCCGCGACCGGGTGCGGGCGGCTCTGCAACTCCTCGCCGAGGAGTATCCGGAGCAGGCGGACCTCGCGATCAAGCCGGTCCCGCTGATGTCGATCTTCCGGATCACCCAGGAGACCGAGCTGGACCTGGAGGTGCGGCCGGTCATCCGCGCCCTCCAGGAGAATGGCGAAGAAAGGTTTTTCGAACGCCGCGATTTCGAGCAGTTCCGCTACGGCAACCTCGTCTACATCAAGGATCTCGGCGTGCTCGCCGAGCTGGAGCGCGAAGGGAAGGAGCGCAAGTTCAAGGCGCCGGTCAGCATGAAGCTCCAGCGCGGCCAGGTGGCGAGCTTCCTGGCCGAGCATCAGGAGGCCCTCGGCGAGGGGTTGCTGGTGCTCGACGAGCCGCTGCGGGAGTGGCGGATCTTCAAGGATCTCGACCGCATCGAGATCTCCGCCGTGGACTTCGAAGGTGCGCTCGCCCGCAGCTGGTACTGGCTGGCCGTGGAGTACGGCTTCGGCGGCCACACGGTGTCGCTCGCCGAGATCCTGCGCGCCCGGAAAGAGGGGCTCCCCTACCTGGAGACGGCGGGAGGGTGGATCGATCTCAACGCGCCGGTGTTCCGCGAGCTGGACCGTCTCGGCGAGGCGGGGGACGCCGGCCGTTTCCGCCTGCCGCCCAGCGAGCTGCTCCGCCTCCAGGCCGCCACCGGACGGCCGGTGCGGGTGGCCGGCGAGGGGGCCGCCGCGGCCCGGCTCGGCGGTCTCCTCGAGCTGCGGCCGGCCGCGCCGTTCCTGGAGTCCCGCGGGCTCGCCACCCGGCCCCGGGCCTATCAGCGGATCGGCGTCGATTGGCTCCTCTTCCTGGCGCAGAACCGGCTCGGCGGCCTGCTCTGCGACGACATGGGCCTGGGCAAGACACTCCAGGTGCTCGCCCTGATGGTCGTCCTGCTGGAGCGGGGGGAGGTCACGGAGCCCTTCCTGGTGGCGTGTCCCACGAGCGTCCTCTCCCACTGGCGCAACCAGATCCACCGGCACGCTCCGGGTTTGCGGCCGGTCGTCCATCACGGCTCGCAGCGGCGGCTGCCCGGCCGGCTCGGACCGGGCGATGTGCTGCTGACCTCCTACGGGGTGCTGCGCCGCGACGCCGAGGCGCTGAGCGCCGTGCCGTTCGCCCTCGCCGTGTTCGACGAGGCCCAGAACCTGAAGAACCGGGGGACGCAGAGCTGGCAGGCGGCCAATCACCTGGTGGCGGACGTCAAGCTGGGGCTGACCGGCACGCCGATCGAAAACGCGCTCGGCGAGCTCAAGGCGCTCTTCGACCTCGTCCTCCCCGGCTATCTCGGGACCGACGCCGGCTTCGAGCAGCGCTACGAACGGGACGATGATCATGACCTCGGCGAGTTGCGGCGGGTGATCTCCCCGTTCGTGCTCCGGCGCCTGAAGTCGTCGGTGCTCGACGAGCTGCCGGAGAAGATCGAGGACGTCCGTACCTGCGTCCTCGCGGACGACCAGGTCCGGCTCTACCGCGACGCCGTGGACGGCCGAGGGGCCGAGCTCGCCCGGCAGATCGAGGCGGCGGCGGATGGCCATCTCCCCTACCTCCACGTCTTCGCCCTGCTCAGCCTGCTGAAGAAGATCTGCGATCATCCGGCCCTGGCCCTGGGGGATCTCGGCCGCGCCGGCGAGCTCACCTCCGGCAAGTGGGATCTCTACCAGGAGATCCTCGCCGAGTGCCTGGAGAGCGGCCACAAGGTGGTGGTCTTCACCCAGTTCCTGGGGATGATCGAGCTGATGGCCCGCCATCTCGAAGGGCTCGGCGTGGGGTTCGTCAAGCTGACCGGCGCGAGCGTCCGCCGCGGCGAGATCGTCGACCGCTTCAATCTCGATCCGGACTGCCGGGTCTTCCTCGGCAGCCTCAAGGCCGGCGGCACGGGGATCGACCTGGTGGGCGGCTCGGCCGTGATCCACTACGACCGCTGGTGGAACGCGGCGAAGGAGGACCAAGCGACCGACCGCGTCTACCGCCTGGGCCAGCGGCGGGCGGTGCAGGTCTTCAAGCTGGTCACCGAGGGGACCCTGGAGGAGAAGATCGCCGCCCTGATCGAGAAGAAGCGGCAGGTGATGGCGAGCGTCGTGCGGGAAGATGCCCCCGAGCTGGCGAAAATCTTCACCCGCGACGAGTTGCTCGATATGCTGCGGCAGAGCGTGTGAGGAGGAGAGCATACGAATGGCGCCTGCGAAGCGTGGACCGAAAAAATACTGGCTGATGAAGTGCGAGCCCGAGGCGTACACGATCGACGACCTCGAGCGGGACGGGACGACGACCTGGGAAGGGGTGCGCAACTTCCAGGCGCGGAACTCCATGCGCGACGACATGCAGGTGGGGGACGGCGTCCTCTTCTACGCCTCGAACGCCGAGCCCTCGGGGGTGACCGGCGTCGCCGCGATCGCGCGGGCGGCCTATCCCGATCCCTACGCGTTCGAGGCGGGACATAAATATTTCGATCCCAAGAGCGATCCGGAGAATCCCACCTGGTACATGGTGGATCTCCGCTTCGCCGAGAAGTTCCCCGGCATCGTGCCGCTCGGCGTGCTGAAGGAGACCCGCGGCCTTCAGGAGATGGTGGTGACCCAGAAGGGGTCGCGCCTCTCCGTGCAGCCGGTGACGAAAAAAGAGTTCGAGATCGTGGTCAGGCTCGGCCGCAAGGGAGGGTGGACGGCATGAGGGAGCACGACGGCTACTGGGCGGACACCATCGAGGTCGAGTGCCCCTACTGCGGCGAGCACCTGGAGCTCTCGATCGAGCCGGACGTCTTCGGCGCGCTGGTACAGGACTGCGAGGTCTGCTGCAATCCTTTGCAACTGACGATCACCCGCGACCGCGACGGGGACGTCGAGGTGCGGGTGGAGCGGGCGCAGTAGGGCACCCCTCGCCGAGTTGAGAAAGTTTCCCTGGACGACGCTCCGAGAGGTGTGTCCCAGGGGCGGCGGGAGCCGGATCGCCGTCTCCGAAGCATTACCGCGTCAAAACTTCAAAGGGCGAAGCTCCCCTGCGAGATTTTCCTGAAAAAGTACACGGGGGAGGATCGCCCTGCGAAATCTGCTCCGGATTTTGAAGGGGCACGCCTCCCCTTTGAGATTTTTCCTGAAATTTTGGAGGGGGAGGGCTCCCCTCTGAGATTTCTGGAAAAGATCTGAGAGGGCGCGACTCCCCTCCCAAAAAGCTGGCGTGGGCTGCGGCGAGCACCCGCCTGGATCGAGGACGCGGCCTGCGCCACGCACCACCCCATGCGTGGACCGGCCCGAAGACCAGGAGCTGGTTATGTGGAGGGACACGGGGGTTGCCGCTGTGGCAGGGATTCAGCGATCCGCCAATGACCTGCTTGACCTCTCCGTCTTCGAGACGGCGCACGGTTTCGCGGCTCAGCTTGAGCTTGGGGCTCGGTTTGGCGACCGCTGCTTTTTCATGAGGCCTTTCCTTTCAGCCAACGAAAAACTCTGCCGCGGGAGGACCAGGAGAGGATTCAACCGCGCCCCCACGGCGCGAACGCGTTCCGTGAGACGAGTTCCGCCGGATTCGTCGAGGGTTCAAAGGCTTGACTTTCATCGCGATCGACTGGGATCTCTTGATGCAAGCCTTTCGAATTGACGCGATCTGATGAGCGTTGTAGGCTTGAAGGTGCATCTACAATGAAGGGAATGGACGCTCGGTCGGGAGAACAGGTCCGATTTGGTCCGTGGCTTGGTAGCCGTCCGACGCAAAAAATCTAGAAGGAGCATGCCTATGAATTTTCCTGGGGCCCAAGCCCCGATATCCTCTTGGCAACAGCTGATCTCGGACCTGCACTCACGAGCGCTGATTCCGCTTCAGCCGAATCAAGGGGGACATCTGCGCTCGCCTTACGTCTTTCGAGGAGTGGACGACGCCACCTGGCACTTGCAGACCAGCCTGGAGCGACTTTCCGGGGTCACCAGTCAAAATATCAATTTGCTCGAGAGGTCGCTGATCCGAAGCTTTCGGAAGTATGCCAATTCGGGCTCCTTCGATGACAAGTCGGAATGGTACGTCCTGGCTGTCGGACAGCACAACGGGCTTCCGACGAGATGCTTGGACTGGTCCGCCTCTCCTTTGATCGCAGCGCACTTCGCCTGCGGCGATGAGTCGAGACGGACGGCGGACGGCGCTATCTGGTGCTTACATGCTGGAGTACTTCGGGCCATCAATCAGGCCAACAACACCTTGGCAGGCTCCTTGAGCGGTGTCGCCTGGGTCTATGACACCCGAATGCTGGAAAAGAGCTTCCACGACCTGGATGCGCTCGATGCGACTCTCGACAAGAACAACTCCTCGGGAAAAAGCATGCTGCTTTGGGAGCCTCCATCCCTGGATGCGCGGATCGCGAATCAGTCGGGCTTGTTGTCCATCATGAACGATGCGGAGGAGTCGCCGAACGATTTTCTTAAAACGTACTCGCAGGCATATCCCGATCTAATCTTCAAAATAGTCATCAAAGCGTCCGCCAAGGCTGAAATCAGGGACATGCTCGACCAGAACAACATTTCCGAGCGGATGCTGTTTCCGGGGCTCCCAGGACTGTGCAGTTGGCTGAAACGCTACTACGGCAAGGGCTGGTGACGCCTCTCAATTGAGGCTCAGGTTGTCGGCCGGGAAGCTGAGCCGGCGCCCCAGATGTAGCCGCCGCAGAGTCTCGGCGTTGGTCCAACCGACTTTGATCGTGGATACGTGCGAGATAGGTGGCGATGTCCATAACGAGCCACCGTTCGAGGTCGCCGCGATAGATCCACCGCGCCGCACCTCGCGCCGGACGGATTCGCAGCCAAGCCGCTAGGGCCGCTCAAACCAGGCCGCCTGACCCTTCGCCGCGGCCGCGTTGACGTTCCAGCCTTGAGGAGCTCCGCTACGCCCGCACGACGCCGAACCGCTCCCGCAGCACCTCCACGACCTCGCGCTCGTCCGCCAACTCGCGCTCCTGCTTCTCGCCGCCCCGGGTCGTGATCAGCCGCATTCCACTCAGGGTGACTCGCCCGTCCGGCGTCGCCAGTGAGCTCATGCGGTTGCGGGTGAAGTGGGAGTCCGGCGAGGTCTGGTGGTAGTGGCACATCTCGGCGAAGTCGGTGTAGACGTGCGGGTCGAGGCGGAAGCGGTGCTCCGCCTTCCAAGGGCCGTTTTCTTCGCGCCGCGACAGGAGGAGGCGGCCTTCGGCGGCGTCCTCGAGCCGGTAAAAGTGCCTGCCGTCCGCCTGCTCCCCGCGCTCGTCCAGGAGGAGAGGCTCGCGGAAGGAGTCGCCGAAGCCCACGTCCACCAGCCAGCGCTGTTCGAGGTCGACCCGGAGCGTCATGTGGTCGCCCTCACGTCCGAAGACTCCCGCCGCGCCCATCACCTGGGCCGAGAGCATCGTAACCTCGAAGCCCAGGGCGCGCAGCAGCGCCGCGAAGAGGCCGTTGAGCTCGTAGCAGAAGCCGCCGCGCCGGCGCGCCACGACCTTGTCGAAGAGCGCGTCGTCACGTAGCCGGATCGGCTCTCCCCAGTGGATGCTCAGGTTTTCGAAGGGGACGGCGAGCAGGTGCGCCAGGTGTAGCCGCCGCAGAGTCTCGGCGTTGGGCTCCAGCGGACCGTCATCACGGATGCGGGCGAGGTAGGCGGGGACGTCCAGGGCGGTCATTGTCCAAGGATAACCGGTCTCATCGCGTCGCTCCCGCTCAGGCCTCGTTGACGGTCCTGGTTCCCTACCCCGTCCCCAACGTCTCCTCCAGCCGATCCCTGCAACTCCGGCTCAGCGGCAGCCGCTTGCCACTGCGCAGCACCACCACGAAATCCCCGCGCAGGCCGGGCACCAGCTCGCGGACCGCTTCGAGATTGACCAGGGCCGAGCGGTGGATGCGCAGGAAGCGCTCGCGCGGCAATTTCGCCTCCACTCCGGACATCGTCTCGCGCAGCAGGTGGGACTGCCCCATCGCGTTTAGACGGACATAATTGCCGGCCGCTTCGATCCATTCGATCTCCTCGGGAGCCAGGAAGAGGACCTGTCCGTTGTTGCGCACGGCGAGCCGGTGGAAGGTGGGGCGTTCGGGCGGCGGAGGCCCGAGGAGGGCGGCGAGCTGGCGCTGGAGCGTGGCCGCGGCGGCGAGCAGCTCGGCCAGGCGGCGTTCCCGGAAGTCGTCTTCGAAACGTAAATTCATTCCATTCATCCCCTCGCCCTCGCTACGGAAAACCTTCACAAAAAGAGCCGCCGGGGCGAGGCCCGGCGGCGTATCGGAGGAGGCGTCGGTTTTCTTAATGCAGCATGATCCGCGCGCCGAGCCGGAAGACGCGGGGGCTCAGTACCTCGAGCACGTGCCCCGAGTTGCCGGTGTCGAGCACGCCCTGCCGCTGCAGGACGTACGACTTGTTGAGGGCGTTGAACACGTCGATCCCCAAGTTCAGCCCGACGTCGTGGAAAGAGAATTCCTTCTCGGCCCGCAGGTTCAGCACGTGGACGTCCGGGTAGCGGAAGGCGTCGGGCGAGGAATCGACCGGGACGTCGATGCCGACGCCGCCGTCGGCGATCGTCGTGCGGCTGATCCTCTCGGCGTAGCGGAGCGGATAGCCCTGGCGGCCGGTCAGGTTCGCGGCGATATTGAAGGCCCAGGGGCGGTCGGGCGCGATCTGGTAGAGGCCGTTCAGGCTGTAGGACCACTTGCTGTTGATGAACACGTTCCCCTTGGGGCCGGAAGCGGTGCCGGAGGCCTGCAGGACCTCGGTGCCGTCGACGACGCCACCTGCGGTGGTGTCCGTCGGGTCCTGGTTCTCGCCGGCGGGAATCCGCCATCTCCAGTCCTGCCAGGAGACGTTGCCGCGCAGCATCCAGCGGTTGGAGAGCCGCTTGTCGAAAGTGAGCGCGGCGCCCTTGAACTCCTGCTCGCGGTCGCCGTTGGTCAGCAGGAGGCCGTTGCGGGTCGTCACCCCCGGCCGCAGCTCCCAGTAATGGACGGTGTAGGTGTGGCCGTCCGGCGCGGTGACGGTGACCGGATCGGCCTCGACGTAGTCGCTCTGCCGTTGCGCCCGGCCGACCGAGCCGAGAAACGACGGGTCGTAGGGGTTGTCGGTGTCGAAGACCAGCCGCTGGAAGTCGAGGATGTCGTGCGTCTTGCGGTAGGTGAGATTCAGGCCGACCACGAAGTTGGGCAGCAGGGCGTGCTCGGCGCCGAGCAGCAGCTCGTCGGTGAGCGGAGCGTTGAGATGGGGGTTCACCGCGTTGGACTGCAGCGGCTGCAGGGTGAGGGGGTTGACGTTGCCGCTGGGCGGCGCGATCTCCGGGCCGAGATCGCCGGGGCTCAGCGTGGGGTCGCCGTTGTTGGAGGTCAGGAAATAGCGGTAGGAGGTGGCCGCGAGCGGGTCGAGGAAGCCCGCCGTGCCGGTGCCGAGCTGATCGGCGAAACGCGAGTAGCTCGCGCGCAGCAGCGTCTTTTTCTCCGCGCCGAGGGCATAGGTCAGCCCCAGGCGCGGGGTCAGCGTCTTCCAGGTGAAGCCGGCGTCCTGCCCCGCGTAGTGGGCCGCGGGCAGGAGGTCCGGGAACGCCGCGTTGGCGGCCGCCGTGGAGGCGAGGTTCTTGCCGCCCTGGCGGTCGTAGCGCACGCCGACGTTGGCCGTGAGGCTGCCGCGGGAGAGCGTGTCCTGGAGGTAGGCGCTGCCGTAGTCGGTCTCGACTTTCGATCGCGCCTCGCGGACCAGGAACAGGAGATCGGTGTCGGCCGACGGCGCGATCTCGATGCCGCCGCCCGGCCAGGTGAACAGCGACGACTGTTCGGCGGTGCGGTAGCCGGCCCCGTACTTCAGCTCGTTGGAGAAGCCGGCGGCGTCGAAGAAGTTGGAGGCGTCGAGCTTGCCCTGCTTCTGCGGCCGCTCGAGCTGGTTGAGCAGATAACTGTTGTGCCAGGTCAGGGTGGGATCGCGGTAGGCCAGCGCCGTACCCCCTTCAGGGGCGAGCTGGAAGCCGCCGTTGACGACGGAGTACATGCCGGTCAGGTAGAAATTCTGGCCGATGATCTGGGTGTCCTCGGCCTTGTAGCCGGTCGGTCCGGGGCCGAAGTTCGACTGGTCCCAGGTGGTCTCCTGGGGGCGCAGCGGGCCGGCGTTGCGGCCGGTCTTGATCTTGTCGCCGTTGAAGGCGAAGGCGGTCGCCGAGTTGGCCGGCGTGATCTGGGCGTTGAGCTTGCCGTTCCAGTCCTTGAGCGTCGTCTTGTCGCTGAAGTTGTTGATCGTGAACAGATCGATCTGCTGCCGGGAGTAGGCGCCCCAGAACCAGAGGCGGTCCTTGACGACCGGGCCGCCGAGCTCGGCGCCCATCTCCTCGTTCTTGTCGATCCGGTTCCCCTGCTTGAAGGCGGTCTGGGCCTGCCCGCCGTTCCAGGGGCCGGCCTGGCCGAGGTCGGCGCGGTCGATGTTGAGGTTCCCCTGCGTGCTCTTGTCATCGACGTAGTAGCGGCCGGAGCCGCGCCACTCGTTGGTGCCGCGCTTGGTCACCATGTTGAGCACCACGCCGCCGGTGGCGATCGAGGCGTCGCTGCCGCCGGTCGACACCTGCATCTCCTCGAAGGAGTCGAAGTCGTAATAGGTCGGCGAGGAGCCGAGGGCCGACATGTCGGTGATCACCATGCCATCCACCGACAGGACCGACTGATCGCAGGTCGAGCCGGGTCCCATGAACAGCGCCTGCTGGCCACTCTCGTTGCCGCCGACGTTGATGCGGTCGGTCACCACGCCGGGCGTCGACGCCAGCACCGCCCAGGGGTCGCGCGCCGTCGGGGTCTTCTCGAGATCCGTCAAGGTAACGACCTGGCCTGGCCCCTGTTTGTGGGGGTCGAGGAGAGGCACTTCCATGCCGCGATCGAGCACGATCTCCGTGGCTTGAAAGGCAGCTTGAAGCTTCATCTCGACACTGGTGTTCCGGCCGATGTTGACCGTTAACGAGGAGATCTCGATCGGCGAGAAGCCCTCGAGCTCGGCGTGGAGAGCGTACGGTCCGGGGGAGAGGCCGAGAAAGCGGAACTTGCCCTGGGCGTCAGTCGCCTGGACCTGCGGCGCGCCGGCGCCGGTCAGAGTGACGGTGACGCCGGGCAGCGTGGAATTGTCGCCGCTGCTCACGACGGTGCCGTAGACGTTGCCGCTCTGCACCTGGGGCCGCGCCGGCAGTGCCAGGCCCAGCAGGAGAACGGTCAGGAAAAGCGCGCGCTTTGAAAGCGAATGCAAAATCATGAGATCGAACCTCCTTATCGAACACTCATTGAGGTTGTTGGATCGTTACGGGTACACCTTTTCCTTGTCGGCCGCCGGCCTCACCTCCTTCCGATTCGATCAACCTTCGCGAATCTCCAGAGAGCAAGCGTTGTGCCGCCTTTGGAGCGGGATCCGGGCGGAGCAGGTAAGTGATTGATACCGCTGGAGAAGATCGCCGTGGACGGGCGGGATCGAACGTGCGACAGACGGTGATCGAATCCAATTCGCTGGATCGTCAAGACCTGGATACGTGCCCGAAATTCTTGTGATCGGCGCGATCCGTCCCGCGTGGCCGGTGGCTCGTCACCGGTTTCTCGCGGTTCATCCCGCGTCGATTCATGAAACCGGAGTTTCGGGCGGCGATTCGAAAGATTGGACGCGCGATCGGTGATCGAAATCCGGATGATCGATTCTGGATGGCAAGGGGGAGCGCCGCGGCGGTGCGCGGGCGTGATCGGGAAAAGGTTTCTGAACGTCCTCGCGCGGGGTCGCCACCGTCCTTTCCTGGGAACGGTTGGCGGTGGGTCCCGCGCGGAGGAGCGCTTTGTGGGCCCCTGAAAAGCAAGCGCCGTGCCGTGCCGGAGCCCCCCTTGACTCCCCGTGCCGCCGGCGACACGATGGGGCGGACCATGCACACGATCTTCAAGGACTTCACCTTCGCCGCCGCGCACGCCATCCGGGGGCATACCCGCGGCTGCCAGAACCTGCACGGGCACAACTACCGGGTGCGGGTGCACCTGCGGGCCGGGCGCCTGGACGCGCTGGGGATGGTGCTCGACTTCGCCGACCTCAAGGCGATGATGGAGGAGATCGTCGGCCCCTTCGATCACCGGGTGATCAACGACATCCCCCCGTTCGACGAGCGCAACACCACGGCGGAGTTGATCTCCCAGTATGTCTTCGAGGAGGTCGAGCGGCGGCTCACCGGGCAGGAGCGGGTGCGGGTGGTCCGGGTCGAGGTCTGGGAGACCGACACCTCCTGCGCCGCCTACGAGCGTTGACGGCGCCAAGGATCGGATAGAATCCCTCCAGGGACACGGATCTCCGGAAGTTTCCGTTGGTAAGCAGAACATAGAGGAGAAGGCATGGCTTCCGAGAAGCCCTCGCTGGAGGGGCTGCGCATCGACCGGTCGGAGATCGGTGAGGAGAGGGGCCGGGGGCGGCTGTGGATCGCCCTCGCGGCGGTCGCCGTGCTTACGCTGGCGGCCTGGGGGTGGCTCGCCCGGCCGCGCGCCGTCGAGGTGCGCGCGGCGACGGCGGAGTCGAAGGCGGGAGGCCCGGCCGCCGGAGAGGTGCTCAACGCCTCCGGCTACGTCACCGCCCGCCGGCAGGCGACCGTCTCCTCGAAGATCACCGGCAAGGTGATGGACGTCCTGGTCGAGGAGGGGATGGAGATCCGCGAGGGGCAGGTGCTCGCCCATCTCGACGGCGCCACCCTCTCCCGGCAGCTCGCGCTCGCCGAGGCGCAGCTCGGCTCGCAGCGGCGCGCCCTCGCCGAGACCGAGGTGCGGCTGCGGCAGGCGAAGCTCGGCCAGGCGCGGATGCGGCGCCTCCACGAGCAGGGGGTTTCGACCCAGGCCGACGCCGACACCGCCGACGCCGACGTCGACGCGCTGGCGGCGCGGCTCGAGCTCGCGCGCCAGGATATCCAGGTCTCCGAGCGCCAGCTCGCCCTGCGCCGCCAGGACCTCGACGACACCGTGATCCGCGCCCCGTTCGCGGGCGTCGCCGTCAGCAAGGACGCCCAGCCCGGCGAGATGATCTCCCCGGTCTCGGCCGGCGGCGGCTTCACCCGCACCGGCATCTGCACGCTGGTCGACATGAAGTCGCTGGAGATCGAGGTGGACGTCAACGAGAGCTACATCCACCGGGTGCGGCAGGGGCAGAGGGCGGTGGCGACCCTCGACGCCTATCCCGACTGGCGGATCCCGGCGCGGGTGATCATGCCGGTGCCCACGGCCGACCGGCAGAAGGCGACGGTGAAGGTGCGGCTGGGGTTCGAGCAGCTCGATCCGCGCATCCTCCCCGACATGGGGGTCAAGGTCGGCTTTCTGGGCGACGAGACGAGCGCGGGCGCCGCGGCGGGGAAACCGGTGGTGACGATCCCGCGCGCCGCGGTGCGCAAGGACGGCGGCCGCGACGTCGTCTTCGTGATCCAGGGGGATCGCGCCGAGCGCCGGGCGGTCGGTCTCGCGGCCGGCACGGGGGACCCGGCGGTGGTGACCTCCGGCCTCACCGCCGGCGAGCGGGTGGTCGTCGAGGGGCCGGCGGACCTCAAGGACGGAACCCCCATCTCGATCAAGAACTGAGGAGAGAACGCATGAACGACAACGCGCTGGTCCGCGTCCAGGACGTCCACAAGGTCTACCGGCGGGGCAACGAACGGATCGAGATCCTGAACGGGATCGAGCTCGAGGTGCCGGCGGGGGACTTCCTGGCGCTGATGGGCCCTTCGGGCTCGGGGAAGACGACGCTGCTCAACCTGATCGGCGGGCTGGACCGCCCCACCTCCGGCGCCGTCGAGGTGGCGGGCGAGCCGATCCACCGCCTCTCCGACGGCCAGCTCGCCAAGTGGCGGGCGCGGCACGTCGGCTTCGTCTTCCAGTTCTACAACCTGCTGCCGGTGCTGACGGCGGAGCGCAACGTCGAGCTCCCCCTGCTGCTGACCCGCCTCTCGGCGGCGCAGCGCAGGCAGCACGCCGCGACCGCCCTCGGCGTCGTCGGCCTCGCCGACCGCGCCCGGCACTATCCGCGGCAGCTCTCCGGCGGCCAGGAGCAGCGGGTGGGCATCGCGCGGGCGATCGTCACCGATCCCACGCTGCTGCTCTGCGACGAGCCGACCGGCGACCTCGACCGCAAGTCGGGCGACGAGATCCTCGACCTCCTGCAGGCGCTCAACCGCGATCACGGCAAGACCATCATCATGGTCACCCACGACCCCCACGCCGCGGCCCGCGCCCGCCGCACCCTGCACCTGGACAAGGGGAACCTGGTCCTGGAGGCGGCGGCGTGAGGTTCCTCCCGCTGGTCTGGAGCAACCTGAAGCGGAAGAAGCTGCGGACGGCGTTCACGCTGCTGTCGATCGTCTTCGCCTTCATCCTGTTCGGCTATCTGGCGGCGATCCGCAAGGCCTTCAGCGCCGGGGTCGAGGTGAGCGGCGCGGACCGGATGATGGTCACCCACAAGGTGTCGATCATCCAGCCGCTCCCCTTCTCCTATCGCGACCGCATCGCCCAGGTGCCCGGGGTCAAGACGGTCTCCTTCATGAACTGGTTCGGCGGTATCTACCAGGACCCGAAGAACTTCTTCGGCCAGATGGCGGTCGATTCCGACACCTTCCTCGACCTCTACCCCGAGTACCTTCTGAAGCCGGAGCAGAAGAAGGCGTGGCTCGCGGATCGGGCGGGGGCGATCGTCGGCCGGGTGACCGCCGACCGGTTCGGCTGGAAAGTGGGGGACAAGATCCCGATCCAGGCGACGATCTACCGCCACCCGGACGGCTCGAGCCTGTGGACGTTCAACCTCGCGGGCATCTACGACGGCGCCCAGAAGGGGACCGACACCTCCGGCTTCTACTTCCGGTACGACTACCTGAACGAGGGGATGGGGGGGAACCTCGGGCGCGTGGGGTGGTACGCCATCCGCATCGCCGATCCGTCTCGGGCCGGCGACGTCGCCAGGCGGGTCGATGCCATGTTCGCCAACTCGCCGGCCGAGACCAAGACGCAGACCGAGAAGGCGCTCGCCCAGTCGTTCGCCAACCAGGTCGGCAGCATCGGCAAGATCATCACCGCCATCCTCGCGGCCGTCTTCTTCACCATCCTGCTGGTGGCGGGCAATACCATGGCCCAGTCGGTGCGCGAGCGCACCGGCGAGCTGGCGGTCCTGAAGACTCTGGGCTTCTCCCATGGCCAGGTGCTCGGGCTGGTGCTCGCCGAGTCGTGCCTGCTGGCGGTGCTCGGCGGCGGTCTGGGGATCGCCCTCGGCTGGGGGCTGATCACCGCCGTCGGCGATCCGACCCACGGCCAGCTCCCCGTCTTCTACTTCCCCGGGCCGGACATCGCGCTCGGAGCCGTCCTGGCCGTTCTGCTCGGCCTCGTCACCGGCACGCCGCCGGCGTTGCAGGCGATGCGGCTGCGTATCGTCGACGCGTTGCGGAGGGTGTGATCATGCTCAACTGGCTCTCTCAGGTGGCGGCCGTGACCTGGCTCAACCTGCGCACGATCGGACAGCGCCGCGGCGCCTCGCTGGCGGCGATCTTCGGCGTGGCGGGGGTGGTGGCGGTGTTCGTGGCGGTGCTGTCGATCGCCGAGGGGTTCCGCAAGACGATGACCGCCGGCGCCTCGCCGGATACGGCGATCATCCTGCGTAGCGGCAGCGATACCGAGATGATGAGCGGCATCGCGCGGGACGCCACGCGGATCATCTCCGAGGCGCCCGGGGTGCGGCGGGGAGCGGCGGGGCCGGTCGCCTCGTCCGAGATCTACGTCGTCGTCGACGTGCCGAAGCGCTCGACCGGAACGGACGCCAACGTCCCCCTGCGCGGCGTGCAGCCCGCGGCTTTCGGCGTCCGCGACCAGGTCAAGATCCTTCAGGGGCGCCGCTTCGAGCCGGGGCGCAACGAGGTGATCGTGGGCCGGGCGGCGGCGGCCGAGTTCGCCGGGCTCGACCTCGGCAGCCATCTCCGCTGGGGGGAGAACGAGTGGACCGTGGTCGGCATCTTCGCCGCCGCCGGCGGAATCTCCGAGTCGGAGATCTGGTGCGACGTCGGCGTCCTCCAACCGGCCTACAGGAGGGGGAGCAACTTCCAGGCGGTCTACGCCAAGCTCGAATCGGCCGGGGCGTTCGACCGTTTCAAGGACTCGCTGACCACCGATCCGCGGCTGGACGTCAAGGTCCTCCGCGAGTCCGACTACTACGCCGAGCAGTCGCGGACCCTCTATGCCATCATCACCGGCCTCGGGACCACGATCGCCGTGCTGATGGGAGTCGGCGCCGTCTTCGGAGCGCTCAACACGATGTACACCGCCGTCTCCTCGCGGAAACGGGAGATCGCGACGTTGCGGGCCCTGGGCTTCCAGGGCGGGCCGGTGGTCGTCTCGGTGCTCGCGGAGTCGCTGGCGCTCTCCCTGATCGGCGGCGCCGCCGGCGCGGCGGTCGCCTACTTCGCCTTCAACGGCTACCAGGCCGCGACGATGAACTGGTCGAGCTTCAGCCAGGTGGCTTTCTCCTTCGCGGTGACGCCGCGGCTGCTCGTCCAGGGGATCGTCTATGCCCTGCTGATGGGCCTCGTCGGCGGACTGTTCCCGGCGATCCGGGCGGCGCGCCTGCCGGTGGCGACGGCGTTGCGGGAGCTGTAGCGGGTTTTTCGTTTCCTTGCACCTTCGCGAAGCCGGGGGATAGAATCCGTGCTGGTGCTCCGCATTTCCGGGGCGCCGGTGACGTCGAGGGGAGATCTCGGGGATGTCTCAGCAAACGAAAGATCTGGTCGAAGAGCCCACCACCTCCGCGGCGCCGAGCCCGGCCAGGCTCGCCCTGGATGGCAAGGAGTACGAGCTGCCGGTGACCGTCGGCTCCGAGGGCGAGGTCGGTATCGATATCCAGCAGCTCCGCGCCCAGAGCGGAGCGATCACGCTCGATCCCGGCTACGGGAACACGGGAGCTTGCGAGAGCTCGATCACGTTCATCGACGGCGAGGCCGGAATTCTGCGCTACCGCGGCTACCCGATCGAGGAGATCGCCGGCAACGCGCAGTTCACCGAGATCTGCTACCTGCTGATCTACGGCCACCTGCCCGGCAAGGCGGAGTTCAAGGAGTTCGAGGACCGGCTGACCTACCACACCCTGCTCCACGAGGACATGAAGAAGTTTTTCGAGGGCTTCCCCTCGAGCGCCCATCCGATGGCCATGCTGTCGTCGATGGTCGCCTCGCTGTCGGCCTACTACCCCGACAGCACCAAGAGCGTGGACCTCGACCTCAACATCGCGCGGCTGCTCGCCAAGGCGCCGACCATCGCGGCGTTCTCCTACAAGAAGAGCATCGGGCAGCCGTTCATGTACCCGCGCAACGATCTCCCCTACGGCTCGCGCTTCCTCAACATGATGTTCGCCGTGCCGGCCGAGCCGCACAACGTGCGGCCGGTGCTCGACCGGGCGCTCAACCTGCTGCTCATCCTCCACGCCGATCACGAGCAGAACTGCAGCACCTCGACCGTGCGCATGGTGGGGAGCAGCCAGGCGAACCTGTTCGCCTCGATCTCGGCGGGGATCTGCGCGCTCTGGGGGCCGCTCCACGGCGGCGCCAACCAGGCGGTCATCGAGATGCTGGAGCGCATCCGTGACGACGGCGGCGACTACAAGAAGTACGTGGACATGGCCAAGGACAAGAACTCGGGCTTCCGGCTGATGGGCTTCGGCCACCGCGTCTACAAGAACTTCGATCCGCGGGCGCGCATCCTCAAGCGGATGGCCGACGACGTGCTCGCCGAGCTGGGGGTCAGGGACCCGCTGCTCGACATCGCCAAGTCGCTCGAGGAGGTGGCCCTGCACGACGAGTTCTTCGTCTCGCGCAAGCTCTACCCGAACGTCGACTTCTACAGCGGCATCATCTACCGGGCGATGGGCATCCCCACCAACATGTTCACGGTGATGTTCGCCCTCGGCCGCATGCCGGGCTGGATCGCGCACTGGAAGGAGATGCTGGACGATCCCAAGAGCCGTATCAACCGTCCGCGCCAGATCTACACCGGCGCCACCCAGCGGCCGTTCGTGCCGCTCGACCAGCGGTAGATCGAGGCTCTCTCCCGGGATGTGCGACGGCCGGCGGCGACGCCGGCCGTTTTTACTTTCTTTGAGTTGACAAACAGGACCACCGCGGTCCAGAATGAATTCTGCCTAATGCGACATTATCTCAATAACTTGAAACGGACCTGAATCACGATGACGAACACCCGGGAGAAGGAGCAGTTCCTGCGGTTCCTGCGGACCCGGGGGCAGCGCGTGACCGGCGAGCGGCTGGCGCTGTTCGACGAGATCTTCTCGCAGCATGGCCACATCGACGCCGAGGAGCTGCTGGGGGCCATGAAGGCACGCGGCCTCAAGATCTCACGCGCCACGGTCTACCGCAACCTCGACCTGCTGGTGGAGAGCGGTCTCGCGCGCAAGCAGCGGCTGGGGAGCCGCGGCTTCCTCTACGAGCACATGCACGCGGGGCAGCAGCACGATCACCTGGTGTGCACCGGCTGCGGCCGGGTGGTCGAGTTCGTCAGTCCCGGGATCACGGCGCTGCAGGCGGAGATCTGCCGGGCGCACGGCTTCGTGCCGACCCGGCACACGCTGCAGATCGCCGGCCTGTGCAACCGCTGCGCGGAGGCGGCCCCGCAGGCCGGCCTGGCCGTGCCGGGAACTGCCGGGAGGGCGGTCCATGTTTGAGGCGTTGATCGTCACGTTGCGCGAGGGGGTGGAGGCGGTGCTGGTGGTGGGGATCATCGTCGCCTTCCTGCGGCGGGAGGGGTACGAGCGCTATCTGGGCGCGGTCTGGTCGGGGATCGCGGCGGCGGTGGCGGCGAGCCTCGCGGGCGCCTTCGTGCTCTACCGCTGGGCGGTCAACGAGGAGGTCTTCGAGGGGCTTCTCTACCTCGGCTCGGCGGTGATCGTCGGCTCGATGATGGTCTGGATGTGGCGGCACTCGCACGCGCTGTCGGGGGAGATGAAGGGGTCGCTCTCCCGCATCCTCAACCGCGAGCGGACGGGGTCGGTGGCCGCGGGCCTGTTCTTCTTCACCTTCCTGATGGTCTTCCGCGAAGGGATCGAGACGGTGCTTTTCCTCTCCGCGGTGTCGCTCACCACGAGCGGCCTGATGGCGGTGCTCGGGGTGCTGATCGGCCTCGCGATCGCGGTCGCCTTCGGCGTGCTGTTCGTGCGCGGGAGCCTGCGGATCGATCTCGGGCGCTTCTTCAAGATCACCGGCATCGCCCTCGCCATCTTCGTCGTCCAGCTCCTGCTCAACGGATACCACGAGCTGTCGGAAGCCGGGTGGGCGCCCGCCAACGAGACCACCATGGCGACGATCGGACCGCTGGTCAAGAACGAGTTCTTCTTCGTGGCGGCGGTGCTCGCCCTGCCGCTGCTGATGCTGCTGGTCCCGGGACGGGGCTCCCAGGCGGCACCGGCCGCGGGCGCGGCGGCCCGTCTCGAGCGGGCGGGGAGCCGTCAGCAGTCGCGCGCCCGCGTGCTCGGGGCCACGCTCGGCCTGATCATCCTCGCCGCGCTCGGCCTGGGGTTCGTCTACTCCCAGCCGCCGGCCGTGCTCTCGGCGGCGACGCCGGTCGAGCCGGGGGCGGACGGCAAGGTGCGCATCCCCCTCTCGACCTTCCAGGGGACCGCCCTCCGCCGCTTCCAGGTGACGGTGGGCGGCCAGGCGGTACGTTTCATCGCCGTCCCGATCGAGAAGGGGGGGCGGATCGCCACCGCCTTCGACACCTGCCTGCTCTGCGGCCCGCGCGGCTATTACCAGGACGGCCCCAACATCACCTGCCTGCACTGCGGCTCGGTGATCTATCCGCCGAGCATCGGCCAGACCGGCGGGTGTAATCCGGTCCCCCTGCCGTCGAAAGTCGAGGGGGGCGATCTCGTCCTCGCCGTCCCGGATCTCACCGGCGGCGCCCACTTCTTCAACTCCGGACCCGGGACGCACGCCGGCCACGCCGGCTGAACGGACGGGAGCGATGTACGCCCGACTGCTCATCGAATCGCTGCGGCGCGGCACCCGCCGCAAGCTGCTGGCGATCAGCGCCGTGGCGCTCGGCACCTTAGGGGCGACCGCCCTCGGCGAGGTCATCCTCTCCTCGGGCGACCGGCTGGCGGCCGAGATGGGCTCCTACGGGGCCAACCTCGTGATGACACCGGCGCGCGAGGGGGGGACCCTGGCGGTCGCGGACCTCGCCAAGGTGCGGCGGATCTTCTGGAAGAACAACATCGAGGCGGTGGCGCCGACCCTCGATCTGCGGGTGCGCATGGCGCCCGGGACCTCGGAAGAGAACATCGTGGCGCCGCTCGTCGGCGCCTGGTTCGATCACCCCCTGGAACCGGGTTTCCGGACGGGCCTGCCGCGAACGCGGCCGACGCTGGCCGTCGAGGGGCGCTGGCCGCGCGACGGCGAGCCGGAGGTGGCGCTCGGCCGCCGGCTCAGCCTACGGCTGGAGCTGCGCCCGGGAGGCGACCTGCGGGCGGGATTGGGCGCCCGGCAGGAGAGCTTCCGCGTGGTCGGAATCGTCACCAGCGGCGGCGAGGAGGACGATCAGGCGTTCGCGCCGCTGGCGGCGGTCGAACGGCTCTCGGACCTACCCGGTCGCTTCACCCGCGCCGAGATCTTCGCCCGGACGGTGCCCGAAATCCGCAACACGCACCCCGATCCGGCGCGCAACCCCAAGGAATACGAGACCTGGTACTGCACGGCCTACCCCTCGTCGATCGCCTTCCAGCTCGGCGAGGCCCTGCCACAGGCGCGGACGAGCGTGAACTACGGCGTCACCCAGGCCACGGCGGATGTGCTGGGGCGCCTGCGCTGGGTGCTGACCGCCCTCGCCGTGGTGGCGCTCGCCGGGGCGGCCGTCGGCGTCACCGCGGCGATGACCGCGACCGTGATGGAGCGGCGCCTAGAGGCCGGGCTGCTGGTTGCGATCGGCGCTCCGCGTGGCCGGGTGGTGCTGTTTTTCCTCACCGAGGCGGCCCTGCTGGGGCTCTTCGGCGGCCTGGTAGGTGGCGGGCTCGGCTTGGTGGGCGGGCGGCTCCTGGGCAGCGGCGCGCTCGGGGTGACGGTCCCTTGGATGCCTATCCTGCTGCCGTTCGCCGCTCTCCTCGGCCTCGCGGTGTCGGTCGTCGCCAGCGCCGCGCCGGTGGCGCGGGCGCTGGAGCGCTACCCGGCCGACATCCTCAAGAAGGCGACCGCCTGATGCTCCTCCGCCTGGTGAGCGCCAGCCTGCGGCGCCGTTTCCGGCAGCTCGCGCTGATCCTCGCCGCGGTGACGGTGGCGGCGGCGACCGTGGCCACCCTGGCGGGTTTCTCGAGCCGGGCCGAGCAGCAGTTGGGGGAGAGCCTGGCCGCCTTCGGTCCGAACCTGACGGTGCGCCCGCAGGTGGGCGGCCCGGCGATCCTTCCGGCGAACACCGTGGCGCGGGTGCGGGCGGTGCCCGGCGTCAGCTCCGCGGCGGGAGTGGCGACGGTCGCTCCGGCGAGCTACGGGCGGAGTGCCGGTCCGGAGGTGGACCGCGTCGAGGTGCGCGCCGATCCCGCCCGGCTGGAGGAGGTCTCGCGGGCGATCGAAGCCCGAGTCGAGGGGGTGGAGGCGGTGCCGCTACGCCGGGTCAGCCAGTCCGACGCCCGTCTGACCCAGCGCCTCACGCTGGTCCTGGTGGCGGTGAGCGCCGTCTCCTTCCTTCTCGCTCTCCTCTCGGTGGGCGCCGCGACGACCGCGCTGATCGGCGAGCGCCGGACCGAGATCGGCCTCCTCCTGGCCCTCGGCTACACCGGCCGGCGAGTCGGCGGCTTCCTCGCCGCCGAGCTGCTCGTTGCGGCGGTGCTGGCCGGCGCGGTGGGAGAGATTCTGGGCGAGCTCGCGGCGGGCGGGCTCGCGCGCCGCGTGCTGGGAGCGGGGGGCGGGATCTCGATGACCTGGGGAGGCTTCGCCGCCGCCGCGCTGGTGGCGGTGCTGGTAGTGGGCTCCTCGATGCTGGTGGCGCTGCGGCGGGTCGAGCGGCTCGACGCTGCCCGGGTCCTGCGCGGCGAATAGCGAAGCCCATGCCCCTCCTGGTCGAAGCCGAGGCGCTGAGCCGCCGTTTTGGATCGTTGAGCGCTCTCGACGCCCTGACGCTCGGCATCGACGAGGGGGAGTGGGTGGCGGTCACCGGTCCGTCCGGGTCCGGCAAGACGACCCTGCTCAACATCCTCTCCGGCCTCGATCACTCGTCCTCGGGCACGGTGCGCGTCGGCGGCGTCGACCTCGCCGGGCTGAACCCCCGCGAGCTGGCGCGCTACCGGCAGCGGACGGTCGGCCTCATCTTCCAGCAGTTCCACCTGATCCCCTATCTCACCGCGCTCGAGAACGTGATGCTCGCCCAGTACGTCCACAGCATGACCGACCGCGGCGAGGCCGAGGAGGCGCTGCGCCGGGTGGGACTGGGCGAGCGCCTGGGCCATCTGCCGAGCCAGCTCTCGGGCGGCGAGCAGCAGCGGGTGTGCATCGCCCGCGCCCTGATCAACCAGCCGCCGCTGATCCTCGCCGATGAGCCCACGGGCAACCTCGACGCGGTCAACGAGGCGGTCGTGATGTCGCTCCTCGCCGACCTCCACCAGCGCGGGCACACGCTGATCCTGGTCACCCACGACCCTTCGATCGCTTCCCGCGCCAACCGCGAGATCCGGCTCGAGCACGGCCGGCTCGCCCGCGTCGAGCAGCCCGGGGACGTGGAGCTCCAGGGGGTGCTCGCGGAGCTCTGGCATCTCATCGAAGAGGACCGGGCCGGCGTCCCGATCACCCGTCGCGGCGTGGCGGAGCTGATGGCCGACGGCCTGCTCGCCTTCGCCGAGGGGAAGATCGCCTTCACCGAGCGCGGCCATGCTCAAGGCCTGGTAGCCGTCCGGCGGGCGCGGCTCGCCGAGGTGCTGCTCGCGCGGACCCTCGACCGTGGCCTGTCCGGGGAGTGCGGCCGGGAGGCGCCCGTCGCCGCGGGGTTCGAGGACCAGGTCTGCGCCTTCCTCGATCACCCCGCCGTCTGCCCTCACGGGCGGCCGATCCCTCCCGGCGCGGACTGCCCCGGCCCCGGCCGGGCGACGTCCGACCAGCGGTAGTCGACCGCCAGGGGGGCGCCGGTGCCCGTCCCGAGATACCAGAGCAGCGCGGGGCGGGGGCGCAGGGTCCCGATGCGGAGCTGCCCCTCGCGCGGGCCCAGGACCAGCATCGCGGTCGCCAGCCCCTGGGCGTCCAGGGCCAGCTCCGTCACCGCCAGGGTGGTGAGCACGCCGGGAGTGGGCCGCCCCGTCCGCTGGTTGAGGTACGACGTGCCTCCCTGCAACGGGTGGTCGGCTTGCGAGGCGACCGCCAGGGCCCGGTCGCGCAGGTAGATCTGGTCCGCGTGCTCTTCCTGGCCGGGGATCTGGGGCATCGCGACCGGCCACCCCTTTCCCTGGGGACCGGGACCGAAGCCCCGGTCGACCGGTCCGATCCGGACGAGACCGTTGTCCACCCGCTGCTGCCGGAGGATCTCGACGGCACGGTCCACGGCCGCGCCCTCCACGAATCCCAGGAGATCGAGACCGCTCCCCGCCGCGAGCGCGGCGGTCCCCTGCCGCGGGTCGAGGGTCAGCCGGTCGCAGGCCGCGAGGCCCGCCGCCTGCTGCGTCTGCTCGGCAGAGGGGGGATCCTCGACCGGCGCGCGAAGGCCCCACAGCGTATAGAGGTCACGCCCGAGGGGGCCCTGCGCGCCTTCGGACCACTCGCAAAAGTTGACCGCGCGGGTGAGCACCGCGAGAAGCCTGGCGTCGACCGGCTGCGGCCCCTTGCCGGCCTGGGCGTTCAGGGCCGCGAGACCGCCGCCCGTCAGACGCTCGAGCTCGGCGACCTCGGCGAACGCCTTCTCGATCGCACCGCGAGCGCTCTCCGGAGGGAGGCCGCGAACCTCGATCTCCATGGCTTTGCCGAAGGCCTGCGCCGAGAGGCGGAGGGGAGCGGAGGGGGCGGAAGCGGGAGGAGCCGGAGCTCCGATCAGCAGTGCGAGCAGCAGGGGAAGCATGAAAGGATCATAGCGGCATCCCCTACGGCTTGACGAGGAAACATTCGAGCACCGCCTTGTAGGCGGCCCGCAGCTCGACCCCGTCATAGTGGGCCGGGAAGTCCCCCCGCTCGGCCAGGAGCTGATCTCGCAGGAGCCCTTCGAAGGCGCCGATCAGGGCCGATCGCACGGCCTCGGGGTGGAGATCCGGCCGCAGCTTTCCGCTGTACTGCAGCTCCCTCAGGATGCCGTCGATCACCTCCAGCACCTGCTGGAAGCCACGGGTCATCATCACCATGTGCCCGTGCTTGCGGATGCGGCGCCCCTCGAGGAGCATCAGCGTCCGGAGCTGCTTGTCCCCCTCCAGCGCGGCGATCATCATCTCGGTCAGCGCGCGCAGCCTCTCCAGCGGTGGAGCCCCCCCTTCCTGGGCCTGTTGCACCCCCTGGGCCATCCGCTGCCAGGCCTGGTCGAAGATCCCTTCGAGCAGCCCCTCCTTGCTGCTGAAGTGCTTGATCAGCTGCGACTCGCTCGTCCCCGCCCGGCGGGCGATCGCCGAGGTCGTGGCGTTCTCGTAGCCGTCCCCTGCGAACAGCGCGCGGCCGGCCTGCAGGATCCGGTCGTGGGACGACAGCTCCGTGACGTTCTCACCCTGCGGGGTCCTGAGAGATTCAGTCTTCCTCATAAGTTAAATTATCGTAGTACGGCCTCCCAAGAGAGGCAACAGTGGTAGTGCCACTATTGACAAGAACGTAACCAGACGGGATACTAAGGGCAACAAAGACAAAAAAAGGGAGACTGAATCCCCTCGGGTGTGCCCAGTCCTCGACTCGGGCGCACCACTTTTTTTATGCCGCGGGGCCGGTGAGCCGGATGCGCGCGAAGCGCCGCTTGCCCACCTTGAAGAGGTAGGGCTCCGGGCGCGGAGGGAGCTCCAGGAAGGGATCTTCGGCCCGCTCGCCGTCGATCGAGACCGCCTTCTGCTCGATCAGCCGGCGGGCCTCGCCGTTGCTCGGCGCCAGCTCCGCCGCGGTGAGCAGCCGGGTGAGGGTGAAGGTGCCGGCGAGCTCCTTCTCGGGCACGTCGTCCGGCACGCCGCCGCCAGCGAAGACGTTCTCGAACTCCGCCTCGGCCTGGGCGGCGGCCTCCTCCCCATGGTACTGGGCGACCAGCCTGCGGGCGAGCTCCTGCTTGACCGCCTTGGGGTGGAGCGCCCCCGCCTCGAGCCGGGCCCGGCGGTCGCGGATCCCGGATTCGGGGAGGTCGGTCAGCAGGAGCAGCCAGTCCCACATCAGCGGGTCGGGGATCGACATCGTCCGGCCGTACATCTCTCGCGGGGGATCCTCGACGGCGATGGCGTTGCCCAGGCTCTTCGACATCTTGTCGTGGCCGTCGAGGCCCACGAGCAGCGGCACGGTGAGCACGACCTGGGGCTCCATCCCCTCCTCCTTCATCAGGTCGCGCCCGACGAGCAGGTTGAAGATCTGGTCGTGGCCGCCGAGCTCGACGTCGGCCTCGAGCACGACGGAGTCGTACCCCTGCGCGAGCGGGTAGAGGAGCTCGTGGAGGTGGATGGGGCGACCTTCCTGGAAACGGGTCCGGAAGTCCTCCCGCTCCATCATGCGGGCGAGGGTGTATCGGCCGGCGAGGCGGATCATCCCGTGCGAGCCGAGCGCCCCCAGCCAGCGGTCGTTGTCGTCGACCACCGTCTGGGCCTCGTCCAGCACGCGAAAGACCTGCCGCTGATAGGTGCGGGCGTTGGCCGCCACCTCCTCCCCGGTGAGCTGGGGGCGGGTGGCCTTCTTGCCCGTGGGATCGCCGATGCGGGCGGTGAAGCCGCCGATCAGGAAGACGACACGGTGGCCGAGCTGCTGGAAGTGCCGCATCTTGCGCAGCAGCACCGTGTGGCCGAGATGGAGGTCCGGGGAGGAGGGGTCGAAGCCGGTCTTCACCGTCAGCGGCGTTCCGGTCCTGTGCGAACGCTCCAGCTTGGCGCGCAACTGGGCCTCGTCCACGAGGTCCACGGCGCCGCGCCGGAGCAGCTCCATCTGCTCGTCGACGGGGAGAAACTCTTGTCCGGGCATCTAGAAGTTGATGTATTCGAGCTCGGGTTGGAAGGGGGGGTGCGCCGGTGCGTCCTCGCGCAGGGGGGGCGCCTTGAACTGCAGGACGAGATAGGCGCCGAACACGGCGGCGAACATCCGGTAGCGGGCTCGGAAGCCCTGCACGAGGCCGCGCTTCTTCTCCTTGACCAGATGCTTCAGGTTGTACATCACGATCGTCGTGGTGCGGCAGCCGAGCTGGCGGCAGGCCCAGTTGAGGCCGGTCTCGATGGCGAAACCCTCGCGGTGGCTCTCGGGGACGGCCGCGAAGACTTCCCGCCGCAGGCAGCGGATGCCGGAGAGCAGCGGCCCGGTGCGTTCCTGGATGGCGTTGATCGGCCGGCCGCGGTGGCGGATGCCGACGTTCATGTCGGAGCCGCCGGAGAGGACCGGCTCGATGAGGCGGTCGATCAGATCGACCGTCAGGTTCATGATGTCGCCGTCGACGAAGAGCAGGATCTCGGCGTCGGTGTGGGCGACGCCGATCGCCATTGCCCTCCCCTTGCCCTGGTTCTGGCGCAGGTGGATGGTGCGCAGCCCCAGCGAGCGGGCGATCTCCACCGTGCCGTCCGTCGAACCGTCGGAGACCACGAGGACCTCGTCGATCGCGGCGGTCGCCTTGAGGACCGAGAGGACCTCGACGAGAGTGGCCTCCTCGTTATAGGCCGGTACGATGGCTGCGACGCGAAGGTCTCCTCTCATATCAGCCCTCCCCGGCATGACCAAGCGTGCAAGAACGCGGCCGGCCGTGGCGGCCGCCGGCGAAAGGATAACGAATCCGTCACGATCCGGCGAGGGCCCAGGGAGGAGGGGAGGGGCTCGCCCAGGCTCCGGCGAGCATCTCCCCCGCGGCGACCACGCGGGCGTCGCCGGCTAGGGACCACCGCCCTCCTTCGAAGTCCCCCGCGACCTCCAGCCCGAAACCGCCCTGGGTCATGACCTGGAGCGGCAGCCGGACCCTGCCGGTGGCGAGGCCCACGGCGGCGCTTGCCAGCACGCCGGTGCCGCAGGAGAGGGTCTCGTCCTCGACCCCCCGCTCGTAGGTACGGATTTCCATCCGGTCGTGTGCGGGAAAGCGGACGAAGTTGACGTTCGTCCCCGGCGGGCCGAAGACGGGGTGGCGGCGGATCGCGCGCCCCAGCTCGCGGACGGGGGCATCGGCAAGCTCCGCGGGCCAGGGGAGCACGAAGTGGGGGACTCCGACCAGGAGCCGGTAGCCCGCATGGGACGAGCGGATACCGGACGAGCCCGCGATCTCGACGGTGAGCTCGCGCGGCTCCTCAGGAACGGGGAGGTCGACCGCGACGCGGGAGTCGTCCAGACGCCGGGCGGAGAAGACGCCCGCGGCCGTGCGCATCTCGACCGTCCCCTCCGCCCAGCCGAGATGGAAGGCCAGTTGGGCGGCGCAGCGGGTGCCGTTGAGACAGAGGTCGGCGGCGAGGCCGTCGGCGTTGAAGTAGTCCATCGCCGCGCCGCCATCCGTCCGCCGCAGGACGAACAGGCCGTCCGCCCCGAGCGAGACGCCGCGCCGGCACCAGGCGCGGATCGTCCCGGCGGCCGGGACCTCGGAAGGCTCCGCCAGCGCCAGGAAGTCGTTGCCGCTGCCGGAGACTTTATAGAAGGGGGTCATGATGGAACGGGGTCATGGCACCGCGGCCCGGACCTCGTTGCCGGGCGCGCTCTCGTTGCCCGTCTGGTCCACCGCGGTGACGCGGTAGGTGTAGGTCTTGCGGCTGCCGACCGCCGTGTCGACGTACTCCGCGGCCTCGACCGGCTTGGGCGTGACCCGCTCGAACTTTCCGGCGTCCCCCTCGCGGCGGTAGACGACGTAGCCCGCGACGTCCTCCGCCTCGCTCGGCCGCCAGACCAGGCGGACCCGGCCCGGCTCGGTCAGGGCCACCAGCTCGGCCGGCGGCGGCGGCGCGAAGCGGTCGACGTAGCGAACCTCGTGCTCGCTCGCGATCGCGCTCTCGATCGGCGGCTGGAGCTGGGAGAGGGCCGTCACGCCGTAGATGTAGTCCTGGCCGAAGCGGGCGGTGTTGTCGAGCCAGCTCTTGTCCTGGGCTCCAGCGGTGTGGACCGGCTTCGCGTTGGTGCGCTCCTGGGCCCCCCGCCGGTAGACGTTGTACCCCGCCAGGGTCCCTTCGGCGGGGGTCCATTCGACCAGGACGCCGTCGCCGCGGGGGGTGACCGTGACCCGCGCGGGCGATGCCGGCGGCGCCTTGGGCACCACCGAGACGATGTTCGAGAGATCCGAACGGTCGCCGTTCCTGCCGAACGTGCGGACGGCGAAATAGCCCGCCTGGGGCTGCGGCCCCGCCGGAGCGGCCGGCGTCGTTCCGGTCGCTGGCGTCGGGCTGGGAGCGGGAGTCGTCCCGGCCGGGGGCGGGATCGCGGCAGGCGGTGCTGCCGCGGGAGGTGCCGCGGCGGGCGGGGTCGCCGGCGCCGCTGGTGCTGCCGGCGCCGGGGGTACCGGCGTCAGCAGCGTCGCGGGCACGGGGAGGGCGATGTCGATCCGACTGCCGGAGGTGGCCGAGGTCAGGTCCGCGCCCTCGATCTTCTGGACGGGCTTCGCCAGGGTGCCGAACTCGCGCGCGTCGATCGGGGTCGCCTTGCCGTCCGGCGCGATGCGCGCGACGGACCAGATCTCGACGGCCGAGACCCCGGCGAGGGCGGTGCCCGCCGCCGTCACCGTCGGGTAGGTGAAGCTGACCAGGAGCCGGGGGCCCTGCTGGACGACCGTGAGGTCCTTCACCGGCGCCGGCACGCCCCGCAGCGGAGGCAGCGGAGGGCCCTGCTTGCCGCAGCCGAGCGCCGCGGCCAGCAGGATCGCCGCGACCAGCCTGCTCGCGAGCCGGCCGCCGGTTCTAGAGGACATAGCGCGAGAGGTCCTGGTCCTGGACGATGCCGGAGAGCACCCGGCGCACGTATTCGCCGTCGACCTTCACCGCCTCCCCCGACATGTCGGGGGCCTCGAAGGAGACCTCGTCGAGCAGGCGCTCCATCAGCGTCGAGAGCCGGCGGGCGCCGATGTTCTCGGTCGAGGAGTTGACCTCGACGGCCAGGCGGGCGAGCTCCCCCACCGCGTCGGAGGTGAACTCGAGCTGCACCCCCTCGGTCGAGAGCAGGGCCGAATACTGCTTGGTCAGCGCCGTCTCGGGCTCGGTCAGGATGCGGACGAAGTCCTGCTCGGTCAGCGGATCGAGCTCCACCCGGATGGGGAAGCGACCCTGCAGCTCCGGGATCAGGTCCGACGGCTTGCTGACGTGGAAGGCGCCGGCGGCGATGAACAGGATGTGGTCGGTCTTCACCATGCCGTACTTGGTCGACACGTTCGTCCCCTCGACGATCGGCAGCAGGTCGCGCTGCACTCCCTCGCGCGAGATGTCGGGGCCGCGGCCCCCCTCGCGGCCGGCGATCTTGTCGATCTCGTCGAGGAAGATCAGCCCCCCCTGCTCGACGCGCTCGCGCGCCTCGCGGGAGACCAGGGCGCGGTCGATCAGCTTCTCGGACTCCTGCTGCTGCAGGATCTCGCGCGCCTCGGCCACCGAGACCTGCTGCTTCTTCTTGCGGCCGAAGAGGCCGGGCAGCATGTCCTTGATGTTCATGCCGACCTCCTCGACCCCCTGCGGGGTGAACATCTCGAGGCTCGGGTAGGAGGACTCCTCCACCTCGATCTCCACCCGCCGGTTGTCGAGCGCGCCCGAGCGGAGCTTGTCGCGGAACTTCTCGCGCGTGGCGGCGAGCTCGTCCTCGTTCTCCTCCTCGTGGCGCAGGTAGGTGTTGATCGGCCGCGGCGGCACCAGGAGCTGCAGCAGGCGGTCCTCGGCGCGGGCCATCGCGGCCTCGCGCACCGACTCGCGCTTCTCCTCCTTGACCATGGTGACGGCGATCTCGACGAGATCGCGGATCATCGACTCGACGTCGCGGCCGACGTAGCCCACCTCGGTGAACTTGCTCGCCTCGACCTTGAGGAAGGGCGCCTTGGCGAGGCGCGCCAGCCGCCGGGCGATCTCGGTTTTGCCGACGCCGGTGGGGCCGATCATCAGGATGTTCTTGGGCGCGATATCCTCCGCCAGCTCCGGCGTCAGCTGCTGCCGGCGCCAGCGGTTGCGCAGGGCGATCGCCACCGCCCGCTTCGCCATCCGCTGCCCGACGACGTACTTGTCGAGCTCGGTGACGATCTGCCGTGGCGTCATATTCTCGATTGCGAGACCGGCTGGCGCCTCGCTGGAGATCTGAAGAGTCATGGTGTCTTTCTCTAGAGTTCCTCGACCGTCAGGTGGTCGTTGGTAAAGATGCAGATCTCGGAAGCGATCTTCATCGCCTCGCGCACCACATCGTGGGCGGGCATGGTGGTGTGCCGGAGCAGGGCGCGGGCGGCGGACAGCGCGTAGTTGGCCCCCGAGCCGATCGAGAGCACGGGCTCCTCCTCGTCCGGCTGCATCAGCTCGCCGGCTCCCGAGACGAAGAAGCTCTTCTCCTTGTCGGTGACCAGGATCATCGCCTGGAGCTGCCGCAGCGCGCGGTCGGTCCGCCAGTCCTTGGCGAGCTCGACGACCGCCCGCTCCAGGTTGCCGTTGAACTCCTCGAGCTTCTCCTCCAGGCGGCCGACGAGCGCCAGCGCGTCCGCCCCGCCGCCGGCGAAGCCCACTAGCACCTTCCCCTTGCCGACGCGCCGGACCTTGCGCGCGCCGCCCTTGACGATGGTGCTCTGATTCATCGTAACCTGCCCGTCGCTCGCCATGCACACCTTGCCGTCGCGGCGCACGAGCAGGACCGTGGTTGATTTGAACGTATCCATGGGACGGGGATTGTACACTGCCGGCCGGGCCTGCCCGCGATCAATCCCTGCGGGTCAACCTCGCCGCGCCCGGGGGTGGGCGTCGCGGTAGACCGCGAGCAGGCGATCGACCTCCAGATGGGTGTACTTCTGGGTGGTCGACAGCGAGCTGTGCCCGAGCAGCTCCTGGATCGCCCGCAGGTCGGCGCCGCCCTCCAGCAGGTGGGTGGCGAAGGTGTGGCGCAGGGTATGGGGATGGACCCCCCGCGCCACCGCGGCGGCGTCCACCCAGCGGTCGATCACCCGTCGCACCGAGCGGTCGGTCAGCCGCGTCCCCTGGTGATTGAGGAAGACCGGCTGGGCGTCGTCGCCAGGGCCGCGGACCGCCTCCCAGGTCTCCAGCCATCGCCGCAGCGCCTCCGCCGCCGGCCGGCCGAAGGGGACCATGCGCTCCTTGCTCCCCTTGCCCATTACCCGCACCATGCGGGCCGAGAGGTCGACGTCAGGCCAGTCGAGCCCCACCAGCTCCGAGACGCGAAGCCCCGCCGCGTAGAGCAGCTCGAGGATGGCGCGGTCGCGCAGCACCAGCGGCCCCTCCCCCTCCGGCGCCTCGATCAGGCTCTCGACCTCGCCCGGCCGCAGGTGGCGGGGGAGGGTCTTCGGGGCTTTGGGAGTCTTCACCCCCTGGGCCGGATTGGCCTCCAGGGTCCCCTCGCGGCAGGCGAAGCGGAAGAGGCTGCGCACGGCCGAGAGCGCCCGCCCCTGGCTGCGCTTGCCGAGGCCGGAACGGGTGAGCGCCGCCAGGAAGGAGCGCACCGCCAGCGGATCGACGTCCCCCGGCCGGACCGCGTCCGGGTCCTTGCCCAGGAAGTCGCGGCAGAGGAACTCGTGGAAGGTGACGAGGTCGTGCTCGTAGGCGCGCAGGGTCTGGGGGGAGAGCTGGCGCTCCCCCTGGAGGTGCTCGAGGTAGCGATGGATCAGGCGGCGCACAGGATCCCCACCCCGTTCCGTTCCGCCCAGGCCGCCAGATCGGCCTGCGCCCGCTCGACGTAGGCGGCGCGGCGTTCCGCTTTGCGGATGCGGCCGGGCAGCTCCTCGAACAGGCCGTAGTTGATGTTGGCCGGCTGGAAATGCCCGGGGTCCGACTCGGTGAGATGGCGGGCGAGCGCCCCGAGCGCGGTGGTAGCGGGGAACGGCTCGGGCTCGCGCCCCTGCCGTTCCATGCTCAGATACAGGCCGATCGCGAGGCCGGTCGCCGCCGATTCGAGGTACCCCTCGACGCCGGTGATCTGGCCGGCGAGGCGCACCCGCGGCTCCGCCTTCACCCGGTAGCGCTTGTCGAGATGGGTGGGCGCGTTGATGAAGGTGTTACGGTGGATCTGCCCGAAGCGGACGAAGCTGGCGTTCTCCAGCCCCGGGATCATCCGCAGCACCCGGTTCTGCTCCCCCCACTTCATGCGCGACTGGAAGCCGACCAGGTTGAACTGGCTCTTCGCCAGGTTCTCCTGGCGGAGCTGGACGACCGCCCAGGGGCGCCGGCCGTCGGGCGTCCGCAGCCCGACTGGCTTCATCGGCCCGTAGCGCAGGGTGTCCACGCCGCGGCGGGCGAGCTCCTCGATCGGCAGGCACCCCTCGAAGAAGACCGCCTGCTCGAACTCGTGCGGCGTCACCACCTCGGCGCCGGTGACCGCGGCGTGGAAGGCGAGGTACTCCGCTTCGTCCATCGGCGAGTTGAGGTAGTCCTCCCCCTCCCCCTTGCCCCAGCGCGACTGCCAGAAGAGCTTCGACAGGTCGAGGCTCTCCGCCTCCACGATCGGGGCGATGGCGTCGTAGAAGTAGAGGTACTCGCCGCCGAGGAGCTCCTGGAGCCGGGCAGACATCGCCTCGGAGGTGAGGGGGCCGGTGGCGATCACCACCTCGCCCGCCGGGATCTCCGCGACCTCCTCGCGCCGCAGCTCGATCCGCGGGTGGCCGCCGATCGCCGCCGTCACCAGGGCGCCGAAGCGGTCGCGGTCGAGGGCCAGGGCGCTCCCCGCCGGCACCGCCGCCTCGCGGGCCTTGCCGATGATCAGCGAGCCGAAGGCCTCCATCTCCCGCTTGAGGAGCCCGGCGGCATGGAAGGGGTCGTCGCTGCGCAGCGAGTTGCTGCAGACCAGCTCGGCGAGATCCCCCGACTTGTGCGCCGCCGTCCCCCTGGCCGGCCGCATCTCGTGGAGGACGACGTCGAGCCCCCGCTCCGCGAGCTGCCAGGCGCACTCCGAGCCGGCGAGCCCGCCGCCGACGATGTGGACGGGGCTGTGCATGGGCGGATTATAGACTCAGGCACCAAGCGCTGCGATTGCCTTCTTGCGGATACCTTCGTCCCCTGCGACAATACCGCGTTCCTTGCGGACATGTCGAACGGAGTGGCGGTGGCGGATCACGATCGCGGATACAAGCTTCTTTTCTCCCATCCAGAGATGGTCGCGGACCTGCTTCGCGGTTTCGTCCGGGAGGACTGGGTCCGGGATCTCGATTTCTCGACCCTGGAGAAGGTCCCCGGCAGCTACGTCACTCCGGAGTTGAGCAACCGGGAGAGCGACGTCGTCTGGCGGCTCCACTGGGGGAGTGGCCGCTTGCTCTACGTCTACCTCCTGATCGAGTTCCAGTCCACCGTCGACCCGTTCATGGCGCTCCGCATGATGGTCTACCTGGGGCTGCTCTACCAAGACCTCATACAGCGGCGGGAGCTCACCCGTTCCGGCAAGTTGCCGCCGGTCCTGCCACTGGTTCTCTATAATGGCTACGCGCCCTGGGGCGCCGCTCGGGAAGCTTCCGAGCTGATTGCGGAGGTCCCGGGCGGCCTGGAGCGGTACCGGCCTCAGATGCGCTACTGTCTGCTGGACGAAATGCGGATGGCGGACTCCGAGCTGGATTCTTTGCGCAATGTGGCGGCGGCGCTGTTCCGGCTGGAGAAGAGCCGGGGTCCGGAAGACATCCAGCGGATCCTGGCGGCGCTGATCGAGTGGTTGCGGGAGCCGGATCTCGCGGAGCTGAGGCGGTCGTTCAGCACTTGGCTGTCGGGAGTCCTGCTTCCCGCCCGGGTACCCGGGATCGCCATCACCCAGGTCGCCGATCTTCAGGAGGTCAAGTCGATGCTCGCCGAGCGTGTCATGGAATGGACTCATCAGTGGAAGCAGGAGGGCCAGGAGGACGCTCTCCAGAAGGCTCGTGGAGTCCTCTTGCGGGACCTCGAGAGGCGCTTCGGTCCTCTGCCGGACGAAGTCCGGCGGAGGGTCGACGCGATCGCTTCGATCGAGGAGCTCACCGAATTCGTCTTCCAGGCCGGCGCGGCTCCTTCCCTGGCTGCCCTCGTGGCCAGCCCGAAGTGACGGTCGATCCGGTTATTTCTTGGCTCTGGATCGCCACGCCAGCAGCGCCGGCAGCAGGGTGATCGCCGCCAGGCAGCTGAAGGTGACGCCGAAGGTGCTGGCGTAGCCGATCGAGCGCAGGCCGGGGTAGTGGGAGAGGGCGAAGGAGCCGAAGCCCACGACGCAGGTCAGCGCCGCCATCACCACCGCCCGGCCGGTCTCGGGCGCGCCGGCGGCGAAGCCGGCGGGGTCCTCCAGGTAGCGCTGCAGCATGTAGACCGCGTAGTCGGTGGCGACGCCGACCAGGAACAGCCCCACGTAGACGTTGATGAAGTTGAACTGCAGGTGGAGCAGCGACATCGCCCCCAGCATGCCGGCCGCGCCGGCCAGGAACGGGACGAAGGCGAGCGCCCCCCACTTCAGCGAGCGGTAGGCGAGCGAGAACATCGCGAAGACGAGGGCAAAGCCGAGCAGCGTCGAGCGGGTGGCGTCCTGGCGCACGATGGCGCGCAGGGAGGACGACAGCCGGTTGACCCCCGTCAGGATCGCCCCCTGCCGGTCGGCCAGCGCGATCAGGTCCCGGGGGACGAAGCGCCGCCACGATCCCCCCTTGGGATAGAGGTAGATCACCGAGATGTAGCCGTCGTCGGTCCGCTTCAGGAAGCGCCGCAGCAGCGCGGCCAGGCGCTCGTCGTGGATGTCCCCCGGCCCCACCGGTCCCGGCGGGGAGAGGGCCTGGCGGAAGAGCCCCAGAAATGAGTCGTAGGCGTCGGGGCGGAAGCCGTTCGCGGCCAGGGCCCGGTGCAGGGTGGCGGCGATGCGGTCGAACGAGAAGGTGTCGTTCCGCCCGGCGCGCAGGCGCGCCAGGATCTCCATCTGCTGCGACTGGGGGGGGAGGAAGGTCGCGATCGACTGGATGGAGGAGAGCGGGCCGTTCTCGACCTTGGCCCGCAACTCGCGGTTCGCGTCCTGGGTCTTCCGCAGCACGGTTTCGAGGTCCTTCGCCTGGACCACGTACATCATGAAGCCGAACGACTGGCCGAACTTCTGGGTGACCAGCGTCTGGTTGATCACCCCCTCGTTCCCCTTGGCGCGCAGGTTCTCGATGTTGTCGCTGAACTCGAGGCCGGGCGCCAGCGCCGCGCAGACCGCCACGATCCCGACCCAGATCAGCACCGTCGCCCGCGGGTGGGCGATCGCCCGGCGGACCAGGCTGTCCGAGCCGAAGGAGCGCAGCTCCAGCCGCCCCCTCGCGGAGCCGCCAGGGTCGGTGGCCATCAGCAGGGCCGGCAGCAGGAACAGCACGCAGATGAGGAAGATCAGGATGCCGGTGCCGGTGAGGACCCCCAGCTCGCTCATCCCCTTGAAGTCGGTGAACAGGTAGGAGTAGAAGGTCGCCGCCGTGGTGAGCGCCGCGAAGAAGACTCCGTAGAGGGTGGAGCGGTAGGCGCCGCGGATCGCCGCCGCCGGCTCGGCCCCACGCCCCCGCTCGGCCGCGTAGCGCCCGTAGAGCACGGTGATGAAGTCGACCCCCAGCCCTGCCACCAGGGCGCCGAAGGCGGCGCTCGATGAGGAGAGCTGGCCGAAGAGGAGCCCGGCGAGGCCGAAGGTTCCCACCACCGCCAGTACCATGGGGATGCCGGCGTAGAGCAGCGCGGCGGGGCGGCGGAAGGCATAGAGAAAGAGGGCGAGCACCGCTACACAGGAGAAGACGACGTTGTAGATCACGTCCTTCTGGATCAGCTCGGCGTCGTAGAGGGAGATCGCGTAGCCGCCGGTGTAGCCGATTTTGGGAGCGGGCAGGCCGGCGACCGCCTGGCCGCGGAGGTCGGTCAGGGCGGCGCGCTCGATCTGGCGGGCCTGCGCCATGAAGCGCCGGCCGAACGGGATGTCCTGGGCCGGCCGGCGCGGCTGCACCAGCATCAGCAGCGTCGAGTGGTCGGCCGAGAGGAAGTATCCGCTCGACGCGTCGAGCTTGAACCCGCCCCCCGCCGGCCGGAACTTGTCGAGGAAGATCGGCAGCAGGTGGAAGGGGTCGTTCTGCACCAGCTCCTGGGCGGCGATCCCCTGGGGGGTGCGCAGGGTCTGCCGGTTCTCCGCCACCGACTGCGCGATCTGCGGGTCGGCGAGCGCCGCGGCCACCCGGTTCGAGCTCGGCCGGGTTGAGCAGCAGCAGCACCCGGGGGAGGATCTCGTCCATCATCTCCAGCGGGTTCGGCAGCCGGTACTGCACGTCGGCGACGGTGGGCAGGGCCTTGTAGCGCCGCGCCAGCGACTCGATGAGCGGCTCGTAGTCGTCCACCTGCCGGCCGGGGGGGATCTGCACGACCACGATGTGCTGATCGAGTGTCCCCATCTTCTCGACGACCTGGCGGAAGTCGTTGACCACCTTGTTGTTCTGCGGGATCAGCGACAGGATGTCCGGATTGAAGCGCAGGCGGGAGGCGGAGACGAGCGAGAGGACCGCGAGCGCCGCGGCCCCCCAGAAGATCGCCCGCCGGTGGTTGACCGCGAGCGCGGTCAGCCAGTCCGCGATGCGGTCGATCAAACGCGGTCCCCCGTCCAGGGTCTGACCCGAGGCTGGTCATAGAGGACGGGCGGCGTCATGGCCGGGAGTATATCGTTCGAGACCGTGGAGAATGCCAGCAGGACGCCATGCTGCTGATCGACACCGACAACGCCGCGGGCTCGCCGTCCGGAGATGTGGACGACGCCTTCGCCATCGCCGCCCTGCTGCGGAGCGGGCTGCCGGTGGCGGCGATGGCGAGCGTCGGCGGCAACACGGGCGAGGCGGCGGCGGATCGGAACAACCGCGCCCTCGGAGAGCTCTGCGGGTACCGGGGGCCCTACCTGCGGGGGGTTGCGGCGGGGGACGTCCCGGACCGAATCGATCGCACGGATCTGCGGGCGCCGCTCCGGTTTATTGCACTGGGTCCGCTGACCAATCTGGCGGCCGTTCTGACTCGTTGCTCGGAAGCCGTCCTCGTCGGCAGCAATCTCACCTCCCGTGGCCGGTTTCCGCCCTGGTGGCCGCACGAGTTCAACCTGACGAAGGACCGGGCGGCGACCCGGGCCGTCTTCGCCTCGGATCTGGCGCTGACGGTGATCCCCCTCGACGTCGCCCGCCGGCTGCGGATCGGCCCCCGGGAGATGCGGGATCTCCAGGGACCGCTGGGTGACTTCCTGCGCCGCTGCTCCGTCCGCTGGTCCCGCCGCTCGCTCCTCCTGCGAGGATCGCGACGGTTCCCGGTCTTCGACCTGGCCGCCGCGGCGTACGCGATCGACCCGTCGCTGACGGCGGTGGAGGACACCCGGGTACGGCTTCATCCCAATCTCTGGGTAGAATATGGGGCCGGCGAGCGGCCGGTGAAGGTGGTCCGGGATCTCGACGTGGACGCGATCTGGGAGCGCTTCGCCGGTCTCGTCAATGGGTCACCGGCAGGAGAGGCCGCGACGGTCCCTCCGCCGCGCTCCCGTCGATGATTTCCGCGTAGAACCGCTCCCGCACGCCGTCGGCGTTCATCTGGCACATCGGCACCATCTCCCCGTTGTAGGGGAGGCGGAAGACGCAGGCGGCGAGCCGGTCCTGACCCACGGGGGTCTGCAGCTCCTGCGGGCTCATGAAGTGATGGCTGGTAAGGGTGAGGCCGTCGATCCGCAGCCGGCCGCGGAGGCCGTCGAAGAGGAGGCGGGAGAGCGGCATGCCGGCCTCGGCGCGGGCGCGGGCGTCGATCCAGCGGCGGACGCGGCCGAACACCCAGCCGGGGGCGGTGCCCACCATGCCGAGGAAGCGCGCCACCTTCTCGAGCGGGTCGTCGTCGCGGAAGGCCGTCCCGCCGATGCCGTGCGCGAAGAACTCCGACATCACCGCCACGTCCTCGGGCTCGTCGCGGATGCCCTGGAAGAGCCGCGGCTCCTCGCCCGGACGCTCCAGCGCCAGCAGCGGCACGAAACGCGTGCACTCGGTGTGGCCGAGATGCATCGGCCCGGTGCCGTCGAGCGGGAGCCCGAACCCGGCGGTGGCGCGGCCGACCTCCGTCCACAGGTCGGTCGCGGTCACCCCGCGCTGGCTCTTGCGCGTCCGCCCCACCTGGGCGAGCGGCTGGAAGCTGACCAGGCTGAAGGCGTCGCGGTTGCGCACCAGCCAGCGCACCACGTCGGCGATCTGGGGGAGGTTGTCCTGGGTGACGGTGAGGGTCATGGCGGCGCGCAGCGGCCGGCCGGTCCGCCGGCGGGCCTCGCGGACCATCGCCGCGAACTCGTCGCGCAACGGCATCAGCTCCAGCTCCGACTTCGGCGCCTTGTAGCCGTCCCGCCCGCGCTGGGTGATGTCGACGTGGATCGAGACCTCGGTCAGCCCCCCCTCGGTCATCAGCCGCTCGAGCAGGCCCGGCTGGCGGCGGAGGTTGTCGCCGTGGGTCATCACCATCGGGATGATGCCGATCGACCGCGCGTAGCGGAGGATCTCCGTCAACTCGTCAACCGGCCGCAGCGTCACCTCGCCGTCGGTGACCTGGACGTTGCTCTTGGGGCCCAGCCAGCGGCGCAGCTCGTCGAGCTGCCGCAGCACGGCCTCGGTCGGCATCGCGGGAACCTGGTTCGCCTCGCGGCCGAGGTAGCAGCCGGTGCAGGCGAAGTCGCAGCGGGGCTGGATGCCGATCGTGGCGCCGCACCCGGTCGCCTTCTGCCCCAGCCCCTGCCCGGGGAGGCGAAGAGCAGGGTCGAGCCCCGCCCAGCGCTCCGCGAGGAGCGCGCGCTTCTCGGCCGTCGCCGGGTCCCGGAAGAGCCCTAGTACCCTGCTGAAAGACTTCGGCTGGCCGATCATGCGTCTCCTTGCGTCTTCATTCACTTCACGTCGTTCAGCTTCCAGTCGTAATCGTCGAACTTGAGATCGATCTGGTTGCCGGCCGCCTCGATCTGCTTGCGCTTGTCGGGGGTCACGTATTTGGAGATAAAACGACTCCGGCCGGCGCTCCACTTCTCGAAATCGTCGGCGAACCAGTCCATGATCTTGGTGGTATGCAAGACGAGCTCCCCCCCATTCTTCTCCAGACGCACGCCGTGGGGGCCGTTGAGGAACATCCGCACCTGGTCGTCGAGCTGCTGGGAGATCTGGGCGCCTACGTAGGGCTCGGGGCGGATCGGCGGGCAGCTCTTGGCGGCGCAATTGATGGCGAAGTGGATGCGCGGGTCCTTGAACGAGTCGCGGATGTTGTCGTTCTCGACGTCGTTGAGGGAGATCGCTCCCTTCTTCGTCATCACGGAGTCCTTCTTGAAGACATTGATGCGCGTGATGGGATCCGTCGAGATGTCGCGGATCGAGGCGACCGGGTAGTGCTCGACCACGACGTTGACCACCGAGATGTTGTAGAGGTTGATCCAGTAGGCGAGCTGGTCCGTCCGCGGCAGCGCCCCGGGGTCCACCTGCGCCATCTGCCGGCGCAGCTCGTCGAGGGCCTTCTTGTCGTTGGCCTTGAGGGCCTTGTAGTTCATCCCCTTGGCGGGGTCGTAATACTTGGCGAGGAGATCCCCCCAGGGCTTGTAATCCGGGGGATTGACCGCCGCGGCCGGCAGGGCGGCGAGCAGCAGGCCGAGGAGCATCAGGGCGAGACTCGTCTTCTTCATGCTCATGCCTTTCTTACGTAACAGACCTCCGGGCAGATGAGCCCGCCGGCGGCAGCACCTTGAGGTGGCTCAGGTAGGCACGATAGGTCCAGAGGGGGACGAACCGCAAGCAGGCGAGCAGCTCCCGGGTCATGGCGAGATGCGAGGGGAGCCCCCGCCGCCAGCCCACCTTCTGGACCTTGGACCGGTGCCGCAGCCCCGGGAGCACCCGGATGGTGCTCGGTAGCCCGCCCCGGGCGATCACCTCGTTGATCATGATCTCGATCTGGAAGCCGTTGCGCTTCGAGTCCGGGATGGCCTCGAAGACCTCGCGGCGGATCGCCCGCAGGCCGGTGATGGGGGGGAGGCGAAGGAAGAAGGGGTCGCGGAGCCGGCCGTAGCTGATCATGCCGCAGGAGAGCCAGGCCTCGCCGTCCAGGACCGGCGCGGCCAGGGCCTCGAAGTGCTCCGGGCGGACGTGCAGGATGTCGGCGTCGAAGAAGACCAGTACGGGGGCCGCGGCGGCCGCGACCCCCAGGGCGAGCGCCCGTGCCTTGCTCCCTCTCTCATCCGGGGGACGGGAGAGCACCACGGCCCCGGCCCGCGCCGCCGCCGCCGCCGTGCCGTCGGACGAGCCGTCGTCCACCACGAACACCCGTCCCACTCCCCGCGCGCCCAGAGCCGCCGTCACCACCCCCGCGACGGTCGGGGTCTCGTCGCGCGCGGGGATGATCACATCGTAGGACGGCACGGGGGCGGATGGTAACAGCTCCCAGAGAGGCTACGCGGTAGAAAGGCTGCGGAGGAGCTTGCGGCGCCTCCAACCCAGCTTGCGGCGCCTCCGCCAGGCTTGCCGTGAGCCCACCCGAGCCTGAAGCGCTCCGGCGAGACCCGGCGCGTGTCCTCTCAACTTTGGAGAGCTCGCAGCAAGCTGATGGCGTCCGCGGCAGGCTTGGAGCGTCCCGTCGCAGACTCGCGCCGGTCCCCGCGGGCTCACGGCGAGGCCTCGCAAGCTTGCGAGGCCGTGACGGAGCTTGGGGCGAGACGGCTCAGGCGGGAAGTGGCACGGCGCAAGCCGGCCGAACCCGTTCGAGGCACGAACGACACGCCGCGGACTCGGCGACCGCGCCGCAAGCCTGGACGCCGCGCCGCAAGCTCGCGACGTGACGCCGCAAGCTCGCGACGAGCCGTCAGGCCGAGGCTTCGACCGGCTCGGCGTCCTCGACGTAGCCGCAACCCTCGGTGTTGCAGACGTACTGGAGGCCGTGCTTCTTGGTGACCTTCTCGAGCAGGAAGGTGGCGTTGCACTGCGGGCAATCGCGGATGACCGGCTTCTTCCAGAGCGAGAACTTGCAGTCCGGATAGCGGTTGCAGGACCAGAAGGTCTTGCCGCGGTGGGACTTCTTTTCGACGATCTCCCCCTTGCCGCACTCCGGGCAGGGGACGCCGGTCGGCACCGGCGCCGACGGCTTGGGGCCGGTCTTGCGGATGTTCTTGCACTCCGGATAGCCGGTGCAGCCGTAGAAGGTGCCGAAGCGGCTGCGCTTGAGCGCCATCGGCTTGCCGCAGACCTCGCACGGGGGGACCTCCTCCTCGGCCGCGCCGTCGGCGGCCGCCGGGCCCGCCGCCACCTCGTCGATGTTGCGGCTGTACTTGCACTCCGGATAGGTGCTGCAGGCGACGAACGGCCCGAAGCGGCCGAAGCGCATCACCAGGCCGGCGCCGCACTCGGGGCACTTCTCGTCGAGCGCGATGCCGTCCTTCTTGACGTTGGGCATCTGTTCGCCGGCGGTCTCGAGGTCCTTCGTGAACTTCACGTCGAAGTCGGCGACGGCCTGCTTCCACTCGATCTTGCCGTCCTCGATCTGGTCGAGCTGCCCCTCGAGGGCGGCCGTGTACCCCTCGTTCAGGATGTCGTGGAACCCCTTCTGGAGCATGCCGTTGACCAGCGTCCCGAGCTGTGTCGGGCGGAAGCGCCCCTCGAGCCGCTCGACGTAGTCGCGGTCGGTCAGCACGGAGAGGATGGTGGCGTAGGTCGAGGGGCGGCCGATGCCGTTCTCCTCCAGGGCCTTGACCAGCGTGGCCTCGCTGTACTGCGCCGGCGGTTGGGTGAACTTCTGCTCCGAGAGCACCTTCACCAGCTCCAGGGTCTCCCCCTCGCGCAGGGGCGGCAGCATCCCCTCCTGGGAGTCGTCGGCCACCGGGGCATCCTCGTCCGGGGCCTCGCGGTAGACCGCGAGGAAGCCGGCGCGCTTCAGCACCTTGCCCGAGGCGCGCAGGACGTACGGGCCGTTCTCGATGTCCACCTGGGTGACGTCGAAGAGGGCCGGCAGCATCTGGGAGGCGACGAAACGGTCCCAGATCAGCTTGTAGAGCTTCCACTCCTCGTCCTTGAGGAAGTCGCGCACGGCGTCCGGCGGCAGGTCGAAGCTGGTCGGGCGGATCGCCTCGTGGGCGTCCTGCGCCCCCTCCTTCGTGCTGTAGACGTTGGGCTTCTCGGGGAGGGCCTCCGGGCCGTAGGTGGCGCCGATGTATTCGCGGCCGCCGGTGAGCGCCTCGTCGGCCACGCGGGTCGAATCGGTACGCATGTAGGTGATCAGGCCGATCTGGCCGCGACCGCCGATCTCCTTGCCTTCATAGAGACCCTGGGCGATGCCCATGGTGCGCTTGACCGAGAAGCCGTAGCGCCGCGCCGCCTCCTGCTGCAACCGGCTGGTGATGAACGGCGGGGACGGCCGCTGGCGCGACTCCTTGCGCTCGACCTTGCCGACCACGAACTTGCCGGTCTCGAGAGCGCTGACGATGCGCGCCGCGTCGTCGCCGTTGCCGACCTCGGCCTTCTTGCCGTCGATCCGCTGCAGGCGGGCGTTGAAGGGGGGTGGCACCGTGCCCTTGAGGTCGGCGCCGAGGTTCCAGTACTCCTCGGTGACAAAGGCGTCGATCTCGGCTTGGCGGCCGCAGACCATCTTGAGGGCAACCGACTGGACGCGGCCGGCCGAGAGCCCCTGCTTGACCTTCTCCCAGAGGAGCGGCGAGAGGCGGAAGCCCATCAGCCGGTCGAGGACGCGCCGGGCCTGCTGGGCGTCGACCTTCTTGAGATCGATCGTGCGCGGGTTCTCGAGCGCCTTGAGCACGGCCCCCTTGGTGATCTCGTTGAAGGTCACCCGGCGGATGTCCTTGGAGTCCTTGAGGATCTCGGCGATGTGCCAGGCGATCGCCTCCCCCTCGCGGTCCGGATCGGGGGCGAGATAGACCGTCTCCGCCTCCTTGGCCGCGTCGCGCAGCTTCTTGACCACGTCCTTCTTATTGGCCAGCACCTCGTAGCGCGGCTCGTAGTCGGGGCCGATCCCCATGTCCTTGCCCTTCTTCACGAGATCGCGGACATGGCCGACCGAGGCCTCGACGGCGTACTGCCGGCCGAGGAACTTTTTGAGGGTCCGGGTTTTAGCCGGGCTTTCGACGATGAGCAGATTCTTAGCCATAGCGCGTCTCTGAAACCTCGGGGACGTCGTCAATATTTCTGAAAGGGGTTGTGCGCCACCGGGGCAAGCCGGGGACACTAGCATCGGGCCGCCGCCCGCCGCAAGGCTCGGGTCGTCGGGACCAGGACCTTGGGGGGCGGCTCCCGTATCTATAAGGAAGGGGTATTCCCGGGGCGGGTAGCTAGTCGAGGCGAAGCCCCTTGAGGGACTTGGCGGGAGGTACCTCAAACGGAGCTGAAGAGTGGCTAACCCAGCAGCAGATCCTTGATGGATTCCACCGTGTGCACCTTCTTGGCGAGCCGGTTGAGCCGCTCAAGGGAACGAATTCTCTGGAGCCTGGTCCTCACCTCCTCGGGGATCGCACCGAAGCGATCCTCAAGAAGGACGAAGAGCATCTGTCGAGCTCCCTCTCCCATCATCTTGTCCGCCCAAGTTACCTTGTACAGCATTGTGCGAGCCCTCCGGATGGGCGGAGTATCGAGAAGAAAGAACTCCTCGGCTTCCCCCGGTGTCAATTCTAGATAAGTTTCGACGCAGTTTGCCAGCTCGAATCTCTCCCGATCGCCCAGAGAGGCCTCTGCGATCCGGGTAAGACAGCGCATCTTCAACTCCGCCCGGCTCCAGTCCCCCCGGTTCATCAGGGCCGCCAAGGCCCAGGCGAGGGGCTCAGGCCGGGCAAGGTATTCAGCCGCCGGACAACGGGACAGACCGAACGAGAGATATCGGAAGCTCGTCAGACCCGGGGCCGTCAGGTCTCCGTCGAGGACCTGCTCACAAACTCCCTCCTGCCCGCCTTTCAAATAGACTACGATCGACAGGATCGGGTCCTCATGCCGCGCCTGGATCGCGCGATGGTAATCCCGCAGCCGGTTGCCCATCCCGCGGCGAGCCCGGGCTTCGACCTCGACGTGGACCAGGAGGAACCGATCGGTCCCGGTCCTCAGCGGTATCCGGGCCAGCAGATCCACGAGCCCGTGGGTTCGGGGCGGCACGGCAGAGACGAACTCCTTGTCCAGGAACACCGGGGCGGCGAGGTCCAGACGCTCCGCCATCGCCGGCGCGACGAGGCGTAGAAAGCCGGCGAAGAAGGTCCGGAGCAGGCTCTTGAACAGCGGGTCATGGGGCGCCATGTCTTCGTGCCCCTCACCGGCCGTAGATCGACCCCGGCAGCCGCTTTACCCACCCCTCCAGCTCCAGCTCGAGCAGCGCGGCCAGCACGCGGTCGACGGGTGAGGCGAGGCGGGCGGCGATCTCCTCGGCCAGCCGGGCCTTCCCCGGCGGGATCTCGGCGAGGACCTGGCCGGCGAAGCCGGCGGGGAGCTCCGGCCCGGGATCGGGTTGCGGCGGCAGGGCGAGTTGGGCGGCGGCGAGGGTGGGGAGGAGCGTCTCCAGCAGGTCCGCCGGGTGCTGGGCGAGGTGAGCGCCTTCGCGGATCAGGGCGTTGGCGCCCAGCGAGGTCTCGTCGAAGATCCGCCCCGGCACCGCCCAGACGTCGCGCCCCAAGTCGAGGGCATGGCGGGCGGTGATCAGGGAGCCCGAGCGGGGGGCCGCCTGCACGACGAGGGTGCCGGCGGTCATCGCCGCCAGCGAGCGGTTGCGCAGGGGGAAATGCCAGGCGCGGGGGATGAGGCCGCAGGGGAACTCGCTCACCAGCGCGCCGGCGGCGGCGATCTCCTCAGCCAGCCGGGCGTGGCCGCGGGGATAATCCACCCCGAGGCCGCAGCCGAGCACGGCGACCGTGCGTCCGCCGGGAGCCGCGAGCGCACTGCGATGGGCCGCGGCGTCGATCCCCTGGGCGAAGCCGGAGACCACCGTCACACCGGCGGCGGCGAGCGCCCGCGCGAAGAGGTCGGCGGCCTCACGGCCGTAGGCGTCCGCCCGCCGCGAGCCGACGATGGCGACAGCGGGCTCGCCCGGCACCTCCCCTCCCGGCATCTCTCCTCTTATATAAAGGACGGGAGGCGGCGGCGAGAGCTGCCGCAGACCGGCCGGGTAGCCGGCATCGTCCACGGTGACGATCCGTCCGCCCAGGCGCTCGGCCTCGGCGGTCTGCCGGGCGGCGACCCCGGCGGCGGTTTCGAGCGCCGCCAGCGCCTTGCGCATCTGGGCCCGGGGAACGCCGGTCTCGGCGGCCAGGTGCTCGGGTGGGGAGCCCGCCATGGACCAGCGGTCCAGCTCCTGGGCCAGCCGGTAGGCGGCCGGGCGGGAGAGGTCGGGGGCGGCGTTGAGGGCGATCAGCAGCTCGCGGCGGGTCGGCTGGGGCATGGCGTCGGGGGTCTCCTTGAGTAGGGTTCACCCCCAATAAGACGTAAAATCCGGGCTGTTTTGACAAACCCTTTGGGGTCAGAGAGTTCCGGGCAGGATTTCGCCGGGTGAACCAAATCCCGGCGGCTCGGGACAGAGTGTCCGGGCCCTGTTCGAAGCGCTGTCGGAGATACTGCGCGGGTGGGGAGGCGCCGGCCCGAAGGCCCGGCATGCGTTGTGTATACTAGCCCCTCGGTATTCGCGGACGATGACGCTTTCCGATCTATTCACCCGGTCCTGGCACCGGACCCTCCCTGAGGTTCCTCTGATGCCTTCGCGCGCCGCTGCCGTCTGTCTCTCAGCCGCTCTCTTCGCGCTTGCCGCCTGCAGCGGCAACCGCCAGCCGAACCAGTCCGGCTCACAGCTCTCGTTCGGCGTGGACATGGCCCGCCGCGGGCTGTGGCACGAGGCGCTCTTCCGCTTCGAGGCGGCGGAGCGGCTGGATCCCGACAACGCCCGCATCGAGAGCAATCTGGGCGTCGCCTACGAGGCGTCGGGCCAGTTCGACAAGGCGCTTTCCTACTACCAGAAGGCGCTGAAGCTGGCCCCCAACGACAAGAACATCCGCACCAACTACGCCCGCTTCGTCCAGTTCTACCAGGGGTACAAGGGGGACAAGACGAAGTCCGCCCTGCCGGCTTCCACCACCAAGACCAACAAGGCCACGCCGGCGGCGCCGAAACCGGATCCCGGGCCTCCGGAGCCGTCCACGCCCGGGGACACGCCGCCCCCTCCGGCGGACAATCGTCCGCCGCTGTAGAGACCCCGTTCGAGACGGACGGGCCGATTTCAGGAGGAATGGAATGACACTCAACCGCTCGCTCGCTCTCGCGACCTTCCTCGCTCTCTCCGCCCTCCCCGCCTTCGCCGGCTCCCAGGAGGTCAAGCTGACGCTGCCCCAGCGCGCGAGGCTCGACCTGCAGGGGCGCAAGTCGGTGGCCGTGGTCCCCTTCCTGGTGGTGCGCCAGGAGGGTACGGAGAAGGTCAAGGGGCGCGACATCGACGTCCAGAAGGAGTTCGACCGCTACCTGGTCAAGATCCTGCGCCGGGAGACCGAGCTGAAGGTGATCGAGCCGGGGCCGATCGACTACCCGACCTACGACCTCGCGCAGCTCGCCAAGCAGACGGACTTCTGGCACGCCTTCGGAGAGCGGATCGGGGCGGACCTGGTGCTCGCCGGCGGCCTCGACTTCGACATCCAGGACCGCAGCGGCTACCGCACCGAGGAGTACACCTCCCCGTACGACGGCCGGACCTATCTGCGCCAGGTCCTGGTCGAGCAGACCGGCTTCCAGTACGACATCCTGATGCAGGTCTACGACGGCAAGACCGGCGCCCTGCTCTATCAGGACAATTTCAAGGATTTCCAGAGCTTCGAGGGGGAGAACACCGATCCTCTCGCGGGCATGTTCGAGAACCTCCTCTCGCTCGAGGACCGGATCGTCAACGTGTTCACGCAAAAAGAGGTCGAGGCCAGCCGCATCCTGTTCACTCAGTAGTAGGAAATTCAGTAGAGAGCAAAGGAGATCTCGTTGACGCGCTCATCGCATCGCCCGTTCGTCGCGGTCCTCGCCCTCGCCGCCGGTATCGCCTGGATGTTCCTGGCCCTGGCGCCCCTGCGGGCGCAGTTCGGGCCCCAGCTCTACGGCGAGGGGTTCGGCAAGAACAAGATCCAGTATCGGGATTTCAAGTGGGAGATCTACCACTCGCCGCACTTCAACGTCTACTACTACAAGACGGAAGAGGCGCAGCTCCAGAAGGTGGTCTCCTTCGCCGAGAGCGGCTATGACCAGCTCTCGCGGGCGTTCAATTTCCAGATCAAGGAGCCGATCCCGCTCCTCTACTACGCCACCCATTCGGCGTTCGAGCAGAACAACGTCGAGCTCGGCTTCATCGACGAAGCGACCGGCGCGTTCTCCAGCCCGGTCCGCTTCCGGATGGTGATGCCGATCGACCTCGCGGACCAGGAGCTGATGCAGCTGATGCTGCACGAGATGACCCACATCTTCCAGTTCAAGATGCTCTTCCAGGGGAGCCTCGCCCGCGCCGCGACCTCGGGCCCGCCGTTCTGGTTCATGGAGGGCATGGCGAGCTACATGGCGAAGGACGAGAGCCAGCGCGACAAGATGTACCTGCGCGACGCGGTGGTCAACGACATCATCCCCTCGGTGACCCGCACCAACTTCAGCGGCTTCTTCGCCTACCGCTTCGGCCACGCGGTGTTCGACTTCATCGAGGACCGCTGGGGCAAGGAGGGGTTCCTGGACTTCCTCTACGAGGTCCGCAACACCCTCGGCTCAAGGGTGGACCGCGCGGTCAAGCGGGCGTTCAAGCTGGAGCCGGAGGACTTCGACGTCGAGTTCCGGCGCTGGCTGCGCAAGAAGTACCTGCCGGCGCTCGTCCAGACCGGCGAGCCCTCCGACTTCGGCCACGTCTTCCGCATCGAGAACGTGGAGCAGGGCACCTACACCACCACGCCGGTGGCGTCCCCCTCCGGCGACCTGGTCGCCGCGCTGACGGTCTACCGCGGCAAGCCCGAGATCGTCCTCTACGACACCAAGTCACGCAAGCTGCTGCGCAACCTGACCCGCGGCTTCTCGAACGACTATCAGTACCTGGTGGCCCAGGAGTTGGTTATCGGCCGCCAGTTGGGACACGACATCGCCTTCTCGCCCGACGGCAACACGATCGCCGTCTTCGCCAAGCGCGAGAGGGGGCGCAGCCTGCTGCTGGTCGACGTGCTGCACGGCGGCGTGCGCGAGATCGTCGAGATGAACGACATCGAGCAGCAGACCGGGCCCGCGTTCTCGCCGGACGGTAAGACGGTCGCCTTCTCCGGCTGGCGCAACGGCCAGTTCGACATCTTCTTCCTCGACCTCGCCACCAAGACGATCACCAACTTCACCCACGACGAGATCTACGACGGCGGCCCCGTGTTCTCGCCCGACGGGCGCTCGCTGACGTTCGTCTCCACCGTCGCCAGCGGCCGCAAGATCTTCCGCGTCGACCTCGACAACCCGGGCGCCCGCTACGCGGTGACCACGGGGGAGTCGAACGAGAACGATCCGGCCTTCTCGCCCGACGGCAAGCGGCTCTACTTCACCTCGGACCGCAAGGGGCCGGAGAACATCTTCAGCCTCGACCTCGCCACCGGCAGGCTCCTCCAGCACACCGACGTGGTCACCGGCGCCTTCATGCCGACCGTGCTCCGCGAGCCGGACGGCAAGGAACGGCTGGTCTACGACGGCTACTGGAAGATGAGCTTCGACCTCTACGTGACCAACGTCGAGGAGCCGGTCAAGGAGGCGCAGACGGTCCCGGTCGCGACCGCGCCCACTCAGCCGAAGGAGCTGCCGCGCTACGAGCCGGACATCCAGGTGAGCGTCGACCCGGCCAACCGGGACAAGTACAAGGGGAACAAGTTCTTCCTCGAGGGGGCCGAGAGCTACCTCGGGGTCAACAGCGACCAGACCTACGTCGGCCGCATCCTGCTCTCGTTCTCCGACTACCTGGGCGATCACCGGATCTTCGCCAACCTGAGCTCGATCGACGCCCTGTCGAACTTCGACGTCACCTATGCCGATCTCTCCCGGCGCTGGCAATGGCAGGCCGAGGCCTTCGACACCCGGACCTACTACTACACGGGCGATCCGCTGCTCGACCGCGGCCAGCGGGGGCGCGTCACCTATCAGGCGACCGGCGCGGTCGGATCGCTGGTCTTCCCCTTCTCCTTCTATCAGCGCGCCGAGGTCGGGGTCGGCTACATCTACCGCAAGGACGCCTTCCCGGTTCAAGGGTCCAATCCGCTCAATCCGGACTTCGTCACGTTTTCGGACGACTTCCCGATCGTGCAAACGGCCCTGGTCGGCGACTCGTCGATCTTCGCCAACTACGGGGCGATCTCCGGCCGGCGCTGGCGCCTGGGCGCCGCCTACGCTCCGGACACCCATAACAGCGGCACTCTTTTCAACTCGGTCGACCTCGACTTCCGGCAGTACGTGGCGGTGACGCGGCGCAGCAACCTGGCGTTCCGCGTCTTCGTCGGCGAGTCCACCGGCAACCGTCCGACCCCGTTCTACGTCGGCGGGCTCGACACCCTGCGCGGCATCGACTTCCGCTCGCTCAGCGGCGACCGCGCCTTCTTCACCAACCTCGAGTACCGCTTCCCCCTGATCGACCTCGTCTCCACGCCGATCCTCGCCCTCCGGAGTATCCGCGGCGTGCTGTTCCTCGACGTCGGCGGCGCCTGGTACCACGACATCCAGGGTTTCCGCTTCTACAACGGCGATACCAAGCGGCTCCAGGACGCCATCGCCGCCTATGGCTGGGGCTTCACCGCCCAGTTCCTCGGCCTCGACCTCAACTGGGACTTCGCGCGGCGCTACGACCTCAAGCAGTCGAGCTCCTTCCAGACCTCGTTCTGGATCGGCACGCGGTTCTGAGACCGTCGTAGCAAGGTTGTTGGCCGTAGGGGCGCAGCATGCTGCGCCCCTACATTCCACGCCTCCGCCGGTTCGCTTCCAGCCCCTACCTTCCCCCGGGCCCTGCCGGGGGATACAATCCCTTCTATATATGCTGATCCAAGTCCTGGGGGGCTACGGAGGCGAGAGCCTGGATTGCCGGATGACCTGCCTGCTGGTCAACGGCACCATCGCGCTGGACGCCGGCTCGCTCTCGCAGGCGCTGTCGATCGAGCACCAGGTGCGGGTGCGCTCGATCCTGCTCAGCCACTCCCACATGGACCACACCAACTCGCTGCCGTTCTTCATCGAGAACGTCTACGGCAAGAGCGAGGGGGCGATCGACATCTACGCCTCCCCGGCGACGGTCTACGCGCTGCGGAAGTACCTGTTCAACAACGCCACCTGGCCGGACTTCACCCGCCTGCCGAACCACCTGGTGCCGGCGGTGCGCTTCCAGGAGTTCGCGAGCGAGGTGCCGGTGGTGATCGACGGCGTCAAGTTCACGCCCATCCCGGTGGACCACCTGGTCCCCACCCATGGCTTTCTGATCGAGCAGAACGGCGCGGCGGTCCTCTGGTCGAGCGACACGGGGCCGACGAACCGCTTCTGGGAGATCGCCAACCGCACGCCGAACCTGAAGGCGCTCTGCATCGACACCAGCTTCGACAACTCGTTGCAGGAAGTGGCCGACGTCTCGCTCCACCTGACGCCGAAGACGCTCGCCTCCGAGCTGCGCAAGCTGCAGAAGAAGGTGCCCATCCTCCTGCACCATCTCAAGCCCCCCTGCGTGCGGCGCATCAAGGAGGAGGTCCGCCAGCTCCGCAATCCGGACGTCGAGTTCCTCGAGCAGGGGAAGGAATACAAGTTCTAGCGATCGGAAGGTGAGGCCCCCCAAAATGTGGTACCTTTTTTGGGGTGGTGCCCTCCTTGGAAAATCTGTTCTCCCGCCGCCGGCGCGCCCTGGAATCGGCCGGCCAGCAGAGCCTGCTCGACTTTCTCCCCGAGGTCTCGGCCCCCGAGCCCGAGCCGGTTCCGCCGCCCCCCTCGCCCCGCCGCGCCGGGCCGCCGATGCGCGTCGGCATCCTGGGATCGGGGAGCGGCGGCAACGCGGTCGTCCTCGAGTCCGGGCCTCACCGCCTGATGATCGACGCCGGGTTCTCCTGCCGCGAGCTGGTCAAGCGGATGCAGGCGCTCGACTTCGATCCCAAGACGCTGGGCGGGCTCATCCTCACCCACGAGCATCAGGACCACTGCAAGGGGGCGCGCCGCCTCCTCAACCGCTTCAAGCTGCCGGTCTACGGCACCGCCGGCACCCTGGCGAGCGCCGGTCTGCGCGCCGAGGCCGCGAAGGCGGGCGGGGAGATCCGCTCCGGCGACCGCCGGGAGATCGCGGGGTTCGTCGTCGAGCCGTTCATGATCCCCCACGACGCGAGTGAGCCGGTCGGCTTCGTCGTCGAGGACCCCTGCGGCCGGCGGATCGGCCTCGTCGCCGACCTCGGCTGCCGCACCAGCCTCGCCTGGGGGCGGCTGCACGACCTCGACGTGCTGATCCTCGAGACCAACCACGATCTCGACATGCTGCGCAACGGCCCCTATCCTTGGAGCCTGAAGCAGCGGGTGGCCGGACGGCACGGCCACCTGTCGAACCGGGAGGCCGCGGAAGGGCTCCCCGAGCTGGTCGGCGACCGGCTGCGCTGGGTGGTCCTCTACCACCTCTCGCGCACCAACAACCTCCCCGCCCTGGCCGCCGCCGCCGTCGGCGAGACCCTGGACCGGGAGCGCTGCCCCGCGCAGATGGCGGTCACCGAGCAGGACCACCCGACCCCCTGGCTGGAGGTAACGTAACGTGAAGGTGATCCGATGAAGGCACGAGTGACGGTCTATCCGCGCCGCGAGATCCTCGACCCCCAGGGCAAGGCGATCCGTGACGCGCTGTCCCGCGTCGGCTTCCCGGGCGTCGACGACGTCCGCGCCGGCAAGAGCTTCGAGATCTCCCTGGGCGCCGAGGACCCCGAGACGGCCCGCCGGCAGCTCCGCGACATGTGCGAGAAGCTGCTGGCCAACACCGTGGTCGAGGACTACGTGGTCGAGCTCCTCGACGGTACGAATGGAGTCAAGCCGTGAAGGCCGGCGTCGTCGTCTTCCCCGGCAGCAACTGCGACCACGACATCTACCACGTCCTCAAGCACGTGCTCGGCCAGGAGACCACCTTCCTCTGGCACCAGGACGACACGCTGCAGGGTTGCGACCTCGTGGTGCTCCCCGGCGGCTTCGCCTACGGCGACTACCTGCGCGCCGGCGCCCTCGCCGCCCTCTCGCCGGTGATGGGCGCGGTCAAGCGCCACGCCGAAGCCGGCGGGCTGGTGCTCGGCATCTGCAACGGCTTTCAGGTGCTGCTCGAGGCCGGGCTGATCCCGGGCGCCATGCGCCGCAACCAGAACCTCCGCTTCCTCTGCCGGGACGTCTATCTGAAGGTGGAGCGGAACGACCTGCCGTTCACCTGGAAGCTCCCGGCGGGGGCCGTGATGCGGATCCCGATCGCCCACGGCGAGGGGAACTACGAGGACGCGCCCGAGCGGCTCGACGCCCTGGAGGCCAACGGCCAGGTCGTCTTCCGCTACGTGACGCCGGAGGGGGCGCGGGCGGATGGCGACCCCGAGTGGAACCCCAACGGCGCGGCGCGGGCGATCGCCGGCATCTGCAACGCCGGCGGCAACGTCCTCGGCATGATGCCCCACCCGGAGCGCTGCTCCGAGCCGATCCTCGGCAACACCGACGGCCTCGCCCTGCTGGCGAGCGCCGTGGAGGCGGGGAACCGGGTCCTGGAGACAGCCCGATGACGGTGCTGCAGGAGCCCGCGGTCAGCGTTGAGACCGCCCGCTCGATCGGCCTCAACGGCGAGGAGTTCGAGCGATTGCGGCAGATCCTCGGCCGCGATCCCAACTGGACCGAGCTCGGCATCACCTCCGCCCTGTGGAGCGAGCACTGCTCCTACAAGTCCTCCAAGATCTACCTCCGGGAGTTCCCGACCGAAGGGTCGCACGTCCTCCAGGGGCCGGGGGAGAACGCCGGTGTGGTCGACATCGGCCACGGCTGGGTGGCGGTGTTCAAGATGGAGTCGCACAACCATCCGAGCTTCATCGAGCCCTACCAGGGATCGATGACCGGCGTCGGGGGGATCCTGCGCGACATCTTCACCATGGGCGCCCGCCCGATCGCCTGTATGGACGCCCTGCGCTTCGGCGAGATCGACGCGCCGCGCATGCGCTTCCTGATCGACGGCGTGGTGCGCGGCGTCGGCGACTACGGCAACTGCATGGGCATCCCCACCGTCGGCGGCGAGACCGGCTTCCACCGCTGCTACAACGGCAACATCCTGGTCAACGCCTTCGCCCTCGGCATTGCCCACCGCGACGAGGTCTTCCATGCCCGGGCGAGCGGCGCGGGCAACCCGCTCCTCTACGTGGGGAGCCGCACCGGGCGGGACGGCATCCACGGCGCCACCATGGCCTCCGAGTCTTTCGACAAGGAGAGCGAGCAGAAGCGGCCGACCGTGCAGGTGGGCGATCCGTTCACCGAGAAGATCCTCCTCGAGGCCTGCCTGGAGGCGATGCGCACCGGGGCGATCGTGGCCATCCAGGACATGGGCGCCGCCGGGCTGACCAGCTCGACCTTCGAGATGGCGGGGCGCGGCGGCACCGGCCTCCACCTCGACCTCGACCACGTTCCCCTGCGCCAGCCGGGGCTCACCCCCTACGAGATGATGCTCTCCGAGTCGCAGGAGCGGATGGTGCTGGTGGCGAAGAAGGGGCGGGAAGAGGAGCTCGAGAAGGTCTTCCGCCGCTGGGGGTTGGAGGTGGCCAAGATCGGCGAGGTCACCGACACCGGGCACGCCGTCCTCACCTGGCACGGCGAGACCGCGGCCGACATCCCGATCCGCCCGCTCACCGAGGAGGCGCCGGTCTATCGCCGGCCGGTGGCCGAGCCGTCGGACCTCGCCGAACGCTGGCGCGCTCCCGAGGTGCCGCCGCCCGCCGATCCCCGGCAGGCGCTCGAACGCCTGCTCGCCACCCCGGAGTTCGCCAGCAAGGCCTGGATCTGGACCCAGTACGACCATACCGTGCGCACCAACACCGTGCGGGGGCCGGGCGGCGACGCCGCGGTGCTCCTGCTCAAGGGGACGCCGGCCGGGCTCGCCATGACCTGTGACGTCAACCCGGTCTACTGCTCCATCGACCCCCGCCGCGGCGGCGCCCAGGCGGTGGCCGAGGCGATGCGCAACCTCGCCTGCGTCGGCGCCGAGCCGGTCGGCCTCACCGACTGCCTCAACTTCGGCAACCCCGAGCGGCCTGAGGTCTCCTGGCAGTTCCGCGAGGCGATCCGCGGCATCTCCGAGGCCTGCCGGGCGTTCGGTGTGCCGGTGATCTCGGGCAACGTCTCCTTCTACAACGAGACCGAGGGGGCGTCGATTTATCCGACGCCGGCCGTCGCCATGGTGGGCGTGGTCCCGAGCCTCGCCGGCCTGCCCGAGGCCTGGTTCCAGGGCGCGGGGGACCGCGTCGTCCTGCTCGGCGAGGACCGTTCCGAGCACGGCGGCTCGGCCTACCTGCGCCTGCTCCACGACCTCGAGCAGGGGCGGCCGCCGGCGGTGGACCTCGATGCCGAGCTGCGCCTGGCCCGCCTCCTCCGCTCACTCATCGCCCAGGCGCTCCTGCGCACGGCGCATGACCTGTCGGAGGGGGGCTTCCTGCTCGCCCTCGCCGAGGCGTGCTTCGGCCGCCGGCTGGGAGCGCGGGTGGAGGTCCCCCTCGCGGGGGCGGATCTGTTCTCCGAGTCCCAGGGGAGGGCGATCGTCGCCTGCCCCGCCGCCGTGCTCGACCGGTTGCTCCGGGCGGCGGAGGACGCCGGGGTGCCGGCCCGCGAGATCGGCGAGGTCGGCGGCGACGTGCTGGAAGTGCGGTCGGCGGGGGAGACGTTCAGGGCTCCCGTCGCGGGCCTGCACGAGATCTGGTCGACGGCTCTACCGAAGGCACTGGGGCTGTAAGCCCGTAAGGGGCCTACGAGAATTTCGCGGTACGATTTTTCGTTGACGGCAGCGGGTCGAGCTTTCTCTTCGGGATGAAAACGTCATGTGCGGAATCTTCGGTATCGACGGCTGTGACGACGCGGCCAACCTGACCTACCTGGGGCTCTACGCTCTCCAGCATCGCGGGCAGGAGAGCACCGGCATGGTCTCCTGGGACGGGCTGCAGCTCCACCTGGAGCGGGGTATGGGGCACGTCTCCGACATCTTCAAGGAGAAGGTGATCGCCCGCCTCCCCGGTCGCCGCGCGATCGGCCACACCCGCTACTCGACGGCGGGATCGAGTGTCGTGGCCAACGCGCAGCCGATCGCGGTGAAGACCTCCATGGGCCCGGTCAGCATCGTCCACAACGGCAACCTGGTGAACCCGAACGGCATCCGCGAGCGCCTGGAGCTCGAAGGCTCGATCTTCCAGACCACGAGCGACACCGAGGTCATTCTCCATCTGATGGCGCGCAAGCCGAGCGCGGATATCGTCGAGTCGTTCATGGCGGCCCTGGAAGAGGTGCGCGGAGCCTACTCGTTGCTGCTGGTGACGGATACCTGCCTGATCGCCGCCCGCGATCCCAACGGCTTCCGCCCGCTCGTCCTCGGCGATCTCGACGGCTGCCCCTGCTTCGCCTCCGAGACCTGCGCTTTCGACCTGCTGGGGGCGCGGCTGGTGCGCGAGCTGGAACCGGGGGAGGTGGTGGTCGCACGCGAGGGGCGCGTCGAGAGCTATCGCCTGCCGCAGCGCGCCGAGCCGACGCGCTGCATCTTCGAGCACGTCTACTTCGCCCGCCCGGACAGCCGCCTCTTCGGCGACTCGGTGGCCCAGACGCGGCTGCGAATGGGGGCGCGGCTGGCGCGCGAGGCGCCGGCGGCGGCGGACATCGTGGTGCCGGTGCCGGACAGCGGTCTCTACGCCGCCATGGGCTACAGCCGCGAGTCGGGGCTGCCGCTCGAGTTCGGCCTCACCCGCAACCACTACGTGGGGCGGACCTTCATCGAGCCCAAGCAGTCGATCCGCAACTTTGGGGTGAAGATCAAGCTCAATCCGGTCAAGGAGTTGCTGATGCGCAAGCGGGTCGTGCTGGTGGACGACTCGATCGTGCGCGGTACGACCTCGCGCAAGATCGTGCGCATGATCCGCGAGGGAGGAGCGGCCGAGGTGCATCTGCGCATCTCCGCGCCGCCGACCGAGTGGCCCTGCCACTACGGGATCGACACCCCGAACCGCGGCGAGCTGATCGCGGCGCACCACAGCATCGAGGAGATCCGCGGCTACATCGAGGCGGACAGCCTCGCCTACCTCTCGCTCGACGGCATGCTCGGCTCCGTCAGCGGCCCGCGCGACAGCTACTGCACCGCCTGCTGGACCGGCGACTACCGCGTCGTTCCCGAGGACCGCCGCCAAGCCGAGCTGTTTCCGATCCGGGCGGAGGGGGATTAGGGACTTCCTTCTCGGGCGAACGGTAGCGTATAATGGTGACGTGACTATCCGATCCAGGCAATCCCGTTACAGCAGCGAAGAATTCGCCCGGCGTGGCGATGAGATCTACGAGCGCGACATCTTTCCCAAACTGGGTCCCGAGGATCAGGGGAAGGTTGTGGTGATCGAGATCGAAACGGGTGATTACGAGATCGACAAGGATGAGATCGCCGCAGACGATCGGTTGCGGACACGCCATCCAGACGATTTGTTCTGGTTCCAGAGAGTCGGCTCTCGCCATTTCTACCGCTTCGGCCATCATCGCAGTACCGCGGCGTAGCTCCCGGTGCTCAGGGGTAGGATCAATTCCCGGCTTGAGGCCGTGGTTCGCCTCGGGATTCGAGGCACCGAAGGTCGAGTTCTGGAAACCGACGTCATCGTTGATACAGGTTTCTCCGGTTTTCTCTCACTGCCTCAAGAGATGGTTGCCGGGCTTGGTTTACTCCCCCACGGAGAGGTGCTCGGGGTCTTGGCCGACGGTACCGAGAGCCTCTTCCCAATCTACAAGGCAGTCATTCTCTGGCATGGCCAACCCAGGATTACTTTCGTGAGCGCCGTGGAGAACGATCCACTCCTTGGTATGGGCATGCTCTATGGCAGCGAGCTCGCCATGCAGGTCGTTGAGGACGGCGAGGTTTCCATCGAGAGCTACGGCTCTCCTAGGTTTCTGGGCTAGACTCCCTGCCGTTTTGAGCGGCTCGGTCGACATCGCGGCGGTTCGGGAATACCTGCTCGGTCTCCAGGACCGCATCTGTGCCGCCGTGGAGGCGGAGGACGGGGTGGCGCGGTTCGCCGAGGATTCCTGGCAACGTCCAGGCGGGGGCGGAGGGCGGTCGCGGATGCTGGCGGACGGGTCGGTTTTCGAGCAGGCGGGAGTCGGCTTCTCCCACGTCTTTGGCCCGGCTCTCCCCCCTTCGGCCACCCTTCAGCGGCCGGATCTCGCCGGGCGCTCCTTCGAGGCGGTCGGCGTCTCGCTCGTCTTCCACCCCCACAACCCCTACGCCCCCACGACGCACATGAACGTGCGGTTCTTCCTTGCCGAGAAGGAAGGGCACGAACCGGTCTGGTGGTTCGGCGGCGGCTTCGACCTCACCCCCTACTATGGATTCGAGGAAGACGCCGTCCACTTCCATCGCACCGCCCGCGCGGCCTGCGAGCCGTTCGGCACGGAGGTCTATCCGCGCTACAAGAAATGGTGCGACGAATACTTCTTCCTCCGCCACCGCGAAGAGCCCCGCGGCATCGGCGGCCTGTTCTTCGACGATCTCCACGAGTGGGGGTTCGACCGCGGCTTCGCCTTCCTGCGAAGCGTCGGCGATCATCTCCTGCCGGCCTATCTGCCCATCCTGCGACGCCGGAAAGACACTCCCTATAGCGAGCGGGAGCGCGATTTCCAGCTCTACCGCCGCGGGCGCTACGTCGAGTTCAACCTGGTCTGGGATCGCGGCACCCTGTTCGGCCTGCAGTCGGGAGGGAGGACGGAGTCGATCCTCATGTCCCTGCCGCCGCTGGTGCGCTGGCGCTATGGCTGGCAGCCTGAGCCGAGGACGCCCGAGGCCAGGCTCTACGAGGAGTTCCTCCGGCCCAGGGACTGGGCGGACGGCGGCTGATCGGAGAATGGCCGGATCTGACCGGTGTTCGTCCGCGAATGGGACTATCCGCCGTCCAGTACCCTTTCTACGATAGGGCTGGAACACGGGAGACCCTTCTCCCGGTTCTCCATCACAAGGAGACCGTTCATGTCCCATCGCGAGGTGCCCATCGAGCGCTCGGCGCTGCTCGTCATCGATATCCAGGACTCGTTCAAGGCGACGCCGCGCTGGGAGCGGCGGAGCAGCCCGCGGTTCGAGGAGAACGTGGACCGGCTCATCCAGTCCTGGCGCGCCGCCGGCCTGCCGGTGATCTTCGTCCTCCACACCGACCCCGATCTCCATTTCGAGACCACGAGCCCTTTCTTCAAGCTGATGGATTTCCTCTCGCCCGCCCCCGGAGAGCCCGTGCTGGTCAAGAACACCCGGAATGCCTTCACCAGCACCAACCTTCAGGAGCTGTTGCGGGCGAAGGGAGTGGAGCGGCTGGTGATCACCGGTATCCAGACCGAGCAGTGCTGCGAGACCACCACCCGCCTGGCCGCCGACCTCGGCTATGACGTGGACTTCGTCACCGAGGCCACGATGACCTTCCCCATCCCCAATCCGGCGACCGGCGAGGAGCTGTCGACCGAGGAGATCCTGCGCCGGACGGAGTTCGTGCTGCGGGGGCGCTTCGCCCGCATCGCCACCGTCGGCGGGCTCGTCGCGGAGCTCGAGAGGATCGCGGTTCCTTGCAGCGCGTGATTTTCGCCCTGCTGCCCGAGGTGGAGATCCTGGACCTGACCGGACCGGTCCAGGCTTTCCACGAGGCGAACCGGCACGGAGCGGATTATCAGGTTCAAGTCTGCGCTGTGGAGTCCAAGGTGCGGTCGGACCAGGGGCTGTGGCTGTCCGATCTCGAGCCGCTTCCCGAGGTCGGAGCCGGGGACCTCGTCCTCGTCCCCGGAGCCCGGATGGCGGCGATCGCACGCAACGACGGCACCCTCGTCGGCTGGTTGCGCGAGGCGTACCGCCGGGGCGCGCGCGTCGGCTCCATCTGCACGGGAGCGTTCGTGCTCGGCGAGGCGGGTCTGCTCGACGGTCGCCAGTGCACCACCCACTGGTCGCGAGTGGACGATCTCCAGCGCCGGTTTGCGCGCGCCCGCGTGCTCACCAACCGTCTCTTCGTCGAGGACAGCCGGTGACCACCAGCGCCGGCATCGTTTCGGGGATCGACATGGCGCTGGCGATCGTCGAGGGCGATCATGGGCCGCTCGTCGCGGGGGCCGCCGCCCGCGAGATGGTGGTCTACATCCGGCGCGACGGCGGCCAGCGCCAGAACAGCGTCTATCTCGATTATCGCACCCACCTGCATCCCGGCATTCACCGGGTGCAGGACTGGCTCATCGCCCACCCGGAGGAGCGGGCGAACCTGGACGAGCTCGGCCAAGTGGCAGGCTTGAGCCCGCGCCACCTGACCCGCGTCTTCCGTCAGGCGACCGGCGTCTCGATCCAGGCGTACCGCACGCGCCTGCGCCTCGAGCGAGCCCGTGCCCTGCTGCGCGATCCGGGACTCACCCTGGAGGCGGTCGCCGCGCGTTGTGGCTTCGAGAGCGCCCGCCAGCTCCGGCGGGTCTGGAAGACGGCCTTCGGGACGCCCCCTTCCGCCGCGCGGACCGGCAACGTCTGACTACGGGTAAGCTTCCCGCATGGACAGCAAGCTCCGGTGGTGCCTTCTGGTGTTTTGCGCTCTCCCCTTCCTGGCCGGCTGCGGCGGCTCCGGCCCCGGCGGCATCCGTGGAACCGTGACCTACGAGGGTCCGGACACCGACAAGCCGATCTCTATGCAGGGCGATCCGACCTGCGCCGGCCTGCACCCCACGCCGGTCGACGGCAACGAGATCGCCCTCAAGGGGGGCAAGCTCGCGAACGTCTTCATCTATGTCAAGAGTGGCCTCGAGGGGAAGAGTTTCCCCGTACCGGCGGAGAAGCGGTACGTCGACCAGCGCGGGTGTCTCTTTTCGCCGCACGTCCTGGGCGTGCAGGTGGGGCAGACGGTGGAGCTCGCCAACAGCGACGCGACCCTCCACACCGTCCACGCCCTGCCGGCGGCGAACGCCGAGTCCAACGATCCGCAACCCCAGGGGGCGCCGCCGGTCGACAGGAGGTTCGAGAAGCCGGAGGTGATGGTGCCGGTGAGGTGCGACATCCACCCCTGGATGGTCGCCTACGTCGGCGTCGTCCCTCACCCCTACTACGCCGTCAGCGGCGAGGACGGCGCCTTCTCGATCCAGAACCTCCCTCCGGGCAGATACACTCTCGAGGCCTGGCACGAGAAGCTGGGCACCCAGACCCGGGAGCTGACGATCGCGCCTGGCAAGGCGGGGACGGTCGACTTCGATTTCAAGCCGAAGCCGTAGGCTTACCCCGGCTTCTGGAAGCGGAGCTCCGGATTGTGCCGGGCGCGTCTCAGGTAGGAAGCAACCCCCGCGACCAGGGTGGTGCAGGCCTGTTCGGCCTCGACCGCCTGCCGCCAGTAGTCGAGCGCCCCCAAGGCCTCGCGGTGGATCTTGCGCGAAGAGAAGATGGGAAGGATCTGTTCGGCCAGTCTTTTCAACTCGGACATCCGGCCCTGCTCGGCATATAGGGATGCGAGGTCGAGCGAGACGAGAGCGGTTTCATATGCCGCATCCATGAACAGGAACCCGTCTCGCGCCGCCAGGAAGAGGGTTTCGGCTTGATCGGCTTGGCCGAGACCACGGGCGATCTTGCCCTCAATCCATTTACGGGGATTCAGGAACCAGGGCTGGGGGAATCTTTGATAGAGAGGTCTGGCCTTTATCAGCAGCTTCTGCGCTGCCATGAGCTGACCGGTCTCAGTCAGGTCATCGATCAGATTGTGCCAGGCGACGAGCATCAGGTGTGGCTCACGGACCGGGTCGATCAGCTCTAGAGCCTGGTAGAGCAGGGTGATCCCCTTCTTGGGCTCGCCGGCGACAGAGTAGGCCGAGGACATCTTGACCAGCGCTCGGCCCGCCCGATGCGTTTCGCCGAACTCTAGGAAGATGGCTATAGACCGGCGCAGGAGGCTCAGCGCGGTGGAAAAGCGGCCCTGCTTTGTCAGGAGCGACGCCTTGAGATCGAGAAGCAGGGCCCTCTCCATCGGGTCCCCCGTCCCTAACCGGAGGAATGAGAAGGCGAAGGCGAACGCCTCTTCAGACCCTTGAAGGTTCGTTTGGACCCGGCGCGAGTTGGCTACATAGGACCATGCGCGAGCCCGCAAGTCTTCCAGAGGCTCGAACCCATATGCAGACGGGTCCAGATGATCCAGAACCTCGACGGCGAGCAGAGCCAGGCTCTCACCGAGAGCCGGATCTTGGAAGTTCTGCTCTCGACTTTGGTATAGAAGGCTCTCGCAGAAACCCCACGTATGGAACCGCAGGCAGTTGCGGACGAGGAGGGTACGCCGGCCGACGGGATACTGAACAAGATCCTTGTAGAGTCCCGGGGCCTCCGCTCTCTCTCTGGCGTAAGCATCTTCCACAGGACCCAAGGTCCGGGAAGTTTTCTCCAGGGCGGGCTCGTAATTGGTCGGAAGGCCCGGCCTACGTCCGAACGGGAGCACCTTGCTTGCCAGAGGACTCGGCCGGACATGCAGTAGCGAGCGCAGCTTCTCCTGGCACTCCTGGCATTCGGCGAGGTGCTTCAGGCATTTCTCCCTCGCTTCCGGGCGTGCGGTGGCAAGCTCCTGGAGCAAGAGATCGTGGGGGTGGATTCTCACTGGCGCGGCCCTCCCGGAACAACAAAGAAAAAAATCACCGTTCAATACAAGTGGTTGCTTCAGACGGGTAAAACGGGACAAAAAGGGAGCACCGACGACCGATGCTCCCTCAACCCCCCTGCTAGTGGTTGCCGTCGGGGTCCAACTGGCTCGCAATTTTGGACCGCACAGGCCTCCGTGCCTTGCCATGAGGTCGATCTCCTGAAATGAGAGTGACCATCCAGTCCGCCAACGTGGTGAGCATGCCAGTTCCTTGTCCGGCAAGCCCCGATGAGCGACTGAGAGGTAAAGCGTTCAGGCCTCCAGCAGTTAAAGAAGCGACGATCAAAAGAGCGGCGGCGAGTCGAATCTTACGAGACATTCCTCTCCCTCCTTTGGCAATCACCCCCAGTAGCTTCTGTAGTTACTTGGGGATTGCAGCTGATTTTGAATGGCGCGCCAGCGCAGAAGGCAGGTCACCCTGCCTCACATGTCAGGACAGTCTTCCGCGTCTGGCCTGAAAGCAGGCCAAACTGCAGTGAATTGTGCTCGCATTATAAGACTTGTTGCGGAAAATGAACATCGCTTGCGGTCCTTTGAGAATCGCTACGGCCACGACCACCGGCCCCTCTATGATGTAGTGCTAAACCAATGCCCGCCCGCGCAGGAACTCCTCCATCAGCTCCCAGAGCCGCTCTTTCCGGTCCGTCAGCCGGTGGTCGCCGTCGGCGAAGAGGTGAAGGTCGATCTCCTGAAAGGGGCAGCGGGTGGCGAAGTCGAGGACGCTCTTCCAGGGAACGGAGGTGTCCAGCTTCCCCTGGAGCAGAAGGGCGGGCGTCCGGTAGCGGGCGAGCAGGGTCTCGGTGGGGTGGGCGCGGAGGTCTTCGATCAGCGCCCAACTCAGATCACAGGCGACGAGGTCGTTCCGGAACTGGATCCGCCCCGTCTCCTCCCAGGCGCGAGCCCGCTCGGGTCCGGCCCAGGCGAGCAGGCCCTTCTCGAGCTCGAGCGCGGGGGCGATGTGGAGGCCCGCCACGATGTCCGCCGGATGCAGGGCCGAGTACCAGAGAGCCGTCCCGCCGCCCATCGAGGAGCCGATCAGGATCAGCCGTCCATGCCCCCGGTCGCGCAGGAGGGCATGGACCCGCGCGACGTCCTCCAGGTTGCGCGTCAGGGTGAGGCCGGTCATCTCGCCCCCCGAGAGGCCGTGCCCCTGGAAGTCGAAGGAGCAAAAGCCGAAGGCCGCCGCGAGCGCTCGCCGGCGAAAGAACTCCGCTTTCTCTCCCGACTGCTCGGAGCCGAAGCCGTGGAGATAGAGGAAGCAGGGGCGGTCCGCCGGGCCCGCTGGGGGAGGGTCGAAGCGCACGGCGAGGTGGGAGACCTCGCGGCCGTTCCCGCTGTCCTCGATGATGGGAATTCTCTCCATGCGGCACCCGCCCCGCCGACGGCTCCGGACTGTGACACCGGCCGCTCCGCGAGGCAAGAGATGCTATCCTCCGGCGGCAACTTTTCGCAGGGGTTTGTGCCCCCGGGAGGCGAGACAGATGGGAGACGGCGACCGTCGCGAGATCGCGGGCTGGCACAGCCCGAGCCTGGGGCAGCACATGCCCATCGTTTCCTACGGCCACTGGGGGCACCCGCTGCTGCTCTTCCCCACGGCCGCCGCGGATTTCCTCGAAAACGAGCGCTTCGGATTGATCGGGGCGCTCCAGCCGGCTCTCGACGCCGGCCGGGTGCGGGTGTTCTCGATCAACAGCATCAACAACCAGGCCTGGATGGACCGCAACCTGCCGGTGCCCGAGCAGGCGCGGCGGCAGGCTCTCTATGCCCGCTACGTAGAGGAGGAGGTCGTCCCCTTCATCCGCCAGGTCTGCCAGGCGTCCGACCTCCGCGTCGCCACCTCGGGGGCGAGCTTCGGCGCCTTCCACGCCGCCAACACGCTCTTCCGCCGGCCGGACCTGTTCGACGGCGTCATCGCCATGAGCGGCTTCTACGACCTGGGGCCGGACTACCTGCACGGCTACGGCGACGACAACGCCTACTTCAACAACCCGGCCTCCTATCTGCCCAACCTGGAGGGGCACTCCCTCCACCTGCTGCAGACGGCCGCCAGGATCCAGATCCTGACCGGCCAGGGGGATTACGAGGCGCCGCACGCCTCGCGCCAGCTCGCGGAGATGCTCTCCTCCAAGGGCATTCCTCACTCTCTGGAAATGTGGGGGCACGACGTCTCTCACGACTGGCCCTGGTGGCGCAAGATGCTCCCGTACGCGGTCGACAAGATGGGCTGGTGATCCGGAGCGGTTCCCTCAGGTCTCGCGTAGCTCGTAACCCGCCGCGACCAGCCGCTCGACCAGGGAGCGTGCCCCGATCGCCTCGTAGGCGGTGACCGTGCCGCGAGTGATGATGCTGCCGTCCAGTAGGCCCTGGGCCACATAGGCAGCCGGCAGGGCCGCCATCCGCTGGCCGTCGCTCGCCCCTCCGAGCGAGGCCGAGCAGGTTCCGCCGGGCGCGAAAAGCTCCACGTTCACGAATCCACCGGAGTGGCCGGAGCCGGCGAGGAGCCGCGCCAGGGGAGCCATGCCGAGTGCCAGCCGGCCACCGGGTCCGGGACCCAGCCGGGCCAGAGCCGCCAGGGCACCGGTGGCGAGGCGCGACTCGAAGCCCACCTTGACCCGGATCTCGCGGGCGCCGATCAGCCCTGGAAAGAGATCGAGCTCGGGGCTTTCCCAGTCGTGGACGCTCCGCGGACCGAAGGGCGGCGGCAGGAGCACGATCTCGCGTCCGTGGAAGCCCCGGAGAGTCCCCTGGGGCGCGGAGAACCGGCGCCCGAGCTGCACCGAGGCGGAGCGGACGGCAGCGTCCCCCTTGGGGTTGCGGTTGCCGATGAACAGGGTGATCCGGGCCTTCCGGACTTCCGGCAGCCTGACGGCGGTGAGGACCGCGAGCGCCCCGGAGATCCCCGGCAGGCTGGAGCAGCCGACCGCGGCGGTGAGACCACGCTCCCGGAGCTCGCCGTCATGAGCCCGCAGTTGGGTAGTCCATGCACGGTCGTCCGCGATGTCCACGTAGTGGACTCCGATTTCGAGACAGGCTGCGGGCAGCGCGGGGCGCATCGTCGAGAAGGGGCCCGCGCAGCTCACCGCGACGCGGGCTCCGGCCAGGGCCCTGACGCAGGAGGCCGGATCGTCCACGTCGGCCGCGATCCCCTCATGCCCGGGTCCGAGGCCGGCGGCGAAGCTCGCCGCCCGGGTCGCGTCCCGTCCGGCGATCCGGACCGGCAACCCCGCCGCCGCCAGCGCCCGCGCGGCGTGGGCGCCGAAGGTGCCATAGCCGCCGAAGATCACGATCATGCCGGCCGCCGGACGTCGCGGGCCACCAGGAGCGTCCACAGGCTGTAGAAGCCGATCGTCGGGCCGGTCGCGGCGGCGAGCAGCTCCGGCCAGGGGAGGAGTCCCGCGAGAGCCATGACGGCACCCGCGCCGACGGTCACCGCCCCGGCGATCCGCGCGGGCTTGCCGAGGAGGCCGCGCAGGGAGATCGTCATCAGCAGCACGCCGGTCGTGTAGAGGCCGTTGGCAACGGTGGCGCCGCCGGTCAGGGCGAGCCGCTCGAAGGCGAGGAAAACCGCCGCGCCGGAAGAACCGGCTTGGGCGGTGAGCGGCAATACCTGGATCTGGACGACGTCCGCGAGCAGGTCGATCGCCATGCCGGCGGCGGTGAAGACGAGAGCGAGCCGGGCGGCTAGGGAGGGGCCGGGGGCGCGGAGACGGAGGGCGGCCATGTAGGCGACCAGCAGGAGCGTGCAGAGCATCCAGACGCCCCACCCCCAGGTCCAGCCCGGCGGCCGGCCGGCGAGGTAGGCCATCCGCCCGGCGAGCGGAGCGACGACGCTGCCGGGACGCATGCCGAACCAGGCCAGGATCAGACCCGCGGCGTGGGCCGCGACGTTGGCCCAGGCGAGAGGCGTGAGAAGGCGGACGGGAGTCGTGCCGCCGGCGTCAGGGCTGGAAGGGGGCATGGAGGATGTCTCTCCCGGGAGTATATGGTCGACCGCCGCTCGCGTCCCAACGTGCAATCCCTCCCGGTTCGCGATAGACTGCCGCCCGAGCGGCGCCCCTCTTGGCGGGCGCCCTTGTTTTGAGTTCTCCATGAGCAAATTTCCAGACTTCCTTTTCATCGCGGCGCTCGGGGTGACGGCTTGAAGGCCGGTGCGGTCGAGGAGAGATCCCGGCCGGTCGCGGCGCGGGACTTCTGGGAGATGACCAAGCCGGGCATCACCCTGATGGTGGTGCTCACCGCCGGCCTCGGCTTCCTGCTGGCCGAGCGGGGCTCCTTCTCGTTCCTGCTGCTGGTCCACACCCTGCTCGGCACCGGGCTGATCTCGGCCGGCGGCTCGGCGCTCAATCACTTCCTCGAGCGGGATACCGACGCCCTGATGCAGCGCACCGCCAGCCGCCCTCTGCCGGCGGGGCGGATGGCTCCCGACGTCGCGCTCCTGTTCGGCGTGGTGCTCGCGGTCGCCGGTCTGGCCGAGCTCGCCCTGGCGGTGAACCTGTTGACCGCCCTGCTCGGCGCCGCGGCGCTCGCCGGCTACGTCTTCGTTTACACGCCGCTCAAGCGGGTCAGCTCCTTCGCCACGGTGATCGGCGCCATCCCGGGCGCCATTCCGCCGATGATGGGCTGGAGCGCCGTCCGCAACGAGCTGGACCTCGCCGCCTGGGTCCTGTTCGGCATCCTCTTCTTCTGGCAGCTGCCGCACTTCCTCGCCATCGCCTGGCTCTGCCGCGAGGACTACGCCCGCGGCGGCTTCCCCATGCTGCCCGTGCTCGACCCCGAGGGGACTCACACCGGCCGCCAAGCCATCCTCTACGGCGCGGCCCTGGTGCCGGTCTCGCTCCTCCCCTCGCTGCTCGGCCTGATGGGCACCGTCTACTTCGTCGGCGTTCTCGCCATCGGCCTGATCTACCTGGGGTTCTCGTTCTCGTTCGCGGCCGCGCGGTCGAACCCCGGGGCGCGCCGGCTGATGCTGGCCTCGCTCCTCTACTTTCCGGCCCTGCTCCTGATCATGCTGCTCGACCGGGTGGTCTCCTAGGGAAAGTGTCCGGCGAGCCTGGCAGCGCGGCGGCCGTCGAGGCGCGCGGCGTGCGCTTCTCCTATCCCGCCAAGCGCGGCGGTGGTTCTGCGGGGCCGGCGCGGCCGGCGCTCGCCGGAGTGGATTTTCAGGTGGCGGCGGGGGAGATCTTCGGCTTCCTCGGCCCCAACGGCGGCGGCAAGACGACCCTGTTTCGCATTCTCGCCACGCTGGCCCGGCCGGAGAGCGGCTCGCTCCACGTCTTCGGCGCCGATCTCGCCACCCAGGCACGGGAGGTCCGCCGCCGGCTCGGCGTCGTCTTCCAGAGCCCCAGCCTCGACCTGCAGCTCACCGTGCGGGAGAATCTGCTCCACCAGGGGCACCTCTACGGCCTCGGCGGCCGGGATCTCGCCGGACGGATCGCCGCCGGCCTCGAGCGTTTCGGCGTGACGGAGCGGGCGGATCAGCGGACGAAAGAGCTCTCGGGAGGGCTGCGCCGGCGGGTGGAGATCGCCAAGGCGCTCCTCCATCAGCCGCGCCTCCTGCTGCTCGACGAGCCCAGCACCGGGCTCGACCCGGGCGCGCGGCACGATCTCTGGGAAACGCTGGAGGCGTTGCGGGCGCAGGGGGTGACGGTGCTGCTCACCACCCACTTCATGGAAGAAGGGGATCGTTGCGACCGGCTCGTGTTGCTGAGCCGGGGGACGATCGTGGCCGAGGGAACCCCCGCGGCGCTCAAGGCGGAGATCGGTGGCGATGTAGTGACCATCACTGGCCGCGATCCGCAGACGCTCGCTCGCGACCTTGCGACGCTTCATCCCGAGTTGGCTCCTACCGTGCGCGAGGGGCGCGTGCGCCTCGAGAGCGAGCACGGTCACGAGCTCGCGGCCCGGCTCGCGGCGGCCCTGCCGGGACAAATCGAGTCGGTCACCGTGGCGCGGCCGAGCCTGGAGGACGTCTTCCTCCGCCGTACCGGCCACCAGCTTTATGATGAAGGGGCCGACGAAGGGGATGAAGGGGAGGGGGCCGCGTGACCGGGCTCGCCGCCATGACCCTCTGGCGCCGCGAGCTGACGCGGTTTTTCCGCCAGCCCAGCCGCATCGCCGGGGCGGTCGGCACGCCGCTGATCTTCTGGCTGCTGCTCGGCAGCGGCCTCTCCGGCTCCTTCCGGCTACCGGGCGGGCCGGCGGGCTTCAGCTATTTCCAGTACTTCTTCCCCGGCACCATCGTGCTCGCGCTGCTCTTCGCCGCCATCTTCTCGAATATCTCGGTGATCGAGGACCGCCACGAGGGGTTCCTCCAGGGGGTGCTGGTGGCGCCGGTCTCGCGCTCCACGATCGTGGCCGGCAAGGTGCTCGGCGGCGCGACCCTGGCCTGGATTCAAGGAGTGGTGTTCCTGGCGCTGGCGCCGTTCTCCGGGGTCCACCTGACGGCGGCCTCGGCGCTGGCGGCGGCGGGGATCCTCGCGGTGCTCGCCCTGTCGCTGACCGCCCTGGGCTTCGCCTTCGCCTGGAAGCTCGACTCGGTCCAGGGGTTCCATGCCATCATGAACGTCGTGCTGATGCCCATGTGGCTGCTCTCCGGCTCCTTCTTCCCCGTGACCGGCGCGCCGTTCTGGCTCGGCGCGCTGATGCGGTTGAACCCTCTCACCTACGGCGTCGCCGCCCTGCGCGGGGTGCTCTACGGGCCGGCCGCCGGGCTGGGGTCCGGCCTGCCCGGGCCGGCGGTGTCGCTCGCGGTGACGCTCGCCATGGGGCTCGCCGCCTTCGCCGCCGGGCTGCTGGCGACCCGTGGCGGAAGGGTCGATTGATGACAGGTGGACTGCGCCGCGGCCTGATCTGGGCCTTCCTGGTGGCCGCCCTGGTGGTGGTGATCGCGGCGACCGCCATCGACCGGCTGGGGCGCTCCGAGCCGCCTCCGGTGATGGATCCCGCCCCCGCCTTCACGCTGACCAACCGCGACGGCCGCACGGTCCGCCGTCAGGACCTCGCCGGCAAGCCGTGGATCGCCGACTTCATCTTCACCCGCTGCCCGGCCTCCTGCCCATTGATGACGGCGCGGATGGCCCGCCTGAACCGCGAGCTGCCGCGCGATTCCGACGTGCGCCTGGTCTCCATCTCGGTCGATCCGGAGCACGACACCCCGCAGGTGCTCGAGCGCTACGCCCAGTCGTACAAGGCCCCGGCCCGCTGGCTCTTCCTGACCGGCGGCAAGGAGGAGATCTACCGGCTCTCCCGGCAGGGGTTCAAGCTGGGGATCGAGATCCCGCCGCCGTCGGCGCCCGGCGGCCCGGCCGTCGAGCCGATCCTCCACAGCACCCGCTTCGTGCTGGTAGACGGCCAGGGGCGGATCCGCGGGTATTACGACGGCTTCGACGAGGATTCGATGAAGAAGCTGGCGGGGGATCTGGAGGCGGTGGAGTAGGCCCTCACCCCCGGCCCCTCTCCCGACCCGGGAGAGGGGAGAAAGACAAGAATCCGTGAAACCACGGTGCTACTTCTTCGCCGCCGCCCCTTCCCGCTCCTCGACGATCGCGATCTGCCCGTTCATCTTCGAACCGGTCACCGTCTGCTTGCGGCCCGAGGGCCAGGTGACCTCGACGGCGTCGATCTTCGCGGCGTCCCCGAGGCCGAAGTAGAGCGGCATGTCGCTCTGCGAGAGGTAGCCCGACTTGCCGTCGTTCCACTGCGTGTAGGTCTGCCCGCCGGCCCGGACCTGGACCCGGGCGCCGATCGCGTCGCGGTTGGAGACCGTGCCCTGCAGCGCGACCTTCAGGTAGTGCAGGCCGGGCCGCTTCTGGGCGAGATTGCTGATCAGGATCATCGGCTCGGAGTTGAAGTCGTTGGTGACGATGTCGAGGTCGCCGTCGCCGTCGAGGTCGAAGATCGCCGAGGAGCGCGAGCCCAGGGCGCTCATGATCTTGACCGTGCCCTTCTTGCCGGCGCAGGCCTGATGGCCCTGGTCCTCGCCGTCGCAGTCCACCGTGGTCAGGAGCTCGTGGGTCCGCCCGCCCCGGCGCGGCTCGACGCCGAGGATGAACTCGCTGTCGCGGAAGATCTTGCCGCGGTCGTTCAGCAGCAGGGAGTTGATGCCGTAGCGGAAGGGGAAGTTCATGCTGGCGGTGATGAAGAGGTCCTGGTAGCCGTCGGCGTTGAGGTCGCCGGCGCTCAGGCCCCAGGGCCAGTAGTCCTCGACGTTCATCGCGTCCGAGACCTCCTCGAACTTGCCGCCGCCCAGGTTGTGGTACATGGAGTTGCCGAAGATGTTGTTGGCTCCCCCCTGGAGAAGGTCCTCCCCCCACTGCATGTCGGACTTCTTCTTCTCCTCGTCCACGCCGACCAGCTTGCTCATGTCCGAATGCATGTCGGTAGTGATGAGGTCGGGCCGGCCGTCGTTGTCGTAGTCGAAGAACTTGATTCCCATCGCTCCCCAGGAGGTCTTGGGGAAGTACTGGGCCGTCTTGTCCACGAACTGCTTGCCCTGGACGTTCTCGTAATAGTGGTCGTCCCCCTGCATGTTGAGGACGTAGAGGTCGGGCCAGCCGTCCTCGTTGAGGTCGACGATCGTCGCGTCGCCGCTCCAGCTCCCCTCCTGGAGCCCGATCTCCTTGGAGACGTCCTTGAACCGGTGGTTGCCGAGGTTCTTGTAGAGGATGCTGTATTCCGTCCGGTCTGGATGGATATGCCCCTGAAAGGCGTCGGTGAGGCCCACGTAGTACCCCCCCGGCCTTGCGTGTTGTTGGTATAGCGGCCGACGTTGACGAGGAACAGGTCGAGGAGGCCGTCGTGATCGAAGTCGAAGAAGACCGCGCCCGAGGAGTGGCCGATATAGTCGACGCCCGCCTCCTTGGAGACGTCCTTGAAGTGCCCCTTGCCGTCGTTCATGAAGAGGTGGTTCCCCTTGCGGACGGTGGTGACGAAGAGGTCCGGATGACCGTCGTTGTCGACGTCGGCGAAGGAGGCGGTGACGCAGACCTGGTCCTTGAGCCCCACCCCGGCCTCCGCGGTGATATTGCGGAACTTGCCGTTGCCGAGGTTCTTCCAGAGCTGGTTCTGGCCGAGCTGGGTGACGAAGTAGATGTCGAGGAGACCGTCGCCGTCCACGTCCGCCACCGCCAGACCGTTGCCGTGGTCGTAGTGGACCGCCTTGTAGAGGCGGGCGCTGTCGTCCGTGCCCTGGCTGCGGAAGGTGATGCCGCTCTCCGGCAGGCGATCGGTGAACTGGAAGTCGTGGAAGACGCCGATCTGCTGGGCGGCGGCGAGCTGCGCGGCCTTGCGCACGGGCAGAGCCGCCACCCCCTCGTCGTAATCGGGGTTGTAGTAGACGTTGGGGCCGGTGGGCGTGTTGGGCTTGTGCGCGGCCTTGCCCGGGACCTGAACGCCGCCGTGCTGATGCTCCATGGGAGCCTGGGCGAAAGCCGCCTGGGCGAAGGCCGCCCCGCCGAGAAGCAGCGCGCCCGCCGCCAGGGCCGGTGCGCAGAATTCGTAGGTGCGAAGAGGGGACCGCTGTCTCGTCATGTACCGTCCTCCAGGATCGGAATCGGTGGAAACGGTATCATCCTTCCGCCATGCTCGACATCCACGATCTGCCCGCGGTCAACGCGAGCCTGAACGCCCTCGCCGCCGTGCTCCTGGTGACCGGCTACGTCCTGATCCGGAAGCGGCGGTGGATCGCCCACCGCAACGTGATGACCGTGGCCCTCGCCTGCTCGGTCCTGTTCCTCACCTCCTACCTGATCTACCACGCCCACGTCGGCTCGGTCCGCTTCCCCGGCACGGGAGCGCCGCGGACGATCTACCTGACGATCCTCGCCACCCACACCGTGCTCGCGGCGATGGTGCCGGTCCTCGCCGGCATCACCGTCTTTCGCGCCTGGCGCCGCCGCTACCCCCAGCACAAGCGGCTCGCCCGGTGGACCCTCCCGATCTGGCTCTACGTGTCGGTGACCGGGGTGGTCGTCTACTGGATGCTCTACCGGGTGACCTGGTGAGCCATCCTTTTCTTCCCTGGCCCACGTACTTGGCAGTAGACTCGGGAGGATTGAGCTATCGCTGAGGCATCGAGGTTGTGGACGGAGCGCTCGCCGTGGGCGCCCGGCAACGGTTCTGAACCGAATCCATTCAGAGGAGACCGCGAAATGAAGAAGCTGGACGAAAACGTCAGCCGGAGAGACTTCGGGAAGCTGGCCGTCGCCGCGTTCGGTGGCGTGGTGGCCGGTTCGATGCTGGGCGGCAGCCTGCTGTCGGCTGGCGAGATGAAGGCGGAAGCCAAGGCCGACGCCCACGCCTGCTGCGGCCTGAACGCCTGCAAGGGGCAGGGCAAGGGGGGCGAGAACGCCTGCGCCGGCCAGGGCGGCTGCGCCACTACCGAGGCCCACGGCTGCCAGGGCTCCAACGCCTGCAAGAATCAGGGTGGCGAGGGCAACAATGCCTGCAAGGGGCAGGGGAGCTGCTCGGTGCCGATCAAGGGGGACAACTGGAAGAAGGCCCGCGCCAACTACGAGGCGTCGATGACGAAGGCCGGCAAGAAGTTCGGCGCCGCCCCGGCGTCCTGCGGCGCGTAGTCCCCCAGCGGCGAGATTTCAAGGGCGCCCCGGCGCTGTCCGGGGCGTCCCGATGTAGAAGTAGATGCAGATGACGTAGATCAGGAGAGTGCGCCATGCCCCTGCCCCGCCTCGGATACGACAACCTGGGCCTCGGAGTCGGACTGCGGTCCACCCACTTCGACTACATCCTGAAGAACCAGCCGGAGGTGGACTGGTTCGAGGTGATCAGCGAGAACTTCATCGACTCGCAGGGGCGCCCCCGCTACGTGCTGCAGCAGATCGCCGAGCGCTACCCCATCGTCATGCACAGCGTCTCGCTGTCGATCGGCTCCACCGATCCGCTCGACTTCGAGTACCTGGGCAAGCTCAAGCGGCTGGCCCGGGAGACCCATGCGCAGTGGATCTCCGACCACCTCTGCTGGACCGGCATCCTCGGCCGCAATACGCACGACCTGCTGCCGGTGCCGTTCACCGAAGAGACCCTGCGCCACGTCGTCGAGCGGGTGCGGACCCTCCAGGACTTCCTCGAGCGTCCGTTCGTGCTGGAGAACCCCAGCTCTTACATCACCTTCCAGGACTCGACGATGGACGAGTGGGAGTTCATCTCCCGCATGGCCGAGGAGGCCGACTGCGGCCTGCTGCTCGACGTCAACAACGTCTACGTGTCGAGCTTCAATCACGACATGGATCCGGACCAGTTCATCCGCTCCCTGCCCCACGAGCGGATCGTGCAGTTCCACCTCGCCGGCCATACGAACTACACGAAGTACATCATCGACACCCACGACGACCACGTCATCGATCCGGTCTGGGAGCTCTACCGGACCGCCCACCAGCTCACCGGCGGCGTCTCGACCCTGCTCGAATGGGACGCCAACATCCCCCCCTTCCCCGTGGTGCACGAGGAGGTGCTCAAGGCCAAGCGCTTCATGGGCGAGCAGCTGGCGCCGGCGGCTTCCGATCCCGAGCCCATCGTGACGGCCGGCGGGCACGGCAATCATGGAGATACCGTATTCCACCCGCTCCACCAGATCCTGGCGGAGGTGGAGTGAGCGACGGCCAGGGGGGAGCTCCGCGCTCCCTCGACGTGGTGCAGCGCTGGTTTCAGGCGGTGGTCACCCATCCGGAGGGGGTGGAGGGGGGCGTCGAGTCCGAGGAGGCGCAGCGGCTGATCCACCTCAAGCGCGCCGAGCTGGAGGCGGTGATCGGGCGCTCCCGCAGCCTCACGGCGGCCGAGCGGCTGGGGATCTACGCCAACGCCTACTATGCCCGCCTGCTGGAGTGCCTGGCGTCCTTCTTCCCGCTGCTCCAGAAGACCCTGGGCGAGGAGGTCTTCGAGGGGTTCGCCTTCGAGTACCTGCAGCACTACCCGTCGCGGAGCTACACCCTCGACCGCCTGGGGGAGAGCTTCGCGCGTTTCCTCCAGGAGACCCGTCCCGAGCCCGAGGAAGGGGAAGAGCCGGGAGCGGTGGGGTGGCCGGACTTCCTGATCGACCTCACGGTCTTCGAGTGGAACCTCAACCGGGTCTTCGACGGCCCCGGCGTCGAGGGGAAGCCGCTGCTGACGGCCGAGCGGCTCCAATCGTTCCCCGCCGAGCGCTTCGCCGAGGCGCGGCTGGTGCCGGTGCCCTGCCTGCGGCTGCTCGCCTTCCGCTTCCCGGTCAACGCCTACTTCACGGCCGCGCGGCACGCCGGCGAAGGAGAGGAGTTGCCGATCCCCGACCCCGCTCCCGAGTACGTCGCGCTCACCCGCCGCGACTTCGTGGTGCGGCGCTATCCGCTCGACGCCGCGCAGCAAGCCCTGCTGGAGAAGATCCTCGCCGGCGCCCCCGTGGGCGAGGCGATCGCCGCCGCCGCGGAGATCAGCGGCCTCGACGACGAGGCCCTCGCCGCCGAGCTCCGGGCCTGGTTCCGCCTCTGGGTGGCGGAAGGCTTCTTCCAGTCGATCGACTGATTTCCCCGATCCCCGGGGGTCACTCCTTGACGACCCTCTTGAGGCGCTGCATCAAGAGGCGCGAGTCGTAGACGTTGTCGGTGGCGACGAAGAGCGTGTCGTCCTCGGCCATCACCCCCCGCACCTCGGGCCAGGCGGCGCTCTTGAGGGCCACCGCCACGGCCTTGGCCGTCCCCGGCCGGGTCTCGAAGACCAGCATGTAGGGCCCGGCGCTGCGCACCGAGCGGATGAACTCCTCCATCCGGCCGATCGAGCTCTCGTCCCCCTGCGGGACGGGCGGGCGGTAGACCCCCTCCCGGCGCACGATGCCGAGAGCCTGCAGATCGCGGCTGACGCTCGACTGCGTCACCTTGTAGCCCATCTTGCGCAGCGCCCGCCCGATCTCGATCTGCCGGCTCATTGGCCTCTCCGCCAGGAGTTGGAGAATGGCTCGGCGGCGGTGGTCCTGGTACTCACGGTCGATCGGCATCATGCTCTCCGCTAAAGTTGTCCACGACGGTGACAATCATAGCATCCATGCGCACCAAAACCGCCGACGGCCCGATTCGAGAGGACCGGAAGCTTTCTGGAGCGCGAAAACCGGGTTCTGTCACTCCTCGCGGCCGTTTTTCTCGTCCCAGCCCTTGTTTTGCGATCCGGACGGCCGTTTTTCTTGGACGGCCATGATTTTGGCTTCCTGGGCGCTTTCCTGGCTTGAGCGGTCGCGTTTTTGACTTCCCGCGCCCTCATCTTTCTTCCCTGGCCGTCGTCCTGGCGTTTTCAGCCTGTGTCTTTCCTTCGCAGCGGTTTTCCTGGCTCGCGAGCGCGCGTCTTTCTTCCCATCTCCTCGTCTCGAGCTCGGCTTGGCCAGTGTGCATAGCAGGACATGCGTTAGAGGCAGACCTGAGCATCATCTAGAATGAAATCGAGAATTTCTATGTTCGTTCGCATAAAGCTATTGACAGGCCCAATCTGCGGATCTAGTATGGCCCCGGATTCGAGGTTCCCCAGTTGGTGAATGACGGAAAGGAGGTCCCAATGACCTGAGAGAAGACGTGTGTCTGTACCTGTGACCCTGAAGCATGCTCGACGAGGGCGGGAAACCCTCGATAACCAGAGAACCCAAACAAGGAGAAAGACCATGGCGAATTTCACGTTGGCAAAGTTGATCGCGGACTGGGAGCTGCTCAACAACGCTCTGCAGCCGCACCTCACGGACATGCCCTACCTCAGGGATAAGGCGACTGAGCTCAGTGGGCTCATCACCGAGGCGAAGGACATGGACACCCGGCAGCAGGATCTGCGTGGCAGTCTTCAGGAGACGGTCCGTCTGCGGCAGGACCTGGAGAAGCGGGGGCGAAGCCTCCATCTCCGCGTCGCCGCCATCCTGCGGGGCAATCTCGGCTTCGACAACCAGACGCTCCTCGGCTTCGGCCTCAAGCCGCGCCGGCCGCGCCGGAAGAAGACGCCGGAAACCACCCCGCCGCCGGAACCGGCCGCGTAGCCATAGCCGGCCGGCCTTGATTGAGCTCTTGCAGGGTCTTTGAAAACTGAATCGAATCGAAGCCGGCCCTTCGACGGGCCTCCCGGCAGCCGTGTGCCGGGGGGCCCGTCTTTTTTGGCGCACTAGCGGCTCCTGCAAGAGGAGGTCATACTTTCTGCGAGGAGTATGATCTGGACTCGGTCGTGATTGACCGCTTCGAGCTGTCTTCGGGAAGGAAGGTCACAATATGGAAGCCGCCATGACGGCCATAGAGACGACCGGAACGGTGGATGAGGATCATCGGCTGAGGCTGGACGAAGACCTGCCGGTTTCCGGCCCGATGCGAGTACGCGTCATCGTGTTGTACCCCGTGGCCGACGGGATAGACGAAGATGAATGGCTGCGAGCAGCGGCTAGAAATCCCGCGTTCCGCGACCTTGAAGCTCCGGAGGAGGATGTCTATTCGCTAGAAGACGGAGACCCGTTCCTTGACCAAACATACTAAGGAGTCCTCGGCTTAGGCTACACATTGCCGCAACTTTTTGCTAGTATACAGGCATGAGAGTGGACGGCAGGACACTGAATCACGAAACTCTGGAGACGATTCGCTTGCTGGCAGTCCGGCGAGTGCGCGAAGGTGAGAACCCCAGCGAGGTGATCAAGAGCTTCGGTTTCTGTCGAACTACCATCTACCGCTGGCTGCGTAACGAACAGGAGCAGGGTGAACAGGGGCTGCGAGCGCGTAAAGCAGCAGGACCCCGCCCGCAACTTTCGGTAAAGCAAAAGAAGCAAGTAGGGTGTTGGATCAACGGTAAAGACCCTCGCCAGTATGGCTTTGATTTTGGTCTCTGGACGCGCAAAATCGTGGCAGACCTCATCGAGAAGAAGTTCAAAGTCCGCTTGGGCCTGACCTCGGTCGGACGCCTGCTGGCGGAGTTGGGCATTACTCCACAGAAACCGCTCCGGCGTGCCTACGAGAGAAATCCCGAGGCGATCGAGCGCTGGCAGCGAACTGACTACCCACAGTTGCGGCAGCGTGCCAAAGAACGTGGGGCGGATATCTTCTTTCTCGATGAAGCAGGAATTCGCTCGGATACGCCGCTGGGCCGGACTTGGGCTCCCAAAGGACAGACACCGATTGTTCAAACCAGTGGTCAACGGCAGTCGATCAATGCCATCTCGGCGGTCAATTCTCAGGGAGCCTTCTGGTATGCCATCTATTCTGGCGGCCTGAACGCCTCTCGCTTTGTGGAGTTTCTTGGCTCCTTCCTGCGGCACCGGCGCCGTCCGGCATTTTTGGTCGTGGATGGTCATCCCTCTCATAGGGCTAAGATGGTGTCGCAATTCGTGCAAGAGAAGAAGGGACGTATCGAGTTGCATTTTCTCCCCGGCTATGCTCCTGATCTGAACCCGGACGAATTCGTGTGGAACTATCTCCGCGAGAAAGGCACGTCCAAGAAGCCCCTCCTGAAAAATGAATCGCTGCGGAAACGCGTGGAAACTGATCTCGCCGCCATTAAGGCTCTGCCCAGTCTAGTTCGATCTTTTTTTCGTGCACCAAGTGTAGCCTATGTTACGGACTAATTAGTAAGGTCGTTCTCGTCCCCTTTCCCTTCGACGACCTTTCGAGCACCAAAGTCCGCCCGGCGGTCTGCTTAACGGATCCGCTTGGACCTCACCGTCACGTGGTCTTGGCTTTCATCACCAGTCATATTCCAGGGAGCCTCCTCCGCACTGACCTCATCCTGGATTCGCGCGATCCCGGATTCACCGCGACGGGTCTGCGGGTCTCGTCCACCCTGCAACTGCATCGCCTGATGACGGTCTCGACGTCTCTGATCCGCCGGCAGCTCGGGCATCTTTCGCCGGATTTGCAGGCGCGGATCGCAGAAGGCCTTCACCTACTTTTTGGATGAGCCTGGGTCTCGGCCGCGAAGTCCGCTCTGTAAACCCGGCCTACCGCCCCTCCACCTTTATGTCAGTTGATCCGGCCGCGTCCGAATCCGCCTGTGATTCGGCGGCTGCTTTCAGCCGATCCGGCGGTGCTCTTTGCCTGTGAGATGACGCGCTACGAGAGGGGTCAGGGAGAGATCCCTCACGGCCTGCGTAGCGGCTCGATCTGGTCGAGCAACTCGCCGGCCGCGACGGCGCGCACCTTTCGAGCGAGAGGGAAGGTCCTCTCGCCGGCGTGGACCACGTCGAGCCTTTCGAGATCGAGATCCTCGAGGACCGTGGCCATGGAGCGCGTCAGCCGGGGGGCGGTCGTCCTCTTGACCTCGAAGCCGAGGCGCCTTTGGCCCGAGACGATCAGCAGGTCGAGCTCCGCGCCGGCGTGGGTCGCCCAGAAGAAGCACTCCTCCGTCCGGGCATTCAGGCGTTCCACGATCTCCTTGACGAGAAAGCCTTCCCAGGAAGCTCCGACCTTGGGATGGCCGGCGAGGTCGTTGCCGCTTTCGATCCCCAGCAGGGCATGGAGGAGGCCGGAGTCCTCCACGAAGACCTTTGGGGACCGCACCTGGCGCTTCGAGATGTTGGCGTGCCAGGGAGGGAGCTGGCGCAGGACGAGAGCGTCCGTCAAGAGGTCGAGATACCGGCGGACACTGCTCTCCCCGAGGCCGAAGGCGCGGGCGATCTCCGCGCCGTTCCAGGTCTGGGCGTGATAGTGCGCCACCATCGACCAGAAGCGGCGCAGGGTTTCGGCCGGGGTGCGGATTCCGAGCTGTGGAAGATCGCGTTCCAGGAAGGTCTGTAGGAACGAGCGGCGCCACTCGAAGCTCTCCGCCTCGCCGGGGGCGAGGAACGAACGCGGAAATCCGCCGCGCAGCCAGAGGCGGTCCAGCGCGGCCGGCCCGACCTCGTCGAGCGCGAGACCGTGGAGCCGGTGATAGCCGATCCGGCCCGCGAGCGATTCGGAGCTCTGGCGCAGGAGGTCGGGCGAAGCGCTCCCCAGGACGAGGAACTTCGTGTCCGAGCCCGGCCGGTCGGCCAGGACCCGAAGCAGGGGGAAGAGCTCCGGGCGGCGCTGGATCTCATCGAGGATCACGAGCCCCTGAATCGGACCGAGGGTCAGCTCCGGGTCGGCGAGCAAGGCCAGATCCGCGGCGCTCTCCAGATCGAAGCGGGTCACCGGCCACTTCTCCCTCTCTCCAAAGGAACGGGCAAGCGTCGTCTTGCCGACCTGGCGAGCCCCGAGGATCGCGACGATAGGGAACGTCCGAAAGAGCCAGGCGAGTCGCTCGAGGTGCCGGTCGCGCGCGATCACGCTGCTAGTTTACCTTGAAAATCCACTAGCTCTTGGGGGATTTTCAAGGCAATCGCTGCCCCGCCTCTCCTCCCCGCCGGGCGGTCTCCAGCCGGGCGGCCAGCTCGCGCACCATCCCCGCCGTGACCTCGTCGCGCCGGGCGGCTTCCTGAAAGAGGAGGACGGCGGCCAGGGCCTCGCGATGGACGTCTTGTGCCTCGAAGAGAGCCGCCATCTCCTCCGCGAGCGGCAGGACGTCCGCCGTCCGCCCTTCCTTCAGATAGAGGAGGGCGAGATCGAGGGACGCCATCGCGGCGTCGTATCCGTTCCCCTGCCGCAGGAAGCCGTCGCGGGTCTCGCGGAAGAACCGCTCGGCCTCGACCGCGTCCCCCAGCCCGGCGGCGATCTTCCCGCGCAGCCAGGAGAGCCGGAGCTGCGTCCACGGCTCCGGATGTCTCCGGTAAAGATCCTCGTCCGCCGCCACCAGGCCGGCCGCCTGCGCGTACCGCCCCGCCTCGGCGAGATAGAGGGCCAGGTTGTGACGGCCGTTGAGATACAGGCGCGGCTCCTCCTCCGGCGGCAACCTCTCCAGGGCGGTCTGGACCATCTCGATGGCCCGATTCAGAAGACCTTGATGGAAATACAGCTCTCCCAGGATGAGGAGCACCCGGGCGGTCTCGACGGTGGAACCACTGATCCGGAAGAGCATCGCGGAGCGAGTCAAGAGCTCCTCGGCTTCGGCGAACCGGCGCTGGTCCTTGCGCAGAGATCCTTCGAGATGATCGATCTGGGCCAGCGCGAGCGGATCGGTGACCCCCTGGTTTCTGACGAGATAATGGACGTGCCGGAAATGCTCCTCGGCCTGCCGCAGATCGCCGCCGGCCCGGCAGGAGTTCGCCATCTGGGCGGACGCGAGGGAGAGCAGGGAGAACGTGTCCGGATGGTCTGGAGAGCGGTGGATCACGGCGCGGGCGAGCTCGGCGAGATCGTAACCCTCCCCGGGATTGGCGGGAGTCCGCCGGCGGCTCTCCTGGATCAGCCGCTCGGCGAGGACGGGCCCCCGGAAGCGGCTGCGGGACCGGCCGACGCGGACGAGGCGCTCCGCCGGAGGGATCGCGAGAAGCTCCTCCAGGTCCCGCTCGGCCTGCCGCGTCTGTTTCATGAGATCGGACGCATGACGGCCGAGGACGGCGGGGAGCGCCTGGAGCGCGAGCTCGTAGCCCACCTCGGCCGTCCCCTCCTCCCGCCACGCCTGGATCTCCCGGCGGCAGACGGGGCAGAGGCTCTCGAGATGTTGAGCCTCGATCTGGGCGAGAGCGCGCTCGGACAGCTCGCCGCGCGCCACGGCGCGGAGCAGCTCGCGGGTGATGTGGATGTCGCTCAATCGTTCCGGTCCATGGGATTCAGGTTCTCTGAAGGGATAAGTAGCGCGCGAGCCCGATTTCGTGACACCGGAACAAAATCGGGTGCCGGCGGAACCTTGGAACCCCGCCGGCACCGGAAGGCCTACCCGTTCGGGTCCATCCCTGGACCGAGCTCGCCGCCCCCGCTCCGGGCCGAGGACCCCGAGCCGCCGGCCGGGACCGTCACCCCCGTGGCTCCATCCGGATCCACCCCCGGGCCCAGCTTCTCCAGCCACCCCGAGGGAGCCACCCACCGCATCGCCGTCCGCCAAACTGCCGCGAACCCACTCCTCTCGCCGCGCCTGCCGCCCGGCCGCTCCCCGGCCATCGCGGGCAGGGAGACCAGCATCAGCATTACGACCAGGACCAGACGACGCCAACCGTTTCGACGTGCCATACACCCTCCTTCTGGAGACCGCCGCCTTCCCGCCCGAGGATGGGCGGGTGGGGGGATCTCATCTAGGAAGGGTGCGGGGGGAGAGAGGAAGCGGGGGGGCAAGGGATGTCCACGAGCATCTTCTACCGGCTTGGCGAGCCCTGGGCATTGCTATGAAAGAAACGTCCGAAAGAGCCAAGTCAGCCGCTAGAAGTGCCGGTCACGCGTTATTCCACCCGCCAGGTTGCCTTGAAAATCCACTAACTTCTGGGGGATTTTTCAAGGCAAATCGCCCTAGGCTTGCCGAAGAGGCGGAGCGTATGATTGACCGCCTCGAGCTGACTCTCGGGAAGGACGGTCACGGTATGGAAGCCGCCATGAAGGCCATAGAGACGACCGGGACGGTGGACAAGAATCATCGGCTGAGGCTAGACGAAGCCCTGCCGATTTCCGGCCCGATGCGAGTACGCGTCATCGTGTTGTACCCCGCGGTCGAAGAGATGAACGAAGATGAATGGCTGCAAACGGCGGCTCGAAATCCCGTATTCCGCGGCCTTGAAGCTCCGGAGGTAGATGTCTATTCGCTAGAAGACGGAGACCCGTTCCTTGACCTGACAAGGTAGCCCCCCGAGCCACCAGAGGTGACGATGATGGCCAAGCTTGTAGCAGTGACCCCCGGCGAACTCTTGCTCGAGGAGTTCCTGCGCCCGATAGGTATCTCGAAGTACCGGCTCGCCCAGGAGATCGGCGTGCCCACCCATTCCATCGGCGAGATCGTCGCCGGACATCGCGCCATCACGCCGGACACCGACCTGCGCCTATGCCGCTTCTTCGGTCTGTCGAACGGCTACTGGTTGCGGGCACAGGTAGCATACGACACCGAGGTCGCACAGGAAGCTCCTCACGGCGGACCTTGACAGGATCAAGCTGTGCGCGGGACGGCGGCACAGCGCTCTATCCGAACCTGACGAGAGTGGGCGCGAGCGGGGAACGGGGAACAGTCTCCTCGGCATTGACGGGAACGTGCCATCCCGCTAGTCTTTCCGCTAAGCTCCACAAGAAAAAAGAGATACCAGATGGATGTCGCCACTCGCAATGATCGCTCCAGGCTCAAGATGGGAGAGAGTGGGGCAATCAGACGTCGACCTTAACGGTTGGGCGTGGATGGAGAAGGCAGATTTAAAGTGAGAGAAAATCCATACCGGCAGAACCGGCTGGCCGATGCTATTTTCTACTTAATTTTGATCGGTGTTGCCTGCGCTGTGCTGGCCTATGGCCTGTCCGCTGCCACCGACTGGCCTAACCATGGAGTGGCATGGTGTACAGCCGGAATTTTTTTGTACCTGGTCGCATGGTGGTTCTTTGCGATTCTAGCCTACGACGCCTTGACTTTCGTCTACGGGCTACGTCGCCTTTGGCTTGATGGTCAACGTGGTGAGCGTTTTAGGCTGGGTGAACCAATGCTTTCAACTTGGGGCGGTGCCTTGGTGTATTCTCTGTGTTCCTTCTTGTTCTCGTTATATGGATTTTCAATGGCTTATTTGGCCATATCTACGGCAGACCCAAATCAATTCAATGAGATTCTAGATCCATCGGCAGCTGTTTACTTTACGGTGGTCACCGCTGCAACCGTTGGCTTCGGCGACATCTATCCAAGAGGACACCTTGCGCGCGTACTTGTCACGGCTCAGATACTCATCAGCATGCTCTATGTGATATTCCTCCTCTCGGTAATAGCCTCGCGGACTGTAAAGAGTGGGGAACAGATAGGTGAATAGGGTGCTGCGCTAGGGAGGTGCCAGGCGAACGGGGCGGGCATGAGTCATCCAGTGTGTTCCTGGGGCCCTCGTCGGCTGGGCACTCTGCGCACACAGGGGGTATCTTGCTGGTGTGTATGGAGGTGCTTGATGGCACGCATGAATGTGGTCTTCGAAGACGCCCTCTTGGACGAGATGCGGGCCCTCGTACCTGCGCGGCAGCGTAGCAGGTTCATCGAAGAGGCCGTGCGGGCGCGGCTTGCGCAACTGAAGCAGCTCCAGGCCGCCAAAGCCGCCGCGGGCGCATGGAGCGGCGAGGGCCACGGAGACCCGTCTCAGGAGATTGAAGGAGGCCGGCACGTATGGGGGGATCGCTGGTCAGGAACGGCACGAAATCGCGGCTGAGCACCAGGGAGTCCAGGATCTCCGCCGCCTGCCGCATCCGCCCCTGGTCCAGGCCGTCCGGGCATTCAGAAACTTTCCACGAAGTCCGTCTATTGAGGCGGTCCCCAGATTCAGAGCAGCCTGCTCGCCGGCGTGCTGGCCGGCTTCATCTCTCTGTCAAGATTCGGAGTCACCATGCCAACCGTCTTGATGCCCATCCCGAAGTACGGTTTCGATCCAACCGAAACCGCGGTGCCTTGGAAGATCCTGCGCGCCCGCGGCCATGAGGTCGTCTTTGCCACCCCCGGCGGCCTGCCTGGAAACGCCGATGCGAGGATGCTCACCGGCGAAAGGCTTTTCATCTTCGCATCGGTTCTCCGGGCGAATGCCGACGCGCTCCGGGACTACGGAGAGATGGAGCTGAGTCAGGAATTCAAGCATCCCATCTCCTATGGAGACATGGCGGCGCGGACTTTCGACGCCATCCTTTTGCCCGGTGGGCATGACCCCGGAATGAGGGCATACCTGGAGTCCCCTCAGGTCCAGGCCAAGGTTCTCGAGATGGCTGAGCGGAACAAGCCCATCGGAGCCATCTGTCATGGCGTGCTGGTGGCTGCTCGATCCCGCACCGCGGCGGGTGTGTCTTTTCTCCGCGGAAAGAAGACGACCGCGTTGACGAAGCCGATGGAGCTTTTCGCGTGGGGGCTGACCCGGGCCTGGCTTGGAAACTATTATCGAACGTACCCATCGACGACGGTCGAAGACGAAGTCAAGAAGGCGGAGCCGAAGGACTTCGATCGCGGGCCCTGGTCCAGCACTCGTGACAGCCTGGGAAATCTCGCGGCGGGATTCACCGTCCGTGACGGCTCCTATCTGTCCGCCCGCTGGCCGGGCGACGCGCATCGGTTCGGGACCGAATTCGCCGAGCTGATGGAGAGCGCCGCGCCGGCCTGATTTCAGGGTACCAAGCAGACGGCGCCGCTGGCGATCGCCTGGACCAAGCCAGACGTCCTCAAAAAGGGACCCGCTCGCCCTCGATTGGAGTCGGGACAAGGGGCTGGGGCTCAAGGTTTTGTGCAATCCGGCGCGGTACGCTTCTTGCTCAAATCGATCTTTACGATCCGTTGCTTCGATTCCTTCGAGGAGGAGCTCATGATGACCTGCTGTTGCCGCTGGGTTCGGCCCTTCGCTGGGGTGGCGCTCGCCCTGTTTTTGACCCCCGCCTTGCTTGCCGCCGAGAAGCCTGCCGCCGGGAAGCCTCCTGCCGGCACTCCTCCCGCCGCGGAGACCTTCGGCGAGGCGATCGACGTCAGCGTCGTCAATCTCGACGTCTTCGTGACCGACAAGAAGGGGCAGCCGCTCACCGGCCTGCGCCAGGAGGACTTCGAGGTCCGCGAGGACGGCAAGCCGGTGCCGATCTCCAACTTCTACGCCGAGAGCCGGGGAACGGCCGCCGCTCCGGCCGCCGCCCAGACGGCTGCCACCCCCGGCCAGCCGGCCGCCGAGCGCCCCGTGGCCCAGCGGCTGCGCCTGGTGGTGTACGTCGACGACGTCAACCTCTCCGCCGCGAACCGCCTCCACATCCTGCAGAACGTGGGGCGCTTCCTCCACAGCGAGCTGAAGCCGGGGGATGAGGTGATGATCGTCCGCTACAGCGAGAAGCTGGAAATCCGCCGGCAGTTCACGGCCGATCTCGGCCTGCTGGACTCCGATCTCGCGGCGATCCTGAAGCTCCCGACGGACCTCCGCCACTTCGAGCGGAGCTTCAATCAGGCGCTCCAGAACATCGGCTTCTCGCGCCTCGCCGGGGAGCCGGTCGGCGCCCTGGTGGAGGGGCGCATCGCGGACTGGGCCGGAGAGGAGGGCCTGGTGGTTCAGGGGGCGCTCGACGCCCTGGACTCGGTGGTGAGCTGGATGGCCGGCGTGCCCGGCCGCAAGGCGCTCCTCTACGTCAGCAACGGGCTGCCGCTGGTGCCCGGCCTGGACCTGTTCACGGTCTACTCTCGCGCCGCGCAGGGCGCCTCGCTCGACACTCGCATCTCGCCGCTGAGCGCCCAGCAGTTCGACATGACGGCGCGCTTCCGCCAGTTGACCTCCCACGCGAGCCGCAACCGGGTCCTCTTCTACCCGATCGAGGCCTACGGCACGCGGGAGAGCGAGGGGAGCCTGTTCGACTCGACGGCGCACGCGAACCGCCAGAACGGGCTTCGCTTCATGGCCGAGGACACCGGTGGCCGGGCGTTGATCAACGCCGCGGACGTGCCCGGCGCGCTCGCCAAGGTCTCCGAGGATCTCGCGACCTACTACTCGATCGGCTATCAGCCGCAGCGGCCGGGCGACGAGGCGGAGCACAAGATCGAGGTGCGGGTGAAGTCCAAGGGGGCGCAGGTGCGGACCCGCCAGTGGTACCGCGACAAGCCGGTGGGGGAGACGGTCGCCGAGGGGACGCTGGCGGTGATGCGCTTCGGACCGGAGGACAACCCGCTCGGCGCGTCGCTGGAGGTCGCTCCGGGCAAGAAGCCGGGGGAGACCCTGGTGCGGGTCAAGGTCCCGCTCTCCAAGCTCTTCTTGCAGCCGGAGACCGGGGACCGGCAGGGGCAGCTCCGCCTCTACGTCGTGGCGAGCGGCGAGGGGGGCACGACGCCCGTCCGCCAGAGCAAGCTGGTGACGGTGGAGATCCCCGCGGCCGGCGCCGGGGCGAAGAAGGAGTACACCCACGAGATCGCGATCCCCCTCAAGCCCGGGAGCTACTCGCTGGGCGTGGGCGTGCGCGACGAGCTGGCGACGACGACGTCCTACCTGCGGCGGGAGTTCGTGGTGGAGGCGGGAGAGGGGGCGGCGAAGCGGTGAGGGGAATTCGGCGCGGCACGCCGCTGGCCCGAATCGATCTTTACGATCATTCCTTCGATTCTGCGAGGAGGAGCTCATGATGACCTGCCGTAGCCGCCGGATTCGGCCCTTCGCCGGGCTGGCGCTCGCCCTGCTCCTGACCCCCGCCTTTCTTGCCGCTGAGAAGCCCGCCGCCGGGAAGCCTGCCGCCGAGAAGCCCGCCGCCGCGAAGACTTTCGGCGAGGCGATCGACGTCAACGTCGTCAACCTCGACGTCTTCGTGAGCGACAAGAAGGGGCAACCCCTCACCGGACTGAAGAAGGAGGACTTCCAGGTTTTCGAGGACGGCAAGCCGGTGGAGATCTCGAACTTCTATGCCGAGAATCGCGGGACGGCGCCGCGGACGGATCCGGCCGCGAAGCAGGAGGAGCGGCCGTTGCAGCAGCAGCTCCGCCTGGTGGTGTTCGTCGACGACTTCAATCTCTCGCCGGAGACCCGCGCGCGGATCCTGCCGCGGGTGAGCGAGTTCCTCCACCGCGAGCTGGTGCCGGGCGACCAGGTGATGCTCGTCCGCTATGACCAGAGCCTGCGCCTTCTCCGCCCCTTCACCGGCGACCTCGACCAGGTGGGCTCCGATCTCTCCTCCCTGCTCAAGCTCAGCAGCGACCTGCGGAAGCTCCAGCAGAGCCGCGAGCAGGCGATCGAGGACATCATCGGCTCGATGGAGGGGGATGTCTACGAGCCGGCGCTCGTCGAGTCCCGGCTCCAGGCGTGGGGAGAGCAGGAGAGCAACGTGGTGCGCGGGTCGCTCCAGGCGTTCGACTCGGTGGTGAGCTGGCTGGCGGGCGTGCCCGGCCGCAAGGCGATCCTCTACGTGAGCGACGGCCTCGCGCTCGCCCCCGGCGAGGACCTGTTCGCCTTCTGGGCCCAGGGGAGCCACGGGCTCGTCGGCGGCTCGATCGTCGACCGGATCACCGGCTTCCGGCAGCAGACCCTGGAGCTTTCGGAGCGGTTCCGCAAGACGACCGCGTACGCCGGCCGCAACGGGATCACGATCTATCCGATCGAGGCCTACGGCGTGCGCAACACGCGGCCGACGAGGTCGCAGAACGCCGCCGCCCAGAGCCGGCAGAACGGTCTCCGCCTCCTGGCCCAGGAGACGGGGGGGAAGGCGCTGCTCAACGCCGCCGATCCGCGGGCCGCGCTCGAGCCGCTGGCCGAGGACCTGACCACCTACTACTCGATCGGCTACCAGCCGCAGCGGCCGGGCGACGAGGTGGAGCACAAGATCGAGGTGCGGGTGAAGCCCAAGGGGGCGCAGGTGCGGACCCGCCAGTGGTACCGCGACAAGCCGGTGGGGGAGGCGGTGGCCGAGGCGACGCTGGCGGTGATGCGCTTCGGGCCGGAGGACAATCCGCTCGGCGCGTCGCTGGAGATCGCTCCGGGCAAGACGCCGGGGGAGACGCTGGTGCGGGTCAAGGTCCCGCTCGCCAAGCTCTTCTTGCAGCCGGAGACCGGGGACCGGCAGGGTCAGCTCCGCCTCTACGTCGTGGCGGGCGGCGAGGGGAGCACGACGCCCGTCCGCCAGAGCAAGCTGGTGACGGTGGAGATCCCCGCGGCCGGAGCCGGCGCGAAGAAGGAGTACACCCACGAGATCGCGATCCCTCTCAAGCCCGGGAGCTACGCTCTGGGCGTGAGCGTGCGCGACGAGCTGTCGACGACGACGTCCTACCTGCGGCGGGACTTCGTGGTGGCGGCGGGAGAGGGCGCGGCGAAGCGGTGAGGAGATTGTAGGGGCGACCTACTCTTCCTGGAACAGCCCCGCCTGGATCTCCGCCGGCGCGGCCGGGGGAGCGCCGTTCATGGCCGCCGGGTCCTCCTCCGGCGGCATCTCCGCCTCGGCGGCCTCGAGGGCGTGCGGCTCGGCCGCGATCACCGAGATCTCCTCCCGCGCGGCCAGCTCTTCCGGGGAGGGGAGCGCCGGCAGATACACGTAGCGGCCGAAGCCGCGGTGGAACTGCATGCCGGTCGCCGCCTCGCGCGCGGCGCGGAGCTGGTTGATCTTGGAGTCGAGGTCGTCGATGAAGTGGAGGGCCAGGGCCTCGGGCGTCATCGGCTCGACGGGGGAGGCGAACTCCTTCTTGCCCTGGTGGGAGAGGACCATGTGCTCGAGCAGCATGCGCAGGTCGTCCGGGAAGCCCGGGATGGCCGCGCAGCGCTCGATCAGCAGGTCGCGCCCGATCACCACGTGGCCGATGAGCCGCCCCTCAAGGGTGTAGTCGTTGACCGGCATGGCCCCCAGCTCGCGGAGCTTGCCGAGGTCGTGGAAGAGCACGCCGAGCAGCACGAGGTCGCGGTCGAGCTCGCGGTAGTGGCCGCTGACCAGCCCGCCGAGCTCCGCCATCGAGACGACGTGCTCCAGGAGCCCGCCACGGTAGGCGTGGTGCATCGCCTTGGCCGCCGGATGCTCGCGCAGGGCCTTGCCGTGGAGGGCGAGGGTCTCGGCCGCCAGGCGGCGCATCACCGGCCGCTCCACGTCCTCCGTATAGATCCGCTCCAGTCTCCTCCAGAGATCGTCGATGTCCTCGCGGGTGGACGGAATCAGCTTCGACTCGTCGAACCCGTAGTGGCGGTCGCCGTCGACCGCCTCGCGGCATTCGTCGATCGTCACCTGGAGCTGATCGCGGTAATTCTTCACCGAGCCGCGGAAGGCCACGAACTGGTGGACCTCGAAACGGCTGCTGAGAGCGGGGCTGTCGGACCAGATCTTGGCGATCATGGAGCCGCTGGCGTCCACCAGCTCCATGTCGAGAAAGCTTTTGCCGTTACGGTCCTGGCGCAGCTCCTTTTTGGTGAGGAGCGCGAACCCCTGGACGTTGTCGCCGGCTTCCCACTCGCGGATCGGGGCGTTGCGCAAGGTCTTCGGCATGGCCGGCCCATAGTAATCTCTCCAGGCTGGCCTGCCAACCTGGGGATGTTTCCCGGTGGCACCGGCCATGCATCGAGGCTGCGCGTGAGACACCGGATTTCGTTGGTCCTTCTGTTCCTCTCCCTCGTATTGCTCCCTTCCGCTCTCCTGCGCGCTCAAGGCCTGCAGGAGAACGATCCCGCGCTCTGGCCCGAGCCCGAGCGCGCCTTCTTCCAGGACGGCCCCGGGCTGCTGTTGACCGTCGAGCAGCGCACCGAGCTGCGCGGCTTCAACCCGGAGGCGCGGGCGCGCTGGATCCAGGAGTTCCTCGACCGGGATCCGATCCCGGGGACGCCGGCCAACGAGCTGCGCCAGGCGATCGCCCGCCGGGAGATCCTCGCCGTCGACCAGTACCTCGCGCCGGGGGACGTGCGGTCGCAGCTCCTGTTCCTCGACGGCAAGCCCGCGGACCAGTTGCAGATCGACTGCGGCACCGCCTTCAAGCCGATCGAGATCTGGACCTACCGCCGCGGCACCGGGCCGGACGGCAAGCCCCTGGACCACCCGCTCGTCCTCTATCCGCCCGGCACCGGCGAGCCGTACCGGCTCTGGCTCCCCAGCGACGCCAAGCGCGCGCTCTACACGTCGCAGATGGAGTACTGGCTCCAGCAGTGGGAGGAGCTGCGTGGCCAGATCTCGGCGGAGCGTTTCGACCTCCAGGTCTGCAAGCAGGCGAGGAAGATCGACGAGGCCACCGGCGTCCCCGGGCTCACCGGCGCGGCCGCCTGGAAGAAGTCGAAGGTCCACCCCAGGGACAACTCCGAATTCCTCGCCCCGCCCAAGGACCTCGCCGCCTGGGTACGCGAGGTCCTGGCGGACAAGGCGGCGCCCGTGGCGGCGCCCGCGCTCAAGGTCGCCTCGGCCGAGGTGCACTTCCCCGAGCGCGACGGCCAGCGCATCCTCACCCGCGAGCTGGTGCAGCTGCCGCCGGACGCCGGCTTCAAGCCGTCGCAGGAGAAGGAGAAGAGCCCCACGATCCGGCTGACCGTCGAGGGGGTGGTCGAGCAGCAGGGCAAGCCCTTCGAGGAGTTCCGGATGCGTTTCCAGCAGCCGGTTCCGAAGCCGGGGCAGCCGGTGGTGCTGGTGATCGACCGCGGCCTGCGGCCGAGCGCGAACTACGTTTTGCGCCTGCGGATCAAGGACGACGCGGGGGGCGCCGAGGTGCGGCTCGCGCGGGGCTTCCGGGTCCCTCTCGACCCGGTCCCCGAGACCGGGCTGGCCGCGGCCGCGAACGCCGCGAACCGGGGCGAGCTGGTGCCGTCCAACGTCGTCGCCGGGGCCGACAGCCTCCTGATCCTGCCGCCGACCGACGACGTCCTGATCGGGCTCTGGCGCGCCGACGCCATCGTCACCGGCAAGCGGATCCAGAAGGTGGCGTTCCTGGTCGACGGCAAGACCCAGCTCACCACCTCCAAGCAGCCCTTCACCGCCGAGGTGCGGCTCGAGCACTATCCCGTCGAGCAGACCGTGCGCGCCGAGGGGTACGACGCCGAGGGGAAGCTGGTCGCCGCCGACGAGGTGATCGTCAACCAGCCGCGCGGCGGCTTCAACGTCCGGGTCGTCTCCCCGGCCAAGGGGACCCGGGTGCAGGGGAGCCGCGTCCAGGCGAAGGCCGAGGTGGTGGTGCCCGAGGGGCGGAAGATCAAGACCATGGAGTTCAAGGTCAACGACCAGGTCGCCGCCTCGCTGACCAAGCCCCCCTGGCAGGCCGAGGTCGCGGTGCCGGACGCCGACCTCGTCTACCTGACGGTGGTGGCGACGCTGGACGACGACAGCCACGTCGAGGCCCTGCGCTACCTCAAGGCGCCGCAGTACGTCTCCGAGGTGGACGTCGACCTGGTCGAGCTCTACGCGGCGGTGACCGACCGCTCCGGCAACCTGGTGAACGACCTCAAGCAGGAGGATTTCGAGGTCTACGAGTCGAGCAAGAAGCAGGAGCTGGTGAAGTTCGACCGGGTGCAGAACCTGCCGCTGACCGTCTGCATGCTGCTCGACACCTCGGGCTCGATGGAGTCGTCGCTGGCCACCACGCAGAAGGCGGCGGTGGGCTTCCTCGACGCCGTGATCAAGCCGGGGGACAAGGCCTTCGCGGTGAGCTTCGCCGGCCAGCCGCGGCTGGACATCGCCCCCACCGACGACGTCGGCGCCGTGGAGGCCGCGATCACCGGGCTGCAGGCGGTGGGGCAGACCGCGCTCCACGACGCGCTGGTCCACAGCCTCTACTACTTCCGTGGGGTCAAGGGGCAGCGCGCCCTGGTGCTGCTCTCCGACGGCGACGACAACGCGAGCTACATCTCCTTCAAGGACGCCATGGAGTACGCCGGCCGGAGTGGCGTCGCGGTCTACGCGATCGGCCTCAACCTCTCGATCCTCGACGGGGGTATCCGGTCCAAGCTCGGCCAGCTCGCCACCTCGAGCGGCGGCCGGGCCTTCTTCACCAACGACGCCAAGGAGCTGCCGGCGATCTACAAGCAGATCGAGACCGAGCTGCGCAGCCGCTACCTGTTCGCCTACAACTCCAGCGAGGCGGGGACGCAGACCGGCTTCCGCCCGGTGGAGATCAAGGTGAAGAAGTCGGGCCTCAAGGCGCGGACGGCCCGCGGGTATTATCCGTAGACCCGGGGAGGGCGACCGCAGGTCGCCCCTACAACCTTCGTCCGACCTCAACCCGTGCCGGAGGTTGTAGGGGCGACCTGCGGTCGCCCTCCGCCCTCCCCCGTTTCGCGATACGATCGCTCCATGCTCCTCGGCCGGCGCACCCCCGTCACCACCCTCCTCCTGATCGCCATCGTGATCTGCTACGGTCTGCAGGTCCTGACCGGCGCCGAGCGCGGCCCGCTGGTGCAGCTTGGGGTCAACTACGGCCCGGCGGTCTTCGCGGGGCAGTACTGGCGGCTGGTCACCAGCATGTTCCTGCACGGGGACCTGATCCACCTGGCGCTCAACGGCTGGGCCCTCTACCAGCTCGGCGCCCTGTTCGAGCTGCTGCTGGGCTCCTCGCGGATGCTCCTGGTCTACTTCGTGGCCGGTATCGCCGGCTCGCTGGCCAGCGACTTCTTCACCAAGGCGCCGAGCCTGGGCGCCTCGGGAGCGATCTTCGGCCTGATCGGGGCGCTGATCGCCTTCCTGCTGCGCCGGCGCGGCGCCCTCACCCCCCAGGGGAAGTCGATCCTGATGCAGCTCGTCGGCTGGGCCGCCATCAACGTCTTCCTGGGCTTCGGCTCGAACGCCGTCAGCTCCTCCGGGGTCCATATCGACAACTCGGCCCATCTCGGCGGCGGCGCGGCCGGCCTGCTGCTCGGCTTCCTCCTGACGGAGCGCCGCCCGGCGCTGCCGGCGCCGGGGGAGCGGGATTATGGGGGCGGGTTGTAACGGTTTGATACAATAGGACGCCGGAGGGCGTAAAAGGTCCCCCGGCCCGGCCTTTCAATCCGTAAAGCCACGACATACATCCGGCTCCCGAGCGGGAGACGATCTGGAGGACTTCGCCGCATGGCAGCACGACGCATGATGAACCGCCTCTACTACTTCACGATCGAGGACGAGAGCATCCTCGCGGAGGCGTTCGCGCAGCTCGAGAAGGACGTCTACGCGATCACCTACAAGGTCGCCGGCACGGAGGACGTCTTCGTCACCACCAGCGAGACGAAGGACGCGATGGACCGCAACGACATCCCCTACAACCTGCTGGCCGAGGAGGACGGCGCCAAGATCGCCCTCTACCACTCGCCGCTGTCGCGCGAGGAGCTGGGCGATTTCGAGGATGCCGTCAAGGCGCTCGCCCTGGCCTACCGCGCCATCGCGGTCGCCTGCGTGGGGGTCAACGGCGAGAGCAATCTCGGCTTCGACCTGTCGAACGGCTCCAAGGCCTACACCTACTTCACCGCCCCCGCCGGGCACACCTTCATCTGGCGCCTGTTCCGCGAGCGCGACGAGGCGGTCGACTTCCTGACCAAGCTGACGGCCGGCGAGAAAAAGGCGGTCGAGTGGGCGGAGTCGATCCCGCTGAGCTCGGTGAAGGAGCTGAAGTCGTATCATTGAGCCTCCCGGGCCGGCGAGGCGCTCGCCCCTCCGACGACAGCCTGTGCAAGTCAGCGCGTGAACGCCGACTGTTTCCGGCGTACCCTCGCCGGCTCCACCCGGCGAGCGATGGTGAACGCGTCGCCGCCCAGGGAGACGAGCCGTTCGTCGGCGGAGAGCCGTTGTAGCAGCTCTCCCTCGGCCGGCGTACCGACCTCCTTTCCTTGCTTCAGCCGCTTGCCGTTCGCTGAAATCTCGAAGAGCTGAGTGTCGAGCGCCAGATAGGTGAGATCCGCCTGACGAAATGCCAGGCACGGGTGCGTCAGCGGGCAGGAGAGGGTGCCGAAGGTCACCACGTATTCGGCATCCATGCCGTTGATGCCAAGCCGGGTGTTGAGCTGTTTCATCGCCTCCACGGCCGGGGGTAGGGTACGGGACTGGCTGGCGACGGCACCGGGCACTGAGGCGGGCAGATTGTTCCAGGTGGTGAGCAGACCGCTATCGTTGACCACCGCCCGCGTCACCTCGATTCCCCCTGGCTCGAAGACACGCACCAGATAGTAGAAGTCCCGTTTCTGATCCTTATGGCAGCGGGAGACGGTCCAGTTCTCTACCCTCAGTACCTGATAGGAGACCTTGCCGCCGGTGAGGTCTGCCTGCACCCGCGCCTCGTTGGGCTGCCACTGCTTGCGGTCGATACCCTTGATCACGCTCCAGTACTGGTAGAGGTAGTCCTGCACGATCTGATCGGTGGTGGTGGGAAACGGCACCGGCACATAGGTCGTCGAGCCGGGCTTCGCCGCCCGCATCTGGCTTTCGAAATCCTGCCAGCCCGCCGCTCCGGTCGGATCGCAACTCATCAGGCTCCACGGACCCGCTCCGACACGAGCGGCCATAATGAGCAGAAACATGCCAAAGAGTTTTCCGATTCGAGAGCTCATCGCTATCCTCCTCAGATCGGCAGCGGAAGAGCAGCAGATTAAGCCGCGCTATGGGGAAGTATAGGCAGCAAGAAGCCTTGGCGTTGCCTCTAAATCTTCGCAGCGGGCTCATTCCCGGACGAGTCAAGGAAGTCGTATGATGGAGCCTCCCGTTCGGCGTCTAGTGCCGGCGGCCATCCCCAGGAGCTCAAGCCTGACCCTGCTGCCTTTCGTCGAGCCCACCTACAGCGTCGCCCAGCTCTGCGGGGAGGTGAAGGAGTTCCTCGGCGAGGCCTTCTCCTCGGTCTGGGTGGTGGGGGAGGCGCAGCGGGTGCGGCCGAGCGGCCGCGGGCACGTCTACTTCGAGCTGATCGAAAAGGGGGACCGCGACGAGATCGTCGGCAAGCTCGACGCGGTGATCTGGAAGGGGGACTACCTCAAGGTCCAGCGCCTCCTCGCCGCCTCCGAGCAGAAGCTGACGGACGGTGTCCAGGTCCGCTGCCGCGGCAGCCTCGACTTCTACGCCCCCAGCGGCCGGCTCCAGCTCTGCGTGCGCGAGGTCGACCCCGCCTTCACGCTCGGGCTGCTGGAGCGGCGGCGGCGGGAGACGCTGGCGGCCCTCGCCGCCGCCGGGCTGCTGGAGCGCAACCGCGCCCTGCCGTTCGCCGACCTGCCGCTCTCGATCGCCCTCATCACCTCGCACGGCAGCGCCGCCTACCACGACTTCCTCTCCGGCCTGGTCGAGAGCGGCTACGGCTTCCGGGTGATCTTCTTCCACGCCGCCATGCAGGGGCGGGAATCGGAGCGCGAGGTGGTGTCGGCCCTGACGGCGCTGGCCGGGCTGCCTATCGACTGCGCCGTGCTGATCCGCGGCGGCGGCTCGCGCACCGATCTGGCGGCCTTCGACAGCCGCGCCATCGCCGAGGCGATCGCCCGCGCGCCGTTCCCCGTCCTCACCGGCCTCGGGCACGAGATCGACCAGTCGATCGCCGACCTGACGGCCCACACCACGTTCAAGACGCCGACCAAGGTCTCCGAGTTCCTGATCGAGCGGGTCGCCCGTGCCGACGCCGCCGTCGAAGAGCTGCACCGTCGCCTGCTGCGCGAGGCGATGGAGCCGTTGCGCGCCGGCCGCGAGGCGCTGGGCCGGGCCGAGCGGGGGGTGAGCCTGGCGCGGATGCGCCTGAACGCCGCCGGCGGCCGGATCGACGAGCACGCGCGCACCCTGGCGCGGCTGGGCCGGAGCGCCCTGCGCGACGCCGAACGGCGGGGGGACGCCCTGCGCGGCCGGCTTGCCGAGCTCGCTCCAAGGCGTCTCGCGGCCGCCGGGCGCGAACGCCTGCGGGTGGGGGAGCGGATCGCCGGCGCCGGCCGGGCCCAGGTCCGCGAGGCCGCCGCTACCCTCCAGGGGGTGGAGCGCCTCTGCCAGCAGCTGGCCCCGGAGCGGACCCTCGAGCGCGGCTTCAGCCTGACCCGCGACGCCGCCGGCCGCCTCGTCCGCCAGCCGGCCCAGGTGCGGCCCGGAGACACCGTCACCACCCGCGTCGCCGGGGGGGATTTCAGGAGCCGAGTGGAGGAAGGATGAGCGAAATCATGAGCGAAGTAACGAGCGAACCGCGAGAGAACGCGCCGCAGGACGGCGACACCCCACCCTTGAGCTTCCGCAACGCGATGGACGAGCTCGAAGGCATCCTCGAGCGCATCGAGGGGGAGGAGATCGACATCGACCGCCTGGCCGAGGAGCTGCGCCGTGCCGCCGTGCTCCTCGACCTCTGCCGCGGCAAGATCCGCAAGGCCGAGGTCGAGGTCACCCAGATCGTGCAGAGCCTGGAGGAGGGGGAGTAGGGCCCCGCCCGGGCATTGATGCCCGGGCGTTGGCTACCGCCCCGCCGTCGGACCCGCCGTGAACGCCGTCAGGTCCGCCCCGCTGGCCAGCTGGTGGAGGGGGTTGTGGTACATCCGCGCCTGGCCGGTCGCGGTGTCGGTCACCGTGATCGTGTACTCCACGTCCGAGAGCCCGCCGTAGAAGACCCAGAAGTGGCCGTTGACGCCACTGGCGTCGAGCACCTTGACCATCAGCTCCAGGTTGGTCGGCGCGAAGAACCAGAACACTCCCGTGTCGTCGGTGAGCGAGACGGCGTGCGCCTGGCCGTGAGTCGCCGTCCGCGGATCGATGAAGTCCACCGTCACCCGGAAGCGGTTCTGGGGGCAGAGGCTGGTGGACGTGGGAGTGCAGTCCCCCGCCGCGAAGGGGGATGACTGCGGCGAGGGGAGCGCTGCCGGAGGGACCGTGTCCAGGGCTTCGGCCGCCGGCGGCGCGGGGGGCGGCGCCGAGGTGAACGCCGTCACGTCCGACTGGCTGCCGAACTGGAAGGGCGCGTTGTGGTACGTCCTCACCGCCCGGTTGTCGGTAACGGTCAGCGTGTACTCGACGTTCGAGAGCGAGCCGTAGAAGAGCCAGAAGTGGTTGTTGACGGGGGTGCCGTCGAGGATCTTGACCATCAGCTCGAGGTTGGCGGCGTCGAAGAACCAGAAGGCGCCGGTGTCGCCGGTGAGCGGCACGGCTCTGCCGGTGCCGGTCTCGCCGGTATAGGGGTTCTTCCAGCTCACCTGCGCTTTGAAGCGGCTGCCGTCCAGGCAGAGGACCGCGCCGCCGGCGGCGCAGCCGGCGTCCTGGAAGCGCTGGGCGAAGATGCCGGCCTCGCTGCCATCCCGGCCGTCCCGTATGCCGGGGGGGAGCTCGGGGATGCCGCCGAAGTCGAAACCGCTGCTGGTCCACGCCGCGATGAAGCTGCCCGCGCCGCCGGCCGCCACCACGGGATCGAATTCATTGTCCGGGGAAGAAGAGTCGCTCACCAGGAAGCTTCCGCCAAGCGGATTCCAGAAGCGGTCGAAGAAGCGGGCGTGGATCAAGGCGTCGCTCTGCTGCCAGACGACCAGGGTGGTCCCGTCGGGACCGGTGGCGGCGCCCGGGGAGAAGAGGTCGGTCGTTCCCAGGTCGCCGAGCTGGATCACGTCGCCGTCGGGCACGCCCGCGGCGTCGAGGCGGCGGACCAGGATCTGGCGTGCCGTGAAGTCGGTGAACACCACCGCTCCGTCCCCTTCCGGGTAGAGGATGGGGGCGTTCCCCTTCTGGACGCCGGGGGTGACGGGGTTGATCCGCTGCTCCGGGTCCCAGGCACCGCTCGGGCCGTCGTAGCGGCGCGACCAGACGTCGACGTTGTCGCCGCCCATGCGATGGTCGTTCCAGCTCACCAGCAGGCTGCCCGCCGGGTTCAGGGCGATCCGCGGAATGTCCCGGAGGTTGGGAACGGGCTCGTTGACCTGCTCGGGCGGGCTCAGCGGCAGCAATCCGGCGTCGAACCGCTGCAGGAGGATGAGGTCCCCCGGGATGCGGGAGACCGCCCAGACGACGAAGGCGTTCCCCGCGGCGTCCATCGCCACGTCGAGGGCGTTGACCATGTTGCCGTCGGACGGCTGCTGCGTGGTGGCGCTCGCCTGCAGCCGGCCCAGGCGGTCGAAGCGCCGCAGGAAGACGGACCGGGAGGCCCCCCACGCCACCACGACCTCCCCCAGAGGCGTCATGGCGACGCGGGGCGCGGAGACGATCTGGCTCTCGGTGGAGAGCAGGATCTCGGGCGTCCGGGGAGCTCCCGAGGCGTCGTAGAGGCGGAGCTTGATCTTGGTGGGGCGTAAGGGCTGATCGACCCAGACGACCGCGAAGTCTCCGGCGGTGTCCTGGGCGACGTCCGGCTGCACCTGCGAGCCTTGAGTGACCTCGTTGACCTGGAGGTTCGGACCCGCCGCGGGGGGTGGCACCGCCAGGGCGGGGAAGACGCCGAGGAGGACGGCCAGGGTTGCGAGGACGAGCAGGCGACTCTTCATGCTGCGATCCCTCCGATCGGTTCTCCCGATCAAAAAGCGGTGACGTCCGACCCGCTGGCCAAGTGGTGGGCGGCGTTGTGGTACGTCCGCGCCGCCCCCGTCGCGGTGTCGGTCACCGTTATCGTGTACTCCACGTCCGAGAGCGCCCCGTAGAACACCCAGAAATGGCCGTTGACGCCGCGGGCGTCGAGCACCTTGATCATCAGCTCGAGGTTCGCCGGATCGAAGAACCAGACCGTGCCGGTGTCGTCGGTGAGCGGGACGGCCCGCCCCTGGCCCGTGCCTCCGGTGCGCGGATCGACGAAGTCCACCCGCACCTGGAAGCGCCCCTGGTTCAGGCAGAGGCTCTGGTCCGAGGCCGTGCACCCCGCAGCCGCTGCCGACGACGGCGGGAGCGGGGGCGCGGCGGTGAAGGGGATGGAAGCCGCCCGGGCGGCCACGGCGGCCGGCGCCGGAGTCGAGGGGAAGGCCTCGACGTCCGCCCGGCTGGCGAACTGGAAGGGGTCGTTGTGGTAGGTCTTCACCGCGCCGGTGGCGGTGTCGGTGACCATGACCGTGTACTCGACGTTCGAGAGCGAGCCGTAGAAGACCCAGATGTGGCCGTTGACGCCGGCGCCGTCGAGCACCTTGAGCATCAGCTCGAGGTTGGCCGCGTCGAAGAACCAGAAGGCGCCGGTGTCGCCGGTCAGCGGATGGCTGTGAGCGGTGCCGGTCTCGCCGGTGTACGGATTCTTCCAGGCCGCCCGCACCGCGAAGCGGCCGTTGTTAAGGCAGAGGCTGTCGCTGTCCGCGGCGCAGCCGGACAGCGAGAAGCGCTGGCCGTAGACGCCGAAGCCGCTGCCGTCCTGCCCCTGGTAGGGGCCTGACGGCGGATCGGTCGGCTCCTCGCCGCTGCTCCAGACCGCGGTGAAGTTGCCGTGGGCGTCCACCGTCACGGCCGGCTCCGTCTGGCTCCACTGCACGTAGGTGTTGACCTGGAAGATCCCGCTCACGTGCTGCCAGAGCCCGTCGAAGAGCCGGGCCCGCACGGCGGCGTCCGGCCCGATCTGGTCCACGCCGGCCCAGAGCACGAGCAGACCGCCGCCCGGAGCCACGGCCACGGCCGGCGCGGAGGGGGAGAAGAAGTTCTGCTCCGCGCCGAGCAGGACCGCGGGGCCTACCCGGGCGCCCGCGACGTTGAAGCGCTGGGCCACGATGGCGAGCGTTGAAAAGTTGAAGTTGCTCCAGACCACCGAGAATCCGCCGGGGTGGAACACCGGCACGGCGCCGAGCGCCTCGCCGCTCTTGTCGAGGTTCACCAGGAATTCGGGCTCCAGGGCCTGGCCGGCGGCGGCGAAGCGCCGGGCCCAGACGTCGGGATTCCCCGTCTCCCGCTCGTCGATCCAGACGATGACGAAATTGCCCGTGGCCGGGTCCACGGCGACGCGGGGGAGATCCTTGCGGCCGCTACCCTCCGGACCGACCAGGAAGGCCCCGCTCCGCGGCACCCCGTCGGCGTCGAACCGCTGGGCCAGGACCCTGAACATCGGCAGGCTCGGCACCGCCACCCAGGTCAGGATGAAGCCCCCGGCGGGATCGGCGGCGACGTCGGGGGCGAACGAGAGCTCCAGGGGCTCGTCATAGACGTGGATCGTGTCGCTCAGCGGCTGCCCGACGGCGTTGTAGCGGCGGAACCGGATCCCCCGGTTGCTCGCGCCGGTCCAGACCACGGCGAAGTCGCCGATCCCGAGGGTGGCGACCCGCGGCAGGGCGTCGGGATCGACGTCGCCGGAGATCTGGACCTCGTTGGTGACCGGGAGGCCCGAGGCGTCGTAGACGCGCCCCTTGACGCCGGGTTGCTGACTGTCCATCCAGGCGACGAAGACGTTGCCCGCGCCGTCGGCGGCCACGGCGGGGTGGAACTGGTCGCCCTGGGTCTGCTGGCTGACCGGGAGCTCCCCGCCCTGGGGGTGCCAGGAACCGGCGGCTCGCGCCGGCCCGGCGAGGCTGAGGATCAGCGCGACGCCGAGCAGAGCCGTGGAGCATACGCGGGAGGAACTTCTGACCATGGTGAAACTCCGTTCTGAGGCGGTGCTGCTGTAATGCCATTTTAGCATAACGAGCGGGGACCTTCCTGAAGAAAGTGACGAGGAGTGGAAAAGCATTCCAGGGCCTTTCCTTGCCGCGCCGCCCCTTTGTTCCTTGACACACTGCGGCATCGATCCCTACGATGCCGTCCATGAGCGTCATCGAAGCCGACACCCGCGTGAAGACTGCCTCCGACCCTGGCGCGCTGGCCCTCGAGGACGGCATCGCCTGGCTGCGGCTGGACGATCCCGAGAAGAAGGTCAACACCCTCTCCACCCGACTGTTCGCATGGTTCGAAAGCCAGATCGCCCGCCTCGAGCGCGAGCGCCCCGAGGGGCTGGTGATCTACTCCGGCAAGCCGGACGGTTTCGTTGCCGGGGCCGATCTCGAGGAGCTGCTGCGGCTCTCGGACCCGGCGGACGTCCTCGCCATGCTGCACCGCGGCCACGAGCTGATGGAGCGTCTGGTCGCCCTGCCCTTCCCCACGGTCGCCGCGATCCACGGCGCCTGCCTGGGGGGCGGCCTGGAGCTGGCCCTGGCCTGCAAACGCCGCGTCGCCACCGAGCACCCGAAGACCAAGCTGGGCCTCCCCGAGGTGCAGCTCGGCCTCCTCCCCGGCCTCGGCGGCACCCAGCGCCTGCCGCGGCTGATCGGCGTGCCCGACGCCCTCGACCTCATCCTCACCGGCAAGCAGGTGGACGCCCGCAAGGCGCGCCGCCTCGGCCTGGTGGACGACACCTGCCACCCCTCCGACCTGCGGGCGGCGGCCGTCCGGGCCGTGCGTGACCGTGGCGAGGCGAAGAAGGCGAAGCGGCCGCTCGCCTCGCGGGCCGGCGACTTCCTCTCTCGCACCCCGCTTGGCGGTCCGGTCGTCTGGGACAAGGCGCGGGCCGGCGTGATGGCGAAGACCGGCGGCCACTACCCGGCGCCGCTGGTGGCGATCGACATCGTCCGCGAGGGGATGAAGCTGCCGCTCCGCCGCGCGCTGGACCTGGAGGCTGGCGCCTTCTCCGAGCTGGTCACCTCCGAGACCGCCAAGAACCTGATCTCGATCTTCTTCGCCAAAAACGAGGTCGAGGCCCGCGCGGGAAAGATCGCCCGCGCCGCCCGGCCGGTCGCGGCCGTCGGCGTCCTGGGGGCCGGCTTCATGGGCGCGGGCATCGCCCAGGTGCTGGCGCAGAAAGGGGTGCCGATCGTCCTCAAGGACAAGGATCTGGCCGCCGTGGGCCGCGGCTACGGCTTCGCCCGGCAGCAGTTTCGCGAGCGGGTGAAGCGCCGCCGGATGACCGAGGCCGAGGCCCGGCGGGATCTCGGCAGGATCCTGCCGACCGTGGAGTACGAGACGCTGCGGCGGGCCGACTTCGTGGTCGAGGCGGTCTTCGAGGACCTGGAGGTCAAGCGCGCCGTCCTGCGCGAGACCGAGGCGGTGGCGCCCGAGAGCCTGATCTTCGCCTCCAACACCTCGGCGATCCCGATCGCCCGGCTGGCCGAGGCGAGCCGCCGGCCGGAGCGGGTGGTGGGGATGCACTTCTTCAGCCCGGTGGCCAAGATGCCCCTGCTGGAGGTCGTCCGCCACCCCGGCACTTCGGCGGAGACCCTGGCGACCACCGTCGCGGTGGGGCGGACGATGGGGAAGACGGTGATCGTGGTCGGCGACGGCCCCGGCTTCTTCACCTCCCGCGTGCTCGGCGCCATGCTCAACGAGGCCGCCTGGATGCTCGCCGAAGGGGCGGACATCGAGCGGGTCGATCAGGCGATGACCCGTTGGGGTTGGCCGGTGGGGCCGTTCGCGCTACTCGACGAGGTCGGGCTGGACGTGGCCCGCCACGCCGGTGGGGTGGTCCACGAGGCCCTGGGCGAGCGGGTGGCGCCGCCGCCCATCTTCGAGCGCATGATCGCCGACAAGCGGCTCGGCCGGAAGGGGAAGCGGGGCTTCTACCTCTATGAAGAGGGGAAGAAGGGGAAGAGCAAGAAGCGCGTCGACCCCGCCGTCTACCCGCTGCTCGGCTGGCGCGCGACCCCCATCGCCGACCCGGAGATCGTCGAGCGCTGCTGGCTCCAGATGCTCAACGAGACCGCCCGCTGCATGGAAGAGGGGATCATCACCAACCCCGCGGACGTCGACATCGGCGTCATCTTCGGCTTCGGCTTCCCCCCCTTCCGGGGAGGCCTCCTGCGCGAAGCCGACCGCCGCGGCCTCGCCTGGGTGGTCGAGACGCTGGACCGCTACGCCGACCGCCACGGCGAAAGGCTGCGCCCGGCGCCCCTGCTGCTCGACATGGCGGGGCGGGGGGTGGGGTTCTATAAGGGGTAAGGGGTGAAAGAGGGGGTGGCGTAGACGCTACAATGCATTGGAGCGTCCTATGCTGACCCCTCGACTCCATACGCTGCCGCCCTCTCAGCGCGAGCTCTGGAGCGAGCTGGCCGCCATCACGCCGGAGCTCGTGCTCTACGGCGGGACCGCTCTGGCCTTGCGACTTGGGCATCGGACCTCGGAAGACTTCGACTTCTTTTCCAACCAGAGCTTCCAGCCGGACGAGTTGGAGCGGCGTTTTCCCTTTCTTGAGGGCTCCACACGGCTCCAATCCTCGCCGAACACTCTGGTCTCGCAGATCGATCGGAACGGGCCGGTCAAGGTCTCCTTCTTCGGTGGCTTGACGCTCCGGCGGGTTCAGGATCCCGAGACGGTGGAAGGCCCAGGATTCCCCGTGGCGTCGCTCCTCGATCTCGCGGCGACCAAGGTCAAGGTCGTCCAGGACCGTGCCGAGGCGAAGGACTACATCGACCTCGGCAGACTCTTGGAAGAAGGGGTCGATCTCGCCAGGGTCTTGGGGGCGGCTCGCGCCGTCTACGGCAGCTCTTTCAATCCGCTTCTCAGCCTGAAGGCACTGAGCTACTTCGCGGACGGAGATCTTCGGCATCTCTCCGACGCGATCCGGTCAAGATTGTTGGAAGCCGTCCGGAAGGTCGATCCCAATCAGCTCCCGGAAATGCAGCCACTGCCCGGAGGAATCGGACCATGACCGACCTGGAGAAAGTGGCCGCGCGTCTCTTCTGGTGGAAGCCGCCGGAGGAGGCCCTCGCGGATCAGAACCGTTTCCTAGCTCAGGTGATGACCTATGGGACGATCGAGGATCTCTCCGTCGCCCGGCATCACTTCCCAGAGAGTGCTTTTCGGGAGGTCCTTGCCAGCCCTCCAGCAGGGGTCTTCGATCCTCGTTCCTGGAGCTACTGGCATGTTCGTTTCGGGCTGGAATGTCCTATAGATCTGCCGAAGCGAAGGCTCTCCTGAGCGCCGCATTCCACCCCATACTAACGGCGTACTAGGAAGTCTCCAGAGTCCTCTGGACATCCCGCGAGCCATGAAGGACACGCACGACCTGGAGCGGCCGTGCCTCTGGACGGTAGATGATCAGGTAGGAGTAGACGGGCCAGAAGCGCAGAGGCTCGCTCGCGAGATCGCGCCGAAAATGTCCGATTTCCGGCATCTCAGCCAGCTTCCGCATCGCGGCGCGTAGCTCATCGAGGACCCGGTTCGCCGCGTCAGGATTGTCCTTTGAGATGTAGTCAGAGATCTCGGCAAGATCCGCCCGGGCCGCGGGCGTCAGGACAAAGCGGGTCATCAGGGCCGGCGCGGTGCCCTGCGCTGCAACTCCTCGAAGACCGCTTCACCGTCCAGAAGCTCTCCTCGATCCGCCTGATCCAGGCCGATCTGAATCTGATGGCGGAGCCCCTCCAAGTGAGCTTGCCGGGTGATCTCCTGGTCCTGCAGGAGCCGGAGCCCTTGCCGGACTACCTCACTAGCCGATTGATAGCGTCCAGAGCCCACGCGGGAAGCGACGAACTCTTCCAACTCGGGCGTCAGGGAGATGTTCATCGTCGTCCGGTTCGCCATGGGCCTAGAATAAGCTCTGTGGCACATTGTGTCAAAGCGTACCAGCTCTGATTCGCGGGATGGGCTTTCCGCCCCCTGGGGCGAGCGTCACGCCCCAGGGGGCGGACCACCCACGCCACGTCGTGGACCTTCTGACCTCCGCCCCGGGCGTCGACTCCGGGGGGCGAGCCACCTGCCCCGCGGCGTAGACGGTCTGACCTTCGGGGCGAGCGGCGCACTCCGGGGCCGAGCGGCTGCCCCGCCGGGCGGGCGGTCCGACCCGCGGGGCGGGTCGTCCGCCCCGAGAGGCGAGCCACTCAGCTTTCGACGGGAGGGCCGAGCTCCCGGGGCGAGAGGCCCGGGATCCGGGCGTGGGGGCTCGCCCCGCGGGGCGAGACGTTCAACCTGCGATTTGGGCGGGTCCATCCGGAGATGCGAGGTTGTACGAGGCGGGACAGGGGACGCGCAATGCGGCGGCGGCGTTTGGCGATCCGCCAGGGTTCACCTCCGGAGATCCCTGGGATACTCTCCAGGGGCTGGAGCCGCCCCTATTGACCTGGAGACACCCCATCGTCCGCGCGTTCCTGGCCTGGATCGCCATCGGCGTCTGCCTCTCCATGGAGGCTCTCGCCGTCCACTCCATCGGCCTGGAGCCGATGACCGGGATGACCCGGGGGCAGCGGCTCGCAGAGCTCTTCTCGGGGTTCGACCGCGACGATCCCGGAGCCGCCGTGGGGGTGTTCCGCAACGGCGAGGTCCTGTTCCAGGCCGGGTACGGCCTCGCCGATCTCGACCACAGGACGCGGATCGACCCGGACACCGCGTTCCACATCGCCTCCTGCGGCAAGCAGATGACCGCGGTGGCGATCCTCATGCTCGTCGAGGCCGGGAAGCTCGACCTCGACAAGCCGGCCGCCAAGTACCTCCCGGAGATGCGCGGCTGGGCCGGCAAGGTCACCCTCCGCCAGCTGCTCCACCATGTGGGCGGCATTCCGGACACCTACGAGGCGCTGAAGGAGCAGGGGGGCGTGCCCACCGGCACCGACGCCCTGAAGCTGCTCGCCCGCTGGAAGCGGCTCGACTTCCCGCCCGGCACCCAGTTTGCCTACAGCGACGCCGGCTACGACATCCTGGGGACGCTGATCCGGCGGGTTTCCGGCCGTTCCTATCCGGAGTTCCTGGAGGAGCGGATCTTCCGCCCGGCCGGGATGAAGAACACCTTCGTCTACGACCGGGAGCGGCTGCGGACGGCCAGGCGGGTCCTGGGCTACGACCGGGCGTTCGGCGGGCGGTGGACCCTGGACGACGACAGCCCGCTCAACCTGCTCTACGGCTCGGGGGGCGTCTACTCGACCGTGGCCGACCTCGCCCGCTACGACCGCGCCCTGTTCGGCAACCAACTGATCAAGCCCGCCTCGCTGGCGGAGATGTTCGAGCCCTACGTGCTCGCGGACGGCACCGTTGTTCCCTACGGCTTCGGCTGGTACCTGACCGCCGACGCCTTCGGCGAGCCCTATTACGCCCACTCGGGGAACTGGCTGGGGTTCACCGCGTACTATCTCCACTTCCCCAAGGACGGCCTGGCGGTGGCGGTCCTCTCGAACCGTTCGGACACTGACACCGAGTACCTCGCGGCCACCACGGCCGAGATGTTTCGGGCCCCGGCGGCCGCCCTCACTCCATCCCTTCGAACCCGCGGATCTCCGCCTTGAGCTCTTCGGGCAGCGGGATCGAGCGGCCGGTGCCGTAGTCGACCCAGACGACGACGCCGGTGCCGTCCGCCACCCGCTCGCCCGTGCCGCGGTGGAAGATTTCGTACTCCATCTTGAAGCTGCTGCGGCCGATCTCGGTGATCCGGGTCGCGACCTCGAGCTCGGCCGGCCAGCGCACCTGCCGGCGGAAATTGAGGTTGGCCGCCGCCAGGGCCGGACCGTGGAGCTCGGCCTCTTTGTGATCGTTCATCCGTACGGCCGCGAAGTAGCTCATGCGGGCCGACTCGCAGTAGGTGAAGTACTTGGCGTTGTTGACGTGACCCATCGAGTCGACGTCCCCCCCGCGGACGCTGACCGGCTCGACGTGGCGGGGTTTCGTAAGTGCGCTCAATCGATTTTCCCCCTCGCGGTGGCTCCGCTATTCTCTAATGAGTGAACGAGCCGAGCCAAGCGCTTTCCGGGACGCCCCCGCCCCGTCCCTCTGCTCTGGAAGAGCGGCTGGCGAGCGGGCTCTTCTTCGTGATGTCCCCGCACATGAGCTGGATGGAGCAGCCGGACCCGCCGAGCGGCCTGGTCCCTTGGGAGCCGGTCTCGATCGCGCGGCCGGCGGGCCCCGGCGCGCTGACCGCGACGTGGTATCCGGCGACTACGGAGGAGCCCCGCGGCGCCGTCCTGCTGCTGCACCCCTGGCTCGCCTGGGGGAAGTCCTACTTCTACCGGCGGGGGCGGATCCAGGCGCTCCGCGCCGCCGGCTACGCTGCCCTGGCCCTCGATTTTCCCGGCTTCGGCGGCAGCGGCAAGCGGGCCGGCTTCCTCGACCGCGACGTCGAGGCCGGCCTGGACTTCCTGCGGCAACGGGCCGGGGGTCTCCCGCTCCACGTCTGGGGGGTGAGCTCCGGCGGCTACTGGGCTCATCCCGTGCTCAGCCGCGTGGACGGGGTCTCCGGCGCCATGTTCGAAGACGTCTCTGCGCACCTGATCCAGTGGTCGTGGCGGCGGATTCCGCTGAAGCGCCCCCTGTACGTCTTCTTCCGCACCTTTTTCCGGCAGGCCTACCGCTATTTCGACCTCCGCCGTCACGCCCCGGCGCTACGCTTGAAAGCCGTCGCCTACGCCGGCGGCGAGAAGGACCCCGGGGTCTATGCCGCGGAGACCCGCGAGCTGGCCCGGCTGGCGGGAGGGGAGAGCCTGATCGTGCCCGGCGCGGACCACCTGGCGGCGATCAAGATCGCTAACCCGGAGGTGATCGCGCTGGCGTTGGAGACGTTTCGTAAGGCGGAGAAGGGCGACCGCAGGTCGCCCCTACAACCTCCGGCTTAACGGAGATGTTGGGCGAAGGTTGTAGGGGCGACCTGCGGTCGCCCTTCTTCCTAGAACCCGCTCCCCAGCCCCAGGCTCGGGCCGAACAGCACGGCATTGAGGAAGATCGGCATCGTGGCCCGCCAGAAGAGGCGGTAGGCGGGGTCCTGGACGAAGAGGACGACGCTCCCCTTCCCCCGTTGCTCGCTGCCGACCAGCAGGGAGCCGGCGAGCCGCTGCGCGGCCTCGGGCCAGGCGAAGCCGGCCGCCACCGGCGACTCGTCAACGGCCGTCAGCACGTCCTGCCGGGGGTCGCCGGTCGCCTTGAGCACGTTCGACCCCTCGTAGAGGACGTCCGGCGGCGAGGTGAGCCCGAGCGTCAGCGGGTGCTGCGGCTGCATGCGGGTGGCGAGCACGGCGCCGGGCGTGAAGATCGGCCGCTGGGCGAGCTGCTTCTCGGCCGGGCTCTCGCTCAACTCGGGATCCTCCTGCGAGTCGTCTTTGTCCTTGTCCTTGTCGTCCTTCTTCGGCGCCTGCCAGCGCTTGATCGAGGTGAGCTCCTTGTCCTGGAGCCAGGTGACGGCGTCGCCGATCGCCACCAGCACGCCGCCCCCCTTGATCCAGGCGTCGAGGGAGGTCTTGAGCTTGTCGCCGATGTGATCGTCGTAGCTGCCGTCGGGCAGGACCAGCACGTCGAAGTCGGCGAGCGGGATCTGCCGCAGCTGCGCGAGGTCGAGACGGTCGTGGTTCACCCCGATCTGGCGGTCGAGCAGGTACCAGAGGAAACCGAAGGAGGTGGCGTCCACCCCCTCGCCGCTCAGCAGGCCCACCCGCACCGGACGCACGGCTGGCATGTCGTTCGAGCCCAGGGAGAGCCCCTTGATCTCATACGAGGAGGAGAGGGCCTCGGCCTTGAGGGCCGTCTCCTGGAGCAGCGACTGGAGCGTCTCGCGGACCCCGGCGCCGTTGGCCCGGCTGGGGACGAACAGGGTGCCGGCCGGGTAGCTCGCGCCGTCCCCGCTGCTGCTGCCGGTAAACGGGGCGAGGGCCACGCGGTAGTGGATCTTGCGGTTCTGGAGCGCCGCCGCCAGCCGGTAGGAGGCGATCCCCTGCGGCGGCACGAGCCAGCCGAGATCCCCCTCCCCCTCGATGCCGCCGGACACCTCGGCGAGCGGGTGGGCGTCGGCCGTCACGTCCCCCGCCGCCACCCAGGTCTGGAGGTTGTAGGCGAGCGGCAGCGACCAGGCGGTGATGTCGTAGAACTCGGCGTCGAGGTTCTGCATCAGGCGCTGCCGCTGGCGGTCGAGGAAGGCCTGGCTCATCGGCGAGTCGATCTCCAGCAGCGACTGGACCAGGTTGCCGAGCGGCTGGGCGGTGGAGACGGCGTAGGTGCCGGCGGCGAAACGGTGCGGCTGCGCCTCGCCCGCCGACCCCTTGGCGAGGCCACGGACGGCGATCTCGGCGCCGTGAGCGAGCTGCCGCACGCGGACGCCGTGGAGGGCGAGCAGGTCGGCCAGCGACCGCGCCTCCGGCTGGTCGGCGGGCCAGAGGAAGGTGCGCGCCGGCTCGGCGGCCGGCCGGGCGCGGTTGGCGGCGAAGTCCTGGAGGATCCGGCGGCTGTTGCGGGCCGCCGTGCGCACCGTGGTAAGCGAGGTCGTCAGGTGACGGGCGACGCGGTCGGCGAGGGTGAGCACGGAGCCGTCCGGGAGCGCCAGCGCCACGCCGGCCCGGCCGCCGCCGGCCATCTCGTAGGTCATGCCCACGGCGCCGCGCAGGCTCGGATAGGAGTCGCCGTAGCCGGGGTAGAAGAGGTCGTAGTTCTCTTCCTTGAAGTAGATCCACCCCTGGCGGTCGAACGCCGACGCGTTGGCGCGGCCGAAGGTGTCGAGCCAGGAGAGGACGCGGTGGTCGATCCGCGGGTTGATCGGCTCGGCCGACGGCGGGAAGAAGTAGGAGCTCTCGGTCCCCATCTCGTGGAAGTCGACGTAGACCTGCGGCTCCCACGAGCGGTAGGCGGCGATCCGCTGCCGGGTCTCCTGCTGGCTCGCCCACGCCCAGTCGCGGTTGAGGTCGATCACGTAGTGGTTCTGCCGGCCCCCCGGCCAGGGCTCCCAGTGCTCGGCGGCGGCGCGCCGGGTGTTGGCCTCGTCCCCCCGCCGCTGCCTGTAGGCGTCGACGTAGCGCTCGCGGCCGTCCGGGTTCTGCAAGGGGTCGATCAGCACGACGACGTCCTTGAGCATCTCCCCGGTCTCCCCCTCGGCGCCGGCGAGCACGTAGGCCGTGGCCATCGCCGCCTCGGCCGAGGAGGACTCGTTGCCGTGCACGCCGTAGGCGAGCCAGACGACCAGGGGGTTGCGGCGCACGATGCCTTCCCGCTCGGCCGCGCTCGAGGCCGCGGGGTCGGCCAGGCGGAGGACGTCCTTGCGGATCTCCTCCAGCCGCTCCAGGTTCTCCGGGGCGGAGACGGCGAGCAGCTTCAGCGGACGCCCCTCGTAGGTGCGGCCGTACTCCCACATCCTGACCCGCGGCGAGGCCGCGTCCAGGGCTTCGAGATAGGCGACGATGCGGTCCCAGGAGGTGAACCGGGCGCCCAGCGGATAGCCGAGGAACGCCTCCGGCCGGGGGAGGCGGCCGTCGAGCGGCGGCAGGTCGAGCATCTCGCCGTGCGACAGCGGGGCCAGGAATCCGGAATTCTGCGCCGGTGCCGGCGGTGAGCTTTGAGCGGACGCGAGCGCCGCCACCAGGGTGAGCGCGAGCGTCAGCAGCAAGGTCCTGGGGACCATCTTGCGGGGGACCATAGGAGTTGCCTCTACGTGGTGACCAGGCTCTCCGACGAGATGTTCAGCCGTTTCATCATCTCGTGGAGGGTGGTGGGCTTGACCTGCAGCAGCTCGGCCGCGCGTTTCTGGACGCCGCCGCACGACTGCAGGGCCCGGATGATGATCTGCCGCTCGTACTGGCTGACCGCGTCCTTGAACGAGATGCCGTTCGTCGGCAGCGCGGGGGGGAGGAGCCCGGCGGCGGACGGCTCGGCGCGCTGGCGCACGGAGCCCGGCAGCAGCTCCTCGGTCAGCACCTCGCCGGTGGAGAGCACGACGGCGCGCTCGATGGCGTTCTCCAGCTCGCGGACGTTGCCCGGCCAGGGGTAGTCGATCAGCATCTCCATGGCGCGCGGCGAGATCGTGCGCAGCGCCTTTTCGTTCTCCCGCGCGTAGTGGGCGAGGAAGTGCTGGGCGAGGAGCGGAATGTCCTCGCTGCGCCGGCGCAGGGGGGGGAGGGTCACCGTGATCACGTTGAGCCGGTAGAACAGGTCCTCGCGGAACTGCCCCTGCTGCACGGCGTGCTCGAGGTCGGCGTTGGTGGCGGCGATGATGCGCACGTCGACCCGGATCGTGTCCAGGCCCCCGAGGCGCATGAACTCGCGCTCCTGGATCACCCGCAGGAGCTTCGCCTGGGTGTCGATCGGGATGTTGCCGATCTCGTCGAAGAAGACCGAGCCGCCGTCGGCCAGCTCGAACAGACCGCGCTTGCTGGCGACGGCGCCGGTGAAGGCGCCGCGGATGTGGCCGAAGAGGTTGCTCTCCAGCAGGTCGGCCGGCATCGACCCCGAGTTGACGGTGACGAAGGGGCCGTCGGCGCGGCGCGAGTGGTGGTGGATCGCCTTGGCGACCAGCTCCTTGCCGGTGCCGCTCTCGCCGAGCACCAGGATGTTGCTCTTCGCCGGTGCCGCGAGCTGGATCAGGTCGTAGACCTGCTGCATCGGCTTGCTCTTGCCGAGGATGTTGTCGAAGGCGAAGCGCTGGCGCAGCTGCTCGCGCAGCGAGCGGTTCTCCGAGGTCAGGCGCCGCTGATCCAGACCCTTGCGGATCGTCAGCATCACCTCCTCGTTCTTGAACGGCTTGGGGATGTAGTGGAAGGCCCCCTCGCGCATCGCCTCGATGGCGCTCTCGATCGAGGAGAAGGCGGTGATCATCACCACCACCACGTCGGCGTCGCGCCGGCGCGCCTCGCGCAGCACCTCCATGCCGTTGAGGCCCGGCAGCATCAGGTCGAGGAGGATGAGGTCGACCTCCTCGCGCTCCAGGATCGCGAGCCCCTCCTCGCCGGTCGAGGCGTTGAGCGGCGTGTGCCCCTCCTTGCGGATGAGCACGGTCAGGATGTCCTGGAGAACCTCTTCGTCGTCGATGATGAGGATGTTCATGCCGTCGAAGCCGGGATCGCCTCACCCCCTGGAAGGGCTCGATACCGGGGGAGCTCCACCAGGAAACAGGCGCCCTCACCCGGCCGGCTCACCACCCGCAGATCGCCCCCGTGCCGGCGCACGATATCGTAGCTGATCGAAAGCCCCAGACCGGTCCCGCCGCGGTTGAGCTTCGTCGAGTAGAACGGCTGGAAGATCATCTCCAGCTTGTCGGCGGGGATGCCCGGCCCGCTGTCCGCCACCCGCAGGGTGACCAGCGGGCCGCTCGCCTCCAGGTCCACCGCCAGCCGGCCGCCGGTCTCGGTCATCGCGTCGGCCGCGTTGACGATCAGGTTGGTGAACACCTGCTGCAGCTCGCCGTCGCAGCCCATCACCTGCACCGGTTCCGCGGGCGGGGTCCAGCGGACCTCGATGCGCCGCTTGGCGATCCGGTCGCTCAGCAGGTCGAGGGTCTCGCCGACCAGCGGCGCCAGCGCCACCGGCTTTGGCTCGGTGTCGCGCTTGCGGGCGAACTCCAGGAGATTGTTGACGATCCGCGCCGCGCGGAAGGTCTGCCGCTCGACCTTCTTCAGGATCTCGTAGTGCGGATCCGAGACCGGGGTGTCCTCCAGCAGCATCTGGGCGTAGCTGGAGATGCCGGTGATCGGCGTGTTCACCTCGTGGGCCACGCCCGCCGCCAGCATGCCGAGGGCCGCCAGGCGGTCCTTCTCGCGCAGCGCGGTCTCCATCGCCACCCGCTCGGAGACGTCGTGGATCACCAGCACGTAGAGCCCCTGGCGCCAGCCGCGGTCGAAGGCGGCGAGCGAGAGCTGGAGATGGCGCTCGGCGCCCGAGTCGTCGCGCCAGCTCACCTCGATCGGCCCCTCGCCGGGAGCGGGGAGCGGCTGCACCGGCAGCGTCGATTCCAGGGCCTGGCCGATCAACTCCGCGCGGTCCCTGCCGGCGAGCCGGGCGAAGGCCGCGTTGACCGAGACCAGCCGACGCTCGCCGTCGAACACCGCGATGCCGGCCGGCGACGACTCGAAGATCCCCTCCGTGTAGCGCTGGAGCTGCTGCACCTCCTCGAGCCGCACCTGGAGCTGGCCGACCAGCTGCGCGTTCTCGATCGCCAGCGCCGCCTGGTCGAGCAGGTGGCGGATCAGCTCCGAGTCCTCGCTGTTGAGCGGCGCGTGGTCCTGCTTGTAGCCGGTGAGGACGACGCCGATTCCCCGGCCGCGCACCGTCAGCGGGAAGGCGTAGCGATACCCCGCCACGAACAGCCGGGTAGCGGGGGACAGCGGCTCGCCCGGCATCGTCACCCCGGAGAGCGGCAGGAAGTCGCGCCCCCAGAAGTCCTGGCCCAGCACCTCGAACGGCAGCCGGTCCGCCAGCTCCGCCTCCGGACGGACGGCGAGCAGCGTCTCCCCTTGAGCGAGATAGAGGTTCGCCCGCTCCAGCGCGACCCCCTCCTCGATGCCGTCGAGGAGGGCCACGCACAGGCGGCCGAGGTCGCGCTCGTGGAGCAGCTCGCGGCCGAAGCCCGAGAGCGCCCGGCGCTTGCCGAAGGTGTCGCGGTAGTGGAGCCGCTCGAGGACCGAGGAGATCGCCGAGCGCGCCGGCACCAGCAGGCTGGCCAGCCCGAGCCCGGAGACGAACGTCAGGAGGTTGCGCGCCAGCGACAGCTCCTCGGAGATGCCGCGGTTGACCAGCAGGTTGATCACCGAGAAGCCGATGATGCCGAGCAGCAGCGTCATCGTCCAGGAGATCGTGTCGCGGACGATGATCTCGATGTCCCACAGCTTGTAGCGCAGGATCGCGTAGGCGAAGGTCAGCGGCACCAGGCCGAGCGGCACCACCGCGGCCGAGGTCAGCAGCATCGGCACCTGGAAGTGGAGCGCGTACGGCAGGAAGTAGAAGACGAGGAACGGCACGTAGCCGCCGCCGACGCCGTAGGCGATCCACTGCAGCTGGCGGTGCTGCTCCCAGGCGGCGCCTCGGCGGAAGCGCCGGAAGAGCATCGCCACGGCGACCAGGGCCAGCACGGCCAGGTGGACGAGCTCGATCCGGTCGAGGGCCTGGATCCGTGCCAGGGTGACGCGGCCGAAGATCCAGCGGCCGTTCGCCAGCATCTGGTCGAGCCGCAGGGCGAGCAGCGCCACCGCCGGCAGATAGAGGAACGGGATCAGCCGCCGGAACCGCTCGGCGCCGGGCAGCGGCGACGGGAAGACCAGGAAGAGGTGGAGCGTCAACGCCGGCAGCAGGATGTAGGCGACGGTGTCGAACAGGGTGATGGCTTTGAACGCGAGATCCACCGGCGGTGTCGGACTGAGCAGGTAGAGCGTCGCCGAGGTCAGGCACCAGAGATAGAACAGGAAGCTCTGCCGGCCGCCGTGGCGCACCATCGTGAACAGGCCGATGCCGAGGTAGCCGGCGCCGATCAGGGCGAGGATCAGGAACGGGAAGTCGAAGGCGACCGCCGGTCGGCGGTAGTGGATCTGCTGGAGCTGGTCGCCGCGCAGGACGGTCAACTCGCTGTCCGGCCGCTCCTCGAGGCGCTGGACGAGCTGAGCGCGGGTGGCGATCTCGCCGCCGTTGACGAGCAGGATCTGGTCCCCGCTCTTAAGCCCCGACTGGAGGGCCGTGACCCGGGTCACGGCGAAGCCTCCCTTGCGCGCCGCGGTCTCGAAGCCGAGCGGCTGGAAGGCTTGAACCTTGCGCTGGACGCTCAAGCCGCCGAGGCCTACGGCCAGGAAGGCGAGCGCCAGGCAGATCGCCAGGCGAAAGATGCGAGACCGGATCATGAGACAGTGAGCAAAGTCGGAAAAGCCCCCCAGTTCCCAGGGACAAAGCACTTTCTATGCCACGGGAACGGCAATTTGAACTGCCCCTAAGTGCCGATTTTGCCACGCTTTTCGGGGTTTCAGTCCAGAAAAACGGATGCGCTCCGGAATTTTGGATTCAAGCGGTTGGGGCCCTCCCCTCATCACCCCCGGCCCTCTTCTCCCGTCCCCTCCCACCTCCCGCATCGGGAGAAGAGGGAGCAAGACAACCCCAGCCCCCAGGTATCTTCCTAAGCCCCTCTCTCCCGGTGCGGGAGGTGGGAGGGGACGGGAGAGAGGGGTTGGGGAGTGAGTGTCCGCCCGAAGGGCGGCCTGTCCAAGCTCCGGAGAATCTCGGGCTTAGAACTTGACCGCGATGCCGCCGAGGATCCGCCGGCGGATCGTGTCGGAGGCGACCAGGGTGGTGGGGTCGACGCCCCGGCTGAGCTCCATGTTGAGCTGCACGGCCCAGTCGGACGCGAGGTTGAGCAGGAAGTTCAGGTTCTGGTTGACCACCAGCTGAAGGCGCTCGAAGTCCACCTGGGTCGCCGTCCGTCCGGACGGAACGCCGGCGGGCTGGAGCTGCTGCTCGAGGTGGTGGAAGGAGATGAAGACCCCCGTCGAGCTGTTGAGGAACTGCGTGTCAAGCGAGGTCACCAGGTAGCGGACCCGGTTCTGGTAGGCCAAGCCGTCGGTGCCGACGAAGGTGCCGCCACCGCCCGCGGCGAAGCTGGAGTCGAGCTTGGTCGTCACCTTGGGCGAGAGCTTGTGCTGGAAGCCGAACCGGAGCTCCGGGAGCTTGTCGCCACGCACCAGGTAGACGCTCTCCGTCCGGTCGAAGAAGTCGTCGCTGAAGTAGAGCCGGAGGGTGTCCCCGACCCGGCGCTGGATGGCGCCGAAGGTCAGCGAGTCGTCCGTCCCCACCTTGCGCGTCAGGTTCATCTGATAGCAGAACTCGCTGGCCTGCTCGCAGAGGTCGCGCTGCTGGAAGAGGGAAGGGAGGAAGTCGGGGACGGTCGGATGGTCCTTGTAGACGCGATGGGCGGCGGAGGTCTCGAACTGCCAGTCGGAGCTGAGCTGGAACACCAGGCCACCCTGGGGGGTCAGCGCCAGGCTGCCGTCCGAGAGCGTGCTGTACAGGCCGTACTCCATGAGCACTGCGGGCTGGACCCGGACGCCGCCGCGGCTGAACAGGTCGACGCTCGAGAGGGCCTGCGACAGGTTGGCCTTGCTGCCCGGCCGGTCGGCGTCGCCGAGGCCGAACTCGCGCGTGCGGTAGCGGAGGCCCGTCTGCAGCGAGTTGCTGTCGCTGAACGTCTCGGTGTAGGCGGCCTCGAGGTTCCAGCTCCGCGACGTCTCCGGAATTCCGATCGGATCGATCACTGCCTGGCGGTGGAAGTTGCTCTCGGCCGTATAGTGGGCGGCGATCTCCGAGAGGCCGCTCTCCCCCACGTCCTGCGACCAGTTCACCTGGTAGTGCTCCAGGTCGACCGGCGCGTCCGACTCGCTGCGGCCGGCCATCCGGTTGTTGAACGACTGGATGCTCACCCGGCTGTGCGTTCCCCGCGCGTCGAGCGCCACGCTGCTCGCCTGGCCCGTGCCGAACCCGCCGCCGGTCTGGAAGGTCGCGTCGGGGCTCACCTTGAGAACACGGCCGTACAGGTCGATATGGGTCTGTCCGAGCTGCCCCTTGACTCCGAGGCGGGCGCCGGACATCTGGCCGCCCGCGGCCACGATCTGGTCGACGCCGGTCAGGGCCTGCATCTCTGCCTTGAGGCTGCTGGGGAGGGTGACCCGCGAGCCCGTCCCGAACGAGCCGAGATCGGCGGGCCGGGCGATCTGGACGGTGTCCCCGCCGGCTTCGGCGATCTCGATCTCGTGCAGCACGTCGGCCGGCACCTGGGCGCGGAGCGCCCAGAAATCGTCCCCGTTCGCCGCCTGCCCGGCCTGCCGCTGGGCGAGCTGCATCTCGATGTGTTGATAGGCCTGCGCGGTCTCGCGCGGGAGCGCGATCATCCCGGGCACGAACCCCGCCTTGAGGGCGATGATCCGGTAGAGCCCCGCGGGAAGGTCCTGGAAGAGGAAGTTCCCCCGCCCGTCCGTCATCGCCCTGCGCACGGAGAGATCGGCGAGCTGATAGGCATAGATGTGGGCGGCCGACAACGGGTTCGACTCGCCCAGCACAAGGCCGACGACGCCTGGGTGGCGAGCTTCGGCGCGAAGAGTGCCGGCCTGACCCAGAAGGGCCAGGACGAGGATCAGGGGCATGCTCTTGCGGAGTCTTGGCATCTTACCTACTCCCACAAACCAGGAATCTACGCCTCCGGGGTCCACGGTGTCAAATGCTGGTCGGTCATATTGACGACTGGCAATGGGAAATCTACAGGTGCTGTAAGGGGAACCGGTACCGGGGGGAGTGTATTCCGGGCTCACTCCACCCTGTACGTCACCCCGTCCGACCGCCCCAGGTCGTCCGTCACCACCAGCCGGTGCTCGCCGCGGACCGGCGGCAGGAACCGCCCGGCCGCCGTGGCGGCCTCGGTGGTCGCCACGAGGGAGCCGTCCTGATACCAGTAGAGATGCCGCACCCCGGAAGAGACCTGGGCGACGAGGGCGATCTTCTGATACTCGACCGGCGAGTCCCGCCGCAGCCGGTACGGGGTCGAGCCGTCCGGCGAGACGATCCGCGGCGGCTCGCCGTCCGGAATCCCCTCGCACGCCGGGGAGAGCCGAGGCGCGTCGGCCACCGGATTCCCCTGCGACCGCCACCAGGCCACCAGCTCGGGAGGGTAGAGGGTGAACAGCCGGAATTCGTGCGACCGCCGGCCGACGCAGTCCCCGGCCAGCAGCTCGCCGGTGCCGGAGTCGACCAGCATCCGCCGGTGGAGCATGCAGGCGGTCAGCTTCGAGCGTCCCGGCAAGTAGGGGATGCGCACCCGCTCCGGGCAGAACGGCCCCGGGAGCTGATGGCTCAAGCCGCAGACCTCGATCTCGTCGCGGACCAGCCCCTCCGGCTTGACCGGCCCCCGGCCGCCGCTCTCCAGCGCCCGAAAGAGGTCGAAGAGGAGCGGCCCGGCGTGCACGCTCCCCGAGATCCCCTTGCGCGGCTTGCCGTCGAAGTTCCCCACCCAGACGCCGATCGTGGTCCGTGCCGAGAAGCCGATCGCCCAGGCGTCCCGGTGGCCGTAGGAGGTGCCCGTCTTCCAGGCCACCCCCGGCACGTCGCGGGTGAGATCCCACGCCTCGGGCAGGTCGGGCCGGCGGACGTTGGTCAGGATCTCCGTCACCGCGCGCGCCGCCTCGGGGGAGAAGAGGGGAACGGCGTCCGGCTCCGAAACCGATTTCGAATCCGCCTCCACCACCCGCGCCGGCAGGTGCCGACCCCCCTGGGCGAGGGTGGCGTAGAGGTTCACCAGGTCGAGCAGCCGCACCTCGCCGGCGCCGAGGATCAGCGGCAGGCCGTAGCTCGCCACCGGCCGGTCGAGCGTGGAGAGGCCGCCGCGCCGCAGCAGCCGGTGGAAGTCGGCGAGCCCCACCTCGGCGAGCAGGCGCACGGCGCAGGCGTTGAGCGAGGTGATCAGCGCCTCGCGCACCGTCACCCGGCCGCGGTAGCGCTGGTCGTAGTTCTCGGCCACGTAGCCGGCGAAGTCGGTCGGGATGTCCAGGATGTACGAGTCCGGCACCAGCCGCCCCTGGTCCATGGCCACCGCGTAGAGGAACGGCTTGAGTGTCGAGCCCGGCGAGCGGCGGGCGACGGCGCCGTCGACCTGCCCCTGGAAGTACGTGTCGCGGAACCCGGCCGAGCCGACCAGCGCCCGCACGCCGCGGGTCTGGTTGTCGATCACCACCACGGCGGCGTTGCCGATCCCCTGATCGCGCAACTCGTGGACGCGCCGCGCCACCTGCGCCTCGGCGATCTGCTGGACCGAGCGGTCGAGCGTGGTGCGGATACGAGCCTCCCCCGGCAGCTGGGAGGCAACCAGCTCCGTGAAATGGGGGGCCAGGAACGGCGGCCGGCGCCGCACCCGGGGGATCGGCTCCCGCCACGCCGAATCCAGCTCCCGCTTCGAGAACACCCCCCGCGATGCCAGCTGGCCGAGCACACGATCCCGGGCCGCGCGGGCCGCCCAGGCCGCCCGGGGTCCCCGCGTCGGGTCGTAGCGGACGGGGGAGCGGGGGAGGGCGGTCAGCAGCGCGATCTCCCCCAGTGAGAGCTGGTCCGGCTCCTTGCCAAAATAGAACCACGCCGCCGCCCCGATCCCCTCGACGTTGCCGCCGTAGGGGGTGAGGTTGAGATAGATCTCCAGGATCCGGTCCTTGCCGAACCGCCGCTCGAGCTGGAGCGCCCGGAAGCTCTCGCGGATCTTCGACCCCAGCGTCCGGGGTCCCGGATCGGCCATGCGAGCCACCTGCATGGAGATCGTGGAGGCCCCCGAAACCACCTGCCGCCGCCGCAGGTTGGAGACCATCGCCCGCGCCACCGCGAATGGATCGACCCCCGGATGCCGGTAGAACCGCTGATCCTCCGAGGCCACCAGCGCCTTACGCACCTCGGCGGGCAGCTCCGCGAGCCGCACCGGCAAACGCCACCGCTGGTCCGCCGGCAAGAAGAACCGCAACGGCTCGCCCTGGCGGTCCGTCACCACTACGGCCGGAGGGCGCCGGAGCTTCTCCCACGGGAACGGAAACAGGAGGTCCAGCGCCCGGAACCAGAGCCAGGGGGAGGCGAGGAGGATGGCGGCGGCAATGGCCAGGGCCCAGCGGCGGCGGTGTTGGTGCGGTTTGAAATCCATCATTGCCTTCTTCGGCAGGGTCCCGCCGCCCCTTTGGGGCGGGCCCTCACTCCCCCAACCCCCTCTCTCCCAGCCCTCCACCCACCCTGCCGGGGAGAGAGGGGGCTAAAGACAATTCTTTGACGAACTCCTACTAAGGGTTCGTCACAAAATAACTTTATCGTTCTCGGATTTTTCTCGTGGCAGAATCGTGTAGTTCCACTCACCATGAAAACTGTCGCGGCGGAGATTGACCTCCTCGACCTCCTTCTCGCTGACTTTCCGCCCAACTGGATAGGGTGCGGTGTCGAGTTCCGCCCGAACCTTCAGGCCAGTCGTAGTGGTGGTTGCCGCAATGAGGTTGACGATAACCTCGTGGCTGATGAGAGGTTTGCCGCGCCAGTTCTGGCTGATGAAGGAGAAAAGGCGATGCTCGATCTTGTTCCATTTGCCGGTGCCTGGAGGAAAGTGGCTCACGGTGATCGGCATCCCGAGCTCATCGGCGAGCTTCTGAAGCTCTACTTTCCAGAGTCGAACTCGGGATCCGTTGCTACCACCACCATCCGCAGTGATCAGCAAGCGCTGAGCCTGCGGATACCTCTCACTTCCCATCGACTTCCACCAGCGGCGCACTGCTTCTACCGCGAAAGTCGACGTATCGTGATCGACCCTACGCTGACCCAACCACTGTTGGTCGCCAAATCATACACCCCATAGGGAATGGCGCGCCCCAACTCCGGAATCACAAAATCATGAACCCTGACCTTTTCAGGCTCCCCCTCCGGGCGTAGCTCGCGCCCGCCATTCTTGAAGTCGCCGACTAACTCTTTCTTCTTCGTGTCAACGGAAATCACAGGGTCGACGGTCGCAAAGTGCTCCTGCGCCTGGCGGTTGATATGCTCGAACTGGGCATCACGATCTGGATGACTGGCTCCTTCCAGGGTCTTGCTATTGGCCTGAAGGCTATATCCCAGATCGTGGAGCATCTCTGCGACCATGCGATGGCTCGTCCGGTGCCCCATCCGCGTCAACTCTTCTGTCAGACGACGAACGCTCTTACAGGTCCACCGCAAGGGAGATTCTGGTTCTCCACGCTCGGTTGGCTGCACAAGCTTCTCCAAGTCCGTCTTCAGCGTTAGATCGGTATCGACCGTCCTTTTGCGCCCTCCTCCCGGCCGCCGAATTCTGTGGCCGCCAGGATGCAATTCGGGCACCGCCTTGAGTTCCTTGATGCCTGCACGGATTGTGAGTCGAGAGAAGCCCGTCGCGCGTGCCACCATGGCGACTCCCCCGAAGCCAATCGCTTCAGCTTCCGCAGCCGCGGTCAGACGCCGCGTCCTCTCATCGAGATGTGGACCGAGAAGCTCGAACCGCCGTCGAATCGCTTCTTCACCATCCATTGTCTCCTGAGGGTACAACAAAAACCCTCAAGAAGGTATAGTTTGTTTCGTGACGAGCCCTAACTTCTCCCTCTTCTCCCCGGCAGGGTGGGTGGAGGGCTGGGAGAAGAGGGCCGGGGTGATGAGGGCCGCCCCCGGAGGGGGCGGTGCCTTTGCGGTGCAGTTGGTCCCGTCCTACCGCGTCCTGACCTCCAGCATCTTCACCTCCATGGTCCCCCGCTCCCCCGTAGCCCGGATCGCCGGGTTGTACATCGCCTCGGCCTGCACCGGCGGCAGCCGGAACTTCCCCGGCGCCACCGCCCGCACCAGCGTATAGAAGGTCTGCCAGGAGTCGGCCGGCAGGTCGGCGAAGAGGAGGATGCGGTCGTCGCGCAGATCCATATAGCGCGGCTGGAGGTTGGCGTCGGTCACCCAGGGGAGCTGCTCGGTGCTCTGGAGGCGCGGGTTCTCCACCTCCAGCCCCGAGGGGAGGAGATTGACGATCACCACGTTGTGGATCTCCCCCGAGACGCTCCGCACCTTGGTCTTGATCGCCACCAGGTCCCCCTGCTTGACGCCGTTGAGGTCGATCGCCTTGCCGTCGCGGTCCAGGAATTCGCGCTGGATCTCCAGCCCGTGGCTCGCCGGCTGGAAGGCGTCGTCCTTCGGCACGCCGCGGGTCATCACGCTGTAGAAGGCCGCCCCCGGCTTGTACCCCGGGTTCATCCGCAGCTGGACCGGTCCACCGCCGAGGATCGCCGGGAAGGTGACCGTCCTGTTGTCGAACGTGCCGATCGTCTTGCCCCCCACCAGCAGCGTGCCCGAGTACGGCGGCTGCTGCGCCTGCCGCTGGAGAAACTGCCCCAGGGCGAGCAGCGTGAAGCTCTCCTCCTGCGTGGTCCACCAGGCATCGGTGCGGGAGTCCCGCGCCAGCCGGTCCACCAGGGCGGGGATCTTCGGGCTCTTCGGATCGGCGTCCATCAGCGCCAGCAACAGGAGAGCCCGGTTGCGGATCGCCGAGTCGAAGTTCCCCCCGGTCTGCCGCTGGATCTCCTGGACCTCCCCGAGGTTGGCCGCCAGGCTCTGCGTCGCCCGCGGGTTCCCCGCCGCGGCGTAGGAGGCGGCGAGCAGGGCCCGCGACTGCGGCGCCAGATTCTTCATCTGCTTCTGGCGCAGGAAGTCCATCGTCCCGAGGTCCGCCTTGCCGGCCCGCGAGAGCACGTAGAGGCCATAGACCGTGCGCTCCAGCTCCTCGCTGCCGTAGGTCCCCTTGGCCTTGACCTCGCCGGCCAGCCAGCCGAGGGCGTTCCGGTAGAGATTGTCCTCCACCGGATGCCCCGCCTTCCGCGCCTCCACCAGGAAGTGCGTGGCATAGACGCTCCCCCACGGATGCACCGTCTGCTCCCCCTGCCAGAGCGAGAAGCCGCCGCCCGGGAGCTGCATGCTGGCGATCCGCCGGATGCCCGCCTGCACCAGCGTCGCCGGGTCTTCATGGCCCTTCTTGGGATCGAGAAGCGCCGGATCGAGCGCCTTGGCGATGTCCCCGAGATAGATCAGCGGGAAGGCGCTCGACGTCGTCTGCTCCAGGCAGCCATAGGGGTAGTGGAGCAGGTGCTCCAGCTTGCCCGCGAACTGCACGATCGGCACCGGGCTCACCCGCACCACCCGCCGCACCGTCTCCGGCCGGTCCTGGTCGAGGTCCTTCGCCGCCACCTCCAGCGTCGCGCCGCTCACCGCCCCGGCGTCCTCCGCCGAGGCCTCCGGAAGATCGGGACGGACCGACACCTCCGTCGTCGACTTCGACTGCTCGCCGTTCCCCGACGCGGTCGCCGTGAAGCGTACGTTCGCCTCGGCATCCCCCGTCTTCACCGTGAAGTAGACCGTCTTCTCCCGGCCCACCGGGATGTCGACCGCCTGGGACGCCTTCTCGATCTGGACGGGGCCCTGGGCGGTCAATCCGACCTGGATCGACCCCGCCTTGCCCGTGTCGTTGCGCACCGTGACCGGCACCTGCAAGGTCTCGCCGAAGGAGAGAATGCGCGGCAGGGTGGGGAGGAGCACCAGCGGATCGCGCACCCGGGTGAGGCGGAACGATGAGCCGAAGCGGTCGACGTCGATCGCCACCGCCATGATCCGCAGCGCCCCCTGGAACTCCGGAACCTTGAAGGAGACCCGGGCGACGCCGTCCTTGTCCGCCGTCACCGGGCCGGACCAGAAGGCGACCGGCTGCACGCGGCGAATCCCCTCCGTCCGCACGTACTGGCTCATCCCCTCCGCCCCCTCGCCGCCGCCGGCGTTGAGGCTCTTGAGCTCCGGCAGCAGCAGGCTGAAGGTGTCGTAGGAGGTCACCCCCAGGGCCAGCTTGCGGTAGAAGAAGTCGAACGGCTCCGGCGTCTTCTGGGCGATCAGCTGGAGGATCCCCTCGTCCACCGCCGCCACCGTCACCACCGCGTTCGGCACCGTCTTGACGGTGATCGGCAGCTCGCGCCCCGGCCGCATCTGGTCCGGCGCCGTGATCTGGGGGGCCAGGTGATTCGCCGTCCGGTTCACCGAGATCGGCACCGCCCCGAAGGCCCGGCCGGCCGAGCCCACCTCCAGATCCCCCACCGCCCGCACCAGCGTCGCCGTGACATAGGCGTTCGGCCGGTACTCGGCGCGCACCGGCAGCTCGATCTTCGCCGTGTTCCCCTTGAGGTCGTAGATCCGCGTGTCGAGCACCTTGTCGCGCTCCACCGTGATCAGCAGCTTGCCCGGGAACGGCGCCCGCACCTGCACCGTCGCCGTGTCGCCGGCCGCGTACTCCGTCTTGTCGAGGTCCAGCTCCAGCCGCGACGGGTTCTTGATCGCCCACGGCGAGGTCCCCCAGCCGGCGGCGTAGAACTCCGCCTGGGCCGACGCCTGGGAGCTCGGATCGGTCAGCACCACGCGATAGCTGCCGTACCGCCTGGGGACCATCTCGAAGCTCCCCCGCGATTTTCCTCCCGGGATCGCCTGCGAGGAGATCAGCACCGGATCGCGCGTCGTCTCATACCGCCAGCCGCCGCTGGCCGTCTTGCGCAGCACCGTGTTCCAGCGGTCCTCGAAGAGGTCGGCCCGCAATCCTCCGGACGGGACCTCCTTCCCCTCCGGCGAGACCGTCACGAACTCGAATCCGGCCGGCTTGCCCGGATCGGCGAACCCTTCCTCGCCCGCCTTGCCGCCGGCCCGCCGCACCCCCACGTAATAGGGATAGGGGTGCACTTGCAGCCGTTGCATCGCGGCCACGCCACGCCCCCCCTGCTCCTGCACCCGCGCCGTGATCACCGCCTCCAGCGACGACGGCACCGGCGCTCCGGCCGGCATCTCGACCTTGAAGTCGTTCCGCCCCTCGTCGTCCAGCTTGCCCGTCGTCGAGAGCACCTCCTTGTCGTCCAACTTGCGGTCGTCGTTGCGGAAGCTGAACCCCTCGAAGCCCTTGGGCGCGAACGTCGAGTCCACCAGCCGCACCCGGGTCTCCACCGGCAGCCCGGCGGCCGGCGCGCCGAACAGGTAGCTCGATTGCACCTGATAGCCGAGCGTCTGCCCCGGTCCGATCTTTTCTTTGGGAGGAACGATCGAGACCGAGATCCGGTCCGGCACGAACTCCTCCACCTGGAAGCGGTACTGGCCGATCACCTTCTGCGCCACCTCCAGCTCCAGCGTGTGCGGGCCGGTCAGCGAGTAGGCGGGCAGAGCGAGATCGAACGGCGCCAATCCGTTCTCCCCGGTCGCTTTGTCTCCCAAAATAATTCTCCGGGTCTCCAGCTCCCGGCCCTGCGGATCGCGATGGCGCAGCAGCGCCGGCATCGACGGCGGAATGTGGAGCCCGCCGTCGCGCACGATCGCCAGCCCCTGCAGCTTCTCGCCCGGCCGGTAGAGGTCGCGCTGGCCGTAGAGGAACGCCGTGTACCCCTCCCCCGGAGCCTCGGCGCCCCCCACGTCCAGCCCCGTCGAGTCCACCGTCATCTGGCTGAGCAGGAGGAACGTGAAGTCGTCCCCCTTCTCGATCGTCACCATGTACGGCTTCCCCTTGGCGAGCGCCTTCGCGTCATTCGTCCGCCAGATCCCCGTGCCGTCCGTCCGACCCGAGGCCAGCGTCTGGTTCTGGTCCGAGATCAGGGTGACTTTGGCGTCCGCCACCGGCGCGAGGTCCTTGAGCGACGACACCCAGACCAGGAATTCTCCCGGGCCGCGCTTGGCGACCGCGCCGAGATCGGTAAGCAGCACCCACCGCTGCGCGGCCTCCTCGGCATCCGGCTGGCCGACCGAGACGCGGTAGAGCCCGGGCTGTTTGGTATCCAGGAACTTGTCGAGATCGAGGGGATAGGTCCGCCGCTTGTTCTTGCGGCCGCCGACGTTGAGCGTCGTCTCCTTCAGCCGGTCGCCGAGGGCGTGGTTGAGCTCCCCGAAATAGCCGGTCTCCTCGTCCATGAAGCCGCCGTACTGGAAGAGGAAGAAGAGGTTGTTGAGATAGACGCGGTCGATCGTCATCTTCACCTTGGGGACGTTGACCGCCTCGAGGGCGACCGCGTGCTGCCCCTGGCTCCAGAGGAACATCCCCTGGCTCTGGAAGCCGACCGTGGGCTCGAGGTCGGGGAGCTCGACGTCCTGCGCGAAGTCCTCCTGGAGGACGGCCTCGTCGGTGGCGGGCATCCCCTTGCCGATGGCGAGGGAGTAGGTTTCGCCGGGCTCCATCTCGCCGGTGATCGACAGCTCGTTGCGCTCCGCCGCCATCCGCACCTTGGCGGCCGGATCGATCTTCACGTACTTCTCGGCGACCGCGGCCGAGATGGGGGAGGAGAAGGTCACCTTGATCGTCGACTCGCGCGGCCCGGGCTGGGCCTCGACGTTGCGGACGGAGAGCTTGGTGCTCGACCCGACCGCGATCTCCTTGACGTACTCCTCGCCGAGGGGGGCGTTGCCGTTGGCGGGGGTGAGCGACGCGGGGAGGGTGAGCTTGATCTTCCGCTCGTCCTTCGTCTTCTGGACGGGCTCCGTGCGGTAGCCGATGACCTGGTTCTGGTAGTCCGTCTCGAGCTTGACCCCGATCGGCTTGGCGGCCTCCGGGTCCTCCACCTTGACCAGGGGAGCGAGCGTCTCGGGATTGACCGGGTAGTTGAACCGGATCTCGCCGCGATAGACCACCTTGGCCTTCCCCTCGAGAGCCGGCTCCTCGAGCACGGTCACCTCCTCGACGAGGAACTTGTCCGTGCGCACCGTGAGCTCCGTATCCCCGGTGAAGACCTGCCCCTCCTTGACGATCTTCGTGGGATCGAGCTCCACCTTGTACTCGCTGGCGACCGGCAGCCCGCCGCTCGGCTGGAACCGCAAAGCGTTGGTGGTCTGCCACTTCCAGGACCCGCCCAAAGTCGGGAAGATCTTCGCCGGAGCCGGATCGAGAACCTCCCCCACCTTCCCCTGCCCCAAGGGCTTGTCGAACAAGACGTCAAACCACTGCCGCCCCTCCCGGTCCACCACCACATTGAACACCGAAACCGTCTCCCCCCCCTGAGCCCCCGCCCTGAACCGCGCCATGGCCTTGGCCAAGGGAGCCCGGAAGGCGTAGGCCGACATGGAGAGGAACAGCAGGGCCAGGACGCCGATGAGGACGTCCTTCCAGTGAAGGCGGCGGAGGGTGGCGGCGAGCCTGGACGGGAGGTTGTCCCGGGTAGCGGGAGGGGGAAGCATGCAGGATCTCCTGGCAAAAAAGGAAGCAGAGGGGATGTTACCTCAACCCAACCGCTTTGTCTTCTCAGGGTTGTCCCTTAAGATGGCTGCATGCGGTTTAAGCGTTGCTCGGCACCACCCGGCTCCGTTCAATCGGTGTCCCGGCGCGGAATTTGCCGCCAGACTCACCCGGTCAGTAGAGACTGAGGAGGCGAGATGGCTACCGCGGATCAGTTAAAGGCCCTGATCAAGAGCTTCAGCGAGCAGGATACAACGCGCTTTTACCGGATTGCCCTACAACTCGCCGCGCACGAGGCTCGCCTTGGCCACGGTAAAATGGCCACGGAGTTACGAGAGCTGATCGATCAGGCCCGCGCGCAAGCGAGCGTCGTTCATCGGAGATCCGGACCGGTTCCCATCTCCAAACCTCGTGGAGAGTTGGAAGGGCTCCTCAGTGTCTCTTATCCCGATTTCCGTCTCCAGCACATGGTCCTCCCGCCAGCAGTGAAGGATGACTTCCAGAGGATTCTCAAGGAGCATCGGCAGCAGCACAAGCTTTTGGAACATGGGCTCAGCCCAAGAAGGAAGCTCCTGCTCCTTGGTCCTCCCGGGACAGGCAAATCCATGGCCGCCAAGGTCTTGGCAGGGGAGCTTCATCTGCCTCTGTTTATCGTCCGTTTCGAAATCCTCATTACGAAGTTCATGGGAGAGACCGCTGCCAAGCTAAAGCTTATCTTCGATGCCATGCATCAGGCTCGGGGTGTCTACCTCTTCGACGAGTTCGACGCCATAGGAGCCCAGCGCGCCATGCCCAACGAAACTGGCGAAATCCGGCGTGTGCTCAATAGCTTTCTGCAGTTCATCGAAGAGGACAACTCGCTCAGCATCATCATCGCGGCAACCAATCATGTCGAAATTCTGGATCGAGCTCTTTTCCGACGATTTGATGATGTGATCCGTTTTGATGTACCCCCGAAAGGCTTGATTATTCGGCTGCTACGAGAGCGGCTCGCAGCTTTCAAAACAGAGGATTTGGACTGGAACAAAATTGCTGAGGAAGCCGAGGGGCTTAGCTACGGAGATCTGGCTCGCGCCTGCGAGGATGCCGCAAAAGATATGGTTCTTGAAAGTCGTCTAGCCATTGAGGGTGAGAGCCTCAGAAAAGCCATCCTCGCTAGAAAAATCCACCTTCCTTAATCCTGAGAACTTATGCCATCAGCAGACGAACGGTTCCGGCACCTATTTATCGCCGGGACCGCCCGAACCTTGCCCTTTACAACGCCGAATCAGGGTGGAAGACCGCCAGGGCGGCCTCCCGCCCGCGACCCTGAGAGGCACGGGAAGGCCCTCGCTGGCGATCTCGCCAGAATAGCCGAGGCGCAGCCCGAGCTTGTCGACTTGAGGCGAAGCCACCACCTTGAGGAGATCGCCGGCACACCGGTGACATTCGAGCTTTTGCTGAACCCTGCCCTTTCTCTGGACAGTTTGGAGGATAAGAGAGCAGGAATCGAGTTGCTCTCGTTCCGCCCCACTGGCGAGGGTGCTGGAGTGGCCGTCGTGTTCGTCCCAGAGGGAGCGCTTGCAATTTTCGAGCGGAAGCTCCATGCCTATCTGGATCCGGAGAGGCGCCGCCACCAGCCGCTGATCAATAGCATTGAGCGGATCCGGAAGACTGTGCTCCAAGACATGTGGACCGACCCGCTTCGGGGACTCCCCGGAGATGGAGGCCCGATCTGGTGGGAGGTCTGGGTGCGAAACGAGGTGGGCGTGGACCGATTCCGCTCTCAGGCAGAGCGCCTTGAGATTGGAGTCGGAAGGCAGACCTTGCGCTTTCCAGATCGGACGGTTGTCCTGGTGCGGGCAACTCTTGAGCAGATGACGTTGTCAGTAGAGATCCTGGATTCGATCGCGGAGGTTCGCGAGGCAAGAAGCTTGGCCGTCGAAATATTGGAGATGGATGCCCAGGCTGAAACCGAGCGCACCTCAGATCTACGAGATCGAACGGAACAGCCGCCCGAGGATTCGCCGGCCGTGTGTCTGCTCGATACTGGCATCGACGTCGGCCACCCTCTCCTCGAGCCGGGGTTGGACCGTGAGGATGCTCACTCCTATGACGAAGCCAACTGGGGAGTCGACGATCACCAGGGGCATGGAACAAAGATGGGTGGATTCGCCCTATACGGAGCAGATCTGGACCACCTGTTGCTTTCGGGAGAGCCCGTCGAACTTCGCCATCGGTTGGAGGCGGTGAAGATCCTCCCCAGGCAGGGGGAGAATCCTCCAGAACTGTACGGCGAAATCACACTTGCCTCGGCGGCTCGTGTGGAGAGCCACAAACCTGTACGGCGTCGGGCTTACTCGCTGAGTGTGACCGCGGCTTCCTGCCCCGACGGCCGGCCAACCTCTTGGTCGGGAGCCATTGACCAACTCTGTGTGGGAGCCAAGGAGGAAGAGGAAGATGAAAATGCTCCCCACCGCTTGGTCTTTGTGTCCTCGGGGAATGCCAGCACCGGTGAAGGTTACTCCTACCCGGATTCGAATCATACGGACTGCATCAAGGATCCTGCCCAGGCATGGAATGCTGTCACGGTGGGTGCCTACACTGAAAAAGACCTCATCCATGAAGTCGACTGCCAAGACTGGGAGGTTGTGGCGCCCGCCGGTGACATGAGTCCCTGTAACACAACGTCTCTGACTTGGCGCGAGGGGTGGCCCGAGAAGCCGGATTTGGTGCTCGAGGGTGGAAACATGGCATGGGATCCCACCACGGGGTTGCCAGATCCCTTGGAAAGCCTGTCCTTGCTCACAACCAAGCGCCGCTCGGGCTCCGGACTGCTCTGCTGGTCTGGAGATACAAGCGGGGCTACCGCGACTGCAGCCCGGATGGGCGTTCTCGTCCTTGCCGAATACGCGGACCTTGACCTCTGGCCAGAAACTGTACGTGCCCTTCTTGTTCACTCAGGCCGCTGGACCCCTGGCATGCAGGACCAGTTCTCCCAGTTCTCCCGACGGGACCAGATGGAACGGATTCTCCAGTGCTACGGTTATGGAGTACCGGACCTCGATCGAGCCCTGTACAGCTTGCGCCATCATCTGACTCTGGTGATTCAGGAGAGAATCCAGCCATTCCGGATCGAAGGTACTCAGGCCAAGAGCAATGAGATGCATTTCCATGGTATCCCATGGCCTTCCGATGTCCTGTCGGACCTGGGACAGACACCCGTAAGGATGCGAGTTACCCTTTCCTACTTCATCGAACCGAAACCAGGGCAGAGGGGGCCCAGCCGTCGTTACAGATATGCCTCCCATGGATTACGCTTTGAGGTCAAGACTGCCTTGGAGACTGAGGCGGAGTTTCTGGCACGGATCAATAGGGCTGTCCGTGAGTCCGAAGATGCGCCTTCCGGCTCCAGTTCTGATTCGGCGGAGTGGCTCATCGGGCCGCGGACCCGGAGCCGGGGATCCATTCATTCGGACATCTGGCTGGGTAGCGCTGCAGACCTCGCAACCAAAGATGCGATCGCCGTGTTCCCTGTCCTGGGTTGGTGGCGCGATCCGAAACGTCCGGATCGTTGCGAGAGGTGGGTACGCTATTCGCTGATAGTATCTATTGAGACCGATGCAGCAGAGGTGGAAATCGAGGGAGTCACTCAGGCTGTGGACTTCTACACAGAGGTCATAAACGTAATCGAGATAGCATCTGAGATAGAGATCCTTGGGGTGTAGTAAGCCAACCCATTATGCAACGGGAGAAACTCTTGAAATCTTGAAAAACGGTTGTACCCTTCCGCCGGCCATTGCGGGGGTGAGCGGCGCGGGGGAGGGTGAGCTTGAGCTTCCGCCCTCCCTCTTCTTCTGGACGGGCTCCGTGCGGTAGCCGATGACCTGGTTCTGGTAGTCCCTCTCGAGCTTGACCCTGATTGGCTAGGCCGCCTCTGAGTCCTCCACCTTGACCAGGGGAGCGAGCGTCTCAAGATGACCGGGTAGTTGAACAGACTAGGTGCCACGTCCGCAGATAAGCCCTCATTCTCTTCCTCCCAAAGTGCCACGTCTCTGGAGAAGATCGTCGAAGCGTAGTTGGGCGGTTGGTCCTGAGGACTAGGAATCGGCGCTGTGCTTGGCCAAGATGTTCCTCTTGAGAGTAAAGAACAAATCTGTTAAGCTCTCCATCTTCCAGGAGAGTTAAAAATGCAAGCTGAGCTAACCTTCGAGGATCGCCAACGGTTTGCCCGTTACCATGGCCGTATTACGAACTTTGTTCAGCAAGTTCTCTGCGCTGAAACCATCGATCTCGGCGATTATATTGCAGGGAGCCATAGAATCGAATTCTATCCGGCTCGCCTTGAGAGAGTGACCGAATTGTTCATAGAAGATTATAAAAATTATATAGATGCCAGTGACTTGAGTTACGAGGAGACTCTTTATGATCGGATAACAGGTGCGAGCGGGTTTAATCTTTTAATATTGATTGGTGGTCTTGGAGCCGGCAAGTCCACTGTGGTTAGGTATCTTGAGGATTTAATTTCTAGACGTCGAAAGGAAATCGAAGGGCAACACCCATGCGAATGTAGGCCGTGCTATCGTTATCCTATCAAGGTAGATTGCCTAAACATTCGAAGAAACACGGCGCTAAAGCAAATTTACGCAGGCATTTTCCGGAGCATTAGGTTTAATATTTATAATAGGCTCCTGGATGAGTGGGTAAATATAAATGCGCTTGAAATTGATGCGGTTAAGAAAATTGATTCTGAGTATAAAGTCTTGCGAAGGCTTTTTATCAGCAACGATTTAAATGATTGGGCTGACATAGAGCGCCCGGCGCTTTTCCCGCTCGCGTTGCATTGTGAGGAGTTGGCGCTACCAGGTAGGCTCCTGGATATGTCGGTTAATATAACTAATATAGAAGAAATGGTGAGGCGGTATAGGGGGGCTGTTGATCGCATAGCAGACCCATTGCTCGCAATAACGAAAGATCCCGAGCAGGCTCTTGATTTTACGTCTATTCTTCTCGGCTTTTATCTATCGCGTTGTTCCCCGGCAAATCCAAATAACTTGCTGATTATTGATAATATAGACCAGTTGCCTACGGAGTACATAGAACAGTTAGTGTATTACCTTCACGATCTTGCGTCGCGAAATAACGGAGCGCGTATTCTGTTGCCGGTAAGGCCTAGCTCGATTGTGCCTCATGGATTTGTGCGTGACGTAGGTTATATGTATCACTATGGGCCAGATTGCTTCGAAATGATGCTCCATCGTATACAGAGAAGTGTGCTTCTTAAGAGTCGCCAAGAGTTAGTGGGGTCGCCTCAAGAGGGAAGGCACGGCATTTTTGGCAGTAGGTGTACGCATGAAGAGATCAACTCTTTTTTAATCGCCACGTATCTTTACGCGTTAATTCTGGATGTAGGTCGTGGGGGCCTTAGTGAGTCGCCTCTTGCGGAGTCCCATCTTCTTGTTCATAATGATCACTCTTGGTTGCGCAATATACGTGTAAAGCCGCGAATGATTCGTGATGTCGGCCAGACTCTGCATGCGCTTGTAGGAAACTCTGGGCGGTATGCAACGGCTCAGTTGCGAAGGTATATGTGGAATATTTATTCGGATCCTTGGCTTATTAAGGATGCCTTGGTGCGTGGTCTTGCTGAGGGTGCCGCTGCGGCCTTGAAGCCTTCCTACCGTCTCCTTATGGGGGCAATTCTTGGGGATTGGAATAAGCAAGGTAGCAAGACGAGACTAGCTAACCTGTACAAGGCTACTGTGACGACAGATAATCCGGGTTGGCCAAGTTTGGCTAAGATACGGATATTGGCCTTGCTTGGGAGTAAGGAACGCCTGCGTGTTTCAAGTATTCTGCTAGAGTTGGCGCAATTTGGAATACCAGCAGATCGCACTATAGAAGCGCTAAACTATCTTAATGATAAGTATAGGCTGCTGATTTGGTTTAGTCGAAACTCTGATCTTGAGCTAAGGGAGAATGATCTTAATCAGTACGCTGTGATTTCTGAGCATGGCCTTGGTTACCTTCGCCATGTCGCCGGAGATTTTGAATATATTTGGTTCTGTGCTCGAGAAATTCCTCCGGCCAATGTAGATCTTTCGGAATGGATATTCAAGGATAGGCTTAGTGATTATGTCCGGTTAATAAACGCTTTAGGTCAGACCGAATGGAAACAACTCGCCTTTCGGCAGTGCTCGGAAAAGACTGTAGTTATGCGCACCGACAATGTAGATAAAGGGGAGATGTTTGTCTTATGGGTGCTGCTCTCTTCCTTGGAGAGGGCGGTTGGAAGTGCCAATTTTTTGATTGTAGTTAGCGATGAGAGTTCGCATGCTGGAGAGGTCAGTGATCTTGTGCGTGCGATATGTGGGCTTATCATGTTCTGGGTCAATCGTTACTGCTTATTGTACGGGGGTAATGGTTATTTGGTTAGATACCGAGATCTGATAAAATTTACAAGACCTCTCTTTCAGCGGCTTGCGGGCAAAAAATTCCTTGGGGAGGGAGAAAGTAATGAAATTGCCGCAGTGTTGTCTGCATGGTCTGAGGAGCCAGCACAGCAGAAACTCCAGTGGTTTGGTCAAGTAGTCGAGATGCCCCCCAGCGAAGATTTTATAACGAAAATTTCAAAGATTGGGCGGGGAGCAATTCCCCTGGCTGACAATTTTATAAAAACTCTTGACAAAATTGAAGCAGGGCGCCTTTTCGTATGGAATTTTGTTAAAGAACGTATGGCTTTGGGGGAGTTGCTCGAGGAACGGCTTCCTTCGTTTGTAGAGGTGCTGCGAAAGGCGACTTTTCTGTATGATCAAGCGGGTGAAGTAATTCAATGCTTGTCGGGAACTGCGGCAACCGGAACAAATACACTTGAGTGGTTTATGGAAGAGAAGCGTTGGCTTAAGGAAATAGTCGCTCAGTTGGACGAAAATAGGTTCAATATCTCTGCAATTTACGAGAGCGAAGAAATGGATGTTCTTAAGAAGAAATCTAACAATATTATGGCAATTTTTATTCGTATAGCTCGAAGGCTCGGGGCTCAGAGGATCGATCACTTAGATGTCTACTGGCAATGAGATGAAGAATAGATAAGGCCCAGAGTGGGCTTCCCCATGTTTCGTGGACACTACAGAGACTGGGTGCCGGGGGACTAGTAATCCCCGAAGACTAGGTGCCACGTCCGTGGATAAGCCCTCAATTCTCCACCTCCCCCAAGTGCCACGTCCCTGGAGAAAATCGCGCCTCGCCAAAGGGCTTTTCGTCTTGTCAAGTCCCCAGGAAGCGACCTTGAGGGTGCGGAGAGGCCCTTCGCGACGGCAACCTGCGACAGAAATTTCCTGAAATTCACGTCAAATCAACCTCCTGGATACACCATCTCCTTCCCTCAGCCGGTGAAGGTCAAGACAGCCGATCAGGATCTGCCACGGTCGGTCGCCTACCTACCCGCCAACGAACGGCAACGCCGGCGGGAAGCTCCCGATGGGGAAGTGCGGGTCGGGGTCTCCTCTCTGGAGCTTCTCGGCCGCCGTACGGTAGACCGCCACGAACCAGGAGAAGCCCTGGTAGAGGTAGTGGCGCATGGCCTTGCTCGCCGCGTGGAAGAGTGGTGCGGGCGACTTCTTCAGCCGCTTGGGACGGCTCACGGGATCCTGGGCCAGGATCGCCGCCGCGCCGAAGGGTTCGGCTCCCGTTCGCTTCCTGGCCGTGGCGGCGTCCTCCTCGATCTCGGCGGCCATCTTTGCGACACGTTCCCGGTAGGCCTCTGGAGTCAGGTGCTTCCAGCAGGGGAGGGGCGAGAAGGTCACAATCTCGGGGGTGGCGTGGCGGAGGCGGTCGACGGCTTCTCCCTTGCGGCGGGCGAGGTACTCCTGGGTGCGGTCGAACCAGGTGCCGGCGAGGGGCTCGCCGTCCGCGAGCTGCCGGACGGACTGGAGACCGGGCCACTCCCGGAGGCGGGCGACGAGGTTCTCTTTGACCCCGTGTCCGAGGACATATCGAAATCTGGCGGCCTGCACCTCTTCCTCGTTGCTGATCAGGATCGCCTGGTAGCGCCGCTCCCAGATCTTCCCCGTCCAGCCGGTGAGCCGGCTCACCTCGCGCGCCAGGTTCGCGTTGAAGTAGCCGACGAACCGCGCCAGCCGCTTGGCGCTCTCCGCCCGGACGATCATGTGGTAGTGGTTGGACAACGGGCTGAACGCGATGATCTCGACCGGATAGAGCCGCTGGGCCCTGCCGAGGACCCCGGCGGCGATGTCGTTGAGCTCCGGGCTCGGCCGGAGCAGCAGGCGTCCTTGCAAGGCCCGGCAGGTGACCTCGACCAGGGCGCCTTCCTCGGGAATGTAGCGAAGTTTTCGTCCCATACCCAGATAAGACGTAAAATCTCGCCTCTTTTGACAAAGGCTTTGCTGTCAGCAGCTTACAGAGGCATTTTGCGAGGTGACGAGCGGGCGGACTACTTTGTCAGATTGCCCGCCCGACAGTGTCGCCCGGTGCTCGGCTTGCCGACAGGCTCTACGAGGATGTCTGCCATTCACCGAAGATCGAGCTGATCAGGCGCTCATCCACATAGAAGCTCGTGTCGCGCAAGCGCGCCAGAACTTCAGGGACCTCGATCAGTCCCTGTTCGGCGGCTATGCGAAGAATACCCAATGTGCCGGTTACTCGCAGATGCCGTCGGCGGGCTTCGGCACGCCCCGCGAGCTCGTCAATCAGGAGCAGATCCGCTCCCAGGAGATGCGCGAGCGCAATCGCCTCCCGCTCGCCGAGATCGAGGTCGTCGGCGACGATCTCGAGCTGGTCGGGAGGAACTGACTGCACGCGAAACCAAGGAGGATGCTTGGAGAGCCACTCCCTCACCGATTGGGGTGCCTTACTGGCAGTCAATTCCCGGAGAACGGCTTCAGGGATGACGACCTGACCGTAGAAGCGAGGTAGAAGCTCCGTCTGCTCTAGGAGAATGAGGTAATGAAGTGGCCCGCTGTCTGCCACCACGATCATCGGTCAGAGAGGATTCCGAGACTCCGGTGGGAGGCGAGGTCTTCTTCCAGATCGGCTTGCGTGTAGTGAAGGGGCACCTTGTGCTCCTTCAACAGCCTGTGGACCTCGAATCGCGTCTCCAACCCGAGGAGGCGCCGGACCTGCGTCTCGGTCAGGGCACCTGTCCTATAGCCCTCCACGGCGATGGCCTCCAGGGCGTGGCGAGACACGTTCCCCCAACAGCCTTGAAGGGATTCGGAGATGTCTTCGGGCAAGTTGATGGTGACTTCCATGTGTGAGACTCCACAATTGATCCTATCCTAACGTAAACGATGAGGTGGATGTTCAGCATGAGAACCACGATCGATCTCCCCGACGACCTGTTCCGCCAAGTGAAAGCCAGGGCCGCGCTCGACGGTCTGGACCTGAAGGACCTCATCACCCGTTTTGTGGAGCAGGGGTTGCGACAGGAAGCGCTGCCGTCCACGGCACCGCGCCAGCGTAGCGAGCTGCCCGTGGCACGAGGGGCGACGGGGCGAACCCTGCCCGACCTGACCAGCGCGGAGATCCACCGCATGCTGGAAGAGGAAGAGACCGACGGTGGCCGGCTCGATTGATCTGCCCGACGTCGACGTCTGGCTGCTTTTCAGCGTGGCAGGGCGGGCGGATTGCGGCTCGTGTTGGTATCGAGGAGGAAGCTCATAGGTCGATATCGTGGGGACCGTCCTGGGGACGCTCGACGTCCAGACCCGATTCCCGCAAGGGCGAGGCCGCGAAGAAGTCCGCGAGAGTTCCCTGACGTTGTGCCTTCCGCTCCCACTCCTCGGCGGCGACGACGACAACGGCTTTCCGGCCATGACGCGTGATGACCTGGGGCCCTTTCTTCAAAGCGCTCTCGACAACTTCGCTCAGATGCGCTTTCGCATCGGCGAGGGTCCAGGCATTAGCGATCTGGGTCATGAGGGCTCCTTCCCGGATTGGTCATACTGGTCATGTTAGATCTCTGACCCGATCTCCACAAGGGACGTCCACGCGCGCTCAAAGTAGCTCGCTACGTCCCCTCCCGTGCCGCCAGCTCCTGGCGGATCGCCGTGCGAACCATCTCCGCCAGCTCCTCGGGCGTCGGGGGATCGAGGGCGGCCGGAGCGGAAGGGGCGGGGGCGTCCTGCTCGAGGGGGCCGATCCAGTCCCTCAGACGGTAGGTGGCCGCGGCGTGGGTTTGCGGGCAGCCAATCTTCAGGAGATCGCCGGGAGGAACACGCAGGAGACGCGCCAGCGCCGTCAGGTGATCGACCCGGAGATCCAGGCTGCCGTCCAGGAGCTTCTCCAGGCTCCCGTTGCGCAGCTTCAACGCCCGCTCGACGTCGCGGCGCTGAAGCCCCGAAGCGTCGACGGCGCGGGCAAGAACCTGGCGCAAGGAACGGAGGTCGTCTTCGAGCATGAGGCATTAGACCATGACCGTGCCCGGAAATCGAATTCCGGGACCGTCCAGGAAATTCCGGGACATCTGTGCGAATTCCGGGACGATTCAGGGTAAAGCGGGACCATCGAAGAAAGACGGGGACAGGGATAAGGCGATGGGGACGGTATTGCTAACTCCGGGACCGTCTTCCCTGAAACGGGACCGGCTTCAGTCCTTGGGGACGGAATCCGGCTCAGGAGCTTGCTCGCGCGCCTCCAGCTCGCGGCGGACCGTGTCCCGGATCTGAGCCTGCAGGTCTCCCGCCGGTGAGCTCGCGAAGCGAGGCCGGGCGGGATCGATCCAGTCGGTGAGCCGCAGGCCTGACGGCGAGCCGGCGTCCGGCAGCCCGGCTTCCAGGAAGTCCTCGGGCGGCACGCCGAGCAGGCGGGCGAGCGCCAGCAGGTGGCGTACCCGGAGCACCCGCCGGCCGGACGCGAGCTCGTCCCACCCGCCGCGCGGCAGCGCCAGGGCCTGCTCGATCGCCGGCCGCCGCAACCGGGCCGCGGCAACGGCGCGCCGGAGGACCTCGCGCAAGGGTGTGAGCTGGCGGGACATGACCGGGCAGTTTAAGGCGTACCGGCGCCAGCCGCAATCCGCGGCCCCGGCCGGCGCGGCGCCCGTCAGCCCAGGTCCGGCGGATCCTCGCCGAGGGCCGTGGCGAGGTCGATCTGGTGCTCCTGCTCCTGCTTGAGGATCTCCCGGATGTGCTCGGCCATGGCGTACTCGTTGAGGCTCTCGCACTGCTTGACCCGCTTGCGGTACTCCCGGATGGTGTCGTTCTCGTTGTCGAGGTCGAAACGCAGGAGCTCCTGGGAGGACTTGGCCAGCTTGACGGGCTTCGGCGTCACCGTCGGCGTGCCGCCCAGGTAATCGATCTGGTTGGCGATGATCAGCGCGTGCGCCAGCTCCTCCGTGGCGTGCTTTTCCAGCTCCGTCGCGATGGCCATGTACTCGGCCCCCTTGAGCACCTGGGAATAGACCACGTAGGCGATGATCGCCTGGTACTCGCGCGCCAGATCCTCGTTCAGGGCGGCGATCAGCTCTTGCCGCGCCGCCTGGTGGGCGGCCTTGTCGCCGGCAGGGTTCTCGGTCGGGTTCGGCATCGGATCTCTCCTCGGACTTGCGCGGCGCCATCGCCGCCGGCCCATCCTTTCACACCCTTTCGCCGGGGGAGACCACCATCCCGCCGGCAAAGCCTCCTTCAGATCTCGACGTCGTCGAGCGCGACGAGCCCCTGTTTGAGGGCGTAGATCACCGCCTGGGTGCGGTGGTTGAGCTGGAGCTTGGAGAGGATGTTGCCGACGTGGGTCTTCACCGTCTCCTCGGCGACGTGGAGGGCCTGGGCGATCTCGCGGTTGGTGCGGCCGTGGGCGAGCTGGCCGAGCACCTCCTTCTCGCGCTCGGAGAGATCCGCGGCGAGCGGCCCGCCGCGCGCCAGCTCCTGGAGCACCGAGCCGGCCACGGCCGGATCGAGGACCGACTGTCCGCGGGCGGCGCCGCGCACGGCGGCGACCAGGACCTCGGGCTCCGAGTCCTTGCGGACGTAGCCGATGGCGCCGGCCCGCAGCGCCGCCACTACCCGGGCCTCGTCGGTGTGCGCCGTCAGCACCACCACCTGGGTGTGGGGGGAGAGGGCGCGGACCTTGCGGGTGGCCTCGATGCCATCCATGCCGCCGGGCATCCGCAGGTCCATGACGACCACGTCGGGGAGCCACTCCTCGAGCTTCGCCAGTGCCTCCTCGCCGCTCGACGCGGCGCCCACGATCTCGAGATCCGGGAACGATTCGAGGTAGCTGCGCAGGCCGGTCTGCACCACGCGGTGATCGTCGACGAGAACGAGGCGGGTCTTTTCCCGATCGGAGATCATGAAGAGGCTCCTTCCAGGCGCGGTCGGCGCGAGACCAAATAGGGGAAGACGAACCCGATGGCCAGCCAGAAGACATCGGCGGCGTTCAGCGTGAGCGGCCCGGGCCGGTTGAGGATCCAGGCCACAGACAGCGCGATGACCGTGGCGACCGGCAGGAGCGGCCAGAGCCAGAATCGGGCACCCTTCCGCCAGACGCGACGGACCTCGCTGACTCGATGAACCCAGACCAGGGCGCCGGCGGCGTACAGGAAGGTCGTGACGGGCAGGACCCAGAGCATTATGGCCGTGGGAGCTTTGAGATCGGCGGCGAAGCGAAGCCAATAGTCGCCGACGAACAGGGCGAGGAGGATCTCGATTTTACGGTTCACGAAGCTCCTTACGCTTTTCGGCGAGGGGCGTCCCGTCCACCAGGCGCCCATCGCGAGCAGGAAGAGCACGAGAGACCCCGCGGCCTCGAAGGTCCAGGGGGCGTAGGCATAGTTGACGCCTTCTGATGCGCCTTCCGCGCCCGTCCCGGTCCAGAGCGGAGAGCTGACGATGCCGGCAGCCACGATCAGGGCGAGGAATTCCGAGAGGACCCTGCGGTTTCCTTCCACCGGCGCCGGCAGGGGCGGGGAGACCAGCGGGATGCGGACGGTCAATCCGGCTCCCGATCCCCGCGTGCTGGCGACCTCCAACCTTCCGTGCAGTGAAATGGCGCGCTCCTTCAGGTTCCGTAGCCCCATGCCTGAGACCTCCGCCCCCGGGTCGAAGCCCTGGCCGTCGTCCACGATCCGGAGCATCACCTCCTCGTCCTGACGTCCCAGCCAGAGCCGGACGTGCTGGGCCCGCGCGTGCCGGGCCACGTTGGCGAGCATCTCCTGCCCGATCCGGAAGAGGGTGTCCTGGGCCCCGGGCGGCATGCGGTCGTCGGGGACCGGCTCGCCGATCTCCAGCGTGACCTCCGCGCCGGTCCGGTATCCCAGGGCCTCGCACTGCTCCCGCAGCGCCTCGATGAGCCCGGCCGTCCCCAGGGCCTCCGGCCGGAGCTGGTGCAGCATCGCCTGCATCTCGACCATCGCCTCACGGGAGGACCGGCGGACGTCGGCCAGCGCCTTGCGGGCCCCCTCCGGGTCGCGCTCCCAGCGCTCTTGGGCGGCGGCGGTTCCGACGTTGATGCTGAAGAGCTGCTGCTTGATCGAGTCGTGGAGGTCGCGCGCCAGCCGGTTCCGCTCCTCCTGGGCGGCGGCCTCGCCGATCTGTTGCAGCAGCCCCCGGCGAATCTCGTCGGGGATCTCGAGCCCCTCGATCTCCGCGGCGATCTCCGCCGGCCCCCTGGGCCGCAGCCCAACCCAGGCCAACCCCGCGGCCAGCCCGAGGAAGGCCGCGACGAGGGACCACCCCAGGGCGCGCCCCCAGAGGTCCGTCTGGACGAATGCCAGGACCGCGATCAGGAGGTTGGCGAAGCTCAGCCCGAGGGCAAGCCGGCGGCGGTCGGCGACCAGGGGGAGATCGGTCGACATCCAGAGCACCAGCGCCAGCGCGCCGAGGCCCGCGGCGGCGAAGCCCAGGGAGGCCGCGCTCCGGGAGACCTCCATCTCCAGATAGACCACCGGAAGGGAGCCGGGGTGGATGAAAGCCATCCCCAGCCCGAGCGCGGCGAGGAGGAGGGTGTCGGCGAGGATGAAAGCCCGGAGGATCTTCAAGCGTGTCTCCTTTGCATGGGTGCCAGTCTAGGGGCCGGCCGGCGGCGCCGTCATCGCCCGAAGGGCGGAATTTTCGTTCCCCCGAACGGGGGAGCGCCGGGCTGTGGCAGAATCCGGGCTTCGAAGGAGGGGTCCGTTTTGCGGAGAGTCGGAATTTTCGGTTGGGGCGTCGTGGCGCCCCGTTCCCCCAACATCGACGCGTTCGCGGCGAATCTCGCGTCGGCCGAGAGCTGGCTGCAGCCGTTCGACGGCTTCGGGCCGGACAACTTCCTCGTCGGCATCCCGGAGTTCCGGTTCGCCGACTATCGCGACTGGATCGCCTCCCGGTTCCCGCCGGCCCGCTTCCATCAGCTGGAGGAGAAGATGGACCTGCCGGTGCTCTACGCCATCGGCGCCTTCGCCCAGGCCCTCGGGCAGAACCCCGGGCTGGAGGCGGAGCTGAGGGCGCTCGGCACCGCCGCCCACGTCTACATCGGCACCGGGCTCGGCTGCATCCAGACGATCGCCAACAACACCCGCGCCCTCGACCGCGCGCAGCGCAAGTGGGACCGCTTCTGGGCCGGGCGCAATCCGGCGTTTCAGGAACGAGGGGAGCTGCCCCCCGGCTCCCCTCCCGATCCCGATACGGTCGCCGATCCGGAGGAACGCTACGAGGCCGAGGCTGCCTGGTGGCACCACTGGGCCGCCTCCTCGCCCGATCTCCATCAGTACCTGCGCGAGCTGGCCGAGATCGAGGGGCTGAACGTCCAGGACGGGGACATCGAGAAGAGCAAGGTGAGCGTGATGAAGGAGAAGCAGCGCCGCCTGCGCTCCCTGCACGAGACGTGGCAGACGCCCACACCCCCCTGGCAGTCGGTGTCCCCCAACGTGGTCTGGAACATCTGGAACACGCCGGCCGCGCAGATCTCGATGATGGGGCACATCACCGGCCTCGCCTTCGCCCCGGTGGCCGCCTGCTCGACCTTCGGCGTCGCCCTCAAGCTGGGGATGGACGCCATCCGGCGCGGCGAGGCCAAGGCGGTGGTGATCGGGGCGACCGATCCGCCGCCTCTGCCGCTGGCGGTGGGGGCCTTCTACGCCGCCCGCGTGATCTCGGCCGACGCCGCCGTCTCCAAGCCGCTCACCGGCCTGCGCGGCACCCACGTGGCCGGCGGCTCGGTGCTCTGGATCCTCGGCGACCTCGACTACATGCGCGAGAAGGGGTTCAAGCCGCTGGGGATGGAGCCGGTCGCGGTGGGGGTCAGCTCGGACGCCGACCACATCATCACCCCGTCGGTGCACGGGCCGACCGCGGCGATCCGCAACGCCTTCGCGGAGTCGGGCGTCCGCCCCGAGGATCTCGCCACCTGGGACCTCCACGCCACCGCCACGCCGGGGGACTACCGCGAGGTCGAGACCCTGCGCGGGGTGGTGCCCGACGCGGTAGTGGTGACCGCTCGCAAGGGGACCTTCGGCCACGGCATGTCCGCGGGGGGCGGCTGGGAGCTGACCGCGCAGTACCTCGGCTACGAGCGCGGCCGGCTCTACCCGACCCCGCTGCGCCGGGAGGAGCTCAACCGGGAGATCGCCAAGATCCACGACCTCTACGTCTTCGGCGAGCCCTGCGCGGCCGCCAAGGGGGTCGCCGGCAAGCTGTCGATGGGCATCGGCGGCATCAACGCCTGCGTGCTCTCGCGGCCGCTCGATCCTTAAGTTCCCTGCGAGCCTCCTCTCTCCCGGTGCGGGAGGGCGGAAGGGTCCGGGAGAGAGGGGGTTGGGGGAGTGAGGGTCCGGGTAGGGGAGGCAGCCCCCATCGCGTCCAGCTCCTCCCGCAGCTTGGCGTCGCTCACGTAGTGGAGGCTCTGGTCCTTCTGGTACGTCTCCGCCTGCGCGATCAGCCGGTTCAACAGCCGGGAGTGCCGGAAGTCGAAGACGGTCTTCTTGATCTCGGGGTAGAGGAACCCCCCCGCCGCCAGCAGGAACGCGAAGGTGTCCTCGAAGATCGGGATGAAGGGGGCCGCGATGATCAGCCCGCCGATCACCAGGCCGAGGAGGCCGAAGAGGAAGCGGGCGGCGGGGTCCCCCTGCCGCCAGAGGTCGTAGTTGGTCTTCTCCAGCCGGTTCTGCTCGACGGCGGCCGGGATGTACTGCGGCAGGGTGGTCTCGATCACCTCCCGCTCGAGGTCCTGCCAGTACGTCTCGGTGCCGCCGAGCTCCGTGTAGCTCTCGTGGATCTCGGCGAGCTTGCCGCGGGCGATCTCGCGCAGGCGCGCCTCGGCCTCGTTGGGCAGCAGGGCGCGCCGCTTGTGCTCGCACTCCTGGAGCACGGCGAAAAGGACGTTGCCGAAGTCGTAGGACGATCCGGCGAGGTTCAGCATGGCCATTCCTTCCTGTCTCCGGCTCGCTAGGGCTTGCCCGGCGGTGGCTCTTCCGCCTGGTTCTGCCGGTTGATCTCGTAGCGGGTGACGCCGAGCTGCTGGAGCAGCTTGTTGCCGTCGATGATGATGTTGCCGTTCGGCAGCTTGGGGATCTGGCGGATCTCCTTCTTCTGCAGCGCGTCGATGAGCTGCAGGTTGACGTAGGCGTCGCCGGCGCTGCTGTTGAGGGCGTTGCGCTCTTTGCGGATCCCCTCGGCCTGGGCGGTCTTCTCGGCGAAGATCGCCTGCGCCCCCTGCTGGCGCTGGACGAGGTAGGCGTCGGCGTTGCGCTTGGCCTGCTCGAAACCGCCCTCGGCACGGGTCAGCGTGTCGGTCAGCTCGGCCACCTTCGACTGCAGGTTGGCTTGGTTCGCCTCGCGGGTGGCCAGGATCTCGGCCTCCAGCTTCTCGGCCGTCTTCTCGGCCTCCTTGCGGGCGTTGATCAGGCGCTGGTACTCCGGCTTGAAGGAGAAGTCGCCGACGAGCACCTGCTCGACGATCACGCCGTGGGAGCGCAGGCGGTCGCCCAGGACCTTGGTGGCGTCGTTGGCGGCAGAGAAGCGTAGCGTCGGGTTATAGAAGTCCTCCGAGTTGAGGCGGTTGAGGACGTCGCGGACGTAGGCCCGCGCCTGCGGGCGCACCAGCCGCTCCTGGACCTCGTCCGTGCTCGGCGCCACATGCATCCAGATCGCCTTCACCTGCGTGGGGTCGATCCGCCAGCGGACGGTGACGTCGGCGTCGATGTCGTTGCCGTCGCGGGTCTTGAAGCGGAGGTCGTCCTTGCCCTGGCGGTCGCCCGAGTTGACGCTGGCGGTCATCGCCAGGTTGCGCAGCGAGACGTCGTACTTCTTCCAGTCGTTGACCACCGGCATGAAGAAGTAGTTCGCCCCCGGCTCCATGATCTCGAGCGAGCGGGTCAGCTTGTTGAACTTCACCCCCACCTCGGTCGCCTCCGTCGTGTGCGGGGTGCAGCCGGCGAGGGTGCCGGCGGCCAGCAGCAGGCCGCAGGCCAGGAGCGGGAAATGTCGTCGGGCGTTCATGGTTTCTCCGGCTTCTCCGAGCTGATCTTGCCCAGGTCCGTGGGGTCCTCGTTGATGTAGATCGGTCCCCTGATGCTGTTGAGCAGGGCGAGGCCGCGGCGCAGCTTGAGCAGCTTCGCCGAGCCGGCGCCCTCGAGCGCGCGGTTGATCTGCTCGGTGCCGTTGGCCTCGGCCGACTTGATCAGCAGGTCGGCCTCGGCGCGCTTCTGGCGCTCGTAGAGGTCCTTGCGGGCGTTGATCTCGGTGATCTGGGCGTTGAACTCCGAGGTCTTGACGTTGATCAGGTTCTGCCCCTCGGCGATCGTCTGGTTGAGCCGCGTCTGCACCTCGGCCTGTTTGGCCAGCTCGCGGTTGGCGAGCACCGACTGGTCCTGGATCTTTTTCTGTTCGGTCAGCGCCTGGAAGGTCGGCGGGTAGTCGTACTGGCGGATCAGCACGTCGATCATCTCCAGCCCGTTGGGCTTCATGCGCTGGGCGAGATCGGCCTTGAGCGCGCGGACCCGGTCGAGCCGCGCCTCGTGGTAGAACTGCTCGGCCCGCAGCTCGCCCAGATACTGCTTGATCAGGGAGTCGGTGAAGCGGAGGACGACCGACTCCTCGTAGCCGGTGCCGAACCCGAACTTCGAGGCGACCTTGTAGGGGTCCTTGAGCCGGTAGAGGACCGACACGTCGACGTCCACCGGATAGCCATCCACCGTCGGCACCTTGACCGCCGGCATCTGGCGGTGCCTTTCGCTCGACTCCGAGGGGGTGTTGGTGAACTCCACCACCTGGATGTCGCGGGGGAAGGTGTGGATCTTCTCGTAGCCGGCGATCTCCCGCCGATAGCCGGGGTGCACCGCCTGCTTCTGCAGGCCCTTGCCGGGGCCGTAGGAGACCTGCCGCACCCCGATCCGGTCGGGCGGCACGTAGGTGATCACGCAGGCCCGCAGGAAAAACAGCGGCACCAGCACCACCAGCAGCCAGAAGCCGGCCTTGCCGACCCGGCCGCGCGCCTGCTGGAGGAAGGGGGACTGCACTTTGAAGCGTGGGGATTTCAGGACTTCGAACATGGTTCGTCCGTTCTGTCTGTAGGAGGGTTCGTACCTCTAGATACGAAACGCTGCGGACAAGGTTTGAGGACCTGGATGGTAGCACGGGGGGAGGGAGGGGGTTTCTTCGATGGCACGTCCCTTGCGGGAGCTTTCCACAGTCTCCACAGAGCGGCCACGCGGCCGTTCTCGTTCAGGAAAAGGAGAGTGGCGCATGCAGGTTCCCCTGGAGATTTCCACCCGCTTCATCCATCTGACCCCCCCGATCGAGGCCGAGCTGCGGAAGCGCACCGACCGGCTCGAACGGCATAGCGACCGCATCACGAGCTGCCGCATCGCGGTCGAGCGCCCCACCGGCAACCACCACCAGGAGGGGGGGCCCTTCCGGGTGCGGGTCGACATCACCGTCCCCGGCTCCGAGCTGGTGGCCGACAAGAGCGACGAGGAGCTCTACGCGGCGATCCGCCAGGCCTTCGACGCCGCGGAGCGGCAGGTCGAGGCATGGTCCGACCGCCGGCGTGGCTTCGTGAAGACGGGAAGCCAGGGGGAGACGCCCGAGGGGAAGGTGGCCCGCCTCTTCCCCGAGGAGGGGTTCGGCTTCATCTCCGGCCCCGACGACCGGGAGATCTACTTCCACCGCAACGCCGTGCTCGATCCTCCGGGGTTCGACAAGCTCGAGGCGGGAGCGCGGGTGCGTTTCGCCGAGGAGCAGGGGCTCGAGGGGCCGCAGGCGAGCGCGGTGAGCGTGATCGGGAAAGAGGAGTAGCCGGAGGGGGCAAGGAGCTGTAGCAAAGATGTTGACGTTGACCCTGATCGAAAACGGCGAGGTCTACGCCCCGGAGCCCCAGGGGCGCCAGCCGGTCCTGCTGATCGGCGACAAGATCGCCCGCATCGGCGAGACGGACGCCCGCCTCGCCGCCTCCCTCCTCGGCCTCGAGCTGGAGGTGATCGACGCCGCCGGCTGCGTCGTCACCCCCGGGATCATCGATCCGCACAGCCATCTGATCGGCGGCAGCGGCGAGGAGGGGTTCGCCAGCCGCACCCCCGATCTCCAGCTCTCCGAGATCGTGACCTGCGGCATCACCACCATCGTCGGGGTCCTGGGCGTGGACGCCACCACCCGCCCGCTGATCAGCCTGCTGGCCAAGGTGAAGGGGCTGCGCGAGGAGGGGATGACCGCCTACCTCTATACCGGCCATTACGGCATCCCGCCGGCGACGTTCAGCGGTTCCGTCCGCAACGACCTGATGATCGTCGAGGAGGTGATCGGGGTCGGCGAGATCGCGATCTCGGACCACCGCGCCCCGCAGCCCACCACGGAAGAGCTGGCGCGGGTGGTGGTGGACGCTCACGTCGGCGGCATGCTGTCGCGCAAGGCGGGGGTCACCCACTTCCATGTCGGCGAGGGCACGCGGCGGCTGAAGCCGCTGTTCGACCTTCTGGAGGAGTACCCCGAAATCTCGGCCGGGTGCCTCTATCCGACCCACCTCAACCGCAGCCCCGAGCTGCAGGACGAGGGGATCGAGCTCGCCCGCCGGGGCTCCTACGTGGACATGGACGCGGTCACCGAGGACATGGGCAGTTGGGTCCGCCGCTATTTCGAGCGCGGCGGGGAGCCCTGCAAGCTGACCCTCTCCTCGGATTCCGACAGCAGCGCGCCGCGCCAGCTCTACCAGGTGATCCAGCAGTGCGTCCTCGAGTACCGCATGCCGCTGGAGAAGGTGCTGGCGCTGGTCACCGCCAACACCGCGAGCGTCCTGAAGCTGGCGGGCAAGGGGCGGCTCGAGCCGGGCCAGGACGCCGACGTCCTGGTGCTGCGGCGGGACTCGCTGGAGATCGTGGAGGTGATCGCCCGCGGGCGCCGCATGGTGAAGCGGGGGGATCTGGCGATTCGCGAAAAGGTCGTGGAGACGAGCTCGCGGGAGCTCCATCTGGTGGGTGAGAAGTAGCTTTTGATGAGAACACCGAAAGGGGAGGGCAGCAACCATGGCGCAGAAGGCGCAGAAGACGCAGAAGACGCAGAAGACGCAGAAGGCGAAAAAGCGGGTTCCCGCGCGGGGTCCGGCCAAGGTTGAGGCCAAGCAGGGCACCTTGATCATCATCGGCGGCGGCGAGCGCAAGGACACGGAACGCACCGTCCTGCAGGAGGTCGCGCGCCGGGCGGGCAGGGGCAAGCTGGTGGTCGTCACCATCGCCACCGCCGAGCCGAAGGAGACCTGGGAGGACTACCGGGGGATCTTCAAGAAGCTGGGCGTCAAGAAGATCGAGTGGCTGGACGTCCGCATCCGCGAGGAGGGGTTCAAGGAGGAGGTCGTCCGGATCCTCGACCAGGCGACGGTGGTCTTCTTCACCGGCGGCGACCAGTTGAAGATCACCAGCCAGCTCGGCGACTCCTACGTCTACCGGCGGATCGAGGAGATCTACGAGCAGGGGGGGACCATCGCCGGGACCTCCGCCGGCGCCTCCGTGATGAGCGAGACGATGCTGATCTCCGGCGACGGCGACGAATCCCACAAGGTCGACACCGTCCTCGGGATGGCGCCCGGCCTCGGCCTGATCCGGAACGCGGTGGTCGACCAGCACTTCGCCCAGCGGGGCCGGCTCGGGCGGCTGCTCGGCGCCATCACCCAGAACCCCCGCACCCTCGGCATCGGGCTCGACGAGAACACGGCGATCGTGGTCCATGACGACGAGCGGTTCGATGTGATCGGCGCGGGCGCCGTCTACGTGCTCGACGGCGGCAAGGTCTCCTACTCGAACCTCGCGGAGCCGCAGGAGGAGATGGAGAAGACGATGTCGGTCTTCGACGTCAAGCTGCACGTGCTGAGCGACGGGAACCAGTTCAATCTCCGGGAGCGCCGGCCGGAGGTGCCGCCCAAGCCCGAGGCGATGGTCGAGAGGAAGAGTGCCTGAAGGGGCACACATGACGGTCGTCCAGGAGTACCTGGGCGTGCAGACCACGGTCGGCGCCGGCTCGATGAACCCGGGCACGACCCGGTTCTAGGCCTCCTCCACCCCCGCGAAGCCCCGGAGTCCACCTCCGGGGCTTCCGCTTTCCAGGCGTTCTTCTTCTCCAGACGCATTCTTCTTCTCCGGACGCAAAAAACGGCCCAAAAGGTGGCACGCTTTCCACCAGCGGCCCCGTCCGGGTCATGGTGGCGCGGGCGGTGTGGGCCGCCGGAGAGGAGATGTTTATGTTTCGTAAATTGTTTTCCGTTGTTGCCGTCCTCGCGGTTCTGCCCCTTCTGACGGCCGGCGCCGTCCAGGCCCGGCCGCTCGCCGCCCACCCGGCGGCGCCCGCCGTCCTCCAGGAGCTCTGGCAGTGGGTGACTTCCGGCTCGGAGAAGGAGGGGGCCGGGATGGATCCCAACGGGCAAAAATCTTATCACCCACGCCCGGACCGTTCGCTTCCCGGAACCGGAACGAATTCCGAACGTGCGGGGGCCAGGGTGGGGTGACCGGCTCTCCCGCGAGCCCGGACGGATGAAGCTCCGGGCTCCATAATTTTTGGCGCCGGTTCCTGGAACCGGCGTTTTTTCTTTCCACTCTGGCGAGTCGGCGGAAAAAGGCTCACAATCTAGAGGTACAGTGCTCGCGTATCCCTGTTGAGAGGGAGATGCATTGAAGATTCACCCTGGTGAGGAGATGTTGAGCAGGCTGCTGCGGTCCCTGGACGTGGCGGACCCGCGGGTGCTCCAGCACCTGAGCGGGTGCGCCCGCTGCCGGTCTCGGCTCGTCGACTTTCCAGGTTGCCAAGCTCCCGCGCCGGTGGTGGCGTTCCGGCCGGCGAGGGCAGGGTTCTATGACTCCGCCTTCGAGCGAAGCCTGAGCTTCGTGACTCAGCGGGTCCGCCTTCTGGAACGTGAGCGGGCTGAAGCGCCGGGCCTTTTCGCGGAGCTGATGGAGCGTCCGGATGGGCAGCGCGAGCTCCTCCTCCGGAACAGCCAGCGCTTTCGCACCTGGGGCCTCCTCGAGCTGGCCGTCGAGCGGAGCCTCGAGAGGAGCCTCCAGGACCCGGAGCGCGGGGAGGAGTTGGGGCGGCTGGCGCTTCGCATCGCCGATCTCCTGGATGACGATCTCTATGGTGTGGATCAGGTGGAGGATCTGCGGGCACGCGCCTGGGCCTACATAGGCAATGCTCGCCGGATCCGGTACGACCTCCAGGGTGCCGAGGAAGCCTTTCAGCAGTCTCTCTTCCATCTCCAGCGAGGGACGGGTGATCTCTTCGAGCAGGCGGTCCTCCTCGATCTGAAGGCCTCCTTGCGGAGAAGCCAGCGCCAGTTTGACAGCGCCCTCAAATTCCTGCGGAAGGCGATCGCCCTCTTCCTGGAGATCGGAGACCGGGATCGCGCGGGTCGATCGCTGATCAACCTGTCGCTGGCCCTCCTCTACGCGGGACGAGCGGAGGAGAGCATTCCCGTGCTGTACCGGTCGCTGGATTTGATCGATCCGAGACAGGATCCCCGGTTGCTGCTGATAGCCAGGCACAACCTGATCCTCATGCTGACCGAAGCCAGCCGTTTCATCGAGGCCCGGCGGGCCTATCGCGACACCCGGCCGCTGTATCGCAGGTTCCCGGACGCCTGGACCCAGAACCGCCGCCGGTGGGTGAAGGGGAAAATCGCCCGCGGGCTCGGCCAGCTCGAGCAGGCCGAGACGCTCTTCCTGGTCGTTCGTGACGGCTTCCTGGCCGAGGGCATCCCCTACGACACGGCCCTGGTCTCGCTGGAGATCGCTCTCCTCTATGCCGAGCAGGGGAGGACGGCGGAGCTGAAACGGCTGGCGGCCGAGATGGTGCCGATCTTCGCCTCGCGGAAGATCCACCGCGAGGCGCTGGCGGCTCTCGCCTTCTTTCGTCAAGCCGCCCAGGCCGAGCAGGCGGGGGTCGAAGTCGTGAAACAGGTCGCGGCGTACCTTCGCAAGGCCCGGCACGCCCCGGATTTACGTTTCCAGGCGCTGTAAGACTACCCCTACGACTCTTCCCGGAACCGCAGCTGCGGGTTGCCGCGGGCCTGCCGCAGGTAGGACTCGATCTCCTCGACCAGGCCGACGGTGAGCTGCTCCATCTCGGCTACCCGCTGGAAGACGATGAGGGCGGCCAGGGCCTCGCGGTAGACCTCCCGGGACTGGAAGACGGGGATCATCTCGGCCGCCAGACGCTTGGTCTCCTCGATCCGGCGCTGCCGCAGGTAGACGGTGGCGAGGTCGAGCGAGACGAGGGCCGCGTCGAAGGCGATCCCATCCTCCAGAAAGGCCTCGCGGAGCTCGTGGAAGGTCTCCGCGGCCTCTTCGTAGCGGCCCAGCGAGGCGGCCACTCGGCCTTCCGTCCAGCGCAGGCGCCCCTGGTCGGAGCGCGTGCCGACCTGCTCCATGATGCGCCGCGCCTCAGGGATCAGCGCCGCAGCCTCGGCGCTACGGCCGGCCTCCTGCAGGCAGCTGATGAGATTGTACCGGGTCATTCCCGCCAGCCGGGGCTCGCGGCTGCCGTCGAGCAGGAAAAGGCTGTCGCGAAAGCAGTCGGCGGCCTCCTGGCAGTCCCCTTTGTACTGCAGGACGACCCCCTTCATCATCAGCGCCCGCCCCTGGAGATGGGGCTCGTTGACCTCGCGATAGATGGCGATGGCGCTTTCGAGCAGCTCGAGCGCCTCGTCGAAGCGTCGCTGGACGCGGCGCAGGGGGGCCTTGAGCTCCAGGAGCAGCGCCTCGTCCAGGGGATCGAGCCAGCTCCGGGAGAGGAACAGCTCGGCGGTCTGGAAGGCGCTCTCGGCCTGGCGGAAGTCGCCGAGGACGCGGAAGGCGTTGCCGAGCCAGGTCCAGGTCCGGGCCTTGGCCGCCTCCACGGAACCGGGACCGTACTCCTCGCCGTCCAGCAGCTCGGCCACGTCGAGCGCCAGCCGCAGGAGATCCTCCACCCGCTGGGGGATTTCGAGGGTCTCCTGGCGGGCGCGGTCGAGAAGGAGCTCGTGGAAGCCCCAGCTCTGGAAGCGGGCGTCTTCCCAGATCAGGAGCCGGCGCCCCTCCTGGGGGAGAGGCTCGATCTGCCGCCAGAGCTCGGAGGCGGCGGTCCGTTCTCCGGTGAGCCGGTGGCGGTGGGTGCCCACCTCCGAGCGGTAGTCGTCGAGAAGGCGCCGGATGGCGCCATGGTAGTCGTCTCGATCGGAGACAGAAGTCGCGGGGCCCGCGAGGAGCCTCAGGAGACGCTCCTCGCAGTCCGGACAGATGAAGAGATGGCGTTGAAGGTCGCGGCTCTCCCTCTCGGGGAGCGTGTCGCCGAGGAACCGTTCCAGGGCTGCTTGATCGGGGTGCCGGCCGTTCATCGTGTCTCCATTCTCCTCGCTCGTCAGAACAATGGGCCCCGCTCACGATTCCAGACGGTCAGGGGTGATGGTGGCCGCCGCCGTGCGGACAGACGCTCGGCCCCTCATCCGCGTTGGGATCTTGCCCCGGCTGGTGATGGTGCCTCTGGGGTGCGTCCTTGAGCGTTGCCCAAAGGTTCTGCACGGCTTCGATGAAGGTGCGTGGAATGAGATCCACCTGGACGGCCGGACCGCCCGTTGGGGAGCCGCTCCGGCCCGGAGCCGCCTCCGCGCGGGACAGCGAGGCCGCTCCAGCGGAGAGCACGAGGGTCAGCGCGAGCGTACGACGATACTTACTGCTGGACATAAATCTCCTTCAAAGGCGGCTCCGCAACGGTCACCGGACCGGTGAAGGACGCCTTCGTCATACCAAGCTATGCGCAACTTGGTATAAATAGAGGGTGCAAGAAGTTGCGAAACTGTAGCCCAACCGCTCGGCGGAGGGAAGGGCGTTGGCGGCTTTTGTTGATGATGATAGGATTGGTCACAAATACAGGGGCCCTTGGGGCACGGGGGCGAAAGGAGATTGCGATGAGCGAAATCGAGAGCCGTGGTTATGTTCGACCCGAGGTGCTGGTCTCGACCGAGTGGGTCGCGAATCACCTGAACGACCCCGGGATCCGGATCATCGAGTCCAACGAGGATCCCCTCCTCTACGCCACCGGGCACGTCCCCGGCGCTGTCGAGGTCGACTGGACCCGCGACCTGAACGATCCGGTGCGGCGCGACTATCTCGGCCGGGAGGGGTTCGAGGCGCTGATGCGGCGCATCGGCGTCACCAAGGACACCACGGTGGTCTTCTACGGCGACCGCAACAACTGGTGGGCGACCTACGCGTTCTGGGTGTTCCAGCTCTTCGGGCACGACAAGGCGAAGATCATGGACGGCGGGCGGATCAAGTGGGCCAACGAGGGGCGGCCGCTGGACAAGGCGACGCCGAGCTACCCGGCGAGCGACTACAAGGCCGCCGAGCGCGACGACAAGCGCATCCGCGCCTACCGCGACCAGGTGCTCGAGCACCTGGATGCGAAGAAGCCGCTGGTCGACGTGCGCAGCCCCGACGAGTACAGCGGCAAGAAGCTCCACATGCCGGAGTATCCGAACGAGGGGGCGCTGCGCGGCGGCCACATCCCCGGGGCGGCGAGCGTACCCTGGGCCAAGGCGGTCAATCCCGACGACGGCACCTTCAAGACCGCCGAGGAGCTGCGCACCCTCTACGAGGGGGACGCGAAGATCAAGCCGGGGGACGACGTCATCGTCTACTGCCGCATCGGCGAGCGCAGCAGCCACACCTGGTTCGTCCTCACCCACCTGCTGGGCTTCGACAAGGTCCGGAATTATGATGGCAGCTGGACGGAGTGGGGCAACCTCGTGGGCGTTCCCATCGAGCGCTGAAGCCCGCCGTCAGGAGTGCGCATGGCCTTACCCGAGAAGCTGACCGACACGCTGGAGACGCTCGAGATGGTGCCCGACCGCGGCGAGCGGATCCAGCTCCTGATCGACATCGCCGGGCGCTTCGAGGAGGTGCCGCCGCGTCTCGCGCGGCGGCCCTTCGCCGCGGAGCACCAGGTCCCCGCCTGCGAGTCGGAGGCCTACGTCTTCGGCGAGGAGCGGCCGGACGGCTCGCTCGACTTCCACTTCGCCGTCGAGAACCCGCAGGGGATCTCCGCCAAGGCGATGGCGGTGATCCTCGGCGACGCCCTCTCCGGCGCCCCCCCCGAGCAGGTCGCCGAGGTCTCGCAGGATATCGTCTACCAGGTCTTCGGCCGCGAGCTCTCCATGGGCAAGTCCATGGGGCTGATGTCGATGGTCGGGATGGTGGCGGCGATGGCCAAAAAGCGGGCCGAGGCGAAATCTCCGTAGGAGCGGCCCCGTGTGGCCGCCCGGTTTCCTTCCCGTTGTCCAACTTTGTACCAAAAAGTGCTTGACGACCCTCGGGTCCCGGGCGTAGATTGAGCCCATGGCCGATCCGCAGCCCGCCCGCCCCCGGCTCGTCCCTCCTCCCGCTCTCCACCTGCGGGCGATGGACAACCTGCGGTTCATCCGCGAGACCATGGAGGGGGCCGCCTTCTTCACCGCGGTCTCGGGGCTCGGCGAGGTGGCGGTCGGCCTGACCGCGCTGGCCGCGGCCTGGTTCGCCTCCCGGCAGGTGACGCCCTGGGGGTGGCTGCAGGTCTGGCTGTGGGACGCCCTGGCGGCGTTCCTCATCACCACCGGCGCGATCGTCTGGAAGGGGCGCCGGTCGGAGCAGAGCCTGTTCTCCAAGCCCGGGCGCCGGTTTGTCCTGTCGCTCTTCCCGCCGCTGATGGCGGGGGCTCTGCTGACGCCGATCCTCTTCTTCTCCGGCAACGTGACGGCGCTCCCCGGCCTCTGGCTCCTGCTCTACGGCACCGGGGTGGTGACGGGCGGCGCCTTCTCGGTGCGCACGGTGCCGGTGATGGGGATCGCGTTCATGGCGATCGGGGCGGTGACCCTGGTGTCGCCGCCCACCTGGAGAGACGCCCTGCTCGCCGCCGGCTTCGGCGGCCTGCACGTGCTCTTCGGGATCGTGATCGCCTGGAGGCATGGTGGCTAACGCCCTCAAGCACGACGGCGGCGAGACCACGGAAGGCTCCGACATGGCCGTCCACGCCCCCGCCCCGCAGACGGCGCTCGACCTCGACCGCGTCATCCACGAACGGATGCGGCTCGGGATCGTCAGCGCCCTGGCGGTCAACGACCGCCTGAGCTTCAACGACCTCAAGAAGCTGCTGAAGACGACCGACGGCAACCTGAGCGTCCACGCCCGCAAGCTCGAGGAGGCGGGCTACATCACCTGCGAGAAGTACTTCGAGGGGCGGATGCCGAAGACGGAGTACCGGCTCACCCTGCTTGGCCGGCGGGCGCTCGAACGCTATCTGGACCACATGGAGGCGATCATCCAGGCCACCCGCGAGGGTTGAGCGGAGGCCCTTCCGTGTCTGTTAACTTTGTTTTGTAAAGTAATTTGCCGGAGGAGATATGAAGAGAACCATTCGGATCGTGCTCTGGAGCGCCCTGGCGCTGGCGGTCCTGGCGGCGGGAGGGCTCTGGATGTTGACCTCGCTGCTGCCGCGGCCTCACCCCGAGGGGGCACTGGAGCAGGCGGTGGCCGGTGGCTCCGCCGAGGAGCTGCGGCATGCCCTCGCGGTCCACCCCGCCGATGCCGAGGACGCGCACGGCTTCACGGCCCTGGACTGGGCGGCCCGGACCGGCCGGACCGAGGCGATCCGCGAGCTGATCCACGCCGGCGCCGATCCCGACGGGCGGGATCACGGGCCCAACGGCTGGACGCCGCTGCTGCACGCCGTCCACAAGGGGCAGCCCGGGTCGGTCCGCGCCCTGATCGCGGCCGGCGCCGATCCGAACGGCCGGAGCGACAACCGGCTGACGCCGCTGATGCTGGCGGCGGCCCAGGGCGAGCCGGAGATCGTGGAGGAGCTGCTGAAGGCCGGCGCCGATCCCCGGCTCCGCGGTCCGGTGCGCTGGGCGGCGCTGGAGCAGGCCGTGGCCAACGGCCACCCTGAAGTGGTCGATGCCCTGCTGCGGAAGGATTCGGGGCTGCGCCTGGGGCACGGCCCGCGCGCCTGGGCCATCCGTACCATGGCCTGGGTGCAGGGGCACCCGGAGGTGCTCGACCGGATCGACCGCCCAAGGAATCTGGAGGTGGCGCGATGAGGTCCGCGGGGCTCCACGTCGCCATCATCATGGACGGCAACGGCCGCTGGGCGGTCTCGCGCGGCCGTCCGCGCACGGCGGGGCACGCGGCGGGGGTGGAGGCGGTTCGGCGGGCGGTCGAGGCGGCCCGGGATCTGGGGGTCGGCACGCTGACCCTCTTCGCCTTCTCCTCGGACAACTGGAAGCGCCCGGACATGGAGGTCCGCGCGCTGATGCGCCTCTTCCGGAGCTATCTCACGGCGGAATCGGCCAAATGCGCGGAGAACGGCGTCCGCATCTCGGTGATCGGCAGGCGGGACCGCCTCTCGCCGGGGCTCGTGCGGGTGATCGAGGAGGCCGAGGGGGCGACGGCGCGGGCCGACCGCTTCCTGCTGCGGATCGCGGTCGACTACTCGGCGCGCGACGCCATCCTCCGCGCCGCCGCCCGGCTGCGTGGGGTTGAGCCCTCCCGCGAGGCCTTCGCCCGCCTGTTGTCCGATACTCACGAAGGCGATCCGCACGAGGGGAGGCCGGTGCCGGACGTCGATCTCCTGATCCGCACCGGCGGCGAGAAGCGGCTCTCGGACTTCCTGCTCTGGGAGTGCGCCTACGCCGAGCTGGTCTTCACCGACCGCATGTGGCCGGACTTCGCGGCTGCGGACCTCGCCGAGGCCGTGCGCGATTTCCAGCGCCGGGAGCGCAGGTTCGGGACGGTGCCGGCGGCGGAAACACAGAAGGGCGGCCGCGTGGCCGCCCTTCAATCCGTCCTCGTGGAGGTGAGCTCCTAGCTGCGCGTCATCAGGTCGGCCACCGCGCGGTTGAACCGCACGGGGTCGGGAAGCTCGCCCCCCTCGGCGATCAGGCCGTAGCCGAAGAGCAGTTGGGCGTAGTCCTCGAGCAGCGGGTCGTCGGGGCTCTTCGCGAAGCGCTCGGTCATCCGGGAGAGGATCTCGTGCTTCGGGTTGAGCTCCATGATCCGGCGCTGCTTGGGGCCGCCCCCCTTGCCTTTCTGGAGGAGCTTCTCGAGCTGCGGGCTGTAGTCGTGCTCGGCGCCCACCAGGCAGACGGGGGAATTCGTGAGGCGATTGGTGAGGCGCACCTGCTTGACGTTGGCGTCGAGCTTCTTCTGCAGGTGCTCCAGGAGGGGCTTCATCTCCTCCTCCTTCGCCTTGAGCTCCTCCTCGGTCTGCTTCTTCTCCTCCTCGTTGCCGAGCGAGACCGTCCCCTTGCCGACCGACTTCAGGCGCTTGCCGCCGTATTCGTGGAGCGACTGCGTCAGCAGCTCGTCGACCGTGTCGACCAGGTAGAGCACCTCGTACCCCTTCTCCTTGAAGGTCTCGAGATGGGGCGAGTTCTCCACCTGCGAGCGCGACTCGCCCGTCAGGTAGTAGATCTCGTTCTGCCCCTCCTTCATCCGCTCGACATACTCCTTGAGGGTGGTGAGCTTCTCCGGGTCGTTCGAGGACTCGAAGACGAGCAGCTCGAGCAGGCGCTCCTTGTTCTCGTAGTCGGAGCTGACCCCCTCCTTGATGGCGCGGCCGAACTCGGTCCAGAACTTGCGGTAGGTGTCGGCGTCCTTCTCCCGCATCTCGTCGAGGACGTCGAGGACCTTCTTGGTCAGCCCCTTGCGGATCAGGGTGATGAAGCGGTCCTGCTGCAACATCTCGCGCGAGACGTTGAGCTGGAGGTCCGGCGAATCGACGACGCCGCGCACGAAGCGGAGGTACTGCGGCAGCAGGTCCTCGCACTTCTCCATGATCTGGATGCGCTTGACGTAGAGCTGCAGCCCCGGCTTGGAGGCGACGTAGTAGAGGTCGTACGGCGCGGTCGCCGGAATGAAGAGCAGGGCCTGGTACTCGATCCGCCCCTCGGCCTTGTACTGGATCGTCTTCAGCGGTTCGGTCCAGTCGTGGGAGATGTGCTTGTAGAACTCCTTGTACTCGTCCTGGGTGACCTCGGAAGCAGGCCGCGTCCAGATCGGCTTCATCGAGTTGAGAACCTTCTCCTCGAGCGCCATCTGGGGCTTCTCGCCGGTCTCCTTCTCCTTGGCGAGGTCCTCGATCTCGGGGTCCTTCTCGGCCTTCAGGATGATCGGATAGCTGACGAAGTCCGAGTAGCGGCGGACGACGCGGCTGACCACCCAGCGGTCGGAGAAGTCGTCCATGCCGTTATCCCGGTCCTCGGGCTTGAGGTGGAGAGTAATCGAGGTGCCGCGGCCAGGCTTCTCCCCCTCCTCGATGGTGTAGGTGCCGTCGCCCGTGGACTCCCAGCGGGTGGCGGTCGTCTCGCCGGCCCGGCGGGTCACCAGCTCCACACGTTCGGCGGCCATGAACGAGGAGTAGAAGCCGACGCCGAACTGGCCGATCAGCTCGGCGATCGTCTGCTGCGACTCCCCCTGCTTCAGGCGCTCAGCGAGCTCGCGGGTGCCGGACTTCGCGATCGTCCCGATGTTGGCGATCACCTCGTCGCGGCTCATGCCGATGCCGTTGTCGTGGATGGTCAGCGTGCGCGCGTTGCGGTCCGCCTCCAGGCGGATCTCGAGCGTCTCGTCGCCGGCGAGCAGCTCCGGCTGCGTCAGCGCCTCGAACCGGAGCCGGTCGAGGGCGTCGGACGAGTTCGAGATCAGCTCGCGGAGAAAGATCTCCTTGTTCGAATACAGCGAATGGATCATCAGGTCGAGGAGCTGCTTGGTCTCGGCTTGAAACTGCAGGGTCTCGACGGTAGCTGTCGCCATTGAAATGTCCTCCTGGGTCTCTGATCTTGGAATCTCGGCCCGTCACCGGAACGCGGAGCGATGGAGAGGACCGTGTCAACCCTCCAAACGCCTGCGCTGGTTTGGGAATTCCCCCGAAGGCTGAAAGCCTGATTACGGGAGAGTCAAGGAAAGTTTAGTGCGAATCGCGCAGTTTTTCAACCCGTCGATCAGCCTATCTGAGCCTGTAAGATCCTCCCTGGAGGACTCACAATGGCCTGGGGACGGAATCGAAGCGAAGGCGGCGGGTGCGTGGCCCGGCTGGCCCTGATCCTGGCGATCGTGGCACTGGTCTTCTCCTGGGCGGCTTACCGGCGCGCCGGGGGGCAGCTCACGGAGATCTGGAGCGACGTGACCCGGGGAGCGGCCGATTTCCGGGTCGGCAGCCCGGAGGACAAGAGCACGGCGAACAAGCTCAAGCAGGGTGGGGCGAAGGCGCTCTCGACGCTCGACTCGGCCGTGGAGAAGATCCGGCACGCGGCGGGGGAGGAGAAGAAGGGTGGGCACTGATCCACCGTTCGATCCGCTGTTTGATCCGGTCACCGAGGCGAACGCCTTCCTGGAGGCGGCCGCTCCCGCGGTGTGGGCCGCGCTCTCGTCTCTCGGCCGCCGGGCGCTCCAGCCGGTCCATTTCCTGCCGCTCCAGACCGCCGAGGCGCGGGGCAAGCCGTTCAACGCCACCATCGGCCAGATCACCGATGGCCATGGCACGGCCGTCCCCCTCCCCGCGATGGCCGCCGCCCTCGCCGGGCTCGACGAGGCGGAGCGGAGCCGGGCCTTCCTCTACTCGCCGGTCGAGGGGTTGCCCGAGCTGCGCCGCGCCTGGCGCGACTGGCAGCGGCGGGGGCAGCGGTCCGACCTCCCCTCCTCGCTGCCAATGGTCACCGTGGGCACGGCTCAAGGCCGGGCGCTGGCGGCCGAGCTGTTCGTGGACGAGGGGCGGAAGGTCCTCCTGCCGAGTCCCTGCCGCGAGGAGGACGAGGAGCTGTTCAGCCTGCGCCTGGGGGCCCATCCGCTCCCCTGCCCCTACACCGGCGGCGGGCATTTCGATCCGGCCGTCATCTCCCGTCATCTCGACGGCCTTCCCGAGGGGGAGCCGGCGGTGGTGCTTCTGGAGTTCCCCCGCGAGGAGACCGGCTACATGCCCGTCACCCGGGAGCGCTCGGCCTTCTGCCGCGCGCTCGCCACGGAGGCGGAGCGCCGGCCGCTGGTGGTGATCGTGGATGACACCTGGGCGGGGCTGGGCACGCCGAGCTCCTCGCTGTTCTGGGGCCTCACCGGCCGCCACCCGAACCTGCTCCCGGTCAAGGTCGACGGCGCCGACGGCCAGCTCGGCTTCCCCGGCGGCCGGGTGGGCTTCCTCACCTTCCCCTGGGAGCCCGAGAGCGACCTCGCCAAGTCGCTGGAGAGCAAGGCCAAGATGCTCCTGCGCGCCCAGGTCGGCTCCCCCCCGGCGATGACGCAGGTGATTCTGCTGCGGGCCTTGCGGGCGCGCTAGAGCCTGCGCGCCAGAAAGCCGAAGCAGGGACGTAAAGGACAGCAGGGACATCAAGGACGAGCGCGCCAGGGTCTCGGCAGTCCTTTCTGAGCCAGGGCCCCACGCTGACTTCGTAGCTTTCTGTCGCGTAGGCTCCCAGGGATCAGCGCAGCCAGTCCTCCAGCTGCACCCGCTCGTCGGTCGAAGCGTCGCGATACTTGACGATCACCGGCGTGTAGAGGGAGAGCCCCCACTCCTTGCCGGCCCCGCGGGCGACGGCGCGGGAGCCGGGGACGACGACCGCCTCCTCGGGGATGATCAGGGGGAGCTCGCCGGTCGCGCGGTGGATCGTCTCCCGGACGAGGTCGTAGACCGGGGTCGAGCGGGTGAGGATCGTCCCCGCCCCGAGCACGGCACGGCGCTTGACCACCGTGCCCTCGTAGACGCCGCAGTTGCCGCCGATCAGGACGTCGTCCTCGACGATCACCGGCGAGGCTCCCACCGGCTCCAGCACACCGCCGAGCTGGGCGGCGGCCGAGAGGTGGACCCGCTTGCCGACCTGGGCGCAGCTCCCCACCAGGGCGTGCGAATCGACGAGCGTGCCGTCGTCCACCCAGGCGCCGACGTTGACGTACATCGGCGGCATGCAGATCACCCCGCGCCCGAGATAGCAGCCGTCGCGGATCGCCGAGCCTCCGGGGACGACGCGGACCCCGTCCCTTAAGGCCAGCGGCCGCGGCGGGTAGGTCGACTTGTCGAGGAAGGGGAGCCGGCCGCCGGGAAAGCCGCCCACCGACATGTCCACGACCTCTCCCATGCGGAAGCCGGCGAGGATCCCCTGCTTGACCCAGGGGTTCACCCGCCAGCCGGTGGGGGAGGCGGCGTCCGGCTCGGCGGCGCGGACCTCCCCCCGGTTGAGCGCAGCCTTGAAGCGCTCGAAGAGCTCGCGGTGCGACGGCTCGTAGGTGGCGGGCGGCTCGCCGTAGAGCCGCTCGACGTCTTCCCGAAGGTCGGCGAGATCCTCAGACCGCAAGCCGGTTCTCCACCAGGGTCTCCGACTCCGGGCTCTCCGGGATCAGCCCGAGCTCGAGCAGGACCTTCTCGATCTTCCGCACGCTCTCCGGCCGCGGGTAGACCGCCGGCAGGCGGAACGCCGGCTCGAGCAGTCCCATGAGGCCCATCGCGGCCTTGACCGGTCCGGGGTTCGACTCCAAGAAGTTGATCTCCATCAGCGCGTGCAGACGGCGCTGGACCTCGCGCGCCGCCGGGAAGTCCCCTTCGAGGCAGAGCGAGGTCAGTCGTGCCATGGCGAAGGGGACCTCGTTCGCGGCGACCGAGATGACCCCCACCCCGCCGAGGGCGATCACCGGCAGGGTGATGGCGTCGTCGCCCGAGAGCACGGCGAAGCTCTGGGGGACCGCCTGGAAGATCGCCACGATCTGGGAGATGTTGCCCGACGCCTCCTTGACCCCCACCACCGTCTCGATCTCCGCCAGGCGGGCGAGCGTGACGGGCTCGACGTTCAGAGCGGTGCGGCCGGGGACGTTGTAGACCACGATCGGCAGCCGCGTGGCGCGGGCTACCGCGCGGTAGTGCTGGTAAAGCCCCTCGGGCGTGGGTTTGTTGTAGAAGGGGGTGACGACCAGCAGGCCGTCGGCCCCGAGCCCCTCGATGTCGCGGGCGAGCTCGACCACCGAGCGGGTGTCGTTGCCGCCACAGCCGGCGAGCACGGGCGTCCTCCCTTGCGCCTCCTCGAGGGTGATCTCGACCACCCGCAGGTGCTCCTCGCGGGAGAGGGTGGGGTTCTCGCCCGTCGTGCCGCAGGGGACCAGGAAGTGGATCCCGGCCTCGATCTGGCGGCGCACCAGCCGGCGCAGGGTCTCTTCGTCGAGCGACAGGTCGGACCGGAACGGGGTGACCAGCGCGGTACCGCAACCTTGGAACATGGTGTCTCCTGAGCGTGCCGCCTTCGCCGGGGTCGGCGGGGCGCGCCCATGTCCATTCTATTGCGGTTCGCGGACGATCTCTTCCCAGACCTGGCTGAATTCATGGAAACCCTGGCGGCCGATCATCCAGCGGGCGGCGCGGAGGGCGCCGTGGGCGAAGCCGGAGCGGTCGCGGGCGCGGTGCTCGAGGGTGATCGTGTCCGCCTCGGAGTCAAAGCCGATCTGGTGGGTGCCGGGGATCGATCCTGCCCGGTTGTTGGCGGCGTCGATCGGCCGCGACCACCCCGCCGCCGCCATCGCCCGCTCGGTCTCGAGCAGCGTCCCCGAAGGGGCGTCCCTCTTCTTCTTGTGATGGATCTCGTAGGCCCAGGCGTCGTAGGCGGTCTCCGCGGAGAGCAGCCGCGCGGCCGCCGCCGCCAGCCGGTAGAAGACCTGGACGCCGACGGAGAAGTTGGCGCCGTGGAGGAGCCCCGCGCCGTGCCGCTCGACCGCCTCGCGCACCCGCGGGAGCTCACTCCCCCAGCCGGTCGTGCCGACGACCAGCGGCACTCCGAGAGCGGCGATCCGCTCGGCGTTGGCCGGCACCGCCGCCGCGGTCGAGAAGTCGATCGCGACGTCGATCCCCCGGAAGCTCTCGGCGGTGATCTCGGCACCGGCGCCGTCGAGCCGGAGCGCCACCTCGAAGCCGTGCGCGGGGGCGAGCTGCTCGACGAGCCTGCCCATCCGGCCGTAGCCGACGAGCGCCAGGCGGCTCACTTTCGATTCGCTCATCAATTCGCTCACTACTTCGCTCACTCGACCACCTCGTCCGGCCCGCCCGGCAGCAGCTCGTCGTGGAGCCGGGCGATCAGATCCTGTATCTGTTCCTCCTCGGCCAGCAGGCGGACGACCGGCGCCGCGACCCCCTCCAGCACCAGCCGGGGCTCGAAATCCCGCGCCGCTGCCAGGGCGCGCGCGGCCAGCTCCGGATGGGTGGCGAGGTCCTCCGAGACCAGCGAGACGACCGTGCGGCCGCGGGTGACCCAGAGCTCGGCCGCCTGCCCCACGGCCGAGAGCAGGGCCGAGTGGATCTCCGGAAGCCGGTCCTCGCGGTCGAGGGCGAGGTCGCCGTTGCCCAACGTCAGGAGCGACGGGCGGAAGCGCTCGCAGGTCTCGAAGACGCCGGCGAGCAGGCCGTTCCCCGCCTCGCCGGTGGCGTGGGCGCGGGTGGAGATCAGGTGGGCGTTGACGCGGCAGGCGATCGACTTGATCGTCGGCGGCGCGGCCGGGTTACGGCGGCCGATCACCGTCCCCTGGGCGCCGGGATGGCGGGAGTCGAGGATGCGGATCGGCACGCCCGCCCGGCTCGCCGGTCCCAGCGTTCCGTAGTGGGGCTTCTTGGCCCCCGAGCAGGAGAGCTCCAGGGCCTCGGCGAAGGAGAGGGTACGGATCCGCCGCGCGCCGGGGAAATTCCGTGGATCGGCAGAGCGCATGCCGTCGACGTCGGTCCAGATCAGGACCTCCTCCGCGCCCAGCGCGGCGCCGACGATGGCGGCAGAGAAGTCCGACCCCTCCTTGCCGAGCGTCGTCGTCACCCCCTGGAGCGTCGCCCCCACGTAGCCGCCGAGGACCGGCACCTGGCCCCCACGCAGCAGCGGCAGGATCGTCTCCCTGAGGCGGGCGTCGGTCGGGCCGTAGAGCGGCCGGGCGCGGGTGAAGTCGTGATCGGTCACGATCACCCGCCGGCAGTCCACCCAGGCGGCGTCGATGCTTCCAGAAGCGGCATGGGTGAACGCGAAGGCGAGGATGGTGCTCGCCAGCAGCTCGCCGAAGGCGGCCACGGCGTCCGCCAAGCGCGGCGTGAGGGCACGGGTGGCGAGCAGCTCGTCGAGCTGGGTGCGCAGCTCGTTGAAGAAGGGATCGAGCGCGGCGTCCAGGGCGGGGCGGCCGGCCGGGGGGACCACGCCATGGGACTCGCGGCGGTGAAAGGTCTCGATCTCGTCAAAGGCGGCGAGCGCCTCCTCACGGTCCCCGGCCACCGCCGCGTCGGCGGCTTCGAGCAGGCGGCGGGTGGTCTTGGCCATCGCCGAGACCACCACCACGGGCTGGCGGGGGAGGTTGTCGCGCACGATGCCCGCCACCCGCTCGATCGACGCCGCGCCGTCGACCGAGCTGCCGCCGAATTTCATCACGATCATGGCTTCATCACCATGACTTCATCCCAGTCATGCGCCGAGCAACCCCTCGCTCTGCATCAGCTCGGCGTTGAGCAGGGCGGCGCCGGCGGCCCCGCGCAGGACGTTGTGGGAGAGCGCGGCGAACTTCCAGTGGAAGAGGTTGCATTCGCGCAGCCGTCCGACGGCGGTGGCCATTCCGCGCTCCAGCCCCGCGTCTTTACGCGGCTGCGGGCGGTCCGGCGCGTCCATCAGGTGGATCGGCCGCTGCGGCGCCGAGGGGAGGGCGCGCTCCTGGGGGAGACCGGAGAAGGCGGCCAGGGCCTCCAGGATCTCCCCGCGCTCCGGCCGGCGCTCGAACTCGACGCTCACCGAGACCAGATGGCCGTCGACCGAGGGGACCCGGTTGCAGCTCGCGCTCACCGTGAAGGGGAGCGGCCGGACGTGGTCCCCTTCGAGGTCGCCGAGGATCTTCTGCGGCTCGCTCTCCACCTTCTTCTCCTCGTCGCCGCCGATGTAGGGGATGACGTTGCCGAGGATGTCCAGCGAGGGCACGCCGGGATAGCCGGCCCCGGAGACCGCCTGGAAGGTGGTGACCGCCACCTTCCGGAGGCCGAAGGCGCGCAGGGCGGCCAGCGGGATCACCAGCACCACGGCGGCGCAGTTGGGATTGGTGACGATCGCCCCCTCCCACCCCCGCTCCCGCCGCTGGACCGCCAGCAGCCCCAGGTGGCCGGGGTTGATCTCCGGCACCAGCAGGGGGACGTCCGGGGTCATCCGGTAGTGGCTGGAGTTCGAGACCACGATATGGCCGGCGGCGGCGAAGTCGCGCTCGATCTCCCCCGCCTGGCTGCCGGACATCGAGGAGAAGACCAGCCGCGGACCCCGCCCCGGCACGCACTCCTCGACGATGCGGTCGGCCACCTCCGCCGGCGGCTCCCCTTCGAGCTGCCAGGAGGCCGCCTCGCGGTAGCTCTTGCCGGCGCTGCGGTCGCTCGCCCCGAGCCACTTCAGCTCGAACCAGGGGTGGTGCTCCAGCAACTGCACGAACCGCTGGCCCACCGTACCGGTGGCGCCCAGGATTCCGACCTCGATCTTCTTGTCCATGTGTCGCTCTCGCTCCCGCTCCCCCCCGTCCCGAGGAGGGCGCACAGTCTACCGGTCCCGCAGCCGGCGGACCATATTCTTATAGTGTCGTGTGGCATCGAAAAGGTCCCGTTTGGCGACTCTTTCCCCGGGAGTGTGGGCGACGTGGATGCTCCCCGGGCCGAGCAGGAAGGGCTCCCCCCAGGCCGCGAGCCGCGGGATGTCGGTGGTGTACTTGACGATGGTGGTCTCGAAACCGGGGAGCGCTCCGAGGTGGACGGCCGGCACCTCGCGGATCTCCGCGATGCGCACCCCCGGCACGGCGTGTACCGCCGTGGCGATCCGGCGCCGCAGCTCCGCGGTCTCGCCGACGGTGCGGACCGTCACCTCGGCCCGCGCCCGGTCCGCCACGACGTTGGGGGCCCGGCCGCCGGAGAGGGTGCCGACGTTGAGCGTGGTCTCGCCGAGCACGGGGTCGGCAGGGAGCGGCAGGGTCCGCAGGCGCGCCAGGACGTCGACGAGCTTGTCGATCGCCGAGTCGCCCAGCTCCGGATAGGCGGAGTGGGCCGCCCGCCCCTCGGCCTCCAGGGCGAGGTAGAGATTCCCCTTCGAGCCCAGGGCGAGGCGGTTCTCGGTGGGCTCGCCGTTGATCAGATAGCGGGACCCCCGGGGGTGGCGGTTGGCCACCTGGGCGCCAGCGCTGTCGGTCTCCTCGCCCACGACGAACAGCAGGCCGAACCCGCGGACCCCTTCGTCGAGCAGCTCCCGCGCGGCCTGGAGCATGGCCGCGATCCCACCCTTGGTGTCGCACGCTCCCCGGCCGTGAAGGAAGTCGACGTCCTCCGCGGAGGGAAAGAACGGCGGCACGGTGTCCATGTGGGTCGAGAGCACGACGGCCGGCTCCCCCCAGGCGGCGAAGACGTTGCAGCGGTCCCCCTCGACCGGCATGCGCTCGACCGCGCCGCCGGGAGCCCGCTCCACGAGCTCCTCCAGGCGGCGGAAGAGGAAGTCGCCGATCTCCCGCTCGCGTCCGGTCGTCGAATCGACGTCGATCAGGGCGCGGGTCAGCTCGAAGAGGTGCATGGGGGCTCAGTTCTAAGAAACAGGACGATTTACCCGGACGAGTCGCCCCGCCATCCCCGCCGGATCTCCCAAAGCCTCATGAATCCGCTGAGCCTGGCCGGCGAAATCGGCGTCGAACGTACACACAGGCGGCCTCGTTGTCCTGAATCTGCCGCTCGATTTCGTCGCGGTGCGTGCGGTAGTAGGCCCAAGCGTTCGCCAGATCCTCCGCCCTCAGGGACGGATAGGCGCGGAGCAACTCGGCTTCGTTCGTCCCCAGGTGCCGGGCCTGGACGAGCAGCCAGACGGGGATCCGGGTGCGGACGATGCACGGCTCGCCACCGCAGACCTCCGGCGAGCTCTCGATTCCGGGGAAGGCATCGCCCAAGTCCCGAACCACCCATTGAAGGATCTGGGACTTCTCGGCTCGCGTCATCTCGGAGAGGAGGCGCTCGGCCTCTTGCAGCTTGGTCATCGCTCGTCCTCGGCCCTGATCATACCCGAGGGCGGCCCCGAGGCCGATCCGGGGCCGATCGGATAAGATACGCCGCCATGATCGAAATCGATTTGCAGGGCAAGCGTGGACTGGTGATGGGCGTCGCCAACTCGCGGAGCCTCGGATGGGCGATCGCCGAGCGGCTGCACGAGGCGGGCGCGGAGCTGGCCTTCAGCTACCAGGGGGAGCGGCTGCGGGAAGACCTCGAAAAGCTCACCCGCGACTGGCCGGGGACGCGGCTCTCCCAGTGCGACGTCACCCGCGACGAGGACCTCAAAGCCACCTTCGGCGATCTCCGGGACGCCTGGGGGAGCCTCGACTTCGTCGTCCATTCCATCGGCTTCGCCCCGCGGGCGGCCATGGACGGGCGCTACATCGAAACCACCCGCGACGACTGGCGGACGGCACTCGACATCTCCGCCTACTCCCTGGTCGCCGTCGCCCGCGAGGCCGAGCCGCTGCTCAACGAAGGGGGCTCCCTCGTCACCCTCACCTACTACGCCGCCGAGAAGGTGGTGCCCAAGTACAACGTCATGGGCATCGCCAAGAGCGCTCTCGAGGCGAGCGTCCGCTACCTGGCCTACGAGCTGGGCAAGAAGGGGGTGCGGGTCAACGCCGTGTCGGCCGGACCGGTGCGCACGGTGGCGGCGCGCTCCATCCCCGGCTTCATGAAGATGTACAACAAGGTCGCCGGCATCGCCCCCCTGGGGCGCAACGTGACGCACGAGGAGGTGGGCAACCTCGGCCTCTTCCTCCTCTCGCCGCTGGCCGGCGGCATCACCGGCGAGACCGTCTACGTCGACTCCGGCTTCCACATCATGGGGATGGAGCTGGGGGAAGAATAGGGGTGGAAGCGATGGGGCGGCTCCCGCCGCCCCATCGGATTTTAGCCGCCGCAGACCAGCGGCACCCCGTTGGGATCCATGCCGCAACCCTGCTTCTGGCTCCGCGCCGGCCGCGCGTGGTGCACGCCCGGGAGCCGTTCGAGCAGCCGCGTCAGCTTCGCCAGCGCATCCGCGCCCGGCATCCAGGTCAGAGGGGTCGCCTGCGAGGCGCATGGAATGGCGAGGCAGAGGGCGATCGCGGCAACGACGATTCTCTTCTTAAGCATCTCTACAATTCTCCCAAATAAAAAGGTTCGATGAGCTTGCAACGAAACATGAGTGATCTTTGCCATAGTGCCGTCGGAAAGGAAAACCGGGGCAGATCTCGGCGCGGCCGGGGACGGCGGGTATACTCCGCCGCCATGAAAAAGACGACGGAACGATCCTCGAGGGGGAGGCGCGCGTGCAAGCCCTGATCCTGGCCGGCGGCAGCGGCACGCGCTTCTGGCCCCTGTCGCGGCAGTCGCGGCCCAAGCAGCTCCTCGCCCTGGAAGGGGAGCGGACGCTCCTGCGCGACACCCTGGAGCGGCTGGCGCCGGCGATCGGCCCCGAGTCGGTCTGGGTGTGCACCACCGAGGCACTGGCGGACGCGGTCCGCCGGGACTTGCCGGAGGTGCCGCCGGAGCAGATCCTGAGCGAGCCCCAGGGGCGTAACACGGCGCCGGCCATCGCCTGGGCGGTGCGCTCGATGCCTGAGGAGGCTCGGCGTGGGGTGGTGGCGGTGCTGCCGGCCGATCACCGGATGGGGGATCCAGCCGCCTTCCGCGATGCCCTGGAGCGCGCGGCGCGGGTGGTCGAGCGGGAGGACCGGGTGATGACCCTGGGCGTCGTGCCGCGCTGGGCCGAGACGGGCTACGGGTATCTGGAGCTCGAGCCGGTGGAGCTCGAGCCCGCCGCCGGGACCGGCAGCCCGCAGGGGGTGCGGCGGGTGCGGCGCTTCGTCGAGAAGCCCTCGGCGGAGAACGCGGAGCGCTTCCTGGCCTCGGGCAACTATCTCTGGAACGCCGGCATCTTCCTCTTCCGCGGCTCGACGCTGCTCGACGTCGTGGCCCGCCTCCAGCCGGAGCTCGCCCGCGGACTGGAGGAGATCGCCGCCGCTCCTCTCCGCCTGCGCGAGCTCTACGGCCGCCTCCCCGCCGACTCGATCGACTACGCGATCATGGAGAAGCTCGACGGCATCGCCACCCTCCCCCTCGACTGCGGCTGGAGCGACCTCGGCTCCTGGGAGGCGCTCGACGAGATCCTGCCCAAGGACCTCCAGGAGAACACCCATCGCGGGGACGCCCTGGCCGTGGACGCCCGCGGCAACCTCCTGTTCGCCGACCACGGGACGATCGCCGTGCTGGGGGTCGAGGACTTGGTGGTCGTGCGCACGGCGGACGCCGTGCTGGTGATGCCGAAGTCGCGCTCGCAGGAGGTCCGCAAGCTGGTCTCCGAGCTCGCGGCCCGCGACCGCAAGGACCTGCTGTGATCCAGCCGGCGACGATCTCGACCGCCGCCGGCGACCAGACGCTCGCCACCCTCTCGGCGCCGCTGCCGCTCGACGACCTGGTCCCCGGCTCGGCCGGCTGGGAGGTCGAGATCGGCTTCGGCAAGGGGCGCTACCTCCTGCGCCGGTGCAGAGAGGACGCGGACCGCCGCTTCCTCGGCATCGAGGTGGCAGGGGAGTATCACGGCCTCTTCGTCGAGCGGGCCCGCCGTCACGGCTTGAGCAACTGGGTGGCCCTGCGGGGGGATGCTCTCTCTCTGGCCTCGGCCGTGCTGCCGGCCGGCTTCGCGTCGGCTCTGCACGTCTACTTCCCCGACCCCTGGCCCAAGGTCCGCCACCACAAGCGCCGCCTCTTCGATCCCGAGACGGTCGACCTGGTCCTCCGCCTGCTCCGCCAGGGGGGGCGCTTCTCCTTCGCCACCGATTTTCTCGACTACGGCGAGCGGGTGGTGGAGATTCTCTCCGGCTATCCGGGCCTGCGCTTCGCCCGCCGCGACCGCCCCTGGGACGAGGGGCCGCGCACCAACTACGAGGCCAAGTACGAGATCGAGGGGCGCCCGATCCTCCGCCTCGAGGGGGTCCTGGAGGTGGACGGCCGGGAGGCTCCCCTCCACCCTGAAGGAGCGAAGGCCGTGCTGGCGGCGACCTGGATGGACGAGGACTGAGGCAGACGAGGACTGATGGGCTACAACCTTCCCCGGCCCAGGGGCTGACCTCCCGAATTTTGTGTTGAACCCCGCCGATTATGGGTTGAGCCTCGGGGGTTGAACGCTAAACCCGGAGGTTATGCCTTCGACCGCCCCGGTCGTAGGCAAAACCCACGGGGTTCTGGTTAATCCTCCCAGGTTTTACCGAAAACCCCAGGGGTTTTAGCGAAAATCGACGGGGTTTTGGGTTCGATCGCCGAGTTTCAAGGAAAACCGGAGCCGGTCGTCCTCTTCAGGGGACGCAGAGAGCTCGTCCAGATGGTTTTCTCCTGAGGGTGGAGGGTTGGAACGGAACTTGAAACCACCGCAGGAAGTCGCCCCCATCCGGGTTTCAGGGGGCAGGAGGAACAACATCATGAGCTCGAAACGAATCACCGCTTTCGCCGTTGCCCTGACCCTGGTGGTCTCGGTCTTCGCCTTCACCCCGGCGGCCTCCGCGTACACCCGCTTGGGTGTCCGGGTCTTCGCGCCGCTGCCGCCGATCCGCCACGAGCGGGTGGTGGTCCGCCCCGGCCCGCGCTACGTCTGGGTGCCCGGGTACTGGAACTGGGAGCCCGCCCGCCGGCACTACGCCTGGGTCGGCGGCCGGTGGGCCTATCCGCCCCATGCCCGCGCGGTCTGGGTCGCGCCGCGCGTGGTCTACCGCCACCGCCAGCCCATCTACTACCGCGGCTACTGGCGCTGAGCCGCCTGACTGACCCCTGAACGGCTGCCCCGGGGCTCCCGGCGGTGATATTCTTCCCCGCCGGGAGCCCAAACCGTGTTCAAGCGACTCAAGTATCTCTGGCCCTATCTCCAGCCCCATCGCCGCAAGCTGGTCCTGGGCCTGGGCACCATCGTCGCCTCGGTGCTGCTCGGGCTCGCCAGCCCGCTGCTGGTCGGCCATGCCGTCGACGCGATCCGCCACGGCACCACGCGCCTGGAGCTGCTGGGCTACGGCGGGCTGGTGATCCTCTTCTCGCTCTGCACGGGGGTGTTCAGCTACTACCAGCGCATGATCCTGGTGGGAATGAGCCGGGACATCGAGTACGACCTGCGCAACGTCTACTTCGCCGCGCTGGAGAGGCAGGCGCCCGGCTTCTTCCAGGAGTACCCCACCGGGGACCTGATGGCGCGGGCGACCAACGACCTGCAGGCGGTGCGGATGCTCTGCGGCCCGGCCATCATGTACATGGCGGGCACGATCCTCACGGCCGCCGGATCGCTCTTCTTCATGACCCGGATCAGCGTGCCGCTGATGCTGATCGCGCTGGCCCCGATGCCGCTGGTGGTGCTCTCGACCATCATCGTCGGCCGCCGGATCCACGGGCTCTTCACCGGCGTCCAGGCGAGGTTCTCGGAGGTCACGACCAAGGTGCAGGAGAATCTCTCCGGCGTGCGGGTGGTGCGGGCCTACGCCCGCGAGCTCCACGAGGACGCCGAGTTCGAGCGGATCAACCAGATCTACCTGGACGGCAACCGCCGGCTGGCGGTCTGGTCGACGGCGTTCCAGCCGCTCCTCCAGATCCTCGTCGGCATCGGCTTCGCGGTGGTGCTGCTCTACGGCGGCCTGCTGGTGATCCGGAACCGGATCTCGGTCGGCCAGTTCGTCACCTTCCATCTCTTCCTGGGCCGGCTGATCTGGCCGATGATCGCGGTCGGCTGGGTGGTCAACCTGACCCAGCGCGGCACCGCCTCGCTCGCCCGCATCCGCAAGGTCCTGGACACCGAGCCGGCGATCCGCGACGAGGAGCCGCTGGTCGATCCCGGCGCGATCCGGGGCGACGTCAGCTTCCGCGACCTGAGCTTCGCCTATCGCGAGGGTGTGCCGGTGCTGGCGGACGTCAACCTCCAGGTGCCGGCGGGGCGGACGGTGGCGGTCGTGGGTCGGACCGGATCAGGCAAGAGCACGCTGCTGGCGCTGATCCCGCGGCTGATCGATCCGCCGCCCGACACTCTGCGGGTGGACGGCACGGACGTCCGGCACCTGCCGCTCGCCCGGCTCCGCGCCGCGATCGGCATGGTGCCGCAGGAGACGTTCCTCTTCTCGGCGACGATCCGCGAGAATATCTCGCTGGGAGTCCCCGACGCGCCCGTCGAGGAGGTGCTCGAGGCCGCTCGCCTGGCCGGCCTCGAGCCGGACCTCGCCTCTTTCCCCAACGGGCTCGACACCATCGTCGGCGAGCGGGGGATCACCCTCTCCGGCGGTCAGAAGCAGCGGGTGACCCTCGCCCGGGCGCTGCTGCGAAGCCCGAGCATCCTGCTGCTCGATGACTGCCTGTCGGCGGTGGACACGCAGACTGAGGAGCAGATCCTCGGCAATCTGCGGACCGTCTTCCGCGGCCGCACGGTCTTCCTGGTCTCCCACCGCATCTCGACGGTGAAGGACGCCAACCTCATCCTGGTGCTCGACCAGGGGCGCATCGTCGAGCGCGGCACCCACTCACAGCTCATCGCCCACGGCGGCCTCTACGCCGAGCTCCACCAGCGCCAGCTCCTGGAGGAGGAGCTCGCGGCGGTGTAGGACCCTCACCTCCCCGGCCCTCCTCTCCCGACCCCTCCCCTCCTCCCTCACCGGGAGAGGAGGGAGACTGTTGTAGCATCGCATCATGCGGATCGTGATCACCGGCGGCTCGGGTCTCATCGGGGTCGCGCTGGCCCGGGAGTTGGGGAGCGCGGGGCACGAGGTGGTGGCGCTGACCCGCGATCCGTCCCGGGTGGGGCCGCTGCCGCCGGGCACGCGGGCCGTCCAGTGGGACGGCAAGACCCCCGACGGGTGGGGCTCGCTGCTCGACGAGGGCACGGCGATCGTCCATCTCGCGGGGGACAGCGTCGCCGCCGGACGGTGGACGGACGAGAAGAAGCGCCGCATCCGCCAGAGCCGCGTCGAGTCGGGGCGGGCGGTGCTGGAGGCGATCCGCCAGGCGAAGTCCCGGCCGCGGGCGCTGCTCCAGGGCTCCGCCGTCGGCTACTACGGCGCCTGCGGCGACGAGGCGGTCGAAGAGTCCCATCCGCCCGGCGACGACTTCCTGGCCCGGGTCTGCGTCGACTGGGAGGCCTCCACGGCCGAGGCGGCGGCGCTCGGCGTCCGCCGTCCCATTCTGCGCACCGGCATCGTGCTCAGCAACGAGGGCGGGGCCCTGCCGCGCATGGCCCTCCCCTTCCGGTTGATGGCGGGCGGTCCGCTCGGTGGCGGCCGCCAGTGGTTCCCCTGGATCCACATGGCGGACGAGGTGGGGGCGATCCGCTTCCTGATCGAGCGCGAGGACGCCGACGGGCCGTTCAACCTGAGCGCGCCCGCGCCGCTGACCAACCGCGACTTCGGGCGCGCCCTCGGCCGGGCGCTGAACCGGCCGAGCTTCGCGCCCGCCCCCGGCTTCGCCCTCCGCCTCCTCCTCGGCGAGATGGCCGACGCGCTGCTCCACGGCCAGCGGGCGATACCGCGGCGGCTGCTCGACCTCGGCTACGTCTTCCGCTACCCGGAAGCCTCCGGGGCGCTGCGGAATCTGCTGGGCTCTTAGACGCCGACCGGCCACATCTCCCGCAACGCCGTTCCCACCTCGTCGCGCAGCGGGGACGGGGTGTAGACGCGGTAGCGGTCGATGCGCGAGAGGTGGCGGATGAACTGGCTGGCGTGCTCCATGGCCTCCAGCGAGCCGTCGAAACGCCGCACCAGGACGCGGCTGTGGCCCAGGCGGTGGGGGTCCTTGGCGGAGTTGGAGACCAGCAGGCTCCCCGGCCCGAAGCGGGCGCGCAGCTCGGGGAGCAGTGCCTCGAAACGCTCCTTCTCCTCGCGGGAGAGGTGCTCGCGGGTCTCGAAGGCGACGGGGAAGTGGCGGCGCTCGATCAGCGCGTGGGCGTGGACGCTGGCCGACGTACGCAGGGCGGACCAGACGGAGACGTCGTCCGTTCCGAGGAAGGCCTCCGGCGCCGCGGCCCAGCGCACCCCGCGCTCCTCGAGCCACTCGTTCAGGTGCAGCTCCATGGCCTTGCCGGTGGCGTTGAAGTAGACCTGCGTGAACATGTAGTAGCGGGCCATCACCAGGGCTTCGAGAGCGTGGACGCCCCCCTCGTCGACGCCGATCCCCCATTCGCCGGTCTCGGGATCCTCGATCGGCAGCATGGTGTCGAGCAGCCGCTCGAGGTCGTAGGTGCCGTAGCGCACGCCGCAGAACAGGCTGTCGCGCAGCAGGTAGTCCATCTTGTCGACGTCGAGCTCGCCGGAGACGATCTTGGCGAGCAGCCGCTCGGTGGCGGTGCCCCCCCCTTGCAGCAGGCGGCGGACGTCGCCGGTGGCGAGGCCGTCGCCGTGGCGGGCGAAGATCTCCTCGATCTCCGGGCTGCCGAGCAGCCGGCGGGTCATCTCCTCGTGGTCGATCCCGCCTTCGAACAGGTCTTCCGCCGAGTGGCTGAACGGCGCGTGCCCGAGGTCGTGGAGCAGCGCCGCCGCCCGCGTCAGCCGGCGCTCGGGCGCCGCCGAGCCGCCGGGGAGCATGCCGCCGCTCTTCGTGCACAGGGCGTCGTAGACCCGTCCGGCGAGGTGCATGGCGCCGATCACGTGGCCGAAGCGGGTGTGCTCGGCGCCGGGGAAGACCAGGAAGGTGAAGCCGAGCTGGTGGATGAAGCGCAGCCGCTGGACCGGCCGGCTGTTGATCAGCGCGGCCTCCAGCGGATCGGCTCTGACGAAGCCGTGGACCGGATCGCGGATGGACAGCACGAGAGGCGCGTCAGTTGCGTTCGGGGTCGGTGCCCCGGCGGCGGAAGGGGCGCAGCATGTCGACGACGGCCTTGCGGCTGCGCAGGATCGAGAGCACCGAGAGCCCCCGCTCGGGCAGGGACTCGGTGAGGAGCTGGAGCTTGCGCATCAGCGGCACGTCGACGCGGGAGGCGATCTGGTTGATCAGCTCCTCGAAGGCGCAGTCGTTGGCGGCGAGGTCGTCGACGGCGAGCGGCAGCTTGTCCCCCAGCTCCGCGGAGAGCGCGCGCAGCAGGTGGACGACCGCCTTGCGCACGGCGACGATGCCGGCGTCGCGCTCGTTGAGCCAGGGCTCCTCGACCGGCCGCACCACCCCCTGGCGGTAGGGGCCGGTGATCTCGCGCTCCAGCTCGAAACGGAACTCGCCGTAGACCAGCAGGTCGGCGTGGCCGTCGGGCAGCGTCTCGAGGTCCATCACCCGCGCGGCGGTGCCGCCGGGGAAGATCTCGGGGCGCCCCGCGGCGTCCAGCTTCGGACCGGGCTTCATCAGGACGATGCCGATCCAGCGGGAGTCCTCGTCGAGCTCCGCGAGGTCTTGAACGAGCCGGGCGTACGACGGATCGAGGACGTGGAGCTTCAATTCCGTGCGCGGGAAGTGCACGAGGTTGGGGAGAGGGACGAGCGGGAGACGAGTGGCGTCGCCGGCCATGGAGAGATGATAGCGCGGAAGGAGGATCGGAGGGGAGAAATTTTCCTCCCCCTGCCGGGAGAGGAACACAGTAGCCCCCGCCCCTTGTAGAATCCCCTCCATGCGCCAGACCCTCGCCCTCCTCCTCTTCCTCTCCGTACCCCTCCCGATCGCCGCCCAGACCGACCCGATCGCCGCGGGGGATGCGGCGTGGGCGCGGCGGGCGGACGGCCATCAGGGCGCCAAGGCGATCCCCGGGCCGGTCGACGAGGCGATCGCCGCCTACGAGCGGGCGGTCAAGGAGCAGCCGGAGCGGCTGGAGGGGACCTGGAAGCTGCTGCGCGCCCTCCACTTCAAGGGGGACTTCACCACCGGCTCCAGCGAGGCCCGGCAGAAGGCCTTCGCTCGCGGCAAGGAGGTCGCCGAGGCCGGCATCGACCGGCTGGCCCGGCGGACGGCCGGCGGCCGCCAGAAGCTCGACGCCATGAGCCCGGCGCAAGCGGCGAAGGCGGTCGCCGGCGTGCCGGAGGCCAGGCCTCTCTTCCTCTGGGCGGCGGTCCACTGGGGGCTCTGGGGGGACGCCTTCGGCCGCCTGGCCGCGGCGCGCCAGGGGGTGGGGGACCGCGTGAAACGCTACTCGGAGACCCTGATCGCCCTCGACGAGAGGTACGAGGACGCCGCCGGCCACCGCATCCTGGGCCGGCTGCACACGCTGGCGCCCAAGGTGCCGTTCGTCACCGGCTGGGTGGACCGCGGCAAGGCGGTCTCCGAGCTGCGGCGGGCGGTGGCGCTCGGCCCCGACAACTTCGACAACCACCTCTTCCTCGCCGAGGCCCTGTTCGAGCACCAGCCGGACAAGGCGGGCGAGGCGCGCGAGATCCTGCGCCGCCTGCTCGCCCGCAAGCCCTCCCCCGAGCTGGCCGTCGAGCAGGAGAAGAGCCTCGCCGACGCCCGGGCGCTGCTCGCCAGGCATCCGGGCTGACCGCCGCGGAGAGCGGATTGAATCCTGAGCCCCGGTTTCGCCTGAACCCGAACCAGACGCCCCTGGTCGCCGTCGCGGCGGCGGCGTTCCTCGTCGCCCTGAAGGGGACGGGCGCCTGGAGCACCGGCTCGCTCGCGCTGGGCTCGGCGGCGCTCGACTCGCTGATCGACCTCTTCGTCTCCGGGGCGAATTTCCTGGTGCTGCGCGGGAGTGCCCGCCCCCCCGACGAGGACCATGCCTACGGCCACGGCAAGTTCGAGAACCTGGCCGCCCTCGGTCAGGGGCTGTTCCTCCTCGCCGCCGCCGCCGGGCTGGTCTGGACCGGCGTGCGGCGCCTGATCGACGGCGGCAAGCCGGAGGAGACCGGCTGGGGGATCGTCGTGCTCGCGGTCTCCCTGGTGGTGAGCTTCGGCATCGCCCGCCTCCTGCAATGGGCCGCCGAGCGCAGCGGCAGTCCGGCGCTCAGGGCCGACAGCCTCCACTACGCGGCCGACCTCTGGGTCAACGGCGCCGCGCTGCTCGCCCTCCTCGTCGTGCGCTTCACCGGCTGGACGGCCGCCGATCCCCTGGTGGCGCTGATCGTGGCGGGGTACGTCTTCAAGAGCGGCGCCTCGCTCGCCCTCGAAGCCACCGGCGACCTCTCGGACCGCGGTCTGCCGGAAGAGGATCTGAGCCGCATCCGCGCCGTCGTCGGCTCCTTCGTCCCGGAGATCCTGGGCATGCACGATCTGAAGACCCGCCGCAGCGGCGGCCAGCGCTTCATCGAGTTCCACCTGGAGATCCCCAGCTCGACCTCGTTTCCGGACGCCCACGATCTGATGGTGAAGGTCCTCCGCGCCGTGGAAGGGGAGATGCCGCGGTCGAAGGTGTTCGTGCACGGGGATCCGGTTTAGGAGGGGCTGACAGGGACAAACACGGACTGACACGGACTGACAGGGACGAACACGGATTCCTTGTCCGTGTTCGTCCCTGTCAGTCCGTGTTCGTCCCTGTTGGTTTCTACCGGTTCGGCCGGCCGGGCAGGCTCTGCATCGGCGGCGCCGGCTGCGCGAGCCCCTGGGAGAGGCGGGTCGCCTGGCCCAGGCAGAGGCCGGCGAGGAGGGCGCCGGTGAGCAGGGCGGGACGGCGCAGCGCGGGCGGCAACCAGCGGCCGGCGAGCAGCAGCAGGGAGGCGGCGGCGAGGGTGAGCCACTGGCCGTGGGCCCCCAGGGCGTGCGCGAGCGAAGCCGGGAGGAGGAGCCCGTAGAGCGGCAGCGCCAGGCCGGCCGCGGCGGCGAGGAGTGGCCGGCCGGGAGCGAACGCCTCGGCCGCGCCGAGGGCGAGGAGCACGCGCAGGAGGACCAGGGCGATGAAGGCGGGTGGTGCGCTTGGCCGTCCCTCGCCGGTGCGCAGCAGCTCGGCGGCCCAGGTGGCGGCGAGCAGGAAGGCGAGGCCGAAGCCCGCGGCGATCCGCCAGCCGGCCGTCTCCATGCCCCGACCGCCGGTGGCGAGCAGCGAGTCGGCGAGCACCAGGGCGGCAAAGAGCACCGCCAGCCCCCGCCCCAGCCCGGAGGCGCCGAGCGGATAGAGCCCCTGGGCGAGGGCGGCGTCGGGCTGGAGCTGGACCAGGGCGAAGGCGGCGAGCGCGCCGGTGACCAGCAGCGGCAGGAGGGCGAGAGCCCAGGCCCGCCGCCGCTCGGGAGCGAGGAGGGCGAGGCGCCAGGGCACCACCGCCTGCGCGCCCCAGGCGAGCAGGAGCCAGCCGAGCAGCAGGCCGGCGGGAGGGGATGGATTCACCCCTCCCCCCACTCGATCCGCTCCACCCCGGCCGGATCGTCGCCGAGCCTGGCCAGCAGCTCCGCGACGCGGGCGCCGTCGGGGGGCAGGGCGAGATCGGGCGCGATCTCGGCCAGCGGCGCGAGCACGAAGCGGCGCTCGCGCAGGCGGGGGTGGGGGAGGGTCATCTCCGGAGCGTCCGAGCGGAGGTCGCCGTAGAGCAGGAGGTCGACGTCGAGCGGCCGGGGGCCGAAGCGCACGCCGGGCCGGCGCCCGGCGGCGAGCTCGAGCGCCTGGCCCAGGGCGAGCACCGCCTCGGGAGGGAGCGCGGTGCGGGCGAGGGCGGCGGTGTTCAGGAAGTCCGGCTGGGGGACCGGCGAGACCGGGAGACTGCGGTAGAGGGAGGCGACGCGCAGGGGGCCCAGGGAGGCTGCGAGCTGCCGCAGAGCCCAGGCCAGCGTCCGCTCGACCGGGCTCCGCTGGCCGTCGATCGCGCCCTCGATATTGCCGCCGAGGGCGAGCACGACGGCGACCGGTGGCCCGGGGTCAGACCTCGTCGTCGATCTCCTCTTCCTCCTCGGCATCGTCGAGCTCGGCGTCCGCGAGGTCAGGCTCGACCATCTCGTCCTCCGCGATCTCCGCTTCGACCGGGGCGTCATCCTCCTCGATGTCGATCGGCTTGGGGATGTCCGCCTTGCGCCGGCGGCGCGCCGCCTGGCCGGTGGACGGCGACTCCGCCGAGACGGCGTCCTTCTGATTGGCGCTACACTTCGGGCAGATCGGCTCGGGCTTGCCGAGGTCGTAGAACTTCGTGCCGCAGTTGTAGCAGTCGAATTTGGTTCCCAGTTTGAGCTCAGGCATGAAAGACTCCAGTCCGTCCGGTCGAAGGGCGCTTTAGAGGGCGGTGAACGTAGCACCCGCCCGGAGACCTGTCAACCGCGCTTCTTCCTGCCGGTCCCGGGCGCCTTGCGCCAGGAAGAAAGGGGAGGATACGATCGTTCTCCCCCATGATGAAAATCTTCACCGCCACTCTGCTCGCCCTGCTCCTCGCGCTCCCCGCCCTCGCGGCGGGGAAGCCCCAGGCGCCCCCCGATCCCATGGCCCCGGGTCTCACCGGACCGCAGCGGCTCACCTCCCTGGTCGACCGCGTCCGCCTCGAGCAGCAGCAGCTCAAGACGATGGAAGCCCACTTCACCCAGCAGCAGGAGAGCTCGATGCTGGCGGCCCCCGAGTCCTCTCAAGGGACCTTCTCCTACGCCGCGCCCGACAAGGTGCGCTGGGAGTACAGCGCGCCGAGCCCGATCACCGTCGTCATCCGCGGCGACCAGATGACCACCTGGTACCGCGACCTCAAGCGCGCCGAGGTGCTCAAGGTCGGCCGCTATTCCAGCCAGGTGTTCAAGTACCTGGGGGCGAGCGGCAGCCTGCAGACCCTCCTCGAGTACTTCACCGTGCGGCTGAAGCTCCCCGAGAAGAAGGGGGACCCCTATCGCCTGGAGCTCGACCCCAAGTACGCGCGCATCGCCAAGCGCCTCAAGTCGATGACCCTGTGGATCGACGGCGAGAGCTACTTCCCGCAGCACCTCAAGTACGTGGGGGCGGACGGCAACTCGGTCGAGTACCAGTTCAGCGACATGAAGAGGAACACCCCGATCCCCGCGGACCGCTTCGTCCTGAAGCTCCCTCCGGGGGTGTCGACCCGCACGGTCGACATCGGGCGGGAGGACGGCTCGAAGGGCAAGCCCTGAGCCTGCGGTTCGAAGTTCTCGCCACTCAAGGCCAGGCCCGCCGGGGTCGTCTGACCACCCCGCACGGGGCCGTCGAGACGCCGGCGTTCATGCCGGTGGGCACGCTCGGCGCCGTCAAGGGGGTGACCCCCCAGGAGCTGGAGTCGGCGGGAGCGTCGATCATGCTCTCCAACCTCTACCACCTCGCCCTGCGGCCGGGGATCGACGTCGTCGAGCGGCTGGGCGGGATCCATGCCTTCACCGGCTGGCGGGGCCCGGTGCTCACCGACAGCGGCGGCTTCCAGGTCTGGAGCCTGGGGGGGCTGCGCACGGTGGACGCCGGGGGGGTGACCTTCCGCAGCCACCTCGACGGCTCCCCGCTGCGCTTCACCCCCGAGGGGGTGGTGAGCTTCCAGCAGCGGATGGGCGTCGACGTCGCCATGATGCTCGACGAGTGCCCGCCGTGGCCGGTCGAGCTGCCGGCGGCCGAGGCCTCCTGGGAGCGCACGCTGGCCTGGGCGCGGAGCGCCCGCGCGGCCTGGCAGGGCGGGGAGGGTGCCGGCGGGCTCTTCGGCATCGTCCAGGGGAGCTCCTATCCGGATCTGCGCCGGCGGGCGGCGGCGGACCTCGCGGCGCTCGACTTCGACGGCTACGCGATCGGCGGCGTCTCGGTGGGCGAGCCCGAGCCGCAGCGCCGGGCCGTGGTGGAGTGGACCGCTCCCGCGCTGCCGGCCGCCAAGCCGCGCTACCTGATGGGGGTGGGGTACCCCGCGGACATCCTCCACGCGGTGCGCCAGGGGGTCGACCTCTTCGACTGCGTGCTGCCGGCGCGCAACGCCCGCCACGGCGTCCTCTTCACCCGCCAGGGGGTGCTGAAGATCAAGAACGCCCGCTACAAGGACGACGAGCGGCCGCTCGATCCGGAGTGCGGCTGCCCGGCCTGCGCCCGCACCTCGCGCGCCTTCCTGCACCACCTGATGCGGGCCGGAGAGCTCACCGCGCCGGTGCTGGCGACCCTCCACAACCTCCGCTTTTACCTTGACTTCATGGCGGATCTCCGGCAGGCTATCCAACTCGGAACGTTGACGGATCTGGCGAGTCTCGCCTGCCGCACCGCCGGTGAGGACGCGCCGGAGGGGCTCGATGTGCAAGCCCATCCCGCCGCTTCCGGTCCCCGCGAGCGAAGGAGCTCCTGAAGGCAAGCCGATCCTGCCGGGCTGATTCGGACTATTTCCGGGACTAAATTCAGGATGAAAATCGCGCGATGAATCCACTCTTCCTACCCTCCATGGCCCTGGCGCTCCAGCTCCTCCCCTCCGGTGGCGGGATCATGGGCGCGCTGACCGGGCTCGCCCCCATGCTCCTCATCTTCGTCATCTTCTACGTCGTGCTCATGCTGCCGATGCAGCGGCAGCGCAAGGCGCTGCAGCAGGTGATCGCGAACCTGAAGAAGGGGGACCGGGTGCTCACCACCGGCGGCCTCTACGGCGAGGTGACCGCGGTCGAGGGGGCGACGGTGATGCTGCGCATCGCCGACAACGTCCGCGTGCGGGTCGCCAAGGCGGCGGTCTCCGGCCTCGAGGGGGAGAGCGACAAGAGCGACAAAGGGAGTCAATCGTCATGAATCGAAATCTGCTCTGGCGCGGGCTGCTGATCCTCGCGGTGGCGGTCATCTGTGTCGCCCTGGCCTATCCGCCGAAGGACAAGATCAGCCTCGGCCTCGACCTCCAGGGGGGCATGCACCTCGTGCTGCAGGTCCACACCGAGGACGCCCTGCGAGCCGAGACCGACACCGACATGGCGCGGCTGATCGACCTCGGCAAGGACAAGGGCGCCCCCAACCTCCAGGGTCGCCGCACCGGCGACAGCCAGTTCGTCGTCACCGCCCCGACGCCGGAGGCGCGTGACGCGGCGAGCGACCTCGCCTCGAAGTACCTGCCGCGCTGGAAGGTCAACCGGCAGGGGGAGGGGCTGGCGTTCGCGATGACCGACCAGGCCGTCACCGAGGTGCGCACCTCCGCCGTCAACCAGGCGAAGCAGACGATCGACAACCGCATCAACCAGTACGGCGTCACCGAGCCGGTGATCCAGACCACGACCGGCAACCGCATCGTGGTGCAGCTCCCCGGCGTCGACGACGCCGAGCGCGTGCGCAAGCTGATCAAGAGCACCGCCTTCCTCGAGTTCCGCATCGTCCGCGTGCCGAAGGGGGGCGGCGGGTCGGCCAGCCGCGAGGAGATCGTCAACGCCCTCGGCGGCAAGATCCCCGACGACGTCGAGATCCTGGAAGGGGACCAGCGCGACCGCGAGACCCAGGCGGTGACCGGCAAGCAGTACTACGCCGTCGAGAAGCGGCGCACGGTCACCGGCCGCGACCTCAGCAACGCGCGTCCGGGCCAGGGGCAGTTCAACCAGCCGATCGTCGAGTTCACGCTGAAGCCGGCCGGCGCCGACGCCTTCGGCGAGCTCACCGGCAAGAACGTCGGCTCCGGGCTCGCCATCGTGCTCGACGGCCGCGTCGTCTCCGCCCCGGTCATCCACTCGCGGATCTCCGACCGCGGCCAGATCGAGGGGGGGTTCACCGAGCAGTCGGCCTCGGACCTCTCGACGGTGCTGCGCTCGGGCGCCCTGCCGGCCAGCATCACCTACCTGGAGGAGCGCACGGTCGGCCCCTCGCTCGGCCGCGACTCGATCCGCGACGGCCTGCGCGCCGGCATCCTCGGCACGGCTCTCGTCATGCTGGCCATGGTGGCCTACTACCATCTGTCGGGGATGAACGCGATCCTCGCGCTGGTCCTCAACGTGCTGATCCTGTTCGGCGGCATGGGCATGTTCCACTCGACGCTGACCCTGCCCGGCATCGCCGGCGTCATCCTGACCATCGGCATGGCGGTGGACGCCAACGTGCTCGTCTTCGAACGCATACGAGAAGAGATGCGAGCCGGGCGCACCGTTCGATCGGCCATCGACATGGGCTTCGAACGGGCCTTCACGTCGATCATCGACACCCACGTCACCACGCTGATCTCGGCGCTGTTCCTCTTCCAGTTCGGCACCGGTCCGATCAAGGGGTTCGCGGTGACGCTGACCATCGGTCTCATCGCCTCCATCTTCACCGCGGTCTTCGTCAGCCGCTGGTTGTTCGACCTGGTGCTCTCCCGCCGCCGGGTGCAGAGGCTTTCGATCTGACCCGCGGGGTCGGCACAAGGAGCATGGCATGGAGCTGTTTCGCGATACGCACATCGATTTCATGAAGTACCGGAAGGCCTGGATCCTCTTCTCCCTGGCCCTGGTGCTGGGGGGGCTCTACGCCATCTTCGGCCCCCACCGGCTGAACATGGGCATCGACTTCGCCGGCGGCACGCAGGTGACGATCGGCTTCCGGCAGCCGCCGGACGTCGACAAGCTGCGCCAGGTGCTCGAGCGCGAGGGGATGGTCGCCCCGCAGATCCAGCGCTTCGGCCAGGCGAGTGACAACCAGGTCATCGTCAAGACGGCGCTCAGCCACACCCACACGGAGGAGGGGAGCCGCGACAAGATCGTCAGCGCCCTCAACCACGAGTTCAACGGCGGCAAGACCGGGCTCGACCTCAACCAGGCCGGCGCCGACGCCCTCGTCGCCTTCCTGGTGCAGACCGATCCCGACCTGGTGGCCGGGCAGGGCGCCGCCCCCGCGCTTGCCCACTACAACCAGGTGGCGGACGCCATCCTGAAGGCGCGGCACGGGCAGAGCGGGCTGTTCAAGTCGCTCGACGGCCTCGCCCGCATCCCCGGGGTGAGCCCGGCGGTCGCCACCGCCCTCCAGCAGAAGGCCTACCTCGGCAACTTCAACGTGCTGGCGGTCGAGAGCGTCGGTCCGCAGATCGGCGGCGAGCTGCGCCACCAGGGGTTCCTGGCGGTGGTGATGTCGCTGCTCGGCATGCTGGCCTACATCTGGTTCCGCTTCGAGCTGCGCTTCGGCATCGGCGCGGTGATGGCCTCGCTGCACGACGTGGTGGTCACCCTGCTGTTCTTCTGGGCGTTCCACTTCGAGTTCAACCTGACGACGATCGCCGCCTTCCTCACCCTGATCGGCTACTCGATGAACGACACGGTGGTCATCTTCGACCGCATGCGCGAGAACATGCGGAAGAGCCGCCGCAAGCCGATGATCGAGGTGATGAACGACAGCATCAACCAGACGCTGTCGCGGACCATCATGACCTCGGGGCTGACCTTCCTGTCGGTGGTCGCCCTGCTCATCCTGGGCGGCGACGTGCTGCGTGGCTTCGCCTTCGTGATGACGATCGGCATCATCGTCGGCACCTACTCGTCGATCTACGTCGCCAGCCCGTTCGCGCTGCTCTGGGAGAGCCTGTTCGGCGTCGGCGGCCGCTGGGGCAAGAAGGCTACCCCGGGCCGCGGCGGCGCCCCCGCCGACCGCGCCGAGTCGCGCATCGACCGCACGGCGGGCGACGGCGGCCAGGCGCCTCCCCGGCCGCGCCCGGCCCGCCGGCGGGCGTAGGCCCTCGCCACGGCCCCTCTCCCGACCCGGGAGAGGGGAGAACCGCCGGACGAGCCACCAGCCCCTCTCCTTCGGGAGAGGGGTTTTTGTTTATGCTTTTCTCCCCTCTCCCGGGTCGGGAGAGGGGCCGGGGGGTGAGGGTCCGGGAATCTCCCGCCCCCACTTCCCCTTATAATCATCAGCCCCGCCCGGGAACCTGCTCGTTGTCTCGTGCGGGGAAAGCCTCATGCCCATCTCCAGCAAGAGCCTCGCGGCCCCGGTCACCACGCCGGGCGTGGCACGTCTCGACGACGTGATCGCCTGCATGGCCGGGCATGGTCGGCCGTTCGATCCGGATTTCCTGCGCTCCGTCTACGAGTTCTCCGCCGAGATGCACAAGGATCAGGTCCGCCGCTCCGGCGAGCCCTACATGATCCACCCGCTCAACGTCGCCTACCTGCTGGCCGACCTCAAGTTCGACCAGACCTGCGTGGCGGTGGGGCTGCTGCACGACGTGCTGGAGGACACGCTCACCACCCGCGAGGTGCTGGAGAGTGAGTTCGGCGCCGAGGTCTGCGGGCTGGTCGACGGCGTCACGAAGATCGGCCGCCACGAGTACGTGCGCCGCGACGAGGCGCAGGCCGAGACCTTCCGCAAGATGATCCTCGCCTCGGCGAAGGACATCCGGGTGATCGTCGTCAAGCTCGCCGACCGGCTGCACAACATGGCGACCCTGGAGCACATGCCGGTCGAGGCGCGGCGGCGCATCTCGCGCGAGACGCTGGAGATCTACGCGCCGATCTCCCACCGCCTCGGCATGGCGCGCGTCAAGGGGGATCTCGAGGACCTGGCCTTCTACCATCTCTACCCCCACCAGTTCACCGAGCTCCACTTCAAGATCGCCGAGAAGATGAAGCTCGGCCAGGCGGCCGTCGACCGCATCCGCGGACGCCTCGCGAAGAGCCTGGACGGCGGCGGCATCGACGCCGAGATCAGCTTCCGCGTCAAGCGCTTCTACTCGATCTACGAGAAGCTGCGCCGGCAGGGGATCGACATCTCCCAGCTCTACGACTTCCTCGCCTTCCGCATCGTTACCCCCAGCCTCAAGGACACCTACGCGGCGCTCGGCGTGGTGCACCAGAACTGGCGCCCGATCCCGGGACGGTTCAAGGACTACATCGCGATGCCCAAGCCGAACCTCTACCAGTCGCTGCACACGACGGTGGTGGGGGACCAGGGGCAGCCGTTCGAGGTGCAGATCCGCACCCGCGAGATGGACGTCATCGCCGAGGAGGGGATCGCCGCCCACTGGCGCTACAAGGAGGGGAAGGTCGAGGCGCGGGCGGGCGACCCGAACATCGTCTGGCTGCGGCAGCTCCTGGAGTGGCAGAAGGAGGTCCAGGACCCGCGCACGTTCCTGACCACCCTCAAGGTGGACCTCTATCCGGACGAGGTCTACGTCTTCACGCCCAAGGGGGAGGTCTTCTCCTTCCCGCGTGGGGCGACGCCGCTCGACTTCGCCTACCGGGTGCACACCGACCTCGGCCACCACTGCGCCGGCGCGCGGGTCAACGGCAAGCTCGTCCCCCTGCGCACGGGGCTGTCGAACGGCGACATGGTGGAGGTGCTCACCAACCCGGCGCGCAACCCGAGCCGCGACTGGCTGAACCTGGCCACCACCTCGCGCGCCAAGAGCAAGATCCGGCAGTGGCTCAACACCCAGCAGAAGCAGCGCGCGACGGAGATCGGCCGGCGGATGTTCGACAAGGAGATCCGCAAGTACGGCCTCTCCCTGCGCAAGACGACGGAGGGGCCCGCCTTCGCCGCCTACCTCACCGGCGAGGGGCTCGCCAAGCTCGACGACCTCTACAGCCGGATCGGCTTCGGCAAGGCCGAGCCGCGCCAGGTGCTCGAGCGCGTCGTGGGCCTGGAGAAGCTCGAGCAGGGGGAGCCGGCCGAGAAGCCGGGGCGGCTGCGCCAGGCGGTGAGCAAGATCCTCCCCTTCGGCGGCACCGCCAGCCCGCTCACCATCAAGGGGCACGGCGACCTGCTCGCCTATCTCGCCAAGTGCTGCAATCCGCTGCCGGGCGAGGAGATCGTGGGCTACATCACGCGCGGCCGGGGGGTCTCGGTGCACCGGATCGACTGCTCGAACGTGCAGAACCTGCTCTACAACCCGGAGCGCGAGATCGAAGTCCAGTGGGAGCAGGGGAAGAACGACGTCTACCAGGTCTCGCTGCTGATCGAGGTGGAGGACCAGCAGGGGATGCTCGCCCGGCTGACCGAGGCGATCACCCGCGCCGGCAGCAACATCACGGCGATCGAGGCCGACACCCACAGCGAGACCGGCCGCGGCACCATCAGCGTCGTCTGCCAGCTCCGCGACCGCAAGCACCTCGACAAGCTGCTGCGCGAGGTCCGCGCCATCTCGGGCGTGCTGCGGGTCGACCGCCGCACCAACAGCGGGAGCCAGGCGGAGGCGATGAGCTGAGGGCTCCGCCCCTTGAGTTCGCCCCCCCATTCTGCTATCTTCACGTGCCCTTCGGGGCGTAGCTAGGAGACGACTATCATGGCCAAGCAATGTGAAATCTGCGGCAAGGGAACTACCTTCGGCCGCAACGTGAGCCACGCCCACAACGTGACGTCGCGCACCTGGGAGCCCAACCTGCAACGGGTGCGCGCCCTCATCGACGGTGGCGTGCGCCGGGTCCGGGTCTGCACGCGCTGCCTGCGCAGCGGCAAGGTCGCCAAGGCGCCCGCCCGCAAGTGGACCCCCGAGGGCGAGGCCGCGAAGAGCTAGGCTCTCGCCCTCGCTCTTTCCCCTTCGCAGCGACTCCCCCTTCCGTTTCGCGAATTCCGCCGCTCCCCTCCGGGCGAGAGGTGCGCCTCGGCGCGCGCTCTCGCGCCGGTCCTCCGGGTTGAAAAAACGGGTGCTTACATAGGGGGTCATCTATGAATTTCTTCATTTTCACCCCTGAAACCCCCGTTTTATCAGGTCTTTTGAGGAACTTTGAGACATTCTTTGGCAGGTTTTGAGGACACTTAATAACGATCGGTCTACACTGCCCTCACTGAAGCAACGGCCGAGGGGGGAGAGAGCGGGAGGCACTGGAGGGGGAGTTGCTTCGGATCTTTTGAAGTCTTGCAGGTCTGTTCAGGGGGGGTTGGTTTTTTTCTTTCTTGCAGTTTGTCTTTTGTTTTCTTGAGGGGAGAGGGAAAGCCCGGGCGAGTCATCCGCCCGGGTTTTCTCTTTCGGGGGGGGCCGAGGAGAGAGGGTGCGCTCGCGGGCGCCCGGACCATGAAGGTCTTGGCCTGATCCGCGGCCCAGGAGGTTTCAATGTCTCAACCGATTCGACATGTCGTTGCGGTGACAGGCTTGGCGGCGGCTCTTCTATTGATGGTCCCGGCGCCCTCGCGGGCGGCCTCGCGGGCCATGGGGTTGCGCGGGCCGGTGCCGGCGGCCGACCTGATGACGCGGGCGTGGTCCTGGCTGGAAGGTCTGCTCGGCGCTTCCGGGCCGGCGGCCTCCCTCCACCAGACGATCCAGCAGAAGGACGGGGCGGTCGTGATACCCGTTCCCCCGCCGGCGACGAACCCCAACAACGGCCAGGGGAGCATGATCGATCCCGACGGAGTGCGGCGGTAATGCTCATCCGGGGCGGCTTCCGCCGCCTCGGAAGGTGCTTGCAGGAGATTGAAAATCATGGAGCTCATATTGTTGTCGAGAGGAGGTCCCCGCGTGAATGATCACCCGACTCCGGCGGAGCTGGAAGGCTTCGTCTGGAACCGCGTCCCCTCCGGGCGCACCCACGACATCGTCGCCCACATCGTGCGCGGCTGCGTGCCGTGCCGCACCGTGCTGGCCCCTCACTTCGCGGGGCTTCTCGGCCTCGAGCAGCCCCCCGCGCCCGTGCTCTCCCAGCAGGAGGAGGCCCAGTACGACGCCGCGATCAGCCGGGTCTTCGCCACCGTGCTCGAGCGGGCCCGGGAGCTGCGCGAGACGAGGAAGCGCGAGTCCCTCTCGCTGCTCTCCGACGCCGGCTGCGAGTCGCTGCCGGAGGTGCCGGTGCCGCTGCGCGGCGTGCCGCTGTTCGAGTGCCTCCTGCAGCTGAGCTGGGCGCTCCGCCACGAGAACCCCGCCGAGATGGTGCGGCTCGCCGAGCAGGCCCGCGAGCTGGCCGAGACTTTCGACGCCGGGGAGCTGGGCGCGCCGGCCGTGGCCGACCTCCAGTGCCGGGCCTGGATCGAGATGGGCAACGCCTACCGGGTGGCGGACGATCTCGCCGTCGCCGAGCGGGCCCTCGGCCGCGCGACGGAGCTCTACCTCCAGGGAACCCAGGACGAGATCCTCGCGGCGCGCCTGTTCACCGTCCAGTCCTCCCTCCTCGGCGACTGCCGCCGGTTCGACCTGGCGGAGACGGCGCTCGACCTGGTGTGCAGCATCCACCGGCGGCGCGGCGACGATCACGAGGCCGGCCGGGCGCTGCTCAAGAAGGGGATCTTCGCCGGCTACCAGGGGCACTCCGAGCAGGCGATCCTGCTGATCCGGCAGGGGCTCGGTCTGCTCGACGAGGAGCGCGACCCCCGGCTCGTCTACCTGGCGCTGCACAACGAGGCGCGCCTCCTGCTCGACGCCGGCCAGTTCCGGGAGGCGCGCATGGCGCTCTGGAAGGCGAAGGCGCGCGGGCTCGACGCCGGCGGCCGGGTCAACGAGCTGAAGATCCGCTGGCTGGAGGGGCAGATCAACGCCGCCCTCGGCGAGATGGGGCGCGCCGAGGCGGCCCTGCGCGAGGTGAAGGATGGGTTCGAGGCGGCCGGCCTCGGCTACAAGGCGGCGCTCGCCGGCCTCGAGCTGGGAGCGGTGCTGCTCCGGCAGTCACACTCCGAGCCGGCGGTCCGCGAGGTGCTCGCGGCGGCCGACATCTTCATCTCCCTCGGCATCAGCCGCGAGGCGTCGGCCTCGGTGCTGCTGCTCCGGCAGGCCCTCGAGCGGCAGATCGTCGACGTCGCCCTGCTCGAGTACGTCATCTCCCTGCTGCGCCGCTCGGAGGTCACCGCCGACCGGTCGCTGGAGTCGGCGGGGGAGTAGGGGGAGAATTGATGTAGATTTCGTAGGGGCGGGGACAACTCCCCGCCCTCGCCCTGTAAGGGCGAAATTTGAAGAGCCTGGGGTTTCAACCTCAGGTAGGGAGGTCCCCGAAATCCGGTCCAGCCCGTCGGATGGCGGACCTCGACCTCGGGACGGCCGCGTTCGATCCCTCGACACCCACAACTTCAACTCCTGTACCGCCGCCGACGGTCGGGTGGTCTTCTTCACCCTGTTGCGATGGGGCCTCTTCGCAGGCCAGGCGCAGTGTGGCCTCTAGGAGATCGACTCCGCCACCGGAGATCCTCGCGAAAGTCTGAGTTGCTTTCCAAGCAAAATCGATTAAAATTGAATCTAGCCGCAACGTTAGATATAAGAGAAGGGGAATGAACGCATAGGGTGCGACTTTATGCCTGAGTGCTTTACTTGAGGTGCGCCATTGGTTCGCCGCTTCGTACCTGCTCGCATAAGGCAAACACGTCTGAATGAATTTCTTGCAAGGAGGTCAGTATGTCCAGAAGAATCAATACTGGCAGTGTCAGTCTGACGGGCGCAGCAGGATCTTCAGGGATTGAAGATTTTCTTGGACGGCTCGTCAAATACATACCAGCGGAAATCGTTGGTCTATATATTACGGGTCTTGGTCTTGTTGAAAAGGTCCCCGATCCGAAGATCTATCAGAAGTTTACGTTTTTTGGATGTCTAATTCTCACGCCTATATTTCTGATCTTCGCAACTCGCAGTCCTGATCAAGGCAAGGCGCCACTTTGGCTTCAGGTTATGTTGGGATCGATAGCGTTCCCAGTCTGGGCTTTGGCTGTAGGTGTACCGTTCTGGACATATCCAAAGGCAGCCGCTTCCCTAGCCCTACTGTTTGTTACCGTGATCTTTGGGCTTATTAAGCCGTCCGCAGGCAGTTAAGGTTGGAAGTTCAAGCTGATCTTAGGGGAATACGAAAATTTTTGAGGAGGAGAAATGGCGCTTCCAATTTACCTGGCGCTCGTATCCGACATCCAAGAAGTTGACCTTGCTGAAACCGCAGAAGTCGCAGCAGCTCTCCAGAAGCAAGTAACGAGAGACTTTGGCCCCACCTGGGGAGTCGAGGCGGTAGTCAGTGCATTTGCCAGCCTTGAAGACGTTCCTTTGGGATACTGGCCTATCGTCTTGCAGGCTGACATTGGGTATGACGGAGCCGCGGGCATTCACCTTGATAGTGACCACCAACCCTTTGCGCTTATAGAATACAGTCAGAGTTGGTCTCTGACAGCTTCGCATGAGACGTGCGAAATTCTGGCAGACCCTTATGGCAATCGGTTGGTAGTAGGTGATTCCATCAATCCTAAGCGTCCAGGACGGGTGGAGTACCTCGTCGAGGTCAGTGATCCTTCTGAGGACGCTAAGTTTGGTTATTCAATCAACGGAGTCCTCGTATCAGATTTTTACACCCCTCGCTATTTCGATCCGGTGGAAAGCGCCGGGGTTCAATACAGCTTTACCGGAAGCATAAAGAAACCTCGGCAGGTCCTTCGCGGAGGTTACTTGAGCTGGCATGATCCAGTTAATGACCATTGGTATCAGGCTCAGTGGTTCTCGGGCAATAAGGTGAAAATTGCGGACCTTGGGAAAGTGTCGCTGAAGAAAGGGCAAAGCTTGCGGGCGGCTCTTGACCGGATTACGTATAGACAGCCGACAGGGGGAAGGCGCAAGGCTACACCGCTGACAAAGGCAGTCGCTCCTCGAAAAGCAGCTGTTGCTCGAAAGAGTGTTCGGACTGGCATGCTCATGGCATCAGCAGGACCGAGAAGCAGAAGCGGAGCCGGGGCAGTGGGCTCAAAGGCGGCAATGTGGCGGAACCAAATTACAGCTATCGCCCAAGCAGGCCCTACATCCGGCGGAGACGTAGAGGTGTAAGATAGAGGACGGCGAAGTAAGCCGGGAAGGGAGCCGATATGGCCAAAGGCGTACAGACTGAGAACGAGAGCGTATCCCGGGAGCAGAAGGAAGCTTCGTTCTCTAACGCCGCTCGTTTACGCGGTGTAATTGCTGGACTTAGAAGCGACCCAAGTCCCCATACTCTTCACGAGTTCACAGAGCGCGCGGCAGCGCGTGGTCGCAAGAAAGAGGCCGCAAAGGTCAAGAAGTAGGCCTTTGTTGGTAGCCGGTAGCCTCTGGCGGCCGGTTAGAGCGCCGAGCCCCGCCCATCGGGCGCTGGATTCGGCGGGGGAGCAGGGTCCCTCTCCACAGCCGTCGAGAGGGGAATCGACGTAGCTTTCGTAGGGCGGGGACGAGCCCTGCCCTACGATCCTGCTGTCCGGGCACGGGTTTGGCCCACACCCCCCCTGACCTACTAAGCTCTCGAATAGCGCTTCTCCAAGCAGCGGCTCTCCGGATGTCCCGGTGGCCGCGGCGCTTCGAGGGTCTCCGATGAAGATTTCCGGCTGGTTCCGTGGCTCCGTGCTCCTGCTTCTCGCCCTGCCCGCATCCGGTCTCGCGGAGCCCGCCCACCTCGCGTTCGACCCCCAGTCCCTCGAGGACTTCAGCTCCTACACCGCCGTCGACGGCCGGGTCGTCTTCTTCGGCCTGTTCCCGGCGGGGAGCACCCCTCCGGGCCAGGCGCAGTGCGCCCTCTGGGAGATCTATCCCGCCACCGGCGCGGCGGAGCCGCTCGCGAAAGTCTGCGAAGGCGAGGCGGATTTCCGTGGCTCCAACCTGCGGATGATCGCGGACACCGGCGCCGTCGCCTTCTTTTCCGACTCCGCGGGCGTTCTCTGGCGCACGGACGGCACCGCCGAAGACACTTTTCCGCTGCGCGATATCGAGATCGCTCCGCCATCCTCAGGGACCGGCAATGCGGTCCTCGGAACGGACGGCCGGACGCTCTTCTTCTCCGGCTGCACGCCGACCGCTGGGTGCGAGCCCTGGCGCAGCGACGGCAGCCGCCAGGGCACGCGGCCGCTCGGCGACATCCTGGGGGGAGCCATCGGTTCGAACCCAATCAACTTTACCGTCGCCGGTGCCCGCGTGCTTTTCGCGGTGGCGGGTCAGATCTGGTCGACCGGCGGCACGGCGGCGGACACGGTCCTGCTGGCCGAGATCCCCGGCGCCTCGATCCAGGGGTTCCTGTCCCAGGGCTCTCTGATCTACTTCCTCGCGCTCGACCGCTCCGGGGAGACCGTGCAGGTCCTCGAGACGGCGACCGGCAGGGTCCGCAAGCTCGCGAGCTTCCCCTCCGACCCGCGAAACACCACCGTGAGCCTGCAGGTCGTCGCCGGCCGGTTGCTGTTCGTCGAGAACGATCCTCATGGAGAGGCCTACCGGATCTGGCAGATGAACGGCGAGCAGGCGCGCCCGATCGGCCCGCCGTTCGACTTCACTTCCGGCGGCGACCGCCTGTTCGCCGTGGCCGGCGGGCGCGTCGTCTTCGCCGCGGGGCGGGGGATCTCATCCGGGCAGCAGCTCTGGGTGCTCGATCCGGGAACCAAAAAACCGCACCTTCTGCAAGGGTGCCCCGGCGGGTGCCCGGAGCCCGTGGAGGCGCTGGCCCCGGCGGCGGTCCTCGGCGGCCGCCTCTACTTCGCCGTCCTCGACGTGCGGCAGGGGTTCGAGCTCTGGACCAGCGACGGCACCGCCCAGGGCACCCGGCGCTTTTTCAAGAACCTCTGTCCAGGACCCTGCGCAAGCGAGCCGACGCCGCTCCGCGTGGCCCTTGGCCGGCTCCTCTTCTCCGATGGCGCCGGCCGCCTCTGGGCCTCGGACGGCACCGCGGCGGGGACCGTCCGGTTCGCCCAGGCCCCCTTCGGTCCGCCGTCCTTCGTGCGGCTCGACTTCACCGAGATCGGCGGCCGGATCGTCTTCACCGGTCTCGACCCGGCGAGCGGCCCCCAGCCGTTCATCAGCGACCTGACCCCCGAGGGCACGGAGCCTCTCGCAGGGAAGCCTTGAGAGCGAGGGGGCGCGAGGCATCCAGCAGGCCCGGATCGGCGGCGGCCCCCGCCTCCCACAGGCGGTCGGAGCGCCGGAAGCCCTCCTCGGCGCCGGGCAGATCGCCCTGGACCCGACGGGCGTTGGCCACGAAGGCCCAGACCCACCCCAGGAGGCGCGAGCGCCAGGCCTCGTTGCCCGGCACCAGCTCGGCGGCGCGCAACGCAAGCCGGGCCAGCTCCATGGCCTCGTCCGCCCGGTGGGCCGCGGCCCGCTCGCTCTCCTCGCAGAGCCGTTCCGCCAGGGCCCAGGTCCAGTATTTCGGCTCGGTCTCGACGGCCCGCCGCCGCCGGCCTGCCGGCAGTTTCTTCAGGGTTTCCCACAGCTGGGCCGCCGCGGGCCGATCCCCGGCCGCGGGGATCCTCTCGTCGTCGTCCATCAGCGCCTCCAGCTCCATCAGGTAGGGCGCCAGGCGCGGCAGGACGGCGTCGAGGAGGGCCCGATCCAGACCCGCCGCGAGGCTCTCGGAGGCGTCGTCGATTTGCGGCGGGCCGCCGGTGCCCTCCGTGGCCAGCCGGGCGGACCGAAAGACCGGCAGGAGGATCTCCACGAAGGAATAAGGGAGGCCGGCCGCGGCGGTGAGCCGCTGGAGGGTCTGGCGCGTCGGCGCCTTGTCCCCCAGCTCGTAGTCGGAGATCACCCCCCGGTCGACCCCGGAGGCTCTCGACAGCTCCTCCTGGGACCACCTGCGGAGCGAGCGGAGGAACGTCACCATCAGCCTCAAGTCCGCCGGATCTCCCATCGCCCGTTTTCCCATTACAACCTCCTTTCCCGTAAAAGCCCCACCTCGCGGCTTCTGAGCGACTTTTTATTTCCGATTTCAGGCACCCTTACTGTGGAGAGATGCCCGCGTGGCCAAGGAGGCCGTTCCGGAGCGCTCTCCGCGAAAGGAGCCGCGCATGCCTCGCCTGTCTCGCATCGCCCTCGTTCTCCTGATGGCCGCGACCCTCGCGACCACCGCCGCGCTGGCGGACCCCCTCGGGAGAGCCCAACCTCGACGGAGCTCGATCTCAACCTCCACCCCCTCGGATCTCGCCGCCCGACTATGGAGCTTCCTGGTCCGCGTATGGAGCAAGAACGGCAGCATGGTGGAACCCGATGGATTGCCGACCAAGAATGGAAGCCAAGCCGACCCGAGTGGAGTGCCGACCAAGAACGGGCATCAGGTAGACCCGAGCGGCGGCAGCCTGCAAACTCCCGTTTTCGTGACGCCGAACGGGGATAACGGCCACCAGGTCGATCCAGACGGGTAGAACCGGCCAGGGGCGCATGCTTCCGCGCCCCTCCCTTTTCGGCTGCCACCAAAGGCTCACCAAGCCTCGAACGGCAGGCCTGGGTGACTCCGGGCCTTCGTGAGGTATTCGACGAGCCGCCGGGCCAGCTCGGCCGTGGCCTCTTCCTTTCTGGCGGCCTCGCAGAACAGCCGCAGCGCGGCGAGCGCCTCCTGGTGGACTCCCTGGGCCTTGAAGATCCAGTACATCTCCTCGGCCAGCCCCTTGACCTTCGCGGTCCGCCCCTCCTCCAGATAGAGGACCGCCAGCTCCAGCGAGGCCAGGGCCGCGTCGTAGGCGATCTGGCGGGTGTTGAAGTACCGCCGCGCCTGTTCCAGAGCCGAGAGGGCCTGCTCCCGTCGTCCCAGTCCGGCCGCAACGCCCCCCTCCACCCAGAGCGTGCGAATCAGGTCCAGCTCGTTGCCCGCCTCGACCGCCCTTTTGCGCACCTCCGGCAGAAGCGCCTCGGCTTCCGCATTCCGGCCAAGCTGCCAAAGGTTCACGGCCAGGGTATACCGGGCGAGCCACGAGAGCCGGGTGTTTTGTGAGCCCGCGAGGAGAGGCTCCGCCTGCCGCAGCTCGGCGACCGCCCGCTCGGAGTCCCCCATCAGCTCCAGCGTGTTCGCCTTCTTGATTAGGAGGCGCCCCCGGGCCTCGTTGGAGCCGTTCGCCTTCAACGCCTGCTCCAGCAGGGTGAGAGCCTCGTCGAAGCGCCCCTGGTACCGCCGCAGGGAGGCCTTCAGATCGAGCGGCCTCGTGCCGTCCAGCAGGCCCGGATCGGCGGCTGCCCCGGTCTCCCACAGGCGGTCGGATTGCCGGAAGCCTTCCTCGGCGCCGGGCAGATCGCCCTGGACCCGCCGGGCGTTGGCCACGAAGGCCCAGGCCCACCCCAGAAGGCGCGAGCGCCAGACCTCGCCTCCCGGCGCCAGCTCGGCGGCGCGCAGCCCGAGGCGGGCCAGCTCCATCGCCTCGTCCGCCCGGTGAGCCGCGGCCCGCACGCTCTGCTCGCAGAGCCGCTCCGCCAGGGCCCAGGTCCAATACTGCCGCTCCGTCTCCACGGCCAGCCGGCGGCGGCGAGGCGGGAGATCCTGCAAGGTCTTCCAGAGAACCGCTGCCTGGTGGCGGTCGCGGGAAGCCCGCGCCTGACGGAGGTTCGCCGTCAGCCTTTCCCAGGTGGATTCCAGAGCGGCCCTGCCGGCGGCGGCCGCCGCCCGGTGGAGGCTCCGCCGCTCCGCCGGGGTGGGGTCCACGGGCGAGCCGGGGGGCGCGGGGGAGAAGGCCACGTCGAGAGCGTAGAGGGTGGGGTCGATCGCCTCCGGGGGGACGTCGAGGAGCGCCAGCAGCTCCTCCAGAGTTTCGCGGGAAAGCGCTCCCTCCTTTCCACATTCCAACCGGGAGAGCAGGGGCGATCGTATCCCGAGGACGCGGGCCGCCTCGATCGCGCTCAATCCGTTCGCGAACCGGAAGAAGCGCAGAACAGTCCCGAACGGCGAAGGTTTCGATTTCAACGCTCATCCTCCCACAAGGTAGCTTCCCGCAAGTATATGTGTTCGACGAGACTGAAACGTGACAAAAGAAACCATGAAAGCGCTTTATTTCGCGCCGATAGGAAGAAAAAACGCTGGCAGGCCGCAACCTGTGGCTTTTGAACCCTCACCCCCGGCCCCTCTCCCGACCCGGGAGAGGGGAGAACAGCAAAGAAAAGACAAAAGCGTCATCGCAGGGCCCCCTCTTCTCCCGGGTCGGGAGAAGAGGGCCGGGGTGATGAGGGTTCCGGCGGTATAATCTTCAGAGATCGGTAGAGCTCTGGAGGTAAATCGGCCATGGCGGCAGAGAGCGGCGGTGCCCAGCCGGAACGGAAGCTCACTCGCAAGCTGATGGAGCAGATCATGTTCGGCACCGGCCGCGTGCGCCGCTTCACGCAGGATTCCCCCATCCTGCCCGACGTCTGGCTGGAATATGCCAAGCGGCCCGAGGAACGGACCTCCCTGCCTCCCGTGGCCAAGGACCGGCAGGGCGCCGACGACGCCTTTCCGGCGGTGAAGCTGCTGATCACTCCCTATCGCGAGACCTCGGCCGGAGACGTCCGGAGCGAGTTGCGCGACCGGTTGAGAGATGAGCGGAAGAAGAAGGAATGGAAGGTTTTCCGCCACCTCGCCAAGCCGCTGCCGCGCGTCGTCTACAACCAGACGACCGTGGCCGCCACGCTCCACTTCGAGGACCTCATCCGGGTCGTCCTGCCGATGACCGACTGGTGGGCGCGGCTCGACGACAAGTGGGCCATCAAGAGGATCGCGGAGGAGGGCGCGCAGGAGATCCTGGCCCAGGCCATCCAGAATCCGGAGCGTCCGCGGGCCGTCAGGGACGGTCAGGAAGTGGAATGGGCGCGGAGCCTCCCGCCCACCCTGCTCTGGATGATCCGCGTCGTCGGCACACTGGCGCTCTTCCATCGCGGCCAGGAGCTGCCGGCGGGATTTTTCGGCCCCAAAGGCGTCGCCGACGCCACGGAAGAGGACTGGAAGCAGATCATCGCGGCGGTCGTCGCCCTGATCCGGAACATCGAACGCGGCGGCCCTGAGGCCCGCGTCTATTCGGTGAGCCTGAACCGGGAGGCCACGCCCACGATCGCCCTCTCGACCCTGGCGATCAAGGCCGACGCCGCGCGGCTCCTCTTCAACATCTCGTGCGGCGAGCTGGCCTGGGCCGTCGTCGACTGCGGCATCGACGCCGAGCACCCCGCCTTCCGCGCGCGGAACGCAAAGGGTGAGCCGCTCTCCAAGGCGGCGTTCGAGGACGAGAAAGGGAATAGCAAGAACTTCACGCGCGTGGTCGAGACCTACGACTTCACCCAGATCGATCTCCTGCTCGATCCCGACACCCCCGAGCAGCCCGAGCTGGTCAAGGAGAAGGGGGGCGACTCGCCGGAGCTGAAAAAGGCGCTCAAAGATCTCAACAGCGCGCTGTCGAGCGGCCGGGCGATCGACTGGAAGCTCATCGCGCCGCTCCTGCGCGTGCCGCACGAGAAAGGGAAATACAAGCCGCCCGCCATGGACCACGGCACTCACGTCGCCGGCATCCTGGCGAGCGACTGGCGGCGCGACGAGTCGGACGGCATGCTCGACGACGACCTCGCCGGCGTCTGCCCCGACCTCCGCCTCTACGACCTGCGCGTGCTCGACGGAGAGGGGCGCGGCGACGAGTTCGCGGTCATGGCCGCGCTGCAGTTCGTCCGCTACCTCAACGCCACCAACGACTTCATGGTGGTCCACGGCGTCAACCTGAGCCTCTCGATCCCGCACGACATCTCGAATTACGCCTGCGGCCGCACGCCGATCTGCGACGAGAGCGAGCGCGTCGTTTCCTCGGGGATCGTGGTGGTCGCCGCGGCGGGCAACCAGGGGTACCGGAAGTACGAGACGGCCGAGGGGACGACCGAGGCCTACAACAGCATCAGCATCACCGATCCGGGCAACGCCGACCTCGTGATCACCGTCGGCGCCACCCACCGCTTCCGGCCGCACACCTATGGCGTGAGCTACTTCTCGAGCCGTGGACCGACCGGCGACGGACGCAGCAAGCCCGACCTCGTGGCCCCGGGCGAGAAGATCACCGCCCCGCTCCCCGGCAACCTCGTCGGCCTGAAGGACGGCACCAGCATGGCCGCCCCCCACGTCAGCGGCGCCGCGGCCCTCCTCATGGCGCGCTACAACGAGCTGGTCGGACGCCCCACGCGCATCAAGCAGATCCTCTGCGACACCGCCACCGATCTCGGCCGGGAGAAATACTTCCAGGGCGCCGGCATGCTCGACGTCCTGCGCGCCCTGCAGTCCGTCTGAACCGGGGACCCGAACCGGCGAACCGAAAGGAGAGATCCGATGCTGATCCTCGAAGCTCTGCGCGCGAAGTTCGGCGACTCCCTGCTCCTCCACTTCGGCACCGCCGAGGAGCCCCGGCTCGTGCTGATCGACGGCGGCCCGCCCGGCGTCTACAACGACGCCCTGAAGCCTCGGCTCCAGCAGCTTCGCGAGGAGCGCGGCCTCGATGCCGCGACGCCGCTCGAGATCGATCTCGCGATGGTGAGCCACGTCGACGCCGACCACATCGCCGGCCTGCTCGACATGGTCCGCAAGCTCAAGGACCTCCGCGACTCCCACCAGCCGCAGCCGTGGAAGATCGCCGAGTTCTGGCACAACTCCTTCGACGACATCCTCGGCAATCAGGAGGTGACGGTCGCCTCCACGGGCTCGGCGATGAGCCCGGCGTCGATCGGCGACCTGCTGCATCCGGCCGGCTCCCTCCTCCTCGCCAGCGTCGGCCAGGGGCGCGAGCTGCGCAACCTGCTCGCCGCCCTCAACCTCGCCGGCAATCCGGCCTTCAAGGGGGCGCCCTGCAACGGGATGGTGCTGTCCGGGCACCCGCCGATCACCCTGGGCGATCTCGAGATCACCGTCGTCGCGCCCAGCCAGAAGAACCTGCTGGCGCTGCAGAAAGACTGGGATCAGAAGATCAAGCCGATCCTGCAGAAAGAGCAGGACCAGGCCGCCCGCGCGCAGATCGCCAGCTACGTCGACACCTCGGTCTACAACCTCTCCAGCATCGTGGTGCTGGTCGAGTCGGCCGGCAAGCGCATCCTCCTCACCGGCGACGGCCGCGGCGATCACACGCTCCAGGGGCTGGAAGCCGCCGGCCTGCTCGACGCCGAGGGGAAGATCGAGATCGACGTCCTCAAGATGCCGCACCATGGCAGCGACCGCGACGTCGACCTCGACTACTTCCAGAAGATCCGCGCCAAACACTACGTCATCTCGGCGGACGGCAAGTTCAACAACCCCGACATTCCCACCTTGCAGCTGATCTCCAAGGCGCGGCCGGACGACGACTTCACCATCCACCTCACCTATCCGACCGATGCGTTCGAGCTGCCGGCGGTGGGAACGGCGGTCGCCGCCTTCTTCGCCGCCGACAAGGCCGCCGGCCGCAAGTACCGGGTGGAGACGCGCAAGCCGGAGGATCTCTCCTTGCGGATCGAGCTCGCGTAGGTGGCCGTCAAAGCGATGGCTGACAGAGAACGCCGGCAGCTGGGCCTGGCGGCGGCGATTGCCGCCGTCACCGGCGAATCGATCGCGCTGGGGATCTTCCTCACCCCGGCGACAATGGCGAAGTCGCTCGGCTCGCCGCTGCTGCTCGCCGCCGTCTGGTGCGCCGTGGCGGGCATGACGATCTGCGGCGCCCTCTGCTACTCGGAGCTGGCGGTGCGCTTCCCGGAAGCGGGGGGCGAATACGTCTACCTGCGGCAGGGCTTTGGCGAGCGTGTCGCCTTCCTCTTCGGCTGCATGAGCGCCGCGGTCGTCGATCCCGGGCTCGCCGCCGCGCTGGCCGTGGGGGCGGCCGCCTACGTCCAGACGCTGGTGCCGGTGGCGGCGCTCGGGGGGTGGGCCGTGGCGATCCTTCCGGCCGCCATCCTGCTCGTCCTGGCGGCGATCAACTATCTGGGCACCCGGCTCTCCGGCGGCGTGATGACCGCGGCCAACCTGCTCAAGATCGCCGTGCTGCTGGCTCTCGTGGGCTGGGCGGTCCTCGGGGGGCACGGCAGCCTCGCGAACCTGCTGCCGCTTGGCGTTCGGCGGCCCGGTTCCGAGGCGCTGTTCGGGGCCGTCGCGGGGGCCGCGGTGAGCGCCTTCTTCAGCTTCGGCGGCTGGTGGGAGGCCGGCAAGCTGGCCGGCGAGATCCGGGAGCCCGCAAAGAACCTGCCGCGCGCCTTCACTCTCGGTGTTCTGCTGGTCACCGCGGTCTACCTGCTGATCAGCTTCGCGTTCCTCTACGTGCTGCCGCTGGAGAAAATCGTTTCCAACACCGCCTTCGTGGCGCAGTTCGGCCGCGCGCTGTTCGGCGCCGCGGGCGCCAGGGTGCTGTCGGTCTGCGTGCTCCTCTCCGTGCTCGGAGGCCTGCTGGCCCTGACCCTGAGCGCCCCGCGCGTCTACTACGCGATGGCCCGCGACGGCGCCTTTTTCCCAGTCTTCGGCCGCCTGCATCCGCGCTTCGGCACGCCGGTCGCCGGGATCCTGTTGCAGACCGGGCTGGCGATCGTCCTGCTCACCCTGGGCGCCTTCGACCGCATCCTCTCGTACGTCATCTTCTCGGCCGTGATTTTTCTCGGGCTTTCGGCTTCGGCTCTCTTCCGGCTCGAGCGGCCGGTGGCTCGCTGGTGGTATCCGGCGGCGCCGATCCTGTTTCTCCTCGGCTGTGCCGCCATCGCGCTGCTGATCCTGCTGCACGATCCGCTGCCGGCGCTGCTGGGGGTCGCCATGGTGCTCGCCGGCGACGTGCTGCGGCGGCTGTTTCTCCCCGGAATCAAATAGACGGCGGTCTGCCGCCAGCGGCGACGGAAATCCGCCAGCAGCGCTGGTCTGCCTCCAGCGACGACGGACTTTCTCCCGTGGCGACGGACCGCCGTCCCGGGAAGATTCTCCGTCGTCCCGGGATACAAACCGTCTTCTCCGGACGGCGCTCCGCCTCCAGCGGCGACGGAAATCCTCCGCGGACGACGGGTTTTCTCCAGCGGCGACGGACCATCGCCCCGGGAGGATCTCCCGTCGTCTCGGGAGGCAGCCCATTCTCTCCAGACGACGCTCTGCCTCTGGCGACGACGGAAACTCTCCACAGACGACGGACTTTCTCCCGCGGCGATGGACCGTCGCCCAGGGAGGATTCTCGTCGTCGCCAGAGGATTTTCATCGTCGCTGGAGAATTTCCGTCGTCGCTGGAGATGGAGCGTCGTCCGGAGACGATGAAGCCGTCGCAATGGGGTAGGGAACAAAAAAAGAGGAGGTGCGCCGGAGCGCGCCCCCTCGACAGGAATCAGAATTGGGGTTGACGGCTAAGCCGTGGTGGGGGGGTGTGCGGTGGGAGGAGTCGGCGTCCCCGGTTCCGGCGTCGCCGGATCCGCCTTCCGGAGACGGCCGCGAAACGGCTGCAGGCCGTAGGCGGCAAGCTTCTCGTCGCGGATCCCGTAGTGCTCCTTGAGCAGGACCCGCACCGCGCTCGCCAGCCGCTGTCCATCCGAGGTGAGCTTCCGGAGCTGCTTCGACATCTCCTGCTTCTCGGCCCTGAGGCCGGCCTGCCGCTTGGTGAGGTCCATTGCCTGCGTCAGCATCGTTCCCAGTTTGGTCCGGAACGGCTCCACCTGGGGGATCTCGGCGCTGTTCGCCTCCAGCAACTCGAACAGCTTCTGCCAGTCGCCCACCATTCCCGTGTACGTCGTCTGCTTGGCCATGGTCTTTCTCCTTCTGCTTTCTGAGCCTTGGGCTCTTTGTTCCGGCGTCTGTATGACACCGAAATTCAATTTCGATCACCCCTGCCCGGCTCCGACATCCCGATCAGAACCTCACGGGACAGGGTACTAGTGAACCATTTGGAATCAGATGCTCCGGTTGTGCGACGACCGTGCAGAAACTATGAGGCAAGTCTCCGGGCGCTGTCAAGGGGGTATCGCATGTTATCTACATACAGGCTGATAGCATGGAAAATAAGATGGGGAGCCGCTCCCCTTTGAAGGACTGCTTTGGAATCGCGACCGGAAGCGACCGCCGGCGCGTCTCTGGAGAACGGAAGCGAGCGAGATCCGCGCGTACCCTGGGTATTCGCCGCCCTGAAAGGGCGTGATTTATCCAGCCTGGGGTGGCAACCCCAGGTGGGAGTCCCCCAAATCCCATGAGCCCCGAAGGGCCGACATACCCGGGCGGGGTCGAATTCGCCAGGGACATGCCGGCCCTGCGGGGCTTGAGGTGGTGGGTGTGGCCCTACCTGGGGTTGACACCCCAGGCTGGATAAACTCCGCCCTGCGGGCGGTCAACCTACGGATCGATCCTGCCTGCGCAGGCCCTTCCGATGCAATAAACTAACGGGAATCATGAGCTTCGCAGACAACCCGCTGATTCGCCGGACCCTGGCCCCGCAGCCGAGGTTCGCGATTCGAGGTTGAGGCAAGATCCAGTGACCACCCTCCACCCCACCACCCGCGCCGACTGGCGAGCCTGGCTCGCGGCCCACCACGACCGCGAAACCGAGATCTGGCTCGTCTACAACAAGCGCCATACCGGCGAGCCGCGGGTGGAGTACGACGACGCGGTGGAGGAGGCGCTCTGCTTCGGGTGGATCGACAGCATCGTGCGGACGATCGACGCGGACCGCTACGCCCAGAAGTTCACGCCGCGGAAGGCGAAGAGCAAGTGGTCGGAGCTCAACAGGGAGCGTTTCGCGAGGATGGTCCGCGAAGGGAAGATGACCGCGGCGGGGCTGGCCAAATCGCCTCCCAAGGGTGAAGAAGGCGCCGCGCCGAAACCTCCGATGAGCGATACCGTCCCGGGCTACATCGAGGAAGCGTTGCGTGCCAATGGTCTCGCATGGTTGAATTTCTCGAAACTCGCCCCTTCGCATCGCCGTATGTATGTCCGCTGGATCGAGGACGCCAAGAAGGAGGAGACGCGGCGGAAGCGGCTCGCGGAGGCGGTCGGGCTTCTGGAGCAGAACAAGAAGCTGGGGTTGAAATAATGAGTGGTTCCAACGAACTGATCATCCGCCCCGCCACCGAAGCTGACCGCGCCTTCGCGCTCGGCCTCGTGCCGCGGCTGCGCTCCTTTGGTACGGTGCCGCTGCGATCGATCGAAGATCTGGACGGGGCCGAACGGCGGACGCTGGAGGCGGCTTTCGACGAGTTGCCGGCCGATGCCGTCCTGCTCGTCGCGGAGCACCCGCGCGACGGCGCCCTCGGATTCGCCCACGCGGTGACGGCAACCGATTACTTTACCCGGGAGGCGCACGGACATCTGGCGATCATCGCAGTGGCCGAGGCGGGGGAGGGGCGGGGCGTTGGACGGGCGCTGATGGCGGCGATCGAGCAGTGGGCGGCCGGACGGGGGTACCGGTTGTTGACGCTCAGTGTGTTCGAGGCGAATACCCGGGCCAGGGACCTCTACGAGCGGAATGGGTTCGGAGTGGACATGCTGCGATGTATCAAAGAGCTGACCGGGAGCTCGGAGAAGGAGAAGGTCATGCCGAAGCTGGCCGCGGCCGCGGCTGAGCGATGGGGCACGAAAGAGATGCCGGAGGCGGAGAATCATTGTGCTGACTGCGTCTTCTACGTCCGGCTCAATGGATCGGGGCCATTCCTCGACTATGGGGCCTGCAGCTCGCCGCGCAGCTTCTTCGACGGCCGGGTGGTGTCCTTCCGCTCGGGCTGCGCCAGCTTCAAGCCCCGTCCCTGAAAGATTGAATCGGGAGCCTGCCATGGAACCCCGTGTCAGCTTCATCACCCTCGGCGTCAGCGATCTGGAGCGGGCGACGCGCTTCTATAAGGACGTCCTCGGGCTGCCGCAGCTCCCCTCGCCGCCGGGGGTCGTCGCGTTCTTCGAGATGGGGCGCACCTGGCTCGCCCTGTTTCCGCGGGAGGATCTGGCCGCCGACGCCGGGGTGTCCGCCGAAGGGGGCGGATTTCCGGGGTTCGCCCTCGCCCACAACGTGCGTTCGGAGGCGGCGGTCGATGAGCTGCTCGCCGAGGCCGCCGCGGGGGGCGGCCGGCTGGTCAAGCCGGGCCATGCCACGGACTGGGGGGGCTACTCCGGCTATTTCGCCGATCCGGACGGGTTCCTGTGGGAGGTGGCCTGGAACCCGAAGTTTCCGCACGTCTAGTTTCCGTACATCTGGTTTCCGCACATCTAAAGGTCACGCCCCCCAGGCCGCGACGCCCAGCCCGATCAGGCCGCCGAAGACGGTGCCGAGGATCAGGATCCCTCCCGCGACCACGCCCAAAAGCGAGCCCAACAAAATTTTGTCCATCTGAATCCTCCCGAGAAAGCCGGCTTCTATCTGGAGGAAGAGCCGCGCCGGCGCCGCCTGATGGGCGACCCTCCCCCACGATCCAGGGGTCTTCCCCACCCTTACCCCCATATATAGAGGATGTCGCCCCCAAGGGCTCCTTTTCCTCTCTCCCCGTGCCGCCTCCGGATCCGGCTTCTATCCCTTCCAGTTTCACAAACCCCAATAAATTCGGGCAAAATACCTCTTGCAACCTAGATAACAGGGGTGTAGAGTTCCCGCACTGGACAATATAGCCATAGATGCATGGGCGTCTTGACACGGGTGTTTTTTACTGGTAGCTTCCAGCGAAGCTTTAAGTAATGCCCGGTAAGTTGCCTTAAACGTTGGACTTTGAGGGAGTTCAAAGTGCTCTTCTCTCGTACCAAGAAAGGCGTGGTCGGTCTCGACATCGGCAGCTCGGCCATCAAGCTGGTCGAGTTGCGCGAGCGTAAGGGGGAGTTCCATCTCCAGCGCCTCGGCGTAGAGCCTTTGTCTCCGGAAGCGATCGTGGACGGTTCGATCATGGACTCGTCGCTGGTGGTGGACGCGATCCACCGCCTGAACGACCAGACCAAGGTCAAGGGGCCGAATTACGCGACGTCGCTGTCGGGCCACTCGGTGATCATCAAGAAGATCCAGCTGCCGGCGATGAGCGAGGAGGAGCTGGCCGACTCGATCCAGTGGGAGGCGGAGCAGTACATCCCCTTCGACATCAACGACGTGCGGCTCGATTACGTGGTGCTCTCCGAGGGGGAGCCGGGGCGGGACAACATGGAGGTCCTGCTGGTGGCGGTGAAGCGCGACAAGGTCAACGACTACGTGTCGGTGATCAGCCAGACGGGCAAGACCCCGACGGTGGTGGACGTCGACGTCTTCGCGGTGCAGAACGCCTACGAGGTCAACTACGACCTCGACGCGCGCAAGGTCGTGGCACTGATCAACATGGGCGCCGGGGTGACCAACATCAACATCCTGGCGCGCGGGGGCACGGTCTTCTGGCGCGACATCTCGTTCGGCGGCAACCAGTTCACCGAGGCGCTGCAGCGCGAGTTCAACCTCTCGTTCCAGCAGGCGGAGGGGTTGAAGCAGGGGGAGTCGGTGGACCGCTATTCGCCGGCCGACGCGCGGCCGGTGCTCGACGCGGTGTCGGCGGAGATGGCGTCGGAGATCCGCAAGACGTTCGACTTTTTCTCGGCGACCTCGTCGGAGGGGCCGGTGGACGAGCTGGTGCTCTCGGGCGGCTGCGCGCTGACGCCCAATCTGCAGCAGGTGCTGCGCGAGCGGTTCCAGGTGCCGACGGAGCTGATGAACCCGCTGCGCCGGGTGCAGTTCAAGGAGAGCGATTTCGATGGCCAGTGGCTGCAGTCGATCGCCCCGATGATGGCGGTCGCCGTGGGTCTCGGCATCCGGAAGGCGGGGGATTAGGCCGATGATCAGGATCAACCTGCTCTCCGAGGGGAAGCGCCCGGCGGCGGTGCGCAAGTCGAAGGCCGCGAGCAAGCTCGGCGGCCAGGACGTCGGCCAGTACATGCTGGTGCTCGGCATCGTGCTCGGGCTGGCGGCGGTGGGCGTCGCCTGGTGGCTGCAGAGCAAGAAGAACGAGGCCAAGGAGGCCGAGGTCGCGGCGGCGCAGCGCGAGGTCGATCAGCTGGCGTCGGTGATCAAAGAGGTCGACGACTACAAGGCGAAGAAGTCGGAGCTGGAGCGCAAGATCGGCATCATCAACGATCTCAAGGCCAACCAGCGCGGGCCGGTGCGGGTGATGGACTACGTCTCGCGGGCGCTGCCGGAGCTGCTCTGGCTCGACAAGATGTCGATGAAGTCCGATTCGATCACGGTCGAGGGGCGCGCCTTCAACACCAACGCGGTGGCCAACTTCATCGAGAACCTCGACAAGGTGCCCGAGTTCGACGAGCCGACGCTGAAGAGCACGGAGGCGCAGACGGGCGGGATCTACAAGTTCCGGATCGATTTCAACTACTCGTTCGCGACGAAGAAGCCGGACGCCAATGCCGTGGCCGGCGCCGGCGCTCCGGCGGCCGGGCCGAAAGCGAAACTCCCGAAGGCCACGCCCGCGAAGGCGTCGGCGGCGGCGGAATAGGAGGCGGCCCGTGGCGCTCAAGACGGGACTGGAAGGAAAGCCCTGGTACATCGGCCTCGCGGTGGGGCTGGTGGTGGGGACGCTGCTGTTCGTGGCCGGCTACTGGCGCGTGCTGGACCCGATGCGCGACGATTACGAGCGCGAGCAGCGGAAGCTTTCGGATCTGCAGAACAAGCTGCAGGAGGGGCGGGCGGCCAAGCAGGAGCTGCCGAAGTTCCGCGAGGAGGTACGGCAGCTGGAGCTCGAGCTGGACAAGCTCCTGCGCATCCTGCCGGCGCGGCGCAACACGCCCGACCTGATGCGGCGCATCCGCTCGCTGGCCGAGCAGGGGGACTTCTCGCTGAAGAAGTTCAACCCCGGCACCCTGTCGGACAAGGAGTTCTTCAGCGAGTGGCCGATCGAGGTCGACCTCGACGGCTCGTACCACAACCTCGCCCTGTTCTTTGACCGCATCAGCCGCTTCTCGCGGATCATCAACGTCGAGAATCTGACGGTCTCCGGGCTGACGCCCACCGCGAAGAACGCGAAGGACGCAAAGGACGCGAGCGGGGCCACGCACACGATCACCGCCATGTTCACCGCCAAGACGTTCGTCTACAAGGAGCCGGCGCCCGAGGACACGACGACCAAGGACGGCGCCGCCAAGGGCAAGGGCGCGGCCAAGCCGGCCGCGGCGGCGGAGGGGCCGGCGGCCAGCATCCGCTCCGGCGCCCGCAGCACGGCAGGAGGACCCGAGTAATGCGTTCCATCAAGCCCGCGACCCTGATCGCGTTCACCATTCTGATCGTTGGCCTGGCGGTCTCGTGGGCCGCCTTCGCGCAGGGGCAGAAGCCGCAGGCCCCGGCCCGCACGGCGCCGCCCGCCGGATCGGCGCAGGGCAAGCCCGCGGGCGGCGGCACGTCCAGCGGCAGTACTTCGAGCAGCACCAGCTCGAGCACGACTTCGACGAGCACGACTTCGAGCGGCGCGCCGGGCGGCACGGCCGGGAGCGCCGACGGCAGCGGGGCCGACCTCGGCAACATCGACGAGATCCTCCAGGGGGAGGAGGAGGTGCTCTCGGGCAGCGGCTTCTCCTACGATCCCGGCAACCGCCGCGATCCGTTCAAGTCGCTGCTCGCCGCCGCCGACCGCCCGCAGATCCGGGGGCCGCGCCCGGAGGGGGTGCCGGGGCTGCTGATCGACGAGATCGATCTGACCGGGGTCTTCCATACCAGCAAGGGGTTCGTGGCGCAGGTCGTGGCCTCGAACCAGAAGAAGAGCTATCTGTTGAAGGAGGGGGACCAGCTCTACGACGGCGACGTCGTCAGCATCAACAAGAGCGAGGTGGTCTTCAAGCAAGTCGTCCAGGATCCGACCGCGCTCAAGCCGTTCCGTGAGGTGGTCAAGAGCCTGAACCCCTCGTAGGGTTCCGGCCCGGGTCGAAGTATCGGTAGCCGGTTTGAAATCAGCACCCGTAAGGGAGGCGAGTTGCCATGGGAGATGTGGTCATGAGAAGTCAGAGCGCCGGCTGGCGGCGGCGAGGGATCGCTTCGGCGGTGGTGTTCAGCATGGTGTTCGGTGCCGACGGCGCCGTCTTCATGCCCACCCACGGGGCCGAGGCCGCGCCGCGGTCCGCGGCCGCCTCGAAACCGTCCGCGGCCGGCCAGGCCGAGGCCAAGCCGGCTCAAGGAACCCCCGTCCTGATCCGTTCGCTGGATCTGCGGGAAGGCGCCCCGGACATCTTCGTCGACCTCGACGCGAGCGCTCCCCTGGTCTGGACCAGCTTCCGCAACGCCGACGGCCGGGTGGTCATCGAGCTGCCCAACGCGGTGCCGGGGTCCAAGGTCGTCGACCTCGCGCCGGAGGAGGGGCTGATCTCCTCGCTGGCCGTGCAGAAGAGCGAGGACGGCTCCCGGCCGATGACCCGGCTGGTGATCGCGACGCGGCAGGAGGTCGAGCACGCGGTCACCGCCGACGGCACCAAGCTGCGCATCCAGCTGCTCCCCGTCGACGCCCAGGGCAAGGGGAAGCTGGCGTTCGAGCCGCTCCATGAGGAGTCGGTGGCGGGCGGCGCCAAGGCGGGTGCCGAGCCGCCGGCCGCTCCGCCCGCTTCGGCTCAGCCCGCTCCGCCCAATCCGATGGCCGCCGCTCCGGCGCCGGGCTCCGCGCCGCAGGCCGCGGCCGGCACGCCGGACAAGCCGATGGCCGGGCCCGCCCTGTCGGGGGCGGCCGCGACGCAGCTCCAGGCCGTCGAGGTGCTCGCCTCGACCGGCGGCGCGGTGGTCCGCATCTCCGGCGACGGCGAGTTTCCGTACTCGACCTTCGCGCTGTCGGAGCCGCGGCGCTTCGTCCTCGATCTCGGCGGGGTGATCAACCGCAGCTCGCGCTCGACCGTGGCGGTCGAGGGGAGCGTCGTCGAGCGGGTGCGGGTGGCCCAGTTCAAGCCGGCTCCGAAGCCGGTGGCGCGCGTGGTCTTCGATCTGCGCGGCGACACGCTGCCGACGATCGAACGGACCAGCGGCGCCCTCGTCATCTCTTTCCCGGCCGCCGGGGGGGGCTCGGCTCCGGCCGTCGCCGCCGCCCCGAGCGCTCCGGCCCCGGCCCCGCCGGCCCCCATGGCCGCGCCGGTTTCGACGACCACCACCACGGTCGCCACCGTCGCCACGAAGACTTCGACCAAGGCTCCGGCCAAGACCACGACCAAGGCGTCGACCCGGACGAGCAAGACGAGCAAGACGACCGTCACGATGGCGCCGGCCGCCGAGACTTCCGGGACCGCCGCCGGCTCCGCCCCGGCTGCCGATCCGGCCCCGGCCCCGGCGCCGCCGGCGCCGAGCCTGTCGGGTCCGGAGCCTTCGGATCTGGCCCTGGCCCAGCGGAATCCGTCGCCGACGACGCCGGTCAGGGTCTCCCACGCCCGCATCGAGGCCGAGGACGCGTCGCCGCTGCCGGCCCCGGCGCCCCCCTCCGCGCAGCCGTCGTCGGTGCAGGTGACGCCGGTGCGTCCCGCCGGTGCGGCGGCGAGCTCGGTCGGCTCGCAGCTCGGCGTCAAGGCTCCGGTCGGCAAGCCGGTGGACGTCACGTCCCCCGCCTCGCCGCTCCAGGGCCTCGCGCAGCGCAACGCCGGCGCCAACGGCGGCAGGGAGAAGGCCTACTTCGGCGAGCCGATCGACCTCAAGGTGACCAACGCCGACGTGACCGACGTGCTGCGCACCTTCGCGCAGATCAGCGGCCTGAACGTCATCGTCCAGCCGGGGGTCAGCGGCGTGGTGACGGCGGAGCTGGAGAACGTGCCCTGGGACCAGGCGCTCGAAGAGGTGCTGAAGATCAACAACCTCGACTACGAGCTCGACGGCAACGTCATGCGCATCGCGCCCACCGACACGCTGCGCAAGGAGGCCACCGAGCGGCAGCAGCTGTCGGCGGCGAAGGCGCTGTCGATCCCGCTGCGCACCGTCTACCAGCGCCTGAGCTACGCCAACGCCGACCAGGTGGCGCACCTGCTCAAGACCGGCACGGCGGGCCTGCTGACGCAGCGCGGCAGCGTGGTGGTGGACCGCCGGACGAACGCTCTCATCATCAAGGAGCTGCCGTCCAACATGGACGCGGTGCTCTCGGTGGTCGACCTGCTCGACTCGCCCGAGCCGCAGGTGATGATCGAGGCGCGGATCGTCGAGACGACGAAGCGTTTCAGCCGCGACCTGGGCGTCAACTGGGCCGTCAACGCCATCGCCGACGCCGCCCACGGCAACACGACGGGGCTGGTCTTCCCGGCGACCGGTTCGCTGGGCGGCGGGGTCAACCTCCCCGGCAACAGCAACAACGGCACGCTCCGCCTCAAGCTCGGCAACGTGCTCAACACCTTCAACCTCGACGTCGCCCTGCAGGCGGCCGAGAGCGAGGGGCTGATCACGATCCTGTCGGCGCCGAAGGTGGCGACGCTGAACAACCAGCGGGCGACCATCCAGAGCGGCCTCCAGATCCCGGTGCAGACGATCATCAACGACGCGTTCTCGGTGCAGTTCATCAACGCCACCCTGCGGCTGGACGTCATCCCGCAGGTCACGGCGGAGGGGACGGTCCTGATGGACATCAACATCTCGAAGCGCGAGGTGCAGCTCGCGTTCGTGGTGGCCGGCAACTCCAACGCCCCGATCTCGACCAAGGACGCCAGCACCCGCCTGGTGGTCCGCGACGGCGGCACGGCGGTGATCGGCGGCATCTACAAGGTGACGGGGCAGAACGGCGAGGACCGGGTGCCGGGCCTCGCCAACATCCCGATCATCGGTCATCTGTTCAAGCACAGGACGCGTTCGGAGGAGAACGATGAGCTGCTCATCTTCATCACCCCGCGCGTCATCAAGATCTAACCTTGGGAGCGGATCATGAAGAAACATAGCGCCATCCTCTTCCTGCTGATCGCCGCGTCTCTGGCCGTGACGAGCTGCCGGAGCCGTACCGATCGCACCCCGGGCACCGTCGTCCTCACGGTGTCCCGGTTCAACGGGCTGCCCACCAGCATCTCGCTGCGCTCGACGGACGCGGCACAGCTCCAGATCGCGGACGTCACGCTGCGCAGCTTCTTCAAGAATCCCGACGTCACCGGCTCCCAGGGGCATGCGCTCGAAGGGATCCAGCTGCGCAACTACGAGCTGGTCTATACGCGGCGCGACACCGGCACCCGCGTGCCGCCGTCGAGCGTGCTGGGGATCTTCGGCCTGGTCGAGCCCGAGGGCACGTTCGACCTGCTCAATCTGCCGATCTTGACCAGCGACCAGACGCTCAGTCAGCCGCTCAAGGACCTGGCCACTCTCGGCCGGGACTCCGAGACCGGCACCGCGGTCATCGTCCTGGACGTCAGCCTCCGTTTCTTCGGCCGTACCCTGTCGGGCGACGAGGTCGCCTCGGATCCGGCCAAGTTCACGATCGAAGTCACGCCTTGAGGGATGTAGGAGCCTAGTTATGAGATTCTTCAGGAACGCCAATCTTCTGCTGGCTGCGTCGGTCCTCGCGGCGGCTCTCGGCTGCACGTCTTCGCCGACCGAGCCGAGCAGCACCCCCGTCACGCCCAAGCCGCCGGTGCCCGTGACCACCTATAGCGTGTCGGTCACCGCCAATCCGCCGAACATCACCGGGGGCACCGGCTCGAGCGTCTCGAGCACGATCACGGTGGAGGTGCGGCGCAGCGACACCGGGCAGCCGCCGGCGGACGGCTCCCTGGTGACGCTCACCACCTCGCTCGGCAACTTCAGCTCGGCGACCGGTCCGCAGACCCTCCAGGTCCCGCTCGTCAACGGCCGGGCGCAGGCCGCGCTCTTCGGCGGCTCCGAGGTGGGGACCGCCGCCGTGACCGCCACGTTCGGCGGCGGCACCGGGGCGGCCAACGTCAACATCGGCGCTCCCGCCACTTTCTACGTCTCCTCCGTGTCGCCGAACCTCGGCGACGCGGCCGGCGGCCAGACGGTGACCATCCTCGGCGGCGGCTTCGTGGCCCCGGTGCGGGTGACGTTCGGCGGCGCGGCGGCCACCGTGAAATCGGTGAACGCCAATCAGATCGTCGTCGTCACCCCTTCGGCGGCCGCGGCGGGCTCGCCGGTCATCGTCGGCCAGACCGCCTCGGTGACGGTGACGGTGACCAACCACGTCAACCAGGCCAACCAGGTGAGCGACTCGATCGCCAGCGGGTTTACCTACTCCCTGGGCGGCGGCGGCGGCGGCCAGCCGGCGGTCTTCGCGGTCAACCCCTCGTCGGGAACCAATGACGGCGGCACCCGCGTGATCATCACGGGCACCGGCTTCGTGGCCCCCGTCCAGGTGCTGTTCGGCATCGGGGCGAGCGCCGCCAGCTTCAACGGCGTCGAGGGGACCGTCGTCTCGGTGAGCCCCACCCAGATCGTCGCCATCACTCCGGCGGCCCGCGGCTTCGGCCAGAACCTCACCAACCAGGTGGTCGACGTCCTGATCAAGGAGGTCAACACCGGGTTCAGCACCATCGGCGCCCAGCAGTTCAAGTACGGGACCGGCGTGGTGGTCACCGCCATGGGGCCGGGCGGCGGCTCCTATCTCGGCGGCACCCGGGTGACCATCGACGGCTCCGGCTTCGAGGGCCCGGTGGCGGTCTCGTTCCACTTCGTCAACCCCGCCGTCTCGGTGGCCCAGCAGGTGCTCTCGGTCAGCGGCAGCCAGATCGTGATCCTCACCAGCCAGGCGCCGCTGCCCACGACCTGCCCGGCGAACGGCCTCATCTCGGCGGACTCGGTGACGGTGGTGAACATCAACACCGGCAACAGCGCCACGGCGAGCCTCGGATTCAACTTCCAGCTGCCGCTGCCGGTGATCACCGGCATCAACCCGACCAGTGGCGGCATCGGGTCGACCATCACGATCCAGGGGCGCGACTTCTCCCCGCAGAACGTGGGGGTGACCTTCGGCACCGGCACCAACGGCAGCTCGGCGCACGTGGCCAGCAGCTCGACGGGGGCGATCACCGTGGTCGTGCCGACGCCGCCCCAGGGCTTCACCTTCAACACGCAGCCCTGCGGGAGCAACGGCAGCGGCACGCAAAACGTGGCGACGCCGATCACCATCCAGGTGAGAGATCTCAGCACCGGTTGCTCCACGACCTTCACCAACGGGTTCCTGCTCGCCCCGACGGACACCACCTGCAACGGCCAGACCGTGCCGCCGCCGCCGACTCCGCCGACGGCGTCGTTCTCCTCGTCGCCGGTCAACGGTCACACGATCCAGTTCGTGGATTCGTCGACCGGCTCTCCGACCTCCTGGCTCTGGGACTTCGGGGACGGCACCGGCAGCGCGCAGCAGAACCCGAGCCACGACTACTCCGCGAGCGGTCCGTTCCCGAAGAACTTCTCCGTCAAGCTGACGGTGACCAACGCGGGCGGCTCCAACCAGACGGTGAAGGTGATCGCGGTGACCGGTCCGTAAGGCCCGGCCACCCCTCCGCTCGTCTCTTTTCGGGGCGGCCGTCTGGACGGACGGCCGCCCTCGTTCGTATACTGAGGACTATGAACTACCGCGCTGTTGCTTATCTCTTGTTCCTGGTTTCTCTGCTGCCGGTGGTGGGGTGCGACAAGGCCTCGCCGGTGGCTCCCTCGGGCTCGATCCTCGCGATCAGCGCCAACCCCTCCCGCATCGCCCTGAACGGCACCTCCACGATCACCGTCATCGGCCGCAAGCCGGACGGCAATCCCCTGAACCCGGGCACGGAGATCCAGCTGAGCTCCACGCTGGGGTCGATCACCTCCATCGTGACCACCAACAGCAGTGGCACGGCGACGGCGACCTTCCAGTCGAACGGGCGGATCGGGACGGCGAAGATCACGGCGTCGATCGGCACGTCGTCCGGGGGCGGAACCATGACCAGCGACGTCGTTCCGACGGGCCTGACGATGGCGAGCATCGACGTGCAGGTCGGCGCGGCGGCGAAGACGATCATCCTGCAGCCCACCCCCACGACCCTGCCGACCACCGGCGGCACCGTCAACCTGCTGGCGGTCGTGCGCGACGAGAACGGGCAGCCGCTCGCCAACCAGGGGGTGAACTTCACCACCGATCTCGGCACGCTGGCCTCCCGGGGCAACACCGTCACCACCAATTCGTCCGGAGTCGCCCGCGACACCCTCAAGCTGAGCGCCGAGGACCTGTCGAACAGCGCCTCGGCCGTGACGGTGACCGTGTTCTCGTCCGGCGCCGACGGCGCCGCGGTCTCCCAGATGGCCACCATCCACATCCAGGGGGATCGCCCCGTCGCCTCCTTCACCTTCGACAAGGGGGGCACGGATCTGGAGGTGCAGTTCATCGACACCTCGACCTCGCAGGGGGCGCTGACCTACTCCTGGAACTTCGGCGACGGCGCGAGCTCCACCGAGTCGAGCCCGTCCCACCTGTACGCCGCGGCGGGCACCTACACCGTCGTCCTCACGGTCACCGACGCGTCGGGCCTGAGCGACACGGCGACGGCGCGGGTCACGGTGCCGGTCACCACGCAAGGGAACGGCACCTAGACACGGCGGACGGGGCTGCTTTCCGGGCGAGCTTCGCGGCGAACGCGGAGCTCGCCCGCACAGTCTCCGGGATCGTGCGCCGCGGCAGGCCAGATCGGCTGTATGTTGCTATAATGCAGCCACTTTGCCGCTACCCCTGATGCCTTCCGTCCGGTCTCTACGCGCCCAAGCCCTGCCCGAGGTGTCCCGGCATGAGTGACAGCGCGTTTCCCGACCGTCTCACCCAGCTGAGGAACCGCTGGGAATCCGACCCTTCCTCGCGGATCTTTCTCCAGCTCGCCGAGGAGTACCGGCATCAGGGGCGGGTCAAGGAGGCGCTCGCGGTGCTGGATCGCGGGCTCAAGGAGCACCCCGGCTATCTCTCCGCCCTGGTGGCGAAGGGGCGGTGTCACCTGGAGCTGGGCGAGCCCGAGCCGGCGCGCGGAGTGCTGGAGCGCGTGGTCAGGCAGGACGCCACGCAGATGGTGGCCATCAAGCTGCTGGTGCGGGCGTATCTCGACACCGGCGAGCCCGAGAAGGCTCGCGAGCGGCTCGACCTTTATAGTCTGCTGAACGACAGCGACCCCGAAATCGAAGAGCTGCGCCGGAGGCTCCGCACGATGGAACAACCCCCACAGGCCCCCCCGACGTCGGAGCCCCGCGCTGCCGCGGCGAGCGGGGACGTTTTCGATCTCGGCTTCGCGCCTCCGGCCGCGGCGCGGCGCGGCGGCGACGACCTCTTCGCCCTGGACGTGCCGGCGGCCCGGCCGGCACCGGCAGCCGCGATGCCCGCCGCGACCGCGCCGGCCGCCTCCGCACCCGCCATGGCCGTGGCCGCAGCGGAGAAAGAGCCGGAGCCCGCAGGAGTCGTCTTCCCCGGCCTCGGCTCGCGGGAGAGCCGGAGCCGCTATCTCCGCGCCTTGGCCGCCGAAGGGCTCTTCGCCTTCGAGCTGACGCCCCCCGAGGCCGCTCTGCCCGAGGCCGCTCCGGCCGCGGCGGTGGTGGCCGAGCCGCCGCCCTGGATGGAGCCGGAGCCGGTCTGGAGCGCTCCCGAGCCGGCGGTGGAGGAGGTTCCCATCTTCGAGCTCGAGGAGACGACCCCCTGGGCTCCGGAGCCGGCGCGGCCGGTCGAGCCAGTCACCGAGGCGGCCGCCGAGCCGGTCCTCGACAGGACCCCTGAGGCGGCCCCCGAGCCGGCCGCCACGGCGACGCTGGGGGAGATCTACCTGCGGCAGGGGCACCTCGGCGAGGCGAAGCGGATCTTCGACGAGGTCCTGCGCCGGGAGCCCGGCAACCCCGCGGCCCAGGAGGGGCTGGTCCAGCTCGCCTCGCGGCCGCGGGAGCCGCGCCCGCTCGAGGCGCGCGACCTGCTCGCCGGCTACGAGCCGGGGGAGGAGGGGGGGGAGGTGGAGGTGAAGACCCGGACGGCGTTCCTTCTCAACAGCTATCTGACGCGCCTGCGGCGGGGGGGGCGGCACGATGTTTCTTGACCAGTTGAGCCGGATCAGCAACCGGATCGAGGGCGCCGTCGCCCTGTCCCTGGTGGCCAAGGACGGCATCCCGGTCGAGTCGGTCAGCTCCGATCCCGACCTCGACCTCGAAGTGCTCGCCGCCGAGCTGGTCGCCCAGGCGCGGTCGATCAGCGACAACCACCGCGAGCTCGACGTGGGGGAGGTCCAGCAGCTCTCGGTGATGACCGACCGGCTGACGCTGATGGTAAGCTCCGTCGCCGCGGACTATTATCTGCTTCTCGTCCTGGGCCCCGAGGGGAACTACGGGAAGGCCCGGTTCGAGCTCCGGAGAGCGCGTCTGCTCCTGGAGAAGGATCTTTCCTGAATCGTGCCCGGCCGCGGGAGGTCTGTAAGGGGGCGTCTACGTGCTGACTTTTGAACAGATCAAGGAACTGATCGAGCTGGTGGCTCAGAACCGGCTCCAGGGCGTCGAGCTGGAGCGTTCCGGGTTCCGCCTGAAGATCGACGGCCAGCAGGCCCAGAGCCTGGCGGCGTCGTTTTCCGCCGAGACCGGCGCGGCGAGCGTCGCCGTCCCGGCCGGCCCTGCCGGCTCTCACCACGCGCCCGCGCCGCCGGCCGCCGCCGTGCCGCCGTCCCTGCCCGCGGCCCCGGCGCCCGCCGGGCCGCCGCCGGGGTCCCATGTCCTCACCTCCCCGATCGTCGGCACCTTCTACCGCTCGTCGTCGCCGGACGCCCCGCCGTTCGTCGAGGTCGGCAGCCGGGTGAAGAAGGGGCAGGTGCTCTGCATCGTCGAGGCGATGAAGCTGATGAACGAGATCGAGTCGGACGTCGACGGGGTGATCGCCGAGATCTACCCGCAGAACGCCCAGGCCGTCGAGTTCGGCGAGCCGCTCTTCGCCATCAAGACCAGCTAGGACACCCCCGAGAGCGCCGATGTTCAAGAAGATCCTGATCGCCAACCGGGGCGAGATCGCGCTCCGCATCATCCAGGCCTGCAAGGAGCTGGGGATCCAGACGGTCGCCGTCTACAGCACGGCCGACCGCGACAGCCTCCACGTCACCTACGCCGACGAGGACGTCTGCATCGGCCCCCCCCCCTCCAAGGGGAGCTACCTCAACATCTCGAGCATCATCTCGGCCGCCGAGATCACCGGCGCCGACGCCGTCCATCCGGGCTACGGGTTCCTGGCCGAGAACGCCCATTTCGCCGAGGTGCTCGACGAGTGCAAGATCGGCTGGATCGGGCCGCGTCCGGAGGTCATCCGCCTGATGGGCGACAAGGCCAAGGCGCGGCAGACGGCTCAGGCGGCGGGAGTGCCGGTGCTGCCCGGCAGCCAGGAGCCGCTGGAGGACGCCGAGCAGGCGGCGGTGCTGGCGGCCGAGGTCGGCTACCCGGTGATCCTCAAGGCGTCGGCGGGGGGCGGCGGGCGCGGCATGCGGATCGTCCACGCCGAGTCCGAGCTCGCCGGCCAGCTGGCGGCGGCGCGCGAGGAGGCGGCGAAGGCGTTCGGCGACGGCTCGGTCTACTTCGAGAAGTACCTGGTGGAGCCGCGGCACATCGAGTTCCAGGTCTTCGGCGACAGGCACGGCAAGGTGGTCCACCTCGGCGAGCGCGAGTGCTCCATTCAGCGCCGGCACCAGAAGCTGATCGAGGAGTCCCCCTCGCCGGCGCTCACCCCCGAGCTGCGGGCGGAGATGGGCGCGGCGGCGGTGCGGCTCTGCGAGACCGTCGGCTACGAGAACGCCGGGACGATCGAGTTCCTGCTCGACGTCGACGGCCGCTTCTACTTCATGGAGATGAACACCCGCATCCAGGTCGAGCATCCGGTCACCGAGATGGTGACCGGCATGGACCTGGTGAAGATGCAGATCGAGGTGGCGGCCGGCCGGCGGCTGGAGATCCCCAACGGCCTGAAGCCGCGGGGCCATGCCATCGAGTGCCGCGTCAACGCCGAGAACCCGGACACCTTCGCGCCCAGCCCCGGGCCGCTCAAGACGTTCCACCTGCCGGGCGGTCCCGGCACCCGGGTCGACACCCACGGCTACGAGGACTACGTCATCCCGCCGTACTACGACTCGCTGGTGGCGAAGCTGATCGTGCACGACCGCACGCGGGAGTACGCGATCGCCCGCATGCGCCGGGCGCTCGACTTCTTCGTGGTCGAGGGGATCCAGACCTCGATCCCGCTCCACAAGCGCATCCTGCGCGATCCCGACTTCGTCGCCGGCCGCCTCTCGACGCGCTTCATGGAGCGCTTCCTGCAGCGCGAGGCGCGCGCCGCGGCCGGCGAAGACCCGGAAGGCGAGCAGGAGAGTGGAAAATAGATGATGACCGGCGCCGTCTATGCCATCGCCGACGCCAGGGCGCTGGGCGCGACGCCGCTGCCCGCGGCGGTGGCCGAGATGGCGTCGGCGGGCATCGGCTGGATCCAGGTGCGCGCCAAGGAGCTCTCCGGCAGCGGCTGGTACGAGGCCCTCGCGGGGTGCTGCCGGGCGCTCGAGGGGAGCGGCGTCCACCTCTGGGTGGACGACCGGGCCGACCTCGCGGCGCTCTTTCCGGTGGCGGGGGTCCACGTCGGCCAGCGGGATCTCCCGCCGGCTGCGGCCCGGCGGGTGGTCGGAGCGGGCGTGCGGATCGGCCTCTCGACGCACGATGAGGAGCAGCTCGCCGCCGCGGACGCCGACCCGGACGTCGACGTGATCGCCGTCGGGCCGGTCTTCCCGACCACGGGCAAGGAGACGCCCGACCCGGTCGTCGGCCTCCAGTTCGTGCGCTGGGCGCGCGAGCGCACGCGCAAGCGGCTGGTCGCGATCGGCGGCATCGACGCCGGCAATCTGGCGGCGGTCCTGGCCGCCGGGGCGGACTCGGCGGCCGTGCTCGGAGCCGTCTGCAAGGGCGGCGACATCCGCGCCAACTGCCGCCGTTTGGTGCTCGCGGCCGGCGCGGCCGGCGCGGGGGAATGAGGATCTACCTGACCGGGTTCATGGGGTGCGGCAAGACCACGGTCGGCCGCCTCCTGGCCCAGCGGCTGGGAGTGCTGTTCGTCGATCTCGACATGGAGATCGAACGGAGGGTGGGGATGACGGTGCGCCAGATCTTCGAGCGGCAGGGGGAGCCGGCCTTCCGGCAGATGGAGGCCGAGACCCTGCGCTGGACCCTGGCGCTGCCGGAGGCCGTGGTGGCGCTGGGCGGCGGCACGCTGGCGTTCGAGACGAACGCCGGGGTGATCGGCACCCAGGGCCTGTCGGTCTGGATCAATCCCGCCTTCGCGACGATCGCGTCGCGCATCGGCGGGAGGGGGAAGGCCGACCGGCCGCTGTTCAAGAATGAGTCGCAGGCCCTCGCGCTCTATCGCGAGCGGCTCCCGGCCTATCGCCGGGCGGACCTGACGGTGGACGTCGCCCCGGACGAGGGGCCGGAGGAGATCGCGGCGAGAATCGCCCTGCTGATCGGGAATCTACGGTGCGTTATCTGATCCTATCGGACATGCACGCCAACTGGGACGCGTTCGAAACCGTCCTGCGGCGGGCCCGGCGCAAGCGCTTCGAAGCGGTGCTCGTGCTGGGCGACCTGGTCGGTTATGGGGCGGCCCCCAACCAGGTGGTGGACGCCGTGCGGCGTTTCGGCCCCCGGCTGTTCACGGTGCGCGGCAACCACGACAAGGTGGCGGCGGGCATCGACTCCGGCGGCAACTTCAACCAGACCGCCCTCACCGCGGCCCAGTGGACGACCGGCCGCCTGACCCCGGGCAACCTCCGCTACGTGCGCGAGCTGCCGCAGGGGCCGTTGCGGGTGGAGGAGGGGCTTGCCATCTGCCACGGCTCGCCGCTCGACGAGGACACCTACGTCTTCTCCGACGTCGACGCCTGGGAGATCTTCTCCCGCTTCGACATGCCGGTGACCTTCTTCGGCCACACGCACATCCCGTCGCTGTTCTGGCTGGAGGGGAGGGTGCTGGGGGTGAAGGCGCTACGCGGCACCTCGGGGCGCATCGTGCTCTCCCCCGGCGGGCGCTACCTGATCAACCCCGGCTCGATCGGCCAGCCCCGCGACCGCGACCCCCGCGCCTCCTACATGATCTACGACAGCAACAAGCGGGTGGTGCACTGGTACCGCATCCCCTACCCCATCGGCGAGGCCCAGGCCCGCATCCGCAAGGCCGGCCTGCCCAACAGCCTGGCGGACCGGCTGGCGGTGGGCGCGTAGCGGCCCGAAGGGCCGCCGGGATAAAGCCTGGGGCTTCAGCCCCAGGGTGTGAACCGCAAGAATGACCGAGCCCCGAAGGGGCGCCGGGAACTCCCGCCGCCCCTTCGGGGCTCTTGGTTTTATAGAGCCCGGGAACCTGGGGCTGAAGCCCCAGGCTTTATGCCTGCGCGCCTCCGGCGCTTTTCTCCTCGATCGCCTCCAGCACCCGCATCTGCCGGTACCGCTGGATCATGGTCAGGATCCCCCCGAACAGCACGACGTAGAGGCCGCCCCAGACGAGCTGGATCAGCGGCTTCTTGGTGACGTCGATCGAGAGCATTGCCGCTTTGGCGATGCCGGTCGTCTCGAGCTGCACGGCGCCGTTGCTGGCGTTGATCCCGGAGACGAAGACGGCGCCACCGCCGGGGAGCTTGATGGGCGGCGACTCGACCGCGCCGCTGCCCGGGTTGAGACGGTAGACCGGTGTCACGGCGAGGGTCTTCCCCCCTTGCGTGACCGCCAGCTCGGCGCCGATGGTGACCGTCCGCCCCTCGCGCATCGCCACCAGGGCGTTGCCGTCCATGTCGAGGTTGAACTTGACGAACTGCACCTGCAGGTCGCCGATATGCCCGGACTGCCCCTTGGCGAGCTGCAGCCGCGGCTGCCCGGGGTCGAACTCGATCGGCGAGACGTAGAGGTCCTGGAAGGGCGAGCTCTTGATGTCGGGGTTGACCATCATCTGGCGGGTGCGGTCGTTCATGAACATCTTGGGGTAGACCATGAACGGCGTCTCGCCGGCCCGCGACACCGCCACCTCCATCCGCTCCTTCTCGCGCCCCTGGCGGGGGATGTAGCGCTTGAAGGTGAGCGTCGTGCCGTCGTCCATCCGGTGCGGCACCCCCTGCGTCAGCGTCACCTTGGTGCTCTGGTCGTAGCCGGCCGAGGCGATGATGCCGAGCAGGATGACGCCGACCCCGACGTGGGTGAGATAGCCGCCCAGCGCCTTCAGCCCGCCCGCCCGGTACTTGTCGATCGTCTTCTGCAGGTTGGTCGCCAGCGCCAGGGCCGCGAGCAGGATGAAGATCAGGTGGAAGCCGTCGCGCACCCGCCAGACCGCCGCCGCCACCGCGACGACGAGGCTGAAGGCGATCGGCAGGGCCATCTTCCGCAGCAGCTCGCCGCCGTTCGTCTCCTTCCAGGTGAGGTAGGGGACGAAGGAGAGCAGGAGGGCGACGAGCATCGCGATCGGCAGGTTCACCTTGTTGTAGAAGCTGGGGCCGACCTGGCTCTGGCTCTCCATGAAATGGGTGAGGAGAGGCGCCGAGGTGCCGGCGGTGATCACGAAGGCCGCGATCAGGATGGTGATCGTCCCCAGCACCAGGAAGGTGCCGCGCGACAGGAACGGGTCCTCGTTGGGCGCGGTGGGGATCTCCCGCCAGCGGGTGACGATCAGGTAGAGCCCGAGGAGGATGAAGCCGCCGAGCAGGAAGAGCAGCCAGCCGGAGATCCCGAGGTCGACGAAGCTGTGGACCGAGAAGTCCGCCAGCACGCCCGAGCGGGTGAGGAAGGTGCCGTAGAGCACCGAGATGTAGGTCAGGAAGGTGAAGATGTAGTTGGACCGGCGGAAGCGCCCCTTGGTGCGCTCGAGGTAGAGGCCGTGGATCAGCACGGTGCCGAAGAGCCAGGGGATGAACGAGGCGTTCTCCACCGGGTCCCAGCCCCAGTAGCCCCCCCAGCCGAGGGTCTTGTAGGCCCAGTAACCCCCCATCAGGATGGCGGTGCCGAGCACCAGGAAGCCGCCGAGGGCCCACGGGAACGCCCGCGCCGCCCAGCCGTCGTACTTGCGCCGCCAGAGCGCGGCCATGGCGAAGGCGAAGGGGATGGCGCTCGCCGCGTAGCCGATGAACATGATCGGCGGGTGGATCACCATCCAGTTGTCCTGCAGCAGGGGGTTCAGCCCCTGGCCGTCGACCGGCGTCTGCCGCAGCATCACGAAGGGGTTCTGCCGCACCAGGATGAGGAGCAGGCCGACCAGGGTGAGGGTGTAGATCCCCATCACGGCAGGCTCCGAGCGGCCGGTCGTCCGCCGCACCAGCAGGCCGAGCATCGTCCCCCAGAAGAGCCAGATCATGAAGCTCCCCTTCTGGCCGGCCCAGAAGGCGGCTAACTGGTAGTACCAGGGCAGGTCCAGCCCCGAGTACTGGAAGACGTACTCGACCCGGAAATCGCGCGCCACCAGCAACAGCAGCAGCACCACGGCGGCGAGCAGGATCGACAGCGCGAAGAAGCCGTAGGCCCGGCGGGCGAAGTGGAGGGCGCCGGCATCGCCTGACAGCGCGAGGGAGTACCCCCACATCGTGGCGAGCGCGAAGAACAGGGCGCTCCAGATGGTGACCGCCCCGGGCAGGTAGAGATGGGAGAGGTATTCCACGTCGGCTCCTTACTAGCTGCAGAGCTAGCTGTAGGTCTTTTCGACCTCGGCGCCCTGGTACTTGCTGGGGCACTTCACGAGGAGCTTGTTGGCCGCGAACTCCTGGGCCTTATCGTCGTAGTTGCCGATGGCGACGATGCTGATGGCGTCCTCGAAGTTCGCCGGCTTCAGACCCTTGTAGCGCACCCGCAGGGTCTGCTTGGTCTTCGGGTCCTGGAGGGTGAAGAGCAGCGACTCGCGGTCCGCCACGTAGGAGTAGCTCCCCTTCTCGAGGCCGCCGGCGACCTGCACCATGCGCCCCCCCTCGCGCGCCTTGGCGTAGGAGACGTAGGGGGTCATCGAGTCCTTGAACGTCGTGAACGAGAAGCCGGCGAAGGCGAGGAGCAGCAAGGCTCCGAACAGGTAGAGACGATTCTTCTTCATGACTTTTTCTCCAGCTCGCGCAGCCGCGCGCCCAGACGGAGCAGGTAGAGGAACAGCCCGGTCCAGATGATGAGATTGACCGCCACGACCCAACCGATCCCGCCGCTGACCATAGTTAACCTCTACTCATAGGGTGCCGATTTCCGCTCCAGGAGAGCCGCGAGCCGGCACTTCAGATTGTGGATCCAGAAAAACAGCGCCGTGCACCCCGCCGAACCGGCGAGCAGCACCTGCACCATGCGCGACTCCATCTCCACTTTCCCCTGGGCGTTGATCACCGACTGGGGGTGGAGGGAGAACATGATGCGCGGCATGATGAAGAACAGGAACGGCGCCACGACCAATCCCAGCACGGCGTAGGCGGCCGCGAGGCGGGCGCGCTGGTCGCGGTCCTCGAGGCTCGAGCGCAGGGCAAGGTAGGCGCCGTAGAAGAGCAGGGCGACCACGATCGAGGACTGCCGCGGGTCCCAGTTCCAGTAGGCGCCCCACATCACGCGCGCCCAGAGCGAGCCGGTGAGGGTGGCGAGGACGCCGAAGACCAGCCCGAGCTCGACCGCCGCGGCCGCCGCCCGGTCGTGGCGCGGCTGGCGTCCGAAGAAGAGGAAGCGCAGGCTCCAGACCCCGGCGGCGATGAAGGCCACGAAGGAGACCCAGGCCATCGGCACGTGGAAGAAGAGGATGCGGCTCGACTGGCCGAGGAATCCGCGGGCCAGCGGGGCATAGAGGAAGGCGCCGAGGATCACGGCCGAGATCCAGAGCCAGAGCAGCCAGGCGAGCAGTTTTCTCACGGGTTCCATACCACCGGGAAGAGCATGAATCCAGCCACGGTTACCGAGCCATCATACAGAAGTAGCTGCAGCAGGGCCACATCGGCGGGGTCGCCGGCGACGGCGTGGCGCGACAGCTCGACGGCGATCAGCAGCAGGGGGAGGAGGATGGGAAACGCCATCACCGAGAACAGCGTCCCCTTGCTCCGCGCCTGGGCGATGATCGCCGCCACCAGCGTGCTGCCGGCGGCGAGGCCGTACCCCCCGGCGGCGAGCACGGCCGCCAGCAGGCCGGGGGACTTGACGTCGAGGCTGGTCATCGCCACGAAGACCGGGGTGATCAGCGCCTCCAGGGCGAGCGTCAGCGTCAGGCCGTAGAGCAGCTTGCCGCAGAACAGGGCCGACGGGGTGGCGGCGAGGCGCAGGGCGGTCGCCGTCTGCGTCTCCTCCTCCTGCACGAAGGCGCGCGGCAGCCCGGCGGCGGCCGAGAAGAGGAGGATCACCCAGAGGAGCACCGGCAGCACGGCCGTCCCCTGCGAGACCGACACCCCCAGGGGGCCGAGGCTCACGCTCACCACCACCAGCGTGGTGAAGGCGAAGAGGCCGAGCGTGTTCAGGGCGTAGCGGGTGCGGAACTCGCACCGCCACTCCTTGGCGAACACCGCCAGGGCTTCAGCGGCCCAGGTCGAGGCGTCCCGCCACATGGCCGAGCTCGAGGGTCGAAGGGTTGGCGACCACGGCGAGGCCGCCGGCGGCCAGGTGCTCGTCGAGGAGCTGGCGGGCGGCGCGCTCGCCGGGAGCGTCGAAGTTCTGGAACGGCTCGTCGAGCAGCAGGAGGCGCGGGGCATGGAGCAGGGCGAAGGCCCACCGCAGGCGCTGCCGCATGCCGGAGGAGAGCGCCCCGGCCGGCCGGTCGCCAGGGAGCCCCAGGCGGTCGAGCACGGCGAGCCCCCTTTCCGGGCCGACCCGCCGCAGCCGGGAGAAGAAGGCCATGTTCTCGGCCACGGTCAGCTCGGCGTAGAAAGCGAGGTCCGGCGTCACGACGCCCGCCCGGCGGCGCCGTCCGGCGGCGTCGGCCGGCGTGTCCCCTTCCTCTCGGTACTCGATCGTCCCGGCGTCCGGGGCCAGCAGGCCGGCGAGGCAGCGCAGCAGCGTGCTCTTGCCGGAGCCGTTGGGGCCGGTGACCAGGAGCATCTCGCCAGGGCCGGCGGCGCCCGAGACGCCGGTCAGCACCGCCAGCCGGCCGAACCGGCGGCGGACGTTCTCGAAGCGGAGGGTGGACACGAGGGGACTATATCCTCAGGTCTCCCGGCCTGCTGAAGGGCGACCGCAGGTCGCCCCTACAACCTCCGGCATCAGGTAGACGTTGGGCGAAGATAGACGTTGGGCGAAGATAGACGTTGGGCGAAGGTTGTAGGGGCGACCTGCGGTCGCCCTTCAACGGTGGTGCTAGCATCGCCGGATCATGAAACGGACGCCTCTGGCTGTCGCCCTCCTCCTCCTGGTCTGTGCCTGCTCCGGCTCCCATCCGCGGACGTCGCCGGACCTGCCGGCCGCCCAGGTGCCGGACCTCGACGAGCGGGCGCTGCTGCTGCTGCTGGTCGACCGGCAGACCTACGACGAGTTCGTCGTCCATCAGGGGCTGATGGGGGACGCCTCGCTGCGCGAGGATCTCGCGGTGGCCCTGGGACGCATCCCTGACCGGCAGGGGCTCTCGGCCCTCCAGGGGCTGCTGATCGACGACGAGCCTGCGGTGCGCCGGGCGGCGGCGTTCTCCATCGGCCTGCTGGGGGACCCGGAGGGGGAGCAGGCGCTGTTCGCCGCCGTCCGCGACAAGGACCGTGAGACGGGCACGCTGGCCGTCGAGGCCCTGGGCCGGCTCGGGGCGCGGACGGTGGACGTGCTGGAGGCGCTCCTGCCGCTGCCCGAGGAGGAGCGCTGGGCGCGGCTGCTGCCGGATCTCTTCCGTTTCAAGGACGACACCGTCGTATCGCTCGCCGAGCGCGGGCTCAAACTGCCGGACCCGGCGCTCCACGCCCGCGCCGCCTTCGCCCTGGCGCGCGAGCCGAAGGCTCAAGGCCTTCCCACCCTGCGCGGGCTCCTGGCCGACCCCGCCCCGCGGGTGCGCGCCTGGGCCGCCCGCGCCCTGGGGATCCTCGGCGGCGGCGAGGATCTCGCCCTGCTGCGCCCGCTGCTCGACGACCGCGACCCCGACGCCGGGCCGCTGATCCAGGCCCTGCGCTCGGCCCGGGCGCTCGCCGCCGGCGGCAAGGCGAAGCCGATCCCCGACTGGACCCCGCGGCTGCGCGCGCTCCTCGACGACCCCCGGCCCGGCGTGCGGGCGAGCGCGATCGACGCGGCCGGGGTCTGGGGCTCGCCCGAGCTCGGTGAGGTGCTCGCGGCGAGGGCCGCGGCGGACGGGGAGACGGGCGAGCGGGGGACGGCCCTGGTGGCCCTGGCGGCGGGCAAGTACCCGCGGGCGGCAGAGCTGGTAACGGCCGCCGCCGGTTCCAAGGACGATGCCCTGCGAACCCGGGCCGCCGAGGCCGCCGGGGAGCTTGGGGCCCCGGCGGCCGGCGCGCTGATCGAGAAGCTGGCCGGCGATCCGAGCCCACGGGTGCGGGGCGCCGCCCTCTCCGCCTGGCTGGCGACCGATCCCAAGGCCGGCCCTGAGACCGTCGAGGTGGCCCGCAAGGCGCTCGCGGACCCCGACGCGACCGTGCGCGGCACCGCGTTCGACTGGCTGACCGAGCATCCGGCCGTGCCGCTCGCCGACCTCACCGCGGCCCTGCCGGGGGTCTATCAGGAAGGGACGCAGGAAGAGGGGCTCGCCGCCGTGCGCGCCGTGGCCGCCCGGGCGCAAGGGGAGCCGCTGGAGCGGGGGGCCGCGATCGCCGTGCTCGAGCGGCTGACCGAGGGGGGACCCTACGTGCTGCGGCGGGAGGCGGGATCGAGCCTCGGCAAGCTCGGCCGGCCGGTGCCGCCGCTGGCCCCCGCGGAGCGGGTGAAGGACACCCAGATCTACCGTGAGATCGTGCAGCGGACCCGGCAGCCGCATACGGTCGAGATCCGCACCCGGCGGGGGACGGTCACGGTGCGACTCGCCTGTCCCCAGGCGCCGATGACCTGCCTCAACTTCCTCAATCTCGCCGCCGAGGGCTTCTTCGACGGCCTGAGCTTCCACCGGGTGGTCCCCGACTTCGTCGTGCAGGGGGGGGACCCGAAGGGGGACGGCAGCGGCGGCCCGGGCTACGCCATCCGGGACGAGATCAACCGCCTGCGCTACGGCCGCGGGGTGGTCGGCATGGCCCTGGCCGGTCCGGACACCGGCGGCAGCCAGTTTTTCATCACCCTGTCGCCGCAGCCCCACCTCGACGGCGGCTACACCGCCTTCGGCGAGGTGACCGGCGGCGCCGAGGTGCTGGACCAGATCCAACTCGGGGATCGGATCGAGAAGGTGGTGGAGGTGCGGTAAGATCCCGCGTATGAGTGCCAGGCTCTTCCCCCTCGTGCTGATCGCCGCCACCGTCCTCACCTCCGGGATCGGGGCCTCCGCCGAGCCCCCGGCCGCTCCGGCGCCGGCCGCCGCCGTTCAGGAGAGCCCCGTCCTGGTCGGCCCCACCACCCGCGACAAGGTCGAGGCCGCGCCGGAGTGGACGCAGGCCGAGGTCGACTCCCGGCCGGACGCCGACGCCGCGCGGGGGCTGGCGGCGGTCGAGCCGGGCGCCGAGGTGGTGGTCTTCCTCGGCACCTGGTGCGGCGACAGCCGGCGCGAGGTGCCGCGCCTCTGGAAGGCCATGGACACCGGCAGCGGCGCCGTCCCCTTCCAGGTCCGCTACATCGCCGTCGACCGCGCGAAGAAGGAGCCCGCCGATCTGGTGAAGGAGAACGGCATCCTCTACCTGCCGACCCTCATCGTGCGCCGCGGCGGCCGCGAGGTGGGGCGGATCGTCGAGACGTCGCCGCACGGCGTCGAGCAGGATCTCCTGGCGCTGCTCACCGGCAAGGCGACGGGCGTCCTCACCACCCGGCAGGATCTCGCGCCGGCGGCCGTTCTTCCTCAAGGTCGTCCCCAGGGCCGTCCGCGGGGATGATCCCCTTCCTCCCTGCGTTCCAGAACCGCTGAAACCTTGGCCGCGGCCGTGCGTATCCACCCATGACGCGGGGAGCGGAGCAAGCGACCGATGAGGAGCTGGTCGCGGCGGTCCTCAAGGGGGACCGGGAACGTTTCGGCGACCTGATCGAACGCTACCAGGGGCGCCTCGTCAACTATCTGTTCCGCCTGCTCCGCAACGCGGACGACGCGCACGACCTCGCGCAGGAAGTGCTCGTCAAGGTGTACCAGGTTCTGGATCGGTACGACCCGCAGTACAAGTTCTCCACCTGGCTGTTCCGGGTGGCCCAGAACGCGGCGATCGACCAGATCCGGCGGCGGCGGCTCAAGGTGGTCTCCCTCCGTCAGGAGGACGACGAGGGGGAGGGGCGGGATTGGGATCTGCCGTCTCCCGAACGGGGGCCGTACGGCGAGCTGCGCAACCGGGAGCGGGGGAGCGCGATCCAGGACGCGATCGACTCCCTCCCCTGGGAGTACCGGGAGCTGATCCTGCTGCGCCACTTCGGCGAGCTCCCCTACGAGGAGATCGCGAAGCTCAAGCAGATGCCCCTGGGCACGGTGAAGAACAAGCTCTTCCGCGGGCGGCAGATGCTCAAGGAGAAGCTCCAGGATTTTTTGAGCGATTGACTAAAGATCAGACGGCTCGGGAGACAGGTCATGAGCAGGCCCGATCACAGCACCTACCGCGAATGGTTGAATCTGGACGCCGACGGCGGCCTCGGCGGCGCCGAGCGGGTCCTCCTCGACGACCATCTGGCCTCCTGCGCCGACTGCCGGCGCGAGCAGGAGGAGATCGCGGCCCTCGACGGCCTGCTGCGCAGCTCCGCTCTGCCGGTGCGCCCCGATTTCCAGGCCGCGGTCCTGAGCGCGCTGCCGACCGCCGGCTGGGAGGCCCGCTCCCCCCGCGCCTGGCGGTTCACGGCGGCGGTCATCGTGCTGCTGGGCGGGTTCGCGGCGGCCCTGATGATCGCCGGCTCCGCTCCCGCCTCCTCGGGGCTCGGCGCCCTGTTCGCCGTCGGCGGCATGCTGCAGGCCGCCACCGTGGCCGGCGCCGGCCTGCTCGGCGCCTCCTGGACCGGGCTCGGTCTGGTCCTCGACAAGGTGATCTCCTCGCCCGCGAGCCTCGGGGCGTTCGGCCTGCTGGTGCTCTGCCTCAACCTGCTCCTGGTCTCCCTGATCCGCCGCCGGCGGCCGGCCGAAGCCGCGGCGCGGCGCTCTGGGCCGGACGGAAAGATGTAGGGGCGCAGCATGCTGCGCCCTCTCCGGTTTGCAGGCCCTCTCCTTGTGCGGCGCGCGTGCGGGCGCAGCATGCTGCGCCCCTACGATCCGATCCGGTAAGATCCCCGCCGTGAAATTCCTGCTGCCGCTCCTGCTGCTGGCCCTGGCCGCTCCGGTCTCCGCCTCTCCGGCAATCGCCGCGCCGCGCCCGCAGGCGGCGAGCGGCGAGCCGGCGCTGCGCCTGGAGGCGGGGAGCACCACCCGGCAGCAGCTGGTGGCGATCGGCCGCGACGTCAGCGTCGAGGGGGAGGCGCTCTCCGACGTCGCCGCCCTCAACGGCTCGGTCGACGTCTCCGGACGGGTGGACGGCAACGTGATCGTGCTGCGCGGCGACGCGCGGCTGGCTCCCACGGCACGGGTGGGCGGGGACGTCTTCGTGGTCGGCGGCAGGATCCACGCCGCCCGCGGCGCTCAGACGGGGGGACGCATGGTCTCCTACCCCAACGCTCCCAACGCCTGGCTGACCCTGCTCGAAGGGCCGTCCATCGGCCTCGGCTTCGCCTCCCGCCTGGTGCTGGGGGCGAAGCTGGCGCTGGTCGCCGCCTGGGCCGCCCTCCTCCTGGTGCTCTTCGCGGCCAGCGGCCGGCAGCTGATCGAGACCGCCGAGGGGGTCCGCCGCGAGCCCTTCCGCAGCTTCGTGGTCGGCCTGACCGGCATCGTCTGCCTGGTGCTGACCGCCCTCTTCTTCACCGCCTTCGCCCGCGGCCTCCTCGGCGCCCCCTTCGTGGTGCTGATCGTGGTGCTGGGGGTGGTGCTGAAGCTCTGGGGGACGGTGGCGGTCTTCTATGCGCTCGGCGACTGGCTCTCCCGGCGCGTCTTCCGCCGCCGCTTCCAGCCGCTCAACGCCGCCACCATCGGCCTGCTGGTGCTCGGCGCCGTCAAGTTCCTCCCCTGGCTGGGGGTCCTCGCCTGGTACGTCGTCACCTTCATCGGCGTCGGCGCCGCGCTGTCGACCAAGTTCGGCCGGCGCGAGCCCTGGTTCGAGCTGGCGTAGCCACACCCTATTCACCAACTCTGATAACTTACCCCCGGCATTTCCGCCAGAGGGGGTTTTGAGATGCGCTCCGCCGCCGGGAGAGTCGCTCTGCTGCTCTTCGCGTCCGGTTTCTGCGCCCTGGTCTACCAGACGGCGTGGCTCCGGATGTTCCGCGTGATCTTCGGCGCCTCGACCGCGGCCTCCGCCGCGGTGCTGGCGATCTTCATGGCCGGGCTGGGCTTCGGCGGCCTGCTGCTCGGGCGGCGGGCCGACCGCCACCCCTCGCCGCTCTCCCTCTACGCCGGGCTGGAGGCGGGGATCGCCGTCTCCGCCGGCCTCTCCCCCCTGCTGCTGGCGGCCGTCGAGCGGCTGTACGTGGCGATGGGGGGGAGCGCCCGGCTGGGGCTCGCCGGGAGCAGCGCCGTCCGCCTGCTGCTCTCGCTCGTCGTCCTCGGGCTCCCCACCTTCCTGATGGGCGGCACGCTGCCGGCGGTGGCGCGGGCGGTGGAGCGGCGGGCCGACTTCGGCCGCCGGACGGTGGGCCTGCTCTACGCCGTCAACACCCTGGGCGCGGTGCTGGGGGTTCTGCTCACCACCTTCTTCGCCCTCGAGACGCTGGGGGTCCGCAAGACCCTCTGGATCGCGGCGCTGCTCAACCTGCTGGTGGTGCTCGCGGCCCGGAGCCTCGCCCGCGAGCTGCCCGCGGAGACCGCCGAGGCCCCGGATGCCGCCGATGCCGCTGATGCCGCCGTGGCGGAACCGGACGCGCCGCGGCCGGGTAAGCTGGTGCCGGTCGCCGCGGCGCTCGTCGGCTTCGCCTTCCTGCTGATGGAGCTCGTCTGGTACCGCATGCTCGGGCCGCTCCTCGGCGGCTCCTCCTATACCTTCGGGCTGGTCCTCGCCGTGGCCCTGCTGGGGATCGGCCTCGGCGGGCTGCTCTATGGCGTGGGGGAACGCGGTCGCCGGCCCACGATGCTGGCGTTCGCGGCCACCTGCTCGCTGGAGGCGCTGCTGATCGCCCTCCCCTTCGCCGCCGGCGACCGGGTGGCGGTGCTCGCCGCCCTGCTGCGCCCGCTGGCCGGCGCCGGCTTCCTGGCGCTGGTGGGGGGGTGGACGCTGGTGACCGCGCTGGTGGTGCTGCCGCCGGCCGTCGTCGCCGGCTACCAGTTCCCCCTGCTGATCGCGCTGCTGGGCTCCGGCCGGCGGCGGGTCGGGCGCGAGGTGGGAGTGGCCTACGCCGCCAACACCCTGGGCGCGATCCTCGGCTCGCTGGCCGGCGGCTTCGGGCTGATCCCCCTGCTGACCGCCCAGGGGGTCTGGCGGCTGGTGGCGTTCCTCCTCCTCGCCCTCGCCGCCCTGGCGGTCGCCGCCGGCCTGCGCGCCGGCGCGCCACGCCGGGCGGCGTTCTTGCCGGTGACCGCCGGCATCGTGGGGCTCCTCTTCTGCGCCGCCACCGGCCCCACCGCCTTCTGGCGGCACACCCCGATCGGGGCCGGCCGGGTGCAGGTCGCCGCCTGGAACGGACCGAACGACGTCCGCAACCAGATCGAGACCATGCGCCAGCGCATCGTCTGGCAGGCCGACGGCGTCGAGAGCAGCGTCGCTCTCGACCTCGCCGAGGAGTACGCCTTCATCATCAACGGCAAGTCGGACGGCAGCGCCCTGGGCGACGCGCCGACCCAGGTGATGAGCGGCCTCGTCGGCTCCCTCATCCACGCCAACCCGCGGCGGGTGCTGGTGATCGGCCTGGGCACCGGGAGCACGGCCGGCTGGCTCGCCCAGGTGCCGTCGGTCGAGCGGGTGGACGTGGTCGAGCTGGAGCCGGCCATCGAGCATGTCGCCCGCGTCTGCTCCCGGATCAACCAGGACGTGCTGAGGAATCCCAAGGTCCACCTGGTGATCGGCGACGGGCGGGAATTCCTGCTGACCACCGGCAACGACTACGATCTGATCTTCTCCGAGCCCTCGAACCCCTACCGGATCGGCGTCGCGAGCCTGTTCAGCCAGGACTTCTACCAGGCCGTGCGGCGGCGGCTGCGCCCCGGCGGGCTCCTCCTGCAGTGGCTCCAGGGGTACGAGATCGACTCCCAGCTCGTGCGCACCGCCTATGCCACGCTGGGCTCCGTCTTCCCCGCGATCGAGAGCTGGCAGGTGGGGCGCGCCGACCTCCTGCTGACGGCGGGGCGCGAGCCGGTGGTGCACGACCTCGACCTCATCCGCTCGCGGGTGGAGCGGGAGCCCTACCGCACCGCCCTCGCCCGCACCTGGGGGGTGGAGGGGATCGAGGGCTTCTACTCCGGCTACGTGGCCAACCCGGCCTTCGCGCGGGCGGTGGCGAAGGCCGAGGGTCGCGCGATCAACACCGACGACCACCCGATCCTGGAGTTCGGCTTCGCCAGGAACCTCGGGCGCTTCGAGCTGTTCCAGCTTGCCGAGCTCGGCGACCTGGTCAAGACCCGCGGCGAGGACCGTCCGGCGACCCGCGGCGCGCCGCTCGACTGGTCGCGCGCCGGCGAGCTGCGGGTGGCGCGCGCGGCCTACTGGGAGGACCGGATCGCCGATCCCGAGCCGCAGGGGGATCGCGACGGGCGGCTGCGCGTCGCTGCCCGCCGTGCCTGGGCCCTGAAGTCCCTCCCCCAGGCCTGCGCGAGCTGGTTCGCGCAGCCGGAGCCGCCGCGCTCACACGCCGACCGGCTGCTGGTCGCCGAATGCCTGGCCGACCGCCACGACCCCCGGGCGCCGGCGGCCGCGGCCCTGCTCGCCGGCGAGCAGCCGATCGAGACCGACTTCCTGCTGGCGCGCTGGCTCGCCGGCGTCGGCCGTACCGCCGAGGCGGCCGACCGCCTGATCGCCGCGTTCACGGCCTACCGGCGCGACCCCTGGGTCTACCGGCCGCTGGTGCGGGACACCCTCCCCCTGGCCGTCCGCCTGGCGAGCCAGGACCGCTCGCTCGGCCCCCGGCTGTACGCGGCGTTCGCCCAGCCGTTCGCCGTCGACATGTTCGAGAAGCAGCGGCGGCTGTCGCGGATCTGGATCGCCCGGGCGACCGGCGCGCGCGACCTCTGCGTCGAGGCCCTCGCCCCGCTCGAGCCGCACATCCCCTGGGAAGAGCCGTTCCTCGCCTACCGCTACGGGTGCTACCAGCTCCACCGGCATCCGCTCGCGGCACGGGCGGGGCGGGATCTGGCGACGTTCCTGGCCGCCGCGCCCCCCAGGCTGGCGGCGGGGCTGGCGCGGTAGGCCCTCATCACCCCGGCCCTCTTCTCCCGACCCGGGAGAAGAGGGGGCCCTTCGGCGTTGCCTTTGCCGTTCTCTTGCTTTTCTCCCCTCTCCCGGGTCGGGAGAGGGGCCGGGGGTGAGGGTCCGGGCGGGGGCGAGAGGCTCGTGCTCGCATCTCCCCGTCTATATCCTTGACCCCTCCCCCTCGATTTCATACGCTCGCCGTACGCCGCCGCGGCGCGGCGGCAATGGGAGGGGTTTACATCCAATGGATGCAATTCGTACGATCGGAATCGTCGGCGCGGGCACGATGGGCCATGGCATCGCCCAGGTGGCCGCCCAGAGCGGATACGAGGTGGTGCTGGTGGACGCGGTGCCGGCGGCGCTCGAGCGCGGCCGCGCCCAGATCGGCAAGGGGCTCGAGCGGCTGGTCGCCAAGGGGAAGCTCGCCGCCGAGGACCGCGACCAGGCCCTCGGACGCCTGACCACCGAGGGGGACCTCGCCGCCCTCGCCCAGGCCGGCCTCGTCGTCGAGGCGGTGGTCGAGCGGGAGGACGTCAAGCGGAAGGTGCTCGCCGAGCTCGACCGCCTCTGCGCGCCCGCCGCCATCCTGGCCACCAACACCAGCTCGATCTCGATCACCAGGCTCGCCGGCGCCACCTCGCGGCCGGAGAAGGTGATCGGCATGCACTTCATGAACCCGGTGCCGGTGATGCAGCTCGTCGAGGTGATCCGCGGCCTCGCCACCAGCCAGGAGACCTGGGAGGCCGTCGAGGCCGCCTCCCGCAAGATGGGCAAGACCCCGGTCGAGGTGCACGACGCCCCTGGCTTCGTCTCCAACCGGGTCTTGATGCCGATGATCAACGAGGCGATCTTCTGCCTCTGGGAGGGGGTCGGGAAGGCGGAGGCCATCGACGAGGTTATGGAGCTCGGGATGAATCATCCGATGGGTCCCCTGGCGCTGGCCGACCTGATCGGCCTCGACGTCTGCCTCGACATCCTGCGCGTCCTCCAGCAGGGGTTCGGCGATCCCAAGTACCGCCCCTGCCCGCTGCTGGTCAAGATGGTCGACGCCGGCCACCTGGGGCGCAAGTCGGGCCACGGCTTCTATTCGTACGGCGAAGGAAAATAAAACGAGAATGTACTGCCAAGTCTGTGGCGCTCCGAACCGGGACGACCACGAATTCTGTGTCCGCTGCCACCAGAAGCTCCTGGTGCTCTCCGGCTCCCTGCGCGAGGAGGAGGAGGGGTACGAGGAGACCGGCGAGGAGAGCTTCTCGTTCGACGAGCACCTGCTCGAGCGGATCTCGATCCTCGAGGAGGCGGTCAAGCGCACGGCGGAGACCGTCCGCCAGTTGCTCGGCGCCCTCCACAAGCAGGAGAAGAACACCCTGGTCAACCAGACCGGCCTCTCCGCCCTGCGCGAGCTGCTGGAGCAGAAGAAATACATCGGCTGGGACGAGTGGAGCGAGCTCTGGGAGTCGAAGATGGACTACCAGCTCCTCGCCCTCGAGAAGCGGGAGCGCTTCCTGGCCACCAAGGAGCGCATCGCCGGCCTCTACCACGGCGACAAGCGGAAGCTCTTCCTCCAGCACCTGGAGGACGCCGAATACGCCCTCTTCGCCTTCGACATCGAGCGGGCGGTGAGCGCCCTCGAGTCCGCCTACAAGCTCGACCGCGGCAACTACGAGCTCGCCTACTTCCTCGGCGAGACCCACTTCAACGAGGCCAACAGTGAGGCCGCGCTGACCTACTTCGCGCGCGTCCTGGAGGTCAAGCCGGACCACTACGAGGGGCTCGTCTACAGCGGCGTCATCCACTACGAGCGTGGCGACCACACCCGCGCCGAGGAGTTCCTGAAGCGGGCGGTCGCCATCTACCCGGACAGCTTCCTGCCGCACTTCAGCCTCGGGGCGGTCTACGCCGGCAAGGGGGACCTCGCCAAGGCCGTCCTCTTCCTGGAGCGGGCGGTCGAGGTCGATCCGGTACCGCAGGCGCTGTTCCTGCTCGGCAGCTGCTACTACGAGATGGGCAAGCTCTCCTCGGCTGTCCATTTCCTGCAGGAGGCGGTGCGGCACGATCCCGCCTTCGAGGAGGCCCACCACCTGCTCGGGCTCGCCTACCTCGACCGCCACTGGACGCGCAAGGCGCTCGACTCCTTCCGCCAAGCCCAGCGCCTCAACCCGAAACGGCTCCAGTACCAGGACCTGGTGAGCTACCTCTCGGGGCACAACGGCGCGCCGCTCCCCGAGGTGGAGGGGGAGGCCGAGACCTGGTTCCGCAAGGGGGAGGAGTTCCGCTCCCGCGACAACCTCAAGCAGGCCCACTCCTGCTACCGCCGCGCGCTGGCGCTCGATCCGGACAACCCGACGCTGCTGATGTCCTACGCCCTGCTCTGCCTGAACATGAACCGCAACCAGGAGATCGAGGCGGTGACCCGCAAGGTGCTCGACTTGAACCCCGGCGAGACGCTGAAGGCGACCGCCTACGCGGCGATGATCGAGGCGATGCGCAGCCAGGGGAAGTTCCGCGAGGGGAACCGCATCGGCGAGCGGCTGCTCGACGAGGGGGGCTCGAACTTCACCAAGTCGATCGCCTACTACGAGATGGCCTACAACCTGGCGGAGATGGAGGAGGACCTCGACGAGGCCCTCGACTACGCCCGGCGGTCGGTGGATCTGGCACCCGACGAGATCAAGCAGTTCCCGCTCGCCGCCCTCGGCTGGGTGCACTACAAGCGCAAGGAGTTCGACAAGGCGGTCGACTTCCTCTCGCGCTCGAGCGAGCTGGGGAATTCACCCACCACGCTCACCCATCTCGGCATGGCCCTGCTGGCCTCGGGCGAGGAGGACCAGGCCCGCTCCGTACTCGCCCACGCCCGCGCCCTCGGCGACCGCGGCGAGGCGCTCCAGGAAAAGATGATGGAGTGCATGAAGGATTCCGCCCGCGTGATCGAGCGGTCCCGCCGGAGCCCGCGGAAGTAGGTGTCTCCCGACCCGGGAATATCGTGTCTAACTCAATTTTGAGTGGTGGCGCTCGGCGCAATCTTTACTGGAGAGGGTATGCTGTTCAGGAGCTAGAGCCGATCGCACTGCTCGAAGACAAAACGTTCGAGGTACTCGTGTTGACCGTCACGATAAAGGGAAATCAGATCTCCATATGGCCCGGAGGGGCGCGGCTCAATACTCCAGCGGCGAAGTTTTAGGCCGTATCTGGCTAATATGGCCATAAGGCAGAACCGGCCAATGTGACCATTGCCATTAATGTAAGGATGAATCCCTAGAAAGTGGACAAAGAACCTGCACGCTAAGGCGATCGCGTACTTAGCCCTCTCTACTGGAGACAGGCGACTATCTAATGTATGCAGCTGGTCTACAGCTTCCAATCCTTGTCGCACACCGACAGCTAAATAAGCCATCTCGCCAGAAACTAGAGGTGCTGGCCACCCGACTCGAGGATCTGATTCTACCTTGACGTTGCAGTTCTTTAAACAGGGCCAATTATCGCCCCGATAATGGCCAGCGTAATAGCCGTAGCCAGCTGGGCACAGCTCGGAAAACAATCTCTCGTGGAACGGCCGTGTGTCAGTAACAGCTAGAGAAATCTCGACTCTTCCCCCGAAAAGTTCCTCTAGCAGCTCCTCCTGCTGAGCACTGAGAACTTCGTGCTTCCGCTCGTGATTCTCGTACTCAAAGAACGGGCAATCTGGTGTACTTGGAGGACTAGTCGTTGAACTGGGCAAGCTCCCTCGCAAAGCCGTGTGTCCAATTCGGAATGTCGCTCGTCCGGTTTAAGGCCGCTTCTGCCGAACGGTTCAGCTCTTCGGAGCGCACCAACGGCTTACCGGTTTGTGCAGCCTCAACCAGATCTGCAAACGGGTGAGCGACTCGAACAGGCCAAATGCGCGCAGTGAAGATGTTTTCTGTCGCTGCTGTCGCTGGCGACGCTACCTCGACAACGGCAGGCGTGCTGTCTAGATCGCAGTAATCAGGTGGTATATTTATGGCTATCACTCGCTGTCTCCCATTGGTTCAGAATCCATCTTTTCGAGGATCTGCTCGACAGCGTCTCTAAGTTGACGCAGGTTTTCTGGTCCTAGTATAACCCGATCTCGTACGTAAAGAGGGACCATGGACTCTTTTCCTGCCCTCGCCTCTTCGAGCGCCATCTTTAGCTCGACCAAGTCAAAGTAACCAGCTTCCAGTAGGATGTCATTCCCAACCCGAGTAAGCAAACAGTGGTGAGCCTTTGTTGGGGGAGCAATCCCCTCAACTAGGTGCCGCTCCAGTGTCAAAGTGAGACGCTCAGCTCCCTCTTCCCGTTTCTCCTTCATGAGGGGCAGCATACCATCCGTCTATCATCGGTGAGTGACATGCAAGTATCATTCCCGCAAGCCAGTTGGGGAGACTCGCCCACCAGGTTCACCCATCTGGACATGATCCTCCTCGCCTCGGGCCAGGAGGACCAGGCCCGCTCCGTGCTCGCCCACGCCCGCGCCCTCGGCGACCGCGGCGAGGCGCTCCAGGAAAAGATGATGGAGTGCATGAAGGATTCCGCCCGCGTGATCGAGCGGTCCCGACGGGGAGCCAGGAAGTAGCGGGATTTCTCGTCCCGGCCCGCGCCGGAGCCATCCGGACGGCTGTTTTCGGTTCCCGCGCGGTTTTTCAGCTTCCCGGACGGCCCGTTTTCTTCCCGGATGGTTTTTTTGCTTTCCCCGCCGTTTTTCAGGCTTCCCGGATCGCCGTCTTTCCATCCGGACGGATATTTTGGTTCCCCGGCCGTTTTTTCAGCTTCCCGAGCCGCCGTCTTGCCATCTGGACGGTTATCCTGGCTTCCCGGGCCGTCGTCTTTCTTCCCGCGGCGCCGTCTTTCTTCCGGGAGCGCCATCTTGCTTCCGGAAACGCTATCCGGGGAATCCGGCGGGCCGTCTTTCTTCCGGGATCTCCATCCTCGTTCCTGAGCGTCCGCGCAATGTAGAATGTCGCCCCTTCGGGGTTTCAAGCCCCGATCTGGATCGGAGGACGCGATGCGCTGGAGCCGCTACTACCTGTACACCACCCGCGAGGTGCCGAACGACGCCGAGGTGATCAGCCACCAGCTCATGGTGCGCACCGGCATGATCAAGAAGACCGCCGCCGGCATCTACACCTACCTGCCGTTCGGCTGGCGCAGCCTGCAGAAGTTCATGGCGATCGTGCGCCGCGAGATGAACGCGGCCGGCGCCATCGAGCTGTTCATGCCGGCCATCCAGCCGGCCGAGCTGTGGGTGGAGTCCGGCCGCTGGCAGCGCTACGGCAAGGAGCTGCTGCGCATCAAGGACCGCCACGAGCGGGACTTCGTCTTCGGCCCCACCCACGAGGAGGTGATCACCGACACGGTCCGCCGGGACGTCAAGAGCTACCGGCAGCTGCCGTTCAACCTCTACCAGATCCAGACCAAGTTCCGGGACGAGATCCGCCCCCGCTTCGGCCTGATGCGCGGGCGCGAGTTCCTGATGAAGGACGCCTACTCCTTCGGCGCCACCCCCGAGAGCCTCGACGAGTCCTACGAGGCGATGCGGGCCGCCTACTGCCGGATCTTCGAGGCCTGCGCTCTCGACTACACCATGGTCGAGGCCGACACCGGCTCGATCGGCGGCTCGGCCTCCCACGAGTTCATGGTGGTGGCCGAGACGGGGGAGAGCGCCGTCGTCCGCTGCCCCACCTGCGGCTACGCCGCCAACGTCGAGCGCGCCGAGACCCGGCGGGTCGAGGAGGCCGGCACGGCCTTCGCGCAGCAGGAGATGCAGGAGGTGGCCACCCCGGGCAAGCACGCCGTCGACGAGGTCGCCCGCTTCCTCAAGGTGGCCCCGAAGCGGCTGGTCAAGACGCTGATCTACGAGACCGAGAAGGGGCTGGTGGCGGCGCTCGTCCGCGGCGACCGCGAGGTCAACGAGATCAAGCTCGCCAACCACTTCGACGTCCAGCACCTGGCGCTCGCCAGCGAGGAGAAGGTGCGCGAGGCGACCGGCGCCCCGGTCGGCTTCGCCGGTCCGGTGGGGCTGAAGGGGATCCCGGTGGTCGGCGACGTCGGCGTGCGCGGCATGACCAACTTCGTCACCGGCGCCAACAAGGGGGACGCCCACCTCACCAACGTCAACTGGGGGCGCGACGTCGACCTCTCCGACTGGACCGACCTGCTGCTGGTCTCGGGCGGCGACCCCTGCCCGCGCTGCGACGGCACGCTGGTGGCCTTCCGCGGCATCGAGGTCGGGCACATCTTCAAGCTCGGCACCAAGTACTCGGAGAAGCTCGGCTGCGTGTTCACCGACGAGGCGGGGGAGGACAAGCCGATGATCATGGGCTGCTACGGCGTCGGCATCGGCCGCACGGTGGCCGCCGCCATCGAGCAGAACCACGACAAGGACGGCATCATCTGGCCCCGTCCGCTGGCGCCGTTCGAGGTGCTGCTGATCGCCGTCAACCCCGAGGACGAGGCGGTCAAGCGCACCGCCGAGGATCTCTACGCCCAGCTCCAGGAGAAGGGGATCGACGTCCTCTTCGACGACCGCGACGAGCGCCCCGGCGTCAAGTTCAAGGACGCCGACCTGATCGGCATCCCCGTGCGGGTGACGGTCGGCGCCAAGTCGCTGGCGGATGGGAAGGTCGAGGTCTCTCTGCGGCGGGACCGCGAGAAGCGGATGGTAGCGCCGGCGGAGGCGGTGGGGAAGGTGATGGAGATGCTGGCGGGGTAGGAGTCCTACAACAGCCGGGAGATCTCGTCGTGTGAGACTCCCGCCTGTCGCAGCAGGCTTCTCAGGGTGCCGCGATCGAGCTCGCGATGGTCGGGGACGGAGAGAGTTGTCGGTGGGTCCGCGCGGAACAGGATGAGGTGACTCCCTTTTTGCCGGTCCAGGACGAACCCCAACTGGGCCATTGCGCGGACGAAATCACGGCCGGAGATGACCGGAAGCCTGCTCACACGCAGACGACCTGGACTTCAAACCGCTCCTCAGGGATCGACTGCCCGTGAGCTTCGGCAGTCTCCAGCCAACCTTCGATGGCCTCTTTGACGTTGCTTAAAGCTTCGGGCTTGGTGCTGCCCTGGCTGATGCAGCCGGGGAGTGAAGGACATTCCGCCACCCAATAACCGTCTTCGCCTGGATAGAGTACGACTGCGCGCATTCTTCAATCTCCTTCAGAGGAAGATTAGCAGAGTCGACGGAGCGGGTCTGAAAGAAATTGGATGCCAAGAAGTCTGACCCGCCCTGAAAGGGCGAAATTTGAATAGCCAATATATAAACTTTGCCAAATTTTATATACGATCGACTCCCTGAATGCCCGGCGGATGTCTTTCATATATAAGAATCTCAAGTTTGTATATAGAAACCGCCTCCCAGCAGGCCGCCAGCCCAGGTTTTTGGCCAGTCAGCCCCTCCGGAAAGCTCTTCGGGGCTCCTGGATATATACAAAGTGGGCGTTAATACCGTTCCTGAAGGCTTGCCGACCTTTCCAGGAGTCATCTCTATATAGTTTCCTGCAGTTTCTATATAGAAAGATCCCCTCGAACCCTCTCCAAGGGTACTCTCTATATAAAATTTCCAGTCTTATATATAAAAAGGGTCGCCGGAGTCTCTGCGAGACCCTCCAACGGCAGCCTGAAGGCCTCTCGAGCCCTCTCCAGGAGGACTTCGTATATAATTCTGGGAGGTTTATATATAAGAAGGGCCGCTCGAAGGCGCGCAACGGCGGGATTGAGCCATCGCCTCAAACCCGTTGCGGCCTGAAGGACCGTTATCGGTTGGGTGAAATCCGGAACATCGCCTTCCAGGGTCTCTTCGGAACCCATGGAAGCCCGGGCCGTTGGCCCGGGAATGCGGCTGCCCCCCGTTTGACACCACCCCCTCCTTCGGGCTTCAATACCGGCCACGAATACCGGTATCGAACCAACAGGGGGGAGCGGCAGCATGGCCTTAGACGTTCTCAATCAGCGCTCCTTCGGCGAGACGAAGCGGCGGGATGCGTGGTGGGTGCAGCCGCTGGTGGTCTTCCTGGGGCTCTCCACCTTCATCGTCTACTCCACGTGGGCGGCGTTCCAGGGGGCGCACTACCGCTTCGGCAACTATCTCTCGCCGTTCTACTCCCCCGAGGTCTTCGGCGATCCCGGGACCAGCTGGTTCGGCGGCAAGCCGGGGTGGTGGCCGGGGCTGATCCCGTGGTCGGCGGCGTTCTTCATCCTCTGGGCCCCCGGCGGCTTCCGCTTCACCTGCTATTACTACCGGGGCGCCTACTACAAGGCCTTCTGGGCCGATCCTCCGTCCTGTTCGGTGGGCGAGCCCCGCAAGCGCTATCTCGGCGAGCGCTCCTTTCCGCTGATCCTCCAGAACGTCCATCGCTACTTCCTCTACCTCGCCCTGTTCTTCCTGGTCTTCCTCGTCCACGACGTCTGGAAGGCCTTCTGGTTCACCGACCCCGCCACCGGCCAGACCTCCTTCGGGCTCGGGGTGGGCACCCTGGTGCTGGCCACTAACGTGCTCCTGCTGAGCAGCTACACCTTCGGCTGCCACTCGCTCCGCCACCTGATCGGCGGCTACCGCGACCGGCTCTCGGGATCGCCAGCACGGCTCAAGGCCTACAAGTGCGTCGGCTGCTTCAACCGGCGCCACATGATGTTCGCCTGGCTGAGCCTCTGCTCGGTGGGGTTCTCCGACCTCTACGTCCGGCTCTGCTCGATGGGGATCTGGACCGACTGGAGGATCTTCTAGGTGGCCGACTTTCCGCGGTATCAATATGACGTGCTGGTGGTGGGGGCCGGCGGCGCCGGCCTGCGCGCCGCCATCGAGGCGGCGGCCACCGGCGCGAAGGTGGGGGTGGTCTCGAAGTCGCTCCTCGGCAAGGCCCATACGGTGATGGCCGAGGGGGGCGTCGCCGCCGCCCTGGCCAACGTCGACGACCGCGACAACTGGCGGGTCCACTTCTCCGACACCATGCGGGGAGGCCAGTACCTGAACCATCCGCGGATGGCCGAGATCCATGCCAAGGAGGCGCCGGACCGGGTGCGCGAGCTGGAGACCTGGGGCGCGGTGTTCGACCGCACGCCGGACGGGCGCATCCTGCAGCGCAACTTCGGCGGCCACCGCTACCCGCGCCTCGCCCACGTCGGCGACCGCACCGGCCTCGAGATGATCCGTACCCTCCAGGATCACAGCATCCACCTGGGGATCTCCTTCCACATGGAGCACACGATCAGCACCCTGCTCAAGGACGGCGGCCGCCTGGCCGGCGCCTTCGGCTACGAGCGGGAGCGTGGGCGCTGTGTGGTCTGGGAGGCCAAGTCGGTGATCCTCGCCACCGGCGGGATCGGCCGCGCCTTCTCGGTGACCAGCAACAGCTGGGAGTACACCGGCGACGGCCACGCGCTGGGCTACGACGCCGGCGCCGACCTGATCGACATGGAGTTTGTCCAGTTCCACCCCACGGGGATGGTCTGGCCGCCCAGCGTGCGCGGCATCCTGGTCACCGAGGGCGTGCGCGGCGAGGGGGGCGTGCTGCGCAACAAGGAGGGGCGGCGCTTCATGTTCGACGACATCCCGCCGCTCTACAAGGAGCAGACCGCGGACAACGAGGAAGAGGGGTGGCGCTACTGCCAGGGGGACAAGAACGCCCGCCGCCCGCCGGAGCTGCTCACCCGCGACCACGTGGCGCGCTGCATCGTGCGCGAGGTCAAGGAGGGGCGGGGGAGCCCGCACGGCGGCGTGTTCCTCGACATCTCCTGGATCAAGGAGCGGATCTCCAACGCGCCAGAGCACATCAAGCGCAAGCTCCCGAGCATGTACCACCAGTTCAAGCAGCTCGCGGACATCGACATCACCAAGGAGCCGATGGAGGTCGGGCCCACCACGCATTACATGATGGGGGGGGTGCGGGTCGATCCCGAGAGCCAGATGTCCACCGTCCCCGGCCTGTTCGCGGCGGGCGAGTGCGGCGCCGGCCTGCACGGCGCCAACCGCCTGGGTGGCAACTCGCTCTCCGACCTGCTGGTGTTCGGCAAGCGCGCCGGCGAGCACGCCGCGGCGTTCGCCCGCGAGAACGGCGCGGGGCGGATCGACGAGGCCGAGGTCGAGGCGGCGGCGAAACGGCTGTTCGCCCCCTTCGAGCGCCACGGCGAGCCGGGGGCCGAGGGGCCGTTTCAGATCCAGCACGAGTTGCAGGGGATGATGCAGAACCTGGTCGGCATCGTCCGCACCGAATCGGAGATGGCGCAGGCCCTGGAGGAGATCCGGGATTTGCGCGCGCGGGCCGCGGCGGTCGCCGTGGCCGGCAACCGCGAGTACAACCCGGGCTGGCACACGGCGCTCGACCTCCCCAACCTCCTCACCGTCTCGGAGGCGGTGACTCGGGCGGCCCTGGAGCGCCAGGAGAGCCGCGGCGCCCAGTTCCGCGCCGACCATCCGGAGAAGGACGCCGCCTTCGGCGCCGTCAACATCGTGGTCCGCAAGGAGGCGGACGGCGGGATGCGGATCGCCCGCGTGCCGGTCGTCCCCGTGCCCCCGGAGCTCAAAGCGGTCATCGAGGAGATGAAGTAATGGCGCAGGCAACCTTCAGCATCTGGCGAGGGGACCGCGAGAGCGGCGCGCTCAAGGACTACGCGACCGGCGTCACCGAGGGCATGGTGGTGCTCGACGCGGTGCACCAGATCCAGGCGGAATCGGCTCCCGACCTCGCGGTGCGCTGGAACTGCAAGGCGGGCAAGTGCGGCTCCTGCTCGGCCGAGGTCAACGGCAAGCCGCGGCTGATGTGTATGACCCGCCTGAGCGACCTGCCGCTCGACCAGCCGGTCACCATCGAGCCGATGCGGACGTTTCCGCCGGTCCGCGACCTGGTGACCGACGTCTCGTGGAACTTCGCGGCCAAGCAGAAGATCAAGAAGTTCAAGCCCCGCCCGGCCGATGCTCCGGACGGCACCTGGCGGGCGCAGCAGGCGGACGTCGACCGCGCCCAGGAGTTCCGCAAGTGCATCGAGTGCTTCCTCTGCCAGGACGTCTGCCACGTCCTGCGCGAGCACCACCTGCACGACCAGTTCATCGGTCCCCGGCTGCTGGTCTACGCCGCCGCCCTGGAGATGAACCCCTTCGACGCCGAGGACCGTCTCGGCGATCTCAAGGATGCCCACGGGATCGGCTACTGCAACATCACCAAGTGCTGCACCAAGGTCTGCCCCGAGGGGATCACCATCACCGACAACGCCATCATCCCGCTGAAAGAGCGGGTGGTCGACGAGTTCTATGATCCCTTGAAGAGGCTCCTCCGCGTCTTCCGGAAGTGACCTGGAAGCAGAGAAGCCCAAGGAGGCTGGCCATGTACACCCTGAAGACCCTCTCCCGCGAAGCCATCCCCGCGGCCCTGGAGAAAGCGCACCGCTACCGCCTCCTGAACGAGGCGCTGGAGGCCGAGAGCATCTGCCGGGACATCCTGGAGGCGGAGCCCGGCAACCAGGAGGCGACCGTCACGCTGGTGCTCGCCCTCACCGATCAGTTCGCGGAGCGCCCGAACCCCTGTCTCGAGCAGGCGCGGCAGCTCCTCCCCCGGATCTCGGACGAGTATGGCCGGACCTATTATGCCGGCATCATCTGCGAGCGCCGGGCCAAGGCGCAGCTCAAGCGCGGCGGGCTGCACGCCGGCCATATCGCCCACGACTGGTTCAAGGAGGCGATGGTCCACTTCGAGAGGGCCGCCGAGATCCGGCCGCCCGGCAACGACGGCGCCATCCTGCGCTGGAATACCTGCGCCCGCATCCTGATGGCGAATCCGCGCCTGGTGCCCGCGGCGGAAGAGACTTCCCACTCCTGGCAGGAGTAGGGGGGTAGCGGAGCCCGGGACCCGGCGAACCGGGCCCCGGGAAGGGAAGAAGGTATCAGTGGCGGTCGCGGGCCAGCGAGGCCTGGGCGGCCTGCGGGGTGTCGAAGAGCTGCAGCTTGACGCCCTTGATCGAGCCGTCGGCGGCGTGCTTGATCTTGATCACCACCGGCTGGCCGGCCGGCAGGTTGGCGACCCCTGGAAGGGCGGTCCTGCCGCGGTGGTGCCGGCGGTCCTTGATCTCAACGGCCCCCAGGGGGACCGTCACCGCGGTGCCGTCGGCCAAGTGCAGCGTCGCGGTCGCTCCCTGTACCGCGGCCTGCTGGATCGTCCCCGCCTTGACCTCCTTCGGCGGACGGACCCTGGCGTCGGCCGCATGGGCTCCGGCCAGGGTGAGGGTGAGGGCCACGACCGGGGCGGTGAGGCCACGGCGGCGGCGCATCATCAGCAACCCGCCCGCGCCCAGCAGGCCGGCGAGCAGGACCTTGCCCAGATCGCCGAGGGTGGGAACGGGAGCCACCACGGGGGCGTCGTCGTCGAGGATGGTCACCACCTCGGTGGTGACGGCGCCCAGCACGGCTCCGCCGGTGGGGTTGGCGAGGATCACGTTGAAGGTCTCGTCGGGCTCGTCGAGGGTATCGTTCACGATCGTCACCTGGAAGGTCTTGGGGGTCGTATCCCCGTCCGCGAAGCTGACGGTGCCGGCGGCGGTGATGTAGTCACCCGGCGCCACCGCGGTGCCGTTGCTGGTGTTGTAGGTCGCCGAGACCGCGCCGTCGGAGCCGCCCGTGCGGGTGACGGTGATGGTGACGGTGCCGGCGTTCTCGTTGACGGTCATGGTGCTGGTGGAGAACTGGATCGTCCCCGGGGCGAGCTCGACGGCGCCGATGTCGATGCGGCCGTTGACCACGCGGGGGAAGCCGCGCTGATCGGTGGACGGCGGCGGCGTGAACGCCGGATCGCCGGCGTTGATCACCGGGCTGGTGCCCGCCGGCCGCTGGGTCAGGGTGGGGCCGCCGTTGTTCTGCAGGGGCCCGAGCTGCGGGTCCTGGTTGAAGATGTTGCCGCCGTTGTCGACGATGTTGGGGCTCCCCGTGACCTCGATCAGGCTGTAGCGGGCGTCGAACTCGCCGCCGTCTCCGGTCGCCAGATCGCTGGTGGTCGTGGAGCCTCTCGTCGTCCGGGGAGCAGCCACGAGGCTGTTGTCCGCCACGATGGTGTCGTCGAGCGTCACCGTGCCGCTGTACAGGTAGATCCCGCCGCCGTTGCCGGCCGCCGTGTTGTTGGCGACCGTCGAGTTGCGGATCGTGAAGGGGTCGTACAGGTTGTAGAGGAAGAGGCCGCCGCCGCTCCCCCCGGTGGCGTGGTTGCCGGAGATCGTGCTGTCCTCGATGACCACCGGGGTGTCCGGCCCGTAGAAGTAGGCGCCGCCGCCGGAGCTGCTGGCGCTGTTGCCGGAGATCGTGGTGCGGCTGATGGTGAAGGCGCCGGTGCCGTCGGTGTCGTAGTCGAAGATACCGCCGCCCTTGTTGCCGGCGGTGTTGCCCGAGATCGTCGAGTCCTCGAAGGTGATCGCCGTGTCCGGATCGTAGAAGTAGACGCCGCCGCCGTTGCCGGTGGCGGTGTTGCCGGTGATCGCCGTCCGCTGGAACAGCAGCGGCCCGCCGGTGTCCTCGTTGTAGACGCCGCCGCCTTTGGCGGCGGTGTTGCCGGAGATCGTCGAGTCGCGGATGGTGGCGGCGAACGTGAAGCCGTCCATCCAGAGCCCGCCGCCCTCGCCGGTGGCGGTGTTGCCGGTGATCGCCACGTGGTTGAGGGTGAGGTTCTCGTCGAAGTCGACGATCCCGGCGCCGATGTTGGCCGCGCCCTGGGTGATGGTCAGCCCCGAGATGGTGACGTCGATCAGCGCCGCGTTGTTGTAGAGGTAGAAGACCCGCGAGGCGTTGTTGCCGCTCACCGAGATCACCGCCGCTCCCGGCCCCTGGATGTCCACCGAGTCGGTGACGTCGAGCTGGCCGGAGGTGAGGGTGATGGTGCCGGTGAGCCCCGCCTGGAAGGTGACGGTGTCCGGCCCCGCGGCGGCGTTGGCGTCGAGGATCGCCTGCCGCAGGCTCCCCGCGCCGGAATCGTTGAGATTGGAGACGTTGAACGTGGCCGCGTCGGCCGGGGTGGCGAGACCGAACCCGGCGAGCGCCAGTGCCGCTCCTGAAATCAGGGCCTTCTCCGCGGTTCCCGGCTTCCGCGTCTGACCTTGAGCCCTCTCCAGGGCCCGCCGGCGCTGGCGGCTGAGCTTCACCTCTCCGCCGCCCGCTCTAGAATGCTGATCCATGTTGCAGACCTCCTCCCTGTGACAGACTATGTTCCCCGACAAAAAGCCGATCTACAGATTCTACATGCATTAGGGAATTTTTCATGAGATTGGATACCGAGCTCGTCAAGCTGCCTCTCCGCTTCGACGCCGGCCGCTTGGCCGCCGAAGTGGCGGCCTTCGGAGAAGAGGACTGGCGCCCCCACCCCCAGGGGCACCCCGGCAACTCCGCCCTGCCGCTGATCGCCGCCGGCGGCGATCCCGCCGACGACGCCACCCGGGGGCCGATGCGCCCGACGCCTCACCTGGCCCGCTGCCCCTATCTGCGGCAGGTGCTGGCCTCCTTCGGCGCCGTCCTCGGCCGCACCCGGCTGATGCGGCTCGACGGCAATGCCGAGGCCACCGCGCACGCCGACACCAACTACTACTGGATGCAGCGGGTGCGCATCCACGTTCCGGTCGTCACCCAGCCGGAGGTACGGTTCCTGTGCGGCGACCGCGCGGTCCACATGGCGGCGGGGGAGGCCTGGATCTTCGACACCTGGAAGATCCACAACGTGCTCAACCCCAACCCCACGCGGCGCATCCACCTGGTGGCCGACAGCGTGGGCTCCGCCGCGTTCTGGGACCTCGCCGCCGCCGGCGAGCGCCCGTTCGGTGGGCCGGGCCGAGCCCCGGCCGCCCCGGCCCGCGCCGTCTCCTTCGCGCCGGACGAGGACCCGGAGCTCACTTTCGAGACGATCAATCAGCCGGTGGTGATGTCCCCTTGGGAGCAGGAGAGCCTGCTGGCCTCGCTCATCGCCGATCTCGCCGCGGAGCCCCCCGCCCTGGTCGCCGAGCTGCGGGCCGAGCTCGACCGCTTCCGCGCCGACTGGCGTTCCGCCTGGGCGGCGCACGGCGAGTCCCCCGCCGGGTGGCCCGGCTACCGGCGCCTGCTGGCCGGGCTCGAGGCCCGCCTCGGCCGCTTCGAGGGGCGCCTGCGGCTGGCCAACCGCGCCGAGGCGGTGGAGATCGTCCGCCAGATGATCGTCCGCCCGGGGCTCAACCCGGAGCTGGCCGCCGCGCCGGCCCCGGTGACGGGCGCGAGGCCCGCCGCCGCTCCGCCGCGGCCGGCGCTGCCGATGTTCGACCGGCCGGTGTTCATCGTCTCCTCCCCGCGCGCGGGGTCGAGCCTGCTGTTCGAGACCCTGGCCCAGGGACCCGGCCTCTGGACGATCGGCGGGGAGAGCCACGCCGTGTTCGAGAGGATCGCGGGGCAGCACCCCGCCGGCCGCGATTGGGAATCCAACCGGCTGACGGCGGAGGACGTCTCGCCCGAAATCGTCCAGCGGCTCACCGCGGGGCTCCGCGCCGGCCTGCGGGACCGCGACGGCAATCCGCCGCCGGAGGGGGCCGCCGGCCTCCGCCTCCTGGAGAAGACCCCGAAGAACTCCCTGCGGGTGCCGTTCCTGGCCGCCACCTATCCGGACGCCCTGTTCGTCTATCTCTATCGCGACCCGCGGGAGACCATCTCCAGCATGCTGGACGCCTGGCGGTCCGGCCGCTTCGTCACCTATCCGAACCTGCCGGGGTGGGACGGACCGCCCTGGTCGCTGCTCCTGGTTCCCGGCTGGCGGGAGCTGGCGGGGAAGGACCTCGCGGAGATCGTCGCCCGGCAGTGGGCGATCGCCACCTCCCAGCTCCTCGACGACCTCGCGGCCCTGCCCCCCGGCCGCTGGTGCGTCGCGAGCTATGACCGCCTGGTCGCCGAGCCGCAGGCCGAGATCGAGCATCTCTGCCAATTCACCGGCCTCGGCTGGGACCGTGCCCTGACCTCGCCCCTCCCCCTCTCCCGCTCGACCCTCACCTCCCCGGAGCCGGAGAAGTGGCAACACAACGGCGAGGAGCTCAAGCCGGTCATCCCCCTGGTGGCCGGGGTCGCCGAGCGGGCTCGCGACCTGTTCGCCAACCCGCCGGCGACCCGCCCGGCGCGGCGCTCGCCCGCCGAGGCCCCCGCGGTGCCCAGGACGGAGAGGGGCGCGGCGCCCGCGGCACCCAACGACCCGGACGCCTTCCGCAGCGTCTACTCCGCCGGCGTGCCGCGGCTCCTGGAGCGCCTGGGCTCCTCGCTGCTGGTCTCCACCTACCAGAGCGGCCGGTTGATCGTCCTGCGCGCCGACGGCGAGGCCCTCAACACCCACTTCCGCGCCTTTCCGAGCCCGATGGGGATCGCGGTCGGCACCCACGCGCTCGCCCTCGGCACCCAGCGCCACGTCTGGGAGTACCGCAACCTGCCCGAGGCCGGCCGCAAGCTGAAGCCGCCCGGCAAGCACGACGCCTGTTTTCTCCCGCGCCAGGCGTACGTCACCGGCGACATCCGGGTCCACGAGCTGGCCTTCGCGGCCGACGGCCTGTGGGCGGTCAACACCCGCTTCTCCTGCCTCGCCTCCCTGGACGGCGAGCACAGCTTCGTCCCCCGCTGGCGCCCCCCCTTCGTGAGCGCGCTCGCTCCCGAGGACCGCTGCCACCTCAACGGCCTCGCCCTGATGGACGGCCGCGTGCGCTGGGTCACCGCCCTCGGCGCCACCGACGCGCCGCAGGGGTGGCGCGAAGGCAAGGCCAACGGCGGGGTGCTGATCGACGTGCCCAGCGGCGAGATCGTGGCCCGCGGCCTTTCGATGCCGCATTCGCCGCGCTGGCACGCTGGGCGGCTCTGGGTGCTCGAATCAGGGAAGGGGGAGATCGGCACGGTCGACCTGGCGACCGGCCGGGTGGAGGCGGTGGCCCAGCTCCCCGGCTTCACCCGCGGCCTCGCCTTCGCGGGACCCTACGCCTTCGTGGGGCTCTCGCAGGTGCGGGAGAGCAACATCTTCGGCGGCATTCCGCTGACCGAGCGGATCCAGGAGAGGCTCTGCGGCGTCTGGGTCGTCGACCTCCGCAGCGGCGAGGTCGCCGGCTTCGTCCGCTTCGAGGGGCTGGTCCAGGAGATCTTCGACGTCCAGCTCCTTCCCGGCCTCCGCTACCCCGAGATCGCCGAGCCGGACTCCGACCTCGTCGCCGGCGCCTTCGCGCTGCCGCCGGAGGCGCTGGCGGAGGTGGCGGGGAGGGCCTGAGCGGAACTGTACCATTGTCGTGGTACACTGCCTCTCGCATGCCCCCCCTCCTGCGCATCGACCCCCGCGACGCCCGTCCGATCTGGCGGCAGATCGAGGAGGGGGTGCGGCATCTGGTGGCGCGCGGCGCGCTGCCGGCGGGGATGCTCGTGCCCTCGGTTCGGGACCTCGCCCGCGATCTCCAGGTCAATCCGGCCACGGTCTCCAAGGCCTACCAGCGGCTGACCGACGCGGGCGTGCTCGCCGTGCGGCGTGGTGAGGGGACGTTCGTCGCCGCGACCCCGCCACCGCTGGAGGACGCCCGGCGCAACGTCCGCCTGCTCGAAGAGGCGGTGCGCTACGCCAGCCTGGCGGTGACCCTGGGGGCCGGCCGCGAGGAGGCGGTCGCCACGTTCGACGCCGCCTGGACGAGCCTGACCGGCGGCAACCCCGAAGAACCGGAAGGAGAACGAGGATGAACCCGATCGTCCTGGAGGGCCTCGCCGTCCGCTATGGCCGGCGGCTGGCCCTCGACCAGGTCTCGCTCGCCGTCCCGGAAGGGTCGGTCTACGCCCTGCTCGGCCGCAACGGCGCCGGCAAGTCGTCGCTCGTCCGCTGCCTGCTGGGAGAGCAGAAGCCCACGGCGGGCCGCGCCCTGCTGCTCGGTCGGGACGTCTGGCGGGAGCGGGCCTCCATCCTCGCCGAGGTGGGGGTGGTGCCCGAGGACCCGAACGCGCCGCCGGCGATGACGGCGCGCCAGCTCTCCCGCTTCTGCTCCCGGCTCTATCCGCGCTGGGACGCCGCGGGGGTGGAGGCGCGGCTGGAACGCTTCGGCGTCGCCGCCGGCACCCCGTTCGGCAAGCTCTCCAAGGGGCAGAAGGGGCAGGTCTCCCTGGCCCTCGCGCTGGCCAGCTCGCCGCGCCTGCTGGTGCTCGACGATCCCACGCTGGGGCTCGACGCGGTGGCGCGCAAGGCGGTCTTCGAGGAGCTGATCGGCGACCTCGCCGACCGCGGGACTACGGTGTTCATCACCACCCACGACCTCGCGGGCGTCGAGCGGATCGCCGACCGGGTGGGCATCCTGAACCGGGGCCGGATCGTGCTCGACGAGGAGATGGAGACGCTCAAGGCCCGCTTCCGCCGCATCAGCTTCCCGCGCTCGCGGGAGGCGGCGGTGGGGCGGCTGACGGCGCTGGCGCCGGTCGCCGTCGCCTCGCGCGGCTGGGAAGTGGAGGCGGTCGTCTCGCAGTATGACGAGGGGCGCCTGCCCGCCGAGGACGGGCCGGAGGTCACCTCGCTCACCCTGGAGGAGATCTTCATCGCCCTCACCGGCGCCCCGGAGGAGGGGCGATGAGAGGGTTCGCCGCCGTCTTCGGGCGCGAGCTCTTCGAGCGCCGCCTGCTCGCCCTGGTGGCCCTGCTCCTGGGGGTCGCCGCGGCGGCGCTGCCGTGGGTGCCGGGATTCCGGCCGGGCGGGGTGGCGGTCGCCGACCTCCAGGGGGCGATGGCGTTCGGGCTCGCGTTGCTCCTGACCGCGCTCATGGCCCTGTTCCTGGGCGGCTCGATCATCGCTTCCGACCTCGCGGAGCGGCGGCTCGGCTTCTACTTCGCCCGCCCGCTCCCCGGCTGGGCGCTCTGGGCCGGCAAGGCCGCCGCGGCGCTGGTGCTGGTCTTCGGCGCCGGCCTCCTCGTCCTCACCCCGGCCCTCCTGACCGGAGGAAGTCTCAACCTCAACGGCATCTGGGGCATCGGGGGGATGCTGGACGTGAGCGGGTCCGGGTTGCTCCTCGCCTGGGGTTTCATCCTCTTCTTCCTGCTCTTCGGCGCCCATGCCGCAAGCATCATCGTGCGCTCCCGCTCCCTCTGGGCCGTGCTGGATCTGGTGGCTCTGGGGGTGGTCGCGGGCCTCTTCTGGTGGACGGTGCGGCGGCTGGTCGCCGAGGGGCTCCTCCTCTATCTGAGCTCCAGAAGCCGGAGCGTCCAGCCCGGCATCGTCGCCTGGATGGAGCTGGGCTTCTTCCTCGCCGTTCTGCTCTCCCTCCTCATGGCCAGCGCCCTGCAGGTGACGCGAGGGAGGACCGACCCGCGGCGAGGGCACCAGGTCCTTTCGGCGGGCCTCTGGGGAGGGCTGGGCGCCGCCGCTCTCCTCTTCGTGGGTTGCGGCTTCTGGGTCCTCGCCGCCGGCCCCGGCGATCTGCTCGGGGTCACCCGCGTCAACGCGGCTCCGGGGGGGCGCTGGGTCGCCTTCAGCGGGCCCGCGGTACGGCGCCCCGGTTACAACCCCAGCTTCCTCTACGACGTGAAGACCGGACGCTCCGTCCGCGCCCGCTTCGGACTGATCGGCCTCCAGGATGCGGATTCCTCGGTGCTCTTCTCGGCCGACGGCCGGCGGGCCGTCTGGATGGAGTTCGACGGCCGCCCCTTCCAGGGCCCCGTCGTGGCCTTCCACCTGGATCTGGACCGCCCCGGCGCCCTCCCGGTGCGGACGTCCGTCGCGTTCCGGTACCCCCCGCGCAGCCTGGCCCTCTCGCCGGACGGCCGCCGGCTCGCCGCCTACGATTGGGATGGGCGCATCACCGTCGACGACCTCGACGCCGGGCGCCTGCTCGCGTCGGTCCCCTACCAGAGCCTGCGCCCCTGGCTCGCGTTCGCCGGCAACGATCGCCTGCGGATCTATGACCTCCCGTTCTATCCGTGGTTCGGCGACGGCGGGATCAACTATGGAACGACCAAGCGGCGCGGCATCTCCGAGCTCGACCTCGCGGCGGTACCACCGAGAGTCGCGTCGACCGGCAGCATCCCCGGGGAGAGGGCGATCACCGGCTGGAACCTCGCCGCGAGCGGCGACCGGGCGATCCTGCGGACGCGCGACTTCCTGCGGCTCTGCGACGCGAGGACGGGGGTGCCCCTCGCCCAACTCGCCGACGGCATGTCCCGCGGCACGTTCCTGGCGGACGGACGGATCGCCGTCACCCGCATCCAGCCCGGCGTGGAGCTACGGATCCTCTCCCCCGACGGGCGCTCGGAGCTGCGGCGGTTCGGCTTCGCGGGCGTCCGCAACCTGGACGTGGTGGATCAGCCCGCGCCGGGCCTCCTCCGGGTCGCCGGCCTGCGGACCGGTTCGCCGCGCCCCTCCTGGGAGGTCTGGCTCGTCGACCTGGAGACCGGCGGCGCCAGGGACCTGGGCTCGCGGCGGCTCGCGGAGCTGAAGCTTCCGGTGTTCAAGGATGCCCGCCTCTCCCTCGCGGGGAAGGACGGGGTGGTCTGGTACGACCCCTGGAGCTCCCGGGGGCGGATCCTCCTCAAAGGCTCCTGACCGGTTCAGAGGAGCCGCCGTACCAGCCGCCGCACCCCCTCGGTCGCCAGGCCGTAGACCAGGTGCGCGCCGAGCGCCCGCGCGTGGACCGGCGGCGGGTACTCCCAGGGCGGACGGGAGAGCCCGAAGGCGGGCACCGAGATCTCGTCCGCCGCCAGCCAGACCGCCGTCCCGAACGGCAGCCCGGCCCCCCGCGTCACCCCGGGAGCGAGCTCCGCCAGCGCCCCGTAGGCCGCCCCGGTCAGGGCGCCGAACCCGTAGTGCATGGCGGGGCCGGCGGTCTTCTTCTCCCGCTTGGTGAGCTTGTGGTGGAAGAGGGCCCGGGAGAGCTTTGCGGCCGCCTTCACCGTCGCGTCGTCCTCCTCCTGCTTCTCCCCGGCGCTCTCCTGCTTGCCGCGCTTGGCGGAGTGCTGCGGAGCACGGGAGCTGTCTTCCCCCTTCTCCTTCAGCTGTTGTTCCAGCTTCCCCGAGAGCTCCTGGAACTGGGTCATCACCCAGGTGGCGGCGAGCCCCGCGGCCAGTCCGACGGCGGCCCCCTTCCAAACCTCTCCATCTGAGCTTCGCATCGTCGAGTCCTCCTTTCATCTCCGCGGGGTTGTTGAGCAATTGGCGTGCCCTGCGGTGAAGATAATGGACAGTCGATGGCATATCTGTACAAATCGCTTGACTTTGACAATTTGTCCATATAACGTCCAGATTGTTGAGCAGCCGGCTGAGTTTGATGCCCGGCGCCGGAAGTGGGGACGGGGGGAGAGTGGGCGCGAGGGGGGAGGGCGGGGCAAGGGTGCGTGGCCGTGTGGTGAAACGGTTCCAGGCGCCGGGCGTTTTTCCTTACAGGTGTTTCAATCCATGATGTCCCCCACGCTCTTCAGTGCCTCGCGACGCGAGGGGGAGAGGCGATTTTGCCGTTCAGGGAGCTGGAATACGTCCGAAAGGGGGCCGGCCTCGTAATCCCTGAGGGCCGGCACTGATCTTGCGAGTCGGGAGACGAGGCCGGCGCGGAAACTTATTGCCGTCTGGGGGTGTCTAACCGGATGAGCACCCTGGGCCGTGGACCTGTGACCTGGGGAAGGAGACGAAGATGCGGCATCGATCGATGGACAATCCGGTACCGAGGAACCTGGGGCATGGCAACCCCCGTCAGATGACCGTCGAGGTGATCCTCGAGCACCTTCAGGCTCCCAAGGCCGACGCCGACTTGCGGAAGGTTTCGGAGATGCTGAGCCGGAAGCAGCGGCTTCAGGATCAGCCCTGGCGGCGCACGCGCCGCACCGGCGCCGAGAGCGCCTCCACCATGGAGCTCATCCGCCGCTTCGAGGCCCGCCAGAAGGCGCACTGATCCCGTTCCACCCCCAGGGCGGCCCGCCGGGGCCGCTCCTGTGTCAAGATCCCTCACCATGCAGACGCCCCCGTTCTCCGTCGTCCACGAGCTCGCGGGCTGGGACCTCTTCTGGGCCCGTCTGGAGGTTTTCCCCGAACGAGAAGAGGGGCTGGCGGACCTGCGCCGGCGGGCCGGCGAGCGCGCCCGGGCCGACTGGAGCGCGGAGAGCTTGGCCGCCGACCCCACGGTGGCCGCCCTGCGGTCGCTGTTCCGGGCGGCCGGCTGCGACCCCACCCGCTACCGCCCCTCCTCCGAGGCCCTGCTCCGCCGCCTGCTCAAGGGGGACGACCTGCCGGTGATCCACCCGCTGGTCGACCTCAACAACTGCCTGTCGGTGGCGCTCGCCGTCCCCTGCTGCATCGTCGCCGAGGGGAGCATCACCCCGCCGGTGGTGCTGCGGGCGGGGCGCCCCGGCGAGAGCTACGAGTCGCTGCGCGGCCCCTTCAACCTCGAAGGCCGGCCGCTGCTGGCCGACGCCGAGGGCCCCTTCGGCACTCCGATCACCGACAGTCAGCGGGTCAAGGTCACCGGCGACACCCGCCGTGCCTGGATGGTGGCCTACCTGCCGGCCGGGGTCGTCAGCCCCGGGACGGCGGCGAAGACCCTGGACGGCCTGCTGGCCGCGGCCGCGGTGGCGAAAGTGGAGGAGACCGGGGTCTCCACGGGAGGAACACCGTGAGCATCACCCACCTGTTCACCGATCTCGGCGGCGTGCTGCTGACCAACGGCTGGGACCGCGGGCTGCGCAAGCTCGTCGCCTCGCACTTCCAGGTCGATCCGGACGAGATGGACGAGCGGCACCATCTCACCTACGACACCTACGAGGCGGGCAAGATCAGCCTCTCCGTCTACCTGCGGCGGGTCATCTTCTGGGAGCCACGGGACTTCACCGAGGAGGCCGTGGTGGACTTCATGCTGTCGCAGGCCCGGGGCTTCCCGGAGATGATCGAGATGTACAAGGAGGTCAAGGCGAAGAACGGCCTCAAGGTGGTGGTGGTGAGCAACGAGGGGCGGGAGCTGACGGCGGACCGCATCCGGCGGTTCAAGCTCAAGGAATTCGTCGACATCTTCGTCGTCTCGAGCTACGTGCACTTCCGCAAGCCGGACGAGGACATCTTCCGCATCGCCCTCGACGTCGCCCAGGCCGAGCCCGGGGAGGTGGTCTATGTCGACGACCGGCAGATGTTCACCGAGGTGGCCTGCCGGCTGGGGATGCGGGAGGTCTGGCACCGTGATCTCGCCGGGACGCGGGCGGCGTTCGAGGCGCTGGGACTGAGATTCTGAACTAGGAGGACAAGCGTGGGGACAAGGGCGACAAATCCGACGGCTTTCGTGATCTTCGGCGGCGGCGGCGACCTGGCCTGGCGCAAGCTGATCCCGGCCCTCTACAACCTCTGGCTGGACAAGTCTCTGGTCGAGCCGTTCAAGGTCATCACCCTCGACATCAAGGAGATGGACCCGGGCGTCTACTTCCAGCACCTGCGCGAGGGGGTGGACCACTTCAGCCGGGCGGGGAAGGCCCAGGACGAGCCCTGGCAGAAGTTCGTGGAGCATCTCGAATACCTGCGGGCCGACTTCGCCGACGCCTCGGCCTTCAAGAAGCTGGCCGGCGATCTCGATGCCTTCGACGCCCAGTCCGGGAAGCCGGCGACGCGCGTCTTCTACCTCGCGACCCCCCCCTCCGTGATGCAGCTCATCGCCCAGAACCTCCACGACGCGAGGTGCCTCGCCGACGCCCAGCGGTCGCGCCTGGTCTTCGAGAAGCCCTTCGGCCACGACCTCGACAGCGCCCGCGAGCTCAACGCCTTCCTGGCCGGGCTGTTCGAGGAGTCGCAGATCTTCCGCATCGACCACTACCTGGGCAAGGAGCCGGTGCAGAACATCCTCGCCTTCCGTTTCGCCAACTCGGTCTACGAGCCGCTCTGGAACCGCCGCTACATCGACTCGGTGCAGATCACCGTCGCCGAGGAGGAGGGGGTCGGCACCCGCGGCGGCTACTACGATCACGCGGGCGCCCTGCGCGACATGGTGCAGAACCACCTGACGCAGATCCTCTGCCTGATCGCCATGGAGCCCCCCGTCGCCTTCGAGGCCGACGAGCTGCGCAACAAGAAGGTGGACGTACTGCGGGCCATCCGCCGTCTGAAGCCGGAGGACGTCCACGAGTTCGTCGAGCGCGGCCAGTACGGGCCGGGGCTGATCCACGGCGAGAAGGTGCCGGGCTACCGGAGCGAGACCGGCATCGATCCCCACTCGACGACCGAGACCTTCGTCTCCCTCAAGCTGTTCGTGGACAACTGGCGCTGGCAGGACGTCCCGTTCTACCTGCGGACCGGCAAGCGCATGCCGGTCCACGCCTCGCAGGTCTGCATCCAGTTCCGGCCGGTGCCGCACCAGTCCTTCCCCTCTTCGGCGATCGGCGAGATGGAGCCGAACCGGCTGCTGCTCTGCATCCAGCCGCAGGAGAGCATCGCCCTGCGCTTCCAGGCCAAGCGCCCGGGATCGAACATGCGCCTCGCCGCGGTCGAGACCTGCTTCAGCTACAAGGAGGCCTTCAAGATGCCGGAGCCCGAGGCCTACGAGACGCTGCTGCTCGACGTCATCAACGGCGACGCCTCGCAGTTCATGCGCCGCGACCAGGTGGAGGAGGCGTGGAAGATCGTCATGCCGATCCTTGAGTACTGGGAGGAGCAGGGGCACTCCGACCTGCCGGTCTACCCCGCCGGCACCTGGGGCCCCGAGGCCGCCTACGTGCTCACCGCCCGCGACGCGCGGGTCTGGGTGGAGCCGCGGTGTCAGAACGGGGAGGAGGAGGGGGAGGAGAAGGCGAACAAGGGGGACCAGGGTTAGAGCCCGCCCGGGCATTGATGCCCGGGTGGTCTACCGCCCCACCGTGGCCATCATCGCCTCCGGGTACCGCGTTCCGGCCGCGGCTCCCTTCGGGGCGATCTCGTCGATCCGCCGCAGGTCGTCCGGGGTCAGCTTGACGTCCAGGGCGCCGACGTTCTCCTCCAGGTACTTGCGTCGCTTGGTGCCGGGGATGGGCACCAGGTCCTCCCCCTGCGCCAGCACCCAGGCGAGGGCGAGCTGGCCCGGGGTGCACCCCTTGGACCTCGCGATCTCCTCGATCCTCCCCACCAGGTCGAGGTTCTTCTGGAAGTTCTCCCCCTGGAAGCGGGGGGAGTGGCGGCGGTAGTCGTCCGGCTCCAGATCCTCGAAACGCTTGATCTGGCCGGTGAGGAAGCCGCGGCCGAGCGGGCTGTAGGGGACGAAGCCCACCCCCAGCTCGCGGCAGGCGGCGAGGACGCCGTCCTCCGGGTCGCGGCTCCAGAGGGAGTACTCGCTCTGCACCGCGGCGATCGGATGGACGCCCTGCGCCCGGCGCAGAGTCTCCGGGCTCACCTCCGAGAGGCCGAGGAAGCGCACCTTCCCCGCCGCGACCAGCCCGGCCATGGCGCCCACCGTCTCCTCGATCGGGGTGTCGGAGTCCACCCGGTGGAGATAGTAGAGGTCGATCGTCTCTACCCCGAGGCGGCGCAGGCTCGCGTCGCAGGCGGAACGGACGTAGTCCGGTTTGCCGTTGACCCCCCGGACCTGCGGGTTGTCGGGCGAGCGGACGATGCCGAACTTGGTGGCGAGCACGACGCGGTCGCGCTTGCCCTTCAGGAAGCGGCCGACCAGCTCCTCGTTGGTGTAGGGGCCGTACATGTCGGCCGTGTCGTAGAACGTGATGCCCAGCTCGAGGGCCCGCTCCAGGGTGGCGAGCGACTCCTCGTCGTCCCGGCCGGCGTAGAAATCGGACATCCCCATGCAGCCCAGGCCCAGGCCTGAGACGGCGGGACCGTTCTTTCCCAGTGTGCGCTGCTTCATGGTGTGGTCCCCTTCTTCACTTCTTTCGTCTCCTTCTTTGGCGGCCCTTGCGGCAGTGGCTTGCGGGGGAGGGGCTCCGGGCGTATGGCCGCGTCGTAGAGGAAGGCCGCCATCAAGACCGACGCCTGCATCATGTCCTTGGGCTGAACGTGATCGTAGGTGTCGAGGTCCGTGTGATGGGTATGCGAGAAGTAGTCCATCTGGTCCTGGATGAACTGGAAACCGGGCAGGCCCACGCCGTTGAACGCCACGTGATCGGTGCTGCCGGTGTCGCGCAGGGTCACGGTGTTCGCCCCGAGGTCGGCGAACGGGGCGAGCCAGGCGGCGAAGATCGGCTTGACCGCGGCGTTCTGCTGCGCGTAGATGCCGCGGACCCGGCCGCCGCCGTTGTCGAGATTGAAATAGGCCGAGACCTTGGCGTGCTCGGGCTTGATCTGCAGGGGCCAGGTCTCCTCCCGGAAGTACGCCGGGATGTCCTCCGGCTCGCCCGGGCTCTCGGGGTGGGCCGCGAAGTGCTGCCGCACGTAGGCGTTGGAGCCGAGCAGCCCCTCCTCCTCACCGCTCCAGAGGACGAAGCGGATGGTGCGCCGCGGCTTGACGCCGAGGGCCTTGAGGATGCGCGCCGCCTCCATCACCACCGCGCTGCCGGCGGCGTTGTCGGTCGCCCCGGTGCCGGTGTGCCAGGAATCGAGATGGGCGCCCGCCAGCACGAGCTCGTCCCGCTTGTCGGTGCCGGCGATCTCGGCCACGGTGTTGTAGGCCTTGGAATCCTCCTCGTGGAAGCGGGCGGCGACGTCGACCTCGAGCTCCACGGGCTGCTCGTGGTCGAGCAGGCGCAGGATCTCGTTGTAGTGCTCGGCGGCCAGCACCAGCCCGGGGACGCTGGCGGCCTTGCCGGGCTGCCAGCCGCCGCCCCCGGACACGCTCAGGATGCCGTCGTTGCGCGAGCTCGCCTCGACGGTGGCCAGCGCCTTCTCCCTGGCCGCGAACTCCTGGAGCGCCGCCCGCATCTTGAAGCGCTGGAGGATGCCGGCGCGCCGGTTGGGGTCCCGCTCCCCCCGGATCTCGAACCCCGCGATCCGCTCCAGGTCCTCGGCGGAGTAGCGCTCGGGCTGATCGGCGAACGACTCGGGATCGGGGGGCGCCTTGGCGTCCGCCGGCGGCTTGAACTCCCGGGCGTCGTCGAGCAGGAGGATCTTGCCGGCGACCTTGCCACGGTAGGCGTCGAGGTCCGGGGGGTTTTCCGCCTTGATCCGGATCACGGGACCGCGCACGGGGCCGTTCGTCCCCGGCGTCCAGGCCTTGGGGTAGGCGAGGAAGACGGCGGCGCGCGGGGAGACCAGGCGCACCTGGCAGGCGCTGAACGACCAGCCGCGGCCGAAGGGGTACCCCTCCAGGTGGGCGTTGACCAGGCCCCAGCGCGTGAACTGGTCGCGGGTCCAGTCGTTCGCGGCCTTGAGCTGCGGCGAGCCGGTGAGCCGGGGGCCGATGACATCGGTCAGGTGGTACAGCGTGTCCATCACCTGCGAGTGGTGGAGGCCTTCGTCGCGGATGCGGGTCATCATCGAGAGATCTACCGGCTCCTCGGCGCACAGGGGGAGCGCGGCGAGAGCCAGGGCAACGAGAACGAGGATACGCTTCATGGGAGCTCCTTCCGTCGAGGACGGGTCGGCGGGCAAGTCTACCTGATCGATCCGGCTCCGGTCCTGCTAGGATTTCCCCATCACCGGACGAGGAAAAACCATGAACCGACCCACCATCCGCCTGGCCGGCGTCGCGCTGGCCGCCCTGCTGACCTTCCCGCTGGCCGGCCCGCTCGCCGCGGCGTCCCCCCGGCCCTTGAAGGTGGACGACATCTTCGCCCTGAAGTCGGTCGGCGACCCCCAGATCAGCCCGGACGGTGAGTGGGTCGCCTACACCGTCCGGTGGCTCGATGCCAAGGAGGACTCCTCCGACACCGACGTCTACATGGTCCCCTTCGCCGGGGGGAGCCCCCTGCGCCTGACCTCCAGCCCGAAGGCCGAGTCCCATCCGCGCTTCAGCCCGGACGGCCGCTATCTCGCCTTCCTCTCCGGGCGCGAGGGGAAGAAGGCCCAGGTCTGGCTCCTCGACCGCCGGGGCGGCGAGGCCGTCAAGCTGACCGATCTCAAGGCCAGCGTCTCGGACTTCGCCTGGTCGCCGGACGGCAAGCGCCTCGCCCTGGTCGCCGGCGACGTGGACCCTGACGACCAGGACGACGACGACAAGGCGGACGGCGGCAAGCCGGCGGCGGAGAAGACGCCGAAGCCGATCGTCCTCAACCGTCTGCAGTTCCTGCGCGACGGCGAAGGCTTCCTGCGCGACCTCCGCCAGCACCTCTACGTCTTCGACGTCGCCGCCAGGAAGAGCGCGCAGATCACCGCCGGCTCGTATGACGACAGCGATCCGGTCTGGTCCCCCGACGGGCGCTGGATCGCCTTCACCAGCAACCGCACGGCCGATCCGGACGCCAACGATAACAGCGACATCTTCGTCGTCGAGGCCAGGGCGGGGCAGACCCCGCGGGCGGTCACCACCTCGCCGGTCACCGACCGGGAGCCCACTTTCAGCCCGGACGGCAAGTGGATCGCCTATCTCGCGGGGGGGGAGCCCAAGGACATCTGGTATGCCATGGACTACGTGGCCGTGGTACCGGTCGGCGGCGGCGAGCCCCGGGCACTGACCCGGCAGCTCGACCGCAACGTCGAGAGCCCGCGCTTCTCGCCCGACGGCAAGTTCGTCTACTTCGGCCTGGAGGAGGGGGGCAACCAGCACCTCGCCCGCGTCCCCGCCGCCGGCGGCGCCGTGGAGCGGGTGGTGGACGGCGAGCGCTCCATCCAGTCCTACGACATGGGCCGGAAGGGGCAGATCGTGGCGCTGGAGAGCACCCCGCAACGCCCCTTCGAGGTCTCGGCCGTCGAGGGGGGCTCGCTGCGGCGCCTGACCACGGCGAACGACGAGTTTCTCCAGGGGATCCGGCTGGGTGAGGTGAAGCGCTTCCAGGCGACCAGCGCCGACGGCACCAGGATCGACACCTTCCTCACCCTGCCGCCCGGCGCCAGGCCGGGCAAGCGGCTGCCGGCCATCCTGCGCATCCACGGCGGCCCCACCTCCCAGTTCGACACCGCGTTCCAGACCGAGTGGCAGATGCTGGCCGCCCATGGCTACGCGGTCGTCGCCTGCAACCCGCGGGGGTCCACGGGCTACGGCGGGCCGTTCAGCCGGGCGATCTGGGCCGACTGGGGGAACAAGGACTACCAGGACGTGATGGCGGCCGTCGACGGCGCCATCGCCATGGGGGTGGCCGACCCCGACCGCCTGGGCGTGGGGGGGTGGAGCTACGGCGGCATCCTGACCGACCACGTGATCACCAAGACCAACCGCTTCAAGGCGGCGACCTCCGGCGCCAGCGAGGTCAACTACCTCGCCAACTACGGCACCGACCATTACCAGAAGGAGTGGGAGGCCGAGCTCGGGCTGCCGTGGAAGAACCCCGAGGGGTGGATGCGGATCTCCCCCTTCTTCCAGATCGACAAGGTCACCACCCCCACCCTCATCCTCGGCGGCTCCGACGACGTCAACGTCCCCCTGCTCAACGCCGAGCAGCTCTACCAGGCGCTGCGACGTCTCGGCCGCGACACCGAACTGGTGATCTACCCCGGCCAGAACCACGGCATCTCGAAGCCGAGCTACCAGAAGGACCGCTACGAGCGGTATCTGGCCTGGTATGGGAAGTACCTGTTGGGCGAGAAGGGGAAGAAGGAGACGGCGAAGGCGCGGTAGCCGTATAACTAGGCTGTAGTATTGGGAAAGGCTTCAGGAGGTCTCCATGCTGACGATCGAAACTGTCGCAACCGTCACCGAGGGGGGAACGATCACCGCCAAGGTCCCGGGCTATGTCCCCCAGGGCGAGCATCGCGTCGTTATCGTGGTGGAAGAATCTCCTTTGGAGCGAACGACGTCCAGGTTTCCCGACATGGCCGCCTTCCGCGAGAGCCTCGGAGCTTCCCCTCATCATGGCAACACCGTTCTGGAGATGCGCGAGGACGAGCGTTCTTGATCTACGTGGACACCTCCCTTCTCCTCCCGGTCTACGTGCCGGAGCCGCAGAGCGGGGAGGCAAATCGGGTTCTGGCGTCGGCTTCTCCCTTGGTCATCAGCGACTTGACGGTTGCCGAGTTTCACGTTGGTTTGGCGCGAAAGGTCAAGCTGGGAATCCTGACCACGTCCCAGTTGGAAACCACCCGCGCCCTCTTCGAGTCTCACCTACAGGAAGGGCTATTGCGGCGAGTGGCTCTTCACTCGTCGCACAGTGAAGCGGCCGGACGTCTGGCCTCTGGATCGGCGGTGATGTTGCGCACTTTGGACGCTCTCCACCTTGCGGTGGCGGTCAGTTTGGGATCTCCCCCCGTAGCCACTTTCGATTCCCGCCTCGCCGACGGTGCTCGCAGCCTCGGCTTCGAGGTATTGCCGTGACTTGACACCGTGGTGGGGAGCACCGGAAATGTGCCCCGCTGCCTCTCCGGTTCTGGGTTGTATCCGGGAAACCCTCTTCCCCGGGTCTGTGACAGAGTTACTCCAACGATGTACGACCAGTTCTACGGCTTCCGAGAGCCGCCGTTCAATATCACTCCCGATCCGCGGTTCCTGTTCTTCAGCGACCGTCACCGGGAGGCGTACAACCACATCCTGTTCGGCATCCGGGAGCGCAAGGGGTTCATCCAGATCACCGGCGAGGTCGGGGCGGGCAAGACCACGCTCTGCCGGGCGCTGCTCGACGAGCTGGGGCCCAACTACATCACGGCGCTGATCCTCAACCCCTGCCTCAGTCCCACGCAGCTCCTGCGCACCATCCTCACCGAGCTGGGGCTCAAGCCGGAGAAGGGGGAGGACCGCGCCACCTGCCTGGACATGCTCAACCAGTTCCTTCTCGAACAGCTCGCCCAGGGCAACGACGTGGTGCTGCTGATCGACGAGGCGCAGGATCTGGACAACGAGCTCCTCGAGCAGATCCGCCTGCTCTCGAACCTGGAGACCGACCAGCGCAAGCTCCTGCAGATCGTCCTCGTCGGGCAGCCCGAGCTGCGCGACAAGCTCAACGACCGCGGCCTGCGCCAGCTGCGCCAGCGGATCACCGTCCGCTATCACCTGACGCCGCTGTCGCGTCCGGAGGTCGAGCACTACATCCATCACCGCCTGCAGGTGGCCGGCGCCAACGGCCGGCCGGCCTTCACCCCCTGGGCGATCCGCTCGGTCTTCCGCTACTCGGGCGGCATCCCGCGGCTGGTCAACGCGGTGTGCGACAAGGCGTTGCTCGCGGGTTTCGTGGACGGCACGGACCGGCTGAGCTGGCGGCAGGTGCGGCGGGCGATCCGCGAGCTGGAGGGGAAGTTCACATGAGTCTGATCAGCGACGCGTTGAAGCGGGCGCGGCAGGAGGCCGCGCGCCAGGACTCCCTCCGGCAGGGTCTGCCGTACGCCGTGGGAGTGGCCGATCCGCCGGTCCGGCGCGCCCCCTGGATCTCGCTGCTGGCGGGGCTGGGAGCCGGCTGCATTCTCGCGGCGGCGGTGTTCGCCCTGGCCTTTTTCGCCGGCTGGGGTCCGTTCCACAGGCCCGCGGTGGAGACCCGGACGGCGGCTGCTCCCGTTCCTGTCGCGCCCCAGATCCCGGTGACCGAGCCGGCCGCGCTCCCGGTAGCGCCACCCGAGGTGCAGGAGCGCCCAGCGGCTCCGATCACTCCGCCGCCAGCTCCCGTAGCCGCTCCAGCGCCCGAGCCGAAGCCCATTTCGGAGGTCCCGCGCGAGCCCGAGCGCCGTCCGGCCCCGCCGGCCGCGGCGCCGCCGGTCGTCCGCCGGCCCGCTCCGGAGCCCACGCCGGCCGCACCCGCTCCGGCACCCGTCGCCGAAGTGGAGCGTCCGGCGCCGGTCCCGGCCGCGACGCCGCAGGCGGCTCCCGCGGGGGATTCGGGTCTGGTGGAAGGTCAGGTCTACAGCGGCGAGGTGCCCGTCCCCGGTGGTGGGAGCGTCAAGCTGAACGGCATCGTCTTCTCGCAGGACCACCCGATCGCGGTGCTCGACGGGCGGGTGATGGGCCCGGGTGAGAGCGTGCAGGGATTCACCGTCATCGCGATCGAGTCCGGCCGCGTGAAGCTGCAGGGGCACGGCTCGACGGTGTACCTCTCTCCGAAGTAGCCCGGCGAAATCTGTCGCGATATCCCGGGACAACGCGACGCCTCCAGTGGCAACGCGTCATCGCCCGGAACTACGCAACGCCTCCAGCGACATTGCAACGTCTCCGCTGGAGACGCGACGCCTCCTGCCGGTATGCGTCATTGTCTGGGGTCATTGCGACATTTCCGGCAGCAACGCGACGTCTCCCGCGGCATCGCGCCGTCGACTGTGACATTGCAACGCCTCCGCTGGATACGCGACACCTCCAGCTGATATGCATCATTGCCTGGCGACATTGCGACGTCTCTGCTGGCTACGCAACGCCTCCCGGTACATTGCGTCGTCTCTGCGGGCTACGCGACATCTCCGGCGACATCGCAACGCATCCGGGGGAGGATCCGGGTCAGCCGAGGATCTCGTCCACGGCGAAGCCCGTCTCCGGGAACGCCTCGGGGTAGATCGTCTCCCCCCGCCGGTAGGCGCGCACCTCCTGATAGCCCTCGGGGGAGGGCCGGCGGTAGACGAAGATCCTCTCCGCATTCAGGTCGACGAGCCAAGCCTCGGGGATGCCTACCTCCGCGTAGAGGGGCATCTTGACGTTGCGATCATAGGCGAGGGTGGAATCCGAGACCTCTACGACCAAGAGGGCATCCTTGCCGCGTGGAGGACGTGTCTTGAAATTCGACCGGCGCCGGAAGACGACGACGTCCGGCTGAGGCACCGACTCCTGCAAGGGGAGACGGAGCGGACCCTGCAAGCTCGAGATTCCCTTCGGCCTCAGCTCCGACAGGAGGTCGCCGAGGAACATGACGGAGAGGAAATGGGGGTCGCCGATCGGCGACATCTCAACGACCTCGCCCCGGATCAGCTCCAGCCGCGCATCCGGAGGGAAAGCGCCCTCTTCCCACGCGCGTTCGAACTCGTCGATCGTCAAAAGCTGCTTCTGGATCGGCACCGCCATGAGCCACCTCCACCTCCCATTCTACTCCGTGAGCAAGGCGGAGATGCTATCCCACGGTTCCGTATCCTGGAAACCTGAAGTCGCGTCTTCTCGCGCTTGGATCGGCAGCATTGACAGTCCATGCGCTCTATGCTGTATGATGCGCATCGATTTGCAGAGAGATCGCCGACCATGCCACCTGACCACAACCGCGAAGCCCGCCAGCAGGAGATCCTGGCGATCCTCGATGCCCACCGGGTGACGAGTCAGGGGGAGCTCGTGGAGCGGCTGCGCGAGCGGGGGGTCGTGGCCACCCAGTCGAGCGTCAGCCGCGACCTGCGGGACCTCGGGGTGGGGTGGATCGGCGGCCGCTACGCCCGCCCCGTGGAGCGGGAGGAGAACGATCCCGGGGTGGCGCAGATCGCCCGTTTCCTGCGCGGCGTCAAGCCCGCCGGGCCCCATCTCGCCGTCATCTTCACTGCCGCCGGCACCGCCCAGGTCGTGGGGCTCGCCATCGACCGCGCCGGCTGGCCCGAGCTGGTGGGGACCATGGCCGGCGACGACACCGTCTTCGCCGCCACCGCCTCCCCCGGCGACCAGAAGCGCTTCATCCGCAGGCTCGAAAGCTTCCTCAAGGAGGGCTGAACCATGCCCGATCCGATCGTGCTCGCCTTCTCCGGCGGGCTGGACACCTCTTTTTCGATCCCCTGGCTCGCCGAGACCCTCGGCCGGCCGGTGGTCACCGTGACCGTGGACACCGGCGGGCTCGACGCGGCCGCCGCCGAGGACCTCGCCCGGCGCTCGCGCGCCCTCGGTGCCGTGGACCACCTGCGGATCGACGCCCGGCAGGACTTCTTCGACCGGGTGCTGCGCTTCCTGATCCTCGGCAACGTCCGGCGCGGGGCTGTCTATCCGCTCTGCGTGGGGGCCGAGCGGGTGATCCAGGCGCAGGAGGTGGCGAAGGCCGCCGCGCGGTTCGGCTCGCGCACCATCGCCCACGGCTGCACCGCGGCGGGCAACGACCAGGTGCGCTTCGAGGTGGCCCTGCGCACGATCGACCCCGGGCTGGAGATCCTGGCGCCGGTGCGCGACGAGCCCCGGCCGCGGCCCGAGCAGGTGGCCTATCTGGAGGCGCGCGGGCTGCCGGTGCCGCCGTTCGGCGCCGCCTACTCGATCAACCGCGGGCTCTGGGGGGTGACGATCGGCGGCCGGGAGACGCTCGACACGGTCTCCTCGATCCCCGAGTCCGCCTGGGTGCTGACGCGGGGGGCCTTCGACGCGCCGCTCGCGCCGTCGCGCCACACGGTGGCCTTCGAGGGCGGCACCCCCTCCGCCTGGGACGGCGAGGCGCTGGGGCCGGTCGAGCTGATCGAGAAGGTCGAGGAGGCGGCGCGGGTCTACGGCATCGGCCGCGGGATCCATCTCGGCGAGACGATCCTCGGCATCAAGGGGCGGGTCGCCTTCGAGGCGCCGGCCGCCGAGGTGCTGCTCACCGCCCACCGGGAGCTGGAGAAGCTGGTGCTCACCGGCCGCCAGCTGCGTCTCAAGGAGACGGTCTCGGCGGTCTACGGCGACCTGGTGCACGAGGGGCAGCATCTCGATCCGGTCTGCCGCGACATCGAGGCGCTGCTCCTCTCCTCCCAGCAGCGGGTCACCGGCGAGGTCTATCTCACGTTCCGGCCGGGGGCCCTGTTCGTCGAGGGGGTGGCGTCCCCCTTCTCACTGCGGGCGGCCTCGCGCGGCATCTACGGCGAGGCGGCGGGGGAGTGGTCGGCCGCGGACGCCCGCGGCTTCTCGCGGATCGTGGCGCTGCCGGGGGAGCTCTACGCCCGCATGGCCGGGGAGGGAGGCGCGGCATGAAGACCGTGCTGCTCGACAAGATCGCCTCGGTCACCCGCGCCTGCGGCCTCGAGCGGGAGGTGCGGGTCAGCGCCGGGATCCCCTGCGAGGAGGGGGTGGTGGTGGCGGTGCGGGTGCTCAACGACAAGAGCACCTACAGCCAGCTCGAGCTGCCGAGCGGCCGCATGGCGCAGGTGAAGAAGGGGGACGTGGTCGCCGGCGCCCTCGGCCATCGGCACGCCCTGTTCGGCTATTCGGGGCGCCTGCCGGAGCGGCTGGCGCCCGGCGACACGGTCCACCTGCTGAACATGGGCGGGGTGATCGGCCTCTGCGACTCGGTGAATCCGGATCTCGGCCCCCCGTTCGAGTGCGAGGTGCTGGGGGCGGTGCTCCACTTCCCCTACCTGGGGGAGCGGATCGGCGTCGCGGCGCGGATCGGCCGTGAGCCGCTGGACCTGGCCTCCCCCCTCGACGCCGCCGGGGTGCCGGTGGTCGCCCTCGTCGGCTCGTGCATGAACTGCGGCAAGACCGCCGCTGCCTGCACCCTGGTGCGGCATCTCAGCCATGGCGGCCTGACGGTCGACGGCCTCAAGGCGACCGGCGTCTCGCTGCGCCGCGACGTGCTGGCGATGGAGGACGCCGGGGCGCGGGCGACGGCGCTCTTCACCGACTTCGGAGTGGTCTCGACGACGCCGGCCAACGCGCCGGCGCTCACCCGGACGCTGGTGACCCGCCTCGCCGCCGGCCGGCCGGACGCCATCGTGGCCGAGCTGGGGGACGGGCTGCTGGGGGCGTACGGCGTGGCGGCGATCCTCGACGATCCCCAGATCCGCGCTGCCTTCACCGCCGTCGTGCTCGCCGCCAACGATCCGGTGGCGGCCTGGGGCGGAGTGCGCATGCTGCGCGAGCGGTTCGGCGTCGAGCCGGTGGCGGTGACGGGGCCGGCGACGGACAACATCGCCGGGACGCGGATCATCGAGGAGGCGCTGGGCGTGCCGGCGATCAACGCCCGCACGGACGGCGAGCGGCTGGCGGCGCTGGTGAGGGAACGGCTGGGGATCGGCGTTCCCGTCGCCGAGGTACTGGTGGGATGAACGAGCCGGTGCCCGCGATCGTGCTGGGGGGGACGGGCTACGTCGCCGGGGAGCTGCTGCGTCTCCTCGCCGGCCATCCGCGCCTCGCCCTGGCGGCCGTGCTCTCGGACAGCCGGAGCGGCGGCGGGGTGGAGTCCGCCTTCCCGCATCTCGCGGGGTGCTATCCGGGGCTGGCCTTCTCGGGTCGTGAGGATCTGGCCCGGCTGGTGGGGGAGTCCGAGACGGTCGCCCTGCTCTGTGCCGCGCCCCACGGTGCCGCGGCGCCGCTCCTCGACGAGGCGTTGAGCGCGGCCGAGCGGGCGGGGAGCAATCTGAAGGTAGTAGACGTCTCGGCGGACTTCCGCTTCGCGGACGCAACGGCCTATGAGGCGGTCTACGGGCATCCGCACGGCGCCCCGGGCCGGCTGGCCGGGTTCCAATGCGCGCTGCCGGAGCATCTGGCGGCGACGCCGGCGGGGCACGTCGGCCACCCCGGCTGCTTCGTCACCGCGACGCTGCTGGCGGCGGTGCCGCTGCTGAAGCTGGGGCTGGTGGAGCCGCGGCTCTCGGTGGTCGCCGTCACCGGCAGCACCGGGGCGGGGCGGACGCCCACGGCCACCACCCACCATCCGGCGCGGCGGAGCAATCTCTTCGCCTACAGCCCGCTGAAGCACCGGCACGAGCCCGAGATGCGGGCGCTGGCGGCGGCGGCCTCCGGGGTGGCGGCGGAGATCTTCTTCACCCCGCAGTCCGGGCCGTTCGCCCGCGGGATCTACGCCACGCTCCAGGCGCGGCTGCTGCGGGGGATGGAGACCGAAGAGGTCCGCCAGGCCCTGGCCGGCTTCTATGCCGGGGCGCCGTTCGTGGAGATCCTGGACGATCCGCCGCGCCTGCAGGACGTGGTGGGGACCAACCGGGCCCGGCTCTCCGTGGCCGTGTCGGGGGACCACCTGGTGGTCTTCTCGGCGATCGACAATCTGGTGAAGGGCGCCGCCGGAGGGGCGATCCAGTGGATGAACCGATTGCTGGGGTTCCCGGAGACGATGGGATTGAAATCGCCGGGGCTGGGGTGGCTGTGAGGCCCTCATCACCCCGGCCCTCTTCTCCCGACCCGGGAGAAGAGGGAGAGGTTAGTTGGGAGGGGGATTCCCCTCTCCCGGGTCGGGAGAGGGGCCAGGGGTGAGGGCCCGGGCGGGGGAAACCCCGGAGAAAGGAGATGCTGAAATGACCACGACCGCAACCGCGACCATCGCCGAAACCACCCTCCAGGCCGAGCTGGACGAATCCCGCTGGCTGCTGCCCGTCTACGCGCACACGCCCGTCGAGCCCGTCCGTGGCGAGGGGGCGATCGTTTATACCCGCGACGGCCGCGAGCTGATCGACTTCTACGGCGGCCATGCCGTGGCGCTGCTCGGCTACCGCCATCCGCGGCTGGTGGCGGCGCTCTCCGGACAGGCGGAGGAGCTGTTCTTCCAGAGCAACTCGGTGCCGCTCGCCATCCGCGCCCGCGCCGCCGAGCGGCTGGTGCGCTTCGGGCCGGCCGGGCTCACCCGCGCTTTCCTGGTCAACAGCGGCGCCGAGGCGAACGAGAACGCGCTCCGCCTCGCCTTCCGGCACACGGGCAGGGCTTGCATCGTCGCCCTGGAGGGGGCCTTCCACGGCCGCACCGCGGCGGCGGCGGCGGTCAGCCACAAGTCGGAAAAGTGGTACGGCTTCCCGCGCGCGCCCTTCGACGTCACCTTCGTGCCACGCGGGGACCTGGGCGCGCTGGAGACAGCCCTGGGGGCGGACGCCGCGGCGTTCATCCTGGAGCCGATCCAGGGGCTGGCCGGGGCCGTGGAGCTCGGAGCGAGCTACCTGGCGGCGGCGCGCGAGCTGACCGTCCGCGCCGGCGCCCTGCTGATCTTCGACGAGGTGCAGTGCGGCATGGGGCGCACCGGTTACCCCTTCGCGGCGCAGGCGTACGGCGTCACCCCGGACCTGCTGACCACGGCCAAGGGGCTCGCCGGCGGCTTCCCGGCCGGGGCGCTGCTGGCGAGCGACGCGGTGGCGGCCGGTCTCGCCAAGGGGGACCTCGGCAGCACCTTCGGCGGCGGCCCGCTCGCCTGCGCGCTGATCGAGGCGGTGATCGAGACCATCGAGTCCGACGGGCTGCTGGCGCGGGTGCGATCGCTGTCCCAGCTCATCCGCCAGACCTGCCGGGTGGGGCCGGTCGAATCGATCCAGGGGGACGGCTTCCTGCTCGGCCTGCGCACCTCGCGGCCGGCGCGGGGGATCGTCGACGAGCTGCTGGAGAAGGGGATCCTCGCCGGCACCAGCGGCGATCCGGCCGTCGTGCGGCTGCTGCCGCCGCTGATCCTCGAGGAGTCCCACGTCGCGCAGCTGGCCCGGGCGCTGGCGGAGATCCGCCCGTGAATGGATTCCTCAGCCTCGCCGATCTCTCCCCGGGGGAGATCGCGGAGCTGCTCGACCGCGCGGCATGGCTGGAGCGCCATCCGGAGCCGGAGGCCCTGAAGGGGAAGGTGCTGGCGCTCCTCTTCTTCAACCCGTCGCTGCGCACCCTCGCCTCGTTCCAGGCGGGGATGGCGCGGCTGGGGGGGAGCGCGTTCGTCATCTCGCCGGGGCAGGGGACGTGGATTCTGGAGACCCGCGACGGGGTGGTGATGGACGGCGCCGCCGCCGAGCACGTGCGCGAGGCGATCCCGGTGCTGGCGGGCTATGGGGACGCCCTCGGCATCCGCTCCTTCGCGGGTGGCGTCGACCTCGCGGCGGACCTGGCGGACGCGACCTTCCGCGCGATGGCGGCGGTCTGCCCGGTGCCGCTGATCAACCTGGAGTCGGCGATCGACCACCCCTGTCAGGCGCTGGCCGACTGGAAGACGATGGACGATCTCGACGTACCGGCGCGGGGTGGCAAATTCGTCCTTTCCTGGGCCTGGCACCCGAAGCCGCTCCCGCTGGCGGTGCCGGCGGCGGCCGTCCACATGGCGGCGCTGCGCGGGATGGACGTCACCGTGCTGCGCCCCGACGGCTTCGCCCTCCCCGCGCCGGTGATGGCGAAGGCGCGGGCCGCGGCGGCGCTCTCGGGGGGCTCGGTGCGCGAAACGGCCGACCGCGGCGAGGCGCTGAGCGGGGCGCGGGTGGTCTACGCCAAGTCGTGGACCTCGCCGCTCCACTACGGCGACCCGCAAGCCGAGGCGGACTTCCGCGCCGGGCTGCGCGACTGGTGCGTGGACGACGAATGGTTCGCGGCCGCCGCGCCGGACTGCCGGTTCATGCACTGCCTGCCGGTGCGGCGCAACGTGGTGGTGAAGGACTCCGTGCTGGACGGACCGCGCAGCGTCGTGGTCCACGAGGCGCGCAACCGCATGTGGGTGCAGATGGCGGTGCTCCACCGTCTGCTGAAGGGATAAGGAGGCGAAGATGAAAGACGTCGGCCAGCGGACCGCCGAAGCGGCCGCCCTCAAGCACGCGGTCCCCTACATCCGGATCTTCAAGGGGAAGACCTTCGTCCTCAAGGCGGGGGGCGGCGCCCTGGAGCGCGAGGCCATCGCCCGTGCCCTGGTCGAGCAGATCGAGGTGCTCCACCAGGTGGGCATCCGCGTCGTGCTGGTCCACGGCGGCGGCAGCCAGTCGACCGACCTCGCCCGCGCGCTGGGTGCCGAGGCCCGCTTCGTCGAGGGGCGGCGGGTGACCGACGCCAAGGCCCTGGAGGTCGCCGCCATGGTGCTCAACGGCGCGGTCAACACGAACCTTCTCGCCGTCTGCCGGAGCGTGGGGCTGCCGGCGGTGGGCGTCTCGGGGATCGACGCCGGCCTGGTCCAGGCCCGTAGGCGCCCGCCGGTGCGGGTGGGCGGCGAGATGGTCGACTACGGGTTCGTGGGGGACGTCGCCGCCGTCGATCCCAAGGTGCTGACCGACCTGATGGACGCCGGCTACGTGCCGGTGGTCAGCCCGCTCTCGGCGGCGGCGGACGGCACGGTGCTCAACATCAACGCCGACACCATCGCCTCCGCCCTGGCGGTCGCCCTCCAGGCGGAGAAGCTCCTCTTCCTGACCGGCGCGCCGGGGATCCTCGAGCGGCCGGACGACCCCGGCTCGCTGGTCTCCTACACCGATCTGGCCGGTCTGCGCCGGCTCAAGGACGAGGGGGGGCTGGTGCGGGGCATGCTCCCCAAGACCTCGGCGATCGAGGCCGCCATCCAGGGGGGCGTGCGGCGGGTCCACATCCTCTCGCACGACCTGCCGGACGGGCTGCTGGCCGAGGTGTTCACCAACCAGGGGGTGGGGACGCTGGTGGTCGCGGACGTGCGGGCCCTCTCGCCGGCCGAGGCCGCGGCGGGCGCGGCCGCCGTCCCGGCCTTCGCCGGCGCGGGAGCGGTCTGATGCTGCCGGAGCGGGAGATCCTGGCGCTCCACCGGGCGATCACCGCCATCCGCTCGGTCTCCGGGGAAGAAGGGGAACTCGCCGGCTTCCTCGGCGAGCTGCTGCGGCGCAACGGCGTCCCCCTGACGCGGCTCGGCTCCAGCCTGCTCGCCACCGTGGGCGCGGGGCCGGTGCTGCTCTTCGACACCCATCTCGACACCGTGCCGCCGTCGCCCGGCTGGACGCGCGATCCGTGGGACGTCCAGGTGGTCGACGGCCGTGTCTACGGCTTGGGATCGAACGACGCCAAGGCCGCGGTCGCCGCCATGACCGCCGCCTTCCTCGCCTTCCGCGAGGCCGAGCTGCCGTTCACCCTCGCCCTCGCCCTGGTAGAGGGGGAGGAGACGCGGGGGACCGGCACCGAGGCGGTGCTCGCCGAGCTGGCCCGCCGCGGCACGCCGCCGGAGGCGGCGGTGGTGGGGGAGCCCACCGGGCTCGACATCGCGGTGGCGCAGAAGGGGCTGATGGTCCTCGAGCTGGTCGCCCGCGGCGACGCCTGCCACGCCGCCCATGCGGAGTCCCTGGGCGCGGCCAACGCCGCCCGCCGGCTGGCGCACGACCTGGTCGCCCTCGAACAGGTGGATTTCGGCCCTCCCCACCCGCGCCTCGGCCGGGTCACCCTGGAGCCGACGCAGCTGCGGGCCGGCACGGCGCGCAACGTGGTGCCGGGCGAGGCCACGGCGGTGCTCGACGTGCGGACGACGCCGGGCCTCCATGGGCGCGAGCTGGTGGAGCGCCTCGAGCTCGCCGTGGCGGGGGAGGTGCGGGTGCTCTCCGAGCGCCTGCGGCCGCGGGAGATCCCGGAAGCCTCGCCGCTCGTCGAGGCCGCCCGCGAGGCGCGGCCGGAGGCTCGCCTGTTCGGCTCGGCGACCCTCTCCGACCTCGTCTTCATGGAGGGGATCCCCGCCGTCAAGTGCGGCCCGGGGAAGACCGAGCGCTCCCACACGCCGGACGAGTTCGTCCTCGAGAGCGAGATTCTGGCCGGGGCCCGTTTCTACACCCGCCTGGTGCGCGCCTACGCCGAGCGGCTGGTGGAGAGCGTGGCGTGAGCCGGCTGTGGGACCAGGGGGAGCCGCTCGACGAGCGCGTCTTGCGCTACACCGCCGGCGAGGATCACCGTCTCGACGCCCGCCTCGTCCCCCATGACGCGCGCGCCTCGATCGCCCACGCCGGCATGCTCCACGAGGTGGGGCTCCTCTCGGCGGAGGATCTGGACGCGATCCGCGAGGGGCTGGAAGGGCTGGCGCGGGAGCACGCGGCGGGAGGCTGGCGGATCGAGCTCGCGGACGAGGACGTCCATACCGCGCTCGAAACCCGTCTGACGGAGAGGATCGGAGAAGCGGGAGCCCGCCTCCATCTCGGCCGTTCCCGCAACGACCAGGTGCTCGCCGCGCTCCGTCTCTACCTGCGCGACGCCGTCGCCGACCTCGCCGCCGGCGCCCGCGAGGTGGCCGGCGCGCTCGACGAGCTCGGGAGCCGGGAGGCGGCGACCGCGCTCCCCGGCTACACCCATCTCCAGCAGGCGATGCCGAGCTCCGTGCCGCTCTGGGCCGGCGGCTTCGCCGCCGAGCTGCTCGACGACGCGGAGGGGATCGCGGCCTGCTGGCGCCGGATCGAGAAGAACCCGCTGGGCTCGGCGGCCGGCTACGGCGTGCCGCTGCTGCCGCTCGACCGCGAGTCGACCCGCCGGCGCCTGGGGTTCGCGGTGGTCCACGAGCCGGTGACGGCGGTCCAGCTCTCGCGCGGCAAGGCCGAGGCGCAGGTACTGTTCGAGATCGCCCTGCTGATGCAAGACCTGGGGCGGCTTGCCGCCGACCTCGTCCTCTTCGCCAGCGCGGAGTTCGGCTTCGTGAGCCTGCCGGCCGCGATGACCACCGGCTCCTCGATCATGCCGCAGAAGCGCAACCCGGACGTCTTCGAGCTGGTGCGGGGGTGCTCCGCCACGGCGCAGGCCTGCCTGGTCGAGGCGCTCGCCATCCCCGCCAAGCTGACTTCGGGCTACCACCGCGACCTCCAGCTCCTCAAGGCGCCGCTGTTCCGGGGGATCGACCTGGCGGCGGAGACGCTCGCGATCCTGGGGGCCGCCCTGACCGGCGTCCGTTTCCACCCCGAGCGCATCCGCCTCGGCTCGGGCCTCCACGCCGCCGAGGAGGCGTACCGGCTGGTGCTGGACGAGGGCATCCCCTTCCGCGAGGCGTACCGCCGGGTGGGAAAGCGTTTCCGGAAGGAAGAATCTTAGATATCCTAAGCAGCTTGGAACCCCTCCAGGAAAAGCCCCGGGAAGAACGCTGGCTCGGCGCCCTCTTTCTGACGCTGGCCCTGCTCTACGTCGTCCCGTTCTGGATCGTCCACTACCTCCCCACGGTGGATGGGCCGTGCCACACCTACAACGCCTGGATCCTCCGGCACTACGCCGACGTCCGGCACTATCCCCTGTTCCAGAAGTACTACCAGGTCAATGCCGAGCCTTATCCGAACTGGATCGGCCACGGGGTCATGGCGCTGCTGATGCTGGCCCTGCCGCCGCTGGTGGCGGAGAAGCTGCTGGTGAGCGGCTACGTGCTGACGCTGCTCGCGGGGATCTGGTACCTTGTGGGATCGGTGCGCCCCGGCGGCAGCCGCTGGCTCGCCTTCCTGGCCTTCCCGTTCGTCTTCAACTTCCTGTTCCAGTTCGGGTTCTACAACTTCTCGCTGAGCCTGGCGCTGTTCCCGTTCGTCCTCGGCTTCTGGTGGCGGCATCGCGAGCGGCCGGGGGACCTCCGCTACGTGGTGGGGATCAACCTGCTCCTCTGGCTCTGTTACTTCTCGCACATCCTCTCCTTCGGGCTGGCGCTGCTGGCGATCGCCGTCCTCTGGCTGGCAACCTTGCGACGTGACAACTGGCGCCGCCACCTGCTGCACGTCGCGGCGCTCGCGCCCCAGGTGCTCCTGCCGGTCTGGTACTTCAGCCGGGAAGGGGGGGACACCCTGGCGTCGTACTGGCCGTTCCGGCGCCTGGTGGTCTACTTCATCGAAATCGGGGTGCTCTCTACCTTCGGCCCGCCACAGGAGCTGCTGGCCCAGCTCTTGGCGCTGACGTTCCTCGTCCTCCTCCTCCTCACCCTGCGGCGGGAAGGGCTCCGGCGGCCTTTGCGGGAGGAACGTGCCTTCCTGCTCCTCGCCGCCGTGTTCACGCTGCTCTACTTCGTCAGCCCGGAGGGGATGTCGGGGGGGACGATGCTGAAGAGCCGGCTCTGCCTCTACCCCTACCTGATCCTGATCCCCTGGCTGGCGCCCGTTTCGGGGGAGCGGGCTCGCCGGCTCGGCGCCGCCGTGCTGACCGTCGTCGCCCTGCTCAACCTCGGCTATGTGACCCACTGGTATCGGCTGCTGAGCGGCGAGATGGAGGCGTACCTTGCCGGGCTCGAGGCGGTCGCGCCCGGCACCCGGGTTCTGCCGCTGCTCTTCGCGCACCAGATCCACGGCGCCAAGGTGGACGTCCTCGGCCATGCCATGAGCTACAAGGCGCTCGAGCGGGGGCTGGTCGACTGGGACAACTACGAGGCGGCGTCGACGCACTTCCCGACGCAGTTCCGGGAATCGGCGCCATGGCCCGCGATCGCGGAGATCGAGTCGCAGCCGGGCAAGCTGCGCATGAAGGAGTGGCGGCGCCGGGCGGACTACATCTATACCTGGGGGATGCCGGCGGCCCACCCGTTCGCCGGCCGCCTGCAGCGGTTCTACGACCCGGTCGCCAGGACGCACGGCGGCGTGCTCTGGAAGAAGAGGTCCCCGTGACGAGCGGGCTCCCCCCGGCGGACCGCCGGCTGCGCGGGATGTTCTTCGCCCTGGCCCTGCTCTACGTGATCCCCTTCTGGGTGGTCCGCCACGTCCCCACGGTGGACGGCCCCTGCCATACCTACAACGCCTGGATCCTCCGGCAGCACGCCAACGTCGGGCGCTACCCCCTGTTCCAGCAGTACTACGAGATCAACCCCAGCCCCTACCCCAACTGGATCAGCCATGGGGCGATGGCGCTCCTCATGGTCGCCGTACCGCCGGTGGCCGCGGAGAAGCTGCTGGTGAGCGGGTACGTGCTGGCGTTCCTCGCCGGGGCTTGGTATCTCGCCGGATCCGTGCGGCCGGGGGAGCGGTGGCTCGCCTTCCTGGCCTTCCCGTTCGCCTATCACCAGCTCTTCCAGTACGGCTTCTACAACTTCTCGATCAGCGTCGCCGTCTTCCTCTGGGTGCTCGGCTTCTGGTGGCGGCGCCGCGAGCGGCCAGGGAGCCTCGGCTACGCGGTGGGGATCAACTTCCTGCTCTGGCTCTGCTACTTCTCGCACATCCTCTCGTTCGTGCTCGCCCTGATCTCGATCGCCGTCCTCTGGCTGGCGACGTTGCGGCGGGGGACCTGGCGGCGCCACCTGCTCCACGTCCCGATCCTGCTGCCGCAGCTCGCGCTGCCGGTCTGGTTCGCCCTGAAACAGGAGGGAGGGGAGGTTCCCGCGGGCTGGTCCCTCGCCCAGCTCGCGAGCTACTTCGCCCGTCTCGAGGTGCTGCTCACGCTGGACGAGGTCCAGCTCTGGTATGGCATGGCGCTCGCGGCTCTCTTCCTGGTGCTGCTCGTCCGTTCCTTCCGGCGCGGCCGCGGCGAAGAGAACGCGTTCCTGATCCTGGCCCTGCTGCTGACCGCCTTCTACTTCCTGAGCCCCGACGGAGTGGGGGGCGGAACGCTGCTCAAGAACCGGCTCAGCCTCTACCCGTTCCTCGTCCTGATCCCCTGGCTCTCCCCCCGGCTCGGACGGCGGGCGGAGGCGGCCGGCGCCGCCGTGCTGGCCCTGGCGGCGCTGGCGAACCTGGGGCTCCTGATCCACGGCTACCGCGCGCTCGGCGCGGAGGTGGAGAGGTATCTGGCCGCCCTCGCGCCCGTCACGCCCAACACCCGCATACTCGCGCTCAACTTCGAGCACGCCGCCGGACCGACCGACGTCTTCTCCCATGCGATCGCCTACGCGGCCCTCGAAAAGGGGGTGATCGACTGGGACAACTACGAGGCCAAGGCCGCCCACTTCCCGGTGCGGTTCCGCCCCGCGGTGATCTTCCCCGACATCCCGGGCATCCAGTGGGACCCCGGCTCCTACCGCGTCCGGCCGAACCGGGAGCTGGTGGACGCCCTCTATCTCTGGCGGATGCCGATGGGGAACCTGCTCGGCGCCCGCCTGCGGCGGCACTACACGCTGACCGCAGAAGAGGACGGCGGCATGCTCTTCGAGAGGACCCAATGACGCGCGTGCTACTGATGCGCCCAATACCGGTTGACTTCGCAAAATGGGCACGGTACCCTCCAGCCAGCTCAATCTGTTGTTGGATGCTGTTTTGCGGGGGCGCGAGGCGCGGAGCCCGCCGCCGGACGGGACGATACTGACGTGCTTCGGGTGCTGATTCTCGACGATGAGTCGATCGTGGTCGATACCTTGGCGGCCTGCCTGCGGCTGCCGGGTATCGAATTGACCACCTGCATGGAGATCGAGGCCGCGGAAGCGCTCCTCCGCTGCTTCCGCTTCGACGTGGTGATCACCGATCTCTCGGTGTCACAGCTCGGCGGGCTCGACGGCATGCGGCTGGTCCGCTTCGTGACGGCCAACTTCCCCGATACGGCAGTCTACGTGCTGAGCGGCTACGTCGATCAGGCGGTGCGCGACCTGTGCTCCGTCCTCGGCGTCACCGCGGTGCTGGAGAAGTCGGAGGGGCTCACGCGGCTGCGCGGCTATCTGCTCGACCGCCGCGCCGCGCGCCTCGCCCCCGGCACCGTGCTCACGGGGGAGGGGGAGGTCCAGCAGGTCGAGTTGCTCGAAGACTTCATGGCGGCCAACCCGATCCGTGCCGTGCTGCAGCCGGTGGTCAAGCTGCGGGACGGCTCCCCGCGGTTCGAGGTGTTCGGCGTCGAGAGCCTGGCGCGCGGGCCCGCCGGCTCGGTCCTCGGGAGCCCGGCGGTCTTCCTGGCCTACGCGGCGCAGAAGGAGTTGCTCTTCGAGGCGGACATGATCTGCATCCGCGCCGCTCTCACCGAGGTGGTCCACCTCAGCAACTCCGTGGTCGTCTTTCTCAACGTGCAGCCACGGTCGCTCACCAACCCCGAATTCGCCGCGCGGCTCTGCGACGCGGTGCGCTCGGCGGGGATGCAGGAAAAGGAGATCGTCCTCGAGCTGACCGAGCAGCAGACGATCGTCAATCCCACCGCCTTCGCGACGACCCTGCAGAGGCTGCGCGAGCGCGGCTTCCGCATCGCGCTCGACGATTTCGGGGAGGGCTCCTCGAACCTGAACCTGTTCCAGGACCTCCATCCCGACTTCCTGAAGATCTCCGGCACCTTCTGCCGCGGGCTCGCGCACGACCCCTTCAAGCAGATCATCGTTCAGAGCACGGCCGAGATGGCCGCGCGGGCGGGCACCGCGACCGTGATGGAAGCGGTCGAGACGGCCGAGGATGCGGAGGTGCTCCGCCTGCTCGGCATCGATTATGCGCAAGGTTACTTTTTCCAGCGGCCGCTGCCGGGCCGCGAGCTCGCCCAGCTCTTGAAAGGCGGCTCCGCTTCCGATCGTTCGGGCGTGCTCGAGCCGCTCGGCGCCGCGCCGTCCGCTCCTTGAGCCGTCCCCGCTTTTAGAAATGATTCAGCAGGGGTGTCCCGTTCTTCCGGACAAGGTGCACCTAACAGCCGGACGTGCACGCTCCTGCGTTTCCGTCGTGTTGTTTTTTTTGACTTTCCAATGGGGGGACTTTGACATGCGATCCTGCCTCACCTGACGGTCCTGACAGACCGCCGGGGTTTTCCACTGTAGTTTTTTAAAACCTTAACAGGAAGGCTTCAACCTTCCAGGGGAGAGCTACGTCAATGCAGATTCAGGATTTCCATTCGAAGCTTACGTCCGGCAAGGAACCGAGCATCCTCTTCCAGGCCCTGCGCAACCTGAGCCTGGTGGAGGATGCGCAAGCCGTGTTCGCCGTTGAAGGGGACGACATGGTCGACTGGGGCGCCTGGCCGCCGGTCGGCGGCGACGCTTCCTACGCCGCCCTGCAGGCCTGACCCGTCGTAGTTTCTGAATCGGCATGAAACCTGCTTGGCTGTTTCGCGACTTGTTTCGTGCCGATTGTGAGCCGTGTCCGGCCCCGGGGGGTGGACCTTCCGGGGCCGGTCTGAAGGATCTCGCGATGAGAGGGCTTTGCGATGAGATTCGATGAAATGAAAGCGTGCGTGCGCAATCTTCGGATGGTCGCCGCGTGGCCACAGATGCTCGAGATGGTCGAGCGTGTGGTCCACAAGGAGTCGCTCTCCGTCTGGGAGCATCCGCTCACCGCCTGCAGAGCGGTCGGCGGCGGCGAGGCGGCCGCCCTCCCCGCGGCCGCGGCGGTCTTGTGCTCGGTGATCAGCATCCATCTGGTCGACGACATGCTGGACGACGATCCGGGGGGCGATTACCGGGTTCTCGGAGCCGGACAGGCGGCCAATCTGGCGCTGGCCTTCCAGGCCGCGGGCCATCTGCTGATCGATCAGGCCCCGGCCGCCGCGGAGACACGGACTGCGTTGCAGGCGAGCTTCGCGCGGATGTCGATCGCGACCTGCTGGGGGCAGAATCTCGACTCCCGGGAGCTCTCCAGCGAGCGGGAATACTGGCAGGTGGTGGAGAGCAAGACGCCGCCGCTCTTCGCCGAGGCCCTGCGGATGGGCGCGCTGCTCGGCAGCGCCACGGAGGAGACGGCGGATCAGCTCGCCAGCCTGGGAGGCGGTCTCGGCCGCTTCATCCAGGTCAGCGACGATCTGGCGGACGCTCTGGAGACGCCGGCGCGCGCGGACTGGCAGCGCCGCTCCAACAGCCTGCCGCTCCTCTATGCGATGACGGCCGCGCACCCCGAGCGCGAGGAATTCCTTCGCCTCTCGTTGCGGGTCGAGGATCCCGAGGCGCTCGCCGCGGCCCAGAAGATCCTGTTCCGCAGCGGCGCGGTCAGCTACTGCACGCTCAAGCTGATCGAGCTCTCGCGGGAGCTCCGGGAGCTGTTCGCGCGCATTCCTCTCCGCGATCCCGAACCGATCGAGCGGCTGCTCGAGGTCCATACGAAGCCGCTCTACCGTTTGCTGGAGAAGGTCGGCGTGGAGGATCCGGCGGCGCTGGCGCTCTGCTGAAGATTCTGTATGCGTTGTGGAGATAGTGTCTTGTAGTGTCGTTCGACTTGCGGCGTCTCCGGCATCATGACCGGAGAACGCCCGAAGGGACGTTCGAATGCTCACGTTGGGTCACGGTACGCTGAGCAGTGCAGTCGAGATCTCCCGGCCGGCTGAGCCGATCTCCCGCGGTCTCATCTCCCGGCAACCGGCCGGCGCTCTCCCGCCTGGACGCGCTCCCCCTCGTCCTTCCCTCCCGATCGGTGGATCAAAAACCTCAAATCTGGAAGATTCCCCTGGAGGGATGAATCATGTTGATCAACGAATTCGTTTCCCGTTTCGCAGCCACGAATGACAAGAGTCAACTCTTCGAAGCTCTGCGTCGGGTGGGACAGCTGGAACGGCAGGTCCTGCTCCAGAGCGGTGTCGATGGGTGGTCGCAGTGGCCACCGGTCGACGATCCCGGCAGCTCGGGGGTCGGGATGGCGCGGGCTTGACTGCCCGAAAAGCTCGAAGCTCAGGCCGCACGGCGGCCGAGCCTGCATCCGCGCAGCCCCTGGGCAAGTCGCCTCGCCGGGGGCTGGCGGATGATTCCTTATCCGCCGCCGGCACTCTCTGGACCGGAGCCGGCCAAGCCTGCTATAAAGAAGCTGCGGATTCTCCGATCTCACGGACGGCGATGCGCTTCGAGCGCTCTAGCTTTCAAGACGCGATGAAGCGCGGCTGCGCATCCGCCTGGCCTTGAACATGGACGCCCGGCATGCCTTTTCCTGGAAGACGCTGGACCTTTTCATGGTCCTGCTCTCCCTGCTCGTCCTGCTCCCCTGTCTGTACTACCCCTATGTCTCCTCGTTTCCCGACCTCGGCTTCACCCTGAGCTCCACCGACTGGAAGGTGGTCTCCGCGCAGCCCTGCCGGGAGACGGCCGAAAGGAACTGTCTCCAGGTCGGCGACCAGGTGATCTCGATCGAGGGGGTCGACTTCCAGCACTTCGTGCACGACCGACGCCTGGCGGTTCCGGGCCTGTTCGGCAGGAACGGCATCGCGCGGATGCGGCTGGTCCGCGACGGGGTGGTGATGGACCGTGCGGTCGGGCTGCACGGCAGGCGGGCGGATCTTTCGCAGGCGCTCTACAGCCTCTTTCCGCCGATCATCTTCTGGCTGATGGGGACGGCGATCATCATCTTCCTGCGTCCCCGGGACGAACGCTGGCTGGTGCTGATCCTCTTCAGCTACGTGACCGCGCTCTGGATGGCCTCGGGGTTCGCCGAGCGGACAGCCGGAGCCGCCTTCGTTTTCCACGTCGCGATCTGGTTCTCCCTGCCGCTCTCGCTGCATCTCCACATGATCCTGCCCAGCGATCTGCTCGGCAGGCGGTTGCAGCGGGGGATACAAACCGTTTTCTATGCCGCGGCCCTGACGCTCGCCGTCCTCGATGCCTTCCTGCTGCTGCAGAGATTCGAGTACTCGTTCGTCTGGTACGCCCTGGCCGGGGTCCTGGCCTCCATCGGCCTGCTCCTCGTCCGGCTCGTCCTGCCGGTGGACCCGGCCACCAAGATCGCCGTGCGCATCATGCTGTACGGCGTGACGCTGGGGCTGGTGCCGTTCCTGGTGTTCCACGGCGTGCTCCTCGCGTGGTTCAAGCACACGGCCCAGGACTTCCGCACGTTCTATCCGTTCATGCTCGGCATCTCGGCGACGTCGATCCCGATCCTGCCGATGAGCTACATCTACGCGATCTACAAGCATCACCTCGGCGCGCTGGAGCTCCGGGCCAACCGCTTCCTGGGCACCTACACCTTCTCGGCGCTCCTGTTCTCTTCCTACACGGTCCTCTTCTTCGCCATCTGCAGCCACTGGAAGACCATCAGCACCGACTTCCTGGCCACCTTGCTCCTGATCTCCCTCTCCTACATGGCGGCCGTGCCGCTCCTGCGGGACCGGTTCCAGGCCCTGGTGGACCGTTACGTCTTCGGCATCAAGCACTCGCCGGAGGAGGTGATCGGCATCGTCTCCTCGCGGATCCCCACCGCCTTCGACCGCGAGGTCCTGGCGCGGGTGGTCGCCGAGGAGATCCTGCCGACCCTGCTGATCCGCCAGTCGGCGCTCTACCTGTTCGCGGAGGGGCGTCAGGAGGCCCTCTACGAGCAGGCCCTCCCCGCCGGCGCGCCGAACCCGGCGGAGGGGGACCTGCGGGAGGTGCTCCCCCAGAGCGGCAGGTATCTGCCGTCGGGGCCCGGCAACCCCGCGCTCTCCTGGGTCCGGCTGGTGATCCCCCTCGTCCTCCAGAGGCGGACCCTCGGGATCTGGCTGATCGGCCGGCGCGATCCGGACGACTACTTTCCGGCCATCGACATCCACCTGCTGTCGACGGTGGCCAACCAGATCGCCCCGATGGCGGAGAACGTCCGCCTCTATGAGAAGGCGCAGCAGGAGATCGCCCAGCGCAAGGCAGCCGAGGAGGAGATCCGGCGTAGCGAGGAGCGCTTCCGCACCCTGTTCGAGGCCACGCTGGAGGGGATCGCCATCGTCCGCAACGGCGTGATCCTGGAGGTCAATCACGCGCTCCTCGCCATCTTTGGCTGCGCGCCGGCCGAGATCCTCGGCCGGCGGCTCACCGATCTCGTCGCCGGCGAGGTGGACCTCGCCGGCGTACCGCGGGAGAGCATCGGCTTCAAGCGGGACGGCTCGACGGTCGACATCGAGATCGCGGGCAAGCGCTACGTCTTCCAGGGCGAGGAGGTCTCGGTGGTCGCCATCCGCGACATCGCCCAGCGCAAGCGGGACGAGGCCGAGAACAAGACGCTGCAGCACCAGCTCCTGCACTCGCAGAAGATGGAGGCCATCGGCCGCCTGTCGGCCGGCGTCGCCCACGACTTCAACAACTGCCTGCTCGCCATCTTCGGCTACAGCGACCTGCTGCTCGAGCGCCACGGCGAAGACCCGTTCCTCGCCCGCAACCTGACGGGGATCAAGGAGGCGGGACAGCGGGCGGCGGCGCTCACCAAGCAGCTCCTCGCCTTCGCCCGCCGGCAGCCGATGGAGACCCGGGTGATGAACCTCAACGGCATCGTCTCGGGGCTCGAGAAGATGCTGCAGCGGCTCCTCGGCGAGGACATCCAGCTGTCGACCGACCTCCACCCGGAGCTCGGCAAGGTCAAGGTCGACTCCGGGCAGATCGAGCAGGTCGTCGTCAACCTCGCCGTCAACGCCCGCCACGCCATGCCCACGGGCGGCCGCCTCAGGATTCATACCGAGCCGCTGAAGGTCACCGCCGACACCCCCGCTCCCCATGCCGACGTGCCGCCCGGGACCTTCGTGCTGCTGACGGTGACGGACACCGGGCTCGGCATGGACGCCGCCACCCAGGCGCGCGTCTTCGAGCCGTTCTTCAGCACCAAGGGAGAGGGGACGGGGCTGGGGCTGTCGACCGCCTACGGCATCGTCCGGCAGAGCGGCGGCACCATCTTCGTCGACAGCGCGCCCGGACGGGGGGCCTGTTTCTCGATCTACCTGCCGGTCACCAAGGAGACCGAGATCGTCCGCGGCGCCGCGGCGGCCGGGGTCTCCGACCGGGGCTCGGAGACGATCCTGCTGGTCGAGGACGAGGACGAGGTGCGGGCGGTGCTCCACCAGATCCTGGTCAGCCGCGGTTACCGGGTGCTCCAGGCGGGCTCCGGCGAGGAGGCTCTCGTCATCTCACGGCTCCACCGCGGCGCCGTCGACCTGCTGCTGACCGACGTCACGATGCCCGAGATGAAGGGCCCGGAGCTCGCCCAGCGCCTGCGCGCCGAGCGCCCGCAGACGCGGGTCGCCTTCATGTCCGGCTACAACGACGAGCTGCTCTCCGACGGCGGGCCGGGCTCCCCCCTCTGCCTGCAGAAGCCGTTCTCCCCGAAGACGCTGGGCGAGACCGTGCGCACGCTTCTCGACCAGGCCGCCGAAGAGCTGCGCGCCACCGGCTGATCCCTTTCAAGCTACGGAATCCACTGCGGCGCCCGCGCTTCCGCCTTCCTGCCGGGGAGACGGACCATGAGCGTATGGAGACGGCCGTCCCCCGGCGCCGGTGCGGGCTCGGAGATCCAGACCGTCCAGCGGCGCGGCAGCTCCGCGAAGAGCGCCGGCAGCTGGACGTCGTAGCCGATCAGTGTGCCCGCCGTGGCGGTGGCGAGAGCGTGGAGCGGCGCCAGCCGCGCGTCGGTGAAGAGGTCGATCACGCGTGGGAAGGCGAGAGTGGTCTTCCTGGGGCCGTGCCCCCGGATGGGCGGCGGGGGGCCGTTCGTGGCGCCCGACGTGGCCGTCCCCTCCTCGAAGAGGTCGAGCTCGCTCTTGGGAGCGGCGGGGGTGCCGGGCGCGTCCCGATGTAGCGCCAGGGCGATCCCCACCCAGCCGGAGGCCGCCAGGAGTCGGGAGGCGTCGCGGAACGCCTCCGGAGCCGCACTGCCGTCGGCCACCAGAAAGAGGGCGTGCGGCCCCGCGGGATGATGCGCGGCGAGGAAGGCGAGCAGCTTGTCGAGCTGCCGGCGGACCTGGAGGTCGGACGGCGGCGGGAACACCTCCACCCGGGCGCGGTCCCGCTCGATCCGGGCCTTGCCGGCGAGCCCGGCGAGCGTCTGCTCGACCTGCCGGGGCTCGCGGCTGGGGGGGAGCACGGTGCCGGGGTCCGCGTCGGCGACGGCCACCTCGACGGCGCCCAGCCCGGTCAGGTCCCGGGCGTGTTCGGCGAGGACGAGGTTGGAGTAGAAGGCCGTGGCGGGGCTCGCCAGAACCCGGTCGACGTAGACCAGGACCGTCCACGGCGCCGGACCCTCCCGGGAGACCGGCTCGGCCCGCGTGACCTCGCGCGGCTGGCCGTCGACCAGGACCTGGAAATCCCCGGGCCGGAGCGCCTTGCGGGCGAGGTTCTCGGGGAGGTCGACCACGATCCCCCGCTCCCGGATGTCGAGCTGCTCGGAGAACGTCCGGGGAGGTTGAGCGGGTATGCCATCCGCGAAGGCGAGTAGGGCCGCCAGCGCGAGGAGCGCTCTTGCCGGTGACCGGCGATTCGACGTCCGTACCATCGCAAGGATGGATACCGCAAGGAGCGTGCCGCATAGGTCCCCCTGGGAAAACGCGGAGACGTCCGGAAAAGGTGTCGGAAAAAGCCTACAACGGTGTCAGCGCTCCGGCGTGACCACTCCGCCGATCCCTGAGCCCCGGGGGTCGGAGGCCGCCTCGACCCGGCCGTCCGGGAGCAGGTGGACGGCGTGGATCTTGGCGGTAGCCGGGCTGATCAGTACCGTGTGGCCGCGGCGCTCGAGCTCGGCCCGGGTCTCGGGGGAGAGGGCGTCGGGCTCGGCCTCCAGGCGATCGGGGAGCCACTGGTGATGGAGCCGCGGGCGGTCGAGCGCGGCCTGCAGGGGGTCGCCGTCCACCAGCAGGTCGAGCAGCACCTCGATCACGTTGGTGGGGATGCGCGAGCCGCCGCGCCCGCCGAGGGCGTAGGCCTCCTTCCCCTTCCAGGCGATCACCGGCGTCATCGAGGAGAGCATCCGCTTATCCCGCGCCACGGCGTTGGCCTCCCCCTGGATAAGCCCGAAGAGGTTGGGCCGGCCCGGGGCGGTGGCGAAGTCGTCCATCTCGTCGTTGAGAAAGAACCCCGCCCCCGGCACCCACAGCCCGCAGCCGAAGAGGTTGTTGAGCGTGGTGGTGAGGGCCACCAGGTTGCCGTCGCGGTCGACCACCGAGAGGTGCGTCGTCTCGGTGCCGCCGGCCGGCGCCGCCGTCCCCGCGCTTGGCCAGGGCTTCACCTGTGCCGAGGGGGTGGCGTGTTTGGGGTCGATCTCTGCCGCCCGCCGAGCGATCCAGTCGGGCGCCAGCAACTGCGCCTCGGTCGCCCGGGTGGTCGCCGGGTCGCCGAGCAGGAAGCGGTCGGCGAAGGAACGCCGGAAGGCCTCGGTCAGCAGGTGGTCGCGATCGGCGCCGAAGCGCGGCAGCCCGGCCCAGCCGAGCCGCTCGAGGATGCCGGCCGTCTGGCCGAGGATGACGCCGCCCGAGGAGGGGAGCGGCATCGCGGCGAGCTTCCAGCCGAAGGCTTCGAGGGTGAGCGGCCGCCGCCACTCCGGACGGTAGGCCGCGAGGTCGGCGGCCGTGAGCACGCCGCCGTGGGCGCTCGACGCCTTCTCGACCGCGGCGGCGACCGGGCCGGTGGTGATCCCGCCCGGCCCCTGCTCGGCGTAGCGGCCGAGCGTCGCCGCGAGGTCTGGGAGCCGCAGCACGCTGCCGATCGCCGGCGGCTCGCCGTTGGGGAGCCAGACCCGCGCGCTCTCCGGGAAGCGGAGGAAGAGCTTGCGGTTTTCCTCCTTACCCAGCAGGTCGTGGAGGTAGCGGCTGACGTGGAACCCTTCGCCCGCGAGCCGCCGGGCGGGGGCCACCACCTGCTTCCAGGGGAGGCGGCCGTAGCGCCGGTGGAGCTCGTGGAGGCCGGCCGGCGAGCCGGGGACGCCGGCGGCGAGCGGCCCCACCAGCGAGGCGTTCTCGACCGGCTCGCCCTGGGCGTCGAGGTACATGTCGTGCCGGGCCCGGGCCGGACCGGTCTCGCGGAAGTCGAGGGTGGCGAGGTCCCCGCCCATCCGCGTCACCGCGAAGCCACCCCCGCCGAGGTTGCCCGCCTCCGGAAAGACCACCGCCAGCACCAGGGCGGTGGCGACCGCGGCGTCGACGGCGTTGCCGCCGGCGCGCAGGATCTCGAGCCCCGCCTCGACGGCCAGGGGGTCGGCCGCGGCCACCGCGCCGCCGGTGCCAATCGGCGCCGGCACCGCGGCGGGCCGGGCGGGCAGGGGGAGGAGCAGGGGGAGCATCAGCAGGAGCGGCAGGGATTTCTTCATGTGGGCTCCAGGATATCCCAGGGCCGAATCCAGGGCTCACTTCACCGCGTGCTCCCGCAGGACCTCGGCCCTCGCGGCGAGCGCGCGCTCCAGGAGCTGCGTCTCGCCACTCTCGCGGTAGCGCCCGGCCGCCAGCTTCAGCAGGGCGGCCGCCTCGCCGCCGCGCCCCTGCTGCCGGCGCACCGCCGCCTCGAACTCCAGCAGGCGGGCCTCGACGAGCAGGTCCCCCGTGCCGTGGGCGAGGCAGGCGGCGGCGGCGCGCAGCGCCTCCTCGACGCCGGTCAGGTCCCCTTGCCGCTGCCGGGCTTCGCCGGCCGCGGCCCAGGCGCGGGCCTTCAGGTCCTCGACCACCGGCACGGCATGCCGCGCGGGATCGAGCCGGTCGGTGCCGGCGAGGGTCAGCGCCGCGAGGGAGGCCGCGTCGGCGGGGTCCGCCGCCTCGAGGCTCTTCTCCAGCAGCAGCTCGCAGAGGCCCCAGGTCTGGAAGCGAAAATCGCGGCGCAGCCGCTCTTCCCGCCGCTCGGGCGCGAGAGCGAGCAGCTCGGCGGCCAAGCCGGGAGCCGCCGCGCGCTCCTGGTCGAGCGCCGACCGCAGCCGGCCCAGGGCGGCGAGCAGCGAGTCCGTGCCGCCGCCGTCCTCCTGGACCAGGAGGGGCGTGGCCGGCTCGGCGATCTCGAGCGCGCCGCCGCGGTGGTCTTCGATCATTCGTCTCGTCCTGCCCACGGCTGGCGCGGGCAAATACTGGACCTGCAAGAGCTTGTGTCCCTTGTTCCACCAGTGCGGGGAGCGGTGCGAACCGGGACGGCGAGGCGCGCCGCGGCCTTTAAGCCGGCACCTCCGGGGTCGCGAGCAGCTCGGAGATGGGCTTCTGGACGACCTGGCCGGCGTGGGTCAGGAGCGCTCCGGCCACGACCTCATCGCCGGTGTCGATCGCCAGCTTCCCCTCCTTGTCGAGGAGGAGCTGGAGGAGGGCGTAGACGTTGCGCGCGAACAGCAGGCTGGCATCGTGGGGCATGGTGGCCGCCAGGTTCGAGGGGCCGAGGATCAGGACGCCGTTCTCGACCACCTCGCGGTCCGGCTGCGACAGCTCGCAATTGCCCCCCTGCTCGACGGCGAGGTCGACGATGATCGAGCCGGGGCGCATCGCGTGCACCATCTCGGCGGTGACCAGTCGCGGCGCGGGGCGGCCCGGCACCAGGGCGGTGGTGATGACGGCGTCGGCCTGCGCGAGATGGCGCTGGACGATCTCGCGCTGGCGGCGCAGGAAGTCCTCGCCCATCTCGCGGGCGTAGCCCCCCTGCCCCTCGCCGCTCTCGGCCTGCGGCAGCTCGATGAACTTGCCCCCCAGCGACTCGACCTGCTCCTTGACCGCCGGGCGGATGTCCGACACCTCGACGACCGCGCCCAGCCGTCGGGCGGTTGCGATCGCCTGCAGGCCGGCCACCCCGGCCCCCATCACCACCACGCGCGAGGGCTTGATCGTGCCCGCCGCCGTCATCAGCAGGGGGAAGTACTTGGACAGCCGCCAGGCGGCGAGCAGCACGGCCTTGTAGCCGGCGATCGACGCCTGCGAGGAGAGGGCGTCCATCGACTGCGCGCGGGTGACCCGGGGGACCAGCTCGAGGGCGAAGGAGGTGACGTTGCCGGCGGCCAGGGTGCGCACCATGTCGAGGTTGCGGTGGGGGGCGAGGAAGCCGATCAGCACGGCGCCGGGCTTCAGCCCCTCCGCCTCGTGGCCGGGCAGCCCCGCGAAAACCCCCGGCGGCGTCACTTTGAGGACCACGTCGGCGCTCTCCCACGCCTCGCTGGGATCGGCGACGAGGTGCGCGCCGGCCGCCTCGAATTCAGCGTCCTGGAAGAGGGAGGCCTCGCCGGCGCCGCTCTCGACGGCGACCTCGAGGCCGAGCTTGAGCATCCGGCGCACGGTCTCCGGAGTGGCGGCGACGCGGGTTTCCCCCAGGCGGCGCTCCCGTGGAATGAAGACCTTCACCATGGCCGGACCCTCCGAAGCGGATCTGATTTCCGGGCGGAATCCTACACTACCTCTTGCGTTCTTCCTCGATTTCCATCGCCTCGACCGCGTCCTCGATCTCCATCTCCCGCGCCGCGGGGGAGTCCTCGAAGTCCTCCTCCGTATTCTCCTGCGGATCGTGGAGAATCTCCTCGTCCTCGGGGGGCGGCGGGCGCAACAGCGAGGCGGCGACGGCCACCGCCAGGATGCCGAGCACGACGCCGAGGGAGATCCCGGTCGGGATCTCGAGCCAGCCGTGGGTCACCATCTTGCCTCCCACGAACACCAGCACCAGGCCGAGGCCGTAGCTGAGATAGCGGAACTCGCGCATCAGCCCGGCGAGCAGGAAATAGAGCGCGCGCAGGCCGAGGATGGCGAAGATGTTCGAGGTGAAGACGATGAAGGCGTTGCGCGTGACGCCGAAGACCGCCGGGATCGAATCGACCGCGAAGACGACGTCGGTGGCCTCGACCACGACCAGCACCAGCATCAGGGGGGTCGCCCGGAGCCGGCCGTCCTCGCGCACGAAGAAGTGCTTGCCGTGGTACTCGCCGGTGATCGGAACGAAGCGCCGGAAGGCCTTGACGACCGGGTTCCGCTCCGGGTGGACCTCGGTCTCCTCCTGCCGGAAGATCTTGACCCCGGTGTAGACCAGGAAGGCGCCGAAGACCAGGATCAGCCACTCGAAGCGGGCGAGCAGGGCGGTCCCCATGCCGATGAACAGGCCGCGGGAGATCAGGGCGCCCAGGATGCCCCAGAACAGCACCCGGTGCTGCTGCTCCGCCGGCACGGCGAAGTAGTTGAAGAGGACGATGAAGACGAAGATGTTGTCGAAGCTGAGCGACCGCTCGATGACATAGCCGGTCAGGAACTCGAGCCCGAACTGGCCGCCGAAACGGTGGGCGATCCAGAGGTTGAAGAGCAGGCCGACGGCCGTCCAGACGACGCTCCAGAACAGCGCCTCGCGCAGCCCGACCCGGTGCTCCCGGCGGTTGAAGACACCGAGGTCCAGCGCCAGCATCGCCACCAGCAGGGCGAAGAAGAGGCTCCAGTGCAGGGGGGTGCCGACGACAGCCTGTTCCATGGCGATCCGGGAGGAGGGGTACCGCGAGCGAAAACCGTAGGGGCGCAGTGGACTGCGCCCCTACACGCCGCTTCCGTTCAGCCCTTCTTCAGGTGGGCGTTGACCAGCTTGGTCAGCTCGAACATCGTGACCGAGTCCTTGCCGTCGAAAATCGCCTTCAGCTTCGCGTCCGCCTTGATCGTCCGCTTGTCGTTGGGATCCTGCAGGTTGTTGCTGCGGATGTAGTCCCAGATCTTCTTGGTGACCTCGGTGCGCGGCAGGGGATCCGCGCCGACCACCGCCGCCAGCGCGGCGTCCGGCGTCAGCGGAGCCATGAAGGCGCTGTTGCCCGCTCCGCCCTTGGAGGCGCTCGCCTTTTTGGCTGCGCCCGTCTTCGCCGCGCCCGCCTTGGATGCGCCACTCGATTTTTTTTCGGCCATTGAAACGCTCCTCCACAATGAAGGTTGAAAGTTGTGCCCACGGGTCAAATTCCGCCGGAGAGCTATGCAAATCTCCGGCCGTCCCCTTCCCTCCGAACAGGGACCGTCCCCTCTATCGTAGCCCGGTTTTCCCCAGGCCGCGCGAATGGTAACGTTGGCGCCCCATGCCGCCCCAGTTCATCACCTTCGAGGGGCTCGACGGCAGCGGCAAGTCGACCCACCTCCGGCGCGCCTCCGAGTGGCTCACCCGGCGGGGCATCCCGCACCGGGTCACTCACGAGCCAGGGGGGACGCCGCTGGGCGACGCCCTGCGCGCCATCTTCCTCGACGCGCGCTGGGGCGCGGTCGACGGCACCGTCGAGCTGCTGCTCGTCTTCGCCAGCCGGCGCCAGCATCTGCTCGAGGTGATCGAGCCGGCGTTGCTGGCTGGCGAGCACATCCTCTGCGACCGCTTCACCGACTCGACGCGAGCTTATCAGGGGTACGGACGGGGGGTGCCGCTGGCGGTGATCGACCAGGTGGACCGGCTGGCCACCGGCGGGCGCCGGCCCGACCAGACCCTGCTCTTCGACCTGCCGGCCGCCGCCGCGCGGGCCCGCGGCCACTCCCCCTCCCGCCAGGGGCGTGGCGAGGCCGACCGGCTCGACGCCGAGGACCTCGCCTTCTACGAGCGGGTGCGCCGGGGGTTCCTGGAGATGGCGGCGGGGGACCCGCGTTTCCATCTCCTCGACTCCTCGGGGGCGGCCCAGGCCACCGAGCGGCAGATGCAACGCACCCTGGAGCGGCTGCTCGGGGGGGAGGGCGCTTGAACCTCGCCGCCTCGCTGGCCGCCGCCCGCCGGGGGAACCTCTACCCCTCGGTGATCCTCGACGGCGGCGGCGTCGAGGCCCGGCGGAGCGCCGCGCTGAAGCTCGCCCGCGCGCTGCTCTGCGACGCGCCGCCAGGTGCGCGGCCGTGCGGCGTCTGCCGCCACTGCCGGCGCATCGTCTGGCCCGGCGGCGAGGCGACCGCCTTCCATCCCGACTTCCAGGTGCTGGAGCGCGACCTCAAGGCGTCCACCTCAGTGGACGCCACCCGCGAGATGCTCAGGATCGCCCAGGTCTCTCCCTACGAGGCGCGCGGGCAGGTGTTCGTCGTCGCCAGCGCCGAGAGCCTGACCGGCGAGGCCGCCAACGCCCTGCTCAAGACGCTCGAGGAGCCCCACGTCTCGGCGCCGCGCAACTTCTTTTTGCTCGCTCCCTCGCGGCTCGACCTCCTGCGCACCCTGCGCAGCCGCTCGCTCGCCGTCTTCCTCGGCCCCGCCGATCCGGTCGACCCGGCGGTGATCGAGCCCCTGGCGCGGGCGTTCTCCGCCGCGGCCGCGGCCTGGGCCGGCAGCGGCTCCCCCGTCTACCTGCTCTCGGCGGCTGCGGCGCTGGCCGGCGCCGGCGGCTGGGAAGACCCGCGCTCGGGGCGCCCCTGGGCGCTCGCGGCATCGGCCGTGCTGCGCTCGCTCGCTTTCGAAGGAGCGGCGGCGGCGGGGGGGCGGCGCGCCCGGCTGGCCCTGGCCGAGGCGCTCCTCGAAGGGCCTGCCATGCGCCTGCGCGGGATCACGCCCGAGCGCATCCTGGAGGGGCTGGTGGCTCGCCATCTGGCCGTTTGAGCACCTGTTCCAGTGAGTGGAGAAGGCTCGCATGGGGCCTGTGCTAAAATATCAGTCCGATTTTCTGTCGCGTCGACTGGAGTCCTTTGGAATCTGTCCCGGTCTCAATCTGTTGGCAGCCTCTGAAACACCGTCCACGAAAAAGGAGTACGACCCATGAATGAAGTTCGTAAACAGTTGATCCCGGGCGCCCTCTTGCTGGTCGCCGCCCTGGGCGTCTGCCTGCCGGCCTGCTCGGCGCAGGACAAGGGCAAGAAGATGGACAGCGGCGCGTCCTCGAACCAGGTGCTCGCCGTCGTCAACGGCCAGCCGATCACCGAGGCCGACGTCCGCCAGGCGAACGCCGACCAGTTCAAGGCGCTCGACCGGGAGTACCAGCAGAACCTCCACCAGCTCATCGAGAACAGCCTGGACACCGCAGTCCAGGACCGCATGCTCGCCGCCGAGGCGGCCTCCCGCAAGGTCACCAAGGACCAGCTCCTCGCCGAGATCAAGCCGGCGGCGGTGAGCGACGCCGACGTTGACGCCTTCTACGAGCAGAACAAGGCGCAGATCCTCCCACGCACTAAGGACCAGGTCGGGCCCCAGATCAAGACCTACCTCGAGCAGCAGGGGCAGCAGAAGGCCCGCACCGAGTACTTCAAGACGCTGCAGGCCAAGTACAAGGTCGACTACAAGCTCGAGCCGGTCCGGGTCGAGGTGGCCGCCACCGGTCCCGCCAAGGGCCCGGCGAGCGCCCCGGTGACCATCGTCGAGTTCTCCGACTTCCAGTGCCCCTTCTGCTCGCGCCTGACGCCGACCATCGCCGAGGTCGAGAAGAAGTACGGCGACAAGGTCCGCCTCGTCTTCCGCCAGTTCCCGCTGAGCTTCCACCAGAACGCCCAGAAGGCGGCCGAGGCCTCGCTCTGCGCCCTCGACCAGGGCAAGTTCTGGGAGATGCACGACGCCATGTTCGCCAACCAGAACGCCCTCGAGGTCCCGCAGCTCAAGGCCAAGGCGGCCGAGCTGGGGATGAACGCCGACACGTTCAACAAGTGCGTCGACTCCGGCGCGAAGGCCGCGGCCGTCCAGGCCGACCAGAAGGCGGGCTCGGCGGCCGGCGTCAGCGGCACCCCGGCGATGTTCGTCAACGGCCGGTTCATCAACGGCGCCGTGCCGCTCGACCAGATCACCACCGTGATCGACGACGAGCTGCGCCGCGCGGGCAGCAAGACCGCTTCGAAGTAAAGCTGGACGGTCCGGACGGGACCCTGCCAGGGGCGGCCTCCAGGCCGCCCTTTTTCGTTGCCCTCTCCTCCCGCGTTATAGGCTTCCTCCATGTCCAAAGACCTCCCCGCCGATGAATTCCGGTCCGCGATGCACCGCGTGGCCAACCTGGTGGCCGACTACCTGGAAGGGGTGGGGGACCGCCCCGTGCTCCCCGCGGTCAAGCCCGGCGAGGTGCGCCGCGTGCTGCCCGCCTCGCCGCCCGCGGCGCCGGAGCCCCTCGACACCGTGCTCGACGATTACCTGCGGGTGATCGAGCCCAACCTCACCCACTGGAATCACCCCGGTTTCTTCGCCTACTTCGCCATCACCGGCTCCGGCCCCGGCATCCTCGGCGAGACCCTCGCCGCCGCCCTCAACGTCAACGCCATGCTCTGGCGCACCTCGCCGGCGGCCACCGAGCTCGAGGAGCGGGTCTGCGAGTGGCTGGCCCAGATGATGGAGCTCCCGGCGGACTTCCGCGGCCACATCAACGACACCGCCTCGTCGAGCAGCCTGGTGGCCCTCGCCGCCGCCCGCCACCGCCTCCCCGGGCTCGACGCCCGGATCAAGGGGCTCTCCGGCCGTCCAGACGCCCCGACGCTCACCATCTACGCCAGCGACCAGGCCCACTCCTCGATCGACAAGTCGGCGATCGTCCTCGGCGTCGGCCAGGAGAACGTCCGCCGGATCGAGAGCGACGGCGCCTTCCGGATGTCCGTCCCGGCCCTCGCCCAGGCGATCGCCGCCGACCGCGCCGCCGGAAGGCTGCCGATGGCGGTGGTGGCGACCGTCGGCACCACCTCGACGACCAGCATCGATCCCGTCCCCGCCATCGCCGACCTCTGCGCCCGCGAGGGGATCTGGCTGCACGTCGACGCCGCCTACGGCGGCTCGGCGGCGATCTGCCCGGAGATCCGGGCGACGATGCCGGGTATCGAGCGGGCCGACTCGCTGGTGGTCAACCCCCACAAGTGGCTGTTCACGCCGGTCGACTGCTCGGTGCTCTACGTGCGCGACCCCGCCCTGCTGCGCGCCGCCTTCTCGCTGGTGCCCGAGTACCTGCGGACCACGGAGGAGGGGGAGGTGACGAACCTGATGGACTACGGCTTCCAGCTCGGCCGGCGCTTCCGCGCCCTCAAGCTCTGGATGGTGATCCGTTCTTTCGGCGTCGAGGGTTTGCGGGAGCGCATCCGCTGGCACTGCGAGCTCGCCCGCGAGCTGGCCGCCCGCGTCGAGGCCGATCCGCGCTTCGAGCTGGCCGCCCCGGTCCCCTTCAGCACCGTCTGCTTCCGCGCCCGTCTGGACGGACCGGGCGAGGCCCAGGACCGCTTCAACGAGCGGCTCCTCGCCCGCGTCAACGCCGCCGGACCGGTCTTCCTCTCCCACACCGGCCTCCAGGGGCGCTACACCCTGCACGCCGCGATCGGCAATCTGCGGACCGAGCGGGAGCATGTCGAGGCGCTCTGGAATCTGGTGGTCCGCGCGTGGGAGGAGCTCCGGCGGGAGGAGGGAGCTTGAACGGAGAGTTCCCCTTCACTCCCTACCGCCCCGAGCGTCTCCCGGAAGCCGAGATGCTCCGCCGGGCGCGGGACTTCCACGCCGAGATGGATCGCCGGCGAAGCGTCCGCGCCTTCTCTCCGGACCCGGTGCCGCGTGAGCTGATCGAGATCGCCATCCGCACGGCGTCGACCGCCCCCTCGGGCGCCCATCGCCAGCCGTGGAAATTCGTGGTGGTCGGAGATCCGGCGCTCAAGCGCGAGATCCGCGCCGCCGCCGAGGCCGAGGAGTACGAGAGCTACGTCGGCGGCCGCATGCCCGAGGAGTGGCTGGAGGCCCTGGCCCCGCTCGGCACCGGCTGGGAGAAGCCCTTCCTGGAGACCGTCCCCTGGCTCGTCGTCGTCTTCGAGGAGCTCTACGGCCTCCGTGCCGGCGGCGGCAAGCGGAAGAACTACTATCCCAAGGAGAGCGTGGGGATCGCCTGCGGCCTGTTCATCGCCGCCCTCCACCGGATGGGCCTCGCGACGCTCACCCACACCCCGAGCCCGATGGCCTTCCTCTCCCGCCTCCTCGACCGCCCCGCCAACGAGAAGCCCTTCATCCTCTTCCCCATCGGCTACCCGGCGCCGGACGCCGAGGTGCCGGACATCAGGCGGAAGGGGCTGGAGGAGGTGGCGGTCTGGCACGAGTGAGGGGTAGCCATGTTCTGTTGTCGCTCTACGGCAGTTTTAATATCTCGAGGCTATTGACACGCAGGCCTGAACCTAACCTCACGAGCGCCAAAGATTTTCACATACTTGGACAACGAATCCATTCCGAGGCCTTTCCTGCGCTCATCGACGGTTTCTGGTAGCTCGGTCGGCAACACGATCGGCTGACCCGCCGGATCCTTCCCCATCCGCGTGCCGTAAAGTTGCCCTTTACCCAGCAGGAGCTGGATACGATCATACAAGAGTGCGTAAGTATCACCTTCCAATCGTCGAGCTTCGACCTCTTCTTTGATCTTCGGTAGTGCTGCCAGCATAAGCGGTAGATCCTGGCTGTGCTGAGCGAGAAGAAAGGCGTAGCCGGCGGCGGCCGAACCGAAGCGCCGAGAATCGATCCAGCCGATCTCGGAAATGAGCTTCTTCAAGAATTTGGTGTTCTCAGCTTTGACGGCGACCATGTTCAGCGTATCGAGATCATCCGGTAAGGCCGAGCCAGCTACTGTGGATGACTGTGTCGCCCCGATTCCCCACAGCTGCTCAAAATGCAGCTTCTGAGCCTCTTGGTCGGCTCGTACACGTTTCCCAAGCTCCCCCTCGACCTGCTGGGCTGTCTCGGCGGTGACCGGCAACGGCGCGGGCATCTGAAGCGCCGCGATCCTCAGCTCTTCAGGTCGACTGGGCAATCTGCGGAGATGATGCATCTCAGCCGTTTGTGGATCTCGGATTGTCAGGTTATTACGGTCCCAAGAGATCTCTCGCATGGATTCCTGACCGTCCTCACAGAGGCGCAGGCGCGATCCCGAGGAATCAAGAATTGCCGCGACCTTGCGTACCTGTCCGTGGAAAGAGACTACGACCCGCTCATTCTCAATGGCGACCAGATAATCGGCCTGTTCCTTGTCTTGCCAAAAACCTTCAGCTCTTTCCGGGGGAGGGTTTGCGGTACGGTGCAGGCGTTCTCCACGAGAAATGCTCGAGCAACTCGATAATCCCAGGAAGAGGAGGGCTGCGGGCAAAAGATTGATCTGCCTCTTGCGCCCGAAAGATCTCCGAAGATAGGAACCCATGACAATGGCAAGCTAACACCTCGCTCCCGGCGCTTGCAAGGCAGAACCCTCAGTATCCGGAGTGGCGTCGTTATCGCCGGAGGGGAGGGACGAGCCAGGCCGTCATCGCCGCCAGCGCCACCGCCGCCAATCCCAACCCAGCTAGCAGACCCGGCGCCCGGTAGACCAGATCCACCCGGTGCTCGCCGGCCGGCAGCCAAGCGGCGACGAAGGGGCCGTCCGCCAGCAAAGTGGGATGGGGGCGGCGGTCGAGCAGGAGGTGCCAGCCGCCGTCCTGGTAAGTGCTGGAGGCGAGGAGGCGCTGCTCGGCGAGGCGCGCGCGGGCGGCGAGGCGGGCGGGCTCGAGGGCCAGGATCTCCAGGGCCGAATCCGCGGGCCGGGCCGCCGTCCAGGCCACTGGCTGTTCCGTGGCGGAGAGGATCAACGCGCGGACCGCGAAGTCGGGGTTGGCGGCGAGCCAGGAGGGCCACGGCTTGGTTCCCGCGCTCTCGGCGGCGCCGGGGAGGAAGAGCCGGGGGAGCACCCGCTCCCGCTCGAAGATCCGCCCGGTGGGATCGTGGAATGCCGCCCGCAGGCCCGGGATCGAGCTCATCCGCGGCGGCGCCACCACCCAGCGCACCCCGAGGAGCTGGTAGATGGGGTGGTCCGTCTTCATCAGGACGTGCTCGGTCGAGCGGATCGAGGCGCTGACCGGTCCCACCGCCTGCACGTAGGGGAAGGGCTTCAAGGGATTCGAGATCCGGATGTCCCCCAGGCCATAGACCAGGTTGGCGTTGGGCAGCATCCGGTTCGCCAGCCCCGCGACGCGGGAGCCCCCAGCGTTCTCCTGGAGGAAGCGGACCAGGGGGGACGTCGGGTAGTAGGAGCTCCGTGGCAGCGACGGATTCGCCGGGCGGTGGATGACGAGCAGCTCGATCGCCACCAGGGTGCAGAGGGCGGCCATGGCCTTTTTCTTCCCTGCCCCGAAGGCCATCAACCCCGCCGCGCCGGCCGCCGCCGCGATCTGCACCCCCAGCCAGAACCAGCGCAGAGAGGCCAGCGCCTTTACGTCCACCGACAGCAGATACCCCCAGCTAATCCCTCCGAGCAGGATCGCCGCACCCAGCAGGACGGCCCAGCGTCGCGGCCCCTCGCCCGTCCGCCAGCGTTCCACCGTGCAGGCGCCCAGCCAAGCGAACGAGAAGGCGGCGACCAGGAGCAGCCGCCGGTTGTAGCTGATCGACTGGTTGAGCACCGGCAGGGCCGAGAGCAGGAGCGGCACGCCGGGAACGCGCAGGGCGATCAGCAGACTCAACGGCGCGAGCGCCAGAAAGAGCCGCTCCTCGCGAAACCGCCGCGCGGCCGGCAGGAAGGCGAGCAGGGCGGCGAGGATCGCGGCTCCGCCCACGAAGGCGGTGGCGTCCTCGTTGTTGTTGGAGTCCCCCCAGTAGCCGCCGTAGCGGCTGTTGCCGAAGGCGTTCGGCGCGAACACCGACACCACGCGTTTCCCGAGCCCCGCAGTGGAATCCCGAATGCCGGCCGCGGGGTGCTCCTCCAGCCGCTGGTTGCGCGCCTCGACCCAGTGGTGACGAAGGGACTGGGGGATGAGATGGAGAGTCGGCACGAGCCCGGGAGCGGCCAGCCCGGCGGCGATCGCCGTGGCGAGAACCCAGCGGGTCAGCCGTGCCGGCCACTCCCGGGAAGGGCGGCGGAGCAGTCGCGAAAGCGCCAGAAGGCCACCCACGATCGCGCAATAGAGGATGGTCTCGGGGTGCCCTCCGGCGAGCAGCGAGAAGAGCGCCACGATCAGCAGCAGGAAGTCCCGCCGGGCGCCGCGCTCGTCCGTGGCCACCAGGGCATAGAGGACGAGCGGCAGGAGGGCCGGCGAGTTGCCGATCGGCCAGTTCAGCCAGAGCAGCAGGAACCCCCCGAGCCCGAACGCCAGGCTGCCGAAGAGGGCCGACCCCTCTGAGAGCCCCTGCCGCCGCAGCAGCAGGAAGAAGAAGACGAGGGCGATCAGCACGCGCAGTCCGGCCGTGATCCCGACCGCCGCGGGAAGGGGGAAGGGCAAGGCGAGAAGGACCAGTGGTTCGAGCGTCTGCGACTGCGGATCGGCGAGCAGCGGCATCCCGGCTCCGGCGAGGTCGTTCCAGAGCGGCCACGCCCCGGTGCGGATCTCCCGGCGCACCTGGGCCTGGAGGGGGACGATCTGGGTGACCAGATCGAGCTGCAGCAGGTTGCCCCGCGGGGGCTTCCGCGCGTCCTCCGGCTGCACCACGCCCGGGAGGATGTCCCCGGGAAGAAGCACCTTCCCCAGGAACAGCGCCGGCCCGAAGAGGACCAGGAGGAGCACCCCGAACACCGCCCAGATCCGCGCCGGCACCGGCTCCCACCAGCGCCGGAGGGCGCGGTCGAGCAGGAAGGCGAGGAGGGCGAGATAGAGGCCGGGGAGGAGGATCACGCGGGGAGTCTATCCAGTTCCCGCCAGGGCCAGCTCCCGGTAGGCTCTCTTCAGGATCGCCAGAAAGAAGTTGAGCCAGGGGAGCAGATCATGCCGCCCCTCGTGCCAGCCCTCCGAGCTGCGCTGAAGGGCATCGTAGTACTCGGCGCGCGATTCCTCGACCAGACGCTCCAGGCTGACGTACCGGCCCACCTCGTAGCCCTGCTGGTAGAGCGCGAGGAGGGTAAGGAGCCGGGAGATCCGCCCGTTGCCGTCGCGGAAGGGGTGGATGCAGAGGAAGTCGAAGACCAGGGCGGCGACGGCCACGAGCGGCGGCGCCAGGCTCTGGTTGAGCGCGTGGCGGTAGACCAGGCAGAGCTCCTCGACGGCGGCCGGCGTCTCCGCCACCTTCACCGGGCGGAAGCGTACGAGCGGTGGAGCCCCTTCTCGCAGCTCGATGATCTCGTTGTCGACCTGCTTCCACTGCCCCGCATCGCCGCTCCCCTCCTGGATCGTGGCGTGGAGCCACTGGAGCAGCTCGGGGGTGATCGCCAGGTCCCTGGCCTCGGTGTGGATGCGCTCCAGCGCCCGGCGATACCCCTGGATCTCTTCTTCCGAGCGATCCCGGGGGCGGGCACCTTCCAGCACGAGCGGACGCAGCCGGTCCGGCGCCACGGTGACCCCCTCGATCCGGTTCGACGATTCGACGCTCTGGACGAGGGCCGTCTCGCGCAGGGAGGTCAGGATCTCGGGAGGTTTGTCGAGATAGAGCTCCTGCCTCCCCTTCGCCTCGGCGACGTCGGACATCAGCCAGACGGAGCCGAGAGGCAGGCTGAGACGGTCCAGGTAGTTTCCGCGAAAGGACGTCATGCTTGTACCTCTTCCTACCATATGGGGATCTTCAATCGCGGACAACTCTCTCCGATGGAGATGAAATCTCGGAGGGCGAGCCTCCCCTTCGAGATTCCGCGTGAATTTCTCGGAGGGCGGACGTCCCCTCCGAGAACTCCCACGAAAATCTCAGAGGGGAGCTTTCCCCTGGGAGATTTTCCGAAGGATTTTCAGAGGGGAGAAGCGCCCTTCGAGTTTTGGATGCGAAATTTGGGAGGGGAGCCTCGCCCTCCGAGATTTTTCACGCACCGAGGTCTGGGAGCCGCGGAATTCGGATGCCGGCCGTGAAGCCTCAGTAGTAATCCGCGCAGGAGAGATAGAAGCCGCACCGGGGGTCCGGACAGAACAGCTTGCACTTCCGCTCTTCCAGCCGCCGGCCGCAGTTGGGGCAGGTCCGCATCACCTCGTCGGGAGAGGCGTCGCGGGCCGGAGACTCTTCGCGCTGCTCGGGGGTTGGTTCCATGACGCCCAGGGTAAAACCACCGGCCGGAGCCGTCAAGTTACGCCTGGTTTCCGTGGCAGCGGGTTTGCAGTCAAAGTGAGATGGGGTGGCGGGGACCAGGGATAACCATCGAAAAGGAGTCGTCATGGCCGATAAAGTTGGAGGCGGAGAGGTCGAGATCCTCGAGCGGGGCAACATCTATTTCTTCTACCGGCCAGCGGTGGGGGAGGAGGTGCCCAAGGGGCTGGTGGATGTGCAGCGTTTTCATTTCGTGCTCAGCCCGGAGCGGCGGGACCTCTTCCGGATGATCACCGTGGGCAAGAAGCGGCTGCCCGAGGCGGACGACGCCGGGCAGCGGTTCTGGGGGTACGTCGAGAAGGTCGGGCAGACCTCGGAGGAGATGGTCGAGGAGCTGGAGCGCGGCCAGATGCGGGACGGCTTCGGGACCAAGCGCTCCGCCCGGCCGGCGGGCGAGGGGGTCTACGCCGTGGCGCGGCACGGCAACCACACCCATCTGCTGTACGCGTTGGAGCTGCCCGTGGAGCCGGACGAGGTGCAGCGGGAGCTCCACATCGAGAAGCAGGGGAGCTTCCTGCTGAGCGTCAAGAACCCCCTGGCCGGCTCGCCGCCGTCGGTGGGGCTGGAGGAGGAGCGCAAGGCGGACTTCCCCGAGGATCTCCAGGAGCGCTTCGGCGACCGGCGGTTCATCCCCCTGACGCCCGAGTTCCTCGACTACGAGGGCGCGGAGCTGCTCGTCATGGGCTCGGACGAGGGTCCGGCCGAGACCCCGGACGTCGACCTGCACGCCGAGTGCGAGACCGAGGAGTCGGCCAACCTCTTCCAGGAGCTGGAGATGGACCGCGAGCGGCACCCGGTGGAGCCGTTGCTGACGGGGAAGTGGGCGTAGGAGAAGCCGGGCGTAGATAGTGGGCGACCGCAGGTCGCCCCTACAACCTCCGCCAGAACTGGGTCTGTTGATCTCGGGTGTAGGGGCGACCTGCGGTCGCCCATTCGAAGGGCTGACGTCGGGTTTCGCGAGATGCTGTTGAACGATTCAGGCCCTCGGGATACCGTAGGCCTCCTGCAAGGGGAGGGCGACCATGCCGCGAATCACCCGGGTCTACACCCGGACCGGAGATGACGGGACCACCGGCCTCGGCGGAGGGCAGCGGGTGGCGAAGGATTCCCTTCGCATCGAGACCTACGGCACGGTCGACGAGCTGGGCTCGGAGATCGGCGTCGCCGTCGCCCTGGGGCTCGCCCCGCGGCTGGCCGAGACGCTGGAGCGGGTCCAGAACGAGCTCTTCAACGTCGGCTCGGACCTCTGCATCCTGGAGGAAGACAAGGTGAAGATGCCGGTGCCGGTGGTCGAGGCGCGGCACGTCGAAGCCCTCGAGCGGCTGATGGACGAGCTGTCCGAAGAGCTCCCCTATCTCGACAACTTCATCCTGCCGGGGGGCTCGCCCGGAGCGGCGCAGCTTCACGTGGCAAGGACCGTCTGCCGCCGGGCCGAGCGCCTGGCCGTCGCGCTGGCCCGCGAGGAGCCCGTCGGCCGCTTCGTCGTGAAGTACCTGAACCGCCTCTCCGACGCCCTCTTCGTCATGGCCCGCTACGAGAACCTGAAGCGGGGGATTCCGGACGTGCTCTGGAACAGCCGGGCCTGAGCCGGCCTGGAACCGGACGGTTGGCTCGGCTTTTGAATTGACCCCGGACGAACACGGCTCGTGCCGGGCCGTCCGGGCACCTGTAAAGACAGGAGGAGCAGGAATGTCATCCTCGTTCGGTGTATATCTCGTCGGCTTCATCATCCTGATCATCGGCCTGGCGCTGGGGGCCCATCTGCTCGGCGTGCCCTCGATGTGGATCGCGGTCGGCATCATCTGCCTGATCGGCGTCGGCATCCTGAGCGCGGTCAAGAAGACCCAGGGGCGCACCGGTGGACCGACGGGCGGTCCGACCGGCGGCGGCCCGAGCGGACCGCCACGGTTCTAGCTCCAAGCTCTCTCCGGAGATCTTCCCGCACCTGACTTGTGTGAAGATCTCTCCCGAATTGAGCCACCCACCCTCCCTTTCCGGCCGGATTCGCGAGCTGACCGGCTCCGCCTTCGGCTTCGACCGGCTGGCGTACTACTCGATCGACAACCCCCGGCGGGTGATCCTCGTCTTCGCCGTTCTGGTGCTGCTCGCGGCGCCGGGCCTCCTCCGGCTCCAGCTCCGCACCGACGGCCACGCGCTGGTCCCTCCGGGCGATCCGGCCGTGGAGCTCGACGCTCAGGTGCGCCGGCATTTCGGCCTCCGCGATCCGATCGTGATCGTGCTCCAGACGCCGCGGCCGAACGGCATCTTCAATACCGACACCCTGCGGCGCGTCCGTGACCTGACGGTGGCTCTGGAGGGCCTCAAGGGGGTCCCCGCCGGCGGCGTCACCAGCCTCGCCACCGAGAAGCGGGACCGCGTCTACCCCGGGACCCTCAACTTCCGCCCGTTCCTCGACGTCGTCCCCACGACGCCGGAGGAGATGGCCCTCTTCCGCGGCGACCTCGAGGGGATCGACATCCTGCGCGGCAACCTGGTATCGAAGGACCAGAGCGCGGTCGCCATCCTGGTGGGGGCGCCCAACGTCGGCGCCTCCGCGGGCACCAACGCGGCGGCGGCCGACCGGGTGGCCCTCTGCCGCCGGATCGTCGACGTCAGCCAGAAGTTCCAGGCGCCGGGGAACAGGATCCGGGTGGTCGGCGCGCCGATGGCCGAGTCGCTGCTCGGCCTCCACATCCTCGACGACCTGATGATCCTCCTGCCGCTGTCGATGGCCATCATCTGTTTCGTGCTCTGGCTCGGCTGCCGGCGCATGGCCGGGGTCTGGCAGGGAATGATCCAGCTCGCCGCCGCCCAGATCTTCACCTTCGGCGTCATGGGATGGCTCGACGTGCCGGTCTACCTGACCACGGCCGTGCTGCCGATCATCCTGACCACCCTGGCGCTGGCCGACGAGATCCACCTCTTCTGGCGCTACCAGCAGCTCCTGGGGCCGGAGGCCGGCGAGGCCGACCGCCGTCATCCGGAAACGGTGCGGGTCCTGCTGTCGCAGATGAGCCGGCCGAACGTGCTGTCCACCCTGACCACGATCATCGGCTTCCTCTCCTTCCTCTCCACGCCGCTCGTCGCCGTCAGCACCTTCGGGAAGTTCGCCGGCATCGGGCTCGTCTTCTGCCTGTTCTGGTCGCAGATGGTGGGCCCGGCCATCCTCTCGCTGCTCCCCCCTCGGCCCTGCGGCGGCCCGTGGGGACGAGCGCCGAGCCCTCGGAGCGCTTCCGGCGTTTCTTCGCCCCCCTCTTCCGTTCCCCCCGGCGCACCCTGGCGGCGATCGCGATCCTCAGCGTCCTGGTCAGCCTGGGGATCAGCCGGCTGGAGGTCCAGGATTCCTGGATCGGCGGTTTCGCTCCCAACAGCGCCTTCCGCAAGGATACGAGGGAGGTGAACCGGCTGTTCAACGGCACCCACCTGCTGCAGGTCCGGCTCGATCTCTCATCCTGGAACGGAACGCTCGGCGACGTCTGGCAAGGGACGCCGGGGCCGCTCCTCGATCCGAAGACGCTGCGGGCGATCGGCGACTTCGAAGCCTTTCTGCGCCGCCAGCCGCGCATCGGCGGCGTCCTCGGCCCCGCCTCGCAACTGGAGACCGTCTCCTTCCTGCGCCACGCCCGCGATCCGAAGCAGCTGAGCATCCCGAATTCCGCGGCGGAGGTCGCGGACCTCGTCCACTGGTTCGACGAGGTGCGGAGCGTGCCGCGCCGCCGGGAGGTGATCGACGACGCCAACCGGCAGGGCGTGGTCACCCTCTTCATCAAGGATCCGGATTACAAGCAGGTGGCCGCGCTGATGGCCGCGACCCGCCGCTACACCCGCGAGCACCTGGCGCCGATGGGGGTCCGCATCGGATTCGCCGGCGACGTGGCGGTGAGCCAGGCGATGATCCCCGCGATCGTCCGCACCCAGGTCTACTCGCAGCCGCTCTCCCAACTCGGCTGCTGGCTGGTGGTGACGCTCCTCTACCGTTCGCTCTGGGTGGGCTTCATGATCGCCCTGCCGTCGTCCGTCGCGGTGGCATGGATGCTCGGGATCATGGGGTGGACAGGGGTCCCGCTCGGCGTTGCCACCGCGATGTTCTGCGCCATCACGCTCGGCGTGGGGATCGACTATGGCATCCACCTCTACGAGGTCTTCCTGCGCCTGAAGAAGGAGGGGGTTGGCCGCGACTCCGCCCTCGAGGCGGTCGCCGAGTGCGGACCGGCGATCGTGGCGGACACCTCGGCCATCGCGCTCGGCTTCGGCATCCTGGGCATCTCGCAGGTCCCCGCGAACGCCCGCCTCGGTTTCCTGGTGGCCGGAGCGCTCGTCGTCGGCTGCGCCCTGACCCTGGTCGGCCTCGGCACCCTGCTCGACCGTTCGGTCCGCGAGGTTCCGTCTTCCCACGACGGGGAGAGCGGCTCGTGATGGTGTTGTGGTAATAATTCGCCTTCCATGACGCGGCAGGAAAAAGCCCGGCGCATCGCCGGGATCCTCGACGAGCGGTTCCCCACGGTCGACATCCCCCTGGAGCACCGGGATCCGTTCACGCTGCTGGTGGCGGTGGTGCTCTCCGCGCAGACCACGGACAAGCTGGTCAACGAGGTCACCCCCGCCCTCTTCGCCCGCGCCGGCACCCCGGAGCAGATGGCGGCCTTGCCGGTCGAGGAGATCCGCAACCTGATCCGCCGGATCGGCCTGACCGACACCAAGGCGAAGAACCTCAAGCGCCTCTCCGAGATCCTGGTCGAGACGCACGGCGGCCAGGTGCCGCGGACGATGGAAGAGCTCGAGGAGCTCCCCGGCGTCGGCCACAAGACCGCCTCCGTGGTGATGAGCCAGGCCTTCGGCATGCCGGCTTTCGCGGTGGATACCCACATCCACCGCCTGGCCGCCCGCTGGGGTCTCTCCAGCGGTAAAAACGTGGAGCAGACCGAGCGCGACCTCAAGCGCCTCTTCCCCGAGGAGGCCTGGGGCAAGGTCCACCTCCAGATCATCTACTTCGGCCGCCAGCACTGCCCCGCCCTCTACCACGACCTCGACGCCTGCCCGATTTGCTCCTGGACAGCGAGCAAAAAAAGGAAGGAGGAGGAGCGGAGGCGGAATGTGGCGGTGCGGGGACGGCGTCGTTGAGGGCGACCGGAGGGCGACCGCAGGTCGCCCCTACAACCTTCGTCCTAGGTTAACTTTGCGCCGGAGGTTGTAGGGGCGACCTGCGGTCGCCCTCCGGTCCCCCTCAACGGCGCCGTCTCTGTACCCTCTGCGATCCACCGCATTTTCCGCCCCCCACGATCCTCGGCGTATGATCCCCTCATGACCCGTTTCGCCCGCTATTCCTGGCTCACCCTCGCCTTCAACGTCCTGGTCGTCCTCTGGGGAGCGATCGTGCGGGCCACCGGCTCCGGGGCGGGGTGCGGCAGCCACTGGCCGCTGTGCAACGGGGTGGTCGTGCCCCAACTCACCCGGATTCATACGGTCATCGAGTTCTCCCACCGGCTGACCAGCGGCGTCGCGCTGCTGCTGGTCGTGGGGCTGGCCGCCGGGGCGTTCCGGCTGCTGCCTCGCGGGCACGCGGCCCGGACGGCGGCGGTCTGGTCGATGATCTTCATGCTGGGGGAAGCGGCCCTGGGGGCGGTGCTGGTGCATTTCCAGCTGGTGGCGGACAACCCGTCGATGAACCGGGCCGCGGCCATGGCCGCCCACCTGGTCAACACGTTCCTGCTGCTGGCGGCGCTCACGCTGACGGCTCACTTCGTGAGCGGCGGCGCAAGGTTCCGGGTGCGTGGCCGCGGCGGGTGGGGCGCCGGCTTCGGGTTGGGTCTCCTGGGACTCCTCGTCTCCGGAGTGAGCGGCGCCACGGCCGCCCTGGGTGACACCCTGTTCCCGTCGGCGACCCTGGCCGAGGCCCTGCGGCAGGACCTCTCACCCGCGGCCCACCTGCTGATCCGGCTGCGGATCTTCCATCCGGGGATCGCCATCATCTCGGGGCTGTTCGCCCTCTATCTCGCGATGACGCTGCTGAAACGGCGGCTGGGTGCCGACAACCGGCGATTCGCCGGCTGGACGGCGGCGCTCGTCTTCGCCCAGATCCTGGCGGGGACGGTCAACGTGCTGTTCCTGGCGCCGGTCTGGATGCAGGTGATCCACCTGCTGCTGGCCGACCTGCTGTGGATCGCGTTCGTGCGGATGGGGGCCTCGACGCTGGCCGCCGCCGGTGGAGAAGCGGGAGAGGCACCGGCCGGCGCGGCCGCCGTCGCCGGACCGGTGCGGGTCTGAAGACTACTTTCTGAGACTACCTGAAGACTACCTGAAGGCTGCCTACAGCACCGTCTCGCGCACGACCTCTTCCATCGTCGACATGCCGTCGCGGATCTTTTGCAGGCCGCTGCCGCGCAGGGTCATCATGCCGTTCTGGACCGCCTTCTGGCGCAGCTCGAAGGCGCTGGCGCCGGAGAGGATCATCTCGCGCAGCTCGTCGTCGATCTCCAGCACCTCGTAGAGGCCGACGCGCCCCTTGTAGCCGGTGTTGCTGCAGCGCTCGCACCCGCGGCCGCGGAAGAGCTTGAGCGTGCGCGACTCGTGTTCCGAGAAGCCGGCCTGGATGAGCGCCGCCGGCGGCACCTCGAGCGGCTCCTTGCAGAAGGAGCAGATGCGCCGCACCAGCCGCTGGGCGACGATCAGGTGCACCGAGGTCGCCACCAGGAAGGGCTCGATGCCCATGTTCATCAGGCGGCTGATCGACGACGGGGCGTCGTTCGTGTGCAGCGTCGAGAGCACGAGGTGCCCCGTCATGGCGGCCTTGATCGCCACCTCGGCGGTCTCGAAGTCGCGGATCTCGCCCACCAGCACGATGTTCGGGTCCTGGCGCAGGAAGGAGCGCAGCGCCGCGGCGAAGTTGAGGCCGATCTGCTCGCGCGTCTGCACCTGGTTGATGCCCGCGAGGTTGAACTCGACGGGGTCCTCGGCGGTCATGATGTTGACCTCGGGGGTGTTGATGCGCTGCAGGGCCGAGTAGAGCGTGTTGGTCTTGCCCGAGCCGGTCGGGCCGGTGACCAGCACCATGCCATAGGGCTTGAGGATGGCGATCTCGAACTTGCGCAGCGACTCCGCCTCGAAGCCCAGCCGGGTCATGTCGAGCATGAGCTTGTCCTTGTCGAGCAAGCGCATGACGATCTTCTCGCCGAACAGCGTGGGGAGCACGGAGACGCGATAGTCGAGGTCCTTGGACTTGCCGGAGATCTTGGTCTTGATCTTGATGCGCCCGTCCTGCGGCAGCCGCTTCTCGGCGATGTCGAGCCGCGCCATGATCTTGACGCGGCTGGTGATCGCCTCCTTGAGCTTGAGCGGCGGGTGCATCATCTCGTAGAGGATGCCGTCGATCCGGTAGCGGACCCGGTAGTCCTTCTCGTAGGGCTCGATGTGGATGTCCGAGGCGCCGCGCTTGATGGCGTCGGTGAGCACCAGGTTCACCAGCTTGACCACCGGCGCCTGCTCGGACTCCTCCTCGAGCGTCGCGAGGTCGAGATCCTGCTCCTCCTCCAGCACCTCGAGGTCGGTGCCGGTGGCCGACTCCTCCGAGAGGTCCTCCATCACCTTCTTCAGCTCGATGGCGTGCGTCGAGCCGTAGTAGCGGTCGATGGCGGCGCGGATCCCCGACTCCGAGGCCACCACCGGCTCGACCCGGTAGCCGGTCATGAACTTCACGTCGTCCATCGCGAAGACGTTCGTCGGGTCGATCATCGCCACGGTGATTGTGGCGCCGGTCTTCGAGACCGGGAGGATCGTGTACTTGCGGGCGAGGTCGGCCGGGATGATCTTGAGGACGGCGTCGTCGATCTCCATGCCGTTGAGCTCGACCGACGGTACCTTGAAGTGCTGGGAGAGCGAGTCGACGAGCTGCTTTTCCGTCAGGTAGCCGAGCTTCACCAGGTTGGTGCCGACGCGGCCGCCCTGGTCTTTCTGGAGCCCCAGCGCCTCGTTGAGCTGCGTCTGGTTGATCCTGCCGGTGCGGACCAGCAGCTCGCCCAGCTTGTCGGGGACGTTCGACTGCGCTTGCGGCCGGCGGATCGGTTCCGCGGACGGTGGTGCCATGCCAATCACCTCTCGGGCCGGACTCCCGGACCCTTGCTTCTTGGTGGGAGCGTGCTCCCGTGAAAGCTGTATGAACCCCCGCAGTCTACAGCCGGTGGGAAAAGGGGTCAACGCAAATGGGAATTAGCCTATGGAGAGAATCTCCGCCGCCCGCGCCGCCACCTGCCGCGGCGGGATCTCGAACAGGCACGCCTTGGTCTCGGCGAGCCGCTGGTAGCAGAAGCTGCAGGCGAGGGGTTTGAAGACGGCGCCTCCGGGATCGCCGTAGGGTCCGTGCCGTTCCGGATCGGTGGGCCCCATCACCATCAGCGCCGGAGTGCCGAGGGCCCGGGCGAGGTGGGTAGGCCCCGTGTCGCCGCCCAGCATCAGCCGCGCCCGGCGGATCAGCGCGGCGAGCGTCGGCAGGTCGGCGGCCGGCACGGTGCGCGCCGCCCCTTCGCTCGCGGCCTCGACCTCGGCGGCCAGCCCCTCCTCGCCGCGCGCCGCCGCCACCCACGTCGGCAGGCCGGTCTCGGCCTGGAGGAGCCGTACCGCCTTTCCCCACCAGGCCGGGGGGTAGCGCTTGTTGGCCCAGCCGGCTCCCGGGTGGAGGAGGGCGAACGGCTCCGGATGCGCCGCGAGGAGCTCCCGCGCGGCCGCCGGCTCCTCCCGGAAGAGCTTGCCGGGGCCGAAGTCCGCGGGCTCGGGAGGGAGGCCGAAGGCGTCCAGGAGCGAGAGCATGCGGTCCACCGCGTGGGTGCCGCGAGGCACGACCGGGCGGTTGATCCAGACCGCGCTCGACGGCTCGCGCCGGTGCCCGCGGGCGAAACCGATCCGGCGGCCGGCGAGCGAGAGCGCGGAGATCACGCCCGCCTTGTGGTTTCCCATCAGGTCGAGCGCCACGTCGGCGGAAAAGCGCCGCAGATCCGCGAGGAAGCCCGCCAGCTCGCCTACTCCCGCGCGGGAGACCCTCCGCCACCGCCGCAGGCGCACCACGAGCAACTCGTCGAGGTCGGGGTGCCCGGCGAGCACCGGGGCCATCCCCTCCTCGACCACCCAGCCGATCTTCGCCTCCGGGAGATGCCGCCGCAGGGCGGTGAGCACCGGCAGGGCGTGGATGACGTCGCCCAGGGCGCTGGTGCGGACGATCAGGATCCTCAACGCCGGGCCCTCGGCCCCCAACCCCAGAGCCCTCATCACCCCGGCCCTCTTCTCCCGACCCCACCCCCCTCCCTCACCGGGAGAAGAGGGAGGAACCCCTTCGGGGTTGTCTTCGGGCGGGAGGTTCCCCTCTCCCGGTGAGGGAGGGAGGTGGAGTCGGGAGAGGGGTCAGGGGTGAGGGTTCGGCTCACGGCAAGGCTTTCACCCTGGCGATCAGATCGCTCGTCGCGTGGTCCTTGGGATCGCCCACCAGCGCCGTCCGGCCGCCGTAGGAGCGGACCGTCTCGTACTCGGGAACCCGGTCAGGCGAGCCGTAGTCCGTCCCCTTGCAGTGGACGTCCGGCCGCAGCTCGGCGAGCAGCGGAGCGGGGGAGTCCCCTGAGAAGACCACCACGAAGTCGACCGGCTCCAGCGCCGCCAGCAGCTCGGCCCGCTCGGCGGCGGGGACCACCGGCCGGCCCGCCCCCTTCAGGCGCGCGACGGAGGGGTCATCGTTGATCGCCACCACCAGCGCGTCCCCCTCGGCGCTGGCGTCGCGGAGGTAGCGCAGGTGCCCCACGTGGAGGAGATCGAAGTGCCCGTTGGCGAAGGCGACCTGCTTCCCCGCGGCCTTGAGCGCCTGGATGCGCTCGCGGAGCTCCGGAACGGTCAGGACCAGCCCCACCGCAGCTCCTTCAGGGGGTGGGGATCGGCCTCGACCGCCCGCCGCAGCTCCTCGGGCGAGCAAGTGGCCGTGCCCATCTTCATCACCACGATGCCGCCGGCATAGTCGGCGAGCAGCGCCGCCTCCAGCGGGTCCGCCCCGGCGGCGAGGGCGAGGGCGAAGGTGCCGATCACCGTATCGCCGGCGCCGGTGACGTCCGCCACCTGGTCGGTCCCCGAGACGGGGAGGTGGGCCGAGACCTTGGGTAAGAAGAGGCTCATCCCGCGGCTGCCGCGGGTGATCAGGAGGAAGCGCGCCTTGAGCTGCTCGCGCAGGCGGTGGCCGGCCTGCTCCAGACGGTCCGGATCGTCCCCGATCGTGGAGCCGAGGAGCGCTTCGGCCTCCTCCTCATTGGGGGTGGCGCCGTCGAGCCCCACGAATTCGTCGAGGCGATACCGGCTGTCCGCGATCAGCGTCGCCCGCTCGCCCAGGGCGTCGCGCACCCGGGGGAGCATCGCCGGCTCGACCGTGCCGTAACCGTAATCCGAGAGGATGGCGACCCGCGCCTCGCCGGACCAGCGCCAGCGCTCCAGGAGGCGGGCGAAATGCTCGTGATCCTCGGCCGTCAGCGCGAGCGTCTCCTCGATGTCGTAGCGCACGATCTGCTGCTTGATCGAGTGCCTGCCGCCGCCGAGGATGCGGACCTTGGTGGGGGTCCGGTAGCCGTGCCGCACCAGGATCCCCTCCGTCGCCACCCCTCGGGCCTCCAACTCGGCGAGCAGCCCCAGGCCGTGCGGATCGTCGCCCACGACGCCGAGCGGCAGCGGGCGCCCGCCGAGCGCGGCGACGTTGGCGACGGCGTTGGCCCCGCCGCCGGGCGTCAGCTTCTCCCCCTGATAGGAGAGGATGAGCACGGGCGCCTCGCGGCTGATCCGCTTCGGCGTGCCGGTGATGAACACGTCCGCCACCAGATCGACCAGCATCGCGACCGGCTGGCCGGCCATGGCGTCGATCCGGCAGAGGAGCCGCTCGGTGGTGGGGAGGACCTGGACGTGGGTCATTTGGGGCGGATTGTAGCAGGACGGTTCGAGTATGAACGGAGTTATACTCGCTCATCATGAAGACGGCGATCTCTTTACCCGATGCTCTCTTCGAGGCGGCCGACCAACTCGCGAAGCGGCGCGGGCTATCGCGTAGCGAGCTGTATGCGACCGCGATCGAAGAGTACCTCCGGGCTCAGCGGGATGACTTCATCACCGAGGCGCTGAATCGCATCTACGGAGAGGAAGATTCCTCGCTCGAGCCCGCCCTGGCCGCTCTTCAGGCAGCTGCTCTCCCCAGAGACGATTGGTGATTCAGCGTGGAGAGATCTGGTGGGCCTCCCTGCCAGAGCCCCAGGGCTCCGAGCCCGGCTACCGCCATCCGCTGGTCATCGTCCAGTCCGACAGCTTCAACCGGAGCGGCATCCGGACAATTATCGGCGTCGTACTCACCACCAATCTCCGGCTGGCGAACGCTCCGGGGAACGTTCTCCTGGAGAGCCGCCGGACCGGCCTGCCCAAGGACTGCGTCGCCAACGTCTCCCAGGTGATCACCGCGGACAGAGGATCCCTCACGGAGAGGGTTGGAGCCCTCCCCGCAAGGCTTATGGAGAGAATTGAGGCAGGGCTGCGGCAGGTGCTGGATCTGTGATCCCCTTGACTCACCCCTTCGTCCGCGCCAGCGCCGCCTTGATCACCTCTTCGGGCATGCCGGCGTTCTTCCACTTGACGAGGTCGTCCGCCGAGAGGGCCTTGGTCAGGCTCTTCTGATTGACGTAGTCCACCAGCAGGTCCGTTGTGAATCCCTGCTTCTTGAGCTTGACGAGGTCGGCCAGCATCTCCGACGGAGAGACCGCCGCTGCGGTGGCGGAGGCGGCGGCCGGAGCGGACGCGGCGACCGGCTTGCCCTTCCCCGTCCAGGCGCTCTGGAGGCCGGCGTCGTTGAAGGCATTGTCGTAGGCCTCGCGGACCGCGTCGATCAGCACTTCGTTCGCGTTCTCCCCGCTGCGCTCCTTGCCGTAGCGGGTGGCGTCCCCCTCGACGGTGCCCTCCCAGAGCGTGCGCCCCCTGGCGTCCGCGAGCGTGAAGACGACCTGGACCTGCGCGTTGTAGGTCGAGCCCATGGCCTTGGTGCTCGCGACGAGGCGGAACTGGGTCAGCTTGCCGGCGAGCGAGAGAGGGGCGTCCGGCGCGACCTTGATCCCGGCGGCGGCGGCCTCCTTCTGGAGACTTTCGCCGGCCCAGGCGATCACGTCGTTCGAGACCCGCACCGGAAAGACCTTGTCGGCATGGTCCGAGATCTCGCCGATGACGGCCGGATCGCTCCCCGTCCGGCCGTCGGTGAGCGACAGCTTCACCGGCCGCTCGCCGACCCCCGGGGCGAGCACGACGTCCGACGCCGCCCCGCTCTCCTTGGACGGGGACAGGAGCGCCATGTTGAAAGGTCCCGATTCACGCGCCTCGGTCCGCAGGGCCGGCAAAAGGCTCAGGGCTGCCAGGAGCCCGACTTTCCAGGATCTGGAGCTCATTTCTTCCTCCCGAAGAAACCGGATTCGATCCGGTGATTTAGCGACAAAGGGCAGAGTTTATCAGGAAGACGGAACCTGCCCAGGGAGAAAAACGAACGGAGGGAGCGCGGTCCCTCAGCGACTCGATCTCGATCACTTTCATCGCAGGGCCTCCGAGGTTCGCCTCAGCAGTTCTCGTCAGTGTATCGTCCCCCGAATGATCCCCCTGGAAGAGGGTGGGGTGGAGCGTCCACGGGCCGCGGACCGGATCGACGCGCTGCTCTGGCTGGCCGTCGCCGTCGCCCTGCTGTTCACGATCCCGATCGGTTTCGTGTCCAACGACGGGCTCGGCCACAGCCGGAGCTTCGCGGCGGGGAGCTGGCACGTCAATCCGAACCATGTCCTCTTCGAGCCGCTCGGCGCCTGGTGGCAGAACGCGTGGATGTGGAGCGGCTACGGCCGGGAGCCGGTCGACGCTCTCAAGCTGCTCAGCGCTCTGGCCGGAGCCCTGGCGGCGAGCCTGTTTCGCTGGGGCGTGGCGCCGCGGCTGGCCCGGACCCGGTGGGAGGCGAATCACGCGACGGCCTGGCTGGCCTTCTCCTCGGCCTTCCTGAGGCTGTGGGTCTCGGACGAGACCCACATGATCCAGATGCCGTTCGTGGTCGCCGTGGCCTGGCTCGCCCTGCTCCATCTCGAGCGGCCATCCTTCGGACGCGGCCTGGCCCTGGGCGCGGCGGTGGGGCTCGCCGCCCTCACCTTCATCTCGAACCTCATCCTGGGCGCTGCCGTGGCGCTGGCGCTGGCGGCCTGGCATCTCCGGCGGCGGGAGACGCGGCTCGCGGCGGCGAGCGCCGTGGCCGTCGGGCTCGGCGCGGCGCTCGCCGCCGGTCCGGTCTTCCTCCTCGCCTGGCGCGGCTCGCCGGGGAGTCCCGGCCTTCTCGAATGGCTCACCCGTTATGGCGGCGGCCGGGAGGGGGTGCGCGTCGAGCTGGCCTACGGGCTGGTGCGCTCCTGGAGGGGGGTGGCGGAATCGGTCGTCCGGGCCTGCTACGGCACGGCGAGCGCCCTGGTCGATCTCACTCCGATCGCGGCGGCGGTACGCGACCGTCAGGCACCGCCGCCGGAGGCTGTCCTCGGTCTCCTGGCCTTCCTGGCCGCCGCCGCCGCTTTGCTCCACGGACTGTGGATCGCGCTCCGGGAGCCCGCGAAGCTCGCCAACCGGGGCGCTCTGCTGCTGACGCTCTCCTGGCTCGTGGCGATCCTGGGGTTCGGAATCTTCTGGAACAACTCGGACGACCAGTTCTACTTCCAGATGGCCCCTGCGTTCGGCGCCCTCGCCGCGAGGATGACCGCAAGGCGAAGCCGGGCGGTGGCGGTCCTCCTCGCGTTGAGCCTCGCCGCGCTGCTCTGGAATCTGATCGACGTCGGCGTCCATCGCGTCTTCTATCCGCGCCGAGAGCGGATGGCGCTGCTGGAGCGCGAGGCGAGTGGGGCCTGCCTGGTGGTCTATCCCGGGTTCGACGAGCCCGAGTTGCTGCTGACGATGTCGAAGCCGGCCGCCGTCGTCGAGCGCATGGCGATCACCCAACTGGCGACTCGCTACCCCGTCGACGAAGGGATGCGGGCGCTCGACGGCAGGATCGAGAGCTGCCTCGCCACCGGCGGGAGGGTCGTCTTCATCGACCTGTTCGATACTCCGCCCGAGCGCAACCCGTGGAAGTTCCTGCGCCGGCTCGGCTACGATCACGCCACGGTCGAGCGGTCACTGGAGCGCTTTCCGATGGAGAGCGCCTGCCGGCGGGTGGGACCGTTCACGGTGCGCCAAGGTCGGCGATGATCAAACGCCGTTCAGCTTCCGGCTCTCCTCCGCCGGATCTCCGATACGAGGTCGTCGAGCTCCACTCCGGAGTATATTTCTCTACGCTCCTCGGTGTAGTTTCCTGTTCCTGGAGTGAACTGATTGATGAATCGGAGAGTATTGGCGACTCCGATTTCCCGGGTCAGGATACGGATTGCTTCCTGATTGATTTCGACGAGAGTTTTCAAGGGGACGGTCATAAGCCAAGCTCCAAGATCAGCTCCAGTGGTGTAACGACTTTCGTCTTCGCTAGGCCCAAGGCTTTCGCACGTCGGAGAAACTTGTCATCGCATGTGCAGAAGTAGTCTGCTCCCGACTCGATGGCCGCGGCAAGATGCAAGGCATCGAGAGGCTGAATGCCGGCTTGGCTCAACTCTCGAGCCTTTTCTACGACAGCCTCGGTCGCATCGACATGCACCGCGGCTTTGGACAGGATCTCGTAGGCATGGACCCGACGTAAGCCATCCGGGACTCGTTCGATTTCAAACTGCAAAACCTCGGATGAAACGAGTTGGACCTGCCCCAGCTCGCACAGACTAATGACGTCCAGAACGGCTTCCGCCTCAAGATGGATGCGCGAATGCGTCTTCGCATCCAACGGGCGTTGAAGGCTGCAGGTATCCAGGTAGATCAGCATGGCGAATGCCTTTCGCCGACAAGCCTAGCATTCAACGTCCGATCTATCCCGTCGTCCCCTCCCGCCGCTCCGAGCCCCGCAGCCACCGGTAGGCCCGGCGCAACGGGGTAAGCCCGAGGAGCCGCTCGCGCAAGCGCCAGGTGGTGGTGGACTGGAGAGCCTGGAGATCCTCGCGCAGGTGGGACGTCTCCATGCTCAGCCCCTCACGCTCCGCGAGCAGTCGAGCCCGTTCCTCGACGTAGGGACTGAGCCAGTGCAGATAGGCCGCCCCGGCCCAGCTCTTCTCTCCGGCCGGCGGGTTTCCCCTCTCCCGATGCGTGGCGAGGACACCTTCGTAGATCTCGATCATCCGGTCCACCGCCTCCTCGATTCCCGCCGTGGCGCGGATGCGCCGCGAGACCTCGGCCGCGTCCGCCGGATCGTAGCGCGCGATCTGGCTCGCCAGGACGTCGGGAGTGACCGGGTTTCGCAACGTCCGGACCCCGACGTTGAAGGGGCGCAGCCGGTCGAGCTCGCCGCTGGTCACCAGCGGTCCCGTGTATGGCCGGAGCCGTCGGTCAGCACGAACACCAGCGGGCGGGTCCGCTCGATCCAGTGATGGGCCCGCAGCTCGTGGCCGGGATGGGCGATCACCAGGGCGGCGCGGCTTTCGATCGATGGAGAGGGCAAGGGGCCTCATCGTGGCGCGGAGCCGTGCGGGTGTCAACTGCCTCCCGAGCGTGCCTCCCGAGCGCCAGCCGCGGTGGGCTAAACTCCTGATCATGGGGAGCGCTCCGCTGGAGGAAACCGCGTCGACCGAGGCGAACGTCCTCACCACCACCTACGACAGGATCTTCGACTGGGCGCGGCGCCTGGGGGTCCGGCCGTTGCACCTCGGGCTCGCCTGCTGTGCCACCGGAATGACGCCAATGCCCGACCCCCGGCACGATCTGGCGCGCTTCGGGGCCGAGGCCTTCCGGGCCGTGCCGGGACGGAGCGATCTGCTGATCGTCGCCGGCACCGTCAGCGAGAAGATGGCGCCTCTCATCCGCCGGCTCTGGGACGAGATGCCCGATCCCAAATGGGCGATGGCCCTGGGCTCCTGCGCCGTCTGTGGCGGTCCGTACCGCACTTACGCGGTCACGCAGGGGGTCGACCGCGTGATTCCGATCGACGTCTACGTGCCCGGCTGCCCCCCTCGTCCCGAGGCGCTCCTCGCCGGTCTCCTCCACCTGGAGAAGAAGATCGGCCGTCTCCGTCCGGAGGTCCGCGCGTGAGCGAGCCCGGTCTGTCCGGCCTGGAGGATCCCCTGGTCACGGCGCTCCGCGAGGAGCTCGGCGACGCGATCGAATCGGCGCGGACCGTCGGGGGGGACCTGACGCTCCAGGTGCGATGCGACGCCATCGCCGAGGTCTGTACCGCGCTCAAGGAGGAGCACGGCTTCACCCGTCTGGTGGACCTCTGCGGCGTGGATTTTCCCGGACGGGAGCCGCGCTTCGAGGTCGTCTATCATGCCTGCAGCCCGGCGACGAACCGGCGGGTGCGCCTCAAGGTAAGGACCGGCGAGGACGCGGCGGTCCCCTCCGTCACCGGCGTCTGGCGCGCCGCGAACTGGTCCGAGCGCGAGGTCTGGGACCTGTACGGCGTCCGCTTCGACGGGCACCCGGACCTGGCCCGTATCCTCCTCTGGGAGGGGTTCGACGGACACCCGCTGCGCAAGGACTTCCCCGTCGAGGGGATCGACACCGGTGCCGCCGTGGGTCTCCCCTCCGCCGGGGAACCGGAGATTGAGGTCGTGAGCGATCCGCTCCTTCCGCGTGGCAAGGACCCGCGTGTCGAGGACCCGCGCGGCGAGGAGATCGAGCTGGCTTTCGGACCCCGGCACCCCGCGATCCAAGGCGTGCTGCGCCTGAATCTGCGGGTGGACGGCGAGCGGATCGTGGACTGCCGGCCGGTGATCGGCCACGTCCATCGCGGCATCGAGAAGCTCTTCGAGCACCAATCCTACGCCGACGACCTCTCCCATACGGACCGCCTGGATTTCGCGGCGGCGGCGGCGAGCAACCTCGCCTACGCGGGGGCGGTCGAGAAGCTGCTGGGGTTTGTGGTGCCGCCGCGAGCCCGCTATCTCCGCACGATCCTGGCCGAGCTGCAGCGGATCGCCTCGCACCTGCTCTGGCTCGGCACCCACGCCGCGGACATCGGCGCCATGCGGCCGTTCTCCGCCGCCCTCGGCGAACGCGATCGGGTTCTCGACCTCTTCGAACGGTATCTGGAAGATTATTTCGAGACAGACGTCGAGCCGGACGGTGGAGCGCGGCTGGCGCTCGACGGCATCCGTCCCGGCGGGCTCTCCCACGATCTGCCGGCGGGCTGGATAAAGAAGTGCCGCGAGCTCGTGGAGTCGTTCCCGGAGCGGCTCGACGAGTGCGCTGGGCTGCTCACCGAGAACCGCCTCTGGAAGAAACGGACCGTGGGGCTCGGCGTGCTCCCGGCCGCGACGGCCGTCGACCTCGGCGTGACCGGGCCCGCGCTGCGCGCCAGCGGGGTCGCCTGGGACCTGCGCAAATCCCACCCCTACGAGGCCTACGGTGAGGTGGATCTCGACGTGCCGGTGGGCCGCAACGGCGACACCTACGACCGCTACCTCGTGCGGGTCGAAGAGATGCGGCAGGCGAACCGGATCGTCGCTCAGTGCCTGGACCGGCTCCCGGACGGGCCGGTCCTCGCCGAGCTGCCGCTCGACGAGCCCCGGGACGCCGAGATCTATCATGGCATCGAGGGGCCGAAGGGGGAGACCGGCTTCTACATTGTGGGCGATGGGGGGCCCAACCCCTACCGCTGCCACTTCCGGGCGCCGTCGTTCGCCAATCTCCAGGCGCTGCCGGAGATCTGCCGCGGCGAGCTCGTCGGCGACCTGGTGGCGCTGATCGGCACGCTGGATATCGCCCTGGGGGAGGTAGACCGCTGAGGGAATCGAGGGGCTGGGAAGAAACGCGCTGCCTTTCGTGTTGAACCTTGAACCTCGAAGAAAAGTGGAGGCGGGGGCCGCATTTTGGCACCCCATGTGCCGAATCGGCGATCTGCCTTGAATTCATCAATCTGGCACGTCTGAGACAAATCTCCGGAAGGGGACGGTGCTCCCGTCCGCGCGTCCTCCGCACCGTCATCCTGGAAGGACACCCTGTTCGGGTTCTCAGGCAGGGTCAGAGGCCGTAAACAGGCCGTTTCTCGTCGCCAACCGTTGGCACCGTCTGTGCGTATGCATGATGAGGGAGAGGTTCCCGCTGAAGGGGGTAAAGCATGGCAAAGAACAGCGTTGACCACCAGAAAGGGTGGAACTTCGAAGCGGCTGCGATGCCCTTCGTTGACGCTCTCTACAATACGGCCTATCGGATGACCCGCAATGCCGAGGATGCCCAGGACCTCGTGCAGGAGACCTATCTGAAGGCTTATCGCTACTACGATAAATTCGAGGAAGGGACCAACTTCAAGGCGTGGTTGTTCAAGATCATGAAGAATACCTTCATCAACAACTACCGCAAGAAGCAGCAGGCTCCGACCCTGAGCGATTTCGCCGAGATCGAGGAGTCGTTCGAGAACCAGGTCAGCGAAGACTCCTCGCGGCAGCAGTTGAAGAACCCCGAAGAGGAGCTTCTCGAGAACGTGCTCGACGAGGATGTGCAGCAGGCGCTCGACAAGCTGCCGCCGGACTACCGGATGGTGGTGCTGCTGGCCGACCTCGAAGGGTTCTCCTACAAGGAGATCGCCGAGATCCTCGACGTCCCGGTCGGCACCGTGATGAGCCGTCTGTACCGCGGCCGCCGGCTGCTCGAGGCCGCGATGCTGGAGTTCGCCCGCGACCACGGCTATCTGCGCGAAGGCGAGCCGGTCAAGATGCGCAGCCGCACTTCGAGCTCGAAGTAGTCTCGAAGGGGTGGGTTGGTTGCGAAACGCAAGCATCGTTCCTGTGAAATATCCCGCCCCACACTCCAGTTGAACAGTGCGGGGTGAACACCTGGAGCTGTCACATCGACGTTCTAGAGTCTGGGTTCCGGAGGAAGGATGATGGATTGTAAAGAGGTCAGTCTGGTGGTTTTCCTGTTTTTCGACAACGAAATGGACGAGGATAAGCTGACCCCTTTTCAAGACCACGTCGGACGATGTGGCGACTGCGCGAAGACGGTCGACTACACCCGCAGGCTGCTGCTGATCGTCCGCGAGAGGACGGTCCGCTGCACCGCCCCCGAGAGCCTCCGGCATCGCATCCTCACCCATCTGCCCCACCGCCGCACCGCTCCCGGCCCTCACTGAGACTGCCATGAGACCGACCCCTCCCGCGTCACGGCGCACGGCGAAGGCGATCCTCGTCGCGGCCCTGGCGATGCTGACCCTGGCTCCGCTCGCCTCCTGGGCCGAGGACGTCAATCTCTCCTGCCTCGGCGGAACGCGTCTGAGCGACGCGGACTTGGCGCGGGGTACCACCATCGTCGTGGTCTGGGCCTCCTGGTCGCCGCGTTCGCGCGACATCGCCGAGCGCGTCACCGCGCTGGCGAACCGCTGGGGAGGGCGCGCCCGCATCGCGGCGGTGGACTTCCAGGAGGACCGGCAGGCGGTCGAGCATTTCCTGGCCGGCAAGAGCCTGGGAGCTCCCGTCTGCCTGGACTCCGACGGCGTCTTCTCGCGGAAGTACAGCGTCGCCACCCTCCCCGGCCTGGTGGTCATCAAGGACGGTAAGGTCGCCCATCGCGGCAAGCTCGCGGAAGACTCCGACCAGGTCCTCGCCGACCTCCTTCGCTGAGCCGTTTCACCCTCAGTCCCCGGCGGCTTTCTACGCCGTACTTCCCCCCTTTTTTACGTTACCGGGGTTGCGCCTCGTGCGGCTTCCTGTGTAGTATCCGGCCCGAGCAGCGTTCTCCACGAGACGTTTTTCCAACACCCCCTGCAGGGAGGTCTGCGCGGATGCAGTCGAAGAGGGTAGATCTGGGCACGACCGTCCTCCGCTGGCTTCTGCCCCTCGGCCTGGTCGCCCTCGCCGCGGGGCTCAGCTTCAGCACGCGAAACCTCGAGGCCTACAACCGGTCCGCCTACCCTCTTCCCCCGACCTCCCGCTTCAGCGCCCGCGTCACGCTCCCGAACGAGACCACCCCCTGGATCCACCAGGCCCGCGTCCCGGTGGAAGCGAAGCTCCTGCGTGGCGAGACCGCCGCGGACGTCTTCGGGAAGCTCGGCCTGCAGGGCGTTCAGCTCCGCTCGGCGACCGACGCTCTGGCGGGCAAGGTGGACCTCCGGAGCCTCAAGGCCGGCAACCACTACTCCGCCTTCTTCAACTCCGACACCTCTCTCGCCTCCTTTGAGATGGTCCTCGACGGCAGCGGCCGGGTCGAGATGACCCGCCAGGGCGATCGATGGCAGAGCGACTGGCAGCCGTTCCAGCGCCGTGTCGAGGTCCGTACCCTCCAGGGTACGCTCGCCGGCTCGATGGAGGAGTCGATCCGCGCGGCCGGCGGTCCTCCATCCCTCGCCTATCGCCTGGCCGATGTCTTCCAGTGGGACCTCGACTTCACCAAAGACCTGAAGCGGGGGGACCGGTTCGAGGTCCTCTACCAGGAGGTCCAGCTCGACGGCAAGTTTCACGACGTGGGGACGATCCTGGCGGCGATCTACGACAACCACGGGCGTCTCCACGAGGCCTACCGGTACGGCGACGCCAGCGTCTACTACGACGGCGACGGCTCGCCGATGCGGAAGATGTTCCTTCGCTCGCCGTTGCGCTACTCCCCCCGCATCACCTCGGCGTTCAGCCTGCACCGCTTTCACCCCGTGCTCAAGGAGTACCGGCCGCACTATGGCGTCGACTACGGCGCGCCTGTCGGGACGCCGGTCCAGGTGACGGCCAACGGCACCGTGATCTCCGCCGGCTGGGACCAGGGCGGGGGGAACGTGGTCAAGGTCCAGCACGGGGGGAGCTACGTGACCGCCTACCTTCACCTCTCCCGGTTCGCGCCGGGGATCCGTCCGGGAGCGCGGGTGCGGCAGGGGGACATCATCGCCTTCACCGGCGCCACGGGCCTGGCGAGCGGGCCTCACCTGGACTACCGGGTGAAGTGCCACGACCAGTGGATCGATCCGCTGACGCTCAAGGGCGTTCGCGACGAGCCCATTCCCGGCTCCCGGATGGCTTCCTTCCGGACCTGGCGGGACAATCTGCGGACCGGCCTGCGCGAAGGGGTCCTCCCGCGCGGGATCCAGGTTCCAGGGTTCGATCCCGGGACCGAGCTCGCTCTCGGCGAGGCCGCTCCCACCCATGCGTCGCGAGGGGCGGTCGCCCGCTGATCCGCCGGACCGTGGCAGCATCAGGCCGTATCCAATGACTACCGCCAAGGCGTGGTGCCGGGTCGATCTGGCCGGTGGCACCCTCGACATCTGGCCTCTCGGCCTCTTCCACCCGCAGGCCCGCACGATCAACGTGGCGATCGACCTCGCCGTCACGGTCGGGCTTCGCCCCCGGCCGGAGGGGTACCGGGTGCTCCAGGGTGAGAGCGTGGTGGAGGCCCGCTCGGCGGGAGAGCTGGCTCGCCAGCCGGCGGCTGCCCTGATCGGAGTCGCCGCGGCGGCCCTGGATCTCCCTCCCTTCGAAGCGGTCCTGGCGAGCGAGTCCCCGCGGGGCGGCGGCCTCGGCGCGAGCTCCGCGATGACGGTGGCCTTCCTGGCGGCGGCGGAGGAGGCGTTCGACCTCCCGCGCTCACAGCCGCGTGAGCGAGCGGCCGTGGCACGGGACCTGGAGGCGCGGCTGATGGGGCTCCCCACCGGCATGCAGGACCACTACCCCGCGCTCCTCGGCGGCGCGCTCGAGATCCGGCCGGTGCCGGGCGGCGAGAGGGTCCGGCGGTTGGACGTCGATCTCGAAGCGCTGGCGTCCAGCCTGCTGGTGGTCTACTCGGGGCAGAGCCACTTCTCGGCCGGCAACAACTGGCAGGTCGTGCGCCGTCGCCTGGAGGCGGAGCCCGAGGTCACCGGTCTGTTCGAGGGGATCGCCGCGACCGCGGCCGAGCTGGCGCCCGCCCTCGAAGCAGGGAACCTGCCACGAGTGGGAGAGCTGATGAGCCACGAGTGGAGCGACCGCCGCCGCCTGGCGGAGGGGATCTCGACGCCCGTGCTGGAGGAGTTGCTGCGCGCGGCTGCCGCGGCAGGGGCCTGGGGAGGGAAGGCCTGCGGCGCGGGCGGGGGGGGCTGCCTCGCCATCCTGGGTCCGCCGGAGCGCAAGGGCGCGATCGCGGCGGCTTTGGAAGGCGCGGGGGGGAAGGTCCTGAACGCGCGGCCTACCGGGTTGGGCCTGCAAATCTCTTCGGATTGATCCGATCGAATTGAAAAGCCCCGAAGGTGGCACCCTCTCGCGAGGGGCCGCCCTTCGGGGCTCTCAGGGTCTTTTTCCAGGCTCAGCCGATCAGCGGTGGCGGATCCGCTGATCGAGGATGTCGTAGGACTTGTTGATGTCCAGACTGTCGGAGAAGAGGAGCGTCCGCGGATCGCTCCAGCCGCCGGCCTGGCTGTTGCGGTAGAGGACCCGGTCCGCCTGAGCCCAGGAGACGATCATGTCCTCGCCGGTCTGCGAGACGAACAGCCTGACCGTGCCCGGACCGACGCGGGGTGCCGGCCAGGTGCCGGCGGCGCGGATCTGGAGCAGGTGATAGGGGGACTGCGTGGAGTCGGGCGCGGCGCTGCCGCCGGGCGTGCCGTCGATCTCGACGATCCGGGTGAGCGGATCGTCGCCGCTGGGGGAGCGCAGGCCACGGCCGGAGAGCTTGGCGCCGATGTCGATGATGTGGGACCGGGCCTGCTCGGCGAGCGACGGCAGGTCTCCGACGGTGGCGCTCAGGATCTCCGCCTTCACTTGGTCGCCGATCGACTGGCCGATCTCGGAGTGGAAGGCGACGCCGATGTCGATGATGTGCGAGCGGGCCTTCTCCGCCAGGGTCGGCAGATCCTGGGGGTAGTAAGTGCGTCCGATGTCGATGATGTGCGAGCGGGCCTTGTCGGCAAGCTGCAGGAGCTGCTCCGGCAGTACGTCGACCTCGACCGTCGCCAGCTGGCCCCGGCTGGGGGAGGTGTAGGCCACCACGATCGTGCGCTCGTCACGGCCACCCTGGATGAACGGGGCGCCGAGCAGCGTGGTCTGGACGTCCGCCGGCGCGCCGAAAGCCGGCGGCAGGGCGGGCAGGAAGTCGTCCAGGTTGTAGACCGGGTTCCAGCCGATGTAGACGCCGTCGTTGATGATGACCGGGGTATAGAAGGTCTGAAGCTGGTCCCCGGCCCCCTGCTCCTGCCAGATGAGATGCAGGATGGTGCGGTGCCGCGCGGCGCTGCTCCCGTCGTCGTTCGTCACCTCGTAGGAATCGCGGGTGATCGTGAACTGGGGCGCGGTCTTGGCGGCGAAGGGATTGCCGGTGACGGTGATGGCGTTCGACCACTGGCTGCCGTCGAAGGCGGCCAGCTTGAGGACGGGGTGGATGTTGATCGCGCTCTCCCAGAGCAGGAAGACGGTCTGGGAATCGTCCTCGAACACCACGGAGGGGGAGCTGTCGGCGTCGGAGCCGCTGCTGTCGGGCGCCAGGATGCGCTGGGGGGGCGCCCCCGGCTTCATCACGTCGAGCGCGATCACCGAGTTGGACCTGCCCGTGGATGTACCGCCGGAGAAGAGATCCGAGTAAACGCCCGACCGCACCTGATAGACCGTCCCGTCGGAGCCCAGGGCCGTCTCGTGTCCCGCCGCGAGCGCCGCGGAGGCGGCAGCGAGCCCGAGCCCAAACGTCCAAACCAGGATTTGAAGGGTTCTGTTCATGGCTGTTGCCTCAAGCGTGCAGATTGACCAGCCGGCGGATGTCGACCGCGAGCAGGAACTCCGGCAGATAACCGGCCTCAGGGAAGAAGTCGCGGTGCAGGCGGGCGAAATAGCCGCGCGCCGCCTCGGCGTCGCCGTTCAGGTTCGCCACCTCACCCAGGAGGTACAGGGCGTTCTTGATGGCGCCGCCGTCGCCCAGGGACTCGGCGAGGGCCAGGGCGGCGAGCCCCTGACGCCGCGAATGCCGGTAGCGGCCGGTCTCGAGGTGGGCGAAGCAGAGGTCGAGCCGCACCGAGATCTCGTGCCGGCGCGCGCCGAAGCGCCGCAGCAGGCGCAGACTCTCGTAGAGCAGGCGGTAGCCCTCCTCGGAGCGCCCCTGGAGGATGCGGCAGTAGCCCAGGTTGTCGAGGATCTGGCCGCGGGCCGGGCTGGGCTCCACCGGGATCACCTCGAGCGCCTTCTCGTACTCGGCGCAGGCCTCCTCCACGAAGCTCTCGGCGAGCAGCGTGTTGCCGATCAGGTTGTGGCTGGAGGCGAGCCAGTCGCGGCGGCCGAGGACCTCCGACCGGTCGCGGGTGATGCGGGCGTAGAAGAGCGCCTTCTTGTGGTTCTTCTTGAGCTCGTAGTAGCGGGCGATGTCGTAGGCCGCCATGCGGCAGTTGACCGGATCGCTGTTGCGCAGCAGCACCTCCCGCAGGCGGGAGATCTCGCTGTCGCCGCGTCCGAGCTCGATCACCGCCGCGGCCCAGTTGCAGAGGGCCAGATCGATCCGTTTCGGATCCCCCTGGTCGCTGGCGAGCCGCAAGGCCGCCGCGAAGCTCTCGGCGGCCTCCTCCAGTTCGCCCGTCTCGATCGCCCTCAGGCCCTTGTTCCTGAGCTCCTCGAAGGCGGTTTCAGTCCGCCCCGTTGCCTCGCTTCTCATGTCGCTCCCTCCACCCGGCTGCGTTGTCAATTGTCACTCTCCCGCCAGACCTGCGCCCGCTTGAACGCGATGAACTCCTCGACGTCCCGTTGTGCGTCCTCGGGAAGGGTCTTGAAATCCTGAACCAGCTGGACGTCGCGCGGCGTGATCGACTCCTTGGCCACCCCCTCGAAGAACTCGCCGATGCTGACCTTGAACTCGGCGAGGATGCGGAAGAGAGTGTCCAGGCTGACCCGGTACTCACCCTTCTCCATGCGGGAGAGGTCGGACTGCTGGATGCCGAGCCGGGACGAGAGCTCGACCTGGGTCAGCTTGTGCTCTTTGCGGAGCTCGCGGATCTTGCGTCCTACCAACTGGACTTGACGGATCTTCTCAGCGGCCATGATGACATGTCTGAAAGTGCTGTCTATGTCAGAATGGCATAGCAGGGGGTGGTCTGAGAAGGATAGTATCCCCGGCCCGGGGGGCTGTCAATGGAGAGCTGGCCCTTGGGCGTCGACGGGGGAGGCGGTCCTTCCTCCTCTTGTCTTCCTATCTGTTCTTCTCCTCTATATAGAGGAATGGGGCATAATCCCCGCCCGGTCCCGGCCGGCATTGGAGATCGATGCGCGTGCGACACCACCTCTTCCTCCTCAGGGAGCTCGTCAAGCGGGACTTTCAGGGGCGCTACGCCGGCTCGGCGCTCGGCCTGGTCTGGTCGTTCCTGCAGCCGCTCTGGATGCTCCTGCTCTTCACCTTCGTCTTCTCGACGGTGATGAAGATCTCGCTGGCGGGAGCGCGCACCGGCCACTTCGCGATCTTCCTCTTCTCCGGCCTGCTCCCCTGGATGGCGCTGCAGGAGGGGGTGCTGCGGGCGTCCACCGCGATCACCGACAACTCCAGCCTGGTCAAGAAGCTGCGCTTCCCGCCGGAGATCCTGGTGCTGGCGGTGGTGCTGGCGGCTCTGCTGCACGAGGCGATCGCGGCCCTGATCTTCCTCGGCGTTCTGGCTTTCCTGGGGGAGATCCACCTGGGGGGGATGCCCCTGTTGCTGCTGGCGGTGCCGCTCCAGATCGCCCTCACCCTTGGGCTGGGGCTCCTGCTCGGCGCGGTGAACGTGTTCTTCCGCGACATCGCGCAGGTGCTCGGGATGGTGTTCACGGGGTGGTTCTACCTGACCCCGATCGTCTACCCCGCGGCGCAGGTGCCGGCACGCTTCCGCGGCTGGATCGAGCTCAACCCGCTGACCTCGCTGGTCGAGCTCTACCGGCAGGCCTTTCTCGGCGGGCGGGTCGCACTGGTGCCTGGGACCGCCGCCCTGGCGCTCGCGGCGGCTGTGCTACTATTCGCCGGCTTCCTGCTCTTCAGACGCCTCAAGACCGCTTTCGTGGACGAAATCTGAGGATTGGTGCGGTTCTTGCTGGGCGCGGTCTCGCCGACGATATTCTGAAAGGAGCTTTTCGATATGTCGACCTCAACGCTTGCGCGGCGCCGTCTGATCCCGGCGCTGCTTCTCGGTGCCGCGGTGCTGTCCGGGGCCCCTCGGCCGGGGCTCGCCGCGGCCGCGCCCCCGAACAAACCCTCCAGCACGCCACCGAAGGCTTCCTCGTCGGCACCCGCGCCCGCGACGGCTCCCTCTGCCGCGCCGGCCGCCGTCGCGGGGACCTCCGCCGTGCAGGGGCCGCAGCCGCCGAACGGCAAGTGGCTGACCGACAAAGAAGGGCGGCAGTATTTCGTCGACAAGCTCCCGAAGGAGGGACTGCGCTTCCTGCGCATGAACGACAAGAAGATTCGCACCGCCTGGGGGATCGACATCGACCTGGTGAAGGAGGACGACAAGTTCTTCTACTACAAGGTCTACCGTCTGATGGGTGGGGCGGCGGGCCCGACGGCGGGGCCGCCGGTTCTCAAGCCGGAGGAGATTCAGAAGATCGCGTCGACCTATCAGGTGGATACCCTCGAGAGCCAGCGCATGAAGTTCGCCCCGTTCAGCACCGGGCTGCCCACCGGAGGCCAGTGGCGCAACGGCTTCGACATCGCGGACATGAACGGCGACGGCCACCTCGACATAGTGCACTCGGCGGCGCGCAAGGAACCCGGTCCGCCGATCATCTTTCTCGGCGACGGCAAAGGGGGGTGGCGGCGTTGGAGCGAGGCCAAGTTCCCCCGCCTGCCCTACGACTACGGCGACGCCGCGGTGGGCGACTTCAACGGCGACGGCCACCCGGACATCGCGCTCGGCGTCCACCTGCGCGGGCTGATGGTGCTGCTGGGCGATGGCAAGGGGGGGTTCACCGACGCCGGCAAGGGGCTCGACTTCGTGCTCCCCGGCCAGGGCCGGCAGCCCGGGTACTCGTCGCGGACGATCGCGATCGCCGACTGGAACCATGACGGCCGCCCCGACATCCTGGCGGTGGGCGAAGGGCCGCGCCTCAACGTGATGGGCCGCGACCAGGCCCGGCCGGCCACGAACACGGAGGCGTACGGCGTCGTCATCTACCTCAACCAGGGCAGCGGCACCTGGGTGCGCAAGGATCAGGGGACCTCGAGCCACGAGATCTTCGCCGACTCTATCGCCGTCGGCGACTTCAACGGCGACCACCGGCTGGACTTCGCGACCGGGTCGAGCATCCAGGGGCGCACCAGTCTGATCAATCTCGGACGCGAGGACGGCGGCTGGAACCCCAGGGACGTCGATCAGTTGCACCCCCGCGCCTACGTCCGGTCGGTCGACGCCGTCGACCTCGACGGCGACGGTCTGGACGATCTGATCGTCGGCTACATGAGCTACGAGGGGGCGGCCTGGAGGAACGGGATCGACGTCTTCTACGCGCACAAGGACGGCAGTTGGACGCGCCGGGTGCTCGCCGCGGCCGAGCAGCGGACCGAGGTCAGCGCGCTCGCTCATGGCGACCTCGACGGCGACGGCAAGATCGACCTGGTGGCGCTGACCGGGGCCGGTGACACCTGGGTCTTCCTGGGGGACGGCAAGGGGTTCTTCACCCGTGAGACGGCGACCGGCATTCCGAGTTTCGTGGGCGGCTGCGCGGGCTTCCACGTCCGGCTCGCCGACCTCGACGGCGACGGCAAGGACGAGATCGTGGCCGACTTCGCCGGCGAGAGCTCGGCGATGTTCGATCCCGACCGCTGTCCGTCCGGCGGCGGCCTGCAGGCCTGGCACGCGGTGCCGGCCGGCCAGCACTGAGGCGCGCAAAGAAGCAAAACGCCTCTTGACAGCCCTGGGAGAGACCCCTATAGTGCAGAAGCATAAAACATCGGAGAGGGCGGGGGGCTGGAGCCTTCAGGCCCTCCGGTTGTAGTTGGAAGTTACGGCAGCACGACCTCCAGGGACGGTGGATCAGCGAAAAAAGAGCTGACAACCAGCCCTGGGATGTTATAAAGTTCGCCGCACTCTATACTTTGAACAGGAGGTGATGTTTTTTCCGAGGAGAGTGGAGAAACGGTCGCATCCAGATCGTTTCAACGTTGGTTCAGCTTCAGCAAAAACTAACTCTAGGAGATTGTCTGTCATGAAGAAGACCGCACTGTGTCTCGCTCTTTTGGGCCTGCTGGCCCTGGGCGGCCAGGCACTAGCTGTGATCTGCACCATCGATGAGGTGCCGGCGGCCACGTTGCTGCTGCCCTACTTCGAGGTGGATCTCGGCAACCAGAACGGGGAAACCACCCTGTTCTCGATCAACAACGCCTCGGCCACCGCCGTTCTGGCCCACGTCGTGGTCTGGTCCGACCTCTCGGTCCCGGTCCTCGACTTCAACGTCTACCTGACCGGCTATGACGTGCAGACCATCAACCTGCGCGACATCCTGGTCGGCGGTTCGCTGCCGCGTACGGCGTCCGCGGGTCAGGACCCGGGCGACGCCATCAGCCCGAAGGGTCAGTTCTCGCAGGACATCAACTTCGCGAGCTGCAGCGGCCTGCTGCCGGCGCCGATTCTGCCGGCGAGCTTCGTCCAGCACCTCCAGTTGTCGCTGACCGGCCAGTCGTCGCCCGTCCTCGGCAACCTGTGCGCCGGTCGTGCCTTCGGCGATAACATCGCCCGTGGCTACATCACCGTCGACACCGTCAACAACTGCACCCTGCGCTTCCCTGGCGATCCGGGCTACTTCGGTCCGGGCGGCACGGGCGACGCCACCAACCAGAACGTTCTCTGGGGCGACTACTTCTACGTCAACCCGGGCGCGAACTTCGCTGACGGCAACACGCTGGTCCACGTCGAGGCTTCGGCGACCAACCCCGAGACCTCGGTCTCCGGTCAGTACACGTTCTATGGCCGTTACGACAACCCGGCCTTCAGCGCCGCCGACAACCGCGAGCCGCTGTCCACGAACTTCGCCGTCCGTTACATCAACGGCGGCACGTTCACCGGCGGTACGGACATCATCGTCTGGCGTGACTCCAAGGTTAACCAGGCTCCGTTCACCTGCCCCGCGCAGAGTGGCCGCCCGGCCTGGTACCCGCTCGGCCAGGAAGGCATCGTGATCTTCGACGAAGAGGAGCAGCCGCAGGTTCCTCAGACCTTCCCGGTTTCGCCGCAGCCGCAGAACCCCGGCCTCGTGCCGTTCCCGGCTGAGTCGCAGTCGACTCACGTCGGTGGCGATTCGCTGCCGGTGCCGTTCGACTTCGGCTGGCTGTACCTCGACCTGAACACCACCGTCTCCGTTGCCAGCACCGTTCCGCCGGAAGATCCGGCCGCGGCTCAGGCTTGGGTGACGGCGCGCATGACGGCTCAGGGTCGCTTCAGCGTCGGCTTCAACGCCGTTCAGCTCGACAGCGCCTGCACCGCTCTGCACTTCACCCCGGGTTCCTAACCCGAAGAAGGCGGGGTGGGGCCGGTTCGCCGGTTCCCACCCCCTTTTTTCTCATCGCCCCTCGCCTTCGGTTCGGCTCGTGCAAGCTGCTTCTCATCACGGGAGATAGCTTGGAAGAGCTGAGCAGCCCAGATTTCTCTGTTCGCATTCGGCGCCCCCTTGCGGCGCGTGAGATCTGGGACTAGACTTATGCTCAAAGTTCGATCTAGTAGTTCTAGGGCTTTCGAGCGGAGGCGGTCCGGGGGACATTGATTCCCGGTCGCAGGACCGACACTCGCTCCAAAGTTGTCGTTTACCCGTAGTGGTAGGAGGAGTTTTCCATGGCGAACCCCCGTCCCTCTGGCCCGCGCATTCAACTCTCTATTTACCGGATGCTGGCGCTGCTCGTGCTGCCGGCGGTCTTCTTCCTGACTCGTCCGGTGATGGCGGCGACGACGGTCTGCGACCGTGCCGGGTGCGGAACGATTCGCCAGGGCAATACCGTGGTCTGCTTCACCCCGGCCACCCCGGCTCCCATCAGCCTGTGGGGCCAGGGGCAGCTGCAGCCTGCGGATTCTGGCGCGCTGCCGCGGGATCGCGACACCACGGACTTCAACGAGGTGACGACGAACTACAGCAGCCGGAACTGGTTCTACGGCGTCGACATCCAGAACGGTTACATCTTGATGGGGCTCGCCCACGGCATTGGCATCTGGGATGCCCGCACCGATCCCGCCAATCCGGCTCTCGTGGCGGCCCAGCGCTACGGCCCAGGCTTGGCGTTCCCCTACCTTCCTTCGGGGGAGCAGTCGAAGATCGTGTTCGGCGGCATCTCCGCTCCCGACGACAGCGTGGCGGCGATCGTGGGTTATAGCGGCGCGGGGATCCTGGTCTTCGATCTGACCGACAAGACCAAGCCGCGGCCGGTCTACCAGAACTCCGACAAGACCTCCGAGTCCGTTTACACCGCCAAGATCGGCGGCACCCGGTACGCCTTCATGGCCGCCCCGACTCCCGGCGGGCTGTACGCGTACAACCTGGACAAGGCGCTCACCTACAGCGGCTGCCTGGAGACCTCGGCGAATCCCGGCAACTGCCCGGGTGTCTACCTCGGACAGGTCCAGACCACGACCGCATCGGCCAGCTTCGTGCATGGCACCGGCAACTATGTCGCCGTGAGCTTCGGCGGCACGGGCGGCTTCCAGATCTTCGACATGAGCGATCCGCTGCACCCGGTGTCCAAGCTCATCGGTTTGCGCAGCCAGCCGGTGCAGGGCATCGCGCTCTGGAACCAGGGCTCGTCGTACTACGTCGCCGTTCGCCAGGGCGCCACGCTCACCAACCGGCAGCCGACGACGGCGATCTACGACGTCAGCTGCATCACCGGCGCCAACGGGTGCGGCAGCCTGGGAGCGTCTCTGGCCAACGTGAACACCGACACTCAGAGCGGTGGCGAGTACCTCACCTTCTCGCGCGCCGGCTCCACCCCTTTCCTGTACGTGGGCGGCGACGCCTATTGCATCGGTTCCGACGGCCAGCAGCACGAGTGGCTCTTCGACGTCAGCAACCCGAGCCATCCGGTCGACGTCACGCCGACCCAGACGACGCAGGTGACCGCCCCCTACAACGGCGTGGACGTCACCCGGACGATCAACTACTGGGCCTACTACTACCGGCCGAATCCGACCGGCTTCAACCTCGTGGCGCCGCGCGCGGGCAAGTTCCTCGGGAACTACTTCTACCGCGCCGCCCGTTCGATCTTCGACATCCACAAGCTGACGCGCGACGTGCCGCCGACCGCGAACTTCAGCTACAGCCCGACCGAGATCTATCCCGGCACGCCGGTCGCGTTCACCGACAACTCGACGGGATCGCCGACGATCTGGAACTGGAGCTTCCAGGATGGGACTCCCGCGAGCTCCATTCAGAGCTCCCCGACGGTGACGTTCGGCTCGCCGGGCGCGAAGTCGGTGTCGCTGACGGCCAGCAACCTTCAGGGGCCCAGCAGCGCCAGCAAGAGCATCATCGTGCTGCCCCCCACGCCGCAGATCGGAGGGATCACGGTGAGCCCGGCGAACCCGCTCGTCTGCCAGCCGGTCACCTTCACGGCCACCGGCGTGACGGGGCAGCCGACCCTCGGTTACAGCTGGACTCTCAACGGCTCCCCGGTGGCCGGTGCCACGACCTCGACGTTCAACTGGGCGACGGCGGGGCTCGCGAGCGGCCTCTACACGGCGGCGGTCACGGTGACCAACGGCGCGGGAACGGCCACCAAGAACGTGGCGGTCAACCTCGCCGCGCTGCCGCCTCTCGCCTTCGGTGCGGGTGGAGCCCCGACCAACGACCCGTACACGGCGGGGACGGTCAAGTTCCACGCCAACGGCGTGGGGGCCACGGAGTGGAACTGGGACTTCGGCGACGGCCAGGGCTTCCGCGGCTGGACGTCCGATCCGGTGACGGGGCCTGATCCGTCGGTGTCATACACCGCGACCGGCTCCAAGAGCGTGAAGGTCCAGATCCGCAACTGCGTCCAGGGCGCGATCACCAGCCAGACGCTGACGATCAACATCACCCAGGTGACTCCGCTCTCCGCGAGCTTTCAGGCGGCTCTCTTCTGCCAGTTCAGCCAGTGCTTCGCGACCGCCGGAATCCCGGTTCTCTTCAACGACAGCTCCCAGGGCGCCGAGCACTGGGATTACGACTGGAACCACGCGAGCACCAGTGCGGCGACCTGCAACTTCACCGATGCCGACCACACCTCGGCGGTGGCCTCGCACACCTACACGACCGCGGGCGATTACTACCCCTGCCTGCGGGTGCGCCGCGGCGCCAGCGAGCAGTCGGTGACCGTCCACAGCCGGATTAACGTCGCCTCCGTCACCGGTGGCGGCGGTGGTGGTGGTGGTGGCACCACCCCCACGATCTCGTTGAGCGGCTCGAGCTCGGGCCAGATCAACCAGGCGTTCACCTTCGCCGCCTCGGCGTCCAATTGTTCGCCGTCCAGCACCTGGAGCTGGAACACGAGCGGCGGGTCGATCGCGGGCTCCGCGACCGGCAACTCGATCTCCGTCAGCTGGGCGACCACCGGCTCGAAGACCGTTTCGGTCACCAACAGCGGCTGCGCCAACGCCCAGGGTGTGCGGACCGTCAGCGTCACCGACGCGAACGGCGGCGGTGGCGGCGGCGCCACCGGCGGCGGTGCGCTCCAGGCGCAGTTCAACGTCTCGCCGGCCTCTCCCGGGCCGGGTGACACGGTGAGCTTCGACGCGAGCCCGTCCACGGGCAGTCCGACGGACTACTCGTGGAACTTCGGCGACGGCTCGGCGACGGTAACGGGGAAGACCGCGACCCATAGCTACACGGGCGCGGGCTCCTATGTGGTCCAGCTCTCCATCTCGAAGCCTTCGACCGGCTGCCCCTTCGCTCCCTGCGTGGCCGAATCCAAGGTGACCAAGGTGGTGGTGGTGGCCGGTACGCCTCCGCCTCCCCCGGTCTCGGCGGACTTTACGGCCAGCGTCAACTGCATCAACGTCGGCGGCTTCGATCAGTGCCAGGCCCAGACCGGCCAGGGTGTGACCCTGACCGCCACCGCCGCGGGCGCCACCAGCTTCCAGTGGAACTTCGGGGACGGCGCCACCGGCAGCGGCCGGACGGTGACCCACACCTGGGCCCAGCCGAGCTCCTACTCCGTGTCGCTGACCACGGGCAACGGTCAGTCCACGGCGACGAAGATCCGGACCTTCGTCGTCTCGGGCTCGGGCACGCCGCCACCGCCCCCACCGCCGCCGACCGTCAAGTCGGTGGTGCTGCCGTGGATCGCGCAGACCCGCGGGGCGCTGGTGCAGTCGAGCGACCTCTACGTCCACAACCCGAGCACCGGCTCGATGAACGTCACGCTCGAGTTCCGTAAGCGAGGCCTGCCGGAGTCGAATCCGCCGCGCGTCAGCAAGACGATCGCGCCGGGAGCGACGCTCTACGTGGCCGACGTGCTGCGCGAGCTGTTCGATCGCGAGAACGTGGCGGGCTTCGTCTCGCTGGTGGTGGACCAGGGGGATGCCGCACCGATCATCACCTCGTACAACACCACCGTCCAAGCCGACGGCAAGCAGTTCGGCCAGACGATCTCCGGCATTTCGATGAGCAGCACCGGCAGCGCCGCGAGCTCTGATCCGGTGAGCCCGATGCAGAACCTGGTCGGTCTGATCAGCAACGCCGACCGGCTGGCCTACTTCGGCGTCAGCAACCCGGGCCAGACTCCCGCCACCTATCACCTCCGGTTCTATGACAAGACCGGCAAGCTGATCGGCGAATCGAGCCAGGACTTCACGGTCTCCTCCTTCGGCCAGCGGCAGTTCCAGTCGGCCGAGATCCAGAGCACCTTCGGCATCTCGAACCAGATCGACTACCGGGTCGAGGTCGAGACGAAGACGGGGGGCACGCTCGTGCCCTACGCCTCCAACCTCCGCCTGGCCTCGAACGATCCGTCCTTCATGGAGGCCGGGTCGTCGAAGAACGCCAAGGCCTACCTGCTCGGCGTGCTCGGCGCGGCGGGCACCAACAACAGCCTGTGGCGGAGCGACCTGCTGCTGTCGAACATCGGCAGTCAGGCGTCCACGGCGGACGTGACCTTCACCAGCATCGGGGTCAACGCCGTGCCCACCCCGGCGCTCCACGTGACGCTGCAGCCGGGCGAGACCAAGCGCCTGGAGAACGTCGTCGCCGGCCAGCTCGGAGTTCAGAACGGCATCGGTCTGCTGACCGTCAGCAGCAACTCGCCGGATGGCACCTTCCCGATCGTCCAGGGGGAGAGCTACGACAACTCCATCCCGACGAAGCGCTTCGGCCAGGCGATGGCCGCGTTCAACGACGCCAGCGCGGCGAGTTCCGGCCAGTCGCACTACATGGTCGGCCTGCGGCAGGACGCCAACCACCGCACCACGTTCTGGCTGTTCAACCCGGGCAGCACGGTGGCCCAGTACGATCTGGTCTATCGCGGGCTCGACGGCACGGTGATCGGCACCACCAAGAACGTCCAGCTCGGCCCTGGCAAGCTCCGCCAGTTCAGCCCGAACCAGCATCCGCTGCCCGCGGCCGGCGTCCAGAACGGGTTCACCGTCCAGGTCACGGTCAAGAGCGGCAAGGTCCTGAGCGCGGCGCAGGTGGTCAATAACGACACCAACGACCCGTCCTACATCCAGGGTGAGGTCCGTTAGCCGAACGGAGCGCTCCTTGCGGGTTCAGTCGGGGCCGCTGGTCTTCTGGCCGGCGGCCCTTTCCGTTCCTGGCCGGGGCGGTTCCCTGAAAAAGATCCTCCTTCCCGCCGCCCTCGCGGTGCTCGCCGCCTGCGGTGCGCCGGTCCCTCCAGATGCGCGGAAGGCGAAGCCCGCCCCCGCCGTCCAGCCCATGCGGTCGGTCTCCACCGCCGAGGCCTCCGATGACCCCGCCCAGGGGAAGTGGAAGCCCGCCCGCGGCGTCCATTCCGCCCGGAAAGCCGCGGAAGCCCCCGCCGACGTCAAGGCCCTCCCCTACCTCCAGGGTTACCGGCCGGCGCAGGACCGGCCGGTGGTGATCGAGCGCGACTCCAAGGCCGCCTACGACGGGCTCAACCTCTACGTCTCCGGCCACGCGGCCGAGGCCGTGCTGATGGACATGCACGGGCGCACCCTCCACCGCTGGCGCTACCCCCTGCGCCGGCTCTGGCCGGATCTGGTGAAAGATCCGGAGATGGAGAAGCTCGAGTACTGGCGCCGCGCCTACCTCTACCCGAACGGCGATCTGCTGGGGATTTACGAGGGGCTCGGGCTGGTCAAGCTGGACGCCCGGTCGCACGTGATCTGGGCTCATCGCGGCGGCACCCACCACGACCTTTTCGTGACGGCGGACGGCACGATCTACACGCTCGACCGGGAGGGGAAGGTCATCCCCCGGATCAACCCGCAGGAGGGGGTGCTCGAGGACTTCGTCACCGTTCTCGGTCCCGGGGGCCATGTGCGGCGCAAGATCTCGATCCTGAAATGCTTCGAAAGCTCGCCCTATGCCGCGCTGGTCCAGACCATGCCGCGCCGCAAGGGGGACATCTTTCACACCAACACGCTCGAGGTCCTCGACGGCCGGTTCGCCGGCCTGAACCCCGCCTTCCGCAAGGGGAACCTGCTCATCTCCGTGTTCGTGCTGAACACCGTGGCGGTGATCGATCCCGACCGCGAGACGGTGGTCTGGGCGAAGACGGGTGGCTGGCGGCACCAGCATCAGCCGACCTTTCTGAACGACGGCCACCTGCTGGTTTTCGACAACATGGGCGCGGGGCAGGAGCGTTCGCGCGTCCAGGAGCTCGATCTGCGGACGGACAAGGTCGTCTGGCAGTACGGCGGCACGCCGGACGTAGACCTCTTCTCGAAGACGCTCGGCTCCTGCCAGCGGCTCCCCAACGGCAACACGCTGATCACCGAGTCGGAGAACGGCCGCGCGCTCGAGGTGACCCGCGACCACCGGATGGTCTGGGAGTTCTACAACCCCCACCGGGCCGGGGCGCACGACGAGCTGGTCGCCGTACTGTTCGAGATGCTGCGCCTCCCCCCGGACTTTCCGTTCCACGGACTGCAATCCAGCGATCTACAATCCAGATAATGCGCGACGTCACCGTCCAGGCCGAAGGGCTGACCAAGACCTACCGGTCCTACGCCACCCCCTGGGACCGCCTGATCGAGGGGGTCACGCGCCGCCGCCGGCATCGCGAGTTCCACGCCCTGGCGGACGTGAGCTTCGCGCTGCCGCGCGGGGAAGGGCTGGCGCTGATCGGCGAGAACGGCGCCGGCAAGAGCACACTACTGAAGATCCTGGCCGGCATCACGGCCCCCACGGCGGGTGGATTCCGGGTGAGCGGCAAGATCGCCTCGATCCTCGAGCTGGGGTCGGGCTTCCACCCCGAATTCACCGGTCGCCAGAACATCGTGCTCAACGCCGCGATGCTCGGTCTCTCCCAGGAGGAGCTGCGGCGCAAGATGCCCGACATCGTCGCCTTCAGCGAGCTCGGGGAGTTCATCGACCAGCCGGTCAAGACCTACTCGACGGGCATGGCGATGCGGCTGGGTTTCTCGATCGCCACCCAGGTGGAGCCGGACGTGCTGATCGTCGACGAGGCGCTGTCGGTGGGGGACGGCTACTTCCAGAAGAAGTGCATGGACCGCCTGCGCGTCTTCGTCGATGCGGGCGGGACACTCCTCTTCTGCTCGCACGCCATGTACTACGTCTCTGCCTTCTGCCAGCGCGCGCTCTGGCTGCGCCAGGGGAAGATGGAGGCGCTGGGGCCGGTTTCCGAGGTGGTGCGGGAGTACGAGAACTTCCTGGTGGCGAAGAGCGCGCACGCCGCCGAGGCGGCCCCTGGCACTCCCGCGGCGCCGGGCCCGGCCCTGCCGGCGCGCATCGCCTCGGCGCGGCTCCGCGCGCCGGAGCTCCTCTACACCCAGGGGGATCCCTGGGAGCTGGAGGTGGAATGGGAGACCGAGGACCCCCGGCTGGCCTTTCATCTGGGGGTGGGAATCAACCGCGCCGACGGCGTCGAGGTCTGCTCGTTCGCCACCCATTTCGACGGCCTGGCCGCGAGGACGGGGGAGCGCGCCTACACCGCGCGCCTGGCGATCCCCAGCCTGCCTTTGGTGAAGGGGGAGTTCACCCTGTATATTTTCCTCCTGGATGAGGAGGGGCTCCACATCTACGACCAGCGGATGATGCCGGGCGCCTTCAACGTCCGGAGCCCTGCCTACACCTTCGGTCTGGTCCGGGTCGAGCACGCCTGGGACCTGGACGCGGGGAGCGGCTCCTCCGTACAACCACGGAGCTTGGCCAGACGCTGAGCCAGAGCCCATCTATCGAAAGACGACGGCCCCAGAATGAAAACCGCCAGCCTGCCCATCCTCGCCGAGCCCGCGGCCCATCCGGCCCCGGCTCTCCAGGTGAACCCCTTCCTCCACGTCGGCGACGACCGGATCTACAACCCGCTGACCGACCGGACGCTGCTGCGCGGAGAGCCGGGGTACGAGCCCCTGCGCGGCCTGCTCAGCGGCGCGCTCGCGCTCGACCGGTTGACCGCCGACGACCGGGCGCGTCTCGCCACCGAGGGGCTTTTGATGCCGGGGGACGTCGAGCCGGGGCGCGCGTTCCGGCTGAAGTACGTCTCGCTCGAGGCGCACACGGTCTGCAACCAGTCCTGCTACTTCTGCCCGGTGTCGATCGCGCCCCGGGAGGACTACTTCATGCCCACGGAGCTCTACGAGCGGATCGTGGGCGAGCTCGCGACGTATCGAGACACGATCGAAGCCGTCTTCATGATCAACTACAACGAGCCCACGGCCGACAAGCGGTTCGTCGACCAAGTGCGGGCGATCAAGGCGGCGGGCCTGCCCCCGGCCGTCCTCACCAACGGCTCGGGGCTGACTCCGGACCGCGTCGACGCCCTCGTCGAGATGGGTGGGCTCAGATTCCTCTCGATCAATCTCTCGACCCTGGACCGCGAGCGCTACCGGCGGGACCGGGGCGGGGACCATCTCGCGCTGGTGCTGCGAAATCTGGAGCACGCCCGGGACAAGCCTCTGGCCGAGACTATGGACATGGCCGTGCTCGGCACCGGCGACGCGGACCACAAGCGCGACTTCGAGGAGATCTCCCGGCTCTTCGCCGGCAGCCGTTTCGACGTCAAGTATTATGAGGTGATGGACCGCGCCGGCTATCTGCAGATCGGCCACCGGCCGGCCTCCCGGGAGCGGCGTCTCTGCGGCTGCGAGAACGTCGGCTCGCGCCCCCTGCAGCACCTCCACATCACCCCGCAGGGGAAGTGCGTGCTCTGCTGTGAGGACTACGACGGCAAGTACGTGGTGGGCGACCTCACCCGGGAGTCGGTCGACGAGGTGCTCGCCGGGCCGGCCATGGCCCTGATGCGGCGCTGGGCCTATGGCCTCGAGAAGGCCCCCGGAGACTTCCTCTGCTACGGCTGCACCTTCGCCCTTACCCGCCCCGCCTAGGCGCTCGACGCGATCCATGCGGCTGGCGGTGATCCTCGTCCACTATCACACGCCGGAGCTGGCGGCGGCGGCCGTGGAGGCTCTGCGGGCCGATGTCGCCGGTACGGGGCTCGAAGTGGATTGGCTGCTGGTCGACAACGGCAGCGACGCGCCCGGCCGCGCGCGGCTCGCGAGCCTGCCGGTCGAGCGGATCGATCCGGGGACGAACCTCGGCTATGCCGGGGGAGTCAATCTGGGGATGGTGCGCTCCAAAGCCGAGCTGGTCGTGCTGATGAACCCCGACGTGATCGTCCTGCCCGGTTGCCTGCCGGCGCTGCTCGACGCCCTGGGCAACGGCGCCGCCGTCGCCGGTCCCCGCTTCTACTGGGACGGCGGGCGGCGCCTGGTCCAGCCCCCTTCCGAGATCCGCACCCGGCGCGAGGAGCTGGTGCGGCTACTGGCCGGGAAGAGCTCCGGAGGAGCGGCCCGGGCCCGGCGCCGGTGGCGGCGGCACGCCCGCCGGTACTGGGAGGCCCGGGAGCCGCTGCCGAGCCATGACTTGAGCGGCAGCCTGCTGGCGCTCCGTCGGTCGGCCTGGGAGGCGGTGGGGCCGTTCGACGAGGGGTTCCGGCTCTACTTCGAGGAGACCGACTGGCTCCTGCGGGCGGAGCGCCTGGGCCTCGGCGGCCGCTACGTCCCGGCTGCCGAGGCGGTTCACCTGTACAGCCAGAGCGCCGGCCGGGAGCCGCGAGCTGAAGGATGGTTCGAGGAGTCGGCGCGCCGGTTCCGCCGCCGGTACTATGGGCCCTGGTTCGTCGGCCTGCTCGAGAGTCTCGACCGGCGCCTTCCCCGGCGCGGAACCACGCTCCCGCCTCCCGCGGCCCCGCCGGACGGGTTGAGGCTGCCGGAGGAGCCATCGGCCTACCCCCTCTGGGTCGAGGTCTCGCCCAATCCGCTGGGGTTCCCGGCGGCGGCCGAGAGGCTCTCCAAGCCGCCGGAAAGGCCCTGGAGCCTGCCGCTGGAGATCCTGAAGCGGCTGCCCACGGCCGAGCTGACGGTGCGGGTGACCGACGTGAACGGTCGTGAGCGAGGAGCGGCCTGAACCGTGCGGATCGCCTACGTCCTCCCCCACCCCGAACTGAACGGCGGCAACAAGGTCATCTTCCAGCACGTCCGTCTCCTTCAGGAGAATGGGGACGAGGTCACCGTCCTGGGAGAGGGACCGAAGCCCGATTGGATCGAGATCCGCGCTCCCTGGGCCGACTATGCCGCGGGACCGCCGAAGCTCCGGGAGCAGGACCTCGTCGTCGCCACCTACTGGACGACCCTCCCCCTGGCCCGGCGCTTCGGGCTGGGCCCCCTGGCGCACTTCTGCCAAGGGTACGAGGGGGGACTCGTCCATCTGCGGCCGGTGCTCCAGGAGATCGAAGACGTCTACTCCTGGAATCTGCCCACCCTCACCGTGACGCCCTATCTGGGGGAGCTCCTGCGCGAGCGCTTCGGGAGGGAGAGCCGGACTGCCCCCCCTCCCCTCGATCCCCTGTTCCGGCCCGCCTGGCGGCTCGCACCCCGGAAGCGGCCGTGGATCGCCATCCCCGGGATCTTCGAGGCCGAGGTCAAGGGGATTCCCGTGGCGCTCGCGGCCGTTCGCCGGCTGCGTGAGTCGGGGGTGCCCTGCCAGGTGCTGCGGTTTTCCACGTGGCCGCTGAGCGAGGCGGAGAGGGCGCTGCTGGCGCCGGATCGTTATCTGTGCGGCGTCCCGCCCGTAGAGATCGCGCGGGCGCTGCGGGCCTGCGATCTCCTCTTTTTCCCCTCGCGTCCCGAGGAGGGGTTCGGGCTCCCCCTGCTCGAAGCCATGGCTTCCAAGGTCCCCGCCATCGCCTCGCGGATCCCGTCGACGGTCTACATCGCCGACGGCGCGGTACCGCTGGTGGATGCCGAGGGCTTCGCCGCCGCCGCCCGGGAGCTCCTCTCGTCCCGCGCCTCCTGGCGCCAGGCTCGGGAGCGTGGGTACGAGGCGTCCCGCCGCTTCCGGCCGGAAGCGGTGGCCCCCAGGCTCGTAGAAGGCATACGATGGGCCCGGGAGCGCGCCTCGCGGGAGCCCGCGTCCGATCCACTGTCGTCTCTTGCCCTGTCGGAGGACCCGTCGTGAAGCTGAATGCCGATCCGAGCTCGTTGCGAGAGCGCTACGTCAGCGCGCAGCCGTTCCCCCATGTCGTCCTCGACAGCCTGTTTCCCGACGAGATCCTGGAGGCGGTGCTGGCCGAGTTCCCCCGTCCCGACGAGATCGAGTGGGCGGCTTTCGACAATCCGACCGAGAAGAAGCTCGGGTACCGGTATACGTCGCCGCTCAAACCGGACCTCCGGAGCTTCCTCTGGGAGATGAGCGCGCCGCCGGTCTTACGGTTCCTGGAGGAGCTGACCGGGATCGATGGGCTCATTCCCGACCCTTACTTCGGCGGGGCGGGGCCTCATCAGATCCTGCCGGGAGGTTTCCTCAAGGTCCATACGGATTTCAACTGGCACCCGCTCCTGAAGCTCGATCGCCGGCTCAACCTGCTCGTCTACCTCAACCATGACTGGCGGGCGGAGTACGGCGGGGAGCTCGAGCTGTGGAACCGCGACATGACCCGCTGCGAGCGGAAGATCCTGCCGACCTTCAATCGGACCGTGGTCTTCAGCACCACGGATTTCTCTTTCCACGGCCACCCCGAGCCTCTCGCAGCCCCGGAGGGGAGGAGCCGCAAGTCGGTCTCGTTCTACTACTACACGAACGGCCGGCCCGAGAGCGAGCGGTCGGCGCCGCACGACACGATCTTCAGGAAGACCCACGAGCATGACTGGTAGGCGGCTGGTTCGGGAACGCGCTTTGCAGAGCACGACGCCGTCGTCTTGACCGTTTCAGGAGCGGAAACTGGATTCCGGGCCGTCGTACTCGATCCCAATGAACGAGAACAGCGTCGAACTGTCCGTCGTCGTCCCCGCCTACAACGAGGAGCAGCGCCTCGCGCCAAGCCTCCGCCAAGCGTTGGAGTACCTCGCCCGCCGGGGGGAGCCCTACGAGCTGCTGGTGGTCGACGACGGCAGCCGGGACGACACCTCGCGGGTGGCCGCGGCCTTCGCCGACCAGGGGGTCCGGGTGCTGCGTCACGACCCCAACCGCGGCAAGGGGGCGGCGGTGCGCACCGGCCTGCTGGCCAGCCGCGGCCGCAAGGTCCTGATCACGGACGCCGACTTCTCCACGCCGATCGAGGAGGTGGAGAAGCTCGAGCGCTTCCTGGGGGACGGCACGCCGCTGGTGATCGGCAGCCGGGGGCTGGCGGATTCGCAGATCCGCCAGCGGCAGCCGTTCTACCGCGAGATGATGGGGAAGACCTTCAACCGGCTGATCCGCATGTTCGGGGTACGCGGCATCCGCGACACGCAGTGCGGTTTCAAGCTCGCGCGTGGGGAGGAGGGGCGCCAGATCGCCGCGGAGCTGAAGATCGACGGCTTCGCCTACGACGTCGAGCTGATCTGGCTGGCGCGGCGGCGGGGGTACCAAGTCGCGGAGGTCGGGGTGGTCTGGGTCAACTCTCCGGACTCCCGCGTCGATCCCATCCGCTCCTCGTTCTCGATGCTCCGCGACATCATCACCATGCGGCTCCGTCATCGGGGCGACTCTCGGGGCGACCCTCGGGGCGAGAGGTGACGGCGGCGGCCCCCTCCTTCCGTCCCACTTCCCCCGAGGACCTCCCCGCGCTCGCGGGCTTCTTCGCCGACCGCTTCGGTCACCCTTCAACTCCCGAGGAGTGGGTCTGGAAGTACCGCTCCCTCCCCGGCGAGGCGCGGAGCTTCGTGGCGGTCGACGTGGAGGGCGCCGTTCTGGCCCATGCCGGAGCCCTCTGCCTGCCGGCGCGCCGGCGGGGGGGCGAGGTGGGGATCTGGCAGCTCGTGGACTGGGCCGGCACCACCCGGCGGCGGGGTCTGCGGCCCCCTTTGGTCGAGCTCGGCCGGCTCCTGCTGGCGGACCTCCCCCGCGACGGCGACGCCCCCTGGATCTTCGGCTTCCCGAGCGAGCGCCACTTCCGCCTGGGCCAGCGCGTCTTCGGCTACCGGCCGCTGGAAGCCTTCGAGGAGCTCGCCGGTCCGCTTCCCGAGACGCCGGCGCCGGGTATTGCGATCGTGGCGGGGGACTCCTGCGGCGACTGGGCGGAGGCGGCCTGGGAGGCCTGCGGGGTGGAGGGGGTCCGCCGCTCCGCCGCTTTTCTCAACTGGCGTTACTACGCGCGCCCTCATCGCTATTACCGCTTCTACCGGCTGGCTGAGGGCCTCGCCGTCTTCGCCTTCGTGGGCGAGGAGGCCTGGGCGGCGGAGCTGTGGCTGCCGCCCGGAGGGGAGTGGTACCCTTCGCTGCTCGCCGTGGCCGCCGATCTCCGCGCCGCGGGGCTCCGGCGCTGGCGGTTCTGGCCGCCGGCTCCCGGGCTCCGGCTGGACGGCACCTTCACCGCCCTGGACCTCCGGCCCACGGGGGAGCGCCGGTTTGTCGGCTGCCGGGGCCGTGCCGGCGATCCGGCCGAGGCCGCGCGTGGCTTCTTCTACGCGATGGGGGACTTCGATCTGGTCTGAGTGGGCCGGCGGCCGGCGGCGGCGATCGTGGTCGCGGGGAGCCAGAGCTGGCGGTCTTTCCAGGCGGCCGGCAGCCGGCGGCCGAGCTTCTCGCCGATCAGCTCGAGGGAGAAGGCGCTGGCGTAGGGCAGGGGCTGAACGCATTCGAGGCCGGCGCGCTCGAGCAGCGCTGCGAGCGTCCGGCGGTCGAAGTAGGTGACATGCTCCGGGGTCTTGAAGAAGGGCCAGCGATAGCGCAGCAGCGGGCGCCAGAAGCCCCCCATGTCGGGGGTGGCGAGCACGATCCACCCCCCCGGCCGCAGATGGTCGGCCAGCGTGCGGAGGAAGCCGACCGGATCGTAGATGTGCTCGATGACGTGGATACAGGCGATGCAGTCGAAGAGCTCCCCCGGGGCGATCTGTCCGGTGCCCCCCAGCAGGAGGCGGTCGGCCCTCCCGCGCGCCTTTTCGAGCGCCGCGGGCGAGTAGTCGGTACCGGTGCGGTGATCGAAGAACCCCTTCGCCTCTTCGAGGAAGAAGCCGTAGGCGCAGCCCACCTCGAGCAGCCTGCCGCCGGTCATGCCGCGGCGGGAGAGCTCCCGGAGGAAGCGCCGGAAGGTCGGCCGCAGGGTCGCCTCCTGGGCCTGGTAGCTGGAGTAGCCGGCCTCGCCCCCCTCGAAGTAGGTGTCGTCCGCGTAGCTCGCCTGCATCAGGGGCTCGGCGAGGCGGGGGGAGAGATACCAGAGACGGCAGCTCCGGCAGCGGGCAACGGCGAACGGCGGGAACGCGTAGACGTTCTCGCTCCGCTCTTCGCCGCCGCAGAGCGGGCAGGCCGGACGCTCGAGGGCGCCGGGGGATACTTGGAAGGATGGAGCCTGTACTGGGAGCATAAGGAGCGACCGTAGTCTACCCCGAGCCAGCCGCGTGAACCCCGCTCTCCCACTCCTCGTCCTGCTGTCGCTCGCCGGCCTGCTCAGCCGCCGGCGGGAGATCGGCATCCCCTGGGCCGCCTGCGGCCTCGCCGGCATCGCCCTGCTCTGGCCGGCGCTGCGCCTCCCCGACGGCATCCCGAGCCCGGCCGCGACCCTGGCCGGGCAGGCCCCCTGGCAGGGGATCGCCGATCCGGCGGCGGGCAATCCCAACCTGCGGGACATCACCTGGCAGGTCCAGCCCTGGCTGCTCTTTCTCCGTCACGAGATGCGGGCCGGCCGGCTCCCGTTCTGGGACCCCCACCAGTTCTCGGGGAGCCCCTACTGGAGCAACGGCTCGGGAGCGCCCCTCTTCCCGCTCCATCTCCTCTTCGCGTTCCTGCCGCTCCAACTCGGCTGGGTCCTCCTGCCCTGGCTGCGCATCGTCCTCGGCGGCTGCGGCGCCTGGAGCCTGGCCCGGGAGCTGGGGGTGAGCCGTCCGGCCGCGCTGCTGGCGGCGCTCGTCTTCCCCCTCTCGGGGATGATCACCAGCTTCCTCCTCTTCCCGATGGGCAACACCCACTGCCTGGTGCCCTGGGTGCTGCTCGCCGTCGAGCGGCTGGCGAGCGGACGGGGGAGCTGGCTGGGGCTCGCCGCCGCGGGGGGGCTCCAGATGCTCGGCGGCCACCCGGAGACCCCGGTGTTCACGGCGCTGCTGGCAGGGGTCTACCTGCTGACGCGGGGGAGCGCCCGCCCGCTCGCGGCCTGGGGCAAGTTCCTGGCCGGCTGGGGGGTGGCGGCGGCGATCTCCGCCGTCCAGTTGCTGCCTCTCTTCCTGACCCTGACCGGGACGGGGAAGTGGCTGCACTCGGAGACCCCTTTACCCATCCCTCTCGGCACCGTCGCCGCCGTGCTGCTGCGCCTGGTCCTGCCCGACCTCTTCGGCGATCCCGCCACGGGGACCTGGTGGGGGCCGTTCAACTCCGCGGCCACGGCGGTCTATGCCGGCGCGCTGACGCTCCCGCTCGCCGCCGCCGGGCTCGTCGCCGCGCGGAGCGATCGGCGCTGGCGGGCGGTGGCGGTGATGACGTTCTTCGCCCTGATCGCCGCCTATTACCTCTTCGGCATGCGGCGGGTGTTGATCGCGCTGCCGCTGATCGGCCGGGGGCTCCACCACTATCTGAAGTTCGGCCTGGAGCTGGGGCTGGCGCTGCTCGCCGCCGCCGGCTGCGACCGCTGGTTGGCGGGCCGGGGGCGCGGTCTGCTGGCGGGAGCCGGCCTGGTGCTCGGCCTGCTGGCCGTGGCCTGGTGGCGGCTCGGCGACGGCTTCCGCGCTCATGGCCTCCTCGGTACCGAGGGCGCGTGGACGGGCTGGATCGCCCTCCTGGTGGGACTCCTCGCGCTCTCGCTCTTCCTGCCCGCGGAGCGGCGCTGGACTCTCTGGCCCCTCCTGCCCGCGCTGCTCGCCATCGACCTCGTGGCCGCCCATGGCCACACCAACCCGGGGCTCTCCAACGCCAGGCTCTACCCGGTCACCGGCGCCGTCCGCTTCCTCCAGGGGCGGCCGGAGCGGGTGGCGGGGCTCGGGGATGCCCTCCACCCCGATGCGGCGATGGTCTACGGCCTCTACGACGTGCGCGGCGACAGCCCGGTCAAGCTCCAGCGCTACGAGGAGGTCTACGCGGCCATGGGCACGGCCGACCCCGTCTATTTCTATCCGATCCGCGACTGGTCGAGCCCCTGGCTCGACCGGTTGGGGGTGCGCTGGGTGGTGGCGGGGCCGGCGGAGGCGCCGCCGCCGAGACTGGCTTGGCGGCTCGCCTGGCAGGGGAGCGACGCGCGGGTCTACGAGCGCCCCGGAGCGCTCCCCCTGGCACGCCTGGAGGGACCCGGGCAGGCACGGATCGAGACCCGGTTGCCGGGCGAGTGGCGGATCTCCTGGCAGGCCTCGGGCCCCGGCCGGCTGGTGATCGCCGAGACCTGGGACCCCGGCTGGCGGGCCTGGCTCGACGGCCGTCCAGTGGCTATCGAGCGGCTCCAGGGGGTCCTCATGGCGGTGCCGGTAGGGCCCGGCTCGGGGTTTGTCGAGTTGCGGTACCATCCCGACGGTTTCGCATTGGGGATGGTGCTGAGCGTATTGGGTTTGTGCATCCTGGCAGGCGGCGTTGCCCGGCGCTGGGTCGCGAGCCGTTCGGAGAGCAGACAGGTTTGATCGATCGTCGACGGATCCCACTCTTCACCCTGGCTCTCCTCGCCATTCTGGGGACGGCCGGCTGCCACCGGTCCCTGCCCCGGGATCTCGCCCTGCGCGAGGCGGTCGCCGCCAGGCGTTACGCGACCGGAAGCCCTGGAGCGGAGACCGGGCTCTGGTTCCACCGTCCACCGGAGATCCTCCCCTTCACCTTCGACGGCGAGCGCCGAACGGCCGTGCTCACCTCCGTGGACCCCTGGCGCTGGACCGGGGTCGTCCCGCGCCGGGGGGAGCTCCACGCCGGCGTCCAGATCCACCCCGACGCCTGGAAGGTGATCCGCGGCCTGCGGGCCTGGGTGGTGGCGCGGAGTGGAGACGAGCGCGAGGTGATCGACGTCGTCCACACCGCCGAGCGGCAGCGCCCCCGCTGGCTCGACTTCACGGCCGACCTCTCCCGCTGGGCCGGGCGCGAGGTCACCCTGGAGTTCCACGCCGCTCTCGACGGCCTCCCCCTGGAGCACCGGCACACCAACCTGGTGGCCTGGGAGCCGGTCCGGCTGTCCTCCTGGACGGAGCGCCGAACCGAGGTCAGCCGCCCGAACGTCCTCTTCATCCTGGTCGACACCCTGCGCTTCGATCACCTGACCCCCTACGGCTACCGGCGCGACACCTCGCCGAACCTCGCCCGCACGCTGGCGAAGCCGGGGGCCGTGGTGGAGTCGGCCTACTCGCAGGCACCCTGGACCCTCCCCTCGGTGACCTCGTTCATGACCAGCCGCCAGCCGGGGGAGATCCTCGGCGACGACGCCGCGTCCTACGGCATCCCGCCCGGGGTGCCGGCCCTGGCCGAGGCGATGGCGCGGCGTGGCTACGAGACCGGCGGGTTCTTCGCCAACAAGATCCTGCACGCCGGCAACGGCTTCGCCCGTGGCTTCGCGACCTTCTACAGCCCCCCCGACAACGGGGTGGCGAGCGGCGAGGAGGGGCCGGACGCGGCGGAGCTGACCGGCAGGGTTCTTCCCTGGCTGGAGGGGCACCGCAACCAGCCGTTCTTCCTCTACGTCCATTACGTCGATCCGCACGATCCGTACGACAATCCGGAGATCGTGGACAACCGCTCCCCCTTCGAGCCCCCCTGCCCGGGCTGCGTCTCGGGGCGCCACATCCAGGGGGTCTACGCGGGGAAGCTCCCGCTCAGGAACCCGCAGCGGGACACCGAGCACCTGAAGGCGCTCTACGACAGCGAGATCCACTACGCCGACCGCTTCATCGGCCGGCTGATCGACGCGCTGCCGCCGGACGTGCTGCGCAATACGCTGATCGTGTTGACCGCCGACCACGGTGAGGAGTTCCACGAGCACGGGGGGTGGAAGCACGGCTTCACCCTCTACGAGGAGCAGATCCACGTGCCGCTCCTCGTCCGCTGGGACGGCCACATCCCCGCCGGCTCGCGCCTGCGCGGCACCGTGCGGCTGCTCGACCTCGCGCCGACCCTGGTCCAGGCCGTGGGCGGCAAGGTCCCCCCCTCCTGGGAGGGGGTGGACCTCCTGCCGGCGCTGACCGCCAAGGCGCCGCTGCCGCGCCTCGCCGCCTTCGCCCAGCACATGATGATCGGCCCCCTGCGCACCGCCGCCGTGCTGGACGGCCACAAGCTCATCCTGTTCAATCCGCGCACCCCCTACGCGCCCGCGAACGAGCTCGAGGCCTACCTCTGGACTCAGGATCTCCACCGCCTCCAGCGCGTCGAGCTGTACGATCTCTCCCACGACGCCGGGGAGCGGAGCAATCTCGCGCCTTCCGCTCCGGGAGCGCCGGAGGACATCGCGCGGCTGCAGCCGGTCGTCCACCGCCAGCTCGACCGCGAGCTGCCGGGTCTACGCGTCTTCGCCTCGGGCTTCCCGGCCGGCTCCCGGGTTCAAGGGGTGATCGAATTGGACCGCCCTCCTTCCCGCTGGGATTCCTATTTCCTGGCCGAGGGGGACCGCGTCGAGCTCTCCGGCAACCGGGTGAGCTTCGATCTCGGGGGGGAGGCGCTGGAGAAGGGGTTCCGCCTGGAGGGGGACTTCGGTAACGTTCAGGCCGTCGAAGCCCGTGTCGACGGCCGGTTGCTCCCGGCCGGGCAGATGCTCGTGGGGCGCGGCGTGCCGTATACAGGAGGGGCCTTGAGCCCCGCGGCCCTCACGGCGGGGGATCTCCCCGCCGCCAAGGGAGCGGCGCTGTTCCTCTGGCTTCCCGGCGACCGGCGCGCGCCGGTCCATAATGGAAGCACGGCGAATCCCGAGACCGAGAAGCGGCTGCGCGCCCTGGGGTATATCCAATGAACGGAACGTACCAACCTCCCGGCTGGACCGAGCGCGTGCGAGCGGCGAGCGCCCTCGTGCTCGCCCCCCACCCCGACGACGAGGTGCTCGGCTGCGGCGGGCTCGCGGCCCAGCTCGCGGCCGCGGGCGGGGTGGTGCGCGTCCTCTTCCTCACCGACGGCGGCGGGGGAGCGGAGTCGGTGGCCGATCGCGAGGCCTATCGCCAGCGCCGCCGGGAGGAGACCGGGGAGGTCTGCGCGATCCTGGGCTTCGCCGGCTGCGACCACCTGGACCTCCCCGACGGCGCTCTCGATCACCATCTGGACGCGGCCGCGGAAGGGATTCGCCGGGCGATCCTGACCCAGCGCCCCGAGCTGCTGCTCGCCCCCTCGCCGCTCGAGATCTCGCGCGACCACCGCGCCGCCTTCGCCGCCCTCCACCGGCTGCTCGGCGCCGTGCGCGACGGCCAGCCGGACCAGGAGCCGTTCCGCGGGCTGCGCGTCCTTCTCTACGAGGTCAATCACCCCGGCCATCCCGATCTGCTGGTGGACGTCGGCCCCGAGCGCGAGCGGCTGGAGAAGGCGATGACGGCCTATGCCAGCCAGGAGGAGCGGCACCCCTACTGGAACGCCGCCCTCGGGCTCCGCCGGTTCCGCACCCTCAGCCTGCCGCCGGGCGTGGAGCTGGCCGAGGGGTACCGCCGCCTCCGCGTCGAGGACTTCACGACCCGCACCCCGGCCCAGCTCATCCGCCACCTCGGCGGCCTTCCCGAGATCCAGGAGATCCGCGAGGGGCCGCGCGTGTCGGTGATCGTCCGCACCCGCGACCGCCCGCGCCTGCTGGCCGAGGCCCTCGACAGCCTCGCCGCGGGGGAGTACCGCCGCGCCGAGGTGGTGCTGGTCAACGACGGTGGCGAGCCGCCGGCCGTCCCCGCCGGCTTCCCGCTGCCGGTCGTGCGGGTCGATCTCGCCGCCAACCGGGGGCGGGCCGGGGCGGCGGAGGCGGGGGTCGCCGCCGCGACCGGCGACTTCGTGACCTTTCTGGACGACGACGACCTCGCCGCCCCCGAGCACCTGGCGACCCTGGCCGGGCTCGTCTCGGCGGCCGGGGTGCGCGTCGCCTACACCGACGCGGCGGTGGCCGTCTACGAGCTCGACCCCGAGGAGGGGTGGGTCTGCCGCGAGCGCCGCCTCCCCTACAGCCGCGACTTCGATCCGGACGTCCTGCTGGTCGACAACTACATCCCGTTCAACACCCTGCTGATCGAGCGCGACCTCTTCGCGGAGGCCGGTCCGTTCGATCCGTCGCTGCCGTTCTTCGAGGACTGGGACTTCCTGATCCGTCTCTCGGAGCTGACCCGGTTCCAACATCTCGCCCGGGTCACCTGCGAGTACCGGCATTTCCGCGGCGGGGGGCATCACATCTTCGGTGAGCGCCCCCGCGAGCGCGCCGACTTCCTGGAGGTCAAGGCGCGGGTGCTCGCCAGGCACGCCGGCCGCCTCGGTCCCGAGACGCTGGCCCGGGCCGTCGACACGCTGCGGGCCGACTGGGTCGCCGAGCGCGAGGGGTGGGCCGGCGCCCGCCTCGACCTCGCCACCCTGCGCGACGAGCTCGCCGGGGTGCGGGGGGACCTCGCCACCCTCGACCGCAACCACCAGGAGCTGGCCCGCGAGCGGTTCCTCTGGGAGGAGCGTTATCACGCGGCCCATGGGGAGGTGGCGGCCCTGCGGGAGGAGCGCGACAACCTGCGCCTGGAGATCCAGCGGCTCTCCGCCGAGATCCAGCGCCTTCACGCCGAGATCCAGCACCTCCACGCCGAGATCCGGCGGCTCTCCGGCGAGATGCAGCGGCTCTACGACGACGAGGGGAAGCTCCGCGCCGCCGTGGACGACCAGACGGCCCACCTCGGCCGCACGTATGCCGAGATCGAGCGCCTGAACGGGATCCTCCGGCAGATGGAGGCGACCCGCGCGTGGCGGGTGCATCAGTGGCTGGGACGGCGGAGCTCGTGAGCGATTTTCGTAAAGAGCCATGACCCGCGTCGCCCTCCTCTCCAGCGAGCCGATCCGCCCCCTGATGGCCGGGATCGGCATCCGCTACCTGGAGTTCGCGCGGCGGCTGCCGGCCGAGGGGGTGGACGTGGTCCTGGTCTCCCCAGCGGAGCCGGCGGAGACGGCGGCTCTGGGGGGGCTCGGGGGCGTCGAGGTCCGCCGCTTCGAGCGCGGACGGCTCGCCGCGATCCTCGGCGACTGCGACGCCGCCGTGGCTCAGGGGCAGCTCGCCAACGACCTCGTCCTCGAGATGCCCGGCCTGCCGGTGGCGATCGACCTCTACGATCCCTGGCTGATCGAGAACTTCGCCTACTTCGAGACGCTGGGGCTCGACCCCTACCGCAACGATCACGCGACCTGGGCGCTCCAGATGTCGCGCGGCGACTTCTTCCTCTGCTCGTCGGAGGAGCAGCGGACCTTCTACCTCGGGTTCCTCGCCGCCCTCGGCCGCGTCAACCCCGAGCGGATCCAGGGGGACCCGGACCTCGCGACGCTGATCGCTCCCGTTCCCTTCGGCGTGCCGGACGCGCTGCCGGCTCACCGTCTGATCCTGCCCCCCCGCGCGGCCGGCGAGCGGCGGCTCCTCTTCGGCGGCCTCTACGACTGGTACGACCCCTGGACCCTGCTCGACGCCCTGGCGGCCCTCGACTACCCCTGGACCCTGCTGCTCATCCGCAACCCCAATCCGGAGAGCACGCCGCAGCGCCTGTTCGCCGCCGTCGAGGCGCGCTGCCGCGCGCTCGGCTGGTGGGGGAGTCGCGTCCAGGTCCACGGCTGGGTACCGGCCGAGCGGCGCTACGACCTGCTGCGCGACGTCGACCTCCTCGTCGCCCCTCACCGGCCGAGCCTGGAGACGCGCCTCTCGCTGCGCACCCGCTTCCTCGACGCTCTCGCCGCCGGTTGTCCGGTGGTGACCAGCGAGGGGGGCGCCATGAGCCGGCTCCTCGCCGAGCATGGCGCCGGATGGATCGCCCCGGCCGGCGACGCGCCCGCCCTGGCCCGCACCCTCGCCGCGGCGCTCGACGATCCCGGCTCCCGGCAGGCGGGCGCCCGCGAGCTCGTCGCGGCCTTCCGCTGGGACCGCGTGCTGGCGCCGCTCGTCCGCTTCTGCCGCAACCCGTGGCTGGACGCGACCAAGGAGCGCTTCGCGCAGCGCCCCGCGACCGTGGCGCCGGCGGACCGCCTCGCCTTCCGCCTGCGCCGCCGGCTCCGGGTCTGGAGGGGGATGGCTTGAAGCCGATCCGTAAAGTAACCGTCGCCATCCTCTCCTGGAACGGCCGCCAGCACCTGGAGACCTGCCTCACGGCCCTGGCCGCCCAGCAGGACCCCGGCGTCGAGTGGGAGATCCTCGTCCTCGACAACGGCTCGACGGACGGCACCGCCGCCTGGATGCGCGAGCGGTGGGGCCGGGACCCCCGGGTCCGCCTCGTCGAGAGCCCCATCAACCACGGCTTCTGCGGCGGCAACAACCGCCTGGTCGCCGCGGCGGACGGCGACGCCATCGCCCTGCTCAACAACGACACCCGTCCGGAGCCGGGCTGGCTCGGCTCGCTGGTGGAGACCCTGGCCTCGGCTCCCGCGGACGTGGCCGCCGTCTCGGGCAAGATCGTCGACTGGAACGGCGAGCGGCTCGACTTCGGCCGCGGCCTGATGACCTTCGACGGTCACGCCTTCCAGCTCGACTTCCGCCGTCCGCTCCAGGCGGCGCGGGTGCCGGCGGCGGGGGAGGAGCTCGCCTTCGCGTGCGGCGGCAACCTGTTGATCCGCCGCGCCTCGTTCCTGGCGGCCGGCGGCTTCGACGAGAGCTACTTCGCCTACCTGGAGGACGTCGACCTCGGCTGGCGCCTCTGGTCCGGCGGCGAGCGGATCGTCTTCGCCCCCGGCGCGGTGGTCCGCCACCGCTCCAGCGCCACCAGCGACCTGCTGGGGCTCTACAACCGGGGCTTCCTGTTCGAGCGCAACGCCTTTCTGACGGCCTACAAGAACTATGAGGACGGGCTCTGGGCGAAGATCCTGCCAGCGGTGATGCTGACCCTGATCTCGCGGACCGAGGCCCTCCTCCTCGCCAATCCGGGGATGGAGACCCTGCGGATCGACCCCTACGCCGGCCACATCGCCAACACCGCTCCGGGCAGGACCGCGCCGGCGCGCCCGCCCGCGATCGAGCTGCCGCCGGCGACCAGCTGGGAGGGGTTCAAGGTCCGCTGGCGCGGCTACGGCCCCCGCGAGTTCCTCCGGCGCGGCCTCGGCAAGCTGGGGGTGGCCCCGCCGCCGCCGCCCGCCGCCACGCTCGAAGCGCCGCGCCTCACCGACGAGCGCACGATCGCCCAGTTCCGCGCCCTGAACTGGCTGACCGGCCACCTGGATAGCGCCGCCGCCGTCCGTGCCGCCGTCCAGAAGCGGCGTAAGCGTTGCGACCGCGAGATCTTCGAGCGCTTCCCGGCCTATCTGGTCCCCACCTACCCGGGGGACCAGGCGCTGTTCGCGAGCCCGGGGTTCGAAGCCTGGCTGCCGAAGGATCTGCCGCTCCGGAGGGCGACGCTTTCGGAGATCATGGAGATGGGGTAGGCCGCCCTACGCCACCACCGCCTCCTCCCGCACCCTCAGCTCCTCCACCACCTCCTCCGGCCCCGCCGTCTTCACCCAGCAGCGGAGCACCTCGGCGACGCTCCAGGCCTGGGCGACGCAGCCGCGGGGGGTGTAGGGGGGCTCGGCGTCGAAGACCTCGCTGATCGAGCCCAGGCAGGACTCCCCCAGGTGGGGCACGAAACCTTCGAGGAGCTTCCGCGCCCGCTTCGCCTCTCCGGGGTGGACCCGCAGCCAGGCGTCCACGTAGGGGCCGATCAGCCACCCCCAGACCGTCCCCTGGTGGTAGGCGGCGTCGCGGGCCCGCAGATCGCCGTCGTAGGTCGGCTTGTAGTCCGGATGCCCCGGGGCCAGCGAGCGCAGCCCCACGGGGGTGAGCAGCCGCTCGGTGACCACCTGCATCACCGGCTCCCAGCGCGACCGGTCGAGCACCGGATGCTCCAGGGAGATCGCGAACACCTGGTTCGGCCGGCAGGCGGGATCGTCCGCGGGCTCGCCGTCCACCACCCCGTCCACCACGTCGTAGAGATAGCCCCCCTCGGCATACCAGAAGCGGCGGTTGAACGATTCGCGGCAGCGCTCCGCGTGCCCGGCGATGTGGTTGGCGGTCTCCTCCCGCTTCGAGATCGCCTCCTGCCGCACCCACCCCTCGAGCAGCCGCAGGGCGTTGTACCAGAGCGCGTTGAGCTCCACCGCCTTGCCCCGCCGCGGGGTCACCACCCAGTCGTCCACCTTGGCGTCCATCCAGGTGAGCTGATACCCCTCGGCCCCCTGGCGCAGCAGCCCGTCCTGGGGATCGATGCCGATGCCGAAGCGCGTGCCGTGCAGGTGATGGTCCACGATGTCGAGCAGCTTCGGCAGCAGGAGCCGCAGCGTCTCGCGGTCGTTCGTCGCCTCCAGGTAGCGGTGGAGGGCGTGGAAGAACCAGAGCGTGGCGTCCGCCGTGTGATAGAGGCCGTCGCGGTCCCCCTCGGGGAAGAGGTTGGGGATCAGCCCGTCCTTCACGTAGCGGGCGAAGGTGCGCAGGATGTAGCCGGCCTCCAGCTGGCGGCCGGTGGTCAGCGTCAGCCCCTCGAGGCTGATCATGGTGTCCCGCCCCCAGTCGGTGAACCAGTGGTAGCCGGCGATGACGCTACGGGCCTCGTCGCCGGAGGCGTGGGCGCGGGCGGCGTCCTCGGAACGGCCGGGGGTGACCACGAAGGTGTCCGCGGCCAGCACCAGCTCGGCGGCGGTGCCCTGGTGGGCGCGGCGGTCGGCGTTGTAGATCAAGCGCCGGCGCCGTTCCATCTCGGCCGAGAAGGCCTCGCGCGACCTCAGGGCCTTCACCACTTCCCAGGTCTCGGTCGAGGCGACCAGCGCCGCCTCCTCCCCGGCCTCCAGATCCATGCCGAAGAAGCCGGGGCACCAGAGGTCCCCCGCCGACTCGTAGCCACGGCGGGCCTCGACGTCGTAGTAGACCTCCTCGATCTCGCGCGGCGCCACGGTGAAGGAGGGGTTGGCCCCCTGCAGCGACACCCGCAGCGAGGGCAGGTTCGGCCATGCGGAGCAGAACTCGTAGCGGTGCTCGACGACGTTCATCGAGTAGGCGCCGCCGAGCGGCGTCGAGACCGGTGCGTCGTGGGGCCGGAAGTGGAGCGTCGGATGGAGCTCCAGGCGCACGCGCCCGTCCCCCTGGACCAGCCGGTACATCACGTGGACGGTGTTCTGGAGGTGCCCGAGGAAGACCCGCTTCTGCAGGCGGAATCCCCCCACCTCGTAGGTCCAGACGGGCAGTCCCCACTCCAGGCGGAACTCCCGCAGGTGACCGGCGCCCGGCACGTAGGGCGGCTGTCCCACCTTCTGCTCTCCTCCCAGGGGGACGATGGTGCCGTCCGGCAGGCGGAGCACCTCCTCGATCTGGCCGAGCAGGAACGTGCGCCCCAACGGCGCCGGCATCGCCGCCACCAGCAGGCCGTGATAGCGCCGGGTGGGCACCCCGGCCAGCGTCCCGGAGGCGTACCCCCCGAGACCGTTGGTGACCAGCCACTCGCGCTTCAACAGCGATTCCGGCAAGGTTGCGGCGGGGATGTCTTCCTGCGGTTCGGGCCGGTCGTCCCGCTCGGGCCACGGCATGGATCGGGCCAGTTCGTTCATCTCTTCTCCTTCTCGCTCGCGACGGGTCTCATCACCATCGCGGCCTGTCCGGGCAGTCGCCAGCATCCATCCTCATCCTCCGGCTCCGGCGCGCCGCTGCCGCCGTAGCGCGGCTCCTCGCTCGACCAGAGCACCTTCCACCGCTGGCCGGTCAGCGGCGCCAGCAGCGGCTCCGGCACCGGCTCCAGGTCGAGATCCATTCCGAGATTGATCAGCAGCAGGCGATCGTCCTCATCCGCTCCGAAGAACCGGAGGGCGAACGCATCCGGCCCGAGCACCGCGCCGTCGAGCCACCCCTGCCCCTGGCCGCGGAACACCGGGTCCTCGCGCCGCAGCCGCAGCAGGTCCTTGTGCAGGGCGTAGCACGGCGCGTGCCGCTCGCGCTCCGCGAGGTCGAGCTTGCAGCGCTCGAAGCTCTCGGGGGACTCCGGGTCGGGCACCCCTGCCTGCATCTCGGGGAGGGAGAGGCTCGGGAACTGCGCCAGGAACTCGAGCCGGCCCTCGCGCACCGCGCGCGCCAGCTCCGGGTTGTGGTCCGCGAAGTAGAGGAACGGACTGGAGGCGCAGAACTCCTGCCCCTGGAAGAGCATCGGCGTCCCCGGCGCGAGCAGCAGCAGGGCGGTGAGCGCCCGGAAGCGGCCGGGGGAGGCCAGCTTGTGGCAGCGCTCGCCGCGGGCGGAGTTGGCCACTTGGTCGTGGTTCTGGAGGAAGTTGACGAACGCCGACGCCGGCAGCCCCAGCCCGGAGGTCCCCCGCCGCTGCTCCTGCCACGAGTAGCGCTGCCCCTGGTAGAGATAGCCGTACTTGACCAGCGAGATCATCTCCTGCGGGCAGCCCTTGTAGTCTTTGTAGTAGGCCTCGTTGCGGCCGGTCAGCGCCACCTGCGTCGAGTGGTGGAAGTCGTCGTTCCAGAGCGCGTCGATGCCGTAGCCCCCTGCCGCGGGCGGGCGCACCAGCCGGGTGTGCTGGGGCTCGTTCTCGGCCACGGTGTAGACCGAGCGCCCCTTGGCGGCCTCGCGCACCCGCCGTACCACGGCGGCGAGGATGTGGTCCTCGGAGGCGTCCTTGACGTCCTGCGTGGCGTCGAGCCGCAGGCCGTCGAGGTGGAGCTCGTCGATCCAGTAGCCGGCGTTGGCGAGGAAGAATTCGCGCACCGGCCCCGCGTCCTCGCCGTCGAAGTTGATGGCCTGCCCCCAGTCGTTCTTGTAGCGGTCGGTGAAGTAGCTTGCGGAGAACGGCTTGAGATAGTTGCCGTCCGGCCCGAGGTGGTTGTAGACCACGTCGAGGATCACCCCGATCCCGGCCGCGTGGGCGCGGTCGACGAAGCGGCGGAAGTCGTCCGGCTCGCCGTAGAGGTGGTAGGGGGCGAAGAGGTCGACGCCGTCGTACCCCCAGCCGAAGCGGCCGGGGAACTCGGCGACCGGCATCAGCTCGATCACGGTGATCCCGAGATCCGCCAACTCGGGCAGCTCCCGCTCGGCGGCTTTCCAGGTCCCCTCGCGGGTAAAGGTGCCGAGGTGCATCTCGTAGACCACCTGGCCGTCGCGGCCGATTCCGGGCCAGCCGCCGTCGGTCCACGTGAAGGTGGAGGGATCGATCACCTGCGAGGGGCCGTGCGGCCCCGCCGGCTGGAAGCGCGAAGCGGGGTCGGGAAAGGCGTCGCCGCCATCGAGCCGCAGCTTGTAGAGCGCGCCCGCGCCGGCCCCGGGGACCAGCCCCGAGAAGTAGCCGCGATTTTTCGAGGTCAGCTCAGCGGTCAGCTCGAAGTCGACCGGCCACTCTTCGGAGGCCTCCTCGAAGACGACCTCCACCCGCTGCCGCTGCGGGGCCCAGACCCGGAAGTGCACGCCACCGGGTGCCACTTCGGCACCGACGGGAAGGCGGCGGGGGATCTGGACGGCGGTCTTGCGAGACTGGGGCTTGGACGCGGCCTTCTTCTTCGCCGGAGACTTGGCGGCGGCCGTCCGGCGCTGGGGAGTCGGTTTCGAGACGGTCTTCTTGGTTGCCACGCGGCAGGGAAATGCAGAGGGCGTGCCGAGGGGGGCGCATCGCCCCTCGCGAATTCCGATCAGTCCCCCCGCGAATTCTGTTCGGCGCCTCCCGGATTCCCGCTGCGCGCGGGCGGATTTCGGAAGCGCATCCGCGGTTTCCGCGCGGGCGCTCGCCGGTACCGGACCGCACCTCGCGAAGCGCCGGCGGAAATCCGCCCCCGCCGGACGGGTTTCGCGCAGGGGCTTCCGGGAGCTCTGGAGTTTCTACGCGGGTTCCGCGAGGGCCGGCGGGGAATCCGGGATGAACCGTCCGGCGCTCGCGGGCAGCGGATGGGGAACCGCGAGCGCGCGAGCGGAATGTTCCACCCTCAGCTAAGAAAGGCCCGCCCGGTTGTTGCTGATGATCTCTTTCAGGCGGTCGTGTTGATGGCTCAAGGTCGCGGCAACCAGAAGCACGATCCCCTCTGGCTCCTCTTCGGAAGGCTCGATCCAGCGCACGATGACTCGCAACGGATAGGCGCAGCGGTACTCACAAAGCTGGATGTCGGAGGAGATCTTCGGAACGTGGTAGGAGCTAGGCTTCCAGGCCGCCAGGGCGGGATCGTGCGTCGGGTGACGGCACACGCTGAGGGTGGAAGCCAGGTCCGCCAGCTCCCTGAGACGCTTCTCCTGCTGAGGCTTCGGCAGCTTCCTGAGATCTTTCTTGAACTGATGGTCAAACCAGAGGGGCTCGAACTGCCGTACCGGTCTAGCCATTCAAGGCTCGCCGAAACGCCGCCATGGGATCGTCGTGGATCGACTCGCTCCAGCGGGAGCGGTCCTCCAGATTCGCCTCGCCGATCCTCTGGCAAAGGCTCTGCCACTCGGGGCTCAGGCGTAGAAAGGTATCCTGGTTGATCGCCGCGCTCTGGTTGGTCCCCCAGGCCTGCGGAGGCATCTCCGTATTGAGGCGCTTGGTCAGATAGCCGAGCTGCTCCGGAGCGACATGGCCATATTCGTCCGCGACAAAGTCGATGACGGCGAGCTCTTCCGGGCTCAACGCCGAACCGAAGTCCACCTCGGCCGCCAGGGAGATCCGCTTGCCGCTTTCCGAATACTGATGAGGCTCGACACAGAACACTCCTTCGTCCTGCGCCCCATGCCGGATGAAGCGAAAAACCTCCCTGGTGACGACCCCATGCTCCCAGGTCTGGTAGGTGCCGTTGGCAATGGGCTGTCCGAGGACCTGGCTCGCGACGACGTCGACCAGATAGGGGAGCTTGACGGCCTGTGTCGAGAAGAGCGGGCCCAGGCGCTGGCACAGGCGGGCCAGGACGGCCCTGAGCTTTGGGTTCAGGCCACCACTCGTAGAGATATCAGGCATGGTTGACCTCCACCCCGAGTGTAGCGCGTCCATGCGGACGGCGCAACCGGGGCGTAACGCGGGAAGCGTGCCGCCTACTCCGCCCGCCCGCCCGAGGGGCCGCCCAGCCGGACCGGCACCTCCACCTTGCGATCGCCGCGGAGGAGCCCCACGCGCACGGTCTGGCCGGCCTTCTTCGCTTCGAGGGCGACGAGGAGGCCGCCTTGGGAGGAGACGGGCTGGCCGTCGACGGTGAGGATGACGTCCCCCAGCTCCATGCGGCCGAAGGAGCCGCGCCGTATCCCCTGGAGGCCCGCCTTCTCGGCGCCGGTGCCGCGATAGACCTGATAGATCACCGCGCCCTCGATCCCCAGCCGCTGCGTCCAGTTCTCCGGCGCCAGCTGCACGCCCAGCGTCGGCCGCTGCACGTGGCCGTAGCGGATCAGGTCGGGCACCACCCAGGCCACGTCGTGCTCGGGGATGGCGAAGCCCACCCCCGAGCTTCCTCCCGAGGGGCTGTAGATCGCCGTGTTCACCCCGATCAGCCGGCCCGAGCTGTCGAGCAGCGGCCCGCCCGAGTTGCCCGGGTTGATCGCCGCGTCGGTCTGGATGACGTCGCGGATCGGCGCCCCGCCGACCGACTGGATCTCCCGCCCGAGCGCGCTCACCACGCCGGTGGTCAGGCTCTGGTCGAGGCCGAACGGGTTGCCGATGGCGAAGACGCTCTGCCCCACCTTCAGCGTCTCGGAGCTGCCGAGCGGCAGCGGCGGCAGCTTGCCCGCCGGGGCGTCGATCTTCAGCACCGCCAGGTCCTTCTCCGGAGCGGCGCCGACGAGCCTGGCGTCCCAGCTGGACTGGTCGGCGAGCGTCACCTTGAACGCGTCGGCCCCGGAGACGACGTGGAAGTTGGTGACCACGTGCCCCTGGCGGTCCCAGATGAAGCCGGAGCCGGACCCCCGCGGGATCTGCGTCTCGTTGAGGCTGAAGAGGTCCTGCTGCGTCGCCAGCGAGGTGATGAACACCGCCGCCGGGGAGGCGTGCTCGAAGAGGGAGATGGTCGCCTTCTCCTGGTCCTGGAGCTGCGGCTGCGGATTGGGCGCGATCGCCCCGCGGTTGCCGTTCTGGGCCAGGGCGGGGGCCGGCGACGGCGCCTGGAGAGCCGGGCTGGCGATCGACCGGCGAGCGCCCGCCCGGTATTCTCCGGCCAGATACCCGCCGGCGGCGGTGAGCAGGGCGACGAAGAGGACGGAAGAGCGGCTCATGAGGAGATCTTAGCAAGGGGGGCAAGGGAAAGAAAAAGCACCTCCGGCACGTCCCTTGCTAAAGTCTCCGCTCCGGAGAAGAAAGAATGATGAAACCAATCCAAGAGGTGGAAATACCGGGCGGTGCCGCGGACCTGCGGAGCCTGCTCGCGAGCGGCGAGGCTTACCGCCTGGCCGTCGAATCGGTCCAGGACTACGCCATCTTCACCATCGATCCGGAGGGCCGGGTGGCGAGCTGGAACCCGGGGGCGGAGCGCCTCCTCGGCTACGGCGGGGAGGAGATCCTCGGCCGCGAGGCCGCCGTCTTTTTCACCCCGGAGGAGATCCAGGACGGCGTCCCCCAGCAGGAGCTCAAGACGGCGGCCGAGGCCGGCCGGGCCTCCGACGACCGCTGGCACGTGCGCAAGGACGGCACCTACTTCTTCGCCAGCGGCATCACCACCGGCCTGCGCGACGCGAAGGGGGCCCTTCACGGCTTCGTCAAGGTCATGCGCGACCGCACCGACCGCAAGCGGGTCGACGAGGAGCTGCGCAACCGGGCCGAGGCGCTGGCGCGGGCGGACCGGGAGAAGGACGAGTTCCTGGCCGTGCTGGCCCACGAGCTGCGCAACCCGCTGGCGCCGGTCTTCTACGCCCTGCGCCTGCTCGACGAGAAGCCCCTGGACGATCCCCAGCGCTGGTACCTCCGGCGCATCGTCGACCGCCAGATGCGCCGGCTGGCGCGCCTGATCGACGACCTGCTGGACATCAGCCGCATCCGCACCGGCAAGGTCGAGCTCCGCAAGGCCCGCGTCGAGCTGAGCGCCGCCGTCGACCACGTGGTCGACCTCGTCCGGCCGCTCTGCGAGGACCGCGGGATCGCCCTCTCCGTCGTGCTCCCCCCGGAGCCGGTCTGGCTGGAGGCGGACGTCACCCGGCTCGAGCAGATCCTGTCGAACCTGCTCAGCAACGCGGTCAAGTTCACCGAGGACCGGGGGAGCATCGCGCTCGCCGCCGAGCGGCACCCGCACGAGATCGTCGTGCGGGTGAAGGACACCGGCGTCGGCATCCCGACCGACCTCCTCCCCCGCATCTTCGATCTCTTCACCCAGGGGGACAGCTCTCTGGACCGCGCCCGCGACGGCCTCGGGATCGGCCTGACGCTGTCGCGCCGGCTGGCCGAGCTGCACGGCGGCACGATCGAGGCGCACAGCGAGGGGGTGGGCCGCGGCAGCGAGTTCGTGGTCAAGCTCCCCACCCTGCTCGAGACCGCCCCGCCGGCCGGCGAGCCGGCGCGGGACGGCGGGTCCGCCGGGCGATCGCTCCGCATCCTGGTGGTGGACGACAGCGAGGATACGGCCGAGACGATGGGGACGCTGCTCGAAATGGCGGGCCACTCCATCCAGGTCGCCCACTCCGGCCCGGCGGCGCTGGAGATGGCGGCCTCCTTCCGGCCCGAGGCCATCCTTCTCGACATCGGCCTGCCGGGGCTGGACGGCTACCAGGTCGCCCAGCGTCTGCGCGAGGATCCTACCCTGAAGGGGGTGGCGCTGATCGCCGCCTCCGGCTATGGCCAGGAGGAGGATCTGCGCCGCTCCCGGGAGGTCGGCATCGACCACCACCTGGTCAAGCCGATCGATCTGCGCGAGCTGCACGAGCTGCTGGCGGCGGTGGGGGAGCGGTAGCCTTCCGCCCCTCCTACCCCGTCCCCGCCACCAGCTCGTCCGCCGCCCCGCCCGCCTCGAGCATCGAGCGAAGCAGCTTGGCGTGCGCATCGGTTTCGTGGGCTCGTTGCTCGTAGCGCCGGCGGGACATCTCGTTGCCGTGCTCGCGCGCCCGCTTCTCCATGCGGCGCGCCATGGCGGCGTTCTCCTCCAGGGAGCGCAGGGCCGCCCAGAGGGCCGCGTCGAGCGAGTCCGCCTGTTTGGCGAGCAGGCTCTCGGGGGAGAAGGCGTGCCCGGTGCGGCAGCGGAAGTGCAGCAGCTTCTCGCCGGGCCGCTCGTACAGGGAGCCGCCGCAGTCCGGGCAGGTGAAGCCCGAGGGCTCGCCGTTCGGACCGGAGCCGCCGATATCGTTGTCGTTCACACCCATGTCGTAGGGTTCCTCCTCCACGTTCTCGCGGTTGGCTGGGAGGGCCGGCCGGGGCTCGCGCGCCAGGCGGTCGAGCAGAGGGCCGATGTCGCCCAGCGACAGGACGTGATCGACGTCGACGTTGGCGATGGCGCTCTCGGGCATGCTCGGATAGTCGGCGTCTTCCGGGTCCTGCACTACGGCGGCGCCGCCGCACCGCTTGATGGCCGCCAGGCCGGCGGTGCCGTCGTCCAGGTTGCCGGTGAGCACCACGCCCACGACCCGAGAGCCGAAGGCGCGGGCCGCCGTGCGGAAGAGCACGTCGATCGCCGGGCGATGGCCGTTCTCGCTGGCGTTGCGCGACAGGAGAACCCGGTCGCCCTCGATCGCCAGGTGGTGGTCGGGGGGGGCGACGTAGATCCGCCCCGGCTCGATGCCCTCCCCGGGCGCGGGATGGGACGCCGGCAGAAAGCCGGACCGGCCGAGGATGGCGGGCAGCGCGCTCCGGCCGTGGGGCGCCAGGTGCAGAACGACGAAAATGGCGGCGGGAATGTCGGGCGGCAGGCACTCGACGACTCCACAGAGGGAGTGAACCCCACCCGCGGAGGCGCCGATCACGATGATGTCCCGCCCGACGACTTCTGAGGTCGGCTTCATGAGGTCCGAAGGCATGCAGGGCGTGTGCCCGGCCTACCCTGCCTCCGCCGCCCGGGTGTCCAGCACCTCGCGGATCTTCTCCAGGAACTGCCCCGGGGGGAAGGGCTTCTGGAGGAAGTTCTGGCCGGCGTTGAGCACCCCGTGATGGGAGATCGAGTCCTCGGGGTAACCCGAGATGTAGAGCACCCGCAGCTCCGGCCGCCGGCGCAGGAGCCGCCGGGCGAGCTGGCTGCCGCTGAGCCCCGGCATCACCACGTCGGTGACCAGGATGTGGATGGTACCGGCGTGCTCCTCGGCGGTGGCGAGGGCCTGGACGGCGTCCGCGGCGGAGAGCACTTTGTACCCCTTGCTCTCCAGGATCTCGACGGCGGGCTCGCGGATGTTGTCCTCGTCCTCCACCAGCAGAATGACCTCGGAGCCCCGGCGCGGGCGGCGGCCGGCGGGGGCGGGCCGCGGCGGGGCCGCCTCGGCCGCCTCGGCGGCCTGGGGGAGGAGGATGACGAAGCGGGTGCCCTGCCCCGGCTCGCTCTCGACCCGGATCCGGCCGCCGCTCTGGAGGATGATGCCGTGAACGGTCGCCAGCCCCAGGCCCGTCCCCTTGTAGCGCTCCTTGGTGGTGAAGAACGGCTCGAAGAGGTGCTCCAGGATCTCGGGCGCCATGCCGGCCCCGGTGTCCCCCACGGTGAGCTGGACGTAGGAGCCGGCGGGCAGCTCGGCGGATTCCTCCGGAGCCAGCTCGACGGACTGGGTGGCCAGCCGCAGGCTGCCGCCGGCGGCCATGGCGTCGCGGGCGTTGACCGTCAGGTTGAGGAGCACCTGCTCGAGCTGCCCCAGATCGGCGTGGATTGCGCAGTCCGCCGGGTCGAGCCGCACCTCGAGGCGGATGTGCTCGCCGATCAGCCGGCGGAGCATCGGCACCATCTCGCCGATCACCTGGTTGAGGGACATCACCCGCGGCTGCAGCGTCTGCTTGCGGCCGTAGGCGAGGAGCTGGCGGGCCAGCGTGGCCGCGCGCTCGCCGGCGTGCTGGATCTCCCCGACGTGGACGCGCCGCGCGTCCTCTTCCGCGATCTCCTCGCAGAGCAGCTCGCACTGGAACGCGATGGCCGCCAGCAGGTTGTTGAACGAATGGGCGATGCCGCCGGCCAGGCGCCCCACCGCCTCCAGGCGCTGCGAATGGCGCAGACGGTCCTCGCTCGCCCGCAGGGCCTCCTCGGCCGCCTTGGTGGAGGAGATGTCGCGCATCGTCCAGCGCAGCCGCGTCGTCCGGTTCTGGGCGTCGAGGTCGCGGACGGCGGTCAGCACCACCGCCAACGGCTCGCGGTTCCGCGGCCTGACCCTGACCTCCAACTCGCCGGTCGCCTCGCCGGCACAGACGCGGGGGAGCAGGTCGCGGAAGGCGTTGCGGTCCGCCATCTCGAGGTAGACGGGGAGCGGCTTGCCGGCCAGCAGATCCTGGTGGACGCCGAACATCTCGGCGGCCGCGCGGTTGGCCTCCTCGACAACGCCGTGGAGATCGGTGACCAGGTAGCCGAACGGCGCCTCCTCGAAGAGATGGCGGTAGCGGTGGCGCTCGCGCTCCAGCGCCTCGCGGGTGTGCTCCAGCTCCTCGTTCTGCTGCTCGAGCTCCTCGTAGGCCACCTCCAGGCCGCCGAGCTGCTCCCGCAGGCCCTCGAGCGCGGGGGTGAATCTCTCCGGATCGGAGAGTTGGTCGGCCTCGCTCCGCAACGTCTGAAGCTGGCGTTGCGCCGAGGAGAGCTTGAGAATGGACGACCTCTTCGGCATAAAACGGATCCCCTCAGCCCTTCAATCCTGCGGTGGCGCCTCTGACTCGCGCGGCGACTCCTCCATCAGCAGGATGACACCTGCAGCTCCCGGGCCATCGCCCAGCCGCGTGCAGGCGATCTGGCAGTGGATCGGCCGCCCCCGGCGGTTGACGCCGTCGAGCAGGATCACGTTCCCGCGCGGGCCGCTGTCCAGGCAGTCGCGCATCGGCCGCTCCAGATCCGCGACCGGCAGGCCGATGTCGAGCGACAGGAACGGCTTTCCCCGGACCTCGTCGCCGCGCAGCCCCCAGAGCTCCTGCGCCTTGTCGCTCCAGAGCTCCACGTTCAGCTCGGGATTGAGCACCACCACGGCCGCGCTCAGGCTGCCGAGGATCGAGTGGAGATGGGTGTTGACCAATCGCAACGCGTCCGACTGCTGCTGGATCTGGTCGTTCATCGACCGCAGCTCTTCGTTGGTGGACTGCAGCTCCTCGTTCATCGTCTCCAGCTCTTCGTTGGCCGACTGGAGCTCCTCGTTGGTCGTCTCCAGCTCCTCGATGGTGGACTGGAGCTCCTCGTTGGTCGTCTCCAGCTCCTCGTTGGCCGACTGCAGCTCCTCGGAGGCGGTCTCCAGCTCCTGGCTGGCCCGCTCGAGCTCTCTGCGGAGCTGGTGCTGGCGCGTCGTGTCGAGAAAGGAGACGCTGACCCCGAGCAGCGCGCCGCCCGTCTCCACCAGCGGCAGGATCTGAATCTCCAGCACGCGTGGCTCGCCGCCCACTGGGCGCCAGTCGATCTCCTTGAGCGTCACGCCCGTCCGCGAGAGGCTCGCCGCCTCGATGTGCGAGCGCAGCTCGACGGGACGGTAGGAGATCTCGAGGTCCTGCAGCAGGCGGCCGAGGTCGGCCGGGGCGAGGCTGAAGAGCTGGCGGGCCCTCTCGTTGGCCAGCAGGAGATGCCCCTTGCGGTCGACGGCGATCTGCGCCACAGGGCCGCTGTCGAAGGCGGCCTCGCGCACGCGGACCGGGCGCTCCGCCGTCTGCTGCCGGTCGGCGGGGGCCGTCGCGGGGGCCAGCGCCAGCATGCGGTCGCGCAGGCTGGCGCTCGACGCGCGCTGGAATATGCGGTTCTTCAGGTCCTCCGGCCGGAAGCTGGCGTTGTGGCCGAGCAGGGTCTCGGCCTTGCCCAGCAGGAGATAGCCGCTGGGCCGGAGGGCGAAGTGGAAGCGGGCGAGGATCTTCGCCTGCATCTCGGAGTTGAAGTACATCAGCGTGTTGCGGCAGGTCAGCAGGTCGAGCCGCGAGATCGCCGCGTCCTGCACCAGGTCGTGGCGGCCGAAGATCAGCGAGCGGCGCAGGTCGGGCCGGAAGAGGAAGCGGTCCCCGGCCGGCTCGAAGTACTTCGCTAGCAGCTCCTCGGGAACCCCCTCCACCGCGGCGGCGGAGTAAATTCCCTGCCGCGCCTGGGCGAGGGCCTCGTCGTCCACGTCGGTGGCGTAGATCTTCACCCGCTGCCGGAACTCCTGGTCGCCGACCGCCTCGACGAGCAGCATGGCCAGGGTGTAGGCCTCCTCGCCCGAGGCGCAGCCGGCGTTCCAGCAGCGCACCGGCTGCCCCTCCCCCTTGCCCGCGAGGATGCGCGGCAGGATGTGATCGCTCAACGCCTGCCAGGCCTGCGGGTCGCGGAAGAAGGCGGTGACGTTGATCAGCACCGTGTTGAAGAGCGGGTCGAACTCGTCGGGATGGACCTCGAGGAAGTCGATGTAGTCCAGGTAGGACTCGACCCCCATCTGCTGCATGCGCTTGCGCACCCTCCGGATCAGGCTGGAGAGCTTGTAGCCCGAGAAGTCGAAGCCGCGGGTGGCCTTCAGATAGTCGAGCAGCTTGACGAAGTCGGCCGCCGCCGGCTCCTGATGCTCTCCTCTCCTCTCCATCTCTCTCGGCTTGTCGTCGACGCTCACGCGTTCCCTCCAGCAGTCAGCTCCACCAAGGCTGCCGCGATGGCGTCCAGCGGCAGGATCTGGTCGGCCGTCCCGGTACGGATCGCTGCATCCGGCATGCCAAAAAACTCGGCGCTCGCCTCGTCCTGCACGATCACCGTCCCGCCGCGGCCCTTGACGGCGCACACCCCGTCGGCGCCGTCCCGGCCCGTCCCCGAGAGCACCACCGCGATGGCGCCGCCGTCCCAGCTCTCCGCCAGCGAGGTGAAGAGGACGTCGGCCGACGGTCGCACGAAGCGGACGCGGACGGTGTCCGACAGAGACAGCTCGCCGTCCGCCGCCACCAGCAGGTGGTGCCCCGGCGGCGCCAGGAACACCGTGCTGGCGGCGAGCCGCTCGCCCCCCCGCACCTGGGTGACCCGCAGCGGGGTGCGCCGGGTAAGGATCTCCGCCATCCAGCTGCGATGGTTGGGATCGACGTGTTGAACGACGAGAATGGGGGCCGCGAAGTCGGCGGGAAGATCGGCGAGGATCCGGCTCAGGGCCGCGAGCCCGCCCGCGGACGCGGCCAGTGCGACAACGTGCCGGGGCCGTTCGAGCGTCCGAAGCGACGAGTCACCGAGTATCTGAAGGCTCAACCAGCATCCCTCCCGATCCGAAGGCAACCCCAGATAGACCTCGCTGGGCTACGTTCCGTGAACGTGTGCGCTGTTGTCAATCTGGGGGGGGGGGACTTGCGTCCCTCGCGAACTCCGCAGCCTACTTAAGCCTGAAGAAAAGTTCAAGCCGTGATCTCGCTTCATTATGCCTCTGTTTCGGGATTTGGGATAAAAACATCGGGTAGGTCGCCACAACTGGCAAGGCGCCCCTTGGGGTATATTGCCCCCTTCCCTCGCGATCCTGGAGCCGACGAATGAACGAAGCGACCGACGAAACGTTTCAGAAACTTCAAGAACTGGCCCAGAACCTCTGGTGGTCCTGGCAGCCCGATATCCGCGCCATCTTCCGCGAGCTCGATCCGGCGACCTGGAGCCTCGTCTACCACAACGCCGTTGCCCTGCTGCAGCGGCTTCCCCGCGAGGAGATCGCCCGCCGGGTGGCTGACCTGGAGATGCAGACCCGCATCAACCAGGCCCACCGCCGCCTGCAGACCTATCTCCACGGCGGCGAGAGCTGGGGGCTGGTCCACGCCGGACCGATCCTCGCCCGGCCGGTCGCCTACTTCTCGGCCGAGTTCGGCATCCACCAGTCGCTGCCCATCTACTCGGGCGGCCTCGGAGTGCTGGCGGGGGACCACCTGAAGAGCATGAGCGACCTGGGCGCGCCGGTGGTCGGCGTCGGCCTGCTCTACCACGAGGGGTACGTCCATCAGCTGATCGACGAGAACGGCTGGCAGCAGGACCTCTACGAGCCGATCTCCGGGGCCGAGCTGCCGGCCGGGCGGGTGCTGGCGGCCGACGGCACCCAGGCGCGCTTCAGCGTCGAGCTCCCCGGGCGCGACGTCTTCCTCCGCGTCTGGCAGGTGAACGTCGGGCGCAGCCGGCTCCTCCTGCTCGACGCCCGCGACGACGCCAACTCACCGGTCGACCAGGCGCTGACCGCCCGCCTCTATGGCGGCGACCAGGAGACGCGGATCCAGCAGGAGATCCTGCTCGGCGTCGGCGGCCACCGGTGCCTGGGGGTGGTGGGGGTCAAGCCCTCGGTGCTGCATCTCAACGAGGGGCACTCGGCCTTCGCCCTGCTCGAGCGGGCCCGCGAGCTCGTCGAGCAGGAGGGGATCGACGCCGCCGAGGCGCTGCGCGAGGTGGCGGCGATGAGCTGCTTCACCACCCACACCCCGGTCGAGGCCGGGCACGACCGCTTCCGCTCCGACCTCGCCAGCTCCCACCTGGAGGCGCTGGCCCGCGGGCTCAGGATGCCGCTCCACGAGGTGATGGCCCTCGGCTCCGAGCATCCGGGGGACCCCAACGCCCCCTTCTGCCCGACGGTGCTGGCGCTCAAGCTCACCCGGCGCTCCAACGGCGTCTCGGCCCTCCACGGCCGGGTGTCGCGCAAGATGTGGCAAGGGCTCTACCCCGGCAAGACCGAGGAGGAGGTGCCGATCGGCCACATCACCAACGGCATCCACGCCCGCACCTGGATGGCCACCGACATGTACACGCTCCTGCTCGAGCACCTGGGGCCGCGCTGGCTCGACCGCATCTCCCACGCCGACCTCTGGACGGGCATCGACCAGGTGCGCGACGCCGAGCTCTGGGAGGTCCACCAGGTGCTCAAGGCGCGGCTCCTCGGCTTCGCCCGCCGGCGCCTCGCCGATCGCCGCGAGCGGCTGGCCCTGCCCACGCCCGAGCGCGAGCCGCTCGACCCCGAGGCGCTCACCCTGGGCTTCGCCCGCCGCTTCGCCACCTACAAGCGGGCCGACCTGCTGTTCCAGGACCTCGACCGCCTCGACCGGCTGGTCAACGACCCCGCGCGGCCGGTGCAGATCGTCTACGCCGGCAAGGCGCATCCGCGCGACACCGGCGGCAAGGCGCTCGCCCAGCGGGTGGCCAACCTGGAGAAGGACCCCCGCTTCGCGCGCAAGATCGTGTTCATCGAGAACTACACGATCCACGTCGCCCGCCAGCTCGTGCAGGGGGTGGACGTCTGGCTCAACACCCCCCGGCGCCCGCTGGAGGCCTGCGGCACCAGCGGCGAGAAGTGCATCTTGAACGGCGTGCTCAACTGCTCGATCCTCGACGGCTGGTGGGCCGAGGGGTACGACGGCGGCAACGGCTTCGCCATCGGCAACGGCGAGGTGCACGCCAACCCCGAGATCCAGGACGAGCAGGACGCCCGCTTTCTCTTCGAGTTGCTGGAGAGCCAGGTGGTGCCGCTCTATTACGACCGCAAGGCCGGCGAGGACATCCCCCACGGCTGGATCGCCCGCGTCAAGCGCGCCATGCGCACCCTCGCCTGGCGCTACAACGCCGACCGCATGGTGATGGACTACGTCAGGGAGTGCTACCTGCCGGCCGCCGGCGGGGAGACCTGCCGGATGCCGCCGACGTAGGGTGGGCGCAACTTATCGAAATTCAACGACCCTCCTGAATGTTATGATGACATCTTCGGAGCGGCCGGCTCCGAGCCCGGGAAGTCCGTCGATGTCTCAGGAGATCTCATGAAGTCGAAGCTCCGCCCGATCCTGCCGCTTCTCGCTCTCCCCTTCCTGCTCCGCCAGCCGGCGGCCGCCACCACCTACAGGATGATGTCCGACGGCGCCCTCGCCGACCAGGCGGTGGCGGTGGTGGAGGTCAAGGTCGTCGGCGTCAGCTCGGCGCCGCTGGTGGGCCAGCCGGCGACGGACTACCTGGTCGAGGTCGACCGCGCGCTCAAGGGGGATCTTCCGGGGAGCACCGTGGTGGTGCGGGTACCGGGCGGCGTCGACCCCGAGGGGCTCGGGCTGAAGATCTGGGGCGCTCCCCGGTTCGCCGAGGGGGAGGGTGCGATCCTCTTCCTCCGCCCCGCCCAGGACGGCACCTACCGCATCCTCCACCTGATGCTCGGCGCCTTCCACGAGCGGACGGTCGGCGGCCGCGCCGTGGCGTTGCGCGACCTCTCGGAGGCGCACGAGCTCGGGGCGAAGAGCGCGGCCGCGGAGGGGACCGACCGGGTGCGCGACCTCGGCCGCTTCGCCGACTGGATCGCCGACCGCGCCGCGGGACTGCCGAATCCGGGCGATTACGTCCTCGGCAACTCGAAGGCCCTCCCCGAGAAGTACGCTTTCCTGACGCCGGAGGACGGCAATCTCATCCGCTGGTTCCGCTTCGACGCCGGGCAGAGCGTGGAGTGGAAGGTCAACTCCGCGGGGCAGCCGGGCCTCGGGCTCGACGCCACGGTGGCGGCCTTCAAGGTGGCGCTCGACACCTGGACCTCCGACCCCGGGACCAACATCAGCTACGTCTACGGCGGCACCACCCAGGCCGCGACCGGCCTGACCCGCTCGGACAACACCAACACCATCCTCTTCGACGACCCGTTCCGGAACAATCCCGACCAGGCGATCGAGGGGACCTTCGACTGCAACGTCGGCGGGGTGATCGCCATGGGCGGCCCCTTCTATCAGTATCCGCAGACCAGGATCTACAAGGGGCAGCGCTATCACGAGGCGGTCGAGGCCGACATCGTGACCAACGACGGCACGGAGTGCCTGTTCCGGAACGACCCCAGCGGCGCCGAGGAGGTCTTCACCCATGAGCTCGGGCACACCCTGGGTCTCGACCACTCGAAGAGCACCAACGCCGTCATGTACGCGTTCGTGCACGACGACGGCCGCGGCGCCCACCTGGAGGACGACGACCGCGCCGCCATCGCCCAGCTCTACGGCAACGGCACGGGTACCGGCACCGGCGGTGGCTCCGGGAGCCTGACGGCCCCCTCTCGCCCGGTGGGTCGCGCGACCTCGAGCACCTCGGTCCTTCTCACCTGGCGCGACAAGGCCAAGGGGGAGGAGGCCTACGTGGTCGAGGTGAAGGTGAACGCGCGGAAGGCCAAGTTCCAGGTGGCGGCGACGGTGCCGGCCGGCTCGACCTCGGCCGAGGTGACCGGGCTCAAGGCCGGAACCTCCTATTCCTTCCGGGTACGCGCCGTGGCGGGAGCCCAGTCCTCCCCCTATAGCCCGGTGGTGGTGGTCGGCACGCCGCGCTGAGTCGAAAGGGCGGGGACGAGCCCCGCCGCCTCTCCGCTCCTTTCCCGAGAGCTCCTCTCCCGAGGTCCCCACGCCACCAGTCCCATCACCAGGGTCGCGGGGACCAGGTGGAATCCGAGCCGCGCGAAGTTCGAGAGCACGTAGATCCGGGTCTGCTCCGCCCCCGCCGCGGTGAAATAGACGTAGAAGCAGAAGAGAAGCTGCAGGGTGGCCACGGCCGCGAACGGCCGCGTCCGCCGGTGGAGGAGGAGCAGCGGCGGCAGCAGCACGGCCCAGAGAAACCCGTGCCAGGCGGGGGTGTGCAGGACTTCCAGCGAGGCGGCCAGGATCTCGGGGGCCCGCGACGGGGTGAAGGGGCCGGAGTTGATCGCCAGGAACAGGTGATGGTGGACCGCCCTGCCGATCCAGGGGAGGGCCACCGCCACCACCGGCAGGCCGGCGCGGAGGGCCGCTCCCACCGCTGGCCGCCGCTCCCCCAGGACGTGGCGCGCCCACTGGACGAGCACGAGAAAGGCGGCGAGCGGCACCCCCTCCATTTTCGCAGCGGCGGCGAAGGCGGCGATGACGCCGATCTGGAAGTCCCCCGTGCGGTCCGCCGGCCGGAGCAGCGGCGGCACCGCGGCGGCGAGCGCCAGGGCGATCAGCCAGTCGGCGCCGCCGAGAATCATGTAGCCGATCCCGAAGGCGCCGGCGGCGAGCGCGACCAGCGCCAGGCCGGCCTGCCGGAGGAAGCGGTCGGCTCCTCCCTGGCGCAGCCCCTCGCGCGCCGCGGCGAGCAGAAGAGCGAAGAAGGCGCTCGTCTCCAGCATCATCGCCGGCATGTCGAACCGCCCGGCGAGCAGGGCGGTCGCGGCGTAGAGCTCGGGGAGGAGGTTCGGATAGTCCGGATGGAGCACCCAGTTCCACGGCCGGGCGAGGTAGGCGTAGTCGGTGCCGCGCGCGAAGAAGAACCGCTCCCCCTTGATCCCCCAGTGGAAGATGAAGTCGTTGAAGGCGATCCATCCGGTGAGCCCGATCAGGCTCAGGACGGCGAGCGCGCCGAGGGCGGTCCAGTCCCCCCAGCCGGGGTCCGAAGGGAGCCGCGCCCCCTCCGGGCCACGCGGCAGGAAGCGCCGGGCGAGAGCCCAGAGCACGACTCCGAGGAGGACGAGCAGGAGCGGGTGCCATGGAATCCGGGCGAAGTCCAGGAGAGTGAGCAGGAGATGGAGGACGACCGCGCCGCCCAGAACGTAGACCGTGAAGCGGTAGAGAGCGCCGTCGCCGGGAGCGGCGAGGCCGGCGGCCAGCCGGCTGCCGAGCAGGCCGAGGAGCGCCGGGAGAGCGAGGGCGACCAGCAGCGCCGCGCCGTTCACGGCCGCTTCACCCGGTAGAGCCAGCCGGAGGGGAGCGGGCGCATCAGCACGGCGCGAGGGTCGTCGATCCTGGTCTGGTAGGCGATCGCGTACTCGGCGAGCGCGGCGGCCGCGGGCTCGTTCACCGGGATCACTTCGTAGTCCGGCAGGAAGTAGGCCGCCCACCGCCAGCGCGAGAACCGGATCTCGGGAGAGTCGTCCGAGGTGAAGGCGACGGTGCTGCCGGGGCGCATCGCCCAGCGCGCCGTCGCGAGGCAGCGGGCGAGGTCGCCGGTCTCGGCGGTGCCGAAGCGCCATGCCCAGGGCCCGCGCTGCGGCGCCCGCTCGTCGTAGCCCGCGGCCGCGTCGTTCACCGCCTGGAGGAAGCCGAAGCCCGCCCAGGCCACCAGCAGTCCCAGCGCGAGACGCTTGAGCATGGCCCGGGATCTTACCCTGCTAGACTCTCGCGCGCTCAACGAGAAACCGAACCGGAAATCGACCCCGATGCCCCTAGCCTTCCGCCCCGACGAGACCCGCCCGCTGGTCGCCGCCCTGCTCGGCGACCTCGGCGTCGCTCCAGGAGGGCTCGACCTCGCCATCGACGCCCGCGACGAGATGCTCGGCTTCCTCGGCGACGTCTTCGAGGGGGACCGCGACCGCGCGCTGTTCGGCTACTTCCGCTCCGGCGCCAGCATCGCCGACTCGCTCGGCCAGGTGCTGCGCTGGCGCTTCGGCGGGCGTCCAGTGAAGCTTCTCGACTTCGCCAGCGGCTACGGCCGGGTGACCCGCTTCCTGGTGCGCGAGGTCCCCCCCGGGCACGTCTGGGTGGCGGACGTCTACGCCGATGGCGTCCGCTTCCAGGAGGAGCGGTTCGGCGTCCACGGCATCGTCTCCACGATCCGCCCCGAGGACTTCGCCTGCGCCGAGCGGTTCGACGCCATCCTGGTCACCTCGCTGTTCACCCACCTCCCCGACGAGCGCTTCGTGGCCTGGCTGCGGGTGCTCCTGGGGCTGCTCGCCCCCGGCGGCCTGCTGGCCTTCAGCGCCCACTCCCCCCAGGTGCTGCCGCCGGGCGTGACGATGCCGGAGACCGGGATCTACTTCCAGCAGACCAGCGAGAGCGGTTCGCTCGCCAAGAGCGACTACGGCTCCACCTGGGTGACCGCGGAGTTCGTCCGCTCCGCCCTCGAACGGGCCATCGGACCTGAGATCTCGCTCCATCGCCTCGAGCGCGGGCTCTGCAACTTCCAGGACCTCTACCTCGCCCTGCCGGAGCCGGGGGTCGACTTCTCCGCCCTCGACTTCCACAGCGAGCCGCATCTCGTCGTCGAGCAGGCCCGGCTGGCGGACGGCGGGCGGCGGCTGGAGCTCTCGGGGTGGGCCGCCGTGCGCTCCGGCGCCGTGCGGGAGGTCGAGGTGGTGCTCGACGGCGAGCGGCTGGCCACGGCGCCCGTCGACGGCGAGCGCCCGGACGTCGCCGCCTTTCTTGCGCCCTATGGTGGCGACGGCCGCTATCTGCGCACGGGGTGGGAGGCCTCCTGCCCGCTGCCGGCCGGCGCCTCGCGCCCCGCCACCGTCCTGCGGCTGCGGGTGGTGGACGGGCGGGGGAAGGCCCAGCCGCTCTGGGCCGGTTCGATCGAGGCCCTGCTCCTCGCCGGTTCCCGCATGGAGGCCGAGAAGTTCCGCAACGACCTCTGGCGGACCCAGGGGCTGCTCGTCGAGGAGCGCTCGCGAGCCGCCCTGGAGGCCGAGGCGCTGAGGAACCGCATCCAGGCCATGGAGGCGAGCCGCTTCTGGAAGCTGCGCGACGCGTGGTTCCGGGTGAAGCGGGCGCTTCACCTGACGGACGAGGCGTAGACCGGACCCTCACCCCCGGCCCCCATAGGCGCTAACTTTGCTTCGTGTAGGGGCGGGTCTGGACGGGTGGGAGGGGGCGCGACCCGCCCTGCAACGGCGGAACCTGAAAACAGGGCGGGTCGAGCCCCCAACCCACCGTCCAGACCCGCCCCTACGCGAAGCGTCAAGGCCAAAGTTAGCGCCTCTGGCGGAGAGCCCCCTCTTCTCCCGGGGCGGGAGAAGAGGGCCGGGGTGATGAGGGCTCGTCCGGCGGGCCAAGCCATCCCGGGTGTTATCCTCCTCTTATGCCCACGGCCGCTCCACCCGAGGTTCTCGCCGAGACGGAACGCTCCTTGCAGATCTACGCCCGCGTGGTGCTGTGCCAGATCGTGCGCGCCGAGGGCTCGACCCCCGGCAAGATGGGGTGGAAGCTGCTGGCGCGCCCCGACGGCACGTTCGTCGGCAACCTGGGCGGCGGCGCGTTCGAGGCCCTGGTCAAGACGGACGCCCTGGAAAAATTGAAATCGCGGGCCGGCGTCGACTCCTCCGAGGTCAAGCGGTACTACCTGACCGAGGAGGCGACCAAGGGGGAGCCCACCGGCATGGTCTGCGGCGGCATGGCCGAGGTCTTCCTCGAGGTGATGGTCGCCGCTCCCGTGCTCGTCGTCTGCGGCGGCGGCCCGGTGGGGCAGGCGCTGGCGAAGGCGGCGGCGCTGGCGGGGTTCGAGATCCTGGTGATGGACGACCGCGCCGAGTTCCGCCGTCCCGAGCTGTTTCCGGCCGGCACGCGTCTGGTGACGGTGGATCCGGACTACTCTGAGAGCACAGGCGAGGACGTTCTGGCCCCGGTGCGCCGCCGCGAGATCTACGCCGCCGTGGTCTCCCGCTGCTGGGAGACCGACACGGCGGCGCTCGCGGCCGTGCTCCGCGACGCTCCCGAGGGTTTGCGCTACCTCGGGTTGATGGGGAGCCGGCGCAAGGTGGCCCGGGTCCGCGAAGAGCTCGCGGCGCGGGGTTTCGATCTTTCAAACATCCGGCTGCACGCGCCCATCGGATTGCCGATCGGCGGCGACAGCCCGGGCGAAATCGCCATATCGATTCTGGCGGAGGTCATTGGTACACGGTATGAGAAGGCGGATGATCGATCGGATGGTTAATCAGTTGTCTCGTCGCACCCTTGCGGCCCTGCTCTGCGGGGCCTTCCTGGCTCTCCTGCTGCCGGCCGCGGCGCCGGCCGCCGCTCCGGACTGGCGCTACCTGCCGATCTGGGGGGGGGACGTGCGGACGGTCGCCGTCCAGCCCGAGAACCCCGACGTGGTGCTCGCCGGCACCGCCTCCGGCCAGGTCTATCTCTCGCGCAACGGCGGCCGGACGTGGTCCAACGCCGGCCCCCATCTGCCGTTCCCCGGCTGGGTGGTGAGCAACCTCCGCTTCGATCCCAACAACCCGGCGCGGATCTGGGTGGCGATGCGCGGGGTCTGGGGGGGCGGCCACGTCGCCTCCTCCGACGATCTCGGCAAGACCTGGATCTCCCGCGCCCGCAGCGGCCTGCCGGCCACGGAGCCCGTCTACACCCTGGCGCTCACCCCGGGCCACGAGGGGCGCGTCTACGCCGGCACCCTCTCCGGGGTCTACGGCACCGAGGACGGCGGCGACACCTGGCGGCGGCTGACCGGCGACCTGCCGGAGATGCAGAAGGTCACCAGCCTGCTGGTCGATGCCGAGCACCCGGACAGCGTGATCGCCGGCACCTGGCGGCAGGCCTACAAGAGCAACGACGCCGGCAGGACCTGGGGCGGAGTCTTCGACGGCATGGTGCTCGACTCCGAGGTCTTCACCCTGACCCCGGTCCCCGGCAAACCGGGGGAGATCTGGGCGAGCACCTGCGGCTGGGTCTACCGCAGCCAGAACAGCGGCGCCAAATGGGAGCGCTTCAAGGACGGCTTCGAGGAGCGCCGCGCCACCAGCTTCGCCGCGCTGCCGAACGGCCGCCTGCTCGCCGGCACCGTCGCCGGCCTCCACGTCTCGGACGACGGCGGCAAGACCTGGCGCCGGGTCGGCGATCCGGCGATCTCCGTGCTGTCGATCGCCTACCACCCGGCGCACCCGGAGAAGGTGATCCTCGGCACCGAGGGGTCCGGCGTCTGGATCTCCGAGGATGGCGGCAACACCGTGCGGCCGTCGAGCGCGGGGATGATCAACACCCGCGTCTCCACCTTCGCCGTGGCCGGCAAGGAGCTGATCGTCGCCGTCAACCACGCCGGGCCGTTCTCCGGCGTCTACTCGTCGAGCGACGGCGGCAGGACCTTCGGCGGCTTCGTCCCTCTCCCCTCGGTGTTCGACATCGCCGTCCACCAGGGGCGCGTCTTCGCGGCGACCGAGAAGGGGCTCTTCGAGCGGCGCGGCGAGGGGTGGCACTGGGTGCGCGACCTGGGCGACGGCACGGTCGAGCAGTTCGTGACCGACGGCTCCCACCTGCTCGCCCGCACGCCGGGCGGCCTCTTCGAGCTCAAGGGGAAGCTCTTCTCACCGCGCCCCTACAAGCACGGCGCGCCGCGCTCGGCCGCCTTCTACGGCGACGCCCTCTGGGTGACCGACGCCCAGGGGCTCTACCGGCTGACGGCGGACGCCAACCACACCGTCCCCGTGCCGTTCGAGGGGGGGCGTCTCCTGCGGGTGCAGGACCAGCTCCTCCTCGCGGGCTCCGGCGGCACCTACACCCTCACCAGCCCGGACGCCGAATGGAAGCAGCTGGCCGGCGAGTCCTCCCGCCTGATCCCCACCGGCGACGACCGCCGGCCGGCCCTGATGGTGAGCGGTGACACCGTCCGCCTCTTCGACCGCCAGACCCGCAGGTTCCAGACCGTGGACGTGCCCGTGCCCGCCCGCGACATCTCCGCCGCCCGGGTCCTCGGCGACCAGCTCCTGCTCGGCACCTCCGGCTACGGCGTGCTGGCGCGCGACCTGGAGCCCGAGGCGGCGGTGGCGGGTCCGGAGGCGGGGAAGTAGCAACACCCGTTCTCGGGCGGTCCTCTGTGGCCGCCCGGGCAACCTCAACCGTCACCGCCTTTCCGGGCCAACGGCCCGGGCTTCCTCAGCCCAGCCCATCGGGCTGGGTCAGAGGCTAACCGGCGTTCCGGATTTTCACCGATAGCTCGGCCCTTCAGGCCGCATCGCCTTCAGGGTCTCCTCGGAACCCAGGGCGTTGCCCTGGGCTTAGGAAGCCCGGGCCGTTGGCCCGGTAATGCGGTGATGTTGCGGGGGCGGCCACAGAGGGCCGCACCCACAAAACCCGTCAATTCAAGGTTGACGATGTGCTAGATCTCTCCGGGCGAGCAATAGAGGATCTCCCCGTCCGAAGACTCGAAGCAGTGATAAATCCCGTAGCGGTCGGAATGAAGGCACGTGTAGCACCCGTCTCCACCCTCCGTGCAGCCTGCGCTGTCGGGCATTCCTCCGGTATCGCTCCGCCAGCACCCCGTGGCCCTCTTGGTGATCCCAGGGTCGCTCGTGCCGCTCAGCGCCGTGGCGGCAAGGAGCAGCAGGGTGGCGAGAATCCTCACTTTGGTTCCGGTTTTCACGGTCTTGCCCCCTCCTTCACGACTGTGGGGAGCTCCAGCAGGAAGATCTCGGCCGGCATCTGCACCGGGTCCCAGCTCCAGGAGAACCCGGAGGAGCGCAGAAGGACGATCCTGCCGTTGCGGACGTCGCCGTGGAGACGGTCGACGGGCAGGCGGCCGGTGATCGGTACGGCGTAGGTCTTGATGCCTCCCGCCTGCAACACCTTCAGCGTCCAGTGCACCTGGCGGTCCGCCCCCCAGGAGCGCACCAGGAGGCCCGGCCCCTGGGGCAGCGGCAGGATGTCGTCGAGGATGTGGTGGCCGTTGAACCACCGTATCCGGCCGGCTTCCATCCGGAAACGCTTGTCCGCCTCCTCGCTCATGTTGGGGCAGTCGGGGTGGGTGTCGATGCCGACCTGCTCGTTGGTCCAGGAGCGCACCCGCTTCCCTCCGGCCTTGAACAGGTGGATGCCGTTCTGAAAGCCGGGGGCGACGATGAAGGAGCCGTCGGCCAGGAACCGGACGGCGCCCATCGGGGAGTCGCGGCAGTGGAAATAGTTGGGAGCGCCGGGCCCTCCGAGATCGTAGAGGACCGGCTTGAAGTCCTCCATCTTTCCGGACAGGGTGCCGACCCAGGCGACGGCGCCGTCGCGGGCGATATCCCTCGCATTCTGTTCATGCTTGGCAAGCCCCAGCAGCAGGATCCGGTCTCCCGCGACGTCGATGTCTTCCACGATTGGTATCTGGTGACGCTGGAAAGTGACCTCCCCTCCGGGATTCCCCTGCAAGGGGCGCCAGACGGTCTCCCACAGTTGCGAGGCGATGACCAGGGTGCTGGAAGAGACGGCCAGATGGGTGTAATGGTCGATGTCGCCCAGGGTCTTCAGGTTCGGCACCAGGCCGCGGCGCCTGACACCGTCGAGGCCGATCTCGGCGACACCGTCGCGATCCCACGAGATGTACACCGAGCTGTCGCCGGCCCAGCGGATGTCGGTCGCGACCGATTGCGCCGGTGGGAGAGGGATGCGGTCGAGCAGGCGCAGCTCCTCCGGTTTCGCCTGACCGCGAGCGCCAAGGGAGCCGAGGAGCGCCAGGAGAAGGAAGGTGACGCCGATCTTTCCTGAAGCTTGCCTCGCCGGTTTTCCGTTCACGCGCATCTCCTTTTGCAGATGCGAAAGTATAGGGATGGTCCCCTGGTTTCGGCAAGAGAGGAGTCCCGGCCGCACACTATGCGGTGGAAGGGCAGGCGGGGCCGGGCCGCTGGAGGCGGGGAAGTAGCAACACCCGTTCTCGGGCGGTCCTCTGTGGCCGCCCGGCAACATCACCGTCACCGCCTTTCCGGGCCAACGGCCCGGGCTTCCTCAGCCCAGCCCATCGGGCTGGGTCAGAGGCTAACCGGCGTTCCGGATTTTCACCGATAGCGCGGCCCTTCAGGCCGCATCGCCTTCAGGGTCTCCTCGGAACCCAGGGCGTTGCCCTGGGCTTAGGAAGCCCGGGCCGTTGGCCCGGTAATGCGGTGATGTTGCGGGGGCGGCCACAGAGGGCCGCACCCACAAAACCCGTCAATTCAAGGTTGACGATGTGCTAGATCTCTCCGGGCGAGCAATAGAGGATCTCCCCGTCCGAAGACTCGAAGCAGTGATAAATCCCGTAGCGGTCGGAATGAAGGCACGTGTAGCACCCGTCTCCACCCTCCGTGCAGCCTGCGCTGTCGGGCATTCCTCCGGTATCGCTCCGCCAGCACCCCGTAGCCCTCTTGGCGATCCCGGGGTCGCTCATGCCGCTCAGCGCCGTGGCGGCAAGGAGCAAAAGGGTGGCGAGAATCCTTACTTTGGTTCCGGTCTTCACGGTCTTGACCCCTCCTTTACGACTGTGGGGAGCTCCAGCAGGAAAATCTCGGCCGGCATTTGCACCGGGTCCCAGCTCCAGGAGAACCCGGAGGAGCGCAGAAGGACGATCCTGCCGTTGCGGACGTCGCCGTGGAGACGGTCGACGGGCAGGCGGCCGGTGATCGGCACGACGTAGGTCTTGATGCCTCCCGCCTGCAACACCTTCAGCGTCCAGTGCACCTGGCGGTCCGCCCCCCAGGACCGCACCAGGAGGCCCGGTCCCTGGGGCAGCGGCAGGATGTCGTCGAGGATGTGGTGGCCGTTGAACCACCGTATCCGGCCGGCTTCCATCCGGAAACGCTTGTCCGCCTCCTCGCTCATGTTGGGGCAGTCGGGGTGGGTGTCGATGCCGACCTGCTCGTTGGTCCAGGAGCGCACCCGCTTCCCTCCGGCCTTGAACAGGTGGATGCCGTTCTGAAAGCCGGGGGCGACGATGAAGGAGCCGTCGGCCAGGAACCGGACGGCGCCCATCGGGGAGTCGCGGCAGTGGAAATAGTTGGGAGCGCCGGGCCCTCCGAGATCGTAGAGGACCGGCTTGAAGTCCTCCATCTTTCCGGACAGGGTGCCGACCCAGGCGACGGCGCCGTCGCGGGCGATATCCCTCGCATTCTGTTCATGCTTGGCAAGCCCCAGCAGCAGGATCCGGTCTCCCGCGACGTCGATGTCTTCCACGATTGGTATCTGGTGACGCTGGAAAGTGACCTCCCCTCCGGGATTCCCCTGCAAGGGGCGCCAGACGGTCTCCCACAGTTGCGAGGCGATGACCAGGGTGCTGGAAGAGACGGCCAGATGGGTGTAATGGTCGATGTCGCCCAGGGTCTTCAGGTTCGGCACCAGGCCGCGGCGCCTGACACCGTCGAGGCCGATCTCGGCGACACCGTCGCGATCCCACGAGATGTACACCGAGCTGTCGCCGGCCCAGCGGATGTCGGTCGCGACCGATTGCGCCGGTGGGAGAGGGATGCGGTCGAGCAGGCGCAGCTCCTCCGGTTTCGCCTGACCGCGAGCGCCAAGGGAGCCGAGGAGCGCCAGGAGAAGGAAGGTGACGCCGATCTTTCCTGAAGCTTGCCTCGCCGGTTTTCCGTTCACGCGCATCTCCTTTTGCAGATGCGAAAGTATAGGGATGGTCCCCTGGTTTCGGCAAGAGAGGAGTCCCGGCCGCACACTATGCGGTGGAAGGGCAGGCGGGGCCGGGCCGCTGGAGGCCGGGCCGGCGACCTGCCCGGAAAAGGGTCCTCTCATGTCTCGAAATCCCCTGTTACGGTTCGCGATCGCAGCCGTCCTCGTCCTGGGCCTCCTCCTCCCCTCGGCCGCCGCCGCCCGCGGGCCGGTCCTCCACCCCATTGCCAGTCCAGGGTGGGGGATTCTCCACGGGAGTCTCTGGGACCTCTTCCTCCAGCTCCTGGGGCAGCAGACCCCCCACCGGAAGAACGGATGGGCGATCGATCCGAACGGCTTGGCCGGGGCTCCCGGCGCCCCGCAGGGCGACAATCACGGGACGATCGACCCCAACGGCTAGCCCGTTCTCGACAAAGATGCCGGAAGTTGTCCCGATTTGCCCCCTTGCGGCAACATAGTCTTTGAGAGAGAGTCTCCGCACCCCGGGAACCGAGGAGGGACCGGGGTGCGGGATACCGATGAACATGTCTTCTTCCGGCGAACCGACACGGGACGACCTCCGGCGGCTGCTCGATCGCCTCCAGCCGAGGATCGCGCGCCTGTTCGAGCGCCATGGAGTCTCCACGCTGGAGGCGGAGCGGCGGACGGCCGAGGCGCTGATCCGGCTCTCCTACCGCTGGGACCGGGTCCGCGACCGCGAGCGGTGGCTGCTCGACGCGCTGAGGAAGGACCTCGCGGCGCGTCCGGAAGAATCCTCCAAGGAGCCCATGGATGAGTGAGCGCAACTCCGACGATCCAGAGAAGAAGTACGGGCCGGCCCTCGACGCCGCCCTCGAGAAGGCCGGCGACCGGATCGACGAGATCCGCCGCGAGATCGATTCCGCCGCGGGCCTCGTCGACGAGCTGGCCCTATCGGCCGGCGCGGAGCGCTCGGAGCGGATCCGGACGGAGGTGCGCTTCCACGCCCTCAAGCTCTGCGACCTGCTCCTGAAGAGGAGCCGCGAGGCCTGGTTCCGCGATCCCTCCCGGGCCGTGGAGCTGGCCCGGCTCGCCGTGGAGATCGCGGGCTGGCTGGACGCCGGCTACTACGGCGAGGCGCTGGTGGAAGACGAAAGGGCGCTCGCCTGGGCCCACCTCGGCAACGCCCACCGGATCGCCTCAGACCTTCGCAGTGCCGAGGACGCTCTCCTCCGCGCCGAAGAGCACCACAAGCGCGGTGGCGAGGACGCGCTGACGGGAGCGCAGATCCTCAGCTTCATGGCGTCGCTGCGGACCTCGCAGGGGCGGTTTGGCGAAGCGGCGGAGCTCCTCGATCGGGCCATCGCCGTCTATCGTGACGCGCGAGACCGGCACCTGGAAGGCAAGGCCTTGATCCTGAAAGGAATCGCGTCCGGGTATGGTGGCAGGCCGAAGCAGGCGATCCGCCTGATCCAGCGAGGGCTCTCGAAGATCGACACCCTGGAGGAGCCGCGGCTTCTCGTTTCCGCGCGGCACAATCTGATCGGTTTCCTGAGCGAGAGCGGTCGCTCCAGAGAGGCCCTCAAAACTTTGGAGCAGACCCGAAGCCTGTACCTGACCCTCGGCGAGCCGACCCATCTCATCCGCCTCCTCTGGCTGGAAGGGCGGATCGCCCGCGACCTCGGCCGTCTCGATCAGGCGGAGGCGGCTCTGCGAGAGGCCCGGGACGGATTTGTCGAGCGCGGCATCGGCTTCGACGCTGCAAGGGTCTCGCTCGACCTCGCGACCGTCTACCTGCAGCAGGGGAGGACGGGCGAGCTGAAGCGGCTCGCGGCGGAGATGGTGCCGGTCTTCGAGTCGCGGGACGTCCACCAGGAGGCGCTCGCCGCCCTGCTGCTGTTCCGCCAGGCGGCGAACGCGGAGGAAGTCACCCTCGGCCTGCTCGAACGCATCGCGGACTACCTCCAGCGCTCGCGGCGAAACCCGGAGCTGCGCTTCGGAGAGGAGTAGCCCTCCCGCGGCCCGCCGGATCGCGCGAAAAGTAAAAGGGATGGGGCTCCCCCGCCTGGAGCCCCATCCAATCCGCTCCGGAATACCTTCGATTCAGTTGTCAAAGAGCCCGGCGAAGCGGAAAAGCCGCTCCGCGAATCTCATTCCCCGTCCTTCGAAAGGCGTTCCCCGCCCCTCGCGCCGGCGCCGCACCCTTCCCGTCTCATTCCCCTCGGGGAATGGGACACAATCGTCGCGATCGGCCCCATTCCCCGTTCAATGCCTCGCCGGATCGCCGGGGAACCTCCCGTTCCCCCTGCGGAACGCCGTCCATGCGAGGGGAAAGGGGCATTCACTCAAGATCCTATCATGCACATCTAGGGGAAGAGATGATTCCCTCGGGGGAATGAGCCATTCCCCGGCCGCCGTATCCATTCCCCCGGGGGAATGCCAGGGATCTGCTGGGGAATGCCGCTCGTGAGCTGGATCGAAAGCCCTGATGCCAGCGGAACCACCCCAAGGATCTCCGTTGGGCCGCTTGACAAGCCGTTCCGGAGCGATCATTCTATGTACATCATTGCGAGTTGTCCAGGCCCTCTCCGGAGGCGGTCTTCCAACTCGTGCTCTTTGACAATCGATGCAAACTGCCGGGGGGAACGGAAGCGGGGCCGTTCCTTCCGGCCCTGCCTTTGCGGGGACAGGGCTGCATCCTGCTCCGCTCACATCATTCCTCCCGGATATCCCGCCGGATGAGCCAGGAATGGCATAATCTCTGGATATCCAAGGAGCAAGCTCATGCCGATGACCAAGCACAAGAAGCGCCGTCTGGAGGCGATCGGGGATCTCATCACCGAGTACCCGTCGATCGGGTCGCAGGCGGAGTTGGTGGATTTGTTGGGGCGGCTCGGGATCAAGGCGACGCAGTCGAGCATCAGCCGGGACCTGCAGGAGCTGGGAATCCGGCGGGTGAAGGGGCGCTACGTGTTGAAGCCCTGGAAGGAGGTGGGAGCGGGGGATTTCGAGGGGGTCCTCGGCCTGATCCAGGGTGTCAGCGGGTCCGGGCCCTACCTGACGGTGGTCACCACCAGCCCGAACGCCGCCCGGATGGTGGCCGACGCCATCGACAACGAAGAGTGGCCCGAGCTGTCCGGCGTCCTGCCGGGGGATTCCACGATCTTTCTGGCTACCGCCACCCCGGAAGCCCAGGCCATCCTCCTCGACCGCTTCCGCGTCCACCTGAAGCGCAGCGGCCCCCCGGGAGTGGATCATGCGGGGTGAGGGTGGGTAGAAGGGGCCGAGACTCTATGACAACAGAGTCATACAGGCTCGATCCACTCTACGTGAACGAAAGGCGTGTAACAGCTCTTGCGGGGGCATCGTCGGTTTCCCATTACCTGGGCAAGCAGGATGCATTTTCCGAAAGGCACTGTAAATACATTATTTGCATTCGTTTTGCAGAGCTTCTGGCGGAGTGGCTCTTGAAGGCTGGCAATGATGTAGCTCCATTCGAGCAGGATTGGGCGATGGGGCGTGTTGTGAGTGGGCGGGTTTTCACGGTCTGTCGCCACTTTACCTTCCGTAATGCGCAGGGCCGGCGTAAGAACGTCAAGCCTCTTGCGTATACAACGTTTCCCGAATTGGGTGACTCCGGTGGAGAGCTTCGACTGGAGCTCCGAATTCATCCCGCACACATTGTAGACGGGTCCCCTGGCGACCTGCTGAGCGGTAAGGTCGGAGACGTCTTCGTTTGCGCCGAAGTGATCGAGGTAGCTCCGGACAGGGTTACGGCGGTTCCCATATTCATTGATCATCAAGTGCTGCAAGGACCAATAGATCTGGGTTGTACGTACACTGCGCGACGAAGTTCACCCAGATCAGATAGACAACTTCTCGGCGATTCGCGGATTGCCGCATCCAGCGACAGCGGAGCTCGATGCGCTTCGCGCAGTGTCCGAGCAACAGACCAAGGTGGCGTTTGCGGAAATCCTTGGAGAGCCGGATGTGCCTAAAGATTGGGGTGGAGAGCATTCAGACCTTGTAACTACCCAGGTTCAACAGGAAGGCAGGCGAACGTCCGCAGCATTCCTGTTCAAGGGTCCTGCGGGAGGAGAGAAGTTTCGTCCAATGGAAGTCCGTGACTTAGAGGGTGTTTGGGAAGTCCCGAAAGGCGTGCTAAAATGCGTCTATGGGATACCCGAGTGACGTGAGCGACACGGAATGGCGGATTATTGGTCGCTTGCTTCCGGCAACCAAGCCTGGAGGCAGGCCTCGTGCGACAGATACCCGGTCGGTGGTCAACGCCATCTTCTACACTCTGCGTAGCGGTTGCTCTTGGCGCATGCTCCCGCGCGACTTTCCACCCTACTCGACGGTCTATATGTACTTCAAGCAGTGGAGAGACGACGGGACCTGGGAGAAGGTCCATGACACTCTTCGAGACCGTATCCGAAGCCGCGACGGGCGCAAGAAGAGTCCCAGTGCAGCAATCGTCGATAGCCAAAGCGTGAAGACGACAGAAAAGGGGGCTCTTGCGGCTACGACGCAGGCAAGAAAGTGAAGGGCCGCAAGCGTCACATCGTTGTGGACACATTGGGCCTGATTCTGAACTGCGCAGTTCACTCTGCTGATGTCCAGGATCGTGACGGAGCCAAGTTGGTTCTGGAGGATCTGGCGGATCGGTTTCCCAGGATGAGAAAAGTATGGGCAGATGGAGGCTACGCCGGACAGTTGCTTGAGCAGGCGAAGGACTGGGGAAAGTGGGTTTTGGAGATCGTAAAGCGGTCAGACAAAGCCAAGGGATTCGAGCTTCTTCCACATCGTTGGATCGTTGAGCGAACTTTTGCATGGCTCGGGCGCTATCGCAGGCTGAGCAAGGACTATGAAGTCTTTACCGAGACCAGCGAGGCAATGATCAGATTAGCCATGATACGGCTGATGCTTGGACGATTGGCTCCAAAATGACTTCCCAAACACCCTCTTAGGTAAGCACGGAGACCAGATTGTGCGGCTTGCCACAGAACCAGTCGAGTTGCTCGTAGTTCAGCATTGCCACAAGGTGACTGTTGCTGTCCGCAGCATGTTGCGTGCGTTCGCAAACCAAAGCGGCCACGAGCGAAAATACTGCGTAATCGACGGATACGACACGCTTAAAATCCTGAGAGCCTATGGGAAATGTAATTTATAACGGCACTTTATTTCGAGCAAGCCTGCTTTCCGCTTGACATCACGGCGCATGCCGGCTCATCCTCTGGTCAAACTGGGGAGCAGTGCGGTATCGTCTAGGCATGTCGAGAGCTCAAGTCTATGTCGAGACAACGTTACCCAGCTTCTATCATACGACTCGTTCAGGAGCTGAGGCGCTGGCTCGCCGCGCCTGGACCCGGCGCTGGTGGGCGGGAAGCCTCGAGCGTTATACGTTGATGACAAGCGAGGCGGTCCTTCTTGAATTACGGAATGGCGAGTATCCGAGTCGAGAGGATGCCCTCGCACTGGCTCAGCAGCTTCCGCTGCTCGAGATCACTCCGGCGGTGGCGGAGATCGTCGAAGCGTACGTTCAGCACCGGCTCATGCCTGCTGTCCCCTCCTTGGATGCGCTTCACCTCGCCCTGGCCTCTTACCATAAGTGCGAGTTTCTGGTAACATGGAATTGTCAGCACTTGGCGAATGCCAACAAATTTGGTCACATTCGCCGGGTGAACGGTCTGTTAGGCCTGTACGTGCCGGTGTTGGCAACGCCTCTGGAACTGCTAGGTGAAAAGCCATGAGCCAGGAACTCGACACATCGATCGACCAGGGTGAAGAGGAAATTGCTGCCATTCGTGAGGTGCGTCACCGGATTTCGGAGCGCTTCGGGCACGATCCCTACCGTTTGGTGGCCTACCTCATGGAACTGCAAGGGGAGCACCCAGAAAAGCTGGTGTCAGCACCCGATACGGAGGTCGTGGGCAAGGCCACAATCAAGGGTTGAAGGGTTCCCCACCGGACGGCTACACCGCCACTGGACCAACATTTCCGCCATAGAAGGCCGGGTTTATATCGCTACCCTGAATTGCGAGCCTCTTGCGGGCTTCTGGTTCCGGGGCTGGTCGGTGGCTGCGGCCAAGACCGAGGCGGTGACCACCCTTCATGATGTCGCTCCATACCAGCCGGGCGAGTCTACCGGCACCCTGATAGCGGTCGCGTCCGTACTCCTCTCGATGCTCCTGTGGGGGCTCCTGACCCGGCGCTGGTCCGCGGCATCACGCCAGTCTCGCCAGAAAGAGAGGGACGCCACGGGAGCTCCTCTCCTGATGCGTGTTCCGGTCCCCTGGGTGTTTGTGCTCACGTATCTCATCGGCGTCATGTTGAACCTCCTCCTGCCGATCCATATCCATTCGGCGGAGGTTCTCTGGATCGGCCTGATGGCAGGGATCGCTATCATCGTTCTGGGCGTGCTGGTCGCGTTCTCATCCCTGAAGCTCTTCCGGAAGGCCAGCACGACGACCGTGCCGTTCGAGACGCCCGCCAGGCTGGTGACCTCCGGGCCTTACCGGGCCAGCCGCAATCCGATGTACCTGGGGCTGACGCTGATCTACCTGGGCGTCGGCGGCACTCAGGGCCAGGTCTGGCCGCTGATCCTGCTCCCCGTGCTCCTGGGCTACCTCGATCGGATCGTCATTCCCGTCGAGGAGCGACGGCTTTTCCAGGTCTTTGGGGACGAATATCACCAGTACCGCGCACGGGTGCGGCGATGGATATAACCTGTCGGTAGGACCTGCTGGAGGAGAACGCATATGGGCTTTATCGATCCGGACACGCTTCCGCAAGCCGAGCCGAAACCGGGCTGGCACGGCCGCTTCTTTCATTCCGAGCACATGACCTTCGCCTATTACGAGATCGACGCCGACGCGGCGCTGCACGTGCACTCCCATCCGAACGAAGAGGTCTGGCACATCCTCGAGGGGGAGGTCGACGTGACGCTCGGCGAGGAAACGAAATGCGTTGGCGCCGGCCACGCGGTGGTGATACCCGGAGGCACGACCCACGCCGTGGCTGTCAAGACGCGGTGCCGCGCGATCGTCGTCGACTATCCGGTCCGCCACGAAGTGGGCGGCGTGAAGATTTAGGAGCCTGTGTGGCAGGCAAATGACCGCTCCAGCCCCAGCGATGAAATACCGGCTGGTCCTCTTCGACTTCGACGGCACGCTGGCGGATTCCTTCCCCTGGTTTCTCGACATGGTCAACCGGCTCGCGGACGAGCACCGGTTCCGGCGGCTCGAGGAGCACGAGATCGAGGCGCTCCGCGGCCAGGGGGCCCGGCAGGTGGTCGGGCATCTGGGGTTGTCCGCGTGGAAGCTCCCCCGGATCGTGAGCCAGATGCGGCTGCAGATGGCCCGGGACATCGGCGGCATCGCCCTGTTCCCCGGCGTGGACCGGCTCCTGCGTGAGCTGGCCGGACGGGGGATCCGGCTGGCGATCGTCACCTCGAACTCGATCGAGAATGTCCGCCGGGTCCTCGGCCCGGACAACGCGGCGTTGATCGATCACTACGCCTGCGGCGCCTCGATCTTCGGCAAGCGGCCGAAGATCCGGGCGGTGCTGCGCGCCAGTGGAGTCCCCGCGGCTGCGGCGATCTCGATCGGAGACGAGATCCGGGACCTGGAGGCGGCCCGCGCGGAGGGGATCGCGTTCGGTGCGGTGGCCTGGGGTTACACGAACCCGGAGGCGCTCCGGGCCCTCACGCCCGAGGAGATGTTCGCGAGCCCGGAAGAGGTCCTGCGGGGGCTCCTCAGTCCCCGCCCTTGATCCCCGCCTTCTTGGCGTAGTACCGGAACGAGCGGAAGCTCATGCCGAGGATCTCGGCGGCCTGGGTCTGCACGCCGTCGGTGCGCTCCAGGGCCTGGATCATCAACTGGGTACGGATCGATTCGAGGTAGGCCTCGAGGTCGAGCCCCTCCTCGGGGAGCTGCACCAGGTCGGGGTTGGTCCGCCGGTTGGTCAGCAGGTGGACGGGGAGGTCGCGGGTGGTGATGGTCTCGGCGTGGGAGAGGGCGAGCACCCGCTCGATCAGGTGCTCCAGCTCGCGCACGTTGCCCGGCCAATCGTAGCTCTCGATGATGTGCATCGCCTCGATCGAGATCTGCCGCTGCGGCAGATCCATCTGCTTGCAGTACTTCTCGAGGAAGAAGTCGACCATCAGCGGGATGTCCTCCCGCCGCTGGCGCAGCGGCGGCAGGTGGATCGGCAGCACGTTGATCCGGTAGTAGAGGTCCTCGCGGAACTCGCCGGTCTGCAGGCGCGCCTCGAGGTCCTGGTTGGTGGCGGTGATGATCCGCACGTCGACCGGCTCCTCTTCGGTGCCGCCGACCTTGCGGACGATCTTCTCCTGCAGGGCGCGCAGGAGCTTCACCTGCATGGTCGGCGTCATCTCGCCGATCTCGTCGAGGAACAGGGTGCCGCGGTCGGCCTCCTGGAAGAGCCCCTTCTTGTCGCGCACGGCGCCGGTGAAGGCCCCGCGCTCGTGGCCGAACAGCTCGCTCTCCAGCAGGTTTTCGGGCATGGCGCCGCAGTTGATCGAAAGGAAGCGGCGCGTGGAGCGCGGGCTGGAGAAGTGGATGGCGCGGGCGATCAGCTCTTTGCCGGTGCCGCTCTCGCCGTGGATCAGCACGGTGGAGGCGGTGCGGGCGATGCGCTCGATCAGCGAGAAGATCGCCTGCATCCGCCCGCTCTTGCCGATGATGTTGTTGAACGTGTATTTCTGCTCCAGCTCCCGGCGCAGGTAGACGTTCTCGTCGGCGAGCTCGGCCCGCTCGAGCGCCTTCTGGGCGACGATCTTCAGCTCTTCGACGTCGAAGGGCTTGGAGACGTAGTCGGCGGCGCCCAGCTTCATCGCCTCGATGGCCGATTTGGTGGAGGTGTAGGCGGTCATCATGATGACCTGCGGTCCGCCGCCGTTCAGCGTCTTGATCTCGCGCAGCAGCTCGAGGCCGTTGCCGTCGGGCATCAGGATGTCGCAGAGCACGAGGTCGTAGCTGGCGCGTTCGAGGCTCTTGCGCGCCTCTTCCACGGAGCCGGCGGTGGCGACGTCGTACCCCTCCCCCTGGAAGAGCAGGCAGAGGAAGTCGGCCAGGCTCGATTCGTCGTCGACGATCAGCAGGCGATGGCGAGCACTCATACGGGCGCCTCCGCGGAAACCAGCGTCACGCTGGCGGCGACGGTGGGCAGCTCGACGGTGATCGTGGTGCCGGCGCCGGGACGGCTGTCGACGCGCAGGCGTCCGCCGTGGTCCTGGACGATCCGGTAGACGATCGCCATGCCGATGCCGGTGCCACCGTCGAAAAATGATTGGAAAGGATGGAACAGGTTGGTGCGCTGCTCCTCGGACATGCCGCGGCCGGTGTCGATCACCTGCAGGCGGTACCACTCGCCGCCGGAGAAGTGGCCGGCGATGCGCAGGGAGCCGCCGTCCGGCATCGCCCGCAGCGAGTTGCGCGCCAGGTTCCAGAAGATCTGGCTCACCTGGTCGGGATCGGCGAACAGGCGCGCCGAGTGGGGGTCGAGGTCGAGCTCCAGGCGGTGGTGGTCGGAGACCTCCTCGCTGTTGCGGAGCAGCTCGAAGTTCTCGGTGAGCAGCCGGGCGATGTCGAAGGAGACGCTGGAGCGCTCGCGCGGGCGGGCGAAGCGCAGGAACCCCTTGATCGTGCGGTCGAGCCGGTGGCTCTCCTTGAGCAGGATCTCGATCAGCTTGCGCTGCGCGGGGTCGCCGTCGATGCGGCCGGCGAGCATCTGCACCGAGCCCGAGATCGCCGCCAGCGGATTGCCAATCTCGTGGGCGAGCCCGGCCGCGAGCTCGCCGACGGCGACCATGCGGTCCTTCATCCGCAGCTCCTCCTGGATGCGCCGCCAGCGGGTGAGGTCCTGGAAGATGATGATGTACCCGCGGTGGTTGCCGAAGGCATCGGTGAGGCGCGAGATGGTGAAGCCGACGTGGCGGGCGGCACCGTCGCCGCGGGTCATCTCGACCTCGGAGCGCATGCGCCCCGTCCGCTCGCTCTCGGCCGTCGCCTCGCGCCAGTGCTGGGCGGTGAACAGCCCCGACTGGTGGATCGGCAATCCCACGAGCTCGGCCTCGGCGCGGCCGAGGATCTCCAGCCCCGCCAGATTGGCACTGGTGACGGTGCCTTCGAGGTCGGTGGTCAGCAGGCCGCTGGTGATCGACTGGATGACGTCGCGGTGCACCACCTGGAGGTCGGCCAGGTGCTCGCTCTTCTCTTCGAGCGCACGCTCGGCGCGGGTGACGTTGTGCGCCAGGTAGTAGGTGAGCAGCGCCACCACGTAGAAGCCGAAGCCGTGGACGGCGAGGTTGTAGCCGAGCCGCCAGCCCAGGATCACCTCCTGGCTGGGGGTCGCCGGCGGGATCGCGTGGTAGGAGAGGGCGACGATCATGCCGCCGTAGAGCAGGAAGGCGGCGCTCGCCACGATGACGCCGGCGCGGCGGCGCAGCAGCGTCGAGGCGACGGCGATGACGATCAGGTAGAGCAGCGAGAAGGGGCTGGTGGCGCCGCCCAGGAAGTAGATCAGACCGGTGATCAGGATCAGGTCGCCGAAGAACTGGATGTAGGCCTGGGTGGTGGGGGAGCGCCGCAGCAGCCGCAGCAGGGCGATGTAGAGCAGGGTGGCGCCAAAGGTGGCGCCGCCGAGCAGCCGGACCATGTTGCGCGGCAGCACCTCCAGCTCGGCGGCCGGGGGGGTCACCCGGACGGTGGCGGGCGGGGAGCCCGGCACGGGCGGCCCGACGAAGCTCGGCTCGGCCGGCTGCGGGGTGGCCGGCAGCATCCAGAGCTGGAACAGGCCGAACGGGAGCAGCACGCTGACGATCGCCACCACGCGGATGGCGATGTACCAGCGGAGCTGACGCGCCAGGGGGGTCATCGGTGAGTATAGAGGCGGCGGCGCTCGCCGCCGCCTCGGGTCCTTCTACCCGATCTTGCTCAGGATCGAGTACAGCGGCAGGTACATCGCCGCGACGATCGTGCCGATGATCACGCCGAGCACGGTGATCATCACCGGCTCGATGAGCTTCATCAGGCCGGCGACCGCGGTGTCGACCTCTTCTTCATAGAAGTCGGCGATCTTCGACAGCATCTGATCGAGGGCGCCGGTCTGCTCGCCGACGTTGATCATCTGCACGACCATGCTGGGGAACACCTTGGTCTGGGCGAGCGGCTCGCTGATCGTCTTGCCCTCCTCGACGCTCTTGCGCACCGACATCACGGCGTCCTCGATGACGGCGTTGCCGGCGGTCTTGGCGGTGATCTCGAGGCCGTCGAGGATCGGCACGCCGGAGGCGGTCAGGGTGCCGAGCGTGCGGCAGAAGCGGGCGACGGCGATCTTGCGCAGCAGCATGCCGACGACCGGGATCTTGAGCATCGCGGTGTCGAGGATCCGCCGGCCGTGCGGCGTCTTGTGCCAGCGGCTGACCGCCACGCATCCGAAGACCACCACCAGCGCGATGAAGATGATGTAGTTGGCGACGAAGTTGCTGGCGCCGATCACCATGCGGGTGAGGAACGGCATCTCGCTGCCGAGGCCGGCGAACAGCTGGGCGAACACCGGGATCACCTTCCACAGGATGATGAACACCACCAGGGCGGCGATGACGATGATCGACACCGGATAGATCAGCGCCGCCTTGACCTGGCTGTTCAGCTTGACGGCCTTTTCGATGTAGACCGAGAGGCGCTGCAGGATGATGTCGAGGATACCGCCCGACTCGCCGGCCGCCACCATGTTGGTGAACAGGCCGTCGAACGCCTTGGGGTGCTTGCGCATCGCCTCGGCGAGCGAGGCGCCGGACTCGACGTCGCTCCTCACCTGGTTGATGATCGCCTGGAAGGTGCGGTTCTCCTCCTGGCTGCCGAGGATCTCCAGGCACTGCACGAGCGGCAGGCCGGCGTCGAGCATCACCGAGAACTGGCGGGTGAAGATGGCGATGCGCTTGGCGCCGACGCCGCGCGGAAAGCGCGGGATCAGCTTGACCTCCCGCCCCTTCTCGCGGATGCTGGTGATCTGGATCTGCTGGCGCCGCAGGACCGCCGCCGCGGCGTCGCGCGAGTCGGCCAGGAGCTGCCCTTCCTGGATCTGACCGGCGCGGGTCTTGCCTTTCCATACGAAGCTGGGCATCTTCCTACTCCTCCGCCTACGCGGTCAACGCCGGGTTCAGGCTGGCGGGACCGCGGTTGATGATCTCCTGCAACTCGTCCGGGTAGGACGAGCGGGCGAGCGCCACCTCCAGCGTGATCATGCGCTTGAAGTAAAGGGCCGCCAGGGACTGGTTGAACGTCTGCATCCCGTGCTTGGCCTGACCGGCCTGCATCATGCCGTAGATCTGGTGCACCTTGTCCTCGCGGATCAGGTTGCGGATCGCGGAGCTCGGGATCAGGATCTCCATCGCCATCGCCCGCCCCTTGCCCCCGGTCTTGGGGAGCAGGGTCTGGCAGATGATCCCCTCCAGCACCAGCGAGAGCTGGGCGCGGATCTGCGCCTGCTGGTGGGCGGGGAAGACATCGATGATGCGGTTGATCGTCTGCGCCGCCGAGTTGGTGTGCAGGGTGGCGAAGGTCAGGTGGCCGGTCTCGGCGATGCGCAGCGCCGCCTCCACCGTCTCCAGGTCGCGCATCTCGCCGATCAGCACCACGTCGGGGTCCTGCCGCAGGGCCGAGCGCAGGGCCGCCGTGAAGCTGTGGGTGTCGGCGTTGACCTCGCGCTGGTTGACGATGCACTTCTTGTGGCTGTGCAGATACTCGACCGGGTCCTCGATGGTGACGATGTGCTCGCTGCGCTCGCGGTTGATCTTGTCGATCATCGCGGCCAGCGTCGTCGACTTGCCCGAGCCGGTCGGCCCGGTCACCAGGATCAGGCCGCGCGGCTTCTCGCACAGCCGCTCGATGATCGTCGGCAGCCCGAGCTCGCGGAAGCTCTTGATCTCGTAGGGGATCTGCCGGAAGACGGCGCCGATCGCGCCGCGCTGGTGGAAAATGTTGGCGCGGAAGCGGGCGAGCCCCTTGATGCCGAAGGAGAGGTCGATCTCCAGGCTCTCCTCCAACCGGTGCTTCTGGTTGTCGGTCAGGATCGAGTAGGCGAGCTGCTTGGTCTCCGACGGCGTCATCGGCGGCAGGTTGAGCGGCCGCAGATGGCCGTCCACCCGCACCTGCGGCGGTGAGTTGGTCGCGATGTGGAGGTCGGAACCCCCCTGCTCCACCATCGACTTCAACAACTGGTTCAAGGTCGGCGGCATGACCACAAGCTCCAGCGATCGACTTGGACCGACAGACGACAAGTTGAATGGACAAAAACTGGCATCAGTCTACACCATTGAGGGAATAGATGAAAGGCCATAAGCCAGTCCATTCGGTACGACTCAGGGATCGACTTGCGGTATCGTACCGCAATGAGCGAGCCGGCCGGCGGTCACCACGAAGAGGAGGGCCTGGGGAAGGTCTACGACGCCCGCCTCATGCGCCGGCTGGTGAGCTACGTCCGCCCGTACGGAGACATGGCGCTCGGCTCGCTCGGGCTGATCATCCTCTCCTCCCTGCTGCAGCTCGTCGGGCCGCTGGCCACCGCCGTGGCCCTCGACCTCTTCATCCGCCCGCCGGGGGCGGCGATCGGCCAGGTCTCGGCGCCGGGCGCCCTGGTGCGCAACTTCCTGCTGGCGCGGGGGATCTACCCGGCGGACATCGCCGTGCAGGGGCTGACCCTGGTGTCGATCCTCTACTTCTCCATCCTGGTGCTCACCTTCGGCGCGCTCTACGCCCAGGGGTACGTGCTGCAGCTGATGGGGCAGTACATCATGAAGGACCTGCGCGGGCAGATCTTCGGCTACCTGCAAAGGCTGCCGCTGAGCTTCTACGACCGCAACCCGATCGGCCGCCTGGTGACCCGGGTGACGACCGACGTCGACGCCCTCAACGAGATGTTCACCGCCGGCCTGGTCTCGATCTTCGGCGACCTGGTGCTCCTCGCCGGCATCGTGGCGGTGCTCTTCTGGCTCGACTGGCGGCTGGCGCTGGTCGCCTTCTCGATCATCCCGCTGCTGTTCGCGCTGACCTCCTGGTTCCGCGTCCGGGTGCGGCAGAGCTTCCGCGAGGTGCGGGTCAAGATCGCCCGCATCAACGCCTTCCTCCAGGAGCACATCACCGGCATGCCGGTGGTGCAGCTGTTCAACGGCGAGGAGAAGTCCTACGCGGATTTCGACCGCATCAACGCCGACCACCGCGACTACAACGTGCGGTCGATCTTCTACTACGCCGTCTTCTTCCCCGGCGTCGAGCTGATCTCGGCGGTCGGCGGCGGCCTGCTGATCTGGTTCGGCGGCGGCCGGGTGATCTCGGGCGTCATCTCGGTGGGCGCGCTGATCGCCTTCCTCCAGTACGCCCAGCGGTTCTACCAGCCGCTCTCGGACCTGTCGGAGAAGTACAACATCCTGCAGTCGGCGATGGCGAGCTCGGAGCGGATCTTCCGGCTGATGGACACGCCGGTCACCATCACCACGCCGGCCGGGGCCTACTCGCCGGAGATGGTGAAGGGGGAGATCGAGTTCGACGACGTCCGGTTCTCTTATAAGGAAGGGGAGCCGGTGCTCAAGGGGATCTCCTTCCGGGTGCGGGCGGGCGAGACGCTCGCCGTGGTGGGGCACACCGGCGCCGGCAAGAGCACGCTCGCCAACCTCCTGCTGCGCTTCTACGACGTCGACGCCGGCGTCGTGCGGGTCGACGGCGTGGAGGTGGGGGGGTGGGACCTCGCCCGCCTGCGGCGCAGCGTCGCCATGGTGCTCCAGGACGTCTTCCTCTTCTCCGGCTCGGTGGGCGCCAACATCCGGCTGGGCAACGCGGCGATCGACGACGAGCGGATCCGCTGGGCGGCCGGCGAGGTCCACGCCCTGCAGTTCATCGAGCGCCTGCCCGGCGGCTTCGACGCGGTGGTCAAGGAGCGCGGCGCCGGGCTCTCGGTGGGGCAGAAGCAGCTGATCGCCTTCGCCCGCGCCCTCGCCTTCGATCCCAGCATCCTGATCCTCGACGAGGCCACCTCGTCGATCGACACCGAGACCGAGCAGCTGATCCAGAAGGCGCTCGACCGCCTGCTGGTCGGCCGCACCAGCATCGTCATCGCCCACCGGCTGTCGACGATCCAGCGGGCGAACCACATCCTCGTCCTCCACAAGGGGGAGGTCCGCGAGTACGGCACCCACCAGGAGCTGCTCGCCATGCGCGGCATCTACTACCGCCTCTACCTGCTCCAGTACAAGGATCAGGAGCTCGACCGCCGTGGGGTCGAGAAGACGATCGCGGCGGGGGCGTAGGCAGGGCGACCGCAGGTCGCCCCTACAACCTGCGCCCCGCGCGTACCTTGCGCCGGAGGTTGTAGGGGCGACCTGCGGTCGCCCTCAACGGCGCCGCTCCGATATATCCTCCCCCCGTGTCCGGCCACTTCAAAGACGACGTCCTCGATCATCTCGCCCGCCGCGCGAACGTCGCCCAGTTCGTCAGCTTCGGGCCGGACCTCGTCCAGCGCCACGCCTGGATCCGGGGGGTGCAGCCCGGGCACCGCTTCGGCTCGCGCGAGGAGGCCGTGGCGGCGATGCTGGCCGCGTCGCCCGAGGGGTCGGTCAACGTCCGCAGCTGGGAGCCGGAGAATCCGAAGAGCCGCTCCTTCCTCTACGGCTGCACGGACCCGGGGGAGATCCTCTCCGGCCTGGACGGCCTGGCCGCGCAGGGGCTCTACACCATCCTCAACGAGACGGTGGACGTGCTGGACGGCGGCGTCTCCGGTGTGGCCTTCGGCGATGCCCTGGAGCTCGCCCCGGGGGACACCCCCCGCTGCGTCGAGAAGCCGGACGCCGCCGGCTTCCCCCGGGATCTCGGCCTGCGCGTGCTGGAGACGGTCTACGGCTTCCGCCCCGCGCTGCTCGCGAAAACCGAGACGCGGGTCGAGTTCAGCCTCCACCCCATACGGCGGGGGTACCGGCGGGAGCACACCATCCTCTGGGAGATCGAGGAGCCGGGGCCGCCGCCGTCGGCGCCGCGGATCGCCTGGCCCAACCGCTTCAGCCGCCACCTGGGGGACAAGACCTTCGGCCTGCTGATGGCGGACGCCCTCGGGCTGCCGGTCCCGCGCACCCGGGTGATCCCGCGCGCCCTCGCGCCGTTCTCCTTCGGCACCCCCACCGGCACCGCCGAGACCTGGCTGCGCACCTGCCCGCGCGAGCAGGTGCCGGGGCGCTTCACCACCCGCCACGGCTGGACCGACCCCTACCGCCTGCTCCAGGCGGAGGACCCGGCGGGGGACCTGATCGCCTCCGTCCTCGCCCAGGAGGGTGTGGACGCCCGCTTCTCCGGCGCCTTGCTCACCGGCGCGGACGGCGAGCCGCTGATCGAGGGGGTGGCCGGCTTCGGCGACCAGTTCATGCTCGGCCGCCGGGCGCCGGAGGAGCTGCCGCCGGAGATCGCGAGCTCGCTGCGCGACCTCTACCGCCGCGCCGCCGGCCGCCTGGGCCCGGTCCGCTTCGAATGGGCCCACGACGGCGCCCGCCCCTGGATCGTCCAGCTCCACCGCGGGATCAGCCCGGCCACCGGGCGCGACGTGTTTCCGGGCGAGGCCCTCTGCTATCATTCGTTTGAAATCTCTCAAGGGATCGACGCTCTGCGCGAGCTGATCGCCAGGGTCGAGGGCACGGGGGAGGGGATCGTGCTCGTCGGCCGCGTCGGGGTCACCAGCCATTTCGGGGACCTCCTGCGGCGGGCGCGGATCCCCTCGCGGATCGACGCGCCGGCATCCTGAAGGCCGCTGAGCGGAAAATCCCTAGTCCAGTCCGTCTCCCTTGGAGTCGATTCAACCGTGGAGGTGTGCCCGATGCGCGTCCTCGCTTCTCTCCTTCTGGCTGTCACCCTGTTGTTCTCCCTCGCCTGTCAGCGCCGGGTGGCCGAGACCCCGCAAGACGGGCAAGCCGTCTGGTTCGCCCACGCGACCGATCCGCATCTGTACTATGACGATGAGAAGGATAAAAACGTGCGCCTGCACCAGGAGAAGCTGAACCAGGCCGCGTTCTCGGACCTGATCCGCGGCTTGGGAGCGGTTCCCGGCCTGGAGTCCAAACCCAGCTTCCTGCTGGTGACGGGGGATCTCGGGCTCGACCGGTTCGGCAGGGTTACCGTGCCGCCGGCGCCCACGGCCCCGCCCGTGGTCAAGGAGCCGGAGAAGCTCGAGAAGGAGGTGGTCACGCCGGCGGAGCGGGAGAGCGCCGTCAGCCTGCTGGCGGAGACGTTGAAAGGGAGCCCGGTCAAGGACATCTACTTCGTGCTCGGGAACAACGACGTGGCGAACGAGGCTCCATCGGGACCGGACCTCGACGTGACGTCGGCCTTCCTCGGGGATGTCCAGAAGCGGATCGCCGGCTCGGGCGTGGTCCTGCACGATCTCACCTCCTGCTATCGCGATCCGGCGCATCTCCCTTCCGGCTGCTCCTTCGACGTCCCCGGGACCGATTTCCGGCTGATCGGTTTCTCGTCCTTCTCCTTCAAGAACGACAAGGAGACCTACGCGGCGAACCAGCCGGTTCAGGAAGCCCAGATGCAGCAGCTCGCAACTCTGGTCGACCAGGCGAGGGCTCAGGGGAAGAAGGCCCTGATCGTCACCCACATCCCGGAGATCGACGATCCCTATCCGTTGGGGAAATTCAGATGGCGGGCCGAGCCTCCGGCCAAGTCCCACCGGCCCGATTGGGCGGCGTTCTCGCCCTGGAACGTGAGCCCGGCCGTCTACCAGAGCTGGAAAGAGATTGTCGACTCGGGGAACGTCGCCGGGGTCCTGGCCGGCCACTTCCACGATTCCCACAAAGAGATCTACTACCGCCCCTACCGCTGGGCCACCTCTCCGTCGGAGCGGGCGGATGTCCGCAAGCTCTTCCTCGCCCCGCCCCTGTCGGTCCGCTTCCAGGACACCTCTCCGGTCCAGGCCCGGGGGTTCACCCTGTTCCGCCTGCGGGGCGACGGCGTCTGGCGCAATTTCTACTGGTACGAACCGGAGAGCAGGACCTTCAAGCCGGACGCTCCGCTGCCGAAGCTGGTGCCGGCCTCCGATCCCAACCCCATCTCCCAGGCGATCGCCTGGTTGTGGCAGGTCGTGCTCGTGAAGCCGGACCTCGCGCGGGCGGTGGTGATCGCCATCGCTTTCCTGGCGGCTTTCCTGACGGTGGTCCAGCTCTGGGAGATCCCTCCAACGCAGAGCCGTCTCGCCTCTCCAGGGGCTGCGCCGGACCCGCCGGCGGCTCAGCCGGCCACGGCGCTTTCGACCCTCACGAACAACTTTGCCAAGACCGTCCTGGCCGGTCTCGGCGGCATGCTCGTCCTGGATTTCCTGGGGTCCGTCTGGAATCTCCAGGAGATCAACGGCAAGGCCTACTACATCCTGATTTTCGTCATCGTCTTCTTCCTGATCCTGTTTCTCTACGCGGGGCTCCAGAGCGCGATCGAGGCTTTGCGGAGCCGGATCGCCACCCGTCAGCAGCCTGTTCTTCCAAATTCCAAGCTTTCCCGGCGGCATGGGGGATCTCTCAACGGGGTCCAGTATTGGCTCCATCGGATCTGGCGCTGGCTGCTGTCCCTGCGGTCGGTCACGCTGATCTTCCTGGATACCTTCTTCAACGTGATCCGTGGCCGCAACCAGCTCCGCACCAAGATATTCGAGGATACGATCATCGACCTCCACCGCTCGATCGTGCGGGCCGCTGAACGGATCCGGGATGAGGTGGACGCGGCGGTCGTGCGGGCGCTCCACCGGCTGAAGGCGAAGGGGCACGAGGCGCTCGCCGGGGCCGACATCCGCGTCAACATCACGGTCCTGTCGGAAGATGAGTCGATGCTGTATTACCTCTCGCGGGAGCGGGGGAGCCTCCCCGTCCCGTTCGAGAAGCACTCGGTAGCCTGGATCTCCGTCTATACGGGGGAGGCGCGCTGGTTCAAGAGCCCCTATCTGGCCAGGAAGGACGAAATCGTCCTGCTGAACAATGCGCCGCCGCGCTATCCTGCGCTCCAACCGATCAAGCTGACGCTCGGCAGCTATTACCAGACGCGCCTCGCGCCCGATTACAAGGCGTTCCTGGTCCTCCCGTTCCCCACGTGGCAGCGCGGCATGGGGGCCGGCGCTCGCCGGGGGGCGATCCAGATCTCCTTCCGCAATCAGGAGTATCTGGATGCGCTCTGGGATCAGCTCGACCAGGCCGAGGCGCCCCATGATCCCGACTATGAGCGGGCGTCGCAGTTGCTCGCTCCCGCGGCCTCCGGATCCCTGGGCATTCGGGACGAGGAGCTCGGAGTGGTTCTCCACGAATCCCTGGAGGTCCTGGGGGAGCTGCTCCGCTCGTTCAACGACGCCGTGTTCGAGGAGTACATCAAACCGAATCTTCAGCCCGCGGCCTGAAGCGCGGGAAAGCTTCGGGAGGTTCCGGTAAGATCCTCCCGATCATGCCCTTCTACAACCCCCACGGCGAGCTGGACGCCATCCCGCACGCCCGGACCTACCGGGAGGACGCGGAGATGGCCCGGCTCGCCATCGATTGCGTGCTCAACGGCGAGAAGGCGGTCTATGCCAGCAGCGAGCTGACCACCGGCCCGCGGCTGTTCCAGCTCTTCGAGGAGTACGGGGTTCGCGACATCGCGGCCCTGAAGGCGGCGCTCGGGGAGGAGGGGTGGCGGACGCGGCTCTGGGAGCCCAACGTGGCGGAGGCCAACGCCTTCGCCCGCGAGCTGCGGGACCGGATCCCGGGCCGGCCGTTGACCGTGACCCCGGCCCCCTATTCCGCTCCGGAATGGAACCAGGAAGAATATCTGGCCTTCTGGGAGAGCCTGATCCGCACCCGGTTCCGGGCGGTCTGTTTCAGCGACGACTGGGAGTACAGCAACGGCTGCACCTTCGAGCTCGCCGTGGCCTGGGATGCGGGCCTGCCCACCTTCGACGCCCAAGGGCACGACCTCGATCTGTCGGCGGGGATCGCCCTGATCGATCGTGCCGTCCGGGAGATCGAAGCCGAGGGGTTCGACGCCTCCGTCCTGCGGCTGAACCTCGCCCGCCTCGAAGAGATCCGGCGGTCCCGGGGGCTCTAGACCGGGGAGGCGAGGGCCCGCTCGCGGTATCCTTGCCCCGTGCCGTTGCAGCAGCTCAGCCTTTTCGACCTCGCCCCGCCCCCCCCCGGCCCACCGGCCGCATCCTGATCGCCTCGGGCGCCCGCGCCGCCGAGGCTCTCCTGCTGGAGCGCCTCGACGCGTTCCTCGCCGAGGTGCGGCGGGACCCTGGACTGCTCGGGGTGCCGGTGCGGATCGTCGTCCCCTCGCGCAGCCTCCGGCTCCACGTGGCGGCGGCGATCGTGCGGCGGCGGGGGCGGTCGGTGGCCGGGGTCTCGGTGCAGACCCTGTTCGGGCTGGCTGCCGAGATCCTGGAGCGCTCGGGGGAGAGCGCGCCCCGCGGCGGCAGCCTGCTCGACGTCTTCGCCCAGCGCGCCGCCCGCGACGAGCCGTCGCTCCGGCGGGGGCTGGAGGATCTCACCGACGGCTTCGCGGCGGTCACCGGCACCGTGCGCGACCTGCTCGACGCCGGCTTCGAGCCCATCCACGCCGAGGCCGCCGAGGAGGCGCTGGCGAGCGACGGCCCGTTCGTGGCCAGCCGGGCGGACGTGGAGCGCGCCCGCGCCCTGGTGCGCTCCGCCGCCTGGGCCGAGGCCGCCATGCGGGCCTCGGGGCTGGGGAGGATCTCGACCCTCCTCCGGCGCGCCACCGAGCGGGTCGACACCGGCGCCGAGGAGGCCCTGCCGGCACGGGCCCTCCTGATCCACGGTTTCGCCGACGCCACCGGCGTGGCCACCGACCTGATCGAGGCCCTCCTGCGCCGCCGCGGCGCCTGGCTGATCCTCGACCACCCGCCGAAGCCCGAGGGGGAGGGGCGGGAGCGGGAGTTCACCGCCCGCTTCGCCGAGCGCCTCGGACATTCATCGGCGGTCGAGGCGTCTCCGGACCCGGAGGGGGCCGCTCCCGGCCTGGACGCCTGCGAGGCCGTGGGGGCCGAGGCCGAGTCGCGGGAGATCGCCTCCCGGGTGCGCGCGCTGCTCGACGGCGGCGAACGGCCCGAGGGGATCGGCGTCGTGGCCCGCGATCTCGACCCCTACCGCTTCGCCCTGCGCCGGCACTTCGACCGCCTGGGCATCCCCTTCTCGGGCGTCGGCGAGCACGGCGGGCTGGAGCCGGCCGGCCGCCGCGCCCGCGCCCTGCTGGAGCTGCTGCGCGAGGGGGAAGCGGTGCCGTCCGACCGCTGGCTCGACGCGGTGATGGCCCTGCCCGAGGCGTCCCACTCGCCGGCCGTGCCGCAGGCGCGGGGGGGCGGCTGGGTCGATCTCCGGCTCGCCTTCGCCGCCCTCGGCGCCGGGCGGCTGCGCGACGCCACCGAGCTGCGCCTGGAAGACGTGCTGCGCAAGGGCTCCTACGCCCTGCCGATCCGCCAGGGGTTGCAGACGGTCGGCGAGGAGGGGGACGTCCCCGAGGAGGGGGGGGACGAAGGGGTGCGGAGTAACGAGGCGCACGCCCGGCGTCGGCGCATTCCGGGCTCGCTGATCCGCGCCGCCGTGCGCGCCGCCCGCCGCACCCGCGAGCGGCTCGCCGCCTGGCCCGCCGAGGCGCCCGCCGCCGATCACCTCGCCCGCCTGCGGGCGCTCCTCACCGCCGATCTCGGCTGGGACCTCGGCAGTGAAGAGGCCGCGCCGGTGCGCGCCGCCCTGCTGGAGCTGGAGCGGGAGGTGCCGGCCGGCTTCCGGCTGGAGCGGGACGAGATGCGGCTGCTCGTCGAGGACCTCCTGGAGGCGGCCGGCGCCTCCGGCATCGGCGGCCAGGGGGGCGGCGTGCAGGTGCTCTCGGTGACCGAGGCCCGCGCGCGCACCTTCGACCACCTCTTCGTGATGGGGCTGAACCGCGACGTCTTCCCGCGCGGCATCCGCGAGGACCCCCTGCTGCCCGACGACCTGCGCCGCATCCTCCAGCGGGTGCTGCCCGACGTCCCGATCAAGCGCTCGGGCTTCGACGAGGAGCGCTACCTCTTCGCCCAGCTCCTCTCGGCGGCCCCGGCCGTCACCCTCTCCTGGCAGACGGCGGACGACGACGGCAAGCCGCTGCCGGCCTCGCCGCTGGTCGAGAGGCTGCGCGAGCGGCTGGAGATCGCCAAGGCCCCGCCGCTCTGGAGCCTGCCCAAGGCGGGGCCGCTGCCGGGACCCCGCACCGCCGCCGAGCACGCCGTCATGGCCGGGCTCCATGCCCCCCGGCGCTGGTGGGGGCGGGTGCTGAAGATGGCGATCAAGGAGTCGCGCGTCGAGCTCGAGCCGCGGGCGCAGCATGCCGCGCCCCTACAAGGATTCGACCTCTCCCCCGAGCGGCTGGCCACCGCGCGCCTCGCCGTGGTGGAGGAGATGGACCCCGACCTCCGCACTCCCGAGGGGCGGGCGGCGCGCTTCCGGCTCGGCCCCTACTTCGGCTTCATCGGCAAGATCCCCGGCGGCGGCGAGGGGGAGCCCCGGCTGCGCGACCTCTACGTCACCCAGCTGGAGAACCTGGCCGCCTGCCCGTGGCAGCTCTTCCTCGTCCGCCTGCTGCGGATCGAGCCGACCCCCGATCCGCTGGCCGCGCTCCCCAGCGTGGACCCGGTGATCCTCGGCAACGTCGTCCACGGCGTGCTGGAGAAGATCGCGCGCCCCCCCGGCCGGGAGAGGCTCCGAGGAGGCGGCGTCCGCGAGCTCGATCCGGTCGCCATGGGCTGGCCCGAGGAGCGCGACGTCGAGCAGATGCTCTACACCGAATCCATCCGGCTGCTCGAGGAGGAGGGGATCTTCCTCCCCGGCCTGGCGCGCGCCCTGGCCTTCCGCGCCCGCCCCCTGCTCGACACCGCCCGCGACATGGACTGGTCGAAGGGGGCGGTGCCCGTGCTGGCGACGGAATTCGAAGGGGAGCTCGACGTGGGGGACGCTCCGGGCTCCCTCCGCCACGTTCTCTTCAAGGCCGACCGCGTCGACAAGGAGAGCGGCGGCCTGGTCATCTGGACCGACTACAAGACCGGCCGGCCGATCTCCACCGCGCACAGGCCGGAGGTGCGCCGCCGCCACTTCCTCGACCGGGTGAGGAAGGGGACCCACCTGCAGGCGGTGGCCTATCTCCTCGGCTCGGACGGCGAATCGAAGGGGCGCTACCTCTTCCTGCGCCCCGGCCTCGACGACGGCGACCGCGAGCTCGCGGTCACCACCGCCGACGAGGACTTCATCGAGGCCTTCGCGGCGGCTTCCGAGGCGGTGCTCGCCGCCTGGGAGGCGGGCAGCTTCTTCCCCCGTCTCGTCGAGCTCGACGGCCGCAAGGAGCCCGGCCGCTGCGGCTACTGCTCGGTGGCCGAGGCCTGCCTGCGCCACGACTCCGGTGCCCGCCAGCGCCTCTTCGAGTGGACGGAGGAGGCGCTCGCCACGCTCGCGCCGGAGGAACAGGCGCTACTGCGGGTCTGGCGGCTGGGGGTGAAGCCTCTGGACCCCCGCCCGGACCCTCACCCCCTGGCCCCCTCTCCCGACCCGGGAGAGGGGGAACAAGGCCGGGGAAGGAGACGGGCGGGCGAGCTTCCTGCTCCCCTCTCCCGGGTCGGGAGAGGGGCTGGGGGTGAGGGTCCGGCCGGGGGGCGCTCATGACCGGAATGACCGAAAAAACCGAGGCCGACCTCCGCGCCGCCGACCGCGAGGCCCGCCGGGCCGCGCAGACCCGGTTCGACGTCCCCCTGGTGCTCCAGGCCGGGGCGGGGACGGGGAAGACCACCACCCTCATCGGCCGGCTGCTCGCCTGGACCCTGGGCGAGGGGTGGGAGCGTGCCGCCCTGCGGCTCGCCGAGCGGGCCTCCGCGCGCCCCCGGGACGACGGTCCGGACCGCGTCGCCGCCGAGGTGCTGGGGCGGGTCGTGGCCATCACCTTCACCGAGGCGGCGGCGGCGGAGATGGCCGGCCGCGCCGCCCGCGAGCTGGCCTCCCTCGCCGCCGGCGGCCCGGCTCCGGACTGGCTCGAGGCCTCGCTGCTGCCGCCCGATCCCGAACGGTCCCGGCGGGCGCGGGCGCTCCTCGGCACGCTCGACCATCTGGCCGTGCGCACCATCCACGCCTTCTGCCGCGGGCTGCTCGCCGATCACCCGCTGGAGGCGCGCATCCACCCCGACCTCACCGTCGACGCCGACGGCCGGCTGGTCGAGGAGGTCGTCCGCGAGACCGTCGAGGACGCCCTGCGCGACGGCTACGGCGATCCGGGCGATCCCCACCTCCTGACCCTCGCCATCCGCGGCTTCGGTCCGCCGGAGATCGTCGAGGCGCTGACCTCCCTCCTGCAGGGTGGGCTCCCCGCCGCCGTCCTCAACGAGGACCCGTTCCGGCCCGAGGCGCTGCGCGGCTTCCGCCTTCGGCTCTCCGCGGCGTGCGGGGAGGTCCACGGCCTGATCGAGCCCCGCCTGCGCAAAGGGGTGCGGGTGCCGAACGCCACCAGGATCGCCGAGGCCCTGGCCGTCCTGCTCGGCCGCCTGGAAGAGGGGGAGGCTGCGCTCGCGTCACTGACCGGGTGGTTCGCGGAGCTCCTGCCCGAGAATCTGGTCGACCATCTCAAGAAGTGGCGCCGGCGGGTAGAGGGGAACGAAGCTTCCCTCTTCGGCGAGGTCGCGGCCGAGCTGGCCGTCGCCGCCGGCGACCTCGTCCAACTCGTCGAGCAGCTCTCCTGTTTCGATCCCGAGCTGATGGAGCACGGCCGCCGCGCGCTGATCCCCCTGCTCGGGCGGGTCGAGCGCGAGCTGCGCTCCCGCGGCATCGCCACCTTCGACTTCCTGCTCGCCGGGGCCGAGTCGCTCCTCGCCCAGCAGCCCGAGGTGCGGCGGCAGGTGCGGCGGCGGATCGATCAGCTCCTGGTCGACGAGTTCCAGGACACCGACCGCATCCAGTGCGAGCTTCTGCGCTGGATCGCCCTCGACGGTCCGGTCGAGGAGCGCCCCGGCCTCTTCCTGGTCGGAGACCCCAAGCAGTCGATCTACGGCTGGCGCAACGCCGACCTCCGGGCCTACGACGGCTTCGTGGACCTGGTGCGCGGGGCCGGTGGGGAGGTCATGTCGCTCTCCCTCAACTTCCGTTCCGTGCCGGTCATCCTGGAGGAGGTCGCCCGGGTGGTCGCGCCGGTGATGACGCTGCTCTCGGGGGTGCAGCCCGCCTTCGAGCCCCTCTTCGCCTGCGACCGGCGGCTGGAGGACCCCGGCTTCCGGCGCGGAGGGTTATCGTCCGGATCGGCCGCCGGCTGGTCCCCCGTCGAGCACTGGGTCTCCTGGAAGCGGCAGGAGGAGCCCTGGAAGACGCCGCTCATCGAGGCCACCGAGATCGAGGCCGCCGCGCTGGCCGAGGACATCCGCGCCCTGCACGCCGAGCACGGGGTGGCCTGGAGCGAGATCGCCGTCCTGCTGCGCGGCATCGGCGACCTCGACCTCTACCTGGAGGCCTTCCGCCGCGCCCGGGTCCCCTTCGCCGTCGGCCGCGACAAGCAGTATTACCGCCGCCGCGAGGTCATCGAGGCCGCCGCCCTGGTGCGCTCGGTGCTCGATCCGGGCGACCACCTGGCGCTGCTGACCGTGCTCCGCTCCTCCACGGTGGGGGTGCCCGACTCGGCCCTGATCCCGCTCTGGAACCGGCAGTTCCCGCGATTGATGACCGAGCTGCGCGCGCCGGCCCCTGACGCGCTCGCGGCGCTGAAGCGGGCGATCGAGGGGGCGGTCCGCGCGGTGCCGCGGGACGTGCCGGGGATCGAGCGCGTGCGCGGCTGGGACCGCAACCTGCTGGCCGCCGTCGAGCATCTGGCCGTCCTCCGCCGCTCCTTCGAGACCGAGCCGGCGGACGTCTTCGTCGAGCGCCTGCGCCGGCTCACCCTGATCGAGGCCACCGAGGCGGCCCGCTACCTCGGCCCCTACCGGCTGGCCAACCTCGAGCGCTTCTTCCGCCAGGTGCTCGCCGCCATCGAGGAGAGCGGCGGCGACGCCACCGCCATCCTGCGCGCCCTGCGGCGCAGCGTGGCCGAATCGCGCGAGGCCGAGGAGGGGCGCCCCAAGGACAGTGCCGAGGACGCCGTGCAGGTGCTCACCATCCACGGCGCCAAGGGGCTCGACTTCGAGCACGTCTACCTCCTCCAGCTCCACAAGCCGCCGCCGGGCGACCGCGGCGCCAAGACCGAGGCCGGCCGCTGGGGGGACGGCTTCGAATATCGCCTCTTCGGCGCGCCGACCCCCGGCTTCGACCGCATCGAGGCCGACCGCCGCGTGGTCGAGGCCGCCGAGCGGGTCCGCCTGCTCTACGTGGCGATGACCCGCGCCAAGGACCGCCTCGTGCTCGCCGGCCGCTGGCCGGAGACGATGGAGCCCCTGGCGTGGGACCAGGCCCACAATCCGCTGGACCTCCTCCTCTCGCGCCGCGACCTCCCGCCGAGCCTGCCGGACCTCTGGGAGGAGGCGCTCCGCTCCGCCGAAGCGGCGCCTTCCTGGTCCTTCCCGGACCCGACCGGCGCCCTCTGGAAGTTCCCCGCCCTGCGTCCGCCGGCCGATCTCGGCCTCGCCGCCGAGCCCGAGCGCCCGTCGCTGCCGGGGCCGGAGGAGATCGCCTTCGTCTCCGCTACCCTCCACGCCGAGCGCGAGCGTGCCGCCGTCCGGATGCGGCGACCCTTCGGCGGCGCCGCCTCCGAGGAGGCCCACGCCCTCCTGCGTGAGCAGCAGGCCGAGCGGCAGACCGGGACCATCGAGAGGAACGGCCGCCGTTCCAATCGTTCCGGCAATCCCGCGAGGGACCGCGCCGCCGCCCTGGCCGCCGGCGGGGCTGTCCACCGCGCCCTGGAGGAGTGGAACCTCGGCGCCGCCTCGGCCAAGGAGCTGGAGCGCCAGCGGGGCCTCCTCCCCGCCTACCTCGCCGCCCTCGTCGAGGGGGACGAGCTGGACCGCGCGCTCCCCCTGGCCGCCTCCCTCCTGGAGACCTTCGCCGCCGGGCCTCTGCTCAAGCGCATGCGGCGCCTGAAGGATCACGTCCTCGCCCGCGAGCTCTCCGTCCTCCTGCCGCCGGGAGAGGGGGAGCATTCGCCGGTCGGGATCGTCAGCGGCGCGATCGATCTCCTCTACCGCGACCCGGAGGACGGCCGCATCGTGATCGCCGACTACAAGACCGACGAGGTGGAGACCGCCGAGGAGATCCACACCCGGGCGGCGATCTACGCGCCGCAGGGGGCGATCTACGAGCGGGCCGTGCGGGAGGCGCTGGAGATGGAGGAGGGGCCGCGGTTCGAGCTCTGGTTCCTGCGGGCGGGGGTGGTTGCGGGCTGATGGGCTACACTTTACCAGCCTCGATCTCAGGCTTTTGAGATGATCCCTCCCGACGAACAGCGTACCCGTTCCCGATGGTTCTCCAATGCAGGTCTTTTCCTGTTGCTGTTGTCGCTTGTATCTGCGGCGTCCCTTCTTACGATTCCCGATGACCGCGCGCCGATGTACCGACCGAAACCCGGCGAGTTACGCCTCTACAGCGGAACTCTCCAGACAAGTTGGGCCGGGTCCCGCTCTCGGAGCCGAAACATCTACTTTCGTATCAAGGGAGCCAGCCCGACGTTCTCATATACTTCTGACTTCACGACTTTAACGCTGGCCCATCGCTGCCTTCTGCCCGGCTCTCCCGTTACCGTGGGGGTGGTTCCCTCCTCGTTAGCCGTATGGCAACTGACCTGCGGCGGCACGACCATCACGGATATCGACTCGACGGCTATGCGAGATCTCAAGGACAGGCGGCGGGAGCGAAATAACATGATCTTCATCGCGATCGCCTGTGGAATCATGGGCTTATGCCGCATCGCGTTCGATTTTCTGACACGGTGCCCGGAAGATGGCGATGGTGGGCTTTGAATTGGCCCAGGCTCAGCTTGAGAACGGACGGCAAGGCTTCGACGGCTCCGGGAAGAAATTCATTGCTGAAAGCGAAGGCACTCCAAAGATAGGAGTATGGGCAGGTACACGCTGAAACCATCCCGGCCCTGATCGGGGCGGACGGCATCCGCTTATTGGAGGTTCGTCCGGTTCTCGAAGACTTGGTGACGCGAGCCGGGTTCCGGATCAAAACAGATCTTTTCTCTCTGGTACTTCGTGCCGCCGGTGAAGAGCCCTGATTCTTGACCGACCTCGCCGGGGGACCCGCTGAGGTTCGTTCTCCTGTGCTGTTCTGGAGCAAACCAGGGACTCGGCGGATGCGCTCTGCCGATTCGTGAGCGCCCATCGGTTTCACGGTTGCGCCCACGGAAATTTCGCTCGGGCCCAAGAATGGGGTGTGTCAGCCTCGACGTGGGCCCGTTGGGCCTGAACCTGGGCTCCTCCGGCCCAGGTTTTCCCCGCTCGGCCCCAAGCGGGGGCGCATCGGCCCCAAGAAGGGGCCGGTCGGGCCCCCGAATGGGCGCTGCCGGCCCACGCTTGGGCCAGCCCGTCCCCCGATGGGGACCGACCGGCCCCCAAGAGGGGCCGGACCGCCCCCAACGAGGGACTTACGAGATCTCGTAAGGGACCGACCGGCCCAAGCGTGGGCCGGAGCGCCCCCCAAAGGGGCCGGACGGCCCCCAACGGGGGATTTACGAGATCTCGTAAGGGGCCGGCTGGCCCAAGCGTGGGCCGGGCCGGCCCAAAAGAGGGCGCGACCGGCCCAAAGAGGGGACCGCCCGGCCCCTACTTGGGGACCGCCCGGCCCCCTTGTGGGGACCGGACCGGGTCGCGCCTCCGCAATCCGCTCGCCGAGCATCGCTCCGGCCCGCCCGGTCCCGGGGAGCCCGCCGCCGCCAGCAGGACGAGCCACCCCTCCGGGAAAACCGCCACCGGCCGGTGACCCCCGCTCGGGGGCTCGCTGACCCGGAACACGCCGAACCGCTTGCCAAGCATCTCCTAGGATACGCCAAGACCGGCCATGTCGCCCTCCTCGCCAGGGGATGACGCTTACACGACGTGTTCCTGTTGCATAAGACTCCCGATTCTCGAACGAGAGAAACGCAGAAGCTCTCAAGGCTCAGGACATCGAGACCCGGCGACGCTTACCGAAAGAAGAGCTTACGTATAACGCTCACGCGTTCCTGGAGAATGCTGCTTACCGACGGTGTCCCCCACCGGTTCAGCCCTGAAAAGCAGCTTTGGAAGGTCGTGCAAGCAACCAACCGCCTCCTTGACGAATCAGTGGCTTACATGACAGCGGCCTTTCCTTGACGCCATCTCTGGCCCTGACCTACTCTTGAGATAAGCTAAGAAGGGAAGAAGTTATTGCTGCATGGCCATGCTTCATCTCAGGCCAAAGCCGCGAAACTGTCGGTAAGGCAGCATGGAGGGACGGGTAGAATTCACGTTCGGCGCTTGGAGGGAGAATGGAGCAGATTGCAGGTATTGATGGCTGCCAGTCACGATGGCTCGCCATTGCTCACGTGCCGGGCTCTACATCGTTCGTGGCGCAGGTCCTCGAAACGAGCGAGCTTTCGGCTCAACCATGGTCGCTGGCTGCCATTGACATCCCGATCGGTTTGCCCGATAACGGCGCCCGTGAAGCCGACGGTGAGGCGCGCAAGTTTATCGGTCCTCGCGCCAGCAGTGTGTTTCCTTGCCCAATACGGCCAGCGCTCAACGCTGCTTCCTGGCAAGAGGCGTGCGACATCACGTACCAGCATAATGGCCATCGTGTATCGCAACAAACGTTCGCGATTCTCTCGAAAATTAGAGCTGTCGATGAGTGCGTACGCTCAACCGACCTCAGGGAACGCCTCCATGAAATCCATCCAGAGGTCTCATTTGCCTCCTGGCAAGGGGCCCCGACACTCTATGCGAAGAAAGATGTTCGTGGCCATGAGCAACGCCGAGCTCTCATAGCACGGCATTTCGGTTCGGAGGCGTTCGGGAACGTCGTAGCACAGATCGGTGCGCGCACCGTAGCCGCAGACGATATCGCTGATGCTTTCGCGGCGCTATGGTCTGCCGAACGACTCCTTGCCGGTACCGCTCAACGACTACCAAATGTCTCAGTCACCGACTCTTATGGCCTTCCAATGCACATCTCGTATTAGATGGGGCGCCGAACCCGGCGGCTCGAGCGGACTGCTGACGCAGCCGCTCAGCCGCATCTCCGTTGGGCGCGGGAAGCTTATAGTTTAACTTTGAGGTAAGAATGGCTAAGATACAGAAAGAAGGCCTTGGCGCCTCAGCAGCGGTTAAGGCTACTCGAGCTGCCGGACGCCAAAAGAAGAAGCCAATGGGACAGAAAAGGTCAGCGAAATCCACCGCCCCAGTCAGCGGTAGGGGACGACGACCTGCGGCTCCTTTTCCCCCAGTTGCATTCTCTAGCGTTCTGCCCTTTGCAGAAGCTATTCAACAGCATGGCGCAGGTCAGCCAGTTCGGAGGTTGACCCTATTCGAGAAGCTCGGTCGCTCACCTGAAAGCAGCGCTGGTCGGCTGCTCATTATCAATTCTGGGCGATATGGTCTCACTAGGGGTGGCTACCAAGCTGAATTTCTTGAGCTGACCGAGCTGGGAGCTGTCGTTACTTCCCCTGACAGTACATCACGGGAGAAGCTCGCTGCTAAGTTCAAGCTCGCAATTGAGGGGATTCCCGCCTTTACTAAGGAGTCCTCGGCTTAGGCTACACATTGCCGCAACTTTTTGCTAGTATACAGGCATGAGAGTGGACGGCAGGACACTGAATCACGAAACTCTGGAGACGATTCGCTTGCTGGCAGTCCGGCGAGTGCGCGAAGGTGAGAACCCCAGCGAGGTGATCAAGAGCTTCGGTTTCTGTCGAACTACCATCTACCGCTGGCTGCGTAACGAACAGGAGCAGGGTGAACAGGGGCTGCGAGCGCGTAAAGCAGCAGGACCCCGCCCGCAACTTTCGGTAAAGCAAAAGAAGCAAGTAGGGTGTTGGATCAACGGTAAAGACCCTCGCCAGTATGGCTTTGATTTTGGTCTCTGGACGCGCAAAATCGTGGCAGACCTCATCGAGAAGAAGTTCAAAGTCCGCTTGGGCCTGACCTCGGTCGGACGCCTGCTGGCGGAGTTGGGCATTACTCCACAGAAACCGCTCCGGCGTGCCTACGAGAGAAATCCCGAGGCGATCGAGCGCTGGCAGCGAACTGACTACCCACAGTTGCGGCAGCGTGCCAAAGAACGTGGGGCGGATATCTTCTTTCTCGATGAAGCAGGAATTCGCTCGGATACGCCGCTGGGCCGGACTTGGGCTCCCAAAGGACAGACACCGATTGTTCAAACCAGTGGTCAACGGCAGTCGATCAATGCCATCTCGGCGGTCAATTCTCAGGGAGCCTTCTGGTATGCCATCTATTCTGGCGGCCTGAACGCCTCTCGCTTTGTGGAGTTTCTTGGCTCCTTCCTGCGGCACCGGCGCCGTCCGGCATTTTTGGTCGTGGATGGTCATCCCTCTCATAGGGCTAAGATGGTGTCGCAATTCGTGCAAGAGAAGAAGGGACGTATCGAGTTGCATTTTCTCCCCGGCTATGCTCCTGATCTGAACCCGGACGAATTCGTGTGGAACTATCTCCGCGAGAAAGGCACGTCCAAGAAGCCCCTCCTGAAAAATGAATCGCTGCGGAAACGCGTGGAAACTGATCTCGCCGCCATTAAGGCTCTGCCCAGTCTAGTTCGATCTTTTTTTCGTGCACCAAGTGTAGCCTATGTTACGGACTAATTAGTAAGACGCGCTCGTCTATGAGACTTCCCGCACCCGAGGTGACTAGTCGCCTAACCCCGGCGGTCGAGCGGACGGGTACCGCGCTATCGCGCTGTACTGCCGCTCATCGGCAGAACCGTGTGCGCCAAGACAAGCTTGGCGCTTCTTGCAGGGTGCAAGTCCCTGCCGGGTAAGGTTTAACCAGCCACCCGTACCGAGTGTTGCAGATCCGTAGGAGGAAAGTCGTAAGACGAACCGAACGAAAGGTCTGAAGCGTACACAGGGAACCATGTAGGCCGTAAGGGAGACCGCACCTCCCTGAGGTCTGGCACAGCCCCGAAAGGTAGGTTCAAAGATGCAGGCGGCAATCGTTTACGTTTGCGAGAAGCCCACGCGAAGGAATCGTTTTGGTGAGATTCCAGAGGCCTGCCGGGGTCATCAGGACATGGCATGCATGGAGAGGAGCGTCGAAGAACTTGGGAGACCCCATTGATTCCTGCGCTCTCAGGCAGAACTCGCAAGGCACAAGGCTGACGAGGCACCGAAGGGGAAACCCGGCAACAGAGAGAACGCCTTGAGCCTAAACGTGGTGGCACGAGTGACGACAGGTAGGCGACCTGAACCGAGAAGGCAAGGGGGACCGAAGGTCCTTGGGGAGTCGGATCAGCCCATAGTACTCCGCGAACGGGAGAGCCGTTTACATGGGGAAGGAGCTGACGGGAACCCGTAGCCCGCAAAGGAAACATGAGCCAGATACGACAGGCTGGGCAACTCATGCCAACCTCCCTGCGGGGAATAGCGAACAAGGCAAGTTCTGACAAGGACCACCGTTTCCGCAACCTGTTTGGTCTGCTGACCGTTGCGTTCCTTTTGTCCTGCTGGGAGCGAGTCAACAAGAAAGCTGCCAGCGGTGTAGATCGGGTATCGGCCCAGACCTACGCGAAGGGCTTGGCTGACAACGTTCGAGGCCTCTGGGATCGCGTGAAGCGGGGCAGTTACCGGGCGAAGTTGGTCCGGCGATGTCACATTCCGAAGGAAGGGGGTAAGACTCGGCCGCTGGGAATTCCGGTGGTCGAGGATAAGCTACTCCAGATCGCAGTCTCCCGCATCCTCAATGCTATCTACGAGCCGATCTTTCTGCCATGCAGTTGGGCCTACAGACTCGGCCGGAACGCGCGTGAGGCGGTGCGGACGCTGAAGCAGGAGCTCCAGTTTGGGTGCTATGGCTACGTCGTCGAGATTGACATCAAGGGTTTCTTCGACCGGATCGACCACGACAAGCTCCTGCAGATGCTCGAGCTGCGGATTGATGATCGGCCGCTTCTGCGGCTGATCCGGAAATGGCTCAAGGCAGGGGTGTTGGAAGAGGGTGGGAAAGTAATCCACCCGGACACGGGCTGCCCACAGGGCAGTAGCATCTCACCCGTGCTCGCCAACATCTATCTTCACTACGTCCTGGACCTGTGGTTCACGGACGTGGTAAAGCCCCGGTGCAAAGCGCGGGCCTTCCTATGCCGGTACGCGGACGATGTGGTGTTCGCGTTTCAGTGGCGAGAGGAGGCCGAGCGATTCTTCCGGGTGTTGCCCAAACGGCTGGCGAAGTACGGACTGGAGTTGTCGGCGGAGAAGAGCCGGATGGTCCGGTTCAGCCGCTTCCAACTGGGCAAGAGCTCGGAGAGGTTTGACTTCCTCGGGTTCGAGTTTCGCTGGGTAGTGGACCACAAGGGAGTTCCTCGGGTGACTTGCCGAACGTCGCGCAAGCGGCTTCGGCCTGCGTTGGCCCGTGTGACCGAGTGGATCAAGGCTCAGCGCCACCTGCCGGTTCGCCAGTTAGTCAAGGGGTTGAACGCGAGGCTTCGTGGGCACTATAATTACTACGGGGTGATCGGCAACCACAGAAGCCTCCATTCCTTCCTCCATCAGGCCAGCCGGCTGCTGAAGAAGTGGTTGGGGAGGCGAAGTCAAAAGAGCCGGATGACCTGGGAGAAGTTTAACGCCTTGGTGAAGCGATTTCCCCTGGAGAAACCCCGGATCACGGAGAGTCGACATCGGCAGATGGTGCTTGCTGGGGTTTGCTGAGTGCGGAAGCGAGGGTTACCGAAGAGCCCGGTGCGGGAAAACTGCACGCCGGGATCTGTGCGGGGGGCGCTCCGGCGTCCCTACCGCGACTAGGCCGCTTCACACGTCATGGACTCACCACTAGCACGCCTTGAGACTGCACTGCGAGAGCCGGAGCCGAGTCAAGCGGTTTACGAGCTTGCGCGCACTCTCCGTGACGAGGGCATGAGTCAGCTTGAGATGTATCGGCTGTTCGACGAGTTTCGCGCCACTCATGAGCACGACACCGACGAGACGCTTTACGATGCGATTCTCGACACGATGGACTTCATCAGTGGCTGGTGCAGTCCCGGTTCCAGACTTTATGAGACCGAGCTTCCACACAACGTGGCCTAACCATGCGCTGCAGCGACGGCTCGGTCACGCTACTGTTGGCAATCCAACACGCCGGACTCACCGTCGCTGAGCTTGGGTCGTTGGGTGACTCGAAACCACCAGTGGCTTGTAGGCCCCGGCTGAAGAGATGAGAAGAACACGACCGCTCCACATCGCGCTTACCTGCGCCGTAGCAATATCCCTTGCAAACTGCGGGAAGAACGACCTCGAGACCAGGATTCGAACTGCAAGCGCCGCAACAAGCGTCGGTCTTGTGCGTGGCGCCAACGCGCAGGCTGCCAGAGCGGCAGCAAAGCTCCTTGATCGCGATCCCATTCGCGAAGCGGATGAAGCTGCGAAGAAGAGGGACTACCGACTCATCGGAGTAGTTGGCATCGGCCTCTTCTTCCCAGGCGTTAAGACCGAGGAAGCCCCAAGGGCCAGACTCGGCGTACGCGAGACAATGGGCGCTGGCGATGCTGTCAACTACTACGCTGGTCTTTACCAGACCGAGGCCTATCAGTTTGCACTCGCCTACAATCAGCGGCTCCTTGAAGGCATGCGCACTCAGCGCTCGCGATGAGTCGCCTAACCCCTTGTTGCAGCGGGCCAAGAAGGTGCCCAAACAGGACGTCTAGAGGAGAGACCCATGTTCGACGGCACGCGTTCGACGTATCTGGAGCCAACCCAAGAGGCCGGGCGAGCGTTCTTCACTCGCAACATCTCCGGCAGTATCGTAATGCTCAACCTCTTGCGTTTTCGGTCCGTCGCCGACTACTCGGCCACACCGAACCTCGCACCCGCCGCCCCATCAGCGGTGAGGCGGCTTACCGGCTTTATATCGAGCACACTCTGCCGCACCTCACGCGGTCGGGCGGCGAGTTGCTCTTCCTCGGCAGGGGCGGCGCCTTCCTGATCGGACCGAGCGACGAACGGTGGGATGCGGCGCTGCTCGTCCGGCAGAGCAGCGTCGGCGCGTTCATGGCGTTCGCCTCCGATCCGGAGTACATGGCAGGCATCGGCCACCGCATTGCCGCGCTGGAGGACTCTCGCCTGCTGCCACTGATTGAGGGTAGCGCGGCCGATGTACTATCGAATCTCTAAGGGTTCGTCACAAAATAACTTTATCGTTCTCGGATTTTTCTCGTGGCAGAATCGTGTAGTTCCACTCACCATGAAAACTGTCGCGGCGGAGATTGACCTCCTCGACCTCCTTCTCGCTGACTTTCCGCCCAACTGGATAGGCTGCGGTGTCGAGTTCCGCCCGAACCTTCAGGCCAGTCGTAGTGGTGGTTGCCGCAATGAGGTTGACGATAACCTCGTGGCTGATGAGAGGTTTGCCGCGCCAGTTCTGGCTGATGAAGGAGAAAAGGCGATGCTCGATCTTGTTCCATTTGCTGGTGCCTGGAGGAAAGTGGCTCACGGTGATCGGCATCCCGAGCTCATCGGCGAGCTTCTGAAGCTCTACTTTCCAGAGTCGAACTCGGGATCCGTTGCTACCACCACCATCCGCAGTGATCAGCAAGCGCTGAGCCTGCGGATACCTCTCACTTCCCATCGACTTCCACCAGCGGCGCACTGCTTCTACCGCGAAAGTCGACGTATCGTGATCGACCCCTACGCTGACCCAACCACTGTTGGTCGCCAAATCATACACCCCATAGGGAATGGCGCGCCCCAACTCCGGAATCACAAAATCATGAACCCTGACCTTTTCAGGCTCCCCCTCCGGGCGTAGCTCGCGCCCGCCATTCTTGAAGTCGCCGACTAACTCTTTCTTCTTCGTGTCAACGGAAATCACAGGGTCGACGGTCGCAAAGTGCTCCTGCGCCTGGCGGTTGATATGCTCGAACTGGGCATCACGATCTGGATGACTGGCTCCTTCCAGGGTCTTGCTATTGGCCTGAAGGCTATATCCCAGATCGTGGAGCATCTCTGCGACCATGCGATGGCTCGTCCGGTGCCCCATCCGCGTCAACTCTTCTGTCAGACGACGAACGCTCTTACAGGTCCACCGCAAGGGAGATTCTGGTTCTCCACGCTCGGTTGGCTGCACAAGCTTCTCCAAGTCCGTCTTCAGCGTTAGATCGATATCGACCGTCCTTTTGCGCCCTCCTCCCGGCCGCCGAATTCTGTGGCCGCCAGGATGCAATTCGGGCACCGCCTTGAGTTCCTTGATGCCTGCACGGATTGTGAGTCGAGAGAAGCCCGTCGCGCGTGCCACCATGGCGACTCCCCCGAAGCCAATCACTTCAGCTTCCGCAGCCGCGGTCAGACGCCGCGTCCTCTCATCGAGATGTGGACCGAGAAGCTCGAACCGCCGTCGAATCGCTTCTTCACCATCCATTGTCTCCTGAGGGTACAACAAAAACCCTCAAGAAGGTATAGTTTGTTTCGTGACGAGCCCTAAGGACGCTGCGCCGGGGGTAAAACTGTGTTGCTGGCGTTCGAAAGTTGAGAGTTCAGGCTTCGCTGGCCAAGACCAGAATCCGGGCTCGAACCTCTGACGAGACCCACATCCCAGAATCCGTCAGACGATCGATCAGTGGCCTGACGCTGTCGGTCAGACCTGCCTTTTTCCCTTCCAAAACGACACGCAACGTCCCCCAGACCTGAAGACCCGCGGCTTGTGCGACCCGGCGGGCGAGCGCGTCATCGAGGAGCACGACCTTCTCGGGATTCTCCAGGGCCATGGCAAGGACGGCCAACTCGCCGGCGCCCAGATCCAGAGCCAGCCACTGGGAGGGGACCGAGCGAGGATTCGCGATCTTCAGCCAGTTGATGTCCCTGAGGAGAGGGACCTGATGACCACGCTTCGCTCCTTCATCCAGCTCGAGAGCTACAGCCTCGGCGGTCCACACTTGGCTGAAGAGCCTGGGGAGCCATTCCAGGGCTCCGATCCGGTAGAGATACAGCAGGGGAGAGGTGTTGCTGATCGCTTCAGGCAACGTGGTCTTCCAGGTCCCGCAACTCGGCCTCGAAGGGGAAAACCTTATAGCGCGGCAAGCTCAGCAGGAACTCCACGCGTCCCATGCCCGCCAGTTCCGCGGCGCGCCCCGAGGAGAGCCGGCCCAACTCGTAGAGCTTGACCGCCGCCAGGACCTGGATCTCGCGCGCGAAAGCCTCCTCGTCGGTCTTCTCGGCCAGGAGGATGGTCTCAGGGACCTCGATGACGACGTGCCGGTTTGCCATTCCAGGGAGAGTTTAGCGCAGTCCGCCGCCGAAGATCCCCCCTTATAATCCCCCCGTGCCGTATATCTATATCCTCCGCTGCGGCGACGGCTCGCTCTACACCGGGATCGCCAAGGACGTCGACCGGCGGCTGGCGCAGCACCGGGCGGGGCGGGCGTCGCGGTATACGCGGTCCCATCTGCCGGTGACGCTGGTCTGGTGGCGCGAGGTGCTCTCCTGGGGCCTCGCCCTCCGCGAGGAGCGCCGGATCAAGAAGATGCGGAAGACAGAAAAGGAAATGCTTTTGAAGGAAGTCCAGAATTCATGCCCCCCACTCTCCTCCTGAGCTGCGACGCCATCGGCAAGGGCTTCGGCGCCCACCCACTGTTCGAGGATCTCTCGTTCGGGATCTCGGAGGGGGACCGCGTCGGCCTCATCGGGCCCAACGGGTCGGGGAAGTCGACCCTGCTCAAGGTCCTGGCCGGCATCGAGGAGCCGGACTCCGGGAAGCGCTCGCTCCGGCGGGGGACCCGGATGGGGTACGTGCCGCAGGACCCCGAGTTCCCGCCGGGGAAGACGGTCGAGGAGGTGCTCACCGAGGCCCTGGCGGACGCTCCCGGCGAGGACTACGAGAAGGACATCCGGGTCGCCATCGCCCTCGGGCGAGCCGGCTTCGACGATCCGGCGCAGGCAGTGGACATCCTCTCCGGAGGGTGGCGCAAGCGGCTGGCGATCGCCCGCGAGCTGGTCAAGGCGCCCGACGTCCTGCTGATGGACGAGCCCACGAACCACCTGGACGTCGAGGGCATCCTCTGGCTGGAGGATCTGCTGCAGGTCGAGCCCCTCGCCTATCTCGTGGTCAGCCACGACCGCTACTTCCTGGAGAACGTCACCTCGCGGGTGCTGGAGCTCGACCGCCGCTACCCGGAAGGGCTGTTCCAGGCCCAGGGGAGCTACAGCGATTTCCTCGGCAAGCGGGACGAGGTGCTCCGTAACCAGGCCGAGTATCAGGCCTCGCTCGCCAACAAGGTCCGCAACGAGGTCGAGTGGCTGAAGCGCGGCGCCAAGGCGCGGACGACCAAGGCCAAGGGGCGCATCCAGGAGGCGAACCGGATGATCTCCGAGCTGGAGGAGATGAAGGCGCGCACCGGCGCGGCCGCCAGCGCCCGGGCGGGGATCGACTTCAACGCCACCGACCGCAAGACCAAGAAGCTGCTGGTCGCCGAGGGGCTCACCAAGTCGTTCGGCGGCAAGCGGATCGTCAAGGGGCTCGACCTCAAGCTCACCCCCGGCACACGGCTCGGCCTGCTGGGGCCGAACGGCAGCGGCAAGACGACCCTGCTCTCCCTGCTCGACTGCACGCTCGAGCCGGACGCCGGCAAGATCGAGCGGGCGGACTGGCTGCGCACCGTCCGCTTCGAGCAGAACCGCGAGACGCTCGACAAGTCGGTGAGCCTGCGCCGGGCGCTGGCGCCGGCGGGGGACTCGGTCCTCTACCAGGACCGCTCGATCCACGTCGCGGCCTGGGCCAAGCGGTTCCTCTTCCGCGCCGAGCAGCTGGACACCCCGGTCTCACGGCTCTCCGGCGGCGAGCAGGCCCGCATCCTGATCGCCCGCCTGATGCTGCGGCCGGCGGACCTGCTGATTCTCGACGAGCCGACGAACGATCTCGACATCGCGACGCTGGAGGTGCTGGAGGACAGCCTGCTGGAGTTCCCGGGCGCGCTGGTGCTGGTCACCCACGACCGGTTCCTCCTGGAGAGCGTCTCCACCATGGTCCTCGCCCTCGACGGCAGGGGGGGCTCGGAGTACTTCGCCGACTACGCCCAGTGGGAGTCCGCCCGCCAGTCCGCCCCGCCGCCCTCGACGAAGTCCACCGCCTCCAGGCAGGCGGCGCCGAAGGTCGCCAAGGAAGCCAAGCGTCTCTCCTACAAGGAGCAGCAGGAGTGGGACCGGATGGAGGCGAAGCTCCTGGAGGCCGAGAACCGCCTCGCCGCCGCCCAGGCCGCGGTCGAGGACCCGGCGGTGGCCACCGATCCGGTGGCGCTCCAGGAACGGTGCAATGAGCTGGAGACGGCCCGGCTGGAGGTGGAGCGGCTGTATGGGCGGTGGGCGGAGTTGGAGGCGAAGCAGAAGTAGGGGCGGGTTGCGGGAACCGTATGACGCCTCGCGCCCGGGATTTCAATCCCGGGCGCGAGGCCGCGCCTTTTCGTCGAGCCCCGAAAACCCGCTGACCTCGATCCCCCCCTCCTGAAGCGCCTTCCGGATCCCCGGATCGCACAGCGCCGCCGTCTCCCGGTCCCAACCGTACCTCCAGCCGTAGGCGGCTTCCAGCGCCTCGTCCCCAATGCCCGGGTGGCAGACCAGCTCGGTCACTTTCTGCACGTCTTTCAGGACGCGGGCGAGTCTCTCCGGAGTCAGACGTCCGGCATCGAGGATGCCCACGGTGCGGTCCGCCGTCCGGATCGCGCCCCCCTCCAGCCTTCGCCGTGCCTGCCGGCCGATCCTGTTGAGGATGCCGATCTCGAGCGAGCGCGGGGAGAGGGTCGCCGCCGGATCGTTCGGGATGCGCACCCAGGGGATGCGGTACTCCTCGGCGAGCTTCAGGACGGTCTCGAAGATCCGCGGCAGGACGTGCAGGTGCTGATGGCTGTTGGCGTGGACGAGCCGGAGACCGGCGGCGAGGAGCTTCTCGATCTGCCGGCGCAGCTCCGCTTCGAGCTCGGCGCCGTCGATACCGCCCAGGAAGTAGCGGACGGCGAAGGCCCGGAACCCCGGCAGGAAGGCGCCGTCCTTGTCGAGGAGAGACCGTACCCGCTCCGGCGGCGAGAGCGGGCGCTCGCCCACGAAGGTGAGGTGGACGCCGGCGTCGAGGCCCGGGCGCTCGCGCAGCCGCTCGACCGCGTCGTCCAGGGCGTTGCCGGTGGCCACCACGCTACAGGCGGTGACGATCCCCTGGTCGTGCGCCTGGATGGCGCCGAGGGTCAGGCCGGGGTGGAGGCCGACGTCGTCGGCGGTGACGACGAGGGTTCTCAACGGCCCGGGTGGGGAGCGGAGGCCTCGGGCGCGGCGGAGGCTTCCGACGGTGCCGGCTGGCCGCGGCGCCGGGGGTGGCGCATCTCCGGGTAGAGGGTGAAGAGCTCCCGGAAGATCTTGAGGATGACGGCGGGGGACGACAGCGTCGAGCGTCCGCGGGTGCGCGGGAAGTAGTCGAGGCCGAGCTGCTGGATGACGAACCCCAGGTTCTTCGCCTTGACGATCAGCTCGGCGTCGATCAGCGACCCTTCCGACTTGAGCTCGATCGCCTCCAGCACCTCGCGGCGGATCAGCTTGAAGGAGAAGTTGATGTCCCGGTGGGGCCAGCCGAACAGGAGGCCGATCAGGGTGTTGTAGAAGTAGGAGTAGATCGTGCGGCGGAGCCCTTCGCCCGTGCGGTCCAGCCGGTAGCCGGCGATCAGGTCGGCCCGCGTCACCTTCATCGCCTGGAGGGCGCGGCCGATCGCGTCCGGATCGAACGGCAGGTCGGCGTCCATGTAGAGGACGACGTCCTTGCGGACGGCGGCGAACCCGGTCTTGAGCGACGCCCCGAGCTTGCGGTTCACCGCGTGCCGCACCATGCGGATGCGCGGCTCGGCGGTCGATTCCCGGGCGACGATCTCGGCCGAGCGGTCCCGCGAGGCGTCGTCGACGACCACGATCTCCCAGTCTTCGCCGCTGTACCGCGCGAGGGCGTCGACCGCGCAGGCGAGCGCGTGCTCGATGTTCTCCTCTTCGTTGAACATCGGGATCACCAGCGAAACGGACGGCTGTCTTTGCATCTCGAAAATCGGCATCTCGAAAATCGGCATCATCAAAAAAAGTGCCTCAGCTTAGCGAGCGATCCGCTCCACGGCAAGGAGCTGCACGGCGGCGCGGCGGGGTTTTCCCTCGTTCATGGCCACGAACGAGCGGGCCGACCGGATGTCGATCTCGACCGGCCCGAGGGCTTCGAGCGGCAGCTCGATCCGTCGCCAGGTGCCGCGCGCGATCTCCACGGTCTGCCCCGGGGCGCCGTCGATGGACACGGTGACGGTGTTGGCGGGGAGCGGCGCCGAGGGGGAGAGCCCCAGCCTCACGGCGACCGCCCGGATCGCCTTGCGCGGCAGGATCTGGACCGCCGCGTCGGTATCCAGCCATCGCCAGCGGGCGTCCAGGAGGGTCGGCTCCCAGCCGTAGACCCCGCGCACGCTCCGGAAGCGGCGCTCGAGCGGGATCGGGCTCAAGGTGACGACGCGGTAGTGGTCGCGGGTCAGCTTGTGGTAGGCGTCGCTGTCGGGCCAGCGGAAGGTCACGGCCCCCGGCCAGCGGCTCTCCCCTTCGGCGAACAGCCAGACCTGCGCGCCGGGCCGGAAGGCGGCATGGTGGAACCCGTCCTCGACCTGATTGAGATCGAACCCCTCCTTGAGCAGGAGGTCGGCCTGCGGAGCCATCTCCTCTCCCCTCAGGATCACCGAATTTGCCGGCAGGTTCCTGCGCGCCCAGCGCACCGCCGAGATCATGGGGGAGAGGGTCTGGGAACGGACCGCGAGCACGGGCCAGGAGTAGACGATCGCCCCCGCCGCGATCAGCAGGGCGGCGAGGATCGGGGCGAGCCCGGCCGCCGGCGCCGGAATCTTGATTCGCCGCGTCAGGGCCTGGGTCCCCACGGCGGCCGCGCAGGCGACGCCGAGCATCGCGGGGAGGGCATAGCGGACGGCGTCCGCGGGGTCCATGATCAGGAGACAGACGGCGAGCTGGACGAGGGTCAGGACGGCCAGCGGGAGCGCCACGCGCCGCCGCCGGAAAGAGAGGTCCACGATCCCCGCCACCGCCAGCGCGAGCACCGGGAACGCCAGCTGCTTGCGCCCCCAGGGGTGGGTGATGAACCGTTTCCCCACCGAGTAGAAGCCACTGTCCCCGCGCGACAGCGTCGCGTCGTGCCCTGCCACGTACGTCGCCTGCTTCGCCTGATAGGCGAGGAAGCCGCCGAGGCCCCGGGTCGCCACGACCAGGGGGATGAACCAGAGCAGCGAGACGATCGCGAAGGCGGCTACGGCCACCCCGCGCCGGCGCCACCCGGGCGTCTGCCCGAGCGCCACGGCCAGCATGGGGAGGACCGCCAGGGCCAGCTGCGGACGGCAGCCGATCGCGGCCGAGGCGGACGCCCCCAGCGCCAGGGCGCTCCAGGCGCCGCCCCCCTCGCGCAGGATCGCTCCGGCGGCCAGGGCCAGGGCGAGGAACATCAGCGCCGGCGGGTCCGACATCGGCAGCGGCCCCTGCACCAGCATGGCCGGCGAGAGCTGGAAGAGGAGCGCTCCGGCGACCGCTACCCGCTCGGCGCCCGGTCCCCCCCCGATCCGGCGGAAGGCGGCGACCAGGGCCCAGTAGCCGATCAGCGAGGAGATCAGGCTCAAGGCCACCAGGCTGGTGAAGGGGTCGTGGAAGACCAGGTCGAGCAGCTTGCCCAGTCCCACGACGACCGGGTAGCCCGGGGGGTGGGGGCGATGGCTCAAGGGGTCGAACCGCTCGACGGCCCGCGCGAAGAGGACCTCGTCCATCTCCCAGAGGCTGCGGGGGAGCGTGAGGAGCCGCGCCAGGAGCACGAGGGCGAACCCGGCGAGGGCGGCGGGGGTTGTCCTGGAGGGGATCATCCGCCGGAGCGGGGAGTCGGTTGACAGGGTCATCGCGTGAAAGATATTCAGTCCGGGTGCCGTCTCTCAGCCCTTGCCATCTCGATCATGCCCAGGCGCTCGGCATGGTGCGACGCACCTACCGCGCCGCGCCGGCAGCCACCCGGCTTCACGTGCTCGGGCGCTTCCTCTCGTGCCCCTTCCTGCGGGTGATCGACTACCTCCCGCGCGGGGGCCGGCTGTTGGATCTCGGGGCTGGGCACGGGATTTTCGCACATCTCGCCCTCGCGGCGGGAGCCCGTGAGGCGGTCGCCGTCGAGCCGGACGTCCGCAAGGTCTTCCGGGTGCCTGCCGATCCCCGGCTGCGGGTGGTCGACGGCTATCACCTGGCGATCCGCGGCCGGTTCGACGCGGTGTCGATCTTCGACGTGCTCTACCGCCTGCCGAAGGCCGATTGGGATCCGCTGCTCGCCTGGGCGCGCGAGCGGCTGGCGCCCGGCGGCGTCTTTCTGCTCAAGGAGATCGACCCCGGGCACCGGGCCAAGGCGCTCTGGAACCGCGCCCAGGAGCGCGGCGCCGACCTCCTCGGCCTGACCCTGGGCGAGGCCTTCAGCTACGAGACGCGGGAGGAGATCCGCGACCGCCTCCTGCGGGCCGGCTTCACGGGGTTCGAGGCGGTGGAGATCGGGGCGGGGTACCCCCACGCGCACATTTTGTATGTAGTTCGGGGGGAAGGGGGCGGTGAGGTACCATTCCCCGGTGATGAAACCAGGAAGCCTTCCCATGCTCCGTAGATCCCTCTGGCTCTCTCTTCTCCTGCCGCTCCTGCTCGCCACCGTGTCCCGGGGGGCCGCCCTGCCCCCCGCGATCTCGGGCCTGTCGTTCTCGCCCGACGGCGGCAAGGTGCTGGTCTCGATGGATTCCGACGGCGTTCCCAACGCCTACGCCCTGCCGGTCGTCGGCGGCCTGCCGGTCCAGCTCACCCGTTCGCCGAAAGATCCCGTCCGGGTGGAGAGCTACTTCCCGGGGGACGAACGGTTCGTCTACCGCAGCGGCCCGGCCGGCGACGAGGGGCACGTCTGGGTGCGCGAGCTGGACGGCAAGGCCGTCGAGCTCGCCCCCGGCAAGGCCTCCCGCTTCATCGGCTGGACCGCCGACGGCTCCCTGCTGGTCGAGATCGAGAACCGGATGTCGCAATCGTACGACCTCTACCGGATCGCGGCCGCCGGCTACGCGCGGACGCTGGTCAACCGCAACAGCTCGCTGATCTCGCACCTGGTCGCCGCCTCCCTCGACGGGCGCTACCTGGCGTACGCGGAGAACTACGGCGACCTGATCCGCAACGTCCGCATCCACGACCTGAAGACGGAGACCGACCAGACCCTGCTGGCGGGCGAGGGGTTCAACGTCCGCATCCCGCTGAGCTTCAGCCCGGACGGCACGGGCCTGCTGATCCTCAACGACGTCGACAGCGAGTTCCAGAGCGGCGAGTTCCGCGGCCTCGCGCGGGTCGAATCGGCCAACCACGAGACCCGGGACCTGATCAAGCGGAAGAGCTGGGACCTGCTCGACGCCCGCTACTCGCCGGACGGCAAGCGGATCGCCGTCATCACCGGCGGCGACACCCGCTCGGGGGTGGACCTCTACGACGCCGCGAGCCTGCAACCTGTCGCGCTGCCGGCTCTCCCGGGCATCACCGAGGTCGCCGCGGTCGCCTTTTCCCGCGATGGGAAGGAGCTCGCCGTCCTCGCCAGCGGCAGCGCCGCGCCGCCCGCAGTCTGGGTCTACGATCTCGCCAAGCCGGGAGCGCCGAAGCGGCTGAACGTGGGAGCGGACGCCGGCGGCTGGACGGAAGGGGAGGTGACGCGGTTCAAGTCCTTCGACGGCCACGAGATCCCGGGCATCCTCTACAAGCCGCGACAGGCGGCCCCGGGGCACAAGGTGCCGGCGGTGGTCTGGATCCACGACGGCCCCAGCGGGCAGGCGCGGCTGGCCTTCGACCCCCTGGTCCAGACCCTCGTCCAGCGCGGCTACGCCGTCTACCAGGTGAACGAGCGGGGGAGCTTCGGCTACGGCAAGACCTTCATGCAGCTCGACGACCGGCAGCACGGGATGGAAGATCTCCAGGACTGCATCGGCGCCAAGGCGATGCTGGCCGCGACCGGCTGGGTGGACCCCGGCCGGATCGCCGTCGGCGGCGAGGGGTTCGGCGGTTTCCTAACCCTGGTGGCCCTCGCCTTCCACCCCCAGGAGTTCGCCGCCGGCGTCGACCTCTTCGGCGTCTCCAACTGGCAGCGGGTGCTGGACGCCATGCCCCACGCGTCGAACGAGCGCACCATCCTCTCCGACGAGATGGGCCACGTCGCCGACCTCAAGGCCGCCGTGCTGATGGTCCCCCACGACCACGCCGGCGAGATCGTGCGCCCGCTGCTCCTCGTCCAGGGGGGGCGGGACCCACTGGCGATCCCCTCCGAGGCCGCGGATATCGCGGCGGCGATGAAGAAGACCAAGCGGGTGGTGGAGGAGCTGGTGCTGCCGGACGCCGCCCACGGCTTCGTCCTGCGGGCGGACCGCGAGAAGGCCTACGGCGCCGCCGCGGACTTCCTGGACCGCAACCTCAAGGCCGCCGCCGCCGGTCGATGAAGTCGTCGAGCAGGGCGCGGGCGATCGAGAAGCGGGACGGCAGGCCGGGCAGGCCGTCCACCTCGAACCAGCCCGCGTCCTCGATCTCCCCCTCCTGGGGGCGGATCTCGCCGGACTCCCAGTCGGCCACGAAGCCGATCATCAGCGAGTGCGGGAACGGCCAGGGCTGGCTGCCGAAGTAGCGGATGTTCCTCACCTCGACTCCCACCTCCTCGCGCACCTCGCGGGCGACGGTCTGCTCGAGCGACTCGCCGGGCTCGACGAACCCGGCGAGCGTGCTGTAGACGCCGGGCGCGAAGTGGGGGGAGCGGGCGAGCAGGAGCTGGTCCCCACGCTCGATGCGCACGATGACGGCGGGGGAGATGCGGGGGAACTGCTGCAGGCCGCAGTTGGGGCAGACGCGGGCGAGCTCCTCCGTTTTCCGTTCCGTCCCGGCGCCACACCGGCCGCAGAAGCGGTGGGTGCGGTCCCACTCGACGATCTGCACCGCGCGGCCGGCGAGCTTCCAGGCCTCTTCGTCGAGCACCCCCCAGAGGCGGCGCAGCCCCTGGAAGACCATGCCCGCCGGCGGCTCGGCGTCGTCGGCGAGCAGGCCGGCGGCCCAGGCTTCGCTTCCATTCAAGATGCCGACGGCCTGCGGTTCCCCGGCCGGCAGGCCGAGCGCGGCCCATTCCTCGCCGGTCGGGACCCGCGCGGCCGTCTCTCCTTGCTGGAAGACGAGCAGCTCGTTCCCCTGGAAGACGAACCAGGGGCTCTGGGGATCCCCGCTCACGGATGGGACGGCGGGAGCTCGTCGAGGCCCACGAGGTAGGCCGCGAAGACCTCGTTGAAGAGAGCCCCCGGCCGCCGCTGCCGGAGGTGGGACACCACTTCCGGCCCGCTCATCCCGAGGTAGCGGAGGATCAGCCCGGCGAGCAGGGCCGAGCGGTTGAACCCCATGCCGCAATGGGAGAGCACCTTGTGCCCGGCCGCCACCAGCGAGGCCGCCATGCGCGCCACGGCGTGCAGCTTCGCCAGGTCCGGCAGGTCCTCGTCGTAGATGGGGAAGTAGATGTAGAGGATGTGGTTCGGGATCGTGGGGATGTCGCGGTCGATCTCCCCTTCGAGATCGATGACGACGGTGATCCCGTGCTCCTCCACGTACCGCCATTCCTCGATGCGGGGGGAGAGGAACAGGCAGCCGGCTTCGTCCATGCAGAAGATCTTCATCCCTGCCGCCTCAGAGCCTCCACCACTCGAACTTCTTCTTGTCGGGGTTCCAGAAGATGTGGAAGGCGTCGCACTTGTCGTCGTGCAGGTTGATCCCCATCCCCTTGGTGCCGCCGTTGTGGGTCTTCGCCTCGTCGCCCAGCGGCTCGAGGGTGATCTTGACGTCGCGCGAGCAGAGGGCGTCCTCGCCGCCGCCGTTCAAGGGGAACTCCAGCGTATAAACCGGGGTTCCCGCGGCCACCGGGCCGTGCACGATGCCGACGACCACCTGCTCCTTGCCGAGGCCGGTGAGCACGAAGTCGGCACGGCCGTCCTGGTCGAGATCGGCCTCGATCAGGCTCTGCGCGTTCCATTCCACGGTGGGGGAGTGCTGCCGCACGGCGTCGAGCGCCGTCCGGGGTTGATGCAGCCCGGAGCAGGCCGCACAGAGAGCGAGGAGAAACGGGAGACTGCGACGGAGCTGCGATCTGAGTGTCATGGCGCGGGGCACGGTCAACCTCCGGGAGAGATCATACCCCGGCGGCGGCGGCCGTCCGCTCCCCCGCCACGTCCCGCTCCCGCAGAGACTGGTCGATCATCACCGCCGCGAGGTTGCCCGTGCCCAGGGCGACCGCCACCTGCTGGGTGATCGGGCGCAGGTCGCCGGCGACCCAGACGCCGGGCACGTTGGTGTTGCCGCGCTGGGAGGCGGGGCTCGCGTGCTCGTGGTTCGGAGTGAGATCGACGCCGAGCTGCGCGGCGAGATCGGTCCGCCCCCGGGCCGGGCTCGACACGAAGAAGGCCTCGGCGGTGAGCCGGGTGCCGTCCTTGAGCTCCAGGCCGGTGAGGTGGCGCTTCTCCCCCTCGATCAGCTGGTGGATCTCCCCCTCCAGCACCGGGATGTTGCGCTCCCGCAGCCGCTCGGCCAAGGGCGCGGAGAGATCGTGGCCGCCGGTCAGCAGCACCCGCAGCTTCTCCGTGTAGCGGGAGAGGCCCACGGCCATGTGGGCGGCCCAGTCCGCCGGACCGGTGCCGATGACGATGGTGTCCCGCCCGAAGAGCTCGGGACCTTCGCAGTCGGTGCAGTAGAAGAGGTTTCCCTTGCCGGCGTGGGCGAAGCAGGGGGTGAAGTCGCCGTCGACCGTGGGGTGATAGCGGGCGACGCCGGTGGCGAGCAGCAGGGTCCGCCCGCGCCAGGTCTCCCCCTTGGCGCCGGTGAGGAGGAAGCCCCCCTCCCGGCCCTCCGCCTTGACGACGTTGCCGCGCACGATCTGCGCCCCCCTCTCCACGGCCTGGATCTTGAGCCGCTTCTGGATCTCGGCGCCGGTCGCCCCCGGCAGGCCGGGCACGTTCCAGAGCTGCTCCAGGGTGAAGAAGAGCGGGCCGCTGACGCGGTCGATCACCAGCACCCTGCGCTGCTGCCAGCCGAGATGGAGGGCGGCGGAGAGGCCGGCGGGGCCGCCGCCGACGATCAGGACATCGTAGAGGTCGTTCGCCATGGGATCGTTCGCCGGAGGAATCTCGGGTCGAACGATACCATGGGCGGACCGGTCTATTTGCGGTCCCAGAAGCCCTTGCCGAACTTCTCCGCCAGCGTCCTGCTCATCCCTTCCCGGCGGATCCACTTCTTGATCCACCAGTCCGGGTCATAGGGCTCGTCGATGTCTGGAATGGGCTGGCCGAGACCGGGGAGATCGTCGAACTGCCCCTCTTCGATGGCTTCACGGATACGGTTTTCCGCCACGACCTGGACCGCGCGGCGGGACATGCGGTTCTGGCTCATGAAGGAAATTATGTCGAATCAGCGGCCTGATATTCCCGCCGGCCCGGAAGCCAGGGGATCGACGGTCGCGACTCCGTGGAAGCGGTCGAAATCCCCGTCCCGGGTGAAAAGGACCGCGCCGTTCTCGATGGCGAGGGCTGCCAGGTGGGCATCCATGACCAGCTTGGCCTTTACCTCTGTCTCCAGGAGCAGATCGCGCAGGATCGTCCAGTGATGCTCCCCGGCGTGCAGGAACCTGATGTTGGGTTGGGAGAGCCAGTCGTCGACGATCGACACGGCCTCCTGGATCGAGAAGGGATCCCGGAAGAGCTTCGAGTGGGTCGTGATCCTCAGGAAGGCCAGCACTGTAGGCCAGGAGACTCCGATCAAGGTCTGGTCGGAGAGGGCCCCTGTAAGCCAGCGTTGCGCAGGCTCGTGGACGGGGCTGGAACGATCGTAGGCGTAGATAAGCAGGTTGGCGTCGACGAGGATCACCGGTGGGCAGGGCCGTCCACCTGCTCCAGCAGACCCTCGATGTCATCGAAGTCGAAGCCAGAGCGGGCATGAAGAGCCTTGGCTCGGACCTTAAAAGGCTGCGATGAAGTCGCTGTCCGCTGCCCGGGAACGAAAGAGCGGAGAGAGGAGCTCAGTGCCTCTTCGAAAGAGCGGCCGCTACGGTCGGCCATCTTCTGGATGTCGGCGGCGAGGTCATCGTCGAGCGAGAGCGTGACGCGTATGGCCATGCAAAAATCCTACGAGCCACGAGGGGGAGCTGTCAAGGAGGGGAACGAGTTCCCTTTTCTCGTAACAACTCAGGGTCTGTCCCCTGCATCTCCGCCGCCAGCGCCGTCGCGTTCCGGACGCAGTCCGGCACGGAGATGCCGCCGAGGTAGTTGCCGGCGAGGCGCAGGCCGGGGAGGGCTCGCTCGATCTCCCGCGCCTGCTCAACAAAACGGCCGTGCCTCAGCTCATACTGCGGGATCGCCCGGGGCCAGCGACGGACGAGGCGGAAGGCGGGCTCGCCGCGCAGGCTTAAAGGTCCGCGCAGCTCATCGACCACCGTCGCGACGATCCGGTCCTCGTCCCAACTCGCGAATTCGGGATCGGTCCGGCCCCCTCCGAAGGCGGCGAGCGCGACGTGCCCCTCGGGCGCGCGGCCGGGGAAGATCGCGGATGGGAAGAGGCAGCCCAGCAGCCGGAGGCCCTCCTTGCGCGGTGCCAGGAACCCGAAGCCGTCCAGCGAATGGCCCACGTCCTCCCGGCGCCAGCCGAGCGAGACCACGGCGACCGCGGCATAGGGGATCTCGGCGAGCAGGCGGCTGTCGCCCGAAGTGGCCTCTTCGAGCAGGCGGGCGGCGGCGTCGGCCGGCACGGCGAGCACCACCCGCGCCGCCTCGACCGGTCCGGCCGAGGTCTCGACGCGAAAGCCGCCTTCGGTACGGACGACCCGCTGAGCGGCAACGCTGGTGCGGACGTCCCCGATCTCCCGCGCCAGCCTGCGGGGGAGCTCTTCGAGACCCTCCCGGAAGGAGATCATGGCGCCCCTGAGGGCTGCTTTCTTCCGGCCGGCGAGGGCGCCACGGATCAGGCTGCCGTGCTCAGCCTCCAAGGCATGGACCTTCGGCATCGCCCAGCGCGCCGACAACCGCTCTGGGTCGCCCGCGTAGACGCCCGAGACGAAGGGGCCGACGGCGTAGTCCAGAAAGGGGGTGCCCAGGCGGCGGCGTACAAGCTGCGCGATGCTCTCCTCGACTCCTTCCGGCGGCCGGCCGATCCAGGGCTCGCGCAGAAGCCGCAGCTTGGCTCCGGCGGAAAAGAGGGGCGTCTTGAGAAATCCGCCCGGCCCCCCCGGGAGCGGGATCAGCCGGCCGCCTTTATAGAGATACCGCCGCTTCGCCGAGGGCGAGGCGACGATCTTCTCCCCCTCCAGGCCGGCGTCGCGGATCAGCCGGCCGACGCTCTCGTCACTCTCGAGGACGGTATTCGGCCCCATCTCGAAGCGCCAGGCACCGTCCGTGAAGGTCTCGATGGCTCCGCCCACGCGCGCCGCCGATTCGAGGATGGCGACCCGCAGGCCGCCGCGGGCCAGCCGGAAGGATGCCGTCAGCCCCGAGATCCCTGCCCCCACCACCACCGCGTCCAACCGGTCGCCGCTCATTCCCCTACCGTCCCGGACCGGGGACCTCCTCAAGGTGCGGGAGCGGGGCGTCGAGGACGTCCGAAAAGAGGGTGAGGACGCGGAACGTCAGCCCCCAGATCGCCGAATCGCGGAAGCGGATCGCCGGGCAGAGGAGCCTGGCGCCGCTGCGCTGCCACTCGAAGCGGCTCGCGTTTCGCGGATCCCAGAGATGGGAGAGCGGGATCCAGTACGCCTCGGCCACCTCGTCGCTGATGGCGAAGGGGGCGAGCTCCTCGCCCAGGTAATAGACGAACGGGGAGAGGACCATCCGGCGGTCGCCGCCGCCGAGGTTGACGAGGACGTGGGAGAGCGGCGCGATCCAGTGGGACTCGTTCAGGGCGAGCCCCACCTCCTCCAGCGTCTCCCGCTCGGCCACGGCGCGCGGGCCGGAGTCCTCCGCCGAGGCCCGCCCGCCCGGCAGGGCCATGTGGCCGGACCAGGGGTCGAGCGGATGCTCGGCCCGCAGGATGGCGCAGAGGGAGAGATCGTCCTCCGGGCCCGCCAGCACCAGGGCCACCGCCGCCTCGGCGTGGTCCGGCTCGCGGGCGACCAGCGTCGGCTGGTGCCGGAAGAGGGCCTCGCGGATCTGATCGATGGTGAACGCCATGGCGCGATGATACCGGAGCACGATGATACCGGAGAGGATTGCTCGCCGGACTGGGATCACGGAATAAATCTGGTGTTCCAATGGTGTACAAGGCGTTTCCATTGGTTTATAATATATAGAGCGAGCGCGATGGTCCATCGCTTAACAACTCGCTGAGGCTCATTGAATAAATCGGTTCAGAGCCTATTTTCGAGGCTCTAAGTCCTTGTTTTCATTGGGTCCCTAATGCCTCTGCCGATTCATTCACAAACTCTCAGCGCTTCCCGAGTCGCTAGAGAGGAGCCGCACTGTGCAGAATCAGACGAACAAAACCACCTGCCGCCGCTTCGTTCAGCAGATCTTCAACGACGGAGAGCTATCGCGGATCCGCGATTTCGTCGCTCCTGACGCCTGGAACCACGAGGTCGGCGACGAGTCGGTCCCCGCCGGACGCAGCCCCGAGTACTTTGCCAACCTCATCCAGATCTATCGCGAGGCTTTCCCGGACTTTCGGGTCGAGATCCAGAATCAGGTCGCTGAAGACGATCGGGTCGTTACCTGCCTGAGGCTCAAGGGCACGCAGAAGAAGCCGCTGCTGGGAATCCCCTCGCGAGGCAAGGCGATGGATGTCGAGGGAATCCGGATCGATCGTTTCGTCGGCGATAAAATTGCCGAGAGCTGGTTCCAGTGGGATTCGGTGGGGATGTTGCGGCAGCTCGGGGTGCTTCCCAACCTGTGGGAGCGCGCGGTGGCGCCGACCGTCGAGCCGGTCCCCGATCCGATCCCCGCGCCCGCCAAGGTGCTGTACCTGCCCGTGCCCGAGGAGGCGCCTGCCAAGGAGCGGACCGTCACCTTCACCTTTGGCTCGACGAGCGTAACGGCCACCACGGGCACGGACGGTGAGGCGACGGCGACGCTGACGCTGCGCGAGCTGTTGAAGGCCAGCTAGGTTCGGCGGGAGAGCGGCGTCCGCGGACGGTCGCGGTCGACCAGGGCGGTCGCGACGTCGCCGCCGCAGTGCTCGCGGATCGATGCTGCAAGCTCCTCGGCGGCCTGGATCACGAGATCGCGGCCGACCGGCGGCAACCCCTCGAGGACCAGGAAGGCGTGCCGCGTCGCCGCCGTCAGCTTGGTCCGTTCGGCCTCTTTCCAGTTCCAGCGGCGGCAGAGGGTGCCGAGGTCGTCCCTGTAGATCACCTCGCCCGGTTTGGGCGGACGCGCCTCGGGCTCGCCGAGCAGGTGGACCGGCGGCTCGTGGTCGGTCGCGAGAGTCAGCAGGACGTCCCCTTGGACCTGATCCAGGTCCTCGCCGCCGACCGGCACGAGGTGGCGCAGGGAGATTGTGTTGTAGAGATCGACCAGCGGATTGATCTGCGGCACGGACTGCCCTTTGAGGACGCGGCGCACCAGGTTTTCGATCGACGAGGGGTGGTCTTTGGGCTTGGCGCCGAACTTCCGGTAGGCCTCGCGCCAGGGAACGATGTGGGGGTGCTCGGAGATCTGGACGCCGGCGAGCGCTCCGCGAACCCGCTCCTCTTCCTGACGGAGCGGGCCGAGAAGGGCCTCGCCATCCCCCGAGTTGTCGATCCCGTGGACGGTGACGACGCCCAGCACGACCTCCGGGTACCGCTCGAAGATCTCGTCGGTGACGCGGAGGTCGGGCATTCGCCGGATGTTACCTCTTGGTGATGGTGAACTTCCCGAAGCTGATGCCGAGCTCGATCCCGGTCCCACGGCCGGCGAGGGCGAGGGAGACCTCCCCCTTGGTCATCGCGGCCGCCGTCGAGGACTTCACCGCTCCGGCGTCGGCCGAGGCCTGGACGTAGCCGCCGAACAGCTCCGAGATGTTCGCCACCTCGGAGAACTTCCCATAACCCTCGCGGATCTTGGTCTTGCCCGCCGTCAGGCCGCCACCCTTGGCGCTCAGGCTCACGTTGGCCGTCTCGCCGTTGTCGCAGGTGATCGTCCCCTTCCCGCTGGCGGTCTTGTAACCGAGCGACCAGCCCGAGAGGGTGAAGCGCATTTCGCACTTCGTCAGCGCGGCCGCCTGGGTGGGAGCTCCCAGGGCGAGCCCGGCGGTCAGGGCGAGCGCACACATAATGAGATTTCTTTTCATGATCTGCCTTCCTATACGAGACCCATCGCCCGGCCTGGACGAGGGACGCCTTCCGGCATTCAACGCCGGGATCTACTGCAAGAAGGATGCAAGAGGCGTGAAGGGAGCGGAGCCGGTCAGGAGAACCGGCCGCCGAACCGCTCGATCCGCTGCCGGATCTCGTCCGCGATTTCGGCGAGCAGTTCTCGTCTCAAAGATCTGCTTTCAGATAGTCGCTGAGGTTTCGCAGTAAGCGGTCGTGGCGCTCGGGAGATACAGAGCCGATGATTCCCAGGAGCCTGCGTCGAGGGACCAGCGCGAGAAATCCGAGCCGGATCAGGGACTGTGTGATGAGCCCGCTAGACTTGAAATCGGGATCTCCAGGAGAGATGAGCTCGTCGAAGGAAATCACCTGCTGGCGGAGTTGTGTACTGACGCCACAGATAAGAAAATCTCCATGGAGAGGCATTTCCCGCAGGACGACGAAGGGGCGCCTCTTAACCTGCCGATCCGCCTGAGGCAGAGCGGCCAGGGCGACGTCACCCTCCTTCATAGTCGGGATTCGGCTCCTTGATCATCTCCAGCGTGTACTCGGGCTCGTCCTCGCCGTAGGCTTCCGCCAACCTCTGGCTGGACAGGCGCCACCAGTCTTCACGCTCGGAGTCGAGCGTCTCGCCGTCCCCGACGATCACCGTCAGGGGAGTGTTCGGCTCCAGCTCGAAGGGCTCGTCCAGGCGGATCTGCTCGCCATCGAAGTGGGCTCTTAGGATGGTCTGTTTCATGGATTGTCCCGCTCGATCCTCGTCTCACCATAGTACCATCGGTCATCGTCGTGCCTTGCCATTACTTTGTCCGTAGAGATGCGATGCAAGAGGGACCTCGCTGAATCAGAGCCCGGCAAACCCTCTCCTTGCGGTTGTTCATCGCCGCCCGGTCCGGGTCCCCGGCGGGAGTTGGTATACTCCCCGGAACGACCGCCGGATCGCGTTCTCCTTTTGAGATTGCCGTCTCGGCTCTACGATGGCCTTCAAGCTCCTTTCTCGCATCACCCGCGACCACCAGAAGCTGGCGGAGGGCTATGTCCGCGAGGGGAACAAGCGGCAGGCGGCGGAAGAGTACGCCAAGGCGGGCGACTATCAGCGGGCGGCCGGGCTCGCGGCCGAGATCCAGGACGAGCCGAAGCTGATCCGCTACTCGCTGCAGGGCGCCCTGGGGCGCCTCCCCCAGCGGGTCGACGCCATGGACGCATCGCAGGCGGGGGACCTGCTGGTCAACAACGGGCATTTCGAGACGGCGATCCCGCTGTTCGAGCTGGCCGGCGACTACGGGCGGGCGGCGGCGGCGGCCCTCAAGCTGCGCGACGTCGGACGGGCGGCCCGGTTCTACGAGAAGGGCAAGCTGTGGGCCGAGGCCGCTATCCACTACGAGCAGAAGGGTCTGTTCGAGGACGCCCTGCGCGCCCTGGAGCTGGAGGCGAAGTCGCTGTCGCGGAACCGGACCGAGCCTTCCGCCCGGCTGCAGGAGGTGAACCTGAAGCGGGCCGAGGTCCTCCTCCAGCTCGGCCGCAACGCGCCGGCGGTGACCCTTCTGTTGCAACTGCCGCCGAGCGTCCGCAGAGCCGAGCTGCTCGAGCGCTCCGGCCGCTCCACCGAGGCCATCGAGGCCTACCTCGGCATCGGCGAGAACGACCGCGCGCTCGCCCTGGCCAAGCGGTCCCCGGATCAGTCGCGGCGGGTGGCGCAGGTCCACCTCCAGTCGGGACGGCCGGCGCAGGCGGGGCAGATCTTCGCCAGCCTGGGGCTGGTGCGCGAGGCGGCCGAAGCCTACGAGGCGGCCGAGGACTGGTGGCAGGCCGCCTACCGCTGGGAGACCGTCCAGGAGCCCGCGCGGGCCGCGGAGGCCTACCGCAAGGCCGGCAAGCTGCGGGACGCCGCCCGCTGCTTCGCCGCCGCCGGCCAGCCGCTCGAGGCCGCCGAGATCTTCCGTGGAGTGGGGAACCTCGCGATGGCGGCCTCGCTCTATGCCCAGGCCGGAGACCCGCGCGCCATCTCCCTCTACCTCGACGCGGGCGATCTGGAGCAGGCGTCCGAGACCTTGCGGCGGATGCCGGCCGAGGAGCCGGGCTACGTGCAGGGAGCCCTGCTCCTGGCGCCGAAGCTCGTCGAGGCGGGGCGGCCGGGAGAGGCCCTCCAGCTCCTCGGGCGAGCCACCGCCGCCGACCCGCGCCGGAAAGGGGAGGAGGGGAGCCCGGTGGAACGGCTCTACTGGGAGAGCCGCGCGCTCGAAGCTCTCGACCAGCCCGTGCCGGCGCGCAAACGCTACGCCCGGCTCCTGGAGCTCGACCCGACCCATCGCGACGTGGCCGAGCGGCTGGCGCGGCTGGAGATGCCGCTCGCGTCGTCGCCTTCCCCCCTCGCGGCCGGCGCTCCGGAAGGGCTCGCGGCCGGGCAGCGGCTCGCCAACCGCTACGACATCCTGGGCGAGCTGGGGCAGGGGGGCATGGGCCGGGTCTACAAGGCCCGGGACCTCGACCTCGGCGAGATGGTGGCCATCAAGACCTTGCTGACCCCTGACGAGGGAGCCACCAGCGACCACGCCGAACGGCTGCTGCGCGAGCTCCAGATCTGCCGCCGGGTGAGCCACCCCAACGTGGTCCGGGTCTTCGACCTCGGGCGTTTCGACGGCGGCGTCTTCATCACCATGGAGTTCCTGGAAGGGCAGATCCTGGAGCGGCTGATCGCCGAGCAGAAGACCCTGCCCCTGGAGCGCATCCGCTTCTTCCTCGCCGAGATCGCCTCCGGCCTGCAGGAGGCGCACTCCCTGGGCATCGTCCATCGCGACCTGAAGCCCAGCAACGTCATGGTGATGGAGAAGCGCCTCAAGATCCTCGACTTCGGGATCGCGCGCATGAGCGGATTCGACACCCGCCTCACCCGGACCGGCCTGGCCTTCGGCTCGCCGATGTACATGTCGCCCGAACAGCTCCTGGGCCAGCCGCTCGACGGCCGCTCCGACCTCTACGCGCTCGGCATCCTGGCCTACGCCCTGATCGCCGGCCGCGAGCCGTTCGACGACGAGAACCCGGCGGTCCTCGCCGTCAAGCACCTGCAGGAAGAGGTCCCCGACGTCAGGCAGTTTCGCCCCGGCCTGCCCGCCGCCTGGACGGAGCTCCTCGCCCGGCTGCTGGCCAAGGGACCCGCGGACCGCTACGCCTCGGCCCAGGAGCTGCTCGGAGTCCTGGCGGCGCTTCCCGAGGAGTAGACGGAGAACCGGAACGGTCCCGGTCCCCACTCACCGGATGCGGGCTCCTGTTGAGCCTGCGGTACACTGAGCCCCCTTTTGATGGAGGAGACGACATGCGTTTCGTGTTCCCGAAGCTGATGGCCGGCGGTCTGCTGCTCGCCGGGCTCGCCGTTCCCGCGTTGTCCACCCCGCAGTATGGCCAGTCCGCGCCGGCGCCGGCTCCCGCTCCGATGCCCTCCCATGAGCCCGAGCAGCAGCCACCCGCCGCCGCGGACGCCCGGCCCGGCGCGGACTCGCACCAGCAGCACCCCAACCCCCTGGAGAAGCTCATCGCGGGGCACGAGAACGAGCCCGCCGAGACGGTGTTCAAGAACATCCAGGTGCTCAAGGGGCTCCCCGCCGGCCGCCTCCTGGACACCATGCGGGGCTTCAGCGGCGCGCTCGGCACCAACTGCAAGAAGTGCCACGACACCGAGAACTTCGCCAGCGACGACAAGGACGACAAGAAGGTCGCCCGCGGCATGATCCAGATGACCAAGGGGATCAACGAGCAGTACATCCGGACGATGCCCGGCCTGGACCGGGACGCCGCCGTGAGCTGCTACACCTGCCACCACGGCCAGTCCCACCCGGCCTCCCGGCCGGAGAGCTCCGGCGCCAAGGAAGAGCACGAGCACCACGAGCAGCACTGATCAGGGGCTCGCGGCCGTACCGTCCTGCTTGCTCTCGCGGTTCCTGGTACCGCCGTCCCGGGACCTCGGGGTGACCGAGATCACCCCGTTGTTCTCGAGGATGGCGGTGTGGACCTCCTCCATGCAGAGGCACCCCGCCTGCCGCAGCGCCGCGTTGATCTCGTGGCGCGTGAGCTGAGCCCGGGTGAGGACGTCCTCGTAGAGCCGGCCGTTGTGGATCAGCACCTCCGGCCGCCCCTCGATCAGGCCCTCCAGCCGCTTGCTGCGGAAGGTGGCGATCCCCACTCCGTAGTTGAACGCGATCAGCGTCGCCGCCGAGATCAGGCCGCCGAACAGCGAGTTGTCGCCGCCGTTCATCGAGTTCTGCACCGCGTTCGAGAGCACCAGCAGCAGGACGAGGTCGAACGGCGCGAGCTGCCCCACCTGGCGCTTGCCGCTGATCCGCAGCACGATCAGCAGGAAAAGATAGACCAGGATCGAGCGGACGATCAGCTCCCACCAGGGAACGGAGAGATGCCACATTGCGAGGTCCTCAGCGATAGGAATAGGCGTCCAGAGCCACCCGGTCCGGATTCTGCGGGTCGATCCGCACGGGCACGGTGGCGCCCGGCTGGAAGCGCGGGATGTCCAGCCGGGAGATCAGGCTCTTGGGGATCGTGGCGGAGTAGACCGATCCGTCCGGGCGGGAGATCTCGACGCGCATCCCGATCACGGGGCCGTCGTTGACCGTCATCCCCGTATCCCAGATCTCCACGATGCGGGCGCTCGCCGGCACACCGGATTGCTGGATCCGCCGGGCCTCCGACACGCCGCTCACGCGGTCCACGAGCGCGCAGCCCGCGAGGAGCGCCAGGATCGCCAGCCCGGCGCAAGACCTCCCGGCTGCCGGCAGACATCGAGTCTTCAGAGCCATCTCTCCTCCGTGCGTCTCTCAGACCAGTATAGACGCTAGAATCTCCCTCCGCCGGCAACCGGCCGGCGCACTCATGCCATGAAGCCACCCCCGATCCCCGACACGCCATGAGGCCGACCGAGACCCTGGCGCGCGAGAAGACGCCCGAGGGGGACGAGCTCGTGCTCACCCGGCGCGACGACGTCTACCACCTGATCGTCGACAACGTGGAGCTGATGACCAGCCGCGTCCACGGCTCCGAAGAGGATCTGGCGCGGCTGGCCTGCGAGGCGATCGCCGGCAGGAAGACGCCGCGCGTGCTGGTCGGCGGGCTCGGCTTCGGCTACACCCTGCGGGCGGCGCTCGACCATTCGCCGCCCGGGGCCACGGTGGTCGTCTGTGAGGTCTTCCCCACCCTGCTGGACTGGAACCTGAAGCTGCTGGGCTACCTTGCCGGCAGCCCGCTCGACGACCCCCGGGTGAAGGTCGTGCTCGCCGACGTGCGCACCCTCTTCGACGGCCGCGAACGTTTCGACGCCATCCTCCTCGACGTCGACAACGGCCCCGAGGCGCTCACCCTGCGCTCGAACGCCCGCCTCTACACCGACGAGGGCCTCGACCGTCTCTGGCGGAGCCTGACCGACGGCGGGGTGGTCGCCTTCTGGTCCACCTTCACCCTGCCGGCCTTCGAGCAGCGGCTCCGGCGCGCCGGCTTCGAGGCGTGGACCGAGCGCGTCCCCGCCCGCGGCGGCGGCAAGGTGAAGAACCACGCGATCTTCCTGGCCCGCCGGCCCTGACGGCCAACCCGGGATCTGTCCCGGTCCGATACATCCCCTGCACTGTTTCTTCGATCGCCTGAAGTTTTGATGTCATAATTTTCTCTTGGGGGGAGTACAGATGTCGAAGAACCTCGTCTTCTATGTCGTGGTGTTGGTCCTCTTTGGTACGGGGATCCTCTCCATCCTGAGCCTCGGCTCACGGATGCAACCGGACGCGAACACACGGCCGGCCGCGCCGGCTGCTCTATCCACAGCCACGGCCCCATCCACAGCTCCATCCACGGCCTCCACGGCTCACGCGGGAGCCGGACCGGAGAAGGCGCAGGCCGCCGGGCACGGCATCGCCCATACGCTCGTCGAGAACCTGAAGAGCCCGTTGAGCCTCCTGCTGCTCCAGATCATCGTCATCGTCGTCGCCGCGAGAATCCTGGGCGCCCTCTGCCTCAAGATCCGGCAACCCCCGGTGATCGGGGAGATGATCGCGGGCATCCTTCTCGGCCCCTCGCTGCTGGGTTGGATGGCGCCGCAGGCCCAGGCCTTCCTCTTCCCGTCGGCGTCGATGGGGGCCCTGCGGATGCTCAGCCAGATCGGGGTCATCCTCTTCATGTTCGTCGTCGGCATCGAGCTCGACGTCCAGCATCTCCGCAAGAAGGCGGACGCCGCGGTGCTGGTCAGCCACGCCAGCATCGTCGTCCCGTTCTTCCTCGGCACCGCCTCGGCGCTGCTGATCTATCGCACGCTGGCGCCGGCGGGCATCCCGTTCAGCGCCTTCGCCCTGTTCATCGGCGTCGCCATGAGCATCACGGCCTTCCCGGTGCTGGCGCGCATCCTCGAAGAGCGCCGGATGACCCGGTCGTACCTCGGCAGCACCTCCCTGGCCTGCGCGGCGGTGGACGACGTCACCGCCTGGTGCCTGCTGGCGGTGGTGGTCGCGATCGTCAAGTCCGACGGCATCGCCGGCTCGCTGCTGACGATCGTCCTCACCCTGCTGTTCATCGCCGCGATGCTCTTCGTCGTCAAGCCCTGGGTGGCGCGGATCGCGCGCGAGCTCCCCGAGGGGCAGACCGGGAGCGTAGGGTTCATGGCCATCCTCTTCTCCTTCGTCTTCGCCTCGGCGCTGTTCACCGAGATGATCGGCATCCATGCGCTGTTCGGCGCCTTCCTGGCCGGCGTCTGCATGCCGCCGGACCTCGGCCTGCGCCAGTTCCTCCGCGAGCGTCTCGAGACCTTCAGCTCGGTGCTGCTGCTGCCGCTCTTCTTCGCCTTCACCGGGCTGCGCACGCAGGTCGGCCTGCTCAACGACTGGTGGGGGTGGATGGTGTGCGCGGGGCTGGTCGTGGTGGCCATCGCCGGCAAGCTGGGCGGCAGCATGGCGGCGGCGCGCTGGACCGGCATGAGCTGGGGCGATTCCTTCTCGCTCGGCGCGCTGATGAACACCCGCGGCCTGGTCGAGCTGATCGTGCTCAACCTCGGCTACGACCTGGGCATCCTCTCGCCGCGCATCTTCACCATGCTGGTCATCATGGCGCTGACCACGACCTTCATGACCGGACCGCTCCTCCAACTGCGCCGTTTCGTGGATCGCTGGGTGCCCGTGATCTCGACCGGCGGCTGTACCCCGGCTTGAAGATCCGCCCGGATGTGATGCACCTTGCGGGTCCGTCATAAGGTTACGCAAGGCGCGTTGTAAGCTTACTAATTAGTCCGTAACATAGGCTACACTTGGTGCACGAAAAAAAGATCGAACTAGACTGGGCAGAGCCTTAATGGCGGCGAGATCAGTTTCCACGCGTTTCCGCAGCGATTCATTTTTCAGGAGGGGCTTCTTGGACGTGCCTTTCTCGCGGAGATAGTTCCACACGAATTCGTCCGGGTTCAGATCAGGAGCATAGCCGGGGAGAAAATGCAACTCGATACGTCCCTTCTTCTCTTGCACGAATTGCGACACCATCTTAGCCCTATGAGAGGGATGACCATCCACGACCAAAAATGCCGGACGGCGCCGGTGCCGCAGGAAGGAGCCAAGAAACTCCACAAAGCGAGAGGCGTTCAGGCCGCCAGAATAGATGGCATACCAGAAGGCTCCCTGAGAATTGACCGCCGAGATGGCATTGATCGACTGCCGTTGACCACTGGTTTGAACAATCGGTGTCTGTCCTTTGGGAGCCCAAGTCCGGCCCAGCGGCGTATCCGAGCGAATTCCTGCTTCATCGAGAAAGAAGATATCCGCCCCACGTTCTTTGGCACGCTGCCGCAACTGTGGGTAGTCAGTTCGCTGCCAGCGCTCGATCGCCTCGGGATTTCTCTCGTAGGCACGCCGGAGCGGTTTCTGTGGAGTAATGCCCAACTCCGCCAGCAGGCGTCCGACCGAGGTCAGGCCCAAGCGGACTTTGAACTTCTTCTCGATGAGGTCTGCCACGATTTTGCGCGTCCAGAGACCAAAATCAAAGCCATACTGGCGAGGGTCTTTACCGTTGATCCAACACCCTACTTGCTTCTTTTGCTTTACCGAAAGTTGCGGGCGGGGTCCTGCTGCTTTACGCGCTCGCAGCCCCTGTTCACCCTGCTCCTGTTCGTTACGCAGCCAGCGGTAGATGGTAGTTCGACAGAAACCGAAGCTCTTGATCACCTCGCTGGGGTTCTCACCTTCGCGCACTCGCCGGACTGCCAGCAAGCGAATCGTCTCCAGAGTTTCGTGATTCAGTGTCCTGCCGTCCACTCTCATGCCTGTATACTAGCAAAAAGTTGCGGCAATGTGTAGCCTAAGCCGAGGACTCCTTAGTATGACGGCCCGCCGTAAGGTTATGACGGCGCGTTTAACCTCATGGCGAGCCGTCGTAAGATTCTGCGGCCCGTCATAAGGTTCTGCGAGGCGTTTCAAGCTTGAGACCGCGCGTTGTAAGGCTATGCGGCGCGTTTTAACCTTATGGCGAGCCGTTGTAAGGTTCTGCGGCGCGTCGTAAGGTTCTGCGGGCCGTTTTAAGGTTACACGGGCCGTCGTAAGGCTACGCAAGGCGTTTTAACCTTATGACGAGGCGTCGTAAGGTTATGACGGAGCATCGTAGGTTATACGTGGGCCCCCGCGGATCGCCGGAACGCTCCTCCGGAGCTGGCGGCAATCCTGGCGATCCGGAGTCTCGTCTATACTTCTGCATGCTCCAGCTTCGCTTGACCCAGCACGCCGCGGGGGAAGGCCGGCACCGGGTGGAGATCGCCCTCGAAGGGGATGGCGCCCGCCGGACGGCCGAGTCCATCTTTCCTTTCCTCCTCTCCTCGCAGGACGAAGAGGATCTGCGCTGGTATCTGGAGGACTATCTCCAATATCCCCAGGAACCGGCGCCGGCGATCGCCCGTCGCATCGAGGGCCGGCTGGCGGAGGTAGGGACCGAGCTGTTCCGCGCCGTCTTCCAGGCGAGCGACGATGCCCGTGACCTCTGGGCCGGGATGCGGAACCGGCTGTCCGAAACGCGGGTGGAGATCGTCACCGGAGTGGCGGAGGCCAGCGCGATCCCCTGGGAGCTGCTGCGAGATCCACGGACGGACAACCCCCTCGCCCTGTCCGCCCGCTCGTTCGTGCGCGCCCACCCGTCCGCGGCGCTCCATCCTTATCTGCCTGGGCAAGAGCCGGGCAAGATCCGCATCCTCCTCGTCATCTGCCGGCCGCAGGGGGATGGGGACGTGCCCTTCCGCTCCGTCGCGAGCCGCCTGATCAAGGGGCTCGACGAGGCCAACCGCGAGGCCTACGATCTCGACGTCCTGCGCCCGCCGACCTTCGAGCAACTCGGGCGGGTTCTGCGGCGCGCGCATCAGGAAGGCCGGCCCTACCACATCGTCCACTTCGACGGCCACGGAACCTATCAGGAGAATGCCGAGCCCGGAGCGCTGACGGATGTGCTGCGGGGGCTCTCTTCTCTTGTCCTCGGTGGAACCCGTCCGGGAAAGCACGGCTTCTTGCTGTTCGAGAACTCGAAACTGGAAGAGAACGCGGAACTGGTCGACGGCACCTCGCTGGGGAAGCTGCTGGCGGAGGCGCAAGTGCCGGTCCTCGTCCTCAACGCCTGCCGTTCGGCCCACGCGGAGCCGGCGGCCGAGCCGGGCGCCGCCGCCGATCCTCATTCCCAGGTACGCGCCTTCGGTTCTTTCGCCCAGGAGGTCATGGATGCCGGAGTGGCCGGAGTCGTGGCCATGCGCTACAACGTCTACGTCGTCACCGCCGCCCAACTCGCCGCCGAGCTGTATGCCTCCCTTGGACGGGGCAGTGCCCTGGGAGAGGCGGTGACGCTGGCGCGCAAGAACCTGCATGACAATCCGCTGCGCGAGGTGGCCTTCGATCCGATTCCCCTGCAGGATTGGCCCGTGCCCGCGGTCTTCGAGGCCGCGCCCGTGCAACTCTTCCCGAAGGCGAAGGAGAACGAGCGCGCCGGTCTCCAGATCCGCATCATTGCTGGGGATACCTCTTCGGCGAGCAAAGGCCTCGATTCCAGCCTGCCCCTGCCGCCGGATGCCGGCTTCTTCGGCCGGGACGAGACTCTCCTCGCCTTGGATCGCGCCTTCGACCAGGACAGCATCGTCCTCCTCCACGCCTATGCCGGCAGCGGCAAGACGGCGACCTCCGCCGAGTTCGCGCGCTGGTATTCGCTCACTGGGGGCGTGGAGGGTCCTGTCTTCTTCACCTCTTTCGAGCACTATCTTCCGCTTCCCCGCGTGCTCGATCGGATCGGTCAGTTCTTCGGGACCATGCTCGAGAGGGCCGGCGTTCACTGGTTGACGCTGGATGATGCCCAGCGCCGAGATACAGCGCTTCAGGTCCTCGACCAGATACCGGTCCTCTGGATCTGGGACAACGTCGAGCCGGTCGCGGGTTTTCCCGCCGGAACAGAGTCTGCCTGGAGCGAAGAAGAGCAAGCCGAGCTGGTCGCCTTCCTGCGAGACGCGCGGAGTACAAAGGTGAAATTTCTCCTGACTTCCCGACGGGACGAGCGCTCTTGGTTGGGGGATCTGCCGACTCGTCTCACGGTCCCCGCCATGCCGATGACCGAGCGTCTCCAACTTGCCCGGGCACTGGCCACCAAGCACGGCCGCCGGCTCTCCGATGTGGAGGATTGGCGGCCTCTGCTCGCGTTCACCCGTGGCAACCCGATGACGTTGACGGTGCTCGTGGGTCAAGCCTTACGGCAGGGATTTATCACCCGGGAGCAGATCGAATCCTTCGTCGCGCAACTCCGGTCGGGAGAGGCTGCCTTTCCTGATGAAGTGAGCGAGGGGCGTTCCCGTTCCCTCGGCGCCTCCCTCGCGTATGGCTTCGAGCATGCCTTCAGCGAGGAGGAGCGTAAGAAGCTCGCCCTGCTCCATCTTTTTCAAGGGTTCGTCGACGTGGATGCGTTGTGCTTGATGGGAAATCCGGAGATCCCCGGGTACTTGCCCGAAATGCAGGGCTTAACCCGTGAAGAGGGCATCACCCTCCTCGACAGGGCTGCCGAAGTGGGTCTTCTCACCACCCATGGTAACGGCTACTACTCCATCCATCCGGCGTTACCCTGGTTTTTCAAGAGCTTATTTGCAGAGGTATACGCCGATGGGGGCACCGCGGCCCTGCGTGCTTTTGTCTATGCCATGAGTGGTTTGGGGGATTACTATCATCGCCAATATCAGGAGGGTAATTACCAGGCCATCCCCGTTCTGGGTTTTGAGGAAGCGAACTTTCTTCTGGTTTATCGCTCAGCAAGATTTCACGGTTGGCGGACAGCGGTTCTCGGGTCGTTGCAAGCGCTACAGCAGCTTTACCGTCACACTGGACGACGGGCAGAGTGGAAGAGGCTGGTGGAAGAAGTCGTACCCGACTTCTTCGATCCGGAAAGTGGTAAATCCTTGCCGGGAGTTGAAGAAGGGTGGAATATTGTAACGGGGTACCGAGTGGCAATCTCCCGAGAGGAGCGGCAATGGAGTGAGGCCGAGCGGCTGGGAGCGCTTCACCTCGATTGGGCCCGCCAGAATGCCGTTCATGCCCTGGCCCAGCCGATAGAGGGATTGAAGGGTGAGGAATGGAACGCGATTCGTACGCTGGCGGCTTGTCTTCACGAATTGGGGCAGATCCGCCGCGAGTTGGGCCGAGTGGAATGCGTCGCGGCCTACAAGGAATCTTTAGAGTTGGCCGAACGTATCGGTGATCGCGCCGGTGCCGCAATTTGCGCGTTGAACCTTGGCAACGCATTCAAAAACCTGCCCGAAGTCCGTGATCTCGATCAGGCCGAGTACTGGTATCGCAGAAGCCTCGAATTGACCGAGGAGCGTGATCGGCTGGGGCGCTGCAGATGTTACGCGCAGTTGGGCGCCGTTGCGCGCGCGCGTTTTCTTGCCGCCCAGGCTGCGGGCCAGCCGGACTCGATCCTGCTCGGCCATCTTCATCTGGGGATCAAGCTCTACCACGACGTCCTCGACCTCTTGCCCTCGGATGCAATCGATGAGCTGGCCATTGCCCACAATCAACTCGGCATGCTTTATCGCCTCGCGAAAGAAAGTGACCGTGCGCTTTTCCATCTGCGGCGGTCGATTCATCTATGGGAGCGGTCGGGCGACGAATACCGGGCCGCTCAAACCCGCTTCAACGCGGCTGTCGTTTTTCTTGACGAAGGCCGTCAGTCAGATGCGCTGGAGTACGCCGAAGCCGCCTTGCGGGGTTACCAGGGCTTCGGGGAGAGGGCAGCAGAAAAAATTGAGGAGACTCGCCGGTTCATTGCAAAAATTTATAATAGCTAGACGATCTCTGGATCGCTTCGATCAGGTTAGATCAAACTCCAAGCTTCTTGCGGACTTCATCGAAGGGGATTCCCTCCCGTCGCTCCCGGGCTTCGAGGAGCCGCCGTTTCATCGTCTCGCTCCGCAGCAGGTACGTGGTCTCCCGCTCCGAGGCGATCTCCCGCCAGAGATCGATAGGCACGATCACTCCGGTGAGATTTCCTTCTTCGTCGGAGATGTACTGAATCTCATCCATCTGATCCCGTCCCCTACTCATACCGCAACGCCTCGATCGGATCCTTGCGCGCCGCCTTGACCGCCGGCCAGATACCCGCGACCAGGCCCACCGCCGTCGAGACGCCGAAGCCTAAGAGCACCGACCAGAGCGGGGCCGCGGCCTGGAAGTTGAAGACGAGGCGGGCGATGAGGGCGGAGCCCAGGCCGAGGGCGATGCCGATCGCGCCGCCGACGCCGGTCAGCGTCACGGCCTCGGCGAGGAACTGTACGGCGACGTCCCGTTTGGTGGCGCCGAGGGCCTTGCGCAGGCCGATCTCGCGCGTGCGCTGGGTGACGTTGACCAGCATGATGTTCATCACCCCGACGCCGCCCACCACCAGCGCGATGCCGGCGATCAGGATCATCACCGCCGCCACCCCTCCCGTGATCTGGCGGAAATTGCTCAGCATCCCCTGGCTGGTGAAGGTCGCGAAATCGTTCGGCTGGTTCGGGCGCAGCTTGCGGTGGGTGCGCAGGATCGCCGTCTCCTGCTCCATCAGCGCGTCATAGTCCTCCGGCCGCCGCGGCACGGTCGCGATGTGCAGGGTGTCGCGGCCGCCGTTGCGGACCTGCGGATACTGCCCGTCGAAGGTGGTGAGCGGCATGAGCAGCAGGTTGTCGTTGCTGCCGCCGAGGAACGCTCCCTTCTTCGCCAGCACGCCGATCACCTGGAAGGCGCGGCCGTCGACCGTGATCGCGCGGCCGATCGGGTCCTGATGGAGGAACAGGGCGTCGGCGACGTCGGTGCCGAGCACGGCCACGCGCGAGGCGTGGCGCAGATCGGCGTCGATCAGGAAGCGGCCGTCCTGCACGAAGCCGTTGTTGGCGCTCGCGTACTCCGGCGTCACCCCCACGATCGTCGGGCTGTTGGCGATCTCGCGGCGGGTGCGCACCTCGACCGGCCGGCCGTAATAGCGCTCGGGGGAGACCGCTCCGGCGAACGTTCCCAGCCGCTTGAGCGCCGCCGCGTCCTCCAGCGTCAGATCGTGCCGGTTGCGCTGGTCCTCGGGCACGTCGCCGGGGCCGCCGCCGCCGAAGCGCGGCTCGTACTTCTGGAACTGCACGAGCTGGGTGCCGAACCGTGAGAAGGCCTGGGTCACCGAGCGGTCGAAGCCGGTGACGAAGGAGACCATCATGATGACGGTGGCGACGCCGGCCACGACGCCGAGCAGGGTCAGGAAGGTGCGCAGCTTCTGCGCCCGCATCGCGCCCAGGGCGAAGAGGATGTTCTCGGTCCAGGAGAGGCGCAGGCGGGAGCGCGGGCGCGTTGCCATCAGGACTCCTCCATCATTCGGCCCTCAGCGCGTCGACCGGCTGCAGCTTCGAGGCGTGGACCGCCGGCCAGTAGCCGGCGACGACCCCGACGGCGACCGAGAGCCCGAGCCCGAGCGCCGCGATCCCCGGGGTCAGGTTCGCCGGGAAGTGCGCCAGGCGATCGACCGCCAGCGAGATCAGCCCGCCGAGCAGGACGCCGGCGATGCCTCCCGCCAGTGACAGCAGCGCCGCCTCGAGCAGGAACTGGCGGCGGACGTCCCGCTGGCGCGCTCCCAAGGCCCGGCGCAGGCCGATCTCGGCCGTCCGTTCGGCGACCGCGACCAGCATGATGTTGGTGATCACGATCCCCCCCACCCCGAGCGAGACCGAGGCGATGAGGATGGTCAGCAGAAAGGCCGCGGCCGAGATCTGGTGCCAGAGATCCTGCAGGCTTTCGGCGGTGACGATGCCGAACGGATCCGGAGCGCGGAAATCGGTGTGGCGCAGCGCCCGCAGCACCGCCCGCACCTCGTCCACGGAGTCGTCCACCCCTTCGACGCCACCGCTGGCCTGGACCAGGACGTCGACCGACGCGCGGTTGCCGAGCTCCTTGCGAAAGGTGTCGATCGGCACGAAGACGACGTTGTCGCGGCTCTGGCCGAGCAGGCTCCCCTGCTGGGTGAGCAGGCCGATCACGCGGTGGGGGATGCCCTTGATCAGGATCGTGCGGCCGATCGGGTCGAGCTGCGGGTAGAGCTCTTCCTTGACGTCCCAGCCGATCACCGCCAGCGGCTGGGCGGTGCGCGCCTCGCTGTCGAGGAAAAAGCGCCCGGCGGCGAGGTCCAGGCTCATCAGCGAGGCGTAGTTGGCGGTGGCGCCGTAGAGCAGGACGTCGGGCAGCCGGTGATCCATGAACTTGACCACGGCGGTGCCCTGGATCTGCGCGCCCACCTGATCGGCCTTCTTCAGCTCCACGCGCAGCCGCTGGAGATCGTCCCATTCGATGTTCGGCCGTTTGAGCGCGGCGAGGAACTCCTCGCGGCTGCGGATGACGCCGAACCGGCTGACCACGTAGACGTCCGGCGCCAGGCGGAAGAGCTTGTCGCGGACGAAGACGTTGAGCCCCGAGATCACCGACACCACTCCGACCAGCGTCGCGACGCCGATCACGATGCCGAGCAGGGTGAGGAAGCTGCGCAGGGCGTGGGTCCGGATCGCCTGCAACGCTTCGCGGAACAGCTCCACCAGATCCATCAGCTCGCGGGGCCTCGCCCCTGCCCTTTGGCCTTCGGCTCCTCGAGCTTCACGAGATCGTCCGGGTTGATCTCGCGCAGGGCCTTGAACGGTCCGGTGATCACCGTCTCGCCCCCCTTGAGGCCGTCGGTCACCTCGATCGACAGGTCGCCGATCAGGCCAGTCTTGAGCGGCTGGAAGCGGGCCTTGCCCCCCACCATCAGATAGACCCCCTCCTGCTCGCGGGGCGCGCCGGGCGGCAGCGTCTGCCCCGGCTTCTTCTCGATGTCGCGCACCACCAGGGCCTGGAGCGGAATCGCCAGCGCGTTGCCGCGGAAGCCGGTCAGGATGTCGGCGCGCGCCGAGAGGCCGGGCTTGATGTCCGCCGGCGGATTGACCAGGCGGACCTTGACCTTGAACTTGATCGCCTCGTTGGCGGCGGCGGTGAGCGGGCTGCTCCCCACCTCGGTGACCACGCCGCGGAAGGTCTGGTTGGGGTAGGCGTCGAGGCGGACCTCCGCCTCCTGGCCGAGCTTGACGCTGGGGATCGAGGTCTCGTCCACCTCCAGCTCGGCCTCCACCACCGACATGTCCGAGACCGTCAGCAGCACCGTCCCCGGGCTGTTCTGGACGCCGATCACCGCCACCTCCCCCTCCTCGACCCGGCGGGCGGTGACGATGCCGTCCATCGGCGAGTTGATCGTCGTCTTGGCCAGCGTGTCGCGCGCCCCTTCGAGCGAGGCGCCGGCCTGCTCGACGCGGCGCTGGGCGGCCTGGAACGCGGCCTCGCCGGTCATCACCGCCGTCCGCGTGCGTTCGACGTCGGCGGCGGGGATGATGCCGGAGCGGTAGTTGTTCTCGGCGCGGCGGGCGTCGGCGCGGGCCTGCTCGAGCGCGGCCCGGGCCGAGGCCAGATCGCCGCGCAGCGCCTGCATCGAATACTCGTTGCTGCGCGCCGCGGCGCGCGGGTTGACGGCGTCGATCTGGAGCAGGAACTGCCCCTTCCTGACCCGGTCCCCCTCCTCGACCGCGAGGTGGGTGATCTGGCCGGGGATCGTCGCCGAGATGTCGACCTTCTTCTGCGCCTGGATGTTGCCGTTGGCGCTGACCTTCGCCTGCAGGTTTTCGCGCCCGACCTTGGCGACCTGCACCTCGGTCGCCTTCGGAGCCCGGCGCGAATAGGCAAAGCCGCCGAGCGCCACGAGCAGCACGGCGGCCAGGATCAACCAGAGGAACTTGCGTTTCACGGGAAATCTCCCCCCAAGGCCCGCGTCTCAATTGCCACACCGCCCCCGGTGTGGCCGTTCAGAGCCTGTCTCTGTTGTACGCGGGTGGAAGAAGGAAGTTACCACAGGGGGGCCGGAGGCCGTTCAACCGTGGAACAGGTACGCCGCCAGCTGCGAGCCCATCCCGCTGGCGACGAACGCGAGCCGGCGGTTGGACGTCAGCTTGCGCAGCCTCCGCCGGCGAGCGTTGCCCGGCTCGCCGGGCGAAGACGTCGAGCAGCAGCGACCAGAGCTCGGAAGAGGGCAGGCCCTCGGCAAGAGCGGCGAGGGCGGCCTCGTCGAGATGGGCGGTGGTCCAGGGGCGCTCCGGGGGAGCCATGGCTTAACGATCCAGCTCTGCGGAAAGTGCAAACCAGCGGTGGCCGACATCAGCCGGTCCGGCCAGAGCTTTGGTGAACGATCAGCGATAAGGGACACTGGACCACCGCAAGCCCACTCTGGGAATCTCCAGTCCGCCCAGAAACAATGCGATGTTTCCTGGAGCGCTTTGGTTTTTCGGACCCAGTACGATTTCTGCTACAGGATGCTCGGATGCTGGTGTTTTGAACGGCAGGTCTAGGGACGCCACGAGGTGGTTGTCCCGCACTCGAAAGGCAATTTTTTCGCCCGTGACATGTGTATTTTCAGATATCTTACCACCCGGATCGATGAATCGGAGTTGATCGTCTTGAATGTGAACATTTATAGCATGTAGACAGCGGACTTCCTTCTCATATTCGAACGCAGGGTTCTTGAATGCGACCATGTAAGTCGCGATGAGGAGGCAGTCCATCTTGAAGTCTTCGTCCGGCTCCATCTCGCCGTCTCGTCGGCGCATGTAGACAGCAATAATGGCTGCCATCATTTCCTTCAGTTGTCGCTCTCGTTGGTATTCAACCTTGAGCAGGGCGACTGGAAGCTGTTTGAGAGGGTGTTTGGGAAGTCCCGAAAGGCGTGCTAAAATGCGTCTATGGGATACCCGAGTGACGTGAGCGACACGGAATGGCGGATTATTGGTCGCTTGCTTCCGGCAACCAAGCCTGGAGGCAGGCCTCGTGCGACAGATACCCGGTCGGTGGTCAATGCCATCTTCTACACTCTGCGTAGCGGTTGCTCTTGGCGCATGCTCCCGCGCGACTTTCCACCCTACTCGACGGTCTATATGTACTTCAAGCAGTGGAGAGACGACGGGACCTGGGAGAAGGTCCATGACACTCTTCGAGACCGTATCCGAAGCCGCGACGGGCGCAAGAAGAGTCCCAGTGCAGCAATCGTCGATAGCCAAAGCGTGAAGACGACAGAAAAGGGGGCTCTTGCGGCTACGACGCAGGCAAGAAAGTGAAGGGCCGCAAGCGTCACATCGTTGTGGACACATTGGGCCTGATTCTGAACTGCGCAGTTCACTCTGCTGATGTCCAGGATCGTGACGGAGCCAAGTTGGTTCTGGAGGATCTGGCGGATCGGTTTCCCAGGATGAGAAAAGTATGGGCAGATGGAGGCTACGCCGGACAGTTGCTTGAGCAGGCGAAGGACTGGGGAAAGTGGGTTTTGGAGATCGTAAAGCGGTCAGACAAAGCCAAGGGATTCGAGCTTCTTCCACATCGTTGGATCGTTGAGCGAACTTTTGCATGGCTCGGGCGTTATCGCAGGCTGAGCAAGGACTATGAAGTCTTTACCGAGACCAGCGAGGCAATGATCAGATTAGCCATGATACGGCTGATGCTTGGACGATTGGCTCCAAAATGACTTCCCAAACACCCTCTGAGCGCCGAGGCTCTGAATCCAAGGGCAAAACCTCGACCATCATCGGCGTAGGCGCGCCACTGTCCCAAGCTGTCATGTTCCGTAGAAAAGCATGCAACAAAGGGATGGACGACAAGCTGAATAGGGGAAATAATCTCATCAATAGATTCAATGAATGGGAGGTCGATATGCGGTAAGGTTTCCGGAATATAGACACGCTTGATAAGCCGAGTCGCAGCTTCTTCGAAGATTGAATAGCCCCACTTTACTTCGTGGGCGTCGTTCAGCATATTGATATCGGTGAAGCGAATCCGGCCCGATTCTAGGATTGCTTGGAGCGTTTCCGCGGAGCAGTAGTGGTATACGATGGCATCTGGATCTGGCTCATAGAGACGGTCTAGCAACATATGTGAGCTCTCGTTTCATTGGGGTGCGAGAACTTAGGTGTACCTCGGTTCGGCAATTCTATTGTGCTCCTGTTTCCCGGGAAAGCCACGCCATCGACGACGCCTCAGTAGGTCGCCTCGCTCGCAAAGAGCATACCCGTCCAAGGCGAAGCGAAAAGCCCTCGCTCCTTGGAAGTCGCCCGCAGGCCGCTGCGAACCGCGAGCCCGTCCTTCAGCCCTCGTCGATCAGGTATCATGATGGAGAGTGCGGGCCCCAAGCTGGTCGCGGGCTCCGGTGTCATGGTATCCTCAAGGAGGTACTCTGTTATGGCTGTCGCGAACGTTGAGGCACATCGCTGGACCCGGCGAGACTACGAGCGTCTTGCGGCCAAGGGGTTCTTTCCTCCTGGCAAGCGGGTCGAGCTCGTCGAGGGGGTCATCTACGACATGACGCCACAGCACAGTCTCCATGCCACGGCTTTCCGGCTGGCCCATGAGGCTCTGCGGATGGCCTTTCCTTCAGCCGCTGGCTATGAGATCCGCGGTCAACTTCCCCTCGCCCTTAGTGAAGACTCCGAGCCCGAGCCGGACGTGGCCGTCGTTGCCGGCAGCATCCGCGACTACTCGGACAGCCACCCCACGACGGCTCTGCTGGTCGTGGAGATCGCCGACAGCTCCCTGTTTCACGACCGCAAGCGGAAGATCCCCCTCTACGCCCGCTTCGGGATTCCAGAAGCCTGGCTCTGCCACCTGGCCCGCCGGACGCTCGAGGTCTATCGCGATCCGGTCGACGGGATCTATCAGACCCGGCTTATCCTCCGCGAGGGGGATACGGTCTCGCCGATCTCCCGCCCGGAAGTCTCTCTGAAGGTCGTGGATCTGCTGCCCTGAGTTTCCATGGCCCGGATCCGGAGCCCGGGTGACGGACAAATACCAGATTACGACCCCCAAGAAACTGCGGCATTGCTTGGGTTGCAGGCGGGGATGTGGTTATCTCAGCCTTGAGGGAAGCCCGAACCGCCCTGCCTGGGCGCACATTCCTTCCGCGCGGCACTATATTTTAGAGAGTGCTGCGCGGGAATTCCCCCGCCGGTCGGCTGAAAGGAAGATCCGATCATGAAAAAGAAGAGCCCCAAGCTGCACCTACACCGAGAAACGCTCTCCCAACTCGGCGTCGAGCCGCTGCGCCGGGTGGCTGGCGCCGATACCCAGGGCTGTCCCACGGTGACGATACCGTGTACGACCTATGTCAACCCCTCGCAGAATCCGACCTGTAAGTCGCTCTGCATCAACTGCCCGACGATTATTCTCTGCTGACCGGAAGGGGTGGAAGGAGCCCCTCCCGCCCGGAGATCGAGATCCGGGCGGGAGTCGCTTTGCGCGGGGACGGCTCAGGCCGCGGCGAACCGCTCGGCCCGGATGCCGGTGAGGTAGTCGAACTGCGTCGGCAGGGTCGAGACCAGCCGCGACGTCCTCTCGCGCAGGGCGCGGAAGGCGTTGAGGGCGTTGGTGTCGTCCATGTGGTCGAGAGCCGGCAGGCTGCGCTGGGGCTTGTGGTTGAGCCCGAGCAGCATGGTGGAGTAGGAGTAGGCCTCGAAGCCGTGATAGCTCGGGTTGATGTTCTTGGCGTTCGGCAGCCGGTGCTTCCAGATGTCGAGCCGCTCCTTGAGGTCGTCGGAAATCGCGACCTGCTTGACCGCCCGCCAGAACTCCGTGTCCATCCGCTCGCTCGTGTAGTAGTGGAGGGTGAGGAAGTCGCGGACGCCGTCGATGCCCTCGGCGATCACCCGGTTGTAGCTGCGCACCATCTCCTCGTCGATGGTGTTGCCCGGGAGGTGGCTGACCAGCTCCTCGATGCCGTGCTGGATGAAGAAGATGCCCGTCGACTCGAGGGGCTCGACGAAGCCGCTCGATAGACCGATCGCGATGCAGTTCTTCACCCACGAGTTCCGGTTGCGGCCGACCCGGATCTTGATGTGATTGGCCCGCAGGCCCTCCGCCCGGGGGCCGAGATGACGGCGGAATTCGAGCTCCGCGTCGTCCTTGGAGACGAACGCGCTCGAGTAGACGTACCCCGTGCCGACGCGTCCGTAGAGCGGGATGTTCCACGACCAGCCGTGGTCCATGGCAGTGGCCGTCGTATAGGGCTCGATGCCCTCGGTCTCGATGTCGCAGGGCACCTGCAGCGCGATGGCGCTGTCGCAGAGAAGCGTATCGGAGAAGGAGATGAACGGCTCCTTGAGCGCCTGGTTGATCAGCAGGCCGCGGAAACCGGTGCAGTCGACGAAGAGCTCGCCGCGGAGCGCGCCGTGGCTCTGGGTGAGGACGTGATCGATGCCGCCGTCCTCCCGCAGGCCGACCTCGTTGACCTCGTCGGTCACGTGCTTGACGCCGCGCTGGACCGCGTACCCCTTGAGGAAGTCGGCGAGGAGGCTGGCGTCGAATTGATACGCGTAGGGATATTGAACCTTGTGATCGGAGAGGAAGCTGTTCTTCGGGCGGCGGCCGCCGGCGAAGTAGTCCTGGACGTTGTCGTCGAACACGCGGCCGTCGAAGTAGCGGGGCGACAGCTTGCGGTCGCAGATCTCCGGGATGGTGAAGCAGGAGTAGTCGAAGGCCGCCTCGTCCTGCTTGAGCTTGAGCCACCACTCGGCCATGTTGTAGCCGTCGACGGTCTCATACCTCTGGAACGGGTGGTAGAAGTGGGCGCCATCCGTGCGCCAGTTGGCGAACTTGATGGCCAGCTTGTAGGTGGCCTTGCAACTCGGCATCCAGTCCTTCTCTTCGAGACCGAGGAAGTCGAAGAAGAGCTTGATGGTGCTGAAGGTTGCCTCGCCGACGCCGACGGACCGGATGTTGGCCGACTCGACCAGGGTGACGTTGACGCTCGGAGCTGCCTTCTTCAGATATGCCGCGGTCATCCAGCCAGCCGTACCACCGCCTACGATAACGACACTTTTCGCCATGGTAACTCCCCCCAAAAGAGAACAAAGGATTGAAGATGAGGAAAACCGCCAGAGCCGCTCTCCTCGTCCCACTACAAAAAAATCACGACTTCAGCGTTAGAGTGCGCCGCCTCCCGTCAAGCGGGACAGGACAGGGAATTTTTTTTCGGCGGCCCCCGGCCGAGCCTTCAGAAAGTTGTTGGAAGCTTCTAAAGAATTTGATCTTGTCGAGTTATTGCTATCTTGGGACCTGCGTGTCTACCTCGTGACGGTCCGCGCGCCTAGGCGCGAGAATATTCGGTCCCTTCGCCCGGCCACCCCACACGGATCTTGTGCTTGACCTTGATCCAGCTCGGCGTCCGCGTACCCGGGGCGTAGAGGGAGGCCGAGTCTTTCGCCACCAGCCCCTCCCAGCCCTGGGCCTTCACCTCTTCCCAGGCGGCGAGGCCGTCCGGGCCCAGCCGGCGGGCGGCGAGGAGAGGGCCCTCCGCGTCCGCGAGCTCCCTTTCCAGGACGGTGCGGCGCCGGTGGAGCGGCTCGCCAAAGAGCTCCTTGCCGCGCGCGTAGACGCAGTCGAAGGCGATCAGAAGAGGGGGGGTGAGGAGCGTGTCGTCCTTCGCGCCGCGGAGATAACCGAGATGGGAGACGAGGCGCTCGTCGAACACCGCGATCTCGCCGTCGAGCACGAGAGAAGGAGCGCGCAGCCGGGCCACGGCCGCGGCGACCTCCTCGAACTGCTTGGTCAGATCCTTCAGGTTTCTCGATACCAGCCGCACGCGTCCGTCCTGTTTGTAGGCGACCGCGCGATAGCCGTCGTATTTCTCTTCGTAGACCCATCCTGGCTTGTGGAAGGGGCGCTTGACCTCCGCCAGGAGCATCGGAGAAAAAGGTTTTGGAAACTCCGCCATGCGGGCCGGGAGAGCGCAATGCCCGTGCCGTTGTGGAGCCCGGCATGCCTTCTCGCCTTAAATGACGGCAATCGATCATTCAGGCCCGTGGAAATGCGTTGTGATGATTGAAAGGAGATCCGACGCGAGGAGCTCCGTGCGGAGCGCTGAAGGAAGGTATGGGAGGCGCGTTGTATTTTTGCCGCGTGCCCTCATCACCCCGGCCCTCTTCTCCCGACCCGGGAGAAGAGGGAGTGGTCAGCTCCAGGATTGTGCTTTCCCCTCTCCCGCGTCGGGAGAGGGGCAGGGGTGAGGGTGCAATCAGATCGCCGACAGCGCGATGTTCACCGGCGTCGCGTTGGCGATGTTGTCGCTGACCGGGCAGCGCGCCCCGACCTCCTCCTTCAGCTTCGCCAACTGCTCGGGGGTGGCGTCCGCGTCGACCTTGATGGTGACGTCGATGGCCTGGTAGCCGGCGCGCACGGAGCGGTCGGTGCCGGCGAACTTGCCGGGATCGAGCGCGGCCTCGATCTCGATCTCGGTGGACCGGACCTGGATGCCCAGCTCCTTGGCGATGAAGAAGGTCATGTAGTTGAGGCAGGTGCCGTGGGCCACCAGGATGTAGTCGAGCGGGCTGGGGGCGCCGTCGCGGCCGCCGAGCTCGGGGGGCTCGTCGGCGAAGATCTTGAACTGGCGGACGTCGGTCGTGCTGCGCGCCATGCTGTCGGCGGTGGTCTTGATCTTTGCGGTGTACATGTCGTGCCGTTCTCCTGCAGTCGATCAGATGGTTTCTCTCGGGCGAGGCGCCCGGCTGTCTGAACGAACGGCCGGGAGCCGCCGATCCCCTCACCCTCTCGAAACCTTCGGGATCGCTTCGGGTAAGATGTGGGCCACGACGCGGAGCCTGGTAACTTCCGTCGTCGGAAGGAGGATCAAATGTCTGGAGAAAGCACCCGTGGCCGTTTCGCCTGGCACGACCTGATGACCACCGATCCGGAGGCCGCCAAGGACTTCTATACCTCCGTCATGGGATGGGGGACCGAGCTCTGGGAGAATTCCGGGATGTCCTACACCATGTGGACGGTCGGCGGCCGGCCGATGTCCGGCACCATGAAGCTGCCCGACGAGGCCGTCGCCGGCGGCGCGCGCCCTCATTGGCTGGCCTACGTCGACGTGCCCGACGTGGACGCCACCGCCTCACGCGCCCAGGAGCTGGGGGGAACGGTCGTGAGGCCGCCCTTCGACATCCCCGGCGTCGGCCGGGTCGCGGTCCTCGCCGATCCGCAGGGCGCCTCGGTCGCCGCCTTCGCGTCCGCGAACCCGTCGCCGGAACCGGAAGGGATGCCGCCCGTGGGCGAGTTCTCCTGGCACGAGCTCGCCACCACCGACCCCGCGGGGGCCTTCACCTTCTACTCCGACCTCTTCGGCTGGGAAAAAATCTCGGAATTCGACATGGGGGCCATGGGCATCTATCAGCTGTTCGGCCGTCGCGGCATGGCCGTCGGCGGCATCTTCGCCAAGCCCGCCGAGATGCCCGGTCCACCGGCCTGGCTCCACTACGGCCGGGTGCCGGACGTGAACGCCGCCGTCGAGGCGGTGCGCCAGCATGGCGGGCAGGTGTTGAACGGCCCCATGGAGGTCCCCGGCGGCGACTTGATCGCCATGGTCCTCGACGCCCAGGGCGGTCCCTTCGCCGTGCATCAGTCTAAATCGGCGTAGTCCGAAAATCCCACCGAGGGCCGTCGCAAGGCTGGAAGAACCTTAGCCAGCTTGCGGCGGCCCTCCCTGAGGAGCTAGCAGCAGATCCCGCACTTCTGCTTGGGCCACCAGCAGCAGGCGCCGCCGCCGCACTGGGCCTTCGTGGTACACCGGCACGCCGGCTTTCCGGGGTCGTCCGTGCCCAGCCACTCCAGGCCGGTGGTGCTGGCGGCGGGTGTCACCGCCGAGGGCTGGGGGGCCAGGGTCAGCAGGAACGCTGGAACCGGCACTGTCGTCTGGGCCGCCTGGAGGGCGGGGACCGCCGGGGCCTGGGGGGTCTGGGCGGAAGCGGAGAAGGCCAGGGTGAAGGTGGACAGGGCGAGTACGACGAGGAGGATTCCACTCTTCTTCAGCACATCGATCTCCTTTCTCGACTTCCCGGACATTCGGGAAGCTGCCTATACCTCTATAGGTGCTCAAGAGAGGCGTTGGCGAGCTTCGGGGCCAGTTCGGAGTCAGCCCGGGTCAACCGGCCCGCCGCCGCTTCGCCGTGACCTTGCCGCCGGGGGTCTCGACGCTCAACGCCGGGGCGGCGGCACCGGTTCCCTCGCAGGTCAGGCGCGCGACCGTGCCCGTGCCGACGTCGTAGGTGACGAAGCGGGACGGCCCTGCGGGGAGGAAGAAGGTCGGCCAGAGGCTGCCGCCCATCGCGAGATGGTCGATGCTCGGGCCCGACCAGATCAGGTCGAGCACGCGCGTGCCCTTCTTGAAAGTCAGGTTCGCGTGGGTCACCACCAGGCCGCCGATGCTGCGGGTGCCGAGCACTGTGATCCCCTTCCAGGGCCCGAGCTCGGCCTCGCGCGCGGCCACGGTGGCGCGCCAGCGCTTCGCGGCCTCGGTGGAGTCGACGAGGATATTGGCGAGAGGCCCGAGGTTCCCGCGCTGCGCCGCGGCCAGCACGTCGACGATCTGGCGTTCGCGCTCGGCGAAGCGCCTGCGGCGCTCCTCTCCCGGCTTGCCCGAGAGGAGCTCCAGCCCGGCGTGGCCGTCCGGGGTGACGGCCAGGCGGCTCTTCTCGGCGGCCACCTCGAGACGCTCGCCTTGTAAATCATAAACGCCAGCGCAACGGCGAAGCTCCGCTGCCGTCGCCGGCACGGTCGGCGGCGCTTCCGGGAAGGGCTTGCCGAACAGCCGCTGCTCGATCTGATTGGCGATCGCGATCGCCGAGTAGTCGTCTGTGTTGGAGGCGATGGCGATCATCGCGCCGTCCTCCGGGTAACGGCGGTAGTTGGCCTGGAACACCCCGTTGCCGCCCACGTGCGAGAGCTCGCGGTGGCCGGCCGGGCTGCTGGAGACCGACCAGCCGTAGGCGTACTGCTCGCCGTGCCCTTCGGAGACCTTCGGCTGCTGGTACTTCTCGCGCTCGGCCGCGGAGAGCACCGCGTTGCCCTGCAAGGCCGCGTGCCAGCGGTAGAGATCTCCTGTGGTGGTAAGGATGCCGCCGTTGCCCCGCAGGTTCCACCACGGGCCGTCGGGCGCGTGAGGGTGATCGAGCGACGTTCCCCAGTCCTTGCCCCCTAAATAACCGTGCGCCAGGCGTTTGAGGTCGAGCGCGTCGGGCAGGAATCCGGTATGGCGCATGCCAGCGGGCAGGAACACCTCGCTGTGCAAGACGTCGCCGAACGGGCGCCCCGACGCGACCTCCACCACCGCCGCCAGCAGGCTGTAGCCGACGTTGGAGTAGGAGAAGCGGCCGCCCGGGGGGAAGAGCAGCTTGGTCGCGAAGACCCGGCGCAGGAAACCCTTCCGCGCCAGCGGGTCATACTCCTGGCCGATGCTCTCGGGGAGGCCGGAGGTATGGGTCAGCAGCTGGTGGAGCGTGATCGCCGCCTTGTCCGGCGGGGCGTCGGGGAAGAAGCGCGAGATCTTGTCCTCCACCTTGAGCTTCCCCTGCATCTCCAGCCGGAGCACCGCGGCGGCCGTGAACGGCTTGCTGACCGAGGCGATGTCGAACAGAGTGTCGGCGGTGAACGGGGTGCCATGGGCGCGGTCCGCCAGGCCGTAGCCCCGGTCGAGGATCACCTCGCCATGCTGGGCGACCAGGACCGAGCCCGAGTAGCCGTAGCCGGCGAGCTCGTGGAGATAATGGTCGAGGGCGGTGCCGATCGGGCCCTTGACGACCTCGCCCCGGGCCGGAGAGTCGGATGCGAGCAGGGGGAGAAAGGCGATCAGGAGAACGGACCAGCGGTGGAAAATGCGGGGGTATTTCATACGGCGAGCGAGTATAGCGGACCCTCACCCCCGGCCCCTCTCCCGACCCGGGAGAGGGGAGAAAGCCTCGGATTCGTGTTTTTTACTAACTTCTCCCTCTTCTCCCGGGTCGGGAGAAGAGGGCCGGGGTGATGAGGGTTTCCGCGCTCTGCCCGCCCACCGCCACCACCCCGCTCGACACCACCTGCAGCTTCCACCCCTCGGCCCGTGTGCTGTCGAGGTTGGTGTGCCCCGCCACGAAGAACAGGCGCGCGGTGTCCGGCAGGGTAGGGGTCGAGCAGAAGCGGTCCTGGAGATAGGACGGCGGAATGGACTGGTAGTAGAGCGTCACCCGCACGCTCGCCGGCGTGCCCTTGAGATCGGCCAGGGGGACGGCGTAGGTGAGCGCGTCGCCACCCCCGCCCAGGCCGCCTTCCGACTTCGGCACGTACCAGGGGTCGTGAACCTCGCCGCCGTGGCCGTCCGGCAGATCGGGCAGCACCCGCCGCGTCAGGGCCTCGGCGGAGAGCTTGGCGCTCCCCAGACCCTCGCGCCGGGCCAGCTCCACGCTGGGCGTCCAGCCGCGCGGGAGCAGGCGGTTGTCTTTCACCACGTTGGCCAGCGACAGGAAGCTCGTGGTGAGCCGGCCGCGGGGATCCCGGATCAGCTCCTGATAGATCTGCGCCTGGTCCTGGCGGGTGACGGTCTCGTAGTGGGGCTGGAACGTCTGCTCCGCCGCCGTCGCCGGCCGGCACTCGCTCTTCCACATGAACTCGCCGTCGATCGGCTTGCCGTCGGGGCCGACCAGCACGCCCGTGGGAGTCGTCCGGCCGGAGACCCAGAGGTCACCGCCGTTGGCGTCCAGCACCTCGAAGGTCAGGAACGCGCGGCGGAAGCCCACGCCCGAGGGGAACTTGTGGCCGGCGAGGTTCTCCACCTTCACCTCCGCCACCAGCCGGCCGCCGGACGTCTCGACGCTGGTGACCGACGCCCGGGCGGTGCCGGCGTCCGCCTGCTGGATCATCGAGTTGAAGGTGGTGGTGAGCGGCGCCACGCCCCGGCCTCCCAGCATCGGGTCCTGGATGCGGATGCCGAGGATGTCCGGGAACTGCTGGGCGAACTGATTGAAGAAGACGTTGAGGCCCACCAGCGTGTGCCGGCCGAACGGCGTGCGGGGCTTGAGGTCGATCGCCGACTGCGGTTGCCGGCTCTCCGTCTGCGGCATGTTGCTCGCCTCCTGGATCGAGGCGATCTTGGTGGTCAATGTCCCCGGCAGCTCCGGATAGCTGGTGGTCATGTGGCAGTTCTGGCACGACCGCGGCGTGGGGCCGCTGTCCCGGAAGTCGCTGAACACCCACTCCGGGTAGGTGGCCTGCTCGATGATGATCTCGGGCTTCTTCGTCCCCGGCCGCACCCAGGGCTGGTCGCCGTCGAACACCGGCAGCACCACGCTGTGGCAACTGCCGCAGACCTTGGACGAGCGCACCAGCGGGTACTCTACCGGATTCGCCCCCAGCGAGTGGTTCATCGGCACCTGCTGCGGACCCTCGAACGGGCCGTGGAGGGCGTCCGGCGCGCCCACCTTGAAATCGCCGGTGAAGGTGTTGCCGAACGGCGCCTTCTCGTCGACCTGCACGTGATGGCAGGTGGTGCAGGAGACGCCGTCGCGGGCGAGACCGCCGTACTTGGCGTCCTTCTTCTGCTGATCCGTCGTGGCCTGGAAGGGGATGGCCTTCACCATCTCGCGGGAGAAGAGCTGCCGCGGCACGATGGGTTGCGAATCCTGATCGAGCCCCAGGAGGTCTGTGTTGTTGCAGACCGCGGCGGCCTTCTTGGGATCGCCCTTGAACTGATCGAGGCAGAACTGCCGCTGCCCCATCACGCCGTGGCAGTGAAGGCAGACGTCCGGCGCCAGCTTGGCGAGCGCGGGGTGGGCGGTCTGCTCCGTCTCGAGCTGCGAGAAGAAGATGGGATCGCGCCCCGCGAGGCCCATCGGCGAGCCCCGCCACTCGCCATAGGGGCCGAGGTTGAGAAGATTGGTGTACGCGGCCTGGCCGGCCTGCTGCAGCGTCATGTCGAAATGCAGGCCGGTCGAGCCCGCGGCGTGGCACCCGACGCACTGGTCCGAGGTGAGGAACGGGGGCGGCCCGTCCGCTCCGGAGAAGACGTGGTCGTAGATCTCGGGCGGCATGTAGAGCCCGGTGATCTCCTTCGGGCCGGGCGGGACGATGATCCTGGCGCCGAACGTCTTCAGGAACTCGGGCGAATAGTCGGTGAACGGCTGGCTGACCCGCTTCACCGCCGGGTTCGGCCACGGCACCTTGTTCCAGGTCGGGCCGGCGTTGTCGATCTTCGACTGGAGGTCCTGGAGCGGCTCGAACCGCTCGTGGGCGGAGAGCGTCTGCACGGTCGGCTGCGGCTGCGGCTCGCCGGCGATGGGCGGCTGGTCCTGGTAGTAGAACTTGAGGAACGTATCGGGATTACCGAGGACGTTGTTGAGCGTGGAGAAAGTGAACTCGGCCTTCGCCGAGGCGTGGCAGTTGACGCAGTAGTAGCCGAAGCCCATCCATGGATACGGGAGATTGGCCGGCGGCGGCCAGTCGAGCTGCGAGGCCTGGGTCGCCTGCGGGTCCCACGAGCCCCAGTACCAGCCGTCCTTGCCGCCCCGGCGGTCGCGCACCATCAGGGCGATGATGTTCGGCTGCTCCTTCGGGACGGCCGGGTCCTCGAGGCGCTGCGCCGTGGTGTTGCCGTACATCAGTTTGAGGATCATCGCGCCGTCGGCGATGGGACGGACGGGCCGCTTGCCGTCGAGCCGGCAGGTCGGGCAGGTCTTGCGGCACTGCCGGACGAACCGGCGTTCGTGCGCGGCGTCCCCCTCGCACATCCAGCGGTAGACGTCCGGCGAGTAGTAGACGACGACCGTGGAATGGGTGCCCAGGGTGGTGGTGATCCATTTCGGAACGTGGGGATCGTCGCCGCCGAGGACGGCCACCGTGGGGCCGGTGGGCCGGATCTGCGCGTCGTGATGCCAGCCCAGGGTCAGGTAGCACCCTGCCTTGATGAATCGCCCGAGAATGAGTTCGTACCGTGACTTCTCGAACGGCAGATCGCTGGGCAGCGGCAGGGGGGCCGCGCAGTCTTCCGGTACGGGTGTGGCCACGGGCGGACGCGCCTTCTGGGCAGCCCGCGCCAGCGGCGCCGGCCCCATGGCCAGGAGCGCCACGGCGCCCGCCAGAACCGGAAGAATCAGGGACCACAAAGCCCGCCTGGACCGCATCGGCATACCTCCCAGAAAGCCCACGCGGGAAGACCGCTCCCGCGGGGCATAGTGTGTACGGATTGTCGTGGTGCTCTAGCGGGAGGAGGATAACACTGGGAGGGATCTGGACCAACCAGATCTCTACCTTGAAATTGGGAGAGCTGCTCCCAGATTTCAAGGTAGACCCTGGGGCGCGCTCTACTTTGCCGCGGGTGCCGCCGCGGCTTTCCGGGCCAGCTGCTCGCGGACCACTTCCGCCAGCTTCTGGCCGTTCAGATGGCGGTCCTTAGGGAGCTCGTCGTTGCCGAGCAGGTTGTGCATGAAAAAGTCCGGATTCGGCGAATCCGCGGTCCACTGTTGGCCCGGGCCGAAGACCAGGAACACGTCCCAGGCGGGAAACTTCGTGAGTCCCACCGCCTGCTTGAACGAGGTGCCGGTGAACCGGTTCACGCCCCAGAAATGGGTCGCCCGTGGATCGTCGAGGAAGCCGGTGGATTCCGCGGCGAGCTTCTGGGAGTCCGTGGGCTGAATGGGCTCCCAGACGACGTAGACGCGGAGCCGCGGGTCGTCGATCGTATCCAGAACGTATTTCTTCACGATCCGGGCGCTGTCCCGGCAGATGCTGCACGAGGGCGAGACGACCAGGAGCAGCCGCACGTCGTCCCGGTCCTGATTGAACAGAGCCTTCAACTCCTCTCCTGAGGCCGAAAGAGTGCGCAGAGCCGGGCGGGGGTGGTCTTCCGGATTGGCGGGCTTCCGTTCCAGCGAGAACGGATAAACGTTCTCCTGTTCCTTGAGGTTGCCGGAGATCGTGAACCCGTCCGGCAGGAGATCGCCGCTGAAGTTGGACACGTCATGCTCGTCCTTGTAGACGAAGGCGATGGACTTGCCGTGGATCGCCAGGCTTTCCAGGGCCCGTGAATCGACGTTCTGGGAAGGGAACGAGATCTTCCCGACGGGCGTTCCGCCTGGACCCGGTTGAATATCGAGCTTGAACTCGATCTCCAACTCCGCTGGCCGTACCTGGATCACGCCCGCCCACTGGCCGTTGAAGGAGGACTGGGGCGCCGCGGGCGCCGCCGCTGCCAGCAGTAGGGAAGGGGTGACGAACGATAGAAGAAAGAGCGACACCGCCCTGGATCTCATCTGTTTTCCTCCTTGTCGATGCCCGGATCAGGCGACGGACCGGTCCGCGTCGAGGGCCTGCAAGCGGGCAAGCATCTCGTCGCGGTCCTCGGCCGTTGGATTCAGCCGCAGGTAGTCTCGGAGATCCTGAGCAGCCTCCTCGTATCGCTGCAGATCGGTCAGGACGACGGAGCGGTTCTGGTACAGCTCGGCGAGATCGGACGAGTGCTCCAGGGCCGCCGTGAGATCGGCCAGCGACTCCTCGAACCGGCCGGCCTCGTAGAGGAGCACCGCGCGATTGGCCAGCACCTTGGGCTGGCGGGAATCGAGGGCCAGCGCCGCGCCGTAATCGGCGAGAGCCTCCTCCGATCGCCCCAGGACCTCATGGGCTTGAGCGCGGCCCACCAGGGCGAGCACCTGGTTCGGGTCCAGGTCGAGAGCCGCGGAGTAGGCCTCGATCGCCTCTTCCATGAGCCCCATCTGGCGGCAGCACTGACCGAGGTTGGTCCGCACCTCCTGGTAGGGCGGGCTGAGCTCGATGGCTTTGAGATAATCCTCCCGCGCCGCCGCGAGACGCCCGAGGCGGAGGTGGATGCTGCCCCGCTCGTTGTAGTACTCGGAGTAGTTCGGGTCCATCTCCATGGCCGCCGTGTAGTTGGCGATGGCGTCGTCGTGGGCGCCGACGGTGGAGTAGACCTGCGCCGTGTTGTAGAGGAGCACGGAGCGGTGCAGGCGGTGCTTGCCGGGCTCGATATGCTCCTCGAGACGATTGAACCCTTCCCGGCAGAGATCGATGGCCTCCTGGAACCGCCCCTGGAAGAATCGGATCATCGCCAGCCCGTTGCGGTTGAAGACGGTCTGGAAGTGCATTTCCGAGTCAGGCAAGCCGGCCCGGGCGATCTCCTCCATGCCCCGTTCCAGGTAATCCTCCGCCGTGGCGAGGTCGCGCTGGGGCAGGTAGCGGGCATAGAGCATGGAGACGAGATAGTAAAGCCGGCACAGCCTCCCGGCCTCCTGTACCTTGCCGAGGGCCTCCTCCTCGGCGATCCGCAGGGCCGTCTCGGCGTTGCCCAGGGCCACGTGGCACATGAACAGCTTGATGAAAATGCGCCAGTGCAGGGTGTCGTCGTCCGGGCTGTAGAGCTTGGCGCCGGCGAGAGCCGGGCGGCCGTAGGAGAGGGCGTCCTCGTAAAAGCCCAGGGAGTTGTGGACCGACAGCGCTTCGAACTGCCAGTGAAAAACCTTTTTGGGATCGCCTGCCGCGGTCCAGGCCCGGATCAGGTCCGAGAGATGGATCTCCGCCTCCAGGGGATCGTCCGCCACCCGCTCCTCGAGCTCGCGCGCCCGGCGGAGAGCCTCCTCCGGATCTACCGGTTGGGGCGCGTCGGCCGGGAGGTCGAGAGGGAGCCGCGCGGCGAGGGGCACGGGTTGGAAGTACCCGGCGATGGACTCGGTCGTGCCCGGATCGGCGGCGACGAGCAGCACCAGCCCGAGGCGCCGGCCGCGCCGGCGCATCAGCTCGCGGAAGAAGTACCGCGCCAGGTAGCTCGACTGGCTGTAATCGTCGCAGGCGAGGATCCACGGCCCGTCGTCCTTCTCGCCGGCCTTCCACTCGGCCAGCAGATCGATCAGGCCGTGGATGATGCGGAAGGCGCGGTCGCTGGGGTAGTTGCGGACCCGTTCGGGGTTGGAGGCCACGTCCGTGAGGTTGGGATTGCGCACGCTCATGGAGCGCTTCAGGGCCGGGACAGCGTTGAGCAACTCGTAATCGTGCCGGACCAGCAGCTCCGGGTTCCCCGTGCGGATCTCCGGAACGAGCTCGGCGAACAGCGTCTTCACTCCTGCCCAGGGCCCGCCTTCGTCGAAGTGGCAGGGGAGGATCCAGGTGCGGGCTCCGCGCTCTCTGGCCCGCCGCAGGGCTTCCTCCAGAAAGGCGCGCCGTTGCGAGCCCGCGTTCCCCTCGATGAGGATGACGTCTCCGGCATGCTCCATGTAGTCGGCAGGCAGGGCGTTCAGCGCATCCATGGAATCACCTCGCCGCCTTCATCAGACTCCGGATCCACAGCCAGAAGCCGACTGCGAGGGGGAGGCTCACGAAAGAGGCCATGATCAGGGTGTCGAGATAGGCGTCGGCATGACCGTGGTAGCCGCCGGCGAGGGTCGACGCGATCAGGCGGAAATAATTGATCATCAATGGGATATGGATGAAGACCAGGATGGCGAGGGCGGCGATGCGCCCCAGAATCCAGATCACCGCGTAACTCCGGATGACCCGCCGCTCCGCGAGCGGGATCTGCGACTGATCCACGGTCTTGATAAATGACAGGAGACGGGCCGCCCGGTTGCGCAGGAACGTCTCGGTGTCTTTGAGAAGGTTCTTGCAACCAAAAAAAGTCGCGATGGCGTAGTAGAAATCCGTCCGGACGAAAAAAAAGCATTGCCAGGAGAGGGATAGAAAATAGACCAGCAGCATGGCCCGCGCGACGGTCGCCAGCGGCGGCCACAGGGCCAGCCAGTGGTGGCTCTGGGCGAAGAGGAGGATCAGCAGGATGGATGCCGACGTGGCATCTACCAGCGACCCGGCGAGGAGCGGCAGGTAGCGCTCGTTCTTCGGCACCGACCAGAGCCCGCTGATGTCCGTCTCGGCCACCAGCATCCAGAGCCGGTGGCTGATCCCCATCCGCGAAGAGACCCCGGCCGCCCGTGCAGCCAGCAGGTGCGACATCTCGTGGATGAAGATCGAAAGATAGTAGAGCGCGATCACGGTCAGGGTGATGGCGCTCATATGCTGCCGGAAGAAGAGGTCCCGCCAGCCGGGAAAGAGAGCGGGCTCGGCGATCAGCGCGGCGAGACCGAGAGCGATCAGCACGCCGCAGGCGGCGACGGTGCGCGGATTGAAGATGGCGCGCGCGAAGGATTGCGGAATATTGGTGAAATGAAAGCGGACCCGTGCCGGCGCGCCGTCCGGCGGCGGTTGGAGACCGGCCTCGTCACCCTGGCGCCAGGGGCCGAGAAAGCCCTTGGATTCAAGATATCCCAGGAGATCCTCCATGTCGGGGATCTCTCCGTACTTCTGCTGATAGCTCGCCTGGGCTTCGCCCACCGTCTTGCCACTGGCAAGCTCATCGAGAATCTCTACCGCGTCGTGGGGGAGAACGAGAAAAACGGAGGTTTCAGGGCGGCCGATGACCGTTTCCTCGGCCTCGCGCTGGCGAGTGAAAGGAAAGACGGAAACTTTCGCGTCAGTCGTGTAGCTGGCCATCCGTCATTTGGAGAATTTGGTTGAGACCGCCCGGGCCGGTCTCAACCAGGGGATCTCGATTCGGGACTAGCTGTTTCCGTTACCACAACAGCAGCAATAGCACGCGACGGTGGTCTTGAGGGTTTCGGCCTCACGAATGGCGAACTTTTTCATTTGTGGTCACCTCCCTCCTTTTTTGGATTTTGGTACCCCGGGAAATGAGTTTAGTTAGAGCCGCCGAAGTTGTCAAGAAGCTGTTGTACCCTTTTGTCACCGGTCGGTCACCTCGGGGTCAGTCTCCCCGGATTTCGCGGGAAGGGTCGATCCGCGCCGCGCGCGCCGCCGGGATGAGGTTGGCCAGGAGCCCGACGAAAGCCAGCACGGCAGCGGCCAGAGGGATCGAGATCCGGTCGACCACCTCGCCGGAGTAGAGGAGGCTGGCGATCCAGCGGTTGATCGCGACGGAGGCGGCCAGCCCGGCCGCGAGCCCCACGCCCAGAGGGCTCATCCCCCGGGTCAGGACCAGCTGGACGATCTGCCCCCGGCGGGCTCCGAGGGCCATGCGGAGTCCCATCTCCGAGCGGCGCTGGCCGACGGAGTAGGCGGTGACGCCGTAGACGCCCACGGCGGCCAGGATGAGTGCGACGACGCCGAAGATGGAGAGCACCACCGCGCCCGCCCGCGGCGCCCACAGCGACCGCGCGATGACCTCGCTCAGAGGGCGGGCCTCGTTGATCGGGAGCAGTGGGTCCAGCCTCCTGATTTCGCGCTTGACGGCCTCGAGAACCTGGCCCGGCCTGCGGGCGCTGACGTGGAGGGTGCACCGCAGACTGCCGCGCTGGAGCAGGGGCAGGTAGAGGAACGGCTGGGGAGCCTCGCCGAGGGACCGGTATTTGACATTCCTGGCGATCCCGACGATCTCCACCGGATCCTTCTCGTTGTCGAGATGGACGAACTTGCCCACCGGGTCACGTCCGGGCCAGGCGCGCTGGGCCAGCGTCTCGTCGACGATGGACACGGGATGAGCGCCGGTCCGGTCCTGAGGACTGAAGCTCCGTCCTCGGAGGATCTGGATGCCCGCGGTCTGGAAGTAGTCGGGACCGATCAGGGTCGAGCCGGCCATCACGCCATCCTCATCGCTGGCCGCGCCCTCGAGAGGGACCTTGCGGAACCAGGTCCAGCCGCCCAGGAGGCGGTTGTCGGCCAGGGTGGCCGCCTGGACTTCCGGCAACGCCCGCACTCGTTCCAGCAGACGTTCCTGGAACTCGCGCGCCCGCGCCTCGTCATACCCTTGAGCCCGCAGATCGAAAGAGACGGCGAGGAGATGGGCCGCGTCGAAGCCCGGATCGATTTTCTGGGCGTCCCGCAGGCTGCGCAGGAAGAAGCCGGCGCAGGTCAGGCAGACCAGGCAGAGCGCCACCTGCACGGAGATGGTCAGCCACCGCAGCGACAATCCGGCCCGGGGCGGGCCGAGCGACCTCCCCTCCTCTTTGAGCGCCGAGACCAGATCGGGTTTCGTCGTCTCCAGGGCGGAAGCCGTCCCGAAGAGCAGAGTGGCGAGCAGCGAGACGCCGACCGTGAAGAGGATGATCTGGGGGTCGAGGCTGAAGGCGAGGGCGTTCTCGGTGAAGTACGGCGGTTTGAACTTCCACAGGAGCTGGCGTGTCCAGACCGCGAACAGCAGGCCTACGCCGCCGGCCAGGATCGCGAGCAGAAGGCTTTCTGTGAGCAGTTGCTGCACCAGGCGCCCCTTGCCGGCGCCGAGCGAGAGCCGCAGGGCGATCTCCTTGCGGCGGGCCAGGGTGCGCGCGAGAAGGAGATTGGCGACGTTCACGCAGGCGATCAGCAGCAACAGGGCGACCACGCCCACGAGCAGGCCGCCGGCGCGGACGAAGACTTCCCGTCGGTCCATGGGGAGGGCCGCGCTCGTGTACGGCATCGCCACCAGGGTCAGCTTCTTGTTGTCCTCCGGATATTCCGTCGCCAGCCGCGAGGCGAGCGTGTTCATTTCCGCCTGCGCCTGCCGCGGGGTCGCCCCGGGACGCAGACGGCCGACGAGCTGCAACACCCGTCCGGTGCGCTGGTCGAAGAACTCGCTGAAGGCGAAGACCTGCCGGTACATCATGGTGGGTACCCACAGCAGTGGGGAGACCACCACGTTCGAACCGTTGAAGTTCCTGGGAGCCACGCCGATGATCGTGAACTCCCGGTTGTTCAAGCGCAGGGTCCTGCCCACGACGGCCGGGTCGCCACCGAGACGCTGCGTCCAGAACTGGTGGCTCAGGACCACCACCGGATAGGCCCCCGGCTTCACGTCCTCCTCGGGCCGGAAGGTCCGTCCGAGGGCCGGCTTGACGCCGAGGACATCGAAATAGTTGGCGCTGACCATCTCCCCCCACATCTGCTCGCCCTGGCCGCCGAGGGCCACTCCGACCTGGGTGACCTGGTGCGCGGCCAGGCCGGAGAAGACTTGCGTCTGGCTGCGCAGGTCCTTGAAATTGAGGTACGAGGTCGGGAGCAGGCCGGCGCCGTTGGCGTCGCGGTCGAACACGGAGACCAGCCGGGCGGGGTCCCGGACGGCGGGAAAGGGGTGCAGGAAGATCGCGTTCAGGAACGAAAAGATCGCCGTGTTGAAGCCGATCCCGAGCGCCAGGGAGATCACCACCACCGCCGTGAACGCCGGCTGCCTGGCGAGCATCCGCAAGCCGAAGGCGACATCCTGGGGGATTGCCGCCACCCTGCTGGAAAAGCCGGCGTCGGGTTGTGAGGGAGATCTGGACCCCTTCGGCTGCGTGCTCTTGATTGGTGGCATGCTGCTCCCGCTTCCCTTACTCGGCATGCAGCACTATAACTTAGGCTTAAGCGGCTGAGTAGGGGGCCGGACGACCGGCCCCCTCGGAGATCAGACGACAGGATGGACTCAGGAGGGTGGGCGCACCGTAACCGCCGCGCTGTCGTGGTTGTTCGAGTCGTCCAGGTCCGCCGTTTCCGCGGTGACCGAGGCTTCGTTGACGAGCTGCCCCGTGCTGTCGGCCTGAACGGTGATCGTCACCGTGGCGGTGGCGCCATTGGCGAGCGCCCCCAGGTTGCAGGTGATCGTCTCGGTGCCGCTGCAGTCTCCCTGGCTGGACGTCACGGCGAGGAGGGTCAGGCCGACGGGCAGTGAATCCGTCACCACGACTCCGGTGGCGTCGTCCGGCCCCGCGTTATTGATCGTCAATTCATAGGTGAACGTCGCTCCGACGCTTACCTGGACGGCGTTCGCCCGCTTGGTGATCGCAAGGTCGGCTCTGGGTTCCAGCCCGGTATATACGATGACCGTGACCGCCGCGTTGTTGTTGGTCAGGTCCGGGTCGTTCAGGCTGCCGCTCACGCTCGCCGTGTCAGTGATGTTGCCCGCCTGATTGGGAATGACCTGGATCACGACCGAAGCGTCCCCTCCCACCAGCACCGTGCCCAGAGAGCAGGAAATGGTTGTGATTCCCGCACACGAACCCTGACTCGGCAGCACCGACACCAGGGTGACGCCAGCGGGAAGCACGTCGGTGAGCTCCACGTCGGTCGCATCCGAAGGGCCGGAGTTTGAAACGTTCAGGGTGTAGGTCAGGAGTTGCCCGACCAGCACCGGGTGCGGGTTGGCCGCCAGGGTGAGCGCGAGATCGGCCGTCGGGCCCGGCACGGTGACCGTGACCGCGGCGTCGTTGTTGCTGGTATCGGGATCGTGCACGCCGCTGGTCGTGCTGGCCGTGTCGGTGAGGGTTCCCGGCGAGTTGGGGATCACCTGGATCTCGACCGAGACGTCTCCTCCCGCCGCGATCGTGCCCAGGGAGCAGAGAATGGTCGTGGTTCCCGCGCACGAACCCTGGCCTGGCTGCACCGAGACCAGGGAGACTCCGGCGGGAAGCACATCCGAGAGCGTCACGCCGATCGCATCCGAGGGACCGAAGTTCGCAACGTCCACGAAGTAGGTCAGAACCTGGCCCACCTCAACAGGGTCCGGGTCGGCCCCCAGCGAGAGCGCAAGGTCAGCCTCTCCCGGCAGGTTGATCACGGTGACCGTAACGGATGCGTCGTTGTTGGTCGTGTCCGGATCGTCTACGCCGCTGGTCACGTTCGCCGTGTCGGTGATGTTGTCCGTGGTGTTGGGAATCACCTGGATCACGACGGAAGCATTTCCTCCCACCGCCAACGTACCGAGGGAGCAGGAGAGGGTCGCGGTGCCGGCGCAGGACCCTTGAGTCGGCTGCGCTGAGACCAGGGTAACCCCGGCGGAGAGCACATCCGAGAGCAGGACTCCAGTCGCATCGGAAGGGCCGGAGTTCGAGACGTTCAGGGTATAGGTGAGGATCTGGCCCACCGTCACCGGGTCCGGAGCGGCGGCGAGCGTGAGCGACAGATCGGCTTCCGGTCCCGGCACGATGATCGCGTTGACGGTGACCGAAGCGTTGTTGTTGGCTGGGTTCGGATCAGGCACACCGCTGGTCACGCTGGCGGTATCGGTGAAGCTGCCGGTGGTGTTGGGAATCACCTGGATCACGACGGAAGCGTTGCCTCCCACCCCCAACGTACCGAGGGAGCAGAAGATGGCCGCGGTGCCGGCGCAGGAGCCCTGAGTCGGCTGCACCGAAACCAGTGAGACCCCGGCCGGGAGCACATCCGAGAGCACGGTTCCGGTCGCATTCGAAGGTCCCGCATTCGAAACGTTCAGGGTGTAGGTAAGGATCTGGCCGACCTCCACCGGGTTCGGTGCGGCGGCGAGCGTTAGCGACAGATCGGCTTTCGGTGCCGGCACGGTGATCGCGTTGACCGTGACCGAGGTGTTGTTGTTGGCCAGGTTCGGATCGGGCACGCTGCCTGTCACGCTGGCCGTATCGGTGAGCCTGCCCGCGGTATTGGGAATCACCTGGATCACAACGGAAGCGTTTCCCCCCACCGCCAACGTACCGAGGGAGCAGGAAATAGTGGTAGTGCCGTTGCACGAGCCCTGAGTCGGCTGGGCCGAGACCAGGGTGACCCCGGTGGGGAGCACGTCCGAGAGCACGATGCCGGTCGCGGTCGAAGGACCGGAGTTCGAGACGTTCAGGTTATAGGTCAGGACCTGGCCCATCGTTACCGGGTTCGGGGCGGCCGTCAGCGTCACTCCCAGGTCCGCTTGCGGTGCCGGCGGAGGCGCGCAGACGACCTGGGCTTCCGAGTGGGAGATCACGATGTTGCCCGTCAGCCGGGCAATCGGGCTGAGCAGAGCGTTCTGGATGCTGATGTGGATCGCGTTCACGCTGATCGATCGAGAGGTCAACCCGTCGCCACCGACGATCTGCTCGTTGAGCACCACCCGGATGCCCAGCAGATCCAGGAGAACCGTGTTGGGCGGGACGGCGGCTCCGATGTGCAATCCCAACCCGAGCGTCCCGCCGACGCCGGCGTTCACCAGCGTCGTGGAGCCCGTCGCGGTGAGCGCCGAGCCGCACGTGCCGCCGATGGCGGCGCTCGATCTCACTTCGTCGGCATGGAGAGTCAGCAAAGGCGCCACCGGCAGCAGCGAAATCCCCAGGTCATGCACCGTCGCGTTGGACGAGACCTGGCTCGCGGCGGGGGAGTCGGTATGGCTCAGGAGGAGCTCGGTGTGCAGCACCGTCCCGTAGGGACCGAGGCCGACGCTGACCGAGAGGGCGCTCGCATCCTTGTTGAAGGGAGGAGTATCTCCGGAAACCGAGGATAGGGGTCCGGAAGCAGCCTGGATGGTGGCGAGGAGGGTCTGCACCTTCAGCGAGATCTGCTCGCCATAGGCGCTGCCGCGGGTTACCGGCTCGGCCGCCTCCGCGCTCACCCCTCCGAAGGCGATGGCAGCCATGAGGCCGAGCACGGTGGCTGCCGTCTTCAGCCGCTTTCCCCGAAATATTGGATCGTTCCGACGATGCCCCAAAAAATCCACGCAGGTGATTTGTTGCATAGAGGTCTCCTTTGCGGGTCGGTTCCCGCCTGCCTCAGCAGAACTACGTTGTGTGCAGCTGGAGCAAATATACACGAATTGGTACTTGCGCCACAGCAACCGAGAGACCGTGCTCGCGTTGCTCATTACGCCAAACTGTGTCAGCCCGTTCTGACACTTTTTATCGGAGTGTCAGAAGCATGATTTTGCGAGCCGGTTGCCGGCGTTTGCCCATGGAGAGCCCCTTTCAACCTGCGTAGTTCCTCGATAGGCTCGGTGGCACGCTGATTGCGAAAATGTTTATCCAGAAGTCGAAACTACAGGAACTGCGGAGCTCCGAAGGAGGGGTGAGATGACGATGAAGGTTGAGAAACTGGTCCTGGATCATCCGGTCGGCGGGTTGCCACCCCACCCTCACGAATATCCGCTGGTGGGGGCTCTCCCCAGCATGCTGGCCAATCCCGTGCGGTTCTGTACCCGGATGATGCTCGAGCACGACGACCTGGTCTGCCTCGATTTAGGGTTCGGAACGATCTATCTGGTTACGTTGCCCGAGCACATCCATCACGTCCTGGTGGAGAACAATGACAATTATTGGAAGGGCGACGTCTTCGAGCGCACCCGTTTTCTCTTCGGCAACGGGTTGGTGGTCAACGAGGGGGAGAGCTGGCGGCGCCAGCGGCGCCTCATGCAGCCGGCGTTCGCCCATCGCCGGGTCGCCGCCCTGGTGCCGGTCATGATCGACGTCGTGGAGCGGCGGCTGGCCGGCTGGGAGGCCTTGTGCGACGAGGGGCAGCCGTTCGACATCAGCCAGGAGATGATGGCCCTGACCCTGGGGATCATCGTCAAGACCATGTTCAGCCTGAGCATCGACGCACGGGAGCTCGAGATCATGTCGCAGTGCTTCAGCACCGCGCTGGAGCAGATCACGCTCCGGATGGCCACTTATTTTCTGCCGGAGAAGTTCCCGCTGCCTCACCAGCGCGCCACCCGGGAGGCGGTCGCGACGCTCGACGCCATGGTCTACCGCATCATCGGAGAGCGCCGGCAGAGCGGCCAGGACGTCGACGATCTGCTCGGCATGCTGCTGGCCGCCCGGGACGAGGAGACGGGGGAGGGGATGACCGACCGGGAGATCCGCGACGAGGTGATGGTCACCCTGTTCGGCGGCTACGAGGCCACGGCCGACTCTCTCACCTGGACCTGGCATCTGCTGGACGAGCACCCGGCCGTGGACGAAACGCTGCACGAGGAGCTGGCGGCGGTGCTCGGCGGCCGGAATCCGAATTTCGACGAGCTGACCCGTCTCACCTACACCTCACAGGTCGCCCAGGAGTCGATGCGCCTCTATCCCCCGTTCTGGTTCCTCAACCGCACCTCCCGCGGCGAGGACGAGATCGGCGGCTACCCGATCCCGGCCGGCGCCCAGATCCTGCTCTGCCCGTACGCCACTCACCGGCACCCGGAGATCTGGACGATCCCCGAGGCTTTCCGTCCGGAGCGTTTCGAGCCCGCCGCCGTCGCCGCCCGGCCGCGCCACTCCTACCTGCCGTTCGGCACGGGGCCGAGGATGTGCATCGGCCGCCACCTCGCGATGATGGAGATGCAGCTCATCCTCTCCATGGTGGCGCAACGCTACCGTCCGCACCTCGCGCCCGGACACTTCGTGGACCCCAAGGTGGGGACCTCGCTGCGGGCCAAGGGCGGGATGTGGATGATCCTGGAAAGGGTCTGAGGCCTAGCGGGCGCGGCGGGCGAGGAGAAGGATCTGGCGCGCCCACGCGTTGTGGGCCCCGGGCGGCGCCGAGCGTTCCATCCCTCGGGCCGTCTCCGGGCGCGGCAGGACGAGGCGGCCGGCGGCGAGGAAGTGGCCGTAGAAGACCTGATCTTCGAGGAGGAAACCGGCCCGCCGCAACTCGCCGGCGAGCGCCGCCGGATCGTATGCGGCATAGCGGCCGCACCGCAGCCGCGCTGGCCAGCTCCAGAGCTTGCCGATCGCCAGCAGAAGGCTCCGGCGATTCATCGCGCTGAGGCAGAGCGTGCCGCCGGGCGCCAGCACGCGGGCCGTTTCGGCGAGGAATCCAGCCAGGTCCCCGGGACCCGGCAGGCAGCCGAGCAGGGAGATGGCGACGACTCCCGCGCAGGCGCCGTCCGCCAGAGGCAGAGAGCGAGCCGCCGCCGCCGCGAACGGCCGCGACCAGCGCCGGTGCGCGTAGAGGGCCATGGCCGGATCGAGGTCGAGGCCGACCACCCGTGCGCCGCGTTCGGCAAGAGCGCGGGAGAGGTGGCCGGTGCCCGAACCGATGTCCGCCCACAGCGAGCCCGGCCGCACGCGCGGACCGCACCGCTCGAGGCACAGCTCGAGACCGCGGCGGAATGCGAAGTGGCGGGGCTCCCCGCGGTCATGAACGAGAGCCCATTGCGCGGGATCAAGGCGCATCGGAGGATCCGTCTCGAACGATGCGCCGCATCTTCTGGCCCGGGCCGAGTCGCAAGGGCCGGCGCTCGACGGTGAGGGCGCCGCCGTCGAACCAGAGCTTGGCGGCCAGCGCGCCGCCGCCCGCGAGGTCCGGCAGGCGGTCGCGCAGCCGGCTTTCCAGCGCCGCCGGATCGATCGCCGCGCCGGGAGCCAGCACCACGGTGATCCGGGAAGCGCCGCCGGCGCCGGAACCGATCCAGATCTGCATCTCGTCCGGGTTCCCCCCGAGGTCGCGCGCCGCCTCCTCGGCCAGCCGCGCGAATTCGAGCTCGCCGAGCTTCACCCCCTCTGCCGCGATCTTCGCCGGGCTGTGCACGTCGCGAACGTGCCAGACGAGCCCGGCGCGGCCGAGCGCGCAATCGCAGGAGCGCTGCCGGAGCCGCCCGTGATCGCCGAGCTCGACGTTGAGCAGCACCTTCGGCGCGGCGAGCGAAAGCGTGGTGAAAGCGAACGGCGCCGCGGGGCCGTCCGGCTCCGGACCGATCAACGCCAGGCGATCGCCGTACAGGTGCATCTCGCCGCCATCCTCGCCGAACGGGCAGGCGCCGGCGATGAAGCCGGTTTCGGTGGCAGCGTAACGCGCGTAGACGCGGAGGCCGGCGCGCGCCAGGAAGTCGCGGCGCTCCTCGGTCAGCGGCTCGCCGCCGGCGAACACGACGCTTCGCGAGAGGTCCTGGCCGGCGGCGGTCGCCGCGCCGGCCACGCGCAACGCGGAGCTCGCGAAACATTTCAACACGGCCGGCTGCGGCGAGCGCGCGAGCCATCCGGCGACCTCGTCCGCGCGCTCCGCCGGCACCCACTCCGGCGCCGGGCCGAGGCGAGGGAAGAGCCGGCGGGCGCCGCGCCAGCCGCGGTCCACCCAGAAGGCCAGCCCCTCATCTCTCCGCGGCGCCGGGCTGGTCGAGAACCAGCGCTCGGGCGGCCGTCCCAGCTTGGCGTGCGCGAGGAGGTTGTGCAGGCCGGCGATCCCCGGCGGTCCAGGCATCCAGAAGGCGAGCGGAGCGTCTTGCAGGCCGTGGCTGGCGAGGAGCAGGAGCTCCTCGGCGGCTTCGGCGGCGAGGAACGGCCAGCTGTAGCGCACGGGAACGCCCCGGCCGGTGGAGCCGCTGGTCGTCCCCGCGACGCCACCGGGGAACAGGGGGTTGTCGAAGTCCGCCGCCGCGAGCGCCAGCTCCAGGCCCGGACGCCGCAGCGGGACACGGCCACGAAATTCGTCGGCGGTCACGAAGACGCCGGCCGCGCGCAGCCGCGACAGCGCCGTCTCGACCCCCTCCGTACCCACCAGGCTCTGGAGATCGCCGAGGGTACATCCTGCCCACGCCAGCAGTCGCCGCAGGGGGCTCCTCTCGACGCCGAAGACCAGCCGTTCCATGGACTGGAGGAATGCCGCCTCGCGACCTCTCATTCGCTCGCCGACCGCGGCGGCGGCGGCGGGGAGGTCGATCGGCCGGCGCAGGAACCCGGGGAGCGCCATCGACCGGCCGGCGATGTCGAGTCCGTCCCGCCAGAGGCCGCTCAGAGGCCGAGCGCCTCCAGGAAGCGGAGGTCGCGGTAGTCCTGGGCTGGGCGCTTCAAATACCCCAGCTCGGTCATCAGGGTGAGGATCTGCGACATCGCCTCGTCGTTGCGGATCGCTCGCGGGTCGGGACGGTTGACCGTGAGGGCACGGCGGATGATCGCGGCGCTGACGCCGATATATTTCTCACCCGCGGTCGCGGCCTCGTCGGGAGATTCGAGGACGAAGCGCGCCGCTGCCACGTAGGCCGTCACCACGCGTCTTGCGAGGTCGGCGTCCCGCTCGATCAGCGCGCTCGTCGTGGTCAGGGAGCAGCCCGGAGCGCCCGGCCAGACGTCGCCCGTGCGCAGCAGGACCTTTCCCAAGCCGAGGCTCTCGAGCATAGCGGCGTAGGGCTCCACCATCGCCGCCGCGTCGGCGCCCTGGCCGACGAAGCTCAGGATGGCGCCGTCCCCCGACGGCTGGCGCACCAGGCGGACGTCGTTCCAGCCGAGACGCCGCAGCAGTGCCATGGCGGTGAGATCCTTGATGCCCCCCTCGTTGGGCACCGCCACGCTGCGTATGTCCTCTGGCGAAAGCCCCGCGCGCAGCACCAGGGCCGCCTCCTCGATCCCGGAGCCGGCGATCAGGACCAGGCGGTTGCCGTCGCGCGGAACGTCCGCCGCCACCCGCGTCCAGGGGATCACGGCGAAGTCGACCTCCCCCGTCTTCAGCCGTTCCGGCACGGTCCAGGCGGTCGGCGCCAGCTGGGGCTCCGCCTCGATCTCCTGGGCCGCGAAGAACCCCCGCTCCATGGCGACGTAGGCCGGCAACTGGCAGATGCCCCGCAGAAGTGACAGACGGATCCGTCTCATGCTCCTCCCTTCAATGTCCTTTTAAAAGATGCGAGCACAACGTGCAGCTCAGGCCGGTGCGCGGGCAGAGTTGCAGGTCACAGCTCACGGCCTCACCCTGCAGGAGAAGCTTGATCCGGCCCAGCTTCTGGCGGTGGCTCCCCTTGACGAGGATGACGGTTCCCGGCGCGAGCTCGGCGCGCAACAACGCGGCGGCCTGATGAACGTCACGGCAGCCCTGGATACGGTCCGGCGCCAGCCCCGCCTGCCGCGTCCCGCGGAGGAACTTTTCGAAACCGTCACCAATATAGACGATCCGTTCGGCGACCGTCGCGGCCAGACGGGCGTATTGGAGATAGATCTGGGTCTGCGTCCCTTGCCGCACCTCGTCGATGTTGCCGAGCACGGCGATCCGCCGCCAGCCCGTGAGGCCGCCCAGCTCGTGAAGGGCGGATTCGATCGTCGCCCAGGTCGATTTCCAGGAGTCGCACAGCAGCCACGCCCCGGCGGGTAGTGGCACGGCCTCCAAGCGTTCGGGGATGGAGCGTAAGCCGGCCAATCTCTCACGGACCGTATCGTATCCGAGCCCCGAATCGGCTCCGACCGCGGCGGCAACGGCGGTGCAGCGCGCCAGGCCCTCTCCGATCCAGGGGGACGTGATCTCCAGGCCGCGATCCGGGCCGGCGAGCCCCACGTGAGTCCCGCGTGGGAGCTCGACGCGCACGCTGTCGATCCGCCATTCGCAGTCGGCGGCGAAGCCGACCCGGACGACGTTCGCGCCGGCTACGCCGGTAGCGATATCGCGGCACCGCGGGTCGTCGCCGTTGACCACCAGAAGCCCTCCGGGCGAGACGGCGTGGGCCAGGCGACCCTTCTCGGCGGCGACGCCTGCGATGCCGCCGAGGCCCTGGGAATGATCCTCGGCCACGGCCGTCAGGAGGACGGCGTCGGGGCGCAGGAGCCGGGCGTAGCGGCCCATCTGCCCACGACGCGAGATGCCGACCTCCAGCACCAGCGGCCGGTCGCGAGGGTGATGACGCAGGACCGCCAGGGCCAGAAAACTGCCGAAGTTGCGGGAGTGCGGATCGAACGGCACGCCGAGCACCGCCGCCGTGGCCGCCGTGGTGCTGGTCTTGCCGAAAGAGCCGGTCACCGCGATCAGCCGCGTGCCACGGAGCCAGGTCCGCCGCCACAGCCAGGCCGCCGGGTAGGCGAGCGGCCAGGCCACGGCCGACAGGAAGGTCCAGGGCCGGATGCGCGCGAGCTCCCAGGCCCGGCCGAGCCGCTTGCGCCAGCGCGCCCAGAGTTTTGGTGGACCAGTCATGCCGGCGGCGCCAGACGCTCGGGATCGAGGAAGACGCGGTGCCAGATCTCGATCAGCACCAGGAAGTGCAGGCGGTTGCGGTCGAAGGGGAGGCCGCGGCCGTGCCGCAGGCGTGTGAGCAGCCGGCTCACGGCCCGCGGTTGAAACAGGCCGCGGGCGCGCACCACCGGCCCGGCGAGCAGGTCGGCGGCGTGGTCGAGCAGGCCCCCGGCTTCCCAGAGGCGCAACGGATTCGCCTGCCCCTGCTTGCGGCGCCGGAGAATGTCCTCCGGCAAGAGACCGCGGGCCGCCTCGCGCAGAATCATCTTCTCGTCGCGCCAGCCTACCTTCTCAGCCAGCGGTATCCGCTCGCTGAGCTCGATCACGCCGGGATCGAGAAACGGCAGGCGAGCCTCCAGCGCATGTGCCATGGAGAGCAGGTCGACGCGCGGCAGGTGGGCGTTGGGGAGCTGGACGCGGCGCTCGAAGTCGAGCAGGCCGGCGAGCCGCCGCGCTCCGCGCTGGCGCAGGGCGGGCCCGAGATGGGTGGCGAGCGGGTCCTCCTGGGCCCGCGCGGCGAGCAGGGCCGGGGCGTAGAGCTCACGCGCGGCGCCCAGCTTGCGCGTGCCGTAGAGGGCGGCGCCCAGGCGCGACGGCAGGAACCCGAACGGCGGCAGGGCGGTCTTGAAACGGAGATAGCCGCCGAACAGCTCGTCGGCCCCTTCGCCGAGCAGCAGCACGCGCACGTCCTCGGCCGCGCGCTCGAACAGCAGGCTGTTCGGCACCAGCGGGCCGCCGCGCGGCTCCTCGGCCTGCCAGATCACCCGCGGCAGGCGGGACCACAGATCGTCCGCGCCGACGGCGATCTCCCGGTGATCGGTACGGAAGCGCTCGGCGACCCGCCGCGCGAACGGCCGCTCGTCCTGATCGCCGGGGCAGCCGATGGAAAAGGTTTTGATTCCCGCGCCGAGCCGCTCCGCCATCAGGCCCACCAGGAAGCTCGAATCGAGGCCGCCGGAGAGCGAGGCGCCGACCGGCACCTCCGCCTCCAGATGGCTGTCGACCGCGGCGGCGAGCCGGCGCCGCAGCTCACCGGCGAGATCGCCGCCGGCCAGAGCCGCCGGCGGCGTCCGGTCTCTGGGGAAGGGCACGAGCCGCGTCTCGCCCGAGCGTTCGATCGCCAGCCGGTGACCGGCGGGCAGGCGGGCCACCCCGTCGAACAGGGTGTGCGGGCCGGGCACGAACCCCAGCCGCAGCAGGCCGTCGAGGGCATGGAGATCGAGCCGCCGCTCCACGCCGGCCGCCAGAAGCAGCGCCTTGGCCTCGGAAGCGAACCACCAGCGGTCCTGGTGCCGCAGGTAGAACAATTGCTTCATGCCCGCCGGATCGCGCGCCAGCAGCAGCTGTCCCGCCTTCTCGTCCCAAAGCGCGAGGGCGAACATGCCTTGCAGCCGGCCGAGCGCGGCTTCCCCCTCCTCCTCGAAGGCGTGCACCACGACCTCGGCGTCCGAATCGGTGGCGAAGCGGTGACCGCGCCGTTCGAGCTCCCGCCGCAGCGCGCGGAAGTTGTAGATCTCGCCGTTGCAGACGAGCTGGATCCGGCCGTCCTCGCTGGCCAGCGGCTGGCCGCCGGTGGCGCGTCCGACGATGGCGAGACGATCGCAACCCATGGAGAGCGCCGGAGTGACGATCTCCCCCTCGCCGTCCGGGCCGCGGTGGCGCAGGGCTTCCCGCAGCAGGGCCAGACGGTCGGGGTCCGGCGGTCCGGTGAAGCCGAAGATGCCGCACATGCTTAAGGGTTTCTTCTTACTCCAGCAGCCGCTCTATTTCTTGATCAGAGCGGGCAGGTTGGGTCGCGCGAAGCTCATTCCCAGCGCAAGAATTCTATTGTGCTTTATGGCCGGAGGGACATGCTTGTGATGAGGATGGGTGCTCTGGAGGCTCGGCTCATTGGGATGACGTTGAGGGCCGTACCAGTACAACTTCTCCGCTCCCCGCCAGGCTTCATAACCGTAACCCTCGATCAGGATCGGCAGGCGATCAAAGACGAGCCGCTTGAGCGGTACTCTGCCAGACGGGCCAGCCAGTTCCGGTAGATGCTTGCCCATTCGCTGAAGTCCAGCGCCCAGGCGTCATTCTCCGCCTCTTCGCCGCTCATGTAAGCCGCGTAGAACGTCTCCGAGCGCAGCCTGTATTTGCGTTCGAGCTCTAGCAGCTCTTCTTCGAGCGCATGGATGTCGGCGAGAATCTCGTTGAGAGTCACGATTCACCTCCGAAGCGGATTATAGATCCACCGAGCCCCCCATCGTCCGTTTCCGAACACCCCCGTCCACCCCCGGACGATCCCAAGCCCCTTCTTTCAGGCCCAATCCCAGCCAGATCAATAACTTAGCCCTTGGCACTCCCCTTGCGCCTACCGGTCGGCGACCGAGAGGGCTATGACCATGGACCGTGAGCTGGATACCAGTTATCGATATCGCCGCCTGGGTCGCCGGGCGGCTGTGGGACTCGGAGCCCTGGGGCTCTGTATAGCGGTTTTGATTCTGCTGCCGGGGTGGCTGCGCCCCTCCGTGGCACGGGATCAGGTGCGGACGGGGACGGTGGATCGCGGGCCGGTCGAGGGGATCGTCGAGGCCTCGGGCACGGTGGTCCCGGCGTTCGAGGGGGTGATCTCCAGCCCGGTCGAGGCTCGCGTGGAAAAGGTTCTCAAGCGGCCGGGGGACCTGGTGAAAGCGGGGGACGCGATCCTCGCGCTCGACACGTCGTCGGCCCGGCTCGACCTCGGAAAGATCGAGGATCAGCTCGCCAGGAAGGCCAACGAGCAGCAGCAGCTCCGGATCAGCCTGGAGCGCAGCCTCAACGATCTGCGCGGCCAGATCGAAGCCCAGAAGCTCGACGTCGAGGCGCTCGCCTATCGCGCCGACCAGAACCGCAAGCTGCGCGCCGACGGCCTCGTCTCGGAGGCCAACTTCAAGGCGTCCGAGGTGGAGGCGAAGAAATCCCAGATCCAGCTCGCTCAGCTCCAGGGCTCGGTCCAGGAGGCCCGCCGCTCGACCGATGCCCAGCTCCAGGGGGTCGAGCTCGATCTCGCGACGCTGCGCAAGGAGCGCGACGACGCCCGGCGGCTGCTCGAGCTCGCCACCACCCGCTCGGACCGCGCGGGCGTCCTCACCTGGGTCGTCCTCCAGGAGGGCACGACGGTCCGGCGCGGCGACGTGATCGCCCGCATCGCGGATCTCGATTCGTTCCGCGTCGAGGGGACGGTGTCGGACGTCCACTCTGCGAGCCTCCACGCCGGTCAGACCGTGCGCGTGAAGTCGAATGAGCAGACTCTCGACGGCCGCCTCACCGCGATCGATCCGACGATCGAGAACGGCGCCGTCAAGTTCAAGGTGGATCTCGAAAACCCCCGCTCTCCCAAGCTGCGCAACGCCCTGCGCGTGGACGTGCTGGTGGTCACGGACGTGCGGGCCAGCACCCTGCGCGTCCCCAAGGGGCCGTTCGCGCAAGGGGGCGGGACGGACGACGTCTTCGTGGTCCAGGGAGATCACGCCGTGCGCCGGCGGGTGCGCTTCGGCCTTGCCGGATACGACTCCTACGAGGTTCTCGACGGACTGGCGCCGGGGGAGGTGGTCATCCTCTCCGACATGAAGGATTACCAGCATCTGGAACGGGTGAATTTCAAATAGATCGATCAAGGGGAACCTACAGATGATCAACCTGCAGCAGGTCAGCAAGCAGTACCGCACCGAGCGCATCGAGACGACGGCGCTCGACAACATCAATCTGGAGATCGGGAAGGGGGAGTTCATCTCGATCATGGGCCCCTCGGGGTGCGGCAAGAGCACGCTGCTCAACCTGATGGGGCTGCTCGACGAGCCGAGCTCGGGGAAGGTCGCGCTCGACGGCCTGGCGATCGATCGCTATGGCGATCGCGCTCTCTCGCGTGTCCGCAACGAGCGGATCGGCTTCATCTTCCAGCAGTTCCATCTGGTCTCCGACCTCTCGGTGGTGGACAACGTGGAGATCCCGCTGCTCTATCGCAAGATGTCGAACAAGGATCGGCGAAAGGCGGCGCTGGCGGCGCTCGACCGCGTCGGGCTCTCCTCGCGCATCCACCACTTCCCGACCCAGCTCTCGGGCGGCCAGCAGCAGCGGGTGGCGATCGCCCGCGCTATCGTCGGCCGCCCCGGCATCCTGCTGGCGGACGAGCCCACGGGGAACCTCGACAGCCAGATGGGCGACGAGATCATGGGCATCCTCGAGGACCTGAACCAGAAGGAGGCGACCACCATCGTGATGGTCACCCACGATCCACGCATGGCCGGCAAGACACACCGGGTGGTCCGGCTGTTCGACGGCCGGCAGGTGCAGTAGTCAGGGAATGGGGATACGGCGATGATAAAAAATTATCTGAAGATCGCGCTCAAGGTCCTGAGCCGGCGGAAATTCTTTACGTTCATCAGCCTGTTCGGCATCAGCGTCACCCTGCTGGTGCTCCTGGTAGCCACCGCCCTGCTCGACGACGTGGTCGCGGCGCGGACGCCGGAGGTCCACGCCGACCGGATGCTGGGCGTCTTCCAGCTCACCATGCAGGGGCCTGACGATAGCGAGGATTCCCGTCCCGGCTACGGCTTTCTCGACCGTTATGTACGGCCGATGGCGAAGCTGCCGAGCGTCGAGCGGGTCGCTCTCGTGACCGATTCGCGGACGGTGGTCTCCTACCTGAACGGCCGCAAGATCGAGTCGGCGTTGCGGCGCGCCGACGGCGAGCTCTGGCGGGTGCTGGCGTTCGATTTCGTGGAAGGGGCTCCGTTCACGTCCGAGGACGATGCCAACAGCCGTTTCGTCGCCGTGATCAACCAGACGACGCGGGACCGCTTTTTCGGTGCCGCTCCGGCGGTGGGCAAGTCGATCGAGGCGGACGGCCAGCGTTTCCGGGTGGTGGGCGTGGTGCGCGACGTACCGGTGCTCCGCTACGCCTCCACGGCCGACCTCTGGGTGCCGATCACCACCGCCAAGACGAGCGCCTACAAGGAAGAGTGGTTGGGTGACTTCACGGCCCTGATCCTCGCTCGCAGCGGCGCCGACCTGCCGCAGGTCAAGGCCGAGTTCCAGTCCCGGCTGCGGGAGGCCGAAAAGCAGCTCCCGGATCCCAAGACCTTCAAGACGCTGATCGCCGGCGCCGACACGCTGTTCGAGGGGGCCGCGCGGATCGTCCTCCCCGGCGGGCAGGTGGTGAATCCGGGAGGACGGCTGCGCGCGGCGCTGTTGGCGCTGATGCTCGGCTTCATGCTGCTGCCGACGATCAACCTGGTGAACATCAACCTCAGCCGCATCCTCGACCGCGCATCGGAGATCGGTGTGCGGCGGGCGTTCGGCGCCTCCGCGCGCACGCTGGTGGGACAGTTCCTGATCGAGAATCTGGTGCTGACGCTGATCGGCGCCGCGATCGGCCTGGTGCTCGCCGCCGGGGTGCTCAGGGCCTTCAACGTGAGCGGGATCCTCCAGCACACTCAGTTGCAGCTCAACCTTCGGATCTTCCTCTATGGTCTGGGGATCGCCGTCTTCTTCGGTCTCTTCTCGGGCGTCTATCCGGCCTGGCGGATGTCGAAGCTCCACCCTGTCCAAGCGCTTCACGGGAGGTCCGCATGACTCGTCATCTGCTCAAACTGGTATGGAACCGCAAGCGCTCGAACGGGCTGATGATCCTGGAGATCTGCGTCTCGTTCCTGGTGGTCTTCGTGGTGGCGACACTGGGACTGTTCTTTCTCGACAACTACCGGCACCCCCTCGGGTTCGAGTGGAAAGACGCCTGGAACGTCGGAATCGGCATGGGGCGAAGCGGGGCCGGGCCCACGGCCCGCAACGAAGCTGCCGTCGCGCAGCGGGCGACCTTCGCGCGGTTGCTGCGGGAGGTCCGGTCCCTGGAGCCCGTGGAAGCGGCGGCCGGTTCGTGGGTGGTCCCCCTGGATCAGGGAGGGTGGTCCAGTCGATACAAGGTCAACGGGAAGAGCGTGGACATGGACGTCGACCGGGTCACGGTGGGTTTCGACAAGACGATGGGGCTCGACCTGGTTTCCGGCCGCTGGTTTCAGGAGGCGGACGCAGCGCTCGGGTGGGAACCGATCGTGATCGATCGCGACCTGGCGCGTGCGGCCTACGGCGCCGAGGATCCGGTCGGCAAGCCGTTCGCCGATCCGGAACCCGGGGAACGCCCGTTCCGGGTCGTCGGCGTGGTGAGCGATTTCCGCAAAACTGGCGAGCTGATGCCGAACGGCAACTTCCTGTTTCGCTTCGCTTCGATGGATCATTCGGAGGGGGACCCGATGAGAAACCTGCTGGTCCGGGTGCGCCCGGGCACACCGATGGCGTTCGAGGAGGCTCTGGTGAAACGCATGCAGGCGGTGGCCCCCGAGTGGTCGTTCGAGGTGCGGCCGCTGCGGCAGGTGCGGGCGACCTCGTTCCGCTTCTTTCTGACCCCGCTCATCGTGGCCGGCACGCTGGCCTTCTTCCTGCTGCTGATGGTCGGACTCGGCCTGATCGGCGTGCTGTGGCAGAATCTCCTCCAGCGTACCCGCGAGATCGGTCTGCGGCGGGCGGCCGGGGCGTCGCGCGCGGCGGTGCACCGTCAGGTTCTGCTGGAGCAGATGGTGGTGACCAGCCTGGGCGTCCTCCTTGGGACCCTGCTGGTGATCCAGATCCCGGTGCTCGACCTGATCGGCGTCCTTTCCAACCGGGTCTTCGCGAGCGGGCTGCTGTTCGCCATGGTCACCATGTATCTGATCTCCATCCTCTGCACTCTCTACCCCAGCACCCTGGCGGCCCGGGTGCAGCCGGCCGAGGCACTGCGTTACGAATGAGAAACTGACTGAATGATCCTGATCGTCGACGACGACCCATCGGTGGTGGCTTCCCTGAGCCTCCTCCTCAAGCGGCACGGCCACCCCATGCGGGCGGCCCGGTCGCAGGAGGAGGCCCTGGGGCTGCTGCGCGAGGCCGAGTTCGACCTGGTGCTCCAGGACATGAACTTCTCCCGCGCCACCACGGGCGAGGAGGGGCTGGAGCTGCTCGCCGCGATCCGCCGGCTGCGGCCGCGGATGCCGGTGATCCTGATCACCGCCTGGGGATCGATCGGCCTGGCGGTCGAGGGGATGAAGGCGGGCGCGGCGGACTTCGTCACCAAGCCGTGGTCGAACGCCCAGCTCCTGCAGACGGTGGAGACCGCCCTCTCGCTCGCCCACCAACAGGACGGCAAGGGGGCGCCGGCCAGCCGCGAGGAGCTCGACCGGCGTTGCGACTTCCGCGCCCTGATCGGCGCCGAGCCGCGGTTTCTCAAGATCCTCGAGTTGATCGGCCGGGTGGCGCCGACCGACGCCTCGGTGCTGATCACCGGCGAGAGCGGCACCGGCAAGGAGCTGGTGGCCGAGGCGATCCACAAGAACAGCCGGCGCCAGGACGGCCCATTCGTCAAGGTGAACCTGGGCGGCATCTCCTCGACCCTTTTCGAGAGCGAGATGTTCGGCCACGTCAAGGGCGCTTTCACCGACGCCCGGGCGGACCGCAAGGGGCGTTTCGAGACCGCCGACCGCGGCACCATCTTCCTCGACGAGATCGGCGAGGTCGATCCGGCGGCCCAGGTGAAGCTGCTGCGGGTGCTCCAGGACCGCTCCTACGAGGCGCTGGGATCGAGCGTCACGCGCACCGTGGACGTGCGGGTGGTCTCGGCCACCAATCGCGACCTCGCGGAGATGGTGGCGCGCGGGCAGTTCCGCGAGGACCTCCTCTACCGGCTGAACCTGATCGCCATGCGGCTGCCGGCTCTGCGCGAGCGCCGGGGGGACGTCCCGCTGCTCGCCCGGCACTTCCTCGACCTCTCGGCCCGCACCTACCGGCGCTCACCCGTCGCGATGACCGACCGCGCCCTCGCCTGGCTCCAGGACCAGCCCTGGCCGGGCAACATCCGCCAGCTCAAGCAGACGATCGAGCGCGCCGTGCTGGTGGTCGACGGCGACCGCCTCGACGCCGGCGATCTCGTGGCCCTCTCCGGTCTGGAAGAGCGGGAGGCGCGCGGGGGCACGACCCTGCCGAGCCCCGGCAGCATGACGCTCGACGAGATGGAAAAGGCGATGATCGTCAAATGCATGCGCCATTACGAGGGGAACGTCACACGGGTGGCCGAGGCGCTGGGGTTGTCGCGGGCCGCGCTGTACCGAAGATTCGAGAAATACGGGCTCGAATCGCATTGAGATCCCGCATGAGCCTGCGGGCCAAGATCATCGTCTATCTGGTCCTGATCCACGCGGTTCTCGCGGCGATCTCGGTTTTCGTGCTGCGCGAGAACCGTCTCTGGCTGGCGGCGGTCGAGGGATTGTTCGTCCTTTCGATCGTCCTCGGCGTCCTGCTGGTGCGGACCTTCTTCGTGCCGCTCGACCTGATCCGCACCGGGGCCGAGCTGATCGGCGAGCGCGACTTCACCTCCCAGTTCCGCGAGGTGGGGCAGCCGGAGATGGACGCCCTGGTGCGGATCTACAACCAGATGATCGATCGCCTGCGCGAGGAGCGGCTCAAGCAGCAGGAGCAGCATCATTTCCTGGAGAAGATCCTCGCCGCCTCGCCGGCCGGAGTCCTGACCCTGGACTTCGACGGCCGGGTCTCCTCGCTCAATCCGGCGGCCGAGAAGCTGCTGGAGGTCGCCGTGGCGGAGATGCAGGGGCGCGAGCTCGAGGGCGCCCTGGCAGCGATCCCTGAAGGGGGCTCGGAGGTGCTGGCCCTGCAGGGCGGCCGGCGGCTCAAGGTCACCCGGGCGGAGCTCTACGACCGCGGCTTCCCGCGCGGCTTCCTGCTGCTCGAGGAGCTGACGGAAGAGCTGCGGGCCTCGGAGAAGGCGGCTTACGGCAAGCTGATCCGGATGATGTCCCACGAGATCAACAACTCGGTGGGGGCGGTCGGCTCGCTGCTCGACTCCTTCCGCGGCTATGCCGGCGATCTCGGCGCGGAGGACCGCGAGGACTACCTGCAGGCGATCGCGGTGGCGATCACGCGCCTGGAGAACCTGCGCGCCTTCATGAACGGCTTCGCCGAGGTGGTCCGCCTGCCGCCACCCGATTGCCGGCCGACGGACGTGAAGCGGTTGCTCGACGAGATTCTCCTGCTGCTGCGCCCCGAGCTCGACCGCCGGCGCATCCGCGTCGAATGGGAGAAGGCTGAGCCGGCGCCGCCGGTCGAGCTCGACCGCAACCAGATCGAGCAGGTGGTGGTGAACGTCCTCAAGAACGCCATGGAGTCGATCGGCGAGGACGGCCGGATCGCCCTCCGCCTGGACCGTGATTTCCTGGCGATCCGCGACTCGGGACCGGGCATCCCGGAAGAGGTCCGCGCCCTCCTCTTCACCCCCTTCTTCTCGACCAAGCGGAACGGCCGCGGCCTCGGGCTGACGCTGGTGCAGGAGATCCTCTCCGCCCACGGTTTCGCCTTCAGCCTGGAGGCGGGCGAAGGGGGCGGGGCGGAGTTCCGGGTGGGGTTTTGAGGGGGGTCCCTCGACAGCCCGGAACCCCTGGGATAGGATCGGGTCTACCCTCTCTGGACTCGGGACGTAATGATGACTGCGGGTTTTTTCTTCTTTTTCGGACTCTTTCTGCTCCTGATGATTCTGGAGAAAAGCTTCCGGCGCGGATGGCGGAAGCCTCTTGCCGCCACGAAGTTGTCGCTTCCGGCGACGAGTCCGGCGGCTGCGCAGCCCGTTCTTTCCATCCTGGTTCCACCGCCGTCCGCATCCTCTATTCCCCGCGTGCCGCCGAAGCCTGAAGCGGCGCGAAACCCGCCACGTCAGGGCTCCCGGTGCGAGGGCGACCGGTTCTGGGTCCCGGCCGGGGGGACCACCACGGTCGCCGGCCGTGAGATCCCTGGCATGGTCTACGTCGGGTCCGGGCTGCGGCCTGTCAGCGACTATCGAGGGAGCGTGGAGCCGGCCCTCCTCGATCCTCACCGGAAGGTGATCTGGACGCAGCCGGATCATGCGGGAAGCCTGATCGGCTACTGGCCGTCCTACTCCGCGATCGACCCGGCGAGCCGGGCGGCCTACCTCCACTGGCTCGCCTCGGGACGGAAAGATCCGGCGGCGGCCATCGGCTACGTTTTTCTGTTCTTCTACGGCATCGAGCGGCGCGTTCTCGTGGACGCCCGAATCTCCGAGCAGGCCAGGGCCGAGATCGACGGGCTGCTCGCGGAGGTCGAGCGTCTCCTCGGGATCTACGGCAATCGCTCGTTCCGCGCTTATGCGAGCTCCTTTCTCGCCATCGCCCGTCTTCTGCACCGTCCGGTCGATCCGGCGACGCTGCAGCCGCCGCGCGGCCGGGACAGTTGGGAGATCCCGCTCTCGCTGAAGATCGGGCTGGGCGCCCTGGTGGTGGAGGGGAAGCCGATCCCTCCCGAGTGGGCTTATGCCTGGATGGTCTGCTCTCCGGAGATCCGCTTGCGGACGCCGGCTCAGCGGTGCCCGGAGGAGTTCGAGGAGCTGTTCAAGATCCGCTACGCGGAAGCGTTCACGGGCGAGGGCCTCAAAATCAGGCCGAACAAGACGTTCATCAAGGCGGAGTACCATCCGGCCAGCCCGTCGTTCTCCGGCTCGGTATCGCTGACATTGAGCACTCTGCCGGACGTCACGGCGCTCACGGCGCCGGTGCGCAGGCTCCAGGAGATCGTCGACCGGACCGTCCAGGATCTCGACGTTTACAGCCGCTGGGTGGGGCGCACCGGCGACGTCCACGGCCCGGCCGCCCTGGCCCTGCTCCCGCCGCAACTGGCCCGCGGCCGGCAAACCGAGGAGGGCCGGCGGCTCGTCGGATGGATCGAGGAGCGCCTCACGGGTGGGGACTCGGCGCTGGTGGAAGCCGCGGATCTCCTGGAGCGCTGGCCCGGTCAGACGGGCGCGAAGCTCGCGCGGCGGGACGCTGAGATGCTGGCGCTCTTTCTGGCGCGGCACGGAGTTGGCCTGGAGCCGGACGTCCGTTTTGGCGGGCCGCCTCCGGGGAGCGGCAAGGCGGTGCTGTTCCGTCTGGCTGCCGAGGGGGACGCGGAGCCGGAGCCCGCCTATCAGGCCGCGACCGTTCTCCTGCACCTGGCCGTGGCGGTGTCGGCCGCGGACGGCGAGATCAGCGCCGGCGAGGAGCGCCATCTGTTCGCGCACCTCGAAGGCGCGCTCGCTCTTTCCCCGGCGGGGCGAACCCGGCTCAAAGCCCACCTGCGCTGGTTGATGGCGTGCCCTCCCGGGCTCGCCGGCCTGAAGAAGAAGATCGAGCCGCTCGCCGAGCCGCAGCGCCGGGAGATCGGACAGTTCCTGATCACGGTGGCGGGCGCGGACGGGCACGTCGACGCCGAGGAGCTGAAGCTGCTCGCCCGGATCTACCCGCTGCTCGGCCTCGAGGCGCAGGCCGTCTACTCCGACGTCCACGCCCTGGCCAGCACCGAGGCGTTGCCGGCGGCCGAGCCGGTGACCGTGCTCCCCGCGGGACCGGGGCCGTCCGGCTTCCCGATCCCGCGCGCGCCGAGGGCGGACGGGGTCCGGCTCGATCCGCGGAAGATCCAGGCCAAGCTCGCGGAGAGCGAGGACGTCGCCGGATTGCTCGAAGGTATTTTCGCCAGCGAGGAGGAGCCGGCCCGCGCGGCCGGGCCGCGGCCAGCGGCGACTGCCGAGCCGTCCGGTCCCCCCCCGATCGCCGGCCTGGACGCGATCCACTCGGCCCTCCTGCGGCGGCTCGCCGAAAAGGGAGCCTGGGAGCGGGTGGAGGTGGAGCGGCTCGCTGCGGACTTCGGGCTGCTGCCCGACGGCGCGCTGGAAGTGATCAACGAGGCCGCGTTCGAGCGTTGCGGCGCCCCCTTGCTCGAAGGGGATGAGACGCTCGAGGTCGACGGCCAGGTTCTCGAGGAGATCTTGGCATGACGGAACCCCAGACCGGGACCCCGGCGCAGAAGGCGATCCGCCCCCGCGACCGCGACGCGATCCTGCAGTCGCTGCGGGCGGGCGTGGTGCCGCGCCGGGGCCAGCAGTTCATCCAGGTCGGCCGGTCGGAGGAGGTGCGGGCTCTTCTGCGGGATCTCGACCGGATCGCCGACGGCGGCTCGGCGATCCGCTTCGTCATCGGCGAGTTCGGCTCCGGCAAGACGTTCTTTCTCTTCCTGATCCGCTCGATCGCCCTGGAAAAGGGGCTGGTGACGGCGCACGCCGACCTGACGCCCGACCGCCGGCTCCAGGCGTCGGGTGGGCAGGCCCGGTCGCTCTACACCGAGCTGACGGCGAATCTGGCGACGCGCACCAAGCCGGACGGCGGCGCGGTGGCGAGCGTCGTCGAGCGGTTCGTCACCTCCGCGCTGCAGGAGGCCCGGGAGAAGGGGACGGCGGTGGATGCGATCCTCCAGGACCGGCTGACCAGCCTCTCGGAGATGACCGGCGGCTACGATTTCGCCGAGGTGGTCGCCGCCTACTGGCGCGGGCACGACCAGGGGAACGATCAGCTCAAGAGCGACGCGGTGCGCTGGCTGCGCGGCGAGTTCTCGACGCGGACCGACGCGCGCAAGGCCCTGGGAGTGCGCACGATCGTCGACGACGACAATCTGTACGATCAGCTCAAGCTGTTCTCCCGCTTCACCCGCCTCGCCGGTTACGGCGGCCTGCTGGTCTGCCTCGACGAGCTGGTAAACCTTTACAAGCTCGCCAACACCCAGGCGCGCAGCGGCAATTACGAGCAGATTTTGCGGATCCTGAACGACAGCTTGCAAGGGACGAGCGCGGGGCTGGGCTTTCTGTTCGGCGGCACGCCCGAGTTCCTCATGGACACCCGCCGCGGCCTCTACAGCTACGAGGCGCTGCGCTCCCGGCTGGCCCAGAACCGCTTTGCCACTGAGGGGAGGAAGGACTTCACCGGGCCGGTGCTCCACCTGGCGAACCTGAGCCCCGAGGAGCTCTACGTCCTGCTCCGCAACCTCCGGCACGTCCACGCCTCCGGTGAGCCCGAGAAGTACCTCCTGCCGGACGAGGCCTTGGTCGCCTTCATGGAGCACTGCTCGAAGCGCGTGGGAGAGGCCTACTTCCGGACGCCGCGCAGCACCATCCGTGCCTTCCTGGAGCTCCTCGCCGTGCTCGAGCAGAACGCCGGCGCCGCCTGGCGGGATCTGTTGGGTGGCATCGAGCTGGCGTCGGAGTCGAACCCCGACCTCGAGCCGGTGCCGGAGGCTGCCTCCGACGCGGTCTTGGAGTCCCGTGCGGAAACGGCGGCCGCCGGGCCGCAGCCTCCGCCCGCTCCGCCGTCTCCGCCGGCGGACGGCGAGGACGACGAGCTCGCCTCCTTCCGGCTCTAGCCATGGCGGAGACCTCCTCCGCGTTCCATCTCCTGCATCCGAAGGTGCAGCGGTGGCTCTGGCGGCAGGGCTGGGAGGCGTTGCGGGATCTTCAGGAGGCGTCCATCCCGATCCTCCTCGGCGGCGAGGAGGACGCCGTCATCGCCGCTTCCACGGCCTCTGGAAAGACCGAGGCCGCGTTCCTGCCGATCCTCACGAAGCTGGCGGACGACTCCGGCGGCAGCGTGAGGGCGCTCTATCTGAGTCCCCTCAAGGCGCTGATCAACGATCAATTCGATCGCCTGGAGCAGCTCTGCGAGGAGCTCGACGTACCGGTGGCGCGATGGCACGGCGACGTGGCCGCGTCGCAGAAGAAGAAGCTTCTCGCCCAGCCCGCGGGCGTGCTGATCATCACCCCGGAGTCCCTGGAGGCGCTGTTCGTGCTCCAGGGGCCCAGGGTGCGCTCGCTGTTCGATCGCCTCGCCTACGTCGTCGTCGACGAGCTGCACGCCTTTATCGGCTCGGAGCGCGGGCAGCAGCTCCAGTCGCTCCTGCACCGGGTGGAGCTGGCCGTCCGCCGGCGGGTGCCCCGGGTCGCGCTCTCGGCGACGCTCGGCGATCTTTCCCTCGCCTGCGAGTTCCTCCGTCCGGGGCGGGGGGAGGCCGTGCGCCGGATCGTCTCGCCGGGGATCGGCCAGGAGCTGAAGGTGCAGGTGCGCGGCTACCGGGCCGTGCCGCCGCAGCTCTCTCCCGCCCGGCTCAAGGCGCTGGAGGCCGCCGGCCAGGAGGCGACTCTGGAGGAGACCGTCGACGGCGACGCCCTGGAGATCAGCCTCCACCTGTTCGCCAGGCTGCGCGGCGGCCATCATCTGATCTTCGCGAACTCGCGGACGGCGGTGGAGCTGTACGCGGATCTGCTGCGAAGGCACTGCGAGGTGCACGGGATTCCGAACGAGTTCTGGCCCCACCACGGCAGCCTCTCCCGGGATCTCCGCGAGGAGACCGAGGCGGCGATCAAGGACCGCGCGCGGCCGGCCAGCGCGGTCTGCACGACGACGCTGGAGCTGGGGATCGACGTCGGCGCGATCGAAAGCGTGGGCCAGATCGGGGCGCCCCCCTCGGTCGCCAGCCTGCGCCAGAGGCTGGGGCGTTCGGGACGTCAGGGGGGAGCCGCGGTGCTGCGCGCCTACATCCAGGAAGACGAGATCGACGAGCGCACCCCGCCGCAACGCAAGCTGCGCTCGCAGCTCGTCCAGGCCATCGCCGCCGTCCAGCTGCTCGTCGCCGGCTGGTGCGAGCCGCCGCAGGCCGGGGCCCTTCATCTGTCGACCCTCGTGCAGCAGGTTCTCTCCTCCATCGCGCAGCACGGCGGCGCCCGGGCCGATCAGCTCTGGCGGGCGCTCTGCCGCGAGGGAGCGTTCCGCGCGGTCGATTCGGCGCTCTTCGCCGAGCTCCTGCGCAACCTCGGAAGTCACGAGCTGATCCGGCAGCTGCACACCGGCGAGATGGTGCTGGATCTCGCTGGCGAGCGGGTGGTCAACCATTACGGCTTCTACGCGGCCTTCCAGACCGCGGAGGAGTACCGGTTGACGAGCGGTGGCCGGACCCTGGGGACGCTGCCGATCTCGTACCCGCTCTTCCCCGGCCTGTACATCATCTTCGGAGGCCGCCGCTGGGTGGTGCTCGAGGTGGATCCGGAGCGCAAGACCGTGGACCTGCAACCGTCGCAGGGAGGGCGGCTGCCCGGCTTCGAAGGCGGGCGCGGAGCCCCGGTCCACGATCGGGTGCGGGAGGAGATGCTGGCCGTCTACCGGTCCGGCGCGGTGCCCCCCTTTCTCGACGCTCAAGGCCGGGACCTGCTGGCCGAGGGGCGCGCTCACTTCGCGCGTTTCGGCCTGAGCGGCCCGGGGCTCCTCGCGGATGCCTCGGGGGCGATTCTCCTCTGCTGGCGTGGCGACCGGGTGCTCGACACGCTGGTCGTCTGGCTGAGCGCCCGCGGCCTCAAGGTGGCGCAGGACGGAGCGGCTCTGCTGTTTCCCAACGCTGGTCCCACCGAGGTCCGCCGGCAACTGTCCACGCTTGCCGCGTCAGATCCTCCGGGCGCCCGCGAGCTCGCGGCGTCGGTCGTCAACAAGCAGACGGAGAAGTTCCATCCGTACCTCTCCGAGCCTCTCCTGGCGCTGGATTATGCGAGCGGCCGCCTCGACGTGGAAGGCGCCTGGGCGGTGGCGCGCGAGATCGCGGGGCACGGGTGAGCGGGCGAGATTAGATTCAGCGGCGCCCGCCAGCGGCAATTCTGGCGGGTGCAGTCTCACGTTCGTGGCATCGTCGGGACATCGTACCCAAGAATCGCGTCATCAAGAGTGGCGAGGGTCAAGCTATGGTGCAGCGCTTGGCAGACGAGCATGCGATCGAACGGATCGCGGTGGAGGGACGGAAGCTGGGCAAGGCGTGCGACGCTCGCCTCATCGAGCACCAGATTGGCGACCCGATGTCGGTCTCGCTGGCGCGGCAGGTAGGACTCGGGTGATTCCGGCAACGGCAGCTTTCCCAACTGATACTTCACGATCGACTCCCAGAGCGAGACGACGCTGAGATAGACATCGTTTCCCGGATCCTGGATGACCTCGCGCCAAGCTCCAGGGAGCCGCTGATCGCCGCTGACGAGCCAGAGAAAGGTGTGAGTGTCGAGCAGCAGCCTCATCGACCCTCGAAGGAGGAGACAATCTCCTCCGGGAGCGGCTCGTCGAAATCGTCGGGGACGGTGAACTCTCCGGCGCAGAGCCCAAAGGGCCGAGGCTTGAGAGCGTCAGGGGTCACCGGTTTGATTTCGGCCAAGGGCTCATCCGCCTGCAAGACGATCAGAGTCTCGCCGGCGTGGACCCGCTCGAGGTAGCCCTTCAGGTCCCTCTGCATCTCTTCGATCGTGACAGCTGTCATGACCGATACTTTACAGCACTGACGATCTTTTGCTCCTGGCCCGGTTGCCGACTCGCTTCCGCGTCGTCACGATCACCCCCGTCTGGAGGGCACGGAGAGACAGCAGGATCAGGGATAGGGCGAGGATTCGCCGCATGATGATCGCTCTTTCCGTCCGGGCCGAACGACGCCCGGGCTTGACGAGCGATACTACGGGGCGGGAGCTTCCAGGGTTGCGGGACGAAGATCGCAATGCTGCCGATCAGGAAAAAATCTGGTAGAGCGCCGTTTTAGCGTCTTGAAGAATTTGGGCGGAAATCCAGAGCGAGGAGCAGGAGAGGGCTTCCAGCGATTTCTCGGCCTCCGTTCGAAGGAGGTGACCCGTTGCCGCTCCCCACAAGATTACCCCCAGAGAGCCGTGGACCTCCAATCCGTGCTGCTGCCCGACCAGGCGGGCAGCGGTGTCATCGGTCAAAAGCCAATCCGCCTCGATCTGAAGCGCCAAGGCCAACGCCTGCGCTTCCCCTGGATCCAACAGACCAGCTTGCATCCAGCGCAAGGAGGCTTCAGAGGAAGAAGAATCGAGATCGGTGATATTCACCCATATGGGCTTCTCGTCACGCCAGAATGGATCGAGCCTGACGAGCTCGGAATAAACCATCGGAGGGATGGCCACAGACCCCGCAGCCTTGACGAGGTCGAGCGAATCAGTTTCCCGAAGATGGAGGAGAGGGCCTGTGTCGCAGACGATCTGCTTCAACGTTTCGCACCCTTGAGGCTCAGCGCCCAAAGGATGTCGTCCCGTTGAAATTGCTCTTGAAGCTCGAAGCGATGGCCTTGCACGAACTCGGCTAGCGCCAGCCGGGTGATCTCCCCTTCGTTGGCGAACCAGCCTGCCTGGACAAGCCCCTCGATTTCCTTGGCGAGTTGGTCCGGGACCTCGATCTTGAAAGTCTTCACATCGATCTCCTGACGGTGCAATCTTAGCAAAGGCGTTCGGGGACCGTTGCGCCGCCTCAGGCGAAGAACCCGAGCAACTCGCGCGTCACCCGCTCCGGCTCCTCGTGCTGGATCCAGTGGCTCGCCTCGTCGACGAAGACGAGACGGCCGTCGTCGCAGAGGTCGATGCTGGACTGGGCCATCTCGCGGCCGAGGAAGAGGTCTTTCACCCCCCAGAGCAGCAGGGTGGGCACGCGGACGCGGGGGGAGGCGGGGGGCTCCGGCTGCGCGCGCAGGGAGGCACGGTACCAGTTGATCATGGCGTGCACCTCGCCCGGGCGGCTCCAGACCTCGCGATAGAGGTCGAGGTCGGCGTCGCTGAAGGTGCCCGGACGGCTGGAGCCCTGGAGCGACTTGATGCCGCGGGCGAAATGGTTTTTCCGGAAGGAACGCTCGGGGAGCCACGGGAGCTGGAAGAAGAAGATGTACGAGCTCTTCTTCCGCTGCACCGGGTCCTTGCGGACGGCCCGCTGCATCACCACCGGGTGGGGGATGTTGAGCAACGCCAGCTTCTGGAGCCGATCCGGGTGCTTGATGCCCAGCCACCAGGCGACGGCGCCCCCCCAGTCGTGCCCGGCGACGTAGGCCTTCGCGGCGCCGGCCTCGTCGATCAGCCCCACGATGTCGCGGGCCAGGGTGTCGATGTTGTAGGCCGCGATCCCCTCCGGCTTGTCGCTGAGGTTGTACCCCCGCTGGTCGGGGACCACGACGTGGAAGCCGGCGGCGGCGAGAGGCTCGATCTGGCGATGCCAGCCGTACCAGAACTCGGGGAAGCCGTGGAGCAGGATCAGGAGAGGTCCGCTCGCGGGACCCGCTTCGACGGCGTGCAGGTGGATGCCGTTGGTGGCGATCGTGCGGTGGCGCGGCTGCAGATCGGTGTTCATGTCCCTTCCTCTCTAGTCGGGCGAGGGGGTGGCGGCAGCGAGGTGAGCAGCACCCGGTCCCAGGCGGGCTCCACGCTGGAGACGGCGCCGAGGAGGGCGAGGCCGACGCCGGCGGCTCCCTCGAGAAAGCCGGGGTCCGGCCGCCAGGCGGGGTGGCCGCCGGGGTCCACCTCCCAGGCCCGGTAGCCGGCGACCGCCTCCCCAGGGACCTGGAAATCGAGGGTCCGCTCGAACCAGCACCGCGCCGCTTGGGCGAGCCGTTCCTCGCCCGTCGTCTGGAACATCCGGTTGAACAGGTGGCCGAGGCCGGCGGCGCCGTGGCAGAGGCCGGCGTCCTGGACGTGCGCGGTGGCCGTGTCGCGCGCCGCGGCGGCCAGCGCGATGTCGAGCGCCTGCCGCTCCCACTCCGGCTCGCCGACCGCGCGGGCGGCGACGAGGAGGGTGGCGGCGACGCCGGGGTCGCCGTAGCACCAGGCGAGCCGCGTAGGGGTGGAAGGCTCCCAGGGGGCGTAGCTGCCGCCGAAGCAGGAATTCGATCCCGGCTCGAGCCGGCGGGAGAGCAGCCAGCGCACCGCGCCGTCGAGCAGGGGCCTCGCCCGTTCCACCGCCACGCCGGCGGCGCAGGCGCCGGCGAGGACCGGCAGCACGCCGGGCAGCCCGTGCGCCACGCCGAGGTTGTAGAGGCCGCGGTCGTGAATCTCGCGCTGCCACTCGGGGAGCCGCTCGGGCGGGGTGAACCAGGCGACACCCTCCTCCAGCTCCTCGGAGACCTCGGCCAGGCGCTCGACCACCCGTTCGAGGAGCGTCGCGGCGGTGGAACGGGGGAGCCGCTCGAGGGCGTAGACGCCGAGGCCGGCCAGGCCGCCGATCAAATCGTACTCGCCCAACCAGGGGGAGCGCGCCAGCGGGCCGAGGAGCACCTCGTCGATCTCCAGGACGGGGTCGTCGGCCTCCTCGCCGTCGCCGTTCGCGAACAGGCGCCCCTGCAGATGCTCCATCGTCCAGGCGACGCCGGGAAAGCCCGCGTAGAGGTTCGGCGGCATGGGGGTGCCGGCCAGCTCGTCGGCGGCTTTCTCCAGGAGGTCGGCCGCGCGATCGGCCGCAGCCTCGTCCTCGGTGGCGAGGGCCAGGTAGGCGTAGAACAGGGCCTGGCCGGCCAGGCCGCTGGCCAGGGTCGCGATGGAGCCCCTCGCGATGGACGGAGCGTCCGGCAGCGCGGCGGCGATCTCACGGAGGATACGGGAAGCCCGGTCGGCGAGGGGGCCTGCGAGCAGGGGTTGCCAGGTTCGTGTCATGAAACACATTCTGCCTCAGATTCACCTCTATAATGCCGGCCCCCGGCATCCACGGCAGGAGAAATTGAATGTCCGTCCGACCGTCCCTATTCGTCCCCCTCTTCCTGGCCCTTTCCCTGCTCGCCGCCGCCGTCCGGGCCGAGACGCCGCCGGCTCCCAAGGTGCCCGCGGGCGTCACCCCTCTGTCAACGGCGCGCGCGAAGCACCTCGAGGACCTGATGCACGCCGCCGAGAAGTATCGCGGCCTGAAGGCGCGCGCCGCCGTGCCCGCCGGCTCCCTGGACCCGCGGAAGCTGAAGGCGCGGATCGAGAAATCCATGCCGAAGGATTATTCGCCTGGGGAGCTCAAGGCGCTCGAAGTCAGCCTCAAGGCCTTCGGCCTGATCCCGGAGACGATGGACCTGGCGCGCTATCTCCCCGAGCTGCTGAGCAGCCAGGTGGCGGGTTTCTACGATCCGGACGGCAAGTTCCTGGCCCTGGTGGATCTGCCGGACGGCGCCACCGGCAAGGGGAAAAAGGGGATGCCGGAGGCGGGGGAGGACGCGGTCATGGTCCACGAGCTGACGCACGCGCTCCAGGACCAGAGCTTCGACCTGCACCGGTTCGAGAGCCGGGACCCCCTGTCCGACGCGGGGACGGCCCTGTCGGCCCTGGTCGAAGGGGATGCCACGCTGACGATGGTCGACTTCAGCGCTCAGATGAGAATCGAGGCGATGCCCGGCATGGACACGATCCTGGGCACCATGACGCAGGATCCGGCGAAGCTGCTCGAGGCGACCCCGGATCTCCCCGGCGGCAAGGAGTTCATCGCCGCGCCTGTCTGGATTCGCGACACCCTCCTCTTCAGTTACTTCCAGGGCGCCGTCTTCTGTGTCAGCGCCAGGCGTCAGGGAGGGCAAGCGCTGCTGGATTACGCCTTCACGACCGACCCGCCGCGCTCGACGGAGCAGATCCTGCACCCGGAGAAGTGGCACACGCGGCGGGACGACCCCGTCGGCCTGCGGTTCCCGGACCTCGCGGCGGAGCTGCCGGGCTACCGCAAGGCGGCCGAAGGAGAGATGGGGGAGCTGAGCCTGCGGATCTTCCTGCGCGAGGGTCTCAAAGCCACTGAGAAGACTGCCGAAAGAGCGAACACCGCGGCGGCGGGATGGGGGGGCGACCGGTTCGCGGTCTATGAAAAGGACGGCGGCCGGCTGGTCGTCTGGATCACCGAATGGGACACCGAGGCCGACGCCGGGGAGTTCCGGAGCGCGCTGCAGGCCCTGGGAGGATGGCGGGTGGAAGCCCCCTCTCCGAGCCGGGTTCTGGCCGTGCGGGGGAGCCTGCCGGAGGAGCGCTGGGCGGGGGTGCGGGCGCGGCTGGCGGCGGTAATTGCGGAGAAGCCCGCCAACAGGCAGATCGACCTCAAGGCGATCGGTGCCGCGCCGGCAGAGATGGACGCAGCCGCCCTCAAAGAGCTGATCCAGAACCCGGCCGTCCAGGAAGCGATAACGAAGAACGTGGTGAAGGAAAAAGCGGCCGGGGAGGTCAGCGCGGACGGACGCGCCTATACCAACCGGCTGGCGGGCTTCTCGATCCGGGTGCCGGAGTCGCTCCAGGACTGGAAGGTGAACGGTAAGCCGCCCGACGAGCATACCCTGGTGACGATCCTCAGCCCGGACTCCACGCTCTACCTCGGCGCCGGCCATCAGACCTTTCCGGCAGGCTTCCCGGCGGCGTCCGCGGGCGACATCGTCGAGATGGGCATCAAGGCCGTGATGCCGGAATACCGGCGGCTGCGGCAAGAGACCGCCGAGAAGGCGGGGATCCACGTCCTGGAGACCTGGTTCGAAGTGACGGTGAAGGGCAGGAAGCTGAACGGTGTCCTGCGCTATATGCCGCGGAGCTCGGAAGCCTTCTTCACCATCGCCATGGGACGGGCCGAGCTCTGGGAAGGGGGGCAGGCCTCCGCCCTCGCGGTGCTGGACACCTTCGCCCTGCTTGCACCGGCGAGCGGCGCTCCTTAGGACCCCTCGAATTCGTCGCAAGAGGCGCGGAATGGGTCGTGTCCTAACTTAGGGTATCTTCCGACGTACGTCGTCTCAGGTGGAGGGTAAGCTGGCTTGGAGTCCCGCTCGAGACCCACGAGGGTATGGTATTGCCTATCTCAAGGTCGCTGTTCTTCTTTGGCTTCTTGACAAGCTGGCCACGCGGCTAACGATCTGCTAAGGCATAAAGAGGGCATTGACCGGGGAACAAATGCCGACTATCCTCTGTTTCAAGTAAAGGATGTCAGCGCCGATCAAAGAATAACTACATCCTCTTATGGGTATGTCTAGAGAACCGAGATTCACCAGCTTCTTGTACGCGACGCCATCTTTGCTCACCGGCGTCGCTCGCCTTTTTGACTTTTGGGGTTTGTTCACGTCCTACAACGTCAGCAAGATCGGGAGGGCTGCGGACGCCAAAGCTCTGTATTCCGACTGGCGTGCAGTTGGCCACGATATAAGAAGAGCGGCTCGAAGTTACTCCCGTACCCACTAATGTCTAGCCGAAAACCGGCTTCCCCTCAGAGCCCGCCAACTAATCCAGTGGCGGTTAAAGATCGGCAACCGTCTGTCCAGATGGAGTCCGAGTCGCCTGAAGCGCATCGATCCAGGATTGCCCACTTCAGAGCGGAGTTCTTCGAGGGCCCTCTCCCCCCGCCCGAAACTCTCGCAGAGTACGACAGGATCTGTCCCGGAGCGGCCAGCCGTATTTTGGCGATGGCTGAAGGACAAAGCCAACACCGCCAACAACTTGAGAGCCGCGTAGTTCTCTCGAACTGTCGGAGCCAGGACAGAGGCCCCATTCTGGGTTTCATCCTAGCGGCAGGAGTCATTGCCATAGGTGGATATCTGATCCTCGATGGTAAGGCGATTTCGGGTCTCGTGGCCCTGATAACCGCTCTCGCGGCCGTGGTAGTTCCCTTTGTCTACGGTAAGCGGGTGCAGCAGGAGGAGCTGGAAGAGAAGAGAAAAGAAAGCGCGGGACCCAGTGAAGATGAGCAGTGGGAGTATTCACGTCCTCAGAGGTCCCGCGATGGTCATAAAAAAGTAGGAGCCGGTCCCACTCGAAACCAGCCTGAGCCCTAGAAGTCCTCCTGCAGGAGCCTCGGAAGCGGTGCGGGATTTTAGGTCAATGGGCTTACTACTTCCTCCCCGGCGCACCCACAAGCGCGCCAGTTTGAAAGCCAAGGCCCTTGCAGTGCCTAGCGTATATGGCGGCCGCACGTCAGGCAATACACGAGGCGGGTAGCACTTCGTCGAGCCGTGCAGTATCGGCTCGACCTGAGAACCGTGGTAGAACCCGGACAGGCGGCGATCCACCTCGGCAACTCAGGCTCCCGGCCCTTCTCTAAGCGAATGCGGAACAGCCATGGCGCTCTATAACAGGTGGACATTGGCTAGCGACCTTCAGCCTTCGTTCGGGCCGAAGCGAAGTCTTCCACTTCTGTCGCCTGCTCCAGCGGACTATGCACAAGGCGTGCGCTCCCATCTATCTAGGGACTGGGCAGCTCGAGTATGGCTTACTCCTGTCGGTTAGGTCTGGCGGGTTATGGCTAGCATCCTGTCGGGCCGCTAGGAGGGCCGAGGGGATGGTCCTACCCGTACAGCGGCAAGCAAACGGATTAACGCCTCACATTGGGTTAGGACACGAGCGCGGAATGCCCGGCGAAGGTCCCGCGAAGCACTTTTCGTGGCTCGCCGGAGCCGGCGGATCACTCGCCGGGCACTTTTCGCGATCCGATACCGGCGGCTGCGGCAGGAGACGGTCGAGAAGGGGGAGGCCCGCTTCCAGGACACCTGGTTCGAAGCGGCGGTGAACGGCAAGAAGCTGACCGGCGTCCTGCGCTACCTGCCGCGGAGCTCGCAGGCCTTCTTCGTCGTCGCCGTGGGGCTGGCCGAGGTCTGGGAACGGGAGCAGGCCTCCGCCCTCGCGGTGCTGGACACCTTCACTCTCCTCCCACCGGAATCTCCATGATCGGGCTCATCGATCTGATTACGGGACAGTCCTGGAAATTGCGGGACATTTGAAGAGAACCCGGGACAATCATAGATAAAACGGGACGGGCGAAAAGAAACGGGGACAGGGATGGAGAGACAGGGACATGGATGGGGAGACGGGGACGCCGCCGTGAATTACGGGACGGTCTTCCTTGAAGCGGGACCGGCTTCGGGATCCGCGGCCGGCTGGGAGCCCCGCCGCCGCTAAACGTCGTCCCGCGGCACCGTCTCGGGCTGGTGGACGTTGATGCGGACGGTGGCGACCCGGTTGAGCTGAACCTCCAGCACCTCGATGGTTACCGGACCCAGCTCGACGCGGTCGCCCACGGCCGGGTTCCGCCCCAGCTCGGAGAGGACGACGCCGCCGATCGTGTCCTCGTCGCGTTCCGAGAGCTCGACGCCCAGCGCCTCCTCGAGATCCTCGACCAGCATGCCGCCGGAGACCTGGTAGACGCCGTCCCCCTTCTCGACCAGCTCCGGGCGCTCGACGTCGAACTCGTCCTGGATCGAGCCGACGATCTCCTCGATGACGTCCTCCAGGGTGACGATGCCGGAGACGCCGCCGTACTCGTCGATCACCGCGGCGAGGTGGAACCGCTCGGTGCGCATGCGCTTGAGCAGGCGGTCGAGCTCCAGGGTCTCGGGGACGAAGGCGATCTCGCGCGCCACCTCGGTCAGCGAGGTCAGGGGGCGCTCGCGGTGGAAGATGTCCTTGATGTGGATCAGCCCGATGACGTGGTCGAGGTCGCCGTCGCAGAGCGGGAAGCGGGTGTGGCCGCTGCGGCGGGCGAGCCGCAGGTTCTCCGCCAGCGGCCGCTCGGTCGAGAGGTAGATCACGTCCTGGCGGGGGAGCATGATCTGCCGCGCCACCCGGTGGGAGAGCTCGAAGATGTTGTCGAGCAGCTCGCGCTTCTGGGTCGAGAGCTGGCTCTCTTTCGAGGAGGAGAGGAGCAGCCGCAGCTCTTCCTCGTCGTGCACCAGCTCCCCCTCGGCCGCCGGCGGGATGCCGATCAGCTTGAGCAGCCGGTTGGACGCCTGGTTGAGCAGCCAGATGACCGGGTAGGTGACCTTGTAGAAGAAGTAGAGCGGGAAGGCCACCAGCAGGGCGGCGCTCTCGGCCTTGCGGATGGCGATCGTCTTGGGAGCCTGCTCGCCGAGGACGATGTGCAGGATGGTGATGACCAGGAAGGACATCGTCACGCTGATCGAGTGGAGCAGCGGCGGGTTGTTGCCCACGAAGGGGTTGAGCAGGGGGTGGATGATCCAGGCGAACGCCGGCTCGCCGATCCAGCCCAGGGCCAGGCTGGCCAGGGTGATGCCGAGCTGGGTGGCGGAGAGGTAGGCGTCGAGGTGGCGGAGCATGTGCCGCGCCAGCTTGGCCCGGCGGATCCCCTCGTCCACCAGCGGCTCGAGCTGGGTCGGCCGCACCTTGACCAGGGCGAACTCGGCGGCGACGAAGAAGCCATTGAGCGCCACGAGCAGCAGCCCCAGGATCATCCCCCAGCCGGGAGAGAGGGCCTGGACCTGCGGTGCGGGGGTGGCGGCGGTGATCAGGAGAGGGTTCATCCCCGGCCCTCCGCGGGGTGCCGCCGATACATCTTCTCCCGGGGGCCTTCGGACGAGTGAGGCTGGAGGCCGGAAGGGAGGCGGACGGCGGGTCGTCTAGGAGGGTCGTCGTTCAATGCCAAGCGATTTTACCACAGCTCATTTTGTGAGCCTCCGAAGCTCAGGTCAGCTCAGGTCTGCAGGGCAGAGGCGTAGAGCTCCCTGTACGCCGCGCGCATCGCCTCGAAGGCGAAGCGCTCTTCCGCCCGGCTGCGATTGAGCCGTCCCAGGCCGCGGCGCGCTTCGGGGTTTCGCGCCAGCTCCGCGATCCGGGAGCCCAGGGCCTGGGCCGTGCCCGCGCCGTCCACGGCGACCAGGAAGGGGGCCTGCTCGGCCGGCAGCATGGCGCGGACGTCGCCGACGTCGGTCGCGGCGACCGGCAGGCCGCTGGCCATCGCCTCCACGAGGCAGAGCGGCATCTGCTCGCTGTCGGAGGAGAGGGCGAAGAGGTCCATCGCCCGGTAGAACGGCGCGGGGTCGGCCTGATAGCCGGCGAAGTGGACGCGGCCGGCGAGGTCGGGAGCCGCCGCCCGGCGCTCCAGGGCGGGGCGCTCCTCGCCGTCGCCGACCACCAGCACGTGAACGTCCGGAGCCGCGGCGCAGGCCTCGAGCAGGCGGGCGAAGTTCTTCACCGGCCGCAGGCTCCCCACGGTCCCCACCACCGTCGCGCCCGCCGGGATGCCGAGCCGGGCGCGCAGCCCGGGGTCGCCGGCTCCCGGGAGGAAGCGGTCGAGAGGGATGCCGTTGGGGATCAACCGGATCTTGCCGGCCGGGAGCTTCCAGAGGGTGGTCGCGATCGTTTGCAGCCGTTGCGAGGGGACGACCAGCCGGTGCGCGCCCGGCAGCGCGAGGCGGCGGGCGAGGACGCGGCGGAGCTTGAAGCTCTCGGCCTCGTCCTCGTTGAACCCCTCCTCGTGGTGGATCAGCCGCCGGAAGCCGGCGCTGCGGGCGGCGAGCAGCATGTCGAACGCGCCCCAGTTGTAGGTGAGCACGAGGTCCGGCTTCTCTTCGGCGAGCAGATGGCGAAGCCGCCGGGCGGTGGCGAAAGAGCCCGCCCGGGGGGGCTCGGCAGCAGCCGTACCTCGACCCCCGCCGGCAGCCGTTCGGCGGCGCTGGTGCGGCCGTCCATGGAGAGGATTGAATGGCGGAAGTCGCCGCCGAAGGCGCCGATCAGGGCGACGGTGCGCAGCTCCGGCCCGGTGGGGACGAAGTTGGAGAAGACGTGGAGGAGGTGGGCCCTCATCATCTCCACCATCATCGGCCCGGCCCTCTTCTCCCGTCCCCTCCCCCCTCCCTCACCGGGAGAAGAGGGAGAAAAGAGAGGAGGGCGGTGGCTTCCTCCCCCGTTCCGGGGGAGGAAAACTGCTTGTTCCCCTCTCCCGGTGAGGGAGGGCGGGAGGGGACGGGAGAGGGGTCAGGGGTGAGGGTTCGCATGAATGCGAATCGTCCGGTCCAGGAACTCCTCCCGGTCCTCCACCGGCCGCCAGCCCAGGACCTCGCGGGCGAGGCGGGAGCTGAACTTCGGCGCCAGCGACCGGGTCTTCAGGTCCCGGTAGGAGGGGAAGGTCACGCCAGGACGCCGGCCGGCCTTCTTGACCACCCACTTGCCGACCTCCATGGTCTGGCTGAGCCAGAGGGGGCGCGGGTGGAAGTGGAGGTCCCGCCCGGTCGCCCGCCGCATCTCCTCGACGATCTCGCGGGCGGAGAGCGGAGCCTGCGAGCAGAGATTGAGCGCCTGGCCGTCGAGGTCGTGGCCGTCGTGGAGGGCGAGGAGCACGAGCCCGGTGGCCACGTCGTCCACGTCCACCACCGGCAGCGGGTTGTCGCCCAGCCCCCAGCCGATGCAGTGGTTGTCGCGCGCCCAGAAGCCGAGGCCGCTGTGCTGGAGGGCCGTCCCTTCGCCGAGCACCACGCCCGGGCGGACGATGATCAGCGGCAGGCCGTGCCCGTGGTGGAGCTCGAGTAGCCGCCGCTCGGCTTCCATCTTGCCACGGCTGTAGAGCTCGCGCCCCACGGGTTGGGGATCGGTCTGCAGGGAGTCCTCGAGCAGATCGGTGCCGCAGTCGGGGCCGGCGTAGAGGGCGGCGATCGAGGAGACGTAGACGAAGCGCTCGACGCCGGCGGCGAGCGCGGCCTCGGCCACGTCGACCGAGCCCTGGATCATCGAGCGCTCGATCTTCTCCCAGGAGTCGCCGTTCCCCGTCGCCAGGTGGATGACGGTCTTCGCCCCGGCGAGCGCGGTGGCGAGCGCCTCGCCGTCCTCCAGGCGTCCGGGCACCAGGCGCAGGCGGCCGTCGCGGGCCGCGTCGAGGACGGCGGCGGGGAAGCTGTGGGCGCGGCGCACCACGGCGGTCACCGGCAGCCCGCGCTCGATCAACTGCGCCACCACCCGGCGGCCGATGAAGCCGGTGCCGCCGAGCACCACCACCTCGCCCGGCCGCGCCGGACCGGGCGCTGGCAGGCGGGCTGGCGTCTGAGCCGGTATGTGGCCCTGGACGGCCTCGGCGGCGATCGCCTCGCACCAGTCGAGCACCTCGGCCGCCTGGGCGCCGTCGACCGGCAGGGGGCGGCCGGCGCGCAGGGCCGTGTAGAAGGCCTGGACCGAGTCGCGCATGCCCGCGAAGTAGGAGTCCATGCGGCGGCCCACTCCGAGGGTGAAACGGCCGTAGCGGACGACCCCGGCCGCCGCTCCCCGGGAGAGGGCGCGCGAGCGGCGCCAGCCGGCCAGGAAGCTGTTCCAGAACTCCAGCCAGGGGGTCTTCTCCTCGAAGGAGAAGAGGTTGTGGCCGAGGTCGGTCTCGGCCGAGCCGTCCGAGCCCAGCACCTCCAGGGTCCAGCGGTTGAACCCCTGGCCGAAGGCGAGGTAGATCTCGGCCGTTCCGCGCTCCCCCTCGGCCGCCACCAGCCAGCGGTCGTGGAAGAGCTGCCCGGGGTGGAGCTCGCGGGTGCTCAGGATGGTGGTCTCGGCGCTCTTGACGGCGCCGATCAGGGCGTGCAGCTGCGAGAGCGGATGCGGCGCCTGCTCGAAGACGATGTTCTCGGGGGCGCGGAACATCCAGTGCGAGAAGTCGCCGGCCTCGAGCTGGGCGAGCGGCACCGAGAGGCAGACCCGCACGTGCTCGACGCGGCCGACCCGTCCGGCCCGCACGTGCCGGAGCAGGCGGGCGAAGGCGGGGTGCCAGACGTTGTTGTGGTTCACGCCCAGCGGCAGGTCGAGGCGGTCGGCCAAGGCCGCCAGCTCCCGCGCGTCGGCGGCGGCCAGCGCCACCGGCTTTTCGACCAGGACGCCGATCCCCATCTCCAGCAGCTCGCGGGTCACCTCGACGTGGAGGTCCGGCGGCACCAGGACGTGCGCGACGTCGATCCGCCAGGCGGCGAGCTCGGCGACCGAGCCGACGGCGACCGGCACCCCCCACTGGCGGGCGGCGGAGCGGGCCCGCTCGGAGTCCGCGTCGCATACGGCCACCAGCTCGACTCCCGGCGTCTCGGCCAGGATGTCGCGATGGAACTGCGCCACGTAGCCGGCGCCGACGAGGGCGACGCGGAGGGTTCCCTGGGCGGCGTCCTTCTGTTTCAGCCGCGAGCCGGGGCGGGTCTGGACGGCGGGTTGAGGGCTCGATCCGCTGCTCCGCAAGGCGGGGCGCAGCGTCTCGGTTTCAGACAGTTCCATATCCATATCTCCGGTTCAGGGGAGCGACGAGCTGGTCGATGGTGGTCATCTGCTCGGGGGTGAGGGCCTGCTTCCAGCTCTCGTCCAGACGGATCTCGGAGGTGGAGGAGAGCCGCATCTGGTTGCCGATGATGTGGTGATCGACCGCTCGGAATTTATGATAGCCGTTGGTGGAGGGGATGCCGATGAAGCCGTGGAGCCGGGTGAGCGTGCCGTCGGGATCGGCGCAGAGGTCCTCGTAGCGCAGCGTCATCCAGCGATTGGACGGGAAGTAGCGGCGGGCGTGCTCGGAGCCGTGGTTGTCGGCGAGCCAGGAACGCGCCGCGTCCTCGGGGCCGAGGCCCAGGTGCTTCATCGACGACCAGGAGACCGCCCGGCCGTCGCGCACCAGGTGGATCACCCGCATGTCGAAATTCCCCGAGCGCTGCATGAGCGTCGCCCGTTCCGGTCGCTTCGAGCTGTCGAGGAACGTGTCGCACCCCTTGATCCCGGCGACGACGTCGGCCAGCGATCCGATCCGGGCGGCGATGCGGTTCCGCTCGCGGCGGGCGCGGGGGATGACGTTCAGGCCGGCGGTCCGGGCGGCTTCGAGGACCGGGCCACGCTGCACGGCGCGCAGGAGCACGTCCGCCAGGCCGCCGTCGCGGGAGCGGAAGTCGAGATCGGCGTCCCAGACGTCGAACTTGTGCCCGCGCTCGGCCATCTCGCGGGAGACGCGCTGCCAGAATCCGCAGTCGCGGACCGGCGCGCGGCAGGAACAGAGGTACTCCTCCGGGGTCATCTCCTGCTTGGCGCGCGGCGCGATTCCGAGCTCGCCGATGGTGGCGATCTGCGGGTGGGTGCCCAGCAGAAACGTCAGCAGGGTCGAGCCCGAATAGCCGTGACCCATGATGTAGACGACCTTTGTCATCGATGATTCTCCCGATCCACGCGGCCCTGTGAGAGTCTTGTTAAGGGTGCATCTCTGCCGCCGGGACGCGGATTGCAGGAGGCGTGCCACCACCCCGGGGAGGGGACCCCGCGAAGCTGAAGAGCACCGCCTCCGTGGCCTCGATCCGGAAGGAGAAGTGATTGCCGTCCGGCAGCTTGCGGCCGGTCCGCTCGTCGCGGACCCCCTGGACGGGCGAGGTCAGGAAGACCTCGACCGGGACCTCCCCCTCCGCGAGACCGACGGCCCCGCCACCCCCCGTGGAGCGGCTGGCGATGGGAACGTTTTGCAGCACGAAGACGAAGGTGCGATCCCCTTTCGACCAGTAGGTCGCCTCCAGCGGGAGCGGCCTTCCACCACTCGCCGTCCTGATCCAGGGGGCGATCCCGGCCCGGCGGATGGGATCGAGGAAAGGGCTCCGGCGTTCCTCGTCCCCCCTCCCCTCCTCGCGCTCCATGAGATAGCGTTGCGGCGAGAGGTTGAGGTAGACGGCCCGCCCCCTGCCCGCCGGGCGTTCCGTGTCCACCGGCAGCTTCCGCTCGGCGACGGCGTAGCCGCGGGCGAGCCGGGGGTGGAGGGTCGCGAAGAGCTCGCGCCAGCGGTGGAAGGAGTAGCCGGCGTCCTGATCGGTCTCCACCCAGAGGCGGCCGGCGAAGAGGTCGGCCCGGGTCTCGCTCCCGTCGTGGGCGACGCCGAAGAGGCCGTCGAGCGCGCCGCGCTCCCGGCCGCGGCCGTGCGGATCGAAGAGGCCGCAGGCGAAGTCGGCGATCACCGTGCCCCCGGCGCGGGCGAAGTCGGCGATCCGCCGGGCCTCGACGTCGGAGAGCGCGTAGCAGGCGGGGAGGATCAGCACCTTGTACGCGGGCGGCACGCCGTGCAGGACGACCTCGTCGTAGGCCAGGAAGTCGTAGCGCAGCCCGGCGTCGGCCAGCATCGTCTCCCAGGCCTGCCGTACGTTGTGGGAGGTGCCGAGCCGGAAGTCGTCGTTGCGGTTGGGCCAGGTCTTGCCGTGGGCCTCGGCGTCGAGCATCCAGGAGACCTGGATCGAGGGGTGGGAGTAGTAGAGGGCGATGCCGTCGTGGAGCGAGCGCGCCCCGGCCAGCTTGGGACCCTGGACCTGCCCGAGCTCCCGCAGGGCCGGGCGGAACCGCTCCAGCCACCCCTGCGGCCGCCCCGCCGCGAACCAGCTCTCGTCGACCCAGCCGATCATGCCGCGGTCGCCGTGGGCGAAATAGTGCCAGGCGAGCCAGGCGTCGTGCCCGGTGCCCCGCTGGGCGTCGTGGAAGTGGGTGGTCACCCGCGGGACCTCGTTGCCGGGGTCGAACGAGCGGAGGATCTCGTGTGACGAGCCCAAGTCGTAGGCCTCGACGAACTGGACCTTCTTCGCCAGCTTGGCGTAGTCGAACCCCCCCCAGAGCCCCGGACCCTGGGCGCCGACGATGCCGCAGGGCGTCTCCGGGTCCTCCCGGTTGCAGCGCCCGACGAGCTCGCCCAGCAGATTGGCCCAGACCGAGTCGTTGTAGCTCATCCGGTCGAGCAGCGGCGAGAGGTCGATCTCCCGCAGCGGGCGGCCGAGCTGGGGGAAGAGATCGGCCGGCGAGACCCAGCGGGCGGCGGGTGCCGTGCCGTCCGCCCCTCCGTAATAGCTCCGCAGCCAGCTCGCGTAGGCCGCGTCGTCGCCGTTGATCCGCCAGACGGCAGGGCGGGCGAACGAGCCCCACGAGGCCTCGTCGTCGAGGGCGTAGGCGATCCGCATGGGGCTCTGCCGGATCTGGCGCACCCGTTCCGCGACCGTCGCCGCCAGCCGGCCGGCCAGGGCCCGGTCGAGCGGACGGGGGCGGATCGCCGCGGGGTCCCGCAGCCGGGCGTCGAGGCCGCCGGGCTCCAGATAGAGATCCCCCTTGCCCGCCGTATGGTCGTTGTAGAAACGGAGATTCCAGCGTTCGAGCCAGGCGAGCGGCCCCTCGCCGTGGTCGGTCATGCCGCCGTTGATGCCGAAATCGCGGCAGAACCGCCCCCCCGCCTCCTCCGTGCCGATCGTCCAGCGGTAGCGCCAGGGCATGTAGAGCCAGGTGTTCCAGCGGCGGGCGGCGACTTTCAGCACCGGGCGGAGCTCGGGGGCCTGGCGGATGTACTCCAGATAGGTCTGGTCGGAATCCGGCCGGCCGGATGGCGGGCGCGCCTCCGGCTCCGCCTGGGCGCAGGCGCCGGCGAGGCAGAGCACCACCAGGGCGCGAAAGGGGGGCATGCGCCGGGATCGTGCGAGATGCGTGCCTGGGGGGCCAAAAACAAAACGGCCGGACCCGCAGGCCCGGCCGCTCGATTCGACGCGTTGAAGCTCAGCGCGCGGTGACGTTCATCCCGTTGCTGTAGGCCGCGTGGCCGAAGACGTCGACCGCCTTGACGCGGAAGGTGTAGAGGGTGCCTCTCGTCAGGCCGGTGACTCTGGCGGTGATGGAGTTCGCCCCCACGGCCGCCGCCGGCTGGTAGACGCCGTTGACCAGCTTCTCGACCACGAACTGGATCTCGGTCGAGGAGTTGTCACGCCAGTTGACCTGGACCATGCCGCCGCCGAGCCCGGTGGCCGAGGTGATCTGGGGCGCGGCGAGGCCGGGGGTGGGCGCCGGTCCCGTGGCGGTGGTGGCGCTGGCGACGTTGCTGTAGCCGGAGGTGCCGACCGCGTTGGCCGCCCGCACCCGGAAGGAGTAGGTCGAGCCGGCGGCGAGGCCGGAGATCTGCGCCGAGGTGACGTTGGCGCCGACGACGAGGATCTCCTGGTAGGTCGAGCCGACCTTCTTCTCGATGCGGAAGGAGGTCTCGTTGGTCGAGCCGTCGCTCCAGGTGAGCTGGATCACGCTGGCCGAGATCCCCTTGGCGGAGAGCCCCGCCGGCGCCCCCGGCACGGTCGGATAGGGATCGGGCGTGATCACGGTCGCCGTGTTGCTGTAGGCGGAGGCCCCGGCGGCGTTGCTGGCCCGCACCCGGAAGAAGTGGGTCGAGCCGGCGGCGAGACCGGCGACGCGGGCCGAGGTGACGTTGGCGCCTACCGTCATCACCTCCTGGAAGGAGCCGTTGACCTGGCGCTCGATGCGGAAGGCCGTCTCATTGCTCGCGTTGTCGATCCAGGCGAGCACTGCCTCGCCGGGGCTCGCCGCCCAGCCGCTCAGGCTGCTCGGCGCGGCGGGGAGGTTGGACGGCGGCGGCGCGGCCGTCGTGACGGCGCTGGCGAGGTTGCTGTAGCCGGAGTAGCCGGCGGTGTTGGCCGCCCGCACCCGGAAGGTGTAGGCGGTGCCCGGCGCCAGACCGATGATCTGGACGTGGGTCGAGCCGGCGGTGAGGACCTGGACCTCCTGGTAGCCGCCGCCCACGAGCTGCTCGACCCGGAAGGAGGTCTCGTTGGTCGAGTTGTCCTGCCAGGAGAGATTGATCGCGGAGGTCGAGGCGGCCTGCGCCGCCAGGGACGTGGGGGCGGCCGGCGTGGCCGGCGGCGGTGGAGGTGGCGGCGTGGCGCTCTGCGTGGTGGCGCTGGCGATATTGCTGTAGCCGGAATTGCCGGCGGCATTGGCCGCCCGCACCCGGAAGCTGTAGGAGGTCGCGGCCGTCAGGCCGGTGATCTGCGCCTGGGTCGAGCCGGCGGCGAGGACCTGGACCTCCTGGTAGGTGCCGCTCACCAGCTTCTCGATCCGGAAGGAGGTCTCGTCGCTCGAGTTGTCCTGCCAGGAGAGATTGATCGCGGAGGTCGAGGCGGCCTGCGCCGTCAGCGCCCCCGGCGCCGCGGGGGCGGTCGGGGCCGGCGGCGGCGGGAGCGGATTGTTGCCGCCGTTGGCCAGCAGCGCCACGGCCGGATGGAGGCGGGTCAGATCCTGCCCCATCAGCTTGCCGAGCGGCGCCTGCTCGGCCGTCGCCGAGCCGATCATGTACACGGTCAGCGCGCGGCCGTACGCGACCAGCGAGGCGTCCCCCTCCTGCTGGCCGGCGCGGATCAGCACCTCGGCGGCGCCGGTCTTCTCCGGGTCGTAGAGCTCGCGGTCGGACTCCACCACGGTGTTGAGGGCGCCGCCCAGGCGTGGCCCCGTGAAGTTGTACTGGAGCAGGCGGGCCCAGAGCCCCGCGACCGAGCCGTTGCCGAGGACGACCGGCTCGATGTCCTTGTAAGTGTGGGCGATCGACGAGATCACCTGGCTCGGCCTCATCGCGGGGTTGCCGAGCGGGGCGTCGCCGCTGTCCTTCTGATAGCGGTTCAGGTAGTGCATGTCGTACATGCCGATCGTCCACTGCGAATCGGTGAGGTGGGGAGCGTTGTTGCCGGTGGTGGTCGCGGTCATCAGGTCGGGGCCGCCCCAGAAGCCGTAGGTGACGCCGTTTCTCACCGGCGCCACGTACTGCTGGGTGATCGAGCGCGCGAAGTTCAGCCGGAAATCCTCGAGGAAGCTGGCGTCGTTGCTCGCCAGGCCCATGAAGCGGAAGACGTTCTGCCACTGCTGGCCGACGCGGCCGGTGAGCGTGGCGTCCGGGGCGTTGACCGGGTAGTCCGCCGCGCAGGCCGGGCCGTCGGGGCCGTGCGGCGTGAGCACCGGGTTCGGCCCGCGCGTCGGGCACTCCCAGCGGCGGAAGCTGTCGGCGCCCCGCTGCACGATGTCGATCACCGTCTGGTCGCCGGTCAGCCAGTAGTAGAGGAACAGGTTCTCGAAATAGGCGTGGGAGCTGTTGAAGTCGGTGCGGTAGGCGCCGTAGCCGGTGGGAGACTGGCCGCAGTAGAACCACGACTCGGTCGGGCTGCACTGCATGATCTGGGTGTGGAGCGTGCGCAGGGCGCCGGGGAAGGCGATCTCGTCGAGCCACTCGACCGCGCCCGTCCGCATTGCCCAGATCTGGGCCGTGCTGACCGTGTTGTGGTAGTCCGTCCAGGAGCCGCACCAGAAGAGGTCGTCCCAGTGCTCGTTGGGGGTCGGATCGCTGCCGTCGCTGCTGCCGCAGCCGATCTCCCCCTCGTCCCCCTCCTTGCCCCAGTAGCGGGGGTAGACGCCGAAGGTCATCAGCCCGTTGATGCCGAGCTGGTCGATCTTGGTCACCGTCCGCGAGAGGGCGTTGGTGACCGCCGTGTCGTAGCCGGCGAGGTCCGCCGGCAGCTGGCCGACGGGGAAGTCGTCGAGGGCGTCGGTGGAGGCGAACCACTGGGCGTCCGGCCAGGCCCGGAGCGGCCGGTTGAGCGGCGCCCAGGTGGTGCGGTTCAGGTCGTCGCGCGAGGCGGCGCCGGGGGTGGCCGTCACCGCCAGGGTGGCGAAGAGCCCCTGGTGATTGGCGAGCCAGGCCTTGTCGTCCACCGCGTCGATGGCGAGGTGGCCGCCGGCCAGCAGGCGCAGGGCCTGGGGCTCGTAACGATGCATGTGGTTGAGGGCGATCGCCACCGTGCCGGACGGGCCGCTGGCGGCGAGCAGCGCGCCGTCGGCCTTGACGCCGCTTGCGGCGGCGCCGGCGACGTTGACGTCGAACACCTGCGGCGACGTGCGGGCCGGCCGCAGCTGCTGGCGCACCCAGGCGCTCTGGTCGGTGGCGACCATGTGGGAGACCACGGGGGCGGAGAAGTTGCCGACGGCCGTGACGGTGGGCGTGCTGCCCACGTTGATCGTCAGATCGTCGCGCACCTTGTCGATCCGCACGCCGTTGGGCGTGCCGGCCGGGGTGGAGACGCACTCGGCGCAGGCGAGGTTCCCCTCCCAGTTGGTGACGTGGCGGACGATGGCCGTCGGGGAGCCGGCGGTGAACACGTAGCGCCGTCGCGTGCTCACCTGGCCGCCGCCGATCGCGGGCGTGTCGTAGGCGCCCTGGACGACGACGATCGCGGTGAGCGGCCCCTGGTGCTCGATCCAGACCCGGCGGGTCGTCGAGTGGCCGTAGCTGGAGCCCCCGGTCTGGACCGACAGGGCGCTGCCGCTGATCAGCCGCGTGCCGTTGGCGAGGACCACCTCGTCGAACAGCGCGCCGGGATTGGCGCCGAGGCGGAAGGTGGCGGCGCCGGTGTCGACGGTCACCTCGTTGCCGCTCTGGGTCAGATTGACCCGGGTGGCCGGCGCCGGGTTCGTCGCCGAGCCGTCGGTGACCAGCCGGTAGGTGGCCGTCTGGTTGGCCCCGACGGTGGCCGGGAAGGTGACGAGCAGCCACTGGATGGGTGCCGCCGCGTCGCTCTTGCCGGCGTTCCAGCGGGCGGTTACCTCGAACTCGGCGGGGACCGGCGTGCCGGCGGCGTCGACGATGGCGAGGCTGCCGGTGGCGAGGACGTTGAGGCTGCGGGGGAGCGGAACGCCCGAGCGCACGACCTCGCCGGACCGGGCGATCCCGGTGGTTTCACGGACGTTGAGATTGAGCCTGGACGGGACCTGAACCGTTGCCGCCGAGGCTCCGGAGACGAAGGGGCCCGCGAAACAGGCGATCAGGATTGCGAGAACGAGAAGGACGGAACGGCGCGAGCCCTCTACGAACATCTTACAGCTCCCTTTGAAACGGTCCACCACACCTGCGTACCTCACCCGATTAAAGAAATCCCCTACCGGGCGGGGAGTGGACTTGCCCACCGCAGTTGGGTGACGGGCCGGCCGGGCGGTCGGTCAGTCGGCGACGTGTTGGATCGGTGAGCGGTCGGCTCACTCTGATGTATGCAGAGGAGGCTATAGAGTAAAAGAGGGCAGAGTCAACACTGTGGACGAGGAAATTGTTCAATCCACGGAGATTTCCGGAATCGGCCGGGGAGGGCCGAAATTTGACATGTCAATCTGACAATTTCAAGTCGAGATCTGGCTTTTAAGATCTAGAGGCATTCCGGAGGTGCGCACTGAGTGCGCACATTGCGCCCTGATTTTGCGCGGCCTCAACCAGATACTTTTTGCAAAGGCAGGAGCCGGAGAGATCGCTGGCTCACCCGGAGAGAGTGGGCTTGGTGGGCGCGGCGTGCGCTGCGAGGGCTTGACAGGCATTTTTCGTCTCCCTACACTGTTAGCAGTCAATGCCGACGAGTGCTAACAGCCGGCGGCAATGAATCCAACCTGTCGAGTTCAACAAGTCCTATAGGAGGTAGACGCCGTGAATATCCGTCCGCTACACGATCGGGTCCTGGTGAAGCGCATCGAGCAGGAAGAGCAGGTCCGGGGGGGCATCATCATTCCGGACAGCGCCAAGGAGAAGCCGCAGGAGGCCGAGGTGGTCGCCGTCGGTCCGGGCAAGCTCAGCGACGAGGGGAAGCGCGCGCCGATGGACGTCAAGGAAGGCGACCGGGTTCTCATGGGCAAGTACTCCGGGAGCGAGATCAAGGTCGACGGCAACGACTACGTGATCCTCCGCGAGGACGAGATCCTGGCCGTCGTCGGTTCGAACGGCAACAAGTAACGCTCCGTCTTTCCCTTCAGAGACCGCACTCTATATTCCGAGCAATCAGGAGGCAGATAAGAAATGGCTAAGCAGATCACTTACTCCGGGGACGCGCGCGCCGCGATCCTGCGGGGCGTCAACAAGCTCGCCGACGCGGTCAAGGTGACCCTCGGCCCCAAGGGGCGCAACGTCGTCATCGAGAAGAAGTTCGGCTCGCCGACCATCACCAAGGACGGCGTCACCGTCGCCAAGGAGATCGAGCTCGCCGATCCGCTCGAGAACATGGGCGCCCAGATGGTGCGCGAGGTCGCTTCGAAGACCTCCGACGTGGCCGGCGACGGCACCACCACCGCGACCGTCCTCGCCCAGGCGATCTACCGCGAGGGCTCCAAGAACGTCACCGCCGGCGCCAACCCGATGGAGATCAAGCGCGGCATCGAGATGGCCGTCCGCGCCGCCGTCGAGGCGATCGACAAGATGGCCCGTCCGGTCGAGGGCAAGGACATCGCCCACGTCGGTACGATCTCGGCGAACAACGACGTGGAGATCGGCCGCATCATCGCCGAGGCGATGGAGAAGGTCGGCAAGGACGGCGTGATCACCGTCGAGGAGGCCCGCGGCCTCGAGACCACCCTCGAGGTGGTCGAGGGCATGCAGTTCGACCGCGGCTACCTCTCCCCCTACTTCGTCACCGACGCCGAGCGCATGGAGACGGTGCTCGAGAACGTCAGGATCCTCCTCCACGAGAAGAAGGTCAGCTCGATGAAGGACCTCCTCCCGGTGCTCGAGCAGGTCGCCAAGCAGGGCCGGCCGCTGCTCATCATCGCCGAGGACGTCGAGGGCGAGGCGCTCGCCACGCTGGTCGTCAACAAGCTGCGCGGCACGCTGCACGTCGCCGCCGTCAAGGCTCCGGGCTTCGGCGACCGCCGCAAGGCCATGCTGGATGACATCGCGGTTCTCACCGGCGGCCGGGTGATCACCGACGACCTCGGCATCAAGCTCGAGAACGTCCGCTGGGAAGACCTGGGCGACGCCAAGAAGGTCGTGATCACCAAGGACGAGACCACCATCGTCACCGACTCCGACGACGTCAAGCGGCACGAGGCGATCGCCGGCCGGGTCAAGCAGATCCGCAACCAGATCGAGGAGACCACCTCCGACTACGACCGCGAGAAGCTCCAGGAGCGCCTGGCCAAACTCGTGGGCGGTGTGGCGGTGATCAAGGTCGGCGCCGCGACCGAGACCGAGATGAAGGAGAAGAAGGCCCGCGTCGAGGACGCCATGCATGCCACCAAGGCGGCCGTCGAGGAGGGGATCGTCCCCGGCGGCGGCGTGGCTCTGCTGCGCTCCGTCAAGGCCGTCGACGCTCTGGTGGCCGAGGGTGATGTCCGCGTCGGCATCAACATCGTCCGCCGGGCGCTCGAGGAGCCGGCCCGCCAGATCGCGGCCAACGCCGGCGAGGAGGGCTCGGTGGTCGTCAAGCAGCTCCTGTCCGACAACGGCACGAGCGGCTACAACGCGGCCACCGGCAAATTCGAGGACCTGGTCGCGGCCGGCGTCATCGACCCGGCCAAGGTCACCAAGACCGCGCTGCTCAACGCCTCGTCGATCGCCGGCCTGATGCTCACCACCGAGGCCATGGTCTCCGAGATCAAGGAGAAGGACGAGAAGGGTGGCGGCATGCCGGGCGGCGGCGGCGGCATGGGTGGCGGCATGGGCGGCATGTACTAAATCCGGATTCCGGTTGAAAACGAAGAGGCCGGTCCGCTTCGAGCGGACCGGCCTCTTTTATTTTGTATAGAGGTTTAGAACCGGGCGCGCAAGCCCAGGTAGACCTTGCTCTGGATCTGGTCCGCGGCTCCCTGAACGAGGTCGAAGCGGCCGGTGCCGAAGGCGCTCAGCTTGCGGGTGATGTAGAGGTCGATGCCGAACTGGGCGTTGGCTCCGAACTTCGTCTTGCTCCCGGAGAGCCCCGCGTTGTTGTCGAGCAGCGCGGCGTCGACGAAGTGGGCGCCGGCGCCCACGCCGAAGAAGCTGTCGACCGATCCGAGGGGGACGACGCCGATCAGGTTCACCCCCAGCAGCAGATCGCTCCCCTTGCCGAGGCGGCTGCCGTTGCCGCTCGACGTCCAGTACCCGACCTCGGGCTCGAGATAGCCGGTGATCCCCTGGTCGCCGCCCCTCCCCCCCTCGTCCCGGTCGTCGCCCCCCCGCCCCCCGCTGGTCCGGATGCGGAGCGAGGCCGTGTAGTAGGTCTCGGTCTGGTTCAGGGGCTTCACGAGACCGATGCCCACCCCCAGCGCGAAGCGGTCGCGGTGATCGCGGCCATTGTCGTCGTCATCGCCATCGCGGTCCCGCGAGCCCTGGGCCTGGGCCATGCCCGAAGTCAGCAGCACCGCGGCCGTCACAAGGCCAGCCGTCATCCAGCGTCTCATCTCATTCCTCTCCTTCCGGGGAAGGCGCATCCGCCTGCTTCCCCGTGGCGCGTCCGATTGAACCTGCTTCTGAGTTGTAGGCCGATCCTACCACGAGCGGAGGAGGATCTCGGCGACCTCCGGCAGGCGCGCGAAGCCCGAGGGGTAGACGAGGCGCCGCACCGGCACGCTGCGGACGAGGCGGGAGAAGAGATCGAACCGGGACGGCTGGAGCCCTGCGGCCTCGACGAGGTGGGGGGAGAAGGAGTGGCGGACGAGCTCGATCAAGGCATCGCGCGGCGAGACGTCGAGGATCTCCACGGCGACGCTCTCGGGCCGGCGCTCGGCGATGTAGAGACCGGCCAAGGGGAGGGCAGTGTCGCGGAACGCGCCGAAGCCATCCGCCCCCACGCGTACCCGTCTCTTGGTGAGTTGAGGCAGGACGAGCGGCAACTCCTCTGCGCGTGCGACGAAGTATGCCGCCTCGTCCGGCCACATCCGCATCTGAGGATAGCCGGGGCGGGCGTGGAATACCCCCGAGCCCTCCTCGACCGGCAGGACGTCGTCGGTCAGGAGAGAGTGGCCGGCCTGCATCATCGCCGCCGCGAGGCCGGTCTTGCCGCCACCATGCCGTGAGAGGAAGGCGATGGCGCGGCCGTTCACCTCGACGGCCGAAGCATGGAGAGCCGGAATCCCCCGCCGCTCCAGCCAGTAGGAGAGGACAGGCCCGAGAAAGCGGAGCTCCACGAGATCAATGTCTGGTTGCCCGAGGGGCTGGCCGACAATGCGATGGGCCTGCAGATAGAAATCCGCGAGGCGCGGAAAGGAGAAAACTTCCCAGGAGTCGAGTCGGTAGAGATGGGAGACGCTCTCCCCGTCCTCGAACCGTCGGGGGCTTCGGTAGATCGGCGGCCCATCTTTCCAGGCTCCCGGTACGACAGGATTCGCGGACAGAGTGAAGCTCAGGTCGGCCTTGCCTTCACCGCCGCCCAGATGGTGACGGAAAGGGAAGTCGCTGGTCAGATTGAAACCAAAGACCCGGTAGGTCCGGAAACCGTCAGGCGGGCTCGGTCCATTCGATGAGGCCACGGGTCTCCAGATCCTCGAAGAAGTTTCGGGCGTCCTCCCGGAACACCTCGACGGGGACATCGTACCCGGCTTGGAGCGCGTTCACGACCGTCTCGGGATCGCCGTGAACGAGAAGGGCGCGCCAGAGATCCGCGGCAACTCCCTCGAGACCGGCACATCGCCCGGTTTCCAGATCGCACAGGACGATGGACCCGTCGAGCTCGCCGAAGATCGTCCGTCGAGACGGACGCAGCGGCCCCCGACCCTCGGGCTGGACCTGGATTGGGATCGGCGTCGTCCCGGGAGAAGGGCGGTTCTTGCTGCAGAGCTCCGGCGGAACGATCTTCCACGCCCGCTCCTGCCGGCCGGTCACCGGATTCCAGAACGAGCGGTCCGGTTCGTTCCAGGGGAAGCAGAGGGCCTCCGGCAAGCCAGCCCAGTAGCATTTAACACTCTCTATGCGCGCAGGAAGGCTCTGCTCGTGCGCGGGTAAGAGATTCGTCCCAGAGAAGCGATTATGAAGATCTCCGGCACTAACGCAGGCGAGGACTCGGGATTCCCTGGTCGTGATTGCCTCTCGCAGGTCCGGATGAGAGTAGAGGTGGGCGAACACGATTCTCTGACTTTGACAACCATCGAGGAACTGCTTAAAGCGAACACCGCTAATAGAGCAGTCATCGACCACAATGAGGAGGCGGTCGGGATCGTTCTGTGGGCTTAGTTGATCTTCCTTAAGGGCCAGAGCAGAGACCAACTGGTCTAGGACATGGACACCGCCCCTCGGAATGTAGCTGAACGAGGCACGGTAGACTCCGTCATATCCTAGGCGTTCGATAAGCCCAGAAGCCAGCCGTTGACAAAGTTGGTTAACACTAATAGGGTCAACATAGAACAGATCTCGACAGGAGCTGTCAAGGGCTCGTGAACGGGCTATCAACTGCCGCATCGCTGTTAAATCACGGCACTGGAGCAGGATCAAGCGTGGAGACCTGACAATGAGGATTTCAGGAGCGGATCTTTTATCTGTTCCAGATTGGAAGGAAACGGTCTTGGCGAGCGCATGGATCGCGGCCGTTTCCGTAAGGCCGAGGCTGCTTGCGTAATGGTCGAGGTGGTAAGAATTTGGAGAGAGATCTACAAAGCCGTAGACTCTTGAAAATTCTGTAGGCGCTCTTGAAATAAATTCCTCCAAGTTGATTAAACTCCCGTCGTGCCCCCTCTGGCCGGATAATCGTCGAAACCACTAAATTTCTCTTGTGTCAATTCGACGAGCGAGCCCCATTCTATCAAACAAGGAGGCTTATACGTTTTCCGAGGTATCGACTTGGAATCGTCTATGTCGGACAGATGGTGAGGCTTCTTCTCGGTCGTACTCATCGTGTGCTCCACATGTGCCAATTCGGTAAAAGGTATGTACTGATCAAGCTGCCTGTGGCAGCGAGCTGGCTGACTTCTCTAGAGTCGTTGTATCAAATTCGCAGAGATGGCGCCGTAGCCAGATTTCGAGAGTAACGGCACACCACAGTGATCGCTGCGTTTCGTTTGGCTCACTCGTGCAGTAGCGCTCGAAGGCTTGCCGGAGAGATTCACCTTCAAGAATTCCAAGTTTTGATGAGATAGGAAATGCGAATAGGGCCCGAATTCTCTCCGATTCTTTCTGTCGCAACGAAAAATCGACGAAGCTTCCAAGGTGAGTCTTCTGTCGCCGGAGCCGCACTAAGTCGGGAAGGACGCCGGTGAGGGCTGTCCTTAGCAGCGGTTTGCGCTCACCACACCGGAACAACTGATCCGGTGGGATAGAGAAGATCAGCTCGAAAAGCCTGCGGTCGAGAAATGGATGGCGGACCTCGATTTGAAAGGGGGCAGAGATCCGATCGAACCACTCAACAGCGTTGAGATATCCTGGGCGTAAGATCAGATGCTCGTACATCTGATCTAAGGCCGTGCTCCCCTTTTGCAGACGTTGGTCTTCAGTGATCCGTTCTATAAGGCCTGTCCGGCGTGCGAAATCTGGGGCAATCCAATCGGGAACCGCTTGTCCTGTGCGATGACGGCCTAGAATATGGCGTAGAGCTTCGGTAGTGCTGGAGCCGAGCAGAGGTTCAATGAGGAACTTATACAAAGGGCGCCACCCATACCGACGGGATCTGCTGTAGTTCCAGACTTCCCCAACTGCATGGAGATCTCCCCGGCGCAAGCGGTCGGCATAGACTAGATGGCTGCCGAGCAGGAGGTCGTCCGCGCCATGTCCGGTAAGGAGGACGTTATAGTGCTTCTCCTCAAGAACCCTTAGCATCTGTTGAAAGGCGGCATCCCAGTACATGATCGGCGTATCGAGCGATGGAACATAGGCTTCTTCACTTCCCAAGAGCCAGAAACTCTCAGCATCGATAAAGGCTGTCTCGATTCCGAGTGCCTCGGAAAGGGACTTGACGTAAAAGCTTTCGTCACACTCTCTCAGTTGCTTGAAGGTGAACGAGCAGGCTAGGAGCGGGCTTTTGTTGCGCCCGTCCAGCTCCTGTGTGGCAACTGCGGCCACAGAAGTGGAGTCCAATCCGCCGCTCATCGATACGCCAAACCGGCCACCCGGAGTTGTCAACCGGTCCCGGACTGCTTGACGGAAGATCTCGAGAAAGTGGCAGGCATAGTCCCCTTCATTGCGGTATACCGTTTTCTTACTCAGATCGATGTCCCAATAACGGTGGACCCATTGCCCCCTTGACGTGACAGATAGAGAGTGGCCAGGAGGCAGTTGGAGGACACTCTCAAAGAAAGTCCGGCTGGGTTCGCTTGTGAGGTCCAACAGATAACAACCCACTGAAACGAGGTCGAGGCGTCGAGGAACTTCGGGATGCCGAAGGATCTGGTAGGCCTGTGAAGCCAAACAAAGAAGCGAGCCGGTTTGCGCATAATGGAACGGTCGTACGCCGAGTTGATCGCGAGCGCCAAAAATCCGTCGATGCTTTGGGTCCCAGACGACGAAGGCGAAGTCGCCGAGGAGGTGCTCCGGGCAGCGCTCCCCCCATTTCAGATAAGCCGCCAGGATCAGGTCCGCGTTCCCTGGCGCGCCGGAGAGCTCCCCGGCCAGGGCGTCGAGCAACTCCTGACGGTTGTCGAGGCGTGCATCCGCGGCGAGGATCAGGCCGGACGGGTGAGGCTCACGGGCTCTGTCGCTTCCCTCCAGGGCCAGAGTTCCCTTCTCGAAGTCGATGAAAACCTGGAAGCCATTCATCGCGAGGCTTCCTCGGGGGAGGAGATCTCGAGCAACCGGCGCGAGGACAGGAGGCCGATGAAGTCGAGGAGGTCCCGCCGCAATTCGTGCGCAGGGATCTGGTATTCGGCCAGGAGATCCTGATAGGCCCCCCCGATCTCCCCGTGGAGCTGGAGCAGGGACCACATTCGGGTGCCGACCTCGTTGAGCCCATAGTACCGGCCGGTCGCGGTCTCGAGGAGAACGGCTTCTCCGTCAAGGTCGCGGAACAATACCGATTCCGGCACGGTGACACGGGTCGCGAGGTCCATCATGGATATCGATAAAGACACTGGTTAGGTAGATTATAGCTAGGCTTTGCCGGAAAAGGGACGGGCGCCCCGCTAACGGCCAGAGCGCCCGGGAAAACAAGGGGGGACCGCCCGGTGGCGGTCCCCTTTTTCAAGGCTACCTTCAAGGCTACGGGGCGGCGCAGAGGCCGTCGACTCGAACCTCGTCGATCTTGAAAAAATCGTCACTCGCACCGTACCCACTGGCGATCCGGAAGCGGATTCTGGTGTTGCTCGCCTTGTAGGTCGAGATGTTGTAGGTGCGAGAGTCGATCAAGGTTCCGCTGATGCCGGTCAGCGTATCCAGCACGGTGTAGGTGGACCCACCGTCTTTCGAGACCTCGATGATCGCCGTGTCGTCGGTTTCAACCCCACGGATGTGGAAGTTGACCGTTACCGACGCGTACGGGAACGCTGAGAGGTCGACCTGGCGCGCCGCGCTCGGCTGAGTGCCGGTGTCAGGGCTGTCGCGCAGGATCATGTAGCCGTCGACCGGGGTCCCTACAGTTACGTTACCGCTGTTCACCCCCGTGCCGGCCGTGTCGTACTCGACCCAGGAGCCGCTCCAGTTAACAGAGCCCTCGTTGTTCGAGAAGCTCCTAGTGGTGAATGTGTCGTAGACGAACTCCGGCTTACAGGAGCGGTAGCCGAAGTCCACGTCCGTACGGCTGGCGGTGAGGGTCACCGTCGCGATGTTGGCCGTGGCGATGCCGTCGAGGTCGTAGGTCGGCGCGTAGCCGGTGGGCAGACCGCTGCTGACCTTGACTTTGTAGGTGCCGGACGACAGCCCGGAGAAGGTGTAGTTGCCGCTGCTGTTGGTCGTCGTGGTGGCGATCACGGTGCCGCTGCTGTTGAGCAGTTGGACCGTGACGCCGCTGATGCCGGTTTCGCCGGAATCCAGTTGGCCGTTGGCGTTGGCGTCCTTCCAGACCCGGTCGCCGATGGAGAGCGTACCCACCGCGCGGTAGCCGAAGTCGACGTCCGTGCGACTGGCGGTGAGGTTGACCGTGGCTTGGCTGGCCGAGGAGAGGCCGTCCAGGTCGTAGGTCTGGGCGGTGTTGGCCGGCGGGCTGACCTTCACCACGTACGTGCCGGCGGTCAGGTTGGCGAAGCTGTAGTTCCCGTTGCCGCTGGTCGTGGTGGTGGCGATCACCGTGCTGCCGCTGAGCAGCTGGACGGTGACCCCGTTGTAGCCGGTCTCGCCGGAGTCCTGCACGCCGTCGCCGTCCGCGTCGTTCCAGACCCGGTCGCCGATGGAGAGGTTGCCGCGGTAGCCGAAGTCGACGTCGGTACGGTCGGCCGCGGCGGCGAGGGTGACGGTGGCCTTGTTGGCGGTGGCGATACCGTCGAGGTCGTAGGTCGGCCCGACGCCCGCGGGCAGCGTGGCGGTGACCACGCTGACCGAGTAGGTTCCGGCCGGCAGGCCGTCGAAGGTGTAGTTGCCGTCGCCGGTCGTGCTGGCCGAGGCGATGGTGAAGCCGTTGCTGATCAGTTGCACCGTCACCCCGTTGATGCCGGTCTCACCGGAGTCCTGCACGCCGTCGCCGTCCTTGTCCAGCCAGAGCCGGTCGCCGACGGAACCGAGGGTCGTGCAGTCGTCGAGGTCGACGTTGATGTCCCCCTGGCCGGTGGTCTGCAGGCTGCCGCCGGAGGTGGGCTGATGCGTCACCGTCCAGTTGAACCAGCCGGAGCCGCCGAAGTTGAGGTCCTTGCCGGTGGCGCCGATACCCACCTGGAATGCCGGTCCGGTGCGGACGATGGTGATCGTCGCTCCCGCGTAGCTGCCCGTGCCGGTCAGGGTGCCGGTGAACGAGGTGAAGTACCACCAGCCGGCGGTGTTGATCGGGCCGCCGTTCTCGGAGTAGGCCGAGGCGGTCAGCTCCTTCTTCGGGCTGCCCGAAGGCGCGACGTTGGTCAGGCCGCTGAACTGCACGTCCACCGTGAACGTCTTGGTGGGATCGGAAGCGCTCCTCAGCGTGCCCGTCAGGCGGGCGGTGCCGTCGCCGTTGACGACGAAGCCACCCGGATTCGGCATGAACTCGAGGTCCGTGACCATGCCGGGGAACCAGAAGGCCTGGGCCCCGGTGGACGAGTTGTAGGTCGGATTCGGGATGGCCGCGACGGCACAACCGTTGATCTTGTAGCCGAAGTCGACGTCGGTGCGGTTCTGTCCGGAGGCCAGGGTGAAGGTCGCGAAGCTCGGAGTCGCGACGCCGTCGAGGTCGTAGGTCGGCATCAGGCCGGCCGTCAGGCTGCTGGTCGACACGCGGACCGAGTAGGTCCCGGCGACGAGGTTGGGGAAGGTGTAGTTGCCGTCGCCGACCGTAGTGGTGGAGGCGACGACGGTGCCACTGCCGTTCAGGAGCTGGACGGTGACGCCGGCGAGGCCGATCTCACCTGAGTCCTGGACACCGTTGCCATTGCTGTCGAGCCAGACGCGATCGCCGATGGAACCCGTGCTGCGGTATCCGAAGTCGACGTCGGTGCGGGTCTGCCCGCCGGCGAGGGTGACGTTGGTCTGGTGGGCCGAGGCGACACCGTCGAGGTCGTAGGTCGCGACCACCCCCGCCGGGAGCGAGGAGCTGACGATCTTGACCATGTAGGTGCCGGCGGCCAGGTTGTTGAACGTGTAGTTGCCGTCACCGCTCGTCGTTGTGGTGGCGATGACAGTGGAGCTGCTGTTGACCAACTGGACGGTAACGCCGTTGATGCCGGTCTCCCCGGAATCCTGGGCACCGTTGCCGTTGGCGTCGAGCCAGACCCGGTCGCCGATCGAGCCGGAGTAGCGGTAGCCGAAGTCGACGTCGGTGCGGTTCTGCCCGGCGCCGAGAGTGAGGGTGGCCTGGTTGGCCGTGGCGATGCCGTCCGCGTCGATGGTCGGCGTGGCTCCGGCGGGGAGCGACGAGGCGACGATCTTCACGGTGTAGGTGCCCGGGGCCAGGTTGCTGAACGTGTAGTTGCCGTCACCGCTCGTGGTCGTGGTGGCGATGACGTTGCTGGCGGCGTCGAGCAGCTGGACGGTGGCGCCGTTGATGCCTGGCTCACCGTCCTGGGCGCCGTTGCCGTTGTTGTCGAGCCAGACGCGATCGCCGATCGACCCCGTGTTGCGGTAGCCGAAGTCAACGTCGACGCGGTTGTTGCCGGTCATCAGGGTGAGGCTGACCTGGTTGGCCGTGGCGATGCCGTCGAGGTCGTAGGTCGGGGTCGTGCCGGCCGGCAGGGTGCTGGACACCACGCGGACGGTGTAGTTCCCGGCCAGGGTCGAGAGGGTGTAGTTGCCGTCGCCGGAGGTGACGGTGGCGGCGATGGGGGTGCCGTGGCTGTCGAGGAGCTGGACGGTGACACCGTTGATGCCGGTCTCACCGGAGTCCTGGAGGCCGTTGCCGTTGGCGTCGAGCCAGACGCGGTCGCCGACCGAGCCGGTGTTCTGGCAGTCGACCAGGTCGACGTTGATGTCCCCCTGGCCGGTGGTCTGCAGGCTGCCGCCGGAGGTGGGCTGATGCGTCACCGTCCAGTTGAACCAGCCGGAGCCGCCGAAGTCGAGGTTCTTGCCGTCCGCGCCGACACCCACCTGGAAGGCCGGGCCGGCACGGTTGATGGTGATCACCGCCCCCGCGTAGGAGCCGGTGCCGGTGAGGGTGCCGGTGAAGGCGTTGTAGTAGGTCCAGGTCGAGGGATCGATCGGACCGCCGTTCTCGATGTAGGCCGTGCCCTGGAGCTCCTTCTTCGGGCTACCGGCCGGAATCGTCGTCTGAGCGCCGCTGAACACCACGTCCACCGTGAAGCTCTTGTTGGGATCGGAGACGCTCTTCAGCGTGCCCGTCAGGTGGGCAGTGCCGTCGGCGTTGACGGTGTAGCTGCCCGGATTCGGGGTGTAGACGAGGTCGGTGACAATGCCGGGCAGCCAGAAGGCCTGGCCCCCCGTGGTAGGTCCGTAGACCGGATCCAGCACCGAGGGGATGGAGCACATCTGGCCGGAGGTCGGGCAGTTGCCGAGGTCGACGTTGATGTCCCCCTGGCCCGTCGTCTGGAGGTTGCCCGACGAGGGCTGGGTGGTCACCGTCCAGTTGAACCAGCCGGAACCGCCGAAGTTGCCGTTCTTGCCGTTGGCGCCGGCGCCCACCTGGAAGGCCGGACCCGTCCGCACCAGCTGGAGCACCGCTCCGGCGTAGTTGCCGGTGCCGGTGAGGGTGCCGGTGAAGGCGGTGTAGTAGTACCAGGTGGCCGGGTTGACCGGGCCGCCGTTCTCGACGTAGGCCGAAGCGTTGAGCTCCTTCTTCGGGCTGCCGTCGGGAGCCGTCGACTGATAGCCGCTGAAGTGCACGGTGACGGTGAACCCGTTGTTGGGGTTCGACTTGCTGCGCAGCATGCCGGTCAGGCTGGCGGTGCCGTCGCTGTTGCTGGTGAAGCTGCCGGGCAGCGGGGTGAAGACGAAGTCCGTGCCGATGCCGGGGAGCCAGAAGGAGTGGCCGTTCGGGCCGGTGTTCATGTTCGGATCGGAGACCAACGCGGTGGCGCAGTTCTGTCCCGACGGCGGCGGCGTGCGGTAGCCGAAGTCGACATCGGTGCGGTTCTGGCCGGCCGCGAGGGCGAAGGCGGCCTGGTTGGCCGTGGCGACGCCGTCGAGGTCGTAGGTCGCCGCGAGCCCGGCGGGCAGCGAGGCGGCCACGATCTTCACGGTGTAGTTGCCGGCGGCCAGGTTGGCGAAGACGTAGTTGCCGTCGCCGCCGGTCATCGTGGTGGCGATGACGTTGTTGGCGTTGTCGAGCAGCTGGACGGTGACGCCGTTGATGCCGGCCTCACCAGAATCCTGCGCGCCGTTGCCGTTGACGTCGTTCCAGACACGGTCGCCGGCGGAGCCGCTGTTGCGGTAGCCGAAGTCGACGTCGGTGCGGCTGGCACCGGCGGCGAGGGCGAAAGTGGCCTGGTTGGCCGTGGCGACGCCGTCGAGGTCATAGGTCGCCGCGACTCCGGCGGGGAGCGAGGCGGCCACGATCTTCACGGTGTAGTTGCCTGCGGCGAGGTTGCCGAAGGTGTAGTTGCCGTTGCCGCTGGTGGTCGCCGTACCAATGACCGTGTTGGCGGCGTTGAGCAGCTGGACGGTGACGCCGTTGATGCCGGCCTCACCGGCGTCCTGGGTGGCGTTGCCGTTGGTGTCGAGCCAGACCCGATCGCCGACGGAGCCGGAGTTCCGGTAGCCGAAGTCGACGTCGGTGCGGTTGGCGCCGGCGGCGAGAGCGAAGGTGGCCTGGTTGGCCGTGGCGACGCCGTCGAGGTCGTAGGTCGCCGCGACTCCGGCGGGGAGCGAGGCGGCCACGATCTTGACGGTGTAGTTGCCGGCGGCGAGATTGCCGAAGGTGTAGTTGCCGTCGCCGCTGGTGGTCGCCGTACCGATGACGGTATTGGCGGCGTTGAGCAGCTGAACGGTGACGCCGTTGATGCCGGTCTCACCGGCGTCCTGGATGCCGTTGGCGTTGGCGTCTAGCCAGACCCGGTCGCCGACCGAGCCGGTGTTGCGATAGCCGAAGTCGACGTCGGTGCGGTTGGCGCCGGCGGCGAGAGCGAAGGTGGCCTGGTTGGCCGTGGCGACGCCGTCGAGATCGTAGGTCGCGGCGACTCCGGCGGGGAGCGAGGCGGCCACGATCTTCACGGTGTAGTTGCCGGCGGCGAGGTTGGCGAAGGTGTAGTTGCCGTCGCCGCTGGTGGTCGCCGTACCGACGACGTTGTTGGCGGCGTCGAGCAGCTGGACGGTGACGCCGTTGATGCCGGCCTCACCCGCGTCCTGCACCCCGTTGGCGTTGGCGTCAAGCCAGACCCGGTCGCCGACGGAGCCGCTGTTGCGGTAGCCGAAGTCGACGTCGGTGCGGTTGGCGCCGGCGTTGAGGGTGAAGGTGGCCATGTTGGCGGTGGCGATGCCGTCGAGGTCGTAGCTCGGCGCGGCCCCGGCGGGCAGCGAGGAGGCGACGACGCGGACGGTGTAGACGCCGCCGTTGACGTTGTTGAAGGTGTAGTTGCCGTCGCCGCTGGTGGTGGTGGTCGCCACGACGTTGGCGCTGGCGTCGAGCAGCTGGACGGTGACGCCGTTGATGCCGGCCTCACCGGCGTCCTGCGTGCCGTTGGCGTTGGCGTCGAGCCAGACACGATCGCCGATGGAGCCGGCGGCGCGGTAGCCGAAGTCGACGTCGGTGCGGTGATCGCCGGCGTTGAGGGTCAGGGTGGCGGCGTTGGCCGTGCCGACGCCGTCGAGATCGTAGGTCGGAGCCAGCCCCGCGGGCAGCGAGGAGGCGACGACCTGGACCGTGTAGTTGCCGGCGTCGAGGTTGGCGAAGGAGTAGTTGCCATCGCCGCTGGTGGTGGCGGTGGCCACCACGTTGTTGGCGCCGTCAAGCAGCTTGACGGTGGCGCCGTTGATGCCGGCCTCGCCGGCGTCCTGGGCGCCGTTGCCGTTGGTGTCGTTCCAGAGCCGGTCACCGATCGAGCCGGTGCCGCGGTATCCGAAGTCCACGTCGCTACGGTTCTGGCCGGTGGCCAGGGTGAAGGTGGCGGCATTGGCCGTGGCCGCGCCGTCGAGGTCGTAGGTCGGCGCCACCCCCGCGGGCAGCGAGGAGGGGACGACCCGGACCGTGTAGGTGCCGGCGATCAGATTGCCGAACGAGTAGTTGCCGTCGTTGCTGGTCGTCGCCGTGGCGAGCTCGGTGCCGTAGGCGTCGAACAGCTTGACGGTGACGCCGTTGATGCCGGCCTCGCCGGCGTCCTGGGTGCCGTTGCCGTTGGCGTCGTTCCAGACCCGGTCGCCGGCGGAAGCCGTGGCGGGCGGGCAGTCGCCGAGGTCGATGTCGATGTCACCCCGGTCGGTGGGCGTCAGGGTCCCGCCGGCGGCCGGCTGGGAGACGACGTTGACGTTGAACCAGCCCGAGGCGCCGAAGTGCGTGTTCTTGCCGTTGGCGCCAACACCCACCTGGGGAGCCTGCATGAAGCGCGTGATGTTGATGACGGCACCGGCGTAGTTGCCGATGCCCGTCAGGGTGCCGGAGAAGCCCGTGTAGTAGTACCAGGTGGACGGATCGATCGGTCCGCCGTTCTGGACGTAGGCGTTGGCGGAGAGCTCCAGCTTCGGGCTGCCAGCCGGCGGAGTCGCCGAGTAGCCGCTGAGCTGGATGTCGACCGTGAACGCGTTGTTCGGGTTCGACACGCTGCGCAGCGTGCCCTGGAGAGTGGCGGTGCCGTCGGCCAGGGCTGTGAACGTGCCGGGGGTCGGAGTGAAGATGAAGTCCGTGCCGATGCCAGGCATGTAGAAGGCATGGCCGGCGGGGTTCACGTTGTACGCCGGATCACCCGGAGCTGCCGTCGCGCAATCCGTTCCGGTCGCCGGCGGCGTGCGGTAGCCGAAGTCGACGTCGGTGCGGTTCTGGCCGACGGCCAGAGAGAACGTCGCTTGGTTGGCCGTGGCGACGCCGTCGAGGTCGTAGGTCTCTACCATGCCCGGGGGCAGAGTGGCGGCCACGATCTTCACGCTGTAGGTACCGCCGGCGAGGCCGCCGAAGGTGTAGTTGCCGTCACCACTGGTGGCCGTGGAGCCGATGACGTTGTTCGCGCTGTCGAGCAACTGGACGGTGACCCCGTTGATCCCGGGCTCCCCGGCGTCCTGTACGCCGTCACCGTTGCCGTCGAACCAGACGCGGTCGCCGACAGAACCGTTGGGCCGGTAGCCGAAGTCGATGTCGGTGCGGTTCTGACCGGCCGCCAGGGAGAACGTCGCCTGGTTAGCCGAGGCCACGCCGTCGAGGTCGAAGGTCTCCGTCGTTCCAGCCGGGAGACCCGAAACCTTGACCGTGTAGGTGCCCGGAGCCAGGTTGTTGAACGTGTAGTTGCCGTCGCCGCTCGTAGTCGCGGTCCCGACGACGTTGTTCGAGCTGTCGAGCAGCTGCACGGTGACGCCGTTGATCCCGGTCTCACCCGTGTCCTGGATGCCGTTGCCGTTGGAGTCGAGCCAGACGCGGTCGCCGACGGAACCGTTGTAGCGGTAGCCGAAGTCGATGTCGGTCCGGTTCTGGCCGGCCGCCAGGGAGAACGTCGCCTGATTCGCCGAGGCCACGCCGTCGAGGTCGAAGGTCTCGCTCACACCAGCGGGGAGACCCGAAACCTTGACCGTGTAGGTGCCCGGAGCCAGGTTGTTGAACGTGTAGTTGCCGTCGCCGCTCGTGGTCGCGGTCCCGACGACGTTGTTCGAGCTGTCGAGCAGCTGGACGGTGACGCCGTTGATGCCGGTCTCACCAGCATCCTGCACGCCGTTGCCATTGCTGTCGAGCCAGACCCGGTCGCCGACGGAACCGTTGTAGCGGTAGCCGAAGTCGACGTCGGTCCGATTCTGGCCGGCCGCCAGGGAGAACGTCGCCTGATTCGCCGAGGCTACGCCGTCGAGGTCGAAGGTCTCGCTCACACCAGCGGGGAGACCCGAAACCTTGACCGTGTAGGTGCCCGGAGCCAGGTTGTTGAACGTGTAGTTGCCGTCGCCGCTCGTGGTCGCGGTCCCGACGACGTTGTTCGAGCTGTCGAGCAGCTGCACGGTGACACCGTTGATCCCGGTCTCACCCGCGTCCTGCACGCCGTTGCCGTTGGAGTCGAGCCAGACGCGGTCGCCGACGGAACCGTTGTAGCGGTAGCCGAAGTCGACGTCGGTCCGGTTCTGACCGGCCGCCAGGGAGAACGTCGCCTGGTTCGCCGAGGCCACGCCGTCGAGGTCGAAGGTCTCCGTCGTTCCAGCCGGGAGACCCGAAACCTTGACCGTGTAAGTGCCCGGAGCCAGGTTGTTGAACGTGTAGTTGCCGTCGCCGCTCGTAGTCGCGGTCCCGACGACGTTGTTCGAGCTGTCGAGCAGCTGCACGGTGACACCGTTGATCCCGGTCTCACCCGCGTCCTGCACGCCGTTGCCGTTGGAGTCGAGCCAGACGCGGTCGCCGACGGAACCGTTGTAGCGGTAGCCGAAGTCGACGTCGGTCCGGTTCTGGCCCGCGGCCAGAGAGAACGTCGCCTGGTTCGCCGAGGCCACGCCGTCGAGGTCAAAGGTCTCCGTCGTTCCAGCCGGGAGACCCGAAACCTTGACCGTGTAAGTGCCCGGAGCCAGGTTGTTGAACGTGTAGTTGCCGTCGCCGCTCGTAGTCGCGGTCCCGACGATGTTGTTCGAGCTGTCGAGCAGCTGCACGGTGACGCCGTTCAGGCCGGTCTCACCCGCGTCCTGCACGCCGTTGCCGTTGGAGTCGAGCCAGACGCGGTCGCCGACGGAACCGTTGTAGCGGTAGCCGAAGTCGACGTCGGTCCGGTTCTGGCCCGCGGCCAGAGAGAACGCCGCCTGGTTCGCCGAGGCCACGCCGTCGAGGTCAAAGGTCTCGCTCACGCCAGCCGGGAGGTTCGAGACCCGGACCGTGTAGGTACCCGGAGCCAGGTTGTCGAAGGTGTAGTTGCCGTCGCCGCTCGTGGTCGCGGTGCCGACGACGTTGTTCGAGCCGTCGAGCAGCTGCACGGTGACGCCGTTGATCCCGGTCTCACCCGCGTCCTGCGCGCCGTTGCCGTTGGAGTCGAGCCAGACCCGGTCACCGACGGAACCGTTGTAGCGGTAGCCGAAGTCGACGTCGGTCCGGTTCTGACCGGCGGCCAGGGAGAAGGTCGCCTGGTTGGCCGAGGCCACGCCGTCGAGGTCGAAGGTCTCGCTCACGCCAGCCGGGAGGTTCGAGATCCGGACCGTGTAGGTGCCCGGAGCCAGGTTGTCGAAGGTGTAGTTGCCGTCGCCGCTCGTGGTCGCGGTGCCGACGACGTTGTTCGAGCCGTCGAGCAGCTGCACGGTGACGCCGTTGATCCCGGTCTCACCCGCGTCCTGCGCGCCGTTGCCGTTGGAGTCGAGCCAGACCCGGTCACCGACGGAGCCGGTGTAGCGGTAGCCGAAGTCGACGTCCGTCCGGTTCTGGCCCGCGGCTAGAGAGAAGGTCGCCTGGTTGGCCGAGGCCACGCCGTCGAGGTCGAAGGTCTCGGTCACGCCGGCTGGCAGATTCGAGACCCGGACGGTGTAGGTGCCGGCGCTCAGGTTGCTGAAGGTGTAGTTGCCGTCGCCGCTGGTGGTCGCGGTACCGACGACGTTGTTGGAGGCGTCGAGGAGCTCGACGGTGACGCCGTTGATGCCGGCCTCACCCGCGTCCTGCGCGCCGTTGCCGTTGCTGTCGAGCCAGACCCGGTCCCCCACCGAGGCGGTGCCGCGGTAGCCGAAGTCGACGTCGGTCCGGTTCTGACCGGCGGCGAGAGAGAAGCTGGCGATGTTCGCGGTGGCGATGCCGTCGAGGTCGTAGGTCTCCGCCACACCGGCCGGAGGCGTGACCCGGACGGAGTAGTTGCCCGCCGCCAGGTTGCTGAAGGTGTAGTTGCCGTCGCCGCTGGTGGTCGCGGTGCCGACGACGTTGTTCGCGCTGTCGAGCAACTGGACGGTGACGCCGTTGATGCCGGCCTCACCCGCGTCCTGCGTGCCGTTGCCGTTGCTGTCGAGCCAGACCCGATCGCCCACCGAGGCCGTGCCGCGGTAGCCGAAGTCGACGTCCGTCCGGTTCTGGCCGCCGGCGAGGGTGAAGCTCGCGATGTCGGCGGTGGCGACGCCGTCCAGGTCGTAGGTCTCCGCATAGCCGGCCGGAGGCGTGACCCGGACGGAGTAGTTGCCCGCCGTCAGGTTGCTGAAGGTGTAGTTGCCGTCGCCGGCCGTCGTGGCCGTGGATACGACGTTGTTGGCGGAGTCGAGCAGCTGCACCGTCGCGCCGTTGATGCCGTTCTCGCCGGCGTCCTGCGTGCTGTTACCGTTCGAGTCGAGCCAGACGCGATCGCCCACCGAGGCCGTGCCGCGGTAGCCGAAGTCGACGTCGGTGCGGGAGTCGCCCGGATTCAACGAGAAGGAGGCGATGTTCGGCGTGATCACGCCGTCGAGGTCGTAGGTCTGCGTCACACCCGGCGGGAGCGACGCGGTGACGACCTGGACGGAGTAGTTGCCGCCGTTCAGCCGGCTGAAGCTGTAGTTGCCGTCGCCGCTCGTCGTGGTGGTACCCACGACGTTGTTGGCGCCGTCGAGCAACTGCAGTTGCACGCCGTTGATGCCGGCCTCGCCCGCATCCTGCACGCCGTTGCCGTTGGTGTCGATCCAGACCCGGTCACCGACAGAGGCGGTTCCCTGGTAGCCGAAGTCGACGTCCGTCCGGTGCTCATCTGTGGCGAGGGTGAGAGTGGCGTCGTTGGGAGTCCCCACGCCATCGGCGTCGAAGGTCGGGGCCACACCGGGCGGGAGCGTCGCGGAGACGATCCGGACGGTGTAGGTGCCGACCGCCAGATTGGCGAAAGTGTAGTTGCCGTCGCCGCTGGTCGTCGCCGTGGCGACCACGTTGCCGGCGGAGTCGAGCAGCTGGACGGTGACGCCGTTCAGCCCCGACTCGTTGGCGTCCTGCACGCCGTCGCCGTTGACGTCGTTCCAGACCCGGTCGCCGATGGAGCCGGTGGCGGTCGCCGGAAGCTGGTAGCCGAAGTCGACGTCGGTCACCGTGGAGCCGGCCTCGGCGAAGACCGAGAAGACCACGTCGGGCGTTTCGATGCCGTCGAGGTCGTAGGTTTCCGTCGCGCCCGTGGGTAGCGTCGACGTGTCGATCTGAACGGTGTAGGTCCCCTCCGGCAGATGGTCGAAGGAGTAGTGGCCGTCGGCGCCGGTCACGGTGCTGGTGATCGGATTCGAGGAGTCGTCGAGCAACTGCACCGTGACGCCGGTGATGCCGGTCTCGCCGGGATCCTGATTGCCGTTGCCGTTGGTGTCGTTCCAGACGCGGTCGCCGATCGAGGCGTTGCCCTGATAGCCGAAATCGACGTCGGTGCGGGTCTGGCCGCTGGCGACGGTGACGACCGTCTCGTTGGGCGTCGCGACGCCATCGAGGTCGTAGGTTGGCGTCAGGCCGCCTGGCAGGAAACTGTCGTCGACACGCACCGTGTAGGTGCCCGCCGGCACGTTGGTGATGGAGTAGAGGCCGTTGTCGTGCGTGGTGTCGCCGGCGACGAAATTGCCGTTCGAGTCGAACAGGTTCACCGGGACGCCGTTGATGCCCGGCTCGCCGGGATCCTGCACGCCGTTGCCGTTGAAATCGCTCCATACCCGGTCGCCGACGGCGCCTGGCCTGCGATAGCCGTAATCGCAGGTGAGCACGTTGTCGTTGACGATCGTCGGCTGGCACTCCTCGGGCGTGGTCGGCGTATAGCCCCCGAGGGTTCCACCCCCCTCGCCGGAGTAGTTCGAGGCAGCGATCCGGACGGTGTAGGAGTAGGCCTCGACCTCGAACGAGTAGTGCCCGTCGGCATCCGTATGGGTGGTGCTGATCAGGGTCCCGTTCGCGTCCAGGAGCTCGATCTCGACGCCTCCGATGCCGGGCTCTCCCGGATCCTGGACCCCGTTGCCGTTGTCGTCGACGAAAACCGTATCGCCGACGAGATAGGGGCGCAGAGGCGTGCAAGGGCTGCCCGACTGGCTCACGCAGAGCGCTCTCCCTGGCAGGAGGATCGCGTTGAGGTTCTGCATGTCGACGCCCTGCAGGCGAACCCGGTAGATACCGGGAGGAGCCGAGTCGGTGTGATAGTCCATCTGACTTCGATCGAATGGATCGGTCGAAACCTTGAACTGCTCCCACTCCTGGTTGCCCGAGGGGTTGTCGTTGCCAAACGTCTGGCCGTCCGGAAAGATCAGGTCGTAGCGTATGGATGGAGGTTTCGAAAGATAGACATTGAAGCCAGAGGGGTTGCGGTCGTCCGGAGGGTTGCCTGTGGTTCCGCCAGATCCTACCGCTACTCCTTCGGACACGGTGTCGGTGGTGGCCCACGCAGGCCGGAAGGGTGCGTTGGGCGTATCCGGGTCATCGGTATCCTGATCCATGCCGTTGTACTTGCCGCGGTCGAAGTCACCGTCCCAGACGGTGATCTCACGCTGACTCACGGGTTGTTCGAAATAGAAATCGAATGTACCGTCGTACCGGGTCGGGGTTACCGAGGGAAAGCCAGGATAGACGATCCCGAGATCGGGGGCCGCGGTCACATTGGCAATGTAGGAGAACGGCTGGGGCGATGGGAAAAGTGAGGACCCCCCGACGATGGCGCCGCCTGTGCGGATCTTGAACGCATTAAGGGTGGTCACCCCCGTCGTCGCAAGTTGAATCCGCAATAGGTAGAAGTAGTTGCCGCTCGGCGCCTGGGCCATAGGATTGGTGTTGACTGTGTAATCGATCCAGGCGTTATCTGGCATCGAGGTCGAGAGCACCGAAGGCGAGCCGGAGAGCGGGGCCACTGTCGACGCCGTGTGGTCTCGATTTGGATCGGCATAGAGCTCATAAGTGAAGGTTGAGGGGGAGCTAGTATCCCAGTGGGTGTCTCCTGCTCCGTCGGTCCCCCCCGCATCCCCGTCGAAGACGCCGACCGTGAAAGTCGTCGTTCCTTTGGGGACTGCAATTTCCAGATCCAGTGTCGGCTGGCTCAAGGTGACCAGGCCGCTTCCGGAGGCGATCGCCAGGAACCGCGCGTCCGTCGGATCGCAGGAGGGCAGGCAGTTGTAGGTGACCTGCCCCCACGCGGTCCCCGCCAGCAGGAAACCCGCCAGCAGGAAGGTGAGTAGCGCGCCAAACTTCCATCGCAAAGAAAGCATAAAAAGTCTCCTCTCATCCTCCACCCCGCCCCGGAGAGACAGGGGGAATCCAAAAAAATTCACTGATACGTGAATCGAGTCTGAGGCCCGGGCGTCAGGAGATCGTCAGCCGTCGGTCCCCTCGTCTTGCGGTTCCGGATCCTCGGCGTCCTGCCCCGTCTCCTGCATCCGCCGGTTCACCAGGTCGCCGAGCTCGCGCGGGTCGCTCACATAGCGCTGCTCGCCGGTCTCGAGGTCGCGGACGGAGTAGCGGCGGACCGGGCCTTCCCGGGGCTGCTGCTCGCGCGGCTCTTCCCAGCAGCGGATCAGCCAGGACTTGGTCGGGGTTCTGGGTCTGGCGCTTCCTTCACTCACGGAGTGGCACCTCCCGGGCTCGTGGGTTCAAGAACGGAATTCGATTGCGGCCAGTCTGGGGCCGGGGCGTCAGGGGAGCGTCAGGAGTGGGAGTGGGGTAGAATCGGAGCGATCTGACATCCAACGGATTGCGTAATACGGCTGAGGCTCAAACCTCAGCGAAGGGGCGGGTTCCGCAAGGTAGACCATCTTGAGCAAGATCCGAGTGCGCCTCCTGGGGGGCTTCGAGGTCTGGGACGGCGATCATCAGGTCGCGGGTTTCGAGTCGCAGAAGGTGCGGGCCCTGCTCGCCTACCTGGTCTGCCACCGGCGCCGCGCGTTCAGCCGGGATCACCTGGCGGGGCTGCTATGGCCGGAGCGCGAAGCCGACGGGGCGCGCCACGCCCTGCGTCAGGCGATCTACAACCTGCGCGCGAAGCTGCCGGCGGGCGAGACCCTCCTGCTGAGCAGCCAACTGGAGATCGGGCTCCACCCGCAGGCGGACTGCTGGGTGGACATCGAGGCGTTCGAGGAGTCCCTGCGGCTGGGCTCGGAACGCGCGGTCGACCCGCACCACCTCTCCACGGCCGTCCAGCTCTACCGGGGGGAGTTCCTGGCCGGCTTCTTCGTCAAGGACAGCCAGGCGTTCGAGGACTGGATGATCGGCCAGCAGGTGCGGCTGCGCGATGCCGCCGTCGACGTGCTGCACCGGCTGATCGACAGCTACCGGCGGCGGGGCGAGTACCGTTTCGGGGTCCATTACGCCCGCCGGCTGGTGGCGATCGAGCCGCTCTCCGAGGAGGCACACCGCGACCTCATGCGCCTCTGCTCGCTGTCGGGGCAGCGCAACCGGGCGCTCGCCCACTACGAGGAGCTGCTGAACCTGCTGCGCGACGAGCTGGGGGTCGAGCCGCTCGCCGAGACCCGGGCGCTCTACGAGTCGATCCTCTCCCAGGCAGTGAAGGAGGAGACGGCGTCGGAGGAGACGGAGCCGATCGGACCGATCATCCCCCTGGTCGGCCGCGGTGCCGCCTACGGCCAGTTGCGGGAGGGGTGGACGCGGGCGCTCGCCGGCTCCGTCCACCTCACCCTGGTCACCGGCGAGAGGGGGATCGGCAAGACCCGGTTGATCAAATCGTTCCTCGACTCCACCACGTCCAAGCGGCGCTGCGGCGTCCTCAAGGGGCGGTGCTACGAGATCAGCCCGCTGGTGCCCTACCGGCCGTTCCTCGAGGTGCTGCGCGGCGCTCTGGCGGAGGAGGCCGAAGGCGCGGGGCAGGTGCTGGCGACGGTGCCGGTAGGTGTGCTGGAGGACATCGTCCGCCTCATCCCCGAGCTGCGCGAGCTGCGCCCCGACCTTCCGCCGCCGGCGCCGCTGTCCAACCTGGAGGAGCGCCGGCGGCTCTTCGCCTCGGTGGGGCTCTTCCTCGAGGGGCTCTGCCGGAGCGACGATCCGCTGATCCTGTTCCTCGACGATCTCCACCTGGCGGACCGCGACACGCTCGACCTGCTGGTCTTCCTCTTCTCCAAGCTCGAGGGATCGGTCTGGATCGTCGCCGCGGTCCGGCCGGAGGAGATGGACTGGGACCACCCGTTGAACCAGATCGTCCGCCGCGGCGAGAAGGAGGGGCGCGCGACGCGGCTGGAGGTGGACCGGCTGGAGAGCTCGGCGACCGAGGAGATCGCGGAGTCGCTGGTCGGCGAGGCGCAGGCGGCCGAGCTGGCCGGGTTCCTGGAGGAGAAGAGCGCCGGCCTGCCGCTGGCGATGACCGAGCTGGTCAACTATCTCTGGGACCAGGGGATCCTGTCGACCCGCGAGACCGGGCTCTGGGCCCTGCCCGGCTCCCTGCGCGAGATCGACGTGCCGGCGGATCTCGACGAGCTGATCCGGCTGCGCATCCGCCGCCTCCCCAACTCCACCCGGCGCTTGGCCATCCTGGCGGCGATCTTCGGCCAGACCTTCGAAGTGCAGCTCTTGCAGGAGGCCGCCGACGAGCATGCCAAGGTGGTGGAGATCGGGCTCGAGATCCTGCTCAAGCGGTGGCTGATCCGGCAGTTCGCCTACTTCTGGACCGACGGCCAGCGGGACGACGACGTCGTGCTCTGGGCTCGCGGCCCCCGCCGGGGGAGCTTCGAGTTCGCTCACAACTACATCCGGGAGGCTATCTACGGCGAGCTCAATCCGCAGCGCCGGCAGGCCATGCACTTCCAGGTGGCGGAGGCGCTCGAGAGCTTGCTGGGAGGGCGCGAGTGCGAGGCCCTGGCCTTTCACTACACGGCCGCCGGCCAGTGGGAGAAGGCCCTCCCTTTCCTGGAGCGGTCGATCCAGCGGGCGCTCGCGGTGCGGGCGGTGGACGCCGCCCGCCGCTACTACGACCAGGCGGTCGAGGTGCTGAGCCGGCTCGCGGCCGGCGCCCGCAGCGAGGCGGCGGCCGAGCGGTGGCGGGAGGAGCGGGAGGGGATGCGCGAGAAGGCGGCGGTGCTGCGTCTTCCCTAACGGGCGGCGCGGCGGACGCCGCCGATCCTCGGCTCCGGCACCAGGGCGAGCCCCAGCACCTCGGTCTTGACCGCGTCGCGCTGCAGCCGCGAGAGGCGCCGGGCCTCCACGGCGAGGCCGATCTGGCGCATCGCCAGGATGACCGAGAACTCGAGGATCACCAGCGTCACGCCGAGCGTCGTCTCGCCGGTCACGGCGACCACCAGCGCCAGGGCACAGAAGGAGAGCACGACGCCGTAGATCACGGCGACGATGCGCCGGCGCTCGCCGCCGAAGTGGGCGAGGAGATGATGGAGGTGCTGGCGGTCGGCGTGGAACATGCGCAGGAAGCGGGCGGTGAGCGCACCCTTCGGACGGTTGAGGAAGCGGACCGCCATCACCAGCAGGGTATCCATCACCGGTACGCCGAGCGCCAGGATCGGCACCAGGATCGCCACCGCCGCGGGCGCCTTCAGCGAGGAGTGGACGGAGGTGGCGGCGAGCAGGAAGCCCAGCATCAGCGAGCCGGAGTCCCCCATGAACACGCGCGCCGGCTCCCAGTTGTGGCGCAGGAACCCGACGCAGGCGCCGGCCACACCGGCCATCAGGATCACGGTGCCGGCGTTCCCCTGCAGCATGGCGTAGCCGAGGAAGCTCGCGGAGATGATGGTGACGACGCCGCCGGCGAGCCCGTCGAGCCCGTCGATCAGGTTGATCGCATTGGTGACGCCGACCATCCAGAGCAGCGAGACGGGCGCCCCGAACATCCCGAGATGGATCTCGCCCAGGCCGGGCAGGCGCAGCACCTCGAAAGCCCAGCCGGCCTGGACGAGCGGCCATGCCGCCACCAGCTGGAAGAACAGCTTCTTGGCCGCCGAGACCCCCACCAGGTCGTCGACGACGCCGACCAGGAAGACCAGCAGCGTGCCGAACGCCAGCGCCAGCAACTCGCCGTGGCCGATGGCCGTCCCCAGCCGCCCCCAGAGCGAGAGGGTGGCGACGCCGCCGCCGAGAGCGAGGCCGAGGGCGATGGCGACGCCCCCCAGGCGGGGCACGGCGCCCTTCTGCAGCTTGCGTTCACCCGGATGGTCCAGGGCGCGGAACAGCACCGCCAGGCGCGCCACCGGCGGCACCATCAGGTTGGTGGAAAGAGCGGCGACAAAGGCTGCGCCAATGGCATACGGCATGATTCCGTCCATACGGCTACTCCCCCTGCGATCGGACGCCTCTCGGCGCACCCGAAACTGCACTGTTGATCGCTAGTTGTAGGGGTATCTTACAACTTATTGTGCAGTATGCAAGTGCCCCATCTCGTCCAGCGCCCGGGCGACTCCCGCCGGATCGCCTGTATCTATCCGGGTATAGGAGCCGGGGGGGAGGCCCGTGGAGCCGAGGAGATGGACGTCCGAGCCGGCGCTGCCGATGTAGAAGAGGGGGCGGCCGGACTGGACGCACCCGTAGACCTTGGAGGGGAGGACGTAGCCGACGAAGCCGTCGCGCAGGGTGATCAGGTGGGCGTCCGGGGTGACGAGCAGCCGCGGCAGCATCTCCAGCGGCACCGGGCGGCCACGGTGGACCGGCAGCCCCTCGCGGCGCAGGATCTCCTCGACCCGATCCGCCTTCGAGCCGGTGGCGTTGAGCCAGAGCGCCACCCGCCTGGACCCCTCCCGCGCCCTTTCGAGATGATGCCGGCGGTACCCCTCGACGAACGTCTCGTGGTCGTGGGCGACGCCGAAGTTGCCGGAGTAGAGGAGGATCGCGTACCCCGCGAGCTCCGCCGGCCGCTCGAGCGGTTGGGTGCCCGGCGGGATCTCGACCGGCGAGGGGTCGCGCTTGAGCTCGATCCGCTCGGGATCGATGCCGATCTCGAGCAGCCGCCGGCGCTGGTCCTCCCCCAGCACCTCGAAGCGGTCCACCCGCCGGCGCAGCGCCACCGTCCAGCGGTGGAAGAGCCGGAGCGGCGCCGGCACTCTCGCTGTTTCGGCCAGCGTCTCGGCCATCAGACATTCCGGGTGGAAGTCGGTGATCCGGTAGGTGAGCCGCTTGCCGAGCAGGAGGTTCAAGGGGACGAGGAGCTGGATCAGGAACGGGGGGCTGCCGGTGAACAGGATCTCGTCCGCCGCGCGCAGCTCCCGCCGCAGCCGCCAGACCAGCCCGAGGTCGGTCCGCGCCGTCCACAGCGCCCGGGTGCGGAAGTCCGCGCGGTCGTAGGCCGCCGCCCGCCGGCGGACGATCCGCAGCCGCCCGCCGCCCGGCCGCTCCTCGGTGACCGAATCCGCCGTCGAGGAGAGGCCGGCGAGGACCACGTCCTCCCCCCGCTCGGCGCGCTGGCGGGCGAAGAGGAGGCTGTACTGGCCGACCGCGCCGAAGTCGGGCGGCAGCCAGTCGCAGAGGTAGACCAGGCGGTGCGCGTGCGGGCTCAGACGGCGCTCCCGACCGGGGCCCCCTGGGGGCCGCTCAGCGCCGGCGCGGCAGAATAACGGCGGTCCTTCAGGCGCAGGAAGGGCTGCTCGAGCCAGCGGTACGACAGGTGGGCGATCACGATGGTGGCGCCCAGGGCCGTGGCGTAGTAGGCGACGCAGTAGAGGACGAGGTGCCCCTGCCACCAATGCATGGCCCGGAAGAGGGCCGAGGTCCCGTAGACGGCCACCATGTGCCACATGTAAAGACCGTAGGAGATCGTCCCCAGGTACTCGAAGACGGGGTTGGCGATCCGCACGGCGTTGCGCGGATTGGCGGCCACGGTGACGATCAGCCAGGCGTAGAGGACGATCTGGACGATCTCTTCCCCGAACCAGCCCCAGGGGAGGCGCCCCAGCAGGTAGTACTCCACGAGCAGTCCGAGGAGGACGAATTGGACGGCGCGGCTCGCGAAAACGGGCAGCGCCAGGAACCGCTCCCGGCGATGCTGCAGGGCCCAGGCGCTCAACGCCCCGGCCGCCATGAAATGGAACCGGAGCTGGCCGGCGATCATCTGCGCCGGGCCGGCGCCGAAGACCCGGCCGTGGTTCAGGCAGAAGAGGGTGAGAGAGAGCCCCAGCAGCCCCCAGGCCAGGCGGGGCAGCACCCGGTGGAAGCGCTTCAGCGCCGGCGCCCAGGCGAGATAGAACTGTTCCTCGACGCCGATCGACCAGAGGGGGTTGAGGATGCCGCCCACCCGGTAGAGGCCGTTCATCACGTTGGGGAGGAAGAGCGCGTAGAGGAGGGCGGCCAGGCGGAGGTCGTACTCCACCGGATAGCGGACGCCGAGCCGGGGGAGCAGGCCGTTGTAGAACGCCAGCCCGAGCAGGACGATGGCAAAGTAGAGCGGCCAGATCCGGCAGGCGCGCCGCAGGTAGAAGCGCCCGACCCCGATGGCGCCGGTGCGCCGCCGCTCCGCGAGGAGCAGATAGGTGATCAGGAACCCGCTCAGGGTGAAGAAGAACGCTACCGCCGGCGCGCCGCGGAAGAACAGGGCGCCCCAGCTCGGGCTGGGGATGCCCGCGCTCCCCTGGTTCATCGGGATGTGGTCGAGGATGACGAACAGGGCGGCGAGGAAGCGCAGGCTGTCCAGGCCCTTGAAATGGACCTTGTCCGTCTCCATCGCCATCCCCTTCGTTTCCAGGCCCTTCGTTTCCGCGGCGTCTAGCGCTCGGTGAGCATCTCTTGGAGATAGCCGCTCACCGCCTCGCGCTCGCGGCTCCCGAAGTACCAGTCGATCGTGCGGTGGAGGCCGTCCATGAACTTCATCCGCGGCTCCCAGCCGAGGAGCTCCCGGGCCAGGCGGTTGCTCGCCACGCGGTTGAGCGGTCCGGTCGGCATGTGGGGGAGAAGCTTGATCTCGGCCTCCTGGCCGGTGTAGCGCAGCACCTCGCGGACGGCGTCGATCACCCGCGTGCGCTCCTCGGTGCCGAGGTTGACCGCCGTGCCGTCGTCGATCTTCTCGGCGGCGAGCGCCATCCCGCTCACGATGTCGCCGACGTAGGTCCAGTTGCGGATCTGGGTGCCGTCCCCCCAGACCTCGAACGGGTTCTGGCGCACGAAGGCGCGGGCGATCATGGCGATGACGGCGTGGTTCTCCACCCCGCGCTCGCCGTAGACGGTGAAGAACCGGCAGGAGGCGGACTTGAACCCGAAATCGCGGGAGTAGGCGCGCAGCGTCATCTCCGTCATCAGCTTGGCCCAGCCGTACATGTTGTCGGCGTCGTAGGGGGGGCCCACCATCTCCTCGGTGAGATAGAGCTCCTGGTCGACGTTCCCCTGGAGGTGATTGGGGTAGACGCAGCCGGACGAGGCGAAGACGAACTTGCCGGCGCCTGCCTCGTGGGCGGCCTTGACCAGCATGCCGTCCATCGCCAGGTTTTGAGCGCAGGCGGCCTGGTGGAGGTCCACGAAGCCGCGCCCGCCATGGATGGCGGCGAGGTGGAAGACGACGTCGATCCCCGCGACCATGCGCTGCGGCACGCCGGGGGCCAGGAGGTCCTCGCGGTGAAATTCCACGACCCCCGAGTCGATGTGCGGCTGGATATTGGCGAGCCGGCCGCTGGTGAGATCGTCCACGACGCGGATCGACCGCGCCCCCTTCTCGACGAGATGATCGATCAGGTGCGAGCTGATGAACGAGGCTCCCCCCGTGACCAGTACCTTCTGCTGATTCCAATCCATGTTCTACTTCTCCTCCGTCCGCGCGGGAAGGCCGCAAAACGGGCTGTTCGGGATGTCGGGCTATTTAGATTGTCGAATCAGTGTAAACGGGAAGAGCGGAATGCGCAAAACTCTGGAGACGGATCAGGACCGGCAGGGCGAGGCTCGCCTTCCAGTGAGCCCGAGCGTGATCGTTCTCGCGCTCGCGGCGATCCGCTGCGCCGTGGCGCTCGCCCTCGGCTTCCGTCCGTTCGACGACACCTTCATCACCTTCCGCTACGCGCTGAACCTGGCCCGCGGGCACGGCTTCGTCTACAACGCCGGCGAGCGGGTGCTGGGGACGACGACCCCCCTCTGGGCGCTCCTCCTCGCCGGGTTCCGGTCGCTCGGCGCCTCGATCCCGGCGGTGGCCTTCTCAGTGCCCCTGATCGCCGACGCCGTTTCGGCCCTCCTGATCCTGCGCCTGCTCCAGCGTCTCGGTTTCCCCCGGCGGGTGGCGCTCGGCGCGGCCGTGCTCTTCCTCGCCCTCTTCGACGACCTCTCGATCGCCCGCTCGGGGATGGAGACCTCCCTCTTCGTCCTGCTGGTGCTGGCCGCCCTCGCCGCCACGGCCGAGAGGCGGCTGGCGCTCGCCGGCCTGGCCGCCGGCCTGGCCTGCCTGACGCGGCCGGAGGGGCTGGTCCTGCTGCCGGTCCTGCTCGTCGCCGGCCTCCTCCGCTGGCGGCCGCCCGCCCGCCGCGACGCCCTGCTCGGCGCCCTGCTCCTCGGGATCACGCTGGGAGCCTGGGTTCTGTTCGCGACGCTCTATTTCGGCTCCGTCGTGCCGCAGTCGATCGTCGCCAAGGCGAGCCACGTGGCGCGGGACCCGAGCCTCGCCGGTTTCAGCCGGATGAACCTGATCCTCTTCCTGACCCTCGGCCAGTTCGGCGGCGGGATCTTCGAGCGCACCTGGCTCCAGCTCAACGTCCTCCTGACGCTGCTGGCGGCCTTCGCGACCTTGTGGCTGGGGATCGCCGTGGCCCGCGAGCGGACCGAGGCCGCTCTCCTCCGCTTCCTGGTGCCGGTGCTCTTCCCGCTGGGCTACACGGCGGGCCTGGCGGCGGGGCACGCCTTCACCTGGTTCCCCTGGTACTACGGCCCGATCTACCCCTTCGCGGCGATGCTCGCGGCGATCGGGCTCGAAGGCCTGGCCGGCGGGCTCCGGCCCTGGCTCGGCGCGCGGGCCTGGCGGCTCGTGCCCGCCGGGCTCCTGCTCCTGGTGGGAGCCCAGATCGCGGCCGCCGTCCGGGTGAAGCTGCCGCGGGATCACGACTTCGTGGTCGCGGGGTACCGGCGCAGCGCGGCGTCGATCCCCCGGCGGCCGGGGACGCGCGTGGCCGCGCTGGAGGTCGGGGCGATCGGCTGGCAGGTCTGGCCGCTCCCGGTCACCGATCTCCTGGGGCTGGTCTCGCCCGAAGCCGTCGGCCGCCTCCCCGAGGAGACCCTGCGCTCCGTGCGCCCCCAGTACTTCTGCCTGCGCACCGACGACGCCGGGCCGCTCCTGGAGCGCGTGGCGCGGCAGGGCTGGTTCGCGGCGTCGTACGAGAAGTCGGCGAGCGTGCGCGACCCCTGGGGGGAGCGCGAGTTCGTCGTCTACCGGCGGCGGGAACCGGCGCCGTGACGCGCCGGGTCTCGACCCTGCTGAGCCATGCCCACGTCGACATGGCCCTCGCCTGCCTGGGGAGCCTGTTGCGGTATTCGGCCGACCCGCTCCTGCTGCGCGTCCACGACGACGGCTCCCTCACCTCGGAAGACCGGGAGCGCCTCGCCGCCGGGCTGCGCGGTCCCGAGATCGTCGAGCGCGCCGAGGCGGACGAGCGGACCGGCGAGCTCCTGGCCCGCCACCCTGCCCTGCGGGCGTTCCGGCGGACCAACGTCATGGCCCTGAAGCTCGTCGACACCCTGCTGTTCGCCGGCGACGAGCTGGCCTACTGCGACAGCGACATCCTCTTTCTGCGCCCCTTCTCCGGCCTCTATCGGTTTCAGGAGACGGCAGGCGCGACGTTCATGAGCGATCATCAGAACGCCTACTCGATCCGCTCGTGGCACCTGCTGCGCCACCGCGGCCTCTGCCTGCCCCAGCGGCTCAACGCCGGGCTCATGGCCTTCCGCGCCGCGGGCTTCGACCTCGATCTGCTGGAGTGGTACCTCTCGCGCCCCGAGTTCCAGTTCTCGCCGATCTGGATGGAGCAGACCGCCTGGGCCCTGCTGAGCGGACGGGCGGGGTGCAGGGTCTGGGACCCGCGCCGCATCCGCTTCCCCGCGCCCGGGGAGGAGACGGCGCCGGAGGGTGTGGTGGCGCTCCATTTCGTCAGCCCGTTGCGCCACCTGCTCGCGGGACTCCTGAAGCGGGCCCCTGACCGCACGGGCGAGCCGCCGGTGTCCCTCGAGACGATCCCCGCCCGCCGCTGCCAACCCTGGGATCTGGCCTGGACGGAGGCGCGGCGTCGGCTGAGCCGGCTCTAGGCGGTCTTGGCGAGCCAGCCGGGAACCTGGCGCAGATCGTCGAGCACCACGTCCGGCGACCAGTGTTCCAGCAGGGCGGGGGAGCGGATGCCGCAGCTGAGGGCGATGGTGCGCAGGCCGAGGGCGCGGCCGCTCGCCACGTCCACCTCGGTGTCCCCGACGAAGACCGATCCCGGACCCCAGGAGATCCCCGCCTCCCGCACCAGGGCCACCTTGGCCTCCGGCGTGCCGTCGCCGCGCCCGGCGATCACGCGGGTGAAATGCGGGGCGAGGCCGAACACCGCGAGCTGCCAGTTGACCAGGTCCAGGCGTTTGCGCAGCGTGACCAGCGCGAGCGGGGCGATCGCGGCCAGCTCCGCCAGGGTGGCCTTGGCCCAGGGCCAGGGGACGTCGAGCCCGACGTAGCGCACCTCCTCGATCTCCTCGAGCCGGAGACCGGCCGCCTCCCGGGCATCCTCCGGAGACAGGCCGGTCCGCGCCAGGATCTCGCTCTCGGCGACGAGGTTGCGCTTCGCCTCCCAGTAGACCGTCTGCGGGAAGGGCCAGCCGCCGAAGCGCTCGACGAGATCCTGGTGGACGCGGTAATAGCGCCGCGAGACATTGAGCACCGGCCCATCGAGGTCGAGGAAGATCCAGGGTCCGCTCATGCCTTGCGGAACCCCCTGCCGTCCAGCCGCGCCATCAGCCAGGGCTTGAGCATGGCGTACCAGTCCCGCCCGGGGCGGATCTTCGAGTAGCGGCCGGCTTCCGGATAACGCATGGTGATGGGTACCTCGGTCCAGCGGATTCCGCGGTCGAGCAGGATCTTGCCATAGAGGTAGTACTCGAAGCCGTAGGTGTGGAGCCAGGGGGCGTGCCAGTCGAACTCCGCCCGCCGCAGGAGGTCGAGCCGGAAGGCCCGGAAGCCGCAGGTGGCGTCGCTCAGCCGCGCGCCGGTCGCCAGGCGGACGAAGGCGTTGACCGCCGGGATCGACCGCCGCCGGAACTCCGGCAGGTTCGGCGAGCCCCCGCCGGCGAGGAAGCGGCTGCCGTTGACGTAGTCGGCCTCCCCCCCGAGGATCGGCGCGAGGAGGCGGGGGATCTCGGCCGGCAGCATCTTGCCGTTCGCCGCCATGGCGCCGAAGACCTCGACCCCCCGCTCCAGGGCCCAGTCGAGGGCGCGCATGTAGCCGTACCCCACCCCCATGTTGCGCGGCAGGTCGATGAAGGGGTGGCCGCTCTCGCGCACCAGCCCCTCGGAGCCGTCGCTCGAGCCGTTGTTGACCAGCAGCAGCTCGACGCCGGGGGGCGCGGCCTGCCGGAACTCGGCGAGCATCCGGGGGAGCTCCCGCGCCTGATTGAAGACGGGGGCGAAGAAGAGAACTTTCATAATCGATGCGGGAGACTATAATCCCGCCCTCGTCCATGGTGCGTTTTGATTCCTCGGAAATATTTGATTCTCTAGATATATATACAAGGAGCTTGCATGGCGTCTCGACGCATCCTGGTGACCGGCGCGGGGGGGTCCCCCTCCACGAACTTCGTACGCTCCCTGCGCGAGTCGGGGGAGCCGTTCCACCTGATCGGAGCCGACTGTAACAAGTATTACCTGCAACGCGCCGAGACGGACGAGCGCCATCTCATCCCCGAGACCTCCGATCCGGACTACATCCCGATCCTCCAGGGGCTGGTCGCGGAGACCGGCGCCGAGCTGATCTACAGCCAGCCGGACCAGGAGATCCTCGCCATCTCCGCCCACCGGGACGAGATCGGCGCCCGCACCTTCCTGCCGGCCCACCGCACGATCGAGATCTGCCAGGACAAATACGAGTCCTTCCGCTGCTGGAAGGCGGCCGGCCTCACCGTGCCGGAGACGATGCTGATCGCCACCGAGCAGGACCTCGACCGCGCCTTCGCGGCGTTCGGCTCGACGATCTGGCTGCGCGCCATCGTCAGCCCCGGGGGCGGTAAGGGGAGCTTCCGCGCCGAGAATCCGCGCGTCGCCCGCGCCTGGCTCGACTTCTCCGAGGGGTGGGGGAACTTCACCGCCGCCGAGTGCCTGCGGCCGGACTCGATCACCTGGACGGCGCTCTACAGGGACGGCGAGCTGATCGTCGCCCAGGGGCGCAAGCGCCTCTACTGGGAGTTCGGCAACCGCGCCCCGTCGGGGGTGACCGGCATCACTGGCACCGGCGTCACCATGACCGATCCCGAGCTCGACGACCTCGCCCAGCGCGCGGTGGCGGCGATCGACGGCCGGCCCAACGGCATCTTCGCGGTCGACCTCACCTACGATCCGCGCGGGGTGCCGAACCCGACCGAGATCAACATCGGCCGCTTCTTCACCACCCACCTCTTCTTCACCCGGGCGGGGCTGAACCTGCCGTACATGTTCGTGAAGCTGGCGTTCGGCGAGCCGTACCCCGAGCCGGCGAGGAAGCTCAATCCGCTGCCGGTGGACCTCGCCTGGGTCCGCGGCATGGACTTCCTGCCGGTGCTGACCGACATGGCGGCGATCGAGGGAGCCGCCGCCGATCTGGCGTCCCGCCGGGCGCGGCTGCCGCGCTGACGGGCTCCATTGCGCCCCCGCCGGAGTCGTGCCGGCCCCCGAGGGGCGCGCCACAATCCCCGCGGGGCACGGACCGCCCCCCGCCGGGCGCGGCTCGCCCCCCGCAGGGCGCGAACCTGCCCCCGTGGGGCGCGGACCGATCCCCACGGGGGACGGCGGGACCCCGGCGGGGCGCCTACCGATTCCCGCGGGGCGCGGACCAGCCCTCACAGGGCGCGTACCGATCTCTGGGGGGCGCGGCACGGCCCCTGTGGGGCGCCGACCGATTCCCGCGGGGCACGGACCGGCCCCGCCGGGGGCGCGACCGTTCCCGGCGGGGGTGGGAAGAAAATCCGCGGGGCATTTAAACTTTTATAACGCCCGCCGCAGAACCTCCACCACCCGCTGCTGCTGCGCCTCGGTGATGTGCGGATACATCGGCAGCGAGAGGATCTCCGCCGCGGCGCGCTCGGCCTCGGGGAAGTCCCCCTCGCGATAGCCGAGATCCTGGAGGGCGCCGTGGAGGTGGAGGGGGACCGGGTAGTGGATGCCGGCGCCGATCCCCTCGGCGTTCAGCTTCGCCAGCACCTCGTCGCGGTTCCGGACGCGGACCACGTAGAGGTGCCAGACGTGCTCGTTGCCGGGGAGCGTCTTCGGCAGCTCGACCCCGGAGACCCCGGCGAGGAGCTCGTCGTAGCGGGCCGCCGCCCGGCGCCGGGCCGCGTTCCAGGCGTCGAGGCGCTTGAGCTTGGCCGAGAGCACCACGGCCTGCAGGGTGTCGAGACGGGAGTTGAAGCCGATCTCGGGGTGGTGGTACTTCTTCTCGCTCCCCCAGTTGCGCAGCTTGCGCAGGTGCCCGGCGACCTCGTCGGAGGCGGTGACCACCGCGCCGGCGTCGCCGTAGGCGCCGATGTTCTTGCCCGGGTAGAAGCTGGTCGCGGCGGCCACGCCGAAGGCGCCGCTCGGCTTGCCGTTGCGCCGCGCCCCCTGCGACTGCGCGCCGTCCTCGATCACCGCCAGCCCGCGGAGCCCGGCGATCTCGGCGATCGCCTCCATGTCGGCGATCTGGCCGAAGAGGTGGACGGGGAGCACCGCCCGGGTGCGCGGTCCGATCGAGGCCTCGATGCGGGCGGGATCGAGGAGCTGGTACTCGTCGCAGTCCACGATCACCGGCCGGGCGCCCGCCCGCACGACGCCGAGGGCGCTGGCGATGAAGGTGTTGGCCGGCACGATCACCTCGTCGCCGGGTCCCAGCCCCAGCGCCCGCACGGTGAGCTCGATGGCGTCCGTGCCGTTGGCGACGCCGATGCAGTGCGGGAGGCCGCAGAAGCGGGCGAAGGCACCTTCGAACTCGCGCACCTGCGGACCGAGGACGAAGGCGGTGTCCGCGATCACCCTGGCGAAACCTTCGGCAACCTCGTCGGCGATCTCGGCGTGCTGGGCCTTGAGATCGACCAGGTGGACGGGCTCGTGGGTCGTCTGCGTCGGTTGGGTCATACGGCCTCCTTTCTGCCGCCATTGCGGAGCGAGCGGGAGAGAGCGTCGAGCACGCGCACGGCGCCGGCGCCGCTGCGCCCCCCCGAGATCGGCGCCTGGCCGCTGGCGACGCACTCCAGGAAATGATCGCACTCGGCCTTGAGCGGCTCGCCGCCGGCCACCTTGGGGATCTGGATGTCCCCCTCGTGGATGCTGGTGCGGAAGGAGGCGAAGGTGTCGATGAAGGGGGCGGGCGTGAGCTTCCCGGTGACCTGCTTGTCGTAGAGCCGCAGGGGCTCGGCGAGGTTCATGTCGTCGAATGTCAGCATGCCGTTCTCACCCACGACCGTGATGTCGCGGACCTTTCTCGGGCTGAGCCACGAAACGTGGAGGTTGACCATGACGCCGTCCGGATACCAGAGGTTGGCGAAGACGGCGTCCTCGATCCCCTCGTTGATCCAGGAGCCCCCCTGGGCGGCGGCCTGCAGGGGGATCGCGCCGAGCCAGTCGTTGGCGATGGCGATGTCGTGCGCCGCCAGGTCCCAGGCGGCGTTGACGTCCATGCGGATCGGGCCGAGGTTGGTGCGGACCATCGAGATGTAGAAGAGCCGCCCGAGCTTCCCCTCGGCGAGGTACTCCCGCACCCGGCGGACGGCGGTGTTGAACAGGAAGACCTGGCCGACCATGAGGACGAGGCCGCGCCGCTCGGCGAGCTCGCACAGCGCCTCCGCCTCTTCGTGGCAGGCGGCGATCGGCTTCTCGACCAGCACGTGTTTGCCGGCCGCGAGCGCCGCCGAGGCGAGCTCGTGGTGGGTGATCGTGGGGGTGGAGATCACCACCGCGTCGACCTCCGGGTCCCCGAAGGCGACGGCCGGATCGGTCGCCACCCGCACCCCCGGATAGCGGCTCTCGGCGAGCTTCAGCCGCGCCTCGTCGCGGTCGATCACCCAGGCGACCTCGCTGCTCGTGTGGTTGTGGAAGTTGCGGATCAGGTTGGGGCCCCAGTGGCCCGCGCCGATGATGGCGATGCGTAGCATCGTACCTCCAGATCTCTGCAGTGGACCTTCAAGCTGCTTTGCTCGGATCACTCGATGACGACGATTTCTTGGGGCCTGGCAGAAATCGAGCCGAATACCCGCCCGAGGAACCTGACCTTCTCTGTGGCGGGGATGCCTTGCGTCACGCCGCTCTTGACTGGAGAGAGGACCCACATCACCCCTGGAGCCTTCTCTCGGATCGAGAAGGGCCACGTCTGGGGCGGGGGTACCGAGTAATTCCAGAAAAACGCTCCAGCCGGCAGACGGTAATCGAATACGAGCCGGGCGGCAACCTCGTCGGCGGCCACGAGGCCGGAGGGGTGGTTTCGCAGCGCTTCCCGGGCAGCCCGGTACTCTGCTTCCGGCACGCTTTTCCGGCCGGCGGCCGCGATGAAGAGGTAGGACTGCGCGATGGCGAAAGCGACGATGGCCGCAGCCACCGCGATCCTGCGCAGGGCTGGCCTCACCGGGATCTCCCACAACAGAATCACGACACCGATCCAGCAGAAGAGATCGGCGAGCGTGTGAAGAATGCTGGCATAGAGCACCAGATTGGCCAGGATACCCACCCACACGGTGCAGAGGAAGACTCTGGCTTCGACCCGCGTCTGCTTCCAGCGCAAGGCCGTAACGATCGTGAGGAGGAGAAAGACGGCGTACAGAGGTCCATAGAGGAATCCGGCACTGCCATTGGTCAGTTGGAGCTTGATCGCCGGAAGGAGCCCGCCCAGGGTGGGGCGGCGCAACCGCGCATGCCATGTGAAGTCGGCCAGGAACTCGTGAAGACGGAACCGGATCGAGGCCAGGAAGAGGAGAAACGCCGCTCCCGCTCCGGCCAGAAAGACCACGAGCCGGCGCGCTATCTGGATCTTCCGGGGAGATCCAGGCTGCAGGCCGGCCATGGAGACGACCCCGCCAAAAGGGGCGGCGTAGGCGAGCAGGGCCGGCCAGGTGGCGAGAGCAGAGGCGAGGAGGAAAGCTCCCAGGAGAGCACGGAGAACGCCGGGGAAGGAGAGAAACCAGAGCCCCGCGGCGAGGAGGGCCAGGCCCATGGCATCGTGGCGCAACCCTTGAGGAGCCATGGAGAAGGCCAGCAGAACCGGAACGATCGAGGCACCCGAGAAGCCGTACCGCCGCAGGAGGAGCGCGGCGCAAAGGGAACAGACGGCCAGGACCAGGCATTGGAAGCCCAGAACGCTGTGGGCGCTGATCCCGAACAGCCTCAGCCAGCCGGCCAGGGCATATTGATAGAACGGCGGTTGGAAGAAGTAACGGTTCGCCGCGACCGGGTTCCAGAAACGGATGAGAGGGTTTGCGAGGCGTCCCGTCCCGGCAAGCTCGAAGGCCCCCCCGGCAAAGAACAGGTCGTCCCAGTTGGGAGGAGGATACCCCGCCGCCCAGAGGGCGGTCCAGAATACCGGAATGGCGAAAAAAAGGGCGGCCGGAAGTCTCCGGTACGGCACTGATTGCGAGGTGGTCATTCCTTGGCGACGGTTCTTTTCGAGGGAGAATCTTCTAAATTCAACGGAGTATAAACGCTCTCCTCCCAGATCCGCACCCGCTCCGCCACCCGGCTCGTCCACGAGTGGTCCGCCATGGCGGCGCGGGCGGCGCGGCCGATCTCCAGAGTCCGCCGCGGGTCCCGCGCCAGCTCCAAGACCGCCCCGGCGGCCGCTTCGACGTCCCCGGGCGGGATGAGGAAGCCGTTCCGCCCCGGCGCGATCAGGTCGGCGGCGTAGCCGGTCCGCGTGGTGACCGGGACCAGCTCGCCGGCCATCGCCTCCAGCAGGGCAAGGCTGCACCCCTCGGCCGGGGAGGGGAAGAGGAACACGCCATGGCGGCCGAGGATCGCCGGCAGCTCCCCCTGCTCGTAGCGGGGGATCACCTCGACGCGCGGGCGGTCGGCCGGATCGAACGCGGCGAGCACCCGCTCCGGCGGCTCCTGCACCCCGGCGCAGGTGAGCCGCCAGCGCGGATCGCGCGGGAAGACCCGGCGGACGATCGCCGGCAGCAGGTCGGCCCCCTTGGCCGGCGACCAGGAGCCCAGGAAGAGCAGCCGGAAGAGCCGTTCCGGGTCGGCCGGGGGCTCCGCCAGCTGGAGCAGGGAGTCCGGCAACCCGTTCGAGAGGGTGTGGACCTTGCCGGCGGGGAGGCCCAGCCGCTCGACGGCGTGATCCGCGTCCTCCCGGTTGAGGAAGAAGGCGGCGTCGGCGCTCCGCAGGTCCCGCGCCACCTCCCCCAGCCGCCACCGGTAGTGGTAGAGCCGGGTGAAGAAGCCGAGCCGCCGCCCTTCCCTCCGCAGGCGCGCCTCCTCCAGCTCCGCGCGCCGGTGCTCCAGGCCGTGGGTGCGGATGGAGAGGAGGGGGCGCGGACCCCGGCGCGGCAGCAGGCCGATCGCCCAGGCGTCCCCGGCCGTGGATTCGATCACGTCGTAGCGCGCCTCCGGCTGGCGGCGCAGGAAGGCGCGGGCGGCGGCCCAGGGGAAGAGGAGCTGCCGCCAGGTCCCCCGCGCCCAGGCCGGGAGGACGTCGTCGTAGTAGAGGAGATCGACCCGGTGGCCCTGGGCTTCGAGCCCGGCGGCGAGGGCGGCGTCGGCCAGCGTCGCGCCCCCCTTCACCGTCCGGCCGTGGTGGGAGAGCATGAGCACCCGGTGCGCCACGGCTACGTCCCGATCCTCGCCAGGACCTGCTCTTCCCAGGAGCGGGCGACCTCGGACCAGGAGAACCGTTCGTAATACCCGTTCGCCTGGAGGTCTTCGAGCTCCCCGGGGGCGATCACGGGCGGCGGTGGGAAGGGGCGGAGCGACGCGGGGAAGTAGGGGCGGAGGTCGACCACGGCCCCCGCCTCGGTGGCGAAGACCGTCAGGCCGGACTCCAGCATCTCGCACAGGCTGAGGCCCCACCCCTCGACGTCGCTGGTGAACAGGCCGGCGTCGTGCCCGGCGAGGAGCCCGGGGAGCTCGGCACGGGCGAACGCGGGGACGACCCTCACGCGGCCGGAGCGGAGCCACTCGGGCGGCAACTCGCGCTCCGCGGCCGGTCCCGTCCCCGCCACGGTGAGCGTGTCGCCGGGGTGGGAGGCGATCCGCTCGTCGAAGAAGCGGCGGAGGCGGGCGGTCCCCTTCTGCGAGCTCCAGCGGCCGATCCAGAGGAAGCGGGTCCCCGCCTCCGCCCCTGCCCCCACCGGGCCGGGCCGCCGGTCGTGGCGGACCGCGGCCAGGCGCTCGCGCTCCCCCGCCGGCAGGGGGGAGACGTAGAGCCCCAGCTTGCCGGTCCAGCGCGGGAAGCGGCGCCGCATCCAGGCGCGCTCGTCGGTCCCCTGGCAGAGGATGAGGCAGGCCCGCCGCCAGCCGCCGAGGATCGAGGCGGCGCGGGGGATGCCGAGGAGGGCGTTGAAGATCGCCCGCGGCGAGGGGCGGTGGCCGAGATCGTTGCGGATGTCGAGGAAGAGGTAGCGCAGCTCCGGCTGGACGCTCCGCACCACGATCCGGCCGCGGCGGGCGAGCCGGCGGCTGGCGGTGATGGCGGGGCTCTCGATGACGTCGAACGGACCGCGGCTCGCCGCCAGCGCCTCGATCGCCCGGGTCTGCCGGAGCCAGAGGTTCCACCCGCGCCCCGGCGGCAGGGGGGCCGGCGACCACGCCAGCGCCTCGTGCCCGCGGGCGTTCAGCGCCGCCGCGAGGTTGAGGGCGACCTGCGGCGCGCCGAGCTCGGCCTCCAGGGGCGGATGGCTGACGAGCAGGATCCTCATGCGTCGGGGATGGCGAGCGTGTTCCACGCCGGCCGGTCGATCGGCGGGCCGCCGGGGTGGGCGGCGGCGTCGAACATCGTATAGCCGTGGCCGCGCAGGAGGTCGCCGACCGCCGGGGCGTTGTCGTCGCCGACCTCGCAGAGCAGGACCGGGCGGACCTCGCGGAGGAGCCGTTCGCCCCCCTGGAGGCAGAGGAGCTCGGCCCCCTCGGTGTCGATCTTGACCACCGCGGGAGCGGGGGAGCGGGCCAGCAGGGTGTCCAGCGTGACGGCGGGGACCTCGCGGACCTCGCGGACGCCGCCGGTCTGGGTGGAGCCGGGGACCCTGCGCAGATGGTTGCCGGCGCGCCCGCGCTCCGCGATGCACAGCTCGACGGTGCCGGGGGCGTCCGAGACGGCGGCGGCGATCACCTCGACCCGGGCGTAGGAACGCGGCGAGCTGCAGGCGGAGCGGTGGAGCAGCTGCGCCAGCCAGCCGTCGGCCTCCACGGCCAGCACCCGGCCGGAGGGGCCGGCGGCGAACGCCGCGGCGAAGGCGAACAGGCCGACGTTGGCGCCGACGTCCCAGACCACCATCCGCGGCCGCACCAGCTCGGCGGCCATCTTCAGCAGGAAGGGGTCGACGGCGCCGAGGTCCCGCTGCCAGAGCTTCATCGCCGCGTCCGGGGAGACGTAGAGCGCGTGCCCGCCGTGCGCCGCGGGGAGCTTGCGGCGCAGGACGCGCCCCCGGCTCAGCCGTTCCAGCAGGGCGCGGATCACGGCCGCCCGCTCCGCGAGAGCACCACGTCCCCGAGCACCAGGCGGTCCATGCGGGTGCGCAGGAAGCAGTCCAGCGCCTCGGCCGGGGTGTTGACGATCGGCTCGTTCTCGTTGAACGAGGTGTTGAGCACCATGGGCACCCCCGTGCGGCGCTCGAAGGCCGCGATCAGCTGCCAGTAGCGGGCGTTGGCCCGCCGCGAGACGGTCTGCAGCCGCCCGGTGCCGTCCACGTGGGTCACCGCCGGCACCAGCGGCCGCTTCTCGGGCCGGATGGGGTAGACCTTGATCATGAAAGGATCGGGGTAGTCGAGGGTGAACCACTCGCCCGTCCGCTCCTCCAGGATCGAGGGGGCGAAGGGGCGGAACGACTCCCGGCGCTTGATCTTGAGATTGAGCACGTCCTTCATGTCCGCCCGCCGCGGATCGGCCAGGATCGAGCGGTTGCCGAGGGCGCGCGGCCCCCACTCCGAGCGCCCCTGGTACCAGCCGACCACCTCGCCGGCGTCGATCGCCTCGGCGGTCCGCTCCGCCAGCCGCTCCTCGTCGCCGGCGGCCTCCACCCGGATCTCCCCCCAGTCGCCGTCGCGGCCGCCGGAGCCGGGGATCGCCGCCGCGACCGCCCGCCGGATCGCCTCCTCGCCGTAGGCAGGTCCCCAGTAGGAGTGCTCCATGACGAAGCCGTCGCGCGGCGCGCCGAGCACGGCGTGGTGGACGTAGAGGGCGGCGCCGAGCGAGGTGCCGGCGTCGCCGGCGGCGGACTGGATGTAGACCTCCTCGACGTCCGTACGGTCGAACAGCTTGCCGTTGGCGAGCGAGTTCATGGCGCAGCCGCCGGCGAGCGCCAGCCGCTTCAGGCCGGTGCGGCGCTGGAGCGCCCGCACCAGGGCGAAGTAGCGCTCCTCGTAGACCTTCTGGAGCGAGGCGGCGAGGTCCTTGTGGCGCTGCGCCAGCTCCTCGTCCGGCCGCCGCGGAGGGCCGAGCAGCCCGGCCAGCGCGGGGGTGTAGACCCGCCCCAGCTCCGGCGAGCCGTCTTCCCAGGTCATGTCCACGCCTTCGGAAAGATGGCGGAAGTAGCGCAGGTCGAGCCCGAAGGTGCCGTCCGGCCGCGCCGGGACCATCTTGCCGAGCTGGTCGGCGAAATGGGGCTCGCCGTAGGCCGCGAGGCCCATCACCTTGTACTCGTCGCCGAAGCCGGGGAAGCCGAGGAACTGGGTGACCGCGGTGTAGAAGAGGCCGAGCGAGTGGGGGAAGTGGACCCGCTGGAGCACCTCGACCGCGTTGCCGCGCCCCACCGCCATCATGGTCGAGACGAAGTCGCCGAAGCCGTCGACCGTCAGGCACATCGCCTCCTCGAACGGCGAGCAGAAGAAGGCCGAGGCGACGTGGGCCAGGTGGTGCTCGACGGCGTGGAGCCGGGGCGCCGGCCCGCCGAAGGCGGCGGCGATGCGCTCCTCCAGCGAGGCGACCTGCCGGAGGTTGCGGGCGCGGCCGGCGGCGCGGCGCAGGCTGCGCGGATGGGTGAGCGCGAGCAGGGCCTTGCGCGCCAGATAGGCCCGCGGCTGGCGGGCCACGGCGAGGGCGTCGACCCGGGAGAGATCGCCCCCCATCTCCTCCAGGCAGAAGCGGGCCGCCTGCTCGGGAAACCCCGCCCAGTGCTTGATCCGGCGGAAGCGCTCCTCCTCGACGCCGGCCACGAACCGGCCGTCCACCACCGCCGCCGCCGAGGCGTCCGCGTGGTAGGCGGAGAGGCCGAGGATGCGGCTCACGCCTTCTCCCCCTCTCCCGGTGAGGGCTCTTTCATCAGCTCCTCGAGGCGGATGTCCACGATCAGCCGGAACCAGAACGCCTGGAGGAAATGGAAGACGAACCCCGTCTTGCCGTCCAGGATGCCGAGCAGGAAGAAGTACCGGTAGAGGAAGTAGAGCATGGGGCGGACGAACAGCGGCATGCGGTAATAACGGTCCTTGAGCCAGAGGATGCGCTCGTCCGGGGTGCCGAACAGGCGCGGGGTCACCTTCCACGGCAGACCGCGACGCCGGCGCTCCAGCTCTTCCCGGGCGAAGGCCTCAGCATAGCGGAGGTGCTTCTGAAGGTAAAACTGAATCGCGTCCTCCTTGACGTTCCACTCCTCCAGCGGCGCGCGCAGGCGGCCGACCGGGCCGCGCACGTAGACCCGCGTGTCCTGCTCGACCGGGTCGAGCCCGGAGCGGCTGCGCCGGAAGAGCTTCAGGATCACCTTGCTGCCGTAGCCGCCGAAGCGCAGCGGCTTGCCGCGGAAGATCTGCCGGCGGTGGATGTAGAAGCCGTCCTCGCGGACGTCGTCCGGCCGGGCGAGGAGGGCCGCCAGCTCCGCCTGGAGGGCGGGGGTCACCGCCTGGTCGGCCTCCAGGATCAGCACCCAGTCGTTGCGCAGGGGGAGGTTGTCGAGCCCCCACTGGAAGATCCAGGGGATGATCCGGCTGTGGTCGTAGGCGAGGGTCTGGACCTCCGCGTACGGCTGAGAGATCTCGACCGTGCGGTCGGTGCTCTCGGAGTCGAGCACGAAGATCTGGTCCGCGAAGCCATGGACGCTCCGCAGGCAGCGCTCGACGTTCGCCTCCTCGTTGCGGGTGGTGACGATGACCGAGAGCGGGATCGGCCGCGGGATCATCGGAAGTCCTCCAGCCGCCAGACCCCCAGGCTCCGGCGCAGCCGCCGGCCCCCCTCGTCGTACTCCTTCTCGACGATCCGGTGGACCGGCCGCGGCAGGCCGAACGGCGGCAGCTCGAGGTCGATCGGGCGCCACTGGCCGCTCAGGATGTCGTGATTGCCCGCCAGCCCCTCGTAGGTGGTGGCGAGCAGGTAGCGCGCGCCGCTGCGGCGGAAGTTGGCGAGCGCCCGCTCGATGAAGCGGTAGGAGAAGTGGATCAGGCAGTCGCGGCAGAGGATCGCGTCGGTCCGGGGGAGCGGGTCGCGGGTGATGTCGAGCCGCCGGAACTCCCGGCCGGGGCCGGCGAGCGCGGTCGCGTTGCGCTCGACCAGCGCGGGGACCACGTCGGCGCCGATGTAGAGGTCCAGGTCCAGCGGGGTGCCGAGGATCCAGTGGCAGTCGCCGCAGGGGGCGTCGAGCAGGGTGCGGACGCCGAGCCCGGCGAAGAGGCCCGGCAGCTCGCGGCGCACCGTGGCGGTCTCCGCCAGGCTGGAGCCCGGGCCGGAGACCGACTCCGGCTCCCCCCAGAGGTTGCCGTGATAGATCTCCGCGAAGATCCCCTCCAGGTACCTGCCGCCGCCGCGGGAGCTGCGGGCCAGCTCCTTGAGGCGCAGCCAGGCGGCGGCGGGGCCGGGCGCGGCGGCGCGCAGGACGGACTTCAGCCGGGCCACCCGGTTCACGGCCGCCCTCCGGCGACCCGGTCCGCGGCGCTGAGAAGATTGCGCCAGGTCGCGGCGTAGTCCCAGCGGGAGAGGATCGCTTCGCTCCGCTCGCGCACCCGCTCGGGGGGAAGGGCGAGCGCCTCGCCGATCCGGTGCGCCAGCATGCCGTCGTCGCCGGCCGGGTAGAGGAAGCCGTTGCTGCCGACCTCGATGAGATCGTAGCCGGCGCCGACGCGCGAGGAGGCGACCACGGGGAGCCCGCAGGCGAGCGCCTCCTGGACGGACACCCCCCAGCGCTCCTCGCGGGCGGCGTGGACGAACAGGTCCGCCGCCGCGTAGAGGGCCGGCAACTCGGGGTAGGGCACGTAGCCGGGGAAGCGCACCCGGCCTCGCCCCTTCTCGCGGGCGAAGGCCTCCAGCGAGGAGCGGGCGGGGCCGTCCCCGGCGAGCACGAGCCAGACGTCCTCCCGATCCATCCGGACGAAGGCCCGCAGGAGGTCCCAGGGGGCTTCCCGCTCGTTGAACTTGGCGAGGCCGAGCACGACGCGCCCTTCGGAGGGCACGCCGAGCCGCTCGCGGAAGGCCGCGCGCCCGGCCGGCGTCAGGCGGGACTTTTCCGCGAAGCTCTCCACGTCCACCGCGTAGGGGAAGAGGCCGGTGCGTTCGCGCGGCACGCCGAAGGCGCGGAGGTAGTCGAGGGTCAGGCTGCCGGTGCCGAGGAAGAGGTCGTACGTCCGTTTCATATAGGTGGCGAAGAGGAGCCGTTTTGCCAGTTGACGGTGGAAGGAGGTGTCCCAGAGCACCGAGTCGAGGCGCAGGGCGGCCGGCACCCCGGCGCGCCGGGCGGTCCGGGCGCCCAGCCGGTAGAGCCCCTGCGTGTAGCCGTTGGCGATCAGCAGGTCGCACCGGCCGGGCTGGAGCCGCTCGCGCAGCCAGGGGGCCGGATTCTCCGCCGGGCAGACCTCGTGAGGATAGCCCCCCAGCAGGTCGATCCCCCAGGAGACCGGCGCCCCGAGCTCCGGATCGAAGGCCGGCGCCGCGACGTCGCGGCCGGTGAAGAGCACGCGCAGCTCGTGCTCCCCGTCGCGGGCGGCGAAGCGGTAGAACGGCGCCTCGAACTGGGTCGGGCGTTCGACGAGGAAGGCGATCCTCACCCGGCGATCCTCGCGTAGAGCCGTTCCATCTCCCGCGCCACCGGCGCCCAGCCGAAGCGCTCGCGGACCGTCTCCGCCCCGCGCCGGCCCATGGCGTCGAGCCGCGCGGGGTCGGCGAGCAGGTCGCGCAGGGACTCCCCGAGGTCGCCGTCCGCCACGATCCCCGCCCCGGTCTCGCGGACCGTCGCCGCGAGGCCCACCTCGGGGGTGACGGCGACCGGCCGCCCCGCCGCCCAGGCTTCCAGGATCACGTTGCCGAAGTTCTCCGAGCGCGAGGGGAGCACGAGCGCCGCCGCGCGATGGAGGAGCGCCGCCTTGTTCGCCCCGTGCACCGGGCCCAGGAAGCGGACGCGGTCCGCCACACCGGAGCCGCGGGCCAGCCGTTCGAGCCCGGGGGCGATCCCCTCCTCGTCGTTGCCGGCCACCGCGAGCGTGGCGCCGGGCACGGCCGCCAGCGCCGGGATCAGCCGGTCGAGCCCCTTCTTCCAGGAGAGGCGCCCGAGGAAGAGGAGGAAGGGGCCCCCCTCTACCAGGGCGCGGATCGGGGAGGAGAGCGCCGCCGCGTCGCCGTCCCAGGGCTCGGGATCGATCCCGTTCGGCACCACGGCGGCGGGGGGGAGGGGGAAGCCGAGCCGGGCCGCGTCCGCGGCTTCGAGGGCGCTCGTCGCGTGCAGGACGGCCGCGCGCTCGATCGTGCGGCGCTCGGCGAGGGCGAGCCAGGCGAGCTTGCGCCAACGCCCCCGCGAGCGGATCAGCTCCGGCACCAGCATCCCCCGCGGCGAGAGCACGTAGGGCACGCCGGCCCGCTCGGCGGCCCGCGCCGCGGCGGAGGTCGGCCAGAGGAAGACCGAATGGAGGTGGACGGCATCGAAGCGCCCGACCTCGTCGCGGACCGCCCGTCCCAGCTCCGGGGCGAGATAGAGGCGGCGGGGGGGGCGCACCGGGAAGTAGCGCACCTCGACGCCGTCGATCTCCACCGGCCGGCCGAGGGGGACGACGAGCCGCCCCGGGCCGTGGACGTCGGTGGTGAGCACCGTCACCTCGTGCCCCCGCGCCGCCAGCGCCCTGCACAGGCCGTGGACGGCGAGGATCGGGCCGCCGTGGCGCCAGGCCGGGAGATAGGTGGGGACGACGTGGAGGAGCTTCACCGGATCCGCCTCAGCAGCTCCACGAGCCGCCGGTGATAGGCCGGCCAGGTGGCGGGCTCCGCCGCCCGGCGGCAGTCCGCCCGCATCGCGCGGACGGCTTCGGGGTGGCCGGCGCACCAGGCCATCCGCCGGGTGAGCGCGGCGGCGTCGCCGACCGGCACGATCCAGCCCGTCTGTCCCTCGGTCACCAGGTCCTTGGCGCCCACCATCTCCGAGACCAGAACGGGGGTTCCCGAGGCAAGCGCCTCCGCGACCACCATGCCGTAGGAGTCGTTGCGCGACGGGAGCACCAGGACGTCGGCCCGCCGGAGCTCGGCCGCCAGCTCCGGCTGCGGCACCGGACCCAGGGCGTCGATTCCGTCCGTCCCGCGGCGGTCCAGCAGGTGGGCGGCGTCGCCGCGGGGGCCGGCGAGGCGCAGCCGCGCGGCCGGATTCCCGGCCCGCACCTCGTCAAACGCCGCCAGCAGCAGGTCGAACCCCTTGCGGTGGATCGTCGCGCCGGAGAAGAGGAAGGTGAAGCCCGCGCCCGGAGTCCCCGCGCCGTCCGGCGAGAACAGCTCGAGGTCGGCCCCCAGCGGCACGGCGTGGACCTTCTCCGGCGGCACCCCCGCCTCGACGTAGGTCCGGCGGGCGAGCTCCGAGACGGTCAGGATCTGGTCGGCGAGGGCGATCTCCGCGTCCTTCACCGCCACGATCCGGCGGTGGAGCCGGGGCGGATCGGTGGTGCCGTGCAGGCGGTCCTGGGCGGCGTGGTGGATCGACGGCGCGTCGAGCAGGGTGGCGATCCCGCGCCTGCGCGCCTCGCGGAAGGTAGCGAGAGCCGAGATCTCGCAGGCGATCACGGCGTCCGCTCCGCTGCCGGCCAGCCCTTGTGCCACCCAGCGGTCGAACAGGCGGCAGGCGGCGAAGTCGATCCGCGCGGCGCCGCCGGCCGGCAGCAGGGTGTCGCCGATCCGCCGCAGGGCCGGGGTCCAGGGGAACCATCGCGCCCGCCCGGGATTGAGCGCCACCGGCGCGTAGCGGGCGAACCGCGAGCGGAGGCGGGCGGGCACCCGCCGCGCCTGCTCCGCGACGGCCGGCACCCCCGACCAGTAGCCGGCGAGCGCCCCCACCGCCTGGAGCGCAAGAGCCGCCTGGTGCGAGTGCTGCCGGCCCGGATGGGTTACGAGGATCTTCATCGCGCCTTCAACAGGTTCAGCCGGCCACCGGCAGGGCCGGCTCCGGGAGCGGCTCCCGCGCCACCGGACGGGGGGCGGCGGCGCGGGCGGCCTTCTGCGCGGCCTCGCGGTCGAGGCGCACGGCCAGCATCAGGACGCCGCCGAAGAACCAGTAGTAGATGTCGGCGGTGACGTCGAACACCGCGCCGCCGGGGATCGCCGCCAGAAAGAAGAGGAACGTCGCGGTGGCCAGGGCGCGGTGGAAGCGGGTGCGCAGCGCGAAGATCTGGCGGAAGGCGAAGACGGTGAGCAGGATCCGCGTGAAGTAGACGAGGAGGAATCCGATCGGCCCCAGCTCCAGCATGATGCGGCCGGTCTCCACCTCCACGAGCAGGCCGTGGAGCCAGCTGTAGGGCACCACGCCGGGCGTGAGCATGGCGGCGGTCTGGTGGGTGGCGCCGATGCCGAAGCCGAGGACGCCCGCGTCGGGGAGGAGCAGGTAGGGGGACATCAGGGGGGAGCTGACGCGCCCCGAGATGTCCGAGACCCCGGCGGCCCGGCCGCGGAAGGCGTCGATCGCCTTCTGGTTGGTGGCGACCAGGACCCCCGCCACCACCGCCAGGACGATCACCAGGCGGCCGAACGTGGCGCCCCCCCCGCGCTCGCGGATCACCGCCAGCCACCAGTAGAGGGGGAAGAGCAGGGAGAGGATCAGCACCGGCCCGCGCGAGCCGGTCATCAGCATGCCGAGCAGCGTCATCCCCAGGGCGGCGAACAGCAGCAGATGGCCGCGGAACCGCCAGCGCCCCGCCCCCAGGAGGGCGAGGATGAGGATGGCCGTGGCGATGAGATAGGCGGTGTAGCCGGTGATGAACGAGAAGGTCGCCGTCACCCGCACGTAGCTCGAGCTGCCGAAGGTGGCCACATAGGCCTCTTCGTTGCTCCGCGCGTAGGTGTTGAGCACGCTGGTCGAGGGGCTGAAGAACTGCAGCACCGCCAGCATCCCCACCGGGATGGCGATCAGGGCATAGCCGCGCAGGAACCGGTAGAGCGCGGCGTCGTTCGGAAAGGCGGCCGGGATCACGAAGAGGAGCGGCACGTAGAAGAAATAGGCCTTGAAGCCGAAGATCCCCACCAGCAGGTTCGGCAGCGAGGGGTTGAAGATCTCCAGCACGCCGAACAGGGCGCCGAACGCCAGCGCGCCGTAGAGCACGGGCTGTGCCGGCTGCCGGATGCGCGTCCGCAGCCGGGGGAGGTCGCGGAAAAAGCCGACGTAGACGCCGAGCAGCAGAACGTCCTTGGCGAAGTAGATCAGGTCCTGGGCGCCGGGGACGAGCCACTTGCGGATCGCCCCCTCGAGGATCAGCAGCACCATGGCGACCTGCACGGCGATCCGCCAGCGCCGCACCGACCAGAGCGCCGCCGCGCCGCCGGCCAGGATGACGAGCACGCGCAGGTTCATGCCGCCCGCCTCCGTGCCGCGCCCTCGATCTCCCGCAGGTAGGCCGCCGCCGACCGCTCGGCGCTGTGGCGGGCGAGATGCTCCCCGGCCTGCCGCAGGTAGCCCGCGTGACTCTCCGGATGCCGCAGCAGGCGGCCGAGCACGCGGGCGAGGTCCGCCGCGTCGCCGTTGCGGAAGGTCTCCCCGCAGGGGCCGATCGCGTCCCCGAGCCCGCCCCCCGCCGACCCGACGGCGACGCAGCCGCAGGCGATCCCCTCCAGCGCCACGATGCCGAAGGGCTCGTCGTAGCGCGAGGGGATGGCCAGGATGCGGTGGCGGTTCAGGATCTCCACCAGCTCCTCGCCCGTCCGGGTGCCCGCAAGCTCGACCTGTCCGGCGATGCCGAGCCGCGCCGCCTGTTCGCGCAGCCGGGGAGCTTCGGGGCCGTCGCCGACCATGGTCAAGCCGGGACGGAGCCCCTCGGCGGCGAGCCGCGCCAGCGCGTCGAGGAGGAGATCGGCCCCCTTGTCCGACACCAGCCGCCCCACGAACACGAGGTCGCCCGTGCGCTCGACCTCCGGCAGCCGGCGGAAGAGGTCGTCGCGGTAGGCGTTGGGGATCACCACCGAGGGGGTGTCCAGGTGGTCGGCGACGGACTGGCTGACCGCGATCGACGACGCGGCGAAGCGGAGCAGGCCGCGCTTGAGCCGGTCCTGCCAAGCGATCCGGCCGTCGCTCCGGCGGTACCAGCTGTGGTGCGAGACCACCCAGGGGCGGCGGACGAGCAGCAGGGGCCAGAGCCCGCGCAGGCTGACGTTGGCCTGGTAGAACACGTCGCACCAGCGGGTCCAGCGCAGCAGCTCCCGGGCGGAAGGATCGCGCACCACGCGGTAGGGGAGGGCGTCCGCCGTCTGGCCCGCCGTCTGGTCCGGCGTGGTGGTGGCCACGGTCACCTCGTGCCCCGCCCGCTGGAGCTGTCCGGCGAGATGGGCGGTGACGATCTCCAGGCCGCCGACGCCGGGCAGGAAGGCGGGGGAGTAGATGAGGATCCTCATGCCGCCAGGATCTCCCGGAAGCGCGCCGCCTGGCGCTCCAGCGAATGGCCGGCGTACCACCGCCGGGCCGCCGGGGGGACCGCCGCGGGATCGCCGGCGCCCGTCCAATAGGGAGGGGCATCTGACGGATGGCGGTCCCAGGCACAGACGGGCAGCGCCCCGTGCGCGCAATAGGCGGCGAATATGGTCGACTTCGGCAGGAAGTCCGGAGGGTAGGCGAGGAACCCGGCGGCCGCGCCGAGCAGGACCTCGCTCACCTCGTCCGGCCGGAGCACGCCGAGCTGCCGGATGGGGATCCCCTCCAGGGCGGCCGGCAGGGGGAGCGGCGGCCCGACGTCCAGGATCTCCACGGCCCCCAGCGCCCGCGCCGCCCGCGCGAGCTCGGGGCGGAACCGGCCATAGGCGCGGCCGCGGACCCCCGCGCCGCCGAAGACGACGATCCGCCGCTCCCGTTCCGCGAAGGGCGGCACCGCCGCGGGCTCGCCGACCGTCGAGAAGACCGGCAGGACGGCGATCTCCCGCCCCCGCGTCCAGGGGCGGAGCATGCCGGCGTAGATCTCCAGGGTGGTGGCGAGCGACTCGCTACGGCGCGCCAGCGTGGCGGCCAGCCGGCGCTGGGTGGGGCGCAGCCAGAACGAGCTCGTCCACGGGGGGCCCGAGGCCCAGACCTCGTGGAAGATCGTCACCAGCCGGCCGCCCCAGCTCTCCAGCCCCGCGACGAGCCACTCCGGGCACCCCCGCCGCTGGTAGCCGTAGTTCGCGTAGTGGAGGAGCACCGTGCCGGCCTCCCCCGTTTCTTCGAGGGTTGCCAGGAGGTCCGCCGCGGTCCGCGCCGTCACCGCACGGGCGCCGTTCCCCGCTCCGGGCCAGGCGGGATCGCCGACCAGGAACCGGGCCTCGCCGCCGAGCGCCCCGGCGAGCGCCGCCGCGTAGGTGCCCACTCCCTCGTAGGGGGGTGGCAGGTGGGGGACGACGTGGAGCACCCTCACCCCCCGGCCCCCTCTTCCGTAGAGGCATAGGCCGCGAGGCAGCGGTCGACCACCCGATCCCAGGTGAATTTCTCCTCGACCGTCCGCCGGGCTCCCCGCGCGAGCCGCGCCCAGAGGTCCGGATCGCCCTGCAGGCGGAGGATCGCCGCGCCGATCGCCTCCGGCCGGTTGGGCGCCACCAGCAGGCCGTCGACCTCGTGCGTCACGATCTCGGGGAGCGACGCCGCGTCCGAGGCGATCACCGGGCACCCCCGGGCCATCGCCTCCACCAGCGCCAGGCCGAACAGCTCGTGCACCCCCGCCGAGCCGGCGGCGTCCACCGGCGTCGGATGGACGAGCGCCATCGCCCGCCCCAGCCGCTCGATCACCTCCGCGTCCGGCAGGGCGCCGTGGAAGTGGACCTCCTTCCCCCGCGCCAGCTCGCGCAGGCGCTCCAGGTAGCCGGCGTCCATCGCCGGACCGATCACGTGGAGCGGGACCCCTTCCGGCAGCCCCGCGATCAGCCCGTGAACCCCCTTGTGGGGCAGGACGCGGCCGAGGAAGACGACGGAGCCGTCGTGCCGGAGCTCGGATCGCATCGGGTACCGCTCGAGGTCCACGCCGCCGTGGATCACCCGGTGGCGCCGGTTGCGGCCGGGGAGGTCGCGCGCGGCGTACTCCGAGATCGGCAGGTGGGCCGCGATCCAGCGGGTCTGGTCGATCTGGTAGCCCGGCGTCCAGCCGCCGCCGCCGAGGTCGGAGACGAAGACGCGGCTCCCCCGCAGGCGGCCGAAGAGGGCGGCGAGGAAGGTCGGCAGCACGTGGAACTGGTGGCAGTGGACGACGTCCGCCCCGCGCAGCTCCGGGAGCAGCCCGGGGGCGAACGGCGTCCAGCGGTCGCGGGTCCAGCTCTTCAGGATCACCCGTTCGTAGCCCGGCCGGGGGCTCTCGCGGATCTCCCGCGGCCCGAAGCTGACCAGCTTCACCTCCGCCCGGCGGGCCATGGCGCGCGCCAGCTCCTCCGCGAAGCGCTCGCCGCCGCCGAGCGCCGATTCGGGAGCGAAGTAGGTGGGGGTCACGTGGACGACCTTCACTTCCAGTGCACCCACGCCGGCCGGGTGAATCCGACCGCCAGGATCGCCAGCTGGCTGGCCAGGGCCGCGGCGCCGCCCAGCAGGTTGAAAGTCAGCACGCCGGCCGTGGTGGACAGCGGCAGGATCGCCACCAGCCCCGCCTGGACGGCGATCAGGACGCCCACCGCCACCCCCTGCCAGCGGGTCCAGGAGCGGGAGAGGTTGACGTTCACCGCGTAGCCGTCGAGCAGGCTGAAGGCCGCCCCTCCCACCACCAGCAGCAGCTCGCGGTGGAGGCCGGCGTAGTGCTTCCCCAGCAGCAGGAGGAGGAGGCCGGGCGCCACCGCGGCGGCGGCGAGCATCGCCAGCGCCACGGCGGCCAGCACGGCGCCGAACTGGAGGAAGCGCCGGCGGTAGAGCCGGTCGTCGGTGATCCGCGCCAGGCGCGGCAGGAAGACCACGCCGGTCAAGCTGGAGAAGATCCCCACCAGCAGCCCGAGCCGCCCCAGCGCCCCCACCTCGGCGATGTTGCGGGTGCCGCCGAAGGTGGCCGCCAGCCAGACGGTGAGCGGGCCCTGGACAGAGAAGTAGAGCGCTCCCGGCAGCGTCGGCAGCAGATAGCGGAGCACCTTGCGGCGGTAGGGGCGGAGGTCCACCCGCGGCGCGCCGGCGAGGTCCGGCCGGGCCAGGGAGACCACCACGGCCGAGGCCGCCGCCGAGGTGAGCACCCCCAGCCACGCCACCAGCTGGGCCGCGGCTACCAGCACCGCCGCCAGCACCAGACGCGTCAGCCCGCCGGCCATCTCCGCCCGATAGGAGGGGCCGTAGCGGTCCGCCAGCCGCAGCACGAGGAGGCGCAGCGACGAGCCGATCTGGAACCAGACGCAGAGCAGGATGCCCGCGGTCACCAGCAGCGACTCCGCCAGCCCGAACCCCTTGGCCTCCGCCATGCGCGGGAAGGTGGCCACCACCGCCACCGCGCCGAGCAGAAAGGCCGCGCGGCGCAGCGACAGCACGGCCGCGAGGTGGGGGCGGAAGTCGCTCCCCTCCTTCCCCGTCTGGTGGAAGAAGTAGACCAGCGAGGTGGTGCTCCCCAGGTCGGAGACGAAGTTGAAGAAGGTGACCACCGAGAACGCCAGCGTATAGAGCGCGAACTCCCGCACCGGCATGAAGTTGACGAACAGCAGCCCGGCCGCGATCCCAGCCAGCTGGGTGAGGGTCTGGGCGGTGAAGTAGGCGGAGAGGATCCCGGTCCAGGTGCGCAGGCGGGAGGGGACGGCGGAGGGGCCGGGGGTGAGGGCCCGGGCTGGCGTTCTCATCGCGCCGCCACCCCGAACTCCTCCAGCACGCGCAGCGCCAGCCACCGCGACCGCTCCCCTGGCCGCCGCGCCGCCAGCTCCGGCCGCATCCACTCGGCGACCGGGATGTAAAAACCCGACTTCGGCCGCGTCAGGACCGCCTCCGGCAGCTCGGGGGCCGCGAGCCGGACGAGCGCCGCCTTCCCCGCGCTGCGGGCGGGCTCGAACCGGTTGCCGGTGAGCCGCTCGCGCAACCAGGCGTCCACCAGCGGCACGCGCAGCTCGACCGACCAGGCCATCGAGGCCCAGTCCGAGTCGCGCAGGAGCTGGTTGCGCATGTAGCGGGCGGTCTCCAGGGCGTGAACGGCCGTCCAGCCGTCCGCGGCGTGGCCGTTGGCGGCGGCGAGCGCCCGGGCGGCGTCGGCTACCGGGTCGTAGCGCCGGAGCCCCTCGGCGGCGGCATCGCGGCCGATCAGACCAGCTAGCTCCTCGGGGAGGAACAGGCCGCGGCGGAGGAAGTAGGCCCCGGGGAGGGTCTTGCCGTAGCGGAGCAGCCCGGCGAGCTTCGGGCGGTCCGGCGCGAGCGCCTTCGCGACGGCGGGCCAGAGCATGCCGATTCCGGGGAGCCACCCCGCCCGGCGCGCCGCGCGCTCCAGCCGGGGGACGCCGGCGAACGAGGGGTAGCTGCCGAAGATCTCGTCGCCACCGAGGCCGGAGAGCACCACCTTGAGCCCGGCCTCGTGGGCCGCCCGGCTGACCAGGTAGGTGTTGAAGCCGTCGATGCTCGGCTGGTCCATGGCGGCGATCGCGCCCGGCCAGAGGCCGGCGAAGTCGGCCCGGCCCACCCGGCGCTCGACGTGGCGGGTCCCCAGCCGCCGCGCCACCTCGGCGGCGAGCGGCGCCTCGTCCTGGGGCGTCCCCTCCAGGGTGTCGAAGCGGAGGGTGAAGGTCGTGGGCGGCTCCGGCAGATGCCGGCGGGCGAGCGCCGCGATCAGGCTCGAATCGAGCCCCGCCGAGAGGAAGACCGCCACGGGGACGTCCGAGACCAGGTGCGCCCGTACCGAGTCCTCGATCGCGGCGGCCGGATCGAGCGGCTCGACCTCTGCAACCCCGAAGGGAACGGGCTCCGCGAGCCGTCCGTCGCGAACGATCAGCCAGTGCCCCGCGGGGAGCGCCCGCACCGCCCGGCGGATCGTGAGCGGCTCGGGGACCGATCCCCAGAGGAGGAATCCGGCCACTCCGGCGGGGTCGACCTCCATCGGAATGGCGCCCCCGCGCTCCAGCGCCTTCACCTGTGAGGCGAAGCGCAGGCACCCCCCCGCCGTCGAGACGTAGAGCGGCTTGATGCCGAGCGGATCGCGGGCGAGGAGCAGGGTCCCCTCCCGGCCGTCCCAGAGGGCGAGGCCGAACATCCCCCGCAGCCGGGAGAGCATGGCCGCTCCGTCGCGGGCGTAGAGGGCGAGCACGACCTCGGTGTCGCTGCGCGAGCGGAAGCGCGCTCCCTCCGCCTCCAGCTCCCGCCGCAGCTCCGCGAAGTTGTAGATCTCGCCGTTGATCACGATGCGGAACCGCCCGTCCTCCGAGGCCATGGGCTGCGCCCCCGCCGCCGAAAGGTCGAGGATCGCCAGCCGCCGGCTCGCCAGGGCCACCCGGCCGTCCTCCGCGATCCAGGCCCCGGCGCCGTCCGGACCGCGGAGGGTCATGGCGTCGCGGGTGCGGAGCAGCTCGTCGCGGTCGATCGCCGGCGCCGCGTTCGAGAGGCGGAGGATGCCGTTGATACCGCACATCAGCTCACCAGCCTGTCCAGCAAAGGGCGCAGCCGCTCCCGGAACCGTTCGATCCCGAACTCCCGGCGCCAGCGCTCGAAGCCCGCCTCACCCATCCGGCGGGTCTCGCCGGGGTGGTCGAGCAGCCGGCAGAGCGCGTCCCGGAGCTCTTCGCGGTCGTCCGGGTCGACCAGCAGCCCGGTCGCGCCCTCCACCACGATCTCCCCGGCGGCGCTGCCGCGGGCGGCGAGCACCGGCCGGGCGGCGCGCATCGCCTCCAGGTAGACGAGCCCGAACCCCTCCCCCCGGCTGGGCATCGCGAAGGCGACGCAGCGCCGGTAGAGCTCGGCGAGGGTCGCCTCGCTGGTGAAACCGGTGAAGACGACGCGGTCCGCCATCTCCAGGCCCGCCGCCTTCGCCTCCAGCCGGCGGCGGTCGTCGCCGTTGCCGGCCACCACGAGGCGGGCTCCGGGGATCCCCCGCAAGGCTTCCAGGAGCTGATCGTGCCCCTTGTAGCGCTCGCGGGCGTCCATGCGCCCCACGATGAGGAAGAAGCCGCGGCCCACGCGGCCGAGCAGGAGGGCGTCCACCGCCCCCTCCGCCTTGCGCTCCTCCAGCGCCAGCGGGAGCACGGGGGCGTCTTCGAGGCCGGGGGCGAACGGCCGCGCGCGCTCCAGGGTGTGGGCGGAGATGGCGAAGACCACGGCGGCGTGGGCGAGCGCCCGGCGGCGGTCCCATTCGAGCGGCCGCCAGACCTCGATCCCATAGAGCGGGATGAGATAAGGGGCGCGGAGCGGAGCGGGCAGATAGCTCTGCGTCCGCGCCGGCCCGAGCAGGTCGAAGACGTAGGCCGCCTCGCGGTCGACCACCTGGCGCTTCCAGACTTCGAGCGCGAGCGCCCGCTGATCCCCCGCGAAGCCGCGGATGGGGACGTCGACGTCCGGGAGCCCGACGCCGTCGAGCGCCAGGAGTCGGAAGCTCAAACCCCGCTCGCGGGCAAAGCCGGCGCAACCGCCGGCCAGCAGGCGGCCGGCCACGGCACGGCCGCCGCCGTCCAGCCCCAGGCCGGTGGAGACGAAGACCAGATCTCGCCGGGCCTTCATGGGTGCTCCGCCGCGGACAACTCGAACGGGTGCGAGAGGAAAAGGCGGGCTTCGCGCTTCGGGATCGGCACGTCGGGCTTGCTGCAACTCCGGAGGTCCAACAAAATTTTCGGCAAAGACGCTGCGGAATTGTTGCAGAAGAAGGGTTTGGAGGCAAGAAAAGGCGGGCGGGCCCAAGCGCCCGGCCCGCGGAAGGCTGTCAGCCCCTGTCAGGGCTGTTAGTACTGATGGACGACCGCGAAGCCGTCGGAGTCCAGCTCGAGGAAGCTGCCTTCCGGCAGGTTGTGCATCGAAATCACCTCCCAATGCCCCCCGCCCGGACGGATCTGGAAGAACCGTCCGTCGCCGTTTGCCGTCTGAACGAAGAAGGTGACGCCGCCGTCCGGATCGGATTGCATGCGGATCGGCGGCAGGCCGCTGGCGGTGATGTAGCAGACGGCGTTGAAGCTCGCGTGGGCCGGGGGGCTGGGCAGGAAGGCGAGCATCAGGCCCAAGCCAGAGACCAGGAAGACAAACCGAAGGATCTTCGACATGTCGGGCTCCTTTTGGAGTGGGGTCTCCGCCAACATGATGGAGACTCGAGAAGGCTGGCCCGGCATGGAGTCTGCAATTTCGCGGCCGTACTTAGCTTCCTATGTGCATTTGATTATGTCGGATGTCAGGTTGGGAGGTTCAGAGGTGCCGCCGCGCCGGCTTCCCCGGCTTCTTCCCCGCCGACATCGCCGTTCGCGCCCGCAGCAGGGCGGGCATGTTTTCGCCGATCCAGCGCTCGGCCCGGGTGAGATTCCGGTAGAGGCGCTCGCGGCGGCGGAACTCGGGGGTGTGGAACATCCGCTTGCCACCGCGGATTTCAGGGGGCATGTCGGCGTGGAGCATCTCGTGGTAGACCACGGCCTCGACCACGTAGCGGGGGACCTCCGGATCGTTCAGCACGCGGTGCACCCGGATCAGGCGGTCCTCATAGGAGTAGCTGCCGAGCTGGAGGCTGGAGCTCCGGCGGCGCCCGCAACGGGAGGCGATCGCCGACTTCCCCCAGGTGATGCCCGCCGCCAGCCGCCCCTCGAAATGGCGCTCGTTCAGCTCGGCGAAGAGCTCGCGCAGGTCGAGGGCCACCCCCACCGGCTGGAGGACCACCCGGCGCGTGCGGGCGGTCGTCCGGTGGGCGGAGAAGTGCTCGCGGATGAGCACCAGCGCCTCGCGGGAGCGGTCGCTCCCCCGCTTGCTCTCGACGAAGGTGGCGACGGCCCGCAGTACCTCCTCGGGAGCAGCCGTGAAGGAGTGGTGTATGCGCAGCTCGAGCGGCGCCCGGCTTCCCATCTTCCCGGCGCGGACGCTCAGGATGGTGCGGCGGTTGTCGGTCAGCTCCAGGGAGCGGAGCCGGCCGCCGGTCAGCCGGTTGAGCTGGCGCAGGAGATGGAACCGCAGGGCGGTCGGATCGGCCGGTGCGGGCTGGGCCGGGATCGCGGCGGGGGAAGGGGCGAAGCGGAGCCCGAAGAGTTCCAACTGCACGGGGCGGCCCGCGGCGAGGGTATCTCCGGAGCGGCTCCGGCCGGGCGCGGCGCGCCTGGAAGCTCGTGGAATCTGCTGCTGCGCCGAGGATCTCGTCGTACCCATGCCTACCCCGAAGGCCCACCCCCAAACAGCGGGGCATCGACTCTACCACAGCGCTCAGGCGTCTCCGATCCTCCACCGTTCTCCCACCGCCATCGTCCGCACCCGGTCGCGGTCCGGGCGGTCCGCCAGGACCTTCGCCAGCACCCTGGGGGCGAGGTCCGCCGGCTCGTCCGTAAGGTCGAAACACCCCCAGTGCATGGGGATCATCGTGCGGGCGCCGAGGTCGTGGAAGGCGCGGTAGGCCTCCTCGGGGTCGGCGTGCTGGGCGCGCATGAACCAGCGCGGCTCGTAGGCGCCGATGGGGAGGAAGGCGGCGTCGATCGGGGCGAAGCGCCGCCCGATCTCCGCGAAGCCGTGGAAGTAGCCGGAGTCGCCGGCGAAGTAATAGCGCCGGGTGCCCGAGTCGAGCAGCCAGCCGCACCAGAGGCTGGCGTTGCGGGGGGAGCCGAAACGGTTGGACCAGTGCTGGGCGGGGAGGCAGGTGAGGGTCCACCGGCCGTGGCGGGCGCTCTGCCACCAGTCGAGCTCCACGACCTGCCGCCCCCGCTGGCGGAGAAACCCGGCGAGCCCCAGGGGAACGAACCACGGGATCGTCGCCGGCAGGTGCTGGACGCTCCAGTCGTCGAGGTGGTCGTAGTGGTTGTGGGAGAGGACGGCGAAGGCGTCCGGCGGCACGGCCGCGAGAGGGATCCCCGGCGGGGTGAGCCGGCGGGGGAGCAGGGCCCGCTTCCCGAAGTGGGGGTCGGTCAGGAAGACCTCCCCGCCGTCCTGGACCGCGAACGTCGAATGTCCCACCCAGGTCACCGAGTCCGGCTGTCCCCGGTCCTGCAGATACGCGCCGTCGTTCGCCACCACGGGGATCTGGAGCGGCGCGCTCTTGTCGTACTCCTTCTTCCCGAGCTGCCACCGCAGCAGGTCGACGAATCGGTTGTTGAACGGCGCCCAGGGGTTGAAGAAGTGTCCAGGCTCGCCGTGCGGGGCGTAGAGGAGGTCGGGGGATGGAGAGAATTCGTCTTTAGACATTAGGATGCTGGTAGAATCCTTTGGAGGGGACATTGGAATGATCTTAACCGACCTCTTGCAGGATCAGAACCCCTGGTGGCGGGATGCGGCGGTCCGCCGCGCCCAAGGGTATCCCGTCCGGCGCGACCTGGAGCCGGAGATCCTGCGGCGCGTCCTGCGGACTGACGATCGCCGGGCGACCTTGCTCCTGGGCCCGCGGCAGGTCGGCAAGACGGTGCTCCTCCTGCAACTGGCGGATGAGCTGCTCGAAAGGGGATGTCCGCCCCAGAATTTGACCTACTTCGATTTCTCGGATGAGCGGATCACCGGTGAGGTCTCGGCCCGCAATGTCGTGGACGCTCAACCGTTCGGCCTGAGCCCGGATTATCCTCGCGTCTTCCTGCTGGACGAGATCCGTGGCGCCGTCCATTGGGATCGCTGGCTCAAGCAGGCTGTCGACGCGGGGATCGGCCGGATCGTCGCCACGGATTCCGCCGCGGGCCTTCTCCGCGCCGGCGCTGTCGAATCAGGCCAGGGGCGATGGGATGAGATCTATATCGAGGGCCTCTCCTACCGGGAGTTCGTTCGTCTCCAGGGGGGGGCCGGCGAGCAGGGTGTCGAGACGACGCTCCGCCGCGCCCCGAACCTTCACGAGCGGTACTTGGCCCTGGGAGGTTTTCCCGAGCACGCGTTGAGCGAGGACTTCCCGGAAGTCCGCCGGCGTTTGCGGAGCGACATCGCCGAACGGGCGATCCTGCGGGACCTCTCCGGTCTTGGCGTCGACGTGGCGAGGGTGAAGGACCTTCTGGTCTATCTCCTCCAGGATTCCGGGGCGGAGTTCAATGCCGAGGCCCGAGCCCGGGATCTGGGAGCCGACGCCCGCTCGGTCCGGGACTGGGCGCGTCTCCTTGCCGATACCCTCCTGGTTTCCCCGCTGGAGCGGTTCATCCGCAACGCGGCCGCCGGCCTGAGGTCCAAATCCAAGATCTTTGCCGCCGATCCCGGCCTGGTTTCCGCCTTCGCGCCGCTGCCGGTTCACGACCCCGCCGTTCGGGCGCGGGCCTTCGAGGCGGCGGTGTTCCGCCATCTGAGGGAAGCCGCCCGGGAGTTGGAGGGACGGTTGACCTACTTCCGTCATCGGGAGGATCTCGAGATCGACTTCGTCCTGGAGACTCCGGGCCGTCTGGTTGCCATCGAGGTGACGAGCGCGCTACGGCTGAGAGTCAACAAGGTGGAGCGTCTCCGTCAGGCGGCCCGGGAGTTGGGGGCGGACCGCAGTCTCCTGGTGCATGGTGGCGTCATCGAAGAGAGTGCCGAAGGGATCGAAGCGGTAGCCCTTCAGCGGTTCCTCCTCGATCCGATGGCTTGCCTACGAGGAGAACCGTCATGAGCGACAGCATTCCGCTCGGTCAAAGAGAGAGTCAGCGGCTGGAGTTCAAAGCAGCGGATGCTCTCAAGGAGCCGGAAAAGATCGCCCGGGAGGTGGTGGCGATGCTGAACGCTGAGGGTGGAGAGGTGTGGGTCGGCCTCAGGGAGGAGGAGGGACGGGCCGTAGCCGTGGAGGCGGTCCCCAACGCGGAAGCAGAGGAACACCGGCTCTTGGACTACCTGGTCGATACCATCGAGCCCCCTCTGTCGGGCAATGAGGTGGACGTGGATCCGCGAGATGAAGGGGAGGGGGCCGTTCTGCGGATCGTCGCCGCTCCAGATCCGGCTCGCAGACCTTATGCCTTCTTGAGGAAGGGAGGCCGTCATTTCGTGATCCGGATCAAAGACCGGATCAGGCCGATGACGAGAGACGAGCTGCTTGCGCGCAATCAGGGCCCCCAGGCGCTTGAGGGTGCCGAAGCGAAGATGCGTGAAGAGAAGGGCGCGATCCTGAAGAGGGACGAAGGGCTGTTCTGGTTGAGCCTGCGGCCTGCTTCCAAAGTTGAGATCGAGCCCCGGAAACAGAGAGATCTCTTGTTCGACCCTGAGCTCAGCGGGAACCGTCGAGGGGGGTGGAACTTCGCCAACTCGGATCGCTCGCCCGTGATCCTGCCGGACAAGCTGATGACGGCTCCGGAGGTCCGGAGAAGGGTCGAGATCCGGCGCGACGGAGGAATGGTCTTCGAGGTGCCGCTCGAGGATCTCAGCCTGGGGCGCCGGGGCCAGGGGAAGGAGCTTTGGCCGTTGGCCCTCCTGGAGTTTCCCGTCTCGGGATTTCGACTGGCGAAGGCAATTTATGACGGCAAATTAAAACCTGGCGACCCTGTTCTCGCCGATCTGGTGATCCTGGGTGTCCGGGGATGGATCCTGCGCGGTGGAGCTCCAGGCCAAGCGATCGCCCTGAACACTCCCCACAAGTACGACTCGTCGGACGATCTCATCTGGGAGAGTCCCTTGAGGTTCGATTTCGCGGAGATCAACGCCAGCCCCGACGGGTGTGCATACCGTCTCGTCAGGCGTGTCTACGAGGCCTTTGATTTCAACGAGAGCACCGTTCCCGGGTGGTTTGATCGCCAGAGCCAACGTCTGGTTTTTCCCGAGTAGCCGGACCGAAAATTTCCTGCAACCGAACTTCCCCAGGCCGCGGGACGCGGGTCCGCGCCCGGTATTCGAAGATCCTCATCCGGCGAAGGCCCTCATCGGCGGCCCGGGCCGGCGGCGAGGAAGGCGGCGCGGATCTCCTCCATCCGTTTCCGGTTCACTCCGAAGTCCTTGCGGCCAAGGCGCGAGGCGGAGCGGAACTCGATCCGCCTGGCCGCGTCGTCGAAGACGAATTCGACGTCGTCGACGAAATGGAAGAACGCCGAGCGGCACTCCGCCTTGAGACCGTTTGGACCCTCTTGCACGATCCGGGTCCGCGGGTGGTTGCGTACGACTTGCAGCAGCCTCGCGCGCGCCGCGTCGGGCGATCCCGTATAAGGGATGGGCTCCATGTGCTGCGGCCCGGGTGGCGCCTGGGTGGAGACGCAGTTCGGGGTGCGCGGACAGGGGGCGAGGCGGGAGGCCGGGGTGGGCGTGGTCATGAAGGGGCATTGTAGGCCCTTCCACGCTCCTGCTCTATGATCTGCGGTCCGATGGAAGGAGAGGAAGACGACATGCTGAAGCTGGACGCCCTGATGTTGGACGACAAAACCCGGGGCGAGCTGTGGCGCCGCCTGGTGGAGGCGATCGAGTCCTATCTCAACGGAGTGGGGGAGGCGCGGGTGGCCCCGCCGCTCGACCTCGATGCGATCCGGGGGGCGCTCGCCCCATTCGACTTCGAGCAGCCGGTCGCCCCTCTGGAAGCGCTCGACTTCGCGGTGGAGAGCCTCTGGCAGTGGCAGGTCCACACTCCCCATCCACGCTACTTCGGGCTGTTCAATCCGGCGCCGGCGACGATGGGCATCGCCGCCGACGCCTTGGTGGCCGCCTTCAATCCGCAGCTCGCGGCCTGGAGCCACAGCCCGATGGCGGCCGAGATCGAGCAGCACCTGATCCGGGCTCTCGGGGAGCGCTTCGGCTTCGACCCGGCCCGGATGGAGGGCACCTTCACCTCGGGCGGCGCGGAGGCGAACCACACCGCGCTGCTGACGGCGCTCACCCGTGCCTTCCCCGAGATCGGCCGCCGCGGCATGCTCGCCGTGCGCAGCCAGCCGGTGCTCTACGTCTCGACCGAGGCCCACCACTCCTTCCTCAAGGCGGCGCGCCTCTCCGGGCTCGGCACCGAGGCGGTGCGCGAGGTGCGGGTGGACTCCTCGCTACGGATGTCCCCCGGGGATCTGGCGGCCCAGATCGAGAAGGATCGCGAGGCGGGGTGCTCCCCGTTCCTCGTCGTGGCCACCGTGGGCTCGACCGGCGCGGGCGCGATCGATCCCGTCGACGAGCTCGCCCAGGTAGCGGACGAGGCGGGGCTCTGGCTCCACGTCGACGCGGCGTGGGGCGGTGGCGCGGCCCTGGTGCCGGAGCTGCGGCCGGTCCTCGCGGGCACCGCCCGCGCCGACTCGATCACCTTCGACGCCCACAAGTGGCTCTCGGTGCCGATGGGCGCGGGGATCTACCTCACGCGTCACCCCGGCATCCTGGAACGGACCTTCCGGGTGGCGGCCGGCTACATGCCGCGCGAGGGGGCCGTCCTGCCGGTGGCGGACCCCTACGCCCATTCCATGCAGTGGTCCCGCCGGTTCATCGGCCTCAAGCTCTTCCTCTCGCTGGCCGTCGCCGGCTGGGCAGGATACGAGGATGCGATCCGCCGGCAGACGGCGATGGGGGAGCTCCTCCGCGAGCGGTTGCGGCGGGAGGGGTGGGCGATCGTCAACGATACGCCGCTGCCCGTGGTCTGCTTCGTCGACGCCAGCCGGGAGGGGCGCTCGGCCGCGTTCCTCGAAGCGGTCGCCGCGGATGTGGTCGCTTCGGGCGAGGCCTGGCTCAGCACCGTGGCGCTGGGGGAGACCGGACCCGCCCTGCGGGCCTGCATCACCAATTACCTGACGGGGCCGGAGGACGTCGACGCCCTCGTCGCGGCGCTCGGCAGGGCGCGTTCGCGGCGGGCCGGGGAGGAGTGACCGGGGAGCCGGTAAGCTGGTAAGCTTCTCTTCCCTCGCGAAGTGTCACGCCTGCGGCGTTTCCGACACTTAGGAGAGGGAACGGTTCCGTTCGGCGCGGCACTCTCTGCCCGCCGGTGCCGAATCACCAAAACCAGGAGATGTCGACATGAGCTGGGAAGACAAGGAAGACAACACCATCTACAAGGTGGTGATGAACCACGAGGAGCAGTACTCGATCTGGCCCGCCCACCGCGAGAACGCTCTCGGCTGGAACGACGTCGGCAAGTCCGGCCCCAAGCAGGAGTGCCTCGACTACATCAAGGAAGTCTGGACGGACATGCGTCCCCTCTCCCTGCGCAAGAAGATGGAGGAGATGGAGCGCTCCCGCCAGGCGGGTCAGGAAACCAACTAGCCTTGAGACCGAGCGGTAAACCCGCGGACCGGTGGCTGGCCTACCGCGACGTGAACCCACGCGCCAGGATGCGCATGTTCTGCTTCCCCTACGCGGGAGGCGGCGCCTCGATCTACCGGGGCTGGGGCACCTCTCTGCCCAGCGACCTCGAGGTCTGCCCGGTGCAGATCCCCGGCCGGGAGAGCCGGCTGCGCGAGCCTTCCTACGAGCACCTGGAGCCGATGGTCCAGGCGATCGCCGACGCCATCGCTCCCTATCTGAATCTCCCCTTCGTCTTCTTCGGGCACAGCATGGGTGCCGCCATCGCCTTCGAGCTCGCGCGGGAGCTGCGCCGGCGGGGCGGGCCCCAGCCGCTGCACCTCTTCGTCTCCGGCCGCCGCGCGCCGCACCTGCCGGCCCGCGAGGAGCCCATCCATGCGCTCCCGGAGCCGGAGTTCATCGCCAGGCTGCGGGAGCTCAACGGCACGCCGGAAGAGGTGCTCCAGCATGAAGAGCTGATGAAGCTGATCCTCCCCCTCCTGCGGACCGACTTCTCCGTCAACGAGACCTACGAATACACCCGGGAGGAGCCGCTTCAGGCCGGGATCTCCGCCTTCGGCGGGATCGGCGACCTGGATGTCCTCCGCGAGGACGTGGAGGCCTGGAAGGAGCACACCAGCGGCCGGTTCCGCGTCCGGATGCTGCCGGGCGACCATTTCTTCATCAACAGCGGCAAGGAGCTCGTCCTCGAGTCGGTGTCCCGCGATCTTGCGGAGCTCTCCGCCACGGCACTCCCCCGCGCCTGGTGACCGGCTTTCCTCCACGCTCGCCCGTCGCCGGCCTGGAGCTGAGGCCGGGCGAGATCCACGTCTGGGCGGTCCGGCTCGATCCTCCTCCCGAGCAGGTCGAGCGGCTGGGGCGCTCTCTGGCGGCCGAGGAGTGGGAGCGCGCGAGCCGCTTCCGCTTCGACAAGCACCGGCGGCAGTACGTGGTGGGGCGCGGCGCTCTGCGGACGCTGCTCGCCGCCTATCTCCGCGAGCGGCCGGAGGCGATCCGGTTCCGCTACGGCCCCCGCGGCAAGCCGTTCCTGGAGTCCCCGCTCGACGCGGGCGGGCTGCAGTTCAACCTCTCGAACTCCGACGAGCTGGCCCTGGTGGGCTTCGTGAACGGCCCCGAGATCGGCGTCGACGTCGAGTTTTTGCGGCCGATGCCGGACTGCGAGCAGATCTCCGAGCGCTTCTTCTCGGAGAGCGAGCGGCAGGTGCTGCGGGGGATTCCTGGCCCGCGCAAGGAGGAGACCTTCTTCAACTGCTGGACGCGGAAGGAGGCCTATCTCAAGGCGGTGGGGGAGGGGCTCGCGGCGCCGCTCGACTCCTTCGACGTGACCCTCGCCCCGGGAGACCCGCCGCGCATGCTCACCCTCGAAGGGGACGCCGAGCGGGCCGCCCGCTGGTTCTTCCATCACCTCATCCCGGCGGAGAAATACGTCGGCGCGGTCGCCATCGAGGGGGGCGCGTGGGAGGTGAAGGCGTGGAGCTTCGAGGCCGGCTCTTAGCGTAAAACCTGGCGCAAAACGGTCGCCGGCGTCTTCGTCTCCTCCTTCGTCTCTGCTGGAGCGGCCTTCCCCGTCAGCCAGGCCGCGAGGTGGGCCTTCTGCTCCGGCGTGGCGTCGGGGCGCGGCTCCAACTTCCATTGTGGCTTGGGCTTCTCGCCGAAGGTGACGGGCAGGCGCGCCAGCCGGTCCCGCCGGGCCACCATCAGAGTGGCTTTCTCGCCCGGGCGATAGAACTTGAGCCTCCCCTCCAGCCCCTCGGGCGGTACCCGGTAGTCGTCGATGGCCAGGATTTCGTCGCCGACGTTCACCCCGGCCGCGTAGGCGGGGGTCCCGCGCTTCACCACGGTCACGGTCAACCGGCCCCCCTGAACCTCGACGTCCAGCCCCAGCCAGCCAGCCGGCAGCTCCTGCGGCTCCCCATCTTTTTTCTCGGTCTCCGTGGCGAAGCGCAGCCCGTACCAGTCGAGCGCCTCCTTGTAGTCGAGCTCCTCGACCGTGTCGACGGCGTTGTGGAGCCAGCCGCCGAGGTCGATCCCCGCCACCTCTTCAAACGCGCGCCGGAGCTCCTCGGGGCGGAAGCCGTGCTCGCCCGAGTAGCGCTGGAAGGCGAGGCGCATGGCATCGTCGAGGCTCCGCCGGCCGCCGGTGGCGCGGCGGATCCTGGCGTCGAGCAGGAAGGCGACGACCTCCCCCTTGGTGTAGTAGCTGACGCCGCTGTTGCCGGTGTTCTCGTCCCGCCGGTAGAACTTGATCCAGGCGTCGAAGGAGGACTCGTCGAGCGGCTGGACCAGGCGGCCCGGGGTGGTCTGCAGGATCTCGACGGCCTTGCCGAGGCTCTTCAGGTACTCCCTGACGGTGGAGAATCCCGCCCGGTGCACGATGAGATCGCCGTAGTAGGAGGTGATCCCCTCGACCGCCCAGAGACTGCGGGTGTAGACCTCCTGCTCGTAGTCGAACGGTCCCAGCTCGACGGGACGGAGCCGCTTGCCGTTCCAGGCGTGAAACAGCTCGTGGCTGACCAGCCCCAGCCATTCGAGGTACCCCTCGCGGGTGCGGCTCCGCCAGCGGCTGCTCATCAGGGTGCAGGCGTTCTTGTGCTCGAGCCCGCCGCCGCTCTCGGTGAGCAGGTTGAAGATCACGTAGCGCGGGTAGGGCGCGAGCCCCCAGAAGGCCGCCTGCTCGCGCACGATCTTCTCCGCGTCGGCCGCCGAGCGAGGACCGTCCCAGACGGAGCCCTCCCCCTCGTTGACCAGGAGGTGGAGCTTGCCCGCGACCTCGAACGGATAGGTCCGCGCGCTGCCGGCGTAGATCGGCGAGTCGATCAGGGTGTCGAAGTCCTCCGCGCGATAGCCGTGCTCTCCCCCCTCCGCGCCGTTTCCGGAGAGATGGGGGAGCGGGCTCGCCGAGACCTTCCACTCCGCCGGCAGCTCGAGCCGGATCTCGTAGGGGTGCCGCTCCGTCCCGGTCTCCTTGCCGGCGAGGGTCAGGAACGTGGGGGCGCCGTTGATCAGCGCGAAGCCGGAGTCGACGAAGTTGGTCCGCACCGACATCTCCCGCGAGTAGACCTTGTAGCGCACGACCACCCGGGGAGCCTGCCGGGTCTCGATCCGCCAGCGGTTCTTGACCGTCTTCTCGACGGCGAGCGCCTCCCCCCGTTCGGTCGCGGCGGAGAGCCCCTCCACGTTGCGGGAGTACTCCCGCACGAGATAGGAACCGGGGGTCCAGACGGCCATCGTCAGCTCGACCTCGGAGCGGCCGCCGGTGGGGACCAGCGCCTCGACCTCCACATAGTGGGTCTGGGGGGCGGGGAAACGCAGGGTATAGGCGATCGGTTCGGGCATGCGGGCTCCATGCAGGCTGGCGGCGCGGAGCGCCAGCGCGAGGACCAGTAGGGTTGTCGTCTTTGGCATCTTGGTCGTCCCCGTGAACGACCGTCAACTTACAAGAGATGCTCGCGAACGCCAAGACGGGACAGGGGGATATACTTCGGCTCCATGTCCGGGACGACCGCCGCCGAGATCGACGAGCCGCTGGAGCGGGAGGCGCCGGCCCTGTTCCGGGCCCTCTCGCCGCTCGGGCGGCGGGCGTCCTCCGGCGCCGTAGCGTCCGCGCGGGGCGTCTCGGTCCCTGAAGGCACCCGGCCGGAGCTGGCCTCGGCCTTCGAAGGCTTGGCCGCGGGGGACCTGGACGACGCGCTCTCCGGCTCGCCCGTCGCCGGGCTGCCCGAGGTGCGCGGGCGGTGGCGGGAGTGGCAGCGGCGGTCGGCGCCCGCCGGAGTCCCGTCCAGCCTGCCGATCGTGACGGTGGGCCTGAGCCACGGCCTCTCCCTGCTGGCGGAGCTCTTCGGCGGCGCGGGGAAGGCGGTCGCTACCCCGCAGCCGTTCTGGGGCAACTATCGCCAAGCCTTCGGGCTGCGCACGGGATCGCGGGTGCTGACCGCGCCCGCCTATGCCGACGGGCGTTACAACCCGCGGGCGATCGCCGACGCCCTGGCCGGCCTGCCGCCGGGGGAGCCCGCGGTCGGGTTGCTCAACATCCCCTCCAATCCCGGCGGCTACACGCCGGACCGCGAGGAGCGCCGGGCCACGGTCGAGTCGCTGCTCGCCGAAGCCGACCGCCGGCCGCTGGTGGTGATCTGCGACGACGCCTATGCGGGGCTGGTCTTCGAGCCGGAGATCCCCCGCGAGTCGCTGTTCTGGGACCTCGCCGGGGCGCACCCCAACCTGGTGGCGGTCAAGATCGACGGCGCCACCAAGGAGTTCTCCTTCTTCGGCGGTCGGGTCGGCTTCCTCACCTTCGCCGCCGAGCCGGACTCAGGAGTGGCGCGCGCGCTGGAGAGCAAGGTGAGCCTGCTGGTGCGCTCAGGGGTCTGCGCGCCGGTGGCGGCGAGCCAGGTGATCCTCCTGCAGGCTCTGCGCAAAGAGGGGATCGAGCGCGAGATCGAGGCGGTGCGGCTCCTGCTCGAAGGGCGCTACCGGGCGTTGAAGGGGGCGCTCGCCGGGGTCGATCCCGGTCTCCTGACGGTGCTCCCCTTCAATTCCGGCTGCTTCGCGCTGGTGGAGATCCCCGAGGCGCTGGGGATCAACGCCGAGACCGCCCGCCGGCATCTGCTGGCCCGCCACGACACCGGCCTGGTCTCGATCGCTCCGCGTTACCTCCGCATCGCCCACTGCTCGGTGGACGAGGCCGCGCTTCCCGAGCTGGCGCGGCGGCTGGAGCGCGGAATCGCGGAGCTGGCGGCTTAGGGCCCTACTTTACCCGCACCCCGTTCTCGTCGTAGTCGTACACCCCGCGCCCCACCTTGCGGCCGAGGCGGCCGGCGCGGACGTGCTGGACGAGGATCTGGTTGGGCCGGAAGGTCTCCCCCAGGGTGCGGTGGAGGAACTCGAGGATCGACAGGCGGACGTCGAGCCCCACCAGGTCGACCATCTCGAACGGGCCCATGGGGTGGTTGAGGCCCAGCTTCAGGGCCTTGTCGATGTCCTCGGCGCTGGCCACCCCCTCCTGGAGCATGCGGAAGGCCTCGTTGCCGATCAGGGCGTTGATGCGGCTGGTGACGAACCCCGGCGCCTCGTTGACCACCACGATCTCCTTGCCCATCCGCTCGCCGACCGCGCGCAACGCGTCGATCGTCTCCTGCGAGGTCTCGAGCCCGCGGATCAGCTCGATCAGCTTCATCACGTGGACGGGGTTGAAGAAGTGCATGCCGGCGAAGCGCTCGGGGCGCCCCGAGCCGGCGGCCATCTCGGTGATCGAGAGCGCCGAGGTGTTGCTGGCGAACAGGGCGTGCTTCGGAGCGTGCAGGGCGGCGGCCTGGAAGGAATCGATCTTCAGGGCCATGCTCTCGGGGACCGACTCGATGACCAGGTCGGCGCTCTCCAGCGCCTCGGAGATGTTGTCGTAGAGGCGCAACCCCTGCCGGGCCCGCTCCGCTACCCCGGCGTCGACCTTCTTCAGCTCGACCCCCTTGGCGAGGTTCTTGTGGATGCTCGCCTCGGCCTTCTTCAGGGCCTCGGCGCTGGTGTCGTAGAGATGGGTCGTATAGCCGGCCTGGGCGGAGACGTGGGCGATGCCGCGTCCCATCGTGCCGGCGCCCAGCACGGCGATCGTCGAAATCTGCAATTCCTTGGCCCTCTTTCAGGAAACAGGCATCGTCAGGAAACGGGAATGTTGTGGACGCCGGTTGTCTTGGCCGCCAGGTTGCGCAGCTCGTCGGCGATCGCCAGCGTGTTGCGCACGGCGGAGGCGGCGAGCTCCTGGAGCTCCGGCGTCGTGGCGTGCTTCTCCAGGTACTCCAGGCCGAGGTGGTAGTGATGGATCTCCTCGCGCTGGATCGTCTCGTCGTAGAGCCGCGCCGTCTCGAGGTCGCCCACCGAGAGGCAGAACCTCACGAACTGGGCGTTGCGCACCTTGGCGATCGCCTCGCTGGCGAACGGCCCGGCGGCGATGCGCTCGACCGTGGTGCGCAGCCCGCGCAGGTACTGGTAGAGCGGGCTGTGCCCCTCGGCGAGGGGATCGAAGTCGGTCTGGTCGGCGCCGAGCTCGGCCAGGCGCTGGCTGATCATGCCGTAGTGCTTCATCTCGTCCCCGCACTGCAGGGCGAGGGCCATCTTGGCGTCCACCTCGGGGGTGGTGGGCAGCCAGAAGCCGGCGAGCTCGCTGGCTTCGAGCTCGCTCTTCAGGGCGAGGCGGAGAAGGGTGACCACGTCCACGTTCCCCTCCGACTCCGCCTCGAGCGTCTCCGTCTCTCCCAACCGCGCGAAGAGCTGGTCCATCTCATCGACCAGCCGCGCGACGAATTCTTTACCCGTCATGAGAAAACCCTCCTCCAAAATACTGCCGCTATTCTATCCGCACGCGGAGCCGCCGAATCCTGCTTCGAGGGTCCGCAGCACCGCCCGCACCGGCGAGGCGTCGAGCCCGGCGAGCCGGAGCGGCAGGGCGATCAGCTCGTAGACCCCCTCTGGCACGCCGTCGAGCACCAGACCCTCCAGGATGGCGACGCCGCCGCGGAACAGGGCGTGGTGGGCGTCGAGCGTCTTGCTGTCGAACGGGTCGACCGAGGGGGTATCCATCCCCACCAGAAGGATGCCCTTCTCGGCCAGGAAGGCCGCGGCCTCGGGCGAGAGGGCGGTGAACCGCTCGGGAAAGCTCCGGCGGTCGCGCACGCTCTCGCTCTTGAACAGCAGCCGCCGGGGGTTTGAGAGGTCGATCCCCTCGAGGTGGCGCGGCTCGATCAGCGGCTGCGGCGGCACCCGCAGCACCCGGCAGGGGCCGAGATAACGATCGAGCGGCATCTCGGCCATCCCCTCGCCGCGCGGTTCGGTGTGGAACGGGGCGTCGGCGTGCGACCCCAGATGGGGGGTGGTGGTGATCGCCGAGAGATTGACGCTGGCCCCGTCGGCGATCGACCAGCTCAACCGGGACTGGAACGGAGTGTCGCCCGGCCAGACCGGGGTTTCCGGACGGATCGTGGGCGAGAGGTCGTAGAGCATGGGGCGCGCCCTCCTTGCCCCTCGCATCATAGCGGTAGTGGTCCGGGGGGACCAGCGGGGGGCGCACCGGCAGCTCTCCTACGGCTGGGAGATCTTCCCCACCACCCGGCCGACCTCCTTCGAGCTGCCGAGCTCGCGGGCGAGGTCCGCCTGCGCGACGATGCCGACGACACGACCCTGGCCATCGACTACCGGGACGCGGCGTACCTGCTGGCCGGACATGATCTGCTCGACGGCGTTGAGGTCGTCGTCCACCTTGACCGAGGAGACGTTCTTGCTCATCGCCTCGCGGACCTGCGTGCTGGGAGCCTGGCCGCGGCCCAGGATGCGGATCGCGAGGTCGCGATCGGTCACCATCCCGACCAGCTTCATCGCATCGCGCCCTTCGACCACCGGCAGGCTCCCGCAGTCGTTCTCCTCCATCATCCGGGCGGCGTCCTGGGCGGTGGTATCCGGGGTGCAGACCGCCGGGCTATCGGTCATGATGCTTTGTGCAGTCTTCGAAGCCATGATGTTCTCCTCGTTGAAGGGACCCGTGGAACCGGGTCCCCTCAGAACATTGCAAGAGGCGGACCGCATGGACGATCAGACCGCGGCGTGGGCTTTCCCGGCCCCCGCGTACGCTCCTGCCGGTTCGTCCTTGGGGCGGGTGACCTCCTCGGAGACGACGTAGTGGATCCGGCTCGCCGGGATCAGGAAGGTACGGCTGCCGCTCTTCACCTTGACCGGAGCGTTCTTCTCGAGCTCCTTGGCAATCTCCTTCATGGCGGCCTTGGCGTCGTCCTCGTCCTCGTAGAAGCCGTAGTTCAGGCGGTCGAAAGCGGGGCCCGCCGTCACGCCCGCGGCCGCGCCGGGGGTGAGCACGGGGTCGTGGCGGTTTTCCCGGGTCTCCAGGCCGCTCGGGGTGTGCTCGCGGTCCACCAGCCAGATCATCACGCTATAGGGCATCGCTTCCTCCTTGGAGTCGGTGCCTCCCGCGAGGCACCGGTACCCAAGACCGTCTGCAAAATCGTTACCGGCCGCCCTGGTGTAGGATAGGAGCCCGTTTCAGCGGGCCTTTTGAAGGAGCCGAGGAGCCGATCCATGAGCAAGGAGCCCGAAGTCATCCTCCCGGGGCATGTGCCGCCGGTCGCGCTGGCCGAGCTGGACGGCGAGCAGCAGGGCAAGCTCGCCACCATCGCCCATCACGTGCGGGGGATCCTGACGGCCCTCGGGCTGGACCTGAGCGACCCGAACCTCGCCGAGACCGACCTGCGGGTCGCCAAGATGTACATCGAGATGTTCGGGGGGCTGGCGGAAGGTGCGGAGCCCAAGGTGACGACCTTTCCCAACGAGGAGGGGTACAGCCACATGGTGATGGAGAAACAGATCCCCTTCTACTCCATGTGCGCCCATCACCTGGTCCCCTTCTACGGCCATGCCCACATCGCCTACATCCCGCGCGAGCGCATCCTCGGGCTGTCGAAGTTCGCCCGCATCCTGGAGTTCTACGCCAAGCGGCCGCAACTCCAGGAGCGGCTGACCGAGCAGGTGGTGACCTATCTCGAGCAGAAGCTGCAGCCCCTCGGGGCGATGGTCGTCATCGAGGCCCGGCATCTCTGCGTCGAGATGCGCGGCGTCAAGAAGCCGGGGGCGCTCACGGTGACCTCGGCGCTACGCGGCATCTTCCACCAGAAACCGGTGCGGGAAGAGTTCCTCGACCTGCTGCGACGCCATGATTGATCCCATGACCGATCCGATGCCCCGGCGCGCTCCGCTCCTCCTGCTTCTGCTGGCGCTCCTCGCGGCCGGGTGCGGCGGCGGGTCCTCCGCGCCCCGTTCGATGGCGGAGCTGATCAATCCCGCTCTCGGGCCCGAGTACTCCTCCTGGATGGTGGGGGCGGCCGCGCGCCTCGCCACCCCGGAGGAGATCAACGAGTACCTGACCCTCCCCGGCGACCCGGAGGCGGCGGCCTTCATCGAGCGGTTCTGGCAGCGGCGCGACCCTTCCGCCGACAAGCCCGGCAACCCGATCCGCGAGACCTTCGACGAGCGCTCGGTGACCGCCGACCATCGCTACAGCGAGTCCGGCCTGCTCGGCCGCCACTCCGACCGTGGCGCCGTGTACGTGCTGTACGGCCTCCCCAAGAAGATCGACCACGAGGTGTCGCCCATCCCCAACGGGCCTCCTGTCGAGGTCTGGATCTACGGCCCGGAAGCACCTTCCGGGCTCGACGGCAAGCGTCCGTCCCCCGTCTACCGCTTCGTGAAGAGCGGCGATCGGACGTTGCTGTATTCCGGCCGCCCGGCTTCCGGTGTCTTCCTTCCCCCGCCGGGGGAGCCTCAGTAGAGCCGAATAGGAGACTCTTCTTGATCAACCAAGCTCGTGCCGTGCTCGCGGGGACCGGGATCTGCGTCCCGCCGCTCGAGGTCGACAACGTCATGCTCTCCCGCATCATCGAGACGAGCGACGACTGGGTCCGCGAGCGCAGCGGCATCCGGACCCGCTACTACGTCGAACCCGGCGTCGGCTCTTCCGACCTCGGAGCCGAGGCGGGGCGCGCCGCTCTCGCGGATGCCGGCATCGACGTGGGCGAGGTGGACTATCTGGTCTGCGCCACGATGACCCCGGACCACTACTTCCCCGGCACCGGCACCCTGATCCAGCAGAAGATGGGCTTGAGGCCGCTGCCGGCGCTCGACATCCGCCAGCAGTGCGCCGGCTTCGCCTATGGCCTTCAGGTAGTCGACGCCCTGATCCGGGGGGGCGCCGCGCGCACGGTGCTGCTGGTCGGCGCCGACGTCCACACCTCCCTGATGCCCTTCTCGGCCCGCACCTTCGAGGTGCTGCACGGCCGCGACCCCGGCCCTCTCTCGCCGGAGGACTTCGAGTGGAACTCGCGCTTCCGGAATCTCCTCGTATTGTTCGGCGACGGCGCCGGCGCGATGGTCTTCCGGGCGCAGGAGGGGGCGGAGGGGAACGACGGACGCGGCATCCTCACCGCGGCCCTCTATGGCGACGGCAATCACCGGGACATCCTCTACGTCCCCGGCGGCGGCTCGGCGCGCCGCCCGTTCGTCAGCGTCGAGATGATCCAGGCCGCCGAGACGGTGCCGGTGATGGACGGCAAGGCCGTTTTCAAGCTGGCCGTCACCCGCATGCCCGAGGTCACCCAGGAGGTGCTCCAGCGCTGCGGTTACTCGATGAAGGATCTGGACCTCCTGATCATGCACCAGGCCAACCTGCGCATCAACGAGAAGGCCCAGCAGATCATGGGGTTGCCGGACGGCAAGGTCTACAACAACATCCAGAAGTACGGGAACACCACCTCCGCCACCCTGCCGATCGCCTTTCACGAGGCCCGGCAGGCGGGGCTCGCGCCAGAGGGATCCCTGGTGGCTTTCACGGCCCTCGGCGCCGGCCTTCACTGGGGCTCGGTGCTGATGCGGGTCTGATCCGCTACGAAAGGAGACGCCATGGAGAGAAGCCCGAGAAGGCATACCGGCAAGTTTGTGGGGATGTGCATCCTCATGCTGGTCTTTTTCAGCCGGACTCCCGGCGCTGAAACGGTGCGGTGGGTCCAGATCGTCCTCCTGCTGGTCGCCGGGGCGTGCGCGGGCGTCGCCCTGACGGGCGCTCTCGACCGGCGTCGAGATCCATGATCTCGTCCCCCGCGCGTCCCATGACCGCTCCCGACCCGGCCGCCATCGCCGAGGCCCTCACGCGCCGCATCCTCGGCCAGGACGAGGCGATCCGCGAGATGGCGGTGGCTCTCTCCAAGCAGCTCGCCGGCCTGCGGGTGGGCAACATCCTGATGATCGGCTCCTCCGGCACGGGCAAGACGACGCTGATGCGCGCCGTCGAGTCCTATCTCTCCTCGGACCCGGTGCTGAAGGCCCGCTCGGCGGTCATCCGCATCCACGCCAACGTCCTCGGCGAGGAGGCGGAGCGGGGGCGGCCGGGGGAGGCCGTGCTCGGCCGCCTCCTCGAGCGGGCGCGCGAGCAGCTCGGGCCCAGCGCCCCGATCGACATGCTGCTCCGGCGGGCCACGTCGGGGCTGGTCTTCGTGGACGAGGTGGACAAGATCCGCTCGCACGTGGGTGGACAGTCCAACGTCGCGGGCATCCTGGCGCAGGAGGCGCTGCTGACGCTGATCGAGAACGAGGCCGTACCGCTCGCCCTGCCGGCCTGGGCCGGCGGCGGCGCGGTGACGGTCGACTCCTCGGAGCTCCTCTTCGTCTGCGCCGGCGCCTTCGAGGGGCTCTACGATTCCGTCTTCGACCGCGTCACCATCGGCAAGGACCGCGGCGCCCTGCAGCCGGTCACCGTGGTCGAGGGGGGGAAGGTGATGGAGAAGCTGGTCTTCGGCCTGCGCGACTGGCTGCGCAACGAGGACCTGTTCGACTACGGGATGAGCCCGCAGTTCCTCTCCCGCTTCGACGCCGTCGTGCTGCTGCAGGACCTCGGGCAGGACGAGTTGGTCCGCATTTTCCTGGAGACCCACGAGTCCGCCTTCCACCAGAGCCGCGCCTACTTCGAGAGCCGCGGCATCCACTTGGCGATCTCCCCTGCCGCCGTGCGCCGTATCGCGACCGAGGCCGGCCGCCAGCCCCGCCTGGGAGCGCGGGCGCTGAAGGAGGTCTTCCGCCGCGTGATCCGCGACTACGAGTTCGAGCCTGCGAAGTTCGTCAGCGGCGGCGCGCTGCTCATCGACCTGCCGGAGGTGGAAGCGGTGCTGGGGAAGGGATAGAAAACAGGGGAGGAATTACTTTTCCTCGATCCCGAGTTGTTTCCGGATTAAGTCACAGAGGCTGTTCTTGACTTCATTGTGACGGGGAATGGGCGCTTTTCTCCCGTTGGCAGGATTGACGTAGAGATCATGGCGACCACCGTGCCTTTCCAGGTGACACCCATTGCGGGTCAGCTCCCGGATCAATTCGCGGCGGTTCACACCTCGACCTCGATCTCCTTCACCCGAGTCTGCATGTGCACCGGTTCGGGTTCGTTCTCACGCAAGAGCTGGTAGGCATCTCGAATGTTCTCTTCCAGCTCCGGCAGTGTCTCGCCTTGGCTGAAAACGCTGGGAACCTCCTTCAACCTGCCGATGTACCAGTCATCATCGATCCAGTATTCGAGCGTGAAAGACCTTGTCATAGCCACCTCCTGAAGACTGGACCATTGTAGCGCCAGGATGGAGATCTACCGGGTTGCCACCCGCATCTGCCGCCGCGCGCAGATCTCCCGGTACCGCTCCCGCCGCTTCCGCGCCATCCAGATCTGCGGGATGAAGGTGAGCAGGAGCAGGCTTCCCGAGGCGACGGCGAGCTGGAGGTAGAGGCCGGTGCGGTTGCCACTCGCCGCGCGGGTGATGAGCGCGAAGAAGTAGGTGAAGACGGTACAGCCGGGGATGAGGCCGATCGCCGTCGTGGTCAGGAAGAGGCTCGGACGGATGCCGGCCAGGGCGGCGGTGTAGTTGACCAGCGGATAGGGGATCGGCAGGAGCCGGATCCCCACCAGCCGCCAGAAGCCTCGCCGCGAGATCGCCCGCTCCACCCGCTTCAGCTTGTTGCCCAGCAGATGGCGCACGAAGTCACGCCCCAAGCCCCGACCCAGGAAGTAGGTCAGGGAGCCGCCGAGGAAGGTGCCGATGATGTTGTAGAGGGAGCCCCAGACCGGGCCGAACACCACACCGCCGGCGATCATCATCGGCGAGGCCGGCACGAACAGCGGGCAGAGCACGACGTAGGAGCCGATCAGCGCCAGCGGCGCCCACCAGGCTTCCCGCAGCCGGGTGAGCAGGGCGGAGACCCTCTCGAAGGTCAGATACTGGGCGAGCGGGGTCAAGCGCAGCACGGCGAAGCCCGTGACCACGATCGCCACGAGCACCAGGAAGCGGAGGAGAAGGTGGCGGGGTACGGCCAATTTACCTGGGATCGGGGTTCTTCCCGATCTCGGCCCCGCCGGAGAACAGGAAGTCCTTCATGTGGCGGCTGAGCGTCTCCTGGGCGGCGGGCTCCATGAAGTTCAGCCGCAGCTCGTTGATGACCATCACTTCCATCTTCTGCCATTCGGCCCAGCAGTCGGCGCAGATTCGCTCGCGGATCTCCGCCCCGAGCTTGCCGGGGTACGGCTGCCGGGAGAGCGCCGGGGCTTCGGGACGGCCGCAGCGGACGCAGTGGACGGTCGCCGCCATCAGCGCACCTCCCCGGGGAGGAGGATCAGGCTCTCGGAGCGCTCGAGGATCTCTTTCGGCACCCGCACCAGCAGCACCAGGTCGCGGTCGTCCCGGTTTCCCTTGAGGCTCTTGACCACCTCGTCGGGCACGGAGAGGGTCACGTAGGCGGGGCGCTTGGCGTTCTGCCGGGCGCTGTCGGTGACGAGCCGCTCGAGCGGCACCATCTCCACCCGTTCCGGATACTTCTCCAGCGCGTAGGCCAAGGCTTTCAGTGGATTCTGGTTCGGCATGGGAGGATTCTACACGTCGGGCAGAACGCCCTGCCTGTCGAGCACGGAGCGGAAGTACGCGATCGTGCTCTCCAGGCCCTGGGCGAGCTGTATCTTGGGCTCCCAGCCGAGCTTCTCGCGGGCCTGGGTGATGTCGGGCCGCCGCGTCTGCGGATCGTCCACCGGCAGCGGCTTGAAGACGATCGGGCTCGAGCTGCCGACCGCCGCCCTGATCGTCTCGGCGAATTCCAGGATCGTCATCTCGTGGGGGTTGCCGATGTTGCACGGCATGCGGAGGTCGCTCATCAGCAGCCGCCAGATCCCCTCGACCAGATCGTCGACGTAGCAGAAGGAGCGGGTCTGCTTCCCCTCGCCGAAGACGGTCATCGGCTCGCCGGTGAGCGCCTGCTGGACGAAGGCGGGCACCACCCGGCCGTCGCGCACCCGCATGCGGGGGCCGTAGGTGTTGAAGATCCGCACGATCCGCACGTCGACCCCGTGGTAGCGGTGGTAGGCCATGGTCATCGCCTCGGCGAAGCGCTTGGCCTCGTCGTAGACGCCGCGCGGGCCCACCGGGTTGACGTTCCCCCAGTAGGTCTCCTTCTGCGGGTGCTCCTGGGGGTCGCCGTAGACCTCGGAGGTCGAGGCGAGGAAGAAGCGCGCCCCCTTGGCCTTGGCCAGCCCGAGGCTGTTGTGGGTGCCGAGCGAACCGACCTTGAGGGTCTGGATCGGCAGCTCCAGGTAGTCGATCGGCGAGGCCGGCGAGGCGAAGTGGAGGATGAAGTCGACCGGACCCTCCACCTCGAACGGCTTGGAGACGTCGTGCTCGAGAAACTGGAGGTCGTCGCGATGGAGGAGGTGTTTGATGTTCTCCAGCCGGCCGGTCACCAGGTTGTCGACGCAGACGACCTCGTGCCCCTCTGCGAGCGCGCGCTCGCAGAGGTGTGAGCCGAGGAAGCCGGCTCCGCCGGTGATGACCACTCGGCTCACGGGCGCGCCCCCGCCGCGCGGGTGGCCGCCGGCTGGGCCACGGCCTGCGGCCTGACCTCCGGCACCCCCTCGGGGCGGCCGATCGAGACGTAGCGGAACCCCTCGGCGGCCATGGTCTCCGGCTCGTAGAGGTTGCGCAGGTCGATCACCAGCGGCTCGCGCACCAGCTTGCGCAGGCGGTCGAGGTCGAGCTTGCGGAACTGGTTCCACTCGGTGGCGATGACCACGGCGTCCGCCCCCTCGGCCGCCTCGTAGGCATCCCTGGTGTAGACGAGGGTGGGAAAGATCGGCTTGCAGGCGGGCATCGCCTCGGGATCGAACGCGCGGACGGTGGCGCCGCCGTCGACCAGCGCAGCCACCACCGGCAGCGCCGGCGACTCGCGGATGTCGTCCGTGTTCGGCTTGAAGGAGAGGCCGAGGACGGCGATGGTCTTGCCGGCGAAGCCGCCGAGGGCCTGGTCGACCTTCTCGATCATCCGCTTCTGGGTGACCTCGTTGACCTCCAGTACCGCCTCGATGATGCGGAACTTCAGCCCCGAGTCGCGGGCGATCTGGGCCGCCGCGCGGGTGTCCTTGGGGAAGCAGGAGCCGCCGTAGCCGGGGCCGGCCTGCAGGAACTTCGGGCCGATCCGATTGTCGAGCCCCATCCCCTTGGCCACCACCTCGACGTTGGCCCCCCAGGCCTCGCAGATCTGCGCCACCTCGTTGATGAACGAGATCTTGGTGGCGAGGAAGCCGTTGGAGGCGTACTTGATCAGCTCCGCCGTCTCGACGTCGGTGACGATGAACGGCACGTCGGCCGCGTGGAGCGGCGAGTAGACGTCCCGCATCATCTCGGCCGCCCGCTGGTCGCGGGTGCCGATCACCACCCGGTCGGGGTGCATGAAGTCCTCGATCGCCGACCCCTCGCGCAGGAACTCGGGGTTGCTCACCACGGCGAACTTGTGCCGGCTGCCGGCCCCTTCGCGCACGATGGCCTCGATCATCCGGCCGGTGCCGATCGGCACCGTGCTCTTGGTGATGATGATCTTGTAGCCGTTGAGGTGCTCGGCGATCGAGGCGGCCACCTCGCGGATGAAGGTGAGGTCGGCCGAGCCGTCGGACTTCGGCGGCGTGCCGACGGCGATGAAGATCGCCTGGGCTTCCTCGATGGCGGGGGCGAGGTCGGTGGTGAAGCGCAGCCGCCCCTCCGCCATGTTCTTCTGGACCAGGGTATCGAGGCCGGGCTCGTAGATCGGCACCTTGCCTCGAGAGAGGGCTTCCACCTTGGAATGATCCTTGTCCACCCCCACCACATTCATTCCGAAGTCCGCCAGGCAGGCGCCCGTCACCAGCCCCACGTAACCGCTACCTATGACGCAGATGTTCATCGACGAGGCTCTCGCTTGGAAGGGTTGTCAGGTTCTGCGCGCTTCGGCGCGCTCGCGGTACCAGGAGACGAAGCGGCGCAAGCCTTCGCGGATGGGGACCTTCGGGGAGTACCCCAAGAGCCGCGCCGCCTTGGAGACATCGGCGTAGGTGATCGGCACGTCCCCAGGTTGCGCCGGAAGATATTCGATCCGGGGCTCGACGGCAAGCTCTTCGGCGATCCAGTGGATCAGATCGCGCAGGGAGGTGGTGTCGGCCCCGCCCAGGTTGAGGATCTCGAAGCCGGGTGCCAGCTCGAGCGTCGCAAGCAGGCCGTCGACGATGTCGTCGACGTAAGTGTAGTCGCGCAGGCTGCCGCCGTCCCCGTATATGGGCACGGTCTTACCCCGCCAGATCAGGTCGGTGAACTTGTGGATCGCCATCTCCGGCCGCTGCGCCGGGCCGTAGACCGTGAAGAAGCGCAGGCAGGCGGTGCGGAAGCCGTAGAGATGGTGGTAGTTGTAGCAGAGCAGCTCCCCGGCCCGCTTGGTGGTGGCGTAGGGGCTGATCGGCTGGTTCACCTCGTCGCTCTCGGCGAACGGGATCTTCTGGTTGATTCCGTAGACCGACGACGAGGAGCCGAACAGGAAAAGGTCGGGACCATGCCGGCGGGCGGCCTCCAGCAGGCGCAGGGTGCCGATGCAGTTGACGTCCTCGTAGAGGATCGGCTCGGCCAGGCTCGGCCGCACCCCGGCCCGCGCCGCCAGGTGGATCACGGCGTCGAAGCGGCCGCCGGCGAACAGGCGGTCGACTTTGCGGTCGTCGCGGATGTCCCCCTCGACGAGGGCGTAGTCGTCGCGGCCGAGCAGCGGGGCCACGTTCTCCCGCTTGCGCGCGGGGTCGTAGTAGTCGTTGAAGTCGTCGAGCACCGTCACCCGGTCCCCCCGGGCGAGCAGGCGCCGCGTCAGATGCGAGCCGATGAAGCCCGCTCCTCCGGTCACCAGGATATGAGATGGCATGAACGAGCTCTAGCTCCCCTCCGTGGGTGGCGGCGTTGCCGGGTCAACGGGCGGATCAACTGCTGGATCGGACGTCGAATCGTCCGGTGGCGGCGCGGCCAGCAGGGGCGGTGGAGTCGCCGTGCCGGGCTTCCCCTCCGGCCGGCTCTCCGGCAGCTTGTCCAGCGGCTCCGGCGTCCCGCCCGACTCCTCGATCGCCTTCTTCGTGTCGCCGTAGCGCTTCTCGATCCCCTTCTTCTGCCGGTTGCGGATCAGCCAGCGCAGCGCCCGCGACTGGTTGACGCCGACGACGATGTCGTTGACGGCATCGTAGATCTTGGGATCGTTGATCAGCTGCGCGGCCGTGCCGTTCCCCTTGTCCAGCTTCGCCGAGACGTCGTTGAGGTTCTTCACGAGCTGCCGGAGCTGCTCGGTGACCTCGCGGCCGTACGCCTTGTCTTTTACGAGACGCGGAACCAGGGCGTCGCTCGACTCCAGATCGGCCGTGAATCCTTGCAGATCTTGCGCCACTTTATGAAGAGAGGCGAGCGTCTCGTTGAACTCGGTCCGGCTGGCGGGATCGTTGAGCAGCCCGGGGAGGAGTCCCGGGCCGTGCTGGGCCTGGTCGAGCAGGCCCTGGAAGCGGTCGAGCGAGCGGGCGAGTTGGTCGCCCATGGCGCGGTCGTTGAGCAGCCGGGGGAGCAGCCCCTGGCCGTTCTCGACCTTGAGGGCGATCCGCTGCAAGCTGTCCGAGGCGCCGTTGAGCGAGGTCATCAGCTGCTTCCCCTGAGGGCTGTCGCTGGTGAGCTGCCCGAGGAGCCCCTCCCCCCGCTCCATGCGGCCGAGGATGGTGTTGAGGGAGTGGGTGATCTCGACGACGTTGTCCATCACGTCCTCGCCCGAGGCGATCAGGGCGTCGACGTTGGTCGGCTGCGCCGCCAGGATCTCCCCCTCCTCGGGGATCGGCGGGTAGACGGGGGAGCCGGAGTTGATGTCGATGTACTTGTCCCCCAGCAGGCCGAGCGTCTTGATCCGCGCTCGCGAGGCCACCTGGTCCTTGACCAGGGCCTTCGGGTCCGCCGGCCCGCGCAGGCGGGCGGCGTAGTCGCGCTCGACGCGGATCCAGACCCGGATGTCCTTCTTCTGCGGGTTCTCCGGCAGCACCACCTTCTCGATCGATCCCACGTCCACGCCGTCGAGCTGCACCGGGCTGCCGGGCTTGAGCCCCGAGACCGAGTTGAACTCGACGTAGTAGCGGGCCTTGTGCGAGAACAGGTTGTTCTTGGAGCCGATCAGGAAGATCCCCGCCGCCAGGGCCACCACCGCGGCGAGGATCACCAGGCCGACGCGGACCTCCCGGGCTTTAGGCGACATTCTCTACCTCCTCCTCGCGGCCGGCGAGGAAATCGGCCAGCCGCGGCTCGTTGCTGCTCTCGGCCTGGCGCCAGTCGCCGAGGAAGACGAACTTCCCGTCGACGAGCAGGGCGATGCGGTCGCCCACCCGGCGGGCCAGGGGGATGTCGTGGGTGACCACCACGGAGGTGACGCCGATCTCCTTCTGGATCGAGTTGATCAGCTTGCCGATGGTCGCCGAGGTGATCGGATCGAGGCCGGTCGTCGGCTCGTCGAACAGCATCACCTCCGGATCGAGGACCAGGGAGCGGGCGAGGGCCACCCGCTTCTTCATGCCCCCCGAGAGGTCGGAGGGGGCCTTACGGTCGATATCCTTGAGGCCGACCTGGGCGAGCTTGTGGCGCACGGTCTCGGCGATCTCCCGCTCGGGCATGCGGGTGTGCTCGCGCAGCGGGAAGGCGACGTTGTCGAAGACGTTCATCGAGTCGAACAGCGCGCCGCTCTGGAACAGCATGGCGATGCGCCTGCGGATGGGGAAGAGCTCCCGCTCCACGAGCCGGGTGAGCTCGGTGCCGTCGAAGGTGACAGAGCCGGCCTCCGGCTGCTCGAGCCCGTTGAGCTGCCGCAGGGTGACGCTCTTGCCCGTCCCCGAGCGGCCGAGGATCACCAGGCACTCACCCCTATGGATGTCGAAGTCCAAGGCGTCGAGGATCACCCGGTCGCCGTACTTCTTGGTCAGGCCGCGGATCTCGTAGAGCGCTTCCGGCATCGTCGTCACCTCGGATCCTCAAGTGACCAGCAGATAGAACAGCTTGGTGAGGAAGAAGTCGGAGACCAGGACGAGGATGGCGGCGAGCACCACGGTGTTGGTGGTCGCCCGCCCCACCCCGTCCGCCCCGCCGGTGGTGTTGAGGCCGTTGTAGCAGCCGATGATGGCGATGAAGTAGGCGAAGAAGAAAGACTTGGCCACGCCGCTGAAGATGTCGCTGATGGTCAGCTTGTCGAAGACGTCGTTGAGGTAGAGCCCCGGCGTGAGGTCGAGCGTGCCGACGGCGACGATCAGGCCGCCGAGGATGCCGAGGGCGTCGCCGATCACCGTCAGCGCCGGCAGCATCACCAGGGTCGCCACCAGCTTGGGGGCGACCAGCTTCTTGACCGGATCGGCGGCCATCGAGCGCAGGGCGTCGATCTGCTCGGTCACCTTCATGGTGCCGATCTCGGCGGTCATCCCCGAGCCGATCCGGCCGCCCACGATCAGGGCGGTCAGCACCGGCCCCAGCTCCCGCACCAGCGATTTCGCCACCACCGAGCCGATGTAGTACTTGACCCCCAGCGAGGGGAGGGAGAGGGCGGTCTGCAGTGCCAGCACCATGCCGGTGAAGATCGTGGTGATGCCGGCGACCCCCAGCGAGCGGACGCCGATCTGCTCCATCTGGCGGACCCAGAGGCCGATCTCGTAGGGGGGGGCGATCATGGCGAGGAACGCCCTGCCGGTCAGCACCCCCAGCCCGCCGGTCTCCGCCGCGATGTCCCGGAGTTTCACGAGCGGATGGGGAGCCAGGTGGCCGCGTGGGCCACGCCGAAGGCGAGATCGGCCGCCGCCAGGGGGAGGAGGCCGTGCAGGTCCGGACCGAGGAGAGCGGCGACCGCGAAGACCATCGCGCCGAGCGTCCGGCCGCCGATCGCCACCGCGATGATGGCGCTGTAGCGTCGCGGATCGTCGGCCGCGGCCAGGTAGAGGAGAGCGAGCATGGCGAGCAGCGTCGCCAGGATCCAGAGATAGAAGGCGCCCTGGGGGAGCGGCGGCAGCGGCAGGCCGAAGATCCGCGCCGGCACCCGCGGCGCTACCACCATCAGCGCGGCGAACCCAAGGTCATAGACCGCCCCGGCCACCAGGCTCGCGCGCAGCAGGGTCAGGAGGTGGAATCGGCGGGCGAACGGGCTGGTGGCGGTCATAGGCGCGGGGTGAGATTGTAGCAGGAGGTGTGCCAGCCCTTCCCCGCCCCGATTCCCGTTCAACTCGGGATATGATCACCCGCCTATGGGATTCCCTGGGGGTAGCGCCTACGCGCTGGTGCGGGACATGGCCGAGGGGTACTTCCTGGTCACCGAGCGCACCTTCAAGACGATGACCCGGGCGGATCTCGAGCAGCTCACCTTCGAGCTCGACCGCCACCTGCGCGAGTTGCGCGGCGATCAGCCCTCCCTCGAAGACCTCCAGGCCATCCAGCTGCGGCAGCGGCGCATGCAGCGGCTCAACAGCGCCCTCAGCATGGTCCGCGGCTACCGGCAGAAGCAGAAGCTCTGATGACGCCCGAGACCCTTCTGAGGATCGCCGCGACGGTGGTCCCCTCCCTCCTGGCAGCGCTGCTGCTGGACGCGATGTGCGCCCGCCGCGGCCTGCTCCCCCCCGGTTTCCGGGTGCCCTGGCGCCGGGCGCTCGCCGGCCTGACCGTGGCCGCCCTGCTCGCCGTCGGCGTCTTCTCGCCGCTGGGGAGCTTAGGGATGAAGACCTCCGTGCCGGACCTCGACAAGGTCAGCACGCCGCAGCTCTTCCTGCTGCACGCGCTGATGCTGGCCACGATGGGGATCTGGTTCCTCCTCGGCTTCGCCGGCGGGGACGCCCGCCCCCCTGCACCTCCCGCGCCAGTCGGCGAGCCGCTCGAGCCACTGCCGCTCTCGGAGGCCGGGGGAGAGCCGCCGCCCGTTCCGATCTACACCGCGCCTCCGCCGCGGGTCCCCCTCGGGCGGCAGCTCCGGGCGCAGTTCGGCTTTCTCGCCCCCAACGTTCCCCGCGAGATCGGGCTGGGGCTCCTGCTCGGTCTCGGCGCCTGGGTCGCCGTGCTCCTGGCGCTGATGGTGATCGCCGGGGCGATCTGGGCGGTCGGCGGCGAGAGCGCCGTCCCCAAGTCGCCGCCGCCCCTGATACCGTTCATCGCCGGGCTGCCGGTCTGGGTACGGTTCCTGGTCAGCCTCTCGGCCGGCTTCGTCGAGGAGAGCTTCTTCCGCGGCTTCCTGCAGCCGCGCATCGGCATCTTCTTCTCCACCTCCTTCTTCGTGCTCGCCCACCTCTCCTACGGGCAGCCGTTCATGCTCATCGGCATCGCGCTGCTGTCGCTGATCTACGGCCTGCTGGTGAAATGGCGCCAGAACCTGTGGCCCGCCATCGCGGCGCACGCCCTGTTCGACGGCGTGCAGCTCCTGGTGGTCGTGCCGCTGGCCTTGCGGGCACTGGGAGCCGGGAAGGCCGCGGCCTTCCTCTGGTAGACTCCTGATGAGGATCGCGCCCATGGTCGACGAGAACCGCTTTCACCTCGCCATCGGGAGCCGGTTCGAGAACATCGAGCTGGTTCACGTGGTGCTGAAGGACCGGATGCAACAGCTGGGGATCGACAAGGACACCCAGCATTCGGTCGAGCTGGCCATGCGCGAGGCGCTGGCCAACGCGATCAAGCACGGCAACGCGCAGAACCCGTCGAAGCAGGTCCACGTGGATCTCATGGTCGAGGGTGACGAGCTGGTGATCCGGGTCGAGGACGAGGGGGTGGGGTTCGATCCCGGGAAGGTCCGCGACCCCCTCGCCCCGGAGAACCTGCTGAACCGGAACGGCCGCGGCATCCTCTTCATGAACAAGTTCATGGACAACATTCACTACAGCTCCAAACCCGGCGGCGGCACCGTGGTGACGCTGCGCCGGCGGGTCGGGGCGAAGGCAGATACTCCGCAAGACCCGGAGGAGGGAACCGAATGAAATTCAATGTGCGGCAGAACGGCGACGTGACCATCCTCGACCTCAGCGGCCGGATCACCATCGGCTCGGGGGAAGAGGCCCTGCGCAACGCGATGCAGGACATTCTCAACAGCGGGGCGAAGAAGGTCGTCATCAACATGGGCGGCGTCACGATGATCGACTCGAGCGGCATCGGCGAGCTGGTCAGCGCCTACACGACCGCCACCAACCGGGGGACCAAGCTGAAGCTGGCCAACCTCCCCGCGAAGGTCTCCGACATCCTCACCATCACCCAGCTCATCACGGTCTTCGACGTGTTCGACCGCGAGGCCGAGGCCGTCCAGTCGTTTGCCTGAGGTAGCGGCTCCCTCCGCGCTCGCCGGTCCGCTCGCGGTCTGGGCGGCGCGGGTGAACCGCCGCCTGGCCGAGCTCCTCCCCCCGGAGACCGCGCGGCCCGAGCCCGTGCATCGGGCCATGCACTACGCTCTCACCGGCGCCGGCAAGCGGGTGCGGCCGGTGCTCACCCTGGCGGTGGCCGACCTCTTTGGCTGCCGCTCGGAGCCGGTGCTCGACCTCGCCTGCGCGGTCGAGATGGTCCATGCCTGCTCCCTGGTGCTGGATGACCTGCCGGCGATGGACGACGCCGCCCTGCGCCGGGGGCGTCCGACGGTCCACCGGGCCTTCGGCGAAAGCGTGGCGCTGCTCGCCGCCCTGGCGCTGCTCAACCGCGCCTACGCCCTGGTGGCCGAGGCCGCGACCCGCCTGGCCTTGCGCCGCTACACCACCGAGGACGTCGTCCATCACCTGGCGGCGGCCATCGGCAGCGACGGCCTGATCGGCGGCCAGGCCCTTGACCTCCTCGCCGCGCCTGAGGAGATGAACCTCGACGTCCTCGAGTACATCCACAGCCACAAGACGGGAGCCCTGTTCATGGCCGCCGGCGAGCTGGGCGCCATGGCCGCCGAGGCCCGCCGCCGCGACCTCGAGGTGATCGCCCGCTTCGCCAAGAACCTCGGCCTCGCCTTCCAGATCGCGGACGACCTCCTCGACGTCCTCGGCACCCCCGAGGAGACCGGCAAGGACACCGGCAAGGACACCGGCAAGGTCACCTTCGTGAAGCTCCTCGGCGTCCCCGGCGCCCAGGCCCTCGCCGCCGAGCTGCTCGGCTTCGCGGTCGATTCGCTGGCCCCGCTCGGCCGCAAGGCCGATCCACTGCGCGACCTCGTGAAGTTCGTCCAGCACCGGTCGCATTGAAGGATCTGCGGGGCGGCGGCGGGGTCGGCGTTACACTACCCCCGATGTCACTCCCCGGCCATGATCTAGAAGGGGTCCGCTCCGAGCTGCGCCGGCTCGGGTATCTCGATCACCGGTTCGAGCGCTTCCTGCTGCAGGACGCTCTCCGCACGCGCCAGCCGGCGCGGACCCTGCTGCTGCTCACCGCCAAGGTGGCTCTGCTCTCCGGGCTCGCCCTGGCCCTGGCCCTCGCCCTGGCCCTAGCGGTGGCGAACGGCAACCTGAGCGCCAGCCCGCTCGACCTCATCCCGCTCTTCCTGCACCTGTTCCTGCCGATCTCGGCGGTGACCGGGCTCGCCTTCCTCGCCCTCTGCGGGGTCATCGTGCTGGTGATCCGGCTCTACCACGTGCGGCGCATCGAGGCGCTGTCGCTCGCCATGGCCGTGGTCGCCGGAGCGGGTGTGCTCGCCTTCGCGCTGCGGCTCGGGCGGGAGGTGCTGGCCGAGGGGCGGCTCTGGCAGGTCGCCGGGCTCGTGCTGGTGACGCCGCCGCTCATCTATCTGCTGATCAAGCTGGTCTACAACGGGCTGCTCACGCTGGCGATCCGCTTCACCGACTCGGCGCCGCTCGGGCGCGGGTTCTCCGGGCGGTGGCTGGGCTTCGCCATTCTTGCCGGGGCGACGCTGCTGGTGCTGCCGGCGTTCTCCTCGGCCATCTCGGCCCATCGCGACCCGGCACCGGCTCCCGTGGCGCTGCCCACCGGCCCGGGCGAGCGGGTGGCGCTGGTGGGCATCGACGGCGTGCTGCCCGCCGAGATCGACTACCTGATGGCCCTGGGCGAGCTGCCGGAGCTCGCGCGCATGGCGCGAGAGGGGCGGGTCTTCTCCTACCGCCGCAAGGCGGAGCCCCCGGCCTCGTTCTGGACGGCGGTCGCCACCGGGGTGCCCGGGCCGGACCATGGCGTCTCCTCGCTCGACAGCTTCCGGCCGCTGGGGGTGAAGACGGCGCTGGCACGCAGCGGCCCCCTGCGGGGATGGTGGCGCCACGTCGAGGTGCCGCTCGGGCTCGCCGAGTACCGGGCGATCCTCGCCAACCGCCGCCGGGCGTTCACGATCTGGGAGCTCGCCTCGCGCGGCGGCGAGCCGTCGCTGGCGGTGAACTGGTGGGCCACCTATCCGGCCGAGACGATCCCCGGGCTGGTGGTGGCGCACGGTGCCTGGCAGCTCCTGCGCGAGCGCGCCCAGGGAGCGGTGGCCCCGGAAGCGGACCGGCCAACGGTGGCGGCGCTCGCCGGCGGGCTGGCCGCCGCCGGACCGGACTCGCGGCTCGCGGCGGCGCTCCCGGCGGCAGCGGCGGCCTCCGTGCTCGACCGCGCCCTGCTCCCGGACCGCTTCTACCGCGAGGTCTTCGCCCGCCGGATGACGGGAAACCCGCGCGCGGCGGCGCTTTACCTACCGGGCCTGGACATCGCGGCGGACGGCTGGCGCGGCGGCGACGTGGCGCTGGCCGATCTCGTGCGCGCGGAGCTGAAAGCGACGGACCGGCTGCTCGCCCGCTCCCTCGACGGGGTGGGGACGATGGCCCTGGTGCTCGATCCGGGGAGGCGGCGCGAGGGGGGCGAGGGGCGGGTGATCCTCTGGCGGCGGAGCGGCTGTGTGAGCGCCGCCGCTGGCAGCCCGGGAAGGATCGCGCCCGAAGCGATCGCCGCCGCCCTGCTGCGGGCCCTCGGACTGCCGCAGAGCGAGGAGCTGCCGCCACCCCCTTCGGGTCCATCAGGATGCCGCTGGGCGCCGCCGCCGGTGGTCGTGGCCGGTTACGGGGCGCCGCGCCGGGGGGCGCCGGCCGGCCCGGAGGGGGCGGAGTATCTGGAGAGCCTCCGCTCCCTGGGCTATCTGAACGCGGAATGACATCCGCGATACGGCTTGTTGATTTTTTGACTCCGGAAGAGGGGTCAGCTGCACCCCATAAAGAAGGAGATCCTTATGTCCAGGCGGATGGTGCTGGCCCTGCTCGCCTTCGCGGCGGCGCCGATTACTACGGAAATTGCTGCGGAGACTACTGCGGAAACTACTGAGGCCACCATGCAAATGTCGGTCGAGAGCCACACGGAGAAGCGGATCGTCTACCCCGCTGCCTCCCGGGTCGAGCAGGTGGACGACTACCACGGCGTCAAGGTTGCCGACCCCTACCGCTGGCTGGAGGACCTCGACTCGCAGCAGACGCATGACTGGGTGGCGGCGGAGAACCGGGTGACCTCGGCCTATCTCGCCACCCTTCTGGAGCGGGAGCCGATCCGCAAGCGGCTGACCGAGCTGTGGAACTACGAGCGCTACAGCGTGCCGACGCAGCACGGCGGGCGGTACTTCTTCACCCGCAATAACGGTCTGCAGAACCAGAACGTCCTCTACCGGGTCGACACCCTTCCGGGTGAGCCCCGGGTGGTCCTCGATCCCAACACCCTGTCGGCCGACGGCACGATCGCCGTCACCGGCTGGAGCATCAGTGAGGACGGCAAGCGCCTCGCCTACGGCCTCTCCTCGGGGGGGTCGGACTGGCAGGAGTGGCGGGTGCGCGACGTCGAGACCGGCCGCGACCTGCCGGACGCCCTGAAGTGGGTCAAGTTCTCCGAGGCCGCCTGGACCCACGACAACGGGGGGTTCTTCTACAGCCGCTATGACGAGCCCAGCGAGGGGCGCCCGCTGGAGGAGGCCAACTTCTACCAGAAGCTCTACTACCACCGCCTGGGCACCCCGCAGTCCGCCGATGAGCTGATCTATCAGCGCCCGGACCGCAAGGAGATGGGGTTCATCGCCAACGTTACCCAGGACGGCCGCTACCTCGTCGTCCATGCCTGGAAGGGGACGGAGACCGAGAACGGCATCTTCTACAAGGACCTCCGGCAGCCCGGCGCCAAGGTCGTCGAGCTGCTGGGCGGCTTCGACGCCGCCTACACCTTCATTGCCAACGACGGCCCGGTCTTCTGGTTCAACACCGACCTCGCCGCGCCGCGTGGCCGGGTGATCGCGATCGACCTCCGCGACCCGGCCCGCGAGAAGTGGCGCGAGCTGATCCCCCAGGGCGCCGAGACCCTCCAGGGCGCCACCTGCCTGAACGACACCTTCGTGACCCTCTATCTGAAGGACGCCCACTCGCAGGTGCGCCAGTTCGACCTCGCCGGCAAGCCGCTGCGCGAGGTCGAGCTGCCGGGGCTCGGCTCGGCGGACGGGTTCACCGGCCGCTGCAAAGACCGCGAGACTTTCTTTGCCTTCTCCAGCTTCACGGCGCCGGGCACGATCTACCGCTACGACCTGGAGACCGGGAAGGCGGCCGTCTTCCGCAGCCCCGAAATCAAGGGGTTCGATCCCGGCCAGTACGAGACCCGCCAAGTCTTCTTCCCGAGCAAGGACGGCACCCGCATCCCGATGTTCATCACCTCCAAGAAGGGGGTGAAGCTCGACGGCTCCAATCCGACCTATCTCTATGGCTACGGCGGGTTCGGCGTTTCGGTGCTGCCGGCCTTCTCGCCCGCCCACGTGGTCTGGATGGAGCGCGGCGGCGTCTACGCGGTGGTCAACCTGCGCGGCGGCGGCGAGTACGGAGAGGAATGGCACCAGGCGGGGAGCAAGCTGAAGAAGCAGAACGTCTTCGACGATTTCATCGCCGCCTCCGAGTGGATGGTCGCGAACGGCTACACCTCGCACCGGAAGCTGGCGATCGCCGGCTACAGCAACGGCGGCCTGCTGACCGCCGCCTGCATGGTCCAGCGGCCGGACCTCTACGGCGCGGTGATCGTGGGCGTCGGCGTGCTCGACATGCTGCGCTTCCACAAGTTCACTATCGGCTGGGGGTGGACCTCGGACTACGGCTCGCCGGACAACCCGGAAGACTTCAAGGTGCTCTACGCCTACTCCCCGTACCACAACCTGAAGCCGGGGACGGCCTATCCGCCGACGCTGATCACCACCGCCGACCACGACGACCGGGTGGTACCGGCCCACAGCTTCAAGTTCGCCGCCGCCCTCCAGCGCGCCAACGGGGGATCGAACCCGACGTTGATCCGCATCGAGACCCGCGCCGGCCACGGCGGCGGCAAGCCGGTGTCGAAAAAGATCGAGGAGGCCGCCGATGAGGTGAGCTTCCTGCTCCACGCCCTCCAGAAGGGGGGCGCCGCGGCGGGGCAGAAGGCGGCCGGGAAGTAGGCCGTTGGGTCTACGATCCACCCTGCTGGTGATCCTGGGGCTCCTCCTTGCGATCACCGCCCCCCTCCCCGCCCAGAAACCCTCGCGCGAGGCCGAGCTCGCGACTCTGCGGATGGAGATCGCCCGGCTGACCGAACGCCTGGCGGCGGCGCGGAAGGCGCAGACGGGGGTGCAGGGGGAGATCGATTCCGTCGAGGTCGAGATGCGGCTCCAGGAGGCGCGGCTCACCGAGGCAACCACGGCGCGCGACCTCGCGGCGCGGCGGGTGGAGGAGGGGGAGCGGGAGGTCGCGCGGCTCCAGGGGGCGCTCGACACCGCCCGCGACGACCTCAAGCGCCATCTGACCGGGCTCTACCGCCTCGGCCGCCAGGGGTATCTCCGGCTCTTCCTCTCGCTCAAGCCCGACCGCCGGCTCCTACCTTCGATCCGGCTGATGCGCTACCTGGCGCGCCGGGACCACTCGGCGATCGACCGCTACCAGGAGGCGCGGGTGAACCTGGCCCAGGAGCGGGATCAGCTGGTGGCCCGTCACGAGGAGACCGAGCGGTGGATCGCCAGCGAGCGCACCCGCCGCCAGCAGCTGGTGGCGGTGCGGCAGCACAAGGAGGCCCTGCTCGCCCAGCTGCAGAACGAGAGCCGGACCCTCTCGGCGCGCACCACCGAGCTCGCCGACCGCGAGAAGAAGCTCGCCGGCTTCCTGGACATCCTCTACGGCCGCACGCAGGGGGACCCCGCCGGCACGCCCATGCAGCAGTTCCGTGGCGTCCTCGACTGGCCGGTCGAGGGGAAGGTGACCGCGGGGTTCGGCTCGATCCTCGAGCCCCGCTACCGCACCCGGGTGCCGCACAACGGCGTCGATCTCGCCGCGACCGCGGGGGCGCCGGTGAAGGTGGTCTTTCCCGGCAAGGTGCTCTACGCCGCCCCCTTCCAGGGGTACGGCGAAACGGTCATCGTCCAGCATCCCGGGAGGGTATTCACGCTCTACGCCGGGCTCTCCTCGATGCGGGTGGGGAAAGAAGACATGCTATCCTTGGGCGACACCGTGGGGCTCGCGTCGGACAAGCTCTACTTCGAGATCCGCGTCGAGAACCGGCCCGAGGACCCCCTCAGTTGGTTACGGTAAGGGGAACCATGAATCGCAGTCGCATCTTCTTCTTTCTCATCTCCGCGGTCGTCGTCTTCCCGCTTCTCGCGGCGACCCTCGTCCGGGCCGCCGACAAGGCGCAGGTGAAGCCCGAGGACGACTCCTTCTATAAATATCTCTCCGTTTTCAGCGAGACGCTCGGCCTCGTGCGCCAGGCCTACGTCGACGAGCCGGACATGAACACCCTCATGACCACCGCTCTCGACGGCACCACCGACGCGCTCGACCCCTTCTCGCTCTACGTGCCGGCCTCGGCGCTCTCCGTCTACAACCAGGCGAACACCGTCGGCCGGCGCTACTCCGGGCTGACCCTGCTCAAGGAGCGGGGGATCGCCTTCGTGGTGGCGGTGGAGAAGGGGAGCCCGGGCGCGGTGGCCAAGATCAAGCCGGGCGACATCGTGGCCAAGATCAACAACCGCTCGACGCGGCTGATGCCCCTCTGGGAGATGCAGCAGGCGCTCACCGCCAAGCCGGGCACCAAGGTCGCGATGGAGATGATCCGCCTCGGCGAGCCGGTGCAGATCTCCTTCGAGCTCAAGCCGTTCGACGCGCCGCCGGTCAGCCTGGAGGAGGTCGAGGGGGGTGTGGCCCTGCTGCACATCCCGACCTTCGACAAGGAGACCGCCCAGGAGGTGCGCGACACCCTTGCCAAGAACAGCGGCAAGGTCAAGGACAAGCTCCTGATCGACCTGCGCGGCGTCTCCTCGGGCGACCCCGAGCTGGCCTACGCCACCGCCCGGCTGTTCACCTCCGGCGATCTGGGGGAGCTCAAGCGCCGCGCCGAGGACCTGCAGACCTTCCGCGCCGACGACAAGCCGGTCTGGCAGGGCAAGACGGTGATCCTGGTGGACCGCGGCACCCTCGGGGCCTCCGAGGTCTTCGCCACGGTGCTCCGGCAGAAGGTGAAGGCCGAGCTGGTGGGCGAGCGTACCTTCGGACACGCCGGGCGTCTCGGCACGGCCGAGCTCTCCAACGGCGGCAAGCTCCTGTACACCGAGGCCTTCTACACCGGTCCGGACAAGAAGCCGCTCAACGAGGCCCTCAAGCCCGATCTGGTGGTCGACGAGCGGAGCCGGACCTACCTCGAGAAGGACACGCCGATCGACGAGCTGATCCTGCGCCATGCCGTCCGCCGTCTGCTGGGCCAGGAGCCCGACACCGCCGAGGCCAAGGCCGCCTGAGGAACGGTTGGATCCGGCCGCGCGCCGGATCCAATGCTCTTCAATCCGATTCCTGAAACAAGCCCGATTTTCTGAATGGCTCGCCGTATACGCTCCCGGGGATCCGTCCGGGGACCAAGATCCTCCGGGATCTGGATTTTCCTGCTCGGGCTCTTCGCCGGCGCGGGGATCCTCTACCTCGCCACGCGGGGCTTCGGTCCCCGGGCTCCCGAGCCCACCGAGCCCCCGGCGGTCCCCGCGACGAGCGAGGCATCGCCGGCGGTCCGGCACGCGCAGCACCGCAAGGCGACTGCCGCCGTCCCCTCCGATCACGTCGAGTCCGATCACGTCGAGCCGGAGGCGCCGGTCGCGACGCCGGTCGCCGAGAAGACCGGGGCGCCGCCGCCGTCCGGGCCGATCCACGGCGTCCGCGTGGCGCTGGTGATCGACGACCTGGGGCATGACGCCGCCGACCTCCGGCCGCTCGAAGCGCTGGACGTGCCGGTCACCTACTCCGTCCTCCCCTTCGAGGAGCAGACGCCGGAGGTGGTCGCCGAGCTGCGGCGCCGGCGGGCCGAGATGCTCCTTCACCTTCCAATGGAACCGAAGAACGGCCAGAATCCCGGGCCCGGGGCGCTGTTGCAGGGGATGAGCGACGAGGAGCTGCGGCAGGGGACGGAGGCGGCCCTGAAAGCGGTGCCGGGCGTGGTGGGGGTGAACAACCACATGGGCTCGCTCCTCTCCGCCGAGGAGGGGCCGATGAACGCCGTGCTCGGCGTGCTCGCCGCGCGCGGGCTGTTCTTCCTCGACTCCCGCACCAGCGCCGAGAGCGTCGGCTACAAGGTGGCGCTCAGCCTCGGCGTGCCGGCGGCCGAGCGGCAGGTCTTCCTGGACGGCGACGCATCGCCGGAGGCGATCCATACCCAGTTCCAGCGCCTCCTCAGCCTGGCGCGGACGAAGGGGGCGGCGATCGCCATCGGCCACCCCCACCCCGAGACCCTCGCCGCCCTCGCCCGCGAGGTCCCGAAGGCGAAGGCCCAGGGGTATGAGTTCGTGCCGGTCAGCTATCTCCTCACCCGCTCGGGCGGGGAATAAACTCCTACTCCGCCCGCAGCACCTCGATCGGCCGGCGCTCCAGGGCGCGGAGGCTGGCGGCGAGGCCGGCGAGCACGGCGAGGAGGACGCTGCCGGCGAGCGCGGCGGCGAGGGTGAGTGGGGCGAAGGCCCAGGGCATCTGGAACCCCCGGGTCACGATCCCCCAGGCGAGCACGGTGCCGCCGACGGCGCCGATCGTGCCGGCGACCAGTCCCACCAGGGCGTATTCGACGGCGAAGGTGGCGGCCACGCCGCGCCGGGTCATCCCCAGCGTCTTGAGCAGGGCCACCTCGCGCCCGCGGCGGGCCGAGCCGGCGCTCACCGCTCCGGTCAAGATGGCGATGCCGGCGACCACCGTGAAGCCGCCGAGGAAGCGGATGCCGAGGCTGATCCGGCGCAGCACCTTGAGCACCTTCTCCAGGATCTCGCGGATGCGCAGGAAGGTGACGTTCGGATAGCTCGCCGCCAGCAGGTCCTGCACCCGCTGCTCGCCGCCGTGCGGCAGGCGGGCCACTGCCAGCCGCTGCTGGGGGGCGGACTCCAGCACTCCGGGCTCGACCACCAGGAAGAAGTTGATCCCGAACGTCTGCCAGTTCACCGTCCGCAGGCTGGTGACCTTGAGATCGAGCGGCACCCCCTGGATGTTGAAGCTGACCGTCGAGCCCAGGTGGGCGCCGATGTCGTTGGCGTAATCCTGCTCGAGGCTGACCTCGGGGTGGGCGGGATCGCTCCAGAGCGCGCCGGCGACGATCTTGTTGTCTTTCGGCAGCTGGGCCATGTAGGTGAGCCGCTGCTCGCGGGTGAGCGCCCAGCGGCGCCCGCCGCCACCTCGCCTCTCGCCGTTGCGTTCGTCTCCGTTCTTCTCCGCGTTGCTCCTCTCCCGCTCCTCCGTCAAGGCCTCCGTGCGGATACCGTCGATCGCCGAGATGCGCGCCATCACCACCGGCACCGATTCGATCCCCTGCCCCCCGGCCTGGTGGAGGAGGCGCTCGACCCCCGGCCATTGGGCCGGCTGGATGTCCACCAGGAAGGCGCTCGGCGCATTGGCCGGCAGCTCCTTTTCGAGCTGGGAGGTGATGCGCCGCTCGACGAGCGACATGCCGAGCACGACGAGCACCCCGAGCCCGAGGGCGACGATGGCGCCGCTCGCCGCGGCGCCAGGCCGGGCGAGGGCGGCGAGGCCGTGCCGCAGCCAGGGGCGGAGGGAGAAGAGGTCGCGCGGCAGCCGGCGCACCCCCCAGGAGACCAGGAAGGCGGCGGCGGCGAGCGCCGCCGTCACCACCGCCACACCGCCGGTGAACTGTGCCCCCAACAGAGCGGAGCCGGACTGCAGGGCGGCCATCCCCCAGATCCCCACCATCAGGATGAGGACGGTCGCCGCCGTGACCCAGCGATGGCGGGGGAGGGGCTCGGCGTCGCGGCGCAACACGCGGGCCGGCGGCACGCGCAGCACGGCCGAGAGCGGCGGCAGGCTGAACAGCATGGCGACCCCCACCCCGAGACCCAGGCCGCGCAGCAGGGCGGCCGGCTGCCAGGGACGGATCAGCTCGCCCGGGATCAGGTCGGGGAAGAGCCAGGGGAGCGTCATCTGAACGGCTACCCCGGCGAGGATCCCCAGGAGGCTGCCGGCGAGCCCGAGCAGGACCGTCTGGCCGAGGTAGAGAGGGAAGATCTCGCGCGGGCGCATCCCCAGGCACTTGAGGATCGCGATGGCGTCCAGCCGGCTGGCGAGCCACGCCCGCACGCTCTGGGCGACGCCGATGCCGCCGACGAAGAGCGACAGCAGGGCGACCAGACCGAGGAACTTCTCCACCCGGGAGATGTTCTGCCGCAGCGCCGGCTGCGCCTGGCGGTAGGTCTCCACGCGATAGATCTCGCCGCCGGGGAGGGCCTGCTTCAGGCGCTCGGCGGCGGCGTCGAGATCGGCGTTCGAGATCCCGTCCGGCAGCCGGACCAGCGCGCGGTAGCTGACGCGGCTCCCCTGGTCCTCGAGATGGGTGCGGGCGAACCCGGCGCCGGAGAGGAAGACCCGGGGGCCGATCGTGAAGGAGATGCCGACCCGGTCCGGCTCGGCGAGCACGCTGCCGGCGATCCTGAAGGTCTGGCCGCCGATCTGGAGCGAATCCCCCACCGCGAGCTTCCAGTGGGAGAGGAGATCGGCGGCGACCACCGCCGTGCCGGGCGCCAGCAGCTCGTGGAGCGGGCGCGCCGGGCGCAGGTCGAGCTTGCCGTAGAAGGGGTAGAAGCCGTCCACCACCTTGAGCTCCACCAGCTGGCTGGGCCCCGGCTGGCCGTTCCGGCCAGGGGCCGCGGCCACGGTGACCGTCTCCTTGACGTCGGTGCGGCGGGCTCCCGGCAGGGCGGCGATCGCCGCCAGGGCCGCCGGGGGGATGGGATCGTTGCCGCGCACGGCGAGGTCGGCGGCGAGCAGCTGGCGGGCCTCGCGGCGGATGCCGTCCCGCAGGCTCGCCGAGAGCCCGGCGACCGCCACCACGGCCGCCACGCCGACCGCCAGACAGGCGATGAAGAAGGTGAGGCGGCCGCGCGAGCCACGCGACTCGCGGACCAGGGCGCGGGCGTAGAAGCCGAGGGTCAACGCAGCACCCCGGCCGGAGCGGCGGCGACGCTCGCCCGCTCGTCGCGCTCCACCCGGCCGTCGCGCAGATGAATCTGCCGGCCGGCGAGGGCCGCCACGGCCGGATCGTGAGTGACCAGCACCAGGGTGGTCCCCTCGCGGGCGCGCAACTCGGTCAGCAGCTCCAGGACGCGGCGGCCGGTGGCGCCGTCGAGGTTGCCGGTGGGCTCGTCGGCGAGCAGGATCGGCGGCCGGGCGGCGAAGGCGCGGGCGAGGGCGATCCGCTGCTGCTCGCCCCCCGAGAGCTGGCTCGGGTAGTGATGGCCGCGGTCGGCGAGGCCCACGGCGGCCAGCAGCTCGTCGGCCCGGGCGAACGGGTTGGAGAGGCCGAGCAGCTCGATCGGCAGCAGCACGTTCTCGCGCGCGGTGAGGTTGGAGAGGAGCTGGAAGCTCTGGAAGACGAAGCCGATCTTCTTGCGGCGCAGCAGGGCGAGGCCGTCCTCTGACATCGCCTGGATCGGCGTGCCGTCGATCCGGATCTCGCCGGAGGTGGGACGGTCGAGGCCGGCCATCAGGGCGAGCAGGGTCGACTTGCCGCTGCCGGAGGGGCCGAGGACGGCGACGAACTCGCCGGGGTCGATCGCGAGGTCGACGTGGTCGAGGATCGTCAGCTCCCGCTCCCCCGAGGGGAGCTTGCGGGTGAGCTGGCGCATTTCGATGCGGGGCGTATTCATAGGGAAATTTGCGAGAGGATTTCCGGCTTTTCTGAGAAGAGAGAGGAAGGTTCTATGTGGCGAAAGCTCGCAACTCGCGCTCTGATGTTGGTTATTCCCGTGCTGTCGGCGTGCGGCGCGCAGGATCCCGGTGACGCTCCCCGGGTGGCGCACGGGGCGGTTCCCGTTTCCAACCCGGTCCCGGCGGCCCGTCCCGCGGTTCCCGCTCCGGCTCCCGCGCCGGCCACGCCGCTGATCGTCTTCCTGGGGGACAGCCTGACGGCCGGCCTGGGGCTCGACGAGAACCAGGCCTATCCCGCGCTCGTCGAGCGGAAGCTCCAGGAGGATGGGAAGGTGGCCCGGGTGATCAACGCCGGCGTCAGCGGCGACACCACGGCCGGCGGTCTCTCGCGGATCGGCTGGATCCTCGGCCAGCATCCCGCTCTGGTGGTGGTGGGCCTGGGGGCGAACGACGGTCTGCGGGCCCTGCCGCTCGCCGAGGTCGAGACCAACCTGCGCGAGATCGTCCGCCGCTCGCGGGCGGCCGGCGCGCGGGTCCTGCTGCTCGGCATGCGGATCCCGCCCAACTACGGCCCCTACGCCGGCCAGTTCGCGGCCCTCTACCCGAAGCTGGCGAAGGAGCTGGACGTTCCGCTGGTCCCCTTCCTGCTCAACAAGGTGGGCGGCATCCGCTCCCTCAACCAGGCGGACGGCATCCACCCCACGGCCAAGGGTCAGGAGATCGTGGCGAAGAACGTGCTGCCGTATCTGGAGAAGATGCTGACGGAACCGAAGGCCGTCGCGGTCGCCGGTCGTTGAGGGCGACTCACCCCTCCCCCTTCGCCGCCTCCCACAACGCATCCATCTCCTCCAGCGTCGCCTCCGCCGCGGTCTTGCCCTGGGCGGCGAGGCCCTCCTCGATTTTCGCGAAGCGCTGGCGGAACTTGCGGTTGGTGCCGGCGAGGGCGGCCTCGGGGTCGACATCGAGCTTGCGGGCGAGGTTGGCGATCGTGAACAGGAGGTCCCCCACCTCCTCGCGCACGGCCTCTTTCTTACCGCCGGCGAGCGCCTCGCGCACCTCGGCGATTTCCTCCTCGATCTTGTCGAGCACCGGCGCGGCGTCCGGCCAGTCGAAGCCGACGCCGGCCGCCTTCTGGGTCAGGCGGTAGGCGCCCAGCAGGGCGGGGAGAGAGGCGGGCACCCCCGAGAAGAGCGACTCCCGCTTCGGCTCTTTCTGGAGCTTGCGCCGCTCCCAGGCCTGGCGGACCGCCTCGGCGTCGGCCAGCGCCTCGCCGCCGAAGACGTGTGGGTGGCGCTCGACCATCTTGCGGTGGACGCCATCGATCACCTGTGAGAGTCTGAAGGCGCCGGCCTCCTCGCCAAGGCGGCCGATGAAGGCGACCTGGAAGAGCATGTCGCCGAGCTCCTCGGCCAGCTCATCCCAGTCGCCGCCGTCGATGGCCCCAGCCAGCTCGTGCGCCTCCTCGAGCAGGTAGGCGCGGATGTCCGGCAGGGCCTGCTCGCGGTCCCAGGGGCAACCGTCCGGAGCGCGCAGGCGAGCGACGAGATCGACGAGCTTCTGGAGGTCGGGCTTTTCGGGTTCTTCAGGCATCGGATTTTTCAGACATCGGGGGTTCGACGTGGCGAACGAGAAGAATGAGATCAAGGTCACCGACAAGCGGATGTTCACGTCCGCGGGCGAGCTGAAGGAAGAGTACCGGTTCCTCGACGAAAAATCGACCTCGCCGGATGCGCCCGAGCCTTCGCCGCCGCCCGCGCCACCGCCCACGGCGCAAGCCGTCCCGCCGGACCGCGAGCCGCCGCGCGCGTCGCCCCTCGAGCCGGATCGATGGTCCCTGGAGCCGGAGCCCGCCGACCGGCTGGACTTCCCCGAGGGGCCCGCCGATCTGGAAGGGCCGAGCTTCTACGATCTGGTGGCGATGCTGGCCGAGCCGGTGCCGGTCTACCTTGGTGACGCCCAGCTGCCCGACGGGCAGGCGGCGACCAATCTCGAGATGGCCCGCCTCTATATCGATCTGATGGAGATCCTGCGGCAGAAGACGGCGGGAAATCTCGACCCGCAGGAGCGCGCATTTTTGGAGGACCTGCTGTATCGTTTGCGGGTCCGCTATGTGCAAAAGAGAGGCTAGACGCTCACTGAGCGCAGGGCTCGCGGTCCTCGCGCTGGCCTTCCTGCTGGGTCCCGCCAGGGCCGCCGGCCAGGCGGTGTCGTCGCCGCAGGTGACCGGGGTCGAGATGACCGGCCAGGTGCGGCAGACGCTCAGGCAGCTCGAGGAGCAGTGGCTCGAGTGGATCGTACGCAACAACCGCGAGCAGGCGGACCGGGCGGTCGGCAGCCTGCTCGACACCGCGCACCAGCTCGGGATGCGCCATCTGCCCGACCTCGCGGCCGGCGCCATCGCGCGGGCGGTGCAGTCGGCCCGGCAGAAGGATTTCGCGCGCGCCCGCTGGGAGCTCGACGCCGCCGAGCGATTCGATCCCGAGCGGCCGGAGACGGCTTTCGCCGAGGCCACGGTGGACCGCCTGCAGGGGGACTACCTGGGAGCGGTCGCCGCCCGCCTGCGCGGCTACCCCAGGCTCTTCAGCAACCCTCTCGAGCTCTATCTCTGGTTTCAGGACCTGTTGCTCTGGGTCCTGATCCTCCTGCTGGTGACGGGCGGCCTGTTCCTCGCCGTGCAGATGCTGACCAAGGGCACCGCCCTCTTCCAGGACCTGGCGGACCTCTTCGGCCGCCGGCTGCCGCGCCCGGTCGCGCTGGCGCTGGCCGGGGCGGCGCTGCTCTGGCCTCTCGTCCTCCCCTATGGCGCGATCTGGCTGCCGCTCTACGGGTCGGTGCTGCTCTGGGGGTATGCCTCGGCGAGCGAACGCGTGGTGATGATCGCTCTCTGGCTCCTCCTCGGGGCCGCGCCCCAACTGGTGGAACTGCAGCGCCAGCGGGTGGCGGTGACACTGTCGCCGCCGGCCCAGGCGATGGAGAGCCTGCAGGAGCACCGCCTCTACGGCAGCCTGTTCTCGGACCTCGGGGTGCTGCGCGCGGTGCTGCCGGAGAGCGTCGCCGTCAAGCATCTGCTCGCCGACGTCCACCGCTCGCTCAACCAGTGGGAGCTCGCCCGCGCGCTCTACCGGCAGGTGCTCGAAGCGGAACCCGGCAACTCCACGGCGCTGCTCAACCTCGGCGACTACTCCTTCCTGAAGGGGGACTTCAGCAGCGCCATCGCGAGCTTCGAGAGCGCGGCCACGGCGGACCCCCAGAACGCCGCCGCGCAGTACAACCTGAGCCAGGCCTTCTCCGAGTCGTACATGTTCGACGAGCAGAAGGTCGCCTTGAAGAAGGCCCAGGACATCGATCTCGCCCGGGTCAACGCCTGGCTGGCCAATCCGCCGCCGCAGCGGGTGGTGGCCCTGCCGGGCGGCATCGCCCGCATCCCCCAGATCCGGGGGGAGCTGGCGGCGAGCTGGGGGCACCGGGAGGTGCGCTCGGGTCCGATGGAGATCTTCCGCCGGGGGCTCTCGGTGTTCCTCTCCCTGAGCCTGGTGCTGATCGCCGTCGCCCTGCACTTCGCGCGCCGCCCCTTCGGCTACACGGAGCGGTCGGCGGAGGTGTTCCCGGAAGGGGCCTTCGACCGCTGGGGGCGCATCCTGCTGCCCGGCGTCGCCTCGGCGGAGATCGGCGAGGGGGGGAGGTCCTTTTTCGCCCTCCTGGTCCCGATCGCCCTGCTGATGCTGCCGCTCGTCGGCCGGCTCGGAGCCCGCATCCCGTGGCGGTACGATCCCGGAAACCTCCTGTCCTGGATCGTCGCGATCGTGGGCCTGGTGATCTACTTCGGAGTCCGCCTCCGGCGGGAGCTGCGCCATGGCGGTTGAAGGGACCCTCGACCTCTTCAAGCTGCCGGAGATCCTGCAACTGGTCTCCCAGCAGAAGAAGACCGGCATCCTGACGGTGCAGGGGCAGCAGGACATCGTCGCCATTTCCTTCCTCAACGGCCGCATCGTCGCCGCCGACGCCCTCAACCAGACGCTCGAGGAGGGGCTCTCCCAGGTCCTGCTCAAGGAGGGGATGATCGACGCCCCGGACCTCGCCCGGGCGGCCTCGGAGCATCAGGCGTCCGGCGGCCGGCTGATCGATCTGCTGGTCGAGCGGCGCTTCGTCGAGCGCGCGCAGCTCCTCGAGGCCCTGCGCCTCCAGACCTACCGGCTGCTCGAGCAGCTCCTGGGCTGGAGCCAGGGGGACTTCAAGTTCTACAGCGGCGACGAGGTCTCCTACGAGGAGGGGTTCGCGCCGATCCCGGTGGAGGAGCTGCTGATCAACTCGGCGTCGATCGTCGCCGCGGCCACCGCGGCGGCCAAGGCCGCAACGCCCGGTCCGCGGCCGGTTCCGGCGGTCCCGCCGACGGCGCCGAAAGCAGCACCGCCGCCCCGCCCGGTGGCCGTGCCCCCGGCGCGTGCCGAGGCGCTGCCGGAGCCGGTGCCGTTCCCCGGGCCCCGCCCCGCCTCTCCCCCCTCCCCCCGGCTCGGGGCGGCGCCGGGCGCGGCGGTCTCGCCCAACGCGCCGATCGTCCCTCCCGATGTCGGCGAGGCCTCCGGCCCCTTCCGCAAGATGAAGGTGGAAGCACGCCCCGCCGCGCCGCCGTCGCTCGCCTGGGTGGGCCGGAGCCTGGCCGTCCTGCTGGCCGCGCTGATCGTCGCCACGCTGCTCCGCGTCCCCGACTCCCTGATGATTCCCTTCCCCTGGCAGGCGCACGAGCGCGAGACCCTGGTGCGGGATCAGCGCACGGCGCTCTACCTCAAGATCGATCGCGCCGCCAAGACCTGGTTCCTGCTCAAGGGGAGCTTCCCCGACCGTCTCCAGGACCTGGTCGCCGCCGGTCTGCTCTCCCCCGCGGATCTGGAGGACCCCGAGGGGCGCCCGCTCCAGTACGCGGCGAGCGAGGAGAGCTACACCCTCCAGCCCCTGGAGCACGGCAAGCCGGTGCCGGGCGCGGTGGCGACCGAGGCGATCACCGGCAACTTCCTGCTCGACCCCGAAGTCCTCAACGCCACCCCCGAGACCACGGCGACGCCGCTGGTCCTGCTGGATTAAGTCCTCTCAGGGGGGCTGCCCACCCCTTTCTCGGAATAAATCTGCGTCCAATCTTGTCAATCATGGTGTGGCGCAAGATTGACAGGTCGCCACTGAGATCCTAGACTGTGACCGCAGAGAAGAGATAAGCGAAGGAGGAGAGCCAGTGAGCAAAATTATCGGAATCGACCTGGGGACGACCAACAGCGTCGTCGCCGTCATGGAAGGCGGCGAGGCGAAGGTGATCCCCAATGCCGAGGGCAACCGCACCACCCCCTCGGTCGTGGCTTTTGCCAAGAGCGGTGAGCGGCTGGTCGGGCAGGTCGCCAAGCGTCAGTCGGTCACCAATCCCACCAACACCATCTTCTCGATCAAGCGCTTCATGGGGCGCAAGTACGACGAGGTCAGCGAGGAGATGAAGATGGTGCCGTACCAGATCGAGCGCGCCGACAACGGCGACGTTCGCATCGTCGTCGAGGGGAAGAAGTACTCGCCCCCGGAGATCTCGGCGATGATCCTCGGCAAGCTCAAGCAGGCGGCGGAGGACTACCTCGGCGAGAAGGTGGAGCGCGCGGTGATCACCGTGCCGGCCTACTTCAACGACGCCCAGCGGCAGGCCACCAAGGACGCCGGCCGCATCGCCGGTCTCACCGTCGAGCGGCTGGTCAACGAGCCGACCGCGGCGGCGCTCGCCTACGGCCTCGACAAGAAGAAGGACCAGACGATCTCCGTCTACGACTTCGGCGGCGGCACCTTCGACATCTCGGTCCTCGAGGTGGGCGAGGGGGTGGTCGAGGTCAAGGCGACCAACGGCGACACCCACCTGGGCGGCGACAACATCGACCAGCGGATCATCGACTGGCTGCTGGAGGAGTTCAAGAAGGACCAGGGGATCAACCTCGGCAACGACCCGATGGCGATCCAGCGCCTGAAGGAGGCCGCCGAGAAGGCCAAGATCGAGCTCTCCAGCGCCCAGGAGACCGACATCAACCTGCCGTTCATCACCGCGGACGCCTCCGGCCCGAAGCATCTGAACATCCGGCTGACCCGGCCGAAGCTCGAGCAGCTCGTGGACGACCTGGTCCAGCGCTCGATCCCGCCCAGCAAGCAGGCGTTGAAGGATTCGGGCGCCGAGGCCAAGGAGATCGACGAGGTCGTGCTGGTGGGCGGCCAGACCCGCATGCCGGCGATCGCGAAGGTGGTCAAGGATTTCTTCGGCAAGGAGCCCCACAAGGGGGTCAACCCGGACGAGGTGGTGGCGATCGGCGCCGCGATCCAGGGCGGCGTCCTGGCGGGCGACGTCAAGGACGTGCTGCTGCTCGACGTGACCCCGCTGTCGCTCGGCATCGAGACTCTCGGCGGCGTGTTCACCAAGCTGATCGAGCGCAACACCACGATCCCGACGCGCAAGAGCGAGATCTTCTCGACCGCGGCGGACAACCAGACCTCGGTGGAGGTGCACGTGCTGCAGGGGGAGCGCGAGATGGCTCGCGACAACCGCACGCTCGGCAAGTTCCACCTGGTGGGCATCCCCTCGGCGCCGCGCGGCGTGCCGCAGGTCGAGGTGGCGTTCGACATCGACGCCAACGGCATCGTCCACGTCTCAGCCAAGGATCTCGGCACCGGCAAGGAGCAGAAGATCACCATCTCGGCGTCGAGCGGTCTCAACGACAGCGACATCGAGCGGCTGATCAAGGACGCCGAGGCACACAGCACCGAGGACAAGGAGCGCCGCCAGCAGGTGGAGGCGCGCAACAAGCTCGACAGCCTGATCTACTCGACCGAGAAGACCTACGACGAGCACAAGGAGAAGCTCGGTCCGGACGACAAGGGGGAGCTCGAGCGGGCTCTCGCCGAGGCCAAGCAGGCCATCGAGGGGGAGCCGTCGGCCGCCACGATGGAAGCGGCCGCCGAGCGCCTCACCAAGGCTTCGCACAAGTTGGCCGAGGTGATGTACTCGCAGCAGCAGGGGGGCCCCGGTGGCCCCACGGCGGGCGGTCCGGGCGGCGGCGGTCAGCCGGGTGGCCAGCCGGGCGGTGCCGGAACCTCCGACGAGGTCATCGACGCCGAGTACGTCGAGAAGTAAGCGGGAGGTGAGTCATGGCGCCGCTGAAGAAGATCTACCTCGAAGAGCTGACTCGCATCCAGGATCGTATCAACGGTCTTTTCGAGCAGGCGCTGCTCACCTCGGAGTACGAGGACCGCGAAGGGGGCCTGCCGGGCACCTGGTCCCCCGCGGTCGACGTTCTCGAGACCGAGGACGCCTACCTGATCTTCGCCGAGCTGCCCGGCGTCCGGCGTGACGAGATCCAACTGCAGGTGCGGGACCGGCGTCTGGAGCTCTCCGGGCGCCGGCAGACCCTGGGAGAGAACCGGAACTTCCTCCGCATGGAGCGCAGCTACGGTCCCTTCCGCCGCGCCTTCGACCTGGGAGCGCCGGTGGACGTCGACGCCATCTCCGCCGCTTTCGAGGCGGGCGTGCTGCGCGTGCTCGTCCCCAAGCTGCAGGGGGGCGGCGTCCAGGTGGAGATCGCGGAGGAGGCAGGCTGATGTCGACCCGGCGCAAGCCCGATCAGAAGTTCGTGATGATCAGCGTGGTGGCGGAGCGCTACGGCATCCACCCCCAGACGCTGCGCCTCTACGAGCGGGAGGGGCTGATCAAGCCGGCGCGCAGCGCCGGCAACACCCGCCTCTACGACGAGGAGGCGATCCGCCGCCTGGAGATCATCCTCACCCTGACGCGCGACCTCGGGGTCAACCTCGCCGGCGTCGAGGTGATCCTCCACATGCGCGAGCAGATGGAGCAGATGCAGGGCGAGGTGGACCGCCTGCTCGAGTTCGTCCGGCGGCAGGCCGACGAGCGCCGCGCCGATCCCGGACGTCAGCACGCCCTGGTGCGGCTCCACAGCGGGCCGCTCAGCAAGCTTCGCTGAAGCACCGTTCGTTTATGTCTGATTTGTAGGGGCGCAGCATGCTGCGCCCTTTTCCTTGCGCCCAGCGTTGAGGGCGCGCATGCTGCGCCCCTACACCGGACTTCACGTCCTCTGGGGCGCTCCCCCCATGCTACGATTTCGCCATGCCGGTCTCTGAAGCGCTCGTCGAGCCCTGCCCTGAATGCGGCGGCCGGGGGTGGGTCGTCGTGAGGGATGGCGGGGCGGGAACCGCCCGCCCCTGCTCCTGCCGCGAGCAGGACGTGGTCCCCCGCATGCTGGCCGCGGCGGGCATTCCCGCGCGCTATCAGAACTGCAAGATCTCCACCTTCCAGACCTCGGGCGGGGCGCCGCGCGAGCGGGCGCAGCTGATGAACGCCCGCGCCGCCGCCGAGCGCTACGTCGAGGAGTTCGTCCAGGAGGACGGCGCCTTCCGAGGTGTCTTCAAACAATCGGGCCTGCTCTTCGTCGGCCCCCCCGGCACCGGCAAGACCCACCTCGCCGCCGGCGTCCTGCGCGCCCTGGTCGAGCGCTACCGGGTGCGCGGGCTGTTCGTCGAGTTCACCTCGCTGATCCACCAGATCCAGTCCACCTTCGACCCCGCCTCGCCGGAGTCGAAACGGCAGGTCCTCGATCCGCTGGCCGACGCCGAGCTGCTCGTCCTCGACGAGCTCGGCGCCCAGCAGCCCACGCCCTGGGTGCGGGACATCCTCTACCTGATCATCAACACCCGCTACACCCGCCGGTTGCCGACGCTGTTCACCACGAACTACCGGCTCGAGCCGGTGCCCGCGGGCGCGCCCAAGGGGGGCACCAAGCCGCGGGCCGTCATGACGCTCGACCGCGGCCGCGATCCCGAGGGCGGACCCGTGTTCGACGAGACGGTGCTCCTATCCAGCCGTCTCCCCGCCATGCTCGTCAGCCGGCTCCACGAGATGGCCCAGCCGGTGGTGCTCGACGCGGTCGAGGACTTCCGGCGCGAGCACGCGGTGCACGGGGCGCATCTGCGATGAGGCTCTCGGCCGCCGGGTGCCTGCGCCGCGGCTGGACGAACCTGTCGGCCAACTGGGAGCTGGTGCTGCTCCAGTGGCTGCAATCGTTCCTGGTGCTGGCCCTGATGGCGATCGGGCTCTTTCTCTCCCTGCTGATCGTGGGAGCGAACCTGCGGGCCGACGGGTTCGCCGTCCGCCAATTGGCGCGCCGCCTGGAGGAGCTCTCGCCGGCGCTGCTGCTGGCCACCATCGCCCTGCTGGCGGTCTGGCTGGCGTCGCTGCTCCTCCATTGCTACTTCCAGGCGGGGACCTTCGGCATCCTGACCGCGGCCGACCGTCAGGCCCTGCCCGGCGCCCGGCGCAAGCGCGACTTCTTCCGCACCTTCAGCCTGCACGACTTCCTCGGCTGGGGCGGGCTCTACGTCTGGCGTTTCTTCGGCGTGCTGCTCCTCTTCGGGGTCCTCCTCTTCGGGCTGGGCGGAGCGGCCCTGCTCTGGCTGCTCTCCACAGCGGTGGGCGGCGGGGAGTGGGGGAGCCGGGCGGCGCTGGGCATCGGCTTCGGCGGCGCGCTGCCGCTCGGCTTCCTGATTCTGGTGGCCGGCCTCTGGTTCCACCTCGCGCAGGCCGGCCTGGCGCGCGAGGGGTCCGGCGTCCGCGCCGCCTCTCGCCAGGGGCTCGCCGTGCTCGGCCGTCGCCTGGGCGCGGTGATCCTCCTGCTCCTGCTTGTCCTGGGTGCCGCGCTCGCCCTCGCCGCCCTGTTCCTGCCGCTGTCGACGGCGGCCGACGCCCTGCTGGCCGGCGCGCCGCTGATGCGGACGCTGGTCCGCTTCCTCCTGCTCCTGCTGCAGAGCCTTCCGAACACCCTGCTCGCGACGCTCTTCGCCGGTGCCCTGGTGGCCCTGGTCCGCAGCGAGACGCCGGGCGAGATCCGCCGCAACCCCGAGGTGCAGACCGCGTGAGATCGAAGCTCCTGCTCGCCTTCGCCGCCGCCCTTCTGCTGATCGTCTCCCTGGCCGCCCTGGGCTGCGGACCGAAGAAGCCCCCGCGCACCGCTCCGCGAGGGCCGGCCGCGACGCGTCCGCGCCGGCAGCCGCCCAGGACGCAGCCGCCGGTCGAAGCGCCACGCCCGCAGCCGTCGCAGCCTGCACCGGCGCCGGTCACCCCGCGCGAGCCGCTGCCGGCGCAGCCGGAGACCCCGTCCCGGCCGGGGGAGCCGCTGCCGGTCAAGGTCGGCCTCGCCAGCGACCTCGACTCGGTGACCTTCCCCTGCTGCGAGGAGGCGCTGGACGTCGCCGTCGACACCCAGGCGGTGCCCGCCACCACGGCGCTCAAGATCGAGCCGGCGGCGGCCGCGGCCCAGCAGGGGTACTACCGGTTGCAGGTGGCCGCCCTGCGCGACGAGCGGCAGGCGCAGGATCTCGTCAAGGAGCTGGAGCGGGCCTCGGGGCAGCCCGGCGAGGCCTTCTTCGACGCCGGCATCGACCTCTACCGCGTCCGCATCGGCCGCTACCCCACGCGCGAGGCGGCCGAGGCCGACGCGCGGCGCCTGGGGGCAGTCGGCGTCACCGGCGCCTTCGTGGTCAACGAGGGGGCCGCCGTCTCTGCCCCCGCCTTCCGGATCACCCAGGGGCAGAGCGCCGTGGTCTACACCGGCCGCTGGCTCTCGGTGGCGCCGGTGGGGGGGCCGAGCGTGCGGGTGCGGGGGAAGCGCTACCGCGGCCGCATGTTGGTCTACCTGAACGACCGCGGCTCGCTCAACCTGATCAACGAGCTGCCGGTGGAGGACTACCTGCGCGGCGTCGTGCCGAGCGAGATGGGGCCGGAGCTCTACAACCAGCTGGAGGCGCTCAAGGCCCAGGCGGTGGCGGCCCGCACCTACACCCTGCGCAACATGGGCGAGTTCGCGCGCGAGGGGTACGACATCTGCGCCACCCCGCGCTGCCAGGTCTACGGCGGCATGTCGGTGGAGCACCCGCTTTCCGACCAGGCGGTGGCGGACACCGCGGGCCAGGTGCTCCTCTACCGGGGGGAGCTGGTCAACGCCCTCTACAGCTCGACCTGCGGCGGCCACACGGAGGACGTCCACGTCATGTTCCCCCTGCAGCGGGAGCCCTACCTGAAGGGGGTCCCCTGCATGGAGGCGGGGGTCGCCCGCATCGACGGCGATCTGGGGCTGGGCGTCCCCTTCCCGGCCGGCTTCACCCGCCGGCTGCTGCCGCCGGCTTCCGGGTCGTCCCCCGTCGAGTCCCTGGGCGCCCGCCTCGAGCACTTGGCGCTCCTCGCCGGCCTGCCCGCCCCGCGCGAGCGGCTCGCCCGGCTCGACCGCCGCGAGGTGCAGCGCTACATCGCCTCCGCCTTCGACCTCGCCCTCGACGCGCGCCTCTTCCTGGCGCCGGAGGACGTCGCCTATCTGCTCAGGAATCCGCCGCCCGACTGGAGCGAGGAGGACCGCCGGCGGGCGGCCTACCTGATCCGCAGCGGCCTGGTGAGCGGGCCGCTCGACCAGCCGCTCTCCGAGAGCGAGGTCGAGCGGATGCTCCTGGCGCTCGCCGAGCTGCTCCGCGTGGTGCGCCGCGAGGACGTCTCGTTCCTCTCCGTCGGCGGCGGCAAGCTCACCGTCCGCTCGGGGAAGGCGGACAAGACCTACGACCTGCCGGCCGGCCTCTCCACCTTCCGCCGGCAGGGGGAGGGGCTCTACAGCTCCGAGCTCGCGATGGTGCCGGGGGATCTGCTCACCCTCTTCTGGCAGGGGGAGCGCCTCGCCGCCGCCACCCAGGAGATCGATCTCGACGGCGTGGCCTTCGACCGCAGCAGCCCCTACAGCTCGTGGACCCGCTTCCGCACCGACTCGCAGATCGCCACCCAGGTCAACACCCGCTTCCCGGGGCTCGGGTTCCAGAGCTTCGAGATCCTCTCGCGGGGGGAGTCCGGGCGGGTGGGGAAGATCCGGATCTTCGGCGACGCCGGCAAGACGATGGACGTCGACGGCCTCGCCGTGCGCTGGACGCTCGACGTGCCCGACACCCTCTTCACCGCCAAGCGCCTGGCGCCCAAAGGCAGCGAGCCCGGCTGGCTGTTCACCGGCCGCGGCTTCGGCCACGGGGTCGGGATGTGCCAGGTGGGGGCCTACGGCATGGCCCAGCGGGGGCACACCTACCGCGAGATCCTCACCCACTACTACACCGGCGTCGAGCTGGGCCGGGCGCGCTGGAAGCGCCCCGCGAGCGGCACCAAATGAACCTTGCCCGCTTCATCGACCACACCCTCCTGCGCCCCGAGGCCACGGAAGGCGACGTGCGGCGGCTGCTGGCGGAGGCGGCCGGGCACGGCTTCGCCTCGGTCTGCATCCCGCCCGTCTACGTGCCCCTGGCCGCCGAGATCCTGGCGGGCACCCCGGTCGCGGTGGGCACCGTGGCCGGCTTTCCCCTCGGCTACGTCCACCCCGAGATCCGCCGCGCCGAGTCCCGCCAAGCGGTCGCGGACGGCGCCCGCGAGCTTGATACCGTCCTCAACGTTTCCTGGCTGAAGAGCGGCGACAACCGCCGGGTCCTGGGCGATCTTGCTGCTTGGGTCGGGGCGATGCGGCGGGAGGGCGACGGCCTGATCCTCAAGGTGATCCTCGAGACCGCCCTGCTGACCGATGAGGAGAAGGCCCGCGGCGCCCGCCTGGTCGTCGAATCCGGAGCCGACTTCGTGAAGACCTCGACCGGTTTCGCGAAAGGGGGCGCCACGGTCGAGGACGTCGCGTTATTGGCGAAGACCGTCGAGGGGCGGATCGGCGTCAAGGCTTCAGGAGGGATCCGCGACCTCGCAACGGCGCGGGCGATGATCGCGGCGGGGGCCACGCGGCTGGGGACTTCGAGCGGGGTGGGGATCATGGGGGAGGGTTAACTCTTCCCCCAATCCTCCGCAACCGCCTCCGCCGCCCGCCGTCCCGACACCATCGCCCCCTGAAGCGACGGCGTCTCCCGGTGATCGCCGCAGAGGTAGAGGCCGGGCTTGCGGCGGACGGGCAGGGCCGCGGGCTCCAGGCTCTTGCGCGCCGGCAGGGCCAGGGGGATGCGGTAGGTGCGCAGGTGCCGCCAGTCCGCCACCTGGATTCCGAACCAGGAGGCGAGGTGCCGGCGCACCTCGGATTCCAGTCCCTTCTCGTCGGCACCGGCGGCTCCCACCACGGTCGCCGAGACGAGCGCCTGGCCCGCCGGGGCGTAGGTAGGGGAGACGGCGCTCGGCACGCAGAGGTTGTCCACCGGGCCGCTCCCCTCGCCATTGAGGACCAGGATCGCCTTCGCGACCGGCGCCTTCGGGGCCGCGTAGTAGAGGCAGGCGGTGTCGTGGGAACCGGGAGGGTGGAGCTCGGGGAGGAGCCGCGCCGCCTCGGGGGCCTCCGTGGCGATGACCACGGCCGCCGCCGGCACCCGCTCGCCCCGCGTGAGCACGACCTTCCCCTCGGCGATCAGCTCCACCCGGGCTCCCGTCCGCAGCGTCCCCGGCGGCAGGCGGCCGGCGAGCTGTCCGGGGATGGCCCCCATGCCGGCGGCGGGGAGGGCGGCCCGCCCCTGGCTGAACATGCGGAAGACGAATTCGAGCATGCGGCTGGAGGTGGCGAGCTCGGTCTCCAGGAAGATCCCGCCGAAGAAGGGGCGGAAGAACGCGTCGACAATCCGCGGACTGAAGCCGAAGCTTCGCAGGGCTTCCAGGGAGGAGGTCTCCGGGCGAGCCCAGATCTCGCCGATTCCCCCCTTCAGGACGTGGCTCCGCAGGCGGGCGATCGCCAGCTTGTCCGCGAGGCTGCCGATCGGCGCCCGCAGCGTCGCCGGCAGGGACCAGGGCTGGCGGAAGGGGTCGGAGACGCGGTGGAGCTTCCCCTGGACCCGCACCAGCGCGCCGGGGAGGAAGGTCCTGAGCCCCAGGGCCTTGTAGTCGAGGAGCTTCTGGGCCTCGGGGTAGGCGGTCAGCAGCACCTGGAACCCGCGGTCGAGGAGGAAGCCGTCCACCTCGTCGGTCCGCACCCGTCCGCCCGGGGCGTCGGACGCTTCCAGGATCTGGCAGGGGATGCCCTGTTCCTGCAACCGCAACGCACAGCAGAGGCCGGCGATGCCGGCGCCGATGATCACGACCTGCCCACCCGCCCCGTTCGGTTTCATGGGGGGATGATAACCGGCAATCTGGGGCGATCCGGTAACTGGGGCGATCCGGTAACGGCGCCGTCGAGGGCGACCGCAGGTCGCCCCTACAACCGCGGCCGAGATCTGTTGTAGGGGCGACCTGCGGTCGCCCTCACCGGCTGTGCTTGTAGATCATCTCGATCAGCTCGTCGTAGGTGGCCTCGGCGGCGTCGCCGTCGCCGGAGCGGATCGCCTGGGTGGCGCAGTGCTTGAGGTGGTTGCGCATCAGCTCGCGGCCGACCGCGCGCAGGGCCTCCTGCACGGAGGAGACCTGCATCAGGATGTCCGGGCAGTAGCGGTCCTCCTCGACCATCTTCTGGAGGCCGCGCACCTGCCCCTCGATCCGCCGCAGGCGCTTGAGATTCCGATCCTTGATCCCGGGATCGACGGCGACCGCCTTCTGGTCCCGGGTCCCGCAGCCGCAGCCGGCGACCTCCAGAGTCTCGTTGCTGGTCATCGGTTCCATCCGGTCCTCCTCACGCTGTCCTTCCCTCATGACAGCCGCGCCCGCCGCAGGCGCAGGCTGTTGGCGACCACGCTGACCGAGCTGAAGGCCATCGCCGCGCTCGCCAGGATGGGGGAGAGCAGGATTCCGAAGGCGGGGTAGAGCACGCCCGCCGCGATCGGAATCCCGATCACGTTGTAGATGAATGCCCAGAAGAGGTTCTGCCGCATCGTCCGCATGGTGCGGCGCGACAGCTCGACCGCCGAGGCGATGCCGCGCGGGTCCCCCCGCATCAGCGTTACGTCGCTGGCCTCGACGGCCACGTCCGCGCCGGTGCCGATGGCGAGCCCGAGGTCGGCCTGCGCGAGCGCCGGGGCGTCGTTGACGCCGTCGCCCACCATGGCGACCACCTTCCCCTCCCCCTGCAGCCTTTTGATCTCGGCGACCTTCCCCTCGGGGAGCACGCCGGCGACCACCCGGTCGATCCCCGCCTCGCGTGCGACCGCCTCGGCGGTCCACCGGTTGTCGCCGGTGAGCAGCACGACCTCGAGCCCCATCCGCTTCAGCCGCGCGACCGCCTCGCGCGCGGTGGCCTTGAGCGGGTCGGCCACCGCCAGCAGCCCGGCGAGCCGGCCGTCGATCGCCACGTAGACCGGCGTCCTCCCCTCGCCCGCCAGCCGTTCGGCGTCGGCCGCCAGCGGCGCGGGATCGGCGGCGTAGTCGGCCATCAGCCCCTCGTTGCCGGCGGCGACGAAGGAGCCCTCCACCACCCCCACCGCGCCCTGGCCGGTGACCGACTGGAACTCCTCGGGCGTCATGAAGGCGAGATTGCGCTCCCGGGCGTGGCGCACGATGGCGTCGGCCAGCGGGTGCTCCGAGGAGGACTCCAGCGCGGCCACCACGCGCAGCAACTCGTCCGCGCCCCGGGGTGCGCCGGGGGCGGGGATCACGTCGGTCACCGTGGGGCGCCCCTCGGTGATCGTGCCCGTCTTGTCGAGTACCACGGTGGTGACGTCGCCGGCGCGCTGGAGCGCCTCGCCCCCCTTGATCAGGATGCCGAGCTCGGCCCCCTTGCCGGTCGCCACCATCACCGCCGTCGGCACCGCCAGCCCCATGGCGCAGGGGCAGGCGATGATCAGCACGGCCACCGCCGCGGCGAAGGCGCGCACGGCCGGCGCGCCGGCCCCCGTCAGGTCCGTGGCCACGAACCAGACCACGAAGGTGGCGATGGCGAGCGACAGCACCACCGGCACGAAGATGCCGCTGACGCGGTCCGCCAGCCGCTGGATCGGCGCCCGCGACCCCTGGGCGTCGCGCATCAGGCGGACGATCTGGGCCAGCACGCCGTCCGCCCCGAGCGTCGTCGCCCGGTAGCGGAAGGCGCCGGTGCGGTTGATCGTGCCGCCGATCACCCGGTCGCCGGCCGTCTTCTCGACCGGCATCGACTCACCCGTCAGCATCGACTCGTCCACGGCGCTGGCGCCGGAGACGACCTCGCCATCCACCGGGATCCGCTCACCCGGACGGACGGTCACCGTGTCGCCGTTCCGGACCTGCTCGACCGGCACGTCGACCTCCTGGTCCTCACGGAGCACGCGGGCGGTCTTCGGCTGCAGGGCGACCAGGGCGCGCAGGGCGGCCGAGGTGCGGCTCTTGGCCCGGGCCTCGAAGGTGTTGCCGGTGAGGATGAGGGCGATGATGAGGACCACCGCCTCGTAGTAGACGTCCGGGGCCACCCCCCGCGCGAGGAAGAAGCCGGGCGCCACCGTGGCCAGCGCGGAGTAGAGGAAGGCCGCGCCGGTGCCCACGGCGATCAGCGTGTTCATGTCCGCCGAGTGGTGGCGGAAGCTGGACGCGGCGCGGACGTAGAAGTGGCGGCCGGCCCAGGCCATCACGCCGGCGGTGAGGGCGAGCAGGGTCCAGGAGACTGCGGCCGGATCGATCCGGTAGAGCCACGGCATCGCCGCCCGCAGGGCCGGGGTCATCGCCTCCATGACCCGGCGCATGAACGGATCGGCCACCGGACCGTGATGGATGCCCGAGGCCATCAGCGGCATCGAGACGATCATGGCGAGGACTCCCACGGCGCCGCTCGCCAGGGCCTTGCGCCGGAGGTTGCGAAACTCTTCCTCGTCGGCTTGGTCGCGCGCCTCCTGCTCCGCGAAGGCGGTCTGCTCCGGCCGTGGGAGCTCCGCCTCGTAGCCGGTGTCGCGGATCGCCTCGACGAGGGCCTCCGGGCGGGTGACGGCCGGATCGTAGGTCACGGCCGCGTTCTTCATCATCAGGTTCACCGCGGCGTCGACCACGCCGGGCTGCCGCTGGAGCGCCTTCTGGACGCTCGCCTGGCAGGCCGCGCAGGTCATGCCCTGGACGGGGATGTCGATCCTGGCGCCCGCCGCGGGTGAGGTCATCGGGGTTGCCATGGGAAGCTCCTTACGTCTTCTTCCGGCCGGCCAGGAAGAAGTACCAGTTCACCCAGGCGATCGCCGCGATCCCGGCGGCGATGACCACCCAATCCAGGGGATTTATCGAGGAAATCATGCGATCCTCTCGGACCTCTCTACCGGAGAGGCCGTGTAGCCGGCGTCGTCGAGCGCCTCGCGGATACGCCCGAGAGGGGTCCGCGCCGGATCGTAGAGAATGTCGGCCGAGCCGATATCTACCCGGTTGACGTTCACTCCGTCCAGCTTCTTCAGGGTCTTCTCGACGCGGGCCACGCAATGGCCGCAGCTCATGCCTTCGATCTTCAGGTTCAGATGTTCCATGGGCTCACCTTCCTCCTCACCCTTGAGAACAGGATACCCCCTACCCCTATTTCATCGGCAACTCGTAATCTGAAAGGGGAGCGCTGCCCAATGAGATTCTCCGCCGTCATTTCAAAGGGCGAGGCTGCCCTTCGAAACATTCACCCTTTTTTTCGAAGGGCGGCTCTCCCCTTTGAGATTTCGCGCGTTAATTTCGCGGGGTAGCTCTGCCCAACGAGATTTTTTCGATAATTTTGAGAGGGGAAGCTTCCCCTCCGAGATTTTGGGCCGGGATTTCGGAGGGCACGTTCGCCCTCTGAGATTTGTGTCCGGACTTCGTCACAAGCGTAGAATGTCGGCATCTCGAGGAAGACGATGCCGAAATTTCTGATCCCCCTCGCGCTCTCCGCTCTCCTTCTCCCGTCCACGCTGCCGGCGCAGGACAACCCGCCGTCCACGGATTCCAAACCCGCCGAGGCGCAGCCCGCGCCGGCCCCGGAGAAGAAGCTGGACGCGTTCCAGTATTTCTTCGGCAAGAAGCGGGACGAGACGAAGAAGGCGCCGGAGGCCGCGAAGGCCCCCGAGGCCAAGAAGGCGGTTCCGGTGAAGGCGAAACCCGCCGCGCCGGCCGTTCAGGCTCCAGTCCCGGCCGCCCCTGCTTCCGAGGTCCGCCCCGAGCCCGCCATGGTGGCCCGGCCGCAACTCGCGGCGCCCGCGGCCCCGACCCCTCCTCAGGCCGCACCGGAGCCGCCGAAGGCCGAGGAGCCCAAGGCGGACGCGTTCCAGTACTTCTTCGGCCAGGGCTCGCAGCCGTCCCCCGAGGCGGAGAAGCCCGCGGTCGACGCGGCGCCGGGCAAGCCGGTGAACGCCTTCGACTACTTCTTCGGCAAGGACGGCAAGGCCGACGAGGTCGAGGAGCCGCAGAAGCCGCCGTCGATGTAGCCCGTTTGAACCGCCCCGAAGGGGCGGAATTTATCCAGCCTGGGGTGTCAACCCCAGGTAGGAGGCCGCCCTCCATCCCAAGCCCCGCAGGGCCGACACCCACGGCGGGAGCTTCGGGTCGGCAAAGACATGCCGGCCCTTCGGGGATTGAAATTTGTTGTGGGACCGCGAACCTGGGGTTGACACCCCAGGCTGGATAATTTCGCCCTTTCAGGGCGAACCCAGGTTGCCGGGGACAAGGCTTACCCACCCCTACCGCGAAAGCACCTTCGCCAGCTCGAACAGACTCAGATCGAGAGGCTTGCGGTTGGCGACCACCTCGGCCAGCGGGGTGGTGACGATCTCGCCGCTGCCGATCCCAACGAGAACCCCCTGCTCCCCCCGGGCCAGCCTCTGGACGGCGGCGGCGCCGAGGCGGGTGGCCAGCAGGCGGTCGGCAGCTCCCGGGGTGCCGCCGCGCTGCACGTGCCCGAGGATCGTCGCCCGCAGCTCGAACCCCAGCCGCTGGCGGTGCTCGGCGAAGTGCCGGATCAGCCGGTCGGCGTTGAGCTTCGCCCCCTCGGCCACCACCACCAGGGCGTGCGGCTTGCCGCGCTGGTAGGCTCCCCGCAGCTCGGCGGCGAGCGCCTCCGGGTCGAGCTCCATCTCGGGGATGATCACCGCCTCGGCCCCTCCCGCCACCGCCGCCGCCAGGGCCAGGTAGCCGCAGTCGCGCCCCATCACCTCCACCAGGAAGGCCCGCTGGTGGGAGGAGGCCGTCACCTTGAGCCGGTCGATCGCCTCCAGCGCGATGTTGAGCGCGGTGTCGACGCCGATCGTGATCTCCGAGCCGTAGAGGTCGTTGTCGATCGTGGAGGCGACGCCGACCACGGGGAGGCCCATCTCGGAGAGCTGATGGGCGCCGGTCTGCGAGCCGTTGCCGCCGATCACCACCAGCGCCTCGATGCCGTGGGCGCCGAGCTGGCGCAGGGCGTTGATCCGGCCGTCCTCGGTGCGGAACTCCGGGCAGCGGGCGCTCCCCAGCATGGTGCCCGCCTGCTGGACGATGCCGCCGACGTCGCGCACCTCCAGGTTGGTGAAGTTGCCGGCGATCAGCCCGCTGAAGCCGCGCCGGACCCCGACGACCTGCAGGCCCTCGTAGATCCCGGCCCGCACCACGGCCCGGATGGCGGCGTTCATTCCGGGGGCGTCCCCCCCGCTGGTCAAGACGGCGATCCTCTTCATGGCACCTCCAACGGCCTCTCGCGCCTGACACCTTACAAAACGCGGGCCGTTTATGTAAGCGGAGGTATCCGTCCCGTAAAATCGGGAGGGGCTGGGGAAGACCCGCCCGGCCGCGGCTTGACAGCCCAGGCGGCTTCCTGAATGCTGCGGGTCATGCCGCCGGAGCCCACTTCCACCCCCTCGCTCTCCGAGGTCCACAGCTCCGTCGAGATTCCGCGGCAGCTCTCCTTCTGGCGCCGCTTCTTCGCCTTCAGCGGCCCCGCCTACCTGATCAGCGTCGGCTACATGGACCCGGGCAACTGGGCCACCGACATCGCCGCCGGCTCGAAGTTCGGCTACCGCCTGCTCTGGGTGCTGGTGATGTCGAACGTGATGGCGATCCTCCTCCAGAGCTTCTCGGCGCGGATCGGCATCGTCACCGGCATGGACCTGGCCCAGGCCTGCCGCGCCATGTTCTCCCGCAAGGTCTCGTGGGTGCTCTGGATCCTCGCCGAGGTCGCCATCGCCGCCTGCGACCTCGCCGAGGTGCTGGGATCGGCGATCGGCCTCCAGCTCCTCTTCGGCATGCCGCTGCTCCTCGCCGTCTTCGTGACGGCGCTCGACACCTTCGTGCTCCTGCTCCTGCACCACCGGGGGGTGCGGCTGATGGAGGCGTTCATCCTCACCCTGGTGCTGACGATCGGCATCTGCCTCGCGATCGAGGTCTTCCTCTCGAACCCGCATTGGGGGCAGATGGCGGGGGGGCTCGTGCCGTCGCTGCCGGGGCCGGGGGCGCTCTTCCTCGCCATCGGCATCCTCGGCGCCACGGTGATGCCGCACAACCTCTACCTGCACTCGGCGCTGGTGCAGTCGCGCCGCGTGCAGCACACGCCGACCGGCATCCGCCAGGGGATCCGCTTCAACACCATCGACTCGGTGGTCGCCCTCAACGGCGCGCTGCTGGTCAACGCCGCCCTGCTGGTGCTGGCCGGGGCCACGTTCTTCAAGGCCGGCATGTTCAACGTCGTGGAGATCCAGGACGCCCACAAGCTGCTCGCGCCCCTGCTGGGCCACATCGCCCCGATCGCCTTCGCCGTGGCCCTGATCGCCGCCGGGCAGTCGTCGACGATCACCGGCACTCTCGCCGGGCAGGTGGTGATGGAGGGGTTCGTCCACATCCGCCTGCGCCCCCTGGTGCGGCGGCTGCTCACCCGCGCGCTGGCGATCATCCCGGCGGTGCTGACGATCGTCCTGTTCGGCGAGCGGGCCACGGGGAGCCTGCTGGTGCTCTCGCAGGTGGTCCTCTCGCTGCAGCTCTCCTTCGCCGTGATCCCGCTGATCCAGATCGCCTCCGACCGCCGCTGGATGGGGCAGTACGTCATCAACAAGTGGCTGCAGGCCTCCGGCTGGCTGGTGGCCGGGGTGATCGCCGCGCTCAACCTGAAGCTGGTCTTCGACGCGGTCCTGGAGTGGCTGACCGGAGCGGGGAAGTACACCTGGCTGGTCTGGCTGACGGCGATCCCCGCCGTCCTCGGGCTGATCTGGCTGCTGGGCTACGTGATCGTCGTGCCGCTGCTGGAGCGCCGGCGCAACGAGCCGGTGGGCGCGCTGGTCGGCGTCCACGGGCCGAGCACCCTCCCGGAGATCGTGCCGCCGCGCTCCCCCCGCCTGATCGCCGCGGCGCTCGACTTCTCGCCGGCCGACAAGGGGGTGGTCTCCTACGCGGTGACGCTCTCCCGCGCCGCCGGCCGCGGCGCCAAGGTGCTGCTCTTCCACGTCGTGGAGTCGGGCGGCGCCCTGGTGATGGGCGGCGAGTCCCGCGACAGCGAGGCGCAGGCCGACCAGGAGCGCCTGGAGCTCTACGCCGGCGAGCTGCGGGAGCTGGGGGTCGACGCGGAATACGACCTCGGCTTCGGCGACCCCCCCGAGGCGCTGGCCAAGCTGGTCGAGCAGTACAAGCCGGACCTGATCGTGCTGGGCAGCCACGGCCACCGGCGGCTGGGCGACATGGTCCACGGCACCTCGGTCGAGCGCCTGCGACACCGGGTGAAGGTGCCGGTGATGGTGATTCCGTCGGGGGAGTAGGGCGATCGTGAAGGGCGACCCGTGAAGGGCGACCGCAGGTCGCCCCTACAACCTCCGGCGTAAAGACAATGTTGGGCGAAGGTTGTAGGGGCGACCTGCGGTCGCCCTCCACGGTGCGGTCGCCCTCCCTCGCGCGGCCGCCGCGCCTACGGCAGCGTATCCTTCACCACCAGCACCCGCCCCCCCTTCGGATCACAGATCCAGGCCTGCTTGTGGTCGTCGGCCACGACGCAGTGGGCGCCGGCGGCGGTGGCGACGGTGCCGAGGAGCTTCAGCCCCATCTCCTTGGTGAGGCCGACGATCGCCATCTGCCCGGTCTTCGCGGCCGGCACGTAGAGATGGGCGAGGGTGGGGTTGTAGGCGATGATGTCGGTGCCGGCGCCGAAGCGGAAACGGTCCATGATGGCGCCGTTGTGGCCGGTGTCGAGGAGGTCGGCGCCCCCTTCGGCGCAGCCGACGAAGAGGTGGCCGTGGCGCGCGTCGAGCGCCAGCCCCCGGGAGCCCAGGCAGCCGTTGGGCCAGAGCCGGATCACCTTCGCCCCCACGAGGTCGATCACCACGGTGGAGCTCTTCCAGAGGTTGGCGTAGCCGACCTTGATGCCGTTGTCGATCGCCAGCGACTCCGGCCCCCCCTTGATGGGGATGAACCCCTTGTGGACCGGCACCGGCGGGGTGGCGGCGGAGAGGGAGAAGATCTCGATGCCGTCCTTGTCCGGCTCGGTCACCCAGACCTCGTTGGTGGTGGCGACGTAGCGCACGTAGTCCGGGCTGCCGGCGAGCGGCGCGCCGGCGACGATCTTCCCCTGGGCGGGATCGACGACCTCCAGCCGCAGGGCCGTGCGGTCGCTGGCGAACAGGTACCCCTTCCCCTCGTCCGCCGAGGTGGTGCCGCCGCCGTGCCTGGCCCCCTCCGGCGTCTCGGTCTTGAAGCCCGTGATCTCCCGCGGCTTGCGGCTCTCCGGATCGATGAGGACCAGCCGGCCGGTGCCGCCCGCCGGCACCACGACCCGGTGCAGGCCGGGGGCGAAGGCGAGGTCGTCGAGGCCGATCCCCCCTTCGCCGCCGGTCAGGGGGAACGGCGTGGCCGTCAGGGTGGGCACCGTCGTGGGCGCTGCAGCCGGCGCGGCGGCGGGCGGCTGGGCCGGCGCCACGGCGGCGAGAAGCAGCGTCGACAGGAACCAGGCCGTTCGTTTCATCATCGTTTTCTCCTCGTTAGCGGCTGACGACGAGGATTGTAAAGGTATTCGGCAGGATCGACGGCCGGGGGTGGGGCTGCTCGGCGGTGGCGGCCGGCGGCGGGCCGAACTGGGCGGTGGCCAGGTAGACGGTGTGGGTCTTCTCGTCGAGGGCCATGGTCCGCGCGCCCTTGCGGGTGGGGACGTTGGCGACGACGCTGAAGCGGTCGGGCGTCTCCTCGCGGATGACGGTCAGCGTGCCGTCCCCGCCGCCGTTGGAGCTGAAGCCGAGGCCGGTGCCGGGATCGAAGGCGTTGGCGTCCACCCCTTCGCCGATCGGGACGGTGGTGACCACCCTGCCGTCGTCGGTGCTCACCACGGCCGCCATCTTGTTGTCGCAGCCGCTGAGGAGCCGGTGATGCGCGCGGTCGATCGCCATGCCCGAGGGCTCCTCGCAGGGCTTCAGCGGCCAGTGCGCCTTGACCGCCAGGCTCTTGGCGTCGATCACCGCGATCTGGCTGAGGTCCTCGAGGTTGACGAAGATCCGCCCCTTGAGATCGGTGGTGGCGAACTCGGGCTTGCCGCCGAGCTCGACCGTGCCCACCACCTTGCCGGTCTTGGCCTCCAGCACCGTGGCGTTCTTGGAGCGGCCGTTGAAGGCGAAGACGCGGGAGGAGAAGGGGTCGTAGAGGATGGCGTCGGGGTTCTCCCCGGTCACCTTCACCTCGCTCAGGGTGGCGAGGGTCTTGAGATCGAAGATGGTGACCGTGGAGCTGCGGCCGTTGCTGATGAAGCCGCGGCCGAGGTCGCCGGCGACGGCGATGCCGTGGACGCCCGAGAGCTTGTCCACGTCCCCCACCGTCTTGCCGCTGTCGACGTCGATCACCGTGACCTTGGTCGAGTGCGAGACGTAGAGCCGCCGGGCCGCGGCGTCCACGGTCAGGTAGTCCCAGCCCCCCTCGCCGCCGAGCGGGATCTCCTTGACGACGTGGTATCCGGCCGCCGCCGTCGCGGCGCCCCCCTTGTTGTCGTGCTTCACGGTTGCGGCGAGGAGGCTGCCGGCCACCAGCAGCGAGCCGGCGAAGGCGGCGATCGAAAGGTTTGATTTCAGGTTCATGAAAGCTCCTTGGAGTTGAAGATCGCTTCTCCCGGGGTCTCCGGGGAGAGGGTCGTGGATAAGGCACCGGCGCCGTCGAGCCGGCCCAGCAGGGTGATTTCGAAGACGCCGTCGCGAAGGCGAGCCTCCCGCTTGAACCCCAGGAGCTCGCAGAGAGCGGCGACCAGGCTGAGCCCCAGGCCGGCATGGCGGCCGTCCGAGCGCGCGGCGTCCTTGCGCCAGAAGCGATCAAAAATATGTGGCAGGTCCGCCGCGGTCAGCTCGGCGGTGGGGTTGGCCACCCGGAGAGCAATCTCCCCTCCGGAGGTGACGGCCGAGCAGGTCACCGTGCCGCCGGACATGCCGTGGGCGACGGCGTTCGAAAACAGGTTGGACAGGATCAATCCGAGCTTTTCGCGGTCGGTGAGGAGGGTGAGGCGGTCCGGGATCTGCTGCGCGAACGTGAGGTCTTTTTCTTCGGCTTCCGCGGCCACGGCGCTCCAGCAGCTCGCGGCCAGCTCGCGAAGGGGCACCTGCGAGGTTCGCACGGTATTCTGTTTCCCCTCGCAGCGGGCGAGGGCCAGCAGATTGACCACCACGGCCTCCATCTGCAGTCCGATGCCGCGGATCTCGTCGAGCGAGCCGAGGCAGGAGGCAGGGTCTTCCGGCCACTTGAGGGCGACTTCGGCGATGGCCCGCAGCTCGGCGAGCGGGGTCCGCAGCTCGTGGGCGAGATTGGCGGAAAAAGTCCGCTCGCGCTCGAAGGACTCTCCGAGCCGCGCCAGCAATCCGTTGAGGTGGCGGATGGTGGGAACGAGCTCGGCGGGAGCGTCCGCGATCACCACCGCCTCGCCCAGGGAGTCGGCGTTCATGGTCTCCAGCCGGTGGGCGAGGTCGTGGAGCGGCTGGAGGCCGAGGCCGACCACGGCCTTCACCAGGATGGCGGTCCCCGCGAGCAGGCCCAGCACTCCCAGGGTGAGGGTCAGGTGCAGGGAGGCGAGGAAGGCGTCGAGGTCCTCGCGCCCCTGGGCGGCCACGAGGGTGACGGCGGGGCTGCCGGGGGGAGCGGAGGAGATGACTTCCTCCCGCTCGACCTGCGGCCGGAAGCTGAATTCGACCCGGCGGCCGGGCCGGCCGTCCGGCAGGGGGAGATCGGCGAAGCGGGGGGAGCCGGCCGCGCCGGCCGCGCGGGGGAGGTCGTGGGTACCCAGGGACGGGGACCGCGCGAGGACCGCGCCATGGCCGAGCCAGATCTCGAAGTAGTCGGCGTCCTTTCCGGGGGCGAACTCGGGCATCACCGCGGTGGCGAACTCCAGGGTAACCGCGCCGTTCTGCTGCTCGGTCGACGCCTGCAGGGACTTCGCCTCGGCGAGCAGCGCGGCGTCGAACTCCCGGAGCAGGCGCGCGCTGATCACCCGGTCGAGCAGCAGCCCGCCGGCCGCCAGCAGCAGGCCGGTGCCGGCGAGCAGCCAGAAGGTCAGGCGGCCGCGCAGGGACCTCACGGTTCCTGCCCCTCGACCGGTTCTGATTCGATCAGATACCCCTGCCCGCGGCGGGTCTTGATCAGGCTCTGCGGATCGTCAGGGTCGAGCTTCTTGCGCAGGGAGTAGACCAGGACGTCGACGACGTTGCTGCCGGTTTCGGAGTCGAAGTCGTACAGGCGTTCCCAGAGCTCCCGGCGGCTGAGGACCTCGCCGGCCCGCAGCATCAGGATCTCCAGGAGGCTGTACTCGCGGGGCGTCAGCTTCACCTCGCGGCCGGCGAGCACGACTTTGCGGGAGGCCGTGTTGAGCTCCAGGGGGCCGGCGCGGATCACCGGGTTCTTGACGTGGTAGGTCCTGCGGACGAGCGCCTCCAGGCGGGCGCACAGCTCGTCGAACGAGAACGGCTTGACCAGGTAGTCGTCGGCACCGTTGCGGAGCCCCCGGACCCGGTCCTCGACCATGTCCCGGGCGGACAGGATCAGGACGTGGGTGGATTTGCCCCGCTCGCGGAGCCGGTGGAGGACCGTCAGGCCGTCGATCTCGGGGAGCATCAGGTCGAGCACGATCACGTCGTATTCGTTCTCCGTCGCCAGCCAGAGCCCCTCCCGGCCATCCTTCGCCAGGTCGACGGCATAACCGGCCTTGCGCAGCCCCTTCTCGAGAGTGGACCGCAACCGCGGGGAGTCTTCGATCAGCAGTAGCCTCATTGCAGGTCCGCGGACGCGCCGCGGGTCTTCTCACGATGCAGGGCCACATAGGCCGAGGGTACGGCGAAAAGCGTCACCAGGGTGGAGAGGCCCAGGCCGCCGACGACGGCGAGGGCCAGCGGCTTCTGGAGCTCGGCCCCCGCGCCCAGGCCGAGGGCGAGCGGCAGCAGGCCGAACAGGGTGCAGAGGGTGGTCATCAGGATCGGCCGCAGGCGTACTCTCGCCGCATGGGCGACCGCGTCGACGAACGGCTGCCCCTCGGCGTGCAGGCGGTGAGCGTAGTCGAGCATCACGATGCCGTTCTTCACCGCCAGCCCGACCAGCAGGATCAGCCCCATGGAGGAGGAGACGTCGAGCTCCGAGCCGGCGAGCCGCAGCAGGAGGAAGGAGCCGCCGAAGGAGAGCGGCGCCGCCAGCAGCAGGATCAACGCCGGGGTGAGCGAACGGAACTCGACCACCAGCACGAGCAGCACCAGAGCGGCGGCGGCGCCGAAGACCAGCATCAGCTCGCGGAAGGCCTGGCGCTGCGATTCATATTGACCCCCCACCTCGACCGAGTAGCCCACCGGCAGCTTGAGGCCGCGCAGCTTGCCCTGGATCTCGGTGGCCGCGCCACCCAGGTCGCGGCTCTCCAGCCGGCCGGTCACCAGGGCCACCTGGCGCAGGTTCTCGCGGATGAGCTCGCCGTCGCCGGTCGCCACCACCGGCCGGGCCACGGTCGACAGCGGCACCAGCCGGCCGTCGGCGTTCTTCAGGGTGAGGGTGCCCAGGCGCGCGGGGTCGTAGCGGAAGGCGTCGGGGTAGCGCACCCGCACCGGCACGGTGCGGTCCTCCAGTTGCAGATCGGTCGCCGTCTCGCCCAGCCAGGCAGAGGCGAGCTGGTTCTGGACCTGCTCGACGGTGAGCCCGGCGCGGCCGGCGGCCTCCGGATCGATCCGCCAGGTGGTTTCGGGGGCGCCCTGCTGCGGCCCCACGAGATCCACCACCCCCTTGACCCCCTCCATCTGGTGCTGCACCTGCTCGGCGAGGGCGGCGAGGGTAGTGGAGTCGTCGCCGAAGATCTTCACCTCGAGAGGCTCCGCCGCCCCCTCGAGGTCGCCGATCATGTCCTGCAGGAGCTGGACGAACTCGGTGTCCATGCCGGGCACGAGGTCGGGGAGCTTGGGTCGCAGGCTGGCGATCACCTGCTCGGCACTGCGGCTGCGCTGCGACCGGGCTTTGAGCCGCACCAGGATGTCCCCCTTGTTGGGCTGGGTGGCGAACAGACCCAGCTCGGCGCCGGTGCGGCGGGAGAAGGCCGCCACCTCCGGAGTTTTCGCCAGCAGGTCCTCGATCTTGCGCACCTGGCGGTCGGTCTCGGCGAGCGCCGTGCCCGGCGGGGTCAGGTAGTCGACGACGAACCCCCCCTCGTCCATCGGCGGCAGGAAGCCGCTCGGGATGCCGCGGTAGAGGAGGTACCCGGCGACCGCCAGGACGAAGGCGGCGGCGACCGCCAGCCAGGGGCGGTGCACCGAGGCGTCGAGCGCCCGTCCGTAGGCCCGGTCCAGCCGGCTGGACCGGGCCTCCCGGGCGTGCTCGCCATGGCGGTAGGCGAAGCGGGAGAGCAGCGGGATGAGGGTGAGGGAGAGCACGAGCGAGACCAGCACCGAGACCGACAGGGTGAGCGACAGGGCGCGGAAGAACTGTCCGACCACGCCGGAGAGGAAGCCGAGCGGGGCGAGCACCACCACCGTCGTCAGGGTGGAGCCCACCACCGGCGCGAACAGCTCGTCGGTGGCCTCCTCGATCGCCGCCTCGCCGCGGCCGCTCCGCAGCCGGCGGTGGATACCCTCCACCATCACCACGGCGTCGTCGATCACCAGGCCGATGGCGACCGCCAGGCCCCCCATCGACATCAGGTTGATCGATTCGCCGAACAGGCGCATGAAGAGGAAGGTGGAGAGCACGGTGAGCGGCAGGGTGATCGAGGCGATCACCGTCACCCGCCAGTCGCGCAGGAAGAGCAGGAGCACGATCACCGCCAGCACGCCGCCGATCAGGATGGCGTCGCGCACGTTGGCGATGGCGGTGGCGACGAACTCCGCGAGGTCGTAGACCTTCGACAGGCGCAGCCCCGAGGGGAGGGTGTGGGTGAGGTCGGCGAGCGTCTGGTCGATCCCCGCCTTGACGGCCAGGATGCTCGCCCCCGGCTGCTGCGAGATGCTGATCACCGAGGCGTCCCGGCCGTTGCCGGTGACCAGGGCGGTGCGGTCCGGAGCGCCGGGGAAGACGTCGGCCACGTCGGCCACCCGGATCGCGGCGCCGTTCTTCACCGCCACGGTGGTGCGGGAGATCTCGGCGGCGGACCCCCAGAGCCCCGAGGCGAGCACCAGGTGCTCCAGGCCGGCGGCGGCGTAGTGCCCCACCGGCGCCAGGCGGTTGGCCGCGCGCAGCGCCGTGACCACATCGTCCACGGTCAGCCCGGCGGCGAGCAGGCGGTCCGGAGCGGTCACCACCTCGATCTCCCGGGTGTCGGTCGCCGAGACCTCGACCCGGCCGACGCCCGGCACCCGCGCCAGCGCCGGGCGCACGACGTAGAAGCCGTAGTCGTTGAGGTCGGGGGTGGGCAGGCCGCCGGTCAGGTTCAGGCTGAGCATGGGGAAGGCGGAGACCGTCAGCCGCTCGACGGCGAGCGTGGTCTCGGCCGGCAGATCGGTGTGCACCTCGGCCACCCGGTTCTGGAGGTTCTGCAGCGCCCCGGCCATGTCGGTGCTGGGATCGAACTGGGCCGAGATCTCCGAGGCGCCGCGAAAGGTGGTGGAGCGCACCCGGCGGATGCCCGGGACCTCCATGGCCGCCTGCTCCAGCGGCCGGGTCACCGAGGTCATCATCGAACGGGCGGGGAGCGAGCCGCTGTGGGCGATCACCAGCAGGCGGGGGAACTGGAGCGGCGGATAGATGTCGCTCGCCAGCGACGGCAGGACGAGGGCGCCGGCCCCCGCCAGCAGCAGGGTGACGAGGACCACCGCCAGCCCCTGGCGTTCGGCGATGCGGGCGACGTTCACGTGACCGGTTCCTGCCCGGCCGCCTCGGCGGTCTCGACGGTGGCGCCGTCCGGCAGCGCCGTCTGGCCGCGCACCACCACCGGCTCGCCGGCCGCGACGCCGGAGAGGATCTCGGCCCTGCCCCCCGCCGTCACGCCGACCCGCACCGGGCGGCGGTGGGCGGTCTTCTTGGCGTCGACCACGAACACGTAGGTCTCCGCCCCCTCCTGCACCAGGGCCTCGGCGGGGATGAGGATGGCGGCGGGGCGCTCCTCGCCGTAGATCTCGGCCTCCACGGCGAGGCCCGACGGCCGGCGGGTGGGCGCGTCGAACGCCAGCCGCACCAGGGCGGTGCCGCTCGCCGGATCGACCGTCGCCGGCCGGGCGATGACGCGGGCCGCCTCGTCGGGGAAGCTGGCGCCGCGCACCCGGGCCGGGCTGCCGGTGGCGACCTTCCCCAGGTCTCCCGCGGGCACCGCGGCCTCGACCTGCAGGCGGGAGGGGTCGATCACGCGCAGGATCGGCTCCGGGGCGCCCGGCGCGACCAGATCCCCGGTCCGTTGCGTGCGGCCGACGACGACGCCGTCGAAGGGGGCCCGCACCACCTCGCGGCCGGCGAGCTGGCCGGCGGCGGCCGTCGTGCCGCGGGCCTCGGCAACGGTCGCCTCGCCTTGAGCGACATCGCGCTGGGCGTCCTCCACCTCCTTGCGGGCGGCGATGCCGCGCTGGAGCAGGGCGGAGAGACGGGTCAGGTTCTGCCGCGCCGCCGCCAGCTGCGCCTCGGCCCGCGCCAGGTCCGAGCGTTTGGTGGCGGCGTCCGACTCCAGGGTGGGGATCTGGAAGCGGACCAGCAGCTCGCCGCGGCGCACGCGGTCGCCTACCCCCTTGGTCAGCTCCGTGATACGGGCGTCCTGCGGCGGTGTCACCAGGAACTCGGCCCCGGCCGCCGGCTTCACCTGTCCGGTGGCGGCCACCACGGGGCGGATCGGACCGGCCTGCGCCATCGCCACCGTCACCGGCACGGCCTCCACGGTGTCGACGGCCTCGGGGGAGGCCTTGTGGCAGGCGGCGAGGGGGAGGAGCAGGGACAGGCACAGAAAAACAACCCGTCGAGAGGTGGGCATCGTCACGGCAGCGGCGCTCCGATCGCCCGCTCCAGGTCGGCGAGCGCGTTCTGATAGTCGGTCCCGGCCTGCACCGCCTGGAGGCGCAGGTCGTGCACGGATTGCAGGCTCTGGAGCAGCGCGACGAGGCCGGTCTGGCCCGAGCGGTAGGAGTCCTCCGCCATGCTCTCCACCTCGGCGGCCCGGGGGAGGATCTCGTCGCGGAAGCGCAGGTAGGCCCGCCGCTGGACCTCGGCGTTGGCGGCGGCGGAGAAGACCTCCCCGCGCACGCGGGCCGCGGCGGCGGCGCGCTCCGCTTGCAATCGCGCCAGCGTCGCCTCCGCCAGCCGCACCTGGGCCCGGTTGCGGGTGAAGATCGGCAGCGGCAGCGTCACTCCGCCCCGCCACCCCCAGGTGAAGTCGGGGGGCGCGTAGTGGGTGACCCCGGCGGAGGCGGTCACGTCCGGCACGGCCTCGGCGCGCGCCAGCTCCACCTGCGCCTGCTGCTGGGCGATCCCCAGCTCCAGCCCCGAGAGCTCGGTGCCCGCGCTCAGGGCCAGGCGGACCGCCGCGTCGGGCGGCGGCACCTGGCCGGCGTCCAGCGTGGCGCTCACCGCGAGCGGGCTGTCGAGCGGCCGGCGAAGCAGCGCGTTGAGATCGGCCCGGGCCCCGGCGAGCAGGCCCAGGGCCTTGTCCGCCTCGCCCGCCGCCTGGGCCGCCGCCAGCTCGGCCTGGAGCACGTCGAGGCGGGGCACGTCGCCGACCTCGAAGCGGGCGCGGGCGGCGTCGCGGGCGCTCTCGGCCAGGCGCTGCAGCTCCGCCGCCTCGGCCGCTCGCCGCTGTGCCGCGGCGAGGGCGAAATAGGCCCGGCGCACCTGGTTGCGGGTCTGCGCCGTCAGGCGAGCGATCTCTGCCTCGCCGCTCCTCCCCTGCGCCTCCGCCAGCGCGAGCCGCAGCCGCCGCTTGCCCCCCTGTTCGATCGGCAGGGAGAAGGTCGCCGAGTCCCGCGGCGTGTCGCGCGACTCCTCGATCGCCAGCTCCGGGTTGGGACGCTGGCCGGCCACGTCCCGCCGCGCCTGGGCCTCCGCCCGCCCCAGGCGCGACGCGGCGAGGGCGGGGTTGGCCGCCAGGGCGGTCGTCATCACCTCGTCGAGGGTCAGCGCCTGCTGCGCGGCCTCGGCCCCAGCCGTGGGTGCAGGTGCGGGAGGAGCCTGGCCGGGCAGCGGAGCCGCGATCAGCAGGGCGATGGCGGCGAGGCCTTCAGCGACGAGCCGCAAGCGCCGGGCTCCAGCCTGCGATGACGAAAGGGGAAGCCTTGAGTCCCCGCTCGTCGTAGAGGACGACGAGGCGCCGGGTGAGGTCGGTGGGGAGGCTGAAGGCTTCATCGGCTCGCAGGACGACGCGTGCGCCGGGTCTTCGCTCGACGAGCGCCCGCAGCTCGTCAGGAGTCCTCAACAGGAGGGTCCGGCGCCCCAGGTCGAACGAGATGATGCCATAAACGCTTTCCGGGGAGTCCTGGGGCGATACATAGGCCGGCACGGGATCGTTTCCGGGCAGCAGCCGTGCGACCGCCGCCGTCATGTCGCTCATGCTCTTGACGGGATCGACGAGGGCCTGGACTCCGGTCTCGAGGCTCAGGAACAGCAGCAGGAAAGGGGTGGCCACCCAGAGCGGGGAGAGCCGCGCGTCCTGCCCGTCCCGGCCGTACCTGAGGAGGCGCGCCAGCAGCAGCCCGCCGGCCGCGGCGGCGATCAGCCCGAACCCGGCGAGGAGGCCCGGTGTCAACGCGGCCTGGAGGAGCGACAGGCCGTGGCGGGCCGGCATCCACCGGACCCCGAGAGCCACGATCCAGAGGACGAGCGGCAGCGCCGACGCCAGCGCGAGCAGGGAGGTCAGGGTTGTCCGGTCCCAGCGTCGCGCCGGAGCGCTCCGCTCCGCCACCCCGTCCAGCCACCAGGCGACGCAGGCGCAGAAGGCCGGCAGCAGGGGCAGCAGGTAGAGCTCCCGTTTGCTCGCGGCCGCCGAGAGGAGGGCGACGCCGATGGCGAAGGTCCCGAAAAGGAGGGCTCTCGCCTCGCCGCCGGGACGGTCCGGAGCGGAACGGAAAAGGCCGGCCTTCAGCATCGCGGGGATGGCGAGCGACCAGGGGAGCAGCACGGCCGGACCGGTCATCAGATAGTAGGTGACGGGCCGGGTGTGGCCGTAGAGGGTCCCGCGGGCGTGGAACGCGAAGCGTTGCAGGGTGTTGTTGAGGAGGCACTCTTGAACCGCCGGCCAGCCGCCGGCCCGGAAGAGGGCGACGGCCCAGGGCACGACGATCAGGGCGAAGACCGGAATCCCCAGCAGGGCCAGGGTCGCCAGATCGCGTAGCGCTCCCCGGCGCCGTGTCGCCGCCAGCCAGAGGGTGGGCGGGGCCGCGGCGAGAACCAGGGCGACCACCCCCTTCGACAGGAAGGCGAGCGGCACGGCGAGGGCGATCAGCCAGAGAGCCCGGCGGCGCTCGGCGGCATCCCGCGGGCCGGCGAGCCTCACGAAGCCCAGGTGGGAGAGAGCGACGAAGAACGCCAGCGCCGGGTCGACGACCACCCGCTGCGCCTCGGCGACGAACAGCAGGGTGGAGCCGAGGACGGCGACCGCCAGCAGTCCGCTCCGCGGGCCCTTCAGCCTCCGGCCCAGCTCGAAGGTCACGAGAAGAGTGAGGGCGCTGAACAGGGCGGAGGGGAGGCGGGCCACCGGCGCCGAGACGCCCCACCGCCGGAGGGCCGCCGCCTCGACCCACCAATAGAGCGGGGGCTTCTCCAGGAACGGCAGGCCGTTCAGGCGCGGAACGACGAAGTCGCCGCTCGCCAGCATCTCCCGGCCGACCGCAGCGCCGGTCGGCTCGTCGGGGCTCCAGATGTGGTGGGAGCCGATGCCGGCAAAGCAGGCGGCGAACGCCAGGGTCATGGCAAGGAGCAAAGGCTGACGCCACCAGGAGACCGTGGGCCTGCCGGTGCTCTCCGCGGTGCTCTCCAGGGTCTCCGTTCTCCTCATTGCCGGGGCGGATCGTATGGACGACCGCATGAAGGATCGATGAAGAGCGAGCCCGGGGTGGCGGTGGCCTTCAGTCTCTGATCCGTCAGCGGGAGGGCTTCAGCAGCAGGCGGGAGAGCAGCGAAATAGCGACGTCGAGGTGATTGTCCGTCAGTCCGGGACCCAGGATCCGGGTGCGGGACTGACGGTTCGTCAGCCGTTCGTTGTAAGGGGTGTGGGGAAACGCCCGGCGCATCTCCTCGACCAGGTGGGTGAAGTTGGCCTGCACCGACGGCTGGAGGGCACTACCGAACGACCGGTAGTCGAGCCCGCCCGAGCGGAACGCCAGGGGCGGGCGCCCCTCCGCGTAGAGGTGGAGGAACTCCTCCCGCGCCGACGTCGTCACCTTCTCGGTCTTGCGGACGGTCTTGGTCATCATCAGCCCCTGAGTCAGCAGGGCGCGGCTGGCGCTGAACTTCCGCTGCTCGGTCGTCTTCACCTCGGTCTGCTCGTCGACCCGCACGCCGCGCAGGAAGAGGCGGAAATCCCGGGAGGGGATCTCGGCGGTCTCGCCCCGGCGCGAGACGGCGGTGAGCCCTCGCTCGCCGATCTCGAAGCTGCGGACGAGGAAGCGCCGGGCGTCGGTCTCGACGTCCTCTGCCGTCAGCAGGATGGGGGAGATGCCGTTCGCCCGCAGCCGGCCGGCGCACGCCCAGGCGGGCTCGATCTCCCCGTAGCGGGCGACCACGGCCGGCCCCCCTTCCGGATCGGAGAGCCGCGCCCGCACCTCGTAGGCCGTCTTGTCGAGCGCCTCCGCCAGCGGGCCGGCCATGGCCTCCCCGGCCCCCGGGGCGTAGTGGATGGCAAGGACGTGCACGGCTCCACTCTGCTGCCTTGGGGTTCGCCAGGTCAAGCGCCGGGGTGGATCGAAACCTTGCGCTCTCCTCCAGGACCGGCTTGCTCCGCCCGCCGCTGCCGCCAGCGGTGGTAGAGGAAGACGGCGCCTCCGGCGAGGACGATGAACAGGATGGCGTACGTCTCGACCGTCTCCGCCTGGCCGAGCACCCGCCGGACCGCGCGGCCGAAGAAGAATCCGAGCAGGCCGATGAGAGAGGCCCAGAGGGCGCAGCTGAGCGCCTGATAGAGCAGGAACTTCCGGGCGCTCATCCGCGACAGGCCGAAGACGACCGCCGAGGCGATGCGCAGGCCGTAGAGGTACTGAGAAAGGAAGATCGCCCCGGCGCCGTGGCGCTCGATCAGCGCGAGGCTGCGCGCGATCTGCGCCTCGAAGCGAGGAAAGCGGCGGATCAGGCGGTTCCCCTGGCTGCGCCCCAGCCAGAACCAGAAGATGTGGCCGAGGTAGGCGCCGACGGCCGCGGTGAGCAGCACGAGCGGCAGCGAGAGCCTCCCCCGCGAAGCGAAGAAGCCCGCCAGCACGAGGATCGTCTCCCCTTCCAGGAAGGTGCCGGCGAAGACGGCGAGGTACCCGAAGTGGTGCAGGAGAGCTGCCGGGTGCATGGGGCAGCATTATCGTTGCAATCGACGGACCCGGGCGGATCCGAAGGGTACGGTCGGAAGAGAGGGCGGCCTACGGCCTGTCTTTCGCCCGCCGCCGCTGGACCGAGATCAGCGTCAGCCCGAGGTCGTGGATCTTGCGCAGCACGCTGAGCAGGGCACACTGGTCCGGCACGGGGCCGGAGATGACGGTCTCGCCCTGCGGGGCGACGGTGAGCTTCAGCCCCTCGAACCAGCTCGTCCAGTGGTCGTCGATGTGCTCCTGGAGCCGGATCTCGTAGCAGTCCTCCGGAGTTTCCTTCTCGCCGGGCCGATGGTCTCCAGGCATGGGCTCCTCGTCTCTGTTCCCGTCTCTCACCCGAACAGAGTACGATGGAGGCACAAATCGAGCCATTCGCCGAAAGGCGGATTTCCAGGCGTAGTTGCAGGGCCGTTCCTGCCCTTCAGGAGGAAACGTGGGCGTAGTCTCCCTTCCCCGGTCTGTCGCGCGGCTGCTCGCCGTCATCACCTTTCTGGCGCCGGTCCTCGCGCTCGCCGCTCCGGCCCGCGGCGCGGTCCCCGCGGCGGAGCGCTCCGTCCTCGTGGCCTTCTACAACGCGACCGGCGGGGCGCACTGGAGCAACCGGACCGGCTGGCTCGGCACGGCGGGGACCGAATGCTCCTGGGCCGGCGTCCGTTGCAACCCGGCCGGCACCACCGTCACCGCCCTGACCTTGAGCGAGAACGGCTTGGCGGGTAGCCTCCCCGCGAGCCTCGGCAACCTCGCCAACCTCCAGTCCCTGGACTTCGAGGGGAACGCGATCTCCGGCCCCCTGCCCAAGGAGCTGGGTCGTCTCGCCAACCTCCAGAGCCTCCACCTCGCCCTGAACCAGCTCTCCGGCGCCCTTCCGCGCGAGCTGGGTACGTTGAGCCGGCTCGCGGTCCTGGACCTCCCCTTCAACCGGATCACGGGGGGGCTCCCCGCGGAGCTGGGCAACCTCGCGAGTCTCCAGATCCTCGACCTCGGGGGGAATCAGATCTCCGGGAGCGTTCCGCCACAGCTCGGGAACGCGCGGCCGCTGGCCTATCTCGACCTCTCGGGCAATCAGCTCGGCGGCACGATTCCGTCCGAGCTGGGCCGGCTGGTGAACCTCCAGACGCTCTATCTCGACGACAACCAGCTCTCCGGCGCGATCCCCGCCGCCCTCGGGGGGCTCGTGGCTCTCGAGCAGCTCGGCCTCAGCGACAACCAGCTCTCCGGTGCCATCCCCAGGGAGCTCGGGAGCCTCTCGCAGCTGATGTTCCTCAACCTGGAGAAGAACCAGCTCGGCGGCGCGGTCCCGCCCGAGCTGGGCAACGCCACCTCGCTCATCGGCCTGCTCCTCTCCTCGAACCGCCTCGGCGGCACGATCCCGGGCTCGTTCCTCAACCTCGGCAACCTGGAGACGCTCTGGCTGGACCACAACCGGTTCGCCGGCCCCGTCCCCTTCGAGCTGGGCGCCCTCCCCGGCCTCGACGACCACGGCGGGCTCGACTTGCGCTTCAACGCCCTGGCGACCGACACCGAGCCCGGCCTGCTGGCGGACCTCAATATCAAACAGGTGGGAGGGAACTGGACCAACTCGCAATCCCCCGCCGCCGCGTTCGATCCGCAGCTCCCCCTCGCCGGGCTGGCCGACCGGCGGACGGGCGCCCTGGTGGTCTGGACGGTTCAGGTCGGGGCCGGCGCGCCGCCGCTCGTCGTCTCCACCAATGGGGGGACCGGGGACGTGGACCTCTACGTCCGCTTCGGGGCGCTGCCGACGCTGGCGCAGTCGGACGCCGCCTCGGCCCACGCCGACAACCTCGAGTCGGTCACCGTGGCGGCGCCCAGGGCGGGGACCTACTACATCGGCCTCGCCGCCCACAGCCCCTACATGGGGGTCACCCTGCGGGTGGGCGGCTCCTCGGGCGTCTGCTTCCCCGAGAGCACCAACCTGTGCGTCGGCAACGGCCGTTTCAAGGTCGAGGTGAGCTGGCGCACGCCCGACGGCAAGAGCGGCCAGGGGCAGGCGGTGGCGCTCACCGGCGATACCGGCTACTTCTGGTTCTTCGACGCCACCAACGTCGAGACCGTCCTCAAGGTGCTCGACGCCTGCGGGGTGAACGGCAAGTTCTGGGTGTTCGCGGGCGGTCTGACCAACGTCCAGGCGGACATCGTGGTGACCGACACGAAGACGAGCGCCGTGCGCACGTACCACAACCCGCAGGGCACGCCGTTCCAGCCGATCCAGGACACCTCGGCCTTCAGCGGCTGTGGCGCCAAGGCGGGCGAGTCTCCGGCCGGGCTCGAAGCGGTCGCGGAGCAGACCTCGGCGGAGCTCGAGAGGGTCCTCGAGAAAGCCACTTGCGCCGCCGGTCCCACCAGCCTCTGCCTGAACGGCGGCCGCTTCCGGGTGGACGTCACCTGGAAGACCCCGGACGGCCATACCGGCGCCGGCCAGGCCGTCCCGCTGACGGCGGACACCGGCTACTTCTGGTTCTTCGACGCCGCGAACGTGGAGATGGTGATCAAGGTGCTGAACGCCTGCGGCTACAACAGCCGCTTCTGGGTCTACGCCGGCGGCCTGACCAACGTGCAGGCCAACGTCACGGTGACCGACACCATGACCGGAGCAGCGAAGACCTATATCAACCCGCAGGGCACGCCGTTCAAGCCGATCCAGGACGTGTCGGCGTTCGCGACGTGCCCGTAGAGGGGTCAGGTTTCACCGGCTAGTTCGAGAAGTTGCCTGCGTAATCCAGGCGATAGGCGATAACCCGAAGCGGCAAGTTGTTCGATCGCGGCATCGATCCGATCGAGCAATCCCTCTTTTTTTGCCCTGAGAAGAACGCTTCCGGTACCGATCACAGAGAGCCCAAGATCCTGCGCTACGGCTCGCCCATGCCTCTCATCGATAAGCAAGGTGGCCATCTGCTGCTGAGCCAGCACGATGGCTTCCGCCTCTCCTGGATCCAAGATGTGCTCAAGGTGAGCCCAGTCGTCCGTTCGACGGATCGGTATCTGAATGAGCCAACCCAGGCTCAGCGCTTCGGACAAGGCACGCGCTCCCGGCATCTCAGAAGAGATCCGAAGCTCGGAGAGAACCTGGGAGGGAATCAGGACTCTGCCATACAGATCTCGAAGGAGAGAAAGGAGCCCGACTCGGGCCAATCCGATAAGAGGACCAGCGTCGGCAACGATGAGATCGATCACCGCGTCGCTTCGAGCTCTTTCTCCAACTCCTCTGGCGGGTAGTCCACGACCGGGATTCCAAACCGTCCCAGGGTTTCGATGAACTCCTCCATGGAGAGGCCCGCGAGCCGCGCTCCTTGAGACAGGGTCGCCTGCCCTGATTCGAACAGGTGGACAGCCATCGCGCGATGAATGCCGAGATCGAGCAGCCTTCCATCGAAGGGCACCGCGAGGATGGCGGGCCTTCCATCCTTGGTGATCAACGAGAGCCTGCCCTGCTCGGCGTCGCGGAGGAGCTCGTCCGAACGCTGACCGAGATCCTTGACGGTGAAGACATCCAGAGGTTCCATAGAGCTACAGTCTGCCATAAAGGCGACCGGCGCGGCGGAATCTCTCCTTCTCTTTCCCTCTGACCCCCTGCCCCGGAGCCGGCGGAGCGGCGGACGCGGGTGCCCGGGGAGAGCGCCCCGCGTCCGGCCTCCCCGCCGGGCCGGCGATGGACTCCACCCGCCAGCGCAGGGTCACGGCGTGATTGCCGCGATTACCGGCGCGGTCGAAACGGTTGAGGGGCTCGAGGGTCCAGGCGATCTCCACGCTGCCGGCGAGGGCGAGCGGATCGCTCTCGAAGACGGGGGTGAAATCGGTGTCGCGGAGGGAGCCGCTGAACGGGGTCCCGCCGCGGGCGCGGGCGGCGTAGGAGATGCGCGCCGGAGCCCCCGTGCCGAGGTCGAGCCCCTCCGCCCGGACGCTGATCCGCAGGCGGCTCCCGGGGGCGAGCAGGGCGTGATCGAAGGTCACCAGCCCCGGGAGGGCGGCGGCCTTCGATCGCAGGTCGGTGACCGGGAAGACGACGGATTCGGGGACCTGGATCCGCACCTCTTCCCGTGGCCCCTGGCAGACGGCCGGCAGGGCCGCGAGGCCGCCGATCAACGCCCAGAGCGCCCTGCGTCTCATCGCCTCGTCTCCTGGAACACGACGGGTTTGCGCTTCTCCTGGAGCCGGAACTCCAGGCCGTCAACCGACCGGCCGGCCGGCAGGCCGAGGTCCATCCGGGAGGGGATCAGCGCCAGCAGTCCCGCGGGAAGACGGTCGCCCGCGAGGTGGAGGCGGTGGGCGCCGGGCGGCAGGTTGAAGAAGCCGAACGAGCCGTCGGGAGCGGTGCTCGTGGCGCGGTCGTCCAGGATCATCACGACGCCGGCGATCCCCTCGCCCGGATCATGCCGGTGATTGCCGTTACGGTCGACGTAGACCGCGCCGCGGGCCTCGCCCAGCGGGACGACCGAGAGGTCCGCCCGCCGGCTCTCGCCGCGCTCGACGCGGACCCGGGCGGGGGGGCCGGCCCTGGTGTCGGCCGGCAGCCCCTGCTCGCGCAGCCGGAGGTCGTAGTCGCCCGGGGGGACGTTCGGGAACGCATAGCGGCCGTCGCGGTCGGTCACCGTCCGGTAGGGGCCGAGCTCGACGGGGAGATCCGCCGTGGAGAGAGCGCCCGGGCCGGCGACCGATCCCTCGACCGCGGTGCCTGCCGATGGGGTCGCCACGTCCCAGGTCCGGCGGACCATGACGCGGAAGCGGGTGCGGTCCGGCTCGCCGGTGACCGGCTGGAAGGTGACGACGTCCCCGGCCTCGACGAACAGGGAGAAGCCGGGGCGGATCTCCTGGTCGAGCCGGACCCGCAGGGCGTTGCCGAAGCCGGAGGAGGACGAGGTGGCGAAGATCTCCAGCGAGATGCGGCGCGCGAGGGTGAGGGCGGCGCTGAGCTGCCGCCATTCGTCCCGGAGGCCGAGCTCGGGCCGGCGCTCGACGAGCTGCGCCTCGATCCGCAGGCGCGAGCCCACGAAATAGGAAGCCGAGGCGAAGAGGTCCCGCTCGCCGAAGTGCAGCCTGGGACTGGCGGCGGAGCCGGCGGAGAGCCCCGCGATCTCGGTCTCCCGTGTCTGCCAGCGCCCCCGCAGCAGCAGGCGGCCGAACGCCGTGGTCCCCTCCACGGAGTCGATCCGGTCGCGGCTGCGGCCGATCTCGGAGCGGTCGGTGGTCAGCGTGAGGTCGGAGCCGGCGCGCAGCGGGACGCGGAGTGAAAGAATCCTCTCGCCGAGGCGCTGGCCGCCGCCGTCGCCGCGGGAGAAGGAGCCTTGCAGGTCGAGCCCCCAGGGGAGGCCGGCGGAGCCGGAGAGCCCCGCGTTGCGCCCGCCGCCGAAGCGGCCGGAGGCGTTGCGGAGATAGCCGGAGAGGCTGTAGCGGTCGCGCCGGAAGCGTCCGTCCGCCAGCCACGAGCCGTCGGAGGCCAGCTCGCCCCCCGCCGTGCTCCAGCGGCCGAGCCCGATCTCGTCACCGTAGGCGATCACGGTCCGCGGGTTGGCGCTGTAGGGATCTCCCGCGTAGACCGAGAGCGCTGGCCAGGAGGCCGCCTCGCCGTCGCCGCGCCGCCAGCGGAAGCGCGCGCCCTGGGTGAGCCCCCAGATCCCGGAGAAGAGGTCCCCCGCCTCGGCGCCCAGCCCGCGGCCGGGATCGGTCAGCGCGGCGTGGCCGTTCTGGAGGTCGAAACCGCGCGGGCCGGTGGTGGCGAGGAGGGAGAGGGCGGTGTCGATCCCCCGCACCGAGCCGGTGGCGGTGAGATCGCCGCCGCCATCCGCGCCCGGCACGGCGCCGAGCCCGAGGCTGACCCGCAGGGTGTCGTGATCCGGCGGCAGGAAGACGTCCTGGCGGGGCCGTGGAACGGGCGCGGAGGCGCCTCCCAGAGGGGCCGGTTTCGGCACCATGAGGGTCTGCCACCCCGAAGGAGCCGGTGTGGCGCGGTCGAGGAACGCCGCCGTCCGGGAGCCCGGATCGAGCTCCAGCGCGAGGCCGGCCAGCTCCGCGACCGCGGCCGTGGGGAGGTAGGCCGACGGGCCCTCGATCCGGACCGGCCGGTCGAGCGGGAGCGAACGGCCGGCGGCGGTGAGCAGCGAGTCGCCGGCCGCCCCCTGCCACTCGATCCCGGTGCTGTCCCGCACCCGCACGGTGCGGCCGGCGGTCCGCACGAGCAGCGGCAGCGAGGGTCCGAGCGCCACGGCGTCGACTCTCAGCACGCCGCCTTCCAGGCGCGGATCGGCGGCGCGGGTGACGTCCTGGCCGCGGACCGAGATCCGCCAGGCCTCCGGGGGGGCACCGGCCGCGAGCGCCGGCAGCAGCCCCAGGGCGAGCGCGAGAGCCCTAGCGGCTCTTGACCGGCGCGAGGAGATCACGGCCAATCTCCATCTCTTTCTGAACGCCCACGTAGTGATCGACTCCGATGTCGAGGAGCGCCCGTACCAGGTAGCGGCCCGGCGGCAGGGCCGCGGGCAGGGCGGCGGTGAAAATCCGGCACGGCGCGGGGTCGGTGAGCACGGTGGCGCGCGGGATGACCGCGGTGGCGGCGGGCGCGGCTCCACTGGACTGTGCGCCGGGCATCAGGAATTCCAGGCGCCCCTCGGCGCCGACCGGCGCGTTGCCGCGGTTGCATACCTTGAGGCGGGCCTGCCCGTGGGCGACGCTGACCTCCCGGATCTCGACCGCCCGCTCGACCGGCGCGAGATTGATGAAGATCCCCACCGACACGGAGGCCTGGAAGCGCACCGCGACGCCCTGCGTGGAGGCGTCCAGCGGATCGGGCACCTCATCCACGGTGAGGACGCACCAGTAGCCTCCCGGCCCCGCCGCGCGCGGGACGGCGGCGGTCACCCGGATGGCGAGGGTGCCGCCGGCGTCGACGGCGGTCTCGACCGGGTCGAGCGTGATCCAGGGGCCGCAGGAGCGCGGCAGGGTCCCCGCCGGCCGGTAGAAAGATTGCGAGCCGTCCTCGCTCGGCCACCAGTCCTCGGCGCGGGCCGTGAAGTGGACCCGCTTGCCGCCGGGGGCGAGATGGAGCTGGAAATCGCGGTTGACCACCTCGCCGGGGCGCCCGTCGATCTTGATCGATTCGAAGCTGGAGGTGAATTCGATCGCCGGCGCGTTGGCGGCGAGGAGCAGCAGGCCGCCGAGCAGGAGAGCCGAGCGCGTGGGATGTTTCATGATCGATCTCCGTTGGCAGTTCGGCAGGGACACCAGGGACAACAGAGACACCGGCGGTTCCTCTCGTCCCTGTTGTCCCTGCCGTCCCTTGCGTCCCTTGACTTTGCCTTTAGGTGCCGATGCTCTCGAACTTCCAGGTCATGTTGAGCGTGTGATTGCCGGACCGCTTGACGCTCCCCTTGGCGGCGAGGGTGAAGATGAGATTGCCGGTGCCGCAGCTCGTCACGTCGGCGTCGCAGGTGGCCACCTCGATGAAGGCGACGTCGGTCAGCGTGCCGGAGGCGCCGGTGCCGTTGCTCCAGCTGGGAGCGGCCCAGGTCACGTTGCTGGCCACCCAGGTGGTGGCGCCGGCGACCGGCGGGGTGAACGACGCGGCCGCGGCCCTGATGGAGACCCGCAGCTGCTTGGTGTCGCTCGCCAGCACGATGCTGTCGACGGAGACCGAGGCGGCGCTCGCCGCCGTGCTGCTGTTGACGTCGGTGACGTTGAACGTGATGTTGGCGGGCACGGTCACCCGCGCCTGCTCGGAGACGCTGGAGGTGAGCGTGGTGGTCTGGCTGGTGTCGGGGAGCGCGACCGTCGTCTGCGCGGCGGCGGCTCCGGCGGCGGCCAGGGTGAGCGTGAGGAGACCCGCGAAAACCTTTCTTTCGAACATGACCTTCCCTCCGTTCTGCGATGAGCTGAAAAAATTTTCGGAATGACGGTTCCTTGAGAAAGCACGGGGCGTGCCATGCCGCCGCGGGCCGAAAAGGGTTCGATTCCCCCACGGAGAAGGGGGGGGCCGCCGCCGGGCGCGGCGTCCATCGTCTGGACGGAGCGTCCAGATCCTGGAGGCCCGCGTGCTCTCGCTCCCGAAAAGAAAGGGTTTCGCCGCGGGTATCCCCCTTGCACCAGCGGTTGAGCCAACTTCGGGAAAGGAGAGACTCTTGAACGGATCTTGGAGCAACGCACTGGCGCGGGCGAGCTGGCTGGAGGAGAAGCCGGTCCCCGCGCTTTCGGAGAGCTACAAGCTGGGAGTGGCCGGGGTATCGGCCGAGATGATCCTGTGGAACGGCGACTCGATCGCCGCCTCTTTCTATCTGCGCCTCGCCAGCATGTCGGGATCGGGGCGGGAGACGCTGAGCGAGCGGCTGAACGATCCGGGAACGCGGTTCATCCCCTGCAAGATCGACGATCAGGTGGAGCTGCTGAACCTCGAATGGATCTCCTACATCCGCATCGCCGGCATGATCCCCGAAGTGGCGGAGCGCGAGCAGCTCGGCGCCACCCGGCTGGGAGCGAAGATCCTCATGCAGAGCGGGTACCTGCTCGAGGGTCAGTTCCTCTGCGTGCTGCCGAGCGCGCGGGCCCGCCTCTCCGACCTGCTCAACGTCTCCGCCGACCGCTTCCTGCTGTTCCTCGCGCCGGCCGCGGTGCTCTACGTCAACCGCGACGCCATCGTACGGATCACCCCTTGAGGAGAGAAGCCTGGAGAAGAGGGCCGGACTGACGAGAGCTCAGCCGGCCCAGCTCTCCAGGATCTCCCGCATCTCGTGGATGGAGCCGAGCGCGGCGTCCGCGTGCTGCCGCGCCGGTCCGAGGTCGCCGTAGAGGGTGGAGCAGGCGGCCTCCCAGATCTCGTCGAGCGTGCTGTACCAGCGGAGCCGCAGCTCGGGCTCCGGAAGCTCGATCAGCCGCCGCCGGCACTCCCGGACCTCCTGCAGCAGCTCGGCGGCGGACTCCAGCCCGTCGCCGTCGATGGCCGCGATGAGCTGGAGCAGGCGGGCGCTCCGGTCGTTCCACTCCCGTATCCAGGGGAAGACCTCGCGTCCGCGCGCTCCCTTTCTGATCGGTGGATGAATCTCTCTCGGTGCCAAGGTGGACCTCCTCATGATGTGTTCACCGGCCAGGGGGGGTGATGAGAGGATTGTACATCAATTTTAATTAAAATTAAAGTACAGAGATGATCATGCGGGCGGCCGCGTCACGACGCGGCGGGCCGCCGGAGCGGCGTGACGTTGTGGTGCTCCTGGAGGGCCGGCCGCCGCGCCGGGAGCAGCGAGCTCCAGGGGGGCGGATCGGCGAGCAGCGCGCGGGCCGCCTCCCGGTCCGCCGGCCGGGAGAAGAGATACCCCTGCGCCAGGCCGCAGCCCATGGCGAGGAGCTGGCCGAGCTGCGCCTCGGTCTCCACCCCCTCGGCGATCACCTCGATGCCGAGGCTGCGGGCGAGGGTCAGGATGGCGCGCAGGATCTCCGGATTCTCCCCCCGCTCGCCCATCTTGGCGACGAAGGAGCGGTCGATCTTCAGACTGTCGATGGGGAAGCGCTGGAGATAGGAGAGCGAGGAGTAGCCGGTGCCGAAGTCGTCGATCGAGATCCCCACGCCCAGCCCCTTCAGGCGGTCGAGGGTCTCGGTGGCGATGTCGAGGTCCCCCATCACGACGCTCTCGGTGATCTCGAGCACCAGCCGCTCCCCCTCGATCCGCGCCTCGGCGAGGGCCGCCTGCACGCGGTCGACCAGAGCGGGATCGCCGAACAGGCGCCCCGAGAGGTTGACGTGCATGGCGAGGTCGGCGACACCGCTCGCCCGCCACTCGCGCAGCCGCTGGCAGACCTGGCCCAGCAGCCAGTACGTGAGGGGCTGGATGAGGCCGGCCTCCTCGGCCACCGGGATGAACTCCGCCGGCGGTACCATCCCCCGCTCCGGGCGGTGCCAGCGCAGCAAGGCCTCGAAGGCCACCACGGCGCCGTCGCTCAGCCGCACGATCGGCTGGTAGTAGACCTTGAGCTCGCTGCGCTCGATGGCCCGGCGCAGCTCGTTCTCGAGCCGCAGCCGGTCGAGGGAGCGGTTGGCCATGGTGCGGTCGAAGACCTCGTAGCGCCCGCCCCCCAGCGCCTTGGCGCGGTACATGGCGATGTGGGAGTCGCGCAGGAGCGACTCGCCGTCGGCATACCCCTCGCCGAGGGCGACGCCGATGCTGACGCTCGGGAAGATCTCCTGGCGCGAGATCTCGATCGGCAGGCTGATCGCCTCGCGGAGGCTCTCGGCCAGCCGCAGCGAATCGCCGAGGCTGCGGGTGCCGCGCAGCAGGACGGCGAACTCGTCGCTGGACAGCCGCGCCGCCGTGTCCCCCGCCTCCAGGCAGGCCGCGATCCGCCGCGCCACGCTGCCGAGGAGCTGGTCCCCCGCCGCCTGTCCCAGGCTGTCGTTGACGATCTTGAAGCGGTCGAGGTTGAGGGAGAGGAGGGCGAAGGGCTCGCTCCCGCGCTCGCCGGCGGCCTGGATCTGCTCGCTGATCCGGCGCAGGAAGAGGGTGCGGTTCGGCAGGTCGGTCAGCCGGTCGTGCAGAGCCTCGCGCTCGAGCAGCTCCTTGGCCCGGTGCTGCTCGGTCACGTCGTGGAGGAAGACGCGCACCAGGGCGCTGTCGGGCACGTAGTAGACCATCTGGTGATAGATCGACTGCTCGTGGGTGACCTCGAAGGAGAACGACTTCTTCTCGCCGTGCCGGAAGCGCGGCAGGATCGAGGAGACGCTGGCGAGCGCCGGATGCCAGCTGCCGAGGGCCTGGAGGTCCGGGAAGCGGGAGCGGGCGGCCTGGTTGACGTAGAGCGCGTTGCCGGCGAGGTCGAGCTCGACCACCGGATCGGGGCTCTGCTCGGGCATCGAGGCCAGCCGGCGGATGGCGCGCTCGGCCCGCTTGCGGTCGTTGATGTCCTCGAACAAGAGCGCCATCCCTTCGATGCGCCCCTGGTCGTCGCGCAGCGGCGCGGCCGAGATCCGGAGGTCGAGCGGCGCGCCCGTCTTGTCGCGGCGGCGGACCTCGATGCCGATGAAGCGCTCGCCGGCGAGCACCCGCTGGCGGAGGGCCATGTGCTCGTCCACCTTGTCCTCGGGCACGATGGAGGGGCACTGGCCCAGGACCTCCTCGGTCTTCCAGCCGAACGTGCGCTCGGCGGCGGGGCTCCAGAGGGTGACGCGCCCCTCGGCGTCGGTGGTCACGATGGCCAGCGGCGAGGCCTCCACCAGCGCCTTCAGGGTGGCGTTCAGCGTCCGCAGCTCACCTTCGTAGCGGTTGCGCTCCGTCATGTCGCGGGCGATGGTGGAGAAGTGCTCGACGGCGCCGTCCTCCCCCTGGTGGGCGACGATGACCTGCCAGACCGGGATCTCGCGCCCGTCGGGACCGAGGAACGCCTCTTCCCCCTCCCAGACGCCGTCGCGGGCGGCGACGGGGAACCCCTCCTCGACGAACTTGCGCACCGCCCACTCCGGCGAGTAGTCCGCGACCAGGGTCAGCGCCGCGTCCGGGCCGATGCCGACCATCCGCCGGCCGGCCCGGTTCATGTAGAGGCACTGGCCGTCGGGGCGCGCCATGCCGATGAAATCGGTGGCCGCCTCGAGGATCGCGGTCAGCCGCGCCTGTGCCTCGGCCGCCCGGCGCCGCTCGGTGATGTCCTTGGAGACGCAGACGATGCCCGTCAGCTCGCCGGTCTCGCTGCGCAGCGCCGTCACCACGGTGTCCACCCAGACCTTCGCCCCGCTCTTGTGCACCCCCTGCCACTCGCCGAAGTGGTTCTTGCCGGCGAGGATGTCGTCGAGGTCGTGCCTGAGCTCGGCGATGGCCCGCTCGGACTCGGGGTAGAGGATGGCCCCGGTGTTGCCCACCGCCTCCTCGGCCGTGTAGCCGAAGATCTCGGCGGCGCCCTCGTTCCAGTAGGTGATCCGCCCCGTGAGATCGGTGACCACCACGCTGTCGCGCACGGCCGCCAGGATGTCGGCCTGGAAGCGCAGCCGCTCGGCCGTGCGCTTGCGCTCGATGGCGTGGCGCAGGGCGCGGGCCAGCGAGTGGCCGTCGACGCCCCCCTTGGGGAGGTAGTCCTGGGCGCCGGCGGACATCGCCTGGCGGGCGAGCTCGTCGTCGTCGAAGCCGGTGAGCACGAGGATCGGCACCGGCCCGGCCACCGCCGCGGTGACGGAGAGGGTGTCGATCCCCTCGCTGTCGGGCAGCGTCAGGTCGAGGAGGACGACGTCCGTCTCCCGCCGCTCCAGCTGCTCGAGCCCGGCGGCCAGGCGCTCCGCGTGCTGGACCTCGAAGCCGGAGGCGGACTCGCGGGCGAGCACCTCGCGGATGAACCGCGCGTCGGTGAGGCTGTCCTCGATCAGGAGGACCCGGATCGTGCCGCCGGCGCCGCTCATGACCGCGCTCCGGCCGGACCGCCCGGCTCCGGCAGCTGAAAGGCGTTCACGACGTCCTCCGGCCAGGGGGGGAGGTCGTGGCCGCGGAAGAGCTGGCAGCGGCCGTCCCCGAGCTCCCGGGCTTCCTCCAGGGCGGCCTGCGCGGCCCGCAGGAGCCCGTCGGACGTATCGCCGTCCAGCGGGTACCAGGCCGAGCCGACGTTGGCGCGCAGGCGGACGCTCGCGCCGCCGGTTTCATACGGCGCCGAGGCGGTGAGACGGAGCCTCTCCGCCACCATGCGGATCGCCGGCGAGGTCGCGGCGTTGGGGAGCAGCAGCGCGATCTCCTCGTCCCCCAGGCGCCCCAGCGTATCGGCCCGGCGCACGCACCAGGTGAGCCGCCGGCCGACCTCGCGCAGCAGCCGCGCTCCGGCCGCCGGGCCCAGCCGCTCGCGCACCTCCCCGAGGTTGCCGAGGCCGAGCAGGAGCAGGGCCGGCTTCTCGCGGAACCGCCCGGCGAACGCCAGGGCGTCCTGGAGCTTGCGCAGGAAGGTCGTGCGGTCGGCCAGCCCGGTCACCGGATCCGGGGAGATCCGCGCCATCGACTGGCGGCCGCGCTGCATCTGCCGGTGGCGGACGACGGCGTGGCGCAACGTCCGGCCGAGATCCGCAGGCACCTCCTCCTTCCCCTCCAGCATTTCCCCATCCATGACCAGATACTCCTGCACGCCGGCCTCCACCGCCTGCACCCCGAGAGCCTCGTCCGGGTGCCCGGTCAGCAGCACGATCGGAATGCGGTGCGCCAGCATCTGGGCGCGGAAGAGATTGTTGCGGCCGGCCTCGCCCGGCAGCGCGAGATGGATCAGCAGGAGGTCGTAGGGGCGCAGCCGCAGCGCCTCGACCGCCCGCTCCAGCCGCGGCACGAGCTCGACCTCGAACCGCTGGCCGGCGAGATGGCCGCGGATCGTCCGCGCGCGCGCCGGATCCTCCTCGACGACGAGGATGGAGAGACTGGACGGATTCTCGATCGCTTCATGGGACCACACGCCAGATCCTCCCAGAAAAGCCGTTCACGGGTGTTGATCCCTGAAATTGCAAGATCGATACCGCTAAAACTTCAGGATGGAAGGGGCCCATCTCCCCGGACGGCGAGATCTACGAGGGGATTTCGCCGTCCAGACTCTGGACTTCCCGTCCGGAGTCTGGACGCCGGAGCCCGAGCAGCTCCTCGACCTCCTCGGCGATGCGGGCGAGCGGCTGCGGCTTCGAGAGCAGCCGGCCGGCGCCGAGCCGGGCGAGCTCGGCCTCGACCTCGGCGCTGCCGTAGGCGGTCAGCAGGATCGTGCGCGCCCGCGGCTGGCGCGCCCGCGCCAGCCGCAGCACCTCGAGACCGCCGCGGGGCTCGGATGCTCCCAGGCGCAGGTCGGCGATGACCAGGTCGTAGAGGGGGGCCGCCGCGAGCAGGGCCTCGGCCTCCTCGCGGCTGCGCGCGCGGTCGACCGCGTAGCCGGAGCGGGAGAGGTAGTCCCCCATCGCGAAGAGGATCGCCGCCTCGTCGTCGACGATCAGCAGCCGGGGCTCGCGGGGCGGCGCCTCGGAGATCGTCCCGGGGTCGGTCTCAGAGATCATTCCGGAGGTCATCCCTGGAACCGGGAGAGGTCCACCCGGAGCTCCTTGATCTTCTGGTAGAGCGTGCTGCGCGGGATGCCGAGGCGCTGGGCGGCGTTGACCACCCGCCCGCGCTCCTCGCGCAGCACCTTCTCGATCTGCTGCCTCTCCAGCTCCACCAGCGTCTGTCCGCCGCCCGCGACCGCGGCCTCGGCGAGCGCCGGGGCGAAGCGGAAGTCGGAGGGGTGGATCTCCCTCTCCTCGGCGCGCAGCACGGCGCGCTCGAGCACGTTGCGCAGCTCGCGGACGTTGCCCGGCCAGGCGTAGGCGCGCAGGGCCTCCAGAGCGCCCGGCGCCAGGCGCGCCCCGGGCCGGCCGAGGTCGCGCCCGAGCTGCTCCAGGAGGCGCAGGGCGAGCGGCGCGATGTCCTCGCGCCGTTCCCGCAGCGGCGGCACGGCCAGCGGGAAGGTGTTGATGCGGAAGAAGAGGTCGCTACGGAACCTCCCCTCGCGCACCAGCGTCGCCAGCTCCTGGTTGGTGGCGGCGATCAGGAAGACGTCCACCTGCCGGTCGGCGACCTCGCCCAGGCGGCGGAAGCGCTTGTCCTCGATCACCTTGAGCACCTTCGGCTGCACCACCGGGTCGAGGTCCCCCATCTCGTCGAGGAAGAGGGTGCCGCGGTGGGCCACCTCGAAGAGCCCCTTCTTCTCGTTGACCGCGCCGGTGAAGGCGCCGCGGGCGTGGCCGAACAGCTCGCTCTCCAGGAACTCGCGCGACAGGCCGGCGCAGTTGAGGTCGACGAACGGCTCGTCGCGGCGCCCCCCCTGCTCGTGCAGCCAGCGCGCGAGCACCCCCTTGCCGCTGCCCGTCTCCCCCTGGATCAGGATCGGCCCCTCCGAGCGCAGCGCCAGGGCGGCCTCCCGGGCCAGCTCGCGCACGGTCGCGCTGGTGCCGACGAAGGGGTCGACCTCCTCGCGCGACCGCCGCGACTGCCGGGCGGCCTGGCGGCGGCGGTTGCGCTGGTTCTCCAGGGCGCGCTCCAGCACCACGGCCAGCGCCGGCAGCTCCACCGGCTTGGTGAGGAAGTTCTCCGCCCCCTCCTTGATCGCCCGCACCGCGAGGTCGATCGAGCCGTGGCCGGTGAGCACGACGACCGGCAGCTGCGGATCGACGCCATGGATCTCCGCCAGCAGGTCGAGGGCGTTGCCGTCGGGCAGCGAGTAGTCGACCACGATGGCGTCCGGACGCTCGCGCTGGAAGCTGGCGCGCGCCGCCTCGAGGCTCGTCGCCTCCTGCACGCCGAACCCCCGGGATTCGAGGAAGTCGCGGATGCCGAACCGCACGACCGGCTCGTCCTCCACCACCAGGATCTTGTCGTCGGCCATCGCTTCAGCGCCCCTCCGGCGGCCGCAGGCAGGGAATTTCGAGATCGATCACGGCGCCCCCCTCCGGGTGGTTCGCTGCGCGCAGCTTGCCGCCGTGCCCCTCGACCACCCGCGAGACGATCGACAGCCCCAGCCCCGTCCCGCCGGTGCGCCGGGAGAAGAACGGTTCCGTCACCCGCGGCAGGTCCGCCGGGGCGAAGCCCGGTCCCAGGTCGCGCACCGAGATCCGCACCCACGGGCTCCCCTCGACGGTGAACGGCGCGGCCTCCACCCAGACCTCGCCGCCGGCCGGCGAGTGCTGGACGGCGTTCTCGACCACGTTCTTGACCGCCTGCGTCCATTGCTGCGTGTCGAGCAGCGCGGCGTGTCCCGGCGCCTCCAGGCGGCAGCTCAGCGCCACCCCCTGGCGCTCGGCGAGCGGCCGGCAGAGCTCGAGGGCGCTCTCCACGACCTCGGCGATTTCGCGGGATGCCATGTCGAACCGGGCCGGCTTGCCGTAGTCGAGGAGGGCCTGCATGAGCCGCGTCATCCGTCCGAGCTCCTGGCGCAGCAGGGGGAGGTAGGGGCGGTGCTCCGGCTGATCGCCGAACCGGCTCTCGAAGGCGTCGAGCACGGCGCTCATGCCGAACAGGGGGTTCCTCACCTCGTGGGCGACACCCCCGACGACCGAGCCCAGCGCCGCCATCGTCTCCGAGCGGCGCAGCGACTCCTGGAGCCGCGCCGTCTTCGTGATGTCCCGCACCTGGACGATGATCTTCGCGTCGGCTTCGCCCGCGATCGACGAGACCGTGGCCTCCACCTCCCAGGTTCGCTCCCGGCTCTCGTCCGCGGCCTCGCAGACCTCGGGCGTGAAGCTCTCGAGGATACGGTCCGCCAGCGCCGCCACCGTGGTCCAGGGCTGGCCGGTGCCGATCTCGCGGACGCCGCGGCCGAGGATCTCGCGGTAGTCGCGCGCCAGCAGCTCCCGGGCCGCGCGGTTCAGCCGCTGCACCCGGCCGTCCAGGCCGAGCAGCAGGATCGGGGACTCGATGGCGTCGAACGTCGACCGCCACTCGAACGCCGCCCGCTCGAGAGCCTCGCGGAGCTGCGCCTGGCGCTCCTCGGCCTCCTTGTGGAGGCTGACGTCGCGCGTCACCGACACCCACGACTCCCGCCCCTTGCCGAGCGGCCGGCCGATCACCCGGATCGTGCTCTCCGTCCAGAGATAGCTGCCGTCCTTGCGACGGAAGCGATAGGTGAGCACCTCCGACTCCGAGGCATCCACCAGCGCGTCGTACCTCCGCTCGGCCTGCTCCAGGTCGTCCGGGTGCATGAAGTCGAAGACCGGGCGCCCCAGCAGCTCCTTCGGCTCATAGCCGAGCAGCCGCCGGCAGGCGCCCGAGGCGAAGACGAAGGCGGTGTCCGGCGTATGGGTCGAGATCAGGTCCGAGGTGGCCTCCAGGACCAGCTGGTGCCATTCGCCGCGGACCGACACCTCGCGCTCCCGGCGCTTCCGCTCGGTGACGTCGACGTGGGCGACCACGGCGCCCCCCAGCATCCGGAGCGGCGCGGCATACAGGAGGCAGCAGGCCTCGCCGCAGGGGTACTCCAGCGAGAAGAAGCTCTTCCTCCCGCGGAGCACGGCCGCGAGCCCGGCTCCCGCCCGCGCTCCCCACTCGTCCCCCGCCGCCGCGGCACGGGCGCAGACCGCGAGATAGTCGACCCCTTCCGAGGTCTGCCGCAGCGCCTCCTGCCCCCCGGCCGCCAGGGCCGCCCGCCGCCACCGCCGGTTGACGCTGCGAATGACGCCGTCCGGAGCGATGAAGGCGACCAGCGCCGGCAGCGACGTGAGGAGGGCGATCGGGAGCGCGTCGTCCACGCTCAGCCAGTCCTCCGACACGGGAGGATCGTCCTCGCCCGCGAGTTGCTCGATTTCCAGGGTTGACATGCGTTGTGGTTGACGTGTGCTGAGAGTCGGGACCAATAATGAAGGAATTCAGAAAATAATACTGCATCCCGCGTGCCAGGACCATGGGAGAGCCTGCCCCTGGAGAGGTTCGACGGCGGCCGTCCGGATTCTGGATCGGGTGTCCAGAATCTGGACGCGTCCGGATAAAAAGAGGGGGGTCTTGCGACCCCCGGGGATAGGAGAAGCAACTCGCGTCTCGCGAGCGAAATCAGGCTTTGATCGATTCCGGCGTGAGCACCGTATCGATCCAGGACTCCAGCCGGCGCGCCCCGAGCGCCGCGAACTCGACGAAGCGGATCCCCATGCCGCGCGGCTCGCTCCAGCGGCGGCGCCAGCAGACCACCGCCTTGGCGCGCACCGGCGCGCCCCCCTCGCCGCGGGGGTGGAACTCGAGCTCGATCGTCCGCCCCTCCGGGAAGGTGTGGCGGGTGGCTAGGAACATCCCGCCCAAGCTCACGTCCTCGGCGACGGCCTTGAGGTACTCCCGCTCCGGCCGGCGCAACTGCACCTCCTGGTAGCGCACGCGCACTCCGGCGGCCAGACGGCGGAAGGCCCGGAGCTCCTCGTCCTCCGGCTGCGTCGCGACGGCACTCGTGTTTGCATTCATGGCTGGCTCCTTTCGCATTGGGTCTCGCAAGGACTGGATAGCAAGGGCCGCGCCATCGAAGATAATCCTTAAAGAAAGGATCTCCTCCAAGGAAAAACAGCGTTGCGAGCGCCGCTCGGAACGTCCAGGATCTGGAGGCGGCGTCCAGACGCCGGACGGTTCGCGCGCCGCGCCGTGAGCCTCCGGCAGGGAGGTGCGTCTGGCATCCGGCTTGCTCTCCAGACCCTGGACGACCCTGAGGAGGAAACCCGTGAACGGAAGGTCTGGCGAGCGCTGGCTCCAGCAGGTCCTGGACGCCATGACGGAACAGATTGCCGTCCTGGACCGGCAGGGGACCATCCTGATGGTCAACGAGGCCTGGCAGATCTTCGGCCGCGAGAACGGCGGCTCCAGGCCCACCGCCAGCTTCGGCGTCAATTATCTGGAGTTCTGGCGCCGCGCCTCGATGCAGGCGGGCGAGGGCTCGGAGCCGGCGCGGCGGGTGCTCGAAGGGTTGCGCGCCGTCCTGGAGGGCACGCTCGCCCAGTTCCTGCAGGAGTACACCTGCCACTCACCCACCGAGCGGCGCTGGTTCGTGCTCACCGCCACCCCCCTGACCGCGGGCCCGGGCGGCGCGGTGGTCACCCACGTCAACGTCACCGCCCGCAAGCTGCGCGAGCAGGAGATCCTGCGCCAGGCCCATCAGGACCCGCTGACCGGCCTCGCCAACCGCCGCCGCATCGAGGCCCAGGCCGTCCAGATGCTGGCCAACGCCCGGCGCAGCAACCGTTCCGCGGCGGTGCTCGTGCTCGACCTCGACGGCTTCAAGGCGATCAACGACACCTTCGGCCATGCCGCGGGGGACCTCGTGCTGCGCGAGATCGCGGCGCGGCTCACCGCCCGCACCCGTCCGACCGGCCTGCTGGCGCGGCTCGGCGGGGACGAGTTCGTCGCCCTCCTCCCCGGCGTGGACGCCCGCGAGGCCGAGGCCGTCGTGGAGGCCTACCGCTCCATCTTCTCGCTGCCGCTGACGGTCGACGGGCGGGAGCTCCGCCTGGGCGGGAGCATCGGCCTCGCCCTCTATCCGGAGCAGGGGCGGACCTTCCCCGAGCTGCTGCAGGTGGCCGACGCGGCGATGTACCGGGTCAAAGCCGCGAGCTCCCACCAGCGCCCGAGGGAGAGCGGCAAGGCCCGGTCCGACGCGCCGGAACCGCGGGGCCGGGGAGCGGAGCGCTGGCCGGAGCGGGGCCGCTCCCTCCGGCGGGGAAAACGGCCCGGACGGCGGCTGGCGACCTCGCGGCGCTGAGCGCCAAAACCTTTCTTTCACCACACCCTCCAACAAAAAGAACGTAGGGGCGGGGCTTGTCCCCGCCCCTACGAAAACGTGCCGCGAACATCTCTCGTCGAACATCCACCGCCGGACATCCATCGTCTGGACAAAGCGTCCAAACCCTGGATGCCCATCCCATGATCTCCCTGCAAACAAAAGGTTTATAACCGGGCATCGCCATTGCACTGGCACTCGCGCAAGTCGGCAAACACGATCCTTCATAGGAGAGAGCCATGGCGAGAGCGATCATTGCAGGGTGTGTTCTCTGGTTGGCGGGCGCTTCGATGGTCTCCGCCACCACCTACGTTTCGATGGCGGACGGCGACCTCGCGGATCAGGCCGCGGCGGTGGCGCGGGTGAAGGTCGTGGGCGTCGAGCCGGGGCCGGCCTCCGGCACGCCGGCGACGGACTACCTGGTCGAGGTGGAGGACGTGGCCAAGGGCGATCTCCCCGGCTCCACCATCGGTGTGCGGGTGCCCGGAGGGGTGCGCGCCGACGGCCTCGGCCTGAAGATCTGGGGAGCCCCCGAATTCCAGGTAGGAGACGAGCCTCTGCTCTTTCTCGAGCGCGGGCCGGACGGCGTCTTCCGCATTCTCCACCTGATGCTGGGAGCGTTCCACGCCCGGCGGTCGGGGGCGGCCGTCCTCGCCCTCCAGGACCTCTCCCAGGCGCAGCGTCTGGGCGGCCCCGAGGAGCCGGGCGTGCGCGATCTCGATCGCTTCACGGCCTGGGTCGCGGACCGGGCGCTGGGGCTCCGGCGCGCTCCCGACTACTGGCGGCCGGCGCCCGCGGACCTGGAGGAGGGCCGCGAAAAATACGTGCAGATCAAGGGCCCCGACGGCCTCCCCGTCCGCTGGTTCGATTTCGACGGTGGGAAGAGCGTCGCCTGGAAGCTCGACTCCGCCGGCCAGCCGGGGCTCGATCCGTCGCAGGCCCAGGAGCGGTTCAAGGCCGCGCTCGAGGCATGGAACGCCGATCCGACGAGCACCATCCAATACACCTACTCCGGCCTGATCGCCGCCGGTTCCGGCAAGGGGCTGGGCGGCACCGACCACGTCAACGCCGTCCTGTTCAACGATCCGGGCAACGCCAACGTGCCCGGCACCTTCGACTGCCACGCCGGCGGCGTCCTGGCGATGGGCGGCCCCTACTTCGACACCAATACGACGCGCGGCTATCGCGGGCAGCCCTACCACGTCGCCCTCGAGGCCGACATCGTGGTCCAGGACGGCACCGAGTGCTTCTTCCGCGACAACCCCGTGGGCCTCGAAGAGGTGCTGGCCCACGAGCTGGGCCATACGCTGGGATTCGCTCACTCGGCGGATAAGAGCTCCCTGATGTGGCCCACCGCGCATGACGACGGCCGGGGAGCGAAGCTCGCCGACGACGACCGCATGGGAGCGTCCGTGATGTATGGCGACGGCAGCTTCCAGCCGGCGGCGGCGCCCCCGCCCCCTCCGGCTTCCAGCAACGGCCCGCTGAAGCTGAAGGCGACGGTGGTGAAGACACAGGTGAAGCTCGGCTGGGCGAACGCGCCGGGCGGGACCGCGGAGCTCCGGATCGAGTGCCAGGAGAGCAAGAAACCTTTCCAACCGGTCCAGATGGTGTCCGGAGAGATGACGGCCGCCACCCTGGGTTTGAGCGCCAACAAGACCTACGTCCTGCGGCTGGTGGCGATGGACGCCGATGGCGCGGTGCTGGGCACGAGCAACACGGTCAAGGTCCGCACCCGCAAGTAGGGGAAGGAAGAAAACCCGGAAGGACGTAAAGGACATCAAGGACGACAAAGGCGAGGAAACACGATCCCGGCAAGATCCTGCTTTGCTTGTCGTCCTTGTCGTCCTTGGATCTCAGGTTATTGAAACCTCATGGACCTTGTCACGGGCGCGGCGGCGGCGCCCGCCGAGGGGCAGAATGCCGTAACGGAGGAGCTTCTCGTTGCGGACCCCCAGCATGCTGCGGAGGAAGCAGCGGAGAGAGACGGCAGCGTCTTCACCGGTGATCATGGCGTTCCTCAACCGGTGGCTCGCGTCTCCGACCGAGGCCTCCAGGGAATCCCGCAGAGTCTTGAAGGTGAGCGCCTGGGCCTGGGCGTTCGCCAGAGCCTCCCGGAACGGGGTCACGCATCCGAGGTCCCCCTCGGTCTCCCGCACCGCTTGCAGCAGGGCTTCCCACTCCGCGAAGGCGTTCTTCGGCGATTTCCTCATGCTATTCTCCTTTTGTCGATCTGGTTCTTGAATCGCTGGTTCTTGCATCGAACGAAGAGGGGAGCGTGCTCGAACACGCCCCCCTCAGATTCCAGCAACTAGGCGGCACTCTCACCGGACGGGGAGGCTGGCGAATCCGGATCCGCTCCGGAGGCTTTCCCGTTCGGTTGCTTCACCGCCTTCGCCTTGCGCGGGCGTTTGCGCAAGGGAGCCACGTTGAAGTGGACGAGCCGCTCGCTCTTGGGCCCGATCTTCCCCCTCACCACCGACCGCACCCGGATGGCCGCTTCCTTTCCCCGCGCCACCGCCGCGTCGAGTTGCTGCGTGACCTCCTGGCGGAGCGCGGTCAGCTCCGCCTGGCGCGCCTTGAGACCCTGAACCTCGGTGGCCGACTGCGTCAGGGCCTGCCGCTCCGGCTCCACGCTCGGCTGCAGGTCGGGGTTCCTCTGGAGGGCGTCGAGGAGCCCTTCCCAGTCCCGCATGATGTCTGCGAACGAATTGATGCTGCTCATTGGCTTCTTTCCTTTCTCGTGCGGCCCGTCAGGCCGCAACTCCGTTGAAGGTGATGGCGAGCTGCGGCCCGGAGAGGCCGAAGGTCACCGTCTGCGTCATTTCCATACTGCGTCTCCTTTCGGAACATCCGGGCCGTGGTTGGCTCCGGAAAGCTGATTCATGAAGTGATGCGTGAGAGTGGGGGCGAGCGCCGCCAGCTTGCCCTCGAACCAGGCGACGTGCGCCTTCGGCTCGCCGGCCGGCAGGTGCGAATAGAGAAACCGCGCCGATTGCAGGAACCGCCGGCTCTTCTCGCTCTCGGCCAGAGCGGCGTGGCAGTAGGCCAGGGCGAGCGCGCAACGGACATACAGGCCGGCGTCGCCCGGCAGCTGAAGGGCCTGACAGGCCTGCGTCAACGGCGGTATGGCGCGCTCGACCTGCTCCTCTTCCAGGAAGAGAAAACCGAGTCGGGCGAGACAATCGCCTTCCTCCCGCGGCTCGGCGTTCTCCCGATAGATCAGGGCCGCCCGCCAGAGCAGGCCCACCGCCTCGCCGAGCTGCCCCTGGTCCTCCCGCAGCAGGGCGAGGTTCCGGCAATAGAACGCTCGCTCCCTGCAATCCGGAGGTCCCGTCAGATGAAAGACCGCCTTGCGGAACATCTCCTCGGCGCCGGCGCACTCCCGCTCCAGCCGCCGGACGTTGCCGGCCAGCACGCAGGCCCGGGCCTTCACGTCGTTCGCCCGCCCCACCCAGCGGCCCGCCACGACCGGCTCGGCGATGAGGAACGCGAGGCGCGCCAGCTCTTCGGAGACCGGCAGGTCGTGCGGCTGGGCCGCGGCAGCTTTTTCGAGGAGCAGGTCCGCCAGACCCAGATCGCGAAAACCCTCTCTCCGCGCCAGCTCCGGACGATCCATGGGAGGCGCCTCGAGGAGCTGAATCAGCCGCTGCATGACCTCGTCGTACTCCGGTTCCAGATGCGTGAAGAGCTCACCAGCCCGTTGCTTCTGATCGGCATGGTCCGACACAGCGCCTCCTTGGGCCAGGGCCCAGTTCTGGGATGTGATGATTCGATTCTGGACGATTCGAATCATCTCAAATCCGTCAATTTCGTCTCAATATACGCGGAGCCGGTCGGAGCCGTCTAGTCGTAACTTGAAGACTTGTTGGAGGTTGCGGGTTCACGGACCTTGCGGTGTTCGGATAGAATCGAATTCGGCGAAAAGTCATGGCTAGCCATGCCGTGCAGCCTCGGCGGAGCCCGGCGGCCGGTCCCGGGCTATACTCCGGGGCACTGACGTCTGTTCTCGTCCGCGGAAGCTCCGCGCAATCCTGGCAAACTGTGGGTCTTGGCAATTCTGAATGCCGCCCGCGGACTGCCGGGCCATGCCGGTCCGGATTCCGATCTGCGGAGGAGAAGGGGAAGGTATGAACCGACGCAAGCTCTCTTACGTCGTCGCGGTAGGAATCCTGGCAGTGCTGTTGGCGCTTCCCGGGACGGCTTTGGCGAGTTCCCTCCAAACTCGCAACGTCGGGAGTATGTGGCAGTGGCTGGTCAGCCTGTGGTCTCACGAGTTGTCCGCCCTATCGCCTGGAAATGGAGGGCTCCAGAAGGAAGGCCCTGGCATCGATCCTAATGGCGGTAAACCTGCGGGATCAGGTGGGACAAACTCGTCGAGCAATTCAGGTGAACCGATCGGCAGTATAGGGATCGATCATGGAAGTGCAGATCCTGGGCTTTAATACGAACAGTTAGGGCTTCATGGGAGGCGGCGGGAGCCTGACCGTCGCCCCTTGGTACAGTAGGGGTGTAAAATTCGCGAACACTATGCGAAGATTTGCGGCGAACCGAGGAGGGTACCCGTGAGCGAACGCGACACCGGCAGCGAGAGCGCCGAGAAGACAGCAGATTATTTTTCCGCCGAGCTTTTGGAGAGGACAGGCGAACTGTCTCCCGCAGCCAACCGTCAATCGGCCAAGGCTCGGCGCAAGTCTAAGAGCCAGCCCGAGAAGGCTCACCTTCTCGTTGAGAGGGTGTTTGGGAAGTCCCGAAAGGCGTGCTAAAATGCGTCTATGGGATACCCGAGTGACGTGAGCGACACGGAATGGCGGATTATTGGTCGCTTGCTTCCGGCAACCAAGCCTGGAGGCAGGCCTCGTGCGACAGATACCCGGTCGGTGGTCAATGCCATCTTCTACACTCTGCGTAGCGGTTGCTCTTGGCGCATGCTCCCGCGCGACTTTCCACCCTACTCGACGGTCTATATGTACTTCAAGCAGTGGAGAGACGACGGGACCTGGGAGAAGGTCCATGACACTCTTCGAGACCGTATCCGAAGCCGCGACGGGCGCAAGAAGAGTCCCAGTGCAGCAATCGTCGATAGCCAAAGCGTGAAGACGACAGAAAAGGGGGCTCTTGCGGCTACGACGCAGGCAAGAAAGTGAAGGGCCGCAAGCGTCACATCGTTGTGGACACATTGGGCCTGATTCTGAACTGCGCAGTTCACTCTGCTGATGTCCAGGATCGTGACGGAGCCAAGTTGGTTCTGGAGGATCTGGCGGATCGGTTTCCCAGGATGAGAAAAGTATGGGCAGATGGAGGCTACGCCGGACAGTTGCTTGAGCAGGCGAAGGACTGGGGAAAGTGGGTTTTGGAGATCGTAAAGCGGTCAGACAAAGCCAAGGGATTCGAGCTTCTTCCACATCGTTGGATCGTTGAGCGAACTTTTGCATGGCTCGGGCGCTATCGCAGGCTGAGCAAGGACTATGAAGTCTTTACCGAGACCAGCGAGGCAATGATCAGATTAGCCATGATACGGCTGATGCTTGGACGATTGGCTCCAAAATGACTTCCCAAACACCCTCTAAGGCAGAGAGCGGGCTCAAATTCCTGTTAGAGATGCCGCTCCAGGCTCACTCTCTCGCCCGCCTCTCTGCACGGGAACTCGCCATTTATAAGCGAGCCCGTCTCCTACTCTCCTTGGGAGAGGGTGCTCAATCACTCCTTCGGGCGAATGTACCGTTGACAGGGCTTGGCATTTATGAAGCCCTACTCGCTCAGAGTTGGATGGTTCGCTTTGATACTCCTGAGGAAATGGTTCGCTTGGCCGAGACCGCAACCGAGGTAGCCCAATCGCTTCCTGCTTGTGGATATGGAACAAAGCGGATTTCCGATTTTCAAGCACGTGCTTGGGGTGAATTAGCAAACGCCTATCGTGTGATGGACCGGCTGCGGTCATCTCAGCAGGCATTTGGGCGGGCCTACGCACTTATGAACTCGGGTACGGGTGATCCTTATTTAAAAGCTCGGCTTTTTGATCTCGAAGCTTCCTTGTTGGGAAAGTGGCGAGAGTTCCCTCTCGCGCTTTCTCGGTTAGCCAGTCTTTCCAATATCTATAGAGAACTCGGTGAACATCACTTAGCTGGCCGTGCGTTCATAGTGCGAGCTCTTTACACTTACTATAGCGGTAAACCGGAAGAGGCTATTTTGCTGAATCAGGAAGGGATTAACCTAATTGATCAGCGGCAAGACTCCGCTCTTTTCATGCAGGCATTACACAATCATCTTGTTTTTTTGGTGGAGCTCCGCCTTTTTGAGCCGGCAAGGCGAGTGCTGTTCGAAAATCGACAGCACCTCATCTATGAAGATAGAGCTAGCGCTTTGAGACTTCGGTGGGTAGAAGGGCGAATCAGCTATGGCTTAGGAAATCTGGTGAGCGCTGAATTGGCATTCCAAGACGCCAAGAAAGGCTTGGCAAAGCTCAACCTTATCTTCGCGCCAGCCATTGTCTGTCTGGATCTCGCTATGGTTTATAGGAGTCAAAATAGAACAGACGAGGCCTTGAAAGAGATCGTATCGGCTCGGGAAATATTTCTTTCGTTGGAGATCTATCGCGATTACCTGGGTTCGGTCATTTTTCTAGAGGAGTCGTTTCGGCGAGGCGAGGAGACAGTTGAATTGATCGAGGCCACTGTTGCTCATCTTCAGCGCAAGTGGCTTCAGGTGAGACCGCGCCAGATGCAGTAAGGCAGGACCGCCGTCAGCCTTATAATGATGGACGTCTGTAGGGATGTGGAGGATGGACCCGGAGGCCCAACGGGCCGGTTTCCTTAAGCCCAGGGCATCGCCCTGGGGATCGATGGGCGGCGCCATTCAACTCGCCCTCAAGTCCGAAGCGGCCTGAAGGGTCGCGCTATCCTGCGAGGAGAGGGCGAGGGAGAGGCTTTAGGTGCCCTGCGTAGGGTTGGAGTGGAATGCGGGCCAGTTATCGCACCCCTTTGGGGCGCGGGTTGGGTTGACGGTTTTCCAACCCCAGCCCGATGGGCTGGGCTTAGGGAGCCCGGGCCTTTGGCCCGGAAGGCCCGGGAAGGCTCGGAAGGCTCGGAAGGCGATGATTTTGCAGATCCTTTCCGGGCTCCAACAAACCCAGGGCGGCCATGTAGGACCGCCCCTACGCGCCACTTCTGCTATGACGAGAGACGAGGGCCGCGGCCCACTTTCTGACCTTCGGCACTCCCGATCCTCAGGTCTTCGATGAAGATCCCACTTCGTCCCTCCATTCAACTCCAGGCAGAGCAGGGCCAACTCGTCTGTCCGCGCACGCGCCAGCCGCTTCGCCTGGCTGGCGATCACCTCGAGAGTGCCACCGGAGACTCGAGGTATCCGATCCTCGGCGGCGTGCCCGTCCTGTTCGCCGATCCGGCGCGCGCCGCCGGGTATCTTGCGCAACAGGGCGGCAGCATGGCCGAGGAGTATGCGGGAGACCGGAGATCCCCGCTGCGAAGAGCGTGGGAGCGGTTGGCCGGCCGCGTCGGCGATATGCGCTCTCCGGAATCCGAAGCCGCGTTCCGGTCCATCTTCGCGGGGCTTCCGGAGGGGGCTCTCTGCCTTTCGGTGGGCGGGGGACCCGTCCGGGTGCATCCCGCTCTGGTCAACGTCAATATCGGTCTCTTTCAAAACGTCGACGTCGTGGCGGACGCCTATGAGCTCCCCTACGCGGACGGTGCGGTCCATGCGGTCCACTGCGAAGCGGTCCTGGAGCATCTCGAGTTTCCCGAGACGGCCGTCCGGGAGATGTATCGCGTGCTTCGGCCGGGTGGAGGGATCTTCGCCGCGACGCCCTTCCTCCAGGCTTTCCACGGCTATCCCGATCATTACCAGAATTTCACCCTCACCGGTCACGTCCGTCTTTTCGAGCGGACGGGCTTTTCGGTGCTCTCGGCGGGCACGTGCGTGGGGCCCAACTTCGCCGCTCGGGATCTTGCCGCCAATTATTTGCGGAAGCTCCTCCCGGGGCGTGTGGGCAAGATCGCCGGCGCGCTCTGGTCGGTCGTCACTCTCCCTCTCCTCTATCTCGATCGACCTGCCAACAGGCGACCAGGATCGGCGGATATCGCTTCGACGACGTACGTTCATGCGGTCAAGTGATGGAGGCGACCTGCGGCGTGCCGGCCACGTAGCGCCACCTTACTCAGCTCGTAAGGCCCCGGCCGGAGGGACACGGCGCAACCGTTGGCCAGGGATGAGGCTGGCGAGAAGAGAGAGCCCGACCACCACAACGGCCGCCAGGCTGAGGACGGCCGGATCACCGGCGGAGACCTGAAACAGGAGCGGCTGAAGGAAACGGGCCGCGCCCAGAGAGAGCGTCACCCCGGCGGCGGCGCCCAGGAGGCCGATGCCGAGGCCCTGCCGGAGGGCAAGCCAGAGCACATCCTTCTCCTGCGCTCCCAGGGCGACCCTCACCGCCAGCTCATAGCCACGGCGAGCCATGGAGTGCGCCACGACCCCATAGAGCCCTACCAGGGCGAGCGCCAGGGCGAGCAGGCCGAAGAGGGCGAGCACCGCCGCGCCCATTCGCCAGGGGCGCACCTGTGGAGCGAGCAGATCCGCCAGGGAACGGACCTCGACGAAGGGCAGGTCCGGCGAGAGAGCCTGGACTTCCCGCCGTACGGATCCCAGGAGGACCTCGGCATTGCCTCTGGCCCGAACGAACAGGGCCCGCGAGGGCAACGAGGCCGGCGCCTGGCTGAGGGGGAGGTAGTACTGCATCGTGGGACCCTCCTGCAGGTCCGACCGCCGCGCGTCTTCGACCACACCCACGACTTGAGAGCATGGGGCCTTGGATTTTTCCCCGCCGATCTGGAGGCACTTTGTCAGCGCGTCTGCTCCTGGCCAGAGCAGGCGTGCCATGGTCTGATTCACGATCGTCACGGGAGCGGAACCGGCCCGATCCTCGGCCGTGAACGGCCGGCCGCGCAGGAGGCGCGTGCCGGTGGTTGCGAAGAACTCTTCCGAAACCCCGTTGACGTAAGGACCCCCGGTGTCGAGCTCCGGCATCTGATCGAGACCCGGCACCGCGACTTTGCCGGTGCTGCTGGATTCAAAAGGGATGGTCGCACCGAGAGCGACCCGCTCTGCCTCCGGAAAGGCTTTCAATCTCGTGGCGGCCTGTCGGAAGATTGAATCCACCTGGGCCGGAGAATAGCCCGCCGATTCCAGATCCATCGTCACGACCAGGACCCGGGAGGCATCAAGACCCAGGTGAAGATGGAGCACGTTGTAAAGGCTCCGGGCGAACACGCCGGCGCCGGCGAGCAGGGCCAGCGTCAGGGCGATCTGTGCGATGGGAATGCCGACATTGAGCCGGGAGCGCCCTGGGGTCCGTTCCCGCGAGGATCCGGAACGAATCATCGCCGTCAGGTTCCTGCGGGCGGCCCAGACCGCGGGCGCCGCCCCCGACGTCAATGCGGCGAGTACCGCCAGGACCGCGACGACCGCCAAGGTCCGCGGGCTCGGGTTGACGGCCGAGGAGGCGGCTTCGGGGAGCACCAGCCGTCCCAGGAGGAGGCTGAGAGGCCAGCAGACGAGGAGCGCGGCAACACCACCCGCGACCGCGAGGACGGCACCTTCGCAGAAGGTCAAGCGAGCGAGGCGGCTCCGTTTTGCCCCGAGCGCCAGGCGCAGACCCAGCTCTCCCTGGCGGTCGAGCCCGCGCAAAAGGAGCAGGCTCGCCACATTGGCGCAGCACACGAGGAGGACGATCCACGACAGGCTGGTGAGCCACACGACGACCCGCAACGAAGAGGAGCTGCCGGGTCCCTTCGCTCGCTGAATGGGACCGAGGCTCAGGCGAGCGGAAGGCTTCGGCCGTCCGGCCTGGGCGGCGGCGGCCCGATAGAGTGCCGTCGCCTCTTGCGCCGCCGCCATTTGTCCGGCGCCGGGGCGCAGCCGGGCCACGATCTCCAGGAATTGAGTCCCCCGGCTGGTAGCCCATTTCGGGCTGACCAGAGACTCGGCGGCGTTCATCGGGAGCCAGAGATCCACCGCCTCCAGGTCGACTCCCGTGAAGCGGGGGGGGAGCACGCCGACGATCGTGTAGCTCTGGGTGCCGAGAGCGATCTGGCGGCCGAGAATCTCCTCCGAGCCGCCGTAACCACGGCGCCAGAGGTCGTAGCCGAGCAAGGCCACGGAGCCCGGGGTCCCGGGCAGGGCCTCAGCCTCCGTGAATCCACGGCCCCGGAGAGGGTGGCTGCCGAGGACCCGCAGAAAGCCCGGAGTCACCAGGACCGCGTGGGCCTTGCGGGCCTCCCGGCCGCGCCCCAGGGCTACGTCGGTAGAGAAAAAAGCACCAACGGCCGTGAAGGCGCGCACTCGCTCCAGGTCGCGAAAGACTGGATAGGATGTTTCGCTGGCCGTGAACTCGCCCACCCCGAGGAGCCTGTTGGTGATGTAAACGCGTTTGACCGCGCCGGGTTGCGCCACGTGAGCGGGCGGACGGAACAGCAACGTATCGAGAAGACCGAGCATCGCCCCGCTCGTTCCCACTCCGAGGCCGAGACACGCGATCGCAAGAAGGGCCACGGAGCGGTGGCGGAGCAGGCTGCGGACTGCTTCGCGCACGTCAAAGGAGATGCCGGCCAAGAATCCCAATTCACGATCTCCTGACACGATCTCCTAGTTCGCCGGGATACAGGCGCAACCGTTATCCCCCGCGACGCAGAGCTTGCCCTTTCCACAGGTGCAGGTGTCTCCACCGTCAGACGTGCAGCCCGCCTTGAGGGGGGGTGTCCTTCCGTGGTGGGCGTGGGGATTGACCGAAGCGATCCCAGGGGTTGGATGCCCCAGAGAGCTCGACGCGCTACTGCTTCCGGGAACCGTGAAGATTACCGCACCTAGAACCAACAGAAGAGCGAAGAGACGCCGCATTGAGCGCTCCTTTCTCCCTCCATAAAGAGGGATGCACGTGATGCTCCGGCCGACGCGGCAGGAGCGAATTACCGGCTTCTGCCCTGGCTGGCGGAGATGATCGGCTCCAGGAATCGCTGATCGTCCTGGCTCAAGGCAAGGATGTTCCAGAAACCAGCAAAAGTGCCGTCAAGAAAAACGCCAGAACCCGCAAGAATCACCTCCATGGAAGCGTTGGAGGACCAAACCTGCCTACTTGCTTAATTATTCTTCTGGAAGAAATAAAGTCAAGAGCGCTCCTGCTCCGGATCTTTCCCGGCGGCTGCGATCGTGATCGCCGCCCTGGGGAGGACCGGTAGCCCTCCGCTCAGCCGTCGCCGTTCTTCTTGCGGGGCGGAGGCGGATCGGAGGTCTCGGCGGTGGCGCCGGACGTCTTGGATTGCTCGGCGAAGATTTCGCGTACGTCGCGCCGGAGGTCTTCCAGCATCCTCTCGACGTCCTCGCGCTGGAGCGGGACGATCTCGGGCTTGCGCTCCGGTTTCGGCGCCGGCGGGCTCTCGAGGACCTTGCCAGGCCGGATCGGACCCAGGATCGTCTCGATCCGCTGGCGGGCGAGGGTGGGCCCCGCGGTTTCGGGATAGGCCATCTCGAAGAACTCCCGCACGTCGAGGCCGATCGCCCGCACCACGGCCAGGACGAACTCGAGCTTGGGCTCCGCCTCGCCCTTGAAATACCTCACCAGGCTGGCGAGCGAGACGTTGGCGCGGCGCGCCAGCGCGGCATTGCTGAAGCCCATGGTGCGCGCCAGCGTCCGCAGCAGGTCCATGAGCTTACGGATCTCCGCCGAAGCAGGACCGTCTTCCGGGTTCTCGGCTTTCATGCCATTGAAGTCTATCTTCGTGCGATCCACGAGGCAAGATTTCGATTCTGATCTCTATTGACTCAATATTGGACATGTAGTAGAAATCAGAGTCGAAAATGATCGGCAACGGGAACTTCATACGGTTCAGGAGAGACGAGCAAGGAGGGGATCATGGCTGACACGTCGCCGGGCTTCGACCTCACGCGATTCAGCGAGGGCACTCGCCGGCAGCTGTACGACCGGATCGCCGCGATCCAGTTCGACGGCGAGGGGGACCGGCACGGCCCGGACGATGCCGGGTTGCAGGTGGTCTACTTCGCCGGGCGATGGTTCGCCACCTGGACCGACCTCGGGGAGGCCCCCTGGCGGCCCGAGGCGCTGCGGATGAGGATCGCGCGGATCGGCGAGGGATCGAACGCGAGGCTCGAGCTCTACGACGTGTGAGACGGCAGCCGTGGGGCGGGCGTCCCGGGTCCCGGCGTGACCGGCTCGCCTTCCGGGGCGGATCGTCCGCCCCGCGGCATGGACGGTCCGCCCTTCGCGGCGAGTCTCGGCCCCGGGAGTTGAGCGGCCCGCCCCGCGGGATGGACGGTCCGGATTCCGGGGCGAGTCTTCCGCCCCGCGGCGTGGGCGCTCCCGCCGGGCGTGGACGGCTCGACCCGCGGGGCGAGAGGCCCTCGCTCCAGGGCGGATCTCCCGCCCCGTGGGGCGGAAGACCGCCTCGCGGGTCGGGACCTTCGACCTTGCGGCCGGGCGCCTCGCCCCGTGGGGCGGGGAGCTCAGTCCGCGGCGGCGCCATGGCGGTGTCCGGCCCCTGCCGTCCCTTGCTGTCCCTGACGTCCCTGTTCTGCCGCGTGCGGTCCACGCTCCCGGATTGAAATGCTCTGGAACGTGACCTGTTAGAATAAAGCCGTGAAGAGCTTCCTGCGCGCTTCCGCCGCGCTCACCGTCGCCGCTCTGCTGCTCGCCTTCCTGGGCACGCCCGTCTGCTACTCGTCGGCCTGCCCGATGAGCGGCGCGGAGCGGGCGGCCTGTAAGGCGATGGGCCGGGAGTGCTGCGGCACGAAAGGCGGCCAGGTGTCGCACGCGCCGGTGGCGCCCGCTCTCCTCCTGGCCGCCGTTCCGGCGGCCCTGGCGCTCGCCGCTCCCGCGGCGGAGACGGCCGCTTTCGCGGATCTCTCGAGAGTCTTCGCCGCCCCCGCGATCCTCCAGGGTGTCGGGCTCTTCACCCTCTTCGACGTCTTTCTGATTTAAGCGTTCCCCGGGAGAAGTGTGTCCCGCCGTGGCCTTTCGGGCCGCGGCTCCGAGCCACTTTTGTCTGGAGGAACGCGATGTCTCGTTCGATTTTTACCGCTCTCCTGTTCCTGCTCGCCGCAACGGGAGCGGCGCAAGCTCCTCCGCCCGAGACCGGTTGGCGGGAGGCTCTGACGGCGGCGATCCGCCTTGCAACGGTGCAGAATCCGCGGGTCCGTGAAGCGGCGGCCCGCGTCGAAGCCGCCCGGCGCCGGGTGCCGCAGGCCACGGAGCTCCCCGATCCCGAGGTCGAGCTGGGCCTCCAGGACGTGCCGGTCCGCAATCCCTCTCTGTCGCGGGACGATTTCACGATGGAGATGCTGACCGGCCGCCAGCGTCTCCCCGGGCGGGGCAAGCGCTCGGCGCAGCTCGCCGTGGCACGGTCTGGCGTCGAGGGCGCCGCGGCGATGCGGGCGCGCGAGGCCGTCGAGATCGCCGCCGACACCGCCGACGCTTTCTTCCAGTTGGCGGCGGCGGACCGCGCCCTTGCCATCCTGGAAGAGTCCCGGCAGAGGCTGGCGGACGCCGCCGCAGCCGCCACCGAGCTCTACAAGGTCGGCAAGGTTGGGCAATCGGACGTCCTCCAGGCCAGCCTGGAGAAGACCAGCCTCGAAGAGCAGCTCTCCTCCCTGCGGGCGGAGCGGCGGGCGCAGGCGGCCCGCTTCAACGCTCTCCAGGGCCTTGCCGCCGGAGCGCCGGTGCCGCCGGTCGGGCCCGTTACGCCGGATTTCGCGGTGCCGATCGCGGAATTGGTGCGTCAGGCCGCCGAGCGGAGCCCCGCCGTGGCGGCGGCCGCGGCGGAGGTCCATCGCGGGGAGCAGGAGCTGGAGCTGGCGCGCCTCGAAGGCCGCCCGGACTGGACGCTGATGGGCTACTACGGGCGCCGCGAGCGGTTCGAGGACTTCGTGGGCTTGAGCGCGTCGATCAATCTCCCCTGGGTGCATCGCCGGCGCCTGAGCGAGCGGCGGGCCGAGAAGGAGGCGGATCTCGCGGCGGCCCGCGCCGGCGTCGAGGTCGCCAGGAACCAGCTCCAGGGGGAGGTCGAGATGGCGTACGCGGACCTCCAGAAAAATCTGGAGCAGGCCCGCCTCTACCGTGACTCGATCCTGCCCCAGGCCGAGATCAACTACCGCGCCGCGCGCGAGGCCTACGCCGTCGGCAAGATCGATTTCCTCACCCTGGTGCGCGCCACCACCAGCCTCGACCGCTACCGGCAGGAAGCCGCGGTCCGCGCGTCGGGGATCGGCCGCGCCCTGGCGGCGCTGCAGAGGGCCTCGGGCCTGCCACTGATCGCGGGGACCCCCGGCGAAGGAGGCTCCGATGCCGAGAAGTAGATGCTTTCTGATGGTCGCCGTCATGGCTCTCGCGGGCTGTGGCAAAGCCCCGGTGGCCTCGACGCCCGGCCCGCAAACGGCGAGCCCGAAGGTGCTCTACTGGGTGGACCCGATGCACCCCGCCTACAAGTCGGACAAGCCGGGCAAGGCTCCGGACTGCGGCATGGACCTGGTGCCCGTCTATGCGAAGCCGGACGAGAAGCCGGTGGCGCCGAGCCCGCCGCAGGGCGGCGCGTCCGGCGCCACCGTCGAGCTGAGCCCGCAGGCGGTCCGCGCGGCCGGAGTCGCGACCGCCGTGGTCCAGGCGACCCCGCTCTACCGCGTGATCCGTGCCGAGGGGGTCCTGGGCACGGACGAGACCCGGCTCGTCCACATCGCCGCCCGTGTGGCCGGCCGTCTCGACCGTCTCGATCTCGACTTCACCGGCGAGTCCGTCCGCCGCGGGGCGCCGATCTACTCCATCTACAGCCCCGACCTCGTCGCGTCCGGCCGGGAGTACGCGCTCGCGCTCGAAAACCTGGCGCGGGCGCGGGCCGGCGGCGACGCCGGTTATATCGAGTCCGCCGAGTCTCTGGCCGCGGCCGCGCGCGAGCGCCTCGCCCTCTGGGGGCTCGACCGGGAGCAGATCGACCGCATCGCCGCCACCCGGCGCCCGGAGGTCGACCTGGTGGTGCGCTCGCCCGTCAGCGGCACGGTGCTGGAGAAGAAGGTCGTCCAGGGGCAGTACGTCACCGAGGGGCAGGATCTGTTTCTGCTCGCCGATCTCTCGCGCCTCTGGCTCTCCGCCAAGGTCTACGAGCAGGAGCTGGGCGGGATCAGGACCGGGCAGCTCGCCGTCGCCCGCTTCTCCGCCTTCCCGGGGCGCGACTTCCAGGGGCGCGTCCGGTTCATCGATCCGGTGCTCGATCCGGCGACCCGCACGGCGGGGGTCCGCATCGAGCTGCCGAACCCCGGCGGCCTGCTGAAGCCGGGGATGTTCGCCATCGCCGAGCTGCGGGTCGACCTCGGCCGCGGGCTCGCCATTCCGAAGAGCGCCGTCCTCGACACCGGGGTACGGCAGGTGGTCTACGTCCAGGTGGCGCCCGGCCGCTTCGCCGGCCGCGAGGTGCGCCTTGGCGCTCCGGCGGGGGAGCTGGTGCAGGTCGTCCAGGGGCTCGCCGAGGGGGAGCGGGTGGTGACGGCGGCCAGCTTCCTGATCGATTCGCAGTCACAGCTGGCGACCGGCCAGTCGATCCAGTGGGGGGGCGCCTCCGAAGTGAAGCCCTCCGAAATCAAGAAAGATTCGAGGCCGCGATGATCGACCGGCTGATCGACTTCTCGCTGCGCAACCGGTTTCTGGTCCTCGGCGTGACCCTGCTCGTCGTCGCCGCCGGCCTCTACACCGTCCGCACCAATCCGGTCGACGCCATCCCCGATCTGTCGGAGACGCAGGTCATCGTCTTCGCCGACTGGCCGGGGCGTTCGCCGCAGGAGGTCGAGGACCAGGTCACCTATCCGATGACGGTCAACCTCCAGGGGCTGGCCGGGGTCAAGGCGGTGCGCGCCTCCTCGGCGTTCGGCTTCTCGATGGTCAACGTCATCTTCGAGGACGGCACGGACCTCTACTTCGGCCGCCAGCGCATCCTCGAGCGGATGAACCTGATCCAGAGGCTGATGCCGAAGGGGGTGACGCCGGTGCTGGGGCCGGACGCCTCGGCCGTCGGCCAGGTCTTCTGGTACACGCTGGAAGGGGAGGGGCGCGACCTCGGCGAGCTGCGGGCGCTGCAGGACTGGTTCGTCCGCTACCAGCTCAACGCGGTGCCCGGCGTGGCGGAGGTGGCCTCGATCGGCGGCTTCGTCCGCGAGTATCAGATCGATCTCGATCCCAACAAGCTCACCGCCTCCGGCGTCTCCCTGCGCGACGTGATGACGGCCGTGGAGCGCAGCAACAACAACGTCGGCGGCAAGACCATCGAGCAGAACGGGATGGAGTACGTGGTGCGCGGCATCGGGCTGATCCGGTCCTCGAGCGACGTCGGCGAGATCGCGGTGAGCGCGTCGGGCGGCGTCCCGGTCTACCTGTCGAGCCTCGGCACGATCCATCTCGGTCCGGCCTTCCGCCGCGGGGCGCTGGAGAAGGATGGGCGGGAGGTGGTGGGCGGCGTGGTGACCATGCGCTACGGCGAGAGCGCTCCGGAGATCATCGCCCGCGTCAAGGCGAAGATCCGCGAGGTCCGGCGCGGCCTGCCCGCGGGGGTGCGCATCGTGCCGGCCTACGACCGCTCGGCGCTGATCGGCCGGGCGGTGGGCACGCTGAAGCGCTCGCTGATCGAGGAGACCCTCCTGGTCGTGCTCGCCCACATCCTGTTCCTGATGCACTTCCGCTCGGTGTTGATCGTCAGCGCGCCGCTGCCGGTCGCCGTCCTCATCGCCTTCATCCTGATGCGGGTCTTCGGCATCACCTCCAACATCATGTCGCTGATGGGGATCGCGATCGCCATCGGGGTGCTGGTCGACGCCGGCATCGTGATCACCGAGAACTGTTTCCGCCAGATCGAAAAGGACGGCGGCACGCGGCCGCTGATCGATTCCGTGCGCGATGCCGCGCAGCAGATCGGGCGGCCGATCTTCTTCTCGATGGTGATCATCGTCCTCGCGTTCTTCCCGGTCTTCTCGCTGACCGGCGAGGAGGGGCGGCTCTTCCACCCCCTGGCCTTCACCAAGACCTTCGCGATGATCGGGGCCACGTTCCTGTCGGTGACCCTGGTGCCGGTGCTCGCGACCTTCCTGATCCGGGGCAAGGTGCGTCCGGAACAGCACAACCCGCTGATGCGGGTCGCCCGGCGCGCTTACGAGCCGGTCCTCGGCTGGGCGCTGCGCCATCCGTGGACGACCCTGCTCGGCGCCGGGGGCGCGTTCCTGCTCTCCCTGGTGCTGGTCGGCGGCGCGGGCCTGCTGCTGGCGCCGGTGAAGCTCCCCTTCGTGGCCGCGGCGGCGGCTGAAGGGGCGGGCGCGGGCGGCGCGCGGCGGGTGGCGGACCGCCTGGCGAGCGGCCAGCAGTGGCTCGACTCCCACGTCGCCGCGGGGGTGGGCCGGGAGTTCATGCCGCCGCTGGACGAGGGCACCCTGATGTTCATGCCGGTGACCTCCAACGCGATCTCGCTCACCCAGGCGGTCGAGATCATGAAGCAGCAGGACGCCGTGCTGCGGTCCTTTCCGGAGGTCGCCTCGGTGATCGGCAAGGTGGGCCGGGTGGAGAGCCCGCTCGATCCCGCGCCGATCAACATGTACGAGACCCTGGTCGAGCTCAAAGGGAGTGAGCACTGGCGGCCGGGGCTGACCCGGGACGCGCTGATCGCCGAGATGACCGAGAAGAGCCGGATGCCGGGGGTGACCACGATCTGGCAGCAGCCGATCCGCAACCGCATCGACATGCTGGCGACCGGCATCCCCACCCAGGTCGGGATCAAGATCTTCGGGCCCGACCTCGCCGTCCTCGAAAGCAAGGCGCGCGAGGTGGCGGCGGCCGTCCGCGAGGTGCGCGGGGCGGTCGACGTCTACCCCGAGCAGATCCTCGGCACCCCCTACCTGGAGATCGAGGTCGACCGCGGCGCCGTGGCCCGCTACGGCGCCACCGTGGGCGACGTCGAGGACGTGATCGAGGCCGCGATCGGCGGCATGGACCTCACCACCACCATCGAGGGGCGCAACCGCTTCGCCGTCCGGGTGCGCTACGCGCGCGAGCTGCGGAACGACCTGGAGGCGATCCGCCGGGTGCTGGTGCCGGTGCGGTCGCCGCTCGGGTCCGGGGGGACGGGAGGCATGACCCACGTCACCCTGGCCGAGCTGGCGGCGATCCGCCTGCGCCCCGGGCCGTCGATGATCTCCTCCGAGAACGGCCTGCTGCGGGAGCGCATCTTCCTCAACGTCCGCGGCCGCGACGCCGGCTCGTTCGTCGACGAAGCCAGGCGGGTGGCGGAGCGGAAGGTGGCGCTGCCGGCCGGCTACTACCTCGAATGGTCCGGCCAGTACGAGAACCAGGCGCGGGCCCGCGACCGCCTGCTGATCGTGGTGCCGGCCTGCCTCGCGATCATCTTCGTGCTGCTCTGGCTGACCTACCGCTCGGCCCGGGAGGCGGCGCACGTGATCCTGGCGATCCCGTTCGCGCTCACCGGCGGCAACCTGCTGCTCTGGGCCCTCCACGCCGCCGCGGCGCACTACGGCTGGAAGACCGAGTTCCACCTCAGCGTGGCGGTCTGGGTCGGCTACATCGCCCTCTTCGGCACCGCGGTGCAGACGGCGGTGGTGATGGTGGTCTACCTGGAGGAGGCGCTGCACCGCAAGGCGGCGGCGGGGGCGCTTACCCGGGAGACGATCCGCGAGGCGGCGATGGAGGGGGCGGTCCTGCGCCTGCGCCCCAAGCTGATGACCGTTTCCACCGTGATCGCCGGGCTGCTGCCGATCCTCTGGTCCACGGCGACCGGCTCCGAGGTGGCGAAGCCGATCGCGGCGCCGGTGCTGGGCGGCATGCTCTCGTCGCTGGTCCACGTCCTCATCGTGACCCCGGTGATCTGGACGCTGATCAAAGAGTGGGAGCTACGGCGCGGGGGAACGCGTAACCTTGAGAGGGAGGGAGGACGATGAACGAACACGAGCACCATCCCGTCGCCTACACCTGCCCGATGCACCCCCAGATCGTTCGCGACGGCCCGGGAAATTGCCCGATCTGCGGCATGGCGCTCGAACCGCGGACGGTCGCGGCCGGCGAGGAGGAGAACCCCGAGCTGCGGCAGATCACCCGCCGCTTCTGGGTCGGCGTCGCCCTCACGGTTCCTCTCGTGCTCCTCGCGATGTCGGCGATGCTCCCTCTCGGCGCCAGGCTCGTGTCGGCGGGCAGCCGCGGCTGGATCGAGCTCCTCCTCGCCACCCCGGTCGTCCTCTGGGGAGGCTGGCCGTTCTTCGTCCGCGGCTGGTCTTCGATCGTCCATCGCAGCCTCAACATGTTCACCCTGATCGCGCTCGGCACCGGCATGGCCTACGTCTACAGCGTCGTGGCGCGGGTCGCGCCGGGGATCTTCCCCGCTTCGTTCCGCGGGGCGGACGGCGAGGTCGGGGTCTATTTCGAAGCGGCGGCGGCCATCGTCACCCTCGTCCTGCTGGGACAGGTGCTGGAGCTGCGGGCGCGCAGCCGCACCGGAGCCGCGATCAAGGCCCTGCTCGATCTCGCCCCCAAGTCCGCGCGCCGCCTCGGCGAGGACGGGCGGGAAGAGGACGTTCCGCTCGACCAGATCCAGCCCGGGGATCGCCTGCGCGTCCGGCCCGGCGAGAAGGTCCCGGTGGACGGCACGGTCCTCGAGGGGACCAGCGCGGTCGATGAATCCATGGTGACCGGCGAGTCGATCCCGGTCGAGAAGCGGCCGGGCGACCGCGTGATCGGCGCCACCGTGAACGGCCGGGGCGGTCTCGTGATGCGGGCCGAGCGGGTGGGCGCGGAGACGCTGCTGGCACAGATCGTCCGCAGGGTGGGAGAGGCCCAGCGCAGCCGGGCCCCGATCCAGCGGCTGGTCGACCAGGTCGCGGCCTGGTTCGTCCCGGTCGTCATCCTGGCGGCGATCGTGACCTTTATCGTCTGGATGATCGCGGGGCCGGCCCCGGCCGTGGCCTATGCCGTCGTGAACGCGGTCGCGGTCCTCATCATCGCCTGCCCCTGCGCCCTGGGTCTGGCGACGCCGATGTCGATCATGGTGGCGGCCGGCAAGGGCGCGAGCGCCGGAGTCCTGTTCCGCGACGCCGAGGCGATCGAGGTCCTGCGCAAGGTGGACACCCTGGTCATGGACAAGACGGGGACGCTCACCGAAGGCAAGCCCCGCCTCGTCTCCCTGCGGCCGGCGGCCGGTTGGAGCGAGAGGGATCTTCTGCGTCTCGCGGCCAGCCTGGAGCGCGGGAGCGAGCACCCGCTGGCCGCGGCGATCGTCGGCGGCGCGGAGGAGCGCGGAGCCGTCCTCGCCGCGGCCTCCGGGTTCCAGTCGGTGACCGGCAAGGGGGTGAAAGGCTCCGTCGAGGGGCGCCAGGTAGCGCTCGGCAACCGGGCGCTCATGGACGAGCTCGGCATCGACCTCGGGGATCTCCCCGCCCAGGCCGGCCCGATGCGGCAGGACGGTCAGACCGTGATGCTGGTTGCCGTGGACGGCCGGCCCGCCGGGCTTCTCGGCGTGGCCGATCCGGTCAAGGAGAGCGCGGCGGAGGCCGTCCGCCGTCTCCGTGACCTGGGGCTGCGGCTCGTCATGCTCACCGGCGACAACCGGACGACCGCGGAAGCGGTCGCCCGGCAGGTCGGCATCGACGAGGTCATCGCCGAGGTGTTGCCGGACGCCAAGGCCGAGGCGGTGGAGCGGCTGCAGAAAGAAGGGCGCGTGGTCGCCATGGCGGGCGACGGCGTCAACGACGCGCCGGCCCTCGCCCAGGCGGAGGTGGGCATCGCAATGGGCACTGGAACCGACGTCGCGATGGAGAGCGCGGGCGTGACGCTGGTCAAGGGGGACCTGCGCGGCATCCTGCGGGCTCGACGGCTGAGCGAAGCGACGATCGGCAACATCCGTCAGAACCTCTTCTTCGCCTTCGTCTACAACGTGCTGGGCATTCCCATCGCCGCGGGCATCCTGTATCCCGCCTTCGGCATTCTCCTGAGTCCGATGATCGCGGCGGCGGCGATGAGCTTCAGCTCCATCTCGGTGATCGCGAACGCTTTGCGGCTGAGGAGGGTGGAGCTGTAAGCCCGGCAGGAGATCAGGGGGCTCCTGCCGGGTGAGCTCAGTCGACGGCCGTCGCCGGCCCCGCCACCACCGAATCCTCCGTGCGCCGCCGCCGGGAGAACCGGCCGCGCACCCGCGAGAAGAGCCGCGCGTTGGCCCAGTCGTCGAAGATGCTGTAGGAGACCGGGGTTCCGATCAGCGTCAGCACCAGCGACATCAACTGGCCGCCCAGGATCACCGAGCCGATCGCCCGGTTGGTGCCGGCCCCCGTGCCGCTGGAGGCGACCAGCGGGATCATGCCGGCCGTGAAGGCGAGCGTGGTCATCAGGATCGGCCGCAGCCGGTCGCGGTTGGCCTCCCGGATCGCCTCCGCCCGCGGCATCCCCTTCGCCCGCAGGCCGTTGGTGTGATCGATCTGCAGAATGGCGTTCTTCTTCACGATGCCGAACAGCACCAGCACGCCCAGGCAGGAGAAGATGTTGAGCGACTGGTTGAGCACCAGGATCGACAGCAGCGCGAACGGCACCGTCAGCGGCAGCGACATCAGGATGGTGATCGGGTGCAGCCAGCTCTCGAACTGCGCCGCGAGGATCAGGTACATGAAGATGATCGACAGCAGGAACGCGGTGGCGAAGGCGGCAGCCGCCTTCCCCTGCTCGCGCGACTGCCCCTCGAGGCCGAAGGAGTAGGCCGGCGGCATCTTGAGCCCGAGCGCCGTGTTCTTGAGCGCGTCGATCGCCACCTGCTGCGAGTAGCCGGGGCGCATGTTGGCGGTGACCATCACCTGCCGGCGGCGGTTCAGGCGGTTGATCAGCGAGGGACCGGTGGCCTCCTGCAGGCTGACGACGTCGCGCAGCGGCACCGTGCCGCGGGTGACGGCGGGCACCTCCATGGCGGCGATCGCCCCGGGGTTGTTGCGGTCGGCCTCGTCGGCCCGCACGTGCACCTCGTACTCCTCCCCCCCTCGAAGTAGGAGGTGGCCTTCTGGCCGCCGACGAGGACGTTGAGGGAGCTGGCGATGTCCTGCACCCGCACGCCGAGGTCGGCCGCCTTGTCGCGGTCGATCCTGACGCCGAGCTCGGGCTTGCCGACGATGAAGTTGGTGTCCACGTCGGTGGTGCCCGGCACCTTGGCGAGGTTGGCCTTGAGCACCCGCGCGTACTGGTCGAGCTTGGCGAGGTCCGGGCCGCCGATCCAGAACTGGATGTCGTTGTTGACGGCGCCGCCGAAGGCCGACACCAGCACCACCTGCGCCCGCAGCTTCAGCGCCTGGTACTGCGGCAGGATCTCCTCGCGCACCCGCTGCATGACCTTGAACTGGTCCATCTGGCGCTTCTTGGGGTCGGAGAGCTGGACGTAGACCGAGCCCAGGTTGAGCGTCTTCTGCGGATCGTCGCCGATGGTGACGACGGTGGTGACCACGCCGTCGAGCTTGTGCACCTGGGCCGCGATCGATTCGAGGATCTTCTGCGTGGCGTCGAGGTTCGCCCCCTCGGGGGCCCGCACGATGACCTGGAACTGCGATTCGTCGTCGTTGGGCAGGAAGTTCTTGTTGACCGCCATGAACAGCGGCACGATGGAGCAGAACACCAGCACCATCGTCACCACCACGACCCAGCGATGGGCCAGGGCGAAGTCGAGCAGGCGCAGGTAGCCGCGCTCGACGCGGGCATAGAAGCCCTTCTGCCGCGAGCCCTGGCCGGGCTGGGCCACGTCCTTGGCGCGCAGCCAGCGCGAGGCCAGCATGGGGGTCAGCGAGAAGGCGACCAGCAGCGACACCGCGATGGCGAACGCCATGGTGACGCCGAAGGAGTACATGAAGCGGCCGACGATGCCGCCCATGAAGGCCACCGGCAGGAACACCGCGATCAGCGACAGGCTGGTCGCCAGCACGGCGAGGCCGACCTCGCGGGTGCCCTCGATGGCGGCCTGGCGGGGGGTGAGCCCCTTCTCCTCCATGAAGCGGAAGACGTTTTCGAGCACCACCACGGCGTCGTCGATCACGATGCCCACCGCCAGCGTCAGCGCCAGCAGGGTGATCACGTTGAGGGTGAAGTTCATGTACTTCATCGCCGCGAAGGTGGCGATCAGCGAGCTCGGGATGGCGATCGCCGAGATCAGCGTCGGCCGGAAGCGGCGCAGGAAGATGAAGACGATGAAGGCGGCGAAGATCGAGCCCGCCACCAGATGCTCCTTCACCGCGTCGACGGCGGCGACGATGAACTTCGACTGGTCGCGGACGATCTCCGCCTTCCACCCCGGCGGCAGCTGTACCTTGAGCTCCTCGAACCGCGCCTTGATCTCCTCGACCACGGCGATGGTGTTGGTGCCCGACTGCTTGCGGATCTGCAGCACCACGGCCGGCTTGCCGTCGACGCTGGCGATCGACTCGGCGTCCTCGACGCCGTCGTCGATGCGGGCGACGTCACCCACCCGCACCGGGTAGCCGTTGCGGGTGGTGACCGGCAGGCGGGCGAACTCGTCCGGCGTGCCGACGCGGCCGTAGGTGCGCAGCGTCAGGTCGCGCCGCGCCTGCGTCACCTTGCCGCCGGGGATCTGCACGTTCTGGCTGGCCAGCGCGTTGACCACGTCGGCCGAGGTCAGCCCCAGGCCGTTGAGCTTCTGGGTGTTGGTGACGACGTTGATCTGCCGCAGGCGCTGGCCGACGAGCTTGACCTGGCCGACGCCGGAGACCGTCTCCAGGCGCCGCTTGAGCACCTGGTCGGCGTACTGGGAGATGTCCCGCTGCGAGGCGGGGCCCGAGAGCGCGATCGAGATCACCGGGTCGGCGTCCGGATCGAGCTTCTCGATGATCGGCGGATCGGAGTCCCGGGGCAGGTCGGAGAGGACGCGGTTGATCTTGTCGCGCACCTCCTGGGCCGCCACGTCGGGATCCTTCTCCAGGGCGAACTGGATCTGCACCAGCGACACGCCGTCCGACGAGGTGGAGATCAGCGTCTCGATGCCGCTGATGGTGTTGACCGCCTCCTCGATCTTGTCGGTGACCTCGGTCTCCATCTCCTCGGGGGCGGCGCCCTGCAGGGTGGTGGTGACCACCACGAAGGGGAAGTCGACCTTCGGGAAGCGGTCCACTCCGAGCTGGTTGTAGGCGAAGAAGCCCACCACCACGAGGGCGAGGATGAGCACCGTCGCGAAGACCGGACGGCGAATGCAGAGCTCGGCGAGTTTTTGCATGGCGTTAGTACCTCTCTCTTCCTTAACGGGCTCCGAGGTCGACGCGGGCGAACAGGCCCGGACGCAGCCGGCCGTCCGCGTTGGAGAACTCGGCCTCGGCGAAGAACGTCCGCGTCGCCGGATCGATCACGCCGCCCACCGTCTTGATCCTGCCGGTGAAGGTCTCGCCCGGGTAGGGGTCGACCCGCGCGGTCACCGTCCGCCCCGTCTGGAGCTCCCCGAGATAGCGCTCGGGGATGCTGAAGCGGAGCTTGAGCGGCGCCGTCTGCTCGATGACGAAGGCGACGCCGGCCTCGCCGAGGCGCTGGCCGACGTCGGTGCGGCGCTCGGAGACCACTCCGGTCATCGGCGAGCGCATGACGGCGTCCGCCACGTGCTGCCTCGCCAGTGCCATCGAGGCCTCGGCCGAGGCCCGCGCCGCCTGCGCCTGCTCGTAGGCGGCCTGCGAGCGGTCGTAAGTGGATTGCGGGATCGACTGGTTGCCGAGCAGCCCCTTCTTGCGGTCGAAGTCGCGGCGGGCGTCGGCCTCGGCGGCCCGGGCGCGCGCCATGTCGGCCTCGGCCCGCTGCACCTCGATCCGGAAGTAGTCGGTCTCCAGGGTGAGCAGCGGCTGGCCGCGGCTCACCCGCGAGCCGGCGTCCACATAGACCGCGGCCACCCGGCCGGGCTCCTTGGGCGCCACCTCGGAGCGCGACGGCGAGACGAACTCGCCCGTCGGCTGGAGGGCGGCGAGGCTGGTCGCCGCGGGGGCCTGCCCCGGCGCGGCGCCCTGCGAGGCCGCCGCCGCCGGAGTCTCCGACGTGGCGAGCTGCGCCACGTCGGCGGGCAGCGGCGGCGCCGGTTTGGCGGCGGAGGTCTCGGCGGTGGTTCCGGCAGGCTTATCAGCCTTCTTGTCGGCAGCGCAGGCGGCGGCGAGCATCAGGGCCGCGGCGAGCGCGAGGTTTCTACGGGTCATTGCGCACCCCCCTCGGTGAGGATCATGGTCTTCAAGGCTCCGGCCGCCGACCAGACGTTCAGCTCGGCGAGGTCGCGGTTCACGGCTCCGTTCACCACCGCCCGGCGGGACGAGGCGAGAGCGGCTTCCGAGGTCTGCAGGTCGAGCGACGTCGCCTCCTCCGCCCGGTAGAGCTCGAAGCTCTGGCTGTATTCGGCCTCGGCGGCGGCGAGTTGCTCGCGGGCCAGGGCGAGGTCCTTCTCGGCGGTCTGCAGGTTGAGCAGCGCCTGGAGCACGTCCTCGCGGACCTGCCGCCGGGCCTCGGCGAGGGCGATCTCCGCCTGCCGCTGTTGCTCGCGGGCCACGGCCACCCGGGCCGAGATCTCGCCGCTGTCGAAGATCGGCATCGTCAGCCGGATCGTCAACGCCGCCGTCTGATCCGCCGGGAACGAGGTCCGCTGGCGGAGCACGTCCCCCTCGGCCCGCACCGTGGGCAGGCGGGCGGCCCGCTGCTTGGAGGTCTCGAGCTGGGCGATCTGGAGCGCCAGGTCGGCCCGCTGGATCGCCGGATGGCTCGCCTGAGCCTGGGCCACCAGCGCCGCGGCCGGAGGTAGCGGAGGGAACTTGAGGTCCGGGCTGGCCACCTTCAGGGGGGCTCCCGCGGGCTCGTCCAGGGCGAGGTCCAGGCGCAGCCGGCTGGCCGCGAGATCCCGGCTCTGCTGGGCCGCGGCGAGGGCCCGCTCGGCGGCCTTCTGGTCCGTCTCGGCCCGCAGCACGCCCACCCGGGTCTGCTCGCCCGCCTCGTAGAAGGCCTGCGCCTGGGTGCGGCGGCGCTGGGCCAGCTCCAGGTTCTTCTGCTCCACGTTCACCAGCGCCTCCCCCTGCACGATCCCCAGGTAATCGGATGCCGCCGCCAGCAGGACCATGTCCTCCGTCGACCGCAGCCCGGCCTCGCCGCTGCCGACCGACAGGCGGCCCTGGCGGAGCGCCATGCTCTCCCGGCGGCCGGCGTAGATCGGCTGGCTGAGATTGATCCGGGCGCTCCAGTCGTTGCGCGGCAGGATCGTGGCCCGGAAGCCGTTCACGTCGAAGGCGACCTCGTTGCTGTTGCGGGTGGCCGCGGTGTCGAGGTCGAGGTGCGGCAGGATCGCCGAGCGGATCTGGCGCACCTGCGCCTCGGAAGCCGCGATCTGCGAGCGAGCCGTGGCCGCGCTCGCGTTGGCCTCCAGCGCCCGGCGGAGCGCCTGCTGCAGCGTGATGGCCTGCAAAGCGGGCTGCGCGGGCTCCTGGGTGCGGGCGATAGAGGGTACGAACGTCAACAGCGAGAGGGCGAGCGCAATTCCTGCGCGCCCCCCGCGGCGCTTAACGGATGTCATCGGATTTTCACCTCCCGGCCTTTCCATGCAGCCTAAGGGTATGGAGCGGGCCGGCGTAGTCTCCATTCGCCGAACGGCGGATTTTGCGGCCTATTCCGAGGAATCGCCCGGGGATCACCGGGGATGGCTTACGGCGGAGGCCCTGCGAAGTTTCGTGAGCGCCGCCTGCGGGCAGCGGTGCCAGGCCTCACCCATCCGGATACCGTGCCGTTGAGGGCGACCGCAGGTCGCCCCTACAACCTCCGGCGCAAGGTGTCCGTGGGGCGCAGGTTGTAGGGGCGACCTGCGGTCGCCCTCAACGGCGTCGCTACGGATCGTCCCCCTTTTTCCCAAGGTCGTTCGGCACGGGCCCTCCCTCTCCCCTCGGGCGCCCCTCACCCCCCCGCTCCCCAGGCTTCTGGAGAATCTTCGTAACTTTCGCGACGGCTCCTCGCCTAACCGTTTCAGCAAGCCCGCATTGAGGGCCGTTTTCCCCGAGAGGAGGGTCGGAGTTGGTCATTCGCGCCGAGGGTGCCCCGAGCCTGGATGTCGTCATCACCCAGATGCTCAACCGGTTGCTGCTGGTGCTGCCGCCGCCGGAGGACCCGCTGCTGCCCACCGCCGCGCAGCTGGTCAGCGTGGCGGCGCGGCCGCTCGGGCTCGCCAACCGGCGGGGGAGCGAGACGCTGGGGGCGCTCGGTCCGATCGCCCTCAAGGGGGGGCGCCTGGACGCCGCCGTGCGCTTCGAGGTCTGGGGGAGCCAGCTGGTGAAGGCCGACACGGCGGCCCTGGAGCTGCACGGCGCCCTGACCGGAGCGCGCGACGCCCTGCGCGCCGACGGCTTCCTGCGCACCGAGGGGGCCGACTTCTCGGCGGCCGAGAAGGACGCCAACACCGGCGCCTGGCGCAAGACCGCCGCCTACCGCTTCCTCTACGAATATCAATACCTCGACGCCGACGCCGCCGCCAGCCTCATCGTGCGCATCCCGGCGGAGGCCGACCTCGAGGAGGCGGGCTCGCCGGACCAGGAGACCACCGTCATCACCGGCGGCACGGTGCGCTGGGACGACGAGACGGCGCCGGTCTTCGGCCTGCGCGGGCCGGACTCCGTGGGGGGACTGTCGGTGCTGGCGTTCGTCCCCGGCGCGGCGCCCACCGGCGCGGTCACCCTGCTGCGCACCTTCGACGGCGCGGCCGGCGCGCCCGCCGTCCACCCGGACCTCGCGACCTTCCTCGCGGCCGTCGCCGGTCCGGCGCCGGCCGAGCGCCACGCGCGGCTCGCCTTCCCTTCGCTGACGGACTTCCTCAACGCGTTCGACCCCGCGGTCGACTCCGTCGAACTGGGCGACTGGGACCTGAACGGCGTGGTGGACAGCTATCAGATCCGACCCCTGACGTTCGCGGCGGCGATCGGGCTCCCCCGGTTCGCCGACCGCTTCGAGATCTCGTACCAGACCGTGCTTCCGGCCGCCGGTTTCGATCACCAGGCGGTGCTCTACCTGCGCGCGGAGCGCTAGAGCGGCCGGCGAGCCATTCCAGAAATTGAAGAGCCGAAAGGAGGACGAGCAGTCATGGCCGAAACAGTGTTACCAGGCGTAACCATCGAGGTGCGCGCCGAAGGGCTCATCGTGCCCCTGGGGGTCACGGTGGGAAACCTCGGAGTCGTGGGCACCGCCGGCAAGGGGCCCGTCGGTACTCCCATCATCCTGGGCAGCTTCAGCGAGGCCCAGACGAAGTTCGGAAACTACGACCCATGGATCGACGGCAAGAGCGGCGAGCTCACCCTGGTGCGGGCGCTCGAGCTGGCCTTCGGGAACGGCGCGACCACGGCGTTCGCGGTGCGGGTGGCGGGCGCTTCCGTGAAGGGGGCCGAGTACATGCTCAAGTCGGCGGGCGGCGACAGCGTCCTGCTGAAGGCCAAGAGCCCGGGGACCTGGGGCAACCAGCTGACGATCAACGTCACCGATGCCGCCGACAACGCCTTCATCGAGGACGAGAAGCATGCCGGCGGCGCGGCGATCAAGCTCGCCAGCGGCGATGTCGTCAAGAGCGCCCGCAACCGTGTCACCCTGTTCACCAACGCTTCCGGGATCACCCACCCGCTGCAGATCCGCTACGACGGCGACGCCGGAGCGATCGCCGCGGGCCAGGTGGAGATCAACCGGACCACCAAGGCCCTCACCTTCTTCGCCGGCGAGGACCCGGGGGCCGCCGACAAGGTCACGGTCTCCTACGTGGTGGCCAAGGCCAACGCCGTCAAGGTCCGGCTGCGGCTCGGCAACGCGGAGGAGGTCTACACGGCCGTCAGCGGCGACGACCTCGCGGTCGACATCAAGGAGAGCTCGGCCTGGGTGGATGCCGAGCCCAAGGCGCATTCGGACCAGCCACCGGTGAAGAGCGCGTCGAGCGACCAGTTCGCGGCCTTCGGCACCGGCACCAATCAGCGGGGGGATGACGGCGCGGCGGGCGCCGACTACCAGACCGGCCTCGACGCGCTGCTCGATCAGCCCGCCCACATCATCGTCGCCGCGGGGCAGGACGACGCCGGCTTCGGCAACAAGCTGGCCGCCCATTGCCAGGTCGCCTCCTCCGACATCCTCAAGCGGGACCGGATCGCGGTGGTGGGGAGCAAGCTGAAGGCGACGCTCGCCGACCTCCAGGGGCACAACCTCAACAGCGACCGGGTCATCTTCACGGCCCCCGGCATCCTGGCGACGGACCGGGCGGCGGTGCCGCCCGTCGAGGTGACGCTGCCGGGGGCCTACACGGCCGCCGCGGTCGCGGGCCTGCTGGGGAGCCTGGAGCCGCACGTCAGCCTCACCAACAAGGTCCTCCCGGTCGACGGCCTGGAGACGAAGTTCACCCTGCCGGAGCTTCGCCAGCTGGTCCAGGCCCGGGTCCTCGTCCTGGAGACGCTGGACGGCTTCCGCATCGTCAAGGGGATCACCACCTCGACCGATACGGCCTGGGCGCAGATCACCACCCGCCGCATCGTCGACTACGCCAAGTTCGGCGTGCGTTCGGCGGCCAATCCGTTCATCGGCAAGCTCAACAACGCCCGCGTGCGGGACGCCCTGCGTTCCTCGATCAACAGCTTCCTCTCCGACATGGTCCACGCCGAGATGCTGGAGAGCTATGAGCTGACCGTCAGCGCCACCCGCGATCAGGAGATCCGGGGCATCGTCCAGGTGACGATGGTCCTGCGGCCGACGTTCAGCATCGATTTCATCCAGGTCACCATTTTCCTCGAGTAAGGAGACGAGCCCATGGCACTTACCGATGTCTATACCGGAGCCAACGGGACCCTGTTCCTGGCTGGCGGGGACGGGCCCGAAGGGGCCGACGCCACCGCCATTCTGGATCTGGCGTCCTACACGATCGCCGACGTGGGACGGGTCACCAACGTCGAGCTCCACGTCGACACCGACCTCGAGGAATTCCACGAGGTCGGCCGGCGGCACGCCGTGTCCCTGAACCCCGGCAACATCCGCATCAGCGGCAAGGTGGGGCGCGCCTACATCAACGGCGCCATGCTCTACCTTCTCCTCGGCCGCGGCGCGTTGCCCAACACCACCAACGAGCCATACGTGCAGCCGGCCCTGACAATGAACGTCTCCATGCAGGACCCGGCGGTCCCCGGCAAGCGGCTGATCCTGGACATTTACGGCGTCCAGTTCCAGAACTGGTCCTTCGCGCTGCCCGAGGACGACTTCGTGATGGAGAACCTCGCGTTCAAGGCCCTCCGCATCAACGTGCGCGATCTCGAGAGCAACAACGCGGTGCAGCCGCAGTTCCCGGCGGCGACCTAAAAAAAGGGCGAGGAGGCCGTCATGATCCTGACCGCCGAAGAGCTTCTGGCGGGGGGCTCGCTCACCCACGAGGTGGAGCTCCCCGCCGATCTGCTGGGCCGCGACGGAGGCGGCCCGGCGGACGCCCACGTCGTCCTGCGCCCCCTGACGGTGCGCGCTCTCCAGCGCATCGCCAAGGCGGCGCAGGACGACGAGGAGCTGTCCGCCTCGCTGATGATCCAGCAGGCCCTGGTCGAGCCGGCGCTCAAGCTCGACCAGGTCTCCGGCCTGCCGGCGGGGATCGCCCGTTTCCTCGTCGACCGCATCAACGAGATCAGCGGCATCAGCACTCCGCGCGACGCCCTGGAGGAGCTGGTGCAGGCGCCGCTCGCCCGTGCCTGCTTCGTGCTGGCCAAGCAGTTCGGCTGGACGCCGGAGGAGGTCAGCGGGATGACCATCGGCCAGATCCTGCTCTACCTGGAGATGGCCCACCGGGATGGGGAGAAGGCGTGAAGCCGGGACCCCTCTCCGGCGGCCGGGCGCCGCGCGCCTGGCTGCGCCGGACCGCCCGCGCCGTGGCCCCGATCCACGGGCTCCGGCGCGCCTCCGCCTGGCTGGGGGAGCTCGCCGGGGTGCGCCCCCGGCTGCGGGAGGAGCCGCTGTTCGGCCGCTCTCTCGCCGGGCTGGCCGGCCGTGAATCCCCGCCCGCCGGGCAGCCGGCGGCTCCCCGCCCCGGCCGGGCGCGGAGCGGGTCCCCTGGCGGTGGCGAGCCGCGAGGCCCGCGGCCGGAGGAGAGCCCCCGGCCGGCGAGGAGGCCCGGAAAGGCGTTTCCCCGGCCGTCGGCGGCGGCGCCTGGCGCCTCGCCTTCGGGCGTGCCGTCGTCCGGCACCTCATCGCCGGACGTCCCGTCACCGGCCGTAGAGGCGGGAGAAAGCCCCGTCCCGACGGCCCCTGCCCGGAGGGCGCCGGAGCCCCTGCATCTCGATCCACGGGCCGGCAGGGACCTTCTGGCGCGCCACGCGGGCCCGGTCCCGGTCCTCTCCGGAGCCACTCCTCCCCAGGCCCCTCTCCGGCCGGCCGCGACGCCGCTTCCCGCGGCGCCCGCTCCACGCACCGGCCGGGAGTGGCTGCGGGACCTCGCCCGGCGAGGCGCCCGGGCTCTCCGCCGCGACCTTTCCAGGGCGGCGGGAGAGCGGGCGCCCCGCGAATCTCCGGCGACGGGCCGGACGCCCGGCTCCTCGGTCTCCGTGCCGGCGGCGGAGCCCTGGAGCACGCCTCTTCAGGGGGAGCGGGCCCCCGCCGATCTCCTCCGGCAGTGGGCGGTCCCGTCCCGCGGACCGGCCGCTCCGTCCCAGGCCGCCCGGTCTCCTGAGCCGCCGCGTACGCCGCGACCCTCGATCCCGATTCCGGTCCCGGCTGGAGAGGCTCCCGCCCTTCCGCCGGCCGCGCCGACGCCGCCTCTCCCCGGTCCCGCCGGGGCGGTCGCCATCCCCACCGCCGACGACGGGGGCCTGTCGCTGTCCGGGCTCCTGGATGCCGCCCTGCCGCCGCTGCTCCCCTCGCGGGACTTCGTTCCGCCGTCCCCCTGGAAGGCTCCGGCCCAGGCGCCGGCGGCCGTCGGGCGGCCGGAGGCCGAGGCGGCGGAGGAGGACCTCGGGCGCCTGGCGGCCAACCTCAAACGCATCCTGGACGAAGACGCCCGTCGCCACGGGATTGACGTCTAGCGAGGAGAGACCGCCGTGCGACCCATGCTCGACGATCTGGAGCTGACCCAGGTGCAGGAGATCCGGACCCAGGACCGGCGGGCGCTGGCCGAGCACCGCCCGCCGGGCATGGACGGCAGCCTGCTGCAGAACCTCGGCCGCGGGCCGGCACGGGTGGCGCTCTGGGGGATCGCCAGCGGCCCCGACGCCAAGAAGTTTGTGGAAAAGCTCGACGACAAGTTCCGCGCCGGCGCGGCGGTGACCTTCACCGCCGACATCGTGGCCGACGCCGAGATCCAGAAAGTGAAGATCGACGACCTGCGTCTCCAGGAGCTCGCCGGCAAGCCCGACCGCTTCGCCTACGTGCTCACCCTGCGCGAGTACATCGAGCCGGTGGAGCCCGCGGACGCCTCGGGGCTCGACGCGGACATCCTCGGCGAGGCCCAGAGCCTGGTCGAGGGTCTGGTTCAAGGGCTCGACGGCGGCGCCGAGTTCGCCGCCGGGCTCGCCCGTTTCGTGCCCCGCCTCACCGGCCTGCTCGGCCGGCTGCAGGATTTCCACAAGGCCCTGGGCGGAACCTAGGGCAACCCCGACCATCCAAGGAGGAACCGACCATGGCCACACCCACCAACCTGTTCCAGGAGCTCAAAGATCTCCTCACGGAGTTCAAGGGCTTCCTGGACACCAACGTCCCGGTGATCAAGCCGGCGATCAACGCCCTCGCCGCCCTCATCCCGCAGATCAACGAGCTGATCACCAAGCTCGTAGACCTGATGGGCAAGCTCAAGACGGAGATCGACAAGCTCGACGTGGCGAACATCCCGGGGCTGGACAAGGTCTCGGAGTTCACCACCCAGGTCAAGAATCTCCTCACCACCGCCAAGGGTCTGCTGCCCGCCGAAGCCGGCACCATCGACGACATCCTGTCGGTGGCCAACGTGGTCTCGGGCCTCCCCTCGCTCGACGAGATCAAGACCGAGATCAAGAACCTGATCGACGCCATCACGGCGCACCTGAATTCGCTCAAGTCGGCCTGAGCAGAGCCGGCCTGAACGGAGATCGTGGAGAGACATGCCCCCCCTGAAACCCATGCTGGGCGACCTCGAGCTGCAGCAGGTGCAGCGCATCGAGACCGAGGGGGACCAGCTTCTGGTCTCCCATCGGGTGCCTGCGCTCGAGGGGGACTTCCTCCAGGGGCTCGGCCGCCGCGGCTCCCGGATCGCCCTGACCGGCGTGCTCACCGGCGCCGCCAGCGGCGAGGGGCTCAAGACGCTGCGGGAGAAGCTCAAGGCCGCCGAGCCCGTCTCGTTCGTCTCCGACATCGCCACCGCCACCAAGGTGGACACGGTGCTGATCGAGGAGATGGAGGTGCGCGACCTCGCCGGCAAGCCCGAGCGCTATGAATATGCGTTCGTGCTGCGGGAGTACACTCCGCCCCCGGCGGAGGCGACGGAAGAGCCGCCGCCGGCTCCTGTTCCTCCAGAGCCGGTGGAGGAGACGGGCACCTTGATCGTGGAGGTCGACGTCGCGGATCCCGGCTTCGACTTCAGCCGGTTGACGGTGACGGTCGAGGGGACGCAGGCGGACGGCTCGTCCTTCCTGGCCACCCTCACCCAGCGCGAGGGGAACGTCTGGACCCGGGAGGGACTGCCCGCCGGCGACTTCAACGTCACCGTCGAGCTCGCCGACGCGGAGGCGAACGCGTGAAGACCTCCAAGCCGGCCACGCTGCAAGGCGGCCAGACGACGACCGTCAAGGTCCCGCTCGATCCGGACGCCGGCGCGATCGCCCGGACGTTCCTGATCCATTTCACCTCCAACAAGGCGTTCGTCGAGCCCTGCATGCGCAAGGTGCTGCGGCAGGCGATCGACTTTGCCAAAGACAACCCGGACGACAAGCTGATCATCGTCGGCCACACCGACAAGGTGGACACCGACGAATACAACCAGTCGCTCTCGGAACGGCGGGCGCGCGGCGTCTACGCCTTCCTGACCTTCGGCCGCGATCCGGACGCCTCGCTGCGGGAGTGGAAGGAGCTGCGGCAGGAGAGGCCCAAGGGGGAGATCAAGACCGTCAAGGACTCCTGGGGGCTGCGCCAGGCCCAGTTCATGCTCCAGGACCTCGGCTTCTATCCCGGCAACGTGGACGGCAAGGGGGGCCCGCTCACCGACTCCGCCGTGTCGGCCTTCCGCTGCAAGGCGGGCCTGCCGCCCGGCAAGGACCTCGACGACCCCACCTGGGACGCCCTGATCAAGGCCTACATGACGCAGGACGGCTTCGCCCTGCCGGCGAGCCGCTTCCTGCCCAACTGCTCGGCGGCGGACGTGATCAAGTGGCTCGGCTGCGGCGAGCGCGATCCGGTGAAGAACGTCGCCACCGCCTGGCGCCCCAACCGGCGGGTCGAGCTGCTGTTCGTCAAGGCGGCGAAGCTCCCCTGCGACGTGACGCCGCCGGACACCCTCGAGCTGGTCCAGGACGGCGCCGGCTCCGCCAAGTGGTGCCTGCCGAAGGGCGCCCCGGCCAACCGCACCTGCTTCATCTTCCCCGCCCTGCCCAAGAAGGACGCCAAGCCGGCCCCGGGCCAGCTCGTGCGCCAGCCGGTCGACTCCGGCACCCTCGACGTGACCGGCACCATCCTGCGCCAGGCGCGGAACAAGGACGGCACCACGGTGCTCGGCGACGACGGCGCGGTGAAGCTGGAGCCGGTGCCCGGCGGGCAGGCGTTCTTCGTCATCGCGGCGGACGGCGAGATCCTGGCGGCCGAGAATTCCGCCAATGGTGAGCCGGTGCCCACCCGCACGGGAGCGAAGGGCGAGTTCAAGTTCGCCGGCAAGCGGACCGGCGTCTATTCCCTGGCCGCCGAGGGGGCCGTGCTGGCGCGGCTGGCCGAGGAGGGGGACGGCGCCGTCAAGGGGAACGCCGTCTGCAAGCGGCTGGCCGCGGCCGGCGACCGGCTCGACGTGGTGCTGATCAACGCGCCCGTGCTGCGCGAGATCCGCCTGCCGGTGGCCGTCCACGTGCTGACCGGCCTCAACAGCACGACCCGCGAGCCGCGCCCCTGCGCGTCTCCGGGGGGCGGCGCGCCGTTCCGGCAGAAGTCGGCGCAGACCCGGGAGAGCGTCGAGAAGCTGTTCAACGGCAGCCCGGACGGGACGGCCCAGGGCGCCAACTTCGTCTGGCGCCAGGCCCGCGTCCGCTTCGATCCCGTCGACGTCGTCGAGGAGGTCTACGCGAACCCCTCCCGTCCCTCCTGCCTGGTCGACAACGCTGAGATGGGGGCCTTCTTCAACCTTTGCTCCTACCCCAACACGATCAACGTCTTCTTCATCGCCGGCTTCGACGATCCTGAGGGTCAGGGGGAGGCGGGCGGGGCCGTCTCGCCGGAGAAGGCGGCGGCGCAGGGGCTCAAGGAGGGCGGGTGCCTGGTGGCCGACCGGGCCGTCGTCACGTTTGGCGGCGTGCTGGTCACCAACGTCCTGGATTTCGGGCTGCAGGTCGAGGTGCTGGCCCACGAGCTGGGGCATGTCCTGAGCCTCGAGCACGTCGTCTCGAAGGCTTCTGTCGACGGCGACCGCCTGATGCTGCCCGGCTCCCTCAACGGCAAGAACCTGCGGCTCACCCTGGACGAGGTGAACCAGGCGCGGGCCTCGCGGGGCGCGTGCCTCGCCTGCGAGCCCCTCACGCTGCGCGTCACCGGCGCGATCCGGATGGGCGGCGCGCGCAGTCACCTGTTCCTGTTCGTAAAGCCCCTGACGCCCGGCACGCCGCCGCCGGTCACCGTGGACGCCGTGATCTCCGACGCCCTGCTGGCCGCCGGCACCGTCACGATGACCGGGGGGCAGCCCGGAGCGAACGACCGCCAGCGCGTCATTAGCACGGGGACGGTCACGACCGTTGAGATCGCCGCCACCTACACGCCCACCGCCGGCGGCGACGCCTTCACCGCCCGCGTCGTCGTCGACGTCGCCAACTTCACGCTGCGCGTCGACGGCAACGACGCCCGGCCCACCAAGCCGGGGAGCACCACGTTCGTGACTCCGCGCGCTCCGGGAAAATCGATCGTCGTGGTGGCGCAGGTCGATCCCGGTCCGTTCTGCGTGCCGCGCGATCTCGTGCAGTGGACGAACGGCCAGGAGCAGGCCGATCCCATGCGCCGCGCCGTGACGCGCGATTCGGCCGCGGCCACGCGCATCACCGCCAAGATCGGCGGTGAGGTGCGCTCCCTCGACATCGTGGTGGTGGAGGCGGCGCTGGCCACCAACACGGCGCCGTTCGACAAGCCGTTCCAGCGCCTGGACGTCCGGGGCGTGCTGAATTCGGACCGCAAGAGCTTCGGCATCGCGAACCTGTTCGACGATCAGCCGGCTCTGGTCTTCCGGGTGCGGGCCGACGTGCCGGACGTCCAGGGCGCGGCGGCCGCCACCAAGCTACAGGGCAGGCTCACCAGCCTCGCCGCGGACGGCACGGTGATCGAGACGCTGAACGTCACCCTGACCCGCGGGGCCGGCGACCGCTTCGTCTCGCTCCCCATCCTCGCCATCTCCGAGGGCATCCCGCGCGCGGACATCCAGTTCAAGGCGCCGCAGTCGATCGAGGTCCTGCGCTCCAAGGCGGCAGGGAAGGTGCGCCTGACGATCGCCGAGCTGGCGGTCCTGGATCCGCTCGAGCTCCCCGTGCAGGGTCTCGTGGCGGAGCTCTGCTCGGTGACGATCAAGGGCGCCACGACCCACCCGGACCGCGACACGGCCGCCGCGCAACGGGTCTGGGCCCAGCTCGGCATCGAGGTGCGGGTCCTCAATCCCCGCACGATCGACCGGCCGGACCTGCTGCACATCGACTCGCCGTCGGTACAGCCCGATCCCGACGAGATCGTCCTCTTCTCCCTCGGCCGGGACACCTGCACGGCGAACATCATCGGCTACTACGTGAAGTCGACGAGCCCGCCCGCCCTGGGGCGCACGACCCACGTCGCCAATCGTCCGGGGTTCTACGCCACCGACGATGGGACCCAGTACACCTTCGGCCACGAGCTCGGCCATGTCCTCGGGCTGCCTCACGACACGGTGGAGGCCAAGAACCTGATGTTCGAGGAGGGCACGAGCGGCCTGCCGGACAACGCCCGGGACGTCCTGCTCAGCCCGGCCCAGCTTTCCCTGGTACAGACCGGCGGCTTTTTGACCACCAAGCCCTAACGGAGATCCCCGATGCCACTGCGAGACAAGATCGAGACCTGGCTGCGCGGCGAGGAGTTCGACCATCTGGACGACCTCGTCGCCCTCGGGGCCGAGGCGGTGCCGGACCTGATCGATCTGGCCCACCAGGCCCCGGACGGAATGACGCGGGCGCGGGCGATGGAGGTCCTCGGCCGCCTCCGCGACCGCCGGGCCGTGCCGACGCTGACCGGCGCGCTCCAGGCGGGCTCCTCCCTGGAGCGGCTGACCGCCGCGCGGGCGCTGGCCGCGGTGGCCGGCGCGGAGGCCGTGGGCGTCCTGACGGGCCTGCTCGGCGACCCCGATCCCTCGCTGGTCAAGGTCGCCGTGCGCAGCCTCGCCCAGGTCGGCGATGCCGCGGCGCTGGCGGCGCTGGAGCGGGCGAGCGGCGAGCCGGCCCTCGCCTCCCTGCGCGACGAGACCCTGGCCGCCATTCAGGGCATCCGGAACAGGATCGCCTGAGAGATGGCCCCGCTCAAACCCATGCTGGGCGACCTCGAGCTGCAACAGGTGCAGCGCATCGAGACCGAGGGGGACCAGATCCTCGTGCCGCACCGCGTGCCGGGCCTGGAGGGGGACTTCCTCCAGGGGCTCGGCCGCCGCGGCTCGCGCATCGCGCTGACCGGCGTGCTCAGCGGTGCCGCCAGCCGGGACGCTCTCAAGACGCTGCGGGAGAAGTTCAAGGCCGCCGCGCCCGTATCGTTCGTCTCCGACATCGCCACCGCCACGAAAGTGGATCAGGTGCTGATCGAGGAGATGGAGGTGCGCGACCTCGCCGGCAAGCCGGAGCGCTACGAGTACGCCTTCGTGCTCCGCGAGCACACCCCGCCGCCGGTGGAGCCGACCGAGCCGCCGCCCCCCACGCCCATCCCGCCCGTGCCGGACGACGACACCGGGACCCTGATCGTCGAGGTGATCGTCGAGGGGGAGCCGGGGTTCGACTTCAGCCGCGTGACGGTGACCGCCGAGGGGACCCAGGACGACGGCACCACCCTCTCCCGCACCCTCACCGACCGCGCGGACAACGTCTGGACCGAGCGGCAGGTGCCGCCAGGGCAATACACCGCCAAGGCGGTGGTCGCCGATCCGCCGCAGATGTCGGGGGCGGCGGATGCGGCGGTGCGCGCGGGCGAGACCACGAAGGTGACGATCACCCTGCGCCCCGGGGCGCTGATCGGCAAGACGTTCCTCGTCCATTTCTGGTTCGACAAGGCGTTCGTCGAGCCGTGCATGAAAGAGGTCCTCGCCCGCGCCGCGGAGTACGCCGGCGGCCATCCGCTCGAGAAGCTGGCGATCGTCGGCCACTGCGACAAGACGGGATCAGACGTCTACAACCAGTCGCTCTCCGAGCGGCGGGCGCGCTCGGTCTACGCCTGCCTCTCCTTCGGCCGCGACGCCACCGCGGCGCAGGCCGAGTGGAACGAGCTGCGGCGGCAGGCCCCCGGCGCGCCGCCCACCGTGCGGGACACCTGGAGCGTCCGCGAATACCAGTACATGCTCCAGGATCTCGACTTCTACCAGGGGAACGTGGACGGCATCCACGGCCCCAAGACCTCCGCGGCCGTCCAGAGCTTCCAGGAGGAGAAGGGGCTTCCCGCCACCGGCGCCGTTCAGGAGGACACCTGGACGGCGCTCGTCAAGGCCTACCTGGAGAGCGGTCTCCCCACGCTGCCGGTGGACCGCTTCCTGACCAACTGCCCCGGCGAGCCGCTGCGCTGGATCGGCTGCGGCGAGCTCGATCCGGTGCGCAACACCGAGGACGCCTGGCGGCCCAACCGGCGGGTCGAGCTGATCTTCATCCAGGCCGACCACCTGCCGCGCGAGGTGCCGCCCCCCGACACCTTCGATCTCCCGGTCCCCGGCACCGCCGGCACGGGCTGGTGCGTGGGGAAGAAGGAGACCCCCCGCGAGCGCTTCCTCTCCCGCGCCGGCGTGCAGGAGGAGAGGACGTGGCTGATCGAGCCGGCCGAGCCGGGGACGGTCCAGGTGCGCGGCTCGGTCCGCAGGGAGGACGGGACGCCGCTGGCGAACGAGCCCTACGTCCTGATCGCTCCGGACGGCGAGAACATGGACGGCGAGCGGCCCAGCGGCCCCACCCGCGGGCGGCCGATCCCGGGCCGTACCGCCGGCGACGGCACGTTCGCCTATCCCGCCAAGCCGAAGGGGGTCGGCCTCTACATCCTGCAGCTGCAAGGCCCCTGGGTGGCCCGGCTGGCCGAGGACCCGCCGGGCAACGGCAAGGGCCCCGAGGTCTGCAAGCGGCTCGACGGCAGCTCAGGATTCGATGTCGTCGTCACCCCGGCCGAGGCGGGGGACCCCCGGCGCAAGCTGCGCGGCGTGGTCCACGACCGCTTCGGCGAGCCGCGGGCGGACACCGCCGTCCAGGTGGTCTTCCCCGACGGCACGACCACCGGCGCGAAGACCGACGAGCGAGGGGCCTTCGTGGCCGAGATGGAGAGCCCGCAGGAGATCGGACGGATCAGCTACGACCTCACCGAGGAGGACCGCCCCGATGCCGTCACCGCCGCCGAGTTCTTCGTCGACGTCAAGGGGATCGAGACCGACGAGGGGGTGCGCCGCCGCCTGCGCAATCTCGGCTACCTGGCCGACGGCGGCGACGTCGCGGAGGCCCTCACCTCGTTCCAGGCCACCCATGGGCTGCCGACGACGGGGGAGGCGGACGCGGAGACACGGACCAAGCTCACCGCCGTCCACGACGGCACGGAGCCGGTCACGCCGAAGTTCCCGCGCAACGACGCGCCGACCCCTCCGGATCAACTGATCGGCGAGGGTCCGCCGGAAGAGTAGGAGAGCCCGCGAGATGGCCAAAGGCATCAAGCTCAAGCCGGACCAGCCGAAGCGGTTCTACGTCGGCATGGACGGCACCGGAACGATCGACACCCTCGCCTGGGGGCAGCTCTGGCACGCCACGTTCGGCTGGAGCAATCTGCTGCTGGAGCTGAGCAAGGATCCGCTGGACGCCGACCACCGGGTTGACAGCGCCCATCCCAAGCTCCCCATCCGGCGCCTGGTGCGGCAGCAGGGGTCCACCGGCACCACCTATGCGGACACCTGCCTGCTGCCGGAGGGGGTGGACAAGCCGGTCAAGGGTGTCTTCAAGGGGAGCGGGACCGACAAGCTGTGGCCCGGCGCCGACGCGCTCGGGAACCTGGCGGAGATGAACGCGGCCTGCAAGTTCACGCAGACCTTCATCCTGAACCCGCGGGTGGACGCCGCGACCTCCGCGCTGACGGACGTCGGCAGCGCCGGAGCGGTCGCCAGCGTGGTCTTCATCAGCTCGCACGGCTTCTCGGGCGGCGACATGTTCGGGGATTCCCGCTTCCTCGCCGGCAACGAATTCATCTTCGAGATGAGCAAGGCGGTGGCCGCCGGGCAGTTCTCCGGGCCCGACTGGCTCCTGCTGTCGAACTGCAGCACTCTCTCGTTGATCGCTCAGCCGGACTGGGTGAAGTTGATGACGGGCCCCACACCCCTGCGGGGGATTGTCGGCTTCCAGAACACCTGTCCGGGTCCGGACGAATCCGTCGACATCTTCTCCCGCATGATCCAGGAGCTGGCCAATGGAAAAACCTTTCTACAGGCCTGGCGCCTGGCGGTGAAATCGAAGACCAACAAGGATTTCTGGGTGGTGCTCTGCCATGAAAACGCGAAGGGGGACACGATCGCCGATCTCAACGCCGGCACGGTGACGGCGATCCCGGCCGCGGGCTCGAAGGTCCTCGCGTTCGAGGAGGCGCATCTGACCGGCGTGCAGGTGACCGATCCTCCCGACCCCTTCGACGCGTTCTGGTCCAAGGGGGCCACCGCCGTCAACCCGGCCAACCGCTCGGCCAACAAGCTCTCGGCCGGCGACGACGTCACGATCACGGTCCGGCTGCCCAGCCCGGCCCGGGATCCGCTCCTCCCCACGCAGTTCCCCGACAAGAGCGCGGTCTCGATTACGCTGATCTACATCCGGCCCAATTACGAGCAGGACGTCGATGTGAACGCCCTGTTCTCGGTCCAGGGCGTCGTGGGGGGCGCGCTAAGCCCCACCACTCCCACCGTCAAGCTCAACAGCCAGAGGCCCGCGGGGTTCGACAAGGGGCCGGACAGTTGGGTGATCGTCGTGTCCGGCCAACCCACGGAGCTGGTCCTGAAGCTGAAGTGCAGCAGCCTGAGCACGCTGCATCACCACAACGTCCTGCTGCGGCTGCAGGTCAAAATCGGCAGCTTCAGTTTCTACTTCGCCCGCAACGGTGCCATCGAGGTGACTTGAAAGATCGCTGTAACGAACCCTCCCCCTCCTGCGCCTACTTGAACAAACACGGGAACGACTGGAACCGACGACGATGCTAACGCCCGCCTACAAGCTCACCCTCGGCCACAAGGTCGTCGACACCACGGACGAGCCGCGGGCGAGCACCGTGGTCGACCTGACGGTGATGCTCGACCTCGACACGCCGGCCGACGGCTTCAGCCTGGTGTTCGGCAACGTCGGCAGCTTCCGGCCCGCCCGCGACGACGAGGCGGTGATCGAGCTCGGCTATGCCGACGACTCCGGCGGGCTGACCAAGGTGATGACCGGGAAGGTCTCGGTCGTCGAGCCCAACCTCACCACCACCCGCGTCGTCGGCACCAGCGGCGCGGCCCCCCTGCTCCGCACCTTCGTCGAGCAGACCTACGAGAGCAAGACGGCCGGCGCCATCGTCCGCGACCTGGCCGGCCGCGCGGGCGCGCCGGTCGCCACCGTGGAAGACGGCATCCGCTTCCCGGCCTACGTGGTCGACGGCCGGCGCAGCGCCTTCCACCACATGCTCGACCTCGCCGGCCTGTGCGGGCACGACCTCTACTGCGACGCGGAGGGGAAGCTGGTCTTCGAGCGCTTCCTCGCCGGCAAGACGGTCCACGTCTACGAGTACGCCAAGCACATCGTCGAGCTTGACGCGCTGCGCGGGCCGGCGCGGGCCGGCCGCGTCGAGGCGTGGGGGGAGAGCCCCACCGACCGCAAGGGGGACGAGTCCTGGGGGTGGCTGACCACCGACTTCAGCGGCTCGCGCGGCGAGGCGGGGCAGGGGGGTCTGCTGCTGCTGGAGCGGCCGGCCCTGCGCACCCGGGCGGCGGCGCGGACGGCGGCCCAGGCCGCGCTGACCGACCTCCAGCGGCGGACGCTGCGCGGCCACCTCGTCGGCACCGGCCGCCCGGCGGTGAAGCTGGGCGACGCCATCCGCCTGAGCGGCGTGCCCGGCGACGACGCGCTCAACGCCAGCTACCAGGTGCGCAGCGTCACTCACCGCATCACCAAGGCGGGCGGGTTCACCACCACTCTCGGCATCCGGGCGATCGAGACATGAGCACGATCGTCAACACCCTGCAGGAGATCGTCCGCCACGAGCTGCGCGGCCTGCGCGTCGCCGAGCTGGGGGTGGTGGAGGCCGTCCTGCCCCACGCCGCCGACGGCGACCACGACAACTACGCCTGCGACGTGCGGCTGAAGAACAGCGGCCTGCTGCTCAAGCGGGTGCCGGTGCTCGCCGGCCACATCGGCACCGCCGCCATTCCCAACGTCGGCGACCTGGTGCTGCTGGCCTTCGACAAGGGGGACATCAACCAGCCGATCCTCGTCGGCCGCCTCTACAACGACCGCGACCGGCCGCCGCTCAACAACCCGGACGAGGTGATCTTCCGCCTGCCGCTCGCCGAGGCCGACAGCAAGACGATCAAGGGGGCGATCCGCAACCACCAGGACCAGTCGCCGCCGCGGGAGATCATCTTCGAGATGCCGCCGAAGATCACCGTCCGCGTCACCGACGGCACGGTGCGGGCCACCGCCGGCAAGACCGAGATGAAGCTCGATCAGCCGGACGGCAGCGGCGGCACCGTGACCGTGGTCACCGGCCGCACCAAGATCACCATGAACCAGGACGGCGACATCACCATCGAGGCCGCGGGGGCGATGACCCTCAAGGCCGAGCGCGACCTGACGCTGGAAGGGCTGAACGTCAAGATCAAGGGGCAGGTCAACGCCGACATCGAGGCCGGCGCCCAGGCCACGCTCAAGGGGAACGCCGGCGCCACCGTCGACGGCGGCGCCATGTCCACCCTGCAAGGGGCGCTGGTGACCGTCAAGGGGTTGACCTCGTTCTCCCCGTAGGGCGAACCAGGAGACATGACCATGCCAGGACCTCCCGTCAGCATCGGCGCCGCCGTCGTCGTCACCCCCGGCGCCGCCGGCCCTCCGGACAGCGGCTTCATCACCGTGGTGCTGCCGCCGTTCCTCACCGCCGGCGGCATGCCGCTCGCCACCTCGGGCTCCATCTGCATGATGGTCAACTCGCTCACCGGCATCCCCTATCCGCTGGTGATCGGCCCGCTCGGCAGCGGCGGCGTGCGGGTGGCCGGCCGCGCCCTGGTGCGGATGGGCGACTTCATTCCGTCGCCGCCGGGCATCCTGACCATCATCGGGCCTCCGGCGGCCCCCTTCATCATCGACCAGTGGGCGCCCTGAAGGAGGCCGCGAGGACCATGACCACGCCCATAGATCCCGCACGCTTCGGCACCGACCTGCGCCTGCTGCTCGACCTGGAGAGCCGGGGGACGCGCTCGCCCGGCAACGACCTCCGGGTGGTCAAGAGTCCGGAGACCGGCCGCGTCGATCTCGAGACGCTGGCCGGCGTGGATAACCTGAAGCAGGCCCTGCTGCTGCGCTTCCTGACGCCGGCCGGCGAGCTCGCGCCCCTCGGCCACAAGGACTACGGCTCCCGCCTCCACGAGCTGATCGGGGAGCTGGACACCGAGGCGAACCGCAACCGCGCCAAGCTCTACGTCCTCCAGGCCCTGGCCGGCGAGCCGCGGGTGGAGAAGGTGCTGGAGGTGACGGTGAGCGGCGACCGCCGGCACCCCGGCCGCCTCGACATCGCGGTGTCGGCCAAGGTCCTCGGCCACGACACGCCGCTCAACCTGGTCTTCCCCTTCTTCCTTACAGGGACCGTGAGCCCATGAATCCCGAGACGACTTTCCTCATCGAGCGACCCTACCAGGACGTGGTGGACGACGTCCTGGTCTCCCTCGTCGGCGGCGTGGTCAACGAGCCGATCGAGTACGACCTCAAGTCCGACTTCTACCCGCTCTCCGAGCCGGCGAGCGACGTCCGCGGCATCACCGGCACCGTCGGCATCGGCGAGCAGGCGAGGCGCCATTCCTTCCTCAAGGGGATCGACTTCGAGTTCAGCGAGGGGGACAACGCGGTGGTCTGGCTGGGCCCCGACCGGCCGAACGACGAGTCGCTCTTCTACGTCGACTACTTCCGCCCGGTCAGCCGCTCGCCGCTTTCGGACATCAACGTCGGCAGCGTCGTGCGCACCCTCGCCGAGGCGATCGGCCGCGAGATCGCCACCGTCTACGAGCAGGTCAACCAGGCCTACCGCTCGGCCTTCCTGGAGACGGCGACGGGCAAGTCGCTCGACCTGGTGGTCGCGATCCTCGGGCTCACCCGCAAGACCGCGGACTTCGCCACCGGCCTGGTGACCTTCTTCCGCGACCCGGCGGTCCTCGGGGCGATCGCTATTCCGCAGGGGCTGGCCCTGCAGACGGCGAAGGGGGAGGCGTTCTTCGAGACCACCGAGCCGCGGGTGCTGCAGGCCGGCCAGCCGCGCATCGACGTGCCGGTGCGCGCCGCGGTGGGCTACGGCGGCGACGCCGGGAAGGTCCCCTCCGGCGCCATCACGGCCATGGTGCAGCCGCTCGCCGGCATCACCCGGGTGACCAACTTCGAGGCGACGGCGCAGGCCGCCAGGGCCGAGACGGACGAGGAGCTGCGGGCCCGCGCCCGCGCCGCCCTGCGCTCGCTGGGCAAGGCCACCCTGGCCGCCCTCGACCGGGTGATCCGCGAGGGGCGGGGGACTCCGCTCGAGTTCTGGGATCCGAACAGCCCGCCGGACAAGCGGTCCGACCCCGGCACGGTGTCGGTGCTCGTCGATGCCGAGCCCGAGCGCATTCCCAGCCTGCGCGGAGCGGTGGAGGAGACCCGCGCGGCGGGCGTGCTGGTCACCCTGGTGGCGCGCTACGTCTTCTTCCGGCCGCGCATGGTGATCGGCGTCACCCCGGGGCTCACCGCCGCCGGCAAGGAGAAGGTGAAGCTGCAGGTCATCGACGCTCTCCAGACCTACGTGGACGGCCTCTCCAGCGGCCAGCCGGCCGAGGGCGGGGAGCTCGCGAAGGCCGCTCTGAAGGTCGCCGACGTCAAGTCGGTCGCCTTCAAGGACGCCCTGGTCTGGAAGAGCGACATCGGCAAGCCCGCGGCCGAGAGCCTGGCCGACGAGATCGTCACCGCCCTCGCCGGCGTGCCGCAGGCCGTGGGCAACGATCAGGCGCTCAGGGACGCCGTCGTCCGCGTCCTCTCCGAGGCGCAGCCGGCGGCGCCCACCGGCAGCCGCACGCCCGACCGCAGCCTTCTTCGCGGGGCAGTCGGCGAGAAGGCCACGGACGCCGAGGTCGAGAAGGGCGGGTTCCGGGTGGTGCCGGAGCCGACGTGGTCGGTGGTGCTGGACATGGGGCTCCAGGACGTCGTGATCGCGGAGGGGAACTGACGGTGCCGACCAAGGCCGAGCGCATCCTCGCCCTGCTGCCTCGCAGCTTCGAGGCCGCCGCCGATCCCTCGGCCCTGCGCGCCGTGGTGAACACCTTCGGCGGCGAGCTGCTGGCGGCCGAGAACAGCCTGGCGGCGGTGATGCGCGCCCACTGGGTGGACCACGCGGACAAGGGCGCCACCGAGATCGAGGACCTGAAGAGCTTCGCCGCTCTCTGGGGGCTGGCCCCGCGGGAGGACGAGAGCGTCGAGGAGTTCCGCGAGCACCTGAAGCGCTACGTCCGCACCTTCCTGGAGGGCACCTCGACCGTGCAGGGCATCCTGCGCGTCACCGCCGAGGCCCTCGGGTTGCGCATCGCCGACGCCGACGAGGACCTGGACCCCTGGTGGCGCCGCGCTTCAGACGGCGAGGGCGGCGAGGGCGGCGAGCTGGCCACCCGCGAGCCGGACGGGGACGACGCCGCGGAGCTCCTCTTCGGCGCCGGCTCCCTCCGGGCCACCGGGGCGCCCGCCCTGCCGGCCGCCTGGACCGGCACCGTCGACCTCTCCGGCGGCGCCGACCTGCGGGCTGGAGCGGTCCTCCGCGTTGCGATCGACGGCGCCGCCCCGGTGACGGTGGACCTCGCGGCGGGGGAGGCCGACCCCGCCCGGATCGACCCCGCGAGGATCGCCGGCAAAATCAACGCGGCGGCCGGCCGGGAGGTCGCCCAGAGCGACGGCCGCTTCGTCTCCCTGGCCTCGCCCACCGTGGGCGCCGCGAGCCGGCTGGACCTGCCCGAAGGGGAGGGCGACGCCGCCGGCGCCGTGCTGGGCCTCTCCGCGCGGACGGTGAAGGGGGAGGACGCCCGCCCCGCCCGGCTGACCGGCACCGTCGACCTCTCCGGCGGCGTCGACCTCGCCGCCGAGCGCTACCTGCGCGTCGCGGTCGACGGCTCCCGGCTCGCCGAGGTCGACTGCGCCGGCCCCGACCCCGCGCACACGACCCTCGACCAGGTCCGCGACGCCGTCGCCGCCGCTCTCGGCGCGGGGGTGGCCTCGCACGACGGCCACTTCCTCACGCTGACCTCGCCCACGAAGGGGTTCAAGAGCACCGTCTCCCTGCTGGAGGCCGCGGCCCAGGACGCCCGCGCCCGCCTCTTCGGCGCGGTCTCCCCCTTCCAGCTGGGAGCGGACGCCCGCCCGGCCCGCCTCACCGGCACGCGGGACCTCTCGGCCAGCGTCGATCTCGGCGAGCGCTCGCGCCTGCGGGTGCGGCTCGACGGCAACCCCGCGGTGACGGTGGACTGCGCCGGCCCCACGCCCGGGACCACCCGCCTGGAGGAGATCGCCCTCGCCCTCAACGCCATCCTCGGCGCGGGGGTGGCCTCACACGACGGCCGCTTCCTCACTCTCGCCTCGCCTACCGCCGGGGCGGCGGCCTCCGTCGCGGTCGAGGAGGCCGCCGAGCGCGACGCCGCCTTCGATCTCCTGGGATTGCACGGCCGCTCCTTCCGGGGCTCGCCCGCCGAGGCGGCCCGCTTCACCTCCACCCAGGACCTCCACGGCGGGGTGAACCTCTGGGGGCGGCACCGCCTCGCGATCGCGATCGACGGCCGCGAGCCGGTCGCGATCGATCTCTGGGCCGCCGGCATCGCGAACCTCGAGGCGGCCTCCCTGGACGATCTGAAGAAGGCGCTCGACGCCGCTCTGGGGAGTGGGACCGCCTCGCACGACGGCCACTTCCTGACCCTCGCCTCGCCGGCGGCGGGAGCCGGCAGCGCGCTCGCCGTGACGCCCGTGCTCCGCGAGCGCCGCCGCCGTTTCGTCACCCGCGCCTACGTGGTCGACGAGGCCGCCACTGCCCTCCTCGGCTTCGTCCGGCGCGAGGCGCGGGGAGCGGCGGCCACCACGGCGCGGCTGGTGGGCACGACCGACCTCTCTCGCGGCCTCGACCTGCGCCAGGACCGCTTCGTGCGCCTCGCCGTGGACGGCGCTCCGGCGGTGGACGTCGATTGCGCCGGTGTCCGGCCGCGGGCGACCACGCTGGACGAGGTGATCGCGAAGATCAACCAGGGGCTGGGGAAGCCGGTCGCCACCACCGACGGCCGCCATCTCCTCCTCGTCTCGCCGGCCGCCGGAGCAGGCAGCCGCCTCGCCTTCGAGCCCTCCCACGGGGCGGACGCCCTCGGCAGGCTGCTGGGCGTCGAGCCCGGGCTCACCCGGGGGCGCGACGCCACCACCGTCCGCTTCATCGCCACCGTGGACCTCGCCGCCGGCCTCGACCTGCCGGCCGGCGCCGCCGTCAAGCTGGGAATCGACGGCGCGGCGGCGGTCGAGATCCCTCTCGCCGCGGGCGGAGCGATCCACGCCGGCCTCGGCGAGATCGTCAACGCCATCAACGTCGCCATCGGCGGCACGGCCGTGGCGGGCCACGACGGCATCCGGCTCCGCCTCTCCTCCCGGGCCCAGGGCGCCGGCAGCCGCCTCGCCTTCGAGGTCCCCGCCGGCACGGACGTCACCGCCGCCCTCTTCGGAGTCTCGCCCCCCCGGTCCTATCAGGGGACGGCGGCGGCATCGGCCCAGGTGATCGGGAATCCCCTGAGCCTGCCGGTGAACCTGGAGACCGCCCGCTTCCTGCTCCTCGGAGTCGACGGCGCCCCGCCGGTCGAGGTGGACTGCGCCGCCGGGGCGGCCGATCCCAAGGCGGTGGACCTGCCGGCGATCGTGGCCGCCCTCAACGCCGCCGTGCCGGGCGTCGCCGCCGCCGTCGCCGGCCGGCTGGTGCTGACCTCGCCGACACAGGGCTTCTCGAGCCGGATCGCCCTCGAGCCCTATGCCGCCGGGGACGCCCGCCGGCTCCTCCTGGGCGATGGGCCCGACTCGGCCGCGGGCGCGGCGCCAGCGCCGGCCGTCCTCACCGGCGAGGTCGATCTCCTCCAGCCCGCCGACCTCAGCCGGGGGCGGGTGCTGCGGATCGCCGTGGACGGCGGTCCGGCGCTGGACGTCGACGTGGCCGGCGCGTCGCCGGGCCAGACCTTTCTCGACGAGGTCGTGGCCGCCCTCAACGCCGCCGTGCCCGGCCTCGCCTCGGCCACGGACGACGACCGCCTGCGGCTGACCTCGCCGGGGGCAGGCCCCGCGGCAGGAGAGGAGAGCCGGCTGGAGATCCTCCCCCTGCGCGCCCTGGAGCTCCAGGAGTACCCACCGGAGCCGATGGAGACCCAGCAGCCGGTGCGGCATGGAGGTTCCTGGAAAGTGATCCATAGCGGCGCCGCCGGTGTGCCGCTGGAGATCGAGATCCGCTCCGCCCTCGGCGTGCTCGCGCCGGGAGTGATCCATCGCACCCTGGGCTGGGGCGTCCGTGTCCTCGCCGCCGTCGGTCCCGGGGAGCGGGCGGTGCTGCGCCAGGACGCGGCCGGCGTCGTCCGGGGGGAGATCGTGGGGGTGGACGGCAAGACGGCGCCGCTGCCCGCGGACGCGATCCGCATCCTCGGCTCCGGCTCCGCTCTCACCCTGGCGCGGGGCCTCAGCGAGTGGCTCTACCTGGAAGCCCTCGCCAGCCGCTTCGACCAGGCGCGCTTCGACGAGGGGCGATTCGCCGGCTTCCCCTGCACCGAGGTGGGGGTCTTCGACGCCAGCGACTTCGCGCCGGTGGCGCCCATCGCGCCCGTCTTCGGTCCGCTGCCTGCCGACTCGGGCACCGAGGTGGTCCTCCGCTGGGAGAGCCACCGTCCGGGGGCCTTCGTGGTCAACCTGCCGACCGACCTGCCGTCCCGCTTCGGCGGCCGCTTCGACGAGGCGCGCTACACCTTTCCGCAGCCCACGGAGCCCGATAAGTACCCGGGCGAGCCATACCTGGGCGCCGTCACCGAGCCGGCGAGCGATCCCCTCTACCTCGTGACGCGGGTAAACGCGTCGTCGAAGCTGGTGAAGGCGAGCCCGGCTCCCCGGGCGCCGCTGGGGTACGAGGCCGTGTCGATCCCCTTCCGCCGGCCGCGTTCCCTCACCCTCGGCGGCCCCACGCAGCCGGCGCGGCTCTATCTCGCCGAGGCCGGAGTGCCGGGCGTCCTGCTGCTCGAAGCCGTAGAGCCCGGAGCGTGGGGGAACGACATCTCGGTCGTCACCCGCGCCGCCGGACCGGGCGCGTGGGACGTCTTCATCTCCCTGGCCGGGGCCCGCTTCGAAAATGCCCGCGAGACCGTCCTCGGCCCGCCCCTGCCGGCCCTGGCGCAGGATCTCCTGAAGCCCGGCCCCATCGGTGTGCTGCAGGCCAAGGCCGCCGGCGTCGAGGCGCGTGTCACACGTGACCTGACCGAACCCGGTTTCCAATCGAAATAAATAAGGAGAAGACCATGTCCGATCCCTACGTTTCCGCCGTTCCCGGCGCTCTGATCACCGCGGAAAACATCAACCTGATGCAAAGCAAGATCCGCGACGACATCGCCAAGCAGACCAAGGACGCCGTCGACGGCATCAAGTCGGTCCCCCACGCCGACGACTCCGACAAGCTCGAAGGGACCTCGAAGTCCGATCTGATCGATCAGATCGTCTCCCGGGCCGTCTCGGAGATCCGCGCCAACAGCGGCTACAAGCAGCTGTTCAAGATCCTCCCGGTGGGCAAGGAAGTCGTGATCCATCACAACCTCCATCTCTGCCCGCTGGTAGACGTTTACCAGCTCGACTATTTCCCCGTGGTTTGCTCCGAGGACACCCAGACCTACGGCACCTGGACGACGTTCTATCTATCTCACGAGAGGGAGCAGAAGCTCCGCTGGACCCAGAACGGCAAGACCGTGTTTCTGGACGTCCAACCCACGGAGGGTCCGGCCTTCCACCTTTCCTTCAAGGATCTGCTGAGCCGATTCAAGGTGGACTACAACGATGCCACCAGCCTGGACAAGCTCGAGACCCTCTTCTGGGATGCCTTCTTCACGGACCCCAACGACAGATTTGACGACAATCAATACTGCCACTCTCCGTGGTTCGACCAATGCTGCCGGGACAAGAAGACAGTCGGCGATTTGAAGGGGGATCTCGACCTCCTGTGGGTGCAGTTCCGGCCACGCAAGACGATCAACTACCCTGCCGATGTCAACCGGTTACAGTCGGAGGGACAACCGTCGGTGGGACAGGATAAGCCCCTCCCTCGTACGCCGGCTCCGACCCAGATCCAGGTCACGCAGTACGACCAGGACACGATCGGCCTCAACCTGCTCATTCCTCCCCTCTTGCCGCCGGAACCGCTCCTCGATTTGCCGGTCGGCTCGATCACGGAGACCATCGCGGATTCCGTGTACAAGAACGAGCTCAAGGTCATGGTTCTGCTCAAGGTCTGAGGACTGAGCGATGATTCTCCAGGATCGCTACGACGGCCGTGAAGCCCCCTTCGAGGGGGACCGGGAGCTGCTGCTCCGGCACCTGCCGGCCGATGCGCGCATCGTCGCCGCCCGGGCGACGGTGACGCCCATCGACTTCACGGACGGCCGCGATCCGTTCGTCGAGACCCTCCGGTTCCAGGGCAACTCCGGCGACTGGGGAGCCACCAAGACCGCCGTGGCCGGTGCCGTCGAGGTGGACCTCCACGCCCGGCGCACCCTGGCGGGATTCCAGGGCTCGCATCTCAACGGTGCCTCGCTGCTCATCGATCTCGGCGGCGCCTTCGCCGCCGTCGATCCCGGCAAGGGCACTCTGCTCGCGCCGGGCGCCACCACGCCAACCCTCACGACCGACTCCGGCTCCCTGCCGGGCGTCACCACCTCCCGCTTCCGTCTGTCCTTCATGGGCAATCCCGACCTCTCCGCCGTGCGGGTGCGCAGCGTCCCCGCCAACGTCTCTCTCGCCCTGCGGGGGCGGCCCACGTTCTGGTTCCAGGTCGGCGAATTGACCGCGGCGAAGACGACGCCCGACTTCAGCGCCGTGCTCCAGGCCTGGCTCCCCCAGGCCGAGGTCCGCGACGGCTACTTCGTCCTTCCCTTCGTGCTCCACACCGACGGCATCTCGCGGCTCGCCGTGGAGCTGGAGATCGAGTATCTCCGTTCCGCCTCCGTGCTCCCCGCAGGCCTGCGCGAGGCCAAGCTCCCCTATGCCTGGGGGAGCCTGCCTACCGCTCCGAGCCCCCTGCGGGTCTCCCTGCCGGCGGGCGCCTCCCTCGCTCCGGGTGCCAGCCTGGGCCGCGCGCTCGGCGCCTTCGAGGAGACCCGGGTGGCCTGGGGACCCACGGGCGAGGTCGTGGCCCCGGGAGCCGTGACCGTCTCCCGGGACACCTCGCTGGCCCAGCTCCTGAAGATCGACAAGGCCGTCGAGACGGTGGGTGTCGATCTCCTCCTCGCCCCGGGCCCCGCGGCCGCGCGTCTGCAGATCGACCTTCGGCAGGACCTCGACGGCAAGCCCGGCGAGACCTCTCTCTGGCCGTCCCCCGTTCTCTTCGCGCTGGACCCGAAGACCACCCCCGCGGCGGCGTGGATCAGCGTGCCGCTGCCGGCACCGGTGCAGATCGCCGCCGGCGCCGGCTACTGGCTCCTTCTCCAGAGCCTCGACGGCGAAGCGAAGTGGAGCGCGGCGCCCGCCGTCCCGCCCGGCCCGCCTGGCCTCCAGCGCACCCTGGACGGCGGCCTCTCCTGGCGCCAGGCGGCCACCGGACCGCCCCTCGCCGCCCTGCTCCGGCTGCGCGAGCGCCCCGCCGAGTACCGCATGCCCATCGAGCTCCAGATCGGCACCGGCGGCAAGGCCCGGCGCGTCAGCCTGAAGCGCTTCAACCCCTTGAAGCGGGTCGAGCTCCCGTTCGCCCTGCCGGAGATCGAGGACGCCTTCAATGGCTACCTCGCCGCGGCCGGACCCGCCGGCTGCCCGACCGGCGAGCACCTCGCCAACGGCGGCTTCGAGGACTGGATCCGGGTGGGGAACCAGCTGGGTAAGCCCACATTCGTCGATCTGAACCCGAACCCCGCCCCTTCGGTTCTGGGCGGCGCCACCACTGTGAGTCCGGTCGCCGTAGCCGTCGCCGCCAGCCCGGACGGCCGCCGGGCGTATGTGGTGGAGGATGTTGTGGGGAAGTCCGCCGTCCTGCGTGCCGTCGATCTCGGGTGCGATCGTCCCGCCGACCTGCCGGCGCTGAAGATGCAGGGAAATTTCCTCGCCTTGGCTGTCCCTTTCTCTGGGGTGCGAGCCTATGTTCTGCTGGCGGACGGACTGCAGGCGGTGGACCTTGCCAACTGGCGGCTGCTGGGTCAGCCCCTGCCGCTGGTGGGCATTCAGGCACGCAGCCTCGCCGTCAGCCCAAGCGGCGACCGCCTCTACTTGGGCTTCCAAGTCAACGACCAGCCTCCCGGCTTCGGCAACCTGGGTGGGAACGTCGTGGTCTTCGATGCCGCGCGTCTGGAAGAAGTGGTGTTCAGCGCGGCGCCCTCGCTGACGGACCTCGGGGCATCCAACGTGGAGCTGGGCGCCGGCCGCGATCCCGTGGCCCTCGCTTCCTCCGCGGACGACTCTCGTCTCTGGGTGCTCGCCGCCGGCACCAATGAGCTGCTCCCGATCGAAGCTTCCCGGCTCCAGCTCCTCGCCAGCCAGTCCTTCAACGTCGGCACCGGCGGGCTATTCCTGGCGCTCAGCCCCGATGGCGCCACGGCCGTCGTCTCCGGTGGCGGCTCCGTCTACGTCGTGGACCTCGCCGGCCGGCGGATCGTCTCCACTTTCCCGTGGAGCGAGGCGGGACCCGCGGCCGTGGAGCCAGACGGCGGGCGGGCCTTCGTGGCCGCCGACGACGAGCTGCGGGTGATCGACCTCGCCCGCCGCACCGAGCTCCCCGCCGTCCGCCTAGACGATTTTCCCACCGGTGTCGCCGTGACCCCCCAGGGGGACCGCGTGCTGATGAGCGGCGAGAAGGAGAGCAAGGAAGGCCTCTATCTGCTGACGGTGGGCAGTCCCAGGCCGGCCGAGTGGACCCTCGTCGGCCGCGGCTCTCAGGTCGCTCCGGTCTGCGTCGGCGAGCCGCCACACCGCGCGGCCCTGCTGGGCGATGAGACGGTCTCCGATCATGGAGCTCCCGCCACCAACACCGTCCTCGCCCAGGTAGTGCCCATCGCTCCCGGCTGCCCCTACGAGCTGGCTTTCGACGGCGTCGCCTCGGAGGAGAGCGCCGTGGCCGAGGTCCTCTGGCGCGGGGCGGACTGCGCCGCCGCCGGTTCCGCCTCCATCCCCATCCCGGTTCTGGACGATCGGGCCAAGCTTGAGCTCGACCTGCGCCCGGCCCGCCTGCGGCTCACCCCTCCCGCCGGCGCCACCCAGGCCGAGGTGCGCTTCCGCGTGCCTTTCGGCTCCGCCGCAGTGACCGGCGTCTCTCTGCGGGGTACCAATGCCGTGCTCGCCAACGGCGATCTGCGGGCGGGCGCCCCCGGTATGCCCGAGGCGTGGACCGCGACGCCGGCCGCCGCTCCCGGCTTCTCCCGCCTGGCGAGCGGCGCTGCCGGCAATCCTTCCAGTCCTACTGCCGGCAATACCACCCGGCTGCGCAATGCCGGGGCCCAGGCCGTCACCCTGGCCCAGCAGGTAGCGGTGCAGCCCGGCCCCTTCGTCCTGGAGCTGCATGGCCGGGCCACGGCGGGTACCGCGCCCCGCTCCGCGCCCGCGCTCGAGCTGCGTTGGCTCGCCGCGGACGGCTCCTCGCCGACGTCGGCCACGGTGCTCGACGTGCCGCCCGAGAGCTTCGACGCCCTCGCGGCCTCCGGCACCGTTCCGGAGGGCGCCGCCAAGGCCGAGCTGCGGATCACCGTGCCCCCGGGCGCCAGCCTGGACGTCGTGAGCCTCGAGCTGCGTTTCCCCTCCCAGGTCGACGTGCCCGTGACCTTCGTGGCCGAGGCGCCGGGCGAGCTGACCCTGCTCGACTGGCGGATCGCCTACGAGGAGCACGCGGCGCCGGTGCCCGCGGCGCCCGCCTCCGGCCTGTGCACGCCGACCTCCGCCGGCTCGGCCGGAGGCGCTGGCGGGGAAGGCGACGGCGACGGCTGCGGCTGTGGCTGCGGCGAGGACGACGGAGACGACGACGCTCCGTCCCAGCCCAGGGCAGGCGTCGCCGCTCCAGGCCTCGCCCCAGTCCTCGCCGTGGTCCCGGGCGGCTCCCGGCGGCTCGCCAACCCGCTGGCCCTGGCTGCCGCCACTCCCTCGCAGAGGGCGGTCACCGAGATCCCCGGCATCGGCCGCGGCCGCGCCCGGGCCCTGAAGGCCGCCGGCATGGATTCCCTGGAGACGATCGCCACCTCCCATCCGGCCGCGCTCCGTAGCGTGATGCGCGGCGTCACCGAGGAGGCCGCCACCCGCTTCATCGCCTCCGCCCGGGAGTTGCTGCGCCAACCGCCCGGTTGATGCAACCGGCTCCGTGCCGGGCGTATGATTCCTTCTGATCGAAGGAGATAGCCATGGTGCTTCAGCGCGTCTCGAAGCTCGGATTCGTCCTCGCCCTTACCGCGGCCGGGGCGGCGACCGCGCAGACTCCGCCCACCTACGAGAGCCTGTTCCAGCAGGCATCCGCCGTCTACGGCAAGGAGGACCCGGCGCGTTGCGTCGAGCTGTTCACCGCCGCGGCCCGCGCCGCCGTCCGCGACGCCCAGGTGGCCCGGGCCGACTTTGCCGCCGCGGCCTGTGCGACGGCCAGCGGCGACCGCGATGAGGCGTTCGCCCTGCTCGGCCAGGCGGCGGCGAAGGGCTACCGCGACGTCGACCGCGCGACGGGGAACCCCAAGCTGGAGCCGTTGCGGCAGGACCCGCGCTGGCAGCTCTTCCTCGACGGCGTCAAGTCCCGGGATGCCGCCCGCCGCGCGAAGGCCAATGCCGAGGTGGCCCGCATCTGCGACGAGGACCAGAAGGATCGCGAGGCCGGCGACAACATCGACTGGAGCGTGGTGGGGAAGCGGGACGCCAAGCGGCTCGAGCGCACCCGGGAGATCGCCGCGCAGGGCGGGCTCAAGGCGGCCGACGACTACTTCTGCGCCGCCCTCATCCTCCAGCACAGCTCCGAGACCGCCGATTACGAGCAGGCTCACCGGTGGTGCCTCAAGGCGCTGGAGCTCGACCCCGACCTCCCCGATGCCCGCTGGCTCGCCGCCGCCACCGAGGACCGCTACCTGATGAACCAGGGGAAACCCCAGCACTACGGCACCCAGTACAAGAAGGTCGAGGGCAAGTGGATTCTCTGGCAGGTCGACCCCACGGTCACCGACGAGGAGCGGGCGAAGTGGGAGGTGCCCGCGCTGGCCGAGGCCCGCAGCCGGGCCGAGACGATGAATCCCAGCTTCGGCGAGGCCTCCGACAACGCCGCCGATCTCTATGAAAAGGCCAACTGGGCCGGCTGCGCGCAGCAGTTCCATACCGCCGCCGCGATGGCGCCCGAGGACCGCCTGGCCACTCATGCCCTGCTGCGCGGCGCGGGCTGCCTCGCCCGGATCGGTCAGAAGGAGAGCGCGGACGAGGCCTTCAAGCTCCTCGACAAAGCCGTGGCCCGGGGGTGCCGCGACGCCGACCGCCTGGCGACCGACCCCGACCTCGCGTCCCTGCGGACCGACGCGCGCTGGAAGCCGGTTTTCGAGCAGGTCCAGGCCCGCGCCGCCGCAGCGCGCAAGGGACCTCTCAACCTGGAGCTCGAGAGCCTCTACCAAGCGGACCAGGCGGACCGTGCGGGGGATCTGGAGACCTCCGACTGGCGCGTGGTCGAGAAGCGGGACGCGGACCGCCGCAAGCGCGTCCAGGAGATCGTGGAGAAGGGCGGAGCGAAGGAGGCCGCCGACTACATCCACGCGGCCATGGTCTTCCAGCACGGCGCCACGCCCGAGGATTACGACCGCGCCAACCGCTGGGCGGCGAAGGCCGTCGAGCTCGACCCGGCCTACCCCGGCGCGCGCTGGCTCGCCGCCGCCTCCAGGGACCGCTACCTCATGAGCTCGGGTAAGCCCCAGCTTTACGGAACCCAGTTCAAGAGGGTCGACGGCACCGGCCCGTGGATCCTCTGGGACGTCGACCCCGCGATCACCGACGAGGAGCGCGCGAAGTGGGACGTACCACCCCTCGCCCGTGCCAGGGCGCGAGTCGAGGCCCTGAACGCCGGGACGTTCCAGCCGCATTGAGGATCGGCTGGTAAACTGGTCTCCATGGCCCGATCCACGATGACTCACCCCTACAGCGTCCACCCCAGCATCGCCATGGTGCGGAGGTGGATCGACGCCCTGCCCCAGAAGACCGGCCGGTCGCTCGACGAGTGGCTGCGGTTCATCGAGGAGCAGGGGCCGCCGGCGGAGAAGGAGCGGCGCGACTGGCTGAAGGCCGAGCACGGGCTGGGCACCAACTCCGCCGGGTGGCTCGCCGAGCGCTCCGTGGGCAAGGGTGGGGAGGACGGCGATCCGGAGGCCTATCTCCGCCACGCCGTCGCCTCCGTGGAAGCCATGTTCGCCGGCGGCAAGGCGCCGCTGCGGCCGGTCTACGACGAGCTGCTGAATCTCGGCTTGTCGATCGCGCCGGACGTCAAGGCCTGCCCGGGCGCGACGATCGTCCCTCTCTACCGCAATCACGTCTTCGCCCAGATCAAGCCCGCCACGAAGACGCGGATCGACCTCGGCTTCGCCCTCCGGGACACCCCCGCCGCCGGCCGCCTGATCGACACCGGCGGCTTCGCCAAGAAGGACCGCATCACCCACCGCATTCCGATCGCCGGCTTGGCGGAGATCGACGATGAGGTCCGGCGGTGGCTGAAGGTGGCTTACGAGATGGACGCGTGACCGTTTGACCCTCGAAGACCTTGGCTGGAACGACTTCTTCGCGGCGGCCTTCGCGCCGTACGCGGAGCAGGGGCTTACCCCCGCCCGCGTGGTGGCGCAGAAGGGGCTCAACCAGGTGTCGACCGGCGACGCCGAGCACTATGCCGACCTCGCCGGCAAGCTCCGCCATGAGCTGAAGGGGCCCGACAGCCTCGGCCATCCGGCGGTGGGGGACTGGGTCGCCCTGCGGCCGCCCACGGGGGAGGGGCGGGCGATGATCCACGCCATCCTGCCCCGGAAGTCCAAGTTCTCCCGCAAGAGCGCCGGCCAGAAGACGGAGGAGCAGGTGGTGGCCGCCAACGTGGATACGATCTTCCTCGTCTCCGGCCTCGACGGCGACTTCAACCCGCGCCGCATCGAGCGCTACCTCACCGCCGCCTGGGACAGCGGCGCCCAGCCCGTGGTCGTGCTCAACAAGCTCGACCGCTGCGAGGACCCCGAGACCTGCCAGCTCGAGACCGAGGCCGTTGCCATGGGCGTTCCCGTCCACCGGGTGAGCGCCCGCACGGGGGAGAGCTGCGAGGAGCTCGCCGCCTACGTCATCCCCGGCCAGACGGTGGGCTTCCTCGGCTCCTCGGGCGTCGGCAAGTCCACCCTCATCAACCGCCTCCTCGGCCGCGAGGCGCAAGCCACGGGGGAGGTCCGCGAGGGGGATGACCGCGGCCGCCACACCACCACCCACCGCGAGCTGTTCCTGGCTCCGACGGGCGGCCTCCTCGTCGACACCCCCGGCCTGCGCGAGATCCAGCTCTGGGAGGGGGAGCAGGGGATCGAGTCGGTCTTCCCCGAGATCGAGGAGATGGCAGGGAGCTGCCGTTTCGGCGACTGCCGGCACCAGGGGGAGCCGGACTGCGCCGTCGAGGCGGCGGTGGCGAGCGGAGTGCTGCCCGCCGAGCGTCTGGAGAGCTACCGCAAGCTCCAGCGCGAGCAGCACCATCTCCACATCCGTCAGGACGAGCTGGCGCGCCTCCAGGAGAAGAAGCGCAATAAGGTCATCCACAAGGCGCAGCGGGAAGGCTACCGCCTGCGGCCGAAGGGGTAGGTCCCCGCCCGGGCATCAATGCCCGGGGAAGACGGCCAACGGTCTGTGCCCTCCCGTTGACAATCCCGCGCCGGCGCTGTTACGGTACGGCACTGTAAACGATTACAGTGCCCTCATGGACAGCCGTCCAGGAGCCGCCGTGCACAACTTTCCTGCTCTGCCAAACCTTCGCGAGGGGCGCTGTTGAGCGCCTCCATCAAGGAGGTCGCCCTCAAGGCGGGGGTGTCGATCGCCACCGTCTCCCGGGTGCTCAACGACAAGGGGCCGGTCGCCGTGGAGACGCGGACCCGCATCCTGGCGGCGATCGAGCAGCTGCGCTATGTCCCGCACGGCGCCGCCCGCAGCCTGATCACCAACCAGACGGACACCATCGGCGTATTGCTGCCCGACTTCTACGGCGAGTTCTTCTCCGAGGTCATCCGCGGGATCGATCTGGCGGCGCGGCGCAGCGGCTTCCACGTGCTGATCTCCGGTTTCCACAGCGACCGCGCCGAGATCGAGGCCGTGCTGCGCGCCCTGCGCGGACGGGTGGACGGGCTGATCGTGCTGTCGCCCGACGTCGACGCTCAAGGGCTGCACCGCAACCTCCCCGAGACGCTCCCGGTGGTGCTGCTGAATACGCCGGTGGACGGCACCGCATTCGACGCGATCAATCTCGACAACCATGGCGGAGCGTTTGCCATGGTGCGGCATCTGGCCGGTCTGGGGCACCGGCGTATCGCCCTGATCCGCGGGCCGGAGGAGAACGCCGACGCCCGGGAGCGCCTGCGCGGCTACCGCGACGCCCTCCGTGCGGAGGGGATCGAGCCGTCGGACGCGCTGGAGCTCGGCGGCGATTTCAGCGAGGAGTCGGGCTATGCCGCCGGCCAGCGCCTGCTGGCTCTGACGCCGCGGCCGACGGCGGTGTTCGCCGCCAACGATTCGATGGCGATCGGCTGCCTCTTCGCCCTGCGCGAGGCGGGAGCCCGGGTGCCCGACGATATGGCCCTCGCCGGCTTCGACGACATCCCGATCGCCCGCTACCTCACCCCGTCGCTCTCCTCGGTGCACGTGCCCATCGCGGAGCTGGGGATGCGGGCCATGGAGAGGCTGCTGCACGCGGTCGAGAGCAAGAACGGACACCAACGCCGCCAGGAGACGGTCGCCACCACGCTGGCGGTGCGCGCCTCCTGCGGCGGCGCGGCGAAGGATCCTGATTGACGGACCTTGATTGACGGACCTTGATTGACGGATTTGGAGAGATCGAGAAAAGGAGAGGACTCATGAGGAGAATGTTCACATCGCGATTGTTCACATCACTGCTGTTCGTGCTGCTCGCCGGCGCTCTGGCGGTTTCCGCCTTTGCCCAGACGTCGACGGCAAACATCCGCGGCAAGGTGACACAAGAGGGCGGGGCGGCGCTCCCGGGCGCCACCGTCACGGCCGTCGGCACGGCCTCGGGTTTCATCAAGACCAGCACCGCCGGCGCCGACGGGGCGTTCCAGCTCGGCGGCCTCACCCCCGGTGAATACAACATCACGGTGGCGGCGCAGGGGTTCGACGCGCGCTCGCAGACGGTGACCGTCCTGGTCGGCCAGAACCTGAACGTCACGTTCGCGATGACGGTGACCACCACGGTCAGCGAAACGATCACCGTCGTCGGCGAGCAGGCCATCGACATGCGGACCTCGGAGGCATCGACCAGCGTCACCACGCAGCAGATCGAGAACCTGCCGCAGGACGAGCGCAGCTTCCTCAACTTCGCGACGCTCGCGCCCGGCATCCGGCTTTCGTCCGATCCGCTGCGCAAGACGATCTCCGGCGACGCCCAGCCGGCCGAGCAGACCAACGTCTTCATCGACGGCGTGAGCTTCAAGAACGACGTGCTGCAGGGGGGCCTGGTCGGCCAGGACTCCAGCCGCGGCAACCCGTTCCCCCAGAACGCCGTGCAGGAGTTCCGCGTCATCACGCAGAACTACAGCGCGCAGTACGACAAGGCGTCGAGCGCGATCATCACCGCCGTCACCAAGTCGGGCGGCAACGACGTGCGCGGGCAGCTCTTCTGGTTCTACCAGCCGGAGCAGTGGGTGTCGCAGCTGCCGAAGAGCTTCCAGTACTCGACGCTGACCACCAACAAGGATTACAAGCGCAGCCAGCCCGGCTTCTCGATCGGCGGACCGATCGTCAGGGACAAGCTCCACTACTTCCTCTCCTATGAAGGGGTCGACATCAAGGCGACGACGCCGGTGAACATCAACCCGATCTTTTCCAGCGTGTTCGGCCAGTACGCCGGCGTCTTCGACAGCCCGTTCAAGTCGAACCTGGGGTTCGGCAAGCTGAGCTGGCAGCCGGCGCAGAACCAGGTCGTCGACGTCAGCGGCAACTACCGCAAGGAGCACGAGACCCGTGACTTCGGCGGCATGACGTCCTTCCAGACGGCGACCGACCTCAAGAACTCGGTGATCGGCACGACGCTGCGCCACAGCTGGAACACCGACAAGACCCTCAACCAGGCGACGCTCAGCTATCAGGATTACATCTTCAACCAGGCGGCGCTCAATCCCGACCTCGTCGGGCTCAACTTCGAAGGGGTCCTCCGCATCGGCGGCAAGGACACCACCCAGAAATTCGACCAGAAGCGGCTCGAGTTTCGCGACGACTACAACCTTCCCACCTTCCAGGCCGGGGGGGACCACAGCCTCCAGGTTGGCCTGAACGCCGATTTCCTCCGCTACAACGTCAACAAGCTCCAGTCGGGCAACCCGGTTTACAACTTCCGGATCGACCCGGCGAACGACCTGTCGTTCGATCAGCCGTACGAGGCGCTGTTCGGCTTCGGCAATCCGAACCTGTCGGCCAACAACCATGAGTACGGCGTCTACGGCCAGGACACCTGGATCGTCAATCCGCGCCTGACGGTGAACCTCGGCCTGCGCTACGACTACGAGACCAACCAGCTCGACACCGACTACGTGACCCCGGCGAACATCGCGGCGGCGCTGGCCGGCAAGGTGGATTCGAGCTACTTCTCGAACGGCAGCAACCGCGCGCAGTTCAAGAACCAGATCCAGCCGCGCGTCGGCTTCTCGTACGATCTGACCGGCGCGGGCAAGTCGATCGTCTTCGGCGGCGTCGGCCGCTACTTCGACCGCCTCTTCCTCAACGCCACGCTCGACGAGCGCTATCGCCTGCAATATCCCGTCTACCGCATCGAGTTCTCGCCCGACGGCCGCGACCGCAACGGCGCGCCCACGATCATGTTCGATCCCCGCTACCTGACGCCCGCGGGCCTGCACGAGCTGGTGGCGTCGGGGCAGACCAGCCCCGAGATCTACCTGCTCAACAACAAGACCAAGCCCCCCTACTCGAACCAGTGGAACCTCGGCATCCGGCAGTCGCTCGGCTCCTGGGTCGGCTCGCTGAGCTACAACGGCGTCCGCGGCTATCATGGCTTCACCTGGCTGTCGGCGAGCGGCATCTGCTGCGCGGCGCTGGTGCCGGGCTACGGCAACGTGATCGTCTCCGACCCCGAGGGCAAGCGGTACTGGTACGACGGCATCTTCCTCTCGCTCGACCGGCCGTTCACCAACAACTGGGGAGCCCACGTCGCCTACACGCACGCCAAGGCCGAGCAGACCGGCAACGACCTGTTCAGCCTCGACTACCCGAGCGCGGCCGCCTACCGGCGCCACACCGTGCCCGGCTCGGAGAAGGACCGCATCGTCGCCAACGCCATCGTCGGGCTCCCCTGGGACGTGCGCTTCAGCACCACCCTCACCCTGGGGACCGGCGCCGCGTTCAACGTCTCCGACTTCTCGCAGGGGTTCGACCTGCCGGCGCGCGAGATCACGCGTCCGTTCGACCGCTCGATCTATCCGGAGAAGACCTGGGGCTTCGCCGACCGCTCGGTCGACTTCCACCTGGAGAAGGACTTCCGCGTCGGCGGCAACTTCTCGGTCGGCGTCGTCGGCGAGGTCTTCAACGCCTTCAACTGGGCGAGCTACGGCTGTCTGGACACCTTCATCGGACCCGGGGGAAACCCCAACTTCGGCAACCCGGGCTGCACGACCAACCTTGGCCGTCGCGAGCAGGTGGGGCTGAAGATCAACTTCTGATCCGCGGGCGAGGAGGAGCACCCATGACGAGAACCATCAGCGCGCTCCTCCTCGCCGTCCTGTCCTTCTCCTGTACGAGCGCGCCCGCGCACCACTCCACACCGCCCGCCGTCTCTTCCGATCATTCTGACGCCGCGCTCCTCGACGACGTCGAGCGGCGCGGTTTCAACTATTTCTGGGATCTCGCCGATCCTCACACCCTGCTGATCCCCGACCGCGCCCCCACGCCGTCGTTCTCGAGCATCGCCGCCGTCGGCTTCGGCCTCACCGCCTACGGCATCGGCGCCGAGCGCGGCTATGTTCCTCGCGCCGAGGCCGCGCGACGGACGCTCGCCACCCTGCGCTCGCTGCTGGCGATGCGGCAGGGCCCCGAGGCGCGCGGCGTCTCCGGATATAAAGGTTTCTTCTACCACTTCCTCGACATGCAGACCGCCGAGCGCTTCAAGACCGTCGAGCTGTCGACCGTCGACACCTCGCTGCTGATGGCCGGCGTCCTCTTCGCGCAATCCTATTTCGATCGTGACGACGTCACCGAGTCGGCGATCCGCTCCACGGCCGAAGAGCTCTACGGGCGCGTCGACTGGCGCTGGGAGCAGGCGCGGCGGCCGGCGATCAGCATGGGCTGGACGCCCGAGGAGGGGTTCCACACCTACGACTGGCGCGGCTACAACGAGGCGATGATCGTCGTCCTCCTCGCCCTCGGCTCGCCGACCCATGCGGTCGATCCGGACGCCTGGGGGGAGTACACGAAAACCTACCGCTGGGGGACCTTTCAGGGGCAGGAGCACCTCCTGTTCGCGCCCCTCTTCGGCCACCAGTACTCGCAGGTCTGGATCGACTTCCGCGGCATCCAGGACGACTTCATGCGCGGGCGCGGCATCGCCGGCTTCGATTACTTCGAGAACTCCCGCCGCGCCACCCTCGCGCAGCACGCCTACGCCGTCGCCAATCCCAACGGCTACCGCGACTACGGCGAGCGCGTCTGGGGGCTCACCGCCTGCGACGGCCCGATGGACGCCACGGTCACGATCGACGGCCACGCGCGCAAGTTCTACGGCTATGCCGCGCGCGGCGCCACCGAGGGGGACGTCCGCGACGACGGCACGATCGCGCCGACCGCCGCCATTTCGTCGATCGTCTTCACCCCGGAGCTTTCGCTCGCGGCTCTCCGCGAGATGAAAGAGCGCTACGGCGGCAATCTCTACGCGAAATACGGCTTTCTCGACGCCTTCAATCCGACGCTGCGGACCAGTCAGGGGGTGACCGGTGGGCGCGTCGATCCGGCGCAGGGGTGGTTCGACGTCGACTACCTCGGCATCGATCAGGGACCGATCGTCGCGATGATCGAAAACCATCGCAGCGGCCTGGTCTGGAACGTGATGCGCAGGAACCCCCACGTCGTCCGCGGACTGAAGCGCGCCGGCTTCACGGGCGGCTGGCTGGAGGAGGCGACCGCGCCTTGAGCGGCCGCAAACGGCTCATGGGGATCGCGCTCGCCGCCGGCCTCGCCTCCTGCACGCCCGCGAAGGACGCCGGGGTGGTCACCCTCCGCTTCTGGGCCCTCGGGCGGGAAGGGGAGGTGGTGAAGGATCTGGTGCCCGAGTTCGAGCGCCGCAACCCGGGCATCCGGGTCGAGGTGCAGCAGATCCCCTTCCTCAACGCCCACGAGAAGCTGCTCACCTCCTGCGTCGGCGGCACCACCCCGGACCTCGCGCAGGTGGGCAACACCTGGATCCCCGAGCTCACCGCCCTCGGCGCCATCGCCCCCCTGGACGAGCGGGTGCGGCGCTCCGCCGGGCACTCCGCCGGAATCGCCCAGACCGACTACTTTCCTGGCATCTGGGACACCAACGTCATCGACGGCTCCCTCCACGGCATCCCCTGGTACGTCGACACCCGCCTGCTCTTCTACCGCACCGACCTGCTGGCGGAGGCCGGCTTCGCGGAGCCCCCCCGCACCTGGAGTCAGTGGCTGGAGGCGATGCGGCGCGTCAAGGCCCGCCGCGGGCCGGGGCGCTACGCCATCCTCCTGCCAGTCGACGAACACGAGCAGCCGGTGATCCTCGGCCGCGAGCTCGGCGCCGGCCTGCTGCGCGACGGCGACCGCTACGGCGACTTCCGCTCGCCCGCCTTCCGGCAGGCCGCCAGCTTCTACGTCGGCCTCTACCGCAGCGGTCTCGCCCCGGCATGGTCCAACAGCCAGGTCACCAACGTCTACCAGCAGTTCGCCGCCGGCGACTACGCCTTCTTCATCACCGGCCCGTGGAACGTCGGCGAGTTCCGCCGCCGGCTGCCGCCCGGGATGCAGAGCAAATGGAAGACGGCCCCGATGCCCGCTCCGGACGGCTCCCGCGACTGGCCCGGCGTCTCCGTGGCCGGTGGCGCCAGCCTCGCCCTGTTCCGCGCCTCCCGCCATCCGGCGGAGGCCTGGAAGCTCGTCGAGTTCCTCTCCGAGCCGGCGGTGCAGGTCGAGTTCCACAAGCTCACCGGCGACCTGCCCCCGCGGGCGAGCGCCTGGGCCTTTCCCAGCCTGGCCGGCGATCCCCAGACCGCCGCCTTCCGCGCCCAGCTCGAGCAGGTGGTGCCGGCCCCCAAGGTGCCGGAGTGGGAGGAGATCAGCATCCAGATCTGGCAGAGTCTGGAGCCTGCCATCCGCGGCCGGGAATCCGTCGACGACGCCCTGATCGATCTCGATCACCGGGTGGACCGCATCCTGGAGAAGCGCCGCGAGGTGCTGGCGGGGAGGCGTGCCGTTGGCCGCTGAAGCAAGGGTGGATGCAGCGCTCCGGCGGCCGCTGCCGAGCGAGGTGCGGGCGGCCTGGATGTTCATCGGGCCGGGGCTCGCCATCATCTTCCTGTTCTTCCTGCTGCCGATCGCCGCCGCCCTGCTCCTCAGCCTCACCGACTTCGACCTCTACGCCGTCGCCGACTGGCACAACCTCCGCCTGGTCGGCTTCGAGAACTATGCGCACCTGCTGCGCGATCCGCTGTTCTGGAAGGCGCTGCGAAACACTTTCTATTTCGTGCTGGTGGGGGGGCCGCTGACCGTGGTGGTCTCGCTGGCGGCGGCGCTGATGATCAGCTCGCGGCTCACCCGCTGGCCCGGCCTCTTCCGCACCGCCTTCTTCGCGCCGGCGGTGACCACCCTGGTGGCGGTGGCCACCGTCTGGCGTTACCTCTACCATCCGCGGTTCGGGCTGCTGAACCATGCCCTGGGGATGATCGGCATCGCTCCCATCGACTGGCTGGGGGACACCCGCTGGGCGATGCCGGCGATCATCCTGCTGTCGATCTGGAAGAACTTCGGCGCCAACATGATCATTCTCGCGGCGGGGCTGCAAAGCATCCCCGAGCCGCTCTACGAGGCGGCCCGGCTGGAAGGGGCCGGCTGGTGGCGCCAGCTCCGCGACGTGACGCTGCCGATGCTCGCTCCCACCTTCCTCTTCGTGGCGGTGATGACCTGCATCGGCTACTTCCAGCTCTTCGCCGAGCCCTTCGTCCTCACCCGCCAGGGGGAGCCGCTCAACAGCACCCTGAGCGTCGCCCTGCTCATGTACAAACAGGGGTTCCGCTTCTGGCACATGGGCTACGCCGCGGCGATCGCCTTCGTTCTCTTCCTCGTCATCCTGGCCGCCACCAGCCTTCAGCTCTACGTGGCGAAGAGGCGGGACGCATGAAGAAGACGCTCACCAGCTTCTTTCTCCATGCGGCCCTGATCGCCACCGCGCTCCTCACCATCCTGCCGCTGGTCTGGATGGTCCTGGCCTCGCTGATGCCGACCGGGGAGGCGAGTTCCGAGCCCCCCCCCTTCTTCCCCAGCCACGTCACCTTCGAGCACTACCGCGAGCTGTTCGTCCGCCTCAACATCGGCCGGGTCTTCTTCAACAGCGCGCTGCTGGCCACCGCGGTCACCGCCCTCTCGGTGCTGCTCAACGCGATGGCGGGCTACGCCTTCGCCAAGCTCCGTTTCCCCGGCCGGGGGAGGATCTTCGGCTTCCTGCTCGGCGCCCTGGTGCTGCCGTCGCAGGTGGCGATCCTGCCGCTCTTCCTGCTGATGCGGCAACTCGGTCTGATCAGCAGCTACTGGGGGGTGATCCTTCCGGGAATGGCAACCATTTTCGGCATCTTCCTGGTCCGCCAGTACGCGATCTCGATCCCCGACGAGCTGCTCGACGCCGCGCGCATCGACGGCGCCGGCGAGGCGCGGATCTTCGTGGAGATCGTCCTCCCGCTCTGCCGTCCCATCCTGATCACGCTCGCTATCTTCACCTTTCTGGGCACCTGGAACGACTTCTTCTGGCCGCTGGTCGTGCTCACCGACGACTCGAAATACACCCTGCCCGTGGCCCTCGCCAACCTCTTCGGCGAGCACGTGCAGGACGCCGAGCTGATGATGGCCGGCTCCGTGCTCACCGTCATGCCGGTGCTGCTGCTGTTCCTCTTCCTCCAGCGCCACTACGTGCAGGGCCTGTTGATGGGAAGTGTGAAGGAGTGAGGGTCGGGATCGGCCTTCTGTCGCTGCTTCTCGCGGCTCCTCTCGCAGCGCAAACACGTACCCTCGACGACTTCGCGACGATCTCCAACTGGACGGCTGCCCCTTCGGACGGCGTCGGCCTCGGCCTCTCCAAGGATCAGGGCGCCCTGCGCCTCGACTTCGATTTCCACGGCGGTGCGGGTTACGCCGTGGCCCGCCGGCCGCTCCCCCTCGACCTCCCCGCCAACTGGGAGATCTCCTTCCGCCTCCGGGCCGACGCGCCGGTCAACAACCTCGAGCTCAAGCTGATCGACCCCAGCGGTCAGAACGTCTGGTGGATCAATCGCAAGAGTTTCCAGTTCCCCCGCGATTGGCGGGAGGTGCGGACGAAGAAGCGCCAGATCGAGTTCGCCTGGGGACCGGCCGGCGGCGGCGACATGAAGCAGGTGGCGGCGATCGAATTCGCCGTCACCGCCGGAACCGGTGGCAAGGGTACCGTCTGGATCGACGACCTGAAATTCACCGAGCTGCCGCCGGATCACCCCTACAGCCTCACCCCCAGGATCACCACCGCCGCCGATGCGATCACCTACGACTTCCTGGAATCCCGCGAGTACGGGGGGCTGGTGATCGATTGGGAGCAGCCCGCCTCTTATGCGGTCGAGATCTCGGACGACGGGAAGGATTGGACGAAGATCCGCGAAGTGGCGGGGGGCAACGGCGGGCGGGATTATCTGTACCTGCCGGAGACGGAGTCGCGGTATCTGCGTCTGCGCGGTGGCCATGGCGCCGGTGGCCTGCGCCACCTCGACGTCAAACCCCTCGACTGGGCGCCGTCGATCGATGCCCTCTTCGAGAAGATGGCCAAGGATGCCCCCCACGGCTCTTACCCCCGCTCGTTCTCGGGCGAGCAGGAGTACTGGACGGTCGTGGGAGTCGACGGCGACCGCGAGGAGGGGCTCCTCGGCGAGGACGGCGCGCTGGAGGTGGGGCAGGGGTCTTTCTCGATCGAGCCTTTTCTGTTCCTCGACGGCCAGTTGATCACCTGGAGCGACGTCACGGTCTCCCAGTCCCTGGCGGAGGGGTACCTCCCCATCCCCACCGTGACCTGGAAACGCGGCGATCTCTCCCTGGAGATCACCGCCCTGGCCTCGGGTCCGGCTGGGAGCTCCGCGCTTCACGCTCGCTATCGCGTCCGCAATCTTGGCAAGGCGAAGCGCCTGCGCCTTTTCCTGGCCCTCCGCCCCTTCCAGGTGAACCCGCCCACCCAGTTCCTCAACAATCCGGGCGGCGTCTCCTCCATCCGCGAGATCGCCTGGGACGGCCGCGCGGTCCGGGTGAACGGCGAGCGCAGCGTGATTCCGTCCTCCGCGCCCTCGGCCTTCGGCGCCACAACGTTCGACGGCGGCGAGATCTCAGAATCCTTGCGGAAGGGGGAGCTTCCCAGGGCGGCTCACGTGGCGGACCCTTTCGGCTATGCGTCAGGGGCTTTCGCTTGGGACCTGGATCTTGCCGCAGGCGGGGAAAAATCGGTGGATGTGACGGTGCCGTTTTATCAGGGAATGGGCGCCGCCTCGCCGCCCGGGATTGAAATCCCGGGCTACCCACGGCCGTCCCTTGACCGGGACTTCAAGTCCGGAGGACGACCGTCGGTAGCCCGGGATTTCAATCCCGGGCGAAATCCCGGGCGGCAAGGCTTCGATTCCGCCCTCGCCGCCGCCACCCGCGGCTGGCACCAGCGCCTCGACCGCGTCGATCTCCACCTGCCGCCCGCCGCGGACCCGCTGGTCAAAACGTTTCGAACCGCCCTCGCCCACATCCTGATCAATCGCGATGGTCCCGCCATCCAGCCTGGCTCCCGCTCCTACGCCCGCACCTGGATCCGCGACGGCTCTCTCACCTCCTCGGCCCTGTTGCGCTCCGGCCTCTCAGACCCGGTGCGCGAGCTGGTCGAGTGGTTCGCCCCGTTCCAGTTCCCCAGCGGCAAGATCCCCTGCTGCGTGGACTCCCGCGGCGCCGATCCGGTGCCGGAGAACGACAGCCACGGCGAATTCCTCTTCCTGGTGGCGGAGTACTGGCGCTATACCCACGACCGCGCCACCGTGGAGAAGGTCTGGCCGCACGTCGAGAAGGCCGTCGCCTACATCGACGAGCTCCGCGATCAGCGCCGGACGGACGAGTACCGGCAGCCCGCGAAGCTCCGCTATTTCGGCCTCCTCCCCGAATCGATCAGTCACGAGGGGTACTCGGCCCACCCCGTCCACTCCTATTGGGACGACTTCTTCGCCCTTACCGGATTGAAGAACGCCGCCGATCTCGCCCGCGAGCTGGGGAAGACCGCCGAGGCCGGCCGCTGGGCCGCGAGCCGCGACGAATTCCGCACCGATCTCTACGCCTCGATCAACCGCGTGATCGCGGAGGCGAAGATCGACACCATCCCCGCCTCCGCCGACCTGGCGGATCGCGATCCCACCTCCACCACCACCGCGCTCAGCCCGGGTGGCGAGTTGGACGACCTGCGCACCAGGCTGCCACCCCAGGCCCTGGAACGGACTTTCGAGTCTTACTGGAAAGAGATCGACCAGCGGAAGACCGGCGACTGGAAGGCCTACACCCCCTACGAGCTGCGCGCCGTCGGCACCTTCGTCCGCCTCGGCTGGACGGCGCGCGCCCACGAGCTGCTCGCTCTCTTTCTGAAGGATCAGCGTCCGCCGGCCTGGAATCAGTGGCCCGAGGTGGTCTACCGAGACCTCCGCGCCCCCAGCTTCCTGGGCGACCTGCCGCACACCTGGGTCGCCTCCGACTTCATCCGCTCCTTCCTCGACCTCCTCGCCTACGAGCGCGATTCCGATCAGGCCCTCGTTCTCGCCGCCGGAGTGCCCGCCGAATGGATCGCGGCGCCGGGAGGGATGAGCGTGAGGAGAATGCCGACGCCCTGGGGCTTGCTGGATTATTCGCTGACGAAAGAGGGAAATTCGATGCGGCTGAAAGTGGGGAAGGGAATGAGCGTGCCGCCGGGAGGGATCGTGTTCAAGAAGACCGTGATCCGGAAGCTGCCGGCGAATGTGCTTTTAGACTAACTACCCCCCTCTTCTCCCGGGTCGGGAGAAGAGGGCCGGGGTGATGAGGGCTCTTACCCCAGAGCCCCTCCGTTCGTGCGGATCACCTCCGAATAAAACCGCGCGCTCGCCTTCGGAGTCCGCTTCAGCGTCTCGAAGTCCACGTGCACGATGCCGAACCGCTTGGCGAAGCCGAGGCTCCACTCCAGGTTGTCGAACAGCGACCAGACGAAGTAGCCGCGCAGGTCGACCCCGCGGTCGATCGCCTCGCGCGCGGCGCGGAGATGGTTGCGCAGGTAGTCCACCCGCAGCGGATCCTGCACCTCCCCCTCGGCCGTGGGGGGATCGTAGAAGGCGGCGCCGTTCTCGGTGATGTAGAGCGGGATGTCGCCGTACTGCTCCTTCACCCAGACCAGCGTGTCGGTGAGCCCGGGAGCGTAGACCTCCCAGCCCGTCTCCGTGTAGATGTGACGCTTCTGCCGCACTTCGCTCCCCTGGACGGGGAGCGCCGCGGCGTCGAATCGCGTCACGCCGCGCTTGTAATAGTTGACGCCGAGAAAATCGATCGGCTGGCGGATGCGCGCGAGGTCCGCGGCGGAAAACTCCGGCCAGGCTTCGCCGAAGACCTCCCGCATCTCGTCCGGATAGCGGCCGTGGAACACCGGATCGAGATATTGCCGGTTCATGTAGGCGTCCGCCCGGCGGGTGGCGGCGAGGTCCTCCAGGCTCTCTGAGGCCGCGACCTTCGGCTCGAGGTTCACCACCAGGCCGATCTGGTGCTTCCCCTCGGCGCGGTAGGCCTCCACTCCGGCGGCGTGCGCGAGCATCAGGTGATGCGAGGCGATCGGGACTTCGAAAAGGTTTCGATGCCCGGGCGCGAGCGCTCCGTGCAGGTAGCCGCCGTCGGTCACCACCCAGGGCTCGTTGAGCGTCGACCACATCTCGACCCGGTCGTCGAGAGCGCGGAACATCACCTGGGCGTACTCGGCGAACCAGGCCGCCACGTCGCGGTTGAGCCAGCCGCCGAGGTCGTCGAGCGCCTCCGGCAGGTCCCAGTGATAGAGGGTGATCAGCGGCCGGATGCCGCTGGCGAGCAGGGCATCCACCAGCCGGCGGTAGAAGTCGAGCCCCTTCTCGTTGACCCGGCCGCGCCCTGCCGGCAGCACGCGGCTCCACGAGACGCTGAAGCGATAGGCGCCAAGCCCCAGGTCGCGCATCAATCGCACGTCCTCCTCGTAGCGCCGGTAGTGATCGCAGGCCACGTCGCCGTTGTCGCCGCTCGGCACCAGCCAGGGTGTGCGCGTGAAGCGGTGCCAGATGCTCGGTCCGGCGCCGTCGGCCAGGGGGGAGCCCTCGACCTGATAGGCCGAGGTCGCCGCTCCCCAGAGGAATCCGTCAGGAAAAGAAAAGGATTTCGGCATCGTCAAGTTCCCGGTCCGACTCTATCGCACAGTGGCGCCCGTCGATAGTATGAAAACGCGTTACCATCGACGAATTCCGAAAGGTCGGATACTCTCGCGCCATGACGTCCCCCGGGTTCACCGATTCGCTGCGCGAGACCCTGGGGAACCACCTCGCCCGTTTCGACCGCCGGAGCGTGCCGGCCGGCGAGAACCGTCCCGCGGCGGTGGCGGTGGTCGTCGTCCCGGGCGAGGACGGATCGGCCGCCGTCCTGCTCACCCGCCGCGCCGCGGGCCTGCGGCGGCACGGTGGGCAATGGGCACTTCCGGGAGGCCGGCTCGAACCGGGGGAAACCCTCGAGACGGCGGCGCTCCGCGAGCTGGAAGAAGAGGTCGGCCTCACCTTGCCGCCCGCCGCCATCCTGGGCCGCCTGGATGACTTCCCGACCCGCTCCGGCTTCGTGATCACCCCCGTCGTGGTCTGGGGCGAATGGGGCGAGAGCGCGGCCCCCCTCCGCCCGGACCCCCGCGAGGTGGCCGGCATCTATCTCGTCCCCCTCGGCGACCTCCTGGACCCGAAGAACCTCGTCGTCCAATCGATCCCCGAGAGCGACCGTCCCGTCCTCGCCCTCTCGCTCCTCGGCACCCTGATCTACGCCCCGACGGCGGCGGTGCTCCACCAGTTCGCCGAGGTGGCGGTCGCCGGCCGGGAGACCCGGGTGGACCACTACGAGCAGCCGGTGTTCGCGTGGCGGTGAGGGTGGAAGACGGTTACAATGTCCGAGAAGGATGACCCCATGACCTATCTTGCCGATCGCATCACGGTAGACCCGGAGCAGTGCGGAGGGCGTCCCTGCATCCGGGGCCTGCGGATTCGAGTCCGTGACGTTCTGGACCTGCTTGCAAACGGACTCACGCCAGGGCAGGTGGTGGAAGAGCTGCCTGACCTCGACCTGGAGGACGTTCGGGCTGCCTTGAGATTTGCCAGTCAACGCTTCGATCACCCGGTGCTCGTTGCTTGATCGCATGGGTTGACGCCCAACTCTCGCCAGCCCTGGCCCCTTGGCTCGCACTTCGAGAAGGTACTATCCACAAGCTTTCCAAAGGCGTTGGATCTATTGAAGCGGGGAGAGCCGGTCGTCGAGATCAGTGATCTTCCCGAGTGATCGCGCCTTCTCCCGTGGCCCCCTCTGGATGTAGAATCCTCCTCCGTCTCGCAACCTGGAGAAACCGGCCGCCCCCGGCGCTTTCGCCGGGTGCCCCTCGGAGGAGGTTCCCGAATGCGTCACCCCGTCCGCCTCTCCCTGGCTCTGCTCGTCGTTCTGCTGGCGCGGACGAGCGAGGCGCAGGGCCCGCCGCCCAACTGTTCGAACCTGTCGCCGCTGCCGCCGACGCCGACCGCCCTGCCGTTCCCATCGGGGTTCGACTACCCTGCCACGGACCTGCAGGCGGCGGTCAACTCCAAGGACGTCCAGCGCCTCCGCCGGCATGGGTGGAACCTCTGGGCGGGGATCAACTCCCTCGGCTCGAATGGCCGGCCCGTCTGGTGGTCCTGGCTCACCTCCACCTATGGCTACGCCCCGCCGCCGACGGCGAAGCTGGGAGCGGTCCCGATGGTGCCGAGCCATCCGCGGACGCTCAACCAGATCAATCACGACAACACGCCGGTCCAGCTGAAGGCGCCGATCTATCCCACGCCGAGCTACGTGGTGAAATATTATCCGTTCACCCACAACGGCATTCCGGACGGTGTCCAGTTCCAGTCCAACGGCGACATCCTGGTCGCCGGGGTGATCTACAACCAGGACGCCTACAGCTGGCTCCGCAACCCCGCCAAGGCCCCACTTTTCCAAGCTTCGACGCTCACCGCCCAGCTCAAGGCGGGGCAGAAGCTGGTCTCCCCCTTCCCGAGCAGCTCGATCGTGCTCAAGCACATGTACTGGCCCGTCCGCGGCGACGGTCCGACGGCCCTGCCGGTCTTCGATCCGGCGGTCGCGCCGCAGTTGCCGACTTACTACGGCTACGAGCGGTGGAACGAGGTCGTGGGCCTCGACCCTTCGGGACACCTCAAGCCCGGCCAGCAGGCGACCGTCTCCTATTTTTACGGCATCCAGACTGCAGACAAGAAACCGCTGCGGACGAAGACCTCGAAGGTGACGATCGTCCCGCTCCAGGACTTCTACTCCCAGAAGATCGACGCCGCCGCGCTCGCCAAGATGACCTGTCAGGACCGCGCCCTGCTCGACGCCTCGGCCCTCTGGCTCTACAACCGCCCGTTCCATGCCGGCGATTACCTGGTCACGGTTTCGATGCACATCGTCACCAAGGAGATCCAGACCTGGGGCTTGCAGAGCTTCTGGTGGAGCCCGCAGCCCAACGCCGGGCCCTACGCCGCGGACCGTCCGGACATCCCGCCGGGCAAGGCCCCCGGCCCCTGGCGGCACTACCTGCAGACGATCGAATACGGCATCACCAATCCCGGCGGCACGACCCTGCCGACGGTCTACAACCCCTACATCGAGCTGGCCGCCGGGCATCCGATCAACACCAACTGCCGCAACTGCCACACCCGCGCGGCGTGGCCGCGAAAAGGCGTGCTGCCGCCTCCGCAGCCCTTTGCCCAGTATCAGCTCCAGGACATCGCGAAGGACCCTGGCCTGCTGGCCGTGATCCCCGACAACTCGCCCATTTTCAATGGGCTGATGCGGGTCGATTTCCAGTGGGCGTTGAGCGACCGGGCAATTCCGGTGAAGTGATCCACCGCGTGGAAAAGCCTCCTCGACCGAGGCGTCTGCTGAACTGAAGAAAGGGACGGCCCGCGAGGCCGTCCCTTTTTGATCGCAGAGGACACCGCCATCTTCGTGCGCCGGTTCCGCTGAGGGCTCAGCGGTTTCCCGCTCTCCTCCGTATAAGGATCAGATCAGATCCTCATGACAGGAGGTCTCCAATGAACGGCAAGCCCCCGTTCCTTCTCCTCGCCATCCTCGCGATCGGCGGGTTGGCCCCCCGGGATCTCGCGGCCCAGCTCGCGCCCGTGGGACCTGAGGTCCAGGTCGACACCGCCCAGGTCGGGTCGTTCCCGGCCTGCCCCCGGCTGGCCGTGGCGGCCGACCGGTCTTTCGAGATCGCCTGGGACTATCAGGACAGCGGCGATCAGAACGCCTACGGACGCCATTTCGCGCCGGACGGCGAGCCGACCGCCGAAGCGGTCCGGATCGGGCCGCTCCACCAGGGGGACTATCACGCCCGGGTCGACCTCGTCACCGCGACCGCCGACGGTTTCCAGGCCTTGATGGCGCTGGACGATTCCCCCGCCAACGATCCCGCGATCCCCTTCCGCCAGCGGCTGGACGCGGACGGCGAGCCGGTGGGAGCGCCCGAAGCCTTGAAGAAGGGGGTCCGGTTCGTAGTGGGGCCGGCCGGCGCCCCGTATGCCTCCCAGCTTTACATCGCCCAGTTCCAGGCCGTGGCGAAAAACCTTACGATCGTGCCGGTCACGGCCGGCGGCAGCCCGCGCGGGCCGCGGATCGTCCTCAACAGCCGGCCGATCGACGCGCCCTTTCCCGCGCCGATCCTCGCTCCTCTGGGCGGCGGCGACTTCGTGGCGATCTGGTCGGGCACCGTGGCGAAACGGGGCGCGCGAGCGCGGCAGGTCCTGCGCGGGCGGATCGTCCGCCAGGGGAAGCCGCAGGGGGAGGATTTCGACATCAACGTCACTCCGGGCAGCGCTCCGGGGGAGCGGCCGGTCTTCGGCGATCTCCTCGCCGTCGGCGATCCGGCCACCGGGGATTTCGCCGTCGTCTGGACGATCTTCAACAGCGATTTCAGCGAGTCGATCCACCTGCGGTTCTTTGACGCCTCCGGCCGGCCGCGCACTTCCGAGATCCAGGCCGTGCCGGCCGCCTACAACGTCCGTCTCAACGCCGCCGCCCTCGCCGCCGCCGGGCGTCTCCTCCTGCTCTGGCGCCCGCCGCTCGCGGGCGTCCTGCGGGCACGGCTGTTCTCCGCCGCGAGTGGCGCGCCGCTCGGGCCGGCGTTCCAGATCGGCCGCAACCTCGACCAGCCGTCCTGCGGCGACGCGGCCCGGACGGGGGACTCCTGGCTGATCGCCTACCGGACCGACGGCGCCAGCGGTCAGGGCGCGATCGTCTGGCGCCGGTTTGCGGGGTAGCGAAGTGTTCAGACTGAAGGCCGGATCTGTTTCTCAGGAAGGGTGCAGCATTTCCTTCCGCTTGAGCATGGCGACGAATTTCTCGATGCGCCGCGCCCGCGTTTCCGGCTTCTTGGCTTCGTGGATGCGGTAGAGCACCGCGTACCGGTTGACGCTGTTGAGGGTGGCGAAGAACTCCGCCGCCTCGGGGTTCCGGTCCAGCTCCCTTTGCAGGTCCTCGGGCACGGTCGCCTTGCTCTGGGAATCGTAGGCCTGCTCCCAGCGGCCGTCGCCTTGGGCCTGCTCGACCGCCGCGAGCCCGGCCGGCTTCATGCGGCCGCTCTCGATCAGCGCCAGCGCCTTGTCGACGTTCACCTTCGACCACTTGCTCCGCGGGCCGCGCGGGGTGAACCTCTGCAGCCAGTAGGTGTCGTCGAACGGCGCCTTCTGCCCGTCGATCCAGCCGTGGCAGAGGGCGGCGTCCAGCGCCTCCGCATAGTCGAGGGAGTCGATCCCTGAACCCTTCTTGGCGATCTTGAGCCAGAGGCCCTTCGAGGTCAGGTGGTGCTCGTCGAGCCACGCCTCCCACTTCCGCTGGGAGGCGAACGGCAGGATCGGCAGGCCGTTCTTGGTGTCCATGGCGCCGAGGATATCAAGAGCCATCAAGAGCCGCTCCGCCCCGCGGCCGCCTTGCCGGTCCGGGGCCGCGAGGCTATGCTGGGGGAGCAGCACCGACACGAGCTCGTCTCGAGCCCGAGGAGGAAACACCTTGGAGTCAGATTCGTCTCGGCCTCAGGTACGCTCCCCGTTCAGAAAGTCGATCCTCGCGGCGGCCACGCTCCTGCTGGCCCTGACGGCCGGAAGCGCGCGCCACCCCGTCCGTTCCAACCCTGTCTCCGCTTCCTCCCAAGGCTCCGTGGTCCACGGCCGGCGGCTGGCGCTCGGCATGCCGCGGGCGTTCGGCGGTGACGACGAGGACGAGGGCTCGAACCGCGAGCGCCTGTTGCGGTGGATCGAGAGCCGCCATCGCGCGGCGCCGGGCTTCGACTGGCGCGCGATCGAGGCTGCGAACCTGCGGGCCAGCCTGGCGTTCATCGCGGCGCAGGAGAAGGACGCGAAGGCCCATGCGTCGAAGCCGGTCTGGCACGAGCGGGGTCCGGTGAACCAGACCGGCGCCACGGCCCTCGTCGCCTTCCGGCCGGACGGCAGGACGCTCCTGGTGGGCACCAGCCAGGCGGGGGTCTTCAGCGGAGTCCCGGGCACGCAGGGGTGGAAGCGCCTCACCGATACCCTCGGCGGCTACCTCCACGGCCTGCTGGTGAGCGAGAAGCCGGAGACCTGGGTGGCGGGAGTGGCCGGGCCGTTCGACGGCCGGGTGTACGTCAGCCGCAACCGCGGGGTCGCCTGGTCACCGTCGAAAGGTCTCCCTCCTCTCGCCTTTATCTCCGAGATGATCCAGGACGGCGGCAACCATCGGGTGATCTATCTGCTGGGCACGGCTTGGCAGGAGGACGGCAGCGCCCTGCCGGTCCTCGCCCGCTCGCGCGACGGCGGGGTCAGCTTCTCGGTGGTCTGGAGCGGGGAGGTTTCCGAGCGACCCGGGATCTGGACGAGCCGCGTCGCCACCGGCCCTCTCTACCTGCTGTCGCGCGGCCAGCTCCTGGTCTCTTCCGATCAGGGGAGCAGCTTCTCTCCGCTCGGTCGATTGAGCGGCTCCCAGGGCTACGCCGTCCTCCGCGGCTCGGAGGCGGGAGCCCCGACCCTCTACGCGGCGGCGGGCAAGACGACGGGAGAAAACCTTTATGTCTCGGAGGACGGCGGCCTCACCTGGGAGTCCCGCTTCCAGCTCACCGGCACCTCCTATTACGCCCTGGCGATCCGCTACGCCGGCGGCCTGGCGGCCTCCATCCGCGATCCCAACCTGGTCCTCTTCGGCAACGCGGACATGTTCCGCTCGAGCGACGGCGGCCGGACGTTTCAACAGATCAGCGATTGGGTCGATTATTACGACAGCCCCGGCGACCGGCTCCACGCCGACATCAACGGCATTCAGTTCGTTCTCGATCACGGCCAGGAGAAGCTGTTCCTCAACACGGACGGCGGCACCTACCTGTCGACCGACGGCGGCCTCGACGTGCGCAACCTCACGGAGACCGGCCTGCCGAGCGGGCAGTTCTACAGCACCTGGAGCAGCGCCTCCAACCCCGACCTCTTCCTCGCCGGCTCGCAGGACCAGGGCCTGCAGCTTTCGGTCCCCGGGATCGGCCGGGCCGGCGCGATCCTGAGCAACGCGCAACTGATCAGCGGCGATTACAACGGACTGACCGCGGCCTCCCACAACAGCTTCGCGAACATCTTCGCCGTCTATCCCACGAGCTCCGCCGCGACCGGGTTGCTCCTCCTCTTCAGGCCGGACGGCGATCCGGGGGGGCTGGTCCTCGCGGATCTGCCGTCGATCCCCCACTCGGGATTCTTCGTCACCTCGGCCGCCGATCCGGACGATCCGGCGACCGTCTACGTCGCCGGGGATCACATCTGGAAGATGCGGTACCTGGGGGGCGAAAACTTCGCGCAGACGCAATTGCCGCAGAATTTCTCGCCGGACAACCGCGACTATGTCTCGGCGCTGGCCATCGCTCCCTCGGATCACAATGTCTGGTACGCCGCGACGGACGAGGGGCGCCTCTGGTACTCGCGGGATCATGGGGGCACCTGGACCGAGTCGGACACCACCCGGTCGGGGTCGCCTACCGGCTCGAACGGCACGCTTGCGGTCTCGGCCGACGATCCGTCGACCTGCTTCGTGGGCGGGAGCGGCTACGGCAATCCGCCGGTCTGGGTGACCCGCGACGGCGGCGCCAACTGGTCGCCGCTGGCGAACGGCCTCCCTTGGACCACGGTCTGGGGCCTGGCCTTTGAAGGGTCCTCTGCGCGGACGCTCTACGCCGCCACCGAGACCGGCCCCTTCGTCCTCGACGCCGGTTCTTCGACCTGGCGCAGCCTGCTCGGCGCCGGCGTGCCCCCCGGAAGATATTTCAGCGTCGAAGGCGTGCCCACCGTGAAGCTGGTGCGCTTCGGAACCTACTCGCGCGGCGTCTGGGACTACGTACCGCCGCCGCGGAGATGACGATCGAAACCACGATGGAGATCATGACGAGAATGCTCAGCGTCCGGACCTGCCTGCGTTTTGTACTGCTCACTTTTCTTTTGATTCCGGCCGCGGCCTTCGCGGCGGCGCCTCGCCCGCTGGAGCTGGCGGTCGACGCCACGGACGCTCCGCGCGGGGTGTTCCACTCCCGTCTGGTGATCCCCGCCGCGCCGGGCCCGCTCACGCTCGCCTATCCGAAATGGGTGCAGGGGGAGCACGCGCCGAGCGGACCGATCATGCAGGTGGTCGGCTTCACGGTCTCGGCGGCGGGCAAGACCCTCGTCTGGCGCCGCGATCCGCTCGAGATGTTCCTCGTGCGGGTGGAGGTGCCGGCCGGCGCGCGGGAGGTGGAGGTGAGCCTCGACTATCTCTCGCCTCCCGAGGACATCAACGGCCTCGGTTACGGGGAGACTCCGAACGCCACGCCGCACCTGCTGATCGTCGACTGGCACGATCTTCTCGTCTACCCGCTGGGAGCGGACGCCCGGGAGATCCCGGTGCGCGCCACCCTGCGCCTGCCGGCCGGGTGGCGGTACGACACGGCCCTCGATGTCTCGGACAAGACGGAGAAAAAGGAGGGTCCGGTGAGCTTCGCGCCGACCACTCTCTACACGCTGATCGATTCGCCGGTGCTCGCGGGGGAGATCTTCCAGACGCTCGATCTGGGTCCGCCGGAGGCCCCGGTCCACCTCAGCATGGCCGCCGATCAGCGTTCCTCCCTGGCGGTTTCCGAGGCGCGGCTCGCCGCTTACCGCCGGGTGCCGGCGGAGGCGCTGGCGCTCTTCGGCGCGCGCCACTATCGCGCCTACCGCTGGCTGCTGGCGCTGAGCGACGCGATCGATCACAACGGCCTGGAGCACCACGAGTCGAGCGACGACCGCGGGCCGGCAAACATGTTCACCGACGAGGCCGAGCTGCTGCGCGAGGGCACGCTCCTGCCGCACGAATACGTGCACTCCTGGAACGGCAAGTACCGCCGGCCGGCGGGGCTCGCGACGCGCGATCCGCAGCAGGCGCTGGACACCGGGCTGCTCTGGGTCTACGAGGGTCTGACGCGCTATCTCGGGGACTTCCTGCTGACCTCACGGAGCGGCATCCGGAGCCTGGAGACGACCCGCGAGTACATCGCCTGGGTCGCCGCCAACCAGGACCACAACCGTCCCGGCCGGCGCTGGCGGCCGCTGGCGGACACGGCGGTGGCGGCGCAGATCCTCTCCGGCCTGCCCAATCCGTGGACCGCCTCCCGGCGCCCGCTCGACTACTACGACGAATCGGGGCTGATCTGGCTGGAGGCCGACACGATCATCCGTCAGAGGAGCGGCGGCGCGAAATCGCTCGACGACTTCTGCCATGCCTTCCACGGCGGTGCCTCAGCCGCGCCGGAGGTGAGGCCCTACACGGCCGACGACGTCTACGCCGCCCTGGGCGCCGTCGTGGCCTACGATTGGAAAGGTTTCTTCGCCGAGCGGGTCTACGCCGTCCAGCCGCGCGCGCCGCTCGGCGGTGTGGTGAACGCGGGCTGGAAGCTGGTCTATTCCGATCAGCCGAACGAATTCCAGAAGCTGCGGGCCAAGAGCTCGAAGCGGATCGACGAGAGCTTTTCGCTGGGGATCTGGGTCAAGGACGACGGCACGATCGACGACATCGTCGCCGGCTCGCCGGCCTGGGAGGCGGGGCTGGGACCGGGGATGAAGCTGGTCGCCGTCGGCGGCCGGGCGTGGACGCCGGAGGCCCTCCCCGAGGTGGTGCGGGCGGCGAAGGGCTCGACCGCGCCGATCGAGATCGCGGCCGTGCACGGCGACGCGCTCAAAACCTTTCGAGTGAATTATCACGATGGGGAGCGCTACCCGCACCTGGAGCGGGACGCCGCGCGGCCGGACCTGCTGGCGGTGATCCTGGCGCCGAAGGCGCGATCTCCTCGACCGGCGCGTTCCGAACACCCGGCTCAGCACCCAGGCTTTGAGGCTTTCCGGGTCGAGGCCCGCAAGGTGCTGTAGACGTTCGCGGTGCCAAGGCCGAGCCGGGGATCGGAGAGCGAGGCGTTGAAAACCTTTTTGTAGACCCAATCGTTGAACGCCTCCAGCTCGAAACCCTTGCGGACCTCCGGGGCGCTCAACGCTTCCAGGATCGCGGGGCCGGTGCGGTACTGATGGGTCACCTCGTCGAGCGCCACGGTGGCTTCGAGCGCGTCCACCAGGCGCTCCGCTGCCCGCGGGTCCGTGACCCCCTGCTCGTGCAGCAGGAAGGCGCGGCTGGCCGGATCCAGGTGGATGTGGGGACGGCGGAGCTCCGCGAGCCGGTGGAGCTGGTAGTCGTTCACGACCATCGGCTCGGCGAGCATCGGCCCCCCGTCATTCCCCTGCGAGGCGTTATTGTCCTTGAGGTAGATCCAGTCGGTCAGCGCTGCCGGAGTCGCCTGGAAGATCGACCAGGGAACGTAGCCAGTGGCGGTCGGGGTGGGCGCGGGGTAGGCGGCCGCGAGGTCACGCTCGAAGGCCTCCGAGCTGAACGTCAGCTCGCTGTCCCGGCGCGCGACCATCCAGCTCATGAACTGTTCGTCGTCCAGATACGTGGCCGTTCCCGTCGCCGCTTGCGCCCCTTCTTCCAGGGCGCCCTGGAAAGTGGCGGGTCCGTAGAGCCCGGGCAGCGGCTCCAGCAGGCGTCCGCGGCTGTCGAGGATGTAATGGATGCCGTTGCCGGTGAGGGTCCGCTCGAGGTGGGTGCCGTCGCCGAAATCGATCGTCGCCCGCGGCACCGGCCGCACCGAGCGCCAATGCAGGATGTAACGGTCCCGGAGGATCTGGTTGATCTCACGGTTCTTGTAGAAGACGGCGCGGAAAAAGCGGCTGTCGGCGTCACTGAATTCCTCGTCCAGCCGCCCCATGAGGCGCAGGGAGAGGATCGGCTTGCCCGCGGCGCGAGCCGCCGCCTTCGCGGCTTCGAGGTCGGTGTACCAGAAGAGGCGGATGTCGGCGCAATCACGCACTCCGCACACCCGGTCGAGGACATCGTGGGCGCCGTGGCAGTCGCCGTCCGGGCAGGCGGCGAGCAGGGCGTTCATGCCGGCTGGACCCGCCTGTCGCAGAGCGGCGACGGCAACAGTGGATCTCTCCAGGAGCGCCACGCGGGCGAGGTCCGTGAGGTTGCGGTTCCCAGCCTCGGCAAGCGCGGCGCCGCCGCAGAGAAACGCGATCAAAATCAGATGGAAGGTTGCGACTTTCGTGCGCATGCGCGGCCTCCTTGCCGGAACGGTTTTACAAGTCTCACGATAGCTCTCCGCGCGGCGCGCAACGTAACGCCAACGTAACGTTTCGGGCTGCCGGGTGGGAAATCAGTTACCATCGGACCGAGAAGATCGAAGATGACCGCGCGCGTAATCCTGGTGATCGAAGACGACCTCTCCATCCGGCGCGGCATGGTCGCGGCGCTGCGCCATGCCTCATACGAGGTGCGAGAGGCCGGGGACGGGGTCGCGGGCGCGGAGCTCGCCCTCGTGGGGGATCTGGATCTCGTGCTGCTCGACCTGGTGCTGCCGCGGCGCGACGGGCTGGAGGTCCTGCGGCGCATCCGGAGCGAGGATCCGGGGCTGCCGGTGATCGTGGTCACGGCCCGCGGCGCGGAGGAGGAGCGCGTGCGCGGGCTGGAGATGGGAGCCGACGATTATGTGGTCAAGCCGTTCAGCGCCCGCGAGCTGCTGGCCCGGGTGGAAGCCGTGCTGCGGCGCTCGCCCGGGCGGCCGCAGCCGATCCGCCACCTGCTCCTCGCGACCGGCGAGGTCGATCTCGACCGTTGCGAGATGCGGCTCGCCGGCGGCGGCCGCGAGGAGCTGTCGAAGCTGGAGGCCGACGTGCTGCGCTACCTGGCGAAGAGCGGCGACCGCCTGGTCTCGCGCGACGAGTTGCTGGCGCGGGTCTGGCAGCAGAAGCCGCATCTGATCGCGACGCGCTCGGTGGACATGACCATCGCCCGCCTGCGCAAGAAGCTGGGAGGCCGGGAGGTGCTGGTCACCGTGCGCGGCAAAGGGTACAGGCTGAGCTCGTGATCCGCCGGCCGCTGCTCGTCGCCGCCGCCTTCGCCGTCAGCGCCCTCGTGCTGTTCGGCGCCCTGGCGCGCATCACCGCGATGACCCTGGCGCTCGAACGGTCGGAGGTGGCCGCGCTCCAGCGTGCCACGCAGGAGGAGAATGTCCGTATCGCGCTCTGGCGTCTGGACGCCACGCTGACGGAGCTGATCGCGCTGGAGAACACGCGGCCGGCGGCGCGGTTTCGCGCGGCGTCTGAACCGGCGGGTCTGCCGCGGGGGCTGGTCCACGCCCGCTTCGAGGTGGGCGCCGACCGCAGGCTGCGCGCCGAGCCGGCGCTGGCCGCGCCGCGCTGGGTGTCGACGCTAACGATTCCCGAGCAGCCGCCGCGCCCGAAGGCTCCACAAACTCCGCGGGTGCCGGTTCAGCAGGCATCGCTCGCGCCGGCCCCGGCCCCCCCGGAGCGGCCCATCGCGCGGGATCTCGCGGCGGTCTTGGCGGGGCGCGCTCCCTGGGCGAGCTTGCCGTCGACGCCGGGCGTGCCGGCCGACCCGGTCAACGTCCTCTGCAACGAGAACGGGCAGCAGTTGCAGTACACGCAGGAGGCGCTCAACACCCTCTCCTTCCAGCGCCGCCAGGAGCTCGGCCGGCAGGCCACGCTGGCGCGGCCGGCGAGCGTGCCGCCCGGCGTCGAGGTGGAGTCGGCCTTCGAGGCCCGCTGGCTGGACGGCGATCTGGTCCTCCTGCGGCGGGTCCGCCGTGGCGACGAGCGCCTGCTGCAGGGCACCTGGATCGACTGGCCGGCGTTGCGCGCCTTTCTGCTGGGGCAGGTCGCGGCGGTCGCTCCCGCGTCCAGCCTGCAGCCGGTGGGGGAGCGGGACGGAGCAGATCCCGGCCGGCGGTTGGCACTGCTGCCCGCTCGGCTGGTCCCGGGACCGATGCTGGAGACGGAGCCGCAGGACTGGACGCCGGTGCGCCTGAGCCTCGCCGCGGCATGGGGCGCGGCCCTGCTCGGGCTGGTGGGAGTGGGAAGCCTGCTGAAAGGCGCGGTGACGCTCAGCCAGCGGCGGGCGGATTTCGTCTCGGCGGTCACCCACGAGCTGCGCACGCCGCTGACCACCTTCCGCCTGTACACCGAGATGCTGCTCGAAGACATCGTGCCCGTCGGCGAGCGGCCGTCCTATCTCGCCACGCTCAAACGCGAGGCCGACCGCCTTGGGGCTCTGGTGGAGAACGTGCTGACCTTCTCCCGTCTCGAACGGCGGGGGGCGGGGACACGGATCGAGAGCCTGCCGCTGGGGGATCTCCTGGAGCGGATCGTCCCCCGCCTCGTGGAGCGCGCCGCGCAGGCGGACCTCACCCTGAAGGTGGAGACCTCTCCCGAACTGTCCGGGCAGCGAGTGCGCGTGGATCTCGCGAGCGCCGAGCAGATCCTGCTCAACCTGGTGGACAACGCCTGCAAGTACGCTCCCAACCCCGCTCAGCCGACGCTGCACCTCGCGACCACCCTGCAGGGGCGCCGCGCGGTCGTCCGGCTCCACGACCACGGCCCGGGGATCGAGCCGCGCGAGCGGCGGCGGATCTTCCGCACCTTCCATCGCTCGGCCGACCGCGCCGCCGGCTCGGCGCCCGGGGTCGGTCTCGGGCTCGCCCTCAGCCGCCGCCTCGCCCGCCAGATGGGCGGCGACCTCCGGCTGGTCGCCTCCGGGGAAGGGGCGAGCTTCGAGCTCTGGTTGCGGAGGAGCTAAGTACACCGTCAACCTTGATTGACGGGTTCTTTGTAGGGAGACGACCCTATGTGGCCGCCCCGGCGACATCACCGCATTACCGGGCCAACGGCCCGGGCTTCCTCAGCCCAGGGCACCGCCCTGGGTTCCGAGGGGACCTTGAAAGGTGATGCGGCCTGAAGGGCCGGGCTAACTGGCGTTCCGGATTTTCACCGAACCGATAACGCGACCCTTCAGGCCGCAACAAGTCATGAGGAGACGGCCAATCCCAGGGCGCTGCCCTGGGCTGAGGGAAAACGGCCCGTTGGGCCTCCAGACTAGAGCTCCGGCTCAACCGTTCAATTCTGCTGTGACGTGGTACTGAAGCCGCTTCACCACCAGCACCGTCGTGTCGTCCGCTGGCGGGCCGTCCGCGCCGGCGTACTTGCGCCAGTCGGCGAAGAGGGCCTCCAGGATCGCAGCGGCGGGCCGGTCCCCCAGGGTCCGGAGCAGCTCGCGCGGACGGTCGTAGCCGTAGGCGTTCCCCTGCCAGTCGGTGGCTTCGAACAGCCCGTCGGAGCAGAAGAGAAGGACGCCTCCCGGGGGGATCGGAAACGAAACCTCGCCGTACCGCCGGTCCGGTCCCTGCCCCAGGGGAAGGCCGGAGAGAGCGATCTCGGCGACCTCGCCGTCCGTGGCGAGCAGCGGGAAGGGGTGGCCGGCGTTGGCGAGGCTCGCTTCGCCGGTGGCGAGGTCGAGGCGCAGCAAAGCCAGGGTGGTGAAGTTGCGGTGGGCGCGGTTGCGGCGCAGCACGCGGTCGACGCTGTGCAGCACGCCGGAAGGGGTCACTCCCGAATGGATGAGGCTGGTCAGGGCGGCGGCCGTCATCGCTTGGGCGATGGCGCAGGAGTAGCCGTGGCCGGCGACGTCGCCGGCGGCTACCCAGAGCCGCCCTTCCTCGTCCAGGAAGTCGTAGAAGTCGCCGCCGGCCTCGGTCGCCAGCAGCGAGCGCACGGCGATCTCCCAGCCTGCGATCTCGGGCGGTTGCTCCGGCAGCAGGCCGAGCTGCATGCGGGCGAGGAGATCCATCTCGTAGCGCAGACGGCTCTCCTCTTCGAGCCGGCGGACGAAGGCGGGGAGCTGACGCCCCTCGCGTTCGATCTGTTCGGGCCGGCCGAGACCGATCCAGCCCAGCGTCAGTAGCGCGGCCGCCGAACCGGCGGTGACGGCGGCCGGCACGGGCATCCAGGGGAAGTGAAGAACCGAGAAGACCGTGGCCGGCAGGAGATAGGAGCCGACCGCCGTGGTCAGCAGGGCGGTCAGGCCGAACCTCCGCAGGACCCAGACCAGGAAGACGCCTTGCGCCGCGTTGGCCAGCAGCTGGGCGGGCCAGGGCTGGAAATCGATGAAGGCGATGCTGATGAAGAGGCCGCCGGCGAGCGCCGCAGCCCAGGGAGCCCAGCGCTCGGACAGGTAGCGGTAGGCGAGCGCCAGGGCGGTGGCGATCCCCGCGGCGAGCAGGACGCCCGCGCTGAAGGGATTCAAGGGCTGGAGCGGGGGGACGCGCAGGCTCAAGCCCTTGGGCCAGGCGTCCGGCAAGGCCGCGGCGAGCGCCAGGACGGCCAAGCGGAGCCCGCCCAGCAGGGCGCCCAGACCCATCCCGTAGAGCAGGGCGCGCCCGCCCCGGGGGCCGAGGCGGCGCGCCCGCAGCAGGTCGAGGCTGGTGGTGAAACCGGGCCGGATCGAGCGCAGGAACGACTCGCCCGTCGCCCAGGCGGCCACGATCCAGAGCCCGAGGAAGACCGCCCCGGCCGCGTACCCGCCCGCGGTCGCCCACGAGGGCGCCGTGGCGATTCCGCCGATCGAGGCCACGAAGGTGATCGCCGCCAGGAGGATGCCGTTGCCGAAGTCGATCCGCCGGCGGTAGAGAAGGCGGAAGAAGAGCCACGCGATGAGACACGACCCGAGCCCGCGGCTCACCCCGATGAGGATGTCGGGCAGGGTCTCCTCCTCGCGGTCTCCACCGGGCCGGCGGTCGACGGCCTCGCGTTGGAAGCGCACGGAGCCGCCTTTCGGGGTCTTGATATCGATTCGCTGGGGCGGATCGCTCCCGGGCAGAGCGTAGGCGACCTCGGTGTCCTCCTTGAACGAGCGGCGCTCGCCCAGGCGCTCGCCGGGGCCGAGCAACAGGAGGGCCATCGTCTCCAACCGCTCGCGTGAGACTCTGGGCTCGTCGGTGGTCTGGGTGACCTGTATCCCTCCGCCTTTGAGCTTCACCTCCGGCCCCTTCGCGGGCGACCAGCTCAGGGCCAGAGGCTCGCTCCCGGGAGCCAGGTCGATCTGGAGCCGCCGCGCGGCGGTTTCGCCAGGCAGGATTCCACGGTGGACGATGGAGATCTGCAGGCCGGCGCCCAGGCGGGCTTGCCGGTCGACCCCGGCGGGGTCCAGCCGCTCGGCCCTCGGGTGCGACCGTTCTTCGTCCTCGTCGCCGACCAGCGAGACCTGAGGCTCCCCGCGCGTCAACCGCACGCCGGCCCGGGCGGCCAGATCCCGGTAGCGCTGGACGTAGGCTGCCTTCTCCAGCAGGCCGGAGTGCCACTCGGGGAGCCAGGCCCGCGCCGCCGCGATGCCGCCGGCGAGGACCAGGGCGCCCAGCCCGAGGATCAGGAGCGGGCGGAGGGCGGTGGAGCGGAGAGCCATGGAGCTTCATACGATGTCACGCCCGGCCGGGTTGCGCCCGCGGCGGTGGCAAATCCCACGGTTTGCTAGAATCCCGCCTTCACGAGCTTCACCAACCCGATTCTGGAAATCCGTCAAGCCATGACTTCGAAGATCCGATCCCTGCTTTTCTCTCTCGCCCTGGCGGCGCTCGCCACCGCGCCGCTCGCCGCGCAGCAGCCGCCCAAGAAGCTGATCATCCTCGGCTTCGACGGCGCCGACGCCAAGCTCACCCAGCGCTGGATGGACGAGGGGAAGCTGCCGAACCTCGCCAAGCTGCGCGCGCAGGGGAGCTTTTCGCCGCTGCGGCCGACGATCCCCTCGCAGACGCCGGTCTCCTGGTCGACCTTCTCGACCGGCCTGAACCCGGGGCGGCACGGCGTCTTCGACTTCCTCAAGCGGGATCCCAAGACCTACAAGCCCACCTTCGCGGCGGCCGAGGAGGGGTACGAGACCGTCCTCTTCGGCAAGAACAACGGCCTGGTGATCGGCCTGATCGCGGCGGTGGCGGTGGCGCTGCTCTTCCTGCTGATCCTCAAGCTCTTCCGCCTGCGCACGGGGCTGGCGGCGGCCGTCGCCGTGGTGCTGGGGATCGCCGCCGGGGTCGGCTCGGGGGTCGCGGCCGGGCGGCTGCTCCCGGTGTCGCGGCCGATCGCCATCAACAACCAGCGCGGCGACACCTTCTGGCAGCTCCTCGGCCACGCCGGCAAGCGGGTGCGGGTGATGCGGATCCCGGTCACCTTCCCGCCCAAGGGGTTCGAGCACGGCGAGCTCCTCGCCGGGCTCGGCGTGCCGGACCTCTCGGCGCGCATCGGCAAGCCGTTCTACTTCACCTCCGAGCTGTTCTTCACCCCCAAGGGGGGTGGCGACTTCTCCGTCGAGGTGGTCGAGCTGGTGGACAACAAGGGGACCATCGAGACCGAGATCAAAGAGGTGCCCGACGAGCTGTTCCACAAGAAAGCGGACGACTACCACATCAAGATCCCGATGACCCTGACGGTCGCTCCGGACCGCAAGAGCCTGCGCATCCAGGTCTCGGGCAACGACATCACGCTCAAGGTCGGAGAGTGGAGCGGCTGGGCCCGCTTCGCCTTCCCCTTCAACTCGCTGATCAAGGCCAACGGCATTGGCAAGTTCAAGCTGGAGTCGCTCGACCCCGAGATCAAGCTCTACCTCTCGCCGCTCGACTTCGACCCCGAGCGCCTGGCGCCGGGCTTCGATGTCACCACGCCGGCGGGCTTCGTCAAGGACCTCACCCACCAGCACGGCCCGTTCAAGACCCGGGGGTGGATGATCGACACCTGGTCGCCGACGGCGGGGACGATCGACGAGCAGACCTTCCTCGAGGACGTCCAGCAGACGGTGGTCAAGGAGACGGAGATCCTCGACGGCGCGCTGGCCAAGGACGACTGGGACGTGCTCGTCCACTACTTCGAGTTCACCGACCGGGTGCAGCACATGATGTTCCGCTTCTTCGATCCCAAGCACCCGCTCTACACGGCGGACGGGGCGGCGAAGTGGGGCGGCTCGATCCTCCAGGCCTACCAGGACATGGACCGCATCGTCGGCGACGCGATGCGGAAGCGGCCGGACGCGGCGATCATGGTGGTCTCCGATCACGGCTTCGCCTCCTTCCGGCGCGGCATGAACTACAACACCTGGCTGGCGAAAAACGGCTTCATGACCCTCAACGGCCAGGACGCCAAGCGGATGAACCTGGAGGACCTGTTCGGGCAGGGGAACTTCTTCGTCAACGTCGACTGGTCGAAGACCAAGGCCTACGCCCTGGGCCTCGGGCAGATCTACATCAACGAGGCGGGGCGTGAGGGGAAGGGGATCGTCAAGCCGGGCGCCGAGTACCAGCAGGTGGCCGCGCAGATCAAGCAGGGGCTGGAGGCGTACGTCGATCCCGAGACCGGCGAGCACCCGGTGGCGCACGTCTTCACCCGCGACGAGGCCTACAACGGCGTCTACGATCCGCTGCTGATCCCCGACCTCATCCCGTCGAACAACGAGGGGTACCGCGTCGGCTGGCAGGACGCCCTGGGGGGCATCGGCAAGACGATTACCGAGCCCAACATGGAGATCTGGAGCGGCGACCACTGCTCCGTCTACCCGGAGATCGTCAAGGGGATCCTGTTCAGCAACTTCAAGCTGAACGCCCCGAACGGCGCCTACATGGGGGACGTGATGCCGACCATCCTCGACCTCTACAAGGTGAAGCCGACGACGAACCTGGATGGGAAGAGCTTGCTGGTGAAGTAGGGGGGGCGGGAGCGCCGCGGGCAGGGTAGGGCGCAGCATGCTGCGCCCCTACACATCTTCGCGCTCCTACAACTTTTACGGTCCTACCGGCTCGTAGTCGGACTCGATCCCGTGCGCGGACCGGAGCAGCATCGCCAGGGTCCCGGGGTTGAGCCGGCAAACTTGAACGTACGGGAGGGGGCCGGAATCGCTTCAACCGTTGAAGCAACACTCGGCTCAGCCCGTATCTCGGCCGGCAGCGGTGCCGCAGGGGGAGCTTGCGATAGGCTTGTGCCATGCCCAGACTGATCGAGCAGCCCACCATCATTCAGGCCGCCGGCACCAAGCCGAAGCGGATCGAGGAGTACGCCGGACGCGTGAATTCGGGGCACGCCGAGGTGAGCGTGGCCCGCATGGTCTCCCCCGAAGGCTGGCAGGAGCCCGGCCAGCGCCCCGACTTCGATGAGATCACCGTCGTGCTGAAGGGAATGTTGCGCGTCGAGTATGAGGACGGATCGGTCGACGTGCGGGCGGGGCAGGCGGTGGTGACCTCGCCGGGGGAGTGGATCCGCTACAGCACGCCGGAGCCGGGCGGCGCGGAGTACGTGGCGGTCTGCCTGCCGGCGTTCTCGCCGGACACGGTGCACCGGGATCTGGGCAGCTAGGCCACGGCCCTTGCCACTTCTTCTGCCGTTTCCTCCGGGTCTCCCTGGACGACGTGACGCATCTGCAGAAGGAGGCCGGGAATCTTCGACCGTTCGACGTCCTCCGAGACGACGGGAATGACTCTCTTCTGCAATGCCAGGGCGGCTCCCAACTCGAAGAATAGGGCGGGCTTGTCCAAGCTTCTTGGACCCAGGAGGAAGACCAGGGCCTCGCTCTCCCGCAGAGCCCGGTCGATCGCGGTGGTGAGCTCTTCGCTGGGCTTGAGACCCCACTCATCGAACCAGAGGGTGAGTCCGTGTCGCTTCAGAGCGTCGGCAAAGGCGTTGACCCAAGCCTTGTCTTCGTGCGAGTACGATAGGAAGATCGTCGGATGGCTCATGATGCTCCCGGATCGGAAACTGCGGCCAGCGTCCGCTTCGCCAGCTCTCCAAAGTACCGATCGATGTCATTGATGTCGATCAAATCCCGCCTTTTCAAGAACACTGGCACTTCAGGACGCGCCTGAAGCTCCGCCACCGTCATCCCATAGAGTACACCCACAATCGGGATGCGCCTTCCCCAGGCTGCGCCGAGCTCCGCCCATACGTAAGGACGTTCGAGAGCCCATGGAGTGAGCAGGACGAGCAACTCGGTCGCATTCATCAGGAACTCCAGGATCCGTTCTTCGAAATCGCCTCCGACCTCGACCTCCGCCTCGTCGAGAAACGGCTCGGCTCCGGCGCCGCGGATCTTCTGTGCGATCTGTTTGGCGACCCAGGTGTCCTTTCCGTCGTGACTGACGAAGACGAGATACCCCTTCACTGGAGGGTACATCCGGCCCTCTCACCGAGATTTTCGTTCCGCATGGACGCAATAAGGTACTTGGAGGCACTGAAGAACGCAACAGAGGCATGAACGGCCCGGCGGCCGTGCGACCGCCGGGCTCTCAATCCAATCTGATCCTTACGGCTGCCAGGTGTCGCTGCGGGTTCCCGCGCCGGTGGTGGGCACCGTGTAGCTGCGGTTCGAGCCCCCTTCGTAGGTGGTGGTGGCGCCCTGCTTCCAGAGGTACTTGTACTGGATGGCCACCCCCTTGCTGGCGAAGAAGAAGGCCGGACCGCTCCACTGGCTGCTGCTCACGTAGTTGAGCTTGACCGCCTTCGTCGTGTCCCAGCTGCCGAGCTCGGGCACGCTGCCGACCACGTAGAGGTCCTGCCCCGTCACGGTCGAGAAGCCGTTGACGGTGAAGTCCACCCGGATCGCCTCCGAGGCGGTGCACGGCCGGGCGGCGAGGACCAGCGTCGAGCGGGCCTGGACGCCGTAGGTCGTCCCCGCCATCTTCGGCAGCGGCTGCGAGTTCCAGGCGGCGACCGTGGGGTCGTAGTAGATGTTGCCCGTCCCCTCGGCCCAGTCGCCGGTGTCGGCCACCAGCCACCAGCACTTGGAGTTGGGGGCGGTGGGGATGGTGAAGGTCAGGTTGCCGAAGTAGGCGTTGGAGGCCACGTAGAGGTCCGGGGCGTCGGCCGGGCCGCCGGTCTCCGCGGTCGAGCCGTCGATCAGCCAGGCCAGCGAGTGCGAGGTGGAGGTCCAGTCGGGGGTGTCCGGCGCGGTGCCGTGCCAGGCGAGGTCCTTGTCGCCGTCGCTATCGTGATCGGCGCCGGCGAGGTCCACCGACCGCCGCAGGCCGGGGTGGCCCTTGCGGAAGGCGATCAGCTTGCGGAAGAAGTCGTAGGTCTTCTGGTTGGCCGTCTTCAGGCTCCAGTCGATCCAGCCGCAGGCGTTGTCGGCCATGTAGCCGTTGTTGTTGCCGCTCTGGGTGCGGCGGAGCTCGTCGCCGGCCAGCAGCATCGGCGAGCCCTGGTCGAGGAAAATCTGGGCGGCGAAGTTGCGGATCTGCCGGCGGCGCAACACCTCGTCGCCGCCGCTGTCCCAGCTGAGATTGGTGTCGTTGCCGCTGCTCGCGTCCGCCCCGGTCGGATTGCAGGGGCCGGTGCCGTTGACCTTGGTGTTGTAGGAGACGAGGTCGTTGAGGGTGAAGCCGTCGTGGGTGGTGACGAGGTTGACGCTCTCGGGCGGCGTCGAGAACCCGGACCAGGTGGCGGTGATCGAGGCGCCGAGGTTTCCCACCTGGCTGTTGTCCCCCTTCTCGAACTGCCGCAGGTTGTCGCGGTAGGAGCCGTTCCATTCCGACCAGCCGGCGGGGAACTGGCCGACGCCGAAGCCGGAGGTGTCCCAGGGCTCGGCGATCACCTTGAAGCCGTTGGTCGAGGCGGCCTGCGCGATCTGCACCAGGGTGGTGGCGTTGTTGTTGAACGTGCGGCCGTCGCTCCCCTCGCGCCCCAGCTCATAGGCGAGGTCGAAGCGGAAGCCGTCGACGTGCATGGTGTTCGCCCAGTAGGTGAGGCTGTCGATGATGAGATTGCGCACGGCGGCGCGGCTGGCGTTGAGGTTGTTGCCGGTGCCGGTCGAGTCCCAGTAGCAGGACTTGTCGTCGGCCAGCGTGTAGTAGGTCGCGTTGTCGATGCCGCGCAGGTTGATGTAGCGCACCGGGTTGCCCGAGCAGGCGCCGCCCTCCCAGGTGTGATTGAAGACGACGTCGAGCCAGACCTCGACCCCCTGGGCGTGCATGGCCTTCACCATGTCCTTGAACTTGCCCACCTGCTGGCCCGCGACATAGGTGCAGGAGTTCGTGTCGGTGCACAGGTACTCGCGGTTGGGCGCGAAGAACTGGGTGGTCATGTACCCCCAGTAGTTGATCCGGTCGGCGGTGGCGCCGCCCACGGGGTTGTCGAACTGCGCGTACTCGTGGATCGGCATCAGCTCGGCGGCGGTCACTCCCAGGGTCTTGAAATAGGAGGCCCATCACCCCGGCGCTGTCGACGAAGGCGTAGGTGTTGGTGCCGCCGAGGATGGCGGTCGAGTAGTGGCCGCTGACCCGCTGCGGCTCGCCGGTGACCGCCTTGGCGTAGGGGTCGGTCAGCAGCTTGTTGGGGCTGAAGCGGTTGCCGCTGGTGTCGACGTGCGAGACGAAGCCGAGGTTGCTCCCGGCGTCCAGCTCGCGTTGTAGGTCCAGTTGGGCCCCCAGACGCGATAGCCGTAGAGGGCGCCGGCGCCGAGGCTGGGAACGGTGACGGTCCAGATGTGGTTGGGCACGTCGGTCTGGGTGAGCGAGTAGGTGGCCGTGGGGCTCGACGCCGTCGGGGTGGCGAAGATCCAGACTTCGATGCGGGTGGCGTTGGCGGAGAACAGGGCGAACTGCACGCTGCTCCCCACGATCGTGGCCCCGAGAGGCGTGGTGGCCGCGGCGGGCCGAGGCGCCAGGACGAGGATCGACAGCAGAATCGCCGGTGCGAGGACACGCAGGGCGGAACGGACGGCCGGATGCTGGGTGGATTGGGCTCTCATGATTGTACTCTCCTGGAATGAGGGACGGACGCTGAAGCGGTGGGATTCGCGAGGCGGGGATCTCCCCCGGTCTCCGAAGATTGACGTTCAGCGATAACCATTGTACTTCCTGGCTTCTGCAATCGATTGCTCACAAGTGAGCACTCTCGGAAAAAGTCGAGCGACCTTTTTTACGACTTATTCCCTTACAGGAGAGTGTTCCCTCTCTTGACAATGTAGCTACCGGTGGCTACATTGGTCCCATGAAAGAGGTGGGAATCCGTGAGCTCAAGAACCGTCTCAGCGAATACGTCCGGCAGGTCCGGGAAGGGGAGGTCATCATGGTGACCGATCGAGGGGAAGTGGTGGCGGAACTGCGGTCGCCCGACCTGGCGGCGAACGAGTTGCTCCAGAAGTACCCAGGGCTCGTGGACATGGTGCGGCGGGGGCTTGTCCGGCTGCCGAGCCGTCCGCACCGCCCGGGTTTATACCCTCTCCTCCCGTCGGTGACCCCTCCAGGTCTGGCCGCCAGGCTGCTCGATGAGGATCGGGAGGACCGGCGATGAACCTGTACGCTGAATCGAGTGCGGTTCTATCCTGGATCTTTCGTGAGAAGCCGGCTCCTCGTCTGAAGGAGATCCTCGACGCGGCAGACCTGGTGGTCGCTTCGGATCTCACGCTCATCGAGTGTGACCGGGCGTTGATCCGGGCTCAGGCGATGAAAGCACTGTCCGAAGCTGAGGCACTGGAGAGAAGGACCCTTCTCGAGGCCACCGCGGCGGATTGGATGGTCCTCAAGCTCGACCGTGAGGTGCTGGAGAGGGCCCGGCGGCGTTTCCCGGCTGAGCCCCTGCGGACGCTCGACGCGCTGCACGTCGCGAGTGCCCTCGTCGCCCGTTCGGCGATTTCCAACCTCGCCTTGCTGAGCCTCGACGGTCGGGTGCGGGAGAACGGCGCGGCGCTCGGCTTCGACGTGTTTCCCGAGTGAGCTTCCCTACGGATGCACGACAAGGATCTGAAGGCCGCCCTGGCTTACCTCGCGGAGAACGCGCCCCATCACTCCCTGGCCGCCCTGCGGGTCCAGATGGTGAAGGCCGGCCACTCGCCGGACGAGGCGGACCATGCGATCGCGGTGTTCGAGGGGCGGGTGCGGCCGCCCGATGGACCGGCGTGGCCGCTGGCGCTCGGCGTCGCCCTGTTCGATCTCGGGCTGGCCTGGGCGGTCGCGGCGTTGTTCCATCGTCTCGGCACGGGGCGGGTCTCCTGCGTGGGGGTAGTGCTGTTGCCGATCGTCTACCTGGGGGAGATCCTCGCCGGCGTCATCGCCCTGGCCGCCGGCAGGGATCGCCAGGCCCGCGTGCTGCTCCTCGGGGTGCTGCTCTTCTTCGGCGTGGTCCTGGTGATCCTGGCCGGATTCGCGGGGAAGTGGCTGTCGCACCTGAGATCCTGAAGGCCGGGGCGGGAGGGCAGCAAAACAGGGACGCACACGGACTCACACGGACGCACAAGGACCTGAAGGAAGAGCACGCCACGGTCTCGGCAGGTCTTGCTGCTTCTCGTCCCTGCTGTCCTTTACGTCCTTGTGCGTCCGTGTGTGTCCCTGTTTTGCTGCCCGGCTCCTAGACGAAGCGCTTGACGAACGCGAGCGCCTTGTCGGCGACCTCCCGCCAGCCGCTGTCGATCGTGAGCGCGTGCCCGCGGTTGGGCATCTCGACGATCTCGGTCACCCCCTTGTTGTCCTTCTGCTGCTTGAACGACGCGTTCGCGATCGCCCACGGGACCGTGTGGTCCTTCTCGCCGGAGAGGATCAGCAGCGGCCCGCGATCCGGGTTCTCGCTGTCGACTTTCGCCTCGGTCCACGGGTTGAGGTTGGCGGTCGCGACCTGGAAGAGCGGCGCGCCCGAGGCCGGCACGGCGAAGGTCTCGTAGAGCTCCTTGGCCTCCTCCTCGCTGACGGCGTTGGCGAAGCCGAAGCGGAACTGCTCGTAGGTGAGCGGGACCGCGCGGTTGCGGTTGGCCGGGTTGTGGAGGACCGGCCACGCGGACTTCAGGGCCGAGAGCGGAAGCGGCAGCACGCCCCGGAAGGGGGCCGGGTCGACGGCCACCGTCGCCGCACGCGATGGGTGCCGACCTCGGTCAACGCTCCGCGAGCCGCGTGAGAGAACGCCGCCACTCTCCAGCGTACCGTTCACACTCCCTCATCTGCTGCCAGAGCAGACTCCAATAAACGGATGAGGGAGGGCAGGCTGTCTTGAACCGTGGCCCAGAGGATGTCCAGGTTGATGTCGAAGTAGGCATGGATCAGCCGGTTTCGCATGCCGACTACGTCGGACCAAGGGATTACGTCAATGGTTGAGCGGGTGCCAGGGCTCACTCTGCTGGCGGCCTCGCCGACAACAGAGATCAAATGAACCAAGGCGTCTGGGAGAGGATCATCCTCGGCCTCGAGCTCTTGGCGGTCACGTCCTGCAGCCAAGCGCGCCGCCTTCCTGGCAGCGTCAAGCATGTGCTTCAGGCGGACCCTGTCATCCTCGGGCAGCACGCAACTCCACAGCTTCCTTCAGGACTTCGTGCCTGAAGTACCGGCTCAGGTCGCCCGCTGTCCGGAGATCTACCTTGAACCCGACCAACTCGCCTAACTCCCTTTCCATGCGGGCCATGTCCAGCAGCGTGACGCGCGTCCCAGGCTCGAACTCCACAAGCAGGTCCAGGTCGCTGTCCTCGCGAACGTCATCGATCCTGTCCCCCAGGATGGAACCGAAGGCCTTGACGTGGCGGATGCAATTCCGCCGGCAGTAGCGGTCGATCTCCCGGAGCCGCCTTCTCAGATCCTCTTCGTCGTTAGCACGGATGACCGGGAGCTGGAAATACGGCGACTCTCGCTGCAGGATTTTCCCTTCGCCTTCCAAGTCGAGGAGGAGAGCCAAGTCGCGAAGGATCGAGACGCGCTTGAAGCGATGCTCTGGCACCTCCCTATCGTGCCATTCCTTGACCTTCTGCCTCAGCATCGGCGCTCCCCGCTCCAAGGGGAGCAACAGGCCGAGCCCCGTCAAATCGTAGATAATGAGATGGTCCAGATCGAAGCGGCCGCACCTGAGCCCCTCAGCCTTCTTGAGGAACGCCGAGAAGAGGATCTCCGCCCATCGCTGAGCTGCTTCCTTCTCTGGTGTGTTGATGTCAATGGGCAAGATCAGGTTGTCCTCGGCCCTGCTTGCCGCGGTGAGCCTCCGCTGGTACTCCTGTGTAGAGCCGTCAGTCAGCTCGAATGTCTCCTGCCCCCCACCCGTCCACTCGAGAACGAAGTCGGGAGGGTCTTTTCCTTCGGGGGTCTTTCTCAGAGTCACAGGGAGAGGGAGGAGATCCGCTCCGGCGACGAAGTGCAGATAACGCAGCATGCAGAAGTGCTCTCGATGATCCTTCGTCCTTCCTTCATGGCGCGCGGGAACCTGCTTGTCGAGCTGGTCGAGGGCCTCCAACAAGTGGTCGCGATCCTCAAAGATGACGGATTGACCGGGTCTGAGGAGGACTTTGTCGATGTCGTGGACGACGACTCTACCCATGAGGAGGAGGATACCATTCCCGACCCAGGCGCACGGCAGGCCGTAAAGCCGGCGGTGTCGGGAGACGGAGCCGGTGCTCCCAGAGAGCTGGAACAAATGGTTTTTGGAGGAATGAATGGTGGAGCAGAAGGGACTCGAACCCTCGACCCCCACGTTGCGAACGTGGTGCTCTCCCAGCTGAGCTACTGCCCCACGGTGCTGGAGGGCGGTATTGTACGCACCGGGGCCTCCGGGGGCAAGGCCGCGGCTTTTTCTCCGGTCGCCTCCGCGGTCGCGGGCCCCTCCAGCAGGCCGGCCACGGTGAGCTCGGCGAGCGTCCGGGCCCGCACCGCGGCGAGCTCGCCGATCAGCTCCTGCAGGTGCGCCGAGATCTCCCCCCCACCAGCTCGGCGCCGCGCCGCGCCCGGTGGTCGTAGGCGGCGAGCACCTCCTCGACCAGGATCTGCTGCGGATCGGCGGAGAGGGCATAGCCGTGATCCCCCACGACCTGGAGCGAGCCCTGGACCGACAGCGGCCGCAGGATGCGCTCGAGCTCGTCCGTGGGCAGGCACATGCGGTCCGCCAGGGCCTCGCGGGAGAGCGGCGGCTTGCCGTGGTTGAAGCGGCGGGCGATCAGCGCCAGGGTGGCCAGCCCCACCCAGGCCGCCTGCACCGGCGGGTGGCGGTGCAGGCCGCGGGCGAGCAGCGAGAAGTGCTGGGCGGTGTAGGTGGCCACGGCGCCGAAGAGGATGATCGTCCAGGTCAGGTCGATCGAGATCATGAACAGCAGGGCGAAGGCGTAGCTGCCGTAGACGATGCTGACGTTGCGGAAGACCTCGACGTAAGAGCCGAAACCCTCGCGCAGGATCTCCAGCAGGATGCCGGTGAGCAGCCCGCCGGCGAGCGCGTTGCGCAGCCGGACGTTGGTGTAGGGCACCCGCCAGTAGAGCATGGTGAGCCCCACCACCGTGGCCACGAACGGCAGCACGTTGAGCAGGAACGACTCCTGGAACAGGTGCCGGAAGGCCGGGCTCTGCCGCAGCAGGATCAGGCTCGAGAAGGTCGCCCCGATCAGCAGCGGCCCCCAGAAGATCAGCAGGATGAAGGAGATCAGCCGCGCCCGGATGGGCCGCCGCCGCGACACGTTCCAGATCCGGTTGAAGGTCTCCTCGACGGTGGCGAAGAGGTAGAGGGTGGTGACGAAGAAGGCGATCACCCCGACGCCGTGGATGGTCTCCGCCTGGTCGAGGAACTCGGCGATGGCGTCCACCAGGCTCTTGTCGGAGTAGGGGAGGATCTGGACGAAGATCTCCAGGCTGCGCTGCGGGTACTGGCTGAAGATCCGGGCGCCGACGAAGGAGAGGGCGGTCAGCAGCGGGATCAGCGACAGCACGGTGACGAAGGCGAGCGCCGAGGCGGTGAGCAGGACCCCGTCCTCGTAGGTCACCCGGAAGGCGAGATGGAAGTAGCGCGCCAGCTTGCCGGGGAAGGACGGCCCGCCGTCGTCCCGGCGGACCGGCAGCCGCGGCGGGACGACTTGGGTGGCGTCGAGGTCGATCACGAGGGGGCGATCTTAGCATCCGGGCGGGAAGGCACGATTTCTGCTACATCTATACTCCAGTCTCCCTGCCGGAGCATCGGCAGACCCATACGATGCAGTTCCTTTCAGAAACACGGAGGCCAAGCCCATGGCTGACATCAAATCAGAGATTCAGGACGGTGCCGAAACGGCACGCGAGGCGGTCGAGGAAGGCGTGGAGACTGCGCGCAAGCGGTTCCAGAAGCTGGGCGACCAGGCCCAGGATCGCTACAAGAAGGTGTCCGAGGATGTCCAGGACCGCTACAAGAAGGTGTCCGACGACGTCCGGCGCGGCGCCGATCAGGCGTCCAAGCAGATCCGCCGCGGGGCCGAGCGGGCACGCGAGACCTACGGCGACGTCGCCGAGAACGCCACCAAGACCTACGAGCGCGTGCGTTCGGAGGCGGGCAACGTGACCCGCGAGGTCAGCCTCTACGTGCGGGACAATCCGGCCAAGGCGGTGATGATCGCCGCCGGCGTCGGCTTCCTGCTCGGCCTGGTGGCCCGCCGCGGCCGCCGTGACGAAGAGGCGTAGTCAGACGTCGCATTCAGCTGTGGAAGGGCACGGCGGGCCGCGCCCTTCCACGTGAGATCCAGCGCATCATCAGGGGAGGACTGACATGAGTGAGCTCCAGGAGCGGGAGTCGATCGTCGAGGAGCTGATCGACGAGCTGGTCCCCGAGGGGATCGACTGGCAGCGGCTGGTGGTGCGGTATCCGATCCCGTCGCTGCTGATCGCGGCGGCCGGCGGCTTCTTCCTCGGCCGCCGTCACGGGCCGGAGATCGCCGGCGCCCTGTCGACCTTCGCGGCGGGCGAGGTGTCGCGCAACGTCGGCCGGCTCTTCGATCAGGAAGATCTCTAGCCGGAGAGCGACGAGCCTGCGCACCATCCTCCAGATCTCCGACGTCCACTTCGGACCCCCGCACCTGCCCCAGGTGTCGGAGGGGGTGGTGGCGTTCGTCGGGCGCCAGCGGCCGGACCTGGTGGTGGTCTCGGGGGACCTGACGCAGCGGGCCAAGCCGGAGCAGTTCCAGCAGGCCCGCGCCTTCGTCGACCGCATCGAAGGGCTCGGGGTGCCGACTCTCACCGTGCCCGGCAACCACGACGTGCCGCTCTACCGCGTCTGGGAGCGGATCTTCCACCCCTTCGGCGGCTACCGGAAGTACTTCAGCCCGGAGCTCGAGCCGTCCTACCGCGACGGCGAGCTGCTGGTGGTCGGCATCAACACGGCGCACGGCTGGACGATCAAGGACGGGCGGATCCCGCTCCGGCGGCTGCTGGAGGTGGAGAAGGTTCTGCGGGCGACGCCGGAGGAGGTGCTGAAGGTGGTGGTGGCCCATCACCACCTGATCCCGCCGCCGAACTTCGGCACCCAGCGGGTGCTGGTCAACGCCTACGAGGCGATCGACCTCTTCTCGAGCGCCGGCGTCGACCTGATCCTCTCCGGGCACCTGCACCAGGCCTACATCGGCAACTCCGAGGAGTTCTACCCCAAGGGGCGGCCGCCGGTGGTCATCCTGCACTCCGGGACGACGACCTCGAACCGCGGCCGCGGGGGGGAGCGGGAGGCCAACACCTGCAACTGGATCGTGGCGGACGGCAAGTCGATGGTCGTCTCCCACTACCGCTGGCACCACAAGCTCGGCCGCTTCGCCGAGCACAGCCGGCACTGGTACCCCCGCCAGGAGCTCGTCCCCTATACGCTCGAGGGGCTGGAGGCGCCCGGCCGGCGGGCCGCCGACCCCGTCCCCGTCCGTCCGCCCGTGGCCCCTGCGGCTACGATATGATGCTTTTTTGAGTGGAGGGAGCCGATGGCTGAAGAGTGGGAAATCGTCAAGATCGTAGGCACCGAGGAGGAGGCGACCATCGTCGTGGGCTTCCTGCAGAGCAGCGGCATCGAGGCGGAGGTGGAATCCCTGCGCGCGAGCGAGTTCCCGACCGATTTCGGGGACCTGGGGAGCGTCAATATCCGTGTCCCGGGCGAGCGCGCCGAAGAGGCGAAGGCCCTGCTCAACCAGCGGGAGGACGTGGCGACCGGCGACGAGGGGGCGATGGCCAACGAGCCGCTCCCGGGAGAGCCCGTGCCGGGTGGAGGCCCGATCGAGCGGTGAACGCCCTGGAGGGCGGCCATCTCGTCGGCCGCTACCGCATCCTCAAGTTCCTGGGCGCCGGCGCCATGGGCGAGGTCTACCTCGCCGAGGACCCGCAGATCGACCGTCAGCTGGCGATCAAGACCGTCCGCCTGATCGGCCGGCCCCAGGAGATCGAGGACCGCAAGAAGCGCCTGCTGCGCGAGGCCCGCGCCGCCGGGCGGCTGCTTCATCCCAACGTGGTGACGCTGTTCGATGCCGGCGAGGCCGAGGGGATGCTCTACCTCGCCTTCGAGTTCGTGGAGGGGACCGACCTCGCGGTCCGCCTCGACGGCGGCGGCCCCCGCCTGAGCCTGCGCCAGGCGCTGCGCGCCGTCCGCCAGGCCGCCGAGGCCCTCGACTACGCCCACGGCCTGGGGATCGTCCACCGCGACATCAAGCCGAGCAACATCCTGCTCGACCTCGCCGGCCGGGTGAAGGTGGCCGACTTCGGCATCGCCAAGATGGCCGGGCAGAGCACCGAGCTGACCATGGCCGGCTCGGTGATGGGCAGCCCGCAGTACCTCTCCCCCGAGCAGATCCGCGGCGAGGACCTCGACGGCCGCAGCGACATCTTCTCCCTCGGCGTGGTGTTCTACGAGATCCTCTCCGGCAAGCGGCCGTTCGAGGGGGACACGATTACCACCCTCGTCTACCAGATCCTGCACAAGGACCCGCCGCCGGTCTCCGAGCTGCGCGCCGTGCCGCCGCGCGCCGAAGAGCTGCTGCGCGGCATGCTGGCCAAGAGCCGTGACGAGCGGACGAGCACGGCGGGCGCGGTCGCCCGCGAGCTGGCGGCGATCGAGGCCGAGCTCTCCGACGAGACCCTCTCGGCCCCCGCCGGCACCGGCCCGCTGGACGCCACCCGCGTGCTCCCGCGGCGGACCACCGACGCCGGGGCCGTGCCGAGAGGCACCGTGCCGGCCTCCCCCGCGACGACGCCGAGCGTGCCGCCGCCGGTGCCCACGCTGATCGCGCCGCTGCCGACGGCGTCCGCCGCGATGCCGGGGGTGCCGGAAATGCCGGTCGCCGCGGCTCCCGTGACCCTGGCCGCCGCCCCATCGCGCAAGCTGCCGGTCGGGCTGCTGATCGCCGCCGTCCTGCTGGTGATGCTGGTGGCCGTGGCCGGCGGCGGCTACTACGTCTGGCGGCTGTGGCAGGGGCGCAACGCCGCCGAGGCGGCGGACCAGACCGCGCAGACCACCACCCCGGCGAGCCCGCCGCCCGCGAGCCCGGCCTCGTCGTCGGGAACCCTCCCGGCAACCCAGACCCAGACCCAGCCGGCTCCCGTCTCTGCCATGCCGGCGCCGATACAGACGTCGCAGCAGCAGCCGGCCGCCCCCGCTCAGGCTCCGCCGGCCGCTCCGATCCAGTCCGCTCCGCCCCCGGCGCCGCAGCAGCGGGGAACGGCCATGCCGCCAATCGTGCCGCCCGCCTCCAGGGCGCGCGTCCCCGGCCCCGCGCCGGCCGCGCCGGTTCCCGCGCAGGTCCCTGCGGCTCCGGCGCCCCGCGAGCCCGAGCCGTCGCGCGACGAGCCCGAGCCCGACGCGCCGGCGGCCGACCAGAGCCTACGCTCCGGTCTCCAGGTGGCCTTCCACGTCACGCCGCCGGACGCCTACGTGCTGGTGGAGGGGCGGGTGATCGGCGAGGCCCAGGAGTGGAGCGGCCAGCGGGGGGCGCGCACCTACACCTTCCCCGGCGCGGGGAGCTATCTGGTCAAGATCCGCAAGCCGGGGATGAAGGAACGCCGGATCGCCGTCGAGGCGGCGGGAGGGGGCTCGAGCGTCATCGCCGCCAACCTCCAGCCGATCGCCGCGGCGGACGTCGACGCCTCCGACCTGCGGACCGTGCGCGTGCGCGAGGGGGTCTCCTTCAACGTCAAGCCCGCCCAGGCGGAGGTGGAGGTGGACGGCCAGGCGATGGGCCCGGCCCGCCGCTTCGCCGGCGGCTTCCTGCGGCCGAAGGAGATACTGGCGCTCTCGCCCGGCAAACACCGGATCTCCCTGGTCCTGCCGGGCTACCACCGCAAGGATATTCTCGTCGAGGTCACCGAGACGGCCGACAAGGAGCGTGAGCGGATCGACGAGGTGCTCACGCCGGGAGGGAACGAATGAATCACAGGCGCCAACTGGGAACGGCTCGCTGGATGCGCTCGCACGTGGAGGCGCTGGCGGCGCCGCCGGGGTTGAAGTCCCTCCCCGGACGCTTCGAGCTCGAGCGGCTCGACAACGGATTGACCGTCTGTCTGCTCGACAACCCCCAGGCGCCGGTGGTCACCTCCGCGCTCTTCTACCGCGCCGGCACCCGCGACGAGCCGGCCGGGCACGGCGGCGCCGCCCACTTCCTCGAGCACATGATGTTCAAGGGGTCGTCCCGCTTCGGCCCCGGGGAGATCGACCGCTTCACCCAGGCCCTGGGGGGCGTCAACAACGCCTTCACCAGCCACGACTCGACCGCGTACTACTTCAACTTCGCCGCCGACCGCTGGACCGAGGCGCTGGCCATCGAGGCCGACCGCATGACCACCCTCACGCTCGATCCCGAGCAGGTGGCGAGCGAGCGCCAGGTGATCCTCGAAGAGATCGCCATGTACGACAGCGAGCCCTGGGACGCCCTGGAGATGGCCGTGCACGACCGCCTCTTCGCCGGCCACCCCTACGGCCATCCGGTGCTCGGCACCCGCGAGGACCTGCTGGCCACCGGCGCCGAGGACCTGCGCGCCTTCCACCGCCGCTTCTACCGGCCCGACAACGCCATCCTGGTGGTGGCCGGGGACATCGGCGACGGCGCCCTCGACGCCGTCGGGCGGGCGCTCGGCGCCACCCCCGCCGGCGCCGAGACGCGCCGCGGCTTCAACCCCCCCGTGGTGCTCCCCACCGGCGCCGAGCGTCTCGAACGCCGCAAGGGGGAGGTCGCGCGCCTGCTGCTGGCGCTCCCCGCCCCGCACGGCGCGCACCCCGACCACCCGGCCCTGCGCCTGGCGGCCACCGTGCTCGGCGGCGGCCGCACCAGCCGCCTGCAGCACGCCCTGGTCGAGGACGAGCAGGTCTGCGTCTGGATCTCCGCCGACCTCTCCGAGGGGATGGACGCCAGCATGATGACCGTCACCGCCGAGGTGGTGCCGGGCGTCGATCCGGCCCGGGTGGAGGCGCGCGTCTTCGAGCTGCTGGCGGCGCTGCGCACCGACCCGCCCGGCGCCGAGGAGATCGAGCGCTGCCGCCAGATCGCCGTCGCCGACTGGGTGTTCGGCCACGAGAAAGTCCACCAGCAGGCCCTCTCCGTGGGGCTGGCGCTCACCCTGTTCGACCTCGAATACCTCGACCTCCACCTCGAGCGCCTGCTCGCCACCGACACCGACCGCCTGCTGGCGGCGGCCGATCGCTACATCCGTCCCGAGCGCGGCTCCGTCGTGGGCTGGTCGCTGCCGAAATCGTGACCGCGCCAACGCTCACTCCGCCACCCGTGGTCCGCGTCCGGCGGGTCGAGGGCGCTCCCGTGGTCGCCGTCCGGCTGCAGTTCCGGGCCGGCGGCCGGGAGGAGCCGCTGCCGGGGCAGGCCCTGCTCACCGGCCGCATGCTCACCGAGGGGACTCAGCGGCGCGACTGGCGGCGCATCGCCGAGCAGGCCGAGAGCAAGGGGATGGTGGTGGAGAGCAACGGCTCGTTCGAGAGCATCGGCGTCTCGGTCGACGCCCTGGCCCAGGACTGGGAGCTGGCCCTGGAGTGGGCGGTCGAGCTGCTGCTCGAATCCGCCTTCCCCGAGGACCGCTGCGCCTGGCTCTCCCGCCAGGCCGCCGCCGAGCTCGAGAGCCTGGCCGACCAGCCCGACGTCAAGACCGTCTGGGGGTTCCACCGGCAGCTCTACTTCCCGCATCCGCGCAGCCGGCCGCTCCACGGCAGCGCCGAGAGCCTCGTCGCCCTCACCCCTGACGACTGCGCCGAGTTCCACCGCCGGGCGGCCGCGCACGGCATCCTCGCCTCGGTGACCGGCGTGGTGGACGAGGACGCCGTCCGCGAGCGCGTCCTCCGCCTCCTCGGGAGCCCGCAGGCCGGCGCCGACCCCTACCCCGGCCCGCCCGCGCCGGTGGGCACCGGGCCGCGGGCCCTGGTCACCACCGACGCCGAGGACCAGGCCCATCTCTACGTCGGCCACCTCTCCGTGCCGCGCCGCCATCCGGACTACGCGGCGCTGGAGCTGCTCGCCGTCATCCTCGGCTCGGGCGCGGGATTGACCGGACGGATCCCGGCCCGCATCCGCGAGCGCGAGGGGCTCGCCTACACCGCCTACGCGCAGACCGTGGCCGGCTCGGGGCTCGATCGCGGGCGCGTCCTCGCCTACGTCGGCACCTCCCCGGCGACGGTGGAGAAGGCCGAACGCGGCGTCGTCGAGGAGATCACCCGGCTGGTCGAGGACGGCATCGAAGCGGCCGAGCTGGAGGAGTCCCGCGCCTACCTCCTCGGCCGCGAGCCCTTCCGCCGCGAGACCGCCCGCCAGTGGGCGGACCTGCTGATCGAGGCCGAGGAGTACGGCATCCCGGTGGACGACTTCGAGCACCGCAAGGCCGAGCTCGCCGCCCTCGACCGCGCCTCTGTCGAGGCGGCGGCCCGCCGGCATATCCATCCCGAAGAGCTGCGGGTGACCGTGGGGCTGCCGGGAGAGGATTCGGCGGAGGCGCCGTAAGGCTGAAACGCGCCGCCGGAAGCTTGAAAACGCCTCCTGGAGGCATCTCTATATAAACTTTGACGATTTTTATATACCCGAGCCTCTCCTGGAGGCCGGCGGAGGTCATCTATATATACGAATCGCTCCTGGATATATACGAATCGCCAAGGAGGTCTGAAGCCCCGATTTTGGGCGAATCAGCCCGTCCGGAAAGCTCTCCAGGGTCTCTGGATATATATAAAGCGCACAAAAATAGTGTTCCAGGAGGCTTGCCGACCTTTTTTGGAGGCATCTCTATATATTCGGAGACGATTTATATATAAACATGGCTGCTTGAAGCCTTCCGAGGGGGACTCTCTATATATTTTTTTCCACTTTCTATATAAAAAGGGCCGCCGGAACTCCTGCGAGCTCCTCAAAAAGCCGGGTCAGGGGTGCTGGAGCTCTCTCCAGGGCAACTGCGTATATATTTTCGTGAGGTTTCTATATAAAAAGGTGTCGTTGAGCCCGTTTGATGCCCCCATCCGCTCTTTCCAGCCATGGACTCGTACAAAAGCATCGTTCATACTCCACCCCCTTCAACGATCCCGGCCCCTGGAGTAGACGTGAAGCTTTTCAAGACGCTGCTGCTGTCCCTCTTCCTGCCCGCCGCCGCCCTCGCCCAGACGCCTTCCGGAGCTCAAGGCCTGGAGATCTCCTTCCAGAAGAGCTCCGTGACGGTGGCCGTCGCCGTCAGGGCGCAGGTCGTGCTCTTCGGCGTGGCCCGTGAGGTCGCCGAGGACGACGTCGCCACCGTGGTGCGCCGCTCCCAGGTGCTGACCGACGACGACGGGGACGGCAAGGTCCAGTGGGACCTCGGCCTCGACGTGCCGTTCCGCTCGGTCTGGGTGGCGGTCGATCTCGCGACCGGCCAGGTGGCCACGGCGGCGCCGGCGGGGTACCCGCTGCGCCGGGTCGACTGGCGGGGAGCCGGGATCGTGCGCGGCCAGTCGCGGGCGGACCGGGTGGAGGACGCCCGGACCTTCGCCGAGGTCCTGCTGGTGCGTCCGGGCCAGGGCGCGTGGCGGCTCACCGTGGTGGACGGCAGCGCCGCGGACGACGACGGCGCGCCGGACGGCAGGCTCGCCGCCGCGCTCGACCGCATGATCCCGGTGGCGGGCACGGCCGAGCCGCCGTCGCGGTTCGATCCCAGGGACGTCGTGGTGCTCGTCGATCCCAACCGGCTGGAGCTGACGGTGGTGCAGGCAGGCAATCCGCAGGCGGGCCAGGAGGTGGGCCAGTGAGCCGCCGCGCGCTCCTCCTCTCCCTGCTCCTCCTGGCCGCGCTGCCGGCCGCCGCCCAGCAGCACCCGAACACCGCCCGCGGCTTCAACGCCACCTTCGGCGGCGGCGACGTCGACAGCGTCAACCCGTTCAACGGCAACCTGGTGATCCGCATCCCGATCGGCCAGGGGTACCACGTCAACGGCAATCTCTCGTACCAGCTCGGCCTGATCTACAACAACAACGTCTGGGACTACCAGCAGTACAGCGACGGGACCGTGGCGTACACCCAGGCCCTGCCCAACCGGACCTCGAACGCCGGCCTCGGCTGGACCGTCTCGCTCGGCCGGCTCAATCCGCCGACCTCCACCGACGTCGATACCACCCGCACGGTCTACATGAGCCCGGACGGGGCGTTCCACACCTTCTACCCCACGCTGCACGAGGGGGAGACCGGCGTCATCGCGGCGCAATACACCCGCGACAGCACCTACCTGCGCTACCGGCCGGGGAGCCAGGAGATCGATTTCCCCGACGGGACGATCCACCACTTCGACGGCAACGGCTTCCCGGACCGGATCCGCGACCGCTTCGGCAATCAGATCACCGTCACCTATGGCACCGATTCGACGAGCGGCAAGACCTACTGGACGATCTACGACGGCCACCGGACCCAGAAGGTCTGGTTCCGCACCGTGCAGACCGGCTACCCGCAGCAGGTGGACCGCATCGAGCTCGCGGCCTTCGGCGGCGCCACGGCCACCTGGTCGTTCCGCTACAACAGCGACGACGGCATCCCCTACACGGTGACCGGCTGCCGCAACACCGATCCCGCGTACACCAACAAGCCCATGCCGCTGCTCACCCAGGTGACGCTGCCGGACGGCTCCAAGTACAGGATGGCGGCGTCCGACTACGGCACCCAGACGGCTTCCGTCTGCGACGCGGGCATGCTCAAGGGGGTGACCCTGCCGACGCTGGGCCGCATCGAGTGGGACTACATCGAGTACGCGTTCCCCACCGAATCCTCCACCCGCCTGTTCCGCCAGCGCTCGACGGGCGTGGGCGCGCGCCGGCTCAAGGACGCCTCGAGCCTGGTGCTCGGCTCCTGGTCCTACTCCACGGCCCTCACCCCCGAGGCGGGCCTCCACCAGCCCCAGGAGCTGGTCAATACCCTGGTCACGCCCCTGGGGGACAAGCAGGTCAACTACTTCTCCGTCTCCACCACGATCGCGGCGAGCGGCTGGAGCAACCTCGACTACGGCCTCCCCTTCACCCGCTACGCCACCGACGGCGGCTCGCTGACCCGCTACCTGTCGAGCCAGATCTACGACTGCGATCCCGGAGCGGTCAACTGCCAGTTGAAGCGGACGAGCTTCGTCACCTACGACCGTGACGACTCCCTCCCGAGCAGCTCGGTCGAGGAGGCCACCCGCAAGAACCAGCGGGTGCTCTCCACCCGCACCAACTACGACGACGTAGGGTTGCTCGAAGCGGTGGTCTTCAGCTCCTTCGACGGCCTGGGGCACTACCGCCAGGCGGACCTCTTCGGCAACTTCGGCGCCGGCGACACCCGCACCACGGTCGTCAACTACAACCCCGGGCAGACCTTCCCCGGCGCTTTCACGCCCCTGGCGGTCAGCGCTCCGTGGGTGCTCAACACCTACGCCGACACGACGGCGACGGAAGGCGGGGTCTCGGCGAAGGCGGAATACTGTTTCGATTCCACCACCGGCTTCCTGCAGCGGACGAGGACCCTCGCCGCCGGCACCGCCCGGAGCGCCAACGACGTCGTGATGCGCTACACGGCCGCGAGCGGCAACGTCGGGACGGAGGAGTCCTTCGGCGGTGACGGCGGCGGGCTGGACACCACGGCCGCGCTCTGCAACCTGATCCTGCCGGCCAATCAGTATCAGACCAACTATACGTACCAGTACGGCTCGCTGGCCTCGGAGCAGGCCGCGCCGGGGATCCCGTTCAAGACGGTCGACCGCGACATCGACGTCTCCACCGGCCTTACGGCTACCAGCCGGGACGTGTCGGGCCTGGTGACCAGCTACCAGTACGACACCCTCGGGAGGACGATCTCCGTCCAGCCGTCGCAGGATGGCTGGACCTCGATCTCCTACACGCCGGCAACCTCGGCCACCGCCCTGGCGCAGACCTACGTCGCTCGCAAGAGCAACGGCGGCGGCGCGGTCCTCGCCGAGAGCAAGACGCTGTTCGACGCCCTGGGACGTACCCGTCAGGAGCAGGAGCGGATGCCCGACGGCACCTGGTCGGCCCGCACGACCACCTACAACGCTCTGGGCTGGAAGACCGCCGTCTCGGAGCTGGGATCGGCGAACGCGACCTCCTACCTCAACTTCGATCCGTTCGGCCGCCCGGCGACCGTCCGCCCGGCGGACGGCAACGCTCACGACGTGACCCTCTCCTACGGCGGCACCCACACCGTCTCGCGGACTGTGAAGGTGGCGACCAGCTACAACCCGGCGACGGGCACCGCCGCCGAGACCGTGGCGACCACCAACGAGACCTACGACCGCCAGGGGCGTCTCGTGCAGGTCACCGAGCCCAACGGCGCGGTCACCAAGTATGAATATGACGTCGGATCGCGGCTGAAGCGCGTCTGCCAGGGGGCGAGCGGCTCCTTCTGCGGCCAGGAGCGCCTCTTCACCTACGACAACCGGGGGTTCCTCACCTCCGAGAAACACCCGGAGAAGGGGGCGGCGGGCAACGGCACCGTCTCCTACCTCAACTACGACAGCCGCGGTCACGCCCGCCAGGTGATCGACGGCCCCAACGATCTGACCTACGGCTACGACCGCGCCGAGCGGATCTCCCTGATCCAGGAGACCGTCAGCCACCGCAAGTTGAAGGAATTCACCTACGGCCCCGCCAACCTCGCGGGCAATTTCGTGCAGGGGAAGGTCCAGGTGGCCAAGCGCTACAACTACCTGGTGCTCGGCGGCTCCTCGTACACCGCCCTGATCGCCGAGACCTACACCTACGGCGGCCGCCAGGGGAGGGCCTCACAGCGCGACACCCAGCTCTCGGTCAACGGCGGCACCAACGAGTCGTTCACCCAGAGCTTCGTCTGGGACGACCTCGGCAACCCGCAGACGATCAATTATCCGCAGTGCACCTCCGCGGGCTGCACCTCGGCGGCGCGCGGCGTGACCGGCGTCTACACCAGCGGCTGGCTGACGGCGATCTCCGGCTACACCGGCACCGCTCCGGGCCAGGCCGCGGGGGTGGGGATCACCTATCACCCGAACGGGATGGTGAAGGACGTCGCCCACAGCAACGGCGTGGTCGACACCCAGACTAACGATCCGAACGGCATCGCGCGGCCGGCCGCGATCGCCGCCGCGCTGGGCGGGACCACCCTCTGGACCACCGGCACCTACCAGTACGACGGCGCGGGCAACATCTGGAAGACCGGCACCGCCTGGTACGAGTACGACGCGCTCTCCCGGCTCAAGACCGGCGCCGTCTTCCCCAATCCGCTGGGCACCGGCACGCAGCAGAAGCAGACCTACTCGTTCGACGACTACGGCAACCTGCAGTCGATCACCACCCAGCTCGGAGCGGGCGCGCCGGCCACCCGCGCCACGCCGGCCTCCGCCGCGACCAACCGGCTGACCGGAGCGGTGGCCTACGACTCGGCCGGCAACCTGACCTCCTGGAACGGCGCCACCTACGAGTACGACGCCTTCGATCAGATGCGGCGCATGACCTCCGGATCAGAAGACTGGGCTTATATCTACACCGCGGACGACGAGCGGGTCTGGTCCTACAACCCCGCACTCAACCTCTCCCGCTGGACCCTCCGCGGCCTGGACGGCAAAGTGCTCCGCGACTTCACGAACAACGCCGGCACCTGGAGCGTCGCCGAGGACTACATCTACCGCAACGGCCTCCTCTTCGCCGCCTACCTGGGCACCGGCCAGCGCCGCCACTTCGCCCTCGACCACCTCGGCACCGTCCGCCTGGTGACCAACACCGCCGGCAACCAGACCGACTACCACGTCTACTACCCCTTCGGAGAAGAAGCCACCCCCTTCGACCTCAACGCCGACCGCATGCAGTTCACCGGCCACGAACGGGACCTGAGCTCCCAGGCCGGAGCGAACCCGGCGGCGGACGATCTGGATTACATGCATGCGCGGTTTTTCAATCCGCAGGTGGGGCGGTTTACGAGTGTGGATCCGATTGGAGGATCTCCTTGGAGGCCTCAAAGCTGGAATTTATATACCTATGCCATGGATAATCCTGTTCTGTACACGGATCCCGATGGACAGCAATCTGAAGTCTGGGTTCACCAATACGTACCTGCCGGAATGGCTCCAGACGAGGTGGGCGGGGGACTCGGAATCTATCTAAACGTGATAGGAGAGCCTTGGGGTGGCACCACAACAAATCCAGGTACTGGGCTTTGGGGGCTAAATTCTCTTGAATCCGGGAGTTTATTCTTTCAGTCGTTATCTGGTGCCAGCCTGGACAGTTCTGTTAGGGGCTTGCATGCCTATTATGAGAATCGTTTCGACGAGATGGCAGTTCAGGGGAATAATGTTGCTGCCTTTGTTGATTATGTGGGCCTTGCGTTGGTACTACCCAGAAACGGGAATGAGCTTGGTGTTCAGATGGCCATGGTCTTCATCCCCGAACTGAAGATAACCGGCGAGATCACGGGGTTCACGAAGCATGCATTGAACCAGGCAATCGACCGCGAGGGTGTAGGAGTTGCCTCAAAGGCGATTCTTGATGCGGTTAAGAACCCATCAAAAGTAGTCATTGACGAAGCGAGGGGAAGCATAAAATATATCGGTAAGACTGCGGGTGTTGTACTGAATGACTTGGGCATGGTCGTAACTACGTGGGCCAGGAATTCGGCAGGATTTAGAATTATTCCGTGAGGCGGTTGTTATCAAGATGAAAAAGATAACGGAGCAAGACTTTAGGTTACTTAGAGAGGCGGTTCACCGGCATAAGCCAGCCTTGATGGCTGTGGTCGACCTTGTCGGGAGCGTTGCCTTAACTGACGAACAGCGAGAAGACCTGCGTGAAGTCTTGGTTGACGAGCTTTTTTCCACAGGCTTAAGAGCGGATGGTGAACCTAATGAGCGAGGACTCGGCCTGGACGCTATTGTCGGAAAGCTGATGTTTTATTGATTCTGGCGCGATTCAAAGAAAATCGTTGGCGAGATGGTTGGCGCTTACTGTTGACTTTGCCTATCATTTCGCCTAAGACTGGCGAGGTGATCGACAACCTGTTCGATCATTTCGACGCTAAGAATTATTTATGGCAGAGATTTCTGTATCGTTTCGGGTTATGGCCGTCGGTGGTCACTGAGATGCTTGGTTTAGTAGGCGTAACAAGGGCAGGAAGCTGCCTGGATTTGCAGAACACGTGAAGGGTTTTAGCATATCGGCGTACGAAGTTTATAAGGATCACTGGGTCGAAGGTTTTGTTAATCTCAGCCGCTCATGAGTCATGACATCTTATTGATGACCTAGATATTCTGAACTCTGTGTCGGCTGAAGCTGGAGTCTCTGAATGCTCGTTTCAGAAGGATACACAGTGGCAGCATCTGTCCTTCCCCGAGGCACCATAGACCTGCTTCGGGAAGAGTTCGCTCGTTTGGCGCCTCCCTCTCGCACGGGTGGTGTTCGAAGTCTCGGCCAGAAGTCAGAGATCATACAAGAATTCGCTGTTGTCGGGGTGCCCGGGATTTTGGCGAAAGAACTCCTTGGAAGCGCTGCCAGGCCGGTCAAGATCACCGGATTTGACAAGAATCCCAGGTCCAACTGGAAAGTTCCCTGGCACCAGGATCTCACCATAGCGGTACGCGAGAAGCGAAGAGCCGAAGGGTTTGGGCCCTGGTCCATCAAGGACGGCACACCTCACGTCCAGCCACCGGCTGACATACTGTCGTGTATGCTCACCGTTCGTGTACATCTAGACGATACTCCGGCCGATAACGGAGCGCTGCGCGTGATCCCTGGGAGCCACCGCTTGGGTCGCATCGCTCCTTCCGAGATCCCTGAGTTGAAAGCCCAGTTGGGTGAGGTGGTCTGCCCGGTTCTTGAGGGCGGAGTGATGTTGATGAAACTTCTGTTGCTGCACGCTTCATCCGTTGCGCACAAGAGTCTGAACCGCCGGGTTGTACATATAGAATATGCGGGCTTCGATTTGCCCTTTGGGCTCCAGTGGTTTTCGTAATACAATAAACTGATCGAAATCGCTGGCAAAGCCTATAGGTTTACCGGAAACAGACGCAGGCTTTGCTGGTCCGTAGGCGAACAAGGCCGGGTTGATTGTAAAGGCTGTCGGCAGCATTTAAAAGTACTTGACGTTTCGGGAAAGTGGTTACAATAATTCCCTATAGCCCCGGGCAACTACTCACGCACGTATTGGTCAGCGTTAGGAGGATAGTTACTAAGGAGTCCTCGGCTTAGGCTACACATTGCCGCAACTTTTTGCTAGTATACAGGCATGAGAGTGGACGGCAGGACACTGAATCACGAAACTCTGGAGACGATTCGCTTGCTGGCAGTCCGGCGAGTGCGCGAAGGTGAGAACCCCAGCGAGGTGATCAAGAGCTTCGGTTTCTGTCGAACTACCATCTACCGCTGGCTGCGTAACGAACAGGAGCAGGGTGAACAGGGGCTGCGAGCGCGTAAAGCAGCAGGACCCCGCCCGCAACTTTCGGTAAAGCAAAAGAAGCAAGTAGGGTGTTGGATCAACGGTAAAGACCCTCGCCAGTATGGCTTTGATTTTGGTCTCTGGACGCGCAAAATCGTGGCAGACCTCATCGAGAAGAAGTTCAAAGTCCGCTTGGGCCTGACCTCGGTCGGACGCCTGCTGGCGGAGTTGGGCATTACTCCACAGAAACCGCTCCGGCGTGCCTACGAGAGAAATCCCGAGGCGATCGAGCGCTGGCAGCGAACTGACTACCCACAGTTGCGGCAGCGTGCCAAAGAACGTGGGGCGGATATCTTCTTTCTCGATGAAGCAGGAATTCGCTCGGATACGCCGCTGGGCCGGACTTGGGCTCCCAAAGGACAGACACCGATTGTTCAAACCAGTGGTCAACGGCAGTCGATCAATGCCATCTCGGCGGTCAATTCTCAGGGAGCCTTCTGGTATGCCATCTATTCTGGCGGCCTGAACGCCTCTCGCTTTGTGGAGTTTCTTGGCTCCTTCCTGCGGCACCGGCGCCGTCCGGCATTTTTGGTCGTGGATGGTCATCCCTCTCATAGGGCTAAGATGGTGTCGCAATTCGTGCAAGAGAAGAAGGGACGTATCGAGTTGCATTTTCTCCCCGGCTATGCTCCTGATCTGAACCCGGACGAATTCGTGTGGAACTATCTCCGCGAGAAAGGCACGTCCAAGAAGCCCCTCCTGAAAAATGAATCGCTGCGGAAACGCGTGGAACTGATCTCGCCGCCATTAAGGCTCTGCCCAGTCTAGTTCGATCTTTTTTTCGTGCACCAAGTGTAGCCTATGTTACGGACTAATTAGTATGCTGTTTACCTTTGTCACGAGCAAGGAAGGGGACATTGACGTCGAGCAGTTTTCGGCAGAGAATTTGCAAAAGGCTGCTCGGCGCTGGTATCATGAGAGTAGAACAGAGCCTGACGAACCTTTGGAGGGAATGGAAGAGCCGACTCCTGTTTCCACTGTTGAGCGCGTCTGGTGTATGGGTGGAACGGATTCAAAGGGCAGATTCTTTTGGACGCATGTGATTGATACAAATACGGATGCCGAAAGCCAGGACACCAAGCGTTAGGTTTAGCTTCGATGTTGTGTGCTGCCTCCACTATTTGGCCGGAAGGCTCAGTTAGATGAGTTTGTTTGGCCTTCTCTTCTTGTGGATGCTGAAGAAAAAAATGTTCTGAATGACTTGGTTCATTTCGGTCGGCCCGGTGAAATCTTGAAGTATCTCTCCGGCCGAGAACGGGCCGGAAAGCTGAACTCATCCGAACTGGTGCTCAAGTCAAGGGCCGAGGATCGGCCTATGGAATCGGTGGAAAGCTGAAACCCTGCCCCCACCCCGGCTTTCCACCGATCCACAGGCCCGGCGACGGGGCCTTTTCGCTTATCCAGAGATTCTTCCAAAATTAAATAGTAGGCAGCCTCTGACTGAATGGGAACTGAATAGAGTTGGTGAAGAGATTGAACAAGCATCTGTACAGGGGAAATTTAAGTTAGGGTTCCAGTTCATTGAAGGATTTTTGGTCTATGTTCCTCCTCCGAAATAAGGTGCAACAATCATGAAAAGTTTGTTCTCCGGTATCCTGGCGCTATCATTGCAAGCTCTACTGCTTAGTAGTATAGGATGCGACGCTGGCTACTCATACGGTCCGGAAGGCTGGGCACCGCAAAAGGGTGGGCTTGAGTGGGTGAAGGACTTGGGAAGAGTCAAAATTCTTACTTGGGGGATCAGTGAGCTAGCGGGGAGTGACTCTATTACTCCGGAGTTCGAGATTTCCAATCAAGATTCCGTTCCTTTTGTGGTGGAATCGGCAGATCTTTCCGTCGGTAGCCAAGTCTATAGCGCTCAACTGCCCGGACACGGCGAGCGTCAGTGGCGCACGGTGGCTCCTGGTACCGTACGACGGATTGCCTTGCAGTGGAGTTTTAGGGAATCCGCCTGGAGGGTGCTGGGTAAAAGACCAAAAATGACTCTAAGGATCCGCCAAGGTGCAAGCCCGCTCATGCTCGAGATAGACTATACAAGGGTCGAATAGACGCGGCGAAGGATGGGAGATCTCGGAGAGGCGGCGCAATTAGGATGAGATTACTCGGCGTTTTGTTATTATGGGCACTCACCGGAGCTCTTCATCCAGCGGATGTGTCAAAGTCGGCTGTTCACCGCCTCCCCTTCCTGTGCCCCAGAGCTGAAGGCGTGTGCTTCTGGAGCCTGGGAGCGGGATGGCAAAAGGTCGTTGCATCGTCTCCCGACTCCATTGTAGAGTTCCAGCAAGGTTCGGATGGCCGCTTGACGGTGCTTCTGCGTGGCCACGGAAACCCTGGCAACACAATTGTTGCAGCTCCAGACGGAACTATTCAGGCAATCAGGCAGAATGCTATCGAAGGCAACCTGCAGCGCGTGGCGGGCGTTGACGTTGCTGGGAATGTAGTGCTTTGCTCCGATACCCCGGAAGAGGCGCGTTGCGACGTATTTCTACCCAGTCGAAACGTGACTGCCACCTCGCCCTGGTTTCCTGACGGTTGCCTGTTTCCGCGTTTCCTGAGCGATGGCTCGCGAGCATGCCTGCAGTATTCTCCCGATCCGGCCCTCCTGCTCGTAAGGGGAGACAACCAGGTGCAAAAGATTTCATTGCCTGGAGAACTGGCCAGTCCAGACGATTTCCATGCGCTTTCGACTACGATATTTGTATTTCGGGTTCTTAACGCCCTTTTCGTTTTTGAACCTGGGGCCGAGCCAAGGGAGATTGCTAAAGATGGAGTTCTGTGGAGCGTGGTTTCCGAAGGCGATGTCTTATTCGGTGTGTATCGTGAAGGCGAGAAGGGTAGGCATTGCAGCTTGCAAAGGTATAGGCCTGGGCAGGAAACCGTAGAACTCTGGCGGTCGGATGTTCTTGTGCCTGCGATGGCTCATCGCGTCAATGGCGTGGTGCTGCTCGATGCTTGGGGTGGAGGGACACGGCAGTTGATCCGTTTACCACAGAGAAAGGGTCACTCAGGGGAGATCCTATGGACGGAGCATTCGGGAACTCTATGGCAGTAATCTTTTACGCTATGAGCGCTCGCTTGGTCGGCGGCGTTGTCGCCTGCCCCGTAAACTCCTCGATCACCCCGCCTTCCGACCCGCCAGCAGCACGTTCGCGTACGGCGTCCCCATCCCCATCGGCTGCACGTCGACCTGCAATCCCAAGGTTTCGAGCAACGCGCTCCACTCCGCGGCGCTCCGGTAGTGGAAGCGCTGTTTCCAGTGCCGCCGGAACAGGGCGGAGAGGCGCTCCTGGAGGCGGGTGGCGGTGAAACGCCAGCCGGCGGCGGCGTCGGCGTCGCGGATGAGCAGGAAGCCGCCGGGCTCGAGGACCGCGACCGCCTTGGCGAGGATGGCATCCTGATCCGCGGCCGGCAGGTAGTGGAGGACGTCGAGGATCAGGATGGCGTCCGCCGGGGTGTAGTCGGCCGTCCGCAGGTCGGCGGTCTCGATCACGGCCTTGCCCTCCAGCGCCTCGCAGGCGGCCTCGACGATGGTGGGGCGCCCCTCGATGCCGTGGAAAGCGAGGTTGGGCGGGGGCGGCGCCCACCCTTCAGGGTACTTCCCCTTCGCCGACTGCACGTGGGCGGCGAGCACCAGGGAGAAGACGATCCCCCGGCCGCAGCCGAGGTCCAGGAGGCGCCCCTCGGCGGGGAGCAGCCCGTGCCGCAGGAGATTGAAGTAGAGCGGGTCGTGGCGGAGCTTCCCGCGCACGAACTCCCAGTGGAAGATGCCGGGCTTCAGGTAGGGGCAGGCGGCCTCCTCGAGCAGCGCCTCGCGCTCGGGGTGCGCCTGCCGCCGGCGCGCCAGCCACCAGGCGAGCAGGGCGAAGAGGATCGCGAGCCCGCCGCCGATCACCAGGGTGCCGATCGCCAGATCGGCCCCGACCTGGCGGAGGCCCAGCTCCTTGAGGTTCGCGATGTGGATGTGGAGATAGCTCTGCCCGCGCAGCCGGCGGCCGGTCTCCAGCTCCGCCATGATGAGGAGGGGGGTGATGCCCGGCAGGCTCACGTGCGCCGCCAGATAGGTGAGCCCGGCGTTGAGCCGGAGCAACCGGGCGAGCACGATGCAGAGCAGCAGGTGCAGGCCGTAGAGCGGGGTGCAGCCGATGAACACCCCCAGCGCCACCGCCGCCGCCTGCTTGCCCGGGGACATCCCCTCGGTGCGCATCTTGTAGAGGACGTCCTGGATCTCCCGCGCCGCGCGGCTCCGCTTTTTCTTCTTCGTCCCGGTCTCGCTCATGGGGCCGTCCCGGTCGGATCGGGGATGGGCACGGACCGCAATCCCCGCGAAGCCAGGGCGTCGAGCACCCGGGGGAGGACCTCGAGGACGACCGGGTTGCCGGCGGGGGGATCGCCGGCCCGGCCGTCGTGGAGGAGGAGGATGTCCCCTGGCGCGAGGCCCGCGAGCAGCCGGCGGGCGATTGCCTCCGGGCTTTTCTCGACGGCGTCGAAGCCGCGCCGGGTCCAGGAGACCAGGTGGAGGGCGGAGCGGTGGAGCACGAGGTCGAGGAGCGGGTTGCGCAGGCCGGCCGGGGCGCGGAAGAGCCGGGGGCGCCGGCCGGCCGCCGCCGTGATCGATCCTTGGGCGCGCTCGATCTCCCGCCGCAGGAGGCTGGCGGGGTAGCAGCAGAAGAGATGGGGGTGGGTGTCGGTATGGTTCTCCACCCGGTGCCCGCGGCGGGCGATCTCGGCGACGAGGTCCGGATGGGCGCGGGCGCGGCGGCCGATGGCGAAGAAGCTCGCCTTCATGCCGGCGCCGTCGAGCAGGTCGAGCACTCGCGGGGTGATCGCGGGGTCGGGGCCGTCGTCGAAGGTGAGGGCGATCTCGGCGATCTCCTCGGGGCTGCCGGCGGCCGGGAGGCGGAGCAGGTTGGCTCCGACCCACGGGCTGCGCGGCCAGAGGCTGGCGGCGGTGAGGGTCAGGTGGTCGGCGAAGAGGAGGCCGGCCACCAGCCGCCAGTGGCGGGGGGCGGCGGCGAGGGCCACCGCGCCGGCGGCGTGCAGGGCGAGCGAGCCGAGCAGCAGGGCCGGCGGGCGGTAGGGCTCAGGCACGGGCGTCCGCCTCCAGGGCCAGGAGCGCGGCGCGGTCCAGCTTGCCGCGGGCGTTGCGCGGCAGGGCCTCGATCAGGATGACGCTGCGCGGCACCTTGTGCGCCGACAGGTGCGAGCGGCACCAGGCGACGACCTCCTCGGGGGTGAGGCCGCCCGGCCGGCAGGCGACCACGGCGCGCAGCACCTCGCCGCGGCAGTCCAGGGGGACCCCCAGCACGACCGCCTCGTCCACCCCCGGGAGCCCGGCCAGGATCGCCTCGACCTCGCGCGGGTTGACCTTCTTCCCCTTGATGTTGACCAGGTCGTCCACCCGCCCGCGGAGGGCCAGCTCGCCGTCCTGCCAGACCGCCAGGTCGCCGGCGTGGAACCGTCCGCCGGCGAGCCGCTCGTCGGGGTCCGGGAGATAGCCGGACGACACGGCGGGGGACTCGACGGTGACGCGCCCCTCTTCTCCCACGGCCTCGCCGACCGGCTCCAGCGTGACCCGCACCCCTTCGACGGGCTCCCCGACGGTCCCCCGCTCGGCGGCTCCCCCTTCGCGGTCGTAGCAGATGCCGCCGCACTCGCTCGAGCCGTAGAAGACGTGGACCGGCAGGCCGAAGGTCTCGCGGAAGCGGGCGGAGGTGGTGGCGGCGAGCGGGGCGCCGGCGGTGATGACCAGGCGCAGGGAGTCCGGCCGGGGGGGCGGATGGCCCATCCGCGCCAGGGCGTCGAGGTAGGCGGGGACGGTGGGGAAGAAGGTGGCGCCCATCCGCGCGGCGGTGACGAACGGATCGTAGACGCTCGCCGCCTCGGGGATCACCAGCAGGGTGCCGCGCACCAGGGCGGGCAGCGCCAGGCTGGCGAGCCCGTAGGAGTGGGAGAGGGGGATCGTGGTGAGCAGGCGGTCCGCGGCCGAGAGCCCCATGGAGAGGGTGAGGGCGGCGTCGTCCGCGAGCAGCGCCTCGGAGGAGGCCGCGATGCCGCGCGGGGTGCCGGTCGAGCCGGAGGTGAGCTTGACCACGGCCGTGCCGGGCGATGTACCCGGAAAGCGGGCGGGGAAGATCGGGGGGTCCGGCTCTGTTCTTTCGCCCGGGGGGGGCAGAAGCGACCACGCCTCCGGCTCCCGCGGCCACCCCTCGGGGCAGCGCAGGAGGGCGGGCACCCCCAGGGCGTGGAGGATGCGCCGGGCCTCGGGCTCGGGCGTCAGGGGGTCGAGCAGCAGCGCGGCGAGGCCGGCCCGGCGCAACGCGAGCAGCGAGGCGAGGAAGCCCGGGCCGTTGGCGGCGGCGAGGCCCACGACCGTTCCGGGCGCGAGCGCCCTTTCGGTCAGCTTGCGGCCGGCGGCGCGCGCCAGGGCGTCGACGTCGCCCACGGTCGCCCGCCGCTCCGGCGATACCACCAGGGGGGCGAGGGGATCGCGCCGCGCGAGGCGTTCGAACGCCTGGAGGATCGGGTCTTGGGTGCTCAAACCGGCCGCTCGTCTCCTTTCCGCATGAAGGGGGGGATGATACCAGCGGCGGCCGCATCCGGGGGCGCGATGACCGCTAAGGACTTGTTGAAGAAAGGGTTCGAGTTGCCAGCGCCCCCCGGGGCAGGCTAGCATTGGCGGCCCGGAGTCAAGGAAAACCTGCGGATCGTGCCCGCACGGCGGTTCGGGCCGCCGGATCTCAGAGGTTGTTCACGTATGTCGGAAGCAGCCGTCCCCACCCCGGCCCGGATCAAGCGCCTGATCGTCGAGAGCCTCAACCTCGAGGGGATGAAGCCGGAGATGATCGAGGACGAAGCCCCTCTGTTCGGGGAGGGCCTCGGGCTCGACTCGGTGGACGCGCTCGAGCTGGTGGTGGCGCTCGAGAAGGAGTTCGGCATCCGGATCAAGAGCCAGGAGATCGGCCGGGAGGTCTTCTCCTCGGTCTCGACGCTCTCGCAGTTCATCGAGGGGCGGACTTAAGAGATCCTATGGATCGGCGGGTTGCCGTCACCGGGATCGGCGCCGTCTGCGGCCTGGGCTGGGGCGTCGCCTCCCTCTGGGAGGGGCTGCGGGCCGGCCGGCCCGCGATCGGCCCCTTCCATCGTTTCGACCATTCCCGGCACCGCACCCATCTGGCCGCCGAGGCGGACGAGCCGCCGGCGGCCCTGGCGCGCGCGGTCCCGGGCTGGCGCCGGCTGTCGATCGCCGACCGCTTCGCCCTCTTCGCCGCCCTGGAGGCGGTGGGACAGGCGGGATTCGCGCCGCCGTTCGGCGAGGACGCCGAGGTGGGGGTCTACTTCGGCAGCAGCACGGGCGGCATGTACGAGAGCGAGCTCTTCTTCGCGGATTTTCTGCGCGACCCGCGGCGGGCGCGCCTCTCGGCCCTGATCTCCCAGCAGGTGAACGCCCCCGGGGACGCCGTGGCCCGCCACCTGGGAGCCACGGGTCCGGTGACGACCTACTCTTCCGCCTGCGCCTCCGGGGCGCTGGCCCTGGGCGCGGCGCTGGAGGCGGTGCGCTCAGGGCTGGTGGAGGTGGCGGTGGCCGGCGGCTCCGACTCGCTCTGCCAGCTCACCTACGCCGGGTTCAACTCCTTGCGCTCGGTGGACGAGGTCCCCTGCCGGCCGTTCCGCTCGGAGCGCGCCGGCATGTCGTTCGGCGAGGGGGCCGCCGTGCTGGTGCTGGAATCCCTGGAGCGGGCCCTGGAGCGCGGGGCCGAGCCGCTGGCGGTGCTCGCCGGCGCCGGCGCCTCCTGCGACGCCCACCACATGACGGCGCCGGACCCCGCGGGCGCGGGCGCCGCCGCGGCCGTCGAGGCGGCGCTGGCGGACGCCGGGCTCGGCGCCGGGACGGTCGACTTCGTCAACGTTCACGGCACGGGCACGCCGCTCAACGACGCCGCCGAGTGGCAGGCGCTGCGGCGGGTGTTCGGCGAGCGGGCCGGCGAGATGCCGCTGGTGGCCACCAAGGCGCTGATCGGGCATCTGCTCGGCTGCTCCGGGGCGATCGAGGCGGTGGCCACGGTGCTCTGCCTTCACCACGGCGAGCTGCATCCGGTGCGCGGGAATGGAGAGGCGGATCCGGAGCTGCCGGTCGCGCTGGTGCTCGACGACCCCCTCCCCCTGCCCGGCGCGCGGGCGGCGGTCTCCACCAGCCTCGCCTTTGGTGGGTCCAACGCCGCGCTCGTCTTCTCGCGGTGGACGGGCCAGGCCGCTTGAGCGAGCCGATCCTCGTCACCGGCCTCGGCACCCTGGGCGCCTGGGGGGGCGGCTGCGACCTTTTGGCCGCGGCTCTGGCCGCGGGCGCTCCCCTGGCCGTCGAGGTCGACCGCGCGGCCGGCTATCACCTCCCTGGCGGCGCGCGCCGCGCCTGCCTGGTGCCTCCGGGCTCGCTGGCCGACGGGCTCTCGCCGGCGGAGTCCCGCCGCATGAGCCCCCCCTCGAAGCTCGCCGTGGCGGCCTCGCGCATGGCCCTGCGCTGCGCCGGCCTCGGCGTCGAGGAAGAGGCGGGCACGGCGGTGGTGATCGCGACCGCCTTCGGACCGTCGACGAATACGGAGGCGCTGCTGAAGCAGATCCTCTTCGAGGGTCCGGAGGCCGCCTCGCCGTCGCTGTTCATGGAGAGCGTGGCCAACGCGCCGGCGGCGCAGATCGCCATCGCGCTCAAGGCGCGGGGGGCGAGCCTCACGATCTGCCAGCGCGAGGCCGGGCCGCTGCTCGCCCTCGGCGCCGGGGCCGCCGAGATCGCCGCCGGCCGCGCCGGCCGCGTCCTCGCCGGCGCGGTGGACGAGATGACGCCGCTGCTGCACGCCCTGCTCGACCGCTTCGGCGCCCTGGCCCGGGAGGGAGCGGACGGCGAGGAGCTGGCGCGCCCCTTCGACCGCCGCCGCAACGGCTTCGTCGCCGGGGAGGGGGGGACGGTGGTGGTGCTGGAGAGCGCCGGGAGCCTCGCCGCCCGCGGCGGGCGAGCCCTGGCCCGGGTCCTGGCCTGGGGGAGCGGCTTCGATCCCACGGCGCCCCCTTCCGGCTGGGGGCGAGGGCACCGGGCGCTCGCCCGCGGGCTGCGGCGCACCCTCGAGCGGGCCGGCCTCGGGCCCGCCGACGTCGACCTCGTCGTCTCCGGCGCCGGCGGCTCGACCGGCGGCGACCGGCTGGAGGCCGAGGTGCTCCGCGCCGTCTGGGAGGGAGCGCCCCTGCCGCCGGTGGCCGCGCCCAAGGCGGTGACGGGGGAGTATGGCGGCGGCCACCTGGGGGCGGCGGTGCTGGCGGCGGCGGGCTCCCCCCTGAGCCCCATCCCGGGCGGCACGGAGCCCGACCCCGAGTTGGGGCTCACCCTCCTCGACGGCTCCCCCTTGCCGCCCCCTTCCGTGGTCCTCGCCACCAGCCTCGCCGTCGGCGGGGCGGCGGCGTGGGTCGTGCTGGGGAAGGCTTGAAGCCCTTGGTGATCCTCTCGATGATCCGGAGGATGAGAGGTCGCTTGCGCCGGGTTGGGCTAGAATCCTGCCATCCATGGGAGGAGTCTTGACCCTGCGAATCGCCGCTACGATTCCCGCGTACCAGGCCGCCCCCTCCGTGGGGACGGTGGCGCGCGGCGCGCTGCTCGAAGTGCGGGAGGTGCTGGTGGTGGACGACGGCTCGACGGACGGCACCGCCGAGGAGGCCCGCCGCGCCGGCGCGCGCGTCCACTCCTTTCCGCGCAACCGCGGCAAGGGCGCGGCGCTGGCGTTCGCCTTCGCCGAGCTCTTCGGCCGTGGTTTCGACGGCGTGGTAACCCTCGACGCCGACGGCCAGCACCTCCCCGAGGAGATCCCCAAGCTGCTGGCGCCGGCGGCGAACGGCGCCGATCTGGTGCTCGGGGTGCGCGACCACCTCTTCGGCGAGATGGGCTCGCTGCGCCGGGCCAGCAACCGGCTCTCCTCGCGGGTGATCTCGCTCGCCGCCGGCCAGCATCTCGCCGACATCCAGACCGGGTTCCGCTACTACTCGCGGCGCCTGATCGAGGACGTCGGCTTCCCCGAGGCGCGCTTCGAGGCCGAGAGCGCGGTGGTGGTGCGGGCAGGCCGGCGGGGGTTCCGGGTGATCACGGTGCCGGTGCGGCTGGGCTTCGCCGACGGGAGGACGACCAGCCACTACCGGCCGCTGATGGACAGCCTGCGGATCGCGGGCGCGGTCGCCCGCGCCCGCCTGGAGATGCTGCGATGGGCGCGATCCTCGTAACCGGCGGCAGCCGCGGGCTCGGCCGGGCGATGGTCGAGGTGCTCGCCGCCGAGCCGGACGCCCGCGTGGCCTTCACCTGGAACGCCGACGAGGGGGCGGCGCGGGAGGTCGCGGCGGCCACCGGGGCGCGGGCCTTCCGTCTGGACCTGCGCGACCGCGCCCGGCCGGACGACCTGGTCGCCGAAGTGGAGGAGGCGCTGGGGCCGGTCGCGGGGCTGGTCAACAACGCCGGGCTGCGCCGCGAGTCGCTGCTCGCCATGACCTCGGACGAGGACTGGGAGGCGGTGCTCGACACCAACCTCGGCGGCCTCTTCCGCTGCTGCCGGGCGGTGCTGCGGGGGATGATGGTGCGGCGGCAGGGGGCGATCGTCAACGTCTCCTCCCTGTCGGCCCTGCACGGCGTCGCCGGCCAGGGGGCCTACGCCGCCTCCAAGGCCGGCATCCTGGGCCTCACCCGGTCGCTGGCGCGCGAGGCCGGCAAGCGCGGCGTGCGGGTCAACGCCGTGGTGCCCGGCTTCGTCGCCACCGACCTGACGGCCGGCCTGCCCGAGGCCGCGATCGTCCATCTGCGCGCCGGCGAGTGCCTGGCGCGGGGGGTCCGGCCGGCCGACGTGGCGGGTGCGGTCCATTTCCTCCTCTCGGACCGCGCGGCGGCGATCACCGGCCAGACGGTGGTGGTCGACGCCGGCGCCTCGGCGTAATTCCAGATGCTCGGCCGCCTCTCCTCGTCGTTCGCCGCTCTCGTCGCCCGCCGGCCGCGGCTGGTGCTGGCGGTCACGATCCTGTTCACCCTGGCCGCCCTCCTCCCGGCCTCCCGCTTCCGCATCGAAACCCAGATCGAGGCCCTGCTGCCGGAGGGGGCGCCGGCGGCGGAGGATTACCGCACCTTCCTGCGCACGTTCGGCGGCTTCGAAAAGGTCTTCGTCCTGGTGCGCTCGCCAAAGGGTCAGCCGGCGGAATCGGAGACCCTGATCAACGCCGCCAGCGAGCTGGCCGACCGGATGAGGCAGAGCCCCCTGGTGGCCGAAGCCCGCGCCGGCCTGACCGAGGAGGACGAACGCTTCTTTTTCGCCCACGTGGCGCCCCGCATGCCGCTCCTCCTGCGCACGCCGGGCTGGCGGGAGGATCTGGCCCGCCGCCTCGATCCGCGGTCGATCCAGACCCGGGTGGCGGAGATGCGGGGGGCTCTGCGCAGCCCGGTCGGAGCCTTCGCGGCGCCGCTGTTCGCCGCCGACCCCCTGGGCCTCTCGGAGGGGCTGCTCGGGGCCGCCGCCTCGTCGCTGCCGATCGATCCGTTGAGCGGCGCCTTCATCTCCTCCAAGGGGGACGCCACCCTGGTGATCCTCACCCCCGCCAGCGCCGAGATGGACCCCGCGGGGGGGCGGGCCCTGATCGCGGCGCTGCAAGGGGCCTACGGCGGGGTCCGCAAGTCCATGGGCGTGCCGCTCGACTTCCAGGCCGTGGGGGGCCCCATCTACGCCGCCCAGGACGAGGCCCTCTTCCGCCGCGACCTCAGGAATTCGGCGATCAGCACGATCTTCGGGCTCGCCCTGGTGATGGTCCTCGGCTTCGAGGGGCTCTTCCTGCCCACGGCCATCCTCGCCACCGTCGCCGCCGGCACGGTCTGGATGGCGGCGGGGGCGGCTCTGGAGCTGGGCAGCATCAGCGTCCTGAGCGTGGGTTTCACCGCCGCCCTGCTGGGGATGGGGGTCGACTACGGCATCATCGGCTCGGCCCGGTTCCGGGATCTGCGCCTGCGCGGCGAAGGGGTGACGGCGGCGCTGACCACGGCCTTCCGGGAGACCGGGCCGGGGATCGCCACCACGGCGATCACCACGGCCGCGGGGCTCGCCGCGCTGAGCGTCGCCCACTTCCGGCTGCTCCGGGAGCTGGGGCAGGTGCTGTCCCTGGGGGTGATCGCCACCCTGATCGCCACCGCGACCCTGTGCGCCGCCCTGCTCGCGGGCTTCCCTCGCGCCTCGGCCGGCTTCCGCCCCCTGCGGCTCTGGCCGCGGTTCGGCCGGCCGGTCCTGGCGGGCATCGCCGCCCTGTCGGCCCGGCGCTGGCGCACCTCCCTCGCCCTCACGGCCCTGCTCACGGCGGTGGCCGGCTGGGGGATCTCACGCCTGGAGCTCTCCACCGACCTGCGGGCGCTGCGGCCGGCCGACGCCCCGTCGGCCGAGGCCGAGCGGCTGCTGGTGCAGACGTTCTCCGTGGGGCTCGACACCTTCTCGGTGGTGCTGCGGGGGCGCACCCTGGAGGGTGCGCTCGACCGCGCCGCCGCGGCTCGGAAGATCCTGGAGACGCGCCTGGGTCCGCGGGCGGAGATCACCTCCCCCGCGGACTGGATGGTGGAGGGGGGGCAGCTCCGGCAGCGCCTGGCGGAGCTGCACGGCCTGCCGCTGGAGCGGGCCGCGGACGATCTCCAGCGGGAGCTGGTCGCGGCGGGCTTCAAGCTCGCCCCCTTCGCTCCGGCCTTGAGCACCCTGCGCGCCTTGGGACGGGGGGAGGATCCGGGGGCTCCAGCCCTCGCCGAGTGGCCGCGCTGGATGTCGGAGCTGGTACGCCTGGGACCCCAGGGGAAGGGCGCCGTGGTCGCCGTGCACGTGCGGCTCCCCTTGGGGATGGGCACGAAGGTCGATCCGGAAGCGCTGGCCCGGGCGCTCTCGCGCGTCGCGCCCGGCGGCCGGGACGTTGCCCTGGCCTCGATCCCGCGGGTCGGGGCGGAGCTGCGCAACCTCGCCCTGTCGGATCTCGCGCGGTCGAGCGTCCTGGCCCTGGTCCTCGTCGGCACGGTGGTGCTCATCTCGTTCCGCGGCCGGCTGCGGGACGCGCTCCTCGCGGTCCTCCCCCTGACCCTGGGGGGGCTCTGGGCTTTCGGGCTCTGGGGTGTCCTGGGCCTCCCCCTGGACCTGCTGTGCGCCTTTACCGTCCCGCTGCTGCTGGGCACCGGCACGACCCTCGGAGCGAACGCCGTCCACTGGAAGCGCCTGCATCCGGCCCGTGGCTTTCAGGCGGCGACCGCGGACATGGGCCTGGCGCTCACCCTGGCGACCCTGACGACGGTGATCGGCTTCGGCAGCCTGAGCACCTCGCAGGTGCCGGGGTTGCGCCACGCGGGGAGCCTGGTCGCCCTGGGGCTCTCGGCCTGCCTGCTGGCCACCGTCGTGGTGCTGCCCGCCCTGGAGGCCTGCCTGGAGAGAAATCGCCCCCTGGAGCCCGAACCGTGGGACAATGAGGCAACGGACCCCAGTCGAACCGAGGACGGAAAGGACGAGAGACGGCTTTCATGAGCGTTGCCATCCCCCGCGAGACCCCCCCGCACGCGCCGGAGGGCGGCTGGAGCCGCCGCCTCCTGGGGCCTTTCCATGTCACCGGGGTCTTCTGGTTCCGTATCCACCAGTTCGGAGTCTCCATCCTCCCCACCTGGGGGCTGCGCGTGGTGCTCAACCTGTTCACCGTTTTCTTCTGGATCGCCCTGCGGAAGATCCGCGCCGCCATCGCCTCGAACCTCGAGGCGGTGCTCGGGCCCTGCGGCTGGTGGGAGCGCCAGCGCCGGATCCACCGCACCTTCCATACTTTCGCCTGGTGCCTCTCGGAGCGCTACGAGCGGCTGAGCACGGATCGCATGTTCGCCATCGAGGCCGAGGGGCTGGAGGCCTGGAGCGAGCTGGCGGGCGGCGCCGGCGGCTTCATCCTGGTCACCGCCCACATCGGCGCCTGGGAGGTGGGCTCGATGCTCCCCTCGTCCCGGGACGGGCGGCGCGTTCACGTGGTGCGCGAGCGCGAGACCGACCCGCGGGCGCAGCGGTTCATCGAGAGGCTGATCCGGCGTTGCGGCGGCGACCTCTACACCACCCACTTCGCCGACGACCCGCAACTCGGCATGGACCTGCTGGACGCCCTGCGCCAGGGGGAGATCGTGGCGCTCCAGGGGGACCGTCCGCGCTCCGGGGGGCGGACGGTGGAGGTGGACCTGCTCGGCCGGCCCTTTGCGCTGCCGGTCGGCCCCGCCGCCCTCGCCCGCGCCGCCGGCGTGCCGATCGTGCCCGTCTTCGTCCTGCGCGAAGGGCGGCTGCGCTACCGCTGCATCCTGCGGCCCGCGATCGACGTCGCGCAGAGCGAGGACCGGCAGCGGGACCTCCGCGAGGCGCTCGCACGCTTCACCGCCGATCTCGAGGACGTCATCCGGCGGGAGCCCCACCAGTGGTTCTGCTTTCGCCGGCTGTGGCCCGGTGGACCAGCAGTGATAAAATCTTCGTAGATTCGTTCTCTTGCTTTCCATTGAAGTCCGGGGAGGCCGATGCAGAGGCGGTCGATCCATAGAGATCTCTTTGGGGAATTTTTCTCGAAAGGAGCCAAACCATGCAGTCGTTTCATCGCGTCATCCTCCCCGCCACCATTTTCTTCTCCATCCTTGGGCTGGCTCTCCTCCCCGCGACCGTGAAGGCCCAGGAGATGATCCTGGAGGCGGAGCCCGGCACCGAGTCGCTGGCGTATTGCGACTCCTTGCACAACACCAAGACCTGCGCCAGCGTCCACATCGAGACGCAGGTGGCGCTCAGCGTCGGCACGATCGTGCAGCTCGACGGCCATGCCTACGTCGTAACCTGGATGGGACCGGGCTACTACCTGGACAGCGGGCTCGTGGTCGAGCCGACGGGCGAGCTGTTCGCCGATCTCAAGGGGCAGCGCTGGGTGGAGGTCAAGCCTCACGAAGGCCGGGCGCACTCGTCACGGGGGTGGAAGGACGCGGACCGCAACCGTGCCCTGAGCACGTCCGACACACTGGCGCTCGACGACGGCCCGGATCTCAAGGTCAAGGACGTCCGTCTCCACCTCCGGGTGAAGCCCGCTTCCGAGACGGAGGGGACGAAGTAGGCAGGGGCGAGTCGAGGAGAGGGTAACCGGCCTCCCGCCACTCCTGGACGCCGCCGCGGAACCAGAGCACGTCGCGGAAGCCGAGGCGCGCGGCCTGGGCTCCCGCCTTGCGGCTGCGCACGCAGTCGGTTCCATAGCAATAGAGCACCAGCGAGATCCTGGCGCGGTCGGCGCCGGGCCATCCCGCCGCCACCGCCTTTTCGAAGGTCTCGGGAAAGTGCAGGAAGGGGAGGCTGAGGGCTCCCGGCAGGTGACCGATCGCGAAGTCCCGCGGCTCGCGCAGATCGAACAGGATGAGGTCGCGCGGCGGGCGATCGGCGGTGAGCCCGGGGTTCTCCCGCCGCAGGCGGGCGGCCACCTCCGCGGCCGGGATCACCTTCACGACCGGCCGCCCGCCGCCCGCCGTCCACTCCTTCCACCCTCCCGGGAAGATACGGACGTCGAGGCCGGCCAGGGTGAGGAGCAGATAGCCGAGGTCGAGCCGTGGATCGCGCGCGTCCTCGCCATAGAGGACGAAAGTGGAATCCAGGCGCACCGGGTCGCCGGGCCGTGGTCCAAAGGAGGCGAAGTGGCGGCGGACCTCGGCCGGGTCCGGCCAGCCGCCGCCCGCGGGTAGCAGCAGGCGAGGGTCGAAGGGGAGGCTGTAGGGGATGTGGCCGGCGGCGAAGGTGGGAGGCGTCTCCCAGCGCTCCCACCCCCGGGCGTCGCGCACGTCGAGGAGCTGGACGCCGGCCTGGGCAATCGTATCGGCGATCCAGGCGGCGTCCGTGGCCTCCTCGCCGCGCGAGGCGGGGAGGAACGCCGCCGCGGCGGCGCGCCGGGGCGCGCCGGTCTCGAGGTCCCGGCCGGCGACGCGCCAGGCGGCGAGCCCGCCGTCGAGCCCGCCGAGGACATGGACCTCGGCGCAGCCGGCCCAGCGCAGCAGCCGGTAGAGGCGGGCGACCGCCTCGCGGTCGGAATCACCGTAGACCACGACCGCCTCCTTGCCGGAGATCCCCAGCCCGGCGAGCCGCGCGCGCACGCGGCCGACCTCCTCGGAACCCTCCTCGCCGACGCTCCAGCCTGGAACGGCGCCCGGCAGGTGACCCGCCGCGAACGGACCGGCTCCCCGGGCATCGATCGGGATGATGGAGACGACCTCGGAAACCCCGATCAGGACCCTGGGCAGGGGGGCTTCGTGGGGGGGGCCCGGCGGCGGCACGGGCCACTGGATCGGCGAGCCCTGCCCGGCGACCGGGCCGGCGATCGCCGCCGCCAGGATGAAGAAGATGAACGTTCGCCCTCCAGTTTTCATGGCCATGCAAAGATGCTAATCTTTGCTGCAACTCCCGACAAGGAGGCTATTTCCGGTCCGCGGCCGCGAGGTTCGAGCTCCCGACGATGAGCGTTCCCCTGGATGTCCGATACGGCTTTCGCAAGCTGAACAACAACGTCGGCTTCACGATCGTGGCGATCGCCTGCCTGGCCCTCGGGATCTGCGCCAGCGTCACGGTCTTCAGCGTCGTCGACGCCCTGCTGTTGCGGCCGTTCCCCGGCGTGATGGACCCCGGCCGGATCGTCTCCCTGGCCGCCCGACCGCAGACGATCGAGGAGCTCCCGGGAGAGGAGTACACCCCCGCTCTCCCTTTCTCGACGTTCGAGCGCTACCGGAGCTCCAACCGGGTGTTCACCGATCTGGCGGCCTACTATTCGCTGCCGCTGAACCTGGCGGGGATCGGCGAGCCGCTCCGCGTGAGCGGCCAGCTGGTCACCGACAACTACTTCACGCTCCTCGGCCTCAAGAGCTCCCTGGGGCGCCTGTTCATCCCCGGCGAAGGGCGGCGCGAGAGGCAGCCGGAGGCGGTCATCGGCTACGCCCTGTGGCACCGCGCCTTCGGCGCCCGCCGCCAGGCGATCGGCAGCCCGCTCAACCTGAACGGCCGCACGTTCGTGGTGATCGGCGTCGCGCCGGGGGGGTTCCACGGCACGCTGCACACCGAGGAGATCGACGTCTGGGTGCCGATGGAGACCGCACCCCTCCTCCTTCCTTCGCGCCTGTCGGCCGGCCTGTTCGCGGCGAAGCCGGCCTGGCTGTACTGGTTTTTCGGCCGGCTGGCTCCAGGGGTGAGCGTCGGCCATGCCCAGGCGGAGATGGACCGGCTGGCGAAACAGCTCGCGGCGGGCGTGCCTCGGGATCAGCGGCCGCCCGCGCTCGCGCTCTATCCCGGGCTCGGCCTCTGGCCGGGCAGCCAGGACATGCTCTCCGGCCCTCTCCTGCTGCTTTCGGCCGTCACCGCGCTCCTCATGCTGGTGGTGTGCGCCAACCTGGGAGGTCTGCTGCTGGTCAAGACGGCGGCGCGGCAAGAGGAGATCGGCGTCCGGCTCGCCCTGGGGGTCACCCGCAGCCGGCTGGTGCGCCAGCTCCTCACCGAGAGCGTGGCGCTTTCGTGCCTCGGAGGGTGCGCCGGGTTCCTGCTGGCGCTCTTCGCGGTGGACGCGATCCAGGGGCTCTCGCTGGGGCGGTTCCAGCCGACGATCAGCGTCGCCGTCGGTGGCCGGGTCATCGCCTTCACCCTCGGGCTCTCCCTGGGGGCCGGGGTGCTCTTCGGCCTGGTGCCGGCGCTCTGGTCCACGCGCCGCCAGGTGGTGCCCATGCTGCGCCGGGGGGGCGAGGGAGCCCAGGAGCGCGGCCGGACCCGCCTGCAGGAGATCCTGGTGGTCGGGCAGGTCACCGTCTCCCTGATGCTGCTCGTCAGCACCGGGCTGTTCGTCCGCACGCTCCAGAACCTGCGGTCGGTCCAGACCGGGTTCAGCAGCCGGAACATCGTCAACCTGAAGATGGATCTGTCGCTCCGCGGCGTCCAGGAGGCCTCCGGTCTCGCCTTCTACGACCAGCTCCTCGATCAGGTGAGCCGGGTTGCCGGCGTGAAGGCCGCCGCGCTGACGCTGACCGTGCCGCTCGGACGCGAGGCCGGAGAGGACCGGATCGGCAGCCTGCGGCCGCTCGGCGGCTCCGTCCAGCGGTCGCCCGCGACCCTGGAGTACGACGTGGTGACTCCGGGATTCTTCGACACGCTGCGAGTCCCGCTTGTCGCCGGCCGTGACTTCTCGGCCGACGACCGCCAGGGAGCCCCCCCCGTCGTGATCCTCGACGAGGCAACGGCGCGCACCTTGTGGCCGGGCCGGAATGCGGTGGGGGAGCGTGTCGCGCTGGGAGATCGCACGGTCTGCGAGGTGGTCGGCGTCGTGCGCAGGATCCGCTTCTCGGAGCTGCCCGCCGACCCCCACCCTCACTTCTATCTGCCGTTCGCTCAACGCTATGAGCCCGCCATGGCGCTGCAGGTGAGGACCGCGGCCGAGCCCCTGCGGGCGGTGGATCCAATCCGCTCCATCCTGCGCAAGCTGGACCCGAATCTCGGCGTGCAGGTGAGCCGTTTCAGCGACGAGGTCGAGGAGACGCTCGCCCAGCCGCGGCTCTTTTCCTGGCTGTTCGGGAGCTTCAGCCTGACCGCTCTGCTCGTCACCGCGATCGGGCTCTACGGCGCGTTGTCGTACGCGGTCAGCCGCCGCACCCGCGAGTTGGGGATCCGCATGGCCCTCGGCGCCCGGGCTTCGGAGATCATCGTCATGGTGCTTCGGCGGGGGCTCGGAATGACCCTCGCCGGGCTCGTCCTCGGGCTCCTCGCGGCCTCCTGGGCGACCAGCATCTTCGCCGGGCTCCTCTTCGGGGTGACGCCGACCGATCCGGCGGTCTTCGTGTCGGTCGCCCTGCTCCTGACGCTGGTGGGGCTCGCCGCCAGCTCGCTGCCGGCCTACCGGGCCACCCGCGTCGACCCGATGGCGATTATCCGTCACGAATAGGACCGTCACGAATAGCAGAAGAATCGGCCAGGAACGTGCTGACCGTGCCGGTCACCGCCTCGCGCCCCGGCTCGCCCACGGCGATCTCGTAGATGGACAGGGGGGGTGCGCTCCCCTGCAGCCGGGCGGATACCCGGAACGGCCGGGCCGTGGCGAGGGAGGGCACCGCGAAGCGCGCCTCACGGATGCCCACCAGGTAGCCGATCCGGGGACTGGGGTCCTCCTCCCGCCGGGCGAGCGACTCCAGCACCGCCGCCGCCTGTGCCGCCGCCTCGATGCCGAGAAGGGTGGGGGCACGACCAGCGGCCGCCAGCGGATGGGACGGGGGGATCTCGGCTCCGCAGACGATTTCCGCCGCCGAGGCTTCCAGGACGCCATGCACCAGCCGGGCCGGCGGAGCGTGGGGGAGGAGGATGGGAAACTCGCCCACGGCCGGGATAGCCATCTCCTCCGGCTCCGCTACGCCCTGGCCCGTAGCGACGGCTCCGTTGCTCACCATCTCCTCCTCGCGGCGGATCTCGAACCGGGTCCAGCCCTCCCCGTCGAGAGCGCCGAGGGAGAGCTCCAGCCCCTCCCCTGGCGCCACCGGACGGCGGATCTTCATCGATCGCACCGCGGTGAGGGGAACCCCCAGCGCACGCTCGACAAAGGCGAGGTGGGCGATGCCGGGGAGGATCGGGTGACCGGGGAAGTGCCCCGCGAACAGCGGGCTGGCCGCCGGAATCCCGATCCGGAAACGGTTCTCGCCGGTCTCGATCAGCCGGAAGGGGACGCCGCCGCTCAATCGTGCTCCAGCCGGTAGATCCAGCGCTCGGGGCGCGTCTGATGGCGGGCCAGGCGGAACCGGCGTCCGAGCCGGGGCGACCGGGCCCAGCCGCCCGCGCCGGGCTTCACCCGCTGGTAGCCACCCGGTTCAAGCGTCAGGATCTCGAAGCGGAGTCGCTCGTGCCGGGCGTCCACCCGCCAGAGCTCCGGGACGCCGGCGGCGGCGTAGAGCGGCGGCAGGCGGGCGAGGTCCTTGCGGACCGAGCTGTCGCTTAGGATCTCGACGACGACGTCCGGCGCCCCCTCCATCTCGATGAAGCGGCCCGGCTCTCCGCTGGCGGCGGGGATGTAGCGCAACCGTCCGCTGTCGAGCGTCTCCCAGAGGACGGCGACGATGTCGGGCTCCACCGAGAGGTCTGCCGGCGGACTCGAGACCCGGGCGCGGTCGACGTAGACCTCTCCCAGCCCCCCGCGGGCCACCAGGAGGTGGAGAACCGCCGCGATCTCCGTCTTGACCAGGCCGTGGGTCTGCAGGTCCTCGGGGCTCATACGGACCTCGAGGTCGCCGGCCAGGAAGTCGATCCGTCCGCTCTGGGGGAAACGCGGTGAGACCGCCCAGGCCCGGAAACCGGCGAGGTCGCGGGCCTGGCAGGGTATCCGGATGCTCTCGTCGAGGGGGTTCCGCATATCAGGGTCCTCCGTATCGTCCTCACGCTAGCACACCGTCCGGCGCCGTGGCCGTGAAGAGCTCGGGGAACCGGCGGGGCAGGAACGAGCAGCCGAGAAAGATGCTCCACGCCTGGCGCAGGGAGTCGTCCCCCGCCCTGGCGAGCAGCGCGGCCAGCCGCGCCAGGAGGGGATCGACCGCCTCGGCCGTCCGGCTTCGCTCGAGCTGGCAGAGGAGGGCGACCAGGTTGTCCTCCCCGGCGCCCGCCGGGAGCGGAGCGTTCGCGGCGTCGAGCAGCAGATAGCGCGTCGAGGGGACGTGGCGCTGGAGCGCGGGGAGAAGAGGCAGGAACAGCTCGCGGGCGTCGAACGGGGCGGCCCAGGGCGTCTCTCCCCTATAGAGCACCACGGGGAGGACGGCCGGTGGCCGCGCGGGGACGGCACGGCGCTGACGGAGAAAGGCGCGGTAGAACAGGCCGCGATCGAGCTCCAGGCGCAGGGCCATGAAGGGATCCATCTCGCTCTCGGGCTTGAGCAGCAGATAGACCCAGTCCGAGCCCCCCTGCCAGCGCAGGCGCCAGATCAGGACGCCCTCCGGCCGGCTCGAGGGGGCCCCGCCGTCGCGGCGCTCGAGGGTGACGAGGTCGAGCCAGCCGATCCATTCCTCCGGCAGGAAGCCGCGGAGGAGGTCTCGGACCATCCGTGGTTGAGAAAAGAGACGCTGGTATCCGGTGTCGTGGGTTCCGTCCATGGGCATTTTCGTTTCCTCCTGCCCAGATAAGACGGAAAATCGGGGTCAAAACTTCTTCGGCCTAGAACCTCTAGGGCCAAATGAGCACGTTTTGGAGCCTGCGGCGCTAGTAGAGAGCGACCGTGGACCCGTCTTTGAGGCAGATCGCGGGCTGGGATCTGCGCAGGGCGATCCCGAAAAGGCGGGTCTCGGCCGCGCCCAGGAGCGGGATCCGCCGCGAGACCGTGACGGCCCGCTCCGGTTCGCCTCCGGGAGAGAGGATGCGGGCCCAGACCTCCCGGCGGCAGCGCCGTCGGAGATGGATGGGATCGAGCCCGTACCACGCCGCTTCGGGCTCGACGAGGCGCGCGCCGCGCTCCCGGCCGATGCGCCGCAGCCGTTCGTCGAGATCCCGCGCCCGGTCGAGGAGCGCCGGCCAGGAGACCTCCCGGCCCGGAAACAGCAGCGAGGCCGCGAGCCGGACTTGGGCACGGTTGAGTCTCTCCAGGCGCGACAAGGGGAGGAGAGTCATCACGAGTTCGACAGGAGGGAACCGGGCCAGCCGGTCGAGGCAGGTCTCCACCCAGGCGGCGGTCTCTCCGGCCCCGGCGCCGTAGAGCAGGTCGTTGCCGAAGTCCGTGAGCAGCGCGAAGGTGGGGAGGGGCGGCCGCCGGTCGAGCTCCCGCCAGAGGCCGCAGCCGGCGATGCCCGGCAGGTGACGGACGAAGAGGAAGCGGCTCCACGTGCCATACGAACGGCCGTGGCCGCAGGCGGCGAGCGTCTCGACGGGACCGCCGGTTCGCCGCCGGACCTGGTCGAGCAGGAACGGGAGGGAGATCCTGAGATTGCTGGCTCCCAGCAGGATGGCCCGCTGGGCGGGCTCGCGGTCCGTCATCCTCTCCAGGATGCCACAGCGATCCGCATCGTGGAGCCGGCGGTCCAGTGATATTTTCATCGCGGCAGTCCCGGGAGGCCCGGGGTGGCGCACTGTAGAAGCGGGCGATCTGGCCCGATACCGCGCTCTCTCGCGAAAACCCGCTCATCCCCTATAGAGGAGCCTTGTTCTATGAGCAGTGAAACCAGTCCCACGGCGTTGCTCGCCAAGTACGCCCGCTCGATCGACCACGTCGCGATCGCCGTCCGCAACCTCGAAGAGTCGATCCGGTTCTACACCGACGTCCTGGGATTCGAGCTCAAGGAGCGCCGGCGGACGGAGGGCAAGGCCACGGCGATGATCTCGGCGGTGCTCAAGGCGGGCCCGGTCACCATCGTGCTGCTGGAGGGGACCTCCCCCGACTCGCAGGTCTCTCGCTTCGTCGAGCACTTCGGGCCGGGCGTCCAGCACATCGCCGTCGGCGTCGAGGACCTGCCGCAGATGGCGGAGGATCTCAAGACAGCGGGAATGGAGTTCGACACCACGGTCATCCAGAGCCCGGGTCTGCGGCAGATCTTCTCCACGCGGGACCCGGGGTCCGGAATGATGTTCGAGTTCATCGAGCGGCTGGGCGGCGATTTCTCCGATCAGAGCGTGCAGCAGCTCTTCGAGCAGCTCGAGAAGAAGAACACCTTCTGATCCGCCGGAGGCCGCATGGACATCACCCTCAAGAGCTGGCTCGCCGATCCGCTGCTCGACGTGATGAACTTCCTCAACGAGGTGGTGCTCCGCTATCCGGGCGCCGTCTCGTTCGCTCCGGGGCGGCCGGCGGAGCGCCACTTCGACGTCGAGGGGAGCCTTGGGGCGGCCGCTGTCTGGGTAGAGTCGCGGGCGCGCGCCGCCGGCACTACCGAGCGCGCGGTCTGGAACGACCTCGGTCAGTACAACAAGACCAACGGCATCATCAACGACCTGATCGCGCGCCAGCTCGCGGCCGACGAGGGGATCGCCGCCTCCCCGGAGTCGATCCTCGTCACCACCGGCTGCCAGGAGGGGATGGCCATCCTCCTCCTGGGGCTGATCGACCCGGCCGAGGACGCGCTGCTGGTGAGCGATCCCGCCTACATCGGCATTCCCGGGCTCGCCCGGATCCTGGGGTTGACCCTGATCCCGATCCCCACGGGGGAGCGCGGGCTCGATCCCCAGGCCGTCCTGCGGGGGATCGAGGAGGCCCAGCGGATGGGCCGGCGCCCGCGCGCGCTCTACGACGTGCCCGACTTCAACAATCCCCTCGGCACCCGGATGCCGGTGGCGGCCCGGCACGCCCTGCTCGGCCTCGCCCGCGAGCACGGGATGCTCGTCTGGGAGGACAACCCCTACGGCATGTTCTCCTACGACGGCCCGCCGCTACCTACCCTCAAGGCGCTGGACGAGCACGGGGTCGTCATCTACATGGGGAGCTTCTCGAAGACTCTCTTCCCCGGCCTGCGGCTGGGGTATCTGGTCGCCGATCAACAGGTCGTCCTCCCCTCGGGAAGTCGGGTGCCGCTCACCGCCGAGCTGTCGAAGATCAAGAGCCTGACGACGGTCAACAGCTCGCCCGTGGTGCAGGCGATGGCCGGCGGCATCCTTCTGGAGTCGGGAGGCTCGCTGCGCCCGCTCGTGCAGGCGAAGCTGCCGTTCTACCGGGCGAACCGCGACCGCATGCTCTCCTGCCTGGAAGCTGCCCTGGGCGGCGCCGTGGGAGTGAGCTGGAACCGGCCCGAGGGGGGATTCTTCCTCACCCTGACCCTCCCCTTCGAGTTCACGGACGAGTGCCTGACGGCCTGCGCGCGCGACTACGGCGTGATCGTCTGCCCCATGCGCTTTTTCGCGCTGTCCCCCGGGCGGGAGCGGCAGGTGCGGCTCTCCTTCAGCTACGTCACCGAGGAGCAGATCGACGAGGGGATCGACCGGTTCGCCCGTTTCGTGCGCGAGAGAATCGATTGAGGACCGTCCCGCCTGAGACTCTGGCCTCTCGCATGACGCAGGCCCTGCGCCGACGGGGGCTCTCCGGTGAGCACATCGCGTACGTGGTCGACGGCCTCCTGGAGGCCTCTCTGCGCGGCGTCGACACCCACGGCATCCGCCTGTTCCCCACCTATCTCGCCGAGCTCGACGGCGGTCGCAGCCAGGCGCGTCCGGATCTCCGCTGGTCGGGGGAGCGCGCCGCGCGGGTGCTCGACGCCGGGCACGCTCTCGGTCTCGTCGCCGGCAGGGCGGCGGCGGACGAGGCGGCGCGGATCGCCCGCGAGCTCGGGGTCGGGGCGGTGTCGGTGCGCAACTCCAACCACTTTGGCGCCGCCTCGGTCTACACCCTGGCGATGGCGCGCCAGGGGGTGCTCGGGCTCGCCTTCACCAACAGCGACGCCCTGGTGGCGCCGCACGGCGGAACGCGGCCGACTTTCGGCACCAACCCGATCTCGATGGCGGTACAGGGGGAGGGGGACGACCTCTTCTGCGCCGATTTCGCCACCAGTCAGGTCTCCTACTCGAAGGTCAAGCACCACCGGGCTCACGGGCTCCCCCTGGAGCCCGGCTGGGTGGTGGAAGGGGAGGAGACCGTCCTCGAGCCCCTGGGGGGGCACAAAGGGCAGTGCCTCGGGATGATGGTGGAGATCCTCTGTGCCCTGCTCGCCGGAATGCCCCTCGACGCCGAGCTCTCCCACCTTTACACGCCCCCCTTCGACGAGCCGCGCCAAGTGGCCCACCTCTTCATCGCCCTCGACGTAGCCGCCTTCCGCGCGCCCGCCGCTTTCCGCGCGGATCTCTCCCGTCTCCTCGGGCAGGTGCGCGCCGAGCCCGCGGTGGAAGGAGAGCGGATCGTGGCGCCCGGGGATCTCGAAACTGAGGCCGCCGCCGAGCGGCGTCGACACGGGATCCCGTTGGAAGAGGAAGACTGGGCTTTTTTCGAGAGTCTCGCCGGATAGCGGAAGCCGTCAAGGCGCCATGGCCGCCTGGAGCTCCGTGACCGCCCGGGCCAGGAGATCCCCCGCTCTCTCCGAGGCGAGGTCCTCCAGCCGGAACGAGGCCATTGCCGCGATCGTCAGCGCCGTCTCCCGCGGTCCGTGGAACCGCTCCAGGTTCTCTGCGGCCGACTTGACCAGGACCTGCAGGACCCGGAACGCGCCGTCGGATAGCGGCGGCTTCCCCCGGTAGAGGTCCAGGCGCCCTCCAGGCCGGTACCGGGGGAAATTCTCGAGCCCGACGAAGCGCAGGAACCAGCCGGCGCGGAACCTGCCGGTGGCGGCCACCAATCCTGCATAGTCGGCGATCAGCTCGTCGAGCAGGTTGTTGCGCATCGAGCCGAAGAGCCGCCGGGTGAAGTAGTGGGCGCACTCGTGCTCGCGGCGGATGACGAGGGACATCTCGCGCCACTCCGCCTCGGCCAGTCCCAGATCGGCGGCCGGCACGGCGCTGTAGGGACCGTCGGAGAGGAGGATGAAGCGGTCCTGATAGAGCTCGCGCCGGGTCTGGATGCATTGGAGCTCCTCGCTCCAGGTCGCGGTCTCGCGCTCGGCCGGAGCCAGGCCCTCCCAGCGGCGGCGCAGCTCGCCGACGCGGCTCCAGTTGTTGTAGCCGGAGACCATCAGCGCTCCCTGGGCGTCGGGGACGGGCTCCGGCTCGTTCTTTTTCGTGAGCGCCCGGATCAGGGCGACGAACTCCGCCCGGTCCCTGGCGATCAACAGGGGGATGCGGCCGGCCGGGCTCGGGTGGATCACGACCTCGATCGCCCTGGGGTGCTCGAGCTCGAGCCCCGTCGCCTCCGGCAGGGTCTCGGCGGGGATACCACGCCGGGTGGCCGCCCGGTAGTCCGCGGTCTCGCTCATCCCCGCCCGGACCGGGAACCGGAGCTGAGGGAGGTGATCGCGCAGCACCGGGAAGGCGCCGCGGACGCGAGCCTCTCTTTCCACAGTCTCCCAAAAGGCCACGAACGGCTCATCCGGAAGCGGGAAGCGCACCTTCGAGGTGAGGGCGCCGAGGTCGAAGACGTTCTCGTTGTAGGCCAGAAGCTCCTCGGCCTCCGCGGGGGAAGCGCCGAGGGTCTCAAGTTGAAGCCTTCTGCTCATGCTGGTAGCCTAAAGCACCTTGGAGCATAGTCGCAGGTTTTCGATGCTCGTTCTATTGACGGTGTTCAGCGGGCTGACCGCCCTGGCGGAGAATCCGACCCCGGGTGGCCTGGCTCTCCTGGACGCCGTGCGGATGACGCTGGCCAACGACCCTAACGTCGCGATCGAGGCGGCCCGGGTGGATTCGGCGCTCGGGGCGCTCCAGATCGCGTCCGGGAGGTTCGACCCGGTGGTTACCTCGGGGCTGTCGCAGACCAGCAGCAACGTGCCGCAATCCCTCTCCTCCAGCCAGGAGAGCCGCACCCTGCAGAACACCCTGGGGGTCAGCAAGGAGTTCCGCAGCGGCCTGATCCTCGAACCGCAGCTCCAGCTCGATCGTACCCAGGACATTACCGCCGGCTCTGGGACGCTGAACGCGGGGACGGTCAAGTTCCAGCTCCGCCAGCCGTTGCTGCGCGGCCGGGGGCGTGCCGCGGTGCAGGCGGAGGAGCTCTCCGCCGAGCGCGAGGTGGTGGCGGCCGGGCTCGACCTGCGGCACACCGTGACCCAGCGGTTGCGGGTGGTCGCCTCCCAGTATTGGCAGGTGAGAGCGGCGGAGCACAACCTCGAGGTGCTGCGAGTCAACGAGCAGAGCTCGCGGGAGCTGCTGGAGAACACCCGCAAGCTGATCCAGGCCGACCAGGTGCCGGCGGCCGACCTCGTGCAACTGGAGGCGAACCTGGCCGCCGCGGAGTCGGCCCGCATCGGCGGCGAGCGCGACCTGTTCACGCAGCGGCAGGGCTTGGGGCGCGAGATCGGTCTCGGGCCCCAGGAGATCGCGGCCCTGGCCCTCCCCTCCGACCCCTTCCCGAGCCTCCGTCCGGACGAGGTCCCGCCGGACGCGGGCGCGTTGAGCTTCATCGAGCTGGCCCTCCGTCACCGGTCCGACCTGGAGGCCGCGCGGCAGCGGAAGACCGAGCTCGACCTCCAGCGCAAGGCCGCCGAGAACGCTCTCGAGCCGCAGCTCGACCTGATCCTCGCGCCGGGCTACTCGGGGATCGCGGGGGGTGGAAACACTACCGGCTTCTTCTCGCCGCTCTTTCGCAACATCCCCGGCGCCGGCGCCGTGGCCTCGCTAGCGCTCTCGTGGCCCACCCGGAACCAGCGTGCCCGCGGCGCGCTCCTGCAGATCGACGCCGCCCGCCGGCAGAGCGCCCTGGCCATCGACCTCGTGGCCAAAGGGATCGGGGCGGACGTCCCGGCGGCGCTCGACGCCGTAGGCCGGGACTCCCTGCAACTCGAAAGGGCCCGTGTAGCGGTTCGGCTATTCGAACGGACGGTGGCCAACGAGGAGAAGAAGCTCAAAGGCGGCACCTCGACGCTGCTCGACCTGATCTCGCAGCGGGACCGGCTGATCGCCGCGCGGCAGACCGAGGTCGCCGCCGAGCTCGCCCTGGCGCTCTCGTTGATCGAGCTCCGCTTTCAGACCGGAACCTTGTTGCGAAACAGCGGGCCGGCGGGGGAGGTCGAGCTCTCGAGCCTGACCACCTTGCCCTCCCCCCGGGAGGATGCGCGGTGATTTTTCGCAAGGTGGCGCTGGAGCGGCTCTCCTCTCCCGAGCAGCTCGACCAGATGGTGCAGGTCACCGACCCAAAGGGTTGGCTGGCGCTCGCCGGGATCGGCGCCCTCCTCCTCGCCGCGATCGGCTGGGGGATCTTCGGCTCGATCCCCACCACCTCGCAGGGAGATGGCATCCTGCTCCGGCAGGGGGGGATCTCCGACCTCGTCTCCAATGCCGCCGGTCAGGTCCAGGAGGTGCTGGTCGGCGTCGGCGACGTGATCGAGAAAGGGCAGCCGGTGGCCAGGATCCAGCAGGACGTGCTGCTGCGGCAGATCGCCGACGACCGGTCGAAGCAGGGGGTCCTGCGCTCCCAATACGCGGAGGCGGTCCGGATCGCCAACCAGCAGAAGCAGCTGCGGGCCCGGGACCTGGCGCAGCAGCGGGCGAACCTCGAGCGGAGCATCGAGTCCCTGGAGAAGGACGTCGCCCTCCTGCGCGAGCGGCTGGAAGCCCAGCAGGGCCTGTTGAACGACGGCCTGATCACCAAAGAGACCTTCCTCACCACCCAGCAGTCGCTCAACGCCAAGCGGGACCAACTGGCGCAGTCCCGGCTCGACCTCAACGGACTGGACCTCAAGCGGATCGAGGCCGACCAGCAGCTCGACCAGCAACTCGAGGCGCGGCAGACCGCGATCCACGACCTGGAGCTCGAGATCGGCGAGCTCAACGCCAAGCTGGGGGAGAACGTCAATATCCTGTCCCCCTACTCCGGCCGTGTCCTGGAGGTGCTGGCGAACCGCGGCGACGTGGTGAACCCGGGCACGGCCATCCTCAGCGTCGAGGTGCTCTCCGAGAACCTCCAGGCGGTCCTCTTCGTTCCGGCCTCCACGGGCAAGAAGGTGCAGCCGGGCATGACCGTCCGGCTCTCGCCGAGCACCGTCAAGCGGGAGGAGTATGGCTCCCTGCTGGGCAAGGTGACCTGGGTGGCCGAGTTTCCCGCGACCTCCCGCGGCATGATCCGCCTGCTGGGCAACGAGGCCCTGGTCACCAAGCTGATGGCGCAGGGACCGCCGATCCAGGTCAACGTCGCCCTGGCGCGGGACCCCGCGACGCCGACCGGCTATCGCTGGTCCTCCTCCCACGGGCCGAACCTCAAGATCAGCAGCGGCACGCTGGCCTCCGGCGACATCGTGGTCCAGGAGGACCGCCCCATCCGCCTGATCATCCCCAAGGTCCGGGAGGCGACCGGATTTTGAGGCTCCGCCGCTCGCCCACCGTCCTCCAGATGGAAGCGGTCGAGTGTGGCGCGGCTGCCCTCGCCATCGTCCTCGCCCACCACGGCCGCTGGGTCCCGCTCGAAGAGCTGCGGGTCGCCTGCGGCGTGTCGCGCGACGGCAGCAAGGCGAGCAACGTGGTCAAGGCCGCCCGCGGGTATGGCTTGGCCGCCAAGGGGTTCAAGAAGGAGCTCGCGGCCCTGCGCTCGCTGGCCCTGCCCGCGATCCTGCACTGGAACTTCAACCACTTCGTAGTGCTCGACGGCTTCCGCAAGGGGCGCGTCTTCCTGAACGACCCCGCGACGGGGCCGCGGGAGGTGACCGAGGAGGAGCTGGACCAGGCGTTCACGGGAGTCGTGCTGACGTTCGAGCCGGGTCCGGAGTTCCAGCGGCAGGGGGACCCGCCGCGATTGATCCCGGCATTGCGCAGGCGCCTCGCCGGCTCGCGGGCGGCGCTCGTCTTCGTCCTCCTGGCCGGGCTGGCGCTGGCGATCCCGGGCCTGGTGGTGCCGGTCTTCTCCAAGATCTTCGTCGACAGCGTGCTGCTGGAGAACCGCCGCGACTGGCTGCCCGCCCTGCTCTTCGCCATGGGGGCCGCGGCGCTGCTGACCGGTGCCCTGACCTGGATCCAGCAGGTCTACCTCCTGCGGCTGGAGACCCGGATGGCGGTGGGCTCGTCGAGCCGCTTCCTCTGGCACGTTCTGCGCCTGCCGACGGAGTTCTTCAGCCAGCGCTACGCGGGGGACATCAGCTCGCGGGTGGCGATCAACGACCGCGTCGCGCAGCTGCTCTCGCGCGACCTGGCGACCAACGCCCTGGGCGCCGTGATGGTCATCTTCTTCGCCGCGGTCCTTTTTCAATACGACGCCGTGCTGACCCTGGTGGGGATCGCTGTCGTGTCGCTCAACGTGGCCGCCCTCCGCTACGTCTCCCGCCGGCGGGTGGACGGCAACCGCCGCCTCGTCCAGGATCAGGGCAAGCTCCTCGGCACGGCGATCGGCGGCCTGCAGACGATCGAGACGCTGAAAGCGACGGGCGGCGAGTCGGACCTGTTCGGCCGCTGGGCGGGCTTCCAGGCCAAGGTGGTCAACGGCCAGCAGGAGCTGGAGCGGTACACCCAGATCCTCGACGCCTTCCCGCCTCTCCTCTCGGCGGTCAACACGGCGCTGATCCTGGGGCTGGGCGGCCTGCGGGTGATGAACGGCAGCCTCACCCTGGGAGGGCTGGTGGCCTTCCAGCTCCTGATGGCCGCGTTCATCGGGCCCGTCAACCGGCTGGTGAGCCTCGGCGGCCGTCTCCAGATGGTCGAGGGGGACATGAACCGGCTCGACGACGTCCTGCGCTATCGGATCGACCCGAGCGCCGGCAGCGGCTCCGCGGAGCCGCCGCCCGCCGGAGCCCCCGTCCGTCTGCGCGGCTCTCTGGAGCTGCGCGAGGTCTCCTTCGGGTACAGCCGGCTCGATCCACCGCTGATCGAGAGCTTCAGCCTGACCCTGAAGCCCGGCTCCCGGGTCGCCCTGGTGGGAAGCTCGGGGAGCGGCAAGTCGACGCTCTCCCGGCTGGTCACCGGCCTTTACGAACCATGGAACGGGGAGATCCTGCTCGACGGCCGGCGGCGGAGCGAGACGCCGGCCGGGGTGCTGACCCACTCACTCGCCGCGGTCGACCAGAACGTCTTCCTCTTCGAGGGGACGGTGAGAGAGAACCTCACCCTCTGGGACGCGACGATCCCGTTGCCCGAGGTCGTGGCCGCGGCCAAGGACGCCTGCATCCATGAGGACATCGCGGCGCGGCCGGGAGGCTACCAAAGCCCGGTCGAGGAGGGAGGCGCCAACTGGAGCGGCGGCCAGCGACAGCGGCTGGAGATCGCCCGCGCCCTGGTGGGGCGGCCGTCGGTCCTGGTGCTCGACGAGGCGACGAGCGCCCTCGATCCCACCACCGAGAGCCGGATCGACGAGAACCTGCGGCGACGGGGGTGCACCTGCCTGATCGTCGCCCACCGCCTGAGCACGATCCGCGACGCCGACGAGATCGTCGTGCTGGAAAAGGGAAAAGTGGTGCAGCGGGGCAACCACGACGAGCTCAAGGCAATCGCAGGCCCCTACGCCCGGCTGATCAGCGCGGAGTAGACTGGTGACGGCCCTTTTCGATCGAGCCCTGGCGGAGAGCGACGAGGTCCGGCTCGCCGGCAACGCTCCCCTGCATCTCGCTGCCTCCCCGGAGGTCTGGTTCGTCGAGGCCGGGAGCGCCGAGGTCTTCGCCATGCCGGGCGGCGGGGAGGGGCCGCGGATCCACCTTTGCTCGGTGGCTTCCGGCCAACTTCTCTGCGGCTTCCAGGAAGTTGCAGCTTCAGGCCTCCTGGCCGTCGGGCACGCCGGCACACGCCTGCGGCGGCTCCCCGCGGACCGCTTCCGGGAGCTGGCCCGCGATCCGGGAACGGCGGCCGATCTGGCGGCGCGGCTCGATCGCTGGCTGGCCGGTCTCCTGGGGGGGATCTCTCGCGCTGCCGGCCCTAAGGTCTTCGCGGAGCTGCGCCCGGGCGCCGAGACCCACCTCCCCGAGGCCGGGAAGGTGGCGCGCGCGCAAGAGGGGGTCGCCTGGGTGCGCCACGTCGAAGGGAGTTCCCGGCTGCTGGGCGAAGCGGCGCTCGCCCTGAGGGACGGCCACCTCTTCCCGGTGCCGGAAGGGCTCTGGCTGGTGAGTGACGGCGAGGCGCGGATCTCCGCCGTCGGCACGCGCGACCTCCTGACGGAAGAGGATCTGTGGCCGGGGCTCGCCCGCTTCCACGAGCTCTGCCTGCGCTACGTCGTCCTCCAGAACGAGAAAGTGGAGCGGCAGGACCGCGAACGCCTCGAGCGCCGTCTGGATCTCGACCGCTCCAGCCTGCGGAGCGCCTACGCGCGGCTCGCTTCCGTCCTCCTGCCGGCGGACGGTGCGGGCGCCGGTCCCCACGCCGACGCCGACCCGCTGCTCGCCGCCTGCGTCCTGGTCGGCCGGTCCCAGGGTATCGTCCTCCGCGCCCGCACCGACGCGCCGGCCAGCGGCAAGCTGGAGGACCGCCTCACCCAGATCTGCATCGCCTCCCGGGTCCGCTCCCGCCGGGTGATCCTGCGTGACGACTGGTGGCGGCGTGACAACGGCTCCCTGGTCGGCTTCCTCTCTCTCGACCCGGAGCAGAAGGACAAGCGCCCGGTCGCCCTGCTGCCGATCTCGACCCGGGGCTACGAGATGGTCGATCCGGCGGCGGGGACGCGGGTCCGGATCGACGCCGCCGTCGCCGAGAGCCTGAGCGGCGATGCCCACATGTTCTATCCGCCGCTGCCCGAGCGGCCGCTCACCAAGGGGGACCTGCTGCGCGCGACGTTCGCCGGCCGCGCGGACGACATCCTGACCATCCTGCTCATGGGGGCCTGTGGCGGTCTCCTCGGTATGCTCGTTCCCATCCTGACCGGGCAGCTCTTCGGCAGCGTCATCCCGGGCGCGGACCGGAGCCAACTCGTGCAGATCACCCTGGCCCTGATCGTGGCCGCGCTCTCCGGGTCGGTCTTCCAGCTCACGCGGAGCATCGCCGTCCTCCGCATCGGCGGCAAGGCCGACGGCCGCATGCAGGCCGCCGTCTGGGACCGGCTGCTCTCGCTGCCGGTGACCTTCTTCCGCCAGTACACGGTGGGAGACCTGGCGAATCGCTCGCTGGGCGTCAATGCCATTCGCGAGATGCTGACCGGCAACGCCCTCACCCTGCTCCTCGGGGCGATCTTCTCGGTCTTCAGCTTCGCGCTGCTCTTCTACTACAGTTGGCGGCTCGCCCTGATCGCCACGGCGCTCGTGCTCCTCCTCTCCGGGGTGACGACGGGGCTGGTCTATCTGCAGATCCGCCACCAGCGCGCTCTTCTCGACCTGCAGGGGAAGATCGCGAGCCTGCTCTTCGGACTGATCAACGGCATCGCCAAACTGCGAGTGGCCGGCGCCGAGGCCCGGGCCTATGCCCGTTGGGCCGAGCGCTTCGCCGAGCAGCGGCGGCGGACCCTCGCCGCGCAGAGGGCAGCCAACGTCCAGACGGCCTACAACGCCGTCTACGGGGTGCTCACCTCGCTCGTCCTCTTCGCCGTCGTCGGCTTTGCCTCAACGGAAACCATGCCGATCGGCGAGTTTCTCGCCTTCAGCGCCGCCTTCGGCCAGTTCCTCGCCGCGGCGCTCTCCCTGGTCTCCGTTTTCTCGAACGTCCTCACCATGGTGCCCATCTACGAGCGCCTGTCGCCGATCCTGGCGACCGTGCCGGAGGTCGACGAGTCCAAGGCCGAGCCGGGGGACCTCGCCGGCGAGATCGAGTTCAGCCAAGTCTCCTTCCGGTATCAGGGGGACGGCCCCCTGATCCTGGACAACGTCTCCTTCCGGGCCAGCCCAGGGGAGTTCATTGCCCTGGTCGGCCCTTCAGGCGCGGGCAAGTCGACCTGCCTGCGCCTGATCCTCGGCTTCGAGAAGCCCACCTTGGGTTCTATCTACTTCGACGGCCAGGATCTGGCGGGGCTCGCCGTGCAGTCCGTCCGCCGCCAGATCGGCGTCGTCCTGCAGACCGGCCGGCCGATGGCGGGGAGCATCTTTTCCAACATCACCGGCAGCTCGAACCTCGGGATCGACGACGCCTGGGAGGCGGCGCGGGCGGCGGGTCTGGAAGAGGACGTCAAGGCGATGCCGATGGGGATGCACACCGTGATCAGCGAGGGCGCGGAGACCTTCTCCGGCGGCCAGAAGCAGCGCATCCTGATCGCCCGGGCGATCGTGAACCGGCCGCGGATCATCCTCTTCGACGAGGCGACGAGCGCCCTCGACAATCGCACCCAGGAGATCGTCAGCCGCAGCCTGGAGCGCCTGAAGGCAACCCGTATCGTCATCGCCCACCGCCTGAGCACGATCCAGAACGCCGACCGCATCTACGTCGTCGACGGCGGCAGGGTTGTGGAGGAGGGGAGCTACCAGGATCTCCTCCGCCGCAACGGCCCTTTCGCCCGCCTCGCCGAACGGCAGATCGTCTAGCAAGGAGTCCCATGCGTAAAGTCCTCTTTCTCTTCGGCCAGCTCAACGACGACGACGTCGAATGGATGCTCACCGCCGGCGCGAAGCGGTCCATCCCCGCCGGGGAGGCTCTGATTCAGCAGGGAGTGCCGGTGGACGCCGTCTTCATCCTCCTGGAGGGGCGGCTCGCTATCTGGCTTCGGAGTCGCCGTGGCCCGGAGCGGGAGATCGCCCGCCTCAACGCTGGCGAGATCGTGGGCGAGATGTCCTTCGTGGATGCCCGCCCCCCCTCCGCCACCGTCAAGGCCCTGGAGGACTCGACGGTCTTCGCCCTCTCGAAGGCGGTCCTCAACTGCAAACTGACCGCCGATCCGGGCTTCGCCGCCCGTTTCTACCGGGCCCTGGCGATCTATCTCTCGACCACTGTCCGCGAGCGCCATCGGGATCTGGGGCCTGGAGGAGAGGGCGATGCTGATGAGGAGGACGACATCGACGAACTCGATCCCAACGTGCTGGACGGCGTCTATCTGGCGGGGGAGCGGTTCGACCGGATGGTGAAGCGGGTGTTGGTAACGTGAATTGACGGCGGACCTCACTGCAGGATCTGGTGTCGATCGGCAACTCTCTTGGAACTTTTCATCTTCGATGAAGCTGAACGAGTGCGGGCATCGCGGCTGAGGCCGGCATGGGCAAGTCGCAGTTTTCCTCGCTGGCGATGAATCGCTTCGTCTCATTCCTGGCAGGGGCGGCACTATCTTTATATGCTAAATATGCTACGCATGAGTGGGAAATCACCGAAGCCTATAGGTAGCCCATTGCAGTACCGGGTGGCAGGGTGGACGAAGAAGACGACGCCGACGAACTCAACCCCAATGTACTCGACGGAGTCTACTTGGCGGGAAGCAGTCCAATCGGATGTGAAGTGGATGTTAGTGTCGTAATCGTAGCCCGGAGGCGAGTCGAACGTGAACAGCGAAGCGCTACCGGCCTTTGATGAGATCGAGGAGGGCTGGATCTCCTGCCATCTCTACTATCATCAGGGTCTCAGTCGGGTGTTGAGAGGCTTTGTCCATCCGTTGGTGGCATCTCTCGTGAAGGCCGCTTGGATTGAAGCGTTCTTTTTCGTGCGCTATGGATTAGGTGGGCCTCACATCCGCCTGCGGCTAAGAGCTACTGCTGGTTCCAGAGATTACGTGCTGAAAGAAGCTCAACGATTCGCACAAGATTTCCTCGAATCGACCCCTTCGACAAAGTCGCTGGACGAAGAGGTAATCCGGCGATCCAATGAGTACATCTTGGCGGCTGATCCGCACGATATCGACGATTCGGTCTATCCCGACAACTCGTTTAGGTTGATCCCGTTCCGTCCGGAAATCGAGAGGTACGGAGGTCCAAGCCTGTTTCGGGCCTCGCTCGATTTCTTCACGCTATCGAGCGTTGCAGCCCTCGAATTCTTTTCCAAGCACGGGAATGCGGCGCGTTCGACTCAACTCGCCCATGCATTCCGCCTTTTGCTCCAGCAGGCTCTCGGTTTCGCCGCCCATGAGATTGAGCTCTGCGACCTTCTTAGGTACGGTGTGGACTCGATGGGCGAGGATATGCCGGCGATCCTTGAGAAAGGCGATCGGGTCGCTCGTTACCAGAGGGACACGTTCCTCCAGATCTTTCAGAGAAGCTTGGCCGGAGTGCACTTCCTGCAAGTTGGCGGCGATTCTTTCGAGGGAGCATCGGGCCTGCTCGTCACTGGCTCCAGGAGGCTCTCGGCCGCGATCGGATTTGCCGATTACGAAGCCCGAGCCTGGATTGGGGGGAGCCAACTCCACATGACCGCATCGCGTCTGGGGCTCAGCAACGCGGAGGAGGTTTATCTCAGCCGCCTCTTGACGGTAACTCTTGCTGCGGTGCAGGCGACCGCCGGAGAGAGCCTCTCCTGGCTCGGGAAGAAGACGAGGGAAGCGGCGACGGCCGTGGATGCCGACAAGGCCCTGGACGGCCTGCTCTCGCCAGCTCTGGCGGCACTCGTCGACATCCCTGCGGGCCAGGACTTGCAGCAGTGATCTGAGAGTGATGGTGCTCCGGCTCAAGACCCCGTAAGCTCCGCGCGCTCGACGGGCTCCGATGACAGGACGCGCCGTAGCAGCCCCTCCTTGATCAGGCGACGTGCCAAGGTAAGCTGACCCTTCTCGTCGAGCCCTGGGATTTCGGAGATGCGGAACCGAGCGTGGTCTCGAATGAACTCCAGTGCCCGGCGCAGATGCCGCGGTCCGGTGACATGCTCCTTGCCGAAGAAGATGGCGGATTTGGTTTTCCGCTCGATGTTGACGACGTCTTCGACGAAGCAGAGGACATCACGGCGTCGCTCTATTTCGGAATCGACGGTGAGCTCTTCCGATTCCAAAATCTGGGCAAAGTGGCCATCTGGCGGAAAACTCTGACGCATGACGCGATTGCGCTTGACCGCGGCGAGCACCTCATCGAAGGATGTTACTTCCTGAAAAATTTTCATCACCTCTTCAAACGTACTCCGCATGCGCTCAGAGATTGGTTGATCTTCGACGAAACCAGGCGTGAGCGCTCTGCGTATCTCCTGGGAATGCAATCCGGCACACTCGGCGGCGACCTTCAAGAAATCTACCCACAAGAGTGGAGTGATGGTGATGCTCAGGTGAAGGCATGTGCTCTGCTGGGCGAAGGCCTGGAACGGCATGCCTCGCGGTATGAAGAGTACGTCGCCAGGCTTGAGGCAGACCTCAGCAAAGACCGGTGTCTTGGTGCGCCCGTACCATTCCAAGGGGAACTTGAAGTTTTTCTTCTGCAAAGGATTGAACTGTAAGAGGGAAAATTCATGAAACTGCCAGATCTTCTCGCCTTCCAGATGCAGGATGAGAAGGTCGTGACCGGCCGCATGAACCGGGAACGGCTTTGCCTCGGGCGGGGTCAAGAAAGCCTCCACGGAGATGCCGGCATCGAAATCCCTGCCCAAGGCTGAGACGAGGCCCTGGAGGGAAGGCCGATCCTCCAGGCGATCCATGATCAGTGGACAGCCTCGCGCAAACGCTGTATAAGCGACGCTCGTACTGATTTCCTGGGGCTTGAAGCTATCCGTTGGTGCCTCGAGCCCCTCACGGGCCTTGATGAGCAGGTTGCCCCGAGTCGACAGCAACCAGCTATCGACGTCTTGGAGAGAAAAATAGTTTGAGAATCGATCGGATCCGTTCTGCACGTGCAGGAATGTCTTTTCCCAATAATTCGCGAAAAAATCATCAACACAAAACGGTGCAATCAGGTCTGCGAAAGCCTTCGGTTCACGCCCCATCGTAGGACCTCTCTCGTACGAAAATCGCCTCGCTAGGTCTCGGATCATCGAGAATGCCAGCCCGGCCTCACGGGCGAGGCCGGGGCTGGCGTGTCAGAGCATCAGGCCTGGAGTTCACCGGCCGGCTGTGCCGGCTGTGCCGGCAGATTCTCGCAGGTGCCGCCGCCCGTGGTGCGGCAGGTGCCGCCCAGTTCGGTGTCGCAGAACCCACCCGAGCCGGTGGTGCAGGACCCACCCGAGCCGGTGATGGTGTGGCCTCCGCTCACCGACTCCAGATCGTCGTCGGAAAGGGCCTCGATCTCCATGTTCGGATCTTCGTGCTTAGCCATGCTGTCGTTCCTTTCTGAGAGATGTGATCTCCCTGTCGTGTCTCCGTGTTCCGGTGGAGAGATTTCCACCAGAATCGCGGACCGCCAAATTATCGATCAAGAGCTCAAAGCCCCGACGCTCTGTAGCGAGGCCGAAGGGGAAATCGGCTGGCGACGGCAAGGCCTCTTCGAGCATCATGCGCTGAGTGGTCATCTTCCGCAGGCTGGACACGAAGAGACCGCAAAGCGAGGGGGAGCCGAAGTCGACGTATTGAGGCTTGATCTGCCCGGGGTGCCCGTGGCGGACGCGCTCGTAGTAGAAGCCCGTCACGGGCAGGCCCAGTCGGAGGCGCCAGTCGTGAATGGCGGCGTGAGCCCGCGTGTCACTCAGCGATTCCAGATCCTTTCTGAGGCTTTCGATGCCAAACATCCACGTACGGCGGCGCACTACCAGTCTGCCGCAGGTCAAGCGAGTGATCGATTTGAAATCCTGATCGCCCTCGGAGTAGCCGGATGGAAAAACGCTGCGGATCTCACCTGGCCCGAACGCCAGGAGAAGGCGCAGGAGATTGGGCAGCGTAGCGTTGCTCAGGGTGCTCAAGTAGACGGGGAGCACGCGCCTCCCCGAAGCGTCGACGACTCGAAAGGTCTCGGCGTCGAGATCCGCCTGGATCGTGAGATCACTCAAGCTGACCCGTCGCTCGCGCGGCAGGTCGAGATACAAGCCGCGGAGCTCCAACACTTTCGCCGTCTGAGGCGGATGGGCCCGCACCAGGTTGCCCCAGGGATACTTGATCTCGAGGAGATCCGCCTCCTCTCCGTCGAGAACGACCACCGATCTCGCAGCGAGATAGTCGAGGAAACGCTGCCGGAGAGGTTCTTCCATCACCGGTGTGACGCGGCTCAAGTAACGGCCCGTACCTTCGTATAGATTGTTGACCACCCAGGAATCGCCGGAAGCATCCAACGGCTGGACAAAGACGCTCGCGCCCAGCAGAGGCGCATAGCGCTGAGGTAGAGCGCCGACGAGCTCCGAGAACTGACTCACCGGCAGAAAATCCCTGGTCGGCGCTGTTCCGAGCAACGCTTCGTAGCTGGAAAATAACGTGCGGCGCATCTCCCGCAGAGTTTCGAGGGCGGCCGCTTGCAGAGGGTCGAAGGTACTAAGGGCGGATTCTTCCGCAGTCTCATGGAAAGGGACAAATTTTTTCCAGACCGGGGCGAATTCTTGAGCGATCTCGACGAAGGGGGCTTCTCGGCGGTGAGGTTCATGCTCACGCCACCAAGCGGCCAGAGTATGCAAAACGTCGTGGCGATGGTTGAACAGGCTGGCAAAGCGACCGACCATGTCCGCGACCTGCAGGATCTCCTCGACGATCGGAGCCGCGATCTGGAAGATCACCGGGTCGTCGACAGCGGTGACGATGGGTTCCAAAAGAACGTCTTCGAAGAAGTTTGCCTGGGTGATCAGAGGACCCTTGTGATTGGCCAGGTGGAGGGTGGTGCCGATGAGTCGCGAGAGAGCATCTTTCATGCCGAAGATCGCGCTCTCGGATTGAAGAGCCGAAGCGAAACCCTCTTCGAGGGCCAGCAGCTCATCCAGAGCCTCCACGATCGTTCGCAGCGAAGGGTCGTCAGGCAGGGAGTGAAGGAAGCTCCCGATTCTTTGCTCAAGCCGGGACTCATAAGCCAGCCAGGGCGGCATGAGAATGAGGAGGCCGATATCGATGAGCCGGTCGAGTGTGCTCCGAGGCTGCAGATCAGATGTCTCACCCGCCGCGATTCCATGCTCGTCTTCCAACAGAACCAGGAGCCTATTATAGCGAACCGGTCCCTCCCGCAAGAGGTTCCGGGCGTTACCCAGCAGCGCGCTGGAGAGCGTCATTTTTATTCTTGCTTGCGGGGTAAAATGAAATCTTTCCGCTCCCGGTTCGAGATTCCAGTATCCCCCGCGCAGAAACCTGCAGCGACCTGGCTCGGTCTTTTCGAAAGAGTCGTTCCAGGCGACGAAAGAACGCTCGCGCACCATTGGGTGGCGCAGCAGGAGCGCCTGGAATTGCTCGATCTCCGGACGGTTTGCGCGCACCAGGGAAATCTCGCGCAGAGGAGAATCGACGAAATGAAAGCCATGCGCCGACGGGGAGGCATCGATGTTTCCCAGGGCATAGGCGGTCAGAGTGGAATTTGCCGAAAACTTCGCTACGGTGCGGGTAACGAAGCGCAGAAGGCTCTGCTCCCACTTCTCCTGCCGCTTCAGAGATGCCTGATTTTTGAGCGAAGGGGCGCGGGCGCGGATCTTCTCCACCAAGCCAGGCCGTCCCAGTGCCACGCCGCGGAGAAAATGGCGATCCTCCGCCAGCGTCAGGACGTGGCGCCGCTCGCGAGTCAGCTCGCTCTCGTAGAGGGCAGCGAAGGAGCGATCATGCTCGAGGAGCCGCTCTTCGAGGGTCGGGATGCGCTCGGCCAGGCCCGGCGAAACCCGCAGGAGCTCGGCCCACTCCGCTTTCCCTCTGTACCTCCCGATCTCGCGGCCGTTGAAACAGCTCCGCTTGATCGTCAGCAAAAAGCGACGGGTCGCCGCGTCGAACCCGGAGAGGGCGTGGCCGATCGCCTCGACCATCGACCGCCGGGCCTCTCCGAGCTCTTCCTCAACAAGCTTCCTGGCCTGCAGAAGCGCGACACAGGAAGGGCTCGTGAGCGGCTCGATCGCCTGCGCAGGGAGGCCTGCGAGCCGGACGATGACAGAGGGAACTTTCAGGCCCGAAGGGGCGGTGAAATCCTCGAGGATGGGATCTCCGGTCTTGAGAGGCTCAGGACACGTTGCTGGCGAATGCATGCTGATGGGACAACTCTATTGACGAAAGCCTCTCAGGCCTTCTACCACTTACGGTGTTTCTGAGTTAAAAAACGTGACACGCGCCGGAAAGATGCCCCCCCGCCCGCGAGATCCGGGCCCGGGTCAGCTCCGCCCAGTGGTTGCTACGGGCCAAGTGGGCCGGTAGACTGGACCTGAGAGCCACCATGCAGTGTCGACAGTGCCACTTCGACAATCCGTCCGGCATGAAGTTCTGTGGCCAGTGCGGGGCCAAGCTGACTGTTCTCTGCCCTCAGTGCGGAGCTGAGGCTCCCCCTGGCTTCAAGTTCTGCGGAGAATGCGGCTCTCCTTTGGGAGCACCCAAGACGGAGGCACCCACCACTCCGACCGCCGAGCCTCATCCACCCCCGCCCCAGAGCTACACCCCTTCCCATTTGGTCACCCAGGTCCTGCAATCCAAATCCGCCCTCGAAGGCGAGCGCAAGCAGGTCACCGTTCTCTTCTGCGACCTCGTAGGCTCCACATCTCTGGCCGAGCGGCTGGGCCCCGAGACCATGCATCTCCTGCTGAACCGGTTCTTCGAGCTGGCCCTTTCCGAGGTCCATCGCTACGAGGGCACGATCAACCAGTTCCTTGGCGACGGCTTCATGGCCCTGTTCGGGGCGCCGATCGCCCATGAAGACCACGCCCGGCGGGCGGCCCTGGCGGCCCTGGGGCTCCAGAAGCTCCTCCACGAGCACCGCGCCGAACTCGGCGGGCAGGAGGGGATGGACCTCGAGGTCCGGATGGGGATCAACACCGGCTGGGTAGTGGTGGGGGGGATCGGCGACCAGCTCCGGCGGGACTACACGGCGATCGGAGATACGACGAACCTGGCCGCCCGTCTCCAGCAACTCGCCGAGCCGGGCATCATCCTGGTGAGCGAGGATGCGAGCCGGCTGCTCCAGGGGGCCGCCCGGCTGGATCCTGTCGGGCCGCTCCAGGTGAAGGGTAGGGAGGCCCCCGTCCAGGCCTTCAGTCTCCTGAGCCTCGGCCTTCTGCAATCCGAGCAGGCGGTTCTGGGTGGCATGGCGCGGTCCCCATTCGTGGGCCGCCAGCGGGAGATGGCGACCCTGGAGGAGCTGCGGGAGCGGGCTGCGGCGGGCGAGGGACAGGTGGTGGGCATCGCGGCCGAGGCCGGAGCAGGCAAGTCGCGGCTGGTCTACGAGCTCCACCGGCGGCTTTGGGAGCGTCCGGTCCTGTTCTTGACCGGACGGTGTATCTCCTACGCGAGTGGTATCCCGTATCTGCCCATCCTCTACATGCTGCGTAGCGAGTGGGGGATCGCCGAGTCGGATGATGCCGCCACGGTGGCCGCCCAAATCACCGCGAGCCTGCTGCGGGCGGGCATGGATGCCGAGGAGTCGCTCCCCTACCTGCTCCATCTCCTCGGCATCAAGGAAGGGACCGAGCGGCTCGCCGAGCTGAGCCCGCAGGCGCTCCAGGCCCGGACCTTCCGCATCCTGCGGCAACTGATCCTCAACGCGGGCCAGGGAAGTCTGGTGGTCCTCGAGATCGAAGACCTGCACTGGGTGGACAAGACTTCGGAAGACTTCCTCGGCTTTCTCGTGGAGGGGCTGGTCGCCTCCCGGGTGCTGCTCCTGGTGACCTATCGCTCCGGCTATCGCCCACCCTGGATCGAGAAGTCCTATGCCACCCAGATCGCGCTCTCGCGCTTGACGAACCAGGAGAGCCAAGCCGTGGTCCGCTCGGTCCTGAGCTACGTTGATCCTTCGGAGGCCCTGGTCGGCACCGTGCTGAGCAAGGCGGAGGGCAACCCCTTTTTCCTGGAGGAGCTGGCCAGGTCGCTGCTGGAGCATCCGGACGTCCTGGTCCCCGATACGATCCAGGGAGTGGTGATGGCCCGCATCGACCGTCTGCCGGAAGAGAACAAGCGGCTTCTCCAGACCGCTTCCGTCCTCGGCAGGGAGTTTTCCCTCTCTCTTCTGAGCAAGGTCTGGGAGCAAGCCGACGATCTGACGCCGCTCCTCTCGGACCTCAAGCGTTGGGAGTTCTTCTACGAAGAGCCGACGGCCGAGGAGCCGCGCTATCTCTTCAAGCATGCCCTCACCCAGGAGGCGGTCTATCAGACTCTGCTGAAAGGTCGGCGGCAGAGCCTGCATGCGGCGGCGGGCCAAGCCTTCGAGCAGCTTTATGCCGGCCGCCTCGAGGATGTCTACGACACCCTGGCCTACCACTACTCCAAAGCCGACGATGCACGGAAGGCGGTCTCCTATCTGGCCCTGTTCGCCGGGCAGGCGGCCCGCCGGTACGCACATTCCGAGGCGGCACAGGCGTTGCGAGAGGCTCTGGCTCACTGCGAACGCCTGCCGGAGGCGGAGAGAGGGCACCGCCGCCTGGAGCTGATCCTGCAACTTGCGGAGTCGCTCCTGCCGCTGGCCCGCTTCCCGGAAACGCTGGAGATTTTCCTGGCAAACCAGGGTCTCGTGGACCGGCTGGGCGATTCGTCGCTGGCCGGCCCGTACTACTTCTGGCTGGCCCATACCTACAGCTACCTTGGAGACCAGGTGGAGGCCGCGAGCAATGCGCGCCTCTCGATCGAGGAGGCGCGGCGGTGTGGCGATACGGCGACGGAGGGGAAAGCCTGGTACGTGCTCTGCCGCGATGCCTTCTGGTCGGGCCAGTTCTCGGAGGGGATCGAGCATGGCCGCGAGTCCCTCGCTCTGCTGGAGCGGAGCGACGAGCCGTGGTGGCAGGGGCAGGCCTACTGGGTGGCTGGATTCCACCACTATGTCCTGGGGCAGTTTGAAGAAGCCTTCGACAAGATGAAATGGGCTGAGGCGATCTGGCGCGCCCTGCAGGATCCTCGTCTCGATCCCTCCTGGAGCACCGGCTACTTCCATGCATCGCTCGGAAATTGGGAGCTCGGGATCGAGGAGTGCGGGGGGGGGCTCAAGCGGGCCCAGGACCCCCTCAACACCGCGGCGGCCCTGGGCTTCCTGGGCTATGCCTTCCTGGAGAAGGGGGATCTTCCCCAGGCCATCAAGGCGCTGGAGGACTCCACCGAGCAACTGCGCCAGACCGGGATGCAGCAGCTCCTGGGCTGGTTCTCCGCTTTCCTCGCCGAGGCCTGCCTGCTGGCGGGGCGGACCGACGAAGCCCAGGACCTCGCCCGCCAAGCGCTCGACATTACCGAGTCGGTCCGGTTTCGGTACGGGAGCGGCATGGCCCAGCGGGCTCTGGGACGTGTTTCCCGGGCAGCCGGCGATCTGGAGGGGGCAGCGAGTTGGCTCGAAGCGGCACTGGAGAGCTTCCGGGCCATCCAGGCCCCCTTCGAGGTGGGGCGTACCCGTCTTGAGCTGGCGCTCGTGAGCGGCGTCGGGTCCGGAGAGGCGGCACGACAGCTCGGAGAGGCCCGCCGGATCTTCACGGAGCTGCGGCTCCCTGCCTATGTGGAGAAGGCCGAGCGGCTCGCCGGAGGGCTCGCGGCGCCCTCGCTGGAGCGGTCGGGCGGTCCGAACACCAGATAGGCCTTCGCCTCCGGCCCGCGATCCGGCCGGCAGACGATCTTGACGTGGCTGAGGGTGCGGAGACAGACGCCCCGGGGCCCGATCTCGGCCACCGGCCACCGTTCCGGGGCTGTCCAGAACGTGTCGTACCCCGGCCAGGCAAGCGCGGCATCCCGTTTCGCGGGCGAGCAGAGTCCCCGCTGCACCAGATGCTCGAAGAAGGGTTTCCAGCGCGGTTCCCGGGATGGCTGGCGGGGGAAGGAGCCTTCGATGCCGATCCGCGGCAGGATCGCGTCGGTGACGTCGAAGGAGAGATGGAGCCTCTCGGCTCCTGCGAAAAAAGGGGCGACCGTCTCTACCGTGGAAACCATCTCCGGGGCCATCCGCTCCAGATAGTTGAGGATCTCCGCCGGCTCCATGCCGAAGATCTCCAGCCGAACGGCGTCGCTCCCCCGAGCCCGCAGGCTGAAGACGTAGAGGAGGCTGGCCGAGGGCGGCAGGGCATCGAGACAGGAGAGGATTCGAGCGCGCTGGTCGGTTGAGAGCGGACGGTCTTGGAGAGCGGGGAGAAACGTACCGGTGAGCCAGCCGGGATCGGCGCCTTTCGGGAGCTTCGCGCAAACGACGGGGGCTGGTACCTCTTCCGCCGGCATCCGGTCGAGGTCGAACTCCAGCCAGATGGAACGGACGGGCGCAAACGGCTCTCCGGCCTCGGTCCAGCGCAGGAGAAATGTTCCAATGGGTGAGGAGGGGAGCCGCGCCGTCGTGACCCGGGCGTCGTCAGCCGTGCGAAGACGTAGCGACAGATCGACCGGAGCGGCGCCGGACGCCAGCCGCACTTCGAGGGTGCCCTGGCATTGGCCGGGCAAAGCAGTAGCGAGCCGGCGAAGGCGTCTGACGGTTTCAGGATCGAAAAGCGGCTCGATCAGCCAGGGCTCGAAAACCTCCAGCCAGTCAGCGGAGGTCAACACGTCCGTGAGGTTTGCCTGACCTGCGGCCTACGCAGGAGGCCAGTTGTCATCACCCCCGGCGGCCTGCTCGAGGTCGTCGTCCGAGAGCTCCCGGTCGCTATCGCAGAGCTCTGCGACGTCTTCCCGGGTCAGGTGGTACCCCCTGCCGGCCGCCCAGAGGAGCGCCGCCTCGGGATCGCGGAGCAGCGCCCGGAGCTCATCCAGCAGACAGGGATCCTTCCGCACGTCTTCCAGAAAGCGGTTCAGCTCGGCACTGCCCATGATCGGTCTCCTTGTTTGAAGTACGTCTCCACCCTGCTCCAGTCCGAGGAGTAAATCAACCCCCGTAGAGGTCGACATGCAAGATCCGTCGCTGGATCTACCCCTCCCGCGCCGCCGGTGGATCGACCACCGTGAAATAGAAGGTGGTGCCCTCGCCGGGCCGGCTCTCAAGCCAGATGCGCCCTCCCAGCTGCTGGATGGCGGCGTGGACGATGGCGAGGCCGAGGCCGGTGCCGTCGGCGATCTCGGGGTGGGCGCGGACGAACTGCTCGAAGATCAGGTCGTGCATCTCCTCGGGGATACCGAGGCCGTTGTCCGCTACGGAGATCCGCCAGTATCCTCCGTCCTCGCGCTGAACACCGAGGCGGACCCAGCGGTCCTCCTCCTCGGGATCGGAGTACTTGACGGCGTTGCCGACCAGGTTGATCAGCGCCAGCTCGACGCGGGTGGCATCGACCTGGACGTCGGGGATCGGCTCCTGCACCTCGATGCGCACCCCCCGCTCTCCCGCCATCGTCTGGAGCTCCTCGATCGTCTCCGCGACCAGCGCCCGCAGCGAGAGACGCCGCCCCTGCGCCGTCTCCTCGCTCCCCTGCGCGATCGCCAGCGCCTGGACGTCGTCCGCGACCCCCTTCAGACGCCGGAGCGTCTGCTGGAGTGTGCGCAGCGCCTTCTCCCGGCTCGCGGGCTCCGGCGCGCTTTCGAGCAGATGGATGGCGATCTCCGCCGTGGTCAGCCGGTTGCGCAGCTCGTGTGCCAGGTCGCGCCCGAAGCCGCCGAGCAGGCGGGCCCGCTCGCGGCGGTCGCGGAACCCCTCTTCCCGGAAGGTCCTCGCGGTGATGGCGGTGATCGACGTCAGCGCCCGGTGAAGGCGCTCGGCAACCTCGATGGCGTAGTCTGGCGGCACCTTGCGCCCAAAACTGCGCGCGTCCTCGCGCAGGGCCCTGTAGAGGATCTCCCCCAGGATCTCGAACTCGGCCAGGATCTCGTCGATGTCGTAGCCCTGCTCGCGGCGGAGCCGCGCCAGCTTGGCGAACTCGTCGCGGACGAGCTGCTCGGAGGCCACGTCCCCCTCCGAGCAGAGATAGTCGGAGATGGAGCTCAGGACGTCGGGGATATGGTTGAGCAGGGCCTCGGCCGGAAAGATCCGGCGCGGCTGGACGTTCAGGCGATCGAGCAGGCGGTCCAGCCAGGCGCGGGTCAGCTCGGTGGAGCGGCGGTGCAACTCGGTGCCCAGGTGGACTTCCAGGGGAAGGACGTTCTTCTTCTGGCGCATAGATCCTCGCGACCTGCTGTGGGACGAAACGGAACGGATAGATTCTAGCTCACGGAGCGTCGTACCGCGCCCGCCGGACCTGCTGACGAAGCCCGTGGAGTATCCAGGGGATCGTCTCGGCGGTGCCGCGGTCGACCGCCCAGTGCGGAGTGAGGCCGCCCGGATCGGTGTAGAGGCGCAGCACGGCCAGGGTGCGGCCGGGCCCTTGCGGCGTCAGGGTCCAGGAGCCGTGGTGGCCGGCGACGTTTCCTGAGCCCGGGATGTAGGCCCAGTCGATCGTCCACGTTTTGCCCACGGGGCCGCCCGCGGAGCCGGTCTCGATCCGCTGGTGGAAGCGGACCCGGTAGTGGCGCTCGCCGCCGGGGGCGGGGAGCTTCATGGTGTGATCGCCCACCACCGAGCCGTCCGGCTGCGTCTGGGCGCCGGACTTCAGGAGGAACGGCATGAACTCCGACCAGTGGGCGTAATCCGCGAGTGCCCGGAAGACCCGCTCCGGCGCCGCCTCGATCACCCCCCGCCCCACCCCCTCCCGCGGCTTGCCACTGCCGGCGGCGGCCATCTCCACCCAGACGTCCCCCGTCGGCGTCGGGTACTGCACCCCGGGCAGCGAGGGGGCCGGACCGGCGAGCGCGAGGGCGAGCAGAAGGGGGAGGAAACGTGTCATCGGGAAATTCTACGGGAAGATTCTACGGGAACGGCCATTGCAATAGGAGACTCCGGCATGGCCGTCTGGATCGGGACCTCGGGGTGGCAGTACCGGCACTGGGACGCCTCGTTCTACCCCCGCGAGATCCCGAAACCCGAGCAGCTGCGCTACTACGCCGAGCGCTTCCGCGTCGTCGAGGTCAACGCGACGTTCTACAAGCTCCCCGGGCCGGGGGGCCTCGGCGCCTGGGCCGCCCAGACGCCGGAGGATTTCGTCTTCGTCGTCAAGGCGAGCAAGTTCCTCACCCACTTCAAGAAGCTGAAGGACCCCGAGGAGCCGGTCGAGCGGCTGATGAGCCGCGCCCGCGAGCTGGGTTCCAAGCTGGGGCCGGTCCTGCTGCAGCTGCCGCCCAACATGCACCGCAACGAGGAGCGGCTCGACGCGGCGCTCGCCCTCCTCGCCCCCCAGACCCGGGTCGCCGTCGAGTTCCGGCACGACTCCTGGTATGCCGAGAGCGTCCGCGAGGTGCTCGCCCGCCACGGGGCCGCTCTCTGCCTCGCCGACCGCGGCGGACCGATCACCCCTGAGTGGCGGACGGCCGACTGGGGATATCTGCGCTTTCACGGCGGCACCTCCTCGCCCCCGGGTTGCTATACCCCGGAGGTCCTCGACGACTGGGCCGGCCGGGCGGCTGCGCTTTGGGGCGCGGCGGCGGACATCTATGCTTTTTTCAACAACGACTGGTACCGCTGCGCCCTGCGCGACGCCGGCTGGTTCGCCCGCGCCGCCGAGGCCCGGGGGTTCCGGACGACGCGGGTGGCCCCGCCCGAGACGATTGACGTAGGGTAAGGGGATGAGCCGGCGGCGAATTCTCGGGCGCCTGATCGGGCTGGCGCTCCTCGCGCTGCTCCTGATCTGGGCCTTTCCCTATCTGAAGAACCTGTTGCGGATCGCGCGGCTCTACCGCGAGCCGCCGCCCGCGTCGCTGCCGGTGCCGGTCCAGGGGATCGAGCGGTCGCAGCTCGCCGACACCTGGGGCGGCGCGCGCTCCGAGGGGCGGCGTCACGAGGGGATCGACATCTTCGCCCGCCGGGGGACGCCGGTGATCTCCTCCACGCACGGCGTGGTGACGCGCAAGGGGTGGAACCGGTTGGGAGGGCGGACGGCGGGGGTGGTCGGCCCCGCCGGCTGGTATCATTACTACGCCCACTTCGACGACTGGTCCACGGTCGGCCTCGGCGACTGGGTCGAGGTGGGGACGGTGCTCGGCTACGTGGGGGACTCGGGGAACGCCAAGGGGACCCCCACTCATCTGCACTATGGGATCTACGTCGACGGGGCGGCGCGGAACCCCTATCCGTTGCTGGCCAGGCGGGTCGGGAAAGATGGGGAGTTCACGCTCCCGCCGCCACCGCCGCGACCTGCTCGCGCACCTTCCGGATCTCCTCGGCGGCGGCGGGTCGCCAGACGCCGTTCTGCCGCCGTTTCTCGATGACGGCCGGGTTGTAGCGCACCGAGGTCACCAGCTTCCCCGCGAGATTGAAGACGTGGGCGCGCCCGCGGTCGCCGACGACCACCAGCGTCTCGCTCCGGGTGTCGAAGAGCAGGTTCTCCGCGGTCGCCCGCGAGAGGTCGGCCATCGCCATGCGGGTGGGGCGGTCCTTCTCGGCGTGGCGTTGCTGGCCGTGGGCGGTGCGGCGCTCCTTGCCCCTCCCGTCTTTCTCCAGCCGGCGGGCGACGGCGTTGGCGAGCCCCTCGATCCGCTTCTCGACGGTCTCCAGGGGGGTGCGCGGCGACCGCTCCAGCTGCTCTTCGATCCCCACCAGCACCCCCTGCGCCCAGCGCACCGCGTCCCCCCAGGGGATGGCGCCGATCCGGTCGTAGAGATTCTCGAGCGGCTCGCTCCCGGGGCCAATGCCGACCACATTGACGCCGAAGCGCCGGCCGTGGCGCCGCGAGCGGGTGGAGACCAGCTGGAGGGAGACAGCGAGCGGCTTGCGGGCCCCCGGCGGGCCCTGCCGGTCGGGGGCCTGGTACCAGCCGGCGGTGACCTGGGAGTGGATGCGATAGCTGTCCTCCCGCTGGCGGAAGGCGGGGATGAGACCCCCCGCGAGCTCCGCCTCCGGCACGGCCACGGCGATCAGCTGCGGCGAGTCCCGGTAGAGGAGGTCGATCCGCGGATCGCGCCGCTGGAGGAGCCACTGGCCGAAGTCGGCGAAGCGGGGGAGGCCGGCCGGCCCCCAGCCGGCAAAGACCTGGCGGGCGTCGGCGGGAGCGGAGTGCTCGCAGGCCGCGGTCTGGCAGCGCAGGCAGAGCACCCGCCCGGGCTGGAACAGGGCGCTGTGCTGGAGGAGCGACTGCACCGCCTCCTGGAGCGACTCCGAGGCGTCGTGCCCCACCTTGCCGAGCTGGCCGTCGCGGAGGGCGGTCGGCAGCGTCAGCCGGAGATCGATCTGCTCCCCGCGTCCGGCCACCAGATGGCCGAGCGGGTGGCGATCGATCCGCTCCCGGGCCTCGTCGATCAGGAGCTGAAGGGCTTGGCGGATGCGTTCTTCACGTTCGGCGGCAGGCATGGCGTCCTCCCTGGCGGACCGAAGATGAAAACGCGGTGGGAGGGCGTCTATTCCTGGGAGTCGGGAGGATTCTTCTCGAACAGAGGCGCCAGTTGGCGGGTGTAGGGGTGGTTGGGGCCGAGTGTATCCTGAAAGACGAAGTAGGCGTGAGCCAAAAGCTTCGCTCCAGCTTCGGTTTCTCCCTGCTGGAGGAGGAGATACCCCAGGTTAGTTTCAGTGATCGCCGTCAAGTAGTGATCGCGGGTTCCATAGACAGCATCTTTGATCGCGAGCGCCCGTTCGAAGGTACGTCGTGCGCCGTCGAGATCGCCCTGATTCTGGAGGACGCGTGCGAGTTCGTTAAGGGAGGCGGCGACCTCGGGGTGGATGTCGGTGCCGAAGACCTGGGTCTGGATTTGTAGAACCCGTTCGAAGTTTCGTCGCGCGCCGTCGAGATCACCCTGAGCCTTGAGAACGCCTGCGAGCGTATGGAGAGAGGAGGCGACGGAAGGGTGAATGTCGGTGCCGAAGACCTGGGCCTTGATCTGCAGAGCTCGTTCGAGATTTCGTCGCGCGCCGTCGAGATCGCCCTGAGCCTGGAGAACGCTTGCGATGTTGTTGAGGGAGGTGGCGATCTCAGGGTGAATATCGGTGCCGAAAACCCGAGTCTTGATCTGCAGCGCTCGTTCGAGGTTTCGTCGCGCGCTGTCGAGATCACCCTGGGCCTGGAGAACGCCTGCGAGTTCGTGAAGCGAGGCGGCGACCTCGGAGTGTATGTCGGTACCGAGGACCTGGGCTTGAATCTGTAGAGCTCGTTCGAGGTTCCGCCGTGCGCCATCGAGATCGCCCTGAGCTTTGAGGACGCCTGCGAGCGTATGGAGGGAGGCGGCGACCTCGGAGTGGATGTCGGTGCGGAAGATCTGGAGTAAAATCTGTAGGGCCCGTTCGAGATTTCGTCGCGCGCCGTCGAGATCGCCCTGCTCCTTGAGGACCCTTCCGAGCGCATGTAGAGAGGCGGCGACGTCGTGGTGGATGTCAGTGCCGAAGACCTGGGTGAGGATCTTTAGAACTCGTTCGAAGTTTCGTCGTGCGCCGCCGAGATCGCCCTGTGTCTGTCGGACGCTTGCGAGTGCGTGGAGGGAGGAGATGACATTAGGATGGGCGTCGGTGCCGAAGACTTGCATAAAGATTTTTAGAGATCGTTCAAAGTTTCGTCGTGCGCCGTCGAAATCGCCTTGCTCCTGAAGGATGTCTGCAAGCTGGTAGAGGGATGCGGCGATGTCAGGGTGGATGTCGGTGCCAAAGGCCTGAGTGAAGATTTGTAGAGCTCGTTCGAGATTTCGTCGCGCGCCGTCGAGATCGCCCTGCTTCTTGAGGACGCTCGCGAGTAGGTTAAGAGAGGAGGCGACGTCGGGGTGGGTGTCGGTACCGAAGACTTGGTTCTTGATCTCTAGAGAGCGTTCGAGATTCCGTCGTGCACCGTCGAAATTGCCCTGAGCGCTAAGAACCTCTGAAAGCTTGTGGAAGCAGGCGGCAACATCGTGGTGGATCTCTCCCTTTTGCACGATTTCGGCTTGCAAGGATCTTTCAATATAGTCTGTTGCTGTTTGAATCTCTCCATTTTGCAAAGCCAAGGATCCAAGCTCACCAAGAACAAAAGCAACATTCTCAGGTCCCACCAATTGAAGCGCTTGCTGAAGGCTCTTTTCTGCATTTTTGGGAACTACGCTCGATAGACGGCCGAGCTGAGCCTGCAATGTGAGAGCCATACCTAGCCGAGAGCCCGTAGGAGCCGCCTCGAGTGCCCGCTCAACCCACGCCAGGGCCTCACGGTATCGGCCTGCAGTTCGGAGATGGAGGGCGAGTTCTGCTGCCATTGGCCACGCTCCATCCCCGTCACTTGCATCAGCCAAATGCTGCACTGCAGACTCTGCCCACCACGGCCGCCTCTCTTCACGGAAACGCCGTTCGTACCACTCCCCGAGCCGATGATGAGCGTCCCTCGGTTCTCCCACCCACCGCCTCCGAACTTCCTTAGTAACCAGCCGATGCGGTGCCCACCAATCTTCAGTTCCGATAGGTGCCTGGAAGGGGCTCAGCATCCCGATTTCGACCAGCCGAACGGCGGTTCTCTCTTGGGTTTGTAGAGCGAGCACGGCGTCCCACGGAGCGGGGGCGGTAATAACTGTGCAACGGCCGAGGAGTTCCTGTGCTTCCGCCGGCAAGACCTCCCAGACTTTGCTGAGCAGCAAGTCGGCGTCGACCTTCTCCTGGGTCCTGGATAACACTGGATCCAGGATTTCCTCCCGCCACTTTCTCCCGTTGTAACGTTCGCCTGGCGACATCCGGCTCTCCTCCTGAGCCCTCGCCAGCCCTTCCAGATACTCGACCGTGCGTGGGTGACCATCGATCCTCTCGGCAAGCCAGTCGCGGTCTTCGGCTGGCATCCGTCCCAAAGTTGGCATCCAGGCGAGAAGTCGGATTACGTCGTAATGGGGCAGCGGTGAGAGAGGCAACTCAGCGTTCCGTGGTGTCTTCTCTGGGAGGTAACGGGATGAAACTAGAAGGCCGAGACCGCCTGCCGTGGAGGTCACCTCCAAGAGAGTTTCCCAAAAGCGCTGAAGCTCCGAATCTCGGAAGCGTCCGGTTTCCCCTTCCCCGAGCGGCACCTGGAGGCTCTCGGCGTCGTCGAGATAGACTAGGAGTCCTCCCGCGAGCTTCGCAAGAGCTATGACGGCGCGACTGAGCGCCTCACCTGTCACCCCGTCTTTTTGAAGCTCCGCCAGAGTTTGGTTCCAGGCATCGCCGGAGGCTGCGGCTTGGACCTCCTGCCAAAGGGCAAGGACGGAATTCGACTGCGCACCGGCGTGGCGGCCGTCGAGGGCCAGTACTAGGGCACTATCAGGGTTGAGATCGCGGGCGAGGAGGGGCGCCAGCTCCGTGCAGAGTGCGGTCTTGCCAAGGCCTCCAAGCCCTAGGACTACGAGTTGCCGTTGTCCCCGGCGCCAGCGGCGGAGCGCTGCTGCCCGTTCCTTTCTGCGGCCCACGAAGCCGAATCGCAGACGCTGTACGCCCCGGATGCCCCGCTCCACCCTATGACTCCCGCCCGTGCGGTCGAGCCGCTCGAAGATGCGCCGCCTTTCCTCTCCAAGATCGACAGAAGCTTCACCTTTACGTGCCGGGAGGGACGTAGGCGTGTCTTCGCCGCGATGATAGAAGGCGAGTTGGGCCCAACCTAGGGGGTATACATGCGTGAAGCGGTTCTGCTCCTGATGTGGCTCGGCAGAGATGCGGCGCGTACGGCGGAGAGCCTGCCGAGCCTTCTTACCTACGGCAAGGGCGGCGTAGAAGACAGCAGCGGCCCGCGTCGCCTGCTGGTCGCCCACCGGGCCGAAAAAGGCGACGACCTGGGGGAAGCCGGCGCGATGGAGGGAAGCGGCGGTTGAAGGCTGGGTTTCCCTTTGGGTGAGCGCAGTATCGACCGCTAGCTCTCCTCGCTCTGCCAGATGGGTGGCCCCAGCCGTGGCGCCGTGACAGGCGGAGAGATAGACCAGCCGTGGTAGCGGTCCGGTTCCGCGGAGACGGCGGACCAGCGTGGTTACTGGTACCTGGTCTGCAAGCGCGGCTTCGTTCTCAAAGAGCAACATGCCGGGGCTACCATGACCACTGAAATGGATTACGGGCGGATGAAAGCGCTCAACCTCGCGGGCGAGATCGTCCAGAGTCCCTAAGTCGGTCACTAGAAGGCGCCGGTCCTCGGATTCATGCCCTAAGGCGCGCCATAGGCGGTACATCTCCGCTTCGAGGTCAAGGGACGTGGCGTCGACCGGCGCAGCCACGGTGGCAATTACCGAGAGTGGCTTGTCCGGAGGGCTCAGGCCTGGTACTCCGGGCACGACAGCCTCGCGGGCCAGATCGAGCGTCCCCTCTTCGACCGGGAAGCGTTCGTCAAGCCGCAGCAACTCCCAGGGGAGGGCGAGAGCCCTATCGGCCCGCCTCTCGGCCGCTTCGCCGCCGCCGGCTGGCGATACTCGTAGGTGGAGAAGCGGAGGCTCGCCGCCGAGGCTGGCATGAACGGCCCTTGTCAGAGCCTCTTGTGCTGGTGGAGAGAGGAGTGCGTCCGTCAACCGATCGCCTACTCCGGCGGCCAAAGCACGTAGGGCGGCTGCCGCTCCCGCGACCTCGGGAGAGAGGTGCCCGTGCTCGTCGGTCGGCAAGGGCCTGTGAGCATGCTTGCGAAGCGTTTCGAGTTCTTCCAGGAGTCCGGGATCGGCGAGCAGATCGCGCGGCTGCCAGCTCGAACAACCCGCGAGGTGTGCGTCCCAGGGCTCTCCCTCGGCACCGACGACGATCTCGATCTCCAGAGGCGTGGCCGGGACCGGCTTCCTGATCCCTGCGGGATTCGCGGCAATGCCGGAGGGAGGCTCCGGCCATCGGCCCGGAGGGGTAGACGAGCTGTCAGGCATGTTCTAAAGGCTACCATGGGGAGAAATTCGCGGGAGCGTAAGGATCTGCGAGGCGTTGCATCGATCCGCTGGCCGTCGTCCGCATACGACGAGCCGCCATAAGGATCTGCGAGCCGTCGTATCGATCCGCAGAGCGTTGTATCGATCCTCAGGCCGTTGTAAGCATCCGTGGGCCGTCGTACCGATACGACGAGCCGTCATAAGGATCTGCGAGCCGTCGTATCGATCGGCAAAGCGTTGTATCGATCCGCGAGCCGTCGTAAGCATCCGCAGGCCGTTGTCCGGATATGACGGCTGTCGTACGGATCTGCGGGCCGTCCTATCGATCGGCAAGGCGTTGTATCGATCCGCGAGCCGTCGTAAGCATCCGCAGGCCGTTGTCCGGATAGGACGGGCTGTCGTAAGGATCTGCGGGCCGTCCTATCGATCCGCGGAGCGTTGTATCGATCCGCAAGCCGTCATAACGATATGACGGGCCGTTGTAAGGATCTGCGGGGCGTCGTATCGATCCGCGGGATGTCCTGGCTCGGGTCAGACGGGCACGGCGAGCCCCTGCTCCAGCGCCGCCACGGCCGCCGCGGGATCGGCGGCGGTGCCGGACTCCCGGAGGGCGCCGGCGATGGCCTCCACGGCGTGCCGGAGATAGTCCGGCCGCGTCACGCTGTAGCCCATGTGGCCGACGCGGAGGGAGTTGGCCTTCAGCGCGGGGTGGAGGCCGCCGGCCACGGAGACCCCGCGGGCGGCGATCCGCGGCAGCAGGGAGGCGTCGACTCCCGGCGGAAAGAAGAGGGCGCTCAGGGTGTTGGCCGCCGCCGCCGCGCCGGGGACGGAACGGAGACCGAGCTCGGCCCAGGCGGCCCGTAACGCCGCCGCGGCGCGGGCCTGGATCTCGAGGCGGGCCTCGACTCCGGTCTCCAGGATCTCCCCGAGCCCGGTCTCCAGCGCCATCACCAGCGAGGTGGCCGGCGTCGCGAAGTAGCTGGGCCTGCGCTCCTCATAGGCGCGGTGGACGGGGAGCCACGACCCCCAATCGAGGAAGAGCGGGGGAGCCGGAGCCTTGCGCGCCTCGCGGGCGGCGAGGGCGCGCTCGCCGGCCACCATCAGCGCCAGGCCGGGCGGCAGGCCGAGCGCCTTCTGGGAACCGGTGAAGTAGAGGTCGGCCCCCCAGGCGGCCATCTCGAAGCGCTCGCCGGCCGTGGCGCAGACGCCGTCGAACACCGCGAGCGTCCCGGCTTCGCGGGCGAGCCGGCAGAGCGGCTCGGGATCGACCCGCACGCCGGTCGAGGTGTCGACGTGGGTGGCAAACAGGGCCTTGAACGGGCCGCTTCGCGCCAGGACGTCCCGGACCTGCTCCGGGGCCGGTGCCTCACCCACCGGCGCCGCCACCTCGGTCACCTCGGCGCCGTAGCGGCGGAGGATCTCCGTCATCCGCTCCGAAAAGTAGCCGGTGACGACCACCAGAACCCGATCCCCCGGCTCGACCAGGTTGGCCGCCGCGACCTCCATGGCGAGGGTGCCGCTGCCGCCGACGATGAACGGCTGGCTCGCCGGCCCGGCGCGCCAGACCTCCCGCATCCGCTCGATCGACCGCCCGAACGCCTCGATCAGGCGGGGGGACGTGTGGCTGGGAGGAGGAGCGGCGGCGGCGGCGAGCACGGCCGGCGAAAGCTCCACCGGGCCGGGGATCATCAGCAGGGGGTTCGGGATGGCCATGGAGGGTATGGTAGCAGGGGCCACCCGAGCTTCAAGCCGCATAGAGAAGGGTTCTCGACGGCTCGATCCCCTGCAGGAAATAGGGGTTCTTGATCGCGGCGGTCATCACCAGATCGATCGGCCGGCCGAACAACGCCTCGAGCGCCTCCAGCAGGCCGAAGTAGCGGTCCGCCATCTCGCGGGGAGAGGCGGGCTCGAAGTCGACGAGGAAATCGAGGTCGCTCCGGGAAGGATCGAACCGCTCGCCGGCCGCCGATCCAAACACCTCCAGCTTGCGGACGCCGAAGCGCTCGCAAAGCTCGAGAAGCTCTCGCCGGCGACTCGCGATGATCGGTTGCATGGGATCTCCCGGAAGGCCCTCGGGTCTGATTGTACCCCGCCTGCGCTATATATAAGGAATGTCCCCCGAGCCTCCCAGGGTCCGCATCGGCATCTCCGCCTGCCTGCTCGGCCAGGAGGTGCGCTACAACGGCGGCCACAAACGGGACGCCTTCCTCACCGACACCTTCGGCCGCTACGTCGAGTGGGTGGCGGTCTGCCCCGAGGTGGAGCTGGGCATGGGCACGCCGCGGCCGCCCATCCGGCTGGAGCGGCGGGGCGAAGAGGTCCGCCTCGTCATGCCGAGCACCGGGGAGGATTACACGGAGCCGATGCGCGCCTGGTCCCAGCGGCGCGCCGAGGCCCTGGCGGGGATGGAGCTCGACGGCTACGTGCTCAAGAAAGACTCGCCGAGCTGCGGCATGGAGCGGGTCAAGGTCCATCCAGGCTCGGGTGCACCGTCGAAAGATGGCCGCGGCCTCTTCGCCGAGGCCCTGATCGCGCGCCTGCCCGACCTGCCGGTCGAGGAGGAGGGGCGGCTGAACGATCCGCCGTTGCGCGAGAGCTTCATCGCCCGGGTCTTCGTCCACCACCGCTGGCGCGAGGGGGAGCGGGAGGGGTGGAGCCGCGCCTCGCTGATGCGCTTTCACGAGCGCCACAAGTTCCTGCTGATGGGGCGCAACCAGTCCGGCATGCGCCGCCTGGGCCGTCTGCTGGGGGGAGCGGGGAAAGAGACGCCGGTGGAAGAGCTCGCCGCCGCCTACCGTCGGGGGCTGACGGAGATCCTCCGCCGTCCCGCCACCCGGCGCGGCCATACCAACGTTCTCCATCACCTGGCGGGCTTCGTCTCGGACGCGCTCGACGGCGAGGACCGCGCCGAGCTGGCGGAGACGATCGAGCGCTACCGCCTGGGGCTCGTGCCGTTGATCGTCCCCCTCACCCTGATCCGCCACCACGTCCGGCGGCAGGGGGTCGCGTATCTCCGGGATCAGGTCTACCTGGAGCCGCACCCCCACGAGCTGATGCTGCTGAACCACGTGTAGGGGCGCGGCATTGCCGCGTCCCTACCGAGCTGTGGAGCTTAGTTGCAGCAGACGTACATGGAGGTGGTGCACTTGTCGCTGTAGGCCCCACCCAAGGCCTTGTTCACCTCGCTGTCGCTCAGGATGATCAGCGTCTCGCGGGAAAGCGTCATCTTCTTGGGGGCGATCTTCTTCATCGGGATCTCCTTGGGATTGGGGGCCGGCGAACCCATATTCGCCGCGGCGCAGGATACAACAAAATGCCCCCTGACCCTCCCTCCCCGATCCGCCGTCACGCGCAGGGGCGGCCCCAGCCGGGAGATCCCGAAACCCCTTCAACCTTCAGGCGTTCACTTCCCCTTGGCGCCCTTCTTCTGCTCTTCCAGCCGCTTCTGGATCCGCTGGGCGATCTGCAACCCCCACTGCTGGCCCGCCTGCATGGATTCTTGAGCGATCTGCGGCGTCGCGGCGGCCATCTTGCGCCCGAGCGGGCTTTGATAGAAGGCGATCAGGCCCTTGATGTCGTCATGAGTCAGGTGTTTGTCGTAGATCGGGATGACCAGCTCGATCATGGACTCCGGGTTGAACTCTTTCTGCACCTCGTTCCAGAAGGCCGGTGGAGCCTGCGGATTCGCCTGCTTGAACATCGGGATCATCTGGGCGGCGATCTGCTGCCCGATCTTCGCCGCTCCGGTCAATTCCAGCAGCTTGCGGATGTCCTGCCGTTTGGCCGCCGCTTCCCCCGCCGGGGCCTGCGCCATCGCCGTTCCCACGGAGAGAAGCGCCAGAGTGAGCAACGCCAGAATCGATTTCTTCATGATCTCCCTTTCTGTTATCAAGGCGAACAGTGGGGTCCTATTTGCCCGCCAGCTCCTTGAGCGTCGCCACCGCGTGCTCCAGCTCTTCCTCCGTGTTGAAGAAGTGCGGGGAGAGCCGGATGCCGGCGTTGGGGCGGAAGTCGCAGACGATCTCGCGGTCGATCAGCTCGTGGCAGAGACGGTCGGCGTCGGGGTGGAAGATGCTGACCGTGCCCCCCCGGTGCTTGCGATCGCGCGGGGTGCGCAGCTCGAAGCCGGCCTCCTCGGCCAGCGCGATCAGGTAGTCGGTGAGGGCCAGCGAGCGCTCGCGGATCTTTTGCGCCCCCACCCCCGCCACGATCCGGTAGCCGGGACGGCAGGAGTAGAGGGCGGGGATGTTCGGCGTGCCGGTGAGGAAGCGCCAGGCCGGCTCCTCGCGGTAGCGGATCGGCCCGGTGCGGAAGGCGAAGGGCTCCTCGTCCGCCTGCCAGCCGGTGAAGGAGGGCTCGAGCGTGCGGGCGAAGTCCGGCTCCACCCACAGGTAGCCGGCGCCCGGGCCGCCGCAGAGCCACTTGACCGAGCCCCCCATCGCCGCGTGCACCCCCCAGGCCTCCAGCTCCAGCGGCATCACCCCGGTCGACTGATAGACGTCGAGCAGCAGCACCGCGCCCACCTCGCGGCAGCGGCGGGCGATCGCCTCGGCGTCCTGCACGTAGGCGCTACGGAAGAGGGTGTGGGAGACCGGCACCAGCCGCGTCCGCTCGTCGATCGCCGCCAGCAGCCGCTCAGTGGGGACGCCGATGCCGTCGTCCGAGGGGACGACCACGATCTCGGCCCCCTTCCGGCGCTCCCCCTCCATCAGGTACATGACGTTGGGGAAGTTCAGGCCGGTATAGACGATGCGGTTCCGCTTCGCGGGATAGTCGATGGCGGAGAGGAAGAGCGCCGCCGCCACGGCGACGTTCTGGTGCATCGAGACCGCGCCGGGGCGGACGCCGAGCAGGGGGGCCAGGAGATCGCCGGTGGTCGCCGCCATCTCCCACCACCCCTCGGCCCAGGCCCGCACGCCGCGCTCCCCCCAGGAGCGGGCGAAGGCCGCGACCTCGTCCTCCACGGCCCGCGGCATCGCTCCGAGGGAGTTGTTGATCAGGTAGGTCGAGCGCTCCAGGATGGGGAACTCGGAGCGCAGCGACAGCAGGCCGGCGTGCGGGGCGGCCATGGCGGTCAGCGCCCCGTCCACTGGGCCGGCCGCTTCTCCAGGAACGCCTTCACCCCCTCCTCCTTGTCGGCGGAGGAGAAGCAGAGGCAGAAGAGGTCGCGCTCGTAGTTGATGCCGTCCTCGATCGACAGCCGCTCGCTGGCCCGCAGGGCCTCCTTGGCGACCTTGATGGTGAGCGGGCTCCGGGAGGCGATCTTGGCGGCCAGCTCCAGGGTCTTCGCCCGCAGCTCGTCGGCGGGGACGACCATCTCCACCAGGCCGATCTCCTTCGCCTCGGCGGCGCCGATCATGTCGCCGGTGAGGATCAGCCGCATGGCATTGCCCACGCCGACCAGGCGGGGGAGGCGCTGGGTGCCGCCGCCGCCCGGGATCAGCCCGAGGTTGATCTCCGGCTGGCCGAAGCGCGCCTTCTCGGAGGCGATCCGGATGTCGCACGACATCGCCAGCTCGCAGCCGCCGCCCAGGCAGAAGCCGTTGATCATGGCGATCACCGGCTTGGGGAAGCTCGCCATGACGTCGAAGATGCGCGGGCTGCGCATGGCGTGGCGCTGGTCGAAGGGGGTGCGGCCGGCGAACTCGCCGATGTCCGCCCCGGCGATGAACGACTTCTCGCCGGCGCCGGTGATCACCACGACGCCGACCGTGTCGTCGGTCTCGATCGGGCCGAGGACCTCCAGCATGTCGTTGCGCACCTGGTCGTTCAGGGCGTTCAGCTTGTCGGGGCGGTTGATCGTCAGGATGGCGACGCGCCCAACGCGTTCCACCAGGATGGTCTCAGGCATCGGATCTCCTCCACGAGTCGATTGGAAATCGAGGGTTGGGCCGGCGGCGGCCGGGGCGGGCCGGACTCCGGACCGGAGGATCATACCGGAAGGTTTAACCCGCGGCGGTGGCAAGCTCCACGCGGTTGCGGCCGCCCTGCTTGGCGCGGTACAGGGACTCGTCCGCCCGCTTGGCGACCACCGCGAGGTCGGGATCGGCGGGGGCCCACTCCGTCACGCCGAGGCTGACGGTCACCCGCAGACCGGGAGCGAGATCGGTGCAGTCGAGCGCCTCCACGGCGGCCCGCAGCCGGCTCGCCACCTCGACGGCGGTGGCGGCGGAGGTCCGGGGGAGCACGGCGAGGAACTCCTCGCCGCCGGTACGCCCCATCCGGTCGTCGCGGCGGAGCGCGGCGCGGCAGGTGTGCGCGACGCGCTGCAGCACCACGTCCCCCACGTCGTGGCCGTGGGTGTCGTTGATCCGCTTGAAGTGATCGATGTCGAGCATGATCAGGGAGAACGGCGCCGCGCCCTGCCGCGCGGCGCGGATCTGCTCGTCGGCCACGGTCAGGATGTGACGGCGGTTCGGCAGGCGGGTCAGCTCGTCGGTCAGCGCCATGCCCCGGAAACGCCTGGCGTTGGCGATGTGCCGTGCCGCGAGGTAGCCCAGGATGGCGATGAGGCCGGCACCCAGCAGGATCACCATCCGCTGCAGGGAGCGGATGCGCTGGGCGGCCTCGAGCGCTTGGCCGCGGAGCGCGTTCTCCCGCAACAGGGCCCGGTTCTCCTGCTCCTTCTTCTCGGTATCGAACTGCACCCGCAGGCGGGAGGTGTGCTCCTCTCTCAATTGCTCGCTCAGCTTCTGTTGCAGGCCTATCTGCGCGGTCCTCGCCGCGAAGGCTTCTTTCCAGTTGCCCAGGGCGGCGAAGACCAGCCCGCGCTCGTCGTGGAGTTTCTCCAGGAACCTCTCGCTGCCCGTGGCTTCGAAGCGCAGGCGCGCGGCTTCCAGGTCGCTCAGCGCGTCAGGGAGCCGGCCGAGCTTGCGCAGGGCCACGGCTCGGGAGAGGCGTGCCTGGGCCAGCCGTTCGGCTTCTCCCGTCCGTTCGAAGTAGGCGACGGATTCGTTCAGCCAGGGGAGCGCCTCGCGGGGGCGGTCCTGCTTGGTGAGGACGATGCCGATGGAACGCTGGCCGTAGGCCACCTCGCCAGGATCCTGGCGCTGGCGCTCGATCTCCAGCGACTGCATATAGTGCTCGAGCGCGCCCTTGAGATCGCCCTTCCTCTCCAGCGTGCTGCCGATGTTGTAGTGAGCGGTGGCGATGCCGCGCGACAGCCCGGCGGCCTCGTTGGCGGCCAGGAGCTGGCGGTAGTACTCGAGGGCGCGGTCGTACTGACCGACCCTGGAATCCGCATACAGGTTGGCGATGGCGTTCAGGACGTAGCGCTGGCTGGACTCGCTCTTCAGCGCGACGTTCAGCTCGTAGGCTTTCTGGAGATCCACCAGCGCGTCGCCAAAGTCGCCACGGTAGTAGCGGAGCTCACCACGCTGCGCCAGCGCCTTGGCCAGGGTCTCCTGGTCCCCGATCCGCTCCCCTTCCTGGACGCCGAGCTCGTAGTCCTTCCCCGCATCGTCGATGCGGCCCTGCTGCTCGTAAGCATAGCCACGGCACAGGTACAGCTCGGCACGGAACTTCGGCTCCCCGGCGCGCCCGGCTTCCCCCAGACCTGCCGCCGCGATCGGGATGGCGGAGGCCGGGTCGCCGTACGCTGTCCACCAGCACTTCTTGGACAGGATCTCGAGGCGTAACGCGCCGTCCCCGGGTCCAAGCAGGGGGAGAGCGCGGTCGAGCAGGCGGATCGACCCTTCCAGATCGTGATCGTTGACCCGCTTCGCCTCGTCGATCAGAGCGCGGACCGCTTTGGGATCGGGGGCGGGCGCCGCCAACGTCATCGCGGTGCTGGAGGAGACCAGGAGGAGGAGCAGCAGCAGACGCGCGAGCCTGATGGACATCGTGGCAACCGAGATCGAGTCGGATATTCACCTTCACAGCGGGTTTAAACTGCGGGAACTCTAGCATGCCGTGAGGCCCGGAAGGCCGCCGCGCCCTCCCGCCGGCCGTTCATGGACGCCGGGAATCGGGGAGGGGAGGTTCCGGAGCCTCTCGCGGAAGGCCAAAGAGAGATCGAGGCCGCCGCAGGCCCTTTCGACTGCGCTGGGAGTCCTTCCGGGAAGGCCGCGAAACCTCACCGCGTGACGCGGTAGCCTCTCGACGGCGTCCGGAAACCTTTCGAGGCGGCCCGCCGCGCGAGGGGAACGGTGCGTGGAAATAGGGCGGTCGCCTCGGGGCTTGGGGGAACCGTCCGGCGGCTTGGGGGGATCGATTTTAGGATTGGGGGAACCGCCCGCGCCGATAGGGGAGGCGCTCGTTGCCTCGGGGGAACCGCCTCCAGGAATTGGGGAGCCGTCCTGAAGGACCGGGGAAACGCGCGAAGCTAGAGGGCGATCGTCTACGAGCTTGGGGGAACAGCCCTCGTCAGACCTGACTCAGTCGTTCATGTATCCGTATTACCGAGCCCGGCATGCAGTATACACCGGGGTCACCGATGCCGCCAGACCGGCGCCCGCTTCTCCAGGAACGCGGCGGCCCCCTCCTCCACGTCCTCCAGCGGCAGCAGCTCTTCCTTGTAGATACGCTCCGTCTCGGCGAGCGCCTCGGGGAAGGGGAGGTCCCGGCCGGCGCGGACGGCCTTCTTGGTGAGCCGGATGACCGGTGCGCTGTGGTGCAAGAGCCTGGAGACGAGCTCCGCCACCTTGTCGTCGAGCCTCCCGATGGGGGCCACTCGATGGACCAGGCCCAGCAGGAGCGCCCTCTCCAGAGAGAGGTTCCCGCCGGAGAGGAGCAGATCCAGGGTCCGGCCGGCGCCGATCCGCGACGGGTAGAGAGCGGCGGCCACGGGAGCGAAGCAGCCCAGCTTGATCTCCGGCTGGGAGAAGCGGACGTCCTCCGCCGCGACCACCAGGTCGCAGGCCATCGCCAGCTCCATGCCGCCCCCCAGGCACTGCCCCTGGACGGCGGCGATGGTGACGGCATCCAGGTCCCAAAGCCGGCGGATCGTGGCGTGGAGGCTGTCGAGCATGGGTCCCACCCGGTCCGGCGTATGGTCCTGGACCGCCACTCCGGCCGAGAAGGCGCGCTCGCCGGCGCCGCGCAGGACGATCACCAGCAGCTCGGGATCGGCGGCCAGCCCGGCGACCGCCTCGCCGAGGAGGTCGATCGTCGGGATGTCCAGGATGTTGAGCGGCGGGCGGTCGATGGTGAGCGTCGCGACGCGGTGCTCGCGATGGAGTTGGACGGGAGAGTCGTCCATCGTCCTAACCCGCCTCGAACCCGGCGGCGCGGACGAAGTCGGTCCAGAGGGCGCGCTGCTGGGCGAGGTCGATCAGGTTCTCGGGGTGCCACTGGACGGCGCGCACCCACCAGCCGTCGCGGTCGAGCACGGCCGCCTCGACCAGGCCGTCGGGCGACAGGGCGACCGGCAGGAAGCCGTCCGCCGGCCGCTTGACCGCCTGGTGGTGGCGGCTGTTGACCAGCGGGACGTCGCGGGTGAGCCGCTCGCCGAGCGGCGCCTCCGGCTCGATCACCTCCACGGCGTGGGCGAGGATGTCCGGGGTCTCGGACTGGCTGTGATCGATCTGGCTGGGGAGTTGCGTCGGCAGGTCCTGCCAGAGCGAGCCGCCGAGGTAGACGTTGAGCACCTGGAGGCCGCGGCAGACCCCCCAGACCGGCAGCCGGCGCTCGCGGGCGAGGTCGAGGAGGCTCCACTCCAGCTCGTCGCGCTCCACGCTCAGCTCGACCCGGGCGTGGGGGAGGGTGGCCTCGCCGTAGCGTTGAGGGTCGACGTCCAGCCCGCCGCAGAGGACGACCGCCCGGGCGCGGGCGGCGAGGTCGCGCAGCGGGACCTCGGAGAGGGGGGTGACCACCTGGACCGCCCCCTCGGGGACGCCGGCGGTGGCGAGGGCCGCGGCGTAGGCCACGGCGCGCTCTTCCGTCGAAGTCGAGACCAGGATCTGGCCGCTCGATCCGGTCGTCATGCGGCCTCGCGCTGGACCAGCGCCGCGATCCCCATGCCGCCGGAGACGCAGAGCGTGGCGATCCCCCGCTCGCCGCTGCGCTTCTCCATGCCGTGGAGGAGGGTGACCAGGATGCGCGTTCCCGAGGCGCCGATCGGATGGCCGAGGGAGATGGCGCCGCCGTCCGGGTTCAGCCGGGCGGGGTCGAAGCCCAGCTCCTGGTTGCAGGCGAGCACCTGGGCCGCGAAGGCCTCGTTGAGCTCGACCTCGTCGATCGCGCCCTGGTCGACGCCGGTCTTCGCCAGCAGCCCCCGGACGGCGGGCACCGGGCCGATCCCCATGATGCGCGGATCGACGCCGACCACCTCCCAGCCGACCAGCCGGGCGACCACGGGCAGGCCCAGCTCGCGGGCCGCGGCGCGCGAGGCGACGACGATCGCCGCCGCGCCGTCGGTGATCCCCGAGGCGTTGCCGGCGGTGACCGCGCCTCCCTTGCGGAAGACGGCCGGCAGCTTGGCCATCGCCTCCAGCGTCATGCCGTCGCGCGGGTGCTCGTCGGTGGTCACCGTGACCTCCCCCTTCCGCCCCTCGACCTTGACCGGCACGATCTCGCTCTCGAAGCGGCCGGTGGCGCGGGCCCGCTCGCAGCGGAGCTGGCTCTCCAGGCCGTAGGCGTCGGCGGCGGCGCGGTCGATCCCCTTCTCCGCCGCCAGCTCCTCGGCGGTCTCGCCCATCACCAGCTTGGAGAGCGGGTCGTTGAAGCCGTCCTGGTACATGCCGTCGACGATCTCGGCGTTGCCCATCCGGTACCCCCAGCGGGCGCGGGGGAGGAGATAGGGGGTGTTGGACATGCTCTCGGTGCCCCCCGCGAGGACGATCTTCGCCTCGCCGAGGAGGATCGCGCGGGCCGCCGAGAGGACGGCCTGGAGCCCCGAGGCGCACGCCTGATTGACCGTGTAGGCCGGCCGCTCGACCGGCACGCCGGCGCGGAAGGAGATCTGCCGCGCCGTGTTGGGGCCGCCGCCGGCCTGCCGGCCGTGCCCGAAGATCACCTGGTCGACCCGCGCGGGATCGAGCCCCGCCCGTTCGAGAGCCCCCTTGGCCGCCGCCGTGCCGAGGTCGGCCGCCGAAAGGGGGGAGAAAACGCCGCCGAACTTGCCGATCGGAGTGCGGACCGGGGCGGCGAGGACGATGTCGTTGTCGTGCTGGTCTGCCAAGCTACGGTTCCTTTCTGATCGAACCCTCACCCCCGGCCCCTCTCCCGACCCGGGAGAGGGGAGATAACGCGAGGGCGGGGACAAGCCCCGCCCCCGACGAAACGCCACCGATTCTCCTGCTTTCTCCCTCCTCTCCCGGGTCGGGAGAGGAGGGCCGGGGTGGTGAGGGGCCCGCCCCGGAGGGGCGGGTCTAGGTCTGCGTCTTCCTCAATCCGGAATCAATAACCCCGGAACTCGGGCTTGCGCTTCCCGATATAGGCGTCCAGCCCCTCGCGGGCGTCCGGGCTCTCGAAGAGCTGCTGCTGCAGCTCGCGCTCGATGGCAAGGCCGCTCTCGAAGGGGACCTCGGCGCCGGACTGCACGGCGCGCTTGATCCGGCCGACCGCCTTGGCCGCCTTGTTCGGCGGGCAGAACTGCTTGGCGTACTCGTGGACCTGGTCGAGGAAGTTGTCGCCGTCGAGGATGTTGTTGACGATGCCGATCCGCTGCGCCTCCTCGAAGTCGATCAGGCGGCCGGTGACCATCAGCTCGATCGACTGGCTCTTGCCGACGCGGCGGGCCAGGCGCTGGGTGCCGCCGGTGCCGGGGAGCACGCCGAGGGTGACCTCGGGGAGGCCGACCTTGCCGGAGCCCCGCTTGGCGATCAGGATGTCCGCCGCCATGGCGATCTCCAGGCCGCCGCCGACCGTGTGCCCCTCGAGCGCCGCGATCACCAGCTTGGGGGTCTGCTCCAGGCGGTTGAGGGTCTCGTTGGCGTGCAGGCAGAAGTAGTACTTGAAGTAGGGATCGGACGACTTCAGCATGTTGATGTTGGCGCCGGCGCAGAAGAACTTGTCCCCCTCGCCCTTGATGACGATGACGTAGACGTCCTTGTCGAAGCGCGCCTTGAGGACGTTGTCGTCGATCTGGCGCATCATCTCGTGGGTGTAGGTGTTCGCCGGGGGATCGTCCAGCGTCAGGTAGGCCACCCCATCCCGCACCTCGTAGTGGACCAGGGTGCGCTTCTCGGTCGTCGGTTCCGCAACGGTGGAATCAGCCATATGGGCTCCTCTCAGGATTTGCGGGGTTGGAAGCCGGGACGCGGTACGGCCCGGGCAGAATGTCGCGCGTATTCTCCCACGAGACGGGGGAGGCGTCCACCGGGAGGGATCAGGAGGCGGGATCCAGGATCTTCCGCCAGAGGCGGGAGGCATACCCCGGTAGATCCTGGAGATCTCTTTCGACTTCCGCGATCAGCGAAGCCTGCTCGGGCCCCATCAGGAGTTGCTGGATGTCCCAGGCATCCTGAGGACCTCCGGCGAAGAGCTTGAAGAGGATCAGATCGCCCCCGCGCAGCACCGGGATCTCCAACCCCATGAAGGTCGCCGCTTGAGCCCTGTCGATCGCTCTCCGCTGCCAGAGATGCTTGCCGACGACGAGGTCGAGGGGAAGCTCGGAGACCGCCGCGAACCGCACGACCCCCGCGAGAGGATCATCAGGATCTCCTTTGCGAACCTCGACATCAATTCCTTCCGCGGCAAGAACGTCCCAGGTCCGGGGATCGAGACAGGTCCGGTCGACGGCGAAGAGGTCGACGTCGAAGGTCGAGCGGACGACGCCGTGGAAGGTCAGGGCCGAGGCGCCGACCAGGACGTGGGGGACTTCCCGGGTCCTCAAGATCTCGCTCACCCGCGCGAGCAGGCTCACCCGATCAGCTCCTCCATGCAGCGGGAGGGCTGGCGCCCGGCTTGCCGCCGCCGCTGGAGCAGGCGGATCGCCGTTCGCCGGTCGACTCCTTGAGCCTGCCGGAAGGCTTCCAGACCGATCTCCCCCAACTCGAAGGCGCGGCGGACGCGCTCCTCGAGCGGCAGCTCGGCGAAGGCCTCGCGATCCCGGCGGCGAAGATCGTCCGCGACCGATTCCATGGGTGAAGTATAGCGGGATCGTCCCCTTGACAGCTTAGGGGAAGCGCTCTATCTTTCCCTGGACATCTTAGGGGAACGATCGAATGGCCAAGATGGATCTGCTGCAAGGGACGCTCGACGTCCTCATCCTCAAGACCCTCTCCTGGGGCCCGCTCCACGGCTACGCGGTGGTGCGCTGGATCGCCCACCAGACCGAAGACGCGCTGCGCATCGAGGAGGGGGCGCTCTATCCGGCGCTCCATCGCATGGAGCAGCGCGGGTGGATCGAGGCGGAGTGGGGGGTGTCGGAGAACAACCGCCGGGCCAAGTTCTACCGGCTGACCGGCGAGGGTCGCCGCCAGCTCCACGCCGAGGCGGATTCCTGGCAGCGGTATGCCGAGGCGGTGGGCCGGGTGCTCCACACGGTGCAGGCTTAGGAGGATGCCGATGGCGAGCTGGCGCCGGGTCTTCCGCCTCCACCTGCGAGGGGGCACCGTCGAGGCGGACGTCGACGACGAGATCGCGTTCCACCTGGAGATGCGGACGCGCGAGCTGATCGAGGACGGGATGGAGCCCCACGCCGCCCGCGAGGAGGCACTCCGCTTTTTCGGCGAGGTCGAGGGGGTGCGCCGGCGCTGCCGGGAGATCGGCCGCCAGACCGTGCGCGGCCAGCGATGGATCGAGGTCCTCGCCGAGCTCGGGCAGGACGCCGTCTTCGCCCTCCGGCAGCTGCGCAAGGCGCCCGCCTTCGCGCTGATCGCCGTGCTCACCCTGGCGCTCGGGATCGGCGCCACCACGGCGATCTTCAGCCTGCTCCATGCGGTGGTGCTGCGGCCGCTGCCGTTCCCGCATCCGGACCGGATCGTCCAGCTCTGGCGGACCGAGCATGGGGACGACCGTTCGGTCGCCGCCGCCAGCTTTCTGGGGTTTCGCGAGGCGCGCTCGTTCTCCCGTCTCGCCGCCGCCTGGACCGCGAGCTTCAACCTGACCGGCGACGGCCCGCCCGAAAGGATTCTCGGCGACCGCGTCTCGGCCGGCTACTTCGACGTGTTCGGCGTCCGGCCGGAGCTGGGACGGGTCTTCACCGAGGCCGAGGACCGCCCCGGAAGGGACCGCGTGGTGGTGCTCTCCGACAGCCTCTGGCGCCAGCGCTTCGCCGCCGACCGCCAGGTGGTCGGCCGCACCTTCCGGCTCAACGGCCTCGCCTACGAGGTGATCGGCGTGCTGCCGGCCGCCTTCGAGCTGCGCGCGGTGGATGCCCGGCTCTGGGTGCCGGTCGCCTTCACGCCGGAGCAGGCGGCCAACTTCGGCAACAGTTATCTCCACGTCCTCGGCAGGCTGCGGCCCGGAGTCTCGCGCAAAGCGGCGGCGGCGGAGGTGGCGGCGATCGCCCGCCGGCTGGCCCCCCTCGACCTGCCTTCCCGCCGGGGGCAGGGAACGCGCCTGGAGCCGTTCCTCGACCACCTTCTGGGGGGCTACCGGAAGCGGCTCCTGATCCTGCTGGGAGCTGTCGGCTGCGTGCTGCTGATCGCCTGCGTCAACGTCGCCAACCTGCTGCTGGCGCGCGGCGGCGTGCGCTCGCGGGAGATCGCCGTGCGCGCCGCCCTGGGAGCCGGGCGCGGGCGGATCGTCCGCCAGCTCCTCACCGAGAGCCTGGTGCTCGGGCTGGCCGGGGGTCTGGCCGGGCTGGGGCTGGCCCATGCCGGCGTCCGTTTTATGGTGGCGATCAGCCCGGCCGGCGTCCCCCGGCTGGCGACGGCGGGGATCGACGGCGCGGCGCTCGCCTTCGCCCTGGCCGTGGCGCTCGCCGCCAGTCTCCTCTTCGGCCTGGTGCCGGCGCTGCGGACCGCCCGGCCGGACCTGCAGAGCATGCTGAAGGAGGGGGGGCGGGCGGTCAGCTCGCCGCGCGACCGGATGCGGACCGTCCTGATGGTGGCGGAGGTGGCGCTGGCGCTCGTGCTGCTGGTCGGCGCCGGGCTGCTGATCCGCAGCGCCATCCGTCTCCAGGCGGTCGAGGTCGGCTTCGACCCCTCCGGCCTGTTGACGGCCCAGCTCTCGCTGCCGTTCGCCGACTACCCGGGAGGACCGGACCGCGCCGTGAAGACCGTGCTGGAGGCCGTCGACCGGGTGGGGCGGATTCCCGGGGTCTCCTCGGCCGCCGCGGCGTCGATCCTGCCGCTGTCGCGGAGCAACGTCTCCTCGACGCTCGACGTCGAGGAGCGTCCCGTGCCGGAGGCGGAGCGGATGATCGGCAACACGCGGCAGGTCACGCCCGGCTACTTCGGCACGCTGCGCACCCCCCTCGTGCGCGGCCGGGACTTCACCGCCCGCGACCGCGCCGGCGCTCCGGACGTCGCGATCGTCAACCGCCAGCTGGCCCGCAGGGCCTGGGGGAGCGAGGAGGTGCTCGGCAAGCGGCTCGCCTACTGGCGCGACGAGAAGGGGCCCGTCTGGATGACGGTCGTGGGGGTGGCGGGGGACGTCCGCCAGGGGCAGCTCGCGGACGAGACGCGCCCCGAGGTCTACCTGCCGCTGGAGCAGGCGAACTCCGACCTGCTGGGCGAGCACGAGCTTTCCATGGCCCTGGTGGTGCGGGCCGCCGGCGATCCGGCGGCGATCGCCCCACGGGTGCGCCAGGCCGTCCTGGCCGTCGATCCCCGGCTGCCGGTCTTCGATCTGCTCACCATGGAGGAGATCCGGACCTCCCTGGCGGCGACCACCCGTTTCAACATGCTGCTGCTGACGGCGCTGGGAGCGATCGGCCTGCTGCTCGCGGCGGTGGGGATCTACGGCGTGATCGCCTATTTCGTCAGCCAGCGGACCCAGGAGATCGGGCTGCGGATGGCGCTCGGCGCGACCGAGGGGGGTGTGCTCTCCCTGGTGGTCTGGCAGGCGATGCGCCCGGTGCTGCTGGGTGTCGCCGTGGGGCTGGCGGGCGCGGCGGCGGCCGGCCGGGCGATCGCCGGCCTCCTCTTCGAGGTCAGCGCCACCGACCCCGCCACCTTCGCCGGGGTGGTCCTGGTGCTGGCCACGGCGGCCCTGCTGGCCAGCTGGCTGCCCGCGAAGCGGGCGGCGCGGGTGGAGCCCACCCGCGCCCTGACAGGCTAATGAACTTCGGTGATGTGGTTGGCCTTCAAGTCATCCACGGCCAGCGAGAGGAGCTGGTCGTCCGTGATGACGGCGGGGAAGGGGTGCTTGGGGAGCTTGCCGGTCTTCACGAGCTCGGCATGGACTTGAGCGACGTCCACCTGAGCAACTTCCGCGCAAAGGGTATTCCCGAGAGCGCGGATGTCCGCCTCGCGGCGGGCGAGATCGCTGAAGGTGCGGTGAGGCAGTCCGCCGGCCTCGGCCGGATCGGCGACCGTGATTCCCCTCAGGAAGCCCGAGAGGGCGTGCCAGTCGCCGAGGGGTTTCGTGGGATCGACATGCACGAAGGGCGTGCCGGTCTCCCCCGCGTGGCAGCCGTTGCAGGAGTTGAGGGAGACGCGGTGGCGTCCCCAGTTGTCCGCGTTGTCGCCGCCGCTGGGCGAGAGGTTGAGACCGGGGGCGGTCCAGAAGAAGCCCGTGGTCGGCATCTCCGGACGGGCGCCCTGGAAGGGGCTCGCCGGATAGTTGGCCGGTATGTCCAGGATCGGCTGGTTCCAGGGCGGACCGATGAGCGCCGGTGCGATCGTACCGAGGATCCAGTTTTGGAGCGTCACGTCGCTCGTGCTGTTGTTGAAGCTGTCGTCCGCCGTATTGGCCGTGGTCGTCTCTCCGAGCGGATTCCACCAGGAAGACGTGCTCAGATGGAACTCGCGGAGCTGCCAGGGGTCCGCAGGCCAGTGCGAGAGATCCGCGAGGGCGATCTCGTTGGTCCGTACCTGCCCGATGGCGCTGCCGTAGGGTTGGCCAGGGCTGGCGTTGGCTCTCACGACCGGCTCGGTGAGCCGCGTCAGAGCGCTGTTGTATCTGTCGTCGGGATCGCCCGGAACGAACCCGTCGAGCGCGCTCCACTGCCGGGCCAATCCGGCCAATCCCGAGCAGGACCTGCTGGGGATCTTGTATTCGAAGATGGCGGTGAAGGGGAGGGCGCAGCCGCCTCCATAAGAATGAGCAGGCAAGGAGCTCATCCAACCCGGACGGACGAAGCCGAAGATGAACCGCAGCTCGCCTGCCACAGAGGTGTAGCTGCTGCCGCCGCTTCCCGGACCCCCTCGCAGGTCGAGCCGCGGAACGATGGCGATCAGGCGGAACGGCGACAGGTCGAGGTCCAGATCCGAAGTGCTGCTGACGGCATGCCAGTCGTTGAGGATGCCCTGCATCACCAGGCGCTTGGGCACTCCGAACGTGTTGATCGTCTGGTCGTTCAACCAGGTCTGCAGCCAGTTCTCGGTGAACGCGGACGGCGAAAGGCCGGTGTTCGCGGCCATCTCCGTTACCAGGTGCTTGAAGGTCCATACGCCGCCCGGAGTGCCGGATCCCGGGTCGCAGGGATCGGTCGTCCGGGTGGGATCGGCGATCACCTTGGGGTCGGTGATCATCAGGACGTGATGCTGGAACGGGGTGAGGGGGTCGATCGGATCTACCGGCCAGGGGCCGCCGCCATGCGGATCGACGTTGATGACCGGCTGGTTCATACGCACGCTCCGGCCGGCCTGGAAACCGGCGATGTCGAAGGCCGCCTGCGTCTGGCTGCCGGTGAACGCCCGGCCACTGAACAGCGGGATCTCCGCGCTCGCCGTCCTCAGGGTGGCCGCATCCTGCTCGGCACGCTTTGCGAGGTCCGCCGGATCGACGCGCGCCACGGCCGTGTAGAGCGCGTCCCCGGCGACGGCGTCGCCACCCTCGCCGTCATCCCGGAAGAGGAGCTCGCCGAGGCTCCCGAGGGTGGTATAGGACACGGTGCCGTCCTTCTGCTTGGCCGCGACCTGCTCGGGGGTCAGCTTCACCGTCAGCAGCACGTTGCCCAGGTCCGGGAAGTCCGCGGTCTGCTGGATGAAGACGTCGGCGGGCGGCGGCAGCGTCCCGCCGAGGCTGACGGTCCCGTCCGCTTTGCCAGTATCGGCCTTCCAGGCCGGCGTCAAACGGCCCGAGGCCAGGGCCGTTGCCGCCAGGGCCAGAACGGCGATCACAAGATAGAGGGTACGGTGCTTCCTGCTCAGTCGTTTCCAATGGCTCATCGACTTCCTCCTTGAAGTGTCTGCAAGTGCCGACACAAGTTCGAAGGTGCTTCAGAGTCGAATAAGCGAGCCGGCCTACTGACGACGGGGGTCAGCCCCCGATCTGCATGAAGCTCTGCAGGTTGCCGTAATCCCCCTGGGTGAGGTTGTGCTCGGCGGGCTTCTCCTGGAGGACGCGGAGGATCTCACCTTCCAGGGCGGCGGCCGGATCAGCGGCTGTCAGAAGATGGCGGAGAGGGTAGGTGCGGTCGGCGAAGAGGCAGAGGCGCAGCTCACCGTGGGAGGTCAGGCGCAGGCGGTTACAGTCGGCGCAGAAGGTGTGCGAGAGCGGGGTGATGAAGCCGACCGTGCCCACGGCGCCCGCGAAGCGGTAGGCCTTCGCCGGGCCGGTGCGCGGCCCCAGCTCCCCCGCCTCGGTGGCGGCGAGGGGTCCGAAGCGCTCCTCGAGGCGGGCGCGGGTGTCGTCCGCGGAGACGAACTCCCCCGGCTGGAGATGATGGTTGGTGCCGGTCGGCATCACCTCGATGAAGCGGGCGTGGAGCGGGCGGTCGAGGGTGAGCTCCGCCAGCCGCTCGACATCCTCGCGGTTGCTCTGCAGGAGGACGGCGTTGAGCTTGACCGGATCGAGCCCGGCCGCGAGCGCCGCCTCGACGCCGCGCCAGACCTCCGCCAGGTCGCCGCGGCGGGTGATCTCGCGGAAGCGCTCGGGGTCGAGGCTGTCGACGCTGATGTTGACGCGGTCGACGCCGGCCGCGCGGAGCGCCGGGGCGAGGCGGGCGAGCTCGGTGCCGTTGGTCGACAGGGCGAGATTCTCCAGGCCGGGGAGGGCCTTCAGCCGCCGCACGATCTCCAGCAGATCCTTGCGCACCAGCGGCTCGCCGCCGGTCAGCCGCACGCGCCGGATGCCGAGTCGCACCAGGGAGCCGACGATGGTCTCGATCTCCTCGGGGGAGAGGAAGTCGCGGTCGCCGAAGGGAAAGTCGGCGTCCTCCGGCAGGCAGTAGGTGCAGCGCAGGTTGCAGCGGTCGGTGACCGAGACCCGCAGGTAGGTGAGCCGCCGCCCGAAAGCGTCGATCAGCCGGGTGGCCGGGGAGCTTTCGGTCGGGTTCCCGGCGAACGCCGGCCCCAGGGCCGGGGGGCTCGGGCGAGGCTGGTCGAGAATTGCGAAGCGGCTCATGGACGAATTCCTGCCCCCGAGCCGCCGGCTCTTCGCCCCGCCTTTCCAAAACACGGGAGGCGGCCCGGTTTCCCGGACCACCCTGTCGGCCTGCTCTCCCGCCATTTCCTGGGGAGGGTCCGGGCAGGCTCGGTGGGCTGTGCCATTGTACTCCAGGCGAAAGCAAAGGGCCCATAAGGACACCCAAGGACGGCTCGGGGTATTCTCTAGGGACCGGCGGAGAGTCCGGGTCAGGCTCGCGCTTGATTCCCTGGCGTCCTCTTCTTAGAATGCCCAGGCCTGTACTGTAAAGTAGTCGTTCCCTCGGGTACCCCGTGCATGATCACTGGCTATAACACTGACGTCCGCCACGGCGAGGTGGTCTACCACGTCCAGACCGAGGACAAGGGGATCGCCAACCCCTTCATCGAGAGCCTCGTCTACGTCGGTGGCCAGGTGCTGGCCAGCAAGCGGGCGAGCTACGCCGAGATGATCGCCGAGGGGAAGGACGAGAAGGACATCGTCGTCCTCATGGACCACCAGCACCGGACCATGATCGCGGCGATCCGCCACGGCAAGCTCGACGCCAAGTTCGCGGCGCTCGCCGCCAGCCGTCAGACCGGCCAGTACGCGGTGCTGTCGACGCCGCCGACCAGCGCGCAGCCGATCGTCGGCCGGATGCCGCCGTCGCAGCAGGTGGTGCCTCCCCCCCCTCTGCCGCTCCCCTCGTTGCCGTCCTCGCTGGCGCCGGTCCGGCTCGAGGGCGGCGAGACGGTGGCCCGCGGGGGATTCGCTGGGGAGACCGTGGCCCGCCCTTCCGGCGCCGTCGCCGCGGTCTCCTTGCCGTCCACGTTGACGCCCGCGACCCCCGCCGAGCCGATCGCGGCGCGGCCGGCGCGGCCGACGGGGCCGGAGCGGACGCTCGACCAGGTGATCCTCGAGTACCTGACCAGCGAGGCCGACCAGGAGCAGCTCGTCCTCCTGCTCGAGGAGGAGCGCGACCTGGTGCTCGGGGCCCGCGCGACGCTCGTCCTGCGCGCCAGCTCCAGCAAGAGCGGCCAGCCGGTCGTCGACACCCAGATCTCGGTGCGGATGATCTCGACGGTGGTCGAGCCGCGCGTGCTCGCCGCCGGCCGCACCGACGACCGCGGGGTGCTGGCGCTCGGCTTCGACATTCCCGAGGTCGGCCGCGGCACCTCGGCGCTGATCATCAACGCGGTGAGCCCGATCGGGCGGGCCGAGCTCAAGCACCTGTTGTAGGGCGGGCGGTTGCACACCGACGAGCACGGACGCTCCACGGACGGAGAGGATCTCCGGCTTCCCCCGGCCTGTCCGTGTGGGTCCGTGAGAGCCCGTGTTCGTCCGTGTTATAAACCTCCCCCCATGGAAACCGCCACCGCCTTCCTCGAGGTCCTGCTGAACGGAGAGCCGCATCGGGTCGCCGCGGGGGCGACGGTGTCGGACCTGGTCGCCGGCCTCGGAAGGGACCCGCGCACGGTGGCGGTGGAGCGCAACGGCGACCTCGTGCCGCGCGCCCGGTTCGCAGGTACGCGGCTCGGGGCGGGGGACCGGCTGGAAGTGGTTCACTTCGTGCAGGGTGGCTGATACGGGATGAGGCAGCCCGGATCGCTTGGGAATGCACGGCGACTCGCGAGCGTTGGAAGGTTGCGCGGAGATGAAAACGGTGGGGCTTGCACCCGGGGCGTTGTCACCGCGATCCTCTTTGCAGTAAGATCCGGACCGAACGGGCCGCTAGCTCAATTGGCAGAGCAGCAGACTCTTAATCTGCGGGTTGAAGGTTCGATTCCTTCGCGGCTCACCACCCCCCCAAACTCCCAATCCTCCTTGTCCCAGGAGGTCTCACTAGCGAAAGTGGCGGAACTGGTATACGCGCTAGACTTAGGATCTAGTCCCGAGAGATCGGGTTGGGGGTTCGAGTCCCCCCTTTCGCACCAGACGACGAGGCAATCCCCCATGAGGTCAATCCACTGATGAGCGTCGTGCTTTCTCTCCAGGACGTCGGGCCCTGCCGCAAACAGTTGAAGGTCGAGGTGCCCGCGCCCGCCGTCGAGGCGGAGACCCAGCGCGTGGTGCGCGATTACGGCCAGAAGGTGAGCCTGCCCGGCTTCCGCCAGGGCAAGGTCCCGAGCGAGCTGGTGCGTCGGCGCTTCGCCAAGGAGATCGACCAGGAGGTCAAGGAGCGGCTGCTCCCCCGCTACTGGCGGCAGGCGCAGGCGGAGAGCTCGCTCGAGCCCCTGCTCCCCCCCGAGGTGGACGAGGTCTCCGAGCTCACGCCCGGCGAGCCCCTGACCTTCGTGGCCACGGTCGAGATCCGCCCGCAGATCGAGCTGGGCAATATCGACAGCTTCGACCTCCCCGACCCGGAGGTGGATCCGGGGACGATGGAGATCGAGGAGACGATCGAGAACATCCGCAAGCAGATGTCGGAGTGGATGACGGTCGACCGGCCGGCCTCGCGCGGCGATCAGCTGAGCCTGCAGGTGACCACCGTCGGCACGCCTGAGCATCCGGAGGAGCGGACCGACCCGGTCACGATCGAGGTCGGCGATCCCCAGGTCTGGGAGGAGCTCTCGCTCGCCGTCCAGGGGCTGTCGGCCGGCCAGGAGACGACCTTCGAGCGCCGCCACGAGCACCCCGCCGCCGAGGAGGGGGGGGCGCCCGAGGTGCACGAGCAGAAGTTCCGCGTCCGGGTCGACGAGGTGAAGGAGCGCGACCTGCCGCCGCTCGACGACGCCTTCGCCGCCAGGGTGAACCCTGAGCTCGCGAGCTTCGAGGGCTTGCGCGAGGCGGTGGTCGGGCGCCTGCGCCAGCAGAAGGACGAAAAGCGGCGCGAGGCGCGCCACCAGGCCCTCCTCGACCAGCTGCGCGAGCGCCATCCGATCGACCTGCCGCAGGGGGTCGTGCGCCGGGAGGTGGAGGGGATGGTGCAGGACTACGCCGAGAACCTGGCGCGGCGCGGCGTCGACGTCGAGAAGGCCAACATCGACTGGAGCCGGGTGGGCGAGGAGATGGCGCCGATGGCCGAGAAGCGGGTGCACGCGCGGCTGCTGCTCGACGCCGTCTCCGACCACCGGGAGATCGGTGTCACGGAAGAGGAATTCGAGCGCACCCTGGCGGTGTTGGCTCGCGCACAGGGGGTCTCGACCCCGGTGCTGCGCCGCAAGCTCGACGAGGACGGCCGTCTGACCTCGCTGCGCTCGCAGCTCCGGCGCGAGAAGACGATCCGCACCCTGCTCGGAGAGCCGGACGAGGAGACCCCCGCCGCCTCCGGGCCTGCGGCCGCAGAATAAGATTCAGAAGATTATGGTTCAGAAGGTCAAGGTTCAGAAGGAGAGAGACCCAGCATGCTGATTCCGATGGTGGTCGAGCAATCGAACCGGGGCGAGCGCGCCTACGACATCTACTCGCGACTGCTCAAGGACAACATCATCTTCCTCGGCCGCCCCGTCGACGACGACCAGGCGAGCCTGATCATCGCCCAGATGCTCTTTCTCGAGGCCGAGAACCCGGAGAAGGACATCTCGCTCTACATCAACTCCCCCGGCGGCTCGGTCAGCGCCGGTCTGGCGATCTACGACACCATGCAGTACATCAAGCCGGACGTCTCCACCTACTGCGTGGGGCAGGCGGCGTCGATGGCGGCGGTGCTGTTCGCGGCGGGCACCAAGGGCAAGCGGACGCTGCTGCCCAACAGCCGGGTGCTGATCCACCAGCCGCTGATCTCCGGGCTGCAGGGGCAGCAGTCGGACATCGAGATCCACGCCAAGGACATGCTGATGATGCGCGATCGCCTGGACGAGATCCTGGCGTACCACACCGGCAAGTCGAAAGAGGAGATCCATCGCGACACGGAACGCGATAGGATTCTCTCAGCGAAAGAAGCGGTCGAGTACGGTCTCGCGGACCGGGTGATGATACGGCGGCGGCCCGAGGCCACGCCGACCCCGGTACGCTGACCGACGCATTTTGGGGATCTCGCGACACCTTAGGTGCAGCAGCCCCCAGAGGAACAGGAGCGGTCGTGGTGAAGGCGAGGCGGAAATAGCCTGTGCCGCGGCCCCTGTTCTACTTGGCAAGACGTTGACAGGCGCGCCGGAACGCACCTAGCATCGCTTGAAGGCCTGATCAGCGTTCCGCCCACAACGGAGGAGAAATGCCGAAGAAAGACAGCGGCGATGAAGTCCTGAGGTGCTCGTTCTGCAACAAGAGCCAGCGCGAGGTGAAGAAGCTGATCGCCGGCCCCACCGTGTTCATCTGCGATGAGTGCGTCGACATCTGCCTCGACATCATCGCCGAGGACCGGATGCTCGAGCAGCAGCAGGACACGACGCTCCCCAAGCCCAAGGAGATCAAGGCGCTCCTCGACGAGTACGTGATCGGCCAGGAGCAGGCGAAGAAGAAGCTGGCGGTCGCGGTCTACAACCACTACAAGCGGATCGATTTCGCCGAGAAGTCGCACGGCGAGGTCGAGCTCCAGAAGTCGAACATCCTCCTGATCGGCCCCACCGGGACCGGCAAGACGCTGCTCGCCCAGACGCTGGCGCGCCTGCTCTCGGTGCCCTTCACGATCGCCGACGCGACCACGCTCACCGAGGCGGGCTACGTCGGCGAGGATGTCGAGAACATCATCCTGAAGCTCTACCAGGCTTCCGGGAACGACAAGGAGAAGACGCAGCGCGGCATCGTCTACATCGACGAGGTCGACAAGATCTGCCGCAAGAGCGACAACCCCTCGATCACCCGTGACGTCTCGGGCGAGGGGGTGCAGCAGGCGCTGCTGAAGATCCTCGAGGGGACCCAGTGCAACGTGCCGCCGCAGGGCGGGCGCAAGCATCCGCATCAGGAGTTCCTGCAGATCGACACCACCAACATCCTGTTCATCTGCGGCGGCGCCTTCGTCGGCCTCGAGGAGGTCATCGAGCGCCGCATGAACCAGAAGTCCCTCGGTTTCGGCGCCGACATCAAGGGCAAGCGCGAGAAGAAGACGGGCCAGTTCCTGGAGAACGTGCTGCCCGAGGACCTGATCAAGTACGGCCTGATCCCCGAGTTCGTCGGGCGTCTGCCGGTGGTCGCGACGCTCGAGGAGCTCGACGAGGAGGCGCTGGTGCGCATCCTTCACGAGCCCAAGAACAGTCTGATCCGCCAGTACCAGACCATCCTGGAGTTCGAAGGGGTGGAGCTGAAGTTCACGGACGAGGCGCTCAAGGCGATCGCCGGCGAGGCGCTCAAGCGCAACGTCGGGGCGCGTGGCCTGCGCATCATCCTCGAGGAGCTGATGCTCGACCTCATGTACACCATCCCCTCGCAGCGCGACGTCAAGCAGATCCTCATCAATGAAGAGGTCGTTGCGAGCCGGATCCAGCCGATCATGCTGTACAAGAAGGCCGGCTAAGCCAGAGAGCAAAAATAGAATGTCTGCATCATTCGTCACCAAGAAGCGCGAGATCCTGCCGCTGGTCCCCCTGCGGGACATGGTGGTCTTCCCTCACATGATGGCCCCGTTCATCGTGGGCCGTGAGAGCTCGGTGCGGGCCCTGGAGCAGGCGCTCTCGGGCTCCACCAAGCGGATCTTCCTGGCCGCCCAGAAAGATCCCCGGATCGACGACCCGCTGCGCGACGACATCTGCGACGTGGGTGTCATCGCCACCGTGATCCAGAACCTCAAGCTGCCCAACGGCAACGTGCGGGTGATGGTCGAGGGGGTCCAGCGCGGCAAGATCGTGAGCGTCGAGGATACCGACGGCGCCTTGAGCGTCGAGGTGGAGACCTACGAGGTCAACTACCCGATGGGCGAGGAGCTGCGGACCTACATGAGCAAGGTCCTCGCCGCCTTCGAGCAGTACGCCAAGATGTCGCACCATCTGGCGTTCGAGGGGCTGATGTCGACCCTGAAGCTCGACGACGCCGACCGCGTGGCCGACATCCTCTCGGCCCACCTGATGGTGGCCACCGCCGAGAAGCAGTCGCTGCTCGAGCTGGTCAACCCCTACGAGCGCCTGCAGCGCCTTCACGACCTGCTGGACGTCGAGATCGAGAAGATCAACATCGACAAGCGGATCAACGTGAAGGTCAAGAAGCAGATGGAGAAGGCCCAGAAGGAGTACTACCTCAACGAGAAGATCAAGGCCATCCATCAGGAGCTCGGGCGCAAGGACGACCGCGGCGACGAGCTGACCGAGCTGCGCGAGAAGATCGAGAAGGCGGGCCTCCCCAAGGAGGTCAAGGAGAAGGCCGAGCAGGAGCTGAAGCGGCTGGAGGCGATGCCGCCGGTCTCGGCCGAGGCGACCGTCTCGCGCAACTACATCGACTGGATGGTCGCGGTCCCCTGGCGCAAGCGGAGCAAGGAGCGCAAGGACCTCGACCACGCCGAGCGGGTGCTCAACGAGGACCACTACGGCCTCGAGAAGATCAAGGACCGCATCCTCGAGTTCCTGGCCGTGCGCCAGCTCATCGGCCAGACCAAGAGCTCGATCATCTGCTTTGTCGGCCCTCCGGGCGTCGGCAAATCGTCGCTCGCCAAGTCGATCGCGCGGGCCACGGGGCGCAAGTTCGTGCGCCTGTCGCTCGGCGGCGTGCGCGACGAGGCGGAGATCCGGGGGCATCGCCGGACGTACATCGGCGCCTTCCCCGGCCAGATCATCCAGATGATGCGTAAGGCGGGGACGATCAACCCGGTCTTCCTGCTCGACGAGATCGACAAGATGTCGACCGACTTCCGGGGCGATCCGTCGGCGGCCCTGCTCGAGGTGCTGGACCCGGAGCAGAACGACTCGTTCCTCGACCACTACCTCGACGTCGAGTACGACCTGTCGAAGGTGATGTTCATCGCCACCGCCAACGTGACGCACTCGATCCCGGCGCCGCTCAAGGACCGCATGGAGGTCATCAGCCTCTCGGGCTACACGCTCAACGAGAAGCTGGCGATCGCCCAGCAGTTCCTGGTCCCCCGGCAGCTCCGCGACCACGGGCTGTCGGCGGAGAAGATCGCGGTCGAGGCCGAGGCGGTGCGGGTGATCATCGAGAGCTACACCCGCGAGGCCGGCGTGCGGAGCGTGGAGCGCGAGATCGCGTCCATCTGCCGCAAGATCGCCCGCCGGGTGGTCCGTGAAGGGCCGTCGCTCACCCTCACGGTCACGCCCGAGATGGTCATCGAGCTCCTCGGCAAGCCCAAGTTCCGGGCCCGCCGCAAGAACGAGGAGTCCGAGATCGGGGTCGCGACCGGCCTCGCCTGGACCGAGGTGGGCGGCGAGCTGCTCGAGACCGAGGTCGGCCTGATGCCGGGCAAGGGGAAGCTGACGCTGACCGGCAAGCTCGGCGACGTGATGCAGGAGTCGGCCCGCGCCGCGGTGTCCTACCTGCGCAGCCGCGCCGACATGTTCGGCATCGAGCCGGACTTCAACGAGAGCATCGACGTGCACCTCCACGTCCCCGAGGGAGCGATCCCGAAGGACGGCCCGTCGGCGGGCATCACGATGGCCACGGCGCTGATTTCGGCGCTGACCAAGATCGCGGTCCGCAAGGACGTCGCGATGACGGGGGAGATCACGTTGCGCGGCAAGGTTCTGCCGGTCGGCGGGATCAAGGACAAGGTGCTGGCCGCCTACCGCGGCGGCATCAACGAGATCATCCTCCCCAAGGAGAACGAGAAGGACGTCGAGGAGATCCCGACCGAGGTCCGCGAGGCCATGGAGTTCCACCTGGTCGAGTCGATGGACGAGGTCCTGCGGCTCGCCCTGGACGGCACCCTCGTCCCGCTGCCGAAGAAGGACGGGAAGTACACCAAGGCGCCCTCCGACTCTCCGGTGGGCTCGGATTCCCTGGCCCATTGATTCCTGATCAGCCCGGACCGCGCCGGCCTCCAGAGCCGGCGCGGGTTCGGGTTTCAGATTGAAAAAGACGATCGTGTGAAGGTCGAAGCCGCGGAGTTCATCCGGTCCGCTCACGGGGGCGGGGACTACTTGCACGACGGGCGTCCCGAAGTGGCTTTCGTCGGACGCTCGAATGTCGGCAAGTCGACCCTGCTCAATCGCCTGCTGGGAAGGAGCGCCCTCGCCCGCACCAGCTCGACGCCGGGGCGGACCCAGGCGGTCAACTACTTCCTGGTGAACCGGCGCTTCTACTTCGTCGACCTGCCGGGCTACGGCTACGCCAAGGCCGGCAAGGACGCGCGGCGGGAGTGGGCGGGGCGGGTCGAGGGGTACTTCCGGGAATCGCCGCCGGAGACGGTGGTGCTCCTGGTGGACGGCAAGGTGGGAGCGACCCCTCTCGACGTGCAGGCGTACGGATATTTGAACGGTCTGGGGCTGGCGGTCATCGTGGCCGCCACCAAGATCGACCAGATCACCCGCGGCCGGTGGACGTTGGCTGTACGCGACATCCGCCAGACGCTGGGTCTGACAGAGACGATCCCCGTCATCCCTGTTTCCGCTCGCTCGGGAAGTGGGATCAAAGAACTCTGGGGAGCCATCGCACCCCATCTCGAGGCGAGTGCAAGATGATTGACACGAATCTGAGGAACGACATGGCCAAATCGCAACAGAACCAGGCGGAGAAGGGGAATGTGGAGGCGCTCGACATTCGGGCCCTCAAGGAGATGAACATCACCCAACTCACCCAGATCGGCAAGGATCTGGGCGTCGAGGGCGCCACCGGCATGCGCAAGCAGGAGCTGATCTTCAAGATCCTCCAGGCGCAGACCGAGAAGAGCGGCCTGATCTTCGCCGAGGGGGTGCTCGAGTGCCTTCCCGACGGATTCGGCTTCCTGCGCGCTCCTGAGTACAACTACCTGCCGGGGCCGGACGACATCTACGTCTCCCCGAGCCAGATCCGGCGTTTCGACCTGCGCACCGGCGACACCATCTCCGGCCAGGTGCGGCAGCCCAAGGAGGGGGAGCGCTACTTCGCCCTGATCAAGGTCGAGGCGGTCAACTTCGAGCATCCGGAAGTCGCCCGCAACAAGATCTTCTTCGACAACCTGACGCCGCTCTACCCGCAGGAGCGGATCAAGCTCGAGGTCGCCGGCGACATGTCGTCGCGGGTGATGGACCTCTCGACCCCGATGGGCAAGGGGCAGCGCGCGCTGATCGTGGCGCCGCCGCGCACCGGCAAGACCATGCTGCTGCAGTCGATCGCCCACTCGGTGGAGAAGAACCACCCGGAGGCGATGCTGATCGTGCTGCTGATCGACGAGCGGCCGGAAGAGGTCACCGACATGCAGCGCTCGGTGCAGGGGGAGGTCGTCTCCTCGACCTTCGACGAGCCCGCCACCCGCCACGTGCAGGTGGCCGAGATGGTGATCGAGAAGGCCAAGCGCCTGGTCGAGCACAAGAAGGACGTGGTGATCCTGCTCGACTCGATCACCCGCCTCGCCCGCGCCTACAACACCGTCCAGCCCCCCTCGGGCAAGGTGCTCTCCGGCGGTATCGACGCCAACGCGCTGCACCGGCCGAAGCGGTTCTTCGGCGCCGCCCGCAACATCGAGGAGGGCGGGTCGCTGACGATCATCGCCACGGCGCTGGTCGACACCGGCAGCCGCATGGACGACGTCATCTTCGAGGAGTTCAAGGGCACCGGCAACTGCGAGATCCACCTCGACCGCAAGCTGGTCGACAAGCGCGTCTTCCCGGCGATCGACATCAATAAGTCGGGTACCCGCAAGGAAGAGCTGCTGATGCCGGAGAGCGAGCTGCACCGCGTCTGGGTGCTGCGCAAGGTGCTCAATCCGCTGTCGACGGTGGAGAGCATGGAGCTGCTGCACGACAAGCTGTCGAAGACCAAGACCAACCAGGACTTCCTCAACGCGATGTCCAAGTAGGGGAGCCGAGAGTCCTTGCCCAAGCTGCGTGTAGGCATCGTCAACTTCCTGAACAGCAAGCCGCTGGCCTGGGGGTTTCTCAAAGGCCATCACGCCGACCTGTTCGCGCCGAGCTACCACCCGCCGTCGCTGGTGGCCCAGCTGCTGGCCCAGGGGAACCTCGACATCGGGCTGATCCCGTCGATCGAGGTGCAGCGCATCCCGAACCTGCGGGTGCTCCCCGACATGTGCGTGGCGGCGCATCACGAGGTGCGCAGCGTGCTCCTCGTCTCCCGCGTGCCCATCGAGGAGGTCCGGCGCGTCGCCCTCGACACCAACAGCCGCACCTCGGCGACCCTGATCCGGATCCTGCTGCGCGAGCGCTGGGGGCTCAATCCCGAGTACCTGCACGAGCGTCCGGACCCCGAGCGCATGCTGGCCGAGGCGGACGCGGCTCTGTTGATCGGCGATCCCGCCCTGCACGTCGACCGCGAGCGGTACCTGATCACCGACCTCGCGGCGGAGTGGAAAGAGCTCACCGGCCTCCCCTTCGTCTTCGCCGTCTGGGCGGTGCGGCCCGAGGTCGAGATCCCCGACCTCCCCTTCTACTTCAAGAGCAGCCTGCGCTACGGCCTCTCCTCGCTCGACACCCTGGTGCGCGAGTCGGCGGCCGAGATGGGGCTCGACACCTCCGAGGTCCGCTCCTACCTGACCGAGAACCTCTCCTTCTTCCTGCGCGAGGAGGAGATCAAGGGACTCGAGGAGTTCTACCGCCGCGCCTACAACAACGGCCTGATCCTGGAGCCCCGCCCGCTCGAGTTCTGGGACTGAACGAGGCCTTCGAGGCTTGAGTGCTTCTGCGGTACACTAGACAAAATTCGTAGAATCCTAGATGTACTGCCCCGATTCCTGATCGAGGAGGCTCCATGCCCAGGCTTCTCCTGGTTTCATTCGCGGCTCTAGGGCTGCTGTGCGCCTGCACCCCCAAGGCCCAACTCCGGGGGACCGGGCCTTCGGATCGCCTGCTCGACCTCAGGGCGCTCGCCGCCAGCCAGCCGGGAGACCCGATCCGCGAGGAGGTCGCCCGGCGGTCGATCGAGCGGTACGAGGGGTTCACCCTGGGGTTCATCGAGCTTTCCGACGACGGCCACGTCAAGGACGAGCTCCAGAAGGAGCAGGTCTTCGACATGGTGCGCCAGGTGGCGGGGGAGAAGGGGGCGATCGTCCTCACCTTCGTCCATGGCTGGCATCACAGCGCGAACGTCTGCGACTCCAACGTCGCCTGTTTCCGCAACGTGCTGCAGGGGATCAGCGAGGATCCCGACCGGCTCAACAAGGGGCCCGTCATCGGGATCTATCTCGGCTGGCGAGGCGACTCGATCGGGATCGAAAAGCTGCAGGGGCTGTCGTTCTACAATCGCAAGCGGACGGCCCACCGGATCGGCGAGAACGGCGGCTCCAAGGTTCTCCTGGATCTCGCCAACCTGGAAGACGAGATCAACGAAGAGCTCGACCAGAAGCGCTCCCCGGGCTTCGTGACCATGGTGACCGCCGGGCACAGCTTCGGCGGCGCTCTGGTCTTCTCCGCCGTCGACAAGGCCCTGGCCGGCGAGTGGAACGGGCGCGACGGCGTCGGTCCCCTGGCCGACACCGCCGGGATCAAGAAGCAGCGCCGCGAGTTGGGCGACCTGGTCCTGCTGCTCAATCCCGCGTTCGAGGCCGACCGGTACCGTCTGTTCGACGGCGATCTGGCCCTGCCCGGCCGTTACGCGCCGCAGTGCCCGATCCTGGTGACGGTGGCCTCGCAGGGGGACGCCGCGGTGAGCACCGCCTTCCCCGCTGGCCGCTTCCTCTGGCTCTTGTGGCACCCGTGGCGCTGGAGCCGTTTCGGCGCCGAGCTCACCGGCGCGGGCCACTACTCTCCGCAGTGGACCCACGAGCTGGACTACGACGGTCCCCCGGACACCGCGGAAGAGAAGCCCGGAGCCTGCGGCTGCCCCTTTCCATCGCCCGCGGAGATCCGGAAGATCCAGCTCGCGTTCACCGAATCCAGGAAAGCCGTTCCGTCGTCGCCGGCGGAGCCCTGCGCGGCTCTGCGCGCTCTGGACGCCAACGATCTCAAGGGCGTGCTGCCCGACGGGATCCGGCTGACCGAGATCCGGCCGGGCTGGGACAAGTCTTCGCCCTACCTCGTCCTGCGCGCCAGCGCCAACCTGATCCCCGGGCACAACGAGATCTACAACAGGAACTTCGTCAAGTTCCTCACCGCCTACCTGGACCTCTATCTCCAGGAGAAGCCGGACGAGACTCCTTGATTGACTTCGTTCAATCGGCCTCCTTGCCGTTGCGGGCGCCGATGGTGACGCGGACCTCGCGGACCTCGCCCGCCCGCAGGATGCTCAAGATGGCCTCCTTGCCGATCCGCTCCTCTTCCAGTAGGGGGAGCAGCTCTCCGGGGTGCCGGAGCGGGGTGCCCTCGAAGGAGAGGATCGCGTCGCCCAGGACCAGCCCGGCCTGATCCGCCGGACTCCCCGGCTGGACCGAGACGATCAGCAGTCCGCTCGGCTGGCCCAGCCGCTCGGCGAGCTCGCGGGGGAGGCGGACGGGCTGGGTGCCGATCCCCAGGTAGCCGCGCCGCACCTGGCCGTGGGCGAGGAGCGCGTCGACGACCCGCCGCACCGTCGCGGTGGGGATGACGCTGGCCGTGGCGCGATAGATCCCGGCGGTGTTCACGCCGAGCACCCGCCCCCGCATGTCGACGAGGGCGCTACCGGAGAAGCCGGTGTGGATGCCGAGGTCGGTCTGGATCTCGGTGTCGATCCGGCCGCCCATGGGGGTGCGCCAGGCAACGCCCACGGTGCCGACCAGTCCGAGGCTCGCCCGGATCTGCTGGCCGGGCCGGCTGAGAGAGAGCACCAGATGGCCGGCCTTCACTTCTCCGGCATCCCCCCACTCGGGCGGCTCCGGGGTAGGGCCGGCGACGCGCAGGGCCGCCAGATCGGTCGAGGGATCGCGGCCCACCACGGAGGCCGTGGTGGTGGTGCCGTCCGGGAAGCCGACCGCGATGTCCTCCTCCCACTCGAGGACGTGATGGGTGGTCACCACCACGCCGCTGGACCAGATCACGCCGCTCGACGGCCGCCGCCGCCGTCCGTTGATGCGCACGACGCCGGCCGCCGCCCTGTCGACGGCTCCGGCGAGACTCTCTGAAAACTGCCAGGCAAAATCGTTCATCGGTTCTCCTTGTTGCATGAGAGCAGGGTAGAACCGGGAGCGGAGGTCCGCATCGCCCGGATGGCCAGGTGGGGACTGGTCCTTTGGCTAGGTCTGGCAAGTCAGAGCGCGACCAGCCCCAGCCGCACGGCCTGGACGATCGCCTCGCCGCGGCTCTGGACGCCGAGCTTGCCGAGGATGGCGTTGACGTGGAACTTGACGGTGTGGTCGCTGATGCCGAGCCGCTGGGCGATCGCCTTGTTGGGGAGCCCCTGGGTGAGGAGCTGGAGCACCTCGGCCTCGCGCGGGGTGAGGCTCTCGACGAGGTCTGGAGGGACAGTGGGCACGTCGCGGAGCAGCGCGGCGGCGAAGGAGTCGTCGAGCACCACCAGCCCCTGGACCACGGCGCGCACGGCGGCGGCGAGGCTCTCGCCGTCCGCGTCGCGGGGGAGGACCGCCCGGGCACCGGCGGCCAGGGCCTCGCGGGCGTCGATCTCGTCGGCGACCACCGCCACAGCCGGCAGGGCCGCCGGCCCCATCCCCCGCAGCCGTTCGAGACCGAAGCGAGCCCCAAGCCCGAGATCCCAGACGGCGGCGTCCGGTTCGCCGTCCACGCCGGGGTCGGGCCAGTCGTCGTCCACCCCGACCTGGCCCGCCACGACCAGTCCCTCCTGGCCGCCGAGCAACAGCGCGAGCCCGGTCCGCGCGAGGGGATCGTCGCTCACCACCAGCACGCTCAGCTCCTCCATTCCAGGCACAGGATACGGTACAGTTAGGGTGCTATGAACTTGCAACCCTCTGGACGTCCCGTCCAACAGATTCTCGACAACGCCCTGGCCGGCCACCGCATCTCGGCCGGCGATGCCCATACCCTACTGCTCGATGGCGACCTGCTCGATCTCGGCATGGCCGCCCACGAGGTGCGGAACCGCTTCAACGATCCGCAAGTCGCCACCTACAACGTCGACCGCAACATCAACTACACCAACATCTGCGTCTACAAGTGCCGCTTCTGCGCCTTCTACAGGGCACCGGGGGACCCCGAGGGGTACCTGCTGCCGTTCGAGGAGATCGGCCGCAAGGTGGAGGAGACGCTGGCGCTCAACGGCACGGGCATCCTCATGCAGGGGGGCGTGCACCCCGACCTGCCGCTCTCCTTTTATGAGGACCTGCTCCGCTATCTGCGCTCCAACTACCCGGCCTGCCACCTCCACGCCTTCTCGCCGCCGGAGATCAAGTTCATCGCCCGCAAGGAGCGGATGAGCTTCTACGATGTGATCGCGCGGCTCAAGGCGGCGGGGCTGATGTCAATCCCCGGCGGCGGCGCCGAGATCCTCTCGGACGTCACCCGCAAAGAGGTGCTGGCCTACCCCAAGTGCTCGGCCGATGAGTGGATCGACGTCATGCGGCAGGCCCACCGCAACGGCCTGCGCACCTCAGCGACCATGATGTACGGCATGGGCGAGCCGATCGCCGCCCGCGTCGAGCACTTCCAGCGCGTGCGCGACCTCCAGGACGAGACGGCGGGCTTCACCGCCTTCATCTCCTGGACCTTTCAGCACGACCACACCGACATGCCGGACGTGCCCGAGACCTACGCCGAGGAGTACCTGCGGACGCTCGCCGTGTCGCGGCTCTTCCTCGACAACGTCGTCCACTTCCAGACCAGCTGGGTCACCCAGGGGAAGAAGATCGGCCAGGCCTCCCTCGCCTTTGGGGCGGACGACATGGGCTCGATCATGATCGAGGAGAACGTCGTCGCCTCGGCGGGCACGGCCTACCGGATGAGCCAGGACGAGATGGAGCACCTCATCTCCTCGGCCGGCTACATCCCGAAGCAGCGGACCAACCTCTACGAACGGCTCGTCACCCGCGACGACACGGCCGAGATGGCGAGGAAGTACCGCGGCTCGCTGACGCCGCAGAACCGGGATCTGGTCTCCTCGGCGCTGCTGCCGGTGCTCGGGTAGGGAATCACTCCCAAGGAATATCCGGCATCCGCAGCCGCTCCACCTCGCGGCCATCCTCCAGCACGGTGCGCTGGAGGATCTCCTCGACGTCGCCCACGGTCACTCCGCGGTACCAGAGGTTATAGGGCCAGACGGCGACGGTGATCCCCTGGCTGCAGTGCTTGAGGCAGCCGGTGCGGGTGACCATCACGCGGTCGCGGATCCCGAGCTCCTTCACCCGGTCCTTGAAGCGGTGGTAGACCTCCAGCGCGCCCTTGGGGGCGCAGCTCGGCTTGGAGCTGTCGGGCGGGCGCTCGTTCAGGCAGATAAGGATCTGGATCCGGGGATTCGCCATGCGGGCGATCATAGCGGATAGAATCCCCGCGCCTTCCTGCGAGGAGATCTCTTGACTCGAACGTTCGCCCTCGTCCTGCTGGCGCTCGCGGCTCTGGCTTCGCTCGCCGCCTTCGCCCTCGGCTCGCCCGCGGCGCCCTGGCTGGCGGCGTTCGGCGGCGCGACGTTCCCAGTGGCCCTGATCGCCCTGGGGGCGGTCCGCCAGGACCGGCTCGGCTCGCTGACCCTGCCCCTGGCGCTTCTCTGGCTTCTCCTTGCAGCCGGGCTCGGCGCCGTTCTGGCCCTGCCGCACGGCGGGCCGAACATCGCCGGGCTGCCGCTGGCCACGGCGCTGATGATCTTCGTGATCGTCCCTATCCCCCTGCTCGGGCTTGGCCTGCTGTACGCCCTCTCCTTCGGCCGGTATGGGCTTCGGGAGGAGGATCTCGAACGGATGCGGCGGCTGCGCCAGTCCCGCTCCGGAGGGGATTGAAGGTGCCGATCCTCGACCGCCCCCTGATCGTCGCTTCGACCCTCGTCTATTTCGCGGTCTGCCTGGGGCTGGGGGTCTGGGCGTTGCGCCGCACGCGGAGCGCGCGCGACTTCTGGGTGGCGCGGCAGGGGCTGGGGGTGGTGGTGACCGGCCTCGCCACCATGGCGGCGGCGTTCAGCGGCTTCGTGTTCCTGGGCGGCCCGGGGCTGACCTACCGGATCGGCCTGTCGTCGCTGTTCATCAACCTGTCGATCGGGTTCACGCCGGCCCTGCTGGCCTGGACGCTGGCCAAACGGCTGCGTCTGCTCGCCGAGGTGCGGGAGGTCTATACGATCCCGGACGCCGTCCTGGCCCGCTACGGCAGTCGGGCGGCTTCCGGAGCGGCGGCGGTGGCCGTCCTGATCGGCACGGTCGGCTATCTCGGGACGCAGCTCCTGGCGCTGGGAACGCTCACCCGGGCGGTGTTCGGAGTCAGCTTGCCGGCCGGAGTGGGCGTCGGCCTCGCCATCCTCCTCTTCTACGGCGTCGCCGGCGGCATGATGGCCGGCGTCTACACGGACGTCTTCCAGGGCGCCCTGATGGTGCTGGCGGCGGTCGCGGTGTTCGCCTATGCGATGTCGGCGGGGGGCGGGTTCGGCCAGGTCGTGCACAGCATCGCGGCGTCCCCCCGGTTCGGCCGATCGTTCCTGGAGCCGCTGGGGGCCACCCCCGCGCTGACCGGGCTGGGGTTCTTCTTCGTCTTCGGCATCGGCGTGCTCGGCCAGCCGCACATGCTCAACAAGTTCTACATGATCCGCGACCCCCGGCGGCTCAGGTGGCTGCCGCTGGTGCTGGGTTCCTCGCAGACGCTCTGCCTGCTGATCTGGCTGGGGATCGGGCTCGCGGTGCCGGCGCTGGTGGCGCAGGGGAAGCTGGCGCCGCTCGCCCGGCCGGACGACGCCGCGCCCGCCTTCCTCCTCGGCTTCACGCCGGAGCCGCTGGCGGGGCTGGCCGTGGCGGCGATCCTGGCGGCGATCATGTCGACGGCCGACTCCTTCATGAACCTCGGCGCCGCCGCCCTCGTCCGCGATCTCCCCCGCGCGTTCGGCCGCCGGGTGGAGGACGAGCTCTTCTGGGGGCGGATCGCGACCATCGGCGTCGCCCTTGCGGCGGCGGCCCTGGCACTGGGCTACAACGACCTGATCGCGCTCCTCGGCACCTTCTCTTTTGGCACCTTCGGGGCCGCGCTGGCGCCGGCCCTCGCCGTGGGACTGAACTGGAAGCGGGTGACGGCGGCGGCGGCGATCGCCTCGATCGTCACCGGCACGGCGCTCAACGTCGGGCTGGAGTTCCTGGCGCGCCAGACCTTCTTCCCCTCCCTGCCGAAGCCGCCGCTGCCGCCGGGCGCGCTGCCCACGGCGGTCTCGCTCGCGGCCTCGTTCGCCGTCCTGCTCGCGGTGACGGCGTGGACCGGCCGGCGGACGCCCGTTCTACCCGAGGACATCGCGGCAGTGATGGAGGCCTGATGGCGGAGTCCGGCGGCATCCGTTTCCTGCTCAATCCGGCCTCCGGGCGCGGCACCGGCCGGGCGAACCTCGACCGCATCCGCGTGCTGGCCTCGAAGCTCGGCGCGGGGCTGTGCGTCTCGCGCAAGGTCTCGGACCTCGCGGAGCAGGCCCGGCGCGCGGCCGAGGACGGGGTCGAGCGCCTGCTGGTGGCTGGCGGCGATGGCACGATGCACCATGCCGTCCAGGGTCTGGCCGGGACCTCCTGCGCGCTCGGGGTGATCCCGCTGGGCAGCGGCAACGACCTCGCCGGCACGCTGGGGATTCCTCCCGACCTCGGCGCGGCGGTGGACCGGGCGGTCCATGGCGCGATCCGCCGCATCGACCTCGCCCGCGTCGGGGAGACCTTCTCCGTGAGCTACGCCGGGGTGGGGTTCGACTCCGAGGTCACCCGCTACGCCAACGAGACGAAGATCCTGCGCGGGCCGCTGATCTACTTCTACGCCGTGATCCACACGCTGATCACCTTCGTGCCGCCGCGGATGCGGATCATCCACGACGCGGGTGAGTTCGAGGGGCGGGTGATGTTCACCGTGGTCAACAACCTCCCCCGCTTCGGAGGGGGGATGCGGATCGCCCCCGAAGCAAGGATCGACGACGGGCTGCTCGACCTGGTGATCGTCAAAGAGGTGCCGAAGCCGGTGCTGCTGTCGATCTTCCCCAAGGTCTACAATGGCCGGCACGTCGGGCATCCGGCGGTCCAGATCGTCCGCACCCGCCGCGCGGAGATCACGATCGACCGGACGATGACGATGTACGGGGGAGGCGAGCGGTTGCGGACCGTCGAGGCGGGGGAGCCGGTGATGGTGGAGGTGGTGCCGGGCGGGCTGGGGATCGTCGGCTGAGGAGAACGTCGTCGCGATCCTCGCTCCGGCCCTTTCTTCGGTCGCGGCGGCCCTCGCCGCCGCCGGGTGCGCCCAGGATTCCCGCGGCCGGGCCCTCGCCCCGATCATGACGGCCCTCGCTTCCGCGCTGAAAACAGAAGCTTTCGCCGTTTCAGCCCGTGTTTTCCCCCTGCTGGCCCAAGAAGGGGCGGGCAGCGCCCCTCTTTGGGCCGGTCCGCCCCCTCTTTGGGCCCGACGGTCCCCGGCCGGGGATTTACGAGATCTCGTAAGGGGCCGGCTGGCCCCTTGTGGGGGCCGACCGGCCCAAAGAGGGGCCCGTCTGGCCCAAGCGAGGGACCGGCTGGCCCAAATGGGGGACTTACGAGATCTCGTAAGGGCCGGACGGCCCCCAGCGAGGGGCGCTCCGGCCCAAGCGTGGGCGCGGCCGGCCCAAAGAAGGGCCCGACCGGCCCCTTCGAGGGGCCGAGTGGTCCCCTCGCAAGCTCTTCAAGAAGCCAGTGCCGAGATCACGCCAGCCGCAGCCCGCCGTCGCCCTCAATTACGGAGTTTATGATAGTGCTCCAAGGCCTCGAGCGTACTTGGGCAACTCAGAGGACAACTATGGATAGGAACCTACAGCAATTTCAAGAAATTTGGGATGCCTTTCTAAGAGAGTGGCCCCTCGAACGTCTGCGACGGATGACTCTCCAGGAGTACACGTCGGCAGGTCAAGACCATACATTCACGGCCTGGATCGAGAGACGGCTGGATCAGCTGGGGAGCATCTGGGGAGGGTCGTCCTTCAAATTCGGAATCTACTCCCGCAAGGACAAGACCCAAAAATCCGGGGGTGGCGGCGATTCCTACACCCAAGACTACGCCTGGTATACGAAGTACGGTTCCACACCGGAGGACGCTTTCGCCAAGGTGAAATCTCTCGTCGTGCAGGTGGCCGAAGCGGCTGCCCGCGGCGACTACGCCGCGATTGACGCCGTGGACCTCGGAGCGGCCTATAAGTGGAAGATCGCCTTCCATTACCAAGACAGGAAGAAGCCAGGCGTGGTAGCGGTGTTCAAGCCGAAGTGGCTTCAGGCCTGGCTCAAGGGCCGGGTCGGGTCCATCCCTCAGCAGACCTCGGACCTCTATCGGTTGATCCTCTCCATTCAGAAGGACAGGGACCTTATGGAGGTCTCCAAGGCGGTATGGGAAGAGACGGCAGGGATGGAGGCGCCTCGACCCCCCGAGGGGGAGGACGAGGAGCCGGATGTAGATGCGGATGTCGTTCAAGATCCGCCGCTCAATTTGATCCTCTACGGCCCTCCAGGAACCGGGAAGACCTACATGACTGCCGACTTGGCCGTAAAGATCTGCGATGGCGTAGTGCCTGATGGCCGGGAGGCCCTGATGGCCCGTTACCGGGAGTTGAGGAACCTCCGCCGCATCCGCTTCGTCACCTTCCACCCCTCCTTCAGCTATGAGGAGTTCGTGGAGGGCATCCGGCCAGCTACCGAAAACGGCCAAGTCCGGTACGACGTGCGGTCTGGAGTTTTCAAACAGGCGGTCACCTATGCCCGGGAGTTGTTCGAAAAGCGAGAAGCTCCAGCAGTACCCCTTGACCTCAAGGGCCGCAAGCTCTTCAAGATGTCCTTGGGGGACAAAAATCTGATCGAAGAGAACTGGATCTACCCCGACTGCATCGAGAACGACTACGTCTGCCTAGGGTTCGCCGGTGGCGTCGACTTTGCGGGCTGCGACACTCTGCACGCCGTCCGGGACCGCTACAAAGCTCAGAAGCCCGATGGCGAGGAGACAGACTACGGCATGACCGCCGTGAACTACTTGAAGAATGAGCTCCGGGAACGAGACTTGATCCTCATCTCATATGGGAACACCCGCTTCCGGGCCATTGCCGAGGTTACAGGCCCTTACTATTTCCAGGCCCGAGAGGCCGGATACGAGCATCGCCGGCCCGTGCGCTGGCTCTGGTGGACCTCCACGGAAAGCCTTCCTGTGGATATGGTGTCCTCCAAGCGCTTGTCCCAGATGAGCATCTACCGCATGGATCAGGAGGCCGTGAATTGGCCTGCCCTGCAGGAGTTGCTGTCTCCAAAGCGAACGGGAGGGCAGGCTCCCAACTGCGTCCTGGTGATCGACGAGATCAACCGGGCCAACTTGGCCAAGACCTTTGGCGAGCTGATCACTCTGCTGGAGCCGAGCAAGCGCCTGGGGCAGCCAGACGAGCAGGAGACCGAACTGCCCTACAGCGGAGACCGCCTGGGAGTGCCACCCAACCTTTATGTGGTCGGCACCATGAACACGGCGGATCGGTCCATCGCCCTCATGGACACCGCCCTGAGGCGGCGTTTCGCCTTCAGGGAAATGTCGCCCCGAATGGAGCTGCTCGAACAGGACGTAGAGGGGATCAATGTCCAGGCCCTTCTCGAGGCCATGAACACACGGATCGAGAGCCTTTTCGACCGGGACCACGTCCTTGGCCATACTTACCTCCTGGGGATCGCGTCCTTCGAGGATCTGGTCCAGCGCTTCCAGGACCAGATCATCCCCTTGCTGCAGGAATACTTTTTCGACGACTGGCGGCGCATCCAGCAGGTCTTCAACGATGTGGAGCAACCGCCCGAACGGCAGATCATTCAGAATCTGGACTTCACTAAAGACGGAGCCGTCGTTCGTGACCGGCGCCAGCGGTTCAGGGTAAACCCGACCATCTCGCCCGCTGCGATTCAAAAGATCTACACGTGATCACGGTCTCCGAACAGAGCCTGGTTCAGGTCCGCTCTCGGACGGATGAAGAGGCGAGCTGCCTTAATTCCACTCAGGCTCTCGCATTGATGGATTTGGGTGAGCGGATGGGGGCCAGAATTGCCGCGTGGCAGGGACCGGAGACCCTGCGCATCCAACAGTTCGTCGGCGTGGTACGGGCAGGAGACCTTCTGCTCGAGATCTTGCCCAAGCTGGACAGCCTGCCGGACCCGGCGCAGCTCCGGAAAAATCTTGTAGCCATGCTGGCCGTGACCCAGGATCTCGAGGTTCGAGCCTCCGAGATGGTGGGTTTTCTGGAAAGCTCGGAGCCTTTCATCTGCGCTCTGGCCCGCCTCTACTGCCGCCGCCTGCTCGAGGCCGTCCGCAGGGGATTGAGACAGGAGTACGTCCTGCACCAGGACCTCCTTCCTCACGTTCGCGGCAAAGTCGATTGGCCTGCCCAGGCCAAGCTCCAGTCGAATCAGCGTCTGGAGTTCAACTGTATTTTCGATGAGCGCTCAGAGGACACCCCGCTGAACCGGACCCTGAAAGCGGCCCTCCTGGTAGCAGGGACGATGCTGGAGGGGACCCGAACCGCCGGCGTAGTCAACGAGTTGCGCCACGCCATGGACGGAGTCTCCGATGCTTGTCCGACGGCGGAGCAGGTGATACGGCTCCGCACGGACCGGATGAACCGCTTCCTGGAGCCGCTGCTGGTCCTGGCCAAGCTCATCCTTGGGAACAGGAACCCCGACCTTGGCCGCTCGGCCCAGGGCAACCGCAACACCTACGCCTTGGTCTGGGACATGAACGTGCTCTTCGAAGAATACGTGGGACGGCTTACTCAGGAGGTATTGAGACCGAAGGGGCTCAGGGTGGATCTGCAGGCAGGGGCCTCGGCTTATCTGGCCCAGGAGGCCACTACGAAACAGAACGCTTTTCTTCTGAAGCCGGACATCCTCGTGCTGCTGAATCGTAAGGCCTTGGTTGTCGCCGACACGAAATGGAAACGGCTGGACCCTCACCAAGCAAATCTCGGAGTGTCCGAAGCCGATGTCTATCAGGTGCTGGCCTATGCTCACCGCTTCGAAACCAATCGAGCAGTGCTGGTATATCCCCATCACCCCGCCCTCGGGGCGCCTGGAATCAAGCGGGAGTTCCTGATTCAGAGGGCGAGCCTCCAGCCAGTGCGAGTACGGATCGCTACTCTGGACTTAGGGCTCGTCACGAAACAAACTATACCTTCTTGAGGGTTTTTGTTGTACCCTCAGGAGACAATGGATGGTGAAGAAGCGATTCGACGGCGGTTCGAGCTTCTCGGTCCACATCTCGATGAGAGGACGCGGCGTCTGACCGCGGCTGCGGAAGCTGAAGTGATTGGCTTCGGGGGAGTCGCCATGGTGGCACGCGCGACGGGCTTCTCTCGACTCACAATCCGTGCAGGCATCAAGGAACTCAAGGCGGTGCCCGAATTGCATCCTGGCGGCCACAGAATTCGGCGGCCGGGAGGAGGGCGCAAAAGGACGGTCGATATCGATCTAACGCTGAAGACGGACTTGGAGAAGCTTGTGCAGCCAACCGAGCGTGGAGAACCAGAATCTCCCTTGCGGTGGACCTGTAAGAGCGTTCGTCGTCTGACAGAAGAGTTGACGCGGATGGGGCACCGGACGAGCCATCGCATGGTCGCAGAGATGCTCCACGATCTGGGATATAGCCTTCAGGCCAATAGCAAGACCCTGGAAGGAGCCAGTCATCCAGATCGTGATGCCCAGTTCGAGCATATCAACCGCCAGGCGCAGGAGCACTTTGCGACCGTCGACCCTGTGATTTCCGTTGACACGAAGAAGAAAGAGTTAGTCGGCGACTTCAAGAATGGCGGGCGCGAGCTACGCCCGGAGGGGGAGCCTGAAAAGGTCAGGGTTCATGATTTTGTGATTCCGGAGTTGGGGCGCGCCATTCCCTATGGGGTGTATGATTTGGCGACCAACAGTGGTTGGGTCAGCGTAGGGGTCGATCACGATACGTCGACTTTCGCGGTAGAAGCAGTGCGCCGCTGGTGGAAGTCGATGGGAAGTGAGAGGTATCCGCAGGCTCAGCGCTTGCTGATCACTGCGGATGGTGGTGGTAGCAACGGATCCCGAGTTCGACTCTGGAAAGTAGAGCTTCAGAAGCTCGCCGATGAGCTCGGGATGCCGATCACCGTGAGCCACTTTCCTCCAGGCACCAGCAAATGGAACAAGATCGAGCATCGCCTTTTCTCCTTCATCAGCCAGAACTGGCGCGGCAAACCTCTCATCAGCCACGAGGTTATCGTCAACCTCATTGCGGCAACCACCACTACGACTGGCCTGAAGGTTCGGGCGGAACTCGACACCGCAGCCTATCCAGTTGGGCGGAAAGTCAGCGAGAAGGAGGTCGAGGAGGTCAATCTCCGCCGCGACAGTTTTCATGGTGAGTGGAACTACACGATTCTGCCACGAGAAAAATCCGAGAACGATAAAGTTATTTTGTGACGAACCCTTAGCGAATCTGGAGAGCGTGCCGGAACAGTTGGAGCAGGAACTCCTCGCCGGCGCCGGCTACGCTCCGACCTTGAACTCCACGCCCTGAGCCAGGGGCAGCTCGGTCCCCCAGTTGATCGTGCAGGTCTGGCGGCGCATGTAGGCCTTCCAGGAGTCGGAGCCGGCCTCGCGGCCGCCGCCGGTCTCCTTCTCGCCGCCGAAGGCGCCGCCGATCTCGGCCCCCGAGGTGCCGATGTTGACGTTGGCGATGCCGCAGTCGCTGCCGGCCGCCGCCAGGAAGCGCTCGGCCGAGCGCATGTTGAGGGTGAAGATGGACGAGGAGAGCCCCTGCGGCACGTCGTTGTGGATGCGGATCGCCTCGTCGAGGTCGTCGAACTCCAGCACGTAGAGGATGGGCGCGAAGGTCTCCTCGCAGGTGATGGGGAGCTGCCGCGGCACCTCGACCACGGTCGGCTCGACGTAGAAGCCCGGGCGGTCGATCCGCTTGCCGCCGTAGAGGACGCGCCCCCCCTCGTCCTTCACCCGCGCGAGCGCCTTCATCATGTTGTCCACCGCCGTCTGGTCGATCAGCGGCCCCATCAGGGTGCCCGGCTCCAGCGGGTCGCCGATGGGGATCGAGCCGTAGGCCTGGACGAGCCGGCGCTTCATCTCGGCCGCGATGCCGCGCTGGAGGAAAAGGCGGCGGGTGGTGGTGCAGCGCTGGCCGGCGGTGCCGACGGCGCCGAAGAGCACGGCCCGGAAGGCGAGGTCGAGGTCGGCGTCGTCCATCACCAGGATGCCGTTGTTGCCGCCGAGCTCGAGGAGCGTGCGGCCGACGCGGTCGGCGACCACCTTGCCCACCTCGCGCCCCATGCGGCCGGAGCCGGTGGCGGAGATCAGCGGGAAGCGGCGGTCGGCCACCAGGCGCTCGGAGACGCCGGTGCGGCCGGCCACGACCAGGTTGAAGATCGGCGGCGCGGAGTTGGCCTTGAGGACGCGGTCGGCGATGCGGGTGACGGCGAGCGCGGTGAGCGGCGTCTGGTGCGAGGGCTTCCAGATCATCGAGTCGCCGCAGACGGCCGCCACCATGGCGTTCCAGGCCCAGACGGCGACGGGGAAGTTGAAGGCGGTGATAATGCCGACCGGCCCCAGCGGATGCCACTGCTCGTACATCCGGTGCTGCGGCCGCTCGGAGTGCATGGCGAGGCCGTAGAGCTGGCGCGAGAGGCCGACGGCGAGGTCCGCCATGTCGATCATCTCCTGCACCTCGCCCCGCCCCTCGGAGAGGACCTTGCCCATCTCCAGGGTCACCAGCTGGCCCAGCTCCTCCTTATGACGGCGCAGCTCGTCGCCAAGCTGGCGCACGATCTCCCCCCGGCGCGGCGCCGGCCAGGTGCGCCACTCGCGGAAGGCCTCGACGGTGACCGCGGCCACCCGCTCGTAGTCGTCGAGCGTGGCCATGCGCACCGCCGCGATCGGTTCGCCGGTGGTGGGGTTCAGCGACTCGATCCGCTCGCCGTGGGTAGGGATCCACCCGCCGTCGAAGGCGCCGTGGTTCTCTGACTCGATCCCGAGGGAGTCGAGGATGCTGGAGACGTTGCTGAGGGTATCGACAGTCATCGGATTTCTCCTGGAAGGTTCATGCTGGAAAGACGGCCCGGACGAGACAGCCTGGACGAGAGAGGATACCGCATCGCCTACAATGCCGCACGATGTACGGCCTCCTTCCGCCCCTGCTGCTCGCTCTCTTCGGCGCCTGGTGCGGGACGTTCGCCTGGGGGCCGTCGTCGCCGGCCAGCGCCGTGGCGGCGCTCGCGCTCCTGGGCTCGCTGCTCTGGATCGCGCCCCCCTGGCGCGACCCCCTGCGGCTGGGCGCCACCGGGCTCCTGCTCCCCTGGGCGCTCTGGATCGCCCTGGCGGCGAGCGCCTGGGCCTCGCCGGTGCCGCGGGCGGGGTGGGTGGCGCTGATCCTCCTGCCGGCCTTCCTGGTGCTGCCCGGCGTGGTCGAGCGCTGCTGGCGGCGGGAGGAGGACCGCCGCCGGGGCTTGCGGGCGCTGGCCCTCGCGGTGGCCGGCGTCGCCCTCTGGTCGCTGATCGACTGGCTGGCCCTGGGCTCCCCGCGGCCGGCGATGCCGCTCGGCCACCACAACCTGCTCGCCGCCTGGCTGGTGATCCTGCTGCCGCTGGCGGTGCTGCCGGCGCGGGAGCTCGGGGCCTGGCGCTTCGCCGGCTTCGCCGCCGGTATTCTCGCGGCGGGGGCGATCCTGGCGAGCCGCTCGCTCGCGGGGTGCGCGGCGCTCGCGGCGACGGCGCTCCTGGCGTTCGGGTTCCGGGCCGGCCGTTCGCGGCAGCGGCGGGCGTGGATCGCGCTGCTGGCCGCCGCGCTGCTGGTCTCCCTCGTCCAGCTCCCGCGGGCGTTGCGGATCGCCTCCGGGATGGATCTCTCGGCCCAGGCGCGCGGCGCCTACCTGGCGGCGGGGATCCGGGGCTTCGCGGCCCGCCCGATGCTCGGCTGGGGGCCGGGGTCGGTGCCGTGGACGGCGGCGGCCTTCCTCGAGCCGGTCCTGCGGGTGAACCCCTGGGGGGAGTCGGTGGGGGACCTCCACTCCCTGCCGGTCCAGCTCGGCTACGAGCTGGGCGCCACCGGTCTGCTGTTGGTGGCCGGCCTCGCCGTCCTCTTCTTTCTGCGGCGGATCGCCGAGCGCGAGGAGGGGCGCGACCCCGCGCTGCTGCTGGGCGGTCTGCTCGGCCTCGGCAGCGGCGCCGTGGCCTCGCTCGGCAGCGGCGCGCTGGCGGTGACCGCGCTCCCCCTGGCCGCCGCGGTGGCCGCCGGCGCGGCGCTCGCCGGCAGCGGCCGGGGGAAGGCGCGGAGCTCGCGGCTGCCGGTGCGGATCTACGCGCTGGCGGCGCTGATCGCCCTGTCCCCCCTGGAGATCGCCCGCTGGCACTACGACCTGGGGAGGCTCGCCGCCGGCGCGAACCGGGAGCCGGAAGCCGAGGCGCAGCTCGCGGCGGCGGCGCGGATCGATCCCGAGTTCCCGCTCTACCCCCTGCACCTCGCTCTCCTGCGCGCCCGTACGCCGGAGGGACGGGGCCCCGCCGCCGAGCTCGCCCTGCGGGCGGCGGAAAGGGGCGGCGCCGTCCCCTCCCTCTGGATCGTCGCCGGCATCCTCGGCCATTCGGCGAAGGCGCCCTGGGCCGGCACCGCCCTGGAGAGAGCCTGTTTCCTCGATCCGCTCGATCCCTTCCCACCCTTCTACGGCATGCTCGCGGACCGCGCGGACCCGGAGGCCCCAGGACGCGGCGCCCAGGCCCTGCTCGACGAGCCGCGATTCGCGGCGGCGGTCTTCTGGGAGCGCCATCCCGACCTCCTGGTCCGCGCGCTCGCGGCGGTCCGCGACTGGCCCGGGGTGGATGCCGGCTGGAAGCAGGCCCTGCTCGCGGCGGTGCCGCCGCCCGGCGGCCGGAGCGGTCCGACGGTGAAGGTGCAGCTGACGATCGACACCGACCCGGAGGAGACGCTCTCCCTCACGGCTTTCCGCCGCCGCCCCTGGGCGACCGCCTGGTCTCTCGTCGAGGTCCGGCAGACCCTCTGGGAGGGGCTTCGCGTCCCTCCCGCCGCCGCTTCGCGGGGGACCTCGCCCGGTTTCTACCACGCCGCCCCCTGCCGCCGCGCACTCTTTGGGCAGGACCTGCTCACCCGCTGAGCGCTTCTTCGGCACTCTTCCCGATCTCCACAAGCCCTGTGGAAAACCTTGTGGGAAAGGGGCGAGGCAGCCTGGAGAAGCTTCGGCATCCAGACGGTTTGCCCCACTTTGAACAGTTTTTTGTGCAGTTCCGGCAAGTGATTTCCCCTCAACAGGTTGAAAAATGTGTACAGGATAGAGAGATGGTTCTTGCCGGAAGGACTTCCCCGGCGAGAGCAGAATTTTCCGCAGCCGGAAGTGCGGCCTTGAAAGCACTGGCCGGCGGGATCAGTCGGCGCGGCCGGGCAGGAAGGAGACGTCCCCTCCGGCGCCGGTCTGGAAGAGGTAGGTCTGCACCGGTCCACCCCCCAGCACCTCGGTGGTCACCGTCCAGCGGCCGGTGCCGGCCTGCGGGAAGATCCCGGTCAGGGCACGCTCGAAGCCCTGCGCCGGCCGCAGCGTCAGCCCGGTCGAGCGCACGACCTCTCCGGAGGCGTCGCGGAGGCTCAGCCGCAGGCTCACGGAGGCGTCGCCGAGGTTGACCGCGCCCCAGCTCGCGCTGGCGAAGGCGGAAGGCGCGGCGCCGAAGTCCACCGACCGGACGGCCGCGGCCTCTTCGGGTCCCCGGCCGTCCACCAGCGCGGCGAAGCGGCCGCCGGCCCCGCCGCGCGAGGTGGAGACGGCGAGGCTCAGCACCCGCGGCGCCGACGCCTCCGGGCCGCTCCAGGAGATCCGCAGGGCGCCCAGCCCCTCGTCGAGCCCGAAGAGGTCGTGCAGCACGTCCTCGGCGACGATCGACCCTTGCGGCGGGATCGTCAGGGTCGCGACGCGGGCCGGCGTCCGGCCGTCCTGGCCGCGCAGCCGGAGCTCGCAGCGGAGCTCCCGCGGCTGGGCCGAGGGGTTGGCGGCGAGCAGCCGGCTGAACTGGAAGGTGTTGAAGGGGCCGGGGCCGCGCGAGACCCGCGGGATCAGCAGCTCCCCACCGAAGGTGCCGTCCGTCCGGGCCACCGAGGGAATGGGCTGGGCAGGGAGGAAGAGCGGCGTCTGGAGCTCGCCTCCCTCCAGGGTGGCGGCGGCGGCGAAGCGGATCCCGCTGCCGGCGAGACGGGCGCTGAACGGGCCGGTATGGCCCGCGAGATCGGGGAAGGCCCGGTCGAGCCGCAGGGAGCGGGAGGCGCGGGGTCCGAGGTCGAGATTCACGGGGTTTCCCACCGGAGCTCCCATGCTGTCGAACAGGTCGACCGTCACCTGCCCGCCCGCCGTCTCCAGGTTGTCGACCAGCAGGGTGGCGACCGACCCATCGCCGCCGGGGAGCCCGGCCACCACTTTCCCGTCGGCCGACCAGCCGGCCTCCGGCGCTTCGGCCGTGGAGGGGCCGAGGCTGCCGACGGCGAGGTCGCCGGAGCGGGCGCGGCTGAAGGCGAGCACCCGCGGCGCCCCGCCGCCGGTGACGGAGGGGAGATAGGAGAGGTCGAGGGAGCCCTGACCGGCGGTCCCGAACAGCGTCCGCAGCACGTCGGGGACGAGCAGGGTGCTCCCGGGGAGCAGGGTCAGGTCCCGGGAGACGGGGGCGGCCGCGGTGCGCGGCCGGAAGGTCGCCCGCACCAGGGTGGGGGAGTCGCCGTCGTTGGCCAGCCAGAGGTCGCTGCGCAGGACCGCGCCGCCGAGCGGCGCCGAGAGGACGTTGGGGAGGAACGATCCGCCCCCCTCGGGCGCGAGCGCCGGCCCCTCGACGTGGACCTGGATCGTCCGCTCGGAGACCTGGCCGAGATCGCCCAACAGGCGGACCTTCACCGCCGCGTCGCCCGGGGAGGTGAAGATGTGGGAGGCGCAGAAGGATTGCGGCGCGCAGGGGGCGTCGCTCAGCTCCACCCCGCCGGGGAACTCCCATCTCGCCTGCCGCGCGGGTCCCGAGAAGGAGACCGTGAAGGCGACCGGCTCACCCGTCCGGGCCTTGCCCGGCCGCGGTGCCAGCGAGAGCGCCTGCAGCGGCTGCGGGGACGGGGTGGTGACGGCCACCCGCGGACCGCGGCTCTCCCCCCGGACGTTGAAGGCGGCCACCTGGTACTCATAGCGGGTGCCGGGCTTCAGGCCGGAGTCCCCGTAGACCGTCGTCCCCGCCGGCAGCTCCGCGATGCGGGTGAGCCCTCCCGCGCCGGAGAGCCGGTAGACGCGGAACCCCTCCTCGCCGGCGGAGCTGTCATCCCAGAGGAGACTGGCGGCGAGCCCCGCCATCTGAACGGTGAGACGAGGGGGCGCCGCCGGTGGTGCTTTGCCGGAGACGGTGCCGGGGCGGTAGAGCGCCTGGAGCGCCCGCCGGTCGTCGTCGGCCAGACGGGCGCCGCGGCCGTCGTCGTGGAGGTAGGCCCGCATCAGGGCATCGCCGGCGGCCGATCCCGGCGCGCAGGCGCCGCTCCCGGCGTCGCCGCAGGAGTGGCTGAGGCCCAGCGTGTGCCCCAACTCGTGCCCGAAGATCTCCTCGGCGGCCTTGGAGGGGTTGGCGCTGCTGGCGAGGAAGCAGCCGATCCCGGCGTTGGTGACGATGTCCGCGCCGGCGATCGGAACGAACGGCTCGCCGCCCCAGGCGACCCGCTGACGGGTGTCGTACCAGGGGCCGCCGATGGCGAGCACGCCCCCCTTGTCGCAGTCGAACGGATCGGCGACCGGTTCGTCGAAGAGGATGGCGTTGACGCCGTCGAAGCGGCCGAGGCCGCCGGTGGCGTCGGTCTGGCCGACGTAGGCGTAGTGGATGGGCGTCGTGGGCTCGGCGTTCCAGGCCGCCAGGGCGCGCTGGAACTCGGCGAAGCCGCCCCCCGCGACCCCCGGCTGGCCGGCGTCATGGGCGGCCCAGGCCACGCTCTTCCCCTCGTCGAAGGCGAACCAGCGAATACTGGCGCCGTTGGAGTCGAGGAGGGTGTACTTCTCCTGAAAGGCGTCCGGAGCGCTATCTGACGAAAAATAATCCGGCGCGCGGCGCGCCCCGGCCGCGCGGTCGGCGAGCCAGCCGCGGAACTTGGCGAGATCGCGCGCCGGGTCGGGACCGGCGCCGTCCACCTCCTTCGCCTCCGAAAGGTCGCGGAGGGCGAGCGCGTGGCCGTCCGCGGCCGTCCGCACGTGGAAGGCCCCCAGCATCAGGTGGAGGACGTGGAACGAGCCGTCGGCGTTGGGAGCGAGGAAGAGGAGGGCGCGCTCGCCCGGCTGAAACCGGGGGGCGCCCCAGATCCGGAGTGACAGGCCGCCGGCGCGCTCCCCGCCGGGAACCCGGACGGTGAGCGCGTCCCCCGCCGCCGCGCCGCGGATCGCGCGTTCGACCGTGACCCGGTAGTCGGTGGCGGACAGGCGTCCGTCTGCCGCGCCGGCCGCGGCGCCGACCACGGCTTCGACGACGACCGGCGCCTGGTCGGCGAGGTCGCCATCCGCGACCTGCTGATAGGTGGTGGCCGCGACGGGAGCGGTGAGCAGGCAGACGATGGACCAGGCGCCAAGGGCGCGCGCGAGCGCTCTCATTGTCGTCGAGACCCCACAGCCCCGGAGCGGGCTAAAACTCGAGAGGGCCGGCCGAGGAGCTCGGGGCCGGCCCTTCATCAGCGGTGGTAGATCTCTGCAACAAACGGGCCCGCCATGAACTGGGCGGGATCGATCCGGCTCTGGAGCAGAACCCCTTGAGGCTGCTCGGTGAGGAGGAGGCGGGCCGACTCGGCGAGGCCGGCGGTGGTCGTCGACTGGATCGCCTTGAGCATCCGGGCGCCGACGCGGCGGGGACGGATGAGGTGGGACTTCTCCAGCCGGCGCAGGGTGCCGTCGGCGCCGCGCCCCTCGACCCCGGCGTAGATCACCACCAGATCGTCCTCCATGAAGGGGACTTCCGCCTCCATCCGCGCCTGCAGGGAGGTGATCGGCTCCTCCCCCTCCGGCGTCTCCGCCGCCATCCGTTCGATCCAGGCGTAGTGGCCGGGGTAGCGCAGCGTCTTGTAGTCGAGATGGCGGACCTTGCCTTCGAGGAACGCCGGCAGGTCGGCCGCGCCGCCGGAGGTGAGGTCCTCCTCGTAGGCGATGCCGTCGATGACGACCGTGCACCGCTCGGAGAGCGACGGCCGGGTGGTCCGCCGGTGATCGCGGAGGACGGTGGCGGGCTTGACGTACTCCGTGGCGACGCCGCTGGGGCTCCAGGTGAAGCCGTAGAAGTGCGGCGGCCGGGCGGTGGTGGTCAGGGCGCCGACCCGCATCTCGATCCGCTCCGCGCCGTCGGTCCCGTTCTCCTGGCAGAAGCGCTGGTAGAGGCCGTGGCCGAGGACGTTGACGTACCCGGGCGCCAGGCCGGTCTGCAGCAGGAAGCCGCGCGCGGCGCCCTGGGCGATCTCCTGGATCTCCTCGGTCTCCTCGACGTGCTCGGTGAGGTTGGCGTAGTGGAGGTCGTGCCGGCGGGCGAGGCGCGCCATGCGGGGGGCCTCCTTGCCCGGCAGGCAGTCGAGCAGGATCTCGCCATGCGAGAGCGCCTCGTCGAACTCGCCGTTCGTCCCCTCGGCCGGCAGGTGGAAGGAGTGGACCTCGCCCGGTTTCAGGGACCCTTCCCGGATCCAGGCCGCGGCGGCCCGCGCCCGCTCGGCGTCGGCGTCGCCGACGAAGAGGTCCACCTCGAAGTCTCCCAGCTCCCGCAGCAGGAGGCCCACGGCGCTCCCCATGCCGCCGGCCCCGGCGATCACGACCTGGTGCTTTTTGCTCATCGTTTCTGGCCCTATGCGTATGCGCGCGCGATCCTGTCCAGGCTCTCCCTGGAGCAGCCTGCCGACGCGGTCCCGTAAGTGGAGTCAGGAGCGGTGGATCCCCGCCCCGGAAGACGCGGCATCCTAGCACCCCCCGTCGCGGAGGGTCAACGAACGTCGGAGCCGGGGCGGCGGCGCACCGGCTGGCCGGCGAGGGCGGTCTTGTTGCGCCCCGTCTCCTTGGCCACGTACATAGCGGCGTCGGCCAGGCGCAGGAGGGTGCTCTTGCTCGCCTCGAGCGAGAGGTCGGGCTCGAGGTGCTGCTTGAGGGTGGCGACGCCGATCGAGCAGGTGATCCCCTTGAGCGACAGCGGGTCCGGCTGGATGTCTCCCGGGCCGGCGCAGAACATGTTGTCCACCACCTCGGCGCGGACCTCCTCCGCGACGTCGATCGCGGTCTCGACGTCGGCGCCGGGGAGCAGCAGCACGAACTCGTCGCCGCCGTAGCGGGCCGGGATGCCGCCGACGCGCTTCACCTTGCGGCGCAGCAGGTGCCCCACCTCGCGCAGCACCTGGCTGCCGGCGAGGTGGCCGTGGGTGTCGTTGACGTGCTTGAAGTAGTCGAGGTCGAGGAACAGCACCGCCATGTCCAGCCCCTCGGCCTTGCAGCGGCGGATGGTGTCCGCGAGGGCGATGTGGAGGTAGCGGTCGTTGTAGAGCCCGGTCAGGTTGTCGCGCTTGGCGATCTCCTGGGCCTGGCGGCCGTCGAGCACGTTCTGGATCGAGATCGAGATGTAGCCGGCGAAGATCTCGAGCAGGTTGCGGTCCTCCTGGCTGTAGCCGGGGGCGTCGCAGCGGTTGATCAGCTCGAGCACGCCGCAGACCTCCTGGCCGATGCGGATCGGGATGGCGACCAGCGACTCGGTCTGGTAGCGGGTCTGCTCGTCCATCGCCGAGTAGAAGAAGCGGTCGCTCGGCGCGTAGGGGGTCGAGTAGGCCTTGCCGGTCAGATAGACCCGCCCGGCGATCCCCTGGTCGGCGGGGATCGTCTTCCCCACCAGGCAGGAGGACTTGTCGCCGAAGGCGGCGATGAAGGTCAGGTTGTTCTGGCGGCGGTCGTCTTTCTTGTCCGAAGGGTCGTCGAGCAGGATCGAGCCGGCGGCCGACGGCACGAAGCCATTCGCCCGGCGCAGCACTTCCACGAGGTTCTCGGCAAGGCTGAGCTCCAGCGGGAAGTTGGGGTTCGCCCGGCGCCTCTCCAGGAACCGCTCGAGCTGGACGGCCTCGAGGCTGTGGTAGGCGTCTGGTGTGCTGAACCCTTCTTCCGGCATGCTGACCTGCACGAGCGCGTCACTCATGAGCGACGCCCCGGGACTTTGGCCCTACCCTGAAACATGCCACGAGCTCCAAACAGAGGGACGGTATCTACCTGAGGAAGATAGCAGAAGTTGCAGGGTGGCGAAAGCGGAAACCAAACGTCACCCCAGCCGCCGGAGGAGACGCCGGCAGCGGGCGATGGCGTCGGCCCGCAGGGCGTCGGTCGTCGAGAGCTGGGGGGCGGAGCGGAGATACTGCAGGTCCTCGATCAGCAGCGCGAGCTCGTCGAGGGGCTCCGCCTCCACCCCCTGGGCGGCCAGCAGCTCGCGCCAGCGCGAGGGGGGCGTCTCCGGTGGCACCTGCCAGCGCCGGGCGAGGAGCCCGCGCCAGGCCTCCTCGAGCCGCAGCGCCATCTGCCGGGGGCGCTCCTCGGCCGCGGCCTGGCGCATCGCACTTTCCATCCGGCGGGCCTCTTCGCCGCTCTCCGCGCCGGTCCGCGCCGACCGCTGGCGGACCAGCGCCATCACCAGCACGAGCCCCCACGGCAGGGTCAGCAGCCAGGGGAGGAGCGGCGACCAGCGGCGTCCGCCCTTCCCGGCGGCGCCCGCGATCCCGCTGCCCGGGGTGCTCCCCCCGGCCAGCGCCGCCGCGGCCGGGGGGAGGGGGGCGGGCAGCGCGTTCAGCGCCAGGTCCGGCGTCGTCGCCACCTGGTAGCGCGCCGCCGTGGGGTCGAAGTAGGTGACCTTCGGCGAATCCAGGGTGAAGCGGCCGGCGCGATCGGGGATGACGGCATAGCGCCAGGTCCGGAGTCCGCGCACGGCGGTGCCGTTGAGCTCCTCCTTCCCCTCCTGCTGCGGGGGGAGCAGGGTGAGCCCGGGCGGCGGCTTGATGTGAGGCTCCTGGATCCCCTGGAAGTTGCCGACCCCCGAGAGGCTCACGGTGAGGGTGGCCGCCTCGCCGAGGTGGACCTCGCGCGGCTCGAGCCGCGCCGCGAGGGTGAGCGCCCCGACGGCGCCTCCGAACCCCGGCGGCGCCGGCGGCAGCGGCTGCACGTCCACCGTCTGCGCCGCCGTCTGCAACCGGACCGTCTCGGGGCGGGCGAGCGTCGGGCTGAAGGAGAAGAAGGAGCGGTCGTAGCGCTGCACCGTCAGGTCGATCGTCGCCGGCTCCAGCCGGTAGTGGCCGGCGCGCAGGGGGAAGAGCGCCTTCTTGAGCAGCGGCACCCGGCCGTAGCGCCGGCCGTCGATGTCGACCATCTCCGTCGGAAGCTGCTGCGGGAGCGGAATGTCGCGCACCCAGAAGCCGCGGAAAGTCGGGATCCCGCTCGGGGAGATGGTGGAGATGTCCTCGCGCGTGTAGAGGTAGATCGTGTAGAGCACCTGCTGGCCGACCACCGGCCGCGGCGGCTGCATCTCGGCGCGGAGGAAGACCTCCGGCTGCCGCGGCTCCTGCCGCCAGGGGGTCGGCATGCGGCCGAAGAGCCGCTGGAAGGGGTCGTCCTCCTCGTCCGGGGCGCGCGGCCGGCGCTGCGCCTGCTGGGTGGGCTCCTGCTGCACCTGGATCTCCTGGGCGGGGATGCGCACCTCGCGTTCGTCGAGGTGGATGACGATCGCGCGCACCCGGGCCTTGCCCAGCCCCAGGGGGCGGACCTGCCAGGAGAGCCGGAAGGTGCGCGACAGGTTGCCGTTGCTGAAACGGATGTCGTCGTACCGCGAGGGGCGGCCGATGACCTCCAGGTTGTCCAGCTCGAACTTCGGCCGGAAGCTCATGCTGGAGAAGCCGTTGCCGGTGACCTCGACAGAGAGCGTCGCCGTCTCGTCGATGCCGAGGGTCTCGGGCTCGAGGGTGACCTTGACCTCCTGCGCCCAGGCGGGGAGGGCGAGGGCGAGCAGGAGGAGGAAGATCTCGATCCCCCGGCTTCTTGTAGGGGCGGGTCTGGACGGTGGGCGGGGGCTCGACCCGCCCTGTCCGGAGCATCCGTGGCCTGCCAGGGCGGGTCGAGCCCCCAACCGCCCGTCCAGACCCGCCCCTACAAGAGACGAAGAGAGAGAAAGATCCCTCACCAGTCCTTCCCCTTCGCGGCCCGCTGGCGAGCCCGCCTGGCGGCCTGGTCGCGGCGCTGCTGGCGCTCCATGTTCTCGACCGCCGCGAGCACCGAGGCCGCCTCCTGACCGTTCATGTCCGGCTGGTTGCGGAACTGCGGCAGGCGCTCGTCCTGCCCTTCGCCCGGCTTCTGCGGCTGCCCCTGCGCCTGCTGTTGCGGCTGCCCCTGCTGCCCCTGCTGTTGCGGGCTGGGGGGCTGATTGCCTTTCCGCGGCGGGCTCTGCTGCGGGCTGTTCCCCTTCCCCTGCTGGTTCGACGGGTCCTGGTTCTGCGAGCGGTTGCCGCGCGATCCCGGCGGCCGCCCCTGCGCGCCCATCTTCTGCTTCTTCTCCTCGCGCAGCGCCAGCTCCAGGTTGTACTTGGCGTTCTGGTCCCCCGGCTGCTCGCGCAGCGTCTGCCGGTAGGCCTCCGCCGCGCCGGCGGCGTCGCCGGCCGCCAGCCGTGCGTTGCCCAGGTTGTAGTGGGCCGCGGGGGACAGCGCGGGCGCCGCCCCCTTGGCGGCCTTCTCGAGCATCGAGACCGCCTTCCGCGCGTGGCCGGCTCCCAGATGGACCGTGCCGGCGTCGTACTGGACGGTGGGATCGCCCGGCGCCAGCCGCGCCGCCGTGTCCGCCGGCCCCACCGCCGCCTCCGGCTTGCTCGCCTTGTAGGCCGCGATCGACCGCTCCGTCCGCTCCCGCGGGTTGTACATCCAGCGCTCGACCCACCCCGGCAGGTGCGGCTGCCAGGGGAGCGACGGGAAGGCGAGCGAGCCGAGGAGGACGAGGGCGGGGAGGGCGTGCGCCCGGGCGGCGGCCGCCTTCGGACCCTCACCCCCTGGCCCCCTCTCCCGTCCCCTCCCACCCTCCCTCACCGGGAGAAGGGGAACACGGAGGGCCGGGGAGGTGAGGGCCCGCGCCTCCGGCGCGAACGGCCCCACCGCCAGGTAGACCAGCAGCGCGAGCGCCGCCAGGGCGAGCGGCCACTGGAAGCGCTCCTGCAGCGTGCTCAGGCTCTGGCTCTCGATCGTCCGCTTCTCCAGGCGGTCGATCCTGCGCACGATCGGCGTCGGATCGGCCGCGGCGCTGGCCGCCCGCAGGTAATCGCCGCCGGTCGCGCGGGCGAGCTTCTCGAGGGCGTCCTCGTGGAGCTTGCTGACCACGACAGAACCGTCCTGATCCCGCTTGAGCTCGTTCGTCCCGGGGACCGGCACCGTCGACCCCTGGGGGGTGCCGACGCCGAGGGCGAAGACGACCACCCCTTCCTCTTTCAGCTTGGAGATCTCGGAGTCGAGGCCGCCGCCGAAGTCCTCGCCGTCGGAGAGGAGCACCAGCACGCGGTGCTTCTCGCTCCCCTCGCCGAACAGGCGCAGCGCCGTCTCCACCCCCGGCGCCAGCTCCGTTCCCGGGGTGGGGAGCGAGCCGGGATCGATCGCGTCGAGCAGCAGGTCGATCACCCCGCCGTCGAGGGTGAGCGGGGCGAGCACCACGGAATCCCCCTCGGTCTGCACCAGCCCCACCCGGTTGCCCGGCATGTCGCGCGTCATCCGCCGCACCAGCGACTTGGCGACGAACAGGCGCGAGGGGGGTGCGTCGAGAGCTCCCATCGACAGCGAGGAGTCGACGAGGAAGACCACGTCCACCCCCTTGCGCTCCACCTTCTGCTCGCCGCTCCCCCAGCGCGGGCGGGCGAGGGCGAACGAGGCGCCGAGCACCGCCAGGGCGAGCGCCAGCACCGACAGCGTCAGGCGCCGCGGGGCGAAGGCCGGGAGCAGGCGGTCCCAGAGGCCGCGGGCGGCCCACGCCGCGTCCGCCGCCAGGCGCCGGCGCCAGAGCCCCATCGCGGCCGCCGCCACCACGGGGGCGAGCAGGGCGAGCCAGAGCAGATCGGGGACGGCGAAGGTCATGGCTCGGCGGTCACCTGCAGGCCGGCGGCGGCCAGGGGGAGGAGGAGGAGGGCGAGCCCCGCCCAGACCAGCGGCGGGAACGCCTCGCGGTAGCGGACGTAGCGCTTCACCTGCAGCGGCGTCTTCTCCAGCCGGTCGATCTCGTGGAAGATCCGCTGCAGGCCCTCGCGGTCGGTGGCGCGGAAGAACTGGCCGCCCGTCCGCTGCGAGATCTGTTGGAGCAGAGGCTCGTCCACCGGCACGTTCATCATGTAGCGGCGGGTCACGATCCGGCCGGTCACCGGGTCCTGCACCGGCAGCGGCACCGGCACCCGGCCGGCCGAGCCGACGCCGATGGTGTAGACCTTGAGCCCCAGCCCCTTGCACAGCGCGGCGGCCGAGATCGGATCGATCGCTCCGGCGTTGTTCGCGCCGTCGGTGACCAGCACCACCACCTTGGTCTTGGCCTGGCCGTCCTTGAGCCGTGCCGCGGCGCTCGCCAGGGCGACGCCGATCGCGGTGCCGTCCGGCAGCGTGTTGAGCCCGACGGAGTCGACGATCATGCCGAGCATGTCGCGGTCGGTGGTGAGCGGCGCCCGGGTCATGGCGGCGCCGGAGAAGATGGTGAGGCCGATGCGGTCCCCGGGCCGGCCGGCCACGAACTCCTTGACCACCTCCTTGGCCACCGACAGGCGGTCCTTCGGCTGGAAGTCCTCGGCCCCCATGCTCCCGGAGACGTCGAGCACGAGCTGGATGTCGATCCCCTCGGTCAGGCTCTCCTCCCAGGCGTAGCCGAGCTGCGGCCGGGCGAGCGCCAGCACCAGGCAAAGGAAGGCGAGGAGGCGGGCGTAGAAGGGGAAGTGGAGCCGCCAGGCGCCGCGCGTCCGCCCGCCTGGCCTTCCGCCCCCGTCGGGCAGGCGGCTGTAGGTGAGGGCGCCCAGCGACGAGCGGCGGTGATGGGCCCAGGCGAGCAGCGGCAGGGCGAGCAGGAGCAGCAGCCAGGCCGGGCTGGCCAGATGGGGGATCCCGTTCATCATCCTATCCATCAGCCCGTCGCCTCCAGCGCCTCGGGCGCTTCCGAAGCGGCGGGCGCGAGATGCGACTCCCACTCTCCCCCAAGCCGGCGGGCCGCCTCGGCGCGCTCGCGCCCCTGCGTCTCTCCCACCTCCTGGCGGGCGAACTTGACCAGATCGCAGATCCGCAGCAGCTCGACCGTCTGCCGCACCAGCGGGCCGGGCATCCGGCGCGACAGCAGCTGGCGCTGGACGTCGCTGGTGGTGCTCTCGACCGCGGGGAAGGGGAGCCGGCGCCCTAGATAGCGGCGGAGGGCGAGGCTCAACCCGGTGTGGAGCGCGAGCATCGACGGCTCGGCCCGCAGGCGGTCGAGCTCGGCGGCGAGCTCCGCCAGCGGCGGCAGTGCCGGCACTCTGCCCGGTCCGCCCTGCGCGAGCCGGCGCCGGCGCCAGAGGAGGGCCGCGGCGGCGAGGCAGCCGGCGGCGAGGGCCGCGAGCGTCCACCAGAATTTCGAGCCGAGGGGGAGGGGTCGCGGCGGCGCGGGGGGCCTGGCGGTCGGTTCCTTCTCGTTGGCGGGGATCACCGAGCGCACCGCCAGGGCGAGTCCGGGAGGCGTCTGCGCCTGCACCGTTCCCGCCTTGAGCGGGACGGCGATCGCCACCGGCGGCAGCGGCACGCTCCCCGGCCGGAACGCCGCCAGGGTGAGACGCTGCTCCCAGACCGCGGTCCCCCCCTGCTCGGAGATCTTTGCCGGCGCGGTCCTGCCGGCGATCTCCACCTCCCCCCACGTCTTCCCCCAGACCGGGAAGCGAGGATCGGCCGCCAGGTTGGCCGCCGGCACCCGCAGCGTGATCGTCGCCTGGACCGGATCGCCGACGGTGGGGGCGGTCGGGGCCAGGGTGACGGTGACCGGGGAGGGTTGGGCGAGCGTGGGCAGGGCGAAGAGGAGAAGAAAAAGCCCCAGCCGCCACCCGGGATTGAAATCCCGGGCTACCGACAGTCGCCCCTTCCCGGGGCTCTGGGAAGAACTAGGCCTTTTGAAGTCCCGGATGGGACGGCCGTGGGTAGCCCGGGATTTCAATCCCGGGCGGCGGAGAGGGGTTGCCTGCCCCCTCATGTCCGCCGGAACCTCTTCCGCCGCTGCTCGAAGAACGCCAGCAGCGTGTTGATGTACGGCCGGTCCGTCCGCAGCTCCAGGCGGTCGACGCCGAGCTTGCGGGCGAGCCTCGCCAGGTCCCCGCGCTCGCGCCGGCGCTGCTCGGCGTGCTTGCGGCCGAGCCGTTTGCCGCTCACCAGCGCCGTCTCCCCGGTCTCGGCGTCGCGCAGCACCACCGGACCGACGGCGGGGATCTCCTGGTCGCGGGGATCGACGATCTCCACCACGATCACGTCGTGGCGGGCGGCGGCGGCCTTGAGGGCGCGGGTGCAGGGGGAGTCGAGGAAGTCCGAGATCACGAACAGGACCGAGCGGCGCTTGAGCGTCGCGAGCACCGCGTCGATCCCCTTCTCGAGGTCGGTCCCCCCCTGGGCGGGGCGGTCGAGGATCTCGCGCACCATGCGCAGCACGTGGGTACGCCGCCGCCGGGGCTCCAGGAACAGCTCCAGCCGGTCGCTCACCAGGGCGGCGCCCACGCGGTCCTGGTTGCGCAGGGCGGCGAAGGAGAGGAGGGCGGCGATCTCCGCCGACAGCTCGCGCTTGAGGATCGCCCGCGAGCCGAAGGAGAGGCTCCCCGACACGTCCACCACCAGGAAGATCGTGAGGTCCCGCTCCTCGACGAACTTTTTGACGAACGGCGCGCCCATGCGGGCGGTGACGTTCCAGTCGATCGTGCGGACGTCGTCCCCCGGCTGATAGGGGCGCACCTCGGCGAACTCCATGCCGAGCCCCTTGAACACCGAGTGGTAGTCCCCCGCGACCCCCTGGTCGACGAGGCGGTTGGTGGCGATCTCGATGCGCCGCACCTTGCGCATCAGGTCCGCCGGCAGGCCGGCGTTGCGCGGGCGGGCCGCGGTCCGTACGGCGTCCCGGGGAGGCTCGCGTCGGCGCAGGAAACCCAGCATCGCGGTAAGCCTCGGAATCCTAGGGCACCCGGACGCGGTCGAGCAGCCGCGCGATCAGCGCGTCGGTCGTGATCTCCTCGGCCTCGGCTTCATAGGTGGGGACGATGCGGTGGCGGAGCACGTCGGGCGCCAGCTCCTTGACGTCCTCCGGGATCACGTAGCCGCGCCCGCGCACCATCGCCAGCGCCTTGGCGGCGCGGGCGAGGAAGAGGGTGGCGCGCGGCGAGGCGCCGAAGGAGATCAGGTCGGCGAGATCGGGCAGCCCTGCCGCCTTGGGATCGCGCGTGGCGAGCACCAGATCGAGGATGTAGGTGCGGATCTTGCCGTCGAGATAGACCGCGTCCACCACCTGGCGCAGGGCGAGCAGGCGCTCGCGCTCCAGCACCGGCTGAGCGCGCAGGTCGCTCGCCACCAGCATGCGGTCGAGGATCTCCGCCTCCTCCTGCCGCGAGGGGTAGCCGACCTTGAGCTTCATCATGAAGCGGTCCACCTGCGCCTCGGCGAGCGGGTAGGTGCCCTCCTGCTCGATCGGGTTCTGCGTCGCCAGCACCATGAATGGCTCGGGGAGGCTGTAGCTCCGGTCCCCCAGCGTCACCTGCCGCTCCTCCATCGATTCCAGCAGCGCCGACTGCACCTTGGCGGGGGCGCGGTTGATCTCGTCGGCGAGCAGCAGATGGGTGAACACCGGTCCTCGGCGGGCCAGGAACTCCGCCGTGCGCTGGTCGTAGATCAGCGTGCCGACGAGGTCGGCCGGCAGCAGGTCGGGGGTGAACTGGATGCGCTGGAAGTCGATCGCCAGCGTCTGGGCGAGCGTCTTGACGGCCAGCGTCTTGGCGAGGCCGGGCACCCCCTCGATCAGCACGTGGCCACGGGAGAGGAGCCCCACGAGCAGGCGGTCGAGCAGGTAGTCCTGACCCACGATCACCCGGCGCAGCTCCGCCTCCACCCGCTTCAGGGTGAGGGTTTCGCGTTCGATATCACGGTTCAGTGTGGCGACATCCAGTTCCATAGACACTCCGGGCAAGCCCCAGATTGCAAGGGGGGTGCCATTGACGGTTACTCCTGTGTTCCCCAGGAGGAGAGAGATTCTCGGTCCGCTCGCCTCCGCTCGAAGGGCGGGGAGCACGGGCCAAATTGGCACGTCGGTGGACATCCTCTGATACCGTTCCTCCGTGCGCAAGCCCCCATTGAAAAAGGCCCTGGGTCAGCACCACCTGGTGGACGGCGCCCTCTGCCGGCCGCTGGTTCATTTTCTGGCTCCGGCCGGGGAGCGGGTGCTGGAGATCGGCCCCGGCGGCGGCGTGCTGACCGCCGAGCTGCTCGCCGCCAGCGCCCGGGTGCTCGGCTGGGAGCTCGACCCCGCCTGGGCCGCCGTCCTACGCCGTCGTTTCCAGGACTCCCGCCTCGCCCTGGTGGTGGGTGACGCCCTCGAGATCGCCTGGGACCGCCTGCCCGCCCCGACCCTGGTGACCGGCAATCTCCCCTACAACGTCGCGACCGCCATTCTGGAGGATCTCCTGCCGCATCACCTCCAGGTTCCGCGCGCCGCCTTCCTGGTCCAGAAGGAGGTCGCGGACCGCATCGTCGCCGCGCCCGGCACGGACGCTTACGGCTCCTTCAGCGTGATCGTGGCCGCCTACGCCCAGGCGCGAATCCTGGGCAGGGTCCGCCCCGGCAGCTTCCGCCCCCCGCCGAAGGTGGAGAGCGCCTTCGTCGGCCTGGAGCTCGCGCCCTCGCCGCTGCCCCGGGAGGAGATGGCGGACTTCATCGCCATGGTCCGCCTCGCCTTCGCGCAACGCCGGAAGACCCTGAGGAACTCTCTGGCGTCCGGGTGGGGGAGGGAGGAGGCCGAGAGGGTGCTCGCCGCGGCGGGGATTCCGGAGCGGGCGCGGGCGGAGGAGCTGGGGGTGGGGGAGTTCGTGGGGATCTACAGGCGGTGGCGGCAGGACTGGTGATTGGGTAAACTGTCATCATGACTCGGACCACGATCTCCCAGGCCGATCTGACCAAGAAGACCCAAGAGGTCGTCGACCGGGTTCAGGGCGGGGAGGTGACGGTCGTCGAGCGGTCCGGCCAGGATCAGATCGTGCTCCTGGATCCCCTGGATTTTCGTTTACTCCAGGCTCTCGCGCAGTGTGCGGTCGACCCAAGGGAGCTTGGAAGGGAAGCAGAGAGTCCCGACGCCAGGTCTCTCCGCGCTTACCTGGCCGCTGAGATCAGTCTGGGCAAGGCGGCCGAGCTCATGGATCTCTCCCGTTTCGAGCTGCAGGAGCGGCTTCATCGGCTCGGAGTTCCTCTTCACCTCGGCCCTGCCACCCTTGAAGAAGCATTGGCGGAAATCGAAGCGGCACGAAAGTTCGACTAAACCAACAGCTCGATGCGCGTGATTCTGGCGGATACCACCGTCCTCAATAACTTTGGTCAGATCGCAAGGCCGGATCTCCTCCGGAAGACTTTTACCAGGCTCGCCGCTCCTGCTGAGGTCCGTAAGGAGCTGGCAGAAGGGGAGCGGAGGGGACTGGTTCCAAGCTGCGACTGGTCCTGGTTGGCCGTCATCGAGCTGACCGACGCCGAACGATCCCATGCCTCCGAGCTCCGGAACCGTGTAGAAGCGGGAGAAGCCGCCTGCATCGCCATCCTCGTCGCCCGAGGAGGTCTGCTGTTGACGGACGACGGGCCTGCACGCCATCTGGCTGCCGCGCTTGGAGTTGAGCTCTCCGGGACGATTGGAGTGCTGGTCAAGCTCCTGCGTCGGAAAGTCCTCAGTTTGGAGGAGGGTGATCTGCTTCTCCACGAGATGGTCGCTCGGGGTTACCGGAGTCCGGTCAAGTCTCTGCGTGCGGTGATCTCCAAGCCTTAAAGCACTTCTCGCTGCATTCCTGGCACGGCATCTGCTGCCGTATTCGCTCCGGACCTGGAGAAGGAAGGAGCGCGGACATGGCCCATCGCGAAGCAAATCCCCTGACCCGTAGAGATCTCCTCAGTCTGGCCGGCCAAGGCCTCATCGCGGCCGGCGTGGCGGGCGCCTTGCCCCATGCTGCCGGCGCGCAGCAGGCCCCGGCCGCGGGCGGTGCGCCGCCCCACGTCGAGCTGCCGCCGCTCTCGGCGCCGACCGAGCAGAAGCAGTCCGGGCCGCCCAACCCCATGCCTCCGGACCAAAAAATCGGCTACGCGGTCGTGGGATTGGGGCACATCGCCCTGGAGGAGGTCATCCCCGCCTTCGGCCAGAGCAAGCGCTCGAAAGTCACGGCTCTGGTCAGCGGCCATCCGGAGAAGGCCGCCGCCGTGGCGCGCCAGTACGGGATCGATCCCCGGAACATCTACGGCTACAAGAACTACGACGACCTGCGGAACAACCCCGCCGTGCAGGCCGTCTACATCGCCCTGCCGAACTCGATGCACGCCGAGTACACGGTCCGCGCCGCCCAGGCCGGCAAGCACGTCTTCTGCGAAAAGCCGATGGCGACCACGTCCCAGGATTGCCAGCGGATGATCGACGCCTGCAAGACGGCGGGACGGAAGCTGATGATCGGCTACCGCCAGCAGTACGAGCCCTACAACCGCGAGGTCATCCGGAAGGTCCGCGCCAAGGAGCTGGGTGACCTCAAATTCATCACCGCCGACAACGGCCAGAACCAGGGGGATCCCAACCAGTGGCGCCTGAAGCGCGCCTTGTCAGGCGGTGGATCGCTGCCGGACGTGGGCATCTACTGCCTCAATGCCACGCGCTATCTCACCGGCGAGGAGCCGGCCGAGGTCTTCGCCCGCATGTGGTCCACCCCCGGCGATCCGCGCTTCAAGGAGGTCGAGGAGACCATGGTCTTCGAGCTGCGCTTCCCGAGCGGCGTCCTGGCCTCCTGCACCTGCGGCTACGGCAACCACCGGCTGCAGCGCTACTCCGTCGTGGGCTCCCTGGGCTGGGCCGAGCTGAATCCGGCCTTCGCCTACCGGGGGCTGCGGCTGCGCACGGCCCGCTCCGAAGGCAAGATGGAGCGGGTGACGGAAGAGCAGCTCAATCAGCCGAACCAGTTCGCCCGCGAGATCGACCATTTCTCCCAGTGCGTGGCCGAGAACCGCATGCCCCACACCCCGGGCGAGGAGGGGCTGGCCGACATGCGGATCATCGAGCAACTCTACGCCTCGGCCCAGGCCGGTCATGCGATATCGCTCCCGCCCTCCCACGGCTTGGACGTCACGCGCGGCCCGGCACCGGAGGAGGAGGGGTAACGGGGGACGACTACAGTTCTTCTTTCTGGAGGATCTCCTCCAGGTCACGCCGGAACGTCGCCGGATTGATCGCTGGAAACCGGTAGAGCTGCGGCTCGATCTGCTCGAACCTGCGGCGAAGCTCCTGCGGCTCGATGAGACCCCGGTCCAGCATCTGTCTCACGTCCTCCCGGTCTTGCGAATGCCCGCGCTGGATCTTCGAGAGCGCCTGCGCGTAGAAATCGTAATGGTAGAAGGAGAGGCGGCCCTCGCGCGCGATGAAGGCGCTCCGCTCCTCCCAGCCTGGAACCTCGGGGATGAACAGGTCGGGCGCCGCGAGCTCGATATTGATTTCGAGCTTCTCCTTGACCCGGGGTATGGCTCGGAGGACTCGGTCCGATTCCGGGTCGATTTTGATGTCCACGTCGAGAGTGCTGGACCTCCATCCGAGGAGGACCGCCGTGGCCCCGCCGGTGAAGTAGAGACGCAGGTCTCTCTCCGCTTCACCCCCCAACTCCCGCATGAAGCGGTGGATGCGCTCCGCGTCTACAGGCCGACGCATTCCGCCGTGTTCTCGAAGCTGACGAGCCGCCGCACCAAGGCGTTGTACCGGGAATGCGCCGAGTCCGGGTCGGTCTCGGCCAGCTTCTCGTAGAGGCGATGCTCCGGAGAAGGGATAGTCGTCTCGGGGACGGGGAGCCCGATCCTGCGCAGGCGGTGAGCGCCGATCAGGACGAGGAGGGCGGGGACCGATTCGACCCCTCGGGCAAGGTCGGCGAGGCCTTCCTGAACCAGATCGCCGCCGGGGAAGGCCGTTAAGTCCATGACCCACAAGTATAGCTATTCATAGTGGGTCCCCATCCGGAGGACCTTGACGACCTTCTCCTCCTCGAGGACCTCGTAGACGAGCCGGTGCTGGATATTGATCCGCCGGGAGTAGGCGCCGGCGAGGTCGCCGATGAGCCTCTCGTAGCGGGGAGGGGTGCGGAACGGATCTTCCCTGAGGATCTCCAGAAGCTCCTCGGCCTTGCTCCGCAGGTTGGCCGACGAGAGCTTCTTTGCGTCTTTCTGCGCCTGTTTCGAGAAGACCAGCCGCCAGCGGCCTACCAATCGATCTCCTCAGCACACTCCTCGACCGGAGTCTCCATTCCCTCCCGGATCGACTCTCTCATGCCGGGGATCGACAGCAGGTACATCGTCTCCTGCATGGCCTGCCAATCCGCTTCCGAGACCAATACCGCATTGATTCGCTTGCCGGTGATCTGGATCGGCTCGCTGGAGCCGGCCGTCTCCTCGATGAGGCGGTAGAGGTTTGCCCGGGCTTTGCTGGCGGTGATCGTCTTCATTCTCGGATCGTACGTGAAAACGTACGTCTTAGCAATGCACTTGGAGGGGCAGATCCCACAATCCGATCTCCCGAAGGATTCCGCCGGATCGCCGGCCGGCGCCGCCGCATTGTGGGTCGCCCGGGCCGCCGCGTGCGCCTTCGCAGCTTCGGCTGGACCCGCTCGGCTCGAAGATTGAACGGCTCGCCCCGCGGGGCGAGCCTCCACGCCGGGATCCCGGGCCGCTCGCCCCGTGAGTGCCGCTCTGCTTTCAGACGTTGAGAGGCTCGCCCTTGGGGGCGGACGACCTGCCCCGCGGGGCGGGTCGTCCATCCGGCGGGGCGGCCGCTCCGCCCCCGGGTGGGCCGCTCGCCCTTCAGGGCAGGTCGTCCACGCCACGGGGCAGGTGACTCGCCCCGCGGAGCTCGCGCCCGGGCCGGAGGTCAGAAGGTCCAATTCGCGGCGTAGTTGGTCCGCACCGCGGAGTCTGGCGCTCGCCCCGGAGGGCGAACCGTCCGCCCTGCGGGGCAAACGGCCCTGCGGCGGCTGGAATCTCCCGATGTGCTAGACTTCATGCCTAGTTGCGAGTGATTCGTTCATCCATTTTCTAGCCATGTCCGTCGCCGTCGTCCGCAAGAAGAGCACGAGCCCGGAGCGGCCTACCTTCTCCCCGGAGAAGGGGAACGAGCTGCTGGGAATCCTGTTGCTCGCGGTCGCCGCGTTCCTGGCCCTCAGCCTCGGCAGCCACCATCCACAGGATCCGAGCCTGCTGCACAGCGTCCCCGCCGACGCCCATGCCCACAACTGGGCCGGCTCGGTGGGGGCCCAGGTCTCCGCCGTGGCGTTCGGGTTCTTCGGCCTGACCTGCTTCCTGATCCCCCTCTTCCTGCTGGTCGCCGGCTGGCGGCGGCTGCGGCGCCACGGCTCGCCGCGGGTCGTGGGGCGCGGGTTCGGCGCCGCGCTGCTGCTCGCCGCGACCCCGGCTCTCCTCCAGATCGGCTTCGGCCGCATCATCTGGACCGACGGCTCGATCAAGACCGGGGGCGCCTTCGGCGTGCTGCTCGCCGACTTCCTGCAGTCGCGGCTCAACCTCGCCGGCACCCTGGTGGTGCTCGCCTCGGCGGTCGCCCTCGGCACGGCCCTGGCGGTGCAGTCGACGCTGGGAAACGTGCTCGCCGCCTGGCGCGACCGCGTGCGCCAGCTCTGGCAGAACTGGATACTCTCCCGCGAGCGCCGGCAGGAACGGCGGGAGAAGGAGAGGAACCGCCGGCGGGTGATCACCAAGCACCTCCAGCGGGTCGCCGAGGAGAAGCAGAAGAAGACTCCACCGCCGACCCCCGAGGCGCACCGGCCGTCGATGGCCGCCGCCGGGATGTCGGTCGGGGCGCCGCCGCCGGACCGCCTCGACCTCCCGATGCGTGGGCGGGTGACCGAGAAGAAGGGGGAGGCGGAGTTTGCCGTCCGCCGGGTGGCCGCGTCCGCGGCTCCCGTCGCGGAGGCGGGCGAGGATTTCCCCGTCCGCCCGGATCCGCGCGCCGCGGCGCCCGCCCCCCGCCTGGGACCTCCCCCCCGGCCGCCGGCGGCGCCGCAGAAGGAGCTCCCCTTCACGGCCGAGATCGCCCCCGGCACGCTGCCGCCGGTGAACCTCCTGCAGATGGGGGAGGGGCGGAGCGCCCAGGACGAGATCGAGCTGATGCGGCTCGGCGAGATGATCCGCAGCCGCTGCGCCGAGTTCGGCGTCGAGGGCAGTGTCGAGGCGATCAGCCCCGGACCGGTGATCACCGTCTTCGAATTCCAGCCGGCGCCGGGCGTCAAAGTCAGCCAGATCGTCAATCTCCAGGACGATCTGGCGCTCGCCCTCAAGGCCGAGTCGGTGCGCATCGACCGCATGCCCGGCCGCTCGACGCTCGGCATCGAGGTACCGAACAAGGAGCGCTCGATCATCCGCCTCGGCAACATGCTCGCCGACGAGCGGTTCCGCAAGTCGCCGTCGGTGCTCAACATGGCGATCGGCACCGACATCCATGGCGAGCCCTACTACGCCGACCTCGCCACCATGCCCCACCTGCTGATCGCCGGCGCCACCGGCGCGGGCAAGAGCGTGGGCCTGCAGAGCATGATCACCTCGATCCTCTACAAGGCCACGCGCGACGAGGTGCAGTTCATCTTCATCGACCCGAAGCGGATCGAGCTCGGCGTCTACGCCGACATCCCGCACCTCAAGTGCGAGGTGGTGGTGGACCCGAAGAAGGCGGCCAACGCCCTGCGCTGGGCGGTCGCCGAGATGGAGCGCCGCTACCGGCTGCTCGCCGAGGTCCACGTGCGCTCGATCGCCTACTACAACCGGGCGATCTCCGACCCCGAGACGCAGCAGCGCCTCTCCCTCTCCGAAGGGGGCGAGGGGCTGTTCACCGCCGCCGACCTCAAGCCGCTGCCGTACTACGTGGTGGTGATCGACGAGCTCGCCGACCTGATGATGGTCTCCTCCTCGGAGGTCGAGACCTCGATCGCGCGGCTGGCGCAGATGGCGCGCGCGGTGGGCATCCACCTGATCGTGGCGACCCAGCGGCCGTCGGTGGACGTGCTGACCGGCACCATCAAGGCGAACTTCCCCTGCCGCATCTCCTTCGCCACCGCCAGCCGCCACGACTCGCGCACCATCCTCGACCAGGTGGGCTCCGAGAAGCTTCTCGGCAAGGGGGACATGCTGATGATGCCCCCCGGTTCGTCGCGGGTGATGCGCCTGCACGGCGCCTACATCTCCGAGCAGGAGACGGCGGCGCTGATCCGCTGGCTCAAGAAGCTGGGCAAGCCCGAGCTCGATCCCGACGTGCTCAAGCCGCCCGATGGGGAGGGCGGCTCCGGGAGCGGCGGCGGCGACAACGACGACGATCTCTACGACGAGGCCGCCCGCCTGGTGGTGGCCGAGCGCCAGGCTTCGGCCAGCTTCCTCCAGCGCCGCATGCGAGTCGGCTTCTCCCGCGCCGCCCGCCTGATCGACATGATGGAGCGCGACGGCCTCCTCGGCCCCGCCCAGGGGAGCAAGCCCCGCGAGGTGCTGGTCAAGCCCGACTACTTCGAGGAGATCGAGGTGGCGCGGGACGGCATCGAGGAGTAGGGGCGTCCACAACAAAAAAGGCCGGCGTCACCGCCGGCCTTTCCCGTCTCTTGCAGCTGGAGAGGAAACCCTACATCCCCTTCGATTGCGTCCCCTGCTCCACCTTCGGGACCCCCTTCTCCCGCCGCTGGGCGAGCATGTTGGCCGCCCGGTCGAAGAGCTTGAGGGCCTGCTGGAGCTGGATGTCCCCCTCGGAGAGCACGCGGTGGCGCCCCTCCTGGCCGGCGATGGTGTTCGCGAGCTCGGCGCGGATCTGCAGGACCGAGCCGTCGCGAAGCTCCTTGTTGGTGAGATTCTTGTCGATCTCCTCCTGGCTGGCGACCTTTTCCTTGACGAGCCACTGGCCGAATTCGGTCAGCATCTTGTCGTTGTCCGGCTTCCAGCTCGCCTTCACCTTGTTCCGGCTGGCGTAGTCCACCGCGAAGTTGAGGTAGGCGTTGTGGGCGAGCAGGAACTGCTCGAAGGGGGCGAGCTCCTGGTCCTTGACGATCACGTCCGGCGTGATGCCGCCGCCGCCGTAGACGTTGCGGCCGAGGTCGGTGTGGAAGATGTCCTTCGGGTCCACCGACTTGCCGGTGAGCTCGGGCGAGCCCGCGTCGGCGTGCGTGTAGTAATCGAAGTAGGAGCTGTAGTCGCGCTGGATCAGACGGCCGGAGGGGGTGTAGTACTTGGCCGTGGTCAGCGCCAGGCCCGCTCCGTAGGAGAGGTTGTAGACCGTCTGGACGAGCCCCTTGCCCCAGCTCGGGGTGCCCACGATCAGCCCGCGGTCGTGGTCCTGGAGAGCGCCGGAGAGGATCTCGGAGGCCGAGGCCGTGCCCTCGTTGACCAGCACCACCACCGGCACGTCGAGCGGCGGATACTTGCCGCTCGCCCGGTAGGACTGGAACGAGTCGCGGGTCCGCCCCTTGGTCTGCACGATCATCGAGCCCTCGGGGAGGAACTGGTCGGCGATGTCGATCGCCTGGTCGAGCAGGCCGCCGCCGTTGTTGCGCAGGTCGACCACCAGCTGCTTCATCCCGGAGCCGCGGAGCTTTTCGAGCGCCTCGGCGATCTCATGGCCGGAGCCGCGGGCGAACTCGGTGAGCTGGATGTAACCCGTGGTGGGGTTGAGCATGTAGGTCTGGCGGACGGTTGTCTGCGGGATCTCGGCCCGGGTCACCGACATGTTCAGCGGCTGGGGGAGCCCGCGGCGGACGATGGAGATCTTGACCTGCGTCCCCTTGGGCCCCTTGAGCTTGCCCACCGCGTTGTCGAGGCTCATGGAGTCGGTCGGCTCCCCCTCGATGGTGCTGATGACGTCCCCCGCCTGCACGCCGAGGCGGGCGGCCGGGGTGCCTTCGAGCGGGGAGATGACGGTGAGCTGGCCGTTGCGCACGCCCACCAGGATGCCCAATCCATAGAAGCTGGTCTGCTGCTTCTCCCGCATCCCCTCGTACGCCTCCGGGCTCAGGAAGGCCGTGTGGGGGTCGAGGGAGCGGAGCATGCCGTTGACCGAGGAGTAGACGAGGTCGCGATAGCTCACCTCGGCCCCGTAGCGGTCGTGCTCGAGGTTCACCAGCTCGGTGTAGAGGCGAAGAGAGTCGCGGGTCTCGTCCGTGACAGCGAGGAGCCGGTCGCCCAGCAGGCCGCCGAGCGCCAGCGCGAGAATGAACAGTGTGATTGCTGCGATGCGCCAGGAACGTCTCATGCGGACAGTTTACTACCACCGGCGCGAAATCCCGAGCCGCCCGGCCACCGTTCCGGGTCCCGTCTCTTGACTTTGCCCGGCTCCTGGTTCGATGATCGGGGGCGTTGGAGGGTCCATGGGTTCGCTCGGTCTGCCCGAAATCATCTTCATCTTCCTCATCGCGCTGCTCATCTTCGGCCCCAAGAAGCTGCCGGAGCTCGGGCGGACGCTGGGCAAGGGGATGGCCGAGTTCCGCCGGGCCACCGACGAGCTGAAGCGGTCGATCAACACCGAGCTGGCGCTCGACGAGACCCCGGCTCCGGCGCCGGCGGTGCTACGGACGCGCCGCCTGGAAGACCCCGAGGATACGAGGCATCACGAGCCGGTGTTCGTGCCGCCTCCTGGCGAGGCGCCGGAGATGACTACGGCCCGGCCGGTCGCGGCGTTCCCCTCTACGGACGCCGCGAGCGCCGCGGCCGCTCCCGAGCCTGTCGCCGTCACCGTCCCCGATCCGGATCTTCCGGAGCCCCGCTGATCGATCCCGGTCCGGACGCCTCTCGACGGATGACCAGTCCTCCCGTGCCTCCCCCCGGGCCTCCGCGCCTCACCACCCGCCAGCAGGAAGAGCTGTCGCGGATGTCGCTCCTCGAGCATCTGGAGGAGCTGCGCAAGCGCATCGTCTGGTCGGTGCTCGCGATCGGCATCGCGTTCATCCCCTGCTGGAAGTACTACCGCCAGATCTTCAAGTTCCTGGTCGCCCCCCTGCACCGGATCGACCCCACGCTCAAGCTCTCCTACCTGGCGCTGACCGATCCGTTCATCCTGTACTTCAAGATGGCCGCCTACGCGGCGCTCTTCATCGCCTCGCCGTTCCTGCTGTACCAACTCTGGGCGTTCATCTCGCCCGGCCTCTACAGCCGCGAGCGGAAGCTGGCGTTTCCGTTCATCTTCTTCACCACGCTCTTCTTCCTGGCGGGCGGCGCCTTCGGCTACTACGTGGCGTTCCCGATGGGCGCGAGCTTCCTGCTCGGCATCGGACGCGACCTGCAGGCGGTGATCACCGCCGACAAATATTTCGGGTTTCTCCTGACGGTGATCCTGGGGCTCGGCCTGATGTTCGAGATGCCGATGCTGATCCTGCTGCTCTCCCTGCTCGGCGTGGTCACGCCCCGCTTCCTGCTGCGCTTCTGGCGCCACGCGGTGGTGATCATCTTCATCGCCGCAGCCATCATCACGCCGACCCCGGACGTGGTGAACCTTTGCATCTTCGCCATCCCCGCCATCTCCCTCTACTTCCTGGGGGTCGGCGCCGCCTTCCTGGCCGTCCGGTCCCGCCGGAAGCGCGAGGCCGAGCTGGCGGCGGCGGAAGGGGTGGAGTAAGCTGAGCAGGATACGAGGGTTGGTATGATCCACATCGATCTGCCGGAAAGCATCCTGTTGAGCACGGGACAGACTCAGGAAGAGTTCGTCAAGGAAGCAAAATTCTTCGTCGCGCTGAATCTCTTCCAGTCGGGGCGGATCTCCTCGGGACGGGCGGCGGAGGTCTGTGCCTTACCGCGGGTCGAATTCCTCTTGCTCGCAGGAAGATCGGGTGTTCCCGTTGCCGATCTGGACGCGGAGGAGCTGGATCGGGAATTCATGGATGCCTGAGGGACCGATCGTCTGCAACACCGGCCCCCTGATCGCTTTGGCAATGGTGGGCCACCTCGATCTGCTCGCCAAGCTCTATCGTCGCGTTCTCGTCCCGGAAGCGGTCCTTCGAGAGGCCACCGGCTCCGGCACGGGGAGAATCGGAGCCGCTGAAGTAGCCTCCGCCGCTTGGTTGGAGCGTGTCTCAGGAGATCTGGCCGTGGAGCCTCTGCTCGCCAAGGAACTGGGACCGGGGGAGTCCGAGGTGATCGCGGCTGCCCATCACCTCGGTGCCCGGCTCGTTCTCATCGATGAGCGCCGTGCACGACGGATCGCCGAACAGGCCTATGGGCTGAGGGTGAAAGGGAGCGCTGGAATCCTGGTCGCCGCCAAGCGGGCCGGATTCATCCCTGCCGTCCGCCCCCTGCTCGAGCGCATGCGGATCCAGGGCTACCATCTGTCGCAGCGCCTCATCGACCGCGCTGTCGCAGAATCTCGAGAGGAAGAGCCTCAAGGCTCCTAGTTCGCCCCCGTACCCGTATACCCCAGCGCCTTCAGTTTCTGAATCTCCTCGTCCGTGAGGTCCCGCGACTGCGCGTGGGGGGCCCGGCGGCGGTCGGCGAGCCAGCGGAGGAGGAGGCCGTTGAGCTCCCTTTCGACGGGAAGGCCGCGGCCGGCCAGGTTCTGCGTCTCCTGGGGATCGGCCTTGAGGTCGTAGAGGAACGGGCCGTCGGGAAAGGGCTTGTTCCCCTGGTTCAACCCGTAGCGGTACTCCCGGGTGCGCACCGAGACGCCGAGCCGGCCGGCGTGCTCGGAGAAGACGGCGCGGCGCCCCGTGCGCCCCTCGCCCGTCAGCGTGCGCAGGTCCTCACCGTCCATCGGATTGACCTTGAGGCGGGCTGCGGCGAGGAGGGTGGGATAGAGGTCGATCGTCTGCACCAGCCCCTCGATGCGGTGCCCCTGACGCTCGCGGCGGTCGGGCCAGCGGATCATCAGCGGCACATGGGTGGTGGTGTCGAAGAGTCCGACGTGGCGGAACCGGATGCCGTGCTCGCCCAGGTTCTCGCCGTGGTCGGCCACCACGGCTACCAGCGTGTTCCGCAGCAGTCCGCGGCTCTCCAGGAAGTCCATCAGGCGCCCCACCTGCCGGTCGAGATAGGCCACCTCGCCGAAGTAGAGGTCGCGGTCGGCGCCGAGCACCGCCTCGGTGAATCCGCGCGGCCCGGGCTGGCGGAAGGGGACCCAGGAGCGCACCGGCGCCAGGCCCATCGGCGAAGCAGGGCGGAAGCCCAGGGCGAAGGGTTCGGGCGGCGTATGCGGCGTGTGCGGATCGAAGAGGTGGAGCCAGATGAAGAACGGCTGTGTCCGGTCGGCGCGCGCGGCGAGCCAGTCGATCGTCGAGTCGACGTTCATCTCGGCGGCGGACTGCTCGGTGGCGGCGTGGAACTCGGCGAAGCCCTGGCCGAGCCCGGAGCTGTGGTCCCCCAGATGGCTGGCGGAGATCAGGGCGAGGGTGTCGTAGCCGGCTCCCGCGAGCTTCTCGGCCAGCGTCGTGTGGCTCGGCGGCAGCGGCGTCTGCAGGTCGTAGACGCCGTGGTTCTTGCCGTAGAGGCCGGTCATGATCGAGTCGAAGCTCGGATTGGTGACGTTGAGGGCGGTGTAGGCGTCGAGCCAGACGTCGCTCTCCCCGGCCAGGCGGTCCAGCGACGGCGACGGGCTGGGCTCCCGCCCCCAGGCTCCCAGGGCGTCGGCGCGCAGCGTGTCGATGCCGATCAGGAGGATGTTGGGGCGGTCTCCGGCGCTCGCCTGTTTCGCCGCCGGGAGATCCCTGCGGCTGTAGACCGCGGGGCTCCCCCAGAGCACGCTGGGCACCGGCTGGTCCGGAGCGTGCGCGGCCGAGCCGTCGATCTGCAGGAGGAGGTCGATCTTGCGGCCGGCGTAGGGGGAGAGGTCGATCTCCACCGCCGCGGGGGCGAGCGGCCCCACCGGCCCGGCGTCCCCCTGGAAGAGCGGCGCGAGCTTGTCCGGCGCCTCGCGGATGCCGACCCGGTACGTGCAGGCGCAGCCGTTGGTGGTGCCCAGCGGGACGAAGGAGAAGTAGGCGTCGCGCCCGGGCCGGATCGTCCACCGCACGCGCGAGCTCGCCCGCTGCTCCAGGGCCCGCACCTGCCCGGCGGTCCGCTTCGGGAAGGCGATGAGCTGCTTGGCCGGCACCAGCCGCATGTCCCGCACCTCCTCGGCGCCGAGGTAGGAGATCTGCCGGAACGTCGCTTCCTTCCACTCGAGAGGCGTGGATTCGACGGCCGGCGCCGCCTGCCAGAGGTCGAAACGGGTCCAGGCTCCGGCGGCCTCCGAGGCCGACCGCGGCCGGCAGGCGGAGAGGATCAGCAGGATGGCGAGAAGGAACGGCGCGAGGCGGTGGTGCACGGCAGGGGAGTTTAGCAGGCTCCCTACTCGAACACCCTTTCGTAGACGTCGCCGAGCAGGAGCGTGCAGCCGATGGCGGGCATCTCGAGACGCTGCTCCAGATCGTCGAGATCCTGCCGCAGCCAATCGTCTCCCTGCCTCGCGTAGTGTTCGATCCGGATCTGGTCCTGCGCGACGAGAATAACTTCAGACAGCGAAGGGATCGACCGGTACTGGATCGCCTTCGTCCTCCGGTCATAGGCTTCGGTCGAAGGGGAGAGGACCTCCACGAGCAGCGTGGGATTCAGCAGGGTGTCGAAGTGAGTATCATCAAATCGAGGGTCGCCGCAGACCACGGCCACGTCAGGATAGGTGAAGAGGCCGGCGGGCGTCCGCACCCTCATTCCTTCTTTATAAGCCTCGCAGGGGCGTCTCCTGAGCTGGCTCCAGATCTCCCCGAAGATGTTACCAGCGATCAGATTGTGGGCCCGGCTGGCCCCCGTCATCGCGAAGACCTCGCCGTCGAGGTAGTCGTGCCGGATCTCGGATTGACGCTCGAACGCCAAATAATCCTCAATTGTGAGCCGCTGCTGGGGGTCGGTGGCCATGGAATTACTGTAACACGCGCCCCTGGATCTCTAAATTTCCCCCTCTCCCGGTGAGGGAGGGGGCGTGGGGACAGGAGAGGGGGCCAAGGGGTGAGGGCCCGGCTGGCGCCGCCACCGCCGGTGCATCCAGACCCACTGCTCGGGCCGGCGGCGGATCTGCTCCTCGATCCTGGCGGTCATCAGCGCCGTCGCCTCCTGGGGATCGTCGGGCAGGTCGAGCGCGGGCTGGAAGCGGACGCGGTGCCTACCGTCCTCCAGGCGCTCGATGAAGACAGGGACCACGGCCGCGCGCTGCTTCAAGGCGATCTTGGCGGCGCCGACCGGGGTGAAGGCCGGGCGGCCGAAGAAGGGGACCCAGACCCCCTCCACCTTGGTGTCCTGATCGATCAGCATCCCGAGCGCGCCCCCCCGCCGCAGCGTGCCCAGGAGCTGGCGGACGGCCCCCTCGCCGCCGCGAGCGATGGTGGGGGTGCCGAAGCGCTCGCGCAGGCCGGCGAGCAGCCGCTGCTGCCGGGGCTCGTCGAGCGGGCGGGCGACCACGGCCATGCCGACGCCGTTGCAGTTGACCGCGGCGCCGAGGAGCTCCCAGTTCCCGCAGTGGCCGGTGAAGAGGACGAGGGGGCGCTGTGCCCGCCGCACCTTCTCGATCTCCTCCCAGCCCTGGATCTCGACGACCGAGCGCACGAAGCCGCAGTCGCGGTGGTAGAGGTGGAGGCACTCGCCGAGAATCTCGCCGAGGTGGCGGAAGCAGTCGCGGCCCAGCCGGCGGCGCTCCGCCGCAGATTTTTCCGGAAAAGCGAGGGCGAGATGGTCGAGGGCGCGGCGGCGGTCGCGCCGGGAGAGGAGCCAGCCCAGGGAGCCGATCGCCCGCCCCAGCCGCTGCGAGGCGCGCCACGGCAGCCGGCCGAGCGTCGAGGTGAGCAGCCAGAGGCCGGCGTTGAGCAGGGCCGGCTCGAGCCGGGCTTTCAGGCGGCTCTTCTTGCGGCGGGGCATCGGGACCACCCTACCAATCGACGAGGAGGTGGGCGACGAGCTGATCCCAGTGCCCCCGGGCGTGGAGGACCCGCTCGCACATCTCCCGCGCCGCGCCGCGCCCCCCGGCGGCCGCGACCACCCGGTGCACCCGCTGCCGGACCTCGGCCACGGCGTCGGCCGGGGCGAAGGAGAGGCCACAGCGGCGGATCACCGGCAGGTCGAGGAGATCGTCCCCCATGTAGGCCACCCGCTCGGGGGCCGCGCCGTGCTCGGCGAGGAAGGCGGTGAAGGCGGCGTCCTTGTCGTGATGGTTCTGGATCAGGGCGTCGAAACCGACCTCGCGCGCCCGGGCTTCCAGGGCGGCGTTCCCCCGGCCGGAGAGGATGCCGATCTTGAGCCCCGCCTCCTTGGCGAGCTTGAAACCCACCCCGTCGCGGACGTTGAACACCTTCCACAGCTCGCCTTCGGCGCCGTAGACGAGGGAGCCGTCGGTCAGGCAGCCGTCGACGTCGAACAGCAGCCAGTCGAGCTCCAGCGCCCGGCGGGTCAGGTCGTCGTCAGCGATTTTCATGCAAGACGCCTCATGGATCAGAACAGCTCCAGGCGCCAGAGGTCGTGCAGGTGGACCACCCCCTCGAGCCGCCCCGCCTCGTCGCAGACGAAGAGGGAGGTGATGCGGTGGTCCTCCATCACCTTGAGGGCCGCCGCCGCCAGCTCGCCGCCGGGGATGGTGCGCGGGTTGCGGGTCATGCGCTCGCCGGCGGTGTGGTTGAGGATGCTCCCGTCGTCGGTCTCGAGGAGGCGGCGGAGGTCGCCGTCCGAGACACAGCCCGCGAGGCGCCCCTGCGCGTCGACGACGGCGGTGATGCCGAGCCCCTTCTTCGACATCTCGTAGATCGCCTCGCGCATCGGCGTATCGACGGCGACCTTGGGGAGCGCGTCGCCGGCGTGCATGAGCTGCTCGACCTTGAGCAGCCGCTTGCCGAGCCGGCCGGCGGGGTGGAGAAGAGCGAAGTCCTCGCGGGTGAAGCCACGCGCCTCGACAAGGGCCATGGCGAGGGCGTCGCCCATGGCCAGCGTCGCCGTGGTCGAGGCGGTGGGGGCGAGACCCAGCGGACAGGCCTCGCGGTCGATCGCCACCGGCAGATTGAGGTCGGCATGGCGGGCGAGCGGGGAGGCGGCGTTGGCGGTCATCGCGACCAGCGGCACGCCCAGGCGCCGGAGGGTCTCGACCAGGCGGAGCAGCTCCTCGGTGGTGCCGGAGTAGGAGGCGGCCAGCACGACGTCGCCGGGCACGATCGCCCCGAGGTCCCCGTGCACCGCCTCGGCGGGGTGGAGGAAGAGGGCCGGCGTGCCGGTCGAGGAGAGGGTAGCGGCCACCTTCTTCATGATCAGGCCGCTCTTGCCCATCCCCGTGCAGACTACCCGGCCGGCGCAGGCGCGCAGCAGCTCGACCGCGCGGTCGAAGTGCTCGTCGAGCTGCCCGATCAGCCCACGGATCGCCGCCGCCTCGGTCTCCAGCACCTCGGCGGCGACCTCGCGGGGAGTCCGCAGGGAGAGAGGAAAGGCCCTCACCCCTGGCCCCTCTCCCAGCCCTCCGCCCACCCCAGCCGGGGAGAGGGGAAGAGCAGGGAGTCCTCCCTCCTCTCCCTGGCGGGCGGGAGGAGGGCTGGGAGAGGAGGGCCGGGGAGGTGAGGGGCTCTTCATCCCACCGCCCTCCGCACCGCGAGCAACGACGCCAGCAGCCTCTCCGCCCTCTCGGGGTCGAGCTGCACGGCGCTGTCGGAGAGGGCGTGCTCGGGGTCGGGGTGGATTTCCAGGAAGATGCCGTCGGCGCCGGCCGCCACCGCCGCGCGGGCCAGCGGTTCGGCGTAGCGCCGCAGGCCGCCGCTCTCGGCGCCGCCGCCGGGGAGCTGGAGCGAGTGGGTGACGTCGTAGATCACCGGGATGCCGTCCTCGTGGAGCATGGCGAAGCTGCGCATGTCGACCACCAGGTTGTGGTAGCCGAAGGAGACGCCGCGCTCGGTGACGGTCACGCCGCCGTCGCCGGCGGCGCGGGCTTTCCCGACCACCTTGAGCATGTCGTCCGGCGCCATGAACTGACCCTTCTTGATGTTCACGGCCCGGCCGGTCCGGGCGGCGGCCACCACCAGGTCGGTCTGCCGGCAGAGGAAGGCGGGGATCTGCAGCACGTCGCAGACCTCGGCCGCGGGCGCGCACTGGTGCGGCTCGTGGACGTCGGTGATCACCGGCAGCCCGGTCTCCTGCTTGACCAGCCGGAGGACGCGCAGCCCCTCTTCCAGGCCGGGGCCGCGGAAGCTGGCGAGCGAGCTGCGGTTCGCCTTGTCGAAGGAAGACTTGAAGACCAGCGGCAACCCCAGGCGCTCGGCCATCGAGGCCAGCGCGTGAGCCATCTCGATCACCAGATCCTCGCTCTCGATCACGCAGGGGCCGGCGATGACGGGAAACGTCATGCCTCTACCGCCGCCGATCACTACGCCCGGCGCGAGCTCGACCGGCTCGACCGCCCCCTTCTCCAGGATCGGCATCAACCCTGGACCTGGATCTCGGAGGGGACCTCCGGCGGGTGCTCCTTCACCGTCACGGCGGGGCCCTCGGAGAGGACCCGCGGCGTCGCCGCGACCTCGACCGCTTCCCCCCGCTCGCGCCGCTGCTTCTGGGCGAGGGCGGCGGCGATGTAGGAGACGAAGAGCGGATGCGGTTCGGTCGGCTTCGACTTGTACTCGGGGTGGAACTGGCAGCCGAGGAACCAGGGGTGGTCCGGCAGCTCGACCATCTCGACGAACTTGCCGTCGGGCGACAGCCCGGAGATGACGAGGCCGTGCTCGCTCAGCGTCTGCAGATACTTCTGGTTGACCTCGTAGCGGTGGCGGTGGCGCTCGCTGATCTCGGCCGCGCCGTAGATCCGGCGCGCCAGCGACCCCTCCTTGAGCCGGCAGGGGTAGGCGCCGAGGCGCATGGTGCCGCCCAGCTCCTCGACGCCGAGCAGGTCGCGCAGCTTGTAGATGACGGCGTGCTCGGTGGCGGCGTCGAACTCGGAGGAGGTGGCGTCCTTGATGCCGCAGACGTTCCGCGCGTACTCGATGGTCATGCACTGCATGCCGAGGCAGATGCCGAAGAACGGCACCTTGTGCTCGCGAGCGTAGCGGATGGCGCGGATCTTCCCCTCGGTGCCGCGCTGGCCGAAGCCGATCGGCACCAGGAGAGAATCGACCTCGAATAGACTGTGCGGCCAGCTCCCCCCTTCCATCTCCTCGGCGTCGATGTAGACCAGCTCCACCTTCGCGTCGTTGGCGATGCCGCCGTGGATCAGCGCCTCGTTCAGGCTCTTGTAGGCGTCGGGGAACTCGACGTACTTGCCGACGATCCCCACCCGCACCCGGTGGTGGGGGTTCTTGACCCGCGACACCAGGCTCTCCCAGCGGGAGAGGTCGCGGTCGTAGTGCGGCAGGTTGAGCAGCTCGAGCACCACGTCGTCCAGCCCCTCGCGGGAGAACATCAGGGGGACCTCGTAGATCGTCGAGACGTCGCGGGCGGCGATCACCTGCCGGGGGTCGACGTTGCAGAAGAGGGCGATCTTCTTCTTCATCTCTTCGGGGAGCGCGCGGTCGACCCGGCAGAGGACGATGTCGGCCGAGATGCCGATCTCGCGCAGCTCGCGCACCGAGTGCTGGGTGGGCTTGGTCTTCAGCTCCTCGGCGGCGGCGATGTAGGGCACCAGCGTCAGGTGGATGTTGACGGCGTTGCCGCGCCCCAGCTCCTGGCGGAACTGGCGGATCGCCTCGAGGAAGGGGAGCGACTCGATGTCGCCCACCGTGCCGCCGATCTCGACGATCACCACGTCGTGCTCGTCGGCCACCCGGCGCAGGGCCTCCTTGATCTCGTCGGTGATGTGGGGGATCACCTGCACGGTCTTGCCGAGGTAGTCCCCCCGCCGCTCCTTGTCGATCACCGAGGAGTAGATCTTCCCCGTGGTGTAGTTGTGCCGCTTGGTGGCGAGGTTGTGGGTGAAGCGCTCGTAATGGCCGAGGTCGAGGTCGGTCTCGGCGCCGTCATCGGTCACGAACACCTCGCCGTGCTGGTAGGGGGACATGGTGCCCGGATCGACGTTGATGTAGGGGTCGAACTTCATCAGCGTCACCGAGAAGCCGCGCGCCTCCAGGATGGCTCCGACGGATGCGGCGGCCACCCCCTTGCCGAGGGACGAAACGACTCCGCCGGTGATGAAGATGTACTTGGTCGCCATGAGGTCTCTCTCCTTGCTCCGTCAGATCCGTCCGGTCAGAATTCTTTCCACGCGCTCCAGATCCTCCGCCGTATCCACCCCGGTCGACGCCCTGTCAACGATCAGCACCCGGATGCGAATTCCGTTCTCCAGCGCGCGGAGCTGCTCGAGCGACTCGCCGCGCTCGAGCGGCGTCGGCGCCAGAGCGGCCAGGCGCAGCAGGGCGTCCCGCTGATAGCCGTAGATCCCGAGGTGCTTCAGCGGCGCGGCCCCCCCCTCGTGCCGGGGGTAGGGGATCGGCGCCCGGCTGAAGTAGAGGGCCGCCCCGTCGTGGCCGAGCACCACCTTGACCGCGTTCGGGTTGCCCATCTCCTCCGGCGCCGCCGGGGTCGCCAGGGTGACGATCGGGTCGCCAGGATGGGCCGCCAGGTGCGCCGCCAGCCGCGAGATCTCTTCGGGATCGATCAGCGGCTCGTCCCCCTGGATGTTGATGATCGCCGCGGTCGCCGCGGCGTCCCAGCGGCGGGCGGCCCAGGCGATGCGGTCGGTGCCGCTCGCGCAGTCGGCGGGGGTCATCTCGCACTCGCCGCCGAACGCCTCGACGGCGCGGGCGATCCGCTCGTCGTCGGTCAGCACCACCACCCGGTCGAGCCCGCGGGCCCGCGCCACCCGGGTGTAGACGTGCTCGATCATCGGCCTGCCGGCTATCGGGAGCAGCGGCTTGCCGGGGAGCCGGGTCGATCCGTAGCGGGCCGGGATGGCGCCCACGATGCCCGTGCCTCCGGCTGAGGGTGGCGAGGTAGGGGACGCGGAGGGGTGCACGGCCTAATCTAAAGCGAACCCAGGGGGGGTGTCAACGACTCCGCTGGCGGGGAGGCTGATGGGGAGGTAATGGGGAGGGAGGATGAAGCGGTCCGGCCGGAGCCCGGGATCCGGCCGGACCGCTTCAGCGCTCAGGCTTCTCTGATGGGTTGCCGCCGCCTCAGTTGCAGTTGACCGACGTGGTGGTCGTGCAGGGCGAGGTCGGACAAATGCGGACGGAGACCGGATCGCAGCTGTTCGCGCAGCTGGCGTCGGTGCGGAAGCCACCGTTGACATTGCCGAGGCTCTGCTCCTCGAGATTGCGCAGGGTTTCACGGCTCAGCGTCAGCTTGCGGCTCGCGTTCTTCTTCATGGGTGTTCTCCTTTACCATGGAACCCAGGCCCGTCATGGGCGTGGGAAACCAGCTCTGAGAGATCCAGATTGGGGGAGAGGATTCTTTCCGTCAAAACAGTTTTAACGGTAGAGCTAGTGGAAACTATGGAAATTGGCGAGTCATAGAAGATTCTTCGTGGGCATGCTGCTGATCGGGCTGGTGGCCGGCTGTGGCCGAGGTCCGCGGGCGCGTCTCCTCCTCGACGGCGACCACGCTCCCGACGTGCTGACCGAGCAGCGGCGGATCGCCTATCCCCCCTCGCTGGGAGGGAACCGCTTCCTCAACGGCTGGTGGCCGTGGCTGCATGGCCAGACGCTGGTGCTCTCAGCCCCCGCTCCGGGAGCGCGGATGCGCCTGGAGATCGTCCATCTCGGCGGCGGCCCGCGGCGCCCGCGGCGATTGCTGCTCGACCTGCTCCAGGCCGCGCCGGACCGCCGGGTGAGAGTGCGCGCCGCCGGGCGCGACCTCGGAGCCTTCCCGCTGACCGATCCGGTCGAGGTGCCGCTGCCAGCCGATCTGCCGCTGGGGCGGGTGGCGGTCGATCTCGCGTTCGACGACACGTCCCACGGCGTGCTCGGCGCCGGGGTCCTCCCCGCGCTGGGGGCGGGGAGGGTCGACCTGCGGAAGGCGGACGTGCTGCAGTCCGGCGACTCGCTGGTCGATTTCGTCCGCCACGTCGCGGGTGGCGAGACCCTGGAGGGCACCTTCGATCCACCCCGTTCACCGCGCCCCGGCCAGCACTTCGAGCTGCTCGTCGAGCGCGAGCCCGGCCGGCCGGTCCAGCGGTTCGTCTGGGCCAGGGTGGGGGACTCGCGGGAGATCTCGCTGCCGGTGGGGGAAGCGCCCGGGCTCGTGCGGGTCCGCCTGCTCGCCCGCGGCGTGGGGGCCGCCGGGCGCTGGGCGCGGCTTCGGCTGACGGACGGCCTGACCGGCGGGCCGCGCGATCCCGAGCCCGCCGCCGTGGCGGGCGCGGAGACCCCCCCGAAGCCGCCGCGGCTGGTCATCGTCTACGTCATGGACGCCCTGCGGGCCGACATGGTCGGGCATTTTGCGGATAAAACCGGGCACCCGGGGATCTCGCCGACCTGGGACCGGCTGGCGCAAGAGGGTGTGACCTTCCGGCTGCACCGCAGCGTCGCCCCCAACACCATTCCCTCCACCAAGGCCCTCTTCACCGGCCGCACCTTCGTTACCGGAGGGGATTCGAGACTCGCGCCGGACGAGGGGACGACCCTCGCCGAGCGGTTCCGCGGCGCCGGCTACCGGACCGGCCTGTTCTCGGGAAACGTCTACGTCAGCTCCTCCTTCGGCACCGACCGGGGTTTCGAGCACGTGGCGGGGGACGTCCTGATGGACGCCGACGCGGCCGGGCCGGACGCCCTCAACGACAACGCGGCCCGCGTCCAGGGGGCGGCCCTGGAATGGCTGAAGAGCCTCCGGAAGGGGGAGCGGGCCTTCCTCTATCTCCACACCATCCACCCGCACAACCCCTACGCCCCGCCCGACCCCTACCGCACGCTGTTCACGCGCGACATCCCCTCCTCGATCGACGGCAGCACCGCGACGCTGGTGGGCGTGCGCAAGGGGCAGATCGCGGTGGACGCCGCCGACCGCGAGCGGTTGCGCGGGCTCTACCGGGGCTCCTTCGCCTTCAACGACGCCGAGCTGGGGCGGTTCCTGCACGAGGTCACCGCCCGGGTCCCGCCCGGCGAGGTCCTGGTCGTCCTCACCTCGGATCATGGCGAGGAGCTCTTCGACCACGGCGGCGTGCTCCACGGCTACACCCTCTACGAGGAGATGCTCGACATCCCCCTGGTCCTCTGGTGGCCGGGGAGCCTCGCCCCCCGGACGGTCGACGAGCCCACCGACACCCTCGACCTCCGCGCCACCCTGATGGCGCTCTGCGGCCTCGGCCGGCCGGACGGCGACGGCCGGCCGCTCCTGGGTGAGAGGCCGCGGCGCGACGGCTACGTCCACTTGGCCGCGGCGTCGAGCGTCGTCGGCGGCATCTACTCCGCGCAGGCTGGGAGGTGGAAGCTGGTCTGGGCCCCCCGTTTCGGCACCGAATGGGGGATGGGGGACGGCAGCGGCCGGAGCCGCGATCCCGAGTACCTCTTCGACCTCGAGAAAGACCCCGGCGAGCGGGTCAACCTCGCCGGCGACCACCCCCTGGAAGCCGCCTGGCTGCGCTCCCGTCTCCTCGCCTGGATCCAGAAGAACCGGCACCGCGAGCCCCCGCGCAGACAGGAGCCGATCACGCCCGAGACCGAGCGGCGGCTGCGGGCGCTGGGATATGGGAACGCGAAGTGAACCCTCACCCCTGACCCCTCTCCCGACCCGGGAGAGGGGAAAAAGCCGGACAGGGGAAATCTCCCGCGGGCGGTCTCCCTCTTCTCCCGGGTCGGGAGAAGAGGGCCGGGGTGATGAGGGTCCGGGATGACGAGGGTCCGGGGTGACGAGGGTCCGGGGTGACGAGGGCGCAACAGTCCGCCCCCTTGATTCGTATACAGTCTCGCCGTGTCTTCCGCCCTCCGGTCGCTCTCCCCGCACCTGCGCCCTCCCCGCGTCCGCGCCTGGCTCGCGGCCTGCGGAGTGGTCTTTCTCCTGGCGCTGGCCACGCATGCCCTGCCGGCGATCCGGGCACGGTCGCTGCCCACGGCGGGAGCGCAGTGGATCTGGAAGCCGCTCGACCATCTCGATCACAACCCAACCGCCTTCTACGCCATCCGCGACTTCGACCTCGGCTCCCCACCGGCCCGGGCGCGGCTGCTGGTGACCGCGGACGAGGAGTACGTCCTGACGCTGAACGGCAAGCGGATCGGCGCCGGCGCCTTCGAGCCGGGCGCGCCGCTCGACGTCTACGAGGTCGGCCCGCTGCTGCTCCCGGGGGGCAACCGCCTGCTGGTGGAGCTGCGGAGCGGCCGCGGCATGGGCGGGCTGCTCGCCAGCCTGGCGGACGAGACGACCGGGCGGCAGCTCGTGGGGACCGATGAAAACTGGCGGATCTTTTCGCGCCACGAGCTCGGCCTGGTGCGAGGGTGGCTGCCGCTCGGGGGTGGTGACCCGGCACTCCCCTGGGGATACCCGCCGATCGGCCGCTGGGGGGGACCGAAGGTGGGATCGCCCCGGCCGCTGCTCGCCGATGTCGCCGCCGACGCCGGCCCGCCCCTGCCGGCCATCGCGATGCGCCCGTTCCCCCTCCCCGCCGGCATGGGCGAGGGGCGCCCGCCGGGCTCGCCCATCCTCTTCGACTGGGGGCGGACGGTCGAGGGTTTCCTCACCCTCGAGCTGCCGCCGGGCAAGGATCTGGGCGCCGCCCTGCTGTTCACCGGTGAGATTGACCCGCCCGATCCGCTGTCCGCCCGTCCCACCGCCTCCGTCCTGATCCTTCCCGGACGGCACGACTGGCTGGACGCGCGCCCGCGCCGTTTCCGCTACGCGCTGCTGGTGGGTTTGGAGAGGCCGGCCGCGGCCATGGTGCTGCCCGTGCCGCCGGGGTCGGTGCGCCCGCCGCGGCCGGTGCGGGACCGGGTCTTCGGAATCCAGGGGCCGCCGCTACGAACGCCGGTGGAGGACGAAGTCTGGAGCAAACTCCAGAGCTTCGCGGGCGTCGCTGGGCGGAAAGAACTCTAGCTCGCGCTTCGCCTCGGCCGCGTACTCCTCGGCCATGGCGGTGACCTCCTCGATCGTCCCCTCCGCCCGCACCAGCTCCAGGATCTCCTGCGGCGAGACGCGGCCGAAGCTCCGGTCCTCCAGCACCCGCTCGACGAGCCGGCGCTGCGCGGCCTGCACGCGCGGCAGGAGCAGGATCAGCGGCAGCGTCAGCTTCCCCTCCTTGAGATCCGAGAGCACCGGCTTGCCGAGCTCGCTCTCGCGGGCCGTGAAGTCGAGCAGGTCGTCGACCAGCTGGAAACAGATGCCGAGCGCGCGGCCGTAGCGGGAGAGCACCTGGCCGGCCTCCGGACGTTGCGGCGGGATCAGGCTGGGAATCGACACCGCGGCCGAGAAGAGGTGGGCCGTCTTGCGGTCGATGATCTCGAAGTACTCCTCGACGTCCAGGTCCGGGGCGCCCAGCCGCTGGAGGGCGAGGAGCTCCCCCTCGGTCATCCGCAGCGTCGCGTTGCAGAGGCGCTGGATGATCTCCACCTGGCCGTGCGCGAGGGCCATCTGCATCGCCTTGGTGTAGATCCAGTCCCCCAGGAGCACCGTCAGGTTGTTCCCCCAGAGGTCGTTGAGCGTGCTCTGCCCCCGGCGCAGCGCCGCGTGATCGATGACGTCGTCGTGGATCAGCGTCGCCGTGTGGATGAACTCCACCACCGCCGCGTAGGTGACCTCCTCCTCGCCGTCGTGCCCGAGCAGGCGCGAGGCGAGCAGCAGCAGGGCGGGGCGCACCCGCTTGCCGCCCCCCTCGGCGAGATAGCGGCCGGCCTTCTCGATGAACGGCACGTCCGAGCCGAGGTGATGGCGGAAGATCGCCTCGGTGGCGACCAGCTTGTCCGCCACCAGGTCGACGAAACGGGAGGCCTGGGCCGAACGGGCGCCCGCCGTCAGGGCGGCGCCGGAGCTGCCTGGGGAATCCGCGAGCGGTTGGTCGGGCACCGGATCGGTCCTCTTGTTCGGGAGAGAGCTCATCGGGAGAGAGCTCAAAGGCCGTGGACCGGATCGAAGGGGGTGATCTGCTCCAGGCGGCCGTCCCGGAAGCGGTAGACCCGGCCACTCTCGAAGTACCACCAGGAGGACTCGAGATGGCCCGGATACTGGACGTTGCGGATCCGGTCCGGCTTGCCCAGCTCCTGATAGACCTTGCGCTGGTCGTCGGTCTGGATCGAGGCGAGGAACTGGCGGAGGTTGTCGAGCAGCTGGCGGTTCTCGATCGTGACCGCTACCACCGCGGGCGAGCCCGCGTCCACCCGGCGGGTGACGTCCTGGCGCGCCAGCTCCTGCACCGTCTCGCCCGCCCGGGTGCGCACCGGCACCCCGGCCACCAGCTCGAAGTGGTTGAAATAAGAGTCCCAGGGCCACTCGACCGTGTAGTTGCCGCGGGCGTCGGTGGTGGCGCTCACCCGGCGGATGTCCTTGTCGGCGGTCCGCCGCAGCTCCCGCATGCTGAAGTACGTGCGGGAGACCTCGAGGACCACGCGGACGCTGTTGACCGGCTGCCCCTGGGAGTCCGCGACGACCCCGGTGACCTGGATGCGCTGCCCCTGGTCGTAGCGGGCCGCGGCGGTGGCGCTGGCGGCGGTGATGAGGGAGCCGGCTGCCAGCAGGAGGAGCAGCAGCCCGAGCCGGAGCGGCTGAAGAGGTGTCCGTCGGAGAGGATTTTTCACGGGGAGCGCTTTTTTGGGATGACCTGGATTACAGGGAACGGTAGTTGGTGAAGGTGAGCGGAACGTCGAGGTCCATGGCCTTCAGCGTCGCGATGACCGTCTGGAGGTCGTCGCGGTTCTTGCCGGAGACCCGCACGGTGTCCGCCTGGATGGCGGCCTGCACCTTGAGCTTCCGGGTTTTGATCTCGGCGACGATCTTCTTGGCCGTCTCGATGGGGATGCCCTGCTGCAGCGTGATCCTCTGCCGGGCCCGGCCGCCGCTCGCCGCCTCGATCTTGCCGTAGCGCAGCGACTTGAGGTTGATTCCGCGCTTCATCAGCTTCGATTGCAGGATGTCGAGGCACTGCTGGAGCGTGTACTCGTCCGACGCCTCGAGGAGCATCTCCTCCCCCTCCAGGCTCAGCTCCGCGGCGGCCTTCTTCAGGTCGTAGCGGTTGCCGATCTCCTTCTCCGCCTGCTGAACGGCGTTGCGGACCTCCTGGAGGTCCACGGTGGAGACGATGTCGAACGAGTTCTCTGCGGCGGCCATGTCGTCAACCCTGCTATCAATCTGCTGAAGAGGCGTGATCCGGATTTTTCCCGGGCTGGGCGCCATTATACGGAAACCGGGCGGGCGCAGCATGCTGCGCCCCTACTGGGTGCCGTCGACCCAGCGAACGGTGCTCGGCGGCGAGAAGCTCCCCTGCCGCGCGAGGTCCTGGTAGCCGGTGATCTCGAAGCGGGTGAGGTTCCCCTCCCGGTCGTGATAGGCGACGGCGACCACCCGGCGGCTGGCGGGGTCGACCGTCAGGGTGGCGTCCGCCAGCTCGGCGATGTCCTTCTTCTTGGGGACGAGGGCGATCTCGACCTTGGCGTCCGCGACCGCCTTGGCGGTGGCCTGGTAGCGCGACTTCAGCTCGTCGACGCCGAGCAGGAGCAGGTCGAGCCCGGGCTCCTTCTTGCGGTCCACCCGGTAGCGATGGCCGGTCTGATCCCCCTCGTTCCAGGCGTGCACCGTGCCGCCGCAGAGCAGAAAGCTCTTGGGGAAGGGGGTGGTGTAGTCCCACCGCATGCAGTCCGGCAGCGACAGCGCGAGCCGCCCCGACTCCTGGTCCCCCGAGGAGAACCCGGCCGCGGTGAAGGTCTGGACGAAGTTGGCGCCCGTGGGCCCGGCATCCACCAGGCTCTGGCGCACGCTCTTCAGCGTCGCCCAGGGATCGGCGTCCTGGGCCAGGGCCGGCAGGGCGGCGAGGATAAGAGCGGCGAGGAGCAGGTACGGTCGTGTCGGTCGTCTCATCGGTGGTCGGTCCTCCGTGCGTCGTAACAGGCGCGGGTGGGCGAAGCTTCCCGGGGCGCGGGCGATCCCGCCAAGGCGACCGCAGGTCGCCCCTACAACCTCCGGCCACCGGTCCAGAACATTCGGCGAAGGTTGTAGGGGCGACCTGCGGTCGCCCTCTCTCGTCGCCCTCCCCTCTCTCAATGCCGGAAGTGGCGCACCCCCGTCATCAGCATCGCCATCCCCGCCTCGTCCGCCGCCGCGACGATCTCGTCGTCCTTCTTGCTCCCGCCCGGCTGGGCCACGGCGACGATCCCCGCCCGCGCCAGCACGTCCAGGCCGTCACGGAAGGGGAAGAAGGCGTCCGAGGCGGCGACGCAGCCGGCCACTGGCAGCTGCGCCTTCTCCACGGCGAGGCGGCAGGAGTCGACCCGGCTCATCTGGCCGGCGCCGATCCCCACCGTCTGGTCGGCGTTGGCGACCACGATGGCGTTCGACTTCACGTAGCGCACCACCCGCCAGGCGAACTCCAGCGCCCGGCGCTCCTCCGCAGTGGGCTGGCGCTTCGTCGGGCAGATCCAGGAGGAGGGATCGTCCGGGAAGGCGTCCGGCGGCTGGGCCAGGAAGCCGCCGTCGATCGCCCGCAGCTCCACCGCGTCCCGCGCCGGCTGATAGAGCGGGCACTCGATCAGCCGCAGGTTCTTCTTGGCGCCGAAGCGGGCCCGCGCCTGGGCGTCGAAGCCCGGGGCGAGCAGCACCTCCACGAACAGGTCGGCCATCGCCGCGGCGAGCGCGCCGTCCGCCGGCCGGTTGAGGGCGATCACCGAGCCGAAGGCCGAGACCGGGTCGGTGGCGACGGCCCGCCGGTACGCCTCGACCAGGTCGGCGCCGCGGCCGATGCCGCACGGGTTGTTGTGCTTGACGATGACGACCGCCGCCTGCGCTGGCTCCGCGAACAGCCCGGCCATCTTGCGCGCCGCGTCGGCGTCCAGCAGGTTGTTCCACGAGAGCTCCTTCCCCTGCAGCGCCTGGAAACCGCTGAACACCCCAGGGCCGCCGGCGTCCGCGTAGACCGCCCCACCCTGGTGGGGGTTCTCGCCGTAGCGGAGCACCATCTCCCGCCGCAGTCCGAGATTCTGCCGCTCGGGGAATCGCCCGTCGCCTTCGTTCTTCGCAGGTGCATCAGCACCCTGGCTCTGCCCGCCCAGCCACTCCGAGATCGCCGCGTCGTAGCTCGCCGTCTGGCGGAACGCCTTGAGGGCGAGCTCCCGGCGCAACGGCTCGGGCACCACCCCGCGGTCCTGCTCCAGGGCGGCGAGCACGCGGGGGTAATCCGCGGGATCGACCACCACCGCGACGCCGTCGAAATTCTTGGCCGCCGCGCGGACCATGGTGGGGCCGCCGACGTCGATCATCTCGACCGTGTCCGCGAACGAGGCGCCGCGCGCCACCGTCTCGCGGAAGGGGTAGAGGTTCACCACCACGAGATCGATGCGCTCGATCCCGTGCTCGGCGAGGGTGTCGAGGTGCTCCGGGTCCGACCGCTTCGCCAGGATGCCCCCGTGGATCTTGGGGTGGAGCGTCTTCACCCGCCCCTCGAGCATCTCGGGGAAGCCGGTGACGTCGGAGACGGCGACCACCGGGATCCCCTTCTCCTGCAGGGTCTTGAGCGTGCCGCCGGTCGAGACGATCTCGATGCCGAGGCGGTAGAGGCCGCGGGCCAGCTCTTCGAGGCCCGTCTTGTCGAACACGGAGACCAGGGCGCGGCGTGCCGGCAACATGAAGCTCTCCTAGGAAATACTCGCGGTGAAGGATCTTAGCGGGAGCGACCGGCCCGCGGCAGGAGCATCAGGCGCGTGCCGCCGGCCGGCAGGTTGGCGCGATCGTCGATGCCGCCCGCCGCGAGCCAAATATACCGCAGCGCCAGGGTGACGTCGGTCACCGCGTGGCTGAAGGAGACGGAGGCGACGCCGAACGCGGTCGAGCGGTCGTCGAAACGGCCGAGGCCGGAGGCGTAGCCGATCCGGCGATACTCGCCGCCGATCGCGGGGTAGAGCTCGCGTCCGCGGCCGAGGGCCGCGTCGATCAGGGGGGAGAGGTCGTGGCCCCTCTCGAGAGCGGGCAGAAGGCCGTAGAAGACCAGCGGGAAGCGGGGCTCGGCCGTCTCGGCATAGCGGAGATAGTCGACGAAATAGCGCCGCTCCTCGGGATCGGCCCCCGAGGCGGCGAGGGGGTTGTTGGCGTCGGCAACATAGTGGGAGACCACGCCCAGCCGGCGGACGATCTCCTCGAACGGCTTGTGGCCGCGGATCGCCGCGACGGCGGCGGCGGCCTCGGCGGCGACGACGCGGTCGAGCTGCCCCGAGCCGTCGGGGTTCTTCATGTGGCGGGAGGGGTCGGTATCGGCGAACGGGGCGTTGACCCCCTCCTCAAAAGCGCCCTTGTGCTTCTCGAGCTGGCGGGCGAGATCGGGAGGCGCCAGCCGGGCCGCCTCGCGAGCGATGACGGTCTGGGTGGCGGGGGTCCAGGCGGCCGCCGGCGAGACCCCCGCGAGGAGGGCCGCCACCCCGAGGGCGAAACGGATGTACAATCCCTTGTGCATTTCCAGGCTATTCTAAACGGGAAATCTCCTTGGCCAAGCCGATCCGCCGCCTCGACGTCACCGGAGCCCTCTGCCCGCTGCCGATCCTGCTGTCGGCGCGGGAGATGAGGAAGCTCGAGACCGGAGACCTGCTGGAGGTGCTGGGGGACGACCCCGGCATCCGCGAGGACATGCCCGTCTGGTGCGAGCGGGCGGGGCACCGTCTCCTGGAGCTGAAGGAAGAGGAAGGGGGCTGGATCCGGTCCCTGGTGGAGAAGGGGCCACCCCGTCCGCGACCCGCGGGCGCTTGACTTCCGCCCCTACGGCGGGTAAAACTCTCCCCCCTCGGAGCCGCCCGGCTCCCCTGTGCCCAGGTAGCTCAGTTGGTAGAGCACGTGACTGAAAATCACGGTGTCGGCGGTTCAATTCCGTCCCTGGGCACCACTAAATCCTCTAAATAATTAGTTAGCGCGGCAGGTTCGAGCCTCCCTTAGCCTGCTATGTGGCGTGGGGACGCTCTGGGGAGCAGTAGACGAGGAATCTCTCCGCGGGATGGATGAGGCCGTCCTCACCACAGGGCCGAGGGGTTGCGGCGGAGGACTGGTAGGTCCTGCGCGGAGGGGAGGCACGCAAGAGGGCTGAATCCTGCTAAAGTTATCCCGGCAATGCCAGGACATTTGGAAGGGGTCTTGAACCTTCAACTCAGTTGGCGCATTAGCCCGCGCGACTTTGCGAGAACGGTGTGCCGCGATCCGGTCAAGATCATGCCATAGGCGGCAGGCGTTGACGCCCAACCCCGGGCATCGAGTGGATGGCTAATGCCCCGCTTATGCCTATCATGTGGGCGTCTCGAGAATAGGATGAACTACTTCAGCGATAGAGAGCGGGGTCCTAAACCTCGAACTGATAGGCTGGAGTACAGGACAAGAACGTTCCGAGCCCGCCAATTATGGCTTGTCGCATCGGAGGGGTCTCCCTATCATGGCAACCAAGGCGAGTGCTGTGGGGGCGTATGAAGAGAAAAAAGCAGGTAGTCGTTAAGGCATTCAGCCCTGAAGCGAAGCTCAAGCGAGCAATTAGAAGTCACTTCACCCGGCTTGGGTTTGCGAAGGCGAATGACGGCACCCTAGTTCTTCCTGGCGAGGGGAAGGACGTCGTGCGCAGCCTTCACAGTGGACAAAGAGCAGAGAAGCTCGTTCGCGCTTCCGATTTTCTCGATCGCGTATCGGAGAAGCTACTTTCTTGCTTTGCCGACGGAGCCGAGATCGACCCAGCCAAGATCAGGCTCTGCCTGAAACGAGTTTATAGCGACACACGCGAGGCCGACCTTTTTCGCTTTGCTACGCTCACCTGGTCCGTCCCTGTCTCAGTCGGCTTTGGTCGGCGGCTTCGGTATTTGGTTTGGGACGAGGCGCATGATCGCCTCGCCGGTATCGTTGCACTCGGCGATCCAGTCTTCAATTTATCGGTGAGAGATAACCTGGTCGGTTGGACGACCGCCGATCGCTCCAAAAGGCTTGTCAATCTTCTCGATGCCTACGTCCTCGGCGCTATCCCGCCCTACAATGCCTTGCTTGGTGGCAAGGCGGTCGCGTGCCTCGTGCGCTCGAAAGAAGTCTATCGCGACTTCAAGGCAGCCTATGGGAAATCCGTTGGTATCATCTCGGGCGACGCTAAGGAAGCAAACCTGCTTGCGGTTACCACGACGTCATCCATGGGGAGGTCGTCGATCTACAATCGCCTACAGCTGGATGGCACGCGCTACTTCACCTCGATCGGCTACACCGTCGGCTGGGGACATTTTCACATCACCGATCGCCTCTTCGACGATATGCGAGGGTACCTGCGGCTACGCGGTCATCGCTACGCCGATCAGCACAAGTATGGCGAGGGACCAAACTGGCGGTTACGCACAATCCGTGCCGCGCTCGGCGAGCTCAATATCAACGAAGCGGTGCTGCGTCATGGGATTCGCCGCGAGGTGTTTGTCAGCACGCTGGCCTCGAATGCGGTCGATATTCTCCGCACCGGAAAGGGTAAGCCTAAGCTTTCGACTCTCAAGACCACGGCGGAAATCTCCGAACTTGCAAAGGCGCGCTGGATGGTGCCGCGCGCAGAGCGGAATCCTGAGTACGTGAATTGGCGACGGACCGAGATCCTCAACTTGATCGCCGGTTCGCCAAGCCACATCGGCCAACGCCGTGTGGCACGAGAATGACGGACGAGTGCGCGCATTAACTGGATCGTAACGAGAGCTGGTACAGAAAAAGGGAATGTACGGGGCCAAGGAAGAAAGGACAGGTCGTATCGTCGCGGCGAGTGAGGCCTCACTGTATGCTCGCTATGTGTGCCCTGTCTGCAAGGTAGAGGTCTTTCTCAAACGCGGCCGCCGCCGGGCGGATCATTTCGCTCATTGGCCGGGATTAGGAAGTCCCGATTGTGAACGCTATTTCGCTGGCGGAGATATCCACCATCCGTTCCCAACTGGGTCGACTTCGGGGGAGGGGCGTGAGAGTCCTGAGATCGTCCCCCCGATGGCCCTGAGCCTCGCGCTACAGCCTGAGGCTGAGTTACGCGGAAGACGCTTGCGAGGGTGGAGCCTCGCTTTGACGGTTCCGAGGTCGCCTGACAGCCGTGGGCACGTTTCCGTCGACTGTGGTGGCGGTATCGTGCGGGAGATCGCGCTAGCCAAACTTGTCCTGGGTCCGCAGACCTACCTTGCCGATCCCGACGCTGCCGAATTCAGTGCCGTGCGGGTGAGCCCAGAAGTGCGACCGGCGTATCGGTCGGCAATCGCGCAAAGGATTCCAGGTCTCGTGCCCGGCCAAGTTACCGTGTTCGAGACTTGCGCCCACAAACACAAGCCTCGCGTCGCCAGCCTATCCTGGGGCGCGAGCTACTATTTTGTTTGGCGAAGGGATAACGGACAGCGCTCGCCGGAGGGCTTGCCCGGTCACCAACTCGCGGATAACGGCGCGTGGTGCTGTTCTCTCGTTTCTCTTCCGAACGAGGGCGAGGAATCTCTCGCGAACTGGCTCGATGCGGCGTGTGGACTTCGAATAGTCAAGGAGAAACGGACGTGGGGCATTATTTACCCGGTCGCATTCGACGTAGACGTAAGCGGCCGAATTCGATTGCCGCTCACTCCTAGCGTGCTTGTGGGATTGTCTGGTCCCTCCGAGCCCGATGTCGAGTCAGCATGTGAATGCGCGGCCGGCGAATTTCGTGCCTCGATCATCACGCGGAACGGCGGCTTACATTTAATCGAGATCACTGCGGACAAAACGGCCGCTGATAGTGTCCTTTCGCTCAGGTGGGACCAGAGTTCATTGCCGGCGCTGGCGAGGGTCCCGCTCGCCGACGCCGCGCATCTTCCCGCTGTCGTCATCGAGTTTCTTGCGAAAGACGCCAAGCTGCCTTGGCGCGAACGAATGCACGAAGCCTCCTGCCGGGAGTCGCTTCGCAAGACGCGCGCCTCGGAAATCAATATCCGCAAAATTGAATTGCCGGCCTCGATTGCTGGACATCTCCGGTGGCGCGCGCGCCCAGAAACTCAATGGCAATCGCTCCCCCTTATCGAAATCGCTCCTGGCGGCGGACGTCGGCAGGGGACTGTTCTCCCGCCCGGTCAGCTTTCCGAGCTCAACCGGATTCTGCAGGACCTTCGCCTTGATGTTTGGCTGGATTTCGGGGCCTTCGGAGAATTTCTCGAACTCAGCGAAAAACTACCACTAGCCGGCATACCAAGCCTGCATCTCCACCCCTCAGTCCGAGCCAAAATTGTCTGGCTATGCAAAACCATGAAAGCTTATACGACGGCTTCGAAGACGCCAATCGACGGGCTCGATGATGATGAGTTGGTGGCGCACTTCAGAGGCATTCGCGTTGACCCCTCGTTGCTCGCGCACTGCCGCTCGATCGAGCGCACGCTCGCAAGCGGCGCGGCGTCGCGAGGCGTACAATGAGCCGGCCGAGCCCCACGGCCGCTGCGCTAGATCGCATACGATCTCTCGGGGAGGCGGCGTTTCTCAGATTTCTCGACGAGGTGTCACCGAAAACCACCCTCGCACTCGCCGACTCCCTGCCGTCAGTGCCTGGATTCAGAAAGGCCAGCAAATCGGGCATCCAGCAACGGAAGCACGCATTATGGCAAAGACTTCTGAATCTTACCCCGACCAACAAGGAGCGGGTCGAGCGTGCTCTCTATGCGTTCTGGCGCGCATGGGCGATGGAACATTTGGGCGATCCCGCGGGGACAAGCGCTCTCTTCGATGCCATTGAGCAGGCCGCGAGCGGCGAAGAGGATGCGAACGTAGGCCTAGCGATCCCCAAGCTCTTTGCTGCTCTGAAGACCCGCTCCCTCGCCAACGCATGCTCACGAGAGAAAATCGAGCGTCTTTTCTCGTACAGCCCCTTCGACGAGACCCCCGAGATACGAGCGTCGATCGACGGCGCGAAGTCCGCCGCTGATATAGAGCGAGATTCCGTCATTACAGAGCTTCCGCGGCGTCTTAGCCGGGACGAGAAGGAGATCAAATCGATTGAGGAGAGGCTGGGTTTGCTCCTGGAACAAATGGATTCGTCGAGTGCGGAAATCCGTGGCATTCAGAAGGAGCTTGCCGCAACCACTTCCGAGGCCTCGCGCGCTGCGTCAGCCAATAAGGAAATTCGTGCGAATATCGAAGCTCACGCGGAGGCTCTTCAATCGAGTGCTAACACGCTAGCCGCGCAGGGGAAGGATCTTGCGGCGTATTCCAAGGCAACTGACGAGCAATTGGCCCGCATTTCCGCTCAACTTGATGCGCTCTCTCAATGGAAAGCGGCAACCGCGCACCGCCTCGATGCGCTCGAAGCGAGAGTGGCGTCTCTCAGCCAATCACCTCCGGCAGGATCGGGCTCACCGTCAGCACACGACGCACTGCCGGCTTCGATTCGCGCTCACGCTCTCCGTGCCGGGGCTAATTCCGCGGATCGATCATTCACGACCTTCGCCGATGCAACCATTGCTCTCGCCGCAAATTTTGAAGCGATCGGATTGAAGAGATCGGCGGCACAGCCGTTAGCTGAGGAGATCTGTGCCGCCGCTTTTGTTGGTCAAGTGGTCTTTCTGAAGGGCGGGCGCGCGACTGGCGCCGTCCGCCTATGCGCGCAGACTCTGGGCGGCCAGAACAGTTTCCGAATGGCCATTCCGATTGGCTTGAACGACGGCGAAGCGCTTACTGCCGCTGTTCACCAAGAGCTTTCCGATGCCGGCGATAATATCGCGGCCGTCGCAATCGAGGGTGCCAACAGATCAGGGCTCGACGTTTTTGCCGATGCTTTGTCTGACCTGGTGGCTGGCGATCGTGATTTCTCGGGTCGGACGCACCGCCCAACTTTAGTTTTCGCAGGTGTCACGCAGGGAGCCGCGTCCCTGGCGATTGAGCCTCGCTACCTGGAGCTTGGCCCAATTTTCGATCTTGACCAACTCGATTGGCGACTACGCCTCCCTGTGAGCACCGAGTTGGTGATCGGCGCATTTTCGGTATCTGTGTTTAGCTCAATCCGAGACAGCCTTGTGGCAAAGTCGGCCGACAGCGAGGAGCCGTTGAGGCTTCTCAGAAGATTCATGATATCCCGAAACCCACGCATGGAGAGCGTTGTGATTGCCGCACACGCGGCGCTTGCATCAATTGAGCGCCGCCAGAAGCTTCCGACGCCCCTGCAGTCAATAGCATTTGGCTGGTTGGTGCCTTTATGGACGACGCTCGGCCTACCGCGGGAAGAGGTTGATTCAGAACTAGATGGAGGCAAGTGCGACAGCTGCACTGCAGACTCGCGGCTCATGAGCTTGTTGACAGCCGGAGAATTTGCGCCAGGAAAGGTAGGAGCGTCATGACGTTTACGTTAGCGGAGCGATCACGCACCGAAATATTGAGCGCGTTGGCCGCTCGCCTGAATACGGGAAGTAGCGACGAGGCGCTCAAGTGTGCCCTGGTCGCGGAGCATCTCAGGGCCACCACTTACTTTGCCTCTGCGCACACAAGCTCGACCGATGCGCTTCCGCTCCCGCACACGACCCGGCTGATGACTAATCTGAGAAGGAACCTGAACGGGTTGTGGCCACTGCAGGCGGCGGAGAATTCGACCAACGCTACGGGAAATTCCAGCAATCCCTATCGCTCGGTGTTGGACGATCTGGAGGCAATCGGTGACTTGGTTGATACCGGCGGCGGATACTGGATCTCCGCGCCGCTGCGGTTTATCGAGGGCGGCGATCCGGAAACGCTTCTCGTATTCGGTGGCGCGCCATGCGAGGTCGTGCGCGCAGCCACCGGTGCGTTGGTGAGCTGCGCTGCCGCAACGCGCTTCGTCCGCCGCATCGATCTGAAGGGCCAGGCCGCCTTTCGCCTGATTCAGTCGCTGGATGCCTGGCTGGGATTTTCCGATCCGCTTCCGCTTTGGACGAAGCGGACTATCGCCGCGCACCTTGAGCGGCTTTCGGCCTCCGAAGAAATAGTTGCCGATCAGTTGGAGGTCTACGCGCCGGATTTCTATAGCGACCGGAAGAAGCACGGCCGCTGGATGCCCGCCACTGAGATTGACAGGTCGATCGACGGGCCAAGACTTTGCCGGCCGCGCGCCGCTCACGCCCGAGTCTACGCTCGGCCGTACTACCTTGGCATTTTCTCGTTCCACCAAGGACGCTTAGCGCTGTTGCGCAGTGCTCCCGTCGAATTTGAGACCAGTCGGCGGCTTCGGTTCGGAATTGATGATGCGCTCAAGAAGCCCCGATCGGCGACCATCACGCTGAGCGGCGACACCTGTATCGTTGATCTTCCCTACCCCCTGCCGCAGCCGGAAGCCCGCGTTCTGTCGCTCGGATGGCGAACGTCACCGGCTGGAGCTACGAACGATGCTTTCGCGATTCCGCGCGCCGCGTTGCCGGTGCTCGATCGCGCGCTACGACGGCTTTTGATCGTTCCCATAGTTTCCAGGCGAGGTGCAGCATGAGCAGCGCAGTCCCCCCGGCCGAGCATGGCGTGCATCTGACCATCCGCCGCCTCACTGAAAGCCTTCGCTCCTATATCGAGGCGCAATATCACATTCGCAGCGAGAGCCTGATCCGCGAGCGCCGCCAGCTCTTGGAGGAAAGCGGCGCGGTTGCTCAACTTCCTTTCGTGGAATCCACGCCGGTTTATGAGCTTGGCCCGCCATACCAGGACTTGCAAATCCCGGACGCTGTAAAGGTACTTCTCGCCAAGCTGGCCGACCTGAAACTCGGGCTGTATCAGCGGCCTTATCTGCACCAGGCAAGCGCGCTCGAAGGGTTCTTCTCGGACCAAGCAGATCTGATAGTCGCGACCGGTACCGGATCGGGCAAAACAGAAAGCTTTCTCATGCCTATTCTCGGCCATCTCGCGGCCGAAGTACGCGCCCGACCCGAATCTGCCTCGCTACCGGGTTGCCGGGCGATCTTGCTCTATCCAATGAACGCCTTGGTGAATGATCAGCTTTCGCGCATTCGAAAACTGTTTGGCGATCCTCAGGCCTCAGCGCTTATTTCCGCGGGCAGGGGAAGGCCCGTCCACTTCGCGAGCTACACCGGCCGTACGCCCTACCCAGGGCCGCGGACCAGCGCCCGCGACACGGAGCGGATCGAGCCGCTATTCGAGCGCTTCTATTTACCCCTCCTGAATGACCAAGTGAAGCTGGCGCAGCTGAGATCAATCGGCCAATGGCCCGAGAAGGACCTTTCCGCCTTCTACGGCAAGCAACTCGAGGAGACGCGGACAACCGCCTCGCAAGGCCAGCGCCGAAACCGGCACTGGAACCAGCGGCTCCTGACCCAGCCGGATGACCGCGAACTGATGACCCGGCACGAAACTCAAGCGCAATGCCCCGACCTTCTGATCACGAACTATTCGATGCTCGAATATATGCTGATGCGGCCCATCGAGCGGCCGATCTTTCAGCAAACGCGCGATTGGCTCCACGCCAGCGATGCCAACGAACTCATCCTCGTGCTCGACGAGGCGCACATGTATCGCGGCGCCGGCGGGGCCGAGGTCGCTCTTCTTCTGCGGCGGCTGTTCTCCAGGCTCGATGTACCCCGCGAGCGCATTCGCTTCATTCTGACAAGCGCAAGCTTGGGAGAGGGCGACGAAGCCTTGCGCGCCGTCGCACAGTTTGGCCGAGACCTGACGGGCCTTTCGGCAAACTCGGCTCGCGCGATGACGGTGGTCACGGGCACTCGCGAGGCGCGCGCCGGGCAGCAGGCCGGTAGTACGCAAGAGGCAGCGGCGCTTGGCAAGTTCGATTTGCAGAGTTTCGAGAACCACGCAGTCGATGCCGCCGGAGCGCGGCGCGCGGTCGCGGCACTGGCACAAGCCCTAGCGTGGAGTCCGCTCAACGACGATCATGATCTAGCGGATTTTCTTTTTCACCGCCTCAGCGGCTTCGGGCCGGTTGAACTGCTTATTCAATCCGTGTCTGGAGCAGCCTTGGCGCTGCCGGACCTTGAGGCTCGACTCTTTCCTGGCTCGTCGGATGCCGCGCCCGCGGTCGCTGCCCTGTTGGCACTAGCCACATATGCGCGCCGACAGTCCGATCAGCGCGTTCTGTTGCCCACACGCCTTCACATGTTCTTCCGTGGCCTGCCGGGACTGTTCGCTTGCTCGGATGCTGCCTGCAAACATGCTCGGGCGACGGTCTCCCCGGCCCGCCAATTGGGCAGGCTTCACACGCATCTCCGCGATGCCTGCCAATGCGGTGCGCGAGTCTATGAGCTTCTCACGCATCGCGAATGTGGGACCGCTTTTCTCAAGGGCTACATCGATGGCCTGCGGGGCGACTTCCTGTGGCATCTCCCGTCGGGTCCGCTTCGCGAGGGGCAGCAAACCCCGTTGATCGAGGTCGAGCTTTTGGTCGACGGACGCCCTCCCGAGGACCGCAGCGACGAATGCATCCAGGTTTGGCTCGACGTCAAGAGCGGCCGGCTAGCCTACACGGAACCCGATCCGTCGGCTGGCTTTCGCGAGGTGTTCATGCCGGCGCCAGCACTCGATTGGAGCGGGCGTGGGCTGAAGTTTCCGCGTTGCCCTGTCTGCAACGCCGAGACCTTGCGCGGCGGCCGGTCAACGATCATGGACCACTCGACCAAGGGCGAGGCGCCGTTTGCCAATCTCGTCAAGACCCAACTCGATGCGCAACCCGCCGCCCGCGAAGAGTCGCGGGTGTTTCCGAACGGCGGTCGTAAGGTCCTTTTGTTTTCGGATGGACGCCAGAAGGCAGCACGGCTTGCTCGCGACATTCCGCGAGAAGTTGAGCAAGATATTTTCAGGCAGATCCTGGCGCTCGCGACCAGCCGCCTGACGGAAGCGGGGCGCGAGCCCCGGCCGGTGCCCGATCTATATGTCGCCGCACTTACCGTTCTCCGCGATTTCAACCTCCCGATTTTTGACAGGGCTGACGCGCAGCGCGTTGAAAACGAGATCGAGCGGCTTGAGAAGGACCATAGCAACGAGCCCTTGGCCGAGTTGCTCACCGAGTTTGTACCGGGCGAAATTCCGTCGCGCTACAAGGTAGCGCTGCTGAAGCAGCTGTGCGGCCGCTACTATTCTCTCATGGGAACATCGGTCGGCATGCTGGTGCCGGCACGAAAGCCTTTGCAGAAATTGCAGGTATCCCTACCGGCAGCAGTACCGGCCCTGAGTGGGCAAGACGTCGATGATCTCTGCGTTGCCTGGATTGCCGAGCTCGCGGGCAAGTATGCGCTTGATCGGGACCTGTCAGAGCACATTCGTGCGGCCGCGGCTGGCTATTGGTCCAATAAGTGGGGCGCCAATGGCGCGTTTAGCAAAACGCTGCGCGCCAAAATCGAAAGTATTCTCAAGCTGCCGTCGGGTTCGACGGACGCGATTGAAGGCGCGCTAACGCATGAACTGGCACTGCAGCACCGAGGCGGCGCTTACTTCCTCGATCCCACAAAGCTGAAGCTGAGAATTGACCTGAGTCTGCCCTGGTATCAGTGTGGCGACTGCACGGCGCTGTTACCTTCGACCCTTAAGGGGCACTGCGCTTCGTGCGGATCGGAAGCCATTACGAAACTCGATCCAGCGGAGAGCGAGTACATTCGCGCCCGGAAAGGGTTTTGGCGTGACCCGGTGAGAAGCTTGCTTGAATCCAAGCACCAGCTCCGCAGCATCTCCGTCGAGGAACACACGGCGCAGCTATCTAACCGTGACAACGCGCGGGTCTACGCCACCACCGAGCAGTTCGAGCTGCGGTTCAAGGACATTCAGATCGACGCGCGCGATCGCCCGATTGATGTGCTGAGTTGCACGACGACGATGGAAGTTGGTGTCGACATTGGCTCGCTGGTCGCGGTTGGCTTGAGAAATGTGCCGCCGCAGCGGGAGAATTACCAGCAGCGCGCAGGCCGCGCGGGGCGCCGCGGCTCTTCCGTCTCCACGGTCCTTGCCTATGCCCAGAACGGCCCGCACGACAGCTACTACTACGCTAATCCCAAGCAAATCGTCGCAGGTGCGCCGCGCAATCCAGACATAAAGATCGACAACCCGAAGATCGCTCGCCGGCACGTTACTTCGTTTCTTTTCCAGACTTACTTCCATGGCTACATGGACGAGCATGAGATTCCCGTTGGCGGCGCGACCTCTGCTCTCTTTCGCGCCTTGGGAAAGGCCCGCGATTTCTTCTTCGGGGCGCCTGGCTCCGTTCCGGAATTTCAATCGTTCCGCGTCTGGGTTGAAGAGCAGGTTATAGCGCCGGGAGGCGACCAGCGCCGGCGCATCAGGTCATGGCTTCCCGACAGCCTGAGAACCGCGCCGCTGACGTTGGACCAATGGATCGGGGATATTGCGAAGAAGCTTCTCGAAGAATTGCAAGCCATAAAGGCCGAACTCACTCCGCCGCCGCAGGAAGCGATCAATCAAAACGCCGAAGCTACCGGCGATGACGACGCGGACGACCGCAATGCCCTGGGGAACGAAGAACTCCTTGAGTTTCTCTTCGCGCGAGGACTGCTCCCGAGCTACGCCTTTCCAACCGATCTGACGAGCTTTCTTGTCGAGGGCCTCGTACGGCCGCCGGGCGCGAAACAATCGAAGATGGAGGTAGTCCAGCGACCGCAACAGGGTATTGACAAAGCGCTTAGCGAATACGCCCCCGGTCGCTTGATCGTGATTAACAAGGAGACGTATCGTTCAGGGGGCGTAGTCGCCAACGTCTTACCAACCGTACATGACCGCGCGGCACCGCTATTTGCCGGTATCAGAAACCTTATCCATTGCGATACCTGCAGCTTCGTCCGCGACCTCGACGAGGACGAGCCGATGGCCCTTGTATGTCCGGTCTGCAGCGGCGAGCTCCAGAGCACGCGAATGATCGTACCGCAGGTTTTCACGCCCGAGGATGGCAAAGCCTTGGACGAGGACGATCGCGACCAGGACATTACCTACGCGACGAGCGCACAGTTTCCGGTTCCGGTTGGTAGGGGCGATCTCCCCGACCTCAGCTCGATGGGAACGAACGTCGCCTACGTGGTCACACCTGATCGCAAATTGGTAACAGCGAACAAGGGACAGCTGTCAAACGACGTATATCAAGGCTTTTGGGTGTGCGAAAAATGTGGGCGAGCGTCGACCGAAGAGCCCAATCCGGGCGCCCACCAGCGCCCCTACCAGATCGAATTCTCGTTCGGCCAGCCGAAGCCCACCAGGCAATGTAATGGTCAGTTTCACAGCGTATTCATGGGGCATGTCTTTTCCACCGACCTCCTTCTCCTGCGGATTGCGGTCAAGTCCCCGATCGTCACCACGACGACCAACCCCGTGGTGCTACGCGCACTCGAAGATGGCCTCTATTCAATCGCGGAAGGACTGCGGCTGTCGGCTAGCCGGCATCCTCAATTAGACCTCGACCCTTCTGAATTTGGCGCTGGCTTCCGCATCGTGCCGGCGCTAGCGGACAGCGAGCTTCTGCTCGATGTCTATCTCTACGACACGCTGTCTGGAGGAGCGGGCTATGCCGAGTTGGCAGGCCGACACTTGCAGGAGATTCTTGCAGATGTTCTGGCGCTCCTCGAGAACTGTCCGGCGTCGTGCGACCGCTCGTGCGAGAGCTGCCTGCGCCACTATCACAATCAGCATCTTCGCGGCCGGTTGGACCGGCACATAGGCGCGCAGTTGCTTCGCTATGCCCTCACGGGAGAGGTTCCACGCGAACTAGATGCTACCAGCCAAGCAGGTCGTTTGGCGCCGCTAAAGCGCATGTTGGAACTGGACGGATTCCGCTGTCAGAGCGTAGCGGCGGCCAATGGCGTCAATGTTCCATTGCTAGTTGAGCTTGACGGCCGCAGGCTCGGAGTCGGAGTCCAATCGGGATTGCTTGACGAAACCTGGAAAGATCATTCGCTCAAGCGTCTGATCGACAGCAAACATCTGGACGTCAAGATCCTCAACGATTTTGTTTTGCAACGAAATCTCCCGGACGAGCATCAGCTTATTCGCGACAGTGTTAAGTTGCGCCAAAGGTAACACGGCCGCTTACGGTTCGGTGGTATTTGAAACGTCGGAAGCGATCAGCAGGGCAGAGACTCAGGACCGCGAACTCGCAGGCCTCGACCGCTCCTCGAAGGGGCGGAAACTGCGGTGGCCTTCTTCATCGCCCTGGTGTCGAGCCTCCTGGGCAAGCCGGTGCAGGATCCTGAGGAGGTGCCAGGTACTTCGTCGGGCGGAGCTTGGTGAGGAGCACCAGGTGGTGGGCCCACGGCAATTGGCCAACCGGTGGTTGGCCGATTGCGAGATCGGGCCAAGCCTCCGCAAAGGCGCGCATATACTTGAGGTTCGAACGCGAGAAGCCCTTGATCTCGGGGAACGCCGCCCGCAGGTCGGCCGACACCTGGTCGATGACACCCGCGCCCCAGCCCTGCGGAAGTGCCAGGCAGGAGCTCCTCGAAACAAGAGGCTCCTGGAACCAGGAAGAATCAGCTCAGGAGAGCACTCTGCCGAAAATGGCCTTCAGCAGACACTGCATGCGGTGGGGCACCTCGAAGCGCCACCAGCGACGACCTCGAGCTTTCCTTCCTCCAAGGCGCTGAGCGTCTCGCGCTGGAGCGTCAGCTTCTTCGCGCCCTTCTGCTGATTCTGCTGATTCTTCTGGTTCTTCTTGTTCTTCTTCACAAGAGTCTCCCTTCGTTAGTCCTCGGCCTTTACCGAAGAGCAAGAAGTATACATCTTCTTAGCAAGTGCATGCCCAGGCGTCTCGGACCGCATTGCCTCCCGCGCTGAGCGGCTGCTAATCTACGGGCCTCTTGAAAGGAGAGGATTTCATGCGTCAAGCGACAAGGTTCAAGCTGGGCTTCCTGGCCGTTCTCGTGCTCGCCGCCGTAGCCGGAGCGCCGCCGTTCGCCGCGCGCCCCGCGTACGCGACGAATTGCACGCGGACCTACTGCGACAGGTACTGTGCACCCTCCTGCGGGTTCATGTACTCGTGCAACGGCGGAAACCCGATCTGCGGCTGCAGGTGCTGACGTAGACCGCGTCGATTCAAGCCCAGGCTCGGAGGAGATCCCATGGCGGCGACCACGCCCATGATGATTCGGGTTCAGGCGAACGGCGGGAAGTTTCTGGCCGACGACATCGGCGGCGCGGAGGTGACGGTCCGCGACGCGCGCACCGGCCGTTGGCTGGATGGCGGCCGGGTCCAGGGGCCGGACTCCGGTACGTTGCAACAGAGCTATGTCCCGGGCGCTTCCCGGTCGGCGATCGTGACGCCCGGCACTCCGCCGCTCGTGCAGTGGCTGGTGCCGGGACCCACGACCTCGGGCCTCACCGTCCACCTCCCGATCACCCAACCCACGCTGCTCGAGGTCGAAGTCTACGGACCGCTGGGCGGCCTTCAGTCCGCGCAGCGGGTGGTGACGTACACCTGGGCCGTCCCGGGCCACCCGATCACGCAGGGACCCGGGTTCGTCGTCGAGCTTCCCGGGCTCATCGTCCAGGTCCAACAGCCGCCCACTCATCTGGAATATTCAACAGCCTCCGGGTCCGTGTCGTTCCTCGTCAATGTCACCATGATGTGCGGCTGTCCGATCGGCAAAGGTCTGGCCTGGATCCCCGACGATTTCGCGGTCACCGCCGCCGTCGAGCGGATCGGGTCGGGAGCACCCCCGGCGCCCGCCGGCTTCAGCTTGCTCCAAGACCCCAGCATCTTCCACGGGGCATTCGAAATCAAAGCTCCGGGCTTCTACCAGGCGGCCATCACCGCGGTGCAGAAGAGCACCGGCAACATCGGCACCGGGACGGTGACCTTCTTCACCAAGCCGTAGGGATCTCCACCTCCTCGCGAGCATCGGGGGCGCTCGCGAGGAGGTGGGGCTCCGCGGTTATTCAGGCGGATGATTCAGGCGGATGATCAGGCGGGGCTGCCCATCACGCGCAGGGTCTTGATGAGATCGCCCTCGAAGGTGAAGTGATTGGTGTTGAAAGGCAGGACCACCTGGGTGCCGTCGGGCCTGACGATGGTCATCTTCTGCTCGGTGATCGCGCGGTTGCCCTCGATCAGGACCGAGAAGATCTCGGGCTCGATGTGCGGGAAGTCCTGGAAGAGCTGGGTGTAGAAGCCGCGGATGGCCTCCTTGCCGTAGAAGGGCTCCGGCGCCACCACGAAGGTGGCGAAGGCGTCGTCGGTGAACATCGCGACGACCTCCTCCAGCCGGTTGCTGTGAGCGTACTTGAAGTACTGGTCGACGAGTTTGGCGTAGTGGTGCCGGCTCCTCTGGGTGTCGTGCTCGGCGAGCGGCTTCTCATCGACGGCCTGAGCGGTGCGAACGTTGTCCTGCGACATGATTCCTCCTCTGCTGCGGACTGATGGGATTTATAGTGAATCGATCGGCACGCCCGCGCGTGATCGCGTCGGAATCGGGCTGTTACCGACCCTGCCAGGTACTCAACGCTTCTCCGCCCCGGGTCCCCTCACTGCCCGACCCTCGCAGGCGCCGAGGCGCTGCTGTCCCGTTGAGTCTTCATGCAGCACTATAATAAATACAGGGGACCTGTTCTGGCCCCTTGGACGATCAGCGGTATCTACCGTCCATCGGGACAAGGAGTCTCAGGTGAGTAAGAGAATCGTCCTCGCAGCCCTCGTGTTCTCGTTCCTGCTCGGTCTCTCTCCTCTGGCCGCCGATACCGTGCTCCAGCGTGGCATCGACGTCTTCACCACCCTGGCTGACGGCAGGACCTACTACGACTTTGCCCACAACCCCATCCCCGCCGGCTTCTTCTGCAAGGGCTCCCAGGCCTTTACCGGCCGGGTGGCTCTCAAGGGCCTGCCGCTCGCGACCGAAGCTCCGGAGCAGCTCTGGGGTGGCGACACCATCGTCGAGCGGCTCGACGACGCCGGCTTCAATGCCAAGGGAACCGCCGTGACGCGAATCCAGGTCCGGGCCTTGTCGCTGGTGAGCATCGCTCCCATCCAGACCGAATGCGGCGCCTTCCACGTCTATATCTCCCTGGGCGGCCCGCAGCGCGTGACCCTGATGAGCATCTATCGCACCCAGGAAGGCGGCGGGACCTTCGTCGCGCCCCTCGCGATCAACGCGCGGATGACGTTCATTTCCGTGCAGCCGGCGAAGGACACGAACGAGCGAAAGCTGGAGCTCACGGGAACTGTCAGCTTCCCCCCCAAGTCGCTCCCGTGGAGCCTTACGACCAGCGCGATGACCAAGACGATCGGTCCCGTAACCGTCGACACCAACGGAGATCTGATTCCTGACACTCTGCTGCCCGGCACCTCGAATTTCGCGCCGGGTCGGTCGCCAGCCAATCTCGCACCGAACAAGACCCTGATCAAGGGGTGCTGTCAGTCGTGCCACACCGCCGACGGTGAGGAGCATTGCTTCTATCCGTCGGGCTGTTATCCGGTCGTGTGCGACGACGGAGGGCCCATTCGCTAGAGCCAGCAGGCCATATGGGGGCGGCTGTCGCTGAGCCGCCCCATCAAATTAGGGATTCCCTTATCGAATCTTTCAATAGCTCCACGTCTCCTGCCGGACCGGCAGGCGATTGAGCGCCTGGCGATGGAACTGCCACTTGGGCATGAATCGGTCCATCAGCGCGACGAAGCGGGCGTTGTGGGTGGGCTCCAGCAGGTGGACCAGCTCGTGGACGACGATGTATTCGAGGCACGCCGGCGGCTTCTTGGCCAGCTCGGTGTTGAGGCGAATCGTGCGGGACCTGTGGTTGCAGCTCCCCCATTTGGTCTTCATCCTTTGCACGAACCACCGTTCCACCTCCACGCCCAGCGGCGGCTGCCAGCGGGCCAGCAGGGGGGGCACGGCCTCCTTCAGCCGCTCTCGATACCATTCCTCGACGAGCTCCCGCCGTTTGCTCGCATCGGTTCCCGGCCGCACCTGTAGCAGCATCCGGCGGTGCTTCAGCTCGATGGCGGGCGGCTCATCGCTCTCGGTGACCGCGAGCAGATAGCGCTTCCCCCACACGTAGTGGCTCTCCCGGTCCACGTAGTCGCGAGGGGTCTCGCGCTCCTGTTCCCGCAGCTTCGTCTGCTGCTGCTTGATCCAGTCCAGCTTCGAGATGGCGAAGACCCGGAGGGTGTCCATGCTCATGCGCCTCGGGGCCGAGATGCGCACGCGGCCCGCCGGGGGATAAACGCTGAGGTGGACGTTCTTGATGTCCTTCAGGACCACGTCCACCGTGATGTCGCCCAACTCGATCCGCAAGGTCATCAGTACTCGCTCTGCGCCTCGATGATGGTAAAGATTCGCTCCACCTCGTCGCCATCGCCCAGAACGTTGTACAGCGCCTGCTTGATCGTCTGCTCGCGAGGCTTGACCCCGCGCCATCCATCCGGCCGGACCCTCTTTACCGTCGCATCGAGTCTGATTGCCAGATCCAGGACCGGGTCGCCGGAGGCCGAGTCGCCGGCGGGCGGCGCGGACACGTGGCCCGCCTGCGCGAGCGTCCGGCCGGTCCCCTTCAGGTTGTTGTAGAGAGCCCGGAGCGCCGGGCTCTTCTTCAAGGGCTCGGGCGTGTCGTCCTCCTGTCCCGTTTCCACCCTCCGCGCCAAGGCCGCCACGCGCCGCAGGTATTCTTCGTACTCGATGGCCTTGGCCTTGCGAAGAGCGATGATCTCGTCCAGCAGGGCCGACATCTTCTCGTAGTAGGCCGGGTCGCTCAGGTGCTCCTTGATGATCTTGCTGCGGACGTTGTTCTCGATGGTCTCCGCGATGGCATCCCTGTTGCCCTTCAGCCCGTCGAGCTGAGAATTTATCGCATTCGCGATGCCGGTCTTCACGATCAGCTCCAGCAGGCCCATGCCGTCGAACGGCGAGATCTTCCGCGGCTCATCCGCCTCGATGTAGGTGTCGATCAGGTGCCGCATGTCGGCCTCGTACGTCTTCAGGTCGAGCGTCTCGCCGCTGGCCTTGCGAACGATCTCGCGGACGTCCAGATAGTGGGCGAGCTGTTGCTTGATGCGGCCGGCGTCGGCTTCGCCGTATCCCGCGCGGTCGAGCTCGTCGGCGATATTGGCGTAGGCGCGCACCAGGCCCACGGTGGCCTTGTAGAGGGCGGCCCTCTGCGGTTCCCGCTCCTGCAGGTCGGTCGGAATCTCCGTGTTGCCGCAGAAATAGTGGATCTGTTCCAGCTCGCCTTTCGGCGGCTCCACCGGCTCGCTCAGCAGGGCCAGGGTCTCCAGCGCGAGATCGAGCCGTTCCCGCCCTTTCGTCAGGCGGTCTTCCAGCAGAACTTCCGGATCCACCCCGCCGGCGCTCTGATCGAGCTCCGAGGTGTAGACCTTGACGGCGTTCTCCACCTTCTTGAACAGGTCCTTGTAGTCCACGATGTAGCCGAAATCCTTGTCGTCGCCGTCCAGGCGGTTGACCCGGCAGATCGCCTGGAACAGGCCGTGGTCCTGCATCGACTTGTCGATGTAGAGGTAGGTGCAGGAGGGCGCGTCGAAACCGGTGAGCAGCTTGTCCACCACCACGAGCAGCTTCATGTTCGCCGGCTCGTCGATGAATCGCGCCTTCGCCCACTCCTCGTAGGATTCCGTCGCCGTCATCCCCGGCCTGACGTCGACGTTCTTCAGCAGCTCGGTGTAGGTGCTGTAGATGAACTGCTTGTCGGTCTCGGTATTGGCGCCGGTCTCTTCCAGCTTCACATCCCTGGCCAGCGGATTGTAGGACGTCACCACCGCGCACTTGCCCTTGAAGGGAGTCTTCTGGAGCAGGGTGAAGTACTTGCACGCTTCGTAGATGCTGGAGGCCACCAGGATGGCGTTGCCGCGTCCGTCGTTCAGACGGCGGCGCCTCTTGAAATCAAGAATGATGTCTTGAATCACCTTCCTCATCCGGGATTCGGAGCTGAGGACGGACTGCAGCGTGCCCCACTTCTGTTTCAGCTCGTCCTTTTGCCAGTCGTTCAGGTCTTTGGAGACCAGCTCGAACCATTCATCCACGCTCTCCTGGGACGTCAGGCGCTGATTGATGTCCCGCGCCTCGTAGAGGAGATCCAGCACGACCTCGTCCTCGACCCCCTCGCTGAACTTGTAGGTGTGGATGTAGCCGCCGAAGACCTCCAGACTCGTCGTCTTGTCCTTTGCCAGCAGCGGCGTGCCGGTGAAACCGATGAAGACCGCGTTGGGCATCATGGCCTTCATCACCCGGTGCAGCTTGCCGCTCTGCGTGCGGTGGCACTCGTCCACGAAGACGAAGACCTCGCCCACGGTTTCACTGGGCTGGGCTTCCAGATCCTTGATGAAGGCGTCGAAGTTGGCCTCGTCCCGCCGCCCGAACTTGTGGACAAGCGAGCAGAGAAGCCGCGGCGTGGCCTGGCCGAGCTGTTTCATCAGCTCGCTGCCGCTGCGGGTGCGCTTGACGGTTTCTCCCGCCGCCGTGAAGACCCTCTCGATCTGTTTGTCCAGCTCGTCGCGGTCGGTGATGATGGCGACGCGGGCATTGGGATTGTTCTCCAGGATCCACTTCGCGAGCAGCACCATCACGATGCTCTTGCCGCTCCCCTGCGTGTGCCAGATGATGCCGCCCTTCTTCTCTCGCACGTGCTCCTGCGCGGCCTTGATCCCGAAATACTGGTGCGCGCGCGGCAGCTTCTTCACACCACCGTCGAAGAGCACGAAGTCGTGCATCAGCTCGATCAGCCGGTCCTTGCGGCACATCTTGAGGAGGTACTTGTCCAGCTTGAAGCCGCTGTTGTCCGTCTCGTCTTCCTTCCACTTCAGGAAGTATTTCTCCGGCGTTTCGATGGCGCCGTATTGCAGCCCCTCGGAGTCGTTGCCGGCGAAGAGGATCTGCACCGTGCTGAAGAACCAGGCGTTGAACTCCTCCTGCTGGTTCGAGAGGCTCTGGCGGATGCCGTAGCCGATGCTCGAGCGGCTGTTCTTCAGCTCCAGCACGCCGATGGCGATGCCATTCACATAGAGCACGATATCCGGCCGGCGTTCGACGTTCCCCTGGAGCGTCACCTCCTCGGCGATGGCGAAATCATTCCGCTCCGGGTTCCGCCAGTCGATGAGGTGAACGGTCTCCGTCGGCTTGCTCGCCTCGGTCTTCACCGGCACGCCATAGCGCAGCAGCTTGTAGACTTCCTGGTTGTTGCCGTAGAGCTTGCGGCTGTGGTTGTTCGCCTCGACGCGGAGCTTGTGGAGAGCGGCGCTGATCTGCGCCGGTGTATATCCGCTCTTCGTCAGCCAGGCCGCGAGATCTTTCTCCTCGACGTTGCTGTTGCCGTCGCGATGAGCCCAGTCGCCGAGATAGCGGTAGCCGAGCTCGTCGCGGAACAGGGCGATAACCCGATTCTGGGTGGCGCGTTCGGATTGGCCGACGTCATTCATGCGGGTCATCCTTCTGCCGGAGGGTGGCCAGATGGGCCTCGCCGGCTGGCGTAAGACGATAGCGCTGCAGTCGGCTGTTGGGCTTGTCAGGAATGGTCATATGGATAAGCCCTGCTTCTAGTGCCGGCTGTAAGTAGCGTTCCCGGAATGATTTACGGGCCTTGAGATGGAGAGCTGCCTGCAAGGTTTCCCGGTACATTTCACCCTGGAGCGCAACCAGTAGGCGCTCGACTTGGGGTGTGACTTGGGGTGTGACTTGGGGTGTGACTTGGGGTGTGACTTGGGGTGTGACTTGGGGTGTGACTTGGGGTGTGACTTGGGGTGTGACTTGGGGTGTGACTTGGGGTGTGACTTGGGGTGTCACATGGGGTGTCACATGGGGGGTGGCTTCCGGATTCTGGGTGGTTTCTTGGGCGGTTTCTTGGGCAGCCATTGGGGTAGTGTCCCTGCCCGGTTCCAACTCGGCGACTTGTAGGTGCGCGGGGTTGGCGCGGAAGGTCAGCATCAGGCCGGCCATGCCGAAGTCGTAGACCGGCGGCTCGATTCCGTGCTCCCGGCACTCGCGCTGGATCTTCTCGATGCCACGCCCCCAGGATTCGATGTAGCCGGCGCGGAAGAAGGCATTGGCGAGCAGCGGGTTGAACGGGCAGGAGGGGTGTTTGCCCAGCAACCGCTCCAGCGTCCAGTGATCCGGCAGGTCGCCGGCATTCCAGAGGACGATCCGGTCGTCGTACACGCTGATCTGGATGGGGATGCCGCTGCTGTAGTCCTTGTGCACCACGGCGTTGAGCAGGGCCTCGCGCAGGGCGGCGTCCGGGAAGAGGAAGGTCTCCCGCCGCTGAAGGCCCTGGTAGCTGATATACGCCTTGAGATACTTCGTGTGCAGGAGGTCGAGCGTCTTCTCCACCTGCTCGAAGAGGTTCCCGTGCACCTCGTCTTGATAGCGGAGGTCGTCATCCGTCACGAAGAAGCCGATCTTGATCCAGACACCGCTCACATACTGCTCGGGCCGGTCGGAGAACAGCAGGCAGGCGGCGCGTTTGAAGCCGTGCCTTTCGGTCAGCTCCAGGTTGCCGAGCACCACCTCCCGGCTGTCGCGTAATACCGACCGGTCCATGCGCCCGCTCTCGATAGCCCTTTGCTTGAACAGCCGCAAGGCCGCGGCGCTGCAAGACCGCACGGTGAAGGCGGGCTCCGGCGCGTCGTCCCAATGGCGTCCGCGCTTCTTCAGCAGGAACCGCTCCAGCGCCGCGCCTTTCAGCTCCTGTTTGGTGCTGCCGCTGCGGTAGTGGTATTCGCCCTTGTAGCTGATGGGGCTGGGGTAGGGCTCGACCCGGATCTCAACCAACTCCTTGCCGTCCGCTTTCCGTAGATTCACATCCACCATGATGCCGAGGATGTCCCGCACCTTGTTGGGAATCTCCACCATGAGCCTTCCAGCGTCCTCGACGCCGACGGCCACGCCTCGGTCATCGCGCCCGATGACCAGCACGCCGCCCTCCGCGTTGGCGAAGCCGCAGATCCACCGGAGGTAGTCGTCCCGCCAGGAGCTCTTCCATTCGACCTGCTGGCTCTCTTTCATACCAGGCGAATCCTTCCCGTCAGCAACTCCTGCATCATGCCCTGTTTGAGCTGGCGGGCTTTGGCGAGTCTGGATTCCAGCACGAAGATCTCGGCGTCCATGTCGGAAAGGATGGCGGCGATGGCAGTCTGTTCGGGCATCGATGGAACTGACATCGTGATCTTGGTGATGTTGGTCTTACTGATTCCTGACACCTTGGTTCCGGCAGCAAAGAAGCGAAACTGCGCCCTTATTGCAGAAGTCTGAAAGCAGTAGCGGCGGTACTGATGGTTCAGCTCGTTGGTCTTGCTCTTTGCGACGATGGTGTGCAGGCCCGATATAAACGGGAGCCCATCTGTGTTAGTGATTACCACATGTTTGCTCGTTCCTTCATCGTCTTCGGAAGCATCGACAAAGACAACATCGCCGTCATTTAGCCGCGATGCCGATGGGATTTTTTTTAGTGGAGTGTCAAGCTTCGGGATGTCTTGGTACTCGGCGCAAACGTCAATAAATGTTTTTTTCGATATATGGATGTCCCCATAATGAAGGTAGCAATAACCCTCTGAGGAGAGTTGGTTGCGCGACGCAGTGAACCCACCGCTGAAGTTGAACAAATCACCCAGCGCTTTTACTTCCCACTCACTCTTGAACCCCGGCAGCCGCCTCTTGCCGGTAAGCAATTCTTGCATGGAGCCTTGTTTGAGCTGGCGCTTCTTGGCGAGGAGTTGCTCCATGGATTCGATGAAGGACTCCGCATCGCTCAGCGCCTCAGCAATGGCTTCTTGTTCAGCCATAGTGGACGGAATGGCTACTGAGTAGCCGGCTAAGCTATTACGATTTAGCGTCGGCACTGATGTAGCTGCATCCAAACGCTCAAGATGAAAGTTTTGGAGGACCAGGGCTACGTATGTGTGATAATTGTCCTTGAAGTCCTTTACCCACAGTGTGGTGTCGTGAGGCCAAAATGGTTCGTTGATCAAAAATACTTTCCCAAGTATTCCCTTCCTTCCCGTAACGACACCTGGAGGAAGCGCCATTGCTTTATTGTGAAAATATGAAAGCCCAGAAGATGAATAAACCGGAACCGTTCCAGTTACTCTCGTTGCCTCGGTAATATCGAAGCCTCTTTGTAGCGTGCATAGGTGGGACAGGTCGATTACCGTCCAATCTTCAGGAATCACCCCGACTTCGGTCTCCTTGTAGCCGGGCCTCACGTCCATGTGAACCCCATCCTTTCCAGGTGGCGGTTCACTGTAACCTCCAACTCGGCCATGCGGCTGGCCATCTGTGGCAGCGGGTTCTCATAGCGCTCGGTTAGCTCCTTCACCCTCTGGGTGAGCTGCCGGCTCACGCGGTCCATTTCGCCGTGGATGACGGCATCGAGCGCGGCAAGCCACTTGTCGTCAACCACCAGCGTCTTGATTTCGGGCTTGGTGAGCTCAGGATAGCTGGCGTAGACCCGGGAATCGAGCGCGGCCCCGGCCTCTTTTAGGCGCCATCTGAGATCGGCCTCCTCGCTGTTGAGCTTCAACCAGTCATTCAGTAGCACGGCTTCGTCTCTCGCGTCCTTGTCGCCTTGAATCTCCTTCAGCCTGGAGGCGATGTTGGCCTTATTCACCTTGTCGAGGTCTGCGAATGCCCCGTCCTCGCCGCAGTGCTCCTCTTCCATCTCGGTGAGGCGGGCTGTGACGCCCTCGAACTCGGCGGCGAGTTGGTCGATAGCCGCCTGCTCCTTGGCAAAGTAACGGGCGACGATAAGCGCCTTGGGAACGAGATCGCAGGTCCAGCCCTTATCCTTCTCCTTACCTTTCTTGTCCTTCTCGATGATACGGTAGGTCTTGGCCCTCCAGCCGTCGGCGGCGATCAGGTAGCAATCGTCCTGCATTGTCTCAGCCCAATAGTCCAGCAGGTGCTGATAGACGTCATAGGCATCGATGAGGGGCTTGCCGGAGTAATGGGAGAGCAGGCTCTCGGACAGCTCCGCGATGACTTCTTTGGGATGATAGCCGGCCTCAAGGGCTTTGAGCCATGCGGCGCGCTTCTCCCTCCAAGCGGCGAAATGAGCGTTCATGCCGGTGATGAATGAGGCGAACTCGGGGTGCTCGTAAATGGCGGACTTAATCGCCGGCTTCTCGATAGCGAGGCTTAGATAGCCCGGACGGAGCTCCTTGAACAGGGTGCGCCGGAGCATGGGGCAGACGGCCCAGTAGCGATCAAGCGCTTCGACGTCGGCCTCGGGGATGCCGCCCCGCAGGTGCCCCTCGATGTCCTGAAGGTCCTCAGGCGTCTGACTGTCGATGTAGCGGGGGAGGTTGAGGTTGAAATCGTTCTTCTCGATCTCCGCGAAGGGAACCATGCGCGCGTATTTCGGAACGTCGAGCCGCTTGTTGAAGACGTCGACGATCTTGTGGATGTCCATCTCGCGTAGGCGGTTCTTGGGGCCGTCCTTCATGAAGCCGCCGCTGGCGTCGATCATGAAGATTCCCTTGCGGGCCTGGGCGTCCTCCTTGTCGACGACCACGATGCAGGCGGGGATACCGGTGCCGTAGAAGAGGTTGGCGGGCAGGCCGATGATCCCCTTGATATAGCCCTTGCGGACCAGGGCACGGCGGATATCGGCCTCGGCGTTGCCGCGGAACAATACGCCGTGCGGCAGGATGCACGCTCCCTTGCCGGTGCTCTTGAGAGAGCGGACGATGTGCAGCAGGTAGGCGTAGTCCCCCTGCTTGCCAGGCGGCACGCCGAAGGGCATGAAGCGCTCGAAGAGGTCGAGTTGCGGATCGAGGCCGGTGCTCCAGCGTTTGTCCGAGAAGGGCGGATTGGCGACGACGTAGTCGAAGGTCTTGAGCGGGCCGCCATCCATGAACTGGGGATCGGTCAGCGAGTTGCCCCGTGCGATGAGCGCCGTCGCATGGTCGTGCAGGATCATGTTCATCCGGGCAAGGCCACTGGTGGCGGCGTCCTTCTCCTGCCCGTAGAGCGTGACGTCGGTGCCGGCCTCGTCGGCCACCTTCAGGAGCAGCGATCCCGAGCCGCAAGTCGGGTCGTAGACGGTGGTGGCGGCGCTGGTCTGGGCGTTCCGGATGCCGAGGATCTTGGCCATGACGCGGCTGACCTCGGCGGGGGTGTAGAACTGCCCCTTGCTCTTGCCGCTCTCGGTGGCGAAGTGGCGCATCAGGTATTCGTAGGCGTCGCCGAGGATGTCGTCGCCGTCGGCGCGGTTCCTGGAGAAGTCGAGGGCCGGGTTCTCGAAGATCGCGATCAGGTTGCTCGAGCCGCTCCACCATCTCCTTGCCGCTGCCGAGCTTGGAGGCGTCGTTGAAGTCCGGGAAATCGGAGAGCTTGTTGGCGTTGGCCAGCGGACCGATGATGGTCTTGTTGATCTGATCGCCGATGTCGCTCTTGCCCTTGAGGGCGACCATGTCGTCGAAGCTGGCGCCGGGCGGGATCGTAATCGGCGCGTAGCGCTGGCCGGCGTACTTGTCGCTGATGTATTTGACGAAGAGCAGAACGAGGACGTAGTCCTTGTACTGGCTGGCGTCCATGCCGCCGCGGAGCTCGTCGCAGCTCTGCCAGATCGAGCTGTAGAGCTCGGACTTCTTGAGCGCCTTGGTCCGCCGAGCGGCGCGGGGCCGCGGTGCGCCGGTCGATTCTTCCGTGGAGGCAGGCGGTGACGCCGGGATTTCTTTTCTGGAGGAAGGGACCGTTTCAGCCGCCGGGGGGGCGGGGCTGTCTCCGGTGAGGCGGGCGATGAGCGCCGCCTTCTCCCGCCCGGAGTCGTCCAGGCCGAGGGCGCGGCAGATCTCCTTGAGACGGTTTCGTGAAAGATCCTCGAGGCTCGCCGCGAGCCCCGCCTTCCGTGAGCCCGCGAGGGCCTCGACCAGGGAGCCTTTGGCCCGGCGGTTCTCGACCCGGAGCTCGAAGCGGTCCACCGCCGCCGCCAGCTCGTCCCACTTCAACTGCTCCAGCACATCTCTCTTCCGCGACATCCATACCTCTCGTTCCATGGTTCCACGAAGCCGAGCTTCCCCTTGCGTGGCCGCCGATGGCGGCTCGCTCGAAGGGGGCTCAGGGTCTTGACCTGGAGAGGATACTCCAGCTGTAGCCGCAGGGCTGCCGATCTGAGGAGAGGAAGGTGCTATTTTCTTCGTTCTCGTGTAGCGTGGTCGCTCGGAGTTGCCGAGGCTCGCGCCGTAGCCGGTCTCGAAGGAAGATCGGGGCGCTCTGAGAAACCGCCTCCCCGGACTTCCGGAACGGTTCCCCGAAGCGCGGAGACGGTCGCCCTTTTCGTTCCGCCGTCTCCCCGGAGTTGCCGGACGGTTCCCCTCAGCGCGGAGACGCCTCCCCAATTCGGATGGCGGGTTTCCCCGAGGCTCTGGGCGTCTTCCCCATTGGCGGAACCGCTTCCCCAATTCCGAAAATCGGTTCCCCCAAGTCTCCAGACGTCTCCCCCATTCGCTCGGCCGGCTGCCCGATTCCGGCAGGCGCTCGCCCTTTCGCGGCGGCAGCGCTCGAAACGTCGCGTGCACGGCCGCGCAGGTTTCAGGACGCCGCGGAAAGGCTCCGGCGCGGGCTACGCGCCTTCGGTGCCGGCCTGGAAAGCCACCGGGGTCTCGGCGAAAGGTTCCGCGGCGGGCTCGGAGGGCTTCCGGCGAGCCGCGAAAGCGCGGGCGGCCAGCGCGGAACGGGTCCGGGCCCGGCGCCGGCGCCGGCCGCGGATGCCGATTCCGAATTGCGAGAGCAACGGGTGCTTCGTGCCCAGCGCGAGAACGACGTAGGCCCGCAGTTTGCGCGCGACCAGATTGCCCTGGGCGATGACGGAGGCGAGCTCCGCGGTCGCTACCATCCGCTGGGCGGCCAGACCCTCCTGCTGGGCCTTGGTAGCCTTGAGCTCGGCGATATGGCCCTCGAGCTCGTCGGCCACCTGTTGGGCGAGCGGCGGCAGTCGGCCGGCGTTCGATCGTGTGCCGCCCAGCACGCTCTCCATTTCGGTGAGGTCTTGAACAAAGGACACCTTCGGCATGGTCCTCTCCTTGGTTTGGGACGGAATTCTACAGCACCGTAAGGTCGAGCGCGAGGCCACCCGCCACCGGAGCTTGTCCCGCCCGGAGTGCTGCTTGCACCTTGAAGGGGTAGGGGTAGCATCCGGCGCTTGCCGGAAAGGAGAAACGATCATGAAAAGGTTTTTGCTCGTACTGCTGCTCAGCGCGACCGCCATCGCCGCCGGAAGACAGACTCCGGAGCTCGCGGCCTTTGACATGTGCGGTTCTGGTCAAGTCTACAGGGCGATCTATTACTACCAGTATTCAGGGGGCCCGGAGTGTGGCTTGACGTACCAGTATTGTGATGGTACCCCGAGATACCACGAGGGGTGCACAACGGGTTCTTACGATCAGAGTTTCTTCTGTGAGTGCCAGTGATCCGACGGGCGCAACCCGGACCGCCGCCTTGGCGACGGCCCGGGTCCCGATCTCTCAGATCGCGTAGCACCCGCAGTAACCCACATGATCTCCGCAGAGCTTGCCGGTGTTGAGGCACTGACCCGGCGCGCCGGTGAAGGTGAGGCACGAGTGCCCCTCCGCCGCGCCCACGCAGCCACGGAAGCTGCAGGAGCCGCAGAACGTGGCCGCGGAGAGGTGGGAGGGGGTCCGGGTCAACCCCGCGACGAGAAGACAAAGAAGGGGGAGCAGCAGGCGATAGCTTTGTTTCTTCACAGGATCCTCCTCTGAAAGGGATGGGCAGTATAGCGGACCGTCCCTACCGGAGCGGAGCGGCCGGAGCGGTGCCCTGTTAGACTTCCGGCCTCGGAAGTCCCTGTCGCGAAAAGGAGAACCCGATGAGAAAGCTGCCGTATGTCGCCGGGGTGCTGGCGTTGCTCGGGATGGCGCTGCCGGGGGTTGCCGCTCCGGCGGCCGGGCAGGCTCCCGCCCCGATCGTGCTCAAGGCCGCGCGCGTCTTCACCGCCACCTCCGAGCGCCCCCTGGCGCCTGGGATGGTGATCGTCGAAGGGGATCACATCACGCAGGTCGGGCAGAACCTGGCCATGCCGCCGGGAGCGCAGGTGATCGATCTCGGGGACTCGACGCTCTTGCCCGGCTTCATCGACGCTCACGTCCACCTCTCCATGGAGATGGGGGAGGACTGGTATCGCGATTTTTATCAGGACATCATGCGCTTCCCCGCCGAGCAGGCTCTCTATGCCGCCCGCTACGCCCGGCGGACCCTCGACGCCGGCTTCACCACCGTCCGCGACCTGGGCTCGGGGCAGTTCGTGTCGCTCGGCCTGCGGAACGCGATCAACGCCGGCGTCGCGGAAGGGCCGCGCATGCTGATCGCCAACCACGGCATCGGCTCGACGGGGGGGCACGCCGACCAGAGCCCGTTCCCGCCGGACCGCATCAAGCCGGCCGGCACCCTCGAGGGGGTCTGCAACGGGCCCGCGGAGTGCCGCGAGGCCGTGCGCTATCAGATCAAGTACGGCGCCGACGTGATCAAGTGCATGCCCTCCGGCGGCGTGCTCTCGCTGTCCGATCCAGTGGACGTCCCCGAGCTGACCCAGGAGGAGATGAACGCCATCGTCTCCGAGGCGCACGCCTGGCACCGCAAGGTCGCCGCCCACTGCCACGGCGACGAGGCCGCCAAGATCGCCATCGCGGCCGGAGTGGATTCCATCGAGCACGGCTCCTTTCTGAAGGACGACACGCTACGGCTGATGAAAGAGAAGGGGGTCTACCTCGTGCCGACCCTCTTCGCCGGCTTCTGGGTGGGGGAGAAGGCCGACCACTTCCCGCCGGCCATCGCGGTGAAGGCGCGGGCGGCGGCGGCGCAGATGCAGTCGATGTTCCAGCGCGCGGTGAAGATCGGCGTCAAGATCGCCTTCGGCACCGATTCCGCGGTGGAGCCGCACGGCCTCGACGCTCAGGAGTTTGCCTTGATGGTGAAAAACGGCCTGTCCCCGGCCCGGTCCCTGCTCGCCGCCACCGCGAGCGGCGCCGACCTCCTGGGCCTCGCCGACAAGATCGGCACCCTCGAGACCGGCAAGCTCGCCGACCTCGTGGCGGTGCCGGGAGACCCCCTGCAGGACATCCGGCAGACCGAGAAGGTCACGTTCGTCATGCAGGGGGGCCGGATCGTCAGGAATCAGGCCGCGGCGCGCTGAGCCGGAGCGCCACGGAGCGGGGTGCCTGGAGACCGAGGGTAGACTCCGAGGGGAAGTGGGCACCATCGAGCGTTGAAGTTGACCCGATGGAGGGAAAGGGGTACTTTCCCTCTATGGCCACGGTGACGACGTTTCTGACCTTGGACAAAAAGGGGCGTACGACCCTTCCGGAAGAGGTCCGCCAGGCGCTGGGCGTAGGGGCCGGCGACTTCCTCCTCTTGGAGCGTACAGACCGCGGAACCTACGAGTTGGTGCCCGCGACTCTCGTGCCCAACGATCAGCTCTGGTTTCATCATCCGGAGATGCAGGCCCGTGTCCGCCGTGCCGAGGAGGAGATCGCCTCCGGTGGTTCGACCCGGACCGAGACGCCGGCTGAGGCGCAGGCTTTCCTCGATAGCCTGAAGGCAAAAACGAACCAGCGGCATTGAAAGCGGCATGGCGCGCAAACAGACCTTCCTCGCCGCGGTCTGGTCGGACGTCTGGAAGGAGTCCTACGTCAGACTCAGCGCCGAGCGGCAAGCCGCTTGCGACGAGGCCGCCATGGCGCTGATCAAGCAAACCTCCTCCCCGGGTTTGAGAGTCAAACCGATCCAGCCCGCCAAGTACTACCTGGAAGCCCGAATCAATAGCGGCGACCGCATTATCTTCCGTCTCGCGGAAGGCCGGGTGTTCTTCGTCGACGTGGTTACTCACGACGACATCTCGCGTTATGGGAAACGCCCGCGGGCATAGCTTCCTGACCGTCGGGCCCCTCCTACTTCACGCCGGCCGGCGGCCGCACGTCGGTGTAGTCGTAGCGGATCGCCATGTGCATCTTGTCGCCGTCGCCGGTGTCGATGTTGTTTTCGCTGCGCAGGGGGAGGCCGGTGCGCTTGGACACCCACAGGGTGGCGTCCGACTTCCCGCCCGCGGTCTCGGCCTGCGAATGATAGACGGACGCGGCTTCTCCGTTGACCGTCTCGTCGCGCAGGTAGCGGCAGGTCATCGCCTTCGCGTTGCGTACATTCTCCTCCTCCTGCTTCCGCATCTCCTGAATCGAGATCGGGCTGCGGATCCACTTGCCCTTGTATTGGATGTAGATCGCGCCGCCGGCATAGATCGATTCCTTGGTCTCGGGCTTGCCACCATGGGCGCCGACCTCCGTCGCATAGGCGTGGCTCGGCGTCGCGAGCCGCTTCGCCATCGCGTCGAGCACCGGCTTGCAGGTCGCATCCATGGCGCGCGCCGGCTGCCCCGCGGCGGCGGCGATCAGGAGGGCGATCGCGCCCGTCCGAATCCTACGTTCGATCTTCTGGCTCATCTGGGTTCCTCCTCTATAGCTTTGCGAGCAATGCACGGGCGACGCCGGCCATCTGCTTGTCGAGCGCCGCGGCGCCGGGGTCGGGCGACACCGTGGCGCTCACGGTCACGCGCCAGGGACCCTTGCGGGCCTCCAGGAGGCGGCCGCGCACCGAGAAGCCCATCCCCATGTTGACCGACGCCACGTTGGTCGCGAACGCCCAATCGCCCACGCCGCTCACCTCGTCGAGCCCTTCGATCACGCCGTTCACCCCGTGCTGCTCGGGTGCCAGGGGGCCGGCCAGGGCGCCCCGCACCGTCGCTCCGGTCTTGGCGTAGATCGCCTTCACCGCGTCTTCCGTCTGGTCGTCGCGGCTGGCGTCGACCGTGACGTTCAGCTGGTCCATCATGGCGCTCCCCGTCTTCCGCTGGCCGGCTCCGGCCTGCATCATCCCCTTCATGAAGCCGTTCATGTCGCCCGCTGCCGCCCGCTTGGTGCTCTGATCGAGCTGCGCCTGGCTCTCGGCCAGCGCCTTCTCCTTGGCGGCCGGATCGAGGCCGTAGGTGCAGCCGTCCTGGATCAGCGTCTTGCCCATCACCGCGCCCACCTCCGCGGCCGAGAGCAGCGTGCAGACCTGCACCTTGGGCGGCACCTGAGGCGCGGTGGCGCCGGAGACCGCCTGTGGGGTGGTCTCCGCGGCGGGCGCGGCCGGCGTGGAGGCCGCCGTTGGCTCCTGCGGTGTCTTCTGGCAGGCGGAGGCGGCGAGGACCGCGGCCGCGAGGAGCAGGAATCGGGTCGTGAGGTTCGGTTTCATCAGGGGTCTCCTGTTCTGTCGTCTTCCAGAGCTCTGCAAGGAGGGTAGGTCCAGACGCTATGATTGTCCTGGACGAAGGTTCTCCGTTCCTTCTCCCTTCTTTCGCCGGCGGCCGGAGCGCCTTGGATGTGACCGACCTGGAATCCCAGAACTACCGTTTCGGCAGCCACACGCTCGAAGCCCGCGAGCGCCGCCTGCTCGGCAACGGCGTCGCCATTCCGCTCAAGCCGCGCGCCTTCGACACCCTGCTCTACCTGGTCGAACGGGCGGGCCACCTGGTGCCGAAAGAGGAGCTGCTCGCGAAGCTCTGGCCCGACTCGGTGGTCGAGGAGAGCACGCTCGCCAAGAACGTCTGGCTCATCCGCCGAGCCCTGGCGGAGAGCGACGGCGAGGCCCGGTTCATCGAGACCGTGCCGCGGATCGGCTACCGCTTCATCGCTCCGGTCGAGCCTCTCGCCCTGGAGCCCGCCGCCCCCTCGCCCGCGTTGCCGGCACCGGCGCCGGCGGGGCCGGACGGGAGCGCCGCCCCAGGTTCCGGGGGGGGTAGAGCGGTGAGCCGCCGTTTCCTGAGTCTCGGCGCGGCCGGTGCGGTCCTCGGCCTGCTCGCCTTCTGGGCCGTGACCTCCCACGGTGCCCGTGTGCATCCGCAACCCGGCAGCCCGGGAGTTTCGAGCCCGCGCGCCTCGATCGCGGTCCTGGGCTTCGCGAACCTGTCGCGGCGGAGCGACTCGGCATGGCTCTCGACAGCGCTGGCGGAGATGATGAGCGCCGACCTCGCCGCCGGCGAGAGGCTGCGCCTGGTCCCGGGCGCCGATGCCATGCGGCTCGCCGGCACGCTCCCTCCGGCGCCCGGCGTGCTGACCCGCGCCGCGCTCGCCGCGGCTCGCTCGCAGCTGGCGGCGGACTACGTGGTCAAGGGCTCGTACCTTTCGCTGCCGGGTCCCGAGGGGGAGGTCTTGCGCCTCGACGTGGTCCTGCAGAACACCGCCTCGGGCGAAACCGTCGGCACGGTGTCGGGAACCGGTGCCTCGAGCCGGCTCTTCTCGCTCGTCGACGCCGCCGCGGCCAGGCTTCGCACCAAGCTCGGGCTGGAACCCCCGGCGCCCCAGGCCGTGGCCGCGGCGGCCGCCGCGCTGCCCGCTCAACCGGAGGCGGTGCGCCTGTACGCCGAGGGGCTCGAAAAGCTGCGGCAGTATGACGCGCTCGGTGCCCGGCCCCGGCTCGAGCGGGCGATCGCGATCGAGGAACGGTTCCCGCTCGCCCACATGGCGCTGAGTCAGGCGCTGTCCGCCCTGGGCTACGATCCGCTGGCCATCGCCGAGGCGAAGCGGGCGCTGGCGCTGTCGGGCCCGTTGAGCCGCGCCCAGCAGCTCGAGATCGCGGCCGGCGTGGCGGAAGCGCAGAAGGACTGGGCGACCGCCGCCACCACAAACCGCTCCCTTCTCGCCTTCTTCCCCGACAATCTCGAATATGGCCTGAGCCTCGCGCGTACCCTGACCGCGGGCGGCAAGGCGTCCGAAGCGCTCGCCGTCATCGCCTCGCTGCGGCGACGCCCCCAGAATCCGGGCCAACTGGCGAGCCAGCCGGCGAGCCAGGATCCGCGTTTGGACCTCGCCGAGGCCGCCGCCAGCGACGCGCTGTCCGACTGGCCCCGGGAGCTCGCGAGCGCCCGGCGTGCCGCCGCGGTGGCCCGCACGCGGCACCTCGGCCTGCTCCTGGGCGAGGCGCTGCTCGCCGAGGCCTCCGCCGAGGCCAACCTCGGCCAGGTCCAGCCCGCCCAGGACGCCCAGCTCGAGGCGGCGCGTCTCTTTCACGATCTGGGCGACACCAACGCGGAGGCGGGCGCGCTCATCGGCATCGCGAACGCCAAGAGCAACCGCGGCGACTACGACGGCGCGATCGCCGGCTACCGCCAGGCCCTCGCCACCTTCGAGCGCACCGGCAACCGCAAGGGTGCCGCGCACGCCTGGAGCGACGTGGCGAACACGAGCTGGATGGAGGGGAACGTCGAGGAGACCCTGCGGAGCGCCGGAAAGGAGCTCGCGCTGAGCCGCGAGATCAACGACCGCCGCGGCATCGTCTGGGGGCTGGGCGCGACCGGCAACGCCCTCGCCGACCAGGGGGAGATCGAACAGGCCCTGCGGATGCAGACCGAGGCCCTGGCGATCAGCCGCGAGATCGGCGATCGCGAATACACGGCGTTCTGCCTCGGCTCCCTGGCGGATACCCATCTGGCTGCCGGCGATCTGGAGGCGGCGTACCGGGGGTATCTCGACGCGCTGGAGCTGAGCCGGAGCCTTCACGACCCTGGCGGCGTGGCGCGGCACGAGGACGATCTGGCGACGGTGCTCCTCGCCGAAGGGCGTCTGGACGAGGCCGACCACCTCTTCCAGGAAGCGATCGCCACGCGCCAGAGGGCGGGCGAGGAGGACGCCGCCGCACAGACGCGAATGAGCCTGGCGCTGGTGCGCACCGAGCAGAAGCGCCCCGCGGAGGCCCTCGCCCTCGCCCGTCGATCGGCCCAGGCCTTCACGGCGATGCATCAGTCGGGCAACACCGCCCTGGCGCTCGCCATCGGCGCGCTCGCCGAGGTCGAGCTGCACCAGAACGCGGCGGCGGCGGCGGACTGCGAACGGGCGCGCGCCGCGATCCGGAGCAACCGGCAGAACCAGCCCAACCTCTTCGTTTTCCTCGTCCAGGCCCGTGTCGAGGCCGCCGCCGGCCACCTCGCGGCCGCGCGTGCGCTCGCCGAGGCCGCGCGCGCGAGAGCCGGGAAGGCACGCTCCCTGGCCTCGGACTTCGAGGCCAGGCTCGTGCTGGGTGAGATCGATCTGCGCGAGCCGCCGCGGGCGGAACCAGGGGTGAAGCGTCTCCAGGCGCTGGCCCGCGAGGCCAGGGCGAAGAGCTTCTTCCTGATCGCCCGCAAGGCGGAGGGTCTGGCCGCCGCCTGCAGGAGGCCGTGCTAGCGAAACCTGGCCGTCAACCCGACGCGCACGGCGCGCGGGGAGCCGGGGGAGAGGTTCGTATTGCTGTCCGCGTTGGCCCAGTATCTCTTATCGAAAACGTTTTCAAAGTTCACCTGCAGGCGCAGATCCTCGGTCAGCGAAAAGTAGGCGGCGGCGTCGATCCGCGTGTAGCCGGGCAGCGTCACCGTGTCGTCGATGGCGGCGAACATCTCCGAGCGGTAGATGATCCCCAGCGCCGCGCCCATCTTCGGGTGGAACCGGTAGTTGTTCCAGAGCGACAGCGTGTGGCGGGGCACCTGGGCCACCACGGCGCCGGCGCGGGCCGCGGTGGTCGCGCGGGTCACGAAGGCGTCCTGATAGGCATAGCCGCCGGCGATGCTCCAGGCCGGCGTGAGCTGCCCGTTGATGCCGATCTCGTAACCTTTCGTGCGCTGGCTTCCGGTCTGCACGATCCGGGTGGGATCGTTGGGATCGGTCGACCGCGTGTTGGTGCGGTCCAGCCGGTAGGCTGCGGTGGTGAGGGACAGGCTGTCCGAGGCGTCCCACTTGACGCCGACCTCGTAGTTGTCGAATTTCTCGGGCTTCACCTGCTCCGTGATCGCCGTCAGCGAAGAGAACTGATCGCCGGAGCTGGGCAGGTACGAGATGCTGTAAGTGCCGTAGAGGGAGAGCGTGGCGACCGGCTTGACGATGATGCCGGCGCGCGGCGAGACGAGATCGTCGGTCCGCCCCAACTCGTCGCCGTTGCGGTTGTTGCGGTACTGGAGATCGAAGCGATCGAAGCGCAGCCCGGCGACCAGCTGCAGGTGGGGGGAGAGCTCGATCTGATCCTGGGCGTAGAGAGCGGCGACCTGGGTCTTCAGGTGATTGTCCGCGTCCGTCGCGCTCTGCCGGAAGGTGACCGGCGTGTCGATCGTCGGACTGCCGTAGGGCACCAGGATCGACGTTGTGGCATCGTTGAAGAAGCCCGTGTTGCGGAAGTTGTCGGTGAGCTGCTGTCCGACCTCGGCGCCGGCCAGCAGGGTATGGCGCACCGTTCCGGTCTCCAGGGCATACGTCAGGTCGGTCTGATTGAACAGGTTCTGGCGCTGCGTGGCGTTGTTGTAGGCGGTGAGGGCGACGCTGCTCTTGTCCGCCGTGACCGCGCCCGGCACGAAGTTCTGGTAGGAGCGGTCGTAGTCGCCGAAGAGCGTCCGGTTGTGCAAGGTCAGCGCGCCGAAGCGATGCTCGGCGACGACGGACGCCAGGTTGACGAGCGCCCGCACATGGCTGTCGTCTGGATTGCCGTAGTACGTGTCGATCGGCACGTCGGCGGGCCTGCCCTGGAAGGAGGTGATCCCGCGGTCGGCCACCCGGATGTCGTGGAGATGCTCATAGCTGAGCGTGATCTTCGTCGCCTCGCCAGGCACGTAGGTGAGGGTTGGCGCGATGCCGGAGCGCTGGAGGTCGACGTTGTCGCGGAAGCTTCCGGAGCTCTCGTAGAGCCCGTTCAGGCGCAACGCGAGCTTCCCGCCGAGCGGCTGGTCGAAATCCGCGGTGAGCCGCTTGTTGCCGTACGAGCCCCCCTGGAGGTCGACCTCCCGCAGAGCGCCGAACCCGGCCTCCTTGGTCACGCGGTTGATCACGCCGCCGCCGCCGCCGCGCCCGAAGATCATGGCGTTGGGTCCCTTCAGGGCCTCCACGCGGTCGAGGTTGTACAGATCGCGGTAGTACTGGACGTCGTCGCGGACGCCGTCGACGAAGAAGTCCGCCGAGGAGCTGTTGCCCCGGATGACGACCTGATCGCGGTTGTTCTCTCCCTGGTGAAGGCTGACGCCCGGCACGTAGCGCACGACGTCGCCGATGCTGGTCATGAGCTGGTCCTGCATCAACTGGCGGGTTACGACGGTGACCGACTGCGGCACGTCCCGCAGCAGGGTCGGCGTCTTCGTGCCGCTGCTGATGACCGGGACCTGGTAGCCGTTCTCGGCGTTCACCGTGATCGACTCGTGGATCCCCCCTGCAAGAGGAGGTCGAGAGGCGCGGAGTCGCCCGGAGTGAGGTTCACAGTCTGCACCACGGCCGCGAAACCTTCCACCTCCACACCCACGACGTACCTGCCGGTGGGGAGGTCGAAGGAGAAGACGCCGTCGGCATCCGAGATGGCGGTCACCGTCGGGGTGGTTCCGCGCACCTCCGCCTGGGCGGTGACGCGCGCTCCGGAAACCGGCACGCCGGCCGGGTCCAGGACCCTGCCGTGAAACGAGACCCTGCCGGACGCGGCACCGCCGGGTGGTTCCGCGGCGCCCAGGGCGGGAGGGCGGGACAGCAGAAGGCATGCGACGACCAATACGAGCAGCAAGCGGTGCGACGACGGGCAAGGCTTCTCCATGTAAGATGCCTCCTGGCAGAAGGCGCGCTGTGGACGCCAATCCTCAGAGCGCCGGTTTGCTGCGGAGGTCCGGTCCAGGGGTCAACTGAGCTCCGGGCCTCCGATCTTTCCGGTCTATTGAGATTCGATCTCAATAGGTGCTGCTTAATCCTGGACTGATTCGGTACGGATTGTCAAACCCCTTTTTCAAGAGGCTTGGGTGTCCTGTTTCGAGGCAAGAAAGTAGAGGAGGCCGGCGACCTCGGCGAGGCTCTCAGCCGGCAGGGTGAGGGAGGCTAGAGCGGCAGCCGGACCACGAACTCGCTGCCGCGTCCCGGGCCGTCGCTCAGAGCGATGACGCTGCCGCCATGCAGATCGACGAGGTTCCGGACCAGCGTCAGGCCGATGCCGAGGCCGCCGCCGGCCTTCTCCAGCGAGCCCGGGGCCTGGACGAAAGGCTCGAACACCTGCTCGCGCAACTCGGGGGTCAGCCCGACGCCGTCGTCGACGACACGGATCAGCAGGTCCGTCCCCTCCCGGCTGGCACGCAGTGAGATGGTTCCACCCGGCTCGGTGTATTTGGCCGCGTTGTGCAGAAGGTTGGTCAGGACCTGCACGAGGCGCGCGGCATCGCCGGAGAGGGCCACGGGCTGGGCCGGGAGGTCGGCGGTGAAGCGGTGCCCCCGTTCGTCGATCAGCGGCCGGACGAGCTCGACCGCCTGGTCGACGAGGGTGTCGAGCCGGACCGTCGCGACCTTGAGCTCGATCTTGCCGCGGCTGATGCGGGAGACCTCGAGCAGGTCGTCGACGAGCCGTGTCATCCTCGCCGACTGCCGCGCCACGATCTCGCGCGAGCGGACGACGTAGGCGGCATCGTCGCTGCGCAGACGCATGAGCTCAGCCGCCGTCACGATCGCCGCCAGCGGGTTCCGGAGCTCGTGCCCGAGCATGGCCAGGAACTCGTTCTTGCGCCGGTCGCCCTCGGCGAGCTGCTCGAGCCGCTGCCGCAGCTCCGTTTCGAGCTGCAACCGTTCGGTCACGTCGCGCGTGAAGCACCGCGTGTGGACGAATACGCCGTTTTCGAACAGGGCGTTGGAATGGATCAGCACGTGCTTGATCGAGCCGTCCCGGCAGCGCAGCCGCGCCGGTTGATCGTACAGCGTCTCGCCGCACTGCAGCTTGTCGAGGATGCCGTCGATCACCTCGCGGTCGACGTGGAATTCGGCGATGTGATGGCCGATGTACTGATCGGGTTTGTAGCCGAGCAGGTCGAGCTCGGCCTGGTTCGCCCACAGGATCGTGCCGTCCGCGCCAACCTGGTGCAGACCCTCCACGGCGTTCTCCAGGAAATCCTCCAGTTCCCTCTCCCGCAGGCGCAAGGCCCGCTCGGTCTGCTGGCGTTTCGCGACTTCGGCCTCCAGCGCGGCCGCCTTCTGTTGCAGCCGGACGACCTGGCGGTGCAGATCATCCGGAGCGGCGGCCGCGAGGAAGCTCTCCGCGGGCCGCACGTGCGAATGCGCGTTGCAGATTTGAGAGAAGGGGCTGCCGTGCCCCGCGTCGTCGAAACCCTGCATCGGGTAGGCGCAGAGCAGGGAAAAGGACTGGGTCTGGGCGAGATCGTTCCACAGCTCCTCCAGGCGGATGGCGGCCTCGTGTTTGCCTTGCGCCCACAACAGGGCGACCATCTCGCCGAAGGCGCGAACGGGCCGGCTGCCGTCTTGCGCCGCCCGCCGGATGACACTGCCCAGAACGTCGGCGAAGAGCCGCTCGTCGGGCCAGCCGTCGACCATGAACTTCGAGAGCGTCTCGGCCGCATCCATGGCGACGTACTGGTCAGGACCCCACGAGAAGTCCCAGCCGGAGGATGCATGGCTTTCCTTCAACCGCCGTTCGAGACCCTCCAGGTGCGGCCGGGTCGCGATGACGAGGCCGACCTGCCCGGCCTGCAAGCCCGCGCCGATGAAGCCGCTGACCTCGTCGAGGAGGAAGTCCTCTTGCTCATAGAACTGTACTGAGTGCTCGTGCATGCCTTTGACCTCCCCTTTCGATGAGATGCGGAATCTGCAATAAATGTGCCTATCTTGTACCGGCATTGCATTCTTGAGTCGCCCGCCGCTTTGGCGTATCGTAGTGCCAGCATATTTCTGAATGCGAGGTTAGGGTCGTGACGACGTGGATTCGCTGGTGCGTCTGCGCCATCGTCTTGGCAATAATACCGGCCTCCGGCCCCTTCGTCGCCGGCGCGCAGACCGCGGCGCCCTGGCAGGACGAGTGGCTGGCCCGTTTCAACTGGGAGCGGGCGCGCCTCGGCGTGCGTCCGCTGCTTTCCTCGCCGGTCCTGAACCAGGTGGCGCAGCGACAGGCGGAGGAGATGGCCAGGGGCGGTGAGGGGCTCGGGTCCTGCGCGGCCAGGACGGTCCCGGAGTGGCTGCGGCAGGTGGGGTATTCGGCCCACGACTGGCGGGAGGACTGCATGTCGGGGCGCGCGGCTCCCGATTCCGTGGTCTTCACCCGCAGCTCGAGCCCGCGGCCGGCCCTGGACGGGCACTTCCGGGACCTGGGCGTCGGCGTCGCCGTCGCCGGCGGCGTCACCCGCTACGTCTTCCTTTTCGGCTGGCACCAGGGGGACTACTTCGCGGCCGCCACCGCCCCGCTCGCCAACAAGGCGAAGGTCGCGGCCGACCTGCTGGCGCGGGTCAACGACATCCGCCGGAGCGCCGGGCTGCCGCCGCTCGCCCCCTGCCCTCTGCTCGACCGGGTGTCCCAGGAGCACGCCGACGACATGCTAACGCGCTCCTACTCCGGGCACCAGACGCCCGAAGGCCTGGGCCCTTCCGAACGGGCGCGGGCGGACGGCTACCGTGCCGGCATCGGCGAGAACATCGTCGAGCAGCGCTTCTCCGTCGCGGAGGCCCTGGAGGCCTGGCTCGGCAGCCCGGGCCACCGCCGGAACATCCTCGACCCGGGCTGCCGTGAGATGGGCCTGGGGCTCGCCGTCGGCGGCGGTTACGACGCGGCTCCGGGCGGCTACCGCGTGGTCTGGGTGCAGAGCTTCGGCCGGGGGGACTGAAAGCTCCGCCATCGCGGTTCAGAAAGAAATTTTTAATTAACTCTGGATGTTGCAGGGAGTGAACCATGAGCGGGTTCCTCCCGCTGGAATCTTCTCGGGAGATCAGGAAAAACCCACTCATTTTCATGGTTTGCGACTGTCTTCGCTGGCTCTTCCAATCTCTGGCCTGTGATCTCCGGCACTCTCATGCCGGATTCTCCGATCCATAAAAGCGAAGGAGCCAAATCATGAAAAATCGACGCATTCAGACCGGCGCGCTCTGCGCCTTCCTTTTGCTGGCGGGCGTTTTCTGCGGCCGGCCGGCGGCGGCGGCGCTGGGTCCGGTCAGCCCGAGCGGGCATCCCATCATCTATCTGGGGGTCACCTATTTCAGCGATGGGGACCTGAATCACGACAGCAGCGAGCTGCAGGCGATCATCAACGCGTTCGGCGGCAGCCCTTATCGCTACGGCAACGCCTACGACGTCCAACTCGTCATCGAGAGCGAGATCGGCTGGAACGAGACCGAGCCGAGCCCCGGCGACTACTCTCATTTCGGACACTACCAGCAGTTCGCCGAGCTGGTGCGCGGCCTTGGCCTCGTCTGGACGCCTCTGCTCTCCTATCACTACGTGCCGGGCTGGGTGAGCAGCGCCTACGCCGCCGACGCGATGCCCAGCGCCTTCATGCCCTTCGTGCCCAACAGCGCGGTGTGGAGCGGCCCGGCCGCCGCCTGGACGCGGCAGGCCATACAGGCGCTCGCTCCCTATTTTGGCAATCCGATTCAGGTGGTCCTCTGCGGCAACGAGATGCTGACCGCCAAGCGGGCGAGCGATACCGATACCTCGGCGGCGGGTTTCGACGCGCGCTCGCAGGCCTGGGCGAACGCCCTGGCGACCCTGGTCAACGCGGCCAAGGGGGTGGTGCAGGGGCGCGTGCCGGTGACGACCAAGCTCGTTCCCTATGAGATGCACGCCACCGAGATGTTGCAGGGGAGCATGTTTCCGCACGTCTACGATCTTCTCGACTCGCTGGACGTGATCGCCATCGACGCCTACGGCCCCTCCGACACCGAGTACCAGGCGCTTTTCCGCAACGACAAGGCGACTTTTCTCTCCGAGTTCAATATGGCTTCCGGCGGCGCTTCGGGGAACCAGTTGCTCGCGTGGGTGCAGCAGGGCGTCAGCCGCTACAACCTGCGCTACGCGGCGTGGTTCTGCTGGAAGTGCAGTCCCGCTCCCGGGAGTGGCGAGTCCGACTACTCGATGACCGCCGACGAGCAGCGTGGCATGCGCGACGCCATCGATTGGGTGGTGGGCCTCGGTTCGGTTTTCAGCCCGCCGTCGCGCAGCGTCGCGTTCCAGCTGAGCACGGAGATCCTCACCAAGAGCGATCCGTCCTGGATGATCGCACCCGCGGAGGCCGGCCGTCATGGGGCCGTGATCCTTCTCGGCTCGCAGCTGGCACCCGCGGTGCGCTATGAGGTCGACTACCGGCCGCGGACGGCCGACGTGCAGATCGTTCAGGTGATCGATTCGCGCAGCGTCGGCACGTTCAACCAGCGCGCCATCTATCTCCTCGAAGAGACGGCCGCGCGGGTGTCGGCTCCGGAAGGGACGTTCTACGTCAGCGGCAACAGCGGCAACTCGGACGCCACCGTCGTCAACCCCGCGAGCCGCGCCTACGGCCTCCAGGTGTTCGACTGGACCCCGACGTGGAACACGGGGGTGCGACGGCTCGAGAACCAGCAGGTGTCCGGGGGATTGATCGACTGGGCCGTGTCGCCCGATGGCGCGCCGGTCGCCCGGCAGCTCGGCAACTCGTTCTTCATCGCCCAGGAGACGTCGTTCGAGCTGTGGAACCATCCCGAGCGCCCGCTCGCGACGCTGCTTCGCGACATGATCAATTAAGGAACGGAAGGAGGGCGCTCCCTCGGACCACCCCGGCCGCCGGGCGTACGTAGCGATCCAGCTGCGCCCGGGTCCGTCCTGCGGCCTCGGTCTTGCCGAGAGCCTGCTGGGCGCGGAGCAGGCCCTGGAGCGCGCGGGTGCGGCCGGGGGCGCGGGTGAGCGTCGATTGATACGCCTGCTCCGCCTCGGGCGTGCGGCCGAGGGCGAGGAGCTCGTCGCCGAGCAGCTCGGAGGTCGGCTTCTGGATGGCCGGCGGACCGAACTCCAGCGGCGTCGCGCTCTCCGCGTCCGCCGCCTTCCGCAGCAGGGCGATCCCCTCGTCCGCCTTGCCGTCCCGGATCCGTTCCAGCGCGTCGATCTGCTGCACCACGATCTCCGCGTTGCGGCGGTCGACCCTGACGTCCTCCTTCTGCGCCTGCGCGAGCAGATCTCGCTGCCGCTCACGGAGCCGCGCGACGGCGGCATGGAAAGCTTTCGGGTCGCCGACCGCCGCCAGCGCATCGCCGTAGGCCAGCAGGAATCTCACGTCGAGGTAACCCTTTTCCGGCAGCACCAGTGAATCCGCGGCGTCCCACCGTCCCGTCTCGATCAGATGGAAGAGGCGCATCTCGGCATAGGACGGCACGATCGAGGAATCCGGATCGGGGTGGCTCGAAAACTGATTCATCGCCATCTTCCGGCAGGCGTCGAGCTGCTGCTTCGCGTCGTCGAGCCGCCGCTCCTGCAGGTAGGCGTAGTGCAGCCAGCTGACGTAATGGCCGCAGGTCTTCGCCGTCTTGCCCTGGTCGGCGCGGTGCTGGTTGACCACGCTCATGGCGCGCTCGTTGGCGGCGATCACGTCGTCCCACAGGCCGAGCGCGACGAAAATGTGAGAGGTCATGTGCAGCGCGTGGCCGGCGTTGGGCGCCACGCCGCCGTAGAGCCGCGCCGCGCGGACGCCGAGCGGGGCATGGATCGGATCGTCGTAGGAATGGATCAGGTAGTGCAGCACCCCCGGATGACGCTGGTGAGTGGGGAAGACCTCCTCGAGCAGCGCCGCCGACTTCATGTAGATGGCGAAGTCGCGCCCCTGGTGTGCCGTGCCGAGCAGCGACAGGGCGTAGAAGGCGGTGGCGTCGACGTCGTCCGGATAGCGCTGGTGGAGAGCGGCCATGGCGTCGGAGAAGAGGAAGTCGCGCTCCTCCTTGGTGCCGTTCCCGTAGAGCACCTCCACCGTGTGCAGATAGTCGCGCTCGCGCTCGGTCTGCGCCTTCGCCGCCCGCGCCTCGGGAGTGGCGCCGAGCCGGCCCAGCACGGCGCGCGCCGCGGCGAGATCCTGCTGCATCCAGACCGGATGGGTGTAGGTCATCGCCTCGCCCCAGAGGGCCATGGCGAAGCCCGGATCGATCGTCTGCGCCTTGCGGAACTGCTCCGCCGCGTCCGGGTACTCGAAGTCGTGCAGCAGCGCGAGCCCGCGGAGAAACGGCTCCTGGGCCGCCGCCGCGCCGGAGTTGGCGAACGACACCTCGCCCACCCCGTTCTGCGCCGCGGCGGGCGCGATGGAGAGGCAGATCCAGAGGACGAAGGAACCCAGGACAGCTCGGCGCATGGTGACCTCCCTTGGATCGGGATTGTACCCCGCGGGCTGTAACGTTCTCGCCCCTCGCGACTCTCTACAGGCAAAGGAGGACGACCCGATGCCTGTAACGCAACCGAACCCGAACCTGGAATCGCTCTACCGACCCCTCTGGCTGACCTACGGACTGGTCCCGCTGCTCGCGGGGCTCGACAAGTTCCTCAACCTGCTCACCGACTGGCCGAAGTACCTGAGCCCCTGGATGGCGAACCTGCTGCCGGTCTCCCCCCAGACGTTCATGCACGTGGTGGGGATCATCGAGATCGCCGTCGGCCTGCTGGTGCTCACGCGCTGGACACGCATCGGCGCCTGGATCGCCGCCGCCTGGCTGGTCCTGATCGCGGGAAACCTGGTGACGATGGGCCTGTTCGACATCGCCGTCCGCGATCTCGCGATGGCGGTCGGCGCGTACACCCTCGCCCGCGTCGCCGAGCTGCGCCAGGGAGCGCCCGTGGCGATGCGCGAGCCCACCCTGCGGGAGAGCCGGGCGTAGACTGCATCGGGAGCCCAACCCTTGAGCCAGCCAGCCCTCCAGCCCGCCATCGCGCCCACGACCCTCTCCGACGAGGAGGTCGTGGCGCGCGTTCTGGCGGGGGACACCGCGCTTTTCGAGATTCTGATGCGGCGCTACAACCAGCGGCTCTTCCGGGTCGCCCGCGGCATCCTCGCCGACGACGGCGAGGCCGAGGACGTCATGCAGGAGGCCTACGTGCGCGCCTTCCGCGAGCTCGCCGGCTTCCGCGGCGAGGCCCGGTTCGCCACCTGGCTCACCCGCATCGCCTGCCACGAGGCGCTGGCCCGCGCCCGCAAGCGGCGGCGGCTGGTCTCCCTGGCTCCCGCCGGCGGTGGCGAGCCGCCGGACCCGCCGTCCGCGGCTTCCGGTCCGGACCGGGAGATGGAGAACCGCCAGCTGCACGCCGTCCTTCGCGAAGCCGTCGAGGGGCTCCCCGATCCGTTGCGGGCCGTCTTCTGCCTGCGCGAGATCGAGGGGCTCTCGACCGAGCAGGCTGCCGACGCCCTCGATCTCACCGTGGAGAACGTGCGGGTGCGCCTGCACCGGGCCAAGCGCAGCCTGCGGCAGACGCTCGACGAGCGGATCGGCCGCGAGGTGCGCCGGCTCTACCTGTTCGACGGCGCCCGCTGCGACCGGGTGGTCGCCGGGGTCTTCGCCCGGCTCCGGCCCGGAGGGGCATAGGCGCTAACCTTGCTTCGTGTAGGGGCGGGTCTGGACGGGCGGGAGGGGGCGCGACCCGCCCTGCAACGCCGAATCGCGAACAGGCGGGTCGAGCCCCCAACCTACCGTCCAGACCCGCCCCTACTCGAAGCGCCAAGAATACGGCTGAGGCTCAGGCCGCGCTCGCGACCACCGCGGGCTCCAGCATGCGGAGGGTGCCGGCGGTGGCGTCCACCTCGACCTCGATCCCCACCGGCAGGGTGAACTGGCGGTCGACGTGGCCGATCATCGCCCCGCTCCAGGCGGGGACGCCCAGGGGCAGAAGGTGGTCGCGCAGCACGTCGGTGACGGTCAGCGAGCCGAACCCCTCGCCGGGATCGCACTTGGTGCAGGTCCCCCAGATCACCGCCCGGGCCTTGCCCAGGATGCCGGCGAGCTGGAGCTGGGTGAGCATGCGGTCGATCCGGTAGGGCGCCTCCTCCACGTCCTCGATGAAGAGGATACAGCCGTCCCAATCCGGCAGGTATCCCGATCCGATCAGGCTGGTCAGCACCGTGAGATTGCCGCCGAGCAGCCGCCCCCGCGCGATGCCGGGGCGCAGGGTCTGCACGCGGTTCTCGACCACCGTCAGGTCGTCCTCCTTCTTGATCTCCCTCAAGTTCTCGAAGGTGGCCGCCTCCCCCTCCTGGAGCACCCGTTTCAAATAGCCGACGTTGAACGGGTTCCATCGCGAGATGCCCATCGGCCCGTGGAAGGTCACGAGACCGGTCTTGGCCTGGAGGGAGAGCAGGAGGGCGGTGACGTCGCTGTAGCCGAGGAGGATCTTGGGGTTGCGCGCGATCGCCGGCCAGTCGAGCCGGGGGAGCAGGCGGGCGCACCCCCAGCCGCCGCGGACACACTGGATCGCCCGCACCTCGGGGTCGGCGAACATGGCGTTGAGATCCGCGGCGCGCTGCTCGTCGGTGCCGGCGAAGTAGCCGTGGCGCGCCAGCAGGTTCGCCCCGCGCTTCGTCTTGAAACCGAGCGCGGCCAGCGACTCCTCCACGATCTCGATGTTCATCGGCTCCCAGGTCGCGCTCGCCGGGTCCACCAGGCCCACGGTGTCGCCGGGCTGGAGGCGGCGCGGCCGCACGGTCCGCGGCCGGGCAGCGTCCGGCGCGGAGAGCCCGACCGCGGAGAGAGACCGGGGAAGGGAGCCGGCGAGCGCCAGCGCGGCGGCTCCGGCGAGGGCCTGACGGCGGGAGACGTCCATGGCGGCGATGCTATCGCAGGTCGGTCGGGACCTTCGACCGTGCACCTGCACGAGATCGCCGGCCCGCACCTGCGCGGGCTCGGCATCGGCATCCTCGCCTCGACGGTGAACATCGTCGCCTACTGGGGAGGCTTGCACCAGCAGGTCCAGTGACAGCTGTCCTCCACGAGGTTGGAGGGGCCGATGCCTCCGCCGATCCGGCCGAGATGATTCTCCGTCAGCTCGCGCAGCGTCTCTCTGTGCAGGACCAGCTTCCTGGCGGCTTGCTTTTTCATGACGATCTCCTCTCCGAAGGTGGAAACCGGCTCGGCCCACGGGACGCTGGCCACCGGATTCAAGTTCGAGAGGAAGAACGCCGGCGGGCGGGGAATCCCCTCAGTCGCCGGTAGATGAATCGATGAGCTTGACCGACCGCCAGGACTCAGCAGGTTAAGTTTGCCGGCGGATGACCCGCCGGCTACTCCGGTTTATAGACTGCCGACGTCGTCCCGAATCCGGCGTTGCAGCCCGTGATACGTTCCCAAGCGGCGCCTGCTCGCGACGGGCGCGGAGGAGGAAGCATGGAAGGCGTCAACGGTCTGCACCACATCACGGCCATCTCGGGGCCCGCGCAGGAGAACCTGGACTTCTACGCGGGCGTGCTCGGCATGCGCCTGGTCAAGAAGAGCGTCAACCAGGACGATCCGGGCACCTATCACCTCTTCTACGCCGACGCCGAAGGGCACCCCGGCAGCGATCTCACGTTCTTCCCCTGGGCGCAGATGGCGCCGCCGCGCATGGGCCATGGCCTCGCCACCGAGGTGGGCCTGGAGATCCCGCCGGGCAGCGTCGAGTTCTGGGGATCGCGCCTGGAGAAGTATGGCGCTCGCCTGGGGGACGTCGAGACGCGGTTCGGCGAGAAGACCCTGCCGGTGGTCGATCCGCACGGGCTCCGTCTCGCGCTGGTCGAGGGCATGGCCCGGCCGCGGATCGGGTTCACCCCCTGGGACGGTGGTCCGGTGCCGGGCGAGCGCCAGATCCGCGGGCTGTACGGCGCGCAGGTCTGGGAACGGAGCGCCGCCGCCACCGCGGAGCTCCTGACCGGCATCCTCGGCTTCCAGCGTCTGGGGGAGGAGAACGGCTGGACCCGCTACGGTTTCGCGGACGCCGCGGGGGTCCTCGACATCCGGGAGACCCCGGAGGCCCGCCGCGGCTCCTGGGGCGTCGGCAGCGTGCACCATCTCGCCTGGCGGGTCGCCGACGACGCACAGCAGCTCGCGGTGCGCGCGAAGCTGGAAGCGGCGGGCGCGCAGGCCACGCCGGTGATCGACCGCTTCTGGTTCCACTCCGTCTACTTCCGGGAGCCGGGCGGCGTATTGTTCGAGCTGGCCACTGACGGCCCCGGTTTCGCGGTGGACGAGGACCCCGCCCACCTGGGCGAGACGCTCGTGCTGCCGCCATGGCTCGAGCCCGCGCGCCGCGAGATCGAGGCCGCCGTGCCCCCTCTGCGGCCGCCGGCGTAGGTGCGGGTCCCCTGAGCCTCGGGGACCCGCAAACTGAAGACCGGATTTACGAGCTCGCCCGCGGGCACCAATAGCCGATGCTGTGGAGATTTCCGGTCTGATAGCAGGTGCCGGGACCGGGGTTCTGGGTCGTGCCGCAGGCGCCGCACTCCCATTCATGCCCGGACGAATCCAGGTAGACGTCCTTGGCCCCCACGCAGTTGGGATAAGGGGACCAGCAGCCCTCGCGGGTCCAGCCGGAGGCGGCTCGCGAATCCGTGGCGAGCAGGGTCAGGAACAGAGCGGTGGAGAAGAGGATGGCCTGGGTCAGGCGTCGGTTCATATCGGTCTCCTTCTCAAAAACGGCAGGATCGTGAAGCGCGGCCTCCTCGGGCACAAGTCTCCCTGCAAGGCTCTCCGGGGCCGCCGCTCCGTCGCTGCCGGACATCCATAGATAAGGGTGCGCATGGCTTCGAAAAGCGCGTCCCGGGCCGTCGAGCGCCTTCGATCAGAAAGGTGCTTCTCCCCGCCCAAAGGAGAATCCGGCTATTGCGAGCTCGGAGACCGCGAGCCCGGATACTCGCGGCGCAGCTGATCGATCACCGCCATGCGCTGATCCCGGTTCTCCTTGACGATCGTGAGGTCCGGGCCGGGCTTGAGGAAGTCCATCCCCTCCTCCTTGCCCGCGGCCAGGAAGTCGCTGATGGCGATCCGGTAGATGCGGTTGGGGTCGAGGGGCGCGCCGCCGACGACCCAGGCGCCGCGGTCGTCGACCGACACGTTGGCGGTCTGGAGGTAGGCGCCCTTGCCGTGGCTGGCGATCCCCTGGTCGAGGGCGCGGGCGAGAAGGCTGCCGCGGATGTCCACCGTCAGCACCTTGCCGCCGAAGGGGAGGACGCGGATGACGTCGTACTGGGTGACCGGGCCCGCGGGGAGCACGTCGTCGATGCGGATCGAGCCGCTGTTGTAGACCGAGAGCTGGGCGCCGGCGGCCTCGGCCAGGAACGCCCGGGCGGTGAGCTCGGTCAGCTCCGTGGGCCGGTTCCGCACGCTGGCCTCGCGGCCGTCGAGGGGCACCGTGGTCACCGCCACCTTTTCGGTGGGATCGAAACCCTGCTGGCGGAAACCGGCGAACCCCTTCTCCTCCCAGGAGGCCACCACCTTCGCCACCTCCGGATCCTCGGGGATCGCGTCGGTGACGACCACCAGCCGGGAATCGACGGCGAGGCTCCGGCGGGCGGGGTCCCAGGTCAGGTGATGGACGTAGACGGTGTGGACGTTGGCGTCCGCCTTGAGGATGGGCGTGAAGTCGGCGCCCCGGAAGGCGCGGACGTTCTCGTGCTCGTGTCCGCCCAGGATGAGGTCCACCGCGGGGACCCCCTCGGCCAGCGTCTGGTCGGTCGCGAAGGCCAGGTGCGTCAGGCCCACCACCACGTCCACCTGGCCGCGCAGGGACTCGACCTCGCGGCGGAAGGCGTCGAGGGGATCGGCATAGACGGCGAAGGGCACCGGATTGCTGGCCAGGGTGACGCCCACCACTCCGATGCGGACGCTGCCTCCGGGGCCGCGCGCGGTGAGGATCTCGTGAGGGGTCACACCGGGGAAGGGGCCGCCGCCCGCCCGCGTCACGTTGGCCGAGGTCCAGCGGAAGCGCGATTCGGCGAGGCGGGCGAGGAGTTGATTCTCTTTGATGTCGAACTCATGATTGCCGAAGGTGGCCAGATCCAGCCCCATCGCGTTGAGCACCGCCACCATCTGCTTGCCGGCCAGGGTCTCGCCGTCCACCTTGGCGCTGCCCAGCGCCGAGGGGCTCACGAAGTCGCCGGCCAGGAGGGTGAAGGTATTGGGGTTCGCGGCCAGAAGGCGCTTGCGCAGTGTCGCCACCCGGGCCAGCCCGCCGCTCTTGCCATCCGATACCGGGCCGATCTCGTAGACGTCGTTGAACTGGAGGAGGTCGACCTCGACCACCGCACTTGCACGGGGAGCCGGGGTGCTCGCGCAGCCGGCGGCGAGGGCAGCCAGGAGGGCGATCGAAGACAGAAACGCGCGGCGGTTCAGCATGTCGGGGGCTCCTCGTTTGATTTCCGGGACCGGATACTACAATCTTGGCCCCTTCGAGGAGCGCGATGGAACCGATCAACATCTTCGAGCTGGAGGCGATCGCCCGCGAGAAGCTCTCCCGGGAGGCCTACGACTATTATGCGAGCGGCGCCCACGACGAGGTGACGCTGCGCGAGAACCGCGCCGCGTTCGACCGCCTCGCCATCGCCTACCGGGTGCTGGTGGACGTCTCCCGCCGGGAGCTGGCGACCACGGTGCTCGGCCAGCCGGTGGCGATGCCGGTCCTCGTCGCCCCCACCGCCTTCCATCGCCTCGCTACTCCCGAAGGGGAGATCGCCACGGCCCGCGCGGCCGGCGCGGCGGGGACGGTGATGATCCTCTCCACGCTCTCCAACACCCCGGTCGAGGAGGTGGTGGCCGCCGCCTCCGGGCCGGTCTGGTTCCAGCTCTACGTCTACCGCGACCGCAAGGCCACCGAGGGGCTGGTGCGCCGGGCCGAGGCCGCCGGCTGCCGGGCGCTCGTGCTCACCGTGGACGCTCCCTTTCTGGGACGGCGGGAGCGGGACGTCCGCAACCGTTTTCGCCTGCCGCCGGGCCTGGCGGTCGCCAACATGCTGCCGGAGGGGTACGGCGAGGTGCCGATGGCGGCCGCCGATTCGGGGCTGGCCGCCTATGTCGCCGCGCTCATCGATCCGGGGCTGTCCTGGCGGGACGTGGCCTGGCTGCGTTCGATCACCGGGCTGCCGGTGGTGGTCAAGGGGATCGTCCGGCCGGACGACGCCGTGCGCGCGGCCGAGGCGGGGGCGGCCGGCGTGGTGGTGTCGAACCACGGCGGCCGGCAGCTCGACACCTCGCCGGCCACGATCGAAGTGCTGCCGGAGGTGGTGGACGCCCTGGCCGCCCACGGCCACCGCATCGAGGTGCTGATGGACGGCGGCGTGCGGCGGGGTACGGATGTGTTGAAAGCCCTCGCCCTGGGCGCCCGCGCGGTGCTCGCCGGCCGGCCGGTCCTCTGGGGTCTCGCCGCCGACGGCGAGGCCGGCGCGGCGCTCGCCCTGCGCCTCCTCCGCGACGAGCTCGATCTGGCGATGGCGCTGGCCGGCGCGCCCACGGTCGCGGCGATCACCCGCGACCTGGTGCGTCCGTCACTTTTTTCCTGAAGCCTGCGGGCTCGCCGGGGCGGGCGCCGCGAGGAGGCTCTTCACCTCTCCGGCCAGCGTTTCGGCGTTGAGCAGGCGATCTTTCGGCAGCTCGGCGTGCAGCTTCTGGTTGTGCATGAAGGAGTCGAGGGCGGGCGGAGCGTCGGTCCAGCGCTTTCCCTTGCCAAAGACCAGGAAGACGTCCCAGGCCGTGGTCCGCTGGATGCCCACCGGCCCCTGGAAGGCGGTGCTGGCGAAGTGGTCCGGGGACCAGAAGTGGTGGATACGATCGTCGGCGAGCAGGGCCGCCGCCTGCGCCGCGGTCTCCGCGGTGTCGTGCGGGCCGAGCCGCTCCCAGACGATGTAGACGCTGAGCCCGGGATCGTGGACCCGCTCCAGGAGATGCCGCTCGATCAGACGCGCCCCCATCCGGCAGGTGCCGCAGGACGGCGACAGGATCATCAGCACCCGCACCTTCCCCTGGTCCTGATTGAAAAGGTTTTTGAGCTCGGCGCCGTCGCTCGCGAGGCTCTGCACGGAGGCGGGCTTGCGGGCCGCGGCGTCCACCCGGTGGAGCTCGAAGGGGGCCTTCTTCCCACCTTCGGTGAGATCCCCCTGGATCGCCTTGCCGCCGTCGACGCTCCGCCCCTGGAACACGGAGACGGTCCCCTGCTCGTCGGTGGAGGTGATCAGGACGCCCCCCTCGTCCACCTGCACGGTGTCGAGGGCATACTCCTTGGGTCCCTGGTTCGGATAGGAGAGATGGCCGGAGAGGGCGCCGTCCGCCTTGCGCGCGAGATCGAGCTTGACGTCGACCTCGAACTCGCCCGGCTTCACCTCGATCACTCCTTCCCAGTGGCCGTCGAGCCGCGGCAGCTCGGCTGCCTGGGCGAGGCCCATCCACATCGCCAGGCCGCAGAGGGCCGCCGCCGCGATGGTCTTTTTCATCATGCCGTGATCTCCCCGGCGGTCAGGGTCTGGAGACGGAGCTCCACCTCCTGCCGGTCCTCGGCCTCGGGCTGGAGGCGCAGATAGGTTTCGAGGTCGCGGGCCGCCTCTCCGGCACGGCCGAGGTCGGCCAGCGCCACGGCCCGGTTCTGATAGAGGTCGGCGTTCTTCGGGGCCAGCGCCAGGGCCTGGTCGAGGTCGGCCAGCGAGGCGGCGAGGTCGCCGGCCACGTAGCGGATCACGGCGCGGCTCGCCAGCACCTCCCACTGGCCGGGGTCGAGGGCCAGCGAGGCGCCGTAGTCGGCCTCGGCCTCGGCGAGCCGCCCCTGGGCGTCGTGGCACTGTCCGCGTCCGGCCAGGGCCAGCGCCTGCAGCGGATCGAGGTCGAGGGCGACGGAGTAGGCGCGGACCGCGTCGTCGAAGCGGCCCATCCGGCGGTAGCACTGCCCGAGGTTGGTGTAGACCTCGTGATAAGGGGGGCTGAGCGCGATCGCCTGCCGGTAGTCGGCCTCGGCCTCGGCGAGACGGCCGAGCCTGAGAAGGATGTTTCCGCGGTCGTTGTAGTACTCGGAATAGTTGGGGTCCATCTCCATGGCCAGCGCGAAGTGCCGGAGGGCGTCGTCGTGGGCGCCCACCGCGGCGTAGACCTGCGCCATGTTGTAGAGCAGCACCGAGCGGTGGAGCCGGTGGCGCTCCTGGCGCAGATGGTGCTCGAGCTCGCGGAAACCCTCGCGGCAGAGCTCGATCGCCTCCTGGAAACGCCCCTGGAAGTTGCGGATCATGGCCAGGCCGTTGCGGTTGAAAACCGACTGGAAGTGGAGCTCGTCCTCGGTCATCTCCGCCCGTTGCAGGTCGGCGATCCCGCGCTCCAGGTACTCCTCCCCCTTGCTCAGGTCGCGGCTCGGCAGGTAGCGGGCGTGCAGCATCGCCAGCAGGTAGGAGAGGCGGGAGAGCTGCTGCGGGTCCTCGACCTTGCCGATCGCCTCCTCCTCGGCCAGGCGGAGCGCTCGCTCCGGCTGCTGCAGGGCGACGTAGGACATGAAGAGCTTCACGAAGATCGCCCAGCGCATCCCCTCGCGCCCCGGCTTCGGGCTCTCCCGGAAGAAGGCCAGCGCGCTCTCGCCGTACTGGATGGCGTCCTCGTAGAAGCCGAGGGTGTTGAAGATCTCCAGCCCCCAGTACTGCCATTTGGCCACCCGGTCAGGGGCGCCGGCCAGCCGGCAGAGGCGGACCAGGGCGGGCAGATGGATCTGGATCTCCAGCCGGTCGCCGGCGACCCGGGCCTCGAGCTCCTGGGCCTGCCGCGCCATCTCCCGGCGGTCCACCGCGGGCGCCGGCTCGCGGGGCAGATCGAGGGTCACGACGCCGCCCGCGGCGCCGAGCTCCGCGCGGGCCTCCTCGCCGCGGCCCGGACGCACGGCGGCGATCAGCGTCACGCCCAGGCGCTCACCCCGGCGCCGCATCAGCTCGCGGAGAAAGGCGCGGCCGATGTGCCCCATGGCGTCGTAGCCGTCGCAGGCGAGGACCCAGGGCTCTCCCGCGGCGCCCTTCCAGGCGTCGAGCAGGTCGATCAGGCCGTGGATGATGCGATAGGCGCGGTCCGCCGGGTAGTTCCTCACCTTCTCCTCGGGCGGGGAGAGATCGGTCAGCGTCGGATTGCGGACGGCCATCTCCCGCTTCAGCTCGGGCACCACGTGCACGAGCTCGTAGTCGTGCTTGCGGATCAGGTCGGGTCGCTGGGCTCGGATCTCCGGCAGCAGGCTGGCGAAAAACTCATGGATCCCCGCCCAGGGGCCGCCGTCGGCGAAGTCGCCGGCGAGGAGCCAGGCGCGCGCGGAGTTTCCGGCGGCCTCGCGCAGGCGTTCCGCGAGCCAGTCCCGCCGCCCCGGGCCGGGCTCGGCCTCCACGATCGAGACCGCTCCCGCCTCCTGCCGGTGCTCAGGCGGAAACCGCTGCTCTCTGCTCTCGTTCACGGGGTACCCTCCGCTTGACCATGGCGTGAATCCAGAGGCTCATGCCGAGCCCGAGGGGGAACAGGTAGAAGACGAGGATGAACAGCGCGTCGAAAAACGCGTAGCTCCCCCGCGAGAAGCCGGTCATCATGGTCTCCACCGAGGAGCGGAGATACTTGCCGGCCACCGGCAGGGTGACGGAGAACAGCGTCCAGAGGGCCACGATGCGCCCCAGCGCCCAGATCCAGGCATACGAGCTGATGACCCGCCGCTCCCCTTTGGGAATGTGCGATTGATCGATCGGCGGCGCCGAGGAGAAGAGCCGGCGGCGCAGGTTGCCGATGTAGATCCGCGTGTCGTGCATCAGGCTCTTGCAGCCGAAGAAGGTGGCGATCACGTAATAGAAGTCGGTGCGCACGAAGAAGAAGCACTGCCAGAGCAGGCGCATCATGTAGACGAAGACCATGGCGAGACTCAGCTGCACCACCAGCGACGGCAGCGCGATCCACCCCCGGTGCTGGCAGAAGAGGACGAGCGAGATCAGCGACGCGGAGACCACGTCGATCACCGGCCCCGCCAGCATCGGCAGGTAGCGCTGGCGCTTCGGCACCGCCCAGAGGCCGGTCATGTCGGTCTCGGCGACCAGCACCCACATGCGGCTGCTGATGCCGAGCCGCGAGCTCACCCCCACCGCCCGCGCCGCGATCAGATGCCCCATCTCGTGGATGAAGACGGTGGCGTAGCCGCAGAGGATCAGCGCCAGCGTCTTCAGGGTCCGGTGCTGGGAGAAGATCAGGGCGTCGCGGTGGGGGAGCAGGGAGCGGTCGAAGGCGACGGCCGCCACCGCCAGGGCGAAGATGGCGGCAGAGATCGTCAGGGCGGTCTTGCCGAAGAGCTTCTGGGCGAGGGGGATCGGGATATTGGTGAAGTGATAGCGGATCTTGGACTTCGCCGGCGCCGCGAAGTCGCCGCCGGCCGCCTGGGCCGCCGCCGTCTGGGAGCTCGCCGCCGCCGGTGCCGGAGCCCCGGGCGTGTGCGGGCGAACGAAACCTTTTCCCTGCAGGAAGACGAGGAGGTCCCCGACGTCGGGGATCTCGCCGTAGCGTTCCTTGTACAGGTCCTGGGTCTCGGCGAGGGTCCGCCCCTCGCGCAGCCAGTCCAGGATCTCCACCGCCTCGCGGGGGAGGGCCAGGAAGACCCCGGTGTCGGTCCTTCCGATCACGATCTCTTCGCCTTCCGGTTGCCGCGTGAAGGGGTAGACGGCAACCCGGCTGCTCGGTTCATACGTCATCGCTTCGTTCGACCTCTGAGGTTGTGAAATGAGGTTGTGGAATGAAAGGCTGGGGGCGCATCGGCGCCCCCAGCCAAATCCGGCTCAGCGTCCGATCGAATCGATCGGCAGCCACGGATCGTCATTGCACGGATCCTGACCGGGGCAACCACAGTCGTACATCGCTGCGGTCGTCTTCAGCGTCTCAACTTCACGCACGGCGAATTTCTTCATGAGCTCTCACCTCCTTTCCTTTTTTGTTTTTACAACCTGGGAGAGCTACTCGCCTCTCCGCAAGTCGACAGCCGGATTCGTGCGGACCACCCTGACCGCCGGCACGGCATTGGCCAGGACGCCCACACCCGTCAACAGCACCGCGATCAGCAGCAGGACCAGCGAGTCCCCGCCCTGAAGGCCGTACACCAGCTTCGAGATCCATTTTTCCGACAGATGCGCGAGGCCGATCCCGCAGGCGAGGCCGATCAGCAGGACGGCCATGCCCCCCTGGACGAGCATGCCCACGAGGCTTGCTGGGCGCGCCCCCAGGGCCATGCGGATCCCGATCTCGCGGCTGCGCTGGGCCACGGAGTAGGCCGTGATCCCGTAGACGCCGAACATGGCGAGCAGCAGCGCGAGCAGGCCGAGGAGGCTGAGGAGGGCGGCGCCCGCGCGCGGCGCCCAGAGCGACCGCTCGATGGCCTCGGAGGCGGTGAGCAGCTCCGCGACCGGCAGGGCGGGAGCGATCTCGGCGAGCGCCCGCCGGACGTCGTCGAGCAGCGGCTCCGGGCTGCCGGCGGCCCGCACGTCGAGGGCGGCCCGTGCCGTGTAGCGCTGCTCCAGGGGGAGGTAGACGAGCGGGATCGGCTGCTCGTCCAGCTCGATGACCTTGGAGTCGCCGGCCACGCCGACGATCTCCACCGGCTCGGCCTCGTCGTCGAGAGTCACGCGGGTCCCCAGCGGGTCCGCGGACGGCCAGAAGCGCCGGGCCATGGCCCGGTTGACGATCGCCACCTGCGGCGCCCCCGCGCGGTCGGCGGCGGTGAAGTCGCGCCCCTTCTCCAGCGGCAGGCGGAGAGTGCGGAAATAGCCCGGGCTGACGATCAGGGAGCCCACCTGGTTCCGTTTCTTTGCGTTCGTAACGTCCTGTGCGCCGCCCACCGGCACCGCCTCGCGCCAGACGCGGAATCCCCCCAGGGGGCGGCTCTCGGAAAGAGCGGCCGCCTCGACTCCCGGCAGGGCCGCGGCCCGCTCGAGCAGGCGGCGCTGGAGCTCGCGGCCGCGCGCCTCGCCATACCCCTGGGCCTTGAGATCGAAGGAGGCCGAGAGCAGGTGCGCGCTGTCGAACCCGGGATCGACTCGCAGCAGGTTGTAGAGCCCTTGCAGGAAGAGCCCGGCGCAGGCGAGGCAGAGCGAGCAGAGGGCGACCTGGAAGATCACCAGCCCGTGGGAGAGCGAGACCTTCTTCTCTCCCACCCGCACGAACCCCGGCTCGCCGCGCAGCGCGCCGCCGAGGTCCGCCCGGTAGGTCTGCAAAGCCGGCAGCAGGCTGACGATCAGGCTCGCGACCAGCAGCGTCGCGAAGCTGAAGGCCAGCACCCGCCCGTCCAGCGCCAGACCCACGGCCCCGGCCTCCAGGGTGGGCGGCCGGAGCCGCCAGAGGAGCCCCATGCTCCAGGCCGCGGCGAGCAGCCCGCAGGCGCCGCCGGTCAGCGAGAGCACCAGCCCCTCGGCGATCAGCTGGCGGGCGAGGCGGCCGCGGCTCGCCCCCAGCGAGATGCGGATGGCGAGCTCGCGCCGCCGCGCGATGGCCCGCACCAGCAGCATGTTGGCCACGTTGACGCAGACGATGAGGAGCAGGAAGTCCATCACCACCATCAGGAAGGCGCCGGCCTTCAGGGGTCCGGACTTGAAGCTCAACGGGTGCACCAGCGGCGTGAGCGCGATCTCCAGCCCCTCGTCCTCTTTCGGATACTCCTGCTCCAGGCGCGCGGCGAGGGCCCGCACCTCGGCCGCCGCGGCACGCGGCCCGACGCCCGGCCGGAGGCGGCCGACCACCCGCAGCGCCTGATTTCCCCGCGCCTCGAAGAGCTTCGGCACCGGCAGCACCACCGGCGCCATGGTGAGCGGCACCCACAGCTCCGTGGCCGAGAGGCTGGTCATCCCCTTGAAGCCGCGGCGCGCCACGCCGACGACGGCGAACGACTGCCCGTTGACAAGGATTTCCCGGCCGAGGATCCGCGGATCGGCGCCGAAGAGACGTTGCCAGAGGCCATACCCGAGCACCACCTCCGGATGCGAGCCGGGGGCCTCCCCCTCGCCCAGGGAGAAATCCCTGCCGAGAGCGGGCGCCGCGCCGAGGACCTTGAAGAAGTTGCCGGTGACGACCTCCCCCGCGATCTGCTCGGGCTCGCCGTGGCCGGCCGCGAGACCGACGCGGATCGATTGATAGGCGGCGAGGTCGGAGAAGGAGTGATTGCGCTCTCGCAAATCTTTATAATTCAGATAAGAGAGCGGCAGTTGCCGCGCGCCGATCCTGCCGCCGCTGGCCAGATAGATCAGGTTCTCCGGCTGTGAGACGCCGGGGAGCGGACGCAGGAACAGCGCGTTCAGAAAGGAGAATACCGAGGTGCTGAGGCCGATGCCGAGGGCGAGGGAGCCGATCACGATCAGCGTGAACAGGGGCCGCTGAAACGCCAGCCGTACGCTGTATCGGATGTCCTGCCAGACCTCGGCAAACGTCGCCGTCATCAATCGTCCTCCGCCGTTGCGAGAGCGCACGATCCCCAGGGGGTGAGACCGCGAGAACGCCGCCGCAAAACCCTTTCAACCCGCTCTAGGACACATGGTGCGGGCCGGCGGCGAAAGCGAGACACCCGAATCGAGATCGGGATCGTTGCGTTATATAAAGATTATTCGCAAGTTAGAGAGTCCGCGCCACGGGCGACGGAGGGGTGAGGGGAACGGGCCCGCGGCTTCGTCTTTCAGAGTGCGCGCGGGCACCGTGCCCGTGGCCAACTCTCAAGGAGCTTTTTCGATGTCGTCTACGACGCCCAGCTCCAGAACGGCTTCGTCGACTGGAGCTGGGCGGCGCGCAACCTCGCGCAGACCAGCGTCGTGAACCTCGGCAAGGCCGCCGTCTCCTTCGAGCCGGACGGCTGGGCGGCGCTCTTCTTCCACCGCGACTCCGGGATCGACACCACGCGGTCCGCGACGGTCCAGTTCGCTATCAACGGCGGCTCGCTCGGGCACCAGAAGCTGCGTTTCGCGCTCCTCTCCGGCGGCACCCCGATCGCCAGCGCGCCGCTCGATTCGTTCATCGACGGGGGCGCCGTGCCGGCCGGACGGTGGGCACGGGTGGTCGTCCCCTTCAGCGCCCTCCCCTCCGCCAGCTTCGACGGCTTCTGGCTCCAGGACGACACCGGCGGCGATCAGCCGGCGGTCTACGTCGACGACTTCCAGCTCAGCCTGGCGCCGGTGAAGGTTCAGATCTCGCCGCAGGCGGCCCGCACGCCGATCAGCCCGCTGATCTACGGCGTCAACTTCGGCACCACACCACCTCGCAGGCCCAGCGCCTGCACTGGCCCGTCCGCCGCTGGGGGGGCAACACCACGACCCGCTACTCCTGGCTGGACGACATCTCCAACCGCGGTTTCGACTGGTTCTTCCAGAACGTCGAGGAGACCAACGCCAATCCCGGTGCCCTGCCGTACGGCTCGGCGGCGGACCGCTTCATCGCCGACACCCGCGCGGCCGGCGGCGAGGCGCTGATCACCGTGCCGACGATCGGCTGGACGCCGATCGACCGCAACCGCCGCTGGGGCTTCTCGGTCGCCAAGTACGGCGCGCAGCAGGCCACCGAGTGCACGGCGACGGGGGGCGCCTCCTGGTGCCAGCCCGACGCCGGCAGCGGCGTCCTGCCCGACGGCTCGCCGGTCGCCGGCAACGATCCGCACGACACCTCGCGGGAGGTCGGCGCCAGCTTCGTCACCGACTGGATGGACCACCTCGCCGCCCAGTTCGGCTCTGCCGCCCAGGAAGGACCTACGGCGTCTCGCCGGCCCTCTTCCGCCTCGACGAGAGCGGCCTGCAGCGGCTCAACCAGACGCTCACCGTGAGCTCCAGCGGGTTCGGCATCATCCTGCCCGGGCGCACGGCGACGCTGGCGGTCCTGCGCCTCTGCAACGGCGGCAAGGTCTGCTTCTGAAGATCCGCCGCTGAGGTCCATGTCCCCCCCGGGAACGAGCTCGACTCGTCCCGGGGGGTTTTGCGTTCGCCCTCCTGGAGGTAGAGTTGCGCTTCACGGCAAGGAGGTCGGAATGCGCACGAGACTCTGGCGGCTGGCGGCGGTGACCTGGGTGCTCTTCCTCTCGTTTCGAACCTCGACGAACGCCGCCGAGGACGTGGCCGGGGTGCTGCACCGGCAGACGCAGGAGCTGGTCGACGCGATTTCGGAGGGAAAGGCGGCGGTCTGGGAGCGCTACCTGGACGACAAGGTCGTCTACACGGCGGAAGACGGCACCGTCTCCACCAAGGCCCAGATGGTGGAGCAGACCAAGCCCCTGGCAAAAGGGGTCTCGGGAACCATCAAGGTGATCGATTTCAAGGCGGCAGTCCACGGTCCGGTCGCCATCACCACCTACGTGAGCGACGAGCACGAGAGCTACCATGGCCACCCGCTGCACTGCCAGTACCGGTCGACCGACACCTGGCAGCAGACCCCCGCCGGCTGGCGCCTGATCGCCGGCCAGGTCCTCGCCCTGCGCACCGACCCGCCGGCGATCCAGCTCAGCTCCAGGCAGATGGACGAGTACGTCGGGCGCTACGCCCTGACGCCGGAGATCACCTACGAGATCCGCCGCCAGGGGAGCGGGCTGGAGGGGCAGCAGAACGGGCGCAAGGCCGAGCCGTTGCGGGCCGAGGCGCCGGACGTGCTGTTCGTCCCCGGCAAGACCCGCTATCGAAAGGTTTTCCAGCGCGGCCCCGGCGGCCGCGTCACCGGTTTCGCGGAGCGGCGGGAGGCCTGGGACCTCGACTGGAAGCGGCTGCCTTGACTCTGCTTTGGCCGGAAGGGCAAGGGTCGGTGTCTACGTGAGCAGAGCGCGAGTGCCCAGCCCGGACAGTCCTGGGCTGGGCGGTTCCGAACAGATCGGCGGCCACCATCAGGCTCGGGTAGGAACCTGCTTGGGGCCGGCGGTGTTACATGGTTGGATCGGTAAATTTGGTATAAGGACTTCTGGTCTCACAATTTGGGCTCGCGGACATGCAGGAGCATGAGCCCGCGCAGAAAGTACAGCCTGGACCTACTGACGACCCTCCCGCAACCTGCTCGAGACCTGTTTCGAGGTGCATCAAAGTCTCTTTCCCCAGCTTGAGTTTCTTCATACTTCTCTTCATGAGTTGTCGACTCCAGATGAGCGTCGGAAACCATCCTCCGACGCGCAGAATCATAGCCTGTTTGAACCGCTGAGGGAATCCTTGAGGTCTACCAACTAACGTCTCGCGCCCCGAGCTCGGCTCCTTGACCTACCGAGTCCGCCGGTGCCCTCCTTCGCGGTTGGCCGGACCTTCCAACCGGAACGACCAGGCCGACAGGCGAGTAGGAAAGGAGATGGGCGGGAGGATAGCGAGCGACCCGACGTCTAAGTCCTTGCGAGAATTTAAAGACCTCCGAGACAGTCAAGCGCGATCATCGTCCGTGGGGTCGGCATCGACAAAGTGTCGACCGAGACCGTGCGCGTCGAGATAATACCTCGTCATCTCTCGTTGAGAGATCGTCCATGGTTCCCTGTCGATATCAATCTGTCTGGCATCGTTCACTGCAACACGAGTGCACCTCTCAATCCTCATTGCCTTGTCAAACGTCCGCCCTGACTTCAGCCACGTCGGATCAATGATGATCGGCTCCTCAGAGTCGAAAATCGCGAGCCGCGACCACTCTCCAATCCGTGGAAAGGCACGAACAAGTGGGGTGACCATTTCGTCAGAAACAAAGACACAGCAGGGGATCCCTGCAGCCTCCACCACCTGCAGCTCATAAATAATGCCATCGGTGAGTTCATCGATAATGAAGAAGACATGACGCGACTGACGTACCAACCTCGAGATTCCATCTCGCCAATCAGTCTCATTCCACGCGGACACAATGAATGCCGGCTCAAAGAGATGCGGAGCCGGCGCGTCGAGATAGCCCGCCGTCAACACGACCACGCCCTCAGGATTAGAAAGAGAGCATACGTGGGACGTCACTGCCAGAGCCGCCGGAACACCCACGCCAAGGAAGCTGCTTCCATCCCACCGAGTCACGTGATTCAGGCGAGCATCGAAAGCACGTTCGAACGGCCGAAGGACGAGCACGATGGGGCATTCGGGGTGTTGAGCGAGCCAGCCCAAGAAGTCGTTGATGAGGAACAGATTGTCTCTCTCCAAAAATCGTTGGACCAGCATGAACGGTTCACGCACAACAAGAAACACCAATATGTACGGGGCCACTAGGCAAAAGGCGCAGGTGAGCAAAATGACAGCCGCATTGGTGAGGGTAACTGTCACACTCCCCGCTGACATGATGTCGAACTCTCCGGAGCGTGCGAACCAGAGAAGAGCCATGGCCAGGAGTGCTACGCCCAACAGGAATGAAAGAATCAGCCAAGTGTAGTCGATCATGAAGCACTGGAAGCGGATCTCGCTTTGATTCAATCCCTTCCTGGTTGCGTCTCGGATGAACCGAACGGGCCGCAGACCCAAGACCGTCCAGCGACAGAGGCGTGCAGGCATCCTAGCGAAGGCGAAGAGGATTGTCAGGATTCTACCGTTCATGATAATGGCGATGCGCCGTCGAGCGGGCACCCTCTTCGGGTTCCCGCCACCCTTCCCCGTTCGCCGGCATAGAGAGTATACCGTCTAAGTGACGTATCATCAGTATTTACAAGATCAATTTCCTCTTCTCCCGGTCGGGAGGAGTGCGGTGGGAGAAGAGGGCCGGGGTGATGAGGGCTAACGCCGGGCCAACGGAATCTGACCGAGTAGAATCAAGCGCTACAGCCATGATCGATCCGCCCGCCAAGCCGCTCCGCCTCGCTCCCGTCGCCGTCGAGACACGGCCGCTCCCGGACGGCTCCCTGGTGCTGCGCTCGCGGCACGAGTTGCGGCCGTACCCGCGTTGCCTCGGGTTGCTGCTGCGCCACTGGGCCCACGCCGCGCCGGACCGCACCTTCCTGGCCGAGCGCGAGAGTCTGGAAAGCGGGGCAGGTTGGCGCCGTGTCACCTACGCCGCGGCCCTGGACGCCGTCGAGCGGATCGCCGGCGCCCTGCTGGAGCGCGGCCTCGGTCCGGACCGGCCGGTGGCGCTCCTCTCCGACAACGGCGTCGACCACGGCCTGCTGCAGCTCGCGGCCCTGCACGTGGGGATCCCGGCGGTGCCGATCTCGCCCGCCTACTCGCTGCTGGCCGAGGACCACGCCCAGCTCCGCTACATCGTCGAGCTGACCCGCCCCGGCCTCGTCTATGCAGCCGACGGCGACCGGTTCGCGGGCGCTCTGAAGACCGCGGCGGCGGCGGGCGCTAGGATCGTGGCCGGCGCCAATCCGCTGGACGGCCTCGGGGCGATCCGCTTCGACGATCTCCTCGCGGCGGCGCCGGGGCCGGCCGTCGAGGAGCGCTTCGCGGCGGTGGGTCCGGACACGGTCGCCAAGATCCTCTTCACCTCGGGCTCGACGGGCAAGCCCAAAGGGGTGATCAACACGCAGCGCATGCTCGTCTCCAACCAGCAGGCGCTCGCGCAGGCGTGGCCCTTTCTGGAAGAGCGGCCGCCGGTGATGGTGGACTGGCTCCCCTGGAGCCACACCTTCGGCGGCAACCACAACTTCAACCTGGCGCTGCGCAACGGGGGTACGCTCTATGTCGACGGCGGCAAACCGGCGCCCGGGCTGATCGAGACGACGGTGCGCAACCTGCGGGAGGTGCCGTCGACCTTCCACTTCAACGTGCCGCGCGGCTACGAGATGCTGATCCCGTTCCTCGAGCGGGACGCCGTGCTGCGCGAGACCTTCTTCCGCGATCTCGACGCGGTCTTCTACGCCGCCGCGGCTCTGCCGCAACCTCTGTGGGAGGCGCTGGAGCGGCTCTCGGTCCAGGCGACGGGGCGGCGGGTCGCCATGCTCTCGGCCTGGGGGTCAACGGAGACGGCGCCGAGCTGCACCCAGATCCACTTCCCGATCGAGCGGGCGGGCGCCATCGGCCTGCCCGGAGCGGGCACCGAGATCAAGCTCTCACCCGTCGACGGCAAGCTCGAGCTGCGGGTCAAGGGTCCCAACGTGACCCCCGGCTACTGGCGGCGCCCCGAGCTCACCCGCGAGCTGTTCGACGAGGACGGATTCCTCAAGACCGGGGACGCCGGCAAGCTCGCCGACCGGGAAGACCCCTCCCGGGGCATCCTCTTCGACGGCCGTCTGGCCGAGAACTTCAAGCTGACGTCGGGGACCTGGGTCCATGTCGGCGAGCTCCGCCTGGAGGTGATCGCGGCCGGCGCCCCCGTGGTGCAGGACGTGGTGGTGACCGGCCACGGCCGGCAGGAGGTCGGGCTGCTCGTCTTCCTCAACCCGGCCGGCTGCCGCTCGCTCTGCCGCGACCTCGCCGCCGACGCGCCCCTCGCCGACCTGATCCGCCGGCCCGAGGTGAGGGACCGGCTGGCCGCGGCCCTCGCCGCCCACAATGCCATCCACCGCGCGAGCAGCCGCCGCATCGCCCGCGCCCTCCTGTTGGCCGATCCCCCCTCGATCCAGGCCGGCGAGGTCACCGACAAGGGGTACGTCAACCAGCGCGCCGTGCTGGAGCGGCGGGCCGCGGCGGTCGAGCGGCTGTATGAGGGCAGTCCGGTACCTGAGTTAATCGTGCTGGCAGAGCCGGGTTCCTGAGTGGGCCGTAGTTAGAGCAATCTGCCCCTCGAATCCTCACCCTCGCTCCCTCTCCACGAAGTGGAGAGGGAGGACGCCTGCGGGGCAGGATTGCCAAGTCTGATCCGTCGGATCATGCGCCGATGAGGGCGACCGCAGGTCGCCCCTACACCAGATCTCGACCGTGGGTGTAGGGGCGGGCGTAGCGGCGCCCCATCCCTCTGAATTCTGATCCCGCGGTCCGCGAGAGCGGGCAGATGGAAGGGAAGGAGAAACGGGGCGCGGCGGGACGGGGTGCGGTGCCCCGGCTTTTGGCGGCCAAACCTAGCCGCGCCTGGAGGGAGTCTACTAGGGGAGCACTTGAGGATGAGCTAGAATGCTCTGGCCGGGGGACGGTTCCCTTGGCACTACCCAGGGAGACCATCCATGAAGAAACAGGCGAAGAAGCTGGTGCTGACGAAGGAGACGGTGCGGAGTCTCTTGGCGGCCGATCTGCGTGAGGCAGCTGGGGGTACAGTAGCGAGCTGCGGAGCGTGTGGCACAGACACCTGCCATTTCTGCCTCCCCAGCGGCGCCGACGTTTGCTAGGCTCCCGACCACTCACGGCGAGATATGGAAGGGGGCGTTAGCCCCCTTCCTCCCGTACCACCCACACTGAGCTAGGACACGACCCCGCGGGACTTGGTTGACTCCCCGGCGGGCGCGGCCCGTGCCCCGGGAGGGGCGCCACGGCCCCCGCGGGGCTTCCAGGAAATTCCGCCGGGGCGCTCGCGATCCCCGCGGGGATTCTCAGCGCCCCCGGGGGGATCGCCAGGATCCCGGCGTGGCGCGTGGCACCCCCCACGGGGCATGGACCACGCCCCGCGGGGCTCCGGCCGTGCCCCGTGGGGGCGCTGAGAAAATCCGCGGGGGCGCAGCCGGTCCCAGGCACCTCGACGCCCGGAACGTGGCGTATCCGTTCCCTCCAGGGGACTGTCGGTCCCCATCCACGGCAAGATCTCGATTCCGTGGATGCAGGGTTTCCTCGCCGGTGAAAAGAACCCGATCTTTCGATCGCAGGCAACTTCGTCCTGTACAGGCAGATCCTCCCACCTGAAATCACGTCAGGTTTTGACGTGGCCCAAGCCAATCGATCGTTGACAAATAAGCTTCTATGCTCGACCATGATGTCCATGATGTTGACGAATGAGACATATAGATTCTGAGATGACGAAAGGAGGTGCCCGTAGAGAGAAGGATTCAGCCCGGAACCCGTAACCGTCGTCCGCCAGCCCGGCTGGCGAGCGATTCACACCCTAAAAACAACAGACGAAAGAAAGGAACGAACATGCCTAAGACGACGATCGCCACAGTTCTCATCGAATGGGAGAAGCTCCTCACCAACATCAAGACCAACGGGGCGGAGGTGCCGAATCTCGAAACCTACACGGCGCCGCTGGAGCAGGCGCTGACGGAGGCCCGGGATATCACGGCCCGGCTGGATATCCGCAAGGGTCTCAAGCAGCAGGATTCCAGGGACCGGAAAGCCACGCTGAAGAAGGGCGTCGCGGCGGCGGCGCGGGTGCGGGCGGCGCTCAAGGCCCATTACGGGCTGGACAGCGAGCGGCTCACCGACTACGGCGCCCGTCCGCTCCGGCCGCGGAAGCGGACCAAGCAGGATCCACAGCCGGTCTCGCAACCGCCCGTGGCGACACCGCCCGCTTCCCATGAAAAGTAGCGGCGGGGCCCCGCGATATCCCACCGCACCGTAGTTGACAGGCTGTAAGGTCCGGGGGCTTGTGTTCGGCACGCCTCCGGACGTTTGGGGTCCCGGCGGGCGGCCCCGTATAGACTTCCCCGCATGTCTTCCGATCCCCTCCGCCTTTCGCGCCGCCTCCCCTGGGAACATCAGAAGAACCGGCTGACGCTGGCGATGGAGGAGCGGTCGGCCCATGACCTGGAGACGATCGATCTCACGGAGACGAACCCGACGCGGGTGGGGATTCCGTATCCGGAGGAAGAGCTGGCCGAGTTGCTCCGCCGCGGCGCGAACCCTGAGTACGAGCCGCACCCCCAGGGGATTCCCGAGGCGCGCGAGGCGCTCGCCGCCGCGCTCTCCACGCCCGGAGACCCGGTGGCGCCGGAGGACCTCTTCCTGACCGCCTCGACGAGCGAGTCCTACTCCTATCTGTTCAAGCTGTTCGCCGACCCCGGGGACGAGGTGCTGACCGCCGCCCCGTCGTACCCCCTCCTCGACAGCCTGGCGGCGCTGGATTCGCTAGTCCTCTCCCACGTCTACCTGGAGCCCGGGCGGCGTTTCGATCCGGAGAGGATCGAGCTCGCCGGGTCGGAACGCACGCGGCTCCTCGCCCTGATCCACCCGGGGAACCCGACCGGCCGCTTCCTGACCGCTCCGGAGCAGGCCGCCATCGCCGCGCTCTGTGCCTCCCGGGGTCTGCCGCTGATCTCGGACGAGGTCTTTTCGGACTATTCGCTGATCGATGAGCCGCACGCCGGTCCGGCGGCGGCCCTGGGAGAGGCACTCTCGTTCTCGCTCGGCGGGCTTTCGAAGAGCGCCGGCCTCCCCTCCTGGAAGCTGGGCTGGATCCGTGTCGGCGGTCCGCCCGAGCTGCGCCGCCGGACGGTCGCCGCGCTGGAGATGGTGGCGGACACCTATCTCTCGGTGGCGACCCCGGTCCAGCGGGCGCTCGCGGGAGTGCTGGATCTCGCGCCGCGCATCCGGGCGGCGATCCTGGAGCGGGTCCGCGGCAACCTTGCCGTGCTCCGCGGCGTGTTGGTGGGCGTGCCGGCGGTCGAGCTGCTCGAGCCCGAGGGTGGGTGGGTGGCGGTGATCCGCGTCTCCCTGCCGGTCTCCGACGAGGAGCTGGTTCTGGCGATCCTCGAACGCGCCGGGGTCCTCGTCCACCCCGGCTACTACTTCGATTTCGCGACGGAGGACTTCCTCGTCCTCTCCCTGCTCCCCGAGCCCGACCGTTTCGCCGAGGGGGTGGGGCGCCTCGCCAGCTCTCTGAGCGGCGCCTAGGAGCCCTGCTGGAACGCCGCCGCGAGCCGGTCCCGCAGCTCTTCCAGCTCGCTTCCGGTGTAAGGCAGGGACGCGCCGGAGCCCCAGACCGGCCCGGGCCAGGCGGGATCGGCCGCGAAGCGGGCGACGACGTGGACGTGGAGCTGTGGCACGAGGTTGCCGAGGGCGCCGACGTTCAGCTTGTCCGGTTGGAAGAGGCGCGCCAGCACCTCGCCCGCCCGGGCGATCTCCTCGACGAGCGTCGCCCTGTCCGCGGGGGTCAGCTCGTGGATCTCCCGCGCCGGCTCCCGCTCCGGGACCAGGATCAGCCAGGGGAACCGGCGGTCCTTCATCAGCAGCACGCGGCAGAGCGGCAGGCGGATCACCTCGACGGTGTCCCGGGCGAGCGTGGGATGGAGGGTGAAGGGCTGCATGATCTCGATCCTACATCCCTGTCGGCATCGCATGGGCACACGCATTGCTAAAGGTCAGGGTGAACCCGAGGCCCCGGCGACGTGGCGGGGCGGGGTCACGAAGTTTTTCAGAGCACCGGAAGGAGTTGACGTATGAAGCCCATGAAGCAGAGGGAGCAGATGAAGTACCGGCGGCAGATGCAACTGGCGAGAGGGCTGGGATGGTTCAGCATCGGTCTGGGGTTGACCCAGCTGCTGGCCCCGCGATGGCTGGAGCGGACGATCGGCCTGCGGAACGATCGCACCGGGCTGATGCGCGCGCTGGGAGCCCGGGAGACGATGGCGGGGATGGGCGTGCTGTTCAGCGACAAGCCGGTCGGCCCTCTGTGGGGGAGGGTGGCCGGCGACGCCATGGACCTGGCGCTGCTGGGAGCGGCGATGAAGTCCCCCGGCAACGAGAAGGGGCGCCTGGCCGGGGCGACCGGCATGGTGGTGGGCGTCACCCTGCTGGACTTCGTGGCCGCCCGCATGCTCCAGACGAATTAGACGGAGCCCCTTCTCCCGCGTCAGGCGCCGAAGCGCCGGCTCACTTTGACCAGGAGGACGTTGGTCGGCGGGTCGCCGAAGAGCCGTCCCAGGTCGCTGACCGGCGACGGCGCCACGTCGCGGGAGAGCTCGTCGCGCTGGTGGTTCCAGACGATCGTCAGGAAGGAGCCCGGACCATACTCCCAGCGCAGGACCAGGTCGCCGTTCAACGTGCGCCTCCGGGCGTCGGGTGCGGCGATCCCGGTGGCGCCGGGGGCGATCGGGGTGAAGCGGCGCTCCGGCCGCGGATCGCGCGGCGCGACCAGGCGCTGGTAGCGGTCGTAACGGCCGGCGCTGCTGAAGGGTTGCAGGTAGGCCTGGAGCGCCAGCCGGGGTGAGAAGGTGAGGTCGCCGCGGAGAGTGAGCGACAGCGTCTCCTGACGCAGGCGAGCGACGATGTAGGCGGGATTCCCCTCTTCCGCCGCTTTCTTTCCCACATACTGCCAGCCGACCGTATCCGCCTCGTAGGTGGTGCCGACGGACCCCTGAAGCTTCTCGGAGACGCGGACGTTCAGCAGCGGCGTGACGCTCAGCGAGCGCGACCCGCTCGCCGGCTCGAGGGCGACGCTGGCGTCGAGCGTCGCGTAGGAGGCCTTGCGCTGATCGCTGGCGAGCGACAGGGAGAAGGTATCGCGCGGCGGCAGGAGCAGCGCGGGCCCGCCGCGGAGCCGGTCCGTCGACAGCGCCGACATCTCCCGCCGGGCGGCGAGCTTCGCCGTCCAGTAACCACTGGTGTCGAGCGAGCCGTAGGCGTCGATCACGCGAGCTCGCGGCTCGCCGGCCCAGGTCCAGCCGAGGCCGAGGTCGCTCGAGCCGGCCGACCAAGCGCGGATCCGGCGGCCGGGGCGGAAGCTCTCGTACTTCCAGGTGCCGGCGAGCAGCAGCCAGTCCGAGTTGCGCTGGAAGCCGAGCTCGTTGACGTCGAACCCGGGCGACACCGCCCGCCCCACCAGGTCCCAGAGGAACGAGCCGGCGACGCGCGAGACCCGCGTCTCCGCGGCGATCCCCTCGAGGTGGGTGCCGTAGGGGGCGTTGCGCTCCGGCGCGTCCGGGCGCTGAAAGTAGTGGTTGGGAGCCTCGGCCACGCGGGCGATCGCGGCCTCCTCACCGGCGAGGCGGCTCGCCAGCAGCCAGCTCCTGAGCTCATAGCGCCCCTCAGCGAAGCGGTGCTGAAGCTCGGTCCCCAGGGCCGCGGCGTCGCGTACCTCCTCGACGGCGAGCACCGGCCCGGGAGCGAAGCGGTGGAGGTCGGCGGCGAACAGCCCGAAGGAAGAGTCGCCCTGGCCGAAGCTCCGGATCGCCCGCGCCACTGTCGCCGTGGCCCGCGACTCGACCGGCCACTCCTCGTGCGCGCTATCCGGGCGGTCGAGCCGCACGCTCTCGCGGTCGGTCACCGCGGTGAAGGCGCCCAGCGTCCACCCGCCGGCGGTCTGCCCGGAGAGCTTGGCCGCGCCGAGGAGCGTCGTGGCGATGGGGATCGATTCCGCCGTCGTGCCGGGCGGCAGGTCGCCGCGGGGGGCGCGCCCGACGCGGCGCGAGTAGAAGGGGGACTCGTCGGCGAAGGAGGTGTCCCGGGTCGCGAAGGGGAGGGCGGTGTTCATGCGGAAGACGTCGATCCCCTCGAGGAAGAAGGGGCGCTGCTCGGTCTGAAAGAGCTCGAACGCCGTCAGGTTCACCTGCGACGGGTCGGCCTCGACCTGACCGAAGTCGGGGAGCACGGTGGCGGTGAGGGTGAAGCTGGAGCCCAGGCCCACCTTGAGGTCGGCGCCGGCCTTGGCCGAAGACCGGCGGTCCCCCGCGGGGCCGTCGTTGCCGGCGCGCGCCGCGAGGTACGGCGTCACCTCGAGGCGGCGGACGCGCGGCGGCGCCGGCAGGCGCAGGTCGTTGAAGTGCGAGACGACGCCGCCCAGGCCGGAGTAGCGCGGCGACCAGTTCGACGACTCGCCGTGGGCCGGGCTGTAGCGGTAGAAGTTGATCCCCCAGACCAGCTCTCCGCCGCTGCCCGGCGCCGGCAGACTGAAGGCGAGCTGGGAGAAGGGGATGCGGAGCTCCGCCGTCCAGCCGCGCGGGTCGCGGTGGGCGGCGCCCTCCCAGACGGCGTTCCACGACGAGTCGTAGGTCGTGTCGTCGGCCCACAGGCCGTCGACCTGAACGCCTTGCGGGTTGACGCCGAAGGAGAAGCCCGACCGGCGGTCGTGACGGCTGTCGATCTCGATGAAGGCCCAGTCGGAGGTCGTCTCGTCGTCACGCCGGGCGAGGGGGGCGAGGATCCGCGCCGGCTCGGGATCGAAGTAGGTCAGGCCGATGTAGATCGCCTCGCCGTCGACCAGGACGCGCGCCTCCGAGCGGAGCGATGATGGGGCACCGGGGCGCGGCGAGCTCACCACGAAGCCGGAGGCCACCGGAGCCTGGTCCCAGACCGGTTCGTCGAGGCGGCCGTCGATGGCGGGAGGAGCTCCGGGAATCCGCAGGGCGGCGAGGGTCCGGCGCGCGAGGATCGACGGATCGCAGTCGCTCGTCGGGCACGGCGCGGCATGGACGGCGCCGGTGCCAAAAATCCCACAAAAAGTCCAGATGGCAGTGAGCCGAAGAACCCGCATGGCCTGACCTCCTCCTGTTCAAGGAGGAATTGGGCGGTCCGGCGGAAAAGGTGTCAGGCGTCGTGAGAGCGGGGTGCTACCATCGAAGCCGGCGATGAGCGAGCCAGGAATGGACCCGCGGCGCGACGACGGCGAGGAGCTGGTCCGGCTGATGATGGCGTATCAGGCCGGCGAGCTCCCGGCCTTCGAGCGCCTGTACTCGACCCTGGCGGCCGAGCTCCGCCGGTATTTCGCCACCACGGCCGCGGACGCCGCCGCGCAGGACCTGGTGCAGGACACCTTCCTGGAGATCCACCGCTCGCGCCACACCTACCTGCCGCCGCTGCCGGTGCGCCCCTGGGTGTTCGGGGTCGCGCGCAACGTCCTCGGGCGTCACCGGCGGGCGGCGTGGCGGCGGTCATGCCACGAGGACTGGAACGCCGGGCCGGCAGAGGTGGCGGCGGCCCCCTCGGCGCGGCCCGCCATCGAGTCCCGGGACGTCGCGGAGGCCCTGGCGCGGCTCCCGGCCGGCCGCCGGGAGGTCTGGGTGCTTCACCACGTCCACGGGCTCAGCTTCCAGCAGATCGCCGAACAGTTCCGCATCGGCGTTGGGGCGGCGAAGCTGCGGTCGAGCCGGGCGATGCGGGCCTTGCGCGTGGCGCTGGGCGTCGCCTCGGAAAGGGCGGAAAGGAAGGCGGCGCGAGATGGCTGATTCTCAGGTCCCGGCCGATCTCCTCTCCACGGTCGAGCGCGACCTGCGGCCGGTGCGGCCGCTGGCGTCCCCGGCGCGGCGGGTGCTGGCGCTGCTTCCGCTGGGGCTGGCCCTGCTGGTCGCCATTCCGGCCTTCTGGGGGTTGCGCAGCAATTTCCCGTCGCTGGGATTCGCCGCCGCCTGGGGGCTCTCGGGGGTGCAGGCGCTCGCCGGCCTGCTGATCGTCGGTGCCGCCCTGCGCGAGGCGATCCCCGGCCGCGAGCTCTCGGTCGCCGCGGTCGCCGCGACGGCGGGTGCCGCGCTCGCCCTCTTCGCCGGCCTGACCTTCGTCACCGAGCGCATCGTGCCGGCCGCCGTGCCGCCCGGCGTCTGGGGGCGCTACGCCTGGGAGTGCTTCTGGATGGCCGCGGCGTCGAGCGCGCCGGCCCTGGCCGCCGCCGCCTGGCTCGCCGCTCGCGCGCTGCCCACCCGGCCGGCGGTCGCCGGCGCGATCTACGGGCTGGGGGCGGGGCTGATGGCGGACGCCGGGGTGCGCCTCTTCTGCTGGGTCTCCTCGCCCGCGCACGTCCTCGTCGCGCACGGCGGCGCCATCCTCGTCCTCGTCGCCGCCGGCGCCCTCGCCGCCACCGCGGTCGAACGGTTCAAGGGGCGCGATAAGGCGCGAGCGCGCTGACGAGCTCTGGCGGCAGCGGGATCGGCCGCAGGTCCCCGCGCGCCACCGCCACCAGCACCGCATACCCCTCGGCGGTCAGGTCGCGTTCCGGGTTCCCCTTGCGCACCTCGAACTGGAGGCGCAGCGAGGAGTTGCCGACCTTGGAGACCCACATCTCGACGTCGAGGTGATCGTCGAGCAGAGCCGGCTTGCGGAACTCGAAGTGGAGCTGGGCCCGCGGCAGCCAGAAGTCGAACTGCTCGAACAGCTTCGAGAAGGGGAAGTCGATGGCGCGGAAGAGCTCGCTCTCGGCGATCTCGAAGAATCGAACGTAGGCGCCGTAGCAGATGATGCCCGCCAGATCGATGTCGCTCCAGCGCACGAACTCGCTGACGCGGAAGCGTCCGGGAGTGCGGTTGGCGGCGTCCTGCGATGTGGTCACGGCGTCCATGCGGGATTACTCTAGTGCAAGCCTGCCTTCCCGCCGTCCTGGCTTCCCTCTTCCTTGGCTCTTTCCTGCGCGCGCAGCGGGAGCTGCGTCGAGACGAGGAGCCCGAGCAGGGCGAAGCCGGCGCCGTAGAGGAGCGCCTTGCGGTTGCCGTCCGTCGTGGCGACGCGGCGGGCGGCGTTCATCTCGTCGCGCGTCGCGGGGGGGAGCCGGTCGAACATCCCACCGGCGCCGAAGGCGAGGCTGGAGGACTGCTCGCGGAGCATGCGGTCGATCCCCGGCCTCGCGGACGGAGGGATCCGGGCGCTCGCGCCCACCGCCGCCTGGAGGTCGACGACGATCGAGGTGAGGAGGACCGAGCCGATGATCGCCGCTCCCAGCGACGAGCCGATCTGGCGGAAGGTGTTGGTGATCCCCGAGGCCTCGCCCGCTTCCTCGACCGGTACGGAGGAGAGGGTGAGGTTGTTGATCTGCGACAGCACGAGGCCCAGCCCGATCCCGTAGAGCGCGAGGCCCGGGATGAGCGCGGCGAGAGGGGTGTCGACGCCGAGCGCCCAGCGCAGGGTGAGCAGGGCCAGGATGTTGACGACCAGCCCGGTCTGCACCAGCCGCTTGTGCGGAATCTTCCGGGTCAGCGCCGCGGCGGCCGGCGAGACGACGAGGAGCAGGATCGACATCGGCAGCAGCGTGAGCCCGGTGTGGAAGGCGTCGAGGTTCCGCACCGATTGCAGGAACACCGGCAGCGAGAAGATGACGCCGTTCTGGCCCAGCATCATCACGCCGACCACCGAGGCGCCGGCGACGAAGCCGCGGTTGCGGAAGATCCGGGTGGAGACGAGCGGCATGCCGCCGCCGCGCTCGACCCGCACTTCCCAGAGCGTGAAGCCGGCGAGGATCAGCAGCCCGAGGAGGATCGCGAACGGCACGATCGACAGCCCCCCGGGCTGAATCTCCCGGCCGGCCACGGCGAACGGCTTGATCGCGTGGATCCAGCCGTAGGAGGAGGCCTCGATGATGCCGAAGACGATCGCGAACAGCCCCGACGCCGAGAGCAGGACGCCGGTCCAGTCGATCGTCTTGCGGCCGGCCGCCGGCTCGTCGCCGAGGATGGTGGAGCCGAGCAGCAGGAGGGCGACGACGCCGACGTTGATCCGGAACCCCCAGCGCCAGCTGTAGTGAGTGGTCAGGAAGCCGCCGAGGATCGGCCCGATCGCCGAGGCCGCCGCGGCGACGCCCCCCCAGATGCCGAAGGCGACGGCGCGGTCGTGGCCGCGGTACTTGGCCACCAGGAGCGAGGCGGTGGCCGGCATCATCAGCGCCGCGCCGATCCCCTCGATGATCGATTCGCCGACGATCAGCGTCGGCACGGAGCGGCTGATCGACGCCACGAACGAGCCGGCCGCGAAGAGGAGCGCGCCGAGCCGGAACATCCGCCGGCGGCCGAAGATGTCGCCGAGCCGCCCGCCGGTGACCGTCAGCGCGGCGAGCGTCAGCGAGTAGGCGGAGATCACCCACTGCAGGCTCTGCAGCGTCGTGTGCAGCTCGCGGATCAGCGTCTCCAGCGAGACGTTGAGCAGCGTGGTGTCGATGATGATGATGGCGAGCGCCAGCGAGAGGACGAGCAGGCTCCCCCATTTGCGGAGCCCCGCCGGCTGCGGGTCGGGCTGCCGGGCGGGCTCGTTCGCCGGCCGCGGTTCTTTCGTGGGCTGGACCATGGGGGTGGAAGGCGGAGCAAGCCGTATGCCCGGCGTCCCGATCGCACCGGTCAAGGGTGTCTCCCTATCCTCCGGTCGCGGCACATTGCAGGAGGGAGAGCCGGCACGGACGCGCCGGCTTCTGGATCGCGATCGATTTCTGGAGCACGATCGATTTTTGGAGGATGGCCATGACGAACGTTTCCGAGCGGTGGGTCGCCGTCCCGGGCGGGCGGGTGCGGGTGCGGATCGCGGGGAGCGGCCCCGGGGTCCCCCTGATCGTCCTCCATGGCGGACCGGGCTCGACCCACATCTATCTCGAATCGCTGGCGGCGCTGGGAGCCGAGCGGCCGGTGATCTTCTACGACCAGCTCGGCTCCGGGGCTTCCGACCGCCCCGCCGACCGCTCGCTCTGGCGGGTCGAGCGCTTCGTGCGGGAGCTGCAGGCGGTCGTCGAGGAGCTCGGCTATCCGCGGCTCCACGTGCTCGGCCACTCCTGGGGGACCATGCTGGCGCTCGACTGGTTCCTGGCCGGGGGGAGGGAGCGGACGGCGAGCCTCTCGTTCATCTCCCCCTGCCTGAGCGCGCGCCGCATCCGGGAGGACATGGAGCGGCTGAAGCGGGAGCTTCCCCAGGCCGTTCAGGACGCTCTGGCGACCCACGAGGCGCGGGGGACCACCGATTCGGGCGATTACCGCGCCGCCACCCGCACGTTCTACCGGCGCCACCTCTGCCGGCTGACGGAATGGCCCGAGGCGCTGGTGCGGAGCGACAAGGGGTTCTCGTGGGACGTCTACAGGACCATGTGGGGACCCTCCGAGCCGGCGCTCGTCGGCAATCTCGCCACCTACGAGAGCGCGGAGCGGCTGGGGGAGATCGATGTCCCGGCGCTCTTCGCCTGCGGCCGTTACGATGAGATCACCCCGGAGACGACCGCGAGCTATCACGAGAGGACGCCCGGCTCCCGGCTGGAGATCTTCGAGGCCAGCGCCCACCTGCCGCACCTCGAGGAGCCCGGGCGCTTCCTGGAGGTCGTGGGCGCCTTCCTCAGCGCAGGAGAAACCGCGCCGTGAGCACTTTCCCCGCCTCCTCGCCCGCCGTCTTTTCGCGGTACTCGAGGCGGTCGGCCAGGCGGGCGACCGCTCCGAGGCCGGTGCCGAGGCCGCGGCGGCGGAGCAGCAGGGCGGGGTCGATCGGCCCCTGGTCGTCGTAGCCGTCGGTCATCGCCATCTTGAGGTCGCGGATGGGGGGGCCGACGTCGTGCGCCTCGACGGTGATCTCCCCCCGCGGCGGCACCTCCGGGTCGTGGGCGAGGCGGATCTCCCCCCGGATGCCGTGCTTGACGATGTTCGAGGCCAGCTCGGAGACGACGATCGCCAGCTCCGTGGCGCGGCGGACGGGCATGCCGAAGAGCAGCGCGAACCGCCGTGCCTGACTGGCCGCCACGATGGCGTCGCTGCGCCCCCGGATCGCGAAGGCTCGGGTCTCAACCGACATCACCCGTACCTCCTCGCATCCGGGGGTGGCCGCCGACCGTTACGCCTCGGCGGTCAGCTTGCGCGCCAGCTGCGAGTGCTGGTGCACCACGAGCTGCTCGGTTTCCCGCAGGTAGAGCTGCAGGGCGTCGCGCAGGCTGCGCAGCGTGCGGATGCCGGTGAGGTCCACCCCGATGTGCGTCAGGGTCTGGGCGATGCCGGGGTTGATGCCGGAGACGATGCACTCGGCGCCGAGCAGGCGCACCGCGCGGGCCATCTTGATGAAGTGATCGGCGGTCTTGGTGTCCATCACGTCGATGCCGGTGATGTCCACGATGGCCATGCGGGCCTGTTTGGCGACGATCGTCTCGAGCAGCGTCTCGGTCATCTCGGCGCTGCGCTGGCTGTCGACGATACCCACCACGGGCAGGCAGAGGACTCCGGCCCAGACCTCGATGATCGGCGTCGAGAGCTCGCGGATGGCGGCCTGCTGCACCTCGATGGTCTCCAGCTTGGCCTCCAGCTCGCGGTTGATCGACTCTTGCTGGGCGAGCGTGCGGTTGAGCTCGGACTTGGCCTCGCCCAACTCGCGGACGAAGATCGAGAACGCCGTCTCCAACTCCGAGAACTCGTCCTTGATCTCGCCGGACCGCTGCAGCAGGTCGAGGCAGGAGTCGAACTCGTCGACACTTGCATAGGAGAGCGCCTCGATGACCGACTGCAGGCGCTCGGAGGTAACGATAACGTGAGGATCCTCACTCTGGGCCATGCTTTTCTTCCTTGCCATTCGAATTTATGAGCGAACGACTATTGAGCAGACGACTGAGCGGACGACTTCTGGGAGAACATCGTGCGCCGGGAGGCGATCCAGTCCCGCCCCTCCTCCTCGGTGTCGAAGAACGCGATCGGGTTCAGCTTCGAGTCTTTGCGGAACAGGTTGATGGCGGTGATCACCAGCTTGGTGACCACCTTGGCCTTGAGCGGCGCCTTGATCACGGCCATGCCGCGCAGGGGGATCTCCTTGAGCGTCTCGGCGACCGCCTTACGCCCTTCGGGCGCGATGTTGTCGAGGTCCTCGGCGTCGATCAGGAAGAAGAGGATCTCCCGCTCTTCCGACATCGCCATCTGCCGGCGCAGCAGCTCGAAGGAGTCCTCGGTGGTGGCGGCGCCGACGAACTTCATGTAGATGATGTCCGGCTCTTCGAAATAGGTGATGTGCTTGCCGGCGATCCGGTTCGCCGGATCCGATCGTTGATCCCGTTCATCGCGCGCGATGGCCATCATTTCCCCTCCATGAAAAGCATTCATTTCCGTCCGCTCCAGCGTCAGCGCCCCGCCGGCGCGGCGTCGGTGAGCAGCGCCGCGGCGTCGTAGCCGAGGATGAGGGCGGTGGCGTCGTCGTGATCCTTCCCCCACTGCTCCACGATCCGCCGCGCCACGGTCTCCGGCGGTCCCGGCAGGCAGGCCTTGAGGTTGCCGCGGCTGGAGATGCCGTCGCTCATCAGGCAGTAGATGTCGCCCGGCTTCATCGTCACCGACATCACCTTGGACGTCCGCATGTTGTGGCCGACGATCCCCGCCAGGCAGAAGATGCTCGGCGGCTGGCCGTTGAGCGCCTGCACCTCGATGTTGCCGATGCCGCAGAACTCCCCCGCGCCGCTGTCGTCGATCTTCAGCAGGCCGACGGCGGCGCCGCGCGTCGTGCGCAGCTCCTGGTGGATGCGCATCAGCAGCGGGCCGACGGCGAGGTCGGCGAACTCGTGGATCACCTCGACGGCGCGCTCGGCGGCCACCGAGGATTCGTAGCCATGGCCGAGCCCGTCGATCACGGCGGCCAGGGTCGCCCCCTCCAGTTCCTTGACGATGAAGCTGTCGCCACAGATCGACAGCCCCTTGTACGGACGGCTGAAACCACCGGTTTTCAACGTTCCCCCTTGAACACGCACGTCACGGTGGTGCCGATACCGGGGCGGGTGTCGAGGTGGAACTCGTCCACCAGCTTCTTGACCGCGACCAGCCCTTTTCCCATCCCGCGCTGCGATTTGTAGGTACCGGCCCAGATGTCGTCGAGCTTCGCCTGCGGAATGCCCGGCCCCTGGTCCGACGCGATGATCTGCAGGCCCACGAGCCCCTTCTCGTCCTTGACCGAGCGCAGCTCGACCGTGCCCTTGGTGGCGTAGAAGATGATGTTGCGCGCCAGCTCCGAGACCGCTGTCGCCACCTTGACCGAGGCGAACTTGGAGAGGCCGATCCGCACCGCCTCGCTCCAGGCCTCGAGGCGCGCCGTGGCGATGTCCTTCTCCTGCTCGATGGCGAGCTTCTTCGGCGGCATCACCAGGCCGGCCGTGGAGCTCGCCCCGCCGCCGGCCGTGGCGCCGCCCCCGCCGGAGCCAGGGCCGGGGTTCAGGGCCTTGGCGCACGAGGCGATCAGCTGCACGCTGTTGCTGCGCGCGAACAGGCGGATCGAATTCTCGAGCTCCTGCAGGATGGTCGCCCGATCGCCGGCCGTGAGCTGCTGGACCGGGGTCGTCGCCAATCCTCCCAGGCGGTTGAAGATGCTCCGCTGGGTGATCGACGAGATCGTCCCCGTGAGGATCGACCCGATCTCCTTCTCCACGGTTCTCATTACAGAAGCTCGAGCCTCTCCAGAGCGAGGTCGAGGTTGAGCGCGGTATGGACCGAGTCGAGCTCGACCCCCATCTCGATCAGCGTCATGGCCACCGCCGGCCGGATGCCGACGATGAAGCACTCGGCGCCCATGAACCGCACCGACTTGCCGATGTCGTTCAGGATGCGGGTGATGTAGCTGTCGATGATCTCCACGGCCGAGACGTCGAGGATGACGCCACGGGCGTTGACGAGGCGGACACGCTCCATCAGCGACGCCTGGAGGTCCAGGGCGAGGCGGTCGTGCAGCTCTGTCTGAATGCTCACCAGCAGGCAGTTGCGAATCTGGATGATCGGTAGCTCTTGCTCCACGGCGCTCCGCTCCCGGGGTCGGGGTTGAGACCGGCGCTTCAGCCAGGCGCAAGGGAGGACCAACGATGGGAGCGGTCCACCCGTCCGGGGGAACGGCTCGCGCGCTTCAGCACGCGTGAACCCTGGAAGGGGCCACCCTCCGTCCTCGTGCATGGCCTTCGACGTCGGAAGTTCCCGGAGTTTTTAGCATATTGCTACCACAAAATCCACAGGGGGGAGGGAGGAAGGCTCTCTGAGGGCTTTGGAAGGAGGACGAACACGGACGACACAGCTCGGACCTCCTCGTCCTGTGTCCGTGTAAGTCGGTGCTCGTCTGTGCTCGTCCGTGCTACGCCAACGCCGGCAGCTGCGCGAGATCGCTCTCGCGCAGCTTTTCCAGGACGACCTGCTCGTCCTTCTCCTTCAGGCGGGCGGCGCCGAAGGGGACGAGGACGTGCAGCGATTCCACGCGCCCGGAGCCCCCCTCGCGGTCGTCGTCCCGCGGCACGGCGCCGGTGGACCCGGTCGCGTGCTGGCGGGCGCCGGTGTTGACGGAGGCCGTCCGCTCGCTCTCGCCGACCGTCGGGTCGACGTCGGCCTGCGGGCGGGCTCCCGGCCGGTTGGGGTCGGCGGGGTAGCGGCCGGCGTCGATCCGCGCCTCGCCGCCCGGAGTGTTCAAATCCTGGGCGAGCGCCGTCTGGTCCAGCTCCACGGCGAAGAAGCGGGCCTCGTCGTCGTGCGGGTCGGCCAGCAGGTCGCGCACCCGACCGATCTTGCGGCCGTCCGCCCCGACCACGGTCCAGCCGCGGAGGTCCGGGTGATGCACCGGGCGCAGGGAGCCCCAGCGGTTCGTCTCGTTCGCCATCGCAGAGTCTCCTCGGGCCTCAGGCGTACTGCCGCAGCCGCGGCGGGATGTTGTCCCACGACGCGTCGGTCGCCGTGGCCTTCGGGCGAGGGGTCGCCGCCGGGCCGCTGGGGCGCCTCGCGTGGATGGCACTGCCGATCAACAGCGTCAGAAGGATGAGCCCGATGATCCACGACAGGATTCTGCGGTTGCGCCCGACCTCGATCTCGGTCAAGGGTGTCTCCTTACCTCCCACCAGGGAGGAGTACCGGCCCGGACGCCAGCTCACGAGGCGATCCTGGAAGTGGTTTCAGAGCTGGCGTCCGGGCGCTGATGCATCTGTCCTCGCCTCCGCCGGTTGCAAATGCAAAGAGCACGCCCGTCTGGCGAAACAGCCGACGGTCCCGAAGCGTATAGAGTCAGCCGAAGAGGCCAACCGGGAAGGGGACCGAGATGCGAAGCCGAGCGTTGTCGAAGATCGTCGTGGGGCTCTGGATGCTCCTGCTGGCCGGGGGCGCCGTGGCCCAGGCTTCGCCCCTTGCGGCCGCGCCGCCGGCGTCTCCCGCCGGGGCGGCGCGGTTCGATCCGCAGGCAGCCACCGAGGCTTATCTCGCCACCTTGAGCCCGGAGAAGCGGGCGAGCTCGGACGCCTACTTCGAGGGGGGGTACTGGCTCACCCTCTGGGGCTTCCTCTACGGGCTCGGCGTCGCCGGGCTCCTGCTCGTCACGCGCCTTTCCGCCCGCATGCGCGACCTCGCCGATCGCCTGACGCGCTTCCGGCCGCTGCAGACCTTCCTCTACGCCCTCCAGTACATCCTGGCGACCGCCGTGCTGTCGCTGCCGCTCTCGATCTACACCGATTTCTTCCGCGAGCACCGGTACGGCCTCTCCAACCAGACCTTCCCGGCCTGGACGTTGGAGCAGCTCAAGGGGCTCGGGCTCGGCTTGGTGCTGGGCGGCCTCGCGCTGACGGCTCTCTACGCGGTGCTCCGCAAGGCGCCGCGGACCTGGTGGCTCTGGGGCGCCCTGGTGGCGCTCCTCTTCCTCATCGTCGGCATCGCCCTGGCGCCGGTCTTCATCGAGCCGATCTTCAACCAGTACACCGAGCTGCGGGACCCGGCCCTGCGCGGACCGATCCTGTCGCTGGCGCGGGCGAACGGCATTCCGGCGGAGCACGTCTACGTGGTCGACGCCTCGAAGCAGACGACCCGGGTGAGCGCCAACGTCGCCGGCCTCTTCGGCACCACGCGCATCGCGCTCAACGACAACCTCCTCCGGCGCACCTCGCCGGCCGGCATCAAGGCGGTCATGGGGCACGAGATGGGGCACTACGTGCTCCACCACGTCAGCAAGAGCATCCTCTTCTTCGGCGTCGTGCTGGTGGCCGGTTTCGCCTTCCTGCGCTGGAGCTTCGACCGCGCCGCCGCCCGCTGGGGGGAGCGCTGGGGGCTCCGCGGCGTCGCCGATCCCGCCGGGCTGCCGCTGATCGTGGCGCTGTTCTCGGTCTACGCCTTCGTGCTGACGCCGGTGATCAACACGCACATCCGGACGCAGGAGTCGGAGGCCGACATCTTCGGCCTCAACGCCTCCCGCGAGCCGGACGGCTTCGCCGAGGTGGCGCTGCAGGTCAGCGACTACCGCAAGCTCTCCCCGGGGCCGGTGGAGGAGTGGATGTTCTTCGACCATCCGAGCGGGAGGAACCGGATCCTGATGGCGATGCGGTGGAAGGCGGAGCATCTGGGGGATTGAGCCCCTAGTCGGTACAATCCGCCCCATGCCCCCCCTCCGCCTCCACATCGGCAGCGGCAACGTCCGCCTTCCCGGCTGGACCAACGTCGACGTGCAACCGCTGCCGGGGGTGGACGTGATCGCCGACGTGACCCGGGGGCTCGACTTCCACGGGGCCGAGGCGGTCTTCTCCGAGCACTTCCTGGAGCACCTGGCGCTCGACGACGCCCTCCGCTTCCTCCTCGAGGTGCACCGGGTGCTGGCCGATGGGGCCTGGGCGCGCCTCTCGACGCCCAACCTCGACTGGGTCTGGCGCACGCACTACCGGCTGGAGGGGGAGCCGGCGGAGAAGCGCGCGGCGGCGCTGGCGATCAACCGCGCCTTCCGCGGGTGGCGTCACCAGTTCCTCTGGAACGGCGAGATCCTGGCCGAGGCGCTCGCCGCCTGTGGGTTCGAGGAGATCCGCTGGTGCCGGCGGGGGACAAGCGAGATCCCCCTCTTCCGCGATCTCGAGCGGCACGACACCTACGGCGACACCGGCGAGCTGCCGCACATCCTGATCGCCGAGGCCCGCAAAGGGGCTCCCCGGCCGGAGCGCCTGGACGAGCTGCGGGCGGCCGTCCAACGGGATTTCCTCGACCACATGAAGGACTGATTCCAACCGATTTACAGCCAATACCCTCGTGCCAGCGCCCGGTACTCCTCCACCTGCCGGCGCTGCCACGCCTCGTCCCTCCCCAGCTCCCCGGCGAGCAGCGCGGCCACGGCGGGCGCGATCCCGGCGCTCGCGCGGGCGTCGAGCAGCAGGGAACGGGTGCGGCGGGCGAGGACGTCCTCGACGGAACGGGCCATCTCGTGCCGGGCGGCCCAGACCACCTCGCAGGCGCGGTAGGGGAGGTTCGGATGCAGGGGCTCGTCCCAGCCGGGGCGCTCGGCGGCGAGGCAGGCGAGGGCTGGGGCGTCCGCGCCATAGATGTCTTGAGAGTCTTCGGCCCAGCCGTGGAGGCGGAGCTCCGCGGTGCGTGAAGGACGCTGGTCGAGGCCGGCTACCAGGGCGGCGTGATCGACGGTGTCCTCGCCCATCCGGCGGTAGGTCGTCCACTTGCCGCCGGCGATGGTGACCAGGCCGGAGGGGGAGACCAGCAGGGTGTGGTCGCGCGACAGGGTCGCCGTCTTCGCCGCCGCCCGGTTGCCACGCACCAGCGGCCGCAGGCCGGCGAAGACCGAGAGGACGTCCTCCGGGCGCGGGTCCTGGATCAGGTAGCGCGCCGCGTGGTGGAGGAGGAACTCGACCTCCTCCGGTAGCGGGCGGGGCTCCAGCAAGGCCGGGAAGACCGGGGTGTCGGTCGTCCCCACCACCACCCGGTCGTGCCAGGGGACGGCGAAGAGCACGCGGCCGTCGTCGGTGTGGGGAACGAGGATGGCGCTGCCGCCCGGCTGGAAGCGGCGGTCGAGCACCAGGTGCACCCCCTGGCTCGGCGCCAGCAGCGGCGGGCTCGCCGGATCGTCCATCCGCCGCAGGCCGTCGGCGAAGACGCCGGTGGCGTTGACCACCACGCGGGCGCGAATCTCGGCCTCGGTGCCGGTCTCGGCGTCGCGGACCCGCGCGCCCTCCACCAGTCCCCCTACCTTGACCAGCCCGACGGCGGGGGCGTAGTTGACCGCCACGCCGCCGAGGTCGGCGAGGGTGAGGGCGAGAGTCATGGCCAGGCGGGCGTCGTCGAACTGGGCGTCCTGATAGATCACGCCGCCGCGCAGTCCCTCCGGCTCCAGGGTGGGGATGTGCTCGAGCGTCTCCTCGCGGGAGAGCAGGTGGGAGGGCTTGAGCCCCATGCGGCCGGCGAGCAGGTCGTAGAGCTTGAGGCCGGCGCCGTAGTAGGGGGCCTCCCACCATTCGTAATTGGGGACCACGAAGGGGAGGTCGCGCACCAGATGCGGGGCGTTGCGCAGCAGCCGTCCGCGCTCGCGCAGGGCCTCGAGCACCAGGGCGATGTTGCCGCGCTGGAGATAGCGCACGCCGCCGTGGACCAGCTTGGTGCTGCGGCTGGAGGTCCCCTTGGCGAAGTCGTGCCCCTCGACCAGCGCCGTCCGGTAGCCGCGCGACGCCGCCTCGACCGCGGTGCCGAGGCCGGTGGCGCCGCCCCCCACCACGAGGACGTCCCAGGGCTGCTCGCCGGGATCGGCGAGGCGGGAGAGCATGGCGGAGCGGTTCACCCCCCCTCCCACCCCTTCGCCCGCTCGACCGCCCGGTTCCAGCGCGCCCGCCGGGCCGCGGCCTGGCCGCGGTCCATGGCCGGCTCGAAGACCCTATCTACCTGCCAGCGGGCGGCGATTTCGCCGGTGTCCTTCCAAACCCCGGTGGCGAGGCCGGCCAGGTAGGCGGCGCCGAGCGCGGTCGTCTCCCGCACCCGCGGGCGGACCACCGGCACCCCGGCGAGGTCCGCCTGGAGCTGCATCAGGAGATCGTTGACCGCGGCGCCGCCGTCCGCCCGCAGCTCGGCGGCCGGGACGCCGGAGTCGGCCGTCATGGCGTCGAGGACGTCCGCCACCTGGAAGGCGATCGCCTCCAGCGCGGCGCGGGCGAGATGGGCGGCGGTGGTGCCGCGGGTGATCCCGACCAGCGCGCCGCGGGCGTAGGGGTCCCAGTGAGGGGCGCCGAGGCCGGTGAAGGCGGGCACCAGCACGACGCCGCCGGAGTCCGGCACGCTCGCCGCCAGCGCCTCGATCTCGCCGGCGGCACGGATCAGCCCGAGGCCGTCGCGCAACCACTGCACCACGGCGCCGGCCACGAAGACGCTCCCCTCCAGGGCATAGTCGGTTCGGCCGCCGATCCGCCAGGCCGGGGTGGTGAGCAGCTCGTTGCGAGAGCGGACCGGCCGGTCGCCGGTGTGCATCAGCAGGAAGCAGCCGGTGCCGTAGGTGTTCTTGACCATGCCGGGCCGCAGGCACGCCTGCCCGAAGAGGGCGGCCTGCTGATCGCCGGCCACCCCGGCGATGGGGACGGGGGCGCCGAGCAGGTCCGCGAGGGTCTCGGCGTAGACCTCGCTGGAGGAGCGCACCACGGGGAGGATCTCGCGCGGGACGTTCAGGATGCCGAGCAGCTCCTCACTCCAGTCCCCCTCATGGATGTCGCAGAGGAGGGTGCGCGAGGCGTTGGTGACGTCGGTGGCGTGGAGGGCGCCGCCGGTCAGATTCCAGAGCAGCCAGGAGTCGACGGTGCCGAAGGCCAGCCGGCCGGGGTCCTCGCGGGCGCCGGGAACGTGATCGAGGATCCAGGCGAGCTTGGTGCCGGAGAAGTAGGGGTCGAGCACCAGGCCGGTCCTGTCGCGGAAGAGGGGCTCGTGCCCGTCGCGCTTCAGCCGGTCGCAGGCCTCGGCCGTGCGCCGGTCCTGCCAGACGATGGCGTTGGTGACCGGCAGGCCCGTGACCCGGTCCCAGACCACCACCGTCTCCCGCTGGTTGGTGATGCCGACCGCGGCAAGGTCGCGGGCGGCGAGGCCGGCGTGCTGCAGGGCCTGGCGGGCCACCGCGAGCTGCGAGTCCCAGATCTCCAGCGGGTCGTGCTCCACCCAGCCGGGGCGCGGAAAGATCTGTTGAAACTCCATCTGGGCGACCGCGACCTCGGCGCCGGACTCGTCGAAGACGATGGCGCGCGAGCTGGTGGTCCCCTGGTCGAGGGCGAGGACGTGGGGCATGGCGGAAAGAGTAGCAGCACGGCAGGCGCTCTTTCTTCGGGCGGTCATCGCGAGAGGACGGCGCCGTCACCTCGCAGAGTCGCTGCCGGCGGCGCTCCCCCCCGAGCGTCCTGCTGGCATCGGCTCTGCAAATCTCCCTCATTACGAAGTAGCCGAATCCTTATAAGTCCGCGCTTGCCCGTGGCTGTATCTCAAGGGAGAGCCGGAAAAGGGAGCGATGGATCATGACGACGATCGAAGAGGTCTATGAGCCGCGAGTCGATCTGCCGGTCCTTGCTTCGTGTGGGGACTTCGCCGCGCTGACACGCCCGCTGATCGGTCTCAGGGTAGCGCTGGCGCGCCAGGGATACGGCTCCGCGCTCACCGTCGAGCTCGGCCAGTTGACGCCGGCGTCCGGCTCGCGCCGCTACCTCCGGGGTGAAGCGTCGTTCACGCTCGAATGGAACTGGCGATTTGAAATGGAGCTGGGCGTCGCCTTCGGCTCGAGCAGCTCGAATCCTTTCGTCTACGCGCAGCTGGCCGAGCTGCGTGGCCAAAGGGTCACCAGGGTCTATCTCGAGAGCCGGCTCCCGGAGCTGGTCGTGGAGCTGAGCGGAGGTCTGCGGGCGCACTCCCTGGCCTGCGTCGAGGGAGATCCGCAGTGGTGCCTGCGGCTTCCCGACAGCTCTGCGCTCCACTGGAGGGGCGGCGCACTCCGCCAAGATCCGCTCAGACGCGGTGGAGCACAGTAGCGGTACGATAGGCGCTCTTTCGTCGGTCCGGGGAGGACGCCATGCACGAGCAGCGCATCCGCAGGAAGGTCGAGTACGTGGACACGGACATGAGCGGCATCGTCCACTTCTCGCGCTTTCTCGTCTTCATGGAGAACGCCGAGCACGCGTTCCTGCGGGCGGTGGGGCCGGGGGTCCAGTGGCGGGACGCCGATGGCCGGGAGCTCGGCTGGCCGCGGGTGGCGGTCTCCTGCGACTACCTGGCGCCGGCCCGCTTCGGCGACGAGCTGGAGATCCGCGTCCGGGTGCTGAGGAAGGGGACGCGCTCGCTGACCTACGGTCTCGACATCACGCGCGACGGCGCCACCCTCGCCCGGGGTAAGATGACCTGCGCCTGCTGCGTGCTGAACGACCCCACGGGGATCAAGGCGATCCCCATCCCCGAGGAGATCGCCGCCGAGATCGAGGAGGCGCACCCCCGCGAGGCGGACTGACCGGACGCGGGGGCTCTCCGGGCCGTCCGGCCTCGGGCGCTGGGCTCTGTGTGATGGTGCAGGGGACGGAGGGGCTACAGTGCGCCCCTCCTAAATTCCAGGCTACTCAGATGCGGACGCACTCATAGTGGTCCCTGTCAACGCACCCACAGTAGCCCTGCTGTCCATCCATCCACTGGCAGGGCGTAGAGGGGCCGATGAATCTACAAGGCAAGCCCTGCTTGTAGTCGCAGTACTTGTTGAAGTCCAGGGCATGAGCGTTCGAGAACCAGAAGGTAGAGGCAATAATCCCAGTGAGAGCGGCGAGCCGTAGCGTCTTCTTCATGAATCCTCCTTGAGGGGCTGAATTCTACCTCAGCTCGGCTCTTGGCGACGGGCCCCTACTCCTCGTCGTCCTTCACCAGCGTCTCGAACTTCGCCTTGTTGCTGGCCTTCATGTAGGCCTCGCGGGGGGTGATGCGCTTCTGCTCGACGAGGGTCATCAGGGCGTCGTCCATCAACTGCATCCCCTGCGAGCGGCCGCCCTGGATGATCGAGGTGATCATCGGCGTGTTCCCCTCGCGGATGACGTTCGGCAGGCCGGGGGTCTTGAGGAGGATCTCGTTGACCGCGCAGCGGCCGTGGCCGTCGGCGGTCTTCAGCAGGAGCTGCGAGACGATGCCGGCGATCGACTCGGCGAGCGTGGTGCGGATTTGCGACTGCTCCTCGGCGGGGAAGGCGTCGATCAGGCGGTCGACGGTGTTGGCCGCGCCGTTGGTGTGGAGGGTGCCGAAGACCAGGGCGCCCATCTCGGCGGCGGTGACGGCGAGCGAGATCGTCTCCAGGTCGCGCATCTCGCCGACCAGGATCACGTCGGCGTCCTGGCGGATGGCGGCGCGCAACGCGGTGCCGAAGCTCTCGGTGTCGGCGCCCACCTCGCGCTGGGAGAAGACCGAGCGCTTGTTCTGGTGGACGAACTCGACCGGGTCCTCGATGGTGACGATGTGCTTCTGGTAGGTGGTGTTGATCTTGTCGATGATCGCGGCGAGGGTCGTCGACTTGCCCGAGCCGGTGGGGCCGGTCACCAGCACCAGCCCCTGCTGGAGATGGGCGAAGCCGTCGATCGCCTTGGGGAGGTTCAGCTCCTCCAGAGGCACGATCTTCTCCGGGATGATGCGGAAGACGGCGCCGCAGCCGTTCTCCTGGCGCAGGAAGTTGGCGCGGAAGCGGGCCACCCCTTCGAGGCCGTAGGCGAAGTCGAGGTCGCCGCACTCCGTGTACTCCTGCCACTGCGTGTCGGAGGCGAGCTCGCGCAGCAGGCCGAGGAGATCGGAGTCGGAGAGCACGGGCCTGCCGGCGACCGGCTCGAGCGAGCCGTGGACGCGGATGCGCGGCTCGAGCCCCGCCGCCAGGTGGAGGTCGGACCCCTTGTGGTCCTGCAGGTAGTGGAACAGCTCGTCGATGCGGGCCATGGAATCAGGCTCCCCCCGCGAAGCGCTGCGGGTCGTCGGCGTTGCGCATCGCCTCCTCGCGGGTGATCACCTTGTTCTTGAGCAGCTCGGCGAGGGAGGCGTCGATCATGCACATCCCCTGCGAGACGCTGGTCTGCAGCACCGATTTGATCTGGAAGGTCTTGTTCTCGCGGATCAGGTTGCCCACCGCCTTGTTGGCCATCAGGATCTCGAGCGCCGGCACCCGGCCGTTGCCGTCGGCCCGGGGGATGAGGCGCTGGGAGACGATGGCGCGCAGCGACTCGGAGACCATGGTGCGGATCTGGTCCTGCTGGCCCGGCGGGAAGACGCCGAGGATGCGGTTGACCGTGCGGATGGAGTTGTTGGTGTGCAGGGTCGCGAGCACCAGATGGCCGGTCTCGGCGGCGGTCAGCGCCAGCGAGATGGTCTCGAGGTCGCGCAGCTCGCCGATGGCGATGACGTCGGGGTCCTCGCGCAGGGCGCCGCGCAGGGCGCGGGCGAAGGAGCCGGTGTGGGGGCCCACCTGGCGCTGGTTGACCACGCACTTCTTCGAGGGGTGGATGTACTCGATCGGGTCCTCGATGGTGATGATGTGGTCGTGCCGGTCCTCGTTGATGATGTTGAGCAGGGCGGCGAGGGTCGAGGACTTGCCGCAGCCGGCCGGACCGGTCAGCAGCACCATCCCCTGATGGTAGTTGGCCAGCCGGGCGAGCGAGGTGGGGAGCCCCAGGTCGGTCAGGCTCGGCGGCTTGGGCGGGATCACCCGGAAGACGGCGTCGACCCCGCGCTGCTGCCGGTAGGCGTTGCTGCGGAACCGCCCCTTGCCCGGCAGGGTGTAGGCGAAGTCCACCTGCCCCTGGTCGCGCAGGATCTGCAACTGGTCCGGGTTCAGGATCTCGGTCACCAGGCGCTCGGCGGTCCGCGCCGGGAGCAGCCCGCTCTCGAGGTCGGACATCTGGCCGTGCAGGCGGATCTTCAGCGGCGAGCCGCTGTGGACGTGGAGATCGCTGGCGCCGAGAGCCAGTGCGCGCTCGAGGAGGCGGTCGAGGGCCCGGGGGGCTTCGAGATCGATGGCGGGCCTGGCCGCGGCCTGCACGGCCGGTGGGGCGGCGGGCGCTGCGGGGACCGGGAGGGCCGGCGCGGCGGCCTCGGCCAGGGCGGGCATCGCCTGGACCTCGAGAGCGGGCATCGGCTGGGGCGCCAGGGACGGCGCGGCGCCCGCTTGCGCCTGCTGCTGCTGTTTGACGACGTAGTCGCGCTGCACAGCGAGGATCTGCGCCACCTGGCGCGGGTTGAGATACCCCCGGTCGACCAGGATCTCGCCCAGCCGCAGCTGCCCCCCGCGGCTGCTCTGGACCTCGGTGGCCTCGAGGAGCTGCTCGCGGGTGACGAGCTTGTAGTGCAGGGCGATCCGCCCAAACAGGAGATCATCCGACGCTGGAACCATTGCTGGGGAGGGTAGTGGAGGCGCGGCCGGGCGTCAACGGTCACCCCCGTCCCGGACGCGCCTCCAGCCGGCACCCTGGAACTGTTCTAGAATCCGCCCGCTGCGATCGCTCCCGAAGATGCGTCAGCGCCCGGAGAGGAGGCCACGATGGTGGACCAGACTGGAAACAGAGGTATCGTCGAAACCGGAGAGCGGCCGGCCGCCTGGGGGCCCGCCGCCGCCCTGGCGCTGTTCATTCTCGCGCTACTGCTGTCGATCTTCCTGGGCCGCCCGCCGGCCGCGAAGCCGGAGTCGGCCCCCCCGGCGGAGTTCTCCGCCGGCCGGGCGCAGGCGGTGCTGCGCGACCTGCTCGGCGACGGCGCGCCCCATCCCGTGGGCTCCCCGGCCGACGCGCGGGTGCGCGAGCGGATCCTCGCCCAGCTCCGCTCCCTGGGCTATGCGCCCGAGGTCCAGGAGGCCGTGGCCTGCACCAGCAGCGGCAGCTGTGCCCGGGTGAGCAACGTGCTGGCGCGCCTGCCCGGCCGCGAGCCGGGCAGGTCGGTGCTGCTGCTGGCCCACTACGATTCGGTGCCCGCCGGTCCCGGTGTCAGCGACGACATGGCGGGCGTGGCTGCGATCCTCGAGGTGGCGCGCGTCCTGAAGGCCGCGCCGCCGCTGCGCCACGGCGTCCTCTTTCTCCTCGACGAGGGGGAGGAGGCGGGGCTGCTGGGCGCCAAGGCCTTCGTGGAGCACAGCCCGACGATGGCCGAGGTGGGAGCGGTGGTGAACCTGGAGGCCCGTGGCACCGGGGGGCCGAGCCTGATGTTCGAGACCAGCGGCGCGGACGCCTGGATGCTCTCCGCCTTCGCCGCCCGGGCGCCGCGCCCCTTCGCCAGCTCGCTGTTCTCCACCATCTACCAGTACATGCCGAACAACACCGACCTGACGCTGTTCAAGCGGCTCCAGATCCCCGGCCTGAACTTCGCCTTCATCGAGAACCCGACGCAGTACCACTCGCCGCTCGACAACCTCGCGGACGTCTCTCTCGGGAGCCTCCAGCACCATGGCGACAACGCCCTGGCGGCGGTGCGCGGGCTGGCCGAGGCGGACCTCGCGAATCCTCCCGGGGGGCGGGCGGTGTTCTTCGACCTGCTCCACGCCGTGGTGGTGCGCTGGCCGGCCGGCCTCTCCCCGCTGCTCGGGTTGCTGGCGCTGGCGCTGACGCTCGCCGCGGCGTTCCTCGCCCGCCGGCGCGGCCTCACCGTCTGGGGGGGCTCTTTCGTGCTCGGCCTCGCCGCCCCCCTGGCGATACTGCTCTTCGTGCTGGTCCTGACCGTCGTCTTCCAGATGCTGATCGCGGGGGCCTTCCCGCGCCCCTGGGTGGCGCATCCGGGACCGGCCACCGCCGTCTTCTGGCTGCTCGCCTTCGGCGGGGGGGTGGGGCTCGCGGGCCTGATGGGGCGGCGGGTCAGCCTGCCGGGGCTCTGGGCGGGGGTCTGGACCGCCTGGTCGCTGCTCGGGCTGCTGCTCGGGATCTTCCTGCCGGGGATGAGCTATCTCTTCGTGGTGCCGGCGCTGGTGGCCGGCGTCTGCGGCCTGGCGCTCGCCGGTTCGGCGGCCGGCCGCACGCTCGCCGCGGTGCTGCCGTTCTTCGTGGCGGCTCTCCTCTGGCTCCCCCTCCTCAGCTCGCTCTATCTGGGGCTCGGGGTGCTGGGGCTGCTGGTCACCGCCGTGCTGCTGGGCCTGGTCTTCAGCGCGCTGACCCCCTTGATGTCGGGGGCCGGTCCGCTCTGGCGGCGCTGGCTCCCCCTGACCGCGCTGGCGCTGGCGGTGGTCTGCCTGGTGTGGGCCCGCGTCTCGCCGCCGTTCTCGCCGGCCTCGCCGCACGCCATGGACGTGCTGCTGCACAAGGACGCCCTTTCCGGCGAGACCCGCTGGGTGCTGGAGATGGGCGGGCCGCCGCTCCCCCCGGCGATGCGCCAGGCCGCCGCCTTCGGGCAGAAGCCGGTGCTCCCCTACCCGTGGTCGCCGCCGTTCGGCCGCTCCTTCACGGCGCCCGCTCCCCCGCTGGCCGCGCCGGGGCCGGAGCTGGCGGTGCTGGCGGATTCGATCGTCGATGGCAAACGCCACCTGCGCCTGCGGCTGACCTCGCCGCGTGGCGCGCCGGTGGCGAGCGTTCTCATTCCCAACGCGGCACAGGTGGAGTCGCTCCAGATAGACGGCGAGACCGTGCCGATGGGCGGCGACACCGTCAAGGGGGGCGCGGCGCGGCGGCCGCGGCGGACGCCGCAGGGGTGGCGGGACTTCACCTATCACACCCTGCCACCCCAGGGGGGCGTGCTGGACGTCGTGCTCGGCTCCAGGGAGCCGGCCGACTGGTACGTGATCGACCGCTCCTACGAGCTGCCGGCCTCCGCTCAGGGGTTGCTCGCGGCACGGGCGAAGACCGCCGAGGCCACGCTCCAGGACGGCGACCGCACGCTGGTGAGCCGGAAGGTGAGGATCTAGGCAGGCGGCTGGGGGAAAGGCAGGGACGAAAGGGACGACAAGGACAAAAGGGACGTAAAGAACGAGCAGGGACCTTGGCGAGATCCTCGCCTCTCGTCCCTGCTGTCCCTTTCGTCCCTGCTTCGGCTACTGGCCGGCCTTGGCCGGGCTGATCGACTCGACCTTGATGGACTTGCCGTCCACCTCGCCGGTGACCTTCACCTCCTGGCCGATGTTGCTCTTGGCCAGGTCCTGCTTGTCGAGGCTGTAGATCTTCTTGTCCTCGGTGTTGTAGAAGACCAGCTTGTCGCCCCTTCCCGCGCACTTCTCGGCGCAGGCCTTGTGGTCGGCGCTGGCGCCCTTGGCCCCGCAGTGCTCGTCGGTCACCCAGCCGGTCCAGGTACCCTTGGTGCCGGCGCCGGCCAGGGCGGCCACGGTGAGGGCGAAGAGAGCGAAGAGCAGGACAGTCATCTTTTTCATTGCCAGGTCTCCATGAGAAGCAGGCCCGCGAGAGCCCGCGGATCGTCGATTGGGGAGCAAATCTTAGCACGAGCTTCTGGAGGAGCCGGAAATGCCGACCTACCGTCTGACCCTCGAGTACGAGGGGACCCGCTACCACGGCTGGCAGGAGCAGAAGAACGCGCGTTCGGTGACGGGGGAGCTGCGGCGGGCGGTCGAGGAGGCCGGCGGGGGAGCCATCCGCGAGCTGGGGGGCTCGGGCCGGACCGACGCCGGAGTCCACGCCCTGGCGCAGGTGGCGCACCTGCGGCTGGCCCAGCGGATCGACCCCGAGCCGTTCCGGCGCGCGGTCAACGACCGGTTGCCGGCGGACGTCCACATCCTCTCCCTGGCCGCGGCGGGCGACCGTTTCCACTCCCGTCACGACGCGGTCTCGCGCTCGTACCTCTACCAGATCTCGCGGCGGCGCACGGCGCTCGCCAAGCGCTTCGTCTGGTGGGTGAAGCGCCCGCTCGACGAGGACCGGATGGCGGAGGCCGCCGCGCTGCTGGCGGGGAAGCACGACTTCCGGCTGTTCTGCGAGCGTCCGGCCGAGCAGCCGAGCACCCTGGTGGTCGTCGAGAAGGCCGAGGTGACGACCGACGGAGGGCTGGTCCTGGTGCGTCTCTCCGCCTCCCACTTCCTCTGGAAGATGGTCCGCCGGGTCGTCGGGACGCTCGTGCAGATCGGCGCCGGGGAGCTCGACCGTAAAGAGTTTGAAGCCCTGCTGGCGGCGAAGACGCCGAAGTCGGGGAAGGGGCTGCCGGCGGAATGGACGGCGCCTCCTTCGGGATTGTTCCTGGAGCGGGTATCGTACCGAGGCGATCCGCCGATCGGGCCGGTGGAGCCCGTCACCGCGGTTTCGGAAGACCGGTAGCGGCGGGATTTCCCGTTCGCTTCTTTTTGTTCCCGCCGGTGGACGCCCCCGCTTTCGGGGCGGAATGACCATCTTTTATTCTTCTGAGTATCCTTGTGAGGCCATGATGATCACGACCCTCTCCCGCGTGCTCCGCTCCGGGCGCCCCGTTCTGGCGGCCGCCGCGTTCGCTTCCCTCCTCCTCCTGAGCTGCAAGGACGGCGCGAGCGCCGGCAAGGGGTCCGCCGGCGGGGCTCCTCCGAAGCCCGCGGTTGCCGGCACCTCGGCCGACTTCCAGCTACCGTCGGTGGATGGCCGCAAGCTGGGGCCGAAGAGCTTCCCCGGCCAGGTGGTGGTGGTCGACTTCTGGGCCACCTGGTGCATGCCCTGCCGGCTGCAGGCGCAGATCCTCGAGCCGGTCTACCGCGACCTGAAGGGGCGGGGGGTCCAGTTCCTGGCCGCCAACGTGGGGGAGACGCCGGCGGACGTGAAGAAGTTCCTCAAGGAGAAGCCGTTCCCCTATCCCGTGCTGCTCGACCCCGAGCAGGCGGTCGCCGGCAAGATGGGCGTCTTCGCCCTCCCCACGCTGTTGGTGGTCGACAAGCGGGGCAACGTCTCCTACCTGCAGTCTGGCATCGCCGACGGCGACACCCTGCGCCAGCTGATCAAGAAGGCCGGGGCGTAGAGGGCGGAGGCAGCAGGGCGCCCATGAGGAGCGCCCCGACTTCCCCGTTCAGGTTTTCCTAGTCCAGCACCACCAGCGCCACGCGGCGGTTCTGGGAGCGCCCCTCGCGGGTCTTGTTGTCCGCTACCGGGCTGCTCTCGCCGTAGGAGATGACGTTGATCCGGTGGAGCGGGAAGCTCTGCTTCTGGTTGAGATAGCGGCGGACCGACTCGGCCCGCAGCAGCCCGAGCTCCTCGTTGTACTTCTCCGAGCCGACGTTGTCGGTGTGCCCCTGGATCTCGACGTAGACGTTCTTGTTGTCCTGCTTGATCTTGGCCGCGAATTCGTCGATGGCGGCCATGGCCTCGGGGGAGAGGTCGGAGGTGTCGAAGCCGAACTTCACCTTCTCGTCGGTCAGTATCGTCTCATAGAGGAACTTCCCCTCGGCGAGCTTGCCCGCCTCCTGAGCGCGGCGCAGCGCGTCCTGGGCGGTCTGCGAGATCTGGCCGATCTGCTTGTCGTGGGTGTCGAGACGGGTCTGCGTCTGCTCGACCTGCCCCTGCACCTCGTCGACGCGGGTGTTGACCGCGCCGGTCTCCTGCTTGACGTACTTCTTGGTCGCGCAACCCGTGGTGCCGACGAGGGCGGCGGTCAGCGAGAGGGCAATGATCCACGGTTTCCTGTTCATGGTGATTCTCCCTTGGCTCGGGGTCCGTCCCTCCGGCGGGGAAGCGGGGCCCGGTTGCGGTTCAGCCGCCCGCGCGGGTTTCCGCGGGCGGGGTTCCTTTGTAGCCGCGCCGGAAGACAACGGCCCGGCGGTTGCTGCTCTTACCCTTGACCTCGACCGTGAGTGGGCGGAACTTCACCGCCCCGTCGCCAGTCGAGAAACCCAGTACGTATTGGTGCCGGACATCGTCGAGGATCTCCGCCAGAGCCTTCTGGAGATCCTCATGATTGGCGATCGAGTAGTAGCGCCCACCCGTGACGGCCGCGAGCAGGCTGAGCACGTCGGCATAGCGGTAGATCTTCTTCCCGTCCTGCGTCAGCTCGTAGGGGTTGCCCGACCCCAGCCCCAGCACGTAGGTGGGGAGCTGGGCCTCCTGGACGACCGCCCGCGCAGCCTCGGGGGTCAGATGGCTGGCGTTGTCCACGCCGTCGGTGATCAGGAGGGCGAAGCGCTTCGGATTGCGCCCCTCGAGCGAGATCTTGGGGATGCGGGCCACGGCGTTGTGGAGGGTCGTGGTGCCGTAGGCGCGCCAGCGGTCGCTCGCCTCGCGCAGCGCCGCCTGGTTCCTGGTGAACGGGACCTCGACCTCGAAGATCCCGCTGGCGAAGGTAGCGACGGCGAACTCGTCGCCCGGGAGCGCCTTGTCGAGGAAGAAGCGGAGCGCCTGCTGGCTCTCCTCGAGCTTGCCGCCGTTCGCCATGCTCCCCGAGAGATCCTGGAGCAGGATGACGCTCGCCGGGGCGTCCGAGCGGCGCTCGAAGCTCTCGGCCCGCACCGGCTTGCCCTCGACGCGGAGCTGGAAGTCCTTCTGCTCCAGGTTCTTGGCATAGCCCGCGCCGGAGCGGACGACCACCGGAACGAGCACCAAGCCGACGGAGACCTCGTCCTGGAACTGCGGCGGCTGCGGCTCCTGGGCGAAAGCCGGGACCTGCCCGGTCACCAGGAGGCTCGCCGCAAACGTCAGGTACGCCCAAAGGCGTGGTGCTACTCTCATGACGGGGCCGAAAAGTGCAAGAGCCGGGCCACCGTGGGAAGATGTCTTCTGGGAGGTTCCATGGCTGAAGAGGAAAAGATCAACATCCGCAACATCTCAATCAAATGCGGCAACTGCGACACCTACCAGACGCTCACGGCCTACGGCCGGCGGGACGACTGGAACGTGTATACCTACGAGTGCGAGAACACCACCTGCGATCCCAAGGTCACCCGCACGATCGTCGAAGTGCCCCAGGATCTCGACTCCTTCGCCCGGCGCGACCCGACGTGGCGGGGCGGCGGCAAGCACGGCGAGGTGGGGGACGGAAACGTGGAGGAGTAGGGTCGGGCGCGGCTTCACATAGAGACTTTACAATATTTCGGTGAGGAGGGCGCAAGGGGCGGTCCTCCCGCGCCTCCCTCATGGCATGCCCTGTGCTAATCTCGCGCGCGTCGCGGGTTTCAGCTTCTTCGCCCTGTCATCAACCGTTTTCTCGTGAGGGAACCATGAAAAAGATCGTCCACGTCGTGGGCACGGGAACGATTGGCGAGCCCCTGCTCGGTCTCTTCACCGACTTCCGGGACAAGATGGGAATCGATGAGGTCACCTTCCACAAGCGGACGCCGCTCGTGTCCGACCGGGCCAAGCTGAACCATCTGATCCAGCGCGGCGCCAAGTTGGCGGTGGACGAGAACATGCGGTCGGACTTCGAGAAGCTGGGGCACGAGGTGGCCTTGGAGTCGCGCGAGGCGATGGAGCGGGCGACGGTGATCGTCGACTGCACCCCGGCGGGGAACGAGAACAAGGGGAAGTTCTACGAGACCCTGACCGGTCCCAAGGGGTTCCTCGCCCAGGGGAGCGAGTTCGGCTTCGGCAAGCCCTACGCCCGCGGCATCAACGACGAGGTGCTGGTGCCCGGCGAGGACCGCTTCCTCCAGATCGTCTCCTGCAACACCCACAACATCACGACCCTGATCAAGACGATCACCCACCAGGACGGCAAGTACGCCCTGAAAAAGGGGACCTTCGTCTGCATGCGGCGGTCGAACGACATCTCGCAGGTGGAAAGCTTCGTGCCGGCCCCCAACGTCGGCAAGCACGAGGACCCGAGCTTCGGCACCCACCACGCGCGCGATGCCCACCACGTCTTCGAGACGCTGGACCTCGACCTCAACCTCTTCTCGAGCGCGGTCAAGATCAATACGCAGTACATGCACTCGATCTGGTTCAACCTCGAGCTCGACCGCGACATCACCCTGGAAGAGGTCAAGAAGCGCCTGCGCGACAACCCGCTGGTGGCGATGACCGACAAGCGCTACGCCAACCTGATCTTCAGCTTCGGCCGCGATCACGGGTATTACGGGCGTATCCTGTCGCAGACCGTGGCGGTGACGCCGACGATCGCGGTGCGGCACAAGCGCGAGGTCTACGGTTTCTGCTTCACCCCCCAGGACGGTAACTCGCTGCTCTCCTCGGTGGCGGCGACCCTCTGGCTCATCGATCCCGACTGGCAGAGCGTGCAGAACCGCCTGCAGCCGATCCGCCGCTGGCTGTACCGGGAGATCTGACGGGGGCGTATCCGCGATCCGCCGTTCTGGAAATACCTGGGCGGCGGTCCTGTCTTTTCGATCTTGTATGCGACCCGTCGAGCTGCGATTTGGTGACCTCCGTATCGAGGGATGGTCGCGCGCCGGCGACGACAACTGGTTCCGCGTCCACCCTCCGGGGCTGGCGCTCGACGTCGGGCGGGGGGCGCTCCAACTCGCCGGCGCCCCGGACGTGTTCATCAGCCACGGGCATCTCGACCATGTGCTGGGGCTGCCGTACGTCCTCTCCCAGCGCTCGCTCCACCGGCTGGTCCACACCCGGGTCTTCTGTCCGGCCGCGATCTTCGAGGCGATGGGAGCGTTCATCGCCGCCGCGGAGCGCCTGGAGGGGGCCCGGTACCGTTACGATCTCGCGCCCCTTTCCCCCGGCGACCGGGTGCCGGTGGGGAAGGGGCTGACGATGGAGGCCTTCGCCACCGACCACGTGGTGCCGAGCCTCGGCTACCACCTCTGGCACGGGCGGCGGCGCCTGGCGCCGGCCTTTGTGGGGATGCCGCCGGCCGAGCTGATCGGGCTGCGCGAGCGGGGGGTGGAGACCGCGGAGGTGATCGACGACCTCTGGCTCACCTACTGCGGCGACACCGGGCCGAAGATCTTCGAGATGGAGCCGCGGATCTTCCAGAGCCGGGTGCTGATGCTGGAGTGCACCTTCCTGGGCGAGGAGCACCGGGACAAGGGGGAGCGGTTCAAGCACCTCCATCTGGGGGACATCGAGTGCCGGGCGGGGGAGTTTCGCAATGAGGCCCTCGTCCTGCATCACCTGTCGCGCCGGTTCCGTATCGAGGATCTGCGGGCAGAAATCGAGCGGCGCCTGCCGGAGCTGGCGCCCCGAATTCACATCCTCGTGGAGGGAACGGCGGCATGACGGAAACGACGAAGGAAACGACGAAGGGACAGGCGAGATGAGAGGCCCACAGAGCGGAGGGGGCGCGGGCGGTGGACGCGGCCCCGGTGGGCGGTCCGGAGGGCCTCGTCCCCCGGGTCGGCCGGGCCGGCCTCCGGAAGGCCGCCCCCCGGGCCGGCCCCCAGAAGACAGGGCGGGGAGCCGGGAGCGGACCGCCGGCGGGAGCGCGCGCGCCCCCTGGCAGCGGCAAGGCGCCCCCGGGGATCCGGATCGCCGCCCCCCGGCGCCCCCTCGCCCGGCCGAGAGGCCACCGCGAGGCCCGGAGGACCGCCGTCCGCCACGCCCGCCCTACCAGGGAAGGGGAACGGATGATCGCCGTCCACCGGGGCCGCCTCGTGGAGGCGACGCCCGCCGGCCGCCGTTCCAGGAGCGGGGAGGGGGCGACCGCCGGCCCGCCGGCCCGCCGCGAGGAGGTGACGATCGCCGGCCGTCCTATCCGCGTCGGGAGGGACGGGAAGGCGACGACCGGCGCCCACCCCGTCCGCCCTACCAGGGAAGGGAAGGTGACGATCGCCGCCCCTCTGGCCCGCCTCGGGGAGGGGACGATCGCCGGCCGCCTTACCCGCCTCGTCCCCGGGACGACCGCCGTGGTCCCGCCGAGGAGAGCCGCCCCGCGCGCCGTCCGCCCCGCACGGCCGACGATCGCCGGGTACCGTCGCCCGCTGCGCTGGAGCATGCCAAGGAGGTGCTCGAGGGGCGGGCGCCCGCCACGCCGCCGGCCCCGCCGATCCCGCCGGTGGGCGCCCGGCTGATCGACGTCACCGAGATCGAGACGCGGATCGAGAAGCTCGTGGCCGGGGGCGACGGGCTGGCCCGCTTCCAGGGCGTGCCGATCTTCATTCCACGCACGGCGCCGGGGGACCTGGTGCGGGCGCGGGTCGTCGAGCGCAAGCCGGACTACGGCCGGGCGGAGATCGTCCAGATCCTCGAGCCGGGGCCGGCGCGCCGGCCCGATCCCGTGCCGGAGCTCTCGCGCTCCAGCATCTGCGACCTCCAGCACCTGGACGACGACATGCAGACGCGGCTCAAGGTGCAGGCGGTCCGCGAGACGCTCGAGCACCTCGGCCACCTGGAGCTCTCCGCGGACGTCGAGGTGATCAAGGGGGAGCCCTGGGGGTACCGCCTGCGCACCCAGGTCCACACCGAGGCCGACCCCGCGACCGGGGGCATCCGGGTGGGCTACCACGCCCGGGGCACGAACGACGTGATCCCCGTGTCCCGGTGCCCGCTGCTGGTGCCGGAGCTCGAGGCGCTGCTGGGCGAGCTGCCCGCCCACCTGGGGGAGGGGGCGCCGCAGCGGATCGACCTCGCGGCGGGGGACGACGGCGCGGTCACGGTGGCCCCGCCCATCGCCGGGCTGCCGCACGGCGAGGTGTCGACGAAGGTGGGGGAGATCACCTACGCCTACGACGCCCGCTGCTTCTTCCAGTCCCACCGCGGGCTGCTGCCGCGGCTGGTGGACGTCACGGTCGGCCCCTGGAAGGGGAAGGCGGCGGTCGACCTCTACGCCGGGGTCGGCCTGTTCAGCCTGCCGCTCTCCCGTCTCTATGATCATGTAGTCGCCGTCGAATCCGACCAGATCGGCTCGCGCTACGCCCGGCTCAACATGAGGCGCAACCAGGCGGTCCACCTGGAGGTCGTGAACCAGGTGGTCGAGAGCTGGGTGAAGAGGATGCCGGAGGGGCTGGACCGCGTGGTGGTGGACCCGCCCCGCGGCGGCTTGGCGAGCGAGGTGCGCACCGCCCTGCTCGCCCGCCGGCCTCTCCGGCTGACCTACGTCTCCTGCCATCCGGCCGCCCTCGCCCGCGACCTGCGCCAGCTCCTGCCGACCTACCGGATTGAGAGCGTCGTCTTCTTCGACCTCTTCCCGCAGACGGGGCACATGGAGACGGTGGTGCAGATGGTGCTGGCGGCGGAGGGGGCGGAGGGCATAGCGGCAGCGGATATACCCGCCCGCTGAGAGGGCGACCGCAGGTCGCCCCTACAACCTCCGGCGCGGAGACAACGTTGAGCGAAGGGTGTAGGGGCGACCTGCGGTCGCCCTGCCGAGGCCCCGCGGGTGGAGCGCTCCGGTTTTGACCTAGGCAGGCTTCCTGAAACTATCCTTCTACCGCGCGGTCGTAGTAGAAGAAAAGGGAGGTCTTCATGAAACGAACTGCCACTTTCGTCATTTTCTTTCTTTCCATCTTCTCCACGGGAGCGGGGCGCGCGGCGGATCGGCCCGCGGCGCCACGGCTGACCCTCGGCGCCTGCACCGATCCGGCCCTGCCGAAGGGCGCACGGTGCGGCACCTACCAGGTCTTCGAGAACCGCGCGGCGAAGAAGGGGCGCAGGATCTCCCTGCGGGTCGTCGTGCTGCCGGCTCTCGGCCCCGACCGGCGGCCCGATGCGGTCGTCTACTTCGCGGGCGGGCCGGGCGAGCCCGCGGTGGCGGACGCGGGCTTCCTCAGTCAGGATCTGGCGCCGCTGCGCCGGCATCGCGACTTCCTGCTCGTGGATGCGCGGGGGACCGGCGGCTCGTCGCCCCTCGAATGCCCCGAGCTTCATGACATCCAGGGGTTCCTCGACGACTTCGTGCCCGCCGGCAAGGTGCGTGCCTGCGGCGAGCGGCTGCGCAAGACCGCCGACCTCTCCCAGTACACCACCGACAACGCCGTCGACGACGTCGACGAGGTGCGCGCCGCCCTCGGCTACCCCCAGGTGAACATCATGGGGGGCTCCTACGGCACGCGGGCGGTCCTGGTCTACCTGCGGCGCCATCCGGACCGGGTGCGCACCGCGATCCTCGACGGCGTGGTGCCGACCCACGACCGGGCGCCGCTCTTCTTCGCCCGCAGCACGCAGAAGGCGCTGGACGGGCTGGTGGCGGAGTGCGCGGGCGACGCGGGCTGCTCCCGGGCCTTCCCCAAGCTCGCGGACGAGATCGCCGCGGTGCTCGCGCAATCCGGGCGGCAGCCGGTCCGCGTGCAGCTCATCAACCCCTCGACCGGCCAGCCGCACGAGGTCCGGCTCACGCGCAACGGCGTCGCCCAGACCTTGCGCTACATGCTCTACAACCCGGCCGTGGCGGCCGAGCTGCCCTTGCGGGTCCACCTGGCGGCGCGGGGGGACTGGAAGCCGCTGGCCGAGACGGGGAGCTCCACCGCCGGCGGCATGAGCTCGCTGGACAACGGCTACTTCTTCGGGGTCACCTGCTCCGAGGACATCCCCTTCATCCGTGAGCAGGAGATCCCGGCCGCGGTGGCCGGCACCTTCCTGGGGGACTTCCGCATCCGCCGGCAGCAGGCGGCCTGCGCCGGGTGGCCGGCGGCGAGGATCCCGCAGAGCTTCCTGGCGCCGGTGACCTCGGACGTGCCGGCGCTCGTCATCGCCGGCGAGCTCGATCCCGCCACCCCGCCGAGCGACGGCAAAGAGGCCGCCCGCACCCTCCGCCACGGCAAATACGTCCTCGTCCCCGGCGCGGGCCACGGCCGGAACGGCTTCAAGGGTCAGGAGTGCATCACCGCTCTTCAGATCAAGACCGTCGAGGACGGTTCGGTGGACCGGCTCGACACCTCCTGCGTCGCGAAGATGGAGCGGCCGGCTTTCGCCCTCAGCCTGGGGGACCCCGAGGTGGCTGTCGGCCGGGCCGATCTGAAGGCTCTGGTGGGGAGCTATGCCGGCGAAAACGGGGAGACGATGAAGATCGATCTTCTGGGGGGGCGGTTGCGCATGCAGATCGGGTCCGAGGCGTACCTTCTCGTGCCCATGGCGGCGACCCGGTTTCGGCCAGAAGGGCTGCCCGTGGGGTTCGGAGTCCGGTTCGAGCGCCACGGCAAGGGACCGGCCATGGTCGCGGTGCTGGGGGAGCCCGGCCAGCCGGACCAGCGGATGACGCGGAAACCGTAAAGGGAAGGCAGGGACCCAAAAGGACGACAGGGACATCAAGGACGACAAGGACAAGAGGGACTGCCGAGACCGTGCTCGTTCGCCCTCTATGTCCTTGGCGTCCCTTGAGTCCCTTTCGGCCTGGAGGAGGTCAACCGCAGTTCGTGGCGCAACCCGAAAGGATCTCGTAGGTCCGGCCGGTCGTGCAGGCGGCCGCGCTCCCGCCGCCTCCACCGCCCGTGCCTCCACTCCCGGTACCGCCGCCCCCCGTGCCGCCGCACCCGTCGGTGCACGCGCAGCCGGTGTTGATCTCGAAGGTCCGCCCCCCGCCGGCCACTTGCGTGAGCTGCATGTGCTGCAGGTGGTGGAGCGTCTCCCGGCTCAAGGTCAGCTTCTTCGCTCTTTTCTTCATCGGATCTCCTTTGCACAAAGGTTCCTGGGGGTACCCAGTAAAGAATGCGTAATTTAACAGGTTCAGCGTAAGTTTTCACTCAGGCCTTCCCGGTTTCCTCTCGCCCGCCGCCGTTGTCTAAGCGGTTAGGATGAGCACTCTACGAACAGCAGTTTCGACGAGTCTTCCGGGAGGCGAGTTGCGGAACCGGCCCGAGGCAGGCGAGGAGGGGCGGCTGCTGGCCGCCCTGGCCGCCGGGGACCGGGGCGCCGCCGAGCGGCTGGTGGAGCGGACCTATCACGGGGTCTTCGCTCTGTTGCGCCGGCTCAGCGGCGATCCCGACCTGGCGGCGGATCTCACGCAGGAGACCTATCGCAAGGCGTGGGACGCGCTGCCCGGCTTCGATGGCCGGTCGCAGTTCTCGACCTGGCTGTTCCGCATCGCCTACACCACCTTCCTGAACCACATGCGCCGGCCCCGGCGTCTCGTGCCGCTCGAGGAGAAGCACGAGGCGGCCGTCCCGGACCCCGCGCCCGCCGCCGACGAGGTGGTGGGGCGGGGCATGGAGGGGGACCGGCTGCGGCGCGCGGTCCTCGCCCTGCCGGAGGAGCTGCGCTACACGGTCACCGCCATTTTCTGGGGGGACCTGCCGGTCAAGGAGATCGCGCGCCAGGAGGGGATCACGACGGTCGGCATCCGCAAGCGCCTCAAGAAGGCGCTCCGGCTGCTGGCCCTGGCCCTGGAGGAGGACGCCCGATGAGCAGGCTGAACGAGCGTGAGATCGCCCGGAAGCTGGCCGAGCGCGACGAGCTCGGGGCCCCGGCCGGGCTGCTGGATAGGATCAAGAGCGAGATCCCGCCGTCGATCCCGGTCAACACCCTGGCGCCGGAGGCCGGCGGGCGGAGCTCTCTGCCCCCACGGCAGCGCTGGCTGATCGCGGCCTCGCTGGTGACGATGGTCGGCGCCGGTCTGCTGGCCCTCGAGGTGCGGATGCGGGTGCCCGCCGTGCGGGAGACGGCCCGTTCCGAGTCGGTCCTGCAAAAGACGGAGCGGAAACAGGCGGTCTCTCCGGCTTCCCCCCCTGCCGCGCCGCGGGTGAGCCTGCCCCTGGAGGCGAAGCCGCTCGCCGGAATCGCCCAGGCCGTGCCGCCGCCACCCCCCTCGCCGATGCCGCTCTCCAGGCAGGAGAAGGACGCGGCCAGGTCGCTGGGCTCTCCGGGGGGAGCCAGTTCCGGGGGGAGCGTCGAGGGCGGTGTCGAGGGGGGCGTCGTCGGCGGCGTCGCGGGGGGAACCGCAGGGGGCATGATCGACGGCGTGGCGGCCGCCCCGCGGGAGCCTGAACCCTCCATGCAACCGCTCCAGGTCCCGGAGACGGAGAGCGTGCCCGCGCCGGCGGCAGCTCCCAAGGTCTCGTCGAGGAAGGCCAGCGGCGCCGACGATGCTCCTCTACGGATGAATGAGGCGGCGGCCGAGACGGCGGGGCCCTACCCCGACGTCCGCTACAAGTCGGCCGGGGTCAATCCCTTCAAGGACACGGCGGCCCACCGGCTCTCCACCTTCGGGCTGGACGTCGACACCGCCTCCTATACCGTGACGCGCCGGTATCTCACCGACGGCAACCTTCCCGATCCGGCATCGATCCGCGTCGAGGAGTTCGTGAACTTCTTCGACTACGGCGATCCGGCTCCCCGGCAGGGGGACTTCGCGATCAAGGCCGAGGGGGGGCCGACCCCCTTCGTCCAGGGTCCGCAATACCGGCTGCTGCGCTTCAACCTCCGCGGCCGCGAGGTCCGGATGGACAACCGCCGGCCGGTGGTGCTGACCTTCGTGATCGACGTCTCCGGCTCGATGGCCGAGGAGAACCGCCTGGGTCTGGTCAAGCAGTCGCTCTCGCTGCTGCTCGACCAGCTCCGCCCGACCGACCGGATCGGCCTGGTGGTCTTCGGCAGCACCGCGCGGGTGCTCCAGGAGCCCACCGCCGACCGCGAGACGGTGCGCCGGGCAATCGGGCAGCTGACCTCCGAGGGCTCGACCAACACCGAGGAGGGGCTCAAGGTCGGGTACGAGATGGCCGGCCGGAGCTTCCGCCAGAACGCCGCGAACCGGATCATCCTCTGCTCGGACGGCGTCGCCAACGTCGGCCACGCCGGTCCGCAGGCCATCCTGGGGCAGATCGGCCGCGAGGCCCGGCGGGGGATCGAGCTGACGACGCTCGGGTTCGGCATGGGCAACTACAACGACCATCTGATGGAGCAGCTCGCCGACAAGGGGGACGGCCACTACGCCTACATCGACACCCTCGCCGAGGCGAGGCGGGTGCTGGTCGATGAGCTCGCCGGCACCCTGATGACGATCGCCAAGGACGCCAAGGCGCAGGTGGAATTCAACCCCGCCGTGGTGGCGCGCTACCGGCTGCTGGGCTACGAGAACCGGGCAATCGCCGATGAGCGCTTCCGCGACAACACGGTCGATGCCGGCGAGGTGGGGGCCGGCCACGGCGTGACCGCTCTCTACGAGGTCGAGCTGCGGCCCGACGCTCCCCGGGAGGGTCTGGTCGCCACCCTGCGCCTGCGCTACCGCTCGCCCGAGATCGGCAACCTCACCGAGACCGAGCGAAGGCTCTACCTCTCCGACCTCGCTCCCTCCTGGCAGGCGGCCTCGCCCGGCTTCCGTCTGGCCGCCCTGGTAGCCGAGTTCGCCGAGATCCTCAAGGGCTCCCCCTGGGCCAGGACGGACCTCGCCGAGGTTGCCCGCCAGGTGCGCGAGGCCGGGAACGGCCTCGCGAAGAGCGCCAAGACTTCCGAGCTGGCGGACCTGGTGGAGAAGGCGGCGCGGATCAAGGGGGCGGGAGCGCCTTGATCTGCTCCTTCAGCACCTCCGTCTCCCGCTCGAGCTGCTCGACGCGGTCGCGGAGGGCCTGGTCCTCGTGCACTTTCTCCTGGCTGGCGTGGATCTTTTCGACCGCCTTCTCGGCGTTGCGCCGCTGCCGGCCGTCGGCCTCCAGCCGGCCCCGGCGCTCGATCGCCGGGATGGCGGCCGGGTCCCCCAACTCGCCGAGCCGCCGGTAGGCGCTCTCGCGCAGAGAGTAGTAGGGATCGTCGAGATAGCCCTCGAGGATCTTGCGGACCTCGTCGCGGCGATGGCCGTCCGGCCCGCCGAGGGTGACCAGGGCCTCGAGGGCGGCGGAGCGGCTATCGACGGGGGCGCCATATCTGGCCAGCCGGACGGCGTGATCCCAGGCGCGGGCGGGATCGACCTTGGCCAGCGCCTTGATCGCCTCGCCGCGGACCACCTCGCGGTAGCTCTCCTGGGAGAGGGCCGCGACGAGCGCGGGAGCGGCCTCGCCGCGCCGCTTTCCGAGCTCGCCGAGAGCGCCGGCCGCCGCCGCCCGGGCGGCGTAGCTATCGTCGGTCTCCAGGGCCTTGCGGAGGATCGGGATCAGCTCGCGGTGCTCGGGAAACTCGCCGAGCGCTTCGAGGACGCCGGTGCGCACGCGGCTGTCCTTGTCGGCCAGCCCGCCGCGGAGGGCCTCCAGGGCGGCGTCCTTTCCGGCCTTGCCGAGCGCCTTCGCGGCCTCCCGCCGGGCGCCGTGGAAGGGCTCCTCGCGGAGGGTCCGGCCGAGCGCCGCCACGGCCTCGTCGCCGCCGAGGTCGCCGAGCGCGCGGATCGCCTCCAGCCTGGCCGCGAGGGGCTTGGAGGCCGCGAGCTGGATCGCCCACTCGGCGGCCGGCTTGGCGAAGTCGACCGTCTTCAGGATCCACCCCTCGGGGTCCAGTACCACCGTGCGGGGGCGCTCGTCGCTCGGGATATAGAGGTCCTGGAAGTCGCGCGCCGCGACCGGCACGCGCCGCACCGCCGTCTCCCGCTCGCCCACCAGGGCGACGTCGAGCGGGAAGGAGAAGAGGCCGGTCTGCGCGTCGAGCTTCTGGGTCTGCCGGATCTCGAGATGCACCTGGCGGGTGTCCGGCTGGTACTCCCACTTGACCTTCAGCTCGGGGTGGCCGGCGCCGTAGACGTACTGCTCGAAAATTTGGCCGAGAGAGACCCCGGTGGCCTTTTCGAGAGCGTTCTGGAAGTCGGGCGTGGTCACCGTCTGCCCGGCGTACCGCTCGACGTAGGCCTGGATCCCTTTCGACCACCCCTCCTCGCCGAGGAGGTGATGGATCGTGTGGAGCACCAGCGCCCCCTTGCTGTAGGTGTGGTGGTCGAACATGTCGTTCGGGTCGGCGTAGCGCCGGGTGACGATCGGCCGCCGGTAGTCCCGCTCGACCTCGCGGAGGTAGGACTGGCGCAGGTCGTCGACCTCCCAGGCGAACTCGTCCTCGCCGTGGGCCGACCGCAGGTAGAGGGCGGTGAAGTAGTCGGCGAACCCCTCGTTGAGCCAGGTGTTCGACCAGTCCTCGCAGGTGAGGAGGTCGCCGAACCACTGATGGGCCGTTTCGTGGGCGACCAGCCCCTCGCTCGGGGAATCATGGTCGGCCCGTGCGTCGTGCAGGGTGCGCGCGGTCTGGGTGGTGGCGGAGATGTTCTCCATCCCCCCCCACATGTAGTCGATCACGGTGGACTGGGCGTACTTGGCGTAGGGGTAGGGGCGGCCGGTCGCCTGGGAGTAGAACTCGAGGATCTTCGGCGTGTCGCCGAACGAGCGGCGGGTGGTGGCCTCGTCGGTGCCGGGGGGGACGTAATACTCCACCGGAATGCCGTGCCAGGTGTCCGTGACCCTGGTGAAGTCGCCGATCGCCACCGAGACGAGATAGGTCGTGTGGGGGACCTCCATGCGCCAGTGGTAGGTCCGCCGCCCGTCGGCGCGGTCGGTCACCTCCAGCAGCTTGCCGTTGCCGACCACCACGAGCGGGCGCTTGACCGTGGCGAGCATCTCGGTGGTGGCGCGGTCGTTCGGATAGTCCCAGCTCGGGAACCAGAAACGGTTGAGGTCGGCCTCCCCCTGCGAGTAGATCTGACGCGGCTTTTTGGGATAGCCGGCGTCGGGGCCGACGAAGTAGAGGCCGGCCTGGGGACGGGCGGAGTACTCGATCGCAACCTCGAGGCGGTCCTGCGGGCCGTAGCCGCGGTCCAGCTTCACGGTCAGGGTATGGGCCTGCGGATCGAGGGTGAACGGCCGCTCGGCGCCGTTGACCCGCACCGTCCGGACCTCGAGCCCGGCGGCGTTGAAGACCAGCGACTCGACCCCGGGCAGCAGGGGGACGAGGGTGTTGGTGGCGGTGCCGGCGACGCTCCTGGCATCCCAGTCGAAGGCGAGGTCGAGCCGCAGGTGCTGCAGGTCGTACTGCCGCGTGGGCATGTAACGGACGGCAGCCCCCTCGGGCGCGAAGAGCCTCGGCCCGGCGAGCGCCGGCGCGGCCGCCGCGAGGAGCAGGAAGAGCGAGGCGGCGAGGACCGCCCGGTGGCGCGTGATCGTGGCGTTCAATGGATTCCCCCTGTCACCGGTATGAAAACGCGGGCTATGGTACAGCCCGCGTAGAATTCTCCGCATGGTTTCCTCGCGTAGAATCGGGCCCATGGCTCGCTACCGGGTAGTCCTCGCCAAGGAAGATTTCAAGTTCTCCGCCGCCCACTTCACCCTCTTCGGCGACGGGCGCGCCGAGCTGCTCCACGGGCACAACTACCGGGTGCGGGTGGAGCTCGCCGGGGGGGACCTCGACGGCGAGGGGCTCCTGGTGGACATCGAGAGCTTCAAACGCGCCCTGCGCGCCCTCTGCGCCCGGCTCGACAGCCGGATGCTCGTGCCGGGCGAGAGCCCGCGGCTGCGGTGCACGCGCGAGGGGAGCGCGGTCGAGATCCTCTTCGGCGAGCGGACCTACCGCTTCCCCCACGAGGATGTCCTGGTGCTGCCGCTCGCCAACACCTCGATCGAGCTGCTGGCCCGCATGTTCTGGCACGACCTCGCCCCCCATCTGGCCGGATCGCGGGTGGAGGCCCTGGCCGTGTCGGTGGAGGAGACGGCGGGGCAGGAGTGCTGGTACGAGGCGGGGCTCCTCCAGACCTGCGGCGGCGCTCCCTCCAGTTCATGAGACGGCAGCGACGTGCGGATTGCCTTTCTCGACTCATGGATTCAGAGCAGCGCCGAGGGCAGCGGCACCGCTGTAAGCCTTGGCGGCCTCGTAGAGGCGCTCCGCGCGCGAGGCCACCCCGTCGCTCGCATCGCGCCGATGGAGCCTCGACCTCGCAACCTGACCCTGCGCCGCCTGCTTTTCAACCTCCAGCTTGCCGCCCGCTGGCGCCCTCGAACCTATGACCTGGTCGTGGGCACCGATATTGACGGCGTCTTCTGGTCCGCTCGGCGCGGCGACGTGCCTTACGTCGTGGCCATCAAGGGGGTCATCGCCGAGGAACTGCAGCACGAGCGGGGACGCACCCGCCGCCTCTTTCAGGCGCTCGCCCCCCTGGAAGCCCGCAACGCCCGCCACGCAGACGTCGTGCTGGCCGACAGCGTCTACTGCCAGGACGCGATTGTCCGTCACTATGGCATCCCCGCCGGCCGAATCCGCCTGGTACCCGAAGGGATCGACCTGGCCCGGTGGCAGCGCATCGCCGCGCAGACGCCGCGTCACAGCGACGGCTCCACCATCCTGTGCGTGGCGCGTCAGTATCCGCGCAAGCATGTCGCCGACCTGCTGCGCGCAATGCCCCAGGTGCGCCGCGATGTGCCGTCGGCCCATGCCGTTATCATCGGCGATGGGCCGGAACACGCGTCGCTGCGAGCGCTGGCGGCCGAGTTGGGGCTGGGTGACGCGATTCAGTTCCTGGGCGCCATCGCGGACGATGACGAGGTAGCCCGTCGGTATCGGCACGCAGATGTGTTCTGCCTGCCAAGCGTACAGGAGGCGTTTGGGATTGTGTTCCTCGAGGCCATGGCGAGCGGATTGCCGGTGGTGGCGACGCGGGCTGCGGCGATTCCAGAGGTGGTGCCAGACGGACAGGCAGGATTGCTGGTACCGCCGGAGGATGTGGGTGCGCTGGCGGTTGCACTGACGACACTACTGCGCGAGGGGGAGCGGCGGTCGGTGTACGGAGCCTTTGGGCAGGAGCACGCGCGGCAGTATGACTGGGGAGTGGTGGCCGAGCGATTCTTGGCGCAGGTGACACCGTTCGTGCGCCGGGCGCCAGAGTCTATCCCCGGTCCTCAGCACCAGCCCGAGGAGGCCGGCACCGAGGAGCAGAGAGAAGAAAGGGGCGAGGCTCAGGCTTGAGGGTCAGGTGGAGAGGCGCTTCTGGAGCTCGGTCTCGACCTCGCCCGGCTGCGGGAAGCGTCCCAGCTTTTTCTTGGAGAAGACCAGGTCGTTGGCCACGGTGACCTCGAAGACGCCACCACGGCTACGGATCAGATTGGGCTGGATGCCGAACTTCTTCTCGATCTCAGCCGCCAGACCGGCGGCGCGGGGGTAGTAGTTTCAGCTCGTGCAGTACTCGATGGAGATGGTACTCGTCGGGGGCATGACTTCTCCTTTCGCGGCCATTCTACCAGCGGCCGCGGAAGAGCCGGACATTCGTATCCGGGCATCTCTTGAAGAGAGGAATGAAGTGACGGAGGGCGTTGTTGTCCGTGTGTATAAGTGCGGCTCGTGGCCAAAGCGGGACAAGTCGCGCAAAAAATTTCCCGAAGACTGGATTTTACCGGCGACCTGAGTATAATCTGAGATTGTTCAACATCGCTGTGAGAGTCCAGTATGCAGGTCTTCGGGGAGCTTGCATTCCGTCCAGCGGGTGCACCGCTGGAGGGTGTAAGAAGGTATAGAGATTGCATTGAATGAAACGTGGAGGTAAGAAAATGAAAGGCGAGGCGCCGAACATGTCATCCAAAGAAATGGCCCAGATCCGGCAGAACCTTGAGGGGACGCCGGACATCGAGGAGGCGGCGGAGCTGATGAACCTGGCCGGGAACTCGACCCGGCTCAAGCTCCTCTACCTGCTCGAGAACATGAAGGAGCTCTGCGTGTGCGATCTCGCGGAGATGCTCGGGGTTTCGGTTTCGGCCGTGTCCCAGCACCTGGCGAAGCTGAAGGCCTACGGGCTGGTGGCTCCGCGCCGCGACGCCCAGACGATCTACTACCGTCTGACGGACCACGAGTTCAACGCGAAGCTCCGCGACAACTTCTTCAAGCAGTTCCAGGTCTGAGCACGGCGGCCTCCGGGCCGTCGCGGATCTGTTTCGAAGCGGCCGGGCTCACCCCCGGCCGTTTTCCTTTTCAGGCGGCGAAGGCGGTCACCAGCCGGGTGCAGGCGTAGACCGTCCGTTCTGCCTCCTCCGGGGTGGCGCGGTCGAAGCTGAGCGCGGAGAAGGTGATGGCGGCGGCCGGGGGGAGTGCGTCGCGGCAGCCCAGCAGGTCCGCGAGGCACGCGCCGTCCGGCTCGGGGTAGCCCACCGTGGGGGCATCCCGCGGGTCGAGCCCGTCCACGTCCACGTGCAGGTAGAGCGACCGGCCGGTCCCGAGGCGCTGGAGCCGCTCGCGGGTCTCCGCCGAGGCGATCTGGCCGGGGGGGACGCGGGTGAGCCCGAACCGCTGGACGTTGCCGTTCTCCAGGGGGTCGAAGGCCCGGCCGGCGAGATGGATCACGCGGCCCGGAGCGAGCGGGCTCAAGGTCGCCGCCTCCCGGATCTCCGGCAGGCTCCAGCCGCAGAGCGCCGCCAGGGCCATGCCGTCCCAGTAGCCGCTCGGGGAGGTCTCCGGCGTGTTGCAGTCGCCATGGGCATCGATCCAGAGGGCGGCGACGTCGCGTCCGCGCCGCTGGAGGCCGGCCACGACCCCCAGGCTCGCCAGGCAGCCGCCGGAGAGGACCAGGGGGAGGAGCCCGAGCGAGTCGGCACGTTCGACCCCCTCCGCGATCCGGCGGGCGATCCCGGCGACGGCCTCGAGCTTCGGAGAGCCGGCGGGCGCGGCGATCTCCGTGATCCGGACCTCCTCCCATCCCGCCTCGCGCAGGCGGTCGGCAAAGCCGTGCTCCAGCAGGCCGTGGGGTCCCCGGGCCATCGGGGTATCCCGGCGTTCTACGTCGTAGGGGACGACCAGGATCTCGATCGCTCTGCCGTTCATGGAGGTCTCCTTGTAGAATCCCCCGCGATGATGACATCGAAGGGAGGGAAGGAATGAGCCAGCACCCGCGTCCGAAGTTCACCTACCTGGGCCATGCCACGATCCTCTGCGAGCTTCCTGAGGGCGAGGCCGTGCTGATCGATCCCTGGGTCCGGAACAACCCGGCCTGCCCCACGGAGCTGAAGGAGCTCGATCGGATCGATGCGATGCTGATCACCCACGCCCACGGCGACCACATGGGGGACGCCGTGGAGCTCGCCAAGCGCCACAAGCCGAAGATCGTGGTGGCCAACTACGAGATCTGCCAGTGGCTCGCCACGAAGGGGATCGAGAACTGCTCCGGCATGAACCTGGGAGGGTGCCAGGACGTGCTCGGGATGCAGGTGACGATGGTCCGCGCCGACCACTCCTGCGGCCTCTCCGACGGCGACCAGACGCTCTATGGCGGCACGGCCTCGGGGTACATCGTGCGGCTCGCCGGCGGCTTCACCTTCTACCATGCGGGCGATACGGCACTCTTCTCGGACATGCAGCTCCTCGGCGAGATGTACCGTCCCGAGCTGGCCTTCCTGCCGATCGGCGACCACTTCACCATGGATCCCGTGCAGGCCGCCCGCGCCTGCCGCTTCCTCGGCGTCCGCAAGGTGATCCCGATCCACTGGGGGACCTTCCCCGTGCTGACCGGCACGCCGGAGAAGCTGGAGAAGGCCGTGGGAGATCAGGGGGCGGCCTGCGAGGTCGTCACCCTCAGGCCAGGCGAGAGCTATTAGAGGGCTCAGAAGCGCGGCTCAGAAACGGACCGACGCGCCCAGCCCGGTGAACCAGTTCGGGCGCGGCCGGTCGAGACCGGCGCCGACGCGGACGTCGAGCGCCAGATCGTTCGATAGCAGGTAGGAGAGGCCGGCGTCGGCATAGTGGGTGGCGGAGCCGTCCGCGCTCTCCTTGGAAAGGATGTACCCCTCGAGGAAGCCGCCCATCTTGTCGTTGAGCTGGAACCCGGCCGAGAGGCTGGCGAAGGTCTGGCTGAAGCGCTGGCCGCCGTCCGCCGCGTAGGAGTAGCCGAGGTTGCTCTCGATCGACCACTCGGCGGGCAGATCCCAGTGGAGGGCGAGGGTGGCGGTGGGCTGCCAGGCGTCGGCGGTCAGCGCGCGGCTCCCCACGGGAACGGTGGTCTGGAGGAGCAGGCCCATCGCCGGGACTCCGTGGGGGCGATGCTCCGCCTCCTTGTCGTTGAGCCGGACCTTGACCTCGACGAACGGGTCCTCGAACCCCGAGATCCGCCGCTCGCCGGGCACGCCGGTGTCGATCCAGTCGTAGGAATTCAAACCCAGCCGCGCCTCCCAGCGATCGTCGACGGCGTAGCGCAGGAGGATCTCCCCCAGGGAGCTCGCCTTCTCCGGACCGGTCCGCGTGAAGGTGTACCCCGTCTCGAACTGGAGATGCCCCGGCGCCACCAGTCCGGGTCCATTGGTGAAGTCCGGCCGGTCGGGCTCGATCGGCTCCTTGAGGCCGGAGAGGTCCTGGGCGACCAGGGGGGCAGCGAGCGCGAGCAGGGCCGCGAGCAGAGGGATAGCGGCGAGCGACCGGATTCTCATGGGGGAATTCTACCTCCCCACCCATCGCGCGCGCAGCAGAAAGCCGATCCGCGATCCCAGGGCCAGGCGGGGGGGGGCCTTCAGGAGGTCGATCTCGGGGTCCTCGATCTCGGTGAGCAGGCGCAGGGCGGCGAGGAGCGAGAAGACGGCGGCGCGGCGGTAGCCGTGGGGGAGGCCGGCGAGGCCGCGCGGGGCGCGCAGCAGACGCGAGCGGATCCGCGAGCACTCCCGGCGCGCGGCCGCGAGGAGGTGCGCGGTGTCGCAACGGCCGTCCGCGTCTTCCGGCACCTCGCTCGCCGGCAGCGGACAGCGCTTGCTCCCGATCTCTTCCCCCAGGCGCTGGAGCGCCCCGAGGCGAACGAGGGCGCTCGCCAGCCCGTCGACCTCCGCGTTGAGGCTCTTCTCGAGCAGCGCGGCGGCGACCGCCCGCCCCAGGCTCAGGGCCTCGACGTCGGCGTCGATCACCGTGGCCGGCTGGCGCCGCGTGGCCCGGCGGCGGGCACAGGCGGCGAGATCCTCGAGAGCGTCCTCCGGCCAGCGCCGGCGCTCGTTCTCGCGCGCCATGCGGAGGAAGATCGGCTGGCCGACCGGCTCGCCCGCGAGGGCCGCCTCCAGGGTGAATTCCCAGCGGTTGATCTGCGCCAGCCTCTCCCCTTCCAGTCCCCCCTGCCGGGCGAAGTCGAAGAGCGCGAAAGCGTGGGCGAGGAGGGCCTGTGCCCGGCGGCGCTCGGTGCCGGGGAGGAGCAGCAGGGCGGGAGCGAAATCGCCGAGCAGGTTGCGGGCAACGCCGGCGCAGAGCTCCTCCGCCTTCTCCTCGTCGAAGTCCTCGAGCGGGGAGCTGATCTCGCCGGCGAGCCGGCTCTGTGGAAGGCGCGCGAGAGGATCGCACCGCCCGTCGTCCCCCTCCGGACGCCGGTCCCGTGGCTCGGAACCTCCCGGGGGGGATTGCCGCTGGGAAGGAGAGCGATCGGTTTCCGTGGAGCGCATCCGGAAAAGCCTAGCATTGCGCCGGGACTTCGAGGGGAGCCCCTCTCCCGCCAGGCAGTCGCCGCCCACCGGGTACCGAAAATCCGTACCCGCCGGGCAGCGGCTGCCCGCCGGACATCGACCGTCCGTACCCGGTGGGTGGTGGCCGCCTGGTGAGTATGGATCGGAAGTTCTCGCCAGGCAGCGACTGCCTGGCGAGTACCGGCCGTCCGTACTGGCCGGGCGGCGATTGCCCGGTGAATACGGACGGCTTCCCGCGGGGGATCAGGCGAGCAGACGCAGCAGCTCGCGTTGGGGATCGGCGCCGGTGATCTCGGCCCCTTCGGGGGTGAGGGCGACGTTGATCTCGCTGCGCACGCCGAAGTCGCCGGCGATGTAGATGCCGGGCTCGATCGAGAAGCCGGTCATCGGCAGGAGCACCCGGGTGTCGTGGGTCTCCAGGTTGTCCATGTTGGCACCCTGGCCGTGGTCGGTGATGCCGATCGAGTGGCCGGTGCGATGGAGGAAGAGATCGCCGTAGCCGGCCTTGCGGATCACCTCGCGGGCGGCGTCGTCCACCTCGAAGCCGCGCACCGTCTGCCGGGGGAAGCGGCTGGCGACCAGCTCCCAGGCGGCGTCGCGGGCGCCGGCCACCACGGCGAAGACCTCCTGCTGCTTCGGAGTCGGCGAGGCGGCGCAGACGCCGACCCAGCAGATGTCGGCGTAGACGCTCTCCGCCTGCTTCTCCTTGGCCCAGAGGTCGATCAGCAGGAAGTCCCCCTGGCGGATCGGCGACGAGTGGTCGGGTCCCGGCTGATAGTGGGGATCGGCGCTGTGGGCGTTGACGCCGACGATCGGGTCCGACTCGGCCCACAGGCCGGCGACCTCGAAGGCGTCGAGGATGAAGCGCTGGACGGCGTACTCGTCGATCGCGTCGCCGCGCCGCAGGGAGTCGGCCACGCGGTGGAACGCCTCCAGGACGATCCGGTGCAGGTGGACGTTGGCGCGGCGGTGCCCGGCGAGCTGCTCCGCGGTCCAGGTGGCGACGAACTGCTGCGCCAGGTCGGCGGAAGAGACCACCTCGACGCCCGCGGCGCGCAGCAGCTCGAAGGTGCCGGCGTCCAGGCGCGAGACGGTGGGGAGCTCGTTGTTCGGGCTGTACTGGGCGGCGAGACGGGGGAACCCGGAGACGAGCTTCGCCACCCCCTCGCCGTGCCCCTGCCAGGTGTTGTAGACGGTCTTCGCGCCGGGCAGATGGTCCAGCATGCCCGGTTCGATGGCGTGGACGAGCTTCCTGGGCTCCCCCTCCCGGGGCACCAGGTAGTAGCAGCGGCGGCTGACGAGCTTCCCCTCGCCGGTTAGCTCCAGGAGCGACATCCCGAGCGGATCGTTCTGCTGGAAGCAGGCAAAGAACCAGCCGTCGAGGCCGGCCTCGGCCAGGGCGGACTGGATGGCGGGAATCTGTTGGGCCAGCATGGCACCTCCCTGTCGAAGGATTGGATCGTATCATTCCACCCGTGAAGGCCTTCTACTGCGATCACTGAGATCCACCTGCAGACCGTGGCCGAGGCGCGGCGGTACACTGAAATCTGGCGCGGCTTTCCTTTAGAATCCGGGGCCGAACCGATATCCAAAGAAAAATAGGAGACGACCCATGATGACTTCCATCCGTCGCGCGGTGTTCGCCGCGCTCGCTCTGACGCTCGCTTTCACGGGAGCGGTGCAGGCTGTCGGCGAGGGGAGGATCATCGCCACCGTGGTGGACGAGGCGGGCGCGCCGGTCGAGGGGGCGAAGGTCACCCTCACCCGCCCGGGGACCGGCTACAAGCTGGAGAAGGTGAGCGACAAGAAGGGGCAGGTCATGCTGCTGATCCTCGACGCCACGCAGAACTACCAGCTCGCCATCGCGAAGGAGGGCTACGGTCCCTACGAGGGGCCGGTCAAGCCCAAGCTGGAGGACACGGTCCGGCTGTCGTTCACCCTGCCGAAGACCGCCGCGGCGGCGCCGGCCGCCCAGTCGCCCAAGGAGCTGTCCGGCGCCGACCAGGCCATCCTGGCCTACAACGAGGGGGTCACCGCCCTGCGCGGCGGGAACATGGCGGCGGCGGTGACGAATCTCGAGAAGGCGGCGGCGCTCAACCCCAGCCTGCCGGAGGCGCAGGCGGCGCTCTCCCAGGTCTATCTCGACCAGAAGCGCTACGGCGACGCCCTGGCCGCGGCCGACCGCTACCTCGCCCTCAAGCCGGGCGACGTCGACGGCCTGCGGGTGCGTTACGACGCCCTGAAGCTGGCGGGGGACGGCGACAAGGCCCGCGAGGCGCTCGACGCGCTGACGGCGGCCGATCCCAAGAACCCCGAGACGGCCGTCCGCCTCTTCAACGAGGGGGCCGAGCGGGCCCGCACCGGCAAGCTGGAGGATGCGACGAGCTTCTTCGAGCGCGTGATCGAGATCGCTCCGGCCGATCCCAAGTTCGCCAAGGCCCACTACATCCTGGGCCTCACCTACGCCAAGGAGGACGGCAAGAAGGAGCAGGCCAAGGAGCAGCTCCACGCCTTTCTCCAGATGGCCCCCAACGACCCGGACGCCGGGACGGCGAAGGACATGCTGGCGTATTTGAAGTAGGCGCGGGCACCACCCAGGGCGACCGCAGGTCGCCCCTACAACCTGCGGCGCAAAGTACAGGTTGGGCGAAGGTTGTAGGGGCGACCCGCGGTCGCCCGCTTACACCGGCAGCCGCAGCAGCGCCTCGCACCCCGGCTCGGGGGTGCGGTTCTCCAGGGTGAGGGTGCCGCCGTGGGCCTCGGCGATCTGCCGGGAGAGGACGAGGCCGATGCCCGTCCCTCCCGGCTTCGTCGTGTAGAAGGGGACGAAGAGGTTGTCGGTGTTCGACAGACCCGGTCCTTCGTCCTCGACCCGCACCTCGACGTGCGCGGCGTCGACCCGCCAGCCGACGCCGACGCCGCCGCCGGTCAGCAGGGCGGCGTCCACCGCGTTGCGGATCAGGTTGATCAGGAGCTGCTCGACCTGATCGGCGTCCGCCTCGATCGTCACCTCCGGCCCCTTCTCGACGTAGACGGGGATCCTGGTCTCGAACGCCGCGGTGCGGCGGATCAGGCTCGCGAGCTCGAACGGCGCCCGGCGCGGGGGAGGGAGGCGGGCGAGCCGCGCGTAGGCCGCCATGAAGCGGATCAGCGCTCCGGAGCGGTTGCCGATCACCTCCAGCCCGTGCTGCATGTCCTCCTTCCAGTCGTCCGGGTGCGGCTCGCGGGTCAGCAGTCCGACCAGCGTCGAGGCCATCGAATGGATGGGGGCGAGCGAGTTGTTGAGCTCGTGGCCGAGCACGCGGATCAGCCGCTTCCAGGCCTGGCGCTCCTCCTCGCGCAGCGTCTGCGACAGGTCGGAGATCACCAGCAGGCGGTGAGGGAGGCCGAGCTCGCGGAACGTGCTGCGCCGGATCTCCCAGCGCCCCGGGCCGCCGGGAAAGGTGAGCGGCACGATGCGCGAGACCTCGCCGTCGAGCAGGCCGGTGAGCCCCAGATCCTCGGCGGGGCGGCCCAGCAGGCGCTCGCCCGGCGCCGCGAGCAGCCGCTCGCCGGCGCGGTTGACCAGGCGGAGATGGCCGTGATGGTCGAAGGCGAACACGGCGACGTCCACCTCGTCGACGACGCGGTGAAGGAGCGCGGCGGCCTCGACGGCGCCCAGCCGCTGCTCGCGCAGCACCTCGCCGATCGCGTTGACCTCGTGGACCACCTGGCCCAGGGCGTCGGCCTCCTGCGGCTGGCGAGCGCGCAGCGAGAAGTCCCCCTCGCGCAGGGCGGAGAGGAGGTTGGCGAGCGTCTGCAGTGGCCGCACGACGCGGTCGCGGAGCTGGGAGGCGAGCCACCCCCAGAGGAAGACGGCGAACAGGGTCACCGTCCAGCGGAGCCGCAGGCTGTGCGGGTCGAGCCAGACGAAGAGCAGGGCGAGCGCCGTTCCCGGCAGGCCGGTGGCGAGCGCGAGCAGGAGGATGCGGTCCTCGAAGGCGAGCGCCCGGCGATGGCCGGCGCGCAGCAGGCCGCCGAACGGGATCCGCCGGGCCGGCGGGTCAGAGGCCATGCTTCTCGAGCCGCCGGTAGAGGGCGCTGCGCGACAGCCCCAGAGCCTGGGCCGCCTGGCTGACGTTGCCGTGGCGGGCGAGCGCCTTCTGGATCAGCACCCGTTCGACGTCCTCGAGCGGCAGATCCTCCAGGCGAGGCGGAGCGGCGGCCGGCGCCGCCGTCTGCAGCCCCAGGTCCTGCGCCCTGACTCCGTCGCCCCGCCCCATCAGGACCCCGCGCTCGACGGCGTGGTCGAGCTCGCGCACGTTGCCGGGCCAGGGGTGGGCGAGCAGGACCACGGCGGCGGCCTCCTCGAACCCGCGGAACTGTTTGCGGTAGCGCTGCGCGTGCTGCTCGAGGAACTGCAGGGCGAGGGGGAGGATGTCGTCGCGGCGCTCGCGCAGCGGCGGGATGCGGATCTCGACCGTGTTCAGGCGGAACACGAGGTCCTGGCGGAAGCGGCCGGCCACGACCTCCTCGCGCAGGTCGGCGTTGGTGGCCGAGAAGATCCGCACGTCCGCCGTGCGGGTCTTCGAGGAGCCGAGGCGCTCGAACTCGCCGGTCTCGAGCACGCGCAGGAGCTTCGCCTGCTGGTTGAGCGAGATGTTGGCGATCTCGTCGAGGAAGAGGGTGCCGCCGTCCGCCAGCTCGAAGCGGCCGACGCGGTCGGTCTTGGCGTCGGTGAAGGCCCCGCGCACGTGGCCGAACAGCTCGCTTTCGAACAGGGCCTCGGAGAGCCCGCCGGTGTTGACCGTCACCATCGGGATCTCGGCGCGCGCGGAGGCGGCGTGGAGGGCGCGGGCGACCACCCCCTTGCCGGTGCCGTTCTCGCCGGTGATCAGCACGTTCGCCTCCGACGGGCCGACGCGCTCGATCAGGTCGAGCACCGGCTGCATCTCGGGCGACCGGGCGATCAGGATGGGCTGGCCGTCGGCGCGCAGGATCTCGTTCTGCGCCTCCAGGCGCTGCCCCCGGCGCAGCGCCCGGTGGAGGTCGATCTGGTTGCGCAGAATGGCGAGCAGGCGGGCGTTGTCCCACGGCTTCTCGACGAAGTCGCGGGCGCCCCGGCGCATCGCCTCGACGGCGACGTCGACGCTCGCCCAGGCGGTCATCACCACGATCGGCAGCGTGTCGTCGACGGCGCGCAGCCGCGCGATCAGCTCGAGCCCCTCGCGGCCGGAGGTCGTGTCGCGGGCGTAGTTGAGGTCCATCAGCACCGCGTCGAAGTCGCGGGTGGTCACCGCCTGGAGGATCTCGCCGGGCGAGCCGGCGGTCTCGGTGTCGAACCCCTCGGCCTTGAGCATCAGCCGCAACGCCTCGCGTACCTCGCGCTGGTCGTCGGCGATCAGGACCCGGGGCTTGTGGGAGGCGTCCATTGGAAGAAACTGTACCTGAAGAGGGCGACCGCAGGTCGCCCCTACAACCTCCGGCACAGGTTGAGGTTGAGCGAAGATTGTAGGGGCGACCTGCGGTCGCCCATAAAAAAAGGGCTGCCGCAATCGGGGCGGCAGCCTTCAAAGGCGCGCGAACATCACCCGCGCAACGACGCGCGGGGTACCTATTTCCTTGTCAGACGACCTCGAATCCGCTCCTCTTGAGCTCGCGGCTCTCGAGCTCGCGCTGCACGCCCGTCTCCTCCTCGACCACACGGCCGTCGAAGAGGTGGATGGTGCGCTGCGCGTAGCGGGCGAAGCGGGGGTCGTGGGTGACCATGCAGATGGTGGCGCCGTCCTTGTGGAGGTCCGCGAGGAGGTCCATCACCGTTTCGCTGTTCTTGGAGTCGAGGTTGCCGGTGGGCTCGTCGGCGAGCAGGATCGACGGCTTGCCGACGACCGCGCGGGCGACCGCGACGCGCTGCTGCTGGCCGCCGGAGAGCTGCGACGGGTAGTGCTTCATGCGATGCGACATGCCGACCCGCTCCAGGGCCTCCTGGACGCGCTCCTTGCGCTCCTTGGCGGCCATGCCGCGGTAGGTGAGCGGCAGCTCGACGTTCTCGTAGACCGTGAGGTCGCCGATCAGGTTGAACGCCTGGAAGATGAAGCCGATCTCCCGGTTGCGGATCCGCGCCCGCTCGGAGAAGGAGAGGTCGGCGACCTGCTTGCCGTTGAGCCAGTACTTGCCGTCGCTGGGGGAGTCGAGCAGGCCGAGGATCGACAGCAGCGTGGTCTTGCCGCAGCCGGAGGGGCCCGCGATCGAGACGTACTCGCCGTTGCGGATCTCCATGTGGATGCCCGACAGCGCGTGGGTCTCGACCTCGTCGGTCATGAAGACCTTGACGACCCCGTCGAGATGGATCAGCGACTCGGAAGATGCGGTCATAAGTTCCTCCAAAGCTTCAGCCGCCGGCTCCTGCCGGGCGGCGCAGGTGTCAGTTCAGACGAATCTTTTTGTATCCATCCTGCGCCGAGGTGTCCGAGAGGATCACCTTGTCGCCGGCCTGAAGCCCCTTGACGATTTCAACCGTGCTGACCGACATGCGGCCGAGATCCACCGGTACCCGGGACGCGGTCTTGCCGTCCTCGTCCACCTTGAACAGCTCGACTTTGCTGTTCGGGTTCCCGTAGCTGGGGCGGCCGACGAAGAGCACGTTGTCCAGCCGCTCGATCTCGATCGTGCCGTCCACCGAGAGATTCGGCCGGGCGCCCTCCGGAAGCGGGCCGTCGAAGGCGACGTCCATGATGACCGTGCCGTCCTGCGACGACGGGGCGACCCGTGCCACCCGGCCGTTGATGATGCCGTTGCGGGTGTCGATCTGGGCCACCATGCCCACCTTCACGTCCTTGGCCTGCACCTCGGGGATGTGCAACTCGGCCTTCAGCTTCTCCGGGCGGGCCACCCGCGCCAGCACCGTCCCGGCGGTCACCCGCTGGCCCACCTGGGCCGGCAGCTCCTGGAGCACGCCGGGGATGCCGGCCCGTACCTTGAGCGACTCCACCTGGCGCTTGCGCAGCGCGTAGAGGTCCTGCATCTGCGCCACGCGGGCGCGCTGGGCGGCGAGCTGCGCCGCTGCCGAGCGCCCGTTCTGCTGGTAGCGCTGCCCCTCGATGACGGCCTGCTTGATCAGCTGCTCCGACTTGAGGGTGGAGAGCTTCTGCGTGATGTCCGGCAGCAGCCCCTCCTTGTACAGCTTGGTGTCCGCCTGCGACTGGAGCTTCGCCTGCTCGCTCTGCGACTTCACCGCGGTCACTTGCGCCTGCTGGCTGAGGAGCTGGCTGTCGAGCTGGGCCTTCAGGTTGTCGTAGTCGGCCTGCGCCGCCTTGAGCTGCGACTCCGCCTCGAACGCGTTCTGCTCGAGCTGCGGGTCGCTCATCTCGACCAGCACCGTGTCCGGGGTGACCGTCACGCCGGGGAGCAGCGGAGTGCGCTCGATGCGGGCGTCCACCGGCGCCGAGATCCAGCGCACGTCCTCCGGCACCAGCGTGCCGGGGCCACGAACGCTGCGCATCATCGGTCCGCGCTTGACGGCATCGATATAGAGGGTTTCCTTCTGCACCGTCGGCGCCGCCGGCTCAAGGCGCGACAGGCCGAAGGTGACGAGCGAGACCGCCGCGATGATCACGACGATCCCGATAGTGCGCCGCGTGCGGCGCTTCTGAGCTTCTCCGGTCCGAGGTATGTCCATTCCCATAACGTTTCTCCGGTCACACTACGCATCCCACGTGCCAATGTTTCACCCTTCGTAACCCGTTGATTCCACAAACTTTAAGTGTTCTTTCACGGGCCGGGACTGTCCGGACGCGGGATGCGGTCGTCCCAAAAGCGAACACTTCCTGGCTCCGTCCGTGCTAGCCTTGAGCGCCATGAACGCCGCCGAGCAGCATCGCCGCGCCGCCCCCGCGACTCTGGGCTTCGCCATCCTTACAGTGAGCGACACCCGGGGGGAGCGGGACAACGCGAGCGGCCAGGCGATCCACGACCTGGCGTCCGCGGCGGGGCACCGGATCGTGGATTCTACCCTGGTCCGGGACGACGTGGCCGCGATCCGCGACGCCGTGCGCCGGCTGCTGGCGCTGCCCGGCACGGACGTGGTGGTGACGACCGGCGGTACGGGCTTCTCGCCGCGCGACGTCACCCTGGACGCCGTGGGGCCTCTCCTCGATCAGGTGGTCGAGGGGTTCGGCGAGCTGTTCCGGATGCTCTCCTACCCGCAGGTGGGAGCGGCGGCGATGCTCAGCCGGGCCGCCGCCGGCCTGGTCGGCACCCGGGCGGTCTTCCTCCTCCCCGGCTCGCCCAAGGCGGTGGCGCTCGCCATGGAGGCGCTGATCCTCCCGGAGGCGGCGCACCTGCTGGGGCAGGCGCGCCGGGCTCTCGTACCCTGACGAAGGTTCTACCTTCTTCGCCCGGAGATCATCCGCCAGAGGAACAGCAGCAGGATCGAGCCGAGGATGGCGATCACGAAGCTTCGGAAGTCGAACCCGGAGATGCCGCCGAAGCCGAGCAGGGTCGCGATGTACCCGCCGAGCAGGGCTCCCACCACCCCGATGACGATGGTGATGATGCAGCCGCCCGGATCCCGGCCGGGGGTCAGGAACTTGGCGATCGCGCCGGCGATCAGGCCGAAGACGATCCACGAAATGATTCCGTTCATCCCACTCTCCTTTGGTAGGGCAGCCGGACGGGCCTGCTCGGTGGTTGGAGGAAAGCGAGAGCCGTGCCAAGCGGCGAGGCCATGGGAAGACATTGTGGGAAGACATAGAATGTCCCCGCCATGGCCCCGACTGAGACGAGCCCCACCCCGCCCCGCGACTCCCGTCCCCGTCTGTTCCTGATCGACGGGTATTCGAACATCTTCCGCGCCTTCTACGCGATCCGCAACCTCTCCAACTCCCGCGGCGAGCCCACCAACGCCGTCTACGGCTTCGTGACGATGCTCAAGAAGCTCCTGCGCGAGGAGGAGCCGGAGCTGATCGGGGTGGCGCTCGAGGGGGGGCGGACCTTCCGCAGCGACAAGTTCGAGGATTACAAGGCGAACCGCGCCCCGATGCCGGAGGACCTCCAGAGCCAGATTCCGTTGATCCGCAAGGTGCTGGAGGCCTACCGCATCCCCACCCTGGAGCTCGCCGGCTATGAGGCGGACGACGTGCTGGGCACCCTCTCCTGCCGCGCCGCCGAGGCCGGCTATCAGGTGGTGCTGGTCTCCGCCGACAAGGACCTGATGCAGCTCGTCGAGCCCCGGGTCTCGCTCTACCACACCGGCCGCAACAAGCTCTACGGGCCGCAGGAGGTCACCGAGGACTTCGGCGTGCCGCCGGAGAAGGTGGCCGACGTCCTGGCCCTGATGGGGGACTCGATCGACAACATCCCGGGCGTGCCGGGGATCGGCGAGAAGGGGGCGAAGAGCCTGATCCAGGAGTACGGCACCCTGGAGGATCTCCTGGCGCGGGCCGGCGAGATCTCCCGCAAGACCTACCGCGAGGGGCTCCTCCAGCACGCCGATCAGGCGCGGCTGTCGAAGGAGCTGTCGACCATCCACACCAATCTCGACGTGCCGCTCGACCCCGAGGCCCTCCACCGCGATCCGCCGGACGTCGAGGCGCTGCGCAAGGTCTTCGCCGAGCTCGAGTTCTTCTCGCTCGTCGAGGAGCTGGGGCCGGCCGGCCCCACGGCGGCCGGAGCGGAGGAGTTCCCGGTCGCCGAGGAGGCGGTCACCGCCGAGGTCTGGATCGACCGCGCCGGCCGTCTCACCGGGGGCGAGGTCTACGTCGCCGTGCTCGGCGAGGACCGCCCGCTCGGCCTGGCGGTGGCGTCGGCGGGCGAGGAGCCGGTAATTTATGCCGACTTCCGGCGGGACGGCGTGCGCGACGCCGTCCTGGAGAGCCTGAAGGGGTGGATCGGCAGCTCGGAGGTCCGCCTCGCCGGGCACAACCTGAAAGAGGTGATGCGCCTCTGCCCGGGTCCGCTCTGCGAGTCGGCGCTGTTCGACGCCATGCTGGTCTCCTACCTCTTGAAGCCATCGGTCCACGGCCACTCCCTCGACGAGCTGGCCCTGGAGCGCCTGAGCCGCAAGCCGCTGACCGCGAAGGACGCCGGCTGGGACAAGGGGCAGGCGCCGCCGGTGGGGGACTCCCGGCTCGCCGCCTACGCCGCCGAGCGGGTGGAGATCGCCCGCCGGATGGCCGAGGCGATGCGCCGCGAGCTGGAGGCGGGCTCCCTCGCCAAGGTCTATACCGAGATCGAGGCCCCCCTGGTGCCGGTGCTGCTGCGGATGGAGGAGGCGGGCATCCTGCTCGATACCGGCTATCTCAAGGAGATGTCGGCCGAGCTGGGCACCGAGATCGCCGGGCTGGAAGGCGAGATCTACAAACAGGCGGGGGAGACGTTCAACCTCAACTCCCCCCAGCAGCTCGGGGTCATCCTGTTCGAGAAGATGGGCCTCCCGGCGCTCAAGAAGACGCAGAAGACCAAGAGCTACTCGACTGGCGCCGAGACGCTGGAGGAGCTGGCCCGGCGGGAGTACCCGATCGCCCAGCTGCTGCTGCGCTACCGCGAGCTGACCAAGCTGAAGTCGACCTACATCGACGCCCTCCCCGAGCTGGTCGGCGCGGACGGCCGCATCCACACCCGCTTCAACCAAGCGGTCGCCGCCACCGGCCGGCTCTCCTCGACCAACCCGAACCTGCAGAACATCCCGGTGCGCACCGAGCTCGGGCAGCGCATCCGTCGCGCCTTCGTCGCCCCGCCGGGCCAGGTGCTGCTGGTCGCCGACTACAGCCAGATCGAGCTGCGCATCCTCGCCCATATCGCGGACGAAAGGGCCCTGATCGACGCCTTCGCGGCCGGCGAGGACATCCACCGCGCCACCGCCGCGGTCGTCCTCGGGGTGGCGCCCGAGCTGGTCAACTCCGAGCAGCGGCGGGCGGCGAAGACGATCAACTTCGGCATCCTCTACGGCATGAGCGCCTACGGTCTGAGCCAGGAGCTGCAGATCTCCTCCAAGGAGGCCGAGCGGTTCATCGCCGCCTATCTCGGCCAGTACCCCGGGGTGAAGCGCTACATGGAGGAGACGCTGGAGAGCGCCGAGCGGGAGGGGAAGGTCGAGACCCTCTACGGCCGCGTGCGCTGGATGCCGGACATCCGGAGCAAGAACTGGAACCTGCGCGAGAACGCCCGTCGCATGGCGATCAACGCCCGCATCCAGGGCACGGCGGCGGACATCCTGAAGCTGGCGATGATCGCCGTCGACCGACGCCTACGGGACGAGCAGCCGGGCGCGCACCTGCTCCTCACCGTCCACGACGAGCTGGTCCTCGAGGTCCCCGAGGAGCAGGCGGAGGCGGTGGCGGCGATCGTCAAGGCCGAGATGGAGGGGGTCGCCGACCTCAAGGTCCCCCTGGTGGTCGACGCCGGGTGGGGGACGAGCTGGTACGAGGCGAAGGGGTAGGCTCTTCCCCTTCGTCTACCCCCACCGCCTCTACCCCACCGCCACCGGCGCGTCCGCGTAGACGAACTCCACCGGCTTCTCCACACCCTCGGCAAGGCTCTTGTGGACCGGACAGGTGAGGGCCGCGTTCTCCAGCTTCTTCTTCTGGTCCGCGCTGAGCCCGGCGGGCATGTTGAGGGTGACCGGGATGGCGCCGATGCGGCGGGGGTTCGCCGCCATGTGCTTCTCCAGGCGGAAGGAGAGGCCCGTCAGGTCGATCCCGTCGCGCTCGCCCACGATGGCGATCAGGGTCATCATGCAGGCGCCGAGCGACGCCGCGGCGAGGTCGGTGGGGGAGAAGGAGCTGCCGTCCCCCTGGTTGTCCACGGGAGCCGCCGTCCGGATCACGGTCCCGGAAGGACCGTGGGTCATCTCCGTCCTCAGATTGCCGATGTACTTGCCGGTGATCTCGACCGCCATATCCATCCTCTCTTTCAAGTCGTCCAGCTCTCCACTCTAGGATATCGTTCCCGCATGGAAACTTCATTCGCCGGCCGTGTCGTGGTGGTCACCGGCGCCTCCCGCGGGATCGGCGAGGCGATCGCCGGGGCCTTCGCCGCCGTGGGAGCCCGGGTGGTGCTGGCGAGCCGCAAGCTCGAAGGGGTCGAGGCGGTGGCGAAGCGGCTCCGCGACAGCGGCGGCGAGGCCCTGGCCGTCGCCTGCCACACCGGCCGCGAGACGGAGGTCCAGGCGCTGATGGCGTGGGCCCGGGAAGCCTTCGGCGGCGTCGACGTCCTGATCAACAACGCCGCCACCAACCCCCACTTCGGACCGCTCCTCGACGCCGGAGAGAGCCAGTGGGACAAGACGTTCGAGGTCAACCTCAAGGGGTACGTCCACGCCATCCGCGCGGCCGTGCCGCTGATGCGCGAGCGGGGGGGCGGCGCGATCGTCAACGTCGCCTCGGTGGCGGGGCTCATCCCCCACGGCGGCCTCGGGGTCTACGGCGTCCTCAAGGCGGCCGTCCTGATGCTGACGCGGACGCTGGCGGTCGAGCTGGCGCCCGAGAACATCCGTGTCAACGCCATCGCGCCGGGCCTGATCCAGACCCGTTTCAGCGAGGCGCTCTGGGCGAGCCCCGAGGCCCAGGAGAGGGCTCTCGCGACCATCCCCCAGGGGCGGATGGGGCAGCCGGAGGATCTCACCGGCGCCGTCCTCCACCTGGCGGGGGACAACGCCCGGTTCACCACCGGGGCGGTGCTGGTGATCGACGGCGGGCAGACGCTGGGTGGGGCTTACTAGCTCGCCTCCGCCGCCGCGACCGCTTCTTCCCCCAATCCTTCCACCTCGCGCAGGAAATCCTCCCCCCTCCCCTCCAGCCATTCGGCCTCGAGAGATCCGAAAAGGCGGTCGCGGCGGGCGCGGTTCAGGCGGGCGAGGGCGATCAGGCCTGACTCGCGGGCGCGCCGGCGCTCGGCGCGGAGGAGATTGTCGTCGGGAGCGTTGGCGAGCGACAGGTCGAGGATCTTCCGCGCCCGTTCGGCGGCGGCGATCTCCACCGCTTCCGCGAGCTCGGCCTCCAGGACATGAGCGTCGTGGAGGTCGCCGAGGAGGTCCTGGAGGGCCTTGAACCGCTTCACGATCGGGGCGGCCCTGGGGATCTCGTCCACCAGCGGCTCGAGCAGGTAGCGCACCCGCTTGGCGCGGATCCGCGCCTCGTGGGCCTCCGCTTCGTCGCCGGCGTCCTCGATCTTCGCCAGATGCGTCTCGAGATCGGCCACCTGGCGGTGGAGGATCCTGGCCGTCGCCGCGGCCAGGGTCGGACGGTCCGCCTTGGCGTCGAGGCGGATCTCGGCGCGATAGACCGAGAGCCGGGCACGCAGGTCCTCCTCGACTTTGGCGAATTCGTCCGCGACCTCGTCCTCCATGTCTTCGTAGGCGTGGCGCTTCCGTTCTTCGAGGCCGGCGAGCAGCCAGGCGAGGCCCGCCCGGTGGTGAGCGGAGAGGTGCGGACCGCGGCCGCGCAGCCACTCGATCTGGACCTCCGTGTCCCGTCCCGGGCCGGTCGAGCCGGCGAGCCGCCGCAGCCGCCTGGCGAGCTTCCTGGGCACGCTGCCGCCGAGCTCGGCGCCGTAGGCCTTGAGGCAGCTCCGCAGCCGGCGCAGGCCGACGCGGAAGTCGTGGAGCGCCTCGGGGTCCGCGGGGTCCGCCAGCCGCGGCCGGGCATCGGCGGCCTGATCGAGGAAGGAGAGGGCGAGCAGGCGGGCCCCCTCCTCGGGAGAGCGGGAGAGGAGCCCGGACGCCATGAGAGTCAGTCCGCGAGATCCCGGAGCTGGGCGGGGGTGAGCGCCCAGAGCAGGGTGGCGGTGCCGGCGCCGACCTCGTCGGGGAAGTCGAGCAGGCAGGCGCCCCCCTTGCGGAAGGCGAAGATCCGGCGCTCGCTGCCGGTCAGCAGCCAGGAGAGGATCAGGCTGAGGCTCGGCTCGTGCCCCACGGCCGCGACGCAGTCCCCCTTCTGCTTGCGCAGCCAGCGCAGGAAGTCGCCGGGGGTGGATTCGGGGGAGAGCTCCTCGATCTCGACCTCCTTCAAGCCGCCGTAGACGGAGTCGACGATGGCGCCGGTCTGGGCGGCCCGGGTCAGCGGGCTGGTCGCCAGCAGATCGATCCCGGGCGCGATCTCCCGCAGGCCCCGGGCGGCCTGCCTCATCTTCTTCCGCCCCTCGTCGGTCAGCGGGCGCAGCCGGTCGTCCTTGCCGGTCCTGGCGAAGTCCTCGCGCTCTTCGGCGATCGCATGTCGGATGAGGAGAAGCTTCATGACACCCCCTGTCGCGGGGAAAGTATCGCAAAGCGCTGAGACTGTAAAAAGGGCCCCGAGGTTGCGGGTCTGTGACAGGTGCGCCGGGGGCCTCTCGTGATACCGTTCCGCAGCCCACCGGGCGCACCCACGGACCCGGACCTCTCCGGGGAGGATCGATCCAATGTCCGAAGGCCAGAGCTTGCGACGAACTCCGCTCTACGACTGCCATCGCGAGGCCGGAGCGAAGATCGTGGATTTCGCCGGCTGGGAGATGCCGGTCCAGTACACCGGCGTCATCGAGGAGCACCGCGCCGTGCGCACCGCCGCCGGCCTGTTCGACGTCTCCCACATGGGAGAGGTCCGGGTGCGGGGGGCCGGCGCCGAGGCCTTTCTGCAGCGGCTGACCCCCAACGACGTCACCAGGCTCGTCCCCGGGCGGGCGCACTACAGCGGCCTGCTGACCGAGAGCGCCACCTATATCGACGACATCCTGGTCTACCGGCTGGCCGCCGAAGACTTCCTGGTGGTCGTCAACGCCTCGAACGCCGAGCGCGACTTCGCGTGGATCGCGTCCGCCGCCCTCGATTCTCCGGGCGACGTCGAGGTGATCGACGAGAGCGACCGCTACGCCCTTCTCGCCTTGCAGGGGCCGAAGGCGCTGGAGACGCTGGCGCCGCTCGCCTCGCCGGACGTCTCCGGGCTCAAGTACTACGGCTTCGCCGAGGGGAAGGTGGCCGGCGTGCCGGCGCTGATCTCCCGCACCGGCTACACCGGGGAGGACGGCTTCGAGCTCTACCTCGCGCCGGAGGACGCCCCGGGCGTCTGGCGGCGGCTGGTCGAGGCGGGGGCGGCCCCCGCCGGGCTCGGCGCCCGCGACACCCTGCGCCTGGAGGCGGCGATGGCCCTCTACGGCCACGAGATCGACGAGACGACGACCCCCTTCGAGGCGGGTCTCGGCTGGGTGGTGAAGCTCGACAAGGGGGAGTTCCTCGGCCGCGGCGCGCTGGCCGCCCAGAAGGGGGCGGGGATCCCCCGGAAGCTGGTGGGCTTCGAGGTGCGGGGGCGGGGAATCGCGCGCCAGGGTCACGCGGTTGTCTTGGGAGGCAGCACGGTGGGGGCCGTCACCAGCGGCACCTGGAGCCCGACGTTCGAGAAGGCGCTGGGGCTCGCCTATGTGCCGCCGGAGATGGCGGCGCCGGGGACGCCGCTGGCGATCGACGTCCGCGGCAAGGCCCTCCCCGCGGTGGTGGTGGAGATCCCCTTCTACAAAAGGTCGAGATAGGGCTACGATCCGTCGATGCTATTTTCCGGTCGTATTTCCCGGTCGAGCTGACCGGCCAAACTGGAGGGTGAAAGAGGAATGTACCCGCGAGATTATCTCTATTCGAGAGAGCACGAGTGGCTTCGCGTCGAGGACGACATTTGCGTGCTCGGCATCACCGAGTTCGCGCAGCAGGAGCTGGGCGAGGTGGTGTTCGTGGAGCTGCCGGAAGTCGGCCAGGTCTTCGACACCAACGACGAGCTCGGCACGATCGAGTCGGTCAAGGCCGTGGCCGAGGTGTTCACGCCGGTGGCGGGAGAGGTCGTCGAGGTCAACGACGCCGTGGTCGACGATCCCGAGCTCCTCAACGAGGATCCGCACGGCGACGGGTGGCTGATCAAGGTCCGGTTCTCTTCCGCGGACGATCTGAAATCCATGATGAAGGCCGAAGAGTACGAGGAGTTCGTGCAGAGTGGAGAAGCTTAAAGACTCTCCTGGAGCGGCCGGCGCCGCCGCTCTCGGGGACCTCTCCGGCTCGCGGCCGGGGACCGGCGGCGCCGTCCTCGATCCCACGGACACCTTCGTCCGCCGCCACCTGGGCCCGAGCGAAGAGGAGGTCCGGCAGATGCTGGAGACGATCGGCGCCGGCTCCCTCGCGGAGCTGGTGCGCCAGACCGTCCCCGCGTCGATCTTCCGCGACGCTCCGCTCGCTCTCGCCGGGCTCCCCGCCGACCGCGAGCTGGGCGAGCAGGAGCTGCTCGCCGCCCTGCGCGGCATCGCCGGCAAGAACCAGGTGTTCCGTTCCTTTCTCGGCATGGGCTACCACGGCTGCATCACGCCGGGGGTGATCCAGCGCAACATCCTGGAGAACCCGGGCTGGTACACCCAGTACACCCCCTACCAGTCCGAGATCTCGCAGGGGCGCCTGGAGGCGTTGCTCAACTTCCAGACCCTGGTGGCCGACCTGACCGGGCTGCCGGTCGCCAACGCCTCGCTGCTCGACGAGGGCACCGCGGCGGCCGAGGCGATGCACCTCTGCTACTCCGCCGCCAGCGCAGCCGCCAGCGGCAAGCGGAGCGTCTTCTTCGTGGCCGAGGACTGCCATCCGCAGACGATCGAGGTGGTCAAGACCCGCGCCGAGGCCATCGGCGTCGACGTCCGGGTCGGCGATCCGGCGGCGGTCGACTTCGCGGCGGGGGACCTGTTCGGCGTCCTCCTCCAGTACCCCGCGACCGACGGCCGGGTGGTGGATTACGTCCCGCTCGCCGAGCGCGCCCACGCCGCCGGGGCCCTGGTGGTGGTGGCGGCCGACCTGCTGGCCCTCGCCCTGCTGCGCCCGCCGGGTGAATTCGGCGCCGACATCGCGGTCGGCTCGGCGCAGCGGTTCGGCGTCCCCATGGGCTACGGCGGTCCGCACGCGGCCTTCCTCGCCACCCGCGAGGAGTACAAGCGGCAGCTTCCGGGGCGGATCATCGGCGTCTCGCGCGACCGCCGGGGCAAGACCGCCCTGCGCATGGCGATGCAGACCCGCGAGCAGCACATCCGCCGCGAGAAAGCCACCAGCAACATCTGCACGGCCCAGGTGCTCCTCGCCGTGATGGCGAGCATGTACGCCGTCTATCACGGCCCCGAGGGTCTGAAGGCGATCGCCCGCCGGGTGCACGCCCTGGCGGCGGCCCTGGCCGAGGGCTTGCGCCACCTCGGCTGCGCCGTGGGCCACGAGCCCTTTTTCGACACCCTGCGCGTGGGCACCGGCGAGCGCTCGGCCGACGAGATCCTGGCCGCCGCCGAGGCCCGGGGGATCAACCTGCGCAAGCTGGGAGAGCGGACGGTCGGCGTCGCGCTCGACGAGGCGACCGTGGCCGCCGACGTCGAGGATCTGCTCGCCGTCTTCGGCGGTGACCGCGGTGACCGCGGCGAAGGCCTCACGGCCGAGCGGCTGGCGGAGGGGGCCGATTTCGGCTTCCCGGCGCCGCACGTCCGGCAGTCGGCCTACCTGACGCACCCGGTCTTCAACGCCTTCCACACCGAGCACGAGATGCTGCGCTACATCAAGCGCCTGGAGTCGCGCGACCTGTCGCTCGCCACCTCGATGATCCCGCTCGGCTCCTGCACCATGAAGCTCAACGCGACCGCCGAGATGGTGCCGGTCACCTGGCCCGAGATCGGGGCGATCCACCCATTCGCCCCGGTCCGTCAGACCGCCGGGTACCAGGAGCTCTTCCGCTCGCTCGAGTCCTGGCTCAACGAGATCACCGGCTTCGCCGCCTGCTCGCTGCAGCCGAACGCCGGCTCACAGGGGGAGTACACGGGGCTGATGGTGATCCGCGCCTACCATCACGCGCGCGGCGACCGGCACCGCGACGTCTGCCTGATCCCGGTCTCGGCCCACGGCACCAACCCGGCCTCGGCGGTGATGGCGGGGCTCAAGGTGGTGGTGGTCGCCTGCGACGAGGGGGGCAACGTCGACCTCGACGACCTGCGGGCCAAGGCCGAGGCGAACCGCGACCGGCTGGCGGCGCTGATGGTGACCTACCCCTCGACGCACGGCGTGTTCGAACCGGGGATCCGCGACATCTGCCGGATCGTCCACGACCATGGCGGCCAGGTCTACCTCGACGGCGCCAACATGAACGCCCAGGTGGGGCTCTGCCGGCCCGGCGACTACGGCGCCGACGTCTGCCACCTCAACCTCCACAAGACCTTCTGCATCCCGCACGGCGGCGGCGGGCCGGGCATGGGGCCGATCTGCGTCGCCGGGCACCTGGCGCCGTTCCTGCCCGGGCACCCGGTGGTGCCGACCGGCGGCGATGAGGCGATCGGTCCGGTCTCGGCGGCTCCCTGGGGGAGCGCGAGCATCCTGCCGATCTCCTGGGTCTACATCGCCCTGATGGGGGGCCGGGGGCTCACCCGCGCCACCGAGACGGCGATCCTCAACGCCAACTACATGGCGGCCCGGCTGCGCGAGCACTACCCGGTGCTCTACACCGGCGGCCAGGGGCGGGTGGCCCACGAGTTCATCCTCGACCTGCGGCCGTTCAAGACCACCGCCGGCGTCGAGGCCGAGGACGTGGCCAAGCGGCTGATGGACTTCAGCTTCCACGCGCCGACGATGTCTTTCCCGGTGGCCGGGACGCTGATGATCGAGCCGACCGAGAGCGAATCGAAGCCGGAGCTCGACCGCTTCTGCGACGCCATGATCCGCATCCGCGAGGAGATCCGCGTCCTCGAGCAGGGGAAGATGGACCGCCAGAACAACCCGCTCAAGAACGCGCCCCACACGGCGGACGACGTGACGGCGGACGACTGGGACCGCCCCTACGGCCGCGAGCAGGCGGTCTTCCCCGCCCCCTGGGTGCGCGAACGGAAGTTCTGGCCTTACGTCAACCGGGTCGACAACCCCTGGGGGGACCGCAACCTGATGTGCACCTGTCCGCCGGTGGATTCGTATGAGTGATCCGCGGCGGTCCGGAGGACGGTGACGGCGTCTCCCGGACCGGCGGGGCCAGTGGGGCCCGCGCGAGACATCACCCGCGGGGACGCCGTCCTCCTCGGCCTCTTCCTGGCCTGCTGGGCCTTGAGCCTGCTGAGCTTCACCCGCGTCGTGGGGCTCGCCGGCAGCCTGCCGCTGACGCTCTACAGTTACTACGGCGTGGCGGTGGCGCTGGGGTGGGCCTTCGGCATCGTCTACGTGCGGCGGACCTGGGGGCTCCCGGCCCCGATCCGCCGCCGCTTCCTCCTGATCTACTACCTGGGCCCACCGGCCATCCTCGGCCTCCTGCGCTCCATGGCTCCCTGGTCCGACCAGCGCGCCGCCCCCTTCGCCCCCCTCTACGCCTTCGGTGCCTTCAGCATTCTTTTTCTGGTGCCGGTGACGATGAAGTTTCCGCGGCCGCTGCGGTAGGAAAACAGGGGACGTAAGGGACACCAGGGGCAGCAGAGACGAAGAGGTCTGGTCTTTCCGTGTCCTTGTTGTCCCTGCAGTCCCTTACGTCCTTGTTTCTTCCCAGCCACCTGGCACCGCGCGTGCTAGCATCCCCTTCGTGATGCCTGCCCTTCCGATCGACCCCCTCATCGCCGACCTCGCGGCTCGGGAATCTGTCCTCGTCGCCTACTCGGGTGGGGTCGATTCGGCCGTGGTGGCGGCCTTGGCCCATCGGGCTCTCGGCGACCGCGCGCTGGCGGTGACGGCGGCGGCGGAGACGCTCGCCGGGGCGGAGCTGGATCACGCGCGGCGGGTGGCGGCCGAGATCGGCATCCGTCACGAGGTGGTCACCTACAGCGAGCTGGACGATCCGGAGTTCGTCGCCAATCCGAGCTACCGGTGCTACGTCTGCCAGGGGATGCGGATGGGCACCATGGTCCGCCTCGCGGCCGAGCGCGGCTACGCGGTCGTCTGCGACGGCACCAACGCCTCCGACCCGGGGCCGGACCGGCCGGGGCTCCGCGCCGTCCGCGAGAGCGGCGTCTACTCTCCGCTGCTCGCCAACGGAGTCGACAAGGAGGCGACCCGCGCCATCGCCCGCTCCTTCGGGCTCTCGGTCTGGGACCGGCCGGCCAACGCCTGCCTCTCCTCGCGCATCCCGCACGGACAGGTGGTCACGCTCGGCAAGCTCCGCCGCATCGAGGCCGCCGAGGAGGTCCTCGCCGAGGCCGGGTTCCGCATCGTCCGCGTCCGGCACGACCAGGGCGCGGCTCGCGTCGAGGTGTCTCCCGACGAGGTGCCGCACTTGACCGCGATCTGGAGCGAGCTCGAGCCGCGCCTGCGCTCCCTCGGCTTCGAGCGGGTCGCCTATGACCCCCACGGCTACCGCCGGGGCGGGGCGGACCTGGGCTCGCCGGCACCGTAGTTTTCGCAATGAATCCTGACCAGCTCAAGCGCCTCCTGGAGGCTGTAGCCGCCGGCGAGCGGTCCCCCGAGGAGGCCCTGCGGGACCTCGCGGAGCTCCCCTACGCCGATCTCGGCTTCGCCAAGCTGGACTTCCACCGCGAGTTGCGCAACGGTCTCCCCGAAGCGGTCTACGCCGAGGGCAAACGGACCGAGGATCTCAGGGCCATCGCGGCGAAGATGATCGAGGCCCACGGCCGGGTCCTGATCACCCGCCTGCGTCCCGAGGCGGCCGGCGAGCTCCTGGCGGATCACCCCGGAGCGAGCTACCACGAGCGGGCGCGGATCCTCACCGTCGGCCACGGGGAGCCACGGCCGGGAGCGATCGCCGTGCTGGCCGCCGGCACCTCCGATCTCGGCGTGGCCGAGGAGGCGGCGGTCTGCCTCTCCTGGTTCGGACACGAGGTCGAGCGGTGTTACGACGTGGGGATCGCCGGCCTCCACCGGCTGCTGGGCAACCTCCCCGCGATCCGCCAAGCGGACGTCGTCGTGGCGGTGGCCGGCATGGACGGCGCCCTGCCGACGGTCGTGGCCAGCCTGGTGCCGGCCCCGGTCGTGGCCGTGCCCACCAGCGTCGGCTACGGGTCGAGCTTCGGGGGCCTGGCCGCCCTGCTGACCATGCTGAACGGCTGCGCCCCCGGAATCGGGGTGGTGAACATCGACAACGGCTACGGCGCGGCCGTGCTGGCGAGCCGCATCGCTCGTTCGGTCAGCATCGCGTCGCCGTAGGAGTAGAAGCGGTACCCCTCCCGGATCGCCTCCTCGTAGGCGGCCAGCACCCGCTCGCGGCCGGCGAAGGCGGAGACCAGCATCAGCAGGGTCGAGCGGGGGAGGTGGAAGTTGGTGAGCAGCGCGTCCACCACCTGAAAATTGAAACCAGGCGTGATGAAGAGCCTGGTCGCGCCACTCCCCGCCCGTACCTCGCCGTCCCCGGCCAGCGCCGCGCTCTCCAGGGTACGGACGACCGTGGTCCCCACCGCCACGATCCGTCTGCCGGCGGCACGGGCGCGGTGGATCGCCCCGGCGGTCTCCTCGCCGATCTCGTAGCGCTCGCTCTCCATCCGGTGCTCCTCGATCCGCTCGGCGGCGACCGGTTTGAAGGTGCCGATGCCCACGTGCAGCGTCACCCGGGCGATCTCGACGCCGGCGGCCGTGATCTCCTCCAGGATCTCCGCCGTGAAGTGGAGACCGGCCGTGGGAGCGGCGACGGCTCCGGGCTCGCGGGCGAAGACGGTCTGGTAACGCTCGCGGTCCTCGGGCGTGTCCGGCCGGTGGATGTAGGGGGGGAGGGGAATATGCCCCAGCCGGTCGAGATGCGGCTCGATCGGCTCGGAGAAACGCAGACGGTGGATGCCGTCCTCGCGTTTGTCGACAATCTCGGCGGCGAGCCCCTCGCCGATCTCACCGATCCCGATCATGGCGCCCGGCCGGGCGCGCCGGCCCGGCTTGACCAGGGCGTCCCACTCGCGCTCGCCGACGCGCTCGACGAGCAGGATCTCCATCCTGCCGCCGCCGGCGCTCCGGCCGTAGAGCCGCGCCGGGATCACCCGGGTGTCGTTAAGCACCAGCAGATCGCCTGGCCGCAGGAGGCGCGGCAGGTCGCGAACCCGGGCGTGCCGCTCGGGCCCCTGCCGGTCGAGCGCCAGCAGGCGGCTCTCGCCGCGGGAGGCGGGCTCCTGGGCGATGCTCGCCGCCGGCAGGTCGTAGTCGAAGTCGCGGGTCAGCACCGGCGGGCCGTCTAGACGATCGTGACCTTGCGCAGGACGCCGGTCGCCACCGCCAGGGCGACGAGCATCAGGAGGCCCGCGCTCCAGAACGGCCAGCCGGGGCCGGCCGCGGCGAAGATGAAGGTCCCGGCCGGCGGCCCGAGGATGCGGGCGAGGGCGCCGAAGGAGCGGGAGAGGCCGATCGTGCTCCCCTGCGAGCGCTCGTCGGTGAGGCGGCTGAGGAGACCCGTCGTGGAAGGATTGTGGATCCCCTGGCCGACCGCCAGCAGGAGCAGGCTGATCAGCAGGAGCCAGAGCTTCGGCCCGGGGAGCAGGAGGAGCCCGAGAGCCATCAGGACGATCCCGGAGAGGATCAGGCGGCGCTCGCCGAACCTGCGGACCAGGCGGCCGAGGAGCCCCCCCTGAACGATCACCAGCACCACGCCCACGAAGACGAAGAGCCACGAGGTCTCGCGGGCGCCGAAGCCGAAGCGGGCCTGGCAGAAGAGGGCGAGTGTCGTCTCCATCATCGAGAAGCAGAACATCACCAGGAAGAAGAGCACCATCAGCCCCCGCAGCGGGGTGTCGCGCCAGACCGCCCGGAGATCGGAAACGCCATGCCACGCGCCACCGCGCGAGGTCGCGTCGCGCCGCAGCTCGGGCGAGAGCGACTCCGGCAGGCTGAAGAACGCGATCAGCAGGTTGAGCGTGGAGAGCGCGGCGGCGGCGAACGGCACCAGCCGGGGGCCGAGGCGCGCGAGGGCCGGCAGGACGCTGCCGAGCTGCTCCAGGATGCCGCCGAGCGCCGGTCCGAGGACGAAGCCGAGCCCGAAGGCCGCTCCCACCAGCCCCATCGCCTTCGAGCGCTCCTGGGGGGAGGAGACGTCGGCCATGTAGGCCTGGGCGATGGCGTAGTTGGCGGCCGCCACCCCGGAGAGCGCGCGGGCGAGGAGGAGCACGGCATACGACGGGGCGAGCGCGAAGATCACGTAACAGACGGCGCTGCCGGCGATCGAGGCGAGCAGCACGGGGCGCCGGCCGAGCCGGTCCGAGAGGCGTCCCAGCAGCGGCGCGCAGAGGAGCTGGGTCAGGCTGTAGGAGGAGAAGAGGAGGCCGATCTGCAGCGGCGTCGCCTGGAACTCCTGCGCGTAGAAGGTCAGGAACGGCAGGATCATGCCGAACCCGATCAGGTCGAGCAGGATGGTGAGGAAGACGGTGAGCAGCGCCCGGCGGCGCGGCGCGGTCTGGAAAGCCTGGGGTTCGTTCACGGCGCCGGGAGTGTAGCACCGCCGGCGTCTCCGGCCTGGCGAGGGTCGAGGACGTCCCGCAGGCCGTCGGCCAGCAGGTTGAAGGCGATCACCGTCACCGCGATCGCGGCGCCGGGGAAGGTGGCGATCCACCAGGCCTGGACGAGCACGTCGTGCCCCTCGGCGATCAGGTTCCCCCAGCTCGGAGTGGGCGGCTGGATGCCCAGGCCGAGGAAGGAGAGGGAAGATTCGAGGAGGATCAGGCTGCCGATCAGCAGCGTCGCCTGGATCAGCACCGGCGTGAAGGCGTTGGGCAGCAGGTGGCGCCAGAGGATGGCGAGCGGATGCTGCCCCATGCCCCGGGCGGCGACGACGAACTCGCGGTTCCTGAGGCTGAGGAGCTCGGCCCGGGTCAGCCGGCTGATCCCCATCCAGGCCGTGCAGCCGAGCAGCGCCACCACCGCCGCCGGACCGGGGCGGAAGAAGGCGGCCAGCGCGATCATCAGGAACAGCCAGGGGAAGGCGAGGAGGGCGTCCACCCCCCGCATGATCACGGCGTCGGCCAGCCGGCCGCCGAGCGCGGCGGCGGAACCCAGGGTGATGCCCAGGGTGAGAGCCAGGATCACCGAGATCACCCCCACGGCGAGCGAGACGCGGGCGCCGAAGAGGATTCGCGAGAGGAGGTCGCGGCCGAAGCGGTCGCTGCCGAGCAGGTAGACCCGGCGGTCGGCGACCCCGCCGGGCGTCAGGTTCAGCACCCCGGAGGCGGGCAGCGTCTCGACGAGACCGAGGCGCGAGATCTCGAGCCCTTCGCGGGTGCGCCGGGCCCGCTCGGCCAAGCGCCAGGAGCCGTCCGCCAGATGGACCGCCGCCAGCGCCGTTCCGGGCGGCCGGTAGCTGGCGGCCGGCGGATCGAGCTGCTCGTCCGGATCATAGGGGGCGAGGAGGGGAGCCGCCAGGGCGCTGAGGATCAGGAGGGCGATCAGTCCGCCCCCCCAGACGAGCGACGGCGACCGCCGCCAGCGTCCCTCAGGCATCGCGCACCCGCGGATCGACCAGCCCGTGGAGGACGTCGGCCAGGAGGTTGCCCAGGATCACCAGGGCGGCAGAGAACGCGGTGGCGCCGAGGATCAGCGGGTAGTCGCGCGCGCCGATGGCCAGGAAGGTGAGCCGGCCGAGCCCGGGCCAGGAGAAGACGACCTCGGCGATCACCGCCCCGGAGAGCAGCAGCGGCAGCTGGATCGCGAAGACCTGGATCAGCGGCACCATGGCGTTGCGCAGGCCGTGCACCCAGACGACCCGCCTCTCGGAGAGCCCCTTGGCGCGGGCGGCACGGATGTAGTCCTGGCCCATCACCTCGATCAGGCTGGAGCGCAGGAAGCGGGCGGTCCCCCCGGCCGTGCCGAGGCCGATCACCAGGGCCGGGAGGAGCAGGTGGCGCCCGAGGTCGAGAAGGCTCTCCACGGGGGTCATCAGGTCGGCGTCCACCGAGTGCATGTGGCTCGCCGGCAGCACCGGCCAGACGTAGGAGAAGAGGAGGACCGCCATCAGCCCCAGCCAGAAGAGCGGCTGGGAGTAGAGGAGGAGGGTGACGATGCGGATGCCATGGTCCAGGGCCGACCCTCGCCGCAGGGCGGAGGCGATGCCGAGCAGCAGGGCCAGCGAGTACTCGACCGCGAGGGCGGCCACCCCCAGGATGGCGGTCGCCGGCAGGGCCTCGCCGAGCACCGTGGAGACCGGCCGCTGCTGCGAGAGCGAGGTGCCCCAGTCCCATCGCGCCACCGAGGAGATCCAGACCAGGTACTGCGCGGGCAGGGGGCGGTCGAGGCCGTAGATCCGCCGCAGATTCTGCTGCTGGGCCAGGGTGAGGGCCCGCCCCTCGAACTGGTGGACCGGATCGCCGGGGATCAGGTGGACGAAGAAGAAGATGAAGGTGAGGACCAGCAGCAGGAGCAGCAGCGAGGCGGCGAGGCGGCGCAGGAGGAAGCCGAGCAAGACGGGGCGGTCAGCCCTTCGGCTCGACCCACCACTCCTGCAGGTTGAAGAAGGAGAAGGTCGGCGTGGGGTGCGCGTTCTTCAGCCGCTTGTTGAAGGCGGTCAGGCGCTGCGACTCCCAGAGGAAGGTGACCGGCTGCTCGCGGTGGACGATCTCCTGGAGCTGATTCAGATAGGGGCGCTCGGCCGCGAGGTCCGGCTGCGCGGCTGCCACCTCGAGCAGGCGGTCCACCTCGGGGTTGCGGTAGCGGGGGTAGTTGCTCCCCTCCTGGATCGAGGCGCTGTGAAAGTTGCTCCTCAGGTCGAGGCTGGTGTCGATGGTATAGCCCATCATCGTGGCGTCGAACTTCCCTGCCATCATCAGCGAGGCGAGGGTGTTGAACTCGACCTGGCGCAGCGTGACGCGGATGCCCGCTTTCTTGAGCTGGTTCTGGATCATCACCGCCGCGTCCGCGCGGAGCTGGTTGCCGGTGTTGGTGAGCAGCTCGAAGGCGAAGGGCCTGCCCCCCTGGTCGAGCACGCCGTCGCCGTCCGTGTCCTTCCAGCCCCTGGCGGCGAGGATCCGGGCCGCCTCGGCGGGGTCATAGGGCCAGGGGTGGATCGCCGGGTCGTGGGCCCAGACGGAGGTCAGGATGGGGGAGTCGGCGACCCGGCCGAGGGGTCCGAGGATGGTGTCGACGATCGTCTTGCGGTCGATGGCGAGCGTCAGGGCCCGCCGCACCTCGGGGTCGCGGAAGAGCGGGTTCTCATTGTTCCAGACGGCGGCGACGTAGATGTTGAACCAGTAGGCGACCATCTCCAATTGAGGCAGGGCCTTGACGCGAGCCACGTCCGTGGGAGCGATCTGGGGCAGAAAGTCGAGATCGCCGCTCAGCAGCTGGGTCAGGCCGCTCGCCTGGTCCGCGACCTGGCGCATCACCACCCGGTCGAGATAGGGGAGCCCCTTCTCGTAGTAGCGGTCGTTGCGCTGCAGGACGATCTGCTGCTGCGGCTGCCAGGAGGCGACGGTGAACGGGCCGTCCACCACCAGGTGCTGGCGGAACCAGTCGCCGCTCTGCCGCCACTGGGCGAAGGGGAGCTTCTCCCAGGCATGCTTGGGGAAGATGAGCCCCTCGTTGGCGTCGAGGAGCTGCTTGGCGTAGACCCGCGAGAAGTGGAAGCGGACGGTGCGCGGATCCACCACCTCGACGTCGGTGATCCAGCGCTTGGAGTCCGCGGCTTCCCAGGCGACGTCCGGATTGCGCTGGGCTTCCCAGGTCCAGCGCACGTCCTCGGCGGTCACCGGCACGCCGTCGCTCCAGACCACGCCGTCGCGCAGGTGGAAGGTGAGCGTCTTGTGATCGGGGGACCAGTCGTACGACTGCGCGAGCTGGGGCTTGAAGGTCGCCGGGTGCTGCTGGAAGTCGGGCTGCTCCTCGACCAGGTGGAGGAAGAGCCGGAACAGCGTCTCGCTGGTCACCTGGCTCGCCGGCAGGATCAGGTTGTTGACCCCGCCGGGCTCGGCGTACCAACCGGTCACCACGGTGCCGCCGCGCCGGGGGCCGGTGCCCGCGGCGGCCGGTCCGCCGGCGCGTTCCGGGGCCTGCCGGCAGCCCGTGGCGAGCAGGACGCCGGCGGCGAGCAGGATCAGGGCTCGAAAGGAGGATTTTCCGCGCATGGGGTCGCGGCCATGGTACTCGACGGCGTGGGGAAAAAGAAGGTCCGCCGGGCAGCCCCCGGGCCCGGTGCTATCCTTGAAGCGGCATGGAACGCCCGGCACCCTCCTCCTCGCGCAAGCTCCTGATCGCCTCGCTGGTCTTCGGGCTCTTCGTCCTCTGCGACATCGCGCTGTTCGGCTGGCTGATCTTCCGCTCGCTCTCGCAGCGGGAGATCGACCGCGTGCTGCTCGAAACCCGGTCGGAGGCGGAGAAGCTGGCGCAGCAGATCGCCCGCCGCGCCGACCGCGAGGGGAAGGATCTCTACACGGCGGTGGCGGTCGAGCGCCAGACGCAGACCTACATCGACCAGGTCCTGCGCCAGCGGGAGCTGGTGCGGCGGGTCTATATCCACGACAACAACGGCGTCCTCGTCTACGAGGGGCGGAGCGAGGCGCGGCTGCCGGTGGCGACCGAGCCGCGCGAGGAGACGCCGCCGGCGATCGCCCCCTCCATCCTCGGCTCGCCCGAGCTGCAGCAGCGCCTGGAGCCCTCGCCGCGGGTCGAAAAGAAGGTCCGCGAGACAGAGTCCTCGTTCCAGGTCCCCGACATCCGGGTGCCGATCGGCAACTACGGCCAGCTCGAGATCTCCCTCAGCGCCCCGGAGCTCAGCCGGCGGATCGAGGTGCTGCGGACCGACCTGATCCGGCAGGCGGCGCTGATCGGCGTCCTCTCGATGCTGCTGCTGATCTCGGCCTATGTCGCGGTCTGGCTGGTGCTCCGGCGGTCGCAGCGGCTGGAGGTGCAGGCGGTGGAGGCCGAGCGGCTGGCCTACCTCGGCACCCTCGCCTCGGGTCTCGCGCACGAGATCCGCAACCCCCTGAACTCGCTCAACCTCAACATGCAGATGCTCGAGGAGGAGATCGACGAGCACGGCTCGGCACCCACCGGCAAGCGGCTGCTGTCGATCACCCGCTCCGAGCTCAGCCGGCTCGAGCGGCTGGTCTCGGACTTCCTCGCCTACGCCAAGCCCCGCCCCCTCGAGCTCGAGGAGGTGCCGGCGGTGCGGCCGCTGGAGCGGATGCGGGAGGTGCTGGCGGGGGAGATCCAGAAGCGGCAGGTGCAGGTCGAGATCGAGGACCGGAGCGGCGGGGCGCGGATCCGGATCGATCCCGCCCAGATGGGCCAGCTCCTGCTCAACCTGGCGCAGAACGCCTTCGCCGCCGCCGAGGAGGCGGGGCGGCGGCCGCTGCTCAAGCTCTCCGTCTACCGCTCGGGGTCCGCGGTCTCCCTGGAGCTGACGGACAACGGCATCGGCATGACGGCGGAGGAGCAGCGGAAGATCTTCGAGCTCTTCTACTCCACCCGCAGAGGGGGCACCGGGCTCGGGCTGGCCATCGCCGAGCGGATCGCCCGCGCCCACGGCGGACGGCTCGGCATCCGCAGCGTCAAGGGGGTGGGCACGACGGTCGCCATCGAGCTGCCGGCCGCCACCCCCGAGCCCGCGACCCGCGGCGCGGTGGAGGCGGCGGCGAGCGTCTGAGCGTTCCTCAGCTGATCGCGATCTTGCGCGGCTTGGCCTGCTCGGCCTTGGGGACGGTGACCGTCAGGACACCGTTCTCGAAAGCCGCCTGGACCCCCTCGCCGTTGACCTGCTGCGGCAGCGCGAAGGCGCGGCTGAAGGTGCCGTAGGTCCGCTCGACGCGGTGGAAGCTCTCCTTCTTGACGTCGCGCTCGTACTTCCGCTCGCCCGACAGTCGCAGGACGTTGTTCTCCAGGGTGATGTCGATATCCTCCCGGGTCAGGCCGGGCAGCTCGGCCTGCAGCCGGTACCCCTCCGTGGTCTCCTGGATGTCCACCGGCGGCACCCAGTTCCGATTGGAGACCTCCTCCCCCTGCGCGTCGTTGAAGAAGCTCTCGAACAGGCGCGCGAACGGCTCGCGGTTCAGATAGGCGACGGTCGGATTCCAGCGGGTCACGTTGTTCAACATGGTCGATTCCTCCTTGGTTCTCCTGATCGTCCTCGATTCGGGATCGGCGGGCCGGCGCTCTTCCGTACCCCACCGTCAGGATGGATGATAGACGGACGCTAAGATCTTGTCAACCCCCTCCATGCAAAATATCAGTGCCTGAATGTAAGGTTCTCCGTGGAGCCAACAAAAAAGCCCTCGCCGGATGGCGAGGGCTCGATGATCTTAGTTCTTATCACTCAGGTCAGGAGGTCATCTCCTCGATCTCCTCGGGGAGCGCGAACTCGTCGGGATTGTCGTTGCCGCAGGCCTGGCAGAGGATCTCGCTGAGCTTGCCGTCTTCCCATTCGAAGGTGTAACAGGGGGTCTCGCACTCCAGGCAGACGTAATACTCCGGGTTGGCCATGGTTTTCCTCCGGGAGGGATTCTAGCCCTGACGGACGGCGGCGACGGGAGCCCCCACGGCGAGGGGACCGCCCGCCGTGGCCCGGCGGAACCGCTGGATCGCCGCGGTCAGGGCCCGCGGGCGCTCCATGTGGAGGGCGTGCCCGCAGTCGTGGATGATCTCCAGGCGGGCCCGCGGGATGGCCGCCGCCATGGCCCTGCCGGTCTCGACGGTGAACAGCCCGTCCTGTTCCGCCCAGATCAGGGCGGCCGGCATGCGCAGGGAGCCCAGATCGGCGTCGTCGAAGGTGTCGGTCTCGGAGAGCTCCGCGAGGACGTTCCTGACGGCCGGCGAGGTGTAGGCCCTGAAGAAGGTGGCCCGGGAGAGGCTCATCATCCAGGGCACCTTGACGAACAGCGCCTGGTAGAGGCGGTCGACCCCGGCGAGATCGTGCACGTTCACCAGCGACTGGATCCTCTCCCAGTCCTGATCGCGGTAGCCGCCGGCGTCGACCAGCACCAGGCGGGAGATCCGCTCGGGGTGAAGGAGCGCCAGGCGGACCGCCATCCACCCGCCCAGGCTCAGGCCCAGCAGGGTCACCGGCCGGGAGCCGACCTCCCGATCCATCAACCGCTGGAGGATCTCGACCGCCGGCAGGATCCCGAGCCCGTCGCCGGGGCACTTCGTCCCGCCGAGCGCCGAGAGCTCGGGGATCACCATCCGGCAGCTCCGGCGCAGCCCGCGCATCACCGGGCTCCAGGTCGCCGCGATCGATCCCAGCCCGTGGAGCAGCACCCAGGGCTCGCCGTCCTCGGGGCCGATCACGTAATAGACCAGCGACACCGGGCCGGCCTCCAGCACCCGGCGGCGGGCGCCGAGCAGGCGGAGGTAGAGAGCGGTGGCGCGGCTGTAGAGTTTGACGAGCATGGCGGTACGAGCCTCAGCAAGAAGGATACCCGCTTTCTTGACCGGGAGGGGCGCCTGTGGTACCTTCCGCCGTCCACGCGTCTGTGACGACTCTGGGAGTGTTTCCTATGTACGCAGTGATTCAAAGTGGCGGTAAGCAATACCGCGTCGCCCCCGGCGACGTGATCGACGTCGAGCTTCTCGGCAATCCGGGCGACAGCAGCTCGTTCAGCTTCGACCAGGTGCTCATGGTCTCCGGCGACAACGGCCCCCAGCTCGGCGACGCGCTCGCGGGCGCGGTCGTGACCGCCTCCCTGGTGGGCGAGGTGAAGGGCCCGAAGATTCGCGTCTTCAAGAAGAAGAAGCGCTCGACCTACCGCCGGACGATCGGTCACCGGCAGCACATGCACCGGGTCCGCATCGACGAGATCCAGTTGCCGTCCTCCCGCTAGCGGGGGACTTGAGGAGAGGTATCAGCTCATGGCACATAAAAAAGGACAGGGCTCCAGCCGCAACGGCCGCGACTCGAATTCCCAGCACCTCGGCGTCAAGGTCTTCGGCGGCGAGCGGGTCACCGGCGGCACGATCATCGTGCGGCAGCGCGGCACCAAGTTCTTCCCCGGCGACAACGTCGGCCGCGGCAAGGACGACACCCTCTTCGCGAAGCTCGACGGCGTCGTGAAGTTCCAGGACCGGGGACGGCGCGGGAAGTTCGTCCACATCGAGACGCTTGTCGCAGCCACCTCCACCGAGACCGAGACGGCCGGCGCCGCCGAGTAGTCTCCAGGAGCCGGACGGAACGACGTCCGGCTCCGTGGTCTCACCTCCGTAGCCTCAGGTTAGAAGCCGACCTTGATCTTTCTCGACGAAGCCAGGATTCACGTCCACGCCGGACGTGGCGGCAACGGCTGCGTGGCGTTCCGTCGCGAGAAGTACGTCCCCCGTGGCGGCCCCTCGGGCGGCGACGGCGGGGATGGGGGATCGGTCTATCTCACCGGTTTCGCCAACCGGAACACCCTCTACCACCTGCGGTTCGCCTCGCTCTATCCGGCCCAGCGCGGCCGCCATGGCGAGGGCTCCAACTGCTCCGGCAAGGAGGGGGAGGACCTCGAGATCCCGGTGCCGCTCGGCACCGTGGTCTACGACGAGGGGACCGGCGAGCTGCTGGGCGAGATCCTCGAGGACGGCCAGCGCCTGCGCGTCGCCGCCGGCGGCCGCGGCGGCCGCGGCAACGCCCGCTTCGCCACCGCCACCAACCAGGCGCCGCGGCGGGCCGATCCCGGCACCGACGGCGAGGAGCGCCATCTGCGGCTGGAGCTCAAGCTCCTCGCCGACGTCGGCGTGATCGGCCTCCCCAACGCCGGCAAGTCGACCCTCATCAGCGTCGTCTCGGCGGCGCGGCCGAAGATCGCCGACTATCCGTTCACCACCCTCGTGCCGCAGCTCGGCGTGGTCGCCGAGGGGCCGCTCTCCGAGCCCTTCGTGATCGCCGACCTGCCGGGCCTGATCGCCGGCGCCGCTCAGGGAGCCGGTCTCGGCATCCAGTTCCTCCGTCACGTCGAGCGCTGCCGGGTGCTGCTCCACCTGGTTGACCTCTCGAGCTTCGAGGGGAGCGCCGCCGAGGACCTCGCGACCGTCGAGCGGGAGCTCACGGCGTTCAACGCCGAGCTCATGGAGCGTCCGCGGCTGATCGTGGGGAGCAAGCTCGACGCGGCCGTCCCCGAGCGCCGCGAGGAGCTGCGCCGGGCGGCGGCGGAGCGGGGCGCCCCCTATCGCGAGATCAGCTCGGCCACGCACGAGGGGATCTCCGGCCTGGTCGCCGACCTCTCCAAGCGCCTCTGAAAGCGAAGATCCATCCGGTGAAAGTCGGTCTCTTCGGCGGCAGTTTCGACCCGATCCACCGCGGTCATCTCGACCCCGTCCGCGCGGCGCGGAGCGCCCTCGGGCTCGACCGGGTGATCTACCTGCCGACCGCGCACCCCCCGCACAAGCCGGGCCGGTCGCTGGCGCCCGCTCTCGCCCGCTACGCCATGGTGGAGCTGGCGCTGCTCGACGAGGAGGGCCTCCAGGCCTCGGCGCACGAGCTGACGCTCGACCGGCCCGCCTATACGATCGAGACGCTGGAGCACTTCCGGCGCGAGCTGCCGGACGCCGAGCTCTACCTGCTCATCGGCGGCGACTCGTTCGCCGATCTCCACCACTGGGTGCGCTTCCAGGAGATCCCCGAAGCCGCCCGGCTGGTGGTCCTGACCCGTCCCGGGTGGGACTTCGAAACCGTCCCGCTCCACCCCGAGGTGGCCGGGCTGGCGCGCACCGGCAAAGCCCTGCTGCTACGGCAGCCGCCGGTCGACGTCTCCTCGACCCGCCTGCGGGAGCTGCTCGCCGCCGGCCTCCCCCTCCCCGCGGGGGCGGTTCCAGACTTGGTGGTACGATACCTGCAGAAATACGACCTCTACCGATGAATCCAGAGACCATATCCCCAGCGACCGACACCCGAGAAAGAGTTCGTGAAGCCGTCTCCGCCGCCGACGACCGCAAGGCCGTGGACCTCAAGGTCCTGCAGCTGGGAAAAGTCACGGACTTCACCGAGTACTTCCTGATCTGCAGCGGTACCAACGAGCGCCAGGTGCAGGCGATCGCCGACGCCATTCAGGAGAGGCTGCGGGAGCGCCGCGTGCGCGCCCTCCACGTCGAAGGCCAGAACCGCGCCCAGTGGGTGCTGATCGACTACGGCGACCTCGTCGTGCACGTCTTCCAGGAAGAGCAGCGGCGATACTACGCCCTGGAGCGGCTGTGGGGGGACGCGCCGGACGTGACGGCCGGATTCCGCGCGTGACCGCGGTCTCCCCTCTATCCCTTCCCCGACTTCTGCAAGATTTCCCCGCGCTGGCCGAGGGTCTGCGCGGGGTCGACCGTGCCGCTCGCACCGAGGCGCCGGTGCTGATCCTCGGCGAGCCGGGGAGCGGCCGCTCGACGCTCGCCCGCGCTCTCCACGGCGCCAGCCCGCGCGCCCCGGGGCCGCTGATCGAGGTGGACCCGGGAGCGATCCCCAGCACGCTGTTCGAGAGCGAGTTCTTCGGCTACCGCGCGGGCGCCTTCACCGGCGCCGAGCAGGCGAGCGAGGGGCGGGTGGCGCGGGCCGAGGGGGGGACGCTCGTCCTCGATCACGTCGAGGAGCTGCCGCTGCCGGCTCAGCCCAAGCTGCTGCGCCTGGTCGCCGAGCGCCGCTACGCCCCGTTGAGCGGCGCCGAGACGGCGGCCGACGTCCGTTTCATCGCCATCGGCTCCGAGGATCTCCCCCGGCGCGTCGCCCGCGAGACCTTCCGCGCCGACCTCTTCTATCGCCTGGAGGTCCTCGCCTTCCGCGTCCCGCCGCTGCGCGAGCGGCGCGCCGACCTGCCCGCCATCCTGGATCACCTCCTGGCCGACCTCGGCGCGCGCTTCGGCGTCCGTGACCCCACGCTGACCCCCCGCGCCCGCGCCTGGATGCTGGAGCACCCCTGGCCGGGCAACCTCCGGCAGCTCCGCAACACGCTCGAGCGCGGCCTGGTGATGATCGAGGGCGGGGCGGCCGGCCGGCCGGTCGATCCGCCGCCCCCCGAGGGGCTGCTCGAATCGCGCCCCCGGCCGCTCGTCGAGGTGGAGAAGGAGCAGATCCGGAACGCCCTCGCCTACACCCGCGGCCACCAGGGAAAGGCGGCGGAGCTCCTCGGCATCAGCCGCAAGGCGCTATGGGAGAAGCGGCGGCGGTACGGGATTCCCTGAATCTGGATGAAGGGCGGGAACCGGCGGCGGCTCCCCCTCCCGCCGTTCGAGCCAGGCTTCCCATCGTTCCACCTGATCCAGCAGATCCCCGACGTCGATTCCCAGCGCGGCGGGCGCGTAGGGCCCCAGACGCCTTCGCGCCTTGGCGAAGGTCCGGCGCGGGCCGTCGATCCGGTTCAGATCCAGGCATTGATGCAGGGCGGCGGCGATCTGGATCAGGCCCTGGAAGAGATCCCTGGGCTCCGGCGTGGTCGAGCGCCAGATCTCCTCCCACGCCTCGTGGGCGTCGAAGAACCGTCCTTGATTGAAGAGGTCGATCCCCTGCCGGAAAAAACGCTCGCGCTCCTCGGGGGAGAGATCGGGATGCAGGACCCTACGATCCAAAATCCGCCTTGGGCTCCGGCTCGGCGAGCGAATCGAGCAGATCGACCGGCAGGCTCAGGCCCGGGTGGACCTGCTTGCACAGCTCGCGCAGGCGGCGCAGATCGACCTCGGGGAGCTGGCGGAAGGCCTCGACGGCCACCGGATCGAGCTGCTGGCCGGCCACCCGCACCAGCTCGCCGACCGCGACCTGGTGCGGGCGCGCCCGCCGGTAGGGGCGGTCGGAGGTGATGGCGTCGTAGGTGTCCACCACCGCGAAGATGCGGGCGCTCAGCGGCACGGCCTCGGCCGCGATGCCGCGCGGGTAGCCCTGGCCGTCCCACCGCTCGTGATGGCTGTAGATGATCTCCAGCGCCGCCGGCTGCAGGAAGCTCACCTCGGCCAGCATGTCGAACCCCCAGGTGGGGTGCTGCCGCATGATGTGCCACTCCTCGTCGGTGAGCGGTCCCATCTTGCGCAGGATCTCGTCCGGCACCACCATCTTGCCGACGTCGTGAAGGAGCGCCCCCCACTCGATCGCCTTGAGCGCCTCGCCATGGACACCCATCGCCTTGGCGAGGGCCACGGCGTAGAGCGCGACGCGGAAGGAGTGGCCGCTGGTCTCGTGGTCGCGGGCGTCGGCCGCGGTCACCACCGCGCCGACCGCCTCGACGTACGAGCGCTCGCGGGCGCGCTGCGATTCCTCGAGGGTCGCCACCAGCCCGCGGAAGGTCTCCTCGATGAGCTGGACCTCGCTGCCGCCGCCGGCGGTCGGGAAGTCGCTCTGCAGCTCCCCCGTCCGCGCCATCCCGGACATCGTCTGGGAGAGCCGGCGCAGGGGGAGCGTGATCCGCCGCACCACCCAGAAGGCCGCGCCGGCGGCGAGGATGCCGGCCGAGAGGCCGATGAACAGCAGATTCCACCCGATCTGGCGGGCGAGCTGCGGATCGTCCGCGACGGCGACGAGCTTGACCACGAGCAGAAGGGCGATCCCCAGGACCGCCACAGCCACCGCGGCGACCAGCCGGAGGGACTTGGTGCGGAGATTCAAAACCGACGACTCCATTCTTCCAGGACCTCGGCGTCCCGGCTCGATACCCTCGGGAGGAGATGCGAAAAGCCTGCCGGACGGCAGAGGCTCGGCTCCACGCAACGGCCCACCTTCTTGATCCTGCGTAATTGCGCGGAGTATACGCCAATCCCTGACGCTTGGCGACCCTTCGCGCAAAGGCTCTCCCGGCGAACTCCCTGCCAAGGAGGTGCCGGCGAGGAAGGCTCCCTCGGACAGAACGGCGGGCGCTCTGGAGGTTCCGGGCTTAGAGGCTCTCATCCATACAAGAAGGTGCTTCGGGATAGCGTTTCCGAGCCCTCGCTCCTGTGACGATTCGTCCACGGTTTCCGCCTTCTCCCGTGAGTCCCCAGCGATGCCCCGGTGGTTTCATCGTCTCCTGAAAAAAGAAAAGGCCGCCCGGCGGAGCGGGCGGCCCGAGCCGGAAAAACCGTCTGCCGGGTTATTGGGCCAGGAAGACGTTCTTCTGGATCTCCTTCTTACCGATCGTCGTGTTGCGCAGGATGACGTCGGAGAAGTGAAGCTTGTTGAAGTACTCCACCCACTGCGGCGGGAAGACGTTGGCGTAGAAGAAGCGGTCGCCGTCACGGCTGCGGGTGAACTGCTCCGCGATCACGGTGCGCGCCAGCTCGCCGACCACCGCGCCCGGGAACGGCGCCTCGGCGATGCCGCCCAGCCACGGGTCGACGTCGTTGACGTTGGTGTAGGCCGTCGCGAGGCGGGAACGCACCAGCGGGTCCGGAGTGATCCCCGAGAAGTCCGCTTTCGGCGCCAGGCCGTAGGCGACCCGGAGGTCGTTGTAGGGCGGAATGCCGAGATCGCGGCCACGCTGGATGTTGAGCGAGGCGAGGTCGAAGCTGCCCGGCTGCGGATCGTTGATCAGGAAGTTGCGCACGTCGTCGACGATGAAGGCATCGTAGGCGTTGGCGTGCTGGTGCGCCGCGCCGCGCAGGAACGGCTCGATGCCGCCGCTGTTGAAGACCGCCTTGGGGTTGAAGAAGGCCTTCTGCAGGGTCAGGCCCTCGCCCGGAAGCGGCTGGAGACTGGAGTCGAGCCGGTTCAGGATGTGGGTCAGCAGGGTGTGGCCCATGCGATACGAAGCGGTGGAGAAGACGACGCTGATGTTCGGGTTCACGTCCGGGTGATAGCCGGTGTAAGCCGGGATCGCGGTGGGCCCGAGCAGCACGGGCAGGAACTCGTTGTAGGTGATCGCCTCGATCTCAGAGCTCACGATCGAGCGGGCGCGCTGGTAGATCTCCTCGTCGGTGAGGAACTTCTTGCTCTCCTGGCGAATGCGGCGCGCCCAGTAGTTGTGCTCCCGCATCCAGGTGGTGTGCATGGAGAAGAGGTTGGTATTCTCCTCACACCGGGGGTCGCCGCAGATGTGCCGGTCCTTGCCCGGAATCGGGCTCGGCAACTCATGGACGTTGAGAGGGAGGAACTCCTCGCCATGCGGTCCCTTGCTCGTCCGCAACTCGCCCGAGCCGTCGTTCTTGCGCAGGTCGAGCGCCCGTACCGGGTCCGAGCCGTAGACGTTCGAGGCGTCGATGAACGAGGTGATGGCATTGGTCTGCACCCGCCCGTTCTTCGCGTCGGTGCCCGACGCCGAGTCGAACTGCGAGCGGCAGAAGACGATCACCGCCGTGCCGGTGCCGTTCGGATCGAAGGTGGAGTCCCCCTTCGGCACCGCGATGTCGGCCTCCTCGCTGCAGAACGGCGCTGCGGAGAGCGTCTGCGGATTGGTGAGGTCGAGGTCATGGTCCATGAACTGGCCCCACATCCAGATGTAATTGCTGACCGTCGCATGCGGCGGCCGGTCCGGCTGGGCGACCACGGTGTTGCTGATCAACCGCGCATTGGGACGGCTGGCTCCGCCCATCGAGGAGATGCCGTCGCCGTAGACCATCGTGACGTTCTGCAGCAGGTTGCCGGAGGCGGCCCCCCATTTCGGGTGGTCGACGTTGTTGCCGGCGCCGTCGACGCTGCGGAACGGCCCCTTCGGCAGGGAACGGGTGTTCGGCGGCTCCACCGCGAAGGCGGGGAGGCTGGCGAGCAGCAGGACGGCAGCCAGGACGTTGCTTCGAGACGCTTTCATAGGATGTCTCCCGTTGGCATGAATGAGATTTCTCCCGCTGTGAACCGTTGGAGAGCGACGTCCGTATCCTCAGCGAGGCGTAAGGCTTCTTGGTATCACTGTATCGTGTCGAGATCTAAGCGTGACACAATTTTCAATTTTCCTCAAGAGACCGTTCCTTCCGGGAAGACCTCGGCGTGAAGAAAACAGCGTCTGAGAGGCTCGGTTTCTGCCTGCTGGCTGCCTTCCTGATGGGGGCGGCCAAGGGGAGGGGGGAGCTCGCCGTCAACCACCTCCCCGGCGAAGCCCGGGCGCTGAAGATCTTACAAACTCAGGGCGGCGCCACCCTCTTCACCGCTGAAGCGCGCATCGGGAAAGCCGGCGATTGGACCCTCGGAATGCGCCGGCTCCCGAACGATCCGCCGGCGGCCACGGGCCGCTTCGACGGCTGGCCGAACGGCTCCCCGGTTCCCTTCACTCTCCGCTATGACGGCCGCCGGACCGTCGCGCTGACCCTGGGCCAGGGAAATCCCCCGTCCACGGTCGTTCTGGAGAGCGACAGGCTCGCCGGTCTCGACGAGCTCTTCGTGAGCGCCCTGGCGGCCGACACGGGCACCAGCGTCATCCTGGCCGGCCTGAAGCTGGACGGCGTGGAGGTGGGGAGCGCTCCCGCGGCCGCCAATGCCGGCGTCAAGGGGCAGGACGTCCTGAGGATCCAGGGTGGCCGGTTCGCCCACGGCTTCACCCTCACCGGCACGATGACCCTGAGCTGGCAAAACGCCAGGCCCGAAGGCTCCGAGCTGCGGGCGCTCTTCTGGGGCGCGAGGGGAGGGGGGAAGAAGGCGGTCGACGAGACGGCCGGCGTGAGGATCACGGCGCCCAGGGCGGAGAGCATCCTGTCGAACGGGACGCCCGCGATCACCGCGACCCTCCCGGCCGCTACCGACCCCGCCTCGGTCGTGCTGCTGTTCGACGGGGCGGACCGGACCGCTCAGGCGACGGTGAGCGCCTCCGTGTTGACCTTCAACCCTTCGACCCGTCTTCCGGAGGGGAAGCACACGGCCCAGGTGATCGTCCGCGGCCGCGCCGGCGCCGAGAGGCAGGCGGCGGTGAGCTTCACGACCGACACGGTGCCGCCGTCGATCGCCTTCTCCTCGCCGCCCGAACTGGTGACGGACACTCCGGCGCCGGTGATCCGGCTGACCTACTCGGATTCCACCTCGGGCGTCGAGCCCGGGACGCTGAAGGTGACACTGGACGGCAAGTCGATCGATTCGATCTGCGTCGCCAATCTCGCGTCGGGTTCCTGCCTGACGGAATCCGTCGCGGAAGGCCCTCACTCCCTGACGGCGACGATCCGCGACCGCGCCGGGAACGCCGCCACGGCGAGCTTCGGCTTCACGCTCACGCTGAACGGCGAGAACCCCTGAGGGGCCGGCTCAGCCCAGCTCCAGCTGGAACCGCTCACGCAAGCCGAGGCGGCCCGCATCCGTGAGACGGACCGCGCGGCTCGACGCCGTCCGTTCGATCCATCGCAGCTCGATCAGCCGGGCGAGGAGCGCGGCGCCGAGGGCACCGGCCAGGTGGTCCCGGCGCTCGCTCCAGTCGAGGCAGGCGCGCGCGAGCTGACGCCGCCCGGCGACCGCGCCCGCCACGTCCACGCCGAGATCGGCGAAGAGCCGTTCGCCATCCGGGGTCAGGCCGTAGTCGCTCCCGGCCGGCACGAGGCACCCGCCGCGCACCAGGGACTCGGCGATCTGGACGCTCACGAACCCCGCCAGATGGTCGTAGCAGGTGCGCGCGAAGCGCAGGGCTTTCGCCGTCTGCCCCTCGCGAAAGGTGCGAGCCGGCGCCGGCGGCGCCACGACGGCGAGGGCCTCGAGAAGGCCCACCACGCTCGGGCTGGCGAGCCTGTAGTAGCGGTGGCGCCCCCGCCGGTCGGCGCCCACCAGCCCACCGGCGATCAGCTTGTCGAGGTGATAGCTGATCGTCGGCGCCTTGACGCCCGCCCGCAGGGCCAGCTCGCAGGCGGGCAGCGAGCGGCCGTCGCTCAGCGCGAAGAGGATCGTCGAGCGGGTGGAGTCGGCCACCAGCGCGGCGACCGGAGCGATGTGGGCGTCTGCATCCATCTTTCTACATCCATACTTCGATGACGCTGAAAGCCTAGCACGCCTATCCTCTCGTCCAGGAGGATATGAGATGGCGACCGAGAGACCTTTCCCGCCCGATCCGATCGCGGCGGTGACGCACCCCGATCCGTATCCGTTCTATGCCGGGCTGGTGGCGAAACGGCCGCTCTATCGCGACGACGCGCTGGGCCTCTGGGTCGCGGCGAGCGCCGAGGCCGTGACCGCCGTGCTGGCGAGCGATCTCTGCCGGGTGCGTCCGCCGGCCGAGCCGGTGCCCCGGGCGCTCGTGGGATCGCCGGCCGGCGAGATCTTCCGCCACTGGGTGCGGATGACGGACGGCCCGGGCCACACCCCCTGCAAACACGCGGTCGCGGCGACGCTGGGCTCGTTCGGTCCGGCGGAGGTGGCGGCGGCGAGCCGCGAATGGGCGAACCGCCTGGCCGAGGAGCTCCGGCCGGACGATTCCAACGGTCTCGCCGGCTTCCACTTCCGCCTGCCGGTGTACGCGACGGCGAGCCTGCTGGGAGTCGCCGCCGACGCGCTGCCGGTGGTTTTCCAGTGGACGAGCGACCTCGTGGCGGCCCTGGCTCCCGCCAGCACTCCCGGCCAGATCGAGCGAGGCCAGACGGCGGCGGTCGGGCTGCTGGAGCTTTTCCGCCGTGACGAAGAAGAAGCGATCGTCGCCAACAAGATCGGTTTTCTCTTTCAGGCCCACGATGCGACGGCCGGCCTGATCGGCAATGCGCTCGTGACGCTGGGCAGGGACCGCCAGCTGCGCGAGCGGGTGGCCGTCGATCCGGACCTGCTGCCGGCCGTCCTCCTCGAGGTTCTTCGCCACGATCCGCCGGTGCAGAACACGCGCCGCTTCCTGGCCCGCGACGGCGTCGTGGCCGGCCAGGGGATGCGGGAAGGGGACGCGGTGCTGGTCCTGCTCGCCGCGGCCAACCGCGACCCGGCGGCGAATCCGGCTCCCGAACGTTTCGACCCTTTCCGGCGGGAACGGCGGATCTTCACCTTCGGCGCCGGAGCTCACGCCTGCCCGGGGGACGCGCTCGCCCTCGCCATCGCCCGCGCGGGCGTCGAACGGCTGATTCTGGCCGGCCTCGACCTCGAGCTCTTCGCCGCCGGCGTGACCTACCGCCCGTCCGCCAACGTGCGCATCCCCGCGCCGGGCTCGCGAAACGAAATGCTATCCTCCAGTCACCTACACGCTGGAGGGGTAAGCATCGATGACCGGAGCGGGTGACGTTCGCAGGCCGGACTGTGGAAATCGTGTCTGGAGCGGATCGGGGCTCCGGGGCATGGGATGGGGCCGCGTGGCCGCCGCCCTCCTGCTGGCGCTGGTCCTGACCGGCGCCGCGCCCGAGCCGGCGTCCACCGGCCAGAGCCGTCCCATCGTCGAGCTGCCCAAGCCGCGCGAGCTGTCCGAGGCCGAGCGGGCGGCGGTCGAGCTCGCGGCCGCCTACTTTCAAGGCGGCCCCGAAGCCTGGTGGGACAGCCTGGCCCCGGGCGCTCCGCTGCGCCGGCTGGGGCGCGCCGCCGCGCTGGAGGAGATCGGCGCGCGGGCCGGACCGGTCGACGGCGCCACCTGGCAACTGCTCACTCCGGGGCCGAAGCTCGAGCCCCAGGCCGCGGTCTTCGGCATCGAATTCGCCTCCGGGCTCGACGAGACGCTCGTCCTCCACCTGGTCGACGAAGGGGGGTGGAAGATCGCCGGCCTCCGCGCCGGCGTCGATCCCATCGCTCCCATCGATTCCACCGGTCCCAACGCTCCCGGCGCTCCCCGCCTCGCGGCCCCTTCCGCCGCGAAACGGCCGCCCTTCCGCCGCGCCGCTCCCGCGCCGGCGGGCTCGCCGACCGCTTGGCGCATCGCCCTGGCGCTCTTCGCGCTCAGCCTGATCGGTGCCGTGGGCACGCTGCTGCTGGCGTATGCCGGAAAGCGCCGGCCGGCGTTCGGCGCCGGAGCCGCGACGGTCATGGCGGCCGCCGGCGTGGGGCTCTGGATCTGGATGGCCACCCCCGCCCCCGCGGCGCCGCCCGCCGCCCGGCCGGCGCCAAAGCCTGCCGCCGATCCAGGGGTCCTCCGGCTCGGCTCGCTCCTCCCCTTGCGCCGCGCCCTCGCCGAAGGCACCGACCGCGCGGAGATCGAGCGCCGGCTCGCCACCCCGCCCGCCGATCCGGGGCTGCGCGAGATCCAGGAGCTCTGGCGCGCCCAGTACCTCCTCCTGGAGTCGGACCTGACGGCCGCCGACGCCGCCCTCGGCCGCGTCCCCGCCACCAAGGCCCCGCTGGCCGATCTGCTCCGCGCCCGCCTCGCCTTCCGCCGCCTCCAGCGCGAGCCGACCCGGGCGTTCTACGACGCGGCGATCGACGGCGGCCTCGACGTCGACGCCCTGCACATGGAGGCCGCGCTCGCCAAGTCGCTGACCGACCAGGACGATCTCGCTCAAGGCGAGATCGCCAGCCTGACCGGGATGGGCTCGCGCCTGAGCGAGCCCTGGTACTCCGCCGCGCGCAGGTCCGCGGCCGAGGACCGGATGGAGGAGTCCGAGGACCTCCTGCTGCGCGCCTGGCAGCTCGAGCCGGCGCCCCGCGCCGAGCTCTTCGACGACCCCGTGTTCGCCTTCCTGGTGACCCGCCCCAAGCTCTTCCCGCTCTTCCGGTTCGGCGATCCGGAAGAGCCGCGGCCGGGTCCCGCGAAGCCCCGGCGGCCGCTGCCGTTGCCGCTGGGCGCGCGGGTCGCCACCTGCGGCGAGTCGCTCCACCTCGCCCTCGGCGGCGCCGAGCTGTCGGTGCCGGGCGGCGCCGAGATCGCCCCGGAGGGGACGCCCGTCGAAGACGCCCAGACCTGGAGCCGGCACGCCGAGGAGAAGGCCCTGGCGGACCTGCCGTCGCTCACCCAGGGCGTGGCGCCGGGCGAGACCCTCCCGCCGCGCCGGCTGCGGACCGCCCAGGTGGCCGGGCTTGCCCTGGCCGAGCAGAACCGCTGGAGCGAGCTGCTGACGCTGACCGAGCCGCTCGCCGCCGACATCGAGCACGCGCCGGCCTCCCTGGTCCGTTTGCGGGCCCAGGCGCTGCGCCAGCTCGAGCGCAAAGAGGAGGCCCGCCAGCTCCTCATCCGCTTGGCCAAGAGCGACTTCGCGGGCCGCCGGCCCACCCCTGGAACGCTCCGCGACCTCTCCGAGCTGTTCGCCGCAGCCGGCGAATACGACACCGCGATCCGGCTGTCCGAAAAGGCCGACCGTCAGCTGCCGCGGCCGCGCGGCGAGCGCCGCCGCAAGCAGCTGGCGCTCGATCGCGACCTGGCCGCGAGCTACGCCAGCTTCCACTCCGAGCACTTTGAGGTGCGCTACCCGAAGGCGACGGGGGAGCAGTACGCGCGCGGCGTGACGATCATGCTCGAGAAAGAGCGCCAGCGGCTCGCGCGCTGGATCCCCGGGGCCGGCGCCAAGCCCGTCGAGGTCTATATCTTTCCGCTCCAGGACTTCTTCGAGAACTTCGGCGGCGACATGGGCGTGGTCGGCCTCTTCGACGGCAAGGTGCGGGTGCCGTTCGCCGAGCTGCGCAGCCTGCATCCGAAGCTCGTCTCGATCCTCTCCCACGAGCTGGCCCACGCCATGATCGCCGCCGCCACCCACGACCAGGCGCCGCACTGGTTCCAGGAGGGGCTGGCCGAGCACGTCGAGATGGGGCGGGGGCGCCTCAACCCGATGCCCGACCTGGCCCGCTCCGGCCGCGTGCTCTCCTTCCCGACGATCGATCCCATCCTCCGCGGCTTCGCCGACGAGCAGCTGATCGACCTCGCCTACGCCGAGGCGGCCTGGTCGATCAACTTCGTCGAGGAGCGCTTCGGCACCGCGGCGATCCACCGTCTGCTCGCCGCCTACGCCAAGGGGGAGACGACCGACCAGGCCCTCAAAGAGGCCTGCGGCCTCACGCCCGCCGGGTTCGACCACGCCTTCTGGCAGTGGGGGACGACCCAGGCGCCGCAGAGCCGCGACGTCGACGTCCGGCGTTACGACGTGGAGTACCGGGCGCAGGTGAACAAAGAGCACAAGCAGGAGGTGAGCTCGATCCTGCGGGTCGGCGCGGCCGAGAACGCCAACGCCGTGGCGGTCCGGCAGAAAGAGGCGGCCGACGAGCAGCGCCGCGGGATGGCCGCCTGGCACGCCGTCTACACGGCGGGGACGGCGGACGTGAAGCTCTCCATGAAAGCCCTCGTCCAGCGCTATCGCGGCGGGGCGGGCGTCGACGTCATGCCGGCGTGCACCGAGCTGTCGACCGACGTCCCGCGCCTGCTCGCCAACCCCGCGCTCTGGGCCTCTCCGGATCCCGACGTCAAAGCGGCGCTGCGCAACGCCTACCAGACCCTCGGCGACCTGGGGACCGCCTGCCTGAGAGGGCGCGAAAACGAGATCCGTTTCCTGATCGTCGAGGCCGAGCGCGCCCTGGCCGAGGCGGCCCGGGTCCTCGAGCCGTACGGTTTGACGCCGTAGGGCGGTGGCAATCTCTCCGCATCGGCGCGATAATGCCGTCCCTAACGTCCGGCCAGGAGGTCTCTATGGAGCGCTATCTCGGCAGATATTCGGAAGCCCTCTACGCACTTCTCCGATTCGTCTCCGGCGTCCTCTTCGCCTGCCACGGCGCGCAGAAGCTCTTCGGCGCCCTGGGCGGCCAGCAGATGACCTCCAGCCCGCTGATGCTGGTGGGGGGGATCATCGAGTTCTTCGGCGGCCTGATGATCGCCCTCGGCCTCTTCGCCGGCTTCGCGGCCTTCCTGGCCAGCGGCATGATGGCGGTGGCCTACTTCATGGTGCACGCCAAGGGGGGCTTCTGGCCGATCGTGAACAAGGGCGAGCCGGCGGTGGTCTACTGCTTCCTCTTCCTCTACATCGCCTCCCGCGGCTCCGGGGAGTACAGCCTGGAAAGCCTCCTCTTCCGGCGGGGCGCTCCGCGGCCGGCGGCCGCTCCAGTCCGGCGATAGATAAGGGATTTCAATGGGAGCCCTGAAAATCGCGACCGCCGTCCTCCTGCTCGGCACGGCCGTGCTGCCGGGCCGCGCGCAGACGCCGAAAAAGGCCGCCGCGAGCTGCACGGCGCCGGAGTATCGCCAGCTCGACTTCTGGGTCGGCGACTGGGACACCTACGATCTGGACGGCGCCGGGAACCCGGCGAAGAAGGTGGTGGCGCGCAACCGGGTGGACCGCATCCTCGGCGGCTGCGCGCTGCGCGAGGTCTACGAGCAGACCGACGGCCTGGTCGGCCAGAGCTTCAGCACCTACGACGCCTCCCGCAAGGTCTGGCACCAGACCTGGGTGACCAACCGCGGCCAGCTGCTGGTCGTCGAGGGGCGCCTCGAGGGGGACCGGCTGATCCTCACCGGCCCCCTGCCCGCCGCCGGCGCCCCTGCGGGGACGCTGCGGGTCGCCTGGCAACCCCGCAAGGACGGCGTCCGCGAGACCGCGGAATCCTCCGGCGACGGCGGCAAGACCTGGAAGCCGCTGTTCGACGTCCTGTTCCGGCCCCACAAGCCCTGAAGCTCGCCGCCGGCTCAGCAGGGGCCGGAATGTACGACCGTCGTGTGACCGAAGCAGGCCGCAGCGCAAGGGCTGTCGTAGGTCCGGCCATTGGCGCCGCAGAACTGGCCGTCCAGAGGGGCGCATTCGCAGCGAACCGCCGCGCTCGGCCTGGCGGTCAGGGCGAAAGCGGAAAGGCCCATCACGGCGAGCAGGGCGAGGAACTTGCGGGACATTTTGCGTGTGTTCTTCATGGTGAGCTCCTTTGAGGGTACAAGCCCTTTCATAGCAGAACAAGAATATACCAACCCAGGGAAAGGTTGGCGGAGCTCTACTGCTGGGGCGCGTAGGACTCGAGATAGCCGCAACGGCCGCAGCGGAAGGTCTGGACGGGGTGGAGCTCCTTGCCGCGCATCTTCACACCCGTCCAGATGGAAGGCTGCGCCGTGCCGTCCGTCCATTCGGGCGCCGCGAACCCGCTGTAGGTATGGTCGACCACGAAGCCGAGCTCCATGGCGCCGCCGCACTTCGGACAAATCAGCTCACTCAAAACATCTCCTCTCGTCTGCGATCCCTCGCCCCGGCGTCAGAAAGGGGCGACCGCCTGCTGCGGTCGCCCGGAGGACGGTCTTAGCAGAGCCTGGAGCAGCTGGTGGGACCGCTGGTCGGGCAACCACAAGTATCGTACTTGGTGATGCCGCCCGGAACCTCCTTGAGGCGATTTTCGGTCAAGGTCAGCAGCGTCTCTCTCGAAAGCGTCATCTTCCCGGTGCTCTTCTTCATGGCCAATGTCCTTTCTGCCCCTCTCCGTTCCCGGAGGGTTTGTCGAATTGCAACCACTGCAATTCAATTCACAAGCGGGGTCTGTAGTATCTACGACAATCATGGGTTGTCAAGGCAAGGCTGCGACGAAACCCTGGACGGCAGAGCGCGTAAGAGGAGCTGGCAACACCTCGCCCGCCCGACTCACCACATCCGCTCCAGAGAGGTCGCTTCGTGAACAAAAAACTCGCAGGGTTGACGGCCGCCGCCGTGCTGCTCGCCGCCGCCGCGGCCGGCGCCCAGGACCGGTCGGCCGGCGCGCCGAAGGCCGAGCCGTCGGTCACCCGGCACAGCCTCTCGATCGGCGGCAGGTCGATCCGCTACGACGCCACCGCCGGCACCCTGCTGGTACGCAACGAGAGGGACGAGCCGGTGGCGTCGATCGGCTACATCGCCTACGTCCAGCGCGGCGCTGGAGACATCGGCGAAGCCGGCCGGCGTCCGATCACTTCTGCCCGTCCGATCACCTTCGCCTTTAACGGCGGTCCCGGTTCGTCGTCGATCTGGCTGCACATGGGGGCGCTCGGGCCACGCCGCATCGTCACCGCCGACGCCGGCCCGGCCCTGCCGCCGCCCTACCGCGTGGTGGACAACGCCTACAGCATCCTCGACAAGACCGACCTGGTGATGATCGACCCCGTCGGCACCGGCCTCAGCCATGCGATCGGCGAGGCGAAGGACAAGGATTTCTGGGGGGTCGACCCGGACATCGAGTCGATCAGCCGCTTCATCACCCAGTACGTCGACGACAACCACCGCTGGAATTCGCCCAAGTACCTGTTCGGCGAGAGCTACGGCACCACGCGCGCGGCGGGCGTCGTCGACTACCTGCAGACGCGCGGCAACATGGCGTTCAACGGCGTCATCCTGCTCTCCGTGGGGATTACGTTCGAGGCGATCTACCCCCTCCCGGGCAACGACACGTCCTACCCGCTGGTGCTGCCCAGCTTCGCCGCGACGGCCTGGTACCACCACCTCCTGCCGCGGCAGCCCGCCAGCCTCGAGCCGTTCCTCGACGAGGTGCGCGGGTTCGCGACCGGCGAGTACGCCGTGGCGTTGATGAAGGGGGATGCGCTGAGCGACCCGGAGCGCGACGCGGTGGCCGAGAAGATCCACCAGTACACCGGCCTGTCCGCCGGCTTCGTGAAGAGGGCGAAGCTGCGGGTCCGCGCCAGCCAGTTCACCCAGGAGCTGATGCGCGACGCCCACCTGACGCTCGGCCACCTCGACTCCCGCTTCACCGGCGCCAGCTTCGACCCGCTGGGCGAGGACTCCGACTACGATCCGCTGTCGGCGGCCATCGGGGCCCCGTTCACGGCGGCGTTCCTGGACTATCTCCACTCCGACCTGAAGTTCGGGCAGGGGAGGACCTACAACATCCTGAACGAGCAGATCGCCGTCCTCTGGGACTTCAAGCACCGCGTCCCCGGCCTGCCGTTCCCGCTGCCCCTCCCCGACACCGGCTACGACCTCGGCCACGCCATGGGCTACAACCCGAACCTGCGGATCCTGGCGCTCAACGGCTACTACGACCTGGCGACGCCGTTCCTGGCCACCGAGTACATGATGAGCCATCTCCTCCTCGAGAAGGACCAGCAGTCGCGCATCCAGATGAAGTACTTCGAGGCCGGGCACATGATGTACCTCCACGAGCCCTCCCTGAAGCAGCTCAAGGACGCGGTCGCCGCGTTCTACGACGCGACTGCCATCCATCCATAGTCCCTATTCGCAGCCAGATATATACACTTCGCCCATTCTTATATAGAAGAGGACCTTCTCGAGGCCGGCAGGGGTCTCTTCTATATATGAATCGACAATTTGTATATAGGAACACCCCTCCAGCAGCCCGTCAGCCCCGATTTTTGGCGATTCTGCTCTTCCGGGAAGCTCTCCAGGGCTCCTGGATATATATAAAGCTGGCATTAATACCGTTCCGCGAGTCTCGCGAGCCTTTTTAGCGGGCTTTTCTATATAATTTCCTGCCATTTATATATAAGAGGGGCTCCTCGAGTCCTCTCCTGGGCGTCACTCTATATACATTTCTCCGATTCATATATAAAAAGAGCTGCCGGAACCTCTCCGAGACCCTGAAAAGACCAAGCCGGGGGGTCTCGAGCGCTCTCCAGGGTGACCGCGTATATATTTTTGGGTCATCTCTATATAAGAAAGGCTCCCGGAGACCATTTCCTCAGGAGAAATGCCGTCCCGCGCAGGAGAATCGCGCTGGTCCGGCCTCGGTCAGGTGGCGGCGTAGGCCGCGAGGTGCTCGCCGGTGAGGGTGGAGCGGGCGGCGACGAGGGCGGCGGGTGTGCCCTCGAAGACAATCCGGCCACCGTCGTGGCCGGCGCCGGGGCCGAGGTCGATGATCCAGTCGGCGTGCGCCATGACCGCCTGGTGGTGCTCGATGACGATGACCGACTTGCCGGAGTCTACGAGCCGGTCGAGCAGGCCGAGCAGCTGCTCGACGTCGGCGAGGTGGAGGCCGGTGGTCGGCTCGTCGAGGACGTAGACGCCCCCCTTCTCGGCCATGTGGGTGGCCAGCTTGAGCCGCTGCCGCTCGCCGCCGGCAGGGGGTGGCGACGCCCGCCATCATCGCCAGGTCGGTGTAGATGACGCCGGCGCCGACGACCCGAGGTGGCGGATCATCTTGACGCGTTGCGCCTCGCCGCCCGACAGCGTGCCGGACGGCCGGTCGAGCGAGAGGTAGCCGAGCCTGGGGCAGGTGGTGAAGGTCACCGCGCGCTCGACGAAGGCGCGGATGTGCGGCTGCATCGCCTCGGGGTCCTTCGACAGCATCGACTTCTGGATCTTCGGGATCAGCCCCTCGTAGGTGAGGTTGATGCCGTCGACCTTGATCCTGGTCGGCTCCTTGTGGAGCAGGTCGTCGAGCTCTTTCTGGTTGAACTTGCGGATCGGCTTGTCCGGGTCGAAGAAGCCGCAGCCGGTGAAGATGCGTCCGAACCAGCCGTCCATGCTGTAGCCGGGGATCGTGATCGCGCCCTCGTTGAGCGACTTGCCGTCGTCGTACAGCTGAGTGAGGTCGATGTCGTTGACGCGGCCCATGCCTTCACAGCGCGGGCACATGCCGCCGGTGCGGTTGAAGGTCGCCTTCACGGTCTTCTTGTTGCCGCGTTCGACCGTGATCGCGCCGCTGGCCCGCACCGAGGGGACGTTGAAGGAGTACGCGTTGGGCGGGCCGATGTGCGGCTGCCCGAGCCGGCTGAAGACGATCCGCAGCATGGCGTTGGCGTCGGTGGCGGTGCCGACGGTGGAGCGGGAGTTGGCGCCCATCCGCTCCTGGTCGACGATGATCGCGGTCGTCAGCCCTTCGAGCACGTCGACCTCGGGCCGCGCCAGCGCCGGCATGAAGCCCTGCACGAAGGCGCTGTAGGTCTCGTTGATCAGCCGCTGCGACTCCGCGGCGATGGTGCCGAACACCAGCGAGCTCTTGCCCGAGCCGGAGACGCCGGTGAACACCGTCAGCCGCCGCTTCGGGAGCTCGACGCTGACGTCCTTGAGGTTGTTCACGCGCGCGCCCTGCACGCGGATCAGATCGTGGCGGTCGGCACCGTGCAGCGCGGGCGGCTGCGCGTCCCTCCTCGTGGCCTTGCTCATCGTGCTGCGGCGGGTCTGCTGGTCACCTGCGCGATCGTGCCACGTCGCACCGGAGTTGTCTAGCGCGCCAGGGAGAAGTGCCATCCGATCCGCGACGTTGCCGATCCCCCGCTTTTGGCGGAGATCCGAAAAGGGCCTTCCAAGTCACTGGAACCAGGAGGTTTGTCAGCGGAGGCCATTTTTTACGTCTTATCTGGGCATGAGCCGGCGACTCCGCTTCATCCCAGAAGAGGGGTCCCTGGTCGAGGTGACCTGCCGGCCCAACGGGCCGCTCTTCCTCAGCCCAGGGCATCGCCCTGGGATCCGGGATTCACCTCCCGACCCAGCCCGATGGACTGGGCTGAGGGAGCCCGGGCCTTTGGCCCGGCTAAACGATGAAAGGAGATGGATGCGATGCCTCAATCCCTATCCCGTATTCTGGTTCATCTGATCTTCAGCACGAAGAACCGCGATCCGGTTCTGACCCCCGAGATCCGTGCCGAGCTGCACCCGTATCTCGCCGTCGCGCTGCGCGAGGACGGCTGCCCTGCCTTGCAGATAGGCGGCGTTGAGGATCACGTCCATGCGTTGTTTGGCCTGTCACGGACCCGGACCGTGGCGCAGGTGGTCGAGACTGTGAAGACCAGCTCGTCCAAGTGGTTGAAGACCAAGGGAACTGCTTTCGCCAGGTTTCACTGGCAGACAGGCTATGGCGCTTTCTCCGTCAGTCAGTCGAACGCCGGCGCGGTGGTTCGGTATATCCAGAATCAGGCGGAGCACCATCAGAAGGTGACCTTCCAGGAGGAATACCGAAGATTTCTAAAGCGGTATCAGATTGCCTATGACGAAAGTTACGTTTGGGACTGACGTGTCGTGTGCTCGTCCATCCGATGACGGTTTTTCATAGGGCGGCGATAGGGGCGGCCCTATGTGCCGCCCCGGCGACATCACCGCATTACCGGGCCAACGGCCCGGGCTTCCTCAGCCCAGGGCACCGCCCTGGGTTCCAAGGGGACCCACCCTGGAAGGCGATGCGGCCTGAAGGGCTGCTCTAACCGGCGGTCCGGATTTTCACCCAACCGATAGCGCGGCCCTTCAGGCCGCAACAGATCATGGGGCGATGGCCAATCCCAGGGCGCTGCCCTGGGCTGAGGAAAAACGGCCCGTTGGGCCTCCGGATTAGAGCTCACGCCTCGGCCCCTCAATTCTGCTTTGACGTGGTACTGGGCACAATCAACCTTGAATTGAGGGGTTCTTTGTGGTGCGACCCTCTGTGGTCGCCCCGGCAGCATTACCGCATGACCGGGCCAACGGCCCGGGCTTCCTCAGCCCAGGGCACCGCCCTGGGTTCCGAGGGGACCCAACCTGGAGGGCGATGCGGCCTGAAGGGCTGCTCTAACCGGCGGTCCGGATTTTCACCCAACCGATAGCGCGGCCCTTCAGGCCGCAACAGGTCATGGGGCGATGGCTAATCCCAGGGCGCTGCCCTGGGCTGAGGAAGAACGGCCCGTTGGGCCTCCGGACTAGAGCTCCGCCTCGACCCCTCAATTCTGCTTTGACGTGGTACTGGGCACAATCAACCTTGAATTGAGGGGTTCTTTGTGGTGCGACCTCTGTGGTCGCCCCGGCAGCATTACCGCATGACCGGGCCAACGGCCTGGGCTTCCTCAGCCTAGGGCACCGCCCTGGGTTCCGAGGGGACCCAACCTGGAGGGCGATGCGGCCTGAAGGGCCGCTCTAACCGGCGGTCCGGATTTTCACCCAACCGATAGCGCGGCCCTTCAGGGCCGCAACAGGTCATGGGGCGATGGCCAATCCCAGGGCGCTGCCCCGGGCTGAGGAAAAACGGCCCGTTGGGCCTCCGGATCAGAGCTCCGCCTGGACCTCTCAATTCTGCTTTGACGTGGTACTGGTCCCGAACCTGGTCCTGGCCGGTCCTGGGAACCGCTCTCTCCGGCAGGCGCCTGTTGCCACCAAGGTGGTAATTGGCTCTGGAGGCCTTGGTCAATCGGTCAACTCGGACCATCCCCGCCTTTGTTCTTGTGGGGCGGTGAGATCTCTTTGACACCACCGCCCTCGAACATCAATCGGATCGTCCCGTCTGCCCCCCAGAATTCGGCAACGAGCAACGGCCTATCTCCGCGCAAGGCCTTGCAAATTCGTTCGTGCAACTCACCGAAGGGCAGGTTCGCGTACTCCGCGCCCGTCAGCACCAGCAATGGGGCGACGTATTCTTGATGCGAGCGCTCGGTGCCTTTGGGAGATCCTCCGATAACGAAGACAACTGCGCGTAACCTCCCCTCATCCTCCTCTGAGAGGATGATTACTGGAGGAGGAAGAAACGCAGCATAGGGGTCGCCGTCCTCATACCCGAACCCCGGTGTTGGGGTGCCGATGTGAGCCGGCACTCCTTGGGCCATGACCTCAACCCAATCACAGCCCGTGTGATCTTCACCGTACCGCGGGAACTTGAGTCGCCAGAGTGTCGCGTAGATGCTCATGGTAGTCAGAATCTACCAGAGCGAGAGAAGACGGGCGTCAAGCCTCCAGGTCCGGCCGCCATCCCGACCCAAGACCCCCACCGCCGGCCCACGGGGTCCAAGAAGTTCCCAGCCCCGGCTTCCACGCGGCCAGCCAAGCCGCCCGTAAAGAGCTTCGGGGCGCCTACGCCTGGTTCGTAGCTGCTTATCGCGCTACCGCCGAGAAGCTCAAGGCGGGGGACCGCAACGCGGGCTTCCCGGCCGGGAGCTTACCACCGGCCCTGCCCTTCGTGCCCGGGTAGGATTCGAGTTCGGCATCTCCGACCTGACGAGAGCTGGATCCGGAGCGGAGCGCTCCGAAGGAGCGGACAGGCGAGGTGTGTCCGGGAGGGTCACTGGAGCGGAGATCCAGGAAGTTTAGGTCGGCAATCTCGACCTGGAACTGTCTTGGAGCGTGCAATGGGGGCGCGGAATGCCTCCCGACGGATGGCTCAGATCATGGGGGACGAGTCAGGTGACTCTATGAGAGCTGTTCTTTCACGGTTTGGGTGGAACCTGGTCTGTGGGGGTCCTGGTCCTGTCCTGGTCTGAGGTCCCGACTACTACCCTAAGAAATAAGATTGACTTAATCGGTATCTTTGCTAAGATATGATCCCTAAAGAAAATTTTAGGATGTACGGGCCGCAGGCGATTCTGGTGCTTAACTAGATTCCGCATATAAGAGTGCATACTATTTACTATGTCTAAAATCAAGTTTCGAATCCCTCCACTGGATGCAACTCAGAAGTCTCTCCTCAGTGCAATTGTGCGCGATGCAGTAGACCTACTCCATGCAAAGAGCGGAGGTATATACGCTTACGTTCCCGAGCACGGGGAACTCACCGTGATTGCTGACTTCAACCGTCCTCAGAATCTAGGAAGGGTCATGCGAATCGGAGACGGGGGCGCTGGGTGGCTTCTAAAGAGCGGCGAGCCCTTTCTCATCATTCCTGATTATGAGAATTCAGAGTTTCGATCGTCTGTCTATCCAGAGCACCGGCTCTTCGGTGCCGTCCTAGAGGTTCCACTCCTCTGGGAGGGTACTCCTCTCGGTGTCCTATACGTCGATGATGAAGTCGGGCGCGACTTTACTCCGGAGCATGCCCATAGACTCGGAATTTTCGCTAACCAGGCCGCTACTTCTCTTGCGTACGCCGACCTCGCTTCACGAGACCAGGAGAAACTCCGAAAGCTTGAGAAGATTGCTCAAGCCACTCGCCAAATAATTAGCGATCTTGGAGCCATGCCCGCTAGGAAGCGCCTCAACCTCATTGCCGAGCACACTGTGGACATCCTTGAAGCCGAGAGTTGTGGCGTCTTTCTGGTGCGCGGAGATGAGTTGGTTCTCACCGCAGGGTGCGGGCACCGAGAGCCTGATGGTTTTCAAGAAGGCAAACGACTAAAGATTAACGGTAATCCGGGAAGCGGCCTTACTGGTTGGGTTGCAAATTCAGGGAAAATTTTTCGCGAGCACGGTCCGGCGCTCGTTAACCACCCAGCCACTAGCGGGCGCGAGCCCAACCACACCAAGTCAGGACAATGCCACTCTTTGATAGCCATACCACTCCTCGCAGGTAATAACAAGGAGCTGGTCGGCCTCCTGCGGGTCGACAACAAGAAAGGAACTGCCGGTATATCGCTGGAGAGCTTAGGCTTTCCTAAGGAAGATGAGTGGTTCCTTACTATCTTTGCCGAGGCCGTAGTCGTCGCGATTCAGGCGGGAGAATTGGTGGACCGCCTGGAGAGCCTGATCACCAGTTCACCGAACGGCATCATCTCCGTTGATGCCCAAGGGCTGGTCAAAACTTTGAATCAGAAAGCTGCGGATATCCTGGGCTATTCGGAGGACGAAGTACGTAACTGGCAGGTCGAGCTGCTATACGCAGATCCTACGGAGCCACACCGAATTGGAGCAAAGCTCCATCAAAACGGCGGGAAGCTCCTCGGGCACGAGACAACCGTACTGAGCAAAGAGAAGGAGATCATACCAATACTTCACTCGTCAGCGTGGCTCAAAGATGCCCGGGGAGAACGGACCGGTAGCGTCGGTTATTTTGAGGATCTGCGTAAACTTAAGCGCCGCGAAGTTCTGCTCTTGCAAGCAATTAATAGAGTCGCTCGTGAGGATCAACTCGACCGTGGCCTCCAGCGCTTAGTGGAACTTATGGCTGAGCGTCTAGAGCGCTCATTCTGTAGCATCATGCTACTGGACGAGGATGACGAAATTCTGCGTGTTCGTGCCGGAACAGTGCGCGGGAATCCAGACTGGCAGCCCGGCTCCGATCTTCGGCTGCTCATCTCCGACTGGCCAGGTCTCCGCGAGCTCCTCGACGAGGGGCGGGCAAAGGTACGGAGCGCTCATGACGAAAAAGCTGGTGAGAGCCTCCGACGGTTGTCTCGCTTTCTAGGGCTCGGCGCCAATCTCCACTGCCTACTTGTCATCCCCCTTAAGATTGGCAACCGCCTAGTCGGGCAGCTAGATATCGGGGTTTTCAACAGCACCCCAAATCCAACCTTTACGCCAGAAGAGAAGGAACTCGCTACGTCAGTTGCCGATCAAGTCACATTTCTCATCGACCGTATGCAGGTTAAGGAGCGGCGGGAGCGTCTTCTCGACGCTTTGGATCGCAGCTCGATGCACATTCGTGCGGAGAACGCGATCCCGAAGCTTTTGCAGTCAATTGTCCGACTTGCAGCTGAACTCGTCTCTTGCAAGGTGGGTGGATTGTTCGTTTCCAAGCCCCATCTAGGGCAACTTGAGCTTCGCTCCCAGCATGGATTGGAAGACGAACTCATTGGGACACGGATACCTGCCTCAGAGGGGTTAGTGGGGTTGGCTGCCGGTCGCTTAAGCACCGTCTGCATCCCGGACGAGGCTTCTCCCGAAAAGGAGCAGCACTTTGCACCGTTCGACCTTACGCGGGCGATTGCTGTCCCACTCCGGGCATCTGGCGGTGTCGAAGCTATCCTGCTCGTCGGGGATTATGCGCGGTCTCAGGTTTTCTCAGAAGCGGATATCGACATCCTGGAGCGCTTTGCTGCGCATGCCGCTATTGCCCTCCGGACCGCGCGACTGATGGACAATGAGGAACGGGGATTCAGTCAACTCGCAATTCTTCATCAGATCAGCGACTACATCCAAAGCCAAGTAGGCGGGAGCCAGAACCTCGACAAAATTCTCAATACTGTGCTGACGGGTGTTACGGCCAGTTATGGTCTAGGCTTCAATCGCGCGGTCCTTCTTCTTGTCGGCGATGCCAGAGAGTTCCTTGAAGGCCGGATGGGGGTTGGCGAGATCGAGGAGTTCCAGGCTCGGGAAGCGTGGCGGAACGTCGAGCGGAACCGGTTCAACCAGTTTGAGGAGTACGTACAGCTTCTAGAGAGCGATGACATTCGTCTAACAACTGTGGGCCAACTCGCACTTAGCTTGCGACTGCCCTTGGCAACCGGAGACCCTTCTGCATGGGATGTCTTCTCAGAGGTATTCTGGACCCGTCGGTCACAGCATGTGCCTCCCGGGGATGACCGGATCCCAGCCGAATTTCGTCGCATGTTTAGGGTGACGACACCGCTTGCCATCGTACCTCTCCAGACAAGAAACGAAATCCGCGGGCTTCTAGTGGCAGATAACAAATTTACCCAGGCCCCTATAAATGAGGAGGACATTAGTTCCCTGGCCACATTTGCTACAACTGCGGCAATCGCCATCGAGAATTCAACAGTGCTTCAGCAGGTACGGAATGGTAGCGAGCAACTTCTATCCTTCTATAGGATCACCCGTGAGATCGTTGCAGGTCAGAACCCTGATCACATTCTGCGGCTCATTGGTGATAAGACTCGCCAAGCATGTGGTGCCCATCAAGTAGACATCTTACTTATGGATAAGCCAGGGCTGATTCGTCAGCACATAACCGTTTGCGAGTCATATGAAAAAAAACAATATAATGACGACTGGGGTAACGAGATCGCGTACCGAGTGATGGAGACCGGAGAGCCGATCCCGGTACTGGAAGCATCCTCAGGTTACATCCCCGCTAGTACGTCTTCGCCGCAGACTGGCGATGCCATCTGTCTACCGCTTTCTTTGCCGGGCCGGCGGATCGGTGTCATGTGGATACGCTACGAGCATTCTCACCGGTTCACCGAAACTGAGACAGGAGTTCTACTGTTGCATGTTAACTTGGCAGCGACAGCTTACGACAGGGCCTGCCGCATCAAGGCACTGAACGATATGCGCGAGATCGCTGAGAGGCTGGCCGCCGCCGCCGACACAACTAGCGTCTTGGACGAGACCATGCGCAGCGCCCGGCAGATTCTCAATGCTCGGGCGGCGCTGTTCTGGTTCTACGATCAAGGGAGGAATAACTTCATTCTCGATCGCTCAGTCGCTAGCAACATCCCTTTCGAGGATTGGGAAAGGTTCAGAAACGAGGGACCCAACCCCAATGGGACCGCGTTCCGACTCTTAGGCCTCAATTGGTGCGCGGTTCCAGAGGTAGAAAGCCTAGATAGTCCGCTGGGCTCGAATACCCGAGAGTTCCTGCACCGGATCGGATGCCAAAGTCTTCAGAGTGTATCCCTGCAAGTAGGGGGAGAGAGACTTGGGGTACTCTATGCCATGTACCCGGAGCCGCAGAGCTTTGGGGATGATGAACGGGATTCTGCTCTGACGTTCGCGAACCATGCCGCTCTAGCTCTCAAGAAATCGAAGCTTCTGGAGCAGGTAAGTCGGACTCAGCGAGCGGCTGCGGCGGTGGCACAGGTAATGGTGCTTGGAGAGAGAGAGCAGATTCTCCGATCGATTGCGCAAGGCACGAAAGCGGCTGTCGACTGTGACGCGATTGTCCTTTTCGAGTACGATCGCAAGCGTCGCCAGTTAATTCACCCGCCGATTATGGAAGGCGTACTCAACGTTGTGGCTGCCAGCAGTTCTGAGGAACTCAGTGATTACGATCTCGTACACCAGATGCTCGAAAAGACAGAGCCCTATCCAGTGGACCGGGTTGAAACGGACCCTCTCTTCCAGGCTCGCCGATTCGCGCACACCGAGGGCATCCAGTCGTGCCTCGTCGTGCCCTTGAGAACCAACGACGATAAGATTGGAGTAATGTTCGTCAACTCTCGAAGTCTCCGGCGTTTCACTCAAGATGAAATCACCAGCATCCAGCTTTTTGCCAATCAAGCGGCCGTGGCCCTTGAGAGTTCAGAACGGTACGAAGCAAGCGTCCGGAAGAGTAACTATCTGACAGCGCTCTATGAAGCTAGCAGGCAGATCACCGCCGACTTTCCCCTTAACCTCAGCCGTCGGCAGATCCTCGATCGAGTTGTTCAGCCCACAATGGCGGCTATTACAGGGGTCAGTGGCTCGCATACTAATCTTGGGACGATACAAATTTTTAATGCGGAGAGGCGCGTTCTAGTCCTTGAGAGCATCCATCCGACAGATTTTTTCCCCGACCTGCTGGCTCGGATCGGTGAAGAGTGGTCCGTGAACCGGCTGGAGAATGGTCCGAGGATTGGGATTAGTGGACGTACTGTCCAAGCGCGCTTACCTCAACGTGTTGATGATGTACGCATCGACTTAGATTACAGAGAATTCTCACCAGCGACCAGTTCCGAGTTGTCGGTCCCACTAATGGATCGGGAAAATGTTCTGGGTGTCCTCAGCGTAGAAAGCGACGAGCCGGCGGCCTTCGATAAAGAGGATGAGCGTGCTCTGGTGGCATTGGCTGAGCTAGTAGTCGTCGCTATCCGTAATATCGAGCGTTTGGAGGAGTTACGCCAAACCCAGATCGAACTCGACGCTCATACTTGGCTGGCCTGGATTGGCATGGGTGCCGCCGACTGGCATCATCAACTCACAAACGATATGTGGACAATATCAGGACATCTGAACCTGCTCAAGGGCGCTTTGCGCTGGCCACGTTTGCCATCACCCGAGATCGCCGAGCATATCCAAACCATCGAGAACTCAGCCGATAAGATTCTTCAACGTGCAATCGTCCCTCTGCCAAGTGATGGACAGGGGATTGAATCGTTACCACTGAATGCTCTAATCCGTGAACGTGTGGTTCAATTTCAGGAGAAAAGGCGCTACGATAAAGTCGTTTCTTCGGCCAGCTTCGAAACCAGCCTGTCCCTGGATGATGCGGCCACTGTACGCGCCGACGCGTATTGGCTGAGTCGCGTTTTGGACATTCTCATTGACAATGCAATTAAGGCATGCGAGCGATTGCCAGGTCGAGCCGTTCGTCTCTCGACAAGACAGGTCGGGTTGAAGGCCGAGATCATCGTTGCTGACACCGGCCCTGGAATCCCCGAGGCGGTATTGCAGAAGCTTTTCCGAGAACCGATTCGTAAAGCTCCCGGAGAGCCTGGTCTGGGTGTCGGTCTCTTAGCCGCCCGTGCGATCCTGCAACTCTTCGCAGGTGAGATCCGTCCCGAACCCGAGATCCCTCACGGTACGCGAATGCTTGTAACGCTTCCGCTCGGGTCTCCTCTTATTCAATCTTCGGGAGAAAAGCTATGACTTCTAGAATCCTCGTTGCAGACAACCTACCAAAGGTCCTTGACACTACGGCTCGAATTTTGGAGTCACAGGGCCATGAAGTCGTGCGAGCCTCTTCGCCAGAGGAGGTTCGGAGGGAATTCGCCAAAAAGAAATTTGACTTAGTTGTTCTCGATGTTCGCCTTGTTGATGAGGACGACCCTCAGGACGAGAGCGGGTTGCTGATTGCGGAGGAGATCAGTCCGTCGACTCCTGTTATCCTCCTCACAGGAAAATCTAACGAGGACCTCATTCTCGCAGCCTTGAGGCCCCGGAATAGCGGCCCACCTCTTGCCGCTAACTTCGTTCGCAAGAAGGATGGTCCTGCCAAACTTATTGTTGCTGTGCAGAAGGCCCTCGTGCCGCGAGTGTTTGTGGTCCACGGGCACAATGACGGGGCTCGCTTGGCAGTGAAAGAATTGATCGAGCGGCTCGGGCTCAAGCCGGTGATTCTCCAAGAAGAGCCGGGTGTCGGACAATCCATTCTTCAAAAGATCGAAGCCTACTCCGATGTAAATTTTGTTGTAGTACTCCTTACTCCTGATGATGTTGGTGGAGCTCGCGGCAGTTCGTCTTTTCGGCCTCGGGCACGTCAAAATGTCATCTTTGAGTTAGGTTTCTTTGTAGGACGCCTCAACTCACGTCGTGTGGCCGCTCTGTATCGAGAAGAAGACGAAGCTCTGGAAATACCTACAGATTATATGGGTATCCAATATATCTCGATGGACTCTGAAGGAGGCTGGGAGAGGAAGTTGGCCAGGGAGATTGCTGCTACAGGTATTCCTGTCTCCTTCGATCGTCTTTTGCTGTGACCAAAGCGCTTCGGTACCACCGCTAAAAAGGGGCGGCCGGAGCCGCCCCTTTCACCTACAGAATAAGAAGCCCTCCTACTCCGGCTGCCAGGTCGGCAACCTCCCCGGCGTCCACGGCGCTCCCAGGTTCTCGAGCTGGTCCTCCAGCCCCTTGAGATCGACGCCGAGGGTCTTGCGGATGTCCTCCAGCACCGGGGCGAACTCGGCGGCGGCGATGTTGTAGTCCTCCTGCCAAGTGCGGGTGGCGGCGCTGGAGACGCTCCAGTGGGCTCCGACGACGTTCTGCACGCGGTCGACGATCGCCGGCGGCGTGGGCTCCTGGTTGGCGGCCAGGACCGGATCGCCGGTGAGCTTCACCTGGATGGCCTGCAGGTGCAGATCCAGGTTCCGCGCCTGCTCGGCGAGCTTGAGGTCCGCCCTCGGCGTCTGCAGGATCGCCTTCTGGATCAGCTGGATGCGGGTCCGGGCCTCCTCCACGGCCTCGGCGGCTCCCAGCACGGCCCGCTGCAGCCGGGCGGTCCGGCGCTGGAAGGTGAGCTGCGCCGCCTGGTCCTGCGCCGACAGGTCGGACATGCCGACCGGCACGGCCTCCAGGGTCTGCGGCTGGCCGACCGGCGTCACCACGCCGTTGACCTGCTTGGCCAGCGTCACCGTGTACTTGCCCGGAGCCGCCAGCGGGCCCTGGGGACCCTCGTCCCCCTCCTCCTCACCGCGCCGCCGGCCGCCGCCGGCCTCGATCGGGTTGGCCGGCGGGAAACGGAGATCCCAGGCCACCCGGTGGAAACCCGCCTTGGCCGGTGCCGGCACCCGGCGGACGACGTTCCCCTCCTCGTCCTTGACGATCAGGAGCATCCCCGGCTCCGCCTCCTGCTGCTCGGCCCGTAGCGTTTCCCAACTCGGGAAGACCAGCGAGCCCCCCTCCTTCACCAGCTTCTTCTCGGCCTCCTGCCGCTGCTTGCGCTGGGTCTTGAGGTCGTCCTTCAGGTAGTAGGTGAGCATCGCCCCGAACGGCGGATTGTCGGCGGTGTAGTAGGCCGATCCCTGGAACCCCTTGCCCGGCAGTCCCAGCGGCGACGACTGGATGTACATCGGGGTCTGCTTGGGCGGGAAGATCAGGGCCTCCTGCTCCAGCGTCTCGGGCTTGAAGCTCCGCAGCAGCGTGTAGTCGTCGAGGATCCAGAAGCCGCGGCCGAAGGTGGCGATCACCAGGTCGTTCTCCCGCTTCTGGATCACGATGTCGCGCACCGCGGTCACCGGCAGGCTCTTGAACTGGATCCACTTGCGGCCGCCGTCGCGCGAGAAGTACATGCCGAACTCGGTGCCGGCGAACAGCAGGTTGGGATCGACGAAGTCCTGCGCCACGCTCCAGACGGAGCCGCGCTCGGGCAGGTCGCTGGCGATCGAGGTCCAGCTCTTGCCACGGTCGGTGCTCTTCAGCAGGTAGGGCTTGAAGTCCCCCATCTGCATGTTGTTGAACGACGCGTAGACGGTGTCGGCGTCGGTCGGCGAGGGCTCGAGGTCGGAGACGTAGGTGTCGTCCGGAATGCCGGGGAACTTGTCGAGCTTGCGCCAGTTGGCGCCGCCGTCCTCGGTGATCTGGACCAGCCCGTCGTCGGTGCCGGCGTAGATCAGCCCCTGCTTCTTGGGGGACTCGCTGAGCGCCACGATGTTGCCGTAGAAGGAGGTGGAGGTGTTGTAGGCGACCGTGTCGGGCCCCCAGGTGCGCCCCATCACCTTGAGCTTGCGGCGGTCGAGCTGGCGGGTGAGGTCGGGGCTGATCGGCGTCCAGGAGTTGCCGCGGTCCTCGCTCTTGAACAGCCGGTTGGCGGCGAAGTAGAGCCGGGTGTGGGAGTGCGGGCTGATGATCAGCGGCGAGTCCCAGTTCCAGCGCAGCGCCGGCTCACCACGCCCTGGCTGGGGCTGGATCTGCACCTGCTCGCCGGTGCGCAGGTCGTAGCGGTCGAGCGCGCCATATTGCGCCTCGGCGTAGACGATGTTCGGGTCCTCGGGGTCGGCCTGCGACTGGAAGCCGTCCCCCCCTGGGTGACGAACCAGTCGGAGTTGCGGATGCCGTTGTTGTTGGCCGTCCGCGAGGGGCCACCGAGGCTGAAGTTGTCCTGGGTGCCGCCGAAGACGTAGTAGAAGGGCTTGGCGTTGTTGACGCTCACCCGGTAGAACTGGGCGATCGGCAGGTTGCCGTGGAAGCGCCACTCCTGGCCGCGGCTCCAGGACTCATAGAGGCCGCCGTCGCACCCCACCAGCAGGTGGTCGCGGTTGGCCGGATCGATCCAGACCACGTGGTTGTCCACGTGCTTGTCCTTCTCGCCCAGCGGATGGAAGCTCTTGCCGCCGTCGTCGGTGACCACCACGAAGACGTCCACCGAGTAGACGCGGTCGGCGTTCTCGGGGTCGACGAAGAGCTCCTGGTAGTACTGCGGGCTGCTGGCGACGGTGTCGCTGCGCTTTTCCCAGTTGCCGCCGCCGTCGGTGGAGCGGAAGAAGCCGCCCGCCTTGCCGGAGGCCTCGACGATGGCGTAGACGGTGTCGGGCTGGGAGGGGGCCACGGCGAGGCCGATGCGGCCGATGTCCACCCCGGGGAGGCCGTTGGTCAGCTTCTTCCAGGTGGCGCCGCCGTCGGTGGACTTGCGGATGCTCCCCTCGGGGCCGCCGTCGATCAGCGTCCAGATGTGCCGGCGCCGCTGGTAGGTGGCGGCGTAGACGACGTCCGGGTTGCGCGGATCGAGCGCGATGTCGGTGACGCCGGTGTTCTCGCTGACCTGCAGCACCGGCTTCCAGGTCTTGCCGCCGTCGGTGGTCTTGTAGAGGCCGCGGTCGCCGCCCGGCGCCCAGAGCGGTCCCTGCGCCGCCACGTAGACGGTGTTGGAGTCGCGGGGGTCGATGAGGATCTTGCCGATGTGCTCGGACTTCTTGAGGCCGACGTTGTCCCAGCTCTTGCCGCCGTCGGTCGACTTGTAGACGCCGTCGCCATAGGAGACGCTGCGCTGGCTGTTGTTCTCGCCGGTGCCGACCCAGACCACCAGCGGGTTCTTGGGATCGATGGTGATGCAGCCGATGGAGAAGGAGCCCTGCCCCTCGAAGATCGGCGCCCAGGTGGTGCCGGCGTTGGTGGTCTTCCAGACGCCGCCGGAGGCGGCCGCCACGTACCAGGTGCTCGGCGTGCGGGGGTCGACCGCGAGGTCGACGATGCGGCCGCCGACCACGGCCGGGCCGATGTTGCGGAATTCGAGGCCGGAGAAGGTGCCGGCGGTCATGCCCCCCTTCTTCTCCTCGGGCTTGGCGCCTTTGTCCGGGGTGCCCTTCTCCGGAACGCCGGTCTTCTGGCTCTTCTTGACGGCTTCGTCCTTCTTGGCGGGCTCGCCCTGATAGGCCTCGGGAGGCGCCGCGAAGGCGCCGCCGGCCAGCAGGAGACCGCCGAGCGCGAGCGCTGCAGGGATCCGTTTCACTCGATTCCTCCAATCATGGGATGGGGACGGCCTGGTAAGCCGGCCGTCGTATTTCTTCCTGGAACAACTCCTTGACCCAATGCGTTTTTGCCCAGCGGCGCGGCCCGCCCTTCGAATCCTCACCCTCGGTCCCTCTCCACACAGTGGAGAGGGAGGGCCTTTCACGACCGGGGAAGCCCTACGGCAGACCCATCGGCACAGTACGCAGGCGGTTTCCTCAAGTTGCGGGCGCCGCGTTCCGCCGCCTGAATACTACATACGCCGGCAGCCCCAAAGCCACCAGGCCGAGACCGAGGAGGGATTCGACCGGGCTCTCCTTCAGGGTGTTGCCGACCAGCAGCAGGCAGCCGAGGATGAACAGGGCCGGCACCACCGGGTAGCCCCAGGTGCGGTAGGGGCGGGGGTGGTCGGGCCGGCGGCGGCGGAAGACGAAGACGGAGGCGGCGATCATGATGTGGAAGATGACGCTGGCGAAGATCACGTAGGTGTAGAGCTGCGAGTAGCTGCCCGAGAACGTCAGCACCAGCGCCCAGGCGGTCTGCGCCCAGAGGCAGGCGACCGGCGTGCGGTGTCTGGGGTCGACCCTGGCGAGCGAGCGGAAGAAGAGGCCGTCCTCGGCCATCGGCAGGTAGATCCGCGAGGTGTAGAGGATGGTCGAGGAGAGGCAGCCGAAGGTGGAGATCAGCACCGCGAGCGAGATCAGCCGCGCCGCCCCCGGACCGAAGAGGACGGCGGCGGCCGTCTCGGCGATGCGTGGCGTCGCCGCCATGCCGTGGATGTCCAGGGCGCGGACGTAGACCAGGTTGAGCAGCATGTAGAGGAGGATCACCGCCCCCGTGCCGAGGATCAGGCCGCGCGGCAAGCTACGCCCGGGATCGCGGACCTCGCCGGCCGAGCAGGTGAGCCCGTACCATCCGTCGTAGGTCCAGAGTGCGGCGATCATCGCCACCCCGAAGGCGGCGAGCAGGCCGCCGGGGACGTGGCCGACCGGTCCGTAGAGATCCGGCACCACCTTGGCGGGCACGAACAGGCCCAGAGCCGCGAAGAGCACGATCGAGCCGATCTTGATCACCGTCAGGGCGTTCTGCACCCAGGCCCCCTCCTTGAGGCCGAGGTGGTTGACGGCGGTGAGGAGGACGATGGCGAGCGCCGCCGCCACCTGCCCGCCGGAGAGCGTCCAGGTCCAGGAGCCGATCGGCACCGAGAGCAGGACGTGGCCGGTGGAGAAGAACGGCAGGAAGCTCCCCAGGTACTCGCCGAAGGCGACTCCGAGCGCGGCGATCCCGCCCGACATGATGACCAGGAAGGCGGTCCACCCGTAGAGGAACCCCCAGAGCGGCCCGTAGGCCTCGCGGACGTAGTGATAGAGGCCGCCGGCGCGGGGGAACATCGCTCCCAGCTCGCCATAGGTGAGCGCGCCGGCGAGCGTCAGCAGCCCGCCCATCAGCCAGACGAGCAGGATGAGCCCGGGGTGGGGGAGCACCCTGGCCATGTCCGACGTGGTGATGAAGATGCCCGTGCCCACGATCGAGCCGATGGTGAGCAGCGCGCCGTCCCAGGTGCCGAGGCCGCGGACGAGGAGCGACTCGGGCGCGTGGGGATCGGCCTTCTGGGGCTTGGGCAGGGGCGTGGCCACGGGCGTCTCCTCTGGAGCGGGTGAGGAGGTATCTTGGCGGTTTTGGGGGCGGAGCGCCAGGGCGGGCGGGACGTGACGGCGAGGATCTGTAGGGGCGCAGCATGCTGCGCCCCTGCGAACGTCGCGGATCTCCTACTTCTTCTCTGTGAACGAGACCATGGCATGCGTCCCGTCCGCGCTGCTGGAGAGGATCACGCTCGCCTGGCGCTTGCCGTCGTCGCTCTTGCCGGAGACGGTGCCGCCGTTCTGGCCGTTGCTGTTGTAGGTGGTCCTTTCCGTCTTCAGGCCGGCGCTCTTGAGCTGCGAATCGTAGTACTCGAGCACCTTGTTCGAGTCGTCCTTGGTGGTGACCGTGAAGGCCGCCGTGTGCTCCTCGTTGGTGGTGGTATCCATGGTCCCCTGGACCGTGCCGCCGGGGTAGGTCGGCAGCCACGCGGGGAGGTTCTGCGGCGTGCCGCCACCGGCGTTGAAGGTGGAGACCTGCCCCTTCTCGTCGGTCGCCTTCATGCTGACGCCCTTGCCGCTGGAGGTGTCGAAGGTCGCCGTCCCCTTGTCGGTCTTGATCTTGAAATTGCTGAAGTCGCCGTTCTTTGCCTGCTCGGCGCTGAAGGTGGTCACCTCGCCGGTCTTCTTGTCCTTGACCGTGAGCGTGTTGGCCTTTTCGTCGGCGTTGACCAGCTCGAGGTCCGGGTTCATCTTGATCGCCAGCTCGGCGGCGGACATCGTCGGGTTCTTGGCGAACTTGTCGACCGCCCGCTTGGCGAACCAGCCCATGATGCCGATGGCGATGCCGGCGAAGATCAGGATGACGACGCAGCCGATGCCGACCCAGGCGAGGGGGCTCATGCCCTTTTTGACGGGAGGCATGCCGGGGGCGGGGGGGACTTGAGATGTTCCGTTCATGAAATAGCCCTTTCGCGGACGCAACAGAAGGAGAAGCCTGAGTCTCTACGATATCACGATCGGCGGAGGCCGGTCCGCCGTCTGATGCCCGCCTTGACAGGCCCCACCCCCACCCCTAGAGTCTTCGAAAGACCTGGGAAAATCCACTTGCGGCTGCCGACTCTGCCGATCGATCCCTCCGCCGTGCATGGCGCCTTCGTGGCGCTCGGCACCCTCGCGGCCGTGACCGTCTTCCTGGCCGAGGCGCGACGCCGCCGGACGCTCGACGACCGGCTGTTCATGATCCTCACCGGGGCTCTCTTCTGTGGCGCCGTCGCGGCCAAGCTGAGCACGGCCTGGCGCTATCTCGCCGCGGCGTCCGCTCCGTCGCTGGCCGGCATGCTCCTCTACGGCGGCAAGAGCGTGCTCGGGGGCCTGGCCGGCGCCTACCTCGGGGCGATCGCCACCAAGCGCCTGCTTCGCTATCGCGCTCCGACCGGCGACGTCTTCGCGCCGGCGGTGGCGCTGGGGATCGGCATCGGCCGCTTCGGCTGCCTGCTCACCGAGACGCCGGGCACGCCCACCGGGCTGCCGTGGGGCATGACGGTCGGCGCGGCGCGGGCGGCGCTGATCCCGGGCTTTCCCGCCGCCTGGACCGGGGTGCCGCTGCATCCGTCGTTCGTCTACGAGATCGCCTTCCACTTCGCGATGCTCGCCGTGCTGCTGCGCCTGCGCCGCCGGCCGGATCTCCAGGGGGAGCTGTTCAAGGTCTACCTGCTCGCCTATGCGGTCTTCCGTTTCCTGATCGAATTCGTACGTGGCAACGAAGTCGTCTGGGCGGGGCTGACTCGCTCGCAACTTTTCCTGATCCCCTCGACCCTGCTGCTCGCCGCTTATTTCGTCCGGCGCTTCGTGCGGCGTTTCCGGCGGGAGCCCCGGATCCTCCTGACCCTGGAGGACATGACTCTGGAGGAAAAGCCATGACCGAGTCCGACCTCGCTCCGATCCTCGCCTACCTGCGGGAGAACCACGGGCGCTACAGCCTGGCGGCCCTGCGCCGGCAGCTCCTCGAGAACGGCTCTGACCCGGTCGACGTGGACTGGGCGATCCGGATCTTCCAGCAGGAGAACCCCGCGGCCCGCCCACGGGTCTGGCCGAAGGCCCTGCTGGTGCTGGCGGTCAATGCCGTGCTCGCGGCGATCACGGCCGGGGTCGGGGCCGCGAGGGGCGGGGACGTGCTGAGTGCCCTCGGCCTGGTGCTCTTCCTGCTTGGCTGCGCGGAGTTCCTGGCCGGTTTCGTGCTCGCCTTTCCGGAGAAGACCCGGCTCCTGGGCTTCGGGCTTCTCTTTGGGTTCTTCCTCTCCGTCGGGCTGGGGATCCTGGCCCTGGGCGGCGTCTGCGTCTACTTCCTGAGCCAGGGGAATTTCAACTGAAAGGATCGCGATGCCCGGCATGACTCTCCGCGGTGACCGGCTGCTGCGTTACGTCTCCGCCTTCTGCCCCCATTGCCATGTTGAAAATCCGGAGCGGCCGCTCGCCGAGGTGCGCCGGCTCTCCGGCTATCTCGCCGAGGAGGGGGGGCGGGTCTGGCTGGTGCGCGGCTGCCCCGAGCATGGGAAGGTCCGCACCCTCTACGACGAGTCCCCCGAGATCCTCGCCTATCTCGAGCAGTGGACCGCTCCCACCAAGCGCCACGAGCCGGACGTGCCGGGCAATTTCGATCCGATCCCGCAAGCCTATCTGCGCGGGCTCGGGGAGATGCAAACCCAGCACACCTGCATCCTCCTGGAGGATATCGAACGCTCCTGCAACCTCTGCTGCCCCAACTGTTTCGCCGCCAGCTCGCCCGAATCGCGCGGCGCGGTGGCGGTCGCGACGGTGCTGGCGAACGTCGACACCCGCCTCTCCCGCGAGGAGGGGCGGCTCGACGTGCTGATGCTCTCGGGTGGCGAGCCGACCCTCCACCCCCAGCTGCTGGAGATCCTGGAAGGAGCGCTGGCGCGGCCGGTCGGGCGCATCCTGATCAACTCGAACGGCATCGAGATCGCCCAGAACGACCGGCTGCTCGCCTTTCTCGAACGGCACCACCGGCGGATCGAGGTCTATCTCCAGTTCGACGGCTTCCGCCTGGAGACCCACCGCCACCACCGCGGGGCCGACCTGCGCCGGATCAAACAGAAGGCCGTCGAGCGCCTTTCCCAGGCGGGGGTCTTCACCACGCTGACGATGACCGCCTCGCTGGGGGTCAACGACGACGAGATCGGCGACGTCCTGCTCTACGCGCTGGAGACCCCGTTCGTGGGCGGCGTGTCGATCCAGCCGCAGTTCGGCAGCGGCCGCTCGACGCCGATCGATCCGCAGGCGCGGCTGACCCACGGCGGAGTGCTCGCCAGGCTGGAGGGGCAGACCGGCGGCCTCGTCTCCTGGCGGGACCTGACGGCGCTGCCGTGCAGCCATCCGCACTGCTGCAGCATCGGCTACCTGCTGAAGACCGATACGGGGGAGTGGAAGTCGCTGGCGGCGATCGTCGGCCACGAGACGCTGAAGGCCCATCTCGGGCTGGTGAGCAACCGGATCGTCGATCCGGAGCTGTCGGCCGACCTGCGGCGGCTGGTGAAGGAGTCGTTCCTCGGCCTCTTTTCGGAGAGCAGCTCGCTCGCCCAGCCGTCGATGGGCGAGCTGTTCCGCAACGTCTGCACGGCCTGCGACCTCGGGCTCTCGACGCTGGCGCGGCTGGCGGGGGAATCGCTGCTGGGCCGGCGCGATACCTTGCGCGACCTCCTGGGCCGGCGGGTGAAGCGGATCACCGTCAAGCCGTTCATGGACATGCACACGATGATCGAGGAGCGGCTGACCCAGTGCTGCGTCCACGTCGGGACGGAAAGTGAGCTGGGGCACCAGTGCGTCCCCTTCTGCGCCGCCCAGGGCTGGCCGGCGCTCCATCGCCTGAAGCTCTCCGAGCGGGCGGGAGTAGGATCGGTGCCATGAGCGAGATCGACCTCTCCGGCACCCCCGAGCTGGCCGCCGCCCGCCGGGCTCGCGAGACCCAGGCCGCGCTCGCCGCCGGGGCCGCCCCGCCCCGTCCGATCCCGGCGCCGGCGATCCCCGATCCCCTGTCGCTCTGCGTCTATACGACCGTGGCTCTGCTCGCCTGGATCTTCACCCCGGCGCTGGCGGCGGCGGTCTTCGGGGCGGTCGCCTTCCAGGCCTACTGGCGCTCCTGGCGGGCGGGTTTGCGGCGGAGCGACTGCATTCTCCGCGATCCGCGCCTGGTGATGCTCTATCTGGGGCTGGTGTCGGCGGCGGGCGTGGCGTGGACGGTGCTGCGGGTCCTGCGGTGGCTCCATCGCGCCTGAGCGCGCCCGGGCGGGGAAGGGGCCGTCGCTTGCCAGCGGCGCCGCGAGCGGCTAGACTCTCCCGGCTCCTGGAATCGGGAGTGGCCCACTGGGGTTCTTGTGCCTGGGTCCCGACCCGCCGGCATAGCTCAGGGGTAGAGCTACGGTCTTGTAAACCGTAGGTCCCCGGTTCAAATCCGGGTGCCGGCTCCAGCCCCCGATCCGGCGCGACGCAGTTCTTTGGACGCAGTTCATGGAGGTGTGGCCGAGTGGACAATGGCAGCAGACTGTAAATCTGCCGGGCTTCGCCCTACGGAGGTTCGAATCCTCCCGCCTCCACCATTCTCTGCGTCGCGGGCACCTTGCAGTCGAGACATCGCGGGAGTAACTCAGGGGTAGAGTCACAGCCTTCCAAGCTGTTGGTCGCGGGTTCGAATCCCGTCTCCCGCTCCATCTTCTCTTTTCCAGGAAAAGCGCAGTACCACGTCGCAGCAGAATCGAAGGGCCGAGGCGGAGCTCTATCCGGAGGCCCAACGGGCCGTTTTCCCTCAGCCCAGGGCATCGCCCTGGGATTGGGTCATCGCCTCATGACCTGTTGCGGCCTGAAGGGTCGCGCTATCGGTTGGGTGAAAATCCGGACCGCCGGTCAGCGCGGCCCTTCAGGCCGCATCGCCTTCCAGGGTCCCCTCGGAACCCAGGGCGTTGCCCTGGGCTTAGGAAGCCCGGGCCGTTGGCCCGGTAATGCGGTAATGCTGCCGAGGCGGCCACATAGGGGCGCACCACAAAGAACCCGTCAATTCAAGGTTGACGGGCGCGCTAGGGGGCGACGCCGCAGAGATCAGAGCAGACACCCCAGTCGCCGCAGTTCGTGCCAGAGGAGGTGGCCTTGTCCCAGCAGCCCCAGGCGCAGCTGCTTTCACAGTCACAAAACTCCGAGCAATTGGGGATGATCGCCGGCGAGGGGACGGCGCTGGCGGCCAGCAGGACGATCAGGATGGCGAGCAGGCGGACAATTTTCATGGAATCTCCTCCTTGGGTGAAGAATTTGAGGAGAGTCTACAAGATATTATGCGCAGACCGTCAGATCTTGGGAACCGGCCCTGTCGCCTTCTGCTTTGGTACTCCGGTCCTCGCCGTCCCCTGGCCTCTCGACCCGTCCTGCCCTCTCCGGAGGCCCAAGGGGCTGTTTTCCCTCAGCCCAGGGCATCGCCCTGGGATTGGGTCATCGCCCCATGACAGTTGCGGCCTGAAGGGTCGCGCTATCGGGTGGATGAAATCCGGACCGCCGGTTAGTGCGGCCCTTCAGGCCGCATCGCTTTTCAGGTCCCTCGGAACCCAGGACGTTGCCCTGGGCTGAGGGAGCCCGGACCGTTGGCCCGGAGAGAGGTGAGGTTGCCGGCTGCGGTAGAGCCGCATCCGTCACTTCGAGGTCGACGGAGCACTCGGCGAGTCCCCATCCCCGGAGTCTTCCGGCTTGCGCCGCTTCTCGATGGCGATGTAGGTGACCGAGTCCCAGGCGTTGTGGATCCCCGCGAAGAGCAGGAGCAGCGCGGTGGCGGCGACCGCGAACAGCGAGGGCTCGGGGTGCCGCCGAAACCCGATCGTGGCCGCCGCCAGCAGCGCGTACGCGAGCATCGGCAGCGCGAAGTGCCAGAGCCAGTCCTCGAGCACCGGCACGTAGTCGGTCTGCCGCCGCGCGTGCCAGATGGCCCTCGCCGTGTACGCGACCCCCGCGATCCCGCAGGCGCTGAGGCAGAGCCCGGGGCTCGACAGCGAGTGCCAGGGCGCGCTCAGGATCGCCGAGAGAAGCAGGACGGCGGAGAAGTGCACGATCGTCGGAGTGCCGAAGGCGCGGTTGGTCGAGGCGCTCCCCATGCCCAGATCGGCACCCAGGACGATGACCACGAACTGCAGGCCGGTCAGCGCGGCGGCCGAGGAGCCGACGATGACGTAGAAGCTCTCCCAGGCGGCGAGCGGCGACAGGACGGCGGCTTCCATGAGCGGTCTCCTCTTTCCCTCGTTCGGTTGCGTCTGCGCCAACTCTACAACGGATCAACGACGGGATCGAGAGCGGGTTCGGAGGGGTGAGGTGACTCCATGGCGCCGCTCTATCTGAGGGCTCTCCGGCGCAGGTCGGGCAACTGGCCGTCTCTGTCGTTGGTGACCGGCTTCAGGCCGACGTTGAGGATGCCGAAGACGAAGGCTAAGCTCGCCGTAGGTGGGAGGTATAACACGGCCCCTGAAGCTTTCTTCGCGTGGCGGGTTACAATCATCGACGAAAGGGAGGAGACGATCTGATGAAGCTTCCGGCTACAACTCTCGAGGACGCGTTCAATGCCTGTGACCCGACTCCACTTGCGGCAGGGGATGAGCGATATACGGACTTGGCTCCTGGACGGGGGAACGATGGCAATGCGGTTGCGCAGTGTCAGCGCCGTATTGTCCGGTCGGAGCGGCCCTTGGTCCAACTCTTTGCCGGGCACCGCGGATGCGGTAAATCGACGGAGTTACAGCGCTTGCAGAACGCCCTGGAAGAGGCAGATTACTTCGTCGCCTATATCGAGGCACATACGGACATAGACCTTGAGGATACGGAGCCTACCGACATTCTCCTTTCCGTGATTCGCAGTCTGGATCTTTCCTTGCGTGATGCCGGAATTGAGGTCAATGAGAAATACCTCGAAGAATTTACGGGATGGTTTGCCGAGGTGGTTCTTGAGAAGACGCAGCGAACGGAGATTGAAGCCGAGGTTCGCTCTGAGGCGGAAGTATCAGGGGGTGTCCCCCTGTTTGCCAAGCTACTGGCTCGCTTCTCCGGCTGGATTAAGACTGGTACTGAATCAAAGAAGCAGGTGCGACATCGTCTGGACCCGCAACTCTCGCAGTTTCTCTCTCGGGGCAAGCTTTTCGTTGATCAAGCCAGGGTAGCGGTCCAGAAACAAGGCAAGAAGGATATCATCATCATTGTCGATTCTCTGGACCGTATTGCTCTTAAAACTCTCAAAGACGGCAGGACCTCTCATGAGGTGCTGTTCATCGAACGTGGGGATCTGCTCAATGGTTTGTATTGCCACATGGTGGTGACCGTGCCGATTTCTCTTCTTTTTTCTCCTAAGGCTTCTAACCTCGGTGCCATATTTCCGGATTGGCACATTCTCCCTATGGTCAAGATCGCTGAGCGCCGGACACGAGCAGAATGGGATACCGGGAGAGATCTGCTCAAGAAATTATTAGGACATCGCCTTAAAGTGGATGTCATATTCAGTAACGAGGCTTTGGACAAGCTTATCGCGGCCAGTGGTGGTCATCCTCGCTATTTGATGATGCTGGTGCGGTATGCTCTTGACTTCGTGGACGAGTTGCCGGTTACGGAGTCGGCAGTCGTCAAGGCAATCCAGCGTCTGGTCAACGATTTTGATCGTTCTGTCCCGCACGATCACTGGCCACTTCTAGCCGAAGTTCACGAGCAACAAGCTGTACAAAACGACGCACCTCATCAATTGATGCTGTTCAACCTCAGCGTGCTGGAGTATCAGAACGCGGAGCGGTGGTGTGACGTTCATCCAGTCATTCTCCAGATCAGGGCTTTTCAGGAAGCTTCCAGGCCCTCGCTGGTTGAAAGAGGTTCGTAAGCAGAGAAGGAGAATGCGATGAGCCAGCCTTTGGAAACTCTACAACTAGTGCCTCAACCTGAGGCTGAACTCGCAGCTCTGCTTCGTCTACTTCTGCGAGCGAGGGGGTTTGTCCTCGCTCTCGTCAAGTCCAATCTGCTGATAGAACGGGAGCGGCTGGTCGAAACTCTGACTCAGAGCTTAAAATCGCGAGGACGGTCCGGCCGGTATCTCTATCTTAACGAACCGGTTGTCGACCTGCTGGAGGAGATCAAGCGCCTGAAGCCTCCATTGACCTCAGAAGACGTGCTTTTCGCACTCGGCTTCGAAAAGTCGATTCCCGCAGATGTCGATTTCGCGCCAGCGCTGGTAAAGCTCAACATGGCCCGCGAGCGCTTCCGAGATCTACCTTGTCCGCTCGTGATCATCCTGCCGGATTACGCCCTCACGAAACTTGCCCGACAAGCTCCCGATTTTTGGGCGTGGAGATCGGGTGTATTCGAGTTTGAGGTGCCGTCAGAAGAGCTTGCGTCGATCCTGCAAAGAGAGAGCCCCTTGGCCGATCGGGAACTCCGAAATCGTTCCCCAAATAGGATCCGAGGACACCTTGAGGTCCTTCAGGAAATTCTGTCGGAGTATGAGGTCCGCGGGGGTTCCCATCGGGAAAGGCTTGAGCTCTTGCAGCAGATCGCCGCCGATCTTATATCTCTGGGTGAATTCGAGCGGGCTCGAATTCATGCAGAAAGAGCTGTGGAGCTCGCACAGAGAGTGGGAGACCTTGCGGCAGGGGCTGTGGCACTCAACATCCTGGCCGTCGTTTTGGCAGATCTCGGCCGGTATGAAGAGGCTTTACAATTTGTCCGGCAAGCTGTCGCGAATTTTCGCTCTCTTGCCGGTGAGGAGTCTGCAACCTATCAGGGAGGCTTAGCGGCAAGCCTGAGCAATCTTGGCACCATCTTGGGCTCTCTTCGGCGATCGGAAGAAGCACTACAGGTTCTCCAGGAGGCGGTAGAGATTCGTCGACGTTTGGCCTCGAAGAAGCCAGACGAATTCCTTCCGGAATTGGCCGCTGCTTTGAATAATTTGGGGATTGCCCTGGGGGATCTAGGACGCGGTGGGGAAGCGCTTGCCGCAATTGAAGAGTCCGTAGAAATTCGAAGGCGCCTTTCTTCGGAAATCCCCAACTCGTTTCTTCCGGATTTGGCGTCTAGTCTCAACAACCTTGGAGCCGAACTGCGCAACATGGGCCGCTGGGACGAATCGCTTGCGGTAACTCAGGAAGCGATCGAGATTTACCGCCAACTCATTGCGAAGAACCTTGAGGCGTTTGCTCCGTCCTTGGCGTCCAGTTTGAACAATCTCGGGACGATATTGACCTCTCAGGGACGTCTCCAAGAGTCGTTGCAAGCTACAGAAGAGGCCGTCCAGCAGTACCGAATGCTGTCGAGGTCTCGTCCCGTCTCATCCCTTGCGGATCTGGCGACAGGTCTTGGTAACCTAGCGATAGAGTTGAATAACCTAGGACGCCCGGAAGAGGCTCTTCAGGCTGCAATAGAGGAGGTGGAGATCCGCCGCCGGCTGAGTACGGAGTCCGGGGAGATGTTTCTGCCTGGCTTAGCCAAGAGTCTGGACACTTTGGGAACCATGCTGGCAGCGCTTGGCCATGATGACGAGGCTCTGAAGACGGCCGATAAGGCGGTAGAGCTTTACCGCGTTCTGTGGTCAGGCCAGCCCGATGTCTTCTCATCTGATCTGGCCAGGGCACTAAACAATCTGGGGAATCGTCTGAACCGTTTGGGCCGCCGTGAGGAGGCGCTTGCCGCCATGCAGGAGTCTGTACAGTATCTCCGTAGGTTGGCGTCCGAAAATCCCTCCGCTTTTCAGATGTGGCTGGCGCAAGGCCTTAACAATCTGGCGAACCTGTTGAACGATTTAGGCCGTCAAGACGAGGCCCTGGGGACCATGGAGGAGGCTGTCGACCTTTTCCGCAGTCTTGCGACAGTTTATCCGAACGCATTTCTTCCGTATCTGGGTTCCAGTCTTGGCAACCTTGGGGAGATCTTGAGAAGACTGGGTCGAGAAGAGGAGGCACTGCGGATAACGGAAGAAGGAATCTGTGTGCTCACCCCATTCTCGCTTCGTTATCCAGCGGCCTACCAAAAGCGGATCCATCACAGTATTGAAAGATACAATTCCCTCTGTGCCGAGCTGGGATGCGAGCCAAAATCGGATTTCTCCTCTCCCGATGTAATTACGAGTCCGTAAGCCCAGCCTCGAGACGAGGCTCGGCCGCATAGCTTGCAATAGTATAAAAGCCTGAGCGTCCATTAGCCACCCAAGCTCCGAACCTCCTTTCCTCTAACGCGTCCCCTTGCTCCAGCTACTCGCTCTCCAGTGGGATCTGTTGGCGTGGATGCTGGTCTGCGCGGCGGCCGGCCTGTTCCTCTGGGACCGGCTGTTCGAGCCGAAGCTCGGCGTGCGCTGGGCGGTCATCTTGGTCGGCATCGCCCTGCTCCCGCTGCTGCCGGCGCTGCGGAGCGACCGCGTCCTCGGGCCGTTCGACACCAACGTCCGCCTGCGTCCCTGGGTCACCCAGGATCTGCTCGGCCACCAGCCCAAGGTCGGGCGGCTCAACGACGTCACCCTGCAGCTCGCCCCCTGGCAGGCCGAGGTCCGCCGGCAGATGCTCGCTGGGCGAATGCCGCTGCTGAATCCCCATTCGGCGGGCGGCGAGGCCCTGCTCGGCAACGGCCAGTCCGCCCCGTTCAGCCCGGTCTCGCTGCTGGCGCTGCCGTTCAGCCCCGAGCGCGCTCAAGGCCTGCGCGCCTTTCTGAAGATCCTGCTCGGTCTGGTGGGGATGTTTCTCGCCGCCCGCCAGCTCGGCGCGCGGCCGGCCTTCGCGCTGGTGGCGGCGGTGGCCTATGGCTATGGCGGTTCGCTGGCGGTCTGGCGGCTGTTCCCCATCGGCGAGGTCGTGGCGCTCTTCCCCTTCGCGTTCCTGGCCGGCGAGAAGATCCTCGCGGACGGGCCACGGATGCGAAACTGCGCCCTGCTCTCCGGGGTCCTCGCGGCGATGCTCCTCGTCGGCCACCCCGAGACCGGACTGGCGGCCGGCTGCGCCCTCGCCGGCCGGTGGCTCTGGGCGGCGGCCGGCCGGGACGCCCGGTTCTGGCCGGCCCTGCGCGGCATCTCCGTCGCCTCCCTGCTCGCCCTGACCGGCACCGCCTTCTTCACCCTGCCGCTCGCCGAGTCGATCCTCCGCTCCGAGCGACTGGCGCGCCAGGCCGCCGCGGAAGGGGAGGAGGGGGCGCGGGTCGATCCCAGCGCGGGGCTCGGCGCGCTGATCGGCCTGGGGGTGCCCGGGAGCTTCGGCACGCCCCAGCGCAGCGTCGAAACGGGACCCGCCCCGATGACCCATCTCGCCGAAGGGGTGGCCGGCCTGCCGGCCCTGATGCTTGCCGTGGCGGGCCTGTTCCTGCCGGGGAAACGCCGGGCGGCGGAAGCCTATCTATGGGTTTTGACGCCCGTCGCCTATGCCCTGAACCTCGATCCCCTGGGGCTCACCTCGCGCCTGTTCTCCCTGCCGGGGCTGGCGGCGATCACGCCCCGATACTTCGCCTATCTTGGTGGGTTCGGCTTGGCTTTGCTCGCGGCCCTGGCGCTGGAGCGCTGGGCCGGGGAGTCAAATGCCCGGAGGCGTCTCGCCGTGGCAGCCGGGGCCGCGGTCCTGGCCGCGCTCTGGATCCTGGGAGGCCATCAGGCTGTGACGGCGTTCTGGCGCGCCCGCGGCGCTCTCGCCACGCTGCCGCCGGCGGTCCTCGCAGAGCTGGGCCGGCACACGCTGATCGCCGCCGGGGCCGCCGGATTGACGCTGCTCGGGCTGGCGGCCTGGCGCCGGCCGCTGGCGATGGGCGGCCTGGTGGCCGTCGCCACCCTCGTCCAGCTTCTCGACGCCTTCGGCGGCTACAACCCGGTGATCCCGGCGGCTTGGGCCTATCCGCCCGTGCCGCTGCTCGACCGCCTCGCCCGCGAGCCGGGACCCTTCCGCGTCATCGGGACCCGCGGCGTGTTCGTGGCCAACGCCTCGACCTTCTACGGCATCTCGGACCTCCGCACGCACGGTCCCACGGAGTCCTCCCGCTACGTCGACTGGTTGACCGGGATGCTCGACTTCGACCGCGCCAAGTACAAGAAGCAGTATCCGCGGCCGAAGCCGGCGCACCTGCCGTTCCTGCGTCTGCTGGGGACCCGCTTCCTGCTCGCCGGGCCGGATCTGCGTCTCGGGCCTCCGTGGATCGACCGCGGCCTGTTCCGTGAGACCCGGCTCTGGGAGCTGCCGTTCGAGGTGCGCTGGGCGTTCTTCCCGGCGAACATAGTCCAGGCGGGCTCGGCGGCCGAGGCCCGGGCCGCGATCCGCGGTCTGCGCGACCCCTACCGGCTGGCCGCGATCGAGCCCGGCTCGGCGATCTCGGGCCCGCGGGCCTGGGGACCGAACGGCGCGGCGCGGGTCGAGCGGGTGCGCGCCGGCACCGATCATCTGGAAGTCTCAGTAGGAGTCGACGCGGACGCCTGGCTCGTGGTCTCCCAGACGGCGATCCCCGGCTGGCGGGCCTGGGCGGACGGCCGGCCCGCCCGGCTGGGAATCGCCGACGGGACGCTGCTGGCCGTCCGCGTGCCGGCCGGGACGTCGCGGGTCAGCCTTCGCTACAGCCCGGCCTCCTGGCGCCTCGGCTGTTGGCTGTTGCTCGTCGCCGCCCTCGCTGCCTGGCCGGCGCTGCGGTGGGCTCGCGCCCGGCCCCTACTGACGATGCAGCGCCTCGCAGGGCTGGATGTGAGCCGCCCGCCAGGCGGGCACCCAGCTCGCCACGGCGGCGATCAGGATCAGGAGCAGGGCCGCGGCTCCCAGGGTGACGGGGTCCGCCGGGTCGACCTCGAACAGGAGGGACTGCAGATAGCTCGTGCCGAAGGAGGCGCCCACGAGCCCGAGCACGATGCCGAACGCGGCCAGCCCCAGGGATTGGCGCAGCACCAGGCCGCTGGCCTGCCAGCGGCCCGCGCCGAGGGCCATCCGGATGCCGATCTCGCGGTGCCGGCGGGCGATCAGGAAGGCGAGGAGGCTGTAGATCCCGAGGGCGGCGAAGACGATCGCCATCCCTGAAGAGACGGCCAGCAGCAGGGCGGAGAACGAGGTCCGGGCCATGGAGCCGCGGAGGATCTCCCGCATGGAGTGGATCTCGGTGACCGGCACCCCGGGATCGAGGTCGCGCACGGCCCGCCGGACCGCCGAGGCGATCCGTGCCGGCTCTTCCCTCGTTTGCGCCACCACCGCCACGTCGAGAGGCGGTGGGGATTCCGCGCCGGCGGCGGGGGTCAGCGGCAGGTACAGGGCCTCGACCGGCGGCTGGCTCAAGCCGTTGGCCCGGATGTCCCCGGCGACTCCGATCACCCGGTAGGGGGTCCCTCTCGGGGTGACCTGGACCCCTTTGCCGACCGGCTCCCTCCCCTGCCAGAGCCGGCGGGCGAGCGCCTCGCTGACCACCGCGAGAGGGGTGCGCCCCTCCAGGTCGGCCCACTCCGGCGCCTTGCCCCGCAAGGGGATGCCGAGCGCCTGGAGGTAACCGGGGCTCACCAGGAAGACCGGCACGCAGGGGGGCTGCTCTCCGGCCGCGAGCGGACGGTCTTCCAGATAGATCGAGGAGCAGCCGTCGAATCCCGTGAGCGGCAGGGCGGAGGTCATGCCGGCGGTTTTTACCCCTCGGATCGACGCGGTCTTCGCCACCAGCCGCCGGTAGAAGCTGGTCGCCGACCCCGGAGAATCGTACCGTGAGCGCGGCAGCACGACGTGGAAGGTCAGGGCATCCTGCGTGGCGAAGCCGGGCTCGACGGCGGAGAGGTGCCGGAAGCTCCGGAAGAGGAGCAGCGCGCCTGCCACCAGCACGATCGACAGCGCCACCTGGGCGATCACGATGGCATCGCGAGTCGAACGCTGGCGGTTCGAGATCGTCATCCCCCGGCAGCCCATGCCGAGGAGCTCGGCTCCCAGGTTCCGGCGGGTCAGCGGCAGCAGGGCGTGGACGGCGCCGCCGGCGGCCGAGAGGACCAGGGTGAGCAGCAGCTCCCGGCCGCCGAACCGGACTTCCGCCAGCCGTGGCAGGTCGGCGGGTGGAAAGGCGAGGAGCAGGTGGACGGCGACGCGGGCCAGGTAGTAGGAGAGCAAGCCGACGAGCAGCACCAGCGGCCACGCCTCGGCGAAGGTGTGCAGCGCGAGCCGTCCGCGCGAGGCTCCGAGCGCCGCTCGCAGGGCCAGCTCGTGCTGCTCGGTCTCCGCCTGCGCCAGGACGAGGTTGGCCATGTTGGCGTTCGCCACCACCAGCAGCAGGATCATGGCCGTGAAGACGATCCACAGCGTGCGCTTCTCGCCGCCGAGCACGTCGTCGCGCAGGGGGACCAGCTCGGTGGTGAAGCCGGTCTTGCGCAGGAAGTCCGGCGTGTAGGCCTCCGGCAGCACGGCGGGGAGCTGGGCCGTCAGCCGCGCCAGATCCGCCCCGGCGGCCGCCGGCGAGACCTCCGGCCGGAGCCGGCCGAGAGCGCGGAAGCGGTGGCTCGCCGTGGGGGGATCCGCGGGATCGAGCCGGAGAGGCGTCCACAGGTCGACGCGGATGTCCAGGCCCTGGAGCTCTTCGGGCAGCCGGGCGGCGGGAGGCAGCACGCCCGCCACCTGCACGGGGCGACCGTCGATCAGGAGCGTATGGCCCACGACGCCAGGGTCGCGGCCGAAGCCGCGGGTCCAGAAGCCGTCGCTCAGCCAAACGGCGGCGGGCGCCTGGGCGAGGTTGTCCTCCGGGGTCAGGTCCCGGCCGAGGACGGCGCGGGCGCCGAGCACTCCCGGTACGCCGGCGCTCACCGCGGCGGAGTAGACCTGCTCGGCCGGCTGCCCCGCCTGCCGGCTGGAGCCGACCGTCGCCCGGTCGATCAGATAGAGGCCCAGCTGCTGAAAGGTGCTCGCGCCGCGCTGGAAGTAGAGGAACTCGGACTTGGCGAGCCCCCAGGCCGGCCCGCCGGTCTCCGGCACCGCCGACTGCAGCCGGAGGAGGCGGCCGGGCTCGGGATAGGGGAGAGGACGCAGGACCACGGCGTCGAGAACCGTGAAGACCGCCACCACCCCGCCGATCCCGAGAGTCAGCGTCACCACGGCGGGAAGCCAGAAGGTGGGGTGCCGGAACAGCCGGCGCAGGGCGAATCGGGTCTCGTGAACCACGAAGGAAAACCAGGTTTCGGGTCGGTTCATCGGGGGCTCCTGTCCGGAGTTCTCAACAAAAAGCGCTTCCGCGGTTCTAAGACATTATCGCGCAAGTTCTTGTTTATATGAAGAGGCGATAAGGAGCTTTCAAATCGGGGTGGCCGCGAGTCGAAAGGAGAACCGATGTCCCGAATTCTCTCCCTGCAGAAAATGGAAGCGATCGGAATCGAATCGATCGGCGTCGACCTTCCCACCGTGGAAGGGAGCACGTCGAGCTTCGCCGGCTGCGTGGGTTGCTCGAGCTATAGCGAGAGCGCCTGCAAGCCGACCAATCTGTTCATCGCGCTCTAGAGGTCCCGCTCCAGAGCGTCCCGAGGATGCAATCCGATAACCCTTGACCCGGCTCGCAGGCCACCCCGTATTCGAGCCGGAACCGACCGCCGCTGAACGGAGGGGCAGATGCTCGTCGAAGACCACTTCTTCTATCTCCACGCGGACCCGGAGCTCTTCGAGCCCCTCGAGCGGTACCGGGCGCGGGTGGAGGACTTCCTCGGCCCCGTGCGGCGGCTGCTGCCGGACGGCTGGCGGGTGGACCGCAAGGGGATCTGGTTCAACTGCTCGCCGCCACGGGCCGAGCTGCAGCCGCAGGGGTGGAAGATCCACCTCTCGGCCACGCCGGCCAACGCCCCGGCGGTGCTGACCACCGCGGCGAGGCTGCTCGTCCGCGAGGGGGTCCCCTTCAAGTTCGCCGCCGACAAGATGGTCCTCTTCCTGGTCAACGGCAAGCGCTGGTCGCGGGGGGGAGCGGGCAAGTTCGTGACGATCTATCCGGCCGGTACCGCGCGGTGCGGAGAGCTCCTGGAGAGCCTGTACCAGGCGCTGAGCGGATACGGTGGCCCGTACATTCTCTCCGACCGGCGCTACCGCGACAGCGGCGTGGTCCATTACCGCTACGGCGGCATCCTCCCCACCCGGCGGCTGGACGTCACCGGGCGCTCCGTGCCGGTGATGCAGCTCGGGGACGGCCGGTTCGTCGACGACGAGCGGCTGCCGTTCTTCCACCTCCCGGCGGGCATGGCCGATCCCTTCTCCGCGGAGGAGGCCGCCGACGCGCAGGCCGACGGCACCCTGAAACAGGGGCGCTACGAGATCGAGTCGGTGATCAGCTTCTCCAACCCCGGCGGGGTCTACATCGCCCGCGACCGCGAGACCGGCCGGAAGGTGCTGATCAAGGAGGCGCGCCCCTTCACCAACGTCTCCCCCCAGGGCACCGACGCCGTCTGGCTGCTCAAGAAAGAGCACCGGCTGCTGACCCTCCTGGAGGACACGGGCGTGGCCCCGCGCCCCCTCGACTTCTTCAAGGACTGGGAGCATTCCTACCTGGTCGAGGAATTCGTGGAGGGGATCATCCTGCGGGGGTACATGGCCCAGCACTCCCTGGGTCTGCGCACCCGCGCCTCCGCCGCCGACGCCCGCGATTTCTTCGCTCGCTACCGCCGGGTGTTCCTGCGGATCATCGAGGCCTTGAACACCCTGCACGGGCGCGGCATCGTCTTCAGCGACCTCTCGCATTACAACGTGATGGTCCTCGGCGACGGCGAGGAGATCCGGCTGATCGATTTCGAGGGGGCCTACGAGCAGGGGGTCGACGTCGCCGTCTCCCTCTACACGCCGGGGTTCGCCCCGGTCCAGGCCCTGCTGGAGGGGGCCGCCCAGCCGGCGGACGACTACTTTGCACTGGGGGGGCTGATGCTGGCCGGGCTGATCCCGGTCAACAGCCTGCTGCTGCTGAACCCGCGCGCCCACGAGCCCTTCCTGGCGGCGATGACTCGCGACCTCGGCCTCCCGGAGGAGATCGCGCGGGTGATCCGGACGCTGATGGTCCAGGAGAGGAGCCGGCGGCCCGACCTCGCGGAGGCGGTGCGGGTCCTCACGGCCGAACCGATGGCCCCGGAGCCCCCGGCGCCCGAAGCTCCCTCACCTGCACCCGCGGTGGAACGGGAGGAGGCCGAAGCGGCCCTGCGGCGGCTGCGGGACCACCTTCTCGCGGCCGCCGACTTTTCCCGAAAGGACCGGCTCTTCCCGGCCGATCCGGCGGTCTTCGAGACCAATCCGCTGGGTGTGGCGCACGGCGCCTGCGGCGTGGCCTGCGCGCTGCAGCGGATCGACGGTGGCGTGCCCGCGGAGGTGCGCGACTGGATCCTGGGCCGGGATCTCACGGTGGAAGAGTACCCTCCCGGCCTGTACGTCGGGCTGGCGGGCATCGCCTGGTCGCTGCTGGAGATGGGGTGGCGGGAGCGGGCCGAGCAGGCGCTGGCGCTGGCCGGGGAGCATCACCTGCTGTGGCGCTCGCCGGACCTGTTCTACGGGGCGGCGGGTTGGGGGATGGCCCAGCTCCGGTTCTTCCTGGCGACCGGCGACGAGTCCTACCTGGCGCGGGCGGAAGAGGCGGGCAGATTCCTCGTCGGCTGCCGTACCGAGGAGGACGGGCGCTGCTGGTGGACGGCCCAGGGGGACGTCTGCTGCGGCCTCGCCCATGGGGTGAGCGGAGTCAGCCTGTTCCTGCTCTATCTCTACCTGGCGACGCGGAACGAAGAGCTCCTCGACGTCGGCCACCGGGGGCTCCAGTTCGTGGCCGCCAGGGCGCTCCGCAACGCCGACGGCGGGCTGACCTGGCGGGCGAAGGAGAGCGCGCCTACCTACACTCCCTACTGGCGCTGGGGGAGCGCGGGGATCGGCATGGTGCTCCTGCGGTACCGCCGGGTGCTCGGGGATCCGGTCTATGGGACCTCGCTGATCGAGGATCTCCTGATCGACACCGACCGGAAGTACACGATCTTTCCCGGCCGCTCTTTCGGGCTGGCCGGGATCGGCGAGCTCTACCTGGATCTGGCCGCGATGGACGGCGACCGCGAGCGGGCCCTGGCGGGTGCCTGGAAGGCGCTCTCGGGGATCCTGCTCTTCCGGCTGGAGAAGGAGGGCGGGCTGGCCTTTCCCGGCGAGACGCTCGCCCGGATCAGTTGCGACTTCGGCACCGGCGGCGCGGGGATCGCGCTGTTTCTGCACCGGCTGCTGCGGGGAGGCCCCCCGCCGTTCATGCTGGACGAGCTGCTGGGAGCCGAGGGAAATGAAACGGCCGTCCGCCGCGTTCTCTCCTTCGGGCATCCGATGTGATTGCCCTCCGTTGAGGCAGATCGACCCCTAGACAAGCCGCGCGTCCTCTGGCACAATACCCGTCCTTTCCCTCGGGCGTCCTTCCCAGGGCCGCCCTCGTCGGGGTCGCTGCGAAGGCTGTCACCTGCGAAAGAAGGGGCTTTACACGAGTTGGGGGAGGATGTAGGATCGCGCGGTTTGACCGTCGGGGATGGCTCCGGCTTCGGCCGCGGTCGATCGCACGGGTGTCTAAAGCCCACGTGGCTCAGGGGTAGAGCACTTCCTTGGTAAGGAAGGGGTCACCGGTTCAAATCCGGTCGTGGGCTCCATCAACTGGAATACAGCGGAAGTACTACAGGCAAACCGAATACCGAGCTCGTCTCGATAAAAAATACCCGTTTTAGGAGGCATCCGAAAGCGCCATGGGCAAGGAGAAGTTCAATCGTTCGAAGCCGCACGTCAACGTCGGCACCATCGGTCACGTCGATCACGGCAAGACGACCCTGACGGCGGCGATCACGCGGGTTCTGGCCTCGAAGGGGCTGGCGAGCTTCGTGGCTTTCGACCAGATCGACAAGGCTCCGGAGGAGCGCGAGCGCGGCATCACGATCGCGACGGCTCACGTGGAGTACCAGAGCGAGAAGCGCCACTACGCGCACGTGGACTGCCCGGGTCACGCGGACTACGTGAAGAACATGATCACCGGAGCGGCGCAGATGGACGGCGCGATCCTGGTGGTGTCGGCGGCGGACGGTCCGATGCCGCAGACGCGCGAGCACATCCTGCTGGCGCGCCAGGTGGGCGTGCCGTCGATGGTGGTGTTCATGAACAAGTGCGACATGGTGGACGATCCGGAGCTGCTCGACCTGGTGGAGCTGGAGCTTCGCGAGCTGCTGAGCTCCTATGACTTCCCCGGGGACGACATTCCGATCATCCGCGGCTCGGCGCTGCGGGCGCTGGAGAGCGGCACGGCGGACAGCGAGTGGGGCGCCAAGATCATGGAGCTGATCGCCGCGGTGGACGACTACATTCCGCTGCCGGAGCGCGCGATCGACAAGGAGTTCCTGATGCCGATCGAGGACATCTTCTCGATCTCTGGCCGCGGCACGGTGGTGACGGGGCGGATCGAGCGCGGGATCGTCAAGGTCGGCGACGAGGTAGAGATCGTCGGCATCCGCGACACGGCGAAGACGATCGTGACGGGTGTCGAGATGTTCAAGAAGCTTCTCGACCAGGGTCAGGCGGGTGACAACATCGGGGTGCTGCTTCGCGGCACGAAGAAGGACGACGTGGAGCGGGGTCAGGTGCTGGCGAAGCCGGGCTCGATCAAGCCGCACACGAAGTTCAAGGGCGAGGTGTACATCCTGACCAAGGAAGAGGGTGGGCGTCACACGCCGTTCTTCAACGGCTACCGTCCGCAGTTCTACTTCCGGACGACGGACGTGACGGGAGTCGCGACGCTGCCGGAGGGGGCTGAGATGGTGATGCCGGGGGACAACGTGAACCTCGAGGTCGAGCTGATCGCGCCGATCGCGATGGAGAAGGGTGTCCGCTTCGCCATCCGCGAGGGGGGCCGCACCGTCGGCGCCGGCACGGTCACTGAAATCGTCAAGTAGGAGAGTTGAAGCACAGGCCAGTAGCTCATAATGGTAGAGCATCGGTCTCCAAAACCGAGGGTTGGGGGTTCGAGTCCCTCCTGGCCTGCCAGTCTTTTCAGTCTTTGTAAACAACGATCGGGGCCCAAGAGATGAATTGGTGGACCAAGACGGTGGAGTTCCTGTCGGAAGTGCGCACGGAGATGCGGAAGGTCTCCTTCCCCACCCGCGATGAAGTGGTGGCGACGACCGTCGTGGTCGTCATCACCAGCGTCGTCTTCGCGGTCTTCCTGTTCGCGGCCGACTGGCTGATCATCCGGGGCTATCAGGGCATTGTGAAGGTGTTTGGATGACCGAAGAGACGGCTCCGGCTCCCGACCGGAAGTGGTACATCGTCCATACCTACTCCGGTTTCGAGGAGCGGGTGAAGGAGACCCTGCGCCAGCGCGCGGAAGCGCTCGGCATGGGGGACGCCTTCGGCGAGATCCGGATTCCGACCGAGACGGTCGTCGAGTACAAGGGGGGGAAGAAGAAGGAGACCCAGCGCAAGTTCTTCCCCGGCTACATCCTGGTCGAGATGGAGATGTCCGACGCGGCTTGGCACGTGGTGAAGAACACCCCCAAGGTGACGGGCTTCGTCGGCACCGGCAAGAAGCCGACGCCGCTCTCCGAGGCCGAGGTCAACAGCATCCTCGAGCAGGTGGTCACGGCCAAGGAGAAGCCGAAGCCGAAGTACATGTTCGAGAAGGCGGAGCCGGTGCGGATCACCGACGGCCCGTTCAACAATTTCACGGGTGTGGTGGACGAGGTCAACCTGGACCGCAACACGCTCAAGGTGATGGTGACGATCTTCGGCCGGCAGACGCCGGTCGAGCTGGATTTTTCGCAGGTGCAGAAGCTCTGAGCGCCTCGCGCGGGGGTTGAATAGGCAATGGCCAAGAAAGTCGTTGGACAGATCAAGCTGCAGATCCCGGCCGGCGCGGCGACGCCGGCGCCCCCGGTGGGCCCGGCGCTGGGCCAGGCGGGCGTCAATATCATGGACTTCGTGAAGAATTTCAACGCCCGGACGGCGGCGCAGTCGGGTCTGATCATCCCCGTGGTCATCACCGTATACGCGGACCGTAGCTACACGTTCATCACCAAGACGCCGCCGGCGGCGATCCTGCTGATCAAGGCGGCGGGGATCGCCAAGGGCTCGGGCGAGCCGAACAAGAAGAAGGTGGGCAACGTGACCCGCGCGCAGGTCGAGGAGATCGCGCGCACCAAGCTGCCCGATCTGAACGCGGCGAACCTCGAGTCCGCGATCCGGACGATCGAGGGGACGGCCCGCTCGATGGGCATCGAGATCCAGGGCTAACCCACCAGGAACCCGGAAGGAGAACAGTCGTGCCGAAGCATGGAAAGAAGTACCGGCAGGCGGCCGAGAAGGTCGAGGCCCGGCCCTACCCGCTGCAGGAGGCGGTCGCGCTGGCGGGGCAGGTGAAGTACGCCAAGTTCGACGAGACGCTGGAGATCGCGATGCGCCTGGGCGTCGACCCCAAGCACGCCGACCAGATGGTCCGCGGCACGGTGGTGCTGCCGCACGGCCTGGGCACGGTCTCCCGGGTGCTGGTCTTCGCCAGCGGCGACAAGCTCCGCGAGGCCGAGGAGGCGGGGGCGGACGTGGTCGGCGGCGACGAGCTGGCGAAGCGGATCGAAGGGGGCTGGCTGGAGTTCGACTCCGTGGTCGCCACCCCGGACATGATGCGGGTCGTCGGCCGGCTCGGCAAGGTGCTCGGCCCCCGCGGCCTGATGCCCAACCCGAAAGCGGGCACGGTGACCACCGACGTCGCCAAGGCGGTCCAGGAGATCAAGGCCGGCAAGGTGGAGTTCCGCGTCGACAAGACCGGGATCATCCACGCGCCGGTCGGCAAGCTCTCCTTCGGCACCGAGCAGCTGCGCGACAACGCCGAGGCCCTGATCGGCGCCGTGCTGAAGGCGAAGCCGAGCGCGGCCAAGGGCAAGTACGTACGGGGAGTCAGCCTCTCCTCGACGATGGGTCCCGGCATCCAGATTGACGACACCGCCATGATCACCAGCGAGGCGTAGGAGACGAGCCATGCCTTTGACCCGTAACGACAAAGAACAGATCCTCGCGGTGTATGCCGAGGGGCTCGCCAAGGCTCCGCACGCCTTCCTCCTCGACTTTCAGGGGATCACCGTCCCGCAGGTGACCGAGCTGCGCAAGCGCGTCCGCGACAGCGGCGGCGAGTACCTGGTGGTCAAGAACACCATCGCCCTGCGCGCCATCGACAGCCAGGCGCTCGGCCAGCTCAAGGAGCACTTCGTGGGGCCGACGGCGGTCGCCTTCAGCCTCACCGACCCGGTCGGGGTGGCCAAGGCGCTGACCGACTACGCCAAGGACGTGCCGGCGATCAAGCTCAAGGCCGGCCTCGTCGAGGGGCGCGCCATCGCCGCCGGCCAGATCAAGGACATCGCCTCGCTGCCCAGCCGCGAGGAGCTGACCGCCAAGCTGCTGTTCCTGATGCAGTCGCCGGTCACCCGGTTCGTCCGCGTGCTGGCCGCGGTCCCGCAGTCGTTCGTGATGGTTCTGGACCAGGTCCGGAAGAAGAAAGAAGAGAACCCGGCGTCGTAAGGCGCCGGCCCGGAACAGGATTGAACAGACCCGGCGTCGTAGGGGCGCAGCATGCTGCGCCCCTACACCCTTCGCTCTTGAATAGCGGCATTGAGTATCGTTAAGGAGAGAACATGGCTATCGCGACCGAAGATTTCATCAGTCAGATCGACCAGCTGACCGTCCTCGAGCTGAACAACCTCGTCAAGGCGCTCGAGGACCACTACGGCGTCTCCGCGGCGGCGGCCGTGGCCGCTCCGGCGGCCGGCGGTGGCGCCGCGGCGCCCGTGGTCGAGGAGAAGACCGAGTTCGACGTCGTCCTCAAGGCGGCCGGCGAGAAGAAGATCAACGTCATCAAGGCGGTCCGCGAGGTCACCAGCCTCGGCCTCAAGGAGGCCAAGGACCTCGTGGAGTCCGCTCCCGCCACCGTCAAGGAGGGGGTCTCCAAGGACGAGGCGGAGTCGATCAAAAAGAAGTTCGAAGAGGCCGGAGCCACCATCGAGATCAAATAACGCGGGCGGAGAGGAGCGACGCTACGCGGTATCCTCGACGGAACGGCCTGCCTCCAGGCCGACGAGCGCCACAAGATGCTGGAACAGGAGCCGGCCCGGGCATAAACCCGGCCTCGGCCCTGTTCTGGCCTATGTTCACCATGCCCGGTGACCTTCCGCGGGGAAAGCGGAGGGCCGGGCATGGTGTCTCCTGCTTCCGGAACCCCTCCTTTCGGAGCCGGGCCCCGGACGCCCCCACGGCAGTAACTAAGGTTGCCGCGTAGAAGAGAAGCACCCATCTACCCAGGCATCGAGGAGATAGCAAGACCCCTATGGATACGTTTCCCACTCCGCAGATCGCAACGCGCAACGGCCATCGGAAGGACTTCTCCAGAATCACGACGTCGCTGCCCATCCCCAACCTGATCGACGTCCAGCGACGGAGCTACGAGCGTTTCCTGCAGATGAACCTCCTGCCCGAGGAGCGGGCGAACCAGGGGCTGCAGGCGGTTTTCACGGGCATTTTTCCGTTCTCCGACTTTCGCGAGACCTGCTCGCTCGACTTCGTCAAGTACTCGATCGGCGACTGGCAGTGCAAGTGCGGCGAGCTCAAGGGGCTCGAATACCTGCGCATGACCTGCACCAACTGCAGCGCCAAGATCATGACCGACCATCCGCACGAGGAGACGGTCACCTGCACCGAGTGCGGCTTCGTCAACAAGAACCGGGTTACGAAGTGTGACATCTGCGGCAACCCCGTCGACCTGCAGCTCAAGTACTCGATCTCGGACTGCCAGGAGCGGGGGATGACCTTCGCCGTGCCGCTGAAGGTCACCTTCCGCCTGTTCGTCTACGACCGCGACCCCGAGACCGGCACGCGCATGATGCGCGACGCCAAGGAGGAGGAGGTCTACTTCGGCGACATCCCGCTGATGACGGACAACGGCACCTTCGTCATCAACGGCACCGAGCGGGTCATCGTCTCGCAGCTCCACAGGAGCCCCGGCGTCTTCTTCACCAAGGAGGGGCCGCGCTCCTATCTCTCGAAGATCATCCCGTACCGCGGCTCCTGGGTGGAGTTCGAGTACGACCAGAAGGACGTGCTGTCGGTGCGCATCGACCGCAAGCGCAAGTTCCACGGCACGGTCTTCCTGCGCGCCCTGGGGCTGGAGTCGGACGAGTCGATCCTGCGCCAGTTCTACACCCCGGTCGGCCTCTCCTCGGAGGGCGCCGGCAAGTTCACGCTGCACGTCGGCCCGAAGGTGCTCGAGCCCGAGCGCCTGAAGGACCGCCAGAGCCGCGGCCGCCGCGAGACCTACCCGATCTTCGCCGGCATCACCCTGTCGCGCGAGCAGATCGGCAAGCTCGACACCGGCCAGACGATCGCCTTCGACGTCGACCGCGAGGACCTCGAGCGCGCCTTCTTCCTCGGCGACATCGTCGATCTCGACACCGGCGAGGTCCTCTTCGAGGCCAACGAGCTGGTGCCCGAGGACGTCGACGAGCGGCTCGACGGCCGCAACTCGACCCCGGTCGAGGTCTTCTTCCCCGACTGGGAGCTGGTGGGCGCGACGCTCTCGAACACGCTCGCCAAGGACACCACCAAGAACTCCCGCGAGGCGCTGATCGAGATCTACCGCCGCATGCGGCCGGGCGATCCGCCGACCCTGGAGAGCGCCCGTTCGCTCTTCTACGGCATGTTCTTCGACGCCAAGCGCTACGACTTCTCGCGGGTCGGCCGCTTCAAGTTCAACATCAAGCTGGACACCGAGGTGCCGGTCGACCAGAAGACGCTCGGCGCCGACGACTTCTTCCGCGTCATCGAGTACCTGCTGCGCCTGCAGAAGGACGTCGGCCGCACGGACGACATCGACAACCTCGGTAACCGCCGCGTGCGCGCGGTGGGCGAGCTGCTGGAGAACCAGTTCCGCATCGGCCTCGTGCGCATGGAGCGGGCGATCAAGGAGAAGATGTCGGTCCACCAGGACATCGACTCGGCGATGCCGCACGACCTGATCAACTCGAAGCCGGTGATCGCGGCGATCAAGGAGTTCTTCGGCTCGTCGCAGCTGTCGCAGTTCATGGACCAGACCAACCCGCTGTCGGAGGTCACCCACAAGCGGCGCCTGTCGGCCCTCGGACCGGGCGGTCTCTCCCGCGAGCGGGCGGGCTTCGAGGTGCGCGACGTGCACGCCACGCACTACGGCCGCATCTGCCCGATCGAGACGCCGGAAGGCCCGAACATCGGCCTGATCTCGTCGCTGGCCACCTATGCCCGGATCAACGACTACGGGTTCATCGAGAGCCCGTACAAGAAGGTCGAGACGGGGCGCGTGCTCGACCACTTCCGGATCATGAAGGTGGGCGACGGCCAGTTCCGCCTGGGGCAGATCGTCACCGGCGACGAGCTGAAGGTGGAGAACGACCGGCTGACCAAGGCCGGCAAGCGGGCGGTCGACGCCGAGCCGTACGCCTTCTATCTCTCGGCCTGGGACGAGGAGAAGTACATCATCGCGCAGGCGAACGCCCGGGTCGACGAGACCGGCAACTTCGTCCAGGACCGGATCATCTCGCGCGCCGGCGGCGACTTCATCAGCGTCGAACGCGACCGCATCGACTACATGGACATCAGCCCCAAGCAGCTGGTGTCGGTGGCCGCGGCGCTCATCCCGTTCCTCGAGAACGACGACGCCAACCGCGCGCTGATGGGCTCGAACATGCAACGCCAGGCGGTGCCGCTGCTCCGCTCCGACTCGCCGATCGTCGGCACCGGCCTCGAGGGGATCGTGGCCCAGGACTCGGGCGCGGTGGTGCTCTGCAAGCGGGGCGGCGTGGTCGACTCGGTGGACGCCGAGCGCATCATCGTCCGCGTCGAGGGGGAGGACCTGGATACCGGCGAGACCAAGGACTTCGGCGCCGACATCTACCAACTGATCAAGTTCCGCCGCTCGAACCAGAACACCTGCATCACGCAGAAGCCGGTGGCCTTCGAGGGGCAGCGGGTCAAGAAGGGTGACGTGCTGGCCGACGGCCCGTGCACGGAGCTCGGCGAGCTCGCCCTCGGGCGCAACGTGCTCGTCGCCTTCATGCCGTGGCGCGGCTACAACTTCGAGGACGCGATCCTGATCTCCGAGAAGCTGGTGCGGGAGGACTATTACACCTCCATCCACATCGAGGAGTTCGAGATCGAGGCCCGCGACACCAAATTAGGGCCAGAAGAGATCACGCGCGACATCCCGAACGTCTCGGAGTCGGCGCTCAAGGACCTCGACGAGAGCGGCATCGTCCGCATCGGCGCCACCGTCAAGGCGGGCGACATCCTGGTCGGCAAGGTGACGCCGAAGGGTGAGACCCAGCTGACCCCCGAGGAGAAGCTGCTGCGCGCCATCTTCGGCGAGAAGGCGGGCGACGTCCGCGACGCCTCGCTGAAGGTGCCGCCGGGGATCGAGGGGACGATCGTCGACGTCAAGATCTTCTCCCGCAAGGGGGTCGAGAAGGACGTCCGGGCCAAGGAGATCGAGCAGGAGGAGATCGCCCGGCTGGAGAAGAACATCCGCGACGAGGTGCGCATCCTGACCGAGGAGCGCAACAAGAAGGTGAGCGACCTGCTGCTCGGCAAGAAGGTCACCGCGGCCGTCAAGTCGCGGACCGGCCAGGAGCTGCTGAAGGCGGGCGACCCGATCAACATGGCCACCCTCGAGCGGCTCACCCGGCAGGAGATCCTGCGCCTGCCGGTCGACGAGCGGCGGCTGATCGACGCGGTCGAGATCGTCTACAAGAAGACCGACTCGCACGTCGAGGTGCTGCACCGGGTCAACGAGGAGCGGGTGGGTCTGCTGCAGAAGGGGGACGAGCTCCCGCCCGGCGTCATCAAGCTGGTCAAGGTCTACGTCGCGATGAAGCGCAAGCTGCAGGTGGGCGACAAGATGGCCGGCCGGCACGGCAACAAGGGGGTCATCTCGCGGATCATGCGCGAGGAGGACATGCCCTACATGCCGGACGGCACGCCGGTCGAGATCGTGCTCAACCCGCTCGGCGTGCCGAGCCGCATGAACGTCGGGCAGATCCTGGAGACCCACCTCGGGTGGGCCGGCCGGGTGCTCGGCCTGAAGTTCGCGACGCCGGTGTTCGACGGCGCCCGCGAGGCGGACATCAAGGACCTGCTCAAAGAGGCGGGTCTGCCGGACTCGGGCAAGACGCCGCTCTACGACGGCATGTCCGGCGAGGCGTTCGAGCAGAAGGTGACGGTGGGCTACATCTACATGCTCAAGCTCTCGCATCTGGTCGACGACAAGATCCACGCGCGGTCGATCGGACCGTACTCGCTGATCACCCAGCAGCCGCTGGGGGGCAAGGCGCAGTTCGGCGGCCAGCGCTTCGGAGAGATGGAGGTCTGGGCGCTCGAAGCCTACGGCGCCGCCTACACGCTCCAGGAGCTGCTGACCGTCAAGAGCGACGACGTGGAGGGGCGCAGCAAGGTGTACGAGGCGATCGTCAAGGGGGACGTCCCGGACGCGCCGGGCCTCCCGGAATCTTTCAACGTTCTCGTGCGCGAGCTCCAGAGCCTCTGTCTCGACGTAGAGCTCCTCAAGGTCTAATGGGAGGACAGACAGTTGCAACCATTCAGCAGTTTTGACAAGCCACAGTCGCTCAAGGATTTCAACGCGATCAAGATCTCGATCGCGTCTCCGGAGAAGATCCGGTCCTGGAGCTACGGCGAAGTGACGAAGCCGGAGACGATCAACTACCGGACGTTCAAGCCGGAGCGGGACGGGCTCTTCTGCGCCAAGATCTTCGGTCCGATCACGGACTGGGAGTGCCTGTGCGGTAAATACAAGCGGATGAAGCACCGTGGCGTCATCTGCGACAAGTGCGGGGTGGAGGTCACGCGGTCCCGTGTGCGCCGCGAGCGGATGGGCCATATCGAGCTCGCCTGCCCGGTGTCGCACGTCTGGTTCTTCAAGGGCCTGCCGTCCCGCATCGGCCATCTGCTCGACATCAGCTTGCGCGATCTCGAGCGGATCCTCTACTTCGAGAGCTACGTCGTCATCGATCCCGGCGAGACGGAGCTCAAGGAGCGGGAGCTCCTCACCGAGGAGCGCTTCCGCGAGCTGCGCGAGAAGTACAGCGAGGACGCCTTCGCCGCCAAGATGGGCGCCGAGGCGATCAAGGAGCTGCTGAGCCGCATCGACGTCGACGAGCTGGCCGAGGAGCTGCGCATCATCATGCGCACCGAGACCAGCCAGATCCGCCGCCTGAAGGCCGCCAAGCGGCTCAAGGTGGTGGACGCCTTCCGCAAGTCGGGGCACCGGCCGGACTGGATGATCCTCGACGTCATCCCGGTCATCCCGCCGGAGCTGCGCCCCCTGGTGCCGCTCGACGGCGGCCGGTTCGCGACCAGCGACCTCAACGACCTCTACCGGCGCGTGATCAACCGCAACAACCGGTTGAAGAAGCTGCTCGAGCTGCGCGCCCCCGACGTCATCGTGCGCAACGAGAAGCGGATGCTCCAGGAGGCGGTGGACGCTCTCTTCGACAACGGCCGCCGCGGCCGGGTGCTCAAGGGCTCCAACAACCGCCCCCTGAAGTCGCTCTCCGACACGCTCAAGGGCAAGCAGGGGCGCTTCCGCCAGAACCTGCTCGGCAAGCGCGTCGACTACTCGGGCCGTTCGGTGATCGTCGTCGGCCCCGAGCTCAAGCTGTCGCAGTGCGGCCTGCCGAAGAAGATGGCGCTCGAGCTGTTCAAGCCGTTCATCTACAACCGGCTGGAGGAGAAGGGTCTCGTCGGCACGATCAAGGCCGCCAAGGAGATGGTGGAGGCCGAGGTGGACGAGGTCTGGGACGCGCTCGAGGAGGTGATCGAGGATCATCCGGTGATGCTCAATCGCGCGCCGACGCTGCACCGCCTGGGCATCCAGGCGTTCCAGCCGACGCTGATCGAGGGCAAGGCGATCAAGATCCACCCGCTCGTCTGCGCGGCGTTCAACGCCGACTTCGACGGCGACCAGATGGCCGTGCACGTGCCGCTGTCGCCGAAGGCCCAGATCGAGTGCAAGGTGCTGATGCTGGCGTCGAACAACATCCTGTCGCCGGCGCACGGGCGTCCGCTCGCCGTGCCGACCCAGGACCTGGTGCTCGGCGGCTACTACCTGACGCTCCCCAAGGCCAACGCCAAGGGGGAGGGGCGGATCTTCCCCGACTTCGACTCGGTGCTGCTGGCGCTCGACGCCGGCCAGGTCGAGACGCTGTCGCCGATCAAGGTGCGCTACTCGGGGCCGTACATCAACCTCGACACGCAGCTCGACAAGCAGGACATCGTGCACGCCGAGCTCGAGGAGCTCGACCGCCAGCTGATCGAGACCACCGTCGGCCGGGTGATCCTCAACATGCACCTGCCGAAGGAGATCCCGTTCATCAACGGCCTGTTGAAGAAGCGCGGCCTCCAGGACCTGGTCGGCTACTGCTTCATCAACCTGGGCAACGAAAAGACGGTCGAGATGCTCGACGAGATCAAGGAGGTCACCTTCCTCTACGCCACCAAGGCGGGCATCTCGTTCGGCGTCGACGACATGGTGGTGCCGAAGCGCAAGCCGGAGATCCTCCAGCAGGCGCGCAACGAGGTGGTCGAGATCGAGAAGCAGCGCTCGGCCGGCGTCATCACTCAGGGTGAGCGCCACAACAAGATCATCGACATCTGGCACCGGGTGACCGAGAAGGTTTCGGAGGAGATGTTCCGTGAGATGCGGGAGATCGAGCAGGAGACCGGCGTCTTCAACCCGATCAACCTGATGGCCGACTCGGGCGCCCGCGGCTCGCGCGAGCAGGTGCGCCAGCTCGCCGGGATGCGGGGACTGATGTCCAAGCCGTCGGGCGAGGTCATCGAGACGCCGATCACGGCGAACTTCCGCGAGGGGCTCTCCGTGCTGCAGTACTTCATCTCGACGCACGGCGCCCGCAAGGGTCTGGCCGACACGGCGCTCAAGACGGCGGACTCGGGGTACCTCACCCGCCGGCTGGTCGACGTGGCGCAGGACGTCATCATCAACGAGGAGGACTGCGGCACGATCGACGGCATCATCGTGACGGCGATCATGGAGGGGGGCGAGATCCTCGAGCCGCTGCGCGACCGCATCGTCGGCCGCGTCAGCCAGGAGGACATCTACGATCCGATCACCGGCGAGCTGATCCTCTCCGTTGGCCAGGAGATCACCGAGATGCTGGGCACCGTCGTGCAGGCGGCGGGCATCGAGCGGGTGAAGATCCGCTCCGTGCTCACCTGCGAGACCCGCCGCGGCGTCTGCATCCGTTGCTATGGCCGCAACCTCGCGACCGGCAAGATGGTCGAGATCGGCGAGGCGGTGGGCGTCATCGCCGCGCAGTCGATCGGCGAGCCCGGCACGCAGCTCACGATGCGGACCTTCCACTACGGCGGCACCGCTTCGCGCGTGTCGGAGCAGTCGAAGCACATCGCCAAGAACCCGGGCATGGTGAAGTTCCTCAACGTCAACACGGTCGAGAGCCGGCACGGCTCGCTGATCGTCATCAACCGCAGCGGCAAGCTCGTCCTCACCGACGAGAAGGGTCGCGAGCGGGAGCGCTACGCGCTGACCTACGGCTCGCAGCTCCTGGTGCACGAGGGGAACGAGGTCCAGCCGGGCACCGAGCTGGTCACCTGGGACCCCTTCACCTCCGCCATCCTCTCCGAGATCCGGGGCAAGGTGGAGTTCCAGGACATCGTCGAGGGGGAGAACGTCCGCGAGGAGACCGACAAGGTCACCGGCCTGTCGCAGAAGATCATCGTCGAGGCGTCGGCCAACGAGAAGCGCGTGCCGGCGATCTTCATCCAGGGCGAGGGCGACCGCACCAAGCGGTACCTCCTCCCCTCGGGCTCGCACCTGGTCGTCCAGAACGGCCAGGAGGTCTACCCCGGCGACACGCTGGTGAAGATCCCGCGCGAGACAACGAAGACCAAGGACATCACCGGCGGTCTGCCGCGCGTCGTCGAGCTCTTCGAGGCCCGCAGCCCCAAGGAGCCGGCGATCATCACCGAGATCGACGGGACGGTCCGTCTGGGCGAGGTCCACAAGGGGATGCGCAAGGTGGTCGTCGAGAGCGACATGGGCGACAACCGCGAGTACCTGGTGCCGCGCTCGATCCACATCAACGTGCAGGAGGGGGAGCGGGTGCGCGCCGGCGAGCCTCTGATCGACGGCCCGATCAACCCGCACGACGTCCTGCAGGTGCTCGGCGAGAAGGAGCTGCAGCGCTACATGACCGACAAGATCCAGGAGGTCTACCGGTCGCAGAGCGTCGCCATCAACGACAAGCACATCGAGGTGATCGTGCGCCAGATGATGCGGTCGGTGAAGATCGAGGAGGTCGGCGACACCGAGTTCCTGATCGACGAGCAGGTGGATCGCTGGAAGTTCGGCGAGGAGAACGAGCGCGTCGTCGCCGCCGGCGGTACCCCCGCCATCGGCCGGCCGCTGCTCCTCGGCATCACCAAGGCGTCGCTGTCGACCGACAGCTTCATCTCGGCGGCGAGCTTCCAGGAGACCACCCGGGTGCTCACCGAGGCCGCGATCAGCGGCAAGGTGGACGGCCTGCGCGGTCTCAAGGAGAACGTCATCGTCGGCCGGGTGATCCCCGCCGGCACCGGCATGAACTACTACCATGACTTCCACATGGCCGAGGAGTTCATCGAGGCCGACAACGAGCCGGAGGAGGAGCTCTTCTTCGAGTTCGGCGAGGAGGAGATCCGCAGCCTCCCGCAGGAGGTCCTCGAGGGCGAGTAGCCTCCACCCTATCTGTCGGAATCCAGGGCGGCCACGAGGCCGCCCTTTTTATTGACCCACCGAAGCGTCCAGCGGTGGTAAAATGGGCAGGCGGCAGGTGCCGCGGACGAAAGGAAGTCTCAATGTCGATCCGGTCCCTTCCTCCTCTTCTCCTCCTTCTCCTCTCTCTCGTCGCGGTGCCGGCGTTCGCGGATGACGTCTACCTGGTCAATGGGCGGAAGTTCGAGGGGGTGATCGCGGAGACGACCGATTCGCAGGTGCGCATCCAGATGCAGGGCGGAACCTTGAGCCTGCCCAGGGAGCAGGTGCTGCGGGTGGACACCGGCGACTCGAGCCTCGCCGAATACCTGCGCCGCAAGGAGGCGCTCAAGAAGAGCCCCTCGACGCGGGCGGCGGATTGGCTGGAGCTCGCCCGCTGGGCGCACGGCAAGGAGCTCGAGCAGGCGACCCGCGAGTCGGCGCTGGCCGCGGCGACGCTCGATCCGAAGCTCGGCGGTCTCGCTCCTATCTTGCGCGGCTTCGGCTACGTGCTCGATCCCCAGCTCGATCGCTGGGTCCCCTACGGTGACTCGATGCGTCGGCGCGGCTTCGTGCTCGCGGGCGGGCAGTGGATCACCCGTGAGGAGTACCAGGCGAAGCAGCGGGCGCAGGAGGAGGACTCGATCCGGCGCGCCGCCGCCCGGCAGGAGGCGGCGCGTGCCGCCCGCGAGGACCGGCTGGCCGCTCTGGCAGAGATCTCGGCGGTCCGCCAACTGGTCCAGCCTTCTCAGCCGGTCTACTCCTATCCGGTCTATGGCGGCTATGGCGGAGTGCCGGTGGTCGTCGTCCCGGGCTGGTGGGGCGGCGGCGTCCCCGGTCCCGGCCCGCGGCCACCCCACCGGCAGGGGGGCTCGGAGGGCTTCACCCACGTTCCCGGCAGCCTGATCGGCGGCTCGCTCTTCCCGGGCACGAACTAGGGCCCGGCGCTCGCGGCGGGTGGGAGGGGACCGGCGGATGGACGCCATCGAGGTCGAGGATCTCCGCAAGATCTACTCCGGTGGCGTCGAGGCGCTCCGCGGCGTATCGTTCGCCGTCCGCGCCGGCGAGGTGTTCGCCCTCCTGGGACCGAACGGCGCCGGCAAGTCGACGACGGTCCGCATCCTGACCACCCTCTCCGCTCCCACCGGCGGCCAGGCCCGCGTCGCCGGCTTCGACGTCGTCCGCCAGCCGCGTGAGGTGCGCCGCCGCATCGGCTCGGTGGCTCAGAATTCCGGCGTCGATCCGACTGCCACAGGTCGCGAGAACCTCACCCTCCAGGGGCGGCTCTTCCGGCTCGCCACTCCGGAGCTGCGTTCGCGCACCGAGGAGCTCCTCCATCTTTTCCAGCTCGAAGCGGCCGCCGACCGCCCCGCCGCCACCTACTCCGGTGGCATGAAGCGGCGGCTCGACGTCGCCATGGGATTGATCCACCGTCCCGAGGTGCTGTTCCTCGATGAGCCGACCACCGGCCTCGATCCGGAGAGCCGCGCCGTGATGTGGAAGGAGGTCCGGCGGCTGGCGGCGGAGGGGCTGACGCTGCTGCTGACCACCCATTATCTGGAAGAGGCCGACCAATTGGCGCAACGGATCGCCATCGTCGACGGCGGCCGCGTCGTGGCCGCGGGGACGCCAGCGGAGCTGAAGCGGGGAATCCCGGGGGACGCGGTCTCCCTCGACGATGTTTATCTCAAGGCTACCGGTCACGCCTACCGTGGGGAAGGTGGCTGATGGCCTTCCTGAGAGACACCTGGTACCTTTTCGTGCGCCTGCTGCGGGCGACGGCGCGGATGCCCGTGTTCGTCCTCATCTCGATCGTGCAGCCGATCCTCTGGGTGCTGCTGTTCGGGCAGCTGTTCGCCAAGGTGACGACGATCCAGGGGTTCGGCGCCTCGTCCTACGTGCAGTTCCTGGCGCCGGGGATCTCGATCATGACCGCACTCTTCGGTGCCGCCTACTCGGGGATGGGCATGCTGGGGGACATCGACCGCGGCGTGCTCGACCGCCTGCTGACGACCCCGGTCTCGCGCGGCGCGCTGATCGCCGCCCGCATCCTCCACTCGGCATTTCAGGTGGTGATCCAGGCGGCGATCATCCTTGCCGTCGCCTGCCTGCTGGGCGCGCGCCCCCACGGCGGCCTGGCCGGCATCCTCACGGTCTTCCTCGCCGCCGCCCTCCTCGGCGCCGCCTTCGCCGCCTTCTCGAACGCCCTCGCGCTCGCCGCCCGCAAACAGGAGCTGGTGATCGCGGTGATGAACTTCGTGGTGCTGCCGACGACCTTCCTGTCGAGCATGATCATGTCCCGCAACCTGATGCCGGCGTGGATCCGGACGGTCTCCCGGTTCAACCCGGTCAACTGGGCGGTGACCGCCGCCCGCGACGGCTTCCAGGGGGAGGCGCCGTCCGAGATCGCGCTCTATCTCGGCCTGCTGGCCGCCTTCGCCCTGATCTGCGGCCTGGTAGCCACCCTGTTGTTCAACCGGTACCGGCGGGCGATGTAGGCGATATCGATGTAGGGTAGTCTTTCCGTCATGCTCTCCGAGCCTCCCGTCGATCCTGAGACCGCGCGCCTTCAGGAGGACGCCCGGCGCGAGAAGAACTGGAAGCGCTGGGGGACCTATCTCTCCGAGCGCCAGTGGGGGACCGTCCGCGAGGACTACTCGGCCAACGGCGACGCCTGGAACTATCTCCCGCACGACCACGCCCGCAGCCGCGCCTACCGCTGGGGGGAGGACGGTCTGCTGGGGATCTGCGACCGCGAGTGCCGCGTCTGCTTCGCCCTCGCCCTCTGGAACGGGCGCGATCCCATCCTCAAGGAGCGCCTGTTCGGCCTCGCCAACCCCGAGGGGAACCACGGCGAGGACGTCAAGGAGCAGTACTTCTTCCTCGACGCGACTCCCACCACCTCGTACGCCAAGGGGCTCTACAAGTATCCGCAGGCCGAGTTTCCCTATGCCCGTCTCGTCGAGGAGAACCGGCGGCGGGGGAGGGATCAGCCGGAGTTCGAGATCCTCGACACCGGGGTCTTCGACGGCGATCGTTACTTCGATGTCTTCGCCGAGTACGCCAAGGCCGCGCCGGACGATCTCCTCATTCGTCTCACGATCGCCAATCGCGGGCCGGAGGCAGCGGCGATCCACGTCCTGCCCACCCTCTGGTTCCGCAACACCTGGAGCTGGGGGCGCACCGGCGAGGAGGGGTGCTGGCCGAAGGGATCGATCCACCAGGAGACCGGCAATGCCCTGCTCGCGAACCATCCCGGCCTCGGCCGCTTCCGCCTGGCGGCGGAGACGGTTCCGGAAGCCCTGCTGTTCACCGAGAACGAGAGCAACGCCGAGCGCCTGTTCGGGACCCCCAACCCGCAGCCTCACGTCAAGGATGCCTTCCATCGCTACCTGATCGAGGGGCGGAACGACGCGGTCAATCCGGCGGGAGAGGGGACCAAGGCCGCCTTCCACTACCGGCTGGAGCTGCCGGCGGGCGGGGAGGCCGTCCTCCATTTCCGCTTGCGGCCCGAGGAAGAGGCGGCCGAGGCCTTCGGAGATGGATTCAGCCAGACGTTCGCGGCACGAATCGCCGAGGCCGATGCCTTCTACGCTTCGCGCATCGAGCCGGGCCTCTCCGCCGACGAGACGCGGATCTCCCGGCAGTCGTTTGCGGGCCTTTTCTGGTCGAAGCAGTTCTACCACTACATCGTGGCCGACTGGCTCGACGGCGACCCCGGCCAGCCTTCGCCGCCGCCTGAGCGGAAGCGCGGGCGCAACTCCAGCTGGCGCCACCTGCACAGCCGCGACGTGGTCTCGATGCCCGACAGCTGGGAGTACCCCTGGTGGGCGGCCTGGGACCTCGCCTTCCACATGCTGGTCTTCGCCAAGACCGACCCCGAGTTCGCCAAGGAGCAGCTCCTGCTGGTGATGCGTGAGTGGTACATGAACGCCAACGGGCAGCTCCCCGCCTACGAGTGGGCCTTCTCGGACGTCAACCCGCCGGTGCACGCCTGGGCCTGCTGGCGAGTCTACAAGATGACCGCTCCCAAGGGGCACCGCGACCGGCTCTTCCTGGAGCGCGCCTTCCAGAAGCTCCTGATCATGTTCACCTGGTGGGTGAACCGCAAGGACGAGGAGGGGAACCACCTCTTCTCCGGCGGCTTCCTGGGGCTCGACAACATCGGCGTCTTCGACCGCTCGCGGCCCCTGCCCGGCGGCGCCCTGCTCGAGCAGGCGGACGGCACGGCCTGGATGGCCTTCTTCTGCACCACCATGCTCGCCATGGCCCTGGAGCTGGCGCGCAAGGACCCGGCCTATGAGGACGTCGCCTCGAAGTTTTTCGAGCATTTCGTGGCGATCAGCGATGCCATCAACGGCCTCGGCGGCACCGGCCTGTGGAACGAGGAGGACGGCTTCTACTGCGACCAGATGCTCGTCGACGGCCGCCGCATTCCCCTGCGCGTCCGCTCCATGGTCGGGATCATCCCGCTGTTCGCGGCGTCGTCCCTGGACGAGGATGTGGTCTTCCGCCGCCTGCCCGGTTTCGCCAAGCGGATGCGCTGGTTCCTGCGCAACCGCCAGGACCTGGCGCGCAGCATCTCCTTCATGGACTCCCCGCGGCGGCCGGGGGACACGATCTACCTGCTCGCCATCCCCTCGCGCGAGCGGCTGGAGCGGGTGCTGCGCCACGTGCTGGACGAGAGCGAGTTCCTCTCTCCCCATGGCGTGCGGTCCCTCTCGCGCGTCCACCGCGAGCACCCCTTCGAGCTGGCGGTCGACGGCGAGGTCCGGCGCGTCGAGTACGTGCCGGGGGAGTCGCGCGACGGCATGTTCGGCGGCAACTCGAACTGGCGGGGGCCGGTCTGGTTCCCTTCGAACTACCTGTTGATCGAGGCGCTGGAACGCTACCACCACTTCTATCACGACACGCTGAAGGTGGAGTGTCCGACCGGCTCGGGGCGGATGATGAACCTCGACCAGGTCGCCGGCGAGCTGCGCCGGCGGCTCGCCACGCTCTTCGTCGCCGACGCCGAGGGGCGGCGCCCCTGCCTCGGCGGCGAGCCCCGCTTCGCCGCCGACCCCCACTGGAAGGACCTCCTCCTCTTCCACGAATACTTCCACGGCGACGACGGCCGCGGCCTCGGCGCCAGTCACCAGACGGGGTGGACGGCGCTGGTATCGCTGATCTTGAACGATCTGGGAAGAAAAAAGCCGGTTTGAAGGGCGACCGCAGGTCGCCCCTACAACCTTCGTCCAACCTCAGGATTATTGCCGGAGGGTGTAGGGGCGACCTGCGGTCGCCCTACGGCGTCCCGAAGTCCTGCACCCAAATGACCGTGTAGCCGACCGAGTTCCTGCCGACGGCGATGCCGGTCCCGAAGTCGCGGAAGGCGGGGTGGAGGAGGTTGCCGCGGTGCTCGCGGCTCGCCATCCAGTTGTCCATCACCTCGTCGACCGTGAACGGCCCGCGGGCGATGTTCTCCGCCACGATGCGAGGGACGTAGCCGCTCTTGCGCACGCGGTCGATCGGGGTGGTCCCCTCGGGCGAGGTGTGGCTGTAGTAGGAGTGCGCCAGCATGTCCTCGGCGTGACGCTGGGCCGCCTCGTCGAGGCGCGGATCGAGCTTCAGCGGCGGGCGGCCGTCCCGGGCTCGCTCGGCGTTGACGCGGGCGAGCATGGCGGCGCGGGCCTGGGCGAGGTCGGCGAGGGCGGCGGTCTGGCGGGCGAAGGACTCGCTCTCGCGCCAGGCGAGGAAGAAGTCGTAGAGCGGCGTCCCCCGGATCTCGCTGATCCCGATCCCCAGCTCGTGATAATCGGGGTCCATCAGCGACTTGAAGGCATCCACGTTCTCCTTCTTGATCCAGGCGAGGAGCGCCGCCGGCTCCTCCTTGCCCGCGGCGAACGCCTGGTGCCAGCCGTGAGCCTCGTAGCCGGCTTTGCGCAGACGCCCCTGGATCCTGGGGATCGACGTCTCGTCGTAGAGCGCCCCCTGGTTGTCGCGGGCCTCCTCGGCGTTCTGCTGGGCCACCGTGTTCAGCGGCTCGCGGAGGTGGAGGGCCGCCACTCCCGCCGCCGCCCGCTCGTCGTTGATCAGCGCCAGGAGCTGGTGGCGGACCGTGTCGGGCGAGGGTGGGCCGACCAGGGCCTGCGGGGCCACTGGGGCCTGCGGGGCGGCGAGGGTGAGGAGGAAGGCGAAAAGGGCCTGAAGAACCATGATGCTAGGATGCGCCGATGAAGGTTACCGTGCTGGTAAATCGCCGCGGCGGCTCCGTGCGGAAAAAGGGCATCACCGCCGGGAGCCTGCGGGAGATGTTCCAGAAGGCCGGAACCGAAGCCGACGTCCAGCTCATTCCCGGCGAGCAGATCTGCGACGCGGCGCGCGCGGCGGTGAAGGCGGGGACCGAGGCGGTGGTGGCCGGGGGGGGCGACGGCACCATCCGCGCCGTGGCCTCGGTGCTGGTCGGCGGCAAGGTGCCGCTCGGCGTCCTGCCGCTCGGCACGCTCAACCACTTCGCCGGCGATCTGAAGATCCCGGCCGATCTCGAGGCTGCCGTCCGCGTGATCGCCGAGGGGGAGGTCCATGCCCTCGACGTCGGCGAGGTCAACGGCGAGATCTTCCTCAACAACTCGTCGCTCGGCTTCTATCCGCCGATCGTCCAGGCGCGCGATCAGGAGATGAAGCATTCCAAGCGCGGCAAGTGGCTGTCGATGGCGATCGCCACCTTCCGGCTGCTGCCGAAGCTCTCCTCGCTCCACGTGAAGATCTCCTCCGGCGACTGGCAGGTCGAACGCAAGACCGAGCTCCTCTTCGTCGGCAACAACGAATACGATTTCAGCGCCTTCGCCCACGGCGCCCCCGACCGCTTGGCCGAGAGCGGCAACCTCTATCTCTACCTGGCGCGCAGCCGGAGCCGGCTGGGCCTCCTCGGCCTCGCGCTGGTGGGGCTGGTGCGCGACATCAAGCGCACCCGGAGCGTCGAGGACTGGCGTTTCCCCGAGTTCACGGTCGAGGTGCGGGGGAAGCGCGCCATCCCCGTCGCCTTCGACGGCGAGGTCAGCCGGATGCGCTCGCCGCTGCGCTACCGGACCCGCCCGCGGGCGCTGCCGGTGATCATCCCCCGCCCAGAACTCCCGGCTTCTCAGTGACTCCCAGCTCTTCGGTGAGATAGCGCACGGCGCGGTCGAGCACCTCGTCCCTGCCCTCGCGGATCCCCTCGATCGTCGGCGTTACCGGGACGTCGGGGACGAGGCCGATCCGCTGCAGCTGGCGGCCGTCGGCGTGGCGCACGTCGTGGCCGGTGAAAGAGACCGTGAGGTTGCCGGGGAGGGAGAAGTAGGTGACGTCGCCGTTGGCGCCCCCCGTGGGGGAGCCCACGAACTTCGTGCCGTTCGCCGCCTCGAGGAACAGGCCGGTGTGCTCGGACTGGCTGATCGCCTGCTCGTCGATCAGCATCACGGTCCGGCCGGTGTATTTCCACAGATCGGGCAGACCCGTCTCGAGGATCGGCTGGGAGAAGAAATATCCGGAATCTTCCTCCTCCACGGAGAAGGCGGAGACCTCCGGCCGCCGGAACGAGGCGGCATGGCGCGCCCGCCGGGTGTTGAGCCGGGAGCCGAGGACGTTGAAGACCCCCTTGGGGTAGCCGCGCATGTCGAAGACGATCGCCCGGGTGCTCTTGAGCGTCTCGAGCATGGGGCTCACCTGGTCCACGGTCAGCCGGGTGAGGTCGACATAACCCAGGTTGCCCGGCAGAAGCCGCACGGCCTCACCCGAAGGCACGGGGAAGAACCAGCGGTACCTCTTCTCGCGCTGGAGCTTCACCTCCCGGGGCGCGCCGTCGGGGCCGGCGACGGTGAGGGTGGCCGTTGAGCCGTCCGGGCCGGCCAGCAGGAGCCGGCGGACCTTCTCCCGGAATCCCCCCTCGTTGGAGGCGGCCACCAGTGGCCGCAGGCGCTCCACCTTCGTCCCGGCCGGCTCACCGTCGACCGCGACGATCACGTCTCCGGCGCGCAGGCCGGCGGCGCGGACCGCCGGATCGTCCCCCTGGGCCACCACGACCCACTTCCCCTCGATCCAGCGCGGCAGAACGGGCACGCCGGCCTCGCCGTAGATCTTGCCGATCTCCGGATGCCCATAGACCGTGGTGTGGCCGTCGGCCACGCGGGCCATCATCTCCATCATCGTGACGGCATAGCCCCTGGCACCGTGGACCTCTTCCATGCGGGAGAGGAACTCGGGCAGGACGGCGTCCCAATCCCCGATCAGGGGCTTGTAGGGATAGAAAAAATTGATGACGTTCCAGGCCCGGACCACGGCGAGGAGGCGATACTCCAGGGCGGGATCGAGCATCTCGGGATAGGCCCTGTCGGGGCGCGAGACGGCGTCCGGAAGAGGGGTGAGCGGACCGCCGCCCCGGGAAGACCGCTTCTCCGCCAAGGCCGCCAGTGCCGCGAGAGCCGCCTGGACCGCGGCCTCGTCGCCGGCTCCGGAGGAAAGCTGGGCGTCGGCATGAATGCCGGGCCAGCCCTGGAGCGGGACGATCTCGCTCACCCGCACCGCCGCCGCGAGCCCCTCTCCCAGGTCCACCGTCCGGCGGGCCACGACGGACCCCTCGCCGACCGCCCCGTCGGCCACCAGGACGCCGTCCCCCGCGGCCTGGAGGGCCAGGGCGATGGAGGGGAGCACGGTCGACGGGCTCACCAGGAACGCCACGCGCCCGGGGCCCCCCTTCGAGGGGGCGAAGCTGTCGGCGGCGAGAGTGACGAACCCCGACCAGTAGCCGCCGGAGCCTCCCCCTGCCGCCGGCGGGTAGCCGGAGGAGAGGCGGTAGCGCTGGGTCGGGGCCCGGATGGCCCGGCGGGTGAGGAGCGGATTGAGCGTATCGAAAACGAACTGGAAGGTCCCCTCGTCGGGGTCGGGCGTGGACGCCGCTTGCCGGAGGTCGATGACGAGGGTCTCCGCCTTCTGGATCTCCTTCCACAGCGCCGGCAGACGGTCGCGCAACGCCACGTAGCCGCTGTAGCCGGCGTAAGGCCGCAGATCCACCACCAGCGTCTTGCCGTCCAGCCGGCGGAACGGTGCAGACGGCTGCCCGGCCGCCGTCGCGGCCCCGGCGGCCTTTTCTTTGGGCTCGACGCGGGTGACTGGATCGCCCAGGGCGTCCAGCATCCCCTGCACCGCGGCGGCGTACTGCTCCGGAGTCTCCGCCGACCGCACCTTGGGGACGGCCTGGACCAGCGCCGCGTCCCAATCGATCTCTTTATAAGCGAGGTAGGGGTGCAGGTAGCGGACCGTCCCCCAGAGCTTGGCGAGATGGGTCAGCCGCTCGATGCCGGCCGGCTGGGAAGGGGCCGGCGGCGCCTGGGCGAGGGCCGGCGAGAGGACCAGCAGGACCAGCAGGCAAGCCAGGCTCAGGGCGCGGGAGCTGCGGTGACCCATGATTCCTCCTCTCGCGGGCCGGCGACGCCGGGCGTCAGGACCGCTCCCAGCGGATCTCCGCCTCCTCGCGGTCGCCGAGGGCGCGGCGCAGGATCTCGAGCAGGCCGGAATCGGCCCCCGCGTCCGCGAGGAAGTCGACGGTCGTCCGGTTGAGGTAGTAGTCGTCATCCTCGATCGACTCCTCCTCGAGGTGGTCGGCCAGGAACTGGAACTGCGTGTCGTCGAGGGTGCCCAGGGGTGTGCCGGACTGCTTGTCGAAAATCTTGACCATCGAAGCCTCCTTGGAAGTGAAACGAACCGCCGGCTGTCAACGCCTGTGGAGTGTAAGCTACGCGGCGAGCGCCGCGACCCCGGGAACCTCCATCTTTGTCCACCGCCGATCCATCCGCCGCTAGCCCGTCTCCCGGGAGGGAGAAGGTCTACGCTCCCGTCCCAGGTCCCGCCGACCGCGAGAGCTTCTTCGCGGCGGCTGCGCGCAACCGGCGGGCGAGCTGGCGGCTGACCGCGCTCTCCACGCTCGCCATCCTGATCCTCGGCATCCCCCTTTCGACCGTCGTCGCCCCCCTGCTCTACGGCGCGTTCTTCCTCGGCGCGGACGCCATGAACCTGATCACTCCCACCCCCGACGCGCTGGGCTCGGCGATGCGGAAATACGACGAGGCCGACCAGCGCGCGGCGCGGGCTCCCGGCGCCACCCCCGGAGTCTCGGACCCCTCGCGGGAGCAGATCGTCTCGGCGGTGCTCGTCGGCGCCGCCATCCTGGTGCCCCCCGGCGCGCTCTTCCTGCTGCTCGCCTGGCTCGGGGTGCGCGCCCTGTTCCTGCGCCATGGAGTCGGCGGCGTCCTGCTCTCGCTCGGCGCCCGCGAGCCGAGGACCGGCGATCTCGAGGAGCGGCAGCTGGTCAACCTGGTGGCCGAGATGGCGATCGCCGCCGGCGTCCCGCCCTTGCGCGTGATGCTGCTCGACACCCCCGCCGTCAACGCCGCCGCCGTCGGTTCCTCGCTCCAGGACGGCGTGGTGATCGTCTCCCGCGGGCTCCTCGACGCCCTCGACCGCGACGAGACGCAGGGGGTGATCGGCCACCTGATCGGCTCGGTCGGCAACGGCGACCTCCGGCTCGCCATGACCGTGCTCTCCGTCTTCCAGACCGTCGGCGTGGTGGCGGCGGCGCTCTCCAGCCCCTTCGGCCCGCAGGCGCGGGCCACCCTCTGGCGGCTGGTCCGCTTCGCCTTCGGGCGGCGCAGCCGCGAGGCGGGCGCCGAGGCCGAGGCCGTCACCCGGCTCCTCGCCGACACCCTCGACGCCGAAACCCTGGAGATCGAGGACTTCGAGAAGCAGGGGTGGCTGGGCAAGGTCAAGAGCGTCGCCATGCTGCCGTTCCTCACCGCCTACATGGCCTTCTGGATGAACCAGCGCATCCTCGGCATGATCCTCGTCGGCCCTCCGCTCTCCCTCGCCTGGCGGGCCCGCCGCTATCTCGCCGACGCCACCGCCGTCCAGCTCACCCGCAACCCCGACGGCCTCGCCCGCGCCCTCCTGCGGCTCGCCGGCGCCGAGGCCGCCGTCCCGGGGGCCGGCTGGGCCTCGCACCTGTTCGTCACCTGGCCACGGAAGATCGGCGACCGCGAGACCTTCGCCGCCAAGGTGGGGATCGTCGGCTCGCTCCACCCGGCGCCCGAGCGGCGCCTGGAGCGGCTGCGGGCGATGGGCTCCACCGTCCCGCCGCCGGCGGCGCCCGGGAGCGGGCGCCTGGGCCTCAAGGTCGCCGGCGCCCTCCTCTTCTCGCCGCTGATCCTGCTGCTCCTCGCGATGATGCTGGCCGTCGCCGGGGGTGTGGTGATGATCAGCCTGGCGATCGACGGGCTCTTCCTCTTCGGGCTCTTCGTGGTCCCGCTGCATGCCCTCCTGCGCCATTTCGGGCGCTGAGGCGCCTTCCTCAGGAGATCGAAAGGAGATCGAAACATGGCCCTCTGGATCGTGATCGCCGCCGTCGTGCTGGTGCTGCTCTGGACGATCGCCGCCTACAACGGCCTGGTCGGCAAGCGCAACCGGGTCCGCAACGCCTGGTCGCAGATCGACGTCCAGCTCAAGCGCCGGCACGACCTGATCCCCAACCTGGTCAACACCGTGAAGGGGTACATGCAGCACGAGCGCGGAGTGCTCGAAGGGGTCACCGAGGCGCGCCAGCGGGCGATGTCCGCCGGCGGCGACGTGACCGCGCGGGCGGCGGCCGAGGGGGACCTCACCCGCGCCGTCCACTCCCTGTTCGTCGTCGCCGAGGCCTACCCCAACCTCAAGGCGGACCGCAACGCCCTCGCCCTTCAGGAGGAGCTCGCCTCCACCGAGAACAAGATCGCCTTCGCCCGGCAGTTCTACAACGATTCGGTGATGGAGCTGAACACCGCCCGCGAGAGCTTCCCCTCCAGCCTGATCGCCAACGCCTTCGGCTTCCAGCCCGCCGCCCCCTTCGAGCTCGCCGACGCGGCCGAGCGGGCGGTGCCGCAGGTGCAGCTCTAGGAGAGCCCTCATCACCCCGGCCCTCTTCTCCCGACCCGGGAGAAGAGGGAGAGGTTCGCTTCGAGATGCTTTAGCCCCCTCTCTCCCAGGTTGGGAGAGAGGGGGTTGGGGGAGTGAGGGTCGCCACCAGACACCCTGTCCGATTGTCCTGACTCGATCCTGGGCCGTCCTCTCGGGAGGGCGGCCCGCCGCCTTGTAACCTTGTCCCCCGCTTCTCCGTAACTCTCTGAAGAAGGAGCTTCTCGCGAGGCCCGGGCCACTTGGCATCGCGGTTGCTCCTGAAACAGCGCGTGCAGTGCTTCACCCAAAAAGGAGAAAAAAACCATGATGTCTAGAAGGGTTCACGTGATGGCCGCCCTGACCGGGCTTCTCGTCCTGTCCATGCCGGCCTTGGCCCAGAACTACAGCCGGCGCTATGCGGAAAATAGCGACGGAGAGTTCCGTCTCCGCGTCGGGTCGTTCCGGCCCGAGGGGGACTCCGAGTACTTCCGGGGAATCCAGAACGACTTCACCAACTCCGATACGAGCGACTTCGAGGGCCCCGACTTCGGTCTCGACTACCTGCTGCCGCTCAACGACCGGATGAGCCTGATGTTCTCGGGTTCCTACTTCGAGGGGACCACCACCGGCTCCTACCGCAACTTCGAGGACAACCTCAACAACCGCATCCGGCACGACACCACGCTCGACGTCGGCTCGGCCACCATCGGGCTCGTCTTCCACCTGCTCCCCCGCGGCTCCTCGATCCAGCCCTACATCGGCGCGGGCGGCGGCGCCTTCCCCTACCGGCTCCAGGAGCGCGGCGACTTCATCGACTTCGGCGATCCGACGAACCCCATCTTCTCGTCGCGGCTGAGCTCGAGAGGCACCGCCTTCGGCTACTACGGCCTGGTGGGCCTCGAGGCGCCGATCACCCGCAGCGTCTCGATCTTCGCCGAGGGTCGCTGGACTCGCGCCAAGGCCGATCTCAAGGACGACTTCGAGGGCTTCGGCAAGCTCGACCTCGGCGGCCGCGAAATCTCCGCCGGGCTCTCCTGGAGCCTGTAAGGCCCCTCCTTCCCAGGCTTCACCGAGGCCCGGCGGTTCGCCGCCGGGCCTTTCGTTTTGCTTGGGCCTCAGGACGCGCCCGCGGGCAGGTGGATCGGCACCTCGTGCCAGTAGGCGTAGCCTCCGACGTTGATCACCAGGGAGAGCGAGGGCTGCTCGCCGCTCTTCAGGATGTCGCCGATCCCGGAGAGGGTGAGGCTTTCCAGGGTGCCGGCCGCGATGGCGGCGAGCAGGGAGGGGTCGCGGCACCCCTCGAAGCTGTAGAACGAATTGCCGACGCGCAGGAACACCGCGATCAGATCCATCTGGGGAGGCAGGCCGCCCGAGGAGGAGAGATCGACGGTCACGGTCTCGCCGCTCCCCTCCGTCCTCTGCGGAGGCCCGGCGCCGCAGGGCACGCAGGGGTCCACGCCGGGCTGCGGGCTGTTGCCGTCGTCGGCGTGCAGCAGGGAGAGCTCGGGCAGGGGAGGAGCGGGACCCTGGAAGGCCAGGGTGACGCCAGACTGCGGATCGTGAGCCTGCTCGTCGTTCCCGCTCCCCATCGCGCGGTCGAGAAGGAGGCGGGGACCGGTCAGCCCGGAGCCCGGCAAGGGATCTCCGTTGAGAGCCAGCATGAGACCTTGCGGAGCCGCCGTGAGGGCGGGTGCCCAGTGGGCCCCGCGTAGCGACAGCGGATCGGGGCGCTTACCGCCGCCGGCGAGGGTCTCGCTGAGCCAGCCGCCGTACCAGCCGGTGAACAGGGCCGCGGCGTAGGAGTTGCCCGGCGGCGCCGCCCAGTAGGGGGGCTTGCCGTCCGCCGACAGATAGAGGCCATATCCCAGCATCAGCGCCGTAGCCTTGGCAGGTGTCTGGGCCGAGGGCCTGACCTGCTGGTAGCGCTCGAACCAGGAGAGGTCGAGCGCCCCCGCCGAGACGACGCCCGGGCTCGACGCGGGGAAGAGCATCTCGTGGTGATTGCCCGCCGCGGCCACCGGCAGGACGCCCGCGCCGGCCAGGTCCGAGAGCACGCGGCCGACCGCGCAGCCGAGCGAGGGGCCGAGCTGGGTGCAGTCGGCTTCCGTCGCCAGCCGGCCGAAGCTCATGTTCACCGCCAGCGGCCGGTCGGAAGGGTGCGCTTGCACTCCGTCCGCCACGGCGCAGAGCTGGACGAGCACGTGGAGGTCGGAGACGGACGGCGCCCATTGGGAGAGCGCGCCGCCCGCGGTGAGGTCGTAGAGCTCGGTCTCGACCTGCCCGTCGGAGGCTTCCCGGATGGTCGCCTCCACGCTCCAGCCATGCTCCGTCGGCCAGTCGACGACCGCCACCCAGGGGTGGCCGGGGGTGTGGCTGGAGCAGCTTCCCTGGGCGCAGGGCAGGGACGGCGGATAGGACGGCGTCCGCTCGACGGGGATGGCCGCCGGCGTCTCGGTGGCGCCGTCGAAGGAACGGCAGTTGCCGTGGTATTGCAGGCCCGGCCTGCCGAAGACGAAGAAGCCCGTGGCGCCGCAGGCGACGACCCGCGGCGGCTCGCCGTTGCCGGGCGCGAGATCGGTGGCGGCCGGCTGGCAGTCCGGCGTCAGGTGGAGCCAGGCGACCGGTCCCGCCGGTTCCGCCGTCGCGAGGACCGTCTGCGCTTGCGCGCCCGCCGCCAGCCCGGCCCAGAGGATCACGGCCGGGCTCAGGGCCCGGCCTCCATGGAGTCTGTTCATCGCGTTCCCTTCTCCGCCGGCGTGCCGTCCCGTAACAGGGTGACCCTCACCGGATAGACGAGCCGCCCGGAATCCCGCAAGATGGCGGCGGGGTCCTGCCCCGGCTCCAGCCTCACGAACGCGGGCGGCGGTTCCTGGATGTAGGCGACGACGAACAGCGGATAGACCCCGGGGGCGCGGGTCGCCAGCACGATGCCGGCGGTCCCCTCGAAGGTCGCGGTTCCCCGGTCGTTCTCCACGCGCACCTCCTCCGGCTGCCGCACGCGCCGCAGCGCGCCGACCTCCCGCCGGAACAGGGCGAAGGAGACGCCGGAGGGGCTGTCCCCCCGGGGCCGCACGAAGATGCGCAGCGGAGTATCGGCATAGACATCGGCATAGGCCCGCGCCTCGCCTCCGGCCTCACCCTCCGAGCGCACCTCGGCCAGACCCTGCGCACCCACGCCGTAGGCCAGTCCCGCCGGCAACGAGGTGTGGTGGGGGAAGAAGGTGAGCACGGCCAGCACGATCGACGCCGCCAGCGCCGCGGCGCCGAGCCAGGGCGTCCTCCGCGCCATCCGCCGCCGCGGGCCCGTGGCGGCGAGCACGGCCCGGCGCACCCGCCGCAGCGGCAGGCTCCGGTCGACGCCGGCCAGCTCGAGCAGCCGCCGCCGGCCGCCCGCGCTGTGCGCCAGCACGCGCTCCACCTCCCGCTCCTCCTCCTCGCTCAGCGCCCCTGCCCGGTAGGCGAGCAGCTGCTCGTCGCCGGGCGCCGGCAGGCCGTCGTCCGTCTCCAGGTCGGCGAGCTCGCGGAGAGCGCGCTCGACCTCGGCCGGCGTCTCGTCTTCGTTCGGGGTTGGCTGTTCGTCGTTCATCTCTATAGGGGAGGAGTCGTCGGCGAGGAGCTTTGCCCCCCTCCACGGCTGCCGCCGCGCAGGAGAAGGATGGCGCCCCAGACCTGGGGTGGATAGGCGGTCCGCAGGTCGGCCAGGCCGGACGCGTGGGCGGCCGGCACGGTGGAACCCGCGGCGATGGCACGATAGAACGCCTGGTTATAGCGGTAGGCCGCGCCGTCCGGGATCGGCCCCCGGGTGGCCACCACCCAGCCGGCTCCCAGCCGCGTCAGCAGGCCGCCGAGGCCGTACTGCCCGCTGTCCGCCGTGGCCGGCCAGCTCGCCGTGCGGCAGCCGCTCAGGTTGGCGAAGCGATGGGGGGCGGGCAGCCGCGACCATTCGAGCAGGCTGAGCCCGCCGCCGGCGAGCTGGAGGCGCGACATCTCGGGGAAGACGGGGTCGTAGCTCGCGTGGGCGTCGATGTGCAGCCACTCGGCGCCGGCGAGCGCCCGGCTCACCGCCTCGCGGGTGGCCTCTCCCCCCCGCAGGATGCGCGCGGCGGGGAACAGCCGGCGGTACGCCGGCAGCGAGCGCTCGGCCCCCGCCAGGTCCCCGCCCGGATCGACCACGAACAGGCCTCTCCCCGTAAAGCCGCTCCCCGCCGGGCCGTCCCCTGCCGGACCCGCCGCCTGGGCGCCGGCCGTGTGCAGGGCCACGGCCGTCACCTCGCCCAGCCAGCGGCGAGCGGACCCCGGCGGCAGGGGCATCGCCGCAGGGGAGGTGAGCTGGAGCGCGCCATGGAGGGCGAAAGTCGTCACCGGCCCGAGCGCCTCGGGGTGGAGAGGGAGGAGGGCGGCGGCCGCCGGAGCGGCGAGGGCGCGCCAGCGGCCGGCGTCGCCGCGGCCGGCCTCGATCTCGGCGGCCAGTGCGTGCAACGCCGCCAGCCGTTCGCGGCGCGGCCAGCGGGTCCGGCGCTCGACCCGGATGCGGCCGGCCGCGTCCCGGCCCAGCAGCACGGCCTCGTCCTCCACCGTGAAGGCCCGGAAGGTCACTCCGCCGTCGCCGACCGCCGCCGGCGCGGGGCACCCCGGCCACTCCCGCGAGAGGAGGCGCAGCCGTTCCTCCAGCGCGCCGCGGACCCCCGCGGTCTGCCGCTCCCGGTTGCCGGAGGCGAGGCGCGGCAGGGCGCCGAGGTCCCGCAGGAGAGCCGCCGACTCGCCGTCGATGGCGGCCCACCGGCGGGCGTCGTCCCCGCGGGCGAGCTCGCGGCAGCGCGCGCGCTCCCGTTCCCGCGCGCTCAGCGCGTCCAGGCGCAGGAGCAGCCCCCAGGCGGCCCCGGGATCCTTCCGCTCGACGGCGACGCGGGCGGCCCGCGCGAAGTCCTCGGCGCGCTCGCCGGGGCCGAGGGGGAGGCGCTGGCCGAGGCCGGCGGCGTTCCGCTCGTGCTGCAACAGGGCGGCGTCGAAGGCGCGCGCGGCGGCCGGCAGATCCCCCGCCAGCCGGTAGGCGCGCCCCTGGCAGCTCATCCGCGCGGCGGCGAGCTGGGAGTCCCGGGTGGAGATCGAGCCGCACTCCGCCAGGGCGCTCCGCCCCTCCCCCCGATCCAGGGCCGCCAGGCCGGCGAGCAGCGCGCACCACCCCTCCAGGGTCTGCCGCCGGGCGCTGCCGGTCCCCGGCGCCGCGGCCAGGCGGCGCGCCTCCCGCAACAGCGGCCCGGGATCGCCGCCCGTACGCAGCTCCAGATAGGCCAGGTTGATCCGCTGATTGGCGGACTCGTAGGGGTCGCGCTCCGGGGACAGGGCCGGCAGCACGGCCCGCAGCTCCGCCTTCGCGTGCTCCAGCTGCTCCGGCGTCGCGTCCGAGTGGAGGAGGGTGAGCCAGGGGAGCTGGAGGCGCGCGTAGATCACGTTGCCCGGCGCGCAGCCCAGGCTCCCGCACTGCCCGAGGATCGTCCGCACCCGCTGGAGCGCCTCGTCCGGCGCGCCGGCCTGCGAGAGGAGGTCGGCCTCCTGCAGCACCACCGTCAGCAGCGTCGGATCGGCGATGCGCGTGGCCTTCTCCTCGGCCTCCTGGAACGCCAGCCATGCCGCGCCCCGCGAGCCGCCGGCGAGGGCGACGCGCCCCCGCTGATAGGCGGCCTGGAGGGAGCGCGCGAGAGCGGCGTCGCCGGCCAGCCAGGCCGGCAGACGGGCCAGCCGCCGGCGCGCGGCGTCCAGGGCGGCGGGCGTCCCCTCCTGGGTCAGGAAGTGGATGGCGATCAGCTGCCAGCGGACCGCCGTGAGCGGGAAGGCGCCGCCGGCCTCCCCGGCGAGATCGTCGAGACGGCGGAGGGCCGCGTCGAGGGTGAGCGAGGGGCGGGCCTTCATCAGCTCCCGGAAGCGGGCCTCCAGGCGGTCGAGAGGCGCGCCGTCCGGCCGGTAGGCGATCTCCCGGCAGGGGAGGCGGCGCGGCGTGCCGTCGAAGCGGTCCACCAGCCGGCCGCAGAGGGCGATCCGGGAGGCGGCGCGCAGGCGGGGAGGGATCTCGCCGTCGAAGCAGAGGGTGGAGCCGGCGCGGGCCGCGGCGGCGGCGAAGCCGCTCGGCGAGTCCTCGCCGTCGAAGGTGAGCACCGCCTCCCAGCGGCTGGTGTCCGTGCCGGCGGGCGGAGCGAAGCAGAGGCCCGCCCTTTCCTGCCGCCCCACGATCAGAGGCCTAGGCCGGCCCGCCGATCCGAAGGTGACGTCCCGGTGCCCGCGCACCACCACCGGGACCGGCAACCGGGGGGGCGGCTGCCGGCAGGCGGACGCCGCGAGCAGGAGCGCCGCGCAGAGGAACACCGCCAGCCATTCGCCGGGCCGCAGCCCGGTCTGCTCGAGGCAGCGCTGGACCGCCTCGTTGAGCGCCTGGCGGAGCTTGTAGGTGGCCTTCTTCGACCAGCCTGTCCCGGCGGCGATCTCCTCCGGGGCCAGGCCGTCGACGTAGCGCAGCTTGAAATAGAGATAGAGCCGCTCCCCCTGCCGCCGCAGGCAGCCGTCGAGCCGCTCCAGGGCGTCCCGGGCCAGGGTGGAACGCTCGGCCGGGGGCTCCGCGGCGGCGAGCGGCGCCTCAGGCATCGGCTGCACGCGGCGGGACCAGACCGAGCGGCGGACGTTGCTGGCGACGCCGCAGGCGAGGTCCCACAGGTAGCGCTGGAGCGCGGGGAGGGCGGGAGCGCCCGCCGGCAGGCCGGCCACGAAGCCGCGCAGCAGGCGTGCCTCGTCGCGCAGGCAGAGGAGGAAGGTGTCCTGCAGCACGTCGGCGGCGTCGGGACCGCCCGGGTATTCGTAGCGGCGGCGCAGCCGGCGGTAGAGATCGGGGACTGGCGTTGTCGTAGAGCCAGGCGACGGCCTCCGGATCGCCGGCCGCCAGGCGCGCGGCGATCTCATGAACCTCTGGACCGTCGGCGCCCACCATGTCGCTCACGGCCCAGAGCGTAGCCGAAGAGCCCTACCGGCGGAAGCCGAGCCGGGGGGGCAATCGCCGCGGCGGGCTACTCCCCCGGGATTGGAAGAGAACACGGCGGCGCGAGGTGCCCGCCGTGCAACCTGGGAGATTGTGATCATGAAGACGATGAAGATGAAGTCCGTCGAGGGGATCTGTGCCGTGGGGGCGCGAGCCGTGGCCCTGGCCTTCCTCTGCATGCTGCTGCTGTTCGTTTCGCGAGGGGCGTCCGCGCAGGGGCTGGGCACCGGCACCGGCACCGGCGACGGGCCGGCGCCGATGCCTTCCGATCCGTACGGCGATCCCGTGCCGGCCACGAGCGCCGGCCCCGTCCTTCCCGACTCCGACAACGCGGCCGATCCGTCGGGAGCGCCCGCTCCCGCCAGCGCCGTGGACAAGCCCGCCGCTCCGCAGTCCGGCGTCAGCTTCGTCACCGTGAGCGGCGGCCATTTCGCGGTCGACGGCCACGCCTTCCGCCACGTCGGCACCAACGAGGTCGACCTCGTCTATGAAGGCGGCGACCAGTGGAACGACACCTACTACCTCCGCCAGGCCGGCGTGAAACAGGTGCGCGTCTTCCTGCCCAACAACCACTACAACACCCAGGACATGATCAACCGGCTGGACTCCACCCTGGGCATCGCCTGGAGCCGCGGCATCCGGGTCACCGTCGTGCTCTCCAACTTCTACTACGGCAACCACTGGGGCAGCGACGGCGGCGGCGGCCTCACCGTGGTGCCGGGAGACGAGGGGTACTACACCGATACCTGCTGCGGCGGCATCAAGCTGCTGAACCACTCCTGGTTCACCGGCGGCTACACCCTCCACTACAAGCCGTTCGTCGGCGCCGTGGTCGATCACTTCAAGAACGACGGCCGCGTCTTCGCCTGGGAGATCGGCAACGAGCTCGGCGCCCCCAACGGCGACGTCGAAGGCACCATCGCCTTCTACCGGGCCATGGCGCAGTACATCAAATCGATCGATCCCAACCACCTGGTCGCCCCCGGCATCATCTGCACCGCCTGGCTCCCCCTGACCACCGCCGACCAGAAGTACCGCCTCTATCAATACATGGACTACGTGACCGAGCATCACTACGAGCCCAACGGCAATCCGGGGGATCTGAACGACGATCAGCTGGCGGCGACGTACGGCAAGCCGCTGGTGATCGAGGAGTTCGGCGTCGCGCAGAACCAGACCCCCTACAGCGGCGATCACAACCTCATCATGCCCCGGGTCGCCGACTTCTTCGACTGGGCCTACGCCACCGAGCCCTACAAGCAGGCGGATGCCGTGATGGTCTGGGGCGTCGACTTCGGCAACGACCATGGCAGTGGCGACGCCTACGTCGGTCCCTGGGAGCAGGGCTTGAGCGATCAATACCTCCAGCTCTGGCGCGAGACGGCCGACTGGTCGCGCGTGGCGCCGCACTACTCCGACGTGCCGCCCACCGACACCTTCTACACCTACATCGAGTGCCTCTCGCGCCACCGCGCGGTGAGCGGCCTCTACGGCTGGGTGAACGACTCCAACAACGACCAGTTCCGCCCCGGCGACCCGATCACGCGCTCGCAGGCGATCAAGGCGATCGTGCGTGCCATGGGCCTGCCGCTCCGCTTCCCCGCCACCGCCACCTTCACCGACGTGCCGCGGAGCGATTTCAACTTCCGCTACATCGAAACCGCCGTCTACTACGGGATCATCAGCGGCTACGCGGATCACACCTTCCGGCCCGACGCCGGCCTCACCCGCGGCCAGATGTCCAAGGTGATCGTCATCGCCGGCCAGGTGAAATACGGCTGGACGATCAACACCGCCGGCGCTCCGCACTTCGTCGACGTGCCGGTGGGATTCCACCTTCTTCGACTGGATCGAGACCGCCTACAACCGGGGGATGATCAGCGGCTACGCCAACGGCTACTTCTACCCCAACAACCCCACCACGCGCGGCCAGTTCTCGAAGATGCTGTCCCAGGCCATCTCCTGCTACTAGGTTTTCATCAGGTTTCCATCGTGGTATCGCGGGGGCGGCTCGAGGAGCGCGCCCCCGTTTTTTCCCCCAACCCTCCCCCTCGCTTGGGGGATCCCTCCCCCAACCTGGGAGCCCCCTGTACCCGGCGGGGAGACCCCTATCCCAGCTTGGGAGACCCCTCTCCCCGCTTGGGGGACCCCTCTCCCGAGCGGGTATACCCCTCTCCAAGCTGGGGGACCCCTGTACCCGCGAGGGGGAGGGGTATACCTCAGCAGGGGCTTAATCTTCCTCGTCGCCTGAGAAATTTACCGAACAGGTTGTTTTCTGTCAACTAGAAGGTCTGGATGTACTCTTGCGCCAGCTTCCCAGGCCAGGGTACAATTTCCCGCATGAACGATCAAAAGGATCTCGAGGAAGTCGACCGGCTGCTGAACGTCCTGCGGACGTCGATCCGCCTGCTCGGACTGACGAACCGTGAAATCGAGCGGCGGCTCGGGCTCACGCCCAGCTACGTCAGCCGCCTCTTCGCCGGGGCCATCGAGCTCAAGGTGGAGCACGTCATCTCGATCGCGCGGGCCATGGGCATTCAGCCGTGGGAGTTCTTCGAGCTGGCCTACCCCCGGCGCTCGGATCCTCCCAGCGAGCCGTTCCGCGCCATCCGCACTCTTCTGCGGGACATGCAGCCGGCCACGGAACCCGCGCCGGCACCGCAGGCCGCCACCCTCACCGCCGCGGAGGTCGAGGAGAAGATCCATGAGTCCGTGCGCAAGGTGCTGCGGGATCTGGTAAGCGGCAAGTAGCACCTCCTCGAAACGCCTGCGATCGAGCCCCCCTCCTGACGTAGCGATCCGCTCGCCCCACGAGCCGGCCAGCCAGCTCCGGAAGCGCTCTTCTTCTCCAGAGGAGTGGGAGTTTCACATTTCGATCATCACCGCTGGTCAGGAGTCGTTCCCGGACGCGATTCGATCCCTGGAAATCCGAACCGTCGCGAAGCTCGGAGCAAAATCGTCTGCCCAGGATATCCAATCCGGATTTGATCTGAATCAGATTGATATAAACGCTCCAATATTCGACCTTCGTAAACGTAAAGTAACTCAGCCGGCTCGGATTCGGACGAAGCACCGAGAGACGGCTCGTAGAACGATCTCGAGTTTCCGGGTCAATTGAGGCGCCGGAACTTGAACCTGAGGAGGTTCAACATGTTGCAGCCTGTATCGAAGCAAAGTGAGTCGCAGCAGAGTTTGTCGCAGGGTGTCGAAGGGGTGCTGGTTCCCGGCGGGTACTGGACGCTGGACGATCTGCGCCGGCTGCCCCGGCCTTCGGGAGGTTTCTTTCTGAAGCCGGAGCGCGTGCAGGAGGAGCTGCGGGCCATGCCGGGCTGGCGGGGCGTGGCGGGCTACCGGGGGATCGACCACGTCCGGTGCTTCCCCACGGTGGAGGTGGCGGTCGCCTTCGCGGCCTACGCCGCGGCGTTCGCCGAGGAGACCGGGCAGCTCTGTTCGGTGGTGCAGCACATGGAGCACGTCACGCTGACCCTGACCGGCCGCCATCCGGGCGGTGCGTTCGGAGTCACCCGGGGCGTGCTCGATTTCGCCAAGCGGCTGGCTTGAGCGAGGAAAGGAAAGAGGGAACGATCATGCCCAAGCAGTCTTTCGCAGACGTGATGACCGACTGGGAGAAGTTGCTCGCGACCGTGGCGGCCAACAAAGACGAGCTCCTGTTCATCGACGGCTACAAGCAGCAGCTCGAGGTCGAGATGACGGGGGCCAAGGCCGCGAGCCTCCGGCAGGCCGCTTCGCAGGCGGATTCGCAGCAGGCGTCGCGCGACCTGGAAGGCTTCCTCACGCGGGGGAGCGATCTGGCCAGCCGGATGCGCACCGGGATCAAGAGCCGATACGGCATCCGGGGGGAGAAGCTCAAGGAGTTCGGCCTGAAGGTGTTCCGCGGCAGGAAGAAGAGCACCACCGTGAAGCCGCCGCCGGCGGTGACACCACCGGCCGTGACGCCCCCCACCGTGACACCGCACCCCGCGGAAACCAAGCCGGCTCTCCAGGCGGCCACGAGCGAGGCGCAAAACCCGTCGTAGTCCTCTTCCTCGGGGGGCGTGTGTGGAGCACGCCCTCCGTTTTCCTGGAGAGCCTCGCGACGATTCTACCGTAGAAGCAGCCGACCCATCCAACGGAAAGGAAACGCAGATGTCGAAGACATCCCTGGACGAAGCGCTATCCACCTGGGGGCAGCTCCTGGAAGGCATCGAGGCCAATCAGGGGGATCTCCCCCATATCGAAGATTACGGCGAGCAGCTCGAAGTGCGGTTGAAGGACCTCAAGGTCCTCCGGGAGCGGAGGAAGAGGCTGCAGACCAAGGTCCATCGGGCGACGCGGGAGTACGAAGCCGCGCTCGCCGAAGGGAGGGATCTGGCCGCCCGCATCCGCTACAGCATCCACGGACGCTACGGCCGGAACAGCGACAAGCTGACCGAGTTCGGCCTGACGCCGAGAAAGAAGCGGAAGCCGGCGGAGAGACCCGCTACGGCCGCGATCGAGGACCGCGGGGGAATCCTGTCGCGGCTGACGTAACGCAACAGAGCCATCGCCGGGGGCGTGCACGGGCGCGCCTCCGGTTCATCTCAGGGGAACCGGCCTCCTGCTGACTGGGGGGCTCCGCTGGGGTAGCAGCGCTCTTTGAAAACTTGGTTGAAACAAATGGGGCCTTGGATGGGGCTCTTTCTCTATGGGCGGGGGGGAGGGCCCCGTTTTTTTGGAGGAGCGGAGGGATCGCGCCACGCATCTGCGGATGGGAGGCTACGACATCTGGACGGCGCAAGAGCTCGGGCACAGGAGCGTGAAGACGACGATGATCTACACCCACGTCCTCAATCGGGGAGGCCAAGGGGTGCAGAGTCCCGTGGAAACCCTCTGATCGTACGCTGCCTTTTACACGACAAGCTCTCGTCGTGTAAGCAGCCGACCCGTTGCCGGAGGAATTCTGGAAGCTTCTCGCAACACACGACTTGAAGCCTGTGCCTCTCCCATGGAACGATCCTTACCGACAGAAGGAAGTACGTGTAACTCTCCGCCACCCCTCGGAGAGGATCGCTTACCGACAGCGCCGGCCCCTCGACATAGAGCTGAAAGCCGGACCTCGAACGTCGTGTAAACGACAACCCGTCATCTCGGCGAGCTGGCTGCCTACACGACAGCCGTCTTCGCTTGACGCGGCCCCTGGCCTCACATACTCTTGAGGAAAGCTAAGGAAGTCATAAAACATTGCTCAATAGCCATGCTTCCATTTCCGGCCAAGCCAAGCAGGATGTCAGTAAGGCAGCATGGAGGGACGGGTAGAATACACGGTTCTACGGCTCCAAGGCGCTTGCCTGAGCAGTATGCTGGCCAGTAGCTGGTAAGAAGAGGGTATGAAGATGAAGTCTCTATACGTACATCCTTTCCCGGACTTCGAGCTTAGGCCCGAGAAGTGGTTGGGTGTTTCCTTCGGCTCGGGGCGATCGCCTGGTAACCCCTACGAGGTTCCTTTAGTCGGTTTCGTCTTTGCCGATCATGAATATGCAGCTAAGATTTATAACCTAATCCTAAGCTGGACTAAGGGCGAGCGAGCCGACGAGGAGAAGCGCATCCGGGTTGCAGTCATTGAAGACTCGCCGTCTTCTTACATATTTTTTTGCCACCCAAACTTTGATCATCCCACTGCGGTTGATTTCTATGAGTCTGTCGAAGAGTCCTCTGGGGGAAATGGGGAAATCCCAGAGCGAGAAGCTTGGATGCTTTTCCTGGGGCTACGATGCGACATAGGGCCGGGGTCTCGTTATCAATGGTTCAGAGATCGCTACCAGGAAGGTGTGCCAGTGATGTTGGAGTTCTCTGTGGCTAATAGAGATGGTTCCCTCAGCGACGCCAGGGGAATGAGCCCTATCGTTGTTTTTGACGTTAAGTTTGCCAAAAAGGCTGAACTCGATCAACGGGACCCGTTGTTTGAACTTCTACAGCGCCAAGAGGAGGAGCAATAACAATGACCGGCCGCAGAACACCTGCACTGCACCGGACGCCAACCGCACTATCGTGCGGTCGTCGCCGGTGAGCTTCACGGCGTTGCTGCGACACGATGTCGCTTCTTTGAAGTTGTTCCCATCGTCGTATGAGAGGGAACCACCCGTACCACCGGGTGAACCTAGGGGCCTGAATAAAGAGCGGCCCTGACAATGTACAGAAGCATGCGCGAGCATGCGGGGCGGGAACCGCGAGGGACCTGCTCTCCTGGCAGCCACAAGCCGGGTGATGGCTAGGTAGTGGGTATGGTAAACACATGTGAACCTGTGCAACGACCGTCAAGGAGCACGAGCTAAAGTGGCTGACAAGCTCGAGCCAAAAGGCACGGAGGCAGGTAGGTGGATTTAACGGTGCCACCTCGTGGTCAGGACGCTTCCCGGTCGACAGCAGGTACCTAACCCCACAGACTTCAGAAGCGGAACGTGGAAACCCCGTATCTCTCCCGCAAGGGAACGCAAGCCGCAAGGCGAGCCGATGGAGGTGCGGGCTTGGGATGTCGGAAGAAGCGAAAGCCGTCCTGTAATGGGGCGGATACGGGTTTGAACGTAACCCGGCACGAAAGTGAGCCCACGTCCGACAGGTCTTTCTTTGCAAGAGAACTTGGAGAACCGTCTTGGGAAGGGAGAGAGCAAAATGAGGCGCTTGACGCCGGTGCACTCCCGGCCTGGCAAGAAGATTGGGGGGCCATCAATTGGCGTCTCGTCTTCGACAAGGTCAGACGGCTGCAGGTGCGTATTGCAAAGGCTGTTCGAGAGAAGCGCTGGGGTAAGGTTTCCTTCCTCCAGCGGATTCTCACCCGCTCACTGCCGGCAAAGCTTTGGGCGGTGCGAAGGGTTGTTTCCAATCAAGGGAAACGAACGCCGGGAGTCGACAAGGTCACTTGGAAGACGCCTCGGCAGAAGATGCAGGCCTCTCGATCGCTGAGGAGGCGGGGCTACAGACCGCATCCACTGCGCAGGATCTACATCCCCAAGAAGAACGGCAAACGTCGGCCCCTGGGAATCCCGACTATGAAGGATCGTGCCATGCAGGCGCTTCACCTGCTGGCGTTGCTCCCCGTAGCGGAAACTCAAGCCGATCCGAACTCCTACGGCTTCCGGCCGCGGCGTTCGACAGCCGACGCTTTGGGTCAGTGCTACTGCGCTCTGGCCAAAGAGGATTCCCCCCGGTGGATCCTCGAAGGGGACATTCAGTCTTGCTTCGATCGGATCAGTCATCGCTGGTTGCTCGACAACGTCCGCATGGATCGAGACATCCTGCGCAAGTGGCTGAAGGCCGGCTACATGGAAGGTACGGCCCTCTATCCTACCGAGGAAGGTACGCCCCAGGGAGGCATCATCTCCCCGGTTCTAGCGAATCTTGCCTTGGATGGTCTGGAAACGGTGGCCTTGCAGACGGACTCCCGCCGTCAGGGGAACCTCCGCCCGAAGATCAACGTGGTGCGTTACGCGGACGACTTTGTCATCACCGGCCGCTCACGAGAGCAGCTGGAGGAGAAAGTCCTGCCCGCTGTAATCGCCTTCCTCGGGGAGCGGGGTCTGAATCTCTCGGAAGAGAAGACAAAGATCACGCATATCGAGGCTGGATTCGACTTCCTTGGGGCAAACGTCCGGAAGTACGGACGTAAACTCCTGATCAGGCCCTCCAAGGACAATGTCCTGGGCCTGCTTGGGAATCTCCGGGGTTTGATTCGAACCCAGAAGGCGGCCACGGCCCTCGACCTGATTCGTCAGCTCAACAGCAAGCTGCGAGGCTGGGCGAACAGCCAGAGACACCTGGTCTCCAGTCGGGCCTTCTGGTATGTAGATAAACGCATCTTCGAAACTCTATGGCAGTGGGCAAAGAGAAGGCATCCCAAGAAGGGAAAGGGCTGGGTGCGTCAGAAGTACTTCCGCATCGAACCCTTCCAGCCTTGGGCCTTTACGGCGCCCCAGCGGAAAAGGGACGGGACCTGGGGGTCTCTGGACCTCTTCCGTGTGAGTAGCGTGCCGATTCGTAGGCATGTTAAAATACGGGCTGAAGCGACGGAGTTCGACCCTGTCCATGCCGAGTACTTCCGCCAGCGATGGTTGAAGAAGCGACAGGGCAGGCTCTACCTCGGAGCTCGTAAGGCACTCACAGCCATGGAACGTGTCAACCCGGACAACCCAACAGCCGGGTCGAGGAATCGGCCTTGTGAAAGGCTTGAGCCGTATGCCGGGAAACTGGCACGTACGGTTCTTAGAGGGGCTGGGGGCCCGTAAGGGCCTCTGGCCTACTCGGCGGCGAAGGAAGCTGTTCAATATGAGGGCAAAATGACGGCAGACGTCGAAGAGCTCGACATAGTCTCCGCAGTCTGGATACTAGCCAGCAACGATGAGACATCGCTGATCACCTACGAGGGGATCAGGTATCGCCTCGATCTACTCCCCAGCTTTGACGTTAGGAACCTCGTTCGAAAACGAGGAGAGCTTTTCCGGATCGGGGCAAACGCGAAGCACTTAGAAGCGTGGAAGGAAGAAATGCTTGCCGGCCGACATCTTCCTTCTTGGATTCGAGCTATCACAGATGACGCCGAAAGGGAGAAGAAAATTAAAGGGATCACCGTAAACGATGTGTTTAGGAGTCAATTCAGAACATCCAAGAGCGCTGGTGGCCACCCGTGGCGCGCAGATAGGTCGCCAATTGAAATCATCAAGTGGGGTCTTGAGCATATTGATCGCCTACGGAAAGCAAATTTGGAGGCACGGGAGGCGACTGCAAAGAGTTGGCAGATGTGGCTTATCTTTGGGGGAACGGTGCTGAGCATTGTAACCCAGATAATTATTGCAATGGTTAAGTAGGGCAGGCCATGCTTAGCATGAAGTCTGCATCAAGAAACTCAGATGAGCAATCGGCCTATTTAGGAGATTTGTAATGGACAACAAGAATAGAACAGCCAAGGTTTATCAAGAGACTGGTCTCCGCAAGACTCTAAGATCGATGTTTTCTCGCTTGCAGGAGAACGGCCCCCACGATCCCGACGATGACGACGATGACGACGACGACGACGACGGATAGCCTTGGCAGAACTTTGAAATCAGACTCTTTCGTCAAGTTCGCGAGTAACCGGAAGGCGAGTGGTGATACGCCTAACACAAGCGATCGAGCGGACGGAAACCGCAAACAACGCGGTTCCCGCCGCTCATCGCCGGCAGCGTTCGGCGTCTATAGGAAGCCTAATGACAACCCAGATTACAGTGGCTTTAATCGCGGCGCTCTCCGCTCTACTCGTTGCTCTGTACCAAGTGGCCCAGGGTTATCGTAATCAGCGTGCCCTCGAGGAGCTTAAGAGTGGACTCGCGGGCCGGCAGGCTGACCAAGCTGCACGGCGAGAGTATAAGTATAAAGCTCTCCAGCGGTTGTACGAAGAATACGAACCCCTACGCTTTCAGCTCCTAGAGGCTATCGAGAGCGCAAAGAGTCAGATCGAGGAAATCGGGGAGCAAGAGGTCATACGACAGAAGGGTATAGAAGGTATTCTTCCAGGTGGCAAATATCTCTTGCTCGCTACGATTTACCATCTCCTTTTACCTGGGGCGGTTTTCCGAATTGCCCGTCGGCGATTGACACTAGTAGACCTGCGGCTCGATGGACAGATTGAGTTACAGTACGCGCTCGCAAAGAGAGCTTTTCTTTTATTTGCGGATGATTCCAGAGTCGCCCAGCTCTCAGGATTAGACTATACGCCTTACGTAGAAGGCTGGCGTGAAAAGCGCATCGAGAATCCTTCGAAGTACAGGCGCCAGGGGTTACCTCTTGGTCGGCTTGAAAACGCGATCGAGTCCTTGATAGAGCCTCTTACACTTGCAGCAGAACACGAGCGCATAATCAGTTTCGGCGAATTTGAGGAGAAATTTGGAGCAATCAAGGACGGTGATGTACGCGGTCCTCTCGGGGCGGCTCGCGACTTGTTTCAGGATTGTGAACCCACGAACCGTCCGGTGTTGTGGCGCATTCTGCTGTCTCAATATCTAATCTATAAGGCGCTACTGCTGTTAGCGAGCAAGGGTTGTATCTCCCCTGATTGGTTTGCGGCTCCAGAAGACTCGCTTACAGTTGCGGAAGCAGAAAGCTTACGCTGGCAGCGAGACAGCGACTTGGTGACTGCGGAATGGGGAGCAACTCGCTATATAAGGGAGGTTGTATTTCCGGCGGTCGAGCACCTTGTACGGCACGCCGCCGAACCCGCGCCTCCAGCGGACGGCTGACGCCGCACGCTGAGCCGTCACAGTGTTAGGCGTCCGGAAGTGACATGATGCCTCTTTATCTGACTACGTGTAGGATTCGTTCCGCAACAAGCCGACCGCGACTATATCGCGGCCGCGCTTCCGGATCGGCTTGCGCTGGCGCCCTTGATTCCAAGGCGCCGTAGCCGTAGTTGCCTCTAGGCAACAGAAAGAGATATATACTATGAACAGAATTACTACTTCCTTAGTTGCGGGACTTTCTGCCTCAGTATTGATACTCATGTTGGCATGTCAGCCTCCAAGTCCCAGTCCTGCCTCGCCTACCGGGGCCCAAGTGGGTTACGCAGAGAAGTCCGTCGTTATCTACGCGGGAGCTCCAACTACTCCGGCTCCCTGGGGTAACGGGCCCGCTTATGGCGCAGCGAACAATCCAAGCGGTCCACCAAACGAGCATGAGATCAACATGCAAATACCAGCAAATAAGACGCTGATTGCTGCTTGGTATACACCAGAAGATCGTGTCGATCAGCTAAATCAATTTGCATACATAAACGTAGAGAAGGATGGCACGCAGGTTAAACTAAAGTTAGCGAGTCAATCGGGCTCGACGAGCTTCATGCGAATCCGCCTCCATGCCATATTTACACTTTAGGTCCAGATGAGGCAACACCGCGAATCGCTGACTCCGACTCCACATGGGCGAAACTGAACTTTTGAAGAAAGGGCCTACTGACACCTAACTCCCGCGCTCCACCTGACACCAACCGCACTATCGTGCGGCTGGCGCCGGTGAGCTTCTTCACAGTTAGGCGTCACGGAAACCGACAGTGGACAGTCCGACATCCCAGAGAGGGGAACAAGAGAGTTGAACCCGCACCGCATTTACCGCGATGAGTGGGCAAAGGCGCTCGTCGCCCAGGCGGAGGCTAGTTCCTATCGCACCTTCGTCGCGATGCCGTTCCACGAGCACTACAGCTACAGGGCTCGCCACATTCTTTCCACCGTGGTTCAAGCAGCGGTTGCCGAGGCGAACGCGGCCAAAAAGACTCCTCGTGCCTTCGCAAGTCCGGAACGCGTGGACGTGCCCAGGGGGGCGTCCGTGATTACCGACGAGATCGCTCTGGGCATTCTCACTAGCCACTTCTTCCTCGCAGACTTGACCTTCCAGAACCCTGGTGTGCTGCTCGAGACCGGCGTCGCCTTTGCTGTCAAGCCAGGTCAGCAGATCATCCTTATTACGCAAGGCAGGCATTCCGATCTGCACTTCGACCTTCAGCACAACAACGTAATCTGCTATAGCCCTGACGGGGCAGCCGCCGACATCGCTGGCGCCTTCGTGGCCGCAGCTCTCCATTTTGAGGCTCAACTAGATCATTATGCGCGCAGCGTCCGTCTCCATCTCAGCCCCGACGCAATTCATTTGCTGCTCACGTATGCCGGCTTTCAACGACACCGACCCGGTTTTTCGCTTCACGCCGATGACGCGCACAAGTATTTTGTCACCCCCGAGTCGCGGCTACGCTTCGAGTTTGCCGCTCGCGAACTTCGCGACAGAGATCTCCTTTGGACCGACATTGCACCGACCCCGAATGGGTTTCGCCATGGCATGCATACAACAGAGCTTGGCAGGCTAGTAACAGCTCACATTGAGCGCGAACTCGTCACTGAGCCAGAACCGTCGACCGAGGGAGTTGTGGCGGACGAAGGCGACCAATCCGGTTCGCCCCCGACGTGACGCCTAACCCGGTCACTCCAGCGGACGCCAACCGCCGTTTCAGGCTATAATGGTCTGCGAACGGAGTCACTTCGAGAAGCTTTGGAGGTCTGCGGCCGGGCGCCGCTGAGTTCCATCTCCGGTTATGCGATTGAGCATTGATAGCTTCTGAGGCCTGGTGAAGCATCATGGAAGACGTTATCGCGCTCGTTCAAACTCTTCTCGCGGATGATATGGCCGAGAGAAACAGGCTGTTCGCGGGTCAAATAAGGCAACTCAAGGCACACCTCGTCAAAGAGAATATGTGGTCCTCATCTGTAGCGGTCACCCAAATGCAACACATGGCTATCGACGAGTTCAGGGTTCGCCAAGGCCTCATCCTACAAACTTGGCAACGTGTGCTCCCTGCCATCGACTCTGGTACATCGTTTCTCCCACAGGCTGCCCAAAATGTTGCTCAGGCCTTAAGCAGCGAGCGAGGCTACCTTGAGAAGGTCATTACTTCTCAGCCGGTCGGCGGACAGCCCAATCCAGCCGGGTTCTTGGACGAGGTTTGCAGCCTTGCTACTAACCGTCTTCAAGCCGAACTCGGCCTTCTTGAGGCTAAACCCAGGCAAGCCCAGAGTCCTTCCTCCACCCTGAACAAGAACAACGAGAACCAGCCTGCCGAATCAACAACAGTATCGGCTGGCCTAGGCAGAGAATACCTTGGACGTCTACAGGGCGACCGCAGCAATAACCTTGAGCAAGCAATCGCCTGCTTTAGAGCCGCACTGGAGGGTATCACTCGCGATGAACATCCGAAGGAATGGGCTAATGTCTCAGGAGACCTTGGCTTGGCCTTGGCGCTGCGCTTCAGGGGAGACAAAAGGTCTAATCTGGAGCAATCAGTTAACTTGTATCTAGGCATCCTGGAGGTGATAGACCGAAAAGCAATGCCTGAGGAGTGGGCGAGGACTTTGGTTCTCCTGGGGAGAGCATATTCCGAACTTGAAGAACTCGGAACTACTCCAGAAATCCTCGTAGGTAAGTATGCTCGAGAATCTACCCCCCGCCCGCAGGCGCCAGTCTTCATTAGCTATGCACGCGAGGATGCACCAGCTGCGGAACGGCTCTTTGAAAGCCTCAGCAAGAGTGGGTTTCAGCCATGGCTTGATAAGGAGTGTATACTTCCTGGCCAGCGCTGGGAGGTCGCAATCGATAGCGCCATAAGAGGATGTCGATTTTTTCTAGCTCTTCTTTCGCGGCAGTCTCTAACAAAAACCGGATATGTTCAGAAGGAGGTTCGAAAGGCGTTAGAGGTTCTCCAACTTTATCCTGCCTCTGGCGTGTTTCTCGTTCCAGCTCGTCTTGAGGAATGCCAGCCTACCGACGAAACTTTACGTGCTCTACAATGGGTTGACCTGTTCCCCGACTGGGATAGAGGTGCTGAGAGGATTGTCCTTACCATTCGACATATTTTGACCGAAGAAAGGCAGAGAGCTGGAAACGCATAACTCCACGCTCAACCGGACGGAACCGCGTCCTTCGGCTAACCCAAATAGGTTCCACCCGAATAATACTGTGGAGCTCTCAGCCAAGACCCCGCATGCGTGTTTCAAGGGACAAAACAGGACAAAGTAAAGGTCGGTTGAGAATAGTGAACGCGAAGCGGCGCTTCTGTGCAGGCGAGGGGCTGCCTGAAGGTTCGATTTCGGATGCGGTTGCGCCCGGGCGATTCAATGCCCGGGTTGGATCGCAGGGTGGATGGAGGCTTTCGGTTCCAGTTCCGGGTCTACGATCTATCCGGTGCGAGGAACGCCACAGGTAAAGCCCTGACGAACGGTAGGTGAGGGGGAAAGCTGCCGATCGGAAATCGCGCCTGCCGCCAGAAATAGGTTCCACCCGAATAATCCTATGGAGCCCTCAGTCGAGGCTCCACATGCGTGTTTCAAGGGACAAAACAGGACAAAGTAGGTCGGTTTGAAAATAGTGAACGCGAAGCGGCGCTTCTGTGCAGGCGAGGGCTGCCTAAAGGTTCGATTTCGGATGCGGTTGCGCCCGGGCGATTCATGCCCGGGTTGTAGAATGAGAGATAGAGGCTTCGATTCCGAATCTACGAGCTATCCCGGTGCGGGAAACACCGCGGGGAAAGCCCTGACGAACGGTAGGTGAGGAGGAAAACTGCCGATCGGAAATCGTGCGTGCCGGTCTCCGGCTTTCAGCTTGCCGGCCGCTTCCCGGAAGGCTGCAACGAATTCGAAGTAGAGCCTGTGGAGCTCCTGGCGTGCTCCCTTGTAGAAAGCGTGGAAGCGCGGGGCTGGAGACTTCTTCGTTCGGACCGGCTCTGTCCTCGGATCCTGCCGCCGGATCGCCTCCGGTCCAAGAGGTTGCCGGCCACTCCGCTCTCGCTGAGCGCCGGCTGCGATCTCGATCTCCTGGACCATGCACTCGATTTGATGGCGATACTGCTCGGCGGAGAGATGCTTCCAGCAAGGAAGGGGCTCGAGGACGAGCGTCTCCGGCTCCTCGAAACTCTGCGGCGCCCGCGTCTCGCCTCGCTGCTTCGCCAGGTATTCCTCCGTCCGGTTGACCCAGACTCCCTCCAGCGTCGTGCCGGCGAGGAGGGCCGGTGCGGCATGGACGCCGGGCCACTCGCTCACGCGAGCCACGAGATGTTCCTTGACTCCGTTCGAGAGCACATAGAAGAGTCGGGCTACCTGGGCGGCCTCTTCGTTGCTGACGACGGTGGCTTGATAGCGCCGGGACCAGACCTTGTCCTTCCAACCGGTGAGGCGAACGACCTCGCGGGCGAGCTTGGAATTGAAGACGCCCATGAAGCTGGCGAGTTGCTCGGCGAGGACGCCCTGAAAGGCCCATAGAATCTCACTTTGCGTTCATGTCAAAGGATCTGGACAGGCGCGTGATCTCTTGCGGTATCCCGGAGCCTGAGCTTCCGGAGTCCCAGGAAGGGCAATCTCGGTATAAAATATTCGGCAGGTACTTCTTTGGCCTCGCTTCGGCACTCAATCTGGTAGACCACTCTCGATGAAGGAGGATACATGAAGAGGATCGCCGCCGCCTTCGGAATGCTGCTCGCCTTCGCCCCCGGCGCCTTCGCCGCGGAGCAGGCCGCTCCGGTCACCCAGCCCGCCGTCTCGCCGGCCTCCGCCGCGGTGTCGCCTACCGGTACGCCCGTTTGGCTCCCGGCGTCGAGCTTCTGCTCCGGCAACTGCAACGTCTATTGCGGCTCGGGCGCGGTCGACAGGTACTACGAGACCTCCGCCGCCTGCTGCAGTCATGACTCCTGTCAAGACGGTTCCCTGTTCCTCTTCGCCACCTGGCAACCGCCCGCCGGCTGCTGGGGCGGAGGCGAGTGCGCGATACCTTAGGTCAGCGCGGGCCCATATCGGCGAGGAGCAGCACGCCCCCCAAGGCTCTCTCTGTAGTATTGCTTCGAGCTGTTCACAAGGCGAGAGTGGAGGCAATCGCGGATAGGTGGCAGGCCTGCGGATTGGCGACAAACCCACCGGTCGAGCGGACGGAAACCGCAAACAGCGCGGTTCCGCCGCTCACCTTCTGCGGCGGTCGTAGTATGGATATGCTGGAGAGGGGTCAATGAACGAGAAGAGCGCCAGCCGCATCGCAAGCATAGGTCACGTGGCCTTTGCTGCGACCATGATCGGCCTCGGAATCCAGGGCTTGGTCAAGCGCGACTTCGCTCCCCTATGGGAGCCGGTGCCCCAGGGGATGCCCGCACGCTCGATGCTGATCTATCTCTGCGCTCTCGTTCCCCTGGCATCCGGCATAGGTCTGCTCTGGCGACGCGCCGCCGCCGCTGCTGCCCGCGTCCTGCTCGCCTTTCTCCTGCTGTGGTTTCTGCTGTTGAGACTGCCGTACGTCATCATCTCGCCTACGGTGGGCGTGTGGTACTCAAGCTGCCAGACCGCGGTGATCGTGGCAGCAGGGTGGGTGCTCTATGCCTGGTTCGCTGCTGACCTAGACAGACAGCGGCTCGGCTTCGTCACCGGTGCCAGAAGCGTGCGCATCGCGAGGGTGCTCTATGGCCTGGCTTTGATCCCCTTCGGCCTGGCTCACTTCGTCTATCTTCAGGCGACCGCACCCTTGGTGCCTGACTGGCTGCCAGCGCATGTGGCCTGGGCGTATTTCACAGGTGGCACATTCGTCGCGGCGGGGATAGCGATGCTCATCGGTGTGTATGCAAGGCTGGCGGCCGCACTTTCGGTGCTACAGATCGGTCTGTTCACGCTGCTGGTATGGGTACCGGTCGTAGCGTCGGGCGCCAACGCCTCCCAGTGGGCTGAGTTCGTCGTCTCTTGGGCGCTGACGGCCGGCGGCTGGGTAGTGGCGGAGTCCTACCGCGACATTTCCTGGCTCGCCGTGGGCAAGCGGTAGCGCAGGCGGGAGGTATGATGGCACAGGGGCAGCCCTAAGCCCTAAAATAGGTTCCACCCGAATAATCCTGTGGAGTCCTCAGTCGAGGCCCCCGCATGCGTGTTTCAAGGGACAAAACAGGCCAAAGTAAAGATAGGTTGAAATAGTGAACGCGAAGCGGCGCTTCTGTGCCGGCGAGAGACTGCCTGAGGGTTCGATGTCAAATGCGATCGCACCCGGGGGAGTGAGTGTGGACCTGGCATGGAACACGGCGAAGTCGGCGCATGATCCTTGGCGGTTGAGCCAGAGCCCAGCGTTGACGATCGCCCTACCTACGGGGTACTTCCGGAAGTTGGGTCTACCGAAGTTGGTGAACGGATAGGAAGACCGACTCAATCAACCGAACCGCCGTGTACGTGACCCGTATGCACGGTGGTGTGGGAGGAAGGCGTTGCGAGACGCCCCCCTGTCCCGATTGGGCGGCTCGCGGTCAGTCTCTTCAATTTGGGCGTCTAGAATGCGCGAATTGCTGCAGCGCTTGTGGCGGGCCTCCAAATACGCCGCCCAACCCCGAGCCCTGCACCAGACGGCAACCGCGCTCTGCGAACTTGCCGCGCGGTGAGCTTCTGAGCCGTTGGACAGACGACACACATCACTTGATGTCGAGACCTGGTTGTTGACACCCCAGAACACGGAGACTCAAATGAGAAAGCTCAGAATCATGGAACACATCTCGCTGGACGGCGTGATCCAGCACTCCGCCGATGACGGCGATTTCCCCTACAGCGACTGGACCGTGCCCTATCGGACCCCCGCTGGCAGAGATGCAATCCTCGCCGCGTATGGCGAGAGCTTCGATCTGCTGCTTGGCCGTCGCACCTACGATATCTGGTCGGGCTTCTGGCCAAAGGCGCCGAGCAGCCCGATGGCGGACGGCCTCAATGCGGCAACAAAATATATCGCTACCCACCGTCCGGAAAGTCTTGAATGGGGCCCGTTCGAGGGCCTTGGACCGGACATCGTCGAGGGCATTCGCCGCATCAAGTCGCAGGACGGCCCGGACCTTATCCTCTCGGGTAGCTCCACGCTGACATCGACGCTGCTCGAACATGGGCTTGCGGATGAAGTCCTGCTGGTCGTCTATCCGGTCCTGTTGGGCACGGGGAAGCGCTTCTTTGCGGAGGGAACCCCGCCACGCTCATTCGAGCTCGTCAGCACGAAAGCAATGCCGTCTGGCATCATCCTCAGTACTTACAAGGTCGCCGGGCCTTTGAAGACCGGATAGTTCAACGACGCGATGTAAACACCACCAACGTGCAGGCGCGTCCGTTGAGCCGCCAAGGCGCCGATGAAGCGATGTCCTCCCGAGGCCGTGAAGGCCTCGGGAGGAGCCGTGCGGAGGTGAGCTAGAAGGAGACCAGGAGCCCTAGTTGGACCTGGCTGAAGCGGAGAGTCGGCGTGGCGGTGAAGGCCCAGTCGTAGTTGTACGTCAACTCGAGTGCGAAGCGGGGACCCAGCGGCACGTTGAGGCCGGCGCCGAGGTTGCCGCCGCCTTCGTAGTCTCCAGGGTGGAAGTGATATGCGCCGAGGCCGCCGTTCAGGAACAGGTGAACCGGCGCCGCCGGTGTGAGGGTGAACTTGGCGTTGGCCGACAGCGTCGCGACCTCGGTGTCGGGGTTACCCGCACGACCGTCGAAACGCGAAGAGCCGAGGCGGACGTCCCACGCCCACTGCGGTTGCCAGGGGTAGACGAAGTCCAGATGGAAGGCCGATCCCTGTCTGGCGATGAGGTGCAGCGCGCCCTGCGGATCCGCCAGCCCGACATGGAGGCTGAGGAAGGGGGGAGTCCTGGCGGTCAGGGTGCGGCTCACCGCCGGCGTGTCCGGATCGTTGCTCGCGATCGTGAGGCCGCAACTCTTCGCGCCGGGCAGCACGGGAGTGAAGCGGACGATCAGATTCAGACAGGAGCCGGGACCCACCACGGCCGGGAAGGGGCTGTTGACGAGGGTGAAATCCGCGCATCCGACCGACGCGGAAGCGACGGACAGCGGGCAGTTGCCGGTGTTGCACACGGAGAGCGTCTTCTCGGCCGGCTCCCAGGCGGAGGCGACGCCGAAGTCCGTCGAGCCGGTCATCCGGATGTCCGGCTCAGTGCCGTTGCCGGTGATCTGGACGGTGGCGTTGGGGGTCGCCGGGTCGTTGCTCGGAATCGTCAGCGTCGCCGTCTGCGGGCCCGTGGCCGCGGGGTTGAACGCGACCTGGAAGGGGAAGCAGAAGTCGTGGCTGATCGTCACCGGATAGCCGGAGGAGGGCACGGTCACGGAGAACTTCGGGTTGGACGAGGTGATGGCCGCGACGATCAGGTCGGATTTGCCGGTGTTGCAGACGTTGAGCGTTCCGGCATGGTTCGCGCCCACACAGGTATCCCCGAGGTCGACGCCGCCCGGCACTTGAATCTTGGGCACCAGCGAGGGCGTCACCGACTGGCAGGGCGTCGGGGTCGAGGCGCAGGCCTCATTGCCGCCCGGCTGGGCGACGGCCTGGTAGTAGTAGGTCGTGTCGTTGGCGACGCCATGATCGATCAGCGTGCCGCCCGCGAAGTCGTCGGCGATCTTGGTGAAACCGGCGTTGCAACCGACCTCGTTGCGGAAAATGTCGAAGACGCCGGTGCCGGTGACCGTCACCGCGACCGAGTTGTCGCTGGCGGCGAGCGCCAGGGTAGGCACCGGCGGCGGCGTGCAGCCGGCGAACGTGACGCTCGCTCCCGGATCCGTCGGGCAGGCGATGCCGTGACGGTTGAAGGCCGCGAACAGCGCGCCGCCGTGCGGGGTGCCGTTCGTGAGGTCGCCGTCGTCGTCGTCGACCGCCCGCATGGTCTCCCACCAGGAGCCGATGTTGCAGCCGTCGGAGGTGAAGGTGCCGCCGGTCGAGCAGGTGAAACCGGTGGTGGAGGACGACCGCGAGAGGTACCACAGGCGGTCGAGGGTGGTCCAGGCGGCGCCGGTGCCCGGGTTGGGGAGGTCATGGTTGGCGAAATCCCAGACCGCTTCGGAGGCGACGTAGGACTCACAGTGCTCCTCCCTGCCGCAGGGACCCCCGCCGGAGCCGCAATGGGACTGGGTGAAGTTGCTCACCGTGGCCGGAGTGTTCGAGGCCCGCTTGGTGAAGTCGACGTCGCGCACCCCGGTGCAGGCGGTGCAGGCGTCGCCGTACCCGCCGCAGTTGCCCCCCTGGAAGCCGGGTCCGATGCAGGAGGCGTGAAGGGCGATCACCGCGGTGACGTCGGCATAGGCTTCGCTGGTGTTCTCCAGCGGCGTGCCGTCGTTCTGGTCGAGGCCGTGGCCATACTCGTGAAGCGACACCGCGGCGATCTCTCCGGTGTTGCCGCAGCCGCCGCCCGACTTGAAAAAGTTCAGGCTCGAGCCGTTCCAGAAGGCGTTGCAGAGCATGTTCAGGTTGACGTTCACGGGCAGCGTCTGGCCCAGCCAGGTGTTGCCGGGCAGCCAGCCGCGGCCGACTTCCTTGATGCGATTGACGTGGTAGAACTGGGTGCGCGACGCGTGGGTGTTGCCGCCCCCGCCATGGCCCGGAGTGGTGCAGTCGGTGCCGGCCGAGGTGCCGAAGGTGATGTTGCCCACCCCGTCGGAAGGCTGCGAGATGGCGCCGCCGCCGCAGTTGTCGGAGATCTGCACGTAAGGACCGTTCAGCGCCGAGCTGGTGGCGGTGGTGAAATTGTACAGGCCCGCCGAATTGGCGGCGCCGCCGCCGGCGTCGGCGAAGGGCATGGCACGGGTGACCTCGGCGCCGACGGCCGGCGAGAACGGATAGATTCCGCCGGTGACCTGCGCGGAGGCGTAGGCATTGATGTCCACGAATTCGAGCAGCTTGCCGGAGCTCGCGTCGACGCGCGCCCGCCAGGTCCCGAGGACGCCGCGGCGGCGGAAGGTGAGCTGCCAGACCTTGACGATCCTGCGCCCCTGGCCGGGTTCGGAGCCGCGGGCGTCTCGGGTGCCGCCGGCGTTGGCCGGCAGGAGGTGGAGACTCCCCGTATCCAGGAACGTGTCGTCGACGGTCCGCCGGCCGGCGTATTTCGCCAGGACGGCCAGGGCCTTCGCGCGGCTGACGGTCGTGGGGGGAACCTGGGAACCTGGAGACGGCAGGTACTCGGAGCCGAACTGGATGAGGTTGCCGTTGTTGACGCGGAAGACGACGTGCGCGCCCTCGACCACGAGGCCGTCGCGAACGAGGTCGAAATCGACCAGCCAGAGATGGCCGGCGGGGTGCCCGGACCGCCCCTGGTTCAAGACCAGATCCTTGCCGGTGACGCCCAGGAGAAGGTAGAGGCGTTCGAGCTCGCGGCGCGCGATCGCCTCCAGGGCCGCCATCCCGGGCTCACGGCCGGCTGCGCGGCCGGACGGCGTGGCGTCGGCCTGGGTGAGCGAGTTGCCGGGACCGGGAATCCAGGCGATGCCGCCGCCCGCGGCCGAGGCGATCAGCCCGGTCCGCTGGTCGACCGACGCCCGCCACTCGACTTTGGTACGGCCGCGAAAAGCTTCCCAACCGCCCCGCGCGACGGACGGCGCGGCGTTCTGGGACTCCGCGAGGGGCACGATGGTCTGTGAGGGCGCGAGCTCCTCGCTACGAAAGGTGAGCTTCGACAGCGCACTGTCGGAGGGCTTCACGATCTGAGCGGCCGCCGGGCCGCTCGCCACGATCGCGAGAGCCGCGATGACCGCGACGGCCAGCAGGCAGACCCGCCGGATTGGAATCGCGGGGCGTTGGGGTGAAACGGTGCATTTGCACACGGCTTTCCTCCTTGTCGGGATGAGCACAGCCAACGAGATCTACTTGCACTCCGAAAGAGAGGCGACACGGAGGGGTATATCGTTACGGCATGCCGGCAAGTCTAATAGATCGGCTCCGAAGAGGCCGATCGCCGGCACCGCTCGCGCCGTCCCTTTCCTGCAAGGTTTTCGTCGCTGTCCGCCGGCTTCTGACAAGGGGCGAAAACAGCGTGAGCCGCCGAAGGCCAGTGTGTTAGGCTGAGCGAGCCGCGTCAGTTGGTTTCCGTATGTGGCCGCCCCGGCGACATCACCGCATGACCGGGCCAACGGTCCGGGCTTCCTCAGCCCAGGGCGCTGCCCTGGGTTCCGAGGGGATCCTGGAAGCGAAGCGGCCTGAAGGGCAGCGCTAACCGGCAGTCCGAATTTCACTCAACCGGTGGCGCGGCCTTCAGGCCGCAACAGGTTATGAGGCGATGGCCAATCCCAAGGCGCTGCCCTGGGCTGAGGGAAAACGGCCCGTTGGGCCTCGGGATTCGAGCTCCGCCAGACCGTTCAATTCTGCTGTGATGTGATACTCGGATGGGGCGCTCGCGCAGGGCCGCCCAGAAGGCCATGTCGCTGAAATCAAGGTGCAGGGTTTGCGGGTACCCGGAACCCTGAACTTCTGGCACTTCTTCGGGGGAACAATGAGCATTGAGGACCTGAAAGCAAGGCAAGAGTCGTCGTTCTTCTGGAGCGACTTCGGCAATCAGCTGAAAGCGCGAATCGAGGCCTCGCTCCCAGCTATAGAGTCGCAAGTTATTGACCAGGCCGGACTCGAGCTCAAAGCTGAACGATCACATGTCATCGGTTCGTCCGATGAAAAGCACTTCAGCTTGAAAGGTGGCCTGCTCCTTAAGCTCAGTGTCGCCGGCCTGGATACAAAAGTACGACTGTCGATACACAACTGTTCTTACAAGCGCGCGGGCGCGGAATCATGGGCGCTGCACCTGTCAAATTCGAGCGGTGAAAGCCGGACCAAGCTAGACATAGAGCTTTCGGATCCCTGTGTGCCGCTGATGATCATTGCTGACCCTTCCTGGCTGCGCTACATATGGTGGCGTGATTCGCGCGACGACAGCAAGGTGGCGGCGGCTCTATTGGACGCCTTCGCCGAGAGGCGCTTTCAATCCGAGTTTCGGCTGAATCCATGGCCGAAACCGAAGCAAACAGGATGCCTCATGCTGCTCAGCATTGTTCTAACGATTGCTGCGGCTATGCTACTGTTGAGCCGTCAGCCGAGTCCCAGCATGCACGTTTCAGTAGACGGAACGGCGTGCCAGGGTTCGATGTGAGATACAATCGCGCCCGGGCGATTTGATGCCCGGGTTGGATCCACGAGCTATCCCGGCGCGAGGAACGCTGCCGATCGGAAATCGCGCATGCCCGGCCTCCGGGTTTCAGCTTGCCGGGGGGCCCAGCCCGGGCCAGTCGATCTCCCAGTGAACGTTGTTGAAGTCGACGTCGTCCATGCTGCCCCGCAGGTGGACGACGAGGCCTTTGGGGAGGTCCGGGCCCTGCAGCGTCTCGCCATCGTGGAAGACCTTGCCTTCGATCTCCCACTCGCCCAGTTGCCTGAAGATCGCCCCGATTTCTCCTGATTCTCCGGCGCGGCGCCATGCACGCTCAGGTCCGGGCGACCTGAACCACCCGGAATCCTGGCGGAACCCCGGCCATGCGGTATTGGGAATCGAGAAGCGTGGCTTTCGGGTCGGTGTTGACGTTGATCGGGAATGGGCGTAGGGTGAAAGATCGCTCGATCATAAATCGAAGGCAACCGCAGGCAAAGATGTCAGAAGAGATCACGCAGCGCCCCGTCATCCTGGTGACCGGCTCCACGGGTTACATCGGCGGGCGGCTCGTTCCACGCCTGCTGGAGATGGGATATCGCGTCCGCTGCCTGGTGCGCGATCCCGTGCGCTTGCAGGGGCGCCCCTGGCACGGTGCCGTCGAGATCGTGGCCGGCGACGTGCTCCAGCCGGAGACTCTCGCTTCGGCGATGCGGGAGGTCCAGGCGGCTTACTATCTGGTTCATAGCCTGGGGGGTGGTGCAGATTTTCACCAGCGCGACCTGAGCGCCGCCGGCTATTTTGGCGTTGCCGCCCGCGCCGCGGGCATCGAGCGCATCGTCTATCTCGGTGGCCTGGCCGAAGCTTCGCCCGAGCTCTCGGAACATCTGCGCTCGCGCCAGCAGACGGGCGACCGACTGCGGAGCGGCGGCGTCCCGGTTACCGAGTTTCGCGCCGGCGTGATCGTCGGCTCGGGCAGTGTCTCTTTCGAGATGATCCGCTATCTGACGGAACGCGTGCCGGTGATGATCTGCCCCCGCTGGGTCTACACCCGGACCCAGCCGATCGGCATTCGCGAAGTGCTGGAGTATCTGACGGCGGCGCTCGCCGTCCCCGAGAGCCGGGGGCGCATCCTCGAGATTGGCGGCTCGGAGGTCGTCACCTACGGCGAGATGATGACCCTCTATGCCGAGGCCCGCGGCCTGAAACGCTGGATGGTGCCGGTCCCGGTGCTGACGCCGCGCCTGTCGTCTTACTGGGTAAACCTGGTCACTCCGATCCCCGCGGTCATCGCCCGTCCGCTGGTCGAGGGTCTGCGCAACGAGAACATCGTGCGGGATCCCGGCGCCCGGCAACTGTTTCCGGACATCCAGCCCGTGAGCTATCGAACCTCGGTCGAGCGGGCGCTTGCCGAATTGCAGGCGAGCAAGATCGAAACCACCTGGAGCGATGCCTTGAGCACCACCCCGGGTGCTGCGCAGCCGATCGTCCTGACCACGCAGGAAGGCATGATTCTGGAGCATCGCCAGCGCGTGGTCGCCGCCTCCCCCGCGGAGATCTACCAGGTCTTCACCGGGCTGGGGGGGAAGCGCGGCTGGTTTTATATGAACTGGGCCTGGAAGATCCGGGGTCTCATGGATTGGGTGATCGGCGGGGTGGGCCTGCGGCGCGGACGCCGCGATCCGGAGGGTCTGCGGGTCGGGGATGCGCTCGATTTCTGGCGGGTGGAGGCCCTCGAGCCCGGACGGATGCTGAGACTGCGCGCGGAGATGAAGGTGCCCGGAAAAGCCTGGCTGCAGTTCCAGGTGACGCCTCAGGACGACGATCGGTCGCTGCTCTCGCAAGTGGCTTTCTTCGCGCCCAGGGGATTGCCAGGGTGGCTCTACTGGTATGCGCTCTACCCGGTCCACAGCTTGATTTTCAGCGGCCTCATCAACCAGATCGCACGGCGCGCCGTGATCCTGCAACAGATCAGGGCGTGCCCCCAGCCGTGCTTGAGCGATATATGATGCCGGTGTATGACGGTTCCGTGCCCTGTTTTCCCCCATGGCTGAGCGGCGGAAGAGCCCGCGGGGCACGGCCGCCCAGGGCGAACGCGTCCGGCTGATCGCCCTGCGGGCCGACGTCAGCACCGCCCTCGCCTCGATCCACCCGACGCCGGCCGTCCTGCAGCAGTGCTGCGAAGCCCTCGTTCGCCATCTGGACATGGCCTTCGCCCGCATCTGGACGCTGAACGGTCCGGAACAGATGCTGGAGCTGCGGGCCAGCGCGGGGTTCTACACCCACCTGGACGGGCCGCACGGCCGGGTTCCGGTCGGTCAGTTCAAGATCGGGCGGATCGCCGGCACCGGCCAGCCGCATCTCACCAACGCCGTTCCGGACGATCCAAACGTCAGCGACCGGGAGTGGGCCCGGCGGGAGGGGATGGCCGCCTTCGCCGGCTACCCGCTGACGATCGAGGGGCGGGTGGTGGGGGTGGTGGCGATGTTCGCCCGCCACCCGCTCACCGAGGGCGTCCTGACCGACCTCGCCCCGCTGGCGGAGGGGATCGCACAGTTCATCGATCGCCGGCGGTCGGAGGAACGGCTCCGGGAGCAGGCCGAGCTCTACCGGGTCACGCTCGCCAGCATCGGCGACGCCGTGCTGACCACGGACGCCGAGGGGCGGGTGACCTTCCTGAACGACGTGGCGGTGGCCCTGACCGGCTGGACGCGGGACGAGGCGGCGGGCCAGCCCGTCGAAGCCGTGTTCGACATCGTCAACGAAGGCACCGGGAAGACGGTCGAGAGCCCGGTGGCAAGGGCGCTGCGGGAGGGGGGGATCGTCGGGCTGGCAAATCACGCCGTCCTGATCTCCAGGGACGGCACCCGCCGTCCGATCGACGACAGCGGCGCACCCATCCGGAGCGGGGACCGGATCGTCGGGGCCGTGCTCGTGTTCCGTGACATCAGCGAGCGCAAGCAGGCCGCGGAACGGGAGCGGCAGGCGGTAGCCGAGGCGATCGCCGCCGCCGAGGCGAACGCCAAGTTCCGCACCTTCTTCGAGCAGGGGACCTACTTCGCCGGCGTGATGACCCTCGACGGCACGATCGTCGAGGCGAACCGCCTCTGCCTCGACGCCTGCGGCTTCACGCGCGACGAGATCATCGGCAAGAAGTTCTGGGATTGCGGGTGGTGGAACCGGTCGCCGGCCCTGATGGAGATGGTCCGGGCGGGCTGCCTGCAAGCGATCGCGGGACGGCCGTTCCGGCGCGAGACCCCCTACTTCGTCGCCGACGGGAGCGAGCGGGTCGTCGACCTGACCATCTCGCCGGTGACGGACGACGCGGGGCGGGTGCTGTTCGTCGCTCCGACCGGGGTCGACGTCACCGACCGCAAGCGTGCCGAAAACGACCTGCGGCGGCTGGCGGCGGACCTTTCCGAGGCCGATCATCGCAAGGACGAGTTCCTGGCGACGCTGGCCCACGAGCTCCGCAACCCGCTCGCGCCGATCCGCAACGGGCTGGAGATCCTCAAGCGGGCGGACCACGGCGGGGCAGCCGTCGAGCGCGCCCGGACCATGATGGACCGGCAGCTGTCGCAGCTGGTGCGGCTGGTGGACGATCTGCTCGACGTGAGCCGCATCACCCGCAACAAGCTGGAGCTCCGCCGGGAGCGGATCGAGCTGTCGGCGGTGGTGAGCAGCGCGGTCGAGACCAGCCGCCCGCTCATCGAGGCGGGGGGGCACGACCTGACGGTGAGCGTGCCGCCGGCCCCGGTCCATCTCGACGCCGACCTCACCCGGCTGGCCCAGGTGTTCTCCAACCTGTTGAACAACGCCGCCAAATACACCGAGAAGGGGGGCCGCATCCGGCTGGCCGCCAGGCGGCAGGGGGGTGACGTGCTGGTGAGCGTCCAGGATACCGGCGTCGGCATTCCGCCCGGCATGCTGCCCCAGGTGTTCGAGGCGTTCACACAGATCGACCGGTCGCTGGAGCGGTCGCAAGGCGGGCTCGGCATCGGCTTGACGCTGGTGAAACGGCTGGTCGAAATGCACGGCGGCAGCGTGACGGCCCATAGCGAGGGGTTGGGACGGGGGAGTGAATTCGTCGTCTGTCTGCCGGTCCTCGCCGAGAAGCCGGAGCCGGGCCCTACGCCGGTCAAACCGGCCGCGGAAGCCGTCCTGGCGATGGCCCGCCGCGTCCTCGTCGTCGACGACAACCGGGATTCCGCCCTCAGCCTCGCCATGCTGTTGCGGCTGACCGGCTGCGAGACGTGGACGGCCCACGACGGGGTCGAAGCGGTCGAGACGGCGGCGGCCTACAAGCCCGACGTGATCCTGCTCGACATCGGCATGCCGAGGATGAACGGCTACGAAGCCTGCCGCACCATCCGCGAGCAGCCGTGGGGCAAGAGCATCATGATGGTCGCCCTGACCGGCTGGGGGCAGGACGAAGACCGCCGCCTCTCGCGCGAGGCCGGGTTCGACAGCCACCTGGTCAAGCCGGTGGACCATGCCGCCCTCATGAGGCTGCTGGCCGGCTCGCAGTCCGTGAAGGTTTGATCGAATTTTCGCGGCGGGGACCGGAATCAGGCCGGCTGAACGTCTCAGACAGAAAGGGATTTTCCAATGCTTGGCTCAAGCGTGCTGGAAGTCGCCATCGGCCTCATCTTCATCTATCTCGTGCTCAGCATGGCCTGCACCGTGCTCAACGAGGGGATCGCCACGGTGATCAATCAACGGGGGAAGAACCTCTTCGCGGGGATCAAGAACCTGTTGAACGACCCGGCCTTCACCGGTCTGGCTCAGCAGGTCTACAACCACGGCCTCGTCGACGGCATCTCCCAGGACGCCGCCGATCCGACCCGGCCGAACCGCCTCCCCTCCTACATGCCCTCGAAGACCTTCGCTCTCGCCCTGCTGGACGTCCTCGGGAGCCACGGGGTTGTCGCGGCCGCCCAGGGCGAGCTCCTCTCGAAGGCCGAGCAGGCCGACGACGCGTACCAGGCCGCGAAGGGCCGGCCGGACGCCGCGGCGGCCGCAACGTTGGAAGCGGCCGCGAAGCAGGCGCGCGACGCCCTGGTGGCGGCCGAGACGCAGGCGGAGGCGGCCTACCGGCAGGCGCAGCAAGCTCCGGCGGACGCCGCCGCCGTGGCCCAGGCCAGGAGGGTGCTCGATTCGGCCGGCGCGGCCGTGAAGATGCTCGACGCCCGGCGGGCCGCGGTCGATTCCGCCCGCGATCCGAAGGACGCCGGGAAGAAGAAAGCCGCCGCCGATGCGCTCGAAACGGCGCTCGTCGCGGGCCGCACGCTGGCCGCGGGGATTCCCGACCAGCTGGCGAATTTCCAGACCGCGGTCCGCCGGCTGCCGCCCGGTCACACGAAAGAAACCTTGCTGGTCCTGATCGACAAGGCGAAGCGCGAGACCGCGGCGGCCGAGGACAATGTGGTGCGGCTCCGGACGGAGATCGAAAACTGGTTCAACGATGCCATGGACCGGGTCAGTGGATGGTACAAGCGCTGGACCCAGAAGATCCTGCTGGTCCTGTCGGTCCTCCTCGTCTGCCTGATGAACGCGGACACCATCCTGCTCGTGCACCACCTCTCGACCGATAAAGACCTGCGCACTTCCTTTCTGCAAAAGGCGGCGGCGACCAAGAGCGTCGAGGAGCTGCAGACGGAAACGGATGTCTTGAGCCTGCCGCTGGGCTGGTCCCAGAACCCGAAAGACGACCGCCGGTTCCCCTGGATCACCAACGGCAACGGTGGCTTCGAAGCCACCGGGTTTCTGCTGAAAAAGCTGCTGGGGCTCCTCCTCACGATGGGCGCGATCTCGCTCGGGGCGCCCTTCTGGTTCGACACGCTGAGCAAGTTCATCAACCTGCGCGGCACCGGAACTCCGCCGGGTGAGAAGACGAAGAGCGCGCCGCAGTCGCAGGCGCCGCGGCAGCCCGCTTGAGGGAGCATCCGTTCAGCTCGCGGGGGGATCACGCATCCATGGGCGCAGAACCGCGTAGACGGGAATCGCCGTGATCCCTTCGCGCTGAATCGACAGCAGGCGCCGCTTGGCGAGCAGGCGCAGGGCCTCTTGCACCGACCGCTTCGACAGGCCGGTCCCGGTGGAGATGTCCAGGAGGCTCACCTGCGCCGTCGCTTCGCCGTTTCCTTGCGTCCGGCGCCACAGAAACAGGTAGACCAGAAAGGCGGAGGGTTGGCGGTCATGTCCGACCAGGTCGGCCATGAGAGTGTCCAGCACATAAACGTCGATTTCCACGGTCGTCATCGGGCGTCATTCTATGGCAATGGCTGCCATAGTAGCCTTCACGCGCCTTGCGCCGCCATTCTCCGCCGGTTCATGATCGGACCGTAAGTTGAGATCCATCACCGAGAGGAGAAGAGATGATCAAGGCCATGAAGTTCGTCGGCATCCCGGTTCGCGACCAGCAGCGAGCGCTGGAGTTCTACACGGCGAAGCTGGGATTTCGCATCGTCACGGACCAGCCGTTCGACGGCAAGCAACGCTGGATCGAGCTGGGGGTGGGGCGCTCGGGGACCGGGGTCACGCTGTTCACCCCCCCCGGTCACGAGGACCGCATTGGAACGTTCACCGGCATCTCGTTCGTGGCGGACGACGTGAAGGCGACCTGGCGCGAGCTGGCGGCGAAAGGGGTCGTCTTCCTCCAGGAGCCGAAAGAGGAAGGGTGGGGCACCTCCGCCATTTTCGCCGACCCGGATGGAAATCAGTTCGTCCTGGGGTCCGGGTAGGGGGTCGCCGACGGTCGCCGCGACGTCAGGAAGACTTCTTCGCGGCGGGCTTTTTGGTCGCCGTTTTCTTGGCCGCCGCTTTCTTCGCCGGAGCCTTCTTGGCCCGTGTCTTCGCCGCCTTGCTCGCCGCTTCCGAGCGTTCCTCGGGTCCCTTGGTGCGCGCCGCCTTGCGCGCCGACGCGGAACGGTCGGCGGCGGGGCGCTTCGCCGCGGCCGATTTCGCCTGCCTGGAGAGCGCCTGCGGCGACGCGGCGGAATGCCCTTCCTTCTTCAGCGCCGCGCTCGTCGCCCTGGAGCGCGTTCGTGAAACGGTCTTCTTCGCCCCTTTCGCTCCCGCCTTGTTGTCGGCTTCAGCCTTGTGCCGCGTCGCTTCCGAAGCCGTTCCCTTCTTGGGCGCCGGGAGCTTCACGCCGGCGCGGCGCGCTTTCGAAAGGCCGATCGCGATCGCCTGTTTGGCCGACCGCGCTCCGTGCTTGCCTTCCTTGACGTGCTCGATCTCCTCGTGCACGAACTCGCCGGCCTGGGTGCTCGCGGCCTTCCCCTCGCGCTTGTCCTTCTGGGCCTTCTCGACCGTTTTTTTCTCGGGCATGATCGGTTTCTCCTGTCGTTCGGCGGGTTGATCGATTGGTCAGCCGCCCGTGGTCAGGCCGCCCATCTCCTGGAGCACGATGCCGCTGATGAAGGAGGAGTCGGCGTCGCTGGCCAGGAAGACGTAGGCCGGGGCGATCTCCTCCGGCTGGGCGGCGCGCTTCATTGGCGTCTTGGCGCCGAACTTCTCCAGTTTTTCAGGGCTCATGCCCTCGTCGGCGGGATTTAGCGGCGTCCAGACCGGGCCGGGGGCCACCGCGTTGACGCGGATCCCCTTGGTGGCCAGCTGCTGCGCCAGCGCCTTGGTGAAGGCGTTGATCGCCCCCTTGGTGGCCGAGTATTCCAGCAGTGCCTTCTCGCCCATGAGACCCGTCTCGGAGCTGGTGGCGATGATCGCGCTGCCCGGCGGCATGTGCTCGAGAGCGGCCTTGCAGAGGTGGAAGTAGGCGTCGATGTTGGTGCGGAAGGTGCGCTGCCACTCCTCGTCGGTGATCTCCGCGATGCTCTCCTTGCGGTTCTGCCAGGCGGCGTTGGAGACCAGGATGTCGAGGTGGCCCAGCTCGCGCACGGTGCGCTCGACGGCCTCGCGGCAGAATCGCGGGTCGGTCAGGTCACCGGGGATATCCAGGCACCGCCGCCCCACCTCTTCGATGGCTTGGCGTGTTTCGTCCGCGTCTCGCTGCTCCTCCGGCAGATGGACGATGGCGACGTCGGCCCCCTCGCGGGCGTAGAGATAGGCGACGGCCCGGCCGATGCCGCTGTCGCCGCCGGTCACCAGCGCCACCTTGCCCGCCAGCTTGCCGGCGGGCTTGTACTTCGGGGCCCGCCACTGCGGCTGCTGCTGCATCTCCGCCTCGAGACCCGGCTTTTCCAGTTTTTGTTGCGGATAGGGGGGCTTGGGCTCGGCCTGAACCTGCGGCTGCTCCAGCGTCTGCGCGCCGTCGCCTGATTTTCCCTGACTGTCGCTTCGTGCCATGGTGGTGCTCCTCGTGTTGTAGAAGCGGATCCGCGGGCGAAAAGCCCGGAGTAGAACGAAATGCAATCCGTGTGCTAGCTCTATCTCCACTGTTTCGCGTGAGGTGACGCAGGAAGAGGATCAGGGCCGCGCATGAGGCGAGCACCCACCCGAGGATGAAGATCCAGTCCCAAGTGAGTTTGAGCTCAAACGGCTCCGCTTGCCCGGCCCACGACCATTGAATACCGAACCTGTGGATGCTTGCGATGCCTATAAGATGGCATACGGACGAGAGGACGACGAGCAGGTTTCCGATCCCCCTCGCCAGGGGCCTCGTGCTGCGGCGGAGCGCTAGCCCCAGAATCAGGATGCCGACCGCGATCAGCACCATCTCGAGCATGCCCGCTAAGGGCACTGAGCAGCCCCAGCAACTGTCCGGATTGATGTCCACGTGGCTCCTTGAGACGGCTGGCGTTAAAGCACCGGGCCCTCGGCCATCCCTACTTCAGGTGCTCTCTCAGAAAGGTTACCGTCCGCGGCCAGGCCATCTGCGTGGCCTTGAGGTTCGCCCCGGCACGGTCCTCCTGCGCGCGCAGGAAGCCGTGGCCCGCTCCTGCGAAGACGTGCGGCTCGTAGCTCTTGCCGAGCTTTTTCATCTCCGCCTGCGCCGGAGCGACGGTCGAGGTGACGCGCGCGTCGTCGCCGCCGTAGAAGCCGAGGACCGGGGCCTTGATCCGGGCCAGCTCCGCGGCTTCCGGCGGGGTGCCGTAGTAGACGACCGCGGCGGCGAGGGTCGGCTGGGTGGCCGCATAGGAGAAACTCCGGCCGCCCCCCCAGCAGAAGCCGATGGTGGCGATCTTGCCGTTGGCGGCGGGGAGCCTGGCGGCGTACTCGCGGACGGCGTCCAGGCGGGCCTTCGTCATCTCGGGAGTGAGCGTCTGCACGAGCTTCACCACGTCGTCGCGGCTCGCCGCCGAGTCGGTCCCCCCGCCGTTGGGGCCGAGCCCCGAGATCAGGTCGGGCGCGACGGCGATGAACCCGTCCCGGGCGAGCTGGTCGGCGACGCCGCGGAGCCAGTCGGAAAGCCCGTAGATCTCATGGATCAGGACGACGACGCCGGCCTTGTCCTTGCGCTCGGGATAGACGATCCAGGTCCGGATCGGCGCGCCCCCCGAGGGGAGCTTGACGTCCACCCACTCGCCGTGGCGGGGGGATTTCTCCAGACCGGCTTTGGCCTGGGCCTCCGACGGCGGCAGGTTCGCGTCGCGTACGGAGGGAGCGGGTGCGGCGGCTGCCCCAGGGGGCGGGGCCGGCGTGGCCGCTGCCTGTTGAGAGATCAAAGGTTGGGGGATCACGAGGAGAAGAATGGCGCCGAGGAATGCTCGCATGTCGAGAACCTCCTATGAAGTTACGCGCCATCTTAGCCGATCTGCCGCAGGCTGCCCGGCCCGGAGTCGGCCAGATTCGCGACCTGGAACGTGGCGGCCGTGGCACCATGGGCGAGGAGTGGAGCCAGCAGGCAGGCAAGGCCGAGCCGGAGCGCGGAAGGGGAACGCCGGGGGTTTCTTTTCACTACGGAATTTTAACATGAGGGAGCCGGCGGCCCGGCGTTCCGGAGCCCTCCCCTTTCTCCGCCGGCCGGGGAGGAATACACTCAGACCTCGTTGACGCGACAGATCGAATTTTGCGGCCGCTTGGCGAGGCATCGCGAGGAAGATCTATGAGATCCAGGTTTTCGCGCGTGGGAAGAAAGATCGTTCTCCTGCTGGCGCTCCTGGCGCCGGTGACCGCCACGATGGGGCTTCACCCCGCGGCAGCGGCGGGCGCGGGTGCGCCGAAGCTGACGCCGCGCCACGTCTCGCTTTCCGGCGGCAGATCCTTCGACCTGAACCTGCCGGCAGGATTCGAGATCAGCGTGGCGGCGCAAGGGTTGCGGCGCGTGCGTTTCCTGGCAAAGAGCCCCGACGACCGGATCTTCGTCACCGACATGTACAACCTCTCCGACAACACGAGAGGCGCCGTCTACATCCTCGACCCGTTCGATCCGGCCACCAGGAGCTTCAAGAACGTGATCCCCTATCTGACCGGCCTGCGCAACCCGAACAGCGTCGCCTTTTTCACCGACGGCACCGGCGCCAGCTGGCTGTACCTGGCGTTGACGGACCGCCTGCTGCGCTACCGGTACCGGGCGGGGGACAACGCGCCGTCCGAGACGCCTGCAAGGAGAAGGAAGAGGTGCGCGCCAGCGTTCTGGAGATGGATCCGGACGGACAGCACCCGAGGCATTTCGCGTGGGGCCTGCGCAACGCGGTGGGAATGCGCTGGATCGACGGGCAGCTGTTCGCGACCGACATGGGAGCGGATCATCTCGGCGACCACAAGCCCGCCGATACCTTCTATGCCCTGAAAGACGGCGCGAACTATGGCTGGCCCTACTGCTTCCAGTCCGGCCCGCGGGTCTATCCGGACGGCAAGCTCAACGCGCGCGGGAAGAAGATGAGCTGCCGGGAAGCTCCGCCGGCCTACACGGCTTTCGACGCCCACAGCTCACCCCTGGGATTTGAATTTTTCGACGCCAGGGAGAGCCCCGCCGAGCTGGGAGGCTCCTTCCTGGTGGCCCTGCACGGCTCGACGAAGAAGGGTCTGGGGCACGGCTACCGCCTGGCGCGCGTGGACGGGCCGGGCGCCCCACCGGTGGATTTCATCACCGGCTTTCTCCACGACGGGAAGATCCACGGCCGCCCGGTGGACATCCTGCGCTTCGGGCCCGACGCCTTTCTCTTCACGGACGATGCCGCGGGCGTGGTCTATTACGTCGAGATGGGGATGTCGAGATGAGGACGGCCCGTCCCTGATCGCCTCGATATCGCGCCTGGACCATTGCAACCACATCACTCCCGGATCACCGTGATCGGATCGACGCGCGCCGCGCGGCGGACCGGGACGAGCAGCGCGACGGTGGCGCAGACGAGCAGCGTGAGGACGGCAACCCCCAGCGCGATCGGATCGAACGGCGGCACGCCGTAGAGCAGGTTGCGCAGGAGGCGGGCGACCGCCACGACGCCGATCGCGCCGCCGGCCAGCCCGGCCGCCATCCAGGCGGCTCCCGCTCGCAGGACCAGCCCGGCGATGGCGTGCCGGGTCGAGCCGAGGGCGACGCGAAGGCCGAACTCCCGCTCGCGCGCCGCCACCATGCTGGCGAACATGGCATAGACCCCTACCGAGGCGAGGAGCAGCGCCAGGGCGCCGAAGGCGGTCATCAACACCACCGGGAGCCGGCGGCCCGCCATTCCGTCGGCGAGGTAGGAGCGCAGAGTGCTCGCCTTACTGATCGCGGTCTCCGGATCGACCGCCGCCAGCTCGTGCTGGAAGGGGTGGAGGAGGGAGAGCGGATCACCTTTCGTGCGCAGCAGGAAGGCGCCGGCCCACGCGTCCTGCCGTCTCGACGCATAGGTCATGGGCACCGGCTCCGGACGGGCGGGATCGTTGCGCACGTCGCCCACGATGCCGACCACCTCGGACCACGGGCCTTCCAGGTTCGGGCCCAACCGGATGCGCGCGCCGATCGCGTCGCCCTTTGACCCGCTGGTATTTCGCCAATACCGCCGTGCCATGCTCTCGCTGATCACGATCGCCGTCGTCGTGCCCGGCCGATCCATGGGGCCGAAGGTGCGTCCGCGCAGCAGTGGAATGCCGAGGGTGCGGAAGTAGTCGTCCGAGACGCCGGCGTAGGTGATGAACGGCTGCCCCTCGCCCGCCGGCCAGGTCACGCCCTCGATCGCGAGCCCGTTGCTGTTCATCACGGGGCCGGGGAGCTCGCTGACGCTCGCCACGCCGGTCACGCCGGGGAGGGCGCGCAGGCGTTCCTCGAGCTGCTCGTAGAAGCGGGTGGCCACCTTCTCGTCGTCGTACTTGTGCGATCCGAACTGGATGGTCACGGCCAGTACGCCGTCCGGGTTGAAGCCGAGCGGCGCGGTGGCCATCGCCCAGAGGCTGCGGGCCAGCAGCCCGGCGCCGGCGAGGAGGCTGACGCAGAGCGCGATCTGCCCGGCCACCAGGGCGCCGCGCAGACGCCGCGTCCGCCGGCTCTCACTGGCGCCGCGCGCTCCCTCACGGAGCGTGCCCTGTGGGCTCGTGCGGCCGGCGGAGAGCGCCGGGGCCACGCCGAAGGCGATGCCGGTGCCCAGCGCGAGCAGGGAGGTGACGAGCACCGCGTCGCGATCGAGCGACAGCACCGCGTAAGCCGGCAGTGCCGATAGCGCGAGCTTGCGGAGGACGGCCAAGCCGAGCGACGCGAGCAGGATCCCGGCCGCGCCACCGGCGATCGCCAGCAGCGTGCTCTCGGTGAGCAGCTGCCGGACGAGCCGGCCGCGCCCGGCGCCGAGCGCCACCCGCACGGCGAACTCCTGGCGGCGGGAGAGCGTCCGCGACAGCATCGCGGCGGCCAGGTTGGCGCAGGTGATGAGGAGCACCAGCCCGGCGCTCGCCATCAGCACGAGCAGCGGGGTGCGCGTGTCGCCGACCATGGAGTCGCGCAGCGATTCCGCCGTCATGGTGCGCCCGGCGTCGGATTCCGGATGCTCCCGGGCCAGGTCGGCGGCGATGGCGGCGAAATCGCGCTGCGCCCCCTCGACGGTGGCGCCCGGGGCCAGACGGCCGATGAGGCCGAGCCAGTGCCGGCGCCGCGCGTGGATCGGATCGCGCAGCGTCGGGCCCAGATCCAGAGGAAGCCAGAGGTCGACGTCGCCCATCGGCCCGACGAAGCCGCGCGGCAGCACGCCCACCACCTGCCAGGGGTTGCCGTTGATACGGAGCGTTTTGCCGAGCACGCGCGGATCGCCGCCGAGCTCCCGCCGCCAGGCCGCGTAGCTCAACATCAGCACCTTGGCGCCGGTCGCGCAGTCGGCGTCGGTCAGCGTCCGCCCGAGGATCGCGGGCACGCCGAGGGTCTGGAAGAAGCCGGCCCCCGCCAGCGTCAGCTTCAGGACTCGCGGCCCGGTCTCGCTGTTGAACGTGGCATCGGCCGTGTTGTTGAAGAAGGCGGTCAGACGGGTGAACGACCGCTGCCGCGCCGTGAAGTCGCCTACGGCGGCGGCGCTCACGCCCGAATGCTCGAGGGTGCCGTCCAGCTTGCGCGCGTGGACGCGCACCAGGCGGTCGGCTTCGGCGTAGGGGAGCGCGTCGAGCAGCACCGACTTGACCACGCCGAAGACGGCGGCGTTGGCGCCGATGCCGAGGGCGAGGGTGAGCACGGCGAGCAGCGTGAACAGCGGCGCGCCCAGGGCGGAGCGCACCCCGTAGCGGAGGTCCTGGACGAGGTCCTCGAGCGGGCGGCTGCGGTATTCGTCGCGCGCCTCTTCCTTGATGCGTTCGGTGCCGCCGAAGCGGACGAGCGCCGCGCGGCGGGCCTCCTCCGGGCTCATCCCGAGGCGCACGTTCTTCTCGGTCTGCATGTCGATGTGGAACCGGATCTCCTCGTCCAGCTCCGGCTCCGCCGTCCGCTGCCGCAGCGAGCCGGAGAGCTTCCTCACCTCATCCCGCAGGACTCCCATGGTGCCAGGCTCCTAGACTTTCGACATCCGCATCACGAGGTTGACGGCCCCGGAGAGCCGGTCCCAGCTCTCCTGCTCGGCGGCGAGCTGCCGGCGTCCGGCCGCGGTGAGCGCGTAGTAGCGGGCCCGCCGGTTGTTCTCGGTGACTTTCCAGGACGAGGTGATCCAGCCCTGGCGCTGCAGCCGGTAGAGGGCGGGGTAGAGCGATCCCTGGCTCACCTGCAGCACCTGCTCGGACCACTGCTCGATGCGCTCGGTGATCCCCCAGCCGTGCATCGCCTCGAGCTGCAGCGCCTTGAGCACGAGCATGTCGAGGGTGCCCTGGAGCAGGTCGCTTTTGTTCTTGCTGGTCACGGCCACTCCTCTCGGTCGTCTGGAGGAATGGTGCGGCCGCTTCTCTAGATTGTCAAGAGAAAGAATTCCGCGTTTGCGGTCTTTTCAGGTTAAACTTGCATTCCTATATGTCCCGAGAGCTCTCGCCGGCCGATCTGCGTCGCTTCCACGACGACGGTTACCTCGTCGTCGAGGACCTCTTCCCGCGCCAGGATGTCGCGGAGATGGGGGAGGCGGCGGAGCGGCTGCGGGGGGTGGGCCGGGAGCTCGCCGCGACGCTCCCGGCGGCGGACGGCGAGGATGCCAAGGGCGAACGCAAGGTCGAGCACGCGGGGAGCCAGTTCGTCTTCGGCGGCTCCGGCAAGTTGCTGCGGGTGGTCTGGGCGGGGGGGTGCGAGCCGGCGTTCCTCGCCGCCGGGCGCGACGCGCGGCTCACCGCGATCGTCGGTCAGATCCTCGGCTCCGCCACGGCGGTGCACCTGCTCAACCAGCTGCACGCCAAATATCCTCACGACGGCTTGGAGTTCGAGCCGCATCAGGACAGCGAGCATCGCCGCTACGGCACCGCCGAATGGAAAGACGTCGGCGGGCGCGGCAGCTACGTCCAGGCCGTGGTCGCGATCGACGATTCGACGTCCGAGAACGGCCCGCTCGTGTTCTATCCGCGGAGCGGCGGCCAGGGTCATCTCGATCCGGCCACGGTGCGGCGGAGCTATCAGGATCGCGCCGGCGTCCCGGCTCTCCTCGCGGCGGGGAGCGCCGTCTTCTTCGGCCCTTACGTCGTCCACCGCAGCGCCGAGAACCGCGGCATCGCCCCGCGGCGCATCGCGATCAACGGCTTCGCGCTCCCGGGGGCCAATTCCCGCTCATATTTCGGCGCCGGAACCGGCGTGCCGGTCGAGCTCTTCCGGCGCGGCTGACGCTTGCGAGGGGGATGAGAAACCTTTCGAGGATCTGCCGCGCGGTCCTGCTGCTCCTGGTCGCCGCCGGCCTGCTCGCCCGCACGATCGGAGTGACCCGCTCTTTCGACTGGCGCAACGCCTACGGCGACTTCGCGTTCGGAGCGGCCTGGCATCAGGCCGACTACGTACAGATCGCTCGAAACTATTGGCGTAATGGCCTCGACATCCTGCGCCCCCATATCGACTGGAGCGCGGACACCCCGGGCGTGGTCGAGATGGAGTTTCCGGCCATCCCGTGGCTGGCCGCGGCGGTCTATCGCGCGACCGGCTACGACGAGGCGGTGCTGCGGTGGCTCTCGTGGCTGGCGTCGCTCGGGATGCTCGGGCTGTTCGCGGCCTTCGCGCGGCGGACGCTCGACGCCAGGGGCGCGGCTTTCGCCATCGCGGCCCTGGCGGTGAACCCGATCCTGGTGATGCTCGCCATCGCGCCGCAGCCCGATCCGGCGTCGCAACTGCTCGTGCTGGCGTCGATGGCGCTGCTCTGGCGCTGGTACGAAGCTCCCAGATTCGGCCTGCTCCTGGGGTCGGCCGCGTGCCTCGCCGGCGCCGCTCTGGTGAAGGCTCCCGCCCTCTTCTGCGGGCTGGTGCTGGCGTGGGCCGTGCTGCGCCGGCAGGGGCGCGGAGCCTTCCGCGACCCCCGCGTCTGGGCGGCCGCCGCCGTGGCCCTGGCGCCGCCGGTCGCCTGGTATGCCTGGACCCGCCGGTTCTGGCTCGCCTACGGGAGCTCCCTGGGCCTCTCGAACGAAACCCACCTGCTCTCCCTGGGGATGCTCCGGCATCCCGTGTTCCTGCGCGGCATCGCCGGCTGGGAGATCAAAGGGGTGCTCACCCCCGCCGGCTGCCTGCTGGCGCTAGCGGCGCTCGCCGCGCGGCGGCCGGTCCGCGGCTTCGCCGTGACCTGGTACGCCGCGGTCTGCGTCTTCTATCTGGTGGCGGCCGACACCACGGGGGACGGCTGGGCCTCGTACTACCACGTCGCCTCGGCGGCGCCCGCCTGCCTGCTCATGGGGATGGGCTTCGCCGTCCTGGTCGACGGGAAATCGGCGCGCTCGCGGATCCTCGGGATCGCGCTGGGTGCAATCACGCTGGCCACGCTGGCCGCCACGACCGTTTATTCGCTCCGGCTGCGCGAGGTCCAGCCGGACGAGAAGCGCTTCTACGACTGCGCGCGGTCGGCCGCGGCGCGGGTGCCGCCCGGGGCCTGGCTGCTGGTGCGGGGCGGCCCCCGGCTCGACCCCCACGGCCACCCCGTGGCGTACAACGATTCGCGCGCGTTCGCCTGGATGGACCGGCGCGGGTTCAGCTATGCGGCGGAGGACGCCGGCCTGGCGACGATCGATCGGTTCGCCGCGCGCGGGGCGCGCTTCTGGCTCGCCCGCCCCTTCGAATTGCGCGACGAGGCCATCCGGCAGCGGGCCGCCGAGCGCTGGCGCCTGGTGACGGAGTGCAAGGACACCCTTCTGCTCTACGACCTGCGCCCCGGCGGCTGAGAAGGGGCTCGTGTAGAATCCCGTCCACGTGCCCTTTCCCGATGGAGTGCCCGATCCGGCGGAGGCGGAAGCCATGGAGGAGCGCGACCGGCTCGATCTCCTGATCCCCGTCGTCTACGAGGAGCTGCGCGGGCTGGCCGGCCTGCTGCTGAGCGACAAGGGCGCCCAGCTCACCCTGCAGCCGACCAGCCTGGTCCACGAGGTCTACCTGCGGCTGCTCGACCAGCGGCGGATGGACTGGAACGACCGCCTGCACTTCCTGCGCATCGCGGCGCGGGTGATGCGGCGGGTGCTGGTCGACCAGTGCCGGTCGCGGGTCGCCAAGAAGCGCGGCGGCATCAAGGTCGCCCTGGAGCTGGAAGCCGCGGCGGCCCTCGCCACCGCCGCCCCCGAAGAGGTCGACATCCTCACCATCGACCGCCTGCTGACCGATCTCCAGGACCGCGACCCGCAACAGGCCCGGATCGTCGAGCTGCGCTTCTTCGCCGGCCTGACGGTGGAGGAGACCGCGGCCGCCCTGGAGATCTCGCCGGCGACGGTCAAACGCGACTGGGCGGTCGCCAAGGCCTGGCTGACGATCGAGATGGCCGGCTGAGGGCCGGCTGAGGGCCCGATGAGGGGAAACCGATCGCGATGAGCGCCGAGCGCTGGCAGCGGGTCAAGCAGCTCTTCGGGGACGCGCTCGAGCAGCCGCCCCCCTCGCGCGGCGCCTGGCTGGAGGCGGCGGCCGGCGACCCCTCGCTGGCCGCCGAGGTGGGCGCCCTGCTCGCCGCCCACGAGCAGGCGGACGACCGCCTCGAACAGGGCGCGGCGGCCATGGCTCCCGGCGTCTGGGAGGATCTGCAGACGGCGGTGGCGGGGTTGCGGATCGGACCCTACCGCGTGGTCTCGGAGCTCGGCCGGGGGGGCATGGGCGCCGTCTACCTGGCCGCCCGGGACGAGGCGGGGTTCGAGCAGCAGGTCGCCGTCAAGCTGATCAAGCGGGGGATGGACACGGACGGCATCGTCCGCCGCTTTCTCCACGAGCGGCGCATCCTGGCCGGGCTGGCCCACCCGCACATCGCCCGCCTCTTCGACGGCGGCTCCACCCCGGACGGCCGCCCCTATTTCGTCATGGAGTACGTGGCGGGGGAGCCGATCACCCGGTTCGCCGCGGCACGCGGGCTGGGGGTCGAGGCCCGGCTGGAGCTGGCCCTCAAGGTCTGCTCCGCCGTCCAGTACGCCCACCAGCGGCTGATCGTCCACCGCGACCTGAAGCCGGCCAACATCCTGGTGGGCGCGGACGGCGAGCCGAAGCTGCTCGACTTCGGGATCGCCAAGCTGCTCGATCCGTCCGGATTCGCCGAGCCGGAGCTGACCGAGATCCACCAGCGGCCGATGACTCCCGACTACGCCAGCCCCGAGCAGCTCGAAGGGGGAGCGGTGACCACCGCCACCGACGTCTATGGGCTGGGGATCCTCCTCTACGAGCTGCTGGCCGGCAAGAGCCCCGCGGCGGTGGAACGCCAGCTCGGGCCTGGCTGGGGGGAGCGGCCGCCGAGCCAGGCGGCACGGGCACTGGCCGGCGGCGCCGAAGGGCGGCGGCTCGCCCGCCGGCTGCGAGGCGATCTCGACACCATCGTGGCCACCGCCCGCGAACGCCTCCCCGCACGCCGCTACGGCACCGCGGCGGCGCTGGCGGAGGACATCGAGCGGCATCTCACGCGCCGGCCCGTGGCCGCCCGGCCGCCGACTCTGACCTACCGGCTGGGACGCGCGGTGGTGCGCCACAAGCTGGCCTCGGTCTTCGCAATCTCCCTCGTCCTGTTCGCCGCCACCGCGGCCTGGCAGGCCTATGAGATCGACCGCCAGCGCGAGCGGGCCGAGGCGATCTCGGGCTTTCTCACCGGGCTGTTCCGGGGCGCCGATCCCGAGCAGGCCCGGGGCAACACCCTCACCGTCCGCGAGCTGCTGGACCAGGGCGCCCGCCGCCTGCTCGACAAGCCGGGCGGCGCGCCGGAGTGGCAGGCCGACTTCCTGGCCACGGTGGGGGAGGTCTACGCCAATCTCGGCCTCTACGACGACGCGGACAAGCAGCTGCGGCGGGCCCTCGCCCTGCGCTCCCACCAGCGCGGCCGGCAGGCCGAGCGCGAGACCGCCTCCCTGCTCACCCTTCTCGGGCACGTCGCCTGGGAGCGCGGGGACGGCCCGGCGGCGCGGCAGCTCTACGAGCGGGCGATCGCCGTCAAGCGGCGGCTCTTCGGGCCACGCGCCCTCCCCCTGGCCGAGGACCTGAACGGCCTCGGCCTGGTCACCGCCGAGGCCGGGGACCTGGCCCAGGCGGCCGCCCGCTTCGCGGAGGCGACGGCGATCGCCCGCCGGGCGGGACGCGAGGGGCGGAAAGCGCTGGCCGACGGCCTCAACAACCAGGGGTGGCTGGCCCGGCGGCAGGGGGACCTGGCGGTGGCGCAGGCACGCTTCCAGGAGAGCCTGGAGCTCAGCCGGCAGGTGCTGGGGGAGGATCATCCGGAGACGGTCCGGGTGCGCAGCAACCTCGCGTCCGTCCGGTTTCAGCAGGGGGATCTGGCAGGGGCCGAGGCCGGCTACCGGGAGATCCTCGCCGTCCGCCGGCGCCTGCTGGGTCCGGACCACCCCGACATCGCCCGCACCCTCAACAGCCTGGGCGCCGTGCAGGAGAAGCGGGGCCAGCTCGCGGCGGCCCAGGCCTCCTTCCGCGAGGGGCTCGCGATGTGCCGGCGGCTCAACCCCCAGCCGGAGCGGATGGCGGCGACCGCGCTGGACGGCCTGGCGGCGATCGCTCGCCGGCAGGGGGATCTCGCGGCGGCGGAGAGCGCCTTCGCCGAGAGCTGCGAGCTCTTCCGGCGGCATCTCGGCGACGATCCGCAAGGGTTCACCAACGCGCTCCTGGGGCGGGCCGTGGTGCAGCGCGACCGGGGCCATCTCGCGGCGGCGGCGAGCGGGCTGCGCCAGGGGATCGACCTGCTCGCCGGCATCGGCGGCACCGGCAAGCAGGTCGCGGCGGCCCGGGAGCTCCTCGCCGGGATCGAGCGGCGCGAGAAGAGATAGACCTCAGGGCGCCTTTGAGCCCATTTTTCCCGCCTTTCCGCGTAGAGGGTCGCCGCAAGACTCTCGAGACCCCGCCGGTCTCTGAATTCCGCCCGGGAAGGGCACCAGGAGGGCCGTCTTATGTGTCGCCGAATCGGATTTGCGCTTCTCTGCCTGCTCGCCCTGCCGTTCCTCGCCGCGGCCCAGCCGCCGCCGCCGCCGTCCATCCTCCCCGGCCTGGTGAGGATCGATCTCGATCCCCGGACGGTTTCGTTCCTGCCTCTCTACGCCGAGACGCTGAGCGACGGCCTCTGCGCAGGCGATCTTGCCACCTCCTGGCCGGGGATGCTCTCCCCGCGAGGAGAGTGCGACGTGTCGGTCAGCACGCCGACGAACATGGACCTCTACACCCTGGGCAACGTGGCCGGAGCAGGCACCCAGCGGGTCGGGGTCCAGCCGGTGAGTCCGGCAACCTGGTATGCGAGCGCGCCGGTCGCCACCCCCTGCGGCTTCTGGCAGGTCTCCATGCGGCTCGATCCCGGCAAGCGGCAGCCGGTCTCCAGCCTCGATCTCGAAGCCCCGGACCTCACGCCGCCCGGAGCGAGCCCCGCCCAGGGGGTCTTCGCGGGCGTGGTGAAGCTCGCCGTCCGCTACCTCTTCGTCAATCCGGACAAGGGGACCTCCCTGGAGCTGCCGGCCGTGGTCTCGCTCGAGCTCTCCGGACACTGGACCACCCTTCCGGACTCCACCGTGTTCGAGCCTCGGCGACGGCGCCAGCAATCTCCTGTTGTTCGCCGGGGCCGCCGGCGACGGGTGGTCCAGCGCTCCCACCTGCGCGACGTGGGCAGGCGTGCACTGCTCCGTCTGTCTCACCTCGCTATCGCCACCGATCGAGTAGCCGCCGCCCGCTGATCGTCAACGCCTGATTCGCAGGCGCTCTCCCGGGGCTCCATGGACGCCCCCCGGGAGAGGTGTATCTCAACGCGTCCCCAACGGAGACCCGAGCCCATGTCGACCCATCGTTTCGCCTATTGCCCCATCCGCAGCCGTGCCCGCCGCAGCCTGTGGATGATCCTCGCCCTGCTCGTCTGCGGGCTGACCCTGAGCGCCCGCGCACAGGCGGGAGTCCTGGATCCGATCCTTCAGGGCTACTGGACCCAGCCGAGCCTCGAATCCGGCAACGGCAACCAGATCGCCGGCGGCCGCTTCAACTTTCTCCACGCGGTGTTCGCGGACGTGTACCCGGCCGCCTCCGCCTCCGACGTCGTCTACGCGGATTACGACCCGTCGTCCCAGACCTGGCAGTACAATCCGCTCTCCACGGACGGCACCTCCTACCTTCCCACCCTCGCCGTGGGCAGCGACGGGATGGCCGTGGTCGCCTGGGTCTCCAAGCCCACCCCGCAGAGCGATCTGGGCAGCCTCTGGTACCGCTACCAGACGGCGGTCAACTGCGAGGTCTGCTGGTCCAATCCCACCAAGATCGCGGTCGCGGGGACCGAGCCCTCCGTCACCATGGAGGGTGGCACTGTCCATCTGGCCTGGACGAGCGGCGACCGGGTGCAGTACACCTCCTTCCCGAAGGCCTCTCCTCCCTCCACTCCGCTCTGGCTGGGGGAGGTGGCCGCCTTCGCGAACTGCCCCCACACCCGGTTCCACCAGCCGTCGATCGCCTTCGTGCACCCCCCCTGCGGGGCGCTGAGCCTGAAGATCGCCGCGCTCTTCGCCGCCAACGAGCAGGCCACCACGGGCAGCTGCCACGATGCCGCCACCCACGTCGGGCCGCGGGTCTACGAGCGCGACAACACCGCTCAGACCTGGTCCGAGGTGGCTTTCCAGACGCAGGAGGTGGCGAGCTCCTCGGCGTCGAGCCAGCCGGACCCGGTCCCCGTCTCGCTCTCGCTGAACGCCAACCGGCTGACCGGTGATTTCTACCTGGCCTGGTCGGACGAGACGAGCTCGGCGACGCGCACCCGGCTCGGGCACGGCAACGGCGCCACCTGGGACTTTTCCACGCTCGACACCCAGAGGCATCACGTCCACGTGGCGGCGAGGAGCGGGAGCTACGCGGGGGAATTCCGCCTGGCGACGGGCGGCCAGGGGTGGAGCACCAGCGGCTACACGCAGACCGGGAAGTGGAGCGCCGGCAGCCTGAGCTGGACCGGGCCGTCGGTCGGGCTCCCGAGCACGAGCGACCCCCTGGTCGGGCACCCCCAGGCTCTCTACTGGCGCCGCTGCGCCTCCAGCCAGCTGCGCGAGATCAAGGCCTACACCGAGGCCTCCCCCTATCTGAACAGTCCGTTCACCGACGTGGCGACCGACCTGACGCAGACGGGGCCGGTCTCCTGCTGGTTCACCATCGGCAACGCGGTGCAGCTCCCGCCCTGTTTCCAGTCCCATCTGATGATCGGCCAGATGCTCGCGGGCGGGAAGAGTGCAGTGGTGGTGGACCTCGGGGACACCGCCGTCGTCACCAAGCTGGACGCGGCGGGCGCCGAGCTCGCGTCGTTCGGCGGCGGCACCATCCAGGTCACCTGGACGCCGGGCACGGTCCTCTACTCCTGGGAGAGCGGCTTCGTCGTGGCAACGCCGCGCGACAGCGTCCGCGTCTCCAGCGGCGACGCGAGATTCACGGTCGAGGACGCCGGCCGGGTCGGCGGGAAGTGAGAACCGGCCGGCCTCTCGTTCGGGTATAGACTGCTCTGGATGACGACCCTGCGAGAGCTGTTCGGCATCCAGCTACCGATCATCCAGGCGCCCATGGCGGGAGTGCAGGGCAGCGCGCTGGCGTTGGCGGTGTCCAACGCCGGCGGGCTGGGCTCGCTCCCCTGCGCCATGCTCGGCCCCGACGCGATGCGCGACGAGCTGGCGGCGATCCGGGCGGGGACCACAAAACCGTTCAACGCGAACTTCTTCTGCCACGCCGCGCCCGCGCCCAGCGCCGAGCGCGAAGCGGTCTGGCAGGCCGCGCTCTCTCCCTATTTCGAAGCGTTCGGGATCGACGCAAGCGCCATTGCCGCCGGGCCGGGTCGCGCGCCCTTCAGCGCTGAGGCCGCAGGTGTGCTGAGCGAATTCAAGCCGGCCGTCGTGAGCTTTCATTTCGGCTTGCCGCCGGCCGACCTGCTGGCGCGCGTGCGGGCTCTGGGGTCAAAAATCATCTCCTCGGCGACCACCGTCGAAGAGGCACTCTGGCTCGAAGCCCAGGGGGTCGACGCCGTCATCGCGCAAGGTCTCGAGGCGGGCGGGCACCGCGGCATCTTTCTGTCGGACGACCTGACGACCCAGGCCGGAATCTTCGCGTTGTTGCCGCAGGTCGTGCGGGCGGTGAAGGTGCCGGTCATCGCCGCCGGCGGCATCGCGGACGCGAAAGGCGTGGCCGCGGCCATGACGCTCGGCGCCGCGGGCGTACAGATCGGCACGGCGTACCTGCTCTGCCCGGAGGCCACCACCAGCGCGGTGCATCGCGCTGCCTTGAAAAGCGAGGCGGCCCGCCATACGGCGCTGACCAATCTCTTTTCCGGCGGGCCCGCGCGCGGCATCGTCAATCGCGTCATGAGGGAGCTCGGCCCGATGTCCACGGTGACGCCCGCCTTTCCGCTGGCCTCTGCCGCCATCGCTCCCTTGCGCGCCCGGGCGGAAAGCCGGGGCAGCGGTGATTTCTCGCCACTGTGGTCCGGCGAGAACGCCAGCGGATGCAAGGAAATACCCGCCGCCGATCTCACGCGCGAGCTGGCGGCGGGGTCTTTAGGCAGATAACGTGGATCTCTTACAGTTTGTGAGGGGGGAGTCATGGAAAGAATTTTTCGCCGGGTGATTACGGGTTTTCTGCTCACCCTGGGAAGTGCGCTCGCCGCCGCGGCGGCCAAGCAGCCCGCTGCCCCCTTGACGGTCCGCGTGACCGCCTGGGGGCCCTCGGCGGAGGTGGTGGAAGCGGCCCGCCGTAGCGTGCTCACCAATCCCGAGGTGGCGCAGGCGACGGGCAAGGCCGATGTCGGCGTGGTCTCGTTCGAGATCGTCGACGCCCTCCTGCCCGCGGGGATCCCCGCGGGGCCGTCCCTCCCGCCGGACCGCTACCGGGCCTACCTGTTCGACTACACCCACAACCGGGCCTACGTCGCCGAGGGGACCTTCGCCGGCTCCACCCTCAAGGTCCGGGAGACCAGCGTCCAGCCCGAGCCGGACGACAAAGAGCTGGCGAAGGCGATCGAGATCGTCAAGCAGGACCCGGAGCTCGGGCCGGCGGTGCGCAACGGGCAGCTCGTGCCCTATCCGCCGATGCCGCCGCTGGCGAACGGGGACCTCCCGGTGGGTGCAGCCAGCCGCACGGTGACCGTGGGCCTCTCCCCGAGCAACGTGCTGGTGCAGCACGAGATCGTCGGCGTCGACATGATCCACCGCGCCGTCGTGCGCTACCCCAACCACGCTCCCAATGGGTCGCGCGCCTCCGGCGTCACCTGCGGGGTGCCCAACGCGAACCAGGCGACCACCGCGAAAGGCACGAGCGGTCAGGTTTCGATCACCATCCTCCAGGACTCGGCTCCGCTCTGGAGCTTTCTCGCCATCCGGCCCGCGGCCTCCTCGGGCACCCGCTCCTCGGGACTCGAGCTGCGCGACGTCTTCTACCGTGGCAAGAAGGTCCTGGCGCGGGCCCACGTGCCGATCCTCAACGTCCACTACGACGGCGACGCCTGCGGCCCCTACCGTGACTGGCAGTGGGAGGAGGGGAACTTCGTGGCGCGCGGGCGCGACATCATCCCCGGGGTGCGGGCGCTCACCGCGACGCCCGAGACGATCGTCGACAACCACGCGGACAACGGCAACTTCCGCGGCCTCGCCTACTACGTCAACGAGCGGTCGGTGACCCTGGTCAGCGAGATGGAGGCCGGCTGGTACCGCTACATCAGCCAGTGGACGTTCGACGTCGACGGCACGATCCACCCCCGCTTCGGCTTCGACGGCGTCTCGAACAGCTGCATCTGCTCGCTCCATCATCACAACGCCTACTGGCGTTTCGACTTCGACGTCGTGACGCCGGAGAACAACCAGGTCTACGCCGTCAACGCGGGGGTCCCGCAGGTGCAGACGGCAGAGTCCCGGCAGTTGCGCGCGACCGGCCGCACCTGGAAGGTCCAGAACTCGCAGAGCGGCGAGGCCTACGCGATCGTGCCCGGACCGTTCGACGGCGTGGCCGACAGCTTCGCCGTGGGGGATCTCTGGGTCCTCCTCGCCAAGACGGGGACCGAGATCGACGACGGCGTCAACTGCACCCAGTGCGGCACGGCCGGGATCAAGATCGACAGCTTCGTGGGCCCGGAGGCGCTCACCGCGGCCTCGAACGTGGTCGTCTGGTACGGCGTGCACTTCGACCACGACGTCAACGCCACCGAGGAGCACGACCTCCTGGGGCCCGACCTGGTGCCGGTGGGCTGGTAGGGCGGAACCAGCCGACGAAGACGCTCCGCGCCCGCCGGCCGGCTCCGAACTCGACTTCGACGCCGTGAAGGCACATCGAATCCCGTGGCTGGCAGTAGGTCCAGGTCGCTCCCGGGTCCGCCGGCGGCAGGTCCCCCGCCGCTTTCGGACCCCAGGGCTTGCCGTCGACTCGATAGGGGCCGCCATGCAGGACCAGGACGCGCTCGGCCGTGTCGCCGGGGTGGAGCCCGCGCCGCGTGCTCAAGCCGGGGCTGGTGAGCGAAATCCCCGTGACCGAGCCGTCGGCGGAGAAATCCACGCTGATCCCTGAGTAGGCCCAGGTCGTGTACGTCCGGTCCCCCCAGGAGTACCGCCCCTGGGTCACCTCCCGCGCGGGGCCGAGCTTCTTCTGCACGCTGGCCTGATCCGTCTCCTCCAGGATCGAGCCGGCGCCGAAGTCGGTCCACTCGACGGGAGCCGGCTGGCCGCAGCCGGTCCAGACCGCCAGGGAGATCGCCGGGAGCAGCGTTCGCCAGGGCTTGGAAAGGGTTTTCATCCTCGAGATTGTAATCTGAAAAGAAAAATGCCGCCGTCCCGTTCAGGGGCGGCGGCCGTGGAGACCGAGCCGAACGATCAGGAACGGCTCAGTGTGGAATGCTGGCGAAGGCGCCGTCCTCGAGCGGCGTCTCGAACAGGAGGCGCCCCTCGCGGTAGCTGGCGCCCCGGAGGGTGAGGGCGAGGGCGTCGCCCAGATCCTCGGCGAGGTGGATGGTCAGGGTCTCCCGTACCTCGCGGGGCAGATCGTCGAGATCGGCCTCGTTGGCCTTCGGCAGCAGGATCTCGCTGATCCCGCTCCGCACGGCGCCGAGGACCTTCTCCTTGACGCCGCCGATCGGCAGCACCCGGCCGGAGAGGGTGATCTCGCCGGTCATCGCGAAGTCGTGCTTCGCCTTGCGGCCGGAGAGGGCGGAGACCATGGCGGTCGCCATCGCCACGCCCGCGGAGGGGCCGTCCTTCGGGATGGCGCCCGCCGGCACGTGGACGTGCAGGTCGCGGTCGAAGCACTCGGGCGCGATGCCGAGCGACTCGGCGTGCGACCGGGCGTAGCTCCAGGCGGCGCGGGCCGACTCCTTCATCACGTCGCCGAGCTGGCCGGTGAGCACCAGCTCCCCCTTGCCCCTCATCGTCGAGGCCTCGACGAACATGATGTCGCCACCCATCGGCGTGTAGTACATGCCCGTCGCGACGCCCACCTGATCCTCGCGGGCGGCCCGCTCGGGGTGGACCTTCGGCCGGCCGAGGAGCTCGTGCACCTTGTCGGCGTCGACGTCCACCCGCTCGACCTCGCGGGCGGCGATCTTGCGGGCGATCTTGCGGCCGAGCTTGCCGAGCTCGCGCTCGAGCTGCCGGACGCCGGACTCGCGGGTGTAGCTGGTGATCACCTCGGCGAGGGCCGCGTCGCTGATGTCGATCTGCTCGGCCTTCAGGCCGTTTTCCTGGACCTGCCGCGGCACCAGGAAGCGCTGCGCGATCGCCAGCTTCTCCCGCTCCGTGTAGCCCGAGAACTGCACCACCTCCATGCGGTCGAGCAGCGGCCCGGGGATGTTCTGGATGAAGTTCGCCGTGGCGATGAACAGCACCTCCGAGAGGTCGAACGGCACGCCGAGGTAGTGATCGGTGAACGAGTCGTTCTGGGCCGGATCGAGCACCTCGAGCAGCGCGCTCGCCGGATCCCCCTGGAAGGAGGTGCTCAGCTTGTCGACCTCGTCGAGCAGGAAGACCGGGTTCTTGGCGCCGGCCTGCCGCATCCCCTGGAGGATCCGGCCGGGCATGGCGCCGACGTAGGTGCGCCGGTGGCCGCGGATGTCGGCCTCGTCGCGCACGCCGCCGAGGGAGATGCGGACGTACTCACGCCCCATCGACCGCGCGATCGACTTGGCGACCGAGGTCTTGCCGACGCCCGGGGGGCCGACGAAGAGCAGGATCGGGCCCTTGGACTTCCGCTTCTCCTCGGCGGTCGTGGGCGGCACGACCTCGTCCCTGGCGACCCCGACCTCGTCGCTCGCGAAGACGACCTCGTCGGTGCCCTCGACGGCCTCCTCGGCCTTGCGGGACTGCTCCTCGGCCTGCCGCAGCTGGCGGACGGCGAGGAACTCGAGCACCCGGTCCTTGACGTCGCCCAGGGCGTAGTGATCCGTATCGAGGATCTCGGACGCCACGGGGATGTCCAGGTGCTCGGGGCTGCGGGTGTTCCACGGCAGCTCGGCGATGGTCTCGAGATAGGTGCGGATCACCTGGCTCTCCATCGCCTCGCGGCCCATGCGGCTCAAGCGGCCCAGCTCGCGGTCGACCTCCTTGCGGACGTCCGCCGGCAGCTCGAGCTTCGTGAGCTTCTCGCGCAGCTCGTCGATGTCATTGCCCCCCTCCCCCTCGCCGAGCTCCTTCTGGATCGCCTTGAGCTGCTCGCGCAGGAGCATCTCGCGCTGGCGGCCGCCGAGCTCCTCCTGGACCTTGCTCTTGATGTCCTCCTGGGCATCCAGCACGTTGAGCTGCCGCTGGACGTGCACCAGGACGCGCCGCATCCGCTCCTCGACCGAGAGGGTCTCGAGCAGCATCTGGCGCTGCGTCTTGCTGAGGTCGGTGTAGCCGGCCACGAGGTCGGCGAGCCGGCTCGGCTCCTGCACCCCCTCGAGCACCTGCTGGACGACCTCTTCGGGCAGGCCGGCCTTGTTGCCGAGCTCGGCGGCGCGCTCCCGCAGCTCGCGGGAGAGGCCGACGAAGGCCGGATCCTGCTCGTTCAGGGGCTGCATCTCCTCGGCCTCGCGGACGATCGCCTGCAGGTGGCCGTCCTTCTCGACGATCTTCATCGCGATGCCGCGGTTCTCGCCGTGGAGGAGGAACTGCATGCCGGCGAGCCCCCGCTGGAGCTGGCCTATGCGAGCCACCGTGCCGATGGTGTGGAGCACCTCGGGGGTGACCTGCTGGACGTCCTCGCGCTGGGATACCGCGAACACCAGCCGCCCGGGCGTGTTGAGCGCGGCTTCGATCGCCTTCAACGTGGCGGGCTTGCCGGCGTTGATGGGCGCCGTGACGCCCGGCAGCAGGACGAAGTCCCTCAGCGGTAGAACGGGAAGCGTCATTCTCTCAGTCATCTGGATCTCCTTGCTCGACCGAGGCGCCTCGGAGGCTCCTGGTCTCGTACCCATGAGAACCAGATCCCCGCGGCCGCCATTCCAGACTTGCGTGTTGGTCACTCAGGGTAGGCCAGTTTCCTGGGAAAGAGCCAGAAGGTTGACAGCTACCGGCTCAGGTACCGCCACCTCAGGGCCGAAGATCGTTTCGACGATGGGGCCCGAACGGGAATCAGAAGCGATCCGCTATCCTTCTCAGGGATGGCCATGAGCACGATCTCCTCTTCATCTTCCTCTTTCTCTTCTGCGGCCCGCGAGCGCTTCGCGGCGATCGCCGGGCTGCCGGACGAGCAGATCGACCTCGCCGAGGCGGCGCTGTGGATCGCCGCCGAGGAGCAGCCGGGGCTCGATCCGGCCTGCTGGCTGGCCCGGCTGGACGAGATGGCCGCCCGGCTGCGCCCGCATCTGGAGGACGTGCCCAGCGATCTCGACCGGGTGGCGCTGCTCGCCGGCTTCCTGGCCGACGAGGTCGGGCTGCGCGGCAATGCCGAGGACTACTACGATCCCCGCAACAGCCTGCTCAACGAGGTGCTCGCCCGCGGGCTGGGGATCCCGATCACCCTGGCGCTGGTCTACATCGAGGTCGGCCGGCGGGCCGGGGTGCCGCTCGACGGTGTGGGGTTCCCCGGCCACTTCCTCCTTCGCCATTCGCTCTGCCCGCGGCTCCTCTTCGACCCCTTCGACGGCGGCCGGCTGCTCACCGAGGAGGATTGCCGGGGGATGCTCGACCGGCTGAGCGGCGGCACGCTGGCCTTCGATCCGCGCCTGCTGAAGCCGGCGGGCCCGCGCCACATCCTGATCCGCATGCTCAACAACCTGCGGCGGGTCTATCTCCACCGCGGCGAGTTCCTGCGCACGATCGGCGCCCTCGACCGCGTCCTGCTGCTCGATCCGGACGACGTGGGGGCGCGGCGCGACCGCGGCCTGCTGTCGCTGCGCTGGGGGGACCCGGCGCGGGGGATCGAGGACCTCGAGCGCTATCTCGTCCTCGAGCCCGAGGCGCCGGACCACGCGGCGGTCGAAGGGCTGATCAAAGAGGCCGGAACCCGGCACGTGCACTAGCGGCGGGTTTTATCAGCACCTGAGCTATCGGCGAGTCCCGAACGCCTGCACCCACTCCGTCTGCCAGCCGTCGCCGCTGCGCCCCAGGGCGAGGCCGACGCCCAGCTCCCTGAAGCCGGGGTCGAGGATGTTGCGCCGGTGCCCGGGGCTGTGCATCCAGGTGTCCATCACCTCTTCGACGGTGAGCTGCCCCTCGGCGATGTTCTCGCCGATCGCCCGCCAGTCGTAGCCGGCCTCGCGGGACCGCTCGCGCACGGTCTTCCCCTCGGGGCTCTGGTGGGCGAAGTAGTGGCGGGCCAGCATGTCCTGGGCGTGGCGCTGGGCCGCCTGATCGAGGCGGGGGTTCGGGCTCAAGGGTGGGGCGCCGGCCTTCCTGCGCTCGGCGTTGACCCGTGCCAGCATCTCGGCGCGCACCCGGGCGAGGTCGCGGATCCCCGCGGTCTCGCGGGCGAACCAGTCGCCGGCCGGAATGGCGAAGAGGAAGGTGTAGAGCGGCGTCCCGCCGATCCGGGCGAGGCCGATTCCCAGATCCCGGAACTCGGGGGCCAGGAGCTTGTGCCAGGTCTCGGGATCCCCCCGCCGGAAATCGCGCAGCACGGATTCGAGATCGCCGGAGTTGCTGGCCAGGCTCTCCGTCCAGGCGTGGGCCTGATAGCCGGCGCGCTTCAGCCGCTCACGCATCTCCTCGGTGGAACCGGCCCGCAGCCTGAGGGAGCCGCGGGCCGCGACCTCGGCCGCGTGCTCCTGGGCGGCCCGGGTGAGCTCGGGGGAGAGGCGCAGGGGGGGCGAGCCCACCCGCTGCCGCTCGGCGTTGATCCGCCGCAGGAGCTCGCCGCGCGGATCGCGCTGGGCCGTGGCGGGAACCGCGAGGAGGAGCAGCAGGAGGACCGGCAGGAGACGGGTGGATCTCATGAGTGACGTCCCGGCTATGATGTCCCGCTTATGGTGTCCGCTTATCAATCCGCTGGGAACGGGCGGCGATTCGCCTCCGGCGCCGCCGTCCTGTGCGTCTGGCTCCTGCTGCTGACGCTCTTCTGCTGGAAGCTCCTGGGGCTGGCGGCGGACGACATGTATATCACCTATCGCTACGCCGACAATCTCCTGCACGGAGAGGGGCTGACCTTCAATCCCGGCGAGCGGGTGTTCGGCATTTCCGATCCCGGCGTCGCCATGCTGCTGGCGGGTGGAGCGGCCGTCACCGGCCTGACGGTTCCCGAGATGGGGACGATCCTGACCGCCGCGGCACTGCTGGCGATCGCCGGCGCGGTGCTCTGGGAAGCCCGGAAGCGCGGGCGGCTCGCCGAAGCCGCCGCGGGCGGCACGCTGGTCGTCACGTCCTCATATCTGTGGCTTGGGCAGGGGGCCGGACCGCTCGTCGCCCTGGCCGTTCTCGTCCTGGCCGCGCTGCTGGCGGAACGCCATCCGGTGGCTGCCGGTCTCCTCGGCGGCGCCGCCGTCTGGTGCCGGCCGGACGCCCTGATCGGCTGCGGCCTCCTCGGCGTCTTGCTGTACTGGCGGCAGAGACGGCCGCCGCTCCGGTTCGCGGCCGGTGTTCTGCTGGTCTGTGGAACCGGCCTCGCCACGGCGTGGGCCTACTTCGGCCGCTTCCTCCCCTCGACTCTCGGCGCGAAGCAGAAGTATGCCGCGCGGAACCTCGAGGACGTCACCGGCCTGCACGGCTTCTGGGGGAGGGCGCTGGACATCTTCAAATTCTCGGAAGGCAGCTGGGGGCAGCTCGTCATCCCGCTGGGAATCCTCGGCCTCTTTCTGTTCTACAGGAACACCGGCTTCGCGGGGCGCCTGCTGGTGGCCTACGGCGGCGCGCTCGCGCTCGCCTATACGCTGCTCCGGATTCCGTTCGCGTTCTGGTACGTGGGCCCACCCGCGGCGGTCCTCTTCCTCGGCGCCAGCTTCGCGGTTTTCGGGGCCGCCCGCTTCGCGGCGCGCAAGGCCGGAAAATGGAGCGCCGCGGGCCTCCTGCTGGCGGCGGCGGTCGCCGTCGGGCTCCCGCTCGCAAGGGCGCGGATCGAGTGGCTGCGGTGGGGAGACGCGGGGGACTGGCGGCGGGCCGCCTACACGGAGGCGGGGCGATGGCTGGCGAAGAACACTCCTGCCGACGCCGACGTGGCGTTCGACGAGGTGGGGTACGTCGGCTTTTACAGCCAGCGGCGGGTCCTGGATCTGATCGGCCTGGTGAGTCCCAGCTCGATTCCGTACACGGCGGCGGGGGACCGGCTCGGGGCATTTCTGGCGCGGCCGACCCGCTACGTCCTCCTGCACACCCACGACGCGCGGGGCGGCACGATGCCCATCGTCGGGCGTCCGTGGTTCCCGCGCTGTTATCGCCAGCGGGCGAAGATCGACCTGCCGCGGTTCGGAGTCTCCATACTGGTGTTCGAGCGCATCCCCGGCGCGCGACTGCCGCCGCCCCGGCCGCCGCTTGACAAACGGCTCGCCTGGAGGTCCTGAACCTCGAGCCCCTCTGGTAGGATGTTCCGGCTTTGCACACGGTACAGCCCGCTCCAGCGCGCCTCAGCGATCACCAGCGCCCGGTCGCGGCGCACCGCTGGATCCTCGCCGCGGCGTGGGGGATCTGGTGCACGGGCTTCTACTCCCTGACGGTCCTCTCCTTCCTGCTGCCGCCGATCCAGGGGGATCTCGGGCTTTCCGAAGGGGATCTCGCGACCCTCACCGCCGTCGGCGTGGGGATGACCGGCGTCGGCGGCCTCCTCTTCGGCTGGATGAGCGACCGGCTCGGGCGCCGCGCCTCGATGGCGGTGTCGATCGCCGCCTTTTCGCTGGGCAACGCCGCCTGCGCCTTCGCCCCCGACTTCGGGTGGCTGCTCGCCGCCCGGGCGCTCGCCGGCCTCGGCATCGGCGGCACCTGGGGGGCGGGGCAGGCGATGCTGGGCGAGACCTTCCCGCCGGCCCTGCGCGGGCGTTACGGCGCCATCGCCCAGAGCGGCGCGCCGGCCGGGCTCGGGCTCGCCACCATCGTCGGCTCCTTCCTCGCGCCCCACCTCGGATGGCGGCCGATCTTCCTGCTCTCGGCGGCGCCGATCCTGGTGCTGCTCGCCTGGCGGCGCCTCCCGGAGTCCGACCTCTGGCTCGAGCATCGCCGGCGGCTGCGCGCGGGCGAGCTCGGCGCCCGCGACCGGCGCCCCATCCTGGCGCAGCTCCTGGGGGCGGACCTCGCGGGCCTGTTCGCCAGGGCCTTCATCCTGACCATCCTCAACATGTCCGCCTACTGGTTCGCGATCGTCTGGCTGCCGCGCTACCTCCAGAAGGACCGCGGGCTGTCGATCTTCGGCTCCGGCTGGTGGACGCTGACCTTCGTCGCCGGCTCGCTGCTGGGGTATCTCACCTTCGGCTGGGTCTCGGACGCCGTCGGCCGCCGCCGCGCCTTCGCGCTCTACAGCGCGATCACCGCCCTGGGCCTCGTGATGGTGACTCTGTTCTGGAGCGTCCTGGCGTCGCGTCCTGGCGTGGGGCTCGCCTGCATGTTCATCGCCGGAGTGGGGACGGGCACCTGGTCCTGCTACGGCCCCTACTTCTCGGAGATCTTCCCTACCCGGGTGAGGGGCGCCGCCATGTCGATCATCATGAACGTCACCCGCGGCGTGCAGTTCGTGGCGCCGCTGGTCATCGCCGGCGTCGCCGGCCGCTGGGGTCTGGCGGGAGGGGTGGCGCTCGCCGCCGGCTTCGCCGCCCTGGCGGGACTGTGGGTATGGGTGCTCCCGGAGACGGTGGGCGCGAGAATCGAGGTCTGATATGGAACCGGTGAGCATGCGCCGCGCCGTCTCCCGCTGGGAGATCGTCGGCTTCTCGGTCAACGACGTCATCGGCAGCGGCGTCTACCTGCTGCCGGCGGCGGCGGCGGCCATCCTGGGGTGGCTGAGCGTGGGGGCCGTCGTGCTCGCCGGCGTCGCGGTGCTGCTGCTGGTGCTCTGCTTCGCCGAGGCGGGGAGCTACTTCGACCGCCCGGGGAGCGCCTACCTCTATACCCGCGAGGCGTTCGGCGATCTGGTCGGCTTCGAGGTGGGGTGGATGACGTGGCTCGCCCGGGTCTCCTCGGTCTCCTCGCTGTCGGTGGGTTTCGCGCGGGCGCTCGGCTACCTCTGGCCGGCCGCCAACGTGGGGTGGGGGAGAGGGCTCGCCATCGTCCTGCCGGTGCTCGCCCTGACCGGGATCAACATCATCGGCGTCAAGTCGGGCGTGCGCACGGCGGTCTTCCTGGCGATCACCAAGACCCTGCCTCTCCTGATTTTCGTCTTCGTGGGGATCTTCTACGTCTCGACCCGCCTCGCGACCTCGGTCGTCGCGAAACCCGGGGCCGGGACCCTGGGGGATGCCGTGCTGCTCCTCCTCTTCGCCTACGCCGGGTTCGAGAACACGGCGGCGCCGGCCGGCGAGTTCAAGAACCCGCGGCGGGACGTGCCGTTCGCCCTCATCGTGCAGATCGTCATCGTCACCCTGATCTACACCGGCGTGCAGTGGGTGGGCCTGGGCACCCTCCCCGGCGTCGTGGACTCGCAGACCCCGCTGGCCGATGCCGCCGCGCGCTTCCTCGGCGGCTGGGGGGGCCTGCTGATGACGGTCGGCGGGGTGATCTCGATTCTCGGCACCAACAGCAATACGGTGCTCTCCGGGCCGCGCTACCTCTTCGCCCTCGCCCGGGACGGCTTCGGGCCGCGTTTTCTGGCAACCCTGCATGCGCGCTACCGCACCCCGGCGGCGGCGATCCTGGTACAGACCGCGATCGCCCTGCCGCTCGCCTTCACGGGTTCCTTCGAGAAGCTCGCCACCCTCTCGGCCGTGGCACGGCTGGCGACCTATTTCGGCACCGCCCTGGCGGTGCCGGTGTTGCGCCGCAAGCTGCCGCGGCAGGGGGCCGTCCGCCTCCCCGGCGGACCGCTCATCCCGATCGCCGCCGCGCTGCTCTGCCTGGTCTTCGCCGCGAGCGCGAAGAAGGAGAACCTGATCGCCGGCGCCGCCGCGCTGATCGTCGGCGGAGTGATCTACGCGTTACGGCGGCGGCCCGCCGCCCCTCCCGCTACCCCGGATACGGAGCCCTGAGGTAGGTCCGCGCCTTGTCGCGGACCTCGCCCGGGGGCTTCGAGGCCAGGGCCCGGTTGTACCAGAAGACCGCCTCGTCGCGCTTCCCCAGGGCGTCGAGGGCCATCCCCCGGTAGAGGCGGCCGTAGGCCTTGTAGTCGCTGGTCGTGTCACCGTCGGCGGGGAGCCCCTCGAGTCGCGAGAGGACGGGGATCGCCTCGCCGTACTGCCGCCACCGCACGTCGTCGCGGCCGAGCACGTAGAGGGCCTGCGTCATCACGTCGCCGCGATAGCCGGTCTTCCCCTCCGAATGCCGCTCCAGCACGTCGACCAGGTCCTGGTGCTCGTCCGGCCAGAGGTTCAGGTGGGCGAGGGTGCGCCCCTCGTAGACGTGGAAGAGGGCGTTGTTCGGGTAGCGGTCGCGCAGCCAGCGGGCGTAGTGCAGCGAGGTCGCGTAGTCGTGCTCGAAGATGTAGTTGATCTGCACCAGGCAGAAGGCCGCCTCGGCCTGCACGAACTGCCCCTTCTCGACCGCCTCCGCGATCTCCTGGAGCCCGCGCCCGCGGCTCCCCTTGGGGAAGAAGCGGGTGAACGGCTTGAGCACCGGGTACTGCTGGGGGGCGACGTCCGCCAGATAGTCGAAGAGGCCGATCCCCAGCAGCAGGTCGGGGTTCTCCGGGTCGCGCTTGCGAACCTCCTCGAGCAGCTGGAGCGCCTTGCGGCCGTCGAGCGCCGCGTGCAGCCAGCTCTTGCGGTCGGTGCGCAGCCGGCCGCGGAAGGCCAGGGCTCCCGCCTTGAAGAACATGCCGTCGAGGTCCTGCGGATCGGCCTTGAGGCGCCGGTCGCAGAGCTTGATCACCTCGTCCATGGCGCGGAAGAAGTCGTCGTCGTGCGAGTCGTCGTCGGGATCGACCAGGATCTCCCACCAGGGGTGGAGCGCCCGCAGGAAGGGGCCGACGGGGTGCCCGGGGTAGTGCTGGCCGATGGCGGCGAAAGCGGCGTTGGCGCCGTCGAAGTCCATGTCGTAGAGGCGGTCGAGCCCCTGGCGGACCTCGGTGCGGAACTGCGGGTCGTCGAGGATGGAAGCCGGCCGGGCCGCGGCAGGCAAAACGGCGAAGCCGAGGAGCAGGGCGAGATAGAGGAAGGCTTGTCGGGTTCCTTGTCGGATCCAAACGCGCGCCGGGTGTGAATGCATGGGGTTTCAGCCTCCGAAAGTCTGAGCAGCAGAACGGAGAGGGGGCGATCCGCTATTCCGGCCCTCTCTCAAGCCCCTACGTACGGAAGAGCCTTTCCGTTTCAGCGTCCCACCGCCAGGCCGCCTCGGCGCCCTGGAGATGGACGCCGCCGAGCCAGCGGTCGATGCCGCGGCTGCGCACCCAGTCGTCCCGCCCTTCCAGCACCTCGCGGCCGCTGGCGGTGAGGGAGATCCGCAGGGAGCGCAGAGTGCCCTGGGAACCCGGCTCGAGGCGGAGGAGGGGGCGCGGAGGCGAGGCCAGATCGCGCAGGACGCGATGGAAGGAGGCGTCCCCCATGTAGACCCGCTCCTCCATGGCCTGCGTGGCGCGGAAGGCCTCCTCGAAAGTGGTGGTCCCCTGGGGTTCCTCGCTCGCCGCGCGCAGGATCTGCCGCTCGGAGCGCGAGAGGCCGTTGGCGACCGCGGGAAACTCCTCGAGATGCCGGCGCAGCGCCCCGGCGAGGAAGGGGAGAGGCGAGGTGTCGCGGCCGAGAAGTGCCACGAGGCCGGTGGGGTCCGCCGCGCAGAAGGCCCGCCAGGCGCCGCGCGCGAGGAGCTTCCGCGCCTCGTCGACCCGCTGGCGCCGCGGCAGCAGGGTGGCCATCTGTTGAGGGGTGAGCTGCCCCAGGCCGTGGAAGGGGACGACTCCCGGGAGCTCGCCGACGCAGATCAGCGACAGCTCGGTCCCGCCCGTGCTCCCGATCCCGCGGCCCGCGAAGGTGTCGAGGGCGCGGATCAGCAGCAGCTGGTCGAACAGGTCGTGCTCGAACCAGAGGACGACCTCGTCGTAGGACTCGTAGTCCTCCAGGGTGTGGTCCCAGAGGGTGAGCCGGGCGAGGCAGGAGTCGTAATCGTCGTAGCCGCTCTCGGCGAGGTAGCGGGCGCGCACCTTCCGCCACCGCTCCGGGGGGAGGCCGCCGGGGGTTGGACCCTCGTGGAGAAGGTCGGCCGTGACCGTGACCTCGCCCCCCTCTCCGACAACCCCGGAAAGGCGGATCCCCTCGGCCGCGACGTCGCCGTTGGTGACGTGGAGCATCCGCCGGGCCGGCGCCGGCCGGACCTCGAGGGGCGCCGGGGCGTCCTGGCGCGAGGCCGGAACCCGCGGCGCGGCCGCGCCCTCCGCGGTGGGGAACTTGAACCCCAATTGCCGCATCAGATCGGCGGCGGTCAGCTGACGAGTAGGGGAAGGGTTGGACATGGCCGTGGCGCTCCGGACGGAGCGGACCTATGCAACCCTGCCAATATACTACGGCGCCGGCCCCTGGGAACGGGGCTGCGAGATTGTCACTCCTTGTCTTTCGCGATCGCCCCGACGGTGCCGCGGACGGCGCGCAGGTAGTCGGCCGGCGCGAGCAGGATCTGGGTTCCGCGGACGCCCGCCGAGACCGAGATCACGTCGAACAGCTCGATCGTCTCGTCCACGAAGACGGGGTAGTCCTTCTTGCGGGCAAGCGCCGTGACCCCGCCGCGCACGTAGCCGGTGAGCGGCGTCACCTCACGCAGCGGCACCACCTCGGCCTTGCGGTCGCCGGAGACCCGGGCCAGCGCCTTCACGTGCAGCTCCGCGTTCCCGGGCACCACGGCGAGCAGCACGCCGGTGCGGTCGCCGCGGGCCACCAGAGTCTTGAACACAGCCTCGGCAGGGAGCCCGATCTTGCGGGCCACGGACTTGGCGGCGAGGTCGTCAGGGTCGACCTCGTAGTCGCGCAGCTCGTAGCGGATGCCGAGGGAGTCGAGGAGGCGGGCGGCGTTGGTCTTCACAACCGCTATATATAGACGAAGGGGCTGGTTGCCCAGCCCCTCTGTGGACGATCAGTCCCTCTTACTTCCCGCTCTTCGCGGCGGCCGGATCCTTCCTCACGCTCTCCAGGTTGATGGCGATGCTCACGTCGTCGCCCAGGAGCACGCCGCCGTTGTCGATCGCCTTGTTCCAGACGATCCCGTAGTCCTTGCGGTCGAGCTTGGTCTCGGTCTCGAAGCCGGCGCGGGTGCCCCCCCAGGGGTCCTTGGCCTGCCCCAGGAAGGTCACCGGCAGCGTGATCTTCTTGCTGACGCCGTGCAGGGTCAGCGTGCCCGTGACGTTGTACTTGTCCTTGCCGGCGGGCGCGATCGACTCGCTCTTGAAGGTGATCTCCGGGTACTTCTCGACGTCGAAGAAGTCGGCCGTGCGCAGGTGCTTGTCGCGGTCGGCGACGTTGGTGTCGATGCTGGTCGCCTTGATGTGGAGGTCCACGGACGAGGCGGGCAGGTTCTTGGGGTCCATCTGGATCGTCCCCGAGAAGTCGTTGAACCGCCCCCGCACCTGGCTGACCATGTGGCGGATCTGGAACGACACCTCCGAATGGGTGGGATCGATGGCGAAAGTCTCGGCCCGCAACGGCAAGGCGGCGAGGGTGGTGAGAACGGCGGCGGCGAACAGTTTGCGATGCATCGGTGTTTCCTCCTGAATTCAGGTTCCCTTAAGGGATGAGTGTCGGTTTAAAGGTTGTCGGTTCAACCTTTCGACGAAAAAATTTTAGGGTCTGGCGGAGCGGACCGCGTCCAGCATCCGCAGCAGCCGGTCCTGCTCCTCGGGGGTGAGCATGGCGACCGCCTCGGCGTCCGCGGAGTCGACCGGCTCGTCCAGCCGCTCGACCAGCCCGAGACCGGCGGGGGTGAGCCAGCAGAGCACCTGGCGCCGGTCCTGGGCGCAGCGCTGGCGGCGTACCAGCCCCTTGACCTCGAGGCGGTCCAGGAGCCGGGTCACGCCGGGCGCCTGCTCGATCATCCGCTCGGCGATCTCCAGCGTCGGCAGACCCTGCTCGCCCGCGCCGCGCAGGATCCGCAGCACGTTGTATTGTTGGACCGTGATGTCAAACGGCTCCAGCGTCCGGCCCACGGTGCGCCGGACGAGGTCCGCCGTGCGGAGCAGCGCCACGACCACCTCCTGCCCACGGGAGCGGAACGGCTTTCCCTGCCGGATCTCCCGCTGCAATGGGCTCAGCTCTTCCATGACCTCATCTCTTCTTCCATGACGAGGATGATTGTAGGGGTAGATAATTGACATGTCAAGTATTGGGATGACGTTGATTGCCGGGATCATGTTCACGCTCGGAGCCGGGGCTGCCGGGCCGCCGAAAGGCGCGCCGGGCTACCTCGCCCTGGGCGATTCCTACACGATCGGGGAGAGCGTCGGCGAGGCCGACCGCTGGCCGGTCCGGCTCGCCGGCCTGCTGCGGGAGCGGGGAGCGGCCGTCGCCGACCCCGAGATCGTGGCACGGACCGGCTGGACCGTCCGCGAGCTCTCCCACGGCATCGCCACCGCCGGCCCACACGGTCCCTATGGTCTGGTGACGCTGCTGATCGGCGTCAACGACCAGTACCGAGGAGGGGACCCGGAGACCTACCGGTCCGACTTCGTGGCGATGCTGCGGCGGGCGATCGGGTTCGCCGGCGGGCGGGCGGAGCGCGTCGTCGTGCTGTCGATCCCCGACTGGAGCGTCACCCCCTTCGCCGGGACGAGCGGCCGCGACCGGGGGAAGATCGCCACCGAGATCGACCGTTTCAACGCGATCAACCGGGAGGAGACGGCGCGGTCGGGTGCCCGCTACGTCGACGTGACCCCGGTCTCCCGCAAGGCGGCATCCGACCGCACCCTGATCGCCGCCGACGGCCTTCACCCCGCGGGCTCGATGTACGCCGAGTGGGCAAGGCTCGCGCTGCCGGCGGCGGAGGCGGCGCTGGGCCGGTAACCCGGACTTCGGTCCACCGTTTGCATCCTTCTCCGGACGCTCATGCTCGTCTACGGAGATGCCAAGCGGGTCGAGGACCCTCGGGAGAAGGCCGCGGCAATCCGCGCCGGTCTCGATCGGCTGGTGATCACCCGTCCGCGGATCGAGCGGCACGCCATCCTGGCGGAATTGCTGATCGAGGCCGGGGAGCTGGAGCAGGGGGTGCTCGACCGGCAGCTCGCGTTGAACGGCGACGAGCGGCCGAGCCCGGTGGGGGAGGCGGCCTCGCGGCTGACCCGGGCGGTCGCCGCGGTGCTGCTCCCCTCGTTCCGCACCTTCGGCGCCCTGCCGCCGGGGGAGGAGGCGCGTTTCGCCACGGCGCCGATCGAGCGCGCGCTGGACGAGCTCCTCGCCTGCGAGCTGCCGGCGACCATCGAGGTCTCCGTCCCCGAGGGGTACGCCTTCTACGGGCTCTACCCCGAGACCTATTTCAGCGCCGCCGAGGCCGCGCTGCGCGGCGAGGGGGGGGGGCCGCTGCGGGTGATCGGCATCCGCAGCATCGGCACCGGCCTCGCCGCGGCGGTGGCGGCGGTCGCCGGGGAGCGGGCCGCCGTCGCCAGCGTGCGTCCGCAGGGGCACCCCTTCTCGCGCAAGGTCGCGATCAGCCAGTGGCTCGGGCGGGAGCTGCTCGGCGACGGCGACGCCCCCCGGCCGCGCTACGCCGTGGTGGACGAGGGGCCGGGGCTCTCGGGGAGCTCCTTCGGCTGCGTGGCCGACTGGCTGGAGGACCGTGGGGTGGCGCCGGGGTCGATCTCCTTCTTCCCCAGCCATCGCGGCGGCCTGGGCCCCCATTCCAGCGAGCGCCACCGGGTCCGCTGGGAACGGGCGCGCCGGCAGGTCGTCGAGTTCGAGGACCTCTTCGCCTCCCCCGGGGCGCGCTGGCCGCTGGCGAGCTGGGTCAAGGACCTGACCGGTGAGCCGGACGGAGCGCTCGAGGATCTGAGCGCCGGCCGCTGGCGGGAGAAGCTCTTCCCGGACCGCTCGCTCTGGCCGCCGGCGGACGTCCAGGGGGAGCGGCGCAAGTACCTGCTCGCCGCCGGCGGGCGGCGCTGGCTCCTCAAGTTCGCCGGGCTCGGCCGCTACGGGCGCGAGAAGCTGGCGATGGCGCGGGCGCTGGGGGACGCCGGGCTGATCCCGCCGGTCGCCGGGCTGCGCCACGGCTTCCTGGTCGGCCCCTGGCTGGAGGACGTCCGCCCGCTGCCGCTCGCCCCCGGGGTGGACCGCCTCGCCCTGCTCAATGCCGTGGCCCGCTATCTCGCCTTCCGCGCCGCGCGCCTGCCCGCCGCGCCGCAGGAGCGCGGGGCCACGCCGGTCAAGCTGTTCGAGATGATCGCCCACAACACCAAGCGGGCGCTCGGGCCCATCCTGGCGGGGATCGTCAAGGACTGGCGCGGCCGGCTGCCGGAGGTGGCCCGCCTGGAGCGGCTGGTCCTCACCGACAACAGGATGCACGCCTGGGAGTGGCTGGTGACGGCGCGGGGGAAGATCCTCAAGGCCGACGCCCTCGATCACCATCGCGGCAACGACCTGGTGGGACCGCAGGACCTGGCGTGGGACCTGGCGGGCGCCGCCGTCGAATTCGATCTCGACCCGGCCGAGCTGGACCTCCTGGCCGGCGCCGTGGCCCGCCGCAGCGGCACGCCCCGCGCCGAACGGGTCCAGCTCGACTTCTACACGGTGGCCTACCTCGCCTTCCAGACCGGCCGCCACGCCCTCGCCGCCGAGGCCCTGGAACCCTGGACCCCCGCCGACGCGGCCGGCATGCGCTCGGAGATGGAGCGTTACGCCGAGGGGCTGCGCCGGACGATCACCCGCGGGGTGGGAACGGCGCCCCCTCTGTAGCGATTCCACGCTCGCGGGTTTTCCTCCGCTCCCCGCGGGGGGCGGCACGCTCCCCCCGGGGCTGCGTCGCGCCCCCGCGAGGGGCCACGCGTTCCCCGCGTATTTTGGCCCGCGCCCCGCGAGCGACCTCACGCTCCCGGGGCTTTCACCGCGCCCCGGAAGGGCGTTCCCGCTCCCCGCGAATTTTGTACCGTGCCCCGCGGGGCATCTACCGCCCCCCGCGGGAGCGCAGGGAACCCCGGCGGGGAGCGCGAGACAATTCGCGGGAATCCCACTGTTCCCCACGAGGAGCCACCAGAGCTCAGCCGGGATCCTCCCAGTGGGCCCGGAACCGGACGATCTCCTCCAGGGTCTGCTCGAAATCCCCGCGGAAGCAGACCGCGCGGTCGTCCACGAAGACGTGGGCGGCGGGTTTTTTGTCGGTCACCTCGGAGACCCAGCGATCGAGGCCGTGTCCGACGAGCCAGGCGCGGGCGTCGTCCGCCCAGCGGGTGGTGAAGACGACCACCCGGAACCCCCGCTCGTCGAGCCGGCGCAGGAACTCCTCCGCGCCGGGACGGGGAGGGTCCCAGTGCTTCTCGTGCTTCCAGCCGGTGTAGCGGTCGAGCACGCCGTTCAGGTCCACGCAGACGATGGGACGGGAATCGCTCATGGAGACGATTTTCTAACATCTTCATGGCACATGCGTTGCACGGATTGTAGAAGCCGTTGGTGTGTTTTCTCAAGGGAGATCCTGATGAGCCAGAAGGGCGTTCACATCGAGCCGGCGGAGGGGAAGCTGGGCGTGCTGCTGGTGGGGCTGGGGGCGGTGAGCACCACGCTGATCGCCGGCGTCGAGGCCGTCAAGCGGGGCCTCGGCAAGCCGATCGGCTCGCTGACGCAGATGGGGACGGTCCGCCTCGGCAAGCGGACGGAGAACCGGGTGCCCCGTGTCCAGGACTTCGTCCCCCTCGCCAGGCTCGAGGACCTCGTCTTCGGCGCCTGGGACATCTTCCCCGACGACGCCTACGAAGCCGCCCGCGAGGCCAACGTCCTCGACAAGAGCCTGCTCGACCAGCTCCGCCCCGACCTGGAGGCGATCCGGCCGATGAAGGGGGTGTTCGATCCCCGCTACGTCAAGCGCCTGCACGGGACCTACACCAAGGAGGGGAGCAAGTGGGACCTCGCCCGCCAGCTGGTCGAGGAGATCGAGGCTTTCCAGCGCGAGCGCGGGGTCGCCCGTTCGGTCATGGTCTGGTGCGGCTCGACCGAGATCTTCATGGACGCCTCCGGGGTCCACGAGTCGCTCGACGCCTTCGAGGCGGGGCTGAAGGAGAATTCCGACGAGATCCCGTCGAGCATGATCTACGCCTACGCGGCGCTGTCGCTCGGCATTCCGTTCGCCAACGGCGCGCCCAACCTGACGATCGACGTGCCGGCGCTGCGCGAGCTGGCCGCGAAAAAGCGGGTGCCGGTCTGCGGCAAGGACTTCAAGACCGGCCAGACGCTGATGAAGACCATCCTCGCCCCCGGCCTCAAGGCCCGCATGCTCGGCCTCCAGGGGTGGTTCTCGACCAACATCCTCGGCAACCGCGACGGCGAGGTGCTCGACGACCCCGACAACTTCAAGACCAAGGAGGTCAGCAAGCTGTCGGTGCTGGAGCACATCCTCCAGCCCCACCTCTATCCGGACCTCTACGAGGGGTTCCACCACCAGGTGCGGATCAACTACTACCCGCCCCGGGGGGACAACAAGGAGGGGTGGGACGCCCTCGACATCTTCGGCTGGCTCGGCTACCCGATGCAGATCAAGATCGACTTCATGTGCCGGGACAGCATCCTGGCCGCGCCGCTGGTGCTCGACCTCGCCCTCTTCCTCGACCTCGCCCGCCGCGCCGGCATGCACGGCATCCAGGAGTGGCTCTCCTTCTACTTCAAGAGCCCGATGACGCTGCCCGAGCTCTACCCGGAGCACGACCTGTTCATCCAGCAGATGAAGCTGAAGAACACGCTGCGCCACCTGATGGGGGAGGAGCAGATCACCCACCTGGGGCTGAACTACTACGAGGCGGACTGATATGGGGTGGCGCCTCTACGTCACGTCACGATGACGGCACCGTTGAGGGCGACCGCAGGTCGCCCCTACAACCTCCGGCACAGGTTGACGATGGGCGAAGGTTGTAGGGGCGACCTGCGGTCGCCCGCAACGCGCCGCCTGCGAACGCTCACGCGTACCGCCGGGTCATCCGGGCGCAGAAATCCGCGTACTCTTCCAGGCATTTCGGCGGGCTCGTATGGTGCGGCTGGATGCCGCAGTGCTCCGGGGTGAAGCAGTAGGTGAGGGTGACGTCGAACTCGTCGAGCGCCTTCATCTGGCGGTCGAACCAGGCGTCGGCGCCGGGGCGGAAGCTGTCGGCCCAGGAGAGGCCGGTGCGCAGCCTCTTGACCCCGAGCCGGCGGAGCCAGCGCACGGCCTCGTCGAGGCGGTGGTCCTCGAAGTGGAACCACTGGCAGATCCCCAGCTCGGGGGTGAAATCAGAGAAGTGCCTGAGGGAGAGCTTGGGGGTGCCGTCCTCGCGCAGGAGCCCCAGGTAGAAGTGCCGGTAGTAGGAGGAGCCCTCGGCTTCGCGGTGGCGGGTGGTGGCCGGCCAGTCGCGCGGCAGGTCGTAGAGGCTGTACCAGTGGATGCGCGGCGCGCGGCCGAGGAGGAGCTCGGCGGAGCGGCGCAGTCCGAACTCCTGCACCTCCTCGGCGCCGAAGGTCGAGACCCCCACCTCGGTCACCCATACCGGGAGGTCGGTCAGCGCCTGGATCTCGGCCAGGCGATCGGGCCACTCGTTGATCTGCCAGTGGTTCCAGTCGAGCGGGAAGCCGTGCACGGCGATCGCGTCGACGTGGTCGAGCACCCCCTGGTCCTTCATGTTGATCACGAATTTGGCGTCGATCGGCGAGATGCCCCCCAGGACGCGGGTCAGGGTGGCGTTCTCCGCGCGCACGGCGTCGGCGGCGAGGGTCGCCATGCGGGCGAACATCTTCCATTCGGGATCGATATCGAAGTCCCAGTGCGACTTGTTGTTCGGCTCGTTCCACAGCTTCACCGCTTCGATCACGCCAGCACCTCGCGCCGCTCCAGAAGTTGAATCGCCTCGCGGTAGCCGTGGAGCGTGCCGACGTCGACGTAGGCCTCGCCGGCGCGGACCCCGTGGGCCACGCCGCCGCGCGCCAGCCACTCGTTGACCAGGGTGCCCACGTAGGCGTCCCGCCGGCCGCGCTCGCACCAGAGGGAGTGGAGGTCGTGGAGCACCTGGCCCGGCATGCGGAACGCCCCCCAGATCCAGGAGCTCGACGCGCCCGGCTGCTTGACCTGGATCTCGAGCACCCGGCCGTCGCCGCCGGTCACCACGGCGTCGAAGAGCTCGGGGTGCCGGACGGGGAAGAGGAGGAAGGAGAGGGCGTCCGCGCCGAGGCGGCACAGGCCGTCCTCCGGAAACCAGACGGTGTCCGGCAGGCCGATCAGCACCTGGTCGCCGGCGCCGATCAGCGGCAGGGCACGGAACAGGGCGTCGCAGAGCCCTCGCGGCTCGGGCTGCACGACGTAGCAGATGGGGGCCGTGCCGAAGCTGCCGCCGTAGTACTCGACGATGTCGGACTTGCCCGGCGAGATCGTGAAGCAGATCCGGGTGGCGCCGGCGAGGATCATCCGCTCGACGAGGTACTCCGAGACCGCCTTCGGCCGCTCCGTCCCGCCGTCGTGGCGGCTGCCCACGGGGAGCAGCTCCTTGGAGAAGGCGAGCGGCTGGATGCGGCTCCCCGTGCCGGCGGCGGGGACGACCCCCCAGACGCTCAAGGGTAGCCCCCTCCCACCCGGACCCTCACCTCCCCGGCCCTCCTCTCCCGTCCCCACCCCCCTCCCTCACCGGGAGAGGAGGGAGAAAGACCTGAAGAATTATCCTGGCTTTTTTCCCCCTCGCCCGGGGCGGGAGGGTGGGAGGGGTCGGGAGAGGGGGCCGGGGAGTGAGGGTTCGGGCGGGGGCGAGCGGCGGTGGTCCCCGCCAGCATCTCCACCATCTCAGCCGCCCGCCGCTCCGCGGTGTGCTCGGCGAGCGTCCGCTCGCGGGCGGCGCGGGCGACCTTCGCGATCTCCTCGCGGGGGAGGGAGAGGATCTCGAAGACCTCTTCCGTGCTGCCGGCGGTGAAGATCTCCCGGCCCGGCTCGAAGAAGCGGTCGAGCCCCTCCCAGCGATCGGAGAGCACGGCCGTGCCGCACGCCGCCGCCTCGAACAGGCGGCCGGAGGGGCAGTAGCCCATCCTCGCCATGGCCGCCCGCGTCACGTTGAGGGTGAGGGGGGAGGAGGCGTAGAAGGCCGGGTGGTCCGCCGGCGGCAGGTGGCGGACGAACCAGACGTTGGTCCCCCACGGGAAGTCGACCGGGTACTGGGCGCCGCCGATCACGAACCGCTTCTCCGGCAGCCGCCGGGCCGGCTCCAGGAAGAGCCGTTCCAGAGGCTCCTGGCGGTCGGCGGCGTAGGTGCCGAGATAGGAGAAGTCCCCCTGGAAGCCGGCGACGGGACCGGCCGGCCGGTGCGCCTCCGGGTCGACGCTGCCGTAGAGCGGGGCCACCCGGCGGGCCCCCAGGCGGTCGCGCAGCTCGTCGAGCGCCCGGCCGCCAGTGTAGGAGAGCACGAGGTCGAAGCCGCCGAGCCCCGCGGCCGGCAGGTAGGGCACCTGCTCGCCGGCCTCGAGCCGGTCCAGGGTGACGGGGGTGTCGAGATCGTAGAAGACGGAGACCGGGCCGGCGGTCGACAGGACGAGCTCGCAGGCCGCGACGCCGTCCGGGCAGTAGGAGGTCACCATCGCCGCGTCGGCGTCCGCCACCTCCCGGCGGGCCTGGGGGAGGACCTCGTCCCAGCTCGGGTAGAGGCGCAGGTCGGTGCCGGCGAGCTCCCGCGGGTCGCGCAGATCGCGGTTGATCGCGTAATAGGGGAGGTCGTGCTCGAAGAAGACGACCCGGTGCCCGCCCCTCGCCAGCGCCCGGCAGAGCCCGCGCCAGAGGGTCGCGTGGCCGTTCCCCCACGACGAGCTGATCGTCAGCCCGAAGATCACCAGCTTCATGCCGCCAGCCCCTCTTCGGTCACGGCCGCCGCCACGGCGGGGCGCAGGCGCAGGCCGCCGAGGTGCCGGCGGGCCTCCGGGCGGAGCCGCCGCAGGGTGTAGCCCACCTTGCGCCGGGTAGTCTCCGGTCCGAAGTAGTCCAGGTAGCCGGCGCTGTTGAGCGAGAAGAAGGAGAGCGCGTCGGCGTCGTTGAGCAGGGCGATCGCCCCGGCGTCCGGATCGCCCGGCGCCGCGGCGTGCTCGTGCGCCGCGATCAGCCGGGCCGTCCGCCACCGCGTCGCGCCGTCGACGCCGGCCTCCGCGAGGAGCGCCGCGGCGAGCTCGGCCCCGCTCTCCGCGTGACCGTTCTTGAAGGCCTGATAGTCGCCGGCGTGCTGCTCGATCCGTGCGTCCGCCTCCGAGACCAGACGCTCGACGTCGTGGCAGAGCGCCGCGAGCTGGACGGCGAGATCGGCCTCCGGATCGAGCCGGAGCGCCCACTGCCAGGTGTCCAGGGCATGGTTGTAGTCGGCGCGCACCAGCGGCTTCGCGAGGTCGTGCGCCTGCCGGTGCCGGCTCAGCACGCGGGTGAAGAGATCGCCGCGCGAGGCGCCGTTGCGGCGGTCCGTCCACCGCTGGCAGCGGGTGAGGACCTGGCGCGCCACCCGCGGCAGCTCCTCGCGCCCGCCGCGGATCGTCACGGCGAACGGCTCGCCGTCCCGTTCCGCGAGAGCATCGAGCTGGCCGTCCAGCGCGTAGAAATTGAAAGATCGGGATTCCCATTCTTCAACCGGCAGCACACGCAGGCCCGGCGGCCGATGCCCGGCGGCGCCGTGCGATGCCCCGATCCCGATCGCCGGAAAATCCCTCGCCAGCGCCTCCCAGGAGGCGGGCAGCGCGCCCGGCCCTCCCTCTCTGGCACCCCTTGCATCAGCGCGGAAGATCGCTCTCAGCTCGGCCATCATTGGAAAGTTCCGTAAATGCAAGCCGCGAGCCATCCTGAGTTCCCTTTGCACGGCTGTGAACTACTCCACAGCCTTTCCCCGCCGGCCGTGCTTCAATCAGGGTAACGAACCGAAGGAGAGCCGTCGATGAGCAGCGTGTTGTCCCGAAGGGAGCTGTTGAAGGGGACCGCGGGGGCGGGGGTCGCCGCGGCGATGTTCCTGCGGCCGTGGCCCGCGCGAGCCCTGGAATTCGGCGAGCCGCCACGGCTGCTCCCCGTCAAGGAGCTGGCGGGGATCACCGCCCGGTTCTCACAGTCGACCGACCGGGTGGCCCACCTGCTCCACCGCGCGACCTACGGCGTGCGGCCGGGGGAGCTGGAGCGCGCCCGGCAGATGGGGATCGAGGCCTGGCTCGACGAGCAGCTCCATCCCGAGCGGATCGACGACTCCGCGGTCGAGGCCCAGGTGGCCGCGCTGTTCCCCACGCTGGGGAAGCCGGCCCAGGAGCTCTACGACCTCGCCGAGGAGGCTGACGACGGCGGCTACGCGGTCGCCATGGAGCTGAAGCGGGCCACCCTCTACCGGGCCCTGTTCAGCAAGCGGCAGCTCTACGAGGGGATGGTCGAGCTCTGGAACAACCACTTCAGCATGTATCACTTCAAGGATGACCTCGCGGTGCTGAAGACAGTCGACGACCGCCAGGTCCCCCGCCCCAACGCCTTCGGCCGCTTCCGCGACCTGCTCCTCGCCTCGGCGCACAGCCCGGCGATGATGATCTACCTCGACAACGCCAGCAACGTCGCCGACGGTCCCAACGAGAACTACGCCCGCGAGCTGATGGAGCTGCACACGATCGGCTCCGACGCCGGCTATACCCAGACCGACGTCCATGAGGTGGCCCGCTGCCTCACCGGCTGGACGGTCGACTACAGCGGCCAGGGGACGGACGGCGCTTTCGTGTTCGACGCCGGCTCGCACGACCCGGGGCCGAAGACCGTCCTCGGCGTCGCCATCGCCGGCGGCGATCCGGGGATGCTCGACGGCCGGCGGGTGCTGGAGACCCTGGCGCGACACCCCGCCTGCGCCCGCTTCATCAGCACCAAGCTCTGCCGCCACTTCGTCGCCGACGTGCCGCCGGCCGCGCTGGTGACCCGGGCGGCGGCGACCTTCACGGCGACCGGCGGCGACATCCGCGCCGTGCTGCGCACGATCTTCCTCGCCGACGAGTTCTTCGCCGCCGCCGAGCAGAAGCTGCGCCGCCCCTACGAGTTCCTGGTCGCCGCCCTGCGCACCCTCGGCGTCCAGGCGACCCCGGACGCGCTCGACAATCTCATCTACTCGCTCTATCCGCTGGGCCAGGTGCCCTTCGAATGGGAGCCGCCCAACGGCTACCCGGACGTCGGAGGCGCCTGGGCCAACACCAACGGGCTGCTGAACCGCTGGAACCTCGCCTCGGCGCTGGTGCTCGGCTGGTTCGACGGGCTGCAGGTGCCCATCCGCGGCCTCGTCGCCCGCGCGGGGGCGAAGACCTCGGCCCAGCTCGTCGACGCGATGGCGTCGATCTTCCTGCAACGGGGGCTCGACGAGCCCGACCGCACGCGCCTCATCGACTACGTCGCCCAGGGGAGGCCCGCCGGAGCGCGGATCCCCGGGTGGTACCAGAACCGGCAGGCCCCGGGATTGATCGCCCTGATCCTCGGGTCCCCTTACTTCCAGTGGCGCTAAGAGAGGAGAGGAGAGACCCATGTCCAAGCTGACCCGCCGCGGTTTCCTCGGCGGCGCCCTGGGCGCCGCCACCCTGCCCGCCTGGTTCCCCCGGCTGGCCTTCGCCGCCCCCGGCAAGGCCTCCTCCCAGCGCGACACGCTGGTCTGCATCTTCCTGCGCGGCGGCGCCGACGGCGTCAACGTCGTCGTCCCCTTCGGCGACCGCCACTACCACGACAACCGGCCGACGATCGGCATCCCCGAGCCGGGCGCGGGGGAGGGGCGGGCGATCGACCTCGACGGCTTCTTCGGCTTCCACCCGTCGCTCGGGCCCCTCAAGGAGGTCTGGGACGACGGCGCCCTCGCCGTGGTGCACGCCGCCGGGATGCCGGTCAACAACCACTCGCATTTCGATTCCATGGACTGGATGGAGCGCGGCACGCCGGGCGAGCGGCGGCTGCTCTCCGGCTGGCTCGGCCGCCACCTCGCGGCCGTCGATCCGGCGAACACCTCGCCGTTTCGCGCCATCGGCTTCGGCGACCTCGTCCAGGCGTCGCTGCGCGGCACGATCCCGGCCACCTCGCTGGCCTCGATCGCCGACTTCCACCTCCAGGGGTTCGAGGACCAGGTCTCCCGCTTCCAGGGCACCCTGGCCGCGCTCTACTCGGGGACGACCTTCCTCGACGTCCAGGCGCTGCAGACCTTCGGCGCCGTCGACCGGCTCGCCGCCGCCGATCCCGGCCAGTACGAGCCGCGCAACGGCGCCGAGTACCCGGACACCGACTTCGGCAACGCGCTGAAGCAGATCGGCCAGCTGATCAAGGCCGACCTCGGGCTGGAGGTGGCCTGCGTCGACCTCGGCGGCTGGGACATGCACGACACCGAGTCGGACCAGATGCCCGACCGGCTGGCCGACCTGGGCGCCGGCCTCCACGCCTTCTACGCCGACCTGCACGACCGCATCGGCAACATCACGGTGGCGACGATGACCGAGTTCGGCCGGCGCATCGAGGAGAACGCCTCCGGCGGCACCGATCACGGCACCGCCAGCTTCATGTTCCTGATGGGGGGCGGCATCCAGGGGAAGAAGGTCTACGGCGCCTGGCCCACGCTCGCTCCCGAGGCCCTCGCCGACCCGGGCGACCTCGCGGTGACCACGGACTACCGCACGGTGCTGAGCGAGATCCTGGAGCGCCGGCTAGGCAACCCGCAGGTGGACCAGGTCTTCCCGGGGTTCGTGAAGAGGAGCTATCTGGGGGTTTGCAGGGGGTAGGGGAGTCCGGGGCATGGCATAATCCGCCCCTTCTCATGGCGATCCCTCAATCCACGCCCAACCGGTTCGCGGCCTACGCCACCGGCGTCCTCCTCTTCCTGTTCATCCCGCTGGTGCTGTTCCTCTTCGTACGGCACCCGGAGCCGGTGGGGTTGAGCCTCGCCGGGGGCGTGGCCCTCATCGTCGTCCACCGCTTCCTCGCCCGGCCTTACATGGCGCGGGTGCTGCCGGTCAAGTGCGTCTGGTGCAACCGGGTGCCGCCGCGGACGCCGGTGGAGCTCGCGCTGCGCTCCGGCGGCGGCAAGGTGGCGGCCCTCTGCTGCGCGGCCCACCGCGCGCCGGCGGGGAAGTTCTTCTCCTTCCTCCACGCCTGGCGCTGGCCCCTGCGCCTGGGGGTCTTCCTCCCCCTGCTCTTCCTGCTCACCGCGCTCGCCGCCGCCGCCGCGGGGCAGCCGGCGCCGGTGCCGCTCGCCACCACCTGGTTCAAGCTGGTGGTCGGCGTTACCGTCAACGTGGCCGCCTGCGGCTACTTCTTCGCCCGCGAGCACGCCCCGCTCGAGGTCCCCTTCCCGGTCCACAACTTCTTCCTGCTCGGCGTGCGCAACCTCCTCTGGATCTTCCGCCTCGTCGGGATCTGGTGGATCTGGCAGGGGCTCTCCTCGATCGTCTTTTGAGTTATCCTTAAAGCCCTCACCGCGCCGTACCGCTGTCCAACCCCGACGCGGTTTCCCAACAAGGAGGCTTGAGTCATGGTTCGTAAGGCGATCGTCAGATTGTGTACGGTTCTCGCCCTCATCCTTCTGGTCAGTGCCGCCACTTCCGGCTGGGCCGCGTCGGACGCCAAGGCCGGCTCTGCGACGGCGAAGGCGAGCAGCAAGGGGGCCATGTGCGGCGGCATCGCCGGCCTGAAGTGCCCGGAAGGGCAGGCCTGCCGGTATCCGACCAACATGTGCAACGTCGCCGACCTCGCCGGCAACTGCGTGAAGGTCAAGGACCCCTGCCCGAAGGGGGGCTCGAAGGTGTGCGGCTGCGACGGCACCACCTACGCGAACGAGTGCGAGCTCCTGAAGGCCGGCGTGCGCGAGGCCAGCAAGGGCGCCTGCAAGAAGGCGGCGTGAGGTACTGAAACGTTCCTCGGGGCGGCCTCAAGGGGCCGCCCCCCCATTCTTCAGACGGGCTCAGATGGGCTCAGAGGCCAGCCCGAGATCTCCGTAGAGCGCGTCGAGCACCGAGCGGACCCGCCGCTCGTGGGCGTCGCCCGCCGGCGTGCCGTTGAAGGCGAGCGCGACGGCGAGGCCGCGCTCCGGATCGGCGAAGCCGGTCGACGAGCGGTAGCCGCTGTGGCCGAAGGTGCGGGGGGAGGCGTGGTTGCCGTAGCCGTAGGGGACGGTCTCCGCTCCGTACTGGACCGAGTTGACGATGAACCCCAGCCCCCAGTCGAGCACGTGCTTGAAGGTGGCGTCCATCATCCCCACGCGGTGCGGCGAGGTGAACGCCTCGACGGTCTGTGGCAGCAGGACGCGCTCACCACCCCGGGAGCCGCGGCCGAGCAGCATCTCGTAGAAGCGCCCCAGCTCGCGCATGGGGCCATAGCCGTTGCCGCCCGGGCTGGGGCGGACGCAGCGCTCCTCCGTGTCCCAGCCGTGCTCTTTCGGCTCACCTCCCTCGGTGTTCCAGATCGCGCCGATCCGGCCGGCTTCCTTGTAAGAAAGGTAGCGCTCGGCGGGCATGCCGATCCAGGAGTCCGCCATCCCGAGCGGCTCGAAGACCTCCCGCCGCATCTGGAGGGGGAAGGGGCGGCCGCCGGCGCGCTGGATCACCTCGCCGAGGATGAACCAGCTCGACGCCTGGTGGTAGCCCGCCTTCTGCCCGGGGACCCAGCGGGGCTCCGGCTTCATGGCGCAGATCCTGGCGATGATCTCCTCCCACGGCAGCCCCGGCCAGCCGGTGTCGAGCATGCGGATGCCGCCGGTGTGGGTGAGGAGGTGGCGCAGGGTGATCCCCTCCTTGCCGTTGGCCGCGAACTCGGGGACGTGCAGCGCCACCGGGTCGTCCAGCTCGAGCAGGCCGCGCTCCCAGAGCTGGGCGACGGCGACCGCCGGCACCGGCTTGGTGGAGGAGAGCCAGAGCATCAGGTGATCGCGGGTGAGCGGCTCGCCGGGGCGGTTCTCTCCCAGCGCCGCGTCGGCCACCGGCTCGCCGTGAAGGGAGGCGTAGAGCTGCGCGCCGAGGTGGAGCCGCGTGTGGATCCCCTCCTCGATCGCCTCCCGCGTCCGGGGGAGCCGGTCCAGAGCGCCGTCGGTCATGGCGGGGGATTGTAGTGGAGGGACTCGTAGAGGGAGAAGCGAGGGAGAACGGGGCGGCCGCACGGGGCCGCCCCTGGAACCAGCGAGGCCTCAGCTGCTCTTCTTGGCGCTCTTGCTGGGGTGCATCGACGAGGAGATGCCCTGCACCATCTTCAGGTGGTCCTGCAGGGTGGGCAGGGTGGTCGTGGCCCAGCTCTTGAGGTCCGAGTCCTTGCCGCTCTTCGACTCCTTCTGGAAGTCGGCGATGTCCTTCTTGTGGTCCTTGACCATCATGCTGACGTAGGCGCTGTCGAACGCGGCGCCCGAGAGCTTCGCGAGCTTGTCCATGTCGTGCTTCTGCATGGTGGACATCGCCGTCGGCAGGGTTACGCCCTTCTGGGTGGCGAGCTGGGTGAGCTGGTCGTTGGCCTTGGAGTGGTCGTCGACCATGTGCTGGCCGAAGTTCTTGACGTCCGCGCTGGAAGCCTTCTGGGCCGCCAGCTTGCCGAGCTCGACCTCCTCCATGCCGCCCATCGCGGCGGTCTTCATGAACTTGGTGTCTGCGGCGCTCATCTTCGACGACATCGACGAGGAGCTGGACTTCGACATGCTGCCCGAGGCGCCCGAGGACCCCATCGATCCGCTGCCGGAAGAGCCCGACGTGTTCGAACCGGAGGTGGTCCCCTGGTTCTGAGCGACGAGGGCGGGGGCCAGCGCGAGAACGCCGGTCAGGGTGGCGGCCATGACGAGGCTCTTGCTGTTCTTACTCATGGTGTCTCCTCTCCTTTTCCGATAAAGATTGTTGCCGAAGCATAAAAGACGACCCGAACCCCAAGGAGTCCAGAGTGCGTTACAGCCTATAAACGAAGCAAAAGCGGTGCCATTGTCGTGCCCAAGGCCGCCTCGGAATGCTGGCACGCTCGTTGCTGTAGTGAATGATGTCCGCCGGGGGCGGGTCGCTACCGACGACGAGCCAAGAGCCAGGATGAGCCGCCCAAGTTCATAGACGATAAGGAGTTACGACAATGACGCCACGAATCCGCACCCTTTCCCTCCTGCCGCTGCTCGGAGCCCTGGTCGCCTTCACGCTCCCTTCCGCGTGGGCCGAGGATGCCGCCGTCCAGGAGGACGCCGCGAGGGCGATGCAGAGAGGTGAGCGTCTGATCCAGGATGGGCAGTACAAGCAGGCCTCGATCGAGTTCGAGCGCGCCAGCGAGCTGGCCGGCGGCGTCTGCCCCGACTGCCTGATGGGCGTCGGCCGCGCCTACAGTGGAGCGCGCCAGTACAACGCGGCGATCCAGGTGACGCGCATGGCGCTCGCCCTCTACTCCTCCTCCGAGGACCAGGCCCGGGCCTACGACCAGCTCGGGACCCTCCTCGCTCTCAAGGGGGAGATGGACGCGGCCCGCCAGGCCTTCGGCAAGGCGGTTCAGCTCGACGGCCGGATGGAGGGGCAGGTCCGCTCCAGCCTGGCCGAGGCCCTGCTCAAGCGGGCCGGCTACGCGCAGGCCCCCCCGGCGGCCGAGCCCGTGGCGGCCGTCGCGAGCGCCCCGCGCTAGCGGGAAGTCCCTGCCCGGGGTGCGGCATGCCGCACCCCCTTCGCTCCTCCCGCCCCTCCTGCTACACTCCCGCCGTTCCGAGACTCCAGGCCTGATGATCACCCTGAAAGACATCGAGGAGGCCCGCGCGCGGATCGGCCCGGTGGTGCAGCCCACCCCCTGTCTGCGGTCGTGGGCCTTTTCCCGGGAGCTGGGCGTCCACGCCTGGTTCAAGTACGAGACCCTCCAGCTCACCGGCTCCTTCAAGGTCCGGGGCGCCTACAACAAGATCGCCGGGCTGCCGGCGGACCGGGTCCGGCGCGGCGTCATCACCGCCTCGGCGGGCAACCACGCCCAGGGGGTGGCCTTCAGCGCCACCCAGGCCGGGGTGCCGTCGACCATCGTCATGCCGGTGACGACCCCCCTGATCAAGATCGAGAACACCCGCCGTCTCGGCGGCGAGGTCGTGCTGGTGGGGGAGGTCTTCGACGAGGCCTACGAGGAGGCGCGGCGGCTCGAGCGGGAGCGGGATCTGGTCTTCGTCCACCCGTTCGACGACGAGCAGGTGATGGCGGGGCAGGGGACGATCGGCCTCGAGATCCTCGAGGCCACGCCGGAGGTGGAGGCGATCGTGGTCCCCATCGGCGGCGGCGGGCTGATCTCCGGCATCGCCACGGCGGTCAAGGAGACGCGGCCGTCGGTGCGCGTCTACGGCGTCCAGACCGCGGCCGCGCCGGCGATGGCCGAGAGCTTCCAGGCCGGCGAGATCCGCGTCGGTCCGGTCGAGCGGTCGGTGGCCGACGGCATCGCCGTCAAGCGGCCGGGCGAGCGAGCCTTCGAGCACATCCGCAGGTACGTGGACGGCGTGGTCACCGTCTCCGAGGACGAGATCCGCGCCGCCGTCGTCCGCCTGGTCGAGACCGGCAAGACGGTCGCCGAGGGGGCCGCCGCCGTCACGCTGGCCGCCATGGCCGCCCACCGGATCCCGGACGTGGCGGGGCGCCACGTGGTCATGCTCCTCTCCGGCGCCAACATCGACGTCGCCCTGCTCGCCCGCATCGTCGACCGCTATCTGGTCGAGAGCCGGCGCCTGGTGCGCGTCCGCACCCACGTCCCCGACCGCCCCGGGGCGCTGGCCGAGCTGCTCCAGGTCCTCGGCGAGCACGGCGGCAACGTGGTGCGCATCCAGCACGACCGGGTCTTCATGCACGCCGGTTTCTGGGAGGCCCAGGTGGACGTCACCCTGGAGACCCGCAACGCCGAGCACATCGAAGAGCTGCGCCGGGCCCTCCGCGAGCACCGCTACGAGGTGGATCTGCTGGTTTGAATCCCAAGGTCCCGTCGGTCTTGTAAAATTTTGCCAAAATCTCCCGTCCAGCCCCTTCGGTCCCCGGGTTGTTTTGCCCCGGCTCCCGCGGCGCGGAGAAAAATGTACTCGGACCTCTCTTGACTTTCATCGTTTTCGCCCCCAGACTGCCCCATCACACATCGAAAAGGCAAAGCCATCGCGAGATGGTGACGCAAAGCCGCGGGTCTCCTGGAGACAGCCGGGCTACCGAAGAAAAGCAGGGCGTAGGACGGTGGCAAAGGTGTCTCTGAAAAATCTCGATTTTACGAAATGTTTACAGTTGTCGCGGCGTTCTACTCGTCGTTCCATAGGATGTCCCGATCAAAATCGGATCTTGCACTGAGACAGCTCGCGATGACTTTGAGGGCCGGAGTCCGCGCCGGTCCTTTTTGTTGCCCCTCAACAGCGCTACAATTCCAAGGAACTCCCCCTGTACGAAAGGATGATGATGACCAAGTCTTATCGGAAAGCCATCCTGACCGCCACCCTGGGTCTCGCCATGGTGACGGCCTGCGGCCTTGCGGCTCCGGCGTTCGCCGGCGAGGCCGGCAAGCTCCGGCAGCCCACGCCGGCCGAGAACAAGGCCCTCGCCGCCGGACTCCAGGCGATGTTCAAGAGCACGGCCACCTCCCTTCAGGTCAAGCAGTTCGCGGACGGAACGATGGCGATCGATCTGGGCACCGCGTTCCTCAACGTCTCCGTGGCGCAGGCGCAGCCGGACGGCTCGCTCCGCCAGGTCTGCGTGGACAGCGCCGCCGCCGCCAGCGTCGTGACGACCAACGCTCCGGCGTTCGAGGAGAGGTGAGCACGATGAGCATGAACATGAAAAGAACGGTTCAGATCTTCGCCCTCGCCGCGCTGCTGTGCGCCGGGCAGGCTTTCGCCGCCGCCACCATCGTCATCGTCAACACCAACGACCCGGGCGTCGGCTTCAACGACTCCACGCCGGCCACCCCGGTCGGCGGCAACCCCGGCACCACCGTCGGCCAGCAGCGGCTGAACGCCTTCCAGTACGCCGCCGACGTCTGGGGCTCGATCCTGAGCAGCCCGGTGACGATCAACATCCAGTCGTCCTTCCAGTCCCTGTCCTGCTCGCCGACCAGCGGCACGCTGGGCGCGGCGTCGACGATCCAGGTCTTCGGCAACTTTCCGCACGCCCCGCTGCGCAACACCTGGTATCCGGTGGCGCTCGCCAACAAGCTGGCGGGGGGCGACCTGGCTCCCGGCGACACCAATACCGACGCGGACGACATCTTCGCCGTGTTCAACAGCGACCTGGGCACGGCGAGCTGCCTCACGGGGCTCGGCTGGTACTACGGCCTGGACGGCAACCATGGCAGCAACATCGACCTGGTGACGGTGCTGCTCCACGAGTTCGGCCACGGGCTGGGCTTCGCCGGTTACTACGACAAGACGACCGGCGCGCAGCTGCAGGGCTATCCGGACATCTACGGCACCTTCACCTACAGCACCACCTACAAGAAGGCGTGGCCGAAGCTGAACAACGCGAAGCGGAAGGCCGCCACCGTCGACACCGGCCACGTGGTCTGGATCGGCAAGAACGTCGCCGCCGCCGCTCCGCACGTGCTGCAGGGGGGCGTCCCGCTGGTGACGGTCAACGTGCCGGCCTCCCTCGGCACCTTCGCCGTCGGCACCGCGACCTTCGGCCCGCCCCTCGCCTCCCCGGGGATCCGGGGGACCGTCGTGGTGGCCAAGGACGCGTCGGACTCCGCCGGCCCCTCCATCACCGACGGCTGCTCGGCGATCTCCACCAAGCTGGCCGGCAAGATCGCGCTGATCGACCGCGGCACCTGTGCTTTCGTGGACAAGGTGAAGAACGCCCAGAACGCCGGCGCGATCGCCGTGATCATCGCGGACAACGTGGCCGGCAGCCCCCCCCCGGGCATGTCCGGCACCGATCCGACCATCACCATCCCGTCGGTGCGGATCAGCCTGGCCGACGCCAACAAGCTGCGGAAGACGGCCGCCCGTGGCAAGGCCCAGGCGACGCTCGGCGTCAACCTGCACCTGCTCGCCGGCGCCGACCCCCAGGGGCGGGTGCTCCTCTACGCCCCCAACCCGGTCGTCCTCGGCTCCTCCTACTCGCACTGGGACACCTCCGCCTTCCCCAACCTGCTGATGGAGCCGGCGATCAACAGCGACCTCACCCATGACGTCGACCTGACCCGCCAGGTGTTCGCCGACATCGGCTGGTTCTCCGACGGCGACAACGTGGTGGACGGCGCCGACCAGTGCCCCGGCTCGTCGACCGACGCGACCGTGATCATCGACGGCTGCGACTCCGGCGTGCCCAACACGATGGCCGCGAACGGTTGCCACGTCTCCGACCAGGTCGACGACTGTGCGGCCGGCGCGGGCAGCCACGACGCCTTCGTGAGCTGTGTCGGCCGTCTCGCCGGCAGTCTCGAGAAGGCCGGCAGGCTCTCGGGCGGCCAGCCGGCCGCCCTCCAGCGCTGCGCAGCCGGGCGGTGACGCCATAAGGTTGTTTCAAAGGTGGGCGCCCGTCGGGCGCCCACCTTCTTTCCGGCCACTCCCTCCGGTTCACCCGAAGGTGGAGAAGAAGCCAGGGATGGCGGCGCCCTCGCACCTTCGATTTTTGCGGAATATTTGGGACTCCGAAATGGTTCTATCAAATGTTCCGGCTTTCACCGGACTCCTCGTACCGAACAGAACGACGGCTCTCTTTCACCCGGATTCCCGCGCTCCGCGACTGCCGGCCGGCATGGTGCCCGCCTGCTTCCCGAGCGTGCCTCGATGAACCCCTTGATGGGAGGATGAGTATGACCAGATTCCATGGGCAAGGCATGCGCATTGCCGCCACGGGTCTCGCCGTCGCGGCGGTCCTGGGCCTGGCGGCCCCGGCCTTCGCCGGCGACCCCAGGCCAGCCGGAACATCGGCTCAAACCGCCGCGATCGATCCTGCGACCGGCAAGCTCCGGCAGCCCACCGCGGCCGAGAACAGGGCCCTGGTCCAGGGGCTGGAGGCGATGTTGAAGAGCTCCACGTCCCCCTTGTCGGTCAAGCGGTTCGCCGACGGCACGAAGTCGATCTCTCTCGGTAGCTCGTTCCTGAACATCTCCGTGGCGCAGGTCCAGCCGGACGGCAAAGTCGGCCAGGTCTGTATCGACAACCTCCAGTCCGCCGGCGCCCTGATGAGCCCCAAGCCGGTCTCCGAGGACAAGTAACCATGAAAAAAATCACCCGGCTCCTCGGCCTGCTCGCCCTCGCCGCCCTGTTCCTCGCGGGCAGCGCCCCGGCCTTCGCCACGGCCACCATCGTCATCGTCAACAGCAACGCCGCGGGCGTCGGCTTCAACGACCCCACGCCGGCGACCCCGGTCGGCGGCAACACCGGCACCACCATCGGCCAGCAGCGGCTGATCGCCTTCCAGTATGCCGCCGACGTCTGGGGCTCGATCCTCGACAGCCCGGTGACGATCTACATCCAGGCGTCCTTCACGCCGCTGGCCTGCACCGCGACCGGCGCCACCCTGGGCTCGGCGGGAACGCTGCAGGTGTTCTCCGACTTTCCGAACGCCGAGCTGCCGGCCACCTGGTATCACGTGGCGCTCGCCAACAAGCTGGCCGGCTCGGATCTCGCGCCCGGCGCCAACGGCACCGACGCCGACGACATCATCGCCAACTTCAACAGCAACCTCGGCCAGACCGGCTGCCTGGACGGGACCTTCTGGTACTACGGCCTGGACGCCAACCACGGCACCAACGTCGACCTGGTGACGGTGCTCCTCCATGAGTTCGGCCACGGCCTCGGCTTCTCCGGCTTCTACAACAAGACCACCGGCGCCCTGCTCGCCGGCCAGCCGGACGTCTACGGCCTGTACAACTACGACACCGTGCTGGCCAAGACCTGGCCGCAGATGACCGATGCCCAGCGGGCGTCCTCGACCATCGACACCAACCACGTGGTCTGGACCGGCATCAACGTGACCGCCGCCGTGCCCGGCGTGCTGCAGTTCGGCACACCGCTGGTGACCTTCAACACCCCCGCCTCCCTGGGCACCTCCCGCGTCGGCACCGCCGCCTTCGGACCGGCGCTCAGCTCGCCGGGGGTGACCGGCGACGTCGTCGTGGGCGTGGACGCGGCCGACGCCGCGGGTCCGTCGACCACCGACGGCTGCTCGCCCATCACCACCAACCTCACCGGCAAGATCGGCCTGGTCGACCGCGGCACCTGCGGCTTCGTGGTCAAGGTGAAGAACGCCCAGAATGCCGGCGCCATCGCCGTGCTGATCGCCGACAACGTCGCCGGCAGCCCGCCGGCCGGCATCGCCGGCGTCGACGCCACGATCACCATCCCCTCGGTGCGGATCAGCCTGGCGGACGGCAACAGCATCAGGACCGCGCTCGGCAGCGGCACGGTCAACGCCACGCTCGGCCTGAACCTCGCCGTCCGCGCCGGTGCCGACCCGCTGGGCCGGGTGCTCCTCAACGCTCCGAACCCGGTGGTCTCCGGCTCCTCGATCTCGCACTGGGATCCGATCGCCTTCCCGAACCTGCTGATGGAGCCGGCGATCAACGCCGACCTCACGCACGGCGTCGATCTGACCCGCCAGGAGATGATCGACATCGGCTGGTTCTCCGACGGCGACGGCGTGCCGGACGGCGTCGACCAGTGCATCGGCTCGTCGCAGGCCTCGACGGTGGTCATCGGCACCTGCAACTCGGGGGCTCCCAACGTCACCAACGCCAACGGCTGCAGGATCTCCGATCGGATCGCCGACTGCTCGGTCAACATCCCTCCGCACACCACCTTCCGGGACTGTGTCGAGAAGCTGGCCAAGGGGTTGAAGAAGTCCGGCGTGCTGACGACCGCCCAGCAGGACGCCATCATCAACTGCTCGCATTGAGCAGCGGTCCCTTCCGTTCGTGAAACCGGCCGGCGCCCCCTGCGCCGGCCTTTTTCTTTTCTCCCCCGCGCGCTAGGCTTGCGGCATGAGATTCGAGACCCGCGTGATCCACGCCGGCCATCGGATCGATCCCACGACGGGATCGGTCTCCCCCCCGATCTATCTCTCGACCACCTTCGCCCGCGACGCGGAGAGCGTCCCGATCGGCGGCCACACCTACATCCGCGATTCGAACCCCAACCGGGAGCAGCTCGAGGAGGCCCTCGGCCCTCTCGAGGGGGGGGAGGCCGCCCTCGTCTTCGCCTCCGGGATGGCGGCCGGGATCGCCCTGCTCCAGGCCCTGCCGCCGGGCTCCCACGTCCTGTTTTCCGACGACGTCTACTATGGCTTCCGCGCCGCCGCCACGGAGATCCTCCCCAACTGGGGGATCCGCTCGGACTTCGTGGCCATGGGGGATCTCGCGGTCCTCGCCGCGGCGATCCGGCCGGAGACCCGGCTGCTCTGGCTGGAGACGCCGTCCAACCCCCTGCTCAACGTCGTCGACCTGGAAGGCGCCATCGCGCTGGCCCACCGCGACGCCACTCGCGACATATTGACGCTGGTGGACAACACCTTCGCCACCCCCGTGCTCCAGCGTCCGATCGAGCGGGGGGCCGACGTCGTCCTCCACTCGACGACCAAGTACTTCGGCGGCCACAGCGACGTCCAGGGGGGCGCGCTGGTCTTCGCCCGCCGCGATCCGCTCTGGGAACGGATCGGCCATCAGCGCCACCTCGTCGGGGCGGTCGCCTCGCCGTTCAACGACTGGCTGGTGCTGCGCGGCCTGCGCACCCTCGCCTGCCGGATGGCGGCCCAGAGCGCGGGCGCGCTCGCCGTCGCCCGCGCCCTCGAGGCCCTGCCGGCCGTCTCGGCGGTCCACTACCCGGGTCTCCCCTCCCACCCGGGGCACGAGATCGCCCGGCGCCAGATGTCGGGCTTCGGCGCCATGCTCTCCTTCCGGGTGGCGGCCGGGCGCGAGGCGGCTCTGCGGGTGGTGGGCCGCACGCGCCTGTTCACCCGCGCCACCTCGCTCGGCGGCATCGAGAGCCTGATCGAGCACCGCGCGACCAGCGAGGGCCCCGGCTCACGCACGCCGCGGGAGTTGATCCGCCTGTCGATCGGGCTCGAGCACCCGGACGACCTGATCGCCGATCTCGCCCAGGCGCTCGGCGCCCCCTAGGGCGCGGAAGTTTGCACGCTTCTTGCTATAGGCCGGGAGCAGCAGTACCGTTTCGTCTGGCTCTCAGAAAGGAGCTTTCCATGGCGTCGAGCAAGAAGCCGTCCGGCAAGGGCACTGATCCGTCCGCAGAGGTGGGCGCTCCCGCGACCGGCGCGCCGGAGGGAGGGACCCCGGCCGCCGCCGCCGTTCCCGCCGGGAAGAGCGCGGCCAGGAAGGGCGCCCCGGAGAAGAAGGGCGTTCCGGAGAAGAAGGGTACCCCGGAGAAGAAGGGCGCCAAGCCGGCCGCCAGCCGCAAGACCGTCATCGCATCGGCCGCGGCCGCCGTCGCCGGCGTCGCCGCCGCGGCCGTGGGGATCGCCGCGGCGGTCCGCAAGAAGAACGCGGCGTCCGCCAAGCCGGCCGCGCCCTCCACTCCTGCCACCGCGGATGCCGGGAAGCCGGCCAAGCCCGGCAAGCAGGCGGAGAGCGGGAAGAAGCCCGCCGCGGGGGGCAATGAAGGCGGCGGCGGCAAGAAGAGCAAGAAGGGCGGGGCCTGAGAAGAGCCGAGGACGTCGAGGAAGAACACGGACGAGCACGGACGAGCACGGCCAAACACGGACACGGACAAGGGCCACTCGGTCCTGGCCGTCCTTGTTTGTCCGTGCCCGTCCGTGCCCGTCCGTGTTCTTCCCCTTCCTAAGGCTCCCGCGTCAGCGCCTGCAGGGCCGCGTCGAAGGTCCGCCGGAACCCCTCGCGGTCGCGGTCCTCGACCAGCCGCTCGATCTGGCCCAGCGCCTCGCGGGTGGCGGCATAGATCTCGTGCCGGTGCGGATTGAGGCGCTGGATGTCGAGGTAGAGGTCCGGATTCTCGGAGAGCACGTAGCGCGCGGTCAGCGATTGCCGGGTGAACGTCGTCGAGGCGCAGGCGCGGAGCTCCTCCGGCTCGATCCCCGACTGGGCGACGGCGGCCCCGAACAGGATGTTGGAGAGGTGGGCGAGCCCCAGCAGCCACCCCATCAGGCGGTCGTGGTGGGGGAAGGGGACTGCCACCAGCTTCGTGTACGGGTGCGAGAGCAGCGGCGCCAGCTCCTTCTTCTCGACGGCCGGGTCCCCCTGGGCGGCGAGCACGAAGGTCAGCGGCTCGTAGAGCGACTTGCTGGGGCCGAACATGGGGTGGAGCGCGAACGCCCGCACCCCCCGTTCGCGGGCTCGCGTCAGCGTCCCTGAGAGCGGGTCCTTGATCGAGGCGATCTCCACCACCAGCCCGCCCGGCTCCCGCGCCACCACCTCCTCCAGCACCTGCGCCGTGCGGGCGAGCGGCACCGAGACCAGGATGGCGGCGTAGGCGTCGAGGTCCGCCACCTCGCTCAAGGCCGCGAAGCGCCCGGGCGAGCTCGGGAGGCTGCCGAGAGTGGGATCGGCGAAGTCCACGCTGTGCCCCGCCAGCTCGAGGAAGCCGCGGAACCAGCCGCCCATGCCGCCGGCGCCGCCGACGATCAGCACCCGCTCGCCGCGCTGCTCGCGCAGCGAGATCCCCACCCGGTACTGCCGCTCGACCGAGCCGCGGATGATCCCCTGGAACACCTCCGCCATCACACTTTCCGAGACCCCGCAGGCCTCGGCGTGCTGGCGGGCGCGGCCGAGCACCCGGTCCTCGACGTCGCGCACCACCACGGGCAGATCCGCGGCGGCCTTGACGCGCCCCACCTCGGCGGCGAGGTCCATGCGGCGGCGCAGCAGCTCGAGCAGGGCGCGGTCGACTTCGGCGATCGAGTCGCGCAGCGGAGAGAGCGGATCGGGTGAGGCCATGGCGTTCCTCCACAGAGAGTCAGGAAGGGGATTGTACGTCGCCGGCGGGGAGGGAGGGGAGGGAAGCCGGGCGGGGGCGCCCGACTTCCCCCGGGGTGCCGCGCGGCGATGTCCTGCCGCGGGTCAGATGGGTGAAGCTCGTAACCACTTTCCCTAGAGAGCAAGGGGGGTGCCATACGGTTCTCTATAGGAGAGAGGGGATTTCCGGGCCTCCGGAGTGAACGGTTCCGCGGACAGGCTCGTCCTCTGGAAAAGACGGCCCTCATCACCCCGACCCTCTTCTCCCGACCCGGGAGAAGAGGGGGACTCTTCGATCATGATCTCCCCTCTCCTCGTCTTGTCTTTCTCCCCTCTCCCGGGCCGGGAGAGGGGCCGGGGGTGAGGGTCCGGGCGGGCTCCGGTCGGGTGGCACTGGGATTGCTCCCCCCGCTGCGGTAAGCTCCCGGTTCTCGGACCGAAGACAGGCAAGATCAACCTTTTCTTAGGTGGTGCTCATGGTCAAGACCCCTGATCTGGAAATCGCCAATCCCGTCGATGGCACGCACGCCGGGCCGGTCCTCCCCTTGCAGGGTGGGTTCTTCGGACACCCCCGCGGCCTCTCGACCCTCTTCTTCACCGAGATGTGGGAGAGGTTCAGCTTCTACGGCATGCGCGCCCTCCTCCTCCTCTTCATGACCACCGCGGTGGCGCAGGGGGGGCTGGGGTGGAGCACGGCGAAGGCCGGGCCGATCTATGGTCTGTACACCGCGCTGGTCTATCTCACGGCCTTGCCGGGAGGCTGGATCGCCGACCGGCTCATCGGCCAGCGGCGGAGCGTGCTGATCGGCGGCATCGTGATCGCCCTGGGACACGTGAGCCTGACCGTCCGCAGCATCCCCTTCTTCTTCCTGGGGCTGTTCCTGATCATCTGTGGCACCGGCCTGCTCAAGCCGAACATCAGCTCCATGGTCGGCGGCCTCTATGCCCCCGGGGATACGCGGCGGGACGCCGGCTTCTCGGTCTTCTACATGGGCATCAACATCGGCGCCTTCGCCGCGCCGCTGATCTGTGGCTTCCTGGCCCAGAGCGACCAGTTCCGCGCCTTTCTCCAGGGGCACGGCTTCGATCCGGAGGGGCGCTGGCACTGGGGGTTCGGCGCCGCGGCGGTGGGCATGACGCTGGGGGTCATCCAGTACGTCCTGGGAGGACGGCACCTGGGCACCACCGGCCTCGCCCCCTCCACCGACGCGGCGACCCGCGTCCGCGACCGGCGCAACCTGCTGATCGGCGGCGCCGTCGTCGCGGTGCTCGCCGCCATTCTCTGGGTGCAGCCGTTCGCCATCACCACGGTGATGAGCTACCTGCTGCCGCTCATCCCCCTCCTCTACTTCGTCTACCTGTTCAATCAGAAGTGGGAGCCCGAGGAGCGGAAGCACCTGTGGGCGATCCTGGCGTTCTTCCTGTTCGCCTCCCTGTTCTGGTCCGCCTTCGAGCAGGCGGGATCGACCCTCAACCTGTTCGCCGACCGCTTCACCCGCGACTCGATCCTCGGCTTCAAGTACCCCACCTCCTGGTTCCAGTCGGTCAACTCGGCCTTCCTCTGGATGCTCGCCCCCCTCTTCGCCTGGCTCTGGATCGCTCTCGGCCGGCGCCGCCGCGAGCCGTCGAGCCCGACCAAGTTCGCCTACGGCCTGTTCTTCGTCGGCGCCGGCTTCCTGGTGATGGTGGGCGCCGCCCTGGCCTCCGGACCGGCCGGCGGCAAGGTGACGCCGCTCTGGCTGCTCACGGTCTACCTGCTGCACACGATCGGCGAGCTCTGCCTGAGCCCGGTGGGCCTGTCGACGATGACCAAGCTGGCGCCGAGGCGCGTGGTGAGCCAGATGATGGGCGTCTGGTTCCTCGCCTCGTCCCTCGGCAACTTCATCGGCGGCCGGGTGGCGGGCGTGTTCGAGCAGTTCCCCCTCCCCTGGATCTTCGGCGCCGTCTTCGGCGTCTGCATGCTGTTCACGCTGATCGCCGTGGCGCTGATCCGGCCGATCAAGCGGCTGATGGGCGAGGTGCACTGAGGCGGACCCTCACCCCCGGCCCCTCTCCCGACACGGGAGAGGGGAGAAGGACAGGAGAGAGTTTCATCGCAGGGTCCCCCTCTTCTCCCGGGTCGGGAGAAGAGGGCCGGGGTGATGAGGGTGTCTTGGGCGGGCGGGGCGGGGTCGCCCTTCTACAGCCGCACCTGCAACCCCAGCTCGACCACCCGGTTGACCGGAATCCGGAAGAAGTCGGTGGGGCGCTGGGCGTTGCGCACCATGGCGGCGAACAGCTTCTCGCGCCAGAGGGCCATGCCGGGGGCCTTGCTGGGGATCAGGGTCTCCCGGCTGAGAAAGAAGGTGGTCGACATCAGGTTGAGGTCGAGCCCCTTGTTGCGCATCAGGGCCAGCACCTCCGGCACCTCCGGGGTCTGCATGAAGCCGTGGTGGGCGAGCACCCGGTAGAACTCCTTGCCCAGCGGCTGGATCTCGATCTGCTCGGCGTCCTCCACCATCGGCACCTCCTCGGTGATCAGCGTCAGCACCACGACCTTGGAGTGCAGCACCTTGTTGTGCTTGAGGTTGTGGAGCAGCGAGGAGGGGGTGCCGTTGGGGTCGCGGGCGAGGAAGACGGCCGTGCCGGGAACCCGCTGCGGCGAGTCCGGCTTGACCTGGGCGACGAAGCTCTCGAGCGGCAGGCAGTCCTCCTGCAGCCGCGCGGCGAGGATCTGGCGCCCCTTCTTCCAGGTCGCCATCAGCGTATAGACCCCGATGCCGACCAGCAGCGGGAACCAGCCGCCGTCCTCCACCTTGATGATGTTGGCGCCGAAGAAGGAGAGGTCGATCAGCAGGAAGAAAGTGGTCAGCGGCACCACCACCGACCGGCTCCACCCCCAGACCTGGCGTTCAACGACGTGGGCGAGGATCGTCGTGATCACCATCGTCGCGGTGACCGCGACGCCGTAGGCCGCGGCCAGGTTGGTCGACTCGCGGAAGCCGAACACCAGGGCGAAGGTCGCCAGCATCAGCAGCCAGTTGACCGACGGGATGTAGATCTGGCCGATCTCCTTGCGCGAGGTGTGGACGATCGAGATCCTCGGGATGTAGCCGAGCTGCACCGCCTGCCGGGTGAGCGAGAAGGCGCCCGAGATCACCGCCTGCGAGGCGATGATCGTGGCCAGGGTCGAGAGCACGACCATCGGGTAGAGGATCCAGGAGGGGCCGAGCCGGCTCGACAGCTCGTAGAAGGGGTTCTTGGCGGCGTCGGGGTGGGTCAGCAGCAGCGCCCCCTGGCCGAAGTAGTTGAGCAGCAGGCAGGGGAGCACCAGGGTGAACCAGGCCAGCCGGATCGGCCGCCGCCCGAAGTGCCCCATGTCCGCGTAGAGCGCCTCGCCGCCGGTGACCACCAGGAAGACCGAGCCGAGGACGAGAAAGCCGCGCCACCGGTTGTGCACGAAGAACCGCACCGCGTGCCAGGGGTTGATGGCGCCGAGCACCGCGGGGTAGCGCAGCGTCCACAGGATGCCGAGCACCGCCAGCACCAGGAACCAGACGATCATCACCGGGCCGAACATGGCGCCGATGCCGGCCGTCCCGCGCCGCTGGATCAGGAACAGGATGAACAGGACGACGATCGTGATCGGCACCACATAGGGGGTGAAGAACGGCGTCGCCACCGACAGCCCCTCGACCGCCGAGAGCACCGAGATGGCCGGCGTGATCATGCCGTCGCCATACAGCAGGGAGGCGCCGAAGATGCCGAGCGCCACCAGGATCCAGTGCCCCTCCGGACCCACCCGCCGGAGCTTCTGGGGGATCAGCGCCAGCAGCGCCAGGATCCCCCCCTCGCCGTGGTTGTCGGCGCGCATGACGAAGAGCAGGTACTTGATCGAGATGGTGACGATGAGCACCCAGAAGACGAGCGACAGCACCCCGAGCACGTTGCCGTGGGTGGGGGGGACGCCGTGCTCGCCGTGGAAGCACTCGCGCAACGAGTAGAGGGGGCTGGTGCCGATGTCGCCGTAGACGATGCCGAGCGCCCCCAGGGAGAGCCCGAGGAGGTCGCGAGTCCCGTGTTTGTGTGAGGGGAGGTGGGTCATTTTCCGGCCGGGAAGCTATCACACCCTTCACGGTTCCACGGGGCGCCGCATGCCCGCGGCCCTCCGGTCAGCTTTCCGGAATCGAGGAGTTGCAGGAAACGAGCCTACTGGGCGGTGGAGAAGGGTAGGGGCGGCTGGGCGAGAACCCTGTAGGGGCGCAGCATGCGGGCGCAGCATGCTGCGCCCCTACTCATCGACAGGTCATGCAGCGGGAGGGTCAGGCTCCGACGGCGGCCTCGACGTTGATCGTGCTCTCGGCGAGCTGGGTCAGCTTCTTGTCCGTCATCGTCTCCTCGTCGAGGGTCTGCTGCAGGAGCTTGACGTGCTCCTTCTCGCCGAGCACCTGGGCCCAGGTGCGCACCGTGCCGTAGCCGGCCATCTCATAGTGCTCGATGCGCTGGGCGGCCCCGATCAGGGCGGCGTCCATCACCTCGGGATCCATGTCCTCCTGCATCATCTCCTTGCCCTCCTCGATCAGCCCTTCCATGGCCTTGCACTTCTTGCCACGGGCGGCCTTGCCGAGCATCTCGAAGATGCGGTCCAGGCGCTCGACCTGCATTTCGGTCACCTGGCGGTGCTCCTCGAACCCCTTCTTGAGCTGCTCGTTCGTGGCCTTCTTGACCATCTTCGGCAAGGCCTGGAGAATCTGCTTCTCCGCGCTGTAAAGGTCCTTGAGCTCGTCGACGTAGAGCTTCCTGAGGGAATCGATCTCCATGATGCACTCCTTTTTTCCATCCAGGCGCCATTGCCCTCGGGCGTTGCTATAGCAAGAGGAGTGCCAAAAACCGTCCTACCCCCGCTCCATCAGCTCCAATTGCACCAGCCGCATGAAATCCTGCGCGTTGGTGACCACCCCGAACGCCTGGTGCGTGCCGCGGTCCTTGAGCTTGCTGACCACGAACTCCGTCTGGTCCACGCAGATGGTGGTGATCTCGTCCATCGTGCCGTCCGGGCGGACGCAGAAGGTCGGCAGCATGTTGCCGGCGGCGATGGCGTGGAGGGCGGTGGCGACCATCACCACCATGGTGGCCTTGACGGTCATCTCGCGCATCGCCTCCTGCGAGTCGAGCGCCGAGGGGATCGTCTCCGGCAGCGGCCCGTCGTCGCGGATCGAGCCGGCGAGCACATAGGGGGTGCGGTTCACCGTCAGGGCGTGCATGATGCCCCCCTTGAGGCGTCCGTCCTCGACCAGCGCCGCGATCGAGCCGGCCTTCTTCACCTCGTTGATGGCGCGCATGTGCGTGGCATGTCCGCCTGCCGTGCCCGAGCCGTCGGCCATCATGCCGAGCGTGGTGCCGTAGAGCGCGGCCTCGACGTCGTGCACCCCCACCGCGTTCCCCGTGATCAGGCCGTGGCAGTAGCCGTTGTGGATCAGCCACTCCATGGCGATGCGGCCGCGGGCGTGGACCAGGGCCGGTCCGATCACCCAGAGGATGTAGCCGCTGGCGCCGCGGTTCTTCACGAACTCGCGGAAGATGGCGTCGTAGTTGACCGGCTTCTCGCGGCTCACCTCGGAGGACATGAACGCGAACGCCTCGGGGGCGTGGGTGTCGTCCACCTCGGCGAGGAAGCCGCGGTCCCAGACCAGCACCCCTTCCGAGCCGTCCTCGGCCGTGGCCACCGCCACCAGGTCCCCCTGGCGGACGAGGCGGAACTCCCTGACGGCGAGCCGCTCCGTGGCGGGGTCCCAGACCAGATGGGAGTCCATGCGGGGGCGCTCCGGCATGCGCCACCTGCCGCCGACGTGCACGTAGGTGGGAAAGTTCGTGGTGGACATGAAGCCGTCCGGCAGCACCGTATCCGCCGGCGCCGGCACGAACCGGCACTCGGGGGCGTTGGCGAGGCTCGGCTTGGAGAAATCGGGTTCTCGGTACATGGGACTCCTGTGGGACGGTAGCTCCGGTGGAAACGGCGCGGCGAGCGCCCAAACGGCGGGATGTTAGCTAAACGGGGGGAGGGGGGCAACCCTCATCACCCCGGCCCTCTTCTCCCGACCCGGGAGAAGAGGGGGTCGCTCCGCCGGAGGTTTCGTAGGGGCGGGGGCTCGTCCCCGCCCCTACGCTCCTGCTACAGCCAGTTGTGCCCTTCTTGTCTCCCCTCTCCCGGGTCGGGAGAGGGGCTGGGGGTGAGGGTCTAGAACGCCTCCGCCCCCGCCTCCGCCACCGCCTGGTCCTGCTTGCCCATCCCGCCGCTCACCCCGACGGCGCCGACCACCTTGCCGTCGCGCTTGAGCGGGATGCCGCCGGCGAAGATCATCACCTTGCCGTCGTTCGACGCGTGGATGCCGAAGAACTGGTCGCCGGACTGGCTCTGCTTGCCGAGATCCCCGGTCTCGATGTCGAAAGCGCGCGCCGTCCAGGCCTTCTTGATCGAGATGTCGACGCTGCCGATCCAGGCATTGTCCATCCGGACGTGCGCGACCAGATTGCCGCCGGCGTCGACGACCGCGATATTCATCGGCTGGCCGATGTCGACCGCCTTGGCCTCCGCGGCCGCGATGATCCGCCGCGCGTCTGCGAGTGTCACCATGAAGCACCTCCTGGGTGTGAAATTTGCCCACGCCGTCGTGGGATTGTGGGATGCCTTCCTGCAGGAAGCCTGCCGCGGGGGGACCCGGGATTGAAATCCCGGGCTACCCACGGCCGTCCTCCGGACTTCCTCTTCCTGAAGTCCCGTCAGGGACGTTCGTCGGTAGCCCGGGATTTCAATCCCGGGTGGCGAGGCACCCCCCCTCACCGTCCCAGAACCCCCCCCAACACCCTCTCCAACACCCCCTCCAGCCCCGCCCCACCCTCCGCCTCCGCCCCCCGCGCCCGCCAGGCCACGAAGCCGTCCGGCCGCACCAGCAGCGCGCCGCGATCTCCCACGCCCGCCGCGCGGCACCACGCTCCTTCGGGATCGACCGCGTCGCCGCCTTCCCCCATTCCGGCGATCCGGAAGGCCCTCAGGTCCACGTCCAGACGGGCGGCGGCGGACCGGGCGGCGGCGCACCAGTCCTGGGCCGCTTCACCGGCGAGGAGCGCGAACCCGGGGCCGGCGAGATCGAGGGTCGAGACGCGGCGGCCTTCCAACTCCAGCCAGGCGTGCGGCACGCGCGAGCCGGGCGTGCCGTCGAGATCCCGCGCGAGGTCGTAGAGCGAAGGCGGCGGGCCGGCCGGGGAGCCGTACCGGTAGCCGAGGTGGACCACCGAGTCGTCGGCGATGCCCAGTTGTTCGCGCTCGGCGGTACGGGACGGGTCGAAATGGAGATCCGGGCGCTCCAGGCGGAGCAGTGCCTGCTCCATCGTGAAGCGCCCGACGGGGCGGCGTTCGGCGTCGTAGCTGTCGAGCAGCGCGGGACCGGCCTGGCCGCGCAGCGTCATCGCCAGCTTCCAGGCCAGATTGTGGGCGTCGGCGATCCCGGAGTTCAGGCCGAAGCCCCCGGTCGGCGGCACCGCGTGGGCGGCGTCCCCGGCCAGGAAGACCCGCCCCTCGCGGAACCGGTCGGCGAGGCGGGCGGCGACGCGCCAGGGGAGCACGCTGAGGATCTCCACCGGCAGCTCCGGCACGCCGAGGGCGGCGCGGGCCACCAGATCCCGGCAGCGCTCCGGGGTGAAATCCTCCACCGTCTCGCCGCGCGCGGGATCGTAGGGGACGTGGAGGATCCAGCGCTCCCGGCCGTCCACCGACATCAGCAACCCCGGCCGCAGCTCGTCGTTCTGGAGGATGCAGAGCGAGATTTCGTGCCCCTGGGTGACCGCGCGCAGGTCGGCGCGGAAGAGGATGTTGACGATCGGCGGCCCGAGCGCCCCCGGCCCCGACGCCGGCACGCCGAGGGTCTCGCGGAGCCCGCCGCCGGCCCCGTCCGCCACGACGAGGTAATCGGCCCGGATCGTCGTCCTCCCGGCGGCCCCTCCCTCCCGTCCGGCCAGCGTGGCCGTCACCCTCTCCGCGTCCTGCTCCACGGCGACCACCTCGGCGCCGAACCGGACCTCGGCCCCGCGTTCCCGGGCAGCCCCGAGCAGGATCTCGTCGAGGAGGTCCTGGCTGCACAGCCCCCCCTGGACCGGGCTCAGCTCCGCGCCGCGATTCGACGTGGCAGCCGCCGCGGGCGCCCCCTTGGAAAAGGAGGTCCAGTCGGCGCCGGCCAGAGTCCGCGCCGAGATCCGCCCCTGGCCGGGCGCCAGCCGCCTCCCGAGAGAGCGCACCGGCTCCTCGAGGCCCACGCCGCGGAAGATCTCGACCGTACGGACGCCGATGCCGAGCGCCCGCGGATGGATCGAGAGACCCGGCCGGCGCTCCACGGCCAGCGCCGGCACCCCGTGATGGGCGAGGAACAGGGCCGCCGACAGGCCGACCGTGCCGCCGCCGGCGATCAGGACGGGAACGCGCTGCTCGGGCATGCTGGGATCTCCTCCGTTTGACTCTCGTGAAGCCGGCTCTTTAAACTCCGGAAAGATCCGGGGCGAGCCAGGGAGTGTAGCGCTCGGCGGCTGCTTGGTGGGCGCGAGCCCTGGGAAGCCCATCCAACCCGAAAGGAGTCACCCATGCGAAAGAAGACCGTGAAGCTGGTGCTGGCCGCCGCGATGCTGGCCGGAAGCCTCGGAGTGGGAGTCGCGCCGAGAGCCGCGGGCGCGATCGTGACCTGCCCGCCGATCTGCTGCAACGCGAGCTGCACCAGCATCCGCCAGTGCTTCCGGTCCGGGTCCACCTGCATCTGCAGAGCGTTCTGCGAGCCCAATACGGGCGGCGGGCTCGACTGACCGGCCCTCGCCTCCGATCTGTAGGGGCGGCCCTGCGTGGCCGCCCCGGGTGAGGGAGATCGGCGCGTTGACTGGCGAGCCCCCGAAAATGGACTTTTGCCTCTCGCCGGCCCCGGCGAGCCTCATAAAGTCCCCCGCGGACGACGAAAAGTGCACTCCGCGTCATCCGCCGGCCTCCGCGAGCCTCGCGAAGTGCTCCGCGAGAGCCTCGTAGAGCCTCGGCTCAGCCGATGAGCCAACCCGCCGGCTACGGCACCTCGCCGATCCCCTGGAAGATGTAGAGGTGGGCCTGCGTGGCCGCCCTGGGTGGGGGATCGGCGTGCTGCGTCTACCCCTCGCCGATCCGTGCCGATCCAGCGTAGAGATCCCCTCATAGAGCCCCGGCGCCGTGACGCCCAACGTCAACGCCCTAAGCCGATTTTCCACCTATCGGTTTCCCTCCTTAAACTTAAGGGGAGGAGGAGCCTGAGGGCGCGACATCTAACCTGGTCATCCGCCGTTCTCTCACGCTAAGCTGGATTTTCTGCGCTACCTGTATTGCTTCCTCGTGTTCCCAAAATCGTAATACTAGCCAGCCAGCCTCTCTAAAACGTGAATTGGTATCGTCATCGCGCCTGATGTTCTCTTCAAGCTTGGCTCTCCACCATTCGGCGTTACTCTTTGGAAGAGTCCGATGTTTTGGACATCCATGCCAAAAGCAACCGTCGACAAAGATTGCCACCTGTTCACTCGTGAAAACTATGTCAGCGTGCCTCCTGAGCCCTTCCAACGGAGCAACCTGTACACGGAAGCGCAATCCAAGCTTGTGAAGAGCAGAGCGGATTTCTAACTCCTTCTTTGTGCCCTTTTGTCGCACTTTACGCATCCGGCTGCTTGCCACTGCGGAAGACGATATAGGACGCCCCTTTTGAGTGCTCACATCTATATCATCATCGACTAGGGGCGAGAAGCGCGGAGAGCCCTAATGAGTGGAACTCCGAGTGCAACTCCCATTAATGGTGGTACCGCATTACCGATCATGTTTGCCCAACTCGTGCGGGACTTAACGCTTGAGAAGGAGAAAAAATCAGGGAATGTCTGAAGCCTAGCTGCTTCATGTGGCGTCAAGGTTCTTTGCCTTTTGGGATGTACGTACCGTCCTTGCCCCATGCTGCCGTAGCCCGTAGTTATGGTCTGGGCCGGGCGATCCCAATAGAGCCGTCCATACATTGACCTGTAGCTATGCTCAGAGCGATGACAAGTCGGTCTGTACTCATTTGGCAAGTCATAGGAACGATTCCTAAAAAGCCATGCGACTCGATCTGCATTTTCGGGGCTGAGGCGACTTTGCTCATCGAATAGTGTCGTGTTCTCAAGGTCGAGAAGATCCTCAATTGCCCAACCCACCGTGCGTGCGTGCTGCGCCAAGCACAAGGGTGCAACAGCTGATAGTAAGCGGGTAGGTTCGGCAATGCCAGAACGCAGAGCCAACAGGATATGGCGCTTTCTGGATTGCGGTATGCCAAGAGCGGCCATGCCAAAGAATCGCGAAGCGACTTCAAACCCATTATTGCGAAGATGTTCTGACGCGAGATCCACAACTCTTTCGGTGTCGTGCACAACGGCTGGAACATTTTCTATTAGAACTGCTTGCGGCTTCAGGATTTCCGCCGCTCTGACCATTCTAATGTATAAGCTATTACGAGGGTCATTCCGACGTGTTCGATTGTTGAGGTCCGAATGTCCTTGACAGGGCGGGCCGCCAATCAATAGATCTATAGGACCAAGCGCTCTTGCAAGCTTTCGCTCTTGGACGCTGGGCGACTCGCCGGGCCCCCGTCCGAAGAGATCCTCCACCGCTTCCCGGGATACTTCAGACCTGGGGAAATTATTCTCAAAAACGAGCGTAGCATCATCATCTTTATCCACTGCGAGCCTAATTGAGGTTCCAACGCCGATGCGTCTACATGCTTCAGCGATGCCTAGCGAGAAGCCACCTGCGCCAGCGAAGAGGTCAACAACGGATAAGGCGTCCTTTCCCCCTTCATAACGAGGCCGCGACTTTCGGCGGAGGAAATCTAGGTCTCTCCTGCAGGGGCCGCATTTTGACTCGAGCAACGGGGCCTCCGGCGCAAGTGGCAAATCAATCTGCGATTCTTGGAACGGCCGCTCTGGCCCATCCATTGGCTCCATAACAAGTGCTCGATCCGTCGACATGGCTGCCACTATACTACGTATTACTCTAGCCGCAAGTAACCGTTCGGACCGGAAAGGACTGCCCGGTCGAGCTTTCGGTTGAATAGCCGGCAGGACGGTTCACCAAGGTGCAAGCACGCTACGCAGGCTCCTCCGCCCCTCGTGCAACCAGGATCCAGCGCACACCGATGCTCCGCGTAGACGAATTCGTGAAGAAGGCGATCGAAACCACTCTCGAACACAGCCTGTAGGCCACCGAGTACGAAATCACCACGTGACGCGGCATAGAGGAAAAACCCAAGATGTGCCGGAACCAGCAATTCGGAAAGCGAGTTGCGCTCAATGCCGGCGTGAACAGCCGTTAGGCGGATCAGCCGATGGGCGTAGGAGTGAATGAGTTCAATTGTATCTTCTAGAACTGGGCTGCTCTCGTCGGCATTTAGCCGACTCGCAGCCCGTAGAATCGCGATTCGAGCAGAGCGGTCATCGTAGGAATCCTCTAAGATATGTCCCTTTCTTGTCAGCCATACCGCGACACGCTCTGGTGCAAGGCCAACAAAGAGGGCCTCTGTGTCAGATACATCTCCATATACCACATAATCACCTCGGCTCTCACGAAAAGCTGAGAGATGGCTCTCCCCTGGGTTAGAGGAGCCTCTTGTAAATCCAAAATGACCAGACAGGATAGGGAACTTCTCTATGAGGTCAACTCTAGTAAGGCCCGCCATCTTTAGTGCGACGGGATATACCTCCCTATATTGGTGGGCGGGTTTCGAGTTCGGTGCCGCTCGTTCTACTAGGTCCTCAAATGTGACGCGACTCTCCGAGGTAGCAAGGGCTATGGTAAGAGCCTGCTCTTCGGCCGCATCCAGCACCGCCGGGTGGAAGTCGAATTTCTCTGTGCCGCCCTCGAATTCACTATTTATATTGATCGCCGCCAACATCTGCTTGACTTGATGAGAAGCTAACCCTAGTGTCGAGAGCTGCCGACGCAGTGCATCAGCAGTTGGAGGCCCCCCTAACATGGAACGTGTTCGCATACCATCGAGAACCCAACCAAGTGCCCTTGGTGCTCCTCCCGCATTAGTTATCTCCTGCATGCGGACAGGAGAAGGAGGATTGACAATCACGACGCTAAGAGGGGAATAGACTGAAGACGCACGATGGACACTGAGCTTCATGGCCGCCCCACAAGTTGAACGCGGAAAGCCAAACCCCTCGCGTAAGCGACGGCTACACACGGGACAATCGAAGACAATTTCTTTGCCGGAAGCAGTTCCAGGAAAGTGGATTCGACTCTCGCCATGCTCGTTGCAACGAGGAATAAAAGGCTCTCGAAGCTCTGCGCAATTCTCGCAATAATGGACAAAATGGAGTTGCCCCTTCCGCTCGGAAGAGCCGCAGTGGCACCTCGCGTCGGGCTTAGAATGAAGCCTGCGGCATGTTCTACAGAACCAGATGCGCGGGAATGGGCGGAGCTCTACGCCTCTTCCGCGGTCGAGTGATTTTACCTGAATGCCGATTCCGCGGTGTTCAAGATCACGGACGAAATCGCCATCCTTACCCTCTGCCTGCCAAGGTCGTGCAATTCTGCATAGTTCACGCCTCAAAGAAGGCCCGTCGATATTCCCCTCGCTCAGGGCGCCACGCCAGCTTTCGACTTTCCAAATTCCGCCGCGAACATCGACGGTTTGTTGTGGGAGGTAGCCGAACAAAATTTGTGAAACACTTCGGCGTTCTGTCATAACTCTCGATTCAGGAATAGTGGAACCTGCTCCTCAACGTCACGCAAGGACAACATTGGCTCCCTGGGAGATGCTTGCCCAAGGTATTTATGGTCCGGTAACGGATGTAGGATATTCCGCCGGAAGACTCGAAACCAGTTTTGAAGGTCGCTTACGAGGTCGGGATCGTGCTCCTGGTTTATGCCGAGGTACCCCATCAAGACATTACACTCAATATCGAAATCGATGCCGCCGCTGACAACGTATTCACGAAACTTTTTTAGAGAGGCGAGGGAGTTTCCCGAACGGGGTTCGTGTATTGCCAGGATTCGAGCAAGTTCAAGTCCGGCAATTGTCTTTTCGAGAACCCGTCGGCTCCTGCGTGTAATTGGCACCGGCTCCACGAAGCGGTCCCCCTGCGCGACGAACTTTTCAAAGGAACGGAATACCCCGGCATCTCGTTCGCGACCGATCTTATGGATGACGAACACCAGGCCAGGATAACGTCTCCCAACACGCGCAGTGGCTTGAATGAATTCGGCTGTTCCAAGCGGGAGTCCAACCATCACCATGACATTGAGCCGGTCAACGTCCACTCCGTGAGACATCATCGAAGATGCGGTAACCACGTGAATTCGGTCAGCAAAGGAAGCCTCTGCATGTTCAAGCCGATGGAGTATAGTACGCACACTCTCGAAATCTGTCCGGCCAGTCAATGTTACGTTATTAAGTGGCCCGTCTACCTGAAGTTGACCACTCTGAATAGAGCGGTCGACTGCGTCCAGATCTCGTAAAGTATTTCCGTACAGGACATCAGTGCCATATAGCGACAGCAACAAGGCCGCATGAGCGGGATCGACTCCAGCTTCGCGGCAGGTTTCTTCGGGGCGTGCCGCCAAGTCCCGAATAGCTCGTTGTAGTTCCGTAAGCATTCGGTCTATTGAGTACTCGATAGTGAGGCCTCTCGGTGCGATAGCCACGAAACGGCGCATGAGACGGTCCGAATCCGCTGTCCAGAATCCCTCGGTAGCACTAGGCCCTTGTAATGGGAAGACCCTCCCCCTGCGTCGATAGAGTACGTCGACCTGCGTTTCATAGCCTTCGAGAGTGGCTGAAGAGGCCAAGATCTTCGGTCGGACGCCACACAGTTCTAGCTCTAACCCATCGAGCAGGGCTTCGTAATGTGCATCGACTGCGCCGAGACTGTCTCGCAAGAGGTGAAGTTCGTCCTGGAGCCGAAAGGCAGGGCCGAACAGCCGACCCTCCATTGGCAGCGTACCAACCTTGGACTTGCAACCGGGTACGAGGCAGCCCCCTGGGCGATTGGAGCGCGGAGCATAGGTAAAGCCGTGACCAGGGCGTGGGCAAAGTCCCAGCGGTGGCCCAACTAAGCCCCTCATGGAGGCTTGTATAGAAATGGATGCTGCCTTGTCTAGGGTACCTACTACCACAGTCGGCAGAAAGCGATAGATTTCGTCATCGACTATATAGAAGGGTAGCGACTTTTCTGGCCACGGGCAATTAGATGCTCCGCATCTGTGTTCCAGGGTCCAGTTTAGGCGATCGAACGCCATTTCCAGGCTTTCATTGCGGCAAAAAGGACAGCGCTGGAGTACTCGAAAGCGTTCGGGCATTGCTTCGTCGTCAGGATCAGGTCCAAATTCATCTGGCTCTAGCTTAATCGCATTAGGAGTTGCATCCCGCCCAACAAAGAATCCTAGCGACAGAGGTGAACCCTCAATAAGAGCTTCTCGGCGTACTATCTCGGCGGCAGCAAGAGCATCGGCAAAACGCTGAAGCTGCTGGAGAGATAGCATGCGCAAAGGAAATCTCGTCCACGCAGTTACGCCAGTGATCTTCCCGCACATTCTGTCATGCAGAGCGGCCGTGACGAGAAGCCCTAGATAAGTTTCTGTCTTTCCCCCACCAGTGGCAAACCATACGATATCTGCAATTTCTGAATCCTCTTCGGGTTCGACTATGCATTTAAGGTTGGCAAGAATGAACCCGATTTGAAACGGCCGCCAACTGTCATATCCGCGTCCGCGCGCCGAAATCGACATGGCGCGGTTCATGAGGCAGAATGAGGTTAGGAGCCGTTCGTTTGATTCAAGTAGCTGGACTCCGCTTAAGATGCGGTTGAGTTCCTCTGCGAAGCAACTAGCTTCATGACGCGCCTCTTGGACCATTTCGTCCGACCAACCATCTGCTGCGGCGCGGTTTTGCAAGCTCGATTCTGACCATGCACTTTCTCCCCAGCGAGAGAGCGCGCTGCACAATGCGCTGAGTGGCCTAATAGGGCTTTTCTCAAGGGTTGTAAATGATAAATCGGGCATTGGTTCGGTCGAAGACCAAAAGTTTGGTCTCTTCCGGTCGACCTCGACCGTATCCATTGTAGCGAAGCCGCAGGCAGTGTATTTGATCCCACAATTGATGCCATAAGCTGGGACTTGCCTGTCGTATCTGAAAGAATCGGGTAATGCTGCAAGAAGGAATGGCTTGGTCTCAAGGCCAATTACTTCCATGCTGCATTCGTATAGCCGGGTATCGCGTAGGTCGGGGTGTTCCTCAGGCGACGTGTTGACTAGCATAATGGCAAGTTCACGGTCTCCTTCCATACTTAAGGCTACCTCGACTCTTATTTCTGCAGAAAAGCCTTCCATTCCCACAGCGAGTTCGAATGCTTGAGTAAGGGCCTCTCGCCCATAGGACTGCACTTCGGGCAAAGTTGCCGCTTCTATTGACACGATTTCGTCAATGCCGCGGCTCTTTTCCCACAATCCCTCTTGTCGCAGCCAACAGTTCGCCAATACTCTGACTTCAAACTTCCAGGGATCAATTCCGGCAGGTTGAATCCTAATTCCAACAGCACATGGTTCCAGTCGTTCGCCACGGTCGCCGCTCGCCATGCGGGCGACCTTTTCCTCGGACGCGAGCCGGCCGAGCCAGAAGCGTCCCGAAGGGTCATTATCGGAGGTTAAAATGTTATCGCCTCGGCCGGCGGCGATAACGCGAGACTCGAGCCAATCCAGGAAGCGCACGGTCGCATGATATTCACTATCGCTCATTCCGTCCTCCGCCTTGCCAAGTTAAAGAAACTGCTCGATGCCCATTGATCTGGCTCGCGGTGCCGCGCGTTTCAGGGCCTTGGTCTCGATCTGCCGTATCCGCTCCCGAGAGACACAAAAGTCATCGCCGATCCTTTGCAGCGTCTCTTCGTGGCCATTGCTCAGGCCAAATCGACGTATTAGAACCGCTCGCTGACGAGGTGTAAGGGTGTCGAGAAGGTTGCCTATCAAGTATCTGAGTTCGGACTCTATGTATAGCTGCTCTGGGTTGGGTATTGGGCTTTCGATCGTATCGCCCCAGACCAAGTTATTCTCGCTATCTAGGGGTGTCTCTAGCGAGACGATCCGTTCGGAGGATAAGTACTGAATGTAGGCGACTCTTTCAGGTGTCCAGTCGAGGGCCTCGGCGATCTCTCGAATAGTGGCCTGGCGGCCAAGCTCAATGGAAATGATTCGTTTTGCGCGTCTAAGTTTGCGAATGCTATCCATTCGATGGACTGGTAGCCTAATAGTCTCTCCGAAGCTATCCGCGCCCCTGCATATTCCTTGGCGAATCCAATGCGTTGCATACGTCGAGAACCTAAGGCCAAGGTCAGGGTCGAAGAGTTCTGCTGCACGGAGTAGTCCAAGAGTGCCTTCTTGGACGAGATCTCCTAAGTCGAGGCCAGTCTGCCCTTTGAACTTTTGGGCCATTGAAAAGACAAGCCTCAAATTAGCCTCGATGAGGCGGTTCCGTGCGCGCTCACCTAGAGCGACGAAGCTACGAAGCTCGTCGCTGTCGAAGCCGGATTCGAGGTCGGCCCGTGCGAGGATACCAAGCTGTATTGTTCGACCGAGGTCGATCTCCTCTTGAGCAGATAAGAGGCGTTGCGAGAAATAATAAGGCAAGAACTCTTCTGCAAGAATTCCGCCCTTCTGTTCGGACCCTTGATACGTTGCCTTGTCATCGTTCGTGGAATCGCTGCGGGCCGGGTTTTCCAGCTCGATACCCCGCCGGGCTAAGCCTTTAAAGACGTATACTCCCTCCTCAACCGAGAGACAACGCTTCAAGATTAATCTCTCGACTTGAGATCTCCGCAGCACGCCTTCTTGGCGTTCCCAGTCGGCTGCGAGAGCTGCGATAGCACGCTCCGCTCTTTCCTCGGATCTAGTCTCGACCACAGTGCTATGAACGTCCAATCGATACCCCAGCATGAACCCCGCTTGGGAAACTTGTCCTAAACAGCAATTATCTAACGGTTTCTTAATCCTAGCCTATAGAGAAGCGGCAAGCAAGGAGGTGCCCAAGCCACAGGAACCAGAAGGGACGGGGGCGGGAGAGGGAGCGGGAAGAGCGAAGTGCCATGCGGTTCGGAGTGGACTCAGAAGACAAAGCGTCCCTCACCCCAAAAGCCCCCCTCCGCATGCCACTCCAGCGCCTCCCGGTTCGGCTGGCTCAGGGGGTCTCCGGGCATCCAGATGCGCTGGCCGTGGAAGGGCATGTAGGGCTCGCCGTTGTCGAAGTCGTCCTTGAGGCGGCGGCTGACGAGGAAGCGGCCGTCCGGGTGACTTGTCGTAGAGGCGGTGGACGTCGGTGCGGAGGAGGAGGCTGTTGTCGAGGCGGTGCTGGCCCCCCTTTGCCGACCGGCGGGATGTGGTCGGCGTCCAGGACCGGCAGGGCCTTCCCTCCCGTGCCGCGCAACGACGCTGGTAGCTGTCCGTCACCGGCATGTGGAAGGTGCCTGGCCCAGCCGGCAGAGACTGCTAGCCGCTCCGGCTTGGTCAGCAGGCTGCTGACCGAACCTGAGGAACAGCGATCCCGCTCATTACTCCATGGGTAGATGTTGAAATTTCGCTCCCGGCCTGACGCTCGGGGCCGGCTGCCCTTCGAATCCTCACCCTCGGTCCCGGCACAGAGGAGAGGGAGGGCGCCCGCGGGCAGGGCTGCCAAGCTGGATTCATCCGGACACCGTGCCGTCGAGGGCGACCGCAGGTCGCCCCTACACCAGATCTCGACCTCGGGTGTAGGGCGACCTGTGGTCGCCCTCGGCGGCACGGTTACCGGAACCTCCCTCTTCACGAGGTCGCTCGGAACAGGGCCCTCCCTCTCCCTGTGGGAGAGCGACCGAGGGTGAGGATTCGGAGGGCAGGACGTACCCGGCCGGCGAGATGTATAGAAGAGGCTGGGCGTCAACCCCAGTACGCGCCACCCCGAGGCCCAACGGGCCGTTTTCCCTCAGCCCAGGGCATCGCCCTGGGATCGGCCATCGCCTCATGACCTGATGCGGCCTGAAGGGTCGCGCTATCGGTTGGGTGATCCGACCTCCGGGTAGCCGCGGCCCTTCAGGCCGCATCGCCTTCCAGGGTCCCCTCGGAACCCAGGACGGTGCCCTGGGCTGAGGAAGCCCGGGCCGTTGGCCCGGTCATGTGGTGAGGTCGCGGGGGCGGCGACATCGGGCCGCGCCTCGGAATCGTCCCCCTTCTCCTCAGGAGAAGAGGATAGGGGATGAGGCAGGCCACGGACGCCGCGATCGAATCGGCAGCGGCGCCGAGTCGTCGAGGGTCGAGACATGGTTCCCCGGGCCGGGCGGGCTCAGCGCTCCCGCTCGAAGCGCAGCTCGGGGTCCAGACGGGCGCGGGTGAGGTAGGCGGCGAGGTCGCGGGCCAGGTCGGCGGTGGCGGCGTCGAGGGCGGCGGCGGCCTGGAAGACGGCGAGGGCGGCCAGGGTCTCGCGGTGGACGTCCCGGGCCCGGAAGATCTCCGTCATCTCTTCGGCCAGCTCCCGCACCTCCGCCGTCTCCCCTTCGTCGATCAGGAGGACGGCCAGCTCCAGGGAGATCAGCGCCGCGTCATAGCCCATTCCGCGGGTGGCGAACTCCCGCCGCGCGTCGCCGAAGGCCTGCCGGGCCATGTTCCGGTCGCCTAGTCCGGCCGCGATCCGGCCTTCCACCCAGCGGAGGCGGATCTCGTCAAGACGGCTCCCGGCCGATCCGCAGAGCGCCTTTACCTCGGGCAGCAGCTCCCGCGCCTCCGTGAACCGTCCCGCCGACGCCAGGTTGTCCGGCAGGTTGTGCCGGAGGCAGAGAAGTAGACGGGGCTCGCGGTCGGGGACCACGAGCCCCTCGGCTTCCCGGAGAATGAGGAGCGCCTGTTCGGGCTCCGCCATACGGATAAAGACATAGGCCTTCTTGATGAGGACCCGTCCTGCCAGATGCCGGTCGCGGTATTCGGGATCGCCGTGGAAGTATCCGGCGAGGGCGTGGTCGAGCAGCGCAAGAGCCTCGGGAAAGCGGCTCTGGTCGCTGCGAAGCGGCGCCTTCAAAGCCAGGATGTCGAGGCCATACCCGAGGGCATCTCCGACGAATTCTTCGCCCGCTTCCCACCAGGGATCGGACATGGAGAATGTCTCCTCCGATCCCCTGATATCTCCTCCGACTCGCCCAGAAACCAGGTGCCAGGTGACTCGCAACGGCGGGGCGATCACCGGGTCGCGGCGGAGGGCCAGGGGCCGCCCGCCGCGCTGCCCGCCGGGGGTGTTAGGCAGGTAAGGGAGGGCGCTTGCCGGCACCCAATCGACGACGCGGGCTACTTACCGGCAGACTCCCGAGAAGAAACCCCCTGATTCCGAACAACGCACCGGGCTGCAAACTTGGCCAGCCGGGCAATCCGAGTCGTCATTACAGTTGCACAGGGGCTGGCGCTTGCTGGCATCGCCCATCGCCGGGGAAGGCGCTGCCGCCCAGGTCATCGAGGTCACGGCGAGAATTCCGAAGATCAGCATGGCGCGACGTTTCATTTTGAAGTCCTCCTGTAGTTTATTTGATTATATATATAGAAAGACTGGATGGCAAGTGGAGAGCGGCGTTCGCCGTGTGGTACGGCGGAAGCTCGCTGGGACGAGGTGCTGGGGGACGAGGTGCCAGGCAAGTCGTGCGGCTAGCTCAGCGCTCCCGCTCGAAGCGCAGCTCGGGGTCCAGGCGGGCGCGGGTGAGGTAGGCGGCGAGGTCGCGGGCCAGGTCGACGGTGGCGGCGTCGAGAGCGGCGGCGGCCTGGAAGACGGCGAGGGCGGCCAGGGTCTCGCGATGGACGTCCCGAGCCCGGAAGATCTCCGTCATCTCTTCGGCCAGCTCCCGCACCTCCGCCGTCTCCCCTTCGTCGATCAGGAGGACGGCCAGCTCGAGGGAGATCAGCGCCGCGTCATAGCTCATTCCGCGGGTGGCGAACTCCCGCCGCGCGTCGCCGAAGGCTTGCCGGGCCATGCTCCGGTCGCCCAGTCCGGCCGCGATCCGGCCTTCCACCCAGAGGAGGCGGATCTCGTCGAGACGGCTCCCGGCCGATCCGCAGAGCGCCTTCACCTCAGGCAGCAGATCCCGCGCTTCCGCGAACCGTCCCGCCGTCGCCAGGTTGTCCAGCAGGTTGTGCCGGAGGCAGAGGCGCAGGCGGGGATCGCGGTCGGGGTCCACGAGCTTCCCGGCTTCCTGGAGGGCAAGGATCGCTCGTACGGGCTCCGTTAACTGGGTGAGGACATGTGCCTTCTTGACGAGAATCCGACCTGCCAGATGCCGGTCACGATACTCGGGATCGCCGTGGAGGTATCCGGCGAATGCACGGTCGAGTAGGGCCAGGGCTTCAGGGAAGCGGCGTTGGTCGGTGCGAAGCGAGGCCTTCAAGGCAAGGATGTCCAAGCCATAACCGAGGGCGTCTCCCACGGATTCGTCGCCCGCTTCCCACCAGGGATCAGACATCGAAAACGCCTCCTCCGCTCCCTGAAAATCTCCTCCGATCCTGCGGGCGTGACCGAAATGGGCCCAGGCGAAGGCGCGGAGCTGGTAGACCCAGCCGGCCTCGTAGGGCGAGCCCTCCTCGAGGGCGTCGGCGACGAGCACGGCGAGCTCCGCCAATTGGGCTGTCTGGATCGGATCGTCCGTGGCGGCTTTCCGGCTCTCCCGGCAGAGCAGCTCACAGAGTCCCCAACTCGCGAAGCGCCGGGTGGTGCGGACGAGGGCGAGGCGGCGCTCGTGGGAGTGGCGCGCGAGGCGTTCCCAGAGGCGCGGCGCCTCGGCCCGCGAGAGAGCGAGGGCCACGTCCACCGGACCGAAGTGGAGCGGCAGGGCGCCGGCCCGGTGGAGATCGAGTAGGTAGCCGCCGGCCTTGCGGCACTCCGGGCAGACGGCGATCAGGTGGAGGAGGCTGCGGTTCTCGTCCTCGGTGCGGTCCTCGGCCAGGAGGCGTTCCAGTACGGCCCGGTTCAGGTGGTGGTGTTCCAAGCTTGGGTTCTCCCTTCTCTTAAAGAGAAGAGTCTCCCGAACCCGCCGAAACGTGGCAGGGAAGAGAAAAAAGTCCGGGTCGGAGCCGGCCTCGTCCGGCCCGGAGGGCCGTTCCTACTTCGCGCCGTCCGGATCGAGGCTGGATCCGCTGTCGTTCCGAGTGCCATCCGGTTCGAGGCTCGATCCGATATCGCTCTTGGCACCGCTCGGGTCGAGCCTGGCCCCGGCCTCTGTTCCCAGGACCTTCGCCTCGATCCGGGCGAGCTGGTCGAGGAGGAGATCGACGAGGCCGGGGGCGGCGACGGTTCGCTCCGCCCGTGCTGGACGGGTGTGGGCGAGCGCGGGAGAGAGGGAGGTCAGGGCGGCCAGGACGAGGACCACGAGGGTACGGCGAAGGCGCATGGCGCACGGCTCCTTTCGGACGGCCGCGTCCCGCCAGCCATCCTGGCCGCGAGCGGGCCGTCATCAGAAAGGGTGCAGGAGATCGTCCGATCGGGCATGAGGGGTGCACGACACAATCCCGCGGGGATTGCAGTCCGGATTCAGTGGCGAGGCGAGGTGCCACTCGAATCGCGGTCCGATCGCCCGAAGAGTTAACCTGCTCACAGAGGAGATAGGTATGCGAAAAGTAAGAAAGCTCATTCTAAGCAAAGAGACATTGCGAAACTTGACAGATTCTACTCTGCGTGGGATTGAGGGTGGTAACCCTCCCGGCACGTCTGGTTGCCCTGGAGCGAGTGGCTGTAATAGCTGTGGCTATACCTATTGTGACTGGGCAACGTGTCCGTCGTGCGACGGATTCACGAACTGCAACTGCTGATTGTTGGCATGCGAGATTGGCCGGCTGGACCCGCCATCAGAGGTCCCCGGCGCTTCGCCGCCGCGGGGGGGGGGATTAGGTGCCAGGCGAGTCGTGCGGCTAGTCTGAGATTCAGTGCCGATCAGCGCCCCTCACCCCCAAAACACCCCCTCCGCATGCCACTCCAGCGTCTCCCGGTTCGGCTGGCTCCCCGGGTCTCCAGGCATCCAGATCCGCTGGCCATGGAAGGGCATGTAGGGCTCGCCGTTGTCGAAGTCGTCCTTGAGGCGGCGGCTGACGAGGAAGTGGCCGTCCGGGGTGACGGTGACGTAGCCCTTGTCGTAGAGGCGGTGGACGTCGGTGCGGAGGAGGAGGCTGTTGTCGAGGCGGTGCTGGCCCCCCTTGCCGACCGGCAGGATGTGGGCGGCGTCGAGGACCGGCAGGGCCTTCTCTCCCGTGACCGCGCAACGACGCTGGTAGCTGTCCGTCACCGGCATGCGGAAGGTGCCCTGGCCCAGCCGGCAGAGACCGCTAGCCGCTCCGGCTTGGTCAGCAGGCTGCTGACCGAACCTGAGGAACAGCGAACCCCAGGACTGGGTGCCCTCCCATCCCTGGAAGCCCCGCAGGGCCGACACCCCGACGGGAGCTTCGATCGGCAAAGACATGCCGGCCCTGCGGGGCTTGTCGATCTTGGGGCCGCCTTCCTGGGGTTGACACCCCAGGCTGGATAAATCCGCCCTGCGGGCGGGCGTCCGGAATTCCTGCCTTGAGCAGCCGAATCCAAAGATCAGCGACTTGTATGTAAGAGGGTGGGTTGCCACCCAGGCTGGGCAACGTCCGCCCTTGCAGGGCGGGGGCGGGGAGCGGGGTGCGCACAGCGCACCCTACGGGCCACACGCTTCGGAGACGTCCCTTCTCCTTTTAGGAGAAGGGGATAGGGATGAGGTCGCGGCGGGCCACGGACACCCCGGTCGAACCGGCAGCGGTGCCGAGCCGTCGGGGACCGAAACGTGGCTCCCCGAGCCGGGCGGGCTCAGCGCTCCCGCTCGAAGCGCAGTTCGGGGTCCAGACGGGCGCGGGTGAGGTAGGCCGCGAGATCGCGGGCCAGGTCGGCGGTGGCGACGTCGAGGGCGGCGGCGGCCTGGAAGACGGCGAGGGCGGCCAGGGTCTCGCGGTGGACGTCCCGGGCCCGGAAGATCTCCGCCATCTCCTCGGTCAGTTCCCGGGGGAAGAGGGGCCGGGCACTCATTCGGCGAAGCCGAAGGCGGTGAGGCGGCACTCGGAGGCTCGCATGGGGCGTCGCGAGCATTCCACGAGCCTTTTTTATATATAAAGCTCAGGAAAATATATACGGAGTTGTCCTGGAGAGAGCTCCGGCAGCCCTGACTCGGCCTTTTGAGGGGCTCGCAGGGATTCCGGCGCCTCTTTTTATATATAAAACGGAAAAAAATATATACAGAGTCCCCCTCGAAGGGGTCCAAGCAGCCAATCCTATATACAAATCTGCTCCGAATATATAGAGATGCCTCAAAAAAAGGTCGGCAAGCCTCCGGGAACACTATTTTTGTGCGCTTTATATATATCCAGAGACCTTGGAGAGCTTTCCGGAGAGGCTGATTCGCCAAAAATCGGGGTTGCCGCCCTCATTGGCGGTGTTTTGTATATATCCAGGAGCAATTCGTATATAGAGAAGACCTCCGCCGATGCCCAGGTGAGGCTCGCGTATATAAAAATCGACGAAGTGTATATATGAACGCCTTCTAAGGCCTGTTTCGCGGTCCGTCGTGCGACGAGGCCAGGGCACGGCGGCGGCGGCGGCCCGGCACTGGCCCTCATCACCCCGCCCTCTTCTCCCATTTTAGTCTGAGAGAGCTTCTTCGAGCCCCCTCTCTCCCAGTGGGTGGGGGGGGAGGATGGGTGAGAGGGGGTTGGGGGAGTGGGGCCAGCCCCGAAGGGGCGATACTCTGGGGCTGGCAATCTGAAAACGTGGAATCAGGATCCGTGGCGCTGCAGGGTGGCCAGGGCGGCGAGGACCTCTTCGCTGTGGCTGCCCGGGTGGACGCCGACGAACTCCTTCACGATCTTCCCCTCGGGGTCGACGAGGAAGGTGTTCCGCGCCGAGAGCTTGGCTCCGTTGTACGCCATCACCGAGCCGTACTGGGTCGAGACCTGCGCGTCGGGGTCGGACAGGAGCTTGAAGCTCAAGCCCTCCTTGGCGCAGAAGCTCTTGTGGGAGTCGGCGGTGTCGACGCTGACGCCGAGGATGACCGCGTGAGCCTTCTCGTACTTCGCCAGATCGCGCTGGAAGTTGTGCGCCTCGAGCGTGCAGCCCCCGGTGAAATCCTTGGGATAGAAGTAGAGCACCACCCACTGCCCCCGATAGTCCTTCAGGCTGGCGGGCTTGCCCTCGTTGGTGGTGAGACTGAAGTCCGGGGCGGCCGTGCCGGTTGCCGGCACCTTGGAAGCCGTGGCGGCGGCATCGGCTCGCACCGCCGCCGGTGTCAGGGTGACGGCGGCAGCCAGGGCGAGGGCGCACGGAAGGGAACGTCGATTCACAGTCATGGTTGCCTCCGATCGGGGTGAGGTGCCATCGGTCGAGTGCCAGTCACTCCGGGAAAGGGTTCAGGCGGGGCTTTACCGACAGGCGATCTTCCAACCGCCGCAGGTGGCTGCCCGGACGGGTGCTTACTGGTAACACACGATCTTCCACTGGCCGCAGGTGGTTCCCCAGCCCGGGTGCTCGCTGCTCGCCGAGCAGTAGCACACGGTGCTCGTGTACCTGCAAAAGGGGGCACCGCATTCGGAAGAGAACGTAGCCTCGGCACGGGGGACCGAGGAGGCGAAAACGGTGGCTCCGAGCAGGATGGCGAGGGCGAGCATCTTTCTCTTCATCGATCTCTCCTTGGTTGAGCCGCGTCGGTGGTGTCCTAACTCAATGTGGGTGGTGCGGGTGGCAGGGCTAAAGGGAAGGCCTGTGGTAGCTCAGGACCTGCGGTAGCGCTCCCCCCGCGCTCGGGGGAGCGCGTCTCCTCCTGGTTGTTTATAAGCAGCCAGCGTTCAGGCAGGTTTGCGCGCCGGAGTCATCCATCCCGCCTAAGATCTGCTCAAGCGAGGAGGGCTCCAGGCCCCGTAGCGTCTCCTTGTTCAGCACCATCTTCTTCACGCTCGCCTTCTTCATGGCTCGTCCTTCCTGGTAGCGCCGGGGAGGAATCCCCGGCCCAGGGATTCTAGTGCATCCTGAAGCGCTGCCGGCGCTGCTCGAATCCCTCTCCAGGCGAGGCCAGGCTGATCCCCGAACACCGGTCCCCGCACCGGCCGCCGCGCTTGTCTCCAACCTTGGCGGGGGCACCTGGGGGTGCCCGAGCACCGGTGGGGCCGCATGTTGCTCGTTGTACCGCCGGGGACAGAAGCTGGTACTGGGGAAGGAGGAGACCCTGATCAATCTCGAAAGCGGCCTCGAACAGGTCGCGGGAGGGCCACCGTCATCGGTTGCGGGACTTTTACTACCTGCAACAGCGGAGCCTGCTAATCCCTGATGGGATGCAGTCAGACCAGTGGGGCCGATAATCCCGCCTCCCGGATCATCCACACCGGGTTAGGGCACGACCCAAAGCAGTCCTGGGCGGATTGACGGGGCTCCGCGCCCGCGTGCCGGAGCCCCCTCTTTTTTCGACCGGCGGCGACGCTCACGCCGGCGTGACGCGATCCTCCACGTAGAGCGCTTCCAGCCGGTCCAGGCAGGCGGTCCACCCCTTCTGGAGGAGATCGCCGTACTCGGCGTTCGGGAGGCGCTCGTGGCGGAGGGTCAGCTCGGTGAGGTCCGGCGCGAGCTCCCGCAGCTCCACGGTCAGCAGCGTCTCGAACCCCCTCGCCACGGCCATCGGGCCTTCGTAGACCCAGGTCTGCACCAGGCGCCGGCCCGGCACCAGCTCCCGGTACTCGCCGGTGGTGACGTGCAGCTCGCCGTCCTGGCCCGGCGTTTCGATGCGATACCGGCCGCCGACGCGCGCGTCGACCTCCGCGGTCCCCGCGCCGAAGGGGCTGGGCGCCAGCCAGCGCAGGAGGAGCTGGGGGTCGATCCAGGCCGCGAAGACCTCCCGGGCTGGGGCTTTGACGGTGCGAACGAAGGTGGCCGAAGGCGCGGGCGTGTCCATGGGTCATGTCTCCTTGTCGGGATGGTGGAACAGGGCTTCGAGGGCATCCAGCCGCTCGCTCCAGAAGCGCTCGTAGAAATTGAGCCATTCGTGGGCGCCGGCCAAGGGCTGGGGATCGAGGCGGCAGACGTGTGTGCGCCCCTGGACCGTGCGCCGCACCAGGCCGGCGCGCTCCAGGGTCTTGACGTGCTTGGAGGCGGCCGCCAGCGACATCCGGAACGGCCCCGCCAGCTCGCTGACGGTACGTTCCCGCACGGCGAGACTGCGCAGCATCTCCCGGCGCGTGGGATCGGCCAGGGCGTGGAAGACGGAGTCGAGGTGCTCGGACGTTTGCTCAACCATGTGGTTGAGGATAGGGTCGGTGAGAGGGTATTGTCAACCATTTGGTTGAGCGTTCGTGGAGCGGGACGATCCGGTAACGGCGCCGTTGAGGGCGACCGCAGGTCGCCCCTACAACAGATCCCGGCCGCGGTTGTAGGGGCGACCTGCGGTCGCCCTCAACGGCGCGTCGTCCGGATGGGGCGGACTGGCAAACCTTGCCGGCGGTCGCAGGCACGCACGCCGATCTCGCGATAAGATGGAAAAAATTATCGCTTGCCGCCACTGTGGAATCCTACGCCTCTTCTGAAATCGCCCGCTCCGTCCTCGACACCGGCGGCTTGAGCAAGGAGGAGATCCTCGAGGCCTGGGGGTTGGGGGAGGAGGAGTACCGGGAGCTCCAGCGGGTCCTGGCGCGGAATCCCGAGATCGAGCCCGGACCTCCCGGCAAGGGAGGATTCGAGGCCCGGCGGCGCCGCGGGCGCCTCCCCGACGAGGAGACGGCCCGGCCGATCCTGCTGCGGGCGGATTGGGAGGCGCGGACGGTCGAGCGGCTGGCCGAGCTGCTCCAGCATGCCGAGCTGGAGGAGCTGCTGGGCTCTCTCCTCTATACCCTTCGCCAGGCGCGCCGGGAGTTCGAGGGGGTGGACCGCCGGGGCACCAAGCGGGAGCTGGCCACCGCCCTGGCGCTTCAGCACGGGGTGGACCTGTTCGGCGATCTCAAGACGCGGGAGGCGGTGGCGCGCGTCACGGGCCGGCCGGCGCCGCGGCGCTGGCATCCGGGCAAGCCGTCGGCGAGCGAGTTCGTGGCCCAGGTGGAGTTCCCGCCGGAGCTCGCCGGCGTGCCGGCCCCGGAGGTGCCGCCCGATCTCGAATATCTGGAGGGGCGGTTCCGTCTGCGCCCCTTGCAGCCGTTCCAGCGGGAGGTGCAGCGCGGCGTGCTCGAAACTCTCCAGGAGCCGCTCGGCCGGCGCTGTCTGGTGGCCCTGCCCACGGGGAGCGGCAAGACGCGGGTGGCGGTGGAGAGCATCGCCTGGTGGATGTTCGACCGCTACGACCGCGAGCGCGATCTGGCCGATCGCGGCACCGTCCTCTGGCTGGCCCATACCGAGGAGCTGTGCGAGCAGGCCTGCGCCTGTTGCAAGCAGGTCTGGGAATCCCAGGAGGACGTGGTCCCCACCACGATGATCCGTTTCTGGGGTTCCCACACGTCGGATCTCCACGCCCACCACCAGACCCTGCGGCGCTCCCTCCAGCGGCCGAGCGTGCTGGTGACGACGCCGCACCGGCTGGTCGGCCTGCTGGAGGGGCGCGCCCAGGGGAGCGAAGCCGTGCTGGCGGACCTGAGGGGCGCGCTCGGGCTGGTGGTCATCGACGAGGCGCACCGCGCGGCGGCACCCTCCTATAGGCGAATCCTGGAGGCGCTGGCGCCGCCGGACCGGCGGGTCTCGGTCGTGGGGCTCACCGCGACGCCGTTCCGCATGGAGTACCTGGGGGACGATCCCGAGGAGGGGACGCGCGAGCTGAAAGAGATCTTCCACCGTCTGGTGGAGCCCGTTCGCACGCTCGGCGAGAGCCCCCGGATCACCCTCCAGGAGATGGGAGTGCTGGCGCGGCCGGTCTTCGAGACGATCCGGACGCCGACGACGATCCGCCTGCCGGACCCGCCCACCTCGCCGCTCCTCTCCGAGCAGGAGCTGGAGCGTCTGGACCGCATCCTGGCCATCCGCACCGACAACACCCCCCGGCGGCTGGTGATCCTGCAGCACCTGCTGCCGCTGGCCGGCGATCCGGCCAATTCCATTCTCTACTTCGGGCCCAGCGTCCGCGACGCCGAGTGCATGGCCTTCCTGCTGCGGCAGGCCGGAGCACCGGCGGCGGTGCTGAGCGGCGTCACCCGCGACGTCACCCGCAGGCAGGTGGTGAACGACTTCAAGCAGGGGGAGCTGCGCGTGCTGTGCAACTGCGAGGTGCTGACCACCGGCTTCGACGCCCCGCGGGTGACGCACGTGGTGATGGCGCGGCCGACGGTGAGCCGGGTTCTCTACGAGCAGATCGTCGGCCGCGGCCTGCGCGGTCCGAAGTTCGGCGGCACCGAGACCTGCGTGGTGATCGACTGCGAGGACAACTTCCGCGGCGACCGGCCGCCGCTGGGCTACGAAACCTTCCGGCGGGTCTGGTATGGGGGGCGGTAGGGGCGGGCCTGCAAGAAACCAGCGGCGCCGGGCGACCGCAGGTCGCCCCTACAACGGATCGCGACGGAGGTTGTAGGGGCGACCTGCGGTCGCCCTGGGGGCAGGGGTTCAGGCCGTCTGGTCGTCCGTCTCGGCGTCCGGCGCGCTCTTCTTCACCGACTCGATGCCGCCTTCCATGGCGGAAGCGGAGGAGTAGCTCTCGCTCTGGCCGACCACCTGGCCGTTGGAGGCCTTGAGGACGAAGTAGGGGTCCCCCTTCTTGGTCTCCTTGCGCTCGTAGCGCTCGTCGATCGGCGCGTTGCGCTTGACCGACTCGATGCCGCTGAGCGCGCCCCGCTTCTCGGTGTAGAGCTCGCTCGTGAGGATCACCTGTCCGTTGCCCGCCTTGAGATTGAAGCGGAACTGCCCGTCGCTCGACTTCTTCAGCTCGAACTTTCCAGCCATGCTCGCTCTCCTTTCAACCGGACGGAACCGCCGGGCCTCAGGGCCCCGGTTCCGCCGGCGGAAGTGTCATTCCAGAAACGCTGAAGGAATCCTACCCCAAGACGGCTCAGTGCACGATAGGGATCTCCAGAGCGCTCGGATGCCTGGCGTCGTGGTAGATGGCGACGTGGGCCGTACGGGCGTCCTTGGCCGTCTCGCCGGCCACCACGCCGCCCGAGTTGTAGTTCTTCTCGAAGTCGATCGAGTTGGGGCAGGAGACCACCAGGCGCAGCCGGCTCCCCTTGGCGACCCGGCGGGAGAACCAGGAGAAGGCGGTGAAGTCGTAGCGCACGATCTCCCCCCTGGGCACCGGCGTCTCCTTCTCCAGCGAGCCGCGGTAGCGGGCGCGCAGGAAGTCCGAGGCGAGGCGGACGCTGCCGCCGTACGGCAGGATCTCGTAGAGGTCGGCCTCGAAGTCGGTGTCGGGGACGTCGAGGGCCATCCAGAGGGTGAGCTTCACCTGCCCGGAGATCTCGGTCGCCTCGGGGAACGGCTCGCTGTGATAGACGGCGCCGTTGCCGAGCTTGCCGAGGGCGTCGCTCTGATCGACGAGGGCCCCCGGGGTGAAATTCTCGAGGTCGTCGGCCGAGTGGACGTCGAGCGGATCGTAGACGTAGCGGCCGGGCGGGGCCGTCGCCGCGGGTCTGGCGGCCGCGAGGCGGCCGGAGTGGAAGGCGTCCGCGGCCTGGCCCGTATCGGATGAAGAGCTGGCACCGAGATAGAGGGTGCGCCGATCGGAGCCGATCTCCTCCAGGGAGTCGGCGCGCTTCCACGTCTCGGTCCCGGCGCCGGCCACGTAATAGGCCACCTTCTTCTCGAGGAAAGCGGGGCGGGGGCCGTCCTTCATCGTCCAGTCGTACCACTCCTTGTGCAGCGCGTTGAGGTCGAGGACGCTCGCGTCGTCGAAGGTCAGGCCCCCCACTTTGGCGTTCGGCGTGCGGGTGCCGGCGTGATCCCAGGGGCCGACGATCAGGTAGTGGCGATCGCGGGCCGCCGGGGAGGCGAGGCGCAGGTGGTCGCGGTAGAAAGTCAGCGCGCCGAGCTGATCGCCGTCGTAATGGCCGGTGATGGTGAGGATGGGCAGGTCGATCTTCGCGAGCTGCTCCGGCGTGGGGTTCATGGCCCGCCAGTAGTCGTCGTAGGTGGGGTGGGAGAGCCACTGCTGGAACGTGGGGCTCGGGTTGCCGACGATGCGGTCGAGCTCGCGGAAGGGGCGATGGGAGAGATAGAGCTCGCGGAACTTCTGGGTCCAGAAGAGACCTTCGCCGAACAGGAGGGTGTTCTTGGTCCGGCCGCTGGTGTAGGTCAGCCACTGCATGTCGTAGGTGTAGAAGACGTTGCGGAAGAGCGGGAAGTCGACCCCGGGGTGGACCGCGGCCGCGGGGACGATGGTGGCCAGGTGGGGCGGGCGCTCTTTGGCGGTGGCCCACTGGTCGTATCCCGCGTAGGAGCCACCCCACATCGCCACCTTGCCGTTGGACCACGGCTGGCGGGCGAGCCACTCGACGGCGTCGTAGCCGTCGTGCGCCTCCTGGGCGAAGGGGGTGAACGCGCCCCCCGAGTTGCCCCGCCCGCGGACGTCCACCAGCGCGTAGACGTAGCCATGGCGGGCGAAGTAGATCGCGCGGTCCTCGTAGCTGTCCGCGATATAGGGGGTGAGGGTGAAGATGACGGGAAGCGGCTCCTTCTGGCCCGACGGCCGGAAGACCGTGGCCGCCAGCTCGACGCCATCGCGCATGGGGATGCGGACTCCCCACTGGAGGTCCACGTCCTGGGAATCCGCCGCGAATGACGCGGCGGACAGAGAGAGCAGAAGAACGGCGAACAGCACGGCGGAGCGGGCTTGCGCGGGCACGGGAATCCTCCTCGGAACGGATGTCGTGGGGAGGATTGTAGAGCAGGGAGGGGGCGCTGAGGGCGACCGCAGGTCGCCCCTACAACAGATTTCAACGGAGGTTGTAGGGGCGACCTGCGGTCGCCCTCAGTGCCGCCTTACCCCGCCCGCCTCATGGCCTCAAGGATCGATCACCTCACCCGGGGTCGTACCCCGGTTGACGTCGGCGGGGCGATAGAGCCAGGGGTGGTAGTGGTTGGTCAGCCAGAGCGGGAGCTGATCGGGCACGCGGCTCCGCTCGCCGCCCGGACGCCGTGCGCGGCGGCGTCCACCGTGCCGAAGCCGCCAGCGCGGGCGAGGCCCGGCAGATCGGGCGCGAGATCGGGAAAGCCGCCGTCCGGAGGGAGATCGAACGGGCCGCTCCTTTTCGAGTCGACCTGAGGAGGTAGTTTAGCAAGGGTGGGGGACTGTCGGGACACCAGGCGTAGGGGCGCAGCATGCTGCGCCCTTTCAACGGTCCGGTCCAGGAAAAAGGGCGCAGGAAAAGGGGCGCAGCAAAAGGGCGCAGCAAAAGGGCGCAGCAAAAGGGCGCAGCAAAAGGGCGCAGTAAAAGGGCGCAGCATGCTGCGCCCCTACATGGGCCGGACCGTTGAGCGGGCGCAGCATGCTGCGCCCCTACGCCTTGGGGAAAGGATCGGTAGGAGGCTTCAAAGCCTTGGCAGGGTTCTCCTGGTCATCCTCCCAGCGGGATGGGTTCTCCTGAATGTAGGCGCGGATCCTCTCCAACTCGTTGTCGTCCCGGATCACGTGCTCGAAGTAGTTGCGCTGCCAGATCGTCACGCCGGCCGTTCCTCGCACCTTGTTGGCTTCCCGGGTGCTCGCCGATTTGAACGATCGGATGATCGCGCTCAGGGAACCCGGAGAGACGTTCGATGGAAGCGGTGAGGAGCGGGGGAGGAAGGCTCCAGAGTTTACGAAGGGCGGGCGGCGTGCCGGAGGAGAGGGCGCAGCATGCTGCGCCCCTACACCTTGGGAGTTGCGACGGATCGCCAGGATGCCGTGCAGGTGATTGGGCATCAGGACCCAGGCATCGAGCTCGGCTTGGGAAAAATGGGAGGGAATCGCCTCCCAGCAGGATTGCACGAGCCGTCCGCTCTCGCTCGGGAAGACCGCTCCATCCCGCACTTCGCCGAACAGGCACTCCCTTCCCTGGGCGCACAGGGTGACGAAGTACCAACCCGCGCTCGTGTAATCGTACCCCTGCCAACGGATCGAATGCCGGACCCGGCCCGCCGGCAAGATCCTCATCTCCGCTCTGTCCGCCCTCATGCAGGTCTGCTTTCTCTATTCCGTATGTAGGGGCGCAGCATGCTGCGCCCTTTTTCCTGGACCGGACCGTTGAAAGGCGCAGCAAAAGGGCGCAGCAAAAGGGCGCAGCAAAAAGGGCGCAGCAAAAGGGCGCAGCAAAAGGGCGCAGCATGCTGCGCCCCTACACACGGGTCTGGTCTCAGGGCCGCTCCGGTCTCAAGATGCGTACCGCATCACGATCTCCCCCCCCTCCGCGTCCACCGTCGCCGTCCCACCGTTCTCCAGGGCGCCGAACAGGAGCTCGTCGGTGAGCGGGCGCTTGATCGACTCCTCGATGACGCGACCCAGGGGGCGGGCGCCGTAGGCGGGGTCGTACCCCTTCTCGGCGAGGAGCTTGCGGGCGGGCTCGGTGATCTCGACGGTCACGCTCTTCTCGGCGAGCTGGCAGGAGAGCTCGCGGACGAACTTGTCGACGATCTGCTCCATCACCACCGGCGACAGCGGGTTGAAGCGCAGCCGGGCGTCCAGGCGGTTGCGGAACTCGGGGCTGAACAGGCGCTCGACGGCCTTGTCGGAGTCCGTGTCCTTGAAGCTCCGCGGCGTGCCGTCGCTGAGGTCGCTGAAACCGAGGCCGCGCGCCGCCATCTCGCGGGCGCCGACGTTGGAGGTCATCAGCAGGATGACGTGCCGGAAGTCGGTCGGCTTGCCGTTGGCGTCGGTCAGCGTGCCGTGGTCCATCACCTGGAGGAGGATGTTGAAGATGTCCGGATGCGCCTTCTCGATCTCGTCGAGCAGCAGCACGGCGTGCGGGTTCTTGGCCACCGCCTCGGTCAGCAGGCCGCCGCGGTCGTAGCCGACGTATCCTGGCGGGGCACCCACCAGGCGGGAGACGGTGTGCGCCTCCATGTACTCGCTCATGTCGAAGCGCAGGAAGGAGATCCCCAGCACCTCGGCGAGACGCTTCGCCACCTCGGTCTTGCCGACCCCGGTGGGGCCGGTCAGCAGGAAGGCGCCCACCGGCTTCTGCGCGTCGCGCAGGCCGGCGCGAGAGACCTTGATCGCCGAGACCAGACGCTGGATCGCCTCGTCCTGGCCGAAGACCTGGGCCTTGAGATCGTCCTCCAGGGTACGCAGCTGCTCCTTGTCGTTCCCCTTCACCCGCCGCGGCGGCACCTGCGCCATGATGGCGAGCACCTCCTCGAGGTCCGCCTCGGTGACCTCGAGAGAATCACCACCGCACAGGGCCACGGCGGCGCCGGCCTCGTCGAGCAGGTCGATCGCCTTGTCGGGGAGCTTGCGGTCCTTCAGGTAGCGCTCGGCGAGCAGGGCGGCGCCCTCGATCGCCTCTTGCGTGTAGGTGACGCCGTGGTGCTTCTCGTAGCGCTCCTTGAGGCCGAGGAGGATCAGGGTGGTCTCCTCGGCGGAGGGCTCGGTCAGCTCGACTTTCTGGAAGCGGCGGGCGAGCGCCTGGTCGCTGGTGAAGGTCTGGCGGTACTCCTCCCAGGTGGTGGCGCCGATGCAGCGCAGGGAGCCGTCCTGGAGGGCGGGCTTGAGCAGGTTGGAGGCGTCCATGGTGCCGCGGCCGGCGCTGCCGGCGCCGACGACGGTGTGGATCTCGTCGATGAAAAGCACCGGGCTCTCTTGGCTTGCGAGCGCCGCGAGCACCGCCTTGAGCCGGTTCTCGAAGTCGCCGCGGTAGCGGGTGCCGGCGATCAGCGAGCCCATGTCGAGCCGGTAGACTTTGGTCTGGCGGAACGCGGCGGGGACGTCGCCGTTGGCGATCCGCAGCGCCAGCCCCTCGACCAGGGCGGTCTTGCCGACCCCCGGGTCGCCGACGTAGATCGGGTTGTTCTTCCGCCGCCGCTGGAGGATGTGGAGGGTACGCAGGATCTCCTTGTCGCGGCCGATCAGCGGGTCGATCCCCCCCTTGCGGGCGAGCTCGGTCAGGTCCTGGGCGAACGCCTTGAGCGGATCGCCCTGCGGCGCGCCGGCGCGCCGGCCCCCCTCCTCGTCCTCGTCGTCCTCTTCGCCGGCGGACTGCCCGGACCCCCGGGAGGCGGCGTTGCCGCCGAAGTAGGGGGGCTGGATGCGGGAGACGCCGTGGGCGATGAAGCTCACGACGTCGAGCCGGGTGACCCCCTCGCTCTCCAGCACCTGGACGGCGTAGGAGTCGGCCTCGTCGAAGATCGCCACCAGGACGTCCGTGCCGTCGATCTCTTCCTTTTCGGAGCCGTCCGCTCGCGCGGCGGCCATCGAGAGGACGCGCCGCACGCCGAGGGTCAGGCGCGGCTGGCGGTCGTCGTCGACCGATTCCAGCTCCTCGGAGAGGTACTCGGTGAGGGTCTCGCGCACCCGGTCGAGGTCGGCGCCGGCGTGCTTGAGCACCTCGGCGGTCTCCTCGTCCAGGGTCAGGGCGTAGAGCAGGTGCTCCAGCCCCGCGTATTCATGCCCCAGCCGCCCCGCCTCGGAGACGGCGACGGTGAGGGAGATCTGCAGGTCTGCGGAGATTTTCATTCTTCGTCTCTTCCTTCTTCCGCGGGCTCGGCGGTCAGCTTGAGCGGCATGCCCTCGGCCCGGGCCTCGTCGGTGACCTCGGCCACCTTGGTCTCGGCCACCTCCCTGGAGTAAACACCGGCGAGCCCCACTCCCTTCCTGTGCACCTGCAGCATGATCTGGGTGGCCTCCGCCGGGGCCTTGTGGAAGTGGGTCATCAGGACGTGGGTGACGAACTCCATGGAGGTGAAGTCGTCGTTGTGGAGCAGCACCTTCCACTTGCGCGGGTGCCTGGGCTTGCGCCGCTCCTCGAGGGAGAGCTCCTCGTCGCGCTCGAAATCGTCGTCCCACGGCTGCGCCATCCGGTGTCCCCCCAGCCGTTAAGGTATGCGGTTCGGCGGGGGGAGGCAAGGAAGGAGGGCAGGTTCAGCCTGGCCCGGCCCGATGGACCGGGCTGAGGAAGCCCGGACCTTTGGCCCGGAGGAAGGACATTCCACCACGAATCCAGAGGCCCAACGGGCCGTTCTCCCTCAGCTCAGGGCATCGCCCTGGGTTTTATTGGATTCTGTTCAGGCTCAGCCGGTGAACTTGTAGCCCAGCCGGTGGACGGTGACGATGTGGCGGGGGTCGGAAGGGTTGTCCTCGATCTTCTTGCGCAGCTTGGCGATGTGCATGTCGACAGTGCGGGTGAAGGGGATGGAGTTGTAGTCCCAGACGGTGTCGAGCAGCTTCTCGCGGGTGATCACCTCGCCGCGGTGCTGGATGAAGAAGGCGAGGAGCTGGAACTCGCGCGGCGAGAGGTCGATCGGCTCGTCCGCCCGGTGCGCCTCGTGGCGCCGGAAGTCGACGCTCACCTCGCCGAAGCGGTAGATCTCCAGCGCCGCCGGCGCCGCGGCCGGGTGGGAGCGGCGCAGCACGGCCTCGGCGCGGGCGAGCAGCTCCATGAAGCCGAACGGCTTGGTGATGTAGTCGTCCGCCCCGAGCTTGAGCCCCAGCACCTTGTCGATCTCCTGGCCGCGCGCGGTGAGCATGATGATCGGCACGGCGCTGCCGCCGCCGCGCAGGTGCCTGCAGATGTCGAGGCCGGTCATCTTCGGCAGCATCACGTCGAGCAGGATGAGGTCCGGCGACCCGGAGGTGGCGAGCTGCAGGCCGGCCTCGCCGTCCTTGGCCACGGTCACCGAGTACCCCTCGTACTGGAAACCGTCGCGCAGGGCGATGGACATGGCTTCGTCGTCTTCGACGATCAGGACGTGCGCGGTCATGGCTCAGGCCTCGGAGGGCTCCGCCGATCCGGCCGCCGCGGAGGTCGCGGCCGCCAGCGCCGAGGGGGGCTCGATCGGCAGGTGGATGGAGAAGGTGCTCCCCTCGTCCGGACGGCTCTCGACGGTCACCTTGCCGCGGTGCGCTCGCACGATGTGGCGGACGATGGCGAGCCCCAGGCCGCTCCCCTTGACGTCGTGCACCAGGCCGGTGCTGACGCGGTGGAAGCGGTCGAAGATCTTGCGCTGCTCGGCGCGCGGGATGCCGATCCCCTGGTCGTGGACGGAGATGACGATGAAGTCCTCCTCGCGCCGGAGCGAGACGAGAACGTCCCGGGACCCCCCGGAGTACTTGACCGCGTTGTCGAGCAGGTTGGAGAGCGACTGCGCGATCGCCCCCCGGTCGATCCGCGCCGGCGGGAGCGGGCTGTCGGCGCCCTCGACGCGGATGCTGAAGCCTTCCTGCCGCAGCCGCACCTCGAAGGTCCTGAGGGTGGCATCGACGACCTCGCGCACGTCGCAGCGCTCGAAGCGGTAGGTCTTGCGCCCGGACTCGATGCTGGCGAAGTCGAGGATGTTGTCGACCAGCTGGGTCAGGCGGCGGCTCTCGGTCTCGATGTAGTCGCCGTACTCGCGGGCCTTGTCGGGGCCGCCGAAGCGCCCGAGGCGCAGGAACTCGCCGAAGACCCGGATCGAGGCGAGCGGCGTGCGCAGCTCGTGGGAGACGTTGGAGACGAACTCGTTTTTCATCTGCGACAGCTTCATCTCGCGCGCGGCGATGCGCAGGGCGAGCATGAGGCCACCGAGGAGCACGGTGGCGAGCGCCGCCGACAGGCCGATGTTGACCAGGAAGTTGCGGCGCGCGATCTGGGCCGCGGTGGCGTGGCGGGTGGCCAGCTCGACGTTCCAGTCGGTGAAGACGAAGCGGAACGGCCGCTTGGCCTCGGTCCGCCAGGGGAAGTCGTCGCTGATCGGCTCGGTGGCGTAGACGACCCGCTCCTGGCCGTCCTCGACCGAGATGATCGGCTTGTAGTCGGCGTCGCTGTCCCCGAACTCGGAGAGCGCGTCACGGATGGCTTTCGGCAGCACCTTCTTGCGGAAGTACCCCTCGTCGAGGACCATGCCGGCGAGGCCGACCAGCCGCGAGGAGTCGTCGGTGACCGGGTAGAGGAGGATGCGGTAGGCGGGGTCCTTCTCCTCGACGAAGAGGCGGACGCTCTCGAGGATGCCGTCCTTGTGGTAGAGCGCCTTCCAGGGGGCGACGGCCACCGCGATCGCCCGCGCCTCCGGCGACGTGTCGGGCTGCTCGAACGCCGCGCAGGAGGGGGAGAAGTAAGTCGGCTCGTCGCCGTCGCGCAGGTCCATCACGAACAGCCGCTTGACCCCCACTACCCCCTTCTTCTTGAACTGGTGGGCCGCCCGGTCGAGATGCTTCTGGGTGAAGATCACGGGCTGCAGGTCGAGCGCCTGGCCGGCGTCGGTGTAGAAGTATTCGACGTTCTTGGAGACGGCTTCGAGGAGGCTCTCGACCTGCGCCTTCTGGGCCCGCTCGGAGAAGTGGTCGAGCTCACGCAGCCAGCGGTACTGGAAGGCGAGCAGGACCGTCAACGGCACCAGCACCGCCACGAATCCGAGCCATAGAGTGTTTCGTTTTCCCAAAGTCGCCAGTTTCATGCCGGCGGGAGTCTAGAGCAGGCCGCCGGAGGTCCATTCATAGTTTACAAATTGGTTACGGGATTTGCGAGGTTTTACGGCGCGTTGAGGACGTTTACCTCTTCAGCGCCTATTCTGACAGGGCAACCGAGACATCGGGCCCGCGGGAACTCCATCGTCCGCTACCTCAAGTTCCCCGGGCCCTCTTTTTATTCTCGCGGTCTCGTTCCACCTCGTCAGGATCCCTCAGGCCCGGCGTTGGCCCTCATCACCCCGGCCCTCTTCTCCCGACTCGGGAGAAGAGGGAGAACGCAGGTTTGTCTTTGCCTTTCTCCCCTCTCCCGGGTCGGGAGAGGGGCCGGGGGTGAGGGTTCAATCCCGCATTCCGACCTTGACGGCGGCCCGGCCGAGGTGGATCTCGTCTCCCGGCTGGAGGCGGACCCCCCGGCGGTCGTGGGAGCTGACGTCGATGGTGCGCCCGCCGCGGTAGATGCGGGTGCCGGAGGCGTTCTGCTCGGCGCGCAGCCAGTAGCCGCCGCTCTCGGCGTCCCAGGAGATGCGGGCGTGCTCGCGCGAGACGGTGGAGTTGATCTCGCCCACCTCCAGGAAGGCGACGTCGTTGCGGCGGCGGACCCGGCCGTCGGGATCGACGACCTCCGCGAGCCGGCCGATGAAGGCGCGCGGCCCCTCGATCTCGTAGACCCGCTGCGTCGCCGTCCCCTTGAGCACCGTCAGCTCGAGAAGGGGGCGCGCGGTGGCAGGGCCGGCCGCGGCGACCCCGGCACTCGCCTCCCCGGGGACCGCGGCGGCGGGGGACTCCTGCTTGAGATATTCGACGTAGAAGCGGCGGTCGGCGAAGCGGGGGTGGGTCTCCTCGTCAAAAGTGACCTCCAAGTCGAAGCCGGCGGGGAGCGGACAGCCGCGGCCGGCGAGGCGCTCGGAGATCTCCCGCTTCAGATCCCACCCCTCGTGGACGACGGCCTCGAAGCGGACGCGCTCGTCCGCATCCGCGACCCGCAGGTGGACGCGCAGGAGGTTGTGCGGGAAGATCCGCTTCCCCTCGCCCACGGCGATGACGTGCCCCTCGACGTCGTCGAGGATGGCGCGGCGGATCTCCAGCGGCGAGGTCCCCTTCATCCAGGGCTTCAACAGGTCGCGCATCTTGCCCATCATGTCGTTCATGGTTTTCCTCGCGGCGGAATCTTCGCGTCAGGGCTGCCAGAGCCACCAATGATGCCCAGCTGGGCGGCGGCCTGCACGATCTCGCCGGCGGCCGGCGCGGCGAGCCGGCCGCCGTAGCCGCCGTGCTCGACGATGACGCCGAAGGCGATCTTCCGCCCCGCCGGCGTCTCGTAGGGAGCGTAGCCGATGAACCAGGAGTGCGACCCCTTGTCCTGCACCTCGGCGGTGCCGGTCTTGCCGGCGATGGCGGGGGTGACGCCGGCGAGGTAGCGGGCGCCGGTCCCCTCGGTCACCACGCGGCGCATGGCGCGGCCGAGGAAGATCGCCATCGGCGGCTCCAGCACGCGCGCCGAGGAACCCTGCCGGGTGTTCCCGCCGCCGATCACCCAGCGCCCCTCGGGAGTGGTGCCGCCGGCGGCGATCGTCGCCGCCACGCGGGCCATCTGGAAGGGGGTCGCCACCACCTGCCCCTGGCCGTAGGAGGCCTGGGGCAGGGCGTCCTTGAGCTGCTTGACGGTGTTCGGCCGCGCCACCGAGATGCCGAAGGCCTTCGCCGTCTCCAGCAGCGCCTCCGGACCCACCGCGTAGGTGCCGAGCTGCGCGAAGTAGGCGTTGCAGGAGACCACGATCCCCTTTTCGAGGGAGACGTCGCCGTGCGGCGAGCGGTCCGTGGGGTCGTCCCGGACCGGCCGTCCCCACCCCTTGACGAAGTTGCCCACGCGCCCGTCGGGGAGGAGCTTGCAGGTGAAGGCCTGGCTCGCCAGCTGCGGGCTCTTGCGCAGGGCGGCGGTCGCGGTGACCATCTTGAAGGTCGAGCCGGGGGGGTAGATCCCGTAGCGGGCGCGGTCGATCAGCGTTGGCGTTTTTCCGCCGCCGGAGCCGCCGCCAGATCCGTCGTCCGCCCCGGCGGTCTGGATGGGCAACTCGGGCCACGGATAGCTGGCCGAGGCGAGGAGCTCGCCGGTGGCCGGGTCGAGCACCACGGCGGCGCCGCCGAAGCCGGCCTGGGCGGCGTATTTCGCCAGCACGTCGGCCGCCTTGAGCTGCAGGCGCACGTCGATCGTCATCCGCAGGGTGCGCGGGTTGTCGAGGAGCCGCCGCACGGCCGGATGGTCCGGCTGCCAGCGGTGGCGCAGCAGGGGGATGAGCGCGCCGTAGTCGCGCTGGAGCTCGCGGGTGGTCTTGCCGTTCGGCTGCGCGACCTCGGCTACCCCCGCGAAGTCGTCGTACCCCTGGAGCAGGACGCTGGAGTCGCGCTCGGCGTAGGAGGTGTTCTTCGCCGCCCAGTTGGTCCGCGTGTTGAGGTCCCCCAGCAGGTGGAAGGTGCGGCCGCCGAACGGGTAGAACCGCTCGCCGCGCCGCGGCCGGTCCCCCGCCGCCGGCAGCGTCGCTCCCAGACGCTCCAGCACGGCGCGGTTCTTCTCCAGCTGGGCCGGATCGCTGGTGGCGAGCAGCACGCCGTTGCGGTCGACGACGTCGCCGCGCGGGATCCCCTGGGCGATGTCGACCAGGCGCGGGTTGTAGAGGAAGCGCCGGAAGCCGTCCCCCTGGAGGGTCAGCGCACCGCGGGCGAGGAAGCGGTCGGCCTGGAAGACCTGCACCTGCGCCGCCTTGAGGACGATCGCGGCGAGGACCACGCCGAGCGCCACGGCGGCCCAGCGGGCGGCCCCTTGGAAGCGGCGGGTGGCGGCAAGCGAGTCGGCGTTTCCAGCCCGGGCCGAGATGCCGAGGATCGCCCCCAGGATCAGGAAGTTGGCGAGCATCGCCGTGCGGCCGGAGCTGAGGAACGGCGACACCACGCCCGAGAGGGGGAGCACGCCGAGCACGCCGCCGCCGATCAGCAGGATCTGGATGGCGATCAGGACCGAGAGCCCGAGAGCCAGGAAGAAGCTGTAGGTGGCGCCGGAGCGGAACGCCGCCCGGAAGCCGCGCCAGACGAGCAGCGCGTAGAGAGTGACGACGGCGAGCAGGCCGAGGAAGCCGAGCTGCTCGCCGACCGCCGCGAGCACCAGATCGGTGTGGATCTCGGGCACCCGCTGCGGCTGCCCCAGTCCCAGGCCGGTGCCGGTCAGCGCGCCGCCCGCCAGCGACCAGAGCCCCTGCGCCAGGTGGTCGCCGCCGCGGAAGGCGTTGTCCCAGGGGGAGAGCCACATGTTGAGGCGGCCGCTCACCGTGGCGGGGTAGCCGATCTTGTAGGCCACCGCGAAGGCGGCGACCAGCAGGAGGGTGCCCACCAGCGCCATCCACGGCTTGCCGCGGGCGACGCAGTAGAGGGTGAGGAAGAGGAACGAGAGGATCAGCGCCGGCCCCAGGTCCTTCTGCAGGAAGAAGAAGACGAGCACCAGGCCGATGGCGACGAGCGGCGGCAGCAGGTATTCGAGCTTGGGGATCTGCAGCCCGCGCGGCAGGCCGGCGCGGGTCTCGGCGATCTCGCGCAGGAACTCCCAGCGGTCGAAGAAGTAGCCGGCCAGGAAGAGCACGACCAGGATCTTGATCGCCTCCACCGGCTGCCAGCCGAACAGGTTCACCTTGGCGTCGCTCCCCCCCGGGCCGCTGCCGAAAAGGATCAGCACCCCCGAGAGCAGGAAGGCCACGAACAGGGGGACGAAGCTCATCCGCTTGAGCGGCGAGCGCTCGTAGTCGATCAGGCTGGCGGCCAGCAGCAGGGCGGCGCCGAACAGCACCCCCTCGGCGAAGCCGCGGTAGAGCGGCAGGTCGCGCAGCGGATCGCGGACGGTGAGCATCATGGCGAGGCCGATGCCGGTCAGCAGCAGCAGCGCCGGCAGGATCAGCTCGTCGCCGCCGAACCGCCTGAACCGCCAGACGGCGTGGACGGCGAGGAAGGCGAGCAGGAAGACGGCCGTCCAGAGCCAGAACGAGGAGCGGAACTGCCCCGGGACGCGCACCACGAGCCGCGGCTTGACCGTCCGGAACTGCTGGGCGGAGAGGAGGGGGATCGAGACGTCCCCCTGCGCGCCCGCCTGGCGCCTGGCCTCCAGCCGTTCGCGCAGGCTGGCGAGGCGGCGGTCCCCTTCGATGGCGGACGCGGGGACGCGGATGCGCTCGATCTCGCCGACGTTGGGCAGATCCCCCTCGTGCGCGCGCTTCCAGATCTGCTGGGCGACGAACGCCCGCTCGGCCGCGCCGTCGAAGACGTCGAGCACGGGGGTGAGCTGGTCCGCCCCCCGGAGGTCGTTCAGATTCACGATCTGGCCGGCGGCGATCTGCGTCTCGTCGTCGGCGAGCGGCTTGGCCATCGCCAGGTAGGCCAGCGTCAGGCCGAGGAGGACGACGACCGCGGCGGCGGCGAGCAGGATCGCCTCGGTATTGCGGGCCTTGGGGGCAGGGGCGCCGGGGAGGCCCTGGACGGGGAAACCCGGCTGGCGGCGCGCGGGGGTCTCCTGCTGCCGGCGGTCGGCGGCGGTGCTGCGGGTCACGGCCATGGCGGGTTTTTTCCGGGTGAGGAGATCACTTGACCCCCAGCTCTTCCAGGCGGCTGAGGATGCCGCGGAGCTCTTGCGCGGCGGCCGCCATGTTGGCCTTGGCGCCGGCGAAGTTGCCGGCGTCGCGGTAGAGGCCGATCGTCTGGGTGAAGGTATCGCGGGACCTCTCGAGCAGCTCCGTCTCCTCGTCCGAGCCGCGCGCTGCCTGTGACTGCGCCAGGAGCTGCTCGGCCTGGGCGTGGTAGCCGTCGGCGAGCATCGCCTTCTCGCGGCGCCCCATGGGGTAGCCGCGGCGCTCGAGCTCGTTGAGGGCCGTTTCGAGCTGCTTGAGATCGGGCTGCTCGTAGGCGTAGACCCGCGCCAGGCCCAGGTAGGGGTCCGGCCAGTCGGGGGCGAGCTTCGCCGCGTCCTGGAACTCGTCGACGGCATCGCGGAGCTTCTGCCGCGCCGGGTCCTTCTGGCCGCGCGATTTCATCGCCTGGGCGTCGATGCGGTCGACGTGACCCTGGGTGTAGAGCATCTTCGCCCGCGTCGCGCGGTCCCGGTAGTTGAGGTCGACCGCCGCCTGCAGCCGGTCGTGCGCCTTCTGCCAACCCTTCTGGGTGGTGGTCGGCGAGTCCCCGCGGTAGCTGTTGAGCACGCGGTCGGCCGACTTCAGCAGGGCCCCCCGCAGCTCCTCGCGCACGTCCCCCAGCCCCGAGCCGGGCAGGCTGAGCGGCGCCAGCTTGCGGTAGCGGCTCCAGAGGCCGTCGAGGTCGGGCGCGGTCTGGGTGGCGAGGTCGTGCTGCATCGCCGCCGCCTCACTGCGCACCCAGACCTGCGAGGCGAGGAGCAGCGACCCGACGAGCAGGAAGAGGAGCCCGGCGCCGCGGAGCGCGAAGCGACGGCGCCGCGTGGGCGGTGGAGCGGGCGGCGGCTCGGCCGGCAGCGCCGCGGCGGCGGCCGGTTGAGGGAACGCCGCCGGGGGAGCCGTCACCGGCAGCTCCCCCGTGCGCCGGGTGGCGTCCAGCGCCGCGTCCCGGGGCCCGGCCCAGCCGTCCGTGCGCCGCGTCTCCGAGCCGCGGAAGGAGCCTGAATCGTCGAGCGGCCGGGACGTGCGGCGCGTGGCGCTCAGATCCTCGCCCGGATTTGCCGCCCGCGCCTGCTCGCCCGGCAGCGGCTCCCCCGCCATCCAGGCCTCGAGGTCGGCCTTCATGCCGGCCGCCGTCTGGTAGCGGCGGGCGACCTGGAACTCCAGGCTGCGGCCGATGATCCGGCTCAAGGCCGGGGAGATGCTCGCCGGCAGCGGCGCCGCGGGATCGCCGCGGCGAATCTTCCCCTCGACCGCCTCGGGGTCCTCGCCGTCGAACGGCGAGTAGCCCGCGACCATGATGTAGAGGACGACCCCGACGGCCCAGAGGTCCGAGTGGCGGTCGACGCCGCCGCGGTCGAGCCGCTCGGGCGGGGTGTAGGGGAGGCTGCCGAAGAGGTTGACGGTGAACTTGCGGGTCTGCGACAGGTGCTTGGCGATGCCGAAGTCGAGCACCCGCACGTGGTCGTCGTCCTGGAGGCGGATGTTCTCCGGTTTGATGTCGCCGTGGATGATGCCGTAGACCTTGCGGCCGCCGATCTCGGCCGAGAAGTTGTGGCAGGCCTCCAGCATGTCGCAGAGCTGGCAGGCGATCGAGGCCGCCTTGTCCTCGGGGAGCGGGCCGCGGGCGAGCCGCTGCGAGAGGTCGTCGCCGGCCACGTACTCCATGTCGACCCAGAAGAAGCCGGCGTCCTCCCCCCACTCGTAGACCGCCGCCACCTGCGGCGCCACGCGCGAGAGCTGCTCCTGGAGCGCGACGCCGTTCTTCTCGGCCTCCAGCATCTCCGGGTCGGCGCGGTGGGTGCGCACCACCTTGAGCGCCACCTCGCGCTGCGTGGCCGGGTCCCAGGCGAGGTAGACATCGCCGATGGCGCCGCGGCCGAGAAAGTCGCGGAGCTCGAAGCGCCCCACCTGCTGCGAGGTCAGCATCAACGCCCCGGTCTCCGGGGGGCCGGCCGGGCCGGTGCCGGAGCCGGGAGGGCCGCCGGCTGCGGCGCCACGGGGGCCGGCGAGCGGACCGCCTCGGCGCGTCCCAGCCCCGGGAAGGAGTTCCAGGCGAAGACCTCGTCGCCGCGCTGTGGGGAGGCGAGCAGCACGCCGCCGCCGCCGTTGCCCAGGAAGCGGTTCTCGATCAGCTCGGCCTGCGCCCCGGACTGCACCTCGACGCCCGGCCGCAAGGCTCCCGGCGCCCGGCCGTTGCCGGAGATCAGGTTGGAGAGCAGCCGCGGCGCGGCGCCCGCCTCGACGAGCACGCCGTCGCCCGGGTTGTCGTGGACGAAGCTGTGGCGCACCGCCGAGCGGTCGGCGCCGGCGATGTCGATCCCCGCCGTCTGGGCGCCGGTGATCTCGACCCCCTCCACCTCGACGGCCGAATCGGCGAGCCGGATCCCCACCTGGAGCGGCGCCTGGGCGTCCCCGGCGATCCGGAAGCCGGCGACGCGGGCGTCCTCGACCCCCTGGGCGGCGATCGCCGGCACGCCGCTCCCCGCCGGCGGCAGGATCACCGCCCCGCGCGGCACGCGGCTAACCAGGGCGACGCCGGAGCGCAGCTGGAGGGCCTCGCGGTAGGTGCCGGGCGCCACTTCGATCGTAGACCCCGGCCGGGCCTGCGCCAGCGCCTCGGCGATCGTGGCCGTCCCGCCGTCCCCGGCGCCCACCCGCAGCACGCCGGCGGGGGCCGGACGTGGCCCGGACTCGAAAAGGTGCAGCCCGAGCCCCTGGCCGAAGGCGGCGAACGCGAAGGCGCCGAGGATCGCGCCGTAGAGGAGGACCGCCGGCCGGCTGGCCAGGATCCCGAAGAGACCGCCGAGGATCCTGGAGCCGGCACCCGAGCGGGCCACCCCGGCGCCGCGCGCCGCCGTCCGCGGGGGAGACGCCGTGGCGGTCTCCGGCCGGCTCTTGCGGGCGGCGGCGGCGAAGCGCTCCCCCTCGACCAGCACCACCGAGACGTTGTCCTTCCCCCCCGCCTGATTGGCGGCGTCGATCAGCGCCTGGACGGCTGCTTTGGGGTTCGCCGCGTTGCTCTCGACCAGGGAGAGGATCGACTGCGAGGTCACCAGGTCCGACAGGCCGTCGCTGCAGATCAGCAGGGCCGAGTCCGGCTCGAAGCGGATCTGTGTGACGTCGATGAACCCCTCCTCGTCCGGCTCGTGGGGCGCCGAGCCGACGTCGCGGAAGATCTCGTTGCGCCGCGGGTGGCTCATCGCCTCCGCCTCCGAGATCTCGCCCACGTCCTCGCGGGCGCCGACGGGGGAGTGGTCGCGGGTGATCTTCCGGATCTCGCCGGGCCGCAGCAGGTAGAGGCGGCTGTCGCCGACGTGGCCGATGGTGGCCTGCGCGCCGTCGACCACGGCGACGGTGAGCACGGCTGCCATGCCGGCGAGGGTGGGATCGGCCTGCGCCTTCTCCCAGATCTGCTTGTTGGCCAGCGCGATCGCCTCGCGGATCAGGCGCGGCGTGTCGGTCGTCCGCCGGGAGAGGCGGGCGCGCAGGATCTCGACCGCCGTCTGCGCCGCGATCTCGCCGCCGGATTCGCCGCCGACGCCGTCGACCACGGCATAGATCCCCAGCTCGGGATCGCAGAGGGTGCGGTCCTCGTTGTTCTCCCGCACGCGGCCGGGGTCGCTGCCGGCCGCCGCCAGGGAGCGTTTCGCGCCGAGCGCGGCCAACCTACTTCCTCTCCCGGACGGCGAGCGCCAGCAGCGTGGCGGCGAGGATCACCAGGACGGCCAGGAAGGCGATGCGGGCGTAGAAGAGGCCGGTCACGGCTGGGCGACCTTTTCGAAATCCAGACGCTCGAAGTCCAGATAGATCACGCCGGCGAGTCCGATGCGGGCCTTGTCCGGCAGCGATTCCCAGCGGTCGAGATCCTTGACGCCGCCATCCGCGGCCTCCAGGCTGCGCGGGATGGGAACGCCGTTGACCGTGGTCCCCAGCTTCGAGAGATCCTTGATCCGGAACACCCCCTCGGGGGTGCGCTGGAGGCGAGCGTGCTCGCGGGAGACGTCGAGCGAGGTGTCGATCGACAGGTCGGCCCAGACGTCCGGCGCCTGGCGGCCGATGACGATCTCGTCCTTGGTCACCACGAAGGTGTGGATGCCGCGGTCGTCCTTGTAGACGATCCGCGCCAGCCCCGCGGGCTCCATCGCGACCGTCCCCGAGGGCCCCGCCTGTCCTGTCTGGGCGTTCTCCCGGTGGGTGGTCATCTGGCCCAGGCGCCGGGTGGTGGAGATGCGGTGGGTCTTCGAGCCGGCGCCGTAGCCCGCCTCGGGCGGGCGGGCGAACTCCGAGACCACCTCGACGTCGCCGGGGCTCAAAGTTCCGTTGGGGTCCTCCTGGAAGCGCACCGTCCACCGCCCCTCGGCGCTGACGTACTGCGGCGCGGCCGGCGCCTCGCCCTTCTTCTTGCGCAGGATGCGGGGGAACGCCGGCGCCGAGCCGCGGTTGAGCCGCGCCAGCTCGCCGTCGAGGAGCTTCTTCGACTCCTCCTCGAGCTCGCCGAAGAGGCTGCGCAGACGATCGTAGTCGTCGGCGTGGAGATACACCTGGTAGAGGCTGGGGGCGATCGTCTTCGTCACCAGCGGCTCGAGGCTCTGGCGCATGTTCTCGCCGATGGCGAGCACGATGTCCCGGCCCGTCGCGCGATCCTTCGTCAAAGGCTTGACCCTCCCGGAGAGCTGCAAAGGTCCGTCAGGACCCTCCGAGTATACCTGTACGAGATCGGAGGGCGGGGGGTTGCGGGCCGGGATTGGCAGACCTTCCGCCGGAGGTTGTAGGGGCGACCTGCGGTCGCCCTCAACATCGCGACGGTGTATCCGGGCCGAGGGCGACCGCAGGTCGCCCCTACAACCTCCGGCGAAAGGAAGGTGGACGGATTACAGAGCTCCGGTCTCCAGAGCCCGAATACAGCCTGCGTCCGGTCCGCGCCCTCTCGATCGTCCGGCGCCGGCCGCAAGACGGTCGCATCGAGATCCCAGGAGAGGTACGATCCCCCGTCAGGCGGATAAGGCATGAAGATCATCTCCGTGAACGTAGGGCTCCCCCGGCCCGTGGCCTGGAAGGGGCGGCGGATCATGACCGGCATCTTCAAGGACCCGGTCGAGGGGCGGGTGGGCCTGTGCCGGTACAACCTGGAAGGGGACGGCCAGGCCGACCTCTCCGTCCACGGCGGGCCGGAGAAGGCGGTCTACGCCTATCCGTCCGAGCACTACCCGTTCTGGCGGCGCGAGCTGGAGCTGGAGACCCTGCCCTGGGGCGCCTTCGGCGAGAACCTCACCACCGAGGGGTGGTGGGAGGACCAGGTCCACGTCGGCGACCGCTTCCGCGCCGGCACGGCGGAGCTGGTCGTCACCCAGCCGCGCATGCCCTGCTTCAAGCTGGCCCTCCGCTTCGGCCGCGACGACATCGTCGAGCGTTTCCTGGAGAGCGAGCGCCCGGGGATCTATTTCGCGATCGTCGAGGAGGGGGAGATCGGCGCCGGCGACGCCATGGAGCGCGTCCACGAGGACGAGAACAGGGTGACCGTGGTGGACGTCATCCGCCTCTATCTCGACCGCAAGGGGAAGAGCGATCCGGGCCTGCTGCGACGGGCCGCGAGCGTCGAGGCCCTGGCGGAGGGGTGGCGGGAGCACTTCCGGAAGCGGCTGGGGTCCTGACGCGACGGAGCTCCGAAATCCTACCGCCTCCGGCGCTCCGTCCTCACCTGCTCGTCCTGTTCGATCTGCCGGGCCTCCTTTTTCACGTCCTTCCGCCACTCGGCCTGGAAATCCACGCCGGGCCTGCCTTTGCTCGCGAGCCAGGCGACCCAGGCGGGGGCCTCGGCGGGGGTCTGGAACGCAGGCAGAGCGCCGCCGATCTCCAGAAGGAGCTTGAAGAGGGCGAAGATCTTGAACACGGCATGGGGAGTCTGGAGAAAGAAGGTCGCGAACATGCCGAAGATGATCGTGATGTGGACCACCGTCGTCCGGCCCATGGCGAACCTGGCGGTCGCGCGGATCCAGGCGAAGGGGCGGTCGCGGATACCCTGGAGGTCGAGGACGAAGGACCCGAGCAGCAGAAGGGCGATGACGATCGCTCCACGCTTCAGGTCCACGGCGTGGATGACGGCGCCGGGATCTCCGCTCCGCGCCAAGCCCAGGAGCAGCGCCAGGAAGAGGCCGTGGGCCAGGTTGAAGGCCAGGGTAGCGGTGAGGAACTCGGCGATGAAGGACTTGAAGCCGCGCGGCTCCGAGTCCTTGGTCGACACCGTGAGACCGAGCTGACCGCGCCAGTAGCCGCGCTTCCGGGTGAGGCTGCGGTGGATCATCATCCGCAGGAGGATGAAGAGCCCGCCCAGGAAGCTCTCGAACCAGTAGAGCGCCAGGATCGTGCCCCACGACCAGCCGGCCACGAAGACGCCGTAGATCGGGACGGCGTTGAGGACCAGCGCCCGCACCAGCGGCAGCGGGGACCACGGCGGCGTCGGCCGCTTCTCTTCGGTCAGGAAGCTCTCCTCTTCAAAGATGGGGAGATTTTACCCTGGACCTCCTCCAGCCGCACCCGATCCCTCCAGTGCTACAATGTTGTTGAACATTTCAACAACGAGGTCTTGCCATGGCTACCGTCAACTTCAGCGTTCCAGAGGACGTCAAGCAGGCTTTCCAGGAGGCTTTCGCGAACGACAACAAAAGTGCCGTCATCGCCCGCCTCATGCAGCAGGCCGTCGAGGAGAAGAAGCGGCAGCAGCGCCGCGCCGCCGCCGTCGACGCGCTGCTCGACTTCCGCCGCCGGCAGAGCCCGGTTTCCGGCGCCGAAATCGCGAGGGCGCGAGAGGCAGATCGTCCATGAGGATGGTTGTTGATGCCAGCGTGGTGGTGAAGTGGGTGTTTCCTGAATCCGCAGCGGAAGAAAACGCTGCGGAAGCGTTGACGCTGCTCGCCGCGATCAGGACGGGGACCATCGACCTGCTTCAACCCCCGCACTGGCTGGCGGAAGTGGCCGCGGTCGTGACCCGGCTTCGTCCGGCGAGCGCCGATGCGGCGCTCGACCTCCTGGCTGCGATGGAATTTCCCGTAGCGGACGATTTGGTCACCCTCAAAAGAGCCAGTCAGATCGCCCGCGACCTGAACCACCATCTCTTCGATACGCTCTACCACGCGACTGCCATCGAACATGGTGGGACGCTCGTGAGCGCGGATGGCCGCTACGTGCGGAAGGCGCAACCTCTGGGGCGCATCGTAGCCCTCGCAAACTGGCAGGACATCCTGCCGGCCTAACTGATCCCGGGCTCAGACGGCGGAAGGGTGCGGGCGCCGGCCCCGCGGGCGATGACCAGCAGCGTCAGGTCGTCCCGCAGCGGCTCGTCGCCGACGTGGGCGTCGAAGCTGTGGAGGATGTTGTCGTGCACCTGCTGCGGCGAGCCGCCGAGCTGGAGGGCGGCCTGGATGCGCTCGTAGCCGAACGCCGCCTTCCCCAGTGGGTCCAGGGCTTCGGGCAGGCCGTCGGTGTAGAGGAGGAGGTGGTCGCCGGGCTCGATCGTCACCGTGCCGCGGCTCATCGGCAGGGGGTCGCGCAGGCCGAGCGGAAAGCCGCCGTTGCCGAGCTCCTCGGTCTGGCCGCCGGCGCGCCGCAGCAGCGGAAAGGGGTGGCCGGCGCAGACGAACTCCATCTCGCCGGTCTCCGGGGTCAGCAGGCCGTAGAACGCGCTCATGAACGTCCGCGTGGTGCCGGTGCGGCAGAGGGTGCGGTTGAGCATCGCCATCGCCCGCTCCGGGCTGGGGTCGAGGTCGAGGGCGGTGCGCAGGGTGGCGTTGGCGATCGCCATCACCAGGCCGGCCGCCATGCCGTGGCCGCTGGCGTCGGCCACCACCATCGCCAGACGCCCGTCGGGGAGCCGGATCAGGTCGTAGAAATCCCCACCCACCTCGTTGGCGGTGCGGTAGGAGTGGGCGAACAGATAGCCGGACACGGCCGGCAGGTCGTGCGGCAGCAACTCCGACTGCAGCTCGCGGGCGACCTCCAGCTCGTCGCGCACGCGGACGCGGTCCACCAGCTCGAGGGCGAGGAGGAAGATCAGGCCGCCGACGCTGAGGGCGAACCAGAAGGGGGAGAACTGGACGGTGATCCTGAGGGTCTTGGTGCTGTAGAGGGTGCGCGAGTCGCTGAGCAGGCCGAGGACGAACGCCAGCAGCGAGAACCCGAACAGCAGGCGCCGCGGCGGCGAGAGCTTGTAGGAGAGGCCGAGGAAGGCGAGCTTCGCCCGGAAGAAGAACCGCCCCAGGCCCTTCGCCGGCTCGGGCTCCTGGTTGTGCTCGCGGGTGAGCACGGCGTAGGCCCGGGCCGCGTCGCGGTCGAACAGGCGCTTGACGTCGCGCGATTCGAGCCCCTCGGTGTACTCCCGGAAGAAGCCCTGGAGGCGTTGGACGGTCCCTGGGGTGCGTCGGCGGCGGCTCATCTCGGGTCGTATACGAAACGCGGCCTCGGGAGTTTAAACCGCTGCCGGGGTGAACAGGTGGGAGATCGAGCCCGCGTAGTAGCGCAGCAGGGGCATCTCGCCCGCTTTCGCCAGGTACAGGCCGTCCTTCTCCTCGACGAGATGGCGCAGGGTGAGCATGCGCAGGCCGGCGACGATGGCGTAGTCCTGGTCCCGGCGGGGGATGTAGACGTGGGCCCCGGCTGTTTCCAGCTCGGTCATCAGGCGGAAGGTCCGTGCCTTGAGCTCCAGCTCGGAGAGCGGCTCGCTGGCGCTGCGGACCAGGACGGTCGCCACCAGCGGCACGGGCAGGGCGGGGATCACGCCGCCGATCGCCGCCATCAGCTCGCCCCCCAGATGCTCGAGGTGGACGGCGCGCTCCTCCCGCGAGAGGTGCCGGAAGTCGAGGCCGCGCTCGCCGAGGTAGCGGCGCATCGAGATCGGGGTACCGAAGTTTACACAGGCGTAGCCGAAGCGGTGCCAGCGGCTGCGCAGCATGAGCGAGAGATTGCGGCCGGCGAAGCGCAGCCCGGTCCGGACGGCGAAGAGGGGGCTCCGCCGCCGCCCCGGCTGCCGGTCGAGCAGAAGGGTGCGGTCCTCCAGCACCCGGTCGTAGTTGATCCCTACCGGGATGAACACGAGGTCGCGCTCGCCATGGAGAGGGTCGAAGGAGCGCAGCATGTAGTCGAGGATACCGAGCTTCGGCGCGCGCAGCAGGCCGTCGCGCGACAGTCCCCCTTCCGGATAGAGAGCCTGGGGCACGCCCGCCGCGGTCGCCATGTGGATGTAGCGTTCGAGGACCCGGCGATAGAGGAGGTCCCCCGAGTCGCGCCGCACGAAGTAGGCCCCGGTCGAGCGGATCAGGGTCTGCAGCGGCCAGATCCGCGCCCACTCGCCGACGGCGTAGGAAAGGGCGGTGCGGTCCGCGGCCAGATAGCCCACCAGGACGTAGTCCATGTTGCTGCGGTGGTTCATCAGGAAGACCACGGTCGAGCCGGGGGAGAGGGCGGCGAGGCCGGCTTCGTCCGAGAAGCCGAGCCGCACCCGGTAGAGGAGCTGGGCCACCCGCTTGGAAAGCCAGTAGCCGATCCGGAAGTAGAAGTAGGCGTTGAAGGCCGGCACGATCTCGCGGGCGTAGCGCTCCACCCGCGAGACCAGGACCTGGCGCGGAATCCCCTGCTCGCGGGCGTGCAGGTCGACCGCCTCGACCACCTGGGGGTCGTAGACCAGGCGGTCGATCAGCACCCGCCGCCGGGTGCGGTGGAAGGGGGGGATCTTCAGCCGCAGCCGGGTGTTCAGCTCGTCGATGGCGCGGTTGACCCGCCGCCGCAGGTACCAGCGGACGCCGGGGACCAGCAGGCGATCGAGAGCCGCCCAGGCGGCGAGCAGGAAAATCACGGCCGCCAGCCAGAGCGGAAGGCTGATCAGGCGGGTCATCAGGGTTGGGAGGGGTAGGACTTCCCCGACGATCATAGCAGGGGGGCTCCGGCTTTTTATCGAAATCAGGATTTGTTGTCACGCGGAAGCCCGCGCCGGCAACTCTCTATTGAAGGGGACCGATTGCGAGATTGATTCTACGAAACGAAGAACAGGTCGTGATGATGTCGACACTCGATTCCGAGCCCGAGATCTCGAAGCAAAACGCCTCCCCGGAGCTGGAGGCCCGGTTGCTCACCTGGCAGCCGTCGGAGATGGAGATTGGCCGCACCGTGGACGGCGTGCTGGCGGGTCTCCTCCCTTTCATCCAGGCCGCGGCGCGGGAGAGGGACGAGGCGCCCGCGCTGTTCGCCGAGCTGCTGCGCCATCCGCCAGGGCGGCGGGAGATGCTGGCGCGCAACAGCCGGCGCTTCCGCAATTTTCCCCTCTGCGAGCTGCTCCTCCGCAAGGGCTACGGCGACAGTTTCGACGATCCCGGGCAGGGGGAGCGCCTGGCGGCCCTGGCCCTCACGCTCGTCGAGTCGCTCGACGCCGCCTGCTACGGCGAGCCGCTGCTCGCCGACGCGCGGGGGCGATGCTGGACGGTCATCGGCCACGCCCGGCGGGTCGCTGCCGACCTCAGGGGAGCCGAAGAGGCTTTCCGCCGGGCGGAAGGCCATCTGCTCCAGGGGACGAGCCTCACCGTAGCGCGAAGGCGTGCCGGCCGGCCTCTTCGGCTACCTGCCGTTCGTACTCCTCGCCGGTGACCTGCTCGCGCAGCCGTTCGCTCACCGGGAAGACCATGGCGGCCGGCCGCCAGGTGAAGGGGTGGCCGGTCGCGCCGTCGACCACCCGGCCGGCGGCCACCGCCGCGGCCGCCTCGGCGAAGGGGAGCGGCTGGAGCACTCGCTCCAGCGTGCGGTAGAGACCCTCGTCGGCGGGGCTCAAGAAGCGCATCGTCTTCCGGCCGTGGACGGCGATATGGTAATGCGACGGCACGAAGAGGAGCCCGTCGAGCTGCAGTCGGTCGCAGATGAGGACGAAGAGGGCGATGAGGTCCTGGAGCATGCCGAGCCCTGGATGAGTCTGGCCTGGCAGCCGGGGGTGCTCGGCGGTGAACCGCCCGCGCGGGTTCTGGAGCAGGAGCCACTCGACGCGCAGCAGGGCCATGCCGGGCAGCGCGCCGCGGTCGACGCGCAGGCGGGTCTCGATCAGCAGCTCCAGCCGCTGCGCGTCGCCGTAGAGGCGAGCGGTGTCACCCGCCGGGTTGTCGAGGTCGAGCTCGAGCGTCGGGCGCTCGAAGCCGAGGTCCCGCACCCGCTCGAGGAGGCCGGCGCGTTCGAGCGCGAGCTCCAGCCCCTGCCGCGAGTAGAAGCCGAGCAGGCGCCGCGGCCGGCGGGGGCCGCCGAGCGCGCCGGCGAGATCCTCCGCCGTGAGCCCCCAGTCGTCCTGCCGCTGGGGCTCGCCGGTGAGCTCGTGCTCCTCGATCCCGCGGGCGAGGCTGCGGTAGCGGGTCAGCAGCAGCTCCTCGGTGCTGGGCGGCTCGATCGCCCGGCCGCGGTTGAGGAGGGTCGAGAGGAGGCGGGCGCTGTAGCGCCAGGCGTTGAGCCCATACCCGCCCGCGAGCACGACGATCAGCGGCAGCTTCCGCGCCCCCTCGCGGACAGACGAGAGGACGAAGCGATCGCGCTCGAGCATCGCTCCGGCGGTGATCTTCCAGTCGCCGATCTGGTCGTCCGCCGCCGGATCGCTGCCGGCGAGGTAGAAGACGATCTGGGGCGCGAACCGCTCGATCACCGGCGGCAGGCTGGCGCGCACGGCCTCCAGATAGGCTTCGTCCCCCACGCCGCCCCCCAGCTCGATCGTGGTCGCCTCCTCCGCCTGGATACCGGGCGAGGTGTAGTTGTGGATCGAGAAGGTGTGGACCGAACGGTCGGCGGCGAAGATCGAGCGCGTGCCGTCGCCGTCGTGGAGGTCGAGGTCGACCACCAGCACCCGCGAGCCGATCCCCTGGGCGCGCAGCTCGGCGATGGCGGTGGCGACGTCGTTGTAGACGCAGAAGCGCTCCCCTTTGGCCGCGAAGGCGTGGTGCATCCCACCTCCCAGGCTGACGGCGATCTGGCGCGAGGCGAGCGCGAGGCGGGCCGCCGCCAGCGTCCCTCCGGCCATGGTGCGCTGGGCCTCCAGCACCCGCTCGGCGAGCTCCTCGGAGAGCTGCAGGCCGAGGATCCGCAGCAGGGCGTCCGGCCGCGTGACGTCGCTCAGGTAGTCGTCGGTGTGGACCCGGCGCAGGTAGCGGAAGGGGATCGGCTCGGCGGAGTGGACGTCGTCGCGGTCGAGCAGGCCCGCCGCGTCCAGGAAGGCGAGGATGCGCTCGCCGCGCTGGAAGTCGTAGGCGACCCCGGGGAGATCGACCTGATAGCGCCGGCCGTAGACGAGCTGGACGCGCGCCCGGCTGGCGAAGCCAGCGGCGCCGGACAACCGCCGCCGCCCCCGGCGCCAGGCCTTGGCGATGGCGGAGCGCATGGCGTTCTTCCTCCTAGACGGAGCGCAGCCTCACCCAGGTGGCGCCCCACCCGCCGGCCTCCATGGGGGCGTCGCCGAAGGCCTCCACCCGGCCGTCCCGGGAGAGCAGCGTGCGCACGGTCTGGCGCTGCACCCCGATCCCCTTGCCATGGATGATGCGCAGCTCGCGGAACCCCTTCGCCGCGGCCGCTTCGAGATATTCGCGCACGACGTCCGGCACCTCGGCCGGCCGGAAGCTGTGCAGGTCGAGCACGTCGGTGATCGGCAGCTCGACCGGCTCGAGCCCCGGAAATCCCTCGTCGCCGTCCTCCTCGTCCTCGTCCCGCATCAACCCCTCCCGGAGATATACTACGCGAGTCAACCGATCATCCTTCAGCGAGGGCGGAATGCCTATCGACGTCACCGGCGGCGACGGCGGCGAGAACCGTCAGGCGGAGCTTCAGCGGCTGATCAGCCGCTCGGCTCTCGAATGGCGGCTGACCTTCGACGCCATCGCCTCCCCCCTGCTGCTGCTCGAGATGGACGGCCGCATCATCCGCATGAACGAGGCGGCGCGGGAGCTCGGCGGCCTCTCCTACGAGGGGGCGATCCACCACCCCTTGGCGGTGCTCGGCGACGGGCAGCCCTGGCGGACGGTCCGCTCGCTGCTCGGCGAGGTGGCGGAGAGCGACCGGCGGGCCAGCGCCCAGGCGCACCGGGAAGAGGGGCAGACCTGGGACGTGTCGATCAGCCCGGTCGTCGGTCCCGACCGCGACCGCTGGGCCGTTGTCGTGATCCTCGACATCACCGACACCGCCCGCCTCCAGGAGCGGCTGCGGCGCAGCGAGACGATGTCGGCCATGGGATCTCTGGTGGCGGGCGTCGCCCACGAGGTGCGCAACCCCCTGTTCGGCATCTCGGCGACCCTCGACGCCTTCGAGTCGAAATTCAAGCGGCGGACCGAGTACCGGCGCTACCTCGACGTGCTGCGCGAGCGGGTCGGGCGGCTCAACGAGCTGATGCGCCAGCTGCTCGACTACGGCAAGCCGCCGCGCTTCGACCTCGGCGAGGCCTGCCCCCAGGAGGTGATCTCGGCGGCGATCGTCGCCTGCGCGCCGCTGGCCGACCAGACCGGCGTCGAGATCGCCCAGGCGGCCGAGCCGGGCCTGCCGCGCCTGGTGGTCGACCGCGGCCGCATCGTGCAGATCTTCCAGAACCTGCTCGAGAACGCCATCCAGCACTCGCAGTCCGGGGGGCGTGTCGTGATCCGGGCGCAGGTGGCGGGGGAGGATCTGGTGCGGTTCGTGGTGGAGGATTCCGGGCCGGGCTTCCGCGCCGCGGATCTCGATCGCCTGTTCGAGCCGTTCTTCACCCGGCGCCGCGGTGGCACCGGCCTGGGGCTGTCGATCGTGCAGCGGATCGCCGAGCAGCACGGCGGCGAGGTGGTGGCCGCCAACCGCCCCGGCGGCGGGGCGGTGATGACGGTGACGCTGCCGGTGAGCTACTGCGACGACGAGAGGGCGAGACGGCTCAAGAGCCGGCACCTGCCGCCGGGGGGGTAGGAGGGCCGCCGGCCGCCGACTCGACGGCGGCGACCACCCCGGCCTTGTTCGGCACCTCGCTGAAGACGTGCGGCTCGCGGCCCGGGCGGTAGAGGAGATAGAACGGGATGCCGTAGCGGCCGTGATCGGCGAGGAACCTGCCGATCTCGCCGTTCTGGTTCGTCCAGTCGGCCCGCATCGGCACCACGTTGTGCTCCTCGAAGACCCTGGCGACCTCGGGGGTGTCGAGCACCAGCCGCTCGTTGACCTTGCAGGTGAAGCACCAGTCGGCGGTCACGTCCACGAAGACCAGCTGGCCGCCGCGGGCGAGCGATTCGGCCCGGGCGCGGTCGAACCGCACCCAGGGGATCAGGCCGGCGGTCCGGGAGGTGGTCAGGCTCTGCCCGGCCTCGCCGCGGGTGCCGGCGGCGCTCGTGGCGGTCAGCAGCGTGATCGCGATGGCGGCCACGATCCCCGCTGCCGCCATGCCGCGCATCGCGCGGCCGCTCGCCACCCGGTGGCGGATCCAGGTGAAGAGGCCGATCCCCAGCAGGCCGAGCTGGATCGCGGCGAGCTGCTCCGGCGCCACCTGCGAGGAGAGCACGTAGAACAGCCAGACCGCGGCCGCGGCCAGCAGGAAGCCCATCACCCCGCGCACCGTCTCCATCCAGGCTCCCGGCCGCGGAAGGAGGCGGGCGATGCCCGGTACCGCCGCCACCAGCAGGTAGGGGAGCGCCATGCCGAGCCCGAGGGCGGCGAAGATCGCGAACACCACCGGCGCCTTCTGGGCGAGGGCGAAGCCGATCGCCGTGCCGAGGAACGGCGCCGAGCAGGGGGTGGCCATCAGGGTGGCGAAGAGGCCGGAGAAGAAGTGGCCGGCGATCCCCTCGCGGTGTGCCGCGCCGCCCATCCGGGCCAGCCGCTGCGGCAGGGGGATCTCGAACAATCCCCAGAGATTAAGGCAGAAGAGCACCACCACCACGGCGAGGAAGGCGACGAAGCCCGGGTGCTGGAACTGCACCCCCCAGCCCACCGCGGCTCCGGCCGCGTGCGCCACCACCGCCGCCGCCGCCAGCGCCAGGAACGAGACGATGATGCCCGCCGAGGTGGCGAGCGCCCCCCGCACCACCTCGGCGCGGCCGTGGCCGGCGCTGCGCACCAGGCCGAAGACCTTGAGCGAGAGCACCGGCAGCACGCAGGGCATGGCGTTGAGGATCAGCCCGCCGAGCAGGGCGAGCAGCAGCGTGACGCCCAGGCCTCCGGCGGGCTTCGCCGGAGCGGCCGCTGCCGGCGCCTCGGGAACGATCGCCGTTTCACCTCCGGCAGCTCCCTTCGAAGCGACTCCCTTCGAGAAGACCTCGCCGCGTTGTGCCTGGCCGCCCGGCCCGACGGTGAGCTGGATCCGCGCCTCGGCGGTCACCGGCGGCAGGCACTGCGAGTCGTTGCAGGCCTGGTAGCGCAGGGAGGCGTGGACGGGGTAGCTCCCCTTCTTCACCCCCTTCGGCACCTGCAGCGAGGCCAGCATCACCACGTCGCCGTCGTAGACGGCCAGCGGGTGGGGCTCGAAGGAGAAGGTCTTCATCTTCGCCGCCGGATACTGGACCGTCTCCTGTGGCCATCCGGCCGGCAGCTCGAGGTCGAGGACCGTCGGGATCAGGTATTCGAAGGTCGGCTGGTGGCTGTTGACGTGCCATCCATGCTCGATCGTCACCAGGGCGGCGACGCGGGCCGGGGTACCGGCATCGTAGGCGGTGCGGTCGGAGCTGAGGACGAACGTCGCCTTCTGCGGCGCCCGGATCTGCGCCCCGGCCGGTCCGGCGAGGGCCAGCAGAGCGAGCAGACCGAGGAGCAGCAGGAGAGAGCGGGCCTTGCCGTGCCGTTTCATCATCGTCGTCCTCATGATCGTGTCTGGATCTCCACCCCCGGGAAACAGCCATCGGCCTGCTTTTATTCGCGATCGATATTCGCGATCGATATTCACCCGGCGGGGGGGCTTCCAGTCCACGGGGATCCCGATGATACGATCCACCCCCGTGAAACTATCCGCCCGTGCCGCCGCGATCGGCGAATCCGCCACCCTGCGCGTGACCCGCCGTGCCGCGGAGCTCAAAGCCCAAGGTGTCGACCTGATGGACCTCGGGGCCGGCGAGCCCGACTTCTCCTCGCCCAAAGTAGCGGTGGAGGCGGCGCGGCAGGCCCTCGCCGACGGCTTCACCCGTTATACCCCCGGCAGCGGCCTGCCCGAGCTGCGGGCGGCGATCGCCGACTCCTGCCGCGACCGCTGGGGCTCCCCCTGGAAGGGGGCCGACTCGGTGGTCACCGTCGGTGGCAAGGCGGCGCTCTTCCAGCTGGCGCTCGCCCTGTTCGAGGCGGGGGACGAGGTCGTCCTCCCCTCCCCCTGCTGGGTGAGCTTCCCCGAGCAGATCCTCTTCGCCGGCGCCCGCCCCGTCACCGTGCCCACCGCGGTCGAGGACGGCTTCCGCATCCATGCCGGTCCGCTGCTCGAGGCGGTGACCGGCCGCACCCGGGCGATCCTCCTCAACTCCCCCTGCAACCCGACCGGCGGCGTGATCGGCGCCGAGGATCTGCGGCGGGTGGTCGCCTTCGCTGCCGAGCACGGCTTGATCGTGATCTCGGACGAGACCTACGAGCGCTTCGTCTACGACGAGCCCCCCGCCAGCGCCGCCGCGCTCGCCGCCGAGTTTCCCGAGACCGTGGTGATGGTTGGATCGTTCTCGAAGACCTATGCGATGACCGGCTGGCGGATCGGCTACGTGCTGGGGCCGGCGCCGGTCATCGGCGCGGTCGAGAAGATCCAGAGCCATGCCACGTCGAACCCCACCTCCTTCGCCATGGTGGGGGCCCTCGCGGCGCTACGCCACGCCGAGCCCGAGGTGGAGGTGATGATCGCCGAGTACCGGGCGCGGCGCGCGATCGTCGCCGACGCCCTCAACGCCATCCCCGGCTTCCGCTGCCGCCCGCCCCACGGCGCCTTCTACGCCTTCCCCCAGGTCTCCGCCTGCTTCCGTCCCGGGCGGGCGAGCTCGGTCGAGATCGCCGAGTACCTCCTCGAGGAGGCGGCCGTGGCGGTGGTGCCCGGCGCCGCCTTCGGCGCCGACGACCACATCCGTCTCTCCTTCGCCTGCTCGCGCGCCACCCTCGCCGAGGGGCTGGCACGGATCGCCACCGCGCTGGCGCGCTAGACGGCACCGCCGGCCCGGTCCGGTATACTCGCGGCGCGATCCATGACCTTTTGCGGAGAATTTCGATGAAGAATTCGTTCCTTTCCTTCCGCCGTACCGCCGCGCTCCTCGCCGGTGCCGGGCTGCTCCTGGCCTTCGCGGCCGGTCCCGCGGCGGCCGCGCCAAAGAAGAAAACCGCCGCCAGGCCGGCCGCATCGAGGGCGAGCGCGAAGCCGACCGCCGAAGAGGCCAGGAAGTTCCTCGACGGCGCGCAGAAGCGCCTGTTCGATCTCGCGGTCGAGGCCGGCCGGGCCGGGTGGGTGCAGGAGAACTTCATCACCGACGACACCCAGATCCTCGCCGCCGCGCGCAACGAGGTGCTCACCGGCGTGTCCGTCGACCTCGCCAAGCAGGCGACCCGCTTCGACGGCGTCGAGCTCCCTGCCGACCTGCGTCGCCAGATGGAGCTGCTCAAGCGCACTCTGGTGCTGCCGGCGCCCGCCGATCCCCAAAAGAACGCCGAGCTCTCCCGCCTCGCCGCCTCGCTCGACGCCCAGTACGGCGCCGGCAAGTACTGCCCGCCGGGGGGCGGCGAGTGCAAGAGCCTGCCCGACGTCGAGGACATCATGCGCAACAGCCGCGACCCCAAGGAGCTGCTGGACACCTGGGTCGGCTGGCACAAGATCTCGCCGCCGATGCGCGCCGACTACGCCCGGCTGGTCGAGATCGCCAACCAGGGGGCCCGCGAGCTGGGCTACAAGGACACCGGCGTCCTCTGGCGCGCCAAGTACGACATGGCGCCCGAGGCCTTCGGCCCCGAGCTCGACCGCCTCTGGGGTCAGCTCAAGCCGCTCTACGACTCCCTCCACTGCTACGTGCGGGCCCGGCTCAACCAGAAGTACGGCGACGCCGTCGTGCCGCTCGACCAGCCGATCCCGGCCCACGTGCTGGGAAACATGTGGGCGCAGGAGTGGGACCAGATCTACGACGTGGTCGCGCCCCCCAGCGCCGACCCCGGCTACGACCTGACCAAGGTGCTGCAGGAGAAGAAGGTGGACGAGGTCGGGATGGTCAAGTACGGCGAGAAGTTCTTCGTCTCGCTGGGCTTCGCGCCGCTCCCCAAGACCTTCTGGGAGCGCTCGCTGTTCAAGAAGCCGCAGGACCGCGACGTCGTCTGCCACGCCAGCGCCTGGGACATCGACTACAAGGACGACCTGCGGATCAAGGTCTGCGTCAAGATCAACGACGAGGACTTCCGCACCGTCCACCACGAGCTCGGGCACAACTTCTACCAGCGCGCCTACGACACCCTGCCGTTCCTCTACCAGGACAGCGCCAACGACGGCTTCCACGAGGCGGTGGGGGACACCATCGCGCTGTCGATCACGCCGGAGTACCTGAAGCAGATCGGGCTGATCGACCAGGTGCCCGACGAGTCCAAGGACATCGGCCTGCTGATGAAGAAGGCGCTCGAGAAGGTGGCCTTCCTCCCCTTCGGCCTGCTGATCGACCAGTGGCGCTGGAAGGTCTTTTCCGGCGAGGTCACGCCCGCCGATTACAACCAGGCCTGGTGGGACCTGCGGCTGAAGTACCAGGGGGTCCGGCCGCCGGTCGCCCGCTCGGAGGCCGACTTCGATCCGGGCGCGAAGTACCACGTGCCGGCCAACACGCCGTACATGCGCTACTTCCTGGCCGACATCCTCCAGTTCCAGCTCCACCGCGGGCTCTGCCAGGCGGCCGGCTACAAGGGCCCGCTGCACCGCTGCTCGATCTACGGCAACAAGGAGGCGGGAGCCCGCCTCGCCAAGATGCTGGAGATGGGCGCCAGCCACCCCTGGCCCGACGCCCTCGAAGTCGTCACCGGCCAGCGGCAGATGGACGCCAGCGCGATCAGCGACTACTTCGCCCCCCTGAAGACCTGGCTCGACCAGCAGAACCAGGGCCAGAAGTGCGGATGGTGAAGGGCTGAGCAGGGGCGGGGCTCGTCCCCGCCCCTGTCCGCCTGATTGACTTCTCCCTCCGAGGTTGGGACCATGACGGTATGGCACTGACGATCGAGAATCCCGAAGCCGAGCGGCTCGCCGCCGAGGTCGCCGAGATGGCTGGCGAAAGTCAGGAGGAAGCAGTTCGCAAGGCCTTGCAAGAGCGGAAGCAGCGGCTTGCTCCTCCTGAACCTGAGGATCGCATCGAGCGATGGCGACTTTTCCTGGAGAAAGAGGTGTGGCCGAATATCCTGCCGGAGTTTCGAGGGAAGCGGATCTCCAAGGAGGAGATCGAAGAGATTCTGGGTTATGGGCCGGACGGAGTGTGATTCTAGACACCTCTGCCATCCTCGCCATCCTCCTCGAGGAGCCTGACCTTGGGATACTGCTGACCAAGCTCAATCAGGCGAGATCCCGCTCCGTGAGTACCACGAACCTGGTGGAGTGTTCGATGGTATTCGCTGGCCGATCCAAGGACTCAGAGCTCCTGTTGACCGAGTTTCTACGAGAGTTCGAGGTAGCGACGATCCCATTCGGCGAGCCGCACTGGCAGGAAGCGGCGAGGGCCTTCTTACGCTTCGGTAAAGGCCGCCACCCCGCCGCGCTCAATTTCGGCGACTGCATGACCTACGCGACGGCCAGGGTCGCGGGTCAGCCTCTGCTCTGCATCGGCAACGACTTCGCCCAGACCGATCTCGATCTCGCCTGACCCGAACTGCCCAGCGATCATCGCTGAGCGGCAGCCGTCGTCAGTGCCTGGAGCAGCGACGCCTCATCCCACGAGCCTTCGTGGCGGACGCCGTTGATGAAGAAGGTCGGCGTGCCGTTCACCCCGCTGCGCACCCCGCTCAGGAAATTCGCCCGCACCCGCTCGGCGAAGGTGCCGGATTGCAGCGCCGACGCGGCCCAGGCCGGATCGATCCCGAGGCTCCCGGCATAGCCGGCGAGGTCCGCATCCTCCAGCGCGTCCTGGTTCTCGTACAGCAGGTCGTGCATCTCCCAGAACTTCCCCCGGTCGGCCGCGGCCTCCGTCATCTCGGCGGCGTGCTCGGCGTGCGGATGATTGCTGGCGATCGGGAAGTGCCGGAAGACGAGCCGCAGCCGGTCCCCCAGGCGGCTCTGCACCGCTTTGACGATGGGATGGGCCATGCCGCAGTGCGGGCACTCGTAGTCGCCGTACTCGACGAGGGTGACGGGCGCGTCCGCCGGGCCGTGCGCGTGGTCGTCGGGTCCGACGGGTGGGGCCAGAGAGCTCATGACTTCACCTCCGTGGCTGCCGCGGTCGGGTTCGGGTTCGGGAGCGCCTCGAGCGCGGTGAGGACGCCGTCGGCGCCCGGGTTGACGCCGATCGGCGACAGGTAGCTCCAGCGGATGATCCCGTCCGCGTCGATGACGAACAGCGCCCGCTCGGAGATGCCGTCCTGCGCGCGGTAGACGCCGTAGGCGCGCGACACCGCGCCCTTCGGCTCGAAGTCGGCGAGCAGCGGGAAGCGCAGATGCCGCGCCTCCTTGAAGGCCCGGTGGCACCAGACGCCATCCACCGAAATGCCGATGAGCTCGGCGCCGTGGCGCTGGAACTCGGGCAGCACCTCGTTGAAGAGCGCCACCTCGTCGCCGCAGACCGGGCTCCAGTCGGCGGGGTAGAAGAGGAGGATCACCGGCCGGCCGCGCAGGTACGAGAGCCGCAGGGGGGCGTCGGGATTCTGCGGGAGCGTGAAATCGGGAGCCGGCGTGCCGGCCGCCAGCAGCGTCGAGGCCGCCGTGGGGTGCGCATCGGTTTGCGGATCAGGGCTCATGGGATTTCTCCAGTGGACGACGAATTCAGTATCGCATCCGAGTCTCGCAAGGTCCAGCCACGGACAGCTCGGGCGGGTAAGGGCAGGCGCAAAGAGTGATACGATTAGATCAATATGATCAGAAATAGGTCTTCTCTTGGAGCCCTGTTCCTGGCATTCCTGCTGAGCGCGGGAATCGCCTGGGCGCAGGCCGGCACGCCTCCCGCCGCCATGGTGGAGGTCCACCTGAGCGAGTACGCCATCCAGATGCCAGAGACCCTCGCCGCCGGGCCGACCACCTTCGTCGTCCACAACGACGGCGGCAAGACCCACAGCTTCAAGATCGAGGGGCCGGGGACGGACGAAATCCTCTCCAAGCCCGTGCCGCCCCAGGCGACCGAAAACCTCACGGTCACGCTCAAGCCCGGCGACTACAAGGTCTACTGCCCGATCGGCAGCCACGAAGCGAAGGGGATGACGAGGAAACTGACGGTCACCGCGGGAGGCTAGATCGTGCCCGAGCCCCGCCGGCGCTCCACCCTGGCCGTGACTGCTGCCGTGGCAATGACGGCCGCCGGCGCCGTGCTGGCCGGCGCGCCGCTCGGCGCGGCGGTCCAGGTCGTCTACGACAACGCGCTCCGCAACGGCTGGCAGGACTGGAGCTGGGCGGTCCACAACCTGTCGCAGTCCGCGATCTACCAGAGCCCGCCCAGCGCCATCTCCTGGGAGCCGGACGCCGTCGGCGGCGATTGGAAAGGGATCTACTTCCACAGCAACACCGGGGCCGCGCCCCCCGCCGTCGCCGACTTCACGGCGGTGCGTTTCTGGATCAAGGGCGCCGGCGGCGGCCAGGCGGTGCGGCTGGTGATCTATCAGAACGGCGCGGAGATCGGGAGCAAGGACCTGACGCCGCTCCCCGCGAGCTGGACCCAGAGGACCGTGACCTGGGCGGATCTCGGCGTCGCGGCGTCCACCTTCGACGGCATCATCTTCCAGACCAACGCGCCCGCGGACCAGGCGACCGCCTACGTCGACGATCTCGAGCTGGTCCAGGCCGGGGGCGGGACCGGCCCACCGCCCGGCGGCCCGGTCGCCGTCGCCGTCGATCCCGGCCTCGACCGGCGCGCCGTCAACCCCCTGATCTACGGCGTCAACTGGGCGGGGGCGGGGCAGCTCGCCACCGGCCTCTACACCGCCAACCGGCGCGGTGGCAACGGCACCACGCGCTACAACTGGATCTTCGACACCTCCAACCGCGCTTTCGACTACTTCTTCCTCAACATCAACGAGGGGGGCTCGAACGGCGCCGCGGCCGACAGCTTCGTCGCGCCCACCCTCGCCGCGGGCGCCGCGGTGGTGATGACCCTGCCGATCGATCAGGTGGCGAAGTCGGCGGGGCGCCTCCCCGGTTTCTCGACCACCAAGTACGGCCCCCAGACCGTCACCGAGTGCAGCCCCAACCCGGGTCTGCCGGGCTGCGCGAACAACGGCAACGGCCTCTGCGACCCCAACGCCAACGCCACCCTCTGCCCGGGGGGCGTGCGCTGCTGCAACCCGGCCGGACCGGCGGTGCCCGGTGCGCCGGGATTGCGGTACATCGCCGGCAACAGCGCGGCCGACACCTCGGTGCCGGTCGACCTCAGCGCCCACGTGGGGGACTTCGTCAGCCATCTGGCCACCAGCTTCGGTCCGGCCGCGACCACCGGCGTGCGCTTCTACAACCTCGACAACGAGCCGATGCTCTGGAACAGCACGCACCGCGACGTCCACCCCACGGCTCCCGGCTACGACGAGGTCTGGACCAAGGGGCTGGCGGCGGCCACGGAGATCAAGCGCCGCGATGCCGGCGCCGAAATCCTCGGACCCGAGACCTGGGGGTGGTGCGACTTCTGGACCTCGGCCAAGGACGCCGCTGGCGGCGGCTGTCTCACCGGCCCCGACCGCGCCGCCCACGGCGACCTGCCCTGGCCCGCCTGGTACATGCAGCAGTCCTGCGCCCACCGGCTCCCCGCGGGGCACCCGGCGGCCGGCCGGCTGCCGGTCGACTGGCTCGACATCCACTTCTACCCGCAGGGCAACGGGGTGGCCGGCACGTCTGGAAATCCGTCGCAGGAAGACGACGCGGCGACCGTCGCGGCGCGCCTGCGTTCGCTCAAGGAGCTCTATGATCCGGCCTGGGTGTCGGAGTCCTGGATCGCCGACGGCGCCACCAAGGTGGTGCAGCTGATTCCGCGGATGCGCGCCTGGCGCGACACCTACTGCCCGGAGATGAAGCTCGCCCTGGCCGAATACAACTGGGGGCGCGACGACACCCTTTCCGGCGCGCTGGCGCAGGCCGAGGCGCTCGCCATCTTCGGCCGCGAGGGGCTCGACATGGCGCTGCGCTGGGTGGCGCCGCAGTCCGGCAGCCTGACGGAAGACGCCTTCCGCCTCTACCGCGACTACGACGGCGCCGGCGCCAAGGTGAGCGGCGACAGCGTGCGGGCGGTGTCGAGCGACGTCGACGGGGTGGGCAGCTACGCCGTGCGCGCGGCCAGCGGCAAGCTGTTCGTGCTGCTCTTCAACAAGGACACCGTCTCCCGCGACGTCACGGTGACGGTGAACGGCGGCGTCACCGGCAGCGTCGACCTCTGGCGCCTCGACGTCGGCGGCCTCGCCGCCGCCGGCACGCTGGCGGGCACGTCCTCGGGCTTCGCCGCCACCCTGCCCGCGCGAAGCGCCACGCTGGCCCGCGTCCAGCTCCCGGCGGCCCCGCCCAACCTGATCTTCGCGGACGGCTTCGAAACCGGCAACACCTCGCGGTGGCAGCCGTGACCGGGAGCATCGGCGAGGCGCCGCTGCGGCAGGCGCTGCGCGGCGTGCCGCTGCTGGCCGACCTGGCGGACGAGGAGATCGACTGGCTCGCCGAGCACGCCGAAGAGCTCCATCTGGCCGACGGCGACGTGATCTCGCGCGAAGGCGAGCCCGCGGAACGCATGTCCATCGTCCTCTCGGGCGAGTTGCGGGGGCGGGGCGAGAAGGGCTCCGCGGCCACCCGCACCTTCATCGCCCGGACCGGCGAGATCACCGGCCTGCTCCCCTTCTCGCGCCTGCGGCAGTGGGGTGCCACCATCCGCGCCGCCGGTCCCACCCGGGTCGCCACGATCCCCTCGACGCTGTTCGGCGAGATGCTGGAGCGCATCCCCGTGCTGGAGCCGCGGCTGATCGGCGTGATGACCGACCGGGCGCGCGAGACCACCCGCGCCGAGCAGCAGAACGAGAAGCTGCTGGCGCTCGGCAAGCTGTCCGCCGGACTGGCGCACGAGCTTAACAACCCCGCCTCGGCGATGGGCCGCGCGGTGGCCGAGCTCCGTCAGCGCCTCGCCGCCCTGCCGTCGCTGACCGCCGCGCTGATCCGCCAGGGGGTCGAGCCCGCCCAGATGGACGCTCTCTGCCGGCTGCACGAAACCTCGGGGCAGGGCGCGAGCCTGGAGGTTACGGCGGCGCTCGATCCGCTGGCCCAGGCGGATCGCGAGAGCGAGCTCGGCGACTGGCTGGAGGAACGGCAGGTGGCCGGCGCCTGGCGTCTCGCCCCCACCTTCGTGGCCACGGGGATGACCGCCGGCGACCTCGAGCGCTTCGCGGCGGGGGTGCCCGCCGCCGTCCTGCCGGCGGCGATTCCGTGGGTGGAGTCGGGCGCCGCCCTCCACCTGCTGCTGGGCGAGATGGAGAACGCGGCGCGCCGGATCTCCGACCTGGTCGGCTCGGTCAAGGAGTACTCCCACATGGACCGCGAGCTGACCGAGAAAGCGGAGACCGACCTCCACCGCGCTCTCGACAGCACTCTCACCATGCTGGGCCACAAGGCGAAGGCCAAAGCCGTGAAGGTGATCCGCGAGTACGATCCGGACCTGCCCGCCGTCCCGGCTTTCGCCGGCGAGCTCAACCAGGTCTGGACCAACCTGCTCGACAACGCTCTCGACGCCGTCGCGCCGGGAGGGCGGGTGACCGTCCGCACCCGCCGCGTCGACCACCAGGTCGAGGTGGTCATCGGCGACGACGGCCCCGGCATTCCCCCCGAGCTGCTGGGGAGGATCTGGGAGCCCTTCTTCACCACCAAGCCGATGGGGGAGGGCTCGGGGCTGGGCCTCGACATCGCCCGCCGCATCGTGGTCGGCCGGCACGGCGGCGAGATGAGACTGGAATCGCGCCCCGGCGACACCCGCTTCCTCGTCAGCCTGCCGGTCGGCGACCGCCCTTAGCCGTCCGTCGATCAGTCGTCGATCGCCTGGTAGACCGAGGTCCAGAAGTCGAGGAAGACGGGCGGCGGCTGCGGGGAATCCATCAGGCGCTGGGTCATCAGGATCCCGATCATCTCTTCCCGGGGGTCCGAATAGCCGGACGTGCCGAGGCCGCCGGTCCAGCCGAACCGTCCGGGAGCCGCCGCCAGATCGTCGCGCCGGGTGACGACGCCCATGCCGAATCCCCAGCCGCTGCCGTCTCCGAAGAAGATGTCCATCCCTTCCTTCTGCTCCGGGGTGAGATGGTCGGCGGTCATCAGCTCGACCGACGGGCGGGACAGGATGCGCTCGCGCTCGCCATGCCTTCCCTTCGCCAGCATCATCCGGCAGAAGGCCAGGTAGTCGTCGACGGTCGAGACCAGGCCGCCGCTGCCGGCCGGGAAGGCGGGCGGGCGGCTCCACTGGCTGTCGGCGGCGGCGTCGTAGATTTCGAGCGCCCCGGTCGCGGGATGGCCCCGGTAGCAGTCCGGGAACCGGTCGAGTTTCTCCGCCGGCACATAAAACCCCGTGTCCTTCATGCCGAGCGGCTCGAAGAGGCGTTCGCGCAGGAATGTCTCCAGCGGCTGGCCCGCGGCGCGCGCGATCAGGACGCCCAGCACGTCCAGCCCCAGGTCATACATCCACCTCTCGCCCGGCTGGTGCATCAGCGGCAGCGTCCCGACGCCGCGGATCCACTCGTCCGGCCCCGGTAAAGACTGCGGCTGCGGGGGGCCCGGAAGGAGCCGCAGCTCGTCGAGGGCCTTCCGGATGGGATAGGCGCTCGACGGCGCCATGATGTGGCCGATGCCCATGCGGAGGGTCAGCAGGTCGCGCAGGCTGATCGGCCGCTTCGCGGGCACGGTGTCGTCCAGCGGCCCGTCGAGCCGCTTGAGGACCCTGCGGCCGGCCAGCTCGGGCAGCAGCCGGTCCACCGGCTCGTCCAGCCGCAGCCTGCATTCCTCCACCAGGATCATCGCCGCCACGGCCGTGACCGGCTTGGTCAGCGAGGCGATCCGGAAGATCGTGTCGCGGCGCATGAGATCGCCGCCGTCCACCGTCATCCTGCCGATCGCATCGACGTGCACCTCGCCCCGCCGGCTGACCAGCGTGACGAGACCGGGCACTCCGCCGCGTTCGACATGGCCGGCCATGACGTCGTGCATGCGGGCGAGCCGCGCCTTGGAGAGTCCTCCGGTGCTCATCGCTCGTCCTCCTCTTGGGTCAATCCCGCTTGTGCCGGAGCCATGCGTCGAGGCTCCAGTCGCCGGCGCCCCGTGCTGCCATGTACAGGAAGATGAAACAGAACAGGACGGCTGGCACGCCCTGGTTCTGAACCGGCCAGCCGCCATTGGGCGCGTGGAACTGCCAGTACGCGACCGCCATCATGCCGGACAGGATGAACGCCACCGGCCGGGTGAAGAGACCGAGCAGGATCGCGAGGCCGCCAAAGAATTCCAGCACCCCGCCGATACCCGTCTGGGACATCAGGGGCGGTGCGGCGCCCGCCGAGCCGGGCATGCCGCCGAACCAGCCGAACAGGATCAAGCCGCCCGCCTGGAAAAACAGCAAACCCGCCACGACGCGAAGCAGGAAGTACGTGGCCTCCAAGGCTCGATTCATGTTCATCGACGGCCTCCTAGACGCTGATCAGATGGTGGATGTTGCCGTCCGGGTCCTTGAACCAGGCGAGCTTGAGGTCGCCAGCCCTGTGAACGTCCCCCTCGCGGGTGAGGCCCGGCAGGCCGTCGTAGTGCTCGAAGGTCACACCCTTGGAGCGGAGGGACTGCAGGATGTCGTCGAAATCGCCGCCGACGTTCCAGGTGACGCTCGTGGCCTGGTTCGTCCCCGCGAACTGCGACGCGTAGACGACGAGCGAGGTGCCGCCGCTCTTGTAGGTGATCACGCCGTGGCTTTCGTCCTGGGCCGGCTTCAGGCCGAGCTTGTCCTCATAGAACCGCCTCGCCGTTCCGAGGTCCTTCACCGCGACGGTCGCGACCGCGTCTCTGTTTCCCAGCATGTCGATCTCCTTTGCCCGTCTCTTACCGGTTGAACCGGCAGGTTACGTAACCATGAGGTTATATGAGGCCACGGGCTCGCCTGTCAAGCGCGCCCGGCCGCTCTGCGGCAACGATGGTAAAATGCCCTGATATCAACCCCATGGGAGGAGAACCATGAGCAGGAAGCTGGCGTTCTTGTCGTTGGGAGCCCTGTTATCCGGAGCCCTGTTGCTGGGGTGCGGCGGCGGTGGAGGGGGCGGCAACGGCGGACCCACGGAGCCTGCGGGCACCGCGCAGGTGGCGGGGACGTGGAACGGTTCCTGGACGGTGGCCGGCGTCGGGCTCACCACCCGGCTGGTCCTGACGCAGAGCGGCAGCGCGATCGCCGGCACGTTCTCGCTGCTGAGCGCCACGTTCGACGTGGAAGGGGCGGCGGACGCCTCCCGCCGGGTCTCCTGGCATGTGGTGGGCGGCGGGTGCGGATCGCTGACCGGCGACGGCACGGCGAACAGCCTCACTCCCACGCGGATCGACGGCACCATCGACCTCAACACGCTCGGCTGCACCGACAACCAGCATGTGACCGGTCCGGTGGCCTGGGTCAAGGCGAGCGCGGCGGCGGCCGGCGTGACGGGAAAGCGCGCGACGCTGGAGGATCTCGGGCGGCTGCTCGCCAGATCCCGGCCCTAGCGGCCCCTCGCGGCCTGCCGTTCGGAAGGGTGGATAAAGGCGAAGGTCGGAGGGGGCGATTCGCCGGCTCTTGCCACGACCTTCGCCGGATCGGAAGGAACTATCCGGAGGCGGCCACCTGAAGGATCAGGCGTACCCGCAGCCGTCGGTCGCACACCGATACTCTGTCGGGGCGGGACGATAAACCGTGTCGTTGATATAGCTATTAACAGCGCCGCCGGTCACATCCTGCAAGCTGACCATCGTTTCCTTCTTGAGCACGAGCTTCTGGATCTTCGTCTGCTTCTTCAAGTCGAACCTCCTTCTTGAACGCCGTCCATCGGCGCAAGCAAAACTGTAACACGCGAGAAGCGGTGAGTCTCCCGCGAAATGAGGGGCTCGCGGCCTGTGCGCGTGTCGATCCTTCAGCCCGCGCGGCGCAGCAGGCCCAGAGCCGCGATCGTCAGGAGCGTGGCAAAAAGCAGGGCTCCCTCCTTCGAGGTGACCGAGATCTCCGCGGCGAGGATAGGGGCTGCGGTGATCGCCAGGCGCACGGGGGTGCCGGCACCCAGGAAATCGCTGACGGTGAGGGTCACCTCGTAGTCGCCCGGGACGTCGGGGACCAGGGTTGCCAGCGCGGTCCCGGCCTGGGTGAGGATCGCCGCGCTGCCGGGTGGCGCCTTGGAGAGCGTCCACTGATACGTCAGCGAATCGTTCTCGGGATCGGCGCTGCTCGTCGCGTCGAGCACGATGGAGGTCCCCACTTTGACCTGGGTGTCGCTCGCCTGCGCTCCCGCCGTCGGGGCTCCGTTGCCGGACACCGTAACCTGATCGACATTGCTGGCCTGGCCGTCTTCATCGGTCACCACGAGCTCGGCGATGTAGGCGCCTGGCCGGTCGGCGAGAAAGCTCGGCGTCGGGGTGGCGCCGCCGCTCAAGATCGCCGCGCTGCCCGCGGGTTCGGTCCCGGCAACCACGTCTCGGCCGCGGCCGCGGGCAGCGCCAGGGTCAGCAGGAAGATGGCCAGAAAAGCCGAAGGATAGGCGGTAAAGCGTCCATCTTGCGGTAATCGTGAGCGCATGATTTTGCCCCCAACCTCTCTTATTTATATCGATTGTGTAGCCTTCTCGGCCTCATCCCGAGCTCAGGAGATTCGCAAGCTGGGGAGACTCCCCTGGCTCCTTTGCTTTGATTTCTTGGCAGCCGCTAAGTCTATAACAAATACCTGATCAGGTACATCATTCGCTAGCATGCTAAGGAAGCAGCGAAATAGAGAGATAGGGGCATGGATGGAAGGGGTTACCTCCGGCGCTCCTCGACCGTAGTGACGATGATCGGCTCGCGGAGCCTGGCGGCCTCGGCGACGGCACCGGCGAGTCGACGGGGTACTCGCGCCACGCCTCTTCGGTGTCTATCGAGACCTCTTTGAAGCCGATGTTGCGGAGCGACTTTCCGTCCTCCGAGAGGACCGCCACCACCCCGCCCCGTCGGCGGTCGTGGACGGCTTCAGACCGGAGAGCTCGAGATGCCTGTCGCCTGAGCGATGGCGCGGGAGATCTTCGCGCCTCCACGTCCAGAGGGCTCGATGGGATTGGCGTAATCCTCGGGCTCTGTGCAGACGAGTCGCAGGTCGATGACCGGGAGCCGATGCTCGAGCGCGACCCTGAAGATCACATCGTTGAACATCAGGGCCACCCGGGCGGTCCGTGCCTGCCGCGGGTCCGGAAGGTTCCCGTTATAGATGGTGCAAACCGCCGTCCACCGGCCGAGGCGAAGCACCGGCGTGATCGCCTGCCGATAGCTCGCTTCGAACGCTCCCGTTCGCTCGCCGAACAGCTCCAGCGCTTCGGCCGTCGACCCGACGCTCGAGATCTCGCCGCGCGGCCATGCCTGTCCCCGCGAACTTTCGACGCCGTCCTGCGTAGCTGCCGGAAGCAACTCAACCGTTCCAAGGAGAGCCCCATGATCCGCTTCCCCCTGTCTCGCCTCACCACGGCCCTCGCCGTCGTCGCCGCCCTCGGCCTCGCCGGCTCCGCCGCGGCCCAGTCCCCCGGCGTCACGCTGCCTCCCAGCGGCGGCAACGAGCGGCAGACCGTCATCCAGCAGATCGGCCTCGTCCACGTCAGCGTCGATTACAGCAGCCCCCACGTCCACAGCCCGCTCGGCGAGGACCGGAAGGGGAAGATCTGGGGGCAGCTCGTCCCCTACGGGATGGCCAGCCTCGGCTTCGGAACCTGCGGCGACCAGTGCCCCTGGCGGGGTGGCGCCAACGAGAACACCGTCTTCACCACCTCCCACGACATCAAGGTCGAGGGTCAGCCGCTGCCGGCCGGCTCCTACGGGCTCCACTTCCTTCCCGGCAAGGACGAGTGGACGGTCATCTTCTCCCGCAACTCCACGTCCTGGGGGAGCTTCTTCTACGACGCCAAAGAGGATGCGCTGCGGGTCAAGGTGAAGCCCGAGCCGAGCGACTACCACGAGGTCCTGGCCTATGAGTTCCCCGAGCGGCGGAACGACAAGGCCACGGTGGCGCTGAAGTGGGAGAACCTGGCGGTCCCCATCGCGATCACCGTCGACAACGCCAACCAGCTCTACGTCGACAATCTGCGCCGCGAGCTGCGTTCCAGCGCCGGCTTCTCCTGGCAGAACTGGGTCGCCGCCGCGGACTTCTGCCGGCAGAACAAGATCGACCTGGAAGAGGCCCAGACCTGGGCCCGGAACGCGACCGATCCGGCCCAGAGCGGCCAGGAGAACTTCACCACCCTCACCCTGCTCGCGCAGCTCCAGACCCTCAACGGCCACGCCGCCGAGGGTGCCAAAACCATGGACCGGGCGCTCAACCATCCCACCGCCCAGGCCATGGACCTCCATCTCTACGGCCGCCAGCTCCTGGCCGACAAGAAGCCCGAGGAGGCGCTGAAGATCTTCCAGCTCAACGCCAGGCGCCATCCCGACGCCTGGCCGGTGCACGTCGGGCTCGCCCGCGGCTACGCCGCGCTGGGACGCAGCAAGGAAGCCCTGGCCGAGGCCCGGCTCGCCCTGCCCCAGGCCCCGAACGACGCCAGCCGCAACAACCTGAAAGATCTGATCCAGCAGCTCGAAGCGGGCAAGAAGGTCGACTGAGCCGCGACGGCAGGGACGCTCTAATCCTTGCAGGGATCGAATTCGTGACAGAGGCGAAGGTCGGAGGAGGGGCGTTTCGCCGATCCACGACCTTCGCCGGATCGGAAGGGAGCTATTCGTGGGTCACCGGTCCACTCCCGGCAGGAGGATCAGGCGTTCCCGCAGTCGTAGGTCGCACAATGATACTCTGTTGGGCCGGGACGATAAACCGTGTCGTCAAGATGGCTATTAACATAGCTACCGTCGGTCACATGCTGCAGGCTCTGTCACTCACCGAGCCTATGATCGTGATGAGTGAAAATAATCTGATCGCGCTCAGGAGGACTCCCTTTGGCTGACCGTTCTTCTGCCGTTCAGCGTTGGGGTGTCCTCCCGCCGCGTCTGTAGCGTTACGTACTCCCTGGTTCAATGCGACAATGTACCCTTGCCCGCACGGTGTTGGCCCTTGAGCCACCACGGAACCTGGCAGGCTGAGAGCTGGAGCAGGACCGGAATCCATGATTGGCTTCCCATGAGCCTTCACACTGGATCTTTCTGCCCCGGGTGCCGGAGTGATTTAAGCAACTTCGTTGCGATTCTCCTCAACGCAAGTTCGTTGCCACACTTTTGGGGCAAGCTTTGCATAAAGTCGACCAAGTCGAACAGTGCCGTCTTCTTGCATGTCCTCTGCAGCAACCACCTCCACGGCAATCCGCAGGTACTCACCTGCTCCGACTAGGGTGGAGATACGCCTTTCAACTGCGGCTTGCGATTCCTCGGTTAATCCGACGAGTACATCATCAATCGAAAGGGTGGCCCAATAGCATCCCGCCCAACTCAGCAAATCTTCGATCAGATGTCGGCGAACACGGCTTGCTTCAAAAACATAAAGACACATCTGAAATAATTCTGACCCTGTGCCACCGATAAAATCCGAAGCCGCTCGGCAGAAGAATGGATCGCCAGCGGCTTGGAGAAAGCATTCCCAATCGCCCGCCCGGTGGAGACCTCGTGCAACAAGATAGGACTGAACAGAGTCGTGAAAGAAACGAACTTGTTTGGGCTCCTCGTTTAGCCTCTTGGTGCGATCTGCCCCCACTACTACGCCTGCTTGGAGCAGTTCTCGCATTATTTGCGTACGCTCCGGTGTTGTGCGCTCGAACCGGAAGAGCCGATCGTGCTCGTGCCAGTAGGTTTCAATGCCAATTTGCTCTGCTTCGACGAGAACCCGCTCGACATCGAGATTGCTCATGGCATCTTTTCGGGTTAATAAGCGCCTTAATGCGCTCAGATAAATATCATCAATAGAACTAATATCACGCTCGATGGCCAATGTGCAAAGCCGAACCAAGAGTGGTAGGTAAGAACCATCCTCTGAGCGGCAGATGGGTAGGAACTTCTCCACTTTCTCTCTGACCAGTTTGGTATAGGACTCTGCATCTCGATTCATTCGTATGGCATCAGTAATTGCATAATTGTCGACGAAGCCCCAAATAGAAGAATCAGATAGTCGTTCCGGTTCAACAATGATCCACGTGTCAGCCCTGCGTACGGGCCCGCGCCATTCTTTATCAGGTCGGTTGGTTAAGCAGAGCCGAGTTTTATCCCCGCCAGCTCTAAAGAAGGTCTCAAGATCAGCTGGTGCTAGGTCACAGCTGCTCAAATTGTCAATGAAGACAACGAACTCGCCGGACTTTAGTTGCGCCGCAGTTATGTCCGGCGAGATGCCAAAACGGCCAAGTCCAGACTCAACCATCGACTCTACAGTACTGCATCGAGGGTCACCAATCACTGGAAGAGGGCATAGCGGATCATTCTCAAAAGCATCCAGGCAGCGTGCCAAAAGCTCGTTCCAGAGTGCACTCTTACCACGGCCACCTGGAGCCTCTATCAGGATAGTAGCTCTGTGTTGTGGATCTTTAGCGGAGAGAACAGTTACGATGCTTTTCACGTCAGCTTGTGAGCCGACCGAAGATCCTTGTGGTGGTCGGCTGCCAACTACCGAAGTGGCCAGAGGGACGTAGGTCTCGTTACTTGCGTCTTCTCGAAAAATTTGCAGAAGCATGCGGACATTTTTTACGTAGGACTTCCATACCCGGCGCCGCAAGCGCGGCAACTGAAGCGCGGCAGGTACTAGAAGACGGAACGGCTGAATCAATGCAAGCTCACGGAATAAAGCTGGAGAGGCTAGGCCTGCTAGGAGCATTGTAAGGGAGCAGCATGCTGCGACGCTAAGTAATTCTAAGGGGGTTGTCTTGATCGGTTCTGGGAGTCGGCTAGCTATAAGTACCTCAATTGCTGATACGGCTACTGGAATCCAGCGTCGAACCCGCCAACTCTTATTAATGGCGAGCAGTAGTGCAAAGATGGGAAGAGCGAGGAGCCACAGGGCTTTCCAGTAAGGGCTCGCAGTAACCAACTCGTATAATGTTGGAGCGAGAGTCACTCCAGGCCAAAGTATCCGAAAGTTGGTCAGTGTCTGCGGATCGTGATATTCAAGTTGAATATCATAGGTCTCATTCCAATGTGAGCTTCCGTTCGTGTGTAGAAGGATGCTGGCTTCTCCCTTGTCTGCGAACCCTTCACCTTCGGCTCGAGGAGTGGATTGATGATCCCTAGGGTCAAGGAACGTTATATGGATCCGCGGACGCTCCCGAGACGTCTCAGGGTTCATGTCCATTAGATGGTCATCACGGGTAGGCCAGTTCAGGCTGGCATGGATTGAAGAGCCTTCACGCATTGCGAAGCGTAGTCGATGCCCTCTGGGGGTCTTGAGGCTCAATCTGGCATGCCCCAGGCTGACTATGGCTTCAGTTATGTCGTTGGCTGGCCCCATGAGATAATATGAGGGGGTCGCATTGATCCAATATCGACTAGGAATTCCGCTCGGTATAATTTGCTCCACAAGCACACAGGAAGAGTGGTGGTCAAAGACCTTTGCAGGCTCTGCTTCCGTACCAGGTTCAGACTTTCCCTGGGGATGTAGTCTTACTTCATAGAGGCACAGGTCTGGGCTCCTGGCCCAGAAGCGCCAAGGGTTTTCAAGGTCCCAAAAAAGAGTGTTGACGGACTTACCTTCAAAGTACTGACGCGGCACCGAAGACACTGCTATGTCGTCTCCTTGGACCTCGACACGATAAATATCTCCCCATGCACCTGGCGGAGCAAAGCGGCTTTGTGAAGTCACCCAAGCCACTCGCCCTGAACCAATTACTCTGGCGAGATCTACCGCGAGAGTTTGTGCGCCGATTGCCACCGGATGTCCATGGTTGAGAGGCCGAATCGCCCAACCTTGAGGAGTTTCTATCGGCGCAAATGCGTACAGTCTATCGCTCTGGGTTCGCACCCAGGCATACGAGTCTCTCTCGCGGAAACGCGAGTAGACCTGGACTACGTCCTCATCTTTCAGTAAAGGCGCGCCCTGATTAAGAGGGCGACCGGTGCCATCGACGAGATATACGCCCTTATCGAGCCTGGGTATAAGCCAAGCCAATTCTCCTGTGTTAGTACTATAAACATTAGAAAGATCTTTCTTGCTAATGTTGTGGGCACCCGACGCCTCTATGAAGTAGATCCCTACTCCTCTGACGGGTATAGCCAGGAGTCGTTTACCTTGTGCTATGGCGGAATAATCTTGACTCTCCAGGTCGGGTGGAATCCCTGATATCTCCTGCAATACGATTCCCTGAGGGCTCCGAATGGCAATAGCGATGTCTGGTTTGCGGGTTTCGAAATAGACCCAGGCGAAGCTCCCGTCGTCAGCTGGAATGAGTCGCCGTACTTCATCTATCCCATTCCCATTGGCGAGAGGTATGGGTTCCCGATCGGTTAAGCTGTTTACAATGAAGATATGGCGACGATCTCGTGAAAGAACCCATGAAGTGGTGCAATTAGATGTGCGATAAAAATCCCGAATTGAGAGGGGGAAAGTCCATCGGTTAACCACTCGTCCGACGTTGTCGACGAGTTCGAGTTCCTTTGAATATTGATCCCCCGATCTTTGCGCCCAAGCCACTGAGCCGCCATCGCACACGCCGAGCTGCTCTGAGATAGGCTTCATCCAATATCCAGAGCGCTTGGGAAATGTAGGGAGGCCGCTCGTTTGTGCCAATGCTGGAAGAGCGAGTAGCAGAATCGCCGCATAAAGTTTGATATGCGGGATCAATAATTTCCTTTCAGAGTGGCGAATGCGTGGTTTGTGCAAAGAGTGTGCCCTCTCGTACGGATAATCTTATGACTGACGTTAAGCCGACCGCTTGGGTTGTCTGTTAGGCAGCTTCCGCTATAACTGCATCTCGCCGTAAGGCAGAGATATGGTGGTAAGCGAGGTCAACACAACGCGTTTCTCTTATGGAAGAAACAATGTTACAGCCTGTAGCGCTACCCGTCAATAAGCAGGAATGCGGGGTAGTCGCCTTGTAATATGTAGTGGACAGAGGGAGGGCAGAAGTAACGCCCCACCTGTTCACCAGCCCAGGGACTTCGCTTGTCAAAGATCTCGACCCTTGCTTGGGAAGCCTTGGAGACGGCCCCAACGCCTGGCCTAGCGGAGGCGTAACTCGGTCCGTAGCAATCGCCCAGTCGCAGAATCATTCAGGCCCGAAGGGCAATCGATCCTCCGCGATAAGCCACCCTCTTGGGAAGCTTGAGGGGATCGGGCTGGGCCCTACCTTGGGTTTGAAGTCCAGGCTGCTCAACCGCCGCTCCTGCAGGGCTACCTCTACTTTCCAGGCATCCTCGGAACTCCGGCCGTTTCCGTTAGGTGCACCGGTCCGACCGGGCCAGCCTTGGTCTGCGAACCCCGACGAAAAAGCCGGAGGGAACGGCCCCGCTCCCGTTCCCCCGGCAAGGTGCTTCGATTGTTCAAGAGCTCGGGCCGTTCCTCGGGAGAATCGCCGGACCGCGGTCTCGACGACGGCGGAGTCCTTCGATCCGTGGTCATCCCCGGCCCTTTCGCCGCCCGCGGAGCGCCTCGTGGGAGGCCTCTGGACAGATGACGATGATGTACATATAATAGAGACCAGGGAACGAGTTGTCAAGCCTCTTCAGCGCGGGTCCGCGGTGTCTTGGAGGACGCCTGGAGGGGGCGCCTGGGGCTTCCGGAGTGGTTTGCGTGACGCATTCCCCGGGAGTCGGGCCGCTTTCCCCCCGGGGAACGAGAAGGAAGAGCGAGTGAATGACCCATTCCCCGGCGTTCACGGAACATTCCCCAGGGGGAATGAGCCGTTCCCTGTAATGTGCATGATACAAATGAGCGAGCGCGAGGCGTTCCCCGTTGCCAGGATCCCGTTTGCCGGGGGAATGAAGCGTTCCCCGGCGTTCGCGGGAGGCGAAGGGTGGGGAATGCGATACGGCGGGGCGTTCGCGCTCCGTTCCCCGCAGGGAATGGGGTGCCGGCGCTGGGGAATGGGCTCGGGGCCTGGGGAATGAGGCTCGAGCGATGGGGAATGAAGCCCGCGGAACGGTTTCGGGCTCTTTGACAACTGAATCCCACACAGGTCCCGGGCGGTTGACGGGGCTCGCGGCGCCTTGGCCGGAGCCCCGTCCTTTTCCTGCCTTTCGGGGCCGGGGGTCTGTGGTACCTTCGAGGCGAGCGGACGGATTTCAGGAGCTTCCGGATGGCCAAGGACGGCAAAGAGGACGGTTCCCCCCCGCCGGGCGGCATCTCCCGGCGCGCCTTTCTGCGCGGCGGCGCGGTCGCCGGGGCGCTCGGCTCGGCCGGGCTGCTCGCCGGCGAGATCGCGGAGGCGGCGAGGAAAAATCAACCTCCGGCTCCAGATGGCATGGAGGTCTGGGGGCCGGGGCCGGTCCCGATGCGGCTGCGGATCAACGACAAGGCCTACGACCTCAAGCTCGAGCCCCGCACCACCCTGCTCGACGCCCTGCGCGACGAGCTCGAGCTGACCGGCGCCAAGCGCGTCTGCGACCGCGGCACCTGCGGCGCCTGCACCGTGATCCTCGACGGCAAGGCCGTCTACGCCTGCAGCCAGCTCGCCATCGACGTCCAGCACCGGCCGATCTGGACCATCGAGAGCCTCGGCCGGCCGGCCAGGCTCCACCCCCTGCAGGCCGCCTTCGTGGAGCACGACGCCCAGCAGTGCGGCTTCTGCACCCCCGGCTTCGTGATGGCCGCCAAGGCCCTGCTCGACCGCACGCCCAGCCCCACGATCAAGGATGTTCATCACGGGCTCTCCGGCAACTTCTGCCGCTGCGGAACCTACGCGGGAATGCGCCAGGCGGTGCTCGACGCGGCTCCGTTGATGGGAGAGGACGAAAAGGACGACAAGGACGCCGCGGACGTCGCGGGGGAGGAGATGGGGGACGGGGCGGAGACTGGGAATCAGAAAAAGAGGAAGAAGAGGAGGGGGCATGGCTGATCCGGTGGATCCCGGCGCTCCCTCGTGGCCCGAGGCCAAGGACCGCCGGCTGATCGGCCAGCGGATCTCCCGCCTGGACGGTCCCGCCAAGGCGAGCGGCCGCGCCAAGTACACCTACGATCTCCAGCCCGAGGGGATGCTCTGGGCCAAGATGCTGCTCTGCCCGCACGCCCATGCCCGCATCAAGACGCTCGACGTCGCCGCCGCCCAGGCGATGCCCGGCGTCAAGGCCGTGGTCGTGATCCAGAAGCCCGGCGCCGAGATCCAGTGGGCGCTCGACGAGGTGGCCGCCGTGGCCGCCACTTCGGAGGCCCGGGCGGAGGATGCGGTGCGGGCGATCAAGATCGAGTACGAGGTGCTGCCGCACTTCGTCACCGAGGAGAAGCTCGCCGCCGCCCCCAAGGTCGAGCCGGGCGAGGAGGAGAAGGCCGGGGACGCCGCCGCCGCCATGGCCGCCGCGGAGGTGCGGATCAAGGGGAGCTACTTCCTGCCGGCGGTGGCCCACAACTGCATGGAGGCGCACGGCCAGATCTGCCACTGGACGGAGCCCGACCATCTCACCGCCTGGTGCTCCACGCAGGCGGTCTCGGGGGTCGCCTCGCAGCTCGCCGAAGGGCTCGGCATTCCGGCCGCCAACGTGCGGGTGATCGCGGACTATGTCGGCGGCGGCTTCGGCAGCAAGTTCAGCGCCGACCGCTGGGGGATCGTCTGCGCCCAGCTCGCCAGGATCGCGAAGGCGCCGGTCAAGCTCATGCTCGACCGCCACGCCGAGCTGACGGTCGCCGGCGACCGCCCCTCGGCCTTCGCCGAGATCGAGGTGGGGGCCAAGAAGGACGGCACGCTCACCGCCTGGATCTCGAAGTCCTGGGGCTCGGGCGGTCCGGGCAGCGCCGGCGACCCGCCGCTGCCGTACGTCTTCGAGATCCCCAACAAGCGGCACCAGCACTCGGCGGTGCCCACGAACAAGGCGAGCTCGCGCGCCTGGCGGGCGCCGAATTCTCCGCAGGGGTGCTTCCTGTCGATGAGCGCGCTCGACGATCTCGCCGTCGCGCTGGGGATGAACCCGCTCGACGTCGTGATCCAGAACCTGTCGCTCACCGGCCGGATGGAGAAGACCTACCGCGAGGAGCTGGAGGTCGCCGATCAGCTCATGGGGTGGCGCCAGCGCTGGCATCCGCGCGGCGACACCGCCCGTGGTCCGGTCAAGCGCGGGCTGGGCCTGTCGCTCCACACCTGGGGCGGGCGCGGCCACCGCAGCAACTGCGAGGTGACGATCCATCCGGACGCCACGGCCGAGGCCAAGATCTCCACCCAGGACATCGGCACCGGCACCCGCACGGTGGTGGCCATCGTGCTCGCCGACACCCTCGGCCTGCCGCTCGACGCCGTGCAGGCGCGCATCGGCGACAGCCGCTATCCGGCCTCCGGCGGCTCGGGCGGCAGCACCACGGTCGGCGGCGTCTCGTCGTCCACCCGCCGGGCGGCCCTCAACGCCCTCGGCCAGGTCTTCGCCAAGGCCGCGCCGGCCCTGAAGGCCGGACCTGAGGAGCTCGAGGCCGCCGAGGGGAAGATCCGGGTCAAGGCCGATCCCTCCCGCGCGATGAGCTGGCGGCAGGCGATGGCCCTGTTCGGCCGCACTCCGGTCACCGCCGCCGGCGCCAATCCCGGGCCGGGCGAGCTGACTACCAGCGGCGTCGGCGGTGTCCAGATGGCCGACGTGACAGTGGACGTCGAGACCGGCATCGTCAAGATCCGGAAGATGGTCGCCGTGCAGGACTGCGGCCTGATCGTCGACCTCAAGACCGCCGAGAGCCAGGTCTACGGCAGTCTGATCATGGGGATCTCGACCGCTCTCGCCGAGGAGAAGGTGACCGATCCGGTGACCGGGATCACCCTCAATCACGATTTCGAGACCTACAAGATGGCCGGCATCGGCGACGTCGGCGAGCTGGTGGTGCGGATGATGACCGGCCCGGGCTACGACGAGCGCGGCGTGAGCGGCGTCGGCGAGCCGCCGATGGTCTCGCCGCTGGCGGCCATCGCCAACGCCGTGGCCAACGCGATCGGCGTCCGGGTGCCCTGGGCGCCGCTGACGCCGCGGCGGGTGCTCGACGCCTTGTCTGCGAACGGCGCGAATAGCGCCAGTGCGGCTGGGAAAGGGGTGGCCTGATGCACGCGATCGAGTACGCCAGCCCGGCGACGCGCGAGCAGGCGGTCAAGCTGCTGGGGACCGATCCGGCGGCCGCCGCGCCGCTGGCCGGTGGCAGCGATCTGCTCGCCCTGATGAAGGACGGCGTCGAGACCCCGAAGCGGCTGGTCAGCCTGAAGAGGATCGTCGGGCTCACGGGCGTCCGCGCCGAGAGCGGGGGCCTGAAGATCGGCGCGCTCAGCGTGCTCGACGACCTGGCCGCCGACGCCGCGCTGGGGTTCGAGTATCCGGCCGTCACCGCCTCGGCCGGCCGGCTCGCGGGGCCGCAGATCCGCAACGTCGCCACCCTCGGCGGCAACCTCCTGCAGCGCCCGCGCTGCTGGTACTACCGCAACGGCTTCGGCCTGCTGGCCCTGCGGGACGGCAAGTCGATGATCCCGGCCGGCGACTACCGCTATCACGCCATCCTCGGCAACGGGGGGCCGGCGTACTTCGTCTCCCCCTCGACGCTCGCGCCGCTGCTGGTGGCCGTCGGCGCCCTGGTGACGCTGTTCGGGCCGGCGGGGGAGCGGCGCGTCGAGCTCGAGAAGCTCTACCGCATCCCGCAGAAAGAGGGGGAGCGTGAGCACGATCTGCGGCCGGGGGAGATCCTGACCGAGGTCCTGCTGCCGCCGGCCGCCGGCCGCAAGATCGCGAGCTACGAGGTGCGCCAGCGCGAGACGCTCGACTGGTCGCTCGCCACCGCCGCCGTGGCCCTGGAGATGACCCCCGACGGCAAGGTGAGCCAGGCGCGGGTGGTGCTCGGCCAGGTGGCGCCGGTGCCGTGGGTTTCGATCGAGGCCGCCGACCTGCTCAGGGGCAAGGCGGTCGACGCCGACCTGGCGGCGAAGGCGGCGGACGCCGCGGTCCAGAAGGCCTTCTCGCTGGAGGGGAACCGCTACAAGGTCCAGCTCGCCCGGGTGGCCGTGAAAAGGGCGCTGATCGCCGCCGCGGGTATTATTGTGGAAGAAGACTGAGGAGGACTGCCCCATGGACCTCACCAGGAGCTCCGACCGGTCCGCCCCCAGGGCCTGCTGCGCGCGCCTGCGCTGGAAGGGGATGTTCGTGGACGTCGAGCCCGACCCCGAGGTGCCCAAGCCGCGCGACGGCTTCTGCTGGTGCAGCCTCACCATGAACTGCCTGGGTCCGGACGGCCGGGTGGCGGACGAGCGGCGGTGCGGGGGCGGGGAGCGGGGGTGTTTCGAGGAGGTGTAGGCCCTGGAGACCGCCAGGCCCTCATCACCCCGGCCCTCTTCTCCCGACCCGGGAGAAGAGGGGGAGGTTTGCTCTGAGAATGCTTTGCTCCCTCTCTCCCGGGTCGGGAGAGAGGGCCGGGGAGTGAGGGTCAGCCCCGAAGGGGCGCGAGGACGGCATCGAACATGAACCGACACCGAATCTGTAAGGCCCTGCTATTTCTAACCCTCCTGCTCGCCGCCCTGCCCGCCCTGGCCCAGGCGCCCGCGCCGGAGCCGGGCAGCCCGGAGGCCAACAAGGCGGTCGTCCGCCGCTATCTCCAGGCCCTGGGCGGTGGATCTCTCGACGATCTCGACCAGGTGATCGGCCCCGATTTCGTCGATCGCACGCCGGGGGCCCCCAAGGTGCAGGGGCCCAGCGCGATCCGGGACTCGCAGAAGCGTGCCCGCGAGCTGTTCGAGGGCATCCGCTACTCCGTCGGCGACCTCGTGGCGGAGGGGGACCGCGTGGCCGCTCTCTACACGGTCCGGGCCACCCGCAAGGGGACGAAAGCCGACGGCAAGCCGGTCGAGATGATCGGCATCACCCTCTTCCGGATCGCCGACGGCAAGATCCGCGAGACCTGGATCGTCAACGACCAGCTCGAGCTCTTCCACCAGCTCGGCTTCACGATCCAGCCGCCGAGGACGGAGCCGTCCAAGCCAGCTCCGCCGGCCTCGCCGGGCCACGGCTGAGTGGAAGTGTCTCCTTTGAGTCCTCTTTGACCGTCCCGAGCGGATAAATCCGCCTCTTTCGCCGGGAAGGGCACGCTTTGAGGGAAGAAGTGTCACTCTTCAAGGTAGGTGGGTGAATGGCGGTCATGTTGACCGCCGGCGCCGATCCACCGGAAGGAGAGGAGATCCTCATGTCTCTTAAATTGCGTTCGGTCCTCGTCGCTCTCGTCCTCGTCAACCTGCTCGCCTCGGCCGCCTTCGCCCTCCCCCGCGCCAGCCGTCCGGCCCCCGCTCCCACGGCGGGCCTCGCCGCCGTCTGGGAGTGGATGGCCGGGCTGTTCGCGCCGTCCACCCCCGCCGCCCAGGCCCCAGGGGCGGGGATGATGACGAAGGAAGGGAGTAGCATGGATCCAAATGGGCATCAAAATTCCGGCACCATTTCCTCGAGTCCGACAACGGATAAAGGCGGATCGATGGGAAAGAAGGGTACTAAGTAGCAGAATAGGGGTTTTTGGTGCCAGCGTTGTGAGCTGGCGCCTATTTTTTCTCTTGATTGGGTTGTCACGATTCTCCGGTCTGCGGCAACTAGTCCTCTAGAGAGAGTACTCAGGCTCCCTATGGGCCTGGTTCTGAAAGGGGGGGACTTGAAGATCCATCCGAATGACTTTGCGCTGGAGGAGTTCCTGCTGTCGATTTCCAGGGAGCACTTGGGGGTGGTGGACCATCTCGTTCACTGTGCGATGTGCCGCCGCCGCTTTCACGGATTGACGCAGCATCGTTCGGGTCCGGTGGCTAAGAAGATGGCTGGCATACTGCAATGGCCGAGCCCGCGGGTTGACTATGCCCCAGCTCTCATCGAGAGCGAACAGACTCTTCAGAACCGAGAGGCGATCCTGGCCAAGGAGCGGGAGGAAGCCCCCGGATTGTTCGTTGAGTTGAAAAACTGTCCGTCTGAGCAGCGAGATCTCCTTGTCCAGAATTCTTCACGCTTCCACATTTGGGGAGTTTTTGAGCTGTTGATCGAACGTAGCTCGGAGGTTGGCGTCCGAGATCCGGCATACGCCGAAGAGTTGGGGCGACTGGCGCTACGGCTCTCCGAGTACCTGGATGAGAATCGGTATGGAGCCAAGCTGATTGAAGATCTGCGAGCGCGGGCCTGGGCACATATTGGGAATGCCTGCCGGATGAGATCGGACCTGCAGGGCGCGGAAAACGCTTTCTCCAACGCGTATGCCTCTCTTCAGAGAGGAACTCAGGATCCTCTGGAGCGTGCGATCCTGCTGGATTTGGAGGCTTCTCTAAAGAGAGCGCAGCGAAGCTTCGATGAAGCCTTTCGACTCCTCCGCAGGGCGTTTGCGCTTTTCATCCAGATCGGACAGCGGCACAGAGCCGGAAGGACGCTCGTAAACATGTCTGTGGTTCATCATTACGCCGGGAATCCTGTGGAAGGGATACCTCTACTGTTTCAGGCACTCGAATTGATCGATCCTGAACAGGAGCCCCGCTTGTTGATTTGCACTCGGCACAATCTGATTGATTACCTAGCAGCTTCCGGTCGTTATCTCGAAGCCCAGGGGCTCTATCGCGGGACGCGTTCCCTCTACCGGAGTTTCCCGGATGCCTGGACGCAGAACCGCAGAAAATGGGTCAAGGGGAAGATTGCCCGCGGATTGGGACAGGCCGATCAGGCGGAGTCGCTGTTTCTGGCTGCCCGCGACGGTTTTATCGCCGAAGGGATTCCCTACGACACGGCGCTGGTCTCGCTGGAGCTCGCCACCCTCTACGCCGAGCAGGGGAGGACGGGCAACCTGAAGCGGCTGGCGGGGGAGATGGTGCCGATCTTCTCCTCGCTGCACATCCACCGCGAGGCGCTGGCGGCTCTCGCCTATCTCAAGCAAGCGGTCGAGGCGGAGCGGGCGAATCTGGAACTGGTCTCCGGCGTGGCGGCGTACCTGCGGCGGGCTCAGCATGACCCGGAGCTGCGGTTTCAGAACGAGGATTCATAGGTTTGAAGAGGTAGGGACTTTCTGCCCTTCGAATCCTCACCCTCGGTCGAAGGGCAGATCGCCCACGACCGGCAGGGTGCTCGATGGACGATAGGATGCCCAACCCCGGTTTCTGATACACAATGACCCCTCTGGTTGAACGTCCAACCTGGAGGGGTCGATGCTCCGAGTCCGTTCTGGTTTTGCCGCCGCCGCTCTCGCTCTGCTGTGCGGTCTTCCTCTCGCTGCTCAACAACCGGCGGTCACTCTTGAATCGCTCCTGAGCGCGCCGTTTCCGGAGGAGCTGCTGGCCTCGCCGGCCGGGGCTCGGCTCGCCTGGATCGACAACGCGAAAGGGGCCCGCAACGTCTGGGTGGCCGAGCCGCCGGACTATCGCGGCCGGCAGGTCACCCGCTACTCGGCGGACGACGGCCAGTCGATCGGCAATCTCGAGTGGACGCCGGATGCCAGGTCGCTGATCTATGTCCGCGGCGGCGGCCCGAACCGGCAGGGGGAGGTGCCCAATCCCGCGAGCGATCCGGTCGGAGCCGAGCAGGCGATCTGGCGAGTGTCTCTGGACGGCGGCGAGCCGGTGCGACTCGGCCTCGGAAGCGGAGTGGCGGTCTCGCCGAAGGGGGATGGCATCGCCTACCCCCGGCGCGGCGAGATCGTCTGGCAGCCGTTCGCGGGCAAGGAGCCGGTCTCGTGGGTGAAGGCCCGGGGCGCCCTCCGGGAGCTCCGCTTCTCGCCGGACGGCTCGCGGCTCGCCTTCGTGAGCGCGCGCGGGGACCACGGTTTCGTCGGCGTCTACGACGTCGCCGCCAAGGCGCTGCGCTGGATGGCTCCCAGCGTGGATACGGACAGCGAGCCGGCCTGGTCGCCGGACGGTTCGCGGCTGGCGTTCCTGCGGGTCCCGGCTTCTTCTCTGACCACCCTGTTCCATCCGAATCCGGCTGCCGCCGAGCCCTGGTCCATCCTGGTGGCGGATGCCGCGACGGGACAGGCGAAGACCGCCTGGCGCGCCGAGCCGGGCGCGGGGAGCGCCTATCAGGAGATGCTCGCCGCGAACCAGGTCCTCTGGACGGCGGGGGACCGCATCGTCTTTCCGTGGGAACGGGACGGCTGGCTCCATCTCTACTCCGTTCCCGCGGCGGGTGGGGCGGCGGCGCTGCTCACCCCGGGCGACTTCGAGATCGAGTCGGTCAACCTGACGCCGGACCGCCGGCAGATCCTCTTCAGCTCGAACCAGGACGACATCGACCGCCGCCACCTCTGGCGGGTCGACCCGGCGGGCGGGCGTCCGGTGGCGCTGACGAGGGGGGAGGGGATCGAGTGGCTGCCGGTGAGGACCAGCGACGGTAAGGCGTTCGCCTACTTCCGTTCGGGAGCGCGCAAGCCCGCGCGGCCGGTGATCGAGATCGCGGGAGGCGCGGCGCGGGAGCTGGCGCCGGGCACGGTGCCGGCCGAGTTTCCCGAGAGCTCGCTGGTGGTGCCCGAGCCGGTGATCTTCAGCGCCTCGGACGGCCTGCGCGTCCACGGCCAGCTCTTCCTGCCGCCGCGAACGAAGAAGGGGGAGCGTCATCCGGCGCTGCTCTTCTTCCATGGCGGCTCGCACCGGCAGATGCTGCTCGGCTGGCACTACTCCGGGTACTACAACCACGCCTACGCCATGAACCAGTATCTGGCGAGCCGGGGTTACGTGGTGCTCGCCGTGAATTACCGGTCCGGCACCGGCTACGGGCTGGCGTTTCGCGAGGCGCCGAATCAGGGGGCGTCGGGAGGGAGCGAATTCAACGACGTGCTGGGGGCGGGTCTCTATCTGCGCGGCCGCCCGGACGTCGATCCGGAACGGATCGGACTCTGGGGGGGCTCCTATGGCGGGTACCTGACCGCGCTCGGCCTCGCCCGCGCCTCGAACCTGTTTGCCGCCGGGGTGGATCTGCACGGCGTCCACGACTGGAACCAGGGAATCCGGAACTTCATCCCGGACTATCAACCCAAGCCGGAGGAGCAGCGGCTCGCCTACGAGTCGTCGCCGGTGGCCTGGCTCGACGGCTGGCGCTCGCCGGTGCTGCTGATCCAGGGGGACGACGACCGCAACGTCTCGTTCAGCGAGACGGTGAAGCTGGCCGAGTCGCTCCGGGAGCGGAACGTCCACGTGGAGCAGCTCGTGCTGCCGGACGAGGTGCACAGCTTCCTGCGCCACGCCAGCTGGCTGGCGGCGTATCATGCGGCGGTGGACTTCTTCGACAGGGAGCTGAAGCAGCGGGAGCAGAGATGACCGATCCGGGGAGCCCTCTCCTGCTGCTGGGCGCCGTCCTGGTGGTGCTCGGCATCGCCGGCACGGTGATGCCGGTGATGCCCGGGGCGCCGCTGGTCTTCGTGGGTCTGCTGATCGCCGCCTGGGCGGAAAAGTTTCAGAAGGTGGGATGGTTCACGCTGTCGATCCTCGCGCTGCTGACCCTCTGCAGCTTCGCGGTGGACTTCTTCGCCTCGGCGATGGGAGCCAAACGGGTGGGGGCGAGCTGGGCGGCCCTCTTCTGCGCCGCCGCGGGCGCGGTCGTGGGGATCTTCTTCGGGCTTCCGGGCTTCATCCTCGGGCCGTTCGTGGGCGCCGTGGCCGGCGAGTATGCCGCGCGCCGCAACTGGCGCCAGGCCAGCAAGGTGGGCCTCGGCACCTGGATCGGCATGCTCCTCGGCATCGCGGGCAAGCTGACGCTGGTGTTCACGATGGTGGGGATCTTTTTGACGGCGTACGTGCTGAACCGTTAATCCTCCACCAGCGGCTCGATGCAGCTCGCGACTTCGTTGGCCGGGCTGTTGACCAGCCGGCTGACGGGGAAGGCGTGGAAGCCTTCCACCGCATGGGGTACCAGGAGAGGCTGGAGCTTCTCGGCGTCCTCCATCTTCGGGTCCAGCCAGAGATCGAAGTTTTCCCGACCCACGATGACCGGCATGCGGTCGTGGAGGGGGCGGAGCAGATCGTTGGCGGCGGTGGTAAGGATGGTGAAGGTCTCGACCGTCTGGCCGCCGTGCTCGGCGTCCTTCCAGGTGGACCAGAGGCCGGCGAAGGCGAACGGCTTGCCGTCCTCGCGGCGGATCAGGAAGGGCTGCTTGGCCTTCCCCTCCTTCTTCCACTCGTAGAAGCCGTCGGTCGCCACCAGGCAGCGCTTCTTCTTGAAGCTCCAGCGGTAGGCGGGCTTCTCGGCGACGCTCTCGGCGCGGGCGTTGATCATGCGGTTGCCGATGCTCGCCTCCTTGGCCCAGTAGGGGATCAGCCCCCATTTCAGCAGATCGAGCCGCCGCGGCGCGCCGGGCTCGGGGACGCGCACCACCGCCGCCCCCTGGGTGGGCGCCATGTTGTAGCGGGGCGGCAGCAGGGGCAGCTCCGGCAGGTCGAAGAGGAGGGCGAGCTCGTCGCCCGAGGAGGTCAGGGTGTAGCGTCCGCACATGAGGGGATTATCCCATGTCGGATAGGACCATGCCATTATGATGACGGAGGTTCAGTATGGCAGTCATCAGGGCGGTTAACCGTAAAGGTCAGATTGCGATCGGCAAACAGTATGCGGGGCAACACGTCCTAGTAGAGGAATCGGAGCCGGGCGTCTGGATCGTCAAAGTGGGGGAGTTCATCCCGGACAACGAGCGCTGGCTGCATGAGCCCGAGGTCAAAGCGAAGCTCGATCGGGCGCTGGCCCGAGCTGCGGAGAATCCGCCGAGAGAGACCAACCTGGATGAGCTGGAGAAGAAGATTCTTGGCGGCCGCTGACCCACTTAGAGGCCTATCCAAACCTCTTTCGTAGGGAGGGCTCGTCCCCTCCCTCGCCCTGAAAGGGCGAAATTTGATTAGCCTGGCGCTTTAGCGCCAGGTAGGCAGCCCCCCAAATTCCACCCGCCCCGAAGGGGCGGAACCCAACGTCACTGTACTGAGGGATCGCTGATGAAAGGCACCGCCTCCTCGGGGCGGATATGGGGTGGGGACTGCCCACCTGGCGCTAAAGCACCAGGCTAATCAAATTTCGCCCTTCAGGGCGAGGGAGGAGACAAGCCCCTCCCCTACGCACGGACCGAGTTTTTTAATTGCTCTTCCACCCCCGGTGTTCCACCCACTCGCCGCCCACGCAGGTCGCCGCCACCACCTCCTCGGTAGCGCCGAAGATCACGGATTCGAGGAGGGTCTCCGGCGTCCAGCCCGCGATCAGGGGGGAATCGAGATCGATCGCCGCGAAGTCGGCCCAGAGGCCGGGCTCGATGCGGCCGGCTTCGACGCCCAGCGCCTTCGCTCCACCGGCGGTGGCCGCTTCCAGGAGGACGCTGGCGACGTTGCCCTCCCCATCCCGCAGGATGCCGCGGTTCTCGGTGGCGAGGCGCTGGGCGTACTCCAGCCAGCGCATCTCCTCGATATGGGAGATGCGGGCGTTGGAGTCGCTCCCCAGACAGAAGGCCCGGCGCTGGGGCGGGACCCGCGGGACGGTCGCGATGCCGTCGCCCAGGTTCCCCTCGGTCAGCGGGCAGAGGCAGACGGTGCCGCCCGCGGAGAGGAAGCGGTCCATCTCCTCGGCGTCGGTGTGGGTGCAGTGGACGGCGGTGAGGTCGGTCGCCGTGCCGAGCGTCGCGAGCAGCAGCGCCATCGGCCGCTGGCCGTAGTAGGCGATCACCTCCTCGATCTCCCGCTCCTGCTCCTCGACGTGGATGTGGAAGGGGAGGTCGCGCCGGCGGGCCTCGTCGTAGATCGCCGCGAGGTCCTCGACGCTGCCGGCGCGCAGGCTGTGGACCGAGGCGGCGAGGGTCTCGCGCCGCGGGTCGAGGCGCGCGGCCAGGCGGTCCATCTGCTCCCAATACACCTCGGGCGAGGGGGTGTCGAAACGGCGTTGCGCGCCCGCGAGCGGCTGGCCCACGGCGCCCGTCCGGTAGTAGGACTGGATGAAGGCGATGCGGATGCCGGCCGCGGCCGCGGCGGCGAGAACGACCTCGTCGAAGGCGAAGTCGTGGGCGTCCGGATCGCGATGGTGGACGTAGTGGAACTCGCCGACGGTGGTGATGCCGGCCGCCCGCATCTCGCGGAAGGTCTGGAGAGAGAGGGCCCGCAGCTCGTCCGTGTCCAGGCGGCCGACCAGGGCGTACATCGCCTTGCGCCAGGTCCAGAAATTGCCGGCGCCCGCGGGGAAGGTCTCGCCGTGCCCCCGCAATCCCCGCTGGAAGGCGTGCGAGTGGGCGCTCACCATGCCGGGCAGGAGGGCACGGCCGGTCAGCCGCCGGTCGGGTGTGCGGCCGAGGGCGCCCGTTTTTTCGATGCTCGCGATGCGGCCGTCCTCGCCGACGGCGATCTGGACGCCGGATTCGAAGCGACCGCCGGTCCAGGTGAGATCGGCTTCCAGGATCTGCCTCGTCATGTCAGTCCCTTTCAAGACAGAAATGATCGACCGTCCGCTCCAGCAACCCGCGGGCGGCGGCGAATTCGTCCTTCGGCAGGAACTCGTTCGGCTTGTGGGCCGCCTCGATCGAGCCGGGGCCGAAGATGGCACAGTCCAGCCCGAGCCGCTGGAGCCAGCCGGCGTCGGTGGCGAAGGAGACGCTGGCCCCCGCGCTCTGGCCGACGAGACCGCAGAGATGGCGGTGGATGGGGGAGGCCGCGTCGAGCAGCAGCGGCGGGCTGTCCGAGAGCAGCTCGATCGTGGGCTCGAAGGGGGACGCGCCCGCGCGGGCGGCGCGGCTCACCCGCTCGGTCAGCTCCTCCGAGGTGACGCCCGGCAGCGGCCGGAATCCCACCTCGACGACGCAGCGGTCGGGCACGACGTTGATCGCCGAGCCGCCGTGGACCGTGCCGACGTTGAGCGGCACGTAGGGGACCTCGGGGAAGAGGTCGCGGTTGGGAGCGGTCTCCGCCTCCAACTCGCGGCGGAGAGCGGCGAGGGCGACGATCACCCGTCCGGCCGGTTCGATGGCGTTGACCCCCAGGTGGGGGTAGCCGCTGTGGGCGGGAGTGCCGTGGAGGGTCACCCGCAGCTTGGCGTGCCCCTTGTGCGTCCGCGCCACCCGCAGCGAGGTGGGCTCGCCGATGATGGCGGCGCGCGGCAGATGCCCGGCCGCCGGGAAGCTCTCGGTCAGCCGCTTCGCCCCCAGGGTGCCGACCTCCTCGTCGTAGGTGAAGACGAGGGCGAGCGGCGCCCGCCACCGCTCGGTTTTGGCTCCGGCCGCGAGGTTGGCGGCGAGGGCCAGGAACCCTTTCATGTCGCAGGAACCGCGGCCCACCCAGCGGTCCCCCTCGTCGGCGAGGGAGAAGGGGTCGTGACGCCACCCCTCCTCGTCGGCCGGGACGACGTCCATGTGCCCGGAGAGGACGAGGCCGCTACGGTCTCCTTCCGGCTCGGGGCCCAGCCAGGCGATCACGTTCGTCTTGCCGCCGTCGGCCGAGAGGTTCCTGGCGATCCGCACGCCGGGGCGGTCGAGGTAGTCGCAGAGGAAGTCCGCGATCGGCAGATTGCTGTTGCGGCTGGTCGAGTCGAAACCGACCAGGCGGGCGAGCAGATCGGCGTCGGAGAGGAGGGTGGGCAAGGCGATCTCCTATTCGCGCCGGCGCTCGTGGAGGACCATGATCATGGTGCCGAGCAGGGTCGCCACCTCCTCGGACTCCGGCAGACCCCCCGCCAGGTTGTCGATCGTGAAGGTCCGCGACAGGAACGTCCGGCTCTTGGTGATCCGCAGGGCGGTCTGCCCCGTCGCCAGGCTCTGGACGCCATAGGTCGGTTTGAACAGATAGCCGGCGAAGGTGCCGGCGAAGGGGATCTCCTCGACGAAGTAGTCGATCACCTTGAGCCAGGGCTGCTCCTCCTGGATGCGGTAGATGTCTCGTCCGGACGCGTCCTGGATGTCGTAGGTGGCCCGCCAGATCGAACGGCTCCCCTGCCGCTGGATGGCACCCACGGTGCGCTCCTGGCGGTCGGTGAAGACGAAGCGGGCCGACCAGTCGAGAATGCGGTCGGCGTTGATCTCGTAGAGCTCCTGGTTCTGGGAGCTGTCGGAGAAGACGTGGATCTTGTCCCGCAGCTTCAGCAGCTTCTGCCGCACGTAGAGGATCTCGCGCCCAGAGGCGTCGGTCACCGAGATCTGCGGCGCCAGGGCCGCGATCTTGAAGTTGAGGGTGAGCGGGTACTGCAACGGGTGTTGCATGAGGTCCCTCCTTGAAGGCAAAAAATTATGCGGCGCTCGGCCGTACGATCATCCGGTCATCGCCCACGCGGCGCGTCGCTCCGGTCGAGTCGAGATGCTCGAGGAGCGGGATGGCCCACTTGCGCGTGAGCCCGAAACGGTCTTTGAAGTCGGAGACCGAGAAGCGGTCCCAGGGTGTGGCGAGCAGGTCGCGCCGGAGGGCGGTCAGCGCGGAGGCGGCGAGCAGCAGGCCGCTCGGCAGCTTGACCATCTGGCCGCGAGCCACCAGATGGCGGACGACCCCCTCCAGGATCTGCGGCTTGGCGCCGAGAGCCAGCGCGACCTCGCCCGGCGACGGCGCCGCGAGACCCGCCTTCTCGTAGCGTTCGAGCACGGCCGTGGAGAGCTTCGACTCCTCACTGGTGAGCTGGGCGCTGCGGCCGGGCAGGGTGACCTGATCCCCCTGGACGGCGAGCACCTTCTGCGCCGTGAGCCAGCCGAGATAGACGTCCGCCAGCTCCGCGCCCCGGCCGCGCAGGATGCGGCGCACGGCCTCGGCCTTGGAGATCGATTCGGCCAGGCGGTCCTTCTGAAAGTACTCCTTGAGCACCCGGCGAGCCCGCTCGGTGACCCGCTGCACGGCGGCGGGGGCGATCCAGCGCCGGGCCCGCCCGTGCTCCTCGGGCACCTCGATCAGCTTCTGGTCGCGGGCGAGCGCCGCCAGCCGCTTGGCGATCTGGGCCGGCGGCTGACCCAGGCGGCGCGCCAGCTCGGCCGCCTCGACCCCGCGCTCGCCCGCCTCCTGCACCCAGAAGGGGAGGGCGGCGTGGAGGTCCTTCTGCAGGGCGGTCAAGGCCTGCTGGAGGACGGTGCCGCGGTGACGGCGCCAGCGTGGATCGAGGATCTCGCCGCCGCCGAGAGTGGCGGGCGGGGAGGGGCGGCGGAGGATGAAGCGGTCTCCGCGCAGGGCTGAGACCGGTCTCTGGAGGCGGATCTCGACCGGGCCGGTCTCTCCCGGCGCCAGCCCCTCGGGGCTCAAGGGGCGCATGCGTCCGAGCACCTCGCTGGCATAGAGGTGGAGCCGCACGGGGACGAAACCGCGCACCGGCGCCGGGGCGTCCGGCAGCAGCGTGAAGCGGGCGAGCAGGCTGGTGGTGGCTTCGAACGCCTCCGGCGTGCCGAGCTGCATGCCGCGGGCGAGATCCTCCAGGGCGATGCCGGTGAGCTGGAGCGACGTGCGCTCGCCGGCTTCCGCCTGCTCGCGGGGCTGGCCGTGGACCTGGACGCTGCGCACCCGCACCCGCTCAGCTTTCGGCAGCAGCTCCAGCGTGTCGCCCGGTTTGATGGCGCCGCTCCCGAGCGTGCCCGTCACCACCACGCCGAGCCCCTTGAGATGAAAGGCGCGGTCGACCGGCAGGCGCGCCGGCCGGTCCGGCTCCTCCGGCATCGCGTTCTTCGCCGCGAGGTCGAGCAGCGCCGCCTTGAGCTCGGGAACCCCCTGGCCGGTGGTGCTGGAGACCGGGAGGACGGCGGCGCCCGCGAACGGGGTGGGGGCGAGCAGCTCCTCGACCTCCAACTGGGCGAGCTCCAGGAGGTCGGGGGAGACGAGGTCCACCTTGGTCAGCACCACCAGGGCAGCTGGGATGCCGAGCAGCGAGCAGACGGCGAGGTGCTCGCGCGTCTGCGGCTTCACCCCCTCGTCAGCGGCCACCACCAGCAGCAGGATGCGGATGCCCCCGAGGCCGGCGAGGGCGTTGTGGAGGAACCGCTCGTGGCCGGGCACGTCCACGAAGCCGAGTTGGAGATCCCCCTCGGTCAGGTGGGCGAACCCGATGTCGATGGTGATGCCGCGCGCCTTTTCCTCCGCCCAGCGGTCGCAGTCGATCCCGGTCAGGGCCAGCACGAGGCTGGTCTTGCCGTGATCGATGTGCCCGGCGGTGCCGACGATGACCCTGCGCATGGTCTGGGGAGCTTATCCGGCGTTCTTCGCCAGCACCTCGCGGGCGATGCGGTTGATGGTGGCGCCGTCGGCGCTGGAGCCGAAGCGGGCCATCACCCCCTTCATGATCGGTCCCATGGCCGTCGGCCCGGAGAGCCCCTGCTCGGCCACGATCGTCTCGACGGCGGCGCGGATCTGCCCCTCGTCCACCTGCGCCGGCAGGTAGGCGTTGAGCACCCCGAGCTCGGACTCCTCCTTGGCGGCCAGCTCCTCGCGCCCGCCGGCCCGGTACTGCGAGACGGAGTCCTCGCGCTGCTTGATCGACTTGCGGACCAGCGAGATGAAGCCGGCCTCGTCCACGTCGGCGCCGCGGCGGATGCGCTCGTTCTTGATCTCCGTCAGGAGCATCCGCAAGGTGGAGAGCTTCTCCTTCTCCCCCGATTTCATGGCGGCCTTCACTTCGGCCTCGATACGTTGCTGCGGTGTCGTTGTCGTGGCGGCGTTGGTTGTCATGAGGGCAATTATAGAAGAAGGCGAGCGGTTGCGCTGCTTGTTGATATCGGATTATCATTTGGGCGTCATGCAGCGGGATACCAAGCAGCGCCAGGCGATCCGCCGGGCCATCGACGAGGCGGGCCGGCCTCTAAGTCCGCGCGAGGTGCTGGACGCCGCCTGCGCCCATCGGCCGGGCCTGGGGATCGCCACCGTCTACCGGACGCTGAAAGGTCTGGTGGAGGAGGGGGCGCTGACGGCTGTCGAGCTGCCGGGCGAGCCGCCGCGCTACGAGACCCACGGCAAGCGGCATCATCATCACTTCCACTGCCGGGCGTGCGACCGCGTCTACGAGCTCGAGGGTTGTCCGGAAGGGCTGCGCGGCCTGACGCCCGCGGGCTTCTCCCTGGAGTCCCACGAGGTCGTGCTCTACGGCCGTTGCGCGGCGTGCTCGGCTTGAAAATCGGGACGGGATTGCCCGCGCGACCCCACCCGGGATTGAAATCCCGGGCTACCGACGGCCGTCCCGTCCGGGACTTCCAAAAACCCTTTCTTTCGCTACAGAGCCCCGGGAAGGGGCGACTGTCGGTAGCCCGGGATTTCAATCCCGGGTGGCGAGGCCGCGTCTCTTACAGCCTCGCCGTTCTCGCGTTGTTCCTCCTCGCCGCCTGCCACCCGGTGCCTCCTCCCGCCGCCGACGCCCGCATCCGCGTTGCCGTGAGCGTGCCGCCGCAGGCCTATTTCGTCCGCCGGATCGGGGGGGACCACGTGCGGGTGGACGTGATGATCCCGCCCGGCTACTCCCACGTCGACTATCCGCTCACCCCTCGGCAGGTGGCGGCGCTCAGCCGGGCGCGGCTCTACGTGGCGGTGGGGCACCCGGCCTTCGAGTTCGAGCGGGTGCAACTCGCGTCCGTCCTCCGGGATCTCCCCGGGATCCAGGTGGTGGACATGTCGCGCGGCATGCGGCTGCTCGCTGGAGGAGGGGAGGGGGACGAGGACGAGCATGGTCATGGCGAAGGGGACCCGCACGTCTGGGTGGCGCCGGACACCGTGGCGGTGGCCGCCCGCAACATCGCCGCCGCCCTGGAAGGGATCGACCCGGCTCACGCCGCCGAGTACCGCACGAACCTTCAGGGATTCGAGGCCGAGGTCGCCGCGCTCGACCGCGAGATCCGGGCGCGGCTGGCGGGAGCGGAAGGGGCCCGGTTCATGGTCTATCACCCCACATGGGGGTACTTCGCCCGTGAGTACGGCCTGCAGCAGGTGGCGATCGAGGCCGAGGGGAAGGAGCCGAGCGCCCAGCGGCTGATCCAGCTCATCGACCAGGCGCGGCGGGAGAGGATCGAGGTCGTCTTCGTCCAGGCCGGCTTTCCGCGCAAGAGCGCGCAGGTGATCGCCGAGGCCGTCCACGGCCGGGTGCTGGTCGCCGATCCGCAGGACCCGGACTGGCTCGGCAATCTCCGCCGGGTCTCCAGAGAGCTCCAGGAGGCGCTCCCCCATGGCTGACACGAGCACGAAGCCTCTGGTCGAAATCCGCGACGTCACCTTCGGCTACGGCCGCGAGGTGGTGCTGGACCACGTCTCCCTGGAGATCGGGCCGCGCGACTTCCTGGCCGTCATCGGCCCCAACGGCGGCGGCAAGACGACCCTGCTGAAGGCGATCCTCGGGCTCGTGCGCCCCTGGTCCGGCGAGGTGGTCTACAACCTCCCCTCGGGGCACGGCCCCGGCGGCCGGCTGGGCTACGTGCCGCAGTTTTCGACCTTCGATCGGGATTTTCCCCTGCGGATCGCGGACATGGTGCTGATGGGCCGGCTCGGCCGCCGCCGGCTGCTGCGGCCGTACTCGCGGGAGGACCGCGCCGCCGCCGAGCGGACGATCGACCGCCTCGGCCTCGCCGGGGTGGCCCGCTCGCACGCTTCCGAGGTCTCGGGCGGCCAGCTCCAGCGGGCGCTGATCGCGCGCGCCCTGGTCGCCGATCCGGAGGTCCTCTTCCTCGACGAGCCCACCGCCTCGATCGACGCCGAGTCGCGCGAGACCCTGCGCGAGCTGCTGGCGGACCTCAACCGCGCGATCCCGATCGTCGTGGTCACCCACGACATCACCTCGCTCGCTCCGATGGTGCGGCGGATCGCCTGCATCAACCGCAAGCTCTTCTATCACGGCGACCCCGAGCTCTCCCTGGAGGTGATGGAGGAGGTCTATGGCTGCCCGGTCGAGCTGGTCACCCACGGCGTGCCGCACCGGGTGCTGCACGATCACCACCATCATTAAAGGCGCTGAAAAAACCTGATGCCCAGCTTCCTCGACGCCCTCTCCTACGAGTTCCTGCGCAACGCCGTCCTGGCGGGCGTGCTGGCGAGCGTCCTCTGCGGCGTCATCGGCACCTTCGTGGTGGTCAAGAAGCTGGCCTTCATCAGCGACGGCATCAGCCACGCCGCGTTCGGCGGCATGGGGCTCTGCTTCTTCCTCGGGATCGATCCGCTGCTGGGGGCCATCCCGGTCGCCCTGGCCTGCGCCCTGGCCCTGGGCGCGGTGGACCGCGAGACGATCCGCTCCTACGACGCCCTGATCGGCGTCCTCTGGGCGGTGGGCATGGCGGTGGGCGTGGTCTTCGTCTACAAGACGCCGGGCTACGCCCCCAACCTGATGACCTACCTGTTCGGCAACATCCTCCTGGTGACCCGCCGCGACCTGCTGGCCATCCTGATCCTGGCGGTCTCGGTACTGGCCACGCTGGCTTTCTTCTTCAAGGGGATCGTCGCCGTGGCCTTCGACGAGGTGTTCGCGCGGGTGCGCGGGCTGCCGGTGCGGCTCCTGATGGCGCTGCTGCTCGGCATGATCGCCCTCTCGGTGGTCATCCTGATCCAGGTGGTGGGGATCATCCTGGTGGTGGCGCTGCTGACCATCCCCTCGGTGATCAGCCTGATGCTCTGGAAAGACCTGCGGAGCGTGCTGCTGGGGTCGGTCGTCATCGGCGTCGGGATCACCCTCGGCGGGCTGGTGCTCTCCTTCGACTACGACCTCCCGTCGGGGCCGGCGATCATTCTGCTCGGGGCGGTGCTGCTGGTGGGGGTGTACGGGGCGAAGAAGCTGCGGCGAAGGAGCCTGGTGCCCGCGTCCTGAGCGCGGCATGCCGGGCCTGAAGCACCCCTTCTTGGTGGAGCCCATCACGGCTCTTCTTTGAAAGGAGATCTTATGACTCGGTTCAAGCTTCTGCTCGTCGCCGCGGCCGTCCTGACGACCACCCTGGCGGTCCGTCCCGCGAAGTCGGACACCTGCATTCTTCAAGGTCTTTGCCGGCCCTGCATCAACCCGACGTCGACCTCCCGGCAGCCCTGCAAGTACAACCCCTGTACGGGGGAGTACATCTGCGGCACCTGCACCAATCACTGCGTCCCGCCCCCGGCGTAGCCCGCTCACCGGCGGGCTCTCCCGGGCCCGCCGTCCGCTCTTTCGCTTCGCGGCATTATAGTTAGCCGCCATGACCTGGGTCGGAGCTACAAGCTTCACGCGGCGCCCCATGGTGGTGGTCGAGGATCACCTGCACCACGTCTCCGAGCTGCTGGACGTCCTCGCGGAAGCGGATGCCGCCGTTCTGGAGCAGGCGACGGTGGTCTGCCTCGACCGCCCCGGGCCGGACACCACCCGGCTCGCCACGGCCTGGCTGGAGGCTTACCCCGGGCTCCAGGTCGCGGCGCGGCTCGACGGCAACGTTCCCGTCTCGCTCCAGCCGCGCTGCGTGCCCCTCGATCCGGCCGCCTTCGAAGGGGCCCATCGCTTCTGCAAGGCGGTCGCGGGGATGCTCCGTCCCGGCGGGCTGCTGCTTCAGGACATTCAGCTCGCGACCCTCGGCTTCATCCCGCCGGACCGCTGGTGGGAGTCGATCTACCTCGCCAACACCGTGCGGGGGATGTTCGCCGGCAGCTCGCCGGCCTGCCGTTTCCTCTCCAACAAGCGGGGGTACGAGGCCACCTTCGGCCGCGACCTCCTCGACGCCGGCTTCGATCCCCGGGACGTCATGGACAAGAGCGATCTGCGCGGCATGGTCGTGCCGGTGGTCCGCTCCTATCTCGGCCGCGCCTTCCCGCTGATCCTTCAGATCCCGAGCGCGCCGGACGCGGCCGTGGCGAAGACCGAGGAGGACCGCCGCGAAATCGAAGGCGAGCTCGACCTGGCGGTCTGGAGCGGCGAGCCGAACGTCGAGATCGGCGGCCGGCTCCTCCCCGAGGGGGACCGCAAACGGGTCGCGCTCAAGGCGGGGAGCCAGGAGGCGGTGACCTGGCTCGAGCTGATCGCGGATCGTCTCCGGAGTGGGGAAGGAGTGCCGGTCCTGGAGGTGGGAAAGCGGATCGCCCCCGAGGGCGCCGGACGTGCCGAGATCACCAACCTCGCGGCGCGCCACCTCCACGGCCTGCGAAGCCGCCTGCGGGACGGCGCGGGCATCGTGACCGCCCACCACGCCTACCGCCTTGCCGAAGGGCTCCGGGTGGGACGGGTGGTAGCGCGGGAGCAGTGACGGTCAGGGTCCTTTCCGGCCTTTCTGCTCCAGGAGCCGGACGTCTGCAAGATCCTTCGGACGTCCACTCGCCTTCTTGTTCCGGAGGAGGGCGTCCCAGCCAAGAAAGGGGACTTCGAGGGCAGAGACCTGCGAGATAGTCTTGGACTGCCACGCCTCGTCGAAATTCACCCCGTCGATTTCCGTCAGGAGGTCGATTCGACGTGGGGGAAGTCCGATCTGATAAACCGTCCCGGGCTTTGTCAGGTCGTCCACCTGCAGGTCCGTCGCTTCCAAGGGTGCCCCGAACTCTTCGAGAGCACGAAAGACCCGCTGTGCGTTCTCAGGATCGGGACGTATCCAGATGTCGAAATCTCCCGTGGCTCGCGGCACACCATGAACCGCCATGGCATGGGCGCCCACGACAAGGAAGACCGCCTCTTCAGCCTGAAGGGCGGTCAACATGTCTCGGAAGTCGCGGTTCAGCTCTGGTTTTTCCACGGGCGGATCGCGTGGATTGGGGTCTTCTCTCGTGGGTAGTCTGGGATCGCTTGGCCCGAGGAGGCCCAGGCGTCGACGGCGAGCGGCCACATCATTTCGAGCCGCTCGGTGGCCGTGGTGGTGGCGCTGAGATCGTCGTCGGGCTCTTCTCCCAGGCGGTAGACGCGGATCGGCCAGGATTTCCGGGCCTCGGCCCGCGCTTTCCTTTCACGATCTTCGACGGATTCGGCCATCTCCGAATCATATCCCACCTCCCTCGACCTCCCCGCCCGCCCCGCCCGCTCCGAAGGTTGCGGAATAGTCCCACCCGCGGCCCGGCCTCTAACCTCCCTCCATAACGGAAGGAGGTGAAACCTTGGCAAACCCACTCTTCGCTCGCAAGCCCCTGAGCATGCTCCTCGCGGAGCTCCAGGGGGAGAACCGGCTCAGGCGGGTGCTCGGACCCGTGCAGCTTACCAGCCTCGGCGTCGGGGCGGTGATCGGCGCCGGCATCTTCGTCTCGACCGGGGCGACGGCTCGGCAGACGGCGGGGCCGGCGCTGATGCTCTCCTACTGCGTCGCCGGGCTCGTGTGTATCTTCGCGGCCCTCTGCTATGCCGAGTTCGCCTCCATGGTGCCGGTGGCGGGGTCCGCCTACACCTATGCCTACGCGACGCTGGGCGAGCTGTTGGCCTGGATCATCGGCTGGGACCTCGTCCTCGAGTATGCGGTCAGCTCCGCCACGGTGGCCGACGGGTGGTCCGGCTACTTCCAGAGCATCCTCGACGTCTTCGGCTGGAAGCTGCCGCACGCCATCGCCGGGGCGGTCGTCAACTACGACCCCCAGCTCGGCAGGGTGGTCGCCACCGGATCGATCATCAACCTGCCGGCGATGCTGATCGTCGCCCTGGTGACGATCGTGCTGGTGGTCGGCATCCGCGAGAGCGCCAGCATCAACACCGGGCTGGTGGCGATCAAGCTCGCCGCCGTGATCTTCGTGATCGCGGTCGGCGCTTTTTACGTCAATACCGCGAACTGGCACCCCTTCGCTCCCTACGGCCTGACCGGCCTCCAGGTCTTCGGCCGTACTCTCCTCGGCCAGAGCGACGCCGGCGGCAAACCGGTCGGGATGCTCGCCGGCGCCGCTCTGGCCTTTTTTGCCTACATCGGCTTCGACTCCGTCTCCACCCACTCGGAGGAGGCCAGGAAGCCGCAGCGGGACGTCCCCATCGGCATCATCGTCTCGCTCGTGCTCTGCACCCTGCTCTACATTGCCGTCGTCGCCGTGCTGACCGGCATGGTCCCGTACGGCCAGCTCGACGTGAACGCTCCGGTCTCCGACGCCTTCCGCCGCGTCGGGCTGCGCTGGGCGCAGTTCCTGATCGCGGCGGCGGGGCTCGCCGGCATCACCTCGGTGCTGCTGGTGACCATGCTGAGCCAAGCGCGTGTCCTCCTCGCCATCGCCCGCGACGGCCTGCTGCCCGCCAGCTTCTTCGCCGCCGTCCACGAGCGTTTCCGCACGCCGTGGAAGTCGACGATCGTGACCGGCCTGTTCGTCGCCGCGCTCGCCGCGTTCCTGCCGATCAGCGTGCTCCTGATGCTGGTGAACATGGGGACGCTGCTCGCCTTTGCGATCGTCTGCGCGGCGGTGCTGATCATGCGGCGCACGCATCCGGAGGCCGAGCGGCCGTTCCGCGTGCCCTTCGTGCCGCTGGTGCCGATCCTGGGGATCGCGAGCTGCCTGCTGCTGATGTTCTCGCTCCCTTCCGAGAACTGGCTGCGTCTCTTCGTCTGGCTGGGGCTCGGACTCGTGATCTACTTCTCCTACGGCCGACGGCACAGCACCCTGGCGCGCCTGCGGGCCCAGGGAGAGGAACCCGGCGAAGAGGTGAAAACGGCATGAGCTCCCTGCGCAATCTCGTCCGCGGATTTTCGCGCACCTTCTGGGTGGCGAACACCCTGGAGCTGTTCGAGCGTTTCGCCTTCTACGCCTCGAAGGCGGTGCTCACCATCTATCTCGCCGAGCGCGTGGGGTTGGGGCCGCAGGCCGCCGGAGCGCTCGCCGGCGTCTTCTCCGGGGTGCTCTACTTCCTGCCGGTCCTCGCCGGCACCGTGGTCGACCGCTACGGCTTCAAGCGCAGCCTCGCGGCCTGCTTCTCGATCTTCTGCGTCGGCTATTTCCTGATCGGTCTCGCGGGGCTGAATTTCGGGCAGTCGATCGTCGCCGCCGTCGGCAAGGGGCCGTACATCTTCGCGGTGCTGATGCTGACCGCCGTGGGCGGCTCGCTGATCAAGCCCTGCATCGTGGGGACGGTGGCGCGGACAGCGGCGCCCGAGGTCAAATCGCTCGGATATTCGATCTATTACACGCTGGTCAACATCGGCGGCGCGATGGGGCCGATCCTGGCGCTGGGGGTACGCGAGAACCTGGGCATCGAGTACGTTCTGATCATGTCGTCGGTGACGTCGTTCTTCCTCCTGCTGGGGACGCTGCTGTTCTTCCGCGAGCCCGGGCGCGCCGCGGACGAAGCGGCGCCCACCTCCTTCGCCAAGGTGCTGCGCGACATGCTGACGGTGTTCCGCGACACGCGCTTCCTCGGTTTCCTCGCCATCTTCTCGGGTTTCTGGATCATGTTCTGGCAGATCTTCTACTCGCTGCCGTTCTATCTGACCGAGACCCTCCACTTCGAGCGCTTCGAGCTGATCGAGACCGTCGACGCCTGGACGCTGATCCTGCTCACCGTGCCGATCAGCGCGATGGTGCGGCGCTGGCGGCCGATCCGCGCGATGACGGCGGGGCTCGCCGTGGCCTCGGCGTCCTGGGTGCTGATCGCCCTGTTCCCGTCGCCGCGGATGGTCGTCGCCGCCATGTTCGTCTTCGCGTGTGGCGAGGGGATGCAGGCGCCGCGCTTCTACGAGTACGTGGCCAACCTCGCGCCACGCGAGCAGGTGGGCACCTTCATGGGCTTCGCTTTCCTGCCGGTCGCGATCGGCTCATTCGTGGGCGGCCCGCTCGGCGGGCATCTGGTGCAGCGCTTCGTGCGCGGATCGGCTCACCCGGAAGGCATGTGGTGGGTGATCGCCGGCATCGGCTTCGCGGCGACGGTCGCGATGGTCCTCTACGACCGCTTCGTGGCGACGCCGCGTCCAGCGCTCGGGTAGAGTGGCGAGAGCATGCCGGCTCTGCCCGAATCCCGCACCTTCCGCGCCGACCGCGGCGACGACCGCGAGCGGCTCGACCGCGTCCTGCGGCGGCACCTGGCGGACCGGCCGGACGTCAGCCGCGCGCGCCTGCAAGCCTGGATCGGCGAGGGGCTCGTGCGGATCAACGGCAACCCGGCCGCCAAGCCGTCGAGCCGTCTGGTGCTAGGCGATAGGGTTGAAGTCCCGCTCCCTTCGCCCCCCGAGCGGCGCGAGATCCTCGCCGAGGAGATGCCGCTCTCCGTGCTATTCGAGGACGAGCACCTCCTGGCGCTCGACAAGCCACCCGGCCTCGTCGTCCACCCGTCGCCCGGCCATCGCGAGGGGACCCTGATCAACGCCCTGATGTGGCGCGCCCGCGACTGGGAGCAGGGGCGGCGGCCCGGACTGGTCAACCGGCTCGACCGCGGGACGTCGGGCGTGGTGCTGGCGGCCAAGACGCCGGCCATCCATACCGCCCTGGCGCGGAATCTACGCCACCGCGACGCCGAGAAGGAATACCTCGCCGTGACCTATGGGACGCCGCCGCTTCCCCAGGGACGGATCGAGCTCAGGATCCTCCGCGATCCCGCCGACTTCAAGCTGAGGACGACCTCGAAGTCGGAGGGGAAGGAGAGCGTTACCCTCTATCGACGGCTGGGCGAGGCCCACGGCCTGACGCTCCTGCGCTGCCGGCTGCTCACCGGACGCACGCACCAGATCCGCGTTCACCTGCAGTCTCAGGGGTGGCCGATCGTGGGCGATCCGCTCTACGGCGAGCCGCGCTGGAAGGGGATCGCGGACACCTCGGTCGCCGCGGTCTGCGCGGGTTTTCCCCGCCAGGCCCTGCACGCCCTGCGGCTGTCGCTCATCCATCCGGCGACCGGCGCGCCGCTCGAGATCGTCGCGCCGGTGCCCGAGGATATGGCGGCCCTGCTCGCGGTCGCGGGTCTTTGATCGCTCAGGGCCCGACGGACTCGACCCGCGTCACGAAGTACTCGGACTCGCCGAAGCAGTCGGTCGGAACCCCCTTGTGCTGGTCGTAGTGGAGACGCACGCGCTGGCCGAGGGACTTGTTGATCTGGTCGGCGACGGTGGCGTCCCGCACCGAGAAGTTGAAGATCTGCGGCAGGGTGCCGGGCAGGTTCACCATCGCCAGCTCCCCCTCCCAGGTCTTGCAGACCCACCCCTTGCGGGAGAATTTCTGTACGTACCCGGCCCGCTCGCCATCGGAGTAGTTGAGGTGGAGGGCGCTCCAGACGTAGAGGGCGAACAGCAGAATCGCGACGATCAGGAGCAAGAGGAGGACGAGCCCCGGCTTGCGCCCTCTCCGGCGGGGTAGTGTCGCGGTTGGGACGGTTGTGGCCATGGCGGGATCTCCTTGAAGGGCGGAGCGCCCCTCTTGCAGAGATCATTCCATGAAAACGGCAGGGTTGGAGAGGGCGGGAGGGGTAAGATGGCCCGGCGTGGCCACCCATTCCATCTTCGCGACGATCTCGGAGCTGGCCGAGCGCGCGATCGACCGGCTCCCCGAATCCCAGGGGCGCTCGACGAAGAACGAGCTGCTGATCCTCAAGGAGCTCCTCATGGACGCGAGGCCGCCGAAGCTGATGATCCTGGGCCGCCGCGGAGCCGGCAAGTCGTCGCTGATCAACGCGATCTTCGGCGAGCCGATGGCCGCCGTCGGCTCCGTCCTCTCCGAGACCGGACGCCCCACCTGGTACTCCTACGCCGGCCCGCGCGGGGAGATGAAGATCCTCGACACCCGCGGCCTCGGCGACCGCACCCGCCCCGAGGCGGCGAACTTCCAGGACGCCCTCGACGAGATCCGCTCGGGGTTGGCCGACGAGTGGCCGGACGCCATCCTCTTCCTCTGCAAGGCCAAGGACGTCGACTCCCACATCGCCCAGGACATCGCCAACATCGAGGCGGTCCGGGCGTTCATCGCCGAGAAGCACCGCTACGAGGCTCCCGTCGTGGCGGTGGTCACCCAGGTGGACGAGCTCGACCCCAAGCGCGTCGAGCCCCCGTACGAGAACGAGATCAAGCGGCGCAACATCGAGACCGCCGTGCGGGCGATCCAGGAGGCTCTCGCCGAGCGCGGCATCGCGCTGGCCCGGGTCGTCCCGGTCTCCACCTACGCCGAATACGCCGCCGAAAGCGAGGGCAGCCGGCGGGTCTACGACAACTACTGGAACGTCGAGGAGCTGGTCGACTACCTGGTCGAGGTGCTGCCGCGCAGCGCGCAGGTGCAGATGGCCCGCCTCGCCCAGCTCCGCGTCGTGCAGCAGAAGCTGGCCCGCAAGATGACCGCGGCGGCGGCCGCGGTGGCGGCAGGCATCGCCGCGGCGCCGATCCCCGTCGCCGACATCCTGCCGATCACCGCGCTGCAGATCGGCCTCATCAGCGGGATCGCCTACGTCTCGGGGCGGGAGATGTCGAAGAAGGCGGCGCGGGAGTTCCTGGTGGCGCTCGGCGCCAACGTGGGGGTGGCGTTCGCCCTGCGGGAAGGGGCGCGGGCGCTCGCCAAGATCGTTTTTCCGGGCGCCGGCTCCGCCATTTCGGCGGGCGTGGCCTTCGCCGGCACCTGGGGGCTCGGGGAGGCGGCGATCGCCTACTTCATCGAGAAGCGGCCGATCGAGGAGGCCCGGGAGCGGTTCCGGCGGAAGAAGAAGGAGAAGGAAGGGGAGAAGGAAGAGGCCGTCTGACGGCTCCCCGGTGGTCCTCGACCAGCCTCGTGAACCGCTCGCTCAGCTCGCGCCTGGCCTCCTCGTCCAACTCGGCCGCGAGAAAGGCCGCGAGCTGCTCCCCGACCACCCCCTCCGCCGGCGGTTCCCCCGCCAGCGCGCGAAGGACCCCGTGGACATACGCTTCCGGGTCGGCCGCCATCTTGCGCTGGCCGCTCAGCACGTCCTTCACGTGCTGATCCAGACAGTAGGAGACCCGCAACGTCCGGGTCTGGCGCCAGCGGGGCAGGGAGGCGCGGCCGAGGGTGAAGAAGGCGGACAGGGAGGACCGGGGGCGCCGCCGCACGAAATACCAGAACTCGCGCAGGCAGAGCGTCTCGATGCGCAGGCGGTCGAGGAACCGTTCGTCGGACACCCGGCGCTGCACGGTGGCGACGCCGACGAAGCCGAGCGCCAGCCCGGTCACCAGGTCGAGGATCTGGTGCTCGTGGATCAGCAGCGTCGAGGCGCCGACCGCCACGATCCAGAGCGCGAAGAGCGTCCGCCCCAGCCAGCCGCACCGCCGCCCGAAGACGACCGCCGCCGTCACGGCGAAGGCGATGTGGAGCGAGGGGAACTTGTTGTAATCGAGGTTGATCCGGTCCGCCAGGTGGAACACGCCGCCGAAGAACCCGTGAGCCACCCGCGGTGGGAAGGCCTGCGTCACCGGCATCGCCAGGAAGAAGACCCCGGCGATCAGCGTCTCGACCGTGAGGGTGAGGACGAACGCCGTGAACGTGCGCCACGTCCGCAGGATGAAGGGGGTCAGCAGGATCAGCAGCGGGACGGTCAGGTAGACCAGCGACCACGAGGGGAGGAACGGCAGGCGCATCTCCCAGGGGAAGTAGAAGTCGGTGGTGGGTGCCCGGCGCAGCCTCGCCAGCAGGATGGCGCCGCCGTAGACCGAAGAGAAGACTTTGAAGAAGAGATAGGACAGGGGGATCGTGAGCCGGAAGCTCGCGAGTCCCGGCCAGGCGAGGAACGGCTCTCTGCCCCGGGGGCTAAGGGTCTCCATACAGCTCCGGCCAATCCATGATGTCGAGATCCAGGGTTGGTGATGATTCCCGTATTGCCAGAGACAACAGGATCTCCCTGCGAATCCTTCCCGCCGGCGACTCGCGAAGACGGCTCTTGGCTCGTGCCTTCATTGTAGATGGATTTCCGGCCGCCGCCTGAAAATTCTCGGATCGCCTCGCCCCCTCGAACCTTGCCGGGATCGTTCCCGGCGGTTGCGGCCGGAGAGAACTCCATTCTAAGATCCGTAGCGTGAACCCGAAAACAGGACGCACCTCGCGGAGTCCCGCCGTCGGGAAAGGTCGCGCCTCCCGGAAACAAATTGTGAAACAGGCTGTTTCACAATTGACTTTGGACTATCCCGTCCTTCTCGAAGAGCTCAAGACCCGCATCCGCACAGCCCAGACGCGGGCGGCGCTGACGGCTAACCGCGAGTTGATCCGTCTTTACTGGGAGATCGGTCGTCGGATCGTCGAGCGGCAGGAGCAGGAGGGCTGGGGGCGGTCGGTGATCGAGCGCTTGGCCGACGATCTCCGGAAGGAGTTCCCCGGGCTTCAGGGCTTCTCGCGCAGCAACATCTGGAGGATGCGATCGTTCTTCCTCTCCTACGGCGACGAAACCCCCTCCGATCGCAAATCTCGGACAGCTGTGCGAGATTTGGAAGTTTCTGACAGCAAAGAGCTTAGTTCTACTTTGGGTTCAAATCTCGCACAGCCTGTGCGAGATTTGGGCGTGGCCGATCCTCCCGCTGTTCTTGCGGCTCTGCCCTGGGGGCACAACGTCCTGTTAATCGAGCGACTGAAGCGGAGAGAACAGCGGCTCTGGTACGCCCAGCGCGCTATCGAGAACGGCTGGTCGCGCGCCGTGCTCGTCCATCAGATCGAATCCGGTCTCCATAGCCGGCAGGGGCAGGCCCTCAACAACTTCGACCGCGTCCTCCCGGCGCCTCAATCCGATCTCGCCCGCGAGACCCTGAAAGACCCCTACATCTTCGACTTCCTGAGCCTCGGCGACGAGGTCTAGGAGCGCGAGCTCGAGCGGGGCCTGATCGAGCAGGTCCGCCGCTTCCTTCTCGAGCTCGGGGCCGGCTTCGCGCTGGTGGGGACCCAGTACGCTCTGGAGGTGGACGGTCAGGATTTCTTCCTCGATCTCCTCTTCTACCATCTCCGCCTGCGCTGCTATGTCGTGGTCGAGCTCAAGGTGGCCGACTTCCAGCCCGAGCACGCGGGCAAGATGAGCTTCTATCTCTCCGCCGTCGACAACCTCCTCCGCCATCCGGACGACCAGCCCACCATCGGCCTGATCCTGTGCAAGACGAAGAGCCGCCTGGTCGCCGAGTACACCCTCCAGGGGCAGCAGAAGCCGATCGGCGTCGCGAGCTACCGCACGATGCCCGCCCACCTGCGTGGCACCCTCCCCAGCCCAGGGGAGATCGAAGCCGGCCTGGTGGCCGTCGACGCCGTTAATTAGCGAAACGGCAGGGCGCGACTTGCGCTATACTTACGCCTATGGAGACGGCGATCAAGGGGCGCGGGGCGATCGGCAATCCGCAGAACCGGTTCGAGACGCTCGTAATCGAGCGGGACGAGGAGGTCCCGGGGCCCGAGCGGGTCGAGACGGAGCTGCTGCGCGACACGTCCAAGTCCGTCATCGCCTACAACGACAGCCCGGACGTGGGCTTCAGCGCCTCGGTGAATCCTTACCGCGGATGCGAGCACGGGTGCGTCTATTGCTACGCCCGCCCGTTTCACGAGTACCTGGGCTTCTCGGCCGGGCTCGACTTCGAGAGCCGCATCCTGGTCAAGGAGGACGCCCCCGAGCTGCTCCGCAAGGAGCTCTCCGCCGCGAAATGGAAGCCGCAGACGCTCGCGATGAGCGGCGTCACCGACTGCTATCAGCCCGCCGAGCGCCGGCTGGAGATCACCCGCCGCTGCCTCTCGGTGCTCGCCGAGTTCCGCAATCCGGTCGGCATCATCACCAAGAACGAGCTGGTCACCCGGGACATCGACATCCTCCAGGAGCTCGCCGGGCACCAGGCCGCCATGGTGATGCTCTCGATCACTACGCTCGACCCCGAGGTGGCCCGCAAGATGGAGCCGCGCGCCTCCCATCCGCGGGACCGGCTGAAGGCGATCGAGCGGCTGGCCGCGGCCGGCATCCCGGTCGGCGTGATGGTGGCGCCGGTCGTGCCGGCGATCACGGATCACGAGATGCCGAAGATCCTCGAAGCGGCGGCCGGCGCCGGCGCGCGCACGGCGGGTTACGTGATGATGCGCCTGCCCGGAGCGGTGGCCGGCCTCTTCGAGCGCTGGCTCGAGGAGCACTTCCCGGACCGCAAGGAGAAGGTGCTGAACCGCGTCCGCGATCTGCGCGGCGGCCAGCTCTACGACCCCCGTTTCGGCAGCCGCATGCGTGGCGAAGGGCTCTTCGCCGACCAGATCCGCGCCACCTTCCAGACCTTCAAGCGGCGCTACGGGCTGGATCAGCCGTTCCCCGAGCTCTCCATCGCCTCCTTCCGGCGGCCGGGCGCGGTGGAGCAGCTCGGACTGTTCGGCTAGACCTCGCTCTTGAACCCGATGCGGGCGTGGGAGCCGTCGCAGAACGGCTTCTCGGCGGAGCCGCCGCAGCGGCAGAGGGCCCGCCGGCGCACGGGAGTGATCCGGCCGTCGGCCTCGCGGAGCTGAAACTCCCCCTGGAAGACCAGGGGGCCGTCCGGACAGCAGACGACCTGCAGGACGGGATCCTTCGAGGGCGTGGCCGCCGCGCCGTTGCCGGACCAGACGCCGGGATCGCGGAATCCCGCCTCGGCGTGCGCGCGATCGCAGAACGGCTTGTTGCGCGAGGCGCCGCAACGGCAGAGCGCGACCCGGGTGTCGGCGAGGAGCAGGGTGTCGTCCGGAGAGGTGATCTCGATGTGCCCCCGGACGTGGAGCGGGCCGTCCACGGTTACGGTGACCTCGTTCTCCTCCGCGGGCTCCTCGGCATAGCCGCCGTCCTTGCGCTCGTAGTGAAGAGCCCCCGTGGGGCAGCGCCGGATGACCTCGGCGAGCTCGTCCGCGGCCGCCGCGTCCGGCGCGATCCAGGGGCGGCGCCCGGCGTCGAAGACGCCCGGCAGCCCGTGGACGCATTCGGCGGCGTGGATGCAGCGCCGAGCGTCGTAGAGGACGGTCAGGGCTCTCCCTTCGTAGCGATGGATCGTCTCGCGCACGGCAGGTGTCTCCTCGAAGAGCGGGCTCAGTATACGAGCCCGCGAGCCGCGGAGCGGCTCAGGGCTGCCGGCGCACCCGGAACGCCGCCACCGCCTGCGGCTTTTCCTCCTTGGGAAGGGCGTCGGCCATGCGGCGGATCGCCTTTTTCCAGCTCGCCTGGCTGGTCCACTTCTTGGCCTCGATCGGCTCGGTCTCGAGAACCCCGGCGGTCAGGCGCCGGGCGAGGTCGGGGCGCGGTTGCCCTTTGGCATCCACGGCGACGGCCCGCCAGTCCGCGGCGTCGCGGTAGATCGCCAGCAGGCCGAAGGTCTCCTCGTCGCCGGGGATCTGCAGCAGGGCCACGCGGCCGCGGGGACCCTCCTCGAGCTCGGCCAGGATCCCCTCGACCAGCGGGTGGCCGGAGGAGAAGAAGTCGAGCGTCTCCTCGTCCACCGCCCGTTCGCGGCTGAAGGTGCCCAGCAGGGTGGTGCCGAGGGGGACACCGAAGAAGTGGTCCACCAGCGCCTCGTAACCGTACTCGATCCGCCAGGTCCGCTCGCCGCTCTGCGCCTCCACCTCGAAGCCGAAGCGGGAGGCGGCGCGCACGACCACGCTCTCGTTCAGGCCGTCGAGGCCGGGCGGCACGCGGGCGAGGAGCCCGGCCTCCATCTCCGGCCGGTACGGATCGCGGTGCAGCTCGTGGTAGGCGGCCCGCTGCACCCGGTCGCGCGCCTCCCGGGCCTCGCGCAGCACCGCTTCGAAGTCCGCGGGGCCGATCTCCATAGGTCCCTCGACCGCCGCGGCCTCGACCGCCCGCGTCATGTGGCGCAGCTCCGGCTCCAGGCCGCCGAGCGGCTCGGTGAACAGGCCGATCGACTCGTAGAGGGCGGCGACCGCGTGGCCGAACCCGGCGGGGGGGCGGAAATAGACGATCTCCGTGGGGATCGTGCGGCCGATACGGTCGAGCCGGCCGATCCGCTGTTCGACCACGCCCGGGTTCCAGGGCAGGTCGAAGAGGATCAGCCGGCGGCAGAACTGGAAGTTCCGCCCCTCGCCTCCAGCCTCGGTGGAGATCAGGATCGACGGCCCCTCGGGGATGCGGAACTGCGCCACCTCGATGTCCCGCCGCTCGGGGGAGAGGTCCTCGTGGAAGACGCCGGTGCGCCGCCCCTGCCGTTCGATCGCCCCCTTCAGCAGGTCGAGCGTCTCGCGATGGGCCACGAAGACCAGCGTCTTCTCCCCTGGCCCCACCCAACGGGCGGACTGCTCGACCAGCCAGCGCACCCGCGGGTCCTCGCGTTCCGCCTGGGCGGCAAGCGCGGCCGTCTCCTCGTCGTCCCGCTCCAGCACGGCGAGCAGGGCGGCGGGGGAGGCGAGGGCGCGGAAGACGCGGTCCACCTTGCGCCGGCGGGCCAGGGGGTTGTCGGCCGGCTTGGCGCGCAGGTGGCTCACCAGTCGGTCCATCATCTCCCAGCCCGCTTTTCCCTCAGGAATCTCGACCGGCGCCGGCACACGTGGGGGGAGGCCGCCGATGTCCACCCGGCGCGTGGAGCTGGTGCAGGGGGGGAGCGGCTGGCGGCGGGCGAGGCGCTCGTCGAAGGACTCCGCCTCGGGAAACTCCTCGGGCCGCAGGAGCTGCAGCAGACGGAAGAAGCCGTGGGCGTCGTCCTCCAGCGGTGTCGCGGTGAGCAGCAGGACGTGCCGGCTCAAGCCCGCGATCGGAGCGACCGCCCGGTAGGCCTCATTGCCCGGGTGCCCCTTCGGCCGCCGCAGGTGGTGGGCCTCGTCGACCACCAGGAGGTCGATCCCCGCCTCGACCGCCTGCTCGGTCAGCCGCCGGCGCTTCACCAGGGTGTCCATCCCGACGATCGCTTGGCGGTGGACCTCGAAGGGGTTGAACCCCTCGCCATAGTCCTTGATCACGTCGTCCAGCCGCTTCTCGTCAAGGAGGACGAAGACCTGGTGGTACTTCCGCCAGAGCTCGCCGAGCCACTGGAGGGTGAGCGTCTCCGGGGCCACGATGAGCGTGCGCCCGGCCCGGCCGGTGTGCAGGAGGCGGTTGAGGATCAGGCAGGCCTCGACCGTCTTGCCGAGGCCGACCTCGTCCGCGAGCAGCCAGCGGACGGGGTCGCTGTGGCAGGCGCGCTCGGCGGCGTAGAGCTGGTGGGGGAAGATCTGGATGCGCCCGCCGAGGAACGAGCCGAGCCCGCCGGCTTGGCGGATGCGCTGCAGCTTCAGGCCGTCCAGGCGGTTGGCGAAGTCCTCGAAGCCGTCCACCTGGCCGCGCGCCAGCCGCTCGACGGGGGAGACCTCGGCCGGCAGCGGCCAGAGGGTGTCGAGCTCCACCTCGCGGCCGTCGGCGAGCAGGCAGCGGCCGTCCGCGCACGACTCGACGACGACGAGCTCCCCCTCCGGCTCCAGTCGGGCGCGCCCCCCCGGCGCGATCGCCAGCGGCACCAGGGCGTCCGTGCCGGCCGCGAAGCTCAGGGTCTGACCGCTCTCCGGAAACTGCACCCGCACGCTCCGCCCCTGGACGGCGAGGATGCGGCCGGTCCCGAGCTCGGCGTGAAATCGATGGGTGACGCGGTCTCCGGGCTTCCACATGGGAGGGGGATTGTATGCCCTGGAACGGCGGGAGGAAAGAAAATATAATTGGACATATACTTGGAGGTAGCCATGGGACAGTTGACGCTTTACCTCGACGCCGACACAGAAGAGAAGATGAAGGCGGCAGCGAAAGCCGCTGGAGTTTCGCAAAGCCGCTGGGTGTCGGACCTGATCCGTCAGAAGGCTGCGGCGGAATGGCCTGCCTCCGTCGTGCAACTGGCGGGAGCCTGGGCCGAGGACGACTTTCCGTCTCTCGATGAGATCCGGCAAGGGTTGCCGCCGGACCTTCCGCGTGAGTCCTTTGACTGATGTACGTCCTCGATTCCAACTGCCTGATCCACTTCTTCAAGCGGCAGGGAGGGGTCGCAGAGAAACTCCTGGCGACTCCTCCCCAGGAGATTTCGATTCCCGCGGTAGCTCTGTATGAGTTGGAGACTGGGGTCGCGAAGTCCCGGTTTCCCGAGAAGACCGGCTCACAGTTGGAATCCGTGATCTCCTGGATGACCGTGCTTCCTTTCGGTCTTCTGGAAGCCAAAGCCTCGGCCCGGGTGCGTGCGAGCCTGGAGAAGCGGGGAACCCCGATCGGTCCGATCGACATTCTGATCGCGGGGACCGCTCTAAGCCACGGCGCCACCCTTGTAACCCACAACATGGGCGAGTTTGGGTGGATTGAAGACCTCCCGCTAGTGGACTGGTACTAGTCCTGGATCAATTTCTCAGCGGTCTACGAAGGTCTTCGTTGACAAATACGAAGACCTTCGTATAGCGTCTTTCCATGGCCGAATTACCCCGACCCACCGATGCCGAGCTGGCGATCCTCCGGGTGCTCTGGCGGCGCGGCCCGAGCAGCGTCAAGGATGTCCACGAGGAGCTCACCCGGAGCGCGCCGACGGGGTACACCACGACCCTGAAACAGCTCCAGATCATGGCGGAGAAGGGTCTGGTCGACCGCGACGAGTCGCAGCGGGCGCACCTCTACACCACCCGGTTGGCTGCCGAGCAGACCCAGACACAGCTCGTGCGGGATCTGCTCGATCGGGCTTTCGAGGGCTCGGCCACCCGCTTGGTGCTACGTGCCCTCTCCTCGCGGCCGGCGACGCCGGAGGAGCTGGCGGAGATCCGTGAACTGCTGGATCAACTCGAAGGAGAGACGAAATGAGCGCCATCGAAACTGGAATGGCCGCGATCTGGGCGAGCCCGGCGACGGAAGCCGTGGCCCGAGCCCTGGTGCATTTCCTCTGGCAGGGGGCGCTGGTGGGCATCGCGACGGGCGGGATTCTGGCTCTCCTCGACAAGGCGAGAGCCTCGACCCGCTACGCGGTGGCCCTTGGGGCGCTCTTCCTCATGGCGGCATTGCCGGTCGCGACCGCCTCCCGGCTCATGGATCGCACGGCCGCTCCCGTGAGATCGGTGACTCCCGTCACCGCGGAACAGGCGGTCTCCGACCCTCCCAACCAGGTTGCGCCGGCCCCTATGATGGCCCTCATGGGGACCAGGGCGGGTTCGGCCGGCGAGGCGCGGAAGCCCGGCGTCCCCCTGCTGCCATGGATCTTCCGCCTGTGGCTCGCCGGAGTCGCGGCTCTCTCCCTGTTCCACCTGGGTGGCTGGAGCCGTGTGCGGCGTCTGCCCCGCCAGGGGCGGCCAGTGGGGCAGGAGCTTCAGGTGCTGGCGCGCGGCCTCGGTAGCCGGCTGGGGATCGGCCGCGCCGTGACCCTCCTCGAATCGACGGCGATCTCCGTGCCGATGGTCGTGGGCTGGCTGCGCCCGGTGGTGCTGATCCCGGCGAGCGCCCTGACCGGTCTCCCGCCGTACCAGCTCGCGGCTATCCTCGCCCACGAGCTGGCCCATGTGCGGCGGCACGACTACCTGGTCAACCTGCTCCAGACCGCCGTGGAGACCCTGCTTTTCTACCATCCGGCGGTCTGGTGGGTGTCGGCCCAGGTCCGGCGCGAGCGGGAGAACTGCTGCGACGACCTGGCCGTGGCGGTCTGCGGCGACCGGCTGGGCTACGCCCGCGCCCTGGCGAACCTCGAAGGCCTGCGCGCTCCCGCGTCCCCGCTGGTTCTGGCGGCTTCCGGCGGTTCCCTGGTAGAGCGTATCCGCCGGCTGGTCGGCGTCCCGGTCCACCGCCCCCGGCACTCGTGGATGGCCGGCGTACTGGCCCTGTCGCTGCTGCCGCTGGCGGGCCTCGGGATTTCCCACGCCTCGGGAACGCCGGACCGGAAGGAGGCCGCCCCGTCTCGTGGCGTCGTGATAGAGAGTCGGATCGTCGATCCCTCTGCGGGACCGATTCGTGGCACCGTGGGTGTGGTAAAGGATCCGGTCGTCGAGACGCCTGCCAAAGAGGACCGGCCTTCCCAGGGCACCTGGACGGCCCAGCGCAAAGGCGAAAAAATCGAGCTGTCCCTGCGCTGGGGTAGCGGCCGGAGCCGCTTGGAGAGTTCGTTCCCCCTCGCCGCGAATCAGCTCGCCGGCCTCACCGCCGGTCGCTTCGAGATTCGCCGCGATGCCGGGACGCTCCGCTTCGAAGGCCGTTTCGAGGACGCCAAGGAGGGGCCGCAGGGCACCGGTTCTTTCACCTTCGAGGGCAATCCCGCCTACATAGGCCAGATGGCGAATCTGGGTTATGTGTTGCGTGACGACCGTCTGGTGGAGTACGCCATGTTCGACGTCTCGTCTACCTTCGCCCTGGGGCTCCTGGACCTCGGCTACGGAAGGCTCACGGAGGAACAGCTGGTCGAGTTCCGGGTCCACGACGTAACCCCGGAGTTCATCCAGGCGATAGGGGATGCGGGCTATCGCGAGCTGTCCCCGGAGCGGCTGCTCGAGTTCCGGATCTATGACGTAAATCCGAAGGCCATCCGTGAATGGGCGCATGCCGGCAATGGCGACTTGCGGGACGAGCGGCGGGTCAAGTTCGACGTGGGCCCGGCGTTTATCCGTGAGATGGAGGATGCCGGCTATCGTAACTTGTCGACGAATCGGCTATTCGAGTTTCAGCTCTACGGCATCAATGCCGAGTTCGTCCGCAAGGCGGCGAGCGAGGGTTACCGAGACCTCTCTCCCGAGGAGCTGGTCGAGCTGCGGATCATGGGCCGGCTGGAGCCCGGACGGCGTTAGACCGCGAGGACGGAGACCGGTGCGCTGAAACCCTCCCGCCGGTCCTGGCGTAAGACGGCCGGAGGGAATGACCATGAAGATTCAGAAGAAGATCCTCGCGGCCGGGCTGCTCGCCGTCCTCGCAGCCCTGCCGCTCGCCGCTCAAGCCGCCCCCGAAGCCACTGGAGCCAAGCCGTCCATCCTCATCCTCGGCACCGTCCACTTCGGCGGGTCCACCGCCGACCTCTTCTCGCCGTCGGTGCCGGACATCCTCACCGAGAAGCGCCAGCGCGAGCTGACCGAGATGATCGCCACCCTGAAGCGGTACCAGCCTACGAAGATCGCCATCGAGAGCACCCCGGAGGGGATCGGCAAGGCCAACGGCGAGTACCAGGCCTATCTCAAGGGGGAGTACAAGCTCAAGGCTGACGAGATCGATCAGATCGCCTACCGTCTCGCCAGGGAGCTCGGCCAGAAGCAGCTCTACGCGGCGGACACCAAGCTCGACATGGATTTCGAGGGGATCATGGCCGTCGCGGCGAAGAACGGGCAGCAGCCGCTGATGGACCATGCGATGGAGCTGGGGAAGTCGGCGGTGACCGAGATCGGCCGGAAGCGCGATGCCGGCACCCTCGGCGGCTTCTTCCGCTGGCTCAACTCCCCCGAGCAGCTCATGGCCAACCACCGCCCCTACCTCTACATGGCCCAGATCGGGTCGGCGGCCGATCCCAAGGGCGCCGACGTGCTCGCCGGCTGGTACAAGCGGAACCTGCTGATCTATGGCAACCTGGTGCGGATGATCGATTCCCCCACCGAGCGCATCCTGCTCCTCATCGGCCAGGGGCACGCCAAGCTGCTCAGCGAGTACATCGCCGAATCGCCCAACCTCAGGCTGGCCGATCCGCTGCAGTATCTGCCTTAATACCGACCCTGAGGCACGTTCGGGACCGCCTCGCGGCGGTCCGTCAGGCCTCGCGATGCAGCAGGAGCTGCTCGGCCGGGGAGAAGATGCGCCCGCGGATGAGCAGCGTGCCGGCCAGCGAGGTCAGCCCGGAGGCGGCGAAGATCATCGCCAGGACCACGAACTGGTAGATCGCCGCGTAGACCGGATTCGAGCCGGAGAGCAGCATCCCCGCCATCAGCCCCGGAATCCAGACGATGCCCAGCGAGCGCAGGGAGTCGATCGCGGGGATCAGGCTGGCCTCGAACGACGCCTGCACGTAGGGCGAAACGCTGTTCTTCGCGTCCGCCCCCAGCGCCAGCGCGGTCTCCACCTCGCCGACGTGGGCCAGCACGTCGGAGCGGAAGCGGTTCAGCGCCAGCCCGTTGGTGTTCATCGCGTTGGCGATCAGCATGCTGCCTACCGGCACCAGGGTGGTGATGGCGGTGTCGATGACGCCGAGCGCGGTCATCAGCGCGATCACCGAGCCGGCGCCGGCCGCGATCGACCAGGTGGAGACCGCGAACGCTCCCGGCAGCCCCTTCGCCCGCCTGGCGGAGGTCGCTCCGGCGGCGACGATCATGCCGGCCAGCAGGAGCCCGCTCGTCCATCGCGGGCCGCGGAGCAGCACGACCAGGACGGAGCCGACCGCGACGATCTGCACGATCCCCCGCACCATCGCGATCGCGGCCTCGCTCTCGAGATGGATGCCGCGCCGGCGCGCCAGCAGCACCACGACCCCTGCCGCCAGGGCCGCCGCGAGGGCCTGCGCGATGCCGAGTTGCAGCGGGGTGTGAAAGAGAAGCTTAAGCATGCAGCACCTCGGCGATCGATCCGGCGCGCACGATCCGGCCGTCCGCGAGCGCCAGGGCGCGGTCGGCCAGGCGCGCCGCCTGGTCCATGTCGTGGGTGACCATCACGCAGCCGAGCCCCTGGTCGCGCACGATCGCGCGGACCAGCGATTCGACCTCGCGCTTCGCGGCGTCGTCCAGGGCCGAGGTCGGCTCGTCCAGGAGGAGGACCAGGGGGGAGTTGGCGAGGGTGCGGGCCACCGAGACGCGCTGCATCTCGCCGCCCGAGAGGTTCGCCACGTTCCGGCCGGCGTAGCCTTCCAGTCCTACCTGGGTGAGGAGATCCTCGACGGCGGATTCCGGCAGCAGCTCGCCGCGCTGGGCCGGGCCAAATCGCAGGTTGTCCGCCACCGAGCCCGGAAAGAGGAAGGGCCGTTGGGTTACCATGCCCACCTTGCGGCGCAGCTCGCGGGGCGCCAGGGTGCGGTAGTCGGTCTCGTGGAGATAGACCGTGCCGCCGGTCGGCTCGTCCAGCCGGTTGAGAAGGCGCAGCAGGGAGCTCTTGCCGGCCCCGCTCGGGCCGAAGATGGCAAGCACCTCTCCCGTCCGCGCCTCGAAGGTCGCGTCCTGGACCAGGGTTTTTCCGTTCGCGACGCGGCCGAGGTTCTCGGCGCGCAGGATCATCGGCATGGGCTCGGCCTCCGGGTTCCCAGTCTGCGTCCCCGGGAGATGCAAGAGCGCGGCCGGGGGGACCGGTAGCCGCCCCGCGGTCCCGCGAACGGGAGCCTGGATCCACGGTTGGCGGGAGCCGGGGCACGGCGGAATCTCCGCGGGGAACGGAACACTCCCGGCGGGTTGTCTCTGCTTCCCCATCAAGTTTCTGACGCTCCCCGGGAAGAACGTCCCGTTCCCCACCGGAGATGTCGAGCGACCCCCGTGGAGCCTCCCGTTCCCCATGGGGAGCCGTACGTTCCCCGTGGGGAGCGGACCCCACCACTCGGGGAGCCGTGCGTTCCCTGCCAGGACCAGCGCCTTCCCCATGGGGAGCGAGCCTTGCCCCTCGGGGATCGTCGCCTCTCCTGCCGGGAACGGAACATTCCCTGCGGGGATCGAGCCTCCGTAGCCGGGGATTTGTGCGCGATCTGGGGGAGAATCCACTCGGAAGGAGGGGAAAAACACCCATGAAGGCCGTCGGACTCTATAAGTACCTGCCGATCGACGACCCGGAAAGCCTGATCGACGTCGAGATCCCCAAACCCGAAGCCCGCGGCCGGGACCTCCTCGTCCGCGTCAAGGCCGTCTCCGTGAATCCGGTGGACACCAAGGTCCGCTCTCCCAAGGAGAAGGTGGAGACGGAGCCGAAGATCCTCGGCTGGGACGCCGCCGGCGTGGTCGAGGCGGTGGGGGAGGAGGTCTCGCTGTTCGAGGTGGGCGACGAGGTATATTACGCGGGGAGCATCACGCGCCAGGGGTGCGACGCCGAGTATCACCTGGTGGACGAGCGGATCGCCGCCCGGAAGCCGCGCAGCCTTTCGTTCGAGGAGGCCGCCGCGATGCCGTTGACCACGATCACCGCCTGGGAGGCGTTCTTCGACCGGATGGGCATCCCGCGGTCCGCGGAATCCTCCGGCAAGAGCCTGCTGGTAATCGCCGGCGCCGGCGGGGTGGGCTCGATCGCCATCCAGATCGCCAAGAAGCTGGCGGGCCTGCGCGTCGTCGCGACCGCATCGCGCGGAGAGACCGAGGCATGGTGCCGCGAGATGGGCGCGGACGAGGTGATCGATCACCGGAAACCGTTCAAGGAAGAGTTCCAGCGGATCGGTGCCGGCGAGGTCGATTACATCCTGTGCGCCGCCAGCACGGAGATGCACCTCCAGAACATGGCGGACGTGATCAAGCCGCAGGGGAAACTCTGTCTGATCGTGGGCACCAAGGGCGGTCAACCGGTCCCCATCAACATGCTGCAGAGCAAGAGCGTGGCGATCTGCTGGGAGCTGATGTTCACCCGGTCGCAGTACCAGACCCCGGACATGCAGGTCCAGCACGACCTGCTGGAGGAGGCCGCGCGCCTCCTGGACGACGGCACGCTGCGCCACACGATGCGGGAGAATTACGGCCCTCTCAGCGCCGGGACCCTGCGTAAGGCGCACGCCGCGGTCGAGTCCGGACGGATGATCGGCAAGCTGGTGCTGAGCGGCATCGGGTGACCGGCGAGGCCTATACTTGGGGCGATCCGCGAGCCTGTCTGGACGGGCCCGCGGCCCTCAGGAGGTTCAGCATGAACAAAGACGACGTCATCCGTGCCTGGAAAGACCCCCTCTACCGCGCCAGTCTGACCGCCGAGGAGAGAGCCCAGCTTCCGGATCACCCCTCTGCCTTCGTGGAGCTGGAAGACGAGCAGTTGAAGCTGACCTCCGGGGCGGTCATCACCACTGCCAGGAGCTGCACGGAGTACACCTTCAACAGATTCGGCAATTGCTGCCCGACCTGAAGTCCGCCGGCCGGGGCCCAGGGGCGATCTCCTACCCCTGCGGACCCCGGACCTTGTCTCCGTACCTCAGCGGCTGACCCTGCTCCCAGGGGTGGTACTCGTTGCAGAAGTCGATGCGCTCGCCGAGCGGCGGGTGGTCGGAGCGCCAGAGCTTGTAGAGCAGGCCGGGGCGCGGCACGCTGAGGTTCTCCTGCTGCAGCTTGACGAACGCGGTGGCGCAGTCGTGGTTGTCGCGCGTGATCTCGAGGCCGAAGCGGTCCGCCTCGTGCTCGACGTGCCGGCCGAAGGCCAGGATGGCCGGCGTCAGCACCAGCGAGACCAGGCCGAAGAGCAGGGCCATCAGCGGCAGCGAGGCCACGTCCGCCAGCTCGTCGAAGCCGAAGCGGGCGCGGTAGCGCGCGATCAGCTCTCCCGCCGTGCGATGGATCACCCAGGCGCCGAAGAGGGTGATGGCGGACCCCAGGAGGATGAGTTGCCAGGTGTGGCCGAGCACGTAGTGCCCCATCTCGTGCCCCATGACGAACAGCACCTCGGGCGAGTCGAGCTTGGCCAGGATGGTGTCCCAGAGGACGATCCGCTTGGTGCCGCCGAAGCCGGTGACGTAGGCGTTGACGGTCTTGGTGTCGACGCTCTTGTCGACCTCGTAGACCCGGCTCCCCTCGATGCCCGCCCGGTCGGCCAGAGCCAGGATCCGGGCCTCCAGGGCCTTGTCCTGCATCGGGCCGAACTTGTTGAAGAGGGGCTCGATCCAGACCGGGGTGATGAACAGGCCGAAGGCCAGCAGGGGGATCACCGCCAGCCCCGAGTACAGCCACCAGCGCCGGGGGCTCTTGCGCAGCAGCAGGTAGGGGAACCAGAGGAGCAGGGCGATGGCGACGCAGCCGATGGCCAGCCCCTTGATCATGTCGCCCCACCACTTGGCCGCGGTCTGGTCCGAAAGGCCGTAGGCGTGCGTGCGCACGAAGTCCGAGTAGTAGTCCAGCGGCAGCGAGAGGAGCGCCGTGACGAGGGTGAAGAGGATGCCGTAGATCGCGACGGTGAAAAACCAGTTGCGGCCGATCTTCCGGGCCGCGTCGCGCATCCGCGCCGAGAGGCCGGTGAAGAGCAGGAGCAGCGGCACCAGCAGCCCCCAGACCGTGGAGATCGCCCAGAGGACGTTGCCGCTCCGGTAGAAGCGCAGGGCCTTCTCGCTCGGCGGCGGCACCGGCACCGGCGCGGACGGGCCGGCGGCGCCCACGGCGGGAGAGGCCGCCGGAGCGCCGGAGGGAGCCTGAGCGTGAGCCAGGGGGGTGAAGAGAAGGGCGAGGACCAGGGTCAGGGCGGCGAGCGCTGCGTTTCGCATCGGGATCTCTCCTGTCGGCGCTATCGGCAATCGACAGGGAGAGTACGCCAGAACCGCCCCGTAGTTTCGGCGGGTCGGATCGAGGTCGGGGTCAGGCCTCGTAGGCGAACGCCGTCGCTTTCGACCGTGCCTTCCGCCGCAGCAGGTCTTCCAGGTAGATCGTCGTCTCCTCGATCAGCACGGCGTCGCCGCACTCCGGGCAGACGTGCGCCGGCACGTTGTGGACCACCACCGTCCGCTGCCGGTAGATCACCGAATGGCTGATCCCCCGCAGCTCGTGCTCGCCAATGCAATCTGGGGTCTGGCATTTCATGAAGTGTCCTCCTTCCCGATAGAGAGAACCGGCGCACCCATGCTGTCGATTCCCCATCCCGGCAGGAACGGGCAGCAAGGAGCAGGCCAGATCCTTTAGGACTCCGATATACTGACCGGGAGCGCTTTCGACCGCCATGCTGACACGTCTCAAGGTCAATGGATTCAAGAACCTCGTCGACGTCGACGTGTCGTTCGGGCCGTTCACCTGCATCGCTGGGGCCAACGGAGTTGGGAAGTCGAACCTGTTCGACGCCATCACGTTCCTCAGCGCGCTCTCGGAGAGGCCCCTCATGGAAGCGGCTCTCTCGGTTCGCAGCGAGGGCGGACGGGCCGCGGATCTGAGGAGCATCTTCCATCGGGTGGGGGATCAGGCCGCGGAGGAGATGACGCTCGAAGCGGAGATGCTGATTCCTGCCGTCGGCGTCGACGATCTTGGACAGGAAGCGAAAGCGGCGATCACCTTTCTGAGATACCTTTTGAAGTTGGGAAGCACACCCTCGGGGCTCTGCATCCGCCGCGAGGAGCTGACGCACATCACTCTGGGAGAGGCGAGGAGAAATCTGCCGTTTCCCCATTCTCCTGCCTGGCGGCGCTCTGTCGTCGAGGGGAGGAGGACGAGCCCCTTCATCTCGACGGAGGTCCGCGAGGGGGTCACATACATAAAACTGCACCAGGATTTGGGGAAAGCCTACAAAGGCGGGGGCCGTCCACGCAATCACGTAGCGGAGAGGCTCCCGCGGACCGTTCTCTCCAACGTCAATGCCGCGGAGAGCTCCACCGCCGTACTGGCCCGGCGGGAGATGCAGTCCTGGCGTCTTCTCCAACTGGAACCCTCCGCCCTGCGCTCCCCCGACCTCTTCACGGCGCCTCGCTCCCTGGCCACCAATGGCGCGCATCTGCCCGCAACGCTCGCCCGGCTTGCCAGATTGGATACCAACCCGGCCTTGGGACGAGTCTCTCTGCCGCCGTCCAGCTCCGAGGAGGATCAGACCGAGGCGCTTTACGCCCGGGTGGCCAACCGGCTCGCCGAGCTGATCGAGGGTGTCGGTTCCGTTCGTGTCGACGTGGACGAGAGGCGGGAGCTGTTAACCCTCATGCTGCGGGACCGGGGTGGCACGGAGCACGAGGCCCGTTCGCTCTCGGACGGTACCCTCCGCTTCCTGGCCCTTGCGATCCTGGAAAGTGATTCGGAAGCGCGTGGCGTCCTGTGCATGGAGGAGCCTGAGAACGGCATTCATCCAGAGCGGATCTCCGCCATGCTGCGGCTGCTCCAGGATCTGGCCGTCGATCCGATGTTGCCGGTCGATTCCGACAATCCTTTGCGTCAGGTCATCGTCAATACCCACTCTCCGGTCGTGGCCAGTGTGGTTCCGGACAGCTCCCTCCTGGTCGTGTTGCCGCAGACCTCCCGGCGGGATGGGCAACGGGTCACCATCCCGGTGTTTCGCTGGCTTCCGGAGACCTGGAGGGCGCGGGCCTGGCCCGATCTTCCTACTGTTCCATTGGGGAAACTGATCTCGTATCTGAGCCCCGTTGATCCGGCACCCGCGGTGAAGGAACAGGAGAAGCGCCGCTCTGGAACGCGGGTGATCGATCGTCAGGACATCCAGCAGTGGCTGCCTTTCGGCTCAGCGGCAAGCTCTTGATCCCTCTGACGTTCACTCTCCTCTCTGACGGCTCTTCCGACCGGGCGCTGCTCCCGGTCCTTCGCTGGATGCTGCTCCAGAATTCGCCCCGGGACTTCTCGGATCAGTGGGCGGACCTTCGCTCGTTGCGCCCTCCTCCGCGGCTCCTTTCGGAGAAGATCCGGAGGACTCTCGTCCTCTATCCCTGTGATCTTCTGTTCATCCATCGCGATGCCGAAGGGGGGAGCCGGGAGTCGAGGGTGGCGGAGATTCGTGAGCACCTGGACGCGGCTGGTTCTCAACAGACCGCCATCTGTGTCGTCCCGGTCCGCATGCAGGAAACCTGGTTGCTGTTCGATGAGGGTGCCATCCGTTCCGCGGCGGACAATCCCAGAGGCCGCATGCCTCTGGAGATCCCTCCTCTCAAAAGGCTGGAGGAGGTCCCTGATCCCAAGGATCTCCTTTGGAACCTGCTCTCAAACGCCAGCGGCCTGCGCCCGGGCCGCCTGCGGCGGTTCGACCCGGCCCCCAGAATTCATCGCCTGGCGGACCTGATCGAGGATTTCTCGCCGCTGCGGCGGCTCTCCGCGTTCCAGGCTCTCGAAGAGGATCTGAGGCAGCTCCTAACAGAGCGCTCCTGGCGTTGATCGTTGTGACCGAGCCCTCCGTCTCACGCGTTCCTCCCCCCTGGCGTCTGCGAGGGAGCGGCTACGTCTTTCTCTTCACTTTCGAGCCGTGGTTCCTGCGGAACGGAGGCTTCCTGCCGCCGGAGCTGGTGGGCGAACACTTCGAGGGGGAGCTCGGGGTCCTGATGCTGGTCGACTACAGGCGGTCGCCGGTCGGCCCCTATCGCGAGCTGCTCTTCGCGGCCGGCCGCAACCTGCGCTGGCGGCATCATCTCTTCTCGATCTCCCGCATCTATGTCTCGACCGCGGCGAGCGCCGTCAACGGCCGGGAGAACTGGGGGATTCCCAAGCAGACGGCCGAGTTCGAGGTCGTGCCGGGAGAGGACGGCGCCGAGCGCGTGATCGTCCAGCGCGACCAGCTCGCCGAAGTGGACCTCACCGTCGCTCCGGGGCGCGGGCTCCCGCTCCCGGCGTCCAGCCTCTTCGCGCCTTCCTCCTGGCGGACGATCACGCAGTTCCGCGACGGCCGGGTCTACGAGACGAGGCTGGGCGGCTGGGGGGTGCTGCGTCCTGCCAGGCTGCTCGATTTCCGCACGATGCCCAAAGCGTTTCCGGACGTCAACGAGGGGAAGCTGGTGGCGGGGTTCCAGGTGAGCGATTTCCGGCTGCGGTTCCCCCGGCCGCGGGTGAGTTAGGCGGGAAACGCCCGGTCCAGAATCGCCCCGAAGTCCGTCCCGGCCGGCAACGTCCCGAAGGCCCGGCCGCCGTCGCCGGCCAGGCGGCTGGCGCAGAAGGCGTCGGCCACTTCCGCCGGGGCGTGGCGCACGAGAAGCGAGGCCTGGAGGGCCAGGGCGAGCCGCTCTACCAGGCGGCGCGCTCGCAGCTCCAGATCCTCCGGATTCCCGAGCTGGGTCCGCAGCTCGTTGACGTAGATGTCCAGCCGGTGATCGCCCCCCCGGGCCTTCCAGATCTCCCCAAGCAGGGCCTGGAGTGACTCGGGACTCTTCTGGATCGCCCGCAGCACGTCCAGGCACTGGACGTTGCCCGATCCTTCCCAGATCGAGTTGAGCGGCGCCTCGCGGTAGAGTCGCGCCATCCCCCACTCCTCGACGTAGCCGTTGCCGCCCAGGCACTCCAGCGCCTCGGCGGCGTGGACCGGCGCGCGCTTGCAGATCCAATACTTGAGGACGGCCGTCGCGAGCCGCCGGAACGGGGTCTCCTCCGCGTTCTCCGCGTTCTCCGCGTCATAGGCGCGGGCGAGACGCATCATCGCCGTGGTGGCGGCCTCGGATTCGAGGGCGAGATCGGCCAGGACGTTGCGCATCAGCGGCTGATCGAGCAGGGGCTTGCCGAAGGTCCGGCGGTGGAGGGCATGGTGGATCGCCCGCGCGGTCCCCCAGCGCATGCCGGCCGCGGCGCCGATGACGCAGTCGAGCCGCGTGTGGTTCACCATCTCCAGGATCGTCTGCACGCCGCGCCCCTCCTCGCCCACGAGGCGGGCCCAGGCGGCGTGGAACTCCACCTCGCTCGAGGCGTTCGACCGGTTGCCGAGCTTGTCCTTGAGCCGCTGCAGGTGGAGGCGGTTGCGCTCGCCGTTCGGCGTGAAGCGGGGGAGGAGGAAGCAGGAGAGCCCCGCAGGGGCTTGCGCGAGCACGAGGAAGGCATCGCACATCGGCGCCGAGCAGAACCACTTGTGGCCGGTGATCTCGTAGCCGGTGATCTCGTAGCCGTCGCCCGCCGGCCGCGCCTGGGTGGTGTTGGCGCGCACGTCCGAGCCCCCCTGCTTCTCGGTCATCGCCATGCCGCAGAGGGCGCCCGCCTTTTCAGGGGAAGGCACCAGGCGCGGATCGTAGACCGTCGCGGTGAAGCGCGGCTCCCATTCGGCCGCGAGCTCCGGCTGGAGGCGCAGGGCCGGCACCGCCGAGTAGGTCATCGAGAGCGGGCACCCCACCCCGGCCTCCACCTCGGCCAGCAGCATGAACATCGCCGCCCGCGCCACGTGCGCTCCCGGCCGCGGCTCGCGCCAGGGGAGGGCATGGAGCCCGTGCTCGACCCCGAGCGCCAGCAGAGCGTGCCAGGCGGGGTGAAACTCCACCTCGTCGATCCGGTTGCCGTTGCGGTCGTGCGTGCGCAGGACCGGCGGATGCTCGTTGGCCTGAAAACCCCAGGCGACCGTCTCCCGCCGTCCCACGGCCTCGCCGAACGCCCGCGCCCGCTCCTCGGCCCAGTCTGCCCCCTCCCGACGCAGCGCTTCGGTCAGAGCCTGGTCGGAGGTGAAGAGGTTCACGTCCTCGAACGGCGGGGACTGGTTGAAGACGGTGTGGGTGGAATGAGGATCGACGGGAGCTGTCATGGGGCAAGGATACCGTGCCGCTCCTAGACGATCCGAACGTCGATCAGGTCTCGAAGCCCCTCGAAGTCGGTGGCATTCCGCGTGTAGACCGGTATGTTGTGCGCCAGGGCGGTAGCCGCGATCAACAGGTCCATACTTCGAGACCGGGGCTGACGACCGGCGGCCTTGACGGCATGAGATACGATTCCAAAAGCGCGGGCTACGGCGGAATCGACCGGGAGGGGCTGGAAGCTTGCCTCGATCGCTCCGAGCCGGCTCAGCCGGCGCTGCCGGGTCAGATCATCCTTGGCAATCAGGACGCCGTAGTGCAATTCCGCGAGCGTAACTACAGAGATGGCGATCTCGCGGGGAACTTCGATCTCGGGCTCTTCCTCGCGCGCAATGAGCACGGAGGTGTCGAGAAGACCTCGTTCTACCGTTCCCATGGATCGCCCAGATCCTCGAGGGTGCCGCCCAATTCGCGAACCTCGTCGAGGAGCGTGGGGTCGGGAGGCAGGGCCTTCAGGATCTTCAGCAGCTCCTCTCGGGGCACCCACTGCCGTTTTTGGCAAGGACCGAGAACAGCGACCGGGCGGCCGTCCACGGTGATCGTGAACTGCTGACCCGCTTCGGCCTGACGAAGGATCTCGCCACTCTGGTTCCTGAGCTCACGCTGAGCGATGGTTTTCATAGCTGGATTGTAGCAGAGGTGCTACGCCGCCTCTTCCTCGATCTCCCGCTCCCGTTTCGGGCCCCACTTCGGGAGCACCCGCCGCACCAGCCCACCCACTTTCTCTCTGCCCCGCAGGTCGTCGAATAGCGAGTAGAAGACCGGCGTCGCGAGCAGCGTCAGCAGCAGCGAGAGGCTCTGGCCGCCGATGACCACCACGGCGATCGCCCGCCGCTCCTCGGCGCCCGGGCCGGTGCCCACGGCCAGCGGGAGCATGCCGGCGACCAGGGCCAGCGTGGTCATCAGGATCGGCCGCAGCCGGTCGCGGTTCCCCTGGAGGATCGCCGCCAGGCGATCCATCCCCTGCGCCCGCAGGTTGTTCATGTGGTCGATCTGCAGGATGGCGTTCTTCTTCACCACGCCGAACAGCACCAGGATCCCCAAGGCCGAGTAGAGGTTCAGCGTGTTGTGCGTGGCCCACAGCGACAGCAGCGCGAACGGCACCGCCAGCGGCAGCGACAGCAGGATGGTCAGCGGATGGACCACGCTCTCGAACTGCGAGGCCAGGATCATGTACATGAAGATGATCGACAGCGTCAGCGCCCAGACGAACTCGCTGTAGGTGCGCGCCAGCTCGCGGCCGCGGCCGCCGACCGCCGTCGAGTAGGTGGACGGCAGGTTCATCTCCTTGACCGCCTGCTGCAAGGCCTCCAGCCGGTCCGCCAGCGCATAGCCGGGGGCGACGCTGGCGCGCAGGCTCACCTGCCGCTGGCGGTCGAGGCGGTCGACGCGGGAGGCCGTGGTCTCCTGCTGGAGGGTGACGAAGTTGCCGAGCTGGTAGAGCTTGCCGTCGCGGCCCGGGACGTAGAGGCCGAGGATCGACTTGAGGTCGTTGCGCGCCCCCTCGGTGAGCCGGAGCTGGACGTCGTAGTCGTCGTTGATGCCGGGATCGTGGAAGCGGGAAACCTGCTGGTCGCCGCCGACCATCAGCTGCAGGGCGTCGCCGACGTCGGACATGTCGATGCCGAGGGCGGCGGCGCGCTCGCGGTCCACCTCCACCCGCAGCTCGGGGCGGTCGAGCTTGAGCGTAGTGTCGGCGTCCACGATGCCGCCCAGCTCCTTGGACTTCTGGCGCAGCTGCTCGGCATAGCCGGCGAGCGCCTGGAGGTCCGGGCCACGCAGGGCGAAGTCGATGTCCCAGTTGCCGCCGCCGATGTTGAAGGAGGGGAGGTTGCGCACGCCGCAGCGCAGGTCCTTGAACCTGGCGAGACGGGCGCGGACCTCGGTCATCACGTCCCGCTGGCTGTAGTTGTCACGGAAGGCGGCGCCGGGATCGAGATGGGCCAGGCCGGCGAAGAACCGGGTGATCGAGAACTTGCGCTGCTCGCTCGGCACCAGGCGCACGAAGACGTTCCCCTGGTTGACGCCGCTCAGGAAGCCGCCGCCCGCCGTGGCGAGGATGCTGCGGATGCCGTGGACCTGGCGCAGCTCGGCCTCGATGGCCCGCATCGCCTCGTCGATGCCGGCGAGGCTCGTCCCCTCGGGGGCGTTGATGCTGATCTCGAACTCCGACTCGTCGACGTCGCTCGGGATGTACTCCACCTTCACCAGCTTGAACAGGGGGATCGAGGCCAGCATCACGCCGAGGCAGATCAGGGCCGCCGCGCGCCGGTGGGCCATGGTGAAGCGCAGCAGCCGCTCGTAGCCGCGGTCGATCCGGGCGTAGAACCCCTGCCGCGAGCGGGACGGCCCGGCCTCGCCGTGGCCGTCTTGGCCGCCGTGGCCGGACGCCGCGTCCTCGGCGCGCAGCATGCGGGCGCTCATCATCGGCGTCAGGGTGAAGGAGACGAGCAGCGAGACCAGCACCGCCGCCGCCGCCGTCAGGCCGAACTGGTAGAGGAACCGTCCGGAGATGCTCGACATGAAGGAGACCGGCACGAAGATCACCACCAGCGACAGCGTCGTCGCCAGCACCGCGAGGCCGATCTCCTGGGTCGCCTTCTTCGCCGCCTCGAACGGGCCCATCTTCTTCTCCTCGATGAAGCGGAAGATGTTCTCGAGCACCACGATGGCGTCGTCGATCACCACCCCCACCATCAGCACCAGGGCGAGCATGGTGACGCTGTTGAGGGTGAAGTCGAGCGCCTTCATCATGCCGAAGGTGGCGATCACCGAGGTGGGGATCGCCACCGCGGCGATCACCGTCGAGCGCCAGCTGCGCATGAAGGCGAACACCACCAGCGAGGCGAAGATGCTGCCCAGGATCAGGTGCAGGTTGATCTCGTGGAGGGCGGCGTAGATGTAGTCCGACTGGTCGCGGATGACCTCCAGCTTGAGGTCCGGCGGCAGCTGGGCCTGCACGCGCGCCAGCGCCGCCTTGGCGCCGTTGATCACCTCGACCGTGTTGGCCCCCGACTGGCGGAGGATCTCCAGGCTGACCGTCGGCACGCCGTCCAGCCGGGCGATCGAGCGCTGCTCCTTGGTGCCGTCCTCGGAGGAGCCGAGGTCGCGCACGCGCACCGGCTGGCCGTTGATGGTGGCCACCACGAGGTCGTTGAACTGCTCCGAATTCTCGAAGCGCCCCATGGTGCGCAGCGTCTGCTCGCGGGCGCCGGAGGTGACGTTGCCGCCCGGCGCCTCGGCGTTCTGCCGCACCATCGCCTGGCGCACCGCGGTGATCGGGATGCCGAACGCCGCCAGCCGGTCGGGATCGATCCAGATGTTGATCGCCCGGTTGAGGCCGCCGACGAGGTTCACCTGGCCGACGCCGGCCGAGCGCTCGAGCTGGATCTTGACCACCTTGTCGGCGTACTCGGTCAGCTCGCGCAGCGAGCGGTTGCCCGACAGCGCGATCGACATCACCGGCGAGCTGTCGTTGTTGAACTTGGAGATCACCGGCGGCTGGGTGTCCAGCGGCAGGTTGCGGATGACCCCCGCGATGCGGTCGCGGATGTCCTGGGCGGCGGTGTCGATGTTGCGGTTGAGGCTGAAGGTGGCGATGACGAACGAGGTGCTGCCCGAGGAGACCGAGCGCAGCTCCTCGATCCCCTCGACGGTGTTGACCGCCTCCTCGATCTTCTGCGAGATCTCGGCCTCGGTCTCCTCGGTGGAGGAGCCGGGCAGCGAGGTGCGCACGGAGACCGTCGGCAGGTCGACGGAGGGGAAGCGGTCCACCCCCAGCCGGCCGTAGCTCGCGGCGCCCACCACGACCAGGGCGAGGATGATCATGGCCGCGAACACCGGCCGGCGGATACAGATGTCGGCGAGCTTCTGCATACGGCTCCTTAAAGCACCATTTCCGTCAGGGCACCACGCGCACGGGCTCGCCGGTGACGATGTTGCCGGGCTGCACCACCACCGCCTCGCCGGGCTTGATCCCTTCCACGATCTCGACCTGGTCGCCGGCGTGGCGGCCGGTCCGGACCCTCTTCTCGACCGCCTTGCCGGCCTCGACGCCAACCACCTTCTGGATGCCGGCGAAGGTGACGATCGACGAGGCGGGGACGAGGACGGCCGAGTCGCCGGCCTGGACGACGATCGCCGCGCGGGCGAAGGAGCCCGGGCGCAGGCCGCCGTCGGCGTTGGGCACCTCGGCCTCGACCATCAGGGTGCGGTTGTCCTCGCTGATCGCCGGGCTGATGCGGGCGACCTGTCCCGTGCGCCTGGCGGCGACCCCCTCCACCGTGAGCTCGACCGGCTGGCCGACACGGATGCCGGCCGCCTCCCGCTCCGGCACGGAGAGCCGCAGCCGCAGCGGATGGACCCGCACCAGGACGGCGACCGGCGTGCCGGCGGCCAGATAGTCGCCCGGGCTGACCAGCCGCTCGCGGATGGCGCCGTCGAAGGGGGCCGTGAGCGCGGAGTCGGCGAGCTGCTGCTGGGCGATGGCGAGCTCGCTCCGGCGCTGCGAGAGCAGGGCCTGGCGGGTGCGGGCGGTCTCGATCGCCTCCTGCTGCCGGCCGTCCGCCACGCCGAGAGCCGCGTCCGCGGCCTCCAGGTCCGAGCTGGGGATGAGCTGTTCCTCGAAGAGCTTGTGCATCCGGTCGCGGGTGAGCTGAGCCTGCTTGAGGGTGGCCGCGGCCTGCTTGACGCCGGCGGTCTGCGCGGGGTCCACCGCGTCGTCGGCGCCGCCGGGGGAGAGGCCGAGCTGGGTCCGCGCCTGTTGCAGGGCGGTCTCCGCCTGGCGCACCTTGAGCTCGAAGTCGGTGGGGGAGAGGCGGGCGATCACCTGGCCGCGCCGCACAGGGGAGCCGATGTCCACCAGCATGCGCTCGAGGCGGCCGGGGATCTTGAAGCCGAGCTGGGTCTGCTCGGCGGCGGCGAGCGTGCCGGAAACCTCGACCGTCCGCGCCAGCCGCCCCTCCGCGGCCGTGGCGAGGCGCACCTCGCGGGCGGGGCCGGCGGCTTTGTCTTCGCCCCTCTTCCCTCCCCCCTTGGCCCCCGCGGACGCGGGATCTCCCCCGCACCCCGCGAGCAGCGCCGACAGGGCAAGGCTCGGCACGACAATGTTCAAGAACTTCCTCAACATGAATTCTCCCCCGGGAGTCCTCTGCGGAAAGCAGAGCCAAAGAGATACGCGACGGCGCCCCGCAGGTTTCAACCCCGGGAGGCTGGCCGAGATTCCAGAAGGATATCGGGCGGAGGTAAAGAAGTTGTAAGGCAGGTGACAGACCCGTGACGGGTTCTTCCTTCGCCACCGCCTCTGGAGGCGGAAAGACAATCGTAATCGGTCAAGTACGATGTTTCAGCTCAAGATTCCGCATCAACCGGTGCAGGTAGGTGGGATTGAGGTCAAGGCTCTCGGCCGCCTTGGTGACGTTGCCGCCGGCCTGATCGATCGCGTCGAGGATCAATCGCTGTTTGAAGGCGTTCACCATGTCGTGGTACTTGCCGACCGGCCCCCCGTCGCGCTCCGCGGGCGCGGATTCGAGCACGGTCTCCGGCAGGTCCTCGGGACGGATCAGCTCCCCTTCGCCGAGCACCACCGCCCGCTCGATTGCGTTGGCGAGCTCGCGGACGTTGCCCGGCCAGCCGTAGCGGAGCAGGCAGGTGCGGGCCTCGGGGGTGAAGCCGACGACGCGGCGGCCGAGCTTGCGGCTGAACAGGGCCGTGAAGTGGCTGGCGAGCAGGGGGATGTCCTCCCGGCGCTCGCTCAGGGAGGGCAGGGTCACCGCGATGACGTTGAGACGATAGAAGAGGTCTTCCCGGAAGGTCCCTTCGCGGATCCCCTTCTCCAGGTCGCGATTGGTGGCGGCGATCACCCGGACGTCGGCCTTGATCGGGCGCGTGGCGCCGACCCGCTCGAACTCCCTTTCCTGCAGAACGCGCAGCAGCCGGGCCTGCAGCGTCGTCGGGATCTCGCCCACCTCGTCGAGGAACAGGGTGCCCCCCTGGGCCGCCTCGATCCTGCCGATCTTCCGTTCGACCGCCCCGGTGAACGCTCCTCTTTCATGGCCGAAGAGCTCGCTCTGCAGGAGCGTCTCGGAGAGCGTGGCGCAGTTGACCGCCACGAACGGCTTGCTGGCCCGGGGGCTGCCGCGGTGGAGGGCGCGGGCCGCCACCTCCTTGCCGGTGCCGCTCTCGCCGCGCAGCAGGACGGTCGAGTCGGTGGCGGCGATGCGGGCGAGCAGCCGCTGGATCTCCCGGATGCGCGCGCTCGCGCCGACCATGCCGGCGTCCAGAGCGCCCTCGACCCGCCGGTTCTCCTCTTCCAGCGCCTCCAGGTGGCGGACGTTGGCGAGCGCCGCCCCGGCGATGCCGGCCGCGGCCGTCGTCAGCTCCAGGTGGCGTTCGTCGAAGCGGGTCCCCGCCTCGCGGGTATCCAGATAGAGGACGCCGAGGGTCCCCTCGCGGCCGGTCAGCGGGGCGGCGAGGAGGGACTGGAGACGTGCCAGCCGCACGCTATCGATGCCCTCCCAGTCGTCCCCCTGGAGCACGTCGTTCGCGAGCACGGCCGAGCGCTCGGCGACGACGCGCTCGATCAGGGTGCGGGAGACGGGGAAAGACTCGGTCCGCCCCTGGCGATCCAGCGCGCAGGAAAAGATGAGATCGCCGGTCGGATCCAGCAGCAGTAGAGCGGCCCGCTCGGCGGGTACGGTTTCCAGGGCCAACTCGAGAAGGCGGCGGGCGAGCGGCGGGGTGGCGCGGAGCTCGTGGAGGGCGTTGGCGATCCGCAGCAGGGCCTGGAGGTCGCGGGCCACTCTGGCGTCCGCGGGCAGCGTCGCGAGAACGCTTTCGGGATGCGATACGCCTGCCGCCAGATGGGTCGTGCTCTCCGCGATCCAGGTCCGCTCATCCAGCAAGACCGGCTCCTGGGCGGTCTCTGGCTCTTCGGCGCGGGTCTGAAAGAGGAACAGCGAGCCGCCGATCGTGATCAGGTCGCCGTGCTCCAGTATCCTGTCGACGATCGGCACGCCGTTGACGAAGGTTCCCTGGCGGCTGTCGAGGTCCCGCAGGCGGAAGAGCTCGTCCTCGGCCTCCAGCACGCAGTGTTGCCGCGAGGCGGCGAGGTCGCGCAGGTGGATCATGTTGCCGTGGTCGCGGCCGAGCGTCAGCCGCTCCGTCCCGAGGGTGAAGGTCTGGCCGGCCAGCGGTCCGGAGGCTGCGATCAGTCGCGGATTCATGGAAGCTCTCTTTTGTCTTGGATACAGCCTATCCGATCGGAGACAGCAGGCAGCGGTTCTGAAAAGCGGCTCCTATCTTCAAAGATCTGTGGAATCAAAGCGTTGCAGGAAAAATTTTTCATTCCGGACGATTGGCACGTGATGTGGAATTCCAGGAGAGATAGAAAGGAGATCAAGATGAAAAGAATCGACGTTGACCGAAAGAACAAAAAAACCAACTCTCCGAATCTGAGGGTCGCGACTAGTGAGGAAGTGTCCTGGACGATGCTCGACCTCAAGACAGACGAAAGATTGGTCCTCAATTCGTCGCTGATCAAGGTCATTGGAAAAGTGAACTTTACAACGCTCACGGTGACCATCCCTGTTGTTGCGGTGACCTATGACCTTGATTACGAGATCTGCGTCCAGACGGTTCCTCCGCCAGCGGCCCCTCCGTCACCGGAGGTTCCGGTGGTCAGCGATAAACTGGTGATCGATACCATCGGGCCGCCCAAGTCCTGTATGGAGTATGGGGACGAGCCAGTGGAGGAAGATTACGAGTGCGAGGAGCAGAATTAAGTCCACCAGCGCCGGGGGCTCACCGATGAGCTCCCGGCGCCTTGCTGATGAGGTCCCGGAATTCCGGATCGCGTCGCAGGGAGTCAAAACCAGGGAAGAGGAACCACCGAGTCTGGACTCCCTTCTGGAGGGCTCTCTCGACCTTGGCCAGCGCGGTGGCGTGGTCTCCGACGAGAGCGAACACCAGCGCCGCGGACTGGAGGACATCGGGATCGTCGCGTTTCTGTTCCGGCGCGTCGAGGATGATCGCCACCGCTTCCCGCCGGCGGCCAAGATACGCAAGGCACTCCGCCTGGGGAAGGCTGTTTTCCGGGACGGGGTTCTTTTCGATCTCGCTCAACGCCTTCCGGAAGTGGGCTTCGGCGTCCCGCGCGCGGCCCAGGGCAAGCTCGGCCTGGGCCAGGTCCGAGTTGGCCTCGTAGCTGTCCGGATCGATCTCCAGCGCCTTGTGGAGGACCGTGATCGCCTCCTGGTAACGGCCCAGGAGAATCCGGGCCACGCCGAGGTTGGTGTAGTGGGCGCGCTGGGGTTTCGGGGTCCGGTCGATGAGGTGCTGGTACCGCTGCTCGGCTTGATGCAGGTCGCCGAAGAGGAGCTCGATCCGGGCGAGACTGTCCAGGGCGAAGACATTGTCCGGCGAGCTTCCGAGGATCAGATGGAGATGGCCGCGGGCCTCTTCGACGTGGCCGGTCTTGGCTTCGAGATCGGCGAGGCTGTAGAGATTGCGCCAGATCGGGGAGCTACGGACCGCGGTCCTCAAATCGTCGAGCGCCTCGTCCAGACGGCCTTCCCGCTCCGCGAGGTTGGATTGGAAGACGAGGACCTGCGGGTCGCCTGGGAGGAGGAGCCTTTCGATCCGCGCCAGGGTCTTGGCCGCGACGCTCGGCTGATCCAATTCGATCCTGAATTGTGTGAAGAGGGGACGGGGATCGTCCGGCGCCAGCTCGCGGGCTCCGCGGACGAGGTCCAGAGCCCTGTCGCGGTAAGCAACCTTTTTCGTCGATATGAAGCGTTTCTGCAGGAGGTCGGCCGCGAGGAGGCGGGCATCCAGAAAGCCGGGAGACTTGTCCATCACCCGCTGGAGGCGCTCCAGGTCGTCCTCAGACGGGACGGCTCCCGCATCGAGCCGCTGCTTGACGGCAAGGAACGCGGCGTAGTCTTCGGTACGTGCCGCCAGGGTAGGAGTCCCCGGCCGTAGACGGCGATCCTTGTAGCCCCGGAGCAGGCTCGTGTCTACCTGTTTCGCGAGCTGGAGGAGGTCGCCGGCCTCGACAGGCGCGAGGAATGTCTCGGTCCACAGGATCTGGCCACCGGGGTTCTTGCGCCGCAAGGTGATCTCCCCCTGGTTGCCCATTTTGGCGAGGATCGCTACCAGGATCTCGTCCGCGGCGGCGACCTTCGCCATCTGCCGGACCGGCACGCCCTGGAGATCGCTCGGACCGATCGCGTCCACGCCGACGAGTGAGCTCAAAGTGCCGAGGGAGGTGGTCAGGATTCCCGAGGCCGCGAGTTGGAGGCGCTCGTCCTTGCCGTTCACCTGCGGCCGGGCCACGACCACCCGCAGGGACGCGGGGATGGCGGCCGGCGCCGCGGGGGCGGGGCGCTGGGCGGGCTGGAAGCGTCGGCCGATCAGGAAGCCGAAGGTCGCCAGAAGCGCCACGGCCAGGACCGCGACGGCCAACGTCCTCGTCCTGCGCCGGTGGATGACCGACATTCCCGCCGTCGACTGGGGAGCCGCGGCCGATCGCGGCAGGGCCTGAGACGGCGGCGGTGTGGAGGGGTGGAGGAGCCCGGTGGGCAGAGCGCTGATGGTCTCCTCGGAAGACGAGCCGGGGGAGGAACCGGCGATGGCCGCGAGCTCCCGCACGACCTCGGCCGCGCTCTGCGGCCGCGCGTCCGGCTCCTTTTCGAGCAGGCGCCCGGTCAGGGTGCCGAGCCGTGGCGAAAGCCCCGGCTGGACCGTGTCCACGCGGGGAGGGGTCTGGGACATCACCCGGGTGAGGATCTCCAGGGCGCTCGCGCCGCGGAAGGGGGATTGGCCGGTCAACATCTCGTAGAGCAGGACGCCGAACGAGAAGAGGTCCGACCGCTCGTCGACCTCGGCGCCCCGGGCCTGCTCGGGCGACATCGAGCGCCAGGTGCCCACCACGAAGCCCACCGCGGTCAGGGAGAGGTCGCCCGCCAGGGGCGCCAGCGGCTTCGCCAGACCGAAATCGAGGATCTTGGCCTGCCCGGCCGGGGTGACGATCACGTTCTCGGCCTTGAGGTCTCGGTGGATGTTCCCCGCCGCGTGGGCGGCGGCGAGCCCGGAGGCGATCTCCTGGGCCAGGCGCACGGCAGTCGCCGGCTCCAGGGGGCCGCCTTTCAGCGCCTCGGCCAGGGTCGACCCCTGAACGTACTCCATGATGATGCAGTCGTCGTCGGCGTCCTCCAGCAGGTCGTAGATGTGGACGATGGCGGAATGGCTGAGGCCGGCGACGGCCTGGGCCTCCCGCAGCAGGCGCCGGCGCAGGGTCGGGGTCATCTCGCCGTCGTGCCGGATCCGCTTGATCGCGACCGACCGTTTCAAACGGTCGTCCCGGGCCAGGAAGACCTCTCCCATGCCACCGCGACCGAGAATCCTGACGATTCGGTAGGGGCCGATGCACTCGCCGTTTTCGGTAGGCAATTCGGATCCCGCCACGGAAATCTCCTGAGCCAGCGCTGTTGGGAAGGAAACTTCATCATTATACGCAAATACGAAGCTGAGGGTTCGAGAATGGCAGAAGAGCCCCCGGCCGGGTGGCCAGGGGCTCAAGGTAGAGCTGCCTCGAGCGGGGACGGCGGCACTCTTACGGCGTGACGTTGTACGGCTGCAGGGCCGCCGCGGCCTGGCTGAACGATGCCTCGTAGTCGGCGAGGCGGAAGGCGGACTCGGCGGTGAGGGCGTTCAGGCAGGCCTGGGCGCTCGCCTGGAGGTTGGCGTAGGCCTTCTTCAGGGCCCGGCTCGCCACGATGTCCGGCGGATCGAGAGCGGCGGCGTCGCCGTTCAGGGCCGACGTGGCATCCATCAGCTCCCGGCAGACCGGCAGCATCTGGTCCTGCGGCCCCCGCAGGACCCCCTTGTAGGTAGTGAGGGCGGTGCGGACCGGCGCGACCTTGCCCGAATATCGGGCGTACCAGCTCTGCATCGTCTGCTGCCGCTTCTCCGGCGACAGGCTCTCCTTCGCCGCCAGCTCGGGCGCGACGCCGACCTTCGCCAGGATCGGCGCCTTCCCCTCCTCGCGCTGCCGCCAGCGGGTGACCGCGGCCTCGTGGTCGGCCTGCTGCCGCTGCTGGAGCTCCTGGGTGGCCTCCCACTCCCTGCGCTGCTGATGGAGCTGATCGGAGGTCAACGGCCGCATCGGGTTGTCCGGGTGGCGATCGGCGCCGGCGCGGACCTGGTCGAGGATCGGCTTGTACTTGTTGAGGGCGAACTGGGAGTCGGTGGCGTTCACCGTGTAGAGCGGCTGGAGCTTCGCCTCCGCGGCGTCGTAGTCGTGGACCCCGTAGTCGAGGCTCTCCTGATAGCTGGACCGCGAGGGCTTGGCGTTGCGGGCGCGCTGGCAGACCTGCTCCTCGCCGATGGAGAGCGCCTGAACCGCCTGGGCGAGCTCGGGGGAGGCCTCCTTCTTCACCTCCGGCAGGAGGTCGCGGATCAGCTCGCCGGCCCGGTCCACCGCCGCGAGCTCCGGCGCCGCCTCGTCCTTCAGGTACGCTTCCAGCGTATCCTCGGCCATGTACGACGCGTGCCGGACCCGTTCGCCGCCGCCGGACCCCGCCGGCGCCTCGTCCTGCCGGTGCTGCTCGTCCTCCTCCGCGCCGCGGACTCTTTCGAGCCCCGTCTTCGCAACCCTGACGCAGCGCTCTTTGGTCTCCTGGATCAGGGTGACGGCCTGCGGCGTCGCGGTCAGATCGGCGACCGGCTTCGCCGGCGGGTCGCAGCCGAGCGGCAGCGCGAGCGCGAGCCCGAGCAGGACCCGGCCGGGGGCCGGAAGCTTCCACGACAGGGTGGTCCTCTTCATCTCGTCATTCCTCATGACATGGGCGATCGTCATCGATCCCCCGAAGGGCCTCGGCCGTACAGATCTGAAACGTGATGCCCGCAACTATATAATGATGTCCGTTCCCCCGGAAGTATTTCGAACGGCCGGACGCCCGAGTCTTGCCGTACGCTCAAGGAGGCCGCGGCCGATGACCCGATCCGCCCTGTTGCCGAAGGCCGCCGTCCTGGCCTGCCTGCTGGCCGTGCCCCGGCTCGCTCTCGCTGTACCGCCCGCGGCCCCGCGCGCCTTGAGCGAAGCCGAGCGGCAGGCCGTCGGGCTCGCCGCGGAGTACCTGGACCGCGGCCCCGCCGCCTGGTGGGACCGCCTCGCGCGCAGCTCGCCGCTGCGGCGGCTCGGGCGGGAGGCCGCGCTGGCCGAGATCGAGGTGCGGGCGGGCGTGCCGGCCGGAGCGGAGTGGGCGCTCGAGGCCGCTCCCGAGGCGATCTCCCGCCACGGCGCCGTGTTCACGCTCGGCTTCCCCTCGGGGGTGGACGACACCCTGGTGCTCGACCTGGTCCAGGAGGGGGGCGCCTGGAAGATCGGCTCCCTGCGGATCTCCGCCGAGCCCCTGGCGGCGAAGAGCACGAGCGAGGGGAACGCCGCTCCTGCCGCCCCGGCTCCACCCTCGCGGCTGGCGCCGCTCCTGCCGCTGCTCGCCCCGATCCCGGGCTGGCTGCTGCTCGCGGTGGGAACCGCCGGCGCCCTGCTCCTCGCCGCCGCCGTGCTGGAACGGCGCCAGCGGGCGCTGGCGATCTCCCTGGGGCTCGCCGGCGGCGTGATCGTGGCGGTCGCGCTGGCCGCCGCGCTCCTGCCCCGCGTGGTCGCGTCGGGAGCCGTGGCGGCGGGTGGGGGGAGGGATCTGGGGATGGCCGAGCTGCGCTCGCTCCTGCCGCTCCGGCGCGCCCTCACCCAGCTGGAAGGGGCGGTGCCGTCCGCGATGCCACGGGAGACCCGGGCCGGCGGCGTCGCCGGCCAGGTCGCTCAGCTCTGGTGGGCCCAGAACCTGCTGGGGGGGATGGATCTGCGTGGAGTCGACGCGGTGCTGCAAGGCTTCCCCTCGCCGGGCGCTTTCCCGCTCGCGGAGCTGCTGCGGGCGCGCGTCGCGTTCGTGCGCGTCGAGGAGGTGCCGGCGGCGGTCGCCTATCAGCGGGCGGCGGATGTGGGCGTGGCGCACGAAGGATTGCTCTACGAGTCCGCCCAGGCCTTCCTCCTGCTCGGCTTCCAGGAGCACGCCAAGGAGTTTCTGCACCAGCTCGCCGATCTCGGGGCACGCCGGGCCGCCGCCTGGTACGCCCTGGCGGGGGCCGCCGTGGTCGACGACCAGTCGCTGGAGGCCCGCGACCATTTCCGCACCGGCTGGGGGCTCGAGCCGAGCCCGCGCGCCGAGATCTTCGCCAAGCCCCAGCTCGTCGCGTTGCTCGAAGATCTCCAGATCCGCCAGCTCACCCACCTCGGCGACGCCGAGGAGCCGGTCGTCTCGTGTCCGGAGGCCTCCCGCCGGGCGATCGCGCTGCCGGCCGGTTTCGAGGCCCGCCTGCTCGGCGGGACGCTGCGGGTACGCCGCGGGGAGACCGAGCTGCGGGTGCCGGGCGGTTGCGACCTCGCTCCGGCGGGGACCCCGAGCGATCCCGCCGGGACCTGGGCGCAACAGCGGGCGGAGAGCCTGCTGGCGCGCCTGCCCGCCCTGGTCAAGGCCGCGCGCACGCCGGGAGCGCTCGCCCAGCCCGTCCTGCGGCAGCGGACGGAGGATGCCGCCGAGGCCCTGGCGGACCGCCTGCGCTGGGCCGACGTGCTGGCCCTGACCGAGTCCCTCTCGGGCGAGCCCGCGAGCCTGCCGCCCAACCTGGTGCAGCTGCGCGTCCAGGCCCTGCGCCGCTCCCGGCGCGACGCCGAGGCCCGCGACCTGCTGATCCTGCTGGCCAAGGGGAACACCGCCGACCGGCGGACCGACCCCCAGACCCTGTACGAGCTCGCCCATCTGCTCGCCGATCAGGGGAGCTTCGACAACGCCATGAAGCTCGCCGCCAAGGCCGACTCGCAGCTCCCTTTCGAGGCCAGCGGCAACCTGCTGCGCCAGCTGCAGATGGAGAAGCGCCTGGCGGCTTCCTCCGAAGTCTTGCACAGCCCTCATTTCTCCATCGTCTATCCGCCGGCCTGGGGGAAGAAGTTCGCCAGCGAGGCCGCCCGCATCCTGGAGGCCGAGCGCGCGCGCCTGCAGACCTGGATCCCGGTCGCCGCGCCGAAGGTGGTCGAGGTCCGCATCCTGCCGTTCGACGACTTCCGGCGCGGCTACTCCCCCAACATGGACGTGCTCGGCCTCTACGACGGCAAGATCCGGGTGCCGCTCGGCGACATCCCCAAGTTCAACCCTTTCGTCGTCACCCTGCTGACCCATGAGCTGGCCCACGCGCTGATCGACCAGGCGACGGCCAACCAGGCGCCGCGCTGGTTTCAGGAGGGGCTGGCGCAGCACCTCGAGATGGTGGACGACGACGTCAACCCCATCGCCGGCTATCGCGACAAGGAGACCCTGGTGGGCTTCCCGCTGATCGATCCCGCGATCGGCAGCTTCTCGCCGGCGCTCATCGCCATCGGTTACGACGAGTCGCGCTGGACCCTGCACTACGTCGAGCACCGCTACGGTCCGGCCGGCATCCGCCGCATGCTCGACGCCTACCGCGCCGGCCAGACCACCGACCAGGTGATCGCCACCGCTCTCGGCCTTCCGGTCGCCCGCTTCAACCAGGAGCTCTGGGACTGGGCCGCGAGCCAGGCGCCGGACGTCTGGAAGGTGCCGGTGGTGCGCTACGACGATGGGAAGGATTAGGCGGCGGGAGACTGTTTCCTCCACCATGACTTTACGGAGCAACCTACGAGGAGGAGGCGCGATGCGGATCGGAATCATCGGAGCGGGAAGCGTCGGCGGGGCGCTGGGGCGCGGCTGGATGCGCGCCGGGCACGAGGTGACGTTCGGAGTGCGGAACCCGTCGGACCCGAAGACGGCCAGGCTCCGCGAGGAGACGGGGGCGAAGGCTGCCTCGGTGGCCGAGGCCGCGGCCTTCGGCGAGGTGGTGGTGTTCGCGACCCCCTGGGAGGGCACGCAGGAGGCGGTGAAGAGCGCCGGTGATCTCGCCGGCAAGATCGTGTTCGACTGCACCAACCCGCTCGCCCCGCAGCTCTCGGGGCTGACTCACGGCTTCGACACCTCGGCCGGCGAGCAGGTGGCGTCCTGGGCGCCGGGGGCCCGGGTGGTCAAGATCTTCAACACGATCGGGGCCGACAACATGGAGAATCCGGACTTCAACGGCGTCCCGGCGACGATGTTCTATTGCGGCGACGACGCGGAGGCGAAGGCCGCCGGCGCCGGTCTCGCGGCCGATCTCGGATTCGATCCCATAGACGCCGGCAACCTCGAGCAGGCGCGCCTCCTCGAGCCCCTGGCCCTGTTGTGGATCCGGCTCGCGTACGTCCAGCAGCAGGGGCGGGAGATCGCCTTCAAGCTGATGAAGCGATAAGCGGAGGATACGATGAAGCTCCAGGAAACCCTCGATACCCTGAAGTCGCTCGGCACCGAGCAAAACCGCAAGACCTACCGCCGCCACGGCGCGGGCGAGGACGTCTACGGCGTCAGCTTCGCCCATCTCAAGGATCTGAAGAAGAAGATCAAGACCGACCACGATCTGGCCGTGGCGCTGTGGGATTCAGGCAACCACGACGCCCGCATGCTGGCGGCGATGATCGCCGATCCCAAGCGTCTCGACCCGCAGACGCTCGACGCCTGGGCGAAGGGCCTGCGCAACTACGTCGAGACCGACGCCCTGGGGGGTATCGCGGCGAAGGCGCCGCACGCCCGCGAGACGATGGCGCGCTGGATCGCCGCGGATGAGGAGTGGATCGCCGCCGCCGGCTGGCGGATCCTCGCCGGTGTCGCGATGGATGGCGATGGCCTGCCGGACGAGTATTTCGAAAGGTTTCTTTCCACGATCGAGAGCGACATCCACGGCAGCCAGAACCGCGTGCGGCACGGGATGAACAACGCGTTGATCGCGATCGGCATCCGCAACCCCGCGCTGGAGGAGAAGGCCCTCGCCGCCGCGGCACGGATCGGAAAAGTGAAAGTCGACCACGGCGAGACCGGCTGCAAGACGCCGGACGCGGCGGGGTACATCAGGAAGACGCTGGAGCGGAAGAAGCGCTAGGCGAAGGGTGGTCTACAATGGACCGGAGGGTATATCGATGGCAATGTTGACGATCGAGGTCCCTGAAGGAGTTCTTTCAGCGTTGCGGCAGTCTCCGCGGGAGGCGGAGAGAGACGTCCGCCTTGCCGTGGCCATCGACTGGTATCGGCGTGGATTGGTCTCGCAAGGGAAGGCGGCGGAGATCGCGGGGATTCCACGAGCCGACCTGATCGACGAGCTCGCCGCCCGGAAGATCGACGTCGTTCAGGTGGACCTCGAAGAGCTCAAAGGGGAGATCGATCTTGGCTGAGGCGCCAGCCGTGGACGCCTCGCCTCTGATCCACCTCGCCCGGACGGGCAACCTTCTCCTCCTCAAGGCTTTATCTTCCAACGTGGTCATTCCCGAGCCCGTCTTGGACGAGATCCGGGCGAAGGGGGAGAACGACGCTGTTCCGCAGGCTGTCCAGGGCACTCCCTGGCTGTCCGTTGTCCAGCCACCGCCTATCCCCGAGACGCTCCTGGCCTGGGATCTCGGCAAGGGGGAAGCCTCGGTGCTCGCCTGGGCTCTCTCCTGCCCAGGGACGATCGCGATCGTCGACGATCAGAAGGCGCGGTCCTATGCCCAGTGGCATGGGGTTCCGGTGGTCGGCACTGTGGGGATCGTCTTGCGGGCGAAGCGTCAGGGAATGATCCGGCTGGCCCGGCCCATCCTCCAGGATCTGATCGCGGGAGGGATGTACCTCTCGAAAGCGGTCGCCGAACAGGCGCTGGCGCTCGTGGGGGAGTAGGAGGGAGCACAGCAGTTCCACCATTGCGGATTGCACCCTTTCCTGTACAATCCACGCAGCAGTCGCAGTTTTGGGAGCCGTGCGTCACGAAGTTGCCGAGGAGAGGGCCTCCACCCCTTTGGCCTCCTCCTCCCCGGCCAGGCTGGAAGAGGCCCTCTCTTCATTCCTTGAGGAGGGAGCCGGGCTTCGTCGTCTGGAGGCCCGGGGCCAGTTTGGCGTCGTATGAAAGAGCGCGTCGTAATCGTTGATGACGAGCCCGCTATCCGGGCTCTGCTGTCCGCTCATCTCTCCTCCCTGCCGTTCGATTGCCGGACCGCGAAGGACGCCGCGGAGGCCTTGCTCCTCGCCGCGGAGGAGCCCCGGCCGTCGCTGGTGCTCTCGGACATCGAGATGCCGGGCCTCTCCGGCGTCGAGCTGCTGGGGCGCCTGAAGGCGCTCGACGAGACCATTCAGGTGGTGATGGTCACCGGCGTCGCGCAGATCGCGACCGTCCGCCAGTGCGTGCGCGCCGGCGCCTACGACTACATCGTCAAGCCGTTCGAGGCCGACGACCTGCTCGCCACAGTCGAGCGGGCGGTCGAGCGCGCCCGCCTCATCCGCCAGAACGAGGAGTACCGCCAGGGCCTCGAGCGGATGGTGAAGGAGCAGACGGTCGAGATCCGCCAGACGCGGGACATCGCCCTCCTCACCCTCGCCCGCCTCGCCGAGTCGCGCGACAGCGCCACCGGCCGGCACCTGGAGCGCATGGCCGAGTACAGCCGCCATCTGGCCCAGGCGGCGAGCCGCGAATCCGTCCTGGGGAAGATCGCCACCCCGGAAAAGATAACCAGCGAGTTCGTGGAGCATCTTTACAAATCGAGCCCCCTCCACGACATCGGCAAGGTGGGCATCCCCGACGCCATCCTGCTCAAGCCGGGCCCGCTCGCCCCCGACGAGATGACGGTGATGCGCCGCCACACCGAGATCGGCGGCGACACGCTGCGCGACGTTATCGAGCGGTACGACGGCCATCGTTTCTTGCGGATGGGTATGGAAATTGCTTATTGTCATCACGAACATTGGGACGGCTCAGGATATCCGCGCGGGCTCGCAGGACCCCACATCCCGCTCGCCGCTCGCATCGTGGCTCTCGCGGACGCCTACGACACCATCACCAGCCGCCGCCCCTACAAGAACGCTTTCGATCATGAGGAGGCCGTCCGCAGGATCGCCCGGGATCGCGGTACGCACTTCGATCCGGTGCTGGTGGATATCTTCCTCCACTGTCACCGGGAGTTTGCCGAGATCCATGGACGGCTCGCGGACCAGGCGCTTGGGAATCCGGTCCGTGTCTGACGCGTGGAGGAGAGGATGATCGCAGAGGACAACTCCCGGGAGCCGCTGATCCTGGAGCGGCCCGCCCGGTGGGAGGTGGGCAAGTCGAACGAGGAGCGCCGCTCGCCCCGGCGCCGCACGCTGGCGGCCGTGCGCATCCTGGAGGGGCCCGAGCTGGGCGGCGGGCTGGTGGCGACCGACCTCTCGGCCGACGGCGCCTTCCTGCGCGTGCCGGCCGCCGTCGCGCCGGAGGTGCGGTTCCGGCTCTCGCTGGAGATCCCCACCGACCCGAAGCCGATCGTCGTCACCGCCCGCGCCGTGCGCTCGTCGCCCGAGGGGATCGGCGTGCGCTTCGAGGAGGTCTCGGCGCGCGACCGCGCCCGGCTGCGCGCCCATGCCGGCTTCTACGAGATGGACGAGGCGATCGTCCGCGTCCAGCAGGCGCTCGGCGACCTCGTCCCGGGCAATCTCCTGCCGCTCGGCGAGCCGTCCGAGATCCGGGCCCTCCTCCAGAGCCTGGTCGAGCGGGGGCTGACGGTGACCGCCATCCGGCCCGGGCGCGGTTTCGATCCGGCGGCCTGCCGGGCGATCGCCTACGAGCCTGCCGGCCCGCATGGCGCGACCCTGCGGCTCGACCTCGCGACGCCCGCGCGGACGCGCGTCCTCTACCTCGCCTTCTCCGATCCGCCGCTCTTCTACGCCCTGGAGGGGATCGTGCTCGTGGGCGGAGAGGGGACGGAGGTGATGGTTCCCGAGCGGGTCTATCTGACGGAGCGGCGCTCCGAGCGGCGCGCCAGCCTGCGGACCGCCTTCTGCGAGCTGGCCGCGCCGCACGTTCCGGGGGGGCGGCTGCGGCTGCCGGTGATGGATCTCGGAGAGGCGGGCGCCTCGGTCCGCCTCGCGGCCGGCGCCGCGCTGGTGCCGGGCACCCGGCTGCCAGCCTTCACGCTGGAATCCGACGGGGCAAGGCGGGAGATCGCCGGCGCCACCGTGCGCTACCTCTCGGCGCTGGACGACGGCGGCGCGCGCGCCGGCCTCCGTTTCGACGAGGGGGAGGGGGAGCGCGACAGCTTTCGCGAGCTCAAGGTTCACGCCGTGCACGGTGGGCTCGCGGCGAAGATCTCGCGCACCGTCTCACTGCTCGGCGGCAAGGTCGCGGCGTTCGTGCGCCGCCCCCGCCGGACGGAAGACGGGGGAGTCGAGGTCGTCCGCTACAAGAACCGCCGCGGCGACCTGGTGGCGGCGATCGTGGACGCCAACTTCGACACCTCGGACCCCGCGATCCGGCCCGACGTGGCGGTGGTGATCGCGCCGGCGATCCTCAAGCGCAAGGAGGTCTTCGCCCTGCTCGCCCGCACGCTCCTGGACGACCTCGACCGCGACGGCCGCAAGGCCGTGGTGCTGCGCTTCGACGCCACCTACATCGCGGGGGAGAGCGCCATGGACTCGCGGCTGGTCGCCGAGGGGCGCCCCTACTACAACTGGACCTTCGGCCACCTCGGGGACGACACCGCGGCGTCGCTGCGTTATCTCCAGCGCCGTTTCCGGCCGGCCCGGCGGACGCTGGTGAGCGTGTCGCTGTCGGCGATCCCGGCCCGCAAGGCGATCCTGGAGTGTGAGGGGGAGGCGCCGGTCGACCTCTGGATCGCCCCCTTCGGCTGCCCCGACGCCCAGGACGTGCTGCGCAACTATCTCGCCGGGCTCGACCTCTTCGACCTCTACCGCCGCGGCGAGGGGCCGGAGACGATCCTGATCCACGGCCGGCCGATCCACGGCGGCTCGCTCTACGGCCAGGCCATGGAGGCCGGGCTCGCCTTCCTGGAGGACGGCCGGCGCGATCTCGCGCGCATCGCGGCGCCGGTGGTCTGGATCCTCGGCACCTACGACTGCTGGGTGACCCGCTCGCGGGTGCGGGCGATGCTCGACGCGCCGGGGGGCGGCGTGCGCGAGGTCTTCGAGTGCGCCACCGGGCACGTGCTGAAGAGCGGCGGCGAGGCGATCGAGCTGTTCAAGCTGGTGGCCGAGTCGATCTCCAAGCACCTGTTCGGCGCCGACCGGCCGGCGCGCGATCCGAACCTCGGCCGCTTCGCCCGCCAGAGCGAGGCCGAATGGGGGCGGGTGCGGCGCCAGGAGCTCGCCGACGCCGAGGGGTTCTGGAAGGAGCACCTGTTCGGCGCGCCGGGGGACGCCGTCGGCTACGACGTCTTCCTGGAGCACCCCGAGTACCCCCGCTTCCTCACCCGCCAGGTCGAGCTGCTCGATCCGCGGCCAGGGGAGCATCTGGCCGACTTCGGCTGCGGCACCGGCAACCTCGCGCTCGCCATGCTCGACGCCTACGGGCAGGGCGGCGCCCCAGCCTCGCTCACCTTTCTGGACCTGGTGCCGGAAGGGGTCGAGCGCACGCGGGAGAAGCTCCTCGCCGCCTGCGCCGGGCGCGGTCTGCTCGCCCCCGAGCTGCGCGGGGTGGTGGCCGATCTCGAGGTGTCGCGTTTCGCGGCGATCGCCGACTTCCTGGAAGGGCGGCTGTGGGGGGTGGAGGGGCTGGTCCACCGCGTCGAGGGTCTGCCGTACGCCACCGCCCGCAAGCTCGCCGAGGGGTACGGCAGGGAGCTGCACGCCATCCTGCGCGGCGAGCCGGCGGCGCCGGGGCGGGTGCGCGAGCTCTGCCCGGCGCTCGACGAGCGGGAGGTCGAGATCGCCCTGGAGCTCGGCCGCGCCGCGCGCTTCCTGCTCGGCCGCGCGACCCCCGACGATCTGAAGCCCGGCGCGCCGGCCGACGCCCGAGCCCGCACGGCGCGGCACCTGCGCCTGCGCCACCTCCACTTCGGCGACTCGGCGCCGCGGCTCCGGCTCGACCTGCCGGACGGCTGCTTCGACCGCATCGGCTCGTCGCTGGTGCTCCCCTATCTCTACGATCCGCTGGCCAGCCTGCGTGAGATGCACCGGCTGCTCAAGCCTGGCGGCACCCTGGTCGTCTCCTCGATCCGCCCCAACTTCGACCCGTCGAAGCTCTACACCGAAGGGGCCGACATCCTCGCCCGCCAGGCGGCGGCGGGGGACGAGGGGGCGGCCCGCAAGCTGGAGGCCCTGCGCCACTTCGCCAACTCGATCAGCCGGCTGATCGAGCTGGAGGAGGACGGCCGCTTCCGCTTCCTCGACGCGGCGGCCCTCGAGGCCCTGCTCGCCGAGGCGGGCTTCTCACGGGTCCACTGCTTCCAGGCGCTCGGATCGCCGCCGACGGCGATCGTGGCGCGGGCGGAAAAGTAGAGGACGCCCCCGTGCCCGTCGCCTCCCGGCTCCCCGGCTTCGAAGCGGCCTACCGCGCGGAGAGCCGGCGGCTGTTCGTCGAGCGCTCACGCTTCCTGCTCTGGGCGGTGCTGGCGCTCTATCCCACCTTCTGGCTGCTCGACCTGGCGGTGGCGCCCGAGCAGGCGAGGTACTTTCTGTTCATCCGCGCCACCGTCGCGGCGGTCTACCTCTGCGGGCTCGCCGCCGTCTACTCGCGGCAGGCCGAGCGGCTGGCGCAGCCGCTGGTGATGGCGGGCGCCCTCGCCTCCGCCGCCGGCATCACTCTCATGACCTGCCTGCTCGGCGGGTTCACCAGCAACTACTTCGCCGGCAACATCATCGTCATCTTCACCATCGGCGTCTTCATCCCCTGGGAGCCGGCGGCGGTGGCGGTGCTGTGCGCGCTGATCGTCGCCATCGATCAGGGGATCAACCTGGCGGTCCATGGGCCGTCGCGGGAGATGGTCGGACCGCTCTTCTTCCTCGCCGGCTCCGGGGTCTTTACCTGGCTCGCCACCGTGTTCGAGCCGGCGGACGCGGCGGCGGGACCTCTCCCTCCGGCTCCGCCTGGAGAAGGCGAACGGGGAGCTGCAGGAGCTCGACGAGGCGAAGACCCGCTTCTTCGCCAACGTCAGCCACGAGCTGCGCACCCCGCTGACCCTGCTCCTGGGACCACTCGAGACCCTCCTCGCCTCGGAGGAGGAGGGGGAGCGCCGGGATCTCCTCGAATCGATGGCCGCCAACGCGCGCCGCCTGCTGCGGCAGGTCAACGCCCTGCTCGACGGTGCCAAGCTGGAGTCCGGGCGGCTGCGCCTGGAGCCGGCGCCGGGCAACCTGGGGGTGCTGCTGGCGGATCTCGTGGCCGCCGCCGTGCCGCTCGCGGAGCGGCGCGGGCTGCGGCTCCGGACGGAGCGGCTGGACGAGATCCCCGACTCGCTCTTCGACCTGCACAAGACCGAGATCATCGTCGCCAACCTGCTGTCGAACGCGCTCAAGTTCACCCCCCGGGGGGGCACCATCACTGTCCGCGCCGAGGCGGTGGACGCCGAGGCCGAGCCGGACGCGCTCGCCTTCAGCGTCGAGGACGACGGCGCGGGGATCCCCGAAGACCAGCTCGAGCGGATCTTCGAGCGCTTCCACCAGGTGGACGGCTCCTCCTCGCGGGAGCACGGCGGCACCGGCCTGGGGCTCTCGCTCGCCCGCGAGCTGGCGCGGCTCCACGGCGGCAACGTCACGGTGCGCAGCCGGCTGGGGGAGGGCGCGGCCTTCCGCGTCGAGCTGCCGCGCGATCCGGGCGAGGCTGTCGTCGAGCGCCGGCGCCGTCCGCGCCGCCGCGAGGATCAGCTCACCCAGGCGCGGTCGGACGCCCAGGCGGCCCGCGAGTACGCCCTGCGCTCGATGCGCGAGACGCTCCTCGCCGACGTCGACCTGCCGCGCCGGGAGAACGAAGCGCCGCGTCCGCAGCCGCCGGCCGATGCTCCGCGCCTCCTCCTGGTCGAGGACAACGCCGACCTGCGGAGCTTCCTCGCCGCCCGCCTGTCGCGCCGCTACCGGGTGGAGACCGCCGCCGACGGCGCCGCCGGCTTCGAAGCGGCGCGGCGGTGGCGCCCCGATCTCGTCGTCACCGACGTGATGATGGCCGGCGTCGACGGCCTGGAGCTCTGCCGGCGCCTGAAGGCCGACCCCGCCTTCGCCACCACGCCGGTGATCCTGCTGACCGCCCGGGCGGGCACCGACGCCGTGGCCGAGGGGCTCGACTCCGGGGCCGACGACTACGTGGTCAAGCCCTTCGCCCTGCGCGAGCTGGAGGCGCGCATCGCCGCCCACCTGCGAGCCCGCGAGACCGAGCGGCAGCTCCACGAGCGCGAGAGCCGCCTGGCGGCCATCGGCCAGATGACCAGCTCCGTGGTGCACGACCTGCGCAATCCGCTGACCCTGGTCAAGGGGTACGCCGACCTCGCCCACGCGCTCGCCGTTCGCGGCGGCGACGCCGCCACCATCGCCCGCGAGCTGGAGACCGTGCGTAGCGAATCCGACCGGCTGCGGCGGATGATCGAGGAGATCCTCGACTTCGCCCGCGGCGGCGCGCCCCGCCTCGCCGTCGAGACGGTCGCCGCCGGCCGCTTTCTCGACGGCGTCCTGCAGCCCCTCGCCGCCGACCTCCGCGAGCGGGGGATCGAGGTCGGGATCGACCTCCGGCTGGACGACTCCCTCCAGGTCGACCTCGACCGCGACCGCATCCAGCGCGTCCTCGAGAACCTCCTCACCAACGCCCGCGAGGCGCTGGCCAACTGGGGGCTCGCGAAGCGGGTGTCCGTCCACGCTGGAATGGAGGAGGGGAGGCTCGCCATCCGTGTCGCCGACTCCGGCGCCGGGCTCCCTGGTGAGGCGGTCGAGCACCTCTTCGAACCGTTCGCCACCAACGGCAAGAAGCAGGGGACGGGGCTCGGGCTGGTCACCGTCCGCAACCTCGTCAAGGCGCACGGCGGCGAGATCCGCGTCGAGGCGAAAGCGCCCGAGGGGGGAGCGGCCTTCACGGTCCTGCTGCCGCTCGCCGCCGCGGCAGGCTCCGCGGCGCGCGTGGCGTAAACCCGGTCCTAGATTTTCTGCTGGTAGAGCCCCGGGCGCGCGATCTCCATGTGGCGCTTGGGACGTTGGATCTCGGTGAAGCCGAAGGGGCGGTAGAGCTCGTGGGCGTCGCGGGTCACCAGCGAGAAGCGACGGAGCCCCTGGAGATCCGGATGTTCCATCACGCACTCCATCAGCCACTTCCCCAGCCCCCGCCCGCGCATCTCCGGCAGCACGTAGACGTCACAGAGATAGGCGAAGGTCGCGGAATCCGTGATCACCCGCGCCAGCCCGACCTGCCGCTCCCCCGCGTAGAGGCCGAAACAGAGCGAGCCGCGGAGCGCCCGCTCCAGGATCTCTCGCGGGATCCCCTCGGCCCAGTAGGACGTGGAGAGGAAGGCGTGAATCGCGTCTAGATCCAGCCGGTGAGGGTCGATCGAGACCGTGAAGCCGTCGCGGTGGCGCTCGAAGCTCATCCTCTCTACTCTCGAGATCAGCCGTTCGCCCGCCCCATCCGCCGCGCGATGAGGAGAGCCATCTCCAGGGCCTGCTCGTAGTTCAGGCGCGGATCGACCTGCGAGCGGTAGGCGCGCTGGAGGTCCTCCTCGGTGAGGCCGCGGGCGCCGCCCATGCACTCGGTGACGTCCTCGCCGGTGAGCTCGAAGTGGACGCCGCCGAGATAGGACCCCATCTCCTCGTGGAGATCGAAGGCCTGCTGGAGCTCGGCCAGGATGTGGTCGAAGCGCCGGGTCTTGAGGCCGCTCGCGACCGCCTCGGTGTTGCCGTGCATGGGATCGCACACCCAGAGCACCGTGCGCCCCGCCCGGCGGACCGCCTCGACCAGCGGCGGCAGCCCGTCGGCGATCTTCTTGTGGCCGAAGCGGTGGATGAAGGTGAGGCGCCCCGGCTCGCGGTAGGGATCGAGCACGTCCGCGAGCTCGACGAGCCCCTCGGGCGTCATGGCGGAGCCCACCTTGACCGCGATCGGGTTGGAGATGCCGCGGAAGTACTCGACGTGGGAGCCGCCGAGCTGCGCCGTGCGCATGCCGAGCCACGGGAAGTGGGTCGACAGGTTGTACCAGCCGACGCGGCGCGGCACCCGCCGGGTCTGGGCCTGCTCGTAGAGCAGGTGCAGGCCCTCATGGCTGGTGAAGTAGTCGACGCGGCGGATCTCTTCGGTCTGGTTGCCGGAGAGCGACTCGAAAAACTGCAGCGAGTCGCGGATCGACGCCACCCGCCGCCGGTATTCCTCGGCATGCGGCGAGTGCTTCACCCAGGAGAGGTCCCAGTACTCGGGGTGATGGAGGTCGGCGAAGCCCCCCTCGATCAGGGCGCGGATGAAGTTGATCGTCAGCCCCGCCCGCTCGTAGCCGCGCAGGAGCAGCTCCGGGTCCGGCGTCCGGTCGGCGAGGGTGAACGGCGAGCGGTTGATCAGGTCCCCACGGTAGGAGGGGAGTGTGACGCCGTCCCGGGTCTCCAGATTCTCGCTGCGCGGCTTGGCGTACTGGCCGGCGAAGCGGCCGACGCGGATCACCCGGCGCCGGGCACCGTGGACCAGTACCAGGCTCATCTGGAGCAGGATCTTGAGCTTGTTGGTGATCGACACCGAGGTACAGTCGTCGAAGCTCTCGGCGCAGTCCCCCCCCTGGAGGAGGAAGCGCTCGCCGCGGGCGGCCTCGGCGAGCTGCGACTTCAGCCGCTCGATCTCCCACGAGGTGACGAGCGGCGGCAGGCTCGAGAGGTCGCGCAGCACGCCTTCGACGCGGGCGTCATCCGGATAGGCCGGCTGCTGCAGCGCGGGCCTCTCCTGCCAGGAAGTGGGGGACCAGTCGGCCATGGCGAGCGGGAACTGTACATCATCCTCCGCGCCATGTTCGCGCTCTCGCAGTTGAGTCTCCATTGCCTGGGAGGTGTGCCGAAGGGCGCAATCCGGGACTGCGGACGAGAACCTTGGAATCCGGGACGCGTAGAATGTCCCTGGAGGTTCACTATGCATCACTACGGGTCTGAATTCTGGGTCATCATTCCGGTCGTCGCGATCCTCGCGGGGACCTTCAAGACATGGCTGCGGATGAAGGCGCAGCAGCAGGTCCTGCGCGCCTCGAACCGGGAGCTGGATCAGGAGGTCGCGGGCCTGCGCCAGGACCGGGACGCCCTGTCCCAGCGGCTGGAGAACCTCGAGGCCATCGTGGTCAGCCAGACCTGGAACGTGCTCCAGGACAACTCCTTGCCGCCGGCGGAGAAGGAGCACCGGGTCGCCGCGACCGTCCGCCGCGAGCTGGGTCCCACCGGCCCCTCCAACCAGCAGCGCGCCGAGCAGCTCGCCCGCCGTCTCCAGGGCTGACGCCGAATTTGTTGTTCCCGCCGGCTTCCATACCTGTCTCATAGGACTGAAGGCACACCGGCATGGCTCGGGAAGCTCCCGAGCCCGGTCGCAACCCAGGAGGTCTTATGATTCAGCATCGCTTTCCTCGCATCCTGACCCTGCTCTCCCTCTCCACCCTCGTCCTCGGCGCCGTGGGCTGCTCGAACGGCCAGAGCCCCACCGAGCCCGCGAGCTTCGATACCCCCGTCGTGTCCAAGTCCCTCGCCGTCTCCACGGACAAGCGCCATGGCGCCGACGATCCGGCCGGCGACGATCGTGGCGGACGCCGGGGGCGCGGCACCGACGACCCGGCGAATGGCGGCAATGGCGGCGTTCAGCAGCGCCCGCCGCGTGCCGGCGTCGAGCGCGAGGGTGCGGTCGCCTCGGTCGACACGGCGGCCGGAACCCTGGTCCTGGCCGGCGGCCAGCGGGTCGCGGTGAACGGGCAGACGCAGTGGAACAAACGCGGCGATCTCTTCTCGCTCCAGCAGGTGGCCGCCGCCGTGAAGGCCGGCAAGCCGACGCGGGCCGAAGGCAGCGGAACCCTGCAGGCCGACGGCTCCCTCCTGGCCAAGACGCTCAAGGCCGAGGTCGACGGCCGCTAAGAGAAAGAAAGGGACGCAAGGGACGACAGGGACAGCAGGGACGGAAAGACCGCCGAGACCGGGGCCTTCTCGTCCTTGCTGTCCTTTACGTCCTTGTATGTCCTTGCTTCGGCTTTCACTGGCGTTGTTCTCAGCGGGCAGCGACCGCCTGGTGAGAACCGCGGCCTGATTCTCACCAGGCAACGGCCGCCCGACGAGAATCGGACGATCCCCCTCACCAGGCAGTGGCTGCCCGCTGAGAACCGGAGTCTGATTCTCACCAGGCAGCGGCTGCCCACCGGGATCCGGAATTTCATTCTTACCAGGCGGCGATGGCCCGGTGAGTCCCGATCCCTTTCCCACGGAGGGGGCGGACAAATCTGAAATCCGGCGCGCCAGCGAGCCTCGGGCTGAAGGGAATGAAACGAAAAAGGGGGAGGATCTCTCCTCCCCCGTCTCTGGACTGTCTTTGGAAAAGCTTCGGTTGCTTTAGGCGCAGTCAATGACCGTGCAGGCGATGCCGCACGAGCCACAATCGGAGTACCGCTTCGAGTGCACGCCACCCACCACGTTGGCGATCTGCTCCTCGTTGAGGTTGCGCAGGGTCTCCCGGGCGAGGGTGAGCTTCTTGATGGTCTTCTTCATAACACCTCCATACTTCGTACTTCTCTTCGGGTTGTCGGACTGGAGCGGGCCGTTCCTGCGCCCGCTCAACCGTTGCGAAGACCGCGAAATCCCAGCCTGTCGCGGAGCGCTCCACACAGCACCGGTCTTCCGCGACCGGAGGACAGGATTTCATAGTTGAAGGTGGATATCTATCTTGACAAATCCATTTCCGAGGTGGGTAGAGGGGCCATGGCCATGCCCGTGGTAGCCTCATGGCCTCAGCTTGGCACCCTGGAGGATCGTCTGGAAGAGCGACGGCACCCCACAGGGGACGGGGCTGCTGGTGGACGTGAACTCGGGCGACACGGGAGGCTCCTATCCGGCCGCTCTGAACACGGTGGGGAACGATCTCTTCTTCTTCGCCGACGATGGACATGGAGCTGGTTTGTGGAAGAGCGATGGCACGCAGGCGGGGACTGTCGCCGTCTACCCGTAAATCGCGCGCCCTGAGAACCCTGCCTCTTTGCGTGACGAGAGGGCGGCGATACTCTCTCCCGGCGGGTCCGACCGTTTCGAGCCCAAAGGAGCCCTGATGAACCGCCGTCTCGCCGTCCTCCCGACCCTCGCCCTCCTCGGCCTCGCCGCCGTGCCGGCCCGCGCCGCCGAGCCCACGGCCGCGCCGACCACCGCGGTGCGCCCCCTCGCGGCCCTGCCGTATACGCCGAGTCTCGACACGACGGCGATGGACCGCTCGGTCGACCCCTGCGTCGACTTCTACACCTTCTCCTGCGGCAAGTGGCTGGACAAGAACCCGATCCCCGCCGACCGCCCCGCCTGGAGCGTCTACGCCAAGACGGACAACGACAACCAGCGCTTCCTCTGGGGGATGCTCGAGGCGGCGGCCCGCCCCGAGCCCGGCCGCGACGCCAACACCCAGAAGATCGGCGACTACTTCGCCTCCTGCATGGACGAGGCGGCCATCGAGAAGGTGGGGGTCGCCCCCCTGAAGTCCGACCTGGCGGCCATCGACGGCTTGAAGTCGAGGACGGATCTGGCCGCCCTCCTCGGCCGTCTGCACGCCGAGGGGGAGGCCGGCTCGATGCTGTTCGGCTTCGGCTCCGGCCAGAACCCGAAGAACGCCTCGCAGGTGATCGGCGTCGCCGCGGCGGGCGGCTTGAGCCTCCCCTCTCCCGAGGACTACCTGAAGGACGACGCCAAGTCCAAGGAGGTCCGCGAGCACTACCGCGCCTACGTGCGGAAGATCTTCCAACTGCTGGGGGACCCGCAGCCGGCGCGTGGCATGGAGGCGGTGCTGCGGCTGGAGACCGCCCTCGCCAGGGCCTCGCTCACTCCCGTCGAGCGCCGCGATCCCTACAAGACGGCCCACGTGATGCAGCGCAAGGATCTCCAGGCGCTCTCCCCCTCGTTCCGCTGGGACGTCTATCTCCAGGCGCTCGGCCAGCCGGCCCTCGCCGACTTCAACGTCACCGAGCCGAAGTTCTTCCAGGAGATGGAGAAGCAGGTGTCCACCCTCAGCCTGGACGACCTGCGGGCATACCTCCGCTTCCACCTGGCCGACAGCGCCGCCCCCTATCTCTCCAAGCCCTTCGTGCAGGCGAGCTTCGACTTCAACGGCTCCTACCTGACCGGCGCCAAGGAGATCTCGCCGCGCTGGAAGCGCTGCGTCTCCTGGATCGACCGCGACCTCGGCGAGGCGCTGGGGGAGGTCTTCGTGCGCAAGACCTTCCCGTCCACGGTGAAGACCGACACCGAGCGGATGGTCAAGCAGATCCACGAGGCGATGGCGCTGCGCATCGAGCAGTCCCCCTGGATGAACCCGGAGACCAAGAAGCAGGCGCTGGTCAAGCTGCGGGCCATCCGCGACAAGATCGGCTACCCGGACCGCTGGCGCGACTACTCGGCCCTCGAGGTGCGGCGCGGAGATTTCGCCGGCAACGCCGAGCGGGCGGCCACCTTCGCGGTGCGCCGGGACCTCGCCAAGATCGGCCGGCCGGTCGACCGCGGTGAGTGGGATATGACGCCGGCCACGGTCAACGCCTACTACAACCCGTTCATGAACGACATCAACTTCCCGGCCGGGGTCCTGCTGCCGCCGCTCTACGATCCCAAGATGGACGCCGCCCCCAACTACGGCAACACCGGCGGCACCATCGGCCACGAGCTGACCCACGGCTTCGACGACGAGGGACGGCAGTTCGACGCCCAGGGGAACCTGCGCAACTGGTGGACGCCGAAGGACGACGAGGAGTTCCGCAAGCGGGTCGCCTGCGTGGCCGACCAGTATGCCCAGTACACGGTGGTCGACGACATCAAGATCAACAGCCAGCTCACCCTCGGCGAGGACGTCGCCGATCTCGGCGGGCTGATCCTGGCCTACATCGCCTGGCAGGAGGAGACCAAGGGGCAGAAGCTCGAGCCGCGCGACGGCCTGACGCCCGAGCAGCGCTTCTTCGTCGGCTTCGCCCAATGGGACTGCGCCGGCGACCGCCCCGAGGCCCGCCGCCTCTCCGCGCGGGTCAACCCCCACTCGCCGCACGAGTTCCGGATCAACGGCGTGGTGGTGAACATGACCGAGTTCGCCCAGGCCTTCGCCTGCAAGCCCGGCCAGCCGATGGTCAAGGAGCCCGCGAAGGTCTGCCGGATCTGGTAGGAGCCGGCTTCAGAAAGTCTTGCTTTTCGCCCTCCTCTCCCTTGAGAGGAGGGCTCGCTGAATTCCCACCTGTAACCTTTTCCCCCCATCCTGCGTAGAGAGGTTCGGAAGACAGTGCTCCGAACCGAAAAATAAACGACCCGGACCTCGAGGTCGTCAAGAAAGAAGGGCCTCTCATGCGCAAGAACAAGAGATGGGTGATCGCCGGTTCCGCGGTGGCGCTCCTGGCCGGGAGTCTCGTTGTCGCCCGCGCCACCACCCGCGCGAAGCCCGAGGTGCTGGACTCGCCGTTCCGCCTCGGCAAGGTGCAGTCCGAGGATCTGCAGGTGAGCGTGCGCGAGGTGGGCGTGGTCGACCCGGTGATCAAGGTGGACGTCAAGTCCGCCGTCTCCGGCCGGATCCTCGGTCTGCGCGTGCGCGAGGGGGACGTGGTGACGACCGGCCAGGTCCTCGCCGAGGTCGAGCCCGACGTCAACCAGGCGCAGTCGCTCTCCGACGTCAAGTCCGGCGTCGCCCAGGCCGACATCAAGCTGCGCGACGCCGACCGCGAGCTCGCGGCCCAGAAAGTGCTCTTCGACAACGGCCTGATCGGCAGTCAGGCGCTGCGCAACTTCCAGACCACGCGCGACCTCGCCGCCGACTCCCTGCTCAACGCCCGGTCGCGCTATCAGATCGTCGAGGACCACGGGATCCCGATCTCCGGCGCCTCCAACAGCCAGAAGGCGCGGGTCACCGCGCCGATGTCCGGGGTGGTGATCAAGAAGGGGGTCGAGCTCGGCGAGACCGTCACCTCCGGCGTCTCCTCGTTCAACGACGGCACCGTGATGTTCACCGTCGCCGACCTCAAGTCGCTGATCATCCGCGTCAACCTCAACGAGGTCGACATCGCCAAGGTGCGCACGGGCCAGCCGGTGCGCGTCACCCTCGACGCCTATCCGCAGAAGATCTTCACCGGCAAGGTGCGCTTCGTCGCCCCCGCCGCCAAGGTGGTGGACAAGATCAAGGTGTTCGAGATCGAGGTCGCCCTCGACCATCTCGACGAGGCCTTCCGCACCGGCATGAGCGCCAACGTCGAGATCCTCGGCGAGAAGCGGGCGAGCGCGCTGTCGATCCCGCTCGAGGCCCTGCAGCGGCGGGAAGGCCAGACGGTCGTCTACCGGCTGAAGAGCGGCCTGCCGCCGAAGGAGATCGAGAAGGCCCGCGATTCGCTGAACGGCCGCAGCAAGTTCGTCTGGCTCTCCGAGAACTGGAAGGGCTACTTCGAGCCGGTGCCGGTCGACGCGGGAATCGCGACTCTCGAGCGGGTGGAGATCACCTCCGGCCTGCGTACCGGCGACGAGGTCGCCCTCGAGGACGTGACCCGCAAGCAGGTCGAGAAGGACAGCGAGAACAACTAGGGACAGCTCGGGGGAGAACGCCATGAAGATCATCGAAACCCGCGATCTGACCAAGGTCTACGGCAGCAACGGCAACGCGGTCCACGCTCTGCGCGGCATCGACCTGACCATCGGGCAGGGGGAGTTCGTCGCCCTGATCGGTCCTTCCGGGTCGGGCAAGAGCACGCTGATGGCGATCCTGGGCTGCCTCGACCTGCCCACCGGCGGCAGCTACGAGCTCGCCGGCCAGCGGGTGGAGGGGCTCGCGGGAGCCGAGCTGGCGGCGATCCGCAACGAGAAGATCGGCTTCGTCTTCCAGCAGTACAACCTGCTGCCCAAGGCGACCATCGTGCGCAACATCGAGCTGCCGATGCTCTACGCCGGCGTGCCCCGCAAGGAGCGGCGGCAGCGGGCGCTCGAGCTGCTGGCCCGCGTGGGGATTTCCGACAAGGCCAACGCCCTCCCCGGCGAGCTCTCCGGCGGCCAGCGCCAGCGCGTCTCGATCGCCCGCGCCCTCGCCAACCGGCCGGCCCTGCTGCTTGCCGACGAGCCCACCGGCGCCCTCGACACCAGGACCGGCGAGGAGGTGCTCGCCCTCTTCCGCGAGCTCCACGAGCAGGGGAACACCGTCGTCCTGGTGACCCACGACCCCGGGATCGCCGCCCGCGCCGAGCGCCGCGTCGTGCTCTGCGACGGCCTCATCCTCCAGGAGGGGGCTGAGCGGCAGGAGCGGCAGGAGCAGGCGCGGCCGGAGACGGAGAGGGCGGCGTGAGAACCAGCGGCGCCTTCCGCGAGCGCTTGACCGAGGCGTGGATCGAGCTGCGCGGCAACCCTGGCCGCTCGTTCCTCCAGGCCCTGGGCGTGATGCTGGGCGTCGCCTCGGTGCTCGGCGGCTTCTCGATCGCCGACAGCCAGCGGCAGCAGGCGGCGCGGATGTTCGCCCGCACCGGCGGCGTGGACAAGCTCAACGTGCTGCCCACCGACACCGTCTACCAGGGGGTGCCGAGCGCTCTCCACAACGCCAACCTCGGCCTGCGCCTGGAGGACGCCACCCGCGGCGGCCAGCTCTCCACCGCGGCCAAGGCGGTCAACGCCACCAGCGTGCTCAAGTCCGCGCGGGCGCGGGTGCGCTCGGAATTCGCCGACCAGGAGCGGGACATCAACGGCATCGGCGCCGACTACCTGGCGATGAACGGCTACGAGGTCGAGCAGGGGCGCTGCTTCTCCAGCCACGAGCTCGCCACCGGCGCGCCGGTCGCCCTCCTCGGCGCCGAGGCGGCGAGCGTCTTCTTTCCCACCGGCGAGATCCTCGGCAAGACGCTGCGCCTCGGCGACGTGCCGGTGACGGTGATCGGCGTCTTCCAGGAAAAGGTTTTCCGTTTCCGCGAAGGGCAGCAGAACGTCTTCTCCTGGCGCAACCGCATCGTGGCGGTCCCCTCCGGGCTGGTCGCCGCGCGGATGGAGGGCGACGCCTACCATCGCCTCAACCGGATCACCTTCCGCATCCCCGACCTGGCGGCGATGTCCAGCTTCTCGAAGCAGCTGAGCGCGCTCGTCACCTCCAATCACCGGCTGCAGGACGACTTTCGCCTCGACGACGTCGCCAAGCGCCTCCAGCGGCAGATGAACCAGGGCGCCGTCTACAACCTGATCTTCCTGTTCTCGGGCGTGCTGGCGCTGATTGGCGGCGGCATGGTCAACGTCAACATCCAGCTCGCCTCGCTCAAGGAGCGGGTGCGCGAGGTGGGGGTCAAGATGGCGATCGGCGCGCCGGGGAGCGAGATCTTCAAATCCTTCATGACCGAGGCCCTGCTGCTGACCCTGCTCGGCAGCGGCGCGGGATTCGTGATCGGTATCGTCTTCTCCTGGGTGATCACGCGGTCGATCGGCGCGCCGCTGTCGCTCGCCCCCCTCAGCTTCCTCTGGGCCGCGCTGATGGCCCTCGTCTTCGGCTTCCTGTTCGCGCTCTACCCGGCCGTCAAGGCCAGCCGGCAGTCGCCGATGGAGGCGCTGCGCTATGAATAATGCCCTCCTGTTCGCCGCCGCGGCCGCGAACGTCTCCAGCGAGCCGCGGCCGGGGAGCACCCGGCGGCGGCGGACGATCGGCGCCCGCGCCGCCCTGGTCTGGGAGGTCGTCACCGGCGGCGTCCGCGAGCTCTGGTCGCACAAGCTGCGCTCGATCCTCACCCTGACCCTGCTGATGCTCGGCGTCTTCGCGCTGGTGGTGATGACCTCGGTGCTCGACGGCGTCAAGGACAGCGTCTCCACCGGTTTCGCCGGCATGAGCTGGGACGGCACGCTCGTCCTCGCGTCCAAGCCGGCGAAGACCTCCGAGGAGCAGAAGCGTTTCGCGATGAGCACCGGGCTGCGCTACGAGGACCTGGCGCGGATCACCGCGCCGGATCCGCGAGTGATCGGATTTTCCCCGCGGGCCAGCCGGCGCAGCGTGGTGAAAGTGTCCGGCGGCGGCCAGAACATTTTCGTCAACGGCGTCACCGCCGACTATTCGTTCCTGATGAACCGCCGGGTCTCCCTCGGCCGCGGCCTCACCGCCGACGATCAGCGCCGGCACTCGAGCGTGGCGGTGGTGGGGGCGACCCTGGCCTCGAAGCTTTTCGGCGGCAGCGATCCGGTCGGCCGCGACCTGGTGATCGAAGGCGTCCCCTTCCGCGTCGTCGGAGTGCTCGCCAGCGGACAGATCTTCAACGACGAGATGTGGCAGGACGCCAACGGCGCCCTGGTGCCGCTCGAGACCTACATGGACCGTCTCGACACCGATCACCAGCTCGCCCAGATCACGGTGAAGCTGAAGTCCAAGCGCGACCTCGACGCCGTCTCGGCCACGCTGGTCGCCCGCGCCCGCCAGGCCCATCACGGCATCGAGGACGTGGAGGTCAAGGACCTCGACGCCGAAATGGCCCGCGGCTACGCGCAGTTTCAGGACGAGATGCACGGCTGGACCGTGGTGCTGTTCAGCCTCGCCGGCACGGTGCTGCTGGTGGGCGGGGTCGGCGTGCTGTCGGTGATGCTGATCTCCTTCTCCGACCGGCGCTACGAGATCGGCCTGCGCAAGGCGATCGGCGCCGACGACGGCCAGATCCTCGTGCAGTTCCTCCTCGAGGCCCTGGTGCTGGCCGCGATCGGAGCCTCGATCGGCACCGCCGCCGGCAGCGTCTTCTGCCGCGCTCTCTCCGACAAGTTCCCCTGGGGGCTGGTGGTCAACCCCTACGGCCTCGCCGCCGCCTGGGCCATCGCGCTCGTCCTCGCCGTCACCTTCGGCCTCTACCCGGCCGTCCGCGCCGCGCGGCTGTCACCGATGGAAGCGATGCGGTAGAGGGACCCGCGCTGTTGAGGGCGACCGCAGGTCGCCCCTACAACCTGCGCCCCACGTACACCTTGCGCCGGAGGTTGTAGGGGCGACCTGCGGTCGCCCTCAAACGGCTCACCGGGCGTCCTGCTTTGCCTCCTGGCCGAGCGAGGCCATGTCGATCACGAAGCGGTACTTCACGTCCCCCTTCAGCATGCGCTCGTAGGCCTCGTTGATCCGCTGGATCGGGATGATCTCGATCTCCGACGCGATCCCGTGCTCGGCGCAGAAGTCGAGCATCTCCTGGGTCTCCGCGATGCCGCCGATCAGCGAGCCGGCCAGGGTGCGCCGGCCCATGATCAGGTTCATGACGCCGGGGGAGGGGTGCGGCTCGCCCGGCGCGCCGACCAGGACCATGGCGCCGTCCCGCTTCAGGAGCGTGAGGAAGGTGTCCAGGTTGTGCGGCGCGGCGACGGTGTCGATGATGAAGTTGAAGCTGCCCGCGTGCTTCGCCACCTCCTCGGCGTTCCTGGAGATCACGACCTCGTCGGCGCCGAGACGGCGGGCGTCGGCCTCCTTGCCGGGCGAGGTGGTGAACAGCACCACGTGGGCGCCCATGGCGTGGGCGAGCTTGACGGCCATGTGGCCAAGCCCGCCGAGGCCCACCACGCCGACCTTGTGCCCCTCGCCGACCTTCCAGTGGCGCAGCGGCGACCAGGTGGTGATGCCGGCGCAGAGCAGGGGAGCCGCGGCCGCCGGGTCCAGCTTGTCGGAGATGTGGAGGACGAACTTCTCGTCGACCACGATCCGCTCGGAGTAGCCGCCGCGGGTGGGCTGGCCGGTCTCCTTCTCGACGCCGCCGTAGGTGCCGGTCATGCCGTTCTCGCAGTACTGCTCGAGCCCTTCGGCGCAGCTCGCGCAATGCTGGCAGGAGTCCACCATGCAGCCGACGGCCGCGATGTCCCCCTCCTTGAACGCAGAGACCTCCGCGCCGACCTTGACCACCCGGCCGACGATCTCGTGGCCGGGAACGAGCGGGTAGACGGTCCCCTCCCACTCGCTGCGGGCGGCGTGGAGGTCCGAGTGGCAGACGCCGCAGAACAGGATCTCGATCTGCACGTCCTGAGGACCGGGATCGCGGCGGTCGAAGCTGAAGGGGGCAAGGGGGGTGGTGGCGGAGTGGGCGGCGTAGGCTTGGGTCTTGATCATGAAGCTTCCTTTCCGGAGGCTGGAACTGTCTGAGGATGTCGCTTCTACGGTGGATGTCGATCTGCGGATGTCCAACTGCAGGGTTCAGACCTCAAGCTTTCCCCCGCGCTACGGGCCGGTTCCAGGAGAGCTCTGCCGGTCCCAGAATAGCGTATTGCAATCGGCCGGCCAGTCTGAAACTTCGCCTCGCCCTGAAAGGGCGAAACTTGAATAGCCTGGCGCTTCAGCGCCAGGTAGGTAGTCCCCGATTCTCATCGCCCCGAGGGGGCGATGCCTTGCAGCGCGGTCTTTCAGACAAACGGAGAGTCGGGTTCCGCCCCTTCAGGGCGGGCGGGGATTTGGGACCGCCAACCTGGCGCTGAAGCGCCAGGCTATTCAAATTTCGCCCTTTCAGGGCGAGGAAACGGAGACGCAGGGATGGGATAAATCGATGACCTCAGGCAAGCCGCTTTTCCTTCAGGAGGTCCTCGGAGGTCAGCCGGAAGGTATCCACCCCGTAATCCGCGAGCCGGGAAAGAAAGACCACCCGGGGGACACCGGCTAGATGCGCGGCAGCTCCTGACGAGAGCCAGCCCAACTCGAAGAGCTTGACGGCGGCTGCCATCCGTAGCGTCTCCTCGGCCTGCTCTTCCGAGAGCTTCAAGGCCGGCAGGCTCTCATCGGGAATCTCCATACGATACGGCTCATTCCATTCTCTTTGGCAGTTTCCGGACGGCGCCAGCCAAGCCGGCATACTATCGTGGGGTAAGTTTAGCCGGCCTTGAGCTTCACTGCACGAAACCTCCGCGACCTTGACCACCCGGCCGACGATCTCATATCCGGGAACGAGCGGGTAGACGGTCCCTCTCACTCGCTGCGCGCGGCGAGGAAAAGTTAGTGATCCCGGCACGCTTGGGACTTAGATCCGGCCAAGGAACAGTACCGTGCTAGTTGCATCTGTATATTAGTCAAGGTTTTAGGGGCCAAGTTCGAACGGCCGCACTTGCCAAGTGAGCTTGCCTCTCTGCTATGGCCTTAGGAGACCACTCTTTTAGAGCTGCAATATCCATATTAAGTTTAAGTTGGGAGCGAGTGTATGCGGGTTTCTTTGCGGCAAAGGAACGGTTTCCGCTGAAGCTATTGTCGTCTGACTTGAGGAGGGTAAGGTTTCCTATGCGCTTAATGTTTGCGGTTGCAGATTCTTCATCGAAAGCAGGCCACTCTTTGATCTCGCCATTTTGCGGAAGTATGTGCTCAAGGTTAACCTCTTGCTCTAGGGTATTGGGGACAAGTTCAGGGTTTTTCTCTCCTCGCAGAGACTGTTCGAGAGCCTGCAAGTAATAGCGGGCGAGAAATGCTTGGGATACGGTTGCTGTCGCGAACGCTGCCTCAAACTGGGCGTCACCTGGGACAAATGCCGTCGCATACTTCATCAGCTCAGCGGCCGTGCTGATCTCTCCGTCCCGGATCTTTTTTCCACCGTCTGCGTAGTATTTTTCCATCGTGCCGCCACCCAAGCCGCCAACGACGAGCAGGCGTACGTTCCATGACACAAAAAGCCGAAGACTCTTTTTTAACTCTTTTGGTGGCATCTTCACGAGAGCTGCGAGTAGAAGTGGTCGGTACTGTTCAAGACGCAAGTTAAGCAATGTCTGAACGTGCTGACGCGAAGCAGTGCCGAGCGGCTGCCACACCTCGTGGTCAGAATTAAGTATGGCTGCGTACAGCCGTGCATTTTCGGCGAGCTCAGAGGAAAAATCAATCGCCGACTGTTTGGTTCGAATAGTTCGTTTGAGATCTCCGTACAGATCTTTCTCACGAACAGGGCCTTGCTTTGATGCCCAAAAGTGGCGAATGAAGGTGGCAACCCTTTTATCGCCGCCTGTGCCCTCAAGGGCAGATGTCGCTTTGATCCAATTTGATCGTGCCTCATCTAGGCGATTTTCTGAGCGGCCAAAAACATAATTTTTAAGGAGATCTGCTATGGACAGATCGAGCCCTCGATCGTTAAGGGTCTCAAAGATAATAAATGCATTGGCCTCGTCGGGGACTCGGACTACAATAACCTTGGCACTCTTCTCAAGGAACTCTGCCCATTCGATGAGTAGCGCAATCTCGTTCTTTGGAGACGTTTTCCCAAATCGTCTTACAGTATCGCGTACTGTTTGGAAGCCTGCGCGGATACGTTTGTGCGAATCGGAATTGGCAGATAAGCCGCGCCCGGCCATGGTAGCGTCATTGAGCACTGCCTTTCTGAAGTAGTCATCGTCGGTTTCGTTTAACCGCAATTTAGGCTCGATCTCTTCGGTTCGAAGGTTTAGGGAAAAGAGGTATCGGTTCGCTAGCGGATCGGATCGTCTATCGCCGTCCTCTTTGAGGAGGTCTCGTATTGCAGCGTAGATCATTGATACAGTTGCCAATCTCTGCTGTCCATCTACAACCGACGGCTTTGAGTCACTGCCGGCAGTGAGAACCACTGAGCCAAGGAAATACTCAGTGTCTCCTCTCCGAAATGATTCCCATAAATCTGTGAGCAGCTCATTAATTTCCTCCGATGTCCAAGAAAATGATCTCTGATAGACTGGCACGCGTAACTCACTGTCAGCAAGTAAGTGTCCAATGCCATCTAAATGAATAGTTGTGCCCGCAATATTCGACATTTAATGTTCCTTAATATCCATTAAGCTAAGATTGGTTCGCGAAGTACATGCCTGCAGGGCCCCATGTGGCCTTGACTTACGCCGCCCTTTCCCCTTACAATCCTACCATCATCGTAGTCCTTCCAAGCAACCTGGAAGGAGGCGCGGCGGCCCGAAACGATCCCTCCAGCAGCACCCCACCCCTCGAACGAGGTCAACCGCGGGCCGGAGCTTCCGGCCCAGAAAAGAGGACGGCCCGGAGTGAGTTACCAGCTCACGTCCGAACCTAACCCAACATGGAGACATGACCCCCATGCCGAGCTACGACGATTCTACCCTTTCGTCTTCCCGCACGCGCTTTCCCCTTCCTTCCTCCATCGCATCGCCCAGCGTGACGAGCCCCCCAAGGCGGGGGAGGCTGACATGGCCGGCCCTTGGCGCATCCTGGAGATGCCCGGCAAACGGTTCGGCGTGTTCCGGCTCGGCGAGTCGCCCGCGCGGGGGCACCGGCCGGCGGCGGTGTTTCAGGAGCGGTGGCTCGCTCTGCTGGCCGCGGCGGTCCTTCCCGGCACGGGGCGGGACGCGGCGTTCCGGCTGCGCAAGGAATCCGGCCCGGGCGGCTTCGCGATCGAGACCGGCAACGGTGGCGAGCCGGTCGGCCATTCGGCGCTCTTCGACGAGCGGCTGATCGAGGCCCTTCACGTCGTGGAGCGGCTGGTGCGATCCCCCGAGGCGCTGGCCCAGGTGATGGAGGCCGCCGGGCCGCTGGCGCTCGAACGGGCCGGGGCGGTGCTCGACGAGCGGGTTCCGGAGGCGGCGGGCTGAATCGGTTGAGCCGTGGGGGCTTGGGCCTCCACGGCCGTGCGCCGGATTCACCGAGATTCCGAAGCCCTCGGGGACCCGGTTGTGCCCCGCATGTGAGAATGGTAAAACGCTTCCGGCACCTTGACTCTGTATACGTTGGTCGTATACTTCCAAGAGAGGTGGTGGGATGGGGAGCGAGGCTACAGAGTTTGAGTGGGACGATGGCAATGCAGACAAGAATTGGCTGCGGCATCGAGTCTCGCCGGCGGAATGCGAGCAGATCTTCTTCAACCAGCCCTTGGTCACCGCCGAGGACGATCTCCACTCCTACGACGAGTCCCGGCACTATGCCTTGGGCCAGACGGATGCCGGCCGTCTCCTCTTCGTGGTGTACACCCTCAGAGACGAGAGGATACGGGTCATCTCGGCGCGGGACATGATTCCGCGGGAACGGAAGGAGTATGAACGTGCCAGAGAAGAAGAATTTAAAGCCGATCCCGAAATTTGAGTCAGAGGATGAAGAGCGGGAGTTCTGGGCGACTCACGACTCTGTCGACCATGTCGACTGGAGCCGAGCGAAGCGTGGTTCTTTTCCCAATCTGAAGCCATCCACCCGGACGATTTCTCTTCGTCTCCCGGAGTCTCTGATTGAGAATCTCAAGGTTCTTGCCAACAAACGCGATGTTCCTTACCAGTCGCTTTTGAAGATCTTCCTGGCGGAGCGGGTCGAGCAGGAGCTTGGTTACCGGCGCTGAGGATTGAAGAGCGAAGACGAATAAAGGACCCTAAAATCCCGAGGCATAGATCGTCTCACGGAGGATCGCGTCGCGCAGCTGTGGCTTGATGACGTCGGAGACGACGAGATCGACCGGGCGGTCGAAGAGATTTTCGAGAAACGCCTTCAGGTCCATGTAGTTGTTGAAGGTCTTGGCTCCGGGCTCGAACTCCACGAGGAAGTCGAGGTCACTCTTCCCGGTGGCCTCTCCGCGCACCTGGGAGCCAAAGAGGCCGAGCCGGCGGGCGCCGTAGCCGCGGATGGTGTCGCAGTGTCCGGTAAGCGTCTGAAGGATCTGGTTGGCGGCTGGGCTCATGACATGGAAGACATCGACATCTATAGGTCTTCTACCCCTATAGTCAGGCAATTATACTCCATAGGCGAAGAGTTGCCTGAGGCCAACGGCGGCGGGCCGGTCGGTCATTCGGCGCTCTTCGACACCCCAGGTAGGAGGCCCTAAGAGCGCCTAACAAAACCGGTTGCCGGCCCAACGGGCCGGGAGAATCTAGCCCAGGGCTGAGGCCGAAGGCCGATGCCCTGGGTCAACGGGCATCACCTCCGGGCGGCCTGAAAGGCCGCGAGAGCTCCCGCTTGACAGCTCCGCAGACAGGTGCTGGAGTCACCGGCGCCATGGCTCAATCCCTCTCCAAAATCTACGTCCATCTCATCTTCTCGACGAAGGACCGCGAACGAACCCTGCCTGCCGAGATTCGCTCCGATCTCCATGCCTATATGGGCGGTACGCTCAAAGGCCTCGGCTGTCTCCCGATCGAAATCAACACCGAGCCCGACCATTTGCACGGTCTGTTTCTCCTCGCACGGACCGAGGCGCTGAGCGACGTTGTCGGCCACCTCAAGAAAAGCTCGAACGACTGGCTTCGGAGCCGAGGCCCGCAGTTTGCGAGCTTCTTTTGGCAGGCGGGATTCGGTGCATTCTCGGTGAGCCAATCGCAGGTCGAAGACGTTCGAGCCTACATTCGCAACCAGCGCGAGCATCATCGAGTCAAGTCGTTTCAAGAGGAGCTCCGTACGTTCCTCAAGGCTTATGAAATCGAATTTGACGAGCGCTACGTGTGGGACTGAAGACTCTCGCGGCCTTTCAGGCCGCCCGGAGGTGATGCCCGTTGACCCAGGGCATCGGCCTTCGGCCTCAGCCCTGGGCTATGCTCTCCCGGCCCGTTGGGCCGGTTTTGTTAGGCGCCCTAAGGTCGACAAGCCGCGCAGGGCCGGCATTTCTCTGCCGCCCCGAAGCTCTCGCTTGACGCCACCCCAAATTTTCCTTACCCTGAGTAAGGAAGTGAGGAGGAAGTAAGGATGGCAGCCGCAACCGTGACCAGCAAAGGGCAGATCACAATCCCGAAGGAAGTCAGAGAGGCACTCGGCCTGGAGACGGGGCACCGGGTCTCTTTTCAAGTCAGGGAGGATGGGGTGGTCGAGATGTCCTCTGAGAACCTGGACGTCATGGCGCTTTGCGGTGCCCTCAAACCTGCGGTCCGGGGAGTGACCTTGAAGGATATGGAAGAGGCCATCCGCAGAGGGGCAGCCGGAGAGTGATCGCTCTCGATACGAATATCCTCGTACGTTTTCTCGTCGAGGACGATCCTGCCCAGACGGAGCGAGCTCGCGGGGTGCTTCAGAGGGCGATTCATTCGAGCTCATCCTGCTTCGTCTCGGACGTGGTGATGTGCGAGATTCTTTGGGTCTTGGAGAGGAGCTACAAGTTCCGGCGGCCGGAGATCAGCCAGGTTCTTGGGCGCCTGCTTCGAGCCCAGCATCTCATCTTTTCATCCACCGAACAGCTTGCCCGCGCTCTGGAGGCTTATCGAACAGGCCCTGGTGGGTTCGCCGATTACCTGATCCGGGAGCACGCACAAGCCCGTGGCTGTGAAGCCGTTGTGACCTTCGATGGAGACCTGCTGAAAGAGCCCGGTTTCGTAGCGCCGTGAGAGACCGCTGTGGCCTGGAACTGTCCCAGATTCACGGCACCGTGCACATAGAGAGTAGGGCGGTGGTCCCGGGATTCATGTCGGAAGCCCCGGGGTGTCCTCCGCGTCTCGAAAGGAGCCCATCATGCGATCGATCCTCTGGAAGCTGCTGATTCTTCCCGTCCTGGCCCTCGCTGTCTCCCTGTCCGGCCAGCGTCCGGCGCAGGCGGCCTGTTTCTGTTACACGAATGGGGACTGCTACCTCTGCACGGGCGGGCATCCCGATTCCGTCGCCTGCTTCCATCACCGCTGCGTGGGCCTGCCGTCGTAGACCTGCCGCGGCACCCGTTGGTGCTATCGTCCACGGCATCGTGGACCTGAGACCGCTCCGGCGCCACCGGGATTTCCGGTGGCTGTACGCCGCTCAGTTCGTCTCGTTCCTGGGCAGCATGGTCACCTACGTGGCCCTGCCGTACCAGATGTTCCAGCTCACCCATTCCTCGCTGAAGGTGGGCTTGCTGGGCTTTGCCGAGCTGATCCCGCTGCTGCTGACGGCGTTCGTGGGCGGCGCTCTGGCGGACAGCGTGGACCGCCGCCGGATGGTGCTCGCCACGGAAGTCGGCCTGGGGCTCGGCAGCGGCGCGCTCGCCCTCGCCGCGCTCCATGGGAATCCGCCGGTCTGGGCGCTGTACGCGGTCGCCGCGGTGATGTCCGGGCTCAACGGCCTGCAGCGCCCCTCACTGGAGGCCCTCGGGCCGCGGCTCGTGGACGCCGACGAGCAGCCGGCCCTGGCCTCGCTCACCATGTTCCGCGGCAGTGTCGGGATGATAGCCGGGCCGGCCCTGGGCGGAGCGCTGATCGCCACGGCCGGCCTCGCCACGACCTACCTCTTCGACGTCGCGACCTTCGTCTTCTCGCTGCTGGCGATCCGGACGATCCGCGCGGTGCTCCCGCCGCAATCGGAAGCGGGCCCGAGCCTGCGCAGCGTGCTCGACGGCTTCCGCTATGCCCGCAGCCGCCAGGAGCTGATCGGCACCTACGTCGTGGACTTCGTGGCGATGGTGTTCGGCATGCCGCTGGCCCTCTTCCCGGCGCTCGCCGCGGCGCGCGGCGGGCCGCACGCCCTGGGCCTGCTCTACGCGGCGCCGGCCTGCGGGGCGCTGGTCGCCAGCCTGACGAGCGGCTGGGCGTCGCGCGTCCATCGCCACGGCCTGGCGGTGATGCTGGCGGCCACGGTCTGGGGTCTGGCCATCGTGGGCTTCGGCTTTTCCGACGGGCTGGTGCCCGCCCTCCTCTTCCTGGCCCTGGCGGGGAGCGCGGACGGCCTGAGCGGCATGTTCCGCATGACGCTCTGGAATCAGACGATCCCCGACGCCCTGCGGGGGCGGCTGGCGGGGATCGAGATGGTGAGCTACATGAGCGGCCCGCTGCTCGGCCACGTCGAGGCGGGAATGATCGCCGCCGCCTTCAACGTAAAGGTTTCCATCGTCTCGGGCGGGGTTCTCTGCGTGCTCGGCGTGCTGCTCTGCGCTCTCTTCCTGCCGCGCTTCGTGGCCTACGACGCGCGCGCCTGGAAAGGCCAGGAGCCGGACCTCGCGGCCACGGCCTCCGCCGGCGATTGAAGCCCGCCCGCGACTGGGTCTCCTTTCCGATTTTCTCCCCATCTCTTTTCTTCCATAAGGTGGGGTGCGTGGGGAAGAACAGAGGGGACGAGGGTCTGCCCTATAGACGCTGAGCACTGTAAAATACGTATGTATCCAGCATAACGCAGCAAAGGAGGATCATAATGTCTCGTCTCGTCAGCTCTCAGCGCCTTCTCTTTCGCATCCTCGCCGTCACAATCGTGCTCCTCGCCATCTCGCCGGCGGCTCATGCCCAGGCGAGCAACTCTTCCACACCCGAGGTGCTGTCTCTCGATGTCTTCCTGCAGAGTCTCGCGCCTGCCGATGCGCCCGGCACTCACAGCCCGGCCAAAGAGGGGATCGGTACCCCCCAGCCGATCCAGGTGGTGACCTGCGGCCGAGCGCCCCATCCATGCAACTCTGGCGAGATCTGCGTCCCCTGCGGAGCGGACGCGTACTGCGCCGCGCCGGGAACGACATGCTGCAACAGCGGTCTCTGCTACCCCCCGCATATCTGCCAGGTGACTCAGTTCAGAGCCTTTTGTCAGTAGGCTCGTGGATCACCGGCACGGAGCGCAGGGCATCGCGGGCGCACGCCAGCTCGTAGGCCCGGCGGGGGGGCACCGGCACGACGGCGCCGAACCCCGCGGCGCTCGCCTCGACCTCGAGCGCGAACTCGCGGCTGGCCTCCAGCAGCACGAGCCAGGCGCGGCCGTCGCGGACCTGGCGATCCACCTGGACGTAGTTGCCGAACGGACCGTCGCGCAGGGCGAGCAGCGCCTCCGAGCTCTCGACGTCCCCGCGCCGCCAGCTTTCGAACAGCCGGACCGCCGCCGCCGGCGCGGTGTAGTCCTCGGGCCGGAAGGGGGGGCGGACCCAGACCCGCCCCCCGGGAGTGTCGCGGTGGACGAGCGGCATCAACCGCCGGCGGCCGCCACCCGCGCCGCCGCCTGCTGGATGAGCCCGCGGTAGTAGGCGTGGTCGGCGGCGGACAATTTGCGGGAGAGATACCAGCCGTTGACGGCGCTGCCGTCCGGCCCGGCGACCTTGACGTAGCGCGCGATCAACGTCTCCTCGCCGTCGACGGTGCGGCGGAGGATCGCGTCGCCCAGGGCCAGGGGGGTAGGCACGGTCATCACGTCCTCCTCGTTGAGGTGGAGCGGATAGACCGCGCCCTCGGCGTCGTCCTCCGCCAGCGTCAGCAGCCCGAGGTTGTCCGAGATCCCGAGGCCGGTGTAGGGGTTGTCCTGACCCTGGCGGTTCATTTCGAACGAGCGGCCGTCGAGGCTGGGCGTGGAGTCCTGGACGAAATCGTTGAGGTCGCGCGCCAGCGGGATCTTGGCGTCGGCCGCTCCCTGTGCGGACATGAAGTGGCGGATCGAGTGCAGGCCGTGCCGGCGGACCTCCTCGGAGACCTCGCGGTGGAAGGGGAGCGGGCTGGCGTCGGTGAACTGGCCGATGGTGGTCGTCTCGTAGTCGAGCCCGAGGGCGCCGATCGTCTCGCCGGCGTCGAGCCCCTGGGTGTTGCGCTCCAGGCCCACGAAGCCGCGGACGGTGTTGGTGGAGACCACGATGGGGGAAGGCGGCGAGCCGATCACCGTCCGGCCGTAGAGAAAGCCGCCGACGTCCGAATTCGCGATGAACTTGCGGAGGACGGCGCCGGCGTGCATGTCGGCGTCGAGGACCGAATGATACCTGGCCAGGGCGGCGGTCTGATCGGCGGCGAGCGGCGGGCGGAGCGATCCGTCCGGGTTCAGCTCGCCGCTCTCGAACTGTGGATCGGTGACGGTGGTCTGCGCGTCGTGACCGATCGAGCCGCGGACCGCGGCGATCTCCGCCGGCGACAGGAAGCAGGGGAGCAGCTTGGAGGGGATGATGAACTGCCGCTGTTCGGCGGTCGGCAGCGGCTTGCCGCTGGCCGGGCACAGGGCGGGGTTCCGCGCCTCTGCCGCGGTGGTGGACAGGGCGAAGAGAAGCGCGAGAGCGATCGATCGAAGAAGCGCAGTATTTTTCATAAAGCAAATTCTAGCAACGACTTTTTGTGCCGGCAAGCCGCCGCCGGCAACCTCGCCGGCGGGCTCCTACGGTAAAGTGGGTGGAGTGGCGACCGCTTCTGAAATCGATCGGTTTCTTCCCGAGCTTTACGACGAGTTGCGGCGGCTCGCGTCGGGGGTGCTGCGGGGGCAGCGTCCGAACCACACGCTGCAGCCGACGGCGCTGGTGCACGAGGCCTATCTCAAGCTCGCGGCCTCGGCCGGCGGCGCGCTGGCCGGCCGCACGCACCTGCTCGCCACGGCGGCGCGCGCCATGCGCCAGATCCTGGTGGATCACGCCCGCGCGCGGGCCACGGAAAAGCGGGGAGGGGGCGCCGTCCAGGTGACGCTCTCGCTCGCCGGCGCCTCCGTCGAGCCGAGCGCTTTCGACCTCCTGGCCTTCGACGAGGCCCTGCGCCGGCTGGAGGCGCTCGACGGCCAGCAGGTGCGCGTCGTCGAGCTGCGCTATCTGGTGGGCCTGTCGGTGGAGGAGGTGGCGGAGGTGCTCGGCGTCTCGGCCGCCACGGTCAAGCGCGACACGGCGATGGCCAAGGCGTGGCTCGTCTGTCAATTGAGAACCGTCAATTGAGAACCGCGGCGAATTGAAAGCTTTTTATCATGGAAGCTGACGTCGAACGGCACCGGCGGCTCCGCGAGCTGTTCCACGCCGCCGTCGAGCTGCCGCCGGCGGAGCGCGAGGGGCTGTTCGAGGGGTGGCCCGAGCCCGACGACAACCTCGCGGCCGAGCTGCGGTCGTTGCTCGCGGCCCACGAGGCCGCGGGCGATCTCGTGACCGAGGGTCTCGCCGCGCACCAGCGGGAGATGGCGCGGGAGGTGGGGGCCAGCCTGGTGGGCCGGCGCCTGGGGCCGTACGTGCTGGAGCGGCTCCTCGGCCGCGGCGGCATGGGCGCCGTCTACCTCGGCCAGCGCGCGGACGACGCGTTCCGCCACCAGGTGGCGATCAAGCTGGTGCGCCCCGAGCTGGCCTCCCCGGACCTGCTGCGCCGGTTCCGCGCCGAGCGCCAGACCCTGGCGACCTTGAGCCACCCCAACATCGCGCGGCTGCTCGACGGCGGCACGACCGGGGACGGCCTCCCGTTCCTGGTCATGGAGTACGTCGCCGGGGTGCCCATCGAAGAGCACTGCGACGCCGTCCATCTCGATCTCAAGGGGCGCCTGGAGCTGTTCGGCACCGTCTGCGACGCGGTCGAGCACGCGCACCGCAACCTGGTCGTGCACCGCGACATCAAGCCGGGCAACCTCCTGGTCACCGCCGAGGGGGAGGTCAAGCTGCTCGACTTCGGCATCGCCAAGCTGATCGAGGCCGGCGGCGAGGAGGTGGAGAGCCCGACCCGCGCCCTCGGCTACGCGACCCTGGCCTTCGCCAGCCCCGAGCAGATCGCGGGTGGCGCCATCACCACCGCCACCGACGTCTACGCGCTCGGCGTCCTCCTCTACCGGCTGCTGGCCGGCCGCTACCCCTACGACCTCAGCGGCAAGCCGCTCGCCGAGGCGGCGCGGATCGTCTGCGAGGAGATGCCGCCGCCGCCGTCGAAGGCCGTCTCGGCCCCTCCCGGCGAGGCGCGCAGGCGGGCCCGCGCGCTGGCCGGCGATCTCGATCAGATCGCCCTCGCCGCCCTGCGCAAAGAGCCGGCCCGCCGCTACGGCTCGGTCGCGGAGCTCGCCCGGGACGTCCGCCGCCACCTCGCCGGCCGCCCGGTCGGCGTGCGTGCCGACACCTTCGGCTACCGGCTGGCCAAGCTCGCGCGCCGGAACCGGGCGGCGACCGTGGCCACGGCGCTGGCGCTGGCGGCCTTGCTCGGCGGGCTCGCGGCCTACGCCTGGCAGGCGCGGGTGGCGCGGGCGGAGGCCCGCCGGGCCACGGTCGAGCGGGCCAAAGCGGAGCAGGTGAACGCCTTCCTGCGGCAGGCCCTGGCCTCTCCGGATCCCATGCTCGGCGGCGGCCGTCACGTCTCGGTGGCGGAGATCCTGGACCGCGCCTCGGTCCGCCTGGGCGGCGATCTGGCCGGGCAGCCGGAGGTGGAGATCAGCCTGCGCGAGACGCTCGGCGAAACCTACCTCAATCTCGGCCTGTCGCGGGAGGCGGAGCGGGAGTTCCGCCGGGCGCTCGCCCTGATGGGGCCCCGCCGGGACGATCTCGAACCGCGCCTCCTGGCCAACCGTGTGGAGCTCGCCCAGACGCTGAGCGACCAGGGTCGCTGGAGCGAGGCCAGAACGGAGCTGCGGCCGGCGCTCGATCTCTGTCACGCAAAACGCGAGCCTCCGCTGGCCTGTGTGCACGCGTTCGATCTGCAGGCGGTGACGCTGCAGCACCTCGATCGGATGCAGGAGGCAGAGGCCGCCGGCCGGGAGGCGCTGGCGCTGCTGCGGAGCCGTTTTCCCCGCGAGCGGTTCGAGCTGGCGTCGGTCCTCAACAACCTCGGCATCTGCCTGGGCAACCAGGGGAAGCCGCGGGAGGCCGAGGTGTTGCACCGGCAGGCGGTGAACGCCGCCCGGGAGTCGCGCGGCGAGCGCCATCCACTGACCGCCGAGGCGATCGCCAACCTCGCCGGCGTGCTCGACATGCAGGGGCGGTACGCCGAGGCGGCGCCGCTCTACCGGGAGGCCCTCGGCGTCGAGGAGGCTCTGCTCGGCGAGCGCCACTTCCATTTCATCAACACGCTGACGAGCTACGCCAACCTGCTCTGGCTGATGAAGCGGCCGGCCGAGGCGGAGCCGGTCGCCCGCCGCGCCCAGGCCCTGGCGCGGGACGCCCTGGGCGCGGAGCACCCGTTCACCGCCTACGCCGAGAACATCCTGGGCGCCGTCCTCCTCGACGCCGGCAAGCCGGCCGAGGCCGAAGGGCACATCCGGACGGCGCTCGAGGCGAGGCGCCGCGCCTTCCCCAAGGGCAACTGGCTGGTGGCCAGCGCGCAGTCCAACCTCGGCGCCGCCCTGCTCGCTGAAGGGAGATCCGCCGAGGCCGAACGCGAGCTGCTCGCCGCCTACACGGCCCTCGCCGCCGACCGCGGCCCCCGGCACGAGAAGTCGCTGCTGACGGCGGAACGTCTGGCGCGGCTGTACGCGGCCGAGGGGAGGGGGAGGGAGGCCCGGCGGTTTCGCGGGCTGGCGGGAGGGCCGTAGCGTTGGCGGCTCCTCCTGAGAGGAGCCCGGGCTCGACCGGCCAAACGTGGGCCAGACCAGGTCAAACACCGCTGGAAGGCGTCAATATATAAACTTTGCCGATTTATATATACGGTAGCCTCCCTGAATGCCCGGCGGATGTCATCTATATATAAGAATCTAAAATTTATATATAGAAACCGCATCCCAGAAGGCCTCCAGGCCAGGTTTTTGGTCAGCCAGCCCCTCCGGAAAGCTCTTCGGGGCTCCTGGATATATACAAAGTAGGCATTAATACCGTTCCCGAAGGCTTGCCGACCTTTCCAAGGGTCATCTCTATATAATTCTCTGCGGTTTCTATATACGAATAGCCCCTCGAACCCTCTCCGAGGGTACTCTCTATATAAAATTTCCTGTCTTATATATAAAAAAGGCCGCCGGAGTCTCTTCGAGGCCCTCCAACGGCAGCCTGGAGGCTCCTCGAGCCCTCTCCAGGAGGACTTCGTATATAATTCTGGGAGGTTTATATATAAAAAGAGCTCCCGGAGCCTGAGCAACAGGGCGTGCTGGGGCTTCTACGCCCACATCACGACAGCAACATCTCCAGATCCTCCCGGCTGAGCCCCGAAATCAGGCTCCGGTCGGCCTGGATCACCGCGTCGGCGAGGTCGCGCTTGGTCTTCTGGAGCTCCAGGATCTTCTCCTCGACCGTGTCGCGGGCCACGATCCGGCTGGCGAAGACGGGGCGGACCTGGCCGATGCGGTGGGCGCGGTCGATGGCCTGCGACTCGACGGCGGGATTCCACCAGGGATCGAGCAGGTAGACGTAGTCGGCGGCGGTCAGGTTGAGCCCCAGCCCGCCGGCCTTCAGACTGATCAGGAAGAGACGGGATTCGGGGTCGGACTGGAACGCCTCCACCTTCTCCTGGCGGTCGCGGGTGCGGCCGTCGAGATAGAGATAGGGAATGCCCTCGGCGTCGAGCTGCTGGCGCAGGAGGGCGAGGAAGCTCGTGAACTGCGAGAAGACCAGCGCCTTGTGCCCCTCGGCGAGCACCTCGCGCAGCTGCGGCAGGAGGAGGTCGAGCTTGGCGCAGGGCTCGGCCGCGCGGTCGCGGTCCAGCAGGCCGGGATGGCAGGCCGCCTGGCGCAGACGGAGAAGGGCTTCGAGGACCAGGATCTTGACGTTCCCCAGCCCCTGCTCGCCGATGCGGGCGCCCAGGGCGCCGCGATAGTGATCCTTCAGCTCGTCATAGAGCCGGCGCTGCCTGGGCGGCAGCTCGCAGTAGAGCGTCTGCTCGATCTTGGCGGGCAGCTCCGGGGCGACCTGCTCTTTGGTGCGGCGCAGGAGGAAGGGGCGCAGGGCGCGGGCGAGCATCCCACGGGTCTCGGGGGCGGGGTCGCGCAGCAATTCCCCCGCCTGCGTGCGCAGGAACGGAGAGGCTCCCAGGAAGCCGGGATTCAGGAACTCGAGCAGGCTCCAGAGCTCGCCGAGGTGGTTCTCGACCGGCGTGCCGGAGAGCGCCAGCCGGTGGCGGCCGCGCAGCAGACGGGCGGCCTTGGCGGTCTGGCTGTCCGCGTTCTTGATCGCCTGCGCCTCGTCGAGAATGACGTAATCGAACTCCACCTTCCGCAGCTCTCCCACGTCCTGGCGAAGGGTGCCGTAGGTGGTGAGCACCAGATCGTGATCTTCCTGGACGAGGGCGGCGAACGCCTCGCCGTCGCGGGCGCGGCCGATGCCGGTGTGATCGAGCACGCGCAGGCGCGGCGCGAAGTGGGCCGCCTCGGCGAGCCAGTTGAAGACCAGCGACCGTGGCATCACGACCAGGGAGGGGGGCAGCCCTTCTGCGGCCCGCGCGGCGCGGCGGGATTCGAGCAGGGCGAGCACCTGGACCGTCTTGCCGAGCCCCATGTCGTCCGCCAGGCAGCCGCCGAAGCCGAAGTCGCGCAGGAAGTGGAGCCACCCCAGGCCGGCGCGCTGATAGGCGCGAAGCTCGCCGCGGAACTCCGGCGGCGCCGCGGCCGGTGCGATCCCCGCGAAGCCGCGCAGGCGCTCGCGGGCGCGTTCGAAAGCCTCGTCGCAGGTGGCCTCTTCGTCCGCGAGCCAGGCGTCGAGGAGAGCCGCCTGGCTGGGGCGGAAGCGCACGTGGTCCCCCTCCGCCTCTCCGAAGCCGGCCATCGGCGCGAGCTTCTTCATCCATTCTTCAGGGAGGAGCCCGAGGCTGCCGTCGCTCAGCGGGACGAACTTCTCGCCACGGCGCAGCGCCGCCAGCAGCGCCGGCAGACGGATCGTCTCGCCGTCGAAGTCCGCCTCGCCGTGGAGCTCGAACCAGTCGACGCCCGAGGCGACGGCCATCTTGAAGCGGCCGGCGGAGCGGTAGAGCTTCCCCTCCGCCTCCACCGACCACCCTTCGGCGAGGAGAGCCGGCACCGCCTTCGGGATCCGGCTGGCGGGGACCCGCAGCGGCGGCTTGTCTGGAGGGGGAGATGGGTCGGGCCTGAAGCCCAGCTCCTGCAGGCGGCCGGCACTCCGCCGTTCCGTTTCGAGATCGCGCAGGAGGAATCTACGCTCCTCCCGCTGATAGAGGCCGCGGCCCTGGGCGCCGGCCGGCACCTCGTGGCCGTCATAGAGGAAGGAGAGCTCCGCGCGCGGCCAGCTTCTGGGGCCGTCCGGTGGCCGCAGGCGCAACCGCGGCCGGGGGTCCGGGCGCGTCTCCTCGACGCGCATCGATTCCGGCAGCTCGAGCCGGGGGAGGCCGGGCGCGGCGAGGAGATGCTCGACGAGCTCGTCACGATCCGCGGCGGGCACCCGCACGAACTTTTCGGAGTGCAGCAGCGGCGCCCAGAGAAAAACGGCGCTGTCCGCGGAGCTCGCGAGGGGGGAGACCTCTCCGCCGGAGACCACGAATCCTGGCTGCAGCAGGAGCGCCGGTTTCGTCTGGCGCTTCTCGCCACGGCGCAGCGAGCCGGTCAACAGGCAGCTTCCTCCTTTCTCCTCGAGCACCTCGAGGCAGATCTCCCAGGGCTCGCCGTCGTTCCAGGAGAGGGGCTCGTCGAGTCTGTACTCCGGACCGTGGTGCAGGTAGAACCGCCCGGTGGCGCAGAGCAGGGGGATCAGGACATCCGCCGTCGCCGGCGGGACCTCGCACGGTATCGGCAGGGGAGAGGATGCCGTGGGCATGTTCCACTGCCCCCAGAGGCCGTTGTAGGTGGCCCCGGCGATCAGGGCGAGGATCTTCCGGTCGTCGGAAGCGGGCAGGTTCGTGACCTGATCGCGGCTCAGGTACGGCCGGGAGAGCTGCGTCCCCCAGGAGCCGTCCCCCTTTCTCCGGCCGGTCAGCACTTCCAGGATGAGCTGCCGGCTCTGGAGGGTCTTCGGCACGTCCAGCAGGTAGAGGAATTCTCGACTGGACGCCGCCGGAACGGGGACGGGAAGGCCGGTCGCCACGAGCTTCTGCAAGGTCTCGCGCCAGGCCGGCGGCCGGGGGGCCGGCCGCGCCCGCGGAATCGAGATCGGCGGCGGCAGCGGACGGGCGGGCTTCCTGGGGGCGCGGTCTGCGCGGCCCTCTTCCGGAGCGCTCGCCGTGAGCTTTTGCGGCAGGAACCCCTGGGGACCCCGCAGACCGCTCTTCGCGTCCGCGGCCAGGATCACCGCCCAGATGTGCTTGCAGGTCTCGCCGCGGTCGGAGAACGGGCAGGAACAGGAGGCTCGCAGAGTCTGGGAGTCCCGCCAGAGGGAGACGTCGTACTCGACGGAGCCGGTGACGATCGCCTCGGCCCGCTCCGGGCCACAGGCCGTGAGGCGCACCGCTCCCCCGCGAAAGTAGTGCACACCCCGTTTGCGGACCTTCGGATTGAAGAAACGGTCGAGCGCTGAAGCCAGAGTCATCGGGAGGGATGCTACCAATTCCTCCTTCCGGCGACAATGACCTCTCTGGACGGTATGGGATGGCGGCTACCGTTCCCCCCTCACGACAGCAGCATCTCCAGATCCTCCCGGCTGAGCCCCGAAATCAGGCTCCGGTCCGCCTGGATCACCGCGTCGGCGAGGTCGCGCTTGGTCTTCTGGAGCTCCAGGATCTTCTCCTCGACCGTGTCGCGGGCCACGATGCGGCTGGCGAAGACGGGGCGGACCTGCCCGATGCGGTGGGCGCGGTCGATGGCCTGGGACTCGACGGCGGGATTCCACCAGGGATCGAGCAGGTAGACGTAGTCGGCGGCGGTGAGGTTGAGCCCCAGCCCGCCCGCCTTCAGGCTGATCAGGAAGAGGCGGGAGGCGGGATCGGACTGGAATGCCTCCACCTTCTCCTGGCGGTCGCGGGTGCGGCCGTCGAGATAGAGATAGGGGATGCCTTGGGCGTCGAGCTGCTGGCGCAGGAGGGCGAGGAAGCTGGTGAACTGCGAGAAGACGAGCGCCTTGTGCCCTTCGTCGAGCACCTCGCGCAACTGCGGCAGGAGGAGGTCGAGCTTGGCGGAGGGCTCTCCCGCGCGGCGGGGGTCCACGAGGCCGGGATGGCAGGCCGCCTGGCGCAGACGGAGAAGGGCTTCGAGGACCAGGATCTTCGAGCGCCCCAGGCCCCGCTCGCCGATCTGGCTCCCCAGCGATCCGCGGTAGTGGTCCCGCAGCTCATCGTAGAGCCGGCGCTGCCGGGGGGGCAGCTCGCAGTAGAGCGTCTGCTCCAGCTTGGCGGGCAGCTCCGGAGCGACGGCCTCCTTGGTGCGGCGCAGGACCAGGGGGCGCAGGGCGCGGGCGAGCATCCCCTGGTTTTCGGCCATCGGGGCGCGCAGCCCGTCCGCGTGCCGGCGAAAGGTGGGGGAGGCGCCCAGGAAGCCGGGATTGAGGAACTCCAGCAGGCTCCAGAGCTCGCCGAGATGGTTCTCGACCGGCGTGCCGGTGAGCGCCAGCCGGTGGCGTCCGCGCAGCAGGCGGGCGGCCTTGGCGGTCTGGCTCTCCGCGTTCTTGATCGCCTGCGCCTCGTCGAGAATGACGTAGTCGAACTCCATCTTCCGGAGCGCCGCCACGTCCTTGCGCAGGGTGCCGTAGGTGGTGAGCACGACGTCGTATTGATCCTGGACGGCGGTCGAGAAATCGCTCTCCCGCGCGCGGCCGGCGCCGGTGTAGTCGAGCACCCGCAGGTGGGGCGTGAAGTGGGCCGCCTCGGCGATCCAGTTGAACACCAGCGAGCGCGGCACCACCACCAGCGACGGCGGCAGCCCCTCGCTTTCGCGCAAAACGCGGCGGGATTCGAGCAGGGCGAGCACCTGCACCGTCTTGCCGAGGCCCATGTCGTCCGCCAGGCAGCCGCCGAAGCCGAAATCGCGCAGGAAGTGGAGCCACCCCAGGCCGGTGCGCTGATAGCCGCGCAGCTCGCCCCGGAACCCCGGCGGCGCCGCGGCCGGCGCGATGCCCGCGAAGCCCTGGAGGCGCTCGCGGGCGCGCTCGAAGGCCTCGTCGCTGGTCACGGCGGGCTCATTCTCGAGCCAGGCGTCGAGGAGAGCCGCCTGGACGGAGCCGAACCGCAGGTGATCCCCTTCGGCCTGGCCGAGGCGGGCCATGGGCGCCAGCCGCTGAATCCATTCCTCGGGGAGGAGCCCGAGGCTGCCGTCGCTCAGGGGGATGAACTTCTGCCCCCGGCGCAGCGCGGCGAGCAGCTCCGGCAGCCGGACCGTGGTCCCCTCGAAATCCGCCTCGCCGTGGAGCTCGAACCAGTCGACGCCCGAGGAGACGTTCATCTTGAAGCGGCCGGCGGTGCGGTAGAGCTTCCCCTCCGCCTCCACCGACCAGTCCTCGGCGAGGAGCGCGGACACGGCCTTCGGCACCCGGCCGGGGTGGATCTTGAGCGGCGGCGAGGTCCTGGGGGAGCCGGGGTTGGCAAGGGAGTCCGTGTCGGGCCGGAAGCCGAGATCCGGCAGGCGCTCGGCGCTCCGCCGTTCCGCTTCCGGGTCGCGCAGGAGGAACCGACGCTCCTCCCGGCTGTAGACGCCGCGGACGGGTGAGCCGGCCTGGACCTCGCGGCCGTCGTAGAGGAAAGAGAGCTCGGCGCGCGGCGAGCCGCGATGCCAGTTGGGGGGGTGCAGGCGCAGCCGTGGACGGGGGGCCGCGTGCGTCTCCTCGAAACGCATCGACGCGGGCAGCTCGAGCCGGGGGAGGCTGGGGGAGGCGAGAAGGCGTTCGAGCAGCTCGTCGCGATCCGCGGCCGGCACCCGCAGGGCCTGATCGGGGCTCAGCAGAGAGGCCCAGCGGAAGGCGCCGTCGGCGAGACGCGAGACGCGGCCGCCGGCGAGCAGGAAACCCGACGAGCCGAGCACGAACGGCGGCATCCCGGGGGGCAGGCGCTGGTCTCCACGGTGCAGGGAGGCGGTCAGCCGGCAGTCCCCGTTCGCTTCCTCGCGCACCTCCAGCCAGATCTCCCAGGGCTGGCCGTCCTCCCAGACCACCGGCTCGCTGAGGTTGGAATCCCGCTTGAGGCGAGCCCGGAACCGGCCGGTGGCGGAGAGCAGGGGGAGCAGGACGCCGGCCGTCGGCGGCGGGATCTCACAGCGGCTGGGGAGCAGCGAGGAATAGGCCGACCATCTCACCGCCCCGGCGCCGAGCGGCGCCAGCAGGGAGAGGCACTGCCGGTCGCCGGGATCGGGGAGGCCCGGGACCTCGTCGCGGTTCAGGCTGAGCGGGGAGAGCTTTTCCCAGGAGCCGTCGGGGTTCTGCGAGCCGCTCAGCAGCTGCAGCGAGAGGCTCTGGCTCCTGAGGGTGGTAGGGACGTCGAGCAGATAGAGGATCTCCCGGCTGGTCGCCGTGGCCGGCGCCGGGGCCTGGCGAGCCAGCTCGTCGAGGGTGTCGCGCCAGGTCGGCGGCGAGAGCGGGGAAGGCTGCGCGCGCTCCGTCACCGAGCCGGGGATCATCAGCTTGCGGGGCAGATCGCCGTCCGGTCCCCGCAGCCCCTTGCGCTCGTCGGCGGCCAGGATCGCCGCCCAGACATGCTTGCAGGTCGCGCCGCCCGCGAAGAAGGGGCAGGAGCAGAAGGCCCAGAGCTTCGCCCCCTCGCGGGTCAGGGAGACCTGATACTCCTCCGACCCGGAGACGGTCGCCCGCGCCACCTCCGGCCCGCACTCCGTGAGCTGCACCCGGTCGGTCTGAAAATAAGCCCGCCCGCGCTCGCGGACCCGCCAGTCGACGAGGTGCGAGAGCATGGAGGCGAGCGTCATCGGACGGCATGCTAGCAGTGCCGGGAGGGGGGGACAAAGCGGGACGTCACGCCGCCCTCTCCCAGAGGAAGAGGGTGCCTGCTCTCATCGCCGGATCTTGCTGGGGCTCATGGCTGGAGCAGGAGCCGGCGGCGCTCCCTCTCGAACGGCGCGAGGTCGCCGGCGCGGCGCATCACGTAGAGCTCGAACTCGTCGCAGCGGTCCGGCTCGGCGCAGAAGACCCGCTCGCCGCGAAGGATGTCGAGGACAGACCGAGCCGCCGTTCGAGGGCGTCCTCGAGCAGCAGGACCTCGCGCAGGGACTCTTGCTGACGGAAGAGGACGCCGACGTCGACATCGGACTGCTCGGTCTCCTCGCGCCGCCCGCGGGAGCCGAACAGGTAGACCGCCAGGATCCGGGGATCGCCCGCCGCGAAAGCGCGGAGCTCGCCTTCGATCTCGGCGTTGGAGAGGGTCCTGGCCGCAGCGCCCGCCATGGCAGGAAGCCTACCATCGATAGGCGACTCGCCAGAGCGAGATGCGCGGGCACGGAGGCTTCACGACTGGCGCGAAGCCGGCGGAGCCGGTTCGGAGACCCCTTTATCGAGTTCCGGGCTTGGGACGAAGGGTTCAGCGACTCGCGGAAGAGCCCTCTACCGGTGGCCACACGTCCCTTTAGGCGGGTCTTTGCGAGCCGGGTAGCTCCTAAAGGCGAGGAATTCCCGCCTGATGGAACTTTACGCCTCACGGGTGTCCGAATGCAAGACCTGGAGCCAGTCTGACAAAGTAGAACTAGGCCCTGGATCGTGTCCTCCTGCTCTCCATGAGGCGGGTGGCGAAGGTTGTAGAAGAGGTCCAGAAGGTAGCCAGATGAGCCCAGAGAGTTGCTTTCCTGTCCAGCTCCAAAGCCCAGAAGAACGGATCGAGAACACGCCGCGGCTCCCATCGCTGAGAGAGGCCGCTTCCGGGTGAGACGTGGGCACCGGTGGCCGAGGTGAGGCAGAGGCGGAGATCGACTCCGTAGTCTTTTGCCAGACCGATGAAGTTCTGGGCATGATGATCGAGCGTGAGCCAGCGCCGAATGGCGGCGTCGGTCGCCTCCATGCCGACGATATACCGCTCCATAAAGGCACTTACCGAAACTACCGGCAAGTCCTGGAGGAAGTTCCTCAGAACGCGCTCAGGTTCGGGCGAGTTGGAAGCCTCCCAAACGATATCGTCGATCAGGTAGCTTCGGAGTCCCGGAGGCAGATCGGGAATGCGATCTGCTTTGGTCAAGACCATTACGACGCGGCGCCCTCTCAGTTGAATCCCATTGCTCTTGAGGGTGTTGAAGAAGCTGGTCATCAGCATGTCCATCGTGCGCCCTTCGAAGCTTCTGTTCTCAGCCTCGGGATCGAGTAGGTCGGGCAGACTGGCGAACATGAAGATCGTGCGAGCGCGGTGGAGGAACGGCGCTTGCTCAAGCGGGACGTTGATGCCGGCAAAGATCTCCCCTGGGCAGTCGCGGACCAGGAGAGCGCGGTTGTGCCAGGGTTCCATTTTGCGGAGTAGCATTACATAGCAATCGTCCATTCCGTATTGAGTTTGAGCAGGCATTTCGCCATGGCGCTCGTGGATGTTCACTTCGCGCACCTTGTTCAGCGACGCCTCTGTGACCGCCTCCCAGGTAAACGACCTCCAGATCCGGTTCATCTTCATCAACATCATGGTCAGAGCGGTGAGATACGCGCTTTTGCCATGTTGAGACCATCCGAAGACCTGAACCGGAAAAGGAGACAAGGTCTTCACGGGTTGCATGTAGAGAACCGGAAGCTCCTTGCCACAACTCTCGTGGGGACACGTCTTGAGGTCCCTCCGTCGGGGAATTCGCTCCAGGCAGAAGGGGCAGACGACGCCAAAGCCAGGGGTATGGAGCAGGTTCATAGACGTAGTCTCCTGAAAATGCTGGTTTGTTTGGGAGCGGCAGCCTCGACCTCGCACCGGAAGCTTTCCGCCACATCCTGCTTCCTGATTTTCTTGGCGAGACGCTCGAGCCCTGAGTCGCTGATTCGGTATACGCAACGGTTCAAGAGAGAGAGTTGCGAGCCCCCCCGCACTTCCATAATCCTTTCGATGAGCGCGATCAGCAGATCCTCGTTGGCTGTGTCGAGGCGTTCGCTCCCTAGTAGGGCTGGCAGATGCTTGAGCTCAACGAAATGAGCGGGTACGATTGGATGCAGAAGTTTCGACAGTGAACGCTTGAATTCCTGGCTGGACATCCTGCCGAGGGATTCTTCCCGCCCTTTAGCGTCGGTCTTGCGCCCTAGCGTGGAAGCCCAGAAGAGGAGAACGGCGTTGTTCCCTTTGCGCGCCAAGTTCTGAAGGTCTTGCCGCAGATCCTCCTCAATATCGGGAATCCGTTCCAGCCAGTGCGCTGCGAGCCGAGCCAAAGCGGAGACCTGGGAAGGGCTCGCGACGGTAGTCTCCAGAAGTGAAGGAAACTCCGGGCGGTTGACATCGCGGAGCAGATGATATGAAAGCTCTTTGGCCAAGGGGTGGCGTAGGTGACGTTCGAAGACTTTCTGGAGCTTTGCCGCGACAGAGTGCCGATGGAGGTTGAGAAAGCTCGACAGGGCTTCCGACCGGAGGATAACCTCGCTGCCGAGTGGGGCACCTTCGACGGCTCGCAGAAACCCGTCTATGCTCTCGGCTTGCGTCACGACCTCCTCCAGCGGTTTCTGGGAGCAGGCCTCCTCGATCCATGAGCCATACAGGTCCGTCATGCCGTCGTGGGACGTGGCCAAGTGGACGCTCTTCTCTCGCGCATTGATTTCCAGCGGATCCGAGAAAGGGCGACGAGGCAGTCCACTGGCCCAGAAAAGACTGCGTTCCAATGGGCACCCTTCGGCCCAGGAGGTAAAAGAGCAATCCTGCCTTTTGTCGATGGGCGTCAAGCAGAATGCAATACGAAGGGCCTGCTCGATCTGGTCGCAATCGCCAGTCACCGGCACCGTACGCGACTGCCGGCGCAGGTCGCCAGCACGCAGGGCAAGGCTGAGAAGCCTGACCGCTTGCAGAGCGGGCCAACCTGACAGATCGGGACGGCTCGCCTCCGGCACAACTTCAACGGGCGGCGCGATTCCCGTTCCGCAGCCCAGATCCGCCACGAGTTGCTCGATCCCTTCCAGTGGAAGGTTGGCGGCAAAGAACCTGAAAGGATCGCTCTCGATATACGCCATATCTTCACGGGGCAGCAGGAAACAATGAGCGAGGAAGGCTCCTTCGCGACCATTGCGGTCGACGATCTCCGGGTGAGCGCCGATCCGCGCTGTATGGGAGAGCACGAATTTTCCACTCGGAATTGCGAAGAACTGAAGACGTCGAGCCCCGGCGCTCGGGCGAAAGCACTGGACGCATTTCTCGACCGCCGCGGTTTCGGCGTCGGTTAGCGATTCACTTTTCCAAACGGTCTGGAACCCGCTAGACCGCCGCGGCGAGTAGGCCGCTTCCACTCGAGTGTAGATCAGACGCTCGGCGCATACTGACCTCACGATGCTTCCCTCCGCACTAGCCGGAATCCATAGTCGGAGAGCCGGCTCGTCTCGGGATGAAGCGGATGTGTCGGCGTGCCATGGTCGGGGTTGATGAGCACACTATGAAGATCGGGATGAGGGAGCCCGGCTCCACACCACCGTTGCGTGGCGCCCGGGTCTTCCACCCACTCCAGGAAGCCCATTCGCATTAGCATATGACCCGCGCGGGTATCTGGAAGGTTGCGGTTCCTGCTGGCCCGCTTCCATGCATCCTGAACCCGCTCCAACAGAGTACGGATCCGAGGGGCCAAGGTGCCATTCCATTGGGGAGGCGGTACCTCCAAGTTACGGAAGGCACGATACAAAGTGAACCATTCGGACGTAGTTGGCAGGGAAAAATCTTCTCCGCACCAGCGAGCGAAGCGCTCCGCCTCTGTCGGATAAAGACCCGACGCGAAGGCTCGAAGATAGGTCCGCTCATTGATCTCCCGAGGAGAGACCCGGGGATTCAGCGAGAGGATACGTTGGTACCAGTCGGCATCGAACGCGCTATCGCTGATATCGCAGAGAAAGTTTTCGATCTGAATCTTGGTGATGGGCAGCCAGTGCACATGACACCGGATTTCCTCAACCCAGATCATGGGGAGTCCAGTGCGGTCGTAAATGAGCTCGGACATGAGGATCTCCTTGTTACATATTTAACAAGCGGTCAACCAGAAAGCCAATCTCTTCACTGGAGTGACAACATTCGGCGTGGTTCCAGTCCCAAGGTGAATCTTCCTGTGTGCTGACGATCAGGAGACGGTCGCTCCATTCCGACGACTGGAAATCGGCAAGATCGAGAACCGGTCCGCTGGTCAGCACCAGTAGCCGGTCATCCGAGGAACAAGTCTGCAGAATGGGCCCGAGAAGGCGCTGCCTTCTGCGGCTGCCGAAGGAGTCAGGCGGCGCCTGGCCGGAGTTGGCGAGCGGCCTTGTCTGTCCCAGGATATGGGTGGTAACTTCACCATGCTGGATGAGGGCCCTCCAGAGTTCCGGGACGAACCCTTGCGGAAGGTCAACATTGCGTAGGGCATCATCGACAATCAGCCGGAGAGACCGGGTTTGTTTCTGACGTTTCAGCGTCAACGCCCATAATAGGGGATCAAGAACCCTGCGCGGTGACTTCTCATGCTCGAGGTTATTGCCATCCTTGGGATTCTGACCCAAGGAAGAGACCATGGAAAAGACCAGGTTCATGCCTTTGGAATGGGCACGGTTAATAAAATTTCTTCCGTCCTGCACCTGGGTCCGGGTGAAATCTTCCAACCGGTCGGAGACGCGTCTCATCTCGCGCAGATAGACATCCAGGTCGAACTCAATCTGTGCGTCGGCGGAGGTCGCGCCTTGAGCGACGGGAGTCAGGGGGTCGTTCAACAAATAGTCGCTGAGATCTTCGGGAAAGCAGCCGATGTCCGCTTTGGTATAGATCACGACCAGGTTCCAGCCGGTGACGTCAATCTTCAACTCGTCCATTCCTGCCAGGTAGACCAGGAGGAGCTCCGAGATCGAGCGGCGTGGATGGTCCTTCTCCAGGTTGGTCAGGCTCACCAGGAACCAGACGGTGTTGATCTCTCGCAGGGCTGGCGCATTCTCGCCCACGTTTTCAGGGGTTTCGAAGCTCTCTCCCGCCAAGTCGTACAGAACTAGGCAGTGGGAGCCCATGCTGCCCATGTCGCCGACATGGAAAAGCAAGGGGCGGAGCGGGCCTACGGGTGTCTTTTCCGGCGTTGTTTCATCCGCCGTGCGCATCTCGCGAAGCGCTTTGAAGCTGTAGATGTCCAAGGTCTCGAACCATTGCGAATGAATCACCTGATTCATTCTCGAGAGCAGGATGGCGAGGGCCGACAGATAGGTGGTTTTCCCGTACTGCTTGAAGCCCACCGTCATCAGCCATGTCGGTGGAAACGTGTAGTACTTTCGGACATAGTCCGCGGGTACTTTCCAGGATGAGCTTGGACATTCCATGGATTTGGTGAAATCGTGCACGGTACAGCAGAAGGGACATACGACACGCGCCATGGCTCAGGTTCCTTTCGCAATCAAAGGTTTTAGATCACGAAGAATGACGTCGACCTCCTTGACGTTTTTGTCATAAGGCTGGGAGATCCGAACGAAAGGCTCCGAAAGGGCTGAAACGCCCGTGGGATCGTAGAGCCGGATGAGGGGAGCCCAGGGACTCTCACTCCAGTCGGTGGCGTCGAGAGCCTGCCTTGAGGACAGGACCAATACGAACAGAATTCGTTCCGCAGGGAGATCCGCGAGGATCGGGCCCAGGAGGCGGGCCAACCGGGCGCCGGATACCGGCAGGATAGACTCCTGCGCGAGCTTCTCTCCGGGTATGGCGAGCGGGGCTTTCCGGCCCAGACGGAAGACGAGGCAGGGAATCTCGCGGAGCTGCGGGTTGTCGAGCAGATCTGAGGTTAATTGGGCCAGGTCCGCTCCGCTCACGGGGTCGGAAGAGGAGGCGTCCAAAAGGAATACGCCGTACTTGCGTCCATCTGTCAGGGCCGGCAGGTTGCCGCTGGATCCCAGAGACCAGCGGAATCGGAGCCAGCCCAAGGCCTGCCGGGTGGCTGTGCCGTCAGCCTCCTTCGCGGCCCTTTCCCGTCTGGAAAGCCAGCGATCGAGAGCTCGTCCATGGTATGGGATTAAAGTTTCAAACCACCGCATCCAGGTCATGCTGAGATCGCCGCCCTTAGTGATGCGCTCTGCCCAGGGCTTTTCGTTCATCCAGGCGAAGATGGTTTCCAGCACCGTTTCGGCCACTCCTTCGTCGGTGGGAGGCAGAAGGAAGGCCAGGCGGAGCAGATCCTCCTTGTTCGTGTCGGGGAGGCTTTGTTCAAGGTCGACATGGAAGCGGAGGAGCGCGCGGATCCCGGCGCTGGCCGACCTGATTGGCAGGTTCGCCGGAACCGGCATCTGGAGCCAGCCCCGGAGGGCTCGCAGGCAGCTCGCGAAATCAACCAGGGATCGCTCGAGGAGATCGGAAATCATGAGCGCCGCGGGATCCGGAGACCCCAAGGAGCCCGCTCCACCCAGTGTTTCCAGGTTCACCCAGGTAGGTTTCCCGGGAGGGTTCTTTTCGCGGGTCAGGGAAGGTTTGGCGTTGAGCCGGCGGACAAGGCCGGTCACCAAGTCGTCGAGATTCTGTGTGAATTCCACCGGCTGAGTGGAGGAAGGCTCTTCAGGGGGGCCTTTTCGTCTCGGCTCGGAGTCTGTCCAATCGCTTGATGTAACCAGCAAGGGCGGCCACCAGGATTGTCCTTGCCCGTCCTCAAGGTCGAGGATGGAGCCTGGAGCCAGGACCAGAACGACCGCGGGCTCTGCCGGGTCCTCCTCGATCAAGGGCAGGAGCAGGCGGGGTCGAGGAAAGGATGGCAGGAGATTCTTCTCGGCGAATCCCACTTTCGGGTCTTCCGAAATCAGATTTCCTCCCATGTGCCCCACGGTCACCTTGGCATAGCAGGCAACAACCTTGATCAACTCGCGGGCGAGTCGAACCCTGCCAGGGTCCGCCATGGCTTCGAGCGACGCATCCAGGGCGATGAGCGCGGAAGCCGGCGGCAGGCTCCTCAGGGGAAGTCCTTCCATAGCGTGGGAGCGTCGAAGGAGCGCACGGCCTTGGCGGCGAACGGCCTCCGACTCGCTGGTCAGCCAATACTTGATCAGTCCGGATCGGAGAGACCTTGCTGCCTCGCCGGAGAGATGGTGGGCGGCTCTCAAGAGGCTTGCATAGATTTCATCTTCATACGCAGCGCTCCAATGAGACCAGTTGGCGAGAGCCGCCAACAACGCATCCCCCGCTTCGGCCTCATCGGGGTCGAGTGAAAGAACAGGTACGATGAGCCGAAGCCAGGCTCGATTGTCCGGCAGAGGGACGTACTTCTCTTCGGCGCTCTGCTCCAGGGCTTCTCGGCAAGCGAGGTTGGCGATCCGGCGTATGGGCTCGCTCGGCTTGGTGCGCAACCACTCCTCGAGCTTGCCGACGGCCGACAGAGGAGACGCAGTCAAGATGCGCGTCAGTGCATGGAGCGCGCAGCGGCGATTTTGTTGAATCCAGGAGCTCACCTCTCGCTGGAGGCGTTCATTTCGCCCTTCAGAAAAAATCTGTTGGGTCTTGCGGACCAGGGCGGCGATGACATCGAGCGTACGGCCGTGCCAGTTTACCGCGAGCTTCTGGCCTGGGGTATCGCGGCCTGATCCGATTCCTTCGTAAATCCGCCAAGTTGCCGCGCCGGCGGCCCACATCAGATCCGGATCGCCGGACTCGATCCAGGCATGGAGCCGGGCCAGCACATCACTCCGGAGTTGAGGTGCATCCCGGCAAACCTGTTCCAGAATGGAACCCGCGACCGAAGCGACTCCGCCGTGCTCATGCCCCGCAAGCACTTCGAGCACGGCGGAAATTGGGTCGAGCCCCCGCTTCTCCTGGGCGGCCAGCCGCCCGAGGGCTCTGCCAATCGCCCGTCTGAGTTCCCAGTACTCCGGGTCGCAATGCTCTTCACAGAGGGCGAGCAGGCGCATCGCAAGGGTGTAGAGGAGAAACCGATGATTGCGGACTTGGCGCAGAACTTCCGTGCGGAATCCAGTGTCCTCGATGACGATCTGGAGGGTCTCGGTCTCTCGGGCCCGAATCTGTTCCAGGATGTCGTCCAGGCCGATCTCGCGCTCGTCCCGTAAGGCCGCGACCCCCGCTTCCCGCAGGTGCTGGACCGACAATCGATAGATGTCGTCGAGAGCGGCGCGTTCGATGCCGTCGAACAGGACCACGAGAAGTGCGTAGAGCTTCTGATTATCACCCAGTTCGCCAAAAGAGTGGCGGACTGAGGTCTGGCCGATGTATGCAGCCTCGCGTGCCAGGGCCTCCAGGTTCTCGTCGGTGACTTCTCCGCGCAGCTCACCGAGTTTGAAGCAGAACCGGTTGATTTGGGCCGGCTTCGTGAGATACCGGGAGAGTAGGGGCCAGCGTTCTCTTGACGTCCTTGCGACCTCGTCTAGCAGGTCGACGCCTTCCGTATGGGCCGCAAATCGTTGCAGATGCTTGACGAACACCTGCTCAAGATCTTCAGGGCATGCCGAGATTTTACCCACGCTCAGCGGCTCAAGGTCCTGCAGGCTACGCCTAGTGGTCAGAATGAGAAAAGAACTCTTGTTCTTGAGGGTGCGGTCCAATGAATCGAGCCAAGGAGAGGTCAGCTCTTCGAGCGTGACGTTCCGATCAAATGCATCTTCCAGGATGCAGGCTGTCCTGTTCTCCAGCTTCTTGCTGCTCGCCAGTCCCATCAGCGGGAGAGAATCTGTCGCCGCCCGGCTGTAGAAGTAGATCTTCTCGTCCTCCGGATCGCGATTCAGGAGGTCGAGAGCCAGCTTCATGGACGTGGCGAGCTTGCCCGCATGTTCAGGCCCATAAACGATCCATACGTTATAATCAGGCCGACTGCTCACTGGATAGAAGCGCCGTTGGAAGTCATTGGACGGAACAAAGAGACTCTTGATGCGAGCCAGTCCCTGGGAATCAATTTTGCCTAACCGGGGAGCGTCGTCGCTACTTTGAGTCTCCTTGTTCGCGGAGCCTTCGTGAGGATCTCGGCGCTGGGAGGCATTCGCGCGATCCTTCTCCAACTCCGGGTCTGTTGGATCCTGTGCCGTTGATTCCCCAGAGTCCAGGCAAGCGACGGCTGCCGAGGATTTTGCGGGTTCGGAGTCAGGGAGCGGCTGTGCTGCCGACTCTCCAGGATTCTCGCCATCCATGTTTGGAGTCTCTTCAATCATCGCTCGGTTCCTCAACGCCAGGGGCCGGCGGCGGTCGTGCGGGCGAACAGCAGGGGATGGGACCAGTCTTCCGCCGAGAATCCGACGTCTCTCAATTCGAGTCGAGCACGACTGACGGCTCGCTCCAGGGTCGTTTCGACCAGCCCTTGGTAGAGCGCCTCGGCGAAGACCAACGCAGAGATGTCCAGGATCGGCTGGCGAAATCCAATAACTGCCGGGACGTTCAAGTCGGCCAGAGCGGTAGCGAGCCCTGAGACACTCGCGCCGCGACAGACGTTGAGCACCGCGAGCCGGATCTCTTCACACGGTGTGAACACCGGAGTGAGATCGGCGACGCTCGCCCATTGAACCGAACCTTTCGAGTTCGTCAGCGCCAGGGAGAAGCCGCCTGCTTCCAGCGCTCCATGCCCGGCATGATGCCAGACGTGGAAGGGCCTTCCTTGCGACCGCGCCCGGAAGAGGAGAAACCGAAGACGTTCGAGGCTGATTTGATGCTCGGGAACCAGGACCACCTGCTCTCTGATCGGCATGAGCGCCGCGCGCAATCGCTCCTCCTCTTCCTGAAGGCTGAGCGGAGAGCACTCCGGGGGACAGGCAGTGGTCAGCAGGAGGCGAATGGGTGGCTCGATCCGGAATTCCCTGAGAGGACGCCGCTGCTCCAGCAAGCGCACGACCGGGGTTTCAGTCGACTGAGCCAGAAACCGCCGGCCGTCGTGGAGAAGCTCCCATGGCAGATCGTGAATTTCAGGGTCGTGCCATGACTTGATCAGAATGCGTAAACCGGATCGTTCCTTGCCGGCCAGTTCCCGGGCACGTGAAAAAAGTTCTCCGACCTCGCCCGAAAAGATCTGCCTGTAGAGAGCTTGGCCGATCTGGACGGGGCCTGTGCACGGGTCGACCGGAGAGTGTCCGTGTCGAAACCCTCCTTCGAGATCCCGCGTCAGCTGCGGCGAGGAGTCGGTGGTGCGTACATTTTTCATCTGGAAGGAGACCGGAGGAGCTTGCCCCGCGAGGAATGGGCTCTCCGCGCAGAGCACATAACCTCCTTGGCTTTTCACGAAACTGAGAGTGAAGTCGAACACGGGTCTGTCCTCCCTCGACGAAGACCCCGGTTCGATACGCTTGTTTAGCGGCCGTGCCGCACACGCAGGGGCCTCTGCGGGCGCCGGTTCGGACGAGGTGTGTGGCTGGCGCCGCCGAGAGGTGATTCCTCTTCCTTTCGCCTCCTCTGATACACTCCCCCCGGCCCGGCCTGCCGGCGCCTTCTGTCCTTTTCTGAGGACAACCCCAAGTCTCGAATCCAAGTTCCCAGGGAACTTTCTCGGAGGAGAACGTCTTGAAGATCCACGAGTATCAGGCCAAGGAGATCCTGCGCCGGTATGGGGTCGCGACCCCCAAGGGCAGGGTGACGGAGAGCGCCGAGGAGGGCGGCAAAGATCTGTGAGGAGTTCGGCGGCCGGTGTGTCGTCAAGGCCCAGATCCACGCCGGCGGACGCGGCAAGGGGGGAGGCGTCAAGCTCGCCAAGTCCCCCGAGGAGGCCCGCGAATACGCCGGCAAGATCCTCGGCATGCAGCTCGTCACCCACCAGACCGGCCCCGAAGGGCAGCTCGTCCGCAAGGTCCTCATCGAGGAGGCCGCCGACATCGCCCAGGAGCTGTACGTCTCCGGCATCCTAACTTGTCTGAAAACAACAGTGCCACTGAGCGGCTATCGAGACGCCCAGGCTTCCATAGACTCTCCAGCCCGCGATCCGTTATTCAAGAGAGTCGATCGCTGCCCAGAGCGCGTCGAGATCGAGGGTCAGCCCCTCGCAGCCGGGGATCTTCTCCAGCGTGCCCGTGCTGGCTCCCAGGACATGGAGATAACGGCCCTGGGGGTCGAGCTGCAGGACTTCCAGGCTGCGCAACTGCGGGTCGAGCAGCCAGTACCATGCCACGCCGAAAGCCGCGTAGTCCGCCATCTTTTCCACCCGGTCGCGCCGGCCGTCGCGGGGTGTCGGCGAGACGATCTCGATGGCGATGTCGGGCGGGACGCGGATCAGGCCGCGGGCCGGGGGGCGGCGGCTACCCGGCAGGTAGGCCGTGAGATCGGGTTTCCGGCCGCGTCCGGAGCCGACCGCGAACTTGGCCTCAGAGCCGGCCACCAAGCCACCGCGCGGGGTGATCCAGGGGCCGAGGATCTGTATCAGAAGGGAGACCAGAAGCTCGTGAAGATAATCGGGCACCTCCTCCTCCTCGAGACGTCCTTCCACGAGCTCGCCAGGCTGGTCCTCGGGCAGGCTGAACCACTCGTCGAGCGAAAGCTCAGGTGTGGCGTGCGGCTGGCCTAAAGTGCTCTGGCTCATAGAAAAATGCTACCACGGCAGGTCGCCCCATCGTCCGACGAAGCTCCCTTCAATTCGTTGCGAGAGTCCAACCCGGCAAGTATAGCGTACCGTTCCCGATCTGCGGTACGATTCTTCTCCAGACATGTCAGGCCCGCCCAAGAAATCATCCCATGGAAGAATTCCCCCGAGTCTCCAGCTCTGGATCGACGCGCGGAAGCGGCATCACCTGTCCCATGCCCACGTGCAGATGGCGCGGGAGCTGGGAATGAACCCGGCGAAGCTGGGGAAGATCGACAACCACCGCCAGCAACCCTGGAAGGCGCCCCTGCCCATCTTCATCGAGGATCTGTACTTCAAGCGGTTCGGCAAGGAGCGCCCGGATGTCGTGCTGTCTATCGAGGAGATCGCCAAAAAGCAGGAGGAGAAGAAGGCGGCGAAGCGCGAGGCGAAGCGTCTCCGCGCCGATTCCGAGCCATGAGCGCCGAAGGTAGCGTCCGCCCCTACATTCAGCCAAGTGGACAGTATTCGGACAAGCCAGCCCGGCGCGATCCAGGCCAAGATTTGAACCGCCGTCCTCTCTGATACACTCCCCCCGGCCCGGCCTGCCGGCGCCTTCTGTCCCCTTCCGGGGACGATCCCAAGTCTCGAATCCAAGTTCCCAGGGAACTTTCTCGGAGGAGAACGTCTTGAAGATCCACGAGTATCAGGCCAAGGAGATCCTGCGCCGGTATGGGGTCGCGACCCCCAAGGGCAGGGTGACGGAGAGCGCCGAGGAGGCGGCAAAGATCTGTGAGGAGCTCGGCGGCCGGTGTGTCGTCAAGGCCCAGATCCACGCCGGCGGACGCGGCAAGGGGGGCGGCGTCAAGCTCGCCAAGTCCCCCGAGGAGGCCCGCCAGTACGCGAGCCAGATCCTCGGCATGCAGCTCGTCACCCACCAGACCGGCCCCGAAGGGCAGCTCGTCCGCAAGGTCCTCATCGAGGAGGCCGCCGACATCGCCCAGGAGCTGTATGTCTCGATCACCCTCGACCGCGCCCAGGGGAAACCGGTTGTCATGGCCTCCGCCCAGGGGGGCATGGACATCGAGGAGGTCGCCGAGAAGGACCCGGACGCCATCTCCCGCGTCACCATCGAGCCGGAGATCGGCATCCAGCCGTTCCAGGCCCGCGCCGTCGTCCGCGCCCTCGGCCTCAAGGGAGCCACGGCGTCGAAGGCCGCGAAGCTGATCACCGGCCTGGTCAACTGCTATATGGACACCGACGCCTCGCTCGCCGAGATCAACCCGCTGATGATCACCGGCGGCGGCGACGCCCTGGCGCTCGACGCCAAGATGAATTTCGACGACAACGCCCTCTTCCGCCACAAGGACATCCTCGACATGCGCGACCTCGCCGAGGAGAACCCCCTGGAGGTCGAGGCCAGCAAGTTCAACCTCAACTACATCAAGCTCGACGGCAACATCGCCTGCATGGTCAACGGCGCCGGGCTCGCCATGGCGACGATGGACATCATCCAGCTCTACGGCGGCGAGCCGGCCAACTTCCTCGACGTCGGCGGCGGCGCCTCGCAGGAGGCGGTCAAGAACGCCTTCCGCATCCTGGTCTCGGACCCCAACGTCAAGGCCGTGCTGATCAACATCTTCGGCGGCATCGCCCGCACGGACCGCATCGCCCGCGGCGTGGTCGGGGCGATCGAGGAGCTGGGCGACGTCAAGATCCCGGTCGTCGTGCGCCTCGAGGGGACCAACGTCGACGAGGGGCGCCGCATCCTGCGCGAGGCGCCGTTCCAGTTCATCGTGGCCGAGCAGATGGCCGACGCCGCCGAGAAGGCCGTCGCCGCGGCTGCCGCCGCCAAGGGAGGAGCGTAATCATGGCCGTCTGGGTCGACAACGACACGCGCCTGCTCGTGCAGGGCATCACCGGCAAGGAGGGGACCTTCCACGCCCTCGGCTGCCGCGACTACGGGACCAAGGTGATGGCCGGTGTCACGCCGGGCAAGGGGGGGAGAGCGTCGAGGGGATCCCGGTCTACGACTCGGTCGCCGAGGCCCGCGAGGCCACCGGCGCCAACGCGTCGATGATCTTCGTGCCGCCGCCGTTCGCCGCCGACGCCATCATGGAGGCCGCCGCGGCCGAGATCGAGCTGGTGGTCTGCATCACCGAGGGGATCCCGGCCAACGACATGCTGAAGGTGAAGGATTTCCTGCGCTCGCACCCCACCCGCCTGATCGGCCCCAACTGCCCGGGCGTGATCTCGCCGGGGATGGCCAAGATCGGCATCATGCCGGGGCACATCCACAAGCAGGGCTCGGTCGGGGTCGTCTCCCGCTCGGGCACGCTGACCTATGAGGCGGTCTGGCAGCTCTCGAACCTCGACCTCGGGCAGTCGACCTGCGTCGGCATCGGCGGCGATCCGGTCAACGGCACGAACTTCATCGACGTGCTGGAGCAGTTCGCGGCCGATCCGCAGACGGAGGGGATCATCATGATCGGCGAGATCGGCGGCAACGCCGAGGAGGACGGCGCCGCCTGGGTGAAGGCGAACTGCAAGAAGCCGGTCGTCGGCTTCATCGCCGGCGTCACCGCCCCCCCCGGACGCCGCATGGGCCACGCGGGCGCCATCGTCGCCGGCGGCAAGGGCACGGCGGCGGAGAAGATGGAGGCCATGCGGGCGGCCGGGATTCTGGTGGTGGATTCTCCGGCGAAGCTCGGGGAGACGATGGCGAAGGCGTTGGGGAAGTAGGACCCTCACCGGGAAAAGGGCGACCGCAGGTCGCCCCTACAACAGATCTCGCCGGAGTTGTAGGGGCGACCTGCGGTCGCCCTTTCGGAGACGACATGACCGAAGGCAACGGAACCCCAACCGCCGGCTGGCTCGCTCTCCTCGGGGGGGGCGAGTTCAGCTTCGGGGAGACGGAGGACGCGGACCGGGTCTGGATCGAGAAGGCGCCTCCGGGGCCGGTGGGGTTCATTCCGGCGGCTTCGGGGTCGAACGACTATCCGCGCCATTTCGCGGAGTATCTGAGGGCGACGTTCGACCGCGAGCTCGAGATCATCCCCATCTACCGCGACCGGGACGGCCGGCGGATGCGGAACTCGGAACGCATCCGGGACGTCGCGGCGGTCTATATCGGCGGCGGGGTGGCCGACCATCTCCTGGACGCGATCCTCGATACGCCGGCCGCCGAGGCGCTGGCGCGGAAGATCGCGGAGGGTGGAGTGGTGGTGACGATCGCCGCCGCCGCCCAGTGCGCCGGCAAGCTCGCCCGCAGCATCTTCAAGGGGGACCTGATCCCCGGCTTCGGCTGGCTGCCGGACGGGGTGGTGGAGCCGAACTTCGACCCCGCCCACGACCGCCGGCTGCGCAAGATGCTGGTGGGCGCCGGAGTGGAGTACGGTCTCGGCATCCCCGCCGGCTCAGCGGTGCTGATGGGGCCGGAGGACGCGGTGGACGTGGTGGGGACGGTGTTCCGGATCGAGGGAGCGGAGGGGGACATCGAGGTTCTCTGAACCCCGCCCGGACCCTCACCCCCGGCCCCTCTCCCGACCCCTCCCACCCTCCCTCACCGGGAGAGGGGAGAAGGAAAGTTTGGCGATGCTCGGGAGGCGCCCTACAATGCCACGGCCTTGCTCCCTCCTCTCCCGGTGAGGGAGGGGAGTGGGATCGGGAGAGGAGGGCCGGGGTGGTGAGGGCCCGGGTGGGGGACTACGAATCAACTTGTCACGGCCGGCCGACGCCGGCTCGACGAATATTCAACCGAGAGGGAGTACCATCCATGCAGATGACGTTGGCGATCCTCAAGCCGGACACCGTCGAGGCCGGCAATGCGGGCAAGGTTCTTGCTCATTTGGAGAAAGAAGGTTTTACGATCCGTGGCCTCAGGATGTTGCGGTTGACGGAAGCCCAGGCGCAGGCCTTTTACGAGGTTCACAAGGAGCGGCCGTTCTACGGCAGCCTGGTGGAGTTCATGACGAGCGGCCCGGTGATCCCGGTGGCGCTGGAGCGTGAGGACGCGGTGTCTCAATTGCGCAAGGCGATGGGCGCGACGGACGTGGCGAAGGCGGAGGAGGGGACGGTCCGCAAGCTCTTCGGTACCTCGATCGAGCGCAACGCCATCCACGGCAGCGATTCGCCGGAGAACGCCGCCATCGAGCTCTCCTTCTTTTTCTCGCGGGCCGAGCTGCAAGCCGCCCGCTGAGGTCGAGGCTCTATGTATCGATTTCCGCACGCGGCGCCGCAGAACCAGATCCCCGAGGAGCGGCAGGGGCGCACGATCGGGCGTTTCTGCCTGGTCTGCGGGAGCATCTATCCGCTCCACCGCAAGCTCCACCGAGGCAGGGCCGTATACGGTCGCGATCACATCGCGGCGCCGTGTTCCCACGAGGGGGACGCGTTCGAGGAGAACGCCAACTGGTGGCAGCCCGCGGTGGAGGTGCTGCCGGAGGCGGTCGAGAAGGCTGGAGAGGACCTGGTGATCGGGGCTCCCGTCAAGGGGACGTCGCCGTAGCCAGAGAACGTAGCAGAGAGGGAGGAGGGTTCATCCAGCCGGGATGAGCGTCGTGAACCCCGAACCGCGAGCCGCCCCATCCCCTGGAGCGGCTTTCGCCTACCACCGCTCGAGCCAGTTCGTGGAATGGCTCCGGCGGGGGAATGGCTTCCGTCTCGCCCTGTCGCTGGCCGCGGGGCTCTGCGGGGTACTGATCCGCCATTGGAGCGGCGGCCTCGTCTTCCCCTTCACCCCCGCCATCTCGCTCACCGCCGGCCTCCTGTTCGGGTGGATGGGCATCGCCGGCACCGTCGCCGGCCAGCTCGCGGCGCTCTGGATTACCCGCGGCAGCTTCGCGGGTCCCCTGGTCTTCGCGCTCTCCTTCGCCCTCGTCGGCGCGGCCGGATGGGCGATCTTCCACTACGTCCCCAAGCTCGGGCGCGGCCTGCCGAATCTCCGCTCGTTCCTCTGGATCCTGGCCGCCGCCTTCGCCGGAGGGCTGGCCGGCTCGGTCCTCACGCTGGCCGCCTCCGGCCCGGCCGGCCTCAGGGAGGGGATCTCGCCGGCGATGTGGATCTGGAACTGGGGGACCAGCGCCCTGGTCAGCGTGGCGCTGCTGGCGCCGCCGATCCTGCTCCTGTTCGACCGCTACGGCCGGCGCTGGATGGTGCCGGTCCCGGACGAGCTCCGGGAGGAGGACCGGCAGCGGGATGGCAGGATTCCGGGCAGCGGCGAGGAGACGGTCGTCGTCTTCGCCGCTCCGGCGGGCGATGCGGGGAAGGGCCTGCGGGATCTCCTGCTGGGCTCCGGGATGGTGCTGGCCGCGGCGGCCGTGGGATTCACCCTGATCTGGTTTCTGCCCGGCGGCACCGAGTGGACGCCGCTGGTCTATCTCCTGCCGATCCTCTGGGCCGCCCTTCATTACGGCTTGCGCGGCGGCATCCTGGCCGCTTCGGGGAGCGGCATCTGCCACCTGCTGGGCCTCGCGGCGCTGGTGACCCGTCTCGGCGGACCGGGGATGGGGCACGAGCTCTGGACCGAACGGGCCGACCTGTTGATCCTCTCGGTGGCGGGCGCCCTGGTGGGGTGGTCACGCCAGCGGGAGGTGCGGTTGCGCGAGGAGCTGATCGAATCGAACCGGCTGCTGCGGCGCGATCTCGTCCGCCTCTCGGACGCGCTGATCCAGGCGGTCGAGGCCAAGGACGCCTATACGGGCGGGCACCTGCGACGGGTGAGCGAGTACGCGGTGGCGGTGGGGGAGAGGCTGGGGCTGCGCGGCCGGGACCTCGAAACGCTCCATTACGCGAGCCTGCTCCACGACGTCGGCAAGCTCGGCGTGCCCGAGTCGGTGCTGCGCAAGGAGGGTCCGCTCGACGCCCAGGAGACGGGGCTCATGCGGCTGCACCCCGAGATCGGCGCGCGGATGCTGGAGCGTCTGGAGCTGCTGCGAGGCGCGGCCCCTCTCGTCCTCCACCACCAGGAACGCTTCGACGGCGAGCGCGACGGGCAGCATCCGGGCTATCCGCAGGGGATCTCGGGGGAGCAGATCCCGCTCGGCGCGCGCGTCATCTCCGTGGTGGACGCCTTCGACGCCATGACCACGACCCGGCCGTACCGCAACGCCCTGCCCCAGGTGGAGGCCGCGGCGGTGCTTCGCCGGGAGCGGGGGCGGCAGTTCGATCCGCGGGTGGTGGACGCCTTCCTCGACAGTCTCGCCGAGCGCCCGTGGCGGATCTGAAACCGAAGAAAGCTCTCCTGCCCGTCGTGCAGGCCGGCTGGGAGGCCCTCGACCGCCATCTCGTCCAGGTGCGGGGGTGCCGGATCTGCCCGACCGTCGAGCCGCCGCCGGTGGCCGCCCGCCCCGAATCCTGGCCGCGCGTGATGCTGGTGGGGCAGGCTCCGGGGCCGAAGGAGGTGGTGTTGCAGCGGCCGTTCGCCTACACGGCGGGGTCGCGCCTGTTCGCCTGGTTCAACCGTCTGGGGGTCCCCGAGGAGGAGTTCCGGCGGCGGGTCTGGATGGCCGCGGTGATCCGCTGCTTCCCCGGCCGCGCGCCCCAGGGTGGCGACCGGGTCCCCAATCCCCTGGAGATCGCCAACTGCGCGCCCTACCTGGAAGAGGAGCTGCGGCTGATCCGTCCGGCGACGGTGATCGCGGTCGGCCAGCTCGCGATCAAGATCTTCCTTCCGGAAACCGCACCACTCCAGGACCGGGTGGGGAGGGCGTTCCCGGGCTCGCGGGGGGATCTGGAGTTCGATGTCATCCCATTGCCCCACCCCTCGGGCCGGAGCACCTGGCTGGTGAAGCCGGAGAACCAGGAGCTGCTCGACCGGGCGCTGGAGCTGCTGCGGGGGAGCCGAGGGTGGCGGGAGACGTTTGGAGGTTGAGCCCTACTGGCTTGCGCGGAGAGGAGACCGGATCGGCAGCTCTGGAAAAATCAGTGCGAAATCGCTCTGGTTTCGCGTGATCAGTCCCTGATAACGGGAAGCAAAAGCTCCGATCAATACATCGGCCAGAGGTCTCTTGGGGACCAGTCGAGATCGCCTGCGTCGAACGAAATCATTCCAAGCCTCGTGCGACCGAAGGGTATCTTCCCAGAGCCAGCCTTGGCGGAAGTCCACTCCGACCCCGATCAAAAACTCGTCCTGAAGAGATGAGTTGCCTTCAAAGGCGGGAGCCATCTCCGCATAAGTAACCGGACAGATCGTCAGTCCGTCCTCGGCTAAGCTGTCGAGAGTCAACGCCGAGGCTGGCCCGAACTCCGGGTGGTCCTCCAGGACGTCGAGGAGAATGCACGTGTCGACGACCCAGGGCATCAGGTTTCCTCGCCCTCCCGCAATTCGGCCATCCAGTCTTCAGTCCGACGCGTTGGTCGAAAACGTTTAGCGAAGCCCAGCATCGCCATGGCCCCGCGAGGCTCGGGCTCCGAGAGCACCGTCACGCGAATTTCATGCTCTCCGGTTTTCTCCCAGAGAAGCCGCTGACCCTTGGCGAGGGACAGCTCCTTGCGGAGTTGGGCCGGGATGGAGACTTGGCCTCTTTCTGTGATGACGGAGACTTTGGAAGGAACAGGCATCGTCAAATTGTATCATGTACGCTCGTCATGTACGCTGTTCCAGCCCCGCCGGCCGGAGCGACTTCTCGACCACCCCCAGCGCGGCATCCACCCCCAACGCCAGCAACGCCGCGGGGATCGCCCCGGAGAGGATCATGGCGCTGTCGGCGAGCTGCAGGCCGGTGACGATCGGCTCGCCGAGGCCGCCGGCGCCGATGAAGGCGGCCAGGGTCGCGGTACCGACGGTGATCACGGCGGCGGTGCGCAGGCCGGCCATCACGACGGGGGCGGCGAGGGGGAGGCGGACCTCGCGGAGGATCTGGCCCGGGGTCATGCCCAGCGCGGTCGCCGCCTCGACGGCCTTGGGATCGGCGTCCCGCACCCCGGTATAGGTGTTCCTGACAATGGGGAAGAGCGAGTAGATCCAGAGCGCCACGATGGCGGGGACGGCCCCCACGCCCAGCAGCGGGATCATGAAGGCCAGCAGGGCGAGCGAGGGGACGGTCTGAAGGAGGCCCAGGAGGCGGATCACCGTCTCCGCCCAGCGCCGGTGGCGCTCCAGCCAGAGCCCCAGCGGGATGGCGACCAGGGCGCCCAGCAGCAGGGCCGCCCCCGAGAGGCCCAGATGCTGGAGGGTCAGCCGGCCAAGGTCCCGGCGCGCCCCCCAGAGATAGGCGAGGACGCCGGGCTTCCGCGAGGCGCGTTCCGGCGCGTTCCCTTTTTTGACGACCAGGCCGATCGAGCCGAGGGCGTCCCGGGCCACCACCACCTCGCTCTCGTGCTTCTCCTGGAGGCGCAGGTTGTAGCCGCGCATGGCGTCCTCGCTCAGCGAGCCGGCGAGCAGGCCGAGGACGGCGCCGACCTCGGGGTGCTTCTTCAGGGTCTCCCCCCGCACCAGGGCCGCCGCTTCGTAGGGGGGGAAGAAGTTTCTGTCGTCCCGGAGGACCTTCAGGTTGTAGAGGATCAGCCGGCCGTCGGTCGAGTAGACGTCCAGGGCATCGATCGTCCGCTGTTTGGCCGCCTGGTACTGGATCGCCTGCTGGAGGTGGGCCACGGAGCCGAACTCCAGGCCGTAGGTCTTCTGGAGGCCCAGCAGGCCGTCGTCGCGGCCCACGAACTCGTGGCCGAAGCCACCGTGCAGCCGCTTCGCGACCCGGGCGAGATCGGAGATCGTCTCCAGGTGCTCGCGATCGGCCAGCTCCTTGGGGACGGCGATCTCCCAGGAGTTTTCGAACCCTAAGGGGGCGAGCCACCAGACGTTCCAGCGGCGGAGGAACTCGGAGCGCACCCGGTTCAGGGTCTGCTCCGGGCCCCCCTTCGCCGGCTCTCCCAGGATGGAGACCAGCCCCGTGCCGGTGTACTCGGGGTAGACGTCGATGGCGCCGGACTTCAGCGCCTCGAAACAGACCTGCGTGCCCGCGAGGCCCAGCCGGCGCTCCACCTGCAGATGGGTACGGTTTTCGAGGAGTTGGGCGAACATCTCGGCGAGCAGGCGGCTCTCCTCGAAGTTCTTGGAGCCGACGACGATGCGGTCGGCGGCGTGGAGGGGGGTGGCGAGGAGAAGGATCGCCGCTCCCAGAATCCAGATCCATCGGAATCGCGGAGTGCCGTCGGAGGCCCTCATCACCCCGGCCCTCTTCTCCCAGCCCTCCGCCCACCCTGCCGGGGAGAAGAGGGAGAAGTCAGTCGAAAGGCCTGGGAACAGCCTGTTTGAGCCCCCTCTCTCCCCGGCAGGGTGGGCGGAGGGCTGGGAGAGAGGGGGTTGGGGGAGTGAGGGCCTACCCACGCCGCATCTCCAGCAGAGCCGACACATACGGGTCCGCCGGGTGCTCCGCCAGCTCCTTGGGAAGGCCGAGCTGGAGGAGCTTGCCGCCGCGCATGACGCCGATCCGGTCGGCCAGGCGGAAGGCCTCGCCGAGGTCGTGGGTCACCAGCACGGCGGTCTTGCCGAGGCGGCTCTTGAGCTCGAGGAACTGGCGGTGGAGCTCGAGGCGGGTCAGGGCGTCGAGGGCGCCGAAGGGCTCGTCGAGCAGGATCAGCGGCGGATCGGCGGCGAGGGCGCGGGCGAAGGCCACGCGCTGGCGCTGGCCGCCTGAGAGCTCGGCGGGGTAACGGTTGCCCTGGGCCGCGGAGAGGCCGACCAGCTCCAGCATCTCGCGCGTCCTCTCCCGGCGACGGTCGCGGTCCCAGCCGAGGAGACGGGGGACGAGCTCGACGTTGCGCTCGATCCGCCAGTGGGGGATCAGCCCACCGTCCTGCGGCACGTAGCCGGTGCGCCGGCGCAGGGCGATCGGATCGAGCTCCGCCACCGGCGTCCCCGCCACCCGCACCGTGCCGGCCGAGGGCTCGATCATCCGGTTGAACGTCCGCAGCAGCGTCGTCTTCCCCGAGCCGCTCTCGCCGACCAGCGCCACCGTCTCCCCAGGCCGGACGGCCAGCGTCACGCCGGCGAGCGCGATGGTCTGGTTGCCGCCGTCGCCGTAGGTCTTGGCGACGCCGACCGCCTCGAGGATGGGCTCAGGGTCCACGCGGGTAGTGTATCCCGGGGGTGCTACGATCGTGGGACCATGAACAGCGAGCACCTGCGGTTTCCCGGCTCCCGGGGTCAGAGCCTGGCGGCGCGTCTCGACAGCCCGGCGGGGACCCCCGTCGCCTACGCCCTCTTCGCCCACTGCTTCACCTGCTCGAAGGATCTGAAGGCGGCCGGCTGGATCAGCAGCGCCCTCACGGAACGGGGGATCGCCGTGCTGCGCTTCGACTTCACCGGCACGGGGGAGAGCGAGGGGGACTTCGCGGACACCGACTTCTCCTCGAACGTGGAGGACCTGGTGGCGGCGGCCGACTTCCTGCGCCGCGAGCGCGCGGCCCCGGTCCTGCTGATCGGCCACAGCCTCGGCGGCTGCGCCGTGCTGGCGGCGGCGGAGCGGATCCCCGAGGCCCGCGCCATCTCGACGATCGCGGCCCCCAGCGACACCGAGCACCTGAAGCAGGCGCTGGTCCGCCTCGCTCCCGAGCTCGAAGCGCGCGGCGAGGTCGAGGTCCATCTCGGCGGCCGTCCGTTTCGCGTCCGCCGCGAGCTGCTGGACGATCTGGCGGAGGATCATCTCAGGGGTGTCCTCGAAAGGCTCCACCGGGCGCTGCTGATCTTCCACTCGCCGGTGGACGCCACCGTCGGCATCGATCACGCCCGGCGGCTCTTCGAGATGGCGAAGCACCCCAAGAGCTTCATCTCCCTGGATACGGCCAATCATCTGCTGAGCGACGAGCGGGACGCCCGCTACGTCGGCGACGTGCTGGCCGTCTGGGCGGAGCGGTATCTCGAAGGGGTGCAGCCTGTAGGGGAGACCGAGCCCGAGATCGGCAAGGAGGGGGAGGTGCTGGTCGTGGGGCCTCCCAGCGGCTTCGCGCAGGAGATCATCGCCCACCGGCACCGCCTGGTGGCCGACGAGCCCAGGGAGGTGGGGGGGACCGAATTGGGGCCGACCCCCTACGACCTGCTGCTCGGGGCGCTCGGGGCCTGCACCTCGATGACGCTCCGGATGTACGCCGATCGCAAGCAGCTGCCGCTGGAAGGGGTCCGCGTGCGGCTCCGCTACTCCAAGGTCCACGCCCTCGACTGCGCCAAGTGCGAGACCAAGATCGGCAAGATCGACCGCATCGAACGCGAGATCGAGGTGCTCGGCGCGCTCACCGGCGAGCAGCGCGTGCGCCTGCTGGAGATGGCCGATCGCTGCCCCGTGCACCGCACGCTGATCTCGGAGATCGACATCGTCACCAAGTTGGGGTGATTTCGAAGCGTAGTCACCCCCAGGCTCCACCCCCGTCACCGCCAAGGGACACGCGTCCGTCCCACCATACGCCCCTCCGATCTTCTCCCGCAGGTAAGTTGCTGAAAACAAAGCATGGGCCGATCCGCCGCACCCCTGGCACGGTTCGTGGAATCTAGAGAATGGCAAGAGCCGGGTGGATGCGAGGACGGGCGGAGCCGGCGGATCTTTGAACCCGAAGACAGACGCCGCGGAGAGGCTGCGAAGCCGCCGCGGCGGCGAAGAAGATAGCAAGGCAATCTCCTCTCCCTCCGGTGCCGGGGCGGGTCTTAATGCCCTCCGCCCGCCTCGGCCCTCTTTTTTTCTCCCCCCGCTTGCCTCCCTTGTCGGACCCCGATAGAGTCTGGCCTGCGCCCTCGGACCGCTTCCGGGAGCGCTAAATCCCTTGCGTTGCAAGATATAGCTGTTTATCGATGTCAGTCCACGCCCCTTATGATCCACCCGTGAGCCAGCGACCCGTGAGCCACCAACCCGTGAGCGAGAACGCCGAGGTGGAGCCGCGCATCCTGGCTCGCGCCGAGCACCCCATCTCCCGCCGGGATATCGACAAGAACGCTCTCAAGGTCCTCTACCGCCTCCACAATTCGGGCTATGCGGCCTACCTGGTGGGGGGGAGCGTGCGCGACCTCATGATGGGACGCACGCCCAAAGACTTCGACATCGGCACCAACGCCAAGCCAAACGAGATCCGGCGCCTGTTCTCCAACTCGCGGATCATCGGCCGGCGCTTCCGGCTGGTGCACGTCTTCTTCCACGACGGCAGCACCGTCGAGGTCTCGACCTTCCGCCGCGACCCCGATCCGGAGGAGCAGCGGGGGGAGCCGGGGGAGCTGCTGATCACCAGCGACAACACCTACGGCACCCCCCGGCAGGACGCCTTCCGCCGCGACTTCACGGTCAACGCCCTGTTCTACAGCGTCGGCGACTACTCGGTCATCGACCACGTCGGCGGCATCGAGGACCTCGAGCGCAAGCTGATCCGCGCCATCGGCGATCCGGACCTGCGATTCCGTGAGGATCCGGTGCGGATGCTGCGCGCCTGCGAGTTCGCCGGGCGGATGGGATTCGGCATCGAGACCAAAACCCAGGAGTCGATCCATCGCCACAGCAAGGAGCTCGAAAAGGCCTCGCCGGCGCGGGTGACCGAGGAGATCGTCCAGCTCCTCAAGTGCGGGCGCGCCGGCGCCGCCATGCAGTGGATGCTGGAGCTCGACCTGCTGCAGGTGCTGATCCCCGAGGCCTACGCCATGCTGACCGCCGGTGCGCGCGGATTGGGGGATTTCGGGCAGATCCTGCCGGTGATCGACCGCATGGTGGCCGCCGACCGGCCGCTCTCCGACACCGGCCTCCTCGCCGCCCTGCTGCTGCCCAAGGTCATGCTCAGGCGGCTCGACGTCGAGGCCCTGGATGGCAAGCCGATGAGCCGGCCGGAGATCGAGACCCTGATCCAGGAGGAGATCGCGCCGTTCTTCTCCCGTCTCACCCTCTCCAACCTGCGGGCCCAGCAGGTGTTCCACGCGCTGATGGGATTCCAGCGCCTGTGCGAGCCGGGCGGCACCCCCCACGAGCGGCAGAAGCTCGCCCGCAAGCCCTACTTCGACGATGCCCTGTTCCTGTTCGAGATCCTCGTCCTGGCCACGGGAGAGGGGACCGAGGCGCTCGCCGCCTGGCAGGCCGCCGCCCGCCGCCGGCCGCCGCTCAAGGCGCCGGCCGAGAGCGAGGCCGGCGCGCGACCGCGCCGCCGCCGCCGCCGCCGTCCCCCCTTGTGACAGGTTTCACAAACCGGAAGCCCCTGGCATAGGATAGGAGCCGGTCCGAGCTTCCGATGAGGAAACCCCATGTCCTGGTTCTCTGATCTCTATCGATCCGCGGTGGGCAAGAAGGCGGTGATGGCCGTCACCGGCATCGTCCTCTTCGGCTTCATCGTCTTGCACCTGATCGGCAACCTGAAGCTGTACGAGCCCGGCCTCTACAAGGCGCCGGGGGAGACCGGCGAGGGGGTTCGCTACCTCAACGCCTACGGCACCTTCCTGCGCCACGTGGGATCGCCGGCGCTCCCGGACTACGGAGCGCTCTGGATCGTCCGCGTCGTCCTGCTGGCCGCGGTCCTCCTGCACATCTGGGCCGCCTGGCAGCTGGCGCGGATGAGCCGGGCGGCGCGGCCGCGGAGCTACGCGGTCCGCCCCAAGATCCACACCACCTACGCCTCGCGCACCATGCGCTGGGGCGGGGTGATCGTGCTCCTGTTCGTCATCTATCACCTGCTGGACTTCACCGCCGGCGTCGTCAACCCCAACTACGTCGAGGGGGACGTCTACCACAACGTGGTCGCCAGCTTCTCGCTCTGGTACGTGGCGCTGTTCTACATCCTGGCCCAGGTGGCGCTCGGCTTCCACCTCTACCACGGGCTGTGGAGCCTGTTCCAGTCGCTCGGCTGGAACCAGCCGCGCTTCAACCGCTGGCGCAGCGGCTTCGCCCACGCCTTCGCCTGGATCATCACGATCGGCAACATCTCGTTTCCCCTGGCCGTGCTGACCGGCCTGGTCCGTTAGGAGCGCGCGCGAATGGCCACGACGACCACCACGACGACGACGCTCGACAGCCGAATCCCCGCCGGTCCCATCGAGCAGAAGTGGGACGACCACAAGGGGCATCTCAAGCTGGTCAACCCCAACAACAAGCGGAAGTTCACGATCCTGGTGGTGGGCTCCGGCCTCGCCGGGGCCTCGGCCGCGGCGAGCTTCGCCGAGCTCGGCTACGAGGTGAAGTGCTTCTGCTTCCAGGACTCCCCCCGCCGCGCCCACTCGATCGCCGCGCAGGGGGGGATCAACGCCGCCAAGAACTACCACAACGACGGCGACAGTGTCTTCCGGCTCTTCTACGACACCGTCAAGGGGGGTGACTTCCGCGCCCGCGAGGCCAACGTCTACCGGCTGGCCCAGGTGTCGGTGAACATCATCGACCAGTGCGTGGCGCAGGGGGTCCCCTTCGCCCGCGAATACGGCGGCCTGCTCGACAACCGCTCGTTCGGCGGCGCCCAGGTCTCCCGCACCTTCTACGCCCGCGGCCAGACCGGCCAGCAGCTCCTGCTCGGCGCCTACCAGGCGCTGGAGAAGGAGATCGCCACCGGCAAGGTGAAGATGTTCCCGCGCACCGAGATGCTCGACGTGGTGATCGACGCCGCCGGCCGCGCCGTCGGCATCCTCACCCGCGACATGGTGACCGGCAAGATCGACCGCCACGCCGGCCACGCCGTGGTGCTGGCGACCGGCGGCTACAGCAACGTCTACTACCTGTCGACCAATGCCAAGGGGTCGAACGTCACCGCCGCCTGGCGGGCCCACCGCCGCGGCGCGCTGTTCGCCAACCCCTGCTACACGCAGATCCATCCGACCTGCATCCCGGCCTCGGGGGACTACCAGTCGAAGCTGACGCTGATGTCCGAGTCGCTGCGCAACGACGGCCGGGTCTGGGTGCCCAAGGATTCCGGCGACAAGCGCCGGCCCGACCAGATCCCGGAAGGGGAGCGCGACTACTTCCTCGAGCGCAAGTACCCGAGCTTCGGCAACCTCGTCCCCCGCGACGTCGCCGCCCGCAACATCAAGACGGTGGTCGACGAGGGGAGCGGCGTCGGCCCGCAGAAGAACGGCGTCTATCTCGACTTCGCGGCCTCCATCCAGCGGCTGGGGAGGAAGACGATCGAGGAGCGCTACGGCAATCTTTTCGAGATGTACGAGAAGATCACCGGCGAGGATCCGTACGTCGTCCCCATGCGGATCTACCCGGCCCCGCACTACACCATGGGCGGCCTGTGGGTGGACTACAACCTGATGACCAACCTCACCGGACTCTACGCCCTGGGGGAGTCCAACTTCTCCGACCACGGCGCCAACCGCCTCGGCGCCAGCGCGCTGATGCAGGGGCTCGCCGACGGCTACTTCGTCATCCCCTACACGATCGGCGACTATCTCTCGGGGCACCTCGGCGAGGCGCTGTCGACCGAGACCGACGCCTTCCGCGCCACCGAGGCGGAGGTCAAGGAGCGGCTCGACCGGCTGCTCTCGATCAAGGGCAAGCGCAGCCCCGACTCGTTCCACCGCGAGCTGGGCCGCATCGTCTGGGAGTACTGCGGCATCGCCCGCAACGCCGCCGGGCTGCGGAAGGCGCTGCAGCTGATCCCGGCGCTGCGCGAGGAGTTCTGGAGCAACCTGCGGATCATCGGCGGCCCCGAGCAGCTCAACCAGGAGCTGGAGCGGGCCGGCCGGGTGGCCGACTTCTTCGAGCTCGCCGAGCTGATGTGCTTCGACGCGCTCGAGCGCGACGAGTCGTGCGGCGGCCATCTGCGCGAGGAGCACCAGACGCCCGACGGCGAGGCGTTGCGCGACGACGAGAATTTCTCCTTCGTCTCGGCGTGGGAGTGGAACGGGGTGGGCAAGACGCCGACGCTCCACAAGGAGCCGCTCGAGTTCGAGCACGTCAAGCCCAGCCAAAGGAGCTACAAGTAATGAACCTGACTCTCCACGTCTGGCGTCAGAGGGGCCCCGCGGACGAGGGTCGCATGGTCAAATACGAGGCCAGGGACGTCAACGAGCACGCCTCCTTCCTCGAGATGCTGGACATCCTCAACGAGCAGCTCGCCGAGCGCGGCGAGGAGCCGATCGCCTTCGAGCACGACTGCCGCGAGGGGATCTGCGGCTCCTGCGGCTTCATGATCAACGGCGAGGCGCACGGGCCGATGCCGGCCACCACCGTCTGCCAGCTCCACATGCGCCACTTCAAGGACGGCGACGTGCTGCACGTCGAGCCGTGGCGGTCCCGGGCGTTCCCGGTGATCAAGGATCTGGTGGTGGACCGCGGCGCCTTCGACCGCATCGTCCAGTCCGGCGGCTTCATCTCGGTTTCGACCGGCAGCGCGCCGGAGGCCAACCTGACGCCGATCCCCAAGCCGATCGCCGACCGCGCCTTCGACGCCGCCCAGTGCATCGCCTGCGGCGCCTGCGTGGCCCAGTGTCCGAACGGCGCGGCGAACCTCTTCACCTCCGCCAAGGTCTCGCACCTCAACATGCTGCCGCAGGGGCAGGCCGAGCGCTTCGACCGCGCCCTCTCGATGGTCGAGGCGATGGACCAGGAGGGCTTCGGCTACTGCTCCAACTACGCCGAATGCGAAGCCGTCTGCCCGAAGGAGATCTCGATCGACTTCATCGCCCGGATGAATCGGGATTACCTCAAGGCCAAGACCAAGGGGACGGCGAAGACGGCGGCGAGCGGCGGCTAAGACCAGGTCCCTCCTTAGTTCCCGGCCAGTTTGATCGATGAAGCCGATCGACCCTCTAGCGCGTCTCCTGACACTCACGCTTCTGGTGGGGTGCTCCAGAGGGGCGCGGTCCGTTTCGCCGGGGCCCGTGAGGTTGCTGCTCGACGGCGATCACGCACCCGACGTGCTCGTCGAGCGCCGAGAGGTTGCCTGGCCGCCCGCCCTCGAAGGCGGCCGTTTCCTCACCGGCTGGCTCGGCGAGCGGCGAGCGGACGGGCTCCGGGTCCTGATCCCGCCCCTCGACGGGCAGCCGGCGCGCCTCGAGCTGGTCAACCTGGAACAGCAGGACCGGACGCTGGCGATCGACTTCGCCGATGGAGCGGGATCGCCCAGGGGCAACGTGCGGGTTCGGGCCGGCGGGCGGACCGTGGGAACCTTTCCGCTTGCCGATCCGCTCGAGCTGCGCTTGCCGCTTTCGCAGCTGCCGCTGGGACGGGTGCCGGTCGACCTGACCTTCGAAGCCGGGCAAATCGAGGTGGCCGCCGCCGCTGTCCGCGCGCCCTCCGAGGTCGGGGGGGCGAAGACCGCGGGGGCCGACCTCGTACAGAGCGGACCTTCGCTGGTGGACTTCGTGCGGCCGGTGGCGGGCGGCGAGGTCCTGGTGGGAAGCTTCATGCCTCCAGACGCTCCGCGTCCCGGGCAGAGCTTCGAGCTCACCCTGGAACGGGAGGATGGCCGGGAGGTGCAGCGTTTTTCCTGGGCTCCCAGCTGGTGGCGGCGCGGCCGGCGGGCACTCTCGCTGCCGGTGGGGAAGGAGAAGGGATTCGTGCGAGTCCGGCTGCGGGCCTCGGGCGCCGGCCCCGCGGGGCGCTGGCAGGCCCTGGGGTTGGCTGGGCGAGCGGCAGCGGACAGGCCCATCTCGGCGGACCAGGAAAAAGCGCCCCGCCAGCCGCAAAAGAGGCAACCCCCGAAACTGATCGTGCTCTACGTCATGGACGCGTTGCGGGCCGACCGGCCCGGCTATCTGGGCGGACCGGCGGGCGCCTCTCCCACGTCCGACCGTCTGGCGCAGGAAGGGTTGACCTTCCGGGCCCATCGCAGCGTCGCTCCGGACACTCTGCCGTCCACGAAGGCTCTTTTCACCGGCCGGACCTTCGTCGAGCACGGCGGCTGGAAGCTCCACCCCGAGGACGGCAAGACCCTCGCCGAGCTCCTCCACGCGGCGGGCTATCGCACCGGCCTCTTCTCCGGCAACCCCCATGTCGGCCCAGCCTTCGGCACCGACCGTGGATTCGATCACGTGGCCGGCGACGTGTACTTCGACAGCTACTACTACGCCGGTCCTGTCAAGCCGCCCTACAACGACAATGCTGCGCGGGTCCAGGAGCGCGCCCTGGCCTGGCTCCGCTCACTGCCGCCGGGGGAGAAGGCGTTTCTGTATCTGCACACCATCCACCCCCACAATCCCTATGAGCCACCCGAGCCCTTCCGGTCCCGTTTCACGGCGGGGATCGGATCGGGCATCGACGGCAGCACCGAGACCCTGCTCGGCATCAAGCAGAAACGGATCGCGGCGACGCCGGCGGACCGGCAGAGGCTCGCCGGGCTCTACACCGGCTCCTACGCCTATAACGACGCCGAGCTGGGGCATTTCCTGGCGGGCCTCGGCGCCTGGGCTCTTCCCGCCGATACCCTGGTCGCGCTCACCGCCGACCATGGCGAGGAGCTCTTCGACCATGGGGGCGTTCTTCACGGCTACACCCTGTTCGAAGAGATGCTGCGCATCCCGCTGATCCTCTGGGCCCCGAGCCGGCTGCGGCCTGCGGCCATCGCGGCACCGACCAACACCATGGACCTCTACGCGACTCTCCTCGAGCTCGCCGGTGTCGCGCCACCCCAGGGGACCAGAGGTCGTTCGTTGCTCCGGTTGGGGAAAGAGAACGAAGAGCTCCACCTGGCAGCGGCTTCGAATGTAAAGGGAGGCATCTACGCCGCTTCTTCGCGCCGCCTCAAGCTGATCTGGGCACCGCGGACGGGTCTCGGCTGGGGCATGGGAGAGGGGTTGGGGCGCTCGCACGATCCCGAGTACCTGTTCGACCTCGAAAAGGATCCGGGCGAGACCGTGAATCTCGTCGGCAGCGGCACTCTCGAGGCTGCCTGGCTGCGCTCGCGCCTCCTGGCCTGGATCGAACGCGGACGGACCACCTCGAAAGGACCCGAGGAGGATACCGTCGATCGCGAGACCCGCAAGCGGCTGCGGGCTCTGGGATACGTGAACTGAATCCGCCTCCAGCCGGCGCGCGAAAGCCGCAGTAAAACCCGCGGTAAAATCCGCAATAGAGAAATCATTGCTGCGGCACCGCTTGCATGAGGTGCGCCGGCGATGGCGCCATGGGATACCCATTTAAAATCAGGGGGTACCCATTTAAAATCAGAGATCGGATTAAGCTTGGAATATAGATCCGCCTGGCTACAATCATCATGGTTTCAACTTCGGCATCATGATTCAAAAAAAGGAGACCCCGATGCAAAGTGCCATGAAAGATCAAAGGCCGGTGGAGAACCGGGATGTTTCATCCGTTGTTCCGCAGCCGGCATCCGGTGGAGGATCGTTTCATTACCGCTGGCGTGCCTTTTTACTCGCCATGCTTCTCTGCTCGGCGGCCACGGTTCCGGGCTGGGCGCGGTCGCTTGACGCCTGCATACCTCTGCGGGCGCCGGGGATCAATGAAGGATTCACCGACCTTGTCGGCTTCAGCCTCGGGCAACCGACGACGACGACGGTGGGGAATATCGCGACCCGCGGCTTCGCGATCGCCAAGATCTGGCCGATCTATCAATCGCTCGTGAACAACCAGCTGGATGCCGTCTTCAACGACAGCCGCATCAGCGTCGTGGTCTTCAGGCCGTTCTACAACCAGACCATCATGCCTCCCCAGCAGGCACAGCAGTCCACGATCTGCGGGACCACCGGCTTCCAGGTGGCCGACCTGGACACCGACTATGGCCTGGTGGCCCAAATGCTTTATCAGAGGTACGGCACGCTCAACAAAACCGTGATCCTGACCGGATGGGAGTCCGACAATCAGATCGCGTACTGGCCGAGGAACAATCCCGCCTGCCTTTCCGGTGCGACATGGCCCCCGAATCAGGTCGACGTCGACTCCTACCAGGCGCTTCTCCAGGCGCGGCAGAACGGAGTCGCCGCCGCGCGGCAGCAGTATGCCACCGCCAACCTGCGTGTATTTCATGCGGTGGAGCTCAAGCAGGTGCCGGACTTTCCGTCCCCGCACAACCCTGGCAAAAACGTTCTCGAGCGAATTGTTGCCAATATGAACCCGCGCCCCGACTTCCTTTCTTATTCCGCGTGGGATGCCAACGCGTCGAAGATCGTGACAAAGCTGAACAGTATCGCCTCGGCAAGCGGGCTACCTCACGACAGAATCTACGTTGGTGAGTGGGGTTGTAACGTAGGAGCCCCGGGTAGCGGGACGGCGGCCAACCGCTCGAGTTGCTTCACGAACCACGCCTACAACGTCTTCAACTGGGGCGCTCGGATGTGGATCGTCTGGGCATATAGCGGGCCCGGGGGTTACAACAGACCCGACTTGAGAGATGGGCAGACAGGACTCGACACCCCGAACGGATTCAGTGTGATCCAGATGATCGACAGCACTTGGCGGCAATCGATCACCTGCCCTTGATTCCCGTGGCTTGACAGCCGTCTTCATCTCTCGAAGGCGGCTGTCTTCTTCAGCCGAGGACCGCGAACTGCACCGTCGCCTTGGCCACCAGCTGGCCATCCTGGGTGACCTCCCCCTCCGCCACCGCCAGGCGCTTTCCTTTCCGCAGCAACCGTCCTCTCCCCACCAGAGGCGCGAGGCGGGCGCGGGAGAGGAGGTGGACGGTCACCGTCGCCGGCACCACCGGCGCGCCCACGGCGCTCGCGGCCGAGATCTCGGCCAGGGTGGTCAGGATGGCGAAATGGACGACGTCGGGAGCGACCTGATGCTCGGGCCGGGGATCGAGAATCAGCGTGCCCGGCTCATCTCCGGAGCGCAGGCCGAGGGCGGCGTTGAAATCGGATGTCGAGGCTGTGTTGAAGTTGGGAGTCAAGAACGCCTCCTTTGAGGGTCGGGTGGTACCGTCCGGGTATAGGGCCATGACCTGTTCATCCCGCCAGATATGGAGCGGTCGGCCGGCCCGCCAGTGCTCGGCAATCGCAGCGGCCACGGCTTCTTTCATGGCGCGTTCAGCCTTGGCGGCCAGAGGAGGCAGGGTGATTTCCTCAGGGGATTTCTTCATTTGCCTGCTCCTGTTCAGGGCTCACCCGATCCGGTGCTCCGTCACCACCCCCGAAAAGCTCTTCCCACCTACATCCACGTACAGCGACCTCCCGGTCACCGACAAGTGAAGCTTCATCCGCCGGTCGAGTATGGCGACGAGGTCCTGGAGGAGCTGGCGGTCCACGGCGTAGATGGGGATCTCCTCGCCGCGGTGGATACGCTCGCCTTCGAGACGGCGGAGGAGGGAGTGCGGGTCCTTGTGGGTGTAGACTGCCACCCGGTCCGCCGCCTTGGCGGCTTTGTGGAGGCGCGCGGCGTCCGGGGTGCCGACCTCGATCCAGGCCTTGATCCGGCCGGCCGGGTCGCGCACCCAGAGGGCGGGCTCGTCGCCGTCCGAGAGCCCCTTCGAGAAGGCGATGTCCTGCTCGTACTGAAGGCAGTAGGCGAGCACGCGGGTCCAGAGGTACTCCTCGGTCTCCGAGGGGTGGAGCGCGGCGCGGATGGCGAGCGTCTCGTAGACTCCGCGGTCCGAATCGGCGAGCTCGACGTCGAAGTTGTAGATCGTTGAGGTCAGGGCCATGGCGGACCGGATGATCGCACAGCGCCCACCGTTTGGGAGAGGGGTCCCCCAACTTGGGAGAGGGGTATACCCGCCGGGTACAGGGATCCCCCAAGCGGGTACAGGGGTATACCTCCGAGGTATAGGGGTCTCCCAAGTTGGGAGAGGGGTATACCCTCCTGGTATAGGGGTCTCCCAAGCGGGAACAGGGCTCCCCCCTCAACGGGCAGCGATTGCCCGCTGAGTACGGACGGTTCCTCCAAGCCCAGGGATCATTTGAACGTCCGGAAAAACCAGTCGAAAACCTTCTTTACCGTCGGCGTCAGCTTCCCCCGCCTCCAGGTGTCCGCCGCCTTCTTCACGACCTCGCCCTGGGTGGGGTAGGGGTGGATGACGCTGGCGATCTTGTCGAGCCCGATGCCGTGGGTCACCGCCAGGCAGAGCTCGCCGATCATGTCTCCGGCGTGCTCGGCGACCAGGGTGGCGCCGAGGATCTTCCCCTCTTTCGACCCCTTTTCGACGTGGACGCGCAGGAACCCCTCGTCGTCGCCGTCGAGGATGGCGCGGTCGACGTCCGCCATGTGAATCGTCAGAGTGTCGACCTCGAGCCCCTTCTCTCGCGCGTCTTTCTCGTACATCCCGACGTGGGCGATCTCGGGGGTGGTGTAGGTGCACCAGGGAATGGTCAGCGCCGAGGACTTGGAGCGGCCGAAGAAGAGGGCGTTCTGGATCACGATGCGCGCCTGGGCGTCCGCGATGTGGGTGAACTGGAAACGTGAGGCGACGTCGCCGCAGGCGAAGACGTTCCGGTTGCTGGTGCGCAGGTTGTCGTCCACCTCGACCCCCCACTTGCCACAGCGTACTCCCGCCGCCTCCAGCCCCAGCCCCTCGACGTTCGGCGCCCGGCCGGCGGCGACCAGGATCTCGTCCGCGACCACCTCGTGGCGCTTGCCCTCCCGCTCGAAAGCGACCACCTTGTCCGCGCCCTGGCGGCGGGCCCCGACGACCTTCATGCCGAATTCGAAGCCCACGCCGTCGGCGAGCATCGCCTGCTGGACGATCTCCGCGGCGTCGGCGTCCTCGCGCGGCAGCACGTGCCCCTCCTGGACGAGGTGGGTGACCTGGCTGCCGAAGCGCGCGAAGGACTGCGCCATCTCGCAGCCGATCGGGCCGCCGCCGATCACCACCAGCCGCTTCGGCAGCTCGGTGAGGTTGAAGATCGTCTCGTTGGTCCGGAAGCCGGCCTCGGCGAGCCCCGGGATGGGGGGCTCGGCGGCGCGGGCGCCGGTGGCGATGACGGCGCGGCGGAAGCAGAGGCGCTTGCCGCCCACCTCGATGGTGTCGGGGGAGACGAAACGGCCGTCGCCGAGGAAGACGTCGACCCCGGCCTTACGGGCCGCCTCCGCGCTGTCGACGTCGCTGATGCCGGCGCGCAGGCGGCGCATGCGGGCCATGGCGAAACCGAAGCCGCCGTCCGCGGAGGCGGAAACCGCTGGACCGCCGAAGCGCCCGGCGGCCTCGCGGGCGTCCTGCCAGGCGCGAGAGGCGCGGATGATCCCCTTGGAAGGGACGCAGCCGACGTTGAGGCAGTCGCCGCCCATCAGATGGCGCTCGATCAGGGCCACGCGGGCGCCGAGCCCGGCCGCCCCCTTGGCCGACACCAGGCCGGCCGTGCCGGCGCCGATCACCACCATGTGGTAGCGCGGGGCCGGCTCGGGGTTCACCCACGAGGGTGGATGGACGTTCTCGAGGAGCCGGCGGTTGGATTCGTCCAGCGGCTCGACGGCGAATGGCGGATGCGCGGCCGCGGGCTCAGCCATGGCGATCCTCCCCCGTGGACGCTGCCGGAGCGTCGATCTGCTGGCGCAGCGCCTTGCCCGCCAGGCGGGTGACGAAGGTGGTGACCACGATCGTGGCGAGGAGGCCGACGCCGAGCACCACCCAGTAGCTGGTCCCCTTCTCCGTCTTGGCGCCGCCGGCGACCGCCGCCAGGCTCCCCGCCGCCTTGCCGTAGTAGACGTAGAGCAGCGTGCCCGGCAGCATGGCGATCGAGGCGGCGAGATACGGCAGGAAGCGGACCTTGGTCAGCCCCAGCGAGTAGTTGAGCAGGTTGAACGGGAAGATGGGGGAGAGGCGCAGCAGCGCCACGATCTTGAACCCCTCACGCCCCACCGCCTTGTCGATGGCGGCGAACCTGGGGTTGCCGGCGATCCGCCGCTCGATCGCGCCGCGGGCGACGTAGCGCGCCACCAGGAAGGCCGCCGCGGCGCCGAGGGTGGCGCCGATCAGGGTGTAGATCGTCCCCTTGGCAAGGCCGAAGATGGCGCCGGCGGCGAGCGTCAGCAGCGAGCCGGGGATGAACGCCACGGCCGCCACCGCGTAGCCGAGGATGAAGACGACCGGCCCCCAGACCCCCAGACTCGCGACCCACTGCGCGAAGCGCGGCACGTAGGCGCCGGCCTGCCGGCCGGCCAGGAACAGGGCGGCGAGGACGGCCACGCCGATCACGATGTAGAGGACGAGCTTGCCGCGGGACTTGGCGGGCGGGGCGGCTACGGCATCGCTGGATGCGTTCACGAGGGCTCCTCTCTGTGCTCCGAGAACTCTACGTCCGGAACGGTGGCGCTGGATGGCCACGGCCTTCGATGCCGGGAGCTCAGCCCAGAATAGCACGTGGTCCGTGGAATCGCGCTGCAACGAGAAATGTGCAGATCCTGCACGTTTTCAGGATCACTCCGCGAAATCAGGGGTTGCAAACCCCTGGATCACCCCCTATGATGCGCCTAACCTGAGCTTATTGGGAGGGCACCGATGAAGAGAGAGGAGATCCTGAAGTCGGCCGACGACGAGGGCGTCCGCTTCATGCGACTGCAGTTCACGGACATCATGGGGATCATCAAGAACGTGGAGATCCCCCGCAGCCAGTTCGAGAAGGCGCTGGACGGCCAGATCATGTTCGACGGCTCGTCGATCCAGGGTTTCACCCGCATCGAGGAGTCGGACATGCTGCTGACCCCCGACTACGATACCTTCCGGGTCAACCCCTGGTCCAACCCCGACGGCTCCAAGGTGGCGCGGATGATCTGCGACATCTACCTGCCGGACGGCTCCCCCTTCCCGGGCTGCCCGCGGATGACGCTCAAGCGGCAGGTCGAGCGGGCTCAAGGCATGGGCTACACGATGGTGGCCGGGCCCGAGGCCGAGTTCTTCCTCTTCCACAAAGACGAGGACGGCAAGGTGCTGGTCGAGACGCACGACGTCGGCGGCTACTTCGACCTCACCCCGGTCGACATGGGAGAAGAGGCCCGGCGCGACATCGTGATCGTGCTGGAGGCGATGGGCTTCGAGGTCGAGGCCGCGCACCACGAGGTGGCGCCGGGGCAGCACGAGATCGACTTCAAGTATTCCGAGGCGGTGAACTGCGCCGACAACGTGACCACCTTCCGTTTCGTGGTCAAGAAGGTGGCGATGGACCACGGCCTGCACGCCACCTTCATGCCGAAGCCGATCTTCGGCGTCAACGGCTCCGGCATGCACGTCCACCAGAGCCTGATGAACAAGAAGGGGGACAACGCCTTCTACGATCCGAAGGCCGAGTTCCAGCTCTCCAAGGTGGCGATGGGGTACATGGGGGGCATCCTCGAGCACGCGATGGGCTTCGCGGCGGTGACCAACCCGCTGGTCAACTCCTACAAGCGGCTGGTGCCGGGCTACGAGGCGCCGATCAACGTCGCCTGGTCCGAGAAGAACCGCAGCCCGCTGGTGCGCGTGCCGGCCAAGCGCGGCATGTCCACCCGCTGCGAGGTGCGCATGCCGGACCCGTCCTGCAACCCCTACCTGGCGCTGGCGGTGATGATGGCGGCCGGGCTCGACGGCGTGAAGCGCGAGCTGCACCCTGGGCCGCCGATCAACAAGAACATCTTCACCATGAGCAACCGCGAGAAGCGGCGCCTGCGCATCGGCCAGCTCCCCGCCAACCTCTCCGAGGCCCTCGACGAGATGGAGAAGGACGAGGTCGTCAAGGAGGCCCTCGGCGAGCACATCCTGGACAACTACCTGCGCGCCAAGCGCCAGGAGTGGGCGGACTACATCTCGCACGTGCATCCGTGGGAGCAGGAGCGGTATCTGGCGGAGTATTGAGGCTTCACTGCTTGAGAGAGGGAACGTAGGGGCGGGGACAAGTCCCCGCCCTTTCCGCAAGAAACCCTGGGCTTCAGCGGCGGCGCGAGCTGCCCGCTGCAAGCCTCGGGTTGGGCGCTTGGCTGGGATCCAGCGCAGCCGCAACGGCCCGTGGATTGACCGACGCCACCTTCAGGAGTGCTCGCGCCGGACCTTCCGGCTGGCGTCGCCCTTGTTCCCAATTCTGGAGAGTCGCTACGCTCACACCAATCATGAGGGCAAATTCCGATTGGGACTTGTCCAGCTTCGCACGGATCGCCTTTACATCCTCTGCCCGCACCTCGAACTTGCGCGCGGGCTCCTGTTCTCCGCGCTTGATCCGCCCCGCCTCCTTCACGCTGGCAAGGAGCTGTTGAAAATCAGAGTCGTTCACTGCAGATCCTCCTCGATCGTCCGCCTCAATAGCTTGAGCTGATCGGGCCTAAGGTTCGCCTGCTGGTTCTTCGAGTAAAGGTAGATGAGGTAGATCACGTCCTCGGCCGGATCCCAGTAGTAGATGACTCGGAGGCCACCGCGTTTTCCTTTGCCGCGAAGAGCCCAACGGAGCTTGCGAAGTCCACCGCTGCCCGGGATCAGGGCTCCTTGCTCAGGCCGCAAGGTAAGAGCCAACTGCAGGGACCGATAGTCGTCGTCGTGAAGGTGCTCAGAGAGTTGGCCAGAAAACAGGGAGGTCTCCACGAACCACACAGCCCGACTATACGCCATTGACGGAGAGACTGCAAGTCCCCCGTCAGCTCGAGATCGTCAGGCCAAGAGGTGTCGGACGCTTCTCCGGCCTGAGAGTGTACCCAACTGTTGCAAAATCGGGCCGAGTGATCAAGCCGCCGCTTTGAGGATCTGGCTGTGACGCAACAACTCCTCTCGTATAGCGAGATTGGTACTCATGGTCAAGGTGAGTCGCGCCCGCGCACTCGCCGTAACTGTTAGGATGGAACCTCGTTCCGTTCCGGCAGCACCTTTTTCGGGTACCTCATTCGGAGCGCGAAGAGTTCTATGCATGGCTATTCAGATGGAACCTCGTTTAGGCTTAGGGGGCTACCAACCTCGCCACCGCCTGATCTGATTAATCTTATGCTGCAGATCTTCTTTTTTCCCGAGGACGATCTCCAGATCGTCGCTAAGCCCTTCCGGCCAAGTTTTTTCATTGCCAAATATTTTTAATTTTTCATCTCCGACCTTCAGCTTTAACCCCATTCCCCTCATATGGCCGAGGATCTCGTTTACGAACGACGTAAGGTTTGGGGCACCAGCGAAACTATACTGGACCAATTCGCTCCGCAACTCAGGGGATGCTTTGAGACGCCTCGTGCGCGACGAATCATAGACATGAGTCAGGATCTCGGTGTTCTTATCCTTTAGATTAACTCGAACTTTACTCAGAGCAACATCGATTCTCTCGGGCTCCGCCTTCGCTTGCCAGACCTGCTTCAAATCTTCCACGACAGTCTTGCAGAAGCTGTCGAACGTCTTCCAAGGCCAGTAGTTCGTCTCATTGATGATGAGTTTTCCTAAGTTCTTCTCCAAGAGGTCGGCTGCCCACTCCGCCCACGGCCACTCCTTTTGATCTTTTCGATACCGCTCGTGCAGCTTCGCGATGCTCTTGCCGAGGGTACAGCAGCGGCTGTCCGGGTCTGGATAGACGAGAGGGTAGAGGGAATCGATACGACCTTTTCTCAATAAGGCGGGCTCAATGCGGTCCACGTAGTTGGTCGCCATGACGAAACAGATCTCCTGCTGGGGGCAGGCATCCCGAAGGTCCTGGAGACGGTTGAGCATTGCGGGCACGACCAATTTGAAGAAGGAGGCGTCGCCTCGGCCTTCGCGGATACGTAGGAGATCGTCAATCTCATCGAACAGGATGGTGACCCCGCGCACCCGTCCCAGGAGACTGAAGATGATGCGCGCTTCCGAATCCAGGCGGTCTTCCCCCTTCCGGGTGAAGTCCGCCGGGGTGATCCGGATCAGACGCGCTCCCCGCCGCTCAGGGTATGCTGCCCTCCACATCTCCATTGCCAGCGCCTCCGTAATCACTGTCTTGGAGGAGCCCGGCGGTCCATGTAGGATCAGAGAATACTCGGCGTCTTTGTAATGGTCCCCTGCGGATTGGCGAGCAGTCCTGGCGAGCTTATGGTGTAAGCGTTCCGAATGGATCGCCCCGAGATCGACGGCGTCAATCTCGATCAGCGACCGGCTGGGCTCGAGAATTGTAAAGCGTTTCTCGCAGAGCTGCCAGAGCCTGAACTCCATGAGGTCGCGAATCCCCAACAGGGCGTTTATGGCGAATGTCGTGGCCCAGAGGTCGATACGGTCTTCCCTTAGGTTGCGCTCTGAGATCCAGCCATCTACGCTTTCGAAAGTCTCCCCGTTCTTGTAGCGAATATTCTTCTTGGTCCTCTCCATCCAATCCACATAGGCGCCGACCGCGTCGTCGGCGATTTGCACGTCCTGGTAGCGCGAGAGGATGCTCGAGAGCATCCACAGGATGTCCGACGTGGAGGGCCAGATTCCCATGTCCTGACTCATGACCAGGAACGGCTGCCCGGGAATCCAGCTCCCATCCTCGCGCAGACCGACGAGTGCCTTGTCGATGGCGTCCTTGACCCGAAGCGAGCTGCCCGTCCTGTACGAGCTGGTCACAAATAAGGCGCTGAGCAACTCGGCGGGGTCGAACTCGGTCAGATTGCGGGCGCTGGCATGGGCGATCTCCCGCGTCAAGACACGCTCGCACCATTGCACTGCTTCTTCTACTACGTCTTCGATCTCAGCGACGATTTTTTTGTTCGCCCTGGACAGAGCCTCAAGCACACCCTCTCGGGCCTCCGGGTCTCCGCTCTCCGGAACCTTATTGCCCAGTAGACTCTCCACAACGCCAGCAAGGTCCTGCGGCCTTTGCTCGAGCGTCGCGGGGTCGAACTCCGGCAGCTTGCTGCACTTATCACTTACATCATAAAGCGCGCCGAAGGCGGTTAGGCAGGCCTTCTTGGCGTTCTCTGCGGAGGTCTTCAGATCGCGGCAATACTGCTTCTCTTTCTGTTCGTCACGGAACCGGGGTGTGGGAACGGAAAGGCCGATTTTTTCCAGCTCTTTAGCGCACGCCTTCGGCTCGTCCTTTTCGAGAGCCCGCAGGATGTCGGGCAGGAAGCCGTTGACGACCCGCTGTGCCTCGGTCAGGCCCTCCTTTCCCACCGTTCCCAGCTTCCGGAGTGCACCGAGAAATGACGCTACGACTTGGATCCAAGCCTTCGCGGTCTCCGAGTCCGGGCCGATCTTGAGGCCGCCCGCGATCTCCTCGATCTCCTTGGCGCAATCCTGGAAGCCCTTGCGGTTGACCGCGATGTCTGCCAACTCATACAGCCTGGCGGACAGTTCGTCCAAACGCAGAGGCAACCATTGCCTTTTCCGAAGCTCGTTCGTGCCATTCATGAGCTCTGCAAGTTCCCTTAGAAGACCGGTGATCTTGTCGAGAAGCTTGGTGCGGCGTCGGCAGATCGATCGCAAGCTCAAGAGCGGCGCCAGAGACTTAGCGGTAAGGTATGCCGTCGCCGGGGAGTTCCTGATCGAGACGCCCCCAGGCTCCGGGTATTGGCGAAGAAGAGCCCAAGTCATCAGAAAGAATGCAAAGAATCCCGTGGCCGTGTGCGTGTTCTTTTCCCCCGCGTTCAGCAGGACCCAGAAGACCTGGGATGCGGTATAGGGATCACAGGGACCATCGTCAAGACCGGTGAAGAGCGCGGCCAGATCTTGAAGGCCAATCGCTTGCGGAGCCTTGGGGAGGAACGGCTCGGCCAGAAGCTCCGGCACGCTGGAATCGGACGAGGGCCTCTCTTCCTTCAGCGTCTTCTCCAAATCCTCCAACGCCTTGCTCAGCTTAGGGAAACGGCGGCGGTGGATCCATACGCGTTGTAATGTGGAGCAGCAGAGAGCGGCGTGGATAGGGGCTGTTTCGGGCATTTGATCCGCCCGGATGCTGGAAGGAACGTAGATCAGCCGTTTTGCAGGCGTCCACGTTCCCTCCGGGCTTTTGGGCCCCTTTACGACGATCTTCACCAGGCTTTCGATGGGGCTCTGCAGGATTCTGTCGATCTGATCGATCCTGCGCACATAACCTTCATAGTCCCGTTCCTCTAAATCCATGTCGACCTCCTGAACTATTCATACTTCAATGATGAAGGAAAGAGTGACCGCGCTCAAGCCTAGAGTCCTTGTGCTACAAAGACATATCCGCATCCGTTGCTGGTAGCGCTGGGAAAAGGTGCTGGCCTGGGAATAGGTGTGTGGAACAGGGTAGAGTCGACGGCGGGCGCGGTACCCGTAGGCCGAGGGAGTTGTTGTTGTCGGCGGCTTTCGTCCTGATTCCGGTGCCTCAGTCTCGGCCGTAGCTCCTTTTTCCACCGCCGCTCATCGAACCGGACTTGCGGATCTCCCGCATCCGGCTCTCGGATGGGCTTCACAGCCGGGCATGCACGGGAGAACGCGACACTCTGGTCTTTCGTGTTGGCGAAGACCTTGTGTTTCCCACGTGGCACGGCCGTAAAGCTTCTTCTGGAGGTGCTCGACAAGTTGGGTTCTAGCCTTTCGGCACTGCCCGGTCTCCGCCTCCTTCTGATGCATGTCCGAGTAGGCATCTTGGAGAGCTTATGAGCCCAGCGCTGAACACGATCATCATTTACGCCAAGGACATGAAAAGGACCGCCGAGTTCTATCGGAAGTTCTTTGGGTTCGTCTCTACGGGCGAAGTGGTTGAAGGCTTGATCGAGCTGTCGGCGTCAAACGGAGGAGCGAGCCTCTTGATCCACCAGGCGGCGAAGAGCGTTAAGCTTGGCCAGGTCGGGGTGAAGCTCATGTTCGATGTTCAGGACATTGAAGCCTTCAAGAGCCGGAGCGCGGAGCTCGGTCTGGTCTTCGGCAGCACACATCTTGCGAACGGCTACTCCTTTGCCAACGCGAAAGACCCCGACAAGAACACCGTTTCAATCTCAAGCCGCGTGTTCCGGAAAGATGCCTGATTCGACGATCGCTAAGACTTCCCGGCAGCCCACAGAATGCCCCCCAGGAGATGCTGGGCGAAGAAGCGTCCGCGTAGGTCTCGGAGCGGTGACCCAGGGCGGTGGACCAGGCCTGGCTAGGCAAGAGGTGCCAGGCGCTTCTCTGGCTTGGCTCCTGCTCTCTACCGGCTGCTACGTGTAATCTCTAACTTCCTCCCGCGGGACATTCGTGAGATTAGTGCGTATGTCGCACTTAGTCTATCGACCGCTCCCCGCCGTTTCGACGGACGCCGCCAAGTCGTGAGCCACCAGATCCTTTTCCTCGTGTTATGATTTTCTGTAATGAAGGGAGGTCCGCATGACCTTACGCCCGGTTTGGATCGTCACACGCCCCTTAAGCGCCGCTCGCATCTGTTGGTTTGTTTTTCCACTGATGCTCCTCTTGGGAATTGCCCGCCTCGGGGCCGCCACCTATGCCTTTCAGGTCGACAATGACGGTACACTCCTCACTAACCTTGAGTACTACGCTCGGGAAGACGCCGACTCCGATGATGTGAGCGTTCATGGCCGTAGCGCGACCTTAACGGGTAGTCCCACTTGGAACCTGAGTTCCGGGAAGGTCGGCAGTGGCATGGCCTTGACTGCTGCCACAAACGGGGCGCAGCTCAACGGCCTGCCTACGTGGACCGACGCGAACTCATGGTCTTTTGGTTTCTGGTACAACATTCCCTCTATACCTGTTTCGGAACAGTCCTACTTATCGGTCCAACAAGGAGGAGCGGGCCAGTTTGGAGTTTCCCTTCGGCAGGAGTCCGATGGTAAACTCAGATACCTGCTCATAAAGCGTGGCATCCTCGCGCTAGCGGATTGCTCGGGCACGACAGTTCTTACTCCTGGAGCGTGGTACTACATTGTCGTCACCTACGCTGGTACCGGTAGTCAACTTGTGGCCTATGTAAATAACTCACAGGACTGCACCGCGACCGAAAGTGGCACTGCTACAGCTTCGAATGGCAACATAGGGGTGGGTCTTGAAGTTGATAATAGCCTTATCAACCTCGATTTCAAGATCGACGAGTTGGGCATCTGGTCTAAGGTCCTCACTTCGCAGGAACGTGCAGATCTTTATAACGGCGGCAGTGGCCAAACTATGGTTGTCCCAATCGTCGGCTTCATATGGAAAGGCTCATGGTCTAACAGTGTGGTGTACGGAGCCGGAGACACCGTAAGCTTCAACGGAACAAGCTACGTTAGCCTGATAAGCGGCAATTCGGGAAGCGAGCCAGACATCTCGCCTGAAAGTTGGGAAGCCGTCGCATTGAAAGGAGATACAGGGCTCACCGGTCCTCAAGGACCGCAAGGTGCACAGGGGACTCCAGGCGCGAACGGCACTAGCGGCTCCGCAATCGGCGGGAATTATCCTAACACTGGCACCAACAACTTCTTAATGCCCTGGGGTGTGACCACCAGTGGGACTGAGAGTAATGTCAACGTTCCACTACCGTCCGGCAGCGCGCGAAAACTCGTGGTAAATTTAACCGCGGCACCGGGCACGGGAGGTTCAGTGACTGTTGTGATCCGCAAGAACGGAAGCAATACAGCCCTGACCTGTACAGTCTCCGGTACGGCCACCACCTGCTCTGACATGGTGGACAGCGTGACCTTTAGCGATGGAGACCTCCTCTCGATTCTCTACACGGAAACTAATGCGGCAGCCGCTCGCATTCGGTTCTCTATTGAGTACAGGTCCCCATAAAGGTAATCCTGGTTGCGCGAGAGGCAGGGAGAGGCCAGCCAGGGAAAAGCGGCATCGCGCGTCTCCCACCGGAGGTGGTACCATCCATGGACATCGGATTCCCCGGACCCTCCACCGCCTCCGTACAGGAGTCCCGAGAGCGTTCACGGCTCTATGCGCCGCCGCGCGCGGCGTTGAGCGTCCCTGGCGAGGGGTTCGCCTTCGGCCGGGGGTTGCTGCGCATGATGCGGAATCCACGGGGCGGCGGCTGCATGCTCCTGTTTTTCATCGCGGTGGGGGTTGGGATCTTCCTGTTCGGGGCGGCCAGCACATGGGGTCCCTACAAGGAGGGGCTGCGGGGGAACGGCGAGCCGAGGTTCTTCCTGGTCATGATGGGCTTCGGCACCGTCTTCGCTCTCCTCGCCCTGAGGATGCTTCAGATCGAGCTCAACTCGATACGGAAGGACGGCCGAGACCGCCGTGGGAATCCCAAACGCCCCTGGGAGTCGGATCACCCCTGGCGGCCGGAAGGCCAGGGTCCGGACTACGCGGGGAACAGCGGCGGCTTTCTCCTCGGACTGATCGCCTTTCTCGGCGTGCTGGGACTGTTCAACCTGGCCTTCCTTGCGCCGAGCCCGTGGATCCTCCGCGGGCTCGTCCTCTTCTTCGACCTCGTCGGGCTACTCTTCCTCCTGGACGCTCTCCGCAAGGCTTGGCAGGCCATTCGCCACGGACGGCCGCGGATGCGCTGGACGACCTTTCCCGCCTTTCTCGGCGATCGCCTCGAAGGGGTTTTTCTGATCCGCCCCGCCCTGCGGCCGAGAGGGCCGGTGAAGGCGACCCTGCGTTGCATCGAGGACGTCGGCGGCGGGGAGTCGGCGACACTGGAGCCGTTCGTGATCTATCAACAGATCCGCGAGATCGACGGGGGAGGGGACGCTCTGCGGGAGATGCCGTTTTCCTTCGATATCCCGCCGGATCTCCCCGGCACCCGTCTGGACCGAGCCAAGGCCACCTACTGGCAGGTGTTTCTCCAGGTACCGGTGACAGGTCCGGATTTCGAAACGGCTTTCCTGGCGCCGGTGTATGAGCGCCAGGACGTGAACGAGGAGGGGCGTTGCGATACGCACCACTATTCCGAGTAGGTGTTTGGGTTCGTCTCTACCTGCGAAGTGGTTGAACGCTTTGATCGAGATCGCTAAGACTTCCCGGCAGCCCACAGAATGCCCCCCAGGAGATGCTGGGCGAAGGACGCGTCGGCGTAGGTCTCGGAGCGGTGGCCGAGAGCGGTGTACCAGGCCCGGCCGCGGCCGATCGTGTGGCACCAGGCGATGGGATGGTCGCCCATGGCGCCGCTGCCGGGGCTGTAGCTGGCCTCGTCGATCGCGAGGAGCACGTCGACCGCGCCACGGGGGTTGGAGCTGAAGTTGTACCACTCGTCGGTAAAGGTGAATCGCGCCGGGTAGTGCCGGGTGGAAGGATGAGTCCCGTTCTCGCGCAGGAGCGTGGCGGTCTGGATGGGCGGATGGCTCACGAACCAGGCCCCTCTCCCGAGGATCTCGCCATAGAAGGGCCAGGCATGCTCGGTGTCGGCCGCCGCGTGGACGCCCACCCAGCCGCCTCCCCCACGGATGTAGGCTTCGAAGGCCGCCTGCTGGGCAGCGTTCAAAACCTCGCCGGACGTGTTGAGGAAGATCACCGCCCGGTAGGCGCCGAGGCCCTGGGGGGTGAAGACCGCGGCGTCCTCGCCGACGTCGACGCCGAAGCCGTTGGCGGCTCCCAGGGCCTGCACCAGGGCGACGCCGTCAGGGATCGAATCGTGGCGGAAAGCGGCGGTCTTGGTGAAGACCAGGACGCGGAAGCTCTCCGCCGCGGCCGGAAAGGCTTCCGTATCCCCCTGACTGGCGAAACGTCCCGCCGGATTGCGATAGATCTTGCGCGCGCCGGTCGACGTGTCGGTGAGAGTGATCCTGTATTCGACGTTGGACAAGGCGCCGAAGAAGAACCACCAGTGGCCGTTCACCGCCCGGCCGTCGAGGACTTTGGCCATGACCTCGAAGTTGGCGGGATCGAAGAACCAGAACGTTCCCGTGTCGTCCGTCAGGGCGGTGGCGTGACCGTCGCCGGTCCTGCCGTCGAAGTCCTTCCAGGTGATCTCGACCCGGAAACGCCCGCCGTTGAGACAGAGCGCCGTGGGACCGGCCACGCAACCGGCCTTGCCGGAGGGGGCCTCACCAGAAAAAGATGAAAGGTCCTGTGCGCTCGCTCCCACGGCGAGGGCCAACGAAAACAGGAAGAGGGAAAAACGCCGGTCTCGGCCTCGCATCGGAACCTCCTGTCCTTTCCGGCCGGAGACTGCAAGGGAGGTACCACACCCCGCAGCGCTCCAGAATACGTTCACGCCGAACGTCGCCGATCAGATCAAGGTGTCCGGCCTATCTCTATGACGTCGCCTCGAGCCGGTTCCTCGGCAACCGGCGGTGCGACGCGCCGCTCTCCGATGCCGGCCTGCGGCTGCGCGCCTCGCAGAACGGCGGGGGGCTGACCTACACTTGCACCCCTCCGGAATCGGGAGACGCGTCGGCATCGACCGCGACGAGGACGGCATCCTCGACGGCGACGAGGAGGACGGGGGGAGCGATCCGGCGGACGCGACCAGCACGATCCAAGGGGGCGGTGGAGGGGGTGGGGCGGCGTCCTGTTCGAGAGCGGCGGGTTTCGCGGCTTGAGAATTTGAGCTGTTGTTGCTGCCGCGAGCTTTCGGTAAACTCTCGCCGTGCGCGTCTACCTCGATCTCTGCTGCCTCAAGAGGCCCTTCGACCTTCAGGAGCAACCTCTCATCCGGCTTCAGACCGAGGCTGTCCTCAGTATCCTCGCTCTTCCGCCGGACATCGTCGAGCTGATCCAAAGCGAGGCTCTCGTCCTTGAAAATAGCCTGAATCCGAACCAAGCCCGCCGCGAGGCGGTCGCTCTCTGGCTCTCTGAGGCAGTGGCAATCTCGTCCCATGAGAGCGGTCTATCCGTTCGCATTGATGAGCTCATCGCAAAAGGTTTCAAGAGCTTCGATGCCTTTCATCTCGCGTCCGCAGAGCTGTCCGGTGTGGACGTCTTTCTCACCGCAGACCGTCAGTTTCTCAGTCTTGCGGCGCGGATGTCCGGCGAGCTTCGCGTGCGCGTGACCGATCCCGTTCACTTGATCGAGGAGATCTCTCAATGGAAGCATTGATCACCAACCAGAGTGAGCTGAGGAATCGTGGATTTCGTGCCCTCGTTGAAGCCCTCGGCTGGGTCAACGCGGTCCGGTTCCTGCGCCAGTATGACCCCGGCTCAGGCAACTATACCGAGGAACGTCGAGATCTGCTGCCGGACTGGGATGCCTCGACGCTCCTCCAGAAGGCCAAGGAGCTGCCGAAGCCTCCTGGATCGAGCACCTGACCCTACCCCTGGTGCTCCGGCCGCAGCAGGTCCAGCACGGTCTTCACCGGCGCGAAGGTGGCGTCGGGCACCTCCACGAACACGGTGTTCCAACCCGCCATGGCGCCGTTCCAGAGGCCGGGGCGCTCCAGGGACTTCAGCGGACGCCCGTCGTGGGACTTCTCGGCGATGAAGACGGTCGAGGGGTCGACGTAGCGGTGGAGGTCGTAGGGGCGGCCGTGGCGGTCGCGCAGGCCGCAGGAGATGTCGACCGGGTTGAAGTGGGTCGAGGCCTTGAGGGCGGTCTGCTGCTCGGGATCCTTGGGATCGATCTGCGAGGTCTCGACGATCTGCGGCGAGATGCCGCCCGACGGGGACTCCACCCAGAAGGGGCCGCCGCCCGGCTCCCCCTGGTTGCGCACCACGCCGCAGACGCGGATCGGCCGGTCGAGCGCCTCCATCAGGAAACGCTTCCGTTCCTGGAGGTCGGCGGCCGCGAACCCCTCCGGCAGCGGCCGGCAGAGCTCGGCGGCGAGGAACTCCCCGGCCTCACGCAGCACCGCTTCCGCCTTCTTGCCCTTGACGCCGTCGAGCGCCTCCAGGCGGTCGAGATGGCCGAAGGCCGCCTCCCGCACCGCCAGCAGGCAGCCGCCCAGCAGCCGCTTCCAGAGGTGGACCACCGGCTTGCGGGCGTCGGGCACGACGTTGTCGATGTTCTTCAGCAGGACGATGTCCCAGCCGTCGCGGCCGAGGTCGTTGAGGTTGTCGAGCAGCGCGCCGTGGCCGCCGGGGCGGAACAGGAGCTCGCCGCTCTCCAGCCGGAACGGCCGGTTCTGGAGATCGACGGCCAAGGTGTCGGTCGCCTGCCGCTGGGTGGAGAAGGAGACCTCGAAGCGGCAATCGAAGCGCTCCTCGAGCTCCGGACGCACGCGGTCGAGCAGGCGCTCGAAATCCTCCTGGTGGTGGGGCGAGACGGTGAAGTGGAGGAGGCAGAGGCCGTCCTCGGAGCACTCGATCGCCGCCGCCTCCACCAGGTGCTCCTCGAACGGGGTCCGCGGTCTTTGTGGATAGCGATGGAAGAGGAGCAGCCCCTTGGGGCACTCGGCGTAGCCAAGGCCGGGCGTCTCCAGGAGCTGGCTCAGGACCACGCGCCAGTCGCCGTTGCGCGCCGCCTCGTCGAGGTCGATCCCGATGGCGCTGAGGGCCGCCGCGAGTTTCTCGCGGAAGGCGAAGTGGTGGAGGTTCGCGAAGAACGTCCGGACCGGAGCCGAGGGCTCGGCGCCGGCCGGGGCGGCGAGGAAGGCGAGCAGGTCCTTGAACATCCGTGAGGCGGCGCCGGAGGCCGGGACGAACTTGGCCGTCCTTCCACGCCGGGCCGCCGCGTCAAAATGCTCGAGGAGCTCGTCGTGATCGGCCGGCGCGATGGCGCGGATGCCGTCGCCGGGGCGGCAGGGTCGCAGCACCCGGGTATAGGGGGGCGGGTTGCGGAAGAGCTCCACCTGCCGGGCGGCCTCCTCCGGCGCCAGTCCCATCGCGGCCATCTGCCGGAGGTCGCGCGGCGAGAACAGATCCCCCGTCCGAGCGTCGGCGGAGATCACCCCGGCGGGCGCGGAGCGGGCGCCAGGGCCTGTCGATTTCTCAGAGATGCTTTTCCCCATGTTCGGTCAGCTTATGCACAATTTCCGCCAGTGGCAGGGCGGCCACGTCGCGCGGGCTGAGCAGCGGCTCCGCGGTGGGCCAGGCGACGCCGATCCGGGGGTCGTTCCAGAGGATGGCGATCTCGTCGTCCTTTTCGTAGAGCTCGGTGCACTTGTACTGGACGTGCGCCGCCTCGGAGGTGACGCAGAAGCCGTGGGCGAAGCCGGGCGGCACGTAGAGCTGGTGGTGGTTCTCCCCGGAGAGGACCGCGCTCACCCAGTGGCCGAAGGTCGGCGAGCCCGGCCGGATGTCCACCGCCACGTCGAAGATCTCGCCGAGGATGGCGCGGATCAGCTTCCCCTGCGGCCGGCGGACCTGGGCGTGGAGCCCGCGCAGGGTGCCGCGCACGGAGTAGGAGTGGTTGTCCTGGACGAACGTCTCGGGGAGCCCGGCGGCGCCGTACTTGCGCTGCTGGTAGGTCTCCAGGAAGAAGCCGCGGTCGTCGCCGAAGACGTCCGGCTGGACGAGCACGACCTCCGGAATCGCCGTTGGAAGAAATTTCATCCCGCTTTGACCTCACTTTCCCTTTTTGCCCCCAGGCCGAGCCGCTCGCGGCCGTAGCGCCCCGACTGCACCGCCTCGCACCAGGCGCGGTGGCCGAGGTACCAGCGGACGGTGGCGCGCAGCCCCTCCTCGAAGCTCTGCCGGGGCTGCCAGCCGAGCTCGGCCTGGATCTTGGCGTCGTCGATGGCGTAGCGGCGGTCGTGCCCGGGGCGGTCGGCGACGAACTTCCTGAGCTCCCGGTAGGCGGCGATGCCGCGGCCGGCGAGGGCGGGGTTGGCGACCGCCGGGAGCTCGTCCTCCAGGAGGGCGCAGATCGCGTCGACGATCTGCAGGTTGGTCCGCTCGCTCCGCCCTCCGAGGTTGTAGCGCTCCCCCGGCCGCCCCCGCCGCAGCACCTCGAGCACGCCCCGGCAGTGGTCCTCGACGTAGATCCAGTCGCGGACGTTGCCGCCGTCGCCGTAGATCGGCAGCGGCCGGCCGTCGATGGCGTTGAGCACCATCAGCGGGATCAGCTTCTCGGGGAACTGGTAGGGGCCGTAGTTGTTCGAGCAGTTGGTGAGCAGGGCCGGCAGGCCGTAGGTCTCGTGGTAGGCCCGCACCAGATGGTCCGCCGCCGCCTTCGAGGCCGAGTAGGGGGAGTTGGGGGCGTACGGGGTGGTCTCGGTGAACGCCCCGGTGGGGCCGAGGCTGCCGTAGACCTCGTCGGTGGAGACGTGGAGGAAGCGGAAGGCGCTCCGTTTCTCCTCATCCATGGCCTCATCCATGGCCTCGCCCGCCGCCGGGAGGCGGCCCGCAAGATAACAGCGGGCGGCCTCGAGCAGCTCGAAGGCGCCCACGATGTTGGTCTGGATGAAGGCGCTGGCGTCGTCGATCGAGCGGTCGACGTGGCTCTCGGCGGCGAAGTTGACCACCGCCGTCGGGCGCTTCGCGGCGAACAGCCGGCGCACCGTGGCGCGGTCGGCGATGTCCCCCTCGACGAACTCCAGGTTGGGATCGTTCAGCACGTCCGCCAGGCTCTCCAGGCTGCCGGCGTAGGTGAGCTTGTCGAGCACGACGATATGGGCGCTGGTCTCCGCGAGGGCGAGCCTCACGAAGTTGCAGCCGATGAAACCGGCTCCGCCGGTGACGAGGATCGTTTCCATGTGGGTTTCCTGGGCCCTCCTGGGGCGTTTGCAGCCGGGGCGCTTGCAGCCGGGGAGTATAAGCCCGTTCCCACGGAGTCATACGGTCGGGGAGGTCACACGGTCGAGCCCCGCCGGGCGTCTGGGTGGACGATCCTGATCCCGATCGGCAGGTAGGGGCGCAGCATGCTGCGCCCCTACAACAGCGCCCTGTGAGGACCCCCGTGAGATCAGGCAGCAGGTGATCGGCAGGTCTGGGCATAGAATCCACGCGGCCCGCAGGGAGGGCTTCGATCCGATCTTCCAGAGGAGACTTCCGTGACCGCATTCCAGGCCATCGTCCTCGGCATCGTCCAGGGGCTCACCGAGTTCCTGCCCGTCAGCTCCTCGGGGCACCTGATCCTGGTGCCCTACTTCCTCCACTGGCCCGACCAGGGGCTGGACTTCGACATCGCCACCAACACCGGGACCCTGCTGGCCGTCCTCGCCTACTTCCACCGCGACGTGCGCGACCTGATCACCGGCTTCTTCACCGGCGCCCCGCGCTCCCACGACGGCGAGTTCGCCCCCCGCCCGGTGGCCTGGGCGATCATCGTCGGCACCATCCCCGCCGGCATCGCCGGGCTGCTCGCCAAGCACTGGATCGAGGCCCACCTCCGCACCCCGCAGGTGATCGCGGGCACGACTCTCGTCTACGCCATCCTCCTCTTCGTGGCCGACCGCATCGGCCGCAAGGTCCGCGGCATGGACCAGATCACGATGATGGACGGCGTGGTGATCGGCTGCGCCCAGGCGCTGGCCCTGATCCCCGGCACCTCGCGCTCCGGGATCACCATCACCGCCGCCCTGCTGCTCGGCTTCATGCGGCCGTCGGCGGCCCGGTTCAGCTTCCTGCTCGCCATCCCGATCAGCGTGCTGGCCGCCCTGAAGTCGGCCAAGGACCTGATGGACGCCGGCGCGGGAGCGGCCCAACTCGTGCCGATGGCGATCGGCCTGGTGGTCTCGGCGGTGGTCGGCTACGGGGTGATCGCCTGGCTGCTGGCCTGGCTGCGGCGGCGGGACCTGACGGTCTTCGTGGTCTACCGGGTGATCCTGGCGGGGGTGATCCTGGCGACTCTCGCTTTCCGCTAAGAAAATAGAGGATTCATATTGACAACTCGCTATGAGAGGTCTACTGTTCCTCTTGCGGGGAGGCAAATCCTCCTCTCATCCCTCCCAAAAAAGGAGCGCAACGCGCTCCTTCTTTTTTTGGGTGCCGCGAGCCCTCACCCCGGCCCTCTCCCGTCCCCTCCCGCCCTCCCTCACCGGGAGAGGGAGAAATTCTTTGGGGTGTGGGGGATGGAGCGGCGATCTGGTTCCTCCCCCGTTCCGGGAGAGGAAGATTTCAGCTCCCTCTTCTCCCGGTGAGGGAGGGCGGGAGGGGACGGGAGATGAGGGCCGGGGTGATGAGGGCCGGGGTGATGAGGGCCCTACCCCCCGAGCACGGCCTTCTTGAAGTCCCCGCCCGGGCCGGGATCCGGTCCGATCCAGGTGCCGAGGACGGCGTCGGCGGTGGGCTTGCCGTCGAGGGTCCCCTTCGACTTGCCGTTGACCTCGACCTCGGTCCCCTTGCCGGGGGTGTAGGTCAGCACCAGCTCGTTCCCCTTCGGGATCGGCTCCATCCAGCCGCAGAGCGTGGCGAACGACTTCTTGACGTCGGCCGCCGCCTTGGGGGTATTCTGCTCCAGCCCCTCTTTCCAGGCGTCGCACATCTGCTCCTTGCTGACGCCGTAGAGGAAGTGCATGACCATGCGGCGCGGCGCGTCCTGCGCCATCACCTTGGCCGCGGCCTTCTCCTTCTGGGGGAGATAGAGGGCGCCGACGTATACCTTGATGAAGAACTTCGAGCGCAGGCCCAGGCCGTTGAGCACCAGGGTCTGCCCCCCGGCCTCGACCTTGTCGGGCAGGGTGGCTCCGGCGAGCGAGGCGGCGCCGGCCGGCAGGGCTGGCAAAGCGAGAGACAGGGTAAGGAGGGCGGTCGTGGCGATGCGCATCGGGATATCCTCCGGCAAAAGTTGGCACTGGGGATTTGCGGGGAGTCTAGCACCCCGCCACAAGGGGAGGCGCAACCCGGGGGCCGGGGGGCCGTATCTGGGACCGGATGGTATCTGAGAAGGAATGAGAACCGACGCCGAGCTGGTCACCAGCGCCCTCCGGGGCTCGCAGGACGCCTGCCGCGAGCTGGTGACGCGGTTCGAGCGCCCCGTCTACAGCCTGGTGCTGCGCATGGTCCAGGACTCCGCCACCGCCGAGGACCTGGCGCAGGAGGTCTTCGTCAAGGCGTTCCGGCGCCTCGACACCTACGACCCGGGGTGGAAGTTCTCGAGCTGGCTGTTCAAGATCGCGCACAACACGACCATCGACCACCTCCGCCGCGGGGTGCTGGAGACGGTGCCGCTGGAGACCGGGGCGGACGACGACCGCGGGAGCCTCGCCGCCGTCCTCGCCGACGAGACGGTCGCCAGCCCGCACGCCAGGGCGGAGCGGCGGGACCTCGCGCGGTCGCTCGAGCGCGCCATCTCCCACCTGCGCCCGGACTACCGGGAGGCGGTTTTGATGTTCTACGTCCACGGCGCCTCGTATCAGGAGATCTGCGAGGTCACCGGCCTGCCGCTCGGCACCGTGAAGACGAACCTCCACCGGGCGCGCAAGGAGCTCGCCCAGGAGATGGCCGGCTCCGGGTGGGGACCCGGTGAAACCGGCCGGGCGGCGGCCTCGTAGGGCGTTCATAGGAGAACGATGGATGCGCCATTCCCACCAAGACGCACTGGACCGCTGGCTCGACGCCGAGCGGAACGACCGGACCGGCGAGGCCGAGGCCGCTCTGCTCGCGCTGTTCGAGGCGCTGCCTGAGGTCACCATGGCCGCGCCTCCGGCCGGCTTCGCCGACCGGGTGCTCGTCCGGGCCGGGCTGCCGGCGGCCGCGCCGGCGGACCCGTTCGCCTGGCGTCCGTTGCGGATCGTGCTCGCGCTCTGCCTCGCCGCCACCGGCTTCGGCGCGCTCTGGCTGCCGCCGGTGCTGAGCGCCCTGGCGGGGCTCTGGTCGGTCGGCGGCCTGGTGCGGACCGGGATCCGGGCGACGGCCGAGGCGGCTCACGGGCTGGCCTCGCTCCTGCGCCTCTGGGACCTCCTGCTGACGATCGTCCGGGCGCTCGCCCAGCCGCTCGCGGTGCCGCAGGTGATGGCGATCCTGGTGGCCGCTCTGCTCGCTTCGAGCCTGGCGTTCCGTTATCTCCGTGACCAGCTCTCCGTGACCAGCTATCTCCGCGACCCATCGACGGGTGAGAGGAATTGACCCATGTGGACCCCTGACCGTTTCCGGCGATTCTTCGGGAAGAGATCCCCGCAAGCCGCGGCGATCCTCCTTCTCGTTCTCGGATTTGCCTTCACCGGTGCGGCGTACGCCGCGCCGGCTCCGCAATCCACCGACCGCCCCCCGGCCACGGCGCAGGAGAAGAGCGATCTTCGCCGGGCGCTCGAAAGCCGCTACGAGGTGCTGCCGGTCAGCGGCGGCGTTCTGCTCAAGCCCCGCCAGGCCAAGGCGGGCATCCGCACCATCGAGGTGACCGGCGGCCAGATCGCCGTCAACGGCGAGCCGGTGAACGCGCATATCCTTCGCGACTGGCTTGGCGTGGATGCCGACGCGGTGATCCGTCTGCAGGGTCTCTCCGCCGCCGATCAGCGCCAGCTCCTCGGGCTCGGCGAGGAGACCGCCGCCAAGCCGCCGGCCGCGACGCCCGAGACCTCCGCGGCGGAGCCGGAGACCTCGGAGGAGGCGACCTCCGACACCGACGTGACCGAGACCGAGCCCACGGTCGAGGCTCCTGAGCCCCCGGTGCCGCCCAGGTCCGCGGAGCGCCACACTTCCGGCAGCCGGGTGAACGTGGGCGGCAGCGTCAGCGTGCGGCGCGACGAGACGGCCGACGAAGCGGTCGCGGTCGGCGGCTCGGTCGAGGTGGCGGGGGAGGTGAGCCACGACGTCACCGCCATCGGCGGCCCGGTGCGCATCGAGGGGAGGGTGGGCGGCGACGTGGTCAGCGTCGGCAGCAGCGTCTATCTCGGTCCCCACGCGGTCGTCGAGGGGGACGTCACCAGCGTCGGCGGCAGCATCGAGCAGGAGCCGGGCTCGGTGATCCAGGGCGCCAAATCCCAGGTCGGCATGCTCCCCTTCCTGCGCCATCACCGGGGCTTCCGGACCGGTCCTCTCTGGGGCGGCCACTGGGGCCTCTGGAACGGCGTGTCCGACCTGCTGGGCAGCCTGATGAGCCTCATCCTCACCGGTCTGCTGGTCTGCCTGGTGGTACTGGTGGCGCGCCGGCCGCTCGAGCGGGTGGACCGTCAGCTCACGGCGCAGCCGTGGCGGGCGGCGCTGGTGGGGCTCCTGGGCTCGATCTTCTTCTGGCCGCTGCTGATCGTGGTGACGATCCTGCTGGCGATCACCATCGTCGGCTGCGTGCTGTTCCTGCTCTACCCGTTCCTTTTCCTCTACGTGGGGCTGCTCCTCCTGCTCGGCTACGCCGCGGCGGCGTACCGGCTGGGGCGCTTTCTGGAGACCCGCTTCAACCGCGGCTTCGGCGGTCCCTATGCCGCGGCCCTGGTGGGCGTCGTGGCGCTGCAGGGCTGGCATGTGCTGGGCAATCTGCTCGACCTGCTGCCCGGGCCTCTGGGGATCTTCGGGTTCGTGACCTCGCTGTTCGGAGCGCTGATCACGACGACCGCCCTGGTCATGGGCTTCGGCGCCGTCCTCCTGGCCCGGCTCGGGCTCGCGCCCGGCTACTGGCCACAGCGGGGAGCTCCGGTGCCGCCGGGGTCCCCCACCCTGCCGGTGGAGCCCCTGCCGCTGACCGACCCCCTGACCAGCCCGGCCGAGCCGCGGTGGGAAGAGCCGGGGATCTACCCGCAGGAACCGCCGCGGTAGGCCCTCACCCCTGACCCCCTCTCCCGACCCGGGAGAGGGGCACCCCCGCCCGCCATCAACCCCCTTGATCCGGCGTTTTTCTCCCTCTTCTCCCGGGTCGGGAGAAGAGGGCCGGGGTGATGAGGGTCCCCCCATAGAAAAAGGACGCTCTCGTGCGGTCGGTGCCGAGAGCGTCTGACGAGGAGGCCGGTCTGGGGGACCAGCCTGCGGATCGGGTTCACGCTGAGCCCTCCCCGCAGAACTGATAGACCCCGGTCGGGCCTTGAAGGTTTAGACGGATGGAGCCGGAGGATTTCCGGCCGGGTGGAAGATTGCTGCCAGCCGCTCGATGCCGTCCACCAGCCGTGGGCCGGGACGGCTGAAGCAGCCGTTGGCGTCCACGGGGTGGACCCGCCCCTCGCGCACCGCCCGCAGCGCGCGCCACTCGGGGCAGCCGGCGATCGTGCCGATCTGCTCGCGGGCTCCCGCCTCGTCGAAGCCGCAGGGCATGACCACGATCACGTCCGGGTCCGCCGCCGCGACCTGCTCCCAGGTGAGGCGGGCGGAGTGGCCGCCGGGCTCGGCGACGGCGTCGACGCCCCCCGCGAGATCGATCATCTCTGGCACCCAGTGGCCGCCGGCGAACGGCGGATCGAGCCATTCGAGCGCCAGCACGCGCGGACGGGAGTGATCCGCGACCGCCGCGCGCACCGCCGCCAGCCGCCGCTCCAGGTCGCCGAGGAGCGCTTCGGCCTCAGGCGTGTGGCCGGTGACCTCGCCCACCCGGCGGATGTCCGCGAAGACCTCGCCGATCGTCCGCGGGTCGAGCGACACCAGCTCGGGGCAGCGGGGGAGGGGGCGGACGGCGCCGTCCACCTGCTCCGTCGAGACGGCGCAGACCGGGCAGAGCTGCTGGGTGACGATCACGTCCGGCGCCAGCTCGGCGATCCGCGCCTCGTCGAGCGTGTAGAGGCTGAGGCCGCTCCCGACCTGGCTGGAGACGGCGGCGTCCACCTCGGCGGCGCTCATTCCCGGCGTCAGCGCGCTGCCGGTGAGGATCGGCCGCGTCCGCGCCGCCGCCGGATAGTCGCACTCGTGGCTGACGCCGACCACGAGGTCCCCCGCGCCGACCGCGAACAGGATCTCCGTGCCGTTGGGGACGAGCGAGATGACGCGCATGCGGGCAGTCTAGCTCAGGGCTTCCCGAGACCGGCCGTCCCGAGATCCACGACCCAGTAATTCTCGTCCCCGTAGAGGGCCTGGGCGCCGGGCGCCTGGGCGAGACGGTTCAGGAACTGCGGATAGAGCGACGGCGGGATCGTCACCCACCGCGCCCCGAACCGCTCGCGGATGGTGCGGGCCGGATCGGGGTCCTGCCCGGAGACCACGTTCACGTAGGCCGCGAAGAGCCGCGGGTCCTTGAGATAGAACGCGGTGGGGTCGAGCGCCACCAGCGACTGGAGCTGCGGCGCGAAATAGAACAGCGGAGCCGAGTCCCCCCACTGGGCGGTGAAGACGCGCTCCCCGGCCGTGCCGTGCTCGCCCAGCCAGGCGGCCATCCCGAGCGGCGCCGAGGCGTTCTGGACGCCGTGGGCGCGCAGCCCCAGGAAGGTCCAGAGGATCCCCAGGACGATCGCCGTCCCGGCCAGCAGCCGCCCCCAGCCGGGCAGCGGCGGCGGCAGCCTGCGAGCCCGCCACTCCCGCGCCACCAGCGCCAGGGCGAGCAGCGCCAGCGGCGCCCCCAGCTCGAAGAACCGGCGGATGACCAGGCTGCCGGCGAGGAGGAAGGCGAGGGAGGTGAGGCCCACCGTCAGCGTCGCCCGGCTGCGCAGCCGGGGGTGGGAGAGCAGCGCGATCGCGACCAGGACCGGGGGGATGAACGCCGTCCACTGCTCCAGCAGCAGGTCGAGCCCGGGCGGGGAGAGCTCCGTTCCGAGCTGCGAGTGCAGGGCCGCGTTGCTGGCGGTGGCGGCCTGGAAGGGGATGACGAAGTTGGTGATCACGAACAGCCGGAAGTTCTCCGGCACGTCCGGATGCACGAGCTGCCCCAGGAGCCATCCGCCCGCCGCCACGGCGACCGGCTGCCAGGGGATGCGGCGCTCGCCCGGCTCGGCGGACCCCTCGTGGGCCATCAGGCCGGAGAGCGACCAGAGGATCGCCAGGGGGATCGCGATCCACGCCCCCGCGTGAGTCAACGCGAAGAGGGCGCAGACCACGAACAGTGCCTTCCACCGCCGCTCCACCAGCAGGGCCGCCACCAGCACCGAGAATCCGATCAGCCAGACGTGCGGCCGGCACATCTCCATCCGCTGGGCGAACAGCGTACCGAGACCGCCGAGCGCGATCACGAACCACCAGGGGCGCGGCGCGCGCACGATCCAGAGCGCCGCCGCGAACGAGCCGACCAGGAAGATCTGGCCGAGCAGGACCCCGAGCAGCCCGGCGGTCTGCAGGGGGAGCCGGGCGAAGGGGAGGAGCAGGACGTGAAACAGCGGCTCGCCGTCCGCGAAGTGGTCGAAGGTGATCGAGAACGGCGTCCAGCGGAACGACTCCATGCGCAGGCCCGAGGAGAGCATCTCGCGGGCCAGCCCGAGGTGGTAGTACTCGTCATAGGACCACGGCTGGGGGTTCTGCAGCCGCTGGCCGAAAAACAGGAGCACCACCGCCACGCCGGCCAGCACGAGCCGGACCACGGGTGGAATCCGCCCCGGCGTCTCAACCGTGGCGGCCGCCGGCGGCTCCACGGGCCTCTGAGCTCGCCGGATCTTCCTGGCGCGGGCGAAATGGGCGGGGGAGAGGGCGTCGGCCATGGGCGGGAAGTTTATCCGGAGGGGGGCTCCGGTACACAATCAAGCCATGAGGTCCATTCTGCTGCTCCCGTTCCTTCTTCTTGCCACGCTCGCCACGCTCGCCGCCGCGCCCACTCCACCCCCTCGCGTCGTCGTCCTCGGCATCGCCCAGGACGGCGGCATGCCGCAGACGGGGTGCGACTGCTCGCACTGCTCGGCGGCGCGGAAAAATCCGGCGCTCGCCCGCCACGTCGCGAGCCTGGCGATCCACTTTCCGCAGACGGACCACGTCTATCTGGTGGACGCCACGCCGGACCTCCCGGCCCAGGTCGAGGCGATCCACGCCTTCCGCCCTTATCCCAAAGGGAAGGTGGACCGCGCGCCGGTCGACGGCGTCCTGCTCACCCACGCCCACATCGGTCACTATCTGGGCCTCGCCCATTTCGGCTTCGAGAGCCTCAACACCAGGGGCATCCCCGTCTGGGCCTCGCCGCGCATGGCCGCCTACCTGCGCGCGAACGGTCCCTGGAGCCAGCTGGTCCGCCTGGAGAACATCGCCCTGCGCGAATTCCAGCCGGGCCAGCCCTTCGATCTCGAGGCGGGGGTCTCGGTCAAGCCGCTCCAGGTGCCGCATCGGGACGAGTACAGCGACACCATGGCCTTTCTCATCCGGGGACCCAGGAAGACCCTCCTCTACGTCCCCGACACCGACTCCTGGAAAGCCTGGTCCAGGCCGCTGACCGACGTGCTCCGCGACGAGAAGGTGGACGTCGCCCTCCTCGACGGCACCTTCTACTCCGCGGATGAATTGCCCGACCGGGACGTCACCAAGATCAAGCACCCACTGATCACCGCGACCATGGACCTGCTGGAGCCGCTGGTGAAGGCGGGGAAGGTGCGAGTCTGTTTCACCCACCTCAATCACTCCAACCCCGCGCTCGAGAAGGACGGAGCGGCACGGAAGGCGATCGAGGCGCGCGGGTTCCGGATGGCGGAGGAGGGGGAGGATTTCGGGATCTAGAAGCGTCTTGGGAAGAGCATTTACCCTTCGGCCGCGCGCTCCGCCACGAGCTCGGCCACGGCATCGCGATCCGGTGAGAACCTGCGGCTGGCACCCAGCAGACGGCGCGCGCGCTCCCCACGGTCAGGAATCACCCGGACCATGTTCTTCTGGGTAACGATCGGGATCATGGAAAGATCTTCGTCCATGGAAACCCGTTGCGTCAAGGTGACGGCAGGCTGGTGCACCGTCAACCTGAATTGACGGGTTCTTTGTGGGCGACGACCCTATGCGGCCGCCCCGGCGACATCACCGCATTACCGGGCCAATGGCCCGGGCTTCCTCAGCCCAGGGCACCGCCCTGGGTTCCGAGGGGACCCTGAAAGGTGACGCGGCCTGAAGGGCCGGGCTAACCTGGCGGTCCGGATTTTCACCGAACCGATAACGCGACCCTTCAGGCCGCAACAGGTCATGAGGAGACGGCCAAGCCCAGGGCGCTGCCCTGGGCTGAGGGAAAACAGCCCGTTGGGCCTCCAGGCTAGGGCGAGCGCCCGAAGGCCGTCTGGCGTCTGCTCTCTGGAGATTGCGGCCGAAAATCTCGAAAGGGAAGCCTGCCCTCCGAAATTCCGCGAAGAAAGTTGGGAGGGGAGCCTTCCCCTTCGAAATTGTGGAAGGAAAGTTGGAAGGGGAGAGATCCCCTCCGAACTTTTCGAAGAAAACTTGGGAGGGGAGCCTCGCCCTTTGAGATTTTTTCGCGGGTTATGGGAGGGGAGTCTCCCCCTATGAGATTTCCTGCTGGGAATTCTCCCAGACGGCCTCGTCGCCGATCCGGATCTCTCCACCTTCGAGAACCTCGGCGCAGGCGCCGCCCCGCCAGTGGGGGCGCAGGGCTTTGCGCAGGCCGCCGAACGCCTCGTCCATCTGGCGGCAGGGGGCGCATTCGCTCCAGATGCGCAGGCGGACGGGGCCGATGCGGAGGATGCGCTCGCGCGTCTTGTCGAGGTCGATGCCGGAGAGGAGGAGGTTGCCCCGGCGGGTGGCGGGATCGAGCGCCGCGCCGAGCTCGGCCGTGGCGTCCGCCCAGCCCTCTTCGGCGAGGAGGATCACCTGCCGGCGCCCCCCCTGGTTGGCGTTGCCGGCGATCCCCTTCCCGGCCACCAGCGTGGCCGTCTCCCGCGGGTCCATGGGACCCTTCTTGAAGCGCTTCACGTAGATGGCGCGAAGACGGCCGGGCATGAAACCACCTACTTCACCGGGTCGGGCGACGCGAACACCGAGTCCGGCAGCTGGTCCATCACCGCGATGTCCGAGAGCTCCAGCTTGCGGTCGGCGCCCACCTGGACGCGGTGCGGGGCGAGCATGATGTTGCCGTACTTCTGCCACCCCTCCCAGCGCCAGACGGTCGGCGGATCTCCCTTCGGCGTGTCCTGGAGGACGTAGGCCCAGCGGTCCACGAGACCGGTGTCGCGGTTGACGTAGACCGTGTAGTGGTCGCCGGGGGTGAGGCCGACCTTGCCGAAGCTGAGCGCCAGCTTGTCGTAGGTCTTGCCGTCGATCGCCTCCTCGCCGGCGTAGGAGAGGTTCACGCCGGGGTCGCGGAGCTTGTAGGGCTCGATCAGCCAGTAGGTGTCGTTCACCCAGGCGCCGTAGGCGTTGTCGACCATCTCCTTGGCCTTCTCCCCCTCGAGCTTCTTGCCGTCGAGCCAGGCCGTCCCCTCCTTGGTGTTGACGTTCTCCAGCACCACGTAGTGCTGCCCCTCCTTGGTCTGCCCCTCGAGCCGGTGGCGCCCCGTCCACTTGTCCCACCAGTGGGTGCGGCGGCCGACGAAGTTGAAGCGGATGTAGTGCGTGTTGTCCCAGGCCTGCTGGCCGCCGAGAGACTGCATCACGTGGGCGGCGACGGACTCGGCCGTCGGGGCGGCTTGAGCGGCATCCTGGACGGAAAAAACCACCTGGGGCGCCAGGGCGATAGTGGCGGTCAACAGCGATCCTGCGATTCGAGCGGCACGTCGGGACATGGCGGTCTCCTTTCGGACTTCCCTGGGCGAGATCCTAATACAATGCCGGATGCCGGGCACGAAGGCCGTGCCGGCAGGGGAGGGATTCAAACTGATGAGCGCACATGATTCGAGCCGCACCAACCGCCTCGCCGGCGAGAGCAGTCCATACCTTCTGCTGCACCAGCACAATCCGGTCGACTGGTACCCCTGGGGGGAGGAGGCGATCGAGAAGGCCCGCAAGGAGGACAAGCCGATCTTCCTCTCCGTGGGGTACTCCACCTGCTACTGGTGCCACGTCATGGAGCGGGAGTCGTTCTCGAATCCGGCCGTCGCCGAGCTGATGAACCGCGAGTTCGTCAGCATCAAGCTCGACCGCGAGGAGCGCCCCGACCTCGACGAGATCTACATGACCGCCACCCAGATCCTCACCGAGCAGGGGGGGTGGCCGAACTCGGTCTTCCTCACCACCGCCCTCAAGCCCTTCTACGCCGGCACCTACTTCCCGCCCGAGAACCGCTATGGCCGTCCCGGCTTCCGGCAGGTCCTCGAGGATCTCGCCCTGGCCTGGCGCACCCGCCGGACTGACGTCGAGGAGCAGTCCGCGGAGATGGCGCGGGCGATGTCCCACCATCTGGAGGAGCGCTCCTCGCCCGCGCACGAGCCGCCGGCCGGCACGGTGGCGCTGCGGGCGCTCGAATCGCTCGCCCGGCGCTTCGACCCCCAGTGGGGGGGCTTCGGCGGCGCCCCCAAGTTCCCCACCCCCTCGAACCTCTATCTCGCGCTGGAGCTCGCCGGCCAGAGTCCCGAGGCCGGGGCCGACGCCGGGCCGATGCTCTCCGCGACGCTCGACCAGATGGCCCGCGGCGGCATCTACGACCAGCTCGGCGGCGGCTTTCACCGCTACGCCACGGACCGCGAATGGAAGATCCCCCACTTCGAGAAGATGCTCTACGACAACGGCTTCCTGCTGGAGATCTACGCCCGCGAGCACGCCCGCACCGGGGATGCCCAGGCGGCGCGGATCGTGCGCGAGACCGCCGCCTGGATCGCCCGCGAGATGACCTCGCCCGAGGGGGCCTTCTGGAGCGCCATCGACGCCGAGACCCACGGCCACGAGGGGGCTTTCTACGTCTGGAGCCGCGAGGAGCTGACCGAGGCGCTCGGCGAGGAGGACGCCACCTTCCTCGCCCCCCTGCTCGGCTTCGCCGGCCCCCCCTTCTTCGAGGGGAGCCACTACGTGCTCCACCTCCCCGAGCGGCTCGACGAGGTGGCCCGCCGGCGGCGGATGCCGCTCGAGGACCTGACACGCGAGCTCGACGCCGGCCGCGCCAAGCTCTTCGCCGCCCGCGCCCGCCGCGAGCGCCCGGCCACCGACGACAAGATCCTGACCGACTGGAACGGCACCGTCATCACCGGCTTGGCGGTGGCCGGCAAGCTGCTCGGCGAGCCCGCCTTCGTCCAGCAGGCCGTGCGGGCGGCGGAGTTCATCCTCGGCACGCTGCGTCCGGAGGGGGGGCCGCTGCTCCACGCCTGGAGAGGGGGGCAGGGGAAGATCGGCGCCTATCTCGCCGACTACGCCTTCCTGGTGCGCGGCCTGCTCGCCCTCCACGACGCCACGGAAGAGGAGCGCTGGCTCGCGGCCGCCCGCGAGATCACCCGCGAGCAGATCGAGCGCCTGCGCGATCCCAAGGGGGGCTTCTTCACGGCGGCGGCGAGCCCGGACGTCCTCTTCCGTAGCAAGGACGTCTTCGACGGCGCCATGCCGGCGGCCAACGCCGTCGCGGTTCTCAACCTGATCGACCTCGCCGTGCGCACCGGGGATCTCGGCTGGCGCAAGGCCGCGCGAGCCACCCTGAGCGCCTTCGCGGACCTCATCGAGAGGCACCCCGACGGCGTGCGGATGCTGACGCTCGCCGTCCACCGCTACCACGAGACCGGCGGCGGCCTCGAGGAGGCGAACGCCGAGCACGGCGAGGCCCGGGCGGGGCACGAGCGCGACGCCGCGGCCGGCGGCGTGGCCATGCTGGAGCACGAGGCGCAACGGCTGGTGCACCCCCATCTCGACCTCGGCGCCGAGGTGGACGGCTGGCGTCCGTTCCGCCTCGCCCTGGAGATCGTGCCGGGCTGGCACCTGCAGGCGAACCCGGCCTCGGAGCCCTACCTGGTGGCGACGGAGGTGAAAGGGGAGGTGAGGAACGTCCGCTATCCGGAGGGGGAGCGGTTCGAGTCCCGCCTCGCGAAGGAGGCGATCGCGGTCTACTCAGGGAGGGTCGAGATCATCGGCGAGGTGTCGGGAACGGCGCGGCTGACCCTCACGTACCAGCCGTGCGACCAGGCCCGCTGCCTGCCGCCGGTGACGCGGGTCCTTACATAGATAGGAGGCCGAATGCAACAACGATCGCGGTTTTTGGGGATGTATGCCGTTTTCCTTTTGCTCGCCTGCCGACTGTGGGCGCAGGAGGCGGATCTCAGGCTCGTTTCCAGCCCGCCGCTCGCGTTCTTCTCGGGAACTGCTCTCACCTATACAGTGTTGTTCGCCAACTTCGGAGCGACGGCGCAGAACCTGGTGATCACGGACCCCCTTCCCCCTTACACCACTTTCGTATCGGTCCAGCCGGCTCCGGGATGGGCTTGCGGTCTCTCTACTGGAGGGGGACAGCAGGCCGTACGCTGCACGGCGCCTTCCCTCTCGCCGCCAGTGATTTTCACGAACTGGTCGACCATGAAGATCACTCTGGGGGTTGCTCCTGATATCCCGCTCGGAACGGCTTTGAGTAACACGGTCACGATCTCTTCGGACACTCCCGAGTCGAACACCAGCAACAACACCGCGACCGACACTCACATTATCAGTGTGGCCGATACCATTGCAGTCGTTTCCGTGACTTCGTCAGCCTCGCCCGTGGTGGTTCCCGTCGGGGAGCTCGCAACTCTCGTCCTCACGGTGAAGAATCTTGGGCCCTCGGGCGCCTACTACACGACACTGCAAGACACCCTTCCTTCCTGCGCCTCCTTCGCCGGAATCGATGCCCCCGGTTGGCGTTGCACCCTCCCACCTGTCGGAGCCTCCGGGCAGATCTTCTGTGAACGGGACCAGTTCCTGCCGGGAGTCGAATCGATTCGGTTCTTCGTCCGCGCCAATCAAGTTGGCCAAGGCTCAAATACGGCGATTATCCACCCGGAAGCGAGGGACGATAATTTTACGCCCACTAGCTGGGCCACCACTACCGGCTTCGTGGCCATCGCTCCGATCGTCGTGCCTGCGCTCTCTCTGTCCGGATTGGCGATTCTCGGAATCGCCCTGCTGGTGTCTGGAATCGCCCTGTTGGGGTCCCGGGTCTGACCGCGACTCATTCCGGTCCGATCCGCTCATTTCGGCCCGCCCCTTGCAGCTCTCGCTGCCAGGAGGTGTTTGCGATGGCTGAAGTCAGAAACCCGCGGAAGAAGGGCATCCCCGTCTGGGCGATGCTCCTGGCCCTGATCGTGCTCGCCCTGGTCGTCTGGTATTTCCTGTCCCACCGCCACCCCCGGACCCTGCCGGACACCGTGACGGTGCTGGAGCTGAGCGCTCCGGCGCCGGTCCATGCCTCAGCGGTCTTTTTCCAGCAGGTCGATCGTCATCTCCTGGCTGGATGAGAGGTCGATCGACCGTTCGAGCTCCCGGTGGTGCCCCTCGTCCTCGATCTTGAGGAGGTACCTCCCGGCCGGGAGCCGGCTGAAGCGGTAGCGGTCGGCGTTCATGAGGTCGGCGAGATCGGCGCTATCGCTCAGGTCCCCTCGGGAGTCGGACCGCGACAGCCGCATCTTGAGCTGGATCGGCTCGTCGCCGCTGGCGAAGTGGAGGGAGAGGCTCAGCTCCCCCACGAGGTCCAGGTCGAGGTGCGCCCCGGTCTGCCCGGGCTCCAGCTTCGTCCGGGTTTCCAGTTCCTTCACGCCTCTATCCCGGTAGAGAGAGGCGTCCATCGACCAGTCTCCGGGGCCCAGGCCGGCGAGGCGATAGGTGCCGTCGGCGGAGACCTGGGCCGAACGGGAGACCGATCCGGCCGTGGCTCGTATGGATACGGCGTCCGCCTCTTCGGGAAGCAGGCCGGGGAGCCGCCCGCTGACACTGCCGCCGGGTTCGAGACGGATCTCCAGGTCCTCGACGGGGAGGGCCGCGACCGTCAGCGGCGTTTCCAGGACCCTGGGAGCGTAGTCCCCCGAGTCATGCACGTCCCCCAGCACGGAGTATCGCCCCTCCGGCATCTGGGTCGAAAAGGCGCCGTCGCTCTGGTCGTAGGTGAGCGCCACAAAAACCTGCGCGCAGGCGGGGGCACCCTCGTCGAGGTTACGGAAGGTGACCATCGCGCCGCCGACCGGCGTGCCGTCGGGCGCCAGGACCCTCCCTTTGACCTTGACCTTGGAGAGCATCCGGAGATTCAGGACGGTCTCCTCCATTCCAGGCTCCAGGGTTATCGTGGCGGCGCCGCAATGAGGCTCGGAATCCTCCGCCATCCCGTAGTCCTCCGCCGTGACGGTCCAGTCTCCGGGATCCAGACCGGCGAACCGGTACTCTCCATCCCGGCTCACCTGCGACGTGAAGTGATCCTCGCCCTGGCGAGCTTCCACGGACAGGGTTTCCAGTCTCTCCGGATCGAAGTCGAGGACGTACCCGGTGAGGCGCATGCCGGGATCGAGCCGGATCTCGAGAGGGTCCGGGAACGCCACGGCCGGATCGAGCCGCAGGAGCCGCTTCCGATAGCCCGGCTTGCCGGCCTCGACCTCGATGGGGTCACCGCCGGAGAGACCGCGCCGGAAGCTCAGTCGAAAGGAGCCGTCCGGACCTGTCGACATACCCTGCGTTGCCGTTTGGAGAGCCGCGGGGGACGCGATCCGGACGTCGGCGGCCGCGACCGGCGCGCCGTCCGGTCCGGTCACGCGCCCCCGGATCTCACGGATCTCGTCGTCGTCGAGGGTCAGGTCCGGCCGCCGGTTTTCGCCGCGAGCCACCGCCAGCTTGCGACGCGCCTGGCCGGACGGGTGGCGGATCGTCATCGTCTGGTTTCCGGTCTCGACGCCGCTGGCCGAGGCTGTTGGTTGGGCGGCTCCGGCCGCCACGCTCAGCGGGGCCGACAGGAGCAGGGCAAGGAGGCAGAGAGACCTCGGCCCCGGCGTCCTCATCGGTCCTCCTTCGGCAGATCGACCACCATCTCCTGGTCCGAGGTCAGCTCGACGGACCCCGTCAGCAGGACCCGGTCTTTTGGGCCCATGATCTGAATCCGGTAGTCCCCTGCCCGGAGCCGAGGGACGTGAAACGCTCCATCCGCTTCCTGGCCCGCGTAATCGATCAGGGTTCCACCCGCGGGGAAGAGCAGCCTCAAAAAGAGCCCTTCAGGCTTTTCCGTCCCCGTGGGACGGACGGTCAGCGTCCGGTCGCCGAGGGCAAGATCCAGGTCGAGAACGGTCTCCAAGGCTCCAGGCGTCACTGTGACGTGACTCTGGACCTGCCGGTCCTTCCCGTCACGGAAGAATTGGGGGTAATCGGTTCGGAGCTGCGTGGTGACCGACCAGTCGCCGGGTTCGAGGTCCTTGAACCGATAGCACCCGTCCGCCTTGATCGTATACGTCCAGGTGGTGCCCTGGTGGGAAGCCTGGACCACGGGGTGCTCGTCAGGGAGCAGACCTGGAATGCAGCCGTGGAGCGCCGTGCCTTTCTTCAGGTGGACGTCGATCCCCTCCAACGGGGCGTCCGCCACCAGGATCGGGGGCAGGTCGATGTGCCAGTGGTCTTCGGTCGAATCATACGGTCCAGACGGCGCATTGACTTGGACCGTATAGGAGCCGTTCTCCAGCAGGATCTCGAAGGATCCGTCCCCCTGAGTGCGTGCCCGGTCCGAGAAGTACTTCGCTCCTCTGAAACTGAGCCACGCGCCCGCGATCCCCTCGCCGTCGGGTCCGAAGACCCGGCCGCGGACCGGGAACTGCGTGTGGAAGGAGAGATCGAGGGTCGCGTTGTCCTGGCCGCGCCGCAGCGTCACATGGCCTTCGACGATCCGTCGTCCGGCAACGACGCTCACGTTCCATTCGCCGGGGCCGAGGTCCACGATCCGATAGGTCCCGTCCGGGGAGACGCTGGCACGGGGAGTGAGGAAAGACTCATTGTTCGCGGCGATCCGGGCGGTCTTGAGCTGCTCCGGATTGAGATGGAGGAGACGTCCGGTCAAGGTGAGCGCCCGCTCCAGCCGGATCACCCCCTCCTTCGCCGGAGCCTCGCCGCACTTGACGTTTGGCGAGCGGTACGCGGCGTACCCGTCCTTCCAGACGGAAAGCCTGCATTCGGTGCTTCCAGCGAACGTCTCCACCGCGAAGGAGCCGTCCGCGGCGGTGAGATGCTTCTTTCCATCGAGTGCGCTTCGGATCTCGACCTCGGCGCCCGCGACCGGCTCGTTCGCGGGGCCGATCACCCGGCCGTGGATCTCCAGGGTCTCGATGGGCACGAGCTGAAGGTCGAGATGGTTCTCCGCGGCCTTGACCTCGACCGTGGCCTCCACCTCATTGAACCGATCGCTGCGCGCCGAGAGGCGGCACATTCCTCCGGGGGTGAGACTGCCCAGACGGTAGCGCCCGTCAGGACCCGTCGAAGTGCTCGATTGGCCTCCCTGGCAGCTCAAGTAGATGCTGACGCCAGGCACCGGAGCTCCGCCGGTCCCTGTGCGGACCTGGCCGGCGAGGGAGGCGGCGCCCCGCTGGAGAACGATGTCCAGATTCCGCAGGCCGCTCGCCCCTCCGAGCTCGACTTCTTGCTGTGTGTACGGCACGAAGTCGTCCGCGGATACCCAGACCCCGAAGGCACCTTGCGCGATGGGCTCCAGGACGAACCGTCCCTCCGCGTCCGTGACGGCCGAGGCGCTACGATCGTTCTGCGGGCAGGGATCGTAAGAGTCGATGAAGTCGCTGAAGGTCCCCCCGGCCATCCCCGCCGAGACCCGAGCGCCCGGAACCGGGTGCCCCTCCGGATCCACGATCCGGCCGGGAACGCGTCCGGAGGAGGGCAGGACGATCCGGAGAGGCTGAGGAAGCTCGTCGAGCGTCCACGTGAATCGCGAGCGGTCGCGCCGGCAGGCATAGATCTCGAAGCCCTCCACCTTCTCGATAGGAATCGAGAACTTCCCGTCGGCTCCCGTAACCTGCCGCGGGCCTCGTTGGATGAACGGGTACCCCTCCGGCCGGGGTTCCGAATCCCGGATCCAGATCGCGGTGTTCGCCAGCGGCCGGCCCTCGCCGTCGATCACGATCCCGTCGAGCTTCCTGCCGGTATTCAGGGTGAGCCTGCCGAGATCGACCGCTCCGGCGGCGTCCGGCACGACGACCTCCTTCCGGATCAGGGGGGCGAAGGCCGGATGATCGATCCGCAGCTCGAACCAGGAGGCGGGCAGGCCGCGAACCTCAAAACGGCCGGTCGGACCGGTGCGGGCGCGGTAGATCTCCGGGTCCTGGGAACATCCACAAGAGGGCGGAAACCCACCGGGGGTCCGCGTCAGCTCGATCCTGGCATCCGCGACCGGCTTCCCTTTCCCGTCCACCACCATGCCCGCTACACCCCCGGTCGCGGCGCCGCTTGGGAGCGGGAGAAGAAAGACGGCGAACAGCAAGGGGAGGCTGTCAACAGCAAGGCGTCGCGGCATTCGCATGGGTCTGGATCTCCCGGTTTTCCAGGACTACAGCAAGAGTGGTTCCAGCCCCTCTCCGAGGGAGATAGGCGGGGAAGTAGGGGAGTAAATCCAAGCCCGTGGACGCCGATGTCCAACTTCGTGGATCGATTTTGCGATTCCGTGTCAAAAAAACCGGGGGTGCGGCAACTTACTACTGAGTGGCTATCGCGAGGAGGGCCGGCCGCCCGCTGGTCCTCCTGCGGAGCCTCCTCTCATTCATGGCGCGTGACGAATGTCGCGCGCCTCTTTTTTTGGTTCTGGCCCGGCACCGAGCTCTCTCGCCAGCTCGTCGTCGTCGAAGTCAAAGGGAGTGATGTGGTGCTCCCCCATCAGGCGAAGGAAATCCGTAAGGGGAGCTCCCGCCAGCTCGGCGGCCTTGCCGTGGCCTAACCGGCGTCCTCGAACCTCTTCCAGGAGCCAGATCCGTGCCGCTGCCGATGCTCTGCTCATGAGGTAAGTATACCCCCGCGATCTCCGGCCAGGACATGGATGGAAACGCCCGGACACCTGTCCGGCCGTCCGCCGGACACCTGTCAACCGGACGGCCGGGCGGACGCTTGTCCGGAATCTTATATGGCTGAAAAGATTGGAGTTGTGGATTCGTTTCGCCATGGCACAGCGGTTGCCTATAAGGGATCGGCATGATCCAACCAACCGATTCCATGGACCAGGTTCTCCAGAAGGCGCCGGGGCTCTCCCGGCGTGTGAAGATCGGGCTGGGGGTGATCGCCGCCTTCGTGGCGCTGATCGCGGCCCTGGCCCCCTCGCTCCAGCGGTGGGCGCGGGCCGAGCAGTCGGTCGACCTCGACCGCGTGCAGGTCGGCACCGTGGTGCGCGGCGACCTGCAACGGGACGCCTCCACCCAGGGGCGTGTCGTCGCCGCCAACCACCCCCGGCTCTACAGCCCGGCCCAGGGGATCGTCGCGCTGGCGGTCAAGGCCGGCGAGGCGGTGAAGGCCGGCACCGTGCTGGCCACGATCGAGAGCCCGGACCTGAAGTCGCAGCTCGCCCAAGAGCAGGCCCGGCTGCAGTCGACCGAGTCCGACCTCGCCCGCGGCGATCTCGCCGCCCGCCAGCAGAACCAGGGGGACGAGCAGACCCTCAAGCTCCGGCGGGTCAGCCTGGAGGCCGCCCGCCGCGACCTCCAGCGGGCCGAGAAGCTCCACGCCGACGGCCTGCTCAACGTCGTCGACTACGAGCGCAGCCGCGACGCCGTGCACATCGCCGAGGTCCAGCTCGAGCAGGCGGACAAGGGCGGGAGCCTGGGACGTGAATCGCGCGACTTCGAGGTGCAGGACCGTCGCCGGCAGGTCGAGCGCCAGCGTCTGGTGGTCGCCGAGCTCGAGCGCCGGGTGGGGGAGCTGACGATCCGCGCCCCGTTCGACGGCCTCATCGCCACCGTCGACGCCCAGGACCGCGACGCCGTGCCGCCCAACGCGCCGCTGCTGACCATCGTCGACCTCTCGAAGTTCGAGATCCAGGTCGAGATCCCCGAATCCTACGCCGCGGAGGCGACGGCCGGCACGCCGGCGGCCATCTCTTACGGCGGCCGCGAGGTGCCGGGCACGCTGACCGCCGTCTCACCCGAGGTGCGGGCCGGACAGGTCGAGGGGACCGTGCAGTTCAAAGAGGGGATGCCGGAGGGGCTGCGCCAGAGCCAGCGGGTCTCCGTGCGGCTGATCTTCGAGACCCGTCCCAACGTGCTCAAGGTGGCTCGCGGGCCGTTCCTCGAAGGGGGCGGCGGCCGGCAGGCCTACGTGCTCGCCGACGGCCTCGCCAGCCTGCGCCCCATCCGGGTCGGCGCGACCAGCGTTTCCGAGGTGGAGATCGTCGACGGCCTCAAGGAGGGGGACCGCATCCTCCTCTCCGAGATGGAACCGTTCAAGGGTGCCAAAACCGTCCTCGTACGGCGCTGATCAATTTCATTCAAAGCCATCAGGGAGACCGTCATGCCGATGCTGAAAATGGATAACGTTTCGAAGATCTACCGCACGGGGCTGGTCGAGACCCGGGCGTTGCGCGACTTCTCGATGGAGGTGGAGGAGGGGGAGTTCGTCACCATCACCGGCCCCTCGGGCTCGGGGAAGACGACGTTCCTCAACGTCTCGGGGCTGCTCGACGCCTTCGAGCAGGGGACCTACACGCTCGACGGGATGGACGTCTCGCGCCTCTCGGACCGCGAGATGTCGCGCGTGCGCAACTCGAAGATCGGCTTCATCTTCCAGGGCTTCAACCTGCTGCCGGACCTCGACGTGTTCGACAACGTCGACGTCCCGTTGCGCTACCGGCGCCTGCCGGCCCGGGAACGCAAGGAGCGGATCGAGAAGGCGGTCGCCATGGTGGGGCTCTCCTCGCGCCTGCGCCATCTCCCCTCGCAGCTCTCGGGCGGCCAGCAGCAGCGGGTAGCCATCGCCCGCGTGCTCGCCGGCGATCCCAAGCTGATCCTGGCCGACGAGCCCACGGGGAACCTCGACTCCGCGATGGCGCGCGAGATCATGGAGATCCTCGAGGCTGTCAACGAGGCCGGCACCACCATCGTGATGGTGACCCACAACCCGGAGCACGCGGCGCGCGCCCACCGGCAGCTCCACATCGCCGACGGCCGGCTGGTCGACTTCGAGCGGATCGCGCCGTTCCCCCTCAACCGGTCTGACGCGGACAAGCGTCAGGCGGCGGCCCTGGCGGCGAGATAAGGAGAGAACGCCATGCTGCTCTACAACGTCCGCCTCGCCTGGAAGAGCGTCCAGCGCTATCCGGTGCTCTCAGGGTTGATCCTGCTCGGCATCGCCCTGGGGGTGGGGGTCTCGACGACCTTCATCACCGCCTATCACGTCCTGGCGCGGGACCCCGTCCCCGGCAAGAGCGGTTCCCTCTACTACGTGCGCATGGATTCCTGGGGGGCGCCGGACACCCCGTTCCGCCAGGATCCGCCGCCGCTGGTCACCTGGCGCGACGCGCTGGAGCTGCTGAAGAGCCGCATCCCGGTCCGCAGCACGGCGACCTTCTCCTCGCGGGCCACCCTCTTTCCGGCCGGGAGCGAGCGTCCGTCCCGGGAGAGCGTCCGTCTCGCCACGGCCGACTTCTTTCCGATGTTCGCCGTGCCGTTCCGCTACGGCGGACCGTGGAGCCGCGAGGCGGACGCCAGGCCGGAGTCGGTGGCGGTGATCAGCTCGGCCCTGAACGACCGCCTGTTCGGCGGCGCCAACAGCGTCGGCCGCACCATCCGGCTGGACAGCCACGAGCTCAAGGTGGCCGGCGTGCTCGGCCCCTGGCGCCCGCGGGTGCGGGCCTACGGGCTGATCAGCGACCCGCTGGGGGCGCCGGAGCCGGTCTTCGTCCCCCTCGCGCTGGCGGGGCCGATGGAGCTCCAGGTCTCCGAAATGCAGATGGACTGGCGGACCCCGGAGCCTGGAGAGGAGAAGCTTCCCTATGCCTCGCGGCTGATGATCAACGAGGTGCTGTTCCTGGGGTTCTGGGCAGAGCTGCCGGACGCCCGCGCGGTACGGTCCTTCAAGAGCTATGTCGACGCCTACGTCGCCGAGCAGAAGAAGCTCGGTCGCTTCCCGCACACCCCCAACAACCGGCTGACCTCCCTGCTCGACCTGATGGCGGAGCTGCGGGTGGTGCCGCCGCAGACCAAGGCCTTGGCGGTCATCTCCCTGCTCTTCCTGGTGGTGGCGGCGCTGAACCTCATCGGTCTGTTCCTCGGCAAGTTCCTGGCCCGGGCAGCGAACGTAGGGGTGCGCCGCGCGCTGGGGGCGAGCCGGTGGACGATCTTCGTCCAGCACCTCGTGGAGTGCGAGCTGATGGGGCTGGCCGGCGGCCTGCTGGGAGTGCTGCTCTCGGTGGCCGGCCTCGCCGTCCTCAACCGCGTCTATGGCGATGGTCTAGAGGGGGTGGCGTTCTTCCAGCTCGACGTTCCCATGGTCCTCGCCGCCGTGGCCCTGTCGCTCTTGGCCGGGGCGATCGCCGGCCTCTATCCCGCGTGGCGGATCTGCGCCGTCCCGCCCGCCCGTCACCTCAAGAGCCAGTAGGAGACCGCCATGGAATTCGGACCGATCTTCCGCTCCCTGCTGCGCAACCGCGCGCGGGTGATCCTCATCATCGCCGAGGTGGCGCTGACGCTCGCCATCGTGGCCAACTGCCTGAGCCTGATCCTGGATACGCGAGCCAAGCTCGCCAAGCCCTCCGGCTTCGACGACGAGCACATCGCCGTCGTCCAGAGCAACCCGTTCGACGACCGCCTGCGCGACCCGGCCGCCCTCAACCGGCTGGTGGATCAGGACCGGCGCGCCCTCCAGGCGCTCCCCGGCGTGCGCGCCGTCACCCACACCGACCTGCGGCCGTGGGAGAGGAGCGGCCAGATCACCGCGATCCGCGTGCCGGGCACCCGTGGCGAGCCCACTCGCACCCAGAGCGCGGAGGCGGACCCCGGCCTCTTCGCCACCCTGGGGGTCGCCATCGCCCAGGGTCGCGGCTTCACCGAGGCGGAGTACGATCATGGAGCCGACGCCCCACTCGACGAGGTGCTGCCGGTGGTGGTGAGCCGCGCGCTCGCCGACCAGATGTACCCCGGCGGCGGCGCCGTCGGCAAGCAGCTCGCCTACCCCGACGAGTCGCAGCGCTTTCTCATCGTGGGCGTTGTCGACCGCTTCTACAACCCGTTCGGCGAGACCTCCGACAAGGTCATCCTCCACCCCGCGCGGTCGGTGAGCTTCGACAGCGGCTCGCACTATCTCGTCCGCACCGCGGGGAACCCCGGGAGCCTGCTCTCCCAGCTCGAGAAGAGCCTGCTCGGGGTGGAGAAGGGGCGCTTCCTCCGTCTGCGCACGACGGTCGAGAACCGCGACGAGTTCCACGGCCGCGACCGGCTGCTGGTCGCCTCGCTCGACGCCGTCATGGCGCTGCTGGTGCTGGTGACGGCCCTGGGGATCGTCGGCCTGACCTCGTTCTCGGTGGCCGAGCGGCGGCGTCAGATCGGCACCCGGCGCGCCCTGGGGGCCGACCGGATGGCGATCGTCCGCCACTTCCTGCTGGAGAACTGGATGGTGACCAGCTTCGGCGTCGCGCTCGGGGTGGTCCTCGCCTACGGACTGAACTTCGGGCTCGTCACCTGGGTGGCGGGAGCGCGGCTCAGCCCGGCGACGGTCGCCGCGGGGGCCGCGGCCCTCTGGGTGATCGGCCTCGGCGCGGCCCTCGGCCCCGCCCTGCGCGGCGCCCGCGTGCCACCGGCGATCGCGACGCGGAATGTATAGAGCCGCTCCTGGCGAACGAAGGTAGGGGCGCAGCATGCTGCGCCCCTACGGGTGCCTAGAGATCCGACACCGGCACGCAGGCAATGTCGGGGCAGAGGAAGGGGGTTCCATCGGCGAGGCACTGGCAGGTTATGCAGCACTGCGCGCCGTCGGGGAAGGTCGTGCACACCGGGCACGAGTGGCGAGGGCCGCCGAAGGGAGGAGGAAGCGCCTGGGCGCGAGGGGCCGTGACTGTGGCGGTGGCGGCGAGGGCCAGAGCCAGGGCGAGGAACAGCATCTTCTTGCGCATTGGGGCTCCTTGGTTATTCGATACCGGCCGGCGGACAGTAGTTCTGGGTACAGGCGACGGGGAGCCCGGACGAGTTGCAGACGCAGCCATGGCAGCACTGGGAGCCGTCCGCATAGGTCGTGCAGAACGTGCAGGAATGGGTGCCGGCTGCCACGGCGCGCGAGGTCGTCAGCGAGCCCGCGGTGGCGGCGAGGGCGAGGGCCAGGAACAGCATCTTCTTTTTCATTGGTTTACCTTTCGGGAGGGCTCAGGGTTCGGGACAGAAGTTGTCGGTACAGCCGACCACGTGCCCCTTCGAGTCGCAGACGCAGCTGACGCAGCACTGGGAGCCATTCGAGTACGTCGTGCACATCGGGCAGGCGTGGTAGGTGGTGGTCGCCGCGGTGAGGGGAGTGGCCAGCGAGGCGGTGGCGGCGAGGGCGAGGGCCAGGAACAGCATCTTCTTTTTCATCGGCTTACCTCCTGGAAAAGGGGTCAGGGTTAGGGGCAGATCTGGTTGGTGCAGGCGACCACATGTCCTTTATTGTCGCAGACGCAACCGATGCAGCACTGAGAGCCGTCCGGGTACGTCGTGCAGACCGGGCAGCCGTGATAGGTGGTGGTCGCCGCGGTGAGAGGGGTGGTCAGGGAGGCCGTGGCGGCGAGGGCGAGGGCCAGGAACAGCATCTTCTTCTTGCGCATCTTCAAACCTCCGCTCGGGTGCTAGCAGTAGACGTTGGTACAGGCGACCGGCACTCCGGACACATCGCAGATACAGCTCCGGCAGCCAATCCGGCAGGCGTGGGTTCCACCCGCCTGGGCGGGCGGGGTGATGAGCGAGCCCGCGAGCGCCGCGAGCGACAGGGCCAGGAGAAGCATCTTCTTGCGCATCCTTCACCTCCGTTCGATGGGTGAGGAATCATATCGACACCCATGCATGTAGTGCCTCTCAGCAATCGCGGAGGGACAAAATGAGGTGTGATGCCGGCGTGGCGATCCGGCCGCGGGCAGGGATGAGGGGATATAAATAGGGGGTGCCGATGCTCAAGGTCCTCATCGTCGAAGACCAGCCGGCCGTGGTCACGGCCCTCCAGGTCCTGTTCGAGATCCGCGGCATGCCGTGCGCCGTGGCCCGTTCGCCCGTGGAAGCCCTGCGCCGGCTGGACGCCGCCCCGGAGGAGATCGGCGTCGTCGTCCAGGACATGAACTTCAGCCCGGAGGCGACCTCGGGCGAGGAGGGGATCGACCTCTTCCGCGAGGTCAAGCGGCGGGATCCGGGGCTCCCCGTCCTCCTGCTCACCGCCTGGACGTCGCTGGAAACCGCCGTCCAGCTGGTCAAGGAGGGGGCGAGCGACTACCTGGCGAAGCCCTGGGACGACGAGAAGCTCCTCGCCTCCGCGCGCAACCTCCTGCGGCTGCGCGAGCTGCAGCTCGAGAACGCCCGCCTGCGGGGGAGGGCGCGGCGGAGCTGGGAGGACCTCGCCGAACGGCACGACCTCTGCGGCGCCGTCTGGGTGAGCGAGAAGATGCACGCCGTGGTCACCCTCGCCCTGCAGGTGGCGCGGGGGGAGATCCCGGTGCTGATCACCGGCCCCTCCGGCGCCGGCAAGGAGAAGCTGGCCGAGATCGTCCAGGCCAACTCGCGGCGGAAGGAGAGGCCGTTCGTCCGTGTCAACGCCGGCGCGCTTCCCGACGAGCTACTGGTGAGCGAGCTCTTCGGGGCCGAGGCGGGGGCGTACACCGGCGCCACCCGCCGGCGGACCGGCCGCTTCGAGGCGGCGGACGGCGGCACCCTGTTCCTCGACGAGATCGGCAACCTCTCCGCCTCGGGGCAGGCGAAGCTCCTGCGCGTCCTCCAGAGCGGCCAGTTCGAGCGCCTGGGGAGCAGTGAGACCCGGCGGGTGGACGTGCGGCTGATCTGCGCCACCAACGCCGACCTGCGCCGGGAGATCGCCGCCGGCCGCTTCCGCGAGGACCTCTTCTACCGCCTGAACGTCATCGAGCTCGCCGTGCCGCCGCTCGCCGACCGCCCCGAGGACGTCTCCCCGCTCGCCGACCGCTTCCTGCGCGACCTCTCGCCGTCGCCGACCGGAGCCGTCTGGCGGCTCGACCCGCAGGCCCGCGAGCGGCTGGTCCGCTTTGCCTGGCCGGGGAACGTGCGGGAGCTGGAGAACACCCTGCGCCGGGCCGTGCTGGTCTCCGCGGGGGACACCATCCGCGCCGAAGATCTCGGGCTGGGAGCCGCGCCGTTCGCCGCCGGCCCCGCCCTCGCCGCCGAGGCGGACGAGATGGGCCTGGCCGAGCGGGTGAAGATCGAGCGCGCCCTCGGGGAGGCCAGCGGCGTGGTCGCCAAGGCCGCCGAGTCGCTCGGCCTCTCCCGCCAGGCGCTCTATCGCAAGATGGAGAAGCACGGCCTCGCCGTCGAGCGGCGGCTGCGGGGTTGAGCCATTCCTGGCGATATTTCTTTGTACCGATAAGATTGCTGGATTGCTCAAACGAGAGTAGGTTGATGGAGAGCCTTTAGCGTTCCAACGACCTGCCCAGAGGGAAGATCCCCCTGGCCAGAGCCGCGCGGCGGCAGGCGGAGGGGTATGAGCTTCCAGACGGACGATCTGTCGTTGCTCACCCTCGGCATCCTGGAGGACAAGCCTCCGGACGCCGATCAGTCCAAGCTGCCCAACGGCATCCACTGCCGCTGGCTTTTTCCGCCCGAGCGGGGGTTCCCCTGGCACGGCTTCTATCTCTTCCGGCGGGAGAGCACGCCCCGGAAGCCCCTCTGCCTGAGCCCGGAGCTCCGCCGCTTCCGCCCCGGCACCTCCCAGAGCCTCAGCCTGGAGACGCCGCTCGGCCGGCTCAGCAGCGCCAAGCCGCTCGCCTTCACCGAGGAGTTCCCTCCGGCCGGCGTGGTTGAAGTCGACCTCAACCCGGCCCTGCTGCGCTTCGAACTGCCGGCGGGGGTCGAGGCGCGGAAGGTCGACGTGCGGATCGGGCTGCGCGACGCCGGGTCCCAGGTGACAAGGACCTGCGTCGACTTCCGTACGTTCCCGCCCGGCTCCACACTGAGCCCTCGTACGGAGAAGGGCGCCGTCTTTACGACCGAGCCGCCGCCGGTCAGCCCGCAGATCGCGCTCATCACGATCGAGCCGTGGCAGGGTTCTCCTCCCGGGCTCCAGACCACCCGCCAGCTCCGGATCTCCCTCCCCTGCCCGGCCACGCGCGTCGACCTGCTGCTCACCAATCAGGCGGATATCAGGATCGAGGCGCTCGCGGCGGACGGCAGAAACGTCGCAAACGCCACCGCCGTGGGGTTGAAGGGCGGCACTGTCACCCTGACCGGCCAGGAGATCGCCAAGGTCGTCCTGACCGGCCCCTTCCTCGAATCGGCCCTCCTTCATCAGGTCTGCTGGGAGTGCCCGGCGGCCGCGCCGGCGAAAGGGGTCGCGATCGAGGTCGCCGCCCTGGCGGGGACGGCGGTCGTGGCGAGCACGGTCGTCCAGGGGGGCGCCGGGCAGGTCGTCGTCGCCACGCTCGAGGGCAAGGGGATCACCGCCGTCCAGGTCAACCTGGGGAACGCCGCTCTGGTCGACCTCTGCGTCTGGCCGAGCCAGCAGGGGGTGACCTTCGGCTGGAGCGAGGTGCCCGGGTTCACCTACCCCCTCTGCCTGCCGGTGGCACACGCCGACTACCCGTGCCCGGGCAAGCCCGCGGACTTCAACGCAGCCAAGGCCCTGGCCCTGTCGCGGGTGACCTACCCCGCGCCCGTGGGCTGGGACCAGGGCTTCACCGACCTCCACGGCGAGCTCGTGGCCCTCATCCAGGGCGGGCCGTCCGCCGGCGCCATGGCGGACCGCACACACCCCGCTCTCCCCGGTCATCCGCTCTCGCCCGCCACCCAGGCGGATGTGCCATCGCTCCCGGGCCTCCACCCCCTGGAGCTGGTCCTCCTCGCCAGCCTCCAGCCGGCGATCGCCCAGATGCTCGGCCTCTACTTCGTGGACACCGCGGCGGCGGCATCAGGGGTGGCCTACGACTACCTCCTCCTCGCCGATCCCACGGGCGTCCTCGGCGGCAGCGCGGCGAGTGCTCTGTCCTGGCTGGCTTTTACGGCCGATCCCACGCTGATTGACGCCGTCCTCGTTGCCGGCCCGAGCGCCCGGAAGCAGGATCCCATCGCACCGCCTGGGGCCGGCAAGGCCTATGCCCTTCCCGGACCGGCAGTGCGGCAGATCGACGGCACGCTCCCCGAGGTGGCGGGCGAGGTCGGCCTCTGGTGGCCGCTCCCCGCCGATTCGACCCAGGAGCAGCCGGACCGGATCATCTTCTACTACCCGAAACGGGCCTCCCTCGGCGACGATCCGAATCCCAACCCGCCGGTGACGCCGCCCGCCGACTTGGCCTATCAGCCGCTGGCGGACCCCTCGCCGGTCCTCGTCTCCGAGCCCGATCCGCCGAATCCGCCGGCCCCGCCCAACCCACGCAGCTCGGACTGGCCGCCCTCTTCAACCCCCCTCTACCTGGTGGACAGCAACCTCGCCGAGGGTTGGTACAGCTACCGCTTCGTCGGCCAGGATCTCTTCGGCCGCCACAGCCCTCTGGGACCGCCGGCCGAGTGGTATCAGTGGGACCCGCTGCCGGAACACTCGCACCATCCCTTCGCGGTGGCCCTGCTCGACAAGACTCCGCCGCCGGTTCCCCTGGGGGTGGAAGCCTGGGCTCTCGACCCGGACGACCGCTGGCTGCTCGTAGACCCACCGTATGAGAAATGGCGGGCTACTGTCTCCAAGGACCTCGTCGGCCTGCGCGTGCGCTGGCGCTGGACCTACCTCCAGCAGCTCCAGGCGCCGGACACCCGGGAGTTCCGCCTCTACTACCAGCCCGGACGCTGGAACGCTCTCCTGGGAAGAGTTGTGAGCGTCACTGCCGCCGCGGCCGATCAGAGCGACGTGACCCTCGACCTCGCCGACTCCCATGCCGCCGGCGCCTTCACCGGCGCCCGCCTGCGGGTCGGCAACGACGACTTCGCGATCCTCGACAGCCAGCCGGGCCCCCAGCTCCGCTTGCGGGTGAAGAACATAGGGGTCCACGACGAGATCCCTCCCACCATCGGGAAGCCCTGCACCGTGGCGATCCCGGAGGTGCACCCGCTCTGGGTCGACACCAGCCTGGCCGCGAGCTGGGCGCAGCGCCTCGCCGTCGCTCCCTACGACCCGCCGGTGCATACGGTCTTCGATCCATCCAAGGACCCGAACGGCCAGCCGCTCACGCACGACAACGACGCCTTCAAGACCGTGCAGGTGGCGGTGACCGGGAAGGATGTCCTCTTCGGGGCCGGTCCCGATCTCTCCGGCGTCCAGCCATGGATCGACCACCTCTGGCTCCAGACCGGCACCGTGAGCGAGGCGCACCGCATCGTGCGCTATAACGCCAATTCCCGCACCGTGACCCTGGAGGCCGCCCCGACTCTCGCCGGTCCGCCCGACGCCTGGGTGCTCGGCCGGCCCGCCCGCGAGTACGAGGTCTTCCTACCCGCCCCGGACGTGGGGGCCGGGCACCCCTTCGAGCCGAGCCTCGCCGAGCCCGCCGTCTACGCCCAGATCGCGGTGAGCGCCGCGGACGACAAAAAGCATGTGGCGGACGATCCGAGGTGGAACGATTCCGCCCGCTTCGGCAACGAGAGCCGGCTCTCCCCCTCAGCTACGGTCTTCCGCGTGCTCCATACGCTGCCCCCGGCGCCCGACCTGCCGGACCTCGGCGAGCGGCTCTACGCCACGCCGGCCGACTACGCCAGCCGCTCCTACTCGACCTTCCGCTTCGCACCCGCGGACCACCTGAAGGTCCACGTCCTGCGCGCGGTGGACGACAGCCTCTTCAAGCGGGACTGGCTGATCCGGGAGACGCGGATGGCCCTCGATCCGCTCGATCCGCCGCAGCCAAGCCCGGGCCAGGCGCGCCCCCCTTCGAACCCCCATCTCGACTACTTCCCAACCGACTGGGACGTCTCGCAGCGGCAGTCGGCGGTGGACGCCTTGAAGGCCATCAAGCTCGCGACCGACTACAACAACCTCACCCGTGACGCCTGGACCGTCCTCGCTCGCCTGCCCGGCAACGAGGGCGCCGCCGGGACGGCCGATCCCCTGAAGTTCCCGATCCCGGCCCTCAGCGATCGAGACTGGCTCCTGCGCCGCACCCGGAAGGCGATCTTGCCAGCCGACCCGGATTTTTTCCCGGCGTTCTGGAGCCCGGTTCAGAAAGGCGACGTCGCGACCGATCTCAACGCCATCTCGGGACCAGGAAGCTATGCCGAGCTTTCCGACAACGCCCTACGCGTCCTCGCCGGCCTCCCCGGAAACGAGGCCGCCTTCACTCAGGTCACGTTGGCTCCCCTGGAGATGGCGGACCCGCGGATCAAAGACGAGCGCCGGCCGGACGACGACGTGCTCTACGTGCCCAACCCGTCATTACGCCGGGCCTATACCGATACTCTCCCCGGCCGGGCCACCAACCGCTACTTCTACCGCGCGCGTTTCATGGATGGGGCGCAGAACCAGAGCTCGCTGAGCCTCGCCGGGCCGCCGGTTTATCTCAGGAAGGTGGAGCCGCCGCGGGCGCCGGTAATCACTAAGGTGATTGGCGGAGACCGGCAGATCACGATTCAGTGGGCGGCGAATCGTGAATCAGACTTGGCGGAGTACCGAGTTTACCGGACGGATGGCAAGGAGGCGGCACAGGATCTGCGGTTGATGCCTCTTGTAAAGACACTTAGTCCGACAGATCAAGAATACATGGACATAAATGTACCAAGCGGGCTCACGATGTACTACGTTCTGATTGCCGTAGATTCGGCTGGACGCGTTTCTTCTCCGTCGCGGACCGTCTCTGTAAGGGCGTTTGACGATTCCCGCCCCCCAGTTCCAGTGTGGAATTCGCCGGTTTTGAATTCCTCCGACAACTCTCTTGTCCTTTCCTGGACACCGGTTGCCGCCGAGTTGCAAGGATTGGTACTGCGAAAGGCGAGCGCGGATACAGCTTGGACGAATGTGAGTGGATGGTTGCCGACTGGGGTTAATACGTTTACAGATCGGCTCACCATTCCCGGCGAGTACATCTATAGACTCCGGGTAGCGGATAAGGCCGGACGAATCGCGACCGGTCAAGACCTAAGAGTATCTCCGGGTCAATAGTGCGAGGCCTATGAAACCCTTATTTTCCCCCAAGGACGGTAAGATAGACGTGGATCGGCTGCGAATCGTCTTCGACGATATCAACCCGATCGAAGGCTACATTGACATTGTAAAAGCTAGTATAAAAAAATGGGAGAAAGTGCTTGACGTTGAAATCGTGAATTTTGACCCTGGGCGTTCTGTGGAAAGCGCCGACTACCAAATCTTAGTGGGGAAGGGAGGCGGTGCGCTTGAGCCGAACAAGAGCTTGACGGTCTCGTATGTCGGTCCGGAAGGCGGGTATTTTTTTTCCCCTGATGCGAACGAAGAGTACACCGCTATTCATGAATTTGGCCATCTTATGGGACTTGCCGATCGCTACTACGAGGCTTACCAGTATGACGACCGTCAAGTGGAGGGAGGTCGAGGGTCTGTCTCGATGTCCTTGTGGGAATTCAAGGATAAAAATGGAAAAATTGAAGAGGGAGAAGAAGATTACGATCCTCATGCCAATATAATGTCTTCCTCTAGTAAGGATTGGACCATCTCGAAAAACCAGCGCAATTTTATCCTGTCAGGGAAAGAGGAGACCCCGCGACGTAGGGACGTCGTGGGCGTATTTTATAGTAAGGGAGCCTCCGGCCTGTTCAAGCCTCCGGATTCAATGTTTCTTGACGAGGGTCAACTATATGAGTCGCCTGGCGATAGAAAGGCTGGCTATAGCACTCTTCTCAGTGGCTCTGTATGCATCGCCCATGTTCCACTGGCCGATACGGCATCACGCAGTAACATTAGGGAGCTTTGGCGTATGCGCGGCAATCCCACAAGACGCAAGAGAAAGCGACCCAAAAGGGTGATAAAGGGGGTCCTGCATAGGGGGCCTAGGATCAGTACTTATGAGGAAGTTCCCGGGGAAAGAATTCACCGGAAGATTATGTCAGACATAGGGCAACTGGCTGGTGGCTGACAGTGCCATTGTCTGGGGCGGAGCTAAATGAATCAGGTGCGAGCGATTCAAGATCTGTGGGGTGTGTTGGAAAGTAGTTTGCCCGCAAACTGGCGGAGCGGTGGAGCGGCAGACATACTGGCGAGCCTTTCCTTTGAGGATGCATTTCTCGAAATGACCGATGAGGGGTTCACTCTTTCGGTAGAGGTGAGCTCAGGGACCCCGATCGACCTCGAGATACCGGGATTGCCAGAATATACCATTTCCCTGGGAGAGTCCGATGATTATGGATATACTCTCAGTCTTGAGTTTTCGGCGGGCACTTTGTCCGTTGGCGCCTCCGATATAAACGTCTCCATCTATCTTCCTAATACTATACTTCAACCCGTTGATGACGAAGGCGGGCTTGTCCTTGTCGGTAAGGGTAATTTTCGAATCAATTCTATTGGTGAGCTTAAGGTTGAGTTAAAAAACGGCTTAGATCTGCCGTCTTGTTATCTGGGCAATGGATCTGGGGTCGCCGTATCTGCCTCGGGTCTCAATTTGGACCTCTCTGTCGTAGAGAGCCCTGAGGAAGTGGAGCAGGCAGGTTTTGACGATTCATTCGTTGGATTGTATTTTCATGAAGTACGCATTTCGTTTCCGGCTGGTTTCCCTGAGGTGGTTCCCGAAGACCTGGTTCTGAAGAAATGCGTGATTGGATCTGGTGGTATAAGCGGAGAGTTGCTTGCGCAGTATTCCCCTGAATGGGATTCATCGCTTCAGGCGTATAAGGCGGGGCCAGGGGTTAGCGATTTTTTTGGAATTCCGATCGCGGTTAAAGAGATAGGGGTTATAATCAAGAAAAATTCCTTGGTTAAGGCCTCAATAACGGCTGAGATGAAGCTGCCGTTCTTTGAAGACTGGATCGGGGTCGATGTAGGCCTTGATCAGGACGGCGGCTTCGGCGTCACCCTAGCGGGGACTGGGCCGGATGGTCTGAAAACAATTACCAAGGACGGCCTGCTCACTCTGACCCTCGACAGCATCGCCTTCGAACTCAAAGACGGTCTCTTCACAACCAAGCTCAGCGGCAAGCTCACCCCCCTCTTCGGCCATCTCGACTGGCCTACCTTCGACGTCAAGGAGCTGTCGATCGATTCCAAAGGCCACGTCCACCTTGACGGCGGCTGGTTGAATGTCACCGAGCAGAAGACCCTCGACTTCTACGGTTTCAAGATCGAAATTTCCCAGCTCGGCTTCGGCACGAACGACGACGGTACCAGATGGCTAGGCTTCTCGGGTGGCTTGCATCTCGTCGACGGTCTTCAGGCGGGGGCGTCCGTGGAGGGCTTACGGATTACCTGGAACCCGGCGGAGGCGGTCCCGGTCCCCAGAATCACTCTGAATGGTGCCGGAGTCGAGCTTTCGATTCCCGATGTTCTTTACCTCAAGGGGGAGGTGTCGTTCCACGAGATCGAGAACAAGACGACCGGCGAAATCATCCGCCGCTTCGACGGCGACATCCACCTGACTCTCGAAACCCCGGAGCTCAAGATAGATGGCACCCTGGTCATCGGCTCGGTCAAGGGGCCACAGGGTTGGTACAACTTCTTTGCCATCTATGTCGACGTCGATCTTCCCACCGGTCTCCCGCTCGCTTCGACAGGGCTCGGGATCTACGGCTTCGCCGGCCTCTTCGCGCTACAGATGGAGCCCAATAAGAAGCCGGACGAGATGTGGTTCAGCATCGATCACTCGAAGAGTTTCTATCACCGTGACACTCCGGGAATCACCGATCTCAAGAAGAAGTGGGATCCGAAGAAGGGGAGCTTCGCCGTCGGCGCGGGCATTACCCTCGGCACCTTGTCAGACAACGGCTACACCTTCAACGGCAAGTTCCTGCTCGCTATCGTCATTCCAGGGCCGATCGTGCTCATCCAGGGGGCCGCCTCATTCCTGAAGAAACGGGCGGCCGGGCAGGACGAGGGGCAGTTCCGCTCGCTTGCCGTGCTCGACGGGCGGGCGGGCAGCCTCCTGATCGGTCTGGATGCCGAGTACAAGACCGGCAAGGGCGGCGAATTGATCGAGATCGGCGGCAGCATGGAGGCCTTCTACGCCTTCCATGACCCCACCGCCTGGCATCTCTATCTGGGCAAGAACGAGCCGCGCTCGCTGCGCATCCGCGCCCTTTTCGCCAAGCTCGTCGAGGCCAATGCCTACTTCATGCTGGACGCCCACCAACTCGCCCTGGGCGCCTGGTTCGGCTACAACAATGGTTGGAGCTTCGGGCCGTTGAGCATCCGGCTGGAGGCCTGGGCGGACGGCAACGCGCTCGTCAGCTTCAAGCCCAGCCACTTCCATGGCGATCTCTGGCTCCATGCCCTGGTGGAGCTCAAGGTCTTCGGACTCGGGCTGGGCCTCTCCCTGGACGCCAGGATCGCGGCCGATCTCTTCAAGCCCTACCACCTGCGGGGTGAGTTCAGCGTCGGGATCAAGCTCCCCTGGCCGTTCAAGAAGAAGATCGGGGCCACGGTAGTGCTGGAGTGGGGTCCAAATCCCAAGGCGCCGCCGCTCCCCTTGCCGGTCGTGACCATCGGGATCGAGCACTTGAAGAGCTCGGTCACCTGGCCGCTGCCGCGCGGCACCTTTCTCCTGCCGAGCTATGACGACGGCGAGGGCTTCCTGACTACCCATGGGAGCGAGACGGAGCCGCTCGATACAGCCGTTCCGCAGGTGCCCATGGACGCGCGGATCGCCGTCACGTTCGGCCGCTCGGTTCACGACGGAGCGAAGGTGGGGAGCAATCTGCAAGCGATCGTTCCTGAATACGAGGCGATCGGCGATCCGGTCCACGGCAGCGTTCTCAAGGTCCGCTACGTGCTCGATACGGTGACGCTGGAGCGCAAGGTCAACGGCACCTGGGAGACGGTGGCGGCGAGCCCGGCGAGCTCGAGCTCCGGTCCGCCTCCTCTCTGGGGCCAGTGGGCGGTCGTCCCGCAGCTCCCGGACGCCGGGGCGAAGCCTTCCAGGACCGGCCAGACCAAGCTCCTCTTCGGGGCCAAGACCCCCTTCGAATTCAACCGTCACACCGGATCTTCCTGGGAGGAGTGGGTTTCGGATGCCCTGCCGGGCTACCCCTGCGTTCCGGTGCAGCCTGGGAAGGAGACCTGCTTCGGTTTTGACGGCCTCCAGCCGCAGAGCACCATCACGTCACCGTGGACCTTCCCTGGGCCGCCTGCCCTGACTCTTTCCTGGGGGTTCGGCCCGGCCACGGTAGGGACGCGGACCGTCGCCCGGGAGGGGAGGGTCCAGCAAATCCCTCTCCTCTGCTTCCCGGCGGCGGCCGTGCGGCGCGGCGTTCGCGTTCACTCGGAGACTCCGGGCCGCAAATTCCGCCTCACCCTGGCGCAGACGGACTCCCAACCAGGCTCGGTCCTCTTCGCGCCCCAGCCGCTCGAGCCCGGGCCGGGTCCGGGCACTCGTGGGCTCCGTGGCGAACCTGCGCCGGGTCCGGACGCTCCGGGTTCCCGGGCTGAGACCTCGACGGGTTCGGGTGCACCGGTCGTCCTTGCGCCCGCGCCGAGCGACGCAGTGCCGGCCTGCGTCAACGTGAGTGCACGGGCGGCCGGTACCCTCTCCAACCCCTGGAAGGCGGAGGAGGGGGTCCGCTTCACCGTGCGCGGCGTCGACGGCGCTCTCCTCCCCGTCGCCCGCGTCGAGCGCTGGGACAAGGGCGAGCTCGGTTTGAACGCCGGCTTCGAGCTCGACATCGATCTCCCTTGCCCCGCCGCCTGGGTGACGCTCCTGGTCACCCACCGCCCGCCCTTCCGCATCGTCGCCTACGACGCGGCCGGCACGGCGGTCGCCACCCACGCGCCCAATGGCAACGGCGGGACCTCGACCGAGACGATCCGTCTCGACGGGCTGGCCATGACCCGGGTCGTGGTCTATGCCTCCGGCAATGAGAAGCTGATCCACCAGGTCTGCTTCTTCTGCGTCAAGCCCACCGGTCTGCAGGTCACGGGCTTTGGCGTCGACGGCACGCCTTACGGCCCCGTCGTCCCGATCGACGGGGTGATTCAGGTCGACGGTGCCGAGATGCCCGTCCTGGTGATCACCGGCGATGGGCCACTCTGCCTGGAGCAGGTCTGCGTCACCCCCGATCCGGAGACCGGGCAGGTGGTGCGGCAGGACGAGAGGATTCAGCACCAGCTCGACGAGCTCGCCCACTGGCAGGCGGCAGGAGAGGTGCTCGCGCCAGACAGCTTCTACAAGCTGACCGTCCAGACCCACCTCGATCTCGACCCTGCCAATCCTGGGCTGGACGGTCTGCCGGTCGACCGCTCGCCGGTCGAACACGCCTACTTCCGCACCGGCGGCCCTCCAGGCCTCACCCAGCTCACGAAGCCGGAGGGGGTCAACACCGATCCTTTCGAGACCGGGCTGGAGGACCTCACCCGCTACGTGCGGGAGACGACGCCGCCGACCGTGCCGCCGCCGGGGGAGAAGCCGATCCTCTTCAAGCCGTTCTACCGCGCCTACGACGTGGGGCTGGAATTCAACGAGGACTACGTCGAGCAGATGTACCGCATGGACCGGCGGGACCTCGGCCTCTATCTCTACGACGCCAGCAACCAACTGGCCTCGTTCCTCAGCGGGGAGTGGGGGAAGGCGGAGACGCTCAGCCTGTCGGAACGGGAGACGCGCTGGATCACGATGATCGACGCCGCCACCTGTCTGCCCAAGAAACTCGATCCGCAGACTTTCGCCAAGGACAGCGTGCTGGCCTCCTCCGATCCGGGGCGCGTGCTCGCTCCGGACACCCTCCACGAGGCACGGCTGGTGCCGCTGCTGCTCCATGAAACCTTCCCGGGGAACGTCCTGGGGCACGCGCCCGACGGCTGGTACGTGGAGGATGCGGGGCCGGGCGGGTCCTCCAGTTGGAAAGTGGGGGAGGTGGGGGAGCCGGCGAGCCGGTTCGTGGAGCAGCTCTCACCGATCGGCGGTAGTGTCTCGCCGGACCGGCCGGGCACCCTGCTGCTCCTCTCTGAGGCCGCGGCCTGGACGGACTACCGGGTCAGCGTCTACCTCCAGGCGCCGGCCGGGGCCGTGGGCATCGTGGTCCGCCACCAGGGACCGGGCACGGGCTACCGGTTCTCGCTGGACGGCCGGGTCCGCCAGCTGGTCAAGGGAGGCACGACCCAACTGGCTGAGGATCACTTCGCGTATCGAAAGAACCGCGACTACCTGGTGACGGTCGAGGCGATCGGCAAGTCCCTGCGCGCCTACGTGGACGGCGAGCCGGTCTTCGAGGTCGAGGACGGGGATTTCGCCGCGGGCGGCATCGGCCTCTACTCGTGCCAGAGCCCCGGAGCGCGTTTCACCGACGTACGGGTGGACGATCTTGGACCGCAGGCTCCGGCCGTCTACCGGTTCCAGTTCACGACCTCGCTCTACGCCAACTTCTTCCATCACCTCCATAGCTACCAGGACGAGACCTGGAAGGCCGCCGACCTGGGAGACGTGGGGACCCTGCTGAGCGAGGCCATGGTTCCCTCCTACTCCCCCCCTTCGGAAAAGGAGGCCCGGGCCTACGAAGGCTTGGCCAAACTGGCCCTGGGAGCGGCGGCGGCGCTGCAGAATCCGGCGCGGGTGGAGGTCACCCGTTTGGAGAGCGCGGGCGTGCCGATCGCGTTCCTGGTGCGGAGCCCCGAGCCCCTGGCCTGGGACCGCGTCGTGCTGTCGGTCTCCGGAGTCCCTCGCCGGCTTCCGGCTCCACAGCCCCCCGGCGCGGTGAAGCTCGTCGACGCCGGCTTCGGCGCCATCCTGCCGGACGAGGAGTCCGTCACCCTGCTGCTGCGCGAGGCCACGGACCTCTCCCGCCACCGGATCGAGCTGCGGTCCCTGCCGGGCGCGCTGGCCGAGCCGGTGGGCGACCCGGTGATGCTCCTCGAACGGTTCGAGGGCGATCCGGTCTCCACCCGGGCTCGCTTCACGGTGGTCGATCAGGGGGCGGCGGGCGCCCCCTCGGACTGGCGTGTCGAAGGCGGAGCGCTGATCCAGATCTCGGAGATCCACGGTGGGGCCGAGCCGGAGCTGCCGGGCACCGTGGCGCTGACCGGCGATCCGGACTGGACGGACTACCGGCTCCTCGTGGACCTGCGCTCGGATTCCGGGGGCGCCCTGGGCGTCGTCTTCCGCTGGGTGGATGACGACAACTACTACCGGCTCTCCCTCGACGCCGGCCTCGAGGTCCGGCGGCTGGTCAAGAGCGAGAAGGGGCAGATCTCGATCCTCTGGGAGGACAGCCAGGGCTACACCGCGGGCGAGCCCTTCCGGCTCACCGTCGAGGCGGTGGGCGCCCGGCTGGCCGGGTTCCTGGGGAGCGACCGGCTGTTCGAGATCGCCGACGCCACTCACGCGTCCGGCCAGGTGGGCCTGTACGCTGCCGGGAACCCCGATGCCCGCTTCGAGACGATCGAGGTGCGCCGGCCGTCGCTGGACGCCTGTGCCCTGCTCCGGGACCGGTTCGCCGCGGGCGAGCTCGCCGGCTGGACACGGATCGACGAGGCTCCGGGCACGCAGCCCTCGACGATCCAGGCCGCCGGGGGAGAGCTGAACCTGAGCAGCTTCGTCGCGCAAGGGGACAGCCCCGACGATCCCGGCACCTACGCCTACAGCGGCGAGGGGGGGTGGACGGACGTGGTCTACAGCGCCCGGCTGCGGTGCGGGGTCGGCGCCACCCTCGGCCTGGTCTTCCGCGGCCGGGACCTCAAGAACTACTACCGCTTCTCGATGAACGCCCGGCAGTCCTACCGCCGGCTCGTCAAGAAGGTGAACGGCGAGGTCACGGTGCTCTGGCAGGACGGCGTCTCCTACGATCCCGGGCGCGCCCATGAGGTGACGGTGGTCGCCGTGGGCTCGTCGCTGCGGGGCTACCTGAACGGCGTACCCCTGTTCGTGGTGGAGGATGGCGACGTCCCCTCGGGCTTCATCGGCCTCTATGCCCGCGGCAACTCCGACGCCCACTTCTCCCAGGTGCGGGTGTTCCCGGCCGGCCGGGCCTTCGCCGGCTGGCTGCTGGACGAGCCGTTCGACGGTCTGGTGCCGGATCGCTGGAGCTTCTTCGACGCTCTGACCAAGCCGCTGCCGGACAGCTGGACGGCCGAGGAGGGAGCGCTACGGCCGGTGGGAGCCGATCCCGCCTCCCCCCATCTCGCCCTGACCGGGGAGCCCGGCGCGGCCGACTACCGGCTGGCGGTGCGCGTCCGTCCTGGGGCCTCCGGCCTCGTCGGAGTGGTGTTCCGCTATCTCGACACGGACAACGGCTTCCTCTTCTCCCTCGACGCGGGGAGCGGCGCCCAGCGGCTGGTCAAGAAGCTCAAGGAGCAGGAGACCGTCGTCTGGGAGGGGCAGGGAGCCGCCACGGCGGAGCGGGAGATCGGCCTCACCTTCGACATCATCGGTGAGCGTCTCGCCGGCTGGCTCGACGGGGTGGAGCTGTTCCGTCTGGAGGATGCCGACCTCTCCGCCGGACGGGTGGGATTCTTCGCCGCCGGCAACCCAGACGCGCGCTTCACCGAGGTGCGCCTCGCCGAGCCGGAGTGGACGGTCTGGCACGCCTTCGGCGGCGAGGAGCGGCTGCCGGCTGGCGCCCGCGTCCGGATCTCGGCCGGTTCCGGCGTTCCCCAGGAGGCCGGAGTCCAGAGTCGCGTGGCCGCTCCCCTGGGCGAGGCGGGCCGGATCCGTTTTCCGGCGGACGGCGCGGAGCTGCGCGTGGTGGCACCGGAGGGCTCCGGTCATGCCCGGACGTTCGTGCCGGTCACGGAGTACGTCTTCCTGCCGCCGCCGTTGGTGCTGCGCCGGGCGGACGGCACCGGGCTGTGCCTGCTGCCCTTCGGCGGCTCCCCTCTGGTGGCGGGTGAATACCGGCTCAGCCTCACCTACGACCGCGAGCGGGCTGACGAGGTCCACCCCTTCAGCCAGGCGGGAGACCGCGCTCCCGAGCGGGTGCAGATCGACATCCCCTGGAAGGCGCGCTAGCCTTCCCGGCGGATGAAGCCGCTTCGCTTCGCGTCCCGCGTCCGCCTCGCCTTCTTCCTCGGGCTGCTCGCCGTGGTCGCCGTCTGCATGGCGGTGGCCTACTGGTTCCCCTCCCCCTGGACGGTCCTGATGGCCGGGGTGGGGTTCGGGCTCCCGCTGGGGTGGTGGGTCCTCGACCGGACGCTGATCCCGGCCACCCGCGTCCTCCAGGCGCTGCGCGACGGCGTGCAGGGGTACCGCGACCACGACTTCAGCCTCAACCTCTCGGTCGACCGCGGCGACGAGCTGGGCGAGCTGGTGGAGCTCTACAACGCCGTCGGCGACGTGCTGCGCGACGAGCGGAGCGCCCTGATCCAGCGCGAGATGCTGCTCGAGACGGTCTTCGAGGCGACGCCGACCGCGATCGTGCTCACCGACGCGCGCGGCCGGATCCTGTTCGTCAACCGCGCCGCCCGCGAGCTGTTCGCCACCCGCGGCCGCTACGAGGGGCGGGTCTTCGCCGACCTCCTCGCCGAGTGTCCGCAGGGGCTGCGCGAGGCGCTCGGCGGCGGCCGGGACGTGCTCTTCTCTCTCGACCAGGAGGGGGAGGAAGAGGTCTTCCACGTCGCCCGCCGCGCCTTCGAGCTCAACGGCCGGCGGCACGACCTCGCCCTGATCAAGCGGCTGACCCCCGAGCTGCGGCGCCAGGAGGTGGACGTCTGGAAGCGGGCGATCCGTACCCTCTCGCACGAGATCAACAACTCCCTTGCCCCCATCGCCTCGCTCGCCCGCTCGGTGCGCCTGATGGCCGGCAACCCCGAGCACGCCGACCGCCTCGGACCGGCGCTCGACGTCGTCGAGGAGCGCGCCACCCACCTCAAGGAGTTCCTCGAGGGGTACGCCCGTTTCGCCCGCCTGCCGCAGCCCGTCCGGCGGGAGGTCGCCTGGGGGCCGTTCCTCGCCGAGCTGCGGCAGGTGGTTCCCTTCGAGCCGGAGGGGGAGCCGCCCAATGCCCCGGGCCATTTCGATCCCGGGCAAATGCAGCAGGCGCTGATCAACCTGCTCAAGAACGCCCACGAGTCCGGCGGCCCGCCCGGGGAGGTGCGGCTCGCCGTCGAGCCCTCGGGGGAGGGGGGCGTGCGCTTCCGGGTGCTCGACCGCGGCACCGGTCTCTCCGAGGAGGGGATGAAGAAAGCGCTGCTCCCCTTCTACACCTCGAAGCCGGGGGGCTCCGGGCTCGGCCTGCCGCTCTGCCGCGAGATCGTCGAGGCCCACGGCGGCCGGCTGCGCATCGAGCGCCGCGCGGGCGGGGGGACGGCGGTGGTCTGCTGGATTCCGGGGTAGCTGGATTCCGGAGCAGCTGGCCCCGTGCTATCCTTCCGCGCCGTTCCTGAAATGCCGGCGTGCAGGAACCTGTTGGAAGAAGATCGACCCCCATCAAACTCGAATTGGAGACTTACCGTGTCCCTGGCAAGCTGGTTCCGCAATCTGGTATCCCCCCGCAAAGAGGGGCCGAAGGCCCCGATCGGCCGCAACGACATCTGCTGGTGCGGCAGCGGCAAGAAGTACAAGAAGTGCCACCTGAAGACCGACGAGCTCAAGCGGGTGGAGGCTTCCTACTCCGCCCACATCACCGCCCGCAACCGCATGGGTGACGGCGTGATGCCGGGCTCGGCCAAAAAGAAGGTGCGGGAGCCCGAGGCGGCGCCGACGCCCGCCGAGCGAGGGTGAGCTCCAGAGGTCCGCACAAGCCGGTGCGACCTGCCCTCCGAATTCTCACCCCCTGACACATAAGCCCTGACCTTGCTTCGAGTAGGGGCGGGTCTGGACGGATGGGAGGGGGCGCGACCCGCCCTGCAACGCGTCGATCGACGTCAGCACCACGGTGCCGCTGGTCGACGTCTATAAGACCGACGCCTCCACCAACATCGTCCCCGAGCAGATCGAGTCGCTGCCGGTCGCCGGTGGGCCTTCTAGGAGGCCCTCATCACCCCGGCCCTCTTCTCCCGTCCCCTCCCCCCTCCCTCACCGGGAGAAGAGGGGGTTGGGGGAGTGAGGGTCCGGGCGGGGGAACGCTGCTGACATGAGAGATGGAGATCTGATGCAAGACCGAGTCGTCATCGTCACCGGCGGCGCCGCCGGCATCGGCAAGGCCACGGCCCGGCGCTTCGCCGCGGCCGGGGCCCGGGTCGCCGTCTGGGACGTCAGGGAGGGGGAAGGCGGTGAAGTGACCTTCCAGAAGGTCGACGTGACCGACCCCGCCGCCGTCGAAGCCGCCGTGGCGGAGGTCTTCGAGAGGTGGGGGCGGATCGACGTGCTGGTCAACAACGCCGGCATCGTCAAGGACGCCCAGCTCGTGAAGTGGAAGGACGGCCGCAAGACCGGCGAGATGAGCGAGCGGGATTTCGACGCCGTGATCTCGGTCAACTTGAAGGGGGTCTTTCTCTGCACGCGGGCCGTGGCGCCGCGGATGATCGCCGGCGGTGGCGGGGTGATCCTCAACGCCTCCTCCGTCGTCGGCCTCTACGGCAACTTCGGCCAGACCAACTACGCCGCCACCAAGGCCGGCGTGATCTCGATGACCCAGACCTGGGCGCGCGAGCTGGGGCGGTACAACATCCGGGTCAACGCCGTCGCGCCCGGCTTCATCGCCACCGAGATGGCGCTGGCGATCCCGGATAAGGTCCTGGAGGGGATGATCGCCCATACGCCGCTCGGCCGCATGGGGAAGCCGGAGGACATCGCCGAGGCCTATCTCTGGCTCGCCTCGGACGCCGCGGCCTTCGTCTCCGGCACGGTGCTCTCGGTGGACGGCGGCCTGGTGATCGGGACGTAGGACGGTGCGGTCGAGATCGACCCGTAGATCAATGTCAAATCGCAACTATATGGACGTGTTGAGTCCATCGTGGAGAAAATCGTTTACCATTTCAAGGGTTGAAGCGTATACAACCTGTCGGGAGGAGACGCGGCCGGAGATACCGTATTTCCAGCCGGACTGAAATGGATGTCCTCCCCGGGTCACCCTTTGTCGAGAGCGCCGTTGAGCCCTCGACAGGGCAGGGAGGACGTCGATGGATCACCCCTCGGAAGACACCCTGAAGCGTTTCGCCGCGGGAACCGGCTCGCGGGAAGAGAACCGGACGGTCGTCGCGCACCTCGTCAAGGGGTGCGCCGCCTGCGCCCGGAAGATCCGGGCCCTGATCGAGCCGGAGCCGGTGCACCGCGCCTCCTACGAAACGCCGCTGGACCGGTTTGATCAGGGTCTGATCGAGACGCTGGAAAGCTCGACCGATCCGCTGCAGTCCGTGCCCGCGGTGCCGCCCGGCGTCCTCCCCGATCCGCCGGAAAAGAAGGGGTGAGCCAGGGCGACCGCAGGTCGCCCCTACAACCTTCGCCCGACCTCAACCTGTGCCGGAGGTTGTAGGGGCGACCTGCGGTCGCCCTCTTTGCGACCGGTCACTTCCGTTCCGCCTGCTTCGCCACCGCCTCGGCCGCCTTGCGGGCCGCCTCGGGGTCGCCCAGGTACTCACTGCGGAGCGGCTTCAGGTCGTCGTCCAACTCGTAGACCAGCGGGATGCCGGTCGGGATGTTCAGCCCCACGATCTCCTCGTCCGAGACGCCGTCGAGGTGCTTCACCAGCGCCCGCAGGCTGTTGCCGTGGGCGGCGATCAGCACCCGCTTGCCGGCCCGCAGCTCGGGGACGATCGTGGCGTGCCAGTAGGGGAGGAAGCGGGCGACCGTGTCCGCGAGCGATTCGGCCAGCGGGATCTCGTCCGGCGCCAGGCCGGCGTAGCGCCGGTCGTGGCCGGGGTAGCGCGGATCGCCGGGATCGACCGGCGGCGGCGGATCGGAGTAGCTGCGGCGCCAGACCAGCACCTGCTTGTCGCCGTACCTGGCGGCGGTCTCCGCCTTGTCGAGCCCCTGGAGCGCGCCGTAGTGGCGCTCGTTCAGCCGCCAGCTGCGGTGGACCGGAATCCACATCAGGTCCATGCCGTCGAGGGTGATCCAGAGCGTGCGGATGGCCCGCTTGAGCAGCGACGTGTGGGCCACGTCGAACGTGTAGCCCCCCTCCCGGAGCAGGCGGGCGCCCTCGCGCGCCTCCTCGATCCCCTTCGGCGTGAGGTCCACGTCCGTCCATCCGGTGAACCGGTTCTCCAGGTTCCATTGGCTCTCTCCATGGCGGAGAAGCACCAGCTTGATCATCGTCATCTCCCGTTGGAACGCGCCCGCTCTCCGGGCTTTGGTGGCGGGAGGATATCAGCGGCTTGCCTCTCCAGGCAGCGGGGCGTTTTCTCCATACGGTGTTCTGTAGATCGGGGGAGCGCGGCGCTCCCTCGCGACGACGGCGTGACTCCCGGGGGAGCGTTACGCTCCCGCCAGAAAGTGGTCTGCCTCTGGAGGGAGCATCACGCTCCCCCGGGAGATGGATCAAATTCTCGAGGGAGCGTCACGCTCCCTCCGGATACAGACCCTATTCTCGGGGGAGCGCCTCGCTCCCCCGGGAGGCAGAGCATAGTCTCCAGGGAGCGTCACGCTCCCTCGGGAGATGGACCGCATTCTCGAGGGAGCAGAACGCTCCCCGCGGATACAGACGGAATTCCCGGGGGAGCGCCACGCTCCCTCCGGAGGCAGGCCGTCGTCGCGAGGGAGCGTCACGCTCCCTCTGGATACAGAGTTACTTCGCGGGGGGTTTGGAGGATTCCGGGCTCGCACCGGCGGCGTCCGCGGATTTCTTCGGCCGTTTCTTCCGGCGCAGCGGCTGGATGCCGAAACGGGCCAGCTCCTCGTTCTCGATGCCCATCTCCACCTTGAGCACCCGGCGGATGTTGGAGGCGAGCCGGCGCCCCTCCTCCACGACCTCGTTGAGCCGCCGCGTCGCCTCCTGCTTGCGCGCCTGATGCTCAGCCTGCTCGACCTGGAGCCGGCCGACCTCCTCGAGAAAGCCCTGGAGCTTGGCGTGCGCCTGCTGGAGATACGGCGAGCCGGCGGTCGTCTCCGGCGTGACGAGCTCGGTCAGCGTCACCCAATCGCCGGTCGTCTCCACGATGCGTGTCCGTGGCATGGCTATCCCTCCCCCAGAAACCGTTCGAGCAGCCGGTGGAAGTGGTGGGGGCCCTGCTCGCGCGACGGCGAGTAGCGCCCGCGGTGGTAGAGGCGCGAGCGCACCCCTCGCTGCACGCTCTCGACCACCGCCTCGTCCTCGCGCTCGACGCGGTCGAGGCCGGCGCCGGCGCCGCGGTCGAGCCGCTCGGGGTCCCAGACGTAGGAGAGGAAGGAGACCCGGGTGCGGTCCGGCGCCAGCGGGCGGACGACGTTGACCGAGATCCCCCAGGGGTAGAAGTTCAGCATCGTGTTGGGGAAGAGCCAGAAGTAGTAGCCGGCGATCTTCTGCCCCGCTTGCTGGCGGTCATGATCGGGGGAGGAGGGCGGGAGATCGAAGACGTCCTCGCCGCCGCTCGCCACCCCCACCTGCAGGTTGGACCAGCGGAAGAGCTCGGTGCGGTATTCGCCGTAGTCGAGGGCTCCCGCCAGGCCGGCGTGAACGTAGGGGATGTGGAACCCCTCCAGGTAGTTGTCGCAGTAGAGCGCCCAGTTGGCCCGCACCAGGTAGTCGCGCGAGCGCGCCGGGTCGAGCACGGCCTCGCGGAGCGGCATCCAGGAGACCCGCGCGTCCACCTCGGCCAGCAGCTCGGAGAGCGGGAAGGCGGGATCGAGCGCGGCGAACACGAGCTTCCCCCAGGTCCCGAACGGCACCCGGGCGAGGTTGTCGGCCGGCGAGGGGAACCCTTCGACGCCTTCGAATTCCGGCATCGAGAGGAAGCGTCCGTCGTGGGCGAAGCGCCGGCCGTGATAGCGGCAGCGTAGCGCCGGCTGCACCCCCCCGTGCTCACAGACCAGCGTCCCGCGGTGAGTGCAGACGTTCGACAGGCAGTGGATCTCGTCGCGGGAGTCGCGGGTCAGCAGCAGCGGCTCGTCGAGCACCCCTTCGAGCAGGGTGAAGGGGTAGGTGGCGCCGGGGACGCGGACGGCGTCGGTGTCCGCCACCAGCTGCCAGCTGCGGGCGAAGACGCGGTCGCGGGCGGCCGCGAACCAGCGCGGATCGCTGTAGACCTCGGCCGGCAGGGTCGCCGCCCGGCGGATGTCCTCGTCGATGGTCCAGGAGAGGGGCATGGCGTCGGCAGTCTAGGATGGGGATACTAGGATGGGGATACCGGAGGGTCAAGGGATCGGGAGCGGGTGGCCTGCCTTGCCGCCCGGGATTGAAATCCCGGGCTACCCACGGCCGTCCCATCCGGGACTCCCAACTCGCTCCTTGTAGAGCCCCGGGGAGGGGCGATTGTCGGTAGCCCGGGATTTCAATCCGGGCGGCGAGGCCACGTTGCCTTGCGATTCCTGAAAACGATTCCACAAGTTGTCCCGCTTCCGCTCCACGGCCACACTCCTGCCATAGAAGTCCATCTGATTTGATGTTTTGATCTCGCGGCCTCCGGGTTGCTTTGGGCGCGTCGTATCTGTTGAACCGTCTGTTTTTGTAAGACCTTGGTTTGGGGCGCTCCGATGGGGCGCCCCTTTTGTTCTCCCTGTGCTACCATCTATTTTCATTTGATCTTAAAAGCGTTCGGTACGGGCCGTCGCGGTTGCGGGCTCGTCCGGAACCGGGGAGGGTCGTCATGACCGACATGACCGATAGATACGAGGCGATCGTCATCGGCAGCGGGTTCGGCGGCGGCATCAGCGCCTGCCGGCTCAGCAAGCGGTGGCCGGGCAAGGTGATGGTGCTGGAGCGGGGGAAGCGCTACCCGATGGGCGCGTTCCCGCGCGCGCCGCACGACTTCGCGCGGAACTTCTGGAACGTCTGCGACGTTCCGGGTGAGAACCGGCCGCGTCCGAAGCAGATGCAGAAGCAGGAGGAGCACGGCCTCTTCGACATCCGCAACTTCCGCCACATGGACGTCGTGCTCTCGGCCGGCCTGGGCGGCGGCTCGCTGATCTACGCCAACGTCTTCCTCGAGCCCCCCGACGACGTCTTCGACGAGCGCTGGCCGGCGAACACCAAGAAGGCGGCGCTCGCCCCCTACTACCGCGTCGCCAAGGAGGTGCTGGGCTCGCGGCCGATCCCGCGCAACGGCGATCCCCGCCGGGAGATCACCCGCACCCGCCTCTTCGAGCAGGTGGCGGCGGCCACCGGGCGGAGCTCGAAGCTGGTGGACATCAACGTCTTCTTCGGCAACGACTTCAACAATCCGCTGCCGATCGGCGAGCAAGCGCGCAACCGCTACGGCGCCCTCCAGACCTCCTGCGTCTACTGCGCCGAGTGCGACGTCGGTTGCAACACCCATTCGAAGAACACGATCGACCTCAACTACCTGCACGTGGCCGAGCACCGCTACGGCGCCCAGGTGCTGACCGAGCACCTGGCGCACAAGATCGTGCCGGTCGACGCCGGCGGCCAGGACGACCCGTCGGCCGACGGCTCGCACGGCTACCGGGTCTACTACTACGACCTCCGGCAGGGGACGAAACTGGTGCGGGAGGCGCTCGCCAACCGCGTCGTGGTGTCGGCGGGGACCCTGGGGACGACCGAGCTGCTGATGCGCTGCCGGGACGTCTACAAGACCCTCCCCCGGTTGAGCCCCCAGCTGGGGAAGCGCTTCTCGGGCAACGGCGACTTCCTCTCCTTCGTCATCGGGCACACGGAGCCGGCCAAGGGGATGGAGCCGGCCAACCCGAACTACGGCCCGGTGATCACCCAGCGCATCGACTTCAACCTCTTCGAGCAGTTCGTGAAAGACCGCGCCTTCATCATGGAGGACGCCAGCTACCCGGTCTTCGCCGCCTGGTTCGTCGAGGGGGTCAAGCCGCGGTGGATGAACCTGCAGGCGATCTGGCTCTGGCTGCGCAACCTCTTCGGGCGCTGGATCCTCGGCACCTCGCCGGGGAGCGTCGGCTGGGCGCTGAGCGACCTGCTGTCGGGGGACATCTCCTGGAACACCAGCGTGCTGCTCTGCATGGGGCTCGACTGCTCGAAGGGCATCATGTCGCTCGACGCCGAAGGGTCGGTCACCATCGACTGGCCGCAGCAGGAGAGCATGCCGCTCTACGACGCGATCATCGAGGCGTGCAAGCAGTACAACCAGACCGTCGAGGGGAAGGACTTCTTCATCCTCCCCACCTGGTATCGCCCCTTGCGCAAGAACGTCTCCGTCCATCCGCTGGGAGGGTGCGTGCTGGCGGACGACCCGGCGCAGGGGGTGACCAGCGCCGACCTCCCCACGTTCGGCCAGGCCTTCGGGTACTCGGGGCTGTACGTGGCGGACGGCGCGCTCCTCCCCTCGGCGGTGGGGGCCAATCCGACCGCCACCATCTCGGCCCTGTCGGAGCGGGTCGCGGAAGGGATCACCGGGATCGTCCCGGACGCCCAGCTCTGATGGATCATGGTTCCGAAGGAGGGATTCAGATTTGAGCACGCAGACCGTAGGGATCTCGTTTCAGGAGGTGATGTCGGGAGGTTTCGCGCTGGGGGCCACCGACCCGGCGGACGGCGAGAAGCGGGGGCGCGCCGAGGGCTCCGAGATGACGATGCACGCCGCCATCGACATCCAGGACCTCGACCGCTTCCTCGCCGAGGCCGATCATCCGGGCGCGCTGACCGGCACGCTCGACTTCACGCCGTTCGGCGACGGCCTCGCCGCGACCAGCGGCATCTTCAACCTGTTCAGCCCCACCGGCGACCCCAAGCTGAAGCTGATGGTCTACGAGATGGGCTTCCAGCACGGCGGCAAGGCCTACTACCTGGCCGGGCAGAAGGACGTGCAACAGGACCCGATCTTCGACCTCTGGAAGGCGACGACCACCCTCTACTCGACGCTCCACGAGGGGACGGACAAGAGCGGTCCGGTGGTGGGCGCCGGCATCCTGAGCCTCGGCGTCAAGCAGCTCATCCACCTGATGACGACGATGAAGGCGCCCGGCGCCACGTCGTTCATCGAGACCTCGGAGGCGATGGCGAAGTTCGGCCGCTTCTTCCTCGGCGAGCTCTGGGACACCTACGTGAGGCACGCCAAGCCATGAGCTTCAAGACGTTCCGCGATCCGGGCGCCTCCCGCTGGCAGTCGATCGTCGAGGAGGTGCTGAACCGCAAGGAGGGGACGGACACCGGCGGCGCGGCGGTCCGCCCGAACCTGAACCACCCGGTGGTCGCCGCGGCCACCACCGCCGCCTCGGCCGCGCTGAGCGGTATCTTCACCATGGCCTCCACCGCGGCCGCCGCCGTCACGTCGAAGGTGACCGGTACGCCGGCGGCGGCGCCGGCCTGCTGCTCCGACGACGAGTGCGCCCACCTCGCCCTGCAGCTCGCGACGGCCAAGGTCGAGCACCGGCCGGCGGACGAGATCAAGCAGCTCGAGGACTCCCTGCGCTTCAGCTCTTGCGATCCGATGTGGGCCGAGGCGGTGACCGAGTACGTCAAATACTTCGACGTCGACAAGGGGACGATCCCCTACCGGGCGTCGAAGGGCCCGGAAGACCCCGCGCCGCTGCCGCTGGTGGAGAACGCCACCGTGGCGCTGATCGCCGACTGGGGAACGGGCACGGCCGAGGCCAGGTCGCTGCTCGAGCGGGTGGCGGCCCACCGGCCGGACGTCCTCATCCACCTCGGCGACGTCTACTACTCCGGCACCTCGACCGAGAACACCCAGTACCTGCTCGGCGTCGTCAACGAGGTCCTCGGCCGCGCGGGCAGGCCGGTGCCGGTGTTCAACCTCACCGGCAACCACGACATGTACTCCGGGGGCGGCCCCTTCTACGACATGCTCGACCAGCTCAACCTCCCCCCCTCGCCCCGGCGGGGCAGATGCAGACCAACAGCTTTTTCGGCCTGCGCAGCTCCGGCTGGCAGCTGCTGGGGATGGACACCGGGCTCCACGACAGCGACGTCTTCGACGTCGCGACCGACATGACCTATCTCGAAGACACCGAGCTCGCCTGGCACAAGCACCAGATCGCCTCGGCCGGCGGGCGGCGCACCCTCCTGCTCTCGCACCACCAGCTCTTCTCGGCGTTCAACCAGATCGGCCCCAAGGACAACCCCGACCGTACGATGAACACCCTCCTGCACTCGCAGTTCGGCGACGTGCTGGACCAGGTGGAGGCGTGGTTCTGGGGGCACGAGCACAACCTGGAGATCTACGCTCCCTACGCGGGGCTGCGGCGCGGGCGGTGCATCGGCTGCAGCGCCGTGCCGGTCTTCGTCACCCAGGACCCCTACAAGGTCTGCGCGGGCGGCGGCAAGATCCCGCTGCTGTCCAGCCCCAACAACCCCGGCGTGCCGGTGATGCTCGGCACCACGGGGGGCGTCTACAACCACGGCTACGTCATCCTCAAGCTCGACGACGCCGGCGGCACGGCGACCGCCTCGTACTACCAGGACACGGGCCTCCAGGATACGGGCATCGGGGATCTGCTGTTCCAGGAAGTGCTGGGCGGATAAAACCCCTGGAAACGAAAAGAGCCGCTCCCAGGGGGAGCGGCTCCGTCGGTCGGCGAGTGATCCGTGGTTCAGATCTTGACGACGTTGCTGGCGGCGGGACCCTTGTTGCCCTGGACGATGTCGTACTCCACGCGGTCCCCCTCGGCGAGCGACTTGAAGCCGCTCCCCTGGATCGCCGAGTGGTGGACGAAGCAGTCCTTCTGACCGTCCTCCGGCGTGATGAACCCGAAACCCTTGCTGTCGTTGAACCACTTCACTCTTCCGGTGTTGCGCATCTGATCTCTCTTTCTTTGGTTTTTGCCCCAGAAATACGAAAGGGACCCACCCAAAAGCCAGGTCCCTTCACGTTCACTGGTTACTGAGACAGGCCTGTCCGTTGCCTGCCGGACGGGGACGGTATGCGGGCGGCGGGGGGATTGTCAAGGTGGCGGAGATAGACCCACAAGTCCGCATTACCGGGCCAACGGCCCGGGCTTCCTCAGCCCAGGGCACCGCCCTGGGTTCCGAGGGGACTCTGAAAGGCGATGCGGCCTGGAGGGCCGCGCTAGTGCGCGGTCCGGATTTTCACCCAACCGATAGCGCGACCCTTCAGGCCGCAAAAGGTCATGAGGCGATGACCCAATCCCAGGGCGATGCCCTGGGCTAAGGGAAAACGGCCCGTTGGGCCTCCAGATCAGAGCTCCGCCTCGACCCTTCAATTCTGTTTTGACAGGGTACTAGGCCTTTCCGCCCTTACGGCGCCGCCGTCTGTGCCGCCGGGGGCTCGGTCCCCAGGATCTCCAGCAGCGGCTTGTCCCGCCCGTAGATGTCGTCCCGGAGCTGCAGCGTGCCGGCGTCGTCCGTCCAGGCGGTCCAGTAGACGAGGTGGACGGGGAGCGGCTTCGGGATCGAGACCCACTGCTCGCGCCCCTTGGCGAGGGCGGCGGCGATCTTCTGCGGCGTCCAGGCCGGATCGTCCTTCAGCAGGTACTCCGCCAGCTCGACCGGCTTCTCGACCCGGATGCAGCCGTGGCTGAAGCTGCGCACCGTGCGGCTGAACAGGGAGCGCGACGGCGTGTCGTGGAGATAGACGTCGAAGCGGTTGGGGAAGAGGAACTTGACCCTGCCCAGCGCGTTCTTGGGGCCGGGCTTCTGGCGGATCTCCATGCTGGAGCCGCTGCCGGTGACCTCGAACCCCTCGCGTGCCAGATAGCCCGGATCGCGCTGCATGTGGGGGATGACCTCTTTTTTGGCGATCGCCGCCGGCACGTGCCAGGAGGGGTTGAGGACGATGTTGGTCATCCGGCCGGTGAACATCGGCGTCCGGTTGGTGGGCTTGCCGGCGACCACCCGCATGGAGAGCGCGGGGCGGCCGTCCTCGACGAGGTCGAAGGTGAAACCGGCGATGTTCACCATGATGTAGCGCTCGCCGAGATCGTGGGGGAGCCAGCGCCAGCGGTCGAGGTTGATCTCGATCTGCCGCACCCGCTGCCCGGCCGGCACGTTCAGGGCCGCCAGCGTCGCCTTGCCGGCGCCTCCGGGATCGAGGCCGTGCCGGTCCTGGAACTTGCGCAGGCCGGCCTGGAGGGGGGCGTCGAAGAGGTCGCGCGCCTCGGCCGGCGAGGCGTCCGGAGCGAGATCCCCCGAGGCTTCGAGGCGGGCGCGCAGGGCGGCCACCCGGGCGTTGCGGTCGCCGGCGCGCAGGGGCGGGCCGTCCGGCACGGCAGGCCAGCCGCCGCGGGCGGCGACGCTGCGGGTCGCCGCCAGGGCGGCCTTGAGCGACTGATAGCCGGCGTGGGCGGGGGCGAGCCCGGCGAGTGAAGGCCGCACGCGGCCGGCGGCCAGCGCGCTCTCCAGGACGGCGGTGAGGTCGACCTCGGGGATGTCGAGCTCGCAATCGGGGTAGATCAGCTGCGGGTTGACCGCGCCGTTTCGCAGGTCGGCGGCGAGGCGGAGAAAGGCGTCGGTGAGCCGCAGGTCGATCTCGGCGAGGTCGCCGGGCGTGGGGGTGGCCTTCACCTGGGCGAGGCGCTGGCGCAGGTCGGCGAGGCGGTAGCGCTCGGGGTCGAGGCCGTCGGCGGGAGCGTCGGCGAGGGCGGCGATCAGGTCGTCGGCCTCCGGCCGTACCCCTCTCTCGCCGATCCAGGCGGGAGCGTAGCGGCGGCGGTCGTAGAAGCAGGAGAGATCCGGTGCGGCACGCAGGGAGCCGCCGGCGGCCGGCAGCTCCGGCGGCTCGCCCGAAGCCGGGAAGCGGGCGCGGAGGATCGGCTGCAGCCGCTGCTGCAAGGCCGGTTGAGCGGGCTTCTCCTGAGCCCCGGCGGGAAGGAGGGCGATTGCGGAGAGCCCGGCGAAGAGGGCGACGGCCTGCAAGCGGTGCGATGGCATAGACAGTCTTGAAACGCGGGATGGAATCATGGGTGAGTTGGAGATCCTTACCTTGTCATAGATGACGGAATCCGGCACTACCTTTCGGCGCGCGGACCCCACCTGGCGTTACGAGCGAGAAACCGGGCGGGAATCGACGGCCGGTCGGCTGGGTTAAGATGTCCTGATCGCCGGAGGAGCGCGATGCGTCCTCTCCCCTGGAATTTATTACCCCAACGTCTTGGAGACCCTGTATGAGAAAGTCCCTGATTCTCCCCGCCGTGCTGCTCGTGGCGGCGGCTGCGGTGGCCGGTGCCCAGTCCGGTAAGCCCGCGGCGCAGAAACCGGCGGCCCAGAAGCCGGCGGCCCAGTCCGCCCAGCCGTCCGGTCAGCAGGCCGGCAAGCCGGAAGCCCTGCAGGACCGGGCCAGCTACGTGATCGGCTACAACCTCGGCCGCACCCTCAAGCAGAACGACGTCCAGGCCAGCTCCGATCTCATCGTCAAGGGGTTGCACGACGGCCTGGCGGGTCAGAACGGGATGTTCACCGACGCCGAGATGCAGGCGACGATGCAGGAGTTCCAGAAGCAGATGATGGCCCAGCAGGAGACCAAGCAGAAGGCGCTGGGAGAGAAGAACAAGACCGAGGGCGAGGCCTTCCTGGCGAAGAACAAGGCGCGGGCGGGGGTCAAGACGACCGCCAGCGGCCTTCAGTACGAGGTCGAGAAGGAGGGCACCGGCCCGGCCCCGAAGCCGACCGACACGGTGACCGTGAACTACAAGGGCACGCTGATGGACGGCTCGACGTTCGACAGCTCCTACGACCGCGGCCAGCCGGCCACGTTCGTGCTCAACCAGGTCATTCCGGGCTGGACCGAGGGCGTGCAGCTGATGAAGGTCGGCTCGAAGTACAAGTTCTACATCCCGGCCGCCCTGGGCTACGGCGACAAGGGCGCGGGCAACGCGATCGGCCCCAACTCGCCGCTGATCTTCGAGGTCGAGCTCCTCTCGATCGGCGAGCCCAAGCCCGCTCCTGGCGCCGCCCCTGCCGCTGGCGATGCGCAGCCGCAGGCTCAGCCGAGCCAGAAGCCGCCGACCCGGTAAGGCTCACCGGTTCGGAACGAGGTCGTAAGGGCGCTCCTGTAGGGGCGCCCTTTTCGTTAGGCCTCCAACACCTCTTTTTGCGCCGCCGCGATGTCCTCCAGCGCCATCTCCATCCGGTCGCGGTGGGTGCGGAAGGAGAGGACGCAGATGCGAGGGGCGAAGCGTCCGCGCAGGCGCGTGGAAGTCAGGTAGACCCGCTGGCGGGCGTTGACGCGGTCGAGGAAGCGGCGGTTGAGCTCGTTCAGCCCGGCTTCGGGCACGCCCGCCGGAGCCAGCCGGAAGGCGAGCAGCGAGAGCTGCGGCTCGGCGAGGATCTCGATCCCCTCCATCGCCCGCAGCCGGTCCGCCGCCAGGCGGGCCAGGGCCAGCTTCTCCTCGAGTTGGGTGCGGAAGACCCCCACCCCGTGCATCTTGAACGGCAGCCAGACGCGCAGGCCGCGGAACGGACGCGAGAGCTCGGGTGAGTACTGGCTGAAATCCACCCGGTCGGGGTCGTTCTGCATGCCCGGCATGTAGTCCGCCGTCAGGCTGTGGGCGCGGCGTAGCGCCTCGCCGTCGCGCACCAGGACGGCGCCGGTGCCGTACGGAAGGAAGAGCCCCTTGTGCGGATCGAGCACGATCGAGTCCGCCCGTTCGATCCCTCGCATCGCCCGCCGCCCCTCTTCGGTCAGCAGGAAAAAACCGCCGTAGGCCGCGTCGACGTGGAGCCAGAGCCCCTCGCGGGCGGCGATATCCGCCAGCTCCGGGAGCGGATCGACGGCGCCGGTGTTGGTGGTGCCGGCGGCGGCGGCGATCAGGAAGGGGGTGAGGCCGTTGCGGCGGTCCTCCGCGATCCGCTCGGCGAGCGCGTCGACGCGCATGCGGTAGCGATCGTCGGTCGGCACCTCGCGCACGTTGGCCTCGGGGAAGCCGGCGAGGATCGCCCCTTTGGCGATCGAGTAGTGGGACTGGTCGGAGGCGTAGATCGTGCCGGTGAGGAAGTTCTCGGGCAGCCGCTCGCGGCGGGCGGTCACCAGGGCGGTCCAGTTGGCGAGCGAGCCGCCGCTGGTCAGCGTCCCCCGGGCTTCGGGAGGGTAGCCGGCGAGCTGGCAGAACCAGGCGACGACGTTCGCTTCGAGCTGCGCCAGCGCGGGCGCGGCGCCGTAGACCGAGGTGTAGCGGTTGGTCGAGTCGGCGATCAGGTCCGCCACCGCGGAGTGGAAGAGGCCGCCGCCGGGGATGTAGGCGAGGTAGCCGGGGCTCGCGGTGTTGAACGAAGGGGGGACCGCCCGGTCGAACAACAGGTCCAGCAGCCCGGAGACCGCAGCGCCCTCCTCGGGAAGGGGCTCGGCGAGCGACGGCGCGAGCTCGAGGCCGGCCCGGGTGTCCGAGACCGGCTGCGTGGGGAGCGATTCGATATGGGCCACGATCCGGTCGAACGCCGCCTGCACGAGGGCGCGCATCTCGGGGGCGGAAAGCTCGAGCGGCTGGTCGGTATCGGTCATGGCGTCGGTCATACAGGTCTCCTGGCGTGCGGGAGGTTATCGCATGGCCGACGCCAAGGGCGACCGCAGGTCGCCCCTACAACCTCCGTCCAGACGTTGATTTATGCCGAAGGTTGTAGGGGCGACCTGCGGTCGCCCTCATCCACGGGCCATGCGATCCAGCAGCGCCAGCCGTTCCACGGGATCGCCCGGCAACGGGCCGGCGTCCACGCAGCGGCCGCCGCGCAGGGCAAGGGCGCGCGCGGCGCGCGGGGCGAAGGGCTCGATCTCGTGCGAGACCACCACCACGGCGGCGCCGGCGGCGACCAGCCGGTCGGTCCAGGCGAGGAGGTCGTCGCGGGCGCCGCGGTCCATGGCCTCGAGCGGCTCGTCGAGCAGGGCGTTGCGGGGCGTGCCCACCAGGGCTGCGGCGAGCACGGCCCGCCGCCGCTGGCCCATCGACAGCTCGCGCACGGAGCGGTGGGAGAGCTGCCCCAGACCGACGCGCTCGAGCGCCTCCACCCCCCGCTCCCGGGGCTCGCCGCGCAGCCGGCAGACGAGGTCGAGGATCTCGCGCACGGTGGCGTAGGGGGTGAGGTCCGGCTGCTCGGGGACGTAGGCGAGGCCCCGCCGCGCCGCCACCTCGTCGACCCACAGATCGTGGCCGTCGATCTCGATCCGTCCGGAGTCCGGCCGCTCGATCCCCGCCGCCAGCTTGAGCAGCGTGCTCTTGCCGCAGCCGTTGGGCCCCAGCAGCAGCGTCAGGCCGGGCCCGATCTCCAGGTCGACGCCGGCGAGCACGGGCTCGGTGGCGCGGTACGAGAAGGCGGCCTGATGGAGACGGATCACGACGCGCTCCAGGACTGCGGATCGCCGGCCGCCAGGTGATGGAGCTCCAGCCAGCGGCTGACCTTCTGCCGCCGCTCCCGCTCCGCCGCCGCGCGCACCGCCCAGGGGGTGGCGATGAGGGGGAGCAGGGCGGTCCAGGGGAGCAGGGCCACCAGGGCCGCCAGGAGTCCACCCTCGAAGAAGATCTCCCCCGCGGCGCCGGTCCGCCGCTCCGGCGCCCGCCGCATCGCTCCGGCCGCGCGGACGGACAAGAGGGGGAGGATGGCCAGCACCGCCAGCGCGGCGGGATCGATCCGCGTTGCGATCAGGACGAGCGGCAGGGCGTGAATCCCCAGGAGCAGGGCGTCCGCGCCGACCCGCCGGGCCGCGGACCACGGCAGCGAGCGCGACCAGGGCCAGGCCGGCCGGCGGACCGCGAGCGCCTCGCTCATCTGCGCCAGCACGAAGACTACCCCCAGACCCGCGCCGAGCCGCGAGGCGAGCCGCACGTACAGAGGGGCAAGGGCGTTGTTGTGCGTGAAGGCGAACGCCGCGCCGATCGGGAGCAGCCCGAGAGCCCAGGTGCCGAACAGGCTGGACCCGAGAGCCCGCCAAGCGATCCGCGGCTCGATCAGGCTCCCGCTCGACCGCCGGGAGAGGCGGATGGCCGGAGGGCCGGACCGCGCGAGGGGGCCGGCGGCCAGATCGGCCGCGACGAGGAGGGCCGTGGCAAGGCCCAGGGTACCCCATCCGCCAGAGCCGGCGAGAACGGCGGCGAGGGCGGCGAGCGGCCGGGCCGCCCAGCGCCGCTCGACCGGCGTCGCGCACAGGGCCGCCGCGAGGGCGGTGACGGCGAGCTTGAGAGCGTCCGCCAGGAGAGCCGCCGGAGCGAGGGAGGCATAGGCGGCCAGGAAGAGGAACCCCAGGAAGAGCGGGATCTGGGCGATGGCGATGGCGAGGCCCGCGGCCCGCCGGTGCGCCAGCCCGCCGACGGGAAGATGGCGGAGCCACCCGCCGAGGCCGCGGCAGACCCGGGGCGCCGCCTCCGCCGCGCCGCCCAGGAACACCGCCGCGAACAGCACCGCGGTGCCGCCGGAAGCCCCCTGGCCGAAGAGGACGTGGGAGATCGAGGTCAGGAAGTCCGTGCCGAGCAGCATCCCCGCTCCAAACGCGGCCGCGATCAAGGGCACCAGCGCCCGCATCGCCAGCCGGGCGCCGACGGCGAAATGGAAGCGGAGGAGGGGGAGGAGAGGGGAGCGGTTCACGGCGGGGATGATATCCGGGTATCAGATCGGGTCGGGGGAGAACTATACTGAGCGGCGAGGATTTATGGCTCAGAAAGAAAGCACCGTCCAACTCGAGATCCGGCTGAGCTTGCCGGACAGCGTCGCTCGCGAGGCGGAAGCCAGCGGTCTCCTGGAGCCGGAGTCCATGGCATCCCTTCTTCGCGAGGCGCTGCGGAAGCGGCGCATCGATCGCCTCTTCGAGGCCGCCGATCGCCTGGCGGCCTCCGCCCCCCCGCCCTCTTTGACCGAGGCTGAGGTAGAGGCGGAAATTCAGGCCGTTCGCGCGGCACGGCAGACCCCGCATGCGGGCGGTCGCTGATACCAACGTCGTCATTTCCGGTCTCCTTTGGCAAGGTCCGTCGCGACGGATCCTCGACCTTGCGCGGACCGGTACGCTCGATCTCTTCACCTCTCCCGTTTTGCTGATCGAGTTGGAGGATGTCCTGGGCCGGCGGAAGTTTCTGCGCCGCCTGGAGAGCGCCGGTGTCGATCCGCAGGATCTGGTCTTTGGCTATGCCGCTCTGGCTCGCTTGGTCATCCCTACCGAGAAGCCGACCGTCGTTCTCGAAGATCCCGATGATGACGAGGTCCTGGCCTGCGCGTTGTCGGCGCGAGCCGAGGTCATCATCTCGGGGGACAGGCATCTGCGGAGCCTTGGAAGCTTCCGTGGGATTCGGATCGTGATGGCGGCGGAGCTGCTGGCTTGATCTCCTCTTCTTCTAGCCGCCCTCCCCTGGCAAGGGAGAACAGAACCAGAAAAGCGGAGCGGCACGGGCTCTTCATAGGCCTCTCGTCCAGTCGTTGCATCATGAACCTAGATGACTCAAAACAAACCATTTACGCCTCATACCGAGCCATGATCTGCTAGTATGCCTGAGGAGGTGGAGCATGAGCGCAGACTCAGATGCCATGAAGCAGGCGGTGATTCCCTATCCCGCCGGGCTTCCTCAGATATTGAAGCTGTCGGACAGCGAGTTTGCCCGCGAGCTGCGGCTTCTGGCCGCAGCCAAGCTGTACGAGTTGGGGCGGCTGTCGTCCGGCAAAGCCGCCCGGCTTGCCGGTCTGGATCGGGTAGCCTTCCTCCATGAGCTCGGCAGGATCGGCGTCCCCGCCATCAACCTCCGTGAGGAGGAGGCCGAGGCCGAGATTCAGGCGGCCCGAGATCTGGCCGGATGACAGGGGTCTTCACGGATCAAGAATATCGCCCAGGTACTGCATGCCGGTCGCGCCACATCGCTGGCGTTATCACCGACGCAAGGTTTTATGGGACCGCCTGGGAAGGGCGGAATTTATCCAGCCTGGGGTGTAAACCCCAGGACCGGGCAACCCCCATCCTCTTGAGCCCCGAAGGGCGGACATCCTCGGCTGGAGCTTCGAATCGGCCAAGACATGCCGGCCCTTCGGGGCTTGTTTGATCCTGGATGGCCTCCCACCTGGGGTTGACACCCCAGGCTGGGCAAATTCCGCCCCGCGGGCGGATGACCTTTGGAATCCCGGCCAAGCAGGATTCAATCCCGGGTCCATGTCTCCGCTACAATCCCGCCCCCATGCTGCTGACCCTGCGCACCACCCACGTCCCGGCGACCGATCTGGGCTTCCTGCTGCACAAGCACCCGGACCGGCTGCAGTCGTTCGAGCTGCCGTTCGGGCGGGTGCACGTCTTCTATCCGGAGGCATCGGAGACCGCCTGCACGGCGGCGCTGCTGCTCGACGTCGATCCGGTGAGGCTGGTGCGCGGCGGTGGGACGGCGATCGACCAGTACGTCAACGATCGCCCCTACGTGGCCTCGTCCTTTCTGGCGGTCGCGATCGCGCGCGTCCTCGGCACGGCTCTCGGCGGACGGTGCGAGCGGCTGCCGGAGCTGGCGGCGCGGCGCATCCCGCTCGAAGCGCGCCTCGCCGCTCTGCCGTGCCGAGGCGGTGAGGGTCTCCTCCGGCGCCTGTTCGAGCCGCTCGGCTACGCGGTCGGCGCCGATGCCCACGCGCTGGACCCCACCTTTCCGGCCTGGGGACTGAGCCGCTACTTCACGGTGACTCTGCGCGCCACCTGCCGCTTGAGCGATCTGCTGGCTCACCTCTACGTGCTGGTGCCCGTGCTCGACGACGACAAGCATTACTGGGTGGGCGATCCGGAGGTGGAGAAGCTCGTCCGCCACGGTGAGGGGTGGCTGGGCACGCATCCGGAGCGGGAGACGATCGCGCGGCGCTATCTCAAGCATCAGAAAAGCCTGGTACGGGAGGCCATCGCCCGCCTCGCCGTCGAGGAGGAGGCCGGGCCCGCGGAGACGGCCGGCTTCCGTGACGCCGAGGAGATGGGCCTGGAGCGCCTCTTCCGTCTCCACGACCGGCGGCTCGACCAGGTGGCCGCCGTCCTCCACGAGAGCGGCGCCAAGCGGGTGATCGACCTCGGCTGCGGCGACGGCAAGCTGCTCGAGCGCCTGCTCGCCGATCCGCAATTCGAGGAGATCGTGGGGATGGACGTCGACTCCCGCTCGCTGGAGACCGCCCGCGACCGGCTCGACCTCGACCGCCTGACGCCGAAGCAGCGCGAGCGCATCCGGCTGCTCCACGGCTCGCTGCTCTACCGCGACCGCCGGCTCGCCGGCTACGACGCCGCGGCCGTGGTGGAGGTCGTCGAGCATCTCGATCCCCCCCGCCTCGCCGCCTTTGAGCGGGTGGTCTTCGAGCTCGCTCAGCCCCGCACGGTCGTGCTCACCACGCCGAACCGCGAGTACAACGCGCGCTGGCCGTCGCTGCCGGCGGGCCGCTTCCGCCACCGCGACCACCGCTTCGAGTGGACGCGCGAGGAGTTCCGGCGCTGGGCCGAGGCCGTCGCCACCCGCTTCGGCTACGCCGTCCGCTACCTGCCGGTGGGGGAGGAGGACTCCGCGGTGGGGGCGCCGACGCAGATGGGGATCTTCTCGCGGTGAGCCTCCCCCTCCCTGACCTCGCCCTGGTGGTGCTGGTCGGGCCGACCGGCTCCGGCAAGTCGACGTTCGCGCGCCGGCACTTCAAGCCGACGGAGGTCCTGACCTCCGACTTCTGCCGGGCTCTGGTCTCCGACGACGAGAACGATCAGTCGGCGACGGCGGACGCCTTCGCCGTCCTCCACTTCATCGCCGGCCGGCGCCTGGCCCGGGGGCTGCTCACGGTGGTGGACGCCACCAACGTACAGCCCGAGGCGCGCAAGCCCCTGATCGAGCTCGCCCGCGCGCACTACGTGCAGCCGGTCGCCATCGTCTTCGATCTGCCGCGGGAGGTCCTGGAGGAGAGGGGGCGCACCCGCACGGACCGCGATCTCGGCCCGCACGTCCTGCGCAACCAGGCCGGCCAGCTCCGGCGCTCGCTGCACGATCTCCAGCGGGAGGGCTTCCGCCACGTCTGGATTCTGCGCTCCCCCGAGGAGGTGGAGGCGGTCGCCATCGAGCGCCGCCCCCTGTGGCCCGACCGCCGGTCCGACCACGGCCCCTTCGACCTGATCGGCGACGTCCACGGCTGCGGCGACGAGCTGGAGGAGCTGCTCGGGCTCCTCGGCTATGCCCCGGACGCCGCCGGCGTCCGGCGACACCCGGAAGGGCGGAAGGCGGTTTTCCTCGGCGATCTGGTGGACCGCGGTCCGCGTGTCCCCGACGTGCTCCGCATCGTCATGGGGATGGTCAAGGGGGGCTCAGCCCTCTGCGTGCCGGGCAATCACGACGACAAGCTCCTGCGCTGGCTGAAGGGGAAGAAGGTCCGGATCGCCCACGGCCTCGAGCGCTCGATCGAGCAGCTCGAAGAGGAGAGCCCCGACTTCCGGGTCCGGGCCGCCGCCTTCCTCGACGGCCTGGTGAGCCATTACGTGCTTGACGGCGGCCGGCTGGTGGCGGCCCACGCCGGCATGAAGCAGGAGATGCAGGGGCGGGCCTCCGGCCGGGTGCGCGATTTCGCCCTCTACGGTGAGACCACGGGCGAGGTCGACGAGCTCGGCCTGCCCGTCCGCCTCGACTGGGCCGCCGGGTACCACGGCCCGGCCATGGTGGTCTACGGCCATACGCCGGTCGCCGAGCCGCGCTGGCTCAACCGCACGATCAACCTCGACACCGGCTGCGTCTTCGGCGGCGCCCTCACCGCCCTGCGCTACCCCGAGCTGGAACTGGCCTCCGTTCCCGCCCGCGCGGTCTACGCGGGAACCGCCCGCAACTTCCTGGCGCCGGCCCAGGGGCTGACCCCCCAGCAGGAGCACGACGACGTGCTCGACCTCGAGGACGTCGCCGGCAAGCGGATCGTCCACACCCGGCTGCGCAACGACGTCACCATCCGCGAGGAGAACGCGGCGGCGGCCCTGGAGGCGATGAGCCGCTTCGCCGTCGATCCGAAGTGGCTCGTCTACCTGCCGCCGACGATGTCCCCCTCCGAAACCAGCCGCCGGCCGGACCTGCTGGAGCACCCCGCCGAGGCGTTCGCCTACTTCCGCGCCGAGGGGGTGGAGCGCGTGGTCTGCGAGGAGAAGCACATGGGCTCTCGGGCCGTCCTGGTCGTCTGCCGCGACGCGGACGAGGCGCGCCGCCGCTTCGGCATCGTCCGGGAGGGGCGCGAGGGGGACCAGGGGATCGGCGCCTGCGTCACTCGCACCGGCCGCCGCTTCCTCGACGATCCGGCCCTGGAGCGTTCGCTCCTCCTGCGGGTGCGCGACGCCCTCGACCGTTCCGGGCTCTGGGAGCGGTTCGGCACCGGCTGGGTCTGCCTCGACGCCGAGCTGATGCCCTGGTCGGTGAAGGCCCAGGAGCTGATCCGCGAGCAGTACGCCTCGGTGGCGGCCGCGGCGCGGATCGCCCTGCCGAAGGCGATCGCCCGGCTGGCCGAGACCGGCGCCCGCGGGCTCGACGTCGGTCCGCTCCTCGCCCGCTACCGCGAGCGCTACGAGCTGTCCAGCCGCTTCGCGGACGCCTACCGGCGCTACTGCTGGCCGGTCGCCTCCATCGCCGATCTCCGTCTGGCGCCCTTCCATCTGCTGGCGAGCGAGGGGGCGGTCCACGTGGACAAGGACCACGTCTGGCACATGGAGACCTTGGCCGAGGTCTGCCGCGCCGATCCGGAGCTGCTCGTCGCCACCCCCTACCGGGTGGTCGATCTGGCGGACCCGGCGAGCGAGGCCGCGGCCACGGGCTGGTGGGAGGAGCTCAACCGTCGCGGGGGGGAGGGGATGGTGGTCAAGCCCTTCGACTTCGTGGCGCGCGGCCGGCGGGGGATCGCCCAGCCGGCGCTCAAGTGCCGGGGGCGGGAGTACCTGCGGATCATCTACGGTCCGGAGTACACCCTGCCGGACAACCTGGAGCGCCTCCGCGGGCGCGGGCTCGCGGCGAAGCGCTCGCTCGCCCTGCGCGAATTCGCCCTGGGGGTGGAGGGGCTGGAGCGCTTCGTAAACGGCGAGCCCCTGCGGCGCGTCCACGAATGCGTCTTCGGCGTCCTGGCGCTGGAGAGCGAGCCGGTCGATCCGCGGCTGTAGATGTGAGGGTCAAACCTGTAGGGGCGCAGCATGCTGCGCCCTTACGACCGCGGGGGCACGGCCTCACAGCATCCCGGGCACCGGACCCTCGTTATACGATCCGCACCCGAGGAGGTTCACCCATGATCCAGACCATCGATCACGGCCCCGTCCGCGAGCTGCGGCTCGACCGTCCGCCGGCCAACGCCCTCTCTCCGGAGCTGATCGCGGCTCTGCGCGGGGCGGTCGAGTCGGCCCCCGGCGACGGCGCCCGGGCGCTGGTGATCTCCGGCTCCCCGCGCATGTTCTCGGGCGGCCTGGACGTCCCCCATCTGATCCTGCTCGACCGCCCGGCGATCCTGGCCGCCTGGCGGGATTTCTACGCCATGATGCGCGCCCTCGCCACCTCGCCGATCCCCGTGGCGGCGGCGATCACCGGCCACAGCCCGGCCGGCGGCGCGGTGATCTCCCTCTTCTGCGATGCCCGGATCATGGCCGAGGGGGATTTCAAGATCGGCCTCAACGAGGTGCAGGTGGGGCTGTTCCTGCCGCCCGTCATCTACCAGCGGATGCGGCAGGTGGTGGGGAGGCGGCAGGCCGAGCGGCTCTGCGTGGGTGGGCTGCTGATCCCGGCGGCCGAGGCCCTCCGCATCGGCCTGGTGGACGAGCTCGCCGCCCCCGAGCGGGTGGTGGAACGGGCCGTCGAGTGGTGCGGGTCGCTCCTCGCCCTCCCCCCCAGGGCGATGACCGCCACGCGCCGCCTCGCCCGCGCCGATCTCGCCGCCCTCTTCGAGGACAACGAGAAGAACGAAGCGGAGATCCTGGGCGTGCTCGACGAATGGTTCAGCGAGGAGACCCAGAGGGTGATGCGGGAGCTGGTGGAACGGCTGGCGAAGCGGAAGGGTTGAGGCGGCAGTTGGTTATACGCGCAAATCTATATACTCCCCGGGCGGCGCAGCCGGCCGGTACGAAACCGGTCGGTGCCTGCGCTCCAGGAGGAATCATGAATCGAACGCTGCTTCGCTTTACCCTGCTGGTCCTGGCGGTCGTCCTCGCCATCGTCTCTCGCGCCCCCCGGGCCGAAGCCTTCTGCCTGCTCACCTGCACCACGGAGGGTTCCTACGTCCTGTTCGCCTCCGGCTGCTGCGGCGGTAAAGCCGGAGACGCGTTCCAACAGTACGCCCGTTGGCTGTGCACGAACGGCTGCGCGCACCCGACCACCCCGCGCCAGCTGGTCTGCAGCACCGATCCCTGCGAGCCGATCTGACGGACCGGATCGCGCCAGGGCATTCCCGTTTTCCCAGCGGTAGGCCGGAACGCCCTGGGTCCGCGGGCGAGAGAGTCCCGTGGACCCGGGGAGTTGACAAGGGCCGACCGGGCTGCCATCCTGCGAGCGTGCCGAAACGGCACCTTCCTCGACTATGAACCGGCTCCGGCATCCCGCGATCCTCCTTCTGGTCACCGTCTTCGCGGTGTTCCAGCTGCTCGCCACGGCGCCGCTGTTCCACTCCGCTCATTGCGAGAGCCTGGAGACGCTGGCCCAGGCCAAGCACCAGCGCGAGGCTCCGACCTTCCGCAACGGCGGCGGGGTGGCGCTGGGGAGCACGGACGAATGTCCGGTCTGCATGGTCTCGGGGCTCGCCGCGATCCTCTCGCCGGGCCTTTCGGTCTTCGCTCCCACGGCCCACGTGGCCGCCTCCCACCTGCCGCCCGGCGCCGCCGTCCGGGCCTTCGCCAGCGAAGACCTCCGAAGCCGCGCTCCTCCTGCCGTCTAGTCCTCCCGTCCAGATCCTCACCGCTCCGGCTTGACGCCGGTTTCATACAGGACCGTGGAGAGAGCTCCAGGAGGGCTCCTTGAATCTATTCCGTATTGGAATGCTCGTTGCCTTGGGCAGCGGCGCCGTGCTGGCGCTGCCTGCCCTGGGCCAGACCGGCGCGCCCAACCCGCCGGGCTCGCCGGCGCCGCTCCGCCTCTCCCGCCGCGAGGCGATCGCGGAGGCGCTCGCCCGCAACCCCGGGCTCCTCGCCTCCAAAGAGCAGGTCGAGCAGGCGCGGGCGGGAGTCGTGATGGCCACCGCCTTCCCCGATCCGACCCTGGCGGCGGACGTCGCGGGGCAGCGCAACGCCCTCAATCCGGGCTCGGGAGACTCGAGCGACATCGGCTTCGGGTTGACCTTCCCGTTCCCCGGCAAGACCCGGCTGCGGGGGGAAGTCGCCAAGGCGGCGGTGAGCGCGGCCGAGTTCACCCTCGCGCAGCTCCGCCAGCAGGTCGCCTCGCAGACGGCCCAGGCCTACGATGCCATCCTGGTCGCGCTCCGCCACGGCGACGACCTGCGGCAGGGCAAGGAGCTGTCGCTCGACTTCCTGGCCAAGACCAGGTCCCGCTTCCTGGCCGGATCGGTGCCGAAGGTGGACGTGGTCAAGGCGCAGGTGGACGTCTCGCAGGCGGACAACGATCTGATCGCCAACGAGCGCGCGCTGATCACCGCCCGCGCCTCCCTCAACCGGCTCCTGGGACGGAGCGGCGGCGCGCCCATCGAGACCACCGACAGCCTCGAGGTGCCGGCCTCGATCGCCGGGCTCGAGGCGCTGGAGAAGATCGCCCTGAGCTCGCGGCCGGAGCTCAAGAGCCTGGAGATCCAGCGCCAGGGGGCGCGGGCCGCCACCCGGCTGGCCCATCAGTACTGGGCGCCGGACATCAACGTCACCTTCAGCCGCAACGCCGTCCAGGGGAGCCCGACGACGTTCACCACCGGCGTCGGGCTGGGGTTCCCGATCTTCTTCGGACAGCACCTCCAGGGCGAGGTGGCCGCCGCCGCCCACCGCGAGCAGGAGCTGGCCGCCAACGTCTCCGACCTCACGGCCCAGATCAGCCTCGACGTCCGCACCTCCTACGCCACCGCCTCGACGTCGCTCCGGCAGGCTATCTTCCTGCGCGACGAGCTACTGCCGGAGGCGCGCGAGGTCTACCGGGTCGCCTCCGTGAGCTACGGGCTCGGCGGCACCTCTTCCCTCGAGCTGCTCGACGCCAAGCGGACCCTGCTCGACGCCGAGAACCAGTACGCCGATGCCCTCGCCGCCGCCAACGACGCCCAGGCCGCCCTGGAGCTCGCGGTGGGAGCTCCGCTTCCGCCCGCGCCATCCGCGCCGTCCGCCACACCTTCGGGAGCCCACCGATGAAAGATCCGATTCGACCGTCGACGCCGGCGGGGGGCGCGCTCCTGGCCGTCCTCGCCGTTTCATCGCTCCTCTCCACCTCCTGCGCGCGGCAGCCCGACAGGGCGACCGAGCCGGCGGCGCCGGCGCAGGCGGCGGCGGAAAAGCCCAGGGAGCTCACGCTCGACGCGGCGCAGCGCCAGAAGATCCGGCTGGAGAAGGTCGCGGTGACCGGCTTCCGCCGCACCATCGAGACGACCGGCACCGTCGCCTTCGACCAGAACCGGGCCACCCAGGTGCTGGCGCCGATCTCGGGGCCGGTGTCGCGGATCCAGGTGGAGGTCGGGGCACGGGTCGGTCGCGGCCAGGCCCTGGCCACCGTGGCCTCGCCCGATTTCGCCGCCGACGTCAGCGCGCTCCGCAAGGCGGAGGCGATGGCCAAGAACGCCCGCCGGGTGGCGGATCTCGATCAGCAGCTCTGGAAGAACGACGCCATCGCGCGGCGTGACCTGGAGCAGGCCGAGACCGACGCGGTGGCCGCCGAGGCCGACCGTGACGCCGCCCTGCAGCAGCTCCGCGACCTCGGGGTCGACGCCAGTACCCTGAACGACATCCGGCAGAACCGGCCGGCGGCCGGCGCCGGCGGCATCATCCGCTCGCCGCTCGCCGGCACCGTGGTCGAGAAGCTGATCACGCCGGGCCAGCTCCTCCAGGCCGGGACGACCCCCTGCTTCACGGTGGCCGACCTCTCGTCGGTCTGGGTGATGGCGAACATCTTCGAGTCCGACCTGCCGTTCGTCGCCGCCGGCGATTCCGCCCGCATCCTGACCAACGGTCCGGGCGGACCGATCGCCGGCCGGGTGGGCTACATCTCGGCCATGGTCGATCCCACGACGCGGGCGATCGCCGTCCGCATCGTGGCGCCGAACCCGAACGGGGTGCTGAAACGGGATCTCTACGTGCGCGCCGCGATCCAGGCCAGCCGCGAGAGCTCGGGGCTGCTGGTGCCGGTCGCCGCGGTGCTGCGCGACGACGAGAACCTGCCGTTCGTGTTCGTCGCCGGCGACGGCGGCACCTTCGCCCGCCGCCGCGTCCAGATCGGCTCGCGGGAGGGGGACCGCCAGGAGATCACCTCCGGCCTGACGGCGGGGGAGACCATCGTCGTGGAGGGCGGGCTGTTCCTGCAGACCGCGGGGAACTCATGAGCGCGGCCACGCCGGAGACACCGGAGGCCGTCGAGACGCCACATTCGCCGGCGGGCACCCCCTCGGCGATCCACCGGATCGTCGCTCTCGCCCTGCGCCAGCGCTTCCTCCTCGGGCTCGCCGCCCTGCTGCTGATCGGCGGCGGCGTCTGGTCCTTCAAGCGGCTGCCGGTCGACGCCTATCCCGACCTGTCGCCGCCCCGGGTCGAGATCGTCACCCAGTGGGAGGGGCACGCGGCCGAGGAGGTCGAGCGGCTGATCACCGTGCCCATCGAGACGGAGATGAACGGCGTGCCCGGCCAGGTCGTCGTGCGGTCGATCTCGCTCTACGGCCTCTCCTCCGTCCGCCTCACCTTCAGCCAGGGCACCGACCGCTACTTCGCCCGCCAGCAGGTGTTCGAGCGGCTGGGGGACATCGGCCTGCCCGCCGGCGTCACGCCGTCGGTCTCGCCGCTGTTCTCCCCCTCGGGCCTGATCTACCGCTACGTGCTGGACAGCCCGGACCGCACGCCGACGGAGCTCAAGACGATCGAGGACTGGATCATCGAGCGCCAGTACAAATCGGTCCCCGGCGTGGCGGACGACTCCGGCCTGGGCGGACCCACGATGCAGTACCAGGTGCTCCTCGACCCGGCGAAGATCGCCGGCACCGGGCTTTCGGTGCCCGCCGTCGTCGCCGCCCTGGGCGCCAACAACGACAACGCCGGCGGCGGCTTCTACTCGCAGGGGGGGCAGTTCTACTACGTGCGCGGGCTCGGCCGCCTGAGCACCCCCGAGGACATCGGCAACGTCGTCCTCGCCGTCCACAACGGCATCCCGGTGCTGGTCAGGGACGTCGGCGAGGTGGTGATCGGGCAGGCCCCGCGGCTCGGCCAGTTCGGCTTCAGCGACCGCTCCGGCAATCGCTTCAGTAATCGCGACGAGGCGGTCGAGGGGGTCGTCCTGATGCGGACGGGGGAGCAGGCCCAGGTCGTGCTCCAGAAGATCGAGCAGAAGACCCGCGAGCTCAACCGGTCGATCCTGCCGCCGGACGTCAAGATCCACCCCTTCTACGACCGGCGCGACCTGATCGCGCTCACCACCCGCACCGTCGAGGACAACCTGCTGCGCGGCATGCTCCTGGTCGCCGTCGTCCTCATCTTCTTCCTCTACGATCTGCGCTCCGGCCTGATCGTCGCCGCCACCATCCCGCTCGCGCTGCTCTTCGCCTTCATCTGCCTGGACCTCAAGCACGTCCCGGCCAACCTGCTGTCGATCGGCGCCATCGACTTCGGCATCCTGGTCGACGGCGCGGTGGTGATGGTGGAGAACATCTTCCGCCAGCTGGCGTTGCGGGAGGGGCAGCCGTACAAGATCCGCGAGGTGATCCTGGAGGCGGCCGGCGAGGTCGACCGGCCGATTGTCTACGCGGTGGCGGTGATCATGGCGGGGTTCCTGCCGATCTACGCGCTGACCGGGGCCGCGGGCGAGCTGTTCCGGCCGATGGCGGACACCACTCTCTTCGCCCTGCTCGGCTCGCTCCTCCTCACCCTGACCCTGATCCCCGTGCTCTGCGCCTGGGTGCTGCGCAAGGGGGTGCGGGAGCGGCGCAACGTCCTCTTCGAGGCGATCAAATCCGTCTACACCCGCGGGCTCGACGTCTGCCTCCGCCACCCCTGGGGCACGACGGCCGTCTCGGCCCTCCTGCTCGCCGGCTCGCTCCTGCTCGTCCCCGGGATCGGCGCCGAGTTCATGCCGCACCTGGATGAGGGCGCCCTCTGGATCCGCGCCACCATGCCGTCCACCATCTCGTTCGAGGAGGCGGCGAAGATCTCCCCGCAGGTGCGGACGATCCTGCGCTCGTTCCCCCAGGTGACGACCGTCGCCAACGAGCTCGGCCGGCCGGACGACGGCACCGATCCCACGGGCTTCTTCAACAACGAGTTCTTCGTCGGCCTCAAGCCCTACGGCGAATGGACCGGCCCCTACCGCACCAAGCCGGCGCTGATCGCGGCGATCGACAAGAAGCTGGCGGCGTTTCCCGGCGTCGTCTTCAACTACACGCAGCCGGCGGAGGACGCCGTCGACGAGGCGGAGACGGGTCTGAAGAGCGCCCTGGCGGTCAAGGTCTTCGGTCCCGACCTCAACGTGCTCGAGGCAAAGGGGCGGGAGATCCAGCAGGTGCTCGAGAGAGTGCGCGGGATCGCCAATATCACGGTGGTCAAGCAACTCGGCCAGCCGAGCCTGGTCGTCGACATCGACCGCGGCAAGATCGCCCGCTACGGCTTGAACGTGGCCGACCTCAACGGCCTCATCGAGGCCGCGGTCGGCGGCGCTGCGGCGACCCAGGTGGTGCAGGGGGAAAAGCTTTTCGACCTGGTGGTCCGCCTGCAGCCGCGGTTCCGCGAGACGCCGGAGGCGATCGGCAACATCCTGGTCGCGACGCCGGGAGGTCCGCAGGTGCCGCTCAAGGAGCTGGCGCGGATCCAGATCGTCAACGGCGCCTCCTTCATCTACCGCGAGGACAGCTCGCGCTACATCGGGGTCCAGTACGCGGTCGAGGGCAGGGATCTGGCGAGCGCGGTCGAGGACGCGAGGCGCGAGGTCGGCTCGCGGGTGAAGCTGCCCGCCGGCTACCGGGCCGTCTGGGGTGGCGAGTACGAGGAGTACACGGCGTCGCGCGATCAGATCCGGATCATCCTGCCGCTGACGATCTGCCTGATCTTTCTGATCCTTTTCCTGCTCTACAACAACATCAAATTTCCCTTCATCACGGTGCTGGCGGTCCTGCTCTCCGGCCCGATCGGCGGCCTGATCGCGCTACGGCTCTCCGGCACCCCGTTCTCCGTCTCGTCAGGGATCGGCTTCCTCGCCCTCTTCGGCGTCTCGGTGCAGACCGCGGTCATCTACATCTCCTACGCCAACGAGCTGCGGGGGGGCGGTATGGGGATCGTCGAGGCGACGCGCGAGGCGGCGATCCTGCGCCTGCGGCCGATCATGATGACCGCGCTGGTGGCGGCTTTAGGGCTGCTGCCAGCCGCCTTCTCGACCGGCATCGGCTCGGACTCCCAGCGCCCCTTCGCGCTGGTGATCGTGGGCGGCCTGTTCTCCCGGCTGCTGATCAGCGTCTTCCTGATGCCGGCGCTCTATGCGCTGGTAGCGCGGCCGGGGGACCGGCTGGAGGTCTGAGCGGCAATTCTGGGCGCCAGGAGACGGCCCGGCAGAAAGGACAAAAGGGACGAAAGGGACTCAAGGGACGAATGCGGCTTGGCTTTTCACCGCGAGTGCTTTACGTCCTTTCTTTCCCGACGAGCTTTCTGCCTTCAAGTTTAATTTTCTTGCCCTGCGATCCTCGCGAGAATATGTCCGAGTTGGCGTTGGATCCACTGATTCAGCCGTAAGAGAAAGTGCGGTGTCAGCTCCGGGTATACGTCTTCGAGGCGAGCCTCAAGAGGATCATTATATTGATTGTTATGAACCAGAAAGGGAAATGAATTTGGGTTCGTAGCAAAGAATATGAATGTAGAAGCGCCACTTCGGACAGCTTGAAGCGTTCTGTTCTCGAGAACGATCGCTCCTGCCGATGAAGGAGCAAGGCGATATCCGGGTAGCTGTTGCCCCGAGCGCTCGATGATCTCATTCCTGACAATCAAAAAAGATGGCATTTTCAACGCTTCGATCTGCGCGCGGAATCTTTTTTGGATCTCTCCCAGAATTCGAAGGCCAATGAGGTCAATCTCCGAATCGTAGAAGCCACTCCAGGTCGGAGCCGGGTTGCCGATTCGCTTCGCTATATTTTCGGGTTTCGGCGCTCCCGCCGTCATCAGGCTCTCCGACACGAGTTGCATGGTGTCGATTCCTCGGTCTAGAAAAAACGAGATCAACGGTCCGAAATCCCCAAGATCGGCAGCCCTCAGGTATTCGAGATATGCCGGCCGCTGATTCTCAAAGATCACCAGCGGGATCGACTGCGCCCTGTAGAAGAAGGTCGAGGCGAGCGCCCGGGCCACCCTGCCGTTGCCATCGGCGAACGGGTGAACCACCACGAAGGTGTAGTGGAGGTAGGAAGCCTGGAGGACGGGGTGTGCCGCCTCGAACTCCGGCGTACGGATCTGCTGGATGAGGCGGTGCATCTCATCCGCTACCCGGTCGACCGGGGCGTAGGCATGAAAGGTGCCGTCGGTCAGGCGGACGTGGTTGGAGCGGGTCTTGTACTGCCCCTTGGGGAGCTCCTGTTCCTGCCAGCCCAGATCAATGAGGACTCGGTATGTCTTCTGGGGTGCGCACAGGGTCTCGTGGAGATTGCGAATCCAGACTTCGGTGATCGGCCGATCACGCGTCACGGCGTCGAGGACGAGCTCGTAGGCCGCGAGCTGGGCCTCGAAGAGTTCCCGGACCCCGGCGCCCCGTTCTTCGATCGCCTGCTCCCATGTCAGGCTTTGCAGAGCCACCGTCATGGTGAAGCCGCGATCGACACTGTAAAGTCCCTCGATGGCTCCGGTATCCAGGGCAGCGGCGCGGACGGCCACCTCGATCGCAGCCTTCAGGGTCTCGGGAGAGGCCTCCCGCCGTCGCTCCTCCAGGCTCGCGGCGAAGCGGCTCCAGAGGTCGGCGTCCTCGGAGGACAGCTCCCCCCAGGCGGAGAAGTCGGGGAAACCTCGGTAGAGCTGATCTGCCTGCGAGAGTGATTCCATGCGGGCGCTGTCCTCAGGCATGGTCAGTTTATCGCCAGACATGCCCGCGCGACTCCCAGGTCTCGAACAGCCAGGTCCAGAACTCCCGCTTCTTGCCCAGATAGCGCTCGAGGTGTGGCCAGAGCTGCCGGATCTCGCGGGCGGAGAGGAAGGTGAAGACGTCGTCCGGCTTGGCCTGCCGCATGAGCTTGCCAGCCAGATAGGCACGGACTTCCGGATCTGGGTCCTGAAGGCCGGCGCGGAACTGTTCGAGAGTCATCTCGGAGTCCCACAGGAAGTAGGGTTGCCCCTCCGCGTTGACGAGATGCTCGGGTGATGTCGGATTGAGCATGGTCGATCCCCTCTGACGGAACGATCTTATCCCTGATCCTGGCATCGGACGTGATATAGGAAGCGCTGGAAGAGGAAGGGAGGGACATCATGCGAGTCGCGTTCATCGGCACCGGTCTCATGGGCCGCCCCATGGCCGAGCAGGTCCTTGCCGCCGGCCACGAGCTGATCGTCTATAACCGCACCCGGGAGAAGGCCGAGCCGCTGGCGCGGAGGGGGGCGCGGATCGCCGCCAGCGCCCGCGAGGCGATCGAGGCGGGGGAGTGCACGGTCTTCATGGTCCGGGACGGCAGCGTGGTCCGCGAGCTGCTCTCCGACGGCGGGTTCATCCCCAGCCTCGGCGGGCGCACGGTGATCCAGATGTCGACCATCGCCCCTGCCGAGAGCGTCCGCCTGATGGAGGAGGTCCGCGGCGCCGCCGGCGACTACCTGGAAGCGCCGGTGCTGGGGAGCGTCCCCCAGGCCGAGGCGGGACAGCTGCTGGTGATGGTGGGAGGGAGCCCCGAGCAACTCGAGCACTGGGGCGATCTGCTCCGCTGCTTCGGGCCGGAGCCGCGGTGGGTCGGCCCGGTCGGCCATGCGGCGGCGCTCAAGCTCGCCATGAACCAGCTCATCGCCTCGCTCTCGGCGGCCTTCTCGCTCAGCCTCGGCATGGTGCGACGCAAGGGGGTCGAGGCCGACCTCTTCATGGACATCCTGCGCAAGAGCGCCTTCTACGCCCCGACCTTCGACCGCAAGCTCCCTCAGATGCTCGCGCGGGACTTCTCGAGCCCGAACTTCCCCGCCGACCTCCTGCTCAAGGACCTGGATCTCGCGCGCGCCGAGGCGGGTGGGCTCGGACTCGACACCACCGCGCTCGACGGCGTGCGCGAGGTCGTCAAGAAGACCGTCGAGGACGGCAAGGGGCGAGAGGACTACGCCGCGCTCTACGAGACGATCGACCCGCCGGCCTGACGCCGGTCCGGCGGCCTACCGCGACGCCTGGAGGGGCGGCGGCATGTGCGCCGGTGTTGCCAGCGACTTCATCCGGAGCTCCTCCGGCGTCGCCAGCGACGCGATCTCCCGCCGCATCTCCACGAGCTCCTGGACGCGATGCTGCCAGGGCCGGAACTGCAAACCCAGCTTCTGGCGGCGGACCACTTCCTGCTCGGCACCACGAATGCGACGGTTGATGATCTTCAGACATTCGTCGAACCTCACGGTTCACCTCGTATTTCTTCCACCGGGAAAATTTGAATCCATTATACACCGGATTCGAGATTTCGCACCGGAGAAGAAAATCGATCGTTTGCAATATGAGTCTTTATGATTCCAGGGAATTGATCCGCTTGCTTTCGATCGCTCGGAACACCGTGCGGCCGAGAATTCGCACGGCTCCGATCAGCGTGGCGAAGCGCTCGTCGTGGGTGAGGCCCTGCTTGTAGCGGTAGTAGATCTGCTGCGCGATGACCGCGATCTTGAACAATCCGAAAACGTAATAAAACAGGATTCCCGAGACGTCCCGGCCGCTACGCGCCGCGTAACGCTCGACCACCTCGGCGCGGCTCAGATTGCCGGGGAGGGTCGTCGGCCCGGCGGGCAGCAGCCGCAGCTCGGGATCGTCGCCGGGGTCCATCCAGTAGCCGAGGCTGGTGCCGAGGTCCATCAGCGGATCGCCGAGGGTGGCCATTTCCCAGTCGAGCACGGCCACGATTCGGTCGAGGTCCACCGGGTGGAGAACGAGGTTGTCGTACTTGTAGTCGTTGTGGATCAGCGCCGCGCCGTTTTCAGAAGGCGATTCCACAGGCAGATTCGCGCCGAGCCAGGCGGCGGCGCGGTCGAGGTCCGGCACATCGTCGGTGCGGGCCTTCCGCCAGCGCCCGGTCCACCCTTCCACCTGCCGGGCGACATACCCTTGCGGATGCCCGAGATCCTCCAGCCCCGCCGCCCGCCAGTCCACGGCGTGCAGATCCGCGAGCCCGTCGACCGCCGCCTCGCTGATCGCCCGCATCCGCTCCGGCGGCAGGTCGATTCCCGCGGGCGCCGCCGGTTTGCGGAGGATGACGCCGCGCACCCGCTCCATGACGTAGAACGGCGCGCCGATCACCTGCGGGTCGTCGCAGTGGAGGAGGGCCCGGGGCGCCTTCGGATAGGCAACGTAGAGGCGCGAGAGCACGCGGTACTCGCGGCCCATGTCGTGGGCCGTCTTCACCTGCGAGCCGAACGGCGGGCGGCGCAGCACCAGCTCGCGGTCGCCGAAATGGAGGAGATAGGTGAGGTTCGAGTGGCCGCCGGGGAACTGCTCGACGGCGATCGGCCCCTCGACGCCGGGGAGGCGGCCTTTCAGCCAGACGGCGAGAGCCGCGGCGTCGATCTCCTCGCCGGGGCGGACGGGCCGGGTGGAATCGATCGGGATTTCGCTCGGGATCCCGGCCATCAATCATCCCCCCTCTTCATGCCGTAGCGCTCCAGGATCCGCCGAGCGACGGCGGTCTTGTGGACCTCGTCGGCGCCGTCGTAGATGCGGGCGCCCCGCTCGTGACGCCACCAGAAGGCGAGGGGGGTCGCTTCGGTGAGACCGAGGGCGCCGTGGGTCTGGATCGCCCGGTCGAGCACCCGCTGGAGCACGGCGGCGGTGTGGAACTTGATCAGCGAGACGTCGTCGCGCGCGGCGGCCGCCCCTTCGCGATCGATCCGCCAGGCGGTGCGCAGCACGAGCAGGCGGGCGGCGTCGATCTCGGCGCGGCTCTCGGCGATCCATTGCTGCACGATCTGGCGGAGCCCGAGCGGTTTGCCGGGTGCCAGCTCGCGGGAGGCGGCCCGCTCGCACATCAGATCGAACGCCCGCTCGCAGATGCCGATCCAGCGCACGCAGTGATGGATGCGCCCCGGCCCCAGCCGCTCCTGGGCGAGGGCGAACCCCGCTCCGTCAGCTCCGATGCGGTTCGCGGCCGGCACCCGCGCTTCGGAGAGCCGCACCTCGGCGTGACTCATCCACCCCTCCCCCCGCTCGCCCATCACGGCGAGGTTCTGGACGATCGCGAATCCCGGTGTATCGGTGGGCACCAGGATCTGGCTCGCCCGGGCGTGGGGCTTCGCGGCGTCGGGTCGGGTCACCGCCATCACGATGCAGAAGGCGGCGCCGTCGGCGGCGCTGGTGAACCATTTGTGACCGTCGATCACGTAATCGTCGCCGTCGCGACGGGCGGTGGTGCCGAGCCGGACGGGGTTGGAGCCGGCGAATTCCGGCTCGGTCATGCCGAAGCAGCTGCGGATCTCGCCGGCTACCAGAGGGCGGAGCCAGCGCTCCTTTTGCTCGGGAGTGCCGTGGTGTAGGAGCAGCTCCATGTTCCCCGCGTCCGGCGCCTGGACGTTGAAGACGTAGTGGCCGATCACGCTCCGCCCCAGCGCCGCGCCGATCGCCGCGAATTCGAGGAGCGAGAGGCCGCCGCCCCCCCATTCGCGAGGCATGTGAGGAGCGAGGAGCCCTTCCGTCCGGAGCCGGGCGCGAAGGCGCGCGATCTCCGGCCCGGCGGCCCCGAAGCCCTGTTCCAGCACGGTCCGCTCGACGGCGAGGATCTCCTCGTCCACGAAGCGGCGGACTCGGACGGTGAGATCGCGGATCGGTTCGGAGACGGCGAAGTCCATGGGGTTCCCTTCCTGTCTTTCTTCCGGCAGGAGGAGTCTAAGCCGAAGGCAGCTCGATCTCCGCGAACGATCCCACCACCCGGTCCGCCTCGCGCAGCACTTCCGGCCCGTGCGTGGTGGCGAGGCCGATGGAGGCCATGCCGGCCCGGCGGGCGGCTTCGAGGCCACGGGGGGAGTCTTCGAGGACGAGACAGCGGTCCGGCGGCGTGCCGAGCTGGGCGGCGGCGTAGAGGAAGATGTCCGGCGCCGGCTTGGCCCGGCCGCCGACGTGAGTGGGGAAATAGACGCGGCCGTCGAAGAAGCGGGAGATCCCGAGCTTGCGGTCGGCCACGGCGAACAGCTCCTCGGGCATCGAGGTGGCGATGCAGGTCCGGTAGCGCCCGCGGACCTTCTCTTCGTAGAACTCCGGAAACCCCGCGGTGAACCGGACCTCCCGCTCGAACAGCTCGCGGATGATCTCCAGCCGCTCGCGGACCAGCGCGTCCGGGTCCCCCGCGACGCCGTACTGCTCCTGGAGCAGGAGGACGCCCGCGCGCTGACCCAGACCGGTGATCAGGGGCTTGGTGCGCTCGAGGTCGAAGGCGATGCCGCGCCGGCGCAGGAACTCGGTCTCGCACCGGTCCCAGATCGTCTCGCTGTCGAGGACGACGCCGTCGCAGTCGAAAAGGATGGCCTCGATCACGCCGGCGATCCTATCCCGGCACGAACCTAGTACCCTGTCAAAACAGAATTGAAAGGTCGAGGCGGAGCTCTAATCTGGAGGTCCAACGGGCCGTTTTCCCTCAGCCCAGGGCATCGCCCTGGGATTGGGTCATCGCCTTATGGCGTTTTGCGGCCTGAAGGGTCGCGCTATCGGTTGGGTGAAAATCCGGACCGCCGGTTAGCGCGGCCCTTCAGGCCGCATTGCCTTCAGGGTCTCCTCGGAACCCAGGGCGTTGCCCTGGGCTTAGGAAGCCCGGGCCGTTGGCCCGGTAATGCGGTGATGTTGCGGGGGCGGCCACAGAGGGCCGCACCACAAACCCGTCAATTCAAGGTTGACGATGTACTAGAGGTCTCCCTGGGTGCCGAGGAGGCCATGCAGATGTGGGTCCCTGGACATCCGAACCCGAACGGGTTTACCTTGGAATGATGGCCGCCTCCGGAGACGATCTTCTGACAGAACGGCAGTTCGAGCGGATCTCCCGCGCCCTGGCCGAACCGCGCCGCTATCAGATCCTCAAGGAGATCGGGGCCTGTGACAAACCGACCCCTTGCAGCGTCCTGCACCAGACCCACCAGGTGAGCGCCGCCACCCTCTCCCATCACATCAAGGAGCTGGAGACGGCCGGCCTGGTCCAGATCATTCGTGAAGGCAAGTTCATGAACCTCCTCCTTCAACGCGACGTTCTGTGCGCCTACCTGGACCGGCTCTCGAAGATCTGATCGCGGCGGCGTCATGAGACGCGAGATCGAGATCTACTCCCTGGAGATGACCTCGCCGGCGGCCCTCCGGCCGTCCCGCCCGTGCGCCGCCGGCTTCCGGGTGGAGCAGGCACGCGCCCCCTCTCCGGAGGTCAACCGCTTTTTCTACACGGCCGTGGGCGGTGACTGGTACTGGATCGACCGCCTGGAGTGGACCTACGACCAGTGGCTGGCCTGGCTCGACCGGCCGGAGGTGGAGACCTGGATCGGTTCCTTCGAGGGGACCCCGGCCGGCTACTTCGAGCTGGAGCGCCAGCCCGGGGGAAGCGTCGAGCTCGCCTACTTCGGCCTCCTGCCCGGCTTTTTCGGCCGCGGCCTGGGGGGCGCCCTGCTCACCGCCGCCGTCGAGCGCGCCTGGGAGATGGGGGCCTCCCGCGTCTGGGTGCACACCTGCTCGCTCGACGGCCCGGCAGCCCTGCGGAACTATCAGGCGCGGGGCTTCCGGCTGTACAGGACTGAGACGATTCAGAAGGATTTTCCCGCGGAGACCCCGGGACCCTGGCCGGGGGCGCGAGGGTAGTCGGAAGCGCCCCGGGCATTGAGGCCCGGGCAGGTGTATCATCCACCCGCTCACCCCTTTGGACTGTGGAAACGGCGACTTTTCGATGTCTCGCCTCTGGCGATCTCTCTGCCCCCTGGCCTGGATGGCATTGGGCGGTCTGCTGCCCGCCGCCGCTCCGGCGTCCGATCCCGCGCCCCTGATCCCCGGGAAATCTTTCGCCAGCGGGCTGAATCCCGGCGAGACCCACGCCTACCGGGCCGAGTTGGCCGCGGGGCACGTCTGGCGGATCGCTGTCGAGCAGCAGGGGATCGACGTCGAGCTGGCCGCCAGGGGGCCGGACGGCCAGCGCGTGGTGGTGGATGCCCCCTTCGACCGCCAGGGGGCCGAGACGCTGGTCGTCGAGCCCGCGGCGGGTGGCGCCTATGACGTCGAGGTGATCGCCCGCGAGCCGGGAGCCCCGCCGGGCCGCTACGAGATCCGCCTCGACGAGCTGCCGCGCGCCACCGGGGCCGGCCGTCATCGCGCGGCCGCCGAGGCGGCGATGTCCCAGGCCGGAGAGCGGTACCGGGAAGGGACGCCTGCGCGGCGTCAGGCCCTCGCCGAGTACCGGCGGGCGGCGGGGGAGTGGCGGGTGGCGGTGGATCGTCCACAGGAAGCCCGCGCTCTCTACGCCGCCGGCGTCCTCGCACGGCTGGTCGACGACACGCGGGAGGCCCTGAAGACGGGGGAAGAGGTGCTGCCGCTCTGGCAGAGTCTCGGCGACCGGCTCTGGGAGGCGGCCACCTGGAACGAGATCGGGCTCGACCACTGGCAGTTGGGCGACACCGCCGAGGCGCGCGCAGCCTTCGAGAAGGCGGTCGCGCTGCAGCGGGAGATCGGCGACCGCTATGGCGAGGGGGCCTCGCTGGGCAATCTGTGCGCCACCAACTTGGGAAAAGGGGAGCTGAAGGCGGGGCTCGCCTGCTACGCGAGCGCCCTCCCCGTGCTGCGCGAGGTGAAGGCCGAGTCGCTGGCCGCTTTCGCGCTCAACAACGTGGGTCGGGTCTACGACATCCTAGGCGAGCCCGACCAGGCGCTCGACCGCTATCGCCAGGCCCGGGGGAGCATGCGTGCCACCGGCGACCGGGCCGGCGAGGCGCGGACGCTCAACTACATCGGCCTGCTCCATCAGGAGCTGGGGGACAACCAGGAGGCCCTCGCCGACTTCGGAGCCGCGCTGGAGGTCTTCCGCTCCTTGGACAACCGCCGCTGGCAGGCCTTCGTCCTGCACAACACCGGGTTGGTCTACCAGGGGCTCGGCGAGCGGGAACGGGCCGCCTCTGCCTACGAGGAGGCGCTGCGCCTGCGGCGCGAGGTCGGCGACCGGGCCGAGGAGGCCGCGACGCTCACCAACCTCGGCCTGGTCTTCAGCGATCTCGGCAGGTCCCGGGAGGCGCTGGAATGCCACCAGCGGGCCCTGGGGCTGCGCCGGGAGATCGGCGACCGCTGGGGCGAGGGGGTCGCGTTGACCCAACTCGGACGCGCGGCCCTGGCCCTCGGCGACACGGCTTCGGCGCGCTCCGATTTCGATCGTGCCATCGAGCTCCTCCGGGCCGCCGGCTCCCGCGCCGACGAAGGCGAGGCGCTGCGCAACCGGGGTGAGATGGATCTCTCCTCCGGGCAGCCGGCCAGGGCGCTGGAGAGCCTGGAGGAGGCGCTGGGACTGGAGCGAGCCGCCGGGCACCGTTATCGCGAGGCCCAGATGGAGCTTGGGATCGCCCGCGCGAAGCGGGCCCTGGGTCACCTCGAAGAGGCGCGGACGCACTCCGGCGCGGCTCTGGAGATCGTCGAGACCCTGCGCACCCGGATCGGCAGCCCGGACCTGCGCGCCTCGTTCTCCGCCCTCCAGCATCAGGCGAGCGAGCTCGCGATCGACCTGCTGATGGAGAGCCACCGCGCCGATCCCGCCGCGGGCTGGGACCGGGCGGCCCTGGAGATCGGCGAGCGCGCCCGCGCCCGTACCCTGGTCGAGCTGCTGAACGAGGCCGGCGTGGACATCCGGCAGGGGGTGGACCCTGCTCTGCTCGAGAGCCGCACCGCGCTGCTGCGCCGCTTGAGCGCCAAGACCGAACGCGCCTTGCGGGAGCATCCGAAGGGAGCGGACGAGCGCTCGGCGCTGGAAGAGGAGCGCTTCGCCGTGTTGCGCGATCTCGACGCGGTCGAGGCCGAGATCCGCGAGCGGAGCCCGGGCTTCGCCGCGCTCACCTGGCCACAGCCGTTGCGCGCGGCCGAGATCCAGGCCCTCCTCGATCCGAATACGATCCTCCTCAGCTACGCCCTGGGCAAGGAGCGGAGCTACCTCTGGGCCGTCACCCTGGACAAGGTCGAGAGCTTCGAGCTGCCCGGCCGCGCCCGGATCGAGGAGCTCGCGCTACGGGTGAACGAGGAGCTGAGCCACTTCGACGTCGAGAACCGGCACCGCGAGACCGAAGACGCGATGGCGCTCGGCCGCCTGCTGCTGGGTCCCGTGGCCGGCCGGTTCGACCGCCAGCGTCTGGTCGTCGTGCCGGACGGCGCCCTGCAATACATCCCCTTCGGCGCCCTGCCATTGCCGGCAGGCAAGGCGTCCGGCGAGGACGCGAAACCCGTTCTCCTGCTCGAGCGGCACGAGGTCGTCGATCTCCCTTCGGCCTCGGCTCTCGCCGTGCAGCGGCGGGTGCTGGCGCGGCGTCCGCCGGCGGCGAAGCGGCTCGCCGTGCTGGCCGATCCGGTCTTCGATTCCCAGGACCCCCGGGTGGCCCCGCGCGGGCTCCCGAAAGGAGATCCCCCCGCTTTCGCGCGCCTGCCCGCCTCGCGCCGGGAGGCGGAGGCGATCGCGGCGCTCGCTCCACGGGAAGAGTCCCTGGTGGCGCTGGACTTCGACGCCGCCCTCCCGCGCGTGCTCGGCGACCGGCTGAGCGGCTTCCGGATCGTCCACTTCGCCACCCATGGCGTGATTGACGCCGAGCGCCCGGCGCTCTCCGGCCTGGCCCTTTCCATGGTGGACTCGAGAGGCCGCCCGCAGGAGGGATTCCTCCATCTGCACGACATCTACAACCTCGAGCTCAACGCCGATCTGGTCGTCCTCAGCGGCTGCCGCACGGCGCTCGGCAAGGAGGTCCGCGGGGAGGGGCTGATCGGTCTGACCCGGGGTTTCCAGTACGCGGGCGCGCCGCGGGTCGTGGCCAGCCTGTGGCGGGTCGAGGACCTCGCCACGGCGTCCCTCATGGCCCGGTTCTATCGCGGCCTCTGGATCGAGAAGCTGACGCCCGCGGCGGCGCTGCGGGCGGCCCAGATCTGGGTGCGCCAGCAGCGCCGCTGGCGCGATCCCTACTTCTGGGCCGCGTTCGTCCTGGAAGGGGACTGGCGTTGAAGACGGCGGGGGTGCGATAGATCGTTGCCTCCGTCCCACTATGCCTTTTGAAAGGGGAGAGACGTCATGGATATATCGAATTTCGTAGGGAGCTGGTACATCCAGCTGCGGGATGGCTCGACGGACCACGGGGTGCAGAAGGATTCGACCCTGCTGATCGGTACCGGCAGCGAATACGGCGACCAGCCGCCGTTCCTCTCCGCGGAGTACGCGGTCTGCGTGGGCTTCGCCATTCTCGACGAGAACGGGGTCGTGGAGCTGTCCACGGATCCCGCCGACCCGGGATCGACACCGAACCAGGCCCTGGTGCTCCGCATGACTGGCGAGCAGCTCCGCTGGAAGGGGTACTACATGCAGCAGCCGCTCTACATCTACATCGCCGCCGCCGAGACCTGGACGCCGGGAGGGGAGAGTTATATCCACCTGTTCGGCTCGACGACCTACGGCGATCCGGAGCAGATGGCGGTCTGGGGGGGTAGCGGCACGCCGCCGTCGACGCCGCCGCCGAACAACAAGGGTGGGGGCTGATGGCCGCGTGCTAGAATCCGCCCGCGTTTCAAGGCGGGGACATCACTTCTGGCCAGTTACGAGACAGCCACCGAGGGGCCGGAGGAACTGGTCGCGCGCGTCCAGGCGGGAGACCGGCGTGCGGAGGAGCGGATCGTCGAGCTCTACGGCCGTGGCGTGGCGATCATCCTCGACCGCCAGACCAACGGCCGGCCGGAGGCGGAGGACCTCTTCCAGGACACCTTCCGCACCGGCCTCGAGAAGCTCCGCCGGGGCGAGCTGCGCGAGCCGGCCAAGCTGCCGGGCTTCCTCGCCCAGATCGCCCGCAGCCTCGCCATCGAGCACTACCGCAAGATCACCCGCCGGAAGACCGACGCCGACAGCGACGCTGTCCTGGAAGCCGTGGCTCCCGGCGAGAGCCCGCTCGGCGGTCTGCTGGCGCGCGAGAACGCCATGCTCGTCCGCCAGGTTCTCCAGGAGCTGGCGAACGAGCGCGACCGCCAGGTCCTGCTCCGGTTCTACATCGCCGAGGACGACAAGGACCGCATCTCGGCCGATTACGGCCTTTCCAGCCTGCAGTTCAATCGCGTCCTCCATCGCGCCCGGCAGCGCTACAAGGAGCTGCTGGTCGAGCGGCTCGGCGGCGACGTCCGGGCGGCACAGGTGGCGGGTGCGATTCTTCTGATCCTCGTCACACTCTGGAGGGGAGTGCCGCGCGGCGGGGGACTCTGACCTCATGGATCAAACCCTCATGGATCACGCCTATATCGAAAGCAACGGACTGGTGGAACGCTACCACCGGGGCCTGCTGCCGCCGGACGAGGAGGCGCGGTTCGAGGAGCACTTCGTCGAGTGCCCCGATTGCATGGAGCAGCTCGAGCTCGCCCGTGGCTTCCAGAAGGGGCTCAAGACCCTGGTTGCGGAAGAGGCGGCCCGGGCGGTGGTGAGCGCGGGGCTCTTCGCCTGGCTGGCCCGGCGGGGTCGCCTGGCGCAGTGGGGCACGGCCCTCGCCGCCCTGGCGGTAGCCGCCGTGCTGCCGGCACTCTGGCTGCTCGCCGGCGGCCGCGGGGAACGGCAGGAGTGGAGCGCGCGCCTCGAAGCCCAGAGCCACACCCGCCAGGAGCTGGAGCATCGCCTCGCCGAGAGCGAGAGCCGCCGGAGCGAGGAGCGGCGCGAGCTGGAGGCGAAGATCGCTGCGGCGAAGCCCCCCGAAGCTCCTCGCGGCTTGGCCAACCCGCTCGTCAATACTCCTGTCTTCCTGCTCTCCGCCCTGCGAAGCGACGACGGCAAGCCCGCTACGATTGACCTCGCCCACGCCGGCGACGCCCTGGCGCTGGCGGTCGACGTCGGCGACGACCTCCGTTTCACCTCCTACCGGGCGACGATCACGAAGGCGGAGGGCGGGACCGTCTTCCGGCAGTCCGGCCTCAAGCCGAACGCGCTGGAGGCTTTGATGATCACCTTCCCCTCCTCCTTCTTCGCTCCCGGCGGTTACCGCCTGCGCGTCGAGGGGGTGAAGCGGGACGGCTCCGCGTCCGAGGTGGGCGGGTATCCGTTCCGGGTGGCTGGGAAGCGCTGAGCCGCAGGAGCGCCCCTTCGGAAGGGCGTCAGCCGCAGCCGCCGCTCTGGCTGAAGGCCTGCTCCGGCCTGCTGCTGACCGTGGCGAACCCTTCGCCGCCCCGCGAGCTCCTCCATTTACACCTTTAACAAACTCCTTACCTCGACTTGAGGACTCGGAGACCCGCTCTTCTCTAAGTTGGCGAGTGTCGGGCAGATGACACGCCCACGGGAGGGGGAGCCGTGCTGAAGTCGCTTTTTTCCAAGATCCGCCGTCCTGTTTTTTCCTCCGCCGCTCTTCTGGGCCGTTCGGACTCCGAAACTCCTCCCGCGAAGCTGGCGTTGGTCCGGAGCCTGCTCGCCGGGATCACCGCCGGGGTCCTCGCGGGGAGCACGCTCGGGCTCCTCTTCGTGGTGGCCAACGACTACCTCGCCGACGGCCAGCCGCAACTCGCGCTGGCTTCCCTGCGGGATTTCCTGAACCGCTACGCCTTGCGAGCGGGGCTGTTCTTCCTCCAGATCGAGATCACCTTTCTCCTCCTCTCGAACACCCTGGGCCGCCGCTGGAGCAGGGCGCGCGCGGCGCACGGCCCGAACGCCGTCCTCTGGATCCTCGTCGTCACGGGAGTGGCCCTGTGGAAGCTGCGGCTCTTCCCCTGGACGCCCCGGGTACGCTCGTTCCAGGGGCTGTTCTTTTTCGGCGCCGTGGCGCTCCTGGGGCTCTGGGCCTCCCGGTTCGCCGCGCGGCACGGGGAGTTGCTCCGGCGCGGGGTGTCTGCCGCCCTGGGCGGACTCGGCGGCGCGAAGCCGGTCGGGACCGCCCTCGTCCTGCTGGCCGGGGTCAACGCCACGGCCGCGGCCCTCATGGACCGTGCGCCCCGGCCCCGGCTCAACATCCTGCTGATCACGATCGACGCCCTGCGGGCCGATCATCTGAGCGCCTATGGTTACTCCCGGCCGACCTCGCCGAACATCGACCGGCTGGCGAGCGAAGGAGTCCGCTTCGGGCGGGCGGTCTCGCAATGGCCTCTGACCAGCCCGAGCTTCGCGTCCATGATGTCGAGCACCTACGGCCACACGAACGGGCTGATGCGGACGACGGCGCAGCGGATGCCGGACCGCTCCCTCATGCTGGCCGAGCTGCTCGAGGCCGGCGGCTACAGCACCTGGGCCGCCGTCGGCAACGTCAATCTGGCCCGGACCTTCAACTTCGACCAGGGCTTCGAGACCTATCGCGAGCTCTGGCGGGAGGACGACGAACGGCGGACGGAGCTGACCACCCGCAGCGGGCTCGACCTGCTGGCGAAGGCGTCGAATACGCGCCCTTTCTTCCTCTGGCTCCATTACTTCGACCCCCACGCACGCTACCGGCCGCCCAAGCCGTTCGACGGCATGTTCGTCAACGACGAGCACTTCGACTCCTCGTGGCGGGTGCCGTTGCTGGCCCAGAGGCGCGTGGATATCGGCGGGATCTCCAGCAACGTGAACCTCGGGGGGGAAGACCGGGTCGCCTACTATGTCGCCCAATACGACGCCGAGATCCGTTCCGTGGATCACGAGGTGGGTATTCTCATGAAGGCGCTGAAGGAACGAGGGCTCGACGGACGGACCCTGGTCGTCGTCACGGCCGATCACGGCGAAAGTCTGGGGGATCACAACTATTTCTTCGAGCACGGGCGTTTCCCCTACGACGACTGCGTTCACGTGCCGCTGATCTTTCGCGGCCCCGGGATCGGCAAGCCGGGTGAGGTCGTGCGCTCGCCCGTCGGGCTGATCGATCTCGCGCCGACCCTGCTCGACCTCGCGGGCCTGCCGGCCGACAAGGAAGCCGAGGGCAAGAGCCTGCGGCGCCTCCTGGAGGGGGACCGCGTGGGAGGCTCCCGCTGGGCCTATGCCTTCACCGAGTCCGGCTTCGCCCGCGACTACCAGCGGTCCATCACCAGCGAGCGCTACAAGCTGGTCTACGTGCCGGACGCCGGAGACCGGCGGGTCATGAAGGGGACCGAGCTGGAGCTCTACGATCTCGAAGCGGATCCGGGCGAGACGAGGAACCTCGTCGACGAACGCCCGCGAGTGGCCGGTCCGCTGAAAGAGCGGCTCTGGCAGTGGATTGCGGACGGCGGCTCCGGCTCCGAGGTGCCGGCGGCGGTCCGTGCCGACCGCCCCGCCGAAGAGCAGCTCCGCTCCCTGGGCTATATCGACTGACGCGCGGCAGTCCCCGCACGGTTGCCTGCGATGGCGCCCTTCCTTTTTCAGATCAGGCGGTAACTGTCAGCTTCACTCCCAGGCTGTGGAGCACTTTGAGCACGGTGTCGTAACGCGGCTTGGCGCCAGGGGCCAACGCTTTGTACAAGCTCTCTCGTCCGAGCCCCGTGCTCTGCGCTATGGCACTCATCCCACGAGCCTTGGCGACTTGGCCAACAGCAGCCAGAAAGACGTCGGGGTCGCTGTCTTCGAGTGCGGCCGTCAGGTACTCGGCAATCACCTCTTCGTTGTCCAGATAGGCGCTGGTGTCGAATTCCGAGAGCTTGATGGGCATGACTTACTCCTGATCGAGCTCCCGAGCCATCGTTTTGGCGCGGGAGATATCCTTACGCTGTGTTGCCTTGTCTCCGCCGCAGAGCAAGACAATGACGATTGTGTGCCGTCGAACGAAGTACACCCGATAACCAGCCCCGACATTGACGCGCATTTCGCTGATGCCTTCCCCGACGGCCTTGGTATCGCCGAAATTGCCAAGACGAACGGCCTCCAAGCGGGCAAGGATTCTGGCTTTGGCGCGAGTGTCCCGCAGAACAGACAGCCATTTGCCGAAGACGTCCGTCTGTTGGATCTGGAACACGAACCAAATGTATCCTTATGGATACAAACAGTCAAGACCTGCGCTGGACACCCGGCAACCATCCACTGTCGTGGCCGGCTACTGATGAGGAGCCGAGGACGGCCTTTCGCGCGGGCTGCGAGGGACCGTCGCTGGTGTCGACCGCTTCGATTATTGCTGGCACTCCTGCAGGGAGTTGAACTGAGCCCAGCCCGTCGGAACGTTGCAGGGCGTCCCATACTGGCAGCAGGTGCCGGTCGCCGGGTCCTTTCCGTAACGGACCACCAGGATGCAGTTCCCCGAGTACGACTGCTGCGGGCAGCCACACTGGCCGGTGCTGCAGAGATGCCGCAGGGTGGCGAGCACCTCTTCCCGCGTCTGGAGACAGCCCGTGCCGCCGTCGTACCCCGAGGGCGATGGAAGATAGCTGAGCTTGACGTAGAAGGGGCAGGCACAGGTCGGACAAGCCGAGTCGTCGTGAAAGTAGCAGGTCCCCAGCAGCGAGTGCGGATTCCGGCTGGGGTTCAGGAAGGCGGCGGCGAAGAGCTCGTCGTCGGTCATGTCGGCGCAGCTGCGCACCAGGGAGTCGCAGGGCGAATTGGTCGGCGGGTTGAGAGTGCCGCCACCACCACCCCCGCCCCCGCTCGACTGGGCCAGGCCGCTCGCGGCGACCGTCAGGATCAGGATGAGGAAACAGGCGAGAACGGAGTGGACGCGATTGGACATACGGTACCCTCCTCGATGCCGAAGGTGTGAAATACAATCGATCTCGCGAGCCCGACGGCGGATCCGCAAGAGTCCATGAGCGCTCTGGAGAAAAAAACGGTAACCGGGAACTCGTCGTTTGTCAAGAAATTCGCAATCAACGGTATTAAGGTCCAATCCCGTGGCCGCTACGCCCCGTCTCCCACCGGGATGATCCACGTCGGCAACGCCCGTACGGCGCTGGCGGCGTGGCTCTCCGCGCGTCGCCGTGGCGGCGCGTTCGTCTGGCGGCTGGAGGACCTGGATACCCCTCGCGTGGTGCCCGGCATGGCCGCGGCGCAGATCGAGGATCTCGCCTGGCTCGGTCTCGACTGGGACGAGGGCCCGGATGTCGGCGGCCCCTTCGCCCCCTACACGCAGTCCGCACGGTCCTCGGTTTACGAGGAAGCGCTGCATCGTCTGGCCGCGGCCGGCCGTCTCTTCCCCTGCCGCCTCTCGCGCAAGGATCTCCAGGCGATGGCCTCCGCTCCCCACGGCGGCGAGGAGGCACCGTATCCTGCCTCGCTCCGGCCACGCGAGCTCGACCCGGGCTGGTTCGAGCAGCTCCGGGTTGCCGGGCGGCCGGACGCGGCGGTCCGTTTCCTCGTGCACGACCGGCCGGTGTCGTTCCGTGATCGCGTCCAAGGGGTGACGAGCGAGCGGGTGGACCTCGCGGTGGGGGATTTCGTGCTCAAGCGGCGCGACGGGCTCTGGGCCTATCAACTCGCCGTGGTGGTGGACGACCTGGCGATGGAGATCGACGACGTGGTGCGCGGCGCCGACCTCCTCGCCTCGACGGCGCGGCAGATCCAGCTCATCGAGGCTCTCGGCGGCGATCCCCCGGCCTACGCCCACGTGCCGCTGATGGTCAACGCGCTGGGGGAAAAGCTTTCCAAACGGGATCGGGGATTGACCCTCCGCTCCCTGCGCGAGGCGGGGGTGAAGCCTGAGGCGGTCGCCGGCTATCTCGCCCACTCGCTGGGATTGATCGATCGCCCCGAGCCCTGCCGGCCGGCCGATCTCCTCCCGGTTTTCGCCTGGGAGAAGATCGGCCGCGCCGACTGGGTGCTGCCGGAGGATCTGGCAGGACGGCTGGTAAGGCGGCACGCCGGTTAAGATGTCATCCGGAGAGCCGGATGGACGACCACCCTATACAGATCCGCCCCTATGAGCCGCGGGACCGTGAAGCGGTGCGCGAGATCTGCCTTTCCACGGCCTACGGCGGCGGCGGGGATGGCGTGATCGAGCCTCGCCTCTTCGTGGACCTGATGATCCGCGCCTATACCGACTTCCCGGCCGGCAGCGTCTGGGTGGCCGAGCGCGAGGAACGGGTGGTCGGCTACCTGGCCGGCGCCTTCGACGAGCGCAGCCTGCATCGCGTCCAGGTCTGGCGGGTGGTCCCTGCCGCGGTGGCCGGCTCTCTTGCCCGCGGGCTGCTCTGGCACCGGGAGCTCTGGCGTCTGCTCGGCGATCTGCCCGGCTTCCTTGCCGACGCCCGGGCGGCCGAGGCGGCGGACGAGAAGGGGTATCCCGGGCATCTGCACATCAACCTGCTCCCCGAATCCCGTGGCCGGGCCGTGGGGGCGCGCCTCGTGGAACATTTTTTCGCCGAGGCCCGGCGCCACCGGCTGCCGGGCGTGCGGGCCGTGGTCTATGAGACCAACCAGGAGGCCCGCCGCTTCTTCGAGCGGCTCGGTTTCAAGCCCTTGGGCCGCCAGCCCGCCTTCAAGCCACCGCCGGAGGATGGTCGCCGCGAGTGGAAGCTCGTCTATGGGAAGGAGCTCCAGGGGAAGGACCAACCGATCTCCGCTAGAATCCCTCTATGAAGAGAACGTTCGCCACCCTCGCCATCCTCGCCCTGACCCTCTGCCAGATCGCCGCCGCCGCCAAAACCGCCGCTCCCAAGGGGGATGCCATCGCCAAGGCCAAGGCGTTTTTCCAACAGTACGTCGCGCTGGAGCACTCCTTCGATCCGGCGATGGTCGATCTGTATTCGGACAATGTGGTGATCAAGAACAAGCGGTACCTGCCGGACGGCAAGATCGTCCCGATAACGGTGCCCGCGTCGAGATTCAAGAAAACTCTCCGGGACTATCTGCCGAAGGCCCGGCAGATCGGCGACATCAGCACCTACACCAACGATACGTACACGATGGAAGGGAACCGGGTGCGCATCGACGTCACCCGCTACTCGTCGGTGGAGAAGCTCGCGAGCCCCGTCTCCATCCTGGTCGGGCCGGACGCCAAGGGGAAGTGGCTCGTCTTCGAGGAAGTGAGCGAATCCCATTTGAAGCACTAGTGCGGCCCGTCCTCGAAACCCCTCGCCTCGCCCTGCGCGAGATGTCGCCCAGCGACCTCGATTTCGTCGCCGCGATGCTCGCCCATCCGGAGGTGATGCGGTACTACCCCCGGCTCTACTCGCGGGACGAGGCGCGGGAGTGGATCGAGCGCCAGCTCGGCCGCTACGCCCGGAATGGGCATGGCCTCTGGCTGGTCCTGGACCGGGCCACGGGCGAGCCGGTGGGGCAGGTGGGGCTGGTCCTTCAACTCGTCGACGGGGTGGAGGAACCCGAGATCGGCTACCTGATCCACCGCCCCTTCTGGCGCCAGGGGCTGGCCACCGAGGCCGCGCTGGGGGTGCGGAACTGGGCGTTCGAGATCCTCGGGCTGGAGCGGGTCATCTCCCTGATCCGCTCCGAGAACCTCCCCTCCCAGGGCGTGGCCCGGAAGCTCGGAATGGCTCCGGGGAAGCGCGTCCAGTTCCATGAGCTGGAGCACATCGTGTTCGCGGTGCGCCGCCCGCCTACGCCGGCTTGAACGCCTCCTCGACCCTCCCCTTGGCCTCCTCGCGCAGGCCGGGCTCCTCGTCGCGAGCGAGCTTTGAGACCTTCTGCCGCAAGACTGCCACGGCCTCCCGTTCTTCGCTTTCGCTCAATGCGAGCTCATCCACCTGCACTGTAGCCGGCGGCATCGCGCCGAGGCCTTCGGCGGTGTTGCGGACGACCGTCGTCCAGTTCCAGCGTTTGAGGACGGCGCCGACGGAGAGCATCGAGAGGGCGTCCGGCACGGTCGCCGGGCGGTCGCAGGTCTCGACCTCGAAGCGGAGGTCGCTGCCTGGAATCCCCACGAAGCGGAAGGTCACCGAGCCGGCGAGCGGGTGGCCGGCGACGGTCACGAAGGTCATCGCGGTTTCCGTGCTCTCGATCACCCGCACCTGCACGTTGCCCCGGAACGGGAGTGCGAGCGTCAACGTCTCTCCTGTTTCAATTCGGGGAGGGCTCGCGGGCTCGCCGGCGTCGCCCATCGTGCTCTCCGGCACCAGCTCGAAGAAGCGGCGGCGGAATTCGGCGAAAAGGTCGGACGGCGAACGCCGAACCCCGGTCAGCCGGGCATGATAGATGCGCCGCGTCAGCGGTCCGGTGCCCTCGGCGGCGATCTGCTCGGGTTGGCTGGTGGCGAGGCGCCGGAGCCCCTCGTCGAGCGGAGTGGGCTGAATGCCGAGCACCTCGGTCAGGGCGTTGACCTCGCCGGGGCGGATGACGTTCTCCTCCTGCAGCATGTCGAGCTTGTTGTCGTCGACCGGCAGCTTCACGCCAAGCAGCGAGGCGGCCTGGGCGCCGAGCGAGGCAAGGGCGGCCGGCACGGGGATGCGCAACGGGTTGCGGCCGGTCAGGCGGGCCAGACGGTCGAGGAGGTCGTGAGTCGTCGTGACCTCCGGGCCGGCCAGCAGGAGCACCTGGCGGTCGAGCTCCCGGCGGGTGACCGCGAGGGCGAGCGCGGCGCCGAGATCCTCCGCGTAGATCGGCTGAAACGGCTGATCGCCCGCGTCGATCACCGGCGCGGCCGGCGACGAACGCACGAGCTGGAGCAGGAAGGAGACCACCTCGTCCCCCGGGCCATAGACGTTGCCGGGACGGCAGATCAGCCACTCGCCGGGGAAGGCCTCGGCCAGCGCCTCGGCCCGAAGCTTGGAGGCGTGGTAGGCGGACCCGCCGCGCTCGGCGCCGAGCGAGGAGACATAGACGAACCGCTTGACCCCGGCGCGCTCCCCCTCCTGGATCAGGTTCCGCGTGCCGCCGATATTGACCTTTTCGAAGGTGGACTCCGGCGGGTTCTCCCCGGCGATGCCGGCGATGTGGAGAATGGCGTCGCACCCTTTCGCAGACCCCGTGACCTCGGCCGCCGAGGCGACGCTCCCCTCGTAGGTCTCGACCTCGCCGCGCCAGCGTTCGGCGTCCTTCGCGGCATGCCGTGAGAAGAGCCGCACCGAATGACCCGCCGCCAGCAGCGCGCGCACCGCGGCGGTGCCGACGACCCCCGTTCCTCCCGTGACCAGCACTTTCATGGCTGTGCTCCTTGGTTGTGTCTGGTGTTGTGTCCCGTATTGGCTCGCAGGGCCGCCCGCGCCGCGTGATAGCCGCACATGCCGTGCACGCCCCCCGAGGGTGGCGTGCTCGACGAGCAGATGAAGACCCGCGGGTCCGGCGTCGCATAGGGGACGAGGCGAGCCACGGGCCGGGTGAAGAGCTGCGTGAGAGTCGCGGCGCCGCCGTTGATGTCCCCTCCCACGAGATTGGGATCGTGGGCCTCGAGCTGGGCGGTGTTCATCGTGTGCCGGGCCAGCACGACGTCGCGGAAACCCGGGGCGAAGCGCTCGATCTGCGCTTCGATCAGCGCCGTGAAATCAGCCGTCGAGCCGTGGGGGACGTGGCAGTAGGCCCAGCCCGTGTGGCGCCCGGCGGGAGCGCGCGTCGGATCGAACAGCGTCGCCTGGCCGACCAGCGTGAACGGGCGTGTGGGATCGCGTCCGAACCAGGCGGCCCCCTCCGAGGCCGCGATCTCCTCGATCGGCCCGCCGAGATGGACCGTTCCCGCCCGCCGGCACGCCTCGGCCCGCCAGGGGATCGGCTCGGAGAGGGCCCAGTCGACCTTGAACACTCCCGGGCCGTAGCGATAGCGGCCGAGCCGGCGGCGGTAGGCGTCCGGCCAGCGAATCCCCTCGATTTTCAGCAGCTGGGCCGGCGTGAGGTCGAAGAGGTAGGCGCGGGCGCGGGGGAGCTCGTCGATCGATTTCACGAGCCGGCCGGTCTGGATCGTCCCCCCCTCCTCGCGCAGCAGCGACGCCAGGGCATCCGGAATCCTCTGGGCGCCCCCCTCCGGCTGCGGCCAGCCCACGGCGTGGCCGGTGACCCCGAGCATCAGCCCGAAGGCCGCGGTGGGGATCTGATCGATCGGCAGGAACGAGTGGCCGGCGAGGCCGGCGAACAGGGCGCGGGCGCGGAAGCCGCGGAACCGGCTCCGCGCCAGACCGGCCGCGCCGCGCAGCCCCACCAGCCCGAAATGGGCCATGCGGAACGGGTGGCGTGGCCAGCCGAGCGGCCCCAGAAGATCCGGCGAGAGATCCATCCAGCGGTTGGAGAACGGGCTGAACAGGCGCTCCCAGGCTGCCGCGTCCGCGGGCTCACCGAAACTCTCTCCGGTCTCCTCAAACCCCCGGGCCAGCACGGCCGCGGTGCCGTCGTCGAACGCGTGGGCGAGCGGGAAGGGGGGGTGGATCCAGCGCAGGCCATGCCGATCGAGCGGGAGGCTGGGCAGGAACGGCGTCCCCACCGTGAGCGGATAGATCGCCGAGCAGACGTCGTGGAGGAAGCCGGGAAGCGTCAGCTCGGCCGAGCGCGCGGCGCCCCCCACCGTCTTGCCCGCCTCGAAGAGCTCGACCGACCAGCCGGCCCGCGCGAGCACGATCGCGGCGGCGAGCCCGTTGGGTCCCGCGCCCACCACCACCGCGTCACGTTCTTCCATGCTCGCCCTCCCTCATCCCGGAGAGCGGGGCTGCAACATCGGTTCCAGCCTGGGCGTCCCCCGTTGATTCTATTGGGGCGGAAGCGGGCCCAGCCCCGGTCCGGAGAACTCCGGCTCGTGCATCTTGAATCCGGCCGGGATCTCGAACGCCGAGGCCTTGATCTGCTGCGTCTTGTGGCCCTGGAGGGTCACGGTACGAAGGCTCGTCTGCGGCGCGGTGCCTTGGTCTCCCTCTGTGGAGATGGTCATCTGTTGCTTCACGGGGATGCCCTGAAGAGCCGCGATCGCGTCGTCGAGCCGTGAATCGATCTCGGGAAACCCGGTGTGGATCTCGGGGCGGAGGAGCTTCGGCAGCACCGGGGTGCCGCCAGCCGCGAGCCAGTAGGTTGCGTCGACCGTCACCTTGCCGTGAACGATCTCCGGACGGACTTTTACCGGTTGCGGGATACCGGCGGGAGGCCGGAGCTCGACGGTGATGTCGTAGGAGAGCTTGATCTCGTGCCGCCGGGTCTGGATTCCCGACACCATTTCGGGCTCCGGCGCCTCCATGGCGTCCAGCTTCACGTTCGTCACCGACCCGTTGTCGACCGGGAGCAGGCGGAGCAGCGATGAGGTGCTGTTGGGCGTCTTCGGCTCGTAGAAGGTATGGCCCTTGAGATCCAAGGCGATCTCGTGCGCGCCGCCGTCCTTTGAGATCATCGCCTGATCGGCGATCGTGGATTCCGGACCCGGCTTGAGCTCCATACGGTATTTCCTGCCGTCGAGGAACACCTTCCCCTGCCTGTTGCCGTTAGCGACCAGCGTGCCTGGCGTGACGAAGAAATGGCCGGTCCCTTGCTGGTCGACGGCGAAAGTGTAGACGTCCCCCGCGAGCGCCGGCGCGCTCAGCAGCAGAAATCCGAGGACCATCGAGGACGACGAGCGCATGGGCATCGCGATCTCCTGAAAATTGACGCGATTCTATATGACCGGGGCTGCCTTCAAGCTCTCTCCCTTTCCGGAGCGCCACCGACAACGTCGAAAACTGCCTCCGGATGCCTCTCTACGACTTTCAGAAGCACTCGTGCGCTCCCTTCAGGCTTCCGTCGCCCCTGTTCCCAGTTCCGGAGCGTCCCGACGCTGATCCCCATCAAGGCTGCAAATTTGGACTGGCTGAGGCCGTGGCTCTCGCGCAAACTCCGGATATCAGTCTCGTCGAATTGAAAAGATCGTGAGGCTTTGCGATCCCCACGAAGGATGGCCCCTCCCTCGCGGACGCTCTCGAGCAACTCGTCGAACAATTCCTTTTTCATGGGTACTCCGTTTCTACGATCTTCCCGAAGAGCAAGGAGTGTGCGCCAATGGCGCACATAGTTCAATCCGGCACGCTCGATGCAACCACCCCTCCGCCATGGAGGAAGTATCATGAGCCCGATGGCCGCCCTCGATTTCGAAACCCTGCGCAGAGAGATGGTGGACCGCCAGATCGCGGCCCGGGACGTGCGGGATGGGCGGGTGCTGGAGGCCCTGGGGACGGTGCCGCGGGAGGCCTTCGTACCCGAGCGGCTGGCCGAATTCGCCTATGACGATACGCCGCTCCCCATCGGCGAGGAGCAGACGATCTCGCAACCCTTCGTCGTGGCCCTGATGGCCGAGGCGCTGGAGATCGGCCCCGCGGACAAGGTGCTGGAGATCGGCGCCGGGTCCGGATACGCCGCGGCGGTGCTGTCGCGTCTCGCTCGCGAGGTCTGGACGATCGAGCGCCACCCCTCGCTTGCCCGGGAGGCGCGGGAGCGGATGGAGCGGCTCGGGTATACCAACGTCCACGTGATCCAGGGGGACGGCACCCTCGGCTGGCCGGAGCACGCTCCGTACGACGCCATCGTGGTGGCGGCCGGCGGTCCCGAGGTCCCCCAGGCGCTGCTCGATCAGCTCGCCGCCGGCGGCCGGCTGGTGATCCCGATCGGACCGGACCTGCGCACCCAGAACCTGGTGCGGGTGCGGCGCCACGCGGACGGCAGTCTCGTGCGCGAGGATCTCGGCGGCGTGCGGTTCGTGCCGCTGATCGGTGCCCAGGGGTGGCCGGAGGAGGAGGGAAAGCTGACGGCTTCGATCCAGGCTCCGGTGGCGGGCGTGGGAGGGACCCCGAGCGAGCCGGTGATCGAGAACCCCGCGGCAGGTGCCGGACGGCGGGCCGCCGAGACGGCCGCCGCGGTGCGGCCCGTCTCGGGCAGATCCATGGACGAGATCGTGCTTGCGGGGCCACCGCCGGAGATCGTGCTCACGCCCTCGCGCCCGGCGAGCTCCGTGGCGGCAACGGCGGCGCTGATCCGTGAGGAGGCCGAACCGTTCGACGACCTGGAGACGGCCCGTCTGGACGCATTGCTCGACCGCATCGGCGACAGCCGCGTGGTCCTGCTCGGCGAGGCCACGCACGGCACCTCGGAGTTCTACCGCTTCCGCGCCCGGATCACCCGGGAGCTGATCCTCCGCAAGGGTTTCAACCTCGTGGCCGTCGAAGCCGACTGGCCGGACGCGGCGCAGGTCGACCGTTCCGTGCGCGGCCTCCAGGGCCCCCCGGCCGAGGGGCCGGCCTTCTCGCGTTTTCCCACGTGGATGTGGCGCAACCGTGAGGTGCGGGATTTCACTCACTGGCTGCGCGATCACAATTCCGGAGTGCGCGAGCCCGAGCGCAAGGTGAGCTTCCACGGGCTCGACGTCTACAGCCTCTACTCCTCGATCGCCTCGGTGCTGCGGTATCTCCGCGACGTCGACCCGGAAGCGGCGCGGGTGGCCCGGCTCCGCTACGGCTGTCTGACCCCCTGGGAGCACGATCCGGCTCTCTACGGCCACGCGGCGCTCAGCCGTCGTTTCCCCCTCTGCGAGGCCGAGGTGCTGACCATCCTGCAGGAGATGCTGGAGAAGCGGCTCGACTACGCCGCGCGGGACGGCGAGAGCTATCTCGATGCCGTGCAGAACGCGCGTATCGTGGCCAACGCCGAGCGCTACTACCGGGCGATGTACTACGGCTCGGCCGAATCCTGGAACCTGCGCGACCGGCACATGTTCGACACGCTCCTGATGCTGCTCGATTTCCGCGGACCGGAGGCGAAGGCGGTGGTCTGGGAGCACAACTCGCACGTCGGCAACGCGGGGGCGACCGAGATGGGAGCGCGCGGCGAGCTCAACGTCGGCCAGCTCACCCGCGACCACTTCCGGGACGGCGCCTACCTGGTCGGCTTCGGCACCGATCACGGCACGGTGGCGGCGGCCACCGACTGGGACGGCGAGATGGAGATCAAGCGCGTCCGCCCGGCGCATCCGGACAGCTACGAGCATCTCTGTCACGAATCCGGTGTGCCGGCCTTCCTGCTCCACCTGCGCGACCCGCGGCGCGCCGAGCTGTACGAGGAGCTGGAGGTGCCCCGCCTCGAGAGGGCGATCGGTGTCATCTACCGGCCCGAGACCGAGCTGCTGAGCCACTACTTCCAGGCGGTGCTCCCCTGGCAGTTCGATGAATACGTCTGGTTCGACGAGACCCGCGCCGTGACCCCGCTCGGCGGGGAAGCGGTCGCCGGGATGCCGGAGACGTATCCGTTCGGGTTGTGAGGGGGCCGAGACGGGGTCCTCTTGCCCGTCCCCGTCTTTAGCGGTAAAATAAACTAAATCAACAGATTGCTATAGGAGGCGAGCGCCTCTCTTCTCCTTCGCCATCCTATCCGTCCCGCTGTCTCACCTCTCCTCAAGGAGGCCCCCGTGACCGAGCCCACGACGCCATCGTCTTCATCTTCATCGTCCCAGACCCCGTCCACCTCCACCTCCACGTCCACTCCGGACACGCAGCCGGCGACCCAGACCCGGGTGCAGAACCCGCTGACCCTGATCATGACGCTCAAGTCGCCGGAGGATTTCGAGCAGCTCAATCAGCAGCTGCGGCAGATCCAGAGCCTGCCGCCGGACAAGAATCCGCTGAACCAGGCCCTGATCGCCACCGGCATGGTGCATTTTGCCCGCTTCGTCTTCCTCGAGAACAATACGAAGATGGGGGTCATCACCTCGTACGACGGCTCGCTGGCGGCCTACGTCAATGCGTTCATCGACAAGGTGGGGAAGATCTTCGATCTGCTGCTCGCGCACATGGCGGACGCTCCGCCGCTGCCGGTCGAACAGCACCGCCAGGAGTTCCTGGCCTACATCCAGGCCCACGACGTGCCGGTGATCGAGCCGTTCTTCAGCGCGTATCCGACCCTGACCGTGCTGGACATCCTGAGCAACAGCAGCGGAAGCTGACGGGAGTAACGTTTTGGCCGATCTCGACCTCGCCGACATCCAGGGTTTCATCCTTCGCGGCTACACGATGCCGGCGGTCCGTCATTTCATCCTGCGCGTCGGCGACGCCACGGCGGCCCGGCGCTTCCTCGGCGGGCTGGTGAGCGGCGACGAGGCGGCGAGCCCGCAGCTCACCACCGCTCGAGCCTGGGAGGTGAAGCCGGACTACTGCCTGAACCTGGCGCTCACCTTCGACGGCCTGCAGGCGCTCGGGCTGCCTGCCGCGACGTTGAGCTCCTTTCCGTCCGAGTTCCAGGCGGGCTCGGCCTCCCGCGCCCAGATCGTGGGCGATACGGGACCGAGCGATCCGGCCCTCTGGGAACCCCCTTTCAACTCGGCCGGCGTCCACGTCATCCTGAGCCTGTACGCCGCCGGCCCGGAGGTCCTCGAAACCCGGACGGCGGCCCTCGAGGCGCTCTTCGAGCGGGACGGCGGAATGGCCGAAGCCGGCCGCCGCGACGGCTACGAGCTGCCGGACGGCAAGGTCCATTTCGGCTATCAGGACGGCATCTCGCAGCCCAACATCGTCGGCGGACCGTGCCGCAAGGTGCAGGACATGCAGCCGGCGGCGCCCACCGGGGCGTTCCTGCTGGGCTATCCCAGCCAGTTCGTCGACTTCACCTACCCGGTGCCGCAACCGGTGGAGCTGGGGCACAACGGCAGCTTCGTGGCGTTCCGCGTCCTCCAGCAGGACACCGCCGGTTTCGAAAGGTTTCTGACCGAGAACGCGCCCAAGGCCGGCATGGACCGGGAGAAGCTGGCCGCCAAGCTGTGCGGCCGCTGGCGCAACGGCCTGCCGATCGAGCTCTCTCCCGACACCGATCTGCCGGTGCCGCCGATCTCCCGGGAAGAGTTCAACGATTTCGATTACGTGGTGTCGGCGGACAATCCGCACGGCTTCGACGATCGCAAGGGGTACCGCTGTCCGATCGGCGCCCACCTGCGGCGCAGCAACCCGCGCGGCGAGATGGTGGCCGGCGGCGACGACGGCCGCAAGCACCGGATCATCCGGCGGGGGATCGCCTACGGTCCGGCTTTCGATCCCGACCGTCCGGACGACGGCATCGAGCGCGGTCTGCTCGGCCTGTTCATCGGCATCAGCCTCCAGGATCAGTTCGAGTTCCTGATGGGGCAGTGGGTCAACGAAGGCATCTTCACTCCCGGCATCGGCGGCACCAAGGACCCGATCCTCGGCGCCAACGATCCGGCGACCAGCAAGTTCACCATCCCGGACCCCGCCGGAGCGAAGACGATCACCGGTTTTTCCCGTTTTGTCATCACCCGGGGGAGCGCCTACGGCTTCCTCCCCAGCGTCACCGCGCTGAAGTTTCTGGCCGGTGCCGCACCGACCCCTTGAGGAGAGCCGAAAACCATGGGATTTCTTGATCAGTACGAAGCGCTGGGAAAGTCCGGAGAGCCCTTGCAGAAGATCCTGCAAGAGCAGTTCGGGCTGCTGCAACAGTGGATGTTCGCGCACCCCGCCGAGCTCTTCACGGAGCTGCGGGCGAAGAAGCCCATCTTCGTGATGCCGGGCCCGGCGCCGGCCGTGGTCACCCGCTACCGCGACGTGGTGGAGGTCGCCGACGTGGGGAGCGTCTTCGGCGTACGCCCCTACGCCGCGACGAACGCGGTCATCATGGGCGGCGCCAACTTCCTGCTCGGCATGGAAGACAGCCCGCAGTACGAGTTCGAGGTCTCCGCCCTGCGGGTAGTCTTCCGGCGGACCGACCTCGACTTCATCCGCTCGACCGTGGCGGCCAACGCCAAGGTCTTGACCGACAAAGCCGGCACGGCGGGGCAGCTCAACATCGTGGAAGGCTTCGCCCGGGCGCTCCCGCTGCAGCTCGCCGGCCAGTACTTCGGCGTGCCCGGCCCCGATCCGGGGACGCTGGGGAGTTGGATCCGCGCCATGTTCGTCGAGCTGTTCCTCAACCTCAATCAGGATCCGGCCGTGGCCGCGGCCGGCGCCCAGGCGGGCAAGGCGCTGGGGACCTACATCGAGGGCTCGATCGCCCGGCTCCGGGCCGACGGCAAGGGGGGAGCGCCGCCCAAGGACGACATCCTCAGCCGGCTGCTCGCCGCCCAGAGCGATCCCGCCACCAGCCTGAGCGACGACCGCGTGCGCGACAACCTGACCGGTCTGCTGGTGGGGATGATCGACAACACCGAGATGGGGGTGGTCAACACGATGGACGTGCTGTTCAACCACCCCGACAAGCTCCAGGCGGCGGTCGCCGCCGCCAAGGCGAGCGATCCGGGGCAGCTGCTCGCATTCGTCCAGGAGGCCCTGCGGTTCCATCCGCCGGCGCCGGTGCTGGTGCGCCTCACCACCCAGGACTACGTGCTGGCCAAGGGGACCGACCGCGAGACCAGCCTCCCGGCCGGCAAGGTCGTCTTCGCCGCCAACTCCTCGGCGATGATGGACGAGACCGAGCTGGACGCGCCGCTGGAGTTCCGCGAGGGGCGCCCCGAGTACCAGTACATGCTCTTCGGCTGGGGCATGCACCGCTGCTTCGGCAAGTACATCTCGCAGGTGCAGATCACCGAGATCGTCCGCAGCCTGCTGGTCCTCGACGGCATCCGCCGCGCCCCGGGGGACGCCGGCAAGCTGGTCTACGAGGGTTTCTTCCCGAAGAGCTTCGCGGTCGCGTTCGGCTGAGGGGTTGGCATAGACTCCCGGACGACACTTCGTCCGGGGGTCTCATGAAAAAACCGCTCTTCTTCCTCTCCCTGCTCCTCCTCGCCGGCATCCCGGCCGCGCCGGCCGCGCCGGCCATGGCCGCCGGCGAGGCGTCGCGGCTCCACGACCTGTTCAAGCGCGAGTGGGAGGTCCGCCTGAAGGAGGACCCGCTCTTCGCCACCTCCGTGGGCCGGCACGAGTACGACGACCGGCTCCCCTCGATGAGCCTCGCCGATCTCCAGCGCCAGAACGCCGAGAGCAAGGCTTTCCTCGCCGAGCTCGACGCCATCGACCGCTCGCGGCTCGCCGCCGTCGACCAGGTTAACGCCGACATTTTCCGGCGGCAGCTCGAGAACAGCATCGCCGGCTTCGAGCTGGGCGATTACCAGATGCCCTTCAACGCCGACTCCGGGTTCCACTCCGGCTTCTCCCGCCTCCCCGAGGAGGTGCCGCTCGCCACGGTCAAGGACTATCAGAATTACATCAGCCGCCTCCGCGCCTGGCCACGCTTCGTCCGCGAGGAGATCGAGCTGATGCGGATGGGGATCAAGCGCGGCATGACCGTCCCCCGCGAGACGCTCACCGGCTACGACAAGACGATCACCGCCCACGTGCTGGACGATCCCGCGAAGAGCGTCTTCTGGGTGCCGTTCGCGAAGTTCCCGTCCACGGTGCCGGCCGGCGAGCGGGAGCGGCTGAGCAAGGAAGGGCGGTCCGCCGTCGTCGACGGCGCCATCGCCGGCTACCGGGATTTCCTCGACTTCTACCGCAAAGAGTACGAGCCGCACGCCCGCGCCACGCTGGCGGCCTCGGAGCTACCGAACGGCCGCGCCTTCTACCAGCAGCAGATCCGGCAGTACACGACGCTCGACCTCTCGCCCGAGGAGATCCACCAGATCGGTCTTGGGGAGGTAGAGCGCATCTCCAAGGAGATGGACACCGTGATGCGGCAGGTGGACTTCAAGGGGGACCGCGCGGCCTTCCTCAAGTTCCTGCGCAGCGATCCCCGGTTCTACGCCAAGACGCCGCGGGAGCTGCTCGAGCGGGCGTCGTTCATCGCCAAGAAGATCGACGGCAAGCTCCCCTCCGAGTTCGGGAAGCTGCCGCGCCTGCCCTACACCGTCAAGCCGGTGCCGGACGACATCGCCCCCAAGTACACTTCGGGGCGTTACGTCGAGGCTCCCGAGGGGAGCACGCAGTCGGGGATCTTCTGGGTCAACACCTACCAGCTGGAGAGCCGGCCGTTCTACAACCTGACCGCGCTGGCGCTGCACGAGTCCGTGCCGGGGCACCACCTGCAGATCTCCCTCAGCCGGGAGCTGGGCGATCTCCCGGACTTCCGCCGCTTCTCTTACATCTCGGCGTTCGGCGAGGGGTGGGGGCTCTACTCCGAGTGGCTGGGCCTGGAGATGGGGATCTACGACGACGATCCCTACAGCAACTTCGGCCGCCTCGGCTACGAGATGTGGCGCGCCTGCCGCCTGGTGGTGGACACGGGAGTCCACGCCAAGGGGTGGACGCGCCAGCAGGCGATCGACTACATGGCGACCCGCACGTCGCTGCCGCTCCACGAGGTGGAGACGGAGGTCGACCGCTACATCTCCTGGCCGGGCCAGGCGCTCTCCTACAAGCTCGGCGAGCTGAAGATCAAGGAGCTGCGGCGCAAGGCCGAGGGGGAGCTGGGGACTGGCTTCGACGTCCGCGCCTTCCACGACGTGGTGCTGGGCAGCGGCTCGGTGCCGCTCAACGTGCTGGAGGCCAACGTCGACCGCTGGATCGGCGAGCAGCGGCAGGGCGCCGCGGCAGCCCCCTGACCCGCCATGGCCCGCGGCTCCAAAGCCTGCGTCTTCTGCGAGATCATCGCGGGGAAGGCCAGGGCGGCGCTGGTTTTGGAGAGCGAGACCGCGGTGGCCTTTCTCGATCACCGGCCGCTGCTGCCCGGGCACGTCCTGGTGGTGCCGCGGGTGCACGTCGAGACGCTGGCCGATCTGCCCGCGGATCTCGTGGCGCCGTTCTTCCAGGACGTGCAGCTCGTCGAGCGCGCCGTCGAGGCCGGCCTCGCGGCGGAGGGCTCGTTCGTGGCGATCAACAACCGGATCAGCCAGAGCGTGCCGCACCTCCACGTCCACGTCGTCCCGCGCTGGAAGGGGGACGGCCTGTTCTCCCCGAAGATGGTCTGGAAGCGCTCCCCCTACAAGGACGACGCGGCCCGCGAAATGGTGCGGGAGAAGATCCGGACGGCGATCGAGGAGACGGGAAAGTGAGCGCGCCGCGCTGGCATCAATGGCTGGACCACACCTCCGAGGTGCAGCTCGAGGTCGGAGCGGAATCGCTGGCGGGCTTGATGGTCGAAGCGGGAAGGGCGCTTGCAATCCTGCTGCTGCGGGGGATCGCTCCCGAGCCGGCGGGTGCGGCGCGGACTCTCGAAGTCTCCTCGGTCGATCGCGAGGCGCTCCTCGTCGACTGGCTGAACGAGATCGTCTTCCTGGCGGAGGTGGAGAGGTGGGTGGCGGTCGAGTTCGACATCCTCGAAGTCTCACCTGTGCACCTGAAGGCGCGCGCCCGGGGCGTGCCGGTGGACGATCCTCCCGCCCTGGTCAAGGCGGCGACGTTTCACGGCCTCGTCGTGGAGGAGCGGGCCGGCGGCTTGCAAGCGGAGGTGATCTTCGACGTATGAGGCCGAAATATGAGTCGAAATAAGCGCGATCGGGACCAAGCCCGCAAGACCCAGGCCCAGAACCGCCCGCCGGCGCCGCCCAAGGCCCCGCCGCCCTCCTACCCGTCCGTCCGGCTGAGCCCGAACCTGGTCGAGGTCCCGATCACCGCGCGCGGGGACATGAACGTTCCCGCCCGCGTCTGGGCCGACGAGGAGCTCTGGAAGCAGATCTCCCGCGACCGCACGCTGCACCAGCTGATCAACGTCTCGACCCTGCCGGGGATCACCGGCACGGCGCAGGCGATGCCGGATGCTCACGAGGGGTACGGCTTCCCGGTGGGAGGCGTTGCCGCCTTCCGCGCCCGCGACGGCATCATCTCGCCCGGCGGCGTCGGCTACGACATCAACTGCGGCGTCCGCCTGCTCGCCTCCGGGATCATGGCCGGCGACCTCGGCCACGCCCGGCTCGAATCGCTGATCCAGGACCTCGGCCGCGCCATCCCCTCGGGGACGGGGAAGGGGAGCCATCTCCGCTTCTCGGACGAGGATCTCGACCGCGTCCTGGGCGAAGGGTGCACCTACCTCGTCGATCGCGGCCTCGCGACCCTCGAGGACCTCGACACCATCGAGGCCCGCGGGTCGCTCGCGACGGCCGATCCACGGGCCGTCTCCGATCGCGCGAAGGAGCGCGGCCGTGGGCAGCTCGGCTCGATCGGCTCCGGGAACCATTTCGTCGAGGTCCAGCGGGTGGAGACGCTCTTCGACCTCGCCGCCGCCGAGGCCCTGCGGCTGCGGGTGGGGCAGGTGGTGATCCTCATCCACACCGGCTCGCGGGGGCTGGGCCACCAGGTCTGCACCGACTACGTGCGGGCGATGGACGCGGTGATGGCCCGGCACAACATCCAGCTCCCGGACCGCGAGCTGGCCTGCGCGCCGTTCGATTCACCCGAGGGGCGGAAATACTTCGGCGCCATGTGCGCGGCGGCCAACTTCGCCTTCTGCAACCGGCAGGCGATCACCTGGGCGGCGCGCGACGTCTTCCGGCGGGCGCTGGGCGAGCAAGAGGAGCTGCGGGTGGTCTACGACGTCGCCCACAACATGGCGAAGCTGGAGCGGCACGGCGAGGAGGACCTGGTCGTCCACCGCAAGGGGGCGACCCGCGCCTTCGGCCCCTCGCATCCGGAGACGCCCGCGATCTACAAGGGAGTTGGCCAGCCGGTGCTGATCCCCGGCAGCATGGGCACGGCCTCCTACGTGCTGGTGGGCACGGACCAGGGGTTCGCCCTCTCCTTCGGCAGCACCTGCCACGGCGCCGGCCGGGCGATGAGCCGCACGGCGGCGAAGAAGGTGCAGTCCGGAGCCGAGGTGCGCAAGGCCCTGGAGGACCGCGGCATCGTCGTCCGCGCCTCGGTCGGCGAGCTGGCCGAGGAGGCCCCCTACGCCTACAAGGACGTCGACCGTGTCGTCGAGGTGGTCCACCAGGCCGGCCTCGCCAGGAAGGTGGCGCGGCTGGTTCCGCTCGGCGTGATCAAGGGGTAGGAAGGGGATAGGACGCGATACCATCCCGCCGTGATCTCGCCCTCGACCGCCCAGACCCTTCTCGCCCATCTCCGTGACCGCCAGGAGGAGATGACCTTCCTCCTGCGCGACCTCGCCCGGATCGAATCCCCGTCCCTGGAGCCCGCCACGCAAGGGCCGGTCTTCGACCGTCTCGCCGCGGAGCTCGCCGCCTCCGGGATGCGCGCGCGGCGCGTTCCAGGCAAAAAGACCGGCGGCCAGCTCTGGGCCGTGCGCCGGGAGCGCCGGCGGGGCGCCAGGGCCCAGCTCCTCATCGGCCACTGCGACACCGTCTGGCCGCTGGGAACGGTCGAGCGGATGCCGGTCGAGATCCGCGACGGCCGCCTGTTCGGCCCCGGCGTCTACGACATGAAGTGCGGCCTCGTCCAGGGGATCTTCGCCCTGCGCGCCCTGCGCGACCTCGGCCTCGACCCTGAGATCGAGCCCGCCTTCTTCATCAACTCCGACGAGGAGATCGGCAGTCCCGAATCCCTCCCCCGCATCGAGGCCCTGGCGCGCAGTGTCCGCAGGGTCTTCGTGCTCGAGCCGTCGCTGGGATCCGCCGGCCACCTCAAGACCCGGCGCAAGGGGTCTCTGCGCTTCACGATCCAGGTCTTCGGCAAGGCCGCCCACTCCGGGCTCGATCCGGAGAAGGGGGCGAGCGCCATCCGCGAGCTCGCCGGAATCATCCAGCGGCTCTACACCCTGGCCGATCCGGAGCGCGGGGTGACCGTCAACGTCGGCGTCATCGCGGGGGGGCTGCGGGCCAACGTCATCGCCCCCGAGGCGCGGGCCGAGCTCGACATCCGGGTGCTGGCGGGGGAGGACGCGGTCCGGATCGAGCGCGAGGTGCTCGGATTGATGGCGTCGACTCCGGGCACGCGGGTCGAGGTGGTGGGCGGGATCGACCGGCCGCCGCTCGAGCCGACGCCCGGCAACCGCGCCCTCTTCGCGGCGGCGCAACGGTGGGCCGGGGAGCTGGGGATTCCTCTCGGCGAAGGCACGGCCGGTGGCGCCTCGGACGGCAGCATGACCAGCCGCATCACCCCCACCCTGGACGGCCTGGGAGCAGTCGGCGACGGCGCTCATGCCATCCACGAGCACGTGGTGCTCGACCGGCTTCCCGAACGGGCGGCGTTGTTGGCATTACTGTTGCTAGATCCTCTTGCAGCCCCCGTGGGGTGAGGGTTTTCAGGTCGCTTAACGTATACGAGTTGAATGCGGCCTCACGGGGAGGTCGCCGTTCCGGGCAAGGGGAGTCTTCCGATGTTGCCGTACCGCCGTACCGCCGTCGTCTTCGCCGCCATCCTTCCAATCCTGGCTCTTCCTGCTTTCGCGGCTCCGAAGCCCGCTCCCAGGCCGGCCCAGAAATCGGCCGCGCTGAGCAAGGTCGACGTCCGCGAGGCCGAGCAGCGGCTCGCCGAGCTCGGCTACTGGACCGGGCCGGTCGACGGTGTCTGGGACGACGTCTCGCGCCACGCGCTGGTCGCGTTCCAGAAGATCCAGCACGCCAGGGCGACCGGCCAGCTCACCCGCGCGGAGCTCAACGCTCTGTCGGTGGCCACTCCGCCCCGTCCCCGCGAGCTGGGAACGCACATCGAGGTGGATCTCGCCCGCCAGGTGCTCTTCCTGGTCGACGACGAGGGGAAGGTGGGGAACATCCTCCCGATCTCCTCGGGGAGCGGCAAGACGTTCCACCAGAATGGATATCCCGAGACGCACGCCGTCACCCCCTGCGGCCACCTGGAGGTCTACTCCCGGGCCGCCGGCTGGAAGACCAGCCCGCTGGGCCAGATGTACAACCCCTTGTACATCGTGGGTGGCATCGCCATCCACGGCAGCCTCGATGTGCCGGCCTATCCGGCGAGCCACGGCTGCATCCGCGTCCCCATGTTCGCCTCCCAGCGCCTGCCGCGGATGGTGCCCAAGGGCACGCCCGTCTTCGTCTACGGCTGCAAGGACGACAAGCCGGCGGCGACGATCGCGGCCGTGCCTATCGCCACACCCATCGCCGGCGAGCCGGTCGTGGCGGCCGAGCAGGAATAGAGATCGATCCGGCGGAAATCTCGGGTCCACCTCCCGTCCTGAGGTCAGTTCTCGCATGATCCCACGCCGGAGATTCCACCGCGCCGTCTTCATCCTGGCGGGCCTCTACAACATCGGCTGGGGGCTGTTCTCCGCCCTCGACCCGCAATGGCTGTTCCGCTTCGCGGGGATGCCGCTGTCGAACACCCCGCAGATCTTCGCCTGCCTGGGGATGGTGGTCGGGCTCTACGGCATCCTCTACCTGGAGGTGGCGCGCGCCCCCGAGCGGGGGTGGCTGCTGGCGGCCGTCGGCCTCGCCGGCAAGATCCTGGGTCCGATCGGCTTGGCGCAGCTGATCTGGACGGGCGCCTGGCCGCCTGCGACGCTCATCCTTTGCCTCACCAACGACTTCATCTGGTGGATCCCCTTCGCGCTCTATCTCCACGACGCCTGGCCCTTCTGGCGGCGGGCGCAAGTCGAGCGCGAGTTGAGATAAAATCGGGGCATGGAGATCCGATGAGCATCCGCGTCGTCCGGCTTGGAACGCCCAAGGTGGAAGGGGAGGGGCTCCGGCTCGGCACGGTCAGGCGGCCGCCGCGCGGGGTGAAAAAGGAAGACTATGCCCGGCTGAACTATTACGACGTCTGGTTCCCGGACCTCGCGCCGAGCGCGGAGCTGGTGAGCCAGGCGCAAGTCGAGCCCTTCACGGATCAGCGCTGGGCCAAGTTCGTCAAGAGCTACCGTGCCGAGATGCGGGACGTCAAGAATCAACGCCTGCTCGCGCTGCTGGCCGCCCTCTCCCATCAGACCGACTTTTCGGTGGGGTGCTACTGCGAGAACGAGGAGCGGTGTCATCGATCGATTCTCCGCGATCTCCTCCTCGAGCAGGGCGCTGAGATGCAGGGAGAGGTGTAACGATAGCGAACGATGGATTGAAAGGGCGAACAAATGCCGAGAGCGTTTTTATCTTATTCATGGGATAGTGAGAAGCACAAAAGCTGGGTGCGAGAACTCGCCACTCGACTTCGAGAGGACGGGGTCGAGACAACTCTCGATCAGTGGCATGTCGTTCCTGGGGATCAACTGCCCGCGTTCATGGAGCGCGCGGTACGCGACGACGACTATGTCCTTATTGTCTGCACACCTCGTTACAAGGAGCGTTCGGATAGCCGCGCAGGCGGTGTCGGATATGAAGGGGATATTATTACTGGCGAGGTGCTGACAACGCGCAACCAGAGGAAGTTTATTCCGATCTTGAGAGAGGGGCAGTGGCTCTCGTCGGCGCCCTCGTGGTTATCTGGGAAATGTTATGTTGACTTACGAGGAACGCCATATCTTAGCCAACACTATAATGAACTTCTGACCACTATACTCGGAACGAGGCCGCAAGCACCTCCAGTGGGAAGGCGGAAACAGCCCACCGGAAGGTCGCCACAAGTATCTCCGCCTCACAACCAAGTTGCTGACTTAGCTTCTTCTCCTTCGCCTGATCCGATTCGGATCACAGGCCTCATTGTCGACCAAATTGGAACTCCTAAAAATGATGGTGCGCGAGGAAGCGCGCTCTATGCTGTCCCCTTCAGGTTGTCTCGCCGGCCGCCTGACACGTGGGCTCGATTCTTTGTCGAGGCATGGGATCGCCCATCAAGTTTCACCAGCATGCATAGATCAGGCATTGCGTCGGTGCAGGGTGACAGGGTGATTCTGAATGGAACAACAGTTGAGGAGGTGGATAAATATCATCGTGCAACCTTGATCCAGGCTGTGGAAAAAGCTAACCAGCAGGTCCAAGAACTTGAGGTGCGCCGGAGGACGGTAGAGCAAAGAGAGCAGGATCGACTTGACGCTCACAAGAAGAGTGTTGCAGATGCCGCCGATCGCATCAAGTTCGACTAGAGGACTGGCAAAAGCATCTAACCATATGACCTTCCTCACCCACCTCCCCTCACCCCCGCTATCGGACTTCGTGGCCGGTTTCTGGCTTTATAAAGGCGAGGCTCCGGCGCACGCGAAGGATCGCATCCTGCCGACGGGGATGATCGGAATGGTGATCAATCTGCAGGAGGACGAGATCCGCACCTACGACCGGGAGGATACGGGCAAGGTCCAGCGCTCCCGCGGGGCCGCGGTCGCCGGCGCCTGCTCGGAGTATTTCGTGATCGATACGGCCGAGCAGCAGTGGTGCGTGGGCGTAGAGTTCAAGGCGGGCGGGGCGTTTCCGTTCTTCGGGATGCCCGCGGTCGAACTTCGGGACGCCCATGTCTCGCTCGACGCGCTGTGGGGCTCCCGGGCTGTCGATCTGCGCGACCGCCTGCTCGCGGCCCCGACTCCCGAGGCCAAGTTCCGCGCTCTCGAATCGGTTCTGCTGGAACGGATGACCCGAGACCCGGAGCGCCACCCAGCGGTCCGCTTCGCCCTGCGGGAGTTCCTCGACGTGCCGCACGTGCGGACGGTGGCCGAGGTGACCGGGCAACTGGGTTTGAGCCCACGGCGGTTCATCCAGGTCTTCGCCGAGCAGGTGGGGCTCACCCCGAAGCTGTTCTGCCGCGTCCGGCGGTTCCACGAGGTGATGCGCCGCGTGCACCCTCCGGGGAACGGCGAGGGGAGCCAGATCGACTGGACGGAGGTCGCACTCTCCTGTGGCTACTTCGACCAGGCTCACTTCATCCGCGATTTCCGGGCCTTCTCGGGGCTCAGTCCCACCGCCTGGCTCGCGCACCGGGGCGAGTACCTCAACCACGTTCCGATCCTCGACTGAGGTCAATTTTTTCCAAGACGCGCGGTCCCGGCCGCGTCAGAATCCCTCCGATGCAGGACGTCGAAAGGAGAGGACGATGAGCACAGTGAATCCCATTCCAGACGGTTATCACAGCGTGACCCCCTACCTGATCGTCAAGGGGGCGGCGCGGCTGATCGAGTTCATGACGCAGGCTTTCGGGGCCGAGGAGGTCTACCGCTCCACGAAGCCGGACGGCACGCTCGGCCACTGCCAGGTGCGGATCGGCGACTCCATGGTCGAGCTGGCCGACGGCAACGAGCAGTGGAAGATCATGCCCTGCGCCCTCCACCTCTACGTGCCGGACACCGACGCCACCTACCGCCGCGCCCTCGAGGCGGGGGGCACCTCGCTGTTCGAGCCCTCCGACCAGTTCTACGGCGACCGCTCCGGCGGCGTGATGGACCCCTCGGGCAACCAGTGGTACATCGCGACGAGGCAGGAGGAGCTCTCCGAGGAGGAGATCGAGCGGCGAGCCAAGGCGGCGGGGAAGTCGGCTTGAGGAGAATGGGGTGTCGATCCGCACCCCCGCCCGGGCATTGATGCCACCCTCTTACACACATCTCAGCTCTGGGATCGCGACGCCGGAGGTACGCGTAGACCGCAACTCCTCCCGTTCTCCGCCTTCCGCGCCCCGTTGCCCAGGCTCCGGGGACCTTTCTTATATATAAAGCTCCGAGATTTATATACGAAGTCCCCCTGGAGAGGGCTCGAGAAGCCCCAGAGCCGCCGTTGGAGGGTCTCGCAGGGGCTCCGGCGGCCGTTTTTATATACAAAGCTGGAAATTTTATATAGAGAGTACCCACGGAGAGGGTTCGAGGGGCTATTTCTATATAGAAACTGCCGAAAATTATATAGACATGACCCCTGAAAAGGTCGGCAAGCCTCCCGGAACGGTATTTTTGCCCACTTTGTATATATCCAGGAGACCCGGAGAGCTTTCCGGGAGGGCTGGCTAGCCTAAAATCTGGGCTGGCGGCCTGTTGGAGGGTGGTTTCTATATATAGAATGGCGATTCGTATATAGGAATGATATCCGCCGGGCATTCAGGGAGGCTGCCGTATATATAAATCGGAGAAGTTTATATATCGACGCCTTCCAACGGTGTCTGACCCGGTCTGGCCCACGTTCGGCCGGTCTAGCCCGGGCTGGGCTTGAACCCGCCAGCCCCCGCAGGGTACCTATCTTGCAGTACCTGTCTGGCAGAGGAGAAATCCCATGCGCAAGCTCCAACTCGCTCTCGCCCTCCTGCTGATCGCCACCATGCCGGCCGCCGCCCGCCGGGCCCGGTTCGCCTCCGCGAGCTTCGTTCCGCCGGACGAGCCGGGGGTGATCTACACGGTCATCGACTTCGACCGGGCCGCCGGCAAGCCTGTGGCGGTGACGGTGAACGTGTCGTGGGGGAGCGCCAGCCGGAGAGTCACGGTCGCCGCTCCGTACCGGGGGATCTGCTCCGAGACGACCCCCTCGGGATTCGTCCTCAAGATGCGCCATCCCCGGCCGGACTCGGTGCCGATGACGATCACTACGAACGGGGTGATCGTGCGGGAGCCCTATCAGGGGGATCTCCCCCTGGAGCTGCTGGACCCCTGCTACCGGCTGATGACGTAGCCGTCTGCCCCTGTAAGCCGGCTAGCCCCGCATCGCCAGCCCGAGGATCCCCGGCAGCTTCGCCAGCGACGGGGCGGCCTCGAACTCGTAGAGCTTCGGCGTGATCCGGTGCGCCATCTTGTGGGTGGCGAACCAGACCGGCTTGGGCCAGACGTAGAACGGGGCCTGGATCACCGTCTTCTGCGGGCGGTCGAACATCAGCGTGTTGTGCACGAAGCCGGTGCCGGACTGGATGTCCTGCGGCGTGTGGCCGGGGAACGCGCCCCAGGGGGTGACGACCAGTCCGAAGCCGATCGCCGCCCAGTGGTTCACGGAGACGGTGCCGTAGCGCAGGTTGGCGACCCCGCGCTCGATTGCCTTCTTGATCTCCGGGTTCTTCAGCGACTCGGGGTGGACGATCAGCGTCACGTTGAGCGTCCCCCAGAGGGTGTCGTTGCAGAAGGCCACGGCCTTTTCGATGTACTCCGGAACGCTGTCCGCCGCCAGGCCGGTCTCTCCGCAGACGCCGCAGAAGGCCTCGGTGGTGAAGCAGATGTCGTCCCGCTTCCCGGGGTCGACGCCGGGGATCAGCATCCACGGCAGCTTGCCGAGGTCGCGGACGCCGTAGATGCGGGCAGTGTCCATGTGGGCCGCGAGGAAGGCCTCGTAGCGACGGGACGCGCCGGGGTAGTAGGCGCTGCGCACCGGGATCTGGGTGAGGAACTTGCCGACCCGGTTCAGGAGCTCCCCCCGCTGGCCCCAGGAGGCGTGCTGGACGATCATCCGGCCGGCGTTGCAGTTGAAGCCGGCGTTGTTGGTGATCATCGTCGCCAGGTTCTCGGCCTGGTATTCGAGATCGCCGTCGTCCCAGGGGCCGGGCACCACGATCACCGGGCTGACGTTGCCGAGCTCGGAGGTGAACCGCTTGGTGAGCAGCGGCTCGCCGGCCGCCTTGCGCCGCCGCCCCTCGTCGCCGGGGCCGAAGACGATGGCCTCGTAGGTCTGGTCGGAGCCGGTGATGTGGATCTCGTCCACCCCGTCATGGCGGCAGAGGTAGGCCCCCTCCTCGGCGCCGCCGTAGACGACACGGAAGAAGCCGCGGTCGATCAGCGGCTGGAACGCCTCTTCCATCAGCGGCCCCAGGTAGATGTTGACCGGGTGGGTCTTGAAGACCACCACCTGGTCCTCGACGAACAGCTTGTAGAGGGCGTCCATCGGGCCGATGGAGGAGACGTTGCCGGCGCCGAGCACCAGGGCGACGCGCCCCTGGCGGACGGGCGCGTGGTAGACCACGGCCTGGGTCTGCGGCAGATCCTTTTCGGTCACCCCCGGCTCCATCCAGACGTCGGCGGTGACGCCGGCGTAGAAGGCGCGGTCGTAGAGGTCGACGGGGAAGATCCTGGCCACGACCTGGCCGTCCGGGCGGGTGCGCACGCCGCCGGGGATGCGGGGGCGGCCGTGGGTCTCGACGTCGAGCAGCGACTCGCGCAGCAGGCGCAGGTTGCGCAGGATGAAGTAAGGCCCCACCAGCGCCTCCTCCCCCGAGGCGGGCTGGGCGGGATCGAGCCCCTCGGCCTCGACGCCGAGGGCGGCCCAGCGTTCGGCCACGGCGAGGAAGCGGCGGCTGAGCTCGCCGAGGATCGCGATCCGCTCGCGGACGGGGACCGCGGTCCAGGCGCCCTTGTTCTCCTGCAGCGCGGCGACCGCGGCGTCCATCTCCGCGCGCGAGGAGGCGCGGGCCGAGCCGGTGACGATCTGGGGGGTGAGGCTGGCGATGGTCATGGGGTGTCCTCCGGTCCTGCCGCATTGCGGCACAAGGGACGATAGCACGATCGTCTCCCAGTGCGTCTGCATTTCTAGATTCCGGCCATGGCAAGATGTAGATTAAACGGTTGTTGTTGAGTAACAGATGTAGTAGAACAAGAGTGCAATGAAACCTTCCAGAGCTGATTAAACATTTTTTGTTGCCCGATGTCTTGAACCTTGAGAAGGGCTCGCCCGGTAAAAGTTCGCGCCCACTAACGGAATGGAGGAAGGCTCGTATGCGCCTGATTATCCGTCCTGGACTCTCTGCCCTCTTTGGGGTAGGTATGGCCCTCCTAACCCTTACCGCAGAGCCATTGGATGCTTTTGAGGCAAATGCCTCCAACCGGGTCATCTCCATGGGATCTCTGTCCTCCTCGCAAGGATGGGTACTCACGGACCGGCGTCTTCTTTTGAGCGACGACGATGGAGCCAGTTGGCGTGATGATGCCTTTATCGCACCTTCAGGATCCAGGCTGCTGACAGCACAGTTCCTCGATCCTATGAGAGGCTGGGTCGTCATCAGCGGCTCTGACGGTATAGACGTTGTGCGCACCAGCGACGCCGGGTTGAAGTGGGACCATTCCTCGGTTTTTTCGCTATCCGGAGCCGAGGAGCCGTCCGGAGCGTCTTTGAGCTTTGTCAACGAGAAGACCGGCTATCTCATGTTGCGGCTGCCATCGGGCAGTAATTCCAGTCGAGGAGCACTGTTCCGCACGGACGACGGCGGGTTTACATGGCGGCTCATGCCGACTCCGCCGATCGGGGACCAGATCCGCTTTTTTTCGGAACAGAACGGTTGGCTCTCTGGAGGACCGTCAGGCAGTGATCTTTTCGTCACTCGGGACGGAGGACGTTCCTGGAAGGCCCAGAGCGTCACTCCTCCTACTCGATTCCCTCAAGCTCGGCTCGTCTATCTCCTGCCAGCCTTCGACAATGACAGGGAAGGGCTCTTGCCCGTTCGCGTCGAGCTCCCCGATGCCTCCACAATCACGCTTTATGAGACGCACGATGGAGGGGGCTCTTGGGCGCTCGTGGAAAGCGTTGCTTACAGCATTCCAGGAACCCGGCCGCTGGATCTTCGTGACCACACTCTTTTTACTACAGACCGAGGCGGAGTTATTCTGACACTCCGGCGTGAGGGTGGAGTTGGAAAAGTGCGGCGAGAGAATCCTTCTGGACTGCCTGCGGGCTTCGACTTCAGCCTTCTGTCGTTCGCCGATTCGCGGCGCGGTTGGGTCACTGCCGAGAGCGAGCAGTGCGCTGGATTCAAGGTCGATTGCTGGCATGAGACGAGGGTTCTGCGCACTCGGGATGGTGGTGCGAGCTTCGCGGATGTAACGCCGGAGCTCCTGCTCTCGGCAAACCGCCAGGCGGCAGATGGCGCGCGACACTCCGGGCTCCACTCATCTGAGCTCAACCTGATAGGAACCGGGACGCAAATCCAGCAGAACCGCGATGGGTTCGACACCGCTTGCTACCCGAGCGTTAGCACGATGCAGAACTGGTGGACCAACAGTCCCTATTACTACGTGAGTGCATACATCGGGGGCAGCCATGCCTATTGCTTTAATCATGGGACCACTTGTCCCTGTGTGTCCGCCAGTTGGCTCTCGCAGGCGGCGTCCCAGGGCTGGACTTATATCCCGGTGTGGGTCGGACCTCAGGAATACTTTGGGGATCTGAGCACTAACACGACGACCGCTTTCAACCAGGGAGTTAATGAGGCGAATCAGGCGGCCGACCGTATGGCAGTTCTCAGCTTTCCCCAAGGGAGCATCGTCTACTTCGACTTCGAACGGCCGCACCCGGCCAGCATCGAACCGTCGGTGAAGGCGTTTGTCAATGGCTGGAGTTCCCAATTGCATGCTCGCGGCCTGAATGCCGGGGTTTATGGCTCATATCTTAGCGCTGCGGCTTGGCAGGGCACCGGAGTGCCGAATGCGCCGGATGCGATCTGGCCTTACAACCTCAATGTGGGCCGGACCGTATTCGATCTGTGCGGACCCTCGTACTGCCTCCCGAACGACATCTGGAGCAACCACCAGCGGGTTCACCAGTATTCACAGAATATGTCGGACACTCATGGTGGTATTACCCTGACGATTGATCAGGATTTCGCTGATGGTCCCACCGCAATCTATGGATCAACAACCACGACATGCACGAGCTTCTCCATCGGCTCAACGGGGGCAAACCCGGGCGCGAGCAGTGGTTCACAGTCCGTGACTGTCACGGGCTCGCCCTCGGGATGTCAGGGTGGAAGCTGGTCGGCTTCCGGCAACGGCTCCTGGTTGACGGTCTCACCGACGAGTGGGTTGGGCTCAGGCTCGACCACGGTATCGTGGACGCAGAACACGTCCACCTCAGCCCGGTCATCCAGCGCGACAATCGCCGGCAACAGCTTCAACGTTACTCAGGCGGGCAGCACGCCCCCAACGTGCACGAGCTTCTTCATCAGCCCGACAGGGACCAACCCGAGCGCGAACAGTGGCTCACAGCTCGTGACCGTCACGGGTTCGCCCTCGGGATGTCAGGGTGGAAGCTGGTCAGCTTCGGGCAACGGCTCCTGGCTGACAGTTTCGCCGACGAGTGGATCGGGCTCAGGCTCGGCTACGGTATCATGGACACAGAACACGTCCACCTCAGCCCGGTCATCCAGCGCGGCAATCGCCGGCAACAGCTTCAACGTCACCCAGGCAGGCAGCACGCCCCTGACGTGCACGAGTTTCTTCATCAGTCCGACAGGGGCCAACCCGAGCACGAACAGTGGCTCACAGTTCGTGACCGTAACGGGCTCGCCCTCAGGGTGTCAGGGTGGAAGCTGGTCGGCTTCCAGCAATGGCTCCTGGCTGACGGTTTCGCCGACGAGTGGGTCGGGCTCAGGCTCGGCCACGGTATCGTGGACGCAGAACACGTCCACCTCAGCCCGTTCGTCCAGCGCAACAATCGCCGGCAACAGCTTCAACGTTACTCAAGCCGGCAGTACGTCCCCGACGTGCACGAGCTTCTTCATCAGTCCGGCAGGAGTCAACCCGAGTGCGGGTACTGGCTCTCAGTTTGTGACCGTAACGGGCTCGCCCTCGGGTTGCCAGGGCGGAAGCTGGTCGGCTTCGGGCAACGGCTCCTGGCTGACGGTTTCACCAACGGGTGGTTCGGGCTCAGGCTCGCTCACGGTAGCGTGGACACAGAACGCGTCCACCTCGTCTCGGTCGGCCTCTGCGACGATTGCCGGCAATAGCTTCAATGTCAACCAATCTGGCAGTACGGTATCTTCCTCAATCCTCCTGGTCGATGACGACGACGACAACCCCGATGTCCGTTCGTACTACATCGCAGCCCTCGCTGCCCTGGGGCGGCCCTACGACCTTTGGAATACGGCCAACAGTGACAACGAGCCCGGTGCGGTGGCGCTCCAGGCCTACCAGACGGTCATCTGGCTCTCGGGCGCTTCGTTCGGTGGCTTCGCGGGGCCAGGAGCTTCGGGAGAGGCGGACCTCGCCACTTTCCTCAGCGGGGGAAGCGGCCGGTGCATGATTCTGAGCAGCCAGGATTACTATTTTGATCGCGGCACGACGAGTTTTATGACCAACTACCTAGGCCTGGGCTCGGCTTCGAACGACGTGGGGCAGAGCACGGTGCAGGGGCAGGGCTCAGCGTTCTCCGGCCTGGGACCCTATACGCTGTCGTATCCGTTCACGGACTTCAGCGACCGGATTTCACCGGCGGCGGGTGCCGAGCTCGCTTTCTCCGGGAACAACGGCGACGCGGCAATCAGCCGGATCGGCCCCAACCACCGGACGATCTTCCTCGGCTTCCCTCTCGAGGCGCTCCCGACCACGCAGGCGCGCCAGGACGTGATGGCGGCGGGTCTCGATTTCTGCTCCACGATCTTCGCGGACGTGCCTCCGAAGTACTGGGCCCGAAAATTCGTCGAGGCGATCTTCCGGGCCGGCGTCACGAACGGGTGCGCGGATAGTCCCCGGAGATATTGTCCGGAGGATGTGGTGACCCGTGGCTCGATGGCTCAGTTGCTCCTTGCCGCCAAGGAAGGGCCCAACTACGTGCCACCTGCTTGCACGACGAGCCCGTTCAGCGACGTTCCTGCTTCGAGCCCGATCTGCCCCTGGGTCCAGGAGCTGGCACGGCGCGGGGTAACCGCCGGTTGCGGAAGTGGCCAGTATTGCCCGGGCAGTCCCGTGACCCGAGCCCAGATGGCAGTATTCCTGCTCTCGACGTCCCACGGGCCAGGCTATGCTCCCGCGCCGTGTACGACGTCTCCCTTCACCGATGTGCCGAGCACCAGCTCTTTCTGTCCCTGGATTCAGGAGATGGTCAATCGCGGGATCACCGCTGGATGTGGCGGGGGCAGCTTCTGCACGGGAAGCCCGAACACGCGGGCTCAACTTGCCGTGTTTCTGGTGACCACCTTCGGAATCCCCCTGCAGTAGGAGCACCGGTCCGCGTTCGGGCCGGACGGAGACTAGCTCTTCGTCCGGCCCGATGTATCGAACCCACGGCCGCTACGCCAGATCCTTGGGCATCACCATCCAGAGGACGATGTAGGCGATGATTCCGGGGAAGGCTACCGAGGCGATGGAGATGACCACGTAGGCGATGCGGACCAGCGTGGGGTCCCAGCCGAGCCATTCGGCGAGCCCGCCGCAGACCCCGGCGATGATCTTGTGCTTGCGAGAGCGGTAGAGCGGCATATCTCACCTCCCGGCCGCCGTCGCGGCCTGCGCGGGGCCGGCCCTCTTCACCGGCCCCATCTACATATTACGAAATAGAGATGAAAGGGATTCATCCCGGCGCTCATTCTGAGTAGAGTAGAGGAAATTCGTCCGATCAACTCGAGCTCTGGAAGGAGATGCTGCATGAAGGGTTGGCTGAGCCCGTCCGAGTTGCGCCCGCAGGCCGTGGTGGGGCGTCTGGTCTGGATCCTTGTCGCCGTCCTGGCTCTCGCCGTTCCGGCGCATGGCGTCGTATCGGCCCCGGAGATCCGGATCGAGCCCACGACGCTGTATTTTGGCGCCACACCGCCCGCGGCCTCCGCCAAGGCCGTGGAGACGGCGCCGCCAGTCTCCTCCCGTCCTGTGATCTCCAAGACGCTGCGGGAGAAAGCTGCGAGTAAGGGCGCGCGCGTCATCGTACGGCTCGCCGCGCCGTTCAGTCCGGAAGGCGCCCTCGCCGGGGCCCAGGCGCTGGCGCAGCGCCAGGCCATCGGCCAGATCCAGGACGCCGCCCTGGCGAAGCTGGTGGGGCAGAAGGTGACGGTCCACGCCCGCTACGAGCACATCCCCTTCCTGTCGCTGGAGGTGGACGCCGCGGCCCTGGACCTGCTCTCCCGCCTGCCCGAGGTGACGGGGATCCAGGAGGACGTCTTCCAGAAGCCGTTCCTCGCCAGCAGCAACGCGGTGATCGGCTCCGGCGTGGCCTGGGCGAAGGGCCTCACCGGCGCCGGCCAGGTGATCGCGGTGCTGGATTCCGGGGTCGACAAGACCCACCCGTTCTTCACCTCCGGGGGGCACAACAAGGTGGTCTCGGAGGCCTGCTATTCGTCGAACATCAGCTGGGCGGCGACTCTTACAACTGGACGAGCCTCTGCCCCGGCGGGGTGACGGCGTCCACGGCGGCCGGCTCGGGCGTGAACTGCCCGGCCTCCCTCTCCGACGACTGCCGCCACGGCACGCACGTCGCCGGCATTGCCGCCGGCAACGACGGGGTGGGCCCCAACTTCGGGGTGGCCCGCGACGCGGACCTCATCTCCATCCAGGTCTTCTCGAAGTTCTGTTACTACGCCGACGATTGCGAGATCGGCTCGTGGCTCAGCGACGAGCTCGCGGGGCTGGAGCGGGTCTACGCCCTGGCCGGCACGTTCCACATCGCGGCGGTCAACGTGAGCCTCGGCACGACGTCCAATTCCTATTACAATCGTCAGACCTGCGACAGCGACAACCCGGCGCTCAAGGCGGCGGTCGACAACCTGCGCTCGATCGACGTCGCCACCATCGGCGCCGCGGGTAACGACTACGGCTCCTACTACGTCTATGCCCCGGCCTGCATCTCGAGCGCCATCAGCGTCGGCTCGACCGACGACGACGACCAGGTGGCGAATTTCTCGACGGTCGGCCCGGCGGTGGACCTGATGGCGCCGGGGGTCTCGATCACCTCGTCCGTGCCGGGCGGCGGGACCGCCACGCTCGACGGCACCTCGATGTCCGCTCCTCACGTCGCGGGAGCCTGGGCGATCCTGCGGCAGCAGCACCCGTCCGCCTCCGTGTCGAACGTGCTGGCGATCCTGCGCGCCACCGCCGTGCCGGTGAGCGGGTTCGGCTACAGCGACATGCGCCGGATCGACATCGGCAAGGCGGTCACCGCCGGGCCGTTCGTCACTCAGGAGCTCATGATCCACAACGACGGCACCGCCGTGCTCTCGGTGCTGTCGATGCAGCTCGAATCCCTGGTCTCCTGGATCCACTGGACGCCCGAGGGGCCGTTCGACGTGGCGCCGGGGGGCTCGAAGCGGGTCTCGGTGACGGTGGACTTCGGGGCCGCCCCGTCGGGGATCTCGATGAACCGGCTGATCGTCGGCTCGACCGACGCGGACGAGAATCCGTACCCGGACGCCGTCCACCTCGTCATCGACAAGGAGGCCTGCTATCTCCTGACGCGGACGCGCACGGGGAACGGCGGCCTTCCCGACGCCTCGCCCGTGAGCTCGCCCGGCTGCCAGCCGGGGGAGTACAGGGCCGGCCAGGCCCTCCTGCTGACCGCGCACCCCGCGACCGGCTGGGCGCTCCAGAGCTGGAGCGGCACGGACAACGACGCGGGCACCGCCGCCACCAATACGCTGACCATGCCGGCGGCCCCGCACACGGTCTCCGCCGCCTACTACGCCCCCTGTTTCGCGCTCACCGTCTCCCACACCGGCTCCGGCGGCGATCCGGTGGCCTCGCCCGCGAATTCGCCCGGCTGCCCGGCCGGCCAGTACAAATACGCGGAGCCGATCCAGCTGACCGCCTCGCCGGTCCGCGGCTGGCGGGTGGGCGGGTGGACAAACACCAGCGCCGACGGCAGCCACAAGAAGACGAATTCGCTGACCATGCCGGCGGGGCCGCTGAGCGTGGCCGTGAGCTATCTGGAAGGTCTGCCCTCTGTCCTCGTCGTCACCGGCGACTCCTACTATCTTTCCTCCTACACCTCGGCGCTGGACGCGCTGGGAATGATCTACGAAACGTGGGACGCCGACGCGAACGGCCTGCCCGACGCCGCGACGCTCGCCCTCTACCCCCGCGTCCTCTGGGATACCAGCTACTCCTCCTCCCTGAACACCGACGCTGAGAACGTCCTCACCACCTATCTCTCCGCGGGAGGGGGCCTGCTCCTGAGCTCCCCGAACGCCTACGGGACCGATCCCTTCCTCCAGAGCTATCTCGGCATTGGCAGCCAGAGCTATGGTGACTCCTACAACGTCACTCTGATCGGCCGGGGTTCGGCGCTCAACGGAGCGGGACCGTTCTATGCGAGCGGCTACCCCGGCCTCGTCGTGCCCGCTGCCGGAGCCGAGGTGGCGCTCCAGGACAGCATCGGCCAGATCTACGGAGTCAGCAAGATCGGTCCGACCTACCGGACCCTCTACGTCGGCGATACCTACGTGGACCTGTACAACCTGAACGAGCAGCGCGACCTGCTCGGCGCCGGCCTCGACTTCCTCGGCACGGTCTTCGCGGACACCCCCCGCGGCTACTGGGCGAAGAAGTGGATCGAGGCGATGTACCGCAACGGCGTCACCTCGGGCTGCGCCGCGAACCCCCGCCAGTACTGCCCCGAGGGAGCGGTGACCCGCGGCCAGATGGCCGTCTTCCTGCTGCTCTCCAAGGAGGCTCCAGGGTATACGCCGCCGCCGTGCACCACCGCTCCCTTCAGCGACGTGCCGGCGTCGAACGCCCTCTGCCCGTGGATCCAGGAGCTGGCGCACCGCGGCGTCACCAGCGGCTGCGGCGGCGGCAACTTCTGTCCGGGGACCGTGGTAACCCGCGATCAGATGTCGGTCTTCCTGCTCTCCACCCTGGAGGGGCCGGGCTACGCGCCGCCGGCCTGTCCGGCCGCGTCGTCGTCGTTCATCGACATCGCCCCCTCGAGCCCCTTCTGTCCGTGGGTGACGGAGCTGGCCCGGCGCGGCATCACCGGCGGCTGCGGCGGCGGCAACTTCTGCCCCGGGAACCCGGTCAACCGCGCCCAGATGGCGGTCTTCCTGGTCTCCAACTTCCACCTGCCGATCTTCTGACGCGGCTCTGACTAGCCCTCTTCGGGGCGGGACTCCTCGAGCGCCAGCTCGAGACCCGCCCCGTGCCGCGCCGCCGCGATCGCCGCGGTGATCAATCCGCAGACGGCGCCGAAGATCACCAGACCCAGCAGCGTCAGCCATCCCGAATTCCCGTGCGGCTGGGCCAGCGCCGCCAGCGGGGTGAGGAGATCGAAGCCGCCTCCCTTCTTGGCGGCTTCGAGGGCGTTCATCAGCGCGACGGTGAAGGCGCCGAAGGCGAGGCCGACGCCGCCGCCGGCGAGCCCGCGCAGGGCGAGCTCCGGGCCGGTCAGGGGGCGGCCGATCCGTGGTGGCTCCACCCGGAACTCCGGCTCGCGGGCGGTGAAGGGGACGAAGCGGGCGAGCAGGATCAGCCCCGGGATGCCGGTCGGCAGCGTCGACCAGAAGAACGCCTCCCAGCCGACGGCATGCACCAGGAAGCCGCAGATCGGCCCGGAGACGATGCGGGGGAGCCCGAAGAGGCTGGAGAAGAGGGCGTATTGGGTGGCGGAGAAGCGCTTCTGGGTCATCCGCATCAGCAGCACCAGGAAGGCGCCGCTCGCGAGGCTGCTCGCCAGCGTCTCGAAGCCGAAGGCGGCCCACATCATCGGCCGGTCCGGCCCCGGCTGGTGGGCGAGGATGGCATAGCCGGCGTTGGCGAAGATCTGGATGATGCCGAACACCCAGAGCGCCCGCCCCAGCCCCAGCGGCGTGGTCAGCAAGCCGCCGACGAAGGTGCCGACGACGTTGACCACCAGGCCGATGACGAACAGCACGAAGCCGCGGTCGAAGTCGCTGTACCCCTTGTCGATCAGGAAGGGGCGCTGCAGCGCCTGGACGAGGTTGTCCGCGAGCTTGTAGAGCAGGACGAAAGCGAGGATCTCGAGCGCGCGGTGGCGTGAGAGGAAGCCGAGGAAGGGGTGCCAGACGGCCTCCTTCAGGGTCCTGGGAGCGACCGCCTTGTCCGCCGGATTGGGGGCTTTCCAGAGCACGATCAGCATCGGCAGGTAAAGGCAGGCGAGGAAGACGTTGACCGCCTGCCAACCCCAGAGCCCGGCGAGCCAGATGGAGATGCTGCCGGCGAGCTGGTACCCGAGCCGCCAGAGGGCGTTGCGGGCGCCGGCCGCCACTGCCTGTTCGTCCGGCCGCAGGACGTCCACGGCGTAGGCGTCGATGGCGATGTCCTGGGTGGCGCCGGCGAAGGCCATGGCGAGGGCCAGGGCGCCCACCACCCACGGGGTGCTGGGGTGGTCGCCGAGCCCGGCGAGGCAGAGGACGCCGATGAAGAGCGCGATCTGGGCGATGAACGCCCAGCCGCGCCGCCGTCCGAGCGGCGGCACGAAGCGGTCCATCAGCGGCGACCAGAGGAACTTGAACGTCCACGGCGCCTGGGCGAGGGTGAACAGGCCCACCACCCGGATGTCGACCCCCGACTTGCGCATCCAGTCCGGGATGGCGACCCAGATCAGCCCCAGGGGCATCCCCGAGGCGAAGGACATCAGCGTCACCGAGGCGGTCCGCCAGGAGGTGAACGCCAGGGAGAGGCTCTGGAAGGTGCCGGGTCTTTTCTGCCGCTGGATCGCTGGGTTGCTCAAACGAAAGACTCCCCTGGGTCGTCGATGACGATTTTGGCGGGGAGCTTACAGGGATTCAAGGCGGCGGGGCATCCTCGGAGCGCAGATCGCTCCAATGCGCAACGCCCTTTTGGAGCTCGTCTACTACAGCTCTTCCACCCGGCTCCGCAGCCGCACCAGCCCCTGGGTAACCGCGTTGAGCTCCTCGCGGGCCGCGTTGAGGTGCTCGCGCTCGGCGCGGACGAAGCGGGTGTAGGGGCCGATCGCCTCGTCGATGCGCCGCATGCTGCCCTCGACCTCGCTGTCGAACTGGGCGGTGAGCGAGGTCATGAGCTGCGTGCGCATGGCTTCGATCTTGTCGTGCAGGTCCTTCTTGGCGTCGCGGCGGCGGTTGGGGATGATGAAGAAGCCGAGGACGGCGACCGTGCCGGCGGCGAGGATGCCGGTGAAATCCGCGGCCGCCGTGACCGCCAGATGGGTGAGGAGGACGCCGAGGCCGATCGCTCCCACCTCGGCGAGGGCGGTGGTGGTGACCGCCATCTTGACCGAGTCGGCGAGGCGGTTCGCCTCCCGCTCGCGGTCGAAGGTCTCGACCGACCGCTGGGCGGTGCGGCCGACGCTGTCGAGCAGGCGCGTGCGGTCGAAGTCGAAGCTGCGGCCGACCTGGCCCACGATGCGGTCGGCGTGCTTCTGCCGCCGCAATGCCAGGTGCTCGGTCACCGCCTGCCACTGCCGCAGCTCGGAGCTGACCAGCCAGTCGATGATCTCGGTCACCCGCTTCTCGATCCGCTGCGGCAGGTCGGCGACCACGGTACGCTCGAAGTCGGCCTTCATCTTCGACTTGTTCATCAGGTCGACAACGCGGGCTAGGCGCATGGTGTCGTCGAAGAAGCTCATCCCCCGGTTCTCGAACTCGTTGAGGACGTTGTCGACGTCGGCGAGCCGGAAGCGGAACTCGCGCTGCATGTCTTCCTTGAACAGGGCCATCTGGCGCTCGATGTCCTCGATCGCCGCGAAGTCCTCCTGGAGCAGGCCGAGCCGGCCGTCGGTGATCTCCAGGTAGCGCTTCGAGAGGTGCTCGGCGACGCCCAGGGGGTTCATCAGCTTGAGACGCACCCGCTCCTTCTCGTCGAGGGTGTCGACGATGTAGCGCTCCAGCGCCTCGAACCGGCTCTGGGCGAGCAGGGCGGGGTCGTTGCCGAGCTTGCCGCGCAGGGCGAGGCGGGCCGCCACCGGGAAGATCTCCGGCGCGAAGCCGAGCAGGGTCCGGGCGCTCTCGGCGACGAAGGCGAGGATGCGTTCGATGTCCTCGGCGGTCTCGACGGTGTCGATCTTGTTGACCACGATCACGATCTTCTTCCCCCAGTCGCGGATGCCCTGGAGGAAGGCGCGCTCGCTCTCGGTGAACGGACGGTCGGCCGAGGTGACGAAGAGCACCATGTCCGAGCGCGGCACGAACTCGCGGGTGATCGCCTCGTGCTCGCGGTGGATGGCGTTGGTGCCCGGGGTGTCGACGATGTTGATGTCCTGCAGCAACTCGACCGGTGCGGTGATGACGTCGAGCGCCGCCTCGAGCGGCGTGCGGGAGACCGCGGCGCCATACTTGATGACGTGGACGTGGGTGGTGGTGGGGGTGACCCCCTCCTCGAGGGTCTTGCTCCCCAGCAGGGCGTTGATGAAGGCGCTCTTGCCGGCGTTGAACTCGCCGGCGACGACGAGCAGGAAGAGCTCGTCGAGCTGCACGGCCGACCGCTTGAGGGTCGCCTGGTCCTCCGCCGAGGCGTCGAACCGCGCCAGGGCCTGCCGCAGATCGCCGAGCAGGCGCCGGTTTTCGGCCAGGAGCTCGTCCTGATTTTTATTGAGAATGCGCCGCAGCATGATGGACCCCGTTTATCCCCCCACTCGTGCGGGAACGTTAGCACGCGGTGTGCCAGGGGCGGCTCGATGCGCAGACCAACGGATCACGTATCGTCTGGACGCGATTCTGGCCCATCTCTTGCTGTCGACTTCTCGCTCTCGATGTCATGGGAGCCCCGAGCCGTATGAGCCGTTCAAGCCGTTCCGCAACCCCAGCCCCCCACCTCCCCTGGATCACGGTCTCCCCGGGAGCGCCGTATTTCCAGACCGATCGTGGCGAGAGCTGGACGCCGATCGGTCAGAACGACGCCATCACCTGGCCGGAGCTGGAGGGGCTCTTCCGCCGCCGCGATCTGGCGAGCGTCGAGCGTTATCTGGCCGATCTCGCCGACCATGGCGTGACCTGCCTGCGGCTGATGATGGAGTACGCCCACGGCCGGTACCGGTATTTCGAGCGGCCGGCCGGCGTCTTCAATCCCGCGCTGGTCGAGCTCTGGGACGACCTCTTCGACCTCTGCGCGCGGCGGGGGCTGCGGATCCTGCTCACCCCGTTCGACACCTTCTGGATGTGGAAGAGGTGGAAGCACCACCCCTACAACCGGGCGAACGGCGGGCCGTGCAAGGCGCGGTCAGGGATGCTGACCTGCCGGGAGACCCGCGCCGCGATCAAGCGGCGGCTGCTCTTCGCGACCGAGCGCTGGGGGGGTAGCGGCGTCCTCTTCGCCTGGGATCTCTGGAACGAGCTCCACCCGGCCTACGGCGGCAACGATCCGGGCTGCTTCGGCGAGCTCATCCAGGACCTGAGCGACACCCTGCGCCGGCGCGAGATCGAGCTCCACGGCCGGGCCCATCCGCAGACGGTCTCGATCTTCGGGCCGCTGCTGCTCGAAGTTCCCGGGACGGTGGAACCGATCCTCCGCCACCCCGCGCTCGACTTCCACAGCATCCACCTCTACGAACAGGGGACGATCGACCACCCGCGCAACACGGTCGAGGCCGCCGTCGCCGTCGGCCGCCTGATGCGCGAGGCGCTCGCGGAGGTCCCCCCGGAACGCCCCTTCCTCGACAGCGAGCACGGCCCCATCCACACCTACAAGGACCGCCACCGGACCCTGCCGGCGCCGTTCGACGACGAGTACTTCCGGCACATCCAGTGGGCCCACCTGGCCGCGGGCGGGGCGGGCGGCGGCATGCGCTGGCCCAACCGGCGCCCGCATCAGCTGACGCCCGGGATGCGCGACGCCCAGCAGGCCCTCGCCGGCTTCCTGCCGCTGATCGACTGGACCCGTTTCCGGCGGCGGAACCTCAGCTCCGAGATCGCGGTCGAGGGGCCCGGCTGCGTCGGCTTCGCCTGCGGCGACGAGGCCCAGGCGGTCGTCTGGATCCTGCGGGTCGACCGGCTGGATCGGAAGGGGAGGGTGCGCGCGGATGCCGGGCCAGTCGATGCCACGGTCTCCATCCCCGGGCTCGGCGCCGGAAGCTACCGTGTAACCCCCTGGAACACGGTCGAGGGAAGATGCCTCGGCTGTTTCGAGGTCGTCCACTCCGGGGGCGGAAACCTGACCCTCCCGCTGCCGCCGCTGCGGACGGATCTCGCGCTCGCGGTGCGCCGCGTCCTCTCCTGATAGACTCCGCGCGAGAACGCGAACCGAGAGGGGGACCCCCATGAGCGCAGCGAAGAACATTCCCACCGTGGACCTGAACGACTACACCTCGGGCGACGCCGCGGCGCGCTCGCGGCTGATCGAGACGCTGGGGGAGGGCTTGAGCGAGTTCGGCTTCCTCAACGTCGAGGGGCACGGGATCGACTCGTCGCTGATCCGCGGCACCTACGACCTCTGGAAGCGTTTCTTCGAGCTGCCCGACGGGGTCAAGCGGCGGTACGCGGGCGTCGAGGGGGGAGCCCGGGGGTATACGCCGTTCGGGGTCGAGCACGCCAAGGACAATCCGCTGCCCGACCTCAAGGAGTTCTGGCACATCGGCCAGGAGCCGCCGGAGGGGCACCCGTACCGGCGGGAATATCCGGCGAACGTCTGGCCGGCGGAGATCCCGGAGATCCGGCAGCCCACACAGCGGCTCTACAGCAGCCTGGAGCGGGTGGCCGAGAACCTGCTGCGCGCCCTGGCGGAGTATTTCGACATGTCGCGCGACACCTTCTCCTCGATGATGGAGGTGGGCAACAGCATCCTGCGCGTCATCCACTACCCGCCGGTGCGGCCCGACCAGGCGCCGGCCGTGCGCGCCGCCGCCCACGAGGACATCAACCTCATCACCCTGCTCTGCGAGGCGACCGACTCGGGGCTGGAGATCCTCACCCGCCAGGGGGAGTGGATGGCGGTCGAGACCGGCCCGGGGCAGATCGTGGTCGACGCCGGCGACATGCTCTCCCGGTTCACCAACGAGGTCGTCCCCGCCGCCACCCACCGGGTGGTCAACCCGGCCGAGAACGCCGCCCGCGACCGCTACTCGATGCCCTTCTTCGTCCACCCCTACTCGGCCTGCGACCTGACGATCGGCGAGCGGTTCGTCACCGCGGAGAACCCGCCCAAGTACCCGCCGATCACGGCCGGCCAGTTCCTGGAGCAGCGGCTGCGCGAGATCGGGCTGAAGAAGTAGGGAGGAGCCCATTGATGCTTGCCATTCTCCGTAGCCGCCGCGCCGCGGCTGTCCTCGTCGCCGCCCTGCTGCTGGCGGTTCCCCATGCCGCGAGCGCCGCCAAGCGGCCGATCGCCGAGACCGATCTCTTCAAATTCGTCTGGACCGCCGACCCGCAGATCTCGCCGGACGGCAAGCAGGTGGTCTTCGTCCGCGTGACCGTCAACGAGAAGAAGGAGGGCTACGACACCGCCCTCTGGATCGTGCCCGCGGACGGCAGCGAGCCCGCCCGCTCCTTCACCAGCGGCCCGTCCGATTCCTCGCCCCGGTGGTCGCCGGACGGCTCGCGGATCGCCTTCGTGCGGTCCGCCAGGAAGGACGACAAGGGTCAGCCGCCGCAGGTCTATCTCATCTCGACCCAGGGCGGCGAGGCCGTCCCCCTGACCGGCGTGCCACAGGGGGCCGGAGATCCGGTCTGGTCTCCGGACGGCAGGACGCTCGCCTTCGTCAGCTCGGCGAACGACAAGGACCTCCGGAAGTGGAGGAGCGAGAAGGCGAAGGACGAGAAGGCCAAGCCTCCCGAAGGGGACGGCAAGGAGGAGAAGAAGGGTGAGGAGGAGCACCAGAGCGACGTCCGGGTGATCACCCGGGCGGTCTACCGCTTCAACGGCGGGGGGTATGGTGACCTCACCCATCCCGGCCACCTCTGGACGGTGCCGGTCCCGAAGGCCGGTTTCGTCGCGCTGCCGGAGACGAAGCGGCTCACCTCGGGCGAATTCGGCGAGGGGAACCCGGTCTGGTCGCCGGACGGCTCGCTCCTCTATTTCGCCGCGGAAACCGAGAAGGAGCCCTACTACTCGGCACCGCACAACGATCTCTTTGCCATCCCGGCGGCCGGCGGAGAGATCCGCCACGTGCTCAGCTTCGCCGGCGCGGCGGGGGATTTCGCGCTCTCGCCCGACGGCCGGAGGTTCGGCTTCGGGGGGTTCGCGAACCCGAAGGCGGACCGCTCCTTCAACCAGAACGACCTCTTCGTGGCCGACATCGCGTCGGGCGCCACGGCGCGCAACCTGGCCTCGGCCCTGGACGCCGATCTCCTCGAAGGGCTCTCGACCGACCAGCACCCGCCCCGGGGCGGCAGCCCGCAGCCGGTCGTCTGGAGCCGGGACGGCCGCTCCATCATCGCCGCCGTGGGCGAGCGCGGCCGGGTCAACCTGGAGCGCTTCGACGTCGCCACCGGCAAGATCACCCCCGTCACCCAGGGGGATCACGAGATCGTCTCCTACTCGGCGACCCCGGACGCCTCGCGTCTGGCGGTGGTGATCTCCACCCCCACGGTGATCGGCGACCTCTACTCGCTCGACGCCGCCACCGGTCGCCTGACGCCGCTCGCGCACCCCAACCAGGAGCTCTTCTCGCAGCTCGATCTGACACCGCCCGAGGAGATCACCTACAAGAGCTTCGACGGCCGGGAGATCCACGCCTTCGTGCAGCGGCCGCCGGATTACACCGCGGGGAAGAAGTACCCGTTGATCCTCGACATCCACGGCGGCCCGCACACGGCCTATGGCTACACCTTCTTCCACGAGATGCAGTGGATGGCCGCCAAGGGGTACGTGGTGCTCTATCCGAACCCGCGGGGGAGCTCGACCTACGGCCAGGAGTTCGGCAACGTCATCCAGTACAACTTCCCGGGTGACGACGCCAAGGACCTCCTGGCCGGCGTCGACGAGATGGTCAAGCGCGGCATCGCCGATCCCAAGCGGCTGGGGGTGACCGGCGGCAGCGGCGGCGGCATCCTGACCAACTGGATCGTCACCCAGACGCACCGTTTCGCGGCGGCCGCCGCGCAGCGCTCGATCGCCGACTGGTCGACCTTCTTCTACACGGCCGACTTCACCCTCTTCCGCCCCACCTGGTTCCACGGCGCGCCCTGGGAGTACCCGCAGGACTTCGCGCGGCTGTCGCCGATCACCTATGTGAAAAACGTCACCACGCCGCTGATGCTGATCGAGGGCGAGGCGGACTACCGGACGCCGCCCGCGGCCGGCGGCGAGCAGATGTTCCGCGCCCTGAAGTACCTGCACAAGCCGGTCGTCATGGTGCGCTTCCCCGACGAGAGCCACGAGCTGTCGCGCTCGGGCCAGCCCTGGCACCGCATCGAGCGGCTGCGGCACATCGTGGCCTGGATGGACAAGTACCTCCAGGGGAAGAAGATCGACACCTACGACGTGCCCTGAGGCCGGCTTGGGCGCAGGCTTCTCCACGGCGGCGGCCTTCCGAGGGAGGGGGCCGCCGCTTCTGTTTTGGGGCGTCTGGCGTTTCCGGGGGCGTTCGGATATTTTTATCGTATTGAATTCCTGAAGCATCTACCTGTGAAAAAGGGTCGACCTGTTGTTCAAATTTCTGCGCCGCCGCCGGTCCCTTCGCAGGGGTGAGAACAGCCTCGCCCGCCGGCCCGCTGCCGAGCCCGCGCTTCTCCAGGTCCTGCGGCAGGGCCAGGCGGGGATCGAGCGCCTGTTCGAGTCCAACATCCTCGGCATCTACTACGCCGACGAGGGGGCGCGGATCACCGGCGCCAACGACGCCTTCCTCTCCATGCTCGGCCACAGCCGGCAGGAGCTCGAGGGGGGCGAGCTGAGCTGGGTCGAGCTGACCCCTCCCGGCTGGGAGGAGGCGGACCAGCGGGCGATGGTCGAGCTGATGACGACCGGCGCCTGCACCCCCTACGAGAAGGAGTTCCGTCGCGGCGACGGCAGCCGGGTGCCGGTCCTGGCCGGCTCCGCCCTGCTGCCGGAATCGGACGCCTCGGTCGGCTTCGTGCTCGACCTGACCGAGCGCAAGCGGGCCGAGGGGCGCGCCGCTCTGCTCGCCGAGGCGGGGAGCGCCCTCTCCGAGTCGCTCGACTACGCGGAGACCCTGCGGAGCCTCCTGCACCTCACCGTCCCCCGCCTGGCGGACTACGGCCTGGTCCTTGAGCTGCAGGAGGGGCCCCGGCTGCGGCAGGTGGCCCTGCTCCACGTCGATCCGGACCAGGAGGAGGTGCTGCGGCGGGTGGGGCAGGTCTTCGAGGCCCTCCCCAAGAACCTCGACAGCCTGCTCTGGCGGGCGGTGGAGACGGGAGAGAGCCAGATCGCGCCGAGCGTGAGCTATGAGGTGCTGCGGTCCGTCCATCAGCACCCGGAGATGCTCGACGGCTTCCTGCGGCTGGCCCCGCGGTCGTTCATCTCCGTGCCCCTGGCCGCCCGCGGGGAGATCCTGGGAGTGATGCTCCTCGCCGCCGCCGAGGTCTCCGGCCGGAGCTTCGGGCGGCCCGATCTCGAGCTCGCCGAGGGGCTCGCCTCGCGCGCCTCCCTCGCCATCGACAACGCCCGCCTCTACGGCCGGGCCGAGGCGGCCAGCAAGGCCAAAGACCATTTCCTGGCCGCCCTGAGCCACGAGCTGCGCACGCCGCTGACGCCGGTGCTGATGCGCGTCGCCGCCCTCGCCCGCTCGTCCGACCTGCCGGAGACCCTGCGCGCCGACCTGCGGATGATCCAGCGCAACGTCGAGCTCGAGGCGAAGCTGATCGACGACCTCCTCGACCTCACCCGCGTCTCCCGCGGCAAGCTCGCTCTCCATTTCGAGGCGACGGACGTCCACGCCCTGCTCGAGCATTCGGTGGCGATCTGTTGCGAGGGGGTGGAGGAGGGGGTGGTCGCGATCGATCTCGAGCCCGGCGCGGCCGAGCACCACGTCTGGGCCGACTCGGCCCGGCTGCAGCAGGTGTTCTGGAACCTGCTCAAGAACGCCGTGAAGTTCACCCCCACCGGGGGGCGGATCCGGGTGGTCACGCGCAACCCCGGGCCGGGCCGGATCGAGGTCGCGGTGATCGATCCCGGGATCGGCATCGCGCCCGAGGACCTGCCGCGCCTGTTCAACGCCTTCGAGCAGGGGGACCCCCAGATCACCCGCACCTTCGGCGGCCTGGGGCTCGGCCTCGCCATCTGCAAAGCCCTGGTCGATCAGCACGACGGCACGCTCACCGGCTTGAGCCCCGGCCGCGGCCAGGGGGCCACCTTCACCCTCGGCCTCGCCACGATCGCCGCGCCCGAAGCCGCCGAGCTGGCCGGGGCCGCCGCGAAGCCCGCCGAGACGGCGGCGCTCCGGCTGCTGCTGGTGGAGGACAACGAGACGACGCTGGAGGTGATGGCGGCCCTGCTCGAGCTCGCCGGCCACGACGTCAAGCCGGCGCCGGACGTGCGCACCGCCCGCCGGCTCGCCGAGAGCCACACCTTCGATCTCGTGGTGAGCGACCTCGGGCTGCCCGACGGCAACGGCTTCGACCTGATGCGCGAGCTGCGGGACCTTTACGGCCTGGAGGGAATCGCCGTCAGCGGCTTCGGCATGGAAGAAGACCTGCGCCGCAGCCGCGAGGCGGGCTTCCGCGAGCACCTGGTCAAGCCGGTGGACGTCGACAAGCTCAAGGCGGCCATCGCCCGGGCGGCGGCGGCCTTGGCGTGATCGCTGGCGTGACCTCGGGAACCACCGTAGGAAATCCCCGCCGCGCTCTGCGATAATCCCGCTGTCGTTCAACCCAGGAGAGGAGCGGGGATGAAAAAGACGGGGTCACCGATCACGTTCTGCCTCGACATCGGCGGAACCGGCATCAAGGGTTTCACCGCCGACGCGGCGGATCGTCCCACCTGCGAGCGGGTCCGCCTCGAGACGCCGCATCCGGCGACCCCCGAGGCCATGCTGGCGGCGATCCAGGAGATCGTCGGCCAGATGCCCCGCTTCAACCGCGTGGCTTCCGGGTTCCCCGGGGTGGTGGTGAAGGGGCGGACGCTGACCGCGCCCAACCTCGATCCGGCGTGGGAGGGGTTCGATTTCGCCGGGGCGCTGGAGAAGCTGACCGGCAAGCCGGTGCGGATCGCCAACGACGCCGGGGTCCAGGGGCTGGCGGCGATCGAGGGGATCGGCACCGAGCTGGTGCTGACGCTCGGCACCGGCATGGGCTTCGCGCTCTACGTCGACGGCCACTACGTGCCGAACATCGAGATGGCCCACCACCCGTTCCGCAAGCAGAAGACCTACGAGGAGCTGGTGAGCAACGAGGCCCTCCACAAGGTCGGCAAGAAGCGCTGGAACCGCCGGGTGAAGAAGGTGATCGCGCAGCTGGCGCCGATCTTCAACTACCGCGTTCTCTATCTCGGCGGCGGCAACGCGAAGGAGATCGACTTCAAGCTGCCGGCGAACGTCAAGCGGATCGAGAACGTCGCCGGGCTCCTCGGGGGCGTCAAGCTCTGGCAGCAGCCGGGGTAGGGATCGATCCTCATGAAGCTCCGGAATCTCGTCCTTTCATCCCTCCTGCTCCTCCTTGCCTGCGGGCTGCGCGCGGCGGAGATCCCCTTCGACCTCGTCCTCGATCACGGCCACATCGTCGACGGCACCGGCTCCCCCTGGTATTCGGGGGACGTCGGCATCCGGGGTGGGCGGATCGCGGCGATCGGCGATCTCTCCCAGTCGCGGGCCCGGCGGCGGATCGACGCGGCCGGCAAGGTCGTGGCTCCCGGATTCATCGACATGCTCGGGCAGTCCGAGCTGACGATCCTGGTGGAGCCGCGCCTGCCGTCCAAGATCTTCCAGGGGATCACCACCGAGATCACCGGCGAGGGGGGATCGATCGCGCCGCTCTCGGACGTCATCGTCGCCGAGGACCGGCTGGGTTACGAGCATATGGGGATCAAGGCGGACTGGCGAACCTTGAACGACTACTTCCGGCGGCTCGAAAAGCAGGGGATGGGGATCAATCTCGCGTCCTTCGTCGGCGCCACCCAGGTGCGGCGGCTGGTGATTGGGCAGGAGAACCGCGCTCCTTCACAGTCTGAGTTGGAGCGCATGAAGACCCTGGTCCGCGAGGCCATGGAGCAGGGAGCGGTCGGGGTCTCCACCTCGCTCCAGTACGCCCCGGCGCCCTACGCCTCCACCGAGGAGCTGATCGCGCTCGCCGCCGAGAGCGCACGCCACGGCGGCATCTACGCCACCCACATGCGCAGCGAGAGCGAGGCCGAGATGGCGGCGATCGACGAGGCGATCCGCATCGCCCGCGAGGCGCGCACGCCGGTCGAGATCTGGCACCTGAAGGCCGCCGGCAAGCGAAACTGGGGGCGCATGCCCGATGTCGTCGCCAAGATCGAGGCGGCGCGCAAGGACGGCGTGGACATCACCGCCGACACCTACGCCTACCCGGCCTGGTTCAACTCCTTCTCGGCCTTCATCCCCCCCTGGGCCCACGAGGGGGGCGACGAGAAGATGCTCGCGCGGCTGAAGGATCCGGCGACGCGGGAGCGCATCCGCAAGGAGCTGGAAGATCCGGCCCCGGTCCAGTGGGACAACGAATGGCAGGAGGTTCCCGGCCCCGAGGCGATCCTGCTCTCCGTCTTCCAGAACCCGGCCCTCGTGCCGCTCCAGGGGAAGACCCTGGCCGAGGTGGCGAAGATGCGCGGCAAGGACCCGATCGACACCCTCTTCGACCTCCTGATCGAGGATCACGGCTACACCTCGGTCGCGGTCTTCGGCATGTCCGAGCCGGACGTGCTGCTCGCCCTGAAGCAGCCCTGGGTCGCCGTCTGCAACGACTCGCAGGGGACCTCCACCGAGGGCCCGCTCGCCAAGGAGCACCCGCACCCGCGGGCTTACGGCACCTTTCCGCGCATCCTCAGAAAGTATGTGCGGGAAGACGGACAGCTCACCCTGCCCGACGCCATCCGCAAATTCTCGGCCCTCCCCGCCCAGCGCATGCGCCTGACCGACCGCGGCGTCCTCAAGCAGGGGATGTGGGCGGACATCGTGGTCTTCGATCCCGCCACGATTAAGGACCTCGCCACCTTCGAGAACCCCAACCAGCTCTCGCAGGGGATGGACTACGTGCTGGTCAACGGCGTGCCGGTGATCGACGGCGGCAAGATGACGGGAAAGCTGCCGGGGAAGGTGTTGCGGGGGGCGGGGTACCGGTCGACAGCACGATGAGCAACACCTTTCGGTCGGTTCAGGAACTGGTCCGCCGGCGCGAGGTCCGGATCTCGAACCACGGCTACGACGAGTTGGTGGCGGATGGTATTCTGGCAATGGACGTGGTTGCCGGTGTGGAGGAAGCCAAGGTCATTGAAGACTACCCGGGCTACCCGAAAGGACCCTGTGTTCTTGTCCTACAGAAGGACAGCGATGGCCACTTTCTTCATGTGGTTTGGGGAATCCCGCGGCAGGCGTCCACTCCCGCAGTCCTGATCACGGCCTATAGGCCGGATGTCGAACGCTGGACCGCCGACTTTATGAAGAGGAAGCCATGACGACCCGCCGACAGATCAAACTCGTACGCGAAGGCCAGTACGTTGCCGAAGTCGAGGTCGAACTGATCGATGATAGGGAAGGATGGGCACCGTACTTGTCTCTCGAAGATGTAGAGAGGCTAGATAACATCAGAAAGGCTCTTCGTGCAGGTGAGATCGAGAAGGCCGGGCGGTCTTCCAAGGTTTTCCGACTCATGCCGGTGGCGGTCTAGAAGAGGGGAACGTCTCGACCGCCTTCGATCAGCAATGAACACTGAGCCAGTCTACCCCACAGCCTCCATCTCCTCCTCCCCGCCCACCCCCGGCCGGCGGATCCCCAGCACCTTCACCTTCTGGTGCAGGTAGGTCCGCTGCACGTCGAGCACTTTGGCGGCGGCGGTGAAGTTCCAGCGGGTGCGGTGGAGGACGCTCTCGATGTACTCGCGCTCGCACTGGGCCTTGAAGTCCTTCAGGGGGACGATCGGCAGCGTGGCCGGCGAGAGCAGGAGACCGGTCTCGGGCATCCGCGCGGGCTCGAAGAAGGAGGAGGGGAGCTGGTCCGGGGTGAGCGGATCGGCGCCGAAGACGACCAGCCGCTCGCAGAGGTTCCGCAGCTCGCGGACGTTCCCCGGCCAGGCGTAGCGCTCGATGTAGGGGAGCAGCTCCGGGTCGGCCTGCCGCGGGCGCACCCGGTGCTGGCGCGAGAAGCGGTCGAGGAAGTGGCTGAAGAGCAGCGGGATGTCTTCCCGCCGCTCGCGCAGGGACGGCACCGAGATCGGCAGGTGGGCCAGCCGGAAGTAGAGGTCCTCGCGGAAGCGGCCGGCCTTCACCTCCTCCTCCAGATTGCGGTGGGTGGCGGTGAGCACCCGCACGTCCACCTGCCGGTCCCGCGTCTCGCCGACCCGCCGCACGCGGCCGTCCTCCAGCACGCGCAGCAGGCGGGACTGGACGGTCATGTCCATGTCCCCGATCTCGTCGAGGAACAGGGTGCCGCCGTCCGCCTCCTCGAAGAGGCCGGGCTTGGCGTTCTTGGCGTCGGTGAACGCCCCCTTGGCATGGCCGAACAGCTCGTCCTCCACCAAGTGATGGGGGATCGCGGCGCAGTTGATCTTGATAAACGACTTCGTGCTGCGCGCGCTCTGCTGGTGCAGCGCGCTCGCCACCAGCTCCTTGCCCGTGCCGCTCTCGCCCGCGATGAGGATGCGGGCGTCGGTGACGGCGGCGCGGGCGATCTTGCGCCGCATCTCCTCGATCGCCGGTGAGCTGCCGAGGATCTCGGACTCCCCCCGCAGGTCGGCCTTCAGCGAGGCGACCTCGCGCTTGAGGGCCTGATGCTCCAGCGTGTTGTGGATCGCCTGCAGGAGGCGCTCGCGGCTGAACGGCTTCTCGATGAAGTCGTGCACGCCGAGCCGCAAGGCCTCCACGGTCTCGCTGATCGACGCCTCGCCCGAGATGATGATGGTGGGCGGGAAGCGCTTCGCGGCCGCCAGTCGCCGTACCAGGTCGACACCGCTCATCGCGCGCAGGCGGACGTCGAGGAGCAGCAGGTCCGGCAGGGGCGAGGCGGGATCTTCCAGGTAGGCCGAAGCCTCCTCGGCCGAGGCCATGGCCTGGGGGGCGTACCCCTCCTCGCGGAGCTGGAGGAGGAGGCTGGCGCGGATCTTTTCGTCGTCTTCAACAATCAGCAGTCTGCTCATGCCGCGGCATCCTCCAGCTTGCGGGGAAAGGTGAGACGGAAGCTCGCGCCCGCGCCGGAGCTCGCCAGCAGCTCCAGGTCGCCGCCGTGATCGAGCAGGATCTTCTTCGAGATGGCGAGCCCGAGCCCCATCCCCTCGCCGACCTGGCGGGTGGTGGCGTAGGGCTCGAAGAGCCGGGAGCGGATCTCGGACGCGATGCCCGGGCCGTCGTCCGCGACCTCCAGGAAGACGCCGCCGCGCCCCGCCTCGCCGGCGCGCAGGGTCACTGTGCCGCGACTGCCCTCCAAGGCACGGATGGCGAGCGCGCTGTTGTCGCAGAGGTTCACCAGCACCTGGCGGAGCATGTCGCGGTCGAGCGCCGCCGGCAGGGGACTCGCGGGTGGCTCGAAACGGAGGTCGAGGTTCGGCCAGGCGGCGGCGAAGGTGGTGACGAACTCCTCGACCACCCGGCCGAGGTCGTGCACCTGTGGCCGGGGCTGCGGCAGGCGGGCGAAGGAGGTGAACTGCTGGGTGAAGCGGCCGAGCCGCTCGAGCTCCTCGCCGACGCTGGCCGCCACCTGCCGCGCGTCGTCGAGCCCCTCGCTGGCGAGCAGCCGTTCGAGGCGCGCCAGCTCCAGGCGCGCGGCGGTGAGCGGCGTCCGCATCTCGTGGGCGTGGCGGCGGGCGGTCTCCTGCCAGCCGGAGAGATTCTTGAGATAGGCCAAGCGCTTGCGGTCCCGCGCCATGGCCCGCGAGGTGTCCTCGATCATGCCGGCGATCCTCCCGACGGTATCCCTGCCGCGGTCTCCGATCTCCAGGTCCTCGCGCCCGTCCGACAGCGCGATCAGGCCGAGCCGCAGCCGCTCCAGACGGGAGTCCAGACGCCCCTGCCGGAGCAGGTGGAGCCCGCCGGCCAGGGCGAGGACGGCGAAGACGGCCGCCAGGAGGATCGTCTCCCAGCGCCGGGTGATCCGCTCGTGGTTGTGCTCGAGGATGCGGAGGTGGTTGAGCAGCCCCTGCGTGGTCTCGAAGCGGGCGCGGTACTCTTGCCGGCGCTCGGGATCCTGCCGGGCGAGGGCCTTCTGGTCCGCCATCGAGCGCTCCAGGGTGGAGATCGTCTCCGGCTGGACCCCCAGCCGGAACCAGGGGCCGGAGATCTCGCGGTCGAACAGCCAGAGCACCACGGCGGCGGCGAGCAGCATCCCGCAGAGAGTCACGAGAGCGGAGCGGACGTTCATTTCTTCTTCCCCGGAGGAGGAAGCGGCAGCTTCCACGTGGATTCGAGCAGGGCGGACCGGCCGATCGAGGTGGCCATCAACAGGTTGATCACCTGGCCGAACGATTCGGGCTGTCCCTCGACCGCCTCGGAGACCGCCCCGGCGCTGCCGGACTTCTCGGCCGAGAGCGCCTGGGAGAACCAGCGCTGGGTGTCGAGCTGCTCGGCCTGGGAGAAGGGGATCACCCGCAATGCCACCTCGACGCTGGCGAGCCCGGAAGCGGCAGGGCCCCGGATCAGCACGAGCCGGGCGTCCCGCCACCACTCGGCGAGGCGCTCGAAAGAGGGGAGGGTCACGCGCGCGGCGTGGCCCGAGGCGTCGATCCGCGTCACGATGTAGACCTCGTCCCAGAGGTCGTAGCGGATGTCGACGCGGGCCGCGCCCTTGACCTTGCCGCTGGTTGCGCTCCGGCCCGTCGCCTCGAAGGCGAAGCTGGTGGTGAGGCCGGTGCCGAGCTGCTTGCGCACCTCCTCCTCGTTCAGGACCGGCGGCAGGCGGAAGAGAACGATGCCCTCCCGTGCCCCTTCGACGGCCGGCGCCTGCACGGCCGCCTGCACGGCCCCGAGGGGGGCGGCGGCCAGCAGCAGAAGCAGCGCCCACCGCGCCGCGGCCGATCTCACGGGAAGATGCTCCCCAGATCGAGGTAGGTGAAGGTGGCGCGCACCCGTCCCCACTGGTTGCGGAAGACCAGACCCACCGAGGCCGCGAACCGCCGGAGCGGGCTGGGGGGAAGGCTGAAGCCGACGGACTCGATCCCGAGCTCAATGCCCGTCTCCAGGCGCAGATCGGTGAAATTGCCGGCCCTGCGGGAGCGATTGAGGGTGAGGGCGTGCTGGAGCCCCACCGAGACGCCCTCGGTGTCGAAGTTGGCCGCGGGGATCTCCTCGGGCCCGGTCAGATTCTCCAGCCGTGACCTGCCCCGGAAGAGACGGCCTGTCAACGACAGCGTCTGCCTGCGCGTGAGCGGCCAGTGCTGGATCGCGGAGACCGCGGCCACCACCTCCTCGGCATGCGAGGGGGGAAGAGCCTCCGGGGGGAAGGGCGCGGGCCTGAACCTGACGAGGCTCCCGGTATCGAAGCGGGAGGCCTCGAGACCCGCCGAGAGGCTGAAACCCCGGGTGGGGAGGAACGGATCGTCGCTGGTGTCGTAGACCCACTTCGCTTCCGCCCGGCGGTAGCTCAGGGTGCCCTGACCCAGGAAGACCATCACCTGCTCCGGCGGCGAGTCGTTGAGGACGCTGGTGCGCGTGCCGAAGTCCCCCCGGCGCTCGCTGAGAGAGATCTGAACCGACTGGCGCCCTCCCAGAGGAATCGCAACTCCCAGGGAGAGCTTCTCGGAGCTCTCGAACGACCAGGAGGAGAAGGTCGGATCGAGCGCCAGGGGGAGCACCTCGCGGACGCAACAGGTGTTGCGCGAGTAGCCGGCGCTGGCGAGGATGCCGCGGTTGAGAAGATCGTACTGGGTGAAGCCGACCTGGACCCCCTCCTCGCTGTCCAGCGCGGCGAAGAGGACCCCCGAGCGTCCCACGAACAGCCGCGCCCCCACGAGCCCCTGGAGCGTGGTGCTGGACCGCATCGAGGGGTCGGTGGTGAACGAATTCTCCTCCAGATTGAGCGGCTCGCCGAACTTGAAAGCATGAATCGAGGTATCGAAGAAGAACCAGCGGGCGGGTTTGGCCTCGATGACCAGCTCATAGGCTCCACGCCGGCTCCCCTTGCGTAGCGCGAAGCTGGCGTCGAGCACGAAAGGCAACCGGTGGATGCGGTAGATCGCCTGCCGGAGCTGCTCCTCGGTGTACGTCCCCCCCTCGCGCAGCAGCGTCTCCGACCGCACGATGTTGGCGGCCGCCTGCTTCGTCCCTTCCACCGTGATCTTCTCGATCAGGAAGCGGTCCGTCTCCTGCTGAGCCGTGGGGGGCTCTTCCTGCCCCCAGGCAGGGAGGGTGGTGAGGAGGAGAAGCAGGAGGAGCGGACGGATTCTGGGCATCTTCAACGGAAGCTTCAACTTCGGTACCCCCGGAAACAGCTACGGGCCGCCATGGCCTGGGTTGCAGCGGCTCTGCAGGGGCAAGGACGGTGCCGGGAACGTCCGCCATGCCTAACCTTGCTGCAACTCATTGCAACAAACAGCGTTGCGCGTTTCACTCGGGCCGTGGGAGCGGACCGGGGCGCCTCGAAGCCTCCGATTCCTCCTCGTAAGAGTATGAGGAAGCATACATCCTGTCGGAAAGACGAGGGGGGCGGGGAAGGAGGGGAGTCAGAAGGGGCGGGGCTGGAAAGTCTCGGGGACCCGGATCTCGAAAGTGTCGTCATGGATGCTCGCCAGATAGATCCCCTGGCTCAGGACCCGCTCCCGGAGGTCGTCGGGAACGTCCACCGCGGCGAGGATGCCGTAGACCTTCTTGTCTTCGTGACCGGGGTAGAACTCGTGGAATTCGCGGAGGATGCGGAGCATCTGCTGGAGGCCGTCCTCGCGCAGGTGACTCTTGACTTCGACGACGTAGACCTCGTTCACCTCGCGGTTGGCGTAGGCCAGGACGTCGATCTCCAGGCTCCGGCCGTTCCTGCGGGCGATGTTTCGTACCGAGACGACGTCCATCCCGAACCGCTCGCGGAGGATCTTCTGCATGGAGGGGAAGGCCATCCCTTCCGTGAAGCCGCCGAACTTCTGCCCCAGTCCGCCGAGTTGCTTGCCGAGCTCTTCGATCTGGCGGTCGGTCGCCCGAATCATGCGATCGGTTTCGGCCTGGCGAATCGCCAGGCTGGCGACGAATTCCTTGAGCTCCAGAGTGGTCATGAGTAACGCTCTGTCTCGCTTCCGGGACGCGACTTTCCGCGACCTCAAGTCTAACATGGCCCTCGACGCACCTGTGGAGATTCCGCGCGGACGCGATTTCTACCACAGGAGAGACGCCGTGAGAAGCGGTTGCTCCCAAGGAGCGGCTCGCCGAGAGAGATTGACGGGCTCCGCCAGCCCGTCGCATCGATCGGACGGCTTGCCGATCGATCGGCGGAGCGTCGTAAGGATCCACGGAGCGTTGCACCGATCGGCGAGCCATCCTCCCGATCGGCGCGACATTGGATGGATCGGCGGGGTGTCGGATCGATCGACGGCGCGTTCCAGGGATCGGCGGCACGTCGGATCGATCGGCGGCACGTTGTACGCATCGGCGGAGGATTGTAAGGATCGGCGGCTTGTCGTATCGCTCGGCGAGCCGTTGTAAGGATACGCGGCTCGTTGGACGCTTATCCGGGGCGTCGTATGGATCGGCGGGGCGTCGTATCGATATCCAGGGCGTCTATCGATCGGCAAGGCGTTGTATGGATAGGACGGAACGTCGTACCGATATCCGGGCCGTGGGCCCTCATCACCCCCGCGTCAGCCGGGCGACGGCCCGCTTGATGCCGCCCAGGGTGAGGTCTTCCATCGGGAAGACCTTACCGATCGCCTGGATCGTGGTGCGGCCGTAGGCGTTCGGCCAGAGCTCCTTGGGAATGGGATTGAGCCAGGCGGCGTGGCGGAAGCGGTCGTGCAGGCGCTCGAGCCAGCGCAGGCTCGACTCCCTGTCGTCCCCGCCGGAATCTCCTCCGAAGTCCTCGCCGAAATAGATCGAGCCGCCCGGATAGACGAGCTCCTCCGGCGCCATCGAGGCGTCGCCGACGATGATCAGCCGGGTGTCCTGCGAGCGCTTCAGCAGCTCCGCGGTGCGCAGAGGCTGCCGGCGCTGCGGGTCCTTGTAGACCGAGCCGTAGATCGTATTGTGGAAGAAATAGGTGTGGCAGCGCTTGATACGGTCGCGCACCTTGGCGAACAGCAGCCGGGTCAGGTCGACGTGGGGGAGCATCGAGGTGCCGCCGTTGTCGATCAGCAGCACCACCTCGATGCGGTCGAGCAAATCGCGGCGGAAAACGAGATCGATCTCGCCGCCGTTCCTGGCGCTTTCATGGATCGTGGCGTCGAGGTCGAGCTGATCGCGCGCCCCCGCGGGCGCGAGCTTCTTCAGCGACGTCAGCGCCTGGGCGAGGTTGGCGCCGCTCAGCGTATTGGAGTCCGAATAATCGACGTAGCGCCGCTCACCGATCACTTTTGTCGCGGAGAGCTTGCCGCCCTCGCCAAACACCCGGACCCCTCCCTTGGAGTTTCCCGAATGGCCGAAGGGGGAGTTGCCGCCGGTGCCGACCCAGCGGCTGCCGCCGTGGTGCTCCTCCATCTGCTTGCGCACGGTCTCCCAGAAACGTTTCATCAGCTCGCCGGGCGGGAAGGTCCATAAGGCCTGGGGTGGCAGCTCCCCCTTGCGGATCGCCTCTTTCAGCCAGCGCCGGAACTGCGGCGTGTCGAGCAGCTCCGGGTCCCCCTCGGCCACGCGCGGCAGATCGATGCCGTAGAAGTGGAAGGCGAAGGCCCGCTCGTAGGCGTCCATGTGCTCGACGCGGCGGACGAAGCAGAGGCGGGCGAAGACGAAGAGCGAATCGAGCTCCGGCGCCAGCCCCCGCTCCATGCCTTTATAGAAATCGATCGTGTCGGTCAGGCTGACCTGCACGCCGTAGTCGCGCAGGAGGAGGATGAAGCCGTCGAGAAACATTGAGAATCAGTTGATCCGGGCGCGTTTACCACCGCTGCGGAACGAGAGGATGTCCTCGGTCCGCTTGAGCAGCGTGCCGACGAAGGGGACGTTCAGGCGGTCGGGCGTGATCCGCGCGTGGTTGAGGGCGCCCAGCCAGCTGAGCAGCTCGCTGGTGGCCGGCGGCTTCTCGTACCCCCGCTGGCGCAGTTCGTAGAAGATGCCGAGCGCGGAATCGAGCAGCCCCTGGTCGAGATCGGCGAAGTGGAGCTTGATGATCTCCCGCATCTGCTCCGGATTGGGGAAGGCGATGTAGTGGCAGAAGCAGCGCCGCAGGAACGGGTCGGAGAGCTCCCGCTTGGCGTTCGAGGTGAGGATGATCACCGGCCGGACCTTCGCTCCGATCGTCTGGTTGACCTCGCGGATGGTGAACTCGCAATCCTCGAGCACGTCGAGGAGGTTGTCCTGGACGTCGGACTCGGTCTTGTCGATCTCGTCGAGGAGGAGGACGACGCGCCGGTCGCTGCGGAAGGCGCGGCCGATCGGCCCCCAGATCACGTAGTCGAAGAAGTTGTTGACCTCGCGGCCGGTGCCGGAGGTGCCGAAGCGGGCGTCGTTGAGGCGGAGGACGGTGTCCTGGACGTAGCAGGCCTCCTCCCCCTTGATCGTCGACTTGCAGCGCAGCGTCTCGATCGGATACCCCAGCGAGCGGCTGATCTCGAAGGCGAGCTGCGTCTTGCCGGTGCCGGCCTCGCCGGTCAGCAGCAGCGGCTTCTCCATGGCGATCGCCATGTTGACGATGGCCCCCAGCTCGGGGTCGAGGTAGTAGCGTTCGGTGCCCTGGAATTCCATGGCGGGAGCATAGCAAAGGGGAGGGCGCGGAGGGACGGCGGCGGTCCGCTGGGACCGCCGCCGACAAGCCGTCAGTCTACGGGGTTGGCGACGGCCGTGCAGTTGGTGGCGATCTCTCCGCTGAAGCCGGCGCCAGCCCCGGCCGGGGCGCAGGTCCAGATGCAGTGGAGGTGGTCCTGGGCGCATCCGGTGGCCGACTGGTTCCACTGGGGGTTGGTATCCAGCGCGGCGCAGTGGCAGGACTGATAGGGGCACTGGCCCACGGGGCAGGAGATGGAGGCCTGCGACCTCGAGCCTGAGGTCTTCGAGGCCAGGCGAGGCAGCGCGGGAGCCTCCTTGAGCACCCCTGGAGAGACGCCGGCGAGGAAGTTCGAAGAGGCGGGCAGCGCCGTGTCCGGCCGGCCGTCGCCGTCGGTGTCGACATTGACGCCCTGCTTGTATCGCGGCAGGTTGATGTACGCCCAGACCGAGTTGCTGCCCGGCCCGAGGTCGATGCGGCGGATCACCTCGCGCCGGCCGCTCTTGTCGCCATCGACCGGCGTGAAGACGGCCTTGACGTTGAGAGCCAGTGGCGCCGTATAGGTGCCACCGAAGGCATCGCTCTGGAAGATGCGCATCGTGGTCACCGGCTGCTTGCCGGTCAGGCTGACCGCGACGTCATATTTCCCGCAGCCCGTCTCGATCGGCTTCGAGCTCACCAGCGAAAGGGCCATGAGCTGGATGCGGGTCGTCGCCTCGCCTTTGGCGTCGAACGCCGCATCGTCGAGACGGCGGACGACCGTGTCGATGGAGCCGAGACTGTCGGTGGGCACTACCGTCAAGGGAGCGCCCTTGAACGTCACCTTGCCGGTGAACGGCTGCGAATTCTCGCAGAAGAACCCGGCCGGGATCGGCTCGTCCGCGAAGTTGGTCTGGGCGAAGCCCGCGACCGTCATCCACAGATCGACTCCCTTGTGGACGACCTGACCCGCGAAGGCGGGAGTGCCGGCGATCAGAGCCAGGATCACGGCGGCTCCTGCGGCTGAACGAATCAAGTGCTTGGACAACGTCATCGTCCGCTCCTTTACCAGTGACGTGGTTTGCAGGGTTGCAATCCACTCCCTCGGTAGAAGAGGTGCTTCGGAGGGGCCGGGAAGAGCCGTCCGCCTCAGGTCAGCCTTTACATCAGGCCGGGCGGAGGCGGGGCGGCGCGTGGAGCCTCGTTCACCGGGGGCTGGCGGCGGTTGAACCAGCCGACGCAGGTCTTTTCGATCCGGCCGAGCAGCACCAGTACCATCAGGGTGAGGGCGAGCGCCATGAGGGCGGTCAGCCACTGGCCGGCGCCACAGGCGATGCCCAGGCTGGCGACCACCCAGATGGAGGCGGCGGTGGTCAGGCCGTGGACGCTCTGGTGGGAGTCGTCGCGCAGGATGACGCCGCCGCCCAGGAAACCGATGCCGGCCATCACCCCCTGGATGACGCGGAGCACGGCGGCGCCGTCCACGTGCAGGTCCGAGGTGGCGAGCTCGAGGCTGATGAGGGTGATCAGCGAGGCGCCGAGGGAGACGAGCGCGTGGGTGCGCATCCCCGCGGGCTTGCCGTGGATCTCCCGGTTGAGCCCCAGCACGGTGCCGACGAGGGTGGCGACGACGAGGCGGACGAGGATCTGGCCTGGACCGATCAGGAGCTCGCCGCCGGTCATCGGCATGACGAGACCGCCGTTCATCGCACCTTCATCGCCCGCGTGAACGCGTCCGGCTGGCGGTTCGGCGGGTCGGCGCGAGAGGGGCTGAAGGTCGCGATCCAGAGGGGATAGAACGTCTTCGAGGAGGCGGCGAGCCCCTGGTAGTCGCCGAGGAAGAAGCCGTCCGACGTCGCCGCGAAGCGCAGGTCCCAGGAGGCGGCGCTCACGCGCACGTTCTTGGCGAACTTCTGGCCGCCGTTCTTCGACACGGCGAGGTACTCGTCGACCAGGACGCGCGAGGGATTGTTGCGCAGCGAATAGTAGGAGACCCCCACCCACCCCTCGGGGCTCACCGCCATGGCGGGCGTGAAGTTGGCGGCGTTGCCCGGGCCGTCCGAAATGAGCTGCGGCGCGCTCCAGGACTGGCCGCCGTCGGTCGAGCGGGAGAGGACGACCTGATCGGTGCCCGGAGTGAAGCGGCTGTCCTGCCAGGCGACGTAGAGCGCCCCGGTGCGATTGTCGATCGCCGCCGTCGGCAGCCCCCCGCCGGTGCGCGACCCCGCGACGCCGTCCGACCGGACATCGGCGACCTCGACCGGCGCGCTCCAGGTCCGGCCGCCGTCCGTGGAACGAGCCGTCCGCAGGGAGATCCGGTCGAAGAGATAGGTGAGCCAGACGGCGTGGACGACCCCGCCGGGCCCGACGAGCGGCAGGATGCCGATGCTCGCCCCCTGGATGTCGAGGATGGTGCCGTCGGCGAACGAGCGGCCGCCGTCCTCCGAGTAGGTGAAGAGTACCGGCTGCTGCCGCGCGGGGGAGATCGAATCCCAGCCGACGTAGAGCCGCCCCTTGTAGGGGCTGTCGTTCCGGTTGTCGACGACGATTGCCTCCTTGTCGTCGAAGTTCTGGGTGCCGCTGTGGACGGCGACCGGATCGCCCCAGGTCAGCCCGCCGTCCTCTGAGGTCGAGACGTAGACGCCGTTCTGCGGCTGGGTCTCGTTGAAGCCCAGGGAGGCGTAGTAGGCGCGCCCACCCGGGCCGAAGGTCACCCAGGGGTCCGACGTGCGCTCGTACGGGCCGCCGGCGGCAACGGTCAGATCCGGGAGGACGGCCTCCCGCCAGGTGCTCCCCGCGTTGAAGGAGACCGCGGAGGTGAGCGCGCGGCACCCCTCCTCCGGGAACCGGTCCTCCTGATAGCCGGCGAGGAGGTGCTTGGGGTTCTCGGGATCGATCGCGAAGAACGGCTCCGTCTCGGTCTCCGGCTGGGCGGGGCCGTCGATGGGATCGAGCACGTCGGCGCTCAACCGGACCACCCCCTTCGGGATGCCGCCGTGGGGCGGGCGGGTGGCGGCGAGCTTGTCGAGGAACTCGCGGAGGCGCCGCGGGTCCTCCGGCACCAGATTCTCCGGCACGCGAGCCCCCCACGCCTTCTGCTCCTCGAGCCAGCGGCTGCGGGAGAAGCCGGGCTCGCCCGAGGCGGAGTTCCAGCCGGTGAGCGAGAGGAGGAGGGGGACCAGGGCGAAGAGGGGTGCTGTTTTCTTCATTTTTTCAATCGGCGCGACCAGGTTCTCCCGTGATTCTAAGCCTACTTCGTCAAGCCCGGGCCTTCCAGACCGCCGGATCTCGCCTCTGGTGCAGGACCGCGATGATCACCGCGTCCTCTTTCTCGAGCAGGAAGTACACAGCGTAAGGGAACCCGTGAAGGAGGCCGCGCCTTACAAGGGCTCCAACCGAAGGGAATTGAAGTGGGGCCTCGGTGATCCGATCGATCAGCTCGAACAACTCTCCAGTGAAGAGCTCGCCAAGACCCGGACGCTGATCCTCGTACCAGAACGCGGACTGTTCGATGTCGACCTGCGCCTCCGGCCGGATGAGGAAACGCGCGGCCATTCTCAGCGGGAGCGGTGCTGCTTCAACTTCTCGGTGATCTCGTTCCGGACCTCCTCCCAGGACCGCGCGGCACCGGGATCGGTCCGATGGGCTTCCAGGCGTTCCTCGAGGACCCGCTGGTGCCAGTCGGGCACCGGCAGCTCCTCAGGGCGGGTGGCAATGTGATCCCACAACGACTGCACGTAGTCGAGCTTCTCCTCAACGGACAGGTCGTCGAAGCCAGGCGGCGGAAGAGGAAGAGCTTGTGGCATGATCGGATCTCCAATCCATCGGAAGTATAACTCCAGTCCGCCAGCGTGCCCCGGAGCCCGGACCTACGGGCAGGTGGCGAAGGCATCGACGTCCGTGACCGCGGGCGAGCGCTGGCCGAGCGGGTTCTCGTAGCGCGCGGTCCGGCCCGTGCGGGTGTCGGTCACGGTCAGGGTGTAGCCGACGTTGGTGGTGCCGGCCGCGAAGACCCAGTAGCGGCCGTTGAGCGCGCAGCCGTCGAGCACCTTGACCAGCAGCTCCCAGTTGTCCGGGCTGAAGAACCAGAACAGGCCGGAGCCGTCCGCTGCGGGGGCGGCGGCCTTGGCCGGTCCGGTGGAGCCGTCGAAGCTCCGCCAGCTCGCCTCGACCTTGAAACGTCCCTGATGGAGCGGGAGGCTCGTGGCATCGAGGGGATGGTGACAACCGCCGCTCCCACTGTCCGCGAAGCGGCCGCCCGGAACCGGCAGGAACTCCCAGTCGTAGCCGTCGCCACGGAGCCGGAGCTTCAGCACGCCGAGATCCTGGTCGTTCCGCGCCTCGCTGTTCGGGCGGACCGTGGCGAACGGGCGGGTCTCCCGGCCGCCGGTGCCGACCACGAACTGCCGCGCTCCGGATCCGCCTGGCCGGACGGGTTCTGCGGCGCGAAGCGCTCGTAGTCGTGATCGTGTCCCACCAGCACCACGTCCGCGCCGGCGGCGTAGAGGGTCCGCCAGAACGCGTCATAGGTGGCGTCGTCGCCGTGCGCCCCCGAGGAGAAGCGGGGGTGGTGCCAGTAGGCGAGAGTGCAGGCCCGGGGGTGGGCGGCGAGATCGCCGGCCAGCCAGCGGAGCTGCGCCGACTCCGGACCGCAGCCGCCGACGTCGGCGCAGTTGGAGTTGAGCACGACGACGTGCCAGGTGCCGAGGTCGTAGCTGTACCACCCTTGAGAGCGCGCGCCCGCCGCCGCGCCGAAATAATCGAAATAGCCGGTGGCGCTCGGGGTCTGATACTCGTGATTGCCCGGCGCCGGCCGCAGGATCGGCTGCAGCCGTCCCCAGGTCGGGGCGAAAGAGGTCCGGTAGGCCGCGAGGGTGCCGTTCAGGTATTGATTGTCACCCAGCAGGAGCACGGCGTCGTAGCCGGCGCCCACCAGCAGATCCGAGGTATCCCGCATCCGGCAGGCGCCGGCCGTGCCGTTCCCGCCGTTGTAGCCCGGCTCCGCGGGATCACAGGCGATGTCCCCCGCCGCCGCGATCACGGGATCGGCGGCCCGGGCGGCCGGAGCGGCCAGCGCCAGCAGGAGAATGATGGCTCGAATGCTGGAGAGCATGTGTGGCTGCTCAGCGATGGTGCGCTTGTGGATCCGCGCCTCGTCAAGATCTCTCTTCGCCTGCATTCCCTTCACCGAAAGTCAGTGATGTTGATCGCAGTGATTTTAGGCCCCGGATCTTTTTTCCCATGGTTGAACGGCTCGCCTATGTAGGGATCATCGATCCAGACCTCGCCGTTGCCGAACATGATGCCCTGGTCGCGGCAGAAGAGCCTGGAAATCTTCTGCTTCGAGATCACCCGCAGGACGCTCTCCGCGAAAACCTCGTGATACCGGGCGACGAGATCCGAGGGTCTTTTGAGCCGGATCTGCCCCTTTTTCCTGCTGACCGTCAGGGGGTAGTTCACCATGCCCGCGACGGTCTTGTGGTCGCCGCTCGCGACGGCCCGCTTGAACGCGTAATAGAAGCGGATGAACGCCTCTTTGTCCATGTTCCCGTTGAGAATATGGAGATCGCAGCCGCTCCCCTCGTCATTGGGTTCGGCGATCATGAGTCCTTCCTGCTCGTAGAAGAATTCCTCGGTCGCGCCGGCGCAGACGCCACGGCCGAGCTTCAGGTCCACGCCGCCGTCCGTGAAGGCGAGCCGGTTGGTGCCGTCGATCGCCGTGAGGCGGTCCTTGGAGACCAGGGCCATCCCCTGAGCCGTCGTGGTGCATCCGGGCCTGGCGAGAGTCAGGGAGTAACGGACCTGCCCGCCGTCGAGATACCGCGTGATCAAGCGGCCGGTGTCCGAGCGGAATTTGCCGCTGAAGAAGGCCGAGTCCTCGACGATCGTGCGCTCCTGGTGGCAGGTCACCCGGTTCGTCTCCGGGAAGACGAGGGATTCGGACCGGTCATGACGCGGCGTAGCGGGGTCGCAGTCCTTGTCCGCGCCGAGGCTATCGGACAGAGGAAGGAAGAAGAGCAGGGCGAGGGCGCCGCGGCCCATCCGGAACTGGAGTCGAGTCATGGACAGATCTTATGCCCTTTCGACCCTGCGTGCTTCCTGCCGGGCATCAAAAAGCGCGCTGCGGTGGACCCTGGCTTTGGCCGGCCCGGACGGATGCCGAGGTAATCCGAGGATAGAGCATACCGCTAATGCTATAATGCATTCGAGCGTTTGGTAAAGGTAAGGATAAGCCGTCCTTAGCGAACATCATGGACCAGCCGTCGGCCTCGGAGGAACAGTCGCCCCAATCGACTTCGTGGTATGTCGTTGGCGGAATTCTCGTGGTATTAGCGCTGACGCGGCTTTTGCTCTCGGCTTTTGCCGGGGAGAGTCCGCCAGCCCAGCCGGCATCTGCATCAGAGTTTCCTCGTATGCGTTTGACAGAGGGGAGGCTGTCTGGGCAGACAGCTTACGCGCCATATCCGACTCCCCCAGACAAGCATCAACTATCGGACTTCAGGCTTCGGCAGGCTCCGCTATCTCTTCACGACCGCGCTCTCTATCACCTGTTGGCCAACGATCTGGACCAGGCCATCGCGGCTATGGAAGAGGTGGTACGGGCAGATCCTGGGAAACCGTTGCTGCTTTCAGATCTATCCGCTCTCTACGGCGAGCGCGCCCGAGCGGAAGACCGGCCCGAGGATTATGTGGCTGCTCTGGAAATGGCCGAGCGCGCGGTTACCGTTGGCCCCGATGTTCCAGAGGCTGCCTTCAACCGAGCCCTCGCTTTGGAGCACCTTTTCCTCTACGACAAGGCACTCGACGGTTGGAAGCACTATTTCCTGGTCGGTGGTCGTGGATCGCTTTGGAGCGACGAAGCCCGAGAGCACTCCAGAAGACTCAGGATCGAGGATCGCCAGTCTGCCGATCAGCGCGATCCACTACTGGGGCAGCGGGCCGCCGAGGGAGACAGGAAAGCCATTGCATGGCTCGCCGCGGAAAGTCCGCAAGAAGCGCGCGATCTCTTTGAGTCCAATTTGCTGCCGAAGTGGGCCGAAGCCGTGGCGCGTGGTCAAGATGCCGAAGCCTCGCTACGACTAGCGGGGGCGCGGCAAATTGCGGATACGTTCGCCAAACGTGGCCGGAACCGGATCTTTCTGAAAGTTGTCGCCGAGATGGAAGCGGTAGCCGCGAAGCCTTCCGACAGCCGGAAGATCTCGACGCTGGTTCAATCGCTTCGCCGATTCAGAAACGGACGAGACGAGTTGGACTCGAGCAGCATCGCCGACGCGATGCGGGATCTCGATGCGGCGGAGCGAGGACTTCGCTCTATCGGGAGCGCAGTCGAATTGATCGTCAGCCGCTATAAATCATATTGTCATCTTCAGCAGGTCAATTTATTGGGAGCTCATGCGGCGCTCGCGCGGTTAGGTCGGGATCCGCGTCTCACGGATTACCAAAGTCTTGAGGCATGGCGACAGTTCTATCTCTCTGTCCTGGCAAGCGACTCTGAGGACCTCAACGGCGCGCTTGCCTCATCTCGTCGCTCCCTCAATTTATTTCGCACTCTTGGTGAAGAGTCGAACGTGGTCGCGATGCAGAAGCGGATCGCAGACATCTTGGAGTCTCTCGGTCAGCCTGCCGAGGCTTGGCGGTACCGCTATCCCGCCCTGGCTTCGACTCGCCAGCTGCCGGTCAGCCATTACGCGTTGCCATCCGGCATCCGAGAGGAGTTCTCTATCGCGCTTGAGGTGCTCGAAGATGCTGTTCAAGCTTCGCTTCGTCAGCGATGGCCGGAGGCGGCCCTTCAACTCCAGAGTCGCGTAGTTTCCTTGACTTATACCCTCAAGCAACCGACGAGCACCGCTCTCGCCCTGCTGACCCGTGCTCGTATTGAAGCCGCCTTGGGAAGACAGGAGTTGGCAAAACGGGACTTTTCAAGGGCTCTCAACATCCTCCCACCTGAGCGAAATGGGATAAGCGATTTGCTCGCCGGTCGTATCGATATCGCCAGGAGCGAAATTGCCGACGTGGAGGGTCGGGCAACCGCCCTTGCCTCCGGAAATTTTATCCCTAAACACCTCGATCAACAGGCCGATCTTGATTTCCGTCGTGGCGACACGGTTGCCGGTGAGAAATCCCTCGAGCGCGCGCTGAACGAGCTGGAACGTCGCCGCGCTAAGGTCACCTCAGGCAGCTATCGAGTCTCCTTTTTTGATCAGGCACGACCGCTCTATGAAAGGATGGTGGCTCTGGAAGTGCACTTGGCGCAACCCGAAAAGGCACTGGAGGTGTTGGAGCGTTTCCGTGCCCGCGCCCTTCTCGATCGAATAGGGGAAATCCCGATAGACGGCGCCGGCGCGACTCCTCTGGGTTGGCAAGGTCTTTGCCGCCGGATTCCTGAGCATACGGTCCTTGCCGTATACGCGGTCGTTGAGGACAGGCTCGTCACATGGCTCGTACAACGGTCGGGAGTTCGGATGGCTCCCCACCAGGCAGACTGGACCATAGTCTCTTCAGTGGTTAAACGTCTGCGGAGGCCTCAGAACGGGGAAACGGAACGCAAGACTCTTCTAGAGCAGCTACACAGTGAGCTCGTGGCGCCATGGAAGATCGAGTTAAACGATGGTGACCGGATTATCTTTGTGCCGACCGGTGAGCTCTATGGTGTTCCCTTCGCGGCACTGATCGATCGGGTTTCGGGCAGGTTTCTCATCGAGGACCACGCCGTGGGAGTCGCACCGAGCGCCTCCGAGTTCGTTACCGCAGTGGAGCGGGACCGCCGAATGTCGGCCAGACCGCTGGGCAGCGTACTTCTGGTCGGCGACCCGGTGCGTTCCATGGATCACCAGCTGTCGCCACTGCTAGGTTCTGCGCAGGAGATCGAGTCTCTAAGCGCTATCTATCGTCCACTCGATGCCAAGGTCTTGACGCAAGCACAAGCAACCCCCAGGCATGTGCTCTCTCTTCTGGGTGGGGCCGACATCGTACACCTGGCGGTCCATGCCGTCGAGGACTTCAAGGATCCGTTGCGCTCGCGGCTTTTGCTTTCCCCTCTTGGGAGCGATCCTGGCGAGTTGTCCGCACGCGACCTTCTTCGAGTTCACCTTTCCCGGACACGTCTGGTGGTGCTGGCCTCTTGCGGAAGTCACGCCGGTCCGGTGTCAGCGAGTGAAGGCTCGCTCAGTCTCGCCTACTCCTTCTTAGTGGCTGGCGTGCCAGCTGTCGTCGGAAGCTTGTGGGCCGTTCAGGATCAGAGCACCGCCCGCCTATCGGCCCGTTTCCATCAGGAGTTGCTGCACGGGGCCGACGCGCTCACTGCTCTGCGGGCCGCCCAGCGCGAAGAGATCGCCGAGCATCAGCCTCTCTCCGACTGGACTTGGGCCAGCTTTCAAGTCTATGGAGGGGTGGAGGAGAGAGTTCCCTGAAATTACGAGTAGGATGGCCCCGGCATGGCAACGAAGAAGAACGATCTCGACGTCGAGCTCCAGCGCCTGTACAGCGGGCCGCTCGATACGTTCACGGCCGCCCGCAACGACCTCGCCAAGCAGCTCCGCAAGCTCGGGCGCGGGCCGGACGCGGAGCGGGTGAAAACGCTGGCGAAGCCCACCCCCTCGGCCTGGGCGGTCAACCTGCTGTTCGATCGCGAGCGGGAGAGGATGGACGGCCTGCTCGCGGCGGGGCAGCGGGCGCGCGCCGGGCAGCGGGAGGCGGTCTCGGGGCGCGGCGCCGAGGCCCTGCGCGAGAGCCTGGGCGCGGTGCGCAAGCTGATCGACGAGCTGAGGCGCCGGGCGGCCGCTTTCCTGGCCGAGTCCGGCCGCTCGGTCAGCCGGACCATGATCGAACGCATCGGCACCGATCTCCAGACCCTGGCCCTGAGCCCGGCGGCGGCTGCGGAGGCTGCACGCCGCTGGCTCGACCGCGATCTCGATCCCCCCGGCTTCGAGGTGCTCGCCGGGCTCCAGCTCGCCGGCGCTCCGGTGGTGGACATGGCGGCCCACCGCGCCCAGCGCGAGGCCAGGGCGCCGGAGAAGCGCGAGCCCAGGCCGTCGCGTCCTGCCCCGGTGGCTCAGCTTCCGAAGCCCAAGGAGCCACCGAAGCCGAAGGGGGAGACCGAGAGGGAGAAGAAGGAGCGCGAGCGCCGCGAGGCGGCCGAGCAGGCCCACCGCGACCGTGAGGCGGAGAGGATCCGGCGCCGGGTGGAGGTCGCCGAGGAGAAGGTCGAGCGGGCTCGCAACGAGGCCGACTCCCTGCGCGAAGAGGTGGAAGCGGCCGAGAAAGCCGCCTCCGAGGCCCGCCGCCGGGCCGAGGCCGCCGAGCTGGCCGTCAACCGGGCGCAGGACAAGGCCGGCCGCGCCGCCGAGCGGCTGGCGCGCGCCGAGGCCGAGCTGAAGGAGGCGAAGGAGGGCCGATGACGACTTCACCCCTGTCGTTTCCGATCGAGGAGGTGCTCGCCGGTCCCCCCTTTCCGCCGCCGGGCCACGTCCTCGGCCGCTCGCGCAAGGGGCAGGAGATCGACGGCTACCGCTTCGGCCGCGGGCCTCTCCACGTCAGCCTGATCGGCGGCTGCCACGCTGACGAGCCGGTCGGTCCCGCCATGCTGCGCCGGCTGGTCTCTTTCCTCGGCGCGCGGCCGGCGGATGATCCCTTGCTCGCCGCGGCCACCTGGTTCGTCGTCCCCCACGTCAATCCGGACGGCGAGGTGCGCAACGCCGCCTGGAGCGCGGCGACGGAGCCGGCGGTCGATCATCTCGGCCGGGAGGACCGCGCCTACGATCTGTCGCTTTATATGCGCCATGTCCTGCGCGAGCTTCCGGGAGATGACATGGAGTTCGGATTTCCCCGGGGTCCGGAGGACGCCGGCGCGCGGCCGGAGAACCGCGCCGTGGCCGCCTTCCTGGCCGGGGGCGCGCCGTTCCATCTCCATGCGAGCTTCCACGGCATGGGTTTCGCCTCGGGTCCCTGGTTCTTGATCGAAGAGGCCTGGATCGATCGCACGGCGGCGCTCCGCGAATCGATGCGTCGGCAGGTGCGGGCGATGGGATATGAGATTTTCGACGTGGATCGCGGCGGAGAGAAAGGTTTCCATCGCATCGACGAGGGGTTCACCACGCGCCCCGATTCACGATCGATGATCCGCTGGTTCGAGGGGCGGAACGATCCCGGGATGGCCGCGAAGTTCCGCCCCAGCTCGATGGAGTACGTCCGCTCCCTCGGCGGCGATCCCTTCACCATGGTCTCCGAGATGCCGCTCTTCCTGCGCCCTCTGGAAGAAGGGGAGACGGGGAGGCCGGACGATCCCCGCTTCCGCGCCTTCCTCGACCGGATCGCCGGCCGGTCGCCGGAGGAAGTGCTGACCGAGATGGAGAAGAGCGGCGTGCGGGGGATGCCGATCCGCGATCAGATGCGGCTGCAGCTCGCGTTTCTCAACGCGGCGCTGGCGGCGATATCAGCTACCAGCGACTAGTCGATCTCGTTGACCGCCTTCTCGCTGAAGGTAACCTGGGGGAAGTTGGATTTCAGGTAGTCGTAGACCTGGGTGATCTTCTCGTTGTGCCCGGCGGCCCAGTTGGTGTCGCGGAAGGCGTAGTCGAGGCCGGTGACGGTGCCGAGCCGGAGCTCGAGGCAGACGTTCTGCCCGGGGCGGGAGGCGCACTGGAGGGTGGCGGTCTTGATCACGTCCCCCTGGATGCTGAAGTCGCGCTTGCGGCGCTCGCTGCGCCACTCGATGTTGCGGGTTCCTACCACCAACTGGCCGCTCCCCTGGGAGCGATAGCGGTGCGGGATCGAGTAGCCATACTCCACCAGGCCGTCGACGGTAAGTCCCTGCGCGCTCTCGTTGATCTGCGAGCCCGCGGAGGTGGTGGCCGCCGCCGGCTTGTCGTAGCCCCGGGACGAGCCGCAGCCGGCCATCGCGATCAGAGCGAGCGCGGAAACCAGCGAAGTCAGGATGGTCGTATGGATCGGACGGCTATAGAAAGAACTTTTTCGGAACATGGAATCTCCTTCCAAAGATGTACCTGCAAGTTCCGAGCCGCTTCGTTTCAGCTCGCGTTTCTCAACGCGGCGCTGGCGAGCGCCAGCACGGCGTTCTGGCCGCCGAAGGCGAAGGACTCGGAGATCGCATAGCGGACGGCCACCGGCTCGGCCTGACGAACGAAAGCGAGCGGGACTTCGGGATCGGACAGGTTCCGCGAAGGGTGGGCGACGCCGCCGTGCAGGGTCAGGGCGGCCACCAGGGCCTCGATCGCGCCGCTCGCGCCCAGGGTGTGCCCCAGCAGCGACTTGGTGGAATTGACCCGCGTCTCGCGCGGGAAGAGCTCGGAGAGGACCCGCGCCTCCACGGCGTCGTTGGCCGGCGTGCCGGTGCCGTGGGCGTTGACGTAGCCCACGTCCGCTGGCGCGAGGCCGGCGTCGGCCAGGCAGAGCTCCAGGGCGCGGCGGATCTGCCGCCCCTCCGGCGCCATGCCCATGAGGTGGTAGGCGTCCGCGGTCTCGCCGTAGCCCACGATTTCGGCCAGCACGTCCGCCCCCCGCCGGCGCGCCCTCTCCAGGTCTTCCAGCACCAGGACGGCTCCTCCCCCCTCGCTGAACAGGAAGCCGCAACGCTCGCGGTCGAAGGGACGGTTGATCCGGTCCGGGGGGAGCGGGCCGGCGGCGAGCGCGCCCACGGCGTCGAAGCCGCGGAAGGCGCAGCCGAACGGATCGCTGAGGAACTCGACCCCGCCGGCGAGGGCGAGGTCGCATTCCCCCTGGCGCACCGCCCGGAAGGCCTGCCCCAGGGCCACGGTGCCCGCGGCGCAGGCGCCGGCGAACGTGCGGCACGGCCCCGTGAGCCCCAGCTTGATCGAGAGGGCCGCCGCCGCGGCGTTGGGCATCGTCATCGCCACGGAGAAGGGGTTGAAGGCGCGGGGGATGGCGAGCCCTTCGAGCACGGCCGCGGCGGCCTCCGGCATCTCCAGCTCCCGCAGCGAGCGGCGCGGCTGGTCGAGGACGATGAAACGGCTGCTCTCCAGGCAGGAATGGAGACCGCCCACGCCCGTGCCCAGGAAGACCCCGGCGCGGTCGCCGTCGAAGCCGACGCCGCCGGCGATCCGGTAGGCGTTGCGCCGCGGATCGGCGCTCTCCAGGGGGAGCCCGGCGCGCCGCAGGGCCTCCTCGGCGGCGAGCAGGGCGATCCGGCTGGCGGGGTCCAGCTGCTTCCTTTCGATCCGGGTCATCAGGGGGGTCTCGCGCTCCCAGGCGCCGAGCGGGGACCAGACGCGGGAGCGCAGGGGGGAGTGGAGGGCCCAGGCGGGGGGGATCTCCTCGACCACCGTCCGCCCCTCCAGGCAGTGGCGCCAGAAGCCATCGACGTCCGTCCCGAGGCTGCTGACCACTCCGGCCCCGGTGAGGGCCACACGCCGGTCTACCGCCGGCAAGCTAACCGCCGGCTCCGCCGGCCACCAGGAAGTCCACCACGGAGCGAACGGTGGTCAGGCCGGCGATGTCCTCGTCCTCCAGCGTACGGCCGAAGGCGTCCTCCAGCTCGAAGATGAGGGTGATCAGATCGATCGAGGCGACGCCGAGGTCTTCGAGCCGGTCGTCCAGGCTGATCTCGCCGCTGTCGCGGTGCAGGGTTTCAGCCAGCAGCTCCCGGACCTTGAGCGACACCTCGTCGCGATTGAGGGCTTCTGCCATGATGCCGGAGAGTAGGTCAGAGGCGCGGTCCGGGCGTCAAGGTCCCCACGGGCTCTACCGCCCCCGCAGCGCCTCCAGGGGATCGAGCTGGGCGGCGCGGTGGGCCGGCAGGTAGCAGGCGACGAGGGTCACCAGCACCAGGCCGATCGCCACGCCGAGGAAGGTCAGCGGGTCGTCGGCGGCCACGCCGTAGAGCAGGCTCTTGAGCAGGCGGGCGAGCCCGAGGGCGCCGAGCAGGCCGAGGGCGAGGCCGGCGACGACTAGGGCCATCCCCTGGCGCAGCACCAGAAGCTCGACGCTGGCGGGCCGGGCGCCAATCGCCATGCGGATGCCGAACTCGCGCACCCGCAGGCTCACCGTGTAGCTCAGCAGCGCGAACAGACCCACCACCGACACCCCGAGCCCCAGCAGGCCGAAGAGGCCGGCGATCTCGGCGTGCATCCGCGGCTGGGCCAGGCTGCGCCGCATCTGCTCGTCGCAGGTCAGCAGGTCGACGATCGAGAGGTCCGGGTGCGCCGCGCTGACGGCCTTGCGCAGCGCGGACGACAGGCTGAGGGGGGAGGCGGCCGCGCGCACGATCAGGGTCAGCCGCGAGTGGGAGCGCTGCTCGGCGGAGAAGTAGACGACCGGGCCCGCCAGCTCGACCGCCGAGAGCGTGCGGACGTCCGCCGCCACGCCCACCACCTCGAAGACCGCACCGGGCGGCTCCCCCGGCCGGGCCGGCGGATCGGACATGGAGATCTGACGTCCCAGGGCATTGGCCTGCCCCCAGAGCTTCCGCGCCAGCGACCGGCTGATCACCACGGACGGCGGGGCTTCCCGGCGGTCTCTGCGGTCGAGCGCCCGCCCCTGGAGGATGGGGATGCCCAGGGTATCGAAGTAGCCGGGAAAGACGAGGTTGTAGGCGGCGCCGATCCGCTCGTTCGGCCGGTCCGGGCTCACCACCTTGGCGTCGCGCGAGAATCCAGCCAGCGGCACGGCGTAGGAGAGGGTGGCGGCTTCCACGCCGGGCAGCGCCGCCGCCTCTTCCAGCACCCGCCGGTAGACGGGGGTGGCCCCCTCGTTGCCCGCGCCGACGCTCCGCGGCACGTACAGCGACGCCAGCAGGAGCTTCTCCGGCTTGAAGCCGAGGTCGACGTGCTCGGCGTTGCGGAGAGAGCGGACCAGCAGGCTGCCGCCGAGCAGCAGGAGCACCGAGAGCCCCACCTGGGTGACGACGAGGAGCTTCCGCGCGCTCAAGGTCCCCGAGGGACCGGTGGCGCCGGCGGCGTCGGTCTTCATGGTGGCGAGGAGGTCGCCGCGCAGAATGCGGAGGGCCGGCGCCAGCCCGCAGACCAGCCCGCAGAGCAGGGCCACCGCCAGCGCGAAGGCGAAGACGCGGAGGTCGAGCCGCACCAACTGGTCGCCGGCCGACCAGCCGCCGAGGCCGCCGGGGGCGGTCAGGACGTAGCCTTCGATGCGGTGGGCCATCCAGACGGCGAAGGTCATCCCCAGGGCGCCGCCCCCCAGGCAGAGCACGAGGCTCTCGGAGAGCACGGCGCCCACCAGCCGGCGCCGGCTGGCCCCCAGGGAGGCCCGGATGCCGAGCTCGCGCTGCCGCACCGTCGCCCGCGCCAGCAGGAGGTTGGCCACATTAGCGCAAGCGAGCAGGAGGAAGAGCAGCGCCGCCGCCATCAGCACGCGGGCCGCGGAGAGATAGGTGGAATCGGAGCCCGCCTGCGCGTCGAAGAGGGTGGCGGGGACGAAGGTGAAGCGGCGCTTGCCGTCCTCGAGCGGGACGGTCTCGTCCAGGCCGCGCGCGGTCCGGTTCAGGGCCTCGTGAGCCTGCCGTGGGGCCACCCCCGGAGCGAGCCGGCCGAAGAGGTTCAGGATGCGCGCCTCCCGCTTGGCGAGCCGCGGAACTCCGGTCACCGGGTCGGCCTGGGCGAGCGGCACGTAGAGCGGAGAGGTGTGGCCGTAGCCCTGGAAGCGCGCGGGTACCACGCCGGCCAGGGTGAAGCTCTTGCCGTTGAGCCGCAGGGGGCGGCCGATCGCGCCAGGATCCCCGCCCAGCGTCCCGACCCAGAAGTCGTGGCTGACGACCAGCACGGGCTCGGCCCCCGGCAGGTCGTCGGCCGGCAGGAGCAGGCGCCCCGCCTCCGGCCGCGTGCCGAAGAACGGGAAAAAGGCGCCGCTCACCAGTTGCCCCCAGGCGAACGTCGCCGTCTGGCCGTGGCCGACCGAGGTGCCAAAGGTGGAGAAGGCGACGAGGTCGCGGACGGCGGTCTGCTGCCGCTGGAGGTCGAGGTACTCGGGGTAGGAGGTGCCGGCGCGGGGCTCCTCGGGGTTGCCGGTATAGACCCAGACCACCCGCTCGGGGCTCGGCGCGTCGATCTTTGGCCAGAGGATCGCGGCGAGATAGGCGAAGAGCGCCGTGCTGGCCCCGATCCCCAGTGCCAGCGTCAGCACCACGATCAGCACCATGCCCGGCCGGCGGGCGAACGAGCGCAGCGTGATTTCCAGGTGCTTTACAAACTCCCTCATGGCTCGACTCCTCGTCGTGCTCAGAGGGAGGGGAGTTACAGCCGCGGGCGGCTCTCGTACCACTCCAGCGGCCGGCGCAGCTTGAAGCTCCGCTGTCCGTCCCGCATTTCGATCCCCGCCGCCAGGCGTCCGTAGCGGAGATACAGGTCCCCAAACCTCTGAGTCTTGGAGAAGATCATACGGGATCTCACCTCCAAAGGCCCCCCGGTGGCCTGCAGCGACTCGATCTGGACCTGGTCGTTGCCCACCCGCACCACCCCCCGCGCCGTGATGTTCTCGACGTTCAGCGCGTCGTTGAACCAGCGGAGAAAGCGGCTCCGCTCGGCGAACAGGGCGAGCAGGGGGCCCGAGCTCTTCATGTCGATCTTCCCCTCGCCGCGCAGCGACAGGGGGGCGCCCCAGACTATCGAGCCGCCGCTGAGCTCGGCGCGCGCCCACCAGCCGGGGATCTCCGGCTCGTCCTTGCCTTCCACGTTCCGGTAGGAGACGCCGGTGAGCTCCAGCCGGGTTCCCCGGAGATCGAACCGACGGCTGGCGAAATCGGGGCTGACGAGGGGTGCCTGCAGAGCGAGACGCCCGGCGAGCTCGAGGTTCTGGAAGCGGACCCGGGCGGCGTCCGAGGTGAGCACGGCGATGCCGCGCGTCCGGTTGGTGGCGGTGGAGGCCTCGAGGTGCAGGCGCGCCCGCCCGCGGCCGGAGACGATCCAGAGTCCGGCTTCGCGCGGCAGCAGGGCGTCGTAGACGGTGAGGTCCGGCACCTCGGCGTCCGGAAGGTCGAGCACGGCGTCGAAGTCCGGCATCGGCGCCGTGAGGTCGAGGGCGCCGGGAGTCACGGCGCTGAGCTGGAGGCCCTGCCCCCGGATGTAGTCCGGCCGCCCCGGCTGCTTCAGGTCCTCGAGGACGAAGCGGTCGAAACGGACCCGCATCGCCGTTTTGGGAGGAGCGCCGGGAGCGCCTTCCATGGCGACGCGGACGGTGCCGCGCCCGGTGGCCAGGCTGTCGAAGATCGTGGCCTGGATGGGGGAGGCCTCCACCGCGAGCCGGCTGCCGGGAGTGAGCCGGCCATGGTCGAGCCGCACGTCCGCGTTGAGTCCGCCCTTGCCCTGGATCTTTAGCCAGGGGGTCTTGCCGAGATAGGAGTGCAGGAAGCCCAGCGAGGAGATGCGGGCTTTCAACGCCGCCGTGCCGCTGACGTAGCGCAGGAAGTCGAGCCCGGAGGTCTGGCCCAGGACGGAGGGCTCGACCCGCACGTCGGCCCGCACCGACAGGTCCTCGGCAATCGTGGCGCCGGCCGCCTGGAAGCGGCCGGCCGGCATCCTGAGCGCGACCTGCTGGACGTCGAGCGTGCCGTCCGGCTCGTAGGAGAAGGTGAAGCCGGCCTGCGAGTCGCCGGCGAGGAGGTACTCGCCGAGGGCGACCTCGTGGAGATGGCTGAGGCGGGCGCCCGCGATCCGTACCGACCAGGCCGGGCTCGTCCGCGGACCGGTGGGCGGGCGCTCGGCGAGCTGGAGGCGAGCGGAGACGCCGTCCGCCTGCAACCCCTCGAGGTCGACCTGCTGGGCGAGGAGCCCGGCGAGATCGAGACGGCCGCTGGCATGGTCGAACGTCACCCGCAGGGTGGCGCGGGGGCTCGGGGCTTCGATCCGTACCCCCGATGCCTGGACGTCGCTGGTCAGGGGGAGGGTGATGGCCGGCTTCCGCGGGTCTCGGAGGTCGCGGGCGGTGGCAAAGATCCGGCTGAGGCGCGTTTCCGGGCTGGTCGAGGCCACGGTGAGCTCGGCGGCCCGCAAAAAGGGAGGAAGCCCCCGCCGCCGCCCGGCCGTCAGGCCCTTGGCGTCGATCCCGAGATGGAAGAGCGTCCCACGCGGCCCCTGGGTGACCGCGGTGGTGAACGCGAAAGGTGAGGTGGACGGCACGGCGTCCCTGGGCGCGGTCAGATCGAGCTTGCTCCCTGGCGTCAGCCGCCCCTTCTCGAAGCGCAGATCGGCGGTGAGGGCTCCCGGGATCCGGTGGCCGGTCTTCACCAGCCCCGAGTGTTCCAGGAAGGGGAGGTCCGGCACCGTCCCCCGCGCCTGCAGCGAGCCGGAGAGGAAATCGAACCCCTCCAACCCCGGATGATCGTGGGGAGCGTAGGGGCCCAGGCTCGCCGAGCCTTCGAGGTCGACGCCGCTGGCGATCGTGTCCTTGCCGAAGGCGAGCCGGGCGGCGGGCATCCGGACCTGGGAGGGCTCCAGCCGGAAGCTCCTGCCGATGACCACCGAGAAGGCGCCCGCGACGCGGCCGTCGCCGGCGAGATGGACGTCGTTGAAGTCGAATGCGCGGACGTGGTCGAGGGAGACCCGCGCGAAGCGCAGGGTCCAGGGGTGATAGCCCTCTTCCTCGCCGCCGGCCTTCCGGGGCTTCTTCGCCTCTTCCTTCTCCTCCTCCCGATCGGCCGGCGTTTTCTGCTCGGGGCCGCGCAGCACCCGCGACCGCACCTCCTCGCCCTGGAGATCGGTCACCAGGAGGGTCCGGTTGAGGAGCCGGGGGAGAGCGATCCACCCGCGCGCCCGCTCCGCGGTCACGAACCAGGTCACCTCGTTGACGTGGCCGCGGAGCCGCAGCCCGCGGACGTGCACGTACCCCGGCCAGACGGTCCACGCCGAGGACCAGGCCATCCGGAACCGCTCCGGCCGGCGGTTGAACGCCCGGGGGGCGAGCGGCGAGTTGAGGAACAGGTTCACCGCCAGCAGGTAGAGGCCTGCCAGCAGGAGGAGAACAAGGAGGAGCCGCTTCAGCCAGATGCGCACGCGGTGGGGAGCTGAAGCGGAAAGCGTGCCAGGTTCAGGGGGCGGCGGCGCTCTTATCTTTTCTTCTGTGTTAAATTCTTGATCTTTCTTCAATAAGGAGAGCTTCATGTCGATCCGACGAATCGTTTTTCTGATCCTCGCCGCCGCGCTCACGGCCCAGGCGGCGCTGGCCTCCGGGCCCTACCAGGTCGTGGGCACCTCCCAGACGCGGGATCATGGCCTCGTCCGCACCGAGTACACCGTCAAGGCAGGGGCCCATCCGCTCGACCGCTTCAAGATGGTCCGCCTGAACCGCAAGGGGAGGGAAGCCAGCTCCCGCGGCACGATCGTCTTCCTGCCGCCTCTCGGCCTCACGTTCAGCTTCTACGAGCAGCGCGACCCCGGCGGCGCCTTCGGCTCCTCGATCGCCGAGTACTTCGCGCAGCGCGACTTCGACGTCTACGGCTACTCCCCCCGTTTCGAGGGGCTCCCCGCCGGGACCTGCGAGGCCGGCGTCCTCGACTGCTCGATCATGGCGACCTGGGACATGACCTCGATGGTGGACGACATCACCTTCGTCCGTTCCCAGATCGAGCTGCTCCATCCCGGCACCCGGATCGTCACCGGCGGCGCCTCTCTCGGCGGCATTCTGGCCCTCGCGGTGGCCAACGCCCATCCCAACGACTGGGACGGCATCATCCCCTGGGAGGGGATGCTCTACAGCAAGAACGCGCAGGTGCACGCGATCAACCAGGGCTACTGCACCACGCTCCAGGTCCAGCTCGCGGCCGGCATCGTGTACGACGGCGTGGGCGGCAACGTCATCAAGATGGCCTCGGAGCTCGCCGACATCACCCCGGGCGGCCTGACCCCGATTCCGCTGTTCCCGCCGAACCTCACCAACCACCAGACGCTGGTGGCGATCCTGAGCACCCCCACGCCGGGCCCGGCGACCATGCCGACCCCCAACTACGTGCTGATGAACGGCAGTCTGGCCGAGGACCGGCTGTTCAACGCTTCCGAGCCGCGCGTCTACGACGACATCGCCCGCTTCAACTCTTATTCGCCGCTGGCGCTGGTGCGGGACATCAGCTGCTCGCTGGCCGGAGTGGAGAGCCGGTTCACGGCGAACCTCGGCAGCTTTCACGGCTTGGTGCTGGCGATCGGCGCCGGCCGTGGCTTCGGATCGTACATGGGGGATCAGCTCGCCCAGATCGGCTCGACCGACAAGACCTTCCTGTTCCAGCCCACCTTCGGCCACATCGACCACTTCATGAGCGCCCAGCACCGGCGATATGTGGAGGAGCCGATCCTCGCCTGGGCGACGCGGGTGTTCGCCGGGCAGTAAGCCGGAGTCCGAAACACGAAACCGGCGGGGGCTCGTCCCCGCCGGTCAGCTCCCCGGCCTCACTCCTTGTACAGCCCGCCCACCGTGTCCAAGTCATCCGTGTTGCCCTTGCGGCGGTCTTCCCAGACGGCGAAGCCCTGCCTGCGCGCGGGGTCGAAGACGAAGCCGCGCAGGAACTGGCCGTCCTGGGCGGTGGTGATCGGCGTGCCGGCGGGGCCGTTCAGGCGATGCCCGGCGAGATCGAAGATCCCCAGGTAGACGTCCATCGTCCAGGTGCCGTTCTGCCGCTGATGGATCCAGGAGATGCGCAGGCGGCCGCCGTCGAACGAGCCGTAGGCGCCATAGTCGCTCGGGCTGGTCTCCGAGTCGGTCGAGGAGAGCGGCTGACTCCAGATCACCTTGCCGTCCGCACCGAGCCGGTAGAGCCGGAGCTGGTTCGAGGACGGCAGCCAGACGGTGACGAAGGCGCCGCCGTCGGGCGCGGCGGTGATCGAATCGTTCACCTGGTTGACGCGGCCGGTCGCCACGGCGGCCCCGTTGCCCCAGAGCAGGCGGGCGTCGCCGGTCACCCGTTGCGCGAAGACGTCCAGCCTGATCCCCGAAGCGCCGTCGTCGAAGGAGACGACGGCGCCCCCCTGGCCGTCGGCGACGGCGCCGAGGGAGCTGGACCGGTAGCCGGTGCCGGCGGGGAGGTTCGTCGTGCGGACGACCTGCCCCTGGGCTCCCCAGCTCCGGGAGCCGTCGGCCCTGAGGTGCTGCCCTTCGATCAGAACGTGACCCTGCGGGTTGAAGCGGCCGCTGAGCCAGAAGACCATCAGGCCGCCGCGTGCGTCGCGCACCAGCTTCGGCAGCACCTTGTAACCGCCCTGGCCGCCGGCCTTGACGCCCTGATCGGTCCAGAGCCGCCGGCCGTCCGCGCTGAAGCGCTGGCAGACGATGTCCGATCCCGTGCCGCCAGCCTCAAGGCAGAGGTAGGCGCCGCCCTGGGGAGCCGCCGTCAACTGCGGATAGACCTGTAGATCACCAGCCGCCAGCGTCGCGGCGAAGACGGCGTCCGCAGGCCAGCGCGGATTGCCGGCCGCATCGTAGGACTGCACGAAGACCTGCCGCCCGTTGCCCTCGGCGCGGGAGAAGGCGACGAAGGCCCCGCCCGCGGGGTTCGCCGCGACGACGGCGTCGAGCTCGTTCTCCGGCCCGTCGGCGACAGACCGCCCTCCGCCGGCGAAGACCACCGAGCCGTCCGGCCGTACCCACTGCATCCGGACGTCGAGATTGTCGCCGATCCGCTCGTTCCAGACGCTGGCGTAGCTGCCGTCGGCGAGGAGAGCGACCGACTGGCGCAGCTCGTTGTACGTCTCGTTGTCCGGAGTGGCGCCGAGATCCACCTCGTGGACGGTGCCTTGAACGAGCTGGGGCTCCCCGGCGGCAGCGCCGAGAGCCGGGGTGAGGAGAGGCAGGACCAGCAGGGTGAGACACTTCGAAACCGAAGTCCGCATTCATTCCTCCTGTTGCCGGAAAGGGCCCGCCGATGGATCGGAGGACTTCATAGCTGCATTGGCCTTGTTTACGAAGAAACGGGAGGAGTCGTTTATCCCGTCACCCGGCGCCAGCCGCGCACCTCGATCTCGCCGATGGCGCGGAAGACCTGGGCGTCGACCACGCGCTTGCGGCCGTCGTAGATGGCGGTGGCCGTCACGTCGTAGAGCCCGGAGCCCAGGGGATCGACCCGGCTCTCGATCGTACCTTTGCCGAAGTCGTGCGTGGCCGCGCCGGTGTAGGAGGAGTCCAGCGCGAGGCCGGCCACCGCCTCGTCCACGGCGGCGTCGGAGAGGGCTCCGAGAATCACCGTCTCGGCGTCCTCGCGCACCAGCCGCATCCGGAGCTGGAGCGAGAAGGCGAGGATGGTCAGGGAGACCGAGACGAGAAAGAGCACCAGCAGCGCCATCACCAGCGCCGTCCCCGACTCGCCGCGGCGGCGGCTCACCATCCGTTCCCCCGCGGGAGCAGGTAGAGCTTCTCGACGCGCGGCTCCTGGAGCGCCCCGCGGTAGGCCGGCAGCACCGGCAAGGGGGAGTGCGGGGTGGTGCGCCGCTGGTAGCTCACCGAGAACCAGACCGGAGCGGACTTGCCACCGGTGGTGCACGTCCAGTCCGTCACCCCGTTCCAGAGCACCTCCGGGTCCCTCGGCGCTCCGCTGTCCGGCAAGACCACGCGGTAGAGAGAATCGCCGAGCTTCTGATAGACGATCTCCTCGCCCAGGGCGCGGATGTGCACCTTGTCGAGCCGGGTGCCGTCCAGGTTGAGCTCGGGGGTGACCGCGGATCCCCCCTCGACATCGGCGCGGATGCGGGCGATCACCAGTGGCACGGGGGTATCGAGCGCCTCGCCGGAGGTCTCGGCGAAGAGGCGCGAGGTCTCCATCAGCAGGTCCGCGGCGATCAGCAGGCCGACCAGCATCAGGACGAGCACGATCGTCATCTCGACCAGCGTGAAGCCGGCCTGGCGGCGGTCATGGCGTCTCAACCGACCTCCAGACCAGCGTCTCCAGCCGCTTCGTGTAGGCGACGTGGAGGACCGTGTAGCGCGCGGTGAGCGTCACGTGGAAGAGGCCCGGCAGGTGCGCCCGCTCCGCTTCCACCGTGACACTCAGGTCGAGGGGGGCCCGGGTGCCGGCGGCGGTGAAGAAGCCCTTCAGCTCCTGGTCCTCCTTGAATGAGCCGCCGCCGGCGCGCAGGCTCTCCAGGGTCGCCTCCAGGGCGCGGAACGCCTGCCGTTCGGCGTCGATACGGCGGATGATGCGCGGGGCCTCGACGAGCAGCTGCATGCCGAGCAGCAGGGCCACTCCCAGGAGGGTCAGGGCGATCAGCGCCTCGACGAGGGTGAACCCGCTCGGGCGGCCGGGCCCTGGAGGGACGCGAGAAAGGCTCATGATTGTGTGAAAACCCGGAAGAAGGATAGCACCCCCTGCTAGGATGCCCGCGATGGCGGAGACGGCGCAGGCGGAGGGCGAGGGGACTCCGGGGAAGAAGAGCGGGTTGCGGCGGGTCCTCGCCTGGTTGCCGGGCCTGATGCTGCTCGCCGGGCTGGTGGCGGTGGTCTCCCACTTCGGCGAGGGGCGCAAGTTCGCCCGCCTGCTCCAGCAGGCCCGGCCCGCCTGGGTCCTGGTCGCCGCCCTCTGCCAGGCCGCCACCTACGTCTGCGCGGCGGCGGTCTGGCAGCGGGTGCTCCGCAAGGGGCGGGGGCGCTGCACGGTGCGCTCGCTGGTGCCGGTGGCCATCGCCCGCCTGTTCGTGGACCAAGTGCTGCCGACCGCCGGCTTCGGGGGGCGGCTGCTGGTGGTGAAAGCCCTGCAGCGGCGGAAGGTCCACACCCGGCTGGCCGTGGCGGCCATCCTGGTGGACCTGCTGACGCTCTACGCGGCCTTCGCCGTCTGCGTGGTGGGGAGCCTGGCGATCGTGGCCACCCTGCGGAACCTGAACCACCTCGTCCTCGTGCTGGCCGGCCTGTTTCCGATCTTCGCCCTGTCGATCCCGGCGACGGTGCTCTGGTTCAGCCGCGGCCGCGGGCGTGGCCAGGAGCCCGAGCTGCCGCGCTGGGTGCGCTGGGTGCCCCGCGCCGGGGATCTCCTGGGGCAGGTCTCGCGGGCGCCCCGCCGGCTGGTGCGCAACCGCAGGATCCTGCTGGAGGACGGCGCCCTCCAGCTCCTCATCTTCCTCTTCGACGCCGCCACCCTCTGGGCGACGCTCCGCGCGGTGGGCTACAGCGTCAATCCGGCGGCGGCGTTCGCGAGCTTCGTCTTCGCCCAGGTGGCGGCGACGGTCCTCCTGGTGCCCGGCGGCCTCGGCACCTTCGAGGCGAGCGCCGTCGCCATGCTCGCCCTCTTCCGCGTGCCGGTCGAGGCGGCGCTCACCGCGACGCTGCTCTTCCGCGGCCTCTCCTACTGGCTGCCGATGGCGCCGGGCTTCTGGCTGTCGCGGCGGGAGATCAAGGGCGGGGCGGCGACACGGACATAAAAGGAACAAGCACGGACGAACACCATGCCTGTTCTCGTCTGTCCGTGCTTGTCCTTTCTGTCCGTGTTTGTCCGTGTCGTCCGTGACTGCCCCTAATACCGCAGCAGCGCCGCCACCTCTCCGGCCTCGGAGAGCCCCTCGATGCGATCCACGAAGTCCGTCTCGGCGCTGGTCAGGGCGGCCAACTCGGCCAGCTCGTTGACCAGATCCACGGGGAAGACGTCCGCCGAGCCGCAGATCCTGCACTTCTGGAGCGCGCCGGAGGAGAGGTTCTCGCAGTCGCGGCAGCGGGTGCCGGGGAGCTTGGCGTCGCGGGACGGCGATCTTCTCGACCCGGCCCACGGCGGCGGCCTTGAGCACCTCCTCCGGGCCGGTGACGGCGAGGCCGCCGCGGCAGACCTCGTCCTTGATCTTGTCCCAGAGCTTGGCCTCGGTCTCGCGCTCGGCGGCGAAGAAGAGGTTGAAGGCGGTGTCGAAGATCTGGTCGTCGCCGGCGCTGAAGTCGACGTTCTGCTTGCCGGCGAGCTTGGTGGTGAGCGGCGGGGTGAGGGCGCTCTCGATCTGCACCATGGTCTCCTGCGAGCCGACGAGGAAGAGGCGGTCGAACTTCTCTCGCTGGTCCATCTCGGTCAGGACCTCCACGATCTCCTTGGAGTAGTGCACCAGGTCGTTGACCCGCCGCCGCTCGTAGCGCTTCTGCGACCACCCCCCCTTCTTGACGTTGTTCTTGATGTCCCCCTTGATGCGGGCGTCCTGGTCCGCCCGCGCCGAGGTGACGAAGAAGATGCGCGAGGCGGTGTTGTCCGCCGCCACCACGACGAAGTTCTCGTATTCGTCCTGGAGCTCGGCGAGCGGGCGGATGTAGGGGGAGGAGTCCACCCAGAGCAGGTCGGGCACGGCGACGGTCAGCGGGTAGGCCTGCTGATAGTCGAGCGCCCAGCAGACGAAGAGGCAGACGCCGTCGGTCTCCCAGATGTGCTCGGAGAGCCACTTCTCGATGATCTTCAGGTTCTCCTCGAAGTGCTCGGTCTCGGCCGGATCGTCCTTGAGCAGGGCGCGGAGGGTGTCGATGCGCCCCTTGAGGCCGCCATATGAGTCCTTGTTGGTGAGGTAGAGAGTGAGGAAGGCCCGCTCGGGGCCGGAGACCTGCGCCAGCTCGCGCAATTCGATGTTGTTGAACATGGTGTCGGTATCTCCTTGGCGCCCGTGAGTGGGCGGGTCGGCGGGGGGCTGTGCAAAAAGCGGACCCCGGCGAGACCCTCTGATACCATCCCGGTCCGATCCTGGAGGCCATCCCCTTGAAGCGACTCTTTCTCGCCCTTTCGCTGTTCGTCCTCGCCCCCGCCCTCCACGCCGAGGAGACCCTCGGCTATTACCGTTATCCCGCGATCCATGGCGACACCGTCGTCTTCGCCGCGGAGGGGGACCTCTGGCGGGTGGACCGCCGGGGCGGGGTGGCGACCCGGCTGACCACCCATCCGGCGGAGGAGTCCAACCCCGCGATCTCGCCGGACGGTCGCACGCTCGCCTTCTCGGCCGCCTACGAGGGGCCGACCGAGGTCTACACGATGCCGATCGACGGCGGGCTGCCGGTGCGCCGGACGTTCGAGGGGGACAAGGCGCTGGTGGCCGGCTGGACGCCGGGCGGCGAGATCCTCTACGCCACGACGCAGGCTTCCGGGCTGCCGAACACCCAGCTCGCGCGCCTCGATCCCGCCACCGGCCGGCGCGCGCTGATCCCCTTGGCCCAGGCGAGCGAGGGGTGCTACACGCCCGACGGCAAGACCCTCTTCTTCACCCGCTTCGCCTTCCAGGGGAGCCACACCAAACGCTACCGCGGCGGCACGGCCCAGAGCCTCTGGCGATTCACGGAAAAGGACGGCGCCGAGGCCGTGCCGCTCACCGCCGACTTTCCCGGCACCAGCCGGTCGCCGCTGGCCTGGCAGGGGCGGATCTACTTCGTCTCGGACCGCGACGGCACGATGAACCTCTGGTCGATGGACGAGAAGGGGGGAGATCTGCGCCAGCACACCTTCCACCAGGGGTGGGACGCGACCTCGCCGGACCTCTCCGACGGACGGATCGTCTATCAGCTCGGGGCCGACCTGCGGATCTTCGACATCGCGTCCAATCAGGACGCGCCGCTCCCCATCCGCCTGATCTCGGATTTCGACCAGATGCGGGAGACCTGGGTGAAGAAGCCGATGGACTTCCTGACCGCGGCCCGGCTCTCGCCCACGGGGGACCGGATCGTGCTCACCGCCCGCGGGCAGGTGTTCGTGGCGCCGGTGAAGGAGGGGCGGATCGTCGAGGTGACCCGCAAGCCGGGCGTGCGCTACCGCGAGGCGCGGTTCCTGCCGGACGGCAAGGGCGTCTTCGCCCTGTCGGACGAGACGGGGGAGGTCGAGTTCTGGAAGTTCCCGGCGAACGGCGTCGGCAAGCCGGAGCTGCTCACCTCCGACGGCAAGGTGCTCCGCTGGGAGGGGGAGGCCTCGCCCGACGGGCGGTGGATGGCTCATCACGACAAGGACCAGCAGCTCTGGCTGCTCGATCTCAAGACCCGCGAGCAGAAGCGCATCGCCACCTCGACCTCCCCCTACGGCGAGTTCCAGGACCTCTCCTGGTCCCCCGACAGCCGCTGGCTCGCCTGGTCGGTGGCCGGGTCCAACTCGTTCAACCGGATCTACCTCTACCAGGTGGCCACCGGCAGGACCGTGCCGCTCACCACCGACCGCTTCAACAGCACGAGCCCTGCCTGGAGCCGCGACGGCAAGTGGCTCTACTTCCTCTCCGACCGCAGCCTGCGCACCCTCGTCCACTCCCCCTGGGGAGCGCGCCAGCCGGACCCCTACCTCACGGCGACCACCGGGATCTTCGGCGTCGCCCTGAAGAAGGAGACCCGCTCCCCCTTCCAGCCCCCCGACGAGCTCCATCCGGCGAAGGACAAGGACAAAGACAAAGACGGGGACGACGACGCGGCGGAGCCCGAGGCCGGCAAGAAGGCCGAAAAGGGCACGGACAAAGACGGGGACAAGGGCAAGGACGACGACAAGGGGAAGAAGCCGCCCAGGGTGGAGATCGACCTCGACGGTCTGGCGGCCCGTCTCTACGAGGTCCCCGTGCCGCCCGGCAACTACGAGGCGCTGACGGCGGCGGAGGATCGCCTCTTCTGGCTCTCGTTGCAGCCGGGCGCCGAGGAGGACATGGCGACGCTCGAGACCGTGCCCTTCGATCCCGAGAAGACCGATCCCAAGCCGGTCCTCGCCGACGTCGACCAGTACGACCTCTCGGCCGACGGCAGGAAGCTGATGATCCGCAAAGACGATGACTTCTACGTCTTCGACGCCGGGGACGCGACGGCCGGGGAGGACGAGCTGTCGGACAAGGAGCTCGCCAAGGCCAAGGTGGACCTCGCGGGCTGGACGTTCCCGTTCTCCCCCCGCGAGCAGTGGCAGCAGATGTTCCGCGAGGCCTGGCGGCTGGAGCGCGACTACTTCTACGACCCGAAGATGCACGGGGTCGACTGGCCGGCGATGCTCGAGAAGTACCGCCCCTCGAGCCTGCGGGTGACCAGCCGGAGCGAGCTCGACGACCTGCTGGGGCAGATGGTGAGCGAGCTGTCGGCCCTCCACACCTTCGTCCGCAGCGAGCAGCGGAAGGGGGACGAGGAGATCGAGGTCGCCTCGCTCGGCGCCGCGCTCTCTCGCGACGAGGCGGCGGGGGGGTGGCGGGTCGATCACCTCTACCGCTCGGACCCCGACCTGCCGTCCGCGGCCGGACCGCTGCAGGCGCGGGGGGTGCGGGTCGGTGAGGGGGACGTGATCGAATCGATCAACGGCACCTCCACCCTGTCCGTCATGGACCTGGGAGCCCTGCTGCGGAACCAGGAGGACAAGCAGGTGCTGCTGCGGGTCAAGGACGCCAGGACCGCCAGGAGCCGGGACGTGGTGGTGGTGCCGGTCCCCCCCAAGCAGGAGGCCGACCTGCGCTACGGCGACTGGGAGATCTCGCGGCGGCTCGCCGTCGAGGCGAAGGGGAAGGGGGAGATCGGCTACGTCCACCTGCGGGCGATGAACGGCGAGGACTACACGAGCTGGGCGCGCGACTTCTACCCGGTCTTCGACCGGGCGGGCCTGATCATCGACGTGCGCAACAACCGCGGCGGCAGCATCGAGAGCTGGATCCTCGCCAAGCTCCTGCGCAAGGCGTGGTTCTGGTGGCAGCCGCGGCAGGGGGAGTCCTACCCGAACATGCCCTACGCCTTCCGCGGCCATCTGGTGGTGCTGGTCAACGAGTCGACCTCCTCGGACGGCGAGGCCTTCGCCGAGGGGGTCAAGCGGCTGAAGCTCGGCCGGGTGATCGGCAACCGTACCTGGGGGGGCGAGATCTGGCTCACCTCGAGCAACGTCCTGGTCGACAAGGGGATCGCCACCGCGGCCGAGTTCGGCGTCTACGGTCCGGAAGGGAGCTGGCTGGTCGAGGGGCACGGCGTCGATCCCGACGAGGTAGTGGACGAACCACCCCACGCCACCTTCCAGGGGCAGGACGCCCAGCTCGACGCCGCCGTCCGCTACCTCCAGGAAAAGATCAAGGCCGAGCCCATCCCCGCCCCCAAGGCGCCGCCCTATCCGAATAAGTCGTTGATCTATCCGAAGAAGGGATCGCCTTCGCCAAGCTTGCCACCGAATTGAGATAATCAAACATTTCTTTTTGGTGGATGTAAAATATCCATGATCGCAAGCGGGGACGGGTCACGTCTGCGCCGCCACCCGTCTTGCGATCAGAGGATGCAATTTATTTTCGGTCCCTTTAAATAAAGGCACATTTCCTGCAAGAATTCCGGACGCATCGTTCTCGAGCGTCCGGAGGTTCTTGTCATGGGCTTGAACATCTCCATTTTTGGTTTGGGCTACGTGGGAACCGTCTCGGGCGCCTGCCTGGCGGAGCAGGGGCACGAGATTTTCGGGGTCGATAAAAATCCTTGCAAGGTCGCCCTGCTCGCGGCGGGGCAGTCGCCAATCGTCGAGGCGGACCTCGAGGATCTGATCCGCCGGGCGGTGGCGGCGGGCCGGCTCCGGGCCACCCGCGATCCGGAGGAGGCGGTCCGCGCGACCGGCGTCTCGCTGGTCTCGGTGGGGACGCCGAGCGCGCGGGACGGCTCGCTCTCGCTGGAAGCCGTGGCCGCGGTCACCCGCGAGATCGGCGCGGCGCTGCGGCGCAAGCCGGGGGCGCACACGGTGGTCTACCGGAGCACCGTGCTGCCGGGGACGACCGAAGAGTGCTTCATCCCCCTGCTGGAGGAGGCTTCGGGGCGGCGGATCGGCGAGGGGCTGGAGGTCTGCTACAACCCGGAGTTCCTGCGCGAGGGGAGCGCGGTGGCCGATTTCCGCCGGCCGCCGCTGATCGTGACCGGAGCGCGGAGCGAGCGCGGCTTCCGCCAGGTCGAGGAGATGTATGCGGGGCTCGCGGCCGAGGTCGTGCGGACGAGCCTGCGCTCGGCCGAGGCGGTCAAGTACCTCTCGAACCTGTTCCACGCCCTGAAGATCTGCTTCGCCAACGAGGCGGGGGCCGCGCTCAAGGAGATGGGGGTGGACGCCCGCGAGGCGATGGAGATCTTCTGCCGGGACCGGGTGCTCAACATCTCGGAGGCCTACCTGCGGCCCGGCTACGCCTTCGGCGGCTCGTGCCTGCCCAAGGACCTGCGCGCCTTCCTTCACCGGGCGGGGAGCCTGGGCGTCGAGACGCCGCTGCTCTCGCAGCTCCTGCCGAGCAACGGCCGCCACGTCGACCGCGCCTTCGACCTGATCGCCCGCAACGGGCGCGGCCGGATCGCGCTCTTCGGCCTGGCGTTCAAGGCGGGCACGGACGACCTGCGGGAGTCGCCGCTGGTGACCCTCAGCGAGCGGCTGATCGGCAAGGGGTACGAGCTGCGGATCTTCGATCCGGACGTCAACACCGCCCGCCTGATCGGCGCCAACCGCGAGTTCATCGAGCGCGAGATCCCGCACATCGACCGCCTCATGCAGCCCGACGTCGCCTCGACTCTCGAAGGGGCGGACGCCGTGGTCCTCGCCAAGGTGGGGCGGAGCGAGATGGAGGCCATCGCCGCCCTCAAGCCGGAGATGCCGGTCATCGATCTTCAGGGAGCCCGGGAGCCGGCGGCCCTCCACGCCTTCGACTACCGGGGGATCTGTTGGTAGAGGCGCCCGGCCGCGAGGAGAGGTGGCAGCCGCTCGCCGCCTGCGCTCTCGCCGCCCTCCTCTACGCCGCCCTCTACTCCGAGCTCCCCATCGACGACGCGCTCCGCTTCACCCCCGGCATCGCCGCCGGGGTCTTCGAGTGGGACGCCGCCCACCTGCTCATGCAGCCCGTGGTGGTGCTCTGGCACCGCTATCTCGCCTTCGGCGGTCCGGCCCTGGCGAGCCAGGAGCGCTTCAACACCTTTTGCGCCGCCCTGTCGCTCGGCCTGCTCTATCTCCTCCTGCTCCGGCTCCGGGTGGGCGCGGTCCAGCGCGCCCTCCTGACGGCGCTCGCGGCCTGCGGCTACAACCTGTTGAACCTGGCGACGTCGGGGCACATCAAGCTGGCCGCGCTGCCGTTCCTGACCCTCTCCCTGGTCAACGCGACGCTCTGGGAGCGGGACGAGCTCGAGGGGCGCTCCGGAGGCGCGGGGAGGCTGGCCGCTGCGGCCGTGGCGCTCGGCGTCGCCGCCGGATTCCTGATCAACAGCGTCCTGGTGGCCCCCTTTCTGGCCCTGGCGATCCTGGCGGTCTCCCTGCGCGCCGGCGGGGGGGCGAAGCGGGCCCTCGGCCTGGCGGTGACGTTCGGCGCCCTCTGCGGCGGCACGGCGCTCACCCTCGTGGGCACCGTCTACGCGCGGGTCACCCCCGGTCCCCACGGCATCCGGGGCCTGCTGGGATTCCTCCTCGCCAAGTCGGCCGACCGGCCCCCTTCCGGGGGGATCGCCGAGAGCCTGGCCCGCGGGGTCTTCGGCGGGGTGCAGAACTTCGTCTTCACCGGCGCCTTCGGAGCCATGCTCCGCACCTGGATGAGCGGCGACTCCTCCTTCCTCGCGGCCCACCGCCGGACGTTCCTCGCCGAGGGCGCGGTGTTCCTCGCGGCCGCGGGGCTCCTCGCGTGGATCTTCCTCGCCGGCCTGCTCCGCCTGGTCCGCGGGCGCGGCGTGGCCGCCGTCCCGCTGGCGTTCGTCCTCGGGGCGGTGGCCTTCGCGATCCCATGGAACCTGAACGAGGCGGACTTCTACTTCCAGATCACCCTGCCGATGGTCGCGCTGATGGCGGCGGCGCCGGCGGCCCGCTGGCGCCTGGCGCTCTACGCCGTCCTCCTCGCGCTGACCGCCGGCACGGTCCTGTTCGGGTGGGCCCTGCCCAAGAAACGCTATCCGCTGCACCGGTACGAGGCGGAGCTGCGCTCGCGTCTCACACCTCGGGACCTCGCCCTGTACTGGTTCGACTACGCGGGAGGGCCGTCGCTGATCTTCATGCGTCTGCCGGGGGTGCCCCGCTTCCATCCGGATCTGGCCTACGAGCGGGACCCCGATCCGGGGCACTTCTTCCCGCGGATGGCCGGCCTGATCGACAGCCATCTCGCGGCGGGCGGGCACGTCTACCTGTTCGGCATCCTGGACGGCCGCGTCTGGAACGTCCCCTGGCCGGTCCTGCGCCGGAAGGGGCTCGCCCCCCCTCGCCTGGAGGCGTTCTTCCGCGAGCGCTACCCGGTGATCGACCGCGGCGAGGTGGCCGAGATCCGCTGCTGGGAGCTGCTATCCACGAGACGATAGAGGAGATCAGGAGGAGATCGAGCATGGAGCCGTCCGCCCGGCGCCGCCGTCTGCTGTTCGTCTCCCCGCGCTTCCTCTTTCCGGCGGACTCCGGGGGGAAGATCCGCACGGTCCAGATCCTGCGGGGGATGAAGGGTGGAGCCTACGAGATCGCGCTGGTCTCGCCGGTGCCGCCGGAAGGGCGGGTCCGCTTCGCCGCCGAGCTGGCGGCGGTCTGCGACCGGTTCGTCTCCTGGCCCGAGCCCCGCCGGGGTCCCGCCTTCCGGCTGACCCGCCTGCGCCATCTCGCCTCGCGGCTCCCCGTTCCCGTGGCGACCGACCGCTCCCGACAGGGGCGGCGGACCGTCGCCGCCGAGCTCGCGCGCCGGCCGGACGTGGTGGTGTTCGACTTCCCCCACGCCGCCGTCCTGGCGCCGGCCGGGCTCGCGGTCCCCTCGGTACTGTTCACCCACAACGTCGAGAGCGAGATCTTCCGGCGCCACGCGGAGGTGGCCGCCCATCCGGTCAAGAGGGTGGTCTGGCGGGAGCAGCTCCGCAAGATGGAGCGCTTCGAGCGCGAAACCCTGCGGCGCTTCGACACCGTGGTGGCGGTCTCCGATCGCGACGCGGCCCACTTCCATGCGAGCTTCGGCATCGCCGGCGCCGAGGTCATCCCCACCGGGGTGGACGTCGACTTCTTCGGCTACGTCCCGCCGGGGAACTCGGACTGCATCGCCTTCACCGGCTCGATGGACTGGCTCCCCAACGTCGACGGCATCGACTTCTTCCTCGAGCAGGTCTGGGACCTGGTGATCCGCGAGGTCCCGCGCGCCCGCCTCAAGGTGATCGGCCGCAGCCCGCCCGGCTTCCTGGTCGAGAAGGCCCGGGCGCGCGGGGTGGCCTGGGAGTTCACGGGGTTCGTCGACGACGTCCGCCCCCATGTCCGGGGGTGCGCCGCGTACGTGATCCCGCTGCGCGTCGGCGGCGGCACGCGCCTCAAGGCCTTCGAGGCCATGGCGATGGGGTGCCCGGTGGCGTCGACCACGATCGGCGTCGAGGGGCTCCCCCTCGAGCCGGGCCGGCACTACCTGCGCGGGGATTCCCCGCCGGAGCTGGCCGCCGCCCTCGTCCGCCTGCTGCGCGAGGGGGATCTGCGCCGGCGGCTGGCGCGCGAGGCGCGGCGGCACGTCGAGGAGAGCTTCTCCTTCCGCCGGGCGGCGGGGGCGTTCGAGGAGATCTGCCGGCGGACGGAGGAGGGGAGCGCGGGAGCCTAATCGATCCCGAGCTGCGTCATCCGCTGCAGGAGCCCCTTCTTCGAGACCTCCAGGCGCTCGACCAGGGCGTCGAGGCTGCCGCCGGAGAGCTGGCGCGCTTCCAGGATCTGCTCCCGGGTGAGGTCCGATGCCTTGCGGATCGACGGGAACTTCTCGATCAGGAGGTAGAGCGACGGCCGGGAGATGCCCAGGCGCTCGGCGGCGAGCTTGACCTCCCAGCGGGTGGCCCGCAGGGTCGCGGTCAGCTCACTTTCAGTGACCTCGGCGGGGGAACGGTACTCCGTCGCCTCGGCGCGGCGGCGCGCCGCCGGCTCCGGAGGGAGCGCGTCTTCGGCGGGGCTCGCCGGCGGTGGCGCGGCCTCCCGCAGCAGGCGCTCGACCTGGGGGCCGATCTCGACGGTCTCCGAGGAGCGGCTGGCGATGACCATCTGCCGCACCGTGTTGTGGAGCTGCCGGATGTTCCCCGGCCAGGCGTGGCGGGCGAGGCGGGCCACCACCGAGGCCGGCATCCAGAGCGGAGCCCCATCCGCGGGGGGCGCCAGCCGGTGCTCCTCGCCGGTACCCCGCAGCTCCTCGGCCAGGTAGTGGCAGAAGAGCCGTCCGAAGTCGTCCCGGCGCTCCCGCAGCGGCGGGATCAGCAGCTCGTAGCCGGCGAGCCGGTGGAGCAGGGGAGCGCGGAAGCGCCCCGCCTCGATCGCCCCCTCCAGGTCGGCGTCGGTGGCCGCGATCAGCCGCACGTCCACCTTCTGCGATCCGGAGCCGCCGACCCGCTGGATCTCCCCGGTCTCGATCACCCGCAGCAGCATCACCTGCACCTCGGGGGGGGCCTCGCCGATCTCGTCGAGGAACAGCGTGCCGCCGTGGGCGCGCTGGAAGTAGCCGGGCTGGTCGCGGAGCGAGCCGGTGAAGGAGCCCTTGACCGCTCCGAACAGCTCGGAGCTGGCGAGCGACGCCGGAATCGCGCCCATGTTCACCGACAGGCAGGGGCCGTCGCGGCGCGGGCTGGCCTGGTGGATGGCGCGGGCGACGAGCTCCTTGCCGGTGCCGGTCTCGCCGCGGAGCAGCACGGGCACCTCGAGGTCGGCCACCCGGCGGATCTCGTGCCGCACGCGCAGGATCCCCTCGTTCTCGCCGATCAGGCCGAAGCTCTCGATGGCGCTGGGCGGCGAGGCCGCCACCGTGTGCAGCAGCAGGACTACCCGGTCGGCCAGCTCGACGACGATTCCCTGCTCGACCTCGCCCGCCGAGAAGGCGCAGGCCCTGGCGACCCGCACGCCGTCCGCCACCAGCCGCATGCGGCTCCCTTCGGTGGAAAGGCCCAGGGTCCCGTTCTCGTCCCGCGTGATCCGGAGCGGGGAGCGGCTGATGCCACGGTCCAGCAGCGGCCGGGCGCCGCCGTGCTGGGGGGACTCGAAGTCGGGCTCGAGACGGGAGAGAGAGACGTGGCGGCCCGTGAGCAGCCCGCTGAGGATCGCCCGCTCGCCGACCCGCCGGATGTCGGGGTGATAGAGGAGGGTCAGCGTGGGATAGCGGGCCCGTGCGCGCTTGCGGCGCTCGCTGGCGGACAGTTCATCCCAAACCGGTTGCTCGACCGTGAATCCCGACGTGGCATCGGACATTTGAGTCCAGTCTAACCACGGCCCGCCGATTCACGCAAGGGAATAAAAAAGGGCTCCCCGCGGGGAAACCGCCAGGGAGCCTGCTTGGAGGGCACGTCAATACCCTGGTCTATAGCAGGGTCCGTGCCAATGGCAATATTCTTGTAAATCATTATAGGACAGCGGTTTGTGATTCTGACGGCAACTACGGACACGGTCTGTCAGCGGGCGACGGGAGTGTCAGCTCCGTCAGCGGCGTACCGATCCCTTCTTCTTCGCCGGCCGGAGCCGCTCGATCAGGGTGCGGGCCCGCTCGACCTGTGTGGGGTCCCGGGTGGTCGTGAGCAAGGGCTCCAGGATCGCGATCGCCCCTTTGGCGTCCCCGTGGTTGGCGAGATCGAGGGCCTGGTTGTAGCGCTGGACGAAGCCGTTGAAGTCGAGGGCGCGCTCGATCTCGTCGATCCGCCGCTCCAGCGTGGCCCGCCGCTCGGGCCGGCTGGTCTTCGTCTTCACCTGCTCGAGGAGGGGGAGGGCCTCGGCGAGCTTCTGCTCGTCGATCAGCTCTTCGGCCCGCCGGTGCTCCTCGTCGAGCAGGGCCTCGCGGGCGCTCTCCACCTGCTCCGCCCCGGCCTGGGGGACGAGCACGCGTTCGATCAGCTCCTCGGCCTTCCCGGATTGGCCCGTGCGCGCGTAGGCCACGGTGAGGTTGTAGGCGATGTCCGTCCGCGAGGGGAGCAGGCGGTGGGCCGTCTCCAGGGCGTGGATCGCCTCGGCGGGCAGCTCCTCCTCGGCCTGATAGGTGTAGCCGAGCCGCGCCCAGGCCTCGCCGAAGTCGGGCCGGAGGGCGACGGCCCGGGTGAGGGCGGCGCGGGCCTGCCGCAGCGAGCCGGGGGCGGGGTCGGCGATCTGGCTCTCGGCGTAGAGGTACTGCACCAGGAAATCGTCCGGCGCGAGCCGCGCGGCCTTCTCGTAGTAGGGGCGCGCCTCGGCCGGCTGGCCGGCCCGCTGCGCGAGGAGGCCGAGGCCGGCGAGAGCGGAGGGGTGGTCCGGCTGCGCGGCCAGGGCGGCGCGGAAGTGCTCCTCGGCCCCGGCGCGGTGGTCGTCGTTCAGGGCGGCGAGCAGGTATCCCAGGTGAGAGAGCACGTCGGCCCGGGCCATCGGACCCGCTTCCACGGCGAGGTTCGCCTCCGGCCGGATGGGAGCGCGGGTGTAGTTGAACAGGCGCTTCTGCATGTACGCGCGCAGCTCGCGCTCGAGGGCGGCGGGGTCGCCGCCGAACGCCCTGGCGAAGAGCTGGTCCGGCGGTATGCCGGCCTGCGCCAGCCGGAGGTACTCCGCGGCCTGCCGGCGGCGCTCCGGGCTGCCGGAGATCAGGTAGTGGACCAGGGCCCAGGACTCGGCGTAGAACCCCCCGCGCCGCGACGACTCGTTGTACTCCGGCGAGTGCTCGTCCACCGCGAACAGGGTGGCGAGCGGGATCGGGGAGTGCTGCCGCAGCCAGAGGACGTGCTCGGGGATGGGCAGGCCGATCAGGGCCTCGTCCTTACCGGTCCGGAAGGTGCCGGTCTGGAAAGTGCTGTAATACTCGGCGAGCCCCTCGTGGAGCCAGAGCGGCAGGGTCGCGTAGTTGTTGTGCATCACGTAGTGCAGGTACTCGTGATAGATGATCATCCGCTCGTCGCCGTGCTGGTTGCCGTTGATCGCCACGTAGTTGGCGAGCTGCCGGGAGAGGAAGTAGCCGTCGGAGGCGAGGGGGCGGCCGTTGTAGGTCCGCTCGTACGGCTGGAACGAGGCGGCGTCGCGGAAGACGAAGATGTAGGTGGGAACGGGCGAGTTGAGCGTCAGCCCCGGGGAGAGCTGGGAGAGGGCGTCGCGGAGGCGTTCGAGGTCGGCGCCGATGCCGCGGGTCTTCGCCTCGCCGGCGTTGCTGAACAGCGTGAAGCTCGCCGTCCGCACCGTGATCCACTCCTCTTTCGGCCCGGGCAGCCCCAGGGCCGGAAGGCCCAGGGCCAGGAGCAGGACCGCGATCGGTATCGCGACCCTGAGGGCGTGAGGAGTGAAGCGCTTCATCGCCGAATACAGGACCGTATACCAGAATACCACCCTTGCCCATGGGCCTCTGCCCAGTGTGTCTTCCTGCGCTTCGAGGCCTCGCCCCTACAGATGTTTTAGTGATTTAACCGTGGCGGAGTGCCAGGGAAAGACGCGCCTCTCTATTCTCAGAGACTTACGCGTTCCTTGGTAGCGTGGGCCCGACGGAATGACGCCGGAGTTTCACCACGGGGGAGCCTCGGGCCCATCTTTGGGCCGGCCCGGCCCACGCTTGGGTACTGGCTCATTTTGACCTGACGTGAAATATTCTTTTAAATCAGGGGTTTACGTGCGGACGGAACCGGTGTAGCGTCTTCTGGGAAAGGAGGGATTGCCCCTCCCGAGACACTACAAGCGGCCCGGCGGGAGTGGTGAAGCACGACCGCCGGACCTAACCCGAGCACGGAGTACACCATGCCCGAGCTAACCCCAGAGTCTAGCAGTCCGCCCGCCATCCCTCCCGACGACTGGGAGCGCCTTCCCGCCTTCCGGCAAACGTTCCTGATGTACGTCACCCCTCCCGGCTACGCCGCCGCCCTACAGGGCATGGGGGAGATGCTCTACTCCCTGATGCTCGACACCCCCGCCGAGTGGCCCGGCTGGACCGAGAGCGCCACCCGCACGGAGATGCGAGCCGCCGCCGCCGATCTCCGCCACCTGCAAGGCTTCCTCCGGAGCGTGGGACGGGAGCGCGAGGTGTCGAGCCTGAATCCTGAGGACGCCTACCTGAGCCAGATCGCGGCGAAGCTCGCCCGTCAGATCGGACACGCGGCGGACGGTATCGAGCGCGAGCTCGCGGGGGTGCCGTGATGGGATTTGACTCGAAACTCTCCTACCCTCCGGATGCCACGCGGAACGTCTCGGTCAAGGCCACGCCCGCCCAGAAGAGCGCCTGGGAAGTCGCGGCGAGTCGCCACGGCAAGGCGAGCGCCGGGGCTTTCCTTGCATGGGCCGGGGATCTCTATCTCACCCTGCAACGCGCCTATCACGACGCCATCCAGGCGCACGACGACTCCCTGAATCCCGTTGGCTATGCGGAAGAAGTGAAGCGCCGGGAGAAGCGGGACGGCGAGCGGTGAAGGTGGCGACTTTCACGGTTCACGGAACCGCCGAGCAGTCCGTCCGATGGAAGCGTGCCGCGGAATCCGAGGGGCACCGCTCCGCCGGTACATGGCTCGCGGCGGCGGCGGATGCCTATCTGCGGGTCCGTGCCAGGGCGGGGCAACCGCTCCCCCTGGCGTGGCACCTGGGGGCGTTCACGGCTCGCCTGATGGACGGTCGAGAGATCCAGGTGCGGGGCATGGTGTCGCCGCCGTTCGGCCTCTACAGGGGCACGTCCCACGGGCCGGACCGGAACAAGCTCCGCACCCTCGTACACGTCCCCACCGCCCGCGTCATCGCCACGCTCCGCAGTTCCCGCCAGTGCCGTGCTCTCGCGGCGGAGCTGGCACCCGTCCTCCTGCGCGGCGAGCTGCCGGCGCTTGCCCCCGTGGTCGAGCGGCACGTCCGCGAGTCTGTCTAAAGTTTCCACCACGGGCGGAGCCTGCGCCGGGCCGCCCGTGCTACCATCTTATTGTGGACATGGATCGAGCCATCGCCCTGGTATCGCTGCTATTTACCCTCTGGGGGCTCTACCTCGCCAAACGCGAGGACATTTTTCTGCGATTCAAAAAAAACCCTTCGTGTACCACAATCGGAGTACATAGCCAGGTCCCGTGTTACCCTTGAGAGCATGCCGAACCGCTCAAGCACGCCTAAGCGTCCTCGTGACTTCAACTCCCGCGCGTTCCAATCGGTAGCCATTCTGACGGGCACCGCCGAACCACCGCCACCGGAAGAACCTGTCGACCCGCTTCGAGCTGCCGCTGCCGAACTTGGCCGCCGTGGCGGCCTAAAAGGGGGGAAGGCCCGAGCCGCAAAGCTCACCCCAGAGGAGCGATCCGAGATCGCCCGCAAGGCGGCGGCGGCGAGGTGGAAGCGAGAGGAGTAGCCTTTCTAGTTTTCCGCCCTCATCTGTGGTAGGATTTCTATAAATGGTCCTCCCCTGAGTTGAGGCCGGAAAGCGAACGAGATGAGCGAGCCCGACAGTTTTGCAGCACAAAGACCGAGTTTGGTTCATGAAGGCCCTCGCGCCACCGCAAGGCTGGCGGAATTGGACCTAACCGAAGACATCCTAATCCGCGTAGTCCAGGCGGCGGAGATGGAGCGGAGAAGCTGTAGTCCTCTTGAGCCCACCATTGCGCCGGGATTCAAGGCATGGGCCACTGCCTATAGGGTCGCTGCCGAGCTTCTGATGCCCCGGAATTGGGAGAGAGTGGAGCTTCGAGGGCTTCCGCGACTGCTGAACCCGGAAACCCGCGTTGCCATCGCTATCGTCGGCGGAGATGAAGCTACCGGGCGCAACACTGGACCCGACCCTAAAAGTAAGACTCCGCGAGGATCGCAGTCGATATTCTTGGTGCGCTCTAACGAGCACCAATTGGCGATTCCCTTTGCTGAAGGGCAGCGGTTCCGGCGGCTGCCAGACGACGCGGAGCAGATCACTTGGTGGCTACTGATCTATTCCGATGGCATTTCTGCTCTCCGGGCCGAGCTTTCCCTCCCGGTTGGCTTGGGCGAGGACAACCGTCTCTCCCGTTGGCAGGAAAGAATTCTAATTACTGTGCCTGATTTGTCGGTTGATTATCTTGGGCGTCCCGAAGACGAAGAGCCGCCCATTGAGCTGGAAATTAATGTTAGACCGAGATCGTAATGTCTTCATTTAGTCCAGTTCGATTGCAGATAGCGCGGGAACGCCGCAAGCTCTTTCGGAAAGAGCTTGCGGCGCTCTGCGAGGTGACGCCGCAGACTGTCTCAAATTGGGAGACCGGTAAAACCGAGCCCTTGCCAGAGGCGATTTCCCGAATCGCCTCTGAGCTTGACTTTCCCGACCGATTCTTCATGCAGCCAGAATTTGACCGGCTGCCAGAGGGGGCTGCCAATTTTAGAGCCCGGACCAAGCTAGCTGCGCGAGACAAACATGCCGCACTTGCGGCAGGAGATTTAGCTTGCGAATTGGCGGCGTGGATCGAAAATAGGTTCGAGCTTCCGCCGGTTCGCCTTCCTGATTTGAAGGGTTACCCTCCTGAGCTGGCGGCGCAGGTTGTGCGCACTGAGTGGCTCTTAGGCGAGCGCTCGATTCCGAATATGGTTCAAATGCTTGAATCCAGAGGCGTCCTGGTTTTCTCGCTCTGCCAAGATTGTCAGGAACTTGACGCATTTTCCTTTTGGTCCGGTCCGCGACCAATTGTCATGTTAAATACGATGAAGTCGCCCGAGAGAAGTCGAATCGATGCCGCGCACGAATTATTTCACCTCTTAGCTCACACAGAGGAAACTGGCAAAGAGGAGGAGGAAGATTCAGACACGTTTGCCGGCATCTTTCTGATGCCCAAGGGTGACGTCCTGCGACAGATTCCCAGGATACTCAGCTTGCAACATCTAATTCAGGTCAAGCAGCGGTGGGGAACCTCCCTGGCTTCCTTGGTGTATAGACTCCATAAGCTTGAAAAGCTGTCGGATTGGCAATCCCGCACGCTTTTCATTGAGCTATCTAAGCGCGGCTATCGTACATCAGAGCCTAACTCGATACCGAGAGAACAATCAACCCTTTTATCTAAGGTGTTCGAGGCATTGCGATCTCAAGGTCTTACCTTGAGGCATGTCGCTGCCGACCTTGCTTGGCCGTTGCCTCAACTTCAGGAGCTGCTGTTTGGGCTCGGCGCCACGATGATGGGCGTTGAAGGTGGCGGCGGCAGTAGCGGGCCGGGCCAGAAAAACCACCTCCGCCTGGTCTGACAAATACCTCTGAATTGAGTGAGGGGAAACCCTTGACTTTCCTAGACCGGTCAAGCAGAATGCTCAGTATGGCAAACGTTCTCAGCAACGCCGACCGTACCGCCGTCATCGCCGCCCTGGTCGAGGGATGCTCGATCCGCTCGACCTCCCGCATGTCGGGCGTTGCCAGGAACACGGTGACGAAACTCCTGCTCGACCTCGCGAAGGTCTGCGCGGAGTACTCCGACGCCCACCTCGTGAACCTCCCCTGCAAGCGGTTGCAGGTCGATGAGATTTGGGAATTCTGCTACGCGAAGGCGAAGAACGTGCCGCCCGCGAAGAAGGGCGTTTTCGGCTATGGCGACGTCTGGACGTTCGTGGCGATCGATGCCGATACCAAGCTGGTGCCGTCGTGGCTCGTGGGCTCGCGGGACATCGGCTCCGCGACCGAGCTGATGCAAGATCTCGTGTCCCGCCTCTCGGGACGCGTCCAGCTCACCACGGACGGCCTCAAGGCGTACCTCTCGGCGGTCGAGGATGCCTTCGGGGGTGACGTGGATTACGGGATGCTCAACAAGATCTACGCCAACGCGCCGAGCGGCCCGGAAACGCGCTACAGCCCCGCAGAGTGCACGGGATGCGAGAAGCGAGTCATCGTCGGTAACCCGGACGCGAAGCACGTCTCGACCTCCTACGTGGAGCGCCAGAACCTCACCATGCGGATGAGCATGCGGCGGTTTACGCGCCTGACGAACGGCCATTCCAAGAAGGTCGAGAACCACGCGGCGGCCATAGCGGTTCACTTCGCCTACTACAACTTTTGCCGGGTTCACTCCTCCCTGGGAAAGGGAGTCACGCCCGCGATGGCGGCGGGAGTAGAGTCGCGGAAGTGGGAAATCGCGGACCTGATCGCCCTACTTCCCGATTCAGCAACTAAGGACGGGTCAAAATGAGCCAGTACCCACGCTTGGGCCCGTTCCGCCCCTTTGTGGGGCCGTCGCGCCCCCGCTGGGGGCCGGCTGGCCCTTACGAGATCTCGTAAGTCCCCCATTGGGGGCCGACCGGCCCCACCGTGGGGCCGCTGCGCCCACGCTTGGGCCCGTCCGCCCCTTACGAGATCTCGTAAGTCCCTCGTTGGGGACCGGCCGGCCCCACCGTGGGGCCGCTGCGCCCACGCTTGGGCCCGTCCGCCCCTTACGAGATCTCGTAAGTCCCTCGTTGGGGACCGGCCGGCCCCACCGAGGGTACTGTCCTAGTTTGGGCAACGGAGGAGAAATGAGGCGTAAGATGGCCCCCCTCCCCGTTGGAAGCCCATGCTTCTCAGTCGATAACCTTGGCGAGGGTGGTCGCTGGCGGGTAGGCTGTCGCCAATGCTTCCTGTCCTGGGACACTTACGGGCGGTTCTTCGCCATTGGGTGGCGCTCGTGACTGGGTCCCTTCCTATTGCCGCCTACACGGTTCTGGTGCTTGGCTTCCCGGATATCCCGGGGCACGCATGGTATCTATGGAACCACTTACCGCAGTGGGTTGTAACCTCTCTTGCACTGCTGGGGGTGGTTTCGGCGCAGTTCCTCGCGTGGCGCGATCAACACGCCAAGAGCGAAATTCTCGCGCAGCAACTCGGGGAGCGCCTTAACTACGCTCGAAAATCTGCCATTGAGGCCGAATTGGACTTGAGGTTTGGGGAGGCTTCCAACCTGTCAATGGCGCGGCGCCTGGAGCTGGCGGAGCCCTACTTCGATAGGCTAGAACGTGAGATTTTGGCGGGCGATTTTACTAACGCGGTTGAAATACTAATACTCAGATACACCATGTTACCGCTGATCTACCATTGTTATCCGAGCGCCGCTCACTATGCCTCTTGGCATTCCCGTTTTCTAAGGGTCACGGAAGCCATACACCGTCACGAGCTTACTCCGCCGCAGGCCGATCCAGGAGCTTTACAAGGTCGGTGATCTCCCACACGCGGGCCGTCACCCCGGCAGCCATGCAGGGCGTGACGCGCAGGGTCGTGTGGATCTTGCAGAAGTTGTAGAAGCAGAGGAACAGCCCCAGGGCGGCGGTGTGGTTCCGAAGCTTCTTGCTGTGCGCGTTGGTGAGCCGCGTATAGCGCCTCATCCCCATCCGGAGGGTCAGGTTGTGGCGTTCGACGTAGGACGTCGAGACGTGCTTTTTATCGGGGTTGCCGCTGACTACCTTCTTGTCGCAACCGAGGCACTCCGCCGGGCTGTACCGCGTCTCGGGACCCGTCGGGGACGCGGCGTAGACCTTGTGGAGCTGCGCGAAATCGATGTCACCGCCGAACGCATCCTCGACCGCCCCCAGGTACATTTTGTGGCCGTCCGTGGTGAGCTGCACCCGGTTGGCGAGCCGTCCGGCGAGATCCTGCATGAACTCCGTGGCGCACCCCAGGTCCCGCGAGCCCACAAGGAACGTGGGGATCAGCTTCGTGTCGGCGCACACGCCCGTGAAGGCCCAAACGTCGCCGTAGCCGAACTCGCCCTTCTTGGCGGCGGGGACGTTCTTCGCCTTGGCGTAGCAGAATCCCCACATCTCATCGACCTGGAGGCGCTTGCAGGGGAGGTTTACCAGCGTCTCATCCATGTAGCGGATGCACGCCTCCCCGAGTTCAAGCGAGAGCTTGGATACGGTGTCTTTGGAGACGTCCACCATGCGGGCCGTGGCCCGGACACCCATCCCCTCGATCAGGGCGGAGACGATCTGGACCCGCTTCGCGGTGCTGAGCACGTTTGCCATACTAGACATTATGCTTGCCTCTGGCCGTAAAGTCAATAGGGTGAGTCGACTTTATTTCTCCCTTGCGAACCGCTAAGCTAGGGCTTGACATTTGCCTCGCAAACGCGCGGCACCAAAGACATCCAAGGGGAGACATGGCCCAATCGGGGAAGCGAATAAGGGGCGGAAAGCGCACGAAGGGCGTAACCGCCGGAGGAGAGAGAAATATATCCTTCGATTACATTAAAGGCAACTACTTCCGTGTGATCCCCGTGAATGGGGTTATCGGCGGTCTAACCGTCACCGGCGATATTCACATGGCGGTATGGAGTGCGCGGCAACCATATCCTCAGCAAGTCGTGCATAGCGCGTCTTCAGGTCAGCTCGGGCCAGAGATTGGCAGAACGATGCGAGACACGGATTCAATCCGCGAGATAGAGGCCGGGTTAGTATTCACTCCGGAGCTGGCGCGAGTCATGATTATCTGGCTACAGACTCGGCTAGATGAAGTAGAAAAACTCCGACAAGAGGAGATCGCCCATGGCGTCGACGGTACTAATGAAACAGGAAACGAAGAACGCAACGACGAGTCAGGTGGTCAGGGCTCGCCGCATTAGCAGCACCGAACTAGAAGGCGACTTTCATCGGCTTCAGAGTTATCATGCGGCGACAAGTCAGACAAATGTGCGTTTCCGCGAGACAGTCATGCTAGCCAAGCTGCGCAAGGTCCCCGTCACATGCCTAGCTGAGGTCGACTCCTTCATTGACAAGGTAATTGAAAGAGAAGCAGGAAAGCGCCCCAATAGAGCCATTATTGATTCAATCTCCGCGATTGCCGACGAGCCGTTCGGTCGATACTGGGACAATCCCAAAGATGCCGAATACGACAAGCTATGAGTTCGGCGATGTCGTCCTCGTACCATTCCCTTTCGCTGATCACCCCTCGTCAAAACAGCGTCCCGCTGTAGTGATTAGCGGAAGTGACTACAACGCTGAAGCTGTAGTTCTGAGCGAAAACGAACACCACGATCTGATTATTGTTATGGGGATAACGAGCGTTGACGGCGCTCTTGGGGCGGCCGACCTCAAACACTGGCGGCAGGCGGGCCTAAAGTACCCCTCGTCGTTCAAGCCAATTATCACGACCTTGGCGCCGGCGCGGGTTGTGCAGAGGCTCGGCAAACTCTCCGATGGCGACCGTAATCGGCTAAAAAAAGCGATAGTTAAGATCCTGAATCTGGTTCCTTCTTCCACCGTGCCTGCGCGGCAACCTTAGCAATCTCTCGCCGCCGCTCGGGGGTGAGCTTGGCGGCTCGCTTCTGGCCTCCCTCAGCCGCGCCACGGCGCACGGCGACGGCCGCCGGGGTGTTCTCGGGGATCGGCTGCTGAGGGGCTTCCCCGATGATCTCAAGGAAGAGTTCATGGGCGGCCTTGACCGGATCGTTTGACCGCTTGGGACGCATAGCCATGCTCCTAAAGTAACACGGGGCGGCCCGTACAGGCGCCGCCCCGTTTGGGTCTAGACCGACTCGCGGACGTGCCGCTCGACCACGGGGGCAAGATCGGGCAGCTCGCCGCGCAGGAGGACGGGTGCCAGCTCCGCCGCAAGAGCACGGCACTGGCGCGAGCTGCGGAGCGTGGCGATAACGCGGCCGGTTGGGACGTGTACCAGGGTGCGGAGCTTGTTCCGGTCTGGTCCTTGGGACGTGCCCCTGTAGGTCCCGAACGGCGGCGACACCATGCCCCGCACCTGGATCTCTCGACCGTCCATCAGGCGAGCCGTGAACGCCCCCAGGTGCCACGCCAAGGGGAGCGGCTGCCCCGCCCTGGCACGGACCCGCAGATAGGCGTCGGCGGCCAAGGCGAGCCACGTACCGGCGGAGCGGTGGCCTTCCGCTTCCGCCGCTCGTTTCCAGCGGACGGACTGCTCGGCGGTCCCGTGAACAGTGAAGCTCGCGACCTTCACGGCTTCCCCTCCCGCTCCTCACGACGCCGTACCTCTTCCGCGTACCCCACTGGATTCAGAGCGTCGTCATGCGCCTGGATTGCATCGTGATAGGCGCGTTGCAGGGAGAGGTACAGATCCCCAGCCCATGCCAGGAACGCGCCTGCGCTCGCCTTGCCGTGACGGCTCGCCGCGTCCTCCCATCGGCTCTTCTGGTAAGGCGTAGCCTTGACCGAGACGTTCCGCGTGGCGTCCGGAGGGTAGGAGAGTTTCGAGTCCCACCCCATGGCTAGATCTCGTAGAGGATGATGCCGTCCGGGGAATCCGGCGCGGCTTGGATGCGGACCATCTCGGTCAGTCGCCACTCCGGCAACCCGGGCTCCGGAACGTCGCGCCAGAAGGCGAACCAACGGCCGAAGAGATAGACGACGGTAAGCCCCGCGTCCTCCGGATCGAAGGATGGGGCCGGCTCCCCCGGGGCGGGGGTGTTCTGGATCGTCACCAGCCGATCGTAGAGCTCGCGGCGGGTGCTCTCGGTGTAGCGGGTCAGGTCGAGGGGCGTGGGATAAACTTCGGGCAGCTCGGGCATGGGTCACTCCTTGCTCGGGTCAGGTCCGGCGGACGGTGTCGTAAGCACCCCCGCCGGGCCGTCTAGGTGTCCGGGGAGACGCTCCCCCCGTCAAGGATGACCCTATATCAGCCGCAAGCGCGGCGGTAATTCAAACTAGGACAGTACCCCACCGAGGGGCCGGCTGGCCCAAACGTGGGCCGGACCCGCCCAAACGTGGGCCAGACCGGGTACTTCGTCGGTTCAGGCCGCCGATGGGAGGGCGCCACGGGCCTCGTCGTGGGCCGGACCCGCCTCTCCGAGGACCGCAGCGGCCGATCCGGTCGTCATCGTCCCGGAGGCCTCCCGCGCGCCCGCCGATGCCTGGGGCGAGCCAGCCCGTCGAACCGCTCCCTCGGCTTCCCTACTCTACGCCAGAGACCCTGGCCGCGCCGACTTGCGGCGGACCTCTCTTAGGGCCTGGCTGGTCATAAGCCGGCTCCGCGGGGACGCTTATCCGTCCTTCTTCACCCTGATAAAATACTCACCCATCGGCCGCGAGGGTCACAAGTCATTCTCTGAGAGCGAGATACCGAACAGCCTCTCCGGCGTGGAATGCATATTGTCCACATATAACGTTCCAGCCCTGGAACATTATACGTTCAGATCCGCCCTCGAGGAGCGGAAACATTCGTTGCCTCAGCAAGATAGCTTGCAGGGGACCTACGTGCCGGTCGGTCAGTGGTGCTTTATGGATCGGGTCGCTTCTACGTTGCCGCGCCGCGGCGTTGACATTGATTTAGCAGGGGCGTAAGGTTCAAACATCCTGTAGAATAAATAACATACGATGGCTGGAGCAGAGCTTGCGAGCCGAGACTTCGACAGCAATATGCATTCTGGATGAAACGGCTAAACGTTGACCTGGACGGTTCGGCGGCTCTCACCGCATGGTTGGGTGGTCGCTTGGCTGTAGCCGTGAGGCAGAGTCTTTTCGGAGAGTAATCGATGCCGGGGCGAGTATTCATAAGCTGCGGACAGGCCACTGCTGACGAGAGGCGAGTTGCTGGAGAGGTTCGTCAGTGGTTCAGACAGAAGGGCTTCGAGCCGTATGTGGCGATTGAGACTCAAAGCCTAGAAGATGTGAACTCTGGAATCATCGGTCGGTTAATGCGAGCGGACTTCTATGTGTTCATCGACTTCCGTCGGGAGAAGTTGCTTGTAGCACCCAACGCTGGCGGATCGGCCGAGGAGCACCGAGGATCCCTTTTCACGAATCAGGAACTTGCTGTTGCAATATTGCTCGAGTTCAACGACAGGGCGATCTTTCTCCAACAAGAGGGTGTCAGACTAGAAGGCTTGATGTGCTACATGGCTTCGAACGCGAAACGATTTGAAGCTGTCGATGAGGTTCCTGATCTGGTTAGCAAGATGGTTGAGGATCGCGGATGGCAACCATCTTACACCCGCCATCTTATGGTAGGGGCCGAGCACTGGACCCCCGATGTGCTCTTCGAAGATCATACAGGCAGGATGCTGGCGCGAGTGTTCGAGCTTGATATTCATAATCGGCGGAATGATCTTGGCGCCTTGGACGCAATCCTGCGCCTGAGAACTATCGCTGGGGCAGACGGTGAAGTCTGCGATGTCGACCGAAGTCCGCTCAAGGTTGTGGGGCAGCAGGGTTTCACGCATACGATCTGGCCAGAAAGCCATGCAGCTTGGGACCTTTTGGCCGTCCGACTGGATCAACCAGCCGCGATCTATCTGAATAGCGCACTCGATGTGGCTCCGAGGAAGCCGGTCATTTCGGCGCCGGGAGAGTATCTGCTCACTTATGAGATGTTTGCAGAGAAGTTCCCTACTCTCTCTTTCAATGTACGGTTATCAGTAAGCCGAGATCCGCGCGCTACAACAGCCATGGTAGAGCGAGAGCAACAGAGTTATGAAGATGCAGCGAAATAGGCAGGGCGCCGAACACGGCTGCTCAACCGGACGGCTGACGCCGCCGGTTAGCAGCAGTCCCGTTGGCCGTCTTGACATTACAGAGTGATGCCCGAGTTCACGCACTTGCAAGGTCAGTATCTTGCTTTCCTCGACGCGTACACGAAAGTGAATGGTCGTCCACCGGCAGAGGCTGACTTCCAGCGCTACTTCAAAGTCACTCCTCCCACAGTTCACCAGATGATCCTGACGCTTGCTCGCCTTGGGCTTATCACGCGCTCGCCCGGACAGGCACGGTCCATAAGGCTCAACATTCGGTCCGAAGAGATTCCGCGCCTTGAGTAGGCAGCCTTCGGATCCTTTCAGAGGCCTCAGCCGGGCACTTTGCCGGATGGGCCGCAACCGGCTTCGCCCGTTGCTCCGCTGAACTACTTCATAGGCTGTACAGGATCCTTTAGAGCAACGGAGGTACCAACCTCCTGAGAAGGCACCCTGGGCCCGCAACTGGCTGACGCCAGATGCTATTTCCGGGAGCCCCCCCGTGCAGCCATTACGAAACCGGGATGGTGGTGGTACTCATCAGCCCCGAAGGCTTGGGGCGGTCTCTTACCAGTTGTGAGCCTATCCACACGCACGGCTTTCGCGGTATAATCTCTCTTCAGCTAAAAGCCTGTGAGCCATGCAAATATCGAACAGTTGCGAAGAGGAGCGGCCAACCCCAGCGCTGCACCGGACGGCAAACGCGCTTTGCGCGCTTGCCGCACGGTGAGCTTCCAAGGCGTTGGGCGCCAAAGAGTGAGTTCATGAAGCGTAAACATAAGGTAGTAGGTATTGGCTTCCTGATCATTCTTTCCCTTTTGGTTTATCCAAAGGGGAGTTTCGCTTTGCAAAATGCGCTGCTTAACGCTCAAGTCAGGCAGCTTGATGCTCAGGCCGCTTACTACAGAACCCAATCGGACGCTTGGCACATTGTTATTTCGGCGTTATCGAGTGCCTTGGGGGCGCTCTTGGGAGCCTTGATTGCCTTCCTGAGCTTGCGGGCACAAGCAAAGTTCCAAGCTCGACGAGAAGATGAACGCTTGGAACAGGCAAAAATAGAGGAGCGGGAAAAGTGGGAGCGGGATCAAGCAACCGCCAGGGCAAGGGAGGTCAGGTCCGCAACAGCAGAGTTGGCCAAGATAATCGCTATGGCAGCTAACTCTATGACTTGGATGCTCTGGATTGCAAGGCATGACAAAAAAAGATTTTTGCCCAAGTATATCGATGAACACGACCAATATATTAAGAGCTTGTACTCCAATATAGTGGCTGCCCAGGTAGCCCTCGCGGCTGTAGACCAGCAAATCTATAGCGAATCTTTACAGCTCGTCTACAAGCTGTACAACATTGACGCGGAAATCGCCCTGTGTGCTACACGCCTCCCAGAAAGCATTGACGAGTTGGGGAATCTTTGGGAGCGCTCGAGGATATTTGAAGATGAAATACCTATTGTATTCTCACGCATTGTCAACCGAGGGGGCGAGGGTGTTTCTGACAGTCATGTCGTAGCTACGGCACAGAGTGCCAGAACCCGGCCATCGCCCAACCCGGGGCCTCAAGCGGATGGCTGACGCCACGCGCTTAGGCCCAAAATCGTTATGCGCCCTACGCAGCAAACTGTTGTTGAGGAGGAAAACATGGAAGTGGATACCTCTTCGTTGGAAGAGTTGATCCCCCTAGAAACTTATTACGAGCATATCGCTCGTCAAGTAGAGCGTGAAGACGGGTTAATCAATAATCGCCTGACTTGGTTCTTGACGTTTGAGGGCCTTCTGTTCACCGCCTTCGCGGTCCTGGCAACGAGCGAGAAATTTGGATCAGGAATTGCTTCCTATTTGGCCCTGCTTTTCCCCTTAGTGGGTATCGCTTTCAGCGTATTTGCCCATTGGGGCATTCGAGCCGCGGAATGTGCCCTCATGGACCTGCGCGATGCATGGAAGAGCAGAATTAGCCGCCACAGGGGAGAAAGCGCTCCAACTCTTGACTGCGATAACCACAGATTTATACCGAGGCCCTACGGAAAAGAGAGAGACTGGAAATGGGGCCATTGGTTTAATAAATCGTTGCCTGGAACGATCTGCGTGACGTGGATTATAATTTTTGTCTTGGTTGCACTTAGGTATTTGAGCTAGGCGGTTCCCTGCTGGAGGGGTTTGAGACGTTGGTTACGGAGGAATCGAGGAGAATCGCAGCATAACACGGGGCCTCAAGCGGACGGCTGACGCCGCGCGCTTAGGCCCATCAACGTTATGTGGCCGGAAGCTTGAAAGGTCGAATTCATGAGCGCTAATAGTCTCTTTTTAGTCGTGATTGTAGCGGTTCTAGGAGGGCTCGTGCTCTTTCTGCTTACTCGCTACATAAGAAGATTCCTGTCTGTTAGAGATGTGGGGGAGTACTATAGACGCCGATCTCCATCTCCCCCTCCGTCTGAACTTGCCGTTCCCCCTAAGGAGCGACAGGTTAGATTTAATGCCTTCTGGCATCGACATATCAGGACAGAGGAGTGGCGACCGCTCATAATTTACATGTATTGCGGCCAGGATGGACTCGAAGGCGCCAGAATCGACTTCGGAAAGCGACTGACACTGCCGCTTGAGGAATATGGGAAGAGTGAGGCGGCGGCAGCACTTCAAGCCGGTACAGAGATCACTATCTTGCCGGAACTTGCCGGATTTGTTTTCAATCCCCCGGTCGCAACAATATTTTGGCTGGAGCAATGGCACTGTATTGAGTTCCGTATGAAGGCACGACATTCGCTGACCGGTCCCGCTCGAGGCAGAGTAGCTTTCTTCGTCGGCCCTCTACTGGTTGCAGAGACAGAGCTTGCCGTTGAGATCATGGATCGTACCTCGGTCACCGAAACTTCTTTACCAGACGATCTCTACGATGTCGATTGGCTCAGCGGGGCCGAGTCATCTGCTTATAGAGCTATCTTTGTTTCCTACTCTCATGAGGATTCCGCCCTTGTACGGCAGTTGGAAAGAGCTTATCGCGCTATCGGCGACAGCTATCTAAGAGATGTTGCCGTATTGCGTAGTGGGGAAGAATGGAGCCCAGCCTTGCTTGGCATGATTTCAAGAGCAGATGTCTTTCAATTGTGTTGGTCTCAAGCGGCCAGGAAGTCTTCCTATGTCGAGCAGGAATGGAGGCATGCTTTCGGGCTTGAGCGTAGAAATTTTATTAGGCCAATATACTGGGAGAAGCCAATGCCAGAGCCACCTCCAGAATTGAGGGCCATACATTTTTCATTCATGGAGAGTGTGGCCGCATAACCCGGGGCCTCAAGCGGACGGCTGACGCCGCACGCTTAGTCCGATCACGTTAGGCGACAGGGCAACATCCTTCGACCGCCAAGCCTTGCCGGAGTGCCGGAGTGCCGGAGTGCCGGAGGGGATCCCATGAGGTTTTTACGCTGGCTATTGGTCTTAGCGCCGTTTCTGCCATTGGTCGTTTTCAGCATTCCAGAGGCAGTGACACTGATGCCGGAGCCTTCGGATCCGTGGTACACCCCGTATACGTCGCCTCTTTTATCGCTTGCGCCATATTTGTTTACCCCGTCACGGGCCTCTTGCAGATATTCGGGATTCAGCCAGGTTCGCCACTTCATTCTCTGGGCATCGCTCTCTATGCGAGTGCCATCTCGGCACTCACTTACCGCTTGCTAATTCGAAGGCCTCAGAGCAAGGCGATCAAACCCTCCGGACCACGCGACAGCGCGGCAACTTAGCCTTGCGCAAGACGCCACGAGCCTCTTTGCGCCTCGAAAAGACAAGGCATACGGTTTGAGCGAAGAGCCGGAACAGAGCGGCCCCCCAGAAAATGGCAAGGCGGAGTACAATCAACAGCCGGATCCCAGAACGGGACCCTCGAGCCCGCGTTGTTCGTGACTCGAGTCTCGAGAGCGCACCATCTTTCAACCAGATTCACCGGTATCGCGTTGACCTGTCGCCTAACCCGGCGCCTCCAGCGGACGCTTACCGCTGTTTCAAGCTATAATGGTCTGCGATCGGAATCACTTCGCGGAGCGCCTGGAGCCTGCGGCCAAGCGCCGCTGAGTCGCAGCACGTTAGGCGACAGGAGCGACGATAGTGTCGGCCCACCCATCTCTCCAGAATCCGCTGTTCGCCAGCTGGCTCGATATCGACACGCCCACCGTGCGACAGCGGCTTGTGGTCACTGCATTCTTTTCCTTGTCCGGGTTCTTCTCCGGCGCGCTAGTTGCAATCCTACCCGGCGCCAACCTTCACTTCCACAATATGTGGACGGCGTGCGTATGCGCCACGATCAGCGCATTTCTTCTCTCGCACCGGATCGTGTCCGCAAGCCGCAGCAGCTCCCATCTGAGGGTCGCGAGCCTCAGTGCGATCGTTACGCTCCTGAGCTATGTGGTCTTTGCCGTCCTCTTGCCGCTCGCGGCTGCAATGACCTCCACGGCCAACCCAGATGCCTTCGGCTGGCCAATGGCCGCCTACATCGGCCTCCTCATGCCAGTCCTAACTTGGTACGTCTACCTTCCAGCGGCTCTTGGAACTGGCCTACTGGTCGCCCATTGCCTTCGTCGCATATGGCCGCTTTCCACCAGCGAGGCTGCGGCTGTCGCGTTCAGAAGAACAGCCCGCGCTTAATTCTACTTTGTCGGATCTCGCCGGGACCGTCTCCCAGCCCCGCAGGGGCGCCAGGAATTAGCCCGGCGGCGTGAGCCCCGGGAATCGAAGCATACCGCTTACCGGTCCGGAGCCCCGTAGGGGCGGCAGGAACCCCGGGGAGAGCGACGCTCCCTGCCGCCCCTGCGGGGCTTGTTCAACGATCACCGGCCATGAACCCGGGGCTCACGCCGCCGGGCTAATTCCCGCCGCCCCTACGGGGCTGATCTGACAAAGTAGAATTAGAGCACCTATCAAAACCGGTTGCCGGCCCAACGGGCCGGGAGAATCTAGCCCAGGGCTGAGGCCGAAGGCCGATGCCCTGGGTCAACGGGCACCACCTCCGGGCGGCCTGAAAGGCCGCGAGAGCTCCCGCTTGGCAGCTCCGCAGACAGGTGCTGGAGTCACCGGCGCCATGGCTCAATCCCTCTCCAAAATCTACGTCCATCTCATCTTCTCGACGAAGGACCGCGAACGAACCCTGCCTGCCGAGATTCGCTCCGACCTCCATGCCATATGGGCGGTACGCTCAAAGGCCTCGGCTGTCTCCCGATCGAAATCAACACCGAGCCCGACCCTTTGCACGGTCTGTTTCTCCTCGCACGGGCCGAGGCGCTGAGCGACGTTGTCGGCCACCTCAAGAAAAGCTCGAACGACTGGCTTCGGAGCCGAGGCCCGCAGTTTGCGAGCTTCTTTTGGCAGGCGGGATTCGGTGCATTCTCGGTGAGCCAATCGCAGGTCGAAGACGTTCGAGCCTACATCCGCAACCAGCGCGAGCATCATCGAGTCAAGTCGTTTCAAGAGGAACTCCGTGCGTTCCTCAATGCTTATGAAATCGAATTTGACGAGCGCTACGTGTGGGACTGAAGGCTCTCGCGGCCTTTCAGGCCGCCCGGAGGTGATGCCCGTTGACCCAGGGCATCGGCCTTCGGCCTCAGCCCTGGGCTATGCTCTCCCGGCCCGTTGGGCCGGTTTTGTTAGGCGCTCTTAATGGCCTGTCGCCTACCCCATCGTTGCAGCACGTCCCGCGGCTCACCCGCGCCAGCTCCACCCCTCAGTCCGCCTTTCGTGGGTCTCCCCGCTCGCTCGCCGGCACGCGCCAGGAGACGAGGTAGGTCGTCTCCCGCTTCTCGAACCGCAGGTCCCGCCACTCGAACAAGCGGGCGAGCCGGCGCAGGATGCTCTTCCCGCCGTAGGTCTCGCTGTCGCGGTCGCGCGCCTCGCTCCCGAGGTCGTTCTCGACCTCGAAGCAGAGCTCCCGGCGCACGCGGTCGAGGGTGACGCGCAACGCCGGGGTCGAGCCCGGCCTGCCGTGGCGGATGGCGTTGATCAGCACCTCGCCGAGAAAGAAGCCGAAACCGCCGCGCACCGGGCAGGTGAACCAGTACTCCTCGGACCAGTCGATCTCGATGGTGAAGACCGGCGCTGGGCCGGAAGGGCGCTGCGAGAGCACGCCGTTGTCCCAGTGAAGGCGGGTGCGCAGGTCGGCGTCGCCCGTGGCCAGGGTGAAGACCCCCTGGAGCCGCTCGATCGTCGCCCGCGCCTGCGGCGCCTCGATCGAGCTGTCGGGCGGCAGCGGCGGCTCGGCCTCCCAGTGGTCGAGCAGCCAGGCGGTGGTGCGCAGCCGCCGGTCGACGTAATCGGCGAGCCAGGCAACGAAGGCCGGGCTGGAGACCGCGCCGCCGGTGGCGCGCAGGCTGTAGGCCAGCACGCGGATCAGGGTGTCGACACCATGGGAGAGCAGGCCGGCGAGCTTGCGCCGCTCGTCCTGGCGGGTGCCGCCGATCAGGTCCTCGGTGAGCAGCGCGAGGTCCGCCTCCGGCTCGACGAGAAAGAGGATGCCGAGGCGGTGGCGCTCGTCGGCGTGCAGGGCCTCGATCGGCGCCGTGACCGCCACCGAGCGGACGATCGCGTAGCGCTCCTCCAGCCGGCCGTCCTCGCCGCGCACCCGCACCGGCAGGCCGTAAGCCCGGCGCGGCTCGGATCTCGCGACCTGCATGCGCTCGTAGTGGGCGCGGGCCCGGGGGTCGGGGGAGACCATGTCGCCGATCCGCGAGCCGGCCCGCACCCCGAGCGTCTCCGCCGCCTGGTTGCCGTAGACCACCTCGTCGGTGTTCGGATCCACCACCACCAGCGGCACCTGCATGGTGCTGAGCAGGTTCTGCTTCTCCTGGAAGGCCGCCTCGGCCCGGTCCTGCGCCTGCTCGGCGCGGCGGCGGTTGAGCTCGAACCCCCAGAGCAGGGCGACCAGCATCACCACCGAGAGCAGCACCGGGATCAGCGGCAGGTGCGACTGGGTCTTGGGGAAGAGCACCACCAGCCAGGTCGCCGCCGCCACCTGGAAGGCGGCCACCGCTCCCTGCCCCTCGACCACGCCGTGCAGGACGTAGGGGACGCTCTCGGCCGCCCCCCCCTCGCCGGGGCGCTGGGCGGCGAGCGCCGCCACCGCGGCGACCGCCTCGTGGAGCGCCGCCGGCTGCCCGGCGGAGAAGGCGCTCTCGATGTCCGCCCAGGGGCGGCTGCGGGCCGGGGGCTCCGCGAGGTGGACGACGCCGGCGATCATCGGCGGATCGATACGGCGGGCGAACTCCTCCCAGTCGATGTCGAACGAGAGATCGGCGCCGACGATCCCGCGCTCGCCGAGGGCGGGATCGCGCAGGGGCGCCGTGATCGTGGCGACCAGCCCCTGGCCGCCGAGGTCGAGATAGAGCCCGGAGTAGAAGGTCTGGCGCTCCGGGCCGGCGAAGTCGAACCGGAAGTAGAACTCGTTGGAGACGAACGTCGGCCGCTCGGGCGAGCCGCGGAACTCGCGCCCCTCCTCGAGCGCGGCCCGGCGCCCCGCCGCCGGCTCGAAGGGGGTGCGCGTCTGCGGCAGGGAGACCAGCGTGCCGTCCTCGGAGATCGCGTAGAGCCGCACCACGCGGGGGGGCCGGCTGCCGGGTAAGGGGGGGAGCGGGTGCGCGTCGAGCACGCGCGGCAGCTCCTCGCTCAGCGCCAGCAGGTGGGGCGTCGCCGCGGCGAGGAAGCGGTTCGAGGGGTTCGCCAGGTCGCCGAGGTCGCGCGAGTCGAGCGCCGTCCGGCGGGTGGCCACGAACCAGCGGCGGTCGAGCTCGAGGTAGCTCTGGGTGCGCAGCGAGAACGGCGCGACGCCCCCGGCCGGCTCCCCCAGATCCGCGGGCGGATGCAGCGCGGGCGGCGCCGGGGTCTCGGGACGCCGGAGCGGGCTCGCCAGGAGGTCGCGGATCGGCGCGAAGAACGGCGGCACCGAGCGGGTGTCCTGCCACTCCGCGACCTCGCCGTAGAGGCGGGCCTTCCCGGGGTCCGGAATCCGCTCGCGGTAGCGCCGCAGCTCCAGGTTGAGCCAGGCGGTGGCGCCCGGCGTCTCGGTGGGGCGCGACGGAGTCTTCCCCTGGACGAGCTGGAAGATGGCGTCCGACCGGCTCTGCCCGATCCGCTGCCGCCACTCCTGCCGGATCGACAGCGCGGCGAGGGCCACCAGGACGGCGAACAGGAAGACGCCCAGGTAGAGCAGGCGCGAGCCCCACCGGCGGGCGGGGCGTTCCGGATCGGCGGCCGCGGGGCGTTCCTTCAAGGATCTCCGGCAGCGCGCGCCGCCCGCAGGATCGCCGCCGCCGAGAGGTCGACGTCCTCCTCCGTCGTCGACCAGTTCGAGACCGAGATCCGCATCGCCGCCAGGCCGTGCCAGGTGGTGCCGCCGAGCCAGCAGGTGCCTTCCGCCTGGACGCGGGCGATGACCTCGCGGGTGCGGGCGTCCCCTTCCGGAATGCCGCCGCCGGGCGGGGTGAAGCGGACCAGCACCTGGTTCAGCACGACGTCGTTGAGGATCTCGACGCCGGGCTCCTCCCGCAGCTGATCGGCGAACCGCCGCGCCAGGGCGCAGCAGCGCTCGACGAGACCGGCAACACCGGAGCGGCCGAGCGAGCGCAGGGCGGCCCAGACGGTGAACCCCCGGGCGCGGCGCGAGAACTCGGGGACGTAGTCGAACGGATCGCGCTCGCGCCCCCCGGTCTGGACGAGATAGGGCGCGGCGATCGTCATCGCCGCCCGGTGCGCTTGCGGGTCGTCGACGATCACGATCCCGGAGTCGTAGGGGACGTTGAGCCACTTGTGGCCGTCGGTCGCCCAGGAGTCGGCCCGGCCGGCGCCCCGGGCGAGGTGCGCGAGCTCCGGGCTCGCCTGCGCCCAGAGGCCGAACGCGCCGTCGACGTGGAGCCAGCCGCCGCGCTCGCGGACCGCGGAGGCGATCTCGTCGAAGGGATCGAACGCCCCCGTGTTCACGTTCCCGGCCTGCGCGCAGACGATCAGCGGCCCCGCGCAAGACTCCAGCACCGCGCGCAGCGCCGCCGCCTCCATCCGCCCCTGGCCGTCGGCCGGCACCCGCTTCACCCGCTCGCGGCCGAGGCCGAGCATCTGCAGGGCGGCGAGGATCGTCACGTGGGCCTCATCGCCGATCACCACGTCGATCTCCGGCGCGCCGTAGAGACCCCGCGCCTCGACGTCCCAGCCTCGCCGATGGAGGACGGCATGGCGGGCGGCGGCGAGCGCGGTGAAGTTCGCCATCATGCCGCCGGTCGTGAACCCCACGCTGGCCGTGGACGGCAGCCCGAGGATCTCCAGCAGCCAGCCGGCCGCCACCTCCTCGGCGACCGAGTTCGAAGGGGCGCTGACGTAGAGGGTGGCGTTCTGGTCCCACGTCGAGGTCAGCCAGTCGGCGGCGAGCGCGGCCGGCAGGTGGCCGCCGATGACGAAGCCGAAGTAGCGCGGCCCGGCCATGCCGACCAGCCCGGGATCGGCCGCGCGGGCGAGCCGCTCGACGGTCGCCAGCGGCTCCTCGCCGTGCTCCGGCAGAGGTCCCCCGAGGGCCGCCCGGAGCTCCTCGATCGATACGGCGGGGCCGACCCGCCGGTGGGGGAGGGTGTCCAGGAAGCCGAGCGCGAGCTCGGCGGTGCGCCGCAGGAGGTCGGCGTGGGCGCGGGAATCCGTCATCGATGCTCTCTCTCCCCGCTCGGCAGGCTGCCGGGGGCCTGGGAGGGGAGATCTCCGCGCCGCTCCCAGACCACCCGCGAGATCTCGGCGATCGTCCGGTTGGCGTCCTTCTCGTCCTTGTAGCCGTCGGTGAGGACCACCAGCACGTAGGGCTTCTCCCCCGGCGGGTAGACGATCGCGGCGTCGTGGTGGATGCCCGTGATGTCCCCCGTCTTGTGGGCGACCGGAGTCCCCTCCGGCAGGCCGGCGGGGATCTTCTCGTTGAACTCCTGCGCCTTGAGGATCTCGATCATCTTCGCGTTCGAGGCCGGCTTGAAGGCCGTGCCGGCGGCGAGGGTGGCCATGGCGATCCCGAGGTCCGCCGCCGAGGTGACGTTGTTCAGGCCCGCCCGGTAGGCCTTGTCGTCCTCGACACCGCGCAGGATCCGGATGCGGCTGGCGCCGAGGCTCCGCATCAGGTCCTGGGCCCGGGAGGCGCCGATCTTCTCGATCAGCAGGTTGGTCGCGAGGTTCGAGCTGCGCACGATCATCCGCCGGATCAGCTCCTCGAGCGGCCGCGTGGAGCCGACGGCCTGATAGAGGTCCGGGTCGCCGTCCTCCTTGGGGTCGAGCGAGAAGGGGGAACCGTCGACCAGGCTCTGGAACTGGTTGTGCACCGGCAGCGGCTGGTCGAGCCGCATCTCACCGCCGTCGATCGCCTGGAAGAGCGCCATCATCACCGGCACCTTCATCGTGCTGGCGGCGTGGAAGGTCCGGTCCTCGTCACGGGCGTAGGTGGCCCCCGTGCCCAGGTTGATGTAGGCCACGGCGACCGTGCCGCCCGGCGGGTGGAGGTAGCGCTCCAGCCGGAGGGCGAGCTGGGAGGTCCCGGCCTTCGGACCCCCCGAGGCACAGGAGAGGAGAGGCAGTGTGAGCGCGAGGAGCGCCGGGATGGTGGCTCGCATCATTTTCGTCCGCCTCCTCAGAGCAACGACATCTGAGCCTTTGTCCGCCCATACCGCGCGACGTAGCCGTCCACCTTGAACTTCCGCCGCGTGCTGTCCGAGCTCATGAAACGCACGGTGCCGAAGACCGGCCGCTCCGGCGGCCAGGGGCGGTCGTAGCGGCCGAGGGTCCAGAAGATGCCGCTGTAGGAGTTGGGATCGCGCCCGTCCAGGGCGTACTTGTTGTTGAGATCGATCAGCGTCGCCAGCGCCTCGCGCGGCGAGGCCGACCACTCGAGCACCTTCTTCCCCCACAGCATCCGCAGATAGTTGTGGATGCGCCCCTCCTCGCGGAGCTGCCCCTGGGCGGCGTTCCAGAGCTCGTCGTGGGTCTCTCCGGCTTCGAACTGGGCCCGCGAGTAGAGGTGCGGCCGGGGGTCGGGCTCGTGCTTGCCGAGCGTGCTCCGGGCCCACTCGGGGAGCGACTCGTAGCGCTCGAAGTCCTCGCGGTGAGCGGCCATGTTGTAGCCGACCTCGCGCCAGGTGATCGCCTCGTCGAGGAACTTCTCGGCCGCCGGACCCATCCCCCACCACCCCTCGCGCGCCCCGGTCGGCCGGCCGGCGAGCCGCTCGGGCGTCCACCGCTCGCGGGCGGCCACGGCGGCGAACACCTGGTGCGGCGAGAGGTGGCCGAAATGGAGATAGGGGGAGAGCGCGCTCGTCACCTCCTCGCCCGGATCGTTCCGCCCCGCGCCGTAGCGCTCCAGCCGCTCGTCGAGGAACCGGTGGAGCGCCCGCTCCGCCGCCATATCCCCGCCCCGCACCGCCGCGACCGGCGGCACCGAGTGGTCGATCGGCAGCGCCGCGAGCGACCCCCCGGCCAGCATCGCGGGGGAGGCCGCCGGCCAGCGCTGCACGATCTCTTCCGGCAGGCCCTTCAGCCGGGCGGGCAGGGGCGCTTCCAGGGGATCTTCCGCCGGCGCGTGCTCCAGGTGCTCGGGGAGGACCTTCTGGAGGAAGCGCCGGAAGTGGGCGGCGGTCACGTAGTCCTTGCCGGCGGCGCGGAGGGGGAGGAGGCCGTTGGAGTCGACCGCCTCCAGCCTCACCGGCAGCCGGGCCGCCGCGGCGGCCACCATGCGGGGGAGGAAGAAGGCGGGGTAGTCGTCCGTCACCACCAGGCAGGCTCGGGTCCCGAGCGCCTCGACCAGCCCCTTGCCCGCCCCGGGCTCCGGCTCGACGTAGGGGTGATAGAGGACCTCGGACCCGGCGAGGCCCGCCGCGTGGTCCGCCATCCCCTCCAGGATAAAGCGGTGGATGCGGTCGTTGGCCCAGCGGTAGCCGCAGCGCAGCGGCTCCAGGATCACCAGCGGCTTCTCCAGCCGCCGCGCCTCCTCCGCCGCGCGCTCCAGGGCGAAATTCCATCTCAGACGGCGGCAGGCGATCATCCAGTAGAGGACGAATTCACCCTCCCGAAGGGTCGCGGAATTGCAGCTCCGGATGCGGACGTCTGGGATCGAGGTCATGGCCGGCTACGATAGCAAAGCGGCGGCGGATTGACTCGAAAAGCGCCTCTGCGCGCACCTTGGAAGGAGAAAGGAGACGATTTCCATGAAGAAGACGATCCGCAAGATGGCCCTCTCGCGCGAGACCCTCCGGATGCTCGACCGTTCCGACCTCCAGGGGGCGCAAGGGGGAGCGATCAGGCCCGGGACGAGCTTCGACCCCACGTGCATGACCCGGTGCTTCATCTGCCCCGTAGAGCCCTGGACCGTCGGCACCCAGCAGACCCTGGATTGAGCACTTTCCGCCGTCCGCCCCGGCTCCTGCATCATTCGCCCCGGCGGGCGGCACATTCGCCCCGAATCCTGAGACACCACCCCGCGGGCTGACACCTTCGCCCCGCGGCGTGGATCCTTCGCCCCGCGGGGCGAGCCGTTCCAGCCCCGGAGCGCGCCATCCATTCCGGGTGCCGGCTCACCGGGGAGCCGCGTGGACGACCCGCCCCGCGGGGCGAAGGGCTCGCCCCACGGGGCGAATGACACACGCCGCGGGGCGAATGTGTCAGCTCGCGGAACGGGAGGGGCAGGAGCGCTCCTGATGAGCCGCGAACCTTCGTGAGCCTGGCAGACGCCGGGGCGAAGGTCCTAAAGACGCGTGGCGCAGACTCAGGAACGGAGCCGGATCTGCGGCGATCCGGGGCCAAGATCATTCATGCGTTCCCGCGCGAGCGGCCCGCTGGCGCTTCAGAACCGCCAGCATGACGAGGTAGAGCCCCATCCCCACCAGGGCCACGATCCAGATCGCCCGGCTGTTCCAGGTGGCGGCGAAGTAGACCAGGACCGCGAACAGGAGCCAGAAGAACGTCTCCCCCAGGAACGCCTGGAGCCAGCGCGGCTGGCGGCCGCCCGCGGGCACCCGGGGGCGGAGCGAGGGCCAGAGCCGGGGCACGGCGTCGACAAAGGCCCGGTATCTCTCCCCCTGCGTCGCCAGCAGCTCGGACTCCTCCCGGCCGATCAGGCGGAGCAGGAAGATCGCGTGCCCGCCCACCAGGATCAGGAAGCCCAGCCGGCTCATCAGGAGCCCCATCCCCACGGCCAAGAGGAAGTTGCCGGTGTAGAGCGGATTGCGCACGTGGCGGTAGGGGCCGTCGGCCACCACCCCCTCGGTCCGCAGATTCGCATCATGGACCCGTTCGGTCTCGAGATACGCGCTGGCCCAGGTGCGCACCAGGGCGGCGAGCCCCACGAGAAGAGCCGCCCCCCAGAAAACCGCGTGCAGGGCCGGGCGGACCTCCCCCGCGGCAACGAACGGGTGGACCAGAGCCTCTCCGGCGTTCACGGGGTCCAGCCGGTAGGCCGCGAACCCCGCCCAGAAGAGCAGGAAGATGAACCAGAAGCGGTGGCGGAATTCGAACTCGGTGGCGCGCATGGTGGTGAGAATACGTCTCCGCCGGGGTAAGGTTTTCGGGGTTTCAGGCTTGGTGATGCGGACTCGGTTGCTCAAGGCAGGAATTCCGGACGCCCGCCCGCAGGGCGGAATTTATCCAGCCTGGGGTATCAACCCCAGGACTGGGCCCCCTCCATCCCTGTAGCCCCGCAGGGCCGACACCCACGGCGAGAGCTTCGGGTCGGCAAAGACATGCCGGCCCTACGGGGCTTGTCGACCTCGGGCCGCCTACCTGGGGTTGACACCCCAGGCTGGATAAATTCCGCCCTGCGGGCGGGTTGCATCTCGGAATGCCTGCCCAGGGGCCAAGTTCGAATCTCCCCTCAGTTCTCCTCCTCGCTCTCCAACCCCAGCCGCACCAGCAGGTTCTGAAGCACCCGCGCGGTCAGGCCCCAGATCTGGCGCTTGCCGACGTGGTAGATGCGGATGCTGCGGCGGACGCCGTCGATCAGGACCTCGCGCTCTTCGACCAGCCGCGGGTTGGAGAAGGCGTTCAAGGGGAGGCTGAAGACATCGGCGATCTCGGCGGGGTTGGGCTGGAACCCGGTGCCGCGCGGGATCGCTCCGACGCAGGGGATCACCCGGAAACCGGCCGAGCTCTCGATCTCGTCCAACTCTCCCAGCTTGAGGACGGCCTTGGGTTCGACGCCGATCTCCTCCTGCGTTTCGCGCAGGGCCGCCTCCCAGGGGTCCTCCTTGAATTCGCGCCCGCCACCCGGGAAGGCGACCTGGCCGCGATGGGTCGGCAGGTCGTCCGTGCGCTGGGTGAGGACGGTCCACAGCTCCCCGGCGTCCACGTAGAGCGGCACCAGCACCGCGGCCTGCCGCAGGTCGCTCGCCGCCAGGCGCCGGGGGGGCGGCGAGGCCAGGCGGTGCCGCAAGGCGAGAATCCAACTCTTCGGCTCGTTTTCCATCATTTCACCCAGGGGGTTCGGACCAGGTTCTCGGCGGGCCAGAGCCGCAGGCCGATCGGCAGGCTCGGCGCTTTCGGGAGGCTGAGGTCCAGCTCGTAGAGATGGTAGTCGCCCACCCCCCACCAGAGAGGATGCACGGCCCGCGCCTTGCCCAGGGGGAACTCGAAGACCACGGAGCCGTTGGGCTCGAGCAGGACCGGCCGCAGCTCGTTCTCGCCGACCATCAGCCGCGAGGGGGCGTTCTTGTCCAGCTCGACGTCGATGGCCTGGAGCGGCTTCGGGCTCCCCAGCAGCAGCACGACGGGGGAGCCGCCGGCGACCCGCAGGCCGCCCCCCTTGCCGGTCCCCCAGGCGTTGTGGTTCAGGAGCCTCACGAAGAGACCGTTGCCGACCGCCACCTGCTCGCCCGGCACGCTCTCCTGGGTGGTCTCATAAGGGAGCCACCGCCGCGCCAGGGGGGAGACGACGCGGTACTCGCCGCTCTCGGCGATGGGGTAGGCGGTGGGTTGCTTCCAGAGCTCTCCCAGGAAGGGGAAGGCCAGGAGGGCGGCCAGGAGGGGGAGGACCGGCCGCCAGAGGCTTCTGCCCCCCCGGACGGGCCGCGCGGCCAGGAACCAGAGCGCCGGGTAGAGCGGCAGGAAGTAGCGGTTGCCCAACGGGCCGCCGCCATAGAAGTTGAACGGCCGCAGCACCAGGAAGGCGAGGACCGCGGCCGCCACGGCGAGCGGGATCGCCCACCGCCCGCGGTCCCCCTGAAAAGCGAGGAAGCCCAGGAGGAGCGGCAGGAAGTAGGGGAGGATGCCGACGTCGCGCCCCACGAGGGCGTAGAGGACGTTCCAGCCCGCGAGTCTGGGATTGAGCTCCGGCCGCACCGCCGCGGCCTGGAGCCACGAGGCGTTCCCCTCGCGCACCACCCGCTCGGACCAGCGGGCGGCCGGATACTCCACCTCCGGATACGCCTCGTGGGCGTAGATCCCCTGGCGCTGGCCGCCGTAGCCGGTCGGATCCCCGCCGGCGATCCACTGGAGGCCCATCGACAGGACGACGACCGCGAGAGCCCCGAGCGCGAGACCGCTCAGGGCGCGCCCCCGGCGGTCGGCCGGAGATCCCGCGGCGGCCAGGAAGGCCGGGATCAGGAGGACGAGATAGACGGGGCGGTAGACGACCGCGATCCCGAGCAGCGCGCCCGCCCCGATCCAGCGGGCGAGGAAGGATCGGAGAGGCACCGTATCCTCCCCCTCGTAGATCTGCCCCGCCGGCTCGTTCGGTGAGGACCGGCGATTTTCCCAACGATTTTCCCAATAGACCAGGGAGAAGCCGGCGGCCACCGCCGCGAACAGGAACAGGTCGGACTCCCCCCAGAAGACGTAGGCGAAGGCCACCGAGGCGTAGACGAAGGCGGCCACCCAGAGCGGCGCGGCGGGGCCGATGCGGCCGCGCAGGGAGCGGGCGGCGAGCAGGGCCGCGGCCGCGAGCAGCAGGGCGTTCGCCACCACCGTCCCGCGGACCGGCGCCGCCGCCACGAACGGCGCGATCGCCAGGGCGTAGAGCGGCGGCTTGCCGTAGACCAGCCGGCCGCCGCCGGGGCGGCTCTGGAGGATCAGCCCCTCGGGCGGCCTACCCCAGCTGGCGACGAAGCGGTCGTAGTCCTTGCGGGTGTAGGTGAGGTCGAAGTCGTGGACCAGGCTCGACGCCTGCATGGCGTAGGTGGCCTCGTCTCCCAGCAGGGGGAGCTTCGCGCGGTCGAGCCGCACGGCGCCGATCAGCGTCAGCAGGAGCAGCAGGACCAGGACGGCCCAGCCCGCGGTTTCGAGGGGGCTCCGTTTCAAGGCCGCCATCCTTTCAGATCCGCCGTTCCCAGCGCGGTCCACCGAGCTTGGAGAGCCCGAGGCCGCCGAAGAGATGGGGCTCGATCCAGAGATGGGCCGGTCCCGGCGGATGCCGCACCTCGGTCTCGAAGAACGCCTCCTCGCCCGGCGCGAGGTCGCGGGGGAGGGCGAGCCAGGGGCGCCCCTCGAGGAGGTCCTCGCCGCCATCCGTGAAGAGCTTGACGACCACGGCCATGCCGCCCGGGCCGCGCTCGCCGGCGAGCCAGCGGGCGAAGCCGGTGTTGCGCAGGCGGAGGCGCAGGCGCCGGCGCTCTCCGGCGAGCCACGGGAGCTCCGCGCCCTCCACCTCCAGCTCTCCGGGCAGCCGCCCCCAGGCGAGGCTGGAGGGGGAAGGAACGTCCGGGTGGCCCAGAGAGTCGTCTCCGGGCGGCGGCAGCTCAGCCCACTCTTTACAGGCGTCGACCACGGCGGCGGCGGCTCGGGCCGGGTCGTGCCGCGAGCGTACGTATTCGCGCGCCTCCCGGCCCATGGCCCGCAGCCGGCCGGGGTCGGCGAGGAGCTGGCGGAGCAGGGCGGCGAGCGCCGCGGGCTCCTCCTCGCCCAGCGGCACGCGGGGGGCGATCCCGGCCGGCAGGTCGGCGAACTGTGCGAAGTCGGAGACGACCGCCGGCCGGCCGGCGGCGAGCACGCGCAGCAGCGAGGCGGAGGTCTCGCCGGCGGTGGGGTAGCGAAGGTTGAGGCAGAGGTCGACGGCGGCGAGGGCCGCCGCAAAGTCCGCGAACGGCACGAAGCCGGTGACGTGGACGCGGTCCGCCACGCCGGCCCGCCGCGCCTCCCCTTCGAGGTCCATCACCGGCGCCGCCTCGCCCACGATCAGCAGGTGGACCGCTTCGAGCCCCGGCGCGGCGAGGGACTGTACGGCGGAGACGGTCCGCTTGATCGGGGTCTGGAAGCCGAAGGAGCCGAGCACGGGGCGGTCCAGGGGGAGGCCGAAGCGGCGGCGCAGCTCCCGCCCCGCCGCCTCGTCCGCCGGTGGCGGCAGGGGGATGCCCATGGGGACGGCCCGCACCGGCACGCCGATCTCCTCCTCGGCGAGGAACGCCGCCGCCCACTCGCTGTGGACGAGCACGCCGCGCTGCCGCCGCAGCAGGGCGCGGTGGGCGGGCAGCTCGAAGATGGGCGCGTCCCCCCAGGCGTTCCACCGCTTGGCGAGCGCCGCGGCCTCGCCCACCCAGCCGTGATCGCGGGTGAGGCGGGCCTTGTAGTCCCAGAACCCGCTCGGCTCGTCGCGGCCGAGGGTGAGATCGAGCAGCAGGTGGTGGAGGACGACGTCGTGGAGGGTGAGCACGCCGGGGAGCCGCATCGCGAGGTCGAGCACCGCGATGTGGTAGCGGTTGTTCCCCATCTGGTAGAGCGGCAGCCTGCCGCCCGCGCCGGTTTCCTCGATCGGAGCCATGGGCCAGCGCCGCTCGATCGCGGGATCGACCGGCTGGTCCGGCAGACGGATCAGCCGCACGTCCGCCAGGGCCGCGAGGTGCGGCAGGAGGTCGAGGCTGTAGTCCGCGATCCCGGAGCGGACGGGGGGGAGGGGGGAGACGTAGTCGAGGTTCATGGCACCCCCCTCCCAAGACCCTCATCACCCCGGCCCTCTTCTCCCGACCCCTCCCACCCTCCCGCACCGGGAGAAGAGGGAGGTCCGTCCGCGCAATCTCTTCGTAGGGGCGGGGCTTGTCCCCGCCCAGCAACGTCGCGGGCGAGGACGAATCCCGCCTCTACGAACACTCCCCAATCCTGCTTTCTCCCTCCTCTCCCGGTGCGGGAGGGTGGGAGGGGTCGGGAGAGGAGGGCCGGGGTGGTGAGGGCTCGGGTGGGGGGCATCGGGCGCACCCTACACCAGCAGGTCGTCCTTGTCCGCCGCCATCGCCCCCTTGAGGTACCCCTCGATGAAGGGGTCGACGTTGCCGTCGAGGACGCTGTCGGCGTCGCCCACGGAGACGCCAGTGCGGTGGTCCTTGACCATCCGGTAGGGCTGGAGGACGTAGCTGCGGATCTGGCTCCCCCAGGAGTTGTCCATCTTCTTCCCCTCGCGCTCGGCCTGCTCGGCGGCCCGCTTCTGCATCTCCCGGTCGTAGAGGCGCGAGCGCAGGACCTTCATCGCCATCGCGCGGTTCTTGATCTGGCTGCGCTCGTTCTGGCAGGAGACCACGATGCCGGTGGGGAGATGGGTCATGCGCACGGCCGACTCGGTCTTGTTGACGTGCTGGCCGCCGGCGCCCGAGGAGCGGAAGACGTCGATCCTCAGATCCTTGTCGTTGACCTCGATCTCGACGGTGTCGTCGACCTCGGGGTAGACGTCCACCGAGGCGAACGAGGTGTGGCGCCGGGCCTGGAAGTCGTAGGGGCTGATCCGCACCAGGCGGTGCACGCCGTGCTCGCTCTTCAGGTAGCCGTAGGCGTAGGGGCCGCGGACGGCGAAGGTGGCGCTCTTGATCCCCGCCTCCTCGCCGTCCAGGCGGTCGAGCAGCTCGACCTCGTGGCCGTGCGCCTCGGCCCAGCGCAGATACATGCGCAGGAGCATCTCGGCCCAGTCCTGCGACTCGGTGCCGCCGGCGCCGGGGTGGATGGCGAGGATGGCGTTCTTATCGTCGTCGGGGCCGGAGAGCTTGAGCTGCAGCTCCAGCTTGTCGAGCTCGCCTTCGAGGCGGGCCAGAAAGCTGTCGAACTCGGGGTCCGCCCCCCCCTCCGCCAGCAGCTCGCGCCAGGTGTCGAGCTCCTCGGCGTCGGCGCGCAGGCGGTTCAGGGTCTCGACACGCTTCTCGATCTCGCGGCGCTTTTGGAGGATCGCGGCGTTCTTGCCCGGGCTGTCCCAGAAACCCGGCGTCTCCATCTGATGGTCGATCTCGGACAGCTCGCGCTCCAGGTCGGTGGCCTCAAAGATACCCCCGGAGGTTGGTGAGCTGCTCGGCGAGGGTATCGATCTTCTGCTGGACTTCGTAGGCAATCATGGTGAGCTCCTTCGTCGCGCGAAATATATCCCAAACGCCGCCGCCGCGAGGATCGTGCAGAACGCCGGCACCAGCCAGGGGCAGCGGCTGAACGGCGTCAGGCGCCTCGACCCGAGCACCCGGGCGCGGATGACCCCCTCGCTGTAGACCCCGAGCTGCTCGCGCACCGAGCCGTCGGGGGCCACGTAGGCGGAGACGCCGGTGATCGCCGCCCGCAGCAGCGGCCGGCGGTTCTCGGCGGCGCGGAAGCGGGCGGCCCGGAAGTGCTGCCAGGGGGCGGAGGTGTCGCCGTACCAGGCGTCGTTGGTGATGGTGACGAGGATCGTCGCCCCACGCTGGACGGTCGCCGCGACCTCCGAGGGGAAAACCACCTCGTAGCAGATCGCCATTCCGATCTTCTCGCCCCCCCACGGGAGGAGGACCGTCTGGTCCGCCGGCCGGTACTCGCCGGCGTTGCGCGCCAGCTTGTCCATCCAGCCGAAGACGCCGCGGAAGGGGACGTATTCGCCGAAGGGGACGAGGTGGCGTTTGTCGTAGCGCGCCACCTGCCCCCCGGCGGAGACCAGGAAGGCCGAGTTGTAGAAGGCGTTGCCCACCGGCGAGCTGGAGCTGAAGAGCACCGTGCAGCCGCGGTCGACGAGGTTGGCGAGGTCGGCGTCGAGCAGGGGGGCGCGGCCGTAGAGGAACGGCCAGGCCGCGCTCTCGGGCCAGACCACCAGCGAGCCCGGCTGGCACGACGCCATCGACTGCGCGATCACCTTGCGGTAGTTGCGGATCACCGCCGTCTCGTCGTAGGCGACGAGATTGGGGATGTTCGGCTGCAGCAGGCGCACGGCGTGGCCGAAGCCGCCCGCCTCGCGCACGGCGAGGGCGTCCTGCCGCAGGCTCCAGCGCCCGGCGAGGGGGAGGAGCAGCAGGGGGACGAGCAGGCCGATCGCCGCCGGTTCCCAGCGCCGGTGCTGGATCGAGGCGGCCACCGCCACGCTGGTGAGCAGCGCCAGGAACGAGATGCCGTAGGCGCCGATCCAGGCCGAGAGCGGCAGGGCGCCCGGCACCCCGACCCACGAATAGCCGGCGAGGTTCCAGGGGAAACCGCCGCCGAGATAGGTGCGCAGCCACTCGAGCGACACCCAGAGCGCCGGCAGCACGAGCAGGCGGCCCAGCGGCCACCGGCGCCAGACGCGGGAGCCGAGCCATGCGAAGAGGGCGTGGAAGAGGGCCAGGTAGGCGGCGAGCAGGCTGGTCAGCAGGATGCCGACCGGCACGGCGATGCCGCCGTAGGTCCGGAGCGTGGGCACGATCCAGTAGAGGCCGGTCATCCACGCCGCGTAGCCGTGCACCCAGCCGAGCCGCCCCGGGCGCGGCGCCGAGAGGAGCAGCGGCAGGGGCGCCAACGCGATCCACGCCGCGAGCGAGAACGGCTCCTTGCCGAAGCAGAGGCCCCACAGGACGCCGCCCGCGGCGGCGAAGAGATAGCGGAGGAGAGGGTGTTTCAGGAACCTACTCCGTCACCCACGTATCCAGCTTGTACCCCTTGCGCACCTTGTCGGCCACCTTCTGGGCTTCGTCGTGCGACCTGAAGGGACCGACGCGGACGCGGTACATGGTGCGGCCGCCGCGGTTGATAGGGGAGAGGTAGGCCTTCTGACCGCCGCCGGCCAGCTTGGCGCGGATGCGCTCGGCCTGGGTCTGGTCGGCCGAGGAGAAGACCTGGATCACGAAGGACCCCTTGGGAACGGCGGGCGCGGCGGCGGCCTTGATCCCTTTGGGAGCTTTCGTGGCGTTCGCCGGCGCGGAGGTCTTGGCTGTCGTGGCCGGCGCGGGGGCCTTCGCTGTCTCGGCGGCCGCGGTCGCGGCTTCCGCGGCGCGCGCCTTGCGGCGATTGCGCCGCTCCTGCGCGGGGTCGATCGCGGCGGCGTCGACCGGGGCCGGAGCGGGACGGGCCTGCCGCGGCGCCGGCTCCGCGGCGGGCTCCTCCGCGGCCGGCGCGACCGGATCGGCGGCCGGCGGGGCCTCGGGCTTCTTCTTCTTGACGCCGAGATCCTCGAGCAGGGTGGTGCCCAGGGGGGTGGCGGCGGCCTCCCGCCGTTTCTTGTCGTCCGCCGCCTTCTTGTTCTTGTCGAAGAACTCGAGCTCCTCGAGGTTCTTCCCCTCGGGGGCGACCTCGGGCGGCGGCGTGTTGCGGACCATCTGCTCCTGGTTGTTGCGGGCGGTGCTCTCGCGGCCGATCCAGACACCGGAGAAAAAGGCCCCCAGGAGGCAGATCATCAGGATGATGAAAGCGACCATCACCTGACTGTTGGTCAGGGCGATCTCGTAATAGCTGGGCTCGTGCGATTCAGCCACGTCGGTTCAGGCTCCCACGACAGGTCATTTTTTGAGGAAGGCTTGGAGGAATTCGACCGGGAACGGGAAGATGATGGTCGAGTTCTTCTCCGCCGAGATCTCCGTGAGCGTCTGCAGATACCGCAGCTGCAGGGTCGTCGAGTTCGCGGAGATGATGTTCGCCGCCTCGGCCAGCTTCACCGAGGCTTCCAGCTCGCCGGCGGCATGGATGATCTTAGCGCGCTTCTCGCGCTCGGCCTCGGCCTGCCGCGCCATGGCGCGCTGCATGTCCGGCGGCAGGTCGACGTTCTTGACCTCCACCATCGACACCTTGATCCCCCAGGGATCGGTGTGCTGGTCGATCATCTCCTGGAGCTTCAGGTTCAGCTTCTCGCGCTCGGTGAGCAGGTCGTCGAGATCGACCTGGCCGAGCACGGAGCGCAGCGTCGTCTGCGCGAGCTGGCTGGTGGCGTAGAGGTAGTTCTGCACCGCGACGATGGCCCGCGCCGGATCGACGACGCGGAAATAGATGATCGCGTTCACCTTCACCGAGACGTTGTCGCGGGTGATGATGTCCTGCGAGGGGACGTCGAGCACCACCGTCTGCAGCGAGACCTTGATCATCGTCTCGAACGGCCAGAAGATCAGCACCAGGCCGGGCCCCTTGGGGCTCGCCGACAGGCGGCCGAGCCAGAAGGTCACGGCGCGCTCGTACTCCTTGAGGACGTTGACCCATTTGAAGAACAGAAAAATTATGACGAAGACGACGGCGATGAATCCGAACCCGATGGATGGCATGAGGCCCCTTCCCTTGGCTAATTGCTGAGGATCACGCGACGAATTCCGGGCGGTGGCGTACCGCCAGGGTAAGATTGCGCACCGCCACCACCTCGACCGGCTCGCCCTGCGCGACCGGCTCGTCGGCGATCGCGTCCCAGATCTCCCCCTGGACGAAGACCTTGCCGCGAAGATTGAGCGGCGACTGGGCCACGCCGATCTCGTGGATCATCCCCTCGACGCCGGTGCGGACCGGCAGGCGCCGGGCGCGCAGAGACATCAAGACGAGGAAGCCGACCACCAGCAGGGTGAAGGCCGAGACCATGGCGATCAATTCCACGCTGACCCGCAGCGCCGGCTCCGGGGTCTTGAACAGCATCAGGGAGCCGAGGACGAGGCAGATCACCCCCGCGACGGTCAACCCGCCGTAGCTCGGGAGCTTGATCTCCAGGATGAAGAAGATGACCGCCAGGAGGATCAGGGCGAGTCCCGCGTAGTCGACCGGCAGCACGGAGAGGCCGTAGAAGGAGAGGACGAGGCAGATTGCCCCCACCACTCCGGGCAGCACGGCGCCGGGGTGCATCAGCTCGAAGAGCAGGCCGAGCCAGCCCAGGCCCAGCAGGAGATAGGTGATGTTGGGATCGGCCAGCACGCCGAGCAGAGCGCGCAGCGGCGAGACCGCGAACGCCCGCACCGTGGCGCCGGCCGTATGCAGGGTCACCAGGGTGGCCCCCCGGTGGACCACGCGACCGTCCAGGGCGCGGACCAGCGCCGGGACGTCCGGGGCGACGATCTCGACCAGCTTGTTCTGGAGCGCCTCGCCGGCCGTGTAGGAGCGGCTCTGGAGGACCGCCTCCTCGGCGAGCTGGACGTTGCGGCCGTTGCGCACGGCGAGCGAGCGGATGTTGGCCGCCGAATCCTGCTCCACCTTCCTGCCCATCACCCCCTTGATGTCCTCCCCCTGGCCGTCCACCGGATGAGCGGCCCCGGCGTTGCTGCCGGGTGCCATGGCGGCGACGTCGGCGGACATCAGGATGAAGAACCCGGCCGAGGCGGCCTGGGCCCCGCTCGGCGCGACGTAGACGACGACCGGCGTCCGCGCGCCCAGGATCGCCGTCGTGATGTCGCGGGTCGAGCTCATCAGGCCGCCGGCCGTGTCGAGCTCGACGATCAGCGCCGCCGCGTTCCGGTGGTCGGCCTCCTGAATCGCGTCCGCGATCAGCTCCGCCGAGACCGGGTGGATGGGCGACTTGACCTTCACCAGCAGGACCTCGCCCAGCAAGGCCTCGCCCGCGCCTCGAACCGGCGCCGCCGCCAGGAGGGGAGCGAACAGGCCGAGAAAGCCGAGGGCGAGGAGGGCCAGGGTCAGGGGGCGGGAGGATTTTGAATTGCGGCGCATGATTGACAAGGCAGTATATCAGGGCCTTTTTCCTCCCCCGTTCCGGGGAGGAAAAAACTACCGCGGCACCGCCCCGAGAATCTCCCCGTCCTCCCCCAGCGCCGGATACGCCGCCCCCCGCTCCCGGCAGCGCGCGGCGATCTCGGGGTAGACCCATTCGAAGAGCGTCCTGGCGCGGGTCTCCGGGTCGAGCCGCGGAGCGTCGTAGAGACCGGCCGCCCGGCGCTGGCGCTGAGCCTCGAAGAGGAGGAGGGCGGCGGCCACGGAGACGTTGAGCGAGGTGCCCATCCCCTCCATCGGAATGGCGACCACGCCGTCGGCCTGGCTGAGGGCCTCCGCGGTGAGGCCGCCGTCCTCGTTGCCGAGCAGGAGGCAGGTGGGGAGGGTGAAGTCCACCTCGCGGAAGGGGAAGGCGCCGGTGTCGGGGTGGGCGGCGAGGACGCGCAGGCCCCCCTCCTTCAGGTGGGCGATCGCATCGTCGAGCGTCCGGTGCTTGCGGACGGGGAGCCACTTGCGGTTGCCCCCCGAGGCCGGGCGGGAGATCTTCAATCGGCCGCCGGGCCAGACGGCGTGCGCCGCGAAGACCCCCACGGCGTCGCAGCTGCGCAGGATGGCGGCGAGGTTGCGCGGCACCTGGACGTCCTCCAGCAGGACGGTGAGGTCCGGCTGGCGGCGGTCGAGGACGGCGCGGAGGCGGTGATATCTCCTCGGCGTGCTCATGGCTTGGGCGTGCTCATTGCAACGCGATAACATACCCCGGGCGCCCCTCAGGGCGCGCTGAAGCTCAACTCAAGAATCCTGAACGGGAGGAGCATCCTCTATGGCCATCATGGAACGCACCGGCAGCGGTATCGACAAGATCGTCGAGACCCTCGGCAAAGATGCCGACGATCTCCTCTCCTTCACCTGCAAGGGGATCCCCAAGGAGCAGCTCACGCTGCCCGGCCCCGACCACGTCGAGCGCGTCTGGTCGCTCTCCGACCGCAGCGCGCCGGTGCTGGTGAACCTGCAGCGGCTCTACGGCACCGGGCGGCTGGCGAACACCGGCTACCTCTCCATCCTGCCGGTCGACCAGGGGGTCGAGCACTCGGCCGCGGCCTCGTTCGCTCCCAACCCGGTCTACTTCGACCCCGAGAACATCGTCCGGCTGGCGATCGAGGCCGAGTGCAACGCCGTCGCCTCGACGGTCGGAGTGCTCGGCATCCTCGCCCGCAAGCACGCCCACAAGCTCCCCTTCATCGCCAAGATCAACCACAACGAGCTGCTGACCTATCCGAACAAGTTCCAGCAGATCCTCTTCGGCAACGTCGAGCAGGCGTGGAACATGGGCGCGGCGGCGGTGGGCGCGACCGTCTACTTCGGCAGCGACGACGCCGACCGCGAGATCGTCGAGATCGCCGAGGCGTTCCACCACGCCCACGAGCTGGGGCTGGCCACCGTGCTCTGGGCCTACACCCGCAACAACGCCTTCAAGAAGGACGGGGTGGACTACCACACCGCCGCCGACCTCACCGGCCAGGCGAACCACCTCGCGGTGACCATGCAGGCCGACATCGTCAAGCAGAAGCAGGCGACGGTGAACGGCGGCTACACCGCGCTCAACTTCGGCAAGACCAGCCCCAAGGTCTACGGCGAGCTGGTGGCCGAGCATCCGATCGACTGGAACCGCTGGCAGGTGGTCAACTGCTACAGCGGCAAGGTGAGCCTGATCAACTCCGGCGGCGAGTCGAAGGGGGCGGACGACTTCGCCCAGGCGGTACGCACGGCGGTGATCAACAAGCGTGCCGGCGGCTCCGGCCTGATCTCCGGCCGCAAGGCCTTCCAGCGTCCGATGAAGGAGGGCGTCGAGCTCTTCCACACCATCCAGGACGTCTTCCTCTGCCCCGAGGTGACGGTGGCGTAAGGGGAACCATTACCACCCACGTCCGTGTGGGGGCGCAATCCTTGCGCCCCCATCGGCACGGTGATCCAGAAGAGCCCGAAACTCAGCCCAAACCGCTGTGGGCGATGAGCTGTACCGGTTCGGGCGGAACTGAATCAGAGCTCTGTCACGAGGTCACACAAGGCGACACATGCTGCCTCGTGTCGCACGGAGTGCACTGAGAGGCGCCGAAAGCGGTGTTCGTGCCGGCACCAAGTGCTTCCGGCAGCTCACCCTCCTGGATCAATCCCAGGGTTTCCCGGCTCAATACCAGCTTCTTGATTCTCTTCTTCACGCCAGCCTCCTTTTCGTGGTGATTCCGAGGAACAGAATCTCCTCGGACCATCTCTGCGCACATTAGCATGTCTGCTTATATGGCCAGAATGAGGTGGCAAGCCCAGGGGGGTGGGGGACGGGTGCCGGTCTTTGAGTAGAGTCACGCCCAGGCGGTGTGCACGGCGGTGATCAACAAGCGGGCGGGCGGCTCTTGCCTGATCTCCGGCCGCAAGGCCTTCCAGCGCCCGATGAAAGAGGGCGTCGAGCTCTTCCGCACCATCCAGGACGTCTCGAGCAAACCTCCCGGTCTGGTATGATCTTGGTGCAGGCGCCGGCAGCCGGAGTCCTGGTGGCGGTGCCGGTTTGCGAGGCTTGTTTTTATGCATCCGCTGCTTCTACAGCACAAGGCCGACATCGATTCGCTCTGCCGCCGTTCTCACGTGCGGCGGTTGGAGGTATTCGGTTCGGCGGCCCGCAGCGAAGATTTCGACCCCCAGCGTTCCGATGTCGATCTTCTGGTGGAGTTCGACCGAACCCATGTCACGCCGACTCTGGGCACGTTCTTCGAGTTGCGCGATCAATTGGCCAGGATGATCGGGCGACCCGTAGATCTGGTTATGGCAGGTAGTATCCGAAATCCCTTCATTCGGGCGGATATCGAGCGCTCGCGCCAGACGGTCTATGCGGCGTGAGCCTCAGGCGTATCTCTGGGATGTGAGGGAGGCCGCGGACGCTATCCTGGAATTCACGCTCGGGTTCTGCCTCGACGACTATCTCGCCGATCGGAAGCTGCGGTCCGCCGTCGAACGGCAGTTCGAGATCCTGGGGGAGGCTCTGAACCAATTATCGAAGGTGGCGCCGGAGGTTGCGATAAGAGTTCCCGATCTGCCCCAGATCGTTGCCTTTCGGAACCTCTTGATCCATGGCTATGCAACCGTAGACCATCCCACGGTTTGGGAGACGCTCCAATCACGGATTCCAGCCTTACGCCGTTGTGTGGCAGAACTGTTGGAAACCTATGGCAGCGCTGATTCTACAGGTTATAACTCAAAACTTACCTGATTCATCAAAGATCGGCTTCGCCGGATGGCTGGCACCTACATTCCGTCAATCGGCGTACCAACCCCCATCAACTCCCGGATCTCGTCGACCCGCGCCTCGGCGTCCTCTTCTCCCAGCTCGATCAACCTCTGCGCGTAGTCCGGCTGGAACATCAGCATGCTGAGGAAGTCCGAGGTCTGGGTGTCGCGCGTGCCCAGGCTGCGGACGAGATAGCGGAAGCTGTTGGGGAGGCGGGGCTCGTAGCTGGCGGCGAGCTGGCCGAGATCCCGCGACGGGCGCAGGACGCGGATCGCCACGTCCCGCAGGCCGCCGCGCTCCTCCGGGGGCAGCTTGGCGAGCAGCCGGTTGAGGCTCTCCAGGCGCCGCACGTCCTCGTCCAGGACGTCGAGGAAGATCGAGTCCATGAGATGGCCGAGGATCTGCGCCGGCGGCGGATAGCCGGAGATCTTGGGCCGGTCGGCCTCCTCGAAGTTGGGCTCGTAGTGGGGGGAGAGGGCGAGGATGCGCGTGGCGCCGAGGCGCAGCGCCGGGACGAGAGGGGTCGAAAGGCGGATGCCGCCGTCGCCATACCAATGGTCGCCGAGCCGCACCGCCGGGAAGAAGAGCGGCAGGGCGGCGGAGGCCATGACGTGCTCCACCGCGATCCGGGCGTGGAAGCTGCGGTGCCGGGGCTGGTTCCAGGGTTGGAAGCGGCGGGACTGGACCCAGGTGATCGTCTGCCCGTTCGAGTAGTTGAGGGCCGTCAACGCGAACGCGTCGAGGCTCCCGCGCTCCAGGTTGCGCTGGATGCCGATGATCTCGCCGTCGACGTTGGCGGAGGCGCGCTCGATCGTGCCGTGGAGGGGGCGGGTGTCCACCAGGCCCCGCACGGCCGGCGCCATCGCCGCGCCGCCCGCGGCGAGCCGGGCGGTCCAGCGGGTGAAGTGGCGGGCGAGCGAGGGGGCGTCGACCCGGAAGATGTCTTCCACCTGCAGGCCGGCCCAGAGCTCGCTGAGGTCCGTCGCGGCCTCGGCGAGCGTTCCGGGATGGGCGGCGATGAAGGCGGCGTTGATCGCCCCGGCGGAGACGCCGGTGATGATGGAGAAGCGCAGATCGGGGAGCCGGCGGGCAAGGCCGCGCAGGACGCCGCTCTGGTAGGCGCCCCGCGCGCCGCCGCCGGAGAGGACCAGGGCGAGAGGGTCTTCCGTTCGGCCAGGATTGCCGCCCGCCGCGGCGCCCATGGCATGATCCCTGTCTGTCTCGGGCACGGCTTCACTCTATGGGAGACAGGTACAAAATGGGAGATGGGCAAAAATGAAAACGGTCCTGACGCTGCTGGTGGCCGTCGCGATCCTCGTCTTGGCGGCCGTCGGCTTCATCTACTCGGGGCTCTATGACGTTTCGGCGAGCACCCCGGACCGGGGATTGATCCGCTGGGCGCTCGTCACCACTCAGGAGCACTCGGTCCATCGGGGTGTCGAGGCGCTCAAGGGGAAGATCGCGGTACCGAACCTCGAGGACCCGAAGCGGATCCGCACCGGCCTCGTCCACTACCACGAGATGTGCACCCCCTGCCACGGCGCTCCGGGGGTCAAGCTCTCCGAGATCGGCCAGGGCCTGAACCCCGATCCTCCGGAGCTTTCCGACGCCGGGCGGGACGCCCCGGAAGAGACGTTCTGGGTGGTGAAGAACGGCATCAAGATGACCGGCATGCCCTCTTTCGGCGTCACCCACACCGACGACGAGATCTGGGCCATCGTGGCCTTCCTCCGCCGGATGGGGAAGCTGTCGCCGCAGGAGTACCAGGCGATGGTGGTGCAGGCGGGGCTGAAGATGCCGCAGGAGGAGGAAGGGGAGCACGGGGCTCAGTAGGACCTGGATGGCTGGGCAAGGGTTCCCCCTCTCCACGCCGTGAAGAGGGGGCAGGGGAGCGGGGTTCCTACTTGGCCGCCTGCTGGTCCGGCGTCTGGGTGCCGGTGATCTTCAGCGAGCCGAGCATGGTCTGGAAGGCGGCCTCGTTGGCCGCGAACTTTTCGTCGGGCGTGGTCATCAGGAAGATCACCACGTCCTTGTCCCGCGGCACGGCCACCCAGTGCTGATCGGTGCGGACGGTGCCCTTGCCGTCGATGCCGGCGCCGGTCCCGGGGCCGCTCACCACCAGCGAGAAGCCGCGCATGCCGCCGACGTTGATGACGTCCTTTTGCCTGATCTCGGCGCCCAGGCTCTTCTGCAGCCCGTCCGCGCTCTGGTTGAGCAGTACCCGGGGGTTGTAGGGCTTCCCGGAGTTCTGGGCGAAGACGGCGATCGACGAGATGTTGTCCGGCGACCAGACGCAGCAGATGTTGCCCGGCACCGTGAACTTGGTGGGGTCCCCCTGCTGCCAACCCGTCGGCTGGGCGAATGAGAGGCCCATCTGCTCCGGCGGGATGCCCCCCTTGGGAGCGGCTGGAGGGGGGGGAGTCATGCCCTGGTCCGGGGCGGCGGTCGCCGGCGGCTGGGCCGGGGTGGTCCCGGGTTGAGCCGTCCCGGGTTGAGCCGTCCCCGGCTGAGTCTGGTCCTGCGTCGTGGCCGGGGTGGTCCCCTGGGCCGTCCCCTGATCCTGGGTCGGCTGCTGGCCCGCCTGAGCCTGAGGATCGGCCGGATCGATGGGGGTGTCGCTCTTGACGATCACCTCCCCCTTCGGCGGGTCCTTCTTCGGCTGCGGATGGGGGTGGGACGGCGACTGCGACCAGACGGGGAGGAGCGGCGTAGCGAGCAGTGCGGTGGCGAAAACGAGAACGCGTGTGTTTCGCGGGTTCATGATCTTCCTCGGCTCTCCAAAGTGGCGATCGATGAGCATCGATCCATGCCAGGGTTCAAGATGTTCCAAGGGATCTCCGTCTGGATCCGCCATCCAGCCAGGATCGCCTTCTCCTCAACGAACGGGCACCCGAAGTCTATTTCGGGGAGCCCACGATTTCGACCGACGCGAGCATCTTGTCGAAGGTCCGCTCATCCTTGGCGAACGATGCTTCGGGAGTGCTCAGGAGCAGGACCACGATATCCCGCCGCCGTGGAATAGCGACCCAGTGCTGCTCGATCCGCGGGCCGTCTCCACTTCTGCTGGTCGCAACCAGCCCCGCCGCTTTCAGCCCTCCAATCTCTTGCACCTCCCGTGCCTGGACTTCGGCACCGAGGCCGTCCTCCAGCGCCGCCGCGAGGCGATCCAGGAGAAGCGGGGGGCTCACCGCCGGAGTGGCTTGCCACTGGAAGACCACCACCATCGTGGTGCCGTCCCGCGTCCAGGCGCGCAGGGTTCTTCCCGGTACGTCGAGCAGGGCTGGGTTGGCGCGGATCCAATATCCGGGAGCCGACATCTTAATCCCGAGCGCCGGGTCGGCATAGATTCTCGCCGAGGGGGCGAGCTCGCCGGCGAGCATGCCGCCCACCGTGGCATAGGTCGAGCTCGCCGCGGCTTCGGTGGCCCACTGGCGGCTGCCGTCCCGGCCGACCAGCTCCACCGCGTCGACGGCGTTCCACCCCGGACGCCGCGCCGTGTCCATCTCGATGAGGATCGCCCGCGCGGCGACCTCGCGGTCCGTTTTGACCTCAAAATCGGACGGCGCCTGCGTCGTTGGATCATCACCTTCCCAAAGAAGAAAGGACACTCCGTCCTCCAGAGAGGCCGGGTAGGCCGAGACCCGGCGGACGGCGCCGGGGTTCAGGGACTCGCGGATGCGTACCGCGGCGATCGTCACCGCCCGCTCGAAATGGACGAGCAGCCACTCCTTCCCGGCGTCCGGCTCCATCGGCGTCCACGCGGTGGGGGCGTCCTCGGCCTCCGGGGTGTCCGGCGCGCCGGTGGCCTGCTCGGGGGACCAGGGCTCCTTGACGTCAGCGACGGCGGAGGTCTGGGCGGCCGCCGGCCGGGCCGTTTGGATGAACGTTGGGATGAAGAAGACAAAGGCGAGCGCGAGCAGGCCCGCTTCGATTCTCAATGGAGGCCTCAGAAGAAGATCTTCGTGAAGGCGGCGGCAAAGGGGTCTTTTTCAATCTCGCCGTTGGCCACCAGGATCAGCGTCAGCCGCTTCTCCCGCGCTTTCAGGCAGAAGACCGAGCCGGTCTTCTCGTGCTCCCAGGCCCACTGGAGCCGGGTGCCGCCGGAGTCTTCCACGTACCAGGTGAAATAGGGCTGGAGCTCCGGAACACCGCCGCGGTCGAGCACGACGTCGAGCCCCGCGAGGTCGCGGACGGTCCAGGGGTGGCCGAAAGGCCGGATCAGCGAGCGGACCGGGTAGATGGTGTCGGGCGTGGCCGGTTTCCCATCGGCCGCCGAGCCGAGCCCCTTGAGATAGACGACCTCCTGGTTTTTCACGACGGCGACCGACAGCCCGGGGATGTGCTGCTCCTGGCGCAGGGCTTCGAGCTGGGCCTCGAAGCGCTGCAGCCTTCCCTGCAGGTCAGGATCGATCCGCATTTCCATGGGGCCCGATTTTGGCACGGATCGGCCCGTCGGCGCGGCGAAGGCCGCCAGAGCGGCGGCGAGGGTGCCGAGGAGGGTGGCGATCGCGGCGGCGCGCAGGATTCCTGGCAGCTTCGTTCTCATGACCCTTTAGACACCGCACCTGGCTCCATGGAAACTGGATCCGCCCATCTCGAGGATTACGACGGCCCGAGCCGCCCCTGCTTCCGCAGCCGCTCCATGTGGGCGAGGATCTGCCGCTCGGCGATCGGCCAGGCCTGCTGCGGCACGTCGTCGTAGACCGTGGGCAGCATCTCGGCGGGCGTCCGCTTCCCCGCGTTCCAGGCTTCGAGGATGCGCTCCTCCCGCCAGAGGCGGTGGTCGAGGTACTCACGGAGCTTGTCGACCCCGTTCTTGATCGCCGGCCCATGGCCGGGGAAGAGGGTGCCCGGGCGCAGGGCCGCGAGCCGCGCCAGCGATCCGAGGTAGTCGTCCATGTCCCCCTCGGGAGGATCGACGACGATCATGCTGACCCCCGAGACCATGTCGCCGCAGAGCAGCGAGCGCTGATTTTCCTCCAGGAAGCAGAGGTGGCCGCGGGCGTGGCCCGGGGTGTGGAGGACGAGGATGGAGAAGTCCTCCCCCAGATGAACCCGCTCGCCGTCCCGAAGCTCGCCGTCGACCTTGATGCCGCGCGGGAGGAGCCGCTCCGCGGTCAGCGGATGGGCGAGCACGGGTACGCCGAGGGAGGTCCGCAGGCGCTCGACGCCGCCGACGTGGTCCGGATGGTGGTGGGTGAGCCAGATGGCGGTCACCCTGCGGCCGAGCTTCTCGCGGGCGGCGGCGAGAGCGGCCTCGAGCTGGTCGAGCTCCCGGGGGTCGGAGGCGCCGGGGTCCACCAGCACGGCGTCGCGCACCCCCAGCAGGTAGGCGTTGGTGGTCACCGCCGGGGGGAGCGTGTGGGTGAGGAGCGGGAACATCAGCACCCCGGGGCGCAGCTCGACCCGGCGGACGGGGCCGAGGTTGGCCTCGGCGGAATCGCGCAGGCGGGCCAGGCCGCGAAGCGGGCCGTCCTGGCTCAGGACCTCCAGGATGTGGAGGATCGGCGGCGCGGCCAGCACGTCGCCACGGTGCCAGGCCTCCCAGGACTCGGCGGGGCGGCTCCACGCGCCGTGCTCGAGCTCCCCTTCGACGACCGAGGGCTGGGCCGGAACGTCCGGCGGCCACTCCAGGAGGAAGAAGCGGTTGTCGAAGCGGACGGGCGCGAAGGGGGGCGTCACCCAGCGGCCGGCGTAGACCAGCGGCGAGGCGTCGAGCTTCACGTCGAGGCCCTTGAGGATGTCGGCGAAGCCGCGCTCGCCGGCCAGCAGGGCCCGCTGGAGCTCGGGCAGCTCCTCGGGATCGACGGTGGGGGAAGAGAGCAGGATTCCCGTCTCCTCGAACAGCTCGCGCAGGGCGCAGGCGGCGAGCCCCGGCAGGAGGTCCGGGCTCGGCTCGTCGAGGTCGCGCAATGCCGCCGGGGCTCCCGCGGACGGCGGGGAGTCCGCGGGGAGCTGCGGCTGGCCGGAAACCGGGAGGCCGGCGTCCGACCGCGACAACCCGCCGCCGGGGAAGGCGTGCCACCCCCCCATGAAGGCGAGGGTCTCGGCCCGCTTGACCCAGTAGACCTCGATATCGTCCACGCCACCCCCCTCGAGGTGGCGCCAGAGCACCACCGCCGCCGAGACGCGCGCCGGCGGCAGGGCCCCCGACGAGAGCGGGGTCCCTACGACCTTCTCATAGACGTTGCCGGCCAGATCGTCCGCCATGGCCGGCTTATATCATGGGCTCTCGGGACCTCAGGCGATCAGGCCTTCCGCGCGGGCGAGCTCGGCCGCCGCCCAGACCGTCCGCCGAAACAGGTACGGGTGGAAAGGGCTCTGCAGTCCCTGCTCGCGTTGAAGTTGCGAGGCCGAACGATTCAATTTGCGAGTCAATGCTTCGAGGACTGCAAAAGAGGGAGCCCCGTCAGGAGGGCCAAAACAGTCAAGAATGCAGCGTAGGATTCCTGGTTGAGTGCCACCGTGGATTTGGGGATCATAGCCGTTCAGGTCGCTCAGGCTGACCTGGAGTCGATGTTCCCGGGCTTCGAAGACGAAGAATTGATGGGGCTGCCACCGGTTCAGCGCGTAGGCGAGCCCCAGCTCGAAGGGCATATTGAAGCGCGGCACACGGAGGGGGCCTGAGAGGCTTACGCGGCTGAGATCGTGAACGGACGCGCCGCAACTCGCGATGAGGCCATAGATGCGCTCCAGCCGGTTCTGGCCGTCACTGGGAACCTCCAGTACGCAATGAGGCTCAATGCCCAGAGCCGTCAACCCACTGATGAGGGCGATGAAGAGAGAGCCGTACCTAGGATCGAACGGAACGTTGAGAAAGACGTTCTGCCGGACCGGGAGAGGTTGAGGGGACACAGGGTGGACGAGGTGTCCCGATCAGCGGTCTTGAGGCTTGGCAGGTGACTTCCGGGGCTTCGCAGCGTTCGCCTTTACCGAATTCTTGCCGATATAACCCAGTTCGGTCAGCACCTTCGTCACGATCGCCCGGTCTTCCGATGTGACGCCAACACCTCGACTGATCTGGTCGGCAGTCAACGGATGGACTATGTACTTCTTCGTCGCTTTGCTCATCGTCGGCATGCCCCAATTGTACCCCAAAAGGGGAAACCTGTCTCCGGAACCGGGAATTCCACACGGGAGATTCTCCGTGGCGGGCCTGGAGGCCGCGTCTTCAGAGTGTACAGCGAGAGCCGTCAGGAGGCATGGAGAAATATCCCCCCCCGGGGTCTCGCGTTGGATAGAATGGCACGTCGCCGTCACCTGCCTGTCATCAGAGGCGCGGCGCCGTGAACCTCGAAAGGAGAACCCTCGATGAAGCCTCCTGAGACCCTCCGGTTGACCCCCGGCAAGCGGGTGCTGTTCCTCACCAAGGACCCGGACCTGATTCGCCGCCAGTTGCGAGGGGAGCTGGACCTGCGGATGGAGGACCTCCGGGTCGAGGACCTGCTCGACGACATCAACACCGATGCCATGACTCCGGCCTGGGTCTGTTTCAGCCACCGGCCGGAGGACATCGCCCGCGACGCCTATGCCGGCCTGATCGTCGACGGCAAGCGTCTGTTCGAGCGCGACGCTCTGATCGACGGCAACTTCGAGGTCATCGTCTCCGGCTTCCGCAAGGGGGTGGGGAGCTCCCGCGAGACCGCCGTGCAGGCGGAGAAGTGGTCGGGCATCCGCATCGCCATCGCCGCCTCCTTCGCCCCCATCCACGCCCGCAACAACATCAGCCAGGGGGTGCTGATGGGCGACCACGAGGTGATCCGGCGGCTGCAGGCCGGCGAGGGGATCCCGCTCGCCGAGTTCTGCGAGGGGTGGGACCCGATCACCCAGATCGTCATTCAGGAGGGGGGCCTCTTCCCGTTCTCCAAGGCCCTGGCCGCCGGCGAGCTCGAGCTGCCCACCCCCGCGACCGGCCCGCGGCCGATGACCATGGCCGAAAAGATCCTCGCCCGCCACCTGCTGGGGGAGGACGAAGGGCCTCGCTACGTGAAACCCGGCGACGCCGTGGTGGTGACGGTCGACGGCGGCTACACCCACGAGTTCACCACCGCCCAGGTCCACTACTTCCTGGAGCAGGAGTACGGGGCGGACTACGCGGTCAAGAACCCGGGCAAGTTCGCCGTCTTCGAGGACCACCTGATCTACGCCGACGAGGTGCCGAAGATGCGCGCCTTCCTCGACAAGATCGAGACGCTGCGCGAGCTGCAGCGCGAGTTCCAGCGCCACACCGGCGTGCGCGACTTCTCGGCCAGGGACCGGGTCTCCCCCGGCATCTGCCACGAGGTGGCCCGCGAGCAGTTCATCGATCCCGGCGACTTCATCCAGGCGACCGACAGCCACACCTGCATGGGCGGCGTCAACAACGCGCTCGCCTGGGGGGTGGGGGCGACCGAGTACGCCGACCTGGTCCACCAGGGATTCACGCAGGTCGAGGTCCCGGAGTCGATCCGCTTCGAGCTCACCGGCAAGCTGCCGCCGGGCGTCACCGCCAAGGACCTGATGCTCTACATCCTCCTCAACCACGCTCGCCCCCAGCTGACGCTCGACCGCGTGATGGAGTTCGCCGGCCCCGGCGTCGCCACTCTGTCGATGGACGAGCGGGCGACGCTGACCAACATGGCGACCGAGTGCGCGGCGAAGACCGCGATCGTCGTCGCCGACGACGAGACCTGGCGCTGGCTGGCCGAGTGGCGGCCGGGCATCGACGTCGAGCGGCTCAGGAGCCGCGCCGTGGCGCCCGACCCCGATGCCGAGTACGCCGGCGGCATCCACACCATCGACCTCTCGGCCCTGCGGCCGATGGTCGCCCATCCGGGCGATCCGGACCAGGGGATCCCGTCCGATCCCACGAACGGCGCCTGGATCGACGAGATCGGCGACGTGCCGATCGACATCGCCTACGGCGGAAGCTGCACGGCCGGGAAGATAGACGACCTGATCTTCTACCACCAGGTGGTCAAGGAGGCGCTCGACGCCGGCTTCAGGATCGCGCCGGGCGTGCGGTTCATGATCCAGTGCGGCTCACAGGCGGTGGAGAGCTTCGTGCGGGAGAACGGTCTCGCGGACACCTTCGAGCGGGCGGGCGTGCACCTCATCCACCCCGGCTGCGGCGCCTGCATCGGCTGCGGGCCGGGGGTCTCCGAGACGGCGGACGAGGTCACCGTCTCGGCGATCAACCGCAACTACAAGGGGCGCTCCGGCCCGGGCAAGCTCTGGCTCGCCTCGCCGCTGACCGTCGCCGCCTCCGCCTTCACCGGCCGGATCACCGCCTATACGCCAGGGATGTTCGCGCGGATGGCGAGCGAGCGGCCGGTGCTGGTCTAGACGGGGCTCCTCAGAATCGCCACCGCACCGAGGCGCCCCACACCTGGTCGCGGGCGCTGTAGGTGCCGGAGCGGCCAGGGTTCAGCAGCTCCTGGTTGGTGACGCCGATCTTGTCCATCGCGTGGTAGGAGTAGGACAGGTCGAAGGAGATCTGGGGGAACTCGACGGAAAAGCCGGCGGCGTAGACCATGGCGTCGCCGTTGATGAAGTCGGGCACCACCGTCTCGCTGCGCAGTGGGGACTGCTCGCGGGCGACCCCGCCGAAGAGGAGGAAGTTGTCCGTGAGGTTCCCCTCGACGCCCAGCCGCAGGTTGGTGGTGCTCTTCCAGTCGCGCGGGATGGTCTCCGTCTGAGTGGAGGGGTGGAAGGGATTGGGCGAGTAGGTGGTGTTCGTGGGCCCGAAGCTCGCCCAGTCCTGGTAGCTGGCGTCGAGCTCGATCCGCAGCTCGGGGTACGGCGCGTACCAGATGCCCCCCCGCAGCTCCTGGGGGATCTCGAACGACTGGTGGACCCGCCCCTTGGCGAAGGTGGTGCGGAGAACGCCGTCGAGCCCCGCGACTTCCGTCGGCACGTCCAGCGGCTTGTACTTCACGTCGCCGTCCCCCTTGAGATCCTCGGAGCTGCGGTAGACCGCGCCCCAGCCCCAGGAGGGCGCGGCATAGTGGACCGAGGCGTCCCAGCCCAGGCCGTCGACGTGGGCGCTGGCGTTCCTCTGCACCTCGACGGTCACCGGCGTGGCCGGGCCGGGGTTGGCGCCGACCGCGAGGGTCTCGAGGCCGTTGACGTCCCGGTCGAGGGTGCCGAACCCGTAGCGGAGGCCGCCGCCGACGCTCCAGCCGTCGCCCAGGTCATAGGCCAGCACGGGGTGGGCCTCGTAGATCCAGACCTGGGTGTGGCGCGCCTCGAAGCGGGTGGGCGAGAGCCGTGGGAACCACTCGAGGCTGTAGAAGAAGGGGGAATCGATCCCGAGGCCCAGCGCGAAGGGCCCCCCCTTCTGCTTCCAGGTGAGATAGACCGCCGGCGGGAACTGGATGATGTGGCCGGAGTCGAAGCTGCCGGACGCGCTCTTGTAGTCGTCGGTGGGGTTGTTGAAGTCGAGCCCGGCCTCGAGCTGCACGCCGTTCAGCTTGGTGATGGCGGCCGGGTTGTAGGTCAGCGCCGAGGGGTCCGAGGCACGGGCGGTGAAAGCGCCGGCCTGGCCCGTGGCGCGCGCTCCATGCTGGAACAGTCCGTAGCCCGAGGCCGAGGCGAGGCTCGAACCGGCCAGCGCGGCGAGCAGGCACAACAAGACGATGCGGCGTGGGTGTCGCATGCTCTCTCCTTGTCAAATGGGAATGCGGCCGACTCCCGGCCCTTCACTCCACCGCCAGGATCTCCGGCACGATCCGGTGGTCGGCCACCCTGAGAATAGCGAGGGTGAGGGGTAGATGGAAGCGGCGGGAACCACAGGCTCCGGGATTGAGCAGTAGGCACGAGCCGTGCCAGGAGAGCTCGGGGCGGTGCGAGTGCCCGTAGACCACCAGGCGCGACTCCGCGGGCCACCGGGGGTCGACGTCCTCGCGCCGGTGCACCATGCGGAAGGGGAGCCCGCCGAGGTCCCCGGCCAGGATCTCGGGCAGCGCGTCGGCCGCTCCGGAATCGGTGTTGCCGCGCACCGCGTCCACCGGCGCGATCCGGCTCAGCCGGTCGAGGATCTCCAGATCCCCGACGTCGCCCGCGTGCAGGATCCGCTCGCACCCGGCGAGGAGCTCGAGCACCCGCGGGCGCAGGAGGTTGTGGGTATCCGAGAGGACGCCGACCCGCATGACCTCCATTCTATAGACAGCCAGGCGGCGGCTGAACCCCAAAGAAAAAACCCGGGCGGATCACTCCCCCGGGCCTTCACCCTCCACGACTACCAAGCAAATCAAGCAAATCAAGCAAATCAAAAGAACAACAAAAGAACTCTCTCTCCCTCCAACACCAAGACTACAAAAGAGACCTACAAGCTCGAGTGCGGCCCCTCCCTCCGGCGCCACCCTCTTTCCCCCTCGGGTGCTGCGTTGGAGGGAGTCTAGGGGGGGTGGCGGTCAGGAGTCCTCAGAGTTCCGCTCAAGCTTCATCAAAAAAGATCAAAAACCGCCTCTTACGGGCCTTCCCGGGCTGAGGTACAATCTCCTCGACCGTCCAGGCACCCAGAGAGTGGCGGCTCGCGAGAGGTCTCGCGAGGGCCTTCGGCTGTCCGCCGGACCGCGGCTGAATCTCCCTATGGCAACGAGCCCCCTGGCCAAATCGGCCGAGAAGCTGGTCTATGAGTTCGGCGAGTTCCGCGTCGATCCCTTCCGGCGGCGCCTCCTGCGAGGGGGGGAGATGATCCCGCTGACCCCCAAGGCGTTCTCGATCCTGCTCGTCCTGCTCGAGAACCGGGGGGCGGTGATGGGGAAGGAAGACCTCATCCAGCGGGTCTGGCCCGACACCTACGTCACCGAAGCCAACCTGACGCAGAACGTCTCCTCTCTCCGCAAGGCCCTGGGCGAGCGGGCGAACGACCACCGGTATGTCGTGACCGTCCCGGGCCGCGGGTACAGCTTCGTCGCCGAGGTCTACGAGGTCCCGCGAGAGAGCACCAGCGAGATCCAGATCGTGGTGGAGGAGGCCCCCGCGGCCGTCGCCCTGGCCACCCCGGCGCCGTTCCCGCCGCTTCCGCCGCCGCCGGTCCCCTCTCCTGCCCCCCTGCCGGCCGCCGCGCCGCCTGCTGTTCCCCGGGAGGAACATTCCCTGGAGCAGCAGCCCGCGGCGAGGAGGCTCGTGGGGAGACGGGGCCGCCTGGCCGTGGCGGGGATCCTGGGTCTGCTGGCGCTGCTCGCGGTCGGGCTGTTGCTTTTCTACAAAGAACGGAAGAATTTCCCTGGAAGGCCGGAGGCCGGCCCGGCCCTCCCCCTGCACCCGACCGTGGCGGTGCTGGGGTTCCGGAACCTCGCCGCGGACCGCGACGAGAGCTGGCTCTCCACCGCGCTGTCCGAGATGCTCATCACCGAGCTGTCGGCCGGCTCCAATATCCGCATGGTCCCGGGGGAGGAGGTCGTCCGCGTCAAACGGACCCTCTCGCTCCCCTATGCCCAGGATCTGGGCGGGGAGAACCTGCAGCAGATCCGCGGCATGCTCGGCGCCGACCTGGTGGTGATCGGGTCCTACCTCTCGATCCAGGAGCAGGGTGGGCGGAGGCTGCGGATCGACCTCCAGGTGGTGAAGGCGCCGGAAGGGGACACGATCGTCTCGTTTGCCGAGGTGGGGACAGAGGACGGCCTGCTCGAGCTGGTGGCGCGGGCCGGCCAACGGCTGCGCGGCGCCCTCGGCTGGTCCGAGCCCTCGCCGGCCGACGCCCGGGCGGCGGCCGCGCTGCTGCCGGCCAGCCCGGAGGCGGCTCATCTCTACGCCGAGGGGCTGACCCGGCTGCGCGCGTTCGATCCCCTGGGCGCCCGCGACCTGTTGCAGCGGGCGGCGGAGGTCGATCCCGATTCGGCGGTCATCCACTCCGCCCTGTCGCTCGCCTGGATCGGGCTCGGCGACGACTTCAAGGCGCGCGAGCAGGCCGAGAAGGCGGTCCAGCTCTCGGCCGCCCTGCCGAAGCAGGAGCGGCTGGCGACCGAGGCGCGGGCCGCCGAGGCGAAGAAGGACTGGAGCCGGGCGAGCGAGATCTACCGTTCGCTGTGGACCTTCTATCCCGACAACCTGGAGTACGGCCTGCGCCTGGCGAGCGCTCTGTCGTCCAGCGGCCGCGGCAACGAGGCCCTGGCCATGGTGGCGGACCTGCGGAAGCTCGGCGCCCCGGCGGGCGAGGATCCTCGCATCGACCTCGCCGAGGCGATGGTCGCCAAGCGCCTTTCGAGCTTCGCCGTCGAGGCGCGGGCCGCCAGGGCCGCCGAGGCGAAGGGGCGCAAGTCGGGGGAGACCCAGGTGGTGGCGCAGGCCCTGATGCTCCAGGGGGACGGCCGGATCCTGGTCGGCCGCTCCGGCGAGGCGGTCCCTCTCCTCTCCGAAGCCCGCGACCTCTTCGCCAAGGCGGGCAACCAGTCCGCCGTCGCCCTCGTCCTCACCCACCTCGGCGTGGCGCTCAACGAGCAGGGGCGCCTCGCCGAGGCGGAGACGATGTACCAGGCCTCGCTCGCCACCCTGCGGCGGATCGGCAGCGTCCAGAGCGGGGCGATCCAGCTGGACAACCTGGGGTTCGTCGCGCAGGACCTCGGCGACCTGCCACGAGCCCAGTCGCTGCTGGAGCAGGCCCATGCCGCGTTCGTGGCGGACGGCGAGCCGGTGCTGGCCGAGGAGGCGCTCAACGGGATCGGCACCGTGCTCCTGGCGCGGGGGGATCTCGCCGGGGCCCGTCAGCGGTTCGAGGCCGTGCTCGCCATCAGCCGGCAGACGGGGAACCGCGTCGACGAGGGGCGGTCGCTCAGCTATCAGGGCCTGGTCCTCGCGCGGTTGGGCTCGCTCGGCGAGGCCCGGCGTCTGCAGGAGGCCGCGTACGAGATCACCCGCAAGGTCGGTGACCCGGTCCGCGGCGCCTCGATGCTCGCCGCCTCGGCCGAGGTGCTGATGCGGCTGGGGGATCTGGCCGAGGCCCAGCGGCGGCTCGCGCAGGCCCTGGAGATGAAGCGGCAGGGGGGGAGCCGGCTCGGCATCGCCGAAGTGCTCGGCCTGCAGGCACGGGTCCAGGAGCGGCTCGGCAACCTGGCCGAGGCGAAGCGGCTCGGGGCCGAGCAGATGGAGCTCGCCCGCAAGACCGGCTCCCGCACCCTCGCCGCCTCCGCGCTGCACGGGCAGGCCCGCCGGAGCCTGGACGAAGGGGACTTTGCCGGCGCCCGCCGGCAGCTCGAAGAGGCGCTGCGCGATCGCGTGCAGGGGGACGAGCAGCTGGAGGCCGCGGCGGTCCGGCTCGACCTGGCGGATCTGACCCGGCTCGCGGGGAACCCCGAGGAGGCCGGCCGCCTGGCGTCCCAGGTGGCCGGCTGGTACGGCCCGCGGGGGATGGACGGCTGCCGCGCCCTCGCCCTCGCCCGGCTCGCCCAGGCGCTCCTCGCCGGCGGCCGTCGGGAGCCGGCGAGGCAGGCCGCCGAACAGGCCGAGACGATCGCCGAGGCGGGGGAGGACCTCGACCTCCGGCTCGCCGTGGCCACGGCCGTGGCGCCCGTCCGCGCCGCCACCGGCGATCCGGCGGCCGCCCGGGATCTCCTGAGCCGGGCGGTCCAGGAGGCCGGCCGCACCGGCGACGTGGCCGCCGGGCTCGCGGCCCGGCTCGAGCTGGGCCTCCTGTTGCGGCAGACCGGCGATCCGGCGGCGGCGAGCTCCACCCTTGAGGAGGTGCGGCGGCTCGCGGAGACCCGCGGCTTCCGGTGGGTGGCCCGGCGCGCGGCGGCGCTCTGAGCGACGACGGCTGGCGGCGAAAGCTTTCGCGCCCCGGGAGCACTCCTGGAAAGAGCAGCCGATCGACCCGTTTGCCGGAGGACCCGAGAGTGACCAAGGCCGCCGTGATCTGTGCCGTCTGGACCGTTACGTTTCTGCTGCTGCTCGCCGCCGGCGGGCTGCTGAGCTGGGCCACCCTGCGCGTCGCCCGCCGGGTGCCGTCCCAGCCGAGCGGCCTGGCGCGGGGGGGAGACGCCCTCCTGCGCCCCGTCTACCGGGGCCTCCTCTGGCTCTCCTGCGCCTTCTACTGGTGTCGATCCCTCGGGTCGCCGTCGCGGTTCCGGCGGCGGGCGGGCTGATCTACCTCTTTTTCTGGATCGGCCATATCCCGGTCAAAGCTGGTCCTGGCCGTGGGTGTCTTCGCGACCCTCGTCGCCATCGCCTCTCAGAGCTGGGCGATCAGCTTTTCATAGGCGTTGTGAGAGCCGATCCAGAACCACAGGATGGCGTCTCCCTCTCGGATCCCGAGGGCTCTCCAGCCGATGCCGACCCGCACCGAGTAGATGGGCCGTCTGGTATGAACTTTTTTGAACTCGAGACTCGGGTGGGACGGGTCCTGTTTCCAGAGCGCATAGTTCTTTCTCGTGGTTTTCTGAACCCTCTCAGGCAGCCTTCGGAAGCACTCCCGGAACTCCTCCGTGAGGTGCGAGATCACAGGTCGTCGAAACCCATCTTCTTGGTACGCCCGGCTTTGAAATCTTCGAGCGCCTTGTCGGCGAGCTTCTCCAGAGCTCCTGGTGTTCTCGCCAAGGCTTCATCCCAGTGCCCCTCGCCTTCGATCTCGGCCAGGAGGGATTCGGCGATCTCGTCCTGAACCCCCTCCGGCAGGCGGGACACCTCCTCGAACGCTTTTGCCAAGAGTCTGGTCATCGGTCGTCTCCTGATTGGCTCAATACATTGTACCCAGGGCTTCTCCCCGGGACTACTATAAAATGCGCGCTCTGCCGAAAGGAGCCCGCATGGTCTCTCCGCGAGTCTTCGTCCTGCTTGCCGTTTTCGCCGCCCCCGTCTCCGCCGCACCGTTCGCGACATCCGCCTCCGGCCCCGCCCAGGAGGCCCGGGCCATCGACACCGAGCTGGTGGCCTGCGGCACGCGCCACTCGATGTCGTCCTGGACCGATCCGAAACGGGGGATCGGTTGCGCGCGCGACGTGGTCGTGCGGCGGCTCAACGAGATCGCCACCCGCAGCGGCGGCCGCCTCAAGGTGATCGTCGACAAGTACGAGACCACCGGCCCGCGCACCGGCAACGTGGCCGTGCCCATGGAGAACGTCTACGGCGTCCTCGCGGGGACCGATCCGGTCCGCGCGAAGACCGCCTACGTGATGTCCGGCCATCTCGACTCGCGCGCCTCCGACGTCATGGACACGAAGGTGGACGCCCCCGGTGCCGACGACGACGCCTCGGGCGTGATCGTCTCACTCCTCTCGGCCGAGGCGATGGCGGCGAAGCCGGAAGGGTTCCGCGGCACCCTGGTGTTCGCCGCCGTGGCCGGGGAGGAGCAGGGGCTCCTCGGCGCCAAGCGGATGAAGGAGTGGCTCGCCCAGCAGGGGTACCAGGTGGGAGGCATGATCACCGACGACATCGTCGGCGCCACCAACGGCTCCAAGGACCGCCGGCCGCGCGTCTTCAGCGAAGGGGGGCCCGACGGCGTCGACTCGCCCGGCCGGCAGATGGCGCGCCGGCTCGACGAGCTGGCGACCCCGAGCCGGGTGCGCCTCGTCTTCCGGCGCGACCGCTTCGGCCGCGGCGGCGACCACATCCCGTTCGTCGAGAGCGGGCTGCCGGCGATCCGCGTCACCGAGCCGCTCGAGAACTACGACCACCAGCACCAGAACGTCCGCGTCGAGAACGGCGTCCAGTTCGGCGACCTGATCCAGTACATGGACTTCCCCTTCGTCGCCGAGGTGGCCGCGCTCGACCAGCTCCTCCTCGGCGAGCTGGCCGCGGCTCCGGCGCCGCCGAAGTCGGCCGTCCTCACCGGCGCCGTGACCCCCGCCGCCAAAATTACCGTCGAGGCCGCGGACGACCCCGGGCGCAAGGGGCTCGAGATCCTGCGGCGGGAGACGACGGACCCGCGCTGGCACGTCCTGCGGGCGGTCGACCGGCCGGGGGAGGTCGTGCTGGAAGGTACGAGCACCGACAACGAGTATTTCGCCGTCCGTAGCGTCGGCAGGAACGGCCACCGGAGCCTCGCCGTCCCCTGCGTGCCTCCGCCGCCGTCCCAGGCGCCGGCGACCGCCGCGCCGCCCAAGCCGCCGGGACGCTGAGGGCTGGTGAGAAAAAAGGGCGGCGCGTCCCCTGGGGGACCGCCGCTGTGGAGGAACAAGCCCAACCAACCCGGAGCGGTTCTTGTTTGTCTTTGTCTCTGGGCCGATTCTGGACCCCCGGGATTACGAAACAGATTAAGGAGACGGCGACCTACAGAGGGTTCCGGCGGCGGGTGGACGTGGCGAGCACGCGGGTCATCATCAGCCGCCGGATGAACAGGTCCAGGGCTCCCAGCTGGGCGCGCGCCTCGGTCTCCGGATGGCGCTCGCCGAGGAGCACCTCGCGGGCGCGCAGGCGGCCGAGATCGATCACGGCGCGCAGAACCTCCCAGCGGTTCTCGGCCCAGGCGCAGGGGAGGCGATGCCGGGGGCGGATCACCACGATCCGCTCGCGGAAGGGCTCGGGAATGACGTAGTCCGGCTCGTGGGCGTTGCGGTAGAGCCCCCCCTCGCTCTCCCCCTTCATGGTGACCAGGACGACGGCGTCGCACCCCTCGGCGAACGCCTTCTCATACGGGAGGTTATTGGTCAGGCCGCCGTCGCCGTAGCGCTCGCCGTCGATGCGGGGAGCGTGGGTGTAGAAGGGGGGAACGTAGTTCGAGGCGAGGCAGAGGGCCAGCGGATCGTCGACCTTCCGCGCGTCGAAGAAGGCGCTCTGGTGATCGCGCAGCCGGGTGACGCCGATCCAGAGCGGCGGCGCGCCTGGCCGGCGGAGCCGCTCGACCCCCACGTAGCGGTTGAAGGTCCGTCGGTGCATCTCGGGGAAGCGGTAGGGAGAGTGGTCGCGCAGCAGGTTGCGGACGTCGAAGCGTGGCATCCGCACGAAGGCGCGCCAGTAATGGCGGAGGCGGGGCACCGTGCCGGCCGAGATCGCGGCGGCGTTCCATGCTCCGCCCGAGACGGCGACGCAGAGCTCCTGGCGGAACCCGAGCTCCGCCAGGGTCTCGATGACTCCCACCTGGAAGGCGCACCGCGACGCGCCGCCCGAGAAGACGAGCCCGACCCGGCGCGCCGAGCGGAGAAGATCGAGAGCTGGCGGCGTATCGGCACCCATGTCCATGGGGCATCTTTACCGATTCCGAAAGATTGCGCCAGTGCGGATCGTCGAGCACTGCGGCATCGAGTTCATGAAAAACCATCAGGAGAAGTTCGATCCGCGCACCCGGAAGGCCTCGGCCGCCTCCACTCAGTTCATCCGCCAGGGGAAGGCGGGAGCGGGACGGGAGGCCTTGCCGCAGGGGCAGAAAGAGATCCTGGCGAAGAAGCTCGCCGGCCTCGAGAGGCGGCTCGGCGCCCCGGCCCAGGAGCCTCTCTCGGGTCTGTTCCGGGTCGACTGAGTCCGTCTGGAAGGCGCCACCGCCAGAACCAGACAGGGTGGTACGATGGAAGAGAGGTTGTCATGGCCAAATCCAAAGTTTCCATCCCGGTCCCTGAAGAGCTGGCCGGGCAACTGCCGGAGGATCCGCAAGAGCGGCAGCAGGTGCTCGTCTGGGGACTCCGCGAGTGGCGGGTCAACAAGGCGCTCCAGGCCTACAGGCGCGGAGAGGGCTCCCTGGCCTATGCCGCCCGGCAGGCAGGGGTCTCGTTGCGCGAGATGATCCCCCTGGCCTACGCCCATGGATTGACCCCCAAGGTCGAGCCCGGGCATCTCGACCTCTCCGAGGCTCAAGCCTCCTGCCTGTGAAGTCGTCGCCGACGCGGGTCCCTTGATGGCGCTCGCGAAGGTCGACGGCCTGTCGGCCCTCTTCCGTCTGTTCCCTAGGATCCTGACCCCACCGGCGGTGTACGAGGAGACTGTGGTCGCGGGACAGCGCCTCGGCATGCTGGACGCGGCGCTGCTCGAAGCTCTCTATAGAGATGGGGTGCTCGAAATCGTCGTGCCTGCCAGCCTCTCGCTCCCCGTCTCCTGCCGGTTGGGATGGGGAGAAGAGGAGAGCATTCGCCTGGCGATCGAGCAGAAGGCGGATTGGCTGCTGATCGATGACCTCGATGCCCGTCAGGCGGCGAACTCAAACTTTCAGGCCGCGGGCTCCACGACCCAGGTCAAGGGAACTCTGGGCGTCCTCGTATCAGCCCACCAGGAAGGACACTTGTCCCAAAGTGAGGCCATCGATTACGTCAATGCGTTGAGCCAACGTCAGGATGTTTGGATCAGCGCGGATCTGTGTCGCCGCGTCATCGAGATTTGAGCCGACGGAGATCATGAGCTTCTCCAAATTCAGGTTGTGATCGGGTGCGATGACCGGGCTATCACCGCCGCCAGAAACCCCTCCCGGTCCTGTGGCGAGATCAGCAGCCTGCGGCCTCCGCCGTAGCGGACTTCCAGGCGGTCGAGCGACATCGCGGGGGAGGAGAGGGGTCTCCTCGACGGGCGGATCGACTCGATGCCGGCGATCTCGATGCGCCAGCGGAACGGGCCGGAGCGGGCGATCACCTCCCGGTCGGTCACCAGGTAGCGCGTGCTCCGGTACGTCCAGGCGATGAAGGCCACGATGACGACCTCCAGGCCCACCATCAGGAGCGCGGCGGAAAGGGGCGGCGAGGCGAGCAGGGCCGAGGTCACCGCCGCCGCCGAAACGAGGAGCGGAATCGCCGTCAGCCAGACGATCCAGCGGTCGATCTTGGAAGGAAAGACAAGGACGAAGTGGCTCGACGGGTCCATGCCCGGACATTCTATCCCCGCACGCGGAGCGGCGGCTTCGAGGTGAAGGAAGGGCCAGGGGAGACGGCCCGGTTTCCGTCTCCCCTGGTACATCGGTTGTCAAAGAGCCCACTGCCCCGATCCGGAATCTCGAGGGACTCGACGGATCGTAACGATGTACATAGAATGAAGGCTGTCGAGCGAGTTGTCAAGACCTGCAAGGTGGCTGCTCGGCTTCATTCCCCGGAACCTGGTTTGCTGTTGTATGGGGAATGGAATGAAACGGGTGGGGAACGGCCCATTCCCCATCTCTCGCCAGACATTCCCTCCAGGGAATCAATAATCATGATGAATGTACATGATATAAAGGGTGACAGATCTGCCGTTCTCCCCGGTGCGGGCCACGTTTCATGGAGCGCCGGATCGGGATCGTGGAGAACGCGGCGCTTTCCCTGGCGATCGCGTCCCGGTCTCTACGGGGAATCCGGCGCAACGGGCAAGCAATGGACCGCGAGGGGTGGGGAAGGCGGGGCGGGCTCTTTGACAACTGAATCGAAGTCTCCCGGAAGGGAGCAGACGGGGCTCTTCCGCTCGCCGCGGCCGGAGAGCCCCGTCCTTTTGTATTTCCCAGGGGCCGGATCGGCTACCATGGAGAGGTCCGAACTGAATCGAGGCTGTGTTTGTCAGAGAGCCGACCCATGCCCGGGCCGCCGGTGGCGGTCGCGAGCCCGCTGCTGGAGGTGCGGGATCTCGCCGTGTCCTACCGCGGCGCCGACGGCCGCTGGACGCCGGCCGTGGAGGGCGTCAGCTTCGCGATCGGCCCCGGCGAGGCGCTCGGCGTGCTGGGCGAGTCGGGGTGCGGCAAGACCAGCACCGCGCTCGCCATCCCCGGGCTCCTCCCCGCCAACGGGCGTGTCGTGCGGGGGGCGGTGCGGCTGGCGGGGCGCGAGTTGCTCCCCTTGAGCGAGCGCCGGCTTGAAAGCCTGCGCGGCGCCGGCCTCGGCCTCGTGGCGCAGGAGCCGTCGCTCGCCCTCAACCCGGTGATCCGGGTGGGGGAGCAGGTGGCGGAGGTTTTGCGCGTCCACCGCGGCCTCTCCTGGCGGCTCTGCCGCGAGGCGGCGGTGCGGGGGCTCGCCGCCATGGGGTTCCCCGATCCCGGGCGGATCGCCGCCTCCTACTCCCACCAGCTCAGCGGCGGCGAGCGCCAGCGGGTCACCCTCGCCCGGGCGCTGATCTGCGAGCCGCCGCTCCTGATCGCCGACGAGCCCACGGCCTCCCTCGACGCCCCGGTTGCGGTGGAGATCCTGGCCCTGCTGCGCGACCTCAAGGCGCGGCGCCGGCTGGCGCTGCTGCTGATCAGCCACGACCCGAGGGTGCTCGCCGCCCTCGCCGACCACATCGTGGTGCTGCGCGCCGGCCGCGTGGTAGAGGAGGGGGTGTGCGACGAGGTCTTCCGCCACCCCCGCCACCCGTACACGGCCGCCCTGCTGCGCAGCCTGCCGTCCCTGCCGTCCCTTTCGTCCCTTTCCCCGCCGGAAGAGCCCACCTCCCTCCTCGAGGTCCGGGGCCTGCGCAAGACCTACTCCCTGCGCCGGCCGCTGGGCGCCCGGCGCGCCGTCGCGGCCCTGAACGGGGTGGACCTCGCCCTCGCCCCCGCCGCGCGGCTCGCCCTGATCGGCCGCTCGGGGAGCGGCAAGTCGACCCTGGCCCGCTGCCTGGCTCTGCTGGAGGAGCCCGACGGCGGCGAGGTCCGGCTGCGCGGGGAGAATCTGGAGAGCCTGCCGCGGCGCCGCCGCGCGGCCTTCCGGCCGGAGCTGCAGCTGGTCTTCCAGGACCCCGCGGCGGCTCTGAACCCCCGCTTCTCGGCGCTGGAGGCGGTGGAGGAGCCGTTGCGTCTGAACCGGGCCGGGGACGTTCGGGCACGGCGCGAGACCGCCCTCGGCCTGCTCGCCCAGGTGGGCTTGAGCCCCGAGCTGGCGGCACGGCCGGTGCCACAGCTGAGCGGCGGCCAGAAGCGGCGGCTTCTCCTGGCCCGGGCGCTCGCTACCCGGCCGCGGGTGCTGGTGCTCGACGAGCCGTTCGCCGGCCTCGACCTCCCCCTCCAGGCGCAGATCGCCGGCCTGCTGCGAACGCTCCAGGAGGCCCACGGCTTCGCCATGGTCCTGGTCTCCCACGACCTCGACATGGCGGCCGCGCTCGCCGTGGAGGTGGCCGTCATGGACGGCGGCCGGATCGTCGAGCGGGCGGCACCGGCCGAGCTGCTGGCGCACCCCCGGCAGCCGGCGAGCCGCGAGCTGGTGGCGGCGGCGCGGGCGCTCCAGGAGACGGCGCCGTGCTGAGGTACGTGGCCGCCCGGCTGGGGTATGGCCTGCTGCTGCTGCTGGGCGTCTCCGTCCTCTCCTTCCTGCTGGCGGAGATGGCCCCCGGCGACGCGGTCTCGGAGCTGCGGCTCAACCCCCGGATCTCGCCGGGCGCGGTGGCGGCGATCCGCGCCCGCTACGGCCTCGACCGGCCACTCCCCGTGCGCTACCTGCGCTGGATGCGGTCGGTGGCGGCCGGCGAGCTCGGCTGGTCGGTGGCCTACGACGCGCCGGTCGGCCCGCTGCTCTGGCGGCGGGCGGGCAACACCCTCCTGCTCGCCGCGACGGCCATGGCCCTGACCTGGACGGCGGCGGTGCCCGCCGGGGTCTGGTCCGCCGCCGGCCAGGGGGGGTGGGCGGACCGCGCCGGCCTCGCCGCGAGCGCCGTGCTGCTGGCCGTCTCGGAGCTGGTCTTCGCCCTCGCCGGGCTGGCGGTGGCGGCCTGGACCGGGCTCCTGCCGGCCGGCGGCATGGCCTCGCTCGACTACGACGCCCTCGGCGGCTGGGACCGGGCGCGGGACCTCGCCGCGCATCTGGCGCTGCCGGCGGCGGTGCTGGCGCTGTCGGCGTTCCCGGTGGTGTTTCGCCACGTCCGCGCCGCCATGACCGAGGCGCTGGCGGCGCCGTTCGTCCAGGCCGCCCGCGGCAGCGGCATCCCCCGCCGCCGGCTGCTCTGGCGCCACGCCCTGCCGGCGGCGGCCAAGCCGCTGGTCTCGCTGCTCGGACTGTCGATCGCCGGCCTCCTCTCGGGGTCGGTGCTGGTGGAGGTCGTCCTCAGCTGGCCCGGCCTCGGCCCCCTGCTCTTGCAGGCGATCCTCGCCCGCGACCTCCACGTGGTGGTCGGCGTGCTCCTGCTGTCGAGCGTCTTCCTCGTCCTCGGCAACCTGATCGCGGACCTCCTCCTCTACGGGTTGGACCCACGGGTGCGGGCGTGAGGCGCCTGTCCGGCCTGCGGCGGCTCGGGCCGGCGCTGGCGGCGGGGTTCCTGGCGCTGCTCTACGCGGCGGCCCTGGGAGCGGGTTTCCTGGCGCCCTACGGCTACGAGCAGCAGGACCGCGAGCGGCCCTACGCGCCGCCGATCCGTCCGCGGCTCGTCGACGCCGGGGGGCGGCTCCATCTCCGCCCCTTCGTCTACCGCTGGGTGGAGGCGGCCGGCTCCCCCGGCGTCTACGTGGAGGACCGCGGCCGGACCTTCCCGGTCCGCTTCCTGGTGCCGGCGCCGCCGGGCGTCACCGGCTCCCGGATGCGCCTGTTGGGGGTGGACGCGCCGGCCCGCCTCTTCCTCCTGGGCACCGACGCCCTGGGGCGCGACCAGCTCTCGCGGATGCTCTACGGCGCCCGCGTCTCCCTGGTCTCGGGGCTCCTCGCCGCCTCTCTCGCGGTCTCCCTGGGGCTCCTCGCCGGCGGCGCCGCCGGCTTCCAGGGGGGGTGGCTCGATCAGCTCCTGATGCGCGGGAGCGAGCTCTTCCTCGCCCTGCCCTGGCTCTACCTGCTGCTCGCGGTGCGCGCCTTCCTCCCCCTGGACCTGGCGCCGGCCGGCGGCTTTTTCGTGGTGATCGCGGTGCTCGGCGCGGTGGGCTGGGCGGGGCCGGCGCGCCTGGTGCGCGGCGCGGTGCTGAGCGCCCGCGGCCGCGACTACGTGCTGGCGGCGCAGGGGTTCGGCGCCTCGCGGCTCTACCTGCTGCGCCGCCATGTCCTGCCGCAGGCTCTGGGGGTCGCCCTCACGCAGCTTGCGCTGCTGGTGCCGCAATACGTGCTGGCCGAGGTCACCCTCTCCTTCCTGGGCCTCGGGGTCGCCGAGCCGGTGCCGAGCTGGGGGTCGATGCTGGCCGATCTGGAGCGCTACGAGGTCCTGGTCTCCTATCGCTGGATGTTCTGGCCGGCGGTCCTGCTGACGGGGGTGGTGCTGAGCTACCATACGCTCGCCGAGTTCTTACGGGAGCGCCTGCCATCGGGCGAGGTCTGAAGCGGCGCGAGATGATGAGATCGCCGATGACGCCACCCTGGACGACCCAGATCCGCCCCCGGCCGCTGCTGCTGGCCGGGATCTTCGCGGGCTTCCTCGCCCTGGCGGGGGGGTGCGGGTCGCCATCCGGTGGAACCGGGGGTGCGATCGCTTCCGCGGCGGCGGCTGGCGGCCGCCGGGGGGGCGGCTGGTGGCGGCCCTGGGGGCCGAGCCCAAGACCTTCAACCCCGTCCTTGCCACCGACGCCTCCAGCCTCGCCGTCATCGCCGCGATGAACGCGGACCTGGTCCACATCGACCGCCAGGACCAGCGGGCGAAGCCGGCGCTCGCCGAGCGCTGGACGGTCGACGACGGCGGGCGCCGCTACACCCTTTTCCTCCGCCCCGGCCTGCGTTTCTCCGACGGCCATCCGGCGACCGCCGACGACGTGGTCTTCAGCTTACAGGTCTATCTGGACGAGAAGCTCGGATCGCCCCAGCGCGACCTGCTGATCGTGGGCGGCCAGCCCATCCGGGCGAGCCGGATCGACGACCGCACGGTGGAGTTCCGGTTGGCCGCGCCCTATGCCGCCGCCGAGCGGCTGTTCGACAGTTTTGCCATCCTGCCGCGCCATCTGCTGGAGGCGGCCTTCCGCGCCGGCACCCTGGCCAGCGTATGGGGAATCGACACCCCGGCGGGCAGGATGGCCGGCCTCGGCCCGTTCCGGCTGCGCGAGCGCCGCGCCGGGGAAAGGCTGGTGCTGGAGCGCAACCCCTTTTACTGGAAGAAGGACACGGGCGGCGCCACGCTCCCTTATCTCGACGAGCTGGTCTTCCTGGAGGTGCCGCCGGATTCCAGGGTCGCCCGCTTCCAGGCCGGGGAGATCGACGTCGTCGACCGCCTGAACGCTGAGAGCTTCAACCTGCTCTCCCGCGACGCGGCGCGGCGCAGCTACCGGATGATGGACGCCGGCCCCGGCCTCGACCTCAACTTCCTCTTCTTCAACCAGAACGACCTGACCGGTCGCTCCGGTGACTCCCTCGCGGTGGTGCGGCGCCGGCAGCCCTGGTTCGGCCGGACGGCGTTCCGCCAGGCGGTGTCGATGGCCGTCGACCGCGGCGCCATGGTGCGCGTCGTCTATCGCGGCCACGCCACCGCGCTCAACTCCCACGAGACGCCGGGCTCCCACTGGCTCGCCACCTCGCTCCCGCCACCTCGCTACGCGCCCGAGGAGGCCCGCCGACTGCTGCGGGCGGCCGGGTTCTCCTGGGACGTCGCGGGCGCCCTGCATGACGCGGCGGGGGAACGGGTCGGATTCACCCTGCTGACCGTCGCCGGCAACGCCGAGCGCGGGACCATGGCGAGCCTCGTCCAGGAGGATCTGCGGCGCATCGGCATCGACGTCCGCATCGCCGCCCTGGAGCTCCAGGCCGTGCTCGACCGGCTCTTCAAGTCCTATGATTACGACGCCTGTGTGCTGGGGCTGGACGGCGGCGACGCCGATCCCAACCCCTCGATGAGCCTGCTGCTCTCGGACGGCGGCAATCACTTCTGGCGCCTGACCGGCAGAGGCCCCCTCGCCCCCTGGCAGGCCGAGATCGACCGTTTGCTCAAGGCGCAACTCGTCGAGCGCGATCCCGCTGCGCGGCGGCGCATTTACGACCGTGTGCAGGAGATCGTGGCCGAGCAGCGCCCGCTGATCCCACTGGTGACCCCCACCGTGCTGGTAGGCGCCAAGGCGGATCTGGAGAACCTCAAGCCCGCCGTGCTCGACGACCACCTGCTCTGGAACGCCGACGAGCTCTACTGGCGGCACCGCTGATGGAAGCGACCAGCGGGATGGAAGACGACTGGATCGGCCACTTGGCCCACCTGGAGGACGCCGGGGAGCGCCTGGCCTTTCTCGCCGCCCGCGCCGACCTCCACGGCCGGCCCGCCGTGGAGCGCCTGAGCCGGGAGCTGGTGCGCTATGCCATGGAAGACCTGCGGCAGGCGGAACGGCTGGCGGAGGCGATCGTCTGGCTGGCCGACGCGGTGGACGACGACTACTGCCGCGCCCTGGCCGCCAAGGCCCAGGGGCACGCCGCCTACCTGACCGGGCGCTACGAGGAGGCGCTCGCGCACTACCGCGCCGCGGTAGGGCGGTTCCGTGCCGTGGGCGCCGAGATCGAGGCGGCGGTCGTGCTCAGCAGCTCGCTGCAGACCCAGAGCTACCTCGGCCTCTTCCGCGAGGCCCGGGCCGACGCGCGGGAGGCCCGCGAGGTCTTCACCCGCCACGGCGACCGGCTGCTGCTCGCCCGGCTGGCCAGCAACGAGGGGAACATCCTCGCCCGGCAGGACCGCCACGCCGAGGCCCTGGAGCTCTTCCGCGGCGCCCTCGCGGAGTTCCGGCGGAGCGGCGACCCGCAGGACATCGCGGCGGCGCTGACCAACATCGGCGTCTCCTCGATCGAGCTGCACGAGTTCACCGCCGCGCTCGACGCCTACGAGGAGCTCAGCGCCTACTGCGAGCGGCACGGCATGGCGCTCGCCGCCGCCCAGTCCGACTACAACATCGCCTATCTCCACTACCAGCGCGGCGAGTACACGCGGGCGCTCGAGATGTATCAGCGTAGCCGCGAGCGGGGGCGCGAGGCCGGCGACACCTACGAGCTGGCGCTCTGCGATCTGGACCAGTCCGAGATCTACCTCGAGCTCAACCTCACCGAGGAGGGGGCGCGGCTCGCCCAGCTCGCCTTCACCGCCTTCGAGGAGCTCGCCATGCCCTACGAAGGGGCCAAGACGGTGGCCTTCATGGCCATCGCCGCCCACCAGCAGGGGCGGGCCTTCCAGGCGCTGCAGCTCTTCGGCCAGGCGCGCCAGCGCTTCGTGGCGCAGGACAACCTCGTCTGGCCGGCGGCGATCGATCTCTACCAGGCGCTGATCCTGCACGAGGAGGGGCGCTCGTTCGAGGCCCGCCACCTGGCCACCCGGGCGCGCAATCTCTTCCTCGGTGCGCGGCAGGGGGCACGGGCCGTCCTCTGCGAGGTGCTGCTCGCCCGCATCCTGCTGCAGATGGAGCAGCCGGCGGCGGCCCGGGAGCACTGCCGGGAGGCGCTCGGCCGTCTCGACGAGCTCGACATCCCGGCCTCCAGCGCTAAGGCCTGGTTCGTGCTCGGCCAGGCCGAGGAGGCCCTCGGGGACCGCGCCGGCGCCCTCGGCTCCTACCGCTTCGCTCACGCGCTGCTGGAGAGCCTGCGCACCCATCTGCACCGGGAGGAGCTGAAGATCTCCTTCTTCCGCGACAAGACCGAGCTCTACCGCAGCCTGGTGGCGATCACCCTGGCCGGCGAGCCCACGCCCGCCGAGCAGCGCGCCGCCTTCACCTACATCGAGCAGGCCAAGTCGCGCAGCCTGGCCGACCTCATCGCCTTTCGCGCACAGTCGCTGCCAGCGTCGCGCTCCACCCACAGCGAGCTGGTCGAGCGGATGCGGCGGCTGCGCGAGGAGCTGAACTGGTACTACCGGCAGATCGACGTGCACGAGCTGCAGGCGCCCCCCGCCGTGGAGGCGGGCGCCGGCACCCGTTCCCGGGTCGAGGAGCTGCGCCTGCTGAGCCGCGGTCAGGAGTCGAAGCTCCTCGAGACGCTGAGCGAGCTGCGCACCGCCGACGCCGAGTTCGGCTCACTGCAGACCGCGGCCACGCTCGACCTCGACGAGATCCGCGCCGCCATCCCGCCGGGCACCCTGCTCGTCGAGTACTACGAAGCCCGTGACATCCTCTACGCTGGAGTCGTCGGTTCCGATTTCCTGGAGGTGCGGCCGATCACCTCGGCGCCGCGGGTACGGGAGGTCCAGCGGCTGCTCCAGTTCCAGCTCTCGAAGTTCCGGCTGGGCCCGGACTACTGCCGCACCTTCGCCGCCCAGATCCAGGAGGCCACCCGCGCCCATCTCGCCGAGCTCCACGCCGAGCTCCTGGCCCCGCTGGCCGACCTCCTGGAGGGGGCGGAGCACCTGGTGGTGATCCCCCACGGGGCGCTCCACTACCTCCCCTTCCATGCCTTGCACGACGGCGAGCGGTACGTGATCGACCGCTTCACCGTCTCCTACGCCCCCAGCGCCAGCGTCTTCGCCCTCTGCTGCGCCCGCGAGACCGCGCCCGGCCGCGGGGCGCTGATCCTCGGCATCCCCGACCGGCTGACCCCCAACATCCAGGCCGAGGTGGAGGCAGTGGCGGCCACCCTCCCGGGCTCCGAGCTCCTGCTCGGCGAGGCGGCCACCGAGGAGCGGCTGCGCGCCGCGGGCGCCGGCGCCCGGCTGGTGCACATCGCCACCCACGGCTTCTTCCGCCAGGACAACCCGATGTTCTCCGCCATCCAGCTCGGCGGCTCGCGGCTGACCCTGTTCGACCTCTACCAGCTCGAGCTCGGCGCCGAGCTGGTCGTGCTGAGCGGCTGCGGCACCGGGCTCAACGTGGTGGAGAGCGGCGACGAGCTGATCGGGCTCACCCGCGGGCTGCTCTACGCCGGGGCGCGCTCGGCCATGGTCACCCTGTGGGACGTGCACGACCAGAGCACGGCCGAGTTCATGTCCATCTTCTACCGCCAGCTCGCGAGGCAGGGGGACCGTGCCCGGGCCGCCCGGCTCGCCATGCGGGAGCTGCGCGAAACCTATCCGCACCCCTACTACTGGGCCCCCTTCGTCCTCGTCGGCAAGCCTTTCGAGCTCGACCCGCCGGCGACCCGGTCGGGCTTGCAAGAAATTTCTCACCGATCGTAAGAATTTCCGCGCTCCCGGCGCGGGAACGGGCGACTTCCCGGGGCGTGGGGCTGAAAACAGTGTTTTTACGGCGCAGGCATGCGATTTGCTGTATCATTGGCTCGCCGTATTGCAGTTTGTAGCTGGAAAGTCGTCGTCGTTCTCAGTCGGGGTGGCGGGCGTGTGACTTTTATGAGAGCAGAGGGATGATGAGACTCACCACGCGATTTTTATGGGTTCTGATCGGAATCTTGCTGGCGGCGCGCGCCGAGGCGGGCGGGGCCAGGAAGCCGGACACCAATGATTTCATCCTGCGCGCTCCGGCCGCCGAGGCCGACGCCATCGCGCAGCGCCACGGCCTGCAGGTGGTGGAGCGGCTGGCATCGCCCGACGGCAGCGCCGCGGTGCTGCTGGTGCGCGCCGCCCAGAGCGCCCCTCCCGACGCGGTGCTCCACGAGGTGCGCGACGGCGAGGCGAGCACCCTCAACGTCGAGGAGGTGGTGCTCGCCTCGGTGCCGGAGACGGGGAGCGAGGCCAAGCTCGATCAGCGCACGCGGGCCATCCTGGGGGCCCTCACCGACCGCACCGAGATCACGTTCGGGACGCAGCGGCTGTGGAGCGCCTACGTTCGCCAGCCGGCCGCCGACCTGCTGCGGCTGCCGGAGGCGAACGCCTCGTTCCTCGGCGCCGGAGTGGTGGCGATCATCGACACCGGCGTCGATCCCGACCATCCGGTCCTGCGCGGCGTCCTGGTCCCGGGCTACGATTTCACCCACGACCTGCCGGGGACCGGCTCGGAGTGGGGGGACCTGCTCGACCAGCGGACGCGGGCGATCCTCGGCCAGCAGGCCGGCACGCCGCTCGCCGGCGCCCAGGGGACCCAGCTCAGCTCGTCGTCGGCGACCTTGATCCTGAACAGCTCGTCGTCTCCGCTCGACCCCGGCACCATCCCGCCCGACTTCGGCCACGGCACCATGGTGGCGGGCGTCGTCCACCGCGCGGCGCCGGGGGCCAGGATCATGCCGCTCAAGGCGTTCGACGCCAACGGCAACGCCAGCCTGTTCGACATCGTGCGGGCCATCTACTACGCCGTCGACCACGGGGCCAAGGTCATCAACATGAGCTTCAGCGTCGGGGCGTTCTCGCCGGAGCTGCTGCGGGCGGTCAACTACGCCTCGCGCCACGGCGTCACCTGCGTCGCCGCGGCGGGCAACGACGGCCTGGAGACGATGGTCTATCCCGCCGGCCTGGGCGATGCCATCGGGGTCGCCTCGACCAGCCCGCGCGACTACCTGAGCGACTTCTCGAACTACGGCGACGATCTGGTGACCGTGGCGGCGCCCGGCGAGGACATCATCACCACCTATCCGGGGGGCGGCTGGGCGATGGTCTCGGGCACCTCCTTCTCCGCCCCCTGGGTGAGCGGCGCCATCGCTCTCTTCGTCGACAAGAATCACGCCGACCAGCAGCCGTCGCGGACCAACTACTTCCTCTCGGTGGACGCCCTGGCCCACTCGCTGCCCGTGCACGGCCCCGGCCACGCGAGCAGCGGCCATGGGCGCCTCGACGTCAAGCAGGCTCTCGACGAGCTGGAGAAACCCTGATGCGCGCCTTCAACCTCCGTCCGGCATCCCTCCTCCTCGCCCTGCTCCTGGCCGGCGTGCTGGCGGCCGGAGCCCGCCAGGCGCCCCGGCCGGCGACCAACGACTTCCTCCTGCGGGTCCCGGCGTCCAGCCTCGACGGGCTGGTGCAGAGTTATGGTCTGCAGGTGATCCGGGTGGTCGCCGCCTCCCCGGACCCCCTGGGCCGCAGCGTCTATCTGGTGCGGGCGCCGCAGGGCGTCTCGCCCGACGCGTTGATCCAGGAGGTCCAGGCCTCGGCTCCCAACGTCGTGGGCATCGAGCCCGCGGTCCTCGCCTCGCTGCCCGAGACCTATCAGGGCCTGAGCCTCCAGCAGCGCACGCGGGCGATCCTCGGCGAGGTGGCGCAGGCCTCCCGGCTGGTGCCCCCGGGCGGTGCCATCGATTCCTACTGGATCGGGCCGGTCACCGACCGCCAGATCCGGGCGGGCGCGACGGCGCAGCTCGCGTTCACCTTCAAGAATCCGCCGAGCGCGGTCCCGGCCGGCTACACCCTGTCGCTCGGTTTCGCCGAGGCGGCTCCGGCCACCGCCGTCCGCCAGGTCTTCCAGGCCGGCGGCCACGGGGACATCAACTTCCAGCTCACCAACACGACCGGGCAGCTTCTCACCCTGAGCAGCATCGCGCTGCACTGGCCGGACGCCAACGGACGGGTCATGAGCGTGCGCCTCGCCGGCCGCGACCTCATCGACACGGCCATCGAGGTCCCCTTCGGCACCAATCCGGACGGCACCCCGCGCCAAGTCTGGCGGGCCTACGTGCAGCAGGCCGCGGCCACGGTGCTGCGCGTCGACGAGGCGGCCAAGACCTCGCGCGGCGCCGGCGCTGTGATCGCCGTGATCGATTCCGGCGTCGATACCGGCCACCCGCTGCTGCAAGGCGCCCTGCTGCCCGGCTACGACTTCATCCACGACCAGGCCGACCCCTCGGAGTGGAAGGACGTGCTCGACCAGCGGACACGGGCGATCCTCGGCCAGCGGACGCGGGCGATCCTCGGCGGCAACGACGTCCTGCCGCTCAACGCCTCGACCGTGGCCGTGCTCGACTCGTCACAGATCTCGCAGCTCGATCTGGCGACGGTGCCGCCGGCCTTCGGCCACGGCACCATGGTGTCGGGGGTGATCCACCGCGTGGCACCGGAGGCCAAGATCCTCCCCCTGAAGGCGTTCGACGGCAGCGGCAGCGGCCAGGTCTCCGACGTGATCCGCGCCATCTACTACGCCGTCGACCAGGGCGTGACGGCCATCAACATGAGCTTCAGCGTCGAGGAGTTCTCGCCGGAGCTGATGCGGGCGGTCAACTATGCCGCCGATCACGGCATCATCTGCGTGTCGTCCGCCGGCAACGACGGGCGGCAGGTCATGGTCTATCCGGCGGCCCTCGGCAACGCCGTGGGCGTGGCCTCGACCACGGTCGACGACCATCTGAGCGCCTTCTCGAACTACGGCGGCGACCTGGTGACCATCGCGGCGCCCGGCGAGGACGTGGTGACGACCTACCCCGGCGGCGGCTGGGCCCTGGTCTCCGGCACCTCCTTCTCGGCGCCCTGGATCAGCGGCCTCGCCGCTGTCTTCGCCGGCAAGAACAACCGCCACAAGACGCCGGACGCGACCGACTTCTACCTGGCGAGCGAGGCGCTCTCCCACGCCGTGCCGGTGGTGGGCGTTCCGGACGGCACCGCCGGCTTCGGGCGGGCCGACTTCGTGGCCGCCGTGAAGGGGCTTAAAGGTGGCCTGGTGTACGACGGTCCGGCCCGCGCCGATTACAGCCTGGGGCTGACCTTCTCTGGCGGCTGCGCCACGGCCTATCCGCCGCCGCCGGCCGACGCGTGCGCCGCGCGGCCGGCCACCCAGCTCCGGTTCGCGGACAAGAAGGTCACCTGGCAGATCACCAACACCGGCTCCGTGCCGCTGCCGCTCAACCGGCTCGACCTCTCCTGGCCGGCCGACAACGGCGGTCTAAAAACCATCCAATGGAACGGCTCCAGGATCTTCAACCAGCGGGCTCCGGGCCCGGGGTTGCAACTCCTCTTCGGCGCCGGCAGCGGCCCGGCCTCGCCGCAGCTCGGCCCCGGCCAGACCGTGATCCTGACACTCGAGTTCGAATCGACGGCCCTGACGTCCTAGAGATATCTCGGAGACCACGAATGGAATCTTTCACCAGCAGAGAGCTCGAAGGGCGGACACGCCTGCCCGTACGCCTGGTGTTCGACACCGCCCAGTCCCCGGTCGGCGAGGGGGTGCGGCGCCGGGACGTCACCAGCCGGCATCTCCTGTACCATGCGGAGGACCTGTGTCTCGATCTGCGGATCGAGCGCGAACCCCGCGGCGGCCGGGCGGTGCTCGTGGGCCAGCTCGCCGATCTCGGCGATCCGCTGCGCCCCGTGCCGCCGCTGCCGGTCTTCCTGCTGAGCGAGGGGGAGATTCTGGCGAGCACCGGCACCAACCGGCTCGGCGAGTTCCAGATGAGCATCGAGCCGCGCCCTGCCATGCAGATCTGCTTCCCGCTCGCGGGCGAGCGGCTGATCGAGGTGCCGATCGACCGCAGGATGATGGAGCGCCCCGAAAGCGGAGCGATGGAGGAGCCGGCGTGATCCACTTCGACCAGAGGCTCCCCTGGCTCCTGCAGACGGCGGCGACAGCGCCGAGCCCCGGCACCGAAGTCCCCCCCGCCCTGCGGGTCAAGCAGCTCGAATCGGAGCTGAGCCGGATGGCCTCGGCCTTCGTCTGCAGCCTCACCACCATCCTCGATCTGACCGAGCTCCACACCGGCGTGCACGGTACGAGGCTGGCGGAGTGGGCGATGCGGGTGGCGCAGCAGCTCGGGTTCAGCGAGCGGGAGCTGCGCGACATCGAGATCGCCTCGCTGCTGCACGACGTCGGCAAGGTGGGCGTGCCGCAGCACATCCTGCAGAAGCCCGGGAAGCTGACCCTCGAGGAATACGAAGAGGTCAAGAAGCACCCCGACTACGGCTGGGCCATCCTCCGCCTGCTCCCGGGCTTCGAGCGGGTGAGCCTCTTCGTGCTGCACCATCACGAGCGGATGGACGGCAAGGGGTATCCGGCCGGGCTGGCGGGGGAGGAGATCCCGCTGGGCGCCCGCATCGTGGCGGTCGTCGACGCCTTCGACGTGATGATGTCCGGCCGCTCCTACCGCGACCCCCTGCCCGTCGACGAGGCGTTCCGCCGTCTGCGCGAGGCGGCCGGCACGCAGTTCGACTCCAGGATCGTGGATCTGTTCGTCCAGATCGCCCAGGAGCACCTGCCCGAGATCTCGCGGATCTCGACCCCCGCCTGAGCCGCCGCCCGGATCAGCCCGGCACGGCTGGCGCCAGCAGCTCCGCCGGCGCGATCCGGTCGTAGAGCTCCTTAACCTTCGCCTGCCAGAGAGCGGGGGCGATCCTGGCGGAGGCGAGGTCCCGGCTCATCGCGTCGAGATCCCGCACCCAGGAGTCGGTGACCGGCTTGACGGCGCCGGCGAACGCGTCGCGGGTGAACAGCGTCTCGAGCAGCGAATACGAGGCGACGGTGCCGAGGAGGGACTTGACGAGCTCTCTGCGATTCATGGGGATGGAGCTCCTGCCGGGCTGTCTCATTGTACGACCTTCTACCGGCTCCCGGCATCCAGGAAGAGTAGAATGGTCTCATGAAAGTGCTTACCGCAAAGGTCATGGATGGCGGACGGTTGGACGTGCCGGAGGGCAGTCTTCGGGAGGGCGACACGGTCACTCTTCTGGTGCCTGAAGCTGAGGAAGGTTTCACGCTTTCCCCCGAGGAGAAAGCTTCTCTTCTACAGGCGATCGCTCAGGCCGACCGTGGCGAGGTCATCGATGGTTGGCAGCTCCTCTCTGAGCTTGGGAACTGAGGATTGCGGCTCCGGCTTGTCTCGAATTCGCTACTACCTTTACTATCGTGTCGTGCGTCAGGATGACGTCGAAGTCTTGGCCTTGTGGCACACGAGTCGAGGCGAAGGTCCTCAGATCTGAAAATCCACCCCCCAACAGAACCGCCGGGCAATGACGCCCGGCGGGGGTACGGCTACGGCTGCGGCTGCGGCTGCGGCGCTTCCGGTCAGTCGACGATCGAGTGGTTCTTGGTGTCGCGCAGGAAAAGGGCGCCGACGATCACGGTGATGATCGCGACGATCACCGGGTACCAGAGGCCGTAGTAGATGTTGCCGGCCCTGGCCACCATGGCGGTGGCGAGGAGGGGCAGCATGCCGCCGAACCAGCCGTTGCCGATGTGGTATGGGAAGGACATCGAGGTGTAGCGGATCCGGGTCGGGAACAGCTCCACCAGGAAGGCGGCGATCGGGCCGTAGACCATGGTGACGTAGATCACCATGATCCAGAGGATCAGTCCGGCCATGAGGTAATTGATCCGCGCCGGGTCGGGCGCCCCTGGAACGCCTTCGGTCTTCAGGGCGGCCTTGTACTGATCCTCGTTCCATCCGTTCAGGGTGGTGTTGCCGATCCGCGTCGTCACCGTCTGGCCAGGCTCCGCGGGCAACGAGGTGAAGGAGAGCCCCGCCTTGCTGGTGAGGAAGTCTTTCGCCCGGTCGCAGTCGGAGAACTTGGTGCCGGGCAGGACGGTGAAGACATGGAAGTTGCAGTCCGAGGCCGCGACGCTCACCGTATGGCTATTCTGGTACTCCGCGAGCGCCGGGTTGACGGCATGGGTCAGCCCCTTGAAGAGCGGGAAGTAGGTGAGCGCCGCGAGGAGGCAGCCGAGGAGGATGATCTTCAGACGGCCGATGCGGTCGGACAGGCTGCCGAAGATGACGAAGAACGGCGTCGCGAGCAGGAGCGCGATGCCGACCAGGGTGTAGGCGGGCAGCCAGTCGAGCTTGAGCGTGATGGTGAGAAAGAAGAGGGCGTAGAACTGCCCCGTATACCAGACCACCCCCTGGCCGGCGGTGGCGCCGAAGAGGGCGAGCAGCACGTACTTGTTGTTCGGAGAGCGGAGGAAGCTGTCCCGGAGCGGCGACTTCGACCCCTTCCCCTGGGCCTTCATCCGCTGGAAGACCGGCGACTCGTTCAGCTTGGCCCGGATGTAGATCGAGAAGACGAGGAGCACGAGCGAGATCAGGAACGGCACCCGCCAACCCCACTCCTTGAAGGCGTCGGGGCTCAGCTTGGCGCGGCAGAGGCCGATGACCAGCAGCGAGAGGAAGAAGCCGACGGTCGCCGTGGTCTGGATCCAGCTCGTCGCGTAGCCGCGCCTCCCCTCGGGGGCGTGCTCGGCGACGTAGGTCGCGGCCCCCCCGTACTCGCCGCCGAGGGCGAGGCCCTGGAGCAGGCGCAGCGTCACCAGGAGGATCGGCGCCAAGACGCCAATCGAGGCATAGGTGGGGAGGAACCCCACCGCGACGGTCGAGACGCCCATCACGATGATGGTCACCATGAACGTGTACTTGCGGCCGACCATGTCCCCCAGGCGCCCGAACACCAGGGCGCCGAACGGCCGCACCAGAAAGCCGGCCGCGTAGGTGGCGAAGGCCGAGAGGAGGGCCGCGGTGTCGTTCCCCTTGGGGAAGAAGAGGGCGGCGAAGAAGGGCGCCAGGGTGGCGTAGAGGTAGAAGTCGTACCACTCGAAGACCGTGCCCAGCGAAGAGGCGAAGATGACCTTCCGCTCTTCCTGGGGAGAAACCTGGAGGATGGGTGCGTCGGCGGTCGGAGTCGCAACACTCATGAAAATCCCTCCTTGGATCGGTCGGCTCAGAACTGGAAGACCTGGTATTGCAACTGGTACTGGTTCCGCTTCTTGGCGCCGTCGCGGTCGATCTTCGTCCACGCCAGCTTCAGGTTCGAGTTGTGGCCGGCGAACCAGAAGGCGAGCCCGCCTTGCGTGCGCTTCTCGTCCGGCCGGGCGGCCGCGTCGAAGCCCTCGCGGGCGAGCTGGACGTATGGCATCAATTTGATGGAATGGAAGTAATAGCCAAGCTCGACCATCGCGTTCCGCTGCTTGGGCAGGGTGGGGATGAAGACGTCGCCGTCGACCTGGTTGTAGTCGGCCTGCAAGGTCACGCCGTCGCCGCCGGCGACCGGCTGGTCCCAGAACAGGTCCGCGCCATATGACTTGTAATCCTCCTGGCGATCGAAGCTGCCGCCGATCGAGAGCGTCTGCGTCTTGCCGAGCGAGGTGCCGCGGTAGAAGTAGGTGGTCTCGGGACCGAAGACGTAATAGGCGAGACGCCCCGCATAGCGGAACGAATTGGTGTTGTTCACACCCCGCACCCCCTGGAAGACGCCGGCGCGGTACTCGAGGTGGTCGTCCCCGAGGTAGCCGCGGGCCTGGAGGCCGTAGTCGCGGCCGGTGCGCGAGGTGGTGGGCACCGATTCGACGAAGGTGTAGGGGCCGTAGTCCAGAGCCATCAGGGTCGCGGCCGACTGATTGTGGTTGTAGCTCTGCGCCATCAGCAGCATGCCGCCGTCGAGCTGGAATTCCTTGCTGAAGGCATAGGTGACGACGAAGTCCTGGATGAAGATATCGGCGTTGTTCTTCGTACCGTCGGGGTTCCCCTTGCCGAGGTTGGGCGCGTCGGTGTCGAAGAAGACCGTCAGCTGATCCGACAGCTTGAAGTTGCCCAGCAGGCGGAGGCGGCGCAGGAAGAGGTTGTTCGCGGAGTCGTTCTTGGCGTTGCCGTTTTCGATGCTCTCGGCCTGGAGCTGGCCGAGGACTCCGATCTTGAAGCTCTGCTTGCCGTCCGCGGAGGAGAACTGGAGCTGGGCCTTGGCGGGCCGGGCAGCGAGGACGGCCAGCAGGGCCGCTCCCAGGAGGACCGTCGACCGTCGTGCGAGGTACGTGCGACTTGCCATCGGTTCATCCTTTCTCGAAGCCCCTTGCAAGGGCATGGTTGAGCAGGATTCTGGCAAACCTTCCGAGCCGCTCGATATTACTCCTGAAGGGGTGTTTTGTCGCGCAGCAGCTCCTCGAGATCCAGGCGTTCCGTGTACATGGCCGGCTCCCCGTTCGCCCCCCGCGGCCATCGCTCGCGCGGCCGGTCCCAGTAGAGCTCGACGCCGTTCTGGTCCGGGTCGGCCAGGTAGATCGCCTCGCTGACGCCGTGATCCGCGGCGCCCTGGAGCTCGACGCCCGCCGCCAGGACCCGCCGAACCGCGGCCGCCAGCGCCTGCCGCGTCGGATAGCGGATGGCGACGTGGTAGAGACCGGTCCGGCCGGGGGGAGGAGGGGTGCCGCCGCGGCTCTCCCAGGTGTTGAGGCCGATGTGGTGGTGGTAGCCGCCGGCGGAGACGAAGGCGGCCTGTGACCCGAAGCGCGAGGTGAGCTCGAAGCCGAGGACGCCGAGGTAGAACGCCAGCGCCCGGTCGAGGTCGGCCACCTTGAGGTGGACGTGGCCGATGTCGGTATCGGCGGGGATCGTGTAGGGGGTAGGGTCGGATTCCATGGTCTTAAAATACACTAGGTAAACGTGAAGGATAAGGAGGATTCATGACCGTCGAAGCGCGTCTGCGGGAGCTCGGGCTCGAGCTGCCGAATCTCATCCAGCTGCCGCCTGAGGTGCGGGCGCCGTTCTCGTGGGTCCGCCTCTACGGCGACCGCGCCTACGTCTCCGGGCAGGCCCCCCTGAACGCGGACGGCACCCTGGCCGCGCCGTTCGGCCGCGTCGGCGCCGAGCTCTCCGCCGAGCAGGGGTACCGGGCGGCGCGCCTCGCCACCCTCTCCGTCCTGGCCACCCTGAAGCAGGCTCTCGGCGATCTCGACCGCATCGCGGCCTGGCTGATGGTCTCGGGGATGATCAACGTCGCCCCCGGGTTCATCCGCACGACCAATGTGATCAACGGTTGCTCGGACCTCCTGCTGGAGATCTTCGGCGCCGAGGTGGGGCAGCACGCGCGGAGCGCCATCGGCATGGCGCAGCTGCCGAACGATTCCCCCGTGATCATCGCCGCCGAGGTCGCGGTCCGCGGTTTTTGAGCGTGGCGGGGACTTTTCGGGCCAAGGCACCCTCTTTGCTATCAGCGAGAGCTCAACTGCAAGGAGGCGAGATGAAACTCCGAATTGGCTGGACAGGCAACGTCGAGGCGGGTCGGCGCTCGGCGCCGCGCCCGGAGGGACCCAGCCAAGCGAAGCGCTGAAAAGGCCGGGGCCAAGGGACAACAGGGACGACAGGGACAGGGAGCTCTAGCTTCCCGGATGCCCTTGGTGTCTCTGGTGTCTCTGGTGTCTCTGGTGTCCCTGACGTCCCTTGGCTGGTTCGCATCCGCCGGATGCGCACGAGGATTGCATTCTATTTTGTCTATGGAGATTTCCTGAAGAACTCCCTCACTCCCGCCGGCACCGGCGAGCTCTCGCCGCTCGCGCGACGTGTCGCCGAGCTCGAGCGGGAGAACGCGGCTCTGCGCGCGGAGAATGCCGTGCGCCAAGGCGACGAGGAGACCCTCGCCGCCCTGGAATCCCTGCTCGCCCATGCGCCGGTCGGCTTCGCCTTCTTCGATCGGGAGCTCCGCTTCGTCCGGCTGAACGACGTGATCGCGAGGATCAACGGCCTGCCGGTGGAGGCTCACCTGGGCCGGACGATCGGCGAGATCGCTCCCGTCAACGCGCGGACCGTGGTGCCGGTCCTGGAGCAGGTCTTCCGCACCGGCGAGCCGGTCGCGAACCTGGAGATCGCGGGTGAGGCTCCGGCGACACCCGGCGAGCGCCGGACCTGGCTGGCCGGTTTTTATCCGGTGCGGAGGCCGGACGGCGCAACCGCCTGGGTAGGGGTCGTGGTGGTGGACGTCACCGAGGAGAAGCGGGCCGAGGAAGAACGCCGGAAGCTCTTCGACGCGCTCGAGCTGGAGCGCGCGCGTCTTGCCAGCATCTTCGTGCAGGCGCCGGCGTTCATCGCGACGCTGCGCGGCCCCGAGCACGTCTTCGAGCTGGCCAACCCCCAGTACTACCAGCTCGTGGGGCACCGGGAGATCCTCGGCAAGACGGCGCGGGAGGCTCTGCCGGAGATCGAGGGGCAGGGTTTCTTTGAGCTGCTCGACGAGGTCTACGGCACTGGTCGGCCCTTTGTCGGCAGCGGAATCCCGATCCTGCTGCGCCGCGAGGGGGGCGGCCCTCTCGAGCAGCGCTACCTCAACTTCGTCTACCAGCCGCTGCTCGATACGGACGGAGCGGTCTCCGGCATCTTCGCCCATGGCGTGGACGTCACCGAGCAGGTGCGGACGGCGGAGGCGCTCCGGGAAGCCGGCCGTAAGAAAGACGAGTTCCTCGCCATGCTGGGCCACGAGCTGCGCAACCCGCTGGCGCCGATTCGCAACGCCGTGCAGATCCTGCGGCAGGCCGGCCGCGACCCGTCGATCCTGGAGAAGGCCGGCGGCATGATCGATCGCCAGGTCTCTCACATGACCCGCTTGGTCGACGACCTGCTCGACGTCTCGCGGATCTCCCGCGGCAAGATCCTGCTTCACAAGGAGCGGCTCGACCTGACGAAGCTGGTCCACGATACGGTCGAGGACCACCGCCGGGAGCTGGAAGCCGGCGGGCTGACCCTGGACCTCGAGCTCCCCGCGGGGCCGCTCTGGATCGAGGGGGACGGGACCCGTCTCGCGCAGGCGGTGGAAAACCTGCTGAGCAACGCCGGCAAGTTCACCGACCCCGGCGGGCGGGTGGAGGTCGAGCTGAGCGCCGGCGTCGATGATGGTGATGCCGGTGCTGGCGAGCGCGCCGGGATCACGGTCCAGGACACCGGCATCGGCATCGAGCCCGAGATGCTGGGGAGCCTCTTCGAGACCTTCAGTCAGGCCGATCGCACCCTGGCCCGGAGCCGGGGGGGCCTCGGACTGGGGCTGGCCCTGGTCAAGGGACTGGTGGATCTGCACGGAGGCGAGGTGGAAGCCGTGAGCGAAGGGCTGGGCCGGGGCGCTCGGTTCACCCTCCGTCTGCCGCTCGCCGCAAAGAGGGAGGCTCCGGAGGAGGAGACCGTGCCGCCGGTCCGCGCCGCCGGCTCGCGCCGGGTCCTGGTCATCGAGGACAATGCCGACGCGGCGGAGAGCCTGCAGATGCTGCTGGAGATCTCGGGATTCGAGGTGGCCACGGCCGCCGACGGCTCAGCGGGGCTGGCGACCGCCCGCCGGTTCCGCCCCGACGTGGTGCTCTGCGACATCGGCCTGCCGGGTGGCCTGGACGGCTACGCCGTGGCCAGAGAGCTGCGGGCCGATCCCGCGCTCCAGCCGGTCCACCTGATCGCGCTGACCGGCTACGGGCAGGCCGAAGACCGGCGCCGCGCCTACGCGGAGGGCTTCGACCTTCATCTGACCAAGCCGGTCGATCCGGTGGCGCTCAAAGACCTGCTGACGCCCGCTCCCGAGCGCGCCTGAGGGGGCTCCCCTCGCCGGGCGGTACAATCTCAGTCCATGGAGCTGCTCGCCAGCCTGCCGGCCGCCCAGAGGGCGCGCATCCAGACGATCGCCGCCGCTTCACGCGAGCAGGGGGCTCCCGCCTACCTCGTCGGCGGCTTCGTGCGCGACCTGCTACTGGAGCGCGAGCACCGGGACCTGGACGTGGTCGTCGAGGGGGACGGGATCGAGCTCGCGGCGCGGCTCGCCGAGGCCTTCGGCGGCCAGCTGCGGGCTCACCGCGCCTTCCTGACCGCGGAGGTCGTCGATGCGGAGGGTTTCCAGATCGACGTCGCGACGGCCCGTAGCGAGATCTACCGCGCCCCGGCCGCGCTCCCCGAGGTGCGGGCCGCGGATCTCCGCCAGGACCTCTTCCGGCGCGACTTTACCGTCAACACGCTGGCGATCCGCCTCGGCCCCGAGCCCGGGGTCGAGGTGATCGATCTTTTCGACGGTCGGCGCGATCTCCAGGCGAAGACGTTGCGGGTGCTGCACGACCGGTCGTTCGTCGACGATCCCACCCGCATCCTGCGCGCCGTGCGCCTGGAGCTGCGGCTCGGCTTCCGGATCGCGCCCGAGACCCTGGAGCTCGTCGGGACGGCGCTCGCCGAAGGGGCGTTCGACCTGCTCTCTGGCTCGCGCCTGCGGGATGAGCTGATCCTGCTGCTCGACGATCCGGTGCTGGCCCTGCCGGGGATCGAGCGGCTGGCGGAGCTGGGGGTCCTGCGGGCGATCGATCCCCGCCTGGAGCTGGACGGCACCGGGCGTGAGCGCCTGCGCGAGGCCCGGGCAGCCCTCGAAGGGTACCGGATCGAGGGGATCGCCGGGCCGCCCGTCCAGCCCTGGGGCCTGTTCCTCATGGCGCTCGTGGCGAGCTTGGGGGGGGCGGATCGGGAGCGGCTCGCCGGCCGCCTCCTGCTCGCCGGCGAGGACCGTCGCCTGCTGACCGCATTCCCACCCCGGCTGGAGGCGGCCCGCGCCGTCCTGCTTGGAGAGCCGGCGCCGCACCAGGTGGCCGAGGCCCTGGAGCCGCTGGCCGGCGAGGAGCTACTCCTGTTGACGGCCGGGGGGGACGAGGCGGTCCGCGCCTGGGTGCGCCGGTATCTGACCGGGCTGCGTCCGCTCGCCCTCTCCCTGCGGGGAGCGGACCTGCTGGCGGCGGGCGTGTCGCCGGGACCCCGGATCGGCGAGGCCCTGCGTGCCACCCGGCGGGCCCGGCTCGACGGCCAGGTCGACGCGCCGGGGGAGCTGCGCTACGCTCTGGCTTTCGCCAAAGGAGAATCTTGATCCGCCCGCGTCTCGTCTGGACCGCTCTCCTGCTGCTCGCCGCGCTGCCGGCTCAGGGAGACGACCGCTCGACCGAGGTCGTCCGCTACGACTGCCGGACCGACGTGGCCCGCCGCGAGATGACCCTGTTCGCCAACGGCACCATCCGCCTGCGCAAGGGGCAGATCGGGAACGAGTGGATGGGGCTCGCCGAGCTGCCCCCGGACAAGCTCCAGGGGTTCCTCAACCGCCTCGCCGGGGAGGATCTCACCGACGTGAAGAGCCCCGAGAAGGGGCCCGAGGGGGCCTGGATCGAGCAGTGCGAGCTGCGTTTGCAGATCCCCGGGAAAGAGCTCCAGACCTATGAGTTCGGCCACTTCGAGCCCCTGCCGCTCAACCTCTCGCACGTCGTTCACATCGCCGAGGAGTTGGAGAAGAAGGTCCCGGTGGTGAAGGAGAAGGACGAGATCCCGGCCGGCTACGAGCCGCGGCCCGGGGACGTGCTGAAGCGGTCGGGGGACGGCGCCCGTTTCCGCATCATGGCCTTCACCGGCGACGGCAAGGGGATCGAGCTGGAGGGGATCGACCAGCCGATCGAGATCTACATCGGCAAGGATCAGGTGAGAAAGAAATTTATCGCGCTGGTGTCGAGGGCGCCGGGCGAGCCGTGAAGCCGGGCGTCCGGATCACCGGCGGCGAGTTCCGCGGCCGCGGGCTCGCCGTGCCGCCCGGCGCGCGGCCGACCGAGGGGCGGGTGCGCGAGGCGCTCTTCTCGATCTGGAACGACCGCGTCGAAGGCGCCCGCGTCCTCGATCTCTTCGCGGGGAGCGGCGTGGTGGGCCTGGAGGCGCTGGGGCGGGGAGCCCTCTCCGCCCTGGCCGTGGACCAGAGCCTTCGAGCCGTGGAGATCCTGGAGGCCAACGCCGGCAAGCTCGGCGAGCGGCTCCTCGAGATCCGCCGCCTCACCCTCCCGGCCGGTCTCGCCCGCTTGCCTGCCGGGTCCTTCGACCTCGTCTACGCCGATCCCCCCTACAACTTCAACGCCTACGGGGAGCTCCTCGAAGCGGTCGCGCCTCTCCTGGCCATGGACGCCGAGGTCGCCGTCGAGCACACCTCGCGCCGGGAGATGCCGATCGAGGTGGGTCCGCTGACGCGGGTGGACGTGCGAAAATACGGGGAGAGCGCGATCAGCTTCTACCGGCGGGGACCGGGGTGAAGGAGACAAAAGCGAAGACCACCAAACAGAAGCTCAGTAAGGCCCAGAAGGAAATGCTGGGCGTGCTAAACGAGATTCGGACGTTTCAGCCGACGCCCGAGGAGGGCCGTATCCTCAAGGAATTTGAAGAGTTTTGTCGGATACACCCAATTGACCTCTCCAGCCTGCCCGAAGACGATCTTGATGATCCAGACCCGCCCTGAAGGGGCGGAATTTGAATAGCCTGGGGTTTTAACCCACTCTCTTACACATATCTTTGCCCATCGAGTCGGCCTGCCCTTCGAATCCTCACCCTCGGTCCCTCTCCACTTCGTGGAGAGGGAGGGCGCCTGCGGGCAGAGTTGCCAAACCAGATCCATCCGGACACCTGCCGTTGAGGGCGACCGCAGGTCGCCCCTACAACAGATCTCGACCGCGGTTGTAGGGGCGACCTGCGGTCGCCCTCAACGACGCCGCTACCGGATCTCTCTGCTTCACGAGGCCGCTCGGAACAGGCCCTCCCTCTCCACTCCGTGGAGAGGGACCGAGGGTGAGGATTCGAAGGGCAGACTGACCCGGCGGGCAAAGATGTGTGTAAGAGGGAGGTTGAAACCCCAGGCTATTCAAATTCCGCCCTTTCAGGGCGGGCTCCCGGGCCGTCTTGCGGCCTCACCGCAGAAAAAACGCCAGCTCCTCCAGATTGATCCGCAGGTCGACGTTCTTCAAGGGTACCTCCGTCCGGCGTTTCACGCGCACGGGGGCGAAGTTGAGGACCCCCTTGACGCCGGCGTCGGCCAGGGCGTCGTAGTTCTCCTGGGCGGCCTCGGCGGGGACGGCGAGGACGCCGATCTCGGCCACGGAGTCGCGGACGACCTCCTTGAGATCGGCGGACGAGCGGATGATCAGGCTCGCCACCCGGCGGCCGATCTTCTTGGGGTCGTTGTCGACCCCCGCCACCACGCGGAAGGCGCCGTAGTTGAATCCGAGATATTGGGCGAGCGCGCTCCCCAGGTTCCCCATGCCGACGATCACCAGCGCGTGCCGGCGGTCGAGGCCGAGCAGGGAGTTCAGATGGTCGGCCAGCGCGTCGACGTCGTAGCCGACGCCGCGGATACCGAACTCGCCGAACTGGGCGAGGTCCTTGCGGATCTGAGTGGCGGAGAGATGGTAGCGCTGCGCCATCTCCTGCGAGGAGACCCGGCTGACGCCGAGCTCCTGGAGATGGCGCAGACAGCGCAGGTAGAACGAGAGCCGGTTGAGGGTGAGAGGCGAGACCTCTTCCAGCTCGTTTACTTCGCGGTGGTCGCCGTGATCAGCCACTGGAGCAGACCCGTGGGCCAGATGCCGAGCGCCAGGGTCCCCAGGGCGGCGACCACGGCCCCCGCACGGCCCCAGAAATCGATCAGCAGCCCGTCCGGCTGCCGCGTCTCTGGCTTCATGTAGAGGTAGTACATGACGCGGAGGTAGTAGAAGACGCCGATCAGGCTCGCCAGGACGCCGGTGATCGCGAGGCCGACGTGGCCGTCGCCCACCGCCTTCAGGAACACCACGTACTTGCCGAGGAAGCCGACGGTGGGCGGAATGCCCCCCAGCGACAGCATGCAGACGGCGAGGCAGCCGCCGAGCAGCGGGAAGCGGTACCCCCAGCCGGCCAGATCGGAGATCAGGTGCTGCTCGCCCGGCCGGCTGTAGAGCATCGCGACGACCGTGAAGGCGCCGGCGTTCATCAGCACGTAGGCCAGCAGGTAGACCAGCACCGGCATCAGCGAGGCGCGGTCGAGCGTCACCAGCGCCAGCAGCAGGTAGCCCATGTGGGCGATGCCGGAGTAGGCGAGCATGCGCTTGATGTCGCGCTGCACCAGGGCGAGCAGGTTCCCCACCACCATCGAGAGCACCGAGAGGATCGCCACCACCGTGGACCAGCGGGCGGCGTTCACCGTGCCGCCCCCCTGCACGACCGCGGCGAGCAGCCGGTAGAGCACCAGCGCGCTCGCCACCTTCGGGGCCACCGAGAGGAAGGCCACGAACGGCGAGGGGGCGCCCTGGTAGGTGTCCGGCGACCAGGCGTGGAAGGGGACGAGGCTCATCTTGAAGCCGAACCCGGCGACCAGCATCAGGAAGCCGAGGGTGGCGAACACCGGCACGCTGGGCTGAGCGGCCAGCGCGGCGCCGATGTCGGCGAAGCGGGTGGTGCCGGTGGCGCCGTAGACCAGCGCGATGCCGTAGAGCACGAAGGCGCTGACGAAGGCCCCCATCAGAAAGTACTTGATCGCCGCCTCGCCCGAGACGTTGATCCGCCGGTGGTAGGCGGCCAGCGAATAGAGGCAGAGCGAGAGCAGCTCGAGGGCGAGGAAGATGGTCAGCAGCTCGGTGGCGCGCAGCATCAGCAGCAGGCCGGTGGCGCACCAGAGCAGCAGGGCGTGGTATTCGCCGGAGAGGAGCCTCTCCCGCCGCAGGTAGCCTTGCGAGGCCAGCAGGCAGAGCGCCGTCGCGAGCAGGATGACGAACGAGAAGGCGGCGGTGAGCGGGCTCGTCTCGAGCAGCCCGTGGAAGGTCGCCGCCGGGTCGGTCATCGCGTGGCCGGGGGTCACCCAGTAGACGCCCCAGGCCGCGGCGAAGGTCGCGACGAGCGAGATCGCCGTGAACGCCCGCCGCAACGACGGGGCGATCGCGTCGAGCATCAGCACCAGAATGCCGCCGCCACAGAGGAGGATCTCGGGCAGCAGCACCATCCAATCCGAGCGGTTCATTGGCCGGCCTCCGTGGTCTGGCTCGAAACCTGGGCGGTCGTCGCCGGGGTCGTGGCCGTTGGATCGACCGGCGGCCGCAACGCCGCGTGCGTCACCCCCGGCTCCGCGACCCGCCCGCGATAGTCGGCCAGCACCCCTGCGAGGGCCTTGCGGCTCGGCCGCAGGAAGCCGTCGGGCGCGACGCCGATCCAGAGCATCAGCACACAGAGCGGGATCAGCGCCGCCAGCTCGCGGCCGGAGAGATCGACCAGCTTCCTGTTCTCTTCCTTGGTGATCGGGCCCCAGATGGTGAGCTGGATCATCTTCAGCAGGTAGACCGCGGCGAGCACCACGCCGAAGGTGGCGAGCGCGACCGGCACCCAGCCCAGGGTGCGGAAGCTGCCGATCAGGATCATGAACTCACCCACGAAGCCGTTGAGGGCCGGCAGGCCCACCGACGCCAGGCTGGCGAAGACCAGGAAGAAGGCGAACACCGGCATCACCTTGGCGAGGCCGCCGAACTCGTCGAACTTCTTGGTGTGCCGCCGGTCGTAGAGCATGCCGACGAGGAGGAAGAGGGCGCCGGTCGACAGGCCATGGTTCACCATCTGGAGCAGCGAGCCCTGCCAGGCGACGATGTCGATGGCGAGCAGGCCCAGCATGACGAACCCGAGGTGGGCGATCGAGGAGTAGGCCACCAGCTTCTTCATGTCCGTCTGCACCCAGGCGACCAGCGCGCCGTAGATGATGCCGACGATCGCCAGCGCCAGCAGCAGCGGCCGGGCCGCCTCGCTGGCGTGCGGGAAGAGCGGGATGGCGAAGCGCAGGAAGCCGTAGGTGCCGAGCTTCAGCAGGATGCCGGCGAGGATCACCGAGCCGCCGGTGGGCGCCTCGACGTGGGCGTCCGGCAGCCAGGTGTGGAACGGGAACATCGGCACCTTGATGGCGAAGGTCAGCGCGAAGGCGGCGAACAGCCAGATCTGCTGGTGGAGCGGCAGGTCGAGCCGCAGCAGGTCGGTGTAGGCGAAGCTCCAGACGCCGCCGTTCAGGCTCTGGAAGGTCCACGCCATCCAGAGGATGGCGATCAGCATCAGCAGGCTCCCCGCCATCGTGTAGAGGAAGAACTTGACCGCCGCGTAGATCCGCCGCTCGCCCCCCCAGATGCCGATCAGCAGGTACATCGGGATCAGCATGACCTCCCAGAAGACGTAGAACAGGAAGAGGTCGTAGGCGAGCAGCGTGCCGAGCACGCCGGTGGTGAGCAGCAGCATCGAGGCGCCGAACAGCGGCCAGTGCTTCTCGATCCCTTTCCAGGAGCCGAGGATCACGATCGGCACCAGGAGGATGCCGAGCAGCACCAGCGGCATCGAGATGCCGTCCATCGCCAGGTCGTACTTGATGCCGTAGCCCGAGATCCACGGGATCGCCCCGCCGCTCGCGCTCAGATCGTGCACCATGGGGAAGCCGCCGTCCGCGCCCAGGTGGGTGAGGAGGTACTGGACCCCGAAGGCGCATTCGATCAGGGAGGCGACCAGCACGTAGACCTTCGCCGCCCGGGCCTGCGCCCGGGCGAGGAAGAACAGCGGCAGGGCCGCGATCGTCGGGAAGAAGACCAGACGGGTCAGCGAGTTGCCGACGAGCAGTCCAAGAAAGGTTTCCATATCTCCGATCCGGTCACCCTAGAAGGCGATCCACCAGAACAGCAGGATCACGCCGAGGAAGAAGTAGAGGGCGTAGTTGCGCACGTTGCCGGTGGTGCTGAAGCGCCCGACGTCGCCGGTCAGCTCGGTGAGGAAGGCGCCGGCGTTGATCGCGCCGTCGATGACGAAGGTGTCGACCACCTTCCAGAAGAAGCGGGAGATCGCGGCGAGCGGCCGCACGATCAGGACGTCGTAGATCTCGTCGACATACCACTTGTGGACCAGCAGGCGGTGCAGGACGGGGAAGCGCCGCGCCCAGGCCTCCCCCTTGGCGAGGCCGTTGTCGCCGCCGTAGGTTCGCCAAGCGACGAAGATGCCCAGCAGGGCGACGACCGAAGTGACCAGGACCAGCGCCAGCTCGATTCCGGAGCCGAGGTTGTGCTCGCCGGCTTCCAGGCCCTGGGGCACGGCGATCACCGGCTCCAGCCAGTTGTGGAACCAGTTGAGGTCGCGCCCGAAGGAGAGCAGCTTCGGCACCCCGACGTAGCCGGCCAGCACCGCGCCGGCGGCGAGGATCCAGAGCGGCACCGTCATCGACGGCGGCGACTCGTGCAAGTGATGTTCCTGCTCGTGAGTGCCGCGGAAATGCCCGAAGAAGGTCAGGTAGACCGAGCGGAACATGTAGAAGGCGGTGAGTCCCGCGGTGATCAGGCCGACCGCCCAGAGCACCCTGTGGCCGTCGGCCGCGGCGGCGTGCAGGATCTCGTCCTTCGAGAAGAAGCCGGCGAGACCCGGGACGCCGGCGATCGCCAGGGCGCCGATGACGTAGGTGATGAAGGTCGACGGCATGTGCTTCCGGAGGCCGCCCATCTTCGTCATGTCCTGCTCGCCGCCCATGGCGTGGATCACCGAGCCGGAGCCGAGGAAGAGCAGGGCCTTGAAGAAGGCGTGCGTCATCACGTGGAAGAGGGCCGCCGAGTAGGCCCCCAACCCGGCGGCCAGGAACATGTAGCCGAGCTGCGAGACGGTGGAGTAGGCGAGCACCTTCTTGATGTCGGTCTGCGCGAGGCCGATCGTGGCCGCGAAGATCGCCGTCGCCGCGCCGATGATGGCCACGAACAGCGAGACCCCCGGCGCCAGCTGGTAGATGACGTTCGAGCGCACCACCATGTAGACCCCGGCGGTGACCATGGTGGCGGCGTGGATCAGGGCCGAGACCGGCGTCGGGCCCGCCATCGCGTCCGGCAGCCAGACGTAGAGCGGGATCTGCGCGCTCTTGCCCATGGCGCCGATGAAGAAGCAGAGGGCGATGAAGCTGGCGAGCGGCAGGCCGAGCGCGTAGGCGCCGCCGGTGACGAGCGCGGGGTTGGCGGCGATCCTCGGCAGCACGTCGTGATAGGTGAGGCTGCCGAACTTAGCGAACAGCGCGAACATGCCGAGCAGGAAGGCGAAGTCGCCGATCCGGTTGACGATGAACGCCTTCTTGCCGGCGGCGGGCGGCACCGTCTGGTCATAGTAGAAGCCGATCAGCAGGTAGGAGCAGAGCCCCACCCCCTCCCAGCCCACGAACATCACCAGGTAGTTGTTGCCCAGCACCAGCATCAGCATCGCCGACATGAAGAGGTTGAGGTACGCGAAGTAGCGGCGATACCCCTCCTCGTGGCTCATGTAGCCGGCCGAGTAGACGTGGATCCAGAAGCCGACGAAGGTGACGATGAACAGCATCACCGACGACAGCCGGTCGAGCAGGAAGCCGGCCGGAATCGAGAGGTCGCCGGTCGTCCAGGCGTACTTCACCTGCTCGTAGGCGAAGTTGGGGAAGCTCCCGTGAGCGTACTCCCACAAGCAGCCTAGAGCGAGCAGGAGCGAGAGCAGCGGCGCGCCGACGCCGACGGCGGTGACCAGGGCCTTCGGGAACTTCTTGCCGAGGAGGCCGTTGATCGCGGCGCCCGCGAGCGGCAGGATCGGGATGAGCCAGAGCAGTTCGAGCATGGGCGAGCTCTTACCCTTGCAGCAGATTCAAGCGGTTGACGTCGATGGTGCGCCGCTGGCGGAAGACGGCGATGAAGAGCGCGAGCCCCACCGCGGCTTCGGCGGCGGCGACCGCCATCACGAAGAAGACGATCACCTGACCGGTGTGCTGGTTCCACTGGCGCGCGTAGGCGACCAGCGTGAGGTTGGCGGCGTTGAGCATCAGCTCGACCGAGAGGAAGATGCTGATGCCGTTGCGCCGGGTCAGCGCGCCGATAGCGCCGATGCCGAACAGCACCGCCGACAGCAGGAGGTACCAGGAGATGGGAACGGCGCTCATGAATGCGCTTCCTTATAAGCGGGTTCGGCCACGCTGGGCCGGTGGGGGTCGGGGAGCGACCGCAGCGGATCGGTGCGCGGCTCCTCGCCGCTGACGTAGTCGTCCTTCAACGCGGTCGACTCGTCGCCGGGGCGGCGGGCGGCGACCGTGGCGCCGATCACCGCCACCAGCAGCAGCAGGCCGACGATCTCGAACGGCAGCAGGTAGTCGGTGAACAGCGCGTTGGCGAGCCCCGGCAGCGATACCAGCTCGCTGGTGAGCGGCGCCGGCGCGGGAGCGGAGCCGACGCGCAGGCCGGTGCGCCAGAAGGCCAGCCAGAACATGCCGAGGAAGACCACCGCGCCGAGGATCGCCGTCCACCGCTGGGCGCCGCGGTCGACGTGCGCGTCCTCTTCCTTCTGGACGTTGAGCAGCATGATCACGAACAGGAACAGCACCACGATGGCGCCGGCGTAGACCAGGATCTGCAGCGTGCCGACGAACGGCGCGCCGAGGAGCACGAACAGCACCGCCACCGAGAACAGCGTGAGCACCAGGCTCAGCGTCGAGTAGATCGGGCTCCGGTGCGTCACCACGACGATGCCCGAGCCGATCGCCAGCGCGGCGAAGAGGAAGAAGATCAGGGTTTCCATCGCGGCAAGGTCCTCCGGCTAGGATTGGCCGAGCCAGCCCGCGAGCGTCATCGCCGCGACCAGGATCAGGTTCAGGATCGAGAGCGGCAGCAGCACCTTCCAGCCCAGCCGCATCAGCTGGTCGTAGCGGAACCGCGGGAAGGTCCAGCGCACCCAGACGAAGACGGCCATGGCGATCGCGACCTTGGCGAGCAGCGTGGCGAGCCCGAGCACGCCCCCCAGCAGGTTGTGGGGGTAATGGATGAACGGCAGGCTCCAGCCGCCGAAGTAGAGCGTCGCCCCCAGCGCCGAGAGCGCCGCCATGCTCGAATACTCCCCCTGGAAGAAGAGGGCGAAGCGCATCGCGCCGTACTCGGTGTGGAAGCCGGCCACCAGCTCCGACTCCGCCTCCGGCAGGTCGAACGGCAGGCGGTTGGTCTCCGCGAAGGCGGCGATCAGGAAGACGATGCAGCCGAGGAACTGCGGGATGCAGTTCCAGACGTGAGCCTGCTGATGGGCGACCACGTCGGTCAGGCGGAAGGAGCTCACCGGGATCAGCACGGCGAGCACCGAGATCGTCAGCGCCAGCTCGTAGCTGATCAGCTGCGCCGAGGCGCGGACCGCGCCGAGCAGCGAGAACTTGTTGTTCGAGGCGTAGCCGGCCATCACCAGCGAGTAGACGCCGAGGCTGGAGATGGCGAGGAAGAGCAGCACCCCGGTGTCGACGTTGGTCACCACCAGCGGGATCGTCCGCCCGGCCACCGTGATGTCCGGCCCGAAGGGGAGCACCACCAGGGTGGTGAACGCCGGCATCAGCGCCAGCACCGGCGCCATCAGATAGAGCGGCTTGTCGGCCAGCGCCGGGGTGACGTCCTCCTTGAACATGAACTTCAAGGCGTCGGCCAGCGGCTGGAAGAGGCCGAACGGCCCCACCCGGTTCGGCCCGGGGCGGTCCTGGATCAGGCCGGCGCCCCGGCGCTCGATCCAGACCATGATCGGGGCGACGTTGATGAAAACGCCGAACATCACGGCGTACTTGATCAGGGTCGCGATCAGGTCGGCGCTCACGAGGAGGCCTCCGACGACGCCGCGGCGGCCTGATCCGTGAGCCGGTGCTGGGCTCCGGGTACGTCGAGGGCGGCGCCGGTGGCCGGCAGGTCGTGCCAGCTGAGGCCGGCGAAGGCCGGCAGCTCGCCGGCCAGGCGGTCGAACACCTTGCCGGGCGACAGGCCCGCCCAGGCGGGGTCGAAGCGCGCGAGGAGATCGCCGAGCGCCTCGACCGCGGAGCGCGTCTGCCCCGGCGCCGGAAAGGCGCGCTCGAAGCGCTGCACCCGCCACTCGACGTTGACGAAGGTGCCGTCCTTCTCGCCGTGATGGGACGTCGGCAGGGCGACGTCCGCCACCTGGGCCAGCGGCGAATCGGCCCAGCCGAAGACCACCAGGAACTTCGCCTGGCGCAGCCGCTCGACCGTCTCGGCCGTGTAGGCCGCCTGGCCGAAGTCGCTGTCGCAGACCACCAGCACGTCGCAATGGGCGGCGGCGTCGCCGAGCAGCAGGTCCTCGCCCAGCAGCGCAGTCTTCCCACTGGGAAGCTCGCCGGCGGCGAGCCCGGCGAGCTCCGCGCCGCGGCGGTTCGGGGCCTGCTCGCGGCCGGTGATCGGCGGCCGTTCGAAGCGCGGGATCGTCCATTCGGGGCCGACGTCGGTCGGCACCGAGCGGTGCGGCGAGCCGACGGCGTCGGCCAGCCTGGCGAACAGGTAGGCCTCCTCGCAGGTCAGGAAGGCGGAGCCGAGGAAGGCGATCTCGCCCTCCTGGGCGGCCTGCAGCCGGCGGTGGACCGTGTCGAGCGCGTCCTTCCAGCTGGCGGCGAGGAACGGAGGATGGCCATTACCGTTCCCTGCTTCCGTGCGCACGCGCGGGTTGGTCAGCCGCGGGATCTGCTTGTAGCGCTCGAAGCTGGCGCGGCCGTAGTCGCACATCCAGTAGTCGTTGACCTCGATGTTGTAGCGCGGCTTGTAGCGCTTGATGTCGCCGCGCCGGTGCTCCATCGTGATGTTGCACCCCACCTCGCAGCCGGTGCAGATCGACGGCTTCTTGTCGAGATACCAGACGCGCTCGGCGAAGCGGAAGCGGGTCGAGGTCAGGGCGCCCACCGGGCAGACGTCCACCACGCAGGTGGCCAGCGGGTTGCTCAGCTCCTTCCCGGGAAAGGTGCCGATCTCGGCGCGGGCGCCGCGGTTGAAGAAGCCGAGCTCGCCCGTGCCCGCCACCTCCTGGGTGAAGCGCACGCAGCGGGTGCACTGGATGCAGCGGTTCATGTTGAGGACCACGTTGGCGCCCAGCGGGATGCGCTCGCGCCCGGGGTAGGTCCGCTTGTCCTCATACTGGAAGCGCGAGTAGGCGACGCCGTGCTTGAAGGAGTAGTCCTGCAGGCCGCACTCGCCCGCCTGGTCGCAGATCGGGCAGTCGAGGGGGTGGTTGAGGAGGAAGAACTCCATCATCCCCTTCTGCGCCTCCTCGACCTCCGGCACGTCGGTGCGCACCACCATGCCGTCCTTCATCACCTGGGTGGAGCAGCCGGCCTGGAGCTTCGGCATGCCGTCGATCTTGACCAGGCACATGCGGCACTGGCCGACCACCGACAGCCGCGGGTGATAGCAGTAGTGGGGGATCTGCACGCCCGCCTGGATGGCGGCGTCGACCAGGTTGGTCCCGGCTGCCACCTCCACGGTGCGGTCGTTGATCGTTACCTTGGGCACTTGCTTTACGCTCCGTTCTCGAATCCGTCTTCGAATCAGTTCTCGAAATAGCGCCGGTGGGGGAACGGGCAGGCCCGGTCCTTGATGTGCCGGTCGATCTCCTCCTGGAAATTCTTGACCAGTGACTGCACCGGACCGATCGCCGCGTCCCCCAGCGCGCAGAGGGAGTTGCCGCCGATGTGCGAGCAGACGGAGAGGAGGACCTGCGAATCGCGCTCCGTCCCCTCGCCGTGCTCGATCCGCTTGAGCATCAGCTCCATCCAGTTCGTCCCCTCGCGGCACGGCGTGCACTGCCCGCAGGATTCGTGGTTGAAGAACTTCGCCAGCCGCGCGACCGAGCGCACCATGCAGGTGGTGTCGTCCATCACGATGACCGCCGCCGACCCGAGCATCGAGCCGGCCTTGGCGACGGTGTCGAAGTCCATCTTGATGTCGATCTGATCGGCCTTCAGGATCGGCGCCGAGGCGCCGCCGGGGATGAACGCCTTGAGCGGCCGCCCCTTCAGCATGCCGCCGCACCCCTCGAGCATCTCGCGGAAGGTGACGCCGATCGGGTACTCGTAGGTGCCGGGGCGCTCGACGTGGCCGGAGATGGCGTAGAGCTTGGGGCCGGTGTTGCGCTCGTCGGTGCCGATCCCCTTGAACCAGTCGGCGCCGCGCACCAGGATGTGCGGCACGTTGGCCAGCGTCTCGACGTTGTTGATCACCGTCGGGCAGCCGAAGGCGCCGACCACCGCCGGGAAGGGGGGCTTCACGCGCGGCTGGCCGCGCTTCCCCTCCAGCGACTCGAGCATCCCCGTCTCCTCGCCGCAGATGTAGGCGCCGGCGCCGCGGTGGACGTACATGTTCAGCTTGAAGCCCGAGCCCATCACGCTGTCGCCCAGGATGCCGCCGTCGTAGGCGTCCTTGAGCGCCCGCTCGAGGATCTCGGTGGCCTTGGTGTACTCGCCGCGGATGTAGATGTAGCAGGTGGCGGCGGAGACCGCCCAGCAGCAGATGGCGCACCCCTCGATCAGCTGGTGGGGGTCGTACTCCATCAGCAGGCGGTCCTTGAAGGTGCCCGGCTCCGACTCGTCGGCGTTGCAGACCAGGTACTTGGGCTTGTCCTTCCCCTTCGGGATGAAGCTCCACTTGAGGCCGGCCGAGAAGCCGGCGCCGCCGCGGCCGCGCAAGCCCGACTTCTTCACCTCGTCGATGACCGCGTCGGGCTCCATCTTGAGCGCCTTGGCGAGCCCCTCGTAGCCGCCGTTCTGCTTGTACCCCTTGAGGGTCAGGGCCTCGGGGCGGCCGACGTTGCGGGTCAGGACCGGTTCGAACGCAGGCATCATTTCCTCCACCCCATCATTTCAATCCCTTCACGATCTGCCGCACCCGGTTGGGGGTGAGGTTCTCCTGGTAGTCGTCGTCCACCATCATCATCGGCGCCGTGTCGCAGGAGCCGAGGCACTCGAAGTGGACGTAAGAGACGCGGCCGTCGGGCGTCACCTCGTCCTCGCTGACCCCGAGCTCCTGGTGCAGGGTCTCCATGATCTCCTCGGAGCCGCGCAGCTGGCACGAGAGGTTGGTGCAGACCCGGATGCGGTGGCGCCCCACCGGCTTCTGATGGTAGAGGTCGTAGAAGGTGACGACGCCGTAGACGCTGGCGACCGGCAGGTCGAGCTCGGCGGCGACCGCGGCGATCGCCTCGTCCGGCAGCCAGCCACCCCACTCGCGCTGGGCGATGTGGAGGGCCGGCAGGGTCAGGGCCTCGGCGGTGGGGTAGCGGGTGCGCAGCCCGGCGATCTCGTCGAGCGCGGCCTGCGAGAACCCGCCGCCGCGCTGCTGCGGGCCGGAGGGCTTCATGGACGCCGGTTCGTGGACGCTCACGGCTGCACCCTCAACGGCCGGCGCTCGCGCGCGGGCAGGGAAAGGTCGAGGCCCCCCTTGAGCCAGACGTAGGCATACCCGACCAGGATCAGGAAGACGAAGACCATCACCGCCCAGAACAGCCGCCAGCCGCCGTCGCGCAGGATCAGCGACCAGGGGTAGAGGAAGGCGGCCTCGAGATCGAAGACGATGAAGTCGATCGCCACCAGGAAGAAGGCGATCGAGATGCGCTTGTGCGAGACGTCCATCAGGGGCATGCCCGACTCGATGGTCGTCCCCTTGATCAGGCCACCGCGCTGGTTGCCCACGAGCATGCTGAGCAGATGGGAGGCGATGAGGATGATGGCCCCCAACGCGATCGAGACTCCCAACGCCAGCAGGACGGGGTAGTACTGCTCTGGCAAGGGACGTACCTCCTGTTGGTCAGGGCACGGAGAGATGCGCACCGAGACGGCAGAAGCCGTGCAACGGGACCGGCGCCGTGCTCGTGAAGCTTGTCACAAGCTCCGCCCGGAGACAAGCGGTGGGGGAAGACGTACGACTCCGGATGGACGGGCGTACGACTCGGGCTTATCCTCAGGACATGGCGATCAAGGCGTCCGCTCTCCACGAGAACATCTACTGCATCCTGGACGAGATCCTGGCGACCGGGTACCGGTCGAGATCGAGCGCCGCGGGAAGATCCTGCGGATCGCCCTGGCGGAGACCCGGAGCAAGCTGGACAACCTGCGGCCTCGCCCTACCTGCTGACAGACCCCGAGGAGCTGGTCCAACTGGACTGGTCCGACGGATGAACCTCTGATCTACCTGGACACCCGCATGGTGACCTGGATGCTCGCGGCCGGCTCGACCTCTTCCCCGCGCGGGTCGGCGAGCCAGGCCGAAGGCGGGCTCGGCCGCGGGATGTTCACGGATGCCTCCTCTTCGGAACCTCTCCCGCGATCCGTCGCGCGGTTCCCCACTCGAACCCTAGAGTAACCGCCGGTGTGTCGAAGTCCAGGTCACCCAGGGTCCGAGTCCCTTCTCGAGCCTGCTGTTGCATTCGATCCCGGATGGAGATCCTCGGCGCTGCCGGGTCGAGTCGATACAAGATCACTCCATCGTCGAGCACATAGATTTGACCCTGTGATTTGAACGCTACGCAGGGATGGCTCTCGCCACAGAATGGCAGCCCCGACATCATGACATATTGAGGTTGTTCGACAGGAAGCGTACGGCCCAGTCGAGTGCGGAGATATGTGGCGAGATCGCTCAGCGCAGGCAGCGCCGCCTCTGTGCTCGATACATGGCGATAGCTGGCCATCAAGCCGGAGTCGAACTGCTCGCCGCGAGCAATCTCCAGTCCGGTTGCCGGATCAAAGAATCGGACGAGGTTGTAGTAGGGATGTGGGTGGTTGCCGGTACAGCGGCTGAGATCCCAATTTTCAACCTTCAGGATCTCCATTCGGAGAGTGCTGGCCTGCAAGGCGCTGTAGATGGGGCGTTCACGGGGCGGAAGCTTATCCGGGGGGACTCCCTTGAACAGGCGCTCGAAGTAACCGTATCTAAAGTCGTCGATCATCTCGGGTGCGGTTTTCGGGTATGAGTGCGGAACGTAAAGGGGTGAACCTGGCGCGGCCTTCTGGACCGCCTCGCGATAATCACTCCAGATCTTTTCGACGTTTGGTGAAACTTATCCAGCTCGCCCGGCTTATCCAGGCAGTCCGTCGGAACCCATGCGGCCACGGAGGTTGAGCCGATGAGGCTGGCCAGGATGAAAAGGATGGCAAGTCGGCGCATTGTGTTCTCCTCCTGTCCTTGCAAATCAATTCTGAAACGGTCCACAGTGTGCGCCCACGCAAGGATTCCCGCCGCCATAAAACACGCTATCCCCATAATAGACTCTATCAAACCTCTGTGTAGGGGAGGGACTTGTCCCCTCCCTCGCCCTGAAAGGGCGGCCTTTGAACAGCCTGAGGTTTCAACCCCAGGTACAGGCGCACCCGATTATCGAGCCCCGAAGGGCCGACCTGGGCTGGAGGGGCTGGAGGTGCCAGCCATTTCTCCTTGAGGGCACGGCTCCTGAGGCGGGCGGGGAGGTGCACGTCTCGCGAGAGCTCCTTGCGGTAGGAAAGCAATTGCAATAATATATGGATTCAGTCTTTGCGGCACGAGCGGCGTTCGCCGAAGCCCGCCGCGTAGGTGAAAGGAGAAGTGGTCTTGAGACCATTCGAACCACAGCCCAGGCTACCCTGGCCCAAACTCGTTCTGTTCCTTCTGTTTTTACTCAGTGGCATCGTGCTGCTGCTGAATCTGCACCTGGTCGGTGGCCAAGTGCAAAGTGCCGCCGTCGGCCTTGCTACCACCCTGCTTATCGTGTCATTAGTGGAGTTGGTGCCGGAGCTTGCCCGATACCTCGCCGAGTTCGGCCGGCGCGAGCGCTTCAAGAAGTGCTTTGGCACGGCCGCCTTCAGGCGGCGCGTCCACTTGGTCTATGCCTTTCGCGAGTTGGGCGCCGGGAAGTCGCCACAGCCGATCAAGGATCTGAGAGGCCTGGCAGGGGACAAGCACCACCACGGCGTCTACTCGTGGCTGGCGTTCCAGGACGTGAAAGCCGGCATCTACCTGGCCAATACGATTTTCCAGATTACCGGTCGGGAGGTCGCGATCATTCACGACAAGGACACCGAGCGCGACGACCTGGACTTCTGCGCCATTTCCTTTGGCCTCGGCGAAAACGCCTTCACCCAGTACCTGGGAGCCTATCCCGACCCCGACCTCTTCACGGTGGAATGGAAAAAGCTCAAGGATGCGGAGTTCTCCTCCGCGTGCTTCACCCTGAAGGTTGACTATCCTGAGGATCCCGGCCCTGGCAAGAATCTTGCGATCGTAGCCCGTGTTGTGCCGGTGCCCGAGGAAGGACGCGAAGGGTGCGTCTGGTTCGTTTGCGGCGGCCGCTCCGCGGCCGGCACCGCCGCTGCCGGCTTTTTCCTCGCCAAGAGATGGCGAGAGATCCTGGAGTTTTATCGTGAGGCCGGGAAGGATCTCGACAGGCATAGCCTCGCGCTGGTGATCGAGCACAAGGAAGACAACCAGCGGCACCATTTCGACGACAGTGCCGGCGTTTTCCGACGCGATGGCAAGCCCGTCCTGAGCTGGTCGCCAGTAACAACTCGCCCCAGCCCATAGCGGCGTCCGAGCCCGAGGGGCGGTTTTCGGGGAACGGTGTCAGAAGGGGAGAGTCACAGAGCCCGGGGTGCTGCGGTTCGAAGTGCCAGCCGTTTCACCACCGGGCCATTCGGGGCCAACATCCCCACGACCGTCCGAAGCGCCCGAAGAGATCGCCCGCCCCGCTGTTCCACACCGTGAGCTCCAAGGTTCGCTACGAGCTCTGGGCAGCCTATGCCTGGTTCGTCGCCGCCTTCAGATTTCGACCGTTACCAGCCGGGCTTCCTCCAGCAGCCCCGGGTCGCCGGGTGCTCCGGCTTCCCAGAGCAGACTTGCACGATCGAAAGCGTCTTTCGCGCCGGGCCGGTCCCCGCGAGCCTGGCGGATGTTGGCGACGTGCGCCCACGCGTAGCCCTGGAGCCGCTGGCGCCAGCTCTCTTCGCCGGGAGTCTGTTGAGCGATCAGGAGGGCCAGTTCCGCCAGCTCCAGCGCCTCGTCCGTGCTGCCGCTCAGCGCCTTGACGCTCTCGGCGCAGAGCCGCTCGCAGAGTGCCCACTTCTGGAAGCGCCTTGAATCCTCCACCAGCACCCGCCGCGTCGAGGGCTCGTGGTGCTTCAGGACCTCCCACAGCTCCTCCGCCTCCTCGCGGTCCTCGGGGCGGGGAGGCGCGGCGGGTCTAGCCCAGGGACCGATCTCGAGGTCCGGACTGCCACGGAGAATCAGGGCCGTCGCGGAGTAGACGAGGTCCGAGAGCCCCGCGGTCAACTCGCCGGCGATGGCATCGATCCGCCGGTCCGGGTCTCCCGGATCGATCGCGCTCGCCACGGCGGCCCGCGCCGCGGCGACCCAGGTGAAGACCCGGTCCAGCATCCGCGGCGGCAGGCCCACGGCCAGCGCGATCTCCTCCAGCACGGGTTCGGAATAGACGAGGTCCTCGTTCTCATAGCGCCAGACGGCGCTCAGGGAGAGCCCCGTGGCCTCCGCCAGCTCCGCCTGGGTCCAGCCCCGGAGCAGGCGCAGGAAGGTCACCACCATCTTGACGTCTTCGGGGTTGTCCCGGCCCGGCATGGTACTTTTCTCCTCTCCACGAATATCAGTTTCCGGAAAGGGTGAATTCCCCCTATACGCGGCACCATACTTCCGAAGAGGCGCCGGACCGGTCCTGAAGGCCGTGGCCGAGCCGCCCTCTGAAAGGAGCCGCTCTCATGTCCAGCCTGTCGTTCCGCCGCGCCGCCGTCGCTCTCGTCCTGGGATTGATCCTCCTGAGCCCGTGGGCCTCCGCCTCCGAGCTTCGAAGCCGCGCTACCCACCGCTCCGTCCCGTTCGTCGTCCAAGAGGTCCGGGGTGTTTTCGGGCAGCTCTGGGGGATTCTCGCCGGCCTTTGGAGCAAGGCTGGGTGCAGTGCCGATCCAGATGGCCTGCTCATGAGCCAGTCCACCACCAGTAGCTCATCAGTGTTCTGTGATGCCGGTGGCTCAGCTGATCCCTTTGGCCGCTGTTCAAATGGGCACTGAGCGAAACATACCGCCTTAAATCCACCGGGCCGGCGTGCGCTCACTCCGGTCCGGTGCCTCACGGCAGTTCCTGGAAATGGAGCGATGGATTGTGCCGAGCCCGATAGAGGTACTCCACCACTCGTCGGGCCAAACCCACCGTGGCCGATTCTTTCTCGGCCGCTTCGCAGAACAACTTGAGCGCGGCGAGGGCTTCCCGGTGCACTCCCTGCCCTCGGAAGATTGGCGCCATCTGGCGCGCGAGCATCTTGACTTCCCAGGTGCGCCCCTGCCCTAACTGCAGAACTGCGAGTTCCAGAGTCGCCAAGGCCGCGTCATAAGCGATGCTGCGGTCCGCGAATTCCGCCCGCACCTGGGACAGGGCTGTCAGAGCCCTCTCTATCCTCCCCAGGCCGGCCGAGATTCGACCCTCTAACCAGCGCAGCCTCAGCGTATCTAGCTCGTTGTCCAGCCGGACTGTCATTGCCTGAGTCTCGGGAAGCAGTGACTCAGCTTCAGCGTATCTCCCCAGATGAGTCAGGTTCCAGGCGCAGTTGAGCCGCAGCACCCAGAGTAGCCTCAGCTCATTCTGTTGATTGATCAAAGGAGCCGCCTCTTTGAGCGTCGCCAACGCGCTCTCATAATCTCCGGCCCACTCCAGCAGTCGTGCTCGGCTTAAGAGTAGATGTCTTCTCAGGGCGCCTTTATCGGCTGCCAAGGCGCGGTCTAAAAGGGCTGCGGCCTCAGGGAGGCGACATTGATCAATACGTAGAGAGGCTTCAAGCCCGGGTAGAAGCGCCTCATCGAGAAGCCCCGGATCGCCCGCCGTGCCGGCATTCCAAAGCTCGCCTGCACGGGAAAATGCTTCCTCTGCGCCCGGCAGGTCGCCCCCGACCCGCTGGGCGTTGCCGACGTGGGCCCAGGCGTAGCCCTGGAGGCGCCGGCGCCAGCTCGCCTCGCCGGCCGCGAGGTCCGCGATGAGCAAGGCCAGATCCGCCAACTCGCGGGCGCGGTCGGCGTTGTCGGCGGCCGCTTTGATGCTCTCCTTGCAGATCAGCTCGCAGAGAGCCCAGCTCCGGAACTCTGGGCCGTTCTCCACCAGCGCCCGCCGTTCGGAAGGAGCGCGCCCCTTCATCCTCTGCCAGAGTACCGGCGCCCGCTGGCGGACCTCCAGGGCCCGGCCTTCGAACGTGAGAAAGCTCAGGATCGAACGGGTGAACTCCGAGAAGAGGCTGGAGGACCGGGCGGCGAGCGTCTCGATGCGAGCCCGGTCGACTTCGGCGGCGCCGGGGGGGTAGCCGGGGGCCTGGGCCACTTGGCGCACCGGCCGCACGAAATGGAGGGCCCAGTCGATGCTTTCCGGCGGCAGCCCCATCACCCTGGCCAGCTCCTTCAGCTTGTCGCGGGAGAGGGGCCGGTGCCCGCGCTCGAAGTCCGAGATCATGTTGGGCTGCACTCCGGCCGCCCGGGCCAGCTCTCCCTGGTTCCAGTTCAGGGCCGACCGCAAGGCGGTCAGGGCACGGTTCAAGTCCGACGGTTCTTTTGATGCCATGAGAATCCCTCCGGTACCTTCTTTCAATGATAGAGAGTGTATGCCAGCACCATAGCGTGACAACACCGGATCGTAGAAAGAGGTTTTGATGCCCCCAGACGGAACGCAACGCCCGCGGTTGGAATCTCCCAGGAGATCACCCCTGGAGGGCGGCTTCTCCTCAGGCCTCAGTCCAGATTCACCAGGGCCGTTGGCGCCTACGGCCGGTTACCGCCTAATGCCGCCGGGTTCGAAGTGCCCGGGTTGGTTCGAAGTGCCAGCCGTTTCACTGCCGGCCCGCCGGCGAGGCGAGAAGCTCGACCGTCTCCGGTACGCGACGACCGAGACGCTGCGCCTTTCTCCCCTTCCCTGCTGGAAGCACCTCCCCGCGGAGGTTTGGCAGGGCGCGCCCTCCACCTGATCCATGAGATCGAGGAGGAGGCCGCGGCCCGGAGGTGCAGAATGGGGAGCCAGCCTCTGGGGGTAGCGGCCATTCGGGGCCAACATCCCCACGACCGTCCGAAGCGCCCGAAGAGATCGCCCGCCCCCCTGTTCCATACCGTGAGCTCCAAGGTCCGCTACGAGCTCTGGGCAGCCTATGCCTGGTTCGTCGCCGCCTTCCGGGAGGCTTCGGAAAAACTCCGAGCGGGAGACCGCAACGCGGCGTTTCCCGCCGGCAGCTTCCCGCCTGCCCTGCCTTTCGTGGGTGGGTAGCCCTCTCTCCGTCCGCGCGGACCGACAGACGCTGGAGCGAGCTTCTCGACCGAGGCGGAGGCGAGGTGTGTTCTGAGGGGCGATCTGGATCGAGAAGAAGCTTCGAATTGACGTTACCGACGCATTCCGGGCTCTTGCAACGAGTGAATTGCCCCTTCCTGATCCTATCAGAGGCCTTCCAACGCCGAGTCAACGGTTCAATTCGCTAAGTCCTTGTTCATTCTTCGCCTGATCGGCAGGCACCTATTTAGGGGCACCTATTTAGGAGAAAAGTAACTTCGGGCTAGCGGCTTCCTCGAAGCCGTCAACGGCCTCTTTCAACCTGTCAAACGCAGAACACGGCGCTGCCACTGAATCGCAACCATTAGTTCCGTCATCTTCTTCCTCGCGGGAAGCTAGGTTTCTACCCGATCAACCCACACCTCTGCTTACAACCAGCTGAATTTAATAGAGCCGGTTTTAAGAGACACGGATGAAGCTGGCGCCTTTCGGCGCCCGGCGCTGAAGCATCCTCGACGCGACGGCTCCTGTGCCGCGGGCCGTTGTCCTGCCATACCGCTGGGCAATATGCCGACAGCCCGGCTTGCAGGCTCTTCTTTGCGCCTGATTCACAGCAAGCCCGAAATTTCGTCATAAAGCTGAACACGAGTGAGGGACGATCGCAGAGGGTCCGACAAGGCACCCGCGGCGATCCTCGCCCTTCGAGGTAGATTGTGTCGAAACGCCGATCGATTTCGCGCTGTGAAGAATATCGCACCTGCCCCTCCTTTCCTTCCTCCGAGAGTTTCTGGAACCTCTGGCTGACCCATCGCTCCTTCCTCCAGGGGCTAAGCCTGCGTTGGATGCGGGGCTGCCAAGCCGACGCCGAGGACGCTTTGAGCACGGCCAAGCTCAAGGCGGCGGTTCACTTCTGTGCCTATTCGGAAGACCTCCAGAACCACCGGGCCTGGCTCGCGCGCCTCCTCTATACCTCCTGCATGGACCTCCATCGCTGGCGCCGTCGGGAGAAGACGACCACCGATGACCTCCTCGAAGATGTGGCGATGTTGTCTGAGGCCGACGCCCGGCCTTCGCCCGAGAAGCAGGTGCTCGATCTCGAGCTGCAGGCACGGCTCGCGCGGCTCTTGGACGAGCTCCCCGAGCCGTGGCGCAATGCCGTTCTTGAGCGCGGCCTGGGGCAGAAGAGCTATGAGGAGATCGCGCGCCAGGCGGGGACCACGCCCGCCAATATCAGGAAGCGCGTCCAGCTCGCCCGCGCGCTTCTCAAACGCCGCTTGGCAAGCGGCTAGCCCGCCGCGGTTGAGTACTCCGCGTCACCGCGAAGCTGATCTGGCCGGTGTTGGGATTCTCGTTCGCCGTCACGATATAGAGGGTGACCGGGCTCGGGAGCTCGTAGGCGACCTCAAAAGTCTGGCTTGGCAGGGCGGGAATCGGATCGCCTCGCAGCAGGTCGGAGAGCGCCACCCAGAAGCTCGGCGTAACACGCAACGAGGCGCGCGCCTGCGGGGCGATCGACGCGCCGAAAAGGAGACGAGTGGATTTCAAGAGGACGCCGGAGTAGCGCGCGAACGTCACCTGGTTCTCGACCACGATGTTGGGATCGGTGGGATTGCCGGTGCAGGAGACGAGGGTGAGAGGTTGGTCGGGCGTCGCCTGCACAAGCGACCAGCACTGGCCGGCGACACCCGGCTTCGGGGCGCTCAAAGAGAAGGCGGGCGGCTGGCCGCTCATCGCCGCGACGTCAAAGGCGGTGGGCAGGACCAGGTAGCCCTGCCCGCCGCCGCCTTCGAGCAGGCGGCTGTCCCAGACGTAGATCGTGTTGTCGTCATTGAGTGCCGCCGCAGCGTTGGTTTGGTAGACGATGAAGCGCCGCGTCTTGGCGGTCGCATTGACAAGTGTAAGGTCGAGAGCGTCGCTTGCCATAGCAGCACCGGGCGGCTCGTGCTGTCAGGGTAGGACTTCATAGGCGGCCGCCGCACCGGTCGCGGCCGCCGGATCGCCGAGGCAGAGGGAGGCCCACTCGTCCTTCTTCCCCGGCTGCCGGAGCGCGGCCACGGCGCCCTGCCAACCCCCCGCGCGGGCGGCGACGAAGCCGCGCGCCGGCTCGGAGGTATGGGCCAGGCGGAGCAGGTCGTGAAGGATTGGGGAGAGCTCCCACACCGCGAGATTCTGGTTCGAGACCTCCCGCGAGACTTGCTCCTCGCCGGCCAGGCTCGCGCGGGTGAGCTCGGCCAAAATCCGGAAAGGGCGCTTGGCGGCGAGGCTGTCGCCGCCGAGGAGCGCCTTGAGCCGGCCTTCGCTCGCACGATGGGTTGCCTGCGGGCCGCGGGCGACGACGCTCGCCACCCCGACCGCGACCCAGACCGCCCGCACCGCCGCTGCATGCTTCGCCTGCGGCGCGCCCTGAACGAGCGCGTCGAGATCAGTCTGCCAGGCGACTGCCTCTAAGTATTCGCGGGCAGCCGCGCGGTGGTCGGCCGAGGTCGAGGCGAGCCGCGCTGCCAGCTCGCCCCGCGACGGCATGGCACCGGAAGGGGCGCCGAAGTGGAGTCGCCACCAGAGAAGGGCGCCGGCCGGTGGCTGCTTCAGATCCGTGCCGAGATGGACCGCCGTCACTTCGTCGCGTCCCCCGGCAGAGCGTAGGTAGAAAGTTTTGGTGGGGTGCGCCTTGCAGGCGGCCGCCAGGAGGTTGCGCAGCCGGTAATCGCCCGCCGGGAGATCGGTCGCGACGTCCAATGTGTTGGTCATTGCCGTGCCCGCCCGCGCCATCGATATCCTCTCCCCGGGGAGGTGGGCGAGCGGCAGGAGCACGCCGGTCTGGAGCGGCACGGCGCAGGCCGGCCGCACCAGGCGTAGACGCTCGTCGAGGATCTCAGACATCGGCCGCGCCTTAGGGTGAATCCAGAGGAGGCCGGTCGCCTGATCGGCTGTCCAGGTGAAATCCGGATAGGCTCGGACGAGGGCGGCGAAGATGTCCCGGACGCGGCAGCGGTCGCATCGGAAGTGGAAGGGCGCCACCGTCCGTGCCGGCGGCTCGACGGCGAGGATGGAGCGCACGAGATAGACTGTCGAGAGCTGCTGCCAAGCCTTCTCGAGGCTCGGCGCCGTGAGGTCGACCTGCCGCAGCTCAAGAGCGGGGAGCGCGGCGTCCCAGTCGCTCGGCTGGATGGCCTTCGCCGTCGCGCCATCCAGGGCGCCGAGCGTGACAAGGACGGCGAGGAGCGCCCCGAGGAGCGCCCGCCGAGACGTAGGGTCTTCTGCGGAACGATACATTGCGATCTCCTTGCGGTTCACGGAATCAGTAGGCGCACTCAGTCATCACGCCGGCAGCGCTCGTGCGCACGAGCTTGGGGGTTTTCAGCACCTGGATGAGCTGCCCGTTGGGAAAGGAACAGTGATCGACGGTGGCGAGCATCGGCCCGGTATAGATGGTCTGATGCGTCTGATCGCCGCAGGGTGCCACAGCGGCCGGCGGGCCGTTGGTGTTGTAGACCTCGTCGACGATGATGCCGGTTGGCGACTGGAAAGGGTTGGTCGTCTCGTCGATGCCGCCGGCCTGGCAGGTATTGGGGTCTCCCTGTACCACCTTCTCCTTGAACCACCAGTTGGCGGCTCCGGCGTAGGTGAACTGGAGGGTCGCCCCATACGCCGGGCCGCATTGCGGCAGCAGGGCCTGGACGGCCTGGGGCGGGCAAGGCTGGGCGGCGAGGGGCAAACCGCCGAGGGTCACGAGCCAGAGAGCTGTCAAGCTGACCGCTACGCGCACAGGAAACCACGCGGGAAAAAGAGCCATAAGCCACCTCCTTGAGAGGCACTGGAGAACAGGAAGACGGCGGCCGGGGTCGCGCAAAGCCTTAGCCCGGCCGCCGAGCGGCATCTAGGCGGCAACGGCCTCGGTGACGGACAACGCCTGTAGGCGACCGACGGCGTGGCTGAGCAGCTTGACCGGATGGCCGTTGACTTTGATCGCCCAAGTGCGCTCGCCGGTATTGGGGTTCTGCATCAGCGTCGCGACGACGTCCTTGGCGCCGTCGAGGTTGACGCCGACCGCTTGCGGCGAGCTGATGGAAGCGAGGATCTGCGAGCCCTCGACGAGCGAGGTGTACCAAGCGACGTAGATATAATTGATCGGCAGGAAAGTCGCCTGTGCTGCCTTGGGAACTTTGGGATAAGTGAGGAGCGGCTTGCTGTTCTTGAGCAGCGAGAGCGAGCTGTAGGAGGACGCCTTATTGGTGCAGATGATCGTATTGTCCACAGGTACGCCGGTCTTGCTCAGCTTGTAGAAGCCACCGCCGTCCTCGGAGAGCTCCCACTTCGCCTTGGCGTCGGTGAGTTGCGAGATCGAGACCGTTCCGGTGAAAGCGGTATTGGTGTCGCCGCCGCCGATCTCGTACTGGATGGGGAGGATCGCCGTGCCGACGCCGCCGTTCGGATGGTCGGGAGTCTTTGCGCCCAGCTTGAACACCTGCCAGGCCGTAGGGAACACCTCAATGAAGATCTGGTCGAGGTTGGGATCCTGCTGGAACACCAGGCCATAGGTGTTCTGCGGCGTGTTGTTGATGATAGTGACCATGACGTCGTTGGCCATCGTTCGAACTCCTCTCGAAAAAAGGGTTGGGATGCGTCACCAGGGTCGCATCTGCTCAACAAGACGGAGCCGAGAAGCGTTTGTGAAGCTCTTCCTTTGTTTCCGAACAAAGCTCGTCCACCTCTCGACGAGACGACGCCAGGATCGGGAAGCTGGAGCAGACCCCTGGAGAAGCTGAAGATTGCAGCTGGCCTTGTCGAGAGCTCTCCGTCTTTAGCCGGGGGATAGGTGCGGGGATAGGGATACATGCTAGGCACTTATTCGGGGTGGCCCTCACTGGCACCTGGTTCGACCGGACCCATGAGTACGCGGCCCGCCGGCGAGGCGAGAAGCTCGACCGTCTCCGGTACGCGAGGACCGAGACGTTGCACCTTTCTCCCCTTCCCTGCTGGAAGCACCTCCCCGCGGAGGTTTGGCGGGAGCGCGCCCTCCACCTGATCCATGAGATCGAGGAGGAGGCCACGGCCCGGAGGTCCAGGATGGGGAGCCAGCCGCTGGGGGTAGCGGCCATTCGGCGCCAGCATCCCCACGACCGTCCGAAGCGCCCGAAGAGATCGCCCGCCCCGCTGTTCCATACCGTGAGCTCCAAGGTCCGCTACGAGCTCTGGGCAGCCTATGCCTGGTTCGTCGTCACCTTCCGGGAGGCCTCGGAAAAACTCCGAGCGGGAGACCGCAACGCGGCGTTTCCCGTCGGCAGCTTCCCGCCGGCCCTGCCTTTCGTAGGTGGGTAACCTCTCTTCGTCCGCGCGGACCGACAGACGTTTGAGCGAGCTTCTCGACCGAGGCGGGGGGGAGGTGTGTTCTGAGGGGCGATCTGGATCGAGAAGAAGCTTCGAAATTGACGTTACCGAGGCATTCCGGGCTCTTGCAACGAGTGAATTGCCTACTCCTGAGCCCTATAAGAGGCCTTCGACGCCGAGTCGGCGGTTCAATTCGCCAACCCCTTGTTCATTCTTCGCCTGATCGGCAGGCACCTATTTGGTCCTGCGGCTTTTACCGGCGAGCCATGCAGGTTCATAGTTCTCCGGTGCGTCGACGCCGCAATGAGCACTTCATGAGCTCTTCCAGCGCCTTCTCGTATGTGAAGATGTGGCTCACCTCATTCTCTGATCCGGTGGAGAATTCCACGTAGTCCTCTTCGGTTGCCGATTCGTAGCGGACACCACCACGGTAGGAGTCGATATCTTGAAAGTATACCTGCCCAGAGTCTCCCGGTTGAAGATTCCTTCCGATGAACACGACAGTCTCCATCGTAGGGAGGAGCATATCGTCGTCAACGTAGTTTACGGAGAAGTAGACTTCTCCCTCCCTTAAGTCGGACGAAGAAATAGGCTCTGCATGGGATGGCAGTTCTCGCTCTTCAAAGCGCATGGTCAGTCCTCGCGCACTTATGGCACCGGCAAGGGAATAGGCACCGGCCCCGGCAAGACGGGCGGGTGGGGCGGATGATCCGCAAGCCAGTTAATGATGTCGTTCACGTTCTGCTCTAGCCGCTTTATGCATCTTTTCAGGAGTGGCTCCTCTTCAGGGTCATTGCAGGAGCAGCTCGCCCTTGGTCCATCAACCCAACTCCATCCAGCCAGATCCCCTTTGACTTTTGTTATTCGCCAAGTCTGTGGGTACCTACAGCTCTGTATGGTCTTTCCCTGCCCGGCGCACATAAGACCGCACTCCTGTTCCTCTCGAGGGGTGCAGAGTCGATTTCTAGTGCGTGGCGGAGGCAGTGGTTTCGGGCTCAAACCGACTGGATCGGTCCAGAGTAGTGGGTCTCCCCAGGCGTACGAGAACAGGTTAATACCTCCGAGAAGCCCTATTGGGTCTGTGCTCGTGAATCTATTAGTCATCGGTTCGTACCAGCGAAACACGTTGTAGTTCAATGCCGTCCCAGAGGTTCCCCAAGCTCCGTCCGTCCACTGTCCGGGAAGGCCCAAAAACACACCTGCCGACCGCGCACCACTCCAGTCGGCTCCAAAAGGCTCGAAGCCGCCTTGCCAGAGGAGCGTTCCGCTCGAGCCGGTAGCCGCAATAGGCGTTCCCAGGTGGTCGGCGGTGAGAAACTTCCAGGACTCCGTCGTGCCAGTGAGGTCCATTTGCGCGACCGGCCGGCCAGCAAAATGGAAGACGTAGCTTCGCTGCGGGGCGGTGGCACGAAGGAGCGAGTAGAGGAGCCCTTCGGAGCTGTAGGTCGGGTGGACGGCTGGGAGCGGAGGACACGAGAGCGGAGCGGTGACTCCAAGGACAGCCGACCAGCCGCAGAGGTCTCCCGACTCGAAGCCATTGAGGAAAGGTAGGGCCGAGGAGTCCGCGAGCGTCAGGTAGTCCCGGCCGTCGTAGTGGAATTCGACTCCCGCTCTGGGACTCGTCACTTCCAGGGCGGTAAGGCGGCTCGCGGCATCGTAGGTGAAGAGGGTCGAAGACGTTCCCTGAGTTATCGCGAGGAGGTTCCCTGCTGAGTCGTACCTGTAGCTACGGCTGCCGCCCGTCCCGAGAGCGATGCTTGAAAGAATCGGCGAATGGCCGGTTCCGGGAGGCGGGACGAGCTGGTAGGTGTACGTGTCCGTTACGCCGCCATGACCTTCAGTGAGGCGGTTTCCAATCTTGTCGTAGCTCCAGGAGCGAGTTCCCCAGGGGCCGTTTCCCTGGGTGAGAAAATATTGGTCGTCCTGATAGCTGAAGCTGCGGTTATTTGCGGCGTTCAGGGCATCCACGATCGCGGACGTGTTCCCGAGCTTGTCCGTCGTATAGGTCCAGGAAAGGAGGCTTCCGAGGGTGATCGATGAAGGAAAATAGCGCTGCGTAAATGCGTGGGTCTCAGTGAGACCATTTCCCAGAACGAGGCTCTTCAGCGGCCCATAAGGCAGGTACCCTGCCGAGGAGGCGAGTGGCTGGTCGGGCTTTCCGGAGCGCTGTGCAGTGAGACTTGCCGGTCGATCGGCGAAATCATAGGTCTCGACCGCGGTCAGCGCGCCGGGGTAGACGATCGAGGTCACATTGCCGTTTTGATCGTAAGCGTAGGCAAGCTCGCCATCCTGGGTCAGTCTCCCGAAGCGGTCGTAGCGGTAGTCCACGGGAGAGCTACCGCGAAGGACCCGGGTCAGCTTCCCTTTGGAGAACGAGACGGCCGGATCGTCGTAGGTGTAGGTGACGTTTGTCTCCGGCGTGGGGAACGAGATCGCCGTCGGGCGGTCGAGGGCGTCTACCGTCCTTGCCATACTGATCCCCCGGGCGTCGATCTCCGAGGTTAGCTCCCCGTGCTCGTTGTAGGCGTAGGTCGTCGTGCCGGAGGCCGGAGAGACTTGGGCGGTCATCAAATCGCGGTCACTGTAGGTGTAGGCCGTGACGTTCCCCTCGGGATCGGTGACCCGGACGAACTGGTCCCCTACATCGTAGCCGAAGGAAGTCACGGCACTGCCCCCGCCGGCCCCGCCCCAGGGTTCTGTGAGCGTGGAAAGACGATTCAGGCTGTCGTAGGTGAAGCTCTGCGTCGGCGTTGGGCTTGTCGCCTTGGGGTGGTTCGCGTCCCAGAGCTGCGAGGGGTTCCCGTCGCAGTCGTAGGCGTACTCCATCGCCGAGCCGTCCGGGTAGAGCGCCTTGTCGAGATGGCAGCGGGAGGAGTAGACGAAGCTCGTAGCGGATTGCGTTACCCACGCCGAGCCGTTCCAGCTCTGAAGCTCTTCCTTGGTCCGGTGACCGTAGGCGTCGAGGGTATAGAGGATCCGCTCGCCGTGCGCCGAGGCGTCCGGCCGCCGCTCGATGGAGACCAAGCGGCCGGCTGCATCGTAGCCGTACTCCAGGACGTTTCCTCTCGGTAAGGTGATCCGGAAGAGATCGCCGAAGGTTGTATAGCTGTAGCTCGTCGCGAGGTCCCCGGAGGCAGTCGCCCCCTTCTCCGTGGCGGAGGTGATGCGGTCGAGGTTGTCGTAGGTGCTCTGCGTCTCGACGCCGTTCGCGTCGATCGTCGAGATCTCCCGGTTGAAACCGTCGTAGGCGTAGGTCGTCGCGCCGACAAGAGGGTCCGTTCGGGAGAGCGGCAGGAGGTTTCCCCGCGCCGCGTCGTAGGCGAAGGTCGCCACGTCCGCCGTGCCATAGCCGGGCGGGTCGATCGTCAAGGGGCGGCCGGCGGCGTTGAAGCTTTCCGTCGTGGCGTAGCTGAAGCTTCCTCCGGACTCCGCCCTTGGATCGTGCGGGTCACGAGATCTCCCATCGTGTTGTACGAGAAGATCGTCGTCCGCGTGGCGCTTCCGCCCGATGTCGAGGGAGCGTCCATCTGGGTCGCGAAGGCCGGAAAGGACGTATTGCCGTACTGATAGGTCGTCGTGCGGGCAAGCGCCGTTCCGGCCGCCTCGGTCTTCGAGGTCATGAGGCCATTTGCGTTGTAGGCGAATTGGGTGACGAGCCCGCGGCCGTCAGTTGTCTGCGTGGGCATGAGCGGGTTCGCGGCGTCCGTGTAGGAGAGGACGGTATTGGGGCCGGTGCCGCAGACCGGGCAATCGCCGTTCATCTGCGTGATCTTGGGCTTCGCCGATCCATTGTCTCGCGAGATCGCGTAGGTCGTCGTCTTCCCCAAAGGATCGGTCACCATCGCCTGCGTGGGTAGCGAGGGATTTGTGTAGGAGAAGGTGTAGATGCCGACCGCGTTAGGGCCGGTTGCCGATACGTCTCCTTTCCAGGTCCGGGCCACGTTCCCCGAGCTGTCGAGCTCCCAGCCGACCAGAACGCGGTGGATGAAGTCGGTGCTCACAAGATCCGCCCGGGTCATGTAGCCCGGAAAACGCGCATCGTCGTAGTGGAATTCGAGAGTGGTGCCGTCCGGCCGGGTGATGCTTGTGAGGTCGTCTGCCGTCCAGGTGTAGAGCCAACTGCGCTGGACGGTGCCGCCCACCCCTACCTGTCGGATCTCGGAGAGCTTCCCGCTGGCACCATAAAAGAAGTCCTCCCGCCGGCCGTCGGGAAGCGTGACCCGGGTAAGCGGGCCGGCGCTGTAGTCGGCCACGTCAGCGTTCCCGTTCCGATCCGCGGTTCGTATCCATCGGCCGGAGGAATCGAAATCCTCGAGCGTGCCGTCCAGGGACGTGAGCCTCCAGCCGGTCGCGGTACGGGTGAGCTTCCGGTGCTCGTCGGTCGGCTTTGCCACTGTATAGATCCCGCCGGAGAGGCCCGAGAGCTCGCGAAAGGTGCCGTAGCGGGTGATCATCCACACGTGGGTCTCGTCCGGGTCAAGGACGATCCGCTCCGCGTAGGCGAGCAGGTAAAGCCCCCGACTTCGATCCAGGCGCTCCCTTTGTCGACGAAGATCTCGTTGCTGCCGGGATAACCGCAGGAGCCCACGGGGGACGAGGCGGCGTTCGTCCAGTCGAGATACGCGCCGCTCCCGGGCGTGAGAAGACCTTGCCTGTTGCCGGGGAAGTCCACTGCGACGGTCGCCCTCACCGTGCAGGCCTGCGTCTTGGGATTGCAGCCTGCTGGCCGGGTCTCGTACGAGGCGCCGGCCAGGAGGGGCGGATAGCAGCGGAAACCAGTCATGCAGCTATTGGTGCAGGAGCAATTGGCATCCTTCGGGATCGAGCCCGAGAGCGGATCGAATCCTACGTTGACGGGTCCGGTAGCGGCGCAGTACTGAGCGCCGGCCGGAGCGGCGAGCGCGAGGGCGGCCAGAAGCACGCTGCAGAGAAGCCCCTTTGTCCCGATCCCCTTCCGTCCCCGTAGCTCCATGAGGCTCTCCCGTCTTGGGTATGTGCTCTCCAACGGCTGCAAGGAGGGTCTCGTCGCGCGTCCTCAGAACTGGCTGGGAGTGCAAGACGCTGCACCTTTCTCCCCTTCCCTGCTGGAAGCACCTCCCCGCGGAGGTTTGGCAGGGGCGCGCCCTCCACCTGATCATGAGATCGAGGAGGAGGCCGCGGCCCGGAGGTGCAGAATGGGGAGCCAGCCTCTGGGGGTAGCGGCCATTCGGGGCCAACATCCCCACGACCGTCCGAAGCGCCCGAAGAGGTCGCCCGCCCCGCTGTTCCATACCGTGAGCTCCAAGGTTCGCTACGAGCTCTGGGCAGCCTATGCCTGGTTCGTCGCCGTCTTCCGGGAAGCCTCGGAAAAACTCCGAGCGGGAGATCGCAACGCGGTGTTTCCCGCCGGCAGCTTCCCACCGGCCCTGCCTTTCGTAGGTGGGTAACCTCTCTCCGTCCGCGCGGACTGACAGACGTTGGAGCGAGCTTCTCGATCGAGGCGGAGGCGAGGTGTGTCCTGAGGGGCGATCTGGATCGAGAAGGCCTCCGAAAGTCGACGTTACCGAGGCATTCCGGGCTCTTGCAACGAGTGAATTGCCTAATCCTGAGTCTATGAGAGGCCTTCCAACGCCGAGTCAGGGGTTCAATTCGCTAGGTCCTTGTTCATTCTTCGGCCTGATCTGCAGGCACCTATTTGGCGTGTTTTTTCTTCTTCTTGATCGCCTTAGACTTTTCCAGCATAAGCTCCATCGGGCCGCACGGCCCTCCAATGAACTGGCCGCCCTGGGACTCGCAATCTTGTCTAGTTGTCCTTACACAGGCGTTGTTCAAGAGGCAAGCGCCCGGTTCATTCACTGCTTCCTTCGGTCCCGTCTTTCCTGGCATTGGTAGAGTCTCCTCTGGTTATTTAGGGGATGTTTTAACCGTCATAAGGTTAGCTAAGTTCAGGGATATACTGAAGTAGTTCTGACGATAACCTCTGGGAGCATTTTGCATAAAGTCATCATCTATGGGGAAATTTAGATTCCAAGACGTATTGAAAATGGGGACTGTTAGCGAAAGACCTGCCCGAGCCTGTGTCGCTTTTGCCTTATTTAAGACTGGAGTCAAAGAGATGGTTTGCAAAAGAAATAAGCGATTGGAATGAGCTAATTCATAGCTTTCGGAGAGTTGAACCCCTACGAGATTGAGGGCTTTCTCGGCCTTGTAGAAATGCTCTCCGATGTATCTAAGATCCGCGTCCAACTCAAGCTTATTGTTGACATAGGCGCCGCCAAGCCCATAATCCTGCTGGAAGTATATACCCAAGTTATTGTTATGGTAGCCGCTAGCCTCAAGCGAGTAGAATAAAGCGCTTGAAGGGGTTGAGTGGATATACTGTATGCTGCCGAATTCTCGGGCAGTTGTTAGTGATAGCTTACCAGTCTGATATGCTCCGGCAAAACTTGGATTGATATCCATTCTAATTCGACTGTCAAATAATAAGCATTTGTCATCTTTGTACCATGTTCTTACGGGCTTGATATCGGCCTTATATGTCTGGCTTGAGGTTTTTGATTGGCTGGCACCGGCGGCGAGTTGGGGCTTTCCTATTATCGACCACTTTCCGCAATCTTTCTGTTGAGGGTCATTGCCTTTGGGGGGTGTATCACTTGGCTGTGCATTGTGTGTCATGCTCTGGGAGTAGGATACTGACGGCAGGAGGAGAAGAGCGAAGAGAGCCCATGCGGACCGATTCTTTAGTGCAAATCTAGACATGGTTTATTCCTCCGGTATTTATTGGTGGGAGCCTAGCAGAGGCAATCCGCTCAAGCAACTGAAGGCAACGCATATTAGGATATTTCGTTTATTCTAGGTGGTTATCTCATACCGTTCTCGTGTATTGAAGAGCCCTTCAGAGCAGGTTATGGCTTCTTGATTTACTTAAGAGACTTTGTAGCATCGGAGAATGACCGTCGATAACGACATCACCTATTTCGCCCGCACGAACCACCGCAACGAAGGGAAGCTCTTCGGCATCCGAAGAGCCGACCGCCGCAACCATATGTACGCGATCGGCAAGACCGGAACGGGCAAGTCGACAAGCATGGCGAAGGGTTAGCCCTCCTTGATCCGCACGGAGACCTCGCCGAGGAAGTCGTTGTACTTGTTCCTCCTTCGAGGCGTGCAGATATCATCTACCTGAACGTCCCGGACCAGTCGCTCGTCTGGCATTTCAACCTTTCGCAGATGTCCCGGAAGAACCTCTGGGCAGCCTATGCCTGATTCGTCGCCGCCTTCCGGGAGGCTTCGGAAAAACTCCGAGCGGGAGACCGCAACGTGGCGTTTCCCGCCGGCAGCTTCCCGCCGGCCCTGCCTTTCGTAGGTGGGTAGCCTCTCTCGTCGCGCGGACCGACAGACGTTGGAGCGAGCTTCTCGACCGAAGCGGAGGCGAGGTGTGTCCTGAGGGGCGATCTGGATCGAAAAAGACTCCGAAAATCGACGTTACCGACGCATTCGGGCTCTTGCTACGAGTGAATTGCCTTCTCCTAAGCCTGTAAGAGGCCTTCCAACGCCGAGTCAGCGGTCAATTCGCCAAGTCCTTGTTCATTCTTCCCTAATCGGCAGGTACCTATTTGGCTGAACCAGTACCCCTGGATCGGCTCGCCATCCACCAGCGCTCGAGCGGCATGGAGACCCGGCCAGTCCTGAGGCCGCCGCCCAACCCCTCTTTGCGCCGTGGCTGAAAATATATCTTCAGCTGTCCGATCTGGGCCTCCTCTTCGGAACTGACGACGATCGCCTGGTACCGCCACAGCTGGGCGAGCTGCCGCCCTGAGGGATCACTCCACCTTCTCAGGAGCTTCACGCTCCGCTCCCGAACAGGGCTGCGATCTCGGCTTCGCCCATGCGGTTGAAATCTTCGGGGACGGCGATCTCGCCCTCCAGAAAGCCCAGCCGTTGGGGCTCGGGGGGGGCCTCCAGCGCCGCCACCTTCACCAGCGGCTTGCCCGCCTTGGCGATCACGAACGCTTCGCCCTTGACAGCCTGGTCGACCAGCTTCGAGAGCTGGGTCTTGGCTTCATGGATGTTGACGGTGACCATATAACCCCCGGACTAAGTTGTACGGACTAAGTCTATTCCGTCGTTCTTCTCCCGTCAAAGCCTGACGCCCCTATGGGGAGGCCGAAGGGCGCGGGCTGGCACTCGGAGGCTCGCATGGGGCGTCGCGAGCACTCCACGAGGCTTTTTTATATATAAACCTCAGGGAAATATATACGGAGTTGCCCTGGAGAGAGCTCCGGCAGCCCTGACCCGGCTTTTTGAGGCGCTCGCAGGGGTTCCGGCGGCTCTTTTTATATAGAAAACGGCAAAAGATATATAGAGAGTCCTCCTCGAACGGGTTCAAGCGGCCAATCCTATATACGAATGGCCCATGAATATATAGAGATGCCTCCCAAAAAGGTCGGCAAGCCTCCGGGAACACTATTTTTGTGCGCTTTCTATATATCCAGAGACCCTGGAGAGCTTTCCGGAAGGGCTGATTCGCTAAAAATCGGGGGTGCTGGCCCTCTTGGCGGTGGTTTGTATATATCCAGGAGCGATTCGTATATAGAGAAGACCTCCGTCGGCACCCAGGGGAGGCGTTTGTATATAAAAATTGGCAAAGTGTATATATAAATGCCTTCAAAGGCCTGTTTCGCGGTCCGTCGTGCGACGAGGCCAGGCCACGGGCGGCGGTGGCGGCGCAGAGATGCCCAGGCGCTTCTTCGCAGCGCCCATTCCAGCCGGTGTGTAACGTCCGGGCCGTTTCATCGCCTATCCAGCCGGGAGGCAATCTTGATGCGTGAGCTCGTGGGGAAGTCGTGAGGAGTCTGGGAACGAGGCGGCTCGGGGTCATGCTCGGGGTCATAGGGGCGATGGCTCTCGGCGCGGGCATGGCCTGGGGACAGGAGCGCGGGGTAGAGGAGGGTCTTCGCGCCGACGAGAGATCGGACCTCTCGGCTGTCTCCCTGGAATCCTCGATCCCCTATCCGGTGCCGGGCGAGGCGGTCGAGATCAGGATCGGCGTCCGCAACAACGCCCAAGCGCCGGCCGGGAAGGTCGAGGTGCGGCTGCTCGCCGACGGCAGGACGGTCGGCACGGGGCTCCTGGATCTCGCCGCCGGGGAGACCGGGACCCTGCGCCTCCCCTGGACCCCGGCGGAGGAGAAGACCTATGCCCTCACCGCCACCCTCGACCCCGCGCTACGGCGGGCCGAGCGGGACCGGCTGGACGACACCGCGTCCGCCGAGGTGATGGTGGCGGCGAGGCCGGCGGGCGAAGCCGACCTGGCGGTCACCGGGCTCGAGCTCGCCGCGCGGGCGGACGGTGCGACGCTCGTCCGGATCCCGGTGCGCAATCAGGGGACCGCCGCGGCGGGAGCGCCTCTCGAGGTGCGTTCCGGCGGCCGGATCGTCGCGCGGGTCCGGGTCCCCCCGGTCGCTCCGGGCGCGGCGACGGTGGTGGAGGTCCTGCTGGCGAGCGGGACGAGCGCCGATCAGCTCTCGGCGGAGCTCGGCCCGCGTTTCCGGACGAATCAGAAGCACCCGGAAGCGGCCCTGTTCCAGCAGGACGTCCGCGCGGCCCGGGACCTCCGCGTCGAGGGCCTGTCGGTGTCGGCGACGCCAACCGAGCGGGGGCGCGTCCGGCGGGTGACGATCGCCTTCCGCGTCGTCAACCATGGCCGGGAGGCGGTGACGGCCCCGTTCCGGACCCGCGTCTTCCCCGGTGCCGTGGGCGCCGGCGGCCAGACTCTCGAACCCTACGTCCTGACGAGCGCCGGCCTGGCCGCGGGGCAGTCGCTGTACGTCTCGCGGACGATCGCGCTGCCGCCGGAGATCCACCAGTTCGACGCCCGGGTGGAGACCGATCTCGATCCGCTCCCCGGCGCGACGGCCGCGAGGTCCGAAGCGGGCCGCGTCGTCGTCGAGCCTTTCGAGAACCCGGTCGCCAATGCCGGGCGCTGGGTCTCGATCGGTCCGCGGCGCGTCCCGGAGGGTCTGGGCGCCGTGGGGGTCCTGTTCTCCATCGCGACGGACCCGTCCTCCCCCGCGACCCTCTACGCCGGCTCGCACGGCTCCGGGGTCTGGAAGACCGCCGACGGCGGCTCGTCCTGGAGCCCGGTCACCGACGCCCTCCCGACCTTGAAGATCGCCGCCCTCGCGGTCGATCCCGCGCAGACCTCGCGGGTCTACGTCGCGACTCCCGACTTCGGCGTCTTCCGCTCCGAGGACGGCGGCACGAGCTGGAGCCAGATCTCGGGCGCGGCCCAGCTCCACCTGACCGACTGCTGCGATACCCTGCTCGTCGATCCCGTCCATGCCGGCGGCCTCTACCTCACTTCTTTCGACGGGATCTATCATTCGACGGACAGCGGCGCGACCTGGTCGCTCTCGCTCAGGGCGGGGGAGGCGACGTCCCTCGTTCTCGATCGCGCCGGTGCGGGCACCCTGTATGCCGCTCTGCAAGGTGGCACGGGCCTGAACCGGAAGGGCATCTACCGGGCGGCGCTCGGCGGCACCGGCTGGACCTCGCTGGGCGGCTGCACCGGCGGCGCCCTGCCGGCGATCGACGCCTCGACCAAGATCACCCTGGCCCTCTCGGGGAGCACGCTCTACGCCGGTTTCAGGACCCCCACGAGCTTCCAGCTCGCCCGCACCACGGGGAAGAGCTGCCAGGTGGGGACGCGGCCGGGCCTCCAGTGGCTGCCGCTCTGGAACCCCTCGGGCGACACCTTCGGCGGCCAGCCGGTGCCGGCGCGGCTGTGGAACGGCATCTATGCGGACCCGGTCGATCCGCGCTTCGTCTATGCCACCGGAACCGACTTCTGGGCCTCGACGGATGGCGGGGTCACGTTCGCGGCGCGCTCCGGCCCCCATGCCGATCACCACGCTTTCGCGGTGGCGCCCGGCGCGCCGGGCACGATCTATGCCGGCTGCGACGGCGGGATCTATCAGTCCTCGGATCACGGCGCCGACAACTCGTGGCGGTTCCTCGGCGACGGCATCGCCAATGTCGAGCTCTACGACATCGCGAACGCGGCGACCAAGCCGGATCTGGTGATCGGAGGCACCCAGGACAACGGCACCCAGAAATATGACGGATCGAGCACGGACTGGGCCTGGATCAAGGACGGGGACGGCGGCACGGTCGCGATCGATCCGGCCAACGCCCAGGTGCTCTACGCGATGCAGCAGAACGCGCCGAGCGTCGCGCGGTCGGCCGACGGCGGCGGCTCCTGGACGGGGATCGCGGACGGGCTGCCGGCGGGCGCGGTCTGCTTCAACCTGCAGTGGTATCCGCACCCCACCGTGCCGTCGACGCTGATCGCCGCCTGCAACGAATCCCTCTGGCGGACGGCGCAGCCGGGCACACCCTGGTCGCCGATCCTGACGGTGGCCCCGGATTCCGTCCTGCGCTCGGCCGTCGATCTGTCGATCGATCTCTACTACGCGGGGACCAGCCTCGGGCAGGTCTTCGCGGGTCCGGGCGGAGCGGGCTGGCAGCGGGTCTTCGCCCATCCCGGCGGCCGCGGGATCACCGATCTCGAGGTCGATCCGGACGACAGGGCGACCGTCTACGCGACCTTCACGGGCACGGGGAGCGGCCGGGTCTACCGGCTGCGGCGCGACTCCCGCGCGCCGCAGACGATGAGCGCCACCGACATCACCGCCGATCTCCCGGCGCAGCTCCCCGTGCGGACGATCGCGGTCGACCGGATGGCGCCGTGGACCGTCTACGCGGGGACGAATGACGGGGTCTTCCGGGGGCGTTCGAGCGACGGCGCGACGTGGCGGTGGACGGCGTACGACAACGGACTGCCGCCCGGCGTCATCATCACCGATCTCGAGGTGCACCCGACGTCGGGAGTGCTCCGCGCCGGGACCTTCGGGCGGAGCGCCTATGAGGTGAACACGGATTCTCCCCTCGGCAGCCTGGTCGCGATCGAGGGGCGGATCACCCTGCTCCGCCTGGAGGAGGCCGGGACCGGCTACGGACCCCCGGCGGATTTCCTCGACGTCGAAGCCGTGGTCTGGCTCGACACGGCACCCGGCAGAGCGTTCGGTTTCCAGCTGCGAAAGGGTTCCACCGAAGGGGACCACACGAGGATGTTCGACCTGTTGCGCGACGCGTTCGAGGCGAACCGGCCGGTCCGGATCGATTATCTCCGTACCGGGCTGCGGAACGGAACCATTCTGCGGGTCGCGGATCTGCCCTAGCGGCGAAAGAAGGAGCGAAAATGAGAGCAATCAGGATGTATGCGGGATTGGCGGCGATCCTCTGGCTGGCCGGAGCCGCCACGCCGGCGCGGGCGGACCTGCTGGAATCGAGTGGCAAGGTGACTCTCCTCCGCGTGCACGAGGTCGGCTCGGCGTACGGCCCGGCGAACGACCGCATCGACGTCGAGGTCATCGTCTGGCTGGACACCCAGGCGGGCAAGGCCTTCGGTTTCCAGCTCCGCGACGACGCCAACCGTCCCGTCCGGCAGGGGATGCTCGACCTGCTGCGCGACGCCTTCCGCAACAACTGGATCGTGACCATCGACTACAACATCGATCCCGGGAAAAAGAACGGCATCATCGTCCGCACCTGGATCACGAAGCCTCCGGGGACGCCCGTTTTTCACCCGTGAGGGAGGTCCCAGCGGTCAGGGTCAGCCTCTTCAACACATCTTTGCCTGTCGGGTCAGCCTGCGCTTCGAATCCTCACCCTCGGTCCCTCTCAACGTGGAGAGGGAGAGCCTGTTCCGAGCGACCTCGTGAAGCGGAGAGATCCGGTAGCGGCGTCGTTGAGGGCGACCGCAGGTCGCCCCTACACCCGCGATCGAGATCTGGTGTAGGGGCGACCTGCGGTCGCCCTCAACGGTACGGTGTCCAGATGGATCTGGCTTGGCAATTCTGCCCAGGCGCCCTCCCTCTCCACGAAGTGGAGAGGGACCGAGGGTGAGGATTCGAAGGGCAGGCTGACCCGACGGGCGGGACGTTTCTTGTTGCCACTCTGATCGGTAAAGGGGAAGGGAACGAGGACGACGTCGCCGAAGCTATAAGCGGTCATAGTCCGCGTCGTCGGCATTGTCCCAAGTCTGTCGGAGGGTATCCTCAGATAGACGGAGGGCGGCCTGAAGGAGATGACGATCGCTCTCCCGGTGCTGAAGAAAGTCGACGAAGTCTGCGACCTCTGTAACCTTCTCTTCTGGAAGAGCACGGATCTTCTCGAAGAGCTCCTGTTCCCTCAGCGGATTGCCCATGTTCGATATTTTACTCCAGCCTGGCGTCCAATCGCCGTCAGCCCAACCCCACCTTGTCGTAGATCTCGGCCAGCGCCAGCTCGCACTGGATGGAGGACAGGGGGATCGTCGCCTCCAGCCCCGCGAAGGCCGTGAACAGCCAGTGGTTGCCGTCCTGCCGGAGGAACTGCTCGACCCGGGGCTCGTCCTGGGAGACGAGGACGTACTCGGCGAGGGAGCCGATCGTCCGGTAGTTCTCGAACTTTTTGCCCCGGTCGTAGGCCTCGGTGGTGGGGGAGAGGATCTCGACGATCAGGAGAGGGTTGAGGAGGGTGTCGAAGCTCTCGTCCTCGAACCGGGGCTCGCCACAGGCCACGACGATGTCGGGGTAGGTGTAGAGGCCGGTCTCCGGGATGCGGACTCGCTGGTCGTTGGAATAGACCTCACAGGACCGTTTCTTCAACTGGAGACTCAGCTCACGGACGACGTTCGTGACGATGAGGTTGTGCCTGCGGCTCCCGCCCGTCATTGCGAACATCTCGCCTTCGTAGTACTCGCTCCGGGTTTCGGCCTGCCGCTCGAAGGCCAAGTACTCCTCGGGGCTCAGGAACGGCTTCGGTTGGACCTGCACCATGGGCTCTCCTCCGTGGGCTCGTATCGAGAAGAGGATACGACGTTCCGGGGCGGCGTCAAACCTGACATTGCGATCCCCTGTTGGCCTCCTGTAATCTCCCGGTCACCGGCACGTTGCATGCATGTGACACTGGCAGCTTCAGCCGCCCCGGAGAGTAGCCCGGGCTTAAACGACATGCCCCGTTCCGCGCCACGCCGACGAGCTTTTCTCCAGAGGCGGAACGGTATGCCTGTGCTGTCTTGAGACTGGGAGGAGACGATGGCGCCAGAAGCTCCGCGCGTGGTGCGTTTGCAGGGGCCGTTCCGCTGCGCTCTCACGGTGGACGTCGAGGAGTGGTACCACACCTGCCTGGTGCCGGACTACGTGAATCCGGAGGACCGGCCGGTTCTCCCCGAGGAGCTGGACTGGCTCCTCCCCGAGCTGCTGGAGATGCTGGCCAGGGCCCGCTGCTTGGCCACTTTCTTCGTGCTCGGCGAGGTGGCCGAGCGCCTGCCGAAGCGGATCCGCGAGATCGTCGCCGCCGGCCATGAGGTGGCGAGTCACGGCCATCTCCACCTGCGCGCCTGCGAGCGCACTCTGAAGGCCTTCCAGACCGACGTCGAGCGCTCCCGGGAGACCCTGGAGGACGTGACGGGCGAGCCGGTGCTCGGGTTCCGGGCGCCGGAGTGGTCGCTGCGCAGTCTCGGCAGCGCGCGGCTGCCGATCGTGGCCGAGGCGGGGTTCCTCTACGACAGCTCGCTGACCCCCTGCCCCCTCTCCGGCCGGCCGGGCAATCCGCGTTTCGCCTCGCGCCTGCGCTGGAGCGGTGAGACGAGGGCGGACCTCCTCGAGTTCCCGCCGCTCACCTTCGGCGGCCCCCTGCGCCTGCCGGCCGGGAGCTGGACGGGGCGCCTGGTCAACCCCGAGCGGCTGGTCCGCGCCGCGCGCGCCCATGCCGGCGAGGGAGGGCTCCCGGTCGCCGTGGTCCACCCCTGGGAGATCTCCGGGCGGCCGACGCCCGGCCCCCTGAGGGGCATCGCGAAGTTCATCCACGAGACCGGTCGGCGGGGGTTCGAGGAGCGTTTCGGCGACCTTCTCCAGGGGATCCCCTGGACCAGCCTGCGCGCCGCGGCGGGCCTGGAATCGGTCGTCCCCCTGCGGACGGCCGCCTCGCGCCGGGCGGTCTGAAGCCGTCTGGAATTCCCCTGCTGGCGGAAAGAGTTACAACCACGGCGTCCCACCCGGGGCGTCGTTCGTCGTGTAAGCTCCGCTCGCTGTCGAGGGTAAAGAATAGGGGAGAGGGTTGGTGCGAAAGGGGGGACTCGAACCCCCACGACCTTTCGGCCACAAGCTTCTGAGACTTGCGCGTCTACCAGTTCCGCCACTTTCGCAGGCGGGGTGATTCTAGGGAGAGAACAGCGACCATGTCAATCTCGTATCCGGGAGCCGAGGGGATTTTGCGGCAGCAGATCCTCGCCCGCCTCGAAGAGGCCGGGCGGAATGGGGTGGAAGAGGGGGAGCTCCAGCCGGGGGAGGGGAGCTCCGGGGAGCTGCCGCAAGCGCTCGCGCGGCTCGAAAAGGAAGGGCGGGCGGTGGAGATGGACGGCCGCTGGTTCGCTCCCGGCCACTCGAGCTGGGAGGTCGGGGTCGTCGAGCGCCTGGAGGAGGGGGACGCCCTGATCCGGCAGAGCATCCGGCCCAATAATCGTCCAAGCGGGCGCGAGGAGCCCGCCTTCTACGTGCGCAAGCGCAATCTGAAGCGGGCGCAGGACGGGGACACCGTGGTGGTGCGCCGCCTGGGCAAGGACCGCGCCTGGGACGACAAGCCGCCCGAGGCGATGGTCGTCAAGGTCCTCGGGCAGCGCCTGGAGACGCTGGTCGGCTCGCTGGAGACGGACGACCGGGGGCTGCGCTGGCTCAACCCCTACGATCCCAAGATCTCGCTGGAGCTGCCGGTGGAAGGGGCGGAGGGGGTCCCGGACGGCTGGTACGTGCTGGTGGCGGTCGATCGCATCGGCCGCGCCAATCAGGGGCGCCTGCTCGAGGTGCTGGGAGATCTCGAGGTGCCCGGGGTGGACGTGCTGGTGGTGCTGCGCCACCACGGCATTCCGGACGACTTCCCCGACGCCGTCCTGGCGGCGGCGGCGGCGTTCCCGTCCGATCCCCGGCCGGCGGACTGGGCGGGGCGCGAGGATCTGCGGGACCGGATCGTCGTCACCATCGACGGCGAGAGCGCCCGCGATTTCGACGACGCGGTCTCGATCGAGCGGCTGCCGGGCGGCGAGTTCCGCCTCGGGGTCCACATCGCCGACGTCTCCCACTACGTCAAGGAGGCGGACGCGCTCGACACCGAGGCCTATCACCGGGGGACCAGCGTCTACTATCCCGAGCGGGCCGTCCCGATGCTCCCCGAGGGGCTCTCGAACGGCCTCTGCTCGCTGCGGCCGGACGTGCCGCGGCTGACTCTCTCGGCCTTCCTCGACATCGACCACCGGGGGCGCATCCGCTCCCGCCGCTTCGCCGAGACGGTGATCCGAAGCGCGCGCCGCCTCACCTACAACGAGGTCCGGCGCGTGCTGGAGGAGCCCGCCGAGGGGGACGCCGCCGAGTACGGTCCGGTGCTGCCGGCGCTGCGCGAGATGGGCGAGCTGATGCGGATCCTCAACGCGGCCCGCACGGCGCGGGGATCGATCGACTTCGATCTGCCGGAAGGGGACGTGGTGCTCGACACCGACGGCGTGATGGTGGGCATCATGCCCGAGCAGAGGAACGTGGCGCACCGGCTGATCGAGGAGTTCATGATCGCCGCCAACGAGGCGGTCGCCTTCGAGCTGGTGAGCCAGGGCGTGCCGGCCCTGTTCCGTGTCCACTCGGCGCCCTCGCCGGAGCGTCTGGAGGAGCTGCAGGACCTGCTCGCCACCTTCGGCCTGCAACTGCGGGGGGAGCTCGACGAGCTGCCGCCCAGGGCGCTCCAGGAGGTGATGCGGGAGGTCCATGGCCGTCCCGAGGAGCAGTTCATCAACTCGGTGGTTCTGCGCACCATGCAGCGGGCGGTCTACGACCCGCAGTGCCTGGGCCATTACGCGCTCGCCTCCGAGTATTACTGCCACTTCACCTCGCCGATCCGGCGCTACCCGGACCTGGTCGTCCACCGCCAGCTGCGGTCGCTGCTCCAGGGCAAGGCGGAGGGGTATTCGGTGGCGACGCGCATGCCGGAGCGGCTGCCGGCGATGGCCGAGCACACCAGCCGGACGGAACGGCGGTCGGAGCAGTCCGAGCGCGACCTGCTGCAATGGAAGAAGGTGCGCTTCCTCACCGGCCGCGCCGGCGAGGCCTTCCGCGGCAGGATCACCGGCGTCCAGCCCTTCGGCCTCTTCGTGCAGCTCGACGGCTACTATGTCGACGGCCTGGTGCCGATCCGCACGATGGCGGACGACTACTATCGCCACGAGCCCGAGGCGCACCGGCTGGTGGGGGAGCGCAACGGCCGCGTCTTCCGGCTGGCCGATCCCGTCGAGGTGGTGCTCGTCGGTGCCTCGCCCAAGGCGCGCGGGCTGGACTTCGTGCTCAAGGACATGCCCGAGCCCGGCTCCCGGCCGGCGCCGCCGTGGCGGGCTCAGGGAAAAGAGGACGATCGGCGGAAGCCGGGCCGTGGCGCTTCCCGGGAGAGCCGGGAGAGGAAGAGAAGGTCGTAACCCATGCAGCTGACTCCTACCGTCGCCATCATCGGCCGCCCCAACGTCGGCAAGTCGACCCTGTTCAACCGTCTCGTGGGGCGGCGGCAGGCGATCGTCCACGATCTGCCCGGCATCACCCGCGACCGCATCACCGGGACGGTCGAGCTGGCCGAGGACCGTCCGATCCAGGTCGTCGACACCGGCGGCCTGGTGCCGGGGGACGATCCGCTCGGCCTCAATCAGCAGGTCTTCCTGGCCGTCGAGGAGAGCGATCTCCTGCTCTTCGTGGTCGACGGCAAGCAGGGGCTGGTCTCCGCCGACGAGGAGGTCTGGTCGCACTTCCGGCGCTTCGGCAAGCCCGCCGTGCTGGTGGTCAACAAGGGGGATACCAAGGAGGCGCAGGGGCGTTTCTCCGAGTTCTACAAGCTGGGTATCGACCGCCAGCTCCTGATCTCGGCCGAGCACGGCGGCGGCATCGGCGACCTGCGCGAGGCGCTGGCGCTGGCGCTCCCCGAGATCCCCGAGATCCCGACCCCCCCCGACGCGTCGCTGGTCGCCATCGTGGGGCGGCCGAACGTCGGCAAGTCCTCGCTGCTCAACAAGATCTCCGGGCAGAACCGGGCGCTCGTCTCGCCGGTGGCCGGCACCACCCGCGATCCGGTCGACACCCTGATCACCCGTGGCGACAAGTCCTACCTGCTGATCGACACCGCCGGCATGCGCCGCCGCAGCCAGGTCTCGGGAGCGCCCGAGGAGCTGGCGGTGATGATGGCGCGGCGCCAGATCGAGCGCGCCCAGGTCGCCGTGCTGGTGATCGACGCCGCGGCGGGGGTGACCAGCAGCGACCTCGCGATCGCCGGCAGCATCTGGGAGCTCGGGCGGGCGGCGGTGGTGGCGATCAACAAGTGGGACCTGCTGGACGAGGATCGGCGGGAGAAGCTGGAGCTCTCCTTCGAGCGGCTCGACGAGCTGCTGGCGACGCCGGGGCGGGTGAACGTCTCGGCCCTCAGCGGCCGCGGCATCGACAAGCTCTGGGGGCCGATCGACATCGCCCTCGCCGCCTACAAGCTCAAGCTCGGCACCGGCCAGCTCAACCGATTGTTCGAGGAGTTCACCCGCAAGGTGGCCCCCCCCTCGCTCGGCGGCACTGCCTGGCGGCTCTACTATGCCACCCAGGTCTCCACGGCGCCGCCCACCTTCATGCTCTTCGCCAACCGCTCGCTGCCCCGGAACCATCACTACCGGCGCTACCTGGAGAACCGCCTGCGCGAGTCTCTCGACCTGCCCGGCGTGCCGGTGCGGCTGGTGGTGCGCCGGCGGACCGACGAGCCGCTGGTGAGAGCCAAACAGACCAGAATTCTAAAATGATGACGACGAACGCTGAAGACCGCTGGGCACGGCGGCTGGTCTGCTCGCGGACCGGCGTCACCGCGCCGCTCGACGAGCCGGCCTTCCTCTCGCCGGCCGGCGCCCCGTGGCTGGTGGAGTACGACCTCGATCCCGAAAAGGGGGAGGCGCTGCGGCGGGCCCTGCCCGGGCGCCCATGGACCCTCTGGCGCTACCGCGAGCTGCTGCCGGTCGCCGACTTCGCCGGCCGGGTGGACCTCGGCGAGGGGGGGACGCCGCTGGTGCGCCTGCGCCGCTTCGCTCCGGACGGCGTCGAGCTCTGGCTCAAAGACGAGTCGGGCAACCCCACGGGCTCGTTCAAGGCGCGGGGGCTCTCACTCGCCGTCAACCGCGCCCGCGAGCTGGGCGCGCCCGGCGTGCAGCTCGCCAGCGCCGGCAACGCCGCTCTGGCGCTCACCGCCTACGCCGCGGCGGCGGGTCTGCCGGCGCGGGTGGCGCTCCCGGCCGACACCCCGCGCACCGTCTTCGAGCGCTGCCGGGACTACGGAGCCGAAGTGCTCTCCGGCCCCGGGACGCTGGTGGAGGCCGCGAAGCTGCTGGAGGAGGGGAAGGAGCGCTACTGGACCCTCTCGACGCTGCGCGAGCCCTACCGGGCGGAGGGGAAGAAGACCATGGGCCTGGAGCTCGCCGAGCAGCTCGGCTGGGAGCTGCCCGACTGGATCGTCTACCCTCTCGGCGGCGGCACCGGGATCGTCGGCATGCACAAGGCGTTCGCCGAGCTCTCCCGGCTGGGGCTGATCGGCCCGAAGCGCCCGCGCTTCGTCGCCGTCCAGGCCGCCGGCTGCGCGCCGATCGTGCGGGCCTGGGAGGCGGGCGAGGACGCGGCGGCGCCGTGGGAGCATCCGGACACCCGGGTCTGGGGGCTGCGCGTGCCGCGGGCGCTCGGCGACTTTCTCGTGCTCCGGGCGCTGTACGAGACCGGCGGCAGCGCCATCGCCGTGGACGAGGCCCGGCTCGACGGCATCACCGCCTGGGTCGCCGCCCACGAGGGGTTGCGGATCGGGCCCGAGGGGGCCGCCGCGCTGGCCGCGGTCGAGGACCTGGAGGCCGCCGGAGCGTTCTCGCCGGGCGAGCGGGTGGTGGTGTTCCAGACCGGCGATCCCGCCAACTACGTCTGATGCGAAGAATCGAGGCCTTTTTCTCCCCCTCTCCCGGTGAGGGAGGGGGTGAGGGGACGGGAGAGGGGGCCGGGGGGTGAGGGTCCGGGTCTTCCTGGACGGCCTGGTGCGCCGTGGCGTAGTATCCGCCGCCGTCGCCCTGGTGGGCACGCGCGAAGGGATCGAGATCGAGGAGGCCGCCGGTCAGGCCCGCGAGGGCATACTGACGAAAATACCGGCGGAGATCGCCACCCGCTTCGACTACGCCTCGATCACCAAGCCCTTCGTGGCGACGCTCGCCCTGGTCCTCGACGCCGAGGGCGTTCTGCCGCTGGAGACCCGGATCGGCGACCTCTGGCCCCAGGCGCACGCGCGGCTGGCCCGGCGAACGCTCTCCGACCTGCTCCGGCACCGCTCGGGGCTGGCGGCGTGGACGCCGCTCTACCACCGTTGCCGGTCCCTGGACGAGGCCGTCGAGCTGATCGTACGCGGAGGAGTCGACGGCGATCTCGTGGGTGCCCGGGCGGGCACCTACAGCGATCTCGGGTTTATCCTCTTCGGACGGACCGTGGAGATTTGCACGAGGGCGCCGCTGATGGACCTGCTCCGCTCGCGCGTCCTCGCGCCGCTCGGGCTGACCGGAGTGGAAGCCGTGCCTGGGGAGCGGCCGGATCTCGCCGAGTCCCGCATGGGCACCGGCCAGGAGGTGAAGCTGGCGGCGAAGCAGGGTTTCGTTGTGCCGGATCTGGATCCGCCGCCGCTGGGGCGTACCCAGGACGGCAACGGCCGCTTCCTGGCGGGAATCGGGGAAGTCTGCGGGCACGTCGGCCTGTTCGGCGGCGCGCGCGACCTCTGGCGGCTGGGCGCGGAATGGCTGGCGCCCGGACGTTTGTTGAACCCGGAGGGCGTGGCCGCGGCCCTGGCCGGCGGTAGCCCGTTCGCCCTCGGCTGGTGGCGGAGAAGGCTCCACGGCAGCGGAGGCCGGGCGCTCTCGCCCACCGCCCTCGGTTACACCGGTTTCGCAGGCAACAGCTTCTGGATCGACCCGGAACGGGGCAGGATCTTCGTCCTGCTCGGCTCCCGGATCGATCCCTCGATGGACATTCACCGCTGGCGCCGGCGCTTCCACAGGGTCGCGACCGCCTCCAGCGAAAGAACTTTGGGAGGCATCTGATGGAACTTCGTGATCTGGTCCTGGTCGACGGGGTGCGCACCCCGATGGCCGAGTACAACGGCTCCTTCGCCGAGGTCTCCGCGATCGATCTCGCGGCGCACGCCGCGCGCGCCCTGTTCGAGAAGACGGGCATCGATCCCAAGGAGATCGACCAGACCTTCGTCGGCAACGCGCTGCAGACCTCGCCGGACGCCATCTACGGCGCCCGCCACGTGGCGCTCAAGGCCGGCGTGCCGCAGGAGGTGCCGGCGCTCACCGTCAACCGCCTCTGCGGCTCCGGGGTCCAGTCGGTGATCTCGGGGGCGCAGACGATCCTCACCGGCGACGCCACCACCTGCCTGGTCGGCGGCATGGAGAACATGTCGCAGGCGCCGCACGTCATCTGGGGCGCCCGGCGCGGCTTCAAGCTGGGGCAGGGGCAGCTCCAGGATCTCCTGATGGTCTCGCTGATGGACAGCTACTGCGGCTGCTACATGGCGCAGACGAGCAACAACCTGGCCCGCGACTACGGCATCAGCCGCGAGGAGCAGGACCAGTTCGCCATCCGCTCGCAGCGGCTGGCGGGCGAGGCGTGGGCGGCGTGCCGGATGAGCGAGGAGGTCGTGCCGGTCGAGGTGGGGAAGGGGAAGCGGGCGAAGGTGATCGACCGGGACGACCACATGCGTCCGGAGACCACCATGGAGGACCTCGCGGGGCTCCCCCCGGCCTTCGACAAGGACGGCTTCGTAACCGCCGGCAACGCCTCCGGCATCGTGGACGGCGCGGCGATGATGATCCTCAGCACGGCCCGGAAAGCGGAGGAGAAGGGGTGGAAGCCGCTCGGCCGCATCGTCTCGTGGTCGGTGGTGGGCGTCGACCCCTCGCGCATGGGCATCGGCCCGGCGCCGGCGATCCGGGCGGCCCTCGGCAAGGCGGGGATGCAGCTCGGCGACGTCGACCTCTTCGAGATCAACGAGGCGTTCGCCGGGCAGATCCTGGCCGTGGTCAAGGAGCTCGACCTCGACGTCGACAAGCTCAACGTCAACGGCGGCGCCATCGCCCTCGGCCATCCGCTGGGCGCCAGCGGCACGCGCCTGCTCATCACCCTGCTCAAGGAGCTCAACCGGCGCGGTGGCGGCCGCGGCGTCGCCTCGGCGTGCATCGGCGGCGGGCAGGGGATCGCGATGGTGGTCGAGGCCGCCGCTTGATCGATCTCTCTGGGCGCCGGGTCGTGGTGACGGGTGGGAGCCGCGGCATCGGCGCCGCGTGCTGCCGCCTGTTCGCGCGGGCCGGCGCCTCGGTGTTCCTCCAGTATCTGGCGAGCGGCGAGAAGGCGGCCGCGGTGCTGCGGGAGCTGCGCGGAATCTCGGAGGCCCCGCACTCGGCGGTCCGTTGCGACGTCACCGACCCCGACGAGGTCTGCAAGCTGTTCGACGCCGTCGCGGCCCGCTGGGGGGGGCTCGACTGCCTGATCAACAACGCCGGGGTCTGGGTCCACGATCCGCTGCCGCAGCTCCAGCCGGAGCGGCTGCAGGCGACGCTCGCCGTCAACATCATCGGCCCCTTCCTCTGCGCCCGCTGCGCGCTCCCCCTGATGGTGGGCGCGGAGGACGCCTCGATCATCAACATCAGCTCCACCGCCGGCCAGCGCGGCGAGGCGTTCTACAGCGCTTACGCGGCGAGCAAGGGGGCGCTGATCTCGGCCACCAAGTCCTGGTCGTCCGAGCTCGCCCCCGGGATCCGCGTCAACGCGGTGGCGCCCGGCTGGGTGGATACGGACATGACCTCCGACGCCCTCTCGGGGGAGCGGCGCGCGGCGGTGCTCGCCTCGATCCCGCTCCAGCGCATCGCGATGCCCGAGGACATCGCCGCCTCCGTCCTCTTCCTGGCCTCCCCCCTCGCCCGGCACATCACGGGCGAGATCCTCAACGTGAACGGCGGAAGCGTCCTCGTTGGCTAGCGCCCCCTCCTTCTGGCTCTCCCGGGGCGGCCGCCCGGAGGAGGTCGAGACCGTCGTCGTCGGCGCCGGCATCGTCGGCCTCTCGACCGCCTACTGGCTGACCCGCGCCGGCCGGCGGCCGCTGGTGCTCGACGCCGACGGCGTCGCCTCCCACGCCTCCGGCCGCAACGCCGGCTACCTGATGACCGGCACGGCCGAGCCGTTCACCGACCTCGTCCGCGCGATCGGCGACGCCGCGGCCTTCCGGCTCTGGGAGCTGTCGAGCGAGAACCGGGAGCTGCTGCGGGGGGAGCTGCTCGACGCGGGGAAGATCGATTGTGAGTTCACGCCCGAGGGGGGGTGGATCGCCGCCATGGCGGACGACCCGGCGCAGGAGAGCGCGCTCCGGCAGAGCGGCGAGCTCCTCGCGGCGCGCGGGCTGCGGCTCGAATGGCGCGAGGCCTCCGAGGTGCGCCGGGCGAGCGGCAGCGACCGTCTGGGCGGGGCCCTGTTCCTGCCACGGGACGGCGGCCTCGACCCCGCCCGCCTCTGCCGGGGGATCGCCCGGCTCGTGGCCGCGGCCGGCGGGCAGGTGAGGACCGGCGTGCGGGTGCGCCGGCTGGAGCCCGAGGCCGGGCGCGTCCGCATCGTCACCGACGCCGGGCATCTGCTGGCAGGGCGGGTCGTGCTGGCGCTCAACGCCTACGCGCCGGCGCTGCTGCCGCATCTGCTCGGCGAGGTCCGTCCCGTTCGTGGCCAGATCTTCGCCACCGCGCCGGGGGTTCGCGATCTGCCGGGGGTCTGGTACGTGAACGACGGCTACGAGTATCTGCGCCAGCTTCCCGACGGCACCCTGATCCTGGGCGGCTGCCGCCGGGTGGCGAGGGAGACCGAGGTGGGGTACGAGGAGACGCCCACCGCGACGGTCCAGGGTGCCCTGGAGGGGTTCCTCCGCGAAGCCTTCCCGCGCTTCGCGGACCGCCCCATCCGCCATCGCTGGGCGGGCATCATGGCCTTCACCCCGGACGGCCTGCCGCGGACCGGCGAGGTGCCCGGCATCCCCGGAGCGACCTACGCCGCCGGCTTCAACGGCCACGGCATGTCGCTCGGCTTCGCGACGGGGAAGTGGCTGGCGGAGAGGTTGACGGGGGAGGGGACCAGGAGCCTGTTCCCGGCGGTCCAACCTGGCTAGCCGGTCGCTTCCAGCCTGCGCACGCGTACATCGAGGTCTTCGTAGGAGCGCCGGTTGAAGGATTCCATGTCACGGAACCTCTGGGATACTTCCTGCCGATGCTGGCTCAGCTGCTCGTTGACGTTCGTGACCCCATCGGCGACCAGGCGGACCTGGCCCCGTAGATCCTCGATCGCCACATAGGCTCTCCGCACCTCGGTCTCCAGTTTCTCGAACCGCTGGTCGACCTGATCGAACCGCTGGTCGACCTGATCGAAACGCTGGTCGACCTGATCAAGACGCTGGTCGACCTGATCAAGACGCTGGTCGATCTGGTTAAACCGCTGGTCGATCGAGGAGAATTGCCGATCGAGATAGTCGATGAGATCTTGATCCATGAGCGAGCTCCCGTTCCCAGTTTCGGTAATTCTACCATGGAAAGCGGAGTCACGATCCAGCAGGCCGACCTTCCTTCTCCCAGAGATACCCCAGACACTTGTAGATCAGCTTCGCCGCCAGGAAGTCGCTCGCAGGGTGGCCGCCGATGGGCGCCAGCTCGATCAGATCCATCGCTACCACCGTCCTGGTCTGGAACAGATGGCGGAGGAGGCGGAGCGTGGGGTACCAGTGGCCGCCGCCCGGTTCGGGCGTACCGGTGGCGGGGACCAGCGAGGGGTCGAAGTAGTCGATGTCGAAGGTGAGATAGATCTTCTCCGGCAGGGCCGCCAGCATCGCCGGGAAGAGCTCCTCCGCGCGATCGAGCTGGTGCCCCCAGATCACCGGCAGGTTCCTCTCGCGGACGAACCCCGCCTCCGGCGCCGAGAGGGAGCGGATGCCGACCGCCAGCGTCGGGACCCCTGAATCCACCACTCGCTTCATGACACTGGCGTGGCTGTAGGGGGTCCCCTCGAACTCCTCCCGGAGGTCGGTGTGGGCGTCGAACTGCACGACTCCGATCTCGCCGAAGACTTCGCGGGCCGCCTTGACCGGCGCTTGCGTTAAGCTGTGCTCGCCCCCGAGGGTCACCAGGAATTTGCCGTGTTCCATGTGGGCCTTGCAGGCCTCCTGGAGCTCCGCCAGACCCTCGCCCATGTCGAACGCCTCGGGGAGGAAGGGGGGCAGGGTCGCGATGCCCTGCACGTAGGGCTCGGCCGCCAGCTCCTCGTCGTAGAGCTCCATAGCCTGGGAGGCGCGGAGGATGGCCGCCGGGCCGGACGTGGTCCCCTTGCCATATGAGGTCGTGCGCTCGAAGGGGACGGGGAGGACGGCGACGCGGCTGGTCTCATAGTCGCTCGCCGCCGGTTCGAGGAGGCCGAAGTTGTTGGGCAGGTAGGGCATAACGGCCGCGTTTGTAGCAGGATCCGTCGCGCAGTGTCAACGCGAGGGAAGGAGGAGGATGGAGCCGTTGGAGCTTTCCCCGCCGGTCCGCGAGCGGGTGCGGAGGGCGGAGCGCGTCGTGGTGTTCTCCGGCGCCGGCGTCTCGCGCGAGAGCGGCCTCGATACCTTCCGGGGCGCCGGCGGCCTCTGGGAGAGGATGCGCCCCGAGGAGCTGGCGACACCCGAGGCGTTTCGGGCCGACCCGGAGAAGGTCTGGCGCTGGTACGCCTGGCGGTACGGTCAGGCCGCGGCGGCCACTCCCAACCCCGCCCACGACGCGATCGCGCGGCTCGAGACCCTCTTCCCGGCGGTCACGGTGGTGACACAGAACGTCGACGGCCTCCACCAGCGGGCGGGGAGCCGGAATCTCCTGGAGCTGCACGGCACGATCACCCGCGCTGTTTGCGAGCGCTGCGGCCGGAGCCGGGAGATGGGCGAGGCGGTCGCCGAGTCCTCCGGGCGGCCGCCGGTCTGCTCCTGCGGCGGCAGGTTCCGCCCCGCCGTGGTCTGGTTCGGCGAGGCGCTCCCCGAGGACGTGCTCGTCCTCGCCTATGAGGAGGCGACGTTCTGCGACCTCTTCGTCTCCGTAGGCACCTCCGGCACGGTCTACCCCGCCGCCGGGCTGATCGAGCTCGCGCACCAGGCCGGCGCCTGCCTGATCGAGGTCAACCCGGAGCCCACGCCCTTCTCGCGCCTCATGGACCTGCGCCTCGCCGCCCCCGCCGGGGAGGCCCTGCCGGCCCTGGTCCAGGCGATCGAGACGATCGAAAGGAGCCGATGGCAAAGCCCATCATGATCCGCGAGCTGCCCAAGGGGGAGCGCCCGCGGGAGCGCCTGCTCCAGAGCGGCGGCAGCTCGCTCTCCGACTCGGAGCTGCTCGCCGTGCTGCTGCGCACGGGCCGGGTGGGAGTCTCCGCCCTCCAGATGGCGATGGACGTCCTGCGCGAGAACGGCGGGCTCGCCGGGCTGCTCACCGCCACCCCCCATTCGCTCCGGCGGTCCGGCCTCGGCGCCGCCAAGGCCGCGGCCCTCCTCGCCGCGGTCGAGATCGGCCGGCGCCTCGCCCGCGAGCAGCTCCTCGACGCCGAGCCGCTCTCCCGCCCGGTGGACGTGGCCCGCTACCTGGCGCTCCGCTACCAGACCTGCGACCAGGAGGTGATGGGAGCGCTGTTCCTCGACGCCCGCAACCTCCTGCTCGGCGAGCGGGAGATGTTCCGCGGCACCATCTCCCGCATCTCGGTCGAGCCGCGGGAGATCCTCCGCGAGTGCCTGCAGCGTGGAGCGGCGGCCATCTATCTCTTCCATACCCACCCCAGCGGCGACCCCTCGCCGAGCGCCGAGGACCTCCTGTTCACCCGGCGCATGGCGGAGGCGGCGGAGATCGTGGGTCTGCGCCTGGCCGACCACGTCATCCTCGGCCACCGGGGGCGCTGGGTGTCGCTGAAGGAAAAGTGCGCGTGGTAGCCTAACCCGCCATGGCGACCTACCATCTGGATTGCAGCAGCGGCATCGCCGGTGACATGTTCCTCGGCGCCTGCCTGGACCTCGGCATGCCGGTCGAGATCCTCTCTGACGTCGTGGTCCGGCTCGGCCTCTCCGGGGTGTCGGTCGAGGCCCGCAAAGCCTCGCGCGGCGGCTTCGAGGGGACCCGCTTCCGCGTCCTCGAGCACGGCAGGCCGCTCGAGGGGCCGGATCCGGAAGAGGCCGCCCACGAGCATCATCACGACCACGGACATGACCATGGACATGAACACGGACATCACCACGGACATGAACATGGACATCATCACGGACACACGCGCGGGCTGGCCGAGATCCGGGGGATGATCCAGGGGAGCGCCCTCTCCGCGGCGGTGAAGGAGCGGGCGGTTCGGCTCTTCCAGCGCCTGGGCGAGGCGGAGGCGAAGGCGCACGGCATGCCGATCGAGCGGGTCCACTTCCACGAGGTGGGGGCGATCGACTCGATCGTCGACCTGGTGGGGGCCGCCGCCGCCATCGAGCATCTGGCGCCGGAGCGGCTCACCTGCGGCCCGGTGAACCTGGGGAGCGGCCGGGTGAGGATGGCGCACGGCGAGGTGTCGATTCCGGCGCCCGCCACGGCCGAGCTGCTGCGCGGCGTCCCCGTCTTCGGCGGGCCGGGCGGCGAGCTGACGACGCCGACCGGCGCGGTGATCCTGGCCGAGCTGGTCGACGAGTTCCTCGACCTCCCCGCCATGGTGCTCGACGGCGCCGGCTACGGCCTGGGGAAGAAAGACCTTCCGACCCACCCCAACGCCCTGCGCCTGCTGCGCGGGCGGTCCGCCGCGGCGCGCGCCGAAGTCATGGTCGTCGAGACCGAGGTCGACGACCTGCCGGGCGAGGGGTTCGGGTTCCTGATGGAACGCCTGCTCGCCGCCGGTGCCCTCGACGTCTACTTCACCCCCGTCCAGATGAAGAAGAGCCGGCCCGGCACCCTGGTCACCCTGCTCTGCCGCCGCCCGCAGCTGGAGGAGCTGGCGGGGCTCCTGCTCACCGAGTCCGGCTCCCTCGGCTGCCGCTACCACGCGGCCTCGCGCCTCGAGGCGGAACGAGAAATTCTGGAGGTCGCCACCGCGTTTGGAACCGTGAGGATCAAGCGCGCCCGCCTCGACGGCCGCCCGCTCGCGGTGGCGCCCGAATTCGAAGACTGCCGCCGGCTGGCGCTCGCCAGTGGAGCTCCCTGGCGCGACGTCTACCGTGCCGCCCTGGCGGCCACGGGCGCTCTCAAATCCTAAGAACGGCAGGGACTTCAAGGACACGAAGGACGGTTTTTCCTGTTGTCCCTGCGGTCCCTGACGTCCCTGTCAGTCTTCGCATTGTCTTTTTGCACCCGGATGGAGAGATGGCAGTGAACGAGACACCGATCACCGCGCAGGGGACGCTCGAGCTGGGGCTCGCCGGCAACGGCGCTTTCCGCTGGGCGGTCGCCGACATCACCGACGTCATGGAAGAGGTGCGCGACCGGTTCGACCTCTGGCCGGTGCCGGCCGCGGCGCTCGGCCGCTGCCTGGCCGGCGCGGCCCTGCTGCAGCGCCTGTCCACCAAGAGACCGGGCCGCCTGATGCTGGAGGTGCGCGGCGACGGACCGATCCTGCGGGTCCTCGCGGAGGCCGACGACGAAGGCAATCTCCGCGGCCTGGTGGGGGACCCCAGGGTGCAGGTCCCGGACTGGCCGGGCGGCAAGCTGGGGGTGGGGCGGGCGGTGGGGAAGGGGTACCTCCGCGTGCTCCGTGAGTACGAGCAGGGGAACAGCTACCAGAGCCAGGTCGAGCTGGTGAGCGGCGAGATCGGCGAGGACGTCGCCTATTACCTCTCGCAGAGCGAGCAGAGGCAGTCCGCCGTGCTGCTGGGCGTGCTCGGCAAGCCGAGCGGCGTCGTCGCCGCCGGCGGCATGGTGGTCGAGGTGCTGCCCGGCGCGCCCGAGGAGACCGTCGCCCGTCTCGAGAGCAACATCGCCGGCATCCGCGGCGTCAGCCATCTCATCGAAGAAGGAGGCGCCGAGCACGTCGTCGAAAAGGTTCTCGCCGGGCTCGACCGCGAGGTCAAGGAGGTCCGGCCGCTGCGCTATCGCTGCCGCTGCAGCCGCGAGCGCCTGCTCGACCACCTCGCCGGCCTGCCGGCGGACGACCGGGACTACCTGCGCGCGGACGACGGCACCATCGAGGCCGACTGCGCCTTCTGTGGCGCGCGCCACCGGTTCACCCTGGAAGATCTGGCCTGAACGGCCGATCTCAATGATGTAATAATCCCCCTCCCCATGAGCACCTTCTATCTCACCACCCCGATCTACTACGTGAACGCGCTGCCCCACATCGGGCACATCTTCACGACCACCGTCGGCGATACCCTGGCGCGCTATCTGCGGATGGCGGGGCAGGACGTCTACTTCCTCACCGGGACCGACGAGCACGGCCAGAACATCGAGCGGGCGGCCCGCGCCGAGGGGATCGAGCCGATCGTCTTGGCCGACCGGGTGGTGGCCAAGTATCACGAGCTGCGCGACCGGCTGGGGTTCTCCTACGACGACTTCATCCGCACCACCGAGGAGCGGCACAAGCGGGGGGTGGTCGAGATCATCCGCCGCATCGAGGCGGCGGGGGACCTCTACACGGCGCGCCACGAGGGGTGGTACTGCCCCCCCTGCGAGACCTTCTACACCGAGAAGGAGCTGGCGCCGGAGAAGACCTGCCCGGTCCACGGCACGCCGGTCGAATGGAAGTCGGAGGAGAACATCTTCTTCCGGCTCTCGAAGTACCAGCAGCCGCTTCTCGACCTCTATGCTGCTCACCCCGAGTTCGTGCGGCCGGAGAGCCGCCTGAACGAGGTCCGCTCCTTCGTCGAGGGGGGCCTGCGCGACCTCTCCGTCTCGCGCTCCAACCTGGAATGGGGGATCCCGTTCCCCGGCTATCCGGGCCAGACCGTCTACGTCTGGCTCGAGGCCCTTACCAACTACATCAGCGCCCTGGGCTTCGGCGGCCAGGACGACCGGCTCTACCAGAAGTTCTGGGAGCACGGCGACGTCCGACTCCAACTCGTGGGCAAGGACATCCTGCGTTTCCACGCCGTCTACTGGCCGGCAGTCCTGATGTCGGCCGGCCTGCCGCTGCCGAGCGTGGTCTGGGCTCACGGCTGGTGGCAGCGCGACGGCCGGAAGATCTCGAAGTCCGCCGGCAACATCGTGAGCCCCGACGAGCTGATCGAGCGCTTCGGCAGCGATAGCGTCCGCTACTTCCTGCTGCGCGAGATGGTCTTCGGCCAGGATGCCAGCTTCTCGGACGAGGCGTTCGTCGACCGCTACAACAGCGACCTGGCGAACGATCTCGGCAACACCGTGAGCCGCCTGGTGACCCTTTCCCGCAGCGCCTTCGGCGGCCAGACGCCCCCCAATTCCTGCAGCGACAACGTCCTTGCCGTGGCCGCCAAGAAAGCGGTGGCGGACTACCAGGCGGCGATGGACGACCTCGCCTTCAGCCGGGCGCTCGAGAGCCTCTGGCGGCTGCTCGCGGAGACCAACCAGTATATCGTCAGCCACGAGCCCTGGAAGCTGATCAAGACCGAGGGGCCCACCCCGAAGCTCGCCCGCATCCTCTGGATCGGGCTGGAGGCGGTGCGGATCGTCGCCACCGGGCTCCTGCCGTTCATGCCGCGGATGGCGCCGCGGGTGCTCGCCGCGATCGGCATCGCGACACCGCCGGACAGCCTCGACGCGCTGCGCTGGGGGGGCACCCCCACCGAGGCCGAGATCCCCGAGCTGGCACCCCTCTTCCCCCGGATCGACAAGGAGGCCTACCTCGGCGAAGCCCGGGCTCAGGGCCAGGAGAGACAGAAGACCATGGAGACGCCCCCCCCTGCCACGACTGCCGCCACTGCCGCCGCTCCCGATGCCGGCGGCGAAAAGACCGGCCTGATCTCGATCGACCAGTTCTTCCAGGCCGAGCTCAAGGTGGCGACGATCCTCGCCGCCGAGCCGGTGCCGAAGTCGAACAAGCTGCTGAAGCTTTCGGCCGATCTCGGCGAGGGCGCGCCGCGCACGATCGTCGCCGGCATCGCGCTCGCCTACAAGCCGGAGGATCTGGTGGGCAAGCAGGTGGTGGTGGCGGCGAACCTGCAGCCCGCCAAGCTGATGGGCGTCGAGTCGCAGGGGATGGTCCTTGCCGCCTCGCTCGACGGCAAGCCGGTCCTGCTCCATCCGGGAGCCCAGGTCCCGAACGGCACCCGCGTCAAGTGAGTCCCCACGACCTCTCGGGTCCGATCGACTCCCACTGCCACCTCCAGAGCCTGCCGCCAGAGGAGCGCGAGCGCGCCCTCGACGCGGCCCGGGAGCGGGGGGTACGGGGGTTCCTCGTTCCCGCCATCAAGCTGGAGGAGGCCGAGGAAGTCCTCGCCCTCTGCCATCGCCATCCGGACGTCTGGTGCGCCCTGGGGACCCACCCCCACGACGCCGTGTCCTGGCGGGAGGGGGACGTCAATCGGCTGCGCTCCCTGCTGGCCGATCCCAAGGCGGTGGCGGTGGGGGAGTGCGGGCTCGACTTCTACTACGACCACTCGCCGCGCGAGGCGCAGTTTCGAGCCCTGCGCGAGCAGTGGATCCTGGCGGTCGAGCTCGGCCTGCCGGTCGTGGTCCACAACCGGGATAGCAACGAGGAGATGCTGGCGGTGGTCGGCGAGGAGCCCTTCCGGGATCTCCAGGCGGACTTCCACTCCTTCGCGGGTGGACTGGATATGGCCCGCGAGCTGATCGGCCGCGGCTTCTATCTGGGCTTCACGGGGATGATCACCTTCCCCAAGGCCGGCAACGTCCGCGAGGTCCTGCCGATCCTGCCGCCGGACCGCTGTCTCGTCGAGACGGACACCCCCTACCTGGCTCCCGTCCCCCATCGCGGCAAGCCCAACCGTCCCGCCTACGTGGTGGAGATCGCCGCCCGCCTCGCCCAGGAGACGGGAGAGACCTTCGAGCAGGTCTGCCGGCGGACGGGGGAGAATTTCTTCCGGCTCTTTCCGAAGGCTGGCTGATCAGGCGGGGTTCGGCACGTCGATGAACTCGACCTCGATCCCGAACCGCTCCACGAGGTGCTCGCCGAGGGCGCGGACGCCCAGCCGCTCAGTCGCGTAGTGGCCGGCGGCGAGGTAGTGGGTCCCGGTCTCCTTCGCCACGTTCATCACCCACTCCGTGACCTCGCCGGTGACGTAGGCGTCGAGCCCCTCCTCGATCGCCGTGTAGAACTCCCGCTGGCCGCCGCCGCTGATGATCCCGAGCGTCGAGATCGATCCCGGGCCGGACAGGTAGGCGAGCGGCTCCTGGCCGTAGACCCGGCGGCAGCGCTCGACCAGCTCGGCCGCCGGGATCGGCTCGGGGTAGAGCCCCTTGACGCCGAGCGGCAGCCCCTCGTGAAGGCCGAAAGGCTCGATCCGCCGCAGCCCGAGCTCGCGGCCGGCCACCGCGTTGTTGCCCACCTCGAGATGGCGGTCGAGCGGCAGGTGATAGGCGAGCAGGCTCATCTCCCCCCGGATCAGCTCCGCCACCCGCTTGTACTGGAAACCGGTCAGGGTGCGCGGCATCCCCTCCCAGAACAGGCCGTGATGGACCAGCACGGCGTCCGCTCCGGCCTCGCGGGCGCGGACGAACAGCTCCTGGCAGGCCGAGACGCCGGTGACGACTTTGCGGATCTCCTCCCGCCCCTCCACCTGCAGGCCGTTCGGCCCGTAGTCCCGCCCGCGCGAGTCGAGGTACTGGTCGAGGTGGGAGACGAGGGCGTCGCGGTTCACGGAGCTCGGCATGGAGAGAGTGTATATCTCGCGGAAAAGGAAAGGGCGGCCCGAAGGCCGCCCGTACTGTGCTCGCGAGGAGGGAAAGGGGTCTAGCGGTTGCCGCCGCGGCCACCGCCACCGCCGCCACGTCCACCCCCGCCGCCGCCGCGGCCACCACGGAACCCGCCACCCCCGCCGGGGCCGCGGCCGCCACGGTCGCCACCTCGGCCGCCGCGGTCGCCGCCTTCGCCGCGCGGCTCGCGCTCACCGCCGCCGCCGGCCATCGCCATCTCCATCCCCTCGTACTGCGAGGGGTCGTAGTCGGGGGACTCCATGATCACGGCCTTGCGGGAGAGCCGGATCTTCCCCTGCTCGTCGATGTTGACGACCTTGACCTCGATCTCGTCCCCCTCCTTGAGGAGGTCGGTGACCTCGCGGACGCGGTAGGGGGCCAGCTCGCTGATGTGCACCAGCCCGTCCGTGCCCGGCATGATCTCGACGAAGGCGCCGTAGGCCTCGATGCGACGCACCGTGCCGGTGTAGAGCTTGCCCAGCTCGGGCACCTGGGTCAGGCGCTCCACCATCTGGATGGCGCGCCGGGCCGCCGGCTCGTCGGGCGAGGCGATGACCACCCGGCCGTCGTCCTCGATCTCGATGTTGCAGCCGGTCTCCTCGATGATCGAGCGGATCGTCTTGCCGCCGGGTCCGATGACGTCGCGGATCTTCTCCTTGGCGATCTGCAGGGTGTAGAGACGCGGCGCGAACTTGGAGATGTCGATCCGCGACTGCGGGAGAGCCCCCTCCATGATCCCCAGGATGTGCATGCGGCCGACCTTGGCCTGCTCCAGGGCGACCCTCATGATCTCGCGCGTGACGCCCGTGATCTTCATGTCCATCTGGAGCGCGGTCACGCCCTGGCGGGTGCCGGCGACCTTGAAGTCCATGTCGCCGTAGTGGTCCTCCTGGCCGGCGATGTCGGAGAGCACCGCGAAGGTGTCGTCCTCCCCCTTGATCAGGCCCATGGCGACTCCCGCCACCGGGGCGAGGAGCGGCACGCCGGCGTCGAACAGGGCGAGCGAGCCGCCGCAGATCGTGGCCATCGAGGAGGAGCCGTTCGACTCCAGGATGTCGGAGACGAGGCGGATCGTATACGGGAACTCGTCCTCGTGCGGCAGCACGGGGAGCAGCGCCCGCCGGGCCAGCACGCCGTGGCCGATCTCGCGCCGGCCGGGGCTGCGCAGGAACTTCACCTCGCCAACCGAGAAGGGGGGGAAGTTGTAATGCAGGAGGAACTTCTGGATGCTCTCCCCCTCGTACTCCTCGATCACCTGGGCGTCGCGGCTGGTGCCGAGCGTCGCCGTGGCCAGCGCCTGCGTCTCGCCGCGGGTGAACACCGCCGAGCCGTGGGTGCGGGGGAGCACCCCGACCTCGATCGCGATCGGCCGGATCTCGTCGAGGCGCCGGCTGTCGAACCGGATGCGGTCGTTGAGCACCACCTCGCGCAGGATCTCCTCCTCGAGACGGCTGACGATCTTCTTGACGTCGGCCTTCTTCGCGGCATCGTCCCCCGCGACCTGCTCCAGGTAGGGCTTGACGACCGCGCTGACGGCGTCCTTGCGCTCGAACTTCTTCTTGGTGAAGAGGGCCGCCTTCAGAGAGCCATGGAACTCCGCCTTGACCTGCTCGTAGAGCGATTCGGGGTAGGTCTCGGGAGCCGTCCACGACGGCTTCTCCCGGTTCCCCTCGCGGAACATCTCGTGCTGCGCCTTGATGATCTTCTGGATCTCCTGGTGGCCGCGCCAGATGCACTCGAGGATCAGCTCCTCGGAGACCTGGTTGGCGCCGGCCTCCACCATCACCACCGCCTCCTCCGTGCCGACCACGACGAGGTCGAGGTCCGAGACGTCGCGCAGGCTGTTGGTGGGGTTCATCACCACCTCGCCGTCGATCAGCCCCACGCGCACCGCGCCCACCGGATGGTAGAAGGGGATGTTGGAGAGCACCAGCGCGATCGAGGCGCCGTTGATGGCGAGGATGTCGGGGTCGTTCTCGCCGTCGGCCGAGAGGCAGAAGGCGATGATCTGGGTGTCGGCCTTGTAGCCGTCGGGGAACAGGGGGCGCAGCGGGCGGTCGATCTGGCGGGAGGTGATGATCTCCTTCTCCGAAGGTCGCCCCTCGCGCTTGAAGAAGCCCCCCGGGATCTTCCCGGCGGCGTAGGTGTACTCCCGATAATCGACCGTGAGCGGCAGGAAGTCACGCTCCGCGGGACCCTTGTACTCCATGCAAGCGGTGGCGAGCACGACGGTGTCGCCGAGCCGGACGGTGCAGGACCCGTTGGCCTGCTTGGCCAGGTACCCCGATTCGATGATCAGGGTTCCCGCGCCGATGGGAATCTCTTTGGTCTGCTTCATAGGATTTGTCTTTTCTCTCTCTCTTGTTTCGCTTTATTCCGCTTTGTTCGTCTACCTACAGTTCCGGACCGGCTGAACGTCTGGGCGTCGCGTCCTCGAAGGGGCCGAGGAGCCGAAGGGTCCGGAGGATCGCAGGGCTCCGGGACCCGTCGTTCAGGGGATCCCGGAGCTCTTTCCTGCCGAGTCGGTCGGTGGGGGGGTTACTTGCGGATCCCGAGACGCTCGATGGTCGAACGGTACTTCTCGACATCCTTCCCCTTCAGATAATCGAGCAGGCGACGGCGCTGACCTACCAGCTTGAGCAGGCCGCGACGGCTGTGATGGTCCTTGCCGTGCGTCTTGAAGTGCTCGGTCAGCTCGTTGATCCGGCTGGTCAGAAGGGCGACCTGCACCTCGGGCGAGCCGGTGTCCGTGTCGTGAACCCGGTAGTCGCTGATAATCTTTCCTTTGATTTCACTGGTTTGCGCCAAAGCAAACTCCTCCTTACATTTCTCTCAAGACTACATTCTAGCACACGGTCCCGCTCCGCTCAGCGGAACACGACCCGGGGCTGGACGATGCCGACCCCGGCAGTGCCGATCCTCTCCGTGACGGTGCCGACGGCGATGAACTCCCGCCGGCGATTGATCAACTTGACCCAGTCCCCCTCCTCCCCCGCGAGCTCGCGCACCAGCACCGTCTGCCCGTGGGCGATCCGGTGCTCCTGCTGCGGGTCGGCGGTGACCTCGCCGAAGGGGAGCGGGATCTGGTCGAACGGCACCCACGCCGATCCCAGCGGCTCGCCCGCCTGGACCAGCTCCTCGAGCCGGGGGAGCCGCAGGGCGTCCTCGGTCCGGAAGCCGCCGATCCGGGTGCGGCGCAGCTCGGCGAGATGCGCTCCCACCCCCAGCGCCGCGCCCAGGTCGTGGGCGAGGCCGCGGGCGTAGGTTCCCGAGGAGCAGGAGAGCCGGAAGCGCAGGCGCCCCTCCTCATCCATGTCGCCAATATCGCCGGCGGGGGCGAACTCGTAGACCGTGACGTCCTTGGTCTCGGACGGCACCTCTTCCCCCCGGCGGGCCAGCTCGTAGTACTTGACCCCCTGGATCTTCTTGGCGGAGTAGGGGGGCGGCTGCTGCTGGATCTCCCCCTCGAAGCCGCGCATGGCCGCGGCCACCGCCGCCGGCGCCAGCGCCGCGACCGCTTCGGGGGGCGCCTCGGCGGTCACCCGCCCCGCGGCGTCGTAAGTGTCGGTGGCCGTCCCGAAGCGGATGACCCCCTCGTAGACCTTGGGCGCCCGGATCAGGAACCGGGTCAGCCGGGTCGCCGTCCCCAGCGTCAGCAGGAGCAGCCCGGTGGCGTCCGGATCCAGCGTGCCGCAATGGCCGATCTTCTTCTGCTTCAGGACCCGCCGCGTCCGCTGCACGGCGTCGTGCGAGGTGAACCCCGGATCCTTGTCGAGCAACAGCAGGCCGTCCTTCATCTCCGTCATGAGCCGAGCGCCGCCCCCAATTCCGACGCCACCTCGCGGCGGATCTCCTCGCCCGCGCCCGTCATCGTCAGGCCGGCCGCGTTGCGGTGCCCGCCGCCGCCGTGGCGGCGGGCGATCTTCTCGACGTCCACCTCGCCGCGGCTGCGCAGGGAAATTTTGTGCAGATGGTCCTGGCCGCCGTCGGGGAGCTCGCGGATCAGCGCCACCGCGTCCACCCCGGCGATCGAGCGCAGGGAGTCGATCAGCCCCTCCGAGTCGCCGGGGGCGGCGCCGGCGCGCTCGAACATCTCGCGGGTGAGGAGGCCGGTGGCGACCCGCCCCCCCTCGTGGATCTGCAGCGTCTGCAGCATCTCGGCGGTCAGCTTCACCACCGAGAGCGGCTGGCTCTCATAGAGCCACTGGGCGACCTGCTCGGGGTGGGCCCCCTCGCGCACCAGGGCTGCCGCGGCCTCGAAGGCGGCGGCGGTGGCGTTCGAGAAGCGGAAGCCGCCGGTGTCGGTCACCAGGGTGAGGTAGAGGCAGCTCGCGACCTCGGGCTCCAGCGCCAGCTTGAGCCCCTGGGCCAGCCGGAAGACCATCTCGCCCACCGCCGGCGCCGCGGAGTCCACCCAGTTGACCACGCCGTAGCACTGGTTGCCCAGGTGGTGGTCGATGTTGATGATCGGCTTGGCGCCCAGGTGAGCCTCGAGCCCGGTGCGGTCGGGGCTGGGGCACTCGAGGACGATAATGGCGTCGAAGACGTCGGGGAAGCCGGCCGGCGGCTCCTCGCCGACGTGAATCCGGTCGCTGCCGGGCAGCGGCCGGTAGATCGTCGGCGTCGGGTCGCGGTTCCAGACCACGGCCCCCTTGCCGAGGCCGCGCAGCAGGCGCGCGAGCCCGAGCTCGGAGCCGATCGCGTCGCCGTCGGGGTTGATATGACTCGTCAGCAGGAACCGGTTGCCCTGCCGGATGCGCCGCATCAGGTCCTCAGGAGCTTTCATCCCGCCCATGGAGGCCCTCCAGAAGTTCCGAGATTCGTTGACTGTGCTCGGCTCCACGGTCGAGCTCGAAGACCAGCTCCGGGGTCACCCGCAGCCGCAGCCGGCGTGCCAGCTCCGTGCGCAGGAACCCCCGGGCATGGCGCAGACCCTCGATGGTCTCCTGCCGCTGCTCGTCGTTGCCGAGGACCGAGATCTTCACGATGGCCCGGTGAAGGTCGGAGGTCACGTCGACCGCCGTCACCGAGGCCAGTTTCACCCGCGGATCGTGAACCTCCCGCAGGAGGAGGTCCGACAGCTCGGCCCGCAGCAGGTCGCTGACGCGATCGGTGCGGCGGCTCAAGACTCCCCCTCCAGGATCTGCGGGTCCCAGCGGGTCAGATAGACCTCCGGGTCGCTCTCCACGATGTCGCGCACCTCTTCCATCATCTTCTCCATCTCGCTCTCGCCGCCGGCCGTCACCACCGCCATCGCGATCTCCGCCCGTTGGTGGAGGTCGTGGAAGTCGGTTTCGGCGATGGAGACCCGGTAGCGGTGATGCACCCGGTCGATCAGCGATTTGACGACGCGCCGCTTGTCCTTGAGGCTGCGGCTCGAGTGGAGGTGCAGCTCGAAAACGGAAATCCCGACGATCATCGGCTCAGGCGCTCCGGAGTCTTCCTATTGACAGGCGCGTAGGGTGCGCTGTGCGCACCGGGGGACGGCAAGGTGCGCACAGCGCGCACCCTACGCGTTCCCCACGCTGTTTACAGGACCGGCGCCACCTCTTTGCTGGTGTAGGCCTCGATGACGTCGCCCGGCTTGAAGTCCTGGAACCGCTCGAGCCCGATGCCGCAGTCGAAGCCGGTGCGCACCTCGGAGGCGTCGTCCTTGAAGCGCCGCAGGGAAGCGATCTTCCCTTCGTAGACGACCCGGTTGTCGCGCAGCAGGCGCACCGCGGCGGTCCGCGGGATCACCCCCTCGATCACGTGGCAGCCGGCGATCGTGCCGATCTTCGGCACCTTGAAGGTGTCGCGAACCTCGGCGCGCCCGGAGGAGACCTCGCGGAAGGTGGGGTCGAGCAGCCCGGTCATCGCCTTGCGCAGCTCGTCGATCAGCTCGTAGATCACGGTGTGGAGACGGATCTCCACCTCCTCCTTCTCGGCGAGCTCGACGGCGGCGCGCTCGGGCCGGACGCTGAAGCCGATGATGATCGCCTTCGAGGCCGAGGCCAGGAGCACGTCGTTGGTCGAGATCGCGCCGATCCCCGAGTGGAGCACCAGCACCTTGACCTTCTCCGTGCTCGCCTTGGAGAGCGCCTCGCGCAGCACCTCGACCGAGCCCTGCACGTCCGCCTTGAGGACGACGGGAAGCTCCTTGACCTCCCCCTCCTGAATGTGGGTGAAGAGCTGGTCGAGCGACATCCGAGCCTGGCTGGGGGCGAGCCCCCGGCGGCGCTGCTCCTGGGCCCGGAACTCGGCGATGCCGCGCGCCTTCGACTCGTCTTCCACCACCTGGAGCATGTCGCCGGCGTCCGGCAGGTCGTTGAAGCCGGTGACCTCCACGGGTGTCGAGGGGCCGGCCTTCTGCGCCCGCTGCCCGAGGTCGTCGCTCATCGAGCGCACCTTGCCCCAGGCGGAGCCGGTGACGAAGACGTCCCCCACCTTGAGGGTGCCGTTCTGCACCAGCACGGTCGCCACGGTGCCGCGGCCGACCTCCTTGCGGGCCTCGATCACGGCGCCCTGGGCGGGCATCTCCGGGTTGGCCTTGAGGTCGAGGATGTCGGCGGTCAGCAGGATCATCTCGAGCAGCTCGGGAATCCCCTCCCGCTTGAGCGCCGAGATCGGCACCATCACCGTGTCGCCGCCCCAGTCCTCGGCCATCAGGCCGCGGTCGGAGAGCTCCTTCTTGACCCGGTCGAGGTTGGCGTTCGCCTTGTCGACCTTGTTGATCGCCACCACGATCGGCACCTTGGCCGCGCGGGCATGGTCGATCGCCTCGATCGTCTGCGGCATCACGCCGTCGTCGGCCGCAACCACCAGGACCACGATGTCGGTGATCCGGGCGCCGCGGGCGCGCATCATGGTGAACGCCTCGTGGCCGGGCGTATCGATGAAGACGATCTGCCGCCCGTTGACCTCGACGTGATAGGCGCCGATGTGCTGGGTGATGCCGCCCGACTCGGCCTCGGTCAGCTTCGACTGCCGGATGGCGTCGAGCAGCGAGGTCTTGCCGTGGTCGACGTGGCCCATGATGGTGACCACCGGTCCCCGGGAGACCCGCTTGCCGGTTGCCTCCTGCTGCTCGGCGCCGCCGGCGAGCTCCTGCTTGAGCTGCACCTCCTCCTCGAAGGAGACGATCATGGTTTCGACGCCGAGCTCGCGGGCCAGCGCCTGCGCCAGCTCGGGGTCCAGCACCTGGTTGATGTTGGCCATGATGCCGCGCTTGAACAGCGAGTTCATCAGGTCCCGCACGCGCACGCCGAGCTTCTCGGCGAACTCGCGCAGGGTCATCCCCTCGCCGATCATCACCGCGCCCGCCGGCTTGTCCTTCTTGAAGGTGAGCACCTTGCCGCCGTCCGCCTCGTCCTTCCTCAGCTCGGTGCGGCGCCGGCGCCGGCCGCTCATCGAAGCGGCGTCCTCCCCCTCCTCGAGATCCTCGAGGGTGCCCTTGAAGCTGTTCAGGTTCTCCTCGCCCCCGGGGCGCGGGCCGGGCTTCTTGGTCCCCTTCTTCCTCTTGTCGCGCTCGATCTGCTCCTGCATCCGCTCGGCGGCGCGCCGCTTCTGCTCCTCGGTCGAGAGCAGCGACTGCCCCTGGGAGGGCTGGCCGGGGCGGGTGGGCGCCGGGCCTCCGGGCCGCGTCGGCGCCGGGCCGGAGCGCATGCCGGGGCCACTGGGGCTGCTCGGGCGCATGTTGGGACCGGGACCGCCGGGACGCGCGCCGGGGCCGCCAGGACCGCTGGGACGATAACCGCCGGGGCCGCCGGGGCCGCCGGGACCTCCCGGACGCGCGCCGGGGCCGCCAGGAGAGCTGCCCGGACGATAGCCGGGGGAGCCGGGGCGGGCGCCGCCGGAGCCGCTGGGAACGCCGGGGCGATAGCTGCCGGGGGCTCCGGGCCGTGGCGCGGAGGCCGGCGGCGGGCTGCTGGGCCGGGCCGGCGTCTCGCGGAGCTGGGGCGCCGGGGCCGGCGCGGGCGCCTGAACCTCGGTGGTGTGGGCCGGGGGCGCCTCGACCGCGGCGGCGGTGCTGCCGGCAGCGCCGGCGTTCGCCGCCATCATCTCGGGCTGGAGCGAGTCGGCCTCGGCTCCGGCCAGGACCGGCGACGGCTCCTGCACCGCCACCGGCGCGGGGCGCTCCGACATCGGCAGCGTCTGGATGCGCGGCTCCACCTTCTGGATCAGCGTGCGCGGCCGTTGCGGGCGCAGCGGGTTGGTGGGCGGACGGCGGGTCGGCGCTGCAGGCGCCGGCGCCGCCGGCATGCGGCGGCGCGCGGCCTCGGCCGCCGTCGGCGCCTGCTCGTCGCGCAGGATCACCTCTCGCGGGTGGGGAAGCTTCTTGCCCTGGAGGAACGCCTGGAGGTTTTCAGTGTCGATGTGCGCGTCATCCCCTTCAACGCGCACGCCGAGGGACTTCAGCTTGAAGACGAGATCCTGATTGGAGATCCCCATCATCTTCGCCAGGTCCTGGACTCGAATCTTTCCCATATTTTTCCGTGACTCCTCTAAATGCCGGGGCCCGCTCGTCTTCCCCGAGGGCTGTTGCTACTCGTTCTCCTCGGAGCGAACCTCGGCCTCCTCGGTCGCTTCCTCTCCGTCGCCGAGAGTCTGGGCCGCGCTGGCGCGCTGCTGCTCGCTCTCGGCAAAGGCGCGGCTGAGGGCCGCCATGAAGTCCTCATCGCCCATCGAGGCGCCCGCCGGGGCCGCCTCCTGAGAGCGGAAGGGACCGATATCCAGGTTCGCCATCTGCTGGTCCCGCTGCTCCTTCGCCCAGGCGATCAGCGCCTCGGCGCGCTCGCGGTCGAAGTCCTCGACCTCCAGCGCCAGCAGGGTCTCCGGCTCCGCGTCGGCGAGCGAATCGACATCGCCGAAGCCGGCCGCCTGGAGCTGCCCGGCCGCCACGGCGTTGAGGCCGGGAGCAGAGGCGAGGTCCGGCTCCGCCGGCCGCGGCGCCGGCATCTGCGCCATCGCGGTCTGCAGCATGCGGGCGAGCGCGTCGGCCACCTCGTCCTTGACGTCGCTCTCGCTCTTGATGTCGATGCGCGAGCCGATCAGCTCCGAGGCGAGGCGCACGTTCTGGCCGCGCTTGCCGATCGCCAGCGAGAGCTGCTCGTCCTCGACGATCACGTCGAGGTGCGGCACCTCCCCCTGGTGGGTCACCGACACGCGGGTGATCTTGGCCGGCGCCAGCGCGCTCTGGGCGAAGGTCACCAGGTCGTCGCTGTACTCGATGATGTCGATCTTCTCGCCGCGCAGCTCGCGGATGATCGACTGCACGCGCGATCCCTTCATGCCGACGCAGGCGCCGACCGGATCGACGTCGCGCTCGCGGCTGTAGACCGCCACCTTGGCCCGCTCGCCGGGCGCCCGCACGGCGTTCTTGATCACCACCGTGCCGTCGTAGATCTCCGGCACCTCGGTCTCGAAGAGCTTGACCAGCAGGCGGGGATCGGTGCGCGAGAGGACGATCTGCGGCCCCTTGGGCTGCTTGTGGACGTCGACGATCACGGCGCGGATGCGCTCGCCCTGGCTGTAGCGCTCGTGGCGCGCCTGCTCGGAGCGGGGGACGACCGCCTCGGTGCGGCCGAGGTCGACGATGACGTCGCCGCGCTCGAAGCGCTTGACCGTGCCGTTGAGGATCTCGCCCACGCGGTCGATATATTCGTTGTAGATGTTCTCGCGCTCGGCCTCGCGGACGCGCTGGTAGAGCACCTGCTTGGCGTTCTGGGCGGCGATGCGGCCGAGCCCGTCGGTGGAGATCGGCAGGTGGATCTCGTCGTCGATCTCGGCGTTCGGCTTGTGGTCGCGCGCCTCTTCGACCGTCCACTCGGCGAGCGGATCCTCGACCGTCTCCACCACCTTCTTGACGATGAAGGCGTCGAACTTGCCGGTCTCGCGGTCGAGATGGGCGCGCACCGGCTCCTTGATCCGGTGCTGCTTCTTGGCCGCCGAGGCCATGGCGTCCTCGAGGGCGGAGATCCACCGCTCCAGGTCGATGTCCTTCTCCCGCGCGACCTGGCGCAGGATCTCGTTCAAGTTCAGCTCAGCAGTCTGTGCCTGGGGCATTGGTTTCTTTTCCTATCTCTGCTCTGCGGCTACAGCTCGATTTCCAGCCGCGCCAGCTTCACGTTTTTCAGCGGCAGCTCCCGGACCTCGCCGGTCCTGCCGTCCTCCAGCAGCACCCGGGGCTCCTCCCCGGCGCCCTCGCCGTCGCGGCGCAGCCCCTGGAGGCGCGCCACGTCCGTCCTCTTCTTTCCGGTCTCGGGGTCTTCGTAGGTGACCCGCGCGAGGCGGCCGGCGAAGCGGTCGTAGTCCTGCGGCCGGTAGAGCTGCCGGTCGAGACCAGGGGAGGAGACCTCCAGGACATAACGGCCGGTGCCGAAGTCCAGCACGTCGAGCAGCGCCGAAACCTGCTTCGAGACGAGCTGACAATCCGCCAGCGTCACCCCCTCGGGCTTGTCGACGAACAGCCGCACAACACCCCCCTTGAGCTCGGCGTGCACCAGCTCGCAGCCAGCCGCCTGAGCGACCTGCTCGAGCTCGGGCGTGATTTCCGCGATGCGGCTGGGGGTGACGGCCATATGTTCGTTCTAGGGCTCCTCGGGTCTTTCCCAGTTCTTTGCTCCGCCCGACTCCAACAAAAAAAGTGGGCTCGACGCCCACTTCTTACCGACCGTCGCCGGTCCGGGCAAGCTGGCTCGTCCCATTATAGAGGAATGGGCACGTCCGTCAAGTTGCGACAGAGCAACACCTTGCCGGCTCCGGAGAGCCTCCGGGCGGTCGGAAGAACGGGGGAGCGGGCGATCCGCGTCACCCGTGAGAACGCCTGGGAGGAGGGATTTCTTCCCACTTGCCAGAACGGCTCAGCCGGGAGATCAGGCCATAGAGGATCCCGGCAACGCCCGCGGCAGATGCCAGAGCTCCGAACGCCAACTTGAGAAACTCGGCCATATCCCTACCCCCCTGTGGTTGCCCTGCCCTGGTATCCGACGTAGAAGACCATGACGGTGACGGTCAAGCCCAAAACACCCAGAAATAGATCGAGGTAGGCGTCGCCCTTGCTCAGGGCCCCTGACCGCCAGCGGCGACGATACACCAAGATGCTCGCGAGCAAGAGATCTACCAAGGTGACGACGATGCCCAAGATCGGCGTAAAGCTCTTCCAATGATCCGTCAGCCGTGGGTTCAGGAAAATCGCTCCCGTTGCTCCCACGCTCAGGATGACGAAATCCAGGGCGATGTCGTTCGAGCTGTCCAGAGTCAACGGCTTGTGATCGGAAGCCGCAACCATGAACAGCAGAACCACCCCGGCGATCAGCGGTATCCCAATATGGGCCAGCAGAAATTCTGCCAACTCTGCCACAGATAAGTTCTCCTTGAGTATCGTATACGGGGAAAATCATATCAGAGTTCGAGGAGAGATACCGCTGTCCGGAGACCTCCCTCCGCCTCCGGCGCAAAGGCCAGCGCGCTGCACCCCGGACGTGACAAGAAGCGGCCCGGTTTCCTGGACCTTTGATGCCAAATTGGCGCAAACGGACCCGGGGGCGGAGCGCTCTTCCTGGGGAATTTGGTTGGCAGAACCCTTGCTTATGGGGAAATGCGAGAAGTGATTACGACAGGGATATCGAAAGGAGAAGGGACTTTTATGAGTATGAATCGCAAGCGCAATCTGGCGACGTTCCTGCTGGTCTTGGGAGCGGTCGTCTTCGGCATGGTCCTCGCGGGAGGATTGCAGTTGACGGTCCCCGGCCAGGCGGCGAGCCAGGACCAGAACCTCTCGGCGACCCGGCTCGCGGCGCAGCATGCCACGGCCACGCTGCCGAGCTTCGCCGACCTGGCGGAAGCCGTCGACCCGGCCGTCGTCTCCATTCAGGCGGCGACCATCGAGAAGGCCCCCGCCGGCGGCCGCGGCGGCCGCGGCGGCACCGATCCGTTCGAGTTCTTCTTCGGCCCCCGCAACCGTCGGCAGCAGCCGCAACAGCAGCAGCCCCAGCAGCAGCAGCCGGACGACGAGGACAACCCGGGCGCCCTCCAGGGTCCGGGCGGCCCGGGCGGCGGCGATCAGCGCTCCGACGCGGGCGGCAGCGGCTTCGTCATCAGCCCCGACGGCCTGGTGGTCACCAACAACCACGTGATCGAGGGCGCCACCTCGGTCAAGGTCCACCTCGGCGACCGCGACTATACGGCCGAGGTCAAGGGGTTCGACAAGGCGACCGACATCGCCCTGCTCAAGATCAACGCCGGCCACCCCCTGCGCTACCTCGACCTGGGCGACAGCGACGCCCTGCGGGTCGGCGACTGGGTGATGGTCATCGGCAACCCGCTTAACCTCGACAAGACGGTGACCACCGGCGTCGTCTCCGCCAAGGGGCGCTCGATCGGCATCAGCGGCGACGCCTCGTTCGAGAACTTCATCCAGACCGACGCGGCCATCAATTTCGGCAACTCGGGCGGCCCGCTGCTCAACATGCAGGGGCAGGTGGTGGCGATCGCCACCGCCATCAACTGGGGCGCCGAGAACATCGGCTTCGCGGTGCCGGTCAACACGCTGCGCGACATCCTGCCGCAGCTGCGGGAGAAGGGCCGGGTCAGCCGCGGCTACCTCGGCCTCGGCGTCCGCAACCTCGACTACACGCAGGCCCAGGCCTGGGGCCTCCCCGGCACCGACGGCGCTCTCGTCCAGCAGGTCGAGAACAACGCCCCGGCCAAGGACGCCGGCATCCAGCACGGCGACGTCATCCTCTCGGTCGACGGCCACAAGGTCAAGCAGACCCGCGACCTGATCAACTACGTCTCGGCCAAGGGGCCGAACGGCAGCGTCACCCTCGACGTCTGGCGCGACGGCAAGACGATGCAGAAGCAGGTCAAGCTCCGCGAGCGCCCGCAGGGGCAGGGCGAGGAGGAGACCGCCGAGCCCAAGCCGCCGGGGAGCAGCGGCGTCGAATGGCTGGGCATCCAGTACCAGGATCTCAACAGCAGCCTGCGGAGCGGCCACGGCATCCCGCAGGACGTGACCGGCGTCATCGTGACCAACGTCGCGCCGACCAGCCCGCTCTACGACCAGTTCGTGCGGCCGGGCAGCATCATCACCGAGGTCAACGGCCACGCGGTCAAGGGGGCCGGGGACTTCGAGGACGCGATCAAGAATGCCAAACCGGGAGCCTACTTGCGGTTCTACGCCTTGCAGTTCGACGCGCGCGGGGGACGGACTCCGTTCTTCGCCGTGGTCCAGGTGCCGGCCGCGAGATAGTCAGGAGACAGACAGGTCCCGTTGACCGATATCGACGTAGCACGGACCGACAGACAGACAGACAATCTGGTGGTTGCAGGCCGGCCCACGAGGGCCGGCCTTCTTTTCTTGTTACACTCTGGTGAACCATGCCGAGACCAGCCGACAGTTTCCGCGCTTCCATTCTGGTGGTGGACGACGAGGCCGCGATCCGCGACAGCCTCCACATGATCCTCGAGTACGAGGGGTACCGGGTGGAGGAGGCGGCGAACGGTTCGCAGGCCCTCTCCAAGGTGGCCGAGCGCGCGCCGGACGCCGTCGTGCTCGACATCAAGATGCCCGAGATGGACGGCCTCGAGCTGTTGAAGGCCCTGCGCGAGCGGGGCTACGACATGCCGGTGCTGATGATCAGCGGCCACGCCGACGTGGCGACCGCCGTCGAGGCCACCCGCCGGGGGGCCTTCGACTTCTTCGAGAAGCCCCTGCAGCGCGAGCGCGTCCTGCTCTCGCTGCGGAACGCCATCGAGGCCTTCCGCCTGCAGACCGAGAACCGCACGCTGCGCCCCGAGCTCGAGCAGATCATCGGCACCGCGCCGGCGGTGCGCCGGCTGCGCGAGATGATCGAGAAGGCCGCCCCCACCCCGGCGACCGTCCTCATCACCGGCGAGAGCGGCACCGGCAAGGAGCTGGTGGCGCGGGCGATCCACCGCAACTCCTCCCGCCGCGACCGCCCCATCGTGCAGGTCAACTGCGCCGCCATCCCCGAGGAGCTGATCGAGTCCGAGCTGTTCGGCCACGAGAAGGGGAGCTTCACCGGCGCCGTGCGCAAGGCGATGGGCAAGTTCGTCGCCGCCGACGGCGGTACCATCTTTCTCGACGAGATCGGCGACATGTCGGCCCGCACGCAGGCAAAGGTTTTGCGTGTGCTCCAGAACGGGGAGGTGGAGCCGGTGGGAGCCGAACGGACCGTGCAGGTGGACGTCAGGGTGGTGGCGGCGACCAACCGCAACCTCGAGGAGGACATCGTCACCGGCCGGTTCCGGGAGGACCTGTTCTACCGCCTGAACGTCATCCCGGTCCGCACGCCCGCCCTGCGCGAGCACCTGGAGGACCTGCCTCTCCTGGTCGAGTACTTCGTGCGGCGCTACGCCGACCAGAACAACTACAAGGCCAAGGAGTTCACGCCCGAGGCCCTGGGCCACCTCAAGGCCCTGCCCTGGAAGGGGAACGTCCGCGAGCTCAAGAACCTGGTCGAGCGCCTGCTGATCCTCTCGCCCGGCGACAAGGTCACCCGCGAGGACGTGATCGCGACCACCGGCGGCGCACGGCCCGAGCTGTCCACCTCGCTGCTGGCGGTGCAGACCCTGCGCGAGTTCCGCGACCTGTCGGAGCGCATGTTCCTCCTCCACAAGCTGGAGGAGAACAACTGGAACGTCACCCAGACGGCCCAGGCGATCGACACCCCGCGCAGCAACCTCTACAAGAAGCTCGACCAGTACGACATCCACCGGGAGGGAGGAGCCGATCGTGAGCCGTGACCAGCGGATACTGACGCAGATGCTCGAGGAGAGCGGCGCCCTGCGGCGCGGCCATTTCCTGCTCTCCTCAGGGCTCCATTCAGAGGCATACGTGCAGTGCGCCCTGCTGCTCGAAGACCCCCTGCGGGCGCGCAAGGTGGGGGGGGACCTCGCCGAGCTCCTGCGCTCGTTCCACCCCGACTCGGTGCTCGCCCCCGCGCTGGGCGGCATCATCATCGGCTACGAGGTGGCCGCCGAGCTGGGCGTCCCCTTCCGCTTCAGCGAGCGCAAGGGGGAGGAGATGGGGCTGCGCCGGGGGTTCTCCCTGCGCCAGGGGGAGCGGGTGGTGATCATCGAGGACGTCGTCACCACCGGCCGCTCGACCCTGGAGACCGCCTCGCTCGCCACCGCCCGCGGCGCCCGGGTGGTCGCGATCGGCGCGATCATCGACCGCACGGCGGGGCGCGATCCGTTCGACGTCCCCTTCCGGTCGCTCCTGCAGCTCGACCTGCCCTCCCATGGGCCCACCGAGTGCCCGGCGTGCCGTTCCGGCGCCATACCGGCGGAGAAGCCCGGCAGCCGTCCGGAAGTGATGGCGGAAGAGCCGTTCGTCGATTCCCCCGCCGTGGACAGCACCCCCGCCTCCAGCCTGCCCCCCGAACGGCAGGAGAGGCGGGGGGAGTAGGGACGCAGCTTTCGTAGGAGCGGGGTTGGTCCCCGCCCTCGCCCTGTAAGGGCGAAATTTGAATAGCCTGGGGTTTCAACTCCAGGTAGAGGGTCCCCCCAAATTCAAACCCTGTAAGGGTGGCCGATTCCAACCGTCAGGCCACCCCTTCGGGGTTTGGGTTTTGTTGGGCCGCCTACCTGGGGTTGAAACCCCAGGCTATTCAAATTTCGCCCCTTCGGGGCGAGGAATCCGGAGAAGGCACTGCGTATTTCCTGGAGCTGATCGGGGGCTGATTCAGCGCTTCCGCTCCTTCAGCTCCTCCACCGGGCACAGCAGCCGCAATTTCTTCGGGTCGCGGAGGTCGAGCTGGTCCCAGGGGATGCAGAGCGGCTCCCGGCGGACGCGCAGGCCGACGAGCCGGCCGGCGGAGAGGCCGAGGCGGGTGAGGAGGGCGGCGGTGCCGAGCATGTACTCGCTCACCACGAGGTCCTCCCCCTCGCGCCCGGTGCTCACGGCGAGGATCCGGCCCACCCGCTTCCCCTCGCGGTCGCGCACCTCGCAGCCGAGCAGATGCTCGAAGTGGATCGTCTTCACTCCTCGGCGCCCCCCTTCGCCGCCGCCGGGATGTGGGCGATGACGTGGTCCTGCAGCCAGTGCTCCCAGTCGAAGGCGGGGGTGTCGAGCGCCGCGACGTCGAGCGTGATGTGGTACGAGGTGATCTCCTCGACCGCCGACCAGGGCACCCGGTAGACCGCGGTCTTGCGGATGCCGAAGCGGCGGCGCCAGCCGTCGACGAAGCGCGCCAGCCGCGGATGGATGCGCCGCGCCAGGACCACCCCCCCCATCTCGATCGAGTCGACGCGCGGCGGCCGCCCCTCGCGCAGCTCGAGGACGAGGCCGTCGACCCGCCCCATCTTGGTCTCGTCGCAGTCGACCACCTGCTTGTCGAGGATGTCCCGGGCCAGCTCGATGCCGTCCTTCAGGTCTTTGGAGATCTCCATCAACTTCCCCCCACGATCATCAGCGGGATCGAGACCACCGCGAGGACGATCGCCAGCAGCAGCGTCACCACGGTCACGGTGTTCGAGATCCAGCCGTTGGCGTGCTTCCCCAGCGCCTTGCGGTCGTTCATCAGCAGCAGGAAGGGGATGGCGACGAACGGCAGCACCGCCGCGTTGATCGCCATCGAGAGCAGGGTCAGCTTCAGCGGATCGACGCCGAACAGGATCAGCAGCGCCGCCGCCAGGATTGCGCCGGTGTAGGTCAGCGAGAAGCGGGCGTCCTCGCGCGGATCGAGGTTCTCCCCCCAGTTCCAGCCGAACGTCTGGGCGGTCGTGTACGCCATCGACAGCGAGACCTCCACCGCGGCGCCGAGGCAGGCGATCCCCATCGAGGCGGCGAACAGCACGAACCCCCAGAACGGGAAGGCTTGGGTGAGCATCAGCGCCGCCTGGTGATAGTCGTCCACCTGGATGCCGCGCGGCGCGAGCACGACCGCGGCGACGATGATCGCGCCCACGGAGATCAGGCTGCCGAACCCCATGCCGATCACGGAGACCCCGCGGTTAACCCAGATGTAGGACTCGTCCCACTCGTCCTCCACCGCGCCGGAGGAGTAGAAGTAGAAAAGGTAGGGGGAGATCACCGCTCCCAGGATGCTGACCGCCATGAACCAGTAGCGCGCCGGCTCGTGGTGGGGGAGGGTGGGCAGTGTGCCGGCCAGGATCTCCGCGGCCGGCCCGTGGTGGCGCCAGGCGGCCCAGACGAACGCCAAGGTGATGAGGCCGAGCAGCGACGTGCTGTTCTCGATGGCGCCGAAGGTCGACCGCCAGAGGAAAAGCCAGAGCAGGACCGCGACGGGTAAGGCCCAGAACTGCACCGGCAGCCCCGAGACCAGGTGGAGGGCGAAGCAGATGCCGCCGATCTCCGCGCCGAGCACGAGGAAGTGGACGAGGGTGAGGACGATGAAGGGCCCGAGCCAGAAGGTGAAGCCGAAGTGCGTGCGGATGGCGTCCGGCATGGCCTGGCGGGTGACGGCGGCGAAGCGGCCCGACATCTCGACCAGGAAGACCACCAGCAGCGTCCCTAGGAGGAGCGCCCAGAGGAGCTGGTAGCGGAAGACGGCCCCTGCCTGGGCGCTGGTGGCGATGTTGCCGACGTCGAAGAAGCCGCCGACGCTGGTGAGGATGCCGAGCGCGAGGGTCGCCGCCTTCTTGCCGTTCACGAGGGGCCCCCTCCCTGCTGTTTCCGCCACGCCGCGAGCTCCCCCTGGAGCGCTGCCAGCCGGCCGACCTGCCGCGCCGCGCCCGGCCGGTCCCCCGCCTTCACGGCCTTCTCGAGACCGAACCCCGCGGCCCGGGCTTCATGCAGCAGGCGCTGGAGGGGGAGCCGCGCCGCGGCGGGGGCCGGGGACTTCCCCGCCTCGTCCACCACCTTGCCGAGGGCGTCACGGGCCTCGTCGACGACCGCCTTTACGAAGGATTCCGGAACGCTGTTGGCGATCCAACGCTCGCCGGTCATCCGCAGGGTGGCGATCCAGGAGCCCGCGGGCTTGGCGGCGTCGAGCAGCTTTTCACTGGGGGATTGCGATGGGCAGGCGAGGAGGAGGCCGGCGGCCAGGGCCAGAGCGATTCCCCTCAGAAGGGGTGTTCCTTGAGAGATGAAGCTCCGCATCGCGGAAATCCCGATCGGCTGCCTGCGTACTGCGGTCGGATTGTAGAAGCAAGCGGCGGGCCAGGAGGGGAGGAGGCGAGAGGGCGCCCGCCGGGGGCGCCCTGGGGACCGGGATCAGCGCGCCGACCGGACGGTCCGGGTGGTGGTCCGGGCCGGAGCCTTGGAGGCGATCCGCATCGCGGTCCTCGTCGCCTTGCCGCGCCGGCTCACTGCGGGGCGGGAGGCGTGGCGCGCGACCGAGGAGGCGCGGGTGGAGGTCCGGAGCGGGCGGAGCGCGCGCGGGCTGACGCGGGGAACGGGGGAGTACGAGGCGCGCATCACGGTCGAGCTCGGCCTCGGGGAAGAGGCGGCGTAGGAGAAGACGAAGCTCCCCCCCTTGATGGCGTCGATCACCGGCTGCGCGTCCGGCAGCGGAAGCGCCGGGCAACCCCAACTGCGTCCGATCATGCCGAACTGCCGGGAGTGGTCGTCGCTGACGTACCACGCGCCGTGCATCACGATGTGCCGCATCTCGGCCAAGTCGTTGACGCCCGCATCCAGCCCCCTGAGCACGAGCGAGTAGCCGTTGCCCCCCTCGTAGGTGTCGCCGGTCAGGAACAGGCCGAGGCTTGTCGCCCGGCTGTCGTTGACGTTCGAGAAGTGGGTGGCGTACTTGTCGCCGCTGCCGGCGCCGTGCGCCACCAGCTCGTGGTACAGCACCTTCCCCCGCTCGAGATCGAGCACCCAGAGCCGCGGCTGGGTGGAGGGGAGGGAGTAGTCGATGACCGTCAGCCGGTCGCTCCGGCCGGAGATGCCGCGAGCGCGAGCGGTGGAGACCGCGTCGAGCGCCATCGCGAGGACCTTGGGGGAGAGCCCCTGGGCCCGCTGGGAAAAGACCGCCGGCATCACGCTTGCAGTCGCTTCAGTCGTTACCGCGGGAGCGGCGGCGACCGTCGGAGCGTCCTGAGCGGTGGAGGCCTGGGGAGCGTTGGCGGAGTAGAGAGCGGCGAGGGTCAGGACCAGCAGGGCGGAGGGGAGGCGGAGCGCCTTCCCGGGAGCGGTCGAACGATCGGCAGAAGTTGGCTTTCTCAGCATCTCGCGAGTAACCCTCCAAAGATGTAGAACGCCTTGCCGCGCAAGACGCCGGGGCCGATAGGTATCGTCTGCGTCAGAGTGTACAACCCTTTCCAGGGAAAAGGAATTCCGCGCTCTGGGAAGGCAAAAACACGTAAAAAGCCGGTAAGAATTACAAGAGCCTTTCAGCTCCCTGGAGCCGGCGTCTCCAGCAGCAGAACGGAAGGCACGCGGTCCGGCCAGGCGGCGCGGAGCAGGCCGTAGCCGATCCCCGCGAGGCCGACCATGAGGCCGAGGCTGTCGGTTTTGGCGCTGGTGCCGCAGCGCAGGCCTCCGTTCTCGATCCGCACCAGGATGCGGGCGGCCAGCCGGTCGGCCTCGGCCGCCAGCTCCGGGTCCCCCAGCGCCCGGCCGGCCTCGCGCACGAGCTCCAGGTTCCCCAGGTCGCCGTGGCAGAGGCACTGGCTGCCGCCGAACCCCTCGGCCCGGGTGGAGCGCACGGCGGCCCGGATCTCCGGGAGCATCTCCGGATCTTCCAGGTACGGCAGGGTGCCGGCGCGCCCGAGCCCGATCCCCGGCGCGCCGTGGCACCACGCGTAAAGGAAGTCCCGTCCTTCAGGAGCCTTGTGACTCTCCCGCAGGTCGGGCCAGTTGTCGCGCCCGGCGTCGAACCAGCTCCGCTCGTACCGGAGGGCGCCCCGCGCCGCCTCGCGGAACCGTTCCTGGCCCGAGGCGTGGGCGAGCCAGGCCAGGGCCCAGGAGACGCCGGCCACACCGTGGCTGAAGCCGGTGAGCGGCACGCGGCTCACCTCCCCGAAGGGGGGCCAGCCGTGGCCGCGCTCGGCGACGACGGCGCCGGCGAGGAGGCGCTCGCCGCACCGGACCGCGGCGTCCAGGAGGGCGCGGGAGGGGCGGCGGCGATGCAGCGCCAGGATCGCGGCCAGAGCCCCCGCGGAGCCGGCGACGAGGTCGAACGCCTCGTCCTCCTCGACGCCGGGCATCCCGGTCGCCAGCGCTTCCGCCTCATCGAGCAGCCCGGCCTCCTGCCAGAGGGAGCCGAGGTGGGCGAGGGTGTAGACGATCCCTCCCCAGCCGCTGAAGGCGCCGGGGTGGGCCAGCGCTCCGGGCCCGGCCGCGATCCGCCGCCGGGCCGTATCCAGGGCGAGCCGGGCCAGACGCTCGTAGCGCTCCTCCCCCGAGAGGCGTCCGAGGTGGGCGAAGAAGAGGGCGAGACCGGGGAGGCCGGTGTAAAGGTCGACCGCCATCGGCTCCAGGAACCACCCTCCGGGCCGCAGGTCGAGCTGGAACCAGGTCACGATCCCCCCCTGTTCGACGGCCAGCCGCGCCACGCGGTCGCCGATCCGCCGGGCCGCGGCCAGGAAGCGCCCGGGCTCGGCGGGGCCGGCCTCCGGCAGGCTCGTGGACGGCCAGGTCCAGCGCTCGTCGAGAGCGCGGGTGGCCTCGATCGAGGCTTCGACGAGCCAGCTCTGCCGTTCCAGGTCGTCTTCGCTCATCGCCCGCAATCGCGCTCGGACGAGCTCCAGCCCGGAGGTCGCGAAGAAATCCGCGACCCGGCACCCTCCAGGGTGGAGGAGGTCGGTCGAGGTGGTCAGGCTCCCCCAGAGGGGAATGTCGCCGGCGGACAGGTCCTGCCGCTCGCCGTGCACGGCCCGCCGGAACGGCGCGTAGGCCACCGCGTCCAGCCACAACCGGTCATAGAGGCGATCGCGGTCGAGGGCGCTCTGCAGGTAGTCGGGGTGGTGGCCCACGTGGAGCAGGTGGGCGTAGATGCCGGTGCCGCGCAGCAGGGTGCGGATCGGCAGGCCGGCGAACGGCGACAGCGGCCCTCCGGCGGCGAGGAGCTCCTCGCGATGGCGGCAGAGCAGCCGGTACATCGAGCGGAAGCCGCGCCGGACGGACTCGCCGTGCTCCCACAGCACCAGCGGCTCACCCCGCAGGGTCGGAAGGTTGGGGCCGGCGGCCAGCTCCGTCTCGTGCAGGGCCCAGCGCATGTGGTCCGTCCCCTCGCCGGTCATGCGCCTCACCGCGAGCCTCTGTCCCCCCACGGCTCCCATGCCGCTCAGATCGAGCCCTTCGTCGGCAGCCGTGTCCCCGAACCGTCTGGGGAGAAGGCCGCTGTTCAGCACCGTCTGGGCCGTGGGCAGGTATCCGGGGCCGCTGGCGGCCGGGGCGGTGCGGGCCGGCTGAAAGAGGGTTTCGAGGTCGATCGGCACCGGGTGCTCGCCCTCGGCGATCAGGTTCTCGTGGTGGAAATCGGTGGCCTCCAGGGCATAGAACAGGGCCACCCAGGCCCCCTGCCGCTCGTGGAAGCGCTCCGCCTCCTCCGGCGTCTCGCAGGGGCGGGCGGCGACGTGCTCCACCCAGCCGTAGCCGCCGCGGTCGAGAACCGCGAGACGGCGCAGCGGCGGCGCGCCTCCCCGCTCGTTGAGCCAGGCGACGAGCGCCTGGAACCGCCGGTCGACGGCCAGGGGCTTGGGCTTGTAGACGGTCCGCAGCCCCGAGGCAAAGGAGAGGATCGCCACCGATCGTCCGCCGCCGTGACGGTCGCTGAGCCCGCTCTGGACGGCCACTACCGGCCCCGGCTCCGCGCCGGCGGCGAGCTCGCGGACGATTGCGCCGCGGTCTTCGGCGAAGCGCTGCATCATCTCCAGGCTCGTCTCGACCCACTGCTCCGCGTGGCGGCAGGCGTCGCGGGCCAGCACCGGGTAGCGCCGGAGGATCTCCAGGGCGGCGGCGGGCTGGCGCAGGATGCCGGCGAAGCTCCGGAACCGTTCCTCCGGGGTCTCCCCCTGGAGCTCCCCCTGGAGACGGCTGACGTGAAGCTCCAGCGCGAGAGCCCTCTCGCTCGCCCAGCGGAGCCGCCGGACCAGGGTCTCGAGGAGGGCGGTGGCGATCGCTTCGGGCTCGAGGCTCCCCGGCGCCCCGGAGGCGATCCGCCGCAAGCCTTCCAGGAGACGGGCGTGAGACTCGGCGATGAGGGGGCGCAGCAGCTCGAGCACGCCGAGGCTCCCCTCGCCGGCGAGGCCGGAGGGGAGGGGGGGAGGGGGCTGGGAGAAAGCCCGCGCCAGGGTCTGCAACCAGCCGGGGCGCCCCTTCGCCCGCTCGCGCAGGCCGGTGGCCGGCTCGGCCAGGACGCGCAGGAAGCGGTCCGGCGTCAGGCCGTCGAGAGCGAGACGCTCGGCGAAGACCTCGTCGTCGAGCAGGTCCGACTCGTTTCTCCAGCGGGTCGCCTTCCGTGCCGAGCGCTCCCGCCGCTCGGCAGGCGGGGCCTCGCCGCTCCCGGCGTCCAGGAGGGCGGCGCGCTCGGCGAGCGTCAGGGCCTCGAACCACTCCGGGGCATCGAAGATCTCGTCCGTCATTCGGCGTCAGACCCTTCCGCGAAGGATGTCGAAAGCGGCGGGCGGACCGCCAGGCCCGCCCGCCCGGAGTCAGAAGGTCAGGCTCAGCCTACGGGCACTGCTGGCCCGGCTTGACGCAGGAGCCCACGAAGGTGGTGCAATCGGGGTAGGGGATCGAGCTCCGCGCGCCACCGGTGATGCTCCGCAGGGCGGAGTCGTCCACCGTTGCCATGCCGGCGGGGTTCTCGGGCAGGCTGGCCCGCTCCTCGTCGGTGAGACTGTTGCGGTACTCCTCGTCACGCCAGGCACGGGCCACGTCGAGTTTCTTCATTGCATTCTCCTTGGCATTCGGTTGCGGACCACGGCGAACACGGCTCCGGGCGGCAGGTCCCTTCTCCACCCGGCGAGCTGAATATAGCAATTAACAAATATGCTTGGCAAGCATCAAGCTCGGTCAAGGGAGCACGTAGAGCGCCTCGTGGTGCGGCCGCCCCTCGCGGACGGAGCGCAGCTGGCCGGTGGCGAGCAGCCGGCGCAGGACGATCGAGACCAGCCGCGCCGGCACCGGGCGCCTCAGCGCCTCCCGGTAGCGCCGGTTGAGCTCGGCCGTGACCGCGGCGGTCCCGAAGGGACCGGGGGGCAGGCTCTCGAGAACCCGCGCCACCCTGCGGGGGAGCGTCATCCGGCGGCCGGCATCCGGATCGGGTCCCACGAACGGGTGAAAATCGGGAAGGGGGCGGCTGGCGAGCTCGACGGCGGTGGCCGCGGCGCCCTTCAGGGCTTCGAGATTGCGCGTCAGCGCCTCCAGCTCGGCCGCGTGGACCTTCCGCTGCTCGCGGTAGACCGCCTCCTGCCCGGCGGCGAGAGCCTCCCGCTCGCGATGAAAAACGATCTGCGCCTCCAGCTTCGACACGATCTCCGCCAGGGAGAGCTCCGGGGCCATGGGATCCTCCATGCATGCTGCGAGTAACAAGTTTTTGGCATCATAACAGGGAGGGGGCGATGTGAACAGGCCGGAGCGCGGGCCCGGATCTCTGCGGGCGGAGCCCGCCCCCTCTGGGGCTGATGCGTCCCTCGTCAATTTTGCTGCGTCCCCCAGGAGGGGCGTCCCGGCCCTCGGAGGGTACGCAGCGGCCCTCTCGCGATTTGCTGTGAGTCAACATGATTTCGCAGCAGCCATTCCGTGGGACAGCCCCGCCCGTTCGAGGGCGGAGACGGCGATCCCGAGGGACGCAGCAAAATTGATGGGGGACGCATCAGCCCTTGAAGGGGACGCATCAGCCCATTCGAGGGCGCTGAGCGCCCCTGGAAAGCTCGCAGCAAAAATTCAGGGAGCGGTGGGGGCCCGGCCGCCGGCGTGCTGGCCGGGCTCGGTGCCGTGCTCGCGCAGGTAGAGATTGACGACCTCTTCGGTCTTGCCGTCCGCCTTCATCTGGCCGTCGTCGAGCCAGATGCAGCGCGTGCAGTTCTTGGTGATGGCCTGGACGGCGTGGGAGACGATGAGCACGGTCGCGCCGGAATCGTGGAAGCTCTGGATGCGCTCCTCGCAGCGGCCGGTGAAGGTGGCGTCCCCCACCGAGAGCACCTCGTCGAGGATCAGGATGTCCGGCACCCAGGCGGTGGCGATCGAGAAGCCGAGGCGGGCCTGCATGCCGGAGGAGTAGTTGCGCAGCGGCGAGCGGATGAAGTCGCCGAGGCCGCTGAAGTCGACGATCTCGTCGACCTTCGCCGCGATATCCCGCTTGGTGTGGCCGAGCAGGAGGGCGTTCAGGTAGACGTTCTCGAGGCCGGTCAGCTCATAGTCGAAGCCGCTGCCGAGCTCCAGGATGGGCGCCACCCTGCCGCTGATCCGGGCGTTCCCCTTCGTGGGCTTGAGGACCTTGGAGATCACCTTGAGCATCGTGCTCTTGCCGGCGCCGTTGCGGCCGATGATCCCCAGCGTCTCGCCGCGCCGCACGGTGAGGTCGATGTCGCGCAGCGCCCACAGCTGCTCGTAGGAGAGCGACCCGCGCAGGAAGTGGATGGCGTATTCCTTGATGGAGGGGACCCGCTGCTTGGCCAGCCGGTAGCAGAGGGAGACCGCCTCCAGGCGGATGCTGAGGTCCTCCATCAGATGTAGAAGGGGATGCGGTCGCTGCTGCGCCGGAAGGCGTAGCCGCCGATCAGGAGCGCCATCAGCGCGATGCCGGCGGAGACGCCGAGATGGGTCAGCGGTGGGACCTTGCCGAGGAAGATCGGATCGCGGAAGACCTCGAGGATCGACCGCACCGGGTTGTAGCGCACCAGCGGCAGGTAGCGGGAGCTCTCCAGGATCTTCATCGGGTAGAAGATCGGCGTCAGGTACATGAGGATCGAGAGCAGCACGCCGATCATCTCCACGACGTCGGTGAAGAAGACCGACAGCGGCGAGAGCAGCAGCCCGGCGCCGAGGGTGAACAGGGCGGCGAGCAGGATCGAGACCGGCAGGAACAGCAGCGAGGGCCCGACCGGCTGGCCGGTCATCAGCATGATGAGCAGCAGCGGCACCACCGCCAGGAGGAGGTTGATGACCCCGGAGATGACGGTCGCCAGCGGGAAGACCTCCTTGGGCACCGGCAGCTTGCGCAGGATGGCCGCGTTCGCCCGCAGGCTGTTCATCGAGGCGAGGATGCTCTGGCTGAAGAAGTTCCAGAACAGGATGCCGGAGAGCGCGTAGACCGGATAGTTGGTCCCCTCGGGCAGCCTGAACTTGAACAGCGAGTTGAAGACCACCTGGAGCACCAGCATCATCAGCAGCGGCTGCAGCATGGTCCAGGTGAAGCCGATGGCCGAGCGCCGGTAGCGCACTTTCAGCTCCCGGGCCACGAGGGCGAAGATGAGGTCGCGATAGCGGTAGATTTCGAGCATAGGGGTTCGGCCCGCGGTGGGCCGGAGGCTTTCTACACTCTATGGGGCGGGATGGCAAGCGGGGCCCTCATCATCCCGGGCTTCTTCTCCCGGCCCCTCCCATCCTCCCTCGCGAGCGGACCGCAAACCGAGTCAGCGCCCAAGGCGTGGGGTAGACGCCGCGCGCCCTCTCTGTTGAGACCCCGGGCCCAAGCACAGGTGGAAACTTCGGTCTCATGCTCGGCGGGCTCACCCTCTACGGTCGGATTCCGAAACCTTGTTCGATAAGGCCCCCTGAAGATCCTCGACCGCCGGACGAATGCAGTCCTCCAGGACGCAATGGATGACCGTCCGCAACTCGGTCGTCGCGTCCATTTCATCGGCCACGGCCAAAAGCCGGACCTGCTCCGCCACCGGCTCGGGGAGGCTGAGCGTGATGCCGAGGAGCTGCCAACGGATCTCCTCCAGGTGCTCCAAGATCCTCCGAACCTGCTCTCTCGCCTTGGCCACAAGGATTTCCGGCGGCTCCGTCACCGTGCCCCCCTTTGCCGGCTTCCCAGGCCGACGGGTGCCCGGTCCCCGAGCTCCAAGACCCGGCGGGTCACCGAAACGCACTCCGCGCAGCGGGTCAAAAGGTGGCGAACGACGATGCGCACTTCGTGACGTGGAAGCTCACCCCGCAGGAAGCGCTCCAACTGGTCTGTAGGAGGATGGTATCGACTGCCTAAAGCTGCTTCCCGTTCACATCGAATCTGCATGGAGAGGCAGGGTAGGAGAAGTTGCGCCAACCCGTGCCCAAGGAACTTAGAATCTCTTGAGGTATGGTGAGAGGGTCATAGCGCGTGTCAACTAGAAAAAAGTCGCGTTCGCCTGTCACGGAAAGCGGCTTGGCGGCAACCTAGCTTTGTAGGCATCTGCACGAGGAGGCATGGATTGCTGGAACGACCCCTCTCGCCCTTCGGACTCGCGCTGGCCTACCTGCGCTCCGCGGCGGCTTGGTCCAAGAGTCGACTGGCCCGCGCTCTGGGGCTCGCGGATGAATCCCTGATCTCGCATTATGAACGGGGGGCCAAACCGCTGACCCGGGAGCAGCTGGAATCCCTCGTCGAACCTTTGGGCTATCCCTCGGAAGCCGTGGACGTTCTCCTCTTCGCCCACCGTCTGATCTTCCAGGAGCCTCTTGACGAGCCCTCCTCGCCGATCACCCTCTCCCGGGAGGAGCACCGGGCGATCGACCGCGCCACCATGGCCGCCGGTTGGACGGCAGGGCATGTCGCTGCCGAGGAAGTCCGGAGCGAGCTGATCCGCCGCGGGAAGCAGGAGAAGGCGGAAGCCGCCAGACAGGAAGCCGAGGAGCTGTTTCGCGGGTTGATGGCTGGCACCCGCAAGGAGCGTAGCGCCCTGGTCGAGGCGTTCCCCGACTACTGGAATTGGGCGTTGGCCGCTCGACTCTGCGAGGAGAGCCTGAAGCAAACGGTGAACAGGCCCGACGAGGCTCTGGAGTTGGCGGAGCTCGCCCTGTCGGTCGCCGAGCGGATTCCGGACGCGGAGAGCTGGCATTCGCGCCTCAAGGGCTACTGTTGGGCCCACGTGGCCAACGCCCGCCGGGTCGCCAACGACCTCGCCGGCGCCAACGAGGCGTTCGGTCGAGCGTGGGACCTCTGGCGCGCAGGAAACGGCTCGGACCCCGGGCTGCTTGCCGAGTGGCGCCTACTCTCCCTCGAAGCTTCCCTTCGGCGAGCCCAACATCGGTTTTCAGCGGCTCTGAAGCTGCTCGATCGAGCCCGAGAAGCCAGTCAAGATTATCAGGCGGCGTCCGCGCGCATCCTACTGAAAAAAGGCAATGTTCTTGAACAGATGGGTGACTCCGAGAACGCTTTAGCAGCTTTGAGGCAGGCCGCTCCTTTCGTCGAGGATTCGGGCAATCCGCGCCTCATCCTTTGTCTCCGCTTTGACACCGCGAACAACCTCTACCTTCTCTCGCGCTATGCGGAGGCTGCGGAGCTGCTGCCCAAGGTGCGCGAGTGGGCCGTCCAGCAGGGCAACGAGCTGGACCTGACCCGCGTGGTCTGGTTGGAATCCAGGGTCGCGGCGGGAGCGGGTCGAACCGAGGAAGCGATCGCCGGCCTGGAGCAGGTGCGAAAGGAGTTTACGACTCGCGAGCTTGCCTATGATGCGGCGCTCTCCTCCCTCGACTTGGCCGTGCTCTGGTTGGAGGCCGGGCGGACGGCGGAGGTGAAGGAGCTGGCGGTCGCCATGGGCTGGATCTTCAGGGCCGAGGGGATTCACCGCGAAGCCCTGGCCGCGCTGAGGCTCTTCTCTCACGCCGCCCGCCAGGAGAGCGCAACCGCTGGGCTAGCACGGCAGGTCGTAACCGAGATCGAGAAGGTGAGGCGCTCGGCCTCTCTTGCCAGCAAAGGGAGAGACCGAGAGTGAAGGGGCTAGAAAAGGCAGCGGCCGTCCGGGTCGAGGCGGCAACCTTCTTTCGTCAGAGGGGGAGGGTTCTGATCTGGTCGGTCGGCGCAGAGGCCGTTCGGGTCGATGCGGCAGCCTGCCTTGCTGCCGGCGCTTCGGAAGAAATCCCAGATGCGACTGAAGAGCTCCAGCGAGGCCGGTTCCACGGCTTGCACTGACCGTGGGCTGGGATTTGTGCTGGCAGCTGAGGCCCATGGAGTGGCGACCATGACCGCGACTAGAAGGAGGAAGTGGGTTTTGCGACGCAGCGAGACGGTGAGCATGGCGGCTCCCTTGGAGGGCGCTCCACCGCGGCCTCCTTGGCCGTGGGGGCGGCTCTCCAGGGAAAGTGGACCAAATCCACATGACCTATGTCCATCTCGGGGGGTAAAGGATGGCGAAGCGGGGTGATCCGGCGGTTCTGAGGCAGGTGGTGATCTTTTTGCGATCCCATGCCCAGATGACCCAGGCGCAATTTGGGAAGGCGTCGAGAGTCAATCAGGCCGAAGTCTCCCGCTACGAGTTGGGCCACCTTGCACCCTCCGAAGAAGCCCTGCGGCGCATGGCGAAGGTCGCGCGGATCGCATGGCCCCTGGTCGTCCATCTCCGCCAGTCCTACACTTCGGTCCTCGCCTCGGCGGCTCGGCCTAATGCGGCCCCGGCCGGCAGCGCGCTCGACCTCGCAATCCTGGAACCGGTTCTCCTGGCGGTGACAGCCTATTTGAATGAAACCCACACCGCGGAGATGCCCCGGCCTTCTTCGGATCAAGAGCTCCGGGAAGCGGCAAAGGTCTGGGAAGCCCTCGAACGGCACCCGGTCCGGTTTCGTAGCCGGCTCATCCAGCTCTCTCCCCGCTCCGGGAATTGGGCCCTTGCCGTCCAGGTGTGTTTGGCGAGCGTAAAGCGGGCAGCCCACAACGCCGCGGAGGCTTTGGAGCTTGCCGGGCTCGCTCTCTCCATCGCAGAGCAGGTTCAGGGGGAGGAGAGCTGGCGCTCGCGCTTGAAGGGATATTGCTGGGCATACCTCGCTAACGCCCGGCGGGTCGCCAACGACCTTGGCGGCGCCGAAAAGGCGTTCGTCCAAGCTTGGGATCTCTGGCGGGCCGGAGCCGACTCCCACCCCGAGCTACTCGCCGAGTGGCACCTGTTCTCTCTCGAAGCTTCCCTGCGGCGCGCCCAACTCCGGTTTTTGGCGGCCCTTGAACTGCTCGATCGAGCCCGCGCAGCCAGTCGAGATCATCAGGAGGCGTCGGCGCGTATCCTCCTGAAAATGGGCAATGTCTTTGAACAGATGGGCGACTCCGAGAACGCTCTAGCGGCCTTAACGGAGGCAGCTCCTTTCGTTGAAGATTCGGGCGACCCGCGCCTCATCCTTTGCCTCCGTTTCGATACTGCGAACAACCTCTATCTCCTCTCGCGCCACGCGGAGGCTGCGGAGCTGATGCCCAAGGTGCGTGAGTGGGCCGTCCAGCAGGGCAACGAGCTGGACCTCACGCGCGTGATCTGGCTGGAATCCAGGATCGCAGCAGGAGAGGGTCGATTCGAGGTGGCGATCGCCGGCCTGGAGCAGGTGCGGAGGGACTTTACGGCCCGCGAGCTTGCCTATGACGCGGCGCTCTCCTCGCTCGAGTTGGCCGTGCTCTGGCTGGAGGCCGGACGCACGGTGGAGGTGAAGGAGCTGGCGGTCGCCATGGGATGGATTTTCAAGGCTAAAGGGGTTCACCGCGAAGCCCTGGCCGCGCTGAGGCTCTTCTTTGACGCCGCCCGCGAGGAGAACGCAACCGCTGGACTGGCACGGCAGGTCGTAGCCGAGATCGAGAAGGTTAGGCGCTCGGTCCCTCCCGCTGGCAAAGGAACCTAATGGCTGAAGGATCGATCCGACGATTGCTGGATTGACTACGGACACCCGGTCGGTCTTCGTTCAAGCCTCATCGGCAAGAGATTCGGGAACCGAGCAGTGGGAGGATTGAAACGCAGCCCAACGCGCAAGGGCGGCCCTTTCAAACTCCGGGTCCCCGTAGCGCACCTGGACACTATCGGCGCTCCAGTCGAAGTCCACCCTTCCCTGGAGTAAAAATTCGGAAAACGCATCGAGGAGCGGCAGGCCGCAATATCGCTCGATGAAAAGAAATTGTCCCATCTCATTCACTTCAAGAAAGACATGCTCGCCCTCCGGCGTGACGATGAAATCGAAGCAGCCAAAGACCAGTCCCAACGCATCGAGGAGCGCGCGGCACTGGTCTTCAACGGAAGGCGGTAGGCTGTCTGGCCTAAATTGCAGCTCGTCGTAGGACTGCCTCCAATCAAGTCTTCCTCTCTCGGTCTCTTGCGAGAGCACTCTTGCGGCAAGAACGTGTTTGCCCATTACGGTGACCCGGAGCTCGTACGCCTTGGGCACGAGCTCCTGGAAAATGCCTGGAGTTTGTCGCAAGACATCATCGGTAACCAGGTCAGCTTCCGAGAGGAGAGCGGTATACGAGAAAAATCGACTGTCCTTATTCATCCAGCCGCCGCCGGAGAGAGGCTTATAGATGACCTGTCTGCCGCGCCCAAGAAAATTGCGGATCTCGGTAGGGCTGTTCGTGAAGAGGGTTTCGGGCATAGTTAAGCCGATCGTTCGCGCCGTCTCATGCTGAAGGAGCTTGCTTCCCGCGAGGGCGGCACCGTCAGGAGGATTTACCCAAAATGCACGTGGAGCAATAAGGCGTAGAAGCGACCGCCGGAACATGCCGCACTCACTCTCGGCGAACTTCAGGTCGGCGGGATGGAGCGCGTCTGGATCAAGGACAAAGGCAGGCCGACGACGCCAAACGACATCAAAGACGGGATTCTCGAGATCGAGCTCGGCGCTGCGAATACGCAGGTTCTTTGTTCCATTGGCGCGATATAGGACGCTTTCATCCGATCGGGAGGGAAAGTCCGAGGTGGCCCATGAGGTCACCTCCGCGCCCTTTCGGAGAAGCGCCTCCATGACGGCCATCGCATGAATATCGTCCGCCTCGGTAAGAATAAGAATTCTTTTTGGCACACCGGCTCCCTTGGGATCGGAGCGGGAGGTCGTTTAGGCACGCGACCTCCCGCCAAGCTCTCAGGTCTCAGTATTCCAGGCTATCACCGTTATTGGCATCCGTGATGTCTTTTCTTCCCGAAGGCCCGACCGTGGTTGAAACCGGATCACCGCCACCATGAACCTTCGCAAGCTCCGCCGCCAGAACCCGCGCGAGCACCCGTTCCTTCTGACTAGTCTTGTGCATTGGTTCCCTTTCTGTAACGCGAAGCTGGGCATCAGCGCCCAGTCGTCGTTCACTCTTCTGGCCCAGGAATCCGTATGGTCTGACCGTCGTAGAGGAAATCGCTTGCTTTCTTGAGGTAGTCCTTCCAGGTGAGAATACCGAGCTCCTTGCGGTACTCTTCGACCTTCCCAAGATCCTCTACGGGAATGACGTAGGGTTTGCCGTGCTCGTCGTCGGCAATCTGAGTGCCGTACTTCTGTTTGTGCCCCGTGCTTATGAGCACCTCATCAACCAGGATGGACACCAACTCCTTGCCGCCGCCGTTTTCCTTGGCATCCCTTTCCGCCACGGGAAGAGCATCCTGGAGAAGAGGCAGATCAGACGAGTGCTTGACAATGAGAATCGCCGCCGCCGCCGCCGCTTTGCCGAACCGCGGGATATCGATCCAGCCGTAGCGCGCTACTACTTCCCTAAGATAGCGGATATTGTCGTCGAGGATCGCGGGCCGCTTATCCTTGTCGGACTTGAAGGCCGCCTGATCTCTTGCTTCTCGAGCCACGAGCTCCGCCGCGATCTCCTTCATCTTTTCGGCGGGGACCGGCCCCGGAGGAGGAAGCGGGAAAGGATTGATATCAAGTGAAGATGGGATCTCGGGCATGCGATCAAGCTGGACGGCGCCCTTCCCTTGGTCGAACTCGGGTGCGCTGCTCTCGTTCGCTTTGAGCGTCCAGGTAGCAAGCACCCCTTGATCGCGCACCACGATCTCGCACGGCTCACTGCGCAAGATCGTCGCCGTCCTCAATAAGCCCTTCTCCCGAAGGATGACCCGGGCGGCCTCGAAGCGGACTTGATTTGCGGTTCCCCGTTCGGTCCAGGCACCCGCGAGCGCTGAGGGCGTTAGACAAGAAGCTTGGGCCCGAACCTGAAGGCAGGCAAAGAGAGCCAAGGCGCCGAGAACGCACGCACCTGGGCGAAGCGACTTCAACGGCAGCGTTGAGGACGTGGGGAATTCACTTGGCATCTACGACGTCCTCCGGCCCCTGTTGGGAGCAAGGCTTCCGCAACCGGAAATCTAATGATGCGGGTCAACAGAATTCGAGGATAAGGATTTGCGTTAGCCAGGTCAATGGTCCCGCTGGGTCGGCAACGACCTCTTCGGGAGCCCGGCGAGGCGTTTGTTCGGGCATGGAAACCTCTGGCGGGCGTCGGCCAGAGGATGGTGCGGTGATGGCGGCGAACGCGCCGCGTTCGACAGCTACTTTCGAGAGAGGCGGAGGAAGTCGAGCACACGCTGGGGGAATAGTTCGCCGCCCTATGGGGCCGCATCGCTCTCCAGTGCCTCCATCGCCCCGCGCGCCGCCCGGTCGTCTTCCTTCCAGGCCGCGCGCGCGGCGCTCCCCGCGAACGGTCCGGCAACCGCGTGGGCGGCGCGGCGCAGGCGGACACCGGCCCGCAGGGCGGTCTCGGCGCGCGCCGCCCAGGGTCCGCCGCGGTGCTTGCGGGCCCAGCGCAGGAGGTCGCTCCAGAGCAGCTCCGGGTGCTGGTGGCCGCGGGCGCCGGCGGCGCGGCCGATCGTCGCACCGTGGTGGTGGAGCACCCGCAGCTCCGGCCGCACCTCGACCGCGAAGCCGGAGCGCCGGGCGCGCAGGCAGAAGTCGAGGTCCTGGGCGTAGAAGCGGAAACCCTCGTCGAGCGGACCCGCCGCCTCCCAGACCGCGCGCCGGAACGCCATGGCGGCGCCGGTCACCCAGTCGACCGCCGCCGGGCCGGCGAGGTCGAGCGGCCTGACTCGCCGCCGGTAGAGCGGCAGCCGCGCCAGCAGGGCGGGCAGGCCGCTGGTCAGGACGAAGAACCAGGCGAGGGTGGGCTCGCGGCCGCCGCTCCACTGTGGCGAGCCGTCGGGGTAGTGGAGCCGGGCGCCCGCGATGCCCAGGGCCGGCTCGCGTGCGAAGATCTCCGCCAGCCGCCCGAGCCCGCCCGGCCCGACCTCGGTGTCGCTGTTGAGGAGCAGGAGGATCTCGCCCGCGGCCTGCGCGAGGCCGCGGTTCGCCGCCCCGGTGAAGCGGGCCGGCTCCTCGTTGCGCAGCACGGCCACTCCCGGATGGCGCTGCCGCGCCGCCCCGGCCGTGCCGTCCCGGCTCGCGTCGTCGACCAGGATCACCTCCATTCCAGGGACGGGGGAGGCGAAGAGCGAATCCAGGCAGCGCAGGGTCAGATCCCGCGTGTCATGCGTCGGAATGACGATCGAGAGGGGTGGCGCGGGCATTCCTGGGGAATTCTAGAGGTTCGCCGGGTTGGTGACGAATCTGGTCCCGATCTTTCCCCGCGGCGGCACCTATAGATGCGGGCAGCTAGAGCGGGCAAACGCCGGAACCGGCACAGTGTAGAAGGGAGTACTGTCTTGGCGATCAAGACCATCACATATGACGAGATCCGTAGCCTGGTCCGGCTGGAAGACGCCATCGAGCCGGTCCGGCAGGCGTTCAAGAGCTACTCGCAGGGGCGGGCGAACATCCCGCCCGTCCAGCATCTGGAGATGCCGGGCCGCAAGAAGGGGGCCCTGCACATCAAGACGGGTCACGTCGAGCCGTTCGACTTCTGCCTGGTCAAGGTCGCCTCCACCTTTCCGGAGAACACCCGGCGCACGCCGCCCAGCCCGTCGATCAATGGTGTGATCGTGATCTTCAGCGCTCTCGACGGCGAGCCCCTGGCGGTGATCGAGGACCGGGCGTGGATCACCCAGCTGCGCACCGCCGCCGCCGGCGCCGTGGCCGCCGAGGCGCTCGCCCGGCGGGACTCGGAGATCCTCGGGATCTACGGCTCGGGAGCGCAGGCGCGGCTGCAGACCGACGCCGTCCTCCACGCCTGCCCGGGGATCCGCAAGGTGCTCGTCTGGGGGCGTACCCCCGATCACGTGCGCCGGTTCGCCGACGGGCTGCGGGCCAGCCGCCCCGACCTCACGGTGGAGGCGAAGACCAACGCCGAGGAGGTGGCGCGCCCCGCCGACGTGGTGGTCACGGCCACCTATGCCAACGAGCCCATCGTGCGCGGCGAGTGGCTGCCCGAGGGGGTGCTGGTCATCGGCATGGGGGCGGACTCGATCCACAAGCGCGAGCTCGATCCGGAAGCCGTCCTCAAGGCCGACAAGGTTTACGTCGACAGCCGCTCGCAGAACGAGATCCTGGCCGAGATCGGCCACGGCATCCGCAGCGGGCTGTTCGACGCCGGCCGGATCGACGCCGAGATCGGCGACGTGCTGATCGCCGCGGACCAGGGGCGGCCGGGGCGCACCTCGGACCGCGAGCGCATCGTCTGCAAGCTGACCGGGGTCGCCGTGCAGGAGATCTTCGTCTGCGACTTCGTGCTGCGGGCGTTCGGGGTGGGAGCCCGCGATCCGATGATGGCCGATCTCACCTCCAACGCCGTCTCCTGAGCTTCAGCCGTCCTGAGCTTCAGAAAGTGTCGCTGGTCGACACCAGCCACTGCACGCGCTTGATCGAGGAGCCGCCGTCGAGCGGGAAGGCGAGGTCGAGGTGGACCATCGACCCCCGCGACGAGCGGCTGGAGCCGACGCGCAGGCCGAAGCCGACGTCCTTGAGCAGCTTGCGGTCGGCGGCCACCTTGCCGTCGCCGTCCTCGAACCAGGCCGAGCCGGCGTCGAAGAAGGCGGCGGCCCCGAAGTGCACGAGGTGGAAGAGCTCGCGGCCGCTGAAGAACCGCTGCTCGAGGGTGAGCAGCACGCGGTGGTCCCCCTGCAGGTAGCGCAGGGGGTAGCCGCGCAGCCCGGTGTCGCCGCCCAGCAGCAGCTGGCGCTCGGGATCGAGCTCGTGGGCGACGTCGCCGCCGAGGGCGGCGTAGAAGAGGTTGTCGCCGAAATCCCGCAGGTAGTACCGGACGCTCCCCCCGACCAGCAGGTTCTCCGTGCCGCCGTTGCCGAAGCGGCCGGCCCCCTGCACCGAGGTGAGGAGGAGCTGGCGCGGGCCGGGGCGCCAGCCGAGGCCGGCGCCGACATCGGTGACGAAGCGGTTGAGGGTCCCCCCCCAGGCGGTCGAGGAGTAGCCGAGCCGGACGTGGAGCTGGCGGCCGACGTTGACGTCCTCGGTGCGCTGGATGCGGTCGAGGTCGCGCTCGGTGAAGTAGGCGTCCTGCAGATACTCGTAGCTGATCCAGGGGTAGGCCAGGGTGCGGTCCCCGGGCAGCAGCGCCGGCGGATCGTAGCCCGCGGCGGGGGCGAAGCGGTCGCGCTCCACGGTGAAGCCGGTGAGCCAGCGGTGGGTGCTGCGGTTCTGGAGCCCGGGCGAGAGGCCGGCGTAGATCCCGAAGACGTCCTGCCGGTGCTGGAAGCGGTCGAAGACGTGGCCGCGGTCGTAGAGCGGGTCGACGCGGTCGTCGAGGGTGCCCTGCACCCCCACGGCCCAGCGCGTGTCCAGCGAGTAGAACGGCCGTTCCAGCGCGAGCTGCTTCAAGGAGCCGTCGCTGTTGTCGGAGTAGGCGACGCCGAGCCGGCCGTGGCTGCCGAACAGGTTCGGATCGTCGTAGCTGACCAGGTTGGTGGTGCGGTCCACCGTGCTCTCGTGCTCCAGCGAGATCCCCTTGCCGGCGCCCAGGAAGTTCACGTCCTGGATCTGGAAGTGGATGTCGTTGGCGCCTCCCGAGCGGCGGAAGCCGACGCCCCCCTGGAGGGTCCAGACGTCGCGGGTGACCACGTCGAGGTCGACCAGACCCTCGCCCACCGGGATGGGGCGGATCTGGGCGTCGTAGAGGTAGCGGTTCTTGCGCAGGATGCGCTCGGACTCCGCCGCCGTCTCCGGCGAATAGACGTCGCCCGGCTTGAGGAGCACCTGGCGCTCGATGACCTCCGGCCGGGTGACGACGTGCAGCCGGTTGGCGAGCCGGAAGATGAACCGGTCCTCGCCCGGCTTCGCGGGGTCGAAGATGTTCTGGGTGAAGACGTGGAGCTGCCGCACCTTGGGCGGCGTGCCCGCGGGCGGGGCGCACGGCTCGTCCCCCGGCCGGTTACAGCCGGCGGCGGCCGGCTGAACGGTCTGCTGGGCCGCCACCGGCCAGCCGGGCGCTGCCAGGGCGACGAGGGCCGCGACCAGCGGCAGGCGGGGGTGGATGAAACAGCCCATGAAACACGACTCCTGTCTCTCGGCAGGGGCGCGCCACGCCCCCGCGATCCAGGCATTCTAGAGCCTCCAAGATGAAGGTTTCCTGAGATTCCTCTCCCGGGAGACCTACGGCTCGAGGCCTTGGGAGAGCTCCTGGATGCGCGGGGTGAGCCGCTGGATCTCCTCGAGGTGCGCGGCCGAGAGCTGCTGGAGCGTCCCGGAGCCGAGCGGGGTCAGCCGCAGGCGGACCACCCGGCGGTCCCCGGCGTCCTCGTGCCGCTCCACCAGCCCCGCCTTCACCGCCCGGTCGACCAGTCCCACGGCGCTGTGGTGACGCAGCAGCAGGTAGCCGGCGACGTCGCCGATGGTGGGCCCCTGCTCCCCCTCGTGCCCGCGGACGGCGAGCAGGAGCTGGTGCTGCGCCGGCCGCAGACCCGCCTTTTCGGCCTGCTCCTCGCTCCAGTGCAGGAAGCGGCGCAGGCCGATCCGGAACTGGAGCAACCGCCGGTAGTCGGCATCGTCCAAATCGCGAACCATGGAAGAAGTGTAGCGCAGGAAACATCATGTGATAATAGATCGCATCGCGACATGAATCGCGAGCCTGGATCCCCAGAGGAGACCTCCCCGTGCACGCCCAGACCTCCCCGCGCAGACTGCTCTTCCTGTCCCTCCTCGCCGCGCTGCTCGGAGCCGCCGGCGGCGGCGCGGCCTGGGTTCTCCTGCACCTGATCGGCCTGCTGACCAACCTCGCCCTGTTCCACCGCTACGGCTGGGAGCTGCCGTCGTTCCGGACGCTGACGGCCAGCCCCTGGATCGTGGTGGCGGCGATGGCCGGCGCCTTCGTGGTGTCGCTGCTGGCGAAGTGGTCGCCGGTGATCCGCGGCCACGGCATCCCGGAGACCATGGAGGCGGTGCTGCTGCGGCAGAGCCGGATCTCGCCACGGGCGGCGCTCGCCAAGCCGCTGTCGGCGGCGGTCGCCATCGGCACCGGCGGGCCGTTCGGCGCCGAGGGTCCGATCATCGTCACCGGCGGCGCGCTGGGGTCGCTGGTGGGGCAGGTGCTGCACGTCTCGCCGGCCGAGCGCAAGATCCTGCTCGCCTGCGGCGCGGCGGCGGGCATGTCGGCCACCTTCGGCGCGCCGCTCGCCTCGGTGGTGCTGGCCATCGAGCTGCTGCTGTTCGAGTTCTCCACCCGGGCGTTCGTGCCGCTGGTGGTGGCGTCGAGCGTGGCGGCGGGCATCCATTCGGCTCTGTTCGGCTCGGGGCCGCTCTTCTCGGTGCCGGCCCACGATTACGCGGGCCTGGCGATCCTCCCCTGGTTCGTGGTGCTGGGGCTCGCCTGCGGCCTGCTGGCGGTGGTGGTGAGCAAGGGGCTCTTCCTGGTCGAGGACGGCTTCCGCCGCCTGCCGGTCTCCGAGTTCTGGCATCCGGTGATCGGCGCCCTCGGCTTCGGGCTGGTCGGCCTGCTGGTGCCGCGCGTCCTGGGGGTGGGCTACGATGCCATCGGCGACGTGCTCAACGACCGGCTGGCGATCGGGGCCATCGCCGTGCTGGCGATCGCCAAGCTGGTGGCCTGGTGGATCGCCCTCGGCTCGGGCACCTCGGGGGGGACGCTGGCGCCGCTGCTGCTGATCGGCGGCTCCTTCGGCAGCCTGGTCGGCGCGCTGGCCCTGGCGGTGGTCCCGGACCTCGGCATCTCCCCCGGCGCCTTCGCCGTGGTGGGGATGGCCGCCACCTTCGGCGCCTCGACGCGGGCCACCTTCACGGCCATCGTCTTCCTCTTCGAGCTGACCCGCGACTACCAGATCATCGTCCCCCTGATGTTGGCGGCGGTGGTGGCGGACCTGATCGCCGCCGCCCTGATGCGCGAGACGCTGATGACCGAGAAGCTCTTCCGGCGGGGGCTGCGGGTGAGCACCGAGTACGAGGTGGACGTGCTGCGTACGACCCTGGTGGCGGACGTGATGACCCGCCAGGTCGAGACCCTGCCGGTGACCGCCACGGTGGGGGAGGCCCGCCGCCGGCTGGAGGCCGGCCGCCACGGCGCCTACCCGCTGGTGGACGCGGAAGGGAAGTGCGTGGGCATCGTGGCCCGCGGCGACCTGCTGCGCCGCGCCGCCGACGATGCCGAGCCGGTGACCGACGTGGCCAGCCAGGACGTGGTCTGCGTCGTCCCCGAGGACACCGTCTTCCGCGCCCTCCAGCGGATGCTCGAGGAGGAGGTGGAGCACCTGCCGGTGGTCGCCGCCGGCAGGCTGGCCGGCATCTGCACCCGCACCGACGTCCTGCGCGCCCGCCAGAGTCAGCTGGAGAGCGAGCGACGGGAACCGGGGTGGCGGTTTCTGGCCTCCAAGGTGAGGGCGGGGAAATAGGGCCTCGTCACCCCGGCCACGCCCGCTGCTGCGCGGCCGTGGCCTCCCAGTGCGCACGAACCTCCACCATCGAGTCCCCCCCCAGCTTCTCCAGCAGGGCGTCGGCCAGCACCAGGGCAACCATGGACTCGGCGATGACGCCGGCGGCGGGGAGCGCGGTGACGTCGCTGCGCTCGTACTGCGAGGTGCGCGCCTCCAGGGTGTCGAGGTCGACGCTCGGCAGCCCCTTGCGGAGGGTGGCGATCGGCTTCTTGTAGGCGGTGATCACCACGTCCTCGCCGTTGGTGACCCCCCCTTCGAGGCCGCCGGCACGGTTGGTGGGGCGGACCCAGCGGCCGTCCTCCGTCCTCTCGATGGCGTCGTGGGCGGCGCTGCCGAACCCCTGGGAGGCGGTGACGCCGGCGCCGATCTCCACCGCCTTGACGGCGTGGATCGAGAGGATCGCCTGGGCGAGGCGACCGTCGAGCTTCTCGTCCCACTGCACGTGCGAGCCGAGCCCCGGGGGGACCCCGCGGGCGATCACCGTCACCGCGCCCCCTAGCGTGTCCCCCTCCTCCTTGGCCCGCTCGACCAGGCGGACCATCTCGGGCTCCAGCGCGCGGTCGATCGCCCGCAACGGCGAGGTCTCGTCCACGTTGAGGAGATCCGCCCAGGCGGGGACCGGCGCGTCGGCGCCGATCGGCCCCAGGGAGCGGACGCCGCTGCGGATCTCGATCCCGAATTCCGCCAGCAGCATGCGGGCGAAGGCACCGGCCGCCACGCGGGCGGTGGTCTCGCGGGCGGAGGCGCGCTCGAGGATGTCGCGCAGGTCCCGCCGCTGGTACTTGATCCCCCCCGCGAGGTCGGTGTGCCCCGGCCGCGGCGACCTGAGGCGGCGCGTCTCCACCAGATGGGGATCGACCGTCTCGGGGCCCATGATCCGCTCCCAGCTCACGTAATCGCGGTTCTGGATCCAGAGCACCAGGGGGGAGCCCAGGGTCTCGCCCCCGCGCACGCCGCCGCGCACCTCGGCGGCGTCCTTCTCGATCTGCATGCGGCGCCCGCGGCCGAAGCCGTGCTGGCGGCGGGCGAGGTCGCGGGCCAGGAGGTCGAAGTCCACCCGCAGTCCGGCGGGCAGTCCGGTAAGGATCGCGGTGAGGCCGGGTCCGTGGCTCTCACCGCCGGTCGTCAGATGGAGCCGGCGCATGGTGGCAAGGATATCAGCTGGCCCGGCACCTGGGCGGCTGTCGGCGGGCCGGTTTGGGCAGCGGCTCCGGGCGCGATAGACTCTCGCGCCTGATGAGCGCCGAGACGATCCCCAACTGGTCCCCGATCCTGACCGCCGAAGCCGCGGACGAAGCCCTGCGCGTGGTCGATGACATCGCCGCCGATCTCCGCAAATCCCTCGACGAGCCGCGTCCGGAGTCGCCGGGCTGGCACCGCCGGGGGCCCTCGCTGGCCGGTGGGGACGCGGGGGTGGCCGCCTTCTTCACCTATCTCGACCCGGTCCGGCCGGGTGAGGGGTACGACGACCTCGCGATGGCGCTGCTCGAGCGGGCGATCGACACCACCGGGGTCGTACAGGCCCCGCCCGGCCTCTACAGCGGCTTCTCGGGCGTCGCCTGGACGCTGGAGCACCTGCGCGGGAGGCTGTTCGAGGACGACGGGGAGGACCCGGGCGAGGAGGTCACCGCGGCGCTCATCGAGCACCTCGGCCTCTCCCCCTGGCGGGGGCACTACGACCTCATCTCGGGGCTCGTGGGCTTCGGGGTCTACGCCCTGGAGCGTCTCCCCCGGCCCGGCGGCAGGGAGTGCCTGGAGAAGGTGGTGGCCCGCCTCGCGGAGATCGCGGAGCGCCGGCCCGAGGGGGTGACCTGGCGCACCGGGCCCGACCTCATGATGGAGAGCGAGCTGGAGACCTTTCCGGAGGGGAACTTCAATCTCGGCGTCGCCCACGGCATGCCCGGAGTGATCGGCATCCTGGCTGAAAGCTGCGCCGCCGGCGTCGACGCTCGCGAGCTCCTGGACGGCGCCGTCGCCTGGCTGCTCGCCCAGAAGCTGCCGGCGGGGTCGGAATCGACCTTCTCTTACAACGTGGCATCCGGCGTCGAGCCGCGCTCCAGCCGCCTCGCCTGGTGCTACGGCGACCTTGGCATCGCCGCCTCCCTGCTGGTGGCGGCGCGCGCGGTGGGGGAGGCGGGGTGGGAGCGCGAGGCCGTCGAGGTCGCCCGCGCCACCGTCTCGCGCGAGCCGGAGAAGTCCGGGGTCGTCGACGCCGGGATCTGCCATGGCGCGGCCGGCGCGGCCCATCTCTACAACCGGTTCTACCAGGCGACCGGCGAGCCGACTTTCCGGAACGCCGCCCTCGCCTGGATCGAGCGGACCCTGGCCTACCGCAAGCCGGGTGTGGGAGTGGGCGGCTTCGAGATGTGGGTGGTGGGGGAGGGGGAGGAGCTCGCCTGGCGCTCCGATCCTGGCTTCCTCACCGGCTCCTCGGGGGTCGGCCTCGCCCTGCTCGCCGCCACCACGGCGGTCGTTCCGGAATGGGACCGGATCCTGATCGCGGACGTGGCGGGACGGCGGGCTTAGCCCGCCGCCGCTTCCTCCGGCTGCCGCTCCTTCTTCTCCTTCTTCGGCTTGGCCGGCCGGTCCCCCTTGCGCTCGCGCGCGGCCCGGGACTCGTAGAGCAGGTAGAGGAAGTCGTAGAGCACCAGCTCGTGCACCCGCTGGGCCGAGCGGATGAACCGGTTGACATGCATGTGCACGTAGCTCGATGCGATCTCGGCCAGCGACGGGTTCAGGCGCCCCTCGCGCTCGAGCTCGCGCAGCTCCTCGACGATCGGCGCGTTGCGCTCCGAGCGCTGGCGCAGGATCTCCAGCGCCGGCGCCAGGTCGCTCTCCGCGTCGCCGGCCGGGTCGAGCAGCGGCGTCAGGCTCCGCCACTCCTGCCGGAACCTCTGGTCGAGCTGCACGCGCAGCCCCTTGCCGCTGCCGAACTCGCGCGCGAACCCCTCGCGCATGCCGCGCATCACGCGCAGCCGCGTCTCGGGGTCGAAGCGGAGGTCGCCGAGCAGCATGTCGATCCCCCGCAGGGCGAGGCGCCAGCGCAGATCCGCCCCCTCGTCCCCCTCCAGCATCTCGAGGATGGCGAGCACCGCCTCGCTGTCCACTTGGAAGAGCCGTTCGGCCAGCGCGATCCCCGCCGGGCCGCCATAGCGCTCGACCTCGCGCTCGTAGGTGTCGAGCTGCACCCGCCAGATGCGGCCGTCCGCGAGCAGGGGATCGAGCGCCGCGTGGAGGCGCGTCAGCACCCCGGCGTGGAGCCGCGACGGGTCGCCGTGGAAGCGCACCCGCAGGTGCCACTCCGGATCGCCATAGCGGATGAAGAACCAGCCGTCCGCCTCGCCCGTGGCCATGGCGTCGCGCACCACCGGCGTCACCACCTCGCGCAGCAGGCCGTCGGCGGTGGCGGTGCCGGTGTAGAGCTTGGCGTACAGCCACTCCGAGCCGGGGGAGAAGGAGCGGCGCACCGGCGCCACCTCTGCCACCGTCGTCCGGGGCGCCTGGGAGACCGCGGCGCCGGCCTCCCCCTCGCGCGGCTTGCGCACGAAGGGGACCAGGATCTCGTTGAGGAAGCGCCCCTCGGGGCCAGACGCCGCCAGCAGGTCCGGGCCGGGGAAGAACTCGACCAGCCGCGCCCGGTCGCGCTCCTCGACGACGTCGATGAAGGTCTCGATCGAGAGGACGTTGTCGAGGTCGACGAGCAGCTCGTTGTCGGCGTCGACCAGGGCGATCAGGCGGGGGAGGTTGCGCCTCTGCCGCCAGTCCTGGACGGCCTGATAGCGCTCCGCCCCCTTGGCCTTGGTCAGCGTCTTGATCTCGTCCTGGAGCATCCACCAGGTGGCGCGGGCGAGCACCACCCGGCCGGCGACGACCCGGGGGAGGAAGGGGGCGCTGTCGAGCGGCCCCCAGTTCCAGGTCACCCCGCCGAGCGAGCCTTGCGACTGCAGCGTGCAGAGGAAGCGGTAGACGCCGAGGCTGCCGCGGACAAAATTGTGGGCGGAGGTCATGCGCGGGATCACCTCCTTGCCCAGCCGCGCCGAGCGCAGCACGACCCGCGACCCGGCGACCGAGACCTGGAGGTCGCCCACCGGAATCTGCTTCTCCGGCGGCGCGCCCGAGCGGCCGAGGAAGGGGATCTCGTACTCGCGCAGCACCGGCCGCGCCAGAATGTTGCCGATCCGCCCCTGCGGCAGGTGGACGATCTCGGCGAAGACGGCGTCGGGGCGGATCGCCTCCTCGGCCCGCAGGTGCGTCTCGACCTTGCGGTTGAGCTCGGCGTCGGCGTGGCAGAACCGTCCGAGCAGCCGCGCTCCCGAGGGGCCGCCGGCGTTGTCGAACAGGATCTGGAACTCGCCGCGGTCGAGCGCCTCCTGGGACGCGGCGGCGAGGGTGACCATGACGTGGAAGGCGTCCGGGAAGGGGGACTTCTTCGCCTGATCCTCGGCCGGCGCCGTGCGGTCGAGATCCTCGGCGGTGATCTCGATCTGCCGGTCCCCCTGCGTCAGGGCGCGGTTGAGCTTGGAGAGCAGCAGGGCCTGGGTGCGCCCCCAGGCGACGTTCTGCTCGGCGGCGCCGCCGGCGACCGCGATCCCCCGCAGCAGCGGCGAGGCCTCGGCCCCGAAGTCGGAAGCGCGCTCGAAGCCGATGCCGACCTCCTCGTCGAGCGCCTGGAGGAGCGGCATCTCGCGCCCCTCGTACCGCTCGTTGAAATCCTTGCGGAATCGCTCCAGCCCCTCGACCGGCCGCTCGACGGCGAGGCGGATCAGGATCTCCAGGCCGCGCTCGATCTCCGCCAGCACGTCGCCGCCGAGCGCCGGGCGGTCGCCGGGCTTGACCATGTCGAGCTGGAACAGGCGCGACATCTCGACCGGGGTGGGCAGCTCGCGCAGCGTCTCGGCGACCGCCTCGTAGCGGGCGGGATCGGCCCCCGGGCCGCCGGCGTCGAGCGCCTCCAGGGCCGTGCGCACGCGGACCAGCCGTTCCCTCGTGTCGGCGGCGATGGCGGTGGCGGGGATGTGGCCGAGCTGCTCGATCAGGTCGTGGATCGCCTCCGGCCCGGTGACCGGGGTGGAGAGGTCGGAGACCAGGATCTGGCTGTCGATCAGCTCGGTGACGAACTCCCGCGCCTCGTCGATCGAGACCTCGCCGTCGGGGTCGAAGGCGACCAGCGCCTCGGCGATCTCCTGGGCGGTGGCGCCCCCCTCGGCGCGGCGGAGCGCCTCGTCGAGGTAGTCGTTGGAGTCCACCGCCACCAGATGATGGGAGCGGATCTTGTTGTCCAGCCGCGCCTCGGCGTAGCGCAGCCGGCCGGCGGCGCGGTAGAGGCTGGTGTTCGGGCGGAAGGTGAGCGCCGCGCGCACCTCGGGGTCGCGGGCCAGGTCCTCGCAGAGGGCGAAGAGGTAGTCCATGTCGAGCCGGGTGTGCCGCTCGTAGGCCGCGCGAGGGCCGACCGCGATGCGGGTGACAGAGCCCGGCGCCGCCTCGACCGGCCCCAGCGAGCAGCCGGAGAAGAGGCCGAACGGGGTGGCGCGCGCCGCCATGCGGTAGACGTAGCGCACCAGCGCCCGCTCGGCGCGCTGCCCCTTCTTGCTGTCGGGCTGCGCCCGCCAGAGGCTCAGGCTCTCGTGGAGAGAAGGGGAGGCCAGGAACACCGACTCCAGGATCTCGGGGCGCTCCGCCAGAGCGGTCAGCCGGGCGCGCAGCCGCTCGCGGTCGGCGGCGAGGGCGTTTTCCAGCCGCTCGGGGTCACCGGCGGCGGCCGGGGCTTCGAGCCCCTCGCTGAACGCCTCCAGCTCCTCGAAGGGGAGCAGGGGGGTGCGAAAGGAGAAGAAGCCGGCGGGGACGAAAGGGCTTTCCGGAGCTGGTTTAGCCATGACCTTCCCGTTCGAAATCGATGAAGCCGCGCTCGACGTCGGTGGAGACCAGCCGCACGCGCGTCCGGTCGCCGACGTCGAGCCCCTTCCACCCCCGGTTCAGGCGCCCCTCGACGATCGGGTGGCCGCTGGTGCGCACCCAGGTCCCCTTCTCGGAAGCGCCGGTGACGACGGCGTCGAAGGTCTGGCCGATCCGGTTCTCGATCAGCAGCGCCGCCACCGACTTGTGCACCTGCCGCTCCACCTTGTTGGCGGCGTCCTCCTGCTCGGTGCAGTGGCGAGCGAGCCCTTCGAGCTCGGCATTGGAATAGGGCGCCGGCTTGCCGGCGAAGGCCGCCTTGACCAGCCGGTGCGTGATCAGGTCGGGGTAGCGGCGGTTCGGCGCCGTGGCGTGGGTGTAGTCCTTGACCGCCAGCCCGAAGTGCCCCGGCGGGTCGCCGTCCGGCGGATCGAGCATGTACTCGCCCGGCCCCAGCAGCTTTACCACCGCGAGCGACAGGTCGGCGAAGCCCTGCGGGTCCGCCTGGTGGCGCCGCTCCAGGAACTCGTTCAGGGCGCGGGCGTCGGGCTCGGCGGGCAGCGTCTCGTGGAAGGGCGCCGCCAGCTCGACGATACGCGGCCAGCGCGCCGGGGTGCGCACCACCCGGCGGATCGAGGGGAGGCCGTGGGCGGTGAGATAGCGCGCGGTGACGCCGTTGGCGGCGATCATGAAATCCTCGATCAGGTTCTTGGCGCGGTTGTCCCGCTCCTCCTTGAGGTCGGTCACCTTGCCGTCGACGACGACCGGCCGCGCCTCCCGGGTCTCGAGGTCGAGGGCCCCCTGCTCGTGGCGCAGCCGGCGCAGGCGGCCGGCGGCCTCGTCCTGGAGCTTCACCTGCTCGTCGACCCCGGCCACCGCGGCCATCCGTGGCGGCATCGGCCCCTCGCCGTCCAGCCAGGCGGCCACCGCGTCATAGGCCAGCTGGGCGCGGTTGCGCACCCGCGCCGGGTAGACGTCGGAGCCGGCGATCGAGCCGTCGGGAGCGACCGTCATCTCGATCACCACCGCCAGCCGGTCCTCGCCGTCGTTGAGCGAGGTGATGCCGGTCGACAGGCGCTCCGGGAGCATGGCGAAGGTGCGGACGCCGGTGTAGACCGAGGTGGTGTTCTTCCGCGCGTGGTCGTCTATGGCCGAGCCGGGGCGCACCAGATCCTCGACGTCGGCGATGGCGACCAGGACCTTGATGGCGCCCCCGGGGAGCTTTTCCGCCACCTCGAGCTGGTCGAGGTCGCGGGTGTCGTCGTTGTCGATGGACGACCAGAGCAGCTCGCGCAGGTCGCGGATGGAGGAGTCCCCCTCGTGGAGATCGGGGGACAGGCGTTCCGCCTCGGCCAGGGCCGCCGGCGGGAATTCGGGCTCGAGCCCGCGGTCGCGCATGGCGCGGCGGGCGATCTCGACGAGGTCGTGGTGCCGTTCGGCTTGCATGGTGGCAGAGGATAACATTCCGGGCCGGCCTCCAAGCCGGCCGCTCCCGCGGGCGGGCGATCCTGCTAGAGTTCTCGGGCATGAACGTTCCGACCCTGGTCGCCGGGCTCGCCGGCCTGTCCGCCGGCATCATCCACGCCCTCTCGGGGCCGGACCACCTCTCGGCCGTGGCGCCGCTGGTGATCAACGAGCGGAGCCGCCGCTGGCGGATGGGCCTGTTCTGGGGGATCGGCCACAGCCTGGGCGTCTGGATGATCGGGCTGATCGCGCTGGCGCTACGGGGGGTCCTCCCGGTCGAGCGCCTCTCCTCCTGGAGCGAGCGGCTGGTCGGGGTGGTGCTAATCGGCGTCGGGCTCTGGGGACTGCGCCGGGCCTTCCTGGCCAGGCTGCCGGCGCCCCACGTCCACGAGGATCACCCCAAGGGGCGTCCGGGCCGCGCGGCGGTGATGATCGGCGGCCTGCACGGTCTCGCCGGCAGCTCGCACATCCTGGGGCTCCTGCCGGCGCTGGCGCTCCCCTCCCGCTGGGCCTCGTTCGCCTACGTGGTCGGCTTCGGGCTCGGCGCCGTGGCGGGAATGACGATCTTCTCCTCCACCTTCGGCCTGATCGCCCACCGGATCACCGGCCGGGGGCAGTTCGCCTACCAGGCGCTGCTCGCCTCCTTCTCGGCGGCGGCGATCGTGGTGGGGGGGTACTGGTTGATGTCCGGTTGACGGCTACCGTCGGTCACTCGGACCGGTGAGAGGCCATCCATTCCTGGAGCGCTTCGTCCATGCGACTCTGCCAGCCTTCTCCAGTGGACTTGAAGTACGCCACTACCTCAGGGCTATACCGTACGGAGAGCAGAACCTTTTTGGCTTTCTTGCCCTGTCCCCGCTGACCGGGAAGACGCACCGAGGCGTTTTTCCAGAACGCCTCCACGGCTCCAGCGTCGTTAGGATCGTATGGACATTCGGGATCCTGGACCCGCTCGGGCGCCTTCGCGATCACCGATGCTATTTCCTCAGGGCTGATGGGAAAGGATTTGGCGCTTCGCATCGTCCCAGGTGATCACGTCCATGAAATGTAGCTACAAAAAGCGACCTGGTCAAGCTTCTCCGGAATCATCCCCTCCCGCCATCTGTTAGACTTCGCGCCTATGTCCGACCCCGTCCGCCGCCCCCGCGTGGGCATGATCAGCCTCGGCTGCCCGAAGAACCTCGTCGACAGCGAGATCATGCTGGGCGAGCTGGGGAACCGCGGCTACGAGGTGGTCAACGACCTCGACACCGCCGAGACGGTGGTGATCAACACCTGCGCCTTCATCGAGGAGGCCCAGCAGGAGTCGATCGACGCCATTCTGGAGGTCGTCGCCCGCAAGGGTAAGGGGGTCGAGCGGGTGCTGGTGGCGGGGTGCATGGTGAACCGCTTCGGCGACCAGCTCGCCCGCGAGATCCCCGAGATCGACGGCTTCGTCGGCCTCGACCAGCTCCGCGACGTGGGGGACGTGGTGCAGCTCGGCGGCGGCCCGCCGCTGCCGGCCCCCTCCCACATGGTCTTCGACCACACCGCGCCCCGGCTGCTTACCACCCAGGGGCATGCCTATCTGAAGGTCGCCGAGGGGTGCAACAACCCCTGCACCTTCTGCGCGATCCCGGTCTGGCGCGGCCGCTTCCGCAGCCGCACGGTCGACAGCCTGGTGGCGGAGGCCAGACAGCTCGAGGCGGCCGGCATCACCGAGCTCAACCTGATCGCCCAGGACACCACCCGCTACGGCGAGGACCTCGGGGTTCGCCGGCACGGCCTGACGCGGCTGGTCGAGGCGCTCCTCCAGCACACGTCGATCCCCTGGATCCGCTTCCTGTACGCCTATCCGACCACGCTCGACGAGGATCTGCTCCGCCTGATGGGCACCGAGGAGCGCTTCTGCTCCTACCTCGACATGCCGCTCCAGCACAGCCATGGCGACATGCTCTCGGCGATGCGGCGCGGCGGCGACGCCAAGCGCTACCTGCGGCTGCTCGACCGCGCCCGCGAGCTGGCGCCGGACGTCTTCCTGCGCTCCACCTTCATCGTCGGCTTCCCCGGCGAGACCGAGGAGCACTTCCAGGATCTCCTCGGGTTCGTCGAGCGGGCCCGCTTCGATCATCTCGGCGCTTTCGCCTACAGCCCCGAGGCAGGAACGCCGGGGGCGGAGCTCAAGGGGCGGGTGCCGCGGCACGTCCAGCGGCGCCGCCTGCGCCAGCTCCTGGAGGCCCAGAAGCCGATCGCGCTGGCGCAGCGGCGGCGGCTGGTGGGGCGGCGGATGCCGGTGCTCGTCGAGGGGGTCTGCGAGGAGTCCGAGCATCTCCTCCAGGGGCGGCATCACGGCATGGCGCCGCAGATCGACGGCCGCGTGCTGATCAACGACGGCTCGGCCCCGGCCGGCACCCTGGCCCTGGTCGAGATCACCGAGGCCTATGCCGACGACCTGGTGGGGCACGTGGTCGGCGCCTTCCGGCCGCAGGACGCGGACCGCGTGATCCCCTCCGAATACGCCGCCGACTCCGCCGTCCTGGTTTAAGCTACCCCTCTCCATGCACGTCGTCCAGGACGCTTTCAACAGCCGCGATCTGCCGCACGGCGGCGTCGCCACCATCGGCAACTTCGACGGCGTCCACCGCGGCCAGCGGGCGATCCTCGACCGCACCGTCGAGCGCGCCCGCGAGCTGGGGGTGCCGGCGGTGGTCGTCACCTTCGATCCCCACCCGCTGGCCGTGCTCCACCCCGAGCGCGCGCCGGTGCCGCTGACCACGCCGAAGCAGAAGGAGGCGCTGCTCGGGGAGACCGGGGTCGCGGTCCTGCTCGTCGTCCGCTTCACCCCCGAGTTCTCGCGGGTGCCGGCGCGCCAGTTCGTGCGCGAGTTCCTGCACGAGAAGCTGGGGCTGCAGGAGGTCTACGTCGGCGAGGGCTTCGTCTTCGGCCATCAGCGGGACGGGAATCTGGATCTGTTGCGGGAGATGGGGGGGAGCTGGGCTTCGCCGCCCACGGCATGCCGGAGGTGGACTGGGGGGGCGAGCGGATCTCCAGCACCCGCATCCGGCGGGCGCTCGGCGAGGGGAAGGCGGCGGAGGTGGCGGAGATGCTGGGCCGCCCCTACTCGATCGCCGGCACCATCGTCCGCGGCGACCGCATGGGGCAGAAGCTGGGATGGCCGACGATCAACGTCTCCTCCGAGAACAAGCTCCTCCCCGCCGACGGCGTCTACGCGGCCCGGGTCTTCTTCCCGAGCTATCCGGCGACCTTCGACGGCGTCACCAACATCGGCACCCGGCCGACGGTCTACGAGAACTACCAGCGGGTGGTGGAGAGCCACATCCTCGACTTCAAGGCCAACGTCTACGGCCAGCGGGTGGAGCTGCAGTTCCACAAGCGGCTGCGGGAGGAGCGGATCTTCCCGACGGTGATGGACCTCTCGGCCCAGATCGGCCGCGACGTGGAGGCGACGCGCGAATATTTCGCCGCCCGGCGGCGGGTGGAACAAGATGGGGGCTCCGCCGGGTTGGAAGGGGAGTAAGGGCCGCCCGTGGCGGCCTTTCTTCCATTGAACGTCCAGGTGCGGCTCGAGGCCGCTCTTTCCGGAGAGGAAGGCAACTATCATGGCCAGTGAAAAGATCCTGACGGTCACCGACGACAACTTCGAGACCGCGGTGTTGAAGTCGGACAAGCCGGTGCTGGTGGACTTCTGGGCGTCCTGGTGCGGCCCCTGCCGCGCGGTCGCGCCGGTGCTCGACCAGATCGCCGAGGAGAACGACAAGGTGATCATCGCCAAGCTGAACGTCGACGAGCAGCAGAAGATCGCCTATCAGTTCCAGGTGTCGAGCATCCCCACCTTCATCCTGTTCAAGGATGGCAAGATGGCCGACCGCATGATGGGCGCGGCGCCCAAGCCGGCCTTCGAGAAGTTCATCGAACGCAATCTGTAAGCTGATGACGCGCCGTCTCGACGCGCTCGCGGCCGGGCTGGAGGAGCTGGGCTGCGCGGCCCTGCTCGTCCTCGCGCCGTCGGCGGAGGACACCGATCTCGCGCCCTTCCTGCCCGGGCCCGCCCATCTGGGGGAGTGCTTCCTGGTGCTCCCCCGGGGGGGCGAGCCGCGCCTGGGCTTCATGACCCTCATGGAGCGCGAGGAGGCGGCGGCGACCGGCCTCGCCCTCCTGACTCCCGACGATCTCGAGATCTCCCGTCTCTCCAGCGAGCTTTCGGAGCCGGCGCCGTTCCTCGCCCGCGTGGTGGGGAAGGCCTTGAGCCTCTGTGGGCTGGCTCCCGGGCGGGTGGCCCTGGCCGGGCATGGCCCCGCCGGCGTGATCCAGGGGGCCTGCTCGCTGCTGGCCGCTGACGGGTGGGTCTGGGTGCCCGGCAACTCGCTGGTCTTCGCCTCGCGCCAGCGCAAGGAGGCGACGGAGCTCGCCGGCATCCGCGAGGCCGCCGCGGGGACCTGCGAGGCGATGCGCGCCGTCGCCCGCATGCTGGCCGCGGCGGCGTCTCAGGACGGCCACGACGGTCCCGGCTCCGAGCTGCGGCTGGCGGGGGAGCCCCTGACGGTGGCCCGCCTGCGGACCGAGGTGGGGCGGATCTGCTTCGAGCGCGGGCTGACCCAGCCGCGGGGGAACATCCTGGCTCCCGGGGAAGAGGGCGCGGTCCCGCACAACGCCGGGACGCCGGAGCGCGTTCTGCGGGTGGGCGAGTCCTTCGTGGTGGACATCTTCCCGCGCGGCCGGCTGTTCGCGGACTGCACCCGCACCTTCTGCGTCGGCGAGCCGCCGGCCGAATTGGCGCGGGCGCATGTCCTGGTGCGCTCCGCCGTCGAGGAGGTGCACCGCCGGTCGGTGCCCGGCGCCCGCGGCTGGGACCTCCAGGAGACCGTCTGCGCCCTGTTCGGCGAGGCGGGGTACCCCACGCCGATCTCCGCGCCGGGGACCACCCGTGGCTACGTCCACAACCTCGGCCACGGCGTCGGCTTCGACCTCCACGAATTTCCCACCTTCAAGAAAGCCTCCGGCGGCGAGGGGGTCCTCCGCGAGGGGGACGTCTTTACGATCGAGCCCGGCCTCTACGACGCGGAGGCCGGCTGGGGCGTCCGCCTGGAGGATCTGGTCTATCTCGGTCCCCACGGCCTGGAATCCCTGACGCCACTGCCGTACGATCTCGATCCCCGCGCTTGGGGATAGGAGAGCTGGCACATGGCGGACGACATCGCGGCCTACGAGAAGCTGGGGGCGTTCTATCTGGGCAGGCCGTACGACGCAACCGGGAAGGAGACGCGGGCGACCCCCCTGCTCTACGACTCCCGCGACCTGCTGACCCACGCGGTCTGCGTCGGCATGACCGGCAGCGGCAAGACCGGCCTGCTGATCGGCCTGCTCGAAGAGGCGGCGATCGACCACATCCCGGCCCTGGTGATCGATCCCAAGGGGGACCTGTCGAACCTGCTGCTCACCTTCCCGGAGCTGCGGCCGGCCGACTTCGCCCCCTGGATCGATCCGGACGCCGCGGCCCGCGCCGGGCTCACCCCCGAGGCGTTCGCCGCCAGGGAGGCCGAGACCTGGCGCGCCGGGCTCGCCCAGTGGGACCAGAGCGGCGAGCGGATCGCCCGCCTGCGCGACGCCGCCGACTTCGCCATCTACACCCCCGGCAGCGAGGCGGGGCTGCAGATCTCGATCCTCTCCTCCCTCGCCGCGCCGCCCCCCGAGCTGATCGCCGACGGCGACGCGCTGCGCGAGCGGATCGACACCCTGGTCTCCAGCCTGCTCGCCCTGCTCGGCGTCGAGTCCGACCCGATCCAGGGGCGCGAGCACATCCTGCTCGCCAACGTCTTCGATGCCGCCTGGCGCCAGGGGCGCGGGCTCGATCTGGCGTCCCTGATCCAGCAGATCCAGAAGCCGCCCATGGAGCGCGTCGGGGTGATGGACCTCGAATCCTTCTTCCCGGCCAAGGACCGCTTCGGCCTGGCGATGGCGTTCAACAATCTGCTCGGCTCGCCCAATTTCGCGGCCTGGCTGCGCGGCGAGCCGCTCGACGTCGACCGCCTGCTCTACAGCGCCTCGGGCAAGCCGCGGATCGCTGTCTTCTCGATCGCCCACCTCTCGGACCGCGAGCGGATGTTCTTCGTCGCGCTGCTGCTCAACCAGACGCTCGGCTGGATGCGCGGCAAGACAGGCACCAGCAGCCTGCGCGCGCTGCTCGCCATGGACGAGGTCTTCGGCTATATGCCGCCGGTGGCCGAGCCGCCGTCGAAGCGGCCGCTGTTGACGCTGCTCAAGCAGGCCCGCGCCTTCGGCGTCGGCCTCGTGCTCGCCACCCAGAATCCGGTGGACCTCGACTACAAGGGGCTCTCCAACGTCGGCACCTGGTTCCTCGGCCGCCTGCAGACCGAGCGCGACAAGGCCCGGCTGATGGACGGCCTCGAAGGGGCCGCGGCCGGCGGACATTTCGACCGCGCCAAGACCGAGCGGATCCTCTCCGGGCTCGCCGCCCGCAGCTTCCTGCTCCACAACGTGCACGAGGACGAGCCGGTGCTTTTCCAGACCCGCTGGACCCTCTCCTACCTGCGCGGGCCGCTCACCCGGCCCGAGATCAAGCGGTTGATGGATCCGGTCAAGCAGGCCCCCCCAGCGGCTCCGGTGGCGGCCCAGGCGCCCACGGGCGTCGCGGCCTCGGCTCCGCCGGCCATCGCCGTTCCAGCGGGAGCCGTTTCAGCCGGAGAAATAGCGCCCGTGCTGCCGCCGGACGTCGCGCAGCGCTTCCTCCCCATCCGCGCGAAGCCGGAGGGGATCGTCTACGAGCCCTGCCTGTTCGCCACCGCCTCCGTCCACTATCAGGACACGAAGCGGGGGATCGATCATGCCGAGGAGATTTCGCTGCTGACTCCGTTGACCGGCGATGGGGCGGACTGGTACGCCGCCGAGCCGGTCGAGCTGACCCGCGACGATCTGGATGCCGAGCCCATCCGCGGCGCGCGCTTCGCTCCGCTGCCGGACGCGGCGGTCAAGGCGAAGAGCTATGACGCTTGGGGCAAGGCGCTGGAGGAGTGCCTCTACCGCACCCGCAAGTGCGAGCTGTTCCGCAGCGACACGATCGGGGTGGTCTCGAACCCGGGGGAGTCCGAGCGGGATTTCCGCATCCGTCTCACCGAGACGGCGCGCGAGAAGCGCGACGAGCAGGTCGAGGCGCTGCGCAAGAAGTACGGGGTGAAGATCGCCCAGCTCCAGGAGCGCATCCGTCGCGCCGAGCAGGCCAAACAGGTGCAGGCCGACCAGGCGCGGCAGCAGACGCTGAGCACCGTGATCCACGCCGGCACCGCCGTGCTCGGCATGTTCTTCGGCCGCGCGCGGTCGCTGCGGTCGATGTCCGCGGTCGGCACCGCCGCGCGCGGGGCGGGGCGCACCTACCAGGAGCAGCAGGACGTCGCGCGCGCCGAGGAGACCCTGGCGTCGCTGCAGAAGCAGCTCGCCGACCTCAACGCCGAGCTCGAGACCGAGGTGGACAATCTGCAGGAGCGCTTCGACCCGGAGGCCGGCGAGCTGGAGGTGCTGGGCCTGAAGCCTCGGAAGACCGACGTGGAGGTCCGCTTCCTGACTCTCGCCTGGGCGCCGAAACGGGGAGATGAGCCGGCCTGGAAGTAGGGGCGCAGCATGCTGCGCCCGGAGTGGCCCCCCAGGTTAGCTGCGCCCGGAGTGGCGCCCAGGTTAGCGGGCGCAGCATGCTGCGCCCCTACGATCCACGCCCTCCGCGGGCATGAATGCGAGGCCCATTGCGTTATTCTTCCTCAGGGTGGCCATCCGCCACCCTGTTCGGACTCGAAAGGAGGGGAGGGGGAATGGTCGACACCGTGCTCAGCATCCTGATCGGCCTCGGACTGGCCGCCGCCTGCGGCTTCCGGGTCTTTGTCCCCTTGCTCGTCATGAGCCTGGCCTCGCGCGCCGGAGTGGGCCATCTGGCGCTCAGCCCCGGCTTCGCCTGGATCGGCTCGACGCCGGCCCTGCTCGCCTTCTCGGCGGCGACCATCCTGGAGATCGCCGGCTACTACATCCCCTGGGTGGACAACCTGCTCGACACGGTCGCGACCCCGGCGGCCGTCGTCGCCGGCGTGGTGGTGACGGCCTCGGCGATGACCACGGACGTGAGCCCGTTCCTCAAGTGGACGCTGGCCGTCGTGGCCGGCGGCGGCACCACCGCGGTCTTCCAGGGGATCACCTCGGTAACCCGCCATATCTCCTCCTTCACGACCGGCGGCCTGGGCAACCCGGTGCTCGCCACCGCCGAGGCCGGGGGCGCGGCCATGCTCGCCGTGCTGGCGATCACCGTGCCGATCCTCGCCTTTCTGCTCGTCGTGGGCCTGCTCTACTTCGGGGTCAAAAAGGTGCTCTTCCGGTTCCGGCGTTCACCCGTGGCGCGGACGGCCTGACGCTTCCGCGTCCTGGAATCGTCCATGCGGGGGATCGCTCTCGCCGTCGCGCTTTGGGTCCTCGCCGGATGCAGCTCGGCGGGGCCGACGACCGTCGCGGGGGTGGCCCGCGAGCTGCGCCAGCGCGGGGTCGATCCCGCCACGGTCGTCGTCCCCTTCGAGGTCACGGACGAGATGCGGGCCTGGGTACATGCGCGGGTGGCGGATTCCGGCTCCCCCGAGCAGCGCCTGGAGCAGCTCCTCGCCGCGATTGTCGACCCGTCCGGGATGAGCCTCTCCTATGAATGGGGGCACACCAACACCGCCCGCGAGGCTTTCGCCACCCGCAAGGCCAACTGCCTCGGGTTCACCAGCCTGTTCGTGGGGCTGGCCCGCGAGCTGGACATCCCGGCGTTCTACCTCGGGGTGGACGACGTCGAGCGGTTCGAGCGCGAGGGGGACCTGCTGGTGATCTCGGGGCACGTCAGCGCCGGCTTCAGTCTGGGCGGCGGGAAGATCAAGATCCTGGAGTTCACCAACGCCCCCAAGGCCGACTACCGGCACGTCCGCCACCTCGCCGATCTGACGGCGATCGCCCTCTATCATTCCAACCACGGCGCCGAGCTGCTGCGCGCCGGCCGCATGGACGAGGCCCTCCCATGGCTGCGCAAGGCGGTGGTGATCGATCCCGAGCTGGGCGACGGCTGGGTGGACCTGGGAGTCGGCCTGCGGCGGGCCGGCGATCTCGACGGCGCCGAATCGGCGTACCGGCGAGCCCTGGAGGTCAATCCCCAAGGATCTTCCGCGTACCAGAATCTGGCGGTCCTCCTGCGTCTGCGCGGCCACCCGCAGGAGGCCGACGATCTGCTGACGCTCTCGACCCGGGCCAGCGGGCAGAGCCCGTTCAGCTATCTCGCGCTGGGGGACCTGTCGCTGTCGCACGGCCGCACCGACGAGGCCCGCCGCTTCTACCGCCGCGCGATGTGGTTGAACCGCGACGACGCGGAGCCCTATGCCGCGCTGGGGCTGGCGGCCCTCGCCGGCGGCGACCGGCGCGAGGCGACGAAATGGTTGCGCAAGGCGGCGGCCCGCGACAAGGGGAACGAACGGGTACGGCGGCTCGGAGCTCGGCTCGCCAAAGAGGCAGCCCCCGCGCAGTCCCAGGGGGGCGCATGACATCGCTGACGCGGCATCCTCCTCGTGAATAGAGCCGTCTGGCGCATCTGGATCGATACCGGCGGCACCTTCACCGACTGCCTGGCGGTCGATCCCCGGGGGACGCTGCACCGTGCCAAGGTGCTCTCGACCAGCGCCGTCCGCGGCCGGATCGCGGGCTCGGCTGGATCCGGCGCGCTGCGTCTCGCCACAGCCTGGGATCTGCCCGCGGGATTCTTCCGCGGCTTCGCCTTCCGCTTGCTGGGGAGTGAAGCCGAATCGAGGGCCGTCGTGGATTCCGACTCCACGGTCCTCCGCCTGGACGGCCCTCTCCCTTCAGGCGATCTCGCGGGCGCGGCCTTCGAGCTGCGCTCCCCTGAAGAGGCCCCGATCCTCGCCGCTCGGCTGGTGACCCGCACGCCGCTCGCGGCCAGTCTGCCGGAGATCGCCATGCGCCTCGCCACCACGCGAGGGACCAACGCGCTGCTCGAACGCAAGGGAGCCGCGACCGCTCTCTTCATCACCCGTGGGTTTGCCGACCTCCTGCGCATCGGCACCCAGCAGCGGCCGGACCTTTTCGCGCTGGAGATCGTCCGCCCCGAGCCTCTCTACCACGAGGCCGTCGAGGTCGCCGAGCGAATGGCGGCGGACGGCTCGGTGCTGATCCCGCTCGACGCCGAGGCGGTGCGCGGGGAAGCCCGGCGCCTGCTGGACGGCGGCATCGAGGCCGCGGCCGTGGCGCTGATGCACGCCTATCGCTCTCCACGCCACGAGCAGGAGGTCGGGAGGGTGCTGCGCGAGGCCGGCTTCCGCTACGTCTCGCTCTCCTCGGAGCTGGCGCCCCTGATCAAGCTCCTGCCGCGGGCGGAGACGGCGGTGGTGGATGCCTATCTTTCACCGATCCTGGAACGCTACCTCGCCGGTGTCTCCGGCGCGCTCGGAGCCGGCTCCCTGCATGTGATGACCAGCGCCGGCGGGCTGGTGCGGGCGGGGGCCTTTCGCGCCAAGGACGGCCTCCTCTCCGGCCCCGCCGGTGGGGTGGTCGGAGCGGCGCGCGCCGGCCGGCGGTCCGGTTTCTCGCGGGTAATCGCATTCGACATGGGCGGCACCAGCACCGACGTCGCCCGCTGGGAGGGGGATTTCGAGTATCTCTTCGAGCACCAGGTAGGGGACGCCCACCTGGTCGCGCCCGCCCTCGCCATCGAGAGCGTGGCGGCTGGCGGCGGCTCGATCTGCGGCTTCGACGGCATCCAGCTCAAGGTGGGTCCGGAGAGCGCGGGCGCCTGGCCCGGCCCCGCCTGCTACGGCGCCGGCGGGCCGTTGACGCTGACCGACGTCAACCTGATCCTCGGCCGGCTCGATCCGGACCGCTTCGAGATCCCCCTCGACGCGGCGGCGGCCGGCCGGGCTCTCGACGGCCTGCGCGCGCGGATGGGCGCGCTCGATCCCGGCCCCGAGGCGATCCTCGCCGGTCTGCTCGACATCGCGAACGAGCGCATGGCCGAGGCGATCCGCTCGATCTCGTTGCGCCAGGGGTACGATCCGGCCAGCCACGCGCTCGTCGCCTTCGGCGGCGCCGGGGCCCAGCACGCCTGCGCGGTGGCCGAGCTGCTGGGCATCGCGAGCGTCCTGGTGCCGGCGGACGCCGGGCTGCTCTCAGCGCTAGGGCTGGGAGCAGCGGTCGTCGAGCGCTTCGCCCAGCGGCAGGTGCTGGAGCCGCTGGAGCGGGTGAAGGGTGAGCGGATCGCCGCCTGGCTCGACGAGCTGGGCCGCGAGGCCATGGAGGCCGTCCTGGAAGAGGGAGTACCGGAGGAGGAGATCGCCGTCCGGCGGCGGCTGTTGAACCTCCGCTTCGCCGGCCAGGAGGCGACGCTCGCTATCGAGTACGAGGGGGACGCCGCCATCGAGACCGCCTTCGCAGCGGCTTACCGGGAGATCTACGGCTACGCTCCCGAGGGGCGGGCGATCGAACTGGAGTCGATCCGCGCCGTCGCCTCCTCCCGCGCCTCGGAGGACGAAGATGCTGGGATTCTCAACCCGGAGCCGTCCGCGGCCGTTGCCGCCGGCATCCGCCGCTGCTGGACCGGCGGCGACTGGCGCGACGTCCCATTCTTCGACCGTGCCGGTCTGATCCCCGGAGCCGCCTTCGCCGGTCCCGCCCTGGTCTTCGAAAGCCACAGCGCCACCCTGGTGGCGGCGGGGTGGCGGGGGCGGGTGGACGGGGCGGGAAACCTGGCGCTGGAGCGAGGAGTAGAGTGAAGCCATGGACCTGGATCTGACCGGCCGCCGCCGCGACGACCCCACCCCCGAGTACGAGCGCCGGCTCCATCCCGTGGTCCGCATCTGCCGGGCACTGGCGGGGACGGTCGTGCTGTTCGCGATCCTGAGCTGGACGCTGACCCGTCAGGCGGGAGCCGCGATGCCGCCGGTGGTGCCGCTCTCGCTGTCGCTCCTCGCGGCGGTGCTGATCCTGCTCTCCTCGCGTTTCCGTTCCTCGGTCCTGCGGCGGGCCTTCCCGCGCTCGGCGGAGTTGGCGATGAAGCCCGACACGGTGCTCGCCGCCTACGCCAGGGCCACGCTGACCAGCTTCGCGATCCTGGAGGCTGCCGCGCTGCTCGGGCTGGTCGTCTCGATGACCTCCGGATCGGCGTTCTACGGCATCCTGCTCTGCGTCGCCATCCTCTTCGCCATGCTCACCCGCTGGCCCCGGGCCGACGAGGTCGACCGTCTCCTCCGGGGGAGGGCGGCGCCATGATCGCGCGCGCCCTCCGGCTCCAGATCATCTGCGGGAGTATGGCGTTCGGTCTTCTCCTGCTCAACGGTGTGGTAACCCTTCTCTACGCTTCGGGAGAGCTGCGGTCGTCGGGATTGCCGGCCTCCGTCCCCCTGGTCCTCTTCGCCGTGGGGCTGGCGCTCCTCGTCGCCTCTCCGGCCGTCCGGGGAGCGATCTTCAAGCGGGCCGACGCCGAGGGTTTCGGAGGCGATTCCGGGCGATGGTTTGCGGCCTACCAGAAGGCGACTCTCGTGGCGTTCGCGCTACGGGAGGTCGCGGGCCTGATCGGTTTCGTGCTGGCCGTGCTCACCGGCAACCCCTGGTGGAGCTGGGGTCTGGGCGGAGCGGCTTTGATCGCCATGGCCATGGACCGGCCGAGGCGCGAGCACCTGGGAGTCTGATCAGACTCCCGGGCCGAAGTAGAACTGGTTGGCCTGCGGATCGAGAGCGAAGCGGATGGAGTCGAGCAGGCCGGAGTAGCCGAGGAAGGTGCGTCCGGATGGCCAGTCGGAGCAGATAAAGAAGGTACCTTCGGTCTCGAAGGAAGTACCCTCCTCCGCCAGGAACTCGATACGAACTTTGACCAGTTTCCCCGCTTTTCTGCCAAGCCGCGTTTCAAGGATTGTCGAAAACCCAGCTGCTTCGACAAGTCCCAGGAGGTTTGCAACCTTCGGGTCCAAAACGGACCACGCGGCGCCTGTATCGAGCTGGGCGACCACCGCCGAGGGCAGGCCGCCGATGAGGAGCCGGACGAAGATCTTGGCCGTTGCTTCTGGAGCGTCTCGGTGATGATCCAAAAACGTCGAACGGCCCTGCGTGAATGTAACCCCTGAGAGCTTGAGCATCGAGCTGTGGGCTACTCGATGTAGAGCATCAAAGGACGCCTGTTCAGAGTCATGGTCCTCACGGCGGAATCGACGTCCCGTATTTCCGGGGAATGCGCCAGCAGGCGATCTTCGGCTAGCGCGACCCACTGCCCCCGATAGTCCTTGCTGTGAGTGGCCAACCACTGGTACTCAGGCGTGCGGTCGGGCTCGCGCTCGTCGGTGAATCCCAGGAACTTCGCGGGGCCCAACACACTCTGCAAAATGGGAAAATCCTTCTCCTGCTCACCTCGTTCCAGGGCTTCGGCCAGCAGCTTGCGAGCACCCTGGACGCAATCCTGTTCGATGAGCTCACGGATCCTCTCCGTGTAGGACCGGGTCTCTTCTTCCTGGGGCTTCCTGAGCGCTTTCGCCATGGCTTCGTCCTTGGTTCCTATGATACTCCAGGATCGGACGGCGCGTTACTCCGGAGAAAATCGCGTCAGGAGATGCCCGGCGCGGGCACCAGCACGGTCCCCTTCCGCTTTCCGTTCTCCGCGTAGCGAGCGGCGATCCGCTCTCCCGCCTTGCGGCCGGTCCCCTGGCGGGCGACGGCGACGATCGAGCCGCCGAAGCCGCCGCCGGTGATGCGGGCGCCGAAGACGTCCGGCTCCTCGCTCGCCAGCTCGACGAGGCGGTCGATCTCGGGGATCGAGACCTCGAAGTCGTTGCGCAGCGATTCGTGCGAGGCGTAGAGGAGCTTGCCCAGGCGCGGCAGGTCCCGCTCGCGCAGGGCGGCCACGGCGGAACGGACGCGGGCGTTCTCGGTGATGACGTGCCGCGTCCGCCGGTCGAGCGGCTCGGGGAGGGAAGGCAGGCGCCAGAGGTCCTGCGGCGTCAGGTCGCGCAGTTGATGCACGCCCAGCAGCTCAGCCGCGCTTTCGCACTCCCGCCGCCGCGTCCGGTATTCGCCCGCGGAATGGCTGTGCGAGATCCCGGAGTCGATCACCACCAGCTCGGCCTCGGCCGGCAGCGGGATCTTTTCGTACTGCAGGCTGCGGGTGTCGAGGAAGAGAGCGGTCTTCTCGTCGGCCAGGCTGGAGGCCATCTGGTCCATGACGCCGACCGGCGCGCCCACGAAATCGTTCTCCGCCTTCTGGCCGGCGAGGGCGATCTGCACGTCATCGATTTTCAGCCCGAACGCCTCCCGCAAGGCGCGCAGCAGCGACACCTCCAGCGCCGCGCTCGACGACAGCCCTCCCCCCAGCGGCACGTCGGACTCGATCCGCAGGTCGAACCCCTGGAGTGCGTGCCCCCCCTGCCGCAGCACGTCGGTGACCCCCTGCACGTAGTCGAGCCAGGCGCGGCCGGGCTTCTCGCCGCCCAGCCGGTACTCCTGGATCTCCGGCTCCTGCACGTTGGCGCTCCAGGCGCGGACCAGCGGCTCGCTTCGCACGGCGATCTCCACCCGCGTCCGCTGCGGGATGGCGAGCGGCAGCACGTAGCCGCCGCTGTAATCCGTGTGCTCGCCGATCAGGTTGACCCGTCCGGGGGCGTCGGCCCGGATCTCGGGTTCGCGGCCGAAGAGAGCGGAAAACGATTCAATCAAGTTTCACCTCCACCGCCTGCAACTCCTTGACCTTCTCCTCGGGCAGCGTGTCGGCGGTGAACACGCCGGCGCCGATCTCGCTCCCGGCCAGATACTTGAGCCGTCCCGGCATGCGGTAGGCGGGGTAGAACTCGATGTGCAGGTGCGCCTCCGGGTGGGGTTTCCCATCGGTGGGCGCCTGGTGAAAGACCATGATGTAAGGAAAGGGTTTTCCCCACAGCCCGTCGTACTTCAGGAGCACGGTCTTGAGCGCCCGCGCGAAGTCGGCCCGCTCGGCGGCGTCGAGATCGGCGACCGAGCCGGCGGGCCGCCGCGGCGCGATCCAGACCTCGTAGGAGTAGCGCGCGAAGGCCGGCATCCAGGCGACCGCCCGCTCATCCGTATAGAGCATCCGCCGGCCGTCCTCCAGCTCCTTCCCGATCAGATCCTCGAGCAGGCCGCTGCCGTGCTCCTCCAGGTGAGCGCGCTGCATCTCCAGCTCCCGCGCCGGCACAGGCGGGATGAAGGGATAGGCGTAGATCTGCCCGTGCGGGTGATGCAGCGTCACCCCCACCTCGACGCCGCGGTTCTCGAACGGCATCACGTAATCGATGTCGTCGCGCGCGCCAAGCTCCCGGTAGCGGTCGGCCCAGACCTCCAGGAGCAACTCCAGATGGTCGAGCGGCAGCGCGCCGAGCGACGAATTCGGGTCCTGGGTGAAGACCACGACCTCGCAGGCCCCCTTGCCCGGCCGGGTGGGGACGATCGACGGCGGCGCCGGCTCCGCGGCCCGTCCGGTCAGGGTGGGGAAGCGGTTCTCGAACACGGCCACGTCGTAGTCGCCGGGCGGCAGCTCGGTCGGATGGGCCGGGTCGGTCGTCGGCGCCAGTGGGTTGTACTCCGGCGGCGGCAGGAAGGTGCGGTTCTGGCGGTGGCTGGCGTAGGCCACCCACTCGCCGCGCAGGGGGTGCCAGCGCAGATGGGTCTGCGAGCCGGGAGGATCGGTCCCGGGGCTGGTCGCCTGTATACCCTCGGCGATCGGCCGTTCCGAGTAGAGGATCAGCTGGCGGCCGTCCGGCTTGGTAAGGAATTTTTTGAACATCTAATCGTCCGGAGCGTGAGGGTCGTGCTTCGTGCCGGCGCCGCCGATCCCGGTCGCTGTCGGGCTTGGCCGTCCCTTGGTCTCTCCGCGCGTTGCTGCGGCCATATCTTCCAGGGGGAACTTGGGGGTGCGGTCGGCCCGCAGCAGACCGTTGGCCTCCTGGTAGGTGTCGGCGAACTGCGTGTAGCAGAACCCGGAAAAGAGGGAGAGCGAGCTCACCACCGCGAGCAACTCCCGGTAGCGCTCGGCAAGTTCCTCGTCGCTCTGGGCCCGCGAATACCCCCAGGCGCCCTTCTCCTTGGACTCGCTGATGCCGCCGAATTCGGTGAGGATGACAGGCAGGGCGGCGTTCGCGGGCTCCTCGAGTGCCAACAGCCGCCCGCCGAAGCGCTCCTGCTTGAGGAGCCGCGGCAGGACGTCCTCCGCCTGATACCGTTTGGCGATCTGCTCCGGGTCGTCGTCGTAGTCATGGATGCCGATGATGTCCGTCGCGATGCTCTCCCAGCCGTCGTTGCCGATCACCGGCCGTGTCGGGTCGAGCGTCTTGGTGAGGTGATAGAGCGCGCGCACCCAGTTGCGCTCCGCCTGATTGTCCGGCAGGTTCGGCACCCCCCAGGACTCGTTGAACGGGACCCAGGCGATGATGCAAGGGTGGCTCAGGTCCCGGCGCACCGCTTCCATCCACTCGCGCGTCAGCCGCTGGATCGCGCGCTTGGTGAAGCGGTAGGCGCTCGGCATCTCCTCCCAGACGAGCAGGCCCAACCGGTCGGCCCAGTAGAGATAACGCGGGTCCTCGATCTTCTGGTGTTTGCGCACGCCGTTGAAGCCCATCGCCTTGGCCAGCTCGACGTCCCGCCGCAGCGCCGCGTCGTCCGGGGCGGTGAGGCCGCTCTCCGGCCAGTACCCCTGGTCGAGCACCATGCGCAGGGGGTAGGGGCGGCCGTTGAGCACCACCAGGTTCCTCTGCACGGCGATCGAGCGCAGGGCCGTGTAGCTCTTGACCTCGTCGAGCATCTCCTCGCGCCCGGACCAGAGATGGAGGTGGGCCTCGATCAGGGTGGGCTTCTCGGGGCTCCAGAGGAGCTCATTGCGGAAGTCATCGATCCCTGGGTCGGAGAGGGCGATACGGCGGTGGACCTCGCCCGCGACGACCGTGTAGGTGTCGTCGGCCAGCAACTGGCCGTTGGCCCACAGCTTGACCCCCAGCCGGAGCCGATCGCGCTCTTCCCCTTCCACCCAGGCCTCGAAACCGATCTCCCAGCGCTCCAGGCTGGGCACCCAGCGGACGCTCCCAATCCAAGTCGACGGCACCTTCTCCAGCCAGACCGTCTGCCAGATGCCGGTCGTGCGCGGGTACCAGATGGAGTGCGGCTCGAGCTTCCAGTCCTGCTTGCCGCGCGGTTTCGCGAGGTCGGTAGGATCGTCGTCCGCCCGCACAACGATCGTCTGGGTGCCCTCCATGAGCAGATCGGTGAGGTCGAGCGAGAACGGCGTATAGCCCCCTTCGTGGCAGCCGGCGAGCGCTCCGTTGACCCAGACGGTTGCCGCCCAGTCCACGGCGCCGAAGTGGAGGAGCAGGCGTTCGCCCTTCTTCAATTCGGGGGCTTCGAAGGTGCGGCGGTACCAGCAGCGGCGGTAGAAGCTGGTGTCGCCGATACCGCTCGCCTTCGTCTCGGGCGCGAAGGGGACGACGATCGTGCCGTTCCACTGCACCTCCCTGGGCATGCGCCAGCTGGCGTTTGGGTCGTCGATCACGAAGTCCCAGCGGCCGTTCAGAGAGCTCCAGGACTGGCGCTGCAGCAGTGGGCGCGGGTGGCCGTGTCCGGGGGGAAGCTTCGGTGTTCGAGGAGTCGTACGTTTTTTCGCCATGGTCGGGGAGTCTGGGGTGCAAGACGTGAGCCAGAGAGAGGGATCGGGGGCGCGTCTCACCATACCCGGGATTGAAATCCCGGGCTACCCACGGCCGTCCCTCCGGGACTCCCAAAATCTGTTTGCAGAGCCCCGGGGAGGGGCGATTGTCGGTAGCCCGGGATTTCAATCCCGGGCGCGAGGCCACGGACCTGGATTAAAATCCACCGCCGAGGAGGATCTCCCAATCCCCATCCACGACACCCGACCTGAGGCGGTCCAGCTCGAGCTCTTCACCCATCGCTTCGCGGCGATCGCGCGGCAGATGGGGGAGCGGCTCCAGCGCACGGCGGTCTCCACCAACATCAAGGAGCGGCTCGACTTCTCCTGCGCCCTGCTCGACACGGCAGGCGAGCTGGTGGTCAACGCGCCGCACATCCCGGTCCATCTCGGGGCACTCGGCCTCTGCGTGCGGCGCCTGCGCGAGGCGATCGCCATGGAGCCGGGCGACGTCGTGATGACCAACCACCCCGGCTTCGGCGGCTCCCATCTGCCGGACGTGACGGTGGTGACTCCGGTCTTTGAAGAGGAGGATCGCGGAGCGCTCCTCGGCTACGTCGCCAGCCGCGCCCATCACGCCGAGATCGGCGGCATCCGCCCGGGCTCGATGCCCCCGGGCGCGCGGCGGCTGATCGAGGAAGGGGTGGTGATCCCTCCCACCTGGCTGATCCGGCGGGGGGAGGCCCGATGGGAAGGCGCTCGCCGCCTTCTTCTGGAGGCGCCGTTCCCTACCCGGGCCGTCGAGGAGAATCTGGCCGACCTGCGCGCCGCCGTGGCGGCCAACCATCGGGGGGCCGAAGCCCTGCAGGCCCTCGCCCGCGAGCATGGGCGCGAGACCGTCGCGCGTTACATGATGGCGCTCAAGGCGCGAGCCGAGGAGCGTCTGCGGGCCGCCCTCGCCCGGCTGCCGGCCGCGCGCTACGAGGCCGTCGAGCATCTCGACGACGGCGCCCCGATCGCCGCGCGGATCGAGATCGCCGGCCCCGGCGCCGATCCCGCCTTGATCGTCGACTTCGCCGGATCGGCCGGAGTCCATCCGGGGAACCTCAACGCGCCGCCGGCCGTCGTGCGCAGCGCCGTGCTCTACGTCCTGCGTCTGCTGATCGCCGAGCCCCTGCCGCTGAACGAGGGCATTCTCCGGGCCGTCGAGATCCGCATCCCGCCCGGGATGCTGAATCCGCCCTTCCCGGAGGATCCCGCCGAGGCGCCGGCCGTGGTGGGCGGCAACGTCGAGACCAGCCAGCGCGTGGTCGACACCCTGCTCAAGGCGCTCGGGCTCGTCGCCTGCGGCCAGGGGACGATGAACAACCTGCTCTTCGGCAATCCACGCTTCGGCTTCTACGAGACCGTCTGTGGCGGCGCCGGCGCCGGTCCCGGCTTCCACGGCGCCAGCGCCGTCCACACCCACATGACCAACACGCGGATCACCGACCCGGAAGTGCTGGAGCATCGCTACCCCGTGCGGCTGGAGCGCTTCGCCGTCCGCGCCGGCTCCGGGGGAGCGGGGCGCTGGCATGGCGGCGACGGCGCCGTCCGCGACATCGTCTTCCTGGAGCCGATGTCCCTCTCTCTCCTCTCCCAGCACCGGGTCGAGCGCCCCTATGGCGTCGACGGCGGCGAGCCCGGCCAGCCCGGCCGCCAGCGGCTCGCGCGCGCCACGGGAGAGGTGGAGGAGCTCGCCTCGATCGACGGCCGCGAGGTCGGGCCGGGCGACCGGCTCATCCTGGAGACGCCGGGCGGGGGAGGGTGGGGCATGCAAGAGGAGCGGGGGGAGACAGAATGATCATCGAGCGATCGCCTCGCCCGGGATTGAAATCCCGGGCTACTCACGGCCGTCCCTTACCGGGACTTGGCAAGTCCGGAGGACGACCGTCGGTAGCCCGGGATTTCAATCCCGGGCGAGGCGGCCGTTCGACCCTGCTCGCCCTCTTGGCCGCGCTCGCCATCCTGGCACCTCTCCACGCCGAACCCGCGAAGGTGACCGCCACGGCGGTGCTCGCCGAATTCGACCACCTCGCCGCCCTGCAGCTCTGGCCGAATTTCGATCCCAGGAAGACGCCGCTGGCGATCTATGACGGCGAGCGCACGATCCTGGTCCGCCACCCCTCGCCGCCCGCGGAGTTCAAGAAGGAGGGGGAGATTTGGGGATTCGCCGGCAAGTACCCGGTCCTGCGCGCCAACACCTCGACCGAGCTCGGCGGGGCGACCACGGCGACCCTGCTGATCGATCCGGCCCGGCCGCGGACGGCCCGTGAGTGGGCGTCGATCATGATCCACGAGACCTTCCACGTCTTCCAGCGGCAGCATCATCCGGCCTGGGCGGGGAACGAGGCGGAGCTGTTCGTCTACCCCATGGACGACGCCGGCCCGCTCGCCGCCCGCCGGCTCGAGACCGAGGCGTTTCGGCGCGCGCTGGCTGGGAAGGAGCCGAAGGAAGCCGTCTGCTGGACCGGCCGGGCGCTGGACGAGCGGCGCGAGCGTTTCGCGAAACTACCCGCCGGCGCCGTCGGCTACGAGCGGGGGACGGAGCTCAACGAGGGGCTGGCGAATTTCGTCGAGAACCTCTCCCTGGGGAAGACCGGGGGCCCCGACCTGCCGGCCTCCGAGTACGGCGCCGAGGAGGTCCGCGCCCGCGCCTATCCGATCGGCTTCGCGCAGGCGGCTCTCCTCGACCGTTTCGATCCTTCCTGGCGGCGGGCGCTGGAAGCCGGATCGGCCGCGAGCCTCGACGAGCTGCTCGCCAGGGCCGTCGCCGGCAAGCCCGCCGTCCCCTGCGGCTTCACCCCGGAGGAGACCGCCGCGGCGGGCGAACGAGCCCGGGGGGACGTCCTGCGGCTCGTGAAGAGCCGGCAAGAGAGCCGCGCGGCCTTCCTCGGCCGCCCCGGCTGGCGGCTCGAGATCTCCTCCGCCAAGCCGCTCTGGCCCCAGGGCTTCGATCCGCTCAACGTGACCCTGGTCGCCAAGGGGGAGATCCTGCACCGCCGCTGGGTGAAGCTGGGCAACGACGATTCCACCCTGGAGGTGCTCGACCGCGAGGCCCTTACCCAAGGCGCCGGCGATCACCCCCTGTTCAACGGCGTCAAGGACCTCCAGGTGACCGGCCTCCCCGCCGAGCCGAAGGTGCGTCAGGAGGGAGAGTTTCTGGTGATCGAGGCGGCCGGGGTCACGGCGAGGCTCAAGGGGGGGAAGGTGGAGAAGGGGGAGAGGGCGCTGAAGGTGACGGTGCCCTGACGTTGCGAACCCTCACCCCCGGCCCCTCTCCCGACTCGGGAGAGGGGAGACAGGCAGGGCAGAAACGTAGAAGTCCTACGAAACCGGCCATCGGAAATCTCCCTCCTCTCCCGGTTCGGGAGAGGAGGGCCGGGGAGGTGAGGGTCCGGTGGCAAGGGCAGACCGGATCAACTCGGTCGTAGGGATCGGGGCATCCGCCGCTGGCGGGCCACCTCATACGCCGCCAGCGCCACCGACGTCGAGAGGTTGAGCGAGCGGATCTCGGGGTCGCGCATGGGGATCCGCACCAGCCGGTCCCGGTAGCGCTCGCGGATCTCCGGCCCGAGGCCGGCGCTCTCCTTGCCGAAGACCAGCACCGTCCGCTCCGGGTAGTCCACGCTCCAGAAGTCCCGCCCCGCCTCGGCGCTGAAGAAGAACGGCTCGCCCAGGTCGGGGATCTCCGCCTCGAAATCGGCCCAGCGGTCCCAGACGGTGGGGTCGACCCGCTGCCAGTAGTCGAGCCCGGAGCGCCGGATCTGCCGCGCGCCGAGGAAAAACCCCATCGGGCCGACGAGATGGAGATGCGCTCCCACCGCCAGACAGGTGCGTCCGGCGTTGCCGGTGTTCCAGTGGATCTCCGGCTCGACGAGGGCGACGTGGAGAGAAAGCTCGCTCAAAGCCCGCATAGTATAGAGCCTTACAGAAAAGGACGGGGCTCCCGCAAGAAGGCGCGGGAGCCCCGTCGACCTGCTCCGGGGCCCAGATTTGGATTCAGTTTTCAAAGAGCCCGAACCGCATCATGAAACGACGCCTCGCGAGCTCATTCCCCGCGCCTCGCGATCCATTCCCGGTACTGGGCCTTTTTGAAATCGGCCGTTCCGGCCCGGTGAATCTGCGGTAGCTTCCCCCTACAGGGGGAAGCGTTCCCCTTATCTACAGACGGCCCGGCGGGTGTTGCGAGCACGCCGCCGGACCTAACCCGGACAAGGAACAAGCCCATGCCCGAGCTGCCCGAAGTGTACCCCACCCCCCTCGACCTCTCCCGCTACTCAGAAGGCACCCGCCGCGAGCTGTACGAGCGGCTGGTGCGCATCCAGTTCACCCCGCAGGACCCGCCCACGAACCCGGAGGATGCCGCCCCCATCCAGGACCCGGACGCCGCCGAGTTGACCGTCTTCTACCTTTTTGGCCGCTGGTTCGCCTTCTGGCGCGATGTTCCGGAGCCCGGGCTGCCGGAGTGGCGACTGACGGAGATGGTCCGCATCCAAGCCGCGCCGGATTCCCCGGACGGCATCATCCTCTACGAGATCTGAGTCATGGGATTTGACTCGAAACTCTCCTATCCCCCAGACGCCACGCGCAGCGTCTCGGTCAAGGCTACGCCGTACCAGAAGAGCGCCTGGGAGGTCGCGGCGAGCCGCCACGGCAAGGCGAGCGCGGGCGCGTTCCTGGCTTGGGCCGGGGATCTGTATCTCGCCCTGCAACGCGCCTATCACGACGCCGTCCAGGCGCATGACGACTCCCTGAATCCCGTGGGGTTTGCGGAAGAGGTGAAGCGACGGGAAGGGCGGGAGGGGAAGCCGTGAAGGTCGCGACGTTCACGGTTCACGCAACTGCCGAGCAGTCCGTCCGATGGAAGCGGGCGGCGGAAGCAGAAGGGCATCGCTCCGCCGGTACGTGGCTCGCCCTGGCCGCTGACGCCTATCTGCGGGTCCGTGCCAGGGCGGGGCACCCCTTGCCGCTGGCGTGGCACCTGGGGGCGTTCACGGCTCGCCTGATGGACGGGCGGGAGGTCCAGGTGCGCGGCGTCGTCTCTCCGCCGTTCGGCGTCTTCCGGGGCACATCCCATGGGCCGGACCGGAACAAGTTGCGCACCCTCGTACACCTCCCTTCCTGCCGCATCATCGCCACCCTCAAGAGTTCCCGCCAATGCCGCACCCTGGCGGCTGAGCTGGCGCCCGTCCTCCTGCGCGGCGAGTTGCCGGAGCTTGGCCCTATCGTTGAGCGGCACCGCCGCGAATCCGTCTAGACCCGCACGGGCGGCCCTGTACCGGGCCGCCCGTGCGATACTGGAGACCGAAATGAGCAAAAAACCAAAGCCCGATTTCACACAGGTTGCCTTCCGCATCGGGCAACAAGCGGCCCACCTGGAACCCCCCTCCGAGGAGTCCGAACCCCTTCCCCCCAAAGTCGCCGCCGGCCGCAAGGGCGGAATCAAGGGCGGCAAAGCTCGCGCAGAACGCCTCACCCCAGAGGAGCGAAGCGCGAGCGCCAGGAAAGCAGCCCAAGTGCGATGGGGCAAATCCGAAAAATAAGGCAAAACAAAACGAAAAGTTGAACACTCCCGGCCTCCCACTTGACGACTCAGGTTCGCATCTCGTACGATCCTGGTCATGGGAACCCTCCATTCGAACCTCGACCTAGACAAGGCCCGGCGCTGGCATGAGGAAAGGGCGGAGTCTCTTCGCCAGGAAGCGCAGCGTCTCTTGGCGGAAGCTCAAGAGCATGAGGCTAAAGCTAGCGCTTACCAGCTCGTAGCGACTGACCTTCAGACGATGCAGCCAACTCTGGACTTTTCTCCTATTTCGGATGATGAACAGGAGCAGGCCAGAGAAGACTCATCGCCAGAACCAAGTTCGAAGTTCATAGACCTTGTACGACAGGCAGTCAGTAATCAACCGGGAAAGTTTACGGTCAGCGATATACGAACCGAACTTCAGCGTCTCAAGCCGGATCTAGAAAACGGTGAGAGCTTGGACGGGAAGGTTATTCCCAAAACGCTTTGGTGGATGGCGAAAAAGAGTAGAGAAATCAGGGTCGTGCGACAGGGGAGCGGAGCACGACCTGCGATCTATAAGAGGGAGGAAATACAAGTCGCGGGATAAAGCAGATGGCCGGACTAGGTCTCGTCTTGGCAGGCGTCCTAGCCCGGCCACCACAGTAACAGCGGGGGCGGTCCTTGGTAGGCTCCGGGGCCCTCATCAAGCGTCCGGTCGGGGGTTCGATTCCCCTCGCCTCCACCATCCTGCGCATTTAGTCTATCGAAAACAACCCACAGACTCAAGGTTCGCAGGTTCGCATTGGCAAACATCAATGATCAACCGGAGTGTGTCCGCCTATTGACTTCCTCCTCTTGCTCACGCATAATAGGTCATCATGAATCGCATGGACACGAAGCGCCGCGCCGCCATCGTTGCCGCCCTGGTCGAAGGGGTCGGAATCCGCAGCACTTGCCGGATGACGGGCGCTTCCAAGGGCGCCGTCACGAAGCTGATTGCCGACCTTGGCCCGGTATGCGCGGCGTACATGGACGAGGCTTTCCGCGAGCTTCCTTGTAAGTGCTTGGAGCTGGACGAGATTTGGGCCTTCTGCTATTCCAAGGCCAAGAACGTGCCCGAGGACAAGAAGGGAACCTTCGGTTACGGCGACGTTTGGGCGTTCACCGCCATCGACGCGGAGACGAAGCTGATTCCGTCGTTCCTGGTTGGCTCACGAGACGGGGGCACGGCGACCGAGTTTTGCCAGGACTTGGCTAGCCGCTTGGCCTACCGTCCGCAGATCACGACGGACGGCCTCAAGGTCTACGTGGGCGCCCTGGAAGATGCCTTCAACGGCGAGCTGGACTACGCCATGCTTCAGAAGATCTACGCTTCTACCCCGGGCGGCGAGACGCGCTACAGCCCCGCAGAGTGCACCGGAATCCAGAAGCAGGTCATCTCCGGCAACCCCGACGCGAAGCGGATCTCAACGTCCTACGTCGAGCGCGCCAACCTCAGCATCCGCATGGGACTCCGCCGTTATACGCGGCTGACGAACGCTCATAGCAAGAAGTTGGAGAACCACTGCGCGGCCCTGGCGATCTACTTCATGTACTACAACTTCGCCCGCATCCATCAGACCATCCGTTGCGCGCCTGCCATGGCGGCCGGCGTCACCCCTCACCTGTGGTCGATCGCGGAGATCGTCAACCTTCTCCCGGCCGAAGCGCCGAAGAAGCGGGGACCCTACAAGAAGCAGACGGCGGCGTGATTTCAAAAAGACCCAGTACCCCATTCCCCGCCGCTCGTGGCCATTCCCTCCCCCTCCCGGCGCATTCCCCGTCGCTCGCAACCCATTCCCCGCGGGGAACGAGGCGCGAGCGCCACGCTTCCTCTCATTCCCCGCGCGCGCATCGCGCAAAGGGCGGGGAAAGGGTCATTCCCTGGTCGAAACGTCGTCCCAGCGATAGGGAACGCGCCGCGAGCACCTGTCGCCGTCATGCACATCCAGGGGAACAACCCATTCCCTCTGGGGAATGCCGTCCGATCGCCGGGGAATGTGGCATTCCCCGTTGATCTCCTTCCATTCCCCCGGGGGAATGCGGGCCTGACCTCCCCGCGAACCTCCGCCGCGGGGGGCTTGACAACTCATCCCCGTCCACTCATCCTATGTACATCTGCGTCGCTTGTCCAGAGGCTTTCTCATGAAGCGCTCTTCAGGCGGCGAAAGGGCCGGGGATTTCACGGATCGAGGGGCTCCGCCATCGCGTAAGGCGTCGAGTCCGCGGCCCGGCGATCCCCCGAGGAACGGCCCGAGCTCTTTGACAATCGAAGTGCCTTGCCGGGGGGAACGGGAGCGGGGCCGTTCCCTCCGGCTTCTTTTCGTCTCCTATGAAGGCGATGATGATCTACGCCGTTGGCGGTGCTTACCGCCATGGAGGCGTACGTAGAACTCTCCACCGCTCCCAGAGATGTTTGCTTAGAGGGTGTTTGGGAAGTCCCGAAAGGCGTGCTAAAATGCGTCTATGGGATACCCGAGTGACGTGAGCGACACGGAATGGCGGATTATTGGTCGCTTGCTTCCGGCAACCAAGCCTGGAGGCAGGCCTCGTGCGACAGATACCCGGTCGGTGGTCAATGCCATCTTCTACACTCTGCGTAGCGGTTGCTCTTGGCGCATGCTCCCGCGCGACTTTCCACCCTACTCGACGGTCTATATGTACTTCAAGCAGTGGAGAGACGACGGGACCTGGGAGAAGGTCCATGACACTCTTCGAGACCGTATCCGAAGCCGCGACGGGCGCAAGAAGAGTCCCAGTGCAGCAATCGTCGATAGCCAAAGCGTGAAGACGACAGAAAAGGGGGCTCTTGCGGCTACGACGCGGCAAGAAAGTGAAGGGCCGCAAGCGTCACATCGTTGTGGACACATTGGGTCTGATTCTGAACTGCGCAGTTCACTCTGCTGATGTCCAGGATCGTGACGGAGCCAAGTTGGTTCTGGAGGATCTGGCGGATCGGTTTCCCAGGATGAGAAAAGTATGGGCAGATGGAGGCTACGCCGGACAGTTGCTTGAGCAGGCGAAGGACTGGGGAAAGTGGGTTTTGGAGATCGTAAAGCGGTCAGACAAAGCCAAGGGATTCGAGCTTCTTCCACATCGTTGGATCGTTGAGCGAACTTTTGCATGGCTCGGGCGCTATCGCAGGCTGAGCAAGGACTATGAAGTCTTTACCGAGACCAGCGAGGCAATGATCAGATTAGCCATGATACGGCTGATGCTTGGACGATTGGCTCCAAAATGACTTCCCAAACACCCTCTTATGAAGAGCGGCTACGCTTGGCACTCCTGAGGGACAGCCCGGGTAAGTATTTCTTCTATCCGTGTATTTTGCTCGAAGCTCCCGCAATGCCGAAGCCTCTTGAGAGGGCGATCACTCCACCAATGCCATTTCGATTCGAGGGGCATAAAGCCTACCGTTTATCCATTGGCCGTCTCTTCTTAGGATTTCCAGTATCGAGCAATGCTCAACAGGTTGTAGTTCCTGCGGCGGTTATATCAACGGCTGGAGATCTCCCTATCTTGAAAGACATTGACGGGTCATCGATACCACTTATCCGGCAGATGTTTGCGCAGCTTATAGAACTGAGGCAGATTCATAAACTTGGAAACGACATCTAGTACCACGTCACAGCAGAAATTGAAACATCGGGGCGGAGCTCTAATCCGGAGGCCCAACGGGCCGTTTTCCCTAAGCCCAGGGCATCGCCCTGGGATTGGCCATCGCCTCATGACCTGTTGCGGCCTGAAGGGCCGCGCTATCGGTGGGGTGAAAATCCGGACCGCCGGTTAGCGCGACCCTTCAGGCCGCATCGCCTTCCAGGATTCCCTCGGAACCCAGGGCGTTGCCCTGGGCTTAGGAAGCCCGGGCCGTCGGCCCGGTAATGCGGTAATGCTGCCGAGGCGGCCACATAGGGGCGCACCACAAAGAACCCGTCAATTCAAGGTTGAAGGTGTACTAGCCTCACGCTGCACATGAGGCAACCGCGCTTTGCGCGCTTGCTGCGCGGTGAGTTCCTAGGGCATTCGCCGTCAGGGATCCGAGGGAAATAGAATCGGAGATGCTATTGGTAGAGGGTGGATCCTACCGTATGTCTAAAAAAGATAAGCCATGAGTTGGGATGAGCCGGAAGGATTTGAGATTTTCCTGCTGTCCTTACTCAAAACTCCAAGAAGGAAGGAAAGAACATGATCGCTCGAATATGGCATGGCTGGACGACCCCGGAGAACGCGGAGGCCTACGAATCGCTGCTCAGGCACGAGATCTTCCTGGGCATCCAGGACCGACGGATCGCCGGCTTTCGGGGCATCGAGCTCCTGCGCCGGGATCTGGAGACGGAGGTGGAATTCATCACCCTGATGCACTTCGACTCCATCGAAGCGATTCGTCTCTTCGCGGGAGAGGATTACGAAGTGGCGGTCGTTCCTCCGCCGGCCCGGGCGTTGCTCTCACGGTTCGATGAGCGCTCCCAGCATTATGAAGTCCGGGCCGAGCTGAAAGCCTGACGTTTACGCCGGCATCTCCTCCATCCAGTAGGTGACCTGCGAGCCGGCCTGCCAGTCCGACTCGATGCGCCGGCCGAAGAAATACTGCCGGGCGAACTCCGGGTCCGTCAGCGCCGCCCAGAGCTTCTCACACGTCGAGAGCGGATGTAGGAGGGGAAGACCAGCGGCGGGAACCTTCCCTCGTCCGGGAGGGTCTAAAATAGCGGCATGGAGCTGGCCGAAGCCTTCATCTCGTTCGTCTGCCTGGTGAGCCTGATCGTCATCCTGCTCGAGGCGCGCCGATCCGGCGGGCTCCGGCGGCGGTTGCCGATCGCGCTCTGGGCGCTGAGCCTGATCGTGCTCGCGCTGCTCGCCCTGCTGCGGGTGCTGATCCATCTCGACGCCTGGAGCGACTTGCGGATCCTGATGGGGATCCTGGGCATCGGCAACTTCCTGTTCGGCAGCGCCCTGCTGATCCGCTGGCTGGTCTGGACGGCCCGTGAGTCGGCTGCCCGGGATTGAAAGCCCCGGGCTGGAAAGCCCGGTCAGGCCAGCGTGACGTGGATCTCGCCGACGCCGCAGTCCACCTTCACCCGGGAGCGGCCGATCCCCTTGTCCCAGTTGATCTGCCGCGAGATCAGACCCTCGCTCGAATAGCGCCGGCCGCCGGCGATGAGGCTGGCCTCGCCGATGCCGGCGTCGATCCTCGCCGAGCCGACCGCCCCCTTCGGCAGCGTGACCTGGACCTCGCCGACGCCGAGGTCGGCCGTCAGGTCGCCGGCGATCCCCTGGATGGTGAGATCGCCGACTCCCAGATCGGTCCGCAGCGGCAGGTCGCGCGGCACCCGCAGGCTCGCGATCACGTTCAGCCCCTTGATCGCTCCGAAGCGCGGCCAGTCCGCGATTCTGACCTCGAGCTGGCCGTCCGCGGCGTTGTAGACGAGCCGCAGCTTCTTGGCCGCCTCCTCGCAGCGGCTCCTCCCCTCGTCGCAGGCGATCTTGACGTCGATGTCCACCTGGCGGTTGTCCCACCCCGCGACCCGGACCTCGCCGACGGGGAAGTCGAGATGAATTTTGCTGGCGTTCCCCACCGGGATCTGCTGCCGGAACGAGCGGACGATCTCCTTCGCGCCGGCGGGCGCCCCCCAGAGCAGCACGGCGGCCAGGATCAACGCGGTCGGAGCGGTTTTTTTCATGATCTTTCCTCCCTCATGCCCAACCTTACGAAAAGCGCGGCGGAAAGGTTCCAGGACGGCGGCATCAGTTTTGCGGTAACTATCCTGTATGGACCCGCAGACCGCCGCCTTCCAGGAAGCTCATCTCGGGGAACGCCCGATCCGCGATCTCGGCCTGACGATCGTGGGGACGCTCCTCGAGCCGGTGATCGCCGGGTTCGAGCGCGAGCTGGCGGCGGCGGGCATCTGCCGGGTGCGCCCGCGGTTCTATCTCTCGACGGAGTGGGGGGTGCCGTTCGGGACGGTCGCCATCGCGATCCCGTTCTATCTCGCCCGCCCGGATCTGACGGCGATGCACGCCGAGCGCACGGGGCACGTCGAGGGGCTCGGCCGCTGGGAGTTGCTGCGCTATCTCCGGCACGAGATGGGGCACGTGGTCAACTACGCCTACCAGCTCTACGAGCAGGAGGACTGGGTGCGCCAGTTCGGCCCGATCACCCGTCCCTACCAGGAGGAGTACACCCCGGAGCCGTTCAGCCGCCGCTACGTCCGCCACCTGCCGGGCTGGTACGCCCAGAAGCACCCGGACGAGGACTGGGCCGAGACCTTCGCTGTCTGGATGACCCCGGGGCTCGACTGGCGGGCCGAGTACGCCGGCTGGCCCGAGGCGCTCGCCAAGCTGGAGTACTGCGACCGCGCGATGCGCGAGCTGTGCGCGATCGATCCGCCGGTGACCGACGACGAGTTGGACGAGGACGTCTCGGAGATCCCCTATACGATCGACCAGTACTACCGCTCCTGGGAGATCGAGGCCGGAGAGCTGCCGGGGCTGGACGGATCGCTCCGCACCATCTTCGAGGACTGGGGGCGCCCCGAGGACCTCTCGACGGACGCGCCACGCCGTCCCGCCTCAGCCCTGATCCGCCGTCTCGTCCGCGACCTCCCGGCCGACGTCTACCGCTGGACCGGTCACTTTCCGGAGAAGACCCGGCTGCTGCTGAGCCACCTGGCCGACCGCGCCGACGTCCTGGAGCAGGTCTACCCGGAGGACCGCGAGATCCCGGCGATCCTCTCGCTGACGACGCTGGTCACCGCGCTGGCGATGAACCACGTCCACCGGGGGAGCTACGTGCCGTAGCCATGGAAGCCGTCCTTCTCGTCGGCATCCAGGGCGCGGGGAAGTCGACCTTCTATCTGCAACGATTTTTCGACACCCACATCCGGATCAACCTGGACATGCTGAAGACGCGTTACCGCGCGCAGGTCTTCCTCCAGGCCTGCATCCTCGCCAAGCAGCCGTTCGTGGTGGACAACACCAACGTCCTCGCCTCCGAGCGCGAGGCGTACATCGCGCCGGCCAAGGCGGCGGGGTTCCGGATCGTGGGCTACTACTTTCCCGTCCCCGTGAAGCATGCCATCGGGCGTAACCAGAAGCGGGAGGGGAAGAAGAAGATTCCGGTCCCTGCCATCCTCGGAACCCAGAAGCGGCTCCAGCCACCCCGCCGCGAAGAGGGGTTCGATCGCCTCTACCGCGTTACGGTGACCGAGGCGAACGAGTTCGTGGTGGAGGAGCCGCTGGAGGAGATGTGATGACTTGCCGTCAGCCGTATCGCTCAACCGCCAGATCCACGATCCGCTGCACCAGCTCCGGGAACTCGATCCCCATCGCTTGCGCCGCCATCGCGAACTCGCTCTCGGCCTCCAGGTAGCAGCTGGCGTTGACCTCGATGACGTAGATCTCGCCGGACTCGGTCAGCCGGAGGTCGACCCGTCCGTAGTCGCGCACGCGCAGGGCTCGATAGGCGTCGACGGCGGCCTTCTGGAGCTTCGCCCGCAGCTCGTCCGGGATGTCGGCCAGCACCGACTTCGTCCCCTTGTACTCGACGCTGTTCTTCTTCCACTTGGCTTTGGTGCCGGCCACGTGGGGGATCCCCTCGGGGAGGCCGGAGAAGTCCATCTCGACCGGTGGGAAGGCGATCGGTTCCCGGTTGCCCAGGACGCCGACGTAGAACTCACGCCCCTCGATGTACTCCTCGACCAGGGCGCTGTCCTTTACCTTGTCGTGGATCATCAGGACCCGCTTCATCAGCGAGGTCGTGTCGCGCACCAGCGACTCGCCGTCGATGCCGATCGAGGCGTCCGCGGTGAGCGGCTTGACGAAGAGCGGCATGTGGAGGTTCCCCGCGGTCTCGAAGTCCGCGTCCTTGGAGAAGACGGCGAAATGCGGGTAGAGGATGTTCTCGAAGGCGAGCACCTTCTTGGCGAGCCCCTTGTCTTGCCGCAGATAGAGCTCGCCGGGCCCGCCGCCGGTGTAATGGAGGCCGAGGAGGTCCATCACGCCGGCCACGGCGGAGTCGCCGCTGACGTAGTCGCCGAAGGTCTCGACGAGGTTGAAGACGATGTCCGGCTTGCGCCGGGAGAATCCGGAGACGAACTTCCGGAGATCGTTGTAAACACCGAAGATCGACACGCGGTGCTTCTGCTTGCGCAGAGCGGCCGCGACCTGGTCGACCACGATGTCATAGGACTTGGGGTCTGCGCTTTCGAGGCTTCCGAGGACGGTGATGTTCATCGCACCCGTGCCCTGTGCAAAGGCCAGGCCACGAGGGCACCTGTTTATAGAACGAGCCTCCGCAGCCGCGCTGCCTCTGGACCGACCGGAATCTCCCGGCCGTCGACGCGGGACACGGGCAGCACGCCGATCAGGCTGTTCATCAGCAGCAATCCGTCCGCCGTGGCGAGGTCTTCGAGGGTGAGCGGCCGTTCGCCGATCGCTCCGGATTCGAGCAGGCGGCGGCGGACGGTGCCGGGCAGGCACCCTTCGCTCTCGGGAGGCGTGAAGATCCCCTCCGGCAGGACCAGCGCGACGTTGCTCCGCGACCCTTCGACGAGCCGGCCGTGCTCGTTGACGAGCAGCGCCTCGTAGGCGCCCTGGGCCTCGGCCTGCCGGAGCGCCAGCCGGTTCGCCTGATAGCAAAGGCTCTTCAGGCCCGCGAGAGGCCCGCGCGAGTCGATCCGGGGCTCCGGGAGCAGGACGGCGGCGACGCCCCGGGCGTAGAGATCGTCGCTTGGCGGCTCGTAGGGGGAGGTGGTGATCAGGCGGGTCGGCCCGCCCTCGTCTCCGCGCGAGACGGTGATGCGCAGACGCGCCACCGGCCGGGGCGCGGCCTGGGACACCTCGAAGACGGCGTGGCCGAGGGCGCATCGGCTCTCCGGCGGGGCGATCCCGAGCCGCTTCAGGCCCGCGAAGAGGCGGTCGAGATGGGCCGACAGGTGGCACGGCCGGCCGGCGTCTACTCGCAGGGTCTCGAAGAGGCCGTCGCCGAAGAGGAAGCCAGCGTCGGTCGGGGCGATCCGGATCTCTTCGGCCGGGACGAGCCGTCCGTTCCACCAGGCCAGGCTCATCCGATCTCCTGCATGCCCAGGGCGGAGAGGAAGGCGCGCGCCTTGGCCGCGCTCTCCGCGAATTCGAGCTCAGGGTCCGAATCGGCCACGATGCCGCAGCCGGCGTGATAGACCACCCGCCCGCGTGAGGCTGCCGCGGTGCGGATCGCCACTGCCAGCTCCAGGTTCCCCCCCAGCGAGATCCACCCCAGGGCACCCATCGCCGGCCCGCGCCGCCGCTCTTCCTCGGCGGCGATCGCGGTCATCGCCTGGATCTTCGGCGCGCCGGTGATCGAGGCGGGTGGAAAGGCGGCCCGGAGCAGCTCGCAGGGGCCGGCGTCCGGCCGCAAATGCCCGCGCACGGCCGAGACGGTGTGGTGGAGCGTCGGCAGGGTCATCAGCCCGGCGTGGCTCGTTACCTCGACGCTGCCGGTTGCGCAGACCCGCCCGAGGTCGTTGCGGACCACGTCCACGATCATCGTCAGCTCGGCGCGGTCCTTCTCGCTCTCCAGGAGCTCGCGGGCGAGCGCCCGGTCCTCGCGCGGGTTGGCGCCGCGCGGCCGGGTACCCTTGATCGGGCGCGACTCGGCTTCGCCCCCGCGCACGGCGAGGAACAGCTCGGGCGAGATCGAGAGCACCGCCTGCCCTTTCCCGAGATCGAGGAAGGCGCCATGGTCGGCCGGGCTGGCGGCGCGCAGGCGTTGATAGAGCGGCCAGAGGCTGGACGCCGGCAGCTCCGTCTCCAGCCGGCGGCAGAGGTTCATCTGGAAGATCTCGCCGGCGGCGATGCGCTCGACGGTCCGCGTCACCGCCGCCTCGAAGCCCCCCCGGTTGGGACGGCTGATCGGGCTTGCCCTCACGAGCGGACCTTCCGGGATCTCCAGACCGCTCCGCCGGCGGGCGGCGGCGAGGAGGCGTTCCGCCGCGACGACCGGGTCCGGGGCTCCCGGCTCGCGCCAGGCGCCGGTCGCCTCCAGCGTCCAGCTCCGGCCGTCCCAGCGCAGGGCGTCGGCGTAGAGGGCGAGATGGAGATCGGGGAGGCCGAGATCGTCCTCCGGCGGGGGAGGAAGCGATTCCAGCTCGCCCCCCATCTCGTAGCCCAGATAGCCTACCAGCGTGGCTCCCGTTCCCGCGCCGCCCCAGGCGGCGAACGCCGCGTCCAGCAGGTCGAACCCGGAGGCGGCGAACGCGGCGCGCCCTCCAGGACCGTTCGCCGAAGCCCGGCCGTCGCGGACGGCGAGCGTCGCCAGCGGCCGGACGTAGAGCCGGTGCCCGCCATCGCCCCGGTTGCCGCCGTCCAGCCAGACGAAGCCCGGCTCGCCCCGAAGCTCCTCCGCCACCTGTTCAGGGCTGGGAGGGCCTTTCGGGCCGGTGACCCGCAACGGCGTCTTCGAGCCACGCGATTCCGGACGGGGCGGTGGGAGGATCGCGCGGAGACGCCCGGCGAGCCGCTCGCGCCGCTTGTCCGTGAGGCGATCGGACCACATGAGGGAGCTACTTCTTCTTCGGGGGCGCCGCTTTCAGCCGCTCCAGAACGCGGGTCGCGATCTGCCGGGCCCTGGGGAGCTGATCCGTGCCGTCCGGGCTCTGGACGGTGATGATGAGCTGCAGGCTCCCCGAGGCCACGTGCAGCTGCTGGAGGCGGTTGCCCACCCAGAGAGCGCCGTCCCCGAGTCCGGAGACGTCGGTCACCTTGCCGCCGGACATCGAGCTCAGGCTGGAGCGGCTCGATTCCAGGAAGTCCTTCGCCCCGCCGCGATGCGGGCGGATGAGCAGGCTGAGGATGCGCGGCTGGTCGAGCGTGCCGCTGTTATAGATGCACTCCAGCGGATTCCGCCCCCGCGCCTCGTCGAGAGTGCTGGTCATTCCGGCGAGGGTGTCGCCGGCGATCTCCTGGGCGTCCTTGTCGGTGAACAGCGCGCAGGCGTCGACATTGGGGGGCGGGCCGGCGTCGGAATCGGAGGAGCGGCCGCAGCCCAGGCTGGACAGAGCCAGTACCCCGGCGAGCAGGAGCGGCGCGATGAGGAGCCGGCGCGAGAAGATGGTCAACGAGAATCCCTCCCTGGGTTCAAGGGGGATTCTATCCTGCCGCCATGCTTCCTGCGGTATAAGAGGGTTGGAGAAGGTGATCCGGATGCCCAACCTGCCAGACTCTCGAGACCGCTCAAATCAGCCTCTTCGCCTGGGCGTTGTGGATCAGGCGCCGGTCGCGGAAGGTTCGACCGGCGGGGAGGCGCTCCACAACTCGATCGATCTCGCGCGCTGGACCGAGGAGCTCGGATATCACCGCTACTGGGTGGCCGAGCATCACGCGACGCCCATGCTGGCCTGCGCGAGCCCCGAGGTGCTGATCGGTCCGATCGCGGCCGCGACCTCCCGCCTGCGCGTCGGCAGCGGCGGCGTCATGCTTCCGCACTACAGCCCCTTCAAGGTCGCCGAGTCGTTCAGCATGCTGAGCGGCCTCTATCCCGGGCGGATCGACCTCGGCCTCGGCCGCGCGCCCGGGAGCGACCAGACGACCGCGGTCGCGATGCAGAGAGACCGCCGCCAGCTCGCGCCCGACGACTTCCCGAACCAGCTCGCCGAGCTGCTGGGCTATCTCGGCGGCACCATCCCGCCGGATCACCCCTTCGCCCCTCTGGCGGCGACGCTGCCGGGCCGGCCTCACCACCCCGAACCGTGGCTGCTGGGCTCCTCGCCGCAGAGCGGGATCTGGGCGGCGGAGGTCGGGCTCCCCTATGCCTTCGCGGACTTCATCCAGCCGGTGGGAGCGTCGATTGCCGCTCGCTACCGCGAGGAGTTCCAGGCGTCGGAGTGGCTGGCATCGCCGCGCGTGATCGTGGCCACTTCGGCGATCTGCGCCGAGACCGATGCCGAAGCGGAGCGGCTGGCGGCCAGCTCCCGCATGGCGATCTCCCTTTTGTATCGTGGGCGCCTGGTCACCGTGCCGCCGGTCGAGACGGCCCTGCGCTTCCTCGCCGAGCAGGGGAGCTCCACCCTGCCGGCCGGAAGGCGGCTGATCGTGGGTTCGCCGTCGACCGTCCGCGCGGGCATCGAGGCGGTGGCGCGCGAGTATGGCGCCGAGGAGATCCTGATCGTGACCATCACCCACGAGCACGCCGCCCGCCGGCGCTCCTACGAGCTGATCGCCGAAGAGTTCGGCCTGCCGCGCGAGGGCTCCGGTTAGGAGATCGCCTCCATCCGCGCGCCGTCCACCGTCCACTTGCCGTCCTTCCGGCGGACCCGGTAGGACTCGACGGAAGAGCTGAGGTTCCCCTCGAAGTAGCCGCCGCGCACCCAGACCTCGTCGTCGCCCTGCCAGTCCAGCTTCTGGATGCGGAAGAAGAGATCCTTGCCCGACTTCCGCTCGCAGTCGTCGGCGCCGAGGACCGGCGGCGTGTTGCCGTCGAAGCGATGGAGAAAGACAGCGTCCGGAGACCGATCGACGGGAAGGGAAAGGCAGTAGCGAGCGGCCGTCTGCTGGAGGGCCGAGGCGTTGTGCTGGAACTGATAACGGAAGACCGCCTCGGCGATGTCGTAGGTGGCCTTTGATTGCGCCTCGGGGGACGGCACGGGGCCGGCGGAGGCACAGGCGCTCAGCGCGAGCAGAAGAACCAGAATCACGAGTCTCTTCATAAGGATCGGCTTACTCCTCGCTTCGACCAGAGAGTTGGTTGTTCCAAAGAGAGACAAGGTCCCGAGCCCCATGGATCAACGCAAGGACGAGCACCTCGGATTTCCTGAGCTGGTAGAGAAGACGGTAGTTCCCGATGAGCAACTCCCGGATCGTAGGCTCCGAAAGCTCGGGAACCACGCGTCCTCGCCGGGCGACTTGCCGTAAAGAGCGTGCCGCATCTCGGATTTCACGAACGAACACGGCGGCGTAATACTTGGAGTCAAGGGCGATGTAGTCGGCGATCTGTTCCAAATCTTCTAAAGCCGGACGAGCCCACTTTACTTTCCAAGCCATTTTTCCATCCGCGTTTCCACCTCTTCCTGGCTCAGGACTTCCCCCCGATCCGCGGCTTCCAGTGACCGTTGGATTTTTTGCTTGACATAGATGTGGTACTGGATCTGCTCCAGCGAGACGTCGTCAGGAAGCCGTTCCAACAGGTGCTGGATCTCTTCTTTTGCCGTAGCCATGGTCTCGTCCTTGTCCTCTACCGCACCCGCCGCCGCCGGTTCCGGATGTAGTCGGCGAGGATGAACTCCCCCAGGTTGTAAGGGGAGGCGAAGTAGGCGCGGCCGCGGTTGATCTGCGTCAGCTTCTCCACGAACTGGGTGAGCATGGTATCGGTCGCCAGCATGAAGGTGGTGATCACCACCTTCTGGCGGCGGCAGAGGTCGGCCTCCTCCAGGGTGAGGTTGACGATCCTCATGTCGAGCCCGAAGGGGTTCTTGTAGATCCGGCCGTTCTCGGTGATCGCCGAGGGCTTGCCGTCGGTGATCAGGAAAATCTGCTTGTTCGGCTGCTTCTGGCGGGCGAGGACGCTGCGCGAGAGCTGCAGCGCGTCGCGGGTGTTGGTGTGGAACGGCCCCGCCTGGATGTAGGGAATCTCCGAGAGGAAGACCTGCTCGGCGCGGTCGCCGAACAGGACCACCGACAGGTGATCCTTCGGGTACTTGGTGGTGATCAGCTCGGTGAGCGCGAGCGCCACGGTCTTCGCCGGCGTGATGCGGTCCTCGCCGTAGAGGATCATCGAGTGGCTGATGTCGATGGCCACCACCGTGGCGCAGGAGGTCAGGTGCTCGGTCTCGTAGACCTCGAGATCCTCCTCGAGCAGGCTGAACTCGTCGCTCTGCTCGCGCCGGAAGGCGTTCTGCAGCGAGCGCGAGGAGTCGAGGAGGTGGATGTCGTCGCCGAAGGAGTAGGGGCGCGTCTCGGGAAGGCGCTCGATCCCTTCGCCGGCGGCGCGGATCGGATGGTAGCCCGGGCCGGACTTGTCGAGGGTCGAGAAGATCTCCTCGAAGGCGCCGCGGCGGATGCGGCGCTCGCCGCCGGTGGTGAGCTGGAGCCCCCCCTCGCCGTCGCGCGCCACCATGTTCTGGTTCTCCAGGCTGGCGAAGAACTGCTCGAGATCGATCTCCGCGGGCAGGTGCCCCTGCTCCTGGAGGTAGCGCATCCAGTCCATCGCCTCCTCGACGTCGCCGCCGGTCGCCAGCACGAGCTGGTTGAACAGACGCAGGAGGTCGAGACCGGCGAGGAGGGCCTTGATCAGCTCGGGGTCGAGATACAGATATTGATGCCGCATCTTATTGCCTCAATCGGCTGCCTCAGTTCACGTCCCCCCGGTCTCGCCCGCCGCTGCCTCCGCGCCGGGGCTTGAGGAGCTGGAACTTGACCATCTCCTTGTAGCTGATCTGGCTGTCGAGATCCTGGCGGGCCAGCTTGAGGTGCTGATGGAGCCCCTCGAGCACCATCTCGGCCGCCAGGGCCCGCTCCTCGGGCGTCTTGCCGTTCTTGGAGACGAGCTCCTTGAGGCCCGGCACCTTGTAGATCTCGGTCTCGTAGTCGGTGAACGGCTGCTCGTCGGAGACCGTGACGGCGTTGCCGTCCGCGAACCAGCGGATCATGCGGGCGTAGGGACCCTTGTCGTCCTCGCCGCCGCTGCCGGTCTCCTTGCCGACCTCGGGGAAGCGGGCGTCGAAGACCTTCTTGACCGCCTGCCCGATCAGCCGCCGGGCCACCACCTCGGCCCCCTGCTGCTCCCCCTCGTAGACCATCTCGACCTTGCCGGTGATCGCCGGCAGCAGCATCTGCAGGTCGGAGAGGCGGGGGTAGATCGGGTTGTCGCGGGTGGCGAGCGCCCGCCGCTCGAGGTTCGAGGCCAGCAGCTCGAGCGCCGAGATGGCGACGCGAGCTGAGACGCCGGAGGACTGGTCGACCAGGTCGCTCTCGCGGGCCGCGAGGCTGATCTCCTCGACGAGCACGCGGATGTCGTCGGGGATTACCACACTGGCGATGTCGCGCTCCGTCCACGCCTCCTGGCGGGTGATGTCGGCCGCCAGGTTCACGTCGGTCGGGTAGTGGGTGAGGATCTGCGACGAGATGCGATCCTTGAGCGGCGTGATGATGCTGCCGCGGTTCGTGTAGTCCTCGGGGTTGGCCGAGAAGACCATCATGATGTCGAGCGGGATGCGCACGGGAAAGCCGCGGATCTGCAGGTCGCGCTCTTCGAGGATGTTGAACAGGCCCACCTGGATGCGCGGCGCGAGGTCGGGCAGCTCGTTGATGGCGAAGATGCCGCGGTTGGTGCGCGGGATGATGCCGAAGTGGATCACCTCCGGGTCGGCGAAGGTGAGCTTGCGGGTCGCCGCCTTGATCGGATCGATGTCGCCGAGGAGGTCGGCGATCGAGACGTCCGGCGTCGCCAGCTTCTCGTTGTAGCGCTGCTCGCGCGACATCCACTCGACCACGGCCTCGTCCCCCGCCTCCTGGATCAGCTTCTGGCCGTAGGTGGAGATGGGGGCGAGCGGGTCGTCGTTGAGCTCGGCGCCGGCGAGCACCGGCACCTCCTCGTCGAGCAGGGTGACGAGCGAGCGCAGGATACGGGTCTTCGCCTGGCCGCGCAGCCCGAGGAGGATGAAGTCGTGGCCGGCGAGCAGGGCGTTGACCACCGACGGGATCACCGTGCGGTCGTAGCCGAGGATACCGGGGAAGAGCGGGCCGCCCTGGGCGAGACGCGCCCGCAGGTTGTCGCGGATCTCCTGTTTGATCGAACGGGGCCGGTAGCCGGCCTCGCGGAGCGCGCCTAAGGTCTTGATCTGGGACGTGGGCCTGGAAAGCATCAGTCTTGTAGCTCCTGGAGCCAGCGCTCGGCGTCGATCGCCGCGCGGCAGCCGGTGCCGGCGGAGGTGATCGCCTGGCGGTAGATCGGGTCCATCAAATCCCCGGCGGCAAAGACGCCCGGCACGCTCGTCCGGGTGGTCGGCTCCTGGACCTTGATGTAGCCGACGTCGTTCATCTCGAGCTTGCCGCGGAAAAGGTCGGTGTTGGGCTTGTGGCCGATGGCATAGAAGACGCCCTGCGTGGGGTACACGCTCTCGAGCTCGGTTCGCTTGTTGTGCAGCTTCACGGCGGTGACGCCCCCCTCGCGAGTGCCGACGATCTCGGTAACGACCGTATCCCAGATCCAGGCGATCTTGGGATTGGCGAAGGCGCGGTCCTGCATGATCTTCGAGGCCCGCAGCTCGCGGCGGCGATGGATGATCGTCACCTTGCTGGCGAACTTGGTCAGGTAGGTGGCCTCTTCCATCGCCGAGTCGCCGCCGCCGATGACGACGATCTCCTTGTCGCGGAAGAAGAAGCCGTCGCAGGTGGCGCAGGCGGAGACGCCGTAGCCCATCAGCTCGCTCTCCCCCGGGATGCCGCCGAGCTGGGCGGTGGCCCCGGTCGAGACGATCAGGGCGTCGCTGCGGTAGGTCTCCTCGTCAGTACGGAGAGTGAAGGGGCGCTTCTCGAGATCGATCTCGATCACCTGCTCGAACTTCACCTTGGTGCCGAAGCGCCGGGCCTGCTCGCGCATGCGGTCCATCAGCTCCGGGCCGAGGATCCCCTCGGGGAAGCCGGGGAAATTCTCGACGTCGGTGGTGATGGTGAGCTGCCCTCCGGGCTGGTTCCCCTCGAGGACGAGCGGCGCCAGATCGGCCCGCGCGGCATAGAGCGCCGCCGTCAGGCCGGCCGGACCGGAGCCGAGGATGATCACCCGGTGATAGTTGTTGACGTTGTGGTGGCCCTGCTCAGGGTCGGACATGGGGGCTTCTCCCCTCCTGGATTAGATAGAAATCACCTCGCGACCGCGAGGTGACCTGGAGGCCGAGTCTATACCAGCGGCATCCGGGACCGGAGCCGGCAGGGACGGTCCGAACGCTACAACACGGCCCTGCCGGGAGGCATTCCGGAGCGGCATCGGCGAGGCGTGTAGAATCCGCCCGGGAGGCGCACCTCGCATGGCCATCAGCGTTTTCGATCTCTTCACCATCGGCATCGGACCTTCGAGCTCGCATACGGTGGGGCCGATGCGGGCCGCCCGCCGGTTCGCCGAGCGGCTGGCGCAGGAAGGGCTGCTCGAGCGCGTCGCGCGGGTCCAGGTCGAGCTCTTCGGCTCGCTCGCCCTGACCGGCAAAGGGCACGGCACCGACCGCGCCGTGCTGATGGGGCTCGAGGGGGAGGCGCCGGAGGAGATCGATCCCGACAGCGTGGCGCCGCGGATCGCCGCGATTCGCGCCCAGGAGCGGCTGTCGCTCCTCGGCCGGCATGCCGTTCCTTTCCATGAGCAGGAGGAACTGGTCTTCAACCGCCGCGAGCTGTTGCCGCTCCACTCGAACGGCATGCGCTTCACCGCCTCCGGCGGCGACGGAGAGACGCTCGACCAGCGGATCTACTACTCCGTGGGGGGCGGCTTCGTGGTCAACGAGGGGGCGACGGGGGAGGGGAGGCTGATCGAGGACACGACGGCGCTGCCCTACCCCTTCCACAGCGCCGCCGAGCTGCTCGCGACTTGCGCGGAGCAGGGCCTCGCCGTCTGGGAGCTGATGCTGGAGAACGAGAAGGTCTGGCGGAGCGAAGATGAGATCCGCGCCGGCCTGCTGCGGATCTGGGAAGCCATGCAGCGTTGCGTCGAGCGCGGCTGCCGTCAGACCGGCGTGCTCCCCGGGGGTCTCAAGGTGCCGCGGCGGGCTCCGGCCTTCTATCAGGAGCTGACCTCCCGCCCGGAGGAAGCCCTCAAGGATCCGCTGACCGTGCTCGACTGGGTGAACCTGTTCGCTCTCGCGGTCAACGAGGAGAACGCGGCCGGCGGACGGGTGGTGACCGCGCCCACCAACGGCGCGGCCGGCATCGTGCCGGCGGTGCTTCACTACTACCGCCGGTTCACCTCCGGCGCGAGCGACGAGGGGGTGATCTGCTTCCTGCTGACCGCCGCCGCCATCGGCATTCTCTACAAGGAGAACGCCTCGATCTCCGGCGCCGAGGTAGGCTGCCAGGGGGAGGTGGGAGTCGCCTGTTCGATGGCGGCCGGGGGGCTGGTGGCCGCCCTCGGTGGCACCACCGCCCAGATCGAGAACGCCGCCGAGATCGGCATGGAGCACAACCTCGGCCTCACCTGCGATCCGGTGGGCGGCCTCGTCCAGATCCCCTGTATCGAGCGCAACGCCATGGGCTCGGTCAAGGCGATCAACGCCTCGCGCATCGCCCTGCGCGGCGACGGCTCGCACAAGGTCTCGCTCGACCGGGTGATCAAGACCATGCGCGAGACCGGCGCCGACATGAAGACCAAGTACAAGGAGACCTCCCGCGGCGGCCTCGCCATCAACGTCATCGAATGCTGAGCGGCCGGAAGGTATGCGTCCTTGGCTATGATAAAGTCCATTTCGTATCGTGGACCGACGTACGAAAGGAGAATGAGAATGAACAAGACTCTTCGCAAGCTGGTCCTCGCCTCCCTGGTGGCGGGCGCCGCGACGTTCGCGGCTGCCACGCCCCCCGCCACCGAGGCGTCTCCGGCCGGCAACTGCACCTTCTATAACAACGCCAGCCACACGACCGTCGTGGGGCAGAACGGCAAGGACTGCTGCAACAACCCCGTCCACTGGGGCACCTCGTCCCAGTTTTACAGCTGTGGCGGCTGCTTCATCTGCTATCCGCCGCCGCCGCGGTAGCTCACACGCCCTCCGGGCGCCCCTCTCCCGTACCGCGGGAGAGGGGCTCGCCAAGGCTCACTCTGCGCCCTCCTCAGTGTCCTCTTCAAGAATCCGGTGCCGCAGGATCTTTCCCGCCCTCTCCAGGGCGAGAGGGCCTGCCGCCTGCAGCAGCCTGGCGAGAGCCTCGGGGTTGCGGGTGAACCTCTCCAGCACGTTGACCCCGAAGGTCCAGTCCTCGTCGAAGAGGTCGACCCAGCCCACGGCCTCGCCCTGGCGCAGCAGCGGGAAGCCGCCGTTCCAGCGCTCCTTGCCCAGCTCATAGAACGAATCGCGGCCCACGAACGGGCGGACCGCGGCGGCCAGCAGCGCCGTCGAACGCTCGCGGAAGAGGCCGGCGGGAGCGTCGCCCCATTCCGGCCGTTCGCCCAGCCGCCAGAGACCGAAGGCCTCGCGGCCGTCGGCCGTGGACGCGGGCTCGATCCGCCAGGGGCCGGCGACGTCCGCCTCGGCGGCAGAGGCGGGCTCGTCCTCCTGCTCGAAGCGGCGGAGGAATTCCTCGGCAAAAGCGTTGGGGGAGGGGGTGGTAGCATCTTCGGGATCACGCATGGGTGGCTACTCCTGTGCGCGGTTGGGCTCGGGCGAGTGACGGCTCGTCCGGGCCGTTGTTTTGTCGGGTCGGCGTAAGAAATTACGCCTCGATTACGCTTTTGATCTTAGGCAAGCGACGGGCGAAAGTCAAGCGGGATTCACAGCTCCGTCGCGTCGATCCACTTGCGGGCCTGGGGCGGCTGCCAGGCGGCGAGGCGGTCGAGCAGGCGCTCCGGGTCGTCGTCGACGATCGCCATTCCCCGGTGCACCCCCGTGAGGAAGCGCTCCGCCGTCATGTGATCGAGGAAGGCTAGGAGGTGGTCATAGTAGCCGGCGACGTTGAGGAGGGCACAGGGTTTGGGCTGGAAGCCGAGCTGGCTCCAGGTCCAGACCTCGAACCACTCCTCGAGCGTGCCGATGCCGCCGGGCAGGGCGATGAAGCCGTCGGAGAGCTCGGACATCCGGGCCTTCCGCTCGTGCATGGAGCCCACCACCTGCAGATCGCTCAAACCCCCGTGGGCGAGCTCACGGGTGGCGAGCGCCTCGGGGATGACGCCGGTCACCTTCCCGCCGGCGGCGAGGGCGGCGTCGGCCGCCACCCCCATCAGTCCCACCCGGCCGCCGCCGTAGACCAGGGTCAGCCCGCGTCCGGCGAGGGTACGGCCGAGGCGCGCCGCGGCCTCGCCGTAGGCCGGGGAGGCGCCGGGGTTCGAGCCGCAGAAGACGCAGAGGCTGTTCAAGCCCGGATCAGCCGAGGATCGCGTCGACTTCGATCGTCAGGTCGGGAAACACGAGCGGGGAGATGCGGTCGCCCCGGCGGAGGGTGAGCACCTCGCGGTAGCCCTGGGTTGAGGGATCGCGGTAGACCTCGATCACGGATCGCGGGAAATCGCACAGCCACGCCTCTGGAAGGTTATGGCGAGCGTAGAGATTCATCTTGATCTGCCGGTCGTGCCGGGCAGTGGTATCGGAAACTTCGATGACGAGCAGGATGTCCGGGGGAGCCGGGAGGGCCGAGGCGTAAAAATCCTGGCGGAAACGCAGCAGGGCGAGATCCGGCTGCGGCTCGGAGAGGTCGTCCAGATGGATCGGGGCCTGGACGCTGACGATCGCCTGGCCCACTTCGAGACGCCGCTGGATCAGATGGTCGAGACGCATCACGTGGGAGGCATGGGGCGGCCCGATCGGTGACATCTGCCAGATCTCTCCCTCGATCAGCTCGACGGGGTCGTCTTCCGACAAGATGCCCGACTCGACCATCGTGTGGTACTCGTCGGTGGTGAACAGTTTCCGGATCGGCTCGGCGGCCATGGACGTCTCTCCGTTGACGACATCGTACCGCGCGGACGGAACTTTTTCCACCGCGGCGCTACGGGCGCTCACGCCACCGCCTCCGCGATCTCGATCGCGTTCAGGGCGCCGCCGCGGGTGAGGTTGTCCATCACCGCCCAGAGCCAGTAGCCGCCGCCGGCCTCGTCCTTGCGGACGTTGCCGTAGAGCACCTTGTCGCTGGCGGCGGCGTCGACCGGTCCGAGGAGGCGCGGCTTGTCGGCCGCTTCGAGGTGGACGTGCTCGGCGAGCGCCTTGCGGATCGCCTGAGCGCTCGGATTGCCGGCGCAACGCACGTAGAGGCTCGCCGAGACCGAGTGGAAGACCGCGCCCTGGAGGATCTGCAGCGCCACGGGCGGTGGGGAAGACGGGCTGGCCAGCACCGCGTGGAGCTGCGCCGCGACGGGGTCGGCGGGGATCGGCGCCGGCAGCAGGTTGAAGGAGAGCTGGGTGCCGAAGACCGGCGTGGCGGTCCGCCGGGTCATCGCCACGATCTGCCGCGTCTGCTCGAACAGCTCCTCGAGTCCGGGATCGTCCCGCATCGAGGCCGGCTGGACCAGGGTGGCGACCGCCTCTGACGGCTCGAAGCCCCGCAGGGCGTGGAGCAGGTTGGCGAGCAGCACCACCCCCGGATGCGGCGAGAGCAGCACGCGATGCCCCGCCGCCGCCTCGGTGTTGACCCCCGCCACCACCGGATGGCCGTCCTCGACCGTGGCGTCGAAGGCGAACAGGATCGCGGTCGTCTCCGGCGGCAGCTCGGCGAGGATCGGCCGGTTCTCCTCCATCGAGCCGCAGAGAAAGGCCACGGACACCTTTTGCAGCGTCTCCGGCTCGTAGCGGGTCACCATGGCGGCGGCTCCGGCGACCTCGGTCAGGGTGCCGATCTCGTCGTCGCGGTTGCTCAGCAGGCGGATGTCGCCGCCGAGGCGGGGGAACTGTCGCAGAGTCTCTCTCAACTCTTTGCCGAGGAGGTTCATGGGGTGCAGGATGGCGATGGCGCTCATGGTGCTCCTTCGACGGGGGGCGCGTCTTCAGGCCGGGATCCGCGGGAGGGGCGCAGGCGCGAGACCGCGGCCATGACGGGCGCCGACAGGGTGTAGAGGACGGCGATCACCAGGAGCGTGGCCCGCGGGATGAACACGACCACCAGCAGGATGGCCGCGATCGGCACGAACGCCCGGTAGCTCCAGCGCTTGCGGAGATCGAACGTCTTGAAGCTGTTGTAGCGGAAGGTCGAGACCATCAGCACGCCGATCAGCAGCAGCGCCATCGCCAGGACGACCTGCATGACGACCCGCATGTCGCCGGTGTAGTCCGGAGCGAAGGAGAGCAGGGCGCAGATCGTCAGCGCGGCGAGCGGCGACGGCAGGCCGACGAAGTAGCGGCTGTCCACCACGCGGGTCTGCACGTTGAAGCGGGCGAGCCGCGTCGCCGTGCAGACCATGTAGAAGACCGGCACCAGCCAGGAGTCCTCGTTGAAGCTGCGCAGGCCCCAGAGGTAGACCAGCATCCCCGGCGCGGCGCCGAAGGTGATGACGTCCGCCAGCGAGTCGTACTCCTTGCCGAACTCGCTCTCCGTGCCGGTCATGCGGGCGATCCGGCCGTCGACGCTGTCGAGGGCGGCCGCCAGCAGGATGAACAGCGACGCCTTGCGGAAGTGGCCGTCGAGCCCACAGATGATGGCGTAGAAGCCGAACACCATGTTGCCCATGGTGAACAGGCTGGGCAGCAGGTAGGCCCCGCGCCGGATGCGGCGTGCCTGCGGGCGCGCCACCGCGCGGTCGTCGATCAACGGTCCTCCCCGGGCATCGCCATGGGAGTCGCGCCATTTTTCACCCGGTCCCCCTTTTTCACCAGCAGGCGATAGCTCTCCGGCACCAGCAGGTCGACGCGGGACGAGAACTTGATCAGCCCCATCAACTGCCCGCGATGGACCCGGTCCCCTTCCTTCAAATAGCAGACCACCCGCCGGGCGAGCAGGCCGGCGATCTGCCGCAACCCCACCACGTTGCCGTTAGGGCGGCGGACCACCGTCAGGTGCTTCTCGTTGACGTCGCCGGCGTCCTCGCGGAAGGCGGCCACCTTCCGCCCCTTGCTGTAGCGGGAGGTGACGACCTCGCCCGCCACGGGCACGCGCTGGACGTGGATGTCGAGCACCGAGAGGAAGGTGACGATGTGGTGGAAGCGCCCGGGGCCGATCTCCGGGTCCTCGATCGTGTCGATGCGGGTGATCAGGCCATCGGCGGGGGCGAGCACGTAGCCCGCTTCCCCCTCATAGCTCCGTTTCGGGTCGCGGAAGAAGAGCAGGAGGAGGAAACCGACGACGAGCGCCGCGGTCCCCCAGCCGGGCCGCCCCAGGAAGAAGAGCAGCCCGGCGAGGAACCAGAAAGGGAGGACGTAGATCCAGGCTTCTTTCGCAAACTTCATCGTGGGGGCTCCGGTCGCATGTCGTGGGTCTTCAAGGGTCTCCGCGGAGCCTCCACCCGGACTTCAGGCCGAGACCCGCGACTCGCGATGCGCTCGCAGGATCTGTTCCATGTGGTCCTTCAGCGTCAGCTTGTGCAGCTTGATCTTCTTCTCCTCGGTCTCGTCCTCCTGGGAGAGCAGGGACTTCTGGTTGATCTCGTTCAGCCGCATCTCGTACTGCTGGTGCTCCTCGTAGAGGCGGCGGAACTCGTCATCGGTCTTGATCAGCTCTGCCTTCAGGTCGTCGTTCTGAGACATGGGTCTGCCTCCTTTGCCGGGTCGATAAGAAAACTTCGAGGTGATGAGGAAAGCGGTCCGTCATGGACCGGTGCCTGCGAAAGGAAGAAAAGAGAAGGGGGCGGCTGGCGGCGAGCGGGCTCACCGTGCGACCGGCTCCATGACACGGTCACGCCCGAGTCCCCGATGGGAGTGGGTGGCCGTGGTGAGAAGAGGTGTCAGCATGCGGGTCTGAACCCGAGAATAGCACCGGGTTCCGGGAGGATCAAGGCGAGGGGCGGAGGGAGGCGGATCTCTAATCTGGAGGCCCAGCGGGCCGTTTTCCCTCAGCCCAGGGCATCGCCCTGGGATTGGCCACCGCCTCATGACCTGTTGCGGCCTGAAGGGTCGCGCTATCGGTGGGTGAATCCGGAACGCCGGTTAGCGCGGCCCCTTCAGGCCGCATCGCCTTCAGGGCCCTTCAGAACCCAGGGCGGTGCCCTGGGCTTAGGAAGCCCGGGCCGTTGGCCCGGTCATACGGTGATGTCGGCGGGGGCGGCCACATAGGGCGGCCCTACAAAAACCCGTCAATCAAGATTACGATGTACTACGAGACGCGTTCGTCAAGGATCGCCCCGGCCCGCTCCAGCGCCACCTGCCCCACGGCTTCGAGGAAGCTCGCCAGCGATTCGGGGGACCTCGCGAGGCTGTCCGCCACGTGGAGCGCGGCGATCAGGCTCTCGTCGAACAGCCCGGAGCACCCCACGACCTCGCCGCCGCCGGCTTCGATGGCGAAGCCGTCCGGGCCGGATTCCTTCTGGAGACGGAACGCCGCGTCCCGGCCCGTGCCGGGGAGAACCGCCATCGCGATCAGCGCCAGGAAGCGCTGACGGAACACCGCGGCCGGCCGGAAACCCCGCTCCCGGCTTTCGCCGGGACGGAACAGGCCGAACCCCGCGCCGGGGATCTCCTCGACGCGCCACGGCCCCGCCGCGTCGGCCTCGGCCGCCGTGGGCGGCTCGTCGCGTTCGCCAATGCGCTGGAGGAAGGAAGGGGAGAATGCGTTGCGGGAAGAGGGAAAGGTAGAATCGGTGCAGCCATGCATGGGAGGCGTCTCCTTTGCGTGGTCAGGCTCGGACGTGAGGGCGAACTCACTCCGGGCCGTTTTCGTTTGGGGGCCAGAACGTCTCCGGCCTCTCTGTTAACAAATAATAGAACGGGTGGGGGCGGGAGTCAAGCGGGGAAACCCGGAAACCCACCCGCCCGTAGGGCGGAATTTATCCAGCCTGGGGTGGCAACCCCAGGTGGGAGGCACACCCAAGCTCCTCAAGCCCCGCAGGGCCAGCATGTTCTTGCGATTGAATCTCCAGTCGTGGGGTGTCGGCCCTGCGGGGCTATAGGGCTGGGAGGTGGCCCGGTCCTGGGGTTGACACCCCAGGCTGGATAATTCCGCCCTGCGGGCGGACAATCTACAACCCCAGCACGAAGATCAGCGCGTCCGTGCCGTCCCGGTAGTACCCGCGCCGCAGGCCGGTGCAGCTGAAGCCGAGGCTCTCGTAGAGGTGGATCGCGGACTCGTTGTCCACCCGCACCTCCAGAAAGCAGACCTGGATGCCCAGGCGGCGGAGGCGCTCGAGCCCCTCGACGAGGAGAGCGCGGGCGAGACCCCGGCGGCGCGCTTCCGGGTCGACCCCGACGCGCAACAGCTCGGCCTCGCCCGCGGCATGGCGGAAGGCGGCGTAGGCGGCCGGCGTCTCCTCCTCTTCCCGGGACCCGACGAGCAGCACGGCATGGGGGTGGGCGATCTCGTAGGCGAGCATCTCGCGCGGCCAGGGGTCCTGGAAGGCGGCCTCCTCGAGCTCCGTGATGCGGTCGAGGTCCTGCTCGCAGGCGGGGCGGACGATCGGAGAGGTCACGTCGTGGGGGCCGGCGCGGCGACGCGGGGCTTGGGGAGGGAAATGGCTGGAGGGCGAGAGTAGATCGCCGAAGTGAGGAACGCCGGATTCCACTCCGTTCCGGAGGTGCCCGCGAGGATCGCCGCCGTGGGCGCGAGCGGTCCGGGCTCGACGAAGCGCAGATGCGTGGGCCAGCCGAGGATCTCCGCCAGGCGCGACACGCCGAAGCCAATTACCACCCCTTCGCTCCCGCCGGCCAGGCGGGGCAGCTCGGAGCCGGGGACGAGATCCATCTCGCCCAGGGGACGGCCGGCCGCGAACGCCTGGACGCTCCAGTCGCCGCGCAGGGCGTCGACGGCGGCGATCACGATCCCGCCAATCTCGCCCGCCGCGGCGGCCAGGACCGGCAGGGTGGGGATCGCCGTCGCCCGCACCCCGAGCGCCTGATGCAGGCCGAGGGTGGTGGCGAGGCCGATCCGCAGACCGGTGAAGCTCCCCGGCCCGCGCAGCACGGCGATGCCGCCGAGATCTCCGACGACGATCCCCGCCTCCGCGAGCACCTCCTGGATCATCTCCAGCAGCCGGGTGGAGGAGCGCGCCTGCTCGACGGACCGCGAGGCCACCACTACGTCGTTTCGAGCCAGGGCGACGCTGACGAGGGGTGAGCCGGTGTCGAGGGCGAGGAGGGGAGCGGACATGAAGGTAGAAATATATCGCGGCAGAGCGGCCCCGGCGGAAATTCGCGATCCCGGAGGCTCCGTTCGCTCCAGAAACCCCGCGCGAAGTTCCCCACCGCGTTTTTTGCTGTCCCGGCCGCCGTTTTCGCCATCCGGACGGTCATTTTCCTTGGATGGTCCGTTTTTTCTTTGGATGGCCCGTTTCTTAGCTTCCCGCGCCGCCTTTCTGCTAAAAAAACCGGCATCTTCGCTTCCCGAGCGGCTGGAATTCTTCCCGCGGCGTTATCTTGCAAAAAATACCGCCATCTTCGGAAAAGAACAGGCTGTCTTTCTTCCTGAAACCTTATCCTGCTTTCCGCGCGTTATTCTGGCTCGCGAGGCGTTTTTGAAGGCCCCGCCCCGCCCGTCTTTCTTGTTCCGTCTTTCCGCGACGTTATACTCCCCACCGCATGTCGACTCTCTCGCCGGTCACGTCCCTGACGCCCATGATGCGCCAGTACCTGGAGGTCAAGGCGCGGTATCCCGACGCCCTGCTGATGTACCGCATGGGCGACTTCTACGAGATGTTCTTCGAGGACGCCCGCCAGGCGGCGCCGATCCTGGAGGTGCAGCTCACCGCCCGCCATAAGGGGACGGACAGCGAGGTCGCCATGTGCGGGGTGCCCCATCACGCCCTGGAGGGGTATCTCGGCAAGCTCCTCGCCGTCGGGCTCAAGGTGGCGATCTGCGACCAGGTGGAGGACCCGGCCCAGGCCAAGGGGCTGGTCAAGCGCGAGGTGACGCGGGTGGTCACCCCGGGCACGATCTCCGATCCCGGGCTGCTGGAGGGGAAGGAAGAGAACTTCCTCGCCGGCCTCGTCTGGGAGCGGGAGGCGGGGGCGGGGGCGTTCCTCGACCTGTCGACCGGGACCTTCTTCGTCCGCCGCTGGCTCACTCCCGAGGAGGCGGTGGAGGACCTCGCCCTGCTGCGGCCGCGCGAGGTGCTCTTCCACGCCGAGCGCGGCGAGGAGGGGTTCCCGCTGGAGATCGTCGAGTGGGCCGAGCGCGAGTGCCCCTGCCGGACGCCGCTCGCCGGCGACCGCCTGTTCGAGCCGCAACGGGCCGGCGAGCTGCTGCTCCGGCAATTCGGCGCCGGCACCTTGCGTGGCTTCGGCCTGGAGGAGGGGGAGCCGGCGGTCAAGGCTGCTGCGGCGGCGCTCGCCTATGCCCAGGAGACCCAGCAGAGCAGCCTCGCCCATGTCCGCGGGCTGGCGGTGCGCGAGGCCGGCGACCGCCTGATCCTCGACGCCTCGACCCTCGCCAACCTGGAGGTCTTCGCCAGCCAGCGCGCCGCCGTCGCCGGCTCGGGACGGCGGCGGAGCACCCTGCTCGCCGTGCTCGACCGCACCGTCACCGCCCCCGGCGGACGCACCCTCCGCGAGTGGCTGCGCCGGCCGCTGGTCGATCCCCAGGAGATCGCCGAGCGCCATCGCGCGGTCGGGGCGCTGGCCGCGGACAACCCACGGCGGGAGCGCCTGCGCGAGCGGCTCGCCCGGATGGCCGATCCCGAGCGCCTGGTCGCCCGCGCCGTGCTCGGTACCCTGACCCCCCGGGAGGCCGCGGCCCTGCGCGATTCCCTGGCCGAGGCGCCGTTCATCCTGGCCGAGCTGGCCGAGGTCGATCCGGGCGCCGCGCCGCTCCTCACCCGACTCGCCGAGACCGACCCGTGCCCCGAGCTCCATGCCGAGCTGGCGCGGATGCTGGAGGCCGCCCCGGCGCCCAACCTCCAGGACGGGGGGGTGATCGCCGCCGGCGTCGACCCCGACCTCGACCACTACCGCTCGCTCACTCGCGACAGCAAGCGGCACATCCTGGCGCTCGAGGTGCGCGAGCGCGAGCGCACCGGGATCTCGTCGCTGAAGATCCGTTACAACCGGGTCTTCGGCTACTACCTGGAGGTCACGCGGGCGAACCAGGAACGGGTGCCGGCGGACTATATCCGCAAGCAGACCCTGGTCAACGCCGAGCGCTACGTGACCCCCGAGATCAAGGAACTGGAGGAGCAGATCCTCTCCGCCGAGGAGCGGCAGGTCGAGCTGGAGCAGAAGTTCTTCCGCGAGCTGACCTCGAAGATCGCCGCCGAGGCCGCGGGGCTGATCGAGCTCGCCGTGGCCGTCGGCGCTCTCGACACCCTCGCCTCCTTCGCCGAGGTGGCCGCCCGCCACCGTTACGTGCGGCCGAAGATGGGCCTTCCGGGCGCGCCGGTCGTCATTCGCGAGGGGCGGCATCCGGTGGTCGAGCAGGCGAGCCGGGACGCCTTCGTGCCCAACGACGCCGAGCTGGACGGCGAGGTGGCGCAGATCGTCCTGCTCACCGGCCCGAACATGGGGGGAAAATCGACCTATCTGCGGCAGGTGGCGCTGATCGTCCTGATGGCGCAGGCCGGCAGCTTCGTGCCGGCCGACGAGGCGGTGATCGGCGTCTGCGACCGCATCTTCACCCGCGTCGGCGCGTCGGACGACCTCGCCCGCGGCGAGTCCACCTTCATGGTGGAGATGATCGAGACGGCGAACATCCTCCGCCATGCGACCGATAAGAGCCTGGTGATCCTCGACGAGGTCGGCCGCGGCACGGCGACCTTCGACGGCCTGTCGCTCGCCTGGGCGATCGTCGAGTACCTGCACGAGCTCCGCCGGCCGAAGACGCTGTTCGCCACCCACTACCACGAGCTGACCGAGCTCGCCTCGCTGCTGCCGCGGGTGGTGAACCGCACGATGGCGGTCAAGGAGTGGGAGGAGCGGATCGTCTTCCTCCGCCGCGTGGTGCCGGGGAGCGCGGACAAGTCCTACGGCCTCCACGTGGCCCGGCTGGCGGGGCTGCCCCCCTCGGTGATCGACCGCGCCGGCGAGATCCTGGCCAATCTGGAGTCGCTGGAGTACGACCCCACCGGCAAGCCGCGCCTCGCCCGCGGCAACGCCCCCGACACCGGCGAGCCCGCCCAGCTCACCCTGTTCGCGCCGCCCGAGCAGGTGGTGGCCACGGCGCTGCGGGCCGTGGACGTGAACCAGCTGACGCCGCTGGCGGCGTTGAATCTGGTGCAGAGTTTGAAGTCGCGGCTGGGGTAGAGCGCCGGGCCCTCATCACCCCGGCCCTCTTCTCCCGACTCGGGAGAAGAGGGAGAAAGCAAGCAGGGCTTTTCTCCCCTCTCCCGGGTCGGGAGAGGGGCCGGGGGTGAGGGCCCGGGCGGGGAGGCCCTACCTCATATAAGATCTCGCGCATGAAACCCGCCGATCAGGTCTTCGTGGGCATCCCCGGCCCGGAGCTGGACAAGGGGTCCGCGGAGATCCTCGCCGCCCACCAGCCCGGCGGGGTGATCCTGTTCAAGCGCAACATCGTGGACGAGGAGCAGCTCGACAGGCTGGTGACGGCGCTGCGGCGGGTCCTGCCCGAGGCGATCCTGGCGATCGACTCCGAGGGGGGGCGGGTGGACCGGCTGAAGGACGTGGTGGGGCCGGCGCCGTCGGCTTCGCTGCTCGCCCGGCACGCGCCGAGCTATTCGCTGCAGGCGGGGAACTGGGTGGCGCAGTCCCTGCGGCTGTTCGACATCGACGTCGACTTCGCGCCGGTGGTCGATCTCGACCGCGGGCTCGCCGGCAACGCCCTGGACGAGCGCTACTTCGGCGCCAACCCGAAGGAGATCGTCCCGCGCGCCCAGGCGTTCCTGCGCGGCCTGCACGCCGGCGGGGTGGGCGGCTGCCTCAAGCACTTTCCGGGGCTCGGCGCGGCGGGGGAGGACACCCATTACAAGATGTCGGCCGTCTATCTTCCCGCCGAGGAGCTGCGGCCGGACCTCGAGCCTTTCTCGGCCCTGTCGCGCCTCGCGGGAGCGGTGATGGTGGGGCACGCCCTCTATCCCGCCTACGACTCCGCGATGCGGCCGGCGACGCTCTCGCCGTCGATCATCGGCGGCATCCTGCGCGGGCGCCTCGGCTTCGACGGCCTCGCCTTCAGCGACGACATGGAGATGAAGGCGCTGGACGAATGGGGGGACCTCCCCGAGCGCTGCGAGATCGCCTTCGCGGCGGGTTGCGACGTGCTCCTCGTCTGCCACACCCTGGAGGCGCTCCCCGCCATCGTGGAGAGGATCTCCCATCCGACCCTCGCGGAGCGGGTCGCCGAGGCCAACCGCCGTCTCGACACCTACCGGCAGCGCCTGATCACCCTCCGCTCGGCGCGCGAGTACGTCGATTTCATGCGTAACAGCAGCCAGGGGGAGCGGCTGGAGCGGGTGCGCCAGACGCTGGCCCAGCTCCAGGAGAGCATGGGGTAAGAAGGGATTAGGCGTACTGGAGCCGGCGCCCCTTGGGCCTGGGGATCGGATCGCCATGCTCCTCCGCGGTATCCAGCCAGAGGGCGATGGCGTCCTGAACGTTCATCAGCGCGGATTCGGGAGTGTCGCCATGGGCGGCGCAGCCCGGGAGCTCCGGCACCTCGGCGACGTAGATCTTGTCTTCCTCGCTCCAGTAGATGATCACTTCGTATTTGTGCATCACTCTTCGCCTCCGAGACCGTCCGGCGGCACCGCCGGGGCCACCGGGATCCGCATTTCGTCCGTCGGCTCCCGCCGCCCCTCCTCGGCCGGCCGCGGGAAGTGATGCGGCGTCGGGCCGACGACCCGGTCGCGCCCCTCGGCCTTGGCCTGGTAGAGGCGCTGGTCGGCGCAGCGCAGGACCTCGGCCGGGGTCTCGCCGTCGTCGGGCCAGATGGCGACGCCGATGCTGACGGTGAGGCTGGCCGGCTTCGAGCGGCCGGCCAGGTGGATCGGCTTGACCGCCAACACACGGCGGAAGCGCTCGAGCAGGTCGGTCGCCCGGCCGCTCATCACCCCCGGGAGGATCAGGGCGAACTCCTCGCCGCCGTAGCGCGCCACCACGTCCGTCGACCGGGAGGACTCGCGCAGGGTCCTGGCGACCACCCGCAGCGCCTCGTCGCCGCCGGCGTGGCCGTAGGAGTCATTGAACTTCTTGAAGTGATCGATGTCCAGCATCGCCACCGCGAAGCGGCCGTTCTCGCGGCGGCCGAAGGCCACCTCGCGTTCGAGCTGTTCGTTGAAGACGGCGCGGTTGAGCAGCCCGGTGAAACGGTCGCGGGTGGAGAGCAGACGCAGCTCGCGCGAGCGCACCACGATGGTCGCCGCCACGACGGTGGCCCCGGCGAGCTGGGCGAGTGGGGCCAGCGCGATGGCGTGCAGGTGCCAGCGCCAGCCGGCGTAGGCGACCAGGGCGGCGTACTGGCCGAGCGCCAGGGCGCCGGTGAGGATGCAGATGCGCGCGTCGTAGCGCAGGCTGGTGGCGGCGATGGCCAGGAAGTAGACGGGGAAGATGGCGAGATTGTTCGTCGCCTCCTGCGGCCGGCCGAGGATCAGGAAGACGCCGAGCATGGCGCTCACCAGGCTGACGTCGAGGACGCTGCTGGCGAAGCCGATCCAGCTCCGCCCCCAGCTGCGGGTGGTCGCGGAGTAGACGACGAGGGCCAGCAGCAGGCCGATCGTCGCCGTGGTCAGCAGCGCCAGCGGATCGTACCCGCCCGGCTTCTGCAGCAACTCGTGGATGGGGAAGTAGAGCAGGACGACGACGATCAGCAGGCGCACGCCGGCGACCAGCAGCTCGCCCCCGAAGCCGGCGGACGAGATCTCCGGCTCGGGCGGGCTCCAGACGCGCCGCCACAGGGACGGCTCCGGCGCGGCATTTTCCAGTTGACTCAAATCTTGAGCTCTCCAGCTCGCCAGGGCCGGCTCTCTTCCTCAGATCCCACCGGGAAGACACCAGGGGCGGGCCACGCGGCCGCCGCCCGGCGTCGAGTCATTACAGCGAAATTAGTGGCAGGACTTTAGCACGGCGGAGCGGCTCACGGCTCGCCGTCCTCCAGCACCCAGATGCCGCCCGAGGTCGCGGCGTAGACCCGCCGGGGGTCCGCCGGGTCGATGAGCAGCTTGTAGACCGTGGCGGCCTGCAAGCCACCGGTGCGGTCGCTCCAGGTCGCTCCGCCGTCGCCGCTACGGAAGACCGAGCCGCCCGTGGCCGCCCAGAGGACGGAGAGGGGGGAGACGGCGAGGGCGGTGATCGTCTGTCCCTGCAGCTCGTCGCCGGCGCGAGCCCAGGAGGCGCCGCCGTCCGTGCTCTTCCAGACGCCGTTCCCGGGGGAGGCGAAGGCGAAGCCGGTGCCGGCATAGAGGAGCCGCGGGTCGAGCGGATCGACGGCGAGGGCGGTCACGCTGGGGACGTCCAGACCCGCGTCGGCCTCGGTCCAGGTGGCGCCGTCGTCCGTGCTGCGGAACAGGGAGGCCTTGGTGAATTTGCAGCCCGTGATGCCGTCGCGCGACTTCGCGCCCGCCACGTAGAGGGTGGAAGGGGACGAGGGGGCGAACTGGAGATCGAAGATCTGGCACCACGGGTCGCCCGGCGTCGTCAGAGGGACCCAGGTCTCCCCCCCGTCCGTGCTCTTGAAGGAACCCCCCCAGAGCCGCGACGGGTCCGCCGGATCGACCCGCAGGAACTGGAGGAACGGCCCGTCGGGATAGGCGAAGGCTTCGATCCAGGAGGCGCCGGCGTCGGTGGACCGCCAGAGCCAATTGAGGGCGAGGGCGTAGAAGGTGGAGGGGGCCGAAGGGGCGATCTCGAAGTCCACGAGGGGGATCCCGTTCACCGGCAGCGAGGGGCCCGGCAGCGTCACCCGTGCCCAGCGCTTCCCGGAGTTGCCGCTGCGAAACAGCCCGGGGCCCGAGAGGCCGGCGAAGATCACGCCCGGAGAGCCTGGAGGAATCGCCACCGCGCGCGCGTCCAGGCCGGCGAGCCCCTGGTTGCGGCGCCTCCAGGAGGCACCGCCGTCGGCGCTGGCATAGACGCCTCCCAGGTCCATCCTCTGAGCGGTCACTCCCGCGTAGAGGAGGGCGGGAGAGGAGGGGGCCACGGCGATCGCCGGGACTCTCTGCTCCTGCGGTGGCAATCCGGCGGCGGTCCAGTGCGCGCCGCCATCCGTGGACCGGAAGAGGCCGCTCGGATCGGTCCCCGCCCATACCGTCGCGGGGGATCGCGGCGAGACCGCCAGCGCGAGCACCCGGCCCCGGGGCGCCGGCAGCGGCGGTCCCGCGGTCGCCTGCCAGGAGGCGCCGCCGTTCTTGCTCCGGAAGACACCCTCGTGGACGCCGTTTTCGACGCTCGCGTAGACCGTCCTCGGGTCGGAGGGGGCGACGGCCAGGGCCGATACCGTTCCGGGGGGCAGGCCCTGGCTCGCGGGCCGCCAGGAGAGGGCGCCGTCGTTGCTCTTGAGCACGCCGGCATCGGTGCCGGCGTAGACGATGCCGGCGGTTCTGGAGACGGCCAGCTCGTGGATCGCTCCGGCACCGGTCAGCACCGGCTGCCAGGAGGCGCCGCCGTCGGTGCTGCGCCAGAGTCCCTGGCTCGCCGTCCCAAAGTAGACGCGGGAGGAGCGGACCGGGTCCACCGCGACCGCCAGTACGGGTTGGGCTCCCCGGAGCGGGGGGTGCAGGGGCGTCCAGTGCCCGCCGCCGTCGGTGCTCTTCTGCAGTCCGCCGGGCAAGGTGGCGAGATAGATCGTGCCGGCCCGGGCCGGATCGAACGCCACGTTGCTGGTGGCGACTCCCGCGTGGATGGGGGTCCAGGTGAGCCCGCCGTCGGCGCTCCGGAAAGCCCCCTGCGGGCCCAGGGTGGCATAGAGAGTGCGGGCGTCGCCCGGCGCCACGGCGAGCGTCTCGACCGAGCCGCCATAAGGGCCGAGCGGCGTCCAGGCGGGAGCCGCCGCGCGGGCGGAAGTGGCGGTGAGGAGGAGCAGCAGGAAAGGAAGGGTGCGCTTCGGGATCGGCATTTCGTTCTCCGGGAGGATCCAATCTGCCTTGTTTACGAAGCGCTGGCGCGAATCATCCAAGACACCGCGGGGACCGCGGCGGGCGCCGTGGTCCCCCGTAGCTTCCCGGTCAGAAGGGAATATCGTCCTCTTCCGGCTCGCCACCGCCGCCGGCGTAGCCCCCCTCGTCATAGGAGGGGCCGGCGGACGGAGCCGCCGCGTGGCCGCCCTGATGGCCCCCCTCGAAGTCGCTGCCGCCGCCGCGCGCGCCGAGCATCTGGAAGTTGTCGCAGATGATCTCGGTTTTGTACTTCTTCTCGCCGGTCTGGCGGTCGTCCCAGGAGCTGCTCTCGATGCGCCCCTCGAGATAGATCTGCTTACCCTTGGTGAGGTACTGGCCGGCGATCTCGGCCTGCTTGCCCCAGACCACGATGTTGTGCCACTCGGTTTTTTCCTGGCGCTGGCCGCCCTTGTCGCGCCACTTGCGGTTGGTGGCCAGGGTGAACCTCGCGACCGGCTGGCCGGACGGGGTCGACCGCACCTCTGGATCGCGGCCGAGGTTGCCGATCAGGATCACTTTGTTGAGCATGCGTCCGTTCTCCTCTCGAATCGATTACGGTATCACAACCGTCCCGTCGCCCGGGGAGCGCCGGCGGGCCGGGGGAGCGGTCGGGCGGAACAAATAGTCTCTCTATAGGATCAAAAATGCGTCTCGTCGTACAGCGGGTGGGCTCGGCGTCGGTGAAAGTGGCGGGCGAGACGGTCGGCGAGATCGGCCGCGGCCTCCTCGTCCTGGTGGGGATCGAGCGCGGCGACCGCCCGGAATCGGTGCGCGCCGCGGCCGGCAAGCTCGCCGGCCTGCGGATCTTCGAGGACGGCGCCGGCAGGATGAACCTCGCCGCCGCCGCCGCCGGCGGCGCCTTCCTGATCGTCTCCCAGTTCACCCTCGCCGGCTCGGTCGCCCGCGGCCGCCGCCCCTCCTTCGACCGTGCCGCCCCGCCCGCGGAGGCGGAGCCGCTGGTCGACGCCCTGGTGGCGGACCTCCGCGGCCGCGGCTTCCGGGTGGAGACCGGCCGCTTCCGTGCCACGATGGAGGTGGCGCTGGTCAACGACGGGCCGGTGACGCTGGTGGTCGATTTTTGAGCTAGAACGCCACGTACTCGATCGGCACCGGCATGAACGAGAGCGCGAACAGCAGCAGCGCCACCCAGGCGAGCGCCCGCCGCCCGGGGTCGAGGGGGAGGCTCTCGTCATAGACCGGTGGGTGGCGGAGGCCGATCACCAGCACGATCACGCACCAGAGCAGCCAGCCCGGCCAGTAGTAGCCGAGCAGCGCCAGGGCGAGCCAGAAGGGGAGGGCGAGGCGCCGTTGCAGGCGCCCGGTCGCGGCGTAGAGGATGTGGCCGCCGTCGAGCTGCCCGAGCGGCAGCAGGTTGAGGGAGGTGGCGAACAGCCCGAGCCAGGCGGCCAGCGCGGTGGGGTGGAGGTCGAGGATCGCCCCCTTCGCCAGGCGGCCGTGGAAGAGCCACGTCGCGAGCTGGATCGCCAGGCAGCGGCCCGGCAGCAGCAGCTCCATCGCCCCCGTCCCGTGGCTCACCGCCACCGGCTGCGACCTCGCGATCCCATAGAGCAGGAAGGGGATCAGCGCCACGAAGCCGGCGATCGGCCCGGCGATCCCGACGTCGAAGAGCTGCCGCTTGCTGTGGATCGGCGCCTTGATCCGGATGAAGGCGCCGAAGGTGCCGAAATTAACCGGCACCGGCAGGAAGAAGGGGGGCGTGCAGGGGATGCCGTAGATCCGGCAGGCGACGTAGTGCCCCATCTCGTGGCAGAGCAGGATCAGGAGCGCGGGGATCGAGAAGGCGAGCCCGATCCTCAGCAGCTCCGGGCTGCGCCAGACGGCGGCGACCACCGAAGGGGTCAGGAAGGGCTCGAGCGCGGTGGTGACGTCCGTCCGGCTCATCAGCACCATCACCGGGCTCAGCGTCGTCGTGCAGAGGAAGGTCAGCGCGAACAGCAGCAGCGCCCGGCCGTAGAGCCGGCGCTCGGGGAGCCGCGGCGCGCGGGCGTAGACAGAGTTGCCCGGCGCGGGCAGCAGCTCGATGAGAGGGGAGGAAGGCGAGCCCGGCTCAGAGATTCTTGAGGTCCTTGCCCGGCTTGAAGCGCACGGTCTTGCCGGGGGAGATCGCCACCTCGACGCCGGTCTTGGGGTTGCGGCCGACGCCCTTCTTGCGGTCGCGCACCTGGAAGACGCCGAAGCCGCGGAGCTCGATCCGCTTACCGTCGCAGAGCGCGCTCTTCATGGCCTCGATGATGGTGTCGACGGCCTGCGCCGCCTTCACCCGGGGTACGTCCGTGATTTCCGCGACGCGGTCGACGATGTCCGACTTGATCATTGCGACTCCGAAACGGGGGCGAGTCTAACAACGGGTCTCAAAGGGTGTCAACAAAGCCAGAGTTTACTAGGACTTGGCCTCGCCGCGCTGGCGGTTGGCGAGAATGCAGCGCTCGACGGCGCCGGTGGCGGCGGCCATCAGGAGCTGCATCTGCTGCAGCTCGACCGGCCCGCGGGTGGAGCCGTCGGCGTAGATCACCATCAGCAGCCGGTCCTTGATGCGCACCGGCAGCAGCACGCAGTCGCGCGGCAGGTCCCCGCCCCAGGTACGGGCGAGCTGGCGGTGCGCCGGCATCGGCGGCAGGGGGCCGAGATAGAGGCTGCTGCCGTGGCGCAGGTTGAGGAACAGGGAGGGCTGGTCGAAGCCGATCGAGAAGGCGGCGAAGGCCTCGCGATCGATCCCCGTGCCGTGCACGCGCCAGCCGCTGATCCGCTCGCGGGAGACCTGGAAGATGGCGGCCCGGCGGTGGTCGCGGCCGAGGAAGCCGAGGAGGACGCGCGCCACCTCCTCGAGGTCGGTCGCCTTCGCCAGCGCGGCCTCCGCCTCGTCGAGGTTGGCCGGGATCGGCAGCGAGCGGTCCGTGGAGGCGGGCTCGACCCAGGCGACGGCCCCCAGATCGGCCCGCTCCTCCGGGGTCAGCGAGACGCTCTGCGACCGTAGCGGCGGCGGCGCCAGGGCGGCGGGGGCAGCCGCGGCCATGGCCGGGACCGGGAGCGGAGCGGGAGCGGCGGCCGGCGGTTTCGGCCATGGCGCCTCCACGGGTGCGGGCGGGATCGCCGCGGGTTTGGGCGAGGTAACCGGTGCGGCGGCCGGCGCGACCGGCGGCTCTGGAGCGGGAGCGGGCTTCGGCCACAGCGTCTCGATGCTGGGGAACGCGGGTGCCGCCGCGGTCCGCGCGCGCTGCGGCAGGGGCGAGGTCAGCTCGGGCAGGGGGGGCGGCAGGTGGAGCTTGGGCGCCGGCGCGAAGGGGCTATCGAGCGGCGGCAACAGCTCCTGCGCCGGCTCGGAGCGCGCGGGGGCGGGCTTCTCCCAGAGGAAGCGGGCGCGGTTCAGGCGGTCGAGCACCATGCCGAAGCGCGAGGGGCACTCCTCGTGGTAGTACTTCTCGAGCGCCTCGAGGATGCGGACCTCCTCGGCGACGTAGACCTTCACCCGCTTGCCGGAGGCGAAGGCGATCTCGTCCTGCGCCGAGAGGTTGCGCGGGTCCATCAGCGCGAGGTCGAGCCGCCCCCCCTCGACGCAGAAGGGGACGGCGCGGCAGCGGCGGGCGAGCTTCTCGGGGATCAGCCCGAGCACCTCGTCGGGCACCCCCCGCAGGTCGTCGGCCGCCGCCGAGGGGACGCCGAGCTGCTCGGAGAGCCCCTTGAGCAGCAGCTCCTCGGTGAGCGCGTCCATCTCCAGCAGGCAGGTGCCGATCCGGCCTCCCGCCACGTTCTGGTTTTTCAGGGCGCGGGTCAGCTGCTGGACCGTGATCCAGCCGCGCGCCACGAGGAGCTGTCCGAGCTTGGCCATGGTTCGAGATCGTTATTCTTTAACGGCGCCGCCCTGGGCGCCCTGGTTCTACGAGTCGGTAACTTGTTCTGACGGCTGTATTTAAGCGTAAGGGCGACATTATAGAGGTGGCTCGATACCTTGTAAAGCGCCGCGGCGCGCTGCTATCCTGCGAGACGTGAAGCTTGGTGCCTTTGCGGCTTGTACCGCCAGCCTGTCCCTCTTGCCCGCACTCGCCGCCGCCGTTCCCGTGTCGCCCACCGGAGCCGGCGGCGCCAAACCGCCCGCGGCTTCCTATGAGTTCGCGCTCGGCAAGCTCCTGGCCGTCGAGGGGTCGGTCAACGACGCGCTCGCCGCCTTCGAGGCGGCCGAGAAGATCGCCCCCGGGTCGCCGGATACCGCCTACGTGCTGGTCGAGCACGCGCAGCTCCTGGACCGCATGGCCCAGTACGAGCGCAGCTCGCCGCTGCGCGACGACGCCCTGCGCAAGGCCGCGGAGAAGATCGCCGAGGCCCGCCGGCTGGCCCCCGACAACCTCGACGTGCTGCGCGCCACCGGCGAGATCTACATCGATCTCGCCGCCGTCGATCCGTCCGCCCTGGAAACCGCGCGGGACGCCCTGGAGATGGTGCGCAAGCGCAATCCCCAGGACTCGCAGTCCTTCCTCACCCTCGGGCGGATCTATCTCGACCAGAATCAGCCGGCCAAGGCGGCCGAGGTCTTCCACGAGCTGATCACCAACGTGCCCGAGCAGCGCATGGCCTACGCCCTGCTGGTCGAGTCGCTGATGCGGGCCAACAAGCCCGAAGAGGCCCAGAAGGCGCTGCAGGAGATCCTCGGCTTCGACCCCGGCTCGCTCGAGGCCCGCCTGACGCTCGCCGACCTCCAGACCCGGACGGGGAGGACCGCGGCGGCCCTGGAGACCCTGCGCGGCGCTCCCGAGGAGGCGCGCGACGACTCCCGGCTCAAGCGCCAGCTCGCCTGGGCGCTCTACCAGAACGGCGACCTGGACGAGGCGCTGAAGGCGCTCGACGCGCTCACGGTGCCCGGGATCAGTGCCGCCGGCCCGGCTCCTTCCGCCGGCGCCGCCGGTGCCACCGGTGCCACCGGTGGTAAGGCCGCGACGGATCCCCAGCAGGGGATCGATCTCCTGCGCGGCCTGATCTTCACCGCCCAGGGGCGCAACGAAGAGGCGATCGGCCTGCTGACCAGGATCCACGACGCCGATCCCAAGGACCCCGGGATCACCCTCACCCTGGCGCGGGTGCTGGAGCGCGCCGGCCGGCGCGACGACGCCGCGGGCCTGCTCTCCGGCCTCGCCGCCGTCCTGGAGAAGGACGGCAAGGGGAAGGACGCCCAGGAGGCCCGCCTCGAGGCCGCGCAGGTCTACTTCGGCGGCAAGCAGTGGGACAAGGTGGGGGAGACCCTGCGGCCGCTGCTCGCCTCCGAGGACGAAGCCATCCGTCTCCAGGCCGCCTCGCTGCAGGCCGACGCGCTGGCCAGGGACAAGCGCTACGACGAGGCGCTCGCGCTGCTCGCCAAGGAGAAGGACTCCCCTGCGGTGATCTCCAAGCGGGCCGAGGTGCTGACCCGGGCCGGCCGCGACGCCGAGGCCGAGAAGCTGCTCGCCGGTGTCGCCGCGGGGGACGAGAGGTCGGCGATCGCCGCGGCCCAGACCTATCAGCGGCTGGAGAAGTACCAGCAGTCGATCCCGGTCCTGGAGAAGCTCGCCGGCGCGCACCCCGACCAGGCCGCCATGGGCTTCATGCTCGGGGCGGCCTACGAGCGCTCCGGCCAGCGCGACAAGGCGATCGCCGAGTTCCGGCGGATCCTCAAGGTCGATCCGGATTTCCACGCCGCGCTGAACTATCTCGGCTACACCTACGCCGAGGCGGGCACCAACCTGGAGGAGGCGCTGAAGATGGTGAGCCGGGCGGTGGCGCTCGATCCCGACAACGGCGCCTACGTCGACTCGCTCGGCTGGACCTATTACCGACTCGGCCGTCCGGAGCAGGCCCGCAACTTTCTCGAACGGGCCTCTCGCCTCGAGCCCGAGGACGCGACTCTGCAAGAGCACCTGGGGGATGTCTATGTTGCGTTGGGGCAGAAGGAGAGGGCTCGGCAGGCCTACCAGCGGTCGCTCGAGCTCGGCGGCGACAACGCCGACAAGGTCGACGCGGACAAGGTCCGGCGCAAGCTGGACGATCTCGGCAAGGCGAGTCCCCACTCTTAACATCACCGCGGCCGCGGTCCTCGCCCTGTCGCTCCTGGCGGCGGGGTGCTCGGGCTCGCCCGCGCCCCATCCGCTGCCGGCCGGCACGCTGTCGCCGTGGCAGGTGCCGCAGGCCGCCTACGGCTCGCAACGGCTCTACCGGGTGAGCTACTCGGGCCCGGAGGGGGAGGGGTCCTTCCGGGTGACCCTGCGCCTGGTCTCGCCGGCCCGCTACCAGGTCCAGGCGGTCGACCCCCTCGGCCGGTCGCTCTGGAGCCTGGACGTGGTGAACGACTCCGGCCTCTCGCTCAACCACCGCAACCACACGTTCTGCAAGTTCGACGGCCGCTTCGACATCTCCGGCGCCTCGCTCGGGCCGTTCCCGCTGCTCTCGCTCCCCTCGCTCCTCCTCGACCGGGTGCCCGCCGAGCCGGCCGCGGGCTCGCCCACGGCGCAGCCGCGGGGGCGGACGTTCGATTTCCACGACGAGGCAGGTCGGCACTGGGCCGGCACTCTCGGCGGCGACGGGCAGGTGCTCAACTGGACCCTCTCGGAGGGGAGCACCCCCAAGGTCTGGTGGATGCGCCGCGACGACTGGTCGATCCTCTCCGACCGCGAGCGGGGGATCCAGGTGCGCTGGCGCGAGGCGCTGCGGGAGAACCTCGACAAGGAGCCGCCGGTCCTCACGACCCCCGCCGGCTACCACGAGACCGAGTGTGGCGACCCCGACCTGTCGGATACGCCGCCGGCCCCACCGGCGGAGACGCCGCCGTAGGGGCGGCGATCCACCTGCCGATTTGACACTCCCGCCCCGCGCTCTTACCATGGTCCACCCGCGCGGGGTGCCGATTCCCTGGAAGCGGCCGCTCGAATGCTCTCCGGAGGTTCCGCCAGTATATAATGCGTGGATTGATGCCGACGCGTGGATAAAGAGCGGCTCTCCTTCTCGGTAGGCGGAGCCTCTCCGCTCGCCGTAAAGGGATGTCGCCGGTAAGATCGAGTGGACCTCGGGGCCTCATGCCGCGAGGGCTCAACCGGTCCGGCCCTTTCGCACACGCCGAGGCGGGACCAGGGCTGACCCGGAGAGGACGCGGAAAATGGAAATTACAGAGGTCAAGGTCTTTCCGATTCAAGAAGAGAAGTTGAAGGCCTTCGTGTCAATCGTCTTTGACCAGTGTTTCATGGTCAACGACATCAAGATCATCCAGGGGAGGGACGGGCTGTTCATCAGCATGCCGAGCCGGAAGAAGAAGAACGGCGAGTTCAAGGACGTCGCCCACCCTCTGAACAACGAGACCCGGCGGATGATCGAGGAGAAGGTGCTGGCCGAATACGACCGCGAGCTCAACCAGCGCGGCGAGGCGCCGGCGGACCGTGGGGAACGGGCCCTGCTGCGGACCCCGCCGCCGGCCGCCGTGACGGATGTCGTCGAGCCGCCGCACAGCCTGGCCGCCGCGGCGCCGGCTCCGGCGGCGGAGAAGTCGCTGGAGGAGGTCGAAGAGATGCACCTCCGCGATTCCTTCTGGACCGTGTAAGCTTGCGGCCCCGTGCCCGGGTCTCCCGGCCTCGGGTGTGGGTGCTGGAAGGACGAGGGAGCGCGGGTGCGTCAGGCGGCTGCCCGGGTGCGGAAGTCGTCGCCCGACCGGGGCGCATCCACGACTGGGGCGTCGCCAAGCGGTAAGGCACCAGACTTTGAATCTGGTTACCGGAGGTTCGAATCCTCCCGCCCCAACCAGTTTTCGATTCATCCCCCCCGCCGCATCGCTTCAGGGGAACGCTTTTCAGGGGAACGCTTTTCAGGGGAAATAATGGCCGGTGAACTGAAAATCTTCGGCGGGCGCGCTCACCCGGCTCTGGTGGTCGAGATCTGCGAGTACCTCAACCTCGAGGCGGGCAAGGTGTCGGCGTTCAACTTCTCGGACGGCGAGACCTTCTGCCAGATCGAGGAGAACGTCCGCGGCTCCGACGTGTTCGTCGTCCAGCCGACCTGCGACCCCGTCAACCAGAACCTGATGGAGCTGCTGATCATGCTGGACAGCTTGAAGCGCTCCTCGGCTTCCCGGGTGACGGCGGTGCTCCCGTACTACGGCTACGCGCGGCAGGACAAGAAGGACAAGCCGCGCGTGCCGATCACCGCCAAGCTGGTGGCGGACCTGATCTCGCGCGCCGGCGCCGACCGGGTGCTGACGATGGACCTCCACGCCGACCAGATCCAGGGGTTCTTCGACGTGCCGGTGGACCACCTGTTCGCCGCGCCGGTCCTGCTGGAGGCGGTGCGCGACCTCCAGATCCCGGACCTGGTCGTCGTCTCCCCCGACGCCGGCGGCGTCGAGCGCGCGCGGGCGATCGCCAAGCGCCTGGAGGCGGGGCTCGCGATCATCGACAAGCGCCGCACCGCCCCCAACACGGCCGAGGTCATGCACCTGATCGGCGACGTCGAGGGTTGCAATGCCCTGGTCGTAGACGACATCATCGACACGGCCGGCACCCTGACCAAGTCGGTCGAGGCGCTGAAGAACAAGGGGGCCAAGCGGGTGCTGGCGGCGGGGGTCCACGGTATCCTCTCCGGGCCCGCCCTGCAGCGCATCGACGAGTCCCCCCTGGAGATGGTCCTGATCACCAATACGACGCCGGTGGAAGAGAAGCTGGCCCGCCTGCCCACGAAGCTGCGCCCCCTGTCGGTGGCGCCGCTGCTCGGCGAGGCCATCCGCCGGATTCACGAGAACAGCTCGGTGAGCTCCCTGTTCGTCTAGCTGGTTCCTGTACAGACTAAGTTCCTGTCTAGAAACATAGAAGCGAGGAAAACCATGAGTGAAACGATGACGATCGAAGTGCAGCCCCGGGAGGAGACCGGGAAGAACGCCAACCGGCGGTCCCGCGCGGCCGGCAAGATCCCCGCGGTAGTCTACGGCGGCGGCAAGGAGAGCGTGGCGATCGCGGTCGACCGCAAGACCCTGCTCGACATGATGAAGGGGCACTCGGGCGAGAACCCGATCTTCCTCCTGAAGCTCGGCGACAAGGACCGGCACGCCATGATCCGCCACATGGACGTCAATCCGATCAGCCGCCAGGTGATCCACATCGACTTCCAGCGCGTGCTGATGGACCAGAAGATCCGCGTCGCCGTGCCGGTCGAGCTGGTCGGCGTCGCCGTCGGCGTCAAGGTCGAGGGGGGCATGCTCGACTTCGTGAACCGCGAGGTTCACGTCGAGTGCCTGCCGGGCCAGATTCCGAAGCACCTGGAGTTCGACATCGCCGACCTGCACGTCGGCCAGCACATCGAGGCCAAGGACCTGGCGCTGCCCGAGGGCGTGGTGCTGCTCGACGATCCCGACCGGGTCATCGCCTCGCTCGTCCACTCGCGGACGGAGGACGAGGGAGCGGCGGCCGACTCCGCCGAGCCCGAGCTCATCAAGAAGGCGAAGGGCGAGGCCTAGGGCGGCCTCCGGATCGAAGAGCTGGCCCGCATGCGCCTCATCCTCGGGTTGGGCAACCCGGGCGAGCCGTACCGCGACACCCGCCACAACGTGGGCTTCCGGGTCGTCGAGGAGCTCGCCCGGCGCTGGGAGATCCCCGTCGACCGTCTGGAGTGCAACGCCCTCGTCGGCCGCGCGGCGGTGGGCGGGGGGGACGTGTCGCTCGACGTCCTGCTGGTCAAGCCGCAGACCTACATGAACCGCAGCGGCTACGCGGCGCGCTGCTTCGCCGAGAGCCACGGCATCGAGCCGCCGGCGGTGCTGGTGGTCTACGACGAGGTCAACCTGCCGCTGGGGAAGCTCCGCCTGCGCCGCGCCGGCAGCCCCGCCGGCCACCGGGGTCTGGAATCGGTGATCGAGAACCTGCGCACCGCCGAGGTACCGCGCCTCCGCCTGGGCGTCGCTCCGGAGGAGAAGCCGGCCGGCGAGGACCTCGCCGATTTCGTCCTCGCCCCCTTCGCGGCGGCCGAGCGGGAGACCGTCGAAGAGATGATCCGCCGCGCCGCCGACGCCTGCGAGATCTGGGCGCGGGAAGGGGTGGAGGCGGCGATGCGGGGGTTCAACGGGTAGCGCCCGCCCTTGCCTTTTCTCCCAACCCCTGTACAATCTACGCCCTTGTCACCGGGCGGGCCGTTCCGCGGCGCCGCCGATTCTCAAACCTCTCTGTTCCGCATACCGCGGGACCGACCCAGGCCATAGGGAGGACAGTCACCACCCATGCGTACGTACGAGTTGATGTTCGTGGTCGACCCTCGCGTCTCCGACGAAGAAGTGGTCACCATGGCGCAGGATTACAAGAACATGATCACGGCTGGTGGATCGCAGATCACCAGCGAAGAGAACTGGGGGCGGCGCAAGCTCGCCTACCCGATCGACAAAGTGAACGAGGGCAAGTACTTCCTGCTCTTCGTCTCCAGCGAGGTCGGCAAGACCGCGCTGCCCGAGGTGGAGCATCGGATGCGCCAGAACGACAAGATCCTCCGCTACCTGACGGTGCGCACCGACGAGGATCTCAAGAAGGCCGCCCGCCGGCCCCCCCGGGGCGGCGAGCCCCAGGGCGGCGATCGCGATCATCGGGACCGGGAGCCCGCGGCCGGCGCCGGCGACCTGCACGAGGAGAGGGTCTAAGCCATGGCACGCGCAAGAAAGGTCTTCTTCCGCCGGCGCAAGGTCTGTAAGTTCTGCGCCGACAAGATCGACTACATCGATTACAAGGACGTCAAGCTCCTTCAGCAGTTCATCCCGGAGCGTTCCAAGATCCTGCCGCGGCGGATCTCGGGCACCTGTGCCACCCACCAGCGCCCCTTGCAGCAGGCGATCAAGCGCGCCCGCCACCTGGCGCTCATCCCGTTCACCACGGACTAGGAGGGAAGCGTGAGAGTCATTCTGCTCAGCGATCAGCGCCACCTCGGCCAGCGGGGTGAGGTGGTGGACGTCAAGCCGGGGCACGGCCGGAACTACCTCCTGCCCCAGGGCCTCGCGCTCGAGGCCACCGGCGCCAACATCAAGTACTTCGAGCATCAGCGGACCAAGATCGACGCCCGTCACGCCAAGGAGCGCGAGGGCGCGCAGGAGATCGCCAACCGCCTGTCGGGCCTGCGGATCGAGATCCCCAAGCGGGTCGGCGAGACCGACACGCTCTACGGCTCGGTCACCGCGGGAGACATCGCGGAGATCCTGGAGAAGAAAGGTTTCTCCATCGATCGCCGCCGCCTCGATCTCGAGGGGGGCATCAAGACCCTCGGCGATCATCAGGTGCGCGTCGAGCTCCACCCCGAGGTGGTCGCCGAGGTGACCGTCTCGGTGGTGCGGGAAGAGTAGGCTTCCGATCTTCCCAGGCTGAGGGCGCCGGCGCATGGAGGCGAAGGACGGTCCTGTTCCTGAACCAATCGCCTCCGCGCGTCGCGCCCCGGCCCTCGACGAGTTCCTCGTCGAGCCCACCCGCGATCTCGACGACTGGCGATGGCTCTGGTCGGGGGACCACGCGTTCCCCATCCGCAGCCATCGCGGCCTTCTCGGCCGGCTCCTGGTCGGCTTCAAGCGCCTGCTGCGCCCCCTGGTCAAGACCCCGCAGAACGACCTCTGGGAGCGGCAGCGCACCTTCAACCTCATCCTGATCGAGCACCTGGCGCGGCTGGAAGCGGCGCGCGCCGACCATCTGCGGCGCATCGAGTACCAGGAGGCCCTCGACTCCGAGGGGATCCACGAGGTGATGCGCCACAACGACGCCCTCTTCGCCCGCGCCGACCAGAAGCTGGATCGCTACCGCCGCGAGGCGCGCGACCTGCTGGGGAGCCTGGGCGCGGCGCTGGCCACGGTCCGCTCGGCGCCGCCGGACGCCCCCGTCGAGGCGTCCATCGAAACCATCGCCCGTGCCCACGAGGAGCACGGCTACCTGGAGCTGGAACGGCGGTATCGCGGCACCGAGGTCGAGATCCGCGAGCGGATCGCCGCCTACTTGCCGTACCTGCGGGATCTGCCCGGGCCGGTGCTCGACCTCGGCTGCGGCCGGGGGGAGGCGCTGGCCCTGCTGCGCGATCACGGCATCGCCGGCCGCGGGGTGGACGCGAGCGAGCGCATGGTGCAGCTCTGCCGGGAGCGGGGGCTGGAGGCCGAGGCGGGGGATCTGTTCGCGATGCTCGCCGGCGTGCCGGAGGGGAGCCTGGGCGGGGTGATCTCCTTCCACGTCATCGAGCACCTTCCCGGGCCGGCCCTCGACCGGCTGGTACGCCTCGCCTACCGGGCCCTGCGGCCGGGCGGCCTGCTGATCCTGGAGACCCCGAATCCGCTCTCCGTGGTGGTGGCCGCCCGCAACTTCTGGCTCGACCCCACGCACGTCCGGCCGGTCCACCCCGAGAGCCTGAAGCTGATGTACGAGCTCGCCGGCTTCGATCCCGTCGAGCGGCTGGATCTCCGCCCCTTCCCCGACGCCCAGCGCCTCCCCGAGATCGACCTCGCCACGCTCCCCGCCGACCAGCACACCCTCGCCGACGGGGTCAACCGCCTGCGCGACCGGCTGGATGAGGTGCTGTTCGGGTACCAGGATTATGGGATGGTGGGGCGGAAAGGGCGACCGCAGGTCGCCCCTACAACCTCCGGCAAGAGCTGAGGTCGGACGAAGGTTGTAGGGGCGACCTGCGGTCGCCCTCCTACGGCGGCGGCGGCTCCGCCGGCGCCTCCTGCGGCCCGGGGGTCGACGGCGGCTCGGGCGGGGGCTGGGCGCCGGGGGACGCGGTCTTGTTCGGCATGTTCTCGCCCTCCTTCGGGATGTAGAAGGACTTCTGCTGGTACCAGGGGAGGCTGGCGATCGTCGACCACTGCGAGTTGTACTGCCGGTTGGGCTCGGTGCCGGAGACGAACGCCTCCTTGATCACCCGGCCCCCCTGGGCGGAGAGCAGCCCGGAGTAGTACTCGATGTCGCGCAGGAGCACGCCCGGCGGCACCTGGAAGGTGTCCCCCTTCTTCAGCCAGCCGGTGGCCAGGCCGTCCTCGGCGATCGCCCGCCAGAGCGGCAGGGCGGCGACGGCGCCGCTCATGCCGGAGCCGAGCGAGCGCTTCACGTCGTAGCCGATCCAGGTGAGGATCGTGTAGTGCGGGGTGAAGCCGATGAACCAGGCGTCGGAGTAGTCGTCCGTGGTGCCGGTCTTGCCCGCGATGTCGAGCGGCAGGTCGTGGATGTCGTAGGCCGTTCCGTGATCGATCACCCCCTCCATCATGTGGGTCAGCACGTAGGCCACCGGCGGGGTGGTGGCGATGTAGGTGGCCGGGAAGTGCTGGAGCATCACCTGGCCGTCGGGCTTCGAGACCTTCTCGAGCATGAACGGCTCGATGTGCGTCCCCAGATTGGCGATCGTGGAATAGGCCGAGGCCATCTCCAGCGGCGTCAGGTCGGCCGAGCCCAGGGCCACGCTGGGCCAGGTGGGGAGCGGCGTCTGGACGCCGGCGCGGTGGGCGAAGTCGATCACCCGCTTGCCCCCCACCAGCTCGAACAGCTTGACCGCCGGGACGTTGATCGACTGCTCCAGCGCCCGCCGCAGGGTCACGATGCCGTAGTGCTTGTGGTAGTAGTTCTCGGGCCGGTAGCTCAACCGTCCGTCGGCGCCGATGAACGAGGTGGGAGCGTCGAGCAGCGTGTCCGAAGGGGTCCAACCCCCCTCGATGGCCGCGCCGTAGACGAAAGGCTTGAACGACGAGCCCACCTGTCGGCGCGCCTGGGTGACGCGGTTGAACCGGTTGCGGTCGAAGTCCCAGCCGCCGACCATGGCGCGGATGGCGCCGGTCTGGTTCTCGATCACCACCGCGGCGGCCTCCATCTTCGGTTGCTGCTCGAGCATCAGCCGGGGCTCGGCCGCGGCCGCCGCGACCGCCGTGGCGGCCGGCTTCGCCGCCTCGCCGGGCTTGCCCCCCTTCGCCTCCTTGGCCTGCGGGATCTCGAAGCGGAACCAGGCCACCGAGCCGCGCTTCACGAGAGCGTCCGGCTGGTGGCGGTTGGTCCAGGCGATCCCCTCCGGGCCGAGGGCGTAGGTCCCCTTGCCGATCCGGACGCTGGCGCTCTTCGGTCCCGACTCCAGCACCAGCCCCTGGTACCAGCGGCCAGGCACGACCTTGGTCTGACCCCAGGTCGGCAGTTGCTGGCTCTCGATGTCCGCCTCCTTGATCTCGGCGATCGGGCCGCGCCAGCCGCGCCGGTGATCGATCTTCAGCAGCCCGGCGTGGATGGCCCCCTCGGCCGACTTCTGGATCTGCGGATCGAGCGTCGTCTGCACCTGCAGCCCCTCGGTGTAGAGGGAGGTGGCGCCGTAGTTGGTCTCCAGGTTTTTCCGCACGTCCTCGGCGAAGTAGGGGGCGAGGCTCTCCTCCTGCTCCTGGGTGACGGGCAGGATCGGCTGCGCCACCGCCCGCTCGTAGTCGGCCTGGCCGATGTACTTCTCGTCCAGCATGCGCCGCAGCACGCGGTCGCGCTGGCGGAGCATCAGCTGGGGGGTGCGGTACGGGCTGTAGTGGCTGGGGGCCGGGATGATGCCCACCAGCATGGCCGCCTCGGGGAGGGTCAGCTTGGCGGCCGGCTTGTCGAAGTAGTAGCGGGAGGCCGCCTCCACCCCATAGTTGCCGTGGCCGAGGTTGACCAGGTTCAGGTAGAGGGTGAGGATCTGCTGCTTGGTGTAGTTCTTCTCCAGCTCGACGGCGACGAACGCTTCCTCGACCTTGCGGCGCCAGGTGCGCTCGCGGGAGAGGAAGAGGGTGCGGGAGAGCTGCATGGTGATCGTCGAGGCCCCCTCCTTCACCCGGCGGGCCCGGAAGTCGGTCAGCGCGGCGCGGGCGATGCCCAGCGCGTCGATGCCGCCGTGCTGGAAGAAGTTGGAGTCCTCGGAGGCGACCAGCGCCTGCTCCATGACCGGCGGCACCTCGCTCTCCTTCAGCATCACCCGGCGCTCGCGGGCGAAGGTGGTGAAGACGTTGCCGTTCTTGTCGTAGAGCTGGGTGACCAGGCTCGGCTGGTAGGTGGCGAGCGACTCCACCTTCGGCACGTGGATCACCGCGGCGATCGCGACGCCGCTGATGGCGCCGATCAGCAGGGCGGCGAGCACCGGCCAGATCCAGCGCAGCAGCCGCCGGGAGCCGCGTCGGGTCGGGGCGGAGACGGACGGGGGGCGACGCTCGGCGAGAGGTTCGTACTCCATGGCCGGCATTATAGAGGGTTGGCGCCCGGGCGTCCTTGCCGCCCTCCGCCCCCGATGATAGAAAGAGACCCAATGGAACCCCCACGCCTCGAACCCGCTCCACCCCCGGCGTCCCCGTTCAATCCGGCGGCCCGTCCGGCGCCGAAGGGCTGCCCCAAGCCGCTGATCTTCGGCTGCCTCGGGCTGCTCGTGTTCGCCGGCCTGTTGCTGGTCGGCTTCTTCCTGTACGCCGGGACGCACGTCCCCCAGCTCCTCCGATTCTCCCTGCGCCAGTCGGAGGCCAGTCTCGGCGCGGAGCTCCCCAAGGACGTGACCTCCGAGGAGCGGCAGCGCCTCCACAACGCCTTCGAGGCCGCCCGCCAACAGGCTCTGAAGCCCGCCAGCCCGCAGGAGGTCGCCGAAAGCAGCCAGCAGCTCCAGTTCAAGATGTGGGAGACCCTCCGCAAGGGGCCGGACCTGAAGCGTCAGGACGTCCAGGAGCTCACCCGCGTCCTGGAGGAGTTCGGGAAGACGGGGAGGGCGCCGGACGCGAGGTAGGCCCTCATCACCCCGGCCCTCTTCTCCCGACCCGGGAGAAGAGGGAGAGGGTTGTCCTTTTCCCCTCTCCCGTGTCGGGAGAGGGGCCAGGGGTGAGGGTTTGGCCCGGGAACAACCCACCCTCCGATCGCGTTTACAATCCAGCCATGTCAGGATTCGAGCTCGTATCCAAGTTCACGCCGCAGGGGGACCAGCCCGAGGCCATCCGCCAGCTCACCGAGGGGCTCCAGCGCGGCGACAAGGAGCAGGTGCTGCTCGGCATCACCGGCTCCGGCAAGACGTTCTCGATCGCCAAGGTGATCGAGGCGGTCAACCGGCCGACGCTGATCCTCTCCCACAACAAGACGCTCGCGGCCCAGCTCTACCAGGAGTTCCGCAGCTTCTTCCCCCACAACGCGGTCGAGTACTTCGTCTCCTACTACGACTACTACCAGCCCGAGGCGTACGTGCCGGCCACCGACACGTACATCGAGAAGGAGACCAGCATCAACGAGGAGATCGACCGCCTCCGGCTGCGGGCCACCAAGGCCCTGTTCGAGCGCCGGGACGTGATCATCGTCGCCTCCGTCTCCTGCATCTACGGCCTCGGCTCCCCCGAGGCGTTCTTCGGCATGCTCCAGTTCTTCATCCAGGGGGAGGCCGAGGGCATGGAGGCCGCTCTCAAGCGGCTGGTCACCATGCAGTACGAGCGCACCCAGATGGACCTCTACCACGGCAGCTTCCGCGTCCGCGGCGACGTGCTGGAGATCGTCCCCGCCTACGAGGATCTGGGGATCCGCGTCGAGTACTTCGGCGACGAGGTCGAGCGCATCACCCGCTTCGACGTCCTGCGCGGCGACACCCTGCAGCAGGTCGACCGCATCGCCGTCTACCCCAAGACCCACTACGTGACGCCGAAGCCGCGCCTCGAGCGGGCGATCGAGACCATCGCCGAGGAGCTGGGCCCGCGCCTCGCCGAGCTGGAGGCCGAGGGGAAGCTCCTCGAGCGCCAGCGGCTGGAGCAGCGCACCCGCTTCGATCTCGAGATGCTGAAGGAGATCGGCTACTGCCACGGCATCGAGAACTACTCCCGCCACCTCTCGGGACGGGCGCCGGGCGAGCCGCCGCCGACCCTCTTCGACTACTTCCCCGACGACTTCCTGCTGGTGGTCGACGAGAGCCACCAGTCGATCCCGCAGGTGCGCGGCATGCACGCCGGCGACCGTTCGCGCAAGCAGACGCTGGTCGACTTCGGCTTCCGCCTCCCCTCGGCGCTCGACAACCGGCCGCTCACCTTCGCCGAGTTCGACGTCCGCATGGGGCAGCGGATCTACGTCTCGGCGACCCCGGCCCCCTGGGAGCTGGAGCGCACCGGCGGCGTCATCGTCGAGCAGCTGATCCGGCCCACCGGCCTGCTCGATCCGGAGATCGACCTCCGCCCGGCCCAGGGGCAGGTCGACGACCTGATCGGCGAGGTGCGCAAGATCGTCGCCCGCAAGGAGCGGGTGCTGATCACCACCCTCACCAAGCGGATGGCCGAGGAGCTGACGCAGTACCTCAACGAGCTCGGGGTGCGCGTGCGCTATATGCACAGCGACATCGAGACCCTGGAGCGGGTGGAGATCGTCACCGGCCTGCGCCGCGGCGACTTCGACGTGCTGGTGGGGATCAACCTGCTGCGCGAGGGGCTCGACCTGCCGGAGGTCTCGCTGGTGGCGATCCTCGACGCCGACAAGGAGGGGTTCCTGCGCAGCGAGACCTCGCTGATCCAGACCTCCGGCCGCGCCGCCCGCAACGTCGCCGGCCGGGTCATCTTCTACGCCGACCGGATGACCGATTCGATGAAGAAGGCGATCGACGAGACCGCGCGCCGCCGCATCAAGCAGGCCGCCTACAACACCGAGCACGGCATCGAGCCGGCGACCATCCTGAAGGACATCCACAACCCGCTGGTGCAGATGATGAACCTCGACCTCTACGCCGCCGGCGGTCCGCCGAAGCTCGGCGGCGGGGCCGACGGCTCCGACCTCCCGCTCACCGAGCGCATCTCGCGCCTGGAGAAGGAGATGCGCGCCGCCGCCAAGCGCCTGGAATTCGAGGAGGCCGCCGCCTTCCGCGATCAGCTCCGCGAGCTGCGGGAGCTGCAGATCTACGCCGGGTAAGGATTCCGAGGCGGATATCCCCGTAGGGTGCTCTGTGCGCACCTTCGAGGGGGTTCATGGGGCGCACAGCGCACCCTAGATCCTCCGGCACCGAGCGTGCATCCCGAATTCTCTGGATTCATTCAAGGAGGGTCCCATGGTCAACCGAGGACTGCTCGTCCGCTTGGAAGCCAAATCAGGCAAAGACGCCGAGGTGGAGGCGTTCCTGCTCTCCGCCCTGCCGCTGGTCCGGCAGGAGCCGGCCACCACCGCATGGTTCGCCATCCGCTTCGGGCGGTCGGAGTACGGCATCTTCGACGTCTTCCCGGACGACGCCGGCCGCGACGCCCACCTGACCGGGCCGATCGCGCAGGCGCTGATGGCGCAGGCCGACGCGCTGTTCGCCACGCCGCCCCAGATCCAGAAGCTCGACGTGCTGGCCGACAAGCTCCCCGCGGCCGGGTCCGCCAAGGCCGTCACGAAAGCGCTGCTCCTCACCTTCAAAGCCAAGGAGGGGCACGCGCCGCAGGTCGAGCAGTTCCTGCGCGACGCGCAGCCGCTGGTGCTGGAAGAGCCGGAGACGGTCGCCTGGTTCGCCATCCACCTCGACGACGGCACCTACGGCATCTTCGACGTGTTCCCCGACAACGGCGGCCGGTTCGCCCACCTCACCGGGCACGTGCCGAGGGAGCTCACGAAGCACGCGCTCTCCCTGCTGGGCAGCGTGCCGGACATGGACATGATCAACGTGCTGGCGGACAATTTCGCGGGGTAGTCGCCGCGCGGATCTCAGCCGCAGGCAGCCTCTTACCAGCTCTTCATCCGGTTCTCTGCCTTCCACGCCCTGTTGCTCAGGCTCCGGGAGCTTTTCTTATATATAAACCTCCGAGAAATATATACGAAGTCCCCCTGGAGAGGGCTCGAGAAGCCTCCAGGCTGCCGTTGGAGGTCCTCGTAGAGACTCCGGCGACCTTTTTTATATATAAGGCAGGAAATTTTATATAGAGAGTACCCTCGGAGAGGGTTCGAGGGACTATTCCTATATAGAAACCGCAGAAAATTATATAGAGATGCCCCCTGGAAAGGTCGGCAAGCCTTCGGGAACGGTATTAATGCCCACTTTGTATATATCCACGAGCCCCGAAGAGCTTTCCGGAGGGGCTGGGTGGTCAAAAACCTGGGCTGGCGGCCTTCTGGGATGCGGTTCGTATATATAAAGTAGAGGTTCTTATATATAGATGACATCCGCCGGGCATTCAGGGAGTCAATCGTATATAGAGATCGGCAAAGTTTATATATTGGCGTCTTCCAGCGGTGTTTGCCCAGTGCGCGTCAACCTTGAATTGACGGGTTCTTTGCAGGACGGGCTACGTAGCCGCCCGGCGACATCACCGCATTGCCGGGCCAATGGCCCAGGCTTCCTCAGCCCAGGGCACCGCCCTGGGTTCCGGAGGATCCAGGAAGGCGATGGGGCCTGAAGGGTTGCGCTATCGGTTGGGTGAAAATCCGGACCGCCGGTCAGCGCGGCCCTTCAGGCCGCATCACCTTCCAGGGTCCCCTCGGAACCCAGGGCGTTGCCCTGGGCTTAGGAAGCCCGGGCCGTTGGCCCGGTAATGCGGTAATGCTGCCGAGGTGGCAACATAGGGGCGCACCACAAAGAACCCGTCAATTCAAGGTTGACGGTGTACTAGTCTGGCCCACGTTGGGCCGGTCGAGCCCTGGATAAGTCCCGCCCTGGGGGCGGAGCCCGGCTCTACTCGGGAATCCGCTCGTCCAGGATCGCCCCGGCCCGTTCGAGCGCGATCTGACCGGCGGCTTCCAGCAGCACCGCCAGCGTCTCGGGAGACCGCAGGAGCCCCTCGGCGATGTGCAGCGCCTCGATCAGGCCCTGGTCGAACAGCTCCAGATGGCCCACCACCTCGCCGCCGTTGCCGGCCTCGACGGGGAACCCTCCCGGCCCGGAATCCTTCTGCAGACGAAACGCCGCGTCCCGCCCCGTGCCGGGAAGGACGGCCGCCGTGAGCAGAGCGAGCCAGCGCTGCCGGAACACCGCCGCCGGCCGGTGTCCACGCGCGGGGGTTTCGCCAAGACGGAACAATCCAAAGCCCCGGCCGGGCAGCTCCAGGACACGCCAGGGACCGGCCGCGTCCGCCTCGCCAGCGGTAGGGGGCTCGTCGCGCTCGCCAATACGATGGAGGAAGGAAGGGGAAAACGCGTTACGGGAAGACGAAAGGATAGAATCGTCTGAGCTTCGCATGGGAATCACTCTCCTGTGCGGGGTCAGGCTCGGACGTGAGCGCCACACTCACTCCGGGCCGTTTTCGTGTTGGGCCGGACCTTTCCGGCCCGCGATGGCCGACTCAAGCGGGGTGGGGTGCTGCTGAAGGGGATCGATCCAGGGCCGCCGCACCTCCTTCCGAATCGCGGGGAAGCGTAACGCGCGATTGCGGGATTCTAGAAAAAGGCGCGGCGTAAGTCAAGCGGGAATCGGGTATGCTCGGAGGGTGCCTCAACGACCTGGGCCGCCCTGTATCGCCCCGCCGCCTGTCCCCTCCCGCCCTCCCAAGGCACCAGCTCTTTTGTAAGTCTCATTTTTTCTCAAGGGAGGGAGCATGCCCGTACCGAAGAGGATCTGCATCCTGTCGTCGCTGCTGCTCGTCGCCGTCTGTCTCCGCCTGCCCGCGCAGGAGCCGTCCACCGTCATCTCGCTGAGCTCGCGGGTCATCGACACCAGCCGGCCGCAGCCGGAGATCCCCGCGGCGCTGAGCGTCCGGCCCGAGGACGCCGCCGGGGACGAGATCGTGCTGGTGAAGTTCCCCGCGCCGCCCACCGGCCGGCAGATCGCGGCCCTGCGCGAGGCGAGCCTCCAGGTCTACGCCTACCTGCCGTACTACTCCTACCTGGTGAAGATGCCCGTCGGCAAACGGAGCTCAGGGGACCTCGCCGCGCTCGGCGCCAGTTGGTCCGGCCCCTATCAGCCGCTCTACAAGATCTCCCCGGCGATCGCGGCGGTGACGGCCGATGAGAAGGTCAAGGGGGACTTCCGGCCGGTGATGGTCCAGGTCTACCCCGACGCCGATCTCGGCGAGGTGGTGCAGAAGATCCGCGACCTCGGCGTCACCGGCGCGAATGCGATCGCCGGCTCGCGGCACAACCCGCTCTTCTCCCGCGTCCGCCTGCTGCTCACCCCTGCGGAGATCGCCGCCCTGCGCGAGCCGCTGGCCGGGCTGCGCGACGTCTTCTGGATCGATCTCGAAGGGCGGCGGACGCTGCGCAACGACACCACCGTCTGGGTCGGCCAGTCCGGCCTCACGGGCGGACAGACGACGCCGATCTTCAGCCAGGGGATCTTCGGCGAGGGGCAGACGGTCGGCATCATCGACACCGGCATCGATCCCGACTCCTGCTACTTCCGCGACACCGCCCGCGGCCTGCCCCCCACCAACGCCTGCAACGGCGGCACCGTGGTGGATACCGCCCAGCGCAAGATCGTGGCGGTCGACTTCCTCTGGTCCACCGACTGCGGCGGCGGCATCAGCAGCACCGAGTGGGACACCCAGAACCACGGCACCCACGTGGCCGGCACGGTCGGCGGCGACAACTTCGCCCACCTCCTGACCCATGACACGGCGGACGGCATGGCGCCCGGGGCCAAGCTGGTCATCCAGGACGCCGGCTACCAGGTCGACAACTGCGGCGACCTGCCCGGCATCGGCTGCCCGGTGGTCGACCTCAACCCCCTCTTCCAGCAGGCCTACAACCAGGGCGCGCGCCTGCACACCAACTCCTGGGGGGACAACGAGAACGCGGCCGTGCAGAGCAACTACACGGCCGCCAGCCAGGACGTCGACGAGTTCATGTGGAACCACAAGGACTTCCTGATCTTCTTCGCTGCCGGCAACGCGGGGCCGGGCACCGGCTCGGTAGGGAGCCCGGCCACCGCCAAGAGCGTCGTCGCGGTGGGCGCCACCCTGCGCGGCACCAGCGCCGACTCGATGGCCAGCTTCAGCAGCTGCGGCCCGACGGCCGACGGCCGCATCAAGCCGGAGATCACGGTGCCGGGGTCGAGCATCGTCTCCGCCCGCAACGACGGCAGCACCACCACCAACAACTGCACCACGATCTCGATGTCCGGCACCAGCATGGCGTCTCCCGGGGCCGCGGGCCTGACGGCGCTGATCCGCCAGTACTACACCGACGGCTGGTATCCCACGGGGAGCAAGGTCTCGACGAACGGCCTCACCCCCTCGGCGGCCCTGCTGCGGGCGACCCTGGTGAACTCCGCCGTCAACATGACCGGCACCACCGCCCTTCCCGCCAACTGTCAGGGGTGGGGGAGGGTGCTGCTCGAGAACGCTCTCTTCTTCACCGGCCAGACCCGCAAGCTCTGGGTGAAAGACGACGCCACCCCCTTCGCCAGCGGCTCGACCAATGAGGACCGGACCTTCTCCTTCACCGTCACCGCCGGCGAGTCGTTGAAGGCCACCCTGGCGTGGACCGACTTCCCGTCGACCCCGGCGGCGAGCGTCAACCTCAACAACGATCTCGATCTGATCGTCACCGGCCCGACGGGCACGGTCTGGCGCGGCAACGTCTTCTCGGGCGGCGCCTCGGCGACCGGCGGCACCGCCGACCGCAGGAACACGCTCGAGCAGGTGCTCCTCGCGGCTCCGGCCGCCGGCGTGTACACCGTCACCGTGCGCTCCTTCAACGTGCCGAACGGCCCGCAGCCCTTCGCGCTCGTCGTCACCGGCAACGCGGTGGCGGGGGGCACGCCGCCACCGCCGCCGGTGACCGTCTTCGCCGACGACTTCGAGACCGCCAAGGGGTGGACCGTCAATCCGGGCGCGACGGACACGGCGACCACCGGCCAATGGGAGCGGGGCGTTCCGCAGGCCACCAACTCCGGCGGCGTCAAGCAGCTCGGCACCACGACCTCCGGCACCAACGACCTGGTGACTGGCCGCCAGGCGGGGACCGCGGCGGGGGATTTCGACGTCGACGGCGGCACCACCTCCATCCGGTCGCCGGCGATCGCGCTGCCCGCGACCGGCACGCTGACGCTATCGTTCTCCTACTACTTCGCCCACGCCACCAACTCCTCGACCGCCGACTTCTTCCGGGTCAAGGTGGTGGGAACGACGACCACGCTGGTGCTCGAAGAGCTGGGCTCCACCGCCAACGACGACGCGGCCTGGGCCACCCGGACGGTGGACATCACCGCCTTCAAGGGGCAGACGGTCCGCATCCTGATCGAGGCCGCCGACGCGTCCACCGCGAGCCTGGTGGAGGCGGCGGTGGATGATGTGAAGGTTACGCAGCAGTAGGTCTCACCGCGCCTTGACCTCTGTCCACAGCTCGTCGATGAGCTGCGTGGTCTTGCCGAGGTCCTCGATCAGCTCGCAGCGGTCGAGGACCTCCTGCGGGGGGTAGATCGCGGGGTCCTGGCGGATCCTGGCGTCGATCAGCGGCAGGGCGGCGCGGTTGCCGCCGGCGTAGTGGACGCCGTTGACGATCCTCGCCGCCACCTCGGGCTCCATCGCGTAGTCGAGAAAGGCATAGGCGGAGTCGAGATTGCGCGCCCCCTTGGGGATGGCGAGGCTGTCGATCCAGAGCGTCCCCCCCTCCTTCGGCACGGCATAGGCCAGCCGGTCCGGGGCGTGGGCGACCACCTCGGCGATCTCGCCGTTCCACCCCTGGGCGAGGTCGACGTCCCCCGCCGCCAGCAGGTTGGCGAAGTCGGAGCTGTTGTAGGTGCGCACCAGCGGCTTCTGCGCCTTCAACATCTCCGCCGCGCGGCGCAGCACCGCGGGGTCCCGCTCGTTGATCGACCGGCCCATCAGCTTCAGGGCGGCCCCGAACGCCTCGCGCGGATCGTCGAGCATCAGGATGCGCCCGGCGTATTTCGGATCGAACAGCGCCTTCCAGCTGTCCACCGTCCCGACCTTCTTCTTGTCGTAGCCGATGCCGGTGGTCCCCCAGAGATAGGGGATCGAATGGCCGTTGCCGGGATCGAACTTCTGGTTCAGGAAGCGTGGGTCGAGGTTCTTGAACCGGGGAAGGCGGGCACGGTCGAGCGGCCGCACCAGACCCTGCGGGATCAGCACCTTCAGCATGTAGTCCGACGGCACCACGACGTCGTAGTCGGCCACCCCGGACTGCAGCTTCGCGAGCACCGCCTCGTTCGAGTCGTAGGTGTCGACGTTGACCGCGATCCCCGTCCGCCGCTTGAAGTCGTCGATCACCGCCTGCGGCAGGTAGTTCGTCCAGATGTAGACGTTGAGCTCCTTGCGGGACGTCTCCGACTTCGATCCTCCGCACGAAACCAGGACGAGGATCGCGGTAAGGAGAAGAAAAGGTTTCTTCATGAATGTCCTTTACCCAGGAGGCGATGGGCGATCACGATCAGCACGACCGTCCCGGCGAGCAGCAGCGTCGAGACGGCGTTGACCTCGGGGGTGACGCCGACCTTGAGCATCGAATAGATGTGGAGCGGCAGCGTGGTGGCCCCCACCCCGGCGACGAAGGAGGTGACCACGTAGTCGTCGATCGACAGGGTGAAGACGAGCAGGGCGCTGGCGAGGATGCCCGGCGCCGCCAGCGGCAGCGTCACCCGCCGGAAGGTCTCGAAGGGGCCGGCGCCGAGGTCGCGGGCGGCCTCTTCCAGCGCCGGATCGAGCCCGGCGAGGCGGGCGCGCACCACGATCGCCACGTAGGAGACGCTGAACACGACGTGGGCGATCACCACCGTGGCGATCGACAGCCGCAGCCCGGCCGCGCCGAAGAAGGTCACCAGCGCCGCGCCGAGCACCACCTCCGGGATGATCACCGGCAGGTAGAGCAGCGCCTGGGTGGCCCGCTTGCCGCGGAACTCGCGCCGCGCGAGCGCCAGGGCCGCGGGGGTGCCGAGCAGGACGGCGAGGACGGTCGCCGCCGTGGCCACCACCAGGCTGTTGCGGACCGCCCGGAAGAGGAGCGGATCGCCGAGGAGCTGGCGGTACCAGTCGAGCGTGAAGCCGGCCCAGAACGCCGTCTGCCGCGAGGCGTTGAACGAGAAGACCACCAGGATGGCGATCGGCGCGTAGAGGAAGAGATAGACCAGCGCCGAGTGGACCGCGAGCAGCCGCTTCACAGCAGCTCCTCCCCGCCCCGTCTCTTCGCATAGACCGCGTAGGCGAGCAGCAGCACGAGCACGGCGGCCATCAGCTCGAAGGCGAGCGCCGCGCCGAACGGCTGGTTGCGGGCGACGGCGAACTGGTTCTGGATCAGGTTGCCGAGCAGCATGCCGCGGGCGCCGCCGAGCAGGTCGGAGACCACGAACTGCCCGAGGCTGGGCACGAAGACCAGCACCACCCCGGCGGCGAGCCCGGGCAGGGTCAGGGGGAGCGTCACCCGCCGGAACGACTGCGCGCCGCCGGCCCCGAGGTCCGCCGCCGCCTCCAGAAGCGAGCGGTCGAGCTTTTCCAGCGAGGCGTAGAGCGGCAGGATCATGAACGGCAGCTCGCCATAGACGAGGCCGATCATCACCGCCGTCTGCGTGTAGAGCAGCTCGACGGGGTGGTGGAGGAGGCCGCTCCCCATCAGCACGTGGTTGAGCAGCCCCTCGGTGCGCAGGATGAACATCCAGGCGTAGGTGCGGATCAGGAAGCTGGTCCAGAACGGCACCACCACGAGCCCCAGCAGCAGCCCCTTCCAGCGCGCCGGCGCCAGGATCGCCAAGTAGTAGGCGATGGGGAAGCTGACGGCCACCGCCAGCGCCGTGGTGAGCGCCGCCATCCAGAGCGACCGCCAGCCGATCCAGAGGTAGATCGCTCCCAGCGATCGGGTATAATTGGCTAGGAAGGCACCGGAGCGCAGGTAGGTCCCGAGCTCCGCGACCGGCTCGATGCCGCCGTAGGTCCCCCGCCCGGCGAAGCTGACGGCGAGCATGAGGACGAGCGGGGCCAGGAAGAAGATCCCCAGCGCGATCCAGGCCGGCAGGAGCAGGAGGTAGGCCGGCCTGGGGGATGAGTCGGAGCGATCGGAAGCCACGGGCGGACGCTAAGGGGGGTGGCCGCGGACTGTCAAGGTACCCTCGCTCCCTTCGGTGACCGGTCCGGGACTCACCAGGCAGTCGCTGCCCGCCGAGGGGGACCCCGCTCCCAAGCGGGTATACCCCTCTCCCCCGCTGGGTATACCCCTATACCCGCTTGGGAGACCTCTATACCCCGCGGGTATACCCCTCTCCAAGCTTGGGGGACCCCTGTACCTGGCGGGGGGACCCCTCTCCCTCGCGTGGGGGCGGGATTACCCGGAAACCCTGTGACTCAGGAAGCCTGAGGTTCCTGAGGCGGGGAAGGTACCAGGATCTCGAGTTGCTCGACGAGACTCGGGAGATACCGCTGGGTCAGATCCCAGATCAGAGCATGCTCGACATTCCCGTATTCGTGCACCAGCACGTTGCGCTGTGCCACGATCCGGCGCCAGGGAATCTCGGGATGCGCCTGCTGAAAGGAGGGGCTGACCCGGTTTGCCGCTTCTCCGATGATCTGTATCGCACGCTCCACCGCGAGGTGCAGCATCAAGGTTTCCGAATACTCGGCGAGGGAGACACCGCGCGTGAATTCCACAACCTGGCGAGCCGCCTCCAGCATGTCCCACAAATAGGAGACGTCGCGCTGCTCAGGCCGCATAAACGATCTGCCGAGTATTCAGGATCTCATGCCGGCGGAAGGGATTGCGCAGCCCGCCCTTGCTCACCAGATCCACCGGACGGTGGAGGATCTCCTGAAGCTCTTCCTTCATCGTCACGAAATCCAGGAGGCTGAGCTGAGCGTCTGGAGAAAACGTGACCAGGACGTCCACATCGCTCTCCAAGGAGAAATCGTCCCGCAGCACCGAGCCGAAGAGGGCCAGCTCGTCGATCCGCCACTTCCGGCAGAACGCCTCGATGAGGTCGAGCGGAAGCGGGACGCGAGCCTGGGATGGCATCTTCAAGGTCATGGCTTCCCAAGTCTATAGCCTCTGCCGTCAAGGTGCTCACTCCCGCAGCATTAGGCAATGCCATAGGGCCCAGCCCAGGAAGTTCGGGTCATCCCTTGCTCATCGGTCTCTTTCTGTGTACAAGGACGAAGGACGATGGCTATGAGCGAACACCTACGGTCAGCGCTGAGCAGGTACTTCGAGGACCATCCGGATCTCGGTATTGTCTCCGTGTACCTCTTCGGCAGCCACGCCGAGGGGCGGGCGCACCGGGAGAGCGACATCGACGTAGCCATTCTGCTCCAGTGGGATCGCTACTCAACGCGTAGCGACCGGTTCGACATGCGGATTCAACTAGGATCCGAGCTGATCCACGTGCTGACCCACAACGAGGTCGACGTCGTCATCCTCAATGACGCTCCGCCTCTCCTGGGGCGAAAGATCGTCCAAGACGGCATACGGGTCTTTCTTGCCGACCCCGAGGCAGACCATGTCTACGTGCGAGACGCTCAGATCCGCGCCGCCGACCTCGAGCCCTGGCTCAAGCGGTGGAGTAAGCTCAGATTGGAGGCGCTGGCGCGGTGAGCCCCATGATCGATCGCCTCGCCGAGCTGGTCCGCCACCTCCAGCATCTCCACGATATCCGTCCCCGGGTGAGGAGGCCGGAGGATCTGGACCAGGATCTAACGCTTCACAACGACGTCCTTTATTCTTTGCAGACCGTCTGTCAAGCCGTGATCGATATCGCCAGTGAGCTCTCCGCCCGCCGCAGGCTCCGATTTGACGATTACACCCAAGTGGTCCGCAACTTGACCGCATTCCCGGAATTTTCCCCATCCATGATACGAGAGCTGGAGAAGCTGCCGGCATTCCGCAATGTCTTGGTCCACGAGTATGTGGCCCTCGACTTCAACAAAGTCGTGGAGGCTCTGAATCGATTGGAGCCTATTGAGGAATTCGTCAAGATCGTCCACCGGATGTCGGCAGGCTCCTGAGACCGGCTCACTCCCGCAGCATCACGCTGTGCCGCGGGTCCCAGCCCAGGAAGGCCGGGCTTCCCGGCGCGAACGGCAGCGCCGCTCCCGCCGGCCCGGCGTTCTGGAGGAGGACGGTGAAACGCTCGCCGCGGCGGTCGCGGACGATCCACTCCGTGCTGGCGCCGTGATAGACGCGGTCCTCCACCGTCACCGCCAGCGAGACCTCGGCAGGGGAGGGAACGGCGCGCAGGGAGAGCTTCTCCGGCCGCACCACGAAGCGCACCGGCTCGCGGCGCAGCCGTGGCGGGCCCGCGGCGGGCACGGCGAGCTCGGTGCCGTCCGCGAGCTGGAGGACGAGGATGCCACCCTCCATCCGCCGCACCTCGGCGGTGAAGAGGTTGGTGGCGCCGAGGAAGCGGGCCACGAACTCGGTCTCCGGCGCCTCGAACACTCCGGCGGGGCTCCCCACCTGCTCGACCTTCCCCTGGTTCATCACCGCGATGCGGTCGCTCATCGCCAGCGCCTCCTCGCGATCGTGGGTGACGAAGGCGAAAGTGATCCCGAGCTCGCGCTGGAGCGCTTTGAGCTCTACCTGCACCTCGCGCCGCAGGTTGGGATCGAGCGCCGCGAGCGGCTCGTCGAGCAGCAGCACCTCGGGTTTCAGGACCAGGGCACGGGCGAGCGCCACCCGCTGCCGCTGGCCGCCGCTCAACTGGTCCGGCCGGCGCTTCTCGAGGCCGGTGAGCCGCACCAGCGCCAGCGCCTCGCCGACCCTGGCCCCATGCGCCTCCCGCGGCAGGTGCTGATAGCGCAGGCCGAAGCCGACGTTCTCCTCGACGGTCAGGTGAGGGAACAGCGCGTACTGCTGGAAGACCATGTTGACCGGCCGCCGGTGCGGCGGCACCCGCGTCACGTCCTGATCCTGGATACGGATCGTCCCCGCGTCCGGCGCCTCGAAGCCGGCGATCATCCGCAACAGCGTCGTCTTGCCGCAGCCGCTCGGCCCCAGCAAGGCGAAGAACTCGCCGCGGGCGATGGCGAGCGACACGCCGTCGACGGCCGTCACGCCGCCGAAGCGCTTGGTGACGTCCTGGATCTCGACGCTGGGTTCTCCGCCCATGGAGTCCGCGGCCACTTCAGGAACCAGGCGACGACTCAGGCTCGCCGAGGATCTGTACGACCTGCATCGAGAATATGCTTGAGAAAAACGGAGTTATCCCGTGGCATAGAGGACTTGAAGCTCGCCGAGGATACGATCTCGAAGGTAGGGACTGAGCGCTCCTTCGGTCAGGAGGTCCACCTTCCGGCCGGCGGCGTCCGAAAGCTGGCGTTCCAGGGCCACCATGGAGAGAAGGCTCTTGGGCTTTGCCAGGCGCACCAGCAGATCGATGTCGCTGTTCTCGGTCGCTTCCCCGCGGGCCATGGAGCCGAACAGGCCTACCAGCGTCGCGCCGTTCGCCTTGCAGATCTCGACGAGCTCGCGAGCATCGAAGGGGTACGCGTTCATCGGCGCAAACTCTAGCACGGACTGGCTCTGCCGGCTTCGTGCCCCGGCCGCTCCGGGGTGGCGCTCGACGAACGCTCTGGCGACGACCCGAGGTCCCGCCGCCAGAGCCTCAAGAAAAAGGAAAGGAATCGCGGCGTGAGGGACCGGCCCCGATCGCCGGTCGCCTTTGTCGTCCGCGCGCCGTGTTGCGTTTTCTACGGAAGGACGGGGGAAAAGGTTTCTCCCTGCCGTCTTTCCCTCACAATGAGCGCATGGTAGGTCATGGGGCAGTCTGAGGACACGGAAAGAATGAAGAAGGAGTTCACGATGCGCAGAGCGAAGCTTCCGGCGACTTTCATCCTCGTTTCCCTGGCCCTGGCCGCGGCGGCCCTCGCGCAGGCGCCGCGGAACCGCTGGGCACCGTTCGGCCCGGGAGGCGGCACCCCCCTGGGGCTGGCGGTCGATCCCGATGACCCCGAGGTGGTCTACGCGGCGTCGGGCACCCTCTACCGGAGCGCCGACGGCGGCGAGACCTGGACGGGCCTCTTCGGCCGGCGTCTCGAGGTCGTGGCGCTCGATCCGGCCCACCCCGCCGCCATCTACGTGGGCGGCGACCAGCTCGCGCGCAGCACCGACGGCGGCAAGACCTGGCAGGTCGCCTCGTCGCTGGGGGACTCGCTCGGCGTCACCTCGCTGGCCGTGATCCCGGGCAACCCGTCCGTCGTCCTCGCCGGAGCGGGCTCCCGGCTGCTGCGCAGCGCCGACGGCGGGAGCACCTGGTCGGCGATCTTCATCAACAGCCCCGTCACCTCGGTCGTGGCCGCCCCGGGCTCTCCGGGGACGGCCTACTACGCCGATGGATGGGGGCTCCACAAGAGCACCGACGCGGGGAAGAGCTGGTTCCTCGCCGGCCCGTCGGTGGGTGGCCAGCCGGTCGCGTACGGCCATCTCACCCTGGCCCGTGGAGCCCTCTACCTGCACACGGGGGAGGCGACCTACCGGAGCGACGACGGCGCCAGCAGCTGGCGGCTGACCGGATTCTCCCCCGCCGGCCTCTCGCTCGACGAAGCCTTCCTGGCCGATCCGTCCACTTCCGCGCGGCTCTACTTGGCGGGGCTGGACGGGGTCTTCGTCAGCGCGGACGACGGCGTCACCTGGAAGCGGCTCGACCGCGGCCTGCCGCCGCTCCCGTTCGACGAGACCCTGGCGATCTACTCGCTGGCCGCGGACCCCGTCCGGCCGGGCTTCCTCTACGTCGGCACCTACGAGCGGGGAGTCGCCAAGAGCGCCAACGGCGGCGAGCGCTGGCGGATCGGCGTCGAGCCGGGCTTGAGCGACGGCCCGGTCGCCCTGTTCGAGATCCATCCGCGCCGGCCGGACACGATGTACTTCGGGCTCGCCACCCGCGGGGACCGGTCGTTCCGCAGCACCGACGGCGGCCGGACCTGGCAGGCGTTCGCCCGCGGCATCGCCCGCGACGGCCTGCTCGATCTCGCCTTCGATCCTGTGGATCCGCTCCGCCTGTACGCGGCCAACGAGGACGGGGTCTGGGAGAGCCGCGACGGCGGGGAGATCTGGGACCAGATCGACACCGTGTTCACCGGCCGGATCGCCGTCTCCACCCCTGGAACCCTTCTCTCCAGCCGGACCTGTGGCCTGAGCCGCAGCACGGATGACGGCCGGACCTGGAAGCGGGTCATTTCGTGCGACCTGCCGGGCAACGACGACGTCGGCGTCGGCACGGCCGAGCTCTGGATCGATCCGCGGAACCCCCGCAACCTCTACGCGCTGATGCAGGCGAGCAACGGGGGGAACAGCTTCGACCGTTTTCTCGTCAAGAGCACGGACGGCGGAGCCACCTGGAAGACCCTGAAGGGGAACCCCCTCCTGGTCGCGGTCGCGCCGAGCGATTTTCGCACCCTCTATGCCGTCGACTACCGGACCGATCAGATTTTGCGCAGCCGGGACGGCGGGGAGAGCTGGCAGGTCGTCCACCAGCGCTCCCCCTATCCGGACTTCTACGAGGCCCTGGCGGTCGACGCCACCCACCCGGACACGATCTACGTCGGCACCTTCCAGAAAGGGGTCCTGCGCAGCCGGGACGGCGGCGCCACGCTGAAGCCGCTCGGCGGCCCCTTCGAGGCGTCGAAACGGGCGGTCAGGCTCCTCGTCACCGACCGCAACCAGCCCGGGATCGTCTACGCCGCCGCCTTCGACGGCGGCCTGTTCGTGGGGCGGTTCGAGTAGCCCCGGGCGGCTACAGCCGCGACTTGGGGTGAATCCTGGCCTCCTTGGATGCCGGCTTTTCGATCTCATGAACCTCATGGGGGGTGATGCAGATCCGTACGCCGTTCCGCTTGGTGAGCATAAAATTGTGATGCCCGCACTTGTGCCGGAATTCCTCCCGGTACTCCCGCAGGTGGTCCTGGAGGTAATGGATGGCCACCTCCTCTCCGATCAGGATTCCGTGCTCTCCGTCCGACCGGTAGTGCACCCCCGCGAAGTTGCGGCCGAACGCGATGTTGGAGGCGAGCTTGTCCAGCTCGCCGCCGACGGTCAGCGTCGCGCCTTCGGGGGTGTAGTTCTGCGGCTCCCCCGGAGGCGAGTCCGGATCGATGATCTTCTGGCAATCGTCGAAGATCGCCTTGAGCACCGTGGCGCAAGCCCCCGCGATGGTGGCGTGCCCCGACGGCCAGGATGGATGGTCCGGCGAGGCCTCGGGGAACATCTGCGGCAGGAGATACGTGTCGTAGGAGGGGTTCCCGGGGGCGCGGTGGTAATTCGCCTTCCTGACCCGCCTCAACAGCCGTTTGACAGCGCTCCCCTCCTGGAAGAGCAGCGGCGATAAATGGTCGCGGAGATCGGTGTTCCCGTGCTTCGCCAGGTGAATCAGCGCCGCCATTACCTCCGGCCTGGCCTTGCGGGCGACGAGATACTTCTGTGCCCAGGCGGCGCGCTCGGCCACGATCCGTACGCCGCCCACCAGCCCGAAGGCGTCGGCCGGGCCGAGCGTCGGGCCGTCGCTCTCGTTCTTGTAATGCGGCTCCGGGCCTTCCCCGTACGGCGACAGCGGCGTGAGGGGATATTCGTGGCCGGTGAGGATATCGGCCGCGCGGATGAAGTGATCGTACGCATTGTCCACGTGGACGAGCTCGCCCAGGTTCCGGCCGGTGACGAGCGGACCGAGGCCGGAGAAGTGGTGGGCGGGGTAGGGCTCCGGGATTTCCGCGTTCTGGAGACGGACGTAATCCTCCAGGGTTATGCCGAAATCCTTGTCCCCGCCCTGCGGCACCCGCAAGGACTGGCTGAGGATACCGGCAAACTGGCCGGCCCCGATCAGATCGGCGACGTGCGCGGCGCATCCGGAGGGGAACAAGGGGGGCTCGTCGAAGGTCAGGAACACGGACAGGTAAGGGCCCGCCTGGTCGCCGTCGGTCGGCCCCCGGAACAAGTTGTGCCGGGTGACCTGCAGCTCCGCCGCGGTGCGTTTCTGGTAGTGCGGATAACCCCACACGAAGGCCGCCCCGAGCTCATTGAGGGCCGCGATCGCCAGGTCGACGTCGGCCTCGAACGATCCCGGGTGCTTGTACTTGTGGAACGCGAGGCCGCGCAGCAGCGCCATGGCGTAGATCTCGACCATCTCGGCGGCCGAAAAATCCGAGTGGAGGCTGATCTCGTCCAGCAGGTTGCCCGCATAATCGGAACCGTAGAGGATCTTGCCCGCGTCGAGCGAGACGATGTCCGGCCCCTTGATGCTCAAGGACTTGGAAGATTGTGGGTTGATCAGCACCCGGGGCCGGAACGGATGCGGAACATTGCGGTTCAGCAATTTGAGCTGGTTCAGCGCGTCGTGGTCGAAATCACTCGAAGGCGCGTCGATCTTCAAGCCCTTCAGGAGCAACCGGTAGTTGTCCGTCCCGCTGTCCGGTACGCCGTTGGTCAGCAGGCCCTGAGCGTCGTGCTCCAGCAGCTTGTGGAACGACGCCGCGTAAACAGGGAAGTTGAGCTCGTCCGGAGTGCAGCCGTTCGGAGGGCAGCTATCCGGTACATCGTATGGCGGCCGGTCCAGGATCTGGGTCCTGGCCGCGTCCACTCTGGTGCAATAAGAAAGCTTTTGCCGGGGAGTGAATCCACCTCCATTATTACCCTCCTGGCAAATATCCTCATGAGAATGACGCTGTTGAGGTACGGCCGGCTCTGACATGGGCTTCCTCCAGTTGGATTGCTGGGGTGGACGGCGTCCTTTTTCCCGGTAGATTCACGGGAAGACGAGCTGAAATAAATCATATCAGGGACCGGGCGCAAAAAGCATGGATCGGAAAATCAATCTTCATTTCTCGCCAGGGAATTGTGAATATTTAAATGTGGGGAGACGATCGGTACGGGTGACTCGGAGGCGTCGCCGCCCTTTCGGCGCGGCGGAGCAGGCCCTCGTCCAGAATCGTGCTCACCTTCTGGTTCATGTTGCGATCAGGGCTTCATTCCGAAGGAGTGTCAAGGCATCAAGCATCGAAGGCCTTCAAGATGCGCACAGCGCACCCTACGAGCTCCACCGGTTCGGCAAGGCCCTCCCTCTCCCTCCGGGAGAGGGATCGAGGGTGAGGATTCGAAGCGCAGATCGCCCCAATGGCCTCGCCGCCCCGATCCCGCTAAACTTTCCTGCGATGCTCTCCCACATCAAGCGCGCCCTCCTCCCGTCGCTCCTCCTGCTCGCCTTCACCCTTCCGGCCGCCGCCCAGACAGCCCAGTCCTTGCGAGACGACTATGACCGCCTCCAGCACTGGCGGTTCCGCACCAATCCGGTCGCGGTGCCCGCCGGCGGCCTTAACTGGACGGTCGAGGGGGCCACGTGGACGTTCGAGTCCGGCAGGATCTGGCTGGAGGAGCCCACCTCGGGCGGCGCGGTCACCGGCCTGGTCTTCGAGGGGAAGGGGCGGTTCCAGATGGCCGTGCCGGACGCCGCGGAGCTCGCCCAGCTCCGGCGCTTCGCCAGGCGCCCCGATCTCACTGCGGTCGACCAGCCCTTCACCGCCCTCGTCCTCCGCAGCTCCGGCGCCCCCGGCGACCTGCCGGTCGACCCCGCCACGGCTCCTGCCGCCGCCGGCTTCGCGGTCGACAAGCTCGCCCGCGACCGCCACGAGCACTGGCTCACCCAGCGGGTCTACGACGCCGATGCCCGCATCGTCGAAGCCCTCGCCACCCCCGGAGACCGCTACCTGCGGGCCGACATGAAGACCGGCGACTTCGGGTGGCTCGCCTTCGACTACGATGCCCGACGCCTGGAGGAGATCCGCCTCGAGACCTTCAACACCGCGCACCCCGCCGTCGAGGTCTGGGTCAGCCTCGACCGCCCGGATGAGCGGGACGAGCGCGGGCGCCCCACCAGCCGCTGGCAGCCGTCGGTCGACGTCGAGCACTTCGACATCGCCGCCGACCTCACCGAGGGGGGGCGCGACAAGGACTGGATGAAGGGGAAATTCAAGGTCGGCCTCCGCTTCCTGCCGCAGCGGGACGGCGCGCGGGCCGTGCAGCTCTACCTCCACAACTTCGCCAAGGTGACGTCGGTGAGCGAGGGGGGGAAGCCCCGCCCCTTCCTGCGCGACCACGTCGGCGACCGCCGCGCCAACCTCGACGGCCGGCTCTACGACGGCTCGCTGATCGTCCTGCTCGACGAGCCCCTCGCCAAGGGCATCGAGCGGCGGCTCGATCTCGAGTACGAGCTGGACGTCCTCAACTTCGCGCCGGGGCGGGACTGGTACCCGAGCACGGAAGGGGACGAGACCATCCTCCGCGACAGCCACACCGCCCGCCTGGAGCTGACCACGCGCAAGAAGTTCGAGGTGCGCGCCAACGGCCGCCGGGAGGAGGGGAGAGGTGGCGACGGCGGCGGCAATTCGACCACCGTCTGGATCGTCGATCATCCGATCAAGATGCTGACCTTCACCTATGCCGACTACCTCCACGAGGAGCGGGTGACCCACGACGGCGTGCCCGACGTCATCTGCTTCGGCTCCAAGACGCCGATGGCCGGCGGCGGCCGGTTCCGCGAGGTGGGGCAGGACGTGATCGACAGCCTCGCCTTCTACCAGAAGCTCTTCGACGCCAGGCTGCCGGACGAGCCGATCTACGTCTCCAGCATCAACGCCTCCCACGGCCAGGCGTTCGACGGCTTCATCCAGCTGGCGCACCGGAGCTTCGACCTCCTCGGGCCGGGAGTGGGGGAGTTGTTCCGGGCGCACGAGGCGGCGCACCAGTTCTGGGGCGTCATGGTGGGGTCGGCGAGCTACCGCGACGCCTGGCTGGGCGAGGCCTTCGCCGAGTACTCGGGGATGATGTTCGTCGAGGCGACGATGAAGAACGGCCCCCAGTTTCTCCAGGAGATCGTCCACGCCTACAACGACGAGCAGAACGGCTCGATCAAGTCCGGCTTCAGCAAGTTCACCCGTATGAACGTCAACAAGGCGAACCTCCTGCACGGCGACCGCAGCGGTCCGATCGGCCACGGCTGGCGGGCGGACACCGGCGAGCTGCCGACCGCCTACGGCTCGCAGGTCTACGGCAAGGGCGCCCTCGTGCTCCACATGCTGCGCGGCATGCTGCGCGACCAGACCGGCAGCGATCAGGCCTTTCTCGACGTCCTGCGCGACTTCCTCCACACCTACCGGGACAAGGCGCCGTCCACCGGCGATTTCGAGGCGGTGCTGGCCCGCCACGCCCCCGGCGACTGGTCCTGGTTCTTCGACGAGTGGGTGAACGGCATGGCGGTCCCCACCTACCGCTGGAGCTACGACCTCGCCGGAACGCCGGACGCCGAGGGGCGGTACGTGGCCACCCTCAAGGTCAGCCAGACCGACGTCCCCGCCGGTTTCAAGATGTCGGTGCCGGTCGCGATCGAGTACGCGGACGGCCGCACCGAGCGCCGCCGGGTGATGGTGGATCGATCCGTGCAAAGCTTTCCGCTGGTGCTCTCCGCGAAACCGAAGAGCCTGAAGTTCAATCCCGATGCCGAGGTCCTGTCGAAAACCCGATAGTACCCAGGCACGTACTCCCTGAGGACGCCGGCTGGCGAGACCCTCGGAGGCTTGCGATGAATGATGAATAAGAATCTGCCGGGCGAGGAGCGATTCCGGTTGCTGGTGGAGGGGGTGAAGGATTATGCCATGTTCATGCTCGACCCCGAGGGGCACGTAATCAGCTGGAACCGCGGGGCGGAGCTGATCAAGGGGTACCGGGCCGAGGAGATCATGGGCCGGCATTTTTCCCTTTTCTACCCGGCCGAAGCGCTCGCGCGCGGCTGGCCGGAGTACGAGCTGCGGACGGCCCTGGCGGAAGGACGGTTCGAGGACGAGGGGTGGCGGGTCCGCAAGGACGGCTCGCTCTTCTGGGCCAACGTCATCATCACCCCCCTGTATGACGGGACCGGGGATCTGCGCGGTTTCGCGAAGATCACCCGCGACCTGACCGAGCGCCGCCGTCAGGAGGAGATCCTGCGCGAGAGCGAGGAGCGCTTCCGGCTGCTGATGGAGGGGGTGAAGGACTATGCCATCTTCATGCTCGATCCGGAGGGGAGGATCACCAGCTGGAACAGCGGGGCGGCGTTGATCAAGGGGTACCGGGCCGAGGAGGTCCTGGGCCGGCACTTCTCTCTTTTCTATCCGGCCGATGCGCTGGCGCGCGGCTGGCCGGAGCACGAGCTGCAGATGGCCCGGATGGAAGGGCGGTTCGAGGATGAGGGGTGGCGGGTGCGCAAGGACGGCTCGGTCTTCTGGGCCAACGTCATCATCACCCCGCTGTACGACGGCGAGAAGCGGCTGCACGGGTACGCGAAGATCACCCGCGACCTGACCGAGCGCAAACGGATCGAAATGCTCGAGGAGGCCGACCTGCGCAGGAACGAGTTCCTCGCCATGCTCTCCCACGAGCTGCGCAACCCGCTGGCGCCGATCCGCAACGCGCTCAGCGTGATGCGGATGAGCGGCGTCAACGAATCCGCTCTGAGCCGGGCGAGGACCGTGCTCGACCGGCAGGTCGCGCATCTGACCCGGCTGGTGGACGATCTCCTCGACGTGAGCCGGATCGCCATCGGCAAGATCACGCTCCAGAGAACGCCGGTGGAGATCGGGCAGATCGTAACCAGCGCGATGGAATCGAGCCAGCCGCTGATCGACTCTCGCGAGCACACCCTCGAGGTCCGGCTCCCGGACGAGCCGCTGCGGATCCAGGGGGACCTCACCCGCCTCTCGCAGGTGGTGCTGAACCTGCTCAACAACGCGGCCAAATTCACGCCCAAGGGGGGGCACATCCGGTTGACGGTGGAGAAGGAGGGGACGATGGCGGCGATCCGGGTCCATGACACGGGCGTCGGCATCCCGGCCGATCTGCGGCCGAACGTCTTCGACCTGTTCACGCAGGGGGATCGCTCGCTGGACCGGACGGAGGGGGGGCTCGGCATCGGCCTCACGATCGTCGACCGCCTGGTGAAGCTGCACGGCGGCTCGGTCGAGGCCCTGAGCGAGGGCTCCGGTCTCGGCAGCGAGTTCGTCGTCCGCCTGCCGCTCCTCGCGGTTCCGACCCCGGCGAGCCTGCCCCGGGCGGCCGAGCGCCGGCCGGCCGGCTCCCGCCGCGTGCTCGTGGTGGACGACAACCGGGACGCCACGGAGACCCTGGAGCTCCTTCTCCAGCTCTGGGGGCATGAGGTCCAGAGCGCCCTGGACGGACCGGAGGCCATCTCCCGGGCCGTGGAATTCCGCCCCGAGATCGTCCTGCTCGACATCGGGCTGCCGGGCATGAGCGGCTACGACGTGGCCCGGCAGTTGCGGAGCCTGCCCGGTTTCCGGGACGTCTTCATCGTGGCCGTGACCGGTTACGGCCAGGAGAGCGACCGCCTCCGCAGCCAGGAGGCGGGCTTCGGCCATCACCTGGTCAAGCCCGTGCAGCCCGAAGTCCTCCAGGAGCTGATCGCATCGGCCCCCCTGGTTCATAATGGTTGCTAAATCCGGGGAGAGACGCGACATGGAAACCCGCAAGATCGGCTCGCTGGAGGTCTCGATCGTCGGCCTCGGCTGCAACAACTTCGGCTGGCGCCTCGACTACGACCGCACCGTCGCCGTGGTCGACGCGGCGCTGGACGCGGGCATCAACTTCCTCGACACCGCGGACATCTACGGCGGCACCGAGAGCGAGGAGTTTCTCGGCCGCGCCCTCGAAGGGCGGCGCGACAAGGTGGTGCTCGCCACCAAGTTCGGGATGAAGGTCGACGAGCAGCGGCAGGGCGCCAGACCTGACTACGTGCGGCGGGCCTGCGAGGACAGCCTGCGCCGGCTGCGCACCGATCACATCGATCTCTACCAGCTCCATCAGCCCGATCCCTCGACGCCCATCGCGGAGACCCTCGCCGCGCTCGACGAGCTGGTGCGGAGCGGCAAGGTGCGCGAGATCGGCTGCTCGAACTTCTCCATGGAGCAGCTCCGCGAGGCGAAGGCCGCCGCGGGGCAGGGCGCGAGCTTCGTCAGCGTGCAGAACGAATACAGCCTGCTGCACCGCGAGCCGGAGCGGGAGGTGCTCGCCGAGTGCGAGCGGGAAGGGATCGCGTTCCTCCCCTTCTTCCCGCTCGCCGGCGGCATGCTCACGGGGAAGTATCGCAGCGGCCAGCCGACTCCTGAAAATACGCGCCTGTCGAAAGGCGGCGGCTCCGCGCGCTTCCTCAACGATCGCAACCTCGCGATCGTCGAGGAGCTGGCCAACTTCGCGGCATTCCGCGGCCACTCCCTGCTCGAGCTCGCCTTCTCCTGGCTGCTGAGCCACCCCTCCGTCGCGTCGGTGATCGCCGGCGCCACCTCCCCCGCGCAGGTGCGCGCCAACGTCGAGGCCGCCGGCTGGCGGCTCACCCCGGCCGATCTCGCCGAGATCGACAAGCTGGCTCCCGCGACGGTTGGGGGTGCCTGACCCGAGCGATGAGCGCACCCGATCCAACCCCCGAAAACCACACCCCCTCAGACCCCGCGCGCGCGGCCGACCCGTTCGTGGGCGGCGGCGAGATGGGCGCGCTCATGCGGTCGCTCGACTGGTCCCGGACAGCCGTCGGGCCGGCCTCGACCTGGCCGCAGAGCCTGCGCACCGCGCTCAGCATCCTGCTCGAGACCGGCTTCCCCATGTACATCGCCTGGGGGCGGGAGTTCACCCAGTTCTACAACGACGGCTACCGGCCGATCCTCGGCTCCACCAAGCATCCGGCGGCCATGGGGCTCAGCACCCGGGTCACCTTCGCCGAGATCTGGGACATCATCGGACCGATGTTCGAGGGGGTGATGCGGGGGACCGCCACGACGCTGGTGGATTTCCTGCTGCCGCTCGACCGCCACGGCTTCGTCGAGGAGTGCTACTTCATCTTCTCGTACAGCCCCATCCGCGAGGAGGGGGGCGACGTCGGCGGTGTCCTCGTCACCGTCACGGAGACGACCGAGCGCGTCCTCGGCGCGCGCCGCCTCAGGACCTTGCAGGAGCTCTCCGCCCAGACCCAGAAGGCCGTCACCGCCGAGGCGGCCTGCGCGGCCGCCGCCGGCGTCCTCGCCGGGAACCCGGCCGATCTGCCGTTCGTCCTGATCTATCTTCTCGACGCGGACGGCAGGCAGGCGATGCTCGCCGGCGCCGCAGGCGTCGAGCCGGGCACCCCGGCTTCTCCCGTCGCGATCGATCTGACCGTGGATCTGACCGCCGGGGACATGCCGCCCTGGCCGCTCGCAGCCGTTATTGCCACCGTTATTGCCACCGGCGAGACGCGGATCCTCGAGGAGATTCCCGTCGCGGCGGGACCCCTGCTGGCACGCCGGGTGGCGGTGCTCCCCATCACACAGCCCGGAGAGGACCGGCCGGCCGGCGTGCTGGTCGCCGCGATCAGCCCGCGGCTCATCTTCGACGAGAGCTACCGCAGCTTCCTCGCGCTCGTCGCCGGCGAGATCGCCACCGCCCTCTCCAAGGCGCGCGCGCTGGCCGAGGCCAGGGCCCGCGCCGAGGCGCTGGCCGAGATCGATCGCGCCAAGACCGCGTTCTTCAGCAACGTCAGCCACGAGCTCCGGACGCCGCTGACCTTGCTGCTCGGGCCGGCGCAGGACGCGCTCGCCCGGGCGGGTGCGCTGCCGGCCGACGACGTCGAGCGCTGGGACCTCGTGCATCGCAACGGGCTGCGACTGCTCAAGCTGGTCAACACGCTCCTCGACTTCTCCCGCGTCGAAGCCGGCCGCCTGCGGGCCTCCTACGAGCCCACCGATCTCGCCGCCCTGACGCGCGACCTGGCGAGCGCGTTCCGGTCCGCGGTCGAGCACGCCGGCCTGCGCTACGAGCTCGCCGTCGAGACGCTCGACGAGCCGGTGTTCGTCGATCCGGAAATGTGGGAGAAGATCGTCCTCAATCTCCTCTCCAACGCGCTCAAGTTCACCTTCGAGGGGGAGATCGAAGTCGCGCTCCACCGGCGCGGCGAGCGGGCCGTGCTCACCGTCCGCGATACCGGCACCGGCGTTCCCGCCGACCAGCTGCCGCTGCTCTTCGACCGCTTTCACCGCGTGCCGGGCGCGCGGTCGCGCACGCACGAAGGCACCGGCATCGGGCTCTCGCTCGTCCAGGAGCTGGTCAAATTGCAGGGCGGCACCATCACCGTCGAGAGCGCCGTCGACCGGGGTTCGACCTTCACCGTCGCGCTCCCCTTGGGATCCGCCCATCTGCCGCAGGATCACATCGCGGCGCCGCGCGGCCTCGGCTCGACCGCCGGCGCGGCGCCGTTCGTCCTGGAGGCCCAACGCTGGTCTCTGGACGGCGCTCCCGGGGCAACTCCATCTCCAGAGCCGGCTCCCGGGGGGAGCGGGGCGGCGCGCATCCTGCTCGCCGACGACAACGCCGACATGCGCGATTACGTCACGCGGCTGCTGCGCGATCGTTTTCTCGTCGAGGCGGTCGCCGACGGCGTGACGGCGCTGGCGCGTGCCCGGGCCCTGCCCCCCGATCTCATCCTCTCCGACGTCATGATGCCCGGCATGGACGGCTACGAGCTGCTCCAGGCCCTGCGCGCTGACGAGCGGACGCGCGGCATCCCGGTCATCCTGCTCTCGGCGCGCGCGGGCGAGGAGTCGCGCATCGAGGGGCTCGCCGCGGGCGCGGACGACTACCTGGTCAAGCCCTTCTCGGCCCGCGAGCTCCTCGCCCGCGTCGGTACCCGCCTGGAGATCTCGCGGCTGCACGCCGATGTCGAGCGCGCCAGGGCGCGGCTCTACTCACAGTTCATGCAGGCGCCGGTCGCGATGTGCGTCTTGGCGGGACCCGAGCTGGTCTACGACCTCGCCAATCCGCTCTACGAGCGGATGGTGGGGCGCTCCGGCATCGTGGGCAAGCCGATCCGCGAAGTGTTCCCCGAGCTGCCGCACGACGCCGCGATCTTCCGGACCCTCGGCGGGGTCTACGCCAGCGGCGAGCCGTTCACGGCCGAGGAATATCCCGTGCCGCTCGACCTCGACGGCAACGGCACCGTCGAGGACGTCTTCTTCAAGTTCACGGCGCAGCCGATGCGCGACGCGGCCGGAGAGGTCTTCAGCGTCGTCGCCGTCGCCGTCGACGTCACGACGCAGGTGCGGGCGCGCCAGGAGGTCGAGGCCGCCCGCAAGCTGCTCGAGACGGTGGTGAATCAGATGCCGGCGGGAGTGATCATCGCCGAGGCCCCTTCCGGCCGTACGCTGCTGGCCAACGAGCGCGTGCGGTCGATCCTCGGCCATGCCGCGCTGCCCACCCGCTCGATCGAGGATTTCAGCGCCTACACGGCCGTGCACGCCGACGGCAGCCCGCTGCGGGCGGACGAGTACGCGCTGACGCGGGCGCTCGCCGGCGAGGCCGTCCTCGACGAGGAGTTCAGCTACGCGCACCCCGACGGCCGGCGGCGGATCCTCGCCGCCAGCGCCGCGCCCGTCTACGACGCGGACGGCCGGATCGTCGCGGCGGTCAACGCCTTCTCGGACATCACCGAACGCAAGAGCATCGAAGAACGGAACCGGCAACTGCTCGTGCGCGAGCGCGAGGCGCGGGCGGAGGCCGAGGTGGCCAACCGCTCCAAGGACGAATTCCTCGCCATGCTCGGCCACGAGCTGCGCAACCCGCTGGCGCCGATCGTCACCGCGCTGCAGCTCATGCAGCTGCGGGGCGACGAGACGCTCCACAAGGAGCGCACCATCATCGAGCGCCAGGTCCGCCACCTGGTCCGCCTCGTCGACGACCTGCTCGACGTCTCCCGCATCACGCGCGGCAAGGTCGAGCTCCGGCGCGAGCGGATCGAGATCGCCGAGATCGTGGCCAAGGCGATCGAGATGGCCAGCCCGCTCATCGAGCAGCGGCAGCACAACCTCGAGGTCGACGTCCCCCGCCACGGCCTCGCCGTCGAAGCGGACGCCGTGCGGATGGCCCAGGTAGTGGCGAACCTGCTCAACAACGCCGCCAAGTACACCGAGCCGCACGGCACCCTCCGTATTAGTGCAAGGCAAGACAGCGCGATGGAAGGCCAGACCGTGGTCCTGCGGGTCCTCGACACCGGGATCGGCTTGAGCGCGGAGATCCTGCCACGCGTGTTCGACCTCTTCGTGCAGGAGAGGCAGGCGCTCGACCGGGCGCAGGGGGGGCTCGGTCTCGGCCTGGCGATCGTGCGCGTCCTGGTCGAGCTGCACGGCGGCACGGTCGAAGCGCGCAGCGAGGGGCACGGGAGAGGGAGCGAGCTCATCGTCCGGCTGCCCGCGGCGGCGGCGGCCGCCGATCGGCCCGCCTCTCCGGACGCCCCCCGCGTCGAGCGTGAGATCGCGGCCCGGCCCGACGCCCTGCGGATCCTCATCGTGGACGACAACGCCGATGCCGCCGAGCTGCTGGCGACCAGCGTCCAGATCATGGGGCACATGGCCGGCGTGGCGAATGACGGTCCCACCGCCCTCCAGATCGCAGCGGACTTCCATCCCGACGTGGCGCTGCTCGACATCGGACTGCCGGTCATGGACGGCTACGAGCTGGCCCGCCACTTACGCGAGCTGCCCGGCCTGGAGGCGCTCCGGCTCATCGCCGTCACCGGCTACAGCCAGGAGGCCGACCGCCGCCACGCCGCGGCCGCCGGCTTCGAGCATCACCTGGTCAAACCGATCCAGCTCGAACAGCTCCATGGATTGCTGACCGCCCTGAAAGTGGGGCCGGGTTCCTCGTAGCCGCGGGGTCAGGGGAACGTTTCTTGCACCGATCCTCCGATGTCTGTGCTCCCAGGCGCGGAGCAGGAAGGGGGTATTCGCGTGAAGAGGGACGACAGGCCAGAGGGTGATCCGAATCCTTGCCCAGACCACCCAGGAACCTCAGACCCGGCAGAAAATACAACCCAGGACGGCTTGAGCCGCCGCGTCTTTCTCGCCCTGTCGCTCGGGGCGGTGCCGGCGGTGAGCCTCGCCGCCGCCTCGGTCCAGGAGGTCAAGACGATGGCCAGGCATGCGGCTCCAGGGGGCTCCACGGTGGCCGTGCGGCTGAACGTCAACGGCCAGGAGCGGCAGCTCCAGCTCGATCCCCGCACCAGCCTGCTCGACACCCTGCGCGAGGATCTGACGCTCGCGGGCACCAAGAAGGGTTGCGACCACGGCCAGTGCGGCGCCTGCACCGTGCTGATCGACGGCCGCCGGGTGCTCTCCTGCCTGACGCTGGCGGCGATGGCCTCGGGGCACAAGGTGACTACCGTCGAGGGGCTGGCTGAAGGGGATCGTCTCCACCCGGTGCAGGCCGCCTTCCTGAAGCACGACGCTTTCCAGTGCGGCTACTGCACGCCGGGGCAGATCGTCTCGGCCGTGGGCCTGCTCGCCGAGGGGTGTCCGGACGACGAGGCGGGCATCCGCGAGTGCATGAGCGGCAATCTCTGCCGCTGCGGCGCCTACGGCAACATCGTCGCCGCCGTCCGCGAGGCGAAGGGGGGGAAGACGGCATGAACCCCTTTTCCTACTCGCACGCCAACCGGCCCGAGGAGGCCGTCGCCGCGGTGTCGAAGAACCGCCAGGCGAAGTTCGTGGCCGGCGGCACGACGCTCGTCGATCTCCTGAAGCTCGACGTCGAGACCCCCGACTACCTTGTCGACATCAACGCGCTGCCGCTGTCGCGGATCGAGACGCTGCCGGGCGGCGGCGTGCGGATCGGCGCCCTGGTGCGCAACAGCGATCTCGCCAACGATCCGGCGATCCGCCGGCGCTACCCGGTCCTCTCCGAGGCCCTGCTGTCGGGCGCCAGCCCGCAGCTCCGCAACATGGCAACGGTGGGGGGCAACCTGCTGCAGCGCACGCGCTGCTTTTACTTCCGCGACACCGCCTACCCCTGCAACAAGCGGGTGCCCGGCTCCGGCTGCTCGGCCCTCGAAGGCTACAACCGGATCCACGCGGTGCTCGGCACCAGCGACAAGTGCATCGCCACCTCGCCCGGCGACATGCCGGTGGCAATGGTCGCGCTCGACGCGGTCGTGCACACGCGCCGCCCCAACGGCGCCGAGCGCGCCATCCCGCTGACCGACTTCCACGTTTCCTACGGCGAGGACCCGGCGCGCGAGAGCGTGCTCGAGCATGGCGAATTGATCACCGCCGTCGAGCTGCCGGCGACCCCCTGGTTCGCGCGCTCCCACTACCTCAAGGTCCGCGACCGGGCGAGCTACGAGTTCGCCCTGGCATCGGCGGCCGTGGCGCTCGACCTCGACGGCGGCCGGATCCGCGCCGCCCGCGTGGCCCTGGGCGGCGTCGGCACGAAGCCCTGGCGCTCGCCGGAGGCCGAGCAGGCGCTCACCGGGCAGAAGGCGGAGGAGGCCACATATAGGGCCGCCGCGGAGGCGGCCCTGCGCGGCGCGAAGGCGCAGAAACACAATGGATTCAAGATCGAGCTCGCGAAGCGGACGGTGGCCCGGGCGCTCGCGGTGGCCGCGGAGAAGAAGGTATGAACGCCGCAGATCCGAACGTCAAGACCACGGCGGTGGGAAAACCGCTCGATCGCGTCGACGGCCGGCGGAAGATCACCGGCACCGCCAAGTATGCCGCCGATTTCCACCATGCCCGCCTCGCCTACGCCGTCCTGGTGCAGAGCACGATCGCCAAGGGGCGGATCGCCGCGATCGACACCGCCGCCGCCCGGCGCGCGCCCGGTGTGATCACCATCCTGAGCCACGAGAACACGCCGAAGTTCCAGAAGGCGCCGGGCGGTCCCAAGGCGCAGCCCACGGCGAGCGGCAAGCTGGGGGACGACCGGCTGCCGTTCTCCGACGACGTGATCCATTACGCCGGGCAGCACGTCGCGCTGGTGGTGGCGGACACTCTCGACCGTGCCCGCCACGCCGCCTCCCTGGTGGGTGTGCGCTACCAGGAGGAGAAGCCGGTGCTCGGGATCGCCGAGGCGGAGTCGACCGCCTACTCCCCGAAGCAGTCGTTCGGGAAGCCGTTGCAGCACACGCGCGGCGACGTCGACGCGGGCCTCGCGGCGCCGGGAACGGTCAAGGTCCGGCAGACCTATACGACGCCCGTGGAGACCAACAACCCGATGGAGCCCTCGGCGACCGTCGCCGTCTGGGAGGGGGACCGGCTGACCGTCGAAGACTCGACGCAGGCGGTGATCGGGACCCGCGGCGTCCTCGCCCAGGCGTTCGGCATCCCCAAGGAGAACGTCCGCGTGCTCTGCCCGTTCACCGGCGGCGGGTTCGGTTGTAAAGGTTTTCAATGGCCGCATACGATGCTCGCGGCGATGGCGGCGCGGGTGACCCGCCGCCCGGTCCAGCTCAACCTGACGCGGCAGCAGATGTTCACCTCGGTCGGCCACCGCCCGCCGACGGTGCAGACGATGACGCTCGCCGCCCGCAAGGACGGCACGCTGACCGCCCTCCGCCACGACACCCTGCAGCCGACGGCGACGACCACCGAGTTCATCGAGCCGTGCGGCCAGACCACCAGCAAGCTGCTCTACGCCTGCGAGAACGTGGACATCCCGCACCGGCTGGTGCGGGTCAACATCGCGCCGCCGACGCCGATGCGGGCGCCCGGCGATGCCCCAGGCAGCTTCGCGCTCGAATCCGCCATGGACGAGCTCGCCTATGAGCTCGGCATGGACCCGGTCGAGCTGCGGCTGAAGAACCATGCGGACAAGGACCCGGGGGAGGGGAAGCCCTGGTCGAGCAAGCACCTCAAGGAGTGCTACGCGCGCGGCGCCGAGATGTTCGGCTGGAAGAAACGGAATCCCAAGCCGGGCTCGATGAAGGACGGCGATCTGCTCGTCGGCTGGGGGATGGCGACCGCGCTCTACCCCGGCAACCGCCGGCCCGCCTCGGCCAGGATACGGATCTCGGCGGACGGGCGGGCGCTCGTCCAGGCCGCCACGCAGGACCTCGGCACCGGCTCCTACACGATCTTCACCCAGGTGTCCGCCGACGCGCTGGGAATCCCCGTCGAGCGGGTCACCTTCGAGCTCGGCGACTCGGACTTCCCCGAAGCGCCGGTCTCGGGGGGCTCGAACACCGCGGCGAGCGTCAGCGAGGCGATCCTCCAGGCCGCCGCGGCCCTGAAAGCGAAGCTCGCCGACCTCGCCGGCTCCGATCCGGAATCGCCGCTCGCCGGGCTCCGGCCGGAGGAGATGGCGATGGCCGACGGCCGGCTCGTGGCGGCGGCCAACCCTGGGCGGGGGCTGTCCTATACGGATCTGCTGGCGCGGTCCCGGCGGCCGTCGATCGAGGCCGAGGCCACGGTCAAGCTCGAGGACGAGAAGACCAAGGCGTACTCCATCCACTCCTGGGGCGCGCAGTTCTGCGAGGTCAAGATCGATCCCCTGCTGCCGCGCGTGCAGGTGAGCCGGTGGGTCTCGGTCATCGACGTCGGACGCATTCTGAACCCGAAGATGAGCCGCAGCCAGGTGATGGGCGGGGTGACCATGGGCATCGGCATGGCGCTGCTGGAGGAGACGGTCTACGACCCGCGCACCGGCCTGCCGGTCAATCACAACCTCGCGGATTACCTCATTCCGGTCAACGCCGACTTCGGCTCGTTCGACGTCGAATTCATCGATCGTCCCGACCCGATCATCAATACGCTCGGCTGCCGCGGCGTCGGCGAGATCGGGATCACCGGCGTCGCCGCCGCGATCGCCAACGCCGTCTACCACGCCACGGGCAAGCGGGTGCGGGATCTGCCGATCACGCTGGACAAGCTGATCTAGAGTCAATCGAGCTCGTCGAGCTCGCGTAACGCCGGGATCTTCCAGCCCGTGACGCCGACCACCCCGAGGGTCACCAGGCCGCCGAAGATCACCGAATTGACCGCGCCCAGCAGCCGGGCCGCGACGCCCGACTCGAACGAGCCGATCTCGTTGGACGAGCCGATGAAAATCTGGTTCACCGCCGAGACGCGCCCCAGCAGGTGCTGCGGCGTGCGGATCGTCAGCAGCGTCGAGCGGATCACCACGCTGACACTGTCCAGCATGCCGCTGACGGCGAGCAGGATCAGCGACAGCCAGAACGACCGCGAGAGCGCGAAGAAGACCCAGCAGAGCCCGAACCCGGCGACACACAGGAGCAGCGTCCGCCCGGCGCGCCGCAGCTTCCGGTGCGCCAGGAACACCGACATCAGCACGGCGCCGGCGGCGGGGGCGGCGCGGAGCACGCCCAGCCCCTCGGGCCCCACGTGCAGGATCTCGGAGGTGAAGATCGGCAGCAGCGCCACCGCGCCGCCGAACAATACGGAGAAGAGGTCGAGCAGCTGCGCGCCCAGCAGCTCCGGCTGGGTGAGCAGGAAGCGGATGCCGATCGTGAGGTTCTCTCCGATGCTCCCTTCCTGGGCCGCCCTGGGCTGGCGCGTGTAGGCGATGCGCGCGTAGAAGACCAGGCCGGCCAGGCAGAGCGCCAGCTCGGTGGCATACGAGACGCGGGCGCTCGAGAAACCGTAGAGCACGCCGCCCAGCGCCGGTCCCACGACGGCCGCGAGCTCCCAGAGCGACGAGCGCCAGGCGATCGCGTTGATGTAGGTCTCGCGGGGCACGATCTCGGCGCTCAGCGCGGTGCGGGCCGGTTGCAGGAAGCTGCGCGCGATCCCGCTGAGGAACACCACCGCGTAGATCGGCCAGACCCGGCCGCCGGCCAGCACCCCCGGCCGCACCGTATAGAGGAGCAGGATGGTCGCGGAGAGCGTCTGCACCCCGATCGCCAGCAGGGAGATGAGCTTGCGGTCGTGGCGGTCGGCGACGTGGCCCGCGTAGAGCGCGGCGCCGATGAACGGCAGCGCCTCGGCCAGCCCGACCAGGCCCAGCGAGAGCGGGTCGTGGGTGAGGGCATAGACCTGCCACGCGACCACCGTCGCCTGGATCTGCGTGCCGAGCGTGAACGCGATCAGGCTGGCGACGAACCAGAGAAAGTTGCGGTTGCGCAGGGAGACGTAAGGGTCGTTTCGTTCGGGCATGCGTGGGCTCGGGGCCTCCGGACGGCGGGCCGGCGGGGATGATACCGGATTTGGGATTTGAACCGCCCGGGCCGGTGGCGGCACTCACTCGGCAGAGTCACCGCCGCGCCCCGTCCGCCGAGGAGCCGCGCGTGTCCATCCAAGGAGGAATTGATGATGTCTCACCGGCTCACCCTTCCGGCGCTCGCGCTCGGTTTCCTGTTCGCCGCTTCCGCCTGGGGGCAGCATCACGTCATGGGTGTCGATCCCAAGGATTACGACGACGGCGGCGGGCGTGGAGGCGATACGAATCCGCCGGCGGGCTGCAGCGGCGTGCAGACGAAGATCACGATCACCGGCACCTCGTTCTCCCCCTCGACGGTCACCGTCGATCCCGGGCAGCCGGTCTGCTGGACCTGGTCGCAGAGCGTCGGGCACAACGTCCATGCCGACGACGACAGCTTCACCAGCGGCGCGCCGGCCAACCAGGGCACGTTTCAGACCACCTTTACGGCGTCGGGCTCCCACGGCTTCTACTGCCAGGTCCACGGCAGCCCCACCGGCGGCATGCGCGGCACTGTCGTCGTGCGCGACAGCACGCCGGGCGGCGGAGGCGGCGGGGGTGGTGACACGGGCCCTGGAACGATCGCCTTCAACCCCACGTCCTACACCGTGAACGAAGCGGCCGGAGTGGTGACGGTGACCGTGGAGCGCGCGGGCGGCAGCGACGGCAAGGCGTCGGTCAAGTTCGCCACCGCCCCCGGGAGCGCCAAGTCGGGCAAGGACTTCACCTCCCGCAAGGGCTCGCTGAGCTGGGCCAGCGGCGACGGCAGCCCGAAGTCGATCGAGGTGCCGATCAAGAAGGACAACGTCGCGGAACCGGACAAGACCTTCGCCGTCAAGCTCAGCAAGGCCACCGGCGCCGCGCTCGGCGCCGGCAGCGCGACGGTGACCATTCACGAGGACGCGCCCGGTTGCGGCGCGGCCGTCGCTCAGGTCCGGGCGGAAGGGGCTGATACTGCCGACAGCTCGACGGCGCCCTGCGATGAGACGCGCGCCGTCTGCCTCAACGGCGGCAGGTTCGAGGCGACGGTGCAGTGGCGGCCGACGGCATCCCAGGGGGATCGGAGCTCCAAGCGGCTGGCACTGCCCGAAGCTCCCGACACCGCCCTCTTCGCCCCCTCCCCACAGGAGGATCCGCAGATCCTGCTCCACGTGCTCGACCGCTGCGCCGTCAACGGCCACTACTGGCTCGACTTCGCGGCCGTCACCGACGTCGAGTTCACGATCAAGGTGCGCGACACGCAGACCGGCCGCACCCGGGTCTACTTCAACCCCGCCGGCACCACCCCGGCACCCGTGCGCGACGCCGAAGCCTTCGCCACCTGCCCGTAAGTCTCTCCTCCAAGCGGGCAGGACCGATTCCCCCCGGTCCTGCCCCGACTTTTTTATCGATCAGTTATCTACCAGCTTCGCCGCAGCGGATGCGCCTCGGTGTTGAAGACAACCTTTTTCAAATCGAGCGTCTGCTCGGGGGCGAAGAGCAGGTACAGATACTTGAGCGTCTCGGCCAGGAAATAGCTGGGCATCAGGTCCCCCTTCTCCCAGGTCGTGACGTCCTTGAGGACCGTGTAGCCGGCGTCGGTCCGGCAGTGGGCGACGAGCGCTTCGAAGAACGTCCGTCCCATCTCCAGGTATTTCGGATCCTTCGTGTCGTGGAACAGGTAATAGGCCGATTCCATGATCTCGGGCCGTAGCGGGTAGCCGGCGGCCGTGATCTTCATCGACCGGTAATCGATCACCTCAGGCTCGATCCCGGCGAGATTCCACATCCTGTACGCCGAGTCCTGGAGGCGCTTCGCCTGGCCGAGGTCGCCGCCGAGCGCCAGGACGGCCGGCAGGAAGGCGTGCAGGGCCCCGAACTCCGTGGCTGTCCGCTTTCCCGTCGCCATGTCCGACTGGCCGTACCAGAGCCCGGTGGGGGTCTGATCGGCCAGATGCTTGTTGATCGCGCGGAGGCTCTCCTTCCACATCTTTCCACAGTCCTTGTCGCCGAAGAGCCGTGAGCACTTCAGGAGGTATTCGTAGTAGGAGTCGATGCCGCCGCCGACGTGGCTGGCCGTGCTGATCCATGCCCCCGTCTCGACGTCGATCTCCTCGCCCACGAGGCCGATCTTCGAGCGCCGCTTGTAGAGCTGGACGACGGCGTTCTTGGCCTTGTCGTAGAAGACCGGGTTGCCGGTGAGCTTCGAGAGGGTGCCGAACTCGAGGAGGAGAGTTCCGATCTCCGCCGGGTTGGAGCGCGCGCCCGAGGTCTTGCCTGTCCTGAGGTTGACGAACATGTAGGGCATGCCGGTGGGGGAGTTGAAGACGGGCAGGAGCCGCCTCCCCAGATCCTCGGCGAGATGGAGCAGGCGCGCGTCGCCGGTCGCCTGGTAGCCCGAGAGCAGACCGCCCAGGAGGCGGATCGTGACCTCGAAGTTCTTGACGGAGATGTCCTTGTCGAACGAGAGCTTCTCGACGATCAGGGCCTGCGCCTTCGCCGCTTCGTCCTTGAAGCCCAGGAGGAGCAGTGAGTCCAGCGAGTCCACCGGAGTCATCAGGAGGGACTCGCCGTACCAGTCGCGCGGCGTCTTGCTCAGGGGCTTGAGCTCGTCGTGCCCCCAGGCATACCGCTCGTACGCCTGCCACGAGGAGAGGAATTCGGCGCGGACCCGGGCCGCCATCTCGGCACGGTCGACGGCCGGCGCGGGTTTGGGGGACGAGCCGGCGCCGGCCGCCCAGCCATGGAAGAGAAGAAGCGCTGTGGCGGAGAAGAGGGCGATGATTTTCATGAGAGCGGCTATTGTATGACGCGAAAGGAGGCCGACCCATGGACGGACAAGCGATCGCCAAGATCTTCGAATTCAGCCACATGACCCTGACGCGCAATCTCGAAGGGATCACCCAGGAGGAATCGCTGCGCGCGCCCGAGCCCGGAGGAAATTCCCTCAACTGGGTGCTGGGCCATCTGCTCTACCACCGGAACGTGGTGATGAAGCTCCTGAACCAGCCGCCCGTCTGGGACCCGGAGAAAGCCGCCCGTTATGCCCGCGGCAGCGCTCCCCTGGGCGCGGAAGACAACCCGGAGCCCCTGGAGTCGATCCGCGCCGAGCTGGACCGCTCGCAGGCCCCGCTCGTCGCGGCCCTGCGAGCCTGCACCGCGGAGGAGCTCGCGGCTCCCGGCGAGAAGGGCGATCCCCTGATCCAGCGGCTGACCCTGCTCGGCTTCCACGAGGGCTACCACGGCGGCCAGATCTCCATGCTGCGGCGGGTCCTCGGCCATGCGGGCGCCATCCCTTGACAAGGTTTGGCATAGCTCATGAATAAGCCTCGGGGGAAGGAGAGAATCATGGCAAAACTGGATACCAAAGAGCGCGAAGAGATCCCGGCGACCCAGTTCGCCTTCCCCAAGCAGCGCAAGGAACCCCTCGAAAACGCCAGCCACGTGCGCAACGCGATCGCCCGTTTCAATCAGGTCGAGGGGGTGAGCGACGAAGAGCGCAACGAGGCCTGGAAGCACATCAAGACGGCGGCGAAGAAGTACGACGTCGAGGTCAACGAAGAGAGCTGGCGCGAGTTGGGCAAGGGCAAGGGGCATTAGCGGGAAGCCGGCGGGGTAGCAACTCCCGCCGTTGAGGGCGACCGCAGGTCGCCCCTACACCCTCCGTCGAGATCTGTTGTAGGGGCGACCTGCGGTCGCCCTCAACGGCGCTACGGGATCTCCTCGTTTCACGAGGTCGCTCGGACAGGCCCCACCCGCTCTGGCCCGACTTTTGCTGCAAATCCTCCCCTATGGCGGCACCCGAGGCCGCCCGCTTTGGCGTCCATTTCATTCATTGAAAGACTTGCGAAGAGGTGAGCCGATGCGCGGAGCGAACCGAGAGCCAGAGGAGAAAGATCAGGGAGCCGAGGGCCAAGGGGTCACCCGGCGGCAATTTCTGGAGCTGTCGGCCGCGGCCGCGGTCGCCGCCGGCTCCGGCGGCTTCGCCTGGGCCGCCGAGGTGAAGCAGGGGGTGCCGTACCGCACCCTGGGACGCACGGGGGAGAAGGTCTCGCTCGTCGGCGTGGGGGGCGCTCACATCGGGATGCAGAAGGACGAGCAGGAGAGCCTCCGCATCATCCGCACCGCACTCGACCGCGGCATCAACTTCCTGGACAACTCCTGGGACTACAACGACGGCAAGAGCGAGGAGCGGATGGGGAAGGCCCTGAAGGACGGCTACCGCCAGAAGGCCTTCCTGATGACCAAGATAGACGGCCGCACCAAGGAGTCCGCCACCAAACAGCTCGACGAATCGCTCAAGCGGTTGCAGGTCGACCACATCGACCTGCTGCAGTTCCACGAGATCATCCGGATGAACGATCCGGACCGCATCTTCGCCCCCGGCGGGGCCCTGGAGGCGGTGCTGGCGGCCAAAAAGGCGGGGAAGGTGCGGTACATCGGCTTCACCGGCCACAAGAGCCCGGACATCCACCTGCACATGATCCAGACCGCCGACGCCCACAAATTCAGCTTCGATACCGTGCAGATGCCGCTCAATGTGATGGACGCGCATTACGAGAGCTTCGAGAAGAAGGTTCTTCCCGTCGCGCTCCAGCACCAGATCGCGGTGCTGGGGATGAAGCCGATGGGCGATCACTTCATCCTCGACAGCAAGGCCGTGACCGCGGTCGAATGCCTGCACTACTCGATGAATCTGCCGGTCAGCGTCGTCATTACCGGGATCGATTCCCTGCCGATTCTCGATCAGGCGCTGAGCGCGGCGAAGAGCTTCCAGCCGATGAGCGGTACCCAGGTCTCGGCGCTGCTGGCGAAGACTCAAACCGTTGCCCAGAGCGGGAAGTTCGAGCTTTATAAGACCAGCCATCACTTTGATACGACGGAGAAGAAGCCCGAATATCTGGGTTGAGACGCTGAGCGGCCCCATCCTTTACTTCTTCTTAACGACTTCGGGCGCGCCCCATGCATAGAATCACCCTCAGGCGGCATCACCCGCCTGACGGTGAGCGTGGCCGCGGCGCGTTTGCAATGAACCAATCTTTACGATCCAGAGGTCTTTCCCATGGTTTCCGATCCCCCAGAAACTGACGTGAGCGAGGCCCCGCCGGCTTCGAAAAAGAATATTCAGGCCCGTGATCGAGCCCAGGCGCGCGAGAACCATCCAGCCTCCACTCCGCCGTCGCCGGCCGCTCCGGCGCCTCCGGCGTCTCCCGAGGGCCCACGCGCCGGGGAGCCGCGCCGGCGGCGGTGGGTGCTGCCGTTGCTGGTGGTCGTCGCCGCCGTCGCGGCCTTCCTGGCCTTCCATCACCGCGGCAAGGCGCCGGCCCAGGACGGCACAGCCCAGGGCGGCAAGGGAGGCGCGGGGGGCAAGGGAGCGGACCGCCCCGTGCCGGTGCTGGCGGCGACCGCGCGGACCAAGGACGTCGGCGTCTACCTGACCGGCCTGGGCAGCGTGGCGCCGCTGAACACCGTCAACGTCAAGAGCCGGGTGGACGGGCAGTTGCTGCGGATCGACTTCCGCGAGGGGCAGATCGTCCGCGCCGGGGACCTGCTGGCCGAGATCGATCCGCGCCCGTTCCAGGTGCAGCTCATGCAGGCCGAGGGGACGAAGGCCAAGGACGAGGCGGCCCTCCACAACGCGCAGGTCGACCTGCAGCGCTACCAGGTGCTCTACGCCCAGGATTCGATCGCCAAGCAGCAGCTCGACACCCAGGTCGCGACGGTCGCCCAGGTGCAGGCCACGCTGAAGAGCGATCAGGCGCAGATCGAGAGCGCGAAGCTGAACCTGACCTACAGCCGCGTCACCGCGCCCACCGGCGGCCGGGTCGGCCTGCGGCAGGTGGACGTGGGCAACGTCGTCCACGCCGGCGACACGACCGGGATCGTGGTGATCACCCAGCTGCAGCCGATCGACGTGCTGTTCACCATCCCGGCGGACCAGTTGCCGCAAGTGCTGCCGAAGGTGCACTCCGGCCAGGTCCTCGCCGTCGATGCCTACGATCGCGACCTGAAGCACAAGCTCGGCGCCGGCAAGGTGCTGGCGGTCGACAACCAGATCGATCCCACCACCGGCACCGTCCGCCTCAAGGCCCAGTTCCCCAACGGCGACGAGGCGCTGTTTCCCGACCAGTTCGTCAACGCCCGGCTGCTCGTCGACGTGCTGCGCGGGGCGGTCACCGTCCCCACCGCCGCCATCCAGCGCAGCCCGCAGTCGACGTTCGTCTACGCGATCAAGCCGGACCACACGGTCGAGTCGCGCAACATCGCGGTCGGCATCACCGAGGGGGAAGATACTGTGGTCCAGAGCGGCGTCGCGCCCGGCGACCTGCTGGTCATCGACGGCGTCGACAAGCTGCGGCCGGGGATGAAGGTCGACGTGTCGGTGGCCGGGCCGAACGGCACCCGCACCCACCTCGGCGGCGCCCCCGGCGGCGGCAATGGCGGCCCTGGCGGCAATACCGGCAATACCGGCAAGAGCGGCAAGGGTCACCGGAAGGCGCAGTCATGAGCCCGTCGCGGCCGTTCATCCTGCGGCCGATCGCGACGTCGCTGCTGATGGTGGGCGTGCTGCTCGCCGGCATCGTCGCCTTCCGCCTGCTCCCCGTCTCGGCCCTGCCGGAGGTGGACTACCCGACGATCCAGGTGATCACCTTCTATCCCGGCGCCAGCCCGGACGTCATGGCCTCCGCCGTCACCGCTCCGCTCGAGCGCCAGTTCGGCCAAGTGCCGGGGCTGAACCAGATGACCTCGATCAGCTCCGAGGGGGCCTCGGTCATCACGTTGCAGTTCACCCTCGATCTCAACATCGACGTCGCCGAGCAGCAGGTGCAGGCGGCGATCAACGCCGGCGGCACCTTCCTGCCGAAGGATCTCCCCAACCCGCCGATCTACAGCAAGACCAACCCGGCGGACGCCCCGGTGCTCACCCTGGCGCTGACCTCGAAGACGCTGCCGCTGTCGAAGATCGAGGACCTCGCCGACACCCGTCTGGCCCAGAAGGTCTCGCAGCTCCCCGGCGTCGGACTGGTGCAGATCAGCGGCGGCCAGAAGCCGGCGGTGCGCATCCAGGCCAACCCCACGGCGCTGTCGGCCTACGACCTCACCCTGGAGGACGTGCGCACCGCCGTGGCGGCCGCCAACGTCAACCAGGCCAAGGGGAGCTTCGACGGCGCGCGCCAGTCCTTCACCATCGGCGCCAACGATCAGCTGCTGTCGAGCGATCAGTACCGGCCGCTGATCGTCGCCTACAAGAACGGCGCGCCGGTGCACCTCTCGGACGTCGCCACGGTGATCGATTCCGCCGAGAACGTGAAGCAGGCGGCGTGGATGAACCAGACGCCGGCGGTGATCGTCAACATCCAGCGCCAGCCGGGGGCGAACATCATCAGCGTCGTCGACCGCGTGACGGCGCTGCTGCCGCAGCTGCGCGCCTCGCTGCCGACCTCCGTCGACGTCACCGTGCTCACCGACCGCACTGCCACCATCCGCGCCTCGGTGCGCGACGTCGAGCTCGAGCTGATGCTCACCATCGCTCTCGTGGTGATGGTGATCTTCCTCTTCCTGCGCACGCTTGCCGCCACGGTAATCCCCAGCGTCGCGGTGCCGCTGACCCTGATCGGCACCTTCGGCGTCATGTACCTGCTCGGCTACAGCTTGAACAACCTAACGCTGATGGCGCTCACCATTTCGACCGGCTTCGTGGTGGACGACGCGATCGTGATGATCGAGAACATCTCGCGCTACATCGAGGAGGGGGAAAAACCGTTGCAGGCGGCGCTCAAGGGGGCCGAGCAGATCGGCTTCACCATCCTCTCGCTGACCGTGTCGCTGATCGCCGTGCTGATCCCCTTGCTGTTCATGGGCGACGTCGTGGGCCGCCTGTTCCGCGAGTTCGCGGTCACCCTGAGCGTGACCATCCTGATCTCCGCCGTCGTCTCGCTGACGCTGACGCCGATGATGGCCGCCAAGCTCCTGCACCACAAGCCGGAGTCCGAGCGCGGGCGCTTCTACCGCGCCTCCGAGCGGGTGTTCGAGAAGATCCTCGACTTCTACGACCGCACGCTGGTCTGGGTGCTCGACCACCAGCGGCTGACGCTGGGCGTGGCCGTCGGCACGCTGGTCGCCACGGTGCTCCTCTTCCTGTTCATCCCCAAGGGGTTCTTCCCGATCCAGGACACCGGCGTCATCCTCGCCATTTCGGAGGGCGCGCAGGACGTCTCCTTCCCCGCCATGTCGGCGCGGCAGCAGGCGGCGACGCAGGTGATCCTCGCCGATCCGGCGGTCGCCAGCCTGTCGTCGTTCATCGGCGTCGACGGCACCAACACGACGGTCAACACCGGACGCATCCAGATCAACCTCAAGCCCCTGGAGGACCGCGGGACCAGCGCCAGCGACGTCATCCGCCGGCTGACCCCGAAGCTCGCGAAAGTGTCCGGCATCACGATCTACATGCAGCCGGTGCAGGACCTGTCGGTGGAGGACCGGGTGAGCCGGGCGCAGTTCCAGTACAGCCTCGAGGACGCCGACTCGGCGGAGCTCGCGACCTGGGTCCCCCGCTTCGTCGCCAAGCTCCGGCAGCTTCCCGAGCTCGCCGATGTCGGCAGCGACCAGCAGAACAACGGCCTCCAGGCCCGGCTCGTGTTCGACCGCACCACGGCGTCGCGGCTCGGCATCACGCCGCAGATGCTCGACGACACGCTCTACGACGCGTTTGGCCAGCGGCAGATCTCGACCATGTTCACCCAGCTCAACCAGTACCGTGTGGTGCTGGAGACCAAGCCGGGATTCCACCAGGGCCCGCAGGACCTGACCAACGTGTTCCTGCGCTCGGCCAGCGGTGGCTCGGTGCCGCTCGCCGCCTTCACCCGCGTCGAGGAGACCACCACGCCGCTGGCGGTGAATCACCAGGGGCAGTTCCCGGTGGTCACCGTCTCCTTCAACCTGGCGCCCGGCGCCTCCCTGGGGGCCGCGGTGAAGGCGGTCGGCAAGGCCAAGGACGACCTCAAGATGCCGGCGAGCATCCAGTCCGGCTTCCAGGGCACGGCGTCGTCGTTCGAAGGGTCGCTGAGCAACACGCCGCTGCTGATCCTGGCGGCGGTGATCACCGTCTACATCCTGCTCGGCGTGCTCTATGAGAGCTACATCCATCCGCTGACGATCCTCTCAACGCTCCCCTCGGCCGGCGTCGGCGCGCTGCTCGCGCTGCTGATCTGTCGCAGCGAGTTCAGCATCATCGCGCTGATCGGCATCATCCTCTTGATCGGCATCGTCGAGAAGAACGCGATCATGATGATCGATTTCGCGCTCGACGCCGAACGCAAGGAGAAGAAGGAGCCGCACGACGCGATCTATCAGGCCGCGCTGCTCCGTTTCCGGCCGATCATCATGACCACCATGGCGGCCCTGCTCGGCGCCGTCCCCCTGGCGCTCGGCAGCGGCATCGGCGCCGAGCTTCGCCGGCCGCTCGGCATCGCGATCATCGGCGGCCTGATCTTCAGCCAGCTGCTGACGCTCTACACCACGCCGGTGGTCTACCTCGCCTTCGACCGCCTGGCGCGCAAGGCCTCGCGGTGGGCTGAGAAGCGGCGGGAAAAGCACGGTGGGCACGACCTGCAACCCGAGGAAGCGGGCGCATGAGCGACGAGAAGGGCAAACCCGGAGAGGCCGAAGAGGCCGCGGAGCAGGGCGAAGAAAAAGCCGGTCTGAGCGGCATCTCGGCGCCGTTCATCCGGCGGCCGATCGCCACCACGCTGCTCGTGGTGGCGGTGGCGCTGGCGGGCAGCCTCGCCTTCCGGCTGCTGCCGGTCTCGCCGCTGCCGCAGGTGGAGTTCCCCACCGTTCACGTTTCGGCGGGGCTCCCCGGCGCCAGCCCGGAGACCATGGCCTCGTCGGTCGCGACACCGCTGGAACGGCAGTTCGGGCGCATCGCCGGGGTCACCGAAATGACCTCGTCGAGCTCGCTCGGCTCGACCAACATCACCTTGCAGTTCGATTTGAACCGCGACATCGACGCCGCCTCGCGCGACGTGCAGGCGGCGATCAACGCCGCCCGCGGCCAGCTGCCGGCGAACCTGCCGAGCAATCCGAACCTGCGCAAATCGAACCCGTCCGACGCGCCGATCATGCTGCTCGCGCTCACCTCGGACCAGATCCAGACGCCGAAGATCTACGACGTCGCCGCCTCTGTGCTGCAACAGAAGATCTCGCAGATCGAAGGGGTGGGCGAGATCACCGTCGGCGGCGGCGCGCTGCCGGCCGTGCGGGTGGAGGTCAATCCGACCCTCCTCAACGGCTACGGTCTCGGCCTGGAGGATGTCCGCACGGCGCTCGGCAACGCCAACGCCAACCGCCCCAAGGGCGAGCTCGCCAGCGTCGACCGCCTGTGGACGATCAGCACCACGGACCAGCTGCTTCAGGCCGCCGAGTACCGGCCACTGATCATCAGTTATAAGAACGGCGCCGGCGTCCGCCTCTCCGACGTCGCAACGGTCGACGATTCGGTCGAGAACGTCCGCTCGGGCGGGCTCGCGAACGGCAAGCCCGCCGTGCTGCTGATCATCTTCCGCCAGCCGGGCGCCAACGTGATCGCCACCGTCGACCGCATCCGCGCCGTGCTGCCGCAGCTCAAGGCGTCGATCTCGCCGGCGATCGACACCCAGGTGGTGATGGACTCGACCACCACCATCCGAGCCTCGGTGCACGACGTCGAGATCACTCTCGTGATCTCGATCTTCCTCGTGATCCTGGTCGTCTTCGCCTTCCTGCGCGACCTGCGCTCGACCTTCATCCCCAGCGTCGCCGTGCCGGTGTCGCTGATCGGCACCTTCGGCGTCATGTACCTGCTCGGCTACAGCATCGACAACCTGTCGCTGATGGCGCTGACGGTCGCCACCGGGTTCGTGGTGGACGACGCGATCGTGGTGATCGAGAACATCACCCGCTACCTGGAGCAGGGGATGAAGCCGGTGGAGGCGGCGCTGAAGGGCGCCCGCGAGATCGGTTTCACGGTGCTGACGATCAGCATCTCGCTGATCGCGGTGTTCATCCCCATCCTGCTGATGGGCGGGATCGTCGGCCGGCTGTTCCGCGAGTTCGCCATCGTCCTCTCGATCGCCATCGCCGTCTCGATGGTGGTCTCGCTCACCGCCACGCCGATGATGTGCGCCGTCCTCCTGCGCTCGCGCGACGAGCAGCGCCACGGCCGGCTCTATCAGAAGAGCGAGCGGGTCTTCGACTGGATCCTGCACAAATACGACGTCTCGCTCTCCTGGGTGCTCCGCCACCAGGCGATAGTGCTCTTTATCACCATCGCGACGATGGGGGCCAGCGTCTATCTCTACATCATCGTTCCGAAAGGTTTCTTTCCGCAGCAGGACACGGGGCGGATGGGCGGCTCGATCGTGGCCGACCAGTCGAGCTCCTTCCAGGCGATGCAGGGGCGGATGAAACGGCTGGTCTCGATCGTCCAGCGCGATCCGGGAATCGAGAGCGTGACCGCCTTCACCGGCGGCAACAACTCGGCGCGCATGTTCGTGGCGCTCAAGGACAAGCGCAAGGTGACCGCGGACCAGATCATCGCGCGCCTGCGCCCCAAGCTCTCCCATGAGCCGGGCGCCAATCTCTTCCTCCAGGCGAATCAGGACCTGCGGGTCGGCGGTCGCCAGGGGAACGCGCAGTACCAGTACACCTTGCAGGGGGACGATACCCAGGAGCTGCTGCAATGGGCTCCGAAGGTGCAGCAGAAGCTGCGCACCGTCAAGGAGCTGGTCGACGTCAACTCCGATCAGCAGAACAAGGGTCTCCAGTCCACGCTGGTGATCGATCGCGCCACCGCCGCGCGGCTCGGGATCACCCCTTCGATGGTCGACAACACGCTCTACGACGCCTTCGGCCAGCGCCAGGTCTCGACGATGTACCGGCAGCTCAACCAGTATCACGTCATCATGGAGGTCGAGCCGCAGTACTGGCAGACTCCCGACGGGTTGAAATACATCAACGTGAAGACGACTGCCGGACAGCTGGTGCCGCTCGCCGCCTTCACCCGCTACGAGACCACCAACGCGTCGCTGATCATCAACCACCAGGGGCAGTTCCCGTCGGTCACCTTCTCGTTCAACCTTCCTCCCGGCGTGGCGCTCGGTACCGCCGTCACCGCCGTCGACCAGGCGGAGGCGGAGATCGGGTTGCCGGCGAGCATCCACGGCAGCTTCGCGGGGACGGCGCAGGCGTTCCAGGACTCGTTGAAAAACGAGCCATTGCTGATCCTGGCGGCGGTGCTCACCGTCTACATCGTGCTCGGCATGCTCTATGAGAGCACCATCCATCCGATCACCATTCTCTCCACCCTGCCGTCGGCCGGCGTCGGTGCGCTGCTGGCGCTGATCATCTGTCACACCGAGCTGTCGGTGATCGCGCTGATCGGCATCATCCTGCTGATCGGCATCGTCAAGAAGAACGCCATCCTGATGATCGATTTCGCCATCGAAGCCGAGCGCAAGGAGGGCAAGAGCCCGGCCGACGCCATCTACGAGGCCTGCCTGCTGCGCTTCCGGCCGATCACCATGACCACCATGGCGGCGATGCTCGGCGGCCTGCCGCTCGCCATCGGCCTCGGCACCGGCTCCGAGCTCCGCCGGCCGCTCGGCATCGCGATCGTCGGCGGGCTCCTGTTCAGCCAGCTCCTCACCCTCTACACGACCCCGGTGGTCTATCTCTACCTCGACCGGTTCCGGCTCTGGTGGGAGCGGCGGCGGCACGAGCGCCATCCGGAAGTCGTGCCCGCGGGCTCCGAGGCATGAGACCCCGAGGCATGAGAAAGAAAACGTTTATGAATACGCGCCTGTCTTGCCTGTTTGCGCTGTCGATCCTCGGCGCGGCGTGTGCCGTCGGCCCGAACTATAAAAAGCCCTCTACGGAGGTGCCCGCCGGCTTCAAGGAGGCGCCGCCGGCCGGCTGGAAGACGGCGCAACCGCAGGACGGCGTCCTGCGCGGCAAGTGGTGGGAGACGTTCGGCGATCCCGCGCTCAACGCGTTGGAGGAGCAGGTCGCCGCCTCCAACCAGAGCCTGGCGCAGGCCGAGGCCCAGTTCCGCGGCGCCCGCGCGGCGGTCTCCGCGGCGCGCGCCGGGCTGTTCCCGACCGTCACCGCCGGCGCGCAGGTGACGACCTCGCGCGGCTCGACGGGCCGGAATTCCTCCTCCTCGGGCGGCACCTCGCAGACCGGCGCCGGGGGGAGCGGCACGGCGACGATCTATCAGGTTCCGATCGATTTCACCTGGGAGGCCGACCTGTGGGGGAGGGTGCGCCGGGACATCGAGGCCAACGTCGCCAGCGCCCAGGCGAGCGCCGCTGACGTCGAGGCGTTGCGCCTGAGCCTACAGGCCGAGCTGGCGGTCGACTACTTCCAGCTTCACGGCCTGGATGAGCAGAAGCGGCTTCTGGACTCGACCGTCGCCGACTATCAGCAGGCGCTGCAGATCACCGTCAACCGGCACGACCAGGGGGTCGCGTCGGGCGCCGACGTAGCCGAGTCGCAGACGCAGCTCGAGAGCGCAAAGGCCCAGGCGATCGATCTCGGCGTGGCGCGCGCCGAATTCGAGCACGCGATCGCGATCCTCACCGGCAAGGCGCCCGCCGATCTGACGATCGCACAGGGTCCGATCACCGCGCCGCCGCCGGTGATCCCGGTGGCGGTCCCTTCCGAGCTGCTGGAGCGCCGGCCGGACATCGCCGCCGCCGAGCGCCAGGTGGCTGCGGCCAACGCCCAGATCGGAGTGGCCACCGCGGCGTACTATCCGAGCCTGGGCCTGAGCGCTTCCGGCGGCTTCGCGAGCACGGCGCTCTCCAGCCTGTTCTCGCTGCCGAACCGTTTCTGGTCGCTCGGCCCCTCGCTGCTCGCCACGGTCTTCGACGGCGGCCGGCGGCGTGCAGCGGTGGCGGAGGCCGAGGCCAACTACGACGCCACCGTGGCCGCCTACCGCCAGAGCGTGCTGACCGCCTTCCAGGCCGTCGAGGACAACCTGGCGGCCGTGCGCATCCTCGCCGACGAGGCCACCCAGCAGGCCGCCGCCACCGCCGCGGCCGAGAGATCGCTAGCCCTGACCCGCAACCGCTACAATGCCGGCATCGCCACCTACCTCGAAGTCATCACCGCCCAGAACGCCGCCTTCGTCAACCAGCGCAACACCGTCGACCTCCGCGTCCGCCAGATGACCGCCAGCGTCAACCTGATCCGCGCGCTGGGGGGCGGGTGGACGGTGGGGGAGTTGCCGGGGGGCGCGACGCGGTAAGGGCGTCTCCGATTCCGGATACTTTGACCGCCTCGGCGGAATCTGGCTATACTGTCTCCATGGCCAATCCTCTCCGCAAGATGCCCACCGAAGAGGAGCCGGATCCCTTCCGTTACGGATCCAGGTGGAAGCGCGTCCGCCTGCCCAACGGCGAGGTCATCGACCAGGAGATCCCGCTGACGCCCGAGGATCTTCTCGACCCGCAGCCCGGAGACGAAGTGACCCAGAGCGATCCTCACGCCCAAGTCGTCACCACGTTGCACGAGCTGCTGAAGAGACAGTTTGAATCGGTCCAGGACGTGGTGGTCCTCTTCGACATGAAGATCGAGTGGGGGCTTCCCGGTCTCCCCAACCCCTCCCCGGACCTCGCGGTCGTCCGAGGCGTGCCGAAGCGCGAGGGCCGGTCGATCTACAGGGTCGCCGAGGAAGGCGAGCTCCCCTGCCTGATCGTCGAGGTCGTCTCCTACTCGGACGCCGCGATGTATCAGAACGACCATAAGGTGAAGGTCGAGCTCTACCAGCGGGTCGGAGTTCCGGAGTACCTCATCGTCGATCCGCCCTTTCCCCTCGAAGATCCACTGGCACTGACGGGTTATCGCAGGGCGTCGGACGGGCGGTATCGCCGGATCGATCCCGATTCGCGGGGGCGCATCCACTCGGAGACCACCCATCTTTTCTTCGCTCCTTCCGAAGATGGCCGCACGGTCCGGGTCGGCGATGCCGAGACCGGGGAGTGGCTCCTCACCGCCAGTGAGGAGCGGGCCGCCCGCAAGACCGCCGAGGCGGAAAACGCTCGGCTGCGCGCGGAGTTGGAGCGCTTCAAGAAAACCGGCGAGTAGGCGCCGGTCCAGAAGCGGGAGCCCCGCGACCCCTTTGCCGCTCCTGTAAATCCAACGGGAGGATCAGGACGTAGTAGACGGCCACCGGTTTGCCGGCCAGCCGCGCAGGCTGGAAGCGGGAATGCCTCAGCGATTCGACGAGAGCGGCCCCCAGGCCCTCGGGACCGCGCAAGACGCGGGCTCGCGCCACCTCCCCTTCCGGGGAGATGACGGTTTCGACGACGATGTTCTTCCAGTCCAGGGCCGCCGGATCGCCGGGCATCTGGACTGAAACGTGACCCTGCAACTTGGGAGGAGCTGGTCCCTGATGATAGATCAGGCTCCCTGCCACGGCATCCTCCACCTTCGGATCCACCACCAGCCAAGGTCCCGGTTCCTGTGACGCCCGGCCGGGTCGAATCGAAGGCTGGGTACCTGAAACCTGCCGGCAGCCGATCGGCGCGAGCACGATCAGGCCGACGATGGCCGCGATCATGGTGAGTCCTCTCAACGGCATGTCCTCATGGGCTCTCAAAGGTAGCTCAGCCACGCATCGCTCCGCCGCTGCTTGAGCGCCGCGAACCACCGGCAGAGCGGATACATCGCGACCACGACGAACGCCCACACCAGGTAGACGACGGGCAGCGAATATCCCCAGCCGGGCGGTGCGGTGAAGGGATAGTGCGCGAGGTCCGGGGACTCGAACATCCAGTGCGCCGATCCATACCGCAGGGTAACTGTGATGACGGCGAGCAGGTGGATCAGCGCAAAGTGCAGCACATAATAAAACAGGGGCACCTTGCCGATCACCAGCGCCGGCCGAAGGATCCGGGGCGTGCGGCGATCGACGAGCCCGAGAAAGACCAGCGCCGGGCCGAGCGTCATCAGCAGGAACAGCAGCGACGGCGGGTACTTGGTCGTATTCAGGAACGAGAGCACGGTGAACACCGCGGTCTTCTGCCGCATCCAGTGCGACGGGTCGCCGTACACATTCAGTCCGCGAATCACCAGGAAGGCCAGACTCAGGGCCACCCCCAGACGCAGGAGGAAGGACCGCCGGCGATCGGCATCCCAGCCGTAGACCTGTCCGAGGCCGTAGCCGACAGCGGTCACGCCGATCCAGGGAATGAGCGGATAGGCCACGAACACGACATGCTCCGGGGTGTTGAGGACGAAACCCGGTGCATGCAGGATGGACCAGAGCGGGTTTGCCGACTGAACGGCGTCGAGGAGGTTATGACCCGCGATCAGGAGGACGCCGAACGCGGTCACCACGAACGCCGGCAGGCGAACGAGCGCCGCGAGCGTGATCATCGCCCAGCCGAGCGCCCACAGGACGAGGAGCATCGTCACCCGGTAATCGACGTTGAACTGGTAGGCGAAGCACCGCAGCAGCACGACTTCCAGAAAGATCAGCCAGAGCCCGCGGGTGAACAGGAATCGGGAAAGCTCGCGCGGAGACTTCCGTCGCAGCGAGAGGTAGGCGCCCGTGCCCGTGAGCAGGAAGAACACCGGCGCGCAGAAGTAGGTGATCCAGCGGGTGAGGAACAACGCCGCCGTGGCGTTGGCCAGGTCCGTGGGACTCTGCCCGGGGATGCCGAAGAAGTCCCGGGTGTGGTCGAGCGCCATGAGGATCATGATCACGCCGCGGACGACGTCGATGGATTCGAGGCGCGCACGGTCCTGCGGATGTTTCGCTGCCTTCGCCATGGCGGAGATCGTACTACGAGGCCGCGGAAGATCGGTCCGGAGGAAGAAGGGCGCCGACCCTGTAATAGAGGCCGGCGGGGTGCGTTGTACAGACGACTTCCCTTGATTCGGAGGCTGATCTGACGATGCAACCCACTGGCAGGCCCGCGATCGAGGCCATCGATCTGACGCGCTCTCTCCCGCTCGGCGGCGAGCTCGTCCCCATCCTCAGGGGTGTTTCCTTCACGGTCGATCCCGGCGAGTGGATCGCGCTCACTGGGCCGTCGGGCTCGGGCAAGTCGACCCTGCTCGGCATTCTCGCCGGTCTCGATTCTCCCACCTCGGGGCGCATCGTCGTCGACGGGACCGATGTCACGCGGCTCGGCGAGCGCGCCATGGCGCGGCTGCGCAACGAGAAGATCGGCGTCGTGTTTCAGTCGTTCAACCTGATCGGATCGCTCACGGCCCAGGAGAACGTCGAGGCGCCGCTCCACGTGGGCTCGTCGCGCTCGAACGCCCGCGATGCCGCGCGGGAGGTGCTCGGGCTGGTGGGACTGTCGGATCGCCTCGCGCACCGGCCGCACCAGCTCTCGGGCGGTCAGCAGCAGCGCGTCGCCATCGCCCGTGCGCTCGTCACGCGGCCGGCGCTCCTGATCGCCGACGAACCGACCGGCAACCTCGACAGCGCCACCGGGAAGCAGGTGCTCGAGCTGCTCGAAACGCTGCGCCGCGACCTGCGGATCACCGTCGTCGTCGCCACGCACGACCCGGAGGTCGCCGCGCGCGCCGATCGCAATCTGCACATGCTCGACGGCCTCCTGGAGGAGCGATGAACGCCGCCTTCGCATGCCGGTACGCGGCCCGCAACCTGCTGCGGGGCGGTCAACGGACGCTGCTGGCGACGGCGTGCGTCGGCTTCGGCGTCATGTCGCTGGTCGCCTTGCAGCTCCTCTCGTCGATGATCGCGGCGTCGATCGCTCTCGACGCGCGCTTCGTTCTCGGCGGCGACGCCTCGCTGTCCCGGAGAGGCCGGACCCTCGCGGCCGAGGATGTCGCGGCGCTCGAACGGATGCGGGCGCAGGGCGCGCTCGCGGCCTACACCCTCACCACGCAAGGTGGGGGCGCGATCCTCAAGCGCGCCGGCGCCGGACGGGTCCACGTGCTCGGCAGGGCGCTCGGCGTGGACCCCGGGACGTTTCCCCTCATGGGAGAGGTGGGCCTCGGCAAAGCGCCGGCTCGCGCGTTCGGACGCTTGATCGCCGAACCCGGAACGGCGGTGATCACTCGCGACGTCGCCGACATTATGGCGCTCGCAGTCGGCGACCTCTTCACGCTGGGCGGCGGTGCGGAAGGCGCGCCGGCCCGTCTGCGGGTGGCCGGTATCGCCGAGCTGACTCCCGATCGCCAGGGCGATACGGTGTTCTACAGCCTCGCGACGGCCCGCCGCCTCGCCGGGCGCGAGAACGTCGTGGGCTCGGCGCAGGTGCTCTGGGGTCCGGCCCGGCCCGCCGCCGTGGCTCTCGGTGTCGCGGGCTGGGAGGTGACGGCGCGCGAAAAGGTTGCGAAGGACCGGGCTCGCGTCGTGGACCTGTTCGGATTGATGCTCAAGGGCGCCGGCATCCTCGGTCTCCTGCTCGGCGGCATCGGCGTGTCCAACACCATGCAGGTCCTGCTGGCTCGTCGCAAGCTGGAGATCGCGACGCTCAAGACGCTTGGCTACGAGCGCCGCCACCTCGTGCTCCTCTTCGGCCTCGAGACGGGAATGCTCGGCGCGGCCGGCGGCCTCGCCGGCGCCGCGGCGGGCGCCGGTCTCTCTTTCTGGCTGCGCACTCTTCTCGGGCGAGTGGGACCGATCATGCTCGGCTCGTCGGTCGATCCCCGGGTGCTGGTGGGCGGAGTGGCCGTCGGCGTCGCGACGGCGGTCATTTTCGGTCTGCACGCGATTGCCCGGGCGAGCGCCGTGCGGCCGTCGACGCTGTTGCGCGACCTCCCGACGCCGATGGTCTGGGGTGAGGCGGCCGTGCTCTACGCCGCGCTCGGGGTGCTGTTTTCGGCGCTCGCGGCGGCGATCCTGCGTTCGGTCCTCTATGGCGTCGTCGTCGTGGCGGCCGGCGCCGCCGGGCTCGTGCTCCTCGTCGCGCTGCTCGGCGCCGGGTTCTTCGCGGTCGTCGCCGTCCCGCTGCCGTTGCCGGGCATCGTGGCGATCGCCCGGAGAAATCTCCGGCGAAATCCTTTACATACGCTGGTGGCCCTCGTGGCGCTGTTCTGCGGTGTGTTCACGATCGGATTTGCCGGGGCGACGATTGCGAACGGGCGCCAGCGAATGGCCAGACAGGAGCTCCCGAGCAGCGGAACCAACATCGCCGTCTATGCGGCTCCTTCCGACGCGAGTCCGGTCGCGGCGGTGCTCGAACGCGCGGGGGTGAACGCGGTCCAGCGCTTCGTGACGTCGCCGGTCGATGCGCGAATTCCGAGTGGCCGTGCGCTCGACGTCCTGCGTGGGATCACGGGTTGTGACGCGGACGGGACGGGGACCGTGCGGATTGTCGAGGGTGCCTGGAGCAAGGAGCCGGGAGCCGCGCTCGCGCCCGCCCGGTTGCGGGGCGAACCGTGGAAACTCAAGGCCGGCGATGCCGTCGAGCTTTCGGCGCCCACGGGCGAACATGCACGCGTGTCGATCGCGGGCTTCTACGAGGTGAAGAGGGTCTCGCCGCTGGTGCCGCGCGTGGAGGGCCTGATCCTCGGCGAAGCGACGGCCCGGCGGCTCGGCGGTCCGGCGGCGCAGGTGAATTTCACCGGCAAGGCGGGAGAGGAACGGCTCGACGCGGTCGCGAAAGCTCTCGAACGCGCCGCGCCGGATGCCCTGCTGCTGAGCCGGGCCGATCTGAATGCGGAGATGAGGGGCGCGATCGAAAACCTTTTCGCCTTCGTCGTCGCCACCGCCGGGCTGGCGCTCGTCGCGGGCGGAGTCCTGATCGCGAATTCGGTGGGTCTCGCGATGCTCGAGCGCCGGCGTGAGATGGGGATCTTCAAGGCGATCGGTTATTCGAGCGCGCGGATCCTGTCCGGGATCGCGATCGAATACGCGCTGCTCGGGCTGGTGGCGGGCGCCGCCGGGATGGGAGCTGTCGCCCTCGCCTTCGGAGTGATCGATCGCATGCGGCCGGCGGCGCAGCTCGTGCTCGATCCCACGCAGGCGCCAGTGATGATCGCGGTCGCCATGGCCATCGCCTTCTCGAGCGCCGTCGCCGTCGCTTGGCGCCCGACCCACGCGCGCCCGCTCGACGTGCTCCGGCAGGAGGGGTGAGGCCGCGGAGCAAGGACGAACAAGGACGAAAGGGACGTCAAGGACAGCAAGGACAGCAAGGACAGGGAGCCATCTTGTCCTTTTCGTCCTTCTTGTCCCTTTCATCCCTGCTTTCGCAGCAGCGCCGATCCTCACTCTTCGACGAGCGCCTCCATCGGTGAGATCCGGGCGGCGCGTTCGGAAGGCAGCAGGCAGGCGATCAGAGACACGATCCCCAGGATGCCGGCGGCGGCGACGAGCGTGGCGACGTGAAGGGCCGGCACCTGGAAAAGCACCGCCTGCATCGCCTTGCCGGTCAGCCAGGCTCCGAGGAGGCCGAGGATCATGCCGGCGGCCAGCAGGCGCAGGGCGAGCGAGACGAACTGAACGCGGACCTGCTCCGGCCGGGCCCCCAGCGCCATGCGCAGGCCGATCTCGCGGCGGCGCTGTGCCACGGCATAGCTCAACACCCCGTAGGTGCCGATCGCGGTGAGGAGCAGGGCGATGCCGGCGAAGAGGCCGGCCAGCAGGGCCGGCGAGCGGCGGGCGACCAGGCTGTCGGCGAGGCGGGCTTCCATCGACCGGAGATCGTTGACCGGCAGCTCGGGATCGACCGCCCGGACGGCCCTGCGCAACACCGGCCCGAGCGATTCCGGAGGCAGGCTCGTGCGGACCACCACCCAAAGGCTGTGGTCCATCCGGTGGCCGAAGGGGTAGTAGACCGCGCCCTGGGCCGCGTCCTCGACCAGCCCGGCCTGCTTCACCGGGCCGACGACGCCGACGATGGTATAGGCCTCGGCGGGGCTCTCCCCGGCGGAGCCCCCTTCGAAAACCTGCTGGCCGAGCGCGCCGCCGCGAGGCCCGCTTTTAGGGCCGTTTTTAGGCCCGCTCTTAGGCCAATACCGGCGGGCGAAGTCCTCGTCGACGACGCAGTACCGCTCGGCGCGGCGGGAGTCGTCGGCCGTGAGGAAGCGGCCCTCGCGTAGCGAGAAGCCCAGGGCGGAGAAGTAGTCGCCGCCCACGCTGTAGGAGTAGACCGCGTGCGGCGCCTCTCCAGGCTGGGCCCGGTGCCCCTGGACCGTCGCCGCGCTCTTGTTGCTGATACCGCTCAGCGGCACGTTGGTGGCGAACCCCACCGCCTGCACGCCCGGCTGGCGGCCGACCTCCGCGGTGATCCTCTCGGTGACCGTGAGCAGGGCCTGCCGGCCTGAATAGCTCCTCACCGGCAGCACCAGCTGCCCGCTCAGGATGTTGCCGGGCCGGAATCCGGGGGAGACGGTCATCACCTTCCGCAGGCTCAAGCCGAGCAGGCCCGCCCCTGCGAGCAGCACGAAGGCCAGGGCGATCTGGGCGACGATGAAGGCGTGGCGCAGCCGTTGCGCGGCCCGGCCGGTCGTGGTGCCCCGGGACTCGGCCTGCAGCCCGGGGGCCGCTGTGTTGCGCAGGCTGAGCCAGACAACCGGCAGGCCGAGCGCGATCCCCACGGCGAGCGAGCCCGCGAGGGCGATCAGCGCCAGGCGGCCGTCAAAGGCCACGTGCGATCCCAGGGGCAGGCGGTCGACTCCCAGCAGGGCCAGGAGGCGGATGCCTCCCGCTCCGGCGGCCAGACCGAGAAGGCCTCCGGTCAGCGCCAGCAGCGTGCTCTCCACCAGGGCGCCGCTCACGACGTGCCGCCGGCTCGCTCCGAGCGCCTGCCGGACCGCCAGCTCCTTCACCCGGCCGCTGGCGCGGATGAGCAGCAGGTTCACCAGGTTGACTCCGCCGATGAGGAGCAGGAAGAGAGCCCCCGCCTGCACCAGCAGCAGGGTGGGACGGACCGCGGCCACATGGTCCGCCCGCAGGGGCACCACGAGCGATCGGAAGCCCGCGTCGGCCATCATCCTCGCCTCCGGGCCGTTCACCTCCACGGCGGCGTTGCGGGCGTCGGTCTGCGCCTGGGCCTCCGCCAGAGTGGCCCCCGGCCGGAGCCGGGCGATCATGCGGGCGGTCCCGGAGTGCCGCCGCCCGGGCGCGCGCTCGTCCGGGCTCGACGCGAGCGGGAGGTAGATCAGTGCCTGGGACGAGAGGAAGCTGAAGCGGGGCGGCAAGACCCCGACCACGGTCCTGGAGATGCCGTTGACGCGGATCCTGCGGCCGAGCACGCGCGGGTCGGCACCCAGGCGCTGTCGCCAGTAGCTGTCCGTGAGGATGGCCGCGTCGTTTTTCCCCTCCGCGGTCTCCGCCTCCGTAAACGCGCGCCCGATCACCGGGCCGAGCCCCAGGGTGGAGAAGAAGTCCGGGGAGACCCGCGAGACCGGCATCTGCTCCGTCGCGCCCGTTTCGCCCACGACCGCCATGGCGTCGCGGTAGACCGCCAGCCCCGAGAAGGCCGGGATCTGCCCGCGGCGCTCATAGTAGTTCGCCAGCGAGCAGCCGTCGTTGGGGACGCCGGCCTTCGGATAGGTGTTGTACAAGCTCACCAGCCGGCCGGCGGCGGGGAAGGGCAGCGGCCGCAGCAGCACCGAGTCGACGACGGCGAAGATGGTCAGGTTCGCGCCGATGCAGAGCGCCAGGGTGGCCAGGGCGGTGACCGTGAAGCCCGGCGTCTTGCGCATCAGGCGGGCGGCATACCGCAGGTCCTGATGGATCTCGTCGAACAGGCGCAGGCCGCTCGCCTCGCGGCAGTCCGTCTTGACGTTGTCGACGCTGCCGAATTCCCGGCGCGCGCGGCGCGCCGCTTCCATCGGCTCCACGCCGGAGCTCACGAGATCGGCCGTGTACTGCTCGATGTGAAAGCGCATCTCCTCGGCCATGCCGTCTTCGAACCGATGCCGGTGGCGGAGCGTCCGGAGCACTGAAAAGAGATGTCCCAACATGTCACACCTCGTCCGCCACGGTGTTCAGGGCGGCGGCGATGGCGGACGCCAACCGCTTCCACTCGTCCGTCTCCTCCTGCAGACGTTGACGCCCGGCCTCGGTCAGGGTGTAGAACTTCGCCTTGCGGTTGTTGTCGCTCTGCCCCCACTCGGCGGCGATGAGCTTCTGGTGCTCCAGCCGGTAGAGCGCCGGATACAGGGACCCTTGCGGGACCTCGAGCGCCTCGCCCGAGATCTGACGGATGCGCAGCAGCACGCCGTACCCATGCAGGGGCGTGAGCGACACCGCCTTGAGGATCAGCATGTCGAGAGTGCCGGGAAGCAGGTCTGCGGTCTTGGCCATGGCGGCTCGTTCTCCTAGCTTGACTAGGGAAAGAATGCCATGGCTCTCCTAGTCTGTCAAGGAGAGCGGCCGAAGACCTGGAATCTGCCCGGGCGTTTTTACGGATCGCTTTGATTCGCGTCAGGCACTGTAGTGAGTAGAGGCGGTGGCGGTATTGCATTCAGTATTGTTCCCGTCTCGATGAAACGAAAAGGAGGTGATCCCGATGATTGAGTTCAGTCTTTTCGACGCCGAAACGACGCGTCCCGCCGCGGCCATGTACATGCCCTGCGTTTACACTCCGGAGGGTTGCAACTCCTGGTCCTGGCTGGGTGGCGGCTTCTGATCCCCGGACGATCGGCATGAGGTCACATCCGGCTGAGCAGCCTCCGGGTTGCTCAGCCCCTTTGGCAGGGTCCGCGTGATAGCCGCGCGGATCGTCCTGCTGGTCGCACCTGCCGGCGCCGGCCGCGAGGAGCTCCTGCGTCGATGGATCGACGGCCCCGTGATCGATTGTGACCGCAGGACGGAGGGGGTCTGGTCCGGCGTCTCCTCTCTGATCAGATTCTGGGTGCGGCGCGTCGAGCCCGTTGCTTCCGGCCTGTTGAATCGCTACGCGTACGAGCTGGAACGGGTGCTGCCGGAGCGGCGGAGCGAGGAGAGCGCGGAGCGAAAGAGCCTGGCGGAGACGGCCGCCGGCGACGAGCGGATCCGGGTCTTTCCCGCCGACCGGATGGCCCGGGTGGTCCAGGGGCTGATCGACTTCCTGCTCCAGGCCGCCCGCGCCGCCGGGGATCGCCACCTGGCGATCGGTTGCGAGAGTTGGGACGAGTCGAGCCACCTCGTCCGGACCTTCGTGCACGAGCTGGTACGCCGTTGTGAAGGCTTCCCCCTGGAGCTGGCCCTGGCCGTGGCTCCGGAGAAGGCGGCAGAGACGGCTGCCCGGTGGCCGGGGCCTCCATTCCGGGAGATGCACCACCCCCTGCCGCCACCCGCGGCCGTTCCCGGTCTCACCGCCGCCGAAGCCGCCGTTCGGGCCGCGGATCTCTCGGCCTCGCTCGCCGTGGACTCCTCCCGGGCCGAGATCGCCGTGCACCGGCTGATCTCCCTCCTGGAGCGGAGCGGCGATGCCCGCCGCGCCCTCGAGACCCGGGCCTGGGCGCTCCAGCTCTACAACCAGCATGGCTTCTACGAGGATGCCTGCGAATTCGTGCCGGTGGTGGTCGACGGGCTCGAAGACCTCTGCCGGCAGGAGGAGCCGGCGCGGTTGAGTCTCCTCGTGCAGATCTACAGCACCCTGGTGGCGGTAGGGCGAGCCGGGCAGGTGCTCCCGATTCTCGAGCGCGAAGGGCTGCCCAGGATGGAGATTCCGAAGGTGCGGGCCCGCATGCACTACATGCTGGCGATGATGCATCTGCGATTCCTCCCCGTCCGCGACCCCGAGCTGGCCGAGCACCACCTCCGGGCGAGCAACGAGGAGTCGGAGCGCAGCGACGTTCCCGAGGACCAGAAGCAGTTCAGCATCGCGTTCTCGACCAACGGGCTGGCCCTGGTGCGCAGCCGCCAGGGGCGTCCGGAAGAGGCCATCGCGCTCTGCCAGGATTGTTTGCGGAGAATCGAGACGCATTTCAGCCATGGCCGCCATGCCCTCTTTCGTTCGGTGCTGATCTACAACATCGCCCAGATCTACGCCGGGATGAACCGGCTTTCCGAAGCGATCGATCACTATGCGTCGGCGCTGGAGCTGGATCCGAAATACTCGGAGTATCACAACGAACGGGGGAACCTGTTGCTGAAGGCCGGCCGCTTCGCGGAGGCCGCCGCGGATTACCGGCGGGCGATCTCCCTCAGCCCCCCTTACGCGGAGGTCTGGACGAATCTCGGTCAATGCCACCGTCTGCTGGGCGAGGCGGAGGAGGCGGTGGCCTGCTATACCCGCGCCCTCGAGCTCTCCCCCGGGCAACTCCTCGCCCGGGTGGGTCGGGCGCAGTCTCTGCGCGCGCTAGGCCGGGGAGAGGAGGCGGCGGGCGACTATAGCGCCGCGCTGGGCCTCGATCCGAAGCTCCCCTTCGTATGGGCCAACCGGGCCGTCCTCCACTATGAGGCCGGCCGCTGCGCCGAGGCGCTGGCGGACCTGGACGAGGCGATCCGTCTCGCGCCGGAGGCCCCGGATCTCTACCGCAACCGCGCGATGGCTCACACCGCCCTCGGCCGCCTGGACGAAGCGGCCCGGGACGAGGAGATCGCGAGTCGCCTGCGGGCGGGATAGACGGCGTCTCAGCGAGCCCGCTCGTACTGCACGGGCAACACCGGCGGCTGGCCCAGCTCGCGCTCGGCCCTGAACGCCCAGTAGGGGTCGCGCAGCATCTCGCGGGCGAGGAAGACGAGGTCGGCGTCGCCGTTCCGGATGATCTCGTTGGCGTGCTCCGGCTCGGTGATCATTCCGACGGCCGCGGTCGGGATGCCTGCCTCCTGGCGGATGCGGCGGGCGAACGGCACCTGGTACCCCTTGGCGACCGGGATGCTCACCCGCGGCAGGGTGCCGCCGGAGGAGGCGTCGATCAGGTCGACGCCGATCAGCTTGAGCCACCTCGCGAGCTGGATGGACTGCTCGATCTCCCATCCGTTCCTCGCCGGGCCGGGCGCCCAGTCGGTCGCCGAGAGCCGCACGAAGAGCGGCAGCTCTGCGGGCATCACGCCGCGCAGGCGCTCGGCCACCCGCAGAAGCAGGCGGATCCGGTTCTCCAGGCTGCCGCCGTAGGAGTCGTCCCGCTGGTTGCTCAGCGGCGAGAGGAACTGGTGCAGCAGGTAGCCGTGGGCGGCGTGGATCTCGATCACCCGGAAGCCCGCCACCAGGGCGCGCCGGGCGGCGGTCTCGAAATCCGCGACCACCTGGTCGATGCCGGCCTCGTCCAGCGGCAGCGGCACCGGCCCATCATCGCGAAACGGGATCGGGCTCGGGCCGGCGACGTTCCACCCCCCTTCCTCGGGCGTCATGAGAGGACCCCCGCCCTTCCAGGGGGGCTCCGTGCTGCCCTTGCGCCCGGCGTGGGAGAGCTGGATGCCGGCGACCGCGCCCTGGGCCTGGACGAACCGCGCGATACGGGCCAGGGGCTCGACATGCCCGTCGCTCCAGATCCCGAGGTCGGCCGGGGAGATCCGGCCGTCGCGGGTCACGGCCGTGGCCTCGACCATGACCAGGGCCGCTCCGCCCACCGCCCGGCTGCCCAGATGGACCAGGTGCCAGTCGTTGGCCAGCCCCTCCTCGGCGCTGTACTGGCACATGGGGGACATCACGATCCGATTGCGGAGCGTCACGCCACGAATTTTCAATGGGCTGAGCAGGCCGGGCGCGGAGGGTTCTGGTGTCGGGTCCGTCATGCCGCCATGGTAGCTCAGACTCCCGGGGGGAGCGGCGAGTGGCCCGGCCAGTATGCACCTACTTGCTCGCATGCGTACGTATTGATACATTGGCCGCGAAAGGAGAAATCATGCAGAAGCTTCTGAAGGACCGCACCTCACCCCGGACGTTCAGGCTGTTCCTCCTGGCCGGCGCTCTCGCCGGCGCCGCCCTCGTCTCGCTCCCGCCTCGCGCGGAGGCGATCAAGATCTGCCCGTTCGGCACGTATCCTGGGACGATAACGATCTACTACACCGACGCGAGCCACTCGACGGTCGTCTGCAGCGACGACGAGTGCACCGGGGTCTACTGCGACACTCCGACACCCTATTCCCGCACCCTCAACACCTGCTGCTCGGCGAACTAGAACACCGTCAATCTTGAATTGACGGGTTCTTTGTAGGACGGACTACGTAGCGCCCCCGGCGACATCACCGCATTGCCGGGCCAACGGCCCGGGCTTCCTCAGCCCAGGGCACCGCCCTGGGTTCCGGAGGATCCAGGAAGGCGATGCGGCCTGAAGGGTTGCGTTAACCGGCGTTCCGGATTTTCACCCAACCGATAGCGCGACCCTTCAGGCCGCAAAAGGTCATGAGGCGATGGCCAATCCCAGGGCGCTGCCCTGGGCTGAGGGAAAACGGCCCGTTGGGCCTCCAGATTAGAGCTCCGCCTCGACCCTTCAATTCTGCTTTGACAGGGTACTAGAACACCTGAATCTGGACGCCGGCGGCCTGCTCTCAGGCCGCCGGTTCTACCGCCAACCGGAACAGGCGTTCCTTGCGCCGGCTCCCGAGCGAAGCTATATTGATACGCATTCCAATAATTTAGGCTGCAGGCAGGAGCTTCATGTCTCATCAGTATGAACATCAACATGCGTTCGAACCGCACGGCACCCCTGGCGGGGAGCGGAGCCGGACCCGGATGCCCTCTCCGCTCGCCGACGTGATCAAAGCCTTCGAGCGGACGCTCCAGGAGCAGGGGCTCTTCGGAGCCCTGCGGTATCTCAACTCGACGACCGAGTACCGGTTCACGGGCATCTATCGCTTCGAGTCCACCTGGGTGCGGAGCATTTTGCTTTTCGATCGTGGAAACCCCCATCTGCAGATCGGCAAGGACGTCCCGCTCCAGGATTCCTACTGCATGCTCACGGCGCAGGACGGCGTCTCCTGCACCATCGAGGACGCCCGGTCCGACTCGCGTCTGCTCGGCCACACGGCGCGGGAGTCGGTGCTCTCCTACTACGCTGTCCATCTGGGCAATCCCGAGGGCCGCTCCTGGGGGACGCTCTGCCATTTCGACTTCGTCCCCCGCCGGGTCACGGACGAGATGAAGCAGGGTCTCGAGGCGGTCCGGCCGGCGATCCAGCAGGCGCTCTGGGCGGAGGTCGGCGTATAGCAGGTTCTTCAGCGAAACGATTCCCCCTCCCTGGACACCCAAATCCAGGAGCTCACAACTTTCCGGTCCGCTCTACGTAACTATAGATACCCCCCCGATCCAGATCCTGGCCCCCCGAACCGCCGTCGGCGGGGCGTCGCCATGGGGGCCGGGGGGGCGATTCCAGACCGCCGATCCCGAAAAACTTGATCCAGAAACTGGAGATCATCATGTCCCTCATCCTCGTCGCCGCCCTCGCCGTGGGGTTCTTCCTCCTCGTCGTGATCTTCCGCGCCATGGTCTACATCCCCAACAACAGGGTGGGGATCCTGGAGAAGCTGATCAGCGCCAAGGGGTCCGTGCGCTCCGGCCTGATCGCCCTCGAAGGGGAGGCCGGCTTCCAGCCGGAGCTCCTGCGCGGCGGCTGGCACTTCCTGAAGCCGTTCCAGTACCGCGTCCACAGAATGCCGCTGGTCACCATTCCGCAGGGTGAGATCGGCTACCTGTTCGCCCGCGACGGCCAGTCGCTGCCGCCCACTCAGTCGCTCGCCTCCAACCTGCGCGCCCACGACTTCCAGGACGCCACCGCCTTCCTGCGTGGCGGCGGCCAGAAGGGGCCGCAGCGCATGCTCCTGCGCGAGGGCACCTACGCGATCAACCTCGCCCTCTTCGTGGTGCTGACCCGCGACCACCTCTTCTACCTGCCGCTCGATCGCAGCGAGGAGGCGGTGTTCGGCAAGATGGGACAGCTGATCGGCGAGCGCGACGGCTACCGCCCGGTGGTCATCCGCGGCGCCGAGGACCGCATCGCCATCGTCACCGTGCACGACGGCCCGGCCGTGCCGTCGGGTGAGATCATCGCGCCGCTGGTCGGCAACGACCCGGCGCAGGCCCAGACGTACCACAACAGCTTCCAGGACGCCGACAAGTTCCTGCTCGCCGGCGGCCAGCGCGGCCGCCAGCTCCAGGTGCTGGTCGAGGGCACCTACTACATCAACCGCCTCTTCGCCACCGAGGAGCTGGTGCCGAAGACCGTGATCGAGGTCGGCACCGTCGGCGTCGTCGTCTCCTACACCGGCGACAGCGGGCGCGACCTCTCGGGGAAGGACTACAAGCACGGCGAGCTGGTGGCGATGGGGGAGCGGGGCGTCTGGAGCGAGCCGCTGCTACCGGGCAAGTACGCGTTCAACACCTACGCCGGCAAGGTGATCATGGTGCCGACGACCAACTTCATCCTCAAGTGGAGCCGCACGGAGACCGGCGCCCACAAGTTCGACGAGAACCTCTCCGAGGTGAATCTGATCACCAAGGACGCTTTCGAGCCGAGCCTGCCGCTGTCGGTGGTGGTGCACATCGACTACCGCAAGGCGCCGCTGGTCATCCAGCGCTTCGGCGACGTCAAGAAGCTGGTCGAGCAGACGCTGGACCCGATGGTCAGCGCCTACTTCAAGAACGTCGGCCAGACCCGCACCCTGATCCAGCTGCTCCAGGACCGCTCGGAGATCCAGGACGTCTCGGGCGTGCAGATGAAGGAGAAGTTTCAGGTCTACAATCTGGAGCTCCAGGAGGTGCTGATCGGCACCCCGACCTCCGGCGAGGGGGGCGGCCAGATCGAGCAGATCCTGGTGCAGCTGCGCTCGCGGCAGATCGCCGAGGAGCAGGTGGAGACCTACAACCGGCAGGAGCGCGCCGCCGTCAAGGAGCGCGAGTTGCGGGAAGCGGAGAGCCGGGCCCGCCAGCAGCAGGCGCTGACCGAATCGGAGATCGCCATCACCGTGCAGTCCAACCAGGGTAAGGCCGAGTACGCCCGCGCCCAGCAGCAGGCCTCGCAGATCCAGGCCCTGGCGACCGCCGAGGCCGAGAAGATCCGCATCCTGGCCGAGGGGGAGGCGAAGAAGATCCGCCTGCTTGGCGAGTCCGAAGCCGACCGCGCCGGCCGCGTGGGCATCGCCCAGGCGCTGGCTCTCGAGGAGCAGGTGCGCGCCTATGGCGGCCCGCAGTTCCAGCTGATCCAGAACGTGATGGGTCGCTTCGCCGAGGCGATCGAGAAATCGCACGCCGACGTGGTGCCGAAGATCCAGATGAGCAGCGACGGCAAGGGGGGCGGCAGCATGGTGGAGAACCTGCTCGCCCTGCTCCTCTCCGGCAAGCTGGGCGAGACCGTCGGCGTGGGCATCCTGCCCACGGTGGACGCCAATCCCCAGGCCGAGACCCTGCGCGCCGAGATGCGCCGCAGCATCCAGGGGAGCGGTATTCAGGGCAGCGGTATTCAGAGCGGCCACGAGGGGAACACGGGTAACGGCGCCGGGGCGGCGGGAGCGTAGCCAGCACGTTGACTCCGGACGGCGTGGACCCTCATCACCCCGACCCTCTTCTCCCGGCCCGGGAGAAGAGGGAGAGGGCCGTCATTCAAAGAAGTTTTCTGATCTGGCCGGCCGTGCTCCTGCTCTACACGGCCGGCGTCCTCGTCTACTTCTGGCCGCTCCCCCGTCTCTGGGGAAACCATATCGGCCCCGACCTCGGGGACCCGCTCTTCAACCTCTACGTGCTCAAGTGGGGAGTCCACCAGATCCGCCTCGGCCTGCCCGACGTCTGGAACGCCAACATCTTCTATCCGACGCGGGGAGCCCTCACGTTCTCCGATCATCTCCTGGGGCCGGCGGCCGAGCTCGTCCTGTTCCTGCGGATCGTCCCCAACGCCATTGCCGGCTACAACTTCCTTTTCCTCTCCTCCTACGTGGCGAGCGCCCTGGCGGTCTGCTGGGTGCTGCGCCGGAGCGGGTTGTCCTGGGCGGCGGCCGTGCTGGGCGGATGGATGTACGCGTTCTCCTCGTTCCGGCTGGCGCAGATGGCGCATCTGCAGATCCTGATCGCGCAGTGGATTCCGCTCACCCTCTGGTTCTGGGACCGCCTGCTCGCCCGGCGGACGGCGAAGGACGCCGCCCTCTTCCTCCTGTTCTATCTGCTCAATCTGTCGGGCGGCTGTTACCTCGCTTACATGATCCATTTCCCGCTGCTGGCGATCTTCCTCAGCCGGGCCGTCTCCGAGCGGAAGGATCTCTTCTCCGTCCGCTCGCTGCGCCTGCTGGTGCCGGTGGCCCTGGTGGCAGGAGTGGCCGTGGCCGCGTTCTTCCTGCCCTACGTGCGGGTGGCCCGCGCCACGGGCCTCTCCCGGCCGCCGGAGGAGATCGAGCAGTACAGCGCCAAACTGGCCAGCTACTTCAGCCCCAGCCATGAAAACCTTTACTTTGGCGAAGGGGCGGACCGGTTTCTGCGCGGCGTGCTGGGGGAGAGCGCGGACCTCTTCCATCGTCCCGAGAACGAGCTGTTCGCCGGCTTCCTGCCCACGATCCTCTTTTGTCTGGGTGCCTTCGCTGCCCTGCGCGGGCTGCGGGAAGGGAAGGCGGACCCGTGGGCCCGGGGGATCGCCCTGTCGGGCCTGATCTGCTTCGCCCTCTCGTTCGCCGCGGTGTACGTGCCGCTCTCCCGGATCGTTCCCGGGCTCTCGGGGATGCGCGTTCCGGCGCGCTTCTACGCCTTCATCTCCCTGGCCGTGGTCTACTTCGCCGCCCGCGGCGTGGACCTCCTGCTGCGCCGTGCCCCCAGCCTGAAGGCGAGGGCGGCCGTCGGAGTGGCCCTCGCCGCCGTCCTCGCCCTCGAGCTGGCCCCCCGGAGGATCGCCTGGGAACGGGTACCCCGCGAGCGGGAGTTGCCGCGAGCGTACTCCTGGCTGCGGGACCAGCCTGAGGTCGCGGCGCTGGTCGAGCTCCCGCTCTACGCGGACAGCCGGGAGAACCGCTACCTCTACGCCGCCACCGTGCACTGGAAACCGATCGCCAACGGCTACAGCGGCTACGTGGCCGAGAGCTACCTCGGGCTCGTCAACCACATCCCGTTCGTGCCGCATGCCGACGGCTTCGACCTGCTGCGCAAGATGGGGATCTCCCACTTGGTGGTCCACGCCGAGAAGCCGGGCCAGCCCAGGATCGTCAAGCGCTGGGAAACCCGCTTCGGCACCGGCCCAGAGCGCCAGATGGTGAAGGTGTACCAGGAGGATGAGATCTCGATCTACCGGATCATCGACCGGCCGGTGGAGGCGAGCCGGCCAGCACCCGGGTTTTAGGGATAGGTAGGGCCAGGGGAGCAGCCCCGCATCTGCTCCCCTGCGTTTGGATTCAGTTGTCAAAGAGCCTTTCCTGCACTTTCCCCGCTCCTCCGTCCGCTTTCCCCGTGGGGAATGGGCCAAGGCGTCCGTGCCAGGGGCGCGATGGCGGTGACGGGAGCCTTTCCCCGCGCGCCACTTCGCTGGCAGGCGGTGAATGGGCCTTTCCCCGGAGACGCGCGCTTCAGGCTACGGGGAATGGGAGCGTCTGCATGAACCATACTATGCAATCAGGAAGATTTAAAGCATTCCTCTGGGGGAACGTTTCGCGATCCGCGGGGAATGGGCCATTCCCCTGCGGACTCAGGCACACGGAAGGGGGAATGGGGCGGTCCGTGTGGGGAAAGCTTCAGGATCAGCTTCTCTGGAAGGTTGACATACAATTCATAATGCAGGATATTAGCCACGCTACAAGCGATCACCCCTGGCTCCTCCAAGGAACGCTGGATCGGGAACAGCCGGGGGTCGCAGCAGGCTCTTTGACAACTGATTCATCCTGCCAGGGGGGCGGCGTGCCGGGCCGCCCTCCCTGGCCTGTCTTTGCCGTGGCAGAAAGGCTGAAGCCGAACACAGAGACGTAAGGACAGCAAGGACGTAAAGGAGGAGGAAGTCACGGTCTCAGGGTCTGCCGGGCGCGCAGGGCGCATGCTACGATCCCGCACAGGAACCAATATCCATGTCATCCGCCGCTGCGCGATCGAGCGCCGAGCCCGCCGCCAAGCCGCTCTCGACCCCGGTCGCCTTCGTAAAGTATTACGAGAAGGGCTCGACCGTCATGGGGGCCGACCAGATCTCCGAGGGGCTGCGGGCCCGGGGGTGGGACGCGCGGTCGATCCCCGTGGCCGAGGTGGGGAGCGTTCCGCCGGGCATCCTGGTCTTCATCAAGACCTCGCGGCTCGATCACCTGGTGCGGGCGAAGGCGCGGGGGCACCGGCTGGTGCTCGACGTCCAGGACACGGTGGTGTTCAAGCGGCGGATCAAGAACAAGTGGCTGTTCGACGCGCTCATCCTCAAGAGCCGGCGCCAGCTCGCGGACTTTGGGCGGGGCGTCAAGCCCGACCGCGTGATCTACCACCAGTGGGACCCGCGGTACACCGCCAATCAGGCGCCGCGGGACCGCATGGTGCTCGGCTATCTCGGCGAGCCGCGGTCGCTCTCGGTCTGGGGGGAGCTGCCGGAGGTCGAGTACGTCCGCCACGGGCTCTTCGAGGCGGGCTCGAGGTTCAACTGCCACCTCTCGATCCGGGATCCCGGCCGGGACTTCCTCTACAAGCCGAACTGCAAGGTGTCGACGGCGGCGGTCTGCGAGGCGAACCTGATCACTACCCGGGACCTGACCACCGTCGAGCTGCTGGGCGAGGACTACCCCTACTACTGCGAGCCGGAGCGGGGGTCGATCCTGGCGGCGATCGAGCGGGCGCGCTCCTCCTTCGGCTCGCCGGAGTGGCAGCGGGGGCTCGAACGCCTGCGGGTGGTGCGTGAGCTCACCCGGATGGACCGCGTGCTCGACGAGTACGAGGCGCTGTTTCATCAGCTGGCTCCAGGACGGTCATGACGGACACCGTCTGCTACTTCATCCAGAGCCACCGGGATCCCGAGCAGATCTACCGGCTGATCCGGACGCTGCGCCGCGGCAGTCCGGGCGGGCGGATCGTGGTGCAGCACAATCCCGTGGCGTTCGAGCTCGACTGGTCCCCCGTCGCGGAGCTGCCGGACACGTATCTGATGCCGGCTTGCGGCGCGCAGATCCGGGGGAACTTTTCATGCCAGGTGCAGCCCTATCTCGACCTCGTCGACTGGCTGGAGCGCGCGGGGATCTCCTACGACTGGCTGGTGAATCTGAGCGCCCAGGACTATCCGGTGACGCCGGTGCCGGCGATCGAGGCGTTCCTCTCGGGCGCCACCTGCGACGGGTATATCCGCTACTGGGACGTCCAGTCGCCCGCCAGCCCGTGGTCGTGGCGCAAGGCGCGGGCCCGCTATGAGTACCGCTACCGGCGGCTCTCGCCGGCGGCGGAGCCGGTGCTCCGGGCCTTGCGGCCACTGACGCGCCTGCTGCCCCTGCATTTCTATCTCGACTACGGCCCGTTCCTCGGCGTGCGCGCGCTCCGCACGCCGTTCCATCCGGGCTTCCGCTGCTACGGCGGCTGGGCCTGGGGCTCGCTCCGGCGCCGCGCGGTGCTCTATCTGCGCGACTTCCTGGCCGGGCATCCGGAGGTGGAGAGGCACTACCGGGCGACCATGGTGCCCGAGGAGTCGCTGGTGCCGACGGTGCTGGCCAACAGCGGGAGCTTCGATCTCGTGGACGACGACCTGCGGTACATCGACTACTCGAAGGCCCATAAGGGCTCGCCGCGGATCCTCACGGTCGCCGACCTGCCGCTGCTGGCGACCGGGCGCTATCACTTCGCCCGCAAATTCGACCTCGGGGTGGACGGCGAGGTGCTGGACCGGATCGACCGCGAGCTGCTCGGGATGGAGCCGGCCACGTTTTGAGGCCCGGTCGGGGCTTGCGTCCCCCTTCGCCCACCTGCCATGCTGCGAAACCTAGGCGCGAGAGCGCGGTCCAGAGGAGGGGCACAGCATGCGAATCATCGTGATCGGAGGGACGGGGACCATCGGCAAGGCGGTCGTCGAAGCATTGTCCGGCAAGCATGAGGTGGTGCCGGTCGGCCACCGCGGGGGGGAATATCAGGTGGATCTGGCGGCGAAGGACTCGATCGAGCGCCTGTTCGAGATGGTGGCGCCGTTCGACGCCGTGGTCTCGGCGGCGGGGCTGGCGAAGTTCGGCGCCCTGGAGGGGCTGTCGGACGCGGACTTCCAGTTCAGCCTGTCGAGCAAGCTGATGGGGCAGTTGAACCTGGTGCGCGCCGGGATGGCGACGATTCGCGACGGCGGCTCGTTCACCCTCACCAGCGGCGTGCTGGCGACCGAGCCGACGCGGGGGAGCGCGGCGATCAGCCTGGTCAACGCGGGTCTCGAAGGGTTCGCGCGGGCGGCCGCCCTGGAGCTGCCGCGCGGGGTACGGATCAACGTGGTCAGCCCGCCGTGGGTCAGCGAGACGCTGGTGGCCATGGGGCGGGACGGCGATGCCGGCATGCCGGCGGCCCAGGTGGCCCGCGCCTACGTGGACAGCGTCGAGGGGAGCGAGACCGGGGAGGTCCTGGACGCCCGCGCTTTCGCCTACTAGCGCCCATGCCCGCAGATCGTCTCGCGTCGCTGCCGATCTTCGCGGGAGTCGAAACCGAGAAGCTCCGCCGTCTGGAGGCGGCCGCCGAGGAGCGCGGCTGCCATCCGAACGAGATCGTCTACCGGACGGGCGATCCGTGCGACGGGCTGTACGTGATCGTGCGCGGCGCCGTGCTCTTCCGGGCCGAGCGCGTCGGGCAGCCGGTCGAGCGGGTGAAGGAGCTGGACGCGGGGGAGGTCTTCGGCGAGAAGGAGATCTTCGCCGGGGCTCCCCGGGAGCTCTCGATCCGCGCCGTCGGCGAGACGGCTCTCCTGCGGATCCCCCTCGAGCCGTTGCGCCGCCTGCTGGCCGAAGCTCCCGTGCTGGAGACGGTCCTGCGCACGCTCTCGATCCGCCGGCGTAGCGCCCAGCTCCGGGCCTCGCTGTCGCCTTCGAGCCGGCGGGAGGCGCGCATCTGGGTGGACCGCACCGTGCTCCTGACCACGAACGGCGGCGAGCGGTTTCACGCGCACCTGGAGGACCTCTCGCCCGGCGGAGCCTGCCTCGCCGGCGTCCCCGCGGCCTGGCGGGTGGGCGGCCGGCTGAGCCTCTCCCTCGGCCTCGACGCCCACCCCGGTCTCCTCCACCTGAGCGCTGAGGTCCGTTGGCGCCAGCGGGACTCGGTGGGCCTTGCCTTCGAGGGGCCGGGAGCCTCCCTGCGTAAGGCCGTGGAGCAGGCTCTGCGGGTTCTGGTGGTGGTAGGATAGCCCTGGAGCTAGGGGGGCCTGCAAAGGCTGAGAGTCCTTCGGGGACGACCCTCATCACCTGACCTGGGTAATGCCAGCGTAGGGAAGCGATGACGATCTTCGGCCCCTCCTCCGTTTGTCCAGCCGGAACACCAGCTTGGAATGTCCGCAGCCTGAGAGGAGCCGTCGATGATCGAGCCCACTACGCACGCGATCCGCCCCGGGATCACCACCGGTCCCTTCCCCAACTCGACCAAGGTCCACGTCGAGGGGAGCCTGCCCGGCGTCCGCGTGCCGATGCGCGAGATCCGCGTCTCGCCGACCCAGACGCATGCCGGGCTGACTGTACAAAACCCGCCCGTGACGGTCTACGACACCTCGGGGCCGTATACCGACCCGGCCGCGGAGATCGACCTCTACCGGGGATTGCCGCCGTTGCGGCGGGACTGGATCCTCGGCCGCGGCGACGTCGAGGAGCTGTCGGACGTCTCCTCTGAGTACGGGCGGCGGCGGGCGGCCGATCCCAAGCTGGTGACGGTGCGCTTTCCGCATCTGCGGCGGCCGCTCTGCGCGAGACCCGGCGGCAACGTCACCCAGATGCACTACGCGCGGCGGGGGATCGTCACCCCCGAGATGGAGTTCATCGCCATCCGCGAGAACCAGCGCCGCGAGCTGTCGCGCGAGACGGTGGGCGGCAAGGCCTGGGGAGGCGGCGTGGCGCAGCATCCGGGACGGGCGCTGGGAGCGGGGATCCCGGCGGTCATCACTCCCGAGCTCGTGCGCGACGAGGTGGCACGCGGGCGGGCGATCATCCCGTCGAACATCAACCATCCGGAGAGCGAGCCGATGATCATCGGCCGCAACTTCCTGGTGAAGATCAACGCCAACATCGGCAACTCGGCGGTGACCTCCTCGATCGAGGAGGAGGTGGAGAAGCTGGTCTGGGCGATCCGCTGGGGGGCCGACACGGTGATGGACCTGTCGACGGGGAAGAACATCCACGAGACGCGCGAGTGGATCCTGCGCAACTCGCCGGTCCCCATCGGCACGGTGCCGATCTACCAGGCGCTGGAGAAGGTGGGGGGCAAGGCCGAGGAGCTCACCTGGGAGATCTACCGCGACACGCTGATCGAGCAGGCCGAGCAGGGGGTGGACTACTTCACCATCCACGCCGGCGTGCGGCTCGCCTACGTGCCGCTGACGGCGCACCGGATGACCGGCATCGTCTCGCGCGGCGGCTCGATCCACGCCAAGTGGTGCCTGGCCCACCACCGCGAGAACTTTACCTACGAGCACTTCGAGGAGATCTGCGAGATCATGCGCGCCTACGACGTCGCCTTCAGCCTCGGCGACGGCCTGCGGCCGGGCTCGATCGCGGACGCCAACGACGCCGCCCAGTTCGCGGAGCTGGACACCCTCGGCGAGCTGACCCAGGTCGCCTGGAGCCACGACGTGCAGGTGATGATCGAGGGGCCGGGGCACATCCCCATGCACCTGATCAAGGAGAACATGGACCGCCAGCTCGCGACCTGCGGCGAGGCGCCGTTCTACACCCTCGGGCCGCTGACCACCGACATCGCGCCCGGCTACGACCACCTCACCTCGGCGATCGGCGCCGCGATGATCGGCTGGTACGGCACGGCGATGCTTTGCTACGTCACCCCCAAGGAGCACCTCGGGCTGCCCAACAAGGAGGACGTGAAGCAGGGGGTGATCGCCTACAAGATCGCCGCCCACGCGGCGAACCTCGCCAAGGGGCACCCCGGCGCGCAGATCCGCGACAACGCGCTGTCGAAGGCGCGCTTCGAGTTCCGCTGGGAGGACCAGTTCAACCTCTCGCTCGATCCGGACACCGCCCGCTCCTACCACGACGAGACCCTGCCGCAGGAGAGCGCCAAGGTGGCCCATTTCTGCTCGATGTGCGGTCCGCACTTCTGCTCGATGAAGATCTCCGAGGAGGTGCGCGAGTACGCCGCCAAACAGGGCGTGGAAGAGGCTCAGGCGCTGGAGGAGGGGATGAAGGAGAAGTCGGAGGAGTTCCGGAAGGGCGGGGCGGAGATCTATCTGTAAACCCTCACCCCGTGAGGGTTTGGGCGTGTCGAGCGCGCAACGAAAACACCTCTCCGAACACCGGGTGCAGATCCGCCGCGATCCCCAGCTCCAGGCGGTCCGCCGCGGCGGCCAAGGCGGTCGCGCCGTCCGTCGACGGTGGCGGCCAGCGCAGAGTCAGGCGATTCAGACCCCGGCGGAGATTGTGCCGATCGATCCGTAGCACTGTCCGCGTCCAGCGTTCTCCCGCATCCACGGCGCCGAGATCCCGATCATCGACGGCGATCCGCACCGGTCCGGGTGCGGACAGGCGGACGGTCATCTCGATCTCCACGTCCCGCTCTCCGTCGCAGATCAGGCAGAACGCGGACTCCGGCCACGGGCTGCGGAAGGTGGCCCGGCGGGCGAGGTCTTCAAAATCCATCACCTCCGGATAAAACCTTTCCAAGGGTTCCCAGAGATAGATCGCATCGAGAAGCTCGGTCCCTTCCTCGCGGATCGCGAGGTGCTCCAGGAGCAGGCCGTCGATCCGTTCGCCGGCCGGGTGCCCCCGGCGCTCCAGGACGGCGCGGATGGCCCCGATCAGGTCGGCGTCGAGGTGGTCCCAGCGCCAGCCGTGCTGGAGGGTGAGGCGGTAGGGGGAGGCGAGGTTGCGCCCCTGGGCCGCGGTCAGCACGGCGGGCAAGGGGGCGCAGCGGACGGCGACGAGGTCGAGCATCGTCCCGGCGATACCGGGCGAGGCGTCGAGGGCGGCCTCGCACCAGTGCTCCAGGATCGGGCGCTTGGAACCGGTCGCCAGCAGGCGGTGGGCGGTGTGGATGGCGGCGCCGAAGCGGGCGGTGGCCTCGGCTTCGGGAGAGATCGGCGAGGGGGAGAGAAGACGCCGCCAGTCGACCTCCTCGTCGAGCATCCCCGAGAGGCTCAGCACCCGCGCCGCGACGGCCGCCATAGCGACCTCGATCCCCTCCAGGGTCAGATGGCAGTAGTCGAGGAAGAGGCGGCGGTCCGGGAGGTCCGAGCCGGTGTGCTCCGAAAAGACGTCGCGGAGATCCACCGAGAGGAAGCCGTGCCGGCGGGCCTGCTCCCGCAGCAGCTCGCGGGCCGCCGTGGTGGCCTGGGGGGCGCTCAGGAAGGCGAGGGTAGCGTAGCGGGCGGCGTCGATCTCGGCGAGGCAGGCTTGGCGGGCGGCTTCGAGATCTCCTGAGCCCAGGTGAGCCCGGGCGAGGAGGCGCCAGGTCGAGGCGCAGTCGCCGCCGTCGAGGCCCTGCAGCGCGTGGATGGGATCGAGAGCGCCCGCGAAATCGTTCTGATCGAGCCGCTTGGCGGCCTGCGCGTAGAGGGCGTGCCAGCGGGCGGTGCCGTCGCCGCTCAGCCAGACCGGTGGCTGGCGCGTCTCCCAGTCGATCTGGTTGATCTCGGGGATCACCACGACGACGGGGATATGGACCGCCCAGGCGATCTCCGCGATCGCGCCGAACGCGGCTGCCGCCGCCTGCCGGAGCCTCTCCGTGGCGAGCCCGATCGGCCCGGCGATCCCCTCTTCCCGCAGCTTCTGGCCGTAGCGCTGCCGCGCCGTGACGGACGGCGCGTAGGGGGAGACCTCCGGCGTCTCCAGCAGGTTCCAATTGTTGCCCGCGAAGAGGACGAGGACGTCCGGATTGATCTGGAGCGAGGTCCGCACGGTCTCGGCGAGCGAGGCGAGGGTCTCGTTGGTGCGGGCGAGATCGACCACCTCGAAGTTTTCCGCTCCGCCGGCGGCCCGGAGCTGGGTTTCCAGCACCTGGGCGGGGGTCAGATGGGGGGCGTAGAGATAGCCCGCCGCGACCGACTCGCCGAAGAAGGCAACGCGGAGGGGAAGCTCCGATTTCTTGGGCCGGAGGACTTTCGTGGCCGCATGGTGATCCCCGAGCGGCAGGGGATCGGGGCGGACGAAGACGGCCTCGCCGTCGATCTCCTGAGGTTGCCAGATGCTGATCGGCTCGGGCGGGCACGGCAGGGGGCGTGGCTCCGGGGCGGGCGCGTTCCCGAGCAGGCCGGCCGTCTGGAGGAGGCGGGCGGTGCGCAGCCCGTCGGGAGTGGCGAGGAGCTCCGCGAGGCGATCGAAGAGCGGCTTCATACGAACGTGTACAGATCCGCGCTGATCGCGCCGCCCCCTCGGGCGAAGCCGCTGCGGGCGTGCCCGCGCCAGGCGGGGAGGAGGTCGGCCAGGTAAGCCGGCAGCCGGTCGCGATCGATCAGGAAGTCCTCCAGGACCAGGCAGTCGATCCCGGAGACGCCCATGCAGGAGAGGGCGTCCACGGGGGATGCGACGATCGGCTCGCCGCGCACGTTGAACGAGGTGTTCACCAGGATCGGGCAGCCGGTGCGCCGCTGGAAGGCGGCGAGCAGGGCGGCGTAGCGCGGGGCGACTCGCGGGTCGACCGTCTGCGGGCGCGCCGAGCCGTCGACGTGGGTGACGGCCGGCAGGTCGAGCGGCGAGGTCACCCGGCAGGTCTCCAGCATGTAGGGGGAGGGGTGGTCGAGATCGAAGTGCTCAGCCGCATGGGCGGCGAGGACGCTCGGGGCGAAGGGGCGGAACGCCTCACGCTTCTTGACCAAGCGGTTGAGACGGTCGCGCATCCCAGGATCGCGCGGATCGGCGAGCAGGCTCCTGGCGCCGAGCGCCCGGGGACCGAGCTCCAGGGGGCCATGGAACCAGCCCACCACCGCGCCACGCTCCAGACGATCCACCACCGCCTCCAGCAAGGCGGCCTCCCGGTCGCGGAAATCGTCGGCGCGGATCTCCGTGGCGGCGAGGAGGCCGGCGATCTCCTCCGGAGTCCAGCGGGGGCCGAGGTAGACGTGACGCAGGGGCCCTGGCCGCTCGCCGGTGAGCTGGGCTTGGGCCAGGGCGGCGGCGCCGAGACAGGCTCCGGAGTCGCCGGCGGCGGGCTGCACGAACAGTCTCTCGAAGGGGCTCTCGCGGAGGATACGGCCGTTGGCGACCACGTTGAGAGCCACGCCCCCCGCCATGCAGAGGTCGGGGAGGCCGGTCCGCTCGTGGAGCCAGCACGCCTTGGCGAGCAGGATCTCCTCGACCGCGACCTGGAGGCTCCGCGCCACGTCCTGGTGGAAGCGGGTGATTTCGGCTTCGGGTTTCCGCGGCGCCTCGCCGAAGAGGCGGGGGAGGGCCTCGGAGTACATCCGGCGGCCGCGGATGAAATCGAAGAAGTCGAGATCTAGCCGGTATTGTCCGCCAGGGCCAGGGGAGACGAGCCGGCGCATCTCGTCGAGGAAGACGGGCTCGCCGTAGGGGGCGAGGCCCATCACCTTGTATTCGCCGTCGTTGACCTCGAAGCCCAGGTAGGAGGTGATCGTGGCGTAGAGGAGGCCCAGGGAGTGGGGGAAGTCGACCGCCTCGAACAGCTCGACCGCGCTCCCTCTCCCGCGGCCATAGGTGGTGGTGGCCCACTCGCCGACGCCGTCGACGGTGAGCAGGGCCGCCTCCGGGAAATCCGAGAAGAGGAACGAGCTGGCGGCGTGAGAGAGATGGTGGTCGAAGGTGAGCAGGGGACCCTCCCAGCCCAGACCCTCGCGAATCGTCCGTTCCGGAGCCCGCGGATCGAGCCAGGGGAGATCGGGGGAGGACCCTTCGGGGATGCCCGCCCAGAGCTGGCGGGAGAGCTTTTTGACCGGCGATTCGTAGTAGGCGACGGCGTCGACGTCGGTGATGCCGATGCCGCCCGCGCGCAGGCAGAAGCGGAAGGCGGAGATCGGCAGCCGGGGATCGTGCTTGACCCGCGAAAACCGCTCCTCCTCGGCCGCCGCCACCAGCCGGCCGTCGTGCAGCAGGCAGCAGGCGGATTCGTGGAAGAAGGCGGAGATCCCGACGATGTTCATGGCGGCCGGATTCTACGCTCCGGGAATTCGCCGCGTCTGCACCTCCGCCAGCGAAGCCGCCAGGATCGCCAGCAGTCCCACCAGGGGCAGATGATGCCGGCCGCCGCTCTCGAAGATGCTGTCGATCGCCCAGAAGTAGAGGATGGTCAGCAGGAAGAGCGTCACTTCGGGGCGCCGGTACCAGGCCGTAGCCCGGCGCGCCAGGAAGGCGGCGAGCACCAGGGCCCAGATCCCCCACCAGTAGGCGTTCGCGGCGAGCTTCACCACGGCGTACAGGGGGCCGGGCCGGTCGAGCCCCCGCTTCAAGGTCTCGTAGACGGACACCGCGTCGTCGCCGAGGAAGAGGACCTGCTTTTTCAGCCCGAGGAGCAGGAACTTGTCCGGGTGCGCGCGGATCCACTCCTTGCCCCACCGGTAGCCGAGGCGGTTGCGCGTCAGCTCGTCGTAGTCGCGCAGGGGGCGCTCGCCGTTCATGATCCACCCCCCGGTCGCCAGCGGGTTGTTGGCGCGATAGAAGACGTCGCCGCCGTTGGTCGAGACCATCACGAAGGTGTGGAGAACCTGGTGATTCCGGATCGTCCAGGGGAGGATGACGATCAGCATGCCGGCGACCACCAGCGCGAGGCGCGCCCCGGCGCGCAGGACGGGGGTGCGGAGGAGCAGCTCGTAGACGGCGAAGACGCCGCCGAGCAGCAGGATCGCCGGCTGGGTCAGGGTGGCGTACCCGAACACCATGCCCGCCGCGAGCCGCATCGCCACCGCCCTGCCCGGTGAGGGTTGCTCGCCGGCCCGCAGATAGAGCAGGAGGAGCACCGGCAGCAGGAAGATGATCACCATCTCCTTGCTCGCCACGCTGGCCGAGGCGATCAGGTTCGGCCAGAGGGCGAGAAGGAGCGTCGCCAGCCGGGCGGTCGCCTCGCCGAAGCGCCGGGCCAGGGCGTAGACGGCCAGGGTCGCGCCGGCGAAGAGCAGGAGATTGCCGGCGCTCACAGCCCAGGGGCCGACGCCGAGAAGACGGAAGAGGACGAGCAGGAGGAAGGGGTAACCCGGCGGCCACTGCGCCCACTCGGCTCGCGGAGTCTGGTAGGTGAGGCCGTGCGCCAGCCGCGCCGCCAAGTCGTAGTAGGCGAGCCCGTCGGAGGTGGGCGGAGCGGGGAAGAGGACCACCCAGCCCAGGCGCAGGGCGAGCCCTGTCCCGATCACCAGGGCGAGCCAGCCCCAGCGGGGGAGGACCGCGAGCCGTTCTCCGATCGCCTGGGACAGAGCCGCCAACCGGTGGCGGCCGGCCCAGAGGAGGGCAGCCGCGGCGACAGCGATACCGAGGCTGAGCAGGATCCCGATCCCTTCATGACCGCCGGTGGCGAGGTCCCAGGTGTACTTGGGAACCGTATAGAGGGCTTCGAGGACGACGATCAGGAACAGCGCGGTGAGCAGCCGGCTCGCCGTGGCGGTCCACCCGGCGGGGATCTCCGCCGGAGGCGCAGTCAGGATGGGACTTGGCATGTCTACAAAGCCGCGCGGCGTTGCGGTTTCTTCTCTTCGCCGAGAGCCGCGAGCCGGCGGGTGGCCAGGGCGTGGGTGGACATCGGCTCGGCCTCGAGGCTCTTGGGGGCGGTCACCTTCCGGTAGTACTTGCGGGCCACGTCCGGCAGGCCGTACTGCTCGGCGAGGCGGCCGAAGACGTACCAGTCGTCGGCGCCAGGGGTCTCGTCCGGTTTGGCGCCGATCGACTGCAGGATGATCCGGTAGGCCTCCGCCGTGCGCCCCTTCTCGGCATAGAGGCAGGCGAGGGTGTGAAGGGCGGGCCACTGCTTGTAGTCGGAGAGGGTGGCCGCGCGCTGGCCGAAGTCGAGCGCCTCGTCGTCCACCCGCCCGCGCTGGAGGAGCAGCCAGGCGAGCTGGTTGTAGTTGTTCGCCGTCGCCTTGCCGGACTTGACGAGCTGCCGCAGCCGCGCCTCGGCCTGATCGAGGTCCTGGGCGTGGAGGGCGTCGCTGGTGAGTAGCTGGAGGGCCCACGGATCGTCGGCCGATCGCTGGAGGTGCCGCTCGGCGAGCGCGCGGATCTCGACCCAGCGGCCGAGGGCGACGAGGGCCTGGGCGTGGAGCTGCTCGGCGCGCTCGGAGTCCGGGGCGGCCGCGAGCAGATGCCGCGAGACCTCCTCCATATCGGCAAAACGGCCGGCCTCCGCGTCTCCGAGGGCGAGCGCGACGTCGAAGGCGTTGCGCCGCGCCGGCTCGGCGGCAGCCTCGCGGCAGGTGCGCAGGAGCGGCAGCGCCCGGTCGCTGCTCTCCTTGCCGGTGGCGAGCAGGGCGGCGGCGGCGCAACGGACGTCGTCGGCGCTCCCCGCGGATTTTTCGGCCCACAGCGCCGGGAAGGGGTTCTGGGGGATGGGATCGCTTCCACCTTCCCGATCGCCGCCGCCCGCCTCCTCGCGCGCCCAATCGAGCCATTTCCGCGCGCCGGCAAGATCGCCACGCTCGACGCGCCGAAGGGCCTCTTCGCCGAGCATCGAGACGGCGGTGCTCAAGGCCGCGATGCGGTACTCCCCACCTTCGGGCACGACGTAGACCGTGAAACCCTGGCCGTTCTTCTCGAAGGGAAAAGAGAGGCCGACCCGGTAACCCGAACCGGCATCGCCGCTGACGGTCTCCTGCAGGGCACCGAGGGCGAAGTCGACCGCCACGTCCCAGGGCATCTGCTGGGAGCGGAGCTGTCTGCGGGCCGGAGCGGCCCCCGTCTCGAACAGCCGCTGGGCCTGGTCGCCGGCCTTGAGGATCCCGGGCTGGAGCTCGCTGGAGAAGAGAGACGCCAGCTGCCTGACGTCGAGCTTCTCGGCGGTCGTCATCGTCATCAGCCGGCGGGCCGGAGTCGTGGGCTGGTCCGCGGGCAGCACGATCTCCTCGTGGCGCCGCGCCCGGCGCAGGGATTCCGCCATCGAGAGCATGGCGGCGGGGTTGTCGGACTGGCGGCTGGCGCGCTCCATGAGGGCAGCGGCCTCCGGGTAGCGGCGTGCCAGCGTCAGGCTCTGGGCCGCCGACTGCAGGGCCGCGGCACGGGCCTTGTCGTCGCTGAACGTGCGTTCCCCCTCGCGCACGGCGGCGTCGACGCCGTCGGTGGCCGCGGTCGCGACCAGCGAGAAGACGGAGCCCGTCTGCGAGTCCTTCATCTGGGCCGCCAGCTCCTTGGCCTCCGGGAAGCGGTCCGCCCGCACCAGGGCGATCAGCAGGTTGTCGTCCACCGTCTTCGCCGCCAGGTCTTTCTTCAGCGCCTTGTACTCGTCGATCGCGGCGCCGAGGTCGGCGTGCGGACCGTAGCGCAGGCCGTGGGCGTCGTGCTCGAGGAGGATGGCGAGATCGGCGCGGGTGGTCGGGTCCTTGGGATCGAGCTCCTTGGCCTTGCGGTAGGCGGCGATGGCGCCGGCGCGGTCGAAGCCGGGGCCGAAGCGGCGGCCGAGCTCGTCGTGCTGGAGGACCCAGCCGAGGTGGCGGTAGGCGGGCGCGAACTTCGGGTCGAGCTGGAGGGCCCGCCGCGCCTCCTCGCGCGCGGCTTCGCCCATGCCGCCGGCGAGGAGCGCGCGGGCGATGCGGGTACGGGGGAGGGCCTTCTTCGGCTCCGCCGCCGCCAGGTGCTGGAACTCCGTCAGCGCCTCGCGCACCCGGCCGGCGTTGAGGTGAGCCTCGCCGACCTGGTCGAAGAGCAGGAGCGAGACCTTGTCCTGCAGCGCCTCGCGGACCCCCGAGCGCAGCGCCGCGAGCTCCTTGGGCGAGATCCGGCGCTTGCCGGTGTCGAGCCGGAAGGTGGCGGTGACGACGTTGTCGGCGCCCGCGGCGTACTCCTCCGCCAGCGTGGCGGGGCCGAGATGGCGTACCCGGGGAGCGGGCAGCGGCTGCGGGGCGTAGCCCACCGGCGGGACGATCCGGTAGCGGACCTCGATCGTCATCGGCCGGCTGAAGACGTAGTCGGCCTGCCGGGGGGGCTCGGGGGTCCCGTCCTTGCCGTCGTCGCCGGAGGTGAGCTCGTCGGGGAGGCGGTTGAGCAGGGCCGCCGGGATCACCCCCACGGCGGCGGTGCGCTCGTCGGTGAAGCCGCGGCGGGCGTTCCTGACCTCGATCCGCAGGCGCATCGGCGCCGAGAGGTCGGCGGCCTTCGAATGCTCCACCCCGGCGAGGTCCTCGGCAAGATAGGCGGCGGTGGCGTACTCCTTGAGCGCCTGGCGCACCGCCTGGCCGTCCTGCAGCCCGTAGAGAGCCCGCACGTCGCGCTCGATCGCCCCCTGGTACTCGCTGGTCTCGACGATGCGCGAAGGGCCGAGATCGGCGAGGAAGACCTCGCGGGTCTCGACCTGCCGGTTCTCTGCCGAGGTGGACTCAGGGGTGCGGACGAGGCCGGTCGCCGTGGCGCTGGCGATCAGGGCGCGCCGCCCCTGGTCGGAGACCGGCAACTCGCCGGCCCGCGCGTAGGGGTCGGTGGGATCGATCCAGATCGCCGGCGCGCCGGGCACGACGACGATCGCGTGGTTGAACAGGCCGAAGCCGGGGAGCGACTCCTCGACGTCCTGATCGTCCTCGCCGGCGTTCAGCAGGGCCACGTAGGCGGGGATGTCAGAGGCGCGGAGCAGGGCGGTCAGCAGCACCGCCTTGTCCTTGCAGTCGCCGAACCGTCGCTTCAGCGTCTCGGCCGGGTTGCGGGGGATCAGCCCCCCCTCGCCGAGCTCCATACCGGTGTAGCGGACCTCGTCGCTCATCCGCGCGAGGATGCGGTCGATCGTCTCGAGCTGCGACGCTGCGGGGCTCCCCGCCGACGCCGCCCGCAGGAAGGCGGAGATGTCGGCGCCGCGGATCGCCCGGTCGACGATCTCCGAGTAGCGGCGCGCGAGGTCGGCCCACGAGCGGCCGGTCGAGAAGGCCACATAGGCCGAGCGCGGCGTCTCCGGCGGCAGGCCCGGCTCGGGATCGTCCGCCGGTTCGAGGTCGCGGGCCTCGAAGGTCAGCCGGCGGCGCCCGTTCGCGACCTCCTCCCGGGGGGAGACCTCCGGCAGCTCGCGGGCGACCCAGCGCAGCGGCATCCCGGCCGGCGCCTCCAGCGTGAGCCGGGCGTGGCGCAGGGGCATCCCGGGATCGAGGCTGTGGAGCCGCACCACGCCGCCGTCGAAGAACGGCGCGGTGTCGCGCACCGTCACCTGCTGCTCGACCACGGCGCCGGCCCGGGTGGCGGGGAGAGGGGCGCGCAGGATCCGGCCGTCCTCGAACATGTCGTCGGCGTCCCGGGTGGCGCTGTTCTCGGTGAAGGTGGAGGGGTCGAGCGGGTGCTCGGCCCCGTCCGGCGTGATGACGCGCGCCCGGATCTCCGGCCGCGCCTGGTGCCACGGCTCCCAGCTCTCCTCGACGGTCGACCAGCTCTCGTGGGCGCCGGCGGCGAGGATGCGGTAGACGAGCCGCTGGGTATAGGTCTCGCGCCCCGCCTCGTCGAAGCTGTAGCTCGCCTCCATGAGGAGCACCACGACGTCGTCCCCCTCCTCGCCCGCGACCTTGGCGGCGGCACGGGCGATCGCGGCGGGATCGCCGGTGAACGCCGCGACTTCCCAGGGTTCCGCCGCTCCGGTCCCGGCCGCCCTGTTGCCTGCAGCGCCTGTACCGGCAAAGACCGGCAGGCTCGCGAGCGCCAGCAGGGCGAGGAGAGACACCGGTTGCGCGACGAGGCTTCGACGGGGGTGGAACGTGACAGGCATCGCTTCTCCAGGGGGCGAGAGAACTCCCGATTCGGGCCGGCGGGATCGTGACGATTCTACCATGCCACCACGCCATGACAGCCGCTCCGCCCGGCCCGGAGCGGGGGCGGTGTAGAATCGACGAGCTGTACCATCCAGAAGTGCTGATTGAGCGCAATCCGTTTCACCGCCATCCGTTTGAACGGGGATGAAGATGAGATGACCGGACTCCCACTCCCGAGCCGTTTCGGGATCAGCTGGCTCGGGCTGGCCTTCGCTGCGGCCCTCGTCGCCGCTTCGCCCGCCGCCGGCGCGCCACCGGCGGCCCCCACGCATCTTGCCGCCGTGACCCTCACCGCGACCTCGGTGGCGCTCGCCTGGAAGGACCGCGCCACCGACGAGACCGAGTACCGGGTGGAGGTGAGGACCATCGACGGCGTCTTCGAGGACGTGGGGGCGGTGCCGGCCGGCTCCAAGGCCGCCGAGGTGCAGGGACTGCAGCCGGCGACCGCCTACCTCTTCCGCATCCGCGCCGGCCGCTCCGGGGCCTTCTCGGAGTACTCCCGGGAGGCCGCGGCCACCACCTTCGCGGTGCCGGGTCCCTGCGTGGCCGACGCCCAGACGCTCTGCCTCGGCGGCCGTTTCCGCGCGCGGGCCGTCTGGAAGGCCGCCGACGGCCGGGCCGGCGCGGCCTCGGTCCTGCCGGTCCCCGCCGCCGACTCCGGGCTCCTCTGGTTCGTCTCGCCCGACAACCTGGAGCTGCTGGTCAAGGTTCTCGACGGCTGCGCCGAGAACGGCCGGCACTGGGTTTTCGTCGGCCCTGCCAGCAACGTCCAGTACCTGCTGACCGTGACCGACACCCACACGGGCAAGGTCCGGGTCTACTTCAATCCGCAGGGGGTCTCGCCGCGGGCGGTCACCGACACCATGGCTTTTGCCGAGTGTCCGTAAGCGCCGTTCCCGTGACGCCGTCGGTGACAAGATCGGCGGCAAGGCGTGAAAAGCGTTTACGGCACCTTGTCTGCTCTGGTATCTTTATGAGTCCTTACACAGGGAGGCGTCCGTCTTTGTCGCTGCGCGGCCAGAGACCCACCGCCCTTGAAAACGTGACCGCCGGCGGCTTAGGGCCGGCTCACCGAAACGACGGCCTCGCAGAGGCCAGGAGCGACAGAGAACATGGGAAAGAAGCTTTTCGTAGGCAACCTGAACTTCAAGACCAACGACGACGATCTCCGCACGTTGTTCAGCCAGGCTGGCACCTGCGAGTCGGCGACGGTCATGATGGATCGCGCCACGGGCCGCTCGCGCGGCTTCGGCTTCGTCGAGATGAGCTCCGACGAGGAGGCTCTGAAGGCGGTCCAACAGTTCAACGGCTACGATTTCCAGGGGCGCAACCTGAACGTCAATGAGGCGCGCGAGCGCACTCCCGGCGGCCCGCGGCCCGGCGGCTACGCCGGTGGTGGCTACGCCGGTGGCGGGGGTGGCGGTGGCTACGCTGGTGGTGGTGGCGGCCGTGGCGGCTATGGCGGCGGCGGCGGTTACGGGGGCGGTGGCGGCTTTGGCGGCGGCGGCGACTTCGGTGGCGGGGGTGGCGGCTTTGGTGGCGGCGGCGGCGACTTCGGCGGCGGCTTCGGCGGCGGTGGTGGTGGCAGCAACTTCAAGCCGCGCAAGGAAGGCGGCAGCCGCCGCGGTCTGCGGGCCAAGAAGCGCAGCCTCTGATCCCTGCGGGATGAGCATGCTTCGGTCCGAGGAGCCCTCCAGGGCGCCGTCCCTGGACGCTCGCGCTCCTCTCCCCCTCCGTCAGTAGAGATCGAACAGCAGGATCCGCCCTTCGGCCGGGCCGTTCATCACCGGGATGCGGCGGCGGGGGCGAAGCCCGATCTGCTTGCCGCGGTCCTCGCCGGTGAGGACGGCGGCCTTCCACCCCTTGAACTGCTGCTTGAGGAGATCGCCCAGGGCGCGCCAGCGGCCGGCGTCGGTCTCCAGGCGCTCGCCATGGGGGGGATTGATCAGCACCAGGCCGGGTCCGGGAGGCGGCTGGAAGGTGGCGGCGTCCCCGCGGGTGAGGATGGCGCGGTCGAGCAGGTTCGCCTGCTCCAGGTTGGCCCGCGCGGCGTCGAGCGCCTCGGCGGAGAGGTCGTTGCCGTGGACGTGGACGTTGGGGTCCGGGACGAACAGAGGCTCCTGGAGCACGGCGGTGAAGGCCTCGGGGTCGTAGCCCGGCAGGCGCTCGAAGGCCCAGTGGCGGCGCAGGCGGCCGGGCGCCCAGCCCAAGGCGAACCAGGCGGCCTCGATCAGCAGGGTCCCCGAGCCGCACATTGGATCGACCACCGGTCCCCGGCCGTCCCACCCCGAGGCGAGGACGCAGGCGGCGGCGAGCTGCTCGCGCACCGGCGCGGCGGTGGTTACGGCGCGGTAGCCGCGGCGGTCGAGCGGCTCGCCCGAGGTGTCGAGCAGGAGGGTCGCGCGGTCGCGGTGAAGGCGCAGGCGCAGGTGGAGGTCCGGATCCTCGCGGTCGACGTCGGAGCGCCGGCCCCAGCGGTCGCGCTGGCCGTCCACCAGGCCGTCCTTGAGGGACATCGCGGCCCAGCGGGTGTCGCGCACCTCCGAGGCGGTCGAGGTGGCCTGGATGGCGAAGGTGCGGTCGGGGTGGAAGAGTGCGGCGGCGTCCAGGCCCCCGCGTGTGAGCCGCGGGCCGGGGCGTTCGGAGGGTTGTCCCGAGATCAGAGCGCGCGCGCCGGCGGCGATCCCGGGGCCGTCCATCGCGTCCCAGGAGGCGAGCTCGACGAGCACCCGGTTCGCCGTGCGCAGCCGCCAGTTGGCCCGCCAGCAGTCCCGCCAGTCGCCGCCGAACGAGACGGCGCCCCGCTGGCGCTCCACGTCCCGGAGGCCCAGCGACTGCAGCTCTCCCTCCAGGATCTCTTCGAGACCGAGGACGCAGGTGGCGACGAGCCCGAGGCGTGGCGGGTTTCTCCGTTCAAACATCAGGCTCGATGTCTTTCCAGGAAGGGGAGGACGGCGTGCAGGAACGCCTCCGGCTCCTCCTCCATGGGGAGATGGCCGCTCTTCTCGAAGAGGACGAACTCGGAGTGCGGGAGCCGCGCCGCGGCCCGGCGTCCCGTCTCCGGCGAGATCAGCTCGTCGTGGGCGCCCCAGACGACCAGCGATGGGACTTCGATCTTCTCGAGCTCCACCGACTCGCCCGGCGAGGCCGGCGCCGTCAAGCCGTAGAAGGCGAAGCTCACCCCCTCGACCGCCAGCCGGTCGAGGTAGGCCTGCACGAGCTCGGGGGTGACCAGGGAGTCGTCGTAATAGGAGCGCAGGAGCCCCTTGCGGACCGCGCTCGGACGCAGAACGAACGAGCGGACGAAGAGCGCATCCAGCGGACGCAGCCCGGCGGCGCGGCTGCGGCGGTCGTCCGAGTAGGTGGGAGCGGAACTGTCCACCAGCACCATGGTGCGGAAGCGCTCGGGGTGGCGCGAGGCCAGGTAGAGCGTGAGGCCGCCGCCGTAGGAGTGGCCGAAGATGTGGGCGCGGTCGATCCCCAGTGCGTCCATCGTCCCCAGCACCAGCTTCGCCTGCGCCTCCCGGGTGTAGCTCGCGCGGGTCTTCGGCCGCTGGGTGTAACCGAAGCCGTTGAGGTCGATCGCCACCACCCGGTGGGACGCGGCCAGGGCCGGCATCACCTTGCGCCAAGAATAAGTCGAGGCGCCGAAGCCGTGGATCAGCACCACCGGCTCACCCGCCCCCGCCTGCTCGACGTGCACGAGCTGGTCGCCGACGCGGACGAACCGGTCGGCGGGGAGCGAGCGGCGGATTTCGTCGAAGGACCGCAGCGAGACGCAGCCGGGGAGAGCGATGGCGAGGAGGAGGATCAGGGTGAGCCGCATGGGGCGGAGTCTATACCGCCGGCTTTGCTCTTCAGGCTTCGCCCCGGCCCCTTTAGCCGATGCCGAGCGCGCCCTTCCGCGGCTCTTCCTTCCCCTCGGCTTCCTTCTTCTCCTGCCGGGGGACGGTGACGCCGTTGAGGTGGGAGTCACCTATCCGGCGATAGAGGGCGCTGGCGCGCTGGAGCATCTGCGCGGCCTTCCCGTACTCGCCGAGATCGCAGAGCAGCTTGACCAGCCCGCCGAGGAGACCCGCCTCCTCCAGCACGTCGCCGGTGCCCATCTCCAGGTTGATACGGGCCTGGCTGAAGGCCAGGCGCGCCCCGGCGAAGTCGCCGGCGAGCCGGCGGGCGTCGCCCATGGTGGCGAGAGCCGCGGTCTTGAAGTCGGAGACGCGCTCCTCGCCGTAGATCTCGGGCTCGAGCCGCTCGGCCACGGCGAGGGCCAGCTCGGCGAGGCTCACCGACGCGGCGGTGTCGCTCTCGATGGCCTCGCGGCTCTTCTCGAGCAGCAGGTCGAAGAGCCCCCAATGGTGCAGGCGCTCGTCGTTGCGCACCATGACCAGCCGCCGGGTTGGCGGGTGCCCCTCCAGGCCTCCCCACTGGACGGCGGCGAGCTGCCGCTCGCGCTGGATCCGCTCGTGAGCCTCGGCGAGACGGCGCTCGGTCTTGCGGAAGGCCTCGTCGTAACGGACCGCTTCATCGCGTCCGCCGAGGCCGGATCGGTTCATACGGCTCTGGTTGGATGGGCGCTGCAAGCCGGCGAGCAACTGGCGCACGACCTCGCTGTTGTCATCGCGGGAGAGCTCCAACCTGAGGAAGCGCTCCATCCCCTGGGGTACCTTGTTCTCCTCCACACTCACTCCTCCTGAAGCAGATCAACAAATCGCCTTCAAAGAATAAGTTGCCGCAGAGCACCGAAAGGGGACAAGAAAAGAGAAGAAACTTTGCGCCGGCTGAGGACCAGTTCCAAAATTCCCGACTTTTGTCACCGCCTTTCGACTGACAGTGTCACCCCCGGACCCTATTCTCGCCCTCGTTCCGGCCCCAAGAATCTCGTCAGGGCCGCGGAGGCGGGCGGATGTCGATCGTTCTGGAAGACCTGACCAAACGGTACGGGGGGCACCCTGTGGTGAGCTCCGTGTCGCTGGAGGTCGGTGACGGCGAGCTCTTCGTCCTCCTGGGCTCCTCGGGGAGCGGCAAGAGCACGCTGCTGCGGATGATCGCCGGCCTCTCGGAGGTGGACGCCGGGCGGGTGATGCTGCACGGCCGGGACGTTACCGACCTGCCGCCGGCCGGGCGGGGGGTCGGCTTCGTCTTCCAGAGCTACGCCCTGTTCCGCGGCATGTCGGTGGCGGAGAACGTCGAGTTCGCCCTGGCGGTGCGCGGAGTGCCCGCGGCGCAGCGCCGGCGCCGGCGCGACGAGCTGCTCGAGCTGGTCGGCCTCTCCGGTCTCGGCGGTCGCATGCCGCGCCAGCTCTCGGGCGGCCAGCAGCAGCGGGTCGCCCTGGCGCGGGCGCTCGCCCACCAGCCCGAGGTGCTGCTGCTCGACGAGCCGTTCGGCGCGCTCGACGCCAAGGTCCGCCTGGAGCTGCGGCGCACCATCCGCGAGATCCAGCGCGAGCTGGGGATCACCACGGTCTTCGTCACCCACGACCAGGAGGAGGCCTTCGAGCTGGCGGACCGGCTGGCCGTGCTGAGCTTCGGCCGCCTGCTGGAGGTGGGGCCGCCGGACGAGCTCTACCTGCGCCCCGAGACGGAGTTCGTCGCTACCTTCCTAGGCACCGCCAACCTGATGGTGGGGGAGGCCACCGCGGACGGCGTGCGGCTGGGGCCGGTGCAGTTCCCCTTGAGCACACGGGCGGAGCCGGCCGGCGGCGCGCGGCGGGTGCAGGTGCTCTTCCGGCCCGAGGACGTCGCCCTGCGCGATTCGCCGGACGATCGCTCCTTCCCGCTCCTCGGCCAGGCGGTGGTCGAGCAGCGCTCGTTCGTCGGCTCGTTCGAGCGGCTGCGGCTCCGCCTCCCCCCGCTGCCCGGCGTGCGGGCGATCGCGCCCCCGGTCCCCTTCGGCCGCGACGAGGTCTGGGTCGAGGCCACCCGCTCGCAGGACCAGGCGCGGCGGTTCCCGCTCCGCCCGGGGGATTCGACCTGGGTGGGGGTGCAGCGGGTGCACGCGCTGGTGCATCCGGGTCTGCGCTTCCTGCTGCTGACCGGCTTTGAGGCAGGGGCGCCGGCGCGGTCGCGGTCTGCCCTGGCGCTGGGCGGCGAGATCGCCCGCCGGGCCCACGCGCGGGTCACCGTGCTGGGCTCCGCCACGCCGGACGACACGGGCGAGCGCGCGTTGCAGGAGGCGCGAGAGGTGCTGGGGAGCGGCCTCGCCGCGCTGGAGACCCGTCTGACCGCGGAGAAGCCGGCCGGGGCGGTCGCCGAGGAGGTCTTCCGGCGCCCCTGCGATCTGGTGATCCTCCCCCTGCCCCCTCGCGACGCGGTCGAGACGGCCGAGGGCGTGCTCGCCGCCGGCCAGCATCATCTCCTGCTCGCGCCGGACGTCGCGGGCACCGGGGACAGTGTGCCGGCGCGGCTGCTGATCTGCGTCGCCGTGGGCGAGCCCGGCAAGGAGGACGTCTCCTTCTCCGGCCGCCTCGCCCGCCACCTGGGGGCGGAGGTGACGATCCTCACCGTGCTGCCGGAGACCGCCCGCGGCACCCAGGCGGAGACCCAGGCCGAGCGCTTTCTCGCAGGCAGCGCCCGCACGCTCAACCGCATCGGCGTGCCGGTATCGACGCGCGTCCGCTACGGCGGCGTGCGCGAGGAGATCGTCGCGCAGGTCGCCGCGGGGGAGCACGACCTGCTGGTGCTGGGAGCGCCGCTCCCTGGGCGCGACGGGCGGATCGCCCTCGGCGGCTTCGTAGGGCGGCTGCTGCCAGCGGTCGCCCAGCTTCCCGTGCTGATCGTCCGCTCGCCGGAGGCGGTGTCGTGAGATTCACCCGTGACCTTTGGAGGTTCCGATGAAGAACGTTTCGATCTGGCTGTGCTGCGCCCTCCTGGCGCTGCCGGCCATTGTCCGCGCCCAGGATCCGCAGCCGCAACCCGAGGCCCAGGAGCCCGCGCCGGACGCTCCGCCGCAGACGCCGCAGTCGGTCGACGAGAAGCTCCAGGAGCTGGATCAGAAGATCCGCGTCCTCGACCGCAAGATCGAGATCGACAAGGAGGCCGCCGCCGAGAAGGCGAAGACCGCCGGCCAGGCGGTCGCCGGCAAGGACGGCTTCTCGCTGCGTTCGGCCGACGGCAACTTTGTGTTCAAGGCTCGCGGCTACGTGCAACTCGACGGCCGCTACTGGGTCAACGACGAGAAAAAGCCGCAGGTCGAGACCTTCCTCCTGCGCCGCGTGCGGCCGATCTTCGAGGGGACGGTCTACAAGATCTTCGACTTCCGCATCATGCCGGACTTCGGCGGCGGCACCACCGTGCTGCAGGACGCCTATCTGGAGGCGCGGTTCACCCCCGCCTTCCGCGTCCGCGCCGGCAAGTTCAAGCCGCCGGTGGGCCTCGAGCGTCTGCAGTCGGCCACCGACCTGCTGTTCGTCGAGCGCGCCCTGCCGACCAACCTGGTGCCCAACCGCGACCTCGGCGTTCAGCTCGGCGGCGACCTCGCCGGCGGAACGGTGAGCTACGCCCTCGGCGTGTTCAACGGCGTGCCCGACGGCAGCAGCGCGGACGCCGACACCAACAACGACAAGGACGTCGCGGCGCGCATCTTCTTCCAGCCCTTCGTGGCGGGCACCGGTCCGTTCAAGAACCTGGGGTTCGGCGTCGGAGCGAGCCAGGGGAATCAGACCGGCACGCCCGCGGCCCCCGGCCTGGCTTCCTACAAGACCCCCGGCCAGCAGAGCTTCTTCTCCTACCGCTCGGACACCACCGCTACGGGCACCACGATCGCGGACGGCACCCGCTACCGCCTGGCCCCCCAGGGCTACTTCTACAGCGGCCCCTTCGGCTTGCTCGCCGAGTACGTGATCTCCCGCCAGGACGTGCGGCGCGACCTCGTCGCCGACACGCTGGAGCACAGGTCGTGGCAGGTGGCGGGCTCCTGGGTGATCGCCGGCGGCGAGCCCTCCTACCGGGGCGTCACCACGAAGGCGGTGTTCGACCCGGCGGCCCACACCTGGGGCGCCTTCGAGCTGGCGGCGCGCTACAGCGAGCTGAAGCTCGACGACGCCACCTTCCCGACCTTCGCCAGCATCACCGGCTCGGCCCGCTCGGCCAAAGCCTGGGCGGTGGGGCTCAACTGGTACTTCAACCGGAACCTGCGGCTGCTCTTCGACTACGAGGCCACCAAATTCGAGGGGGGCGCCGCGACCGGCGACCGCGAGGACGAGAACATCTTCTTCAGCCGCTTCCAGATCGCTTTCTAGACAGGAATGCAAACCATGAGACATCGGAAGTTTCTACCGGCGACGGTCCTCGGGCTCTCCCTGCTCTTCACGGGAGTCGCTCATGCGGCTGGCGTCAAGCTGCTCAACGTCTCTTATGACCCGACCCGCGAGCTCTACCAGGACGTCAACGGCGCCTTCGCCAGGTCCTGGAAGGCCAAGACCGGCCAGGACCTCACCGTTCAGCAGTCGCACGGCGGCTCCGGCAAGCAGGCCCGTTCGGTGATCGACGGCCTCGAGGCCGATGTCGTCACCCTGGCGCTCGCCTACGATGTCGACGCGGTCGCGAGCTCGGGGCTGATCGCGAAGAGCTGGCAGACGCGGCTGCCCAACAACAGCTGCCCCTACACCTCGACGATCGTCTTCCTGGTGCGCAAGGGGAACCCCAAGAAGATCCACGACTGGGACGACCTCACGCGCCCCGGCATCGCGGTGATCACCCCCAACCCGAAGACCTCGGGCGGCGCGCGCTGGAACTACCTCGCGGCCTGGGGGTACGCCCTGCGCAAGTTCAGCAACGATCCCAACAAGGCCAAGGACTTCGTCGGCCGGATCTACAAGAACGTGCCGATCCTCGACACCGGCGCCCGCGGCTCCACCGTCACCTTCGTCGAGCGGGGGATCGGCGACGTGCTGATCGCCTGGGAGAACGAGGCCCTGCTGGCGGTCAAGGGGGAGATGGGCGCCAAGGGGGACTTCCAGATCGTGACGCCGTCGATCAGCGTCCTGGCCGAGCCGCCGGTCGCGGTGGTCGACAAGGTGGCCAACAAGCACAAGACGGCGCAGGTGGCCACCGCTTACCTCCAGTTCCTCTACACCCCCGAGGGTCAGGAGATCGCAGCCCGGCACTATTACCGGCCGCGCAACGAGGCGGTCGCGGCCAGGTACGCGGCGCAGTTCCCGAAGATGCAACTGTTCACCGTCGATCAGGTCTTCGGCGGCTGGACCAAGACGCAGCAGACCCACTTCGCGGACGGCGGCGTCTTCGATCAGATCTATGGGGCCGGACGGTAGGGATTGGAAGCGCCCGGGGTGGATGTCGTGAAGAAGCGGGCGGCGAGCCTGCCGTCGCCTTTGCCGGTGCGGGTCCCGGCGCGGCGGCGCAAACGCCTGCGGGGCGGCAGCGTCCTGCCCGGCTTCGGGCTCTCGCTCGGTTTCACGCTGACCTACCTCGCGCTGCTCATCCTGATCCCGCTGTCGACCGTCTTCCTGAAGTCGGCCACCCTCCCCTGGGCCACCTTCTGGGCGGACGTCAGCGGCCCCCGGGCGCTGGCGGCCTACCGGCTGAGCCTCGGGGCGTCGTTCGCCGCCGCCGCGATCAACCTCGTCTTCGGCCTGCTGGTGGCCTGGGTGCTCGAACGCTATACCTTCCCCGGACGGCGGCTGATCGACGCCCTGGTCGACCTGCCGTTCGCGCTGCCCACGGCGGTGGCCGGCATCGCCCTCGCCACCCTCTACGCCAAGAACGGCTGGATCGGCCGCTGGCTCGTTCCCCTGGGCCTCGAAGTGGCCTATACCCGCCTGGGGGTGGTGGTGGCGCTCACCTTCATCGGCCTGCCGTTCGTGGTGCGCACGGTGCAGCCGGTGCTCGCCGAGCTCGACCCGGAGGTCGAGGAGGCGGCGGCCAGCCTGGGCGCGGGGCGCTGGCAGACCTTCCGGCGGGTGCTCTTCCCCGAGCTGCTGCCGGCGGCGATGACCGGCTTCGTGCTCGCCTTCGCCCGCGCCCTGGGCGAGTACGGCTCGGTGATCTTCATCGCCGGCAACATGCCGATGAAGTCGGAGATCGTGCCGCTGCTGATCATGATCAAGCTCGAGCAGTACGACTACGCCGGCGCCACGTCGATCGCGCTGGTCTTCCTGCTCGCCTCGTTCGTCCTGCTGTTGCTGATCAACTTCCTGACCTGGCGCCGCGGCCGGCGGCTGCGGACCGGCGACGGAGAGAGCTGACGATGGCTGGCGGGGTTCCGACTTTTCCGCGTGGCAGGCGTTCGGGCACGGAGCGGCACGGGGCGCTCACCGAGCCCCGGTGGGTCCGCTGGCTCCTGCTGGGCGTCGCGCTCACGTTTCTCGGCTTCTTTCTCTTCATCCCGCTGGCGCTGGTCTTCTCCCAGGCCCTGGCGAGCGGCTTCGCGGCCTACCTCGCGGCGATCCGTGAGCCGGTGGCCCTCGCCGCCGTCCGCCTGACGCTGCTGACGGCGGCGATCGCGGTGCCGGTCAACCTCCTGTTCGGCTTGGCCGCGGCGTGGTCGATCGCCAAGTTCCGCTTCCCGGGCAAGAACCTGCTGATCACGCTGATCGACCTGCCGTTCAGCGTCTCGCCGGTGATCTCGGGGATCATCTACGTGCTCCTCTTCGGCGCCCACGGCTTTTTCGGCGCGTGGCTCGCGGCGCACGACGTCAAGATCATCTTCGCCGTGCCCGGCATCGTGCTGGCGACGATCTTCGTGACCTCGCCGATGGTGGCGCGGGAGCTGATCCCGCTGATGCAGTCGCAGGGGAACGACGAGGAGGAGGCGGCGCTGACGCTGGGGGCCTCCGGAATCCAGACCTTCTTCCGGGTCAGCCTGCCGAAGATCCGCTGGGGGCTGCTCTACGGCGTCGTGCTCTGCAACGCCCGGGCGATGGGCGAATTCGGCGCCGTCTCGGTGGTCTCGGGGCACATCCGGGGGGAGACCAACACCATGCCCCTGCACATCGAGATCCTCTACAACGAATACCAGTTCTCGGCCGCCTTCGCCGTGGCGTCGCTGCTGGCGCTGCTCGCCCTGGCGACGCTGGGGATCAAGAGCGTGATCGAGTGGCGGACGAGCCGGTAGGGAAGGAGCCCTCAGACCCGTAGGAATCGCCGTCCAGGCCCGGGATTGAAATCCCGGGCTACCGACGAACGTCCCTGACGGGACTGGATCTAGAGCAGGATTTTTCTTTGGAAGTCCGGTAGGACGGCCGTGGGTAGCCCGGGATTTCAATCCCGGGCGCTGGGGCGGTCTGAGGCCGGAATCCGGGAATGTTAATCTTTCCAACCCCATGCGCCGCACCAGCCTCGGTACCCTCCTCATCGGTCTCAACGCCGGACTCGTCCTGCTGGCGGTGATCGCGGTCGCGGCTGCCGCGATGGGGCTGATCGAGCGGTTCGCGGACGAGCAGGGGATCGCGCGGGTCAACCTCGCGGGGGCCGCCGCCGAGGAGGCGATCGGGCGCTCGGCGCGCGACGTGCGGACCTCGACCCACCTGCTCGCGGAGCGGCCCACGGTCAAGCGCCTGGTGGAGGGGGGGACGCCGCCGCCCTCGGCGCCTTCCTCGACCGCTTCCGGAGCACCAGCTCCCTCTCCGCGGTCGCCATCTTCTCGCAAGGAAAGAAGGTGGCATCGAGCGGTGCCGCGGTCCCCTGGGAGGCAGTGCCGCACGGTGGCGGGACATCCTCGATCCTGCGCCTGCCGAACGGCGATCTATTTCTCGAAGCCGTCTCGCCGCTCGCCAGCACCCCGGACGCGACCGCCGCCGCGGCCCTGGTGCTTGATCCAGCGTTCGCCCGCCAGATCGGGGCCCAGGTCGGCCTCCCCGTCACCATCCTCGACTCCGGACGGGCGCTCGCGGAGGCGGACGACCCCCGCATGCCGCTACGGGCCGAGGTCCTGGCCACCGGCAAACCTGGCTCCGGGCGCCTGAAGGCCGCCGGTCTCTACGTTTCGGTCCGCCCCCTGCGCGCCCCCTCGGGGGACGCTTTTTCCAGGGACGCTTTTTCTGAGGAAATACCGGCGCTGGTCGAGACCGCGCTGCCGCGCGGCGCCGTAGCCTCCTCGCTCGCCCGGCTGGTGCGCGAGCTCCTGCTGCTCTCGCTGCTGGTGGCCGCGCTCGCCACCTTCTCCGGCTTCCTGATCAGCCGGCGGCTGACCCGTCCCGTGCAGGCGCTCACCGCCTCGGCGGCGCGCATCGGCCGCGGCGACCTCTCGACGCCCACGCCGCGCGCCCCCGGTGCCGAGCTCGGCACCCTCGCCGCCACCATGGAGGAGATGCGACGCCGCCTGCTCCAGCTCACCTCCGAGCTGCGCCGCCGCCAGGCCGAGGGGGAGGCGATCCTCACCGGCATCGTCGAAGGGGTGTTCAGCGTCGACCGCGACCGCCGCATCCGCTATCTCAACCCGCAGGCGGCGGCGCTGCTCGGCGTGCGTTCCGAGGATGCGATCGGCCGCTTCTGCGGCGACGTGCTCAATCCGCGCGGCAGGGACGGCTCCCGGCCGTGCGACGAGAGCTGCCCGATCGTCCACGCCCGTTTCCGCGGCGGCGCCGCCGCCACCGAGCACCTGCTGCGGCCGGACGGCACCCGCCGGGCGGTGGTGATCACCAGCGCCCCGCCCACCGAGGACCAGCAGTTCCAGGTGCTGCGCGACGAGACCGACGTCGAGGTCGCCCGCCGCCAGCGCGACGCCGTGCTCGCCAACATCTCGCACGAGTTCCGCACCCCGCTCTCCGCCCAGCTCGCCTCGATCGAGCTGCTGCGCGAGCGGCTGATGCTCCAGGACCCCGGCGGCCTCGACCCCCAGACGCACGATCTCGTGCTCTCCCTGGAGCGTGGGAGCCTGCGGCTGACGCAGCTGATCGACAACCTGCTGGAGAGCGTGCGCATCGAGTCCGGCCAGGATTCGATCCGCAGCCGCCCCGTGGCCCTCGACGAGGTGGTCGAGGAGGCGGTGGAGATGACGGCGCCGCTCCTCGCCCAGCGCGGCCAGGAGGTCGAGATCGAGCTCCCCTACCCGCTGCCGCCGGTCCGCGGCGACGCCCCCCGGCTGACGCAGGTCTTCGTCAACCTCCTCGCCAACGCCAACAAGTTCTCGCCCCCCCGGTCGGTGGTGCGCGTGGGCGGCGCGGTGGAGGAGGGGCGGATCGCCCTCTGGGTGGAGGACGAGGGGCCGGGCCTGCCGGGAGGGGCCGCGAGCAGCCCCCTTTTCGACCGCTTCGTGCGGCTCGCCGGCGATGGCGGTATTGGCAGTAACGGCGGTGACGGCGGGGAGCCGGAGACGGGCGGCATGGGACTGGGGCTCTGGATCGTGCGCTCGATCGTCGAGCGTCATGGCGGCACCATCGAGGCGGGGCCGGGGGGTGGCGGCCGGGGGACGCGCATGCGGGTCGTCCTGCCGCTCGAACGAATCAAGAAGGAGGAGGCAGCCGCTTGAAGATCCTGGTGGTGGACGACGATCTGGAGCTGTCGAGCCTGATCGGCTATGCGTTGCGGCAGGCCGGCTACATGGTGGTGGAGGCGGGGGACGGGGTCGCCGCCCTCGAAGCCTTCGAGCGCGAGTCGCCGGCGCTGGTGATCCTCGACGTCAACCTGCCGCGCCTCTCGGGCCTGGAGGTCTGCCGGCGGATCCGCGCCGCCTCCCGGGTGCCAATCATGATGCTCACCGTGAAGAGCGCCGAGGAGGACCAGGTGCAGGCGCTCGACCTCGGGGCGGACGACTACCTCACCAAGCCCTTCAGCCCGCGCACCCTGCTCGCCCGCGTGCGGGCGCTGCTGCGGCGGGCCGGCGAGGAGAAGCCGATGCCGCTCGCCGCCGGCGACTTCAGCCTCGACCTCGAGCTGCAGTCGGTGGCGGTGCGCGGCGGCGAAGCCGTGCGGCTGACGCGGCTGGAGCTGCGCCTGCTGCAGATCCTGCTCGCCAACGCCGGCCACACCCTGCCCGCCGAGCGCCTTCTCTCCCACGTCTGGGGCTCGCGCGGCTCGGGCGACCGCCAGCTCTTGAAGCAGCTCGTCCACCGCCTGCGCCAGAAGATCGAGGCCGAGGCGACCGAGCCGCGGTATCTGGTGACGATCAGCGGGGTGGGGTACGCGCTGCGGCCGGAGGGGGCGGAGTGAACCCTCACCCCTGGCCCCTCTCCCGACTCGGGAGAGGGGAAAACTGACTTCTCCCTCTTCTCCCGGGTCGGGAGAAGAGGGCAGGGGTGATGAGGGTCAATGCTGCCGCGGCCGGAACCCCGAGATCGACGCCCGCCGCTTGTACGCGAGGTGCGGGTGCGAGTCGAGGTCGTCCAGGCTGGCGGGCTTTGCCGGCACCCTCGATCCGCCGACCCGGTGAGCGAGGCGCACCGCCCGCCGTCCGGCGATCTCGGCCTCCGCCGGCCGGCCGAGGTCGCGCAGCAGCGCCGCCCGGGCGCTTTCGAGCTCGGCCTTCCCCAGCAGGTCGCCGCTGCCCATCTTCAGGATCGCTGCGGCCTGGTCGAGGGCCATCCGGGCGCCTTCGAGATCGCCGCCCACCCGCCGGGCCGTCGCCAGGGCGATCAGCGCCTCGCCCTGGAAATCGCGGATCGACTCCTCGCCGTACGCCGCCGGGGAGAGCCCCTGCGCGGCCGCCAGGGTGAGCTCCGCCGCTTCGAGAGCCGCCTGCGGCTCCCGCTCCAGCAGGTTCTGGAACCTCTCGCGGAGATAGTCGTAGAGCCCCCAGGTCTGGAACCGGCGGTCGTTGCGGATCAGGATCCGCCGCCGCGCCGGCGGATGGCTCTCCAGGAGTGTCCAGAGCCGCCCGGCGTCCCGCCTCTCCTGCATCAGCCGCTCGTTCGACTGCCGCGTCCTCGCGACCGCTCTGCGGAGGGGCTCGTCGTAGGTATCCTCATCGATCCGCGGGATCGGGTTCTGAGAAAGGTTTTCGCCAAGGCTTTCCCCAAGGCCACGCGCGGCCTGCGCCATCAGCCGGCGGACGATCGCGTGACGCTCTCCCTGTTCGGTCTCCGGCTGAGAGAGTTTCTCGACATCGGCCCAGGAGAGAGCCTGAGGTCTTTGCTTCTCGATCTGCATCATTCCGTCCCCCCAAGAAAAAGATCCGCACAAAGCTGCCGTGCCGACTCTCGGAATGGCGGAAAGCAGGAACCATGCCCACTTGACGGGATTCTCCGTCCTCAGGAGACTGGAGCCCGGAGGGTGGGAGGGGGTGTATCGGGCGGAGGACAATCTGGCACTCTCTTTGCCAACAAAACAGACACCATGGACGTCCTGAAGATCCCCCACGTCACCCATCCGGGGCTGCTGATCGCGATCGGCGGCGCCGAGGACAAGACCCGCGAGCGCGTCATCCTGCGCTACTTCCTGGAGGCTGCCGGCGGCCCGGATGCCAGCGTCGTGGTGCTGGCGACCGCCTCCGAGGTGCCCGAGACCGGGGAGCGCTACGCCGACCTCTTCCTCGCCCTGCGCGCCGAGAACGTCGAGGTGCTGAAGATCGACACCCGGGAGGAGGCCATGGCGGCCGGCCCCGAGGCGCACGACCTCCTGGAGTACGCGACCGGCCTGTTCATCACCGGCGGCAGCCAGCTCAAGCTCTCCTCCGTCCTCGGCGGCACCGACATCGCCCAGACCATCCGCAACCGCCACGCCGCCGGCATGGTGGTGGCCGGCACCAGCGCAGGCGCGGCCCTGCTCTCCGAGCACATGATCGCCCTGGGCGAGAGCGGGTCCACGCCGCGCCGCCGGCTCGTCCATCTCGCCAAGGGGCTCGGGCTGGCCCCCGACCTGGTGATCGATCAGCACTTCCGCCGCCGCGACCGGCTGGGGCGCCTGCTGACGGCGCTTTCTTACAATCCCGCCCCCCTCGGCGTGGGGATCGACGAGGACACGGCGGCCATCATCAGCGGCAACGGCGAGCTCTCCGTCCTCGGCGCCGGCGCGGTGATGGTGGTCGACGCCTCGGGGATGAAGTTCACCGACAGCCACGCCATCCACCGCGGCCAGCCGGTCGCCATGCTCGGCCTCAAGCTCGACTTCCTCACCACCGGCTGCCGCTACGACCTCAAGCGCCGCGAGGGGATCACCCCGCCCCCGATGGTCCACCTCGAGCCCATGGACCGCCGGGCCCCCGAGCGGCCGCCGGTTTTAACAGAGGGAATCATGACGGAAGAGATCGCCGTCGCTTCGGAGGATGGCGGGGAGTAGCGTGGATCGCGCCTTCGTGCCGCCGGGGTTCCGATCATTTGGCATCTACCTTGCTAAACAAGTCTCCAACGATCATCCCAGGAAACCTGATCCATCCGGAGACTCATCGCATCATGAAAATCCTGGAAACCCGGGTCTATCGCGGCCCCAACCTCTACGCTCTCTGGCCGGTCATCCGCCTGCGCGTCGATCTCGGAGAGCTGGAAGATTTCCCCACCGTCGAGCTGCCGGGATTCGCCGATCGACTGCTGGAGATGATCCCTTCGCTCCGGGAGCACGGCTGTTCCTACGGCGAGGACGGCGGCTTCGTGCGGCGGATGAACGAGGACGAGGGGACCTGGCTGGGGCACGTCCTGGAGCACATCGCCATCGAGCTGCAGGTGCTCGTGGGCACGCCGGTGACCTTCGGCAAGACGCGCGGCGAGGGGCTGCCGAAGGGGCAGTACCTCGTGGTCTACAGCCACGTCGAGGAGGCGGTAGGCCTCGCGGCGGGGGACCTCGCACTGCGCATCATCCGCCACCTGCTGCCGCCCGAGCGCGTCGACCACGATCCGTCGCCGTTCGACTTCAAATCCGAGCTCGAGAATCTGGTACGCCTCGCCCAGCGCCGCGCCCTCGGCCCTTCCACGGCCGCCCTGGTGCGCGCCGCCGAGAAGCGGGACATCCCCTGGATCCGCCTCAACGAGGGGTCGCTCGTGCAACTCGGCTACGGCAAGCACCAGAAGCGCATCCAGGCGACGCTCACCAGCGAGACCCGCCAGATCGCCACCGAAATCGCCTGCGACAAGCGGCTGACCCACCAGATCCTCGATCAGCTCGGGCTGCCGGTGGCCCGGCAGGCGATCGTCTACGATGTCGAAGAGGCGGTCGAGGAGGCGGAGCGCCTGGGTTTCCCCGTCGTCGTCAAGCCGCTCGACGGCAACCACGGCAACGCCGTGGCGGTCAACCTGAAGACCTCCGAGGATGTGCGGGAGGCTTACGAGAAGGCGCGCGAGCTGTGCGGGCGGGTGATCGTCGAGGCCTGCCAGTCGGGGCAGGACCACCGGATCCTGGTCGTCGACGGCCGCGTCGTGGCGGTGGCCCGGCGGGTTCCGGGGCACGTCGTGGGGGACGGCCGGCACACCATCGCCGAGCTGATCGACATCGTCAACAGCGATCCCCGGCGCGGCATCGGCCACGAGAAGGTGCTCACCCGCCTGGAGGTCGACGATCAGGCGCGGCGCCTGCTCTCGCTTGCCGGCCTCACTCTGGAGTCCGTGCCGGCCCAGGGGCAGGTCGTCTACCTGCGCTCCACCGGCAACCTGTCGACCGGTGGCACCGCGATCGACATGACCGACGTGATCCACGACGACAACCGGCTGATGGCCGAGCGGGCCGTCAAGGCGATCGGCCTCGACGTCGGCGGCGTCGACTTCATCTCGCCCGACATCACCCGCAGCTACAAGGAGGTGGGGGGCGCCATCGTCGAGATCAACGCCGCGCCCGGCTTCCGCATGCATCTGGCGCCCACCGAGGGGAAGCCGCGCGACGTGGCCGGGCCGGTGATCGACATGCTCTTCCCGCGCGGCACGCGCTTCCGCATCCCGATCGCCGCGGTCACCGGCACCAACGGCAAGACGACCACCACGCGCATGGTGGGGCACATCCTCAAGCTCTCGGGCTACAAGGTGGGGATGGCGACCACCGACGGCGTCTACATCGACGGCGTCCGCACCGTCCGCGGCGACATGACCGGCCCCTGGTCGAGTCAACTGGTGCTCCGCGACCCGACGATCGACGCCGCCGTGCTCGAGAGCGCCCGCGGCGGCCTCGTCCGCTCCGGCCTCGGCTGGCGCAAGTGCAACGTCGGGGCGGTGCTCAACGTCGCCGCCGACCATCTGGGCCTGGGCGGGATCGACAACCTGGAGGACCTCGCCAAGGTCAAGCAGATCATCGCCGAGGTCGCCCAGGACTACTGCGTGCTCAACGCCGACGACGAGCGGGTGGTGGCGATGGCGGCGGCGAGCCCGGCCGAGCCGATCTGGGTCACCATGGATCCCAAGAACGAGCGGGTGCGGGAGCACGTCCGCGCCAAGGGGAAGGCCGTGGTGCTGGAGGAGGGGCTCAACGGCCGGATGATCATGCTCTATCAGGGCGAGCGGCAGATCCCCCTGCTCTGGGCGCGGCAGATCCCGGCGACCATCGAGGGGCGGGCGCTGCACAACATCCAGAACGCCATGTTCGCCGCCGCGGTCGCCCATGGCCTGGGGGTCGGGGTGGAGAACATCCGGCAGGGGCTGCGCACCTTCTCCAACGACTTCTTCCAGGCCCCGGGGCGGCTCAACTTCTACAACGAGCACCCCTTCCGGGTGCTGCTCGACTACGCCCACAACGCCCATGGCGTGGAGGCGGTGGCGCGGACCGTGCGCGAGCTCGCCGTCCACGGCCGGCGCATCGGGGTGATCGCCGCCCCCGGCGACCGCCGCGACGAGGACATTCTCGCCCTCGCCCGGGCCGCGGCGCCCGCCTTCGACCTCGTGCTGATCCGCGAGGACGAAGACCTGCGGGGGCGCCAGCCCGGCGAGGTGGCCGCCGTGCTGCGCCGGGGGCTGATCGAAGCCGGCGTCCCGGCCGAGCGGGTCGTCCCCGGATTCTTCCAGGAGGAGGACTCCGTCCTGCGCGCCATGGAGATGGCCTGCGCCGGCGATCTGGTGGTCATCTTCGGCGACAAGCTCGCCCGCATCTGGGAGCTGATCGTGAGCTTCAAGCCCCAGCCGTCGGCGGTGAAGCCCGCCGGGCCGGCCGCGGAGGTGCCGCAGGGGGAGCTGGTGGGGGCCCTGGGGCGGTAGCCCTCATTATTCTCATCCCCCAAATCGCCCGGCCCTCTTCTCCCGACCCGGGAGAAGAGGGAGTGGTTAGTCTTTTTTCCCCTCTCCCGGGTCGGGAGAGGGGCCAGGGGTGAGGGTTCGAGCTTCCATCCACGCCCGCATCACCCCCATCACCTCCTCCCGCTGAGTGTGCACCAGCAGCACCACCAGATCCCCCGGCCTTGCCTCGGCGAGCGCCATTTCGACCCCCTCCAGCTCCGAGTCCGCGCGTTCGATCCGCTCCGCGGGGACGCCGAGCCGGCGCAGCTCGTCTTCGAGGATCGCCGGCACCTCGCCGGGCTGGCGGCCGCGCAGCATCTCGGGCAGCTCCTTGACGACGATGCGGTCCGGCTGGAAGGGGAGGGCGGCGCGGGCGAAGTCGCGCAGGGCCTCGTCGTCGCGGTCGCCGGCCTGCCCGATCACCAGCAGCCGGCGCTCGGCGGGGAACGTCCGCGCGATGTCGAGCAGGGCCGCCAGACCGTGCGGGTTGTGGGCGTAGTCGAGGAGGACGCGGACGCCGTCCCGCTCGAACAGGTTGGCCCGCCCGGGATTGGCCTCGGGGTCGTTGCCGACCCGCCGCAGCCCCGTGGCCATCGCCTCCGCCGGAATGCCGATCGCCGACGCCATGCCGATCGCCGCCAGGGCGTTGGCGACGTTGTGCCGGGCCGCTCCGCCGAAGGTGACCGGGACCTCCTCGACCGTGGTGATCTCGGTACGGTCCCCGCCTCGCATCAGCACCAGGGCGCTCCGATCCAGCAGGCACGCCTCGCCGCCCGCCGCCAGGGCCTGCCGCACCACCGGGTTGGCGGCATCGAGGCTGAACCAGAGGATGGGCGCGCTCAAGGCCGACGCCGCCGCGACCAGCTCGGGGTCGTCGGCGTTGAGCACGATCCGCCCCTCCGGTCCCACGACGCGGGCGATTACCAGCTTGGCTTCGGCGAGCGCGGGCAGGTCGAGAATGCCGAACTCGCCCAGGTGATCGGCGGCGATGTTGGTGACCAGGGCGGCGTTGGCCCGGTTCACGGCCAGCCCGCGCCGCAGCAGGCCGCCACGGGCCGTCTCCAGGATGGCGACCTCCACCCGCCGGTCGCGCAGCAGCGTGCGGGCGCCGCCCGGGCCGGAGAAGTCCCCGCGCTCGATCAGCTCCCCGCCGACCTCGATCTGATCCGTCGAGGTCACCCCCGCCATCTGCTCCGAAGCGTCCACCATGGCCGCGAGCAGCCGGACGGTAGTGGTCTTGCCGTTCGTCCCGGTCACCAGCAGCAGGGGGATATCGCGGACCTTGCGCCAGTCGACCTCCTCGGGGTCGGGGAGGTCCCGGACGGGCCAGGAGAGCGACGTCTTGCCGAGCCCCACCGAGGCGACGCGGTCGTCCGCAAGGAACGCGACCCCCCGGGCCGCCGCGGCATCCCGCAGGGCGAGGAGGGGAGGATTCGCCTCGCGGGCGATCTCGGCCCGCAGCCGCGCGGCCGCCGCCTGGAAGTCCGCCTCCCGGCCCGCGAGCCCGTCCTCGGCCGCGTCCCAGGCCCAGTCGTTGACCTCGGTCGCCGTGTAGAGACCGTCGATGGGGGCGGAGAGCGCGAGGCTCGCGCCGCCCGGGAACGTCCGCGCCGCGATCTCCTCGCCCGTCCAGCCGACCGCGTCGAGCATCCTGCGGGCTTGAGCCGCCCAGGCCGCGACCGCCGGCGCGGCCTCCTCGGGGGACAGCGCGACGTCGAGGATCGCCCCCGGACGGTCGAGGAGGAGGCTGGGGCCGGTCAGGCGGCGGGAGTCGAGGAGGTTCATCCGGGGAAGGAGAGTAGCAAAAAACAAAGGAAGGACCAGGAGAGGCGGCCTGCATCCGCCTCCCCTGGCAAGGTGAATCGATTGTCAAAGAGCCTGTCTTTCCGATCCGTGCCACCTGAGGTCTGGACAGATCTTGTAGATGTACATAGGATGGGCGCCGTTAAAGCGGTTGTCAAGCCTTTTTGGGTGTTTGAAATGGCGTTCCCCGTTCATCAGAGGATATTTCTTCGGGGGAATGAGGCGGAGGAGTGGGGAATGCCCCATTCCCCACATCTCGAGAGGCATTCCCTGCGGGGAATGATTACACAATTGCAATGTGCATGATAAGATGATGGCCGGGCCTCCCATTCCCCGGCGCAGGGACCGCGTTCCCCCCGGGGAATGTCCGATTCTCCTGCCCTCCTGGAAAGCGAAGCACGGGGAACGGCTCAAACGGCGCGATTGAGCTCCTGATCCTTCCCCTCGCGCTCCATTCCCCGTGAGGGGGGAGCCGGGAGCAAGAGGGAATGGGTCGCGAAGGACGGGGAATGACCGTCGAGACCCAGGGAATGCGGCGCGAAGCGCGAGCTTCGGGCCCAACAGGCTCTTTGACAACTGAATCCAAGTTTCATCCAGATGGATGAAACCGGGCTCTCCCGCTTGCCGGGGTGGGAGAGCCCCGCTTTTGTCGTGCAGATCGAGTCAGAGCCTTTGGGTGCCCTCGAGCTTGCTGAGATCGCGATCGAAGGTGCCCAGAGGTAAATGGCCGGCCTTCCGTGCCACCTCCAAGACCAGGCAATCGGAGAAACCAAGGGCTGGCCGCTTCCGGAAATGTTCGAGCGCGGCTTCGACGGCATCGGCATCCTGAATGGTCAGATCTCTGTGGTGGAGGAGCACCTCGATCGCGGTGGCGATCTTCTCAGGCCCCAGTTCGTAGACCGATGCCAGGACCCACATCGCCTCTACCAGGACGAGTTGCGGAACCCAGGCTCCCGTACCGATGAAAGCTTCCGCCGCCGCGGTCTGTTGCGCGTCATCACGTGTGGCGAGCCGGACCAGGACGTTGGTGTCAACGGCGCGCATGGCGGCTCTTGATGAACTGCCGCACCCCATCCTTCAACTCTTCGAGGGTCCGGGGCGCGGGTGTCTCGTCGAATAGCGCGCGATGGAGATCCTCCGAAGTGTAGCGGCCCGCTCGCCGGACCACGATCCTCTCGCCCTCCTCCTCCCACTCCAGGACCGAACCCGGGCCGATGCCGAGTCTCTGGCGGACTTCCTTCGGTATGGAGATCTGCCCCTGCGCCGTGAGCTTCGAGTATGCGATGGCCATAAAGTCATCTTACCAGGGTAATGTTCTTGGCGGTAGCCAGAGATGCTCCGCGCTATCGAGTATGAGAAAATCATATCGCCTGCAGGCATCTGGAGCAGGCCGGAGGATGAGCGCATGAGTTACCTGGGAGCTCTCGTGCTGTTGAGCCTGCTGGTGCTGATCCACGAGGCGGGCCATCTGATCGCGGCCAAGGGGGGCGGCATCCCCATCGCGGGCTTCTCCGTGGGCCTGGGTCCGAAGCTCTGGAGCTGGCGGCAGGGGTGGACGGAGTATGCGATCCGCCTGCTCCCCCTCGGCGGCTTTGTGGTGCCCGCGATCGTCGACGAGGACGAGTTCCGCGCGATCCCGTTGTGGAGGCGGCTCGCCTACTTCCTCGGCGGGCCGCTGGCCAACCTCACGGCGGCCTTGCCGCTCTTCGCGATCCTGAACGTGACGCGGCGGGGATTCTCCCTCTACGGCGCCCTGATCGCTCCCTTCGTGCAGGTGGCGGGAGCCTGCCGACAGATCCTCGGCTCCCTGCCGGCCCTGTTCACCCACCCGCAGGCGGTGACGGGGGTCGTCGGCATCGTCGCCGAGGGCGGGCGGCTGGCTGCCGGCGGCCGAGGCGTGGAGCTGGCGCTCTCGCTGAGCCTCTCCCTGGCCGTCCTCAACCTGCTCTCGATCCCCGTGCTCGACGGCGGGCAGATCCTGATGAGCTGCCTGGAGAATCTCTTCCCCCGCCTGATCCGGCTGCGGGTTCCCCTGACCGTGGCGGGCATGGCGCTCCTGGCCGCCGTCATGGTGTACGCCAACATCCATGACGTCGTCCGCCTGTTGGGTTGACCGTTCCCCCGCGACTGCCGTACGAACGGGAAAGGCATCCTTCTGTCCGTCTCTTGAACGAGAGGTAACGAGATGGTCTCGTCCAGCCTCCAGCAGCGACAAGAAAGGTGATCGATGAATCTTTCTGATGTCTGGAAGATGGCGGACCCAACCACAAGAGAGAAGCAGATTTCGAGCTTGTCGAACGCTCTGCAGAACACGGCGGCCTTCTTTTCGACCTTCACGGCTTTGGGCCTCCTCTGTGTGTGGATTCGCGCCGGTTGGGTGAGAAGCGCTGCGACACCCCTTTTATGGGCTTTCGCGTGTCTTGCGGCCGGTGCAGCGGTGGGCTTTCTCTTTGGCATTCCCAAGATTCTGCAAGGAGATGCTCCGGCCGGAGGCGGAGCTCCCGGCAACGCTCCTGGCGCTACCGCGACAACAGCTCCCTCGCAGTCGGCTTATCGGCAGCGCGTCAATACGAACCTCGAAGAGATCTCGGACTGGCTCACCAAGATTATCGTAGGTCTGGGGCTGATCAATCTCGCCAAAATCCCACCCATGCTTGAAAACCTCGCCGGTGTGCTGGCGGGTGAGATTCATCCTTCTGGTCAAAAAGCCTTCGCTCTGGGCCTCATCCTCTATTTTGTGATCACTGGCTTTCTCTATGGCTACCTGTTCACGCGCATGTTCCTGCAACGAGCCTTTGCGCAGGCGGATCAATTTGCGGCCCTGACGCCTTTGGAGTTGAGTCAGAAAGTCGATTCACTCGCTCAACATGCGCTTGCCGCAAACCCACAAGCGGGAAAGGGACCTACCAAGGAGCAGGCTGAGGCTGCGGAGCAGGTGGCGCGAGTGGCGTCGCAGAGTGATTTCTCGGTGGTGCAGAAGCAGATCGATGGCCTCGCCCGGGAATATGAGGCGGTGCGCGGGTCAATGCCCCCAGGTGATGAAAGAACTCGTAAGATGGAGCTCGTCGTCACCAAAATGAGGACGCTTGCAATCGTGGGGCAGCGCCTCTTGCCGCAGCTCACGAAAAGTTCTTCGCCCGGCCAGCGGCTCGCCGCGATCGCAATCCTGCAGGTCCGGTCCGATCCAGCCTACCTGGAATGGCTTGGAGACCGGCTTGGCCAGGAAAGACCTTTCGTTGGCTACCACGCGGCCGTTGCCTTGCTCACTGCCGTGCGGACACTCGACAAGTCATACCGACCGCGTCTGGCGGAGGCGATCCGCAGAGCCAAAGAGGAAGTGGCTCCAGAGGGACCCGGCACCGACAGGATGACGACCCTGGTTCAAGCTGAGAAGGAGCTTCCTCCAGAATAAGTTGAGCAGGCCATAAGGGCAAGGACATCCCTGACGAGCAAGGGAAGGGGGGCGGCTATACTTCTCCCGTCAGGTACGCGGAACGACCGACGGGAGAGTGTACGAGATGCCTGAAGCCGCCCTCCTGCCCATCGGCAACGCGCCGGTCATCACCCTCCAGGTTCCCTCAACCGGTGAGCCCGCCTTCACCAGCGCCGAGATCCTCCCCGGGCGCGGCATGATGACCCTGCAGGTCCGCGCCCGACTACCGGGGCTGGGCGAGGTGGACCTGCTGACGGCTCCACCCGTGGAGAAGGCCGGCGAGTTCTTCAGCGTGAATCGGGAAGGTTTCCCGGGCAACGCCTCGTACCTGATCGGCGGTGCCATCCTGATCCCATACGCCAACCGTATCCGCGGCAGGCTGTCGGCGGACGGCAGGACGGTCACCACCCGCATCCTCGGCCGGGAGATCACGCTGCCCGCGAACGCCGGGGGGCGGCGGCCGGGGGCGGAGCGGTACTCGATGCATGGGTTGATCCTCGACTCCCAGGCCGGCGCGATCGAGCGGGAGACCACTGCGGCGGCGGACATCCTGCGGGGCACTCTTCAGGCCGGCGATTTCGGTCATGGCTGGCCCTCATCGACCGAGATCAAGTTCGAGAACGTCCTGCGCGGCGACTCGTTCAGCCTGCGGATCACGGCGAAGAACGTGGGGGACGAGATCCTGCCGATGGGGATTGGCTGGCACCCGTATTTCAATCTTCCGAGCGGCCGGCGGGAGGCCGCGCGGCTCTATCTCCCGGCGCGGAGCCGGACCCTGGTGAACGATTACGACGAGGTGCTGCCCACCGGCGAGGTGGTGCCGGTCGCCGGCACCCCCTACGACTTCTCGATGTCCGGCGGCAGGGCGGTCGGCGATCTCTATCTGGACGACTGCTTCGTGGATCTCGAAACGGCGGCGGGGAAGGTGACAGCGGAGGTGATCGATCCCGCCGCGTCCTACGGCCTGCGGGTGGTGGCGGCCTCGCCGCCGGTGCGTGCCATCCAGGTCTACGCCCCACCGGAGAAGGCGTTCATCGTCGTCGAGCCGCAATTCAACCGGGCCGATCCCTTCGGACCGGAATGGGGGGATGGCGTGGAGACTGGTATGGCCTTGCTCGAGCCGGGGGAGTCGGTGGTCTACTTCGCGCGGCTCGAGCTGTTCACGCCGTAGGTTCTACTGCACGCTGTAGGTGTAGAGGTACGAATCGCTGCCCGAGCCGTTGTCGGTGGCAATGTAGAGCCGGCTGTCGCTCGGGTTGTAGGCGACACCCTCCGCGTTGGAGTAGCCGAGCCCCCAGGATTTGGTCACGGTGTTGGTGCTCCAGTTGTAGAGGTAGAGCCGCTGGGCTTCGTCGCTCACGATCCAGTACTGCCCGCGCGTCGGATCGTAGGAGATGTCCGAATAGTCCTGGCCGCTGAAGGTGAGCACCTTGCAGGCGGTGATTGTCGTGAGGCCCGCGGAGATCTGGATCATCAGCCCGGGGTCTTTCTCCTTGATCACGAAGAAGGAGCCCAGGTCGGCGTTCCAGGTGATCCCTTCGAGGCCGCTGTTGGGGTCCGAGCCGCTGAATTCGCTCGCCACCGTGCCGCCGCCCGCGCAGTTGACGGTGGTGTAGCCCGTCATGCCGGCGAGCGTTTTCTGGGCATAGTACTTCTGAGTGTCGTAGTTGACCGGCAGGATGCCGTTCGCCGCCTCGTTGGCCACGTAGATGAAATGGTCGTCCGAGTTGCCCGGCGGCGGCGGCGCGAAGGTGACGCCTTCGAAGTCGATGGCGGTGACGGTGCTCTGGCTGTTGATCGGCGCGGGGAGGAAGGAGCCGTCGTTGGAGCCGTCCAGTTTCAGCTTGTAGATCTTGAGCTCGCTGTCGCTGATCGACCAGAGCGAGGTCTGGTTCTTGGCGGTCCCCAGACCGGAAGCCTCGCGGAACTGCGGGCTGAACGAGTTGCTGATGTCGACCCTGGAACCCACCTGCGTCACGGTCTGCGAGGTTCCGGCCTGAGCGGCCAGGCCGCCCAGCAGCGTCAGCGCGATGGCCGCGATCCCTGTCCTGTTCATGACGAATCTCCTTCGGTAGAGGTTTGCGTATCGCCGTCGTTCGGCGTCACCAGGAGAGTGGGATGGGGAGACCGGTTGTCGCACCCTGCCAGAAGATGCTCTTCGGGCAGCGGCAGGAGAGGAAGCGAGGGTAGGGCTACCCTCGCTTCACCACCACCACCGTCACGTCGTCCGGCGCCTTCTCGGCGCCCAGGTGGCGGCGGCAGTCGTTGAGCAGGGCGTCGACGATTTCGACGGCGGGGCGGTGGCCCATCACCTTCAGCACCTCGCGGGCGCGGTCGAAGCCGTAGGAGTTGCCGTTGCGGTCGAGCGCCTCGAAGAGGCCGTCGGAGCAGAGGACGAGGGCGCCGCCTGAAGGTAGCCGGAGCTCGCGGTCGGCGTAGGGGTGCGCCGGGCCACGGCCGAGGGGGAGGCCGGGGAGCTCGATCTCCGTCACCCTCCCGAACTCGGCGATCAGCGGATAGGGGTGGCCGGCGTTGGCGAAGGCGGCTTCGCCCGTCACCGGGTCGAGGCGGATCAGGGCGAGGCTGGTGAAGCTGTGTTCCATGGTCACGCCGCGCAGCACCCGGTCGAGCTGGCGCAGCACGCCGGCGGGGGTCTCCTCGGGGGCGACGAGGCTCAGCAGGCCCGCCTTGACCATGGCCTGGGCCACCGCGCAGGAGTAGCCGTGGCCGGCCACGTCGCCGGCCGCGATCCAGAGCCGCCCCGCGTCGTCGCGCAGGAAGTCGTAGAGATCCCCTCCGGCCTCGCTGGCGAGCACCGAGCGGGCGGCGATCTCGTACCCCTCCAGCTGCGGCATCTCCCGGGGCAGCAACCCTTCCTGCATGCGCGCCAGCAGATCCACCTCGTGCTGGATGCGCCGCTCCTGGGCCAGGCGGCGCATGAAAGGCGGAGGAGGCAGGTACCGGGTCTCGCTCTCCTCCGACCGTGAGATGCCCACGAAGCCCAGGACGACCAGGCCCGCCAGGAGTCCGAACGACGCCGCGAAGGAGGCCGGCATCCAGGCGAGGTGCAGGCCGGAGAAGAGGGCGGCGGGGAGCAGGAAGAGGGTCACCGCGGCCGCGAGCAGGGCGGTCAGCCCGAAGCGCCGGCAGATCCAGACCAGCAGGCCGGCGAACGCGACATTCGCCGCCAGCTCCAGGGGGTAGGGGAAGAGCCTGAGCGGACCGAGAGCGTAGCCGGCGAGGAGCGCGGCGGCCCACGGAGCCCAGCGGGCCGGCAGGAAACGCATGGCGAGCGCCAGCGCCAGGGCGACTCCGGCGGCGATCCAGATCCCGTCCGAGATCGGGCCGCCGTCGATGCGGAAGGGGGGCACGCTGATGCTCGGGCCGGCCGGGGAGAGGCCCGGCAGCGGGACGGCGAGAGCGTAGACGGCGAGCGAGAGACCGGCGAGCGCGGCGCCTCCCGCGCAGCCGACGAGGAGGGCGCGGCCGCCCCGGGGACCCAGGCGGCCCCGCCGCAGGGTGTCGAGGCTGGTGGTGAAGTCCGGCCGCACGGCGCGCAGCAGCGACTCGCCCGCCGACCAGGTCAGCAGGATCGCCAGGGCTCTGCCGGGAGCGCCGAAGGTCCAGCCGATGGCCACCATCCAGGGGCTGGCGTCGACGAACCGGAGCAGCCAGCGCGGGCTCGCGGAGAGCAGGGCCAGCAGGGCGAGCAGGGCGCCGTTGATCAGGTCGATCCGCGCCCGCAGGAAGAGCGTGAGGAAGATCCCCATGACGGCGAGGGCCACCGGCAGCCAGAAGAGGCCCGAGAGGAGCGTCTTGCTGAAGCTCTCGTCCGGCCGGCTGCCGGGAGCGCCGATCCGGCCGGCTTCCCGGCGGGCGAACACCACCTGGGGCGGCGTGATGCCGATCATCAGGTTCTGGGGAGGGGAGACGGTGTCTGGCGTGAAGTTCCTCACCTGCCAGGTGGGGAGGCCACCCACCAGGGTGCCCCGCACCGGCGGGCCGAGCCGCTCGCCCGGCGCCACCAGGAGGCCGGCGAACTTCTCGCCCAGACGTTCGAACGGTCCGCGGTCGGTGGGGCGGAAGAGAGGGCCGGCCGCATTCTCCCAGGAGATGGTCCAAGGGCGCCCGTCGAGCCCGAGCTCCACTCTCAGCTCCTGGGTCGACCGCTCGCCCGGGCGCTGCACGCCCTGGCGTACCCGGACCACGACGCCGTTGCGCCGGGCCTCGAGCCAGCCGGCGGCGCCCTCGCCGAGGCTCCGGTAGGCGCCCTCGCCATCCTGCTCCTGGATCGCCAGATTGACCACCGGCCTGCCGGGAGCAAGGGAGAGACCGGACCCCGCGGCGATCCGCCGGAACTCCCGTTCATAGAGGGCCGGACCGGCAGGTTGCCCGGCCCGCCATTCGGGGAGGAAGGCCAGCGCCAGGGCCGCGCCGGCCAAGAAGACGGCGAGGCCCCCGGCGAGCGCCAGCCAGAGCTGTCTCCGCTCGGCCGTCATCGGCCGTTCCCTCCAGCGGGAGAGCGCCTGAGGACCAGGACCGTGGTGTCGTCGAGCGGCTGGGCCGACCGCAGGTGGCGGCGCCAGTCCTCCAGCAGCGCCTCCAGGATCTTCTCCGCCGAGCGACCCTCGGCGCCGCGGATGACCTCGACCATACGCTCGAAGCCGTAGGCGGTTCCGTCGCCGTCCACGGCTTCGAACAGGCCGTCGGAGCAGACGACGAGGCTCCCTCCGGGCGGCAGCAGGATCTCCCGGTTCTCGTAGTTTCGAGGGGGGCCCTGGCCGAGCGGCAGAGCCGAGATCTCGATCTCCTGCACGGCGCCGCCGGCCATCAGCAGGGGGTAGGGGTGGCCGGCGTTGCTCAGCAACCCCTCGCCGGTCTTGGGGTCCAGCCGCAGCAGGAGCAGAGTGGTGAAGGCCCGCGTCGGGCCCGCGGCGCGCAGCACGCGATCCGCCCGGTGCAACACCTCCGCCGGGGTGCGTCCGCGGCCGACGAGGCTGGCGAGGGCCGACTTGGTCATCGCCTGGGCGATGGCGCAGGAGTAGCCGTGTCCGGCCACGTCGCCGGCGGCGATCCAGACGTACCCCTCGTCGTCGCTCAGCACGTCGTAGAGGTCGCCGCCCGCCTCGTTGGCGATGATCGAGCGCGCCGCCATCTCGTACCCCGCGAGGCGGGGGAGGGTGCGGGGGAGCAGGCCGCGCTGCATCTTGGCGAGCAGATCCATCTCGTGCTGGAAGCGCCGCTCCTCGGCGATCCGCCGCACGAATGCCGGTGGCGTCAGGCGCTTCTCCTCGGCGGCCCCGGAGCGCGCCATCCCCACCAGCCCGAGGAGGACGACACCCGCCGAGAGGCCGGCGGTCAGGGCGAAACCGGCCGGCATCCAGGCCAGATACCCCGCCGCGAAGATCGCCGACGGCAGCGTCGCCGAGCAGAGCGCGGAGATCAGCAGGGCGGTCAGGCCGTTGCGCCGGCCGATCCAGACCAGCAGGCCGGCGAACAGGGTATTGGCGATCAGGCCGGCGAGGATCGGCTGGATCGGGAGCGGCCGCAGGAAGAGTCCGGCCATCACCGCCGCGACCCAGGGAGCCCAGCGCACGGGCACGACGCGCACCGCCAGGGCGAGGGCGAGCGTCACGCCGCCCGCGAGCAGGATGCCGTCCGCCACCGGGCTGCCGAACGGCCGGAACAGCGGCAGATCCAGGCTCGCCCGCCCCGGCCAGATGCCGGGCAGGACCTCGGCGAGCGCGAGCAGGGCGAGCCGCAGCCCGGCGAGCCCCGCTCCACAGGCGAAGCCCACGAGCAGCGCCCGGCCGCTGCGGGGGCCGAGCCGGCCGGCCCGTAGCGCGTCGAGACTGGTGGTGAAGCCGGGGTCGGTGGAGCGCAGCAGCGACTCGCCGCACGACCAGATCAGGAAGATCTCCAGACCGATCAGGAGCGCGAAGGTCATGCAGTAGACCAGCGGGCCGTTGAGATAGCCCGGCGCGGGGTAGAGCGTGACCAGGGCCGCCAGGGCGAGGAGAGCGCCGTTGAGCACGCTGAGGCGGGACTTCAACAGCAGGACGACGAACAGCCCCCCGAGCGCCAGGAGCAGGGGGAGGGTGCGCCAGAACGCGAGGAAGATCCAGGTCACGTAGGCGTCCGCTTCCCCCGCGCTCGCCTCGGTCAGCGGCCCGGCGCGGCGGCCGAGAAAGACGATCTGGGTGACCAGGGCCACCAGGTGCTGCGGACGCCGCCCTCCGGCTATAGGGTAGAGCAGCCGCGGGAAGGTCACGATCGTCGCCTGCCGCTTGGGGCCGAGCGTCTCGCCATGGGCGAGGAGCAGGGGCGCCAGCCGCTCGGCGGTACGGCTGCCCTTCTCCGCGTCAACGGTCGCGAACGGCGAGATCGGCGATTGGGGCCACGACATCAGATACTGCGGCTGGCCGTCGAGGGAGAAGTCGACGGTGAGCCGGCTGCGCCGCCCCTGTGGATCCTGGACGCCGTGGGAGACCGCGGCGCGGATCGCCGTGCGGGTCCAGAGCAGCCAGTCGGTGCCCTCGTCCCCCAGCGAGCGGAACGGCTCGAACTGCTCGGGCCCCCGGGTGAGGAGCACCACCTCCGGCTCGCCGGCGTCCAGAGAGAGGCCGGCCCGCGCCGCGAGCTCCCGGAAGCGCTGGCGGAGCAGTGCCCGGTCCGGAGGCTCGCCCGCCCGCCACTCGGGGAGGAACGTCTCCGCCAGGGCGACCCCGGCCACCAGGGCGAGCAGACCGAGGACGACCCTGAGCAGAAGGTTCCTGCGGGTGTGGACGCTGGTGGTCATTCCTTCTCTGAATACGTGGGGCGGCGCGGCGGGTTCTGGGAGATTTCCGGGCTCATCCTACCGCCAATGGGGGTAGGGATTCCTACAGCACCGGTGACAGCCACCTTGCCGCCCGGTCGCCGAGCTTTTCGGTCCAGGGGCGGCGGCGCCAGTCCTCGAGGCGGATCTCCGTCGAATTCTCGAGGTCGGTGAGGAAGGTTTTCTCCATCACCGCCGCCATCGAGGCGTCGAGGGCGAGCACGTCGCACTCGGCGTTGAAGAGGAAGGAGCGGAAGTCGAGGTTCGTCGAGCCCACGATGGAGACCAGGCCGTCCGCCACCAGGGTCTTGGCGTGCAGGATGGCCGGCTGGTACTCGAAGATCCGCACCCCGCGTTCGAGAAGAGGTCCGAAGTGGCCGTGCCCGGCCCGCCGGGCGATCGGCACGTCGGATTTGCCCGGCAGCAGGAGGCGGACGTCCACCCCCTGGGCCGCCGCCTCGCCGAGGACCGAGATCGCACGGCGCCCGGGAGCGAAGTAGGCGTTGGTGATCCAGAGGGTGCGTTTCGCCGCCGCCGCGACGGCGGCCATCACCGCCGCGGACTCCGCCTGGCCGCGTTTGGGCCGGGAGTCGAGGACGAGGATCCGCACCCCGGGAGCCTCGGCCGCCGCGGCCGGCAGCGGCTCGATGTCGAGCGCCGCGCCCCCCGCGTGGACCCACCCCTCGGAGAAGACGACCGCCATCTCCCAGGCCGCCGGACCCTTGATCCGCACGTGGGTGTCCCGCCAGGTCTCCCCCGGCTTCGGGCGGCGGCGCCAGGACCCGTACTCCTCGCCGATGTTCATGCCGCCGGTGAAGGCCACCTCGCAGTCGACGACCAGGATCTTGCGATGATCCCGGAACGGCTGGTACCACATGCTCTTGAACAGCGGATGGAAGAGGAAGAACTCGACGCCGTGGCTCTCCATCTCCCGCCAGAACTCGACCTTCGTCTCGTAAGAGCCGACGGCGTCGGCGAGCACCCGCACCTTGATGCCGCGGTCGGCCGCGGCCTGGATCTCGGTGAGGAACTGGCGGCCCGTGGAGTCGTCCTTGAAGATGTAGGATTCGAGCAGGATCTCCCGCTGGGCCGCCCGCACCGCGTTGCGCATGGCGCCGAAGGCGGAGCGCCCCTCGAAGTAGACCTCCACCTCGTTGCCGCCGAAGAACGGCGCGCCGTCGATGCGCCGCAGCAGGAGCTCGAACCCGGGGTCCTCGATCCCCTGCGGAAGCGCCTTCGCGATGCGCTCCACCTGCCCGATCCGCAGCTCGGGAGGGAGCTTCCGGCCGAGCGCCGGGCGAAGAACCGGCTGGAAGGCCCGGAAGCGGTGACGGCGATGTCGTTTCATGTGGGGGGAGTATGGCAGAGGGAGACGGAGGTTTCGTGGCGTAAAATTCCTCGCATGAAACTCATCCTCGGCCTCCTGCTGTCTCTGCTCCTGCTGCCGTCCATCCTCCCGGCTCAGCCCCTCGCCCTAACTCCCCCCAAGGACCCCGCCGCCACGGCGACCGATCTCATCGATCGTCTCGCCAAGGGGGATTTCCAGGCGGCGGCGAGCCCTTTCGACGAGGCCATGCGGGCTGCGGCGCCGCCGAAAAAGCTCTCCGAGGTCTGGACGGCGCTCCAGGCACAGATCGGGCCCTACAAGCGGCGGGTCGGCGTGCGGACCGAGAAGCAGGGGACCTATACGGTCGTCTTCGTGACGGCGGAGTTCGAGCGGAGCACGGTCGACTTCAAGGTGGCGATCGATGAGGGCGGCAAGATCGGCGGCTTCTTCGTCGTTCCGCCCCAGACGGCGGGGCAGGCGGGCGCCGGGTATTCTCCGCCCGCCTACGTGAACAAGGACGCCTTCCAGGAGCGCGAAGTGACGGTCGACGCCGGCGGCTCCGGCGAGTGGGCTCTCCCGGGAACGCTGTCGGTGCCGGTGGGACCGGGGGCGTTCCCGGCGGTGGTGCTCGTCCAGGGCTCGGGGCCGAACGACCGCGACGAGACCGTCGAGGGGAACAAGCCCTTCCGCGACCTCGCCTGGGGGCTCGCGTCACGCGGCATCGCGGTGCTCCGCTACGAGAAGCGCACCCGCCAGTACGGCGCCAAGGTGGGCTCGGTGAAGGACTTCACCGTCCGGCAGGAGACGGTCGACGACGCCGTCGCCGCCGCCGGCCTGCTGCGCCACACGCAGGGGATCGACCCCAGGCGCGTCTTCGTGCTCGGCCACAGCCTAGGCGGCGTGCTGATCCCCCGCATCGGCCGGCGCGATCCGCAGCTCGCCGGATTGATCGTCATGGCCGGGGCCGCCCGGCCGATCGAGGACCTCATCCTCGAGCAGGTCTCCTACATCGCCGCCGCGGACGGCACGGTCACGGACGACGAGAAGAAGCAGATCGAGTCGCTGCGCGGGGAGGTCGCCAAGGTGAAGGCGCTGAAGCCCGGCGACACCGGCACCGTGCTCGGCGCGCCTGACTCTTACTGGCTCGACCTCCGCGGCTACAACCCGCCCGAGGCCGCGAAGGCCCTGAAGCAGCCGCTGCTGATCCTCCAGGGGGAGCGGGACTACCAGGTGACGCCGGACAACCTGGCGGCCTGGAAGAAGGCCGTCCCGAGCGCGACGTTCAAGACCTACCCGAAGCTCAACCACCTCTTCATCGAAGGCGAGGGGAAGAGCACCCCGGCGGAGTACGAGAAGCCGGGCCACGTCTCCGCGGCGGTGATCGCGGACATCGCGGGGTGGATCAAGCGGTAAAGAGGCCATCCGTGTTTGACGGCTCCGGGAAGGTCGATTAGGCTCGTCTTCATGCAACGGGCACTGAAAGTTCTTCTGGAAGATTCGGAGATCGAGGAGATCCAGGAGATCGCCCGACGGAGGCAGATGACCGTGGACGAGTGGATCCATCTGGCTTTGCAAGAGGCTCGGAAGTCATATCCTCTCCGCTCCGCGGAGATGAAGCTCCGAGCCGTCAGGGCCGCCGCGGGGCAGGAATTCCCTACCGGGGATATCGATCAGATGCTGGGCGAAATCGGGCAGGGATACCGCTTCGACCCGCCGGCATGATTTTTATCGATTCCAACATCCCGATGTATCTCGTCGGAGCCACCCATCCGCACAAGCTCCAGGCGCGGGACCTGCTGGAACGCGCGATCGCCGGCCAGGAGCGTCTGGTGACCGATGTCGAGGTCTTCCAGGAAATCCTTCATCGTTATGACGCGATTGCCCGGCGTGAGGCGATCAAGCCGGCGTTCGACGTCCTGCTCAACGTCGTCGATGAAGTTTTTGGGATCGATCTTCTGGATCTTCAGCGAGCGCGGGACATCTTGCTGGAGACGAAGGAACTGTCCGCCCGTGATTCCCTTCACCTGGCCGTCATGGAACGGCATGGCGTTCAGCGCATCATGAGCTTCGACGGCGGCTTTGATGGGGCTGCCGGAGTCGCGCGAATCTACAAATAGGTCTCTGCGCTTTGGCGGCTACCGGGAGGCCGTCGCGACCGCGGCCCGCTGCATCGCCGCTCCCGGCCGCAGCTCCACGATCCACCAGGGCGTCTGCCCGAGGGCCGAGCGGCGGGAGCCGGTGCGGACCTGGAGGAAGAGGTGGCGGGGGTCGCGCAGGGAGGCGAGAGGGATGCGCGCCACGAGCTTCCGGTCCATGGCCGTGCCGAAAGCCGCGGTGCGCGGCAGGACCCGGCCCTGGTCGCGGACTGTCCAGGCGTGCGGCTCGATCCGGACCTGCAGCTTCGGCATGGCGGCGAAGGGGACGTCCGGCCGGTATCCGAAGGCCCCGAGCGAGACGGAGGTCCCTTCGGCGAGCGGCTGCTGGAGCTCCATCTCGATCTCCAACTGATCCCGCACCCGGCGGACGTTGAGCCCCTGGAGATCGGCGGATGCGCTCGCGGTCTCCTCCTCAGAGGCGTTGTCGACCAGGCGGACCGCTCCCCCTTCCGCGGAGAGCACGGGAATGGTCAGGTCGCCGTAGATCTCGTTGGAGCGGACGAACGGGAGCAGGCGCGAGGCGCTGTAGCCATACTGCGTGCGGTGCGCCGCGAGGGCCAGCCGCTTGGCGGCGACCTCCTCCGGAGCGAGCTCCCGGGTCTGCCAGTTGAAGCTGGCGAGGAGGCGGTCCGGAGGGGACAGCTCCTCGCCGGGACGGAACCCCTTGCCGCTCGGCCAGCCGGGATAGTGGACCAGGAACGGATGGACCGTCGCCGTGACCTCCCCCTGCAGATCCCAGAGCGCCACGCAGGTGAAGAGATAGAGCGCCGCGTGGTCCGGGTGGTGGTCGGCCGGATGCGAGACGAAGATCCGGGTCGGCCTGAACTCCCGCAGGATCGTCTCGAGGTCGGAGAGGATCTCCTCCCCCTTGAACGGGGCTCCGGGGCGGAAGGCGGTGGGGTAGGGGACCGCGCGGGCACGGGTGATCCTGCCGCGGTCCGGCGGGCGCGTGCCCCAATGGGAGCGCCAGATGTCGAGGGTGCCGTAGTCCGGATAGCCGAGGAAGGTGAGGTCCTGAGCCGGCACTCCCAGAGCCGCCGACGCCGCTACCGCCTCGCGCTGGCGGAGCGCGCCCATCGCCAGCGCGCCGCCGGGCATCAGCACCGGACGCTTGCGATAGGCGAGGAAGGACCACTCGTTGCTGTCCCCGTGGGTGAGAAAGACCACGCGCACCGGCAACCCCCGGCTCACCGCCTCGCGCAGGACCCCGCCCGCGCCCAGCACCTCGTCGTCGGGATGGGGCGCGAGCACCAGGATGCGGTCGCCATCCCGCAGGGCTACCGGTCCGGCCGCCGCCGCGGGAGGCGCCGCCGCCGGCACCAAGGAGGCCACGGTCCGGCACCCCGCGAGGAGCAGGATCATGGCCACGGTGGCGAACGGAAGGGGCCCGAGGGCGCGTTGTAAGAAGCGCACGATCTTTATACGGAACGCGGCCCTGATTGTAACAGGAAGCGCCCGCGGGAGAGAGGTTCAAGGGGCTGGTGCAAAGAGGAAGGGGCTGCAGGGACAACAAGGACCTACAAGGACCTTAAAGGACAAAAAGGACGAAGAAGGACGCAACTCAGGCCTTTGTCCTTGCCGTCCCTTTCGTCCTTTACGTCCGTGTTTTCCTCATCCCCACCTCGCGCAGCACCTCTTCCGTATGCTCGCCGAGGGCCGGGGCCGAGGAGGACGGCGCGGGACGCCGGCCGTCGAAGAGGAAGGGGGCGGCGACGGTGGGGAGGACCCCGTAGGCGCCGGCGGGGAGATCCATCACCTGCCCTCGCTCCCGCGCCTTTGCGACCGCCTCGCCCACGGTGGCGGGGGGGCCGGCGGGGACGCGGTGGGCTCGCAGGACGGCGTCCCAGTGGGCCACGGGATGGGTGGCGAAGACCTCACCGAGGAGGGAGTCGAGATCGGCGCGGTTCTTCACCCGCTCCGCGCTGGTGTGGAAGCGAGGGTCGTCCGCAAGCTCGGGACGTTCGATCGCGGCGCAGAAGCGTCGCCAGAGCTCCTGGCTGGCGACGCCGACGACGAACCAGCCGTCGGCGGCACGGAAGGCCTGATAGGGGGCGAGGTTCGGATGGGCCGAGCCGAGACGGGCGGGCTGGCGGCCGTCGGCGAGCCACGACTGCGCGGCGTAGGAGAGGAAGGCGGTGCCGGCGTCCACCATCGATACCTCGACGCGGCTCCCCCGGCCTCTGGCGTCGCGCTGGCGCAGGGCGGCGAGCACGGCCGAGAGGCCGTAGAGGGCGGAGAGGACATCCACCACGGCGACCCCCACCCGCACCGGCTCGCCTTCCTCGAAGCCGGTGAGCGACATCAGCCCGGACTCCGCCTGGAGGACCACGTCGTAGGCGGGGCGGTCCGCCTCGGGGCCGGCGGTGCCGTAGCTCGTCACCGTGCATTGCACGAGCCGCGGATGCCTGCGGGTGAAGCGGGAGCTTCGGAACCCGAGCTTCCGCCATTCCGAAGGGAGGAAGTTCTCCACCAGCACGTCCGCCCCGGCGAGCAGCCGGTCGAACGCTTCCCGCCCCTCCGGCCGCTTGAGATCGATCGCCGCCGAGCGCTTGTTCCGGTTCGCCGAGACGAAGTAGGCGCTGACGCGGGCATCGCCTTCTCCCACCCAGGGTGGCCCCCAGGCGCGGGTCTGATCGCCGCCGTCCGGCTTCTCGATCTTGATCACGTCCGCCCCGAGGTCCCCCAGCAGCATGGCGAGGTAGGGGCCGGCGAGGACGCGCGAGGCGTCCACGACGCGGACTCCGGCGAGAGGGCCCTGCTTCTTCCTGGATCGTCGCGGCATGACGGAGGCGGATCGTAACACCGCCCGGCCGGCGCTCCGGGGCTCGCTTCCGCGTGGTAAACTGCGCCCCTCTGCAACGGCAAAGGCCCATGATCGTCGAGAAACGGCACCTGGACGGCTTCACCCTCCTCAACGTGGAGGGGGTCATCAAGCTCGGGGAGAGCGCGCAGTTCTTCGCCCAGACCCTGGAGCGCACCCTGTCGGATGACCACGGCCACGTCATCATCGACTTCTCCAAGATCAATTTCATCGACTCGACGGGCATCGGCGAGCTGGTGGGCTATCTGGGGCGCTTCCGCAACTCCAAGCGCGAGCTGATCCTGGTCAACCCTTCGGAACGCATCCGCAAGCTGCTCCAGGTCGCTCGCCTGAGCGAGCTGTTCCCCACCTACGAAACGGTGCAGGCGGCGCTCGCCGCGGAGCGCTAGGGCCTCTGTTCGCGCCGATCGCCACGGTCGTCCGCAACGGCCTGCCGGAGTCCTGGCACTCCGGCGCCGTGGCCGCCGTCACGCCCGAGGGTCGGCTGGTCGCCTTCCAGGGCGATCCCGCGGCCGTGACCTTCCTCCGCTCGGCCGCCAAACCCTTCCAGTGCGTGCCGCTGCTGCTCGCCGGAGTGGCCGAGCGCTACGGGCTCGACGTCCCGGACCTCGCCCTGATCTGCGCCTCTCACGGCGGCACGCCCGCCCACGTGCAGCGGGCAGCGGCACTGCTCGCCCGCGGCGGCTTCGGCCCCGAGCACCTGCTCTGCGGCGCCCACTGGCCCCTGGACACCCGGGCCGCCGAGGAGCTGCGGCGGGAGGGACTGGAGCCGACGCCGCTCCACAACAACTGCTCGGGCAAGCACGCCGGCATGCTCCTCGCCTGCCGGATGCTGGATCTGCCGGTCGACGATTACCTGGCCGCCGGCCACCCCTGGCAGCGGCGCATCCTCGGCCACATCGCCGGCTTCTGCGGCGTGCCGGCCGAAGAGATCGGCCTCGGCGTCGACGGCTGCGGCATCCCCACCTTCCACCTGTCGCTCGCCGCCGCGGCCCGTGGCTACGCGGCGCTCGCCCATCCGGAGGCGGCGGGTCTCGGCCCTGAGCTCGTGGCGGCCGTCGGCACCGTCGCCGGCGCGATGACCGGAGCGCCGGAGATGGTGGCGGGCCCGGGGCGGTTCACCACCCGGCTGATGCAGGCGACCGGCGGCCGGGTGCTGGCCAAGGAGGGGGCCGAAGGGTTCTATGGCCTGGCGGTGCGCGGGCCCGTAGCGCTCGGCATCACCGTGAAGATCGCCGACGGCGGCGAGCGCTGCCGGGACGGCGTGGTGCTGGACGTCCTCCGCCAGCTCGGCTGCCTCGCCGGCGCCGAATTCGAGGAGCTGCGCGATCTCCACAGCCCGCCGCTCCACAACCACCGCGGCCTGTGGGTGGGGGAGGTCCGCCCCGAGGTCGACCTCGAAGAGGTGTAGACTTGGAGTCCGGAATGAATGCGTCTCGCCTCCGTGCCCAGCGCTGGGCCGTCCCGATCCTGATCCTCGCTCTTGCCTGCGGGGGGTGCGCGCGTTTCCACCGCTGGCGGGCCAAGCCGCGCCCGCCCTATCGCAAGCTCACCGCGCCAGTCGCCTACGAGCTGATGCGGGACAGCCCCGGCTCCCTGGTCCTCGATCTGCGCCCGGCCCAGCAGTTCAACGGCCAGACCGGCCACATCCGGCAGGCGCGGAACATCCCCCTGGCGAAGCTCCCCTACCGGCTGCTCGAGATCATCCAGTTCCGGGAGGACACCATCCTGATCTACTGCGAGCGGGACGAGTGCGTCGACAAGGCCACGGGCGTCCTGGCGGCGAGCGGATTCGAGAACGTCATCCTGATCGACGGCGGGATCGAGAGCTGGATCCGGGGTGGATTCAAGACCGTGCTGCCCGCCAACGTCGCCGGCCGCCGGGGCCTGGCGGACGAGGACGACGAGCACCTGATGCCCACGCGGCCCGGGGAGGAGAAGAACGATCCCACGCGGGAGGTGCCGGTGAAGCCGCCGCCGCTCCCGCCGCCACCCCCGCCGTCTCCGCCGCCCCCGGGGTCCAAACCCCCTCTGGTTGCCGCGGCGCGACAAATCGGCTAAAACGGAAGCTCGAAGAAACGAGACCCCGCCGCGGCCCGGCCGCGCTACGACCTTGCAGGGAGAGATCCGATGACCGTCCATACCGCCGATTCCGTCCATTCAACAGATACCGCGGATACCGCTGCCGCCCTGCGCGAGCTCCAGGGTCTCCTGGGCGATCGCATCCTGCTCGACGAGGAGACGCGCCAGCCCTACCGCTCCGACTTCGGCCGCACGGTGAACCGGCTGCCCGGGGCCGTCGCGCGCTGCACCTCGGCCGAGGAGGTCGCCGAGGTCGTCCGCTTCTGCCGCGAGCGGAAGATCCCGGTCACCCCGCGCGGCCAGGCGCACACCCAGAGCGGCCAAGCCACCAGCCAGGGGGGCGTGCTGCTCGACACCTCGGTGATGAACACCATCCACGAGATCGACGAGGCGGGCGAGACCGCCACTGTCGGCTGCGGAGTCGTCTGGCGCGACCTGGTCGCCGCGACGCTCGAGAAGGGGCTGATCCCCCGCGTGCTGACCAACAACCTCGGGGTGCAGATCTCCGGCACCCTGTCGATGGCGGGCCTGGGAGTGGCGAGCTTCCGCTACGGCACCCAGGCGGACAACGCCGTCGAGCTGCAGGTGGTCACCGGCACCGGCGAGATCGTCATCTGCTCGCGCGAGCAGAACCGCGATCTTTTCGACGTGGTGCGCTGCGGCCTCGGCCAGTTCGGCGTCATCACCCGCGCCAAGGTCCGCCTGCGGAAGGCGAAGAGCATCGTGCGCAAGTACTTCCTCCTCTACGACGACCTCAACGCCGTGATGGCGGACGCGAAGAAGGTGATGGACCCGGACAACCCGACCTTCTCCTCACTGGAGGCCTGGTGCACCCCCTGCCTCCAGGGGATCAAGAAGATCGGCGACGGCATGGAGCTCGGCGAGGGGATGCAGACCTTCGCCTACTGGCTCTACCCGCTCCACCTCACCGTCGAGCTCGACGCCGGCGAGGAGATCGACGACCATGCGGTCCTCGCGGGGCTCACCCCCTACCGCCACGTCCACACCGAAGACTTCAGCCACCACGAGTTCGCGAACCGCATGGACCCGGTCTTCGAGCTCTGGCGCCGCAGCGGCTACTGGGAGATGGCCCACCCCTGGACGGAGACGACCCTCCCCTGGGAGACCGCCCCCGAGTTCATCGAGGCGGTGCTCGGCCAGCTCCCCCCCCAGGCCCTGGGGCCGGGCGGCCACATCCTCCTCTGGCCGGCCTACACGCGCACCTCGGAAGCCCCTCTCTTCATGCATCCGGGCGGCGACTACGTGATGGGTTGGGGGATCCTGCCGGGTGTGCCCTTCAAGTTCCTCGACCGCGCCCTCGCCCAGCTCGACATGGTGAGCGAGCTGTCGATCGTCTACGGCGGCAAGCGCTACCTCTCGGGCTACATCACCTTCAACACAGTGGAGAAGTGGGCCCAGCACTTCGGCGACCGCTGGCCGATGATCCTGGAGGCGAAGCGGAAGTTCGATCCCGACGGGATCATGGCGCCGGGGTTCATTCAGTACGAATAAACCCTCACCCCTGCCCCTCTCCCGATCCGGGAGAGGGGAAATCTCCAGCCCCCTGATAAAGGTTTTTCTCCCTCTTCTCCCGGGCCGGGAGAAGAGGGCTGGGGTGATGAGGGTCCCGCCTACCGCCCCCGGATCTCCTGCACCTCGAGCGTGCTCCCGCCACAGGAGGAGCGCCCGCCGACGACGCCGACCACCGTCACCCGGTCGCCGTCATGGTAGTTCCCCAGGTCGCCGGCCAGATCGTAGGACTCCCCGTTGGGGGTGCGGATCGCCGGGCAGGAGCCGCCGAAGTCGAGCTTGCCGGTCACGCTGAGCTGCTCCTGGTCTTCCTGGTCGTCGTCGCGGTCCTCGGGCGGCGCCATCTGCTCGGGCGGCGCGACCTGATCGGGCGGAGCGGTCTGTTCCTCGCGATCGTTCGGGTCCCCCGGAGGGGGCGCGTACCGGCCACGGTCCTCATCTCGATCGCGGCCCCGGTCGTACTGCCCGCCGCGGTCGTCCCTGGGGGCGCTTCCGGGGCCGCCGCCGGAGCGATACGAATAGCGGTCGGCGTACCAGCCGCCGCGCTCGCGGTTCGCGACGATGAAGCGGTCGAAGTCGCCGTCGCGGCTGGCGTCGAAGTAGGCCGACCGGTGATCGCCGCCTTTCCAGATGGTGTCGATCGAGACCACCTCCAGCGTCGGCGTGTTCATGCCGCAGGAGTTGCCGCGGGTCTCCTGCGTGCTCAGGACGACGTGGTCCCCCGGCCGCAGGGCGCGCGTGTTGCCGGCCAGGGCGAAGACCTGGTCCGACTCGTGATCGCGGATCGTCGGGCAGCGCCCTTCGAAGGTGACGAAGCCGTCGATCTGATCCCGCGGACCCTCGTATTCGCCCCGGCCGTGATCCGGGTCGTAGGGATTCTGGGGACCATAGACGGGCGGGCCGACCACGCAGGCGGGCAGCGACAGCGCCGCCGCCAGGAGCAGGGTGAGCCTGAAGCCCTGCGCCAGATTTCGATTCCTCGGAATTCTCATTCTGCACCTCTTGGCGGATGGAGGGGCGGCGGACCGGCCGCCCCTCTCCACTCCGCTTCAAGGCTTGTGCCAGGGCAGACGCCAGGGGCAGGCTTACCGCTTCCGGATCTCCTGGACCTCCAGCGCCGTGCCGCCACAGGAGGAGCGGCCCGCGGCGAAGCCGAGCACCCGCACACGGTCGCCGTCGTGGTGGTTCCCCAGGTCACCGGCCAGGTCGTAGGAGGTCCCGTTGCCGCCGCGGACGACCGGGCAGGCGCCGTTGTAGTCGAGCGTGCCGTCCACGGTGATCAGCTGGCGGTTGCCGCCGCTACGGTCCGCGGGGTCGTCGTAGGCGCCGCCGGGAGCGGGAGCCTCGGGAGCGTCGCTCTCGTCGTACTGGCCGCCCTGGCCATTGTCGTATGAATTGTCGTACGAATTGTCCGGTGGATAGCGGTCGTCGTTCGGAGCCGGAGCGTTCGGCGCCGGAGCTCCGCTGTCATCCTGGCCGTCGTAGTAGGGGCGGCTGCGGTCATGGCGGCCGGCGTCCTGGCCGTACGGGCCGCCCCGCGGCGTCGTCCTGTCCTGCCGGAGATAGGCGTATCGGTCGGAGTACCAGCCGCCGCGGTCGCGGTTGCTGAGGATGAAACGGCCGAAACTGCCGTCGCGGCGGGCGTCGAAGTAGGCCGAGCCGTGATCGCCTCCGGTCCAGACGGTCCTGACCTCCAGCACCTGCAGGGCCGAGCCCCCGGCGCCACAGGAGCTGCCGGCCACCGGGCGCGCGTCGAGGACGACGTGGTCGCCCGGCCGCAACTCGCGCGTGACGCCGGTCAAGGGGTAGGTCCGGCCCGACCGGTGGTCGCGGATCGCCGGGCAACGCCCGCCCTCATAGCTGATGAAGCCGTCGATGCCCGTCTGGCCGTAGGAGCGGCCCGGATACGGAGCGCGGTTGCCGTAGCGGCCCGGCTGGGCGGCCGCGGCCGACGGCAGCGCCAGAGCCGCCGAAAGGAGCAGGACAGGCCCGAGGCCCTTCGCCAGATCTCGCTTCATGGCCGCACCTCTTGGTTGAACGAGCTGGAAGTCTCCCAGCGGCGGTCGCGGCGGTCGTCGTGACGGTCATGACGGGGGTGGCGGGGAGCGACGATGATGCAGGACGACAGAGACAGGCCCATCGCGAGCAGCAGGACCGGTCCGAAGATCTTCGCGAGTCGGGACTTGAGAGTCTTCATGGGTTATCTCCTGATGAGTGGAAGGGGAAACCGTCCACCGGGCCCTTCGCTGGAGGGTAATTCAAGCCGTGTGCCACCTCTCCAATCTAATGAAAAAAAAGGACTTATCCGAAAGACCCCCGGGAGGACCCAGAGCTCGGGAGTCCGCGGCCGGCCTCTCCGGGGGGCGCGGCCGTCCTCGATTCTGATAGCCTCCGCGGTCATGAGCACGCAGACGACCACCACGACCGTCCGCATCGCCCACAGTCCCGACTCGGACGATGCCTTCATGTTCTACGCCCTGACGCAGGGGGTCCTCGACGTCGAGGGCCTCGAGATCCGGCATGTCCTTCAGGACATCGAGAGCCTGAACCAGGCGGCCTTTCAGGGGACGTACGAGATCACGGCCCTCTCCTTCCACGGTTATGCCTACCTGGCGGACCGCTACCAGCTGATGCCCTCCGGAGCGAGCTTCGGCGACGGCTACGGGCCGATCGTCGTCGCCCGCGAGCCTTACACCCGGGAGGACATGCCCGGGCTCAAGATCGCGATCCCCGGCGAGCTCACCACCGCTCACCTCGCCTTGCGGCTCTGGCAGCCCCAGGTGACCACCGAGATCGTCCCCTTCGACCGCATCCTCGACGTCGTGCTCGCCGGCGAGGCGGACGCCGGCGTGGTGATTCATGAAGGGCAGCTCACCTATGGCGACATGGGGCTGCGCAAGGTCGTGGACCTGGGGGAGTGGTGGAAGGGGGAGACCGGCCTCCCGCTGCCGCTCGGCGGCAACGGCATCCGGCGGGACATCGATCCGGAGCTCAAGCGCCGCCTCTGCCGGCTGCTGACCGAGAGCATCAACTACGGGCTCGACCATCGGGACGAGGCGCTGGGCTACGCCACGCGCTACGCCCGCGGCCTCGAGGACGACCCCGTGCGCTCGGACCGCTTCGTGGACATGTACGTCAACGACTGGACCCGCGACTACGGCGAGGCCGGCCGCCGCGCCGTGCAGCTCCTGCTCGACCGCGGCCACGAGGCGGGCATCCTGAAGCACCGGGTCGAGGCCGAGTTCGTCGAAGGCTGAGGCGGATGGATCGCCCCGCCGCCCTCGTCTTCGATCTCGACGGCACGCTGATCGACTCCCGCCGCGACATCACCACCGCCATCAACCGGATGCGGGCGGATCTCGCCCTGCCGGCGATTCCGCTGGAGGCGGTGGTGACGATGGTGGGGGAAGGGGCGCGGCTGCTGGTCGAGCGCGCGCTCGGCCCCGGCTTCCCGCCAGAGGAGATCGACCGCGCCCTCGTCCGTTACCTCGGGCACTATGAGGACGTCTGCCTGGACGAGACGGAGGCTTATCCGGGCATCGAGGAGATGCTCGAAGAGCTGAAGGGGCGTTATCCGCTCGCCCTGCTGAGCAACAAGGGGGAGGCGCTCTCGCGCAAGGTCCTCGCTGGGCTCGGCCTCACCCGCTTCTTCGGCGAGATCCTGGGCGGCGACAGCCTGCCCACCCGCAAGCCCGACCCCGCGGGCCTCCGCGTCCTCGCCGAGCGGCTCGGCATCCCCCTCGAGCGCCTGCTCCTGGTGGGGGACACCTGGATCGACGCCGAGACCGCCCACAACGCCGGCTGCGCCTTCGCCCTCGTCGAATGGGGCTTCCCCCGCCCCCCGAAGCTCGACGGGATCGAGGCGGATCTCAAGGTGGCGCAGGCGGGGGAGCTGACGGCGGCTTTGAGGTAGGACGAGACCTGGGACCGGACTCTCTCTACTCTCCGACCAGGCGCAACGCTTCCCGCTTCAGATCCTCGCTGAGATGGAAACCTTTTTCCGTGAGCTCGTTGAGCAAGGGGCTGATCCATGGCAACAGCCCCGATCGTTTGGCACGGACCAGGATTCCTACGGTCCCGACAATTTTGAGCCCCATGCGCTGGGCCAGGTCACGAGCCCGCCGATCATCGAGGACAATCCGCAAGTTCCGCTCCACGGCCAGGGCAATCGCTTCGGCCTCCCCATCGTCGACCATCACCTTGAGCGCAGAGATGAGGTTTGGATTGGCAGGAGTTTCAACCCTCAGCCATTCAGAGGAGAACCCGGATTCGCGCTGGACTTCGGGCGGTGCGTAAATGGGCTCGAACAGGTTGGGGAGGAGATCCAGGCGGCCGATTTGCTCCAGGCCAATGAGGCAAGTGCTGTCGACGACGACAGGCTCCTTCAAGAATCGACCTCGTTCCGCAGCTCTTCCGGGCTATAGCTGAAGACCGGCACTCCGTAGCGTCCCAGAATCTCCATGAAGGCGCGCTTCGAGAGCTCGGCGATCTTTGCCGCCTGACCGAGAGATATCTTCCCGACTTCGAAGAGCTTCACCGCGAACAGCAGCCGGGCTTCATTCTCGGAAAGGCTCGGGGGAAGTTCGATCCGTAGTGTCGTGGCCATTTCGTCTCCAAGTCGTGATCCCTGAGTGCATGGTACACGATCCACTTTCTACAGCCGGAAATCCCGCCGCACCTGCCCGTTCTCCAGATCGAGCACGAGGATCCGCCCGCGGTCGTCGGCGAGGGTGAGATATTGGGGGGTCAGGCGGATCCCCACCTTGGCCGACCGGCCGAGGGTGATCTCGGCGCGGACGGCGGCGGAGGGGAGGTGGACGAGGAAGACGCAGGCCGCGTCCGAGGCGTAGACGGGCAGGGCGACCCAGTCGCCGGCGATCGCCGGCTCGCCCGGCCTCCCCGAGCTGGCGAGCGGGATCTCGAAGGCCGATCCGCCGTGGATCAGAAGGGTGATCCGCCGCCCCGAGGCGCCGCCGGGCGACGGCTCGGCGAGCACCCCCTCCGGCGAGACCGCGATGCGGTGGGTGCGGCGGATCACCGGCGCGATCGAGACCGGATCGCGCCGGCGCAGGGTGAGCGAGGGGAGCTCGTACGTCCAGACCTCAGACTCCTCGCCGGCGAGCACCAGCGAGCAGAAGGCGGGGGAGCGGGCGATGGCGAGCGTGTTCCCCGGCAGCCGCGAGACCCCCCAGGCGCCGTCGAGGCGTTTGCCCGCGGTCTCGGCGGCGAGCAGGCCGTCCGGACCGGCGACGAACCAGAAGGCGCCGTCGTAGTCCGGGGCGAAGGTGTCGAGGCGCGCCTCGCACCACGACTCGGACCGCCGCAGCGAGAAGTCGAGCCGCGCCAGCCGCCAGGCGTCCCCCCGCTTGGCGAGCGCGATCGCGCGGTCGCCGTGATCGGAGACCACCAGCCGGTGTGCCGGCTGATCGAGCTCGGCGACGATCCGCCCGCCGCGCGACAGCAGCCGCACTCCGGCCTCGCCGAGCGCCACGGCGGTCAGGCCGTTGGACAGGAACACCGCGTCGTAGGCCGCCATGGTGCCGGCGTCGCGGGCGGCGATCTCGACCTCCAGGGGCTCGTCGCGGGTGATCCAGAGCGTCCGCTCCGGGAGCGGCAGCGCCAGGGCGTCGGCGCGCAGAGCGCCGTCCCCCGCAAAGGAGGCGAGATGCCGGAAGTCGGCCGGCTCCATGCGGGCGCCGAGACGTCCGGAGTCGCGGGCGATGGCCCGGACGGCGGCGCGGGCCAGGGTCGCCACCGCCGGGGTCTTCGGCCCGCGGCGCAGGGTGTCCGCGAAGGCCAGGCGGGCGGGGGCTCCCTCGGCGCGCCAGCTCTCGAGCAGCCGGAGAGAGGCGGAGCGCACCTCCACGAACGATTCGGGAGTCAGGGCGACCCTGCGGGCGAGCATCCGGCCCGCCGGAGCGCCCCCCTGGTCGATGGCGAGATCCATCCATTCGAGGGCCCGGGGGCGCTCGTCCTCCAGCGGCCAGATGGTGTCCACGGCCGCGGCGTAGTCGCCCGCCGCGGCGAGCTCACGAGCCCACAGACGCCGCAGCTCGGCGGCCTGTTCCATCTCCCGCCCGCGCTCCAGCCGGGTCACGGCGTCCGCGAAGGCGCCGGTCCGGTGGGCGATCCGCAGGCCGCGCTGGCGGTCACCGGCAAGGAACCACTGCCGCACCATCAGCCCGGGAGCGAGGTCGCGCGCCTCGGCCATCTCGGCGGCCAGCCGCAGGCGCCCATGGCGCTCGAGGAAGGAGACGGCCTCCTCGTGGGCGTGCAGCACCTCGGCGAGCAGGAAGGCGGCTTCCTCGACGCGATCCTGGGACTCCAGGCGATGGAAGGCCTCGCGGTAGAGCCGCCGCAACTCGCCGTGGAGGTCGGGCGAGGTCTCCCCCACCGACCAGGGGCGCGAGCGCTCGGGGCGGATGTGCAGATCGGCGCGCGGCGAGAAGGAGCGCAGCGGCAGCCGGCGCGGGCCGGCCTCGGCTGCCAGGGGGATGGCATGACGCAGGGCGCTGTCCAGATCGCCGGTCTCGAACATCTCCTGCATCTTGCGGATGTAGGTCGTGTGGCGGCGACCGACGGCTCGTGACAGCCGCGAGGCCAGGGCCGTGCGGCCGGTCAGCCGGTGGAGAGCGGTGGCGAAGCGCGAGCCGCCTCCCGCGCGGACGCGGTGCGGCTCGGGAGGCGTATCGGCCGGGGCGCCCTCGGGAGGGGGCGGCTCGTCGCGGGCCAGGTCGCCGGAAGGGGAGAGCGTCGCTTCGGCATCGCGATCGTCCGCCCGGCGGGCGCCGGCGCGCAGCAGGCGGACGCAGACGGCGTCCTCGGGCAGATCGACGAGGGCTTCAACCTCCTGCTCGCCGCGCCGGATGGAGATGCCGGCCTGGCGGGAGCCGGGATCGAGCGCGTCCCAGATCTGGAGGTGCGAGGCGTTGGGGAGATCGGGGGGCGCGCCGAGGCGGGGGGCGCCGACCACCCAGACCTCGTCCCACTCCGGCCGCTCCTCCAGCCGCGAGCGCCAGGCGGCGATCTGCGGGCCGGTGGCCTCGTGCGGCGTCCGCTTCTTCATCAGCTCGCGGACGCCGTTGATCGCGACCGCGGAGGAGAGCGCTGCTTCCGGCTCCTGCAGGACCCCCCAGGCGAAGCGGGCCCCCGCCGCCTCGGCCCGACGGGCGAGAGCGAGCAGCACGGCGATCTGCGCGATGCGCGGACCGCCGAGCTGGCCGGGCCCGGCGTCGAAGACGGCCAGGCTGGCGGCCCCCGCGGCCGGCGGCGACAGGGGGGCGAGCAGGGAGGAGAGCCGCTCGAGCAGCGGCACGAGCGCAGGGGCCGCCTCGGGAGGCAGCGCCTCCAGGTACGGCGTCCAGACTGACGCTGAGCCGGCTTCCTCCATGATCTCCCGATTCTCCCCCCGCGCCGCCCAGGATCGGGCGGTCTACATCCCAGATCAAACTACAGATCAAGAGAAGCGTCCTATCTTAAGGGTGCGCCGGGGGGGCGGTCCAGGGACGGTGGATTTGAAACATTATTCATCGCGGGATCATCGCGGGCGCCGGCGTCATTTCAACACCACCTCCGCCATCCCGCCCGGCGTCACCGTCGCCGTTCCCGACCACGACCGCCCGTCCGCGGAGCGGACGGCCAGCTGCCAGACGCCGGCGGGAACCCCCGCGAGCCGGATCGTCCCGCCTGCGAGCTCCCACTCGGACTTCACGCCGCCGTCCCAGTCGAAGCCGCGGTAGGGGCCGCCGGCGCCGGTGAGGACGATCGTGGCGGTGGTGGAGCCGCTCGCCAGGGCCGGCACCTGGACGCGGACCTCGCCGCCTGGCGGCAGGATCGCGTGAATGGCGGGACCCGGAACCGACGCCGGGACGGTGGCTGGCGCCGCCTGATCGGCCTTGATCAGCAGCTGCCAGCTCCCCGGCGGCACGTTCGAGATCCGCGTCCGGCCGTTCTCTCCCGTGGGGTAGATGCCGCTGGCGATCACCTTGCCGCCGGCGTCGAGGGCCGCGACCTGGATGCGGTCCGGTGCCTGCCCCGTGGTCAGCAGGGCCTCGACCGTCACCCCCTCGGTCGGTTCGAGGCGGAGCTCGATCTCGTCCGGCGTCGAGCCGTCCACCCGCACCTGCCGCTCGGCCGGCGCGTACCCCTCCCGGGTGGCCCGCAGCGTCCAGGCGCCGTCCCCGACCTCGAGCAGGCGGAAGGCCCCGCGGGCGTCGGTGGTGGCATCCCCGAAGAGGGTAGGACCCTCGACCGTGGGCCGCAGCGAGATCCGGACGCCGGAGACCGGCGAGGAGTCGGCGGCGTCGATCGCCCGGCCGGCGAGGCTCGCCGTGCGCAGCTCCACCCGGATCTCCCGGTCGCCCGAGATCTCGACGCTCTCGTGGTGCTGCGCCCCTTTCGGCGTGCTGACGCCGAGATCGTAGACGCCGTCTTCGAGCCCGCCGAAACGGAAGCCCCCCTGATGATCGGTCGCCGCCGTCTGCCCCATCTCCGTTTTGGGCCTGGCCAGGGAGAGCGAGGCCCCGGCGAGCGGCTCGCCGTTGCTCGTCACCATGCCCGTCAGCGTGCGGCCGCCGCCGAGCTGGAGATCGAGCCGGGCCTCGCGGGCGCCGGGCTCCAGAGTGACGTGCCCTTCGGCGTGCAGCGGAGTGTCCGGCACGACGGCGGTCACGGTCCATTCCCCGGGTGGGACATGGAGGATCTGATAGACCCCTTCGGAATCGACCCGGCCGAGCTCCGCGCGGTTCGTCGAAACCCGGACCTGGGAGAGCTGGCTGAGCTCCACCCCGGTCAGCCGGCCCGTGATCGTGCCGCCCCCCGAGAGCTTCACCTCGAGGCCGCTCACCGGCGCGCCGGCCAGGGTCACCGTGGTCCCTTTGCGGTCGGAGGTGTAGCCGTCCTTGAGGGCCGCAAGCCGGTAGGTGCCGTCCTGCAGGCCCGAGAAGCGGAAGGTGCCGTCCGCCCCGGAGACCGTGCGGGGAGAGTCGAAGGCGTTCTGTCCGGCGACCAGCAGGAGCCGGGCTCCCGGGACGGGGTTCCCAGCGTCGTCCACCACCCGGCCCGAGGCTTCGAGCCCCCGTTCGAGCGCGAAATCGACGGCGGCCGCCGCCGGGGTCAGCTCGACGTCGCGGACCGCGCGCCGGTACCCCTCGGCGTGAGCCTCCAGGGTGTGCTTGCCGGGTGGAATGCCCTCGATCCGGTACTGGCCGTCGCCGTCGGTGGTGGCGCGCAGGGGGGAGAAGGAAGGAAAACCGTTCTCGGACGCCTCGACCACGGCCACCTCGGTCTCGGGGACGGGGCGCCCTTCGGGCGAGAGGACCTTCCCCGCGACCTCGGCGCCGGGAGCGAGCACCAGATCGAGGCCGGTCAGATCCTGCCCCCCCTTGACCTCCAGATTCGCCAGCTCGGCCTCCTGGCGGCGTGGCGCCCGGGCGCTCAGGGTGAACGGGCCGGGGGAGACCCCGTCGAATGAGAAGCCCCCCTCGTCGTCCGCCGTCCCGCGATGGAAGCGGCCCGAGGGCATCAGGACCGACTGGCCGCCGAGGCTCTTCGACTCCTGCTCGCTCAGGAACACGGAGGCGCCGGCGACCGGCTTGCCCTCCGGATCGAGAGTGCGCCCCGCGACGCGGGCGGTGGGCTGGAGGACGATGCGGACCGGGGTCTCCGACGGCACGGCGACCCCCGGGGCCGACCCTGGGCCGTAGCCCGGGCGGGTGACGGCGAGATCGAGCGTCTCGCCGGGGGAGCGGTCCTCCAGGACGAACGAGCCGTCCGCGGCGGTGACCGCGTCGGCCGGTCCCGGATCTCCCCTCGTGAGCCGCGGGATCTCCTCCCGCTCCGGCGCCTTCGCGCGTACCTCGGCTCCGTCGACCGGATTCCCCTTGGCATCGGCCACCAGACCGTGGATCGACGCCCCGCGCGCCAGCATCACCGCCCCGGCGTCGGTGGTTCCCGTCCCCTCCGGCACGGCGAGCGCGGGCACCGTCAACGGCGCGAACCCGCGCGCGCGGACCGTCAGATCGAACGTCCCGGCCGCCAGATCCTTCAGCTCGAACCGGCCGGCGGCATCGGTCGGCGCCTCCGGGAGACACCCGTCAGGATTGGAATCGCCGCGGATCACCCAGAGCCGGGCCTGGAGACTCGTGGGCGCGGCGGCCCGCAGGTTGACGCGGGCGCCGGCCACGGGACGCCGGCCGGCGTCGACCACCGTGCCGAAGAGGGTGCGTCCGGCGCGCAGCACGATCCGCAGATCCGCCACCGGCTTCCCGGCCTCGCGGGCCGGCAGCTCCAAGCGCGCGGGGGCGAACCCCTCGCGGTCGATCCGCATCTCGTAGGCGACGCCCGCCAGGAGGCCGGCGAGCCGGAACCGGCCGGACGGCGCGCTGCGGGCGAAGCCGCCGCTGCGGTAGACCGTGTAGCCCTTGACCGCCTGGAGACGGTCCGGCAGATAGCTCGCCTCGAGGCGGGCGCCCGCCACCGGCCGGCCGGCCTCGTCGACCACCATGCCGCTCGCCGCCAGCCGGGGCTGGAGAGCGAAGGTGGGCAGGCGCTTGCCGAGGACCTGCCCATCCCCGGGAAAGAACCCGGGCGCGGCGGCCGTCACGCCCCCCTCCTCCGGAAGGTCGGGGAACCGGAACGTGCCGTCGGCTCCGGCGCGGACGGCCGCCCCGAAGTCGGTGGCCAGCCAGGCCAGGGCCCCGGCGAGAGGCCGGCCGTCCTGCGCCGAGACGATCCTGCCGCTGGCCGGCTCCGCCTTGCGCAGCACGATCGCGGCCGGCCCCTTCTCGTCCGGCTTCGCGGGGCGCAGGCGGTAGGCGAGCTGCCGGCCGTCCATCGTCGTGAGACGCAGATCGACGCCGTGGTCGGGAACGGCCAGGTCGAGAAGGCCGGATTCCGAGGTGCGGCCGGCCACCCAGCCGCTCTCGCTCGCGGTGACGAACACGCCGGGAACGCCCTTCCCCTGGGGGTCGCGGACCTGGATCTGCCGGCTGCGCCCGGCCGCCAGGCGCAACGCCACGGAGCCGCCACGGACGTTCTTCCGCTCGGCCGGGAGAGCTCCCGGCGCGGCGGCCCGCAACGTGAGCACCTCCTCCCGCGCCCGCGGAAGCGTCGCTGATCCGTTCGCGTCCGTGAAGGCGATGCGGTGGAGCGGGACCTGCCACGTCCCAGGAGAGAGAGACGGCGGGCGCGCGCTCTCGGCGCGAACCCAACCATGGGCGAGCGGCTGACCGCGGGGATCGGTCACCCGCACCTGGAGACCGGCATCCGGGAGGAGTCGGGCATCGGAGAGCTCGGTCTCGTCCAGCAGCGGCACGAGCAAAGCTTCCAGAGGCACGAAGCCGGGAGCCGCCACCGTGACCCGCCACATCCCGGCGTCCGGGGCGGCGAGATGAAAGACTCCCGCCGCGTCGGTTGCGGCGGTGGCAGCCGGCTCAGGGTCGATCTTGCCCGCGAGCTCCAGCCGCGCGGTCTCCGCCTCTGGGAGGACGGGGATCAGCGCGACCTTGACGCCGGCGGCCGGCCTGCCCTCCGGGCCGAGGACCCGGCCGGTGACGGCAACCGTGGCCGCGTAGAGGGGAAGGGAGAGGACGGAGAGCAGCAGGAAGGCGGACGCCGGCAATCTCTTCACGATGAATCCTCCTGAAACCCGGAATTCGGTTTTCACGAGCGCGTCGGGCAAAGGAGAATTTTCGCACGAAACCGTGAACGGCGCCGCCTCACTTCGGCGGCCGCTGACGGACGTACTTCGACTCCCAGTGTGGGCGCCCTTTCGCGAGCCGGAAGATGCGTCCAGTCGAGGCGAGCCAGCGTAGCGACACCGAGACCTGGCGCGGGTCGATCGTCTTCCTCCGCCGCTTGCCGAAGCGACGGTTGATCTCCTCCGTGACCTCCCGCGAGCCGAAGGGCTCCTGCGCCTCCTTCCCCTCGATCACCTTGACCACGGCCTTGCTGAGCGACACCTTGCGCCCCGGCGGCAGGTCGTCGGCGGGCTTCGGAGCGGCCGTCGCCTGCAGGTGCCGGGTGGCGAGCTCCGCGGCGTTCGCCGCGCTGGCCTTGAAGGCCTCCAGGCTCCGAACCATCCGCTCCATCTCCGCCGCGCACTCCGCCCCCCGTTCGCGATGAAAGGCCTCGCGCTCGGCGTGGAACGTCTCCTGTTCGCGCTGCCGCGCGATCTGCTCCTCGAGGCTCGACAGGATCGCCGCCACCGACAGACTCGTATCCATGACTCTCTCCCAGAGAAAAGTGCCGCGACTCTAGCTCCACGAACCCTCGGAGCAAGGTATTTGCGGCATAAAAAGGAAAATTCATGGTCCGCCGGCGCCATTACGCGGCATAATGCTCCCATTACGCTCTACATCCCGACCATTATGCGGTATATTTTGGATATTACACCGTATGTTGGCGCCGGCAGGCGGTACATTGTTCGCAACAGGCGGCGGAATTTCCGTTTTGTCCCGCAAGCCGGTGTCGTTATGCGGTATAACTTGGACTTTGTGCCGCAAGTTGGGTCCGTTATACAGCGAAAAGTCCGTAATACGCGGCAGAATGGCCTTCGGAGGTCCCGTGGCTTCAGCTCAGCCGGCCGCGCGACCGCCTCTGGGGTACACTTCGCGCCTCATGAACCTCGATTCGTTCATTGCCCGCTGGTCGGCGAGCGGCGACGCGGAGCGCGCCAACAAAGACTCGTTCCTGAACGTGCTGGGCGTCGAGCGGCCGCACCCGAAGACCGGCGATCCGGCCCGGGACCTCTACGTCTTCGAGAAGGACGTGACGCGCACCCGGGCCGGCGACACCTCGATCGGCTGGGTCGATCTCTACAAGCATGGCGGCTTCCTGCTCGAAGCCAAGCAGAGCGCCGCGACCGGCCCCAAGCGGCGCGACTCGCCGGCCTGGAGCCAGATGATGAGCGCGGCCCACGGTCAGGCCCTGGGCTACGCCGCTCTCCTCGACGAGCCGCCGCCGTTCCTGCTGGTCTGCGACATCTTCGCGTCTCCATCTGCTGTGGGCCTTGGCCGCGGGCGGCAAGCTTGGCTACGGTAATGATCCTACCTGGACCAACACAACGTGTTTTCTGCCCTTCCCTTTTCCCGCCTGCACAGATGAGCAGAGGCAACGCATCCGCATGCTTGGCGAAGCCCTCGACGCCCACCGCAAGCGCCAGCAGGCCCAGCATCCCAAACTCACCATCACCGGTATGTACAACGTCCTGGAAAAGCTCCGCTCCAGCGAGCCCCTCACCGAGAAAGAGCGCGTAATCCACGAGCAGGGCCTCGTCTCCGTCCTGAAGCAGATCCACGACGACCTCGACGCCGCCGTCTTCGATGTCTACGGCTGGCCGCCGACCCTGACCGACGAGGAGATCCTCGAGCGCCTGGTAGCCCTCAACCACGAGCGCGCCGAGGAAGAGAAGCAGGGCCTGGTGCGCTGGCTGCGCCCGGAGTTTCAGAACCCGGAGGGGACGAAGACCGCGACCCAGGTCTCTTTCGTCGACGCGGGGCTCGAGGCGGCTGTGCCGGCCAAGGCCGCCAAGAGCGGGAAGGTCGCCAAGCTCGCATGGCCGAAAGACCTGCCCGCCCGCATCGTCGCCGCCCGCGATCTCCTGGCCGAGCTCGGAGAAGGGACCGCGGAAGACTTCCCGCGGCGGTTCAAGGGTGTCCAGACGGACAAGGCGGAGAAGCTCCTCGAAAGCCTCGCCGCGGTCGGCGTGGCGATCGAGACGACGGCCGGCCCGGGAGCGCGGCGGAGCTGGCGGCTGTTGCGGTGACGGCGGGGAGAACAGATGGGCTCGCCAGTTTGCAGAGTGAGGCCTGAAGCTTGACATGCGCAATTTTGATGTCAAAATGGTGTAGCACATGTGCCTGAGATAGCGCTAACGAAGGAGGAACTCCAATGGCTGACGCCGATGTCCGTTACAACTTGACCCTCCCCCAGAACCTCAACAGCGATCTCGAGGCGGCCGCGAGCCTGCTTGGGGTCTCCAAGGCGGAGGCTATCCGGCGGGCGGTTTTGCTCATGAAGCATGCGGTCCAAGCCGACAAGGTCGAGCTCACCCGTGGCGGTGAGAAGCAGACCATCCTGCTGAAATAGAGGGGGAGCATGGCCGACGACGTCATCAATCTCGCGAAGCCGCAGCCGGGGGAACAGTCTAAGACTCTTGGCGTTGACCGGACGGACAAGGTCGGGCTGGAGGGCGACCGTACCGATCCCTACTCGCTGATATGGGCCAAGGTGGTCTGGCCCATTACGAGGAGCCTCCTGCTCCTGCTCGCCGTCGTGATGCTGGTGCCGTTCGTCTTCGTCCTGTGGCTGACGCCGACCCAGGTGAAGGTCACCGTGCCAAAGGGAACGCCCGACCAGCAGGTCGCGGCGATCGTGCAAGCCGTCGCTCAGGATCGTGCCACGAAGCGCCTCGAGATGGTCTTGGACTGGGCGAAGACGATTCTGCCTTCGGCGGTTGGGTTCGGCAGCGCGATGGTGGGCTACTACTTCGGAACCCGTGCCGCCCAGCCAAACCCTGTGGGCCAGCCGGTGCCTCCGCAACCAGTGCCTCCGCAACCAGTGCCTCCGAAACCGTCGGCTCAGCCAGATGACCAGCCAGAGCCGGCCGCGTCGCCGGAGTAGTCCGGAGCAGGACCCTGTTGCCCGATAAGAACAGGCGGCGCCCCCTCAAAGAGCTCCTCCTTGCGATGCCGGCAGCCGGTGACGACTCCGACTTCGAACGGCTCCCGGATCGTGGCCGGGACGTAGAGCTTTGAGCTACTCGCGGCCACCTGGCGAAATTTCCACTCATCCGCCGCCAGGATCGCTGCGTACTCCTAGTCAAAGAGGAGAGACGGCCTTCTGCCGTCCGCTCCAACCCAGACTCATCAAAGGAGTGCTCCAATGGCTAAAAAGTCTGATTCGACCCCTGAAGATCTGCTGTCCGGCGGCTCCAGCCGGCGCGGTTTCATGACCCAGGCGGGCATGGCCACCCTCGGTCTGTTCGGCGCCTCGCAGCTGGGGGCGGTGGAAGGGCTGACCGGGCTGGCGAAGGCGGGAGGGGGGGTGACGCAGAGCGACATGGATATCCTCAACTTCGCTCTCAACCTCGAGTATCTGGAGGCCGAGTACTATCTGCGGGCCGTCTTCGGCCATGGCCTGGACGACGCCGACACCACGGGCACCGGCACGCGCGGCGACGTCACCGGCGGAACCGCGGTGCCGTTCACGAACAATACCTTCCGTGACTATGCGACGGAGATCGCCAACGACGAGCAGGCGCACGTCCGGTTCATCCGCTCCGCGCTGGGCTCGGCCGCCGTCGCCCGCCCCAGGATCGACCTCCAGCAGAGCTTCACCAACGCCGCCGTCGCGGCGGGGTTGATCACCGCCGGCCAGACCTTCAATCCGTTCGCCGACGAAGTGAGCTTCCTGCTCGGCGCGTTCATCTTCGAGGACGTCGGCGTGACCGCCTACAAGGGCGCCGCCCCCCTCCTGAAGAGCAAGCAGATCCTCGCGGCGGCCGCCGGCATCCTCGCGGTCGAGGCCTACCACGCGGCTGAGATCCGCACGGTGCTGTATTCGCTCGGCAAGATCAAGGAGGCCAAGGCGATCTCGGATCTGCGCGACGCTGTCGACGGCAACTCCGACGACGACCAGCCGATCCGTCTCCAGGGGCACGCCAATATCGTCCCGGCCGACGCCAACGGCATCGCCTTCGGCCGCACGACGGCTCAGGTGCTGAACATCGTCTACCTCGGTGGCGCGAGTGCGGGCTTCGGCTTCTTCCCCAACAAGCTCAACGGCAACATCAAGTAACAGTAAGCCTGAGAAGTATTTCGCGGCACGGTGCGCCGGCGGATCTCCCGCCGGCGTCGTGCCGTTTGCTTTTTGGATGCCTTCCGAGCTGCGGCTCACGGTGGGTGGGGGGATGGGGCGGCGCCCGCAGGGCGGAATTTATCCAGCCTGGGGTGTCAACCCCAGGTAGGAGGTCCCCCAGAACAACAAAGTCCCGCAGGGCCGGCAGGTCTTGCAACTCGAAGCTCCAGCCGGGGTATCGGCCCTGTGGGGCTTACAGGATGGAGGCCCGGTCCTGGGGTTGACACCCCAGGCTGGATAAATTCCGCCCTGTGGGCGATCGACATCCACGAGCTCGGCTCCTGGCGCACCCGGTTATAGTCCCTCCATGCTCCTCGCCGCCGCCACGACCGACATCCCGCGGATTTTCATCGAGCTCGGCGCGGCGATCGTCGGGCTGGCGATCCTGGGGCGGCTGGCGAGCCGATGGGGGTTTTCGGCCATTCCGCTCTACCTGCTGGCGGGGCTCGCGTTCGGCAACGGCGGGCTGCTGCCGCTCAACGTCAGCCAGGAGTTCGTCCACGTCGGCGCGGAGATCGGCGTCGTGCTGCTGCTGTTCATGCTCGGCCTGGAGTACACGGGCGAGGAGCTGGGAGCGAGCCTGCGGACCGGGCTGCCGGCGGGCGCGGTGGATTTCGCGCTCAATTTTTTCCCCGGATTCGCCGCCGGGCTGCTGCTGGGGTGGGGAACGCTGGCCGCTGTGCTGCTGGGCGGCGTGACCTGGATCTCCTCGTCCGGCGTGATCGCCAAGGTGCTGGCGGAGCTCGGGCGGATGGACAACCCGGAGACGCCGGTCATCCTGTCGGTCCTGGTGCTGGAGGACCTGGCGATGGCCATCTACCTGCCGCTGGTCTCGGTGCTGCTCGTCGGGCGGGGCCTGCGGGAGGGGGTGGTTTCCGTGCTGATCGCGCTCGCCACGGTGGGCGCGGTGCTGTTCGTCGCCGTCCGCTTCGGCAAGGCGATCAGCCGCGTGGTCGCCCACCAGTCGGACGAGATCATCCTGCTCAGCACCTTCGGCCTGGTCCTGCTGGTCGCGGGGGTGGCGCAGCGGCTCCAGGTGTCGGCCGCGGTCGGGGCCTTCCTGGTGGGCATCGCGCTGACCGGGGCGATCGTCGAGCAGACCCGTCGGACGCTGGCTCCGTTGCGCGACCTGTTCGCCGCCACGTTCTTCTTCTTTTTCGGCCTGGAGATCGATCCGGCCAGCCTGCCGAAGGTGCTCCCCCTGGCCGCCGCGCTCGGCGCCGTGACCGCGGCGACCAAGCTGGCGACCGGCTGGTGGGCGGCGCGCCGGGCCGGGATCGCCGGACCCGGTCGCTGGCGGGCCGGCGCCGCCCTGACGGCGAGAGGCGAGTTCTCGATCGTCATCGCGGGCCTGGGCGTGAGCGCCGGCCTGGAACCGCGGCTCGGGCCGCTGTCGGCCGCCTACGTGCTGCTGCTCGCCGTGGCCGGGCCGATCCTGGCGCGGTTCGTGGCGCCTCCGGAGTCCGCCGCGAACTGAACGGACCTCGGCGGCTTCAATGCCCCGTCTGCAGGATCGCCCAGGCGACGGCTCCGCCTCCCATCAGAAAGCCCAGGAGCGCTCCGAAGTACTGGAGCCGGCGCTCGCGCCGGTGCCGCTGCCGGGCCGTGGGGTCTTCCGCCAGCTCGGTCGCGATCCGCCTCGCCGTCACCCGTGGGATCCAGAGGAAGATCAGGGCGATGATCCCAACGTAGAACGCGAGGAAGATGAAGGCGAGGGTCCAGGGGTCGTTGGTCAGGTACATTCCCCGCGCCGCGGCGAGCGTCAACAGGATGCCGGCGATCACGTAGAGGCGCAGCCCCCGGCGCTCTTCCTCGTCGCGTGCCCGGGCGAAGAGAGGCCGGGCGCCGAGGACGACGCCGGCGACCCCGCACACGGCTCCGAGGGCGGCTCCGCCCAGGAGCACCCCCAGCTTGCCCAGCAGGCCGGGGGAGGTGAGCTTGGCCGAGGCGCCGATCCCGGCGGCGGCGGCGGTGCCGGGCGCTCCGAGGGCCAGGGCGGTCATCACGACCGTGGTGAAGGCGGCGCCCGGGGCGGTGCGCTGGAGGGTCTCGCCGAGGCGGTCGAGCATCGCTTGGCGCAGGCGGGCCCGGGCGCGCGAGAGCCGCTGCTTGACCGCCTCCTCACGCATGCCGAGGAGGTCGGCCACCTGCCGTACTGAGCGCCCCTCCCGGTAGTAGAGGGTCACCACCTCCCGGGCTTCGTCGGAGAGCTCGCCGAGGGCCTCCGCCAGCAGCCTTTTCTCCTCTTCGGCCAGCAGGCGCTCGCCGGCTCCGGGCCGGGGATCGGTGGCGGCCGCGAGGAGGTCGTCGGCCTCGGCATCCGAGACCACCCGGCGCAGGCGGACCCGGCCGCGCAGGACGTGGTGGGCGCGGTTGCGGGTCATCTGCCGCAGCCAGGGGAGGAAGCTCGCCGGGTTGCGCAGCTTCCCGAGGTCCCGCCAGGCGGCGAGGAAGACGTCCTGGGCCACGTCGTGGCTCGCCTCGACGTCGCGCAGGATGGCGAGAGCGATCGAGCCGACGAGCGTGCGGGTGGCGTCGACCAGGCGGGCGAACGCCTCCTGGTCCCCCCGCGCCGCGGCCCGCACGCTGGGCTCGAGGGCGGCGGTCAGGTTCATGCCGTTCATCAGGACCTCGCGCTCCATCATAGAGGAGGCGGCAGCGGATTCCGCGTTCATGGCTTTACCTCTCGCAGGAAGGCGTCCATCGTCGAGAAGAGGAAGGCGGGGTCGTCGAGCATGATGAAGTGGCGGGCCTGCCCGGCGAGGACCACCTTGTGGTGGGGGACCTTCGCCACCTGCGCCTCGTAGGCGGTGGCGGTCTGCCGGCGCGCCGTCTCGTCCTTGGCGAAGCCGGCGGTGCCGATCAGCAGCACCGGGGTCTTGATCGCGGCCACCGTCTTGCGCAGGTCGGTGGACATCAGCTCGTAGACCGCCTCCCCCGTCGCGGCCGGATCGGAGACCGCGCTCCAGGCCGTGGCGGCCTCGACGTTCTTCGGATCGGTGATCATTCCGGAGAGCGCCATGCGGGATTGCGCCGCGAGCTGCTCCCGCGTGAAGGACGCGTAGAGCTTGCGGAGCGGCTCGGCGGCCGCGCGCCCTTTTTCAGCCGTCGCGGAAGGGTCCATCAGGGCGGATAGAAAGGGGACGCCGTCCACCGCCACCAAGGGGCCGACCTGGTCCGGTGCCGTGGCGGCGATCCAGAAAGCCAGGAAACCGCCGAGGCTGTGCCCCACGATCACCGGATGATCGAGCTTCTTCTCGGCGATGTAGCGCAGGACGTCGTCGCGCACCGCCGTGAAGAAGGGGGCCGGAATGACCGGCTGGCCGGCGAATCCGGCGAGGGTGAGCACGTGGCACTCATAGCGGTCCTTGAAGTGCGCGACCGTGCCGGACCAGACGTCGCCGGAGGAGAGCAGGCCGGGGATCAGGATCATCGGCCGGCCGTGGCCGACCCGGGTGACGGAGAAGGAGGGGCGCTTCTCGGTCTCCCCCTGGAGGGGAGGGATGGTCTGGGAGCACAGGGGGAGCGCGGCCGTGAACAGGCCGATGAAGAGGCTGAAGAGAAGGATTCGGGATTTCATCGTGGCTCTCCTGTCGGAGCGGGGGCGCCGTTCCATCACGGCGCCCTTTACCGACGAAGTAGCCGACGGGGGGAAAAGGTGACGGACGCCCTCGGCAGGGCGTCCCGTCTAGCCTCTCGACGCGGGTTATTCTTTGCGGCTCTTTGCGGCCTTGCCCGTCAGGCGCAACCGCAGGTGAAGGTGCAGACGCAAGAATACGTCTGGAGCTCGGTTTGCTGCCGGAAGAGGCCGCCGGCGGGCTGCTTCAAGGCTTCATCACCAAGGCGCTGCAGAGTCTCCCGGCTCAATTCCAACCTCTTCTTGACAATTTTTTTCATATCCTTTTCTCCGTAAAAGGCTTGCATCGTACCATCAGGCACCCGGGCCCCCTACCCCGGCAGCGAGAACGGCTGCGGGAAGATCTCGGCGAGCGAGGTCTCCTCGCGGTCGCCGTGGACGTTGACGACCAGGATGGGGAGATCTTTCGCGAACTCGGAGAGGGTCTGCCGGCAGAGGCCGCAGGGGCGGGCGGGGGGGGTGGCGTCGGTCACCACGGCGACCGCCTGGGGGCGGCGGAGGCCGGCGGAGGCGGCGGCGGACATGGCGTTGCGCTCGGCGCAGATCGAGAGCGCCGGGATGCAGTTCTCGACGTTGGCGGCGGCATGGATCGAGCCGTCCTCCATCAGCAGGGCGGCGCCCACGGCGAAGCGGCTGTAGGGGGCGTAGGCGTGGCCGCGGGCGGCCGCGGCGGCGGCGACGAGGGGTTCCCAATCCATGAGGCACGACTGTAACACGCCTTGTGATAGCGTTCGGACCCGCGTCCGGGCCGGGCAGCCGCTCGCGGCGCACTCACCCCCATCACCTTCAGGAGGAGCACGGTTTGGCCAGGACATTCAATGGTTTGACGCCGCCCGCCGACGGCCAGGAGATCACCTGGAGCGAGGCGGAGAATCGCTTGCAGGTGCCGGAACGGCCGATCATCCCCTTCATCGAGGGGGATGGCACGGGGCCGGACATCTGGCGGGCCACCCGCCGGGTGCTCGACGGCGCGGTGGAGAAGGTCTACGGCGGCTCGCGGTCGATCGCCTGGTTCGAGGTGCTGGCCGGGGAGAAGGCCCACAACCGGACGCAGGACTGGCTCCCCCAGGACACGGTCGACGCCATCCAGCACTACCGGGTGGCGATCAAGGGGCCGCTGACCACGCCGGTCGGCGGCGGCATCCGCAGCCTCAACGTAGCCCTGCGCCAGATCCTCGACCTCTACGCCTGCGTGCGCCCGGTGCGCTACTACCCGGGGGTCCCCTCGCCGGTGAAGGAGCCGGAGAAGGTCGACATGGTGATCTTCCGCGAGAACATCGAGGACGTCTACGCCGGCATCGAATGGAAGGCGGGCTCGGACGAGGCCAACCGGGTGATCGAGTTCATCGCCGGCCTCGGCAAGAAGATCCGGCCGGGCAGCGGCATCGGCATCAAACCGATCTCGGAGTTCGGCAGCAAGCGGCTGGTCCGCAAGGCGCTCCAGTACGCCATCGCCCACGGCCGCAAGAGCGTCACCCTGGTCCACAAGGGGAACATCCAGAAGTTCACCGAGGGGGCGTTCAAGGACTGGGGCTACCAGATGGCGCGCGAGGAGTTCGGCGCCGCCACGATCTCCGAGGACGACGTCTGGAGCCAGCACAAGGGCAAGGCGCCGGAGGGGAAGATCGTGGTCAAGGACCGCATCGCCGACTCGATGTTCCAGCAGGCGCTGCTGCGGCCGGACGAGTACGAGGTGCTGGCCACCACCAATCTCAACGGCGACTATCTCTCCGACGCCCTGGCCGCCCAGGTGGGCGGGCTCGGCATCGCCCCCGGCAGCAACGAGGGGGACGGCTTCGCGGTCTTCGAGGCGACCCACGGCACGGCTCCCAAGTACGCCGACCAAGACAAGGTCAACCCCGGCTCGTTGATCCTCTCCGGCGTGATGATGCTGCACTGGCTCGGCTGGCCCGAGGCCGGCGACGCCATCGAGTCGGCCCTCGCCCGCACCATCGAGCAGAAGCGCGTGACCTACGACTTCGAGCGGCAGATGGCGGGGGCGAAGCTGCTCAAGACCTCGGAGTTCGCGGAAGCGATCGTCGAGAACATCGAGTCGAGAACCTCTAAATAAACCTTTCCGAGGGAGACCCTTCGATGCGTTACAAAGTCACCGTGGTGGGCGCCGGCAACGTGGGCGCCACCTGTGCCCAGTTGATCGCGCAGGCCGACGTGGCCGACGTGGTGATGGTGGACGTGGCCGCCGACCTCGCCACCGGCAAGGCCCTGGACATGATGGAGTCGGCCCCGGTGCTCGGCTTCAACGCCCGCATCACCGGCGGCGGCGACTACGATGCGACCGCGGGCTCGGCGGTTTGTGTGGTCACCGCCGGCCTCGCCAGGAAGCCCGGCATGAGCCGCGACGACCTGCTGGCCAAGAACACCGAGATCGTCTCCGAGGTGGTGCGGCAGCTCGTCGCGCGCTCGCCGGAGACGATCCTGATCATCGTCACCAACCCGCTCGACGCCATGTCCGAGGTGGCCCGCCGGGTCTCCGGCTTCCCGCGCGAGCGGGTGCTCGGCATGGCCGGCGTGCTCGACGCCGCCCGCATGCGCTGGTTCATCGCCGAGAAGCTCGGCGTGTCGGTGGAGGACGTCGACGCCTTCGTGCTCGGCGGCCACGGCGACACCATGGTGCCGCTGCCGCGCTACGCCACGGTGAACGGCATCCCGCTGCCGCAGCTCCTCGACGCCGAGACGATCGAGAAGATCAACGACCGCACCCGCAACGGCGGCGCCGAGATCGTCAACTACTACAAGACCGGCTCGGCCTACTACGCGCCGGGCGCCGCCTCCTACGAGATGGTGAAGGCGATCCTCCTCGACAAGAAGAAGATCCTCCCCTGCGCCGTCTACCTCCAGGGGGAGTACGGCTACGACGGCCTGTTCATCGGCGTCCCCTGCCAGCTCGGCATCGGCGGCATGGAGAAGGTGATCCAGCTCAAGCTGACGACGGAAGAGAAGGCCATGCTCGACCGCTCGGCCCAGGCGGTGAAGGGGCTGGTGGAGGGGTTGCCGAGGGGGTAGGAAACCCTCACCCCAACCCCTCTCCCGACCCGGGAGAGGGGCCGGGGGTGAGGGTTCCCCCCCCAAATCAATCTACAATAGGGCGTCACCGTACCTCTCTACCATGAGGAACCCGCGCTCTCTCGCCCTCTGGCTGCTCGCCGGCGTCGCCGGGCTGGTCCTGCTGGTCTGGGCCTACCCGCGGGCGTTTCCGTTCCTCCCCGCGCGCTGGTCGGTCTCGCGGGCCCAGGCGGTGGACATCGCCCTGGAGCGGCTCCGCGACCTCGGCGAGCCGGTCAAGGACCCCTATATCGTGGCCCGCCTCGGCCCGGATTTCTTCCTGGAACGCCGGCTGCAGCTCGCCGTGGAGCGCCGGGGTCCGCGGCCGGTCTGGGACTCGGGGCTGCCGCGGCAGGTCGTCACCTGGAACGTCTACGTCTATCCGCAGGGAGCGCCGCAGTACGAATGGACCTACGTGGCGGAGATCTCCCTCTCGGGCGAGATCCTCGGGCTCCGCCTGCGTCTGGATCCCGAGGTGAAGATCCCTCCGGTCCCGGAGCAGGAGGCGCGGGCGCGGGCCGAGGCCTTCCTCACCCGGCAGGGGATCGACCTCTCCCGGTACGAACGGGCGGAGCTCCGGAGCCAGCAACTCGCCGGGCACACCGATCTGACCGTGCGCTACCGCGACCGCCGGAACCCTCTCCTGGGGGGAGCCACTCACGGCATCGAGGTGCTTTTCGCCGGCGACCGGCTCAAGGGGTTCACCTACTGGCTGGACGATCCGGGACAGAAGGCCCTCGCGGCCGCCCTGCGGGGCGTCAACTTCCTGAACGTCTTCCGCGTCTTCTGGGTCTGCCTGTTCGCCGCCCTGCTCGCCCTCCCCTTTCTCAAGCGCTACCACGAAGGGGAGATCGGCGTGCGCCGTGGCGTCCAGATCTTTCTGCTGGTTCTGCTCTCAGGGCTGGCGCTGACCATCCTCGCCAGCCGGGTGAATTCCGAAGGGGACGGCTTCGGTCTCGCCTCCCGCCAGCAGAACACCTGGCTGGTCGGCCTGTTCTCGACGGTGTTTTTCACCTTCCCGGCCGCGGTGCTCGCCTTCTTCTCCTGGTCGGTGGGGGAGTCGGTCTGCCGCGAGCGCTGGGGGCAGAAGCTGGCGGCCTTCGACGCCCTTTTCAAGGGGGACCTGGCGAACGAGACCGTGGCGCGGTCCACGTTCCGCGGCTGGATGGCGGGGCTCGCGGCCGCCGGCGGCATCGCGGCCCTGCTGCTGGCCTTCCGGGCGGCGGGAGGGTGGGGGTTCTCCTCGGTGCTGGTGGGCGCCGACACCCGGTGGCCGAGTCTGGAGATCGTCCTGGGGGCGCTGGTGGCTCTCGTTCCGTTCTGCCTCGCGGTGGTCCTCTGGCTGCTGCCGGTGGCCGCCCGGTACCTGGGGGTGTGGGGGGGCTCCCTGGCCGCCGTGCTGGTGGCGGGCGTGGTCATCCGCCCCTTGATCCTGACCGCGCCGCTGAGCTGGACCTTCGCCCTCTCCTGCGCCCTCTCCGCCGTGCTGGTGGGCCTCTTCCTGGCCACCGACCTGCTGACGGTGCTGCTGGCCGGTTTCGTGACTCATCTCCTCTTCGTGACCTACCCGTTGCTGACCGCCGCGAACGCCAGCCTCCAGATCCAGGGGTGGCTCGCCGTCGGGCTGCTGGCGGCGCCGCTCCTCGCGAGCCTCCGTTACCTCGGCAGCGGCAAGGAGTTCGTCTACAACTACGAGGACGTGCCGCCGCACGTGCGGCGGATCGCCGAGCGCGAACGCCAGCGGGTGGAGCTGGAGACGGCGCGGCGCATTCAGAGCTCGATCCTTCCCGACCTCCCCCCACGGCTCGCGGGGGTGGACATCGCCCACGCCTACCTGCCGGCCTCGGAGGTGGGCGGCGACTTCTACGACGTGCTGGCGCTCGAGGACGGCCGGCTCGCTCTGGCGGTGGGGGACGTCGCCGGCCACGGCGTCTCCTCGGGGCTGATCATGTCGATGGCCAAATCGGCGCTGGCGGTGCAGGTGACCTTCGACCCGGAGGTCGCCGCGGTCTTCAACACCCTGAACCGCACCGTCTACCAGACCGCCCGCAAGCGGCTGCTGACCACCCTCTGCTACGCCGTGCTCGATCCGCGGCGCCTGGAGCTGCTCTACGCCAGCGCCGGCCACCTCCACCCCTACCGCATCACGGCCAGCGGCCGGGTCGATCCGCTGGAGTCGATCGCCTACCCGCTCGGGGTGCGCGGCGAGCTCAGCGTCATCCCCCGCATGGCCAAGCTCAGCCCGGGGGACACCCTCTTCCTGTTCAGCGACGGCATCGTCGAGGCGCGGCGCGAGGGGAACGACGAGATGTTCGGCTTCGAGCGGCTGGAAGAGAGCCTCGCCCGCCACTCCGGCCGCGGGGTCGAGGGGGTGCGCGACGGCGTCCTCGCCGACGTGACCCGTTTCACCAGCAACGCGCCGCGCGAGGACGACCAGACGATCCTCGTGCTGCGGCTGCCCTGAACGCGTTCCGCCCCTCAGTCCCCCATCCCCACCGACTGCGCGAAGGCGGGCTCGCCAGCGGCGAGGTCGAGGCGGGCCTCTTCGGGGGTGCCGAAGGCTCGGGCTCGCTGGTCGTCGAACTCGCCTTCCCAGCGCGCGACGACGCAGGTCGCCAGGCAGTTGCCGATGACGTTGACGCAGGTGCGTCCCATGTCCATCAGCTCGTCGACGCCGAAGATGACGGCGACGCCGATGGGACCGAGGCCGGCCGGCAGGAAGCTGTTGAGCGTCGCCAGCAGGATCACCAGCGAGGCGCGCGGCACGGCGGCCACCCCCTTGGAGGTGACCATCAGCGTCAGCATCATGACGACCTGCTGGCCGAAAGGCATGTGAAACCCGGTGGTCGCCTCCGCCGCCTGCGCGACGAAGACCGAGGCCATGGCGAGGTAGAGCGTGGTGCCGTCGAGATTGAAGCTGTAGCCGGTGGGCATCACGAAGCCGACGATGCGCGGCGGCACGCCCAGGCGCTCCATCAGCTCCATGGCCTTGGGCAGCGCCGACTCGCTGCTGGTGGTGGCGAAGGCGATCGTCGCCGGCTCGCGCACGGCGCGGAGGAACTTCCGGAGCGGGATGCGGAAGAGGACTGCCACGGTCCCCAGCACGAGGACCAGGAAGAGGATCAGCGCCAGGTAGAGCGAGCCGATCAGCTTGCCGAGGTTGACCAGCACCCCCAGGCCCTGCGTGCCGATGGTATGGGCCATGGCCGCGCCAACGCCGATGGGGGCGAACATCATCACGTAGCTGGTGAACCGGAACATGATCTGCGACAGGCTCTCCATCGCCCGCAGGATCGGCTTCCCCTTCTCGCCGAGGGCGGAGGTGGCCATGGCGAAGAGCACCGCGAAGGCGACGATCTGCAGCACGTCGCCGCGCACCATGGCGTCGACGATGCTCGCCGGGAAGATATGCACGATCGTCTCGACCAGCGTCTTCGGATGGTTCTCGGCGACCTTCTGCACGGTCTCGGTGATCGGCGCCGCCAGCGTGACGCCGATGCCCGGCCGGGTCAGGTTGACGACGGCGAGGCCGATGAACAGCGCGACGGTGGTCACGATCTCGAAGTAGAGCAGGGCCTTGGCGCCCATCCGCCCGACCTTCTTGAGGTCGCCGCCGCCGGCGATGCCGACCACCAGGGTGGAGAAGACCAGGGGGGCGATGACGGACTTGATGAGATTGAGGAAGATGTCGCGCAGGAAGAAGACCTTGTTGCCCCAGTCGGGGCGCAGGTATCCCACCAGCCCGCCCACCACCAGGCCGATCATGATCCACGCGGTCAGCGACAGACGCTGCCAGGGCTTGCGCGGGCTCGGAGCGATCTCGGTCATGGCGTGACGTCCCCTGTTCAAAAGTTGCGGGGGATCATAGACCACAACCGGTGGCTGGGAACCGTGGCCCGGGCATTCCCGATCGGGCTATCCTGTTCTCCCTGGAGCCATGGCCGACCACGAACAGCTCGTCGAACGCATCCGGGCGCTGCCCGACCGCCCCGGCATCTACATCTTCAAGGATGCCGACGGGAAGGTCCTGTACGTGGGCAAGGCGAAGTCGCTGCGCAAGCGGGCGTCGTCGTACCTGGTGCGGGATCACGAGCCGCGGCTGGCCGCGATGGTCTTCGAGGCGGTGGATCTGGAGTACGTGGTCACCGACTCGGAGTCGGAGGCGCTCCTCCTCGAGAACAACTGGATCAAGGCCAAGCGCCCGCGCTACAACGTCCTGCTGAAGGACGACAAGACCTACCCCTACCTGAAGCTGACGATGCGGGACGAGTTTCCGCGCATCGCCTTCACCCGCCGGATCTCGAACGACGGCGCCGAGTACTTCGGCCCCTTCCTCCCGGGCGGGCTGGCACGCAAGGCGATCAAACTGGTCCAGAAGCTGTTCCGGGTCCGCGTCTGCCGGATCGACGTCGACGGCTCCTGGGCGCGCCCCTGCCTGTACTACGACATGCACCGCTGCCTGGGGCCGTGCGTGGCGAAGCTCACCACCAAGACGGCCTACGACGAGGCGGTCGAGCAGGCGCGGCTCTTCCTCGCCGGGCGGACCGAGCCGCTGATCAAGCGCGTCAAGCGGGAGATGTGGGAGGCCGCCGAGGCCATGGACTACGAGCGCGCGGCCCAGCTCCGGGACACCCTCTCGGAGGTCGAATCGGTGAGCCAGCGGCGCAAGCTCTCGTCTGTGGACGAGGAGGATCTCGACGTCTACGGCGTTCACATCTCCGGGGGCAATGCCGCCGTGGTCTCGCTGATCATGCGCGAGGGGCAGGTGCTCGACCGGCGCGAGCTGTTCTGGGAGGGGGTGGGACACATCTCCCCCGAGCTCCTGCTCTCCGAGGTGCTGCCGCAGATCTACGACCGCACGACGTTCATCCCCAAGGAGATCCACCTGCCGGTGCCGATCGAGGGGGAGGAGGCGCTAGTCGAGTGGCTGTCGGAGAAGAAGGACGAGCGGGTCTATGTCCGCATGCCCTCGCGCGGGCCGAAGGCCGAGCGGGTGCAGCTTGCCATGCACAACGCCGAGCTCGCCCACAAGCGCCGTTTCCGGGCGGGCGGCGTGGAATCGCCGGGCGCCACCTCGCTGGAGCGCCATCTCGATCTCTCCGAGCCGCCGCGGCGGATCGAGGGGTTCGACATCTCGCATTTCCAGGGGGGGGAGACGGTGGCGTCGATGGTGGTCTGGGAGGAGGGGAAGATGCGCAAGGGGGAGTACCGCTCCTTCAACATCCGCGACCTCACTCAGCCGGACGACTTCGCGTCGATGCGCCAGGCGGTCGACCGCCGCTACCGGCGGATCCTGGAGGAGGTCGGGGCCATGCCCGACCTGATCCTGATCGACGGCGGCATCGGGCAGCTCAACGCGGCGCTGGGAGCCCTGGCGGAGCTGGGGGTGGAGGAGACGTCGGTCGTCTCGCTCGCCAAGCGGGAGGAGGAGATCTACGTTCCCGGCCTGCCGGAGCCGCTCCGTCTCCGGCGCGACGATGCCGGCCTGCGCCTGCTCCAGGAGATCCGCGACGAGGCCCACCGTTTCGCCGTCTCGCGCCACCGCCGCCGCCGCTCCGCCCGCACTCTCCACAGCCGCCTCGACGAGCTGGCCGGCATCGGCCCCCGCCGCCGCAAGCTGCTGATCCAGACCTTCGGCAGCGTGCAGGGGGTGCGCGACGCCAGCCTGGAGGATCTGCAGAACGCCCTCGGCGCGCTCACCGGGCGGCGGATCTTCGAGCAGCTGCATGCGGAGGAGACCGCCGAGGCCGGACCTACGGCGTAGGCGGTCGGTGTTAGGATCAGGCCCATCTGTAGGAGACCCCATGAATCAGAGCCGATCTCTCACTGGAATCATCGAGCGGGAAGGGGATGGATACGTCGCTCTCTGCCCAGAGCTGGATATCGCCAGTCAGGGCGTCACGGTCGAGGAGGCACGCCGGAACCTCGTCGAGGCTCTCGAGCTGTTCTTCGAATGTGCGGATCCCTCGGAGAGCGAAGGCCGCCTGCAAAGCGAGGTGTTCGTCACGCGCCTGGAGGTAAAGGTTGGGTAAGCTGCGCGTACTTTCCGGCCGGGAAACCTGCCGGATTCTTGCGCGGCATGGTTTCGTCGAAGTCCGTCAGCGGGGAAGCCACATCGTGATGCAGAAGAGGACGCAGGCTTCGACGATCACAGTTCCCGTCCCCGATCACCCAGAGCTCAGGCTTGGAACCTTGCAGTCGATCATTCGGCAGTCCGGCCTGTCCCGGTCTATCTTCGAGAACGAGTAGCTCCGTCCGGATCCTCCCCCTTCGTCTCCGCCAGCACCTCCGGCCTCGGCCCCCGCTTCAGGATGTAGACCACCTGCTGGTTGCCGTGGAAGATGCCCGATCCGGGGTAGGTCGGGACGACTCCGAACTGCGCCTCGATCTTGTAGTTGGCGAAGATCCAGCGGCGGATGAAGCCGGGAATTTGCGGCCTGCCGTTGGGGCGGATCAGCTCTCCCAGCACGAGGTAATGATCGCGCCGCTCGATCACCCGGTCGCGCGCCTTGTCCCAGGACCGGACCTGGATCTTGCCGGGGAGCGTATCGACCCGGTGCGGCAGGAAGGCCATCTCTTTCAGGAAGAGCACGCGCTCGTTCGGCTGCACCCTGGGGCGCAGCCACTGGATCGCCTGCTCGCGGGTGTCCTCGAGGGCGAGCAGGAAGCCGTCGTACTCGTAGAGGGTGGGAGTGAAGAGGACCATGGGGAGGAGGGCGGCGGCGAGGTCCACCCAGGCGCGGCGGGGGACCCGCTCGCGGACCCAGGCGTAGAGCAGCGCGACGAGCGCGCAGGCCAGGGGGACGAGCGAGAGCAGGTTGCGAAAGGCGCGGAATTTGTACGGAGCCACCAGCATCGCGGTGGCGGCGCCGAAGAGGAGCCAGCCGGCGACCGCGCCCGACCAGCGGCGGTCCCGCAGGCCGATGACGATCCCCACCACGACGAGGAGCAGGAAGACGATCCCCACCTCCGGATGGAGCACGGGCAGGTCCCACTCCGCCCGGGTGACCGCCTGGGCCCAGTAGGAGCCGATCTCCTGGAATCCATAGACGTTGTTCATGTCCCGCAAGCCGTTGAGCACGGTTGCTGTCCGCAGCAGCAGGGCCGGCATGGCGAGGAGCAGGACGGCGACGGCGGCGCCGCCGGCCAGCAGGAGCCGGCGCAGCTTCTCCGGCCAGGTCGACCGCGCGAGCAGGATGGCCAGTGCGACGGAGAGGCAGACCAGGGCCGCCGGGTACTTGGTGGCGCCGGCGAAGCCGGCCATCGCTCCCGCCAGAAGCGCGTCGCGCTGCGGGCGCTCACCCGAGCGGACGCCTTCGGCGAAGAAGAGGGCGGCGACCACGAAGAAGGCGACGATCGGATTGATGTTGACGATCGAGCTGCGCATCACCAGGGCCGGGACCACGGCCGCCATCCAGGCCGCGAAGAGGCCCGCCGCGGGGCCGGCGAGGCGGCGGACGAGGAGGCCGGTGAGGACGACGATGCCGAGCGAGAACGCCAGCGTGACGAGGCGGCCGATGACGATCAGCGCCGGTGGCTCCAGGATGTCGTAGTACTCCGGCGGCGAGGGGGAGAGGTCGTCGAGGAGGGGGTGGCCGTGAATGGCGGCGTAGACCGGCGACCAGGCCAGGGTCGCCCCGGCGATGAGGTAGAAGGGGAAGGTGGGGTAGCTGTAGGTGTCCGGCTCCCAGGTGTGGTGCTGGAGGAGATAGGAGACGTGATGGAGGACGTGCCCCTCGTCGACGTAGCCCATGTAGGGGAGCCCCGCCGTCAGCGCCGGCAGGCGCAGGACGATGGCGACGATCAGGACCGCGAGCCCTGACAGGAGGGACTTCCGAGCTTTCATCAGATCTCCATCATACGAAAAGGCCGCAGGTTTCGCCGTGCCGGGTTAAAATGAAACCCGTCCTTATGAAAAGTGAAGATGGAAACTGAAGCCCACCGCCCCACGGAAGACGAGTTGCGGGTCTTCTCGGAGAGGATCGGCCGGCGGCTGGCGGACCGTCCGGTGGACCTCGACCCCGACTTCCACCGGGAGCGCGTGGCCGCCCTGCTGCGGCTGGCGGGGGAGGCGAGCTTCTATCAGCTGCTCGACCTGCCGCCCACGGCCGCGGCCCAGGAGGTCCACGAGGCCTACGACCAGGTCGCGCGGCTGGTCCACCCGGTGAACGCCGCGCGGCTGGGGCTCGCCGGGCGCGAGGGGGTGCTCGAGATGCTCTTCGAGCGCCTCACCCAGGCCTATCTCAACCTCTCGCAGATGGACCGCCGCAAGGCCTACGACCGTGGGCTCTCGACCCAGACCTGGTCGGCCGCCCCCGAGCCGGACCGCCGCCGGGAGGAGGTCCGCGTCGTCGCCGAGCGCTACCACAAGCGCGCCCTGGAGCTGATCTCCACGGACGACTTCTATCCTGCCATCGAGCTGCTGCGGGAGGCGGTGCGGATCGCGCCGCAGCCCGAGCTCTACGCCCTGCTCGGCAAGCTCCAGGCGAAGAACCCCCGCTGGCTGCGGGCGGCGGCGGAGAGCCTGCAGCAGGCCATGGCGCTGGGCTCGAAGGATTCGGATCTGGCGTCCGCCCTCCACGATGTGCAGGAGCGGCTCGCGGCCGGCGAGTGGCGGGTCACCGATCCGACCACCGGCACGACCTCGCGCGGGGCCCGCATGGACAAGATGGACGCCCCCGAGGTCGAGGTGCTCGATCCGGAAGAGGAGATCGGCGGGCGGCGGTAGGATACAATCCCCACGCCGGAGATCTCCAGGCAGTCGCTTCGCAAGGGCCTTCGGGTCCGCGCGGAGAGGAAAGTCCGAACTCCCACGGGCAGCATGCTCGCTAACGACGAGGCGTGGCGACGCGACGGAAAGTGCAACAGAGAATAGACCGCCTGGCTCCTTCGGGGGTCCGGTAAGGGTGAAACGGTGCGGTAAGAGCGCACCGCTCCGCCGGCGACGGCGGAGGCATGGAAAACCCCATGCGGAGCAAGACCAAATAGGGGAGCAGTACGCGGGCCGCCCGTCCCGCCCTCCCGTCCGGTTCGCCGGGCGCGAGGCTGCTTCCGGGTAGGTTGCTCGAGGCCGGCGGCAACGCCGGTCCCAGAGGAATGACTGCTAACCGGCGTTCGCGCCGGGATACAGAACTCGGCTTACGGAGATCTCCGGCACTTTGATCCCCCCCGCCCTGCTCCCTCCTCCCGCCGGTCCCGGCGACCGGGTGGGGGTCGCGGCTCTTTCCGGTCCGGTCGACCCGGAGCGGCTCGACCGTGGCGTCGCGGCCCTCCGGCGGCTCGGCTTCGAGCCGGTGCTCGCCGATAATCTCGTTCATAATCTCCGTTCGCGCCACGGGCTGTTCGCCGGCAGCGACGCCGAGCGGCTCGGCGCCTTCCATCGACTCGCCGCCGATCCGGACCTCCGCGCCATCTTCTTCGCCCGCGGCGGCTACGGCCTGATGCGCGTTCTCCCCGGGATCGACTGGGATCTCCTGCGGCGCCACCCCCGGGCCTACGTGGGCTACTCGGACCTCACGCCGTTCCTGCTGGAGATCGCGCGCCGGGTGGGCCTGGTCGCCTTCCATGGGCCGATGGTCGCCGCCGACCTGGCCCGCGGGCTCTCGCGCGACGAGGAGGAGTCGCTGCTGGGCGCGCTCGCCGGCCGCTACCCGGCCGAGCAGCCGTTCACGCGCTGGTTGAGACCCCCGACGAACGGCGGGGTCCGCGGAACGCTGCTCGGCGGGTGCTTGAGCCTGCTGGTGGCGACGCTCGGCACGCCGTTCGCTCCCGACCTCGAAGGGGGGATCGTCTTCTGGGAGGACGTCAACGAGCCGCAATACCGCATCGACCGCATGTTGACCCACCTGGGGCTCTCGGGTAATCTCGCGAACATCGCGGGCATGATCGTCGGCCAACTCGAAGGGGGCCAGGAGCCGGCGGACCGGCCGGTCGACTGGTCGACAATAGTCGCCGACGGTCTCGCGGGCTTTTCCTGGCCGCTCGCCTGGGGGCTCGAAAGCGGGCATTTCGCTCCCAACCGGACGCTCCCGGTGGGTTTGCCCGCGCGGCTGGACGGCGCGGCCGGCCGGCTTCTGCTGGGTACAGAATAGTGGCGAACGAATAGGATAAGGGTCCATGGCGAACCCAGTCTTCAAGACCACAGGCCCCACCGGCCCGAACCCCATACCTACCGGCCAGCCCGTCCCGGGCGCCGGCAGGAAGGGGTATGCGGTCGAGCTCAAGGCCGGCCAGTACGTCTTCCGCGAGGGGGACCTCGGGACGGAGATGTACATCATCAACGAGGGGAAGGTGGAGATCCTCAACCAGGTCGGCGATGAGGAGGAGCAGATCCTCGCCGTGCTGGAGAAGGGGGACTTCTTCGGCGAGATGTCGGTGCTGGAGGACCTCCCCCGCGCCGCCTCGGCCCGGGCCGTCACCGATCTCCGCCTGCTGCAGATCAACGGCTCCACCTTCGATCAACTCCTCCAGGGGAACCCGGAGATCGCCGTCCGCATGATGCGCAAGCTCTCGCGCCGCCTGCGTGAGACGGACGAGATGCTCAAGACGCTGCACGGCGGCACCAAGATCACCTCGCGGGAGATGCCCCGGCCGGTCGTCCAGACGACGGTGGAGGGGCCGGAGCGGCTGCTGCACGCCCCTTCCGGCATGGAGTTCCACCTCTCGAACGGCTCGGAGACCACGATCGGCCGCAAGGACCCGGTGACCGGCATTTATCCGGACATCGACCTCACCCCGGTGGATAACCAGCGCTCGGTCAGCCGCCGCCACGCCAAGGTCTACCGCCGCGGCAGCAAGTACTTCTTCGGCGAGGAGATCGGCACGATGAACAGCACCTTCCTCAACGGCCGGCGGATGGACACCGGCATCCCCGCCGAGATCAAGCCGGGAGACGAGCTGCGCTGCGGCGTGGTCGTCCTCCGCTTCGAGGGCGCCTGAGCTCCTGGAAGGCGCGCTGGATCTCGACGCTCTCCTCCGGACCCTCCGCGGCGTGGGTCCCGCGCGCGCTCAGAGCCTCGCCGAGGCCGGCCTGCGGACGGTCCGCGACCTGATCCTCCATCTCCCCTTTCGCTATGAGGACCGGCGCGGCACGCGGCCGGTCGCCGAGGCGGCCGCCGGAGTCTCCTCGACCTTCCGCGGACGGCTCGTGGGGTTGCGCCGCATCCGCACGCGCCGGCGGAGCTTCTCGCTGGTCCGCGGCTTCGTCGAGGACGGCTCGGGGAGGCTGCCGGTCGTCTGGTTCAACCGTCCTTATTTGGCGAATCAGACGAACGAAGGGGAGGTTCTCCTTCACGGTCCGGTGAAAGCGGTGGCAGAGGGTTTGGAGCTGATGAACCCCTCCTGCGAGCCGGCCGGCGAGGCCGTTCACGGCGACCGTATCGCCCCCGTCTACCCGGCGGCGGGCAAGGTGGGGCCGGCGGCCTTGCGGAAGCTTCTGGACGGGGTGCTGCAAAGGGTCGATCTCCCGGGCCAAGTCGAGGAGACGGTCCCCGGTGAGCTGCTCCGGCGCTACGGCCTGCCGGTGCTGGGGGAGGCGCTTCAGGCCCTCCACCATCCAAACGCCGACGTGGATGTCGAGGCCCTGAACCAGCGGCGGAGCCCGGCGCACCTGCGGCTGATCTACGGCGAGTTGCTGGAGCTGCAGGTGGCGCTGGCACTGCTGCGGCGGCGGGAGGAGGGGGAGCCGCGGACGCGCCGTTACCGGCTCGGCGCTCGCCTGCGAAAGGTTCTGGCGGAGATCCCTCCGTTCCCGCTGACGGATGCCCAGAAGCGGGTGATGGAAGAGATCCTGTCCGACTTCGGCGGCCCGCATCCCATGCTCCGCCTGCTCCAGGGGGATGTCAGCAGCGGCAAGACGATCGTCGCCGCCCTGGCACTCGCGGCCGTCCTGGAGAGCGGCTTCCAGGGAGCTTTCATGGCCCCTACCGAGCTGCTGGCCGAGCAGCATCACGCGAGCTTGGCGCGGCTGTTGGGGGACCGCTACGAGACCGTCCTGCTGACCGGATCGTCCGGCGAAGCGGGGAGACTGCGGGCCGGGCTTGCCTCGGGGAGCGCGCGGCTCGCCGTAGGCACGCACGCGCTCTTCCAGGAGTCGGTCGCGTTCCGGGAGCTGGGACTGGTCGTAATCGACGAGCAGCACCGCTTCGGCGTGGCTCAGCGCGGCCTGCTGCGGCGCAAGGGTAATCGCCCCGATCTGCTGGTGATGACGGCGACGCCGATCCCCCGTTCCCTGGCCCTCACCGCCTATGGCGACCTCGCCGTCTCCACCCTGGACGAGCTGCCTCCCGGCCGCTCGCCGGTGGCGACCGAGGTGACGCCGGCTCGGCGTCGGGAGGAGATCTACGGACGGCTCCGCGCGGTCGTCGAGGCTGGGGAGCGGGCCTACGTGGTGGCGCCGCTCATCGAGGAGAGCCCGCTCGACGCCGCCTCCCTCGTGGAAGTCGAGGCACGGGTGCGCGAGGCGCTGGCGGGGTTCTCGGTGGCCACCGTGCACGGCCGCATGCCTATGGCCGAGCGCGAGCGGGCGCTACGCGCCTTTGCCGCGGGCGAGGTCCGGGCGCTGGTGGCGACGACGGTGATCGAGGTCGGTCTCGACGTGCCCGCCGCCACCTGGATGGTGATCGAGAGCGCCGAGCGCTTCGGCCTCGCCCAGCTCCACCAGCTTCGCGGGCGGGTGGGGCGCGGCTCCGGAGCTTCGACCTGCATCGCCATTCACGGCCGGCTCTCGGCGGCGGCGCGGCAGCGGCTGGAGATCTTCGCATCGACCGCGGACGGCTTCGAGATCGCCGAGCGGGATCTCGCCCTGCGCGGCCCGGGCGATCTCCTGGGCACCCGCCAGGCCGGTGTGCCGTCGCTCAAGGCCGCCCGCCTGCCGGAGGACTGGGAGTGGCTGGTGCGGGCGCGCGACGACGCCCGCGAGCTGCTGGGCCGTCTGGACGGGTCGGCCCTGCAGGCGCTCCAGGCTAAAGTATTTCGAGATACAGCGCTCCAGGAGGGCGGCGCGTGCGCGTCCTCCTGATCGCCAACACTCTGCCGCCGCAGGACGTTTCCGGCGTCGGTGAACAGGTGCTACAGTTGACCGCCGGCCTGCGGGAGCTCGCGGACGAGGTGGAGGTGCTGGGCCGGGGTCCGCGGGGTCCGAAGGTGCTCTTTCCGCTCACGATCGTTCCGGCGGCCTGGCGGGCTCTCCGCCGCTTCCGTCCCCATGTGGTGCAGGTGCACGAATCGGACGGGGCACTCGCGGCCCTGCTGGTCCGGGCCGTGCGGGGGTCGATCGCGCCGCGCCCTCTCCTCACCGCCCTGCTCCAGGTGAGCTATGTCGAGGAGCTGCGGGCGGTGCGGCCGCTCGTGGCGGGTGGAAGGATCATCGGCCGGCCGGGGAGCGTCGAAATGCGCTTCCGCCGGCTCAAGGCGCCGTTCCAGATCCTGCTCGGGCTGATCACCGCCCGCGCGGCCGATCTCGTGCTGGCGCCCAGCGCGGCGACCGCCGCCGAGATCCGCCGCGACTATCGCGTCGAGGACGTCGGGGTGATCCCCAACGTCACGGGCGGGCTGGCGGTGGCGCCGGCCGGAGAGGCTGAAGGGCCGCCGGGCTACCTGCTGTTCGTCGGGCGCCTGCGCATCCGCAAGGGGGTGGAGGTGCTGCTGGAGGCCCTGCGCGAGCTGCGCGGCAGAGTCCCCGGGGCGGTGCTGAAGATCGCCGGCGACGGCGAGCACCGGGGCGCCCTGGAGCGCAAGGCCGCGGAGCTGGAGCTCGGGTCTGCCGTCACCTTCCTCGGCTCCTGCGACGGGGCCCGGGTGCGGACTCTGCTCGCGGGGGCGGCGGCCCTGGTGGTCCCCTCGATCTACGAGGGGATGCCGCTGGTGGTGCTGGAGGCCATGGAGCGGGGCGTGCCGGTCGTCGCCAGCGCGGTGAGCGGCATCCCCGAGGTGGTGGTGGACGGCGAGACCGGCTGGCTGGTGCCGCCGGAGAATCCGGAAGCCCTGGCCGGCGCACTGGAGGAGGTCCTCGACGGACCCCCGGAGGCGCGGCGCCGGGGGGAGATGGGCCGGCGGCGGGTGGAGGAGCGCTACCGTCCGGCGGTGGCGGCGGCGAGCTGGCGCACGGCGGTGGAACGGAAGGCTGGACGTCTGGAGGATTGAGGGGAAAGTCATGATGGGACGCTCTCTGCTGGTCGTCGGCGCGCTGGGAACGGCCGGCATCGCCGTCACCGCCGCGCTCGGCTACGGGCTCAGCTCGCCGGCGGATGCCGGCATGCCGACCCACGTCATCGCGGCGCTCGTGTCGAGCCTGACGCTGATGTTCTCCCACTCCTGGATCCTGCTCTACCTGCTCGGCACCGGCAGGGTGATCCGGGGGGCGGTGCGAGAGGGGGGGCTCGATCCTGGGCTCCTGGCGGCGTCCCGTCGCCTGCGCGCCGTCTGCTGCTCCTGCCTCCTGGCGGCGGCGGCGCTGATCCTGGCCACCTTCCTGGTGGGCGGCGCCGTGGCCGGCAAGGGGGTGCCGTCGTGGGTGCACCATCTCCTGTTCTGGATCGCGGCGGCCGTCCAGGCGATCGCCTTGTGGATCGAGTGGCGGAGCCTCGCCGCGAACGAGCGCCTGCTGGTGGAGGTCGACCGGCGCCTCGTGGCGGCGTCCGCGCCCGTCGCCGCCGTATGATTCAAGGTTCGAGGAGGGGATTGAGTGACTGAACAGAAGGTTGTGCTCTCGGGGATGCGCTCGACGGGCAAGATCCACCTGGGCAACTACTTCGGCGCCCTGAAGAACTGGGTCGACCTGCAGGACCGCTACCGCTGCTACTACTTCGCGGCGGACTGGCACGCCCTGACCAGCGACTACGCCGACCCCTCGCAGATCGCGCAGAACACGATCGAGATGGTGATCGACTGGATCGCCGCCGGCCTCGACCCGGAGCGCTCGACGATCTTCATCCAGTCGATGGTGCCGGATCATGCCGAGCTCCATCTCCTGCTGTCGATGCTCACGCCGCTCGGCTGGCTGGAGCGGGTGCCGACGTACAAGGAGCAGATCCAGCAGATCGAGAACAAGGATCTCTCGACCTACGGCTTCCTCGGCTATCCGGTGCTGCAGACGGTGGACATCGCCATCTACCGCGCCCACTTCGTGCCGGTGGGGGAGGACCAGGCGAGCCACCTCGAGATCAGCCGCGAGATCGTGCGCCGGTTCAACTACCTCTACAAGGCCGAGGTCTTCCCCGAGCCGCAGGCTCTCTTCACCCCCACCCCCAAGGTGCCGGGGATCGACGGGCGGAAGATGTCGAAGTCCTACGGCAACGCCATCAATCTCTCCGACTCGCCCGAGGTCATCCTGCAGAAGTGCAAGCAGATGTTCACCGATCCGCAGCGGCTGAAGCGGAGCGATCCGGGGCGCCCCGAGGTCTGCAACCTCTACGACTTCCACAAGCTGGTCTCACCGCCCGAGATCCAGGAGCGGGTGGCCCATGAGTGCCGGGCAGCCCAGATCGGCTGCGTCGACGACAAGAAGCTGCTGGCGCAGATCCTCACCGACTACCTCGAACCGATCCGCCGCCGCCGCGAGGAGCTGCTGGGCGACCGCGACACGGTCTACGACATCCTCGTGGAAGGGTCGCGCAAGGCCCGCGAGCGTACCGCCGAGACCATGGACGCGGTACGCTCGGCGATGGGGCTCGACTACCGCAAGGTCCTGGCACAGGTGGTGGGATGAGTGACAAGGATACCGACGGCGCGGAGGAGTCCGGCCTCCTGCCCGAGGCCTGGCACGTCCATCTGCCGATCTTCGATGGGCCACTCGACCTCCTGCTGCACCTGATCAAGCTCAACCGGGTGGAGATCACGGACATCCCGGTGGCGACAATCTGCGATCAGTTCCATGCCTACATGCAGCTGATGGAGGAGCTGAACCTCGACGTCGCCGGCGAGTACATCTACGAGGCGGCGGTGCTGATTCACATCAAGTCCAAGATGCTCCTGCCGCGGGCGCCCAGGCCTGAGGGGGAGCCCGAGGAGGATCCGCGCCAGGAGCTGGTCGACCGCCTGCTGGAGTACCGGCGGCTCAAGGAGATCGCCCAGTCCTTCGCCGAGGTCGACCGGACGCGGATGGGGATCTGGACGCGCCGGCCGCAGCCACTCCCCACCCTGCCCGAGGACGAGGAGGCGACGATCGATCTTGGCGAGGTCTCGCTGTTCGATCTCCTCGGCGCCCTGAAGACCGCCCTCGTCCGTTACGACCGCGAGCATCCGCCGCCGCTCCAGCTCTCGCTGGAGACCTACTCGGTGCGCGGCATGTTCGACCGGCTGATGGGCCTGCTCGACGCCGGCCACCCCTACGACCTGATCGCCGACCTGCGGGGGCTCTCCTGCCGGGCGGAGGCGATCGCCACCTTCCTCGCGGTGCTGGAGCTGGCGCGGCTCAACCTGGTGCGCGTCCACCAGACCGAGAGCGGCGACGTTCTGCTCTACCGCACCACGCGCGAGCTGGGGGATCTCGACCGGGAGGCGATTGGCTCATGACCGAGCGGGATGAAATGGAGGCGGCGCTGGAGGCGATCCTCTTCGTCTCCTCCGAGCCGGTGCCGCGCACCAAGCTGATGGAGATGTTCGAGGAGGGGGAGCGCGAGGAGGCCGCCCAGGCGCTGGAGGCGGTGCTCGCCCGCTACGCCGGCGACGGGCGCGGCGTGCTGGTGGAGGACGTGGCGGGCGGCGTCCGCCTGGCCACCCGGCCGGAGGTGGTGGGCTGGCTGCGCCGCTTCTTCGACGTCTCCAGCGGGAACAAGCTCTCGATGGCGTCGCTGGAGACGCTGGCGATCATCGCCTACCGGCAGCCGATGACCGGCCCGGAGATCCAGGAGCTGCGCGGCGTCAGCGCGGCCGGGGTCCTCAAGACCCTGCTCGAAAGGCGCCTGGTCCGCATCGTCGGCCGCAAGGAGGTGGTGGGCAAGCCCTTCCTCTACGGCACGACGCGGGAGTTCCTCGTCCACTTCGGGCTCAACAGCTTGAAAGATCTGCCACCCCTCGAGGAGTTCGAGGAGACCTTCGGCTCGGGCGACGCCAGCGCCGTGGCCGGCCTCGCCGAGATGGCGGGGCTGCCGCCGCGGCTCGACGAGGCCGAGACCGGGCGAGAGGACCGCGAGGAACAGATCTTGCGGGAGATCGCCGACTTGGAAGAGCGGCAGGAAGAGGAAGTCGAGCCATGAGCCGCACCGGGAGAGGGGGAGAATCATGAGCGAAGAGCGCCTGCAGAAGATCCTGGCCCGGGCCGGCATCGCCTCCCGCCGCAAGGTCGAGGAGATGATCGAGGCGGGCCAGGTCACCGTCAACGGCGAGGTGGCGGCGCTGGGCGACAAGGCGGACCCGGAGCGGGACGCCATCAAGGTGGAGGGGCGGCGGGTGCAGCCCGCCGGCCACGACCACCGCTATCTCCTCCTCAACAAGCCCAAGGGGGTGATGTCCACCCTCTCCGACCCGGAAGGGCGCAAGACCGTCCTCGACTTCGTGCCGCCGACCATGCGCAAGGCGCTGGTGCCGGTGGGACGCCTCGACTTCAACACCGAGGGGCTGCTGCTGCTCACCGACGACGGCGAGTTCGCGCAGCGGATCGCCCACCCCCGCTACGGCAGCACCAAGACCTACGAGGTCAAGGTCCGGGGGACGCCCACCGAGGTCCAGCTCGACCGCCTGCGCAACGGCATCCTGCTCGAGGGGCGGCGCACCGCGCCGGCGAAGATCATGCCCCGCAGCTTCAAGCCGGCGCCCCGCCGGCCGGGTGAGCCCGCGAGCGACAACTCCTGGTGGATCGTCGAGATTGCCGAGGGGCGCACGCGCCAGATCCGCGAGATGTTCTTCCAGATCGGTCACCCCGTCGGGAAGCTCCGCCGCGTGGCGATCGGTCCGTTGCGGGATTCCAGCCTGCCGGTCGGCGCCCTGCGGGAGCTGAGCGATCAGGAGGTCCGCAAGCTGATGAAGTCCGCCCGCGCGCCGGAGGAGAGGCGGCCCGCCCGCAAGAGGGCGGCTCCGGCGGCCGGCCCCGAGGCCCGGAAGGAGGAGACGACGGAGCGGCCGAAGCGGCCCGCGCGGCCCGCAGTCCAGCCGTTGCGGGCCGGAGCGAGGAAGCCTAGGCCCGCCGGAGCGGCGAAGCGGGCTCCCGCCCAGCAGGCGCCGGCGAAGAAAGCCCTCGCGAAGAAGGCTCCAGCGAAGAAGGCCCCCGCTAGGAAGGCGGGCCCACGCCCCAGCCGGCCAGCCTCCCGGCCGTCCTCTCCGCCCGGCCGGCCGGGCAAGGGGCGCCGATGACCGGCTCCCAGTTCCTGATCGTGGCCATCGACGGCCCGTCGGGCGTGGGCAAGAGCACCGCGGCACGGCGTCTGGCGCGGCGTCTGGGCGTCCCCTTCCTCGACACCGGCGCCATGTACCGGGCGATCGGCCTCAAGGTGCTGGAGAGTGGCGTCGATCCGCTCGACCGCGAGGACGTCGTGGGGATCGCGGCCGAGGCCGACGTGCGGCTGGGGCGGCGGAACGACGGCAGCTTCGAGGTCCTCCTCGACGGCGAGCCCGTCGAGTCGCGCATCCGCAACCCCGAGGTGGGAGAGGCGGCCTCCGCGATCGCTGCCTACCCCGAGGTGCGCCAGCGCATGGCCGGCCTGCAGCGCGAGGCCGCGGAGCACTTCGGCGCCGTCCTCGAGGGGCGCGACATCGGCACCCGGGTCTTCCCCGAAACCCCCTACAAGTTCTTCCTCGATTCACGCCCCGACGTGCGCTTCAGGCGCCGCTTCGACGAGCTGACCGCCGCCGGCACTCCGGTCACCTTCGACCAGGTCGTCGCCGAGATCAGCCGCCGCGACCTGCGTGACAGCACCCGCACCGACTCCCCCCTGACCCGCGACGGCTCCTACACCTTCATCGACTCCTCCGACCTGTCGATCGACGACGTGGTGGAGAAGATGGCGCGGCAGATCCAGGGGCGGTAGAACGGTCGGCAGCCATCTTGCAGAACTCCAGGACCCAGTGAGTGGCGGCCAGGCGCTCTGCCGGCCACGCTCCTACTCCACGAACGAACAACCCGGAGGAGAACCACATGGGTCTGATCGATTTCATCAAGAACGTCGGCCACAAGCTCGACGCGAGCCCTCACAACCAGACGGCGACGCAGCCGCATCCGCAGGCCCCGGCTCAGGCGCAGCCCCAGGCCAACGCTCAGGCCGCTCAGGCTGCGTCCCAGCAGCAGGAGAAGCAGAAGGAGACCGCGCTGGCCAACCTCGTCAGCCAGATGGGATTCCAGGTGCAGGACCTGTTCATCGACGTCGAGGGGGAGAAGGTCACGGTAAAGGGCAAGGTCGACAGCCAGGAGCAGAAGGAGAAGATCGTCCTGCTGCTCGGCAACAGCGAGGGGATCGGCGCCGTGGACGACCAGCTCCAGGTCGCCAATCCGCAGGCCGAGGCCCAGTACTACGACGTCAAGTCGGGCGACAACCTGTCCAAGATCTCCAAGCAGTTCTATGGCGACGCCAACAAGTACAACCTGATCTTCGAGGCCAACCGCCCGATGCTCAAGAACGCCGACGACATCTACCCCGGGCAGAAGCTCCGCATCCCGGCGATGGCCACCGCCCACGCCTGAGCGAGCGCTTCGTAGGGGCGCAGCATGCTGCGCCCCTACCTCGGTGCCCGCGGCCTAGGGCTTAGCCGCCGTCTTCATCGGTACGAACCGCGCGTCCGATACGTTCTTGCCGTCGAACACCCGCAGCACCAGCCCCGATCCTTCAGCCGTCGCCGCGCAGCCGGTGATGAGGAGCCAGGTGTCCCCCTTGGGAACGAGGATCTGATTGATGGCCAGGCGCTCGCCGCTCTTGGTCTTCACTGCGCCGGGGATCTCGGTCAGCCGTACCCAGTCGCCGTTCTGGGTCAGGCGGGTGAGGACGATCTTCTCCTCGGAGGCGACCCGGTGGTCGAACCAGACCAGGCGGAGCGAGCCCCGGTGGTCGCCGAAGGGGAAATCCACCCAGTAGTCCTTCCCCTGCCGCCAGATGCCGACCGTGTCCTTGGTGCCCCAAGGGGTCCAGGTCGAGCGGCGCCAGGTCTTCCCGGAGTTGTCCGAGAGGTAGACCACGCCGTCCCCGGAGACGTAGGCGACCGCGGTGCCGGTAAGGGCGATGAGCTGCCCTCGCCGCTCCGCGGTCACTCCGGGCAGGCCGGAGACCCAGGTCTGCGGCGGCCCGGAGGCGGAGAAGAGGCCGGTGCCGGTGAGGACGCCGTCCTTGCGCTGCGGAGCGGGGAGCGCCGAGGGGTGGCCCACGGCGGCGACCTGGATCGAGCCGCGTTCGATCCACTGGCGACCTTCGAAACGGAAGGCCCAGACCTGCTCCTGCCCCGGCTTGGCGCTCGCGCCGTGGAGGAGGAACCAGGGCGCGCCGGTCTGATCGTAGGTAGGGTTCGCCGTCGAGGCGGTGGGTGCGGAGAGGGGCTCTCCCACCGGCTCCCACGCCCCCGCGTTCCAGCGCAGGGGCTGCAGGCAGGAGGGGCCGCAGGGAGCAGCCGCCAGCACCGGGCCGGGCCCCACCGAGCCGCCGTAGCGCCCCTTGGGATCGTCCGGCCAGACGCGGGCCTCGCGGCCGTCGCCGTCCAGCTCCACGATCCAGCCCGGCTGGCCGTCCCTGGCGGCGGCGATGGAGAAGAGCGTCCGGCCGGAGGCGGTGTCCATGCCGATCAGCGTCAGGTCGGTCGAGCTGTCGCAGACGGGCAGTGCGGCGACCGCCGGGAGCGCTCCCAGGGAGAGCGCCAGGACGGCCGCCGCGGAGAAGAGGGTGGAAGCGTTCATTCGGATTTCTCCCTGGGGACGGCGCGCTACGGCTCCATCGCGCGTCGGCGGATCGTCCGCACCCAGTGCTGCCCGCCGAGCCCCTTCATCCGGGCCATGCGCTCCTCGGCCAGGCGATCGGCGGCGAGATAGGTGGGGATCGACTGCGCGCGGGAGATCTGGAACAGGCGGGCCATGTTGGCGAAGATACCGCGGGCCATGCGCATGGCGACCTCGCGGTTGTAGCCGGCCAGCTCGTTGTAGACGTTGATCAGGCCGCCGGCGTTGATCACGTAGTCCGGGGCGTAGAGGATCCCCCGGTCGTGCAGCTCCTGGCCGTGCCGGTCCTCCTTGAGCTGGTTGTTGGCGGCGCCCGCCACGATCCGGCAGCGCAGCTTGGGGATCGACTCGTCGTTGATCACCGCCCCGAGGGCGCAGGGGGCCACGACGTCGCACTCGACCTCCAGGATCTCAGCCGTCGGGACGATCTCGACGCCGAGCTCGCGCGCCCTTTCGATCGCCTCGGCGTCGATGTCGGCGCCGAAGACCTTGGCCCCCTCTTTGCGCAGGAACTTCGCGAGGTGGTGGCCGACGCTGCCGAGCCCCTGGACGGCGACCGAGCGCCCCTCGAGCGAATCGTCGCCGAGGTGCTGGACGGCGGCCTTGATCCCTTGCAGGGTGCCGAACGCCGTCACCGGCGACGGGTCGCCGCCGCCGCCGGACTCGGGCGGCAGGCCGGTGACCCAGCGGGTCTCGTGCTGAATGATCTCCATGTCCTCCGTGCTGGTGCCGACGTCCTCGGCCGTGATGTAGAGGCCATTGAGGGACTCGACATAGCGGCCGAAGGCGCGGAACAGCTCCTCCGACTTGTCCTTCTTGGAGTCGCCGATGATCACGGCCTTGCCGCCGCCGAGGTTGAGGCCGGCCGCCGCCGCCTTGTAGGTCATGCCGCGGGAGAGGCGGAGGACGTCGAGCATGGCCTCCTCGGTGCTGTCGTAGGGCCACATCCGGCACCCGCCGAGGCCCGGGCCGAGCACCGTCGAGTGGACGGCGATGATGGCCTGGAGGCCGACGTCCGGGTTGGAGCAGAAGATCACCCGCTCGTGCCCCATCTCCACCATCTGCTGGAAGAAATCCATCACAACCCATCCCTTTCTGTCTGGGAGAACCTTGAGAGGTAGTACGACGGTCCGCCGGAGGACCTCAAGAAAACGCGCGTAGTCTACCCGATGGCGGGGCGGGGAAGAAGGGCGGGGACTAGAGGCGGAGCTCGTCCCGCCCCAACAGGCTACGGCGATCCCAGAGCGTCGAGCACCTGCTGGTCGTGGCCGTCCACGTTGACCTTCTTCCAGACCTTGCGGACCTTGCCGTCGCCGCCGATCAGGAAGGTGGAGCGCTGGATGCCCATCGAGGTCTTGCCGTACAGGTTCTTTTCCCGCCAGGCGCCGTAGCGCTCGGCCACCGCATGGCCGAGGTCGGAGAGGAGGGGGAAGTTGAGGCTGTACTTGTCGCGGAACTTGCCGTGGCTGGCGACGTCGTCGGGGGAGATTCCCAGCACCACGGCACCCTTGGCCTGGAGCTCCGGGGTGCGGTCGCGGAAGGCGCAAGCCTCCTTGGTGCAGCCGGGCGTGTCGTCCTTGGGGTAAAAGTAGAGCACCACGGGCTTGCCGCGGAAATCGGACAGCCTGACCTGCCCGCCGTCGTCGGCGGACACCGTGAAATCAGGGGCGGTCTCGCCCTCTTCGATCCAGTCGGACATGCGGAATTCTCCTCTGAAGTGACTTCTTGAAATAAAAATTCGCGGCGCGGGGGAACGCGGTGCGGAGGGGAAGTCTAGCCGATTCTGGGCAGGTCTTAGGGGTACCGCTCCAGTCCGACGCGAGCCGCAGCCTCCCAAAGCTTTGCGTCGAACGTAGCCAGCGTCAGCGGGAAGCCAAGGGTCTCTTGCCAGATCATTGCCGCAGCAAGTTGGACGGAGTCATACCCTCGTAGCCCATGACCCCAGGCAAGATCGGCGGCTCGTTCGATGACATGGTCCGTGATCTCGATCCGCGAAAGGTCCCGCCACTCGATTTGGAAGAACCGACGGGCCGATTCGCCACCCTCACGGGTAACCGCGCCAAGTCGGACTGCCTTACCCAAGGCGGCGACGACCTCAACACGGCTGATGACGACGGTCCCGAGCGCCTCCGCGTCGGCGATGAGCTGCCGGATCTGATCTGCCCCAGGTTCCTCGATATAGCGTTTGACGAGGGCGCTCGAGTCCAGATAGCAGATCAATCCCGATCCTCGATCAGCATCTCGGCGACGGTCTTTGGACCTCGAACAGGAATCGTTGGGACAGTGGACGAGAGCTTGCGCCCGCTCCAGGAGATGACTCCCGACTCCACGAGCTGATGGAGCTTTGCTTCAATCGAGGCCTCGGCAGGAACGACGGGGAGGAGCCGCGCAACAGGTTTTCCCCGCTCGGTGATCACCAGCGTCGCGCCATTCTTGACCTCTTTGATATGACCACTGAGCTGCTCTTTGAACTCCCGAATGCCGATTGTCTTCTGCTTCATGGGTTGGTCCCTCTGAGGCCACATTCTACACGAAGAGGACACATTAGGTCTTCCGCATCCGGAACGCCACCCCGTCCCACAGCTTGAACGGCTGGGCGCCGTTCATCACCAGCACGAAGCCGGCGGCCCGGCAGAGCTTGCGGACCTCGGCGCGGTCGGCCTCGGTGCTGTCCCGGTAGGAGAAGTGGAGGATGACGAATTCGCCTCCGGGGCGCAGCACCCGCGCCGCCTCGTGGAAGTGGATCTCGACGACCGCCGGTCCCGCCTGATGGACGTAGGGGAAGGAGTCGACCGCATAGACGAGGTCGAAGCGCTCCGCCGGGAAATCCGCCAGGTCGCGGCCGGAGGTTACCGTGAAGGAGACGTTGGGGAGCCCGGCGCAGCGTCGGCGGGCGGCTTCGACCATTTTCGGCGAGATGTCGATCCCGTGCGCCTCGGCCACGTGGGGGGAGAGGGCAGCCTGCATGCGGCCGATGCCGCTGCCGATCTCCAGAGTCGTCCGCCCGGCGCCGAGCAGCCCCCACTCCTGGAAGCGCCCAACCACCTCCGCCGCCGCCCGCGAGAGGATTCCGGAGTCCCCGAGCGAGTAGGCGGCGACGCTCGCCTCTTCGTTGCGGGTGACCGAGCGGTCGAAGAAGCGCCGGAAGGTGGCGACGACCTCCTCCGGGGGACCGGACATCTTCATCGGGTCCGGGTGCTCGCGCAGCATGTCGGCTACCCACTCGCACCCCTCCCGATGATCGTGGAAGAGGGCGGCCATCTCGCGCAGCCGGGGATCGAGCGGACGCCCCCAGCGGCGGGCCACGGAGGCGAGGAGCTCCTCGGTTTCGGCCGTGCCCCCGAGGGCGAGGAGGAGACGGGAGAGCGCGATGACCGGGGAGATGTCGTCCGCCAGCAGGTCGAGGAGCACCTCGCGGGCGATCGCCGGCTCGACCTCTCCCAGGCGGGCGTCGAGCTCCTTCTCGTCGAGGGCTGTGGATTCCAGGTCAGCCATGCCCAATCATTGTCCGGGCGTCGGGTCCTCCTGGCAAGCTCTCGTTTCAGCGTGGAATCCCCTGAAACAATGTTTGGACGCTTTGAACCCTGCTTGGCGGCTTCAAACATTGTTTCGCGGGCTTGAACAATGAAAAAAGCTCCCGGACATTGTTTCTGGCTCCCAGACATTGTCTGAAGCCGCCAGACATTGTTGTACGGCTCCAAACAATGTTTTCACGATTTCCGCGGTTATTCTTCCCCCATGGACTCCCGCGCCACCGCCGATCTCCTCAAGTCCTGGGCCCTGGAGGCCGGGTTCGACCGCGCCGGGGTGGCCGGACTGGAGCCTTTGGAGCATGGGGAGGCCCTGGTGCGGTGGCTCGACCGTGGGGATCAGTCAGGGATGGAGTATCTGGGGCGGCGGCTGGAGACGCGGCTCGATCCCTCCCAGGTCTTCCCCGGCGCCAGGAGCGCCCTCTGCGTGGCTCTTCAATATCACCCCCTCTATCTAGAGGAAGGGGAGGAGAGGCGGCCGGAGCCTTCGGAGAACCTCTGGCGCCGGGTGGCCCGCTACGCCCGTGGGAAGGACTACCACGACGTCATGGGCGACCGGCTTCGGGTCTTGGAGGACCGCATCCGCGAGGCCTTCCCCGGCTGCGAGACCCGGCGCTACGTGGACACCGGGCCGGTGCTCGAGCGGGAGCTGGCGGCCCGCGCCGGGATCGGGACGGTGGGGAAGAACACCATGCTGCTCCACCCCGAGGGGGGCTCCTGGTTCCTGCTCGGCGAGCTGTTCCTCGGCCTCGACCTCTCTCCCGATCAGCCGCTGGCGGATCTCTGCGGCAGTTGCACCCGCTGCCTGGACGCCTGCCCGACGGGCGCGCTCGCCGAGCCCTACCGGCTGGATGCCAACCTCTGTATCTCCTACTGGACGATCGAGCACCGCGGACCGCTCCCCTCCGAGGCGCGGCTGATGGTGGGGGGGTGGGTCTTCGGCTGCGACGTTTGCCAGGAGGTCTGCCCCTGGAACGCCAGGCCGTCCGGCGCCGTCCATCCGGAAATGGAGCTGCCGCCCGAGCGCGGGGAGCTGACCCTGGCGCGGCTGCTGCGGCTGCCGCGGGAGGAATACGTCGAGCGCTTTCGGGGGAGCCCGATGAAGCGGGCGAAGCTGGAGGGCCTGCAGCGCAACGCCGCCGTCGCGATGGGGAATCGCCGGGAGTCCCGCCATGTTGAACCTCTCGCGGAAGCCTTGAGGACAGGGGAGTCCCTGGTGCGCGGCCATGCGGCCTGGGCGCTGGGGCGGATCGGCGGGGAGGAGGCGCGCGCGGCCCTGAAGGCGGCGCTCGCCGCCGAAGGGGACGAGGCCGTCCGGACGGAGATCAGGGGGGCTCTGGACCCGCATTGACACCCCGTCCTCCCACACCCTATACTCGACGGCCCGAGTTCTCAATGACTTAAGAAGAGCTCGCACCCCCACGGCCGTGGGGGCAACAGGCTTCAAGAGCCTGAATCCAAAGCCCAAGGAGGTACGTTTTTCTATGCCGGCTAGCGAAAAACTCGAGGACCAGGCGCTGCTCGCGGCTGAGTCCGAGGAGGAGCGGGACGCGGACGAGTACCGCAAGCTCCTAGAGCTGTACGACGAGAGCATGCGCAATCTCACCGAGGGTGAGATCGTGACGGGCCGCATCATCGGGGTCACGTCCAACGCGGTGATCGTCGACGTGGGGTACAAGTCGGAAGGCCTGATCCCGATCGAGGAGTTCACCGACCGCGGCGGCCAGCTGTCCGTCAAGGTCGGCGAGGATGTGGACGTCCTGCTCGAGAAGACCGAGGACCTCGAGGGGCACGTGCTCCTGTCCTACTCGAAGGCGCTGCGGATGCGGCGCTGGACGGAGGTGGAGCGGGCCTACAAGGACGGCCGGATCATCAAGGGCCGGATCACCGACCGGATCAAGGGCGGCCTGACGGTGGACGTCGGCCTGCGCGCGTTCCTGCCTGGGTCGCTGGTGGATATCAAGCCGGTCAAGAACCTGGAGTCGCTGCGCGGCCAGGAGCTGGAGTTCAAGGTCATCAGCCTCGACCGCCGGCGCAACAACATCGTCCTGTCGCGCAAGGCCGTGCTCGAGACCGAGCTGGTGAAGAAGAAGGCCGAGACCCTCAAGCGGCTCGAAGAGGGAGCCCGCCTCCGCGGCACGGTCAAGAACATCACCGACTACGGCGTGTTCATCGACCTCGGCGGCATCGACGGCCTGCTGCACATCACCGACATCTCGTGGGGGCGGGTCAACCACCCCTCCGAGCATTTCACGGTGGGGGACGAGGTCGAGGTGGTCGTGCTCAAGTTCGACCCCGAGACCGAGCGCGTCTCGCTGGGCTACAAGCAGCGCAGCGACGACCCCTGGACGCTGGTCGACAAGAAGTACCCGATCGGCTCGCGCGTCCATGGCCGGGTGGTGTCGATCGTCGATTACGGCGCCTTCGTCGAGATCGAGGAGGGGGTCGAGGGCCTGATCCACGTCAGCGAGATGTCGTGGACCAAGAAGGTCGTCAACCCCGCCAAGATCCTCGAGGTGGGCGACGAGGTCGAGGCGATCGTCTCCGAGCTCGACATGGACCAGCGGCGCATCAGCCTGTCGCTGCGGCAGACCGAGCGCAATCCGTGGGAGGAGCTGGAGGACACCCACCCCGAGGGGAGCGTCATCGAGGGGAAGGTCCGCAACCTCACGGAGTTCGGCGCCTTCGTCGAGATCACCGACGGCATCGACGGCTTGATCCACGTCTCCGACATGAGCTGGACGAAGCGGGTCAAGCACCCGAGCGAAGTGCTCAAGAAGGGGGACACGGTCAAGGCGCGGATCACCAACATCGACGTCGAGAACCAGCGCGTCTCGCTGTCGATCAAGGAGTTCATGCCGAACGAGTGGGAAGAGTTCGCCAACAAGCACAACCCCGGCGACACGCTCGAGGGGAAGATCGTCAACGTCACCGACTTCGGGCTGTTCATCGATATCTACAACGGTCTCGAGGGGCTCGCCCACGTCAGCGAGATCGAGGTTCCCGCCGGCGCCAAGCTCGAGGACTACTACAAGGTCGGCGAGTGGGTGCGCACGCGCATCCTGCGCGTCGAAGAGGAAGAGAAGAAGGTCGGCCTCTCGATGCGCGGCGTGGAGCAGCCCTCCGAGGAGGAGATGGCCGAGCTCCAGGCCCGCGACAAGGAGCAGCGGGGTGGAGGTGAGGAGGAGGCCCGCGGCAAGAAGCGCGAGGCCTCGAAGGAGTCCGAGAAGGAGTCCGAGGGAGACGTGGAGTAGGTCACCGGACCCGGAAACGGCGGGCGGACCCGATTCGGGCGCCCGCCGTCGCCATGTCGACAAAAGGGGTGGGAGATGACGGAGCCCTTGAAGGACGGGATGACCAAGGCCGAGCTGGTCGAGGAGGTCGCCCGCACGACTCAACTCACCAAGAAGCACGCTGAGATCATCGTCAACACGGTGTTCGACAGCATCGTCCATTCGCTCAAGGACGGAGAGAAGATCGAGCTGCGCGGCTTCGGCAGCTTCCGCATCCGCCATCGCGGCGCCCGCACCGGGCGCAACCCCAAGACCGGCGACAAGGTGAAGGTTCCGCCCAAACGGATCCCCTATTTCAAGCCGGGCAAGGAGCTGAGGGAACTGCTCAACGACGAGTGCTGACGGCCGGGGCGCCCGTGGGACGCCTGGGTCTCTTCCTCAGCAATCTTAATAAGCCCTGGATGCAACAGCTTTTCACCCCCTGGAGGCACGCGTACATCACCGCGGGTTCGGAGACGGACTCCGGCTGCTTCTTCTGTGCCGCGGCGCGCAATCCGGACGATCCGGACGGCCTGGTGGTCCACTCCGGCCGCCACCACTTGGTGATGCTCAACCTCCACCCCTACTCGAGCGGCCACCTCATGGTGGCCCCGCTCGAGCACCACGCCTCGCCGCAGGAGAGCTCCCGGGAGGCGCAGGCCGAGCTCTGGCCGCTGGTGCTCGAGAGCCAGCGCGTGCTGGCGAAGGCGTACAATCCCCACGGCTTCAACCTGGGGATGAACGTCGGCGCGCCGGCCGGAGCCGGGGTGCCCGGGCACTTCCACTTCCACCTCGTCCCGCGATGGACGGGGGACACGAACTTCATGACCGTCCTGGCGGAGGTCCGGCTGATCCCGGAAGACCTGCGCCAGTCGCGGGAGCGCCTGCGGGCGCTCTTCGCGCGAGAGGAGGATTGATTGGCCGAATCCGGCACCCCTTCCGTGCCGCCGCCGGCCCTCCCCGTCCGAACGGGGAACGCGGTGGTGGCGGTGCTCTCCGCCTGGTTGGTTCCGGGACTGGGCCACGTCTATCTCAAGCGGCCCCTGCGCGGCGTCGTCTTCTTCGCCCTGGTCGTGGCCTCGATCCTCATCGGCTGCCAGCTCGAAGGGAACCTCTACAAGGTCGACCCGAGCCAGCCGCTCACCCTGCTGGCGACGTTCGCCTCGATGGGCATGGGCTTCATCTATTTTCTCCTCCGCTATGCTCTCCACTACCAGGGGAACATCATGGGGGCGGGCTATGAGTACGGCACCGCCTTCCTGCTCACGGCGGGCCTGATGAACCTGCTGCTGGTGCTCGACGCCTGGGACATTGTCCGCGGCAAGAAGGAGTAAAGCCCGTGCTGAGCCATTTTCTGCTGATGGTGCTCTACGCCCTGATCGTGAGCCTGTTCTTCACCCTTCTCTGGCGCCGCGAGCGCAGGGAGCAGATCCGGCTCTTCCTCCAGATCTTCCTCGGCATGGTGGGTGGGGGGCTGCTGGTGGCCTGGCTCATGTACCCCTTCCCTTCGGGACCGCCGGCGCCGATTCCATGACAATAGCCCCCCGCGAGCTGCTGGTCGTCGCCGGGGAGGCCTCGGGCGATCTTCACGGCGCGCGGCTGATCACGGAGCTGCGCCGCCGCGTGCCGGATCTGGCGGCCTTCGGGCTCGGCGGCGACGAGATGCGGGCGGCCGGCCTGGAGGCGGTCGCCCACAGCTCCGAGATCTCGGTCGTCGGCATCACCGAGGTGCTCAAGATCCTGCCGCGCGCCCGCGAGGTCTTCGCCGACCTGCTGCGTGAGGTGGACCGCCGGCGCCCGGCGCTCGCCGTGCTCATCGACTTCCCCGATTTCAACCTCCGCCTGGCCAGGAAGCTCAAGGAGCGCGGGCTGGAGGTGCTCTACTACATCAGCCCGCAGGTCTGGGCTTGGCGGCGGGGGCGGGTGAAGACGATCGCCCGGCTGGTGGACCGCATGCTGGTGCTTTTTCCCTTCGAGGTGGACTTCTACCGCGAACACGGCGTCGACGTGGTCCACGTCGGCCATCCGCTGGTGGACGAGGTGCCGGTGCTGCCGCAGGCCTGGGACCGTGACGAGCCCGCAGGCGGACCCCTGTTTGAGGGCCCTTACCGGATCGCCCTGCTGCCCGGCTCGCGCAGGAGCGAGGTCGAATCCCTGCTCCCTACGCTACTGGAGGCGGTGCGCCGGCTCGCCGCCGAGCTCCCCGTCGAGGTGCGGATCATCCGGGCGCCGACGATCCCGCCCGAGTTGGTGGACGAGGCGGTCGAGCTCGCGGGGCTGCAGGTCGAGATCGTCGCCGAGGACCGCTTCGCCGCCGTCGCCGACTCCCACCTGGCGCTCTGCGCCTCGGGCACGGCGACGCTCGAGGTCGGCCTGCTGGGAACCCCGATGATCATGGTCTACCGCCTGGCGAGCTGGACCTACCTCCTGGCGAAGCTGATGGTGCATCTCCCCAACGTCAGCTTGGTCAATCTCGTACTAGGGAGAAGGGTCGTCCCCGAGCTGATCCAGGGGGAGGCCAACCCGCGGCGGATCGCGGCCGAGGCGGCGCGGCTGCTGACCGGCGCCGGCGAGCGCGGCCGCATGCGTGAGGCGCTCGCCGAGGTGCGCGGCCGGCTCGGCGAGGGTGGCGCGAGCCGGCGGGCGGCGGCGGAGGTGGCGGCGATGCTGGGGGAGGTATCCCCGAATTGACCCCAAAATTGACGCAGAACACGCCCTCCTTCTTCTGGTCCTACCTCCGCAAGTACGCGGGCTGGTCGATGCTGGCCGCCGCGGCGATCCTCTTCTACGCCGCGGCGACGGCGGGGACCGCCTACATGCTGAAGCCTATCTTCGGCGAGGTGCTCCTGTCGGACAACCACGACATGGGGGGCTTGGGCGGGCTGGCAGGCGGCTTCGCCGCGCCGCGCGGTGTCGCCACGAAGGACGGGGCGAGGGAGAAGGCGGAGCCCGCCCTGCTCAAGGACCTCAAGCGCCGGTTCGACCTCTCCCGGCAGATCGACGACAGCTATGAATCCCTGAAGCGCCGGCTCGGAGTGGACAGCCGCAATGTGGTCTACTTCGCCCCCCTCCTCTTCGTGCTCATCTTCCTGGTGCGCTGCGTCGCCGACTTCATCTCGGGCTTCGCGTTCCAGAACATCGGCCTGGGGGTGACGACCGACATCCGCAACGATCTCTACCGGCGGATTCTCGACCAGTCCAGCCGTTTCCACGCCGATCATCCGTCGGGCGAGCTGGTGGCCCGCGTCGTCAACGACGTGTCGATGATGCAGAGCGCGGTCTCGAACCGCCTCCTCGACCTCTTCCAGCAGTCAATCACCCTGGTGGCGTTGCTGGTGCTGCTGCTGTCGATCCACTTCCGGCTGGCGGTGATCTCGCTGGTGGCCGCGCCGCTGCTGCTCTATCCGATCGTGCGTTTCGGCAAGGGGATGCGCCGCACCAGCCATCGCAGCCAGGAGCGGATGGCCGACCTCGCCAGCCTGATGGCCGAGGGGGTGCGCGGCCACCGGGTGGTCAAGGCCTTCGGCATGGAGGAGTTCGAGCTCGGCCGGTTCCGCGAGGCCACCCGGCGCCACCTGCGAGTGAACCTGCGGGCGCAGCTCCTCGCCAATGCCTCCAGTCCGGTGGTGGAGGCGCTGGCCACGGTGGGCGCCGCCATCCTGCTGATCTACGCCGGCAAGAGCATCCGGGCGGGGCAGCTCTCGACCCCGATGCTGGTGCAGTTCCTGACCACGCTGTTCATGCTCTACGATCCCATCCGCAAGCTCAACAAGGTCAACCTGGTGCTCCAGGAGGCGATGGCGGCGGGGCAGCGCGCGGCGCGGCTGATGGAGATCCCGAACGACATCCAGGAGCGGCCCGGCGCGCGCGACATCGACACCGTCCGCGAGGGGATCGCCTATGAGCGGGTCTCCTTCTCGTACGAGGAGATGCCGGTGCTGCGCGAGGTGTCGCTGAACATCCGTGCCGGCGAGATCGTGGCCCTGGTGGGACCCTCCGGGGCGGGGAAGTCGACCTTCGTCAACCTCCTGCCGCGCTTCTTCGATCCCGGCGCCGGGCGGCTCACCATCGACGGGGTCGACATCCGCGACCTCAAGCTCAAGAGCCTGCGGGCGCTGATCGGCATCGTGACCCAGGACACGCAGCTGTTCAACGACACGATCCGCAACAATATCGCCTACGGCCGCTCCGACCTTCCGTTGGAGCGGGTGCGCGAGGCGGCCGCCGCGGCCTACGCCGACGAGTTCATCATGCAGAACCCGGAGGGGTATGACGCGGTGATCGGCGAGTCGGGCCTGCGGCTCTCCGGCGGGCAGCGGCAGCGGCTGGCGATCGCGCGGGCGCTGCTCAAGAACGCTCCCATCCTGATCCTCGACGAAGCGACCTCGCACCTCGACAGCGAGTCCGAGGCGCTGGTCCAGAAGGCGCTCTACAACCTGATGCAGGGGCGGACGACGCTGGTAATTGCCCACCGCCTGTCGACGGTGACCCGGGCGGACCGCATCGTGGTGATGGAAAGCGGGAAGATCATCGAAGAGGGCTCGCACCGCGAGCTGCTGGCCCTCGGCGGCTCCTACAAGCGACTGTTCGACATCCAGTTCCGGGTGTGAGCGCCCTACCTCCAGATCCTTCAGATCCTTCTCCCGGCTCCTCTCCCTCTCCAGGGGAGGGGAGAGGGGCGTGGAAGCTCGGGCTCCTGTCGCTCCTGGCGGCGTGGTTCATCCGCGGCCTGCGGGCGAGCGTGCGGATGCGCCACCACGGGGACGGGCGGCTCCGGGAGTGGGAGCGGCGAGGGGAGCACTTCATCATCGCCTTCTGGCATGGGCATCTCCTGCTGATGACCTCCGCCTACCGGGGGCGGCGGATCTCGGTGCTGTCCAGCCAGAGCAGGGACGGCGAGCTGATGGCGCGCGCGCTCGCCCGGCTCGGGATCGAGACCAGCCGAGGCTCCACCAGCCGGGGAGGGATGGGGGCGATGAGATCTCTCCTCCGCAAGGTGGCCGAGGGGTGCGACCTCGCGTTCACCCCGGACGGTCCCCGCGGCCCTCTGCACGAGGTCCAGCCCGGGGTGATCATGGCGGCGGCCTCGACCGGCCTGCCGATCCAGCCGGTGGCGCTAGCGGCCACCCGGGCCAGACAGCTCCAGTCGTGGGACCGCTTCCTGGTTCCGCTGCCGTTCTCGACCGTCCACTTCGTCTACGGCGAGCCGCTCCGGGTGGATCGTCGGGGGGATCTGGAGCAGGCCGCGGCGGAGCTGAAGCGGCGGCTGGACGGGGCCGCCGCGGCGGCAGCAGCGCTGGCAGAGGGGGGCGCGGGTGCTAGGATGGCCCGCCAGCAATGAGCGAACTCTTGAGGATCCATCCATGCGAAGCATGACCGGCTACGGGGAAGCGTCGGGGGAGAACGCCCGGCATGGGATCACGGTGAGCCTGCGGGCGGTCAACCACCGCTTTCTGGACCTTCAGCTCCGGATCGGCGAGGAGCTGCGGGGGAGCGAGGCGGCGCTGCGCGACGCGATCGGGCGGGAGATCTCGCGCGGACGGGTCGAGGCGCGGGTGGAGGTGCGGTCGGTGGCGGAGCGGCGGGCGAGCGTGCAGGTCAACATGAGCGTGATCCGGGAGGCGCACGTGGCGGTCCACCAACTCGTGGAGGCGGGGCTCGTCGACCGTGGGCTTTCGGCCGGGGACCTGATGCGCCTCCCCGAGGCGTTCCGGGTGGAGCTCGGGGCCGAGGAGTGGACGCCGGAGGACGAGGAGCTGCTGCTCGGGGTCGCCCGGGGGGCCGTGACCCAGCTCGTCGCCAGCCGCGAGAAGGAGGGGGGGAGCCTCGTCGCGGCGATGGAGGAGAAGCTCCGCGGGGTGGAGGAGGCCGTCCAGCGGCTCGACGCCCTGCGCGGCCCGGTGCGCGAGGAGATGGCGGCGACCCTCAAGCGGCGCTTGGCCGAGCTGCTCGGCAGTCAGCCGCTCGATGAGGCGCGCGTCGCCCAGGAGGTGGCCCTGCTCGTCGACCGCGGCGACGTCAGCGAGGAGATCGACCGCCTGCGCTCGCACGGCGAGCACTTCCGCGCCGTCATGCGCGAGGGTTCCGCCGCCGGCAAGCGCCTCGACTTCCTCACCCAGGAGATCTTCCGCGAGCTCAACACGCTCGGCGCCAAGTGCCGCAACGCCGAGATGACCCGCGCCGTGCTCGACGCCAAGGTTCTCTGCGAGCAGATCCGCGAGCAGGTCCAGAACGTGGAGTAAGTGGTACCATACGGCCCGCGGTACCCTCCTCCAGCACTTTTTGAGCGAATCGATGCCACTCGGCGAGCTGTTCATCCTCTCCGCACCCTCGGGCGCGGGCAAGACGACCCTCATCCAGACCCTGGTGGCGGGGGGCTTGGCCGACCTTGGCGGATTGGCCTTTTCGGTGAGCCACACCACCCGCAAGCCGCGCCAGGGGGAGGCCGACGGCCGGGACTACCACTTCGTCGATCGCGCCGCGTTCGAGGCGATGGTCGAGGCCGACGCCTTTCTCGAGCGGGCGAAGGTGCACGACAACTTCTACGGCACCTCCCGCGGCGAGGTGTTTCCGCGCCTGGAGCGGGGGATCGACGTCCTGCTCGACATCGACGTCCAGGGGGCCGAGCAGGTGATGGCCCGCTGCCCGCAGGCCCACGGCATCTTCGTGCTGCCGCCGAGCTACGAGGACCTGGAGCGGCGGCTCCGCCGCCGGGCCCTCGACGACGACCAGACGATCGCCAAGCGCCTCGCCGTCTCGTTGGAGGAAATCAAACGTTACGAACGGTATCACTATGTTATCATCAATGATGATGCCCGCCGGGCGAGCGAGGTACTCGCAGCCATCATCTTGGAGAAGCGCCACCGGCGGGAGCGCATGCAGCCTCGCGTCGAAGAGATCCTGCGCGACTTTCAGGACGGAGCACCACCCCTCCGATCTAGATGAATCAAAACCGGCGGCGACCCTGATCGCCGCCAAGGAGAACGTTTCCATGGACGAAAAAGGGCCGACGATGGACAGCAAGTTCCGTCGGGTGCTCGTGGCCGCCGGCCGCGCCGAGCAACTCATGCGGGGCGCCCGCCCCAAGGTCGAAGCGGGGAAGCGCAAGCCCACCCGCGTCGCGCTGGAAGAGGTCGACCACCAGTTGATCGAATGGGGCTACGGCCCGCCGCCTCAGCCCGAGGAGGCCGAGGCCCCGGCCGCCGAGGAGCAGCCGCAGCCTGCCGAGGTGCACTAGCTCCCACAGAACATGAACCGCTCCCTGCGAGTCCTGCTCGGCGTCAGCGGCGGCATCGCGGCCTACAAGTCGGCCGAGTTGGTGCGCCGTCTCCGCTCGCGCGGCCACGAGGTGCGTTGCGCCCTGACCCGGAGCGCCGTCTCGTTCGTGGCGCCGCTGACGCTCGAGGTGCTCTCCGGTCAGCGCGTCTACCAGGAGGAGTACCTCGCCGCTACCGGCTCGGGCGAGGAGGCGCACATCACGGCCGCGGCTTGGGGGGAGGTGCTGTGCGTGGCTCCGGCGACCACCCATCTCCTTGCTCGGCTGGCCCTGGGGCTTGGCGACGACTTCCTGACCACGACCGCGCTCGCCTTCGCCGGCCCCGTGGTGGTGGCGCCTGCCATGCACTCCGTGATGTGGGGGGCTGAGCCGACCCGGCAGCACGTCGAGACGCTGAGGCGCCGCGGCGTCTGGTTTGCCGGGCCGGTCGAAGGACCGCTCGCCTCGGGGGAGGTGGGCATGGGCCGGATGGCCGAGCCGGAGGAGATCGCGCGGATGATCGAGGCCGCCGCCGGAGCGGGGCCGCTCGTCGGGCGGACGGTGCTGGTCACCGCCGGGCCCACCCACGAGCCGGTCGATCCCGTCCGCTTCCTGGGCAACTGCTCGAGCGGCAAGATGGGCTTCGCGCTCGCCGCCGAGGCCGCGCGGCGGGGGGCCCGGACGATCCTGGTGGCGGGGCCGGTCGCGCTGCCGACCCCGTCCGGCGTCACCCGCATCGACGTCGTCACCGCACGGGAGATGGAGCGGGCCGTCCACGAGCAGATGGAGCAGGCGCCGGCGGTCGACCTGATCGTGATGGCGGCGGCGGTGGCCGACTTCCGGCCGAGCCGGCCCGCGGGCCGCAAGATCAAGAAGGAGCAGGGGCTGCCGGCGATCGAGCTGGAGGAGAACCCGGACATCCTGGCCGGCCTGCGCGCCCTGGCGCCCGCGGCCGTCCTCGTGGGCTTCGCGGCCGAGACCCACGACCTCGAGCGCAACGCCCGCGCGAAGCTGGAGCGCAAAGGGGCGGACTTCTTGGTGGCCAACGACGTCTCCCGCTCGGACATCGCCTTCGGCAGCGGCGACAACGAGGTCACGGTCTACCGTCGCAAGGGGGAGCCGGTCTTTTTCGCGCGGCGGCCGAAGGGGGAGCTCGCGGCCTCGCTCTTCGACCTGTTCGCGGCTACACTTTCCAGCCGTGAGCACCCATCTTCGGCCAGCCCTCTCTGACCTCCTCGCCTATCTGGGCGAGATGGGGTACGGCGACCTCTATCTCAATCCCGCACGGACGGCAGCGCGGCCCGCGCCCACTGCGGCGCAGGCTCCCACCGCGGTGCCCGTGGTCCCCATTGCGGTTGACGAGGGGGCCGCGCCAAGGGTCGCGGAGCTGGCCGCCCTCGCCAGCGTGGCGGCGGGGTGCACCCGGTGCCGTCTCGCCGAAGGGCGGACCAAGGTGGTGTTCGGCGCGGGCAACCCCAACGCCGAGCTGATGTTCGTCGGCGAGGGGCCGGGGGCCGAGGAGGACCGCCAGGGTCTGCCGTTCGTCGGCGCCGCCGGCGAGCTTCTGACCAAGATCATCCAGGCGATCGAGAAGACGCGCGAAGAGGTCTACATCGCCAACATCGTGAAGTGCCGCCCCCCCGGCAACCGCGATCCCCAGCCCGACGAGATCGCCGCCTGCCGCGGCTATCTCGACAAGCAGATCGCGCTCGTCCGCCCCCGGATCCTGGTGGCCCTTGGAAGAGTCGCGGCGCAGACCCTCCTGGGCAACGACTCACCGATCGGACGCATGCGCGGCCAGTGGTTTCAGGTGGAGGGGATCCCGACCATGGTCACCTACCATCCCGCCGCCCTCCTGCGGAACCCGGCCCTCAAGCGTCCCACCTGGGAAGACATGCAGCAAGTGCGCGATTTTTTACGCACCAGTGTTTCCGGAAGTCTTTGATTCTAGGCCAGCTATAAGCTAGACAGCTCTTGAGAAGAGTGTTAATTTGGGATTGGCATCGACCCCATTCCGCGACCCCTTCTGTCCTGGATGCTTACTCCGGAACCCACTGAGAACGCTCCCTCCTTCGAGGATTTTCTCAAGGCGGTCGAGCCGAGGCTCAAGCGCCTGCTCGCGGTCTATCGCATTCCAGGCGACGACGCCGAGGACGTGCTCCAGCAGGCGCTGCTCGCCCTGCTCTATCAGTGGGAGCGGGTGCGCGACCCGGAGAGCTGGCTGTTCGGCACGGTGAGGCGGCACTGCCTGATGTACTGGCGCACGCACCGGCGGCGGATCTACTCCGCGGTCGACTCGGCGATCCTGGAGTGGCTGTCGGAGCCGATCGCCCCTTCCCAGGAGCGTACGGATCTCCTCTGCGATCTGGAGAGTCTGATCCAGCGGCTCCCCACCCGCTGCCGTTCGGTGCTCCGGCTGCGGTTCCGGCTGGGCTACGAGCCCCCCGAGGTGGCGCGGCTGCTCGGTTACCGGGAGTCGAGCATCGGCAAGATCACGACGCGGTGTCTGGCGGCCCTGTCGCGTGAGATGCTGGCCTCCGGCCTGATGGAAGCCCTCCCCGCGTCCCGGGATGGCTCCCGCTGATCTGGAAGTGGCTTGGTGGTCGCCGCGCCGAGACCGGTGCCGGGCGGCTTCAGGTGCTGTAAACAACGTCGCAAAATAATGTCTGAGTCCGTTCATTTCCCCCAGATCGACCGTCTGATCTCCAGGATCGAATCTCTGGACACCCCGCTCGTGCAGCTCTGGGGCTGGCCGGGGAGTGGCCGGACGGCCGTCCTGGAGGCATTGCTTGCGAAGTACGGCCGGCGGGCCGTGGCGCTGCCGCTGGCGGCGGTGGCTAGCGAGGAGGCCCTGGCGGAGACGCTCGAAGCGGCGCACGAGGTCGGCGTGCCCTGGCTGGTGGCCGGCGGCGGGCCGGCCGCCGAGCGGATCTCCGAAGCCGAGCGCTGGCTGCGCCCGGGGCAGAAGTTGGTATTCGCGACCCACCGGCGTTATGGCCCGGGGGCCCTCCTCCGTGGCATCGTGCCGCCCCAGGAACTGCTGCTGAACGAGCGCGAGCTCGCGGCGCTCTGGCACCTGCTGGCCGGCGGCGACCCCTCGCCGCAGGCGGTACGCTCGCTGCTGGCGGCGACCGACGGCTGGTACCGCCCGCTGCGGCTGGCGATCGAGGCCACCGGCGGCGGCGGCCTCGAGGGTGGACCCGAGGAGATCCTGGAGATCCCGGCCGTCCGCCTCTTCCTGCGCCACGAGGTGCTCGACGGCTTCTCGGACGAAGAGCGCGATCTCCTCCTCGAAGCCCCCGACGCGCGGCCGTCCACGGGCGGCTCCGGAGAGGATGCCTGGCGGATTCTCGACGATCGGGGGCTGTGGATCGAGGGGCCGGAGCGGGACTGCATGCCGAGGCTCCTCGCCGCCGCGCTCGAACGGGAGCGCCGCCGCCGCCGCCCGTCGCGTCCGGTCGCCTCCTCGCGCGTGGCCGTGGAGGAGAGGGGCTCCGAAGCTCCCGCGGTCATTTACGTTCTGGGCCTCCTGGGCAGCCCCGTCGCCCGGCAGCGAGACGAAGAAGGGGAGCGCGATCTCGACTGGCGTCTCCGGCGTTCCTTCCAGGTGCTCGCCTTCCTCGCCTCCTCGCCCGGGCTCCAGGCGGGACGCGAGGAGCTGATCGAAGCGGTCTGGCCGATTGAGGGGGAGCGCACGATCGAACGCAACTTCCACCCCACGCTGAGCCATCTCCGCCGCGCCCTGGAGGGGGGGAATCGGGGAAAAGACCGGCCGGCCCCCCTGTTGTTCCGCAACGGCGTCTACCGGTTGAACCCGGAGGTCGGCTGGGAGATCGACGTCATCGAGTTCAGCCGGCTCGCGGATGAGGGGAAGGATCTGGCCGGGCGCGGCGAGCTGGCCGCCGCGCCCGAGGCCTGGCAGCGGGCCTGGAGGCTCTATCGCGGCCCCTTCCTCCAGGGGTACTACGAAGGGTGGGTCGCCTCCCTCCGGGATACCTACCAGCGCCGTTACCTCGAGCTGCTGCGCGACCTGGGCGATCTCTACGTCCGCCTCGGGCGTAACGAGGAGGCGATGGATGCCTATCGCGCCTCGCTGGTGGAGGACCCGTTCCAAGAACGCGTCCACGTCGCGGTGATGCGCCTCTATGCCGGGCAGGGGCGGCGCGACCTCGTGCGGCGCCAGTACGACCACGTCTGCCGGATCCTCCTCGAGGAGCTGAGCCAGACCCCCATGCAGGAGACGACGCGCGAATATCACCTGTTGATGGCCTGATGCCGGTTGATAGATGCCGGTTGATGGGCGCTGGTTGATGGGAATACCGGCGATCTGGTAGCGTCTCGCGTGCCCGAGCGTACTTGCGACCCGTTCCCTGGACCTTTCCCGCTCCGCTTCCGTAGACGATCTTCGGCATGAGACTGCGAGCCCTGCGAGACGCCTGCCTTGGCGGCTTCCTCTATGGCGCGCTGCTCTATGGTGCCGTCCTCTCGCTGGTCCACGTGGTCCACGACCACCTCGGCTCGTCGCACGATGCGCTGATCGCCTACCTCGCCTTCCTCCTGCTCTACGGCCTCTGGGGCGCGGCGTTCTTTGCGCTGGCGAGCCTGGCGGCGATCCCGTTCTCGCGGCCGGAGTCGCAGGGCCGACGCGGCTTCGGGCTCGGGTTGCTGGGCTTCAACCTGTTCTTCTGGGAGATCTTCTTCCTCTACGGGTTGACCTACGACCAGGCGCCCCTGCATCCCACCGCCGCGTGGGGGATGGCGGGGGTGCTCCTGCTCCTCGCGATTCCCATCGCGCTCGGGGCGGCGCTCGGCTCCTGGATGCTGTTCCGGCTCTTCGCGGCGCTCCGGCGCGGCGGCCTGGCGGGGCTGGCCACGGTCCTTCTGGTGGCCGCACTCGCGATCCATGCCGCGGCGCCGCTCTACGCCGGCCGGGAGCCCGTGACGAAGCCGCGCCAGGGTACGCCGCCGCGCATCGCCGTCGAGGACAACGGGCTCAAGGTGATCGTCGTCGGCTTTGACGGCGCCGACTGGCGGGTGGCCCGGCCGCTGATGGCCAGGGGTGAGCTCCCCACCTTCTCCGCGATCGTCCGCGACGGAGCGGCCGGCCCTCTGGAGTCGATCCACGACTCCAACTCGGCCGTCATCTGGGCCTCGATCTACACCGGGATGAGGCCCGAGCGGCACGGCGTCCTCGACTTCTACCGGGTCACGCTGCCCGGCCTGGCGTCGAAGGGGCTCTACCCGGTCCACCGCACCTACTTCAAGGAGCTGTCCGACCTCGTGGCGCCGCTCGGGCTGACCCGTCTGGTCCCGGTCGACCGCTTCTCGCTGGCGACGCCGCCCTACTGGGAGATCGCGGACCAAGCGGGGCTCTCGATCGGCGTCGTGGACGGCTACTTCTACTCCTTCCCGGCGCTTCATCCAGCACGGCCGGAGAGCTGGTTCCTCTCCTACGGGCTCGACGAGATGGCCGCCCGCCCCTCCCCCCAGGTCGCGCTGTTCGCCCAGCCGGTGTCGCTCTTCCGGGAGATCCGGCCGCTGCTCGCGGGTGGCGACTTCAACTGGCAGTCGGCGGCCCTCCTGAAGCTGCTCGCCGAACGCCCGCACCCGCGGCTGGTCAACTTCTACACCCACCAGCCGGACAGTGACCAGCACTGGTTCTGGAAGTGGTACGAGCCGGAGCGCTTCTTCAACGTCAAGGCGAAGGACCTGCGGGAGAAGGGGGGCATCATCCCCGGGGTCTACCGCGACTTCGACGGCTTCCTCGCCCGCCTCCTCGCCGCGGCCGGGCCGGATACCGTCATCCTCATCGCCTCCGACCATGGCCACAGCCCCACGATCGTCCACGACCTCTATACCCAGCACCGGCACGGGCCCCCAGGCATCCTGCTGATGCGAGGGGGGCCGGTGAAGCGCGGTCTCGCCCTGCAGGGGGCGAGCGTCTTCGACATCTATCCCACGGTCCTCTATCTCCTCGGCCTGCCCGTACCCCAGGACACTGCCGGCAAGGTGCTGGTCGACGCGCTGGACCCCGGCTTCGTCCGCCTGCATCCGGTGCGCACGGTGCCGACCTATACGGATCTCGGCCTTCCTCCCGGATTGCCCGGAGCGAAGCGCGACGGGGCGATGAACCAGGAAGAGATCGAGAAGCTGCGGGCCCTCGGTTACCTTTAGAATCGATCCCGTCAAGGAGCTACGATTGAACAGGCCTGCGAAGCGCGACGTGCCGGTGGTGATTCTCTGCGGAGGTCAGGGGACCCGTCTGCGCGAGGAGACCGAGTACCGGCCGAAGCCGATGGTCGAGATCGGCCCGCAGCCGATCCTCTGGCACATCATGAAGATCTACGGCACCCATGGGCTGGACCGGTTCGTCCTCTGCCTCGGCTACAAGGGGTGGGAGATCAAGCAATACTTTCTCCGCTACAAGGAGATGCACTGCGACTTCACGCTGGCGATGGACGGTAGCCGGCCGCCCGAGATCCACAATCAGGACGGCTACGAGAGCTGGCGGGTCACCTGCGCCGAGACCGGCGCCGAGACCGCCACCGGCGCCCGGCTCCGGCGGGTGAAGCGCTACGTCGACGACGCGCCCACCTTCTGCCTGACCTACGGCGACGCGGTCGGCAACGTGGACATCGGCAAGCTGCTCGAGTTTCACTGGGACCAGGGGCGGCTCGCCACCGTCACCGGCGTCCACCCGACCTCGCGCTACGGCGAGATGCGGGTCGACGGCCCCAGGGTGCTGGAGTTCGACGAGAAGCCCACCCTCGCCGAAGGGGTGGTGAGCGGCGGCTTCTTCGTCTTTCAGCGCGAGGTCTTCGACTACCTGGATGAGGACCCCAATCTCTTCCTGGAGCAGAAGCCGCTGCAGCGCCTCGCGCGCGACGGCCAGCTCTCGGTCTATCTCCACGAGGGGTTCTGGCATCCGATGGACACCTACCGCGACTACCTCCACCTGAACGACCTCTGGAAGCGCGGGGAGACGCCGTGGAAGATCTGGTGAGCCGCTCTCCCCTTCAATCCAGCCTTTCATGCCGCTTCTGCGGCGCGCCGCTCTCCGAGGTCTTCGTGGACCTCGGAGCCTCGCCGCTCGCCAACTCCTACCTGGAGCCGGAAGACCTCGGCCGCGCGGAGGCGTTTTATCCGCTCGCCGTCTACACCTGCGGCGAGTGTCTGCTCGTTCAGCTCCCCGAGGCGGAGCGGCCGGAGGCGATCTTCTCGGACTATGCCTACTTCTCCTCTTTTTCCGACAGCTGGCTGCGCCACGCCGAGGCCTACGCAGAGGCGATGATCGAGCGTTTCGGTTTCGGCGCCGGGCACCAGGTGATCGAGATCGCCAGCAACGACGGCTACCTGCTGCGCTGGTTCAAGGAGCGGGGGGTGCCGGTGCTCGGCGTCGAGCCGGCCGGCAACGTCGCCAAGGCGGCCGAGGCGGCGGGCATCCCCACGGTGGTGAAGTTCTTCGGCGCGGCGACCGCCCGCGAGTTGATCGCGGAAGGACGGCGGGCCGACCTGCTGGTCGGCAACAACGTGCTCGCCCACGTGCCGGACCTGAACGACTTCGTGGCCGGGCTGGCGATCCTCCTCGCCCCGGCGGGCGTGCTCACGATGGAGTTCCCCCACCTCCTGCGGCTGATGGCGGAGGACCAGTTCGACACCATCTACCACGAGCACTACTCCTACTTCTCCTTCGCCACGGTGCGGAAGGTCTTCGCCGCGCACGGGCTCACTTTGTTCGACGTCGAGGAGCTGTCCACGCATGGCGGCTCGCTACGGATCTATTGCCGGCATGCCCGCCACGACGACGACGCCGCGAAGCCGGTGGGGGAGCGGGTGACGGATCTCCTTGCCCGCGAGGAAGCCGCCGGTCTCGGGCGGCTGGAGACCTTCCGGTCCTTCGACGAGCGGGTCCGGCGGGTGAAACGGGGGCTGCTGCGTTTCCTGATCCGGACCAAGGAGGAGGGGAAGTCGATCGCCGGCTACGGCGCTCCGGCCAAGGGGAACACGCTGCTCAACTACTGCGGCGTGCGCACCGACTTCCTCGACTACACGGTCGACCGCAGCCCGCACAAGCAGGGGCGCTTCCTGCCGGGCACGCGCATCCCCATCCACGGGCCGGACCGCCTGCGCGAGACGCGGCCGGACTATGTGCTGATCCTCCCCTGGAATCTCAAGGAGGAGATCGTCGGGCAGATGGCGGACGTCCGCTCCTGGGGCGGCCGCTTCGTGGTGGCGATCCCGGAGGTCAGGGTCCTCGAATGATCTTCCGCGAGACCCCGCTCGCCGGCGCCTGGGTCCTGGAGCCGGAACGTTTCGAGGACGAGCGGGGCTTCTTCGCGCGTACCTGGTGCCGCCGCGACTTCGAGGCGCGCGGGCTCGATCCCGCGATCGCCCAATGCAGCGTCTCCTGGAACCACCGCCGGGGGACCCTGCGCGGCCTCCACCTCCAGATCGCCCCCCACGAGGAGGTCAAGCTCGTGCGGGTCACCCGCGGCGCGGTCTGGGACGTGATCGTAGACCTGCGGCCGGAATCGCCCACCTTCAGGCGGCACTTCGGGATGACCCTGTCTGCGGAGAGCCGGCACGAGCTGTACATCCCCAAGGGGATGGCGCACGGGTTCCAGACGCTGGAGGACGGGACGGAAGTCTCCTACCAGATCTCCGAGTTTTACGCCCCCGAGTCCGCCCGCGGCTATCGCTGGGACGATCCTGCCTTCGCGATCCCCTGGCCCGAGCCGGTGGCGGTGATTTCGGCCAAAGATCTTGCTTTGCCGCTTTTCTCCCCCTCTCCCGGTGAGGGAGGGCGGGAGGGGACGGGAGAGGGGGCCGGGGAGTGAGGGCTCGCGACGAGATGCTCCGCCTCATCCAGGAGGCCTACCCGATCTGCCGCAGCATCACCGGCGACGGCGTCCGCCGCACGCTCGCGATGCTCCAGGAGCGCATTCCTCTGGAGATCCACGAGGTCCCCACCGGCACACCCGTGTTCGACTGGACAGTGCCGAGGGAGTGGAACATCCGCGACGCCTGGATCAAGGACCCCTCCGGCCGCAAGGTGGTCGATTTCCAGGACTGCAATCTCCACGTGCTCAGCTACAGTGTGCCGGTCCACGAAAAGCTACCGCTGGCGGAGCTGAAGAAACACCTGTTCACCCTGCCGGACAAGCCAGACCTGATCCCCTATCGTACGTCCTACTACAAGGAAGCCTGGGGGTTCTGTCTTCAGCACCGCACCCTGGCGGAGCTGCCGGAGGGGCAGTACGAGGTCTTCGTCGACTCGACCCTGGCGGACGGCTCGCTCACCTACGGCGAGTGCCTCCTGCCGGGGGATTCCGAGCGGGAGGTGCTCTTCTCGACGCACGTCTGCCATCCGTCGCTGTGCAACGACAACCTGTCGGGGATCGCGGTGATGACCGAGCTCGCCCGCGAGCTCCAGGCCCGACCGCGTCGTCGCTATTCGTACCGGTTCCTCTTCATCCCGGGGACGATCGGCTCGATCACCTGGCTGGCGCTCAACGACGTGAAGGTCGATCACGGCCTCGTGGCGGCGAACCTCGGCGATCCGGGAGCGTTCCACTACAAGAAGAGCCGGCAGGGGAACGCTGAGATTGATCGTGCCGTGCTCTCAGTGCTCAAGGACTCGGGCGAGCCGTTTGGCGTCGAGGAGTTCGTCCCCTTCGGCTACGACGAGCGGCAGTACTGTTCGCCAGGCTTCAATCTGGCCGTGGGCTCGCTGACCCGGACGCCGTATGGCCGGTACCCCGAGTACCACACCTCGGCGGACAGCTTGGACTTCGTGAAGCCCGAGGCGCTGGAGGGCTCGCTCCGCACCTACCTCGCGGTAATCGACGTGCTGGAAGGGAACCGGCGCTACCTGAACCTCAACCCCAAGTGCGAGCCCCAGCTCGGCCGCCGGGGGCTTTACCGCACGATCGGCGGCGACGAGTCCGGCCGCTCCCGCGAGCTGGCCCTGCTCTGGGTGCTGAACCTCTCCGACGGAGAGCACGGCCTGCTCGACGTCGCGGAGTGCTCCGGCATGAGCTTCGCGGCGATCCGAGAGGCGGCCGACGCGTTGCTGGAAGTTGGATTGCTGCGTGAGATCGAAGAGGAGAAAGCATGAACGAGCTCCGGGGTAAGGTAGCGTTGATCACGGGCGCGAGCGGCGGGATCGGCGAGGCGATCGCGATCCAGCTGGCCCGCTCCGGGGCACGGCTGATGCTCTCCGGGCGAAACGCCGAGAAGCTCGATCTGGTGGCGGAGCGGGCGCGCGATCTCACGCCGAGTGTTGAGACTTTCACGGCCGACCTCGCCGAGGATGACCGGGTGGGAGCCCTGGCGGACCGCGCCGTCGCGGCCTACGGCGGGGTGGACCTCCTGATCCACAGCATCGGCCTCTTCCTCGGCGGCCCCTTCGCGACGTCGCCGGTGGAAGACCTCGACCGCCAGCACCGGATCAACGTCCACGCGCCCTACCTCCTGACCCAAGCGCTGCTGCCGTCGCTGATCTCGCGCCAGGGGCAGGTCGTCTTCGTGAACTCCAGCTCGGGGTTCCACCCCGCCCGTGCCGGCTGGGTCGCCTACTCGGCCTCCAAGCACGCCCTCCGCGCCGTGGCCGACGGCCTGCGCGACGAGGTCAACAAGAACGGGGTCCGCGTGATCACCGTCTTCCCCGGCCGCACCGCCACTCCGATGCAGGAGGAGGTGCACCGCTACGAGGGCCGGAACTATGACCCCGAGCGGTTTCTCCAACCTCGCGACGTGGCCACCACCTTGCTCAACGCCCTCGCCCTGCCGCGCACGGCCGAGGTGACCGATCTGCATATCCGGCCGATGCAGGGGGCGCGATGAAACAGGTCCAACAGGCCGCCGAGGCGGTCCTCCAGCAGCTCGAGACGGTCATCTATGGCAAGCGGCCGGTGCTCGAGCTGGTCCTCACCTGCCTGCTCGCGGAGGGGCACCTCCTGCTGGAGGACGTTCCCGGCACCGCCAAGACGCTGCTCGCCAAGACCCTTGCCCGCACGCTCGGCGGCGGCTTCCGGCGCCTCCAGTGCACGCCCGACCTGCTGCCGGGGGACGTCACCGGATCGAGCGTCTTCAATCAGAAGACCGGTGACTTCGAGTTCCACCCCGGCCCGGTCTTCACCCAGATCCTGCTGGCCGACGAGATCAACCGCGCCACTCCCCGCGCGCAGGCCTCTCTCCTCGAATGCATGGCCGAGCGGCAGGTGAGCGTCGACAATCGGACCTACCCGCTGGAGCGGCCGTTCTTCGTCATCGCCACCCAGAACCCGATCGAGCACGAGGGGACCTTCCCCCTGCCCGAGGCGCAGCTCGACCGCTTCCTGATGCGCCTCTCGATCGGCTATCCCAGCCTGCAGGCCGAGGAGCAGATGCTGGTGCGCGGCGAGCGCGGCGATCCGCTCGAAGGGGTGGTGCCGGTGATGACCCTGGAGGCGCTGGCCAAGCTCCAGGATCAGGTCCGCGAGGTGCACGTCCACCCGGAGGTGCGGCGCTACATCGTGTCGGTGATCTCGGCCACCCGCAACGCCCGCGAGCTGGTGCTGGGCGCGGGTCCCCGCGCCACCCAGGGGCTCTACCGGGCCTGCCAGGCCAAGGCGGCCCTCGCCGGCCGGAGCTTCGTGCTGCCCGACGACGTCAAGCGCCTCTACCCCGCGATGCTCTATCACCGGGTGATCCTCGGCACCGAGGGGCGGCTCTCCAAGCGCAGCGCGCAGCAGGTGGTGGACCAGGCGGTCGGTCTGGTGCCGGCCCCCCTCGTCGACGCCGGTCCCGCCGCCACCGGCCGGCCCGTCGCCGGATGAGCGCCGTCGGCGCCGCGGCTCCACCCGCCGGCGAGGTCCGCCGCGAAGTGCGGGATCTCCGTCGTCGGCAGGCTCTCCTCTGGACCCTGGGATTGGGCCTGCTTGCCCTGCTCGTCTCCCTGTTCTCCGCCGGCTTCTTCCTCTACGCCGCCGTGGTGACCGCCGCCGTACTGGGCCTCGCCGCGCTGCTTCCCACCGCCAGCCTCCTGGGGCTCGAGGTGCGGCGGAGCCTCGCGGCGACGGAGATCGAGCTGGGGGCGGCGGTCGAGTCGCGGCTGGTGCTCCACAACCGCAAGAGCCTGCCGGCCCCCTGGCTGTTCTGGCGGGAGGCGGTCGACCCCGGCCTCGACGTCGAGGGGGTGAGCTGCGGTTTCCAGACCCTGGCGAGCGAGCAGACGATCCGCGTCGCCTTCACCCTCCACAGCACCCGCCGTGGGCTGTTCCGGGTAGGACCGGCGGTGATCGAGGCGAGCGACCCCTTCGGGCTGGTGAAGCGGTTCAAGGTGGACCCGGAGGTGCGCTTCATCACCGTGATGCCGCGCACCGTTCCTCTCGGCCAGGGGTGGCCGCTCGGCCACCGGCCGGTGCACGAGGTGCCCCGCCGCCGCAGCCCGTTCGAGGACCCCGCCCGCTTCCTCGGCGTGCGCGATTACCGCCCGGGGGACGGCCTGCGGCGCATCCACTGGCGCGCCACCGCCCGCACCGGAATCCTGCAGGTGAAGCTCTTCGAGCCGACGGTGCTCGAAGGGGTCCTCCTCGCCGTAGAGATGGGCAGGTCCGCCTACCCCGGTGCTCCACTGGAAACCGGGACCGATCCCGGCGTCGAGCTCGCCGTGACGGCGGCGGCCTCGATCGCCGAGCTCGTCCTCGCCGGCGGCCAGTCCGTGGGGGTGCTCTCGAACGGCGGCGACGCGGCCGAGCGCTATCCGGCCGACTGGACCGGCGGCAGCTTCCGGCGTTACGAGGACGCCCTGGAGGATGCCGGCGCCCGGCGACTGATCCCAGCCTACCGGCCGCTGGAAGTGGAGCCCGGCCGTGGCGACTGGCAGCGCGACCGCGTCCGCGCGGCCCTGGCGCGGCTGACCCTCGCCCCCGGCCTCACCCTGCCCGAGCTGCTGGTCTCCGAAGGCCCTCGCCTGCCGCGCTCGCTCGTGTTGCTGGTGGTGACCCCCGATCTCGGGCCCGCTCTGGGGGGCGCGCTCGCCGGGCTCAAGCGCTCGGGGTTCGACGTCGGCGTGGTCTGGATCCAGACCGGCGGCCCCGGGACGGTCGCCACCAGCCTGCTCGAAGGGGTGCCGGTCTATCCGGTGCGGGAGGAAGCGGACCTCGAGCGGATGGGGGCTCAACGCTTGTGATCACTGCCGGTGAGCCGCTCGACGACGACCTGTTCACCTTTCTCACTCATCACGTGGTGGTGCCGGCGGCGGTCATCGCCATGGTGGCCTCCCTGCTCTCCTACCTGGTGGACGTCCGCTCGGCCTATCTGGGCGGCGGGCCGCAGCTCAAGTGGATCGGCTTCTGCTTCGCCGCCGCCACCGTGCTGATCGAGCGCTACGGCCACACCCAGGGGGACCGCGAGCTCCAGGGGTGCTACACGATCGCGCTGGCCGGAGCCACGATCGTCACGATGCTGAGCGAGCCCTGGGAGAGCCGCGCCGTGGGGCTGGGCGAGAAGGTCGCCAACCTGCTGATCATCGCCGCCGTCTGGCGCCTGGCCACGGGGGTGACCCGCGGATTGAGCCCCGAGGAAGGGAAGCCCACTTGGCGGGCTTCGCGCCTCTACGGATTGGAGCGCCTGCGCGCCGAGGCCTGGCAGCGCGAGAAGGCCGCGCAGACGGGGGTGACGCCGCTCCCGCCGGAAAAGAAGGCCCTGCCGTCTACCTCAGCCATCCCGGTCAATCCGGCGATGTCGGTCGCGCGCCTGGCCGCCTTCGCCCTGCTCGCCTTCGCCGTCGGCGAGCCGGTCCTGCTCGGGGCGACGCCGCAGACGGGCATCCGGGCGCTCGCGGCGGTGGTCGTCTTCCTCTTCGCGACCGGCATCGTGCTCGCCGCCGCCTCGGGGCTGGACGCTCTCCGCCGCGCCGAGTGGGCGGGTGGCATGGTCTCGCCCGGTCTGGTGCCGGGGCGCGTGGCCCTCGCCGGAGCGCTGCTCGTCGTGGTGCTGGCCGCCACCCTGGCCGTGCCTGGGCTCCAGTTCCAGGGCTCGGGCCGGCTCCGGCCGCCGACGGCCCACGGCGAGGGAGCGGAGGCGGCCCGCGGCTACCAGCAGGCCGATCAGGCGGGCAAGATCTCGAGGCAGCGAGGGGACCCGAGCTCCAGGGACCCGACGGCGGGATTCGTGGGGCCGGCCCCCAGCCTGATCCGGCTGCTGACCGCCGCTGGACGCTGGCTGATCGTCCCGCTCGTCCTGATCCTCGCCGGCGCCGGCCTCTGGGTCCTCTCCCGGCTCTGGCCTCATCTCGCCGGCTGGCGGGGGAGGATGGTGGAGCGCTGGCGGGGACTCCTCAACCGGCTGGCCGCCCTCCTCGGACGTTTTCGCCGATCCGCGATGCCGGCGAGAGCCACCGCCGATCCGCTCGCCAACCTGGAGGAGTTGGAGCGTCTGCCGTCCCGCGACGCGGTCCTCGCGGCCTACCACCGCTTCCTCGACCTGCTGGAGAGCCGTGGTTACCCCCGGCCGGCGAGGTCCACTCCCTACGAGGTGCTCAACGCCCTGCCGTTCGACGTCCGGTGCCTCGCGGATCCGGCGCGCGGGCTGACCGAGCTCTACGTCCAGGCCGCCTACTCCGGCGAGCCGGTCGAGCCCGGCGCCCGCGAGCAGGCGATCTTCATCCTGAAGGGGATGCGGAGCCTGCTGGAGAAGCGGTCGCTGGAGAAGCCCGCGGCGTGATTGGCTACTTCGGAATGGCGCTCAACCGTGCCGCCTGCATCATCAGGTAGTTCCGCTCCGGAAGGCTCGTCGTACGGCCGGCCGCTCTTCTGAAATGCTCGATCGCAGCCTCGCGATCGCCGGCCCGTTCCAGCAGGTGCGCGCGGACGGCGTCGAGGCGATGATGCCCCGCTAGGCGCTCGTCGGCGTCGAGCGCTCGCAGCAGCTCGAGCCCCGCCGCCGGGCCGTGCACCATGGCCGTCGCGATCGCATGGTTGAGCGTCACCATCGGATTGTCGGACATCCGCTTCAGCAGGCCGTACAGCGCCCGGATCTGCGGCCAGTCCGTGTCCTCGACGCGCGCCGCCTCGTCGTGCAGGGCGGCGACCGCGGCCTGCAGCTGATATTCGCCGATCGAGCCTCTCGACAGTGCCGCTGTGACCAGAGCGACCCCCTCGGCGATGGCGCGCCGATCCCACCGGCTTCGATCCTGCTCGTCGAGCGGGATCAGCTCGCCCGCCAGTCCGGTCCGCGCCGCGCGCCGCGCGTCGGTCAGGAGCATCAGCGCCAGCAGCCCCGCGACCTCGCCGTCTTCCGGGAGAAGCCTGTGGACCGCGCGCGTCAGGCGGATCGCTTCGCTCGACAGGTCGGCGCGGTTCAGCTCGGGGCCGGAGCTCGCCGTGTAGCCCTCGTTGAAGATCAGGTAGAGCACGTGCAGCACGGCGCCGAGCCGCCCCGCGCGCTCCGCCGCCGTGGGCATCTGGAACGGCACGCCGGAAGCCTTGATGCTCTGCTTGGCCCGGCTGATCCGTTGCGCCATCGTGGCCTCCGGGACCAGGAACGCCGCGGCGATCTCGGCCGTCCTCAGGCCGCCGACGGCGCGCAGCGTCAATGCGATCGCGGAGGAGGGCGACAGCGCGGGGTGGCAGCACATGAAGAGCAGGACGAGCGTGTCGTCCCGCTCTTCCGGGCCGTCAGCGTCGGCGGCGAGAGCGATCTGCTGCTCCGGCGGCACGAGGCTGACCACGATCTCCTCGCGTCTTCGGCGGGCCGCCTCGCTCCGGGCGTGATCGGCGATGCGCCGCGCCGCGACCCGGATCAGCCAGGCGCGCGGATCGTCGGGCACGCCCTCGCGGGGCCATTGCGTGGCCGCCGCGATCAACGCCTCCTGAACCGCGTCCTCCGCGGCTCCGAAGTCGCGGAACCGCCGCAGGATCACACCGAGCACCCGCGGCGCAAGGTCGCGCAGCAGGTGCTCGGCACGAGCATCCAACGGCGGCGGGGTCACAGCAGGTCTTTGGGCGGCCCGCTCATCACCTGCCGCACTTCGATCGCCATGTTGAGCGGCTCGCCGCCCGGTCCGGGCGCGGCGGATGCCTCCGCGGCGATCTCGTAGGCGCGCTCGGGGCTCTCGACGTCGACGATCCAGTACCCGGCGAGGAACTCCTTGGCCTCCGGGAACACGCCGTCGGTGACCGGCTTGCCGTCCTTGCCGGCGCGCACGAGCCTGGCCTGGTCGGGACCGGCCAAACCTTCGGCCCCCACCAGCTCGCCCGACTCGCCGAGCTTCTTGCTGAAGCTCATCATGAACGCGATGTGCGCCTGGAAGTCCTTCTGCGGCCAGTTGGCGACCTGGTACGGCCCATTACCTGGGGTGTTCATCATCAGCATGTATTTCATGGTTGGCTCCCTTTCAGCGCGAGCGCCCCGGTATCGGTGCGTTCATGGTTACGTCGGAGCCGAAGGGGGATTCTCGACATCGTGCCGCGGCGCGATCTCGATCTCTGACGTGCAGAGCACCCGGCTGCCGCTGGGGATGTCCCGGGCCACGATGGCGTTGACGCCGATGAAGACGCCGTCCCCCACCGTGATGTCGCCAATCACTTTCGCGCCCGCGCCGATGAAGACGTCGTCGCCGATCACCGGCATCTTCTCGACCCGTCCGGGGTGCGGAGAGCCGATGGTGACGCTGTGGAGCAGGAGCGCGCCGCGACCGATCCGCGCGTAGCCGCCGATCACCAGCCCCGTGCCGTGGCTGATCCTCAAGCCCGGTCCGATCACCGCGCCGGGGGCGATGTCGACGCCGGTCAGGAATTGATTGCAGCGGGCGAAAAGGGGGCCGAGGACCGGCACCCCCCGGCTCTTGAACCAGTGGGCGATCCGATGCAGCACCACCGCCTGATAGCCGGTCTCGAACAGCAGCGACTCGATCACGTACCAGGGGGCCCCCTTGGTCTTGATCTCGCGCAGCCGGCGCGTGTCCTCGCGCAGGTTATCGAGCATCGGCGCTTTCCGGAGGGGCTGTGGCGGGCAGCACCTCGATCGGGATCCTCAGGGTCTTGCCGCCGTTCTTCTGCGAGAACCAGGCGATCGTCTCGAATACCGGATCCAGCTCCAGGATGTAGCGTCCCGGCACGGGCGGCGCGAGCACCTTCTGCTGCACGCTGACCCGGCCGCTCGGCGGCACCGGCCAGGGCATGGGCGTGCGCAGGCCGTCCTCCACGATCTGTTTGCCCGTAGCGTCCAGCCAGTGATAGGCGAGGTCCACGCGGGCGACCCCCTCCGCCGTCCACGGGTAACGGCTGCGGTTGAACAGGCGGGTGGTGACGGCGAACGTCTCGCCGGCCCGGACCTGCGGCGGCGCCACCGTGTTCCCCCACTGGACCGCGTAGAGGTCGGCGTCGAGCTGCGCGCCCGCCCCCAGGTAGGCGAGGGCGGCGCCGGTGAAGAAGTTCTCGTTCGTCCGGTCGTCCTGGACGAAGGTGGGGCAGTTGTTCGGCGGGTACTGCCGCACCCAGTGCCGGACGCTGCCGGTGCGCGAGGTCACCACCATCTTGTAGACATAGAACGTCGCCCACTTCTGCCGGCGCACCCGGAACGGCTCGCCGGGATCGAGGCGGACGCGGCGCGTCTCCTCGCCGCCGAAGTCGAGGACTTCGCGCGCCTTGCCCATCCGGATCTCGACCTGGTTCCCCGGCGCGAAGTTGGTCACCTGGAAGACGGCGTGGGGGATCGGGCGCTCGCCGATGAAGTAGAGCTCGACCCGGGTGCCGCCGGCCACCCACATCTGCTCCCCCTGCGGCGCGAAGACGTCCTTCCGCCCCACGATGCGCAGGCCGTCGATCGACACCCGTTCGTAGCCCGGCACGTTGCGCAGCGAGAGCTCCAGCGGCAGGAAGCGGAACGGCAGGCCCCGCACGTGCGCCTGGAGGGTCGGCTCGGGAACGGTCGACCCGAACGGCGTGAACAGCAGGGGAGCCAGGAAGAGCCCGGCCACGGCGTGCCCCGCGAGGAGGAGCCGCGGCGGGCGGATCTCGCGCACCAGGAAGAGGAACGCCGGGATCGCCGTGATGAAATAGCGGTTGCCGACGAAACCGCCGCCCCCCTGCCAGTTCCAGGCGATGAAGGTCAGGAAGTAGAGCGCGATGGCGGTGACCGCCGCGAGCAGCACCCAGCGCTCCCCCGCGCGCCGCCGGCCCTGGCGGCGATTGAGGAGGAAGAAGATCAGGGCCAGCGCGGCGAACGGCGTATAGACGAGCATCCCCGTGTGCCGCCCGACCAGGAAATAGCCGATGTTTTCGGCCTCCTCATAGAGGGTCACGTCCGGGGCGCGGAACAGCCAGGTCCAGGTGTTGCCGGTGGTGGAATTGGGCACCGCGGCTGCGGCGGCTCCGCCCTTGCCCCCTCCGCCGCCCCCCCGGGCCTTGACGACCTCGGGGGAGATCGGCACCTTGCCCGGCTCGCAGAGCGTCACCCCCTGGCGGTGGACCCCGAGATAAGCCGACGGGTGGCCGGTCAGCTTGACGGCGAGGCCGGCGATGGCTCCCATGCTCAGCAGCGCGCCCAGGATCCAGGCGGCGAGCGTCTTCCAGCGGCGGTCCCGCAGATAGGCGTAGAGCGGTGCCAGCCCCACGGCGGCGAACATCGGCTTGTCGTAGACGGCGAAGGCCAGGACGGCGCCCGAGACGAAGGCGAAGAGCAGCTCGCGGCGGCGGTCCGGCAGGCCGGTCTCGTCGGCGCGCGGCAGGCCGAAGAAGAGGCAGGCCGCCACCGAGAACATGTTGAAGACCTCGGGCTGGATCCAGAAGACGTAGGAGAAGCCGACGCTGAGCAGGAAGAACGACGCCGAGAAGAGGGCCGCGAGCCCCGGCGGGTTGTACCGCCGCAGGTAGAGGTAGCCCATCCAGACCATCGCCATCGTCATCAGCATGTTGAAGAACAGCATGCCGTTGGCGCCGAAGAGGCGGGCGAACGGAGCGCCGGCCAGCGAGTAGATGTAGGGCTTGCCGAAGTAGACGGTGTGCCACCCGTCGTCGGTCATCACGATCATGTTGTTGACCGGCCCGAACGGGAACTCCTCGAAGGCGCGCTCGACGTCTCGCGGCTCGACCTTCAGGTTGTGGTCGTAGGCGAGGCTCTGCGCGGCGAGGTAATAGGCCCCCTCGTCAGCCTTGAGATGGGTCGGCAGCCCGGGCTTGCCGAGCGTCAGCGGAAACAGCAGGAAGAACGCCGTGACCGCCGCGAGGGCCAGACTGGCCGGATTGGCAGAATTGACAATGCGGCTCACGGGCGGGCAGTCTAGCGCAGGTCCGGGGAAGGACCATAGTAGAATGAGGACTATGGAGCCGATTCGCGATCCCAAGATCCTGGCCCGAGCCGCTGCGGCCTTCGACCTCTGCCAGACCGCCGAGGACATCATGCGGCAGAATCTCCGCCGCCGGCATCCGGAGGCGTGCGAGGAGGAGATCCGCCGTCGCTTCGCGGCTTGGGTGGAGAAGCGGCGCTACATCGAGCCTTCCGCTTCGGCGCAATAGCTTCCCTCGCCCACCATCCAGTGACCCGCAGTGACCCGTCTCGAGAAAGCTCTGATCCGGTTGGATTCGGACCTCCGCGCCGTTGAGGCTCGCTGGGCGCTCGTCGGAGGTTTCGCGGTCATACTGCGGGCCGAATCGAGGTCTACCCGAGATCTGGACGTGGCACTCGCCGTCTCGGGAGACCGCGAGGCTGAGGTTATCGTGCGGTCCCTCAGGATGCGCGGATATCGAGATCATCCGAAGGGCGGGCTGATCGAGGGAAGGGATGGCCGCTTGGCTACCGTACGCCTCGTCTCGCCGCCTTTAGAGGACGATGAAACGGGGTCCGAGATCGATCTCCTGATCGCCTGCGCGGGCGTCGAGACGGAGGTTGTCGCTGCCGCTACCCCGATGGAGATCTTGCCGGGTGTCAGAGTTCCCGTAGCACGCGCGGGACACCTCGTAGCTCTCAAGGTGCTGGCGGGAAGGCTGAAGGACGTAGAGCATATTCAGGTGCTGATCCGCGAGATGAGCGCCGATGACCTGCGGATCGCCCGCGAGACCGTGGAACTGATCGAGCGGCGCGGCTTCCAGGAGAATCCGGAACGGAACCTCCTCGTGGAGTTGGGCAAGCTCCTCGACCAAGCGAGCTCAAACCAGGACTTCTGATGTCGCAGGACCCTTTCTACGAACAGATCCTCGCCGGCTTAAAGGGCACCCTCAATCCCCATGTCTTTGAGGAATGCATGGCGGATCTCCTTCGGGAAGCATTTCCCACCCTTGTCCCCGTCCACGGCGGCAAGGACTCGGGGATGGACGGCGCGATCGCTGACGGTGAAGGTGAGCCCTATCCCTTGGTGACTACCACGGCAAAAGATGTAAGGCGAAACCTACGGAAGAGCATCAACTCCTTTCTGAAACGAAGGCAGCCTGCGCGGAAAGTGGTCTTTGCCACCTCCCAATCTCTGACACCCCAGCGCCAGTTAGGGCTGAAGGATTTGGCGAGGGAGAAAGGCTTCAAGTTGGTGCATTTGGTTGAGCAGCGCGGGGTCGCGAACCTCTTGTACAACAGCCCTCGATGGTGTAAGCAACTCCTGGACTTGTCAGGCCAGCCTTCCGCTCTGTCTGTGGTTCCGCGTACTCGGCGGCCGTTGTTAGACCTTGATCCTATCGGTCGAGATCGGGATCTAGAATGGCTTCGGCAGACAACGGGAGACAGAATACTTTCTGGGGAGCCCGGTTCCGGAAAGACCTTCCTCCTTTACCACTTGGCCCGGTGTGGCTGGGGGCTTTTTCTCGTTGATCCTGACGGAGGTGTGGCTGGTGCTCTCCGGGAACAGCGGCCCAGTGCGGTAATCGTCGACGATGCACACGCTCAACCAGAGATTCTAGTAAAGCTAAGGCAACTCCGCCAGCAAACCAAGATGGAGTTTTCTATTGTTGCCACGACCTGGGAAGGGGCTCGGGACCAAGTAATCGAGGCGATGGGTGGCATACCGGAAGACAGGGTCCGGAAGCTGGAGTTGCTGACCCGCTCCCAGATCTTAGAGGTTTTTCAGAGTGTGGGAGTTCAGGAAGATCCTGGCACAATGCGTTACCTTATCGATCAAGCCGCCAACAAGCCGGGCCTTGCAGTCACGATCGCAACTCTCTGGTTAGCAGGTTCGTGGCGGGAAGTTATCGACGGAAAAGTCCTCAGCCGAACCCTCTTGGCCTTTTTTCAGGAGTTCGTTGGGCGTGAAGCGATAGACGTGCTAGCAGCCTTCAGCCTTGGAGGGGATCAAGGGATGGGGACCGAAGCCGTTCGCGAGTTCCTGGGTCTGAGCCGCCTGCAAGTTCGGCAGATCGCATCGGGTCTCGCCGCGGGAGGAGTTGTATCTGAAGTTGGTAAAGATATCCTCGCTGTCTGGCCACGACCCCTTCGTTCCGCATTGATCCGGACTACTTTCTTTCCGCCGCCGGGGCAACCACGACATCCTTACTGGGATCTTGTGGGAAAAGCTCCGAATCTTGGCCGGGCCGCTGAGGCCTTGGTCGCGTCCAAGGCGGTGGGGGCCGATATTCCCATAGAGGAACTGAGAGAAATTGTTGCAGGTTCCGGATCGCCCCGTGCCTGGAACGGCCTCGCACAATTGAGCGAGCAGGACGCACTATGGGTGCTCAAGAACTATTCCGGGGACGTTGTTGAAATAGGTGGAAGCACCCTTTTGAGAGCGCCAGAGAGTACGGTTGACAATCTCTTGAAGCGCGCAGTCTCCGCGACAGGGCCGACACATTCAAATCCAAACCACCCAATGCGAATTTTGGCGAATTGGGTGCGAGAGCTAAACCTTCCTGTTGATCAGATGATCTGGAGACGAAGGCTGCTTGCTAGAGTATCGAAGAGGTACATTCTTCAGAATGGACAGCCCTCGGTTGGTATCAACGGCATCTGCCTGGCTTTGTCTCCCTCCATGGAGAGTCGGAGTCTCGATCCTGGTGTTGGCCTGACTTTGACGATCTCCTCGGGTCTTCTGCGGATTGATAAAATTCCCGAGTTTGAAGGAATTTGGGAAGACTCGCGTGATGCCCTGACTGTAATTGATGCTTCCGCCTGGGACCATATCTCGGCCATGCTCTGGGAGTGGTTGTACCCGGAGTACTCCGCGCGGAGTGCCGAAGTTCCAGAAGAGACTAAAGAGGCGATGCAGGCTTTTGCCGCGAAGCTCCTGAGGGATTTCGTCCCATTGACTCAGGGAAGCCCAGGTCTAGCCGCTGGCTTGCAGGCTCTTGCTGCGAAAATTGGGATTGAGTTGCCTTTGGGGCGGGATTCCGATTTTGAGAAGCTCTATCCCTACGAGGAGTATGAAGATGCACGGAGCTTTGAAGCTCAAGAGGCGATTCAGAGGGCTGCGGTTAAGGATCTTGCAGCACAGTGGGTGCAAGGCTCTCCCCCCGAGGTTGCCACTAAAGTTGTTGGTTATGAAGGGGAAGCGAAGAAGATAAATCGAAACTGGCCGAGAAGAACGCCAGATCTTTGTCGTGACTTGGCCGCGATCGCTTCCGAACCAGACGTCTGGCTTGATGCCTTCATTCAAGAGAGCGCACCCAGTGACTTGGTGGAACCATTCTTGAGGGCGACCCTTGTACAACAGCGGTGTGATGCGGAGCAGATCCTGGATCAATGTCTAAAATCTGATCTTTACATATGGCTCGCTACAGAGTTTGTTCTGCAGATGCCGGAACCGCCGCCTCATCTGCTCAAGCAGGTGCTCGAAAGGGTTGTCTCTTTCCCCCGGCTCGTCGAGACCCTCTGCTTAAGAGGGGAGGTCTCATTGTTGAACATAAAAACTCTCCTGGAGCATCCCGTCTGGGAGGTGGCGCTAGCCGCGGCCGTAGGCGAATGGTTGTCTGATCCGAAGGGAGAAATTAGAGCGGAGATCGCACAAGTTTGGCGAGATGCCGTTCTACGGTCGAAGCCGGACGAATATTCAGGGATGAGGTACTGGTTAGGAGAGATCTTCAAGGAAACTCCTGGTATAGCCCACCAGTGGTTAAGTACACGTCTCGAGGAGGAGCCGGACCGGATCTTTTTGGCAGAGGAAGGACCTTTTTCCAAGGCGATCTATGCTTTGAGTCAAGGAGAACGAATCAGGGTGCTTGATGATCTTGGCAACCGGGTACTCCCGCAGCCTTTGATATCGCTGCTGGTCGACAAAGATCCCGTGGTATACCTTGAGCTGCTAGGGTTACAGGATCTTTCTCAGTTTCATCAAGAGCCTTTAGCGGGTATCCCTGACGAGAAGTGGGCTGAACTGGCGATGATGGCTCTTGAATCGGGCTATGATGCGCGGTCGATCGCTCAGGCGGCCTTTCATCCTGCAGGAATCAGCGTGTCCTGGGGCTCGGAATCGATGCATTGGAGTCAATGGGATGAGGCATTTGCCCGCTTAGAGGAAGACCCGAGAGGAGAAATCCAGGAAGTCGCGCGCTATGGCCGCGAGATCGCTCAGGCTAGTGTGCAAAAGGCCAGAGAGAAAGAGCGTCAGGAGGCACTCCATGGTATATAGCCAGCCCAGTTGACCCCCCTCCACCCCCTCCATATACTGCCGAGGCTGAAGCTTTTTCCGTTTCTGAGATCCATGTCGGCGAGGGTAAACCCATGAGCACCATCTACTTCGATACTCACCTGGGCGATGAGGAGCGGCGCCGCCGCCTCTACTCCGGGGACGTGTTCGTCTATTCGCCGCGCCCGAGCACCAAGGCGCTCACCGAGCTGGCCCGCGAGCTGATCGAGGAGGCGTTCGCTCCCCTCGACCCCCAGCACGCCCAGGACAGCCTCCCGGTCGAGAAGTTCGTCGAGATCGTCGGCCCCCTCAAGCCCCGGTTCATCCATCATCCGCGCACCAAGGCCCTGCTGGTGGATCTCCTCCGCGACCTCGGGGCCGACCTGGACAAGACCTACTTCGACGTCCCCCGCATGCGGGTCGCCACCAGCGGCGGCTATCTCAACGCCGGCGTCGCCTACGTACTCCATCCGCATCGCGACATCTGGTACTCCTCCCCCCCCAGCCAGCTCAACTGGTGGCTGCCGGTCTTCCCGTTCGAGTCGGAGAGCTCCTTCGCCTTCCATCCGAAATACTGGGACACGCCGGTCGCCAACTCCTCGGACGAGTACAACCACTACGAGTGGAACAAGGTCGGCCGCGCCAACGCCTCCAAGGAGATCAAGACGGATACCCGCAAGCAGCCGAAGCCGACGGCGTCGCTCGACCTCGAGCCCGAGTTCCGCGTCGTCTGCCCGCCGGGGGGCCTGATCCTCTTCTCCGGCGCCCACCTGCACTCGACGGTGCCCAACAGCTCGGGGCGGTCCCGCTTCAGCATCGACTTCCGCACTGCCCATCTCGACGAGCTGAAGTCGCTGGGCGGCGCGCCGAGCATCGATCGCCACTGCACGGGTACCACCCTCTTCGAGCTGCGGCGCGCTTCCGACCTCTCACCGGTGCCCGAGGACGTCATCCGCCTCTACGATCCCAACCCGCCCGAGGACCGCGACGGGCTCGTCTACAAGCCCCCGGCGGAGGTCGTCCCCGCCTCGGGGATGTAGCGCGGTTGAGCCATAACGATCGCGACGCCCTGGTGATGGGCGCCCCGCCACGGGGCGCCATCCCTGTCGCCAAGGAGCTGGTCAAGCAGGCCCTCTCCGCGAGCGCCCTCCTCCTCGGCACGACGATCCGGGTCTCCACGGCCGAGCCGGCGATCGCCCTCACCTTCGACGACGGCCCCCATCCGGAGGACACGCCGCCGCTGCTCGACCTCCTGGACCGCCACGGCGCCAAGGGCACCTTCTTCGTGGTGGGGAAGAGCGCCCGCCGGCACCCGGAGCTGATCGAGCGCATCGCCCAGGCCGGCCACGCGCTCGGCAACCACACCTGGGACCATCTCTCCCTCCCCTCGCTGAAAGGGCGCTACCGCCGCCGGCAGCTCGCCTGGACGCAAGAGGTCCTCGGTCCCCACGCCTCCGGGCTCTTCCGGCCCCCCTACGGCGAGCAGAGCCCGGGCTCGCGGATCGACGCTCTCCGCCTGGGTCTTCAGGTGGTCTGCTGGGACGTGATCGCCGAGGACTGGCGGGACGATCCGCCCGAGGTGATGCTGGCGCGGATCTATCGCCGCCTCCGGCGGGGGAGCATCGTGCTCTTCCACGACACGCTCTACACGACGGTCGAGGAGAGATTTCGGGACCGCAAGCCGACGCTGGCGACCGTGGAGCGGCTCCTCCAGGATCTCGGCGACCGCTATCGCTTCGTCACCGTCCCCGAGCTGATGAAGCTGGGGCGTCCGGTGCGGTGGCACTGGTATCAGCGGTCGCGGCTGGACTGGCTGAAACAGGTAGATTGAGGGCCGGCGGGGGCGGGATCTTCGCCTTCAGCCCCTCGCGGATCCCCTTCAGCTTGGCCGCCACCGCCGCCTGGTTCCCCTTGCGCCTCTCGCGGAGCCAGGCTACCAGCAGGGCGGCGGCGTTGAAGGCGAGGTAGCTGAGCCATTGCCAGGCTTTCGCGTAGCGCCGGGCGTAGATCGCGCCGCTCCTGCCGAACTGGAAGTTCCGCCCCGGACTGTAGCCGCCGGTCGTGTAGGCCACCATGTGGTAGAGCACGGCGCGGTGCGCGTAGAGGCAGCGGAAGCCGTGGCGCTTCACGCGGGTGCAGAAGTCGGCGTCGTCGACGCAGATGTAGAAGACGTCGTCCCACATCCCGGCGGCCTCGGCGGCGGCGCGGCGGATCAGGATGGCGCAGCCGTTGACGTAGTCCACCTCGGCGTCGCGGTCGAACTGGCCGCGGTCGATCTCGCCGTAGCCCCGCTCGCGGGTGATCGACTCCCGGAAGCGCAGGATGCCTCCGGCCGACCAGAGCCGTCGGCGGTCGCCGTGGAAGTAGCACTTCGGGCCCACGCAGCCGACGTCCGGGGCCGACTCGGCCGCCTTCACCAGCTCCGTCAGCAGGTCCGGCTCGACCTCGATGTCGTTGTTGAGCAGCAGCACGTAGTCGTAGCCGTTCTCGAACGCCCAGCGGAAGCCGTGGGCGTAGCCGGAGGCGCTGCCGCGGTTGACCTCCACCCGCACCTGCCGGAGATCGGGGTAGGCCGCGGCGATCGCCTCGGGAGAGCCGTCCGTCGAGGCGTTGTCGAGCACCACGAGGTCGAAATTCGGATAGGTCATCCGCCGCAGGCTCTCGACGGCCTGGAGGGTGATCTCCCTGCCGTTGTAGTTGACGACGACGGCGGCGACGCGGGGGAGGGGGGAGGGCATCGGAGGCGATTCAACCACAGGGCTGGCGGGGACGCCACCCTGCGCCTCCCGGGATTGAAATCCCGGGCTACCCGCGGTCGTCCCATCCGGGACTTCCCCAAACTCGTTTCTCTACAGAGCCCCGGGCAGGGGCGATTGTCGGTAGCCCGGGATTTCAATCCCGGGCGGTGAGGCGACGCGGTACTCCGGGCGAATCCAGCCACCTGATACCATCCCGCCTCGCCATGCCCCCCCGTCGCGCCGCCGCCCGCCTTCTCCTGCTCGGGATCAGCGTCCTGGTCAGTCTCCTGGTCGCCGAGGCCGCCGTCCGGCTGGTCCGTCCGCAGGCGGTGATGACCGTCTCACGCGGGCTCTACGCGCCGGACCCGCCGCGCCGCTACCGCCTGCAGCCCGGGTTCCGGGGCACGGTCGGCAACCGGGTCGAGTTCGACACCCGCGTGTCGATCAACCGGGAGGGGCTCCGGGGGGCGGAGATTGGACCCAGGACTCCGGGCACGCTTCGCGTCCTGGCGCTCGGCGACTCCTTCACGTTTGGCGTCGGCGCCCAGGAGAAAGATACCTTCCCGGTGCGGCTCCAGGAGATCCTGCGCTCGCGCGGCGTCCGCGCCGAGGTGCTCAACGCCGGAGCTCCCGGCTACGGCGTGCCCGACGAGGTCGCCTGGTTCCAGCGCTGGGGGCACCCGCTGGCTCCGGACGTGATCCTGGTCGCCGTCTTCGTCGGCAACGACCTCCAGGACGCGGCGCCCGGTCCCAAGCCGGCGGCGGTCGACGGCGCCCTGGTCATGCCGGGGGAGACGGCGGGGAGCCTCTCCCGCTGGCTCTACTACCACTCCCAGCTCTTCGTGCTGCTCAAGAACTCGTCCCTCGGCGCCTCGCTCCGCCGGCTCCTCGGCCGCCCGGAGCCGCTGGAGACGCGGCAGCAGCGGGAAGAATTCACTCTCTACTCGAAGGACGACCCCGCCGGGGCGATCCGGCAGGGCGCGGCGGCGACGGAACGGGCGATCTCCGAGCTGGCGGCGAACGCCGGGAACGCGCGCGTCCTCGCCGTCATCATCCCGTCGCTGATCCAGGTCGACCCCCACCGCTGGCAGGCCAACCTCCAGCGGTTCGGGCTCGACCCCTCCCGCTACGACCGTGGCCGCCCGAACCAGATCTTCCAGGGGATCTTCGCCCGCCACGGCATCCCCGTCCTCGATCTCACCGAGCCTTTCGCCGGCGCCATCGCCCAAGGCGGAAAGATCTACTACGCGCTCGATCAGCACCTCACGCCCGTGGGGTACGCCCTGACGGCCCGCCAGATCGCCGGCCGGATCGGGACGAATTGATAGACTGAGCGCTCAAACGTTCGATCGGAGGCCGCCCATGGACGACCAGACCCTTCTTCATCGCATCCAGCACCTCGTCGACGAGGAGCACCAGCTGGATCAGCATCACGACCGCTCGCCCGAGGACCACGAGCGCTACCGCGCCCTCCAGGTCGAGCTCGACCAGTGCTGGGACCTCCTGCGCCAGCGGCGCGCCCGGCGGGAGTTCGACCAGGATCCCGACAAGGCGAAGGTCCGGGACGAGAAGACCGTCGAGAGCTACGAGCAGTAGATCAGGGGGCGTCCCCTTCCGGCTCCGCGAACAGCGAGAAGCGCTCGCGCCGGGGGACCAGGGGGATGAAACGGTTGATCCAGGCGAAGACGCCCAGCAGCCAGAAGCGCCAGCGCAGCGCCCAGGCAGGCCGCGGGAAGACGTAGCCGGAGAGGATCGACATCGCGGCGCGGTGCACCTGGAGAGGCCCCTGGCCGTTCAGGAAAAGCTCGCGGAACGAGTGATCGTAGTAGAGGTCGATCAGGCGGAAGAACGTCGACGAGCTCCCCTTGACGAAGCGGATGTACCGCCGTCGCAGGCGCGCCGGCTCCTGCCCCTCCTTCACGGCGGCGATGATCGCCCGCGCCGCTTCCGCGCCGGTCATCATGCCCATGCAGACGCCGGAGGAGAAGACCGGATCGATGAACGTCGCGGCGTCCCCCACCAGGAAGTAGCCGGGGCCGGCGAATGGGGCGCAGCGGTAGCTGAAATCGGCCAGCACGTGGGTCTCCGCCGGGAAGGCCGCGTCCGCGGTACGCTCGCGCAGCACCGGGCAGCGGGAGATCCCCCAGGCGAGCATCCGGTCGGGGGGCAACCCCACCTTGCGCGCCTCGTGGTCGTGCATCACCATGCCGATGCTGGTGCGGGTCTCGTCGAGCGGGATGATCCAGAACCACCCCTCCTCGCAGACCACGATCACGATGTACCCCCCCTCGTCCCCGGGCCGGCGCCAGACGTTCTCGAAGTGCCCGAAGTAGGCGATCTTCTTCAGGTGGGGGAGGACGCGGCGGATCCCCAGGTGCTTGCCGAGCAGGGTCGACTGGCCGCTGGCGTCGACCAGGAAACGGGCCGCGATGTTGCCGGTACTACCGCTTTCGTCCGTGGCCACCTCGACCCCGCCGTCGTCCAGACGCAGGATCTTGCGCACCGCGGTCCCCTCGCTGATCTCCGCGCCGGCCTGTCGGGCGATGTCCAGCAACCGGTCGTCGAAGGGCGCGCGTTCGAGGTTGTACGACTCCGTCTCCCCCCCCATGCTCATGGTGAAGGGGAAGAGCGAGGGCTCCCCTCCGCTCCCCACGATGAACTCCGCCCCCTTCTTATCCACCTTGGGAATCCCCTCGAGCCCCTCCAGGAGATCGAGCTCGCGGAACAGCTGGAAGTTGCGCGGCAGCAGTGATTCGCCGATGTGGAAGCGCGGGAACCGGGTGCGCTCGAGGAGCCGCACGCGAAGTCCGGCGCGGGCCATGACCAGGGCTGCGGTCGACCCGGCCGGGCCGCCGCCGACGACGACGGCGTCGTAGATCTGCGGATCTGGAGTCATGGGCGGGATTCTACCCTGCCCTCAGGACTCGCAGGTGCGCCGGTGGATCTCCTGCGTCAGATCCTGGAGGCGCAGGGTCAGCTCCTGGGTCACCCGGGTCAGCTCGGTGTTCTGCTCCAGCAGCTTGACGATCTGCTCCTGCTGGCGGGCAGCCAGCAGTTGCCGCTCGGAGCTGGCGGCGGCCAGCGCCTCGCGATGCTGGGCGTCCGCTTCAGAGAGGGCCTTGTCGCGGTCCGCCTGCCGCGTCTGGGCGAGGAGGATCAGCGGCGCCGCGTAGGCTGCCTGGGTGCTGAACGCCAGGTTGAGCAGGATGAAGGGGTAGGGATCGAAGTGGGCGCGCCCCCAGATGTTAAAGGCGATCCAGACGGCGACGAGCACGCTCTGGGCGATCAGGAAGACGGGCGTGCCGAAGAAGCGGGCGAAAACCTCCGCCTTGCGGCCGAACCAGTCGCCGCCGAAGGCCGAGGCCAGGTGGACGTGGGGAGCGTGGAAGCGGAGGTGGTAGCCGGGGCGCTGCGGCGAGCCGGCGGCCTGCGCGGACGGGTCCGAAGACATGATCACTCCCTCCAGGTCGAAGGAGCGCGGGTCCCCGCGCCCTGGCGACGATGCTAGCAGCACCTCCACCAGGAAAGAGCCCTCACTGCTGGCCGCCGGTCAGCTCGCTGATCCTGCCCTCTTTCGTCAGGGTGCAATCGAGGATCATCGCCGTCTCGCCGAACGTCACCTGATACCGGTAGGTGCGCGCGTCCCCCTTGGCTTTCCGCGCCAGCAGGGCGATCGACTTGAAGGCGCCGAAGGATTGCAGCGCCTGCCGGAACGCCTGGACGCCAGCCGGGTAGAAGCCCTGCCACATCTCCGGCGTGAACGGCGCCGGGTTGACGGTGCCGTTCTGGATGGCCAGCAGCACCGTCTTGATCCGCGCCGTCACTTCCGGCTCCGCGTCGGCGACCGGCCGGTCGGCGGCCGCCAGGGCGGGAACGTAGAGGCCGGCCAGGTGGCGGGCGATCCGGGTCGTGGCGGCGTTCCCGAGGTTGGTCAGGACGATCACCGTCAGCTGGTCGTCCACGTAGCGGGCCATCACCGACGAGCCGTCCAGGCGGTTGCCGTCGTGGTAGACGAGCCGGTGCCCGTGGACGTCCTCCAGGTGCCAGCCGAGCCCGTAGGGATAGGAGAAGCCGTTGGCGAGCTTGACCGGCGTCCACATCTGCTCGCGGCTGGACGCTTTGAGAATACCGTCCTCATACAAAGCGGCATCCCACCGGGCGAGGTCCAGCACGGAGGAGAGCAGGCCGGCGTCCGCGTTGTCGTAGAGCGTGGGTTCCAGGAACGGGCTGTTGCGCAGCCGGCCGCCCTCCCAGATATATCTCGCGGCGCGGTTCGCGATCACGTCGTCCAGGCTGTTGCGGCGCGTCGCCCGCATGCCGAGCGGCCCGAACACCCGCTCCGCCAGGAATTGGTCGAAGGGCTTTCCGCTCACCTTTTGCAGGACGATCTGCAACAGGAGATAGCCGGTGTTGCTGTACAGCCACTGCGAGCCCGGCGCGAAGTTCAGGGGGAGGGTGCCGATGTAGGAGGCGATCTCCTCCGGGCTGGTGCCGTTGCAGGTCCTGCCGTGCATCTCGTTCAGGTGATCCTTGATGCCGGACGTGTGCGTCAGGAGCTGCCGGACCGTCACCTCCCCCCAGGCGGCGGGGGTCTTCTCCACGTAGCGGCCGATCTTGTCGTCGAGCCCGAGCTTCCCCTCCTGGGCCAGCAGCAGGACGGCCGCCGCCGTGAAGGGCTTGGTGATCGACGCCAGGGGGTAGACGGTCTCGGCGGTGGCGGGCGCGTTCAGCTCGACGCTGGCCAAGCCGTACCCTTGCGCCTTGACCACCCGTCCGCTGCGGACGATCGCGATCGAGAGGCCGGGGATGTGCTGGTCCCGCATCTCCGAACGGACGTAGTCGTCCACCTCGTTGGCCCGGGCGCCGGGGGAGAGGGCCGGAAGCGCGAAGAGGATCATGCCGCCCACCAGTCCCGGGATGAATCGCCGCCGTGCCGCCATCCGAAAAGGGTACACGAAGCGATGGCACCCGATCTGCACCCGTCGAAGAAGGATGGCGAGCCCGACGATCGATCGTCTCGACAGAACCGCGGCCCTCGGCCACCGGCAGGCGATGGTGGTGTTCAGCGGGCTGCTGCTGGTCATGCTGCTCGCCGCGCTCGACTCGACGATCGTGTCGACGGCCCTGCCGACCATCGTCGGCGACCTCGGCGGGCTCGAGCACCTCGCGTGGGTGGTTACCGGCTACCTGCTGGCGCAGACGATCGTGACGCCGATCTACGGCAAGCTCGGCGATCTCTACGGCCGCAAGATCGTCCTGCAATCGGCCGTCGTCCTCTTCCTCGCCGGCTCGGTGCTGTGCGGCCTGAGCCGGACGATGACGCAGCTGATCCTCTTCCGCGCCCTGCAGGGGCTCGGCGGCGGCGGCCTGATGGTGACCTCGCAGGCGGTGGTGGGCGACATCATCCCGCCGCGCGACCGCGGCCGCTACCAGGGGATCTTCGGCGCGGTGTTCGGTCTTGCCAGCATCGCCGGTCCCCTCCTCGGCGGCTACTTCACGACCCACTTCTCCTGGCGCTGGATCTTCTACATCAACCTGCCGCTCGGCATCGTGGCCTTGGGGGTGCTGGCCGCCACCCTCCCCGCGCGTTCGGAGCGCCGCTCGCACGCCATCGACTATGCCGGCGCCGCGCTGCTCGCGGTCGTGCTGAGCGCGGTCACTCTCTTTTCGGATCTCGGGGGCGGCGTCTATCCGTGGTCGTCACCGCTGATCCTCGGCCTGATCGCCGCCGCCGTCCTCGGGCTCGTGATGTTCGTGTTCGTCGAGCGGAGGGCGAAGGAGCCGGTCCTGCCGCCACGGCTCTTCGCCGATCGATCGTTCGCGGTGACCTCGATCGTCGGCCTGATCGTGGGCTTCGCGATGTTCGGCTCGATCACCTACTTCCCGGTCTTTCTGCAGGTGGTGAGAGGGGTGAGCCCGACCGCGTCGGGGATGCAGATGCTGCCGATGATGGGGGGGATGCTGGCGATGTCGGTGATCTCCGGCCAGCTGATCAGCCGCACGGGGCGCTACAAGCTCTTTCCCATCCTCGGCACGGGGATCATGACCGCCGGGCTGTTCCTGCTCTCGCGGCTCTCGCTCCACACCGGCCCCTATCTGACGTCGGCGTACATCCTGCTGCTGGGCCTCGGCCTGGGCATGGTGATGCAGGTGCTGGTGATCGCCGTGCAGAACGCGGTCGACTACCGCGACCTCGGCGTCGCGACCTCGGGCGCCACGCTGTTCCGCCTGATCGGCGGCTCCCTCGGCACGGCGCTCCTCGGCGCGATCTTCGCCACCCGCCTGGCGGCGAACCTCGCCCGGCTGATGCCGTCCGGCGCTGCCGGCGGCCAACCGTCGGGCGCCGGAGGCATGACCGCCGCAGCCCTCTCCGGAATGTCGCCCGCGATGCGGGCGGCGTACGGCACGGCGTTCACCGCCTCGCTCAACACCGTCTTCCTGGTCGCGGCCGCCGTCTGCGCGGTCGGCTTCGCCTTCGCCTGGCTGCTGCCGGAGCGTCCGCTACGGGCCACCGTCGCGGCGGCGGCCGGCAATACGGGTAACGAGGCGGGGGAGGCGTTCGGCCGTCCCGCCGGCACGGAGAGCGCCGAGGCGCAGCTCTACGGCGCCCTGGCGTCGCTCTCCGACCGCGCGGTGCAGCGCCAGCACATCGAGCGCATCGTCGCCCGTGCCGGCGAGACGCTGACCCCGCTCGCGGCCTGGCTGCTCACCCGGCTGGAGCGCGACCCGGGGCGCGACCCCCTCGTGGTCGCAAGCGAGCGCGGCATCGCCGCGGACCGCGTGCGTCTCGCCCTGGAAGAGCTGCGCCAGCGCGGTCTGATCGAGACCCGCGACGGCAGCGACCCGGACCGGCCGGCGCTCGCGACGACCTCGGCGGGCTGCGATGTGCTCGACCGGCTCGCCGCGGCGCGCCGCGCCCATCTCTCCGAGCTCGCCGCCGACTGGGACCCCGGCCGCAACCAGGATCTGGCGGCCTTCCTGACCCAGGCGGTCGAGCAGGTGGTGCCGGACGCCCACCGCGCCGGCCGCGGTTGATCAAATACGTTGATCAAATCGCGGCATAGTGCAAGCGGTCAAATGCCGGTCAGAAGAAAATCGATGGCAGCGATGATCTCGGAGCGGTGCTGCTCGACCCGGGTGACCGGGGCTCCCAGCTCGCTCTTTGGGATTCCTGCCATCTGGGGCGTCAGCATGACAAAGCGCTCTCCCTCGATTTCGAGAACGGGCATCAAGAGCCTCAGAGGCTTGCCCTTCATTGCGGAGACGGGGTAGAGAGGAACCACGACCCGGGTTTCCAGGTCACGAAACAGGTCATTTTGAACATCCAGCAGGAAGGGAACCGTCGAAAGAGTCTGGGGATTCTTGTTCCGGCAGACGGTGAACTGGGGCATCAGAAGCCCCGCAAGCCGGTACTGAACACGCCATCCCGCACTACGAGCTCGTTGTAGGTCGCGATCGCCTCGCGATTCTCCATCAACCAGGCCTCACGTTGCCTCTTGTGAACCTCCAGGGCAAGGGCCTCTTCCAGGGTGGTGTCGAGGTCCACGCCGAGCTCGCGGGCCTTCTCCAGGAGATCGCTGTTCACTCTGAGCCTCGCGGGCTTCCTGGAGGCTTCCCGGTCGTAGAGAACGTGGCTGTCGGCCGCACGCTGATGGGCTTTCATCCGGCAAGTATATCTCCTCAGCGGAGGGGCAGGCGCGGGACCCGATCGGAGTGCATGCGCGGCGGATCGGGCGCGAGTCGCGCCGGTCACGGCCTTTTCAGGAACGGCAGGTAGAACACCTTCCCGAGCCTCCGGTCGTCGTCGTGGTCGAGGATCGATCCCCGGATCGCCGGCGGCTTCGTGGTGCCCCAGTAGTTGCCCGCCGCTTCCACGTCCAGCCCGGCGGGCATCTCGTCGACCACCGCGAACTGGCACCGGACGCGCCCGGTCCGGCGGCAGGTGAGATCGTCGCGCGACAGCACCACCCCGGGGGACCGCCCGGCCACCCGGACGTTGCGGGAGCTGTTGTCCGCCAGCCGGTTGGAGGTCACCCGGGCGCCGTCCGTGTCCTCGATCGACAGGCCCAGGCCGTTGCCGGTGACGGCGTTGTCGTGGAGGTCGTAGTCCGCCGAGGGGCAACTCGCGCCGCACTCCACCCAGGGGCAGGTGGTGTCCGCCGCCCAGAGCCTGATTCCCCAGGGGTTCTGCGTCACCGAATCGTGATCGATCTCGTTGCCGTGGCCGTGCTCGATGGCGATCCCCGCCGAGGCGTTGGCGGCGATCTCGTTGCCGGTGACCCGGCTGTCGTGGGAGTAGCCGAGCCAGAAGCCGTAGTCGCTGTGGTCCGCCTTGTTGTGATCGAACACGTTCCCCGAGGAGAACGTGGCCTCGAACGCGTTGTGGGGGGAGAACGAGCCGTCGTTGCCGGCGACGAGGTTGTCGTTGCTCGCCCGCGCGCAGCTGTTGCCGAGGAAGAAGCCGTCGCCGCTGTGGGTCATGGAATTGCGGAGGATCCGGTTGCGGTCGGCGCCGGCGACGAGCAGGATGCCGGCCGAGTCGCCCGAGTCGAGCCCGTAGCGCCGCCGGTCCACGAAGTTGGCCACGTTGCCGCTCACCACGTTCTCCACCGAGCCCTCCAGGCGGAGGCCCCAGCAGCTGTCCTGCCGGGCCTCGTTCCCCTCGGGCCCCTCCGAGAAGACGTTGCCGGCGACCGTGTTGCCGCCGCCGCCGAGGATCTCCAGGCCGGTGCTCTCATCGGTCAGGGTGTTGCCGCTAACCCGCGACGAGCTCACGCCGCGGAGCAGGATGCCGCCGCCGTAGCAGCCGCCGCAGCCGATGTCGAGGAAGCCCGTCCGCGTGTCCTTGAGGTTTCCGGAGACGTCGCTGTCCTCGATCGTGACGCTCGACGCGTTCTCGATCGAGATCCCGTATTCGAAGCCGCGGAGGGTGAAATTGCGCAGGGTCAGGCCGGATTGCCCGTTCATGCGGATGGCGAAGCCGCGGAATCCCGTGCCCTGGATCACCACGCCGGCGCCGTCCAGGGTGACGCCGTCGGCGGCGATCTGGATCACCCCGTCCGCCCTGGCGTCGTTGACGGTGTAGGTCCCGGGCCGGAGCGCCGTATTGCCGCGGATGACGAGATCGTCGGTGACCGCGACCTGCGCCGCCGCGGGACGGGACGCGCCGAAGGGCAGAAGCGCTCCTGCCAGGAGAAGGGCGAGGGGCCAGCGAGCTCTCATGGACGTCTCCTTTCTCGTGTCGGCCTTCATCAGCCTGGGAGTCATCTCGCGCCTCGATTGCCCCCCTACTCGATCCTCTTGGTCATGATGTCGCGCCGGTGGGCCACGAAACCCGCCCGGCGATAGAGCGCCTGGCGCCCTCCTTGGAACGCTCCACGTGGAGATGGACGGCCCGGATCCCCTGTTCGCGGCATGTCGCCGCGGCCACCTCCAGGGCCCGGGTGCCCAGGCCGCGCCCCCGGTGCTCCGGAGACACGTAGAGCTCGTCGACGAGGCCGTCGCGCCCGCCGAACTCCAGGCTGAAGCCGAAGGTGAGGACGAGATAGCCGATCGTCTTCCCGTCCGCGTCCATCACGAAGACCCGGCCCAGCCCGGGCTCCTCCAGGAGCCGGCCCAGATTGGCCCGCGACTCCTTTTCGCGGAAGGGGTAGCCCTCCTCCGCGAAGAAATTCCGGTGGAGGGCCAGCACGGCTTCGAGATCCGAGGAGGTGGCGGGGCGGATGCCGGTCATGGCGTTCCCATCCTATATCTTTCGGTATAGGCAAAGTTATTCCCTAAGTCCAATTGTTTCTTACGGTTGCCTCTCCTAATCTTACTTGGGACCTGGTGCCCAAGCCGTAGAAGGAGATTTTGCCGTGAAGCTGGGTGACTGCCTGAAAGTGATCAATCGGCGGATCTGGGATCACGAACGACACATCGCGCAACGCCGTGCCAAGGGCCTGCAGGTCTCGCCCCTGCTCCATCGGATCCGGGAGCTGGAGTCCATCCGGCGGGAGATCGCGGCCCTCTCGACCCCGAAGCTGGAAGGCGACCTCCGGAGCGAGAGCCCCGGCGCGCGGGCGCCGGCGGAGTAGTCGCGCCGCCGGTCGAGGTGAGGGGAAGCTTCTGGCGCGGTCGTTATCTCGATATCGCCGATCGACCTTACAAATTACAGATCGGCAAGGAGAGATGACATGAATTCACAGCGCCCCGTTCGCCCCCTGCCGATCCGCATCCCGAACCACAACCAGACCCTGGTCGTGCCGGTCTTCGGCGACGGCCTCGCCACCAATCACAACCAGACCCTGGTGGTGCCGGCCTTCGGTGACGGTCTCGCCACCAATCACAACCAGACGATGGTTCGCGGCTGAGATCGCGCGCGGCGGACCGGGAGACGTTGGCCTGACGCCTCCGCCTCCCGGCTGTCTAGCAGCAGCTTTGCGTGTTCGGGCACATGGGGATCGTGGTGCAGTGCTGCTCGCCGTCATCGGCGTGGCAGTACTCATAGGGGCAGCAGGAGCAGTTGGTGCCGCCGATCGACTTCAGAAAGTCTGGCAACGGGCCCGCCAGGAAGTTCGAGGCGCCGGGAAGCAGAGCGTCAGGGATCAGGTCTCCATCGGTGTCGACGACCACGGAGCCGACCCTCTTCGCGTCTGCCGTGAGGCTCCACGGCTGGGGGCTGGCGGGGAAGGTGAAGCTCGTCGCGAGCTCCAGCTTCCGCGCGGCTTGATTCCGCGCCGGCTTCACGGGGATGAAGGTCACGCGCGCGTCCACCGCGAGAGGCGCGGCGAAGTCCCCGCCCCCCTCCTGCGTGCGGACGATGTTCATCGTCGTCACCCGCTGCTTGCCGCCGAGCGAGACATAGACGTGGAAGTCGCCGCAGGCGGTCTTGATGGGGGCGACGCTCACCAGCGACAGAGCCCGGAGCCGGACGCGCGTCACGGCGACCCCCTTGTCGTCGAAGGCGGCGTCGTCGAGCCGCTCGACGACCGTGTCGGCGCCCAGGAGCTGCCCCGGGGTCCCGGTCGTGAGCGGCAGGCCCTTCAGCGCCACCCGGCCGGTGAACGCCTTGGAGCCCTTGCAGAAGAAGCCGGCGGGGATGGGGTGGCGGGAAAAGTCGGAAAAGGTCCTGCCGTCCCCCGCGGTGGAGAAGACGTCGACGCCGCGCTGGATCACGGGAGCGGCGGACAGAGGGGAGAGGCCGAGCAGGAGCGACAACCCGAGCAGTGTGAGGATCATTCGGTTTCTCAACGGACGTCTCCTTGTCCAGAGGACGGTAAGTGCCGCGGGCACCCACGCCGGCGATGCGGCGGCGGATCGAGCGAGCGTGACTCCTTCGGCATCGAGCCACCTCCTATTCATGAAGGTGCTTCATAGAGGAATCCGCGCGCCTGCTGAGACCTTCAAGGCTATGCTTGCGGAGTGACCCGGCGATCCCGTCTTTTCCTCTGGTCCGCCGTGCTGGTGCTGGCCCTCGGGCTGCGCCTGCCGGCGCTCTTCGCGGCCCTGCCCTTCACCGGCTACGTGGACGAGGGGTGGCTCCTGCGCCCCGTCATGCGGCTGATCGGGGAGCGGACCTGGGACCCCGGCTGGTACGCGTACCCTTCGCTCCCTCTGTACTCGATCGCCGGCGCGGTCGTTCTCTACTCCCCGGTCTACGCCGCCGTTCACGGCCACCCGCTGCGGGAAGACCTGGCGGAGGATGCCTCCTGGCGCTACAACCTCGTCGAGCCGGTCGAGGTGCTCGTGGCCGGGCGCGCGCTGACCCTCGCGGTGAGCCTGGGCATCGTCGTCCTGACGGGACTCCTGGCGCGCCGGCTGGCGGGGGAGGCCGCGGGGCTGTTCGCCGCTCTGCTGGCCGCCCTCGTGCCGGCGCTGGTGATCCGGAGCGCCATCGCCAGCGTCGACGCCTGGGCCACGTTCTTCGTCCTCGCCGCGATCTATTGTGCCGAAGGCGCCCGGCGGAACGGCCGGGCTCGCGACGCCCTCCTCGTGGGCGCCATGATCGGTTGCGCCCTGACCTCGAAGTATCCGGCGGTCCTGGCCGCCGTGGCGGTCGTCCCAACGCTCCTGCGGGTGGAGGGGGGCTGGCGCCGGAAGGTCCGGACGGTCGCGCTCGCGGCGGCGGCGGGCCTGCTCGCCGCCGCAGTCACCATGCCGGCCCTGGTCCTCAGGAGCCGGGCGGTGCTGGAGGAGGTCGTGACCGTGGCCGGTCTCTACGCGCGGTCCCCCATCGGCGACTACTGGGACCAGGCGGTGCGGCGAGCCGAGTGGGACCAGCCGCTCGACGCTCCCGAGCTGGGGCTCCCCCTTCTGGCCGCCGCCCTTCTGGGCGGGCTGGCCGCCGCCTCGGACCGCCGGTTCGCCGGAACGGCCCTCGCATGGGCCCTCTATGCCGGAGCCCTGGGCCTCCTCCTGAACGGCTACACCTCCCGGCCGTTCCGCAACCTCCTGCCGCTCGTGCCGCTCGCCTGCGTCCTGGCGGCCCTGCTGCTCGTCCGGATCCGGGAGCGGCTCCGCCGGCCGCTGTGGATCGACGCCGCCGCGGCCGGCTGCGCCCTGGCGCTCCTGCTGCCGAGCGGGGTGACGTTCGCACGCGACCGTGCCGGGCAGCTCGATTCGCGGGCCGAGGCGATCCGCTGGGTGGCGGCGCACGCCGGCCCGGGGGAGGCGGTGCTGGTCTCCGCGGAGCTCGACGTGCCGCGCGGCGAGCTCGCCCGCCTGCCGGGGGAGGTGGCCGTGCTCTACAGGAACCAGGCGCGGGCGCACCTGCTGCGGGAGGGGAGCGCCCGGTTCGTGATCACCTGGAGCTTCGCCGACCCGCCGCATCTGCCGCGCCTGCTGGGCCAGGGGAGAACGCGCGCCCCCTACGAGCTGGCGGCGCGCTTCGGAGGAGAGACCGGCCGCGGCCAGTGGGAGGGAAACCGGAGGACCGTCTTCGTCTACCGGCGCACGGCCGACGGCTCGTAAATTTAGGCGGCTCCGGGCATGGAAGGAGCCAGAGGGAACGGCCCCGCTTCCGTTCCCCCTGGCAAGGTGCATCGATTGTCAATGAGCTCGGGCCGTCCGCGGAAGATCCTCGGAAGCGGACTCGACGCCGGACGCCGGCAGCGATGGCGGAGTCCCTCGATCCATGGAAATCCCCGGCCCTCTCGCCGTCTGAGGAGAGCTCCCTGAGGAAGCCTCTGGACAAACGGAGACGATGTACATAGGATGAGGAACGTGGGACGAGTTGTCAAGTCTCCGCGGCGGCGATCTCCACCGCCCCTCGAGGTGATGGAAAGCCTCCAAGGGTTTCCCGTCGCGACCCATACAGCCTTATTCCCCGCATGCTGAGTGATGTTCCCCACGGGGAATGCGATGCGACGAGCAGGGAACGGCTCATTCCCCATCCTTCGTGAGACGTTCCCCGCAGGGAATGAAACATTCTAGTGGATGTGCATTGTAAAATCCTGGCAGACGTCCCGTTCCCCGGTGAAATCCCCCCATTTCGGGGCCGCCGTGGAGCGTGATGGATGGGGAATGGAGCCGGTAGTCGCGCTCGGGTCACATTCCCTGGAGGGAAAGGCTCGTTGCCTGTGCGATCGGCGCCGCGAAGAGTGGGGAACGGCGTCGATGAGCGGGGAACGGGCGTCGACGAATGGGGAATGAGGATCGCGGAGGGCCTTTCGAGGCCACCGGGGTCCGCGAGGACGTCGGGCTCTTTGAAAACTGAATCCAGCCCCGGCCTTCCATGCGGCCAGCCAAGCCGTGCGTCATCCCTGGCGCAAGGCACCTTATAGGGCTCCGCTCAAGGCTTCCGCTTCGCGGTCCACTCCAGGTAGGTCTTGAAGTCCTCGGGCTTGTCCGGCTGCGCGAGCTCGAGCTTGCCGCCCAGCCTGCCGTCCGGCAGCTTCTTGTAGGAGAGCCGGAACAGGGGCGTCCCGTGGACGGCCTCGGAGACGAAGGTCGCCGTGCCCGGAGCTCCGGGCTCCAGCGTGTAGCGGATCACGTGCCCCTCGCTGTCGACGTAGGTCGCCCGCACCACCCCTTCGTTGTAGATGACCATGAGGTCGTCGTGCGTGACGGCGGGCTTCGGCTTGGCGGCAGGGATCTCCGCGTGGTTGTGGCGGATCAGGACCTTGCCCTGGACGTCGGACGCGAACTCGAAATGACCGGTACCCGCCGAGGCGGGACCGTCCGCGACCCAATCCCCCATCAGAAACCGCAGCTTGGAAATGGGATCGCCCGTCGGACCCTGGGCGAGAGCGGCGGTGACGCCGCAGAGAAAGACGATCGGAAACAGGAGCCGTCGCATCGGTACCTCCATCAACTGAGACTCTTCGACCCTTAGATGATGCCGCCGATCCCCGGATTGCCGGGACGCCCAAGGTCTCAGCGGACGGATTCGCTTGGGCGATGATAGCGGAAGGCTCGCCCAGCGACACCCCGAAGAGACGGGCCCCCCGGCCGGACCTGAACCGCTCTCCTCCGCCTCTCCCGAGAGGGGCGCCGGTTGAAGCCGCGTTTTGTCCCTTCTTTGGGGGGCACGAGCACCGGATAGATGTAGCCCACTGCTCGTGTGGTTCTGGTGGCCGCCGAAGGCTCCTCGCGGCGAGTCTCGTAGAGGCTCTACGGAGAAGCGCGAAGGCCGTCCCTGGCCCTACGGGCGCCCTCAGGTTGCATGACTTTCGTGAAAATTGTTTGCAGCAAGCCAGAAGGAGAACGCATGAAGCTTGGACTCGCAGCCGTTGCCGTTGCATTGACCGCCGTCGTAGCCCCTGGCGCAGTCGCCGCGGCCGGCCCTGACTCCATCCAGCCGTTGTCGTCGAATGCCGTCCCGGCGATCGACGGCAGCAACCACGATCAGGCCGATCCCACCGCCAACCAGGCCGGGCACGCGGAGAAGCGGTTCCTGCCCGACACCTACCTGGATCATCTGGGCGGCGATCCGTCGAAGTTCCCGGGACAGAACCGGCCGAGCCCGCGCGACATCTCGAACCACGTGTTCGCCCAGGACCGGGATCCGATCCTGAATCCGCTGGACACCAACAACCTCCTGTGGCAGTTCGGCCAGTTCCTGGACCACGATTTCGGCATTACGAACGACGGCGTGCCGGCGGAGCCGATCAACATGGTCGTGCCGCCCGACGATCCGTTCTTCGACCCGGTGCTTCGGCCGTTCCTCACCATCGCCCGCCAGGCCCATGACCCCAACACGGGCGTCGGGCATGCCCCGAATCCGCGCCTCTCGATCAACACCCAGACCGGCTGGATCGACGCTTCCCAGGTCTACGGCTACGGCCAAGCCCTCCCCGGCCCGGGCGCCGGCGGCCAGACTCCGGGCGTGCTGCGGGAATTCTCCGGCGGCCGTCTGCTCGTCGAGCATGGCACCAACCTGCTGCCCCGGACTCCGACGGTGCTGCCGACGCCCGAGTTCCCGTCCACGTTGTTCGTCTGCGGCGACTTCTTCCCTCGCTGCAACGAGACGCCCGGCCTGACGATGATGCACACCCTGTTCGTGCGCGAGCACAACCGGAAGGTGGCCGAGTATGCCGCCCAGAACCCCAACCTCACCGACGAGCAGCTGTTCCAGCTCGGGCGCCGGTGGGTGGCCAGCCTCATCCAGTCGATCACCGTCAACGAGTTCCTCCCGACCCTCATGGGCGAGAACGTTTCGGCGTACGACGGCTACAAGCCGTGGGTGAACGGCCGCCTCGCCCTGGAGTTCGTGGCCTCGCTCTACCGCCTCGGCCACACCCTGCTGCCGCGCGAGCTGCAGCGCTACGGCTCGGCGGGTGGCCACAACGCTCTGCCGTCGCTCGATCTCGGCGAGTCCCTCTTCCAGTCGCCCGCCCTCTTCCAGACCTCCGCGGACCTGGACGCGCTGATGCGCGGCTTCACCCGCCAGCCGCACGAGAAGCTGGACTGCATCGTGACGGACGGCGTCCGCAACACGCTGGTCGTCGACGAGCCGGGGACGGCGGGAGTCCTGTTCGACCTGCCGGCGATCAACATCGAGCGCGGCCGGGAGCTCGGCCTGCCGACCTACAACCAGGCCCGCGTGGGCTTCGGCCTGCCGCCCGCGTCCCACTTCTCCGACACCTTCGACTCCAAGGCGGCGGGCCGCCTGAGCTCGATCTACCCGAACACGAACCAGATCGACCTGTTCGCGGGCGGCATCTGCGAGAAGGCCGCGCATCCGGGCCAGGGCCACACCGGTCCCCTCATCACCGCCGTCATCCAGCGGCAGATCAAGGATCTCCGGGCCGCGGACCGCTTCTGGTACGAGAACGTCCTGACGCCGAGCCAGATCCAGGAAGTCGAAAGCTACAAGCTCTCGAACCTGATCCTCAACAACACCGGCCTGCGGCCGACCGAGATCAACAGCAACGCCTTCAAAGTGAAGCACTGACGCCGTTCCCCGCCCCCCGTCGCCCGACGGGGGGCCCCGTCTCACCAGCAACCGTAGCGCTTCGCCCTTTCGAAGTGCCCCTTTCGAAGTGCCACCTGATTCGCAGGGATCGATCCTCAGATCCAGAAAATTGTCGAACGCCTCCAATCTGGCCTTGTAAGTTGCTGACCTGTAGACGTTTGTCAGAGGAGGCCATTTTTTACGTCTTATCTGGGTATGAGCCGAAGACTTCGCTTCATCCCAGAAGAGGGCGCGCTGGTCGAGGTGACCTGCCGAGCGCTCCACAGCCGTCTCCTGTTCCGCCCCAGTCTGACCTTGAACGAGATCATCCTTGGGGCCCTCGCCCGGGCAAAACGCCGTTATGGAGTCCGGGTCTGTTTTTTCGCGTTCGTCTCCAACCACTTTCACCTGCTGCTGGAGGTCGACGATGCCCAGCAGCTCTCCCGCTTCATGGGGCACTTCAACTCGAAGCTGGCGCGGGAGGTCGGGCGGCTGACCGGCTGGAAACAGAAGATCTTCGGGCGGCGCTACCAGGCGATCGTGGTCAGCTCCGAGGAGGCTGCCCAGATCGAGCGGCTGCGCTACGGGCTCGCGCACGGCTGTAAGGAGGACCTGGTCGAGCGTCCCCGGGACTGGCCCGGAGTCCACGCCGTCCGGGCCCTGGTTGAAGGCGAAGTCCTGGAAGGCCTCTGGTTCGACCGCACCCAGGAATACGCCGCCCGCCGTCGTGGAGAGGACTTCAGCCGCCTCCAGTACGCCACCCGGGAGATCCTGACTCTCGATCCGCTCCCTTGCTGGAAGGGTCTGACCGAGGAGCAGCGGCAGAGACGTGCAGCGGCCCTGGTGGAGGACATCGAAGCGGAAGCCGCCGCTCGCCGGAAGAAAAATGGCGTCAAACCTCTCGGGCCGGCCGCCATCCTGACCCAGGATCCTCATCGCCAGCCCGCGCGATCCAAGAAGTCTCCAGCCCCGGCCTTCCATGCGGCCAGCCAAGCCGTGCGTCATGGGCTCCGCGAGGCCTACGCCCTGTTCGTGGCCGCCTACCGCGAAGCCGCCGAGAAGCTCCGGGCCGGGGCCGGGAACCGCAACGCCCGCTTTCCCCTCGGGAGCTTCCCGCCCGCACTGCCATTCGTGGGCGGGTAAGGCCGTCGACCTGGAACCTGTTCCTGTGCACCTGCCCCGGGCGTCGAAGAAGATGGGCGTCGAGCCTGCGAAGCCTATGTGAAGAAATCGCCCCCGGCGGCTCCCAGAATCAAGCGTGCTGGCGGGATCGAGGTGTCGAAGCCGATGTCGGCGATGAAGAAGAACGAGATCCCGATTCCCCACGCCACGGTATGGGGCGTCGCCAGATTGAAGGTGTTCTGACCGTCCAGCGCCAGGCGATGCTCGCCTTCGAGAAGGAGGTTGTTGAACTCCTGGGGCTTGGACGAGCCGTCATAGACGTGGACGTTGCGGATGCTGCCGGACACGGCGTCGAAGAGCAGGAAGACGCGCTGCAGCTTCGTCCGCACGTCGTTCACGATGACCGGCGTCGGCAGCGGGATGTGAAACCAGCTCCCCTTGCCTGGCTGAATCGCCATGTCCGCGCCCCAGCCGAAATGCCCGACTCGTGCAAGATTCTCCGGAGACTCGACCGTGAGAGCGTTCCCATGGACCCAACTGGCCTGCATCGCCATACACTTCTCCTTCTCCATGTCGTGGTAGACGGACCGGACCCTGTGCTCTTATTGAGGCGATCGCGAAAAGGAATTGTTACTGTCGGATCCTCACCATGTGGATGCTCCCTCCCGACGCCGATCGCCTGCCCGGAACGGGCGACGGACCGGAGGACCTCTGGCGGCGGTCCGTACCTCTCACGGCGACGGCGGCTGAGGCCTACCTCGAGCGGCGGCGGGTGCCTCTCGAGATCGCGGCGGCCGCGGGAATCCGGTTCACAGACGATCTGAACCGCAGGTCCGCGGTGCTGGCGCGGCTCACCGGGCCCGAGGGCGAGTTGCGAGCGGTTCACGGCCGCCACCTGCACGACCGGCGCGGCGAGGGGAAGATGTTCACCGTCGGCCGCTCCGGCGGAGTCTTTCCGGTGGGACCCTTCCCGGCGGTGGGAATTTCCCCAATCCTCGACGGCCTGCGCGCGGACCCGCTGATCCTTGTCGAGGGCCTCTTCGACGCCCTGTCGCTCGCCGTCGCCGGCCTGCCCTGTGTGGCAACGATCGGCCGCTGGGTAGACTGGCTGCCCGAGCTCGCTCGGGGGCGCGAGGTCTGGCTGGCCTTCGATGGCAACCGCCCCGGCGAGCGTTCGGCCCACGGTTTCGCGGCGAGCCTCGGCGGCAGCCACTGCCGCCGCCTGCGCCCGCCTGGAGGCCGGGGGGACTGGAACGCGGCGGCGCGGAAGATCAGCACCGCCGGCCTGGCGCAATGGCTGCAAAAGAATGCGGCCACGACACTGGAGGAGATCGCCTGATGGAGATCTACGTCAGCACCGACGTCGAGACCGACGGTCCCATTCCCGGTCCCTATTCGATGCTCAGCTTCGGTTCGGCGGCCTATCGAGCCGACAAGACGCTGGTCGGCACCTTCACCGCCAACCTGGAGACGCTGGAGGGGGCCGCGTCCCATCCCGAGACGATGGCCTGGTGGGCCCGCCACCCCGAGGCATGGCACGCCTGCCGGCAGGACCTCCGGCCCCCCGGAGAGGCGATGGCCGGCTACGTCGGGTGGCTCGAGGCCCTGCCGGGCACGCCGGTGTTCGTCGGCTACCCGGCGGGGTTCGACTTCCTGTTCATCTACTGGTACCTGATCCGCTTCGCCGGCCGCAGCCCCTTCTCCTTCTCGGCGGTTGACATCAAGACCTTCGCCATGGCCATCCTCGGCACCGACTACCGCGCCACGACGAAGAAGACGATGCCCCGGCGCTGGTTCGGCCCGATGCGTCACCGTCACGTGGCGCTGGACGACGCCCTCGAGCAGGGGGACCTCTTCTGCCACCTGCTGGCGGAAGCCCGGCAACGGCCGGGGCCGGGGTAGCCTCGACGGCGACCCGGTCCCGAGCCGTTTCTCAAAGCGGCCGGTCGATGGGGACCGCGATCTCTATGCCTTGTTCGTGGCGGCCTACCGCGAAGCCACCGTGTTACCGTTCTGTCGTTGACGTAGCATGATAGCCGTGCTATCATGCTGCCGTGATCCGCTCTTTTAGAGACCAGGGCACCGACGACGTATTCTATGGCAAGAACACAAAAAACGCTCGCCGCAGTTGTCCACAGAGTCTCTGGGCTGTGGCGGCTCGCAAGCTTGACCAACTCGACTCTGCTCAGAACCTTGAGGATCTCCGGCTTCCGCCCGGCAACCGTTTAGAGGCTTTATCAGGGGATCGCGATGGCCAGCATAGCGTTAGGATCAACGATCAGTACAGGGTGTGCTTTGTCTGGGTCGATAACGAGCCGGATGAAGTCGAAATTGTTGACTACCATTGAAGAACTTGAAGTAGCGAGGCACTTATGATTCGAGTCCCCACCCACCGCGAGCCCACGCATCCCGGAGACATGCTTCTGGAAGAATTTCTCAAGCCAATGAACTTGTCGCAAAGAGACCTGGCTGACGGGATCCGCGTTCCCTATCAGCGGGTCAATGAGCTTGTGAATAAGAAGCGAGGAATGACACCGAGCACGGCGCTTCGTCTTTCTAAGCTCTTGGGCACGTCGGCAGACTTCTGGATGAACCTACAACTGCGCTGGGACCTCTATCAGACAAGCCTCTCCGAGGCCGCGGAGTTGAAGCTCATCAAGAAGATCAAGACGGGCGGCGAAGTGGTAGCCTTGAGCCGTTGACGGCCTACCATCCGCGGCAGATGCCGAGTCCGTCACCTGTTGGTTGGGCGGTTGACCGGCTGGGAGCAGAAGCTCTTCGGGCGGCGCTACCAGGCAATCGTGGTCAGCTCCGAGGAGGCTGCCCAGATCGAGCGGCTGCGCTACGGGCTCGCGCACGGCTGTAAGGAGGACTTGGTCGAGCGTCCCCGGGACTGGCCCGGAGTCCACGCCGTCCGGGCCCTGGTTGAAGGGGAAGTCCTGGAGGGCCTCTGGTTCGACCGCGCTCAGGAATACGCCGCCCGCCGTCGTGGTGAGGACTTCAGCCGCCTCCAGTACGCCACCCGGGAGATCCTGACTCTCGATCCGCTCCCTTGCTGGAAAAACCTGACCAAGGAGCAGCGGCAGAGACGTGCAGCGGCCCTGGTGGAGGACATCGAAGCGGAAGCCGCCGCTCGCCGCAAGAAAAATGGCGTCAAACCTCTCGGGCCGGCGGCCATCCTGACCCAGGATCCTCATCGCCAGCCCGCGCACTCCAAGAAGTCTCCCGCCCCTGCCTTCCACGCGGCCAGCCAAGCCGTACGTCATGGGCTCCGTGAGGCCTACGCCCTGTTCGTGGCCGCCTACCGCGAAGCCGCCGAGAAGCTGCGGGCCGGGAACCGCAACGCGCGCTTTCCTCTCGGGAGCTTCCCGCCCGCACTGCCGTTCGTGGGCGGGTAGGCCGTCGACACGGCGTCTTTGACTTGAGGACTGGCCGTGATCTCGGCGCTCTGACGCGGGCGGAGAGCGGAGGTGTGTCGGGTTGGGCTCTTCGGGGGCGGATTCAGGAAGTTCGAGTCGTCAATTCGCTCCTGCTCCGGTTCAGGAAAGCCTCCAATTCGCCCCCGTTGGCCTTCCAGAGAGGGGCTCAGGCGATGGGGAGCGGGATAAATCCCGCTTATTGAGACTCTTCTCTGGCGGGCGATTTGGTAGGCCCCGTTGCAGATGCCCGTTGCCCCGGTTGGCAGGCACCACATCCGCTCCCGCTCCGCCGTTTCGACTCTTCAGTGCAATTCCTGATTCAAGCCGTCTCTCACAATAAGATCTCGCCTTATCCAACCTTGGCTGGATTGACCATTTTTCTGAAAAACAACGTGTCCCCAGTCTCCTTGCGTATCCTTCAATTCTACTGTTTCTCCCTGATGGAGTGTGGTAATAACTTTACCACTCGGTGTTTCTCTAATGTGAGCGTCTTTCTTGCTAATAGAGTAGGAGGTGTTTGTCGCTGGATCAATCTTGACTGGTTCTTCTGACACTCCTTTGTGCAGTCCTTCGGCGAGGGTCTTCAAACCTCTCTGAATGTCTGTCAATTTTTTGACTTCTTTTTTTATGTACAGTATATCCCTTTGTACGTTCTGGTAATTCATCTGATTTTGAAAATTATGGACATACCAATAATGAGTAAGGAATCCAGAAAAAAAAGAAATCAGCGCGACGACTATTATTTTTTTCAATCTGCTAGGAAAAACTGCGGGGACTATATTAGAGATATTTTTATCGTCTTCAGTTTTCTTGGGAAGAGGGGGGCCTTCGGGTTTATTGTTAGGTGATGGGATAAGAGTTCGGCTGACACCTACAATGGGGCCTTGTGTTTCGATAACAGAGGTGCTAATCCTAAGCTCTTCAAGAAAAGAGCGTCCTTGTTCTTTGTCTACGGTTGCAATTTTTTCCATGATATGCGATATGAAAACAGCAGAGTTTGGTCCGTATATTTTGGTGAAGGATTTTTCCAAAGCCTCTATGTTACTTGGGGAATCAGCCACGCATTCCAAGGCTACAACATGAGAAAAAACCAAGTTTCGCCCTGTTGATTCGACGCCCGAAATATATCTAATGGCGGCAAGGAGAGTTTGTGATGCCGGGTTATAGGTGTGTGTGAATACAGGGTCGGCTTGTTCAGCCGAGCGGATCTCGCCAAGAAATTCTTCAATGGAAAGATTTATGAGATTGGGTGCATCACTGACATAGCCGTAGCCGGAGTGCCAGCGGCACAAAAAGTAATTATATACCTTTACGTCTCTGGTCACGCAGCTTCCGTTTGCAGGATTTCGCTGAAGTTGCCTGCTAAGTCCAGTTTTCTTAGTACCGCTCCGTAGCAATCGAAAAGGCCAGCACCTGAAAGTGCGGAGCCGTTGCAGAAGGTTATGTTCCCGTAACCTACTTCAAAATGTTGCGTGAAGACCCGTTCAATTTCGGCTGAATAATCGTGAACTCGTTTGATTTGTTGCTCCGGGCTCAGTGAATCCGTCTTGTTGAAGAACACTACGATTGATTTTATTAGACGCTTTGCCATCACGTTGCCATAGGTTGCTTCCAGCCTGTAACCGCTAAGATATTTTTCGTTTTCTTCTTTCGTTTTTGATATATCCCAAATAACTACCAGAACTACATTCTGATGCTTCACTTTCTTTTCTTCGGATAGTGATATAAGAGCGTTAACGACGGTTGATGCCTTTTCTCCGGCTACATCATAGAACCGAAGCGTATTTATGACTGTTCGGCCTGACTGTTTCTCCCAACAGAGTGGTAACTCTGTCGTCAAGTATTCACGTTCTGTTGCCGAAATCCTGGTTTTGAGGTCGGCTTGAGTGAGGGTCGGATTTGCTAGGCGTGCAGCGAACGTAGTTTTACCCGCACCACTCATGCCGTCCAATAGGATGGTATGAATTTGAAGCATGGGCAATTTTTCTTGCAATAGATTCTTAGCCCTGACAAGTTCATTGTTTAGCTGTTCAAGATTGCTCTTCTCGATAGTTAATTGTTTTAATTGATTTGAGCTAGATGAGTGCAATATTAGACTAATTACAATTCCTAGTATCCCTATTCCGAGTCCGGCGATGAATTCCATGCGTGACTCCGTATGAGGTTGATGCTTTGTTTCAAGGGTTCGAATTCTATAAGTCTAGATGGGTTCATTTCGGATGTCAACACTCGAAGCGTGAAGTGCGGCATTGGCGAAGACCTCACCATCCATTCGGTCATTGGGTAGGGCAAGGTCTTACGATGAAGTTGCGCAGGTTAGGCCGGAGTGCCTATTAGATGGTCTCGAGCGCTGCCCATCGCCCCCCGCGCCCCCTCCCGCACGGGATCGTCATCCAGCGGGTCCATGTAAAGGACCTGATACCCGAGTTGGAACATCCGCCGCACCCAGTCCGCGTCCCCCCGATCCCCCAGAGATGATCGGTATCCACGATCACCACCTTCCGCCCATCCGCCGGGGGTGGGTTTCGCCGCCAGCCGCCTTTGTTGCCGGGGGAGATCCAGTCGGCGGGGCTGTTGAAGAGGTCTTCGTTGCGGTTGCCGGGAAAGGTGGCGGTCATGCCGATGGGGTGACGGTTGGGGTCGATTTTCCGTAGATAGTGGATCAGGTGGTATTGCCAGGGGACGGACTCCCTCGGGCTTTCGTTCGAGATCTCCCAGAGGACGGGGTCCAGGTCTCCCACGGTCTCCACGACCTTGGCGACGTAGAGCTCCTGGAGGCGGGTGATCTCGGGGACCCGCAGGGTGTGGACGTCCGAGCCCTCGCCGCGGGCATCGGGGTCGCCGTCGATCCGGTGGAGGTTGTTCTCGCGGTTGAAGGGGTGGCGGTCCCAGGGGTTGCCTTCGCCCTTGTTGTGGATCGACCAGCCGTTGAAGAGCATCACCGAGACGTGGAAGCCCCGCTCGCCGGCGCGGACCACCCGGGTGCGGAGGCGGTCGAAGTACTCGGGGTTGAAGCGGGTGAGGTCGAAGCGGGGGCGGCCGTCGAGGGCGCGGCCGGGGCCGGGGCGTTCGTAGATTCTGGGCGTGAGGTCGTGCGTCCAGGCCTCGTGGGTCCAGAGGCGGATGAAGTTGTGCCCCCAGCCCGCCAGGCGGTCCAGGTAGCGCTCGAAGTCGAAGCCGCCGGGGCGCTCGGCGTTGTCGATCAGGTTGTCCCAGTGGTGGGAGCCGGCCAGGACGACGCGGCGGTTTTCGGCGTCCGCGAAGTAGCGGGGATCGGTGGGGTGGACGCGGAGGGGGGGCATGGTGAGCGGGAAGTTAGCATGGGCCCTCATCACCCCGGCCCTTTTCTCTCGACCCGGGAGAAGAGGGAGAAGTTGGCTGAAACGCTTGAAGCCCTCTCTCTCCCAGGTTGGGAGAGAGAGGGTTGGGAGAGTGAGGGCTCCGGCGGTCAGGACGGCCCTGGAGTGCCGCCCTTACCGGGGCGGGGTGGCGGCGAGGCGCCGCGGGTCGCGGACGCCGGCGAACTGGTAGAAGACCTTCGAGGTCACTGGCCCGATCACCATCGCCTGTTTCCTGGCATCCCAGTGCTCGGCCTTCGGGTCGACGAAGGTCGCGATGACGTAGACCGTGGCCGACGGGAACGGATCGCGGGAGGTGCCGGCGCAGACCGGGCCTTCGTCGTCGAAGCTCAGGGGCGAGTCGCCCCGCCCGATGTGCGGCACGCCGCGGCTGCAGTCATAGACCCCGGGCTCGCCGACACGATGCGTCACCTCGACGTGCGGCCGGTCGGCGAGGTTGCCGAGCTTGCAGTTCACCGTGCCGTCCCCGTTGGCGGAGGTCTCGCAGCGGCTGGCCGACCAGGGCGTGATCGGCTGGCCGTCGAAGCTGAGGGGCTTGCCTTCGCCGTACATCGACTGGATCGAGGCGACGCGCGGGAGCTGGTAGACGACCGCCTCCTGCAGGATCAGCTCGGGGTTCATCAGCATCGGGTAGATGTGGATGACGAAGTCGTTGGTGGCCGGGTCCAGCGTGCCCGAGTCGTACATCGGCAGGCGGGGGTGCAGGGCGAGCGGCTTCGCGGCGGCGTCGAAGAGGGTGATGTTCTGGATGATGATCGGTTCGGGCTGATTGAAGTCGACGCCGGTGAAGGTGGCGCCGATGTGGAAATCCGCCCCCCCGGGGAGCACGCCCGGCGTCGAGGGCCAGCTGGGGTTGGCCTGGGACCACGTGATGCGGAAGCGGTTGAAGGTCTTCCCCTGCCAGACGGCGGTCCCCAGCGGTGCGCTCACGACCGGGTTGATCCAGGGGGTCGGGGGGTCCGAATACGTCCAGCTCGTGGTCAGCGACGACTTCGGGCTGAGGAAATCGATCGTCAGGCTGCTGGCGGAGGCGGCGTTCGGATTGACCAGATCCCAGTTGTGCATGGTCTCTACGGCGAGGCCGACGTTGGTCGCCAGCAGGCCGAAGGCGCGGTCGCTGATGTGGCGGCGGTAGCCGGCGCGGTCCTCGCCGGAGAGGTTGCAGCCGCTCGGCATCAGGTGCTGCTTGAAGCTGTCCTCGCCGGGGCGCGGGCCCTGGCCGGGCTCGCCGCCGCAGGCGGTCGGCGTATTGTCGTCGGAGTGGAGCAGGCCGTAGGTGTGGCCGGCTTCGTGGGCCGCCGTGCCGCCGATCGCCTCGGCCCAGCGGTCGAGGGTGGAGTTGGCGCCGGTCAGGGCACCGGCCGGGGAGCACCCGCTCACGCCGTTGCCCCCTTCACAGTTGACATAGGTGCCGGCCCACGCCCGCGCGAAGTCGACGTTGACCTTGTCGCCGAGGTCGACCTCCTGGGCCACGCCCCAGGCGGCGTTGTTGTCCGAGCCGATGGCCACCGTGGTCCGCCGCGCCGGCGGCGAGATGAGGGTGTCGGGATTGGTCGTCGTCTGCTGGACCTCGACGTTGAACTCGCAGTAGTCGTCGGTCACGACGTCGAAGATCCGGTTTCTCAGCTTGTTGGTGCTGCCGATCCCGGGATCGAGGTCCGCGACGTCGAACGGTTTCGCCGGGCTGACGCCGGGGCTGTAGTTGGGGAACGTCGAGTCGCTGACGGTGGGGAAGTAGAGGAAGAGCTTGTGGCTCTTCGCCGCGCTGGCGACGGGGTCGAGCGGGCACGCCGGCGCCGACCAACCCGGACCGGCCGCCAGGGGAATGCCACAGATCATCGCCATCGCGACGGCCATCGTACGAACACGCATCGGTCTCATATCGTCTCCTCGGTAGAAGGATTCGTTCCCGGGTCCACCCGGGGACGGAACTTTTAAGCCGTTCACTGGTAGATGCGTGTCGTCGGCTGGGGAGGGGACATCGCGGCGGAGCCCTCTGTAGTAGCATCTCCCGTCCGCTGGAGACGACCCGTGCCGTTCAAACCCTCGAAAATCTGCTCGATTCTCTTCGTCCTCCTCGCTCTGACCGGCTGCCGTGGCAAGGCGAGGGATGTGGCCGGGCCGGCGTCCGGCTTCCATGCGCCCCGGCGGGTGTTCTTCATCACGGTCGACACCCTGCGGGCGGATCACATGAGCCTGTATGGGTATCCGCGGGCCACCACGCCGAACCTCCAGAAGCTGGCGGCGACGGGGGTGACTTTCGATCATGCGATCACCCAGTGGCCGAAGACGGGGAGCTCGTTCGCGGCGATGTTCACCGGGCTCTATCCGCACACGACCGGCCTCACGCACAAGGCGGCCCTGCGCGTCCCGGCGCCGTACCTGACGCTGCCGGAACTGTTCAAGGAGCAGGGCTATCAGACCTTCGGCGTGGTCTCGAACGCGGTGCTGGGGGCGAACCTCGGCTGGAACACCGGCTTCGACGAGTTCAAGGAGACCTGGGGGGGCGGCGAGTTCCCGGACGATCCCATCCGGTTCCGGCCGCTCGCGAGCGCCTCCCGGGTGAACGAGCTCGCCCTGCCGCTCCTCCGCAAATACGCCAAAGCGGATCGCGTCTTCGCCTGGATCCATTACTCGGACCCGCACGCACCCTACCTTCTGCCGGAGGGGGTGAAGAACCCGTTCCTGGGCGACGCCGTGTTCCAGGGACCCGGCGACCGTCCGATCCCGGCCCGCCTGGTCGCCAAGGGGTACAACCTCGAAGGGCACACCGACCTCAAGTACTACGTGGCCCAGTACGACGCCAACGTCCTGGTGGCCGATGGGGCGATCCGGAAGCTCCTCGACGAGATGCGCTCGCTCGGGCTCCTCGAGGACAGCCTGATCGTCTTCGCCGCCGACCACGGCGAGGAGCTGGGGGAGCACAACTCCTGGTTCGAGCACGGACCGCTGCCGTACAACACCACCGCCCACGTGCCCTTGATGTTCATCATGAACGGCGTGTTGATGAACGGCGTCACGGCCGGACGGCGGATCGACCGGCCGGTGGAGCTGATCGACATCTATCCGACCCTGCGCGACGCGATCGCGCCGGACCGCCAGGTCCCCGGCCTCGAGGGGCACAGCCTCTGGCCCCTGATGCGGACGGCACGGGCCGGCAAGGTGGACTCGGCGCGGGACGATCTCTTCCGCGAGGCGTTCTCCGAGGCCGGGCACCATCCGAACCTCTACCACAGCGTCCAGGAGGGCACCTGGAAGCTGGTCTTCAACTCGGGCGGCAAGCACTCCCGCGCCGCCGACTCGCCCACGGGCGGCTTCGAGCTCTACGACCTGACGGCGGACCCGCTGGAGAGGAACAACCTCGCCGCGACCCGGACCGAGGACGTGCGCCGGCTGCGGCGCGCCCTGGTCGCCTGGATGCAGAAGGCCCGTTCCAGCGGCGATGAGGACGAGGTGAACGGCGAGACGGAACGGGCGCTGAAGGCGCTCGGGTACGTGAACTAGGGGAAGGGGAGGACTACGTCCCCGCCGGCTTCGATTGCCCGAAGTTCGCCGACAGGATCGCGAGGTCGACGCCGTCGATCTTGCCGTCGTCGTTGAAATCGGCCGCGGCGTTGTAGTGATTGTCGCCGCGCAGGGAGCCGAAGTGGAGGCCGAAGGCGATGAGGTCGGCGCCGTCCACCCGGCCGTCCAGGTTGATGTCCCCCTGGAGAGCGGTGGTCGCGCCCTGGATCGTGAAGGTGGAGATCACGCGATCGATCGTATTGGGCAGCGGGGCGAGGTCGCGCGAGCGCAGGCCGACGGTCACCGTGCCGCTGAACGGGGTCGGCGACTGGTAGGCGAGCGTGGCGTGCTGTGCCGTTCCCTGCGGCGTGGCGGCAACCGGCTGGCCGTTGACCAGCAGGAAGGTGTTCGCGAGGTCGATGCCGGTGCCGAAATCCCAGACATCCACCTGGATCGGGGTGTCGGGCTTGACCTTGATGGCGCCGTCGACCGGCAGAATGATGCCGGGGACGGGGGAGACGGCGTCGATCCCCTGGATCACATTGAAGAAGACCTTGGCGAGGATGTCGTACCCCGCGGCGTTCGGGTGGCCCACGCGATCGTCGGGCGCGTTGCTGTAGAAGCCGCCGAAGAGGTTCGGCAGGTTGTGGAAGACCTCGTTGGGGTCGGCCTCGCGCCGCCCGCGCAACCCCGCGAGGTTGCGGATGCGGCCGTTGAGCTGCTCGGTCAGCAGGTTGTCGGGGTCGACCTTGGCGTTCGGCTCGCGGGGGATCACCGTGGCGTGGATCACCCCGAGGCCGAGCGCTTCGGCATCGCTGGCCATGGTGTCGAGATTGAAGATGGTGGTCTCGCGCGAGATGTCCTTGTTGATGTCGTTCGTCCCTTCCATCAGGATCAGCACGTCGCCGGGCTTTCCCGTGGCCAGGATCGGAACGATGCGCGTGAGCCCATCGGGGGTCTTCTCGCCGCCGAGGCCGAAGTTCTTGACCGTGGCGGTCACGCCGGCCGACTGGAGGAGGGACTGCAGGCGCGGCGGATAGCCCTGCTCGGCTCGCGCCGGGTCGTCCCCGATCCCGAAGGTGATGCTGTCGCCGAAGGCCAGGTAGGTCTTTCCGGTCGTCTGCGCGGAGACGGCGGCGGGGAGGATCCCGCCCAGGAGGGCGGCGGCGGCGGCGAGACGGTGGAATCTCACGGCACTCTTTCCAGGGACGCCGAAGCCTGCCGTTTCTCGGCGGGCCAGCGCATTCGCACCGTGCCCCCCTCGACGGAGACCACGGGGCGGTCCAGCGGGGAGGCCACCGAGGCCCGGGCCTTCACCCGGCCCGCGGCGTCGAGGTCGAGCACCGACCAGCCCTGGGGCACGGCGTTCTGGTAGAGCAGTCGCGAACCGCCAAGGAAGGTGGGGAAGAGCGAGCCGGCAGGAGCGGCCGGGTGCTCGTCGCGCCAGCTACCGTCGCCGCCGCGGTCGAAGCGGGCCATCCGCAGCTCATAGCCGCGGCCGTCGAAGTGGTTCCAGGCGATCAGGGCGCCGCCATCCGCGGTGGCGGTGAGGGCCGGGGTGATGTCGGGCACGGAGTTGCCGGGGGAGAGGCGCTTCACCGGCTGCCAGGCATTGCCGGCGCGGCGAGCCCAGACGATCTCGTCGTCCTGGCCGTCGAAGGCGCTCCAGGCGAGGAGCCATGAGCCGTCGGCCAGCACGGCGCCGGCCAGCGCGAGCTGACTCCCCGGACCGGGGAAGGAGACGCGCTCCGCGGACTGCCAGCGCTGGCCATTCCAGAGGGCGGCGCGCACGGAGAGGGAGCCGTCGTCCTCCCCTTCGAGCCAGGCGAGGCCGGCGAGCCGGCCGCCGTCCACCAGGAGAACCGGCCGGCGCCGCTCCCGCCCCTCCTGGCCGGGAGGCTCGGCGAGCGGCCGGGAGGCGCGGTCGTTGCCGCGCAGCAGGAACAACCGCTGGCGGCCGCCCGCGTCCCGCACGGTCCCGGCGGCCATCCAGCCGCCGTCGATCGCCGCCAGGGTGGAGAGCTCGGCTCGGTCCGGCAGGGGCACCTGCACCGCGCGCCCTCCCGGCAGCTCGATGCGGGCGCCGCCGGCCACGGAGAGGAGCGTCAGGGCTTCGCCGTCGCGGAACGCCTGGACGGGCTCGTCCTGGCCGAAGGCTGCGACGGCGAGGCAGAGGAGGAGGCAAAAAACTCCCCCGAACAGGCGGACGGGTGATGTGCGCACGTGGGGTATCCTACCGCAGTTCCGGAACCCCCGCCGGATTGGAGAGATTTAGGCTTGTTGCCAAAAAGCTATTATTTGCTGCTCCTTACGATCGCGATCTGCGCCGGCTGCTCACGGGCGCCGAAGGTGCCGGTGCACCGCGGCCCGATCGTGCTGATTACCATCGACGCCCTGCGGGCCGACACCGTCGGCGCCTTCGGGGGGCCTGCCAAGGTGATGCCGGCGCTCTCCGGGCTCGCCCGGGAGGCGACCTGGGCCGGCCGGGCGGTCTCGCCGTCGAGCTGGACGGTGCCGTCGATGGCCTCGCTCTTCACCGGCTTCCAGCCCTGGCGGTCGCGGAGCTGGGCGAACGACCGCTCGGTGCTCGACGAGCGGTTCGTCACCCTCCCGGAGTCGCTGAAGCAGGCGGGCTACCGCACCGCCGCCTTCCGCTCCAACCACTGGCTGGAGTCCCAGTTCGGCTACGCCCAGGGGTTCGACGACTTTCGTTACCTCAAGGAAGGGAAGCGGGCCGAGCGGTATCTGGGGGAGCTCAAGGGGGGGCAGGACTTCGTCTGGATCCACATCCTGGCGCCGCACGCTCCTTATATTCGCCGCGATCCGCTCCTCGACCGGCTCGACGAGATCCCCCCCGATCTGCCGAAGCAAGTGCGGCCGCTCGACCTTGAGCCCTACTACGACCCGGCGGTGAAGCTGCCGGCCGATCAGGAACGGATCTTCCGGGCCATGTACCGGCTGAACGCCGCCTACGCTGACCAGGTGCTCTCGCGGCTGCTGGCCGCGCTGAAGAAGAGCGGCCAGTGGGACAGGACCCTCCTCGTGGTCACCGCCGACCACGGCGAGGAGTTTGGCGAGAACGGCCAGATCGCTCACGGCGGCAACCTCGGGCACGTCCTGGTCGAGGTGCCGCTCGTGGTCAAGCTGCCGGCGGGTTTCGGGCGGAAGCTCGCGATGCCGGCCGGCCACTCCGGTCCTGTCGCGAACGTGCGGGTGGCGCCGACGCTGATCGACGCCGCCGGCGGCAAGCTGGAGCCGGGAGCGGCGCCCAGCCTCTTCCAGCCGTTCGACAAGGGGGCGCTCTCGGAGCTCTACCTGGGCGACGGCGTCAACCGCTTCTCGCTGGTGGAGGGGGATCTCCAGCTCCTCTGGGAGAGCCGTTTCGCGCCCCCCGAGCCGGACTACTACCGGGCCCGCTACGCGGGGATCGGCGGCCAGCCCCAGCCGCCGCTGACCGAGCCGGTGCAGGCTATTTTCGGCCGTCTGGACCGCGCGTTCGCGGACGTTCTGCCGCTCTCCGGCCGGCGTGGCGATCCGCCGCGGCTGACCCTGGTGCGCTGGAGTCCGGCCGGCGTGCAGCCGGTGAACGATCCGCGCGAGGTCAACCGCATGGCCCGGCAGCTCAAGAACGCCTGGCTGGCCGCCAACGGCTCCGAGGTGCCGCCGGGCCGGGCGACGGCAGGGCAGCCCAAGCTCACACCGAAGGAAGAGGAGGATCTGAAGGCGCTGGGGTATGTGGCGGGGGGGAACTGAACCCGGCCACCGTTGCCGCCACCAGCAGGAACACCCCGTTCATCGCCGCCACCGTCCAGGCGAACTCCAGGGGTGAGGCGTGGAAGCGGGCGAGCGCCAGGGCTTCCAGCGGGACGAGCAGGGGGAGCAGCGTCCAGAAACGAAGCCGGCCGGTGGAGAGCCGGTAGAGCAGGAGGGCGTTGCTGACCGACATCAGCGACATCGCGATCCCCAGCGGCAGCACGAGCTCCGCCGCCCCCTGGTAGCCGCGGCTGCCCACGGCCCGCATCAGCGGCTCCGGGAAGAGCGCGAAGACGGCGATCACCGGTGTCACGCAGAGGGCGAGCAGCCCGAGGGTGCCGGCGAGGACGTGCCGCGAGCGTCCGCTCCGCGCGGCTTCGGCCGAGTGCGGGAACGCCGCCTTGGTGACCGCCGCCGTGCCGAGCAGGATCGACTTGCCGAGGAAGGAGGCCACGGCGTACCCTCCCGCCACCGCGTCCGGGAAGAACGCCCGCGCCAGCAGGACGTCGAGGCTGTAGAAGCCCATCACCGTGGCCGTCACCGCGAACACCGGCAGACTGTAGCGATAGATGTCCGGCGCCTCGGCCGGCGTCGCCGGAACGCGGTAGACATCGCGCAGCGGCAGCCAGGAGACCGCGAAGGCGAAGCAGAGGCTGAGGCCGATCCCCGCCACGGCTCCGTACTCTCTGCCCCCAATCCAGACCAGCCCGATGCCGATGGCGAGCTTGGCCAGCACCTCCCAGATCATGTTGAGCCCGAGATCGCCGAAGCGTTTCCACCCCTGGAGCGCCCCGCGGTGCACCGGCAGCAGCCCCACGCCGATCAGTGACAGGCCGAACAGGGCCATCAGCGGATAGGGGATGCGCAGCCATTTCCCGAGCGGGACGGCTGTGGCCAGATAGAGCGCCGCCAGCGCCAGCGCGGCCCGGCCCCCTTTGCGCAGACCCCGGCGCAGGAGGTCGTGCAGCCGGCCGGGATCGGGCTCGTGCGCAGCGTAGCGGGCGATCACCGTCTGCACCGACTCGGCGAAGACGTTCAGCACGTAGAGAATGGCGAGCAGCGCCGCGACCGCTCCATAGCCGGCGGGACCGAGGAGCCGCGCCATGGCGATGTGGAACGCGAAGTGGAGGGCGCTCGCCAGGTTCAGCGTGACGAGCAGCAGGGCGCTCCCCCCGAGCAGGCCGGAGGGGGCGAGCCGGCCGGTTTTGCGCGGCTTCAAGGCTGCGCCGGAGCCGGCCCCGGCCGCCACGTGTAGATCTCCAGGCCGTAGCCGCGCGGACGGTCGTCCGGCGTCGAGGGGACCCGCACCCGCATCTCGGTGCCGGTGAGCGAGAAGCGCGGGCTCGTCCGGAAGAGGCGGTTGAGGCGACGGCCGGTGTCGAACACCCCCACCGGCTGGCCGCCCGGATCGAGCTTCAGCTCGTCGACGTCGCGGTCCTCCGAGCCGCGGGGGATCCAGAGCACCAGCGAGACGGCCTCGCCCGGCCGGGCGATCCCCGCCGGGAGGCGGCCCACCAGATAGGGGGGATCCCCGTCCGGCCGCCGGATCTGGAGATCGACGGGATCCCCGGCCAGCGTCCACGGGTGGCGGAGGATCACCAGCGGCTCGCCGCGGCTGCGGAACCAGCGATCACCGACGATCTCGACCTGGTCCTTCCGCAGGCGGGCGACGCGGGCGCGGTAGAGCGCGGAGCCCGGTCCCTGGAGCCGCCGCCGCGGGAAGATCTCGACGTCTGTCCGGTCGAGGAAGCCGGGCGGAAGAGTGGTGAGCCGGGCCACCGGGGTCAACAGCGGCCGGCGGGGCTTGCCGCCGGCGTCGAAGGCGCCCAGCGACCGCTCGTAGGCCACGTGGCGCAGGCCGACCGGATCGAGCTCGGTGAGGAGGGCGTCGTTGGTCAGCTCGAACGTGGTGGGCACGACGCGGAGGTAGACGATCGTCCCCTGCTGCGCCAGCAGGGCCGCGCCCACCGCGAGCCAGACGAGGGCCGCGACCGGCCGCCACGCCAGCCAGGGGAGGCGGGAGGCCAGGAGCCGCCAGAGCTCGACCATCGCCCAGGCCGCGGCGAGCGAGGAGAAGGGGACGACCGGTAGGTAGTTCTGGCCGCGGAACAGCGTCATCCCCAGCGCGTGGAGGGCCGAGTAGCCGAGGAGCAGGCTGAGGACCAGGATCGAGCCGAGGCGCTCCCGGCCATCCCCGGGCGCGGGGCGGACGATCCGTCCGAGGAGCCAGACGATTCCGAGGGCCACGAAGGCGGCGACGACCGGCCCGTGGTGCTCGATCAGGAACTGGGCCTGCCGCTCGAGCACCACCCAGTGGTTGCTCTGCTCCTCGACCCCCTTCGCCGCGTAGCCGTTGACCAGCTTGGGGATGAACTCGAACACCACGTCGAGGAACGGGTTGAGCGCCACGAAGGTGACCACCGAGGCCACGCCCGCGAGCATCAGCCAGAGCCACTGCCGGCGGTCGCGCCGCCCTTCCAGGAGGACCGCGGCGGTGATCGGGATGGCTCCGGCGATCCCCGTGTACTTGGTCGAGACGCCCAGCCCGACGCCGAACCCCACCAGCAGGAAGCGGCGGAGGGAGGGGCGGAAGGCGGCGCCGAGCGTCCAGTAGAAGGTCAGCACCACCAGGAAGATGACGAGGATGTCCGGCTTGAACTCCGACGAGCTCAGCACGTGCCGGCCGAACGCCGCCAGGACGGCCGCCGCGACCAGCCCCACCTCGGGCGAGTAGATGCGCCTGCCGATCAGGAACAGGAGCCAGAGGCTCAGGGTGCCGTAGATCACGTTGATCATCCGGCAGAGCCAGTAGGCGGTGGGGGAGTAGCCGTCGCTCGTCGTGCTGTAGATCGAGAACGGCTCGTAGCGGGTGACCTGGAAGAGCCACTGGCTGGCGGCGAGCACCGCCGTCTGGGGGAGATAGGAGAGGCTCAGGTAGAAGGCGTGCCGAGGGCGGAACTCGCCGTGCAGGAGGAGCCCGGAGACGTTCTTGAGCGGGAAGCGTTCGTCGTAGTACCGGCTGGCGTTGAGCCCCTGGCTGGCGTCCCAGGTGCGCAGGGCGAAGCTGATCAGGAGCAGCCCGAGGAGGGCGATCCCGATCCAGCGCTTCGGCTCGGCTTGAGAGTCGGATGGGAGCATGGGTGTCGGATAGGCGATGCAGTTGCCCGGAATTCGCGGCGGATGGTAGCATGCCGCGTTCATCTTCAACGGCTTCCCGGCGGGTCCCGCGGGCTTTCTTGCGACAATTCTCCTCCATGTCGAGCAGCGATCGAGACGTCGGCCCGAGCATCCTGATCTGCCTGCTCTACTATCTGCCGCACCGGACGGGGCTGACGCTCTACGTGCGGCAGCTCGCCGAGCGGCTGGCGGCGCGCGGCCACCGGGTCACCGTCCTCTGCGCCCATCACTCCGCGGAGACGCCGCTCGGCGAGTCGATCGAGAACGGCGTCCGGGTGGTCCGCCTCTGGCCGCTCCCCTTCGGCATCAGCCGCGGCATGATCCTGCCCGGTTATCCCAGGGCGCTCGCCCGCCTGATCCGGGAGCATGACGTGGTGAGCGTCCACACGCCGATGCTCGAGACGGCCCTGATCGGGCTCGCCGCGCGGGCGGCCGGCAAGCGGGTCGTCGTCACCCATCACGGCGACCTGGTGCTGCCGGCGGGGGCGCTCAACCGGATCATCACGGCGGTGATGTTCGCCTTCTACCGCACCCTGGCCAGTGCCGCTCCGGCGCTCGTCTGCCACACGCTGGACTACGCCCGGCATTCGGAATACCTGAGCCCCTACCTGGAGAAGGTGGTGGTGATCCCGCCGTTCGTCGACGTGCCGGCGCCGGACGCTGAGAGGGTTCGCGAGCTGCGCCGGGCCTGGTCGCCGGACGGCGGGCCGGTCATCGGCTTCGCCGGCCGCTTCGTCGAGGAGAAGCGGCCGGACCTGCTGATCCGTTCCCTGGAGGTGGTCAACCGCGCCTTTCCCCATGCGCGGATCGTCTTCGCCGGCCAGCACCAGATTCCTTACGAAACCTACTGGCCGCGCCACCAGCCGCTGGTGGACCGTTTCCGCGACCAGCTCACTTTCCTCGGCGTCGTCCCCTCGCGTGGGGAGATGGCAAATTTTTACGCCGCCTGCGACGTGCTCGCCCTGCCGAGCGACACCGAGTGCTTCGCGCTGGTGCAGGTGGAGGCCATGCTGTGCGGCACCCCGGTGGTGATGACCGACACCCCCGGCGGCCGGGTCCCCGTGCAGCTCACCGGCATGGGGAAGATCGTGCCGCGCGACGACTGGCGGGCCCTGGGCGAGGGGATCGTGGAGGTCCTGAGCGACCGCGGCCGCTTCGTCCGTCCGGTCGAGGAGATCGAGCGGCACTTCTCGGCCGGGGTGACGATCGGGCGGTACGAGGAGCTGTTCCGGCGGTATGCGGTGGTGGCGGAGGAGCGGGCAGAGCCCGGGATTGAAATCCCGGGCTACCCACGGCCGTCCTCCGGACTTCAAAAAGCGGACCCTTAAAGAGCCCCGGTCAGGGGCGTTTGTCGGTAGCCCGGGATTTCAATCCCGGGCGTGCGTCCGGGCAGGCTTCCGTGCCTTCAGGCACAGATTGACCGTCGACCGCCCCGGCGGCTCGTTCATCCGGTTCCCGCGGTCGATCCGGTTCAGCAGCCTGAGCCCCAGATTGATGGGGTGGAGCGGGCTGCCGCCGCCAGAATCGAAGCTGCCGCGGTCCGCCACGTCCGCGAGGCCCTGGCCGAAGATCCCGGATTCGAGGAGCGGCTTGCCGAGCCCGTAGAGCAGGTTGTGGACGAACGGGAAGGCATGATGGGTGAAGGAGCGCTCCTCCTCGACCTCGAAGCCCGCCGCGAGGGTCGCCTCCCGCAGTTTCTCCGGCGTGTACAGGCGGACGTGGAAGGCCCAGATGCCGGCGAGCGGTCCCCGGCCGATGTGGGTGTGGAAGAGCGTCTCCAGGCTCTTGTTGATCGGGTCCCACCAGAAGGGGTAATTCGCGTGCGGCACGGTGATCAGCGCCAGACCCCCCGGCTTGAGCACGCGGTGGATCTCCCGGAGCGCGTCCACATCGCGGTCGACGTGCTCCAGGATCTCGGAGAGGACGACCGCGTCGAAGGTCGCGTCCGGGAAGGGGAGGTCGTAGATCGAGGCGTTGCCCACCAGGATCGCCGGCAGATGGGCCGTGTTGCGCCGCGCCTTGCGGAGATAGGGGAGCTCCAGATCGACCCCGAAGAGTCGGGCGGTCCCCAGGTGGCGCAGCATCTTGAGGTAGAACCCCCGTCCGCACCCGCAGTCGAGGATCGTCTGGCCGTCCGTCGACCCCAGCCACTCGAAGATCGTCCACGCCCGCCGCTTGAAGGCCATGTCGGCCTCCTTGCGGGTGAGGTACTCGTAGGCGGCGGGCTCGGTCATGGGGCGGGATCTTACTCCGGGTGGTAGCATCGGGAGCCGTGGCCGAGCAACGCCAGCGCATCTTCGGTAGTGCGAAGGGCATTATCAAGAGGATGTCGGATGACTTCGACGAGCCACTCGAATTGGTCCCACACAGGCTCCTCCCCCCCATCGGCCTCATCCCCGCCGCCGGCCGGGCCGAGCGGCTGGGGCCGCTGCCTTGTAGCAAGGAGCTGCTGCCGATCGGCTTCCGGGAAACCCCTCGCGGGCCGGCTCCCAAGGTGGCGGGGCACTATCTGCTGGAGCGGTTCCGGGCGGCCGGGGTGCGGCGGGCCTTCATGGTGCTCCACGAATCCAAGCAGGACGTCCCCCGCTACTTCGGGACCGGGGAGATCGCGGACGTGGCGCTCGCCTATCTCGCCATCCCCGGATCGCGGAGCGTGCCGGAGACGCTCGACCGGGCTTACCCTTTCGTCGAGGAGTCGATCGTGGCCCTCGGCTTCCCGGACGTGATCTTCGAGCCGGCCGACGCCTACGCTCCCCTGATCGCGCGGCAGGCGACGACGGGGGCCGACCTCGTCCTCGGCCTCTTCCCGGCCGAGCGGTTCCGCACCACCGACATGGTCGAGCTGTCTCGGGACGGCCGGGTGGTCCGCGTCGAGGTACGGCCGGAAAGCACGTCTCTCCGCTACAACTGGCTGATCGCCGTCTGGAGCCCGGTCTTCACCCGTTTCCTCCATGAGGCGGTGCGGAGCGCGCCGGCAGGAGACGGTGAATTCCAGATCGGCGCCGTGGTACGGTCCGCCGTCGAATCCGGGCTCCATGTCGAGGGGATCGAGTTTCCGGCGGGAAGCTACCGCGACGTCGGCACTCCCGCCGAGCTGGCCGCGGCCATCCGCGAGCACGCGAGGCTGCCCTCCGGACCCGGCTGAGGTAAGATACGCCGCCGCTCCGGCGTGCCTGACCCCGATCCGCTCCTCATGACGAAGCCGAACACCTCCAAGGTCCGCCTCGCCGTCGTCGGCTGTGGCGCGGTGGCCCAGATCCACCACCTGCCCGCCATCGCTGCTTCCGACCGGGTGGAGGCCGCCGTGCTCGTGGACGCCGACGAGAAGCGCGCCCGCGCCCTCGCCGAGCGCTTCGGCGTGCCCGAGGTGGCGACCGATTTCAAGAGCCTCCCGGGGAAGGTCGAGGCCGCCGTCGTCGCCCTGCCGAACAGCCTGCACGCGCCGGTCTCGATCGACCTGCTGCGGCGGGGGGTCCACGTGCTGGTCGAGAAGCCGATGGCGATGAACGTGCGCGAGTGCGACGAGATGATCGACGCCGCCCGCGCCGGGCACGCCGTGCTGGCCGTGGGGCTCGACTTCCGTTTCTTCGACGCGTCGCTCTTCGTCCGCAACCTGCTGCGCGACGGCCTGATCGGTGGAATCCGCCGCTTCGACCTGCGCCAGGGGGTGATCCCCCGCTGGCCGTTCGCCACCGACTTCCTGCTCAAGAAGGAGACGGCGGGGGGCGGCGTGCTGGCCGACTTCGGCGTCCACGTGCTCGACCTGCTGCTCTGGTGGCTGGGCGACCTGACCGTGACCGAATACCGGGACGACGCCATGGGCGGCGTCGAGTCGGACTGCGAGATGACCCTCGCCACGGCTGCGGGCGCGACCGGCGAGGTCGTTACCGGCGAGGTCGAGATCAGCCGCACGCGCACCCTCCGCAACACCTGTGTCTTCGAAGGCGAGCGGGCGAGGCTCGAGGTCGGCATCTGGGACCCCGACCCGGAGATCCGCCTCTCGCTCGCCGACCGCGAGGTCGCGCTCGCCGGCCATGCCCGGCTGGAGAGGAGCTCCGGCGCGGGCTCGGCGCTCAACTTCACCGACGTCTTCGTGCGGCAGATCGACGACTTCGCCCGCGCCATCCGCCAGCGCCGCGAGCCGTTCATCCCGGGAACCGAGGGGCGCCGGTCGCTGGCGCTGATCGAGGAGTGCTACGCGCGGCGCCAGCCTCTGGTGCTCCCCTGGTCGATCGCCCCGGTGCCCGGGGAGCAGGCGCCGTGAGCCCCACCGGTCTGGCCGGAATCGCCGGCGCGCTCGCCGGCCGCCGGGTGCTGGTCACCGGCGCCACCGGCTTCATCGGCGGCCGGCTGGTCGAGCGCCTGATCGTCGAGCATGGTGCCGAGGTGCGCGCCCTGGTGCGCAATCTCGCTGCCGCGGCGCGTCTCGCCCGTTTCCCGGTGACCGTGCTGCGCGGCGACATCACCAGCTCCCCCGATCTCGCGGTGGCGATCCAGGGGTGCGACGCCGTCTTCCACTGCGCCTACGGCACCTCCGGCAGCCAGAAGCACCGCGCCACGGTCAACCGGGAAGGGACGCGGCGGGTGCTGGAGGCCTCCCGGGCCGCCGGCGTCGGACGCATCGTCTATCTCAGCACGCTGATGGTCTACGGCCAGACCACGGACGGCGACCTCGACGAGACCGCCCCCCGCCGCCGCTTCGGCAACGCCTACTCGGACAGCAAGCTCGAGGCCGAGCAGATCGCCCTCTCGTCGGGGCTGCCGGTCGCCGTGCTCCAGCCGACGGCCGTCTACGGACCCTACGGCGGGGTCTGGACCGAGTCCGTGATCCGGACGCTGAAGGCCGGCCGGCAGATCCTGGTCAACGGCGGCGACGGCCTGGGGAACGCCGTCTACGTCGACGACCTGGTGAGCGCCATGCTCCTCGCCGCGGTCGAGGACGCGGCGGTGGGGGAGGCGTTCCTGATCTCGGGCGAGGAGCCGGTGACCTGGCGGGAGCTCTATGGCCGTTTCGAGCGGATGCTCGGGCTCGAGCGGCGCACGGTCGACATGACCGAGGCCGAGGCGCTCGCCTTCTGGCGCCGCTGGAAGCGGGCGCAGCCGCATGCCGTGGGCGAGGCTCTCCGGATCCTGAAGTCCGAGCAGCCGATCCGCGAGCGGATCGAGCGCACCCGCGAGGGTGTCTGGCTGCGCGAGATGGCGAGCACCGTTCTCCCCGAGAGCGTGCAGCAGCGGATCAAGGCCGGCCTGGGGAGCGGCGGCCGCGTCTCCCGCGCCGCCGCCGAGCTGCCGGTCCATCCGCTGACTCCCGAGATGATCGGCTTCTTCCGCCCGCGGACCCACGTCCGCATCGACAAGGCGAAGCGGCTGCTGGGCTACCGGCCGGCCTTCGATTTCGAGACCGGCATGGACCTCACCGAAAAATGGGCGCGCTGGGCGAACCTCCTCTAGACGACCTTTTCTCCCCCTCTCCCGGGGAGGGAGGGGGGAGGGGACGGGAGAGGGGGCCGGGGGGTGAGGGCCCGGACGGCGGCACCACCGAGCAGCGCGTCCTCCGCTCGACGTTCGCCTCCTACGCCATCCAGCTCGCCCGGCTGGGGATCAACTTCGGGGTCAAGCTGGCGCTCGCCCGTCTGATCCTCCCGCACGGGCACGGCGTCTACGAGCTGGCCCTGCGGATCGTGACGCTCGCCTCGGCCGTCCGTGACGTCGGGCTGCCCTATCACCTGGTGCGCGACAAGCGCCGCCCCTACGGCACCGTCCTCGCCTTCACCAGCGTTCTCGGCGTCCTGATCACCCTCGCCCTGATCGCGAGCGCACCCCTGTTCGGCCGCCTGGCGCCGGAGCTGCCGTCGGTGCTGCGCGTCTTTGCCGCCTGGGTCCTGCTGGACGGCCTGGCGGTCGTGCCCAGGGCCTTCTTCGAGCGGGAGCTGACGATCGGCAACCTGGTCGCCCCGGAGATCGGGCGCGGCATCGTCCTCGCCGCCGTCTCGGTGGGGCTCGCGTGGCTGGGCTGGGGGTACTGGAGCCTGGTGATCGGCGATCTGGTGGGCGCCGCGCTCCTCGCCGGTTACTCGTGGGCGAAGGCGTGGGGAAAGATCCCCCTGAAGGTCGAGCCGGAGCTGCTCCGCGGCCTGCTCCGCGGCAGTTTCCTGCTCTTCCTGATCTGGCTCACCCTCCAGCTCGTCACCTACATCGACGTCTTCATCGTCGACTGGTACCGCGGCACGACCACGGTCGGCCTCTACTCGCGGTCGTACTGGCTGGTGTTCCTCGTCGCGACGATCGTCTACCCGCGCGCGCTCTTCCCGACGCTGGTCGAATATCTGAACGATCGCCGCCGCTTCGTCGAGTTTTTCCGCTTGAGCACGATCCAGCTCCTCGGCTGCCAGATCCTGGCCAGCTACTTCCTGTTCTTCAACGCGGAACGGGTGGTCCGCGTCGTGCTCGGCGAGACCTGGCTGGCGGCGGCGCCGATCCTGCGGGTGCTCGCGTTCATCCCGTTTTTCGATCAGTTCACCATCCTCGGCGGCGAGATGCTCAAGGCGGAGCACCGGGACCGCTCCTGGCTGGTGATCGAGCTCCTCAACCTCGTCTCGCTGGTGGGTTTCGGCATCCTCTTCACCCTGCGTTTCGGCGCGGTGGGGATGGGGGCTGCGAACTACCTGCTGGTGGGCAATCTCGTAATGGCCTGGGAGGTCGCCCGGGTGTTCGGCCCCCGCTTCCGCACGCTCCTCGGCGATCTCGCCCTGCTGTATCTCATCCCGCTGCCGTTCTTCGCCCTCGCGGCCTGGCTCTTCGCGCCGGGGAGCTGGGCGCGGTTCTTCGTCTCCCTGGCCGCCGCGGCCCTCGCCGCCGCCGGGCTCGCCGGGCGGTACTGGCGGCCGTTCCGGAGCTTCTTCGCGCAGGCGGCTCCCGGACCGGTATGACACAATCGGCTCCAGTTCCCGTTCAAGGATAGAGAATGGATCAGCCGTCTTCGCGGAAAGTCTCTTTCGGCCTCGCCGTCCTGCTGCTCGTCTTCGGGCTCTGGGCGGGTTGGTTCATCCACCGTTCGTCCTTCGAGGTCGAGGGGCAGCGCTATTACTGCCTGTTCGACGACGCGATGATCTCGATGACCTACGCCCGCAACCTGGTCGACGGGCTCGGGCTCGAATGGGCGCGGTTCGGGGCGCCGGTCGAGGGGTTCACCCATCCGCTCTGGACCTTCCTGATGATCCCGGTCAACGCGCTGCCGATCGCGCTACGCGATCGCAGCCTGGCCGTCCAGATCCTCTCGCTGCTGACCCTGGCCGGCGCCGTGATCGCCGTCCGCCGGCTGATGCTCGATCATTTCTCCCCCCCGGGAGCGCGCCACTGGCTGCCCGCCGCCCTGCTCACGGCCTTCTACTTCCCGCTCGCCTACTGGGCGCTGATGGGGATGGAGACCGGCCTGCAGGCGCTGCTCGCGGTGGCCGCCGTCCAACTCGCGCTCACCACGGCCGGCTCCGGCCGCGACCGCAACGTCGCCCTGTGGATCGTCTGCGCGGCCGCCTTCCTGCTGCGCATGGACATGCTGCTGCTGGTCGCCGCCGTCCAGCTCTACGTCCTGCTGCGGCGGGGGTTCCGGCAGATGGGGACGCGGAGCTGGCTCGCCGGCTTCGCGATCTTCTGCGGCATGACCCTGGCCTACGGCATCTTCCGCTGGGTCTACTACCACGACCTGCTGCCGAACACGTACTACCTCAAGCTCACCGGCGTGCCGCTCGCCGTGCGCCTGCTGCGCGGGACCTCGGTCCTCACGCAGTTCCTGCGCGACCATCTGGCGGTGATCCTGGTCGCCGGGCTCGGGGCCGGCGTCTTCCTGCGGCGGAACCGCCGGCTGATCCTGCCGGCGGCGATCTTCGCGCTCTACTGCGCGTACGACGTCTACGTCGGCGGGGACGCCTGGGACGGCGATCTGCCGATCCGGGCGAACCGCTTCATCGCCTTCGTCGTGCCGCTTCTCTTCGTGCTGTTCAACGCCACGTTCAACGAGGCGCTGGCGCTCTGGCGGAGCCGGCAGGACGCGAACGCGGACGATCCGGCCGGGCGCTTCGTCCTCGCCGCCGCCACCGTCGCCGCCCTGCTGCTCGTCAACGGGCTCTGGCTCTCGGCGAAGGCGGACGATTCCTGGCGCGAGATCACCCTGACCGACCGCCCCCCGATGACCGAGCGGCACCAGCGGGTGGTCGCCGAGATCGTGGCCTTCCGCCGGCTCGTCCGGCCCGGCGCCGTGGTGGCCACCGCCTGGGCGGGCATCCCGGCCTACTTTTCCGATTATAAGATGATCGACATCCTCGGCTACAACGACCGCGTCATCGCGCACATGCAGCCGGCCGTGCCGCTCGACGAGGACAACTTCGACACCTTCCGGCCGGGGCACACGAAGTGGAACCAGCAGCGATTGCTCGGCGAGCAGCGGCCCGACGCCTTCTTCCAGATCTGGGGGGTGCGCCGCGGCATGGGGAAGGTGGCGGACGTCCTGCCGAGCTACGGCTACCGGAAGGTGACGGGCTTCTGGATGCGCTCGGATTCTCCGTACCTCCAGAACATCCCGGCGCCGGCGGCTCCGGCCGAAGGCAATCCAGCCGCCGCCGAGGACGACGCCACCGTCCCGGCCGCCGCTCCCGAGGCCCGGGCCCACCCCCGGCGGCGACATCCCGCCGGTCAACCCCCATCGACCGATGAGAGCCAGCCGTAGCCTCAAGCTCATCCTCCTCACCGGAGCCGGCCTGGCGACCGGCCTGCTGGCGAGCGAGCTCGCGCTGCGCGTCGCGGGGTTCTCGTACCACCTGCGGCCGGAGCAGATCCAGTTCGGCTGGCCGAAGACGCTCACCTCGCTCGGCGGCGAGTACCGTTCCGACCCCGATTTCCTCTGGGTCCACACGAGCTACGCGCAGACCCTGGCGAAGGCCCGCGCCGAGCGCCCCGTGTTCGCCTTCCTGGGAGATTCCTGCACCGACTACGGCCGTTACCCTGAGCTCCTGCTGGCCCAGCTCGCGAAGCGTCGGCCCGGCGGTCGCTGGACGGGCGTGAACCTGGGAACGGCGGGGTGGTCCACCTACCAGGGACTACGGCAGCTCGAGCGTGACGTCCTGCCTTTCCGCCCCCGCGTGGCCACGATCTATTACGGCTGGAACGATCACTGGATCGGCTTTGGCCTGCCGGACGAGGAGATCGAGCGGCTCCTGCGGCGGACGGGCTCACGCTGGCAGGAGATGCGTCTGGCTCAGCTCAGCCAGAAGGCGTGGGTCGCCGCCCACCGGTCGGACGACAACCGCCGGGTTCCCCTCCCCGATTTCCGCGCCAATCTCCACGCGATGGTGAGTCTGGCGCGCGGCCACGGGATCGAGCCGGTCCTGATCACCGCTCCGACCTCGCACCAGAAGGGGCACGAGCCGCAGTACCTGAAAGGCGTCTGGATCCGGCGGCTGGAGGACGTGGTGCCGCTCCATCAGGAGTACGTCGAGGCGGTGCGGAGCGTCGCCCGGGAGGACCGGGCCACGCTCTGCGATCTGGCGGGGGAGCTCGCGAAGCTCGACGGGGAGCACCGCGACGCGATCTTCCTCAAGGACGGCATCCACTTCAACCACCGGGGCGCGGAGAGGGTGGCGGCGATGCTCGCCGACTGCCTGGAGAGCTCGGGCGTCCTCGACCGCGCCGCCAGGAACCCCTGATACAGCCTGAGCTAATAGGGCACGAACTCGATCCGCAGGTTCGAGTACTGCCAGCCGTAGCTCGGCACCTCGGGGCCGTCCTGGCCGGGGTAGTGGCCGAACTCCACCGTCATTCCCGTCGCCGGGATGTCGAGCACTCCGTTCGGGGCCGTGCCGGGGAACTGCAGCGTCTTGAGCGTCGCCCCGTTGGAGGAGAGGACCGCGGTGACCGTCCCATGCTCGGCGTCGTAGGTGAACTTCAGATGGTAGCGCTGCCCCTGCACCCAGGCGACCCCCTGTTCGTCCTGGGTGGTGCTGCCCGGCGCCAGGTTGACGTTCTGCGCCGCCTTGAGCGAGAGTTTGGGCGGGCTGAAGGCGTTCACGTTGGCGATCGTGTTGCTGCGGAACTTGGCGCGATAGAGCCAGACGATCGCGTGATTGCCCGGGACCTTCGAGCGGTTCCAGGGGCCGGGGACGAAGTCCATGTCGAGGACCACGCGCCGGGCCGACATCGCCTTCGCGAGCGGGATGTTGAAGGTCTTCTTCTCGTTGCCCGCGGTGGCGGTGTGGAACAGGCCGGACACGGAGTAGACGGACGAGCCGGTGGTGGACGGCGGCGGCTGGTTGTCGCCTGGTCCGGTCAGCGTCGAGGCGCCCGAGGCGGAGGGGGTGATGAAGAGCATCTGGGAGTTGCTCTGGCTGAACAGCGTCGCGTAGGCGTAGAACGGCTGGCCGCAGCTCACCTCCGCGTGCGCGTCGGCCACCTGCTGCTCGCCGAGCAGGTTGAAGGCGTCGTCGAAGCTGCGCAGCGAGAGCGCCTTGAAGGTCAAGGTCGCCGTGGCGCCGATCTGCGAGCCGTCGGCGCGGACGAGACTGACCTGGCACTGCGCGGCCTGCTTGCCGAGATTGACGACTCCCAGGCTGGTGACGTCGCCGCGGGAGAGATCGCGGCGCAGGCCCATGAGGACCGCCGTCTTGCCGGCATCGAACAGGTTGTCCGAGGAGATCAGCGGGACCGGGCTCACCGAGGTGCTCGCGGCGTCGGCCGAGGTGCTGAACAGGCGGGCGTCGATCGACATCGCGGCGCTCGCGTTGATCTCGAGCAGGCCGGACTTGCCGGGGGTGCTGACGCTGCCGAGGATCGAGGTGCGCCCTCCGGGGAGGGGAGTCGCCGGCGCCGGGGTCGACGGCCGCTGCGTGCCGTCGCTCTCGGCGTTCAGGAACGTCGCCGTGTACGGACGCTGGTCGGAGCCGGCGTTGGTGATCCAGATCTGGACCGCGTGCGTGCTCCCCGTCGAGCTGATTGGATCGGGCACCGGGACGTAGACCGCGCCGGCGAACGCGGCGCCGGCCGTGGCCAGCAGCGACACCGCGAAATGAGCCGCGGCGAAAGCGGCGAACGACGCGACGCGGCGAGCGACGAGCTTCCTCATCGGAGCCATCCTCCTTCAGGCGGCTGTACTGCAAGAAATAGAAACATCTGCATGGTACCGCCGTGAAAGGCTGGACGCAAGCCCGAAAAGCCGAAAATCCCTCTGAAAAGGATCGAGCCCGCCACCGCGCGCGTTTCGCGCACGGGGGCGGGCCCGGAGCTCACCGCGAGCTCATCGCGAGGAGACCGCTTTAGAGCGCCTGCGAGATCTCGACGTGGAAGTTGGCGAACTTCCAGCCGAGGCTCGACACCTCGGGGAGAGCCTGATTGTTGTAGTTCCCGAACTCGGCCACCAGACCGGTGCCCGGCACCGTCAGCAGGTGATTGCGCGCGGTGGCGTCGTACTGGCCGCCTTTCACCAGGTGGCCGTTCTGGTAGACGCCGAAGGTGACCGTCTTGGCCGCGGCGTTGTAGAGGAGGATGACGTGATAGGTCTGACCCTGCTGGAACGCGTACGAGAAGTCGGTGCTGGTGCTGTACTTCGCCGGCAGGTCGATGTTCTGAGCGGACTTGACTTTGTTGTTCTTCGGTCCGAAGGCGTTGATGTTGGCCAGGGTGTTGCTGCGGAACCGGCCGCGGTGGAAGAAGATCAGGTTGTGCGCGCCCTTCGGCAGCCGCGGGTTCCACGGGCCGGCCACGACGTCGAACTCGGCCGTGACCCGCCCCGCGTTCATCTGCTTCGGCACCGGGATGCGCAGGACCTTCTTGGGATTGTCCTTGGTGGCGGTGTGGAAGGTGCCGCTCTGGTCGAAGATGATGACGTTGGGCGTGGTGGCCGCCGACGGCTTCCGCGCCTTGGCCTGCTCGATGGCGGTCGCCGGGTTGACGAAGGAAACCTCGGAGGTCTTGCTGTCGACCAGCGCGGCCAGCGCGTAGAACGGCTGATCGCACGAGACCTTGGCGGTGGCCGCCGGCTCGCCGCGCAGGCCGAGGGCGTCCTCGAACCGGCTCATCGACTTCGCCGGAACCTCCACGGAGCCGATGCTGCGGACCAGCGAGCCGTCCAGGGCCACGACGTCCACCTGGCACTGCGAGGCGGTGTCGCCGAGGTTGACCAGGGCGAGCTGGGTGACGTCGCGGCTGCCGAGGCGGCCGACGCCGTTGAGGTAGGTGGCGTCGCCCGCCGCGAGCTGGTTGTCCGCGGAGATCACCGGCAGGCCGGCGTAGGAGACGCGCTTGCCGTGGGTGCTCTTGACCCAGGCGTTGACCAGCAGCTCCGGCGAAGCGTCGACCGCCAGCAAACCGGTCTCCCCCACGGCGGCGACCTTGTCCAGATACACCGCGCGATCGGCCGGTACGGTAGAGCTGGCCGCCTTGGGTGCGGCCTCCGCACGGTCCGCCTGCAGGAAGGCGGTGGCGTAGGGGCGCTCCACGGCATCGAAATTGGAGATCCAGAGTTGGGTGGCGAGAGGGGTCCCGGCGGCGTTCACCGGCCCGACGACGGGGATGTACACGGTTTCGGCCCTCAGTGGGGCGATGACCCCCAGCGCGGTGAGCGCGAGGGTGCAGGCGAGCGACTTCTTCATGCGACCGGCCTCCTTTGGTCTTGCTACGACGACCCAAACTTTTGCTGCACCAGGAACTTCCCTTGAACGGATCGATGCTACGAGCTTCGCGGACCGATTGCAACATGTAATGTGCAAGTTTCTCTGTAAAAATCTCTGAAGCCGTGTAGATCTCGCGCTAGGATGACGCGCGACCGCGGGAGAGCAAGCCATGATCGGAGTTTACGGGCGCCGGGCCTTCAAGCCGGTTTACATCTTTTACTATCGCTTCCTCTTCGGGCGCCGGTTCCCGCTCGCGGAGCGGCTGGCGGCGCGGGTCCGTGCCTTCGAGGCCGCCACCGGCAGAGGCGACGCGCCGGCCGCCAAGGCGGTCTGGGAGGAGCAGTACCGCGAGGGGGGGTGGGAGTTCATGCGGCGGCTCGACGAGCTCGCCCGCTACAGCGTGATCGCCGGCTACCTCCACCATCTCAAGCCCGGCGGCTCGGTGCTCGACGTGGGGAGCGGCGAGGGGCTGCTCGCCGACCATCTCCGCCCCCTCGGTTACTCCCGGTACCTCGGTGTCGACCTCTCCGAGGCCGCCATCCGCCAGGCCGCCGGCCGGGAGGACGCCAAGACCGCCTTCGCCGCCGCCGACGCCGAGTCCTACGCCACGCCGGAACGCTGGGACGCCGTCGTCTTCAACGAGTGCGTCTACTACTTCAACGATCCCGTGGGGACGGTCCGCCGCTACGAGGATCTCCTGGAGGCCGGGGGCGTCTTTATCGTCTCGACCTTCCGCTCACGCCGGGCGGACGTCATCGTCCGGCGCCTGCTGGCGACCTACCGGCTCCGCCTGGAGACCGCGATCACCAATCGCAAGGGGACCTGGGTGGTGCGGGTGCTGGAGCCCGCGCCTAGGCCGTGACCGGCGCCTGCCAGCGCAGCGCCGCGTCCAGCCGCCCCTCCCCCTGGAGCTCCTGGATCCGCTTCAGGCGGATGAAGCGGGAGCCGAGGAACTCCTCGGCCGTGAGACCCGCCGCGCGGTAGGCGTCGGAGAGCTCGCGGGCTCCACGGCGGGCATCCCACCGCGGCTGGAAGGCGGGGAGGACCCGCAAGATCTTGTCGCAGGCCACCCGGTAGCAGCGCTTGTCGGGGCCGGCGTCCTCGGCGTAGGTGATCGCGCAGCCGGGCACCGTCTCGGCCACGATCTCCGCCAATTCACGGATGCGGTAGTTCTCCGCCGTGCGGCCGACGTTGAACGCCTCGCCGTGCACCCGCTCGCGGGGGGCGTCGAGCACGGCGAGGAAGGCGCGGCTGATGTCCTCGATGTGGACGATCGGCCGCCAGGGGGTGCCGTCGCTCATCAGGTGGATGCGCCCGGTCGTCACCGCGTACCCCACCAGGTTGTTGAGCACCAGGTCCACCCGCAGCCGGGGGGAGACGCCGTAGGCGGTGGCGTTGCGCAGATAGGTGGGGCTGAACCGGTCGTCCGCCAAGTCCGCCAGCTGCTGCTCGAGCCGCACCTTGGAGACGCCGTAGGGGGTGACGGGATTGAACGCCGCCGTCTCGTCCAGGAAGTCGTCGCCGGCCGCGCCGTAGGTGCTGCACGAGGAGGAGAAGAGGAAGCGCTCGACCCCGGCCTGCTTGGCCAGCCGCGCGAAGCGGATCGAGGCCGCGTCGTTGATCTCGTAGGTCAGCGAGGAGTCGATGTTCCCCAGCGGATCGTTCGAGAGCCCGGCGAGATGGATCACCGCCACGAACCCCTCGAGATCCTTACGCTCGACGTCGCGCAGATCCTTGCGGAGCGAGGGGACCGCCCGGTCCGCGGGCTGTCCTTCCAGCAGACAGGGCTCGAACCAGTCGCTGTCGAGCCCCACCACCTCGTGCCCCGCCGCCTGCAGCAGCGGCACCATGACGCTGCCGATGTATCCGGTGTGCCCGGTGACCAGGATTTTCATGGCGCGGGAGCGTAGCAGAAACGCCGGCCGCGGAGCTCTCTCCGCGTACCCTTCTCCAGGATCCGGCTCTGGATCTGCAGCTTCCGCTCCGGGATCCCGGAATTCTGGCCCGGAAGCCTGAGATTCCCGGCCGGATCTACAGGCTTCCGAGCCAGGAGCCTGAGATTCCTTGCTGGATCTACCGGCTTCCGAGCCAGGAGCTTCAGATTCCCAGCTGGATCTGCATGCTTCTGAGCCGGGAGCCTTGGATTCCGGCCTGGATCTACATGCTTCTGGGCCAGATCTCCATGCTTTGGCGCCGGAAGCCTGAGATTCCCGGCGGGAAACACCGGCTTCTACCCTGGGAGCGCTGGTTTCTCCGCCGGCTGATACCATCCTGCTCGTGAATCCCCGCCCAGGACTCGCCAGCCTCTCTCTGGATCTCGATAATCTGTGGTCCTACCTGAAGATCCATGGCGATCCCGGCTGGGAGTCCTTCCCCTCGTACCTGGACGTCGTCGTGCCCCGTGTCCTGGCCTTCCTGGCCGAGCGGGGGCTGCGGATCACCTTCTTCGTGGTGGGGCAGGACGCGGCGCGGCCGGAGAACCGGGACGCTCTCGCGGCGCTGGCGGCGGCGGGTCACGAGGTCGGCAACCACTCGTTCCGGCACGAGTCGTGGCTCCATCTCTACTCCGAGGCGGAGCTGGAGGAGGAGCTGGCGCGGGCCGAGGAGGCGATCGAGCGGGCCACCGGGCGGCGGCCGGTGGGGTTTCGCGGGCCGGGGTTCAGCCTCTCCGCGGCGACGCTGGAGGTCCTGGCGCGGCGGGGTTACGGCTATGACGCGAGCACGCTGCCGACCTTCCTGGGGCCGCTGGCTCGCGCCTACTACTTCCGTACCGCCGGTCTCTCCGCCGAGCAGCGGCGGCAGCGGCGAGCCCTGTTCGGGACGTTCGGTGAGGGGTTCCGGCCGATCCGGCCGTACCGCTGGCGGGTGGGGGAGAAGCGGCTGGTGGAGATTCCGGTCACCACGATGCCGCTGTTCCGGACGCCGATCCATCTCAGCTACGTGCTCTACCTCGACCTCCTCGCGCCCGCCCTCGGAAGCCTCTACTTCAACACCGCCCTCCGGCTCTGCCGTCTCGCCGGAGTGCAGCCGTCGATCCTGCTCCATCCGCTCGACTTCCTGGGGTGCGACGACACGGACGCGCTCGCCTTTTTTCCCGGCATGCGCCGCCCGAGCGCCTGGAAGCTGGAGCGGGTGAGCGATCACCTGGCCGCCCTGGCCCGAGGGTTCGAGGTGGTGCCCCTGGGCGAGCACGCCGAACGGCTGGCGCGGAGCGGCCGGTTGAAGGAACGGGAGCCGGTGTTCGCGTTGGAGTCCGGCGGCTAGAGCGATGGCGGCCGATGCCGAGTCGACGGGCTCCCGCCGGGCCGTTCCCGCGATCATCGGCCTGTATCTCGCGATCGCGCTCCCCCTCGCCGCCCGCCTGGACATCTGGATCGACGAGGCCTACACGCTGGAGACGACCGGGCGGGGGTTGCGCCACGCCCTCCACCAGGCGCTCTTCTTCGAAGGGCAGCCCCCCCTCTACTTCCTCCTGCTCGGTCTCTGGCGGACGCTCGACGGTGGCGTTCTCTTCGCCCGGCTCTTCTCTGTCTTCTGCGGCGCGGCGGCGCTCTTCGTGGTGGCGGCCCTGTCGCGGCGATTGCTGCCGGAGGTTCATCCGGCCTGGCTGACCGCGCTCGCCGCGTTCAACCCCTTCTTCTTCTATGCCGCCCTGGAGATCCGGACGTACGCCCTGGCGCTGTTGCTCTCGGCGCTGCTCCTGGTGCTGCTCCACGACGGTTATTTGACCCCCGAGCCCCGGAGAGGTGCCCGGACCGGGTTCTTCCTCGCCGCCGTCGCGGCCCTCTACACGCATTACTACCTGGGGTTCCTGCTGGTCGCGGGCGCCATGGTGCTGCTGGCATTGAGACGGTGGCGTCCGTTGCGGGACTACCTGCTGGCGATGGCCGCCGTCGCGGTCTGCTTCGCGCCGATGCTCTGGGTCATCCCGGGGCAGGTGTCGTCCCAGACGGCCGGGGCCACGGAGCGGGCGTCGATCCTGGAAGGGGTGACGTCCCTCACCGGCCGGATCCAGGAGTACGCGTGGCCCACCGAGGGGCTGACGGGCGTCCTGCGGCCCGCCGTGCGCGTCGGCTTCGCCTTGGCGCTGGTCCTGCTCGTCCTGGCCTACCGCCGCGCCGTGCGCCGGAGGACGGTGGCCGTCTGGACGCTCACCGCCGTCACGGCCCTGCTCTTCCTCGCCGTGCGTCTGGAGGTCACCGGCCCCCACCTGATGCAATCCCGGCACACCGTCGCCCTCTACCTACCCGCCCTGCTGACGGTCTTCTCGGCGGTCCTGCTGATCCCGGAGCCCCGCCGGCGGTGGGCGCTCGGGATCTGGACGGGCGCCGCGGTCCTGCTGACCGCCCTGTCGATGATCGGCACTTACGGCGCGCTGGCCAGGATCGGCGACTGGGAACGGGTGGCGGGTTTCCTCGAACGGAACGCGCGGCCGGGCGAGCCCATCCTGGTCCTCACGGCCGAAGCCGCGCTCCCCTTGAAGCAATATTACCGGGGTCCGAACGCGCTCCTCCCCCTGCCGGCCGAAGAGGATTTCAAGACCTACGACGAGCGGGATCTCGAGCTGCGCAGCGAGGGCGAGATCGACGCCGCCCTGGCCCGGGCGCCGGGCGATCTCCGGGACCGCCGCGCGGTCTGGGTGGTCACCCACCCCCTCAAACCGGGCTGGCTGGGGGTCGACTACGGCTTCGGCGTCCTGGAAGGATATCTGGCGAAGCGATACGAGGTGGAGCGGAGCCTCCTGTTCTACGGCACGCGGGTGCGGCGTTTCACGCTCAAGCCATGAACGCCGCCGCCGCCCGGTTGGCGAGCTGGATCGTCTCGTTGACGTTCAGCGTGCCGTTGACGATGTGCGCCGCGTTCACCAGGTGGAGCCCGGGGACCGAGGTGGTCATCGGCGGCAGCCGCCGGGAGTAGTGCAGGGTGGGGAGAGCGAAGACGTTGCGTACGCGGGAGACGCGGAAGGCGAGGAGGTCGCCGCGGTCGAAGGCAGGGATCATGCGTTCGAGGGCGGCCAGGAAGCTCGCCTCGATCTCGCCGTCTGAAAGCTCGAAGGCGGGATCTTCCGGGTCCACGTACTTCGGCAGATAGACCAGGGTGTTGCCGCCGAGCTGCGCGCGGTCCACCAGGGCGGACATCTCGACCACGGCGGTGAAGGGGATCCCGGGATCGGTGATGTTGGTGACGTAGAATCCGGCGAGCGGCTTTTTCAGCAGCAGGGAGGCGCAGACGATCCCCAGGTACTGAATGCCCTGGAGCCGCGCGGCCTCGTCCTCGTTCAGGCCCTGGCAGACGCGCGCGGCCACCGGCGCCGGCACGGTGACCGCCACCTGATCGAAAGTCTCTCGGCTGCCGTTGCGGAGCTCGACCTGGATGCCGCCCGCGGGTGCAGGACCGATCCGCTCGGCGACGTGGCCGGTGCGCAGGGCGACCCCCTCGCCGGCCAGTACCTCGGCGAAGCGGTCGAGGACCCTGGCGTATCCGCCGGCGACGTAGCCGAACATCTCCTTCTTGAGCCCGGTCCGGCGGGCGGCGTACATGCGGGCGATGGTGGCCCAGAGGAAGGCCGCGGAGGTCCGCTGGTAGTGCTCGCCGAGCTTGGCCTTGAGCAGCGGTAGCCAGATCGTCTCGAACGTCCGGTCGCCCGACCACTTGCGCAGCCAGTCGCTCACCAGGACGCCCTCCAATGGGACCGGATCCTTCACCCGCGAGGCGTGGACGATGGTCGCCGCCAGCCGCAGCTTGTCCACCAGGCGCAGGGGCGGAAAGCGGAGGAACTCCAGGCTGTTCGACATCGAATGCAGACGGCCGCCGGAGTAGAAGCCGGTGCGGGTCGTGGCCCAGCGCAGCTCCCCCTCCAGGCCGAGCTCGGCCAGGAGCGCGCGCAGATGGGAGTCCGAAAGCAGGGTGACGTGATAGTGGCGGTCCCAGACAACGCCGTCCAGGCTCCAGGCCGAGGCGAGGCCGCCGAGCCGGTCCGCGGCGTCGAACAGGGTGACGTCGCGCCCGCCTCGAGCGAGCCGGTGGGCCAGCGTCATCCCGAGAACGCCGCCGCCGACCACGGCCCAGCGCTCTTTCTGGTCCCCGTCCTTCAATCCGGCGGCCATCCCTCCCGCACCTCCCCCCGTTTCGCCGCGTAGACCCGGCCGCAGGTCCCGCACGCCGCCCGCTGGAACCGGTCCGCGTCGCGGGCGTGAAAACGGAGGAGGAGCTGGCCGCAACGGCAGACGCAGCCCGCCGGGCGCGCCGGGTTGCCGAGCACGAGATGGAAGTCGGGGACCGCCTTCGTCACCACCGCGCCCATGCCGATCATCGCGAAACGGCCGATCGCGAGGTCGTTGCCGATCGTCGCGCCGGCGCCGATCGTCGCCCCCTCGCGCACGAGGGTCGGCAGGGTGTGCTCGTCCGGCTCCGAGGGGCGCAGCCGCTTGAGGTCCGGCGTGGTCGCCCGCGGAAAGCGATCGTTGGTGAAGATCGTGCCGGCGCTGATCATCACTCCGTCCTCGATCGTCACCGCGGCACAGATGTAGACCATGGCGTTGATCTTCACGCGGTGGCCGATCCGCACGCCGTAGGCGATGTAGGTCTTCTCGCCGACGATGCACTGCTCGCCGAGGCGGGCGCCGCGCCGGATGTGGACGCTGTCCCAGATCGCGCTGCCGGCGCCGATCTCGACTTCCTCTTCGATCAGGGCCGTCGGATGGACGAAGGCTGTGGGATCGATCAGCGGCCTGGGAAGATCGTTGGAGAGATCGACTGCCGTCACGCTCCTTCCCCCGCGGCCATCCCGGCGACGAGCGAGAGCATCCGCGGCCTGCGCAGGCGATCCGGCCTGGCGCCGACCGCCGTCCACCGGCCACCCTGGAGAGCCCGGTAGGCGGCCTCGACCACCTCGACCGAGGCGAGGGCGTCCTCCATCGTGATCCGGAGCTCCTCTTCACCCCGCACGGCGCCGGCGAAGTTGGCGATCTGCGACCGGAAGGCCTGGATCTTGTCGTATCCAGCACCGAAAGAGATCCATTCGCCGCCGGTCCGCCGGTAGCGCGACTCCCGCCAGCCGATCTGGAGCACCCCCTCGGTGCCGTAGAGCGCCAGGTAGGAGTCCGCCTCGCGGCCGACGCTCCAGGAGAGATCGATGCCTCCCAGCGCTCCGCGCCCGTTGCGCACGAAGAGGCGGACCGTCTCCTCGACGGCGAGCCCTTGCGGGCGCGCCCCTTCGACGACCTGCACGTCGGCGAGGGGGCCGAGGAAGAGGCGCATCAGATCCACCGAATGGGTGCCGTTGTCGATCAGCACGCCACCACCGCTCAGCGCCGGATCGGAGTTCCAGCGAGAGGCCATGCCCACCCGCGAGGTGAAGGAGTTCTCCGCCTCCACGATCTCGCCGATCGCCCCGGACTCCACCAGCCGCCGGGCACGGATCACGTCTTCGGCATAGCGGAACTTCGAGGCCATGGCGAGGAGCGCGCCCGACCGGCGGGCCCCATAGACCATCAGCCGGGCGCTACGGATGTCGATGCTGAGCGGCTTCTCGCAGAGCACGTGGACCTGGCGCCGCAGGAAGTGGAGCGCGATCTCCGGATGGGTGACCGGCGGCGTGCAGATCACCACGGCGTCGAGCGCGCGGGGCCCCGACATCGCCAGCGACATCGCCCGGTAGGACTCGAAAGCCGGGCATTCCAGCCGCCGGGCCAGGGCGAGGGCGGCCTCCGGGCGCACGTCGGCCACCGCCACGATCGTGGCGATGGGCGCGATCCCGTCCGCCGCGAGGCTCGCGAACGCCTGGGCGTAGGTCTCGGCGATGCGCCCGGCTCCTACCAGCCCGAAACGCAGGGGAGCGTTCATGCGGCCTCCCGCGCCAGCTCTTCCGCGGCCTCGAGGATCGCCCCGGCGATAAAATCGACGTGCTCCGGCTCGAAGCGCTCGTTCCAGGGGAGGACGAGGATCTCCTCCAGCGCCTGGTAGACGCCGGGAAACCGGGAGCGCCGGTAGTCGAGCGCCTCGGGGCGTGCGAGGGTGAACGGCCAGCGGCTGGCGCCGAAAGTGCGCTGGTGCCGGAAGACCTCGCACTCGAAAGCCGGCTTCTGGATGTAGCGTGGCGCCGCCGCGATCCCCCGTGCCTTGAGCCGGGCGCCCAGGGCCACGGCGCCGCCCGGCAGCACGCCGGGATCGACCCGCAGCGCATAGCGCCAGTAGGAGTGGACGTTCCCCGGGCGGACCGCCGGCGTCGCGATGCCGGCCACCCCCGCCAGCGAGCCGGTGAGCCGCAGGGCGTTGTCGATCCGCCGGTCCACGAACGACTCCAGCCGCGGCAGCTGGGCCAGCGCCACGGCTCCCTGGAGCTCGCTCAGCCGGTAGTTGAGAGCGAGAAAGGTGTGGTCCGGGTTTTGATCGCCATATCCCCAGGCCTTGTTGATGAACAGGTACATGCGGCGCGCCAGGGCCTCGTCACGGGTGACGACGAGGCCCCCCTCGCCGCAGGTGACGTGCTTGCCCTGCTGCAGGCTGAAGACGCCGATCGTGCCGAGCGCCCCCACCGTCCGGCCGCGGTCGCGGGCCAGGAACGCCTGCGCGCAGTCCTCGATCACCGGGATCCCCCGGCTCCGCGCCAGCTCGAGGATCGGCCCCATGTCGCACGGGTTTCCGAACAGGTGGGTGACGACGATGGCGCGGGTCCGCTCGCTCAGGGCCGGCTCGATCGTGGCGGCCGTGACGTTGCAGGTCGCCGGATCGACGTCGGCGAAGACCGGGATCGCCCCCTGGTAGAGGATCGGCGTGAGCGCGCCCATGTCGGTGATGGGGGAGGTGACGATCTCGTCCCCCGGCTCGGGATCGACCGCGGCCACGGCGGTGTGAAAGGCCGCGGTGCCCGAGGAGGCTGCCCAGGCGTGGGGGACGCCGAGAGTCTCGGCGAAACGGCGTTCGAGGGCGCGGACCACGGTCCCCTTCGTGCTGGTCAGCGCGCCGCCGCGCAGCACCTCGGCGAGCAGCGCCAGCTCCGCCTCGCCGAAGCTCCGGCCGGAGGCGTCCTGATCCGAGGGAAGAAAGGCCGCCGGTGACAATTTACTCATGATGGGCTCCAGAAGGGGACGGCCGGAGGCCGGCCGGCTCCGCGGCGTCTCTCCGCGGCCGGCGGGTCCGCAAGAGACGCAGGGCCGCCAGCCGGAGAAGGAGCCGGAGATGTCCGGCGACCGTGCGCAGGACCTTCATCTTGGAAGTCCCCAGCAGGCGCACCTCGAGCGTCGCCGGATGCTCCACGACGGCCGACCCCTGCAGGTCCAGCCGGGCGAGGATCTCGGCGACGCCCAGGAACCCGTTCTCGCGCACCGGCAAGTCGGCCACCGCCCGCCGGCGGTAGACGCGGAAGCAGCTCGTATAGGTGTGGAGCTTCTGCCGCAGCACCCGCCGGTAGAGGAACGAGGCGCCCCGGGAGAGCGACAGCCGCCAAGCCGGCACGTTCAGCACCTGGCCGCTGGGGTGATACGGCGAGGCGGTGACCAGGTCGACGCCGTCGGTGAGCTTGGGGATCATCTCCACGAGGACATGGGGGTCGTAGGTGCAGTCGCAGTCGATCGAGCAGACGATCTCGGTCTTGGCGGCGCGCAGGCCGCTCAGGATCGCCGCCGCCACGCCACGGTTGCGGTCGTGCCGGAGGAGCGTGCAGTTGGAACGTGAGCCGAAGAGCCGGTTCAACAGATCCCACGTGCCGTCCTCGCTGCCGTCGTCGACCAGAAGATAGGAGAGATCGTAGCTCGCCCGCAGCCAGACTGCAACGCTGCGCAGGGTGTTGGCCAGGTACTCCAGCGACCGCTCCTCGTTGAAGCAGGGGACGACGATCGTGATCGGGACGCGCGGTCCGCAGGTGGACACCTCGGCGGTGGCCTCCTTCCTCGGTGTGCTCACCGCCGGCGCGAGGGGCTCCGCCGCCGCCTCCGCGGACCCCTGTTCCAGGCCCAGGTACTCGGCGATTCCCGTCACCTCGAAGGTCCGAAAGTAGTCCTCCAGCACCCACTCCATCTTGTCCAGGTTCCGGTAGTGGCGGATACGGGTGAGCAGCGAGCCCGTGTTGAGCGTCGGCTGCTCGGGATCGAGCTCCCAGACGTGGAAGTACATGACGAACGGGGCGTCGTGCCGGCGGTGCCACTGCCGCACCAGCGGCTTGACCAGGGTGTGGGGGAACTGCCGGAAGTAGTTGCCGCCGGCCAGCGGCAGCGCGAGGCCGCCGAACGTCCAGGCCGAGGGGGGGACTTCCCAGAGCACGCGGCCGCCCGAGGCGTGGCGGTGCACGGCGTGGCGCCAGGGCTCGGCGGCGAAATCGCGGAGCACCGGGCGCACGCTGGAGTCGTAGGCGAACCCCTCCTCGGCGATCGTGTCCAGGGCCCAGAGATCGGCCGGGCGCAGGAAGTGCGGCACGCGGTGGCCGAGGATCCGCAGGCCGGACGCCCGCTCCAGAGCCTCGCGAGACCGCTGCAGATCCTCGCGCAGCTCGGTCTGACACATCTGACGGATCGTACGGTGCCAGTAGCCGCCGCTGGCGATCTCGTGCCCCCGCCGGGCGATCTCCCGCACCACCTCAGGCATCGCGTCCGCCACCCATCCGAGCACGAAAAACGTGGCGCGGACGCCGAAGGCCTCCAGCAGATCCATCGTCTTCTGCGTATTGCGCGCGATGCGGGTCTCGAAGCGGTACCAGTTCTCCCGCTGGATCAAGCCCGCGAACGAGCCCACCTGGTAGTAGTCTTCGACCTCGACCGTGAGGAGAACCCGATCCGATCCGACCGAACGATCCATCCGGACCTCCGAATCCTTGGTGATTCCGGTGTTCGAGCTCAGCCGCCACTCGCTCACCCTGCTGTTGCATGCGTGCTGCGAGTCCTCGATACTGCAAGGGACGAACCATCGACGGACATGCATTCAACCGGCTGAAGGCTCGAAACCTCTTTGCCGAAGCCGTCAGGCTCGGGAAAGAATTACGAGCCGGGCCTTGGGGGGATACAAAGGGTTTTCTGCATATTTCGTTGTGCTTGATTGCGTCCCGGGGCGGGGTGCATGCCCGATTCGGGCGCCGAGGCGATAGATTCCGTCCCACGACGGACGGCTTGGAGGACTTCATGAAGCTGGGAGGGATCGGCCAGAACCCCATCGAGCACATCGCGGGCATGCTCGGCCTGCTGCCGCAGCCCCTGCTCGATACGCACATCGCCATGCTGCTGGCGCGGACGGTGATGGAGGGAGCGCGCCTCGGCGTCTTCGATACGTTGAAGGCCGGGGCGCTCACGGCCGAAGAGGTCGCGGCGCGCTGCGGGAGCCAGCCGCGGTCGATGGGCAAGCTCCTCGGGGCGCTGGCCGGCTGCGGATATCTTCGCTACGACGCCGGCCGCTACTCCCTGGCGCCGGTCGCCCGCAAGTGGATGCTCGGGGATGCCGCGCAGCCGCTCGGCGACAAGATGCTGCTGCAGTTCCTCGAGTGGAACTTCATCGAGCACATCGGCGACTTCGTGCGCACCGGCAAGCCGCTGGACCTCCATGCCACGCTCACCCCGGAAGAGTGGGGGATCTACCAGAGGGGGATGCGCGCCACGGCCGTGAGCTGGGTGCCGGAGCTGGCGAGAAGGACCCCGGTGCCGAAGCAGGCGAAGGACCTGCTCGACATCGGCGGCTCGCACGGCCTCCTCTCGGTCGCCCTCTGCCGCCGGCATCCGGGCCTGCGCTCGGTGATCCTCGACCTGCCCGCGGCCGTGGAGCACGCCGCGCCGCTGCTCGCTCAGGAAGGGATGGGGGACCGGATCACCTACCGCGCCGGCGACGTCCTCACCGCCGACCTCGGCACCGAAGCCTGGGACGTGATCCTCGTCGCCAACCTCGTCCACCACTTCGACGACGCCACCAACCGTGCCTTGGCGAAGCGGATCGCCAAGGCCCTGCGCCCCGGTGGGGTCTACGTGATCCAGGAGCTCTACCGCGCGGGCTCGCCCAGGGAGGCCGGCCAGATCGGCGCCCTCCTCGACCTCTACTTCGCCCTCACCAGCGAGGCCGGCACCTGGTCGTTCGAGGAGATGGCCGGCTGGCAGCGCGAAGCCGGCCTCAAGCCGCGGAAGCCGATCAAGTTCCTGACCGCCCCCGGGAACGGCCAGCAGTCGGCGGTGAAACGGTAGCGCGGATGCACTTTGCGGCCCCCGCCGGCTTCAGGTGGACTTGATCTCCGCCATCGCCGAGCTGATGACCTCCTCGGCGACCCCCTGGCGCCGCAGGCTCTCGACCAGCCGTTCCAGCCCGGGAGTGCGGTCGAGCCGCTCGAGATCCTGCCGCAATCCTTGCCCGATGTAGGCGCGGATGAGAGGCTGATAGCCCATGAAGCCCAGGACGGGGGCGACGCGCTTGAGATCCTCGACCACGTCCTCGGGCATCCGGATGCTGATCGTCGACATGGGGCGGTCCTTCTGGAGACGCTCACGGAGCTGCTGAGTCTTCATAGATGCTCCTTTCTCCCCCGGTGGCCGGGCGGGCCGAAATGATCCGGATCGCTGCTTTCCGGAAGGTGTAGACGACCACCAGCAGGCACCAACCCTCCGTCAGTCCCATCGCCGTCTCGCGCTCCTCGCCCCCCAGCATCTCGGAGCGATGCAGGCGGATGAGCGGGTCAGAGAAGACCTCACAGGCCACCTCGAGCGAGACCCGATGCTTGCGGAGGTTGGACTCCCCCTTTTCCCGGTCCCAGGTGAAGCGGATGCCGTTCCGTTCATGGACGACATCACCGGCTGAGAGTCTACCATGACGTATATACAGTGACAATACGTTCTCTCCCATGATTTCGTCGATCCCTGCCGGAGTGGTCCGGCAGGCTTCGGCTCATGCCGGGATAAGACGTAAAATCGGTCCCGAAACTTACTCGTCCCAGAGTGGCTTGAGTTTGCGAGGGGGGTAACCGGGGCATTTTAGCTTTAGAAATAACTAGATAACGCGAGGCGGAAGGGAAGGAGCTCATGAGCGAGGAAACTCAGCAGGACAACATGGCGGCGAAGACGGTGGTCTACCGGATCCCCGGGATGGATGCCGTGACGGTCCGGCGAGACGTCGAATATGGGGAAGCCGGCGACGGGGATCTGACGATGGATCTCTACTATCCGCCGGATTCTCAGGGCGGAGCACCGGCGCCCGCCGTCCTCTTCGTGACCGGATACCCCGATCCGGGATTTCAGGCGATGTTGGGGTGCAGGCTGAAGGAGATGGGGTCGTATATTTCCTGGGGACGGCTGGCGGCGGCCTCAGGGGTGGTGGGCATCACCTACGCCAACCGGGAGCCGGCAACGGACGCCCGCGCGGTGCTTCGATATGTCCGGGAGAACGCCGCGTCCCTGAGAATCGACGGGGACCGGATCAGCATCTGGTCCTGCTCCGGCAACGTTCCCACTGCGCTGTCAGTCCTGATGGAGTCTGGAGACGCTCTGAAGTGTGCCGCCCTGTGCTACGGGATCATGCTGGACCTCGACGGGTCCACCGGCGTCGCCGAAAGCGCCGCGCAGTGGAGGTTCGCCAACCCGGCGGCGGGGAAGTCCGTCGACGATCTGCCGCGGGACCTGCCGCTGCTCGTCGTGAGGGCCGGCCGGGACGAATTCCCGCACCTGAATGAAACGATCGACCGCTTCGTGGCCAAGGCCCTCGCCCGCAATCTGCCCATCACCCTGGTGAATCACGCCGAGGCGCCGCACGCGTTCGACCTGCTGCAGGACAGCGAGACCACCCGCGAGGTGATCCGGCAGATCCTGGCGTTCCTGCGGTTTCAGCTTGGCGCCAGTCGGATTTGACGTCAGTCGTACACCGGCTCGCAGTGCATCTCCGTCTTGACCGACCTCGCAAGGAAGCACTCCGCGTGCGCGTCATGATGCAGCTGGTCGAGCTCCTCGCGAGTGGGGTACCGGTCACCCGAGAATTCGGCCTTCGGCCGCAGCGTCACCCGGGTCATGGCGAGCTTGCCCCCGGCGTCCTTCTCCAGGAGCCCTGAGGCATCGTCGAAATAGCGGTCGACGCGGAGCTTCCGTTTCGCCGCGAGGGAGAGGAACCAGAGCATGTGGCAGCTCGCGAGCGAGGCCACGAACGCCTCCTCCGGATCGACCGCCGAAGCGTCGGACATCGGCAGCGGCACGACGTGGGGGGACGACGAGCCCGGGACCTCGGCCCCGCCGTCGAAGCGCAGCAGGTGCCTCCGGCTGTAGCGATTGTCGACGAAGTTTTGATCGCCCCGTTCCCACAGAATTTCTACCTTGTAGTGTGACACTTGGCCTCCGTGTTACTGGATCGGCGCGGCGAGGGTGGCGGCGCGGGCGGCGGCCTTGAACCAGAGCGGTCTCTTCTGCAGCTCTTCGCGCGTCATCCGGCGCGCCCGCGCGAAGTCGGCCGCGAGCATCCTCTCCACCTGCGCGGCGACGGTGCGGTCGGCGAAGATCGCGGTGATCTCGAAGTTGAGCCGGAAGGAGCGGTTGTCGAGGTTCGCGGTGCCGACGGCGGCGGCCGAGTCGTCGATCAGAAAGACTTTCTGATGGAGGAAGCCGGCCTGGTAGCGGTAGATCTGGATGCCCGCGTCGATCATCTCGCCCACGAAGGCGAAGGCGGAGAGGTAGACCAGAAGGTGGTCCGGATCGTTCGGAATCAGGATCCGCACCTCGACGCCGCGCAGGGCCGCCAGGTGGAGCGCGCCGACCACGGCGGGGTCGGGGACGAAGTAGGGGCTGGTGATCCAGAGCCGCCGGCGCGCGGAGTGGATCGCGTCCTGGAACATCAGGCTCGCGGTATCGAGCGCGTCGGCCGGCCCCGAGGCGAGGATCAGCGTGGGCACGTCCCCCCGTTCGGAGGGCTGGGCGAGCCAGTCCAGCTTCAGCCGCTCGCCGGTGGCCCAGCGCCAGTCGTCGAAAAAGGTTTTCTGCATTCCGAGCACCGCGGGGCCGGTGATCCTGACGTGCGTGTCCCGCCAGGGGCCGAGGCGCGGGCTCAGACCCATGTACTCGTCGCCGACGTTGTGGCCGCCGATCCAGCCGGCGTGGCCGTCGACGACGACCACCTTGCGATGGTTGCGGAAGTTGAGCTGGAACCGGTTGCCGGGGCCGCGGGTGGTCTGGAACGGATGAGCCGCGATCCCGCCGTCGCGGAGCTCGCGCAGGTAGGCCTTCGGCAGTTTGCGGCTGCCGAGCTCGTCGTAGAGGAAGTAGACCGGGACCCCTTCGGCGGCCTTGCGGAGCAGGCAGGTTTTCAGCTCCCTGCCGATCTCGTCGTCGTGCACGATGAAGAACTGCACCAGCACGTACCCTCGGGCCTCCTCGATACCGGCGAAAATGTTGTCGAAAGTCGCCCGCCCGTCCACCAGCAGCTCGACGTCGTTGCCTTTCAGGAAGGGGATGGTGGCCAACGCGACGACCGCCCGCAGGGAGCCGCGTTCCTCCGGCGGCTGAACGATGAACGGCCGCACGGCCTCGGCGGCGTCCCTGGCCGAGCCCGCCTCCAGGACCTGCCGCGCGATCCTGTAGCCGCGGAATTTGGATCGCCCGAGAACGAAATAGGCGGGTACCGTGAGATACGGGAACGCGACCAGGGAGACCACCCAGGCGATGGTGCCCTGGGGCGTCCGCACCGACATCAGGGCATGGATGGCGCAGAGGAAACCGGCGAAATGGCAGGCGAGGATGATCAGGCCCCACAGCGATCCCGTGCCGGTCATCATCGGGGGGCTACTCGGGAACGACCGCCGTGACCTCGATCTCCACCCTGGCGCGGTCCTCGATCAGGGCGCTCACCACCACCACCGCCATCGCCGGATAGACCCGGCCGAGGATCTCGCGCCAGGCGCGGCCGATGTCGCGCCGGGCGGCGAGGTAGGCCGGTTTGTCGGTGATGTACCAGGTCATCCGCACGACGTGCTCGGGGCCGGCGCCCACCTCGCGGAGCACGGCGGCGACGTTCTTCAGGGTCTGCTCCGTCTGCGCGGCGAAATCGTCGGTCTCGAACTGGCCGGTCACCGGGTTCCAGCCGATCTGCCCGGCGACGAAGACGAGCCTGCCGCGGGCGGCGACGCCGTTGGCGTAGCCGATGGGTTTCGCCCACCCTTCCGGCAGCAGGATCTCGCTCACTGGTCGCGCTCCCGCAGGCGGAAGCGCTGGAGCTTGCCGGTCTCGGTGCGCGGCAGGCTGTCGAGGAACTCGATCGCCCGCGGGTATTTGTACGGCGCGATCTCCGCCTTGGCGAAGTCCTGCAGCTCCTTGATCATCTCCGGGCCGGGAGCGAACCCCACGCGCAGCACGACGAAGGCCTTGACGATGTAGCCGCGGCTCTCGTCCGGCGCCGCCACCACGCCACACTCCGCCACGGCGGGATGATCGAGCAGCACGCTCTCGACCTCGGGGCCGGAGATCTTGTGCCCCGCCGAGACGATCAGGTCGTCGGTGCGCGTCTGGTACCAGAAATAACCCTCGGAATCCATGACATAGGAGTCCCCGGGGAGATTCCAGCCGTTGCGGACATAGACCCGCTGCCGCTCCAGATTGTCGAGATACCGGCAGCCGGTCGGCCCGCGCACCGCGAGATGCCCGATGGTGCCGGGCGGCACCTCGTTGCAATCCTCGTCCACCACCCGCGCCTCGTAGCCGGGGACGACCTTGCCGGTGGAACCGGGGCGGATCTCCTCGCCTGAGGAGCTGATGAAGATGTGGAGCATCTCGGTCGAGCCGATGCCGTCGATGATCTCGAGGCCGGTCGCCTCTTTCCACTTCTCGAAAGTCGCCTTCGGCAGGGTCTCGCCGGCCGAGACGCATTTCCTGAGGCTCGAGATGTCGAAACCTTCGACCAGATCGGTCATGGCGCGGTAGGCGGTGGGAGCGGTGAAGACGACCGTCGCGCGGTGATCCTGAATCCCTTGCAGAAGATTCGGCGGCGAGGCCTGCTCGAGGAGCAGCGTCGAGGCGCCGATCCGCAGCGGGAAGAGGAGGATGCCCCCCAGGCCGAAGGTGAAGGCGAGCGGGGGGGAGCCGCAGAAGATGTCGTCCCGCTCCGCTTTCAAAATGTAGGGCGGAAAGCAGGCGCAGCAGGCGATCACGTCGCGGTGGAAGTGCATCGTTCCCTTCGCCTGCCCGGTGGTGCCGGAGGTGAAGGCGATCAGGGCGGTGTCGTCCGCGGCCGTGTCGCAATTGTCGAACGTCTCAGGTTTTCCCCGCATCAGGGATTCGAGCGAGCCGGGCTCGGAGCTGTTGAAATGGATCACGTCCGGCATCGCGCTCGCGCAATCGGCGGCGATCCGCGTGTCGGTCAGTGCGAGGCGGATCTTCGCCTTCTCGGCAATGAAGGTCAGCTCGCGCACGCGCAGCAGCGGCATGGTGCAGACCACCACGCCGCCGGCCTTGAGCACGGCGAACCAGCAGGCCGCCATCATCGGGTTGTTGGGCCCGCGCAGCAGCACGCGGTTGCCGGGCACCAATCCCAGGTCTTCCACCAGGACGTGAGCGATCCGGTTGGCGGTCTCCAGGAGCTGACGGTAGGTCCAGTGCCCGCCGGCGAAGTGGATGGCCGTGCGGTCGCCGTCGCCCTCCGCGATCCGCCGGTCGAGCAACTCGGCGGCGCAATTGAGCCGATCCGGGTACGCGAGCTCCGGCAGGGTGTCGAGGCGCAGGTCGGGCATCAGCTCCGGCGGCGGCAGCGAGTCGCGGCAGAAGGTGTCCATGTGGGCGCTGGGTGCTGGGCGTTCAGCCATCGGGCGTTCAGCCATCCATCAGGCCTCCTGGCCCGCCACGCCGGCGAGGAGCTGGCCGGCGATGACGAGCCGCTGAATTTCGCTGGTCCCCTCGTAGATGCGCAGCGCCCGGACCTCCCGGTAGAGCCGCTCGACCGGCGCCCCCGCCACCACGCCGCGGCCGCCGAGGAGCTGCACGGCCCGGTCGATCACCCGCTGCGCGGCCTCGGTGGCGAAGAGCTTGGCCATCGCCGCCTCGCGGGTGACCCGCTCGGCCCCGGCATCGCGGGTCCAGGCGGCGCGGTAGACGAGCAGGGCGGAGGCGTCGACGTCGAGCGCCATGTCGGCCAGGCTCGCCTGCGTCAACTGGAAGTCGGAAAGGTTTTTCCCGAAGGCGCGCCGCCGGACGCTCCAGGCCAGGGCCTCGTCCAGGGCGCGGCGGGCAAAGCCGAGGGCGGCGGCGCCGACGGTGGAGCGGAAGACGTCGAGCGTCGCCAGCGCCACCTTGAGCCCCTTGCCCGGCTTGCCGATCAGGGCGTCCGCCGGCACGCGGCAATCCTGAAACGTGATCGTTCCCAGGGGATGAGGCGCCAGGACGTCGATCCGCGCCGAGACCCGCAGCCCGGGGTTGCCCGCCTCGACCAGGAAGGCTCCGAAACCTTTTTCTCCGGCCTCCGGCAGGCGGCAGAAGACGACGTAGAAATCGGCGAGGCCGGCGTTGGAGATCCAGGTCTTCTCGCCGTCGATCACCCAACCGTCTCCATCCTTACGCGCCTCGCGGCGCGCCGTGGTGGACATGGCGGTGACATCCGAGCCGGCCTCGGATTCGGAGAGCGCGAAGGCGGGAATCGCCTCGCCGACGGCCACCCGCGGCAGCCACGTCCGGCGCTGCTCGCCGGACCCGAAGAGCGAGAGCGGGCCGCTCCCCAGCCCCTGGAGAGCGAAGGCGAAGTCGGCGATCCCCGAATGGCGGCCCAGGGTCTCGCGGATCAGACAGAGATTGCGGACATCCAGCCGCTCCCCATCGCCGGAAACCGCGTGCCGCAGCCACTCTCCCGCGCCGAGCCGGCGGACGATCTCGCGGCAGGTGCCGTCGAGATCCTCGTCCTCCTTCCCTTCCAGCGGAGCGATTTCCCGCTCGCACCAGGCGTCGAGATCGCGGGCCAGCGCCCGGTGGGCGTCCTCGAAGAAGGGCCAGGAGAGGAAGGAAGTGTCCGCCATCAGTTGCCTTCGAAAGAAGGTTTCTCCTTCGCGGCGAAAGCGCGATAGGCGCGGGCGAAGTCCTCCGTCTGCATGCAGATCGCCTGCGCCTGGGCCTCGGCCTCGATCGCCTCGTCGACCCCCAGGCCCCACTCGTGATGGAGCTGGCGCTTGGTCATGGCGTGCGCGAAGGTGGGCCCCTGGGCGATCGATCGCGCGAGGCCGGCCGCCTCTTTTTGCAACTCTTCTGGGGCGATCAGACGGTTGTAGAAACCCCAGCGCTCGGCCTCTTCGGCCTCCAGGAAGCGGCCGGTGTAGAGCAGCTCGGAGGCGCGCCCCTGGCCGACGATCCGCGGCAGGATGGCACAGGCGCCCATGTCCGCCCCCGAGAGGCCGACCCGCGTGAACAGGAAGGCCACGCGGCTGCGCGGCGTGCCGAGGCGCAGGTCCGAGGCCATGGCGAGGATCGCGCCGGCGCCGGCGCAGATGCCGTCGATCGCCGCGACGACCGGCTGCGGGCAGCGGCGGATGTTGAGCACCAGCTCGCCGGTCAGGCGGGTGAACTCCAGCAGGCGATCCATCCGCCCCTCCTCGCGCATCTTCACGAGCGGAGCGATGATCTCGTGGACGTCCCCCCCGGAGCAGAAGTTCTCGCCGGCGCCGGTGAGCACCACCGCCTTGATCTCCTCGACGTGGCGCAGGCGATGGAAGGTGTCGGCCAGCTCCCGGTACGACTCGAACGTGAGCGGGTTCTTCCGCTCCGGCCGGTCGATCGTCACCGTGGCGACCCGGCCGTCGACGCTCCAGCCGAAGTGCCGGGGCTGGATGTCCGCGAGGGGGATGCGGTTGTTCAAGGATTTCTCCTAAATCGTGCTCGTTCCCAAAAGCTCCGCCTGCCGCTGGCGCTCGAGATTCCTTTCGAGCTGCTGCTTGCCCGAGAGGTACTGCACCGGCCAGGGCTGGAGGGTGTAGCCGAGCTGCGCGGCGGCGCGGAGGGTCCAGTTGGGATCGGCGAGGTGCGGGCGGGCCAGGGCGCAGAGGTCGGCGCGGCCGGCGGCGATGATCGAGTTGACCTGGTCCGGCTCGGTGATGTTGCCGACGGCGATCGTGGGGATCCCCGTCTCGTTACGGATGCGGTCCGAGAACGGCGTCTGGAACATGCGGCCGTAGACCGGCTTCGCGTCGGCCGCCGTCTGTCCGGCCGAAACGTGGATGATGTCCGCTCCGGCCTGATGGAAAGCCTGGGCGACCTCCACCGCGTGGCTCCCCTCGATCCCCCCCTCGACCCAGTCGGTGGCCGAGATGCGCACCGACATCGGCCGGTCCTGCGGCCAGACCTCGCGCATCGCCCGGAAGACTTCGAGGGGGAAACGGAGGCGGTTCGCGAGGCTGCCGCCGTACTCGTCCGTCCGCCGGTTCGAGACCGGCGTGATGAACCCGGAGAGGAGATAGCCGTGGGCGCAGTGGAGCTCGATCATGTCGAACTCCGCCTCGACCCCCATCCGCACGGCGCGGACGAAGTCGTCGCGCACCCGGTCCATGTCGGCGCGCGTCATCTCGCGGGGAGCCTTCATGCCGGGCTTGAAGGGGAGGGCCGAGGCGGCCACGATCGGCCAGCCGTCGGCGTCGAGCGGCTCGTTCTCCCCCTCCCACATCAGCCGGGTCGACCCCTTGCCGCCCGAATGGCCGAGCTGGAGGCAGATCCTGGCGCGGCTCCGGCCGTGAACGAACCGGGTCACCCGTTGCCAGGCTTCCACGTGATCGGGCCGGTAGATGCCGGTGCAGCCGAGGGTGATGCGGGCCTCCGGCGAGACGCAGGTCATCTCGGTGACGACCAGTCCCGCCCCGCCCAGCGCCCGGGCGCCCAGATGGACGAGGTGGAAGTCGTTCGGCGTGCCGTCCTCGGCGCTGTACATGTCCATGGGGGAGACCACGACGCGGTTCTCGACCGTCATCCCGCGCAAGGTGAACGGCGTGAACATCGGCGGGGGAGCCTTCGGCAACTCCTTCCGGCTGGCCCGGCTGGCGAACCAGCGTTCGACCCCCTCGAGGTACTTGCTGTCGCGCAACCGGAGGTTCTCGTGGCTGACGCGCTGGCTGCGGGTGAGCAGGCTGTAGGCGAACTGCTCGGGATCGAGCCGCGCGTAGCGCCGCACGTTCTCGAACCACTCCATGGAGTTGCGGGCCGCGTTCTGGAGGCGCAGGGCCTCGGTCCGCCGCTCGTCCTCGTAAGCCTGAAGGGCGCGCGGGAGATCGGCCGCGTCCGGCCCGTTGAGGATGCGGGAGAGGGCGATCGCGTCCTCCATGGCGAGCTTGGTGCCCGAGCCGATGGAGAAGTGGGCGGTGTGGGCAGCGTCGCCGATCAGCACCAGGTTCCCTTGCCACCAGCGGTCGCAGTGGACGCGTGTGAAGTTGAGCCACGGCGCCGCGTGCTGGTGGGGCGGGATGTTGGCGAGCAGCCGGTGTCCGTCGAGCCAGGGCCCGAACATGCCTTCGCAGGCGGCGATCGTGGCGTCGACGTCCATGCGGTCGAACCCGGCGCTACGCCAGGAGGCCTCGTCGCACTCCACGATGAACGCCGAGAGCTTCTCGCTGAAGCGGTAGGCGTGGGCCTGGAAGATGCCGTGCTCGTTCTCGATGAACACGAAGGTGAAAGCGTCGAACAGCCGCGTGGTACCGAGCCAGACGAACTTGGCGTTGCCGGAGACGAGGTCGGGCCGGATCTCCTCGGCGTGCCGGCGGCGGACCGCGCTGTTGACGCCGTCGGCCGCGATCACGAGATCGGCGTCGCCGAGCCCCAGGCCGGGGAGGCCGGAGTCGTCGTGCACCTCGCAGCCGAAGCGGAGGTCGGCGCCGAGCCCGGCGGCGCGGTTCTGGAGGATCTCCAGGAGCTTAATGCGGGCGATGCCGGCGAAGCCATGGCCGCCGGAGGTGATCGTCCGCCCCTTGTAGTGGATGTCGATGTCGTCCCAGCGGGCGAAGTTGTCCGAGATCTCCTGGAAGGACTCCGGATCGGCGGCCTTGAAGTTGCCGAGGGTCTGGTCGGAGAAGACGACGCCCCACCCGAACGTGGCGTCCGGGGCGTTGCGCTCGAGGAGGACGACCTCGTGCGCCGGGTCCGCCCGCTTCATCAGCAGGGAGAAGTAGAGCCCCGCCGGCCCGCCGCCGATCACCGCGACCTTCATGGCGTCCTCCGAGTCCTCACCGGGCGGATGCTAGCACGGCGAACTCAACGACGCCGACGCCAGGCGGAGGGGTGCCGAGCGTCGTGGACCACGGCAAGGACGAGGATCTCGTCTTGGATCGTTACGTAGTAGACACCGTAGCGGAAGTGCCGTAGGGGAGCCCGGCGGATATCGCGGTGGACGGTCTGGTAAAGACCAGGGCTTTCTTCGATGCGGGAAAGAACGCCCTCGAAATCGTCGAGGAAACGCTCTCTCAGCCCGGGCTGGCGTTCTTCGTACCAGCGTGTTGCTTCATCGAGGTCCCGCTCGACGGCGAGGCGGAGAACGAGCTTCATGCCCGCCTGAGAAGACGAGCCTTCATTTTCTCCCAGGTGATACTCGCTTCAGGGTTCTTCTCAGCTTCGAGGAGCCTGGCGTCCAAGAGATCCCTGAGCTCCGGCGTCAGCGTGAAGTCGTCTGGAGGCGATGCACTGTCCCAGAGGGTCTGGGCGAGATCGAGCCGCTCGTCGATTGGAAGCTCTAGGGCGAGGCGGGTGAGATCGGTCTTCGTCATGGGCTTCATTATAAGCCAAGCGGGCTTCCGTCTTCCCGCGCCTTTGTTGCCGGAGTGGATGCCCTCCGCCGACTATCTCTGGGAGAGCCCGGGCCGGGACCCGGAAACCTTTCCGCTGACCGACCCTCAACGGGAGGAGTTGGACTGCCGGCTGGATGAGCTGGAAGCGGACTCTACCCGACCTTGAAATTGACCGTCAGAACGTAGCAGACCGGGATCGGCGTGCCCTCGCGGGTCGCCGGCTTGAAGGTCCAGGCCTTCACGGCGTTCACGGCGCTTTCGGTGAGCCCGTGAGGCCGCCCCTGGAGCACCTTGGTGCTCCGCACCTGCCCCTGCGCATCGATGACGGCCTGGACGATCACCGTTCCGAGGTCCCCGGGGTGCCCCATCGCGTCGCCGGGCATCTCGGGCTTGGTCTGATGGCGGATCTCCGGCCGGCTGATCTTGCCGCCGATCTGCATCGGCGCCTCCGGATCGAGCCTCCGCAGGCGGTCGTTGCGCTCGTCGATCTGCCGCGCGTCGTCCGACCGGCTGCCGACGTTCACGCCGCAGAAGATCTGCTGGATGTCGTCCTCGCTCTTGCCCAGCTTCCGCAGAGACTCCAGGAGCCCCACCGCCTCCGAGTCGTGGTGAAGGGCGAGCAGCGCGGAGAGGAGACCCTCGCTGCCCAGGGTCCCGCTCGAGCTGGCCACCTCTCCCTTGAACAGGGCGGCGGCATCGGTCCAGGCCTTCTCGCCGGATTGCTGGAGCAGGGCGTTCCCCAGGGCCGTGGTGGCCTCGGTCTGCTCCTCGGGGGTCGCCGCGACGGCGAGGGCCTGGCGCGCCGCCGCGACGGCCTTGTCCCCATCCTTGATCTGCAGGTAGCAGTTCGACACACCGATCAGGCTCGGCTCCGACTTGCCCTGGGCGAGCTCGCTGGCCCGCGAGTACGACTTGCACGCGTTCCGTTGATCTCCATGGGAGGCGAGGGCGCGGGCTCGCTCCAGCTCTCGCGCGACGGCGGCCGTCTGTGAGTCCGCGCGGGCCGGCCCGGCAGAGAGCGCCAGCGCGACGGCCAGAGCGAGCAGGGAAACGAGACGGACCGGGGCAATTTTCATCATCGGTATCCTCCGCGGGAATGATGTCGCATCGCGCTCCGGCATTGCAATGCCGAGGCGTCAGATCCAACCCGCGAGGGCGAACCAGCCCGGATCGATGCGATACTTGGAACAGACCCTGTGACTTGGGAGAGGAGGTGGCCTTGGACCTCGAGAAGCATGGCCCGGTCCCGACGGCGAGCGATTCCGATTTCGTGGTCTGCCCCGAGTGCGGCTCCGAGTTCCAGCCGCACGTCAAGGTCTGCATCGACTGCGGAGCCGCGACCGTGCCGCCCGGGGCCGCCCGGGCCGGAACCAATGATTTCCAAGGCAACCTGCAGATCGTCCAGGATCTTTATAAAGCGTTCGAAGCTCAGGACCGGGACCGGATCCTGGCGATTTTTGATCCGGAGATCGAGTGGATCCAGAACGAAGGTTTTCCCGGCGGCGGCCGGTATGTCGGGGCGGAGACGGTGCTGAACGAGGTGTTCGCCCGGCTCGGAAGAGATTGGAAAGCCTGGCAGGCGGATGTCGGAAGGTGGCTGGTCGCGGGGGAGTCGATCGTCGCGCTCGGCGCCTACCAGGGGACCCACCGGGCGACGGGAAGATCGATGACGGCGGCGTTCGCCCACGTCTACTGGCTGTACGACGGCCGGGTCGTCCGCTTCGAGCAGTACGCGGACACCGCGAAGGTGGCCGCGGCCTGCGGGGACGGTTAGAACCGGCCGCCGGCATGGAGCCTGCGGCGGCTGCCGGAGAAATTCGTCTATCACGAGCTGGCGACGCTTCCGGTGGTGATCAATCCGCTGCCCGCCGATTCCCCGTTCTCGCCCTGGGACCAGCACGAGATGGCCTACTGGAACCTCTACGGCGGCGACATCTTCCGGGTCACCTCCCTCCCCTCAGCACCGAGGAGGTCACGCTGACGGTGACGCGGCGATGAGCGCGGCCCGAGCGGCCCGAGAGGTCACGCTGACGGTGACGCCCTGCTGCGAGCCGATCCCTCGCCGTCTTCCCGCCGTTCACGCGGATCGCCGCCTTCACGGGCTCGGCCATGGCGACGGGTGGAAGGGCCCGATCTTGAAATTGACGGTCAGCACGTAGAAGACTTTGACCGGCTTGCCGGCGAGGGTCGCCGGCGTGAAGGTCCACTGCTTGACGGCGTCCACGGCCCTCTCGCTGAGGCCAAAGGGCTGGCCTCTGAGGACCCTGACGTCGCCGACTTTCCCGTCCTTGTCGATGACCGCCTCCAGAATCACCGTGCCCGAAAAGCCGTGGTGCTGGCGTGCCTCTTCGGTCGTTTCGGTCTTGACCTGATGGAGGATCTGCGGCCGGGAGAGGCGGCCGATCACCCGTAGCGGCGTCTCCGGATCGAGATTGTGCAGGCGCTCGTTGAAGTCGCTTTGCTGCTCCTTGGCGTCCGGCGGGCCGGGATAACCGATTCCGAGGAGGACCCCCCGCTGGAGATCGTCCTCGCTCTTCCCCTGCTTCCGCAGGTCCGCGAGGATCTCGGCGGCTTCCTGGTCGCGGTGCAGGACGAGCAACGCGGTGAGGACTCCCCTCTGCCCCTGGGCCCCGCCCGAGGCGGCCACCTGATCCTTGAACAGGGCGAGGGCCTCGGCCGCGCCCTGCTCGCCGGGTTGGCGGAGGAGGGCGTTCCCCAGCACCTGGGTGGCGTCGGCGCGCTCCTCGGGGGTGCTGGCGACCGCGAGAGCCTGGCGTGCCGTCGCGATGGCCTTGTCCGCGTCCTTGACCTCCGAGTAGCAGCTCGACAGGCCGAGCAGGCTCGCCGCCGACTTTCCCTGGGCGAGCTCGCTGGCGTGTTGATAGGCCTTGCAGGCGTTCCGCTGATCCCCACGAGCGGAGAGATCTCGCGCCTTCGCGAGCTCCGCTGCGGCGTCGGCTTGAGAGTCCGCGCGCGCCGTTCCCGCAACGGGGATCAGCAGCAGCGGGGTAACGAGGAGACACCAGGCGCCTTTCATCATCGAACCTCCCTCGCGTTTTGGTTTGACTGATCACTTCTTCGGCGTGCGCACGAACCCAGTCGTCGTCACCGGACCCTCTCGACCGCGAAGGGATCGACCTCGGCCTTCCCGGTCTGCGACTGCCAACCCTGCTGAGAAGAGACGAGGGGGGCCGTCGCCGGCCGGCCCCTCGCGAAACTACGGCTTCCGGTATACCGGCGCGACCGGACCCTGGAGGTCCTTGTAGCGGTCGCGCAGCTCGAGCTGGCGGCTGGTCATCGGGATCGCCTTGCCGCGGATGAAGACGGCGGTGGGGAAGCTGGTGACCTCCAGCGGATCGCCGTCCCAGATCACCACGTCCGCGTCCCTGCCCGGCTCGAGGGTGCCGTAATGATCGGCGATCCCCCAGATACGGGCGGGGACGGAGGTCATGGCGGCGAGGGCGGCGTCCCACGGCAGGCCGTAGGCGACGGCGTTGCCGGCTTCCTGCTTGATGTTGCGGCTGTTGTGGGCGTCACCGCTCATGAAGGCGATCGTCACCCCGGCCCTGTAGAGCCGCGCCGGGTTCTCCAGCGTGGCGCCGAGGCTCTCGAAGCTCACCGGCAGGTTGCTCAGCGGGTTGAGGAGCACCGGCACCTTGGCCTCGGCGATCTGGCGGGCGACCATCCACCCCTCGGCGGCGCCGGCGAGGATCAGCTTGAGGTGGAAGTCCTTCGCCAGCCGCAGCGTGGACTCGATGTCGCTCGCTTGGTTGACCCCCACCACCAGAGGCAGCTCCCCCTTGACCACCGGGATCAGGGCTTCGAGATCGAGCCGCGAGAGGATGTAGGGACGCCGGTTCCCCTGCTCGAAGCTCTTGCGGTTGGCCACGTAATCGAGGGTGTCCTGGAAGGCTTCGCGCAGGCGGAGGAGCGAATTCTCCCGCGCCCCTCCCGAGAGGCCGGCGCCCGCCTCGCCCAGCACCGCGAACATGGCGGCCGGAGAGCGCACCAGGTACTCGCGGGGATGGTCTCCCGGGCCGCCGAGGTCGATGACGGCGCCCTGGCCAGCGATCAGGCTCTTGCCGGGGCTGGGGGCCGCGACGACGCGGGTCAGGCCTTCGACGCGGTTGACGGGGATCAGCGTCGAGCGCGGATTGATCGCGTCGGCGACGTTGAAGGCGGCGGTGATGCGGTCGTCCTGGCTGTGGGCGTCCTCGGTGTCCTCGACGGCGCTCACCTCGACGAGGCCGATCTGGGAGTAGGAGTCGAACAGGCCCGGCGTCACCACCTTGCCGCGGGCGTCGATCCGCCGGACCGCAGCCGGCAGCGTCACGGTGGCGCCGACGGCCCGGATCTTGCCGTTCTCGATCACCACGGTGCCGTTCTGGATCGTCCCTTGCGGACCCATCGTATGGATGGTGGCGCCGGTGATCGCCACGGTCTCGGCGGTGGCCGGCAGGGCGGCAATCAACGCGAGGCCGGCGAGGAACGTCAAGGTCGTTCGCGCGCTCATGGCTGCACCTCCCGGGCGTCCCGGATGCCGAGCTCGAAGTCGGTCTTCGGCTGGTGGGACGGATCGTCGCGGTCGAAGACCAGCGCGCCGTCGATGTAGACCTTGTCGGGACGGCTGTAGACGCTGAACGGGCTGCCGCTCCAGACCACCACGTCGGCCATCTTGCCCGGCTCCAGCGAGCCGGTCTGCTTGTCGACGCCGATCGACTTCGCCGGATTGATCGTCAGCCAGCGGATGACGTCCTCCTCACGGAGATTCATCCCCATGCGGTTGCCCGCCGCCATCGCCTTGGCCGCCTCCTGGTTGAGCCGCTGGATCCCCTCGGCGGAGTCGGAGTGGATGACGACGCAGGCACCGGCCTTCTGGAGCAGGGCGGCGTTCTCGCGGATGCCGTCGAAGGCCTCCATCTTGAACCCCCACCAGTCGGCCCAGACGTCGGCGCAGATGTCGTTGGCAGCCAGCACGTCGGCGATCTTGTAGGCCTCGACGGCGTGGTGGAAGGCGGTGACCTTGTAGCCGAACTCCTTGGCGATGTCGATCATGGTGAGCATCTCGTCGGCCCGGTAGCAATGGTTCTGGACCAGGATGTCGCCGCTGAGCACGCCGGCCAGGGTCTCGAGCTGCAGGTCGCGGTTGGGCGCGTCGGCGTCCTCGCCGGCCTTGCGCTTGCGCTCGTACTCGGCCCAGTCGGCGCGGTATTTCCTGGCCTTGATCCAGGCCTCGCGGTAGCCGGCGACGTTGCCCATGCGGGTAGAAGGCGCGCGCCCCTTGCTGCCGTAGACCCGCTTTGGGTTCTCGCCGCAGGCCATCTTCAACCCGTACGGCGCGCCGGGAAACTTCATGCCGTAGACGCCGCGGGCGGGGAGGTTCTTCACCGTCACGCTGCGGCCGCCGAACAGGTTGGCCGAGCCGGGGAGGATCTGCATCGTGGTCACGCCGCCGGTGGCGAGGGCCAGCGGGAACTGCGGGTCCTGCGGCCAGACGGAGTGCTCGGCCCAGACCTCGGCGGTGTCCGGATCGGTCGCCTCGTTGCCGTCGGAGTTGGCGTCGACGCCGGGGGAGGCGTAGACGCCGAGGTGGGAGTGGGCGTCGATGATCCCCGGCGTGACCCACTTTCCGGAGCCGTCCACCACCGCGGCGCCGGCCGGGGCCTCGACGGAGGCGCCGACGGCGGCGATCTTGCCGTCGCGCATCAGCACGGAGCCGCGCTCGATGCGTTCGCCGGTGGCGGTGAGCACGGTGGCGTTGGTGATCAGGACGGGCTGGGAGGGGAGGGGCTGATAGGTGGACTTGTAGGCGGACTCGCCGGCTCTCCGCATCTCGACCTCGTTGCCCGGTCCGGGGGACGGGGGGCGCGCCGACTTCTCCTTCTTGCTCTCCTCGTGCTTCGGAGCCTCCGGGTGGGAGGGCTGGGGAGCAGCGGGGGAGCCGGTGGCGCAGGCGAGGGGGGCGACGGAGAGGAGCGCGAGGGCGCCGAAAGCGATGCGTCGGAGCGTTTCGGTCATAGCCTCCTCGAGGGGGTTTCGAGTTCGAAGCGGGATCGTAGCACGAGGGGTTCCTGGAAGCGGCGTCGAGGACGAACGCGGCATTGTAGGGGCGCAGCATGCTGCGCCCGCCAAAGTGCGCGTGCCGGCCGTTGCCGGGCGCAGCATGCTGCGCCCCTACGACTCCCATCCGCAGGCGCCTCGCGTGCTAGCATTTCCCTACGGACGAGGCCGGTCGAGGCCGTCCTTCTCTTGGAGACTTCAGAATGTCACTTCCCATTACGGATCGGGACACCTCGTCGCTGCCCGGTTCCGGCTCGCAGTTCACGCGGGAGAGCATCCTGCGCGACTACCGGATCGCTTTCCAGAGCCGGCAGGCGAGCCTGATCGGCCGCCGGGAGGTCTTCACCGGCAAGGCCAAGTTCGGCATCTTCGGCGACGGCAAGGAGGTGGCCCAGGTCGCCCTCGCGCGCGCCTTCCGTCCGGGCGACTTCCGCTCCGGCTACTACCGCGACCAGACGTTGATGATGGCCCTCGGGCTCCTCACCCTCGAGCAGTTCTTCGCCCAGCTCTACGCCGATCCCGACATCGAGCGTGAGCCCTGCTCGGCGGGCCGCTCGATGACCGCCCACTTCTCGACCTGCATGCTGGAGGCCGACGGCGGCTTCCGCAATCTGGTCGACCTGCTGAACTCCTCGTCCGACGTCTCGCCCACGGGGTCGCAGATGCCGCGCCTGGTCGGGCTCGCCTACGCCTCGCGCCTCTACCGCGAGCTGCCCGAGCTGCGCGGGGTGATGGCGCCGTTCTCGAACAACGGCGACGAGGTCGCCTTCGGCACCATCGGTAACGCGAGCTGCGCCGAAGGGTTGTTCTGGGAGGCGGTCAACGCCATCGGCGTCCTCGGGTGCCCGGCGATGATCTCGATCTGGGACGACGGCTACGGCATCTCCGTCGCCAACGAGCACCAGATCACCAAGGACGATCTCTCGGCCGTCCTCTCCGGCTTCCGCCGCGAGGCGGGGAGCCGCCAGGGGTACGACCTCTACACCGTCAAGGGGTGGGACTACCCCGGCCTCTGCGAGACCTACCTCTCCGCGGTGCAGGTCGTCCGCGCCGAGCACGTGCCCGCCCTCGTCCACGTCGACGAGATGACTCAGCCGCAGGGGCACTCCACCTCGGGCAGCCACGAGCGCTACAAGTCCAGGGAGCGGCTGGCCTGGGAGATCGAGTTCGATCCCATCCGCAAGATGCGCGAGTGGATGATCGCGCAGGGGATCGCCACCGTCCAGGAGCTCGAGGCGGTCGAGGCCGAGGACGTCCGGACCGTCCGCGAGGCGCAGCGCCGGGCCTGGGAGGAGTTCCGCGCCCCGATCGACGAGGAGAAGCGGACCGCCCTGGAGATGCTCGACGAGATCGCGCGCGAGGCCGCGGACCCCGCGGAGATCCGGAAGCTCCGGCAGGAGCTCGAAAAGCAGCCGATGACCCCGCGCCGCGACATCATGGCCGTCCTCCATAGTGCCCTGATCGCCACGGCGGGGGAGGAGCCGCCCGCGGCGCGCCGGATCGTGGCCTGGAAGCAGGAGCAGGACCGCCTCAACGAGGACCGCTACAGCTCGGACCTCTACAGCTCGACCGGGCGCTCCGCCCTGAAGATCGCGCCCGTGCCGGCGGTCTACGCGCCGGACGCGCCGGTGGTCAACGGCTTCGAGGTGGTCAACGCCGCCTTCGACGCGGCGCTCGCCCGGTTCCCGAACCTGATCGCCTTCGGCGAGGACGTCGGCCAGATCGGCGACGTCAACCAGGGGTTCGCCGGCCTGCAGGCCAAGTACGGGCCGCTGCGGGTGGCGGACACCGGCATCCGCGAGGCCACGATCATGGGGCAGGCGATCGGCCTGGCGTTGCGGGGTCTGCGCCCGATCGCGGAGATCCAGTATCTCGACTACGTCCTCTACGGTCTGCAGATCCTGTCCGACGACCTCGCCACCCTGCGCTGGCGCACCAAGGGGCGGCAGAAGGCGCCAGTGATCGTGCGCACGCGCGGCCACCGCCTGGAGGGGATCTGGCACTCGGGATCGCCGATGGGGGGGCTGCTGAACCTCATCCGCGGCATCTGGCTGTGCGTGCCGCGCAACATGACGCAGGCGGCCGGCTTCTACAACACGCTGCTGGAGAGCGACGATCCGGCGCTGGTCATCGAGGTGCTCAACGGCTACCGCCTGAAGGAGAAGCTGCCCGCCAACATCGGCGACTTCCGGCAGCCGCTGGGGGTTCCGGAGGTGCTGCGGGAGGGGAGCGACGTGACGGTCGTCACCTACGGCGCCTGCTGCCGCATCGCGCTCGAAGCGGCCGAGAAGCTCGCCGAGGTGGGGATCGAGGCCGAGGTGATCGACGTCCAGACCCTGCTGCCGTTCGACCTCCACGGCCGGATCGTCGAATCGCTCCGGAAGACCAGCCGCGTCCTCTTCCTGGACGAGGACGTGCCCGGCGGCGGCTCCGCCTACATGATGCAGAAGGTGCTGGAGGAGCAGGGGGGGTACCGCTGGCTCGACTCCGAGCCGCGTACCCTCGCCGCGAAGGAGCACCGCCCCTCCTACGGCTCGGACGGCGACTACTACTCGAAGCCCAACCGGGAGTCGATCTTCGAGACGGTCTACGAGCTGATGCACGAGGCCGACCCGAAGTCGTTCCCGATTTTTTACCGGTAGACGGTGGGTGGGTGGGGAGCCGCCCCGAAGGGGCGGAATTTGAATAGCCTGGGGTTTCAACCCCAGGTGGGCGAGCTCCCAAGATCCAAACCTCGAAGGGGTGGCCGATACGAGGTGATCGGCCGGCCTTTCAGGGCTTGAGCAGGTGTGGCGCCTACTACCTGGGGTTGAAACCCCAGGCTATTCAAATTCCGCCCCTCCAGGGCGGACCAGCCCCGCCGCCTCTTCGCTCCTACTTCCGCCGCCGCCTGCGCCGCCGGCGCTTCTTCGTTCCGGGCGCTCCGGGGGCGGCCGCCGTTCCGTCGGCGTTGACGGCCTCCTGACCTTCTTCGAGCTCGCCGTCCTCGTCGTCATCCTCCTCGTCGTCGTCGAAGAGGTCCGCGGGCTCGTCGACGAACGCGGGGCCTTCCAGGACCGGCGCCAGGTAGGTTTCAGCCGGAGCGGTCTCTCCCGGGGCGGCTTGCTGGTCGTGGTCGGCACCGTTGCCGTTCTCGCCGGGGGCGCCCTTCTTCTTCCGCTTGCGTCCACCCCGCCGCCGGCGCTTGCGCTTGGCGGCACTGGCCTCGCTCTCGCCGTTGACGGCCTGCCCGCCCTCCTCCCCGGCGTGCTCCTCCCCCTCGACGAAGTCCTCCTCCTCGTCGTCGTCCTCGTCTTCGAGCGAGGCGAGGTCCCAGGCCTGGAAGGTGATCGCGGCCTGCTTGGGCTTCGGCGGCGGCACGGGCTTCTCCCGCTTCTGCCATTCGATCTTCTCGTCCGGACGGTGGAGCCCCGCCGTGGCGATGACCTCGATCTCGATGTCGAACTCGCTCTCGAGATCGGCGAGCTCGCGCCGGTAGTGATTCTGGAGCGCGTCGGCGAGCTCCGGGTGGAGGCCGATGCGGGCCCCCTGGATCGAGCCGGTGGCGGCGCGGGCCTCGACCCGGCGCAGCAGCGACAGGCAGACCATCTCCTCGCTCGCGAGCCGCCCGACGCCGTTGCAGGTCGGGCAGGGACGGTGCGTGCGGAGCTGCAGCGCCTGCTGAATGCGCTGGCGGTTGATCTCCACCAGGCCGTTGGGAGAGATGCGGCCGACCGTGGAGCGCGCCTTGTCCACCTTCATGGCGTCCTTGAGGATCTTTTCGACCTTGCGCTGGCTCTTCGAGGCGCGCATGTCGATGAAGTCGACCACCACGATGCCGCCGATGTCGCGCAGCCGGAGCTGGCGGGCCACCTCGGCGGCGGCCTCGACGTTGGTGTTGACGGCCGTCTCCTCCTGGGTGGCGGCGCGGGTCGAGCGGCCGGAGTTGACGTCGATCGCGGTCAGCGCCTCGGTGGCGTCGATGACGATCGAGCCGCCGCTCGGCAGCTCCACCCGGCGCTCGTAGATGCGGTCGATCTGCGGCTCGAGATCGTAGCGGCTGAACAGGGGTATGCGCTCGGCATAGCGGATCAGACGCGTCTTCGAGCGCGGCATGAAGGCCTCGATGTAGGCCTTCGCCTTCTGGAACGCCTCGTCGTCGTCGACCAGCACCTCCTCGATGCTGCTGTCCAGGTAGTCCCGGAGCGCCTGGAGGATCAGGTCCTGGTCGGTGTAGAGGAGGCGGGTCCCCTTGCCCTGCATCGCCGCCGTCTGCACCCGTTTCCAGAGGCGCAGCAGGGCCGAGAGGTCGCGGTTGAGCGTGATCTTCGTCTGCCCCAGGGCGTTGGTGCGCAGGATGACCCCGCAGCCGTCGGGCAGGTCGAGGCCGTTGGCCAGCCCCTTGAGCTTCTTGCGCGTGTCCTCGTCCTCGACCTTGCGCGAGACGCCGCGCGTGTCCTCGAAGGGGGTCAGCACGAGATAGCGGCCGGCGAGCGAGAGACTGGTGGTGAGCGCCGCGCCCTTCGTCCCCATCGGATCCTTCTCGACCTGGACGACGATGGGCTTGCCCTTCTCCAGCACCTCGTCGATGCGGGGGTGACCGCCGGAGGGGCGGCGGTAGTAGGCGTCGGGGACCACGTCCTGGATCGCCAGGAACCCGTGGCGCTCGGCGCCGTAGTCGATGAAGGCGGCGTTCAGGCTGGGCTGGATGCTGGCGATGACGCCGCGGTAGATGTTGCCGCGGGTCAGCCCCGCCTCGGCGACGTCCACCTTGTAGTTTTCCAGGACGTTCCCCTGGACGATGGCTACACGCAGCTCCTCCGGACGCTGCGCGTTGATCAGCATTCTGCGAGTCAAGATATCTCCGTTCGGTTAGATCATGGGGAAGGGGCGGGTGGGAAGGGCGAGAGGTGGTGGCATCTGTGCGGGAGCATATTCTGACCCACCTTGCCGAAAGCTGCAACCCAGGCCGGGGATTGCTCGGTGACCGGGGGCTCCACGGCTGCTAGACTTGCCGTGACGGCCCGCCCGGCGGGCGGGGGAAGGAGCGGCTTGAAGAAGTACGACGTGGTCATCCTGGGGGGCGCCTTCAGCGGCGCCGCGGCGGCCATCCTGCTCCGGCGGGACCGGCCGGACCTGTCCGTGCTCGTGATCGAGCGCCTGGAGGCGTTCGACGCCAAGGTGGGGGAGGCCACCACGGAGATGTCCGGGATGTTCCTCACCCGGCGGCTGGCGATGTGGCAGCACCTGGAGCGCGAGCACCTGCCGAAGGAGGGGCTGCGCTACTGGTTCCAGAACGAGAAGGTGCGCGGCCACGCCGACGCCAGCGAGTCCGGGGCCTTCCAGCGCAGCACCGTCCCCTCCTTCCAGCTCCGGCGCGACACCCTCGACGAGCACCTGCTGGCGACCGCCGTGGCCGAGGGGGCGGAGCTCGTCCGTCCGGGCCGGGTCCGCGAGGTCGAGCTGGGGGACTTCGAACACCGCGTCACTTTTGAGCGGGACGGCGAGACGGAGACGGTCGGCTGCCGCTGGGTGCTCGACGCCACGGGGAGGGCGAACTTCCTCGGCAAGCGCCTGGGGCTGATCGAGCGCAACCGCGAGCACCCCACGGCGGCGGTCTGGTGCCGGTGGGAGGGGGTCCGCCACCTGGACGACGTCGCCGCCCGCGGGCCGCTCAAGTTCGCGCGCGGCAACGTCACCTCCCGCCGACTGGCCACCAACCACTACATGGGCTTCGGCTACTGGGTCTGGTTCATCCCCCTGGGCAACGGCGAGACCAGCATCGGCGTCGTCTTCGACACCCGCCTGGTGAATCTCGACCGCGGCAGCAACATGGCGGCCGACTACCGGGCGTTCCTGCAGGCGATCCCGGCCGCGGCGGAGCTGCTCGCGGGGGCGACCCTGAAGGCCGACGACCTGAAGACCTATTCGAACCTCGCCTACTACACCCGCCAGTACATGGGGAACGGCTGGGCGCTGATGGGGGACGCGGCCGCCTTCCTCGACCCCTACTACTCGCCGGGGCTGGACCACGCGTCGTTCTCCGTCGAGGCCACGGTCGAGATCGTCAAGGCGCAGACGGCGGGGGGCGACGTAGCCGCCCGCATCGCCGAGCACAACGCGACGTTCGACCGCTCCTACCACCGCTTCTTCAAGGCGATCTACCAGGACAAGTACTTCTACATGGGGGAGCACGACCTGCTCTCCGCGTCGTTCCTCATCGACACGGCGCAGTACTACATCTTCGTGGTGATCCCCGCCTACCGCTTCTTCGGGAAGTTCCAGTGGATGCCGGTGCTGGGGCCGAAGCCGGCGTTCATCAGCTACCACATGATGCGGATCTACAACCGGCGCTTCAAGGCGATCGCCCTGGCGCGCCGGGCCGCCGGCGAGGCCGGCCGCCGCAACGACGGCCGCCGGGTGAAGGCGCTCTACGACCTCAAGCTCGCCCCGTTCCACATGGCCGCCAAGGGGGTCAAGCTCTGGATGTTCGCGGAGCTGGACAACGTCCGGCTGTCGCTGAAGCGGCTGTTCGCGGGGAAGCGGGCGATGCCGGTGGCTCCGGAGGAGATGCCTGTCAAAGAAGCATGAGGGAAGATTGACATCTGTGAAGCCCAAACATAGCTTGACCGAGAGACACGCCTATTCACAGAGATCTCCTGATGAACGTTTCTTTACCCCCTGAGCTTGAGCGGCTGGTCGACGAAAAGGTCGCTTCGGGTCTGTACGACTCCGCGAGCGATGTGGTCCGGGATGCCCTCCGCCTGATGCGGGAGAGGGATGAGGTGAGGGCGCTGTCTGTCGAGGAGCTTCGCCGAGACATCCTCGTAGGGCTGCAGGATCTGGAGCAGGGCCGGTCGGCAACGTTGGATGTGGACAAGATCAAAGCTCTCGGCCGCAAGCGATTGGGTCTTTAAATCCAAAATAGGAGGGGCCTGGATGGCGAGGGTGCTGTGGTCCGGCACGGCTGAGGGTGATCTTGTCGATATCTGGACGTTCATCGCCAAAGACAGCCCAGATGCCGCGAATCGACTCCTTGATCAACTTACCCAAAAGTGCGACTTGCTGGCAAAATCGCCGGAGATCGGCCGGCGCCGAGACGAGCTGCGCCAAGGCTCCGTAGCTTCCCCATAGGCCGCTACGTGATTTTTTACCATACTGCCGAACGAGGAATCGAGATCGTCCGCGTGCTCAGTGCCTACCGTGATGTCGACACGCTGTTCGGATCGTGAACCTTCAGAACAGCCCCAGCTCCAGCCGCGCCGCCTCGCTCATCATGTTCTTGTCCCAGGGTGGATCGAAGACGACCTCGACGTCGGTCCGCTCGACCTCGGGGAGGCTCTCGATCCGCTGCTGGACGTCCTGGGCCAGGATCGGGCCCATGCCGCAGCCGGGAGCGGTGAGGGTCATCTTGATCTCCACCCGCCGCCCCTCCTCCTGGATCTCGCAGCTGTAGATCAGGCCCAGATCGACGATGTTGATCGGGATCTCCGGGTCGTAGCAAGTGCGCAGGCCCGCCCAGATCCGCTCTTCGAGGCTGGCCTCGGCCGGCACGGCGAGGGCTTCTCCGGGTTCCTTGCCGAGGGCGTCCGCGTCGCCGGCCTCGATCCGGAACAGGTAGCCGCGGTCGGTCACGACGGTGTAGGAGCCGCCGAGCGACTGGGTGATGCGGACCCGGGTCCCGGAGGAGAGGATGGCCGGGGTCCCTTCCGGGATGCCGACGGCCCGGCATTCGCGGCGGACGTAGGAGTATTCGGCGGGAGCTGGCATCGGGCCTAGCATAGCGGAATTGAGACATCGACCTCCCCAAGCTGGTAAGATCGGGACGTGCAGTTGCTGTTGAAGTCTGACCGCTGGGGCGTCGCGCGATTTTTTGGGGTCCCCCTCCTCGTCGCGCTGTTCGCCCTGCCGGCCCTCGGCGCCGCGGCCGGTCCCGGCTGGCAGAGGGTGGAGATCCCGGCGACCGGCTCCTATTACCTGCGCTACGTCCCGCAGTCGCTCGACACCACCCGCCCGGTCCCCCTCGTCCTCTTCTTCCACGGCTCCAACGGCACCCCGGAGGACTACAAGAACTTCGTCTACCCCGCCGCCGAGAAGGCCGGCTGCGTGGTGGCGATGCCGAAGTCCGCCGCCAACTCCGGCTGGGGGACGGGGAACGACGAGCAGACCGTCGCCGAGACCCTCCGCCTCGTCCGCCAGGAGATCCCGGTGGACGACCGGCGCGTATCCCTGGCCGGGCACTCGGCCGGCGGGGCCTGGGCCTACCTCCTCGCCTACGCCGGCTCGGCGTACAGCGCCGTCTTCACCCTCTCGGCGCCGTACTACGCGGTGGACTCCCTGGCCGACTCCAGCTACAAGCCGCCGATCCACATGTACTACGGCACCACCGACCAGAACTACACCGGCGCCCGGCCGAGCCTCGAAACGCAGTGGGGGAGGCTCGGCGTCTCCTGGGATGAGGACGTGCAGGCGGGCTTCGGCCACAACACCTGGCCGGCCAGCTCGATGGCCGACGGCTTCCGTTTCCTGGTGGGGAAGAGCCGTCCCGATCCGGCGGTCCCCTGCACGCCCACGGCGACGAGCCTCTGCCTCAGCCACGGGCGCTTCCGCGTCGAGGCCGCCTGGGACGCCAACGGCTCCTCGGGACCGGGCCAGACGGTGCCGGGCGCCTCGGCGGACTCGGGGCTCTTCTGGTTCTTCGGCCCCGGCAACTGGGAGCTCATGGTCAAGGTGCTCGACGGCTGCGGCGTCAACGGCCGCTACTGGGTCTTCGCCGCTGGCACGACCGACGTCCACTACGTCCTCACGGTGACCGACACCGCGACCGGCGCCGTGGCGCGTTACGAGAACCCGGCGGGCAAGGCGGCCGCCGCGGTCACCGACGTCGACGCCTTCCAGACCTGCCCTTGACCCGCAATCCCGGGTATACTTTTCGGCGAGCCCGGACATCCCGCCAGAGCGCCCTCCCGTGGCCCGGGAGCCGAGCGCCAGGCGCACCTTCGAAAGGAGTTTCCCGCGAGGGTCGAGGCCCTCCGCGGCGCTGCATGGAACCGGTCGGCAACCAGGCCCCCAGCTGGGACGAATGCGTCGAGATCCTCGAGCGCCTCCCCACGATGCCGCTCGATACGCGCGTCGAGGCCCTCGAGCGCCTCGTGCGCAACTCGAGCCCCGGCATCCGCGAGCAGGCGCTGCGCATCGGCGCCTCCGTCCTCCCCGACTCCCGGCTGACCGAGTACCTGCGCGATCCGGCCGACGCCGTGCTGCGCAACGCCGGCTCCGAGATCCTGCGCCTGCGCGGCGGCCGCAGCCTGCCGGTGCTCATCCGGCTGCTGCGCGACGCCGACGAGGACGTGGTGCTGCAGGCCGTGCTCATCCTCGATCGGCTGCGCGACCCGCGGGCGCTCGAGCCGCTGCACGCCGTTCTCGGCCATGCCGACCCCAACGTCCAGCAGGAGGCGATCCTCGCCATCGGCCACCTGGGGGATGCGCGGTCGATCCCCCACCTGCTGCCGTTCCTGGACGCCGACCTCTGGGTGCAGATGGCCGCGGTGCAGGCGCTCGGCGATCTGCGGGTCCCCGAGGCGGTCCCCCATCTGGCCGGGCGGCTGACCGACCCCCTGGTCGGCTCGCTCGCGGCCGAGGCCCTGGCGCGGGTCGGTGGCGAGCCCGCCTTCCACGCCCTGGCCGCCCACTGGCCGGCGGGAGGGGTCGAGATCGACGACGAGACGATGCTCGGCCTGCTCGCCCACGTGCTCGAAGGATTGCAGCGGCCGGAAGAGATCGCCGCTCTGCCCCGCGGCTTCCGCGAGGCCCTGTCGGCGCGTCTTCACGACCGCTCGGCCGAGGTGAGCACGGCCGCCGCCCGCTGCCTGCTGGCGCTGGGGGCGAGCCCCTGGGACGCCGAGGCCATCGAGGTGCTGGCGAGCTCACGGCCGGCGATCTCCGTCCGCCCCTCCGCCCTCGCGCGGCGGCGGGACCTGATCGTGCCGCTGCTCGCCGCCGCCGGCGACCCGCGGGCCTGGGGCTTTCAGCTCGCCGCGGGTTTTCCGGAGGAGATCCCGGCCGGCCCCTTCCTCCTCGCCGTCCAGCAGACGGCCGAGCGCCTGGAGCTGCTGCCGCATCTCGTCCAGGCGCTGGAGAAGGTCCGCGTTCCCGGTCTCGGCGAAGCCCTGCTGGATCTCTACCTGCAGCTCCCCGCCGGCTCGCGGGAACCCCTGGGCCCCGCGCTCGAGACCCACCGCGCCGAGGTGAAGGCCGCTCTCGATACCCGGCCGGACGCCGACCCGGCCGACCGGCTGGTCCTCTCGGCTCTTCTGGGGCAGCCGATCGACGAGGTGGCCGAAGCCATTCTCGATCTCGATCCGTCGTTCCGTCCCGGCGTGATCTACCGGCTGATGCGGCTCGAGGGGCTGGCGGCGCTGCTCCCCTGGGACGATTGGCTGGAGGAGGCTCCCGAACTCTACTCGGCCCCGGCCGCCGAGGCCGCCGTGCGCTGCGGCATGACGGAGCTGCTGCCGGCCCTCCGCGCCCGCGCCGCCGTGGTGCCCTCGCCGCCGTTGATCCGCGCCCTCGGCATCCTCGGAGACCGCGAGGCCGTGCCGGTGCTCGCCCGCTGTCTCGCGGAGCGGGAAGAGCTGCGCGCGAGCATCCTGGAGAGCCTGGGACGGATCGGCGGGCCCGAGGCGCGCTCCGTGCTGCGCTCCGCCGTGCTCTCGGCGGGCACCGGCGCGGACGCCCGCTCCGCCTACAAGGCGCTCGCCGCCTGCGCCGGAGCCGGGGACGACGCGCTGTTCCGGACCGCCGCGACGCATCCGGACTGGCAGGTGCGGCTGGCCGTCGCCGAGGTGCTCAGCCGCTTCAGCCGCTCCGAGAACACGATCGCCCTCACCCGGCTCGCCGCCGACTCCGTACCGGCGGTCGCCCACCGGGCGCTCGCCGCGCTGGACAACTGAGCGTCCCATCGAAGGGGATCTCGAAGAGACGTGTCCTGACGCGAAAATGATCCTCTTCGCGCGCCTTGATGTACAATTTGGCCCATGACGTATTCGGTTCAAGACGCGAGGGAGCGCCTCGGCGAGATCCTGGAGAAGGTGCGATCCGGCGAGAAGGTCATGATCTCGGAGGAGGGACAGGACGTGGCGGAGATTCGATCCGTCGGGGCCGTCCGGGAACCCGTCTCCCTGGAAGAGACGCTCCGTCAGCTCGAAGAGGAAGGGATCATCAGTCCCGCTTCCGGGAAACGACCTTCCCTGGATGAGATCCTCCGTGAGCTCGAGGAAGCTTGGAGCCTCAATCCCCCGAAACCTGGAGGCTTGGCGCGGTTCCTGGAATCGCGGGGGTGAAGACCGCCTACGTCGACAGCTCCTGCCTCGCCCGTTCGCTCGGTTTCCGCGGTCTCTGACCCCATCCCCTCCCCAGAAACCCGCGAAGGGAGATAGAGTCCCCCGTCGTGCGCAAGATCACACTGATCACCACCGGCGGGACCATCGAGAAGACCTACGACGAGCATACGGGGGAGCTCGCCAACCGGCGCTCCTTGGTGCGGCGGATGCTCTCCGAGCTGCGGCTGGAGGAGACCGAGGTCAGCGTCTTCGAGCTGATGAGCAAGGACAGCCTGCAGATGACCGAGGCGGACCGCGTCCGTGTCCTGGAGGCCGTGCGGGCGACCGGCGCCTGCGAGGCGGGGGCCACGGCCGGCATCGTCGTGCTCCACGGCACGGACACCCTCGCCCTCACCGGCGAGTACCTCTACGACAACCTGAAAGAGCCCTGCGTCCCCGTCGTCCTCACCGGGGCGATGCGGCCGTTCGAGATGAAGCAGTCCGACGCCCTGCAGAACCTGACCGAGGCGATCTTCGCGGCCGGCACCCTGCCGCCCGGGGTCTACTGCGCCGCCCACGGCCGGGCGCTGCCGTTCCCCGGCGTCCGCAAGGACACCGAGCGCGGCACGTTCGTGAAGGACTGAGGGGAGGAGATCGAATGTCGAACGACCTCAAGGGGTTCCGCGAGTATCGCCGGCGGATGAACGACCGCATCACCGAGGCCGACCACCTCGGCATCAAGCGCTTCTTCAACCTGGACACCGCCGCCTACCGCGACGGCGCCCTGGACGGCAAGACCAAGGAGCTGCTCGGCCTGGTCGCCTCGGCCGTGCTGCGCTGCAACGACTGCATCGACTACCACCTCGATCAGTGCGTCGAGGTGGGGTGGACCAACGACGAGCTCTACGACGCCCTGAACGTGGCCCTGGTGGTCGGCGGCAGCATCGTCATCCCGCACCTGCGGCACGCCTTCGACACCATCGACCAGCTCCGGGAGGAGAAGGCGGGGGAGCCACCGGCGGGCTAGACCTTGCCGAAGTACTCTTCCGGCGTCACGCCCAGGAACAGGTCCGGGTGGAGCGGCTGCCCCGGTGCGACCGCATACGGCTCGAAGTCGGTGACGCCGGCCTGCCGCAGCACCTCTTCGTCGATGTAGAAACGCCCGGTCTGCTGCCGGCTGTCGCTGGTGAGGATCACGTGGGCGGCGTCGGCCACGATCTCGGGTTTGCGGCAGTTCTCGGGCGGGGTGATGCCACCCAGCATGGCCAGGGCGGCGGTCAGGACCACCGTGCGCGGCCAGAGGGCGTTGACGGCGATGCCGTCCGCCTTGAATTCCTCGGACATCCCCAGCACGCAGAGGCTCATGCCGTACTTCGCCATGGTGTAGGCGACGTGGTGCCCGAACCACTTGGGGTCCATGTTGAGCGGCGGCGAGAGGTTGAGGATGTGCGGGTTCGCCGCCTTCTTGAGATGGGGGATGCAGGCCTGCGAGCAGGCGAAAGTGCCGCGGGCGTTGACCCCCCACATCAGGTCGAAGCGCTTCAGCGGCGTTTCCAGCGTGCCGGTCAGGCTGATGGCGCTGGCGTTGTTGATCAGGATGTCGATGCCGCCGAAGGTCGCGACCGTCTTCTCGACCGCCGCCTGGATCTGACCCTCGTCGCGGATGTCCACTTGCAGGGGGAGGGCCCGGCCGCCGGCCGCCTCGATCTCCGCGGCTGCCGAATGGATGGTCCCCGGCAGCTTCGGGTTGGGCTCGGCCGTCTTGGCCACGACGGCGACGTTGGCGCCGTCCGCGGCGGCCCGCAGCGCGATCGCCTTGCCGATGCCGCGGCTGGCGCCGGTGATGAAGAGGGTCTTTCCCTTGAGATCGGCCATGGTCACTCCTGAGTGGGCACGCGTTCGGGGGCATCTTATGGCGTTCCGCCCGGGAACTCGCTATTCTCCAGATCGTTCAAAAGAGAGACCCGAGGATGGACCTTTCAGCTGCAGACTCGGCGCGAGTCCCCCCGGATCCGGGGCCGTTCAGGCGTTTCTGGTCCGGACTGCGGAAGCTCGCCTCCTCGCGGCACCGGATCCTGCACGGGCGCCTCGGCTTCCGGCTGCTCCGGGTCCGGCCGGGCTCGCCGCTCCGTCTGCACGTCGGCTCCGGGGATCGCATCCTCCCGGGCTGGGTCAACCTCGACCTGAAGTACTTCCCCGGCGTGGACCTGGTGGCCGACGTCGCGGAGGGGCTGCCGTTCACCGGCGTGGCCACGGTCTTCGCGGAGCACTTCCTCGAGCACCTGGACCTCCTGGTCGCAGTGGCGTTTCTCGAGGAGTCGCACCGCGTGCTCGCTCCTGACGGCAAGCTGCGCCTGTCCACGCCCAACCTCGACTGGGTCCTGAGCACGCACTACCCGCTCGCCGGCACCGCCGAAGAGCGGGGGATGGGCGCCATCGTCACCAACCGGGCGTTCCACGCCTGGGGCCACCGTTTCCTGTGGAATCGCGAGCTGCTCCGGAGCGCGCTCGAAGCGTGCGGCTTCGTCGAGATCCGCTGGTGCGCCTACGGCGAGAGCGACGAGCCGGAGCTGCGCGGCCTGGAGCGGCACGAAACCTACGAGGACGGCTCGGACTGCCCGCACGTCCTGATCGTCGAGGCGAGGAAGGGGCCGCCTCAGGAGACCAAGCTGCGGCTCCTGAGGGAGAAGCTGTACTGGCAGTTCAGCTACCACCTGGCGGAGTAGAGAGGATCGACACCCTACCTCGCGAGCACCTTGGCCGAGTATTCCGCGATGTGATCGTAGGCCTCTTCCAGCAGCTCGTCCGTGGGGAGGAAGACGACCCGCACGTGGTTGAAGTCGCTCTGTCCGAAGCCGGAGCCGTGGACGAGGACGACGCCGTGCTGGAGGATGAGATCGCTCACCAGCTCGACGTCCGTGAGGCTTCCCAGTGAAAAACGCGGGAAGGCGTAGAAGGCTCCCAGCGGTGGCACGCAGCTCCAGCCGGGGATGGCGTTGAGCCGTTCCACGGTGAGGTCCCGGCGGCGGCGCAGCTTGGCGCTCACCTCCGCGAGGTGGGTGTTGGGGCCTTCGAGAGCCGGCTTGATCGCCCACTGCGCGGGGTGATTGGGGCTGACCCGCGCCCGCACCAGCCGGCCCACGGCGTCGGTGAGCGGCGTCAGCACCTCGCGGGGTCCGGAGAAAATGCCCCAGCCGATCCGCAGGCCGGGCGCCAGCCAGACCTTGGAGAGGCCGCTGAAAGTGACGATCGGCACGTCGTCCCGCAGCGCGGCGGTGGCGACGAACTCCGTCTCCGGATCGATCAGCATGCGGTCGTAGATCTCGTCGGAGAGCACCACGAGCTGGTGCCGGGCGGCGATCTCCAGCACCCTTTCCAGGGTGGCGCGGCCGGTCACCGAGCCGGTCGGGTTGTTGGGGTTGATCAGCACCAGGGCGCGGGTGCCGGCGTCCACCAGCCGCGCGATGTGGTCCGGGTCCGGCTGCCAGCCGTTCGACTCATCGAGGTTGTAGTAGAGGGCGCGGGCGTCGAGCTTGGCGAGGACGGCGGAGTAGAGCGGGTAGCCCGGGCTGGGCAGGAGCACGGCCTCGCCGGGCTCGAGAAGGGCGGTGAGCACCATCTCGATCGGCTCGGAGGCGCCGTGGCCCACGACGACGTCCTGGACCGGGCGGATGCCCTTGCGCTCCTCGGCGTCGCGGCGTATCGCCTCCCGCGCCTCGGGAATCCCCTCGGAGGCGGAGTAGGAGGTCTTGTTGTCGCGCAGGGCCTTGACCACGGCGTCGATCACGATGTCGGGCGTGCGGAAGTCGCACTGGCAGGGGTCGCCGATGTTCAGGCCGATGATCTTCCTGCCCATGGCCTCGGCCTGGCGGGCGAGCAGGACGACGTCGCGCACGGCATAGTGGATGTTCTCGATGCGCCGCGCGATGCGGATGGGGGCGTAGGAGGTCGTGGTGGCGTTCATAGGTTTGATCAAGCCGTTTTCTCGAGGAGAATCACAGGGCCGACGTCCCCGGCGCCACCAGCTCGTCGATCGTCCGGGCGTCTTCGTCGCTGATCTGCACGTCGAGGGCCAGCAGGCTGTCCTCGAGCTGCTCCATGGTGCGCGGGCCGATGATCACCGAGGTCACCGCCGGATGGCGGAGCGCCCAGGCGTTGGCGAAGCGGGCGAGGGGGACCCCCCTGGCCTCGGCCAGGGGCAGCAGCTTCTCGACGATGTCGAGCCGGCGCTGGAACTTGGGGTTTTCGATGTCGCCGATCCACTTCTCGGCGCGCTGGCTGTCCTTCGGGTTGGTGGCGTCGCGGCGGTACTTGCCCGAGAGCCAACCCCCTTCGAGCGGGCTCCAGACGATGTTGGCGAGGCCGAATTTGAGCGCCATCGGGAAGTGCTCGGCCTCCATCACCCGCCGCAGGATGCTGTACGGCGGCTGCAGGGAGACGAAGCGCTCCCAGCCGTGCCGTTCGCTCACCCAGAAGGTCTCGACGATCTCCCAGGCCGCGAAGCGCTTCTCCCACAGGGCCGACCCCTCGTAGTGGTTGGTCGACAGCCCCAGGTAGCGCACCTTCCCCTGGCGCACGAGGTCGCTGAGGGTCGACAGCGTCTCCTCGATCGGCGTCGTCGGGTCCGGACGGTGGATCTGGTAGAGATCGATGACGTCGGTGCCGAGGCGGCGCAGGCTGTTCTCGACCTGCTCCTGGATGGCCTTGCGCGACAGCCCGCGCTGGTTGGGTCCGGGGCCCACGGGCGCCCAGACCTTGGTGGCGAGCACCGTCCCCTCGCGCCGGTCCTTCAGCGCCTTGCCGACGATCACCTCCGACTCCCCCTCGGAGTAGCCGTTGGCCGTATCGATGAAGTTGATCCCCGCATCCAGCGCCCGGTGGATGATGCGGATGCTGTCCTCGTGATCCGGGTTGCCCCAGCTGCCGAACATCATCGCGCCCAGGCAGAGCGGGGAGACCTTCAGGCCGCTCTTGCCGAGATTCCGGTATTCCATGTGTCGCCCCCGATCGAAGAAGAACGTCCCACGTGGCGTGAAGACGCTATCACGGGGCATCGTTGCCGGCGCCCCTTCGGGGCGGCCCCTCACTCTCCCAACCCTCTCTCTCCCGACCCCTCCCACACCGGGAGAGAGAGGGCTCAATACCCTTCCCTGCTTCTTTGAACGGATTTCTCCCTCTTCTCCCGGTGAGGGAGGGTGGGAGGGGTCGGGAGAAGAGGGCCGGGGTGATGAGGGGTCAGCGCCGGGCCAGAGGCCATCTGGCGACGTAGCGAGGGAAAGGCTTACGCCGAGCTCCGCAGCTCGTCGACCAGGTCGATCCGCGCGTCGAGGTTGCCGTTCAGCACGAGGTCGCGGCATTCGGCGGCGGGGAGGGGGGGCTGAAGAGGTAGCCCTGGAACTTGTCGCAGCCGAGCCCCTGGAGCCAGCGCCACTGCTCCTGGCTCTCGACCCCCTCGGCGATCACGCTGATCTCCAGGCTGACGGCGAGGGCGATCACCACCGCGGCGACCTCCTCGCTGCCGCGGCCGTGGCCGATCGCGTGCACGAACGAGCGGTCGACCTTGAGGGTGTCGATCGGGAAGGTGGTGAGGTAGGAGAGGGAGGAGTAGCCGGTGCCGAAGTCGTCGATGGCGATCCGCACGCCGAGCGCCTTCAGACCCCGCAGCACGGCGAGCGTCGCCTCGGCGTTCTGCATGGCGAGGGTCTCGGTGATCTCCAGCACCAGCGCCGAGGGGGGGAAGCCGGTCTCGGCCAGCACGGCCTGGATGCGCCGCAGGAGGTCCGGCTGCTGGAAGGAGCGCGGCGAGAGGTTCACGGCCAGCAACAGATCCGGGGCCCCCTCGCGCCGCCACTCTTCGACCTCGCGGCAGGCGGTGCGCAGCACCCAGAGGTCGAGCACGTTGGCGAGACCGGCGGCCTCGGCGAGCCAGAGGAACTCGCCCGGCGTCAGCAGGCCGCGCGTGGGGTGGTACCAGCGCAGCAGGGCCTCGACCCCTTCCACGCAGCGCCGCCGCGAGTCGAGCACCGGCTGATAGAACAGGGTCAGACCGCCCCCTTGCCCTGAGCGCAGGCTCAGCTCGCGCCGCAGATCGGCCTCCAGCGAGAGCTGCTCCAGGCTGTGGGAGTCCATCCCCGGCACGTAGATCTGATACCCGTCCCGGCTCGTCTCCTTGGTGCGGTACATGGCGATCTCGGCGCGCTTGAGCAGGGTCTCGGCGTCGGTGCCGTCCTCCGGGTAGCGGCTGACGCCGAGGCTGGCGGTCAGGTAGACCTCGCGCTCCTGGAGGGCGAAGGGGAGCCGGGTGACGCTCAGCAGCTTCTCGGCCACCCGCACCACGGTGCTCTCGCTCTCGATCGACGGCAGGAGGATGACGAACTCGTCCGCAGCCACCCGCGCCACCAGGTCGGTGCTGCGGAGGTTGGTCCGCAGCCGCTCGGCGAAACCCTTCAACAGCTCGTCGCCGTGCCGGTTGCCCAGCGACTCGTTGACCACCTTGAAGCGGTCGAGATCGAGGAAGAAGACGGCGAGCCGCTCCCGCCGCGCCTCGGTGACGGCGATCGCTTTCCGCAGGAGCTGGAGCAGCAGGTTGCGGTTGGGCAGGTCGGTCAGCGGGTCGTGATAGGCGAGGTGCTCGATCTGGTCCGAGGCGGCGAGCACCCGCTGGCGCTCGTCCTCGAGCAGCCAGGTCACCATGCCGATCCCGATCAGCGACTGCAGCAGGAAGTCGAACGGCCCGAGGTAGGCGGCGTAGGTCAGCGAGCCGACGTGCACCTGCTGCGAGGCGATGACCACCAGGTAGTGGAGCTGGTGCAGCCCGTAGAGCAGGAAGGCGCCGGCGACCAGGCCGCGGCCGAGCCCGGAGCGGCGGGCCCGGCTGCGCCAGACCCCCCAGGCCCCGGCGAGAAAGGCGACCCCGAGGAGGAGCTCGCGCAGCCCCACCCGCACCAGGATGCGGGCTTCGGGGGAGGTGTACAGGGTGAGGGTGACGGAGCCCACGGCCAGCAGCAGGAGGGCCGCCAGGGTGGCGCGCTGGAACCGGCGCGACAGTGGGCTCTCCATGGTCGCCTCGTAGAAGCCGAAGAGCAGCCAGCCGACCTGCCAGTAGCCGGCGGTGATCGAGAGCAGCGAGGCCGCCAGGCGCGCCGGCGCGTCGGCCGGCATCTGCGGCGCCAGGTATTGGGAGGCCGCGCCGGCGAGCAGCCAGACGCAGAACGCGCACCAGCTCCAGGCCCAGGTCAGCAGGTAGTGCCGCTGATACAGGCGATGGAATCCCACCAGGACCATCGCCAGGATGCCCGCGCCGATGGCCTGTGCAACGTTGCTTGTGAAAATCACAAGCGTCGAATTGATCATGTTCGCTTATCTTATGGCATCGGGCCGTCAAAAGGACCAGCTTCGGCTTGATTGAAAAAGAATGCCTACCGCGCCAGCCAGAATCCGGCCGCCGCGAGCGCGGCCAGCACCAGCAGCGCGAGGCCGGCGTAGAGGAGGAGGGGGCGTTTGCCCCCCTCGGTCTTGCCGCCGCCCAGGAGGCGCGAGCCGGCCTGGGAGATGCCGCGGATCTCGGTCAGCGTCCGCAGCCCCAGGATCTCCTCCAGGCGCTCGAGCGCGGCGAGCAGGTCGCCGGCGTTGGCGTAGCGCTCGTCCGGCCGGCGGGCCAGGCAGCGCAGCACCACGACGTCGATCTCCGGCGACAGCGCCGGGTCGATCTGGCTCGGCAGGGCGAACCTGGGTCCCGGCGCGCGGCCGGTCAGCATCTCGTGGAAGATCACCCCGGCGGAGTAGAGGTCGCCGCGGGCGTCGAGCGACTCCGAGCCGTCCACCGTCTCGGGGGGGAGATAGTAGAGAGCGCCGAGGCGGATGGCGCCCGTGCTCAGGGTGGCGGTGAGGTTCTGCGCCGCCGCCTCGAAGCCGGTCGCCCCCAGGTCCGACACCTTGACGGTCGCGAAATCGGGGGAGACGAGGACGTTGCGCGGCGTCAGGCTGCGATGGAGGAGCCCCTGCTGGTGGCCGTGGCCGAGGCCGCGGCAGATCCCCCGCATCACCGTGAACGCCTCGGAGAGCGACAGCCGCCGCGCTTTCAGCAGCCGGTCGAGCGAGGTCCCCGCGACCCGCTCCATCACCAGGTAGAGCCGGTCCCCCTCCTGGCCGCTGTCCAGGATGTGCACGAGGTTGGGGTGGCGGGACGCCGCGGCGGCCGTTCGCATCTCGCGATGGAAGCGCTCGACCGCGGCCGGCTCCTCGCTCAGGCGGGCCGGGAAGAGCTTGATCGCGACCTGCCGCCCCTCCGGGGCCGTGGCCGTGTAGACCGCCGACTGCCCGGCCTTGCCGAGCAGCTCGAGGACGCGGTAGGAGCCGATGGTTTCAGGCGCGTCGGTGGGCATCGCTCTAGAATGTCAGATCTCTCGAAATCATGTCTCGAAATCATGTCTCAAAAATAAGCACCGTGTCGCCCACCGCGATGCGGTCGAACGGCCGGAGGGCAGTGCGCTCGGCCGGCTTGCCGTTGACGCGGGTGCCGCGGCTGCTGCTGACGTCGGTCATCACCCAGGCGCTGTCCTCCCAGGTGAGGCGCAGGTGCTCCTTGCCGGCGTTGGGATCGGTCAGCGCCAGCGAGCAGGCACGGGAGCGGCCCACGGTCGCCGGCCCGCTGCCGTCGAGCTTCAGCGACCGTCCGCGTTCCGGCCCTTCGGCCACGTAGAGGCGCGCCGGCCGCGGCCCACCCTCCACGCTGCCGTCCGCGGTTCCGTCCGCCGCCGTCCGCGGGCGCGCCGGGCGGACGATCTCCACCGTCTGGATGGGGTGGGGGATAACGATCCCCTCCTTGCGAAACTCCTCCCAGATACGGGACCGCACGTCGCTGGCGATCCGGTGCGACTGGGCGATGTCGTCGATCCAGAAGCGCAGCTCGTAGAGGATCGAGCTCTCGTCGAAAGAGAGCAGGAGGACGTCGGGGGCCGGCTTGTCCAGCACCCCCTGCACGCCGGCGACGCAGTCGAGCAGGACGCGGCGCACCCGGTAGGGGGGCTCGTCGGGGTGGACCCCCACCCTCACCTTCTCACGGTGCACCGGGTGCGGATAGTAGTAGTTGAGGATCCGCTCTTCCGCCAGCTTGCCGTTGGGGATCACCAGGTTGTCGTTGTCCCGGGTCCGCAGGTGGGTGGTGCGCCAGGTGATCGCGGCCACCCGACCCTCCTGCTCGCCGACCTTGATCCAGTCGTTGAGGCGGAACGGCTTCTCGATGCTGATCACCAGGCCGGCGAAGAAGTTGCCGAGGATCGGCTGCAGGGCGAGGCCGAGCACCAGGGAGGTGACGGCGCTGGTGGCGATCAGCGCCGTGACGTCGAGCTTCGGGAAGCTCAGCCGCAGGGTGACGAAGGCGGTGACCAGGTAGATCAGGGTCATCGCCACGGCCGGCAGCAGGGGGGGCAGGCGGAGCTCCCGCCGGGCGGTCAGGTGGACGTCGAAGAGATAGAGGCCGAGCAGCCGGAAGATGGTGATCAGGCCGAGGAAGAGCCAGGCCCAGCTCAGCACGTGGCCGACCTGCGCCGTCTGATAGCCCGGCTGGAGGAGCGTGAGGATCTCCAGCGTGGCCACCGCGGCGGCCACGTAGAGCGGGAAGGCGAGCTGCCGCACCCAGAAGAACCGCCGCTGGAGGGCGGCGAGGATCACGATCAGCAGCGACAGCGCCCCGACGCTGCCCAGCACGGTGAGGGTCATCAGCAAGCGGAAGTCACCTCCGAGAGGACCATTCTAGTGCGGACGCCCCTTCGGGGTAGAATCCCGCTTTTACGAGCTTACTTTCCCCAGCTTACCTTCCAAGGAGACCGCGATGAAGAGATTCGGTTCGACCGCCGCCCTGGCGCTGGCCCTCGCCGGCACCCTGGCGCTGCCGGTGCACGCGCAGACCCAGCAGCAGACCACGAAGACCACCAAGACCACGACCACGACGAAGACCGAGACCAAGCCGGCCGTCTGGGGCGTCAAGGAGTCAATCCTGCTCCAGATCAGCCAGGCGCAGGAGAAGCTGATGGCCCTGGCCGAGGCGATGCCGCCCGAGAAGTACGGCTGGAAGCCCGGGGAAGGGGTGCGGTCGGTGGGCGAGGTCTTCAACCACGTGGCGAGCGCCAACTACTTCTTCCCGACCCTCTGGGGGGGTACGGTGCCGGCCGGCGTCGATCCCCAGAGCCTCGAAAAGGCGATGAGCGGCGACAAGGCAAAGACGGTGGACACCCTGAAGAAGTCGTTCGACAACGTCCGCGAGGCGATCGCGGCGGTCCCCGAGGCCGACCTGAACCGGAAGATCAAGATCTTCGGCCACGACGCCACCGTGCGCGACGCCATGATGATCCTCGCCAGCCACGCCCACGAGCACCTCGGGCAGTCGATCGCCTACGCTCGCTCGAACGGCGTCACGCCGCCGTGGAGCGCCAAGAGCAGCGACTAGGGCTCAGTCAAAACAGAATTGAAAGGTCGAGGCGGAGCTCTAATCTGGAGGCCCAACGGGCCGTTTTCCCTCAGCCCAGGGCATCGCCCTGGGATTGGGTCATCGCCTTATGACCTTTTGCGGCCTGAAGGGTCGCGCTATCGGTTGGGTGAAAATCCGGACCGCCCGTTAGCGCGGCCCTTCAGGCCGCATCGCTTCAGGGTCTCCTCGGAACCCAGGGCGTTGCCCTGGGCTTAGGAAGCCCGGGCCCATTGGCCCGGTAATGCGGTGATGTTGCGGGGGCGGCCACCGAGGGCCGCACCACAAAACCCGTCAATTCAAGGTTGACGATGTCCTTACCCCAGCCGTTCGCGGTAGACCTTGTCCATCGCCACGCGCAGGGCCTCGAGGCGGCCGAGCTTGCCGATCTCGTCGGCGCTGACCTTGACCGGCCAGTCGAAATCGACGTTGTCGATCACCGTGGCCTGCCAGACCTTTTTCTTGGGATCCCAGTCCCCCTGGCTGTTACCGACCAGATTCCAGCCGGTGGGCAGGTAGCTGCGGATCTCGGTCTCCGTGTAGTGGAGGGGCTCGTTCATCTTCATGGAACGGGATTGTGCCTCAAGTCGGGGAGGATTGAGAAGCAGCGGCCGCCGCCCCCCGGTTTCCTTGACCCCCCTCACGGCCCGTTGCTACGATCCCGGAGATCCGGGTCCCGCGACCCGCCCCGCATCGATCGGCAAAAGCGACTCACAAAGGAAATTCATGAGAATCGAGCTCAGCGAAGAGCAGAAGTTGCTGCAGGAGAACGTCCGGCGGTTCGCCGAGGAGGTGGTCCGGCCGCGGGCCAAGGAGATCGACGAGTCGGGCGAGTTCCCGCGCTCCTTCTTCGACCAGGCCGGCGAGCTGGGCCTCGCCGGGGTCAGCGTGCCCGAGGAGTACGGCGGCGCCGGCATGGACGCGATCTCCTACTGTCTCGTCATCGAGGAAATCAGCCGGGTCTGCGCCACCTCCGGGGTCATCCTCTCGGTCAACAACTCGCTGGTCTGCGATCCGCTGCTGAAGTTCGGCACCGAAGAGCAGAAGCAGGAGTTCCTCACCCCCCTGGCGGCCGGCCGCAAGCTCGGCTGCTTCGCCCTCACCGAGCCCGGCGCCGGCAGCGATCCGGCCGGGATTCGCACCACGGCCCGGCGCGACGGCGACGACTACGTCCTCAACGGCAACAAGATCTTCATCACCAACGGCACCGACGCCGACGTCGCCCTGGTCTTCGCCAGCGTCGACCTGGAGAAGAAGCACAAGGGGATCACCTGCTTCATCGTCCCCGCCGACACCCCGGGCTACAGCCACGGCGTCCACGAGTTCAAGCTCGGCGTCAACGCCTCGGGCACCACCGAGCTGGCGTTCGCGGATCTGCGGATCCCGGCCCGCTACCGTCTCGGCGAGGAGGGTGAGGGGTTCAAGGTCGCCATGTTCACCCTCGACGGCGGCCGCATCGGCATCGCTGCCCAGGCGGTCGGCATCGCCCAGGGGGCCTTCGAGGAGGCGCTCGCCTACTCCCAGGAGCGCGAGCAGTTCGGCTCCCACCTCTCCGATTTCCAGGCGATCCAGTTCTACCTCGCGGACATGTCGACCGAGCTCGACGCCGCCCGCCTGCTCACCTGGAAGGCGGCGTGGGCCAAGGAGAACCAGAAGCGCTTCACCGTCGAGGCCTCCCAGGCCAAGCTGTTCGCCTCCGAGATGGCCCAGCGCGTCACCAACAAGGCGCTGCAGATCCACGGCGGCTACGGCTACACCAAGGAATACAACGTCGAGCGCTACTTCCGCGACGCCCGCATCACCGAGATCTACGAGGGCACCAGCGAGATCCAGAAGATGGTGATCGCCGACTGGGTGCTCAACAAGGCCTGAGGAGGGCCGCGAACCATGGCCGTGCTCACCGAGCCCACTGCCGAGAAGGTCGAGGCCGGCGCCGGCGGCGTCGACTTCGCCTTCACCGAGGACCAGCAGCTCCTCCGCGACGAGATCCGCCGTTTCGCCGTGGAGCGCATCCAGCCCGGGGCCGCGGAGCGCGACCGCAAGCACATCTTCCCGATCGACATCTTCCAGGAGATGGGGGAGATGGGGCTCTTCGGCATGCTGGTGCCCGAGGAGTACGGCGGCGCCGGGACCGACACCCTCTCCTACCTGCTGGCCATCGAGGAGATCTCCCGGGTCGACGCGGCCGCGGCGGTGACGTTGAGCGTTACCAACTCGGTCTGCTGCTGGCCGATCGTCCACTTCGGCAGTGAGACGCTGAAGCGGAAGGTGCTCCCGCCGCTCGCCAGCGGCGAGGCGGTCGGCGGCTTCGGCCTGACCGAGCCGGGCGCCGGCAGCGACGCGGGGAGCCTGAAGACGACCGCCCGGCGCGACGGCGACTTCTGGGTGCTCAACGGCGAGAAGGCCTGGATCACCAACGCGGGCTACGCCAAGTACTTCGTGGTGCTGGCGCGGACGGACCCGGGAGCGGGGAAGCGGGGGCTCTCGGCCTTCGTGGTCCCCGCCGACGCGCCCGGCTTCTCGGTCGGCAGCCCTGAGGAGAAGATGGGGCTCAGGTCCTCGCTCACGGCGCAGATCTACTTCTCCGACTGCCGGGTGCCGGCCGAGAACCTCCTCGGCGAGGAGGGGCAGGGGCTGAAGATCGCCCTCTCCACCCTCGGCCACTCGCGCCTCGGCATCGGCGCCCAGGCCGCGGGCATCCACCAGCGAGCCCTCGAGCTGGCGGTCTCCTACGCCAGGGAGCGCGTGCAGTTCGGCGCCCCGATCGCCGCCAACCAGGCGATCCAGTTCAAGATCGCCCAGATGGCCACCGAGCTCGCCGCCTCCCGCGCGCTCACCTACTACGCGGCCACCTCCGAGCACACCAAGCAGGCCGGCCGCCTCGCCGCCCAGGCCAAGGTCTACGCCTCCGAGGCCGCCAACCGCGCCTGCCAGGAGAGCCTCCAGATCCACGGCGGCAACGGCTTCCACGACGACTACGAGATCTCCCGCCTCTACCGCGACGTGCGCGTCACCACCATCTACGAGGGCACCAGCGAGATGCAGCGGCTGGTGATCGCGCGGAGCCTGCTGCAGCGGTAGTCAGCTTCCAGGGAGGGCGGTGATGGCTGGGGCGGGGGTGCCCGGAGCCGCCCCGGGATTGAAATCCCGGGCTACCCACGGCCGTCCCATCCGGGACTCCCAAATACGTTTTTCCGTGTAGAGCCCCGGGAAGGGGCGACTGTCGGTAGCCCGGGATTTCAATCCCGGGCGGTGAGGCCATGGACGTTCCCGCCCCCTCCGTTTCTCCTCAAGCTACCCACATCATCTTGTGCTACGCTTCTTCAGTGCCCCTAGATATCCGTACTCCAGCTCGAAAGGGGTGAGTCGATGGCGATCCTGACCCACACCCTGGCGTTCCTCCTGGGAGCGGCCATCCTCTGGCTCTTCTCCCGCCAGCAGCGGGGCATCCTCGCCGAGCGGCTGCGCGGGCGGGACGCGGACGCAGCACGCCTGGAGGCGCGGATCTCCGAAGCCGCCGGCGAAAGCGCGCTGCTGCGCGAGGAACGGGTCGGATTGCAGACGCAGATGGCCCGCCTGCAGACCACGATCGAGAAGGAGCGCCAGGCCGCCGCCGAGAAGATGCGGCTTCTCGACGAGGCTCAAGGACGGCTCTCGGACACCTTCAAGGCCCTCTCCGCCGATGCCCTGAGGGACAACAACGCCAATTTCGTCCACCTCGCCAAGGCCACGCTGGAGAAGTTCCAGGAGTCGGCCCAGGGGGATCTCGACCGCCGCCAGCAGGCGATCGGCGAGCTCGTCCTGCCGCTCAAGGAGTCCCTCCACAAGGTGGACGAAAAGATCCGCGAGATGGAGACCACCCGCGCCGTGGCCTACTCCACCTTGAGCGAGCACCTGAAGAGCCTCACCTCCGCCCAAGGGAACCTCGAGCGCGAGACCGCCAAGCTCGTCGGCGCCCTCCGCTCCTCCTCGACGCGCGGGCGCTGGGGGGAGATCCAGCTCCAGCGGGTCGTCGAGATGGCCGGCATGGTCGCCTACTGCGACTTCACCCTCCAGGCCAGCGTCGAGGGGGAAGAAGGTCGGCTGCGCCCCGACCTCGTCGTCCGGCTGCCGAACCAGAAGAACGTCGTGATCGACGCCAAGGCGCCGCTCGACGCCTATCTCGATGCCATGGAGGCGCTGGACGAGGAGAGCCGCCGTGGGAAGCTGCGCGACCACGCCCGCCAGATCCGCAGCCATCTGACCAAATTGTCGATGAAGAGCTACTGGGCCCAGTTCGAGCCCGCGCCGGAGTTCGTCGTCCTCTTCCTGCCGGGGGAGACCTTCTTCAGCGCCGCGCTGGAACAGGACGCCTCACTGATCGAGTACGGCGTCGAGCAGCGGGTGATCCTCGCCACCCCGACGACGCTGATCGCCCTGCTGCGGGCGGTCGCCTACGGCTGGCGGCAGGCGCAGGTGGAGGAGAACGCGAAGCAGATCAGCGAGCTCGGCAAGGTCCTCCACGACCGGCTCCGCACCTTCGCCGGCCACCTGCTCGCGATGGGCAAGAACCTCGGCCAGAGCGTCGACGCCTACAACCGGGCCGTCGGCTCGCTCGAGCTGCGGGTCCTCCCCGCCGCCCGCCGCTTCAGGGAGATGGGAGCCGCCGGCGGCGACGAGATCGAGACCCTCGACCTCATCGACAAGGTGACCCGCGACGTGGACGGCGGCGATGCGTTGCCGCTGCCGGAATTGGCGGAGCCGGAGATCGTGGGGATGATGGGAGAGGGCGGGGTTTCGTAGGCACCGCTGGTCTCCCCTCTCCCGGGGCGGGAGAGGGGGTGGGGGTGAGGGTTAAATGTACGTCTCCACCTTCGCCTTCGTGCGCAGCTGATCGGCCCGGCTCTGGAACAGCTTCTGGACCTGCTGCTGCTTGAGCACGCTCACGATCCGGTCCTTCGCCTGCTCGAAGGGGACCACGGACGGCCCCTGCCGCTCCAGGAGCTGCATGATTTCGTAGCCGTAGGGGACCTCGACGACCGGGCTCAGCTCGTTCGGCTTGGTGAGCGCGAAGGCTGCGGCCTCAAACGCCGGCATGGTCTGCCCGCGGGTGATCAGGCCGATGTCCCCGCCTCGGGCCTTCGTGGGGGGGTCCTCCGAGACCTGCTGCGCCAGCTTGGCGAAGTCCTCGCCCCCCTGCAGCCGCTTGAGGACGTCCTGCGCCTTCTGCCTGGCCTTCTCCTTGTCGGCGGGAGTGGCCTTCGGATCGGCGAGGATGAGGATGTGGCGCAGATGGAGGCGCTCCGGCATCTTCATCGCCGCCTTGTTCTTCTCGTAGAAGTCCTGCGCCACCTGGTCGGAGACGGTGGCCTGGGGGACGAGCCTGGCCTGGACGTACTTCTGGACCGCGATCTGGTCGCGGGCCTGCTGGCGCAGCTTCTCCTCCGTGATGCCCGCCTTTGCGAGGGCCTTCTTGTATTCGTCCTCGCTGCGGAAGTTCTGCTTGCGGGCGGCGAGCATCTGCTGCACCTCCTGGTCGGAGGCGGTGATGCCCTGCGTCTTGGCATCCTGCTGGAGGAGGGTGATGGCGATCAGCTCTTCGAGCACGTTGTGGTAGAAATCGGCCGAAGGGTTGACCGGACGGCCCGACTGGGCGAGGCGCATCTGCTCCATCTGGGCGCCCTCCATCAGCTCCGACTTCTTGATCTCCTGGCCGTTCACCCGCGCGACGACCGCGGGGATCTTGTCCATCGGCAGCACCGGCTGATTGGCGGCCGGCTGGCCCGGCATCGCGGGGGCCGCCGGCTGGCCGGGAGTCGTCGCCGGGGCTCCCGGGGTGTGCGAGGGCAGCGCGTTGGGAGCGCCCGGGCTCACCGGAGCCGTGGCGGTCGCACCCGCCATCACGGTCTTGTCGGCCTTGTCGTGGGCCCCCTTGCAGGCCGTCCAGCCGGAGAGGAGCAGAGCGAGCCCTAGGGAGACCAGAGCCGCGCGGGGCGAAATCTTCTTCATCATGTCGAATACCTCGAAAGGCGAGACCCGGGGGACCGCCGGAAATTGGGCAGCGCAGTCTAGCAGAGAACGCGCGAATCCAGCCGTGGGCGGAGGTGGCTGCGAGGGCGTCTGGGAGTCAGCCCCGCAGGGGCGCAGGCATAAAGCCTGGGGTTTCAACCCCAGGAAGAGTCGGCTTGGAGACTCCGCTCAAGGTACCACTCAAAGGCGTCGTCGATCTCTTGGAGAGCTTCCGGGGTAAAGTCAACCCTGGCGTTGCTCACTCAACCTCGCCATGAAGCGGTCGCGGATCTTCTCCCAAGGGGTGGTCTCCACTTCGCCGGCCTCCAAGGCCGCCACCCGAGCGGCAACCTCCTGCCGCCATGCGGTCTCCACATCGGCTTCTGGCGCAGGCTCCATGCTCTTCAGCAGTGCATCCACGATTTCCGCCCGCTCTTGCTCGGGCAGAGTCAGGGCTTCCTGCAATACGGCCTCTGCATGTCGTCTCACAGGGAGCATTTTACTACCTCTGAGCGCCACGCCACAGACTCACCCGTCTCTGGTGGTCTTGCTATAGTGGATCCATGGCCCCCCCCCCTTCCAGAGACTCCGAACCGCCGCCGGCCCCCTTCCCGCCCGAGGAGTCTCCCGACGGCGTCGACCTCACCCTGATCCAGTGGACCCTGAGCCTGACCCCCCTCGAACGCCTCGAGCTCCTCCAGGACTGGGTAGACGGGCTCGCCGAGCTCCGGCATGGACGAGCCACGGAGCGTTAGGTTCCTCGGGCTCCTCCGGGCCCTGCTCCGCCACGGAGTTGACTTCTTCGTCGTCGGGGGAGTCGCGGCTCAGCTCGAGGGGGCGCCGATCCTGACGTTCGATCTCGATGTCCTGTACGACAAGAGTCCCGAGAACCTCGCCCGTCTGCTCGCCGCGCTCCGGGAGCTCAAGGCCCGCTACCGCGATCCCGCGGGGCGCCACATCGAGCCGGACGCGGAGAAGCTCGCGACCCTGCGGTTGCATCTCCTGCTGACCGAGCTTGGCCCTCTCGACGTGCTCGGGTCCATCGGCGACGGCCTCACCTATCAGGACCTCGCGGGGCGGACCCTCTCGTACCAGCTCGGAGAGTCACAAGTTCGTGTCCTCGAGCTTGCGGCCGTCATCGAGACCAAGGAACAAGCCAACCGCGACAAGGATCGCGCCACGTTGCCGGTTTTACGGCAGACGCTGGCGATGAAGCGCGGCTCAAATGAGACAAAATGATCACCTGTGATCTCGCGCTACATTCGTCTACAGCCTGCTGGTAGTGACCAGTGGTGACTCGCTGAGCGTCCTCGTGTCACAGATAACAGAGCGCGGAAGAGCAGGAGACGCGAGGGCCCGAGTCACATTGCACTGATTTGAAGGTCTCTGTGCACCTTCCGACATCGCTGCTGCAATAGATACTGGCGCTATATCCCGTTGGGCAGATCCACGAGCAGTCCACCAGAATCTCACAGGCTGGGCAGTCGGTGCGTACACCATCACATTGAACCCAGGTGGGACCTGATAAGCATGAGCTTGTGCCGGTGCAGGAGAGTGTTGTTCCTTGGTCGTAGCATCGGTAGGTTGAGGTAGCGGTGCAGGATGCCGAGCTCTGTCGTGCCGCCAAGAGCCCGAGACAAACCGTCAGGGCAATGCCTTGCCATTTGCTCATGTGTTCCTCCTTTTGTCCAGTTTATACTTTTGTTTTCGATAATGCAAGATAACAGGAGGCGCGCTTTGACCTGCAGAGTTGATCTCGTCCACTGGGCGACATTGCCGATGAACTGCCGATAAATTACCGATAACCTGCCGATAACTCGTACACGCGCCCCCGTCGGGAGGGGTCCGCGACGACCAGCCAGCCGTCCTCCGTCCATTTCTTGAGGAGCAGGCGGGCGGTGCGGTCAGAGAGACCGAGCAGGCGGGCGACCTCCGGAGGTGTAGCGCGGCTGTCAGGGGGCTGCGAAGCTCTCTCCGATCACCTCTACAGTGTATCCCGGGGGTGATGAGGGCTCCTGCCATGGTGTCCGGTGCCCGCCTCCCATAGACTCCATCCCATGAAAACCGTCGCTCGCGGGATTCTCGCCGCCGTTCTGGTTCTCGCCGGCCTCGCCTGCGCGGGCACCCGGCAGGGCGCCGGGCGGCAGGGTGGAAAGGGAGGTGCAGCCATGGCCGGAGACCTGTCTCGAATCGATCACGTCATCCTCGGCATCGACGATCTGGGGAAGGGGACCGCGGAGCTGGAACGCCTCACGGGGGTGAAAGCGGTCTTTGGCGGCGCCCATCCGGGGCGGGGCACGCAGAACGCCCTGATCTCTCTCGGCGGGAGGCACTATCTGGAGATCCTGGCGCCGAACCCGGCGGACAGCGGGAGCGCGGAAGCCCGCGAGGAACTGGGGAAGCTGACCGCCCTCACCCCCGTCGGATGGGCGGCGCGGACCGACGATCTGACGGCCCTGGAGAAGGACCTGCGGAGCCGGGGAGCACGGATCGGAGAGATCCGGCCCGGAGGGCGGAACCTGCCGGATGGCTCCCGGCTGGCCTGGAGAACGCTCGCGTACGCGGAACCCGCGAGCCCGCTCCTGCCGTTCTTCATCGAATGGGGAAACGGCGGCGCGCATCCGTCGGCGACCTCCCCGGGAGGGTGCCGGCTGACCGGCTTCGCTCTCGAGGACCTCGCCCCGGACGCCCTGCGGGAGTCGCTGCGGGCCGCCGGTCTCCAGGTGGAGGTGCGCGCGGGAAAGGAATCCCGCATCCGGCTCTCCCTCGCCTGCCCCAGGGGGACGGTGGAGCTTTAGCGGGCCCTCGTATGGCGCGGCCCTTGCTGTTGCCTCAGGCCATGATGATTCTGCGCCCCCTCCGCTCGCTCGCCACTGTTGCTCTGATCGCGTCGTCCCTCCTGACCGCCGGCTGCCACGGCCTGCAGCCGCAGAGCTTCGCCGGGACCGAGCCGCGTTTCGATCCGTACCAGTTCTTCGATGGGCCCACCCGGTCCTGGGGAATCATCGAGAGCCGTTCCGGGCAGCCGAAGAGCCGGTTCCGGACGGAGATGATGGGGCGGCGGGAAGGGGACGATCTGGTGATCACCCAGGATTTCACGTTCGAGGATGGGCATAAACAGCAGCGGGTCTGGCGCGTGCACCGGATCGACGAGCACCGCTACGACGCCACCGCCAACGACGTCGTCGGCGTCTCCCACGGCTTGGCGTACGGCAATACCTTCCATTGGGAGTACACGGTGGCGGGCGGCACCGCCCTGACCAACCTCCGCTACAAGCTCTGGATGTACCTGCAGGCCGACGGCGAAACGATGATCAACCGGGTCACCGTCACCAAGCTCGGCATCATCCTGGCGGCGACCACGGAACACTTCCACCGCGGGACCGGACCGGTGCCGCCGATCGGCTCGAACCCTCGATGACCGATCTCGCGGGCCTCTTCGGGCCGCTCGACATCTACCTCTTCGATCAGCTTCTCCGGGGGCGGATCCAGCCCGGGATGACTGTGCTGGACGCGGGCTGCGGCGGCGGGCGCAATCTCGTCTTCCTGCTGCGCGAGGGGTACGAGGTCTACGCCGTGGATCAGGACCCGGAGGCGGTGCGGGCGGTGCGCTCCCTCGCCGGCCGGCTCGCTCCCCAGCTCCCGGCCGCGAATTTCCGGGCGGAGCCCATCGAGGCGAACAGCTTTCCGGACCATGCGGCCGACGTCGTCCTCAGCAGCGCCGTCCTCCACTTCGCCCGCGACGAGCCGCATTTCCGCGCCATGCTCCTCGGGAGCTGGCGCCTGGTGAAGCCGCGAGGCCTGCTCTTCTGCCGTCTCGCGTCGTCGATCGGCATGGAGCATCGCGTGAAGCCGCTGGGCGGCCGGCGCTTCCTCCTCCCCGACCGCAGCGAGCGCTTCCTGGTCGACCAGCCTTATCTTCTCGATCTCACCGCGGAGCTCGGCGGCACCCTGCTCGATCCGCTGAAGACGACGGTCGTCCAGGATCAGCGGTGCATGACGACGTGGGTGCTCCGGAAAGACTCTGGAGGGTAGGATAGCGGGTTCCGGGACCTCCCAAGACGCCGGCGAACCCCTTCGTCCCCAAAATTTGCCTCTCGCGCACGGAATTAGCTGGCTTGGATTGCGTTCGATGGGTCAAAAATATATACGAAGCTCCCATTCTTATATAGACAGGACTCCTCAGAGGCTCGCAGAGCCCCTTTTTTATATACGAACTGCGCGTTTATATATAGAGATGGGTGCCACAACGGTAAATTCCAGGGGTTTTTAGGTAAAAAAGGCTCCGCGAAGCCTCTCGGCGACCCCGAAAGAGGTCGGCAGGACAGGAAATTTCGGCTCCAAGGGTCTCGCCGGCAACTTTTTGACTGCTCTCTATATATAAACGCGAGGTTTATATATAGAAAAGAGTGCTGGAGAGGCCTCTTCATCTCGTGTGTATATAAGTTTTGCCGGTTCGTATATAGAACGTTGGCGCGGCCTGGACGTTAGAGGAGCTGTACCCTATTCCAGGGTGGTAGAATAGCGATCCGGCAAGAGGAGAAAAGTTTCGTGGTCAAGATACCCGGGTACGGCAGAGACGAGGTTGCCCGGAGAGGCGATGAGATCTACGGCCGCGAGGTCGTGCCGCACCTTGGCTCGGAAGACGAAGGCAAGTTCGCCCTCATCGATGTTGAAACCGGAGACTATGAGGTGGATCGGGACGAAATCGCAGCCTCGGACCGCCTCTTCGCTCGCCATCCAGACGCGCAGGTCTGGACCCGACAAGTAGGTTCCCGGTACGCGCGCCGCTTGGGATCACACAAGCTGGGCCGCGAGTATACTGTTCCCGACTCGATGGAGGTCCTTGATGAGCCCAGTAGAAACCATTGAACGGCAAATTGAGCAGCTCTCGCCAGTGGAGCTGGCCAGGCTCCGAGAGTGGTTCGCGCAATTCGATGCCGCGGCTTGGGACCAGCAATTCGAAGCAGATGCCCAGGCCGGGAAGCTCGACGGTTTGGCTGAGCGTGCGCTTCGGTCCCATGCTTCCGGTCAGTCCACGAAGCTTTGAACCACCACGCGGCGCCGGAATTCTGGGCTTGTTATCGAGCTCTGCCTGCCTCGGTTCAAGATCTGGCTGACCGGGCTTTCACCATTTTGAAAGCCGACCCTCGGCACCCCTCGCTCCATCTCAAAAAGGCCGGCCGCCTTTGGTCCGCACGAGTCGGGCTGCATTATCGAGCCTTGGCCGTGGAGGCTACGGACGGGATGTTGTGGTTTTGGATCGGTCCTCACGCCGAGTACGACAAGCTCATCGGCTAGATCTTGAGCTGGATGGGCTTTCCCGGCCCTTCCAGCGTCAACACCGAAGGCACCCTCGCCGGCTCGGCCATGCGCAGCAGCCCGAGGCCGATGCCGGCGAAGCCGTTCATCAGGCCGGGGGAGTCGATGCTGGCGCGGGTGCCGCAAAGCCAGCCGTCGCGGTCGAGGCTGGCGAGGACCTTCTCCAGGAAGCGCTGGAGGTTCGCGGCGAGAGCGGCGTCCGGGAAGCGTTCCTGGACCTGGAAGAGGAAGTCGAGATTGCCGAGATCGCCGTGGCAGAGGCAGTGGTTCTGCCCCGGACCGCGCTCCAGGGTGCGGGCGACGGCCTGCGCGATCTCCTGGCGCAACGCCGCGCGCTCCTCTTCGTTCCTGGCGTGGGGAAAGGCGTGGACGCGGGTGAGCCCGACGCCCGGAGCGCCGTAGCACCAGGCCATGGCGACCGTGCTCTCCGGCGGCGGCTTCTCGCCGGGCGTGCCGCGGAGCAGCCGGTCGAGATCCTCCCAGAACCGTTCGCGCTCGCCGGCGAAGCCCGCGAGGCCGGCGTCGAGGAAGCGGCGGTCGCCGGTGACCTCCCCCAGCCGGGCGAGCGCGAGCGCGATGCCGCCCACGCCGTGCGAGATCCCGGTCTGCGGACGCTCGGCCGCCAGGCGGGTGCGCCAGCCCAGCCCCGATCCCCAGGGCTCGGCCAGCCCGAGGAGCCGTTCGCCGGCCTGGATCGCCACCTCCAGGGCGCGCGGCGACCCGGACGCCCGATGCAGGGCGAGCAGCCCCAGGATCGCGCCGGCCGCGCCGCCGATCAGGTCGAGATCCTGGTCGCCGGCGAGGATCGCGGGAAAGCGCTCCACCATCGCTTCCGCCGCGGCCAGCAGCTCGCGGTCCCGCCAGAGATGGCCGAGCTGGGCGAGCGTCCAGACGATCCCGCCCCATCCTTGGAAGGCGCCGATCGAGGCAAGGCCCGGGTCGCCGTCCGGCCGGTTCTCCAATTGCAGGCGGAGGGTGGCGACCGCGGCGCGCGCGAGCCCGGTCGCGGCCGGGTCGCCGGCGATCTCGCCGAGGAAGCCGAGGAACAGCGCGATGCCGGGCAGGCCGGCGTAGAGGTCGTCCGGCGTGGGCTCGAGCGACCAGCGCCGGTTGCGGTATTCGAGGCCGATCCAGGACGCGTATTCGCCTTCCCGCACGGCCATCTCGGAGAACCAGTCGCCGATGGCGCGGGCGTGCCGGAGCAGGCTCTCCCGCAGGGCCTCGGGCGAGAGCCGCGGCGCCTGCGGGTCGGGCGCATAGCTGGTCCATTCGACGCCGTCGCGGTTCAGGATCTGGGTGCCCAGGGAGAGGCGCAGCAGCCAGAGCTGGCGCCGCAGGTCTTCGTCGCCCAGCAGGTCGATCCGGTGGCGGACGAGCTCGAAGGAGGGCTCTTCCAGGAAGCCGGGGATCCGTTCGCCGCGGCTCGTCCACAGGTCGCGCGAGGAGGGGACGGTGGAGAAGGCGGGGATGTCCCCTTCCGAGAGATCGCGATGCTCGGCCGCGATCACCCGGGCGAGGTTCGGCTGGCTCTCCGCCTCCAGCCAGAGGCGGTCGAACAACCGGTCGCGGTCGAGGGCGTCGCGCAGGAAGTCGGGGTGGAGGCTCTCGGTCAGCAGCAGGCCGTAGATCCGCGTCGGCCGCAGCACCACCCGCACCGGGTCCTCGGCGAAGCGGGCGAGTTGGGCGTGCAGCTCGCCGCGGCGGCCGGCCAGCAGGCGGTAGACGGTCTCGAAGCCGCGCGTCATCTCGTCGCGGTATTCGCCCACCTGCACCGGCTCGCCGTCGAGGACCGGCCGGTTCTGCCCCCCTTCCATCAGCACGCGGTCGTGCACCACGCGCATCTCGTCGGTGCCCGTTCCCCGCCACTGGATCACCTTCTCCGGCGTCTGCTGCCCGCCCACGGCCGACACGCCGCTGATGTCCACCCCGGCGTTTTCGTCGTCGCCGCCGATCTGGAAGGGGAGAAGGCCGACGCGCAGGACGGAGTGGAGGGCGAATTGCGACCGCAGCTCCTCGTGCGGCCGGGGCCGGCTGCCGCGCTGGATCTGCGGGTGGAAGAGCGCCTCCAGGTCGACCACCACCGGGTGCTCGCCGGCGGCGATCAGGTTCTCGTAGTGGCAGTCGGTGGCGGCCAGGCCGTAGAGCACGGCGAGGAGGCCGCCCAGGCGCTCGTGGAAACGGGCGACCTCCTCGCGCGAGGAGCACGGCTCGGCGGCGGCGAACTCCATCCAGCCGTGGTCGCCGCCGTCGAGCACGGCCAGGGTGCGGAAGCCGGGGTGCCCCCCCGCGGCGTTCACCCAGGCCAGCAGTTCCTGGAAGTGGGCCTCGACGAGCAGCGAGCGGGGCTTGTAGACCAGCCGGGCGCCGTTCGCGAACGTCAGGATGCGCACGGCCCGGCCCCGGCGGTGACGGTCGCCGGCGCCGCCGTCGAGAGCGGTGAGCGGACCGGGATCGCTGCCGCCGAAGAGGCGCTCGACGATCGCCGGCCAGTCCGCGGCGAGATGGGAGAGGATCTCGACCGTCGACTCCCGGAACAGCTCGAGATCGAGGAGCGCCTGGCGGGCGAGCACCGGATACTCGCGGAGGATCGCGGTGGCGGTCTCCGGGTCGCGCAGACGCTCGACGAACGCCGCGAAGCGCTCCTCCGGGGTCTCGCCGGCCAAGAGCCCCTGCATGCGGGCCACGTTCAGCTCGAGGACGAGAGTGCGCGAGAGGATCGGCAGCACCCGGTAGGGGAGGATCTCGGAGGCCAGCCGGAGCGCGCCGGCGGCGGTGAACGGGAGCGGGCCGTTCGCCCCGCGGACGAGCGTCGCGAGATCCTCGCGCAGGCGGAGCCGGGCACGGTCGACGAACGGGCGGACGAGCTCGAGGAACCCTGCGGCGCCCGCCACCGCGGCGGGCACGGGCTGGGCTTCGAGGTCCGCTTCGTCCGGCGGCGTGCGATCCGCGAGCTCCGCCATCCAGCCCGGGGTCTCGGCGCCGAGCCGGTGCGGCGGCAGCGCGAGCAGGCGAGCGAACGACTCCTCGCCGAGGCCGAGGTCTTCCAGGCGCCGGGTCCACCAGGAGCCGGACCGGAAGGGGCTCAGGCCGCGCCACTCCGCGAGCCGGTGGCGGGCGAGCTCGTCCGCGACGGCCGCGCCGGCATCGCCGGGAGGCCCGAGGGCGGCGCGCTCGGCGAGCGTCAGGGCGCGGTGCCAGTCGGCGAGGTCGGGTCTTGAATCCTGCATGGGCTCTATTCTGTATTAGCTCAATACGGCAGGGGCGGCCCGGCGGGCCGCCCCTTCTCGGTCCGTTCCGCCGCGGCGTGGGCTCAAGCCGTCGTCGGGCAGCAGCCCGACGACGCGACGAAAGTGTACTGCGTGCAGTTGATGGCGGTGGTGATCGGCGGGCAGCAGGCCCGCAGGTTGATGAAGGTGTAGTTGGTGCAGTTCGGAGCCGTGGTCACGACCTCGCCGGCGCCGGAGGTCCGGAGCTGGTCGTCGCTCAGCTCCGTGAGCCCGGCGGGGTGGTGGGGCAGGGCCGCCTGCTGCTCCTCGGACAGGGTCGCGCGATAGAGCGGGTCTTTCCAGGCGCGGATGACGTCGGTCTTGTTCATGGACGGATCTCCTTTCAGCAATGCCGAGACATGGAGAGGCCTCGACGGGCCTCTACGCATTCAAGGGTGCGTGGGCGGGAGCGGACGGGACAGGGAAGCCAGGGAGCCGGCCGCCAGATCGCCCGCCGGCAGCCAGCGCGCTCCTTGCCGGACCAGGGCGGCGTTTCCCGAATCCGCATCGGCGTGCTCCGTGACCCAGAGCGGCACCCACCCATGTTTCAGGTTCTCGATCGCACCGGTCCAGGTGCCGCCGCTCGCCTTGCGGGCGGCGACCACGACCGCGGCATCCGCCAAGCAATAAATATATTTGTTGCGCGCCATCGCCTGGCCGGCGTCGAAGCCGGACTCCGGACTGAACGGGGAGACCAGCACCAGGTTCTTGCCCATCAATCCCGGGCGGTATTTCGCCGAGGTCGCGGCGCGCAGCAGGCCGTCGGGCAGCACGCCGGTTACGGTACCTCGTGTCTCCAGCGCGCTCAACATCGCCGTTTCGTCCACCCCGCGCGCGCCGCCGGAGACGACCGAGAACCCTTGCGAGGCGATCCCGGCTCCGAGCCGGGAGGCCTCGCCAAGCTCCTGCCCGGTCGCGGCTCGCGAGCCGACGACCGCGATGCCGTTCCGCTCGAGCAAGCCGCGGTCGCCGCAGCCGAACAGCACGGGCGGCGCCGCGAGCTTCAGCCGCTTTTTGAGCCGGCCTGGATAGTCGGCATCCGACCGCGTCATCACCCAGAGCCCGGCCCGCTGCCACTTCTCCAGGGCCAGACCCATGGCGCCCGAACGCCCGAGCAGATGGCGGATCCGGTCCGGGGTCACGGAAGGATCCAGCCACCCCTGGAGGACGGCCGTGGGATCGGCGCCCGTCATCAGCAGCCCGGGGGATTTCTCCTGACCTTTGAGCCAGGCCGCGAAGCGCCCCCACTCGGCCGGCGTGAGCGGCTCGGGGTCCCCCGGCGCGGGTTTCGTGAACTGGACGGTCAGCAGCAGGATGGCCTGGGTCTGCGGGCTGGCGTTCATGGCTGGTTTGCGCTCATGCGATCAACCTCCCGCGCCCGTCGCCGCCAGCGCCACCGGCCAGACCGGGCCGCTGCCCGCCTGGCGCAGCAGGGCGGCGACGACCGTCATCGTCCAGCCGGAATCCACGACGTCGTCCACCAGCAGCACCGGTCCCGCGGGGAGGCCCTCGGCGATTCCGAAGGCCCCGTCGAGGTTCTGGCATTGGCGGAAGCGGTTCTGCTGCAGCCCTTGCGGTTGATTGTCGAGCGTCTTGTGGACCGCCTCCACGAAGGGGACCCCGAGCCGCTGCGCCAGGCTCCAGGCGAAGTCGGGAACCAGCTCCGGATGCCTGCGCGAGGGGACGCAGGTCACCCAGGCGGGTGGCGGATCGGGACGCCAGCGGTCCCGCACCATCCCGGCGACCGCGTCCACCAGCTCGCCCCGGAAGTGCCCCGCGGCATGGTCCTCGGCGACCCGGCGACCCCAGCCGGCATCGCCCCAGCGGCAGAGGATCCGGCCGGTTTCGGCGCGCAGGGTCGCCGGCAGGTTGCCCCGGAACCCGTAGGTGGGGAACGCACCGGTGGCCACCTGCTTCCTGCCTTCCAGGGGCAGGTCGGAACGCCTGAGATAGAGCGAGGCCTCCACCGCCAGAGAGTGGCTGAAGCTCTCCGCGACCACCGGCCGGCCCAGGCAGCGGGCGCACTTTCCACACGGCCGCGGGTCCAAGTCATCCAGCGAGCGCGCCAGAAAGACCATCAGGCACTCCGGCGTGTCGATGTACTCCTGCACCTCCCGCCACTCTTGCTCGCGCTGGTGCGTCAGCCGCTCGATCCGTTCGTGATCCATTTCGTAGGGCACGGGCGTTCGCAGCCATCGCGGGCCGTCCTTCAGCACCGGCGAGGGGTTGTCCACCGAAAGGAATTTCAAAACCTTTTCGATCTGCCCCTGGCGCAGGTTCACGGTCTCCTCGATCCGCCGCTCGGAGAGCCCGTCGCTGGCGGCCAGCGCCTCCAGGATCGCGGTCACGTGGGTCTCGTCCGGAAAGGCGCCGTGGCGGAAATAATCCTGGATCTCGCTGTCCTCCCGTCCGGACATCAGCACGCCGACCGCGTGATCGATGGCGCGGCCCGCGCGCCCCACCTGCTGGTAATAGGCCACGATCGAGCCCGGGGCCTGGTAGTGGACGACGAAGCCGAGGTCGGGCTTGTCGTAGCCCATGCCCAGCGCGGTGGTGGCGACGAGCGCCTTGATCCGGTTGTCGAGCAGCAAGGCTTCGAGCCGTTGCCGGTAGGTGTCCGGATCGGCGGAATCTTCGGCCGGCGGCTGGACGTCGCTGTAATAGGCGCGGGCCGAAATGCCGTTCTGGTTCAGCCAGCCGGCGACCTGGTCGGCGTCCCGCTTGGTCAGCGTGTAGACGATGCCGGTGCCGGGCAGGCCCGGCAGATGCTCGGCGAGCCAGGCCAGCCTCGCCGCCTGGTCGGGCAGGCGGAGGGTCTGCAGGGCCAGGGTGTCGCGCATCAGCGAGCCGCGCTGCACCCCGATGTCCCCCAGCTGGTTGACGATGTCGTTCAGTACCCGGTCGTTCGCCGTGGCCGTGGTGCCGAGCACCGGCATGTTGACCGGCATGCGCTGGAGGACGTTCACCAGCCGCCGGTAGTCGGGGCGGAAGTCGTGACCCCAGTCCGAGATGCAGTGCGCCTCGTCCACCACGACCAGTCCGAGCCGGTTCGAGATCGGCAGCAGGGTGCTGCGCACGAACTCGTCGTTGGCCAGGCGTTCCGGCGAGATCAGCACCGCGTCCGCCTCGCCGGCGAGGATGCCGCGGGTGAGCGCGTCCCAGTCGCTCCGGTTGGTCGAGTCGATGGTCAGCGCCCGGATCCCCAGCCGTTCGGCCGCCACGATCTGGTTGCGCATCAGCGCCAGCAGGGGGGAGACGATCAGCGTCGGCCCGGCTCCCCGGTCGCGCAGAATGCGGGTGGCGATGAAGTAGACCGAGCTCTTGCCCCAGCCGGTGCGCTGGACCACCAGCAGCTTCTTCCGGTGGTTCACCAGGGCGTCGATCGCCTCCCACTGGCCGTCCCTGAATTCCGCCTGAGGGTCTTGCAGAGCCTGCCGGAGCAGCTCGCGGCAGGCATCACGATCGATCGGTCGCTCCACCCGGGCGATTCTATACCGCCCTCTTGCCGCCGGCCGCCCGCTCCGCGCCCGATCAGCTCCCCGCCACAGCCGGCAACCGCGCCAGGTACCGCAGCCCCTTGATGCTGGGCAGGAAGCAGTAGGCCCCGCCGCGCGTGGTGATCAGGCGCGAGAACCCGGTCAACGTTTTGTTGGCGCTGCCACTCGCTCCGCACGCCGCGAGCGTAAAGGAGCTGGGATTCGAGGAGCTGGGGTCCGGGTCGTTCACGCCGAGGAACACGTCCTCGCCGCTGATATTGAAGACCGCGTTACCCGTGCCCGAGCCGCAGGGCGCTTTCGCCGATTTCGTGAAGGTGGAAAGCAGGTTCCACTGGCCGGTCAGGAACTCGAACTGGTTGCTGATGCTCGCGTTGATGAAGTAGCCGATGAGCCCGCGCGCCGCGGGGGTGGGGTGCGGGTGCACCGGATCGTAGGGTGGCCCGTAGGGCATGGCGCGACGAACGATGCGGTGATGCGTGCTGTCGGTGCCCACGACCGCCCCGTTGCGCGGATTGTTGCGCCGGATGTGCGAGCCGATGGGACACTTGAGACCCAGTGTGTCGTCCTGCGCCGCGTCCGTGCTCACATACGTGAAGTCGTTGAGTTGCGCCAGCGGCAGCACCGGCTCCGGGGTCTCGGGCACGAGCTCCAGAGGGTTGCCGTTGCGCCAGCGGCCGCAGACCTTCGCCGCCAGCATTTCGGCGTCGATTCCAGCCTTTGCCGCGTACTCGGCGAGGAACGTTTCGAAGCCGGCGACGTCCTGCTCCAGGATACGGAAGGCGGCGTAGCTGCTGTTCGTCGAGAGCTCCGCCGGTTGCACGGCGTAGGTTCCGCCGCTCTCGTTGGGGTAGCCGAGCAGGAACTCGCCCGTGGCGACCGGCGGTTGATCGTCGGGAACGTTTTGCTTCCTGGGTGGCGCACCGATGACGGTGGGTTGCGCGATGCTGTCCCGGTATCCGAAATGGACCTCGTTGTCCGGGAGAGCCCGCGCGTCGTGCGCGGAGAGCTCCCGCACACAGCCGGCGAACGCCGCGCGCAGCCGGGCCGTGATCGATTCGATCACCGCCGGATCGTCGTCGACCCAGACGTTCAGCACCACGTGAACCTGAGCGCCGTCCGCCAAGCCGCCGATCCAGTCGGCCGGCTGGCTCGTGCCCACGTCGCCCACGATGCTGGCCGTGGTGGGACTGGCGGCGCCGCGTTGGAACGCCGCATCGAAGGTGCCGAGCTGTGCCTGGGTAACGCCGAGCGCCGCCAGTCCCGCGGCGGTGAAGCTGATGTTCAGGAAGCACTCGGGCTTGACCGTCCAGCGGGCCGCGGTGGTGATGCGTGGCAGTCCACCGGTGCCGTCCACCAGCGCACCGATCAGGTTCCCCGCCGCCTTGGCGTCAGTGATACTGAGGATGAAGTGACGGGCCAGGTCCACCCGGTAGCCGCGGAGGATGGTGCCCTGGATGTCGGAGTAGTCGAGAGCTGGAGCCGTCATCTTCGCCCCCGGTCAGCTTCCGACGCTGGCGAGGATCTGTTGCACCGTGGCCGTATAAGCCTGATAAAAGGGATTGTCGTTGGGAGCATGCTGCGAGGCGTCGTTCAGGGCGATGAAAGCCTGGAACGCGGCCACGTTGTTGGCCACCGGGGTTATCGCCGGGCCGCCGACCACGAACTGCAGGAGGGCGTCGAAGATCGCGCCCACCTGCGAGACGAAGTCGTTGATGTAGGCGTCGAAGCTGCCGTCGTATTCGGTGATGACCGCGATGACGTAGGAATCGCCCGGTTTTCCGGCCGGCTGCAGATTGGGCGTGGACGCGTCGAGGAACAGGATCCGCGCGTAATGTACCGTGCCGATCGACGTGAGCGCGGCATCGAGCTGCGGCTGGACCTGCTGCAGAGTCGCGCCGAGAGTCTGCGGATTGGTTCCGGGAATCACCGGCAGGAGCAGCGTGAGCGGACTGGCCATCAGGTCACCTCCCTGGTAGAACTGATCTCGTCGAGCTTCGCGAAAACAGTTGATAACGAGATGGTGTCACCTTTGGGCTCCGGGGACAAGGGGAGGCGGCCAGAGAGAACGGTCCGCATCCGTTCCCTCGGGCTGGGTACATGGATGAGATCCGAAGCCGGCGGCGGACCCGGCTGCTATGCTTCCGGGCAAGCATGGAGACGACCCTGACCCGCGAATCGCCGTTCGCCCGGCGCTTCTCCGCCTACCTGGCCGAGCGCTTCCCGCCGCTCGGGCACGGGGTGCTGATCGCGGCCTACTACTCCTCGAACCAGTTCCTGGCGCGCACGCTCACCCGCCCGGGCGAGCGGATGCACTACGACCTCAGCACCCTCCTCGGCGCCGTGACGCTCTTCTGCTTCTTCTTCCACCTGCGGGTGTTCGACGAGCACAAGGACTACGCCGAGGATCTCGTCCACTACCCCCAGCGGGTGCTCCAGAGCGGACTCGTCACCCTGCGGCACCTGAAGATCCTGGGCGGCGCCGCCATCGGCGCCGAGATCGTGCTCTCGGCCCTGGGCGGTCCGGCCGCCTTCGTGGCCTGGCTGATCGCCTTCCTCTTCTCGCTGCTGATGCTGAAGGAGCTGTTCGTCCGCGACTGGCTCAAGCGGCACTTCCTGGTCTACGCCACGAGCCACCTGCTGGTGATGCCGCTGCTCTCGCTGATGGTCTTCAGCTTCGCGACGGGGCACTGGCCCTGGGCGGCGCCCGGCTGGTTCCTCGTCTACGCCTGGGTGGGCTTCTTCGTCACCTTCAACTGGGAGGTGTCGCGCAAGATCCGCGCGCCCGAGGACGAGATCGAGGGGGTGGACAGCTACACGCGGATCTTCGGCACCTACGGCGCGGCCTGGGTGGTGCTCCTGCTGCGCGTGATCGACACCGCCCTGGTGGCGCTGGTCGGCTGGCACCTGGGGCTCTCCCCCTGGTTCTACGCGGCGCTGGTGGCCCTCTTCCTGGCCTGCCTGTTGGGATTTTTCGACTACCGGCTCCATACCAGCCGGAAGACGGCGAAGCGGATGGAGACCTACGCGGGGATCTACATCATCGCCTTCGACGTCATCCTGGCGATCGAGATCGCGCGTAAGTGGGGGATCGGGGGGTGATGATCCAGTTTCAGGAAGGACCCAAATCTCTGCTGGGAGGCAAGGCCGCCAATCTCGCTCACCTCGAATCCTTGGAACTCCCTGTCCCTCCCTGGTACGCGATCACCACCGATGCCTTCGAGCGTGCCGTCGCCGGGCTGCGCGAGCGAATCGCCACGAAGCTGACGGCAGCGAAGGATCTCGGGGCAGCTTCCGCCGAGATCCGATCCTGGATTCTCGCCCTCGATCTCCCTCCCGGGCTCGAGGACGAGATCGCCGCCGCCCAAGCCGCCCGCATCGGCGAGGACGCCTTCGTGGCCGTGCGTTCCTCGGCGGCGGGGGAGGACGCGGCGGGGGAGTCCTTCGCCGGGCTGCACGACAGCTTTCTGTTCGTCCGCGGTCGGGAGCAGATCCTCGATTCGGTCCGCAAGGTCTGGGCGTCCGCCTACAACGAGCGGGCGCTGGCCTACCGGCGGGCTAAGGGGATTCCGCTCGACGGCATCGCGGTCGCGGTCGTGGTCCAGCGCATGGTCGAGGCGCGGACGAGCGGCGTCCTGTTCACGGCCAACCCGAACACGGGGAGCGTCCACGAGGTGGTGATCAGCTCGCTCTGGGGGGCCGGCGAGGGGCTGGTGAGCGCGGGCTTCGACGCCGACACCTGGACCGTGGACAAGGAGACCCTGGAGATCTCCGCCGCCCTCGCCGCCAAGACCGAGCGGCTGGTCCTGGACACCGAAGCCGGCGGCGGGCTCATCCATCTCCCCGTGCCCGCGCCGGACCGCGACCGGCCGAGCCTTACGGACGACGAAGTCCGTGCCCTGACTCGGCTGGGAATCGCCGTCGAGCGGCACTACCGCCGGCCCCAGGACCTCGAGTTCGCCGTCGACGCGGAAGGGCATTCGTTCCTGCTCCAGGCGCGGCCGGTGACCACCGTCGAGGAGCTGGGACCCGCCGCCGGCAACGGGCTGATCTGGGACAACTCGAACATCATCGAGAGCTACTCGGGCGTGACCTCGCCGATGACCTTCAGCTTCATCCGCCGGGCCTATGCGATCGTCTATCACTGTTTCGCCGAGGTGATGGGGATCGACGCGCGGACCGTGCGGGCGAACCAGGAGGTCTTCGAGAACATGCTCGGCCTGTTCCGCGGGCAGGTCTATTACAACCTTTTCAACTGGTACCGGCTGGTGCGGCTCTTCCCCGGCTTCAACTACAACAAGAGTTTCATGGAGTCGATGATGGGCGTCCGCGAGGCCGCCCGTGCCGAAGATGCGCCGCCGGCGCGGACCTCCGGGCTCCAGCGCTACACCGTCGAGTTGCCCGCCCTGCTGCGGCTGGTGGGAAGGTCGACCCGGAACTTCCTCCACATCCGCCGCATCGTGGGCGATTTTCAAGCGCATTTCCGCGAGCACTACGAGCGCTGGTCGGCGATGGATTTCCGCGCCATGCCGCCGCACGAGCTGGCGAAGCTCTACCGGGAGATGGAGGAGAAGCTGCTCTGGGAGTGGAAGGCGCCGATCATCAACGATTTCTTTGTGATGGTCTTCTACGGCACGCTCAAGAAGCTCTGCGTCTCCTGGTGCGGCGACGATTCCGGCTCGCTCCAGAACGACCTCATCTGCGGCGAGGGGGGCATCGAGAGCACCGAGCCCACGAAGATGCTCCTCGCCCTCGCCGCCCAGGCCCGCCTGAACCCTGAGTTGCGGCAACTGCTCCTGGAGCGGCCGGCCGAGGAGCTCGCCCGTGAGGTGCCGGGCGATCCGCGCTTCACGGACTTCGCGGCCGGCATCCGCCGCTACCTCGACCTCTACGGCTTCCGCTGCGTCAACGAGTTGAAGCTGGAAGAGCTGTCGCTCAAGGATCGCCCGGCGTTCCTCTATCAGATCCTCCGCAATTATCTGGCCGCAGAGGATCCGGCGGGGATGGACGCGGCGGCGATGGAGCAGCGGGAAGGGAAGATCCGCCGCGAGGCCGAACAGAAGGCTTTTCAGGCGATCCGGAGCGTGCCCCGGCGGTGGATCTTCCGCCGGGTGCTGGGGAACGCCCGGCTGGGAGTGAAGAACCGGGAGAACCTCCGCTTCGCCCGCACGCGCATCTACGGCCTGCTGCGCGAGCTGCTGCGGGCGGTGGGGGAGGACTTCGCGGACGCGGGCCTCCTCGATCGCGCGGACGACGTCTTTTATCTCACCCTCGACGAGGTCTGGGATTTCACCAAGGGCCGGGCGGTCACCACCAATCTCCGCGGTCTCGCCACCCTGCGCCGCGAGGAGTTCGACGCCTATCGCCGCATGGACCCGCCCGCCGACCGCTTCGAGACCTTCGGATTGCCATACCATCGAAACGTTTTTAAAGGGCGCCCGCAGGCCGCGCTCGTCACCGAGCCGGGAGTCCTCCGCGGCACCGGCTGCTGCCCGGGCATCGTGACCGGTCCCGTGAAAGTCCTCCGCACCCCGAACGAGGACGCCCGTCTCGACGGCGAGATCCTCGTCGCCGAGCGCACCGATCCCGGCTGGGTGCCGCTCTACCCCTCGGTCTCCGGCCTGCTGATCGAGCGCGGCAGCATCCTCTCCCACTCCGCCATCGTGGCCCGCGAGATGGGGATTCCCACGATCGTGGGGATCGCCGGGTTGGTGAGCACGCTCCGGACTGGGCAGGTGGTGACGATGGATGGAGGGGCAGGGACGGTGCGGGTAAAAGAGAGAGACCACGTTTGATTGGGTGCCCTTCCGAAGGACCTGGTGCTAGACTCACCGTCGGAGGCTTGTATGGTCCATCTAACGATCGCGCTCGAGGAAAATTTGCTGGAAGAGGCCAAGGAGAAGGCTCGCCAACAGGGCAAGTCGCTTGACGATCTCCTGCGCAGCTACTTGGAGTCTTACGTGGATCAGGAGCAGCGGGAACGTCAGCAAAGGGCCATCAACTCTCTGCTCGACCTCGCGTCGAAGGCACGGAGTGGAAGCGGAGGCCGGAAGTGGACGCGAGACGAGCTGCATGAGCGATAAGGTCTTCCTGGACACCAATGTCCTGGTCTATTTATACGACCGGGATGCTCCTCAAAAGCAGACCAAGTCGATGGCAATCCTCGAGCAGAACTCGAAGACGGCCGATCTCATCATCAGCACGCAAGTTCTCCAGGAATTTTACGTCACGATCAATCGCAAGTTTTCCCGGTACGTCTCGGAGGCGGAGACCGTCTTGGCGATGCGAGACCTGCGTGAACTTCTCACAATACCTATCGATGTCGGTATGATCTTCGATGCCATCGAGCTCGGCAGGAGATTTCAGCTCTCCTTCTGGGATGCGCTGATCGTGCAGGCGGCCCTCGTCGCGGGCTGCACCCGGTTGTTGACGGAGGATCTCCAGCACGGTCAGCGGATCGGAGATCTCGTGATCGAGAACCCCTTCCTCAATAACTGACCTTCGGCGCCACCTGCCCCTTCACGACTTCCAGCGTCAGCTCCTCGCACCGCAACTCCATGGGCTGAAAGCGGTCCCGCGGGCGGGGCGGGCTGGTGCCGTCCTTGATCACGTCCTGCAGGTTGCCGGTGACTTTCACCGTGTAGGTGCCGGGCTTGCTCATGTCGTAGGCCTGGGAGAGGTCGAGCCCGATGATCATCGATTCCGGGGCGCGGATCTTGATGTACTCCTCGGGCGTCGGATCGCCCCGCTTGACCATGGCGCCCTGATAGGGGAGCTCGCGCCCTTGGAAGCTGACGGTGAAGATCGTCCCCCTCCAGCCGTCCCAGGGCGTGTTCCAGCGCAATACCCAGACCGGCTGCTCCGAGCGGTTCGTCAGCTGGAAACGCATCGCGATGGGGGCACCGGCGATGAGCGGGTGCGCCGCCTCCATCCGGCACTCCAGGGGGTGCTCGGCGTCGACGGGGTGGGCTTTCATCCAGCAGTGGGTGGAGAGGAGAGCGAGGAGGGTCAGGGCGAGGAGGGCGGGCTTCCGCATCCCCGCAGTCTACCCCGGTCCAGGGACCATCGGCTCGGCGAAGTATTCGTGGGTGTCCGCGTTGTGGATGGCCAGGTCCGGGTTCCCGATCGCCAGCTCCCTGCAGGCGGGCTGCCCGTAGGCGTAATCGTCCGTGCCCGCGACGACGGTGAAGTGGCTGGCCTCGTGGACCAGCGTGCCCGCCTTGGAGTCGGTGCCCAGCGCCGGGGCTCTCCAGAAGAAATTGCACAGGTACACGTTGTACGGCCGGTCGGCGTACACGTAGGCGTAGTGGTTCTCCGTGCAGTCGCAATGGAAGACGAAGGTCTTGGTGGAGTAGGTGCTGTAGAGATGGACGTAGTCGTCCGTCACCGACGAGTAGCTCGCCGGGTCGTAAGCGCCGAACCAGGTCGTGTAAGCGTCGTCGGTGGGGCGGGCCTCGGCCGGCAGAGCGTTCAGGTAGTCGCGGGACTTGAGGGCCATCTTCTGCGCGTTGGAGAGCGCCGTGACCAGCTGGCTCTTCCGGCTGCTGGAGCAGCTCACGTACCGGGGCCTGGGGGGCTTGGGCGGTTTGGGGGCGCGGGCGGCATCAGCGGCATCGGCGGCATCGGCGATCCGCGCCAGCTTCTCCACGGCGTCCACCGCGCGCTGGTCGCGCTCGACGCCCAGGAAGACCGTGTTGGACTCCAGGTCGCGCAGGGCGCCCTGGAGGGCGACCCGGTAGCGGATCGCGTACTCGCCCGTGCGGGAGAGGTCGTAGACGCTCGACAGGTCGACGTCGGCGGCGACGGAACCGCCCGCCGGGATACGGAGGTAGTCCGTGGCCGCCGGCTTGGCGCGCTTGTAGAGGCGGCCGGTGTAGGCGACCGGCCGGCCGTCGACGCGCACGTCGAACAGGTTCGCCTCGACGCCCTGGAGGGGGGTCTGCCAGCGGACGATGTAGAGATCCTCGGTGGAATCGTTGCGGTAGGTGATCTTCACCACCACGTCCTCGGACGCGCCGACGAAGCTCTTCCGGGGCTCCAGCGTGGGGGTCAGGCCGGGCATCTGGGCCGACGCGGTCGCCGCGAACGCCAGGAACGCGGCCATCGCTACGACGAGACGCATCCATCCAGTGCGCTTCAACATGCCGGATCCTCCTGGGCCAGAACACAGTCTAGCGCAGGAGGGGCCGGCCTCGAAGGGTGGAGGCGCGGGCGGAAGGCTCCGCCCGCGCTCGGCGCGGGGATCAGCGGGGCTCGGCGAAGTACTCGTGGCTGTCCGCGTTGTGGACGGCCTGGCTCGGGTTCGAGATCGCCAGGCTCCGGCAGGCGGACTGGCCGTACTGGTAGTCCTGGGTACCGGCGACCACCGTGAAGTGGCTGGTCTCGTGGATCAGCGTCCCGGCCTTGGAGTCGGTGCCGGTGGCCGGAGCGTTCCAGAAGGCGCCGCAGAGATGCACCTTGTACGGCTGGTTGGCATAGACGTAGGCGTAGGAGCTGTCCGTGCAGTCGCAATAAAAGACGAACGACTTGGTGGACATGGCGCTGTAGATGTTGGAGTAGTCGCTCGTCACTCCCGACCAGCGGCTCGAGGTGTAGGTGCCGAACCAGGTCTTGTAGTTGGTATCGGTGGAGCGGGAGGCGGTGGGGACGGCGTTCAGATAGTCACGGGACCGCTGCGCCAGCCCCTGGGCGTTATTGAGGGCCGTGACCAGCAGGCTCTGGCGGCTGCTGGAGCAGCTCACGTAGCTCGGCGTGAGGGCCTTGTCGCCGCGGGCGGCCTCGTCGATCTGGACCAGCGCCTCGACGGCGCCGACCGCCCGCTCGTTGCGCTCGACGCCGAGGAGCACCACGTTCGACTCCAGGTTGCGCAGTCCGGAGAAGCCGGAGAGCGACTTGGCGTCGTTGCCGCGCAGGCCGTTCTGTAGGGAGACCTGATAGCGGATGGCGTACTCACCCGTGCGCGACATGTCATAGACGCTCGACAGCTCGACGTTGGCCGAGATGGAGCGGCCGGCCGGGATGCGGACGTAATCCTCGGCCTGCGGGGTGGCGCGCTTGTAGAGGCGGCCGGTGTAGGCGACCGGCTTACCGTCGAGGCGGACGTCGAAAAGGTTCTCGTCGACGCCCTGGAGAGCGGTCTGCCAGCGGAGGAGGTAGATGTCCTCCTTGGAATCGTTGCTGTAGGTGATCTTGAGGACCGCGTCGTCGGCCGCGCCAAGGAAGCTCTTCTGCGGCTCGATCGTGGTGGTCAGGCCACGCATCCCGGCCGACGCCGTGGACGCGAACGCCAGGAACGTGGCCACGACTACAAGCAGGAACATCACCCCGTTACGTCTCGTCATTGCAAAACTCCTCCAAGCAAACACGGATGCCGCAGTCATTTGCAGCCTCCGGGCCATCAAAGAGCCATCCTTCAGCCTTTGAAAAGCGTGGTGCCGGAGGTGGGGGAGGGGCGAGCCGTTCGAGATGTAAAAAATTTGTTATCCGGCCGCTTCCGCGGCGATCTTCATCCGCACCTCGTCCGGCACCACGTCGGCGCGGCGGGCCCAGGTGGTCTCAGGGTAGCGGGCGCGGAGATCGTCCCAGCGGCGGACCACGCCGGCGAGGCCGTCGAGCCGGTAGGCCGCCCCGGCGGCCCAGAAGAGCGCCTCGGGAGCGGCGCTGGACCGCGGGTACTCCTCGGCCGCGCTGTCGAACCACCGTAGCGCCGCCTGGAAGTTGGCGTGGGTCATCTCGGAGAGTCCGAGGACCAGCCGCAACTCGGCCAGGAACTCGTCGGGGGGGAGGAACCCCACGTAGCGCCGCAGCTCGCTGCCGCGGCCGTCGAGGAACGTGAGCAGCGGCGCCCACAGCACCTTGCCCCGGCCGAGCGCCTCCTTGAAGTCCGGATGGTGCTCCTTGACGTTGAACTTGAGAGCGACGAAGCGCTCCGAGACGAGCTCAGCGACCTGCGGGTGTGGGTACGTCACGGTACCCATTTTGCGGCAGCCGAGTCACTCGGGGGTCCAGAAGTAGAGCAGGAGCGGCTTCTTGGTATCGCGCGCCTCTTCGAGCGAGGGGTGAAGACGGTCGCGCCACTGGATCTCGGACATGGTTTGGTCTCTCCGTATTCAGGGAAGCAGGTCCGCGACCGGGATCCTACCGCAGATCGACGCCTACCGGCCCGCCCCCGGATCCCAGAGCGGGATCATCCCCAGCGCCTGCAATCCCAGGAGAGCGCCGGCCGCCGCGAAGCTCAGCAGGAAACGCCAGGCGGTCCAGTCGCGGCTGCGCGCGGCCCCCGGATCGCGCAGCTCGATCGCGGCGTTCGCGAGGGTGACGACCGCGGTGGCCGCCAGGATCGCCAGCAGCGGCTTCCACGGGGCCTGCCACCCTGCGACACAGGGTCCCGCGACGGCCAGGGCCGTGCCGAGCAGCGCGATACCGAGAGCGCCGAGCGGGCCGCTCCGGCGGCGTTCCAGGCGGAAGACGCCGGTGTCGAGGCTGAAGGCGAGCACGGCGGCGCTGGCGGCCAGGTAGGGGGCGAAGAAGGTGGCGCCTCTCTCCAGGCTGTTCGCCAGCACGAGCATCGAGAACGGCGGCAGCAGGGCTCGCACCTGGGTCCTCACCTTGATCCCCGAGCCGTGGCCGGGAGGGGCGAAGCGGAGCCAGGCGGCCAGATACCCGGCGAAACCCACGAACACCGGCAGCGTCCAGATCCACGAGCCGAGCGACCAGGTGCCGTAAGCGAAGAGGATGAAGGTGATCGCCCCGCCGACGTTGAACGAGCGGAAGCGCCAGACCGCGATTCCCACTCCCAGGCAGATGGCCAGCAGGGAGAGGTTCTGATAAATCACCTCGGAGAGCGGCTTGGTGGTGATCTTGCCCAGGATCACCACCACCGCGAGGGGGATGAACAGGTTGTCCGCCCCTTCGAGCGAGATCGCCTCGAAGCCGGTCACCAGGGCCGCCACCAGCAGGGCCGCCAGCACGCAGACCGGGCGGGAGAGGTCGGTGAGCAGCAGGGTCGGCAGGTGGATCGCGAGGAATGCGATCACCAGGAAGACGAGCGACCCCTCGAGGCTTTTCTGCTCGTCCTCCACCTCGTAGCGGATCACCCCGTAGCGGCTGCCGATCAGGGCGGCGAAGGCGTCGCCCACGGCGAGCACCAGCACGGCCGCGAGGTAGAGCCAGGGGCGGCCGGCGGTCATCAGGAAGACCAGGAAGACGGAGAGCGGGTAGTACTCCGCCCCGCGGCTCCGGCGGCCGATGCCGTGCAGGCTCTTGAGGAAGCCGAAGCGGCCGCCGGCCACGAACAGGGCGGTGAGCGGCAGCGACATCGCCAGCACCACCCAGGGGGACTGGACGAGGAAGGGGAAGAAGAGGCAGGCGATGCCGCCGCCGAGATGGACGAGCTTGCGTGTCCATTCCGGCTTCGGAGTCCCGAAGCGCCGCCAGAGCTCGGCGACAACGAGCAGGAAGACGAAGGCCGCGGAGAGGATGGCCGCCCCGCGCAGATCCCCTGGCGAGATCAGACGGCCTCCTCCAGCACGAAGGCGCTGTAGAAGAAGGCGAGATCGCGGGCGAAGAGCTCGCCCGCCTCGGCGTCGAGCGACCGCACCCGGTCGGGGAAGGCCGCGGCGAGACGCCGGGGCACCAGCATGTTCCAGTAGGCGAAGCGGGCGCCTGGGCGGGCGGTCTCCAGCAGCGCGCCGTAGACGGCGGCGCTCGCCGGCTCGTCCAGGTACTCGAAGAGATCCGAGAGGTTGAAGCCGTCGAAGCCGTTCCCGCGATGAGCCACGGCGGCCTCCTGGATCGGGCCTTCGAAGAGGGTGAGCCGGTCGAGATTCTTCTTCAGCTCGGGGAAGACCTCGGGGCGGAGATAGAGGGGGAGGGCCCGGCGGAAGTTGCCGGTGAGGATGTACTCCAGGTACGGGTTGGCATAGCCGGGGAGCACGGTCAGGGCGTACCGGGTCCGACTCAGGATGCGCTCGGCGACGGATCCCTCGACGTAGCGGAAGAACTCGGGGTCGCGCCCCAGGCGGCCCATGGCGAAGCGGCTGAAGAAGATCCGGAAGAGGAGACGCCAGCGCAGGTTGTCCCAGGTCTGGAGGTAGAACGCCTGGCGCGCGTCCGTGTCCCTTTCGTCCAGCAGGGCCGCCACCGTCTTCCGGCCGTGGATGAGCGGCAGCACGCGCTCGCGGAACAATCGGAAGTACCCCTCGAACTTGCCGTCATGGATGACGCCGGCGGCGATCGCGTCCAGCCGTTCGCGAAAGAAGTCCCGCGCGCTTGTCTGGAGATCCCGCTCCAGGCGCTCGTAGACGGAGCGCCGGTCTTCCGCGCCGCGCCGGATTCCGAGGAACGCCAGCACCTCCTCATGCCCAAGGCGGCGGATGGCGGCGCACTTGAGCTCGACCAGGGCGAGTTGGGCCGGCGAGAGGTCGGCCGCCACCACCTCGGCGCCTGCGGCAAGCAGGGCGAAGGCGTTGTCGCCGGCCGAGGCGATCGAGAGCACGCGCCGCCCCGGAGCCGGAGCCAGTGCCGCGCACAGCACCTCCGCGTCCTCCCAGACGTTGGCATAGCGGACGAGATCGAACCGGGCGCGGTCTTCGATGCGGTCGGGCATGGGGTGGTGGGGGGAGTTTACTGCGGTTTTGCCTCCCCATGCGGAGCTTGCCCGGCGGGCAAAGATGTTGAGACAGCGGAATCTTGTCCCCGACCCCGATGTTATGGAGGAGTGCGGACAGTCTCTTGCGGGCGGTCCGGTTTGCCGAATCGCCCGTTTTGTGACATCCTCGCACCCTCGGCGTTCTTCCAAGAATCCCGAATTGACACTCACCGGGGCACGAAGCCCCTCGACGGCGGCCTCGCCGGCTCAGTCCTCCGTTCAAGAATCCTGCCGGAATCGTCCGTGACGTTGCTTCCCGCGACGTCGGAAAGTACACCTACACCTGATGAGTTTTTCCTCTTTCGCTCTCGATCCCAGCTTGCTCCGTGGCGTTGCCGACCTCGGCTTCACCGAACCGACCCCGATTCAGCGCGACGGCATCCCGCCGGCCCTCGAGGGCCGCGACGTGCTGGCCTGCGCGATGACGGGTAGCGGCAAGACCGCCGCCTTCGCGCTGCCGATCCTGCAGCGGCTTCTCGGCAAGCAGCGCGGCACCACGAAGGTCCTGGTGCTCGCCCCGACGCGCGAGCTGGCGGCCCAGATCGTCGAGCATTTCAACGAGCTCGCCCGGCACACGCCGATCCGCGCCGCCGCGGTCTATGGCGGCGTCGGCATGGCCCCCCAGGAGAAGGCGTTCCGCTCGGGCGTCGACGTCATCGTCGCCTGCCCGGGGCGCCTGCTGGACCATTTCCAGTACCCCTACGCCCGTCTGGCCGGCCTCGAGGTCCTGGTGCTGGACGAGGCCGACCGCATGCTCGACATGGGCTTCCTCCCCGACATCCGCCGGGTCCTGAAGCACCTGCCGCCGGCCGACCAGACCCTCTTCTTCTCGGCCACCGTGCCGCCGCCGATCCGCGAGCTGTCACGGCAGATGCTGAAGAACCCCGTGATGCTCAACATCGAGCGCGCCTCGGCGCCGGCCACCGGCGTCGAGCAGGCGATCTATCCGGTCCGCCAGGACGTCAAGTCCGCCCTGCTGCTCGAGCTGCTGAAGGGGAACGCGATCGAGAACGCGATCGTGTTCACGCGCACCAAGCACCGCGCCAACCGTCTCCACCAGTATCTGGAGCGCCACGGCATCTCCGCCGACCGCGTGCACGGCAACCGCAGCCAGCCGCAGCGCACCCAGGCCCTGGCCGACTTCAAGAGCGGCCGCATCCGGGTGCTGGTCGCCACCGACATCGCCGCCCGCGGGATCGACGTCGAGGGGCTCTCCCACGTCGTCAACTTCGACGTGCCGAACGTTCCGGATGACTACATCCACCGCGTGGGTCGCACCGCCCGCGCCGGCGCCACCGGCATGGCCTTCACCTTCGTCTCGCCGGACGAGATGAACGAGCTGCGCGCCATCGAGCGCGCGGTCGCCAAGGTGCTGCCGCGCAAGACGCTCGACGGTTTCGACTACCAGCCCCGGACGGCGGAGAAGCTGGAGATCCCCCTCGCCGAGCGCCTGGCCGCGATGCGCAGCCAGCGGTCCGGTGAGCGGGCGCGGGCGAACGCCAACGCGAGTGCCCGCAACGACCGCAAGCCGCAGCAGCCGGCGGGCCGTTCGGCCTCCTCGCCGTCGACACCCTCCACCGCTCGCCCCTCGGCGCCCCGTCCCGCGGCCGCCCGGCCGCAGGAATCGCGGCGCCGTGGCTCCGAGACGATGAACCCCTGGCCGGGTCGCTCCGCCGCTCCCGGACCAGCGCGCCGGCGTCTGCGGTAGGCTGAACCCTCACCCTGGCCCCTCTCCCGACCCGGGAGAGGGGTTCCTTTTGTTACCCCCCCGATCTTCTATAATCCTGCCGCCGGTCCGCTCAGGTGGAGGGCCGTGGATCCCTGGGGAGGGAGCATGCCGAAAACGTCCCGGCCGATCGCGATCTATCACGAGCATCAAGAGTGGTTCCGGCCGCTCTTCGCGGAGATGGACCGGCGGGGCACGCCCTACGTCCGTGTCGGGTGGATCTCCTGCTGCTGCGGTTCAGCCCGCAGTACGAGGAGATGGAGCGTTTCGCCGCGCAGGTGATCGATCCGCGGGCGGTGGCGGTGGCGGCCGCTCAGTAGAGCGTTTTCGGCATCGTCACGGCGGCTTCCGCGTCATACGCCGCCGCGTCCACCTTGCCGCCGGTGTGCGCGGCCAGGATGGTGCCGATGCTCGGCAACTCGTCGCGGCGGACGTGGCGGGCCGGATTCCAGAGATCGGAGCGGACGAGGGCCCGGGCGCACTGGATGAACGCTTCCTGAACGGTGATCACCAGTACGGTTTTCGGCGCCTTGCCGTCCACGGCGAAGCGGGCCAGCAGCGCGGGATCGACGCTGATCCGCGCGCGGCCGTTGACCCGGAAGGTCTCGTGGACTCCCGGCACCAGGAAGATCAGGCCGACCGCCGGGTTCTCGACGATATTCCTCAGGCTGTCGATCCGGTTGTTGCCGCGGCGGTCGGGGAGGAGCAGGGTGGTGTCGTCCGCGACCTCGACGAAACCGGGGCGGTCGCCGCGCGGCGAGCCATCCGCGCCGGAGGAGCCGCAGGTCGCCAGGATCAGGAACGGGGAGGCGGCGATGAAGGCCCGGCAGTGCTCGTCCAGACGGGAGATCTGCTTCAGGCGGACGCGCTCGCTCGGAGCGTCGTAGAGCCCGTGCAGCGCGTCCAGCGAGGCGATCGTGTGACGGTCTTCCATGTCCATATAGGCTCCGGTGTTTACTGGGTGATGCAACCGGATGGTACAGCGGTTGCAGCCGATATACTGCCCTGGCATGCCCGGCGAGACGGTGCACGCCCTTCTCAGGAGAGACCGCGATGCGCTACGTGATGAGACAGAAACTCCTTTCGCTCGGGGACGACTTCACGATCAAGGACGCCGACGGCCGGGATGTCTTCTACGTCGACGGCAAGATGCTCAGCCTCGGCGACAAGCTGATCTTCAAGGACGGCCAGGGGAATGAGGTGGCGCGGATCGACCAGAAGCTGCTCTCGATCGGACCGACCTGGGAGATCTCCCGCGACGGCCGGCCGTACGCCACGGTCAAGAAGTCGCTGTTCTCCTTCCTGCACGCCACCTTCTCGGTGGACGTCCCCGGCCCGGACGACCTGGAGGCCAAGGGCAACCTCCTCGACCACGAGTACACCTTCACCCGGAGCGGCCGGGTGGCCGCCGAGGTGTCGAAGAAATGGTTTTCCTGGACCGACAGCTACGGCGTGGACGTGGCCGAGGGGGAGGACGACGTGCTGATCCTCGCGTGCGCCGTGGTCATCGACATGGCGTGCCACAAGGACGAGAAGGATCACCATTGAAGCTCAAGAAAGGTTTTCGGACGAGACCATCCAGGCCCTGCTGGAGATCGCCTGGTGGGACTGGGACGCCGGGAATGTGATGCGGAACCTGGAGCGGATCGTGGCGGCGGACCTCGCGGCGCTCAGGAGCTGCGAGTAAGACGGTTTCCGGTCCGCAGGATCATTCGCGGTGCTTCCGCGCAAACTCTTGGGTTTCGAGCTCGTCCAAGAGCTGATTCATCCTGCCGTGACCAATGCCTGGCTGGAGGCCATCGACGAAGGCGCGGATCTTGAACGGCGGAGGCTCTACGGGCTTTTCGGTCATTCCGAGACCGATCCTCAAGGCTTCATTCATAGTGGCCTTGAGGCTCCTTCCGCTGCCTCGAGCTGCACGCTCGAGCCGCTCGGCGATGTCGGGATCGAGAGTAAGAGTCTTGCGCATGAAGACATCATGATGTTCCGAACGGAGATGTCAAGACGTCGCTAAGCCACAGCCGAGTCAGCCCGTAGGGTGCGCTGTGCGCACCTTCATGCATTTAAGGTGCGCACAGCGCACCCTACGGGCACTCAGGCCCCAAGTCGTCCCTTTTCGCCTTCCGGGGATATCATGGCCCCACCATGCGACTCCTCTATTCCTACCTCCGCCGCTACTGGACGCTCGTGCTCCTGGCGCTCGTCCTGGCGGCCGTCAACCAGATCTTCTCGCTCCTCGATCCGCTGATCTTCCGCCACGTCATCGACGAATACGCGACCCGCTACCGCGAATACACGACGGCGCAGTTCTTCCGCGGGGTGAGCCTGCTGCTCGCCGCCGCCGTGGGGGTGGCGTTCGTGTCGCGGCTGGCCAAGAACTTCCAGGACTACTTCGTCAACGTCGTGACCCAGCGGCTGGGGGCGGACCTCTACTCGGACGGCGTTCGCCACTCCCTGGAGCTGCCATACTCCCTGTTCGAGGACCAGCGCAGCGGCGAGACGCTCGGCAAGCTCCAGAAGGTGCGCGCCGATGTCGAGAAGCTGATCGCCATCGCCGTCAACACCCTGTTCACGACCCTGGTCGGCGTCGGCTTCGTGATGGTCTACGCCACCACGGTGCATTGGATCATCGCGCCGGCCTTCTTCCTCACCGTGCCCCTGATCGGGATCCTGAGCTCGCTGCTCTCGAAGCGGATCAAGAAGATCCAGAAAGTGATCGTGGCCGAGACCACCGCGCTCGCAGGCTCCACCACGGAATCGCTACGCAACATCGAGCTGGTCAAGAGCCTGGGGCTCGCCCGCCAGGAGATCAAGCGGCTCAACTCGATCACCGGCAAGATCCTGAAGCTGGAGCTGCGCAAGGTGCGCTCGCTGCGGCTGCTGAGCTTCATCCAGGGGACGGCGGTCAACGCGCTGCGCACCTCGATCCTCTTCCTGATGCTCTATCTGATCTATACGCGGCAGATCTCGATCGGGCAGTTCTTCTCGCTCTTCATCTATTCGTTCTTCATCTTCGGTCCGCTCCAGGAACTGGGGACGGTGATCAACACCTACCGCGAGACCGAGGCGTCGCTCGACGTCTTCCAGTCGATCCTGGAGATCCCCGTCGAGGCGAAGCCGGCGAACCCCGTCCCCTTGAGCGAGCTGACCTCCCTGGCCTTCGAAAACGTCGGCTTCACCCACCAGACGGCGTCGTCCCCGGCGCTGATGGGCGTCTCCTTCCGGGCCGGGCGCGGCGAGACCCTCGCCTTCGTGGGACCCTCGGGCTCGGGAAAGACGACGCTGGTCAAGCTGCTCGTCGGCCTCTACAAGCCGCAGCACGGGGAGATTCTCTACAACGGCACGCCGGAGACGGCCATCGACCTCGACGAGCTGCGGACGCAGATCGGCTTCGTGACGCAGGACACGCAGCTCTTCTCGGGCTCGATTCGCGAGAACCTGCTGTTCGTCAATCCCACGGCCACCGACGCCGAGTGCCTGGAGGTGCTCAAACGGGCCGCCTGTGACAGCCTGCTGGCGCGCGCCGACCGCGGCCTCGACACGGTGATCGGCGAGGGGGGCGTCAAGGTCTCCGGCGGCGAGAAGCAGCGGCTGTCGATCGCGCGGGCGCTGCTGCGCCGGCCGCGCCTGCTGGTGTTCGACGAGGCCACCTCGTCGCTCGACTCGCTGACCGAGGAGGAGATCACCGGCACCATCCGCGAGGTGGCGTCGAGCCAGGTGATCACCATCCTGATCGCGCACCGGCTGTCGACGGTGCTCCACGCCGACACCATCCACGTCCTCGAGCGCGGGCGCATCGTCGAGTCCGGCCGCCACGAGGATCTGCTGGAGCGCAAGGGGCTCTACTACGCCATGTGGCGCCAGCAGATCGGCGAGCGCCGGCCGGTGGGGCCGGCGGCCGTGGCCCGCCTCGCGGCCACGGCGGGAGGGTAGGGCAATACCAGGGCAATATTAGAGTAATACTGCCGCGGTTTTCCGCCTCAGCGCGTGGCCGTGTACTCGGAGAAGATGCCGTGCTCGACGTAGCGCTCGGGGTTCGCGAACCCGGCCTCGGCGAGGGCCTGCAGGATGGTGGCGGGGGGGACGCAGGTCTCGATGGTGTCCCAGTAGTACTCCATCATCTCCCGCGAGCTCTTGCCGCCGCGCCCGAAGCGGGCCATGAAGGGCGCGATGCGGCCCATGTAGAAGCCGAGCAGGCTGTGGGCCAGGCGTGACGGCGGCGGGGTGATCTCCAGCAGCAGCAACCGGCCGCCGGGCCTGAGCACCCGGCGGTACTCCTGGAAGGTGGCGCGCAGGTCGACGACGTGGCGGAGCGCGTAGCCCATGCTCAGCAGGTCGAACCGCCCGTCGGGGAAGGGGAGGGTCTCGGCGACCGCCCGCACCCGGCGGCGCACCCCGCGCTTCGCCGCGTGGCTCAGCATGCCGAGGCTGGGGTCGAGAGCGACCACCCGGCCGCCGCTCCCCACGATCTTCTGCGCCTGCGCGGCGACCACCCCGGTACCAGAGCCGGTGTCGAGCACGCGCATCCCGGGCTGGAGGCCGGCCCGCAGCAGGGCCTGCCGGCGGTACCAGGCTCCGGAGCCGAAGCTCAGCGCCTGGTTGATCCAGTCGTAGTCGCTCGCCGCCTGATTGAACAGGGAGTCGACCCGGCTGCGGCGCTCCTCCTCGCTCCGGTAGTAGCGTTCGAGGGGCGGATGCGGGCGGAGAGGGGCGGGGCCGGCCGTCTGCGGGATGTTTGGCATGGGGTGGGAGATTATGGCACGCCGGGCATCAATGCCGCTCGGGACGACCTGCGGTCGCCCTCAACGGCGCCGCTACCGGCACGGCACACCCCAGCGCTTCATGCTATCCTCTTCCGCCTTGTTTCTGGTGCCGCCGTCATGATCGATCTTCGCAAAGCCCCGCACGAGCTGTTCGCTCAGGTCCTGGAGAGCAATCTCCAGGGGATCGGGCCGGCTCGCAAGCTCTATGGCCACTTCGCCGACGCCGTCCTGCTGCGGCTCGGGGCGGAGTGCGTCTGGGTGATGGGGGGCGACGCCGAGGTGCGCGTGGTGCGCGGGGACTATACGCTGTGCGATTTCGCCCGCGGGGCCGCCTTCCTGCGCGACGAGCGCCCGCCGACCGCCCGCACGGTGGTGCTGGCGCGGGTGACGGTCCACGGCCGGCAGGTGGCGGTGGTGGGCGTGGCGCGCCGGGAGCGGGAGCTCGGCCAGTCCGCCCGCCGCACGCTCGACCGGCTGTGCGGCGTCCTCGCCCACGAGCTCGCCCGCCGCGAGGAGGCCCGCCTGGCCAAGGTGCTCGACCGCATCCGCGGCAAGATCGTCTCCGAGCTGCGCCCGCGCGACCTGGCCTACCAGATCCTCGACAGCCTGCACCAGCTGGTGGACTACGACCACTCCTCGGCCGTGCTCACCTATGACCCGGCGGCGATGGTTTTCCGCATCGAGGCCGAGAAGATGGTCTGGACCAAGGGGAAGAGCGCCTTCGTGGGGCACGAGATCCCGGCCGCGGCGCTGGTCGGCGCGCTCGGCGACCGCCCCGGCATCCGGCGGCTGGCCGCGGACGACGCCGTGGACGATCCCTTCTGGGAGGCGCTGACCTACCATCGCGGACGGGGCATCCCGACGCCGGCGAGCCTGATCTGCGCGCCGCTCTTCTTCGGCGGCGAGCTGATGGGGCTGCTCAACATCGCCTCCTGGAAGCGCCGGCCGTTCGACGCCTGGGACGTGGCGGTCGTCGAGCGCTTTTTGCCCGCCGCGGCGGTGTCGATCCGCAACGCGCGGCTCAACATGTCGCTTGAGCAGCAGGCGATCCAGGCCGAGCTCAAGGCGACCCTGGTCACGCTCGCCAGCGCCGTGGCCCACGACGTCAACAACGCCGTGGGGACGATCCTGCCGCTCGTCCAGCAGGTCCGCGCCGAGTTGAGCGAGGGGATCGCCGATCCGGCGACGCTCGACCGCGACCTCGAGCTGGTGGTCGAGAAGGCGCGGCTCTGCCAGCGCATCTTCGGCAACATGCTGCGGGTGGCGCGCGGCAGCCGTCCGGGCGACGGGCCGGTGGACGTCAACCAGGTGGTGCGCGAGACGCTCCCCTTCGTCCAGGGGGCCGCGGGGCGCCGCGGCATCGAGACCACGCTCGATCTGGAGGAAGGGCTGCCGCCGGTGCGCTTCTCGCGCAACGATCTCCAGCACATCGTGCTCAACCTGGTGAACAACGCCCTGGAGGCGATGGGGGAGACCGGCAGCCGCGTCATGATCTCCACCCGGCGGGTCGGCGGCGGCGAGGCCCGCCTGGCGGTGCGGGACGACGGTCCGGGCATCCCCCCCGACCTGCTGGACAAGGTGCAGGAGCCCTTCTTCTCGACCAAGCACGGCGGCGTGGGGCTCGGTCTCGCCATCTGCCGCTCGCTCGCCTGGCAGAACGGCGGCGGCCTGGAGATCACGAGCGCCGCGGGCGAGGGGACGAGCGTCGAGGTCGAGCTGCGCCTCGCCGGCGAGGACGGCGTCGAAGACAGTGCCGAGGACGGTATCGGGGACGGTATGAAGGCGGCGGTGGCATGACCCGGCCGGAGACCCGCAACGATCGCATCCTCGTGGTGGACGACGATCCCGGCATGCGGCGGGCGATCGACCGCGTCCTCTCGCCCGTCCACCGGGTCGAGTGCGTGGCCGGCGCCACCGGCGCCATGGCGCTCCTGGAGCGCGAGGAGTTCGATCTCGCCCTGGTCGACGTGCGCCTGAAGGACGGCGACGGCTACTCGCTCTGCCAGGAGATCCGCGCCCGCCGGCCGGAGACGGACGTGATCCTGATCACCGGCTCGATCTCCGAGCCGGACGAGAAGCTCTTCCGCTCGCTGGAAGAGGGGGCCTTCTACTTCCTCTTCAAACCGTTCGACCGCCGGGTGCTGCTGGCGCTGGTGGAGCGCTGCCTGCGTCTGCAGCGGGAGCGCGACACCAAGGAGCGCTACGCCCGGGCGCTCGCCGACGACCTGGAGAAGGCGCGGCTCTTCCAGCACAGCCTGCTGCCGCGCGATCCGGTGTCGGCCGCGGGCTGGTGCGTCGAGGGGCGGCTGCTCTCCTGCGACGCCCTGGGCGGCGATTTCTACCTGGCGCAGGCGGTGGAGGGGGGGCTCGCCTTCTCGGTGAGCGACGTGGTGGGGCACGGGGTGAGCGCCGCCATGTACGCCGGCATGCTGCGCTCGACCCTGGACGCCGCCCGCCGCCGGGGAGCCGACCCCGAGCGGGTCGGGCGGGAGATCCTCCTCGGCATCGACTACTTCGCGGGCGCCGCCTGCGCCACCATGGTCTACGCTCTGCTGCTGCCGGACGGCCGTCTCCGTTTCGTCAACGCCGGCCACCCGCCGCTCCTCTGGCTGAAGAGAGACGGCGCCGTTGAACATCTGGGCGCCACGGGAACGCTGCTCAACCGGATCTTCCGCGACCGGCCGCTGCCCGTGCGGGAGGTGGTCCTGGCCCCCGGAGACCGCATCCTGGCCTGCACGGACGGTGTCTTCGAGGCCCGCAACCCCGCCGACCAGGAGCTGGGCTTCGAGCGGATGGAAGAGGCCTTCGTGGCCCTGCGTGACAGGCCGCTCGGCCAGGCCGCGGACGCGATGATGGATCTGGTGATGGCCTACTGCGGCGGCCGGCCGGTGGCGGACGACGTGACGGTGGTGATGGTGGAGCGGGAGGAGGGCCTGTTCCGAGCGACCTCGTGAAGCGGAGAGATCCGGTAGCGGCGTCGTTGAGGGCGACCGCAGGTCGCCCCTACATCTGCGGTCGAGACCTGTTGTAGGGGCGACCTGCGGTCGCCCTCAACGGCACGGTGTCCGGATGGATCTGGCTTGGCACTCGGGCGGGTGAGGATTCGAAGGGCAGCTTACCCCCGCCACCCCAGAACCTCGTCGATCGACACCTGCGACACCGAGTGGTATCCGGGCCGAGCCTTCTCGTAGATCCGCAACGCCCTCTCGGCGCCTTCGGGGGTTTTCGCCATCGCCGTGTAGAGGGGCTGGATGTACTTGCGCCGTCCCACGGTCATCAGGAACTTCTCGAGCACGGGATAGCCCGGCTCGTACTTGGCGTTGACCACCTTCAGGAGCCAGGCGTCCAGGATCTCCGAGTTGCCGGTCTGGCTGAAGTGGAAGGCGGCGTCGAGATCGGCCATCTTCGTCGCGTCCAGCGTCTCGGGGAGGGTGCCGAGGAAGTGGAGCCAGTGGTGCGTCGTCCAGCCGGTGGTGGTGAGCTGGGCGGCGGGGGTGCCGGCGTCGAAGGCCTGGACGGCACGATCCACGGCGGTGAAGGCGTCGGAGTGGGGCTTCGGCGCGTTGGCGGGGATGCCGGGGTTGTAGATCCAGGCGTCGATCTGGAGCTTCCGGGCCAGCGCCTTGTCGCCGCCGAGAAGGTTCTGCTTCAGGTACTGGACGAAGCGGGCGGTATCCATCGACTGGAAGGCGAAGGTGTCGAAGTAGCCGCGCAGGAAGACGTCGAACTTCTCGCGCCCCACGGAATCCTCCAGCAGGCGCAGGAAGAGAGCCCCCTTCTCGTAGGCGATGTCGGTTGTCCCCTCGTCGGGATCGCGGCCGGCGAGGTCGAGGTGGAGGCGGGTGTCGGGGCTGTCGATCCCGCCGACGTCCTTGACCGCGGTGTCGAGATCCTGTCGGCCGAGCACGGCGAGCATGTCGGAGTAGAGGCGGCCGTAGACCGCCTCCATGATCCGCCGCTCGAAATAGTCGGTGAACCCCTCGTTGAGCCAGAAGTCGTTCCAGGTGGCGTTGGTCACCAGGTTGCCCGACCAGGAGTGGGCGAGCTCGTGGGCCACCAACGAGACCAGCGAGCGGTCGCCCGCCAGCACCGTCGGCGTAGCGAAGGTCAACTGCGGGTTCTCCATGCCGCCGTAGGGGTAGCTGGCGGGGAGGATCAGGATGTCATAGCGACCCCACTTGTAAGGGCCGTAGATCTTCTCCGCGGCGGCGATCATCTTCGGCGTGTCGGCAAACTCCCAGGCGGCGCGCTCGACCACGGTCGGCAGCGCGTAGACGCCGCTGACCGGTCCCAGCGGCCGGAACTCCAGGTCGCCGACGGCCAGCGCCAGCAGGTAGGAGGGGATGCGCTGTGGCATCTTGAAGCGGTAGACGCCGTCGGCGCTTTTCTGGGTCGGATTCTCGGCGCTCATCACCGCCATCAGCTCGCGCGGGGTGTGGATCGTGGCCTCGTAGGTCATGCGCACGCCGGGGGTGTCCTGGCAGGGGACCCAGGTGCGGGCGAGGATCGCCTCCGACTGCGTGTAGAGGAACGGCGAGGGGCTGCCGGCCTGCTCGGGGGTGAGCCACTGAAGGGCCGCCGCCTCGGGTTTCGTCGCGTAGTCGACGTTGACCCAGGTGGTGGCGGGGGTGATCTCGATTTCCAAAGGCCGGCCGAGGAACTTCACCTCATCGCCGAGCTTGAAGCGCGCCTCGGTCCTGCCGTCGTCCAGGGTGACCCGCCGGATGTCGAGGCCCCGCGTGTCGAGCACCAGGCGATTCGCGCCGGTCGCGTTGTGGAGGCGCAGGCTGGCGCGGCCGGTGAGCTGGCGGCGGGTGAAATCGGCGGTCAGATCCAGCACCAGGTGCTCGACCGCGACCTCCTCGGGGTGGGCGAACGAGTGCGGGTCCTGCACCGTGTCGGCGACCACCCTGACGGACGAGGCCGGCGTGGCTCGGGAGACCGGAGCCGGCCCGGGCTGGCCGGCGCAGGCGGCGAGGAGGGGGAGGGCGAGGAAGAGCGGGGCGCGGAGAAGCTTCATCGTGTCAATCACCTCGGACAGGAGAGTCAATCACCTCGGACAGGGAGAACAGAGCGGCGGGGGGAGAAAATCCGAGCCCGGCCCCGCTCACGCCAACGCCGGCTCGCCATGGTCCAGCGCCCGGTTCATCCGCTGCACGATGGCGTAGACCTCGGGGCGGGTGAGCTTCGAGCCCGGGCCACCCTCCTCGATACGGTCGAGGGTGGCGGTGGCGAGGCGCACGGGGAGGGCGACGAAGGCCACCGTTCCCCGCTCGGCGCCGGCGCCCTGGAGGGCGAGCACGTATTCGCTCGCGGACTGGAGATCGTGCCGCGCCAGCGCCAGCACCTCGCCGCGGTCGACGCCGTCGGGCAGGTAGCGCCGCCCCTGGGTGGCGTCGGTGGCCGAGTCCTTGAGGATGTTGACCAGCTGGAGCCCTTCGCCGAAAGCGCGCGAGCGCTCGCGCAGCCGGGCGGCGACCGGCGCCAGCTGGGGGCGGCCGAGCAGGAAGAGCTCGGTCAGCAGCTCGCCGACGATGCCGGCCACCACGTAGCAGTAGTCCTGGAGGTCGGCCACGTCGCGCAGCCGCAGCTCCCCTTCGTCGGTGGTGCGGGCGACGAACCCGGCCATGCCGCGCGAGGTGCGCAGAACGTGCTCGCGGATCAGCCGGACGGCCTCGGGGGAGAGGGCGAAGAAGGCGTCGAGCACGAGGGGGAGCTGGGCCAGCAGGTCGCGGTAGCCGAGCTGCTCGCACGGCACCTCCTCGGCCCAGCGGCGGGAGGTCTCGGCGATCGTCTCGCGCCCCGGATTCTCCAGCAGCTCGTCGAAATGGCCGAGCGCCTCGACGCGCAGGGCGCGCGGCCAGCTCGCCGCGTCCTCGAAGGTGTCGGCGACGCGGAAGAGGAGATAGGAGAGGGTCACCTCCCGGCGTAGCGGCTCGGGGAGCAGCGGGATGGCGAGCGCGAACGTGCGGCTCGTGGAGATCAGGAGCTGCTCCAGATCGTCCATCCGCGACTGCCGCTGTTCGGTCTCCGCCCACACGCGGGAGAGGATAGCAGCCTCACCGCCCGGGATTGAAATCCCGGGCTACCTACAGTCGCCCCTGTCCGGGGCTCTGCAAGAAAATGGCTTGAAAGTCCCGGATGGGACGTTCGTCGGTAGCCCGGGATTTCAATCCCGGGCTTAAAGCACTTCGGTGCCGGGCACGTCCTCCCCCCGCAGCGCCCGTTCCAGGAGCCCGGGGAAGAGGCCGTTGGCGAGCCGGGAGGGGATGCCGAGACGGGCCAGGGCGAGGGCGGTCTCGACGCGGTGGAGCATGCCGCCGGTGACGTCCGTGCCGGCCGGAGCGCCGATCGCCGTAGCGGCATTCTCGAGAGCGTCGAGATCGCCGGCCGAGATCCGGGGGACGGTCTTCCCTTCCGCGTCGTAGAGGCCGTCGGTCTCGCCGAGCCAGAGGGCCCGCCGGACCGTCCGTCCCGCGTCGAGGAGGGTGTGGGCCAGGGTCTCGAACAGCCTCTCGGTCGAGCAGATCGAGACGCCCCAGGAGCGGTCGGTCACCACGTCGCCATAAAGCACGGGGAGGAGCCCGCGGTCGAGCGCCAGGAGGAGCGGCTCGGCGTTGAAGGCCGCGGGCCGTCCGGCGTCGGCGACCAGGCAGCTCGACGGCGCGATGGAGAAGGGGAGGGCGCCGGCTTTCAGCAGGGCCACGATCACCAGACGGTGGAGCGCGGCGGCCCGCTCTTGCGTGCGGGAGACGCCGGGGAGCTGATCGGCGGAGTGGAGGCCGGCCGCGATGCCGGACTGCCGGGCGGCGACGTGTCCGAACGAGCCGCTGCCGTGGCCGACGATCAGACGGCAGGGGATCTCGCGGGCCGCCCGGGCGATCTCACCGGCGAGGCGGACGATCACCTCGAGGCGCGGCACCTCCGGCCGCGACTTCTCGGTGATCAGGCTGCCGCCCAGTTTCAGGAGGAGGAGGTCGGGCATGGGAGGAGGTCAAGCGACGCCAGAGACAGCAGGGACGTCAGGGGGAGCGAAAGCTTCTTTCTGCCGTCCCTGCCGTCCCTGAAGTTCCTTTAGAACAGATGCTCCGCCTCCTGGTCCGGACCGGCGCCGACGCCGTCGCGGATCACGAAGCCGACGGCGGGGAGGTCCTCCAGGCGCTCGGCGACGTCGTCCTCGGAATCGGCGTCGCAGATGACGTGCACGTTGGCGCCGGCGTCCATGGTGGCCCAGGCGGCGAGCCCCTCCTGCCGCAGCTCGCGCACGGCGCGCAGCACGGCGAGCGAGCCGGGGCTCCAGTAGAAGATCGGCGGATGGGAGGACATGGTGATCAGGTGGAGGTCGATCGCCTCCTGCTCCAGCACCGGCCCGAGGGCGTCGAGGTCCCGCTCCTTGATCGCCTTGCGCACCTTGTCGAGGCGGTCGGGGATGAGCTCCAGCCGCTTGGTGTAGTAGGGGCTGGTGGTGGCGAGGCGGTGCCCCTCGATCGAGGGGATGGTCTTGGGGCCGATCTCGACGACGGCGATGACGTTGCGCAGGTCCCAGTGGTCGGCGTCGGCGATCTGGCGGGCGTAGCTGTCCTCGTCGCTCCCCGCCGACTGCGGCGCGCTCCACTCGACGAAACCGCCGAAGATCGAGCGGCAGGCCGAACCGGAGCCGCTGCGGCGGGCGAGCAGCGAGAGATCCTTCTGCGACGCCTTCTTGCCGAACGCCCCGGCGGCCGCCAGGGTCAGCGCCGCGAACCCGGAGGCGGAGGAGGCGAGGCCGCCCGCCGTGGGGAAGGTGTTGCGCGTCGCCACCCGCACCGGCTCCTTGCGGCCGGCCCACTGGCGGATGCGGTCGAGCTGCTGGCGCACCCGGCGGGCGAACTCGGGGTCAGGGGTGCCGAAACCGCCGTCCGGCTCGGCGCGCCAGACCTCGTCCTCGCCGCCGTGGTCCAGCGTCTCGACGGTGCACTGGCTCACGCAGTGCTCCAGCGTCATCGAGATCGACGAGTTCATCGGGGTCGCGCTCGCGAGGTCGCGAGCCCCCCAGTATTTGACGAAGGCGATGTTGGCCGGCGCGGATACGGTGGTCTTGCTCATGCGTCGGTCTCCAGGCGGAGCCCTTCAGCTCCGAGATGCACAGGGTGGCAGGGAAAAGGCCGGAGAAAACTCCAACCTGAGATCCACTCAGGATCAGGATGATAGACCAGGAGCGACCCGGCGCCAGGGCCGGTGAGCGCGCCGGCCCCGGAAATCTTGGCGGCGCCCCCCGCGGCCTCGACCTGGCGGACCAGGGCGCGGACCTCGGAAGGGACGACGCCCATCTCCTCCAGGGCCGCCTCGCACCCGGCGATCAGCTCGCGGACGCCCGCTGGATTTTCCTCTTCACGCTCCAACTCGGTCCGGAAGTCGCGGGTGGCGGCCGCGATACGGTCGAGGAGCCGCTCGTGCCGTCCGGGGTCCTGGTCGCGGGCGTGGCGCACGGCGGCCACCACGGCGCCGGTGGTCTCGGCGGGCGTGCCCGTGTCATAGACGCGGAGCCGGGAGAGCAGGGGGGAGCGCACGGGAACCCGCTCGATCGCGAGCCCGCCCGCCGGCAGCCGGCGGGCCCAGAGCAGGCCGCCGTGGAGGACGGTGGCGCCGTCGATTCCCGACGGCAGGCCGTGCTGGCGCCGCTCGGCCTCGAGGACGATCCGCTCGATTTTTTCGCAATCCAGCCGTTCACGATCGAGGGCTTCCCCGCGGAAGGCCAGAAAGGCCGCGATCACCCCGGCGGCGGTGGCGGCCGAGCTGCCGAAGCCGGAGCCGACCGGCAGCGCCGATTCCACCCGCAGGCGGAGCCCGGGGGGGCTCTCCTCGCCGATCGCCGCCGCGGCCTCGCCCAGGGCGACCTTGACCAGATGGGACGGGTCGTCGCCGCGCACGGCGCGGAAGCGCTCGGGCCCGGGCTCGCGGGCGTATTCGTTCCACCGTTCGCGGGCGGCGCGAGCGTGGGCGCGCACGGCGTTCCAGGTGGTCTCCTCGGCGTGGGGGAGGGCGGGGAGATCGAGACGGACGGCGGAACCGGGCAGCGGCGAGAGGCGGACGGTGAGGCGCAGGTCGATGGCGGCGGCGAGCGCGGGGCGGCCGTAGACGACGGCGTGCTCGCCCATCAGGATGAGCTTGCCGGGGGTCGAGACCGCGGCGGCGGCGGGCTCGACCCCCGGAGGAGACTCGCTACGGAGCGCGCGGGGGATCAGCCGGCCTCCCCTAGGTCGGGAGCGGCAGGTTGGGAATCTCGCCGCGTCCGAGCTTCTCGTGGGCGCGCGCCAGATCGTTCGAGGTGAAGGCGGCCATCAGCGACAGCTCGCCGGCGAGCACGACCGCGCCCAGGATCTCGGCCAGCCGGGTGACCGCTTCACCGCGGCGCTCGGGGTCCGGGGAGACGCCGAGCACGGCGAGAGCCTCGCGCTGGGTGTCGAGCGCGGTGCCGCCGCCGATCGCGCCGAGCGGCACGTCGGGCATGAAGATCGAGGCGAACACCGAGTCCGGACCGCGCGACTCGATACAGGTGATCCCCAGCGAGCTCTCGACGACGTGCGCCGGATCCTGCCCGGTGGCGATGAAGAACGCCGCGCAGACGTTGGCGTAGTGGGCGTTGTAGCCCATCGAGCCGGCGGCGATCGAGCCCAGGAGGTTCTTGCGGTACTGCACCTCGACCAGGCTGCGGGCGTCGGTCTTCAGGACGTGGTGGAGGATCTGGCCGTCGAGCAGGATCTCGGCGTAGATGCGCTTGCCGCGCCCCTCGTGCCAGTTGATCGCCGCCGGCTTCTTGTCCGCGCAGTAGTTGCCCGAGAGGCCGATGCAGGGCACGCCGGTGGCCGGCTCGATCAGCTCGTTGACGGCGCGGTCGCAGGCGATCGTCGCCATATTCATGCCCATCGCGTCGCCGGTGTCGAAGCGGAAGCGGAGGAAGACCGTGGTGCCGAAGGCGTAGGGGCGCACGTCGAGGAGCTTGAGATAGCGGCTCGAACCCTCGGTGAGCTCGCGGATCTCCTCCTCGTGGTCCTGGATCCACTGCAAGAAGCTCTGCGTCTGCACGATGCCCGAGGTGCGGAAGACGGGGGCGCGGGTCATTCCCACGTCCTCCACCCGCACCACGGCGCCGCCGGCCTCGCGCAGGGCGGCGCACCCCCGATTGGTGCTGGCCACCAGCGCGGCCTCGGTGGTCGCGAGCGGCACCCAGACGTCGCCGTCGGCGTGCTTGCCGCGGACCCGCAGGGGGCCGACGACCCCCATCGGGATCTGGGCGACGCCGATGAAGTTCTCGCAGTTGCGGTGGGAGGCCCGCTGGACGTCCAGCGAGTGGTGGCCGATGTTGGAGAGCGGCGTGCTGGTCATCTCCTCCAGGGCCTGACGGCGGATCTCCGCCGCCTCCTCCGCGGACAGGTGCTTGGGGATCTCGTGGAACCGGCGCTCGCCGGCGACCAGCGAGCGGACCAGCTCCTCGCGGGTGAGGGGGACCACGGATGCGGAAGCGGAATTGGCGATCTTGCTCATCTCAGCCCTTTAAGGAGCTTCGTACGTTGAAGCTCCGCGATGGTTTTTACACCGAGGCAAAACATACAGATCTTGAGCTCGCGCACGATGCGCCGCACCTTGTCGGCGACCCGGTCGGCCGACTCCATGGCCGGCGCGAGGAAAGGGTAGGCGAAACCTGCGAGATCGGCGCCAAGGGCGATCGCCTTCGCGGCGTCCAGCCCGTTGCGGACGCCGCCGCTGGCGATCACCGTCAGCCCCTCGACGCGGCGGACCTGCCGGACCGACTCCGGCGTCGGCAATCCCCAGCCGGCGAAGAGCTCGCCGATCTCGAGGTCGTCGGCCCGCTGCGCCTCGATGCGGGCCCAGCTGGTGCCGCCCACCCCCGCCGTGTCGACGATGCGCACCCCCTGGCTCGCCAGGGCGCGCGCCGTGATCTCTGAAATGCCGCAGCCGATCTCCTTGACCACCACCGGCACCCCCACCTCGCGCACCACCTCGCCGATCTTCGGCAGCAGCCCGGAAAAGTTGCCCTGCCCCTCGGGCTGGATCGCCTCCTGCAGCGCGTTCAGGTGCAGGATCAGGCCGTCGGCCCCGATCATCTCCACCGCCTGCCGGCACTCGCGCACGCCCATGCCGTAGTTGAGCTGGACGGCGCCGAGGTTGGCCAGCAGCACGACTCCAGGAGCCACCTCGCGGACGCGAAAGGTATCAGCTTTCGCTGGATCTTCCAATGCTTTACGCTGCGACCCCAGCCCCAGGGCGACCCCCGTCCGCTCGGCTCCTTCGGCGAGGTTGCGGTTGATCCGGCCGGCCATCTCCGTGCCGCCGGTCATCGAGGAGATCAGCAGGGGGGCGGCGAGCCGGCGCCCCAGGAACTCGACCGCGGTGTCGATCTCCGCGAGGTCGATCTCGGGGAGCGCCTCGGGCTCGAAGCGGTAGTCGTCGAAGAAGCTCTGGCCGAGCTGCATGCGCTGATCGAGAGCCAGCTGGATGTGCTCGGCCTTGCGGTCGCGTTCCTCGCCCACCGCCCTCTCCTCCACGCTCACCTCCGCGGCGCTCACTGCTCGCGCCCCCAGAGGTAGTCGATCAGGCCGGCGAGGAACGTGTGCCCTTCCGGCTTCAGGTCCATCGCGGCGAGTGCCGCGAGGGCGCTCCGGGCGGCCCGCAGCCGTTCGGCCGTCATCGCCGAGACCGCCTCGCGCGCGCCGGTCTCCACCAGCACCCGCCGCGCCGCGGCCGTCGCCTCCGGGGTCGCCTCCGGGTTGCCGAGAGCGGCGTCGAGGACGCGGCGCTGCTCGGGCGTGGCGGTGGCCTGGGCATGGTGGATGAGGAAGGTGAACTTCCCCTCCTTGAGGTCGGCGTCGACCGGCTTGCCCACGGTGTCGGGGTCGCCGAACACCCCCAGGAGGTCGTCCTGGAGCTGGAACGCCTCGCCCACCGCGGCGCCGTAGCGCGACAGCTCGGCGAGCACCGCCGGCGGCGCGCCGGCCAGCAGCGCCCCGAGCTGGATCGGCCGCTCGGCGGTGTAGCGGCCGGACTTCAGGCGCAGCACCCGCAGCAGCTCCTCCTCGCTCGCCGCGCGCCGCTGCGCCACCATCAGCTCCAGGTACTGGCCGCCGATCACCTCCTGGCACATCGCCGAGAAGCAGCGGGCCATTTCGCTACCGCCGCCGCCGCCGGCCGGCCGGCCGGTGGAGACCCGGGCCGCCAGCTCCACCGCCCAGCTCTGGGAGAGGTCGCCCAGCAGGATGGCGGCCGAGCGGCCGAAGTCCTCGGCGTCGCCGTGGAGGCCGTGCGCCCGGTGGGCCTCGCGGAAACGCACGTGCGCCGCCGGCAGCCCGCGCCGGACCTCGGCGTGGTCCATGATGTCGTCGTGGATCAGCAGGTAGGTGTGGAGGAGCTCCGTCGACAGCGCGAGCGGCAGGACCTCCTCGTCCGCAACGCCGCCACAGGCGCGGTAGGTGTAGTAGACGAGCGCCGGGCGCAGCCGCTTGCCCCCCTGGGTGGCGAGCTGGCCGACGCCGTCGATCAGCTCCAGCATCTCGGGAGTGCCGGCGGCCACCGCCTCGCCGCGCTTGGCGTCGAGCCACTCGGCGAGCGCGCGGTCGAGCTTGTCGCGGAAGCCGGCGAGAAGGCTGGTGAAGCCTTCAGGCACCGCCGTCGGGTAGGCCGTCGAGGGAGCTGCGGTCGAGAGTCCCATTCCTTGTCTTTTTCGCCCCTGCTCGCGTCCGTTCCGGGTCCCTGGGAAAAGTTGTTTTTGCCTCGGCAAGTGTAACCGAAGGACCTGGGAGATTGTTCCTGCCAGGTACAAGCTCATAGAATAGATGAAGGACTTTGCGATGTAAAGTATGTGCCCTCACCCCGTCCTCTCCCGACGCGGGAGAGGGGAGTCCGGTTTCGAGCGACTCGCAGAGACGGGGGCGATCCGGTACAGGCATCGTTGAGGGCGACCGCAGGTCGCCCCTACAACCTTCGTCCAACGTCGTCCTTACGCCAGAGGTTGTAGGGGCGACCTGCGGTCGCCCTGGTGCTCCAGGGGCGCCTGCTCGCCGGCTGAAGCTGAAAGAAAGGAGATCGAGGCGCGGAGATCCCGTCCACGCCTCGATCCGGTCTAAGAGCCTTCGTCGTCCTTCTTGGGCTCAGGCACACGGCCGGGAGCCTTGGCGGCGAAGCTGTCGTGGAAGTAGCGGAGGAGGCGGTGGAAGCCGTCCAGCATCTCGCTGAACGCCCTCTCCTCCTCGAAAGGCAGGGGATCGCGCCGGCCGAGAACCTTCTGGACCTCCGACCGTCCGCCGCCTTCCGGCTTCGGAGCGGTCTCCTCCTCGCCCGCCCCTTCACCGCGGCGCTTGATCCCTTCCGGACGGCCGTTGATGATCTGGATGGCGTTGTGGAGGTCGTTCAGGTCACACCCGAGAGTGTCCAGGATCTTCTCCAGAGTCTCGAGCGAGGGGCGCTGGCGGCCGGTTTCATAAGCCGAGAGCATGCCCTTGGTGATGCCGGCGGAGTCCGCCACCTGGTACTGCTTCTTGCCCTGGCGGTCGCGCAGCCAGCGTAGCGCCTGGCCAAGGCCGTTCAAAGTGGGTGTGCGCACGGTGGATATCTCCTGAGATCCCGACGGCGGGATCTCCGTTAAAGCGGAAGGTCTGACGGCTGCGAATGCCTCGCCGCGCCGCGCGGATCGCTTCCAGCAGGTTGACTCCCCTCGCTGGGACCTCTTGCAACGATCGTTGTTCCCATGGGCGTAGATTAGGCGTAATCGTGGCGTAAGTCAAGCGCCTTGGAAGGCGAAATTTCCGCCTTTCCGCCGGCTCTTTCGACCCCGCCGCCCTGATAGCATCCGGCGCATGATCGAGCTCGCCGGGATCGAGGCCGCCGCCCGCCGCATCGCCCCCCACGTACGCCGTACCCCGCTCCTGGACCTGGGTCCGCTGCCGGGGGGCGACCCCGGCAGCCGGCTCCTCCTGAAGCTGGAGAATCTCCAGGTGACCGGCTCGTTCAAGGCACGGGGAGCGACCAACAAGGTGCTGACGCTCCCTGCCGAACGGGTGTCCCTGGGGCTGGTGACCGCGTCCGGTGGAAACCATGGCCTCGGCGTCGCCTTCGCCGGCCGTCTCGCCGGCGTGCCCGCGACCATCTACCTCCCGGCCAACGTGCCGCCGGCCAAGGGCGTAAAACTGGAGCGCTGGGGGGCGAAAGTCGTCTGGGTGGGGGAGGTCTGGGACGACGCCAACGCGGCCGCGCTGGAGGCCGCCCGCCGCGAGGGGACGACCTACGTCCACCCCTTCGCCGACGTCGAGGTGATCGCCGGCCAGGGGACCCTCGCCCTCGAGGCCCTCGACGACGCTCCCGGAATCGACCTCTTCGTGGCGGCGATCGGCGGCGGCGGGCTGATCGCCGGTGTGGCCACGGCGGTGAAGGGGAGGCGGCCGGAGACGAGAGTGGTCGGCGTCGAGGCCACCGGCGCGCCCAAGATCCACCAGAGCCTGCGGGCCGGCCGCGTCGTCGAGCTCGCCAGCGTCACGACCGCCGCCAACACCCTCGCCCCCCGCAGCAGCCACGAGATGAACTTCGCGGTCATCCGCGAGCGGGTGGACGACGTCGTCCTGGTCACCGACGAGGAGATGCGCGACGCCGCCCGCCGGCTCTGGTTCGAGGCCGGCACCGCCGCCGAGCTCTCCGGTGCCGCCTCCCTCGCCGCCCTCCTCTCGGGGCGGATCCCGCTCGCCGGGGTGCGCGCCGCCTGCGTCATGGTCTGCGGCGCGGGGACCGACGGGATGTCGGGGTAGGGTTTCATCTTTCCTGAATCCGCTGTCCCGCTTTGTGCCCCCGCCGCCACAGTACAAGCAAGTTCGCTTCAGCAGTTTTAGATGGAAGAACCCGGGGTCCGGGTGCGGATGTTTGATTTGCAGTTCTGATCTTATTTTTTGCGACGGAGGATCTATGATTTCTTCTGAAGTCTCTGCGGTACCTGTCCGCAAAGGCGCGTCGACAGCCGCTCCCGGACCCCAGGGCTATCCCATCCTCGGAGCCCTGCCCAAGGTGTTGAAGGACCCGCTGCCGTTCCTGTCCCAGGCGGTGCGAGACTACGGCGACGTCGTCTGCCTGGGCGGCGTCGGCTCGCAGAAGTTCTACCTCGTCACCCATCCGCGGGACATCGAGCGGGTCTGGAAGACCCATCACCGCCTCTACGTGCGGGGCTCCAACTTCGAGCTCCTGCGGCCGCTGGGCGGGAAGGGGCTGTTTCTCAACGAGGGTGACTCCTGGCGCAGTCAGCGCAAGCTCCTCCAGCCCTCCTTCCACGTCACCCGGCTGATGGGCATGGTCGACACCATCAACGCCTCGATCGCGGCCAAGCTCGAAGGCTGGCGGCGCGGGATCACGCCGGGCGAGCCGTTCGACCTCGAGCACGAGATGATGGACCTGCTGATCGACATCTCGGCCAAGACCCTCTTCGGCACCGAGGTGGCCGGCGACGCGGCGACCGTGCACGAGTCGATCACCACCGCCTTCTCGATCCTCCACCACCGCGTGCTCTCCGCCCTTCCGCTCCCCTGGTGGGTGCCGTTCCCGAGCCACGTCCGTTTCCTGCGCGCCGTCTCCAGGCTGGAGGAGGTGGTCTACCGGATCATCGCCGAGCGCCGCCGGAGTGGCGTCGAGGGGAACGACGTGCTGTCGACTCTCCTCACGGTTCGCGACGAGGCCGGGGAGGCAATGCCCGACCGGCAGATTCGCGACGAGGTGGTCACCATGCTGGTCGCCGGCCACGAGTCGACCGGGGCCAGCCTGTCGTGGGCCCTCTATCTCCTCTCCCGCTACCCGATGGTGGCGCAAAAGGTGGAGCAGGAGCTGGCGGAGGTGCTGGGCGGCCGGACGCCGGGGTTCCAGGACCTGCCGCGCCTGAAGTACCTCTCGATGGTGCTCAAGGAGGCCCTGCGCCTCTATCCGCCGTTCTGGATGCTCACCCGCACGCCGCTGGTCGACGACGAGCTCTCCGGCCACCACATCCCCGCCGGCTCGATCCTGATGTTCTCCTCCTACGTCACCCAGCGGCGCCCCGACTTCTGGCCCAATCCGGAGGCGTTCGATCCCGAGCGCTTCACCCCCGAGCGGTCGGAGGGGCGGCCGCAGTTCGCCTACTTCCCGTTCGGCGGCGGCCCCCGCCTCTGCATCGGCGGCCGGCTGGCCGAGATGCAGTCGCTGCTGGTGCTCGCCACCGTCCTCCAGCGCTACGATTTCCACGCCGTGCCGGGACGGCGGGTGGAGCCGGCCGCGATGCTCTCGCTGCGCCCCACGGGCGGGCTGTGGATGACGCTGCACCAGCGGGCGAGCTGAGGGGGGCGGGGCGGCCGATCGTCTCCAGCCTGTGCTAACGTGCGCCCACTTTTTGACTTGGTAGCCCATGAGGTAGCCGTCGTGACGCAGCACCCCCTCCTCCCCGGCACGGAGCCCGCGGATTTCCTCTGGGCCACGGGCATCGAAGACACCTTCGTCCCCCAGACCCGCCAAGGGCATCGCGCTCTCGACGAGTATCAGCTGATGGGCCACTACGAGCACTGGCGCGAGGATCTCGCCCTCTGCCGCGAGACCGGCGTCCAGGCGATCCGCTGGGGGATCCCCTGGTACCGCGTCGAGCCCCTGCCGGGCGAGTTCGACTGGAGCTGGACCGACCAGGTGATCCCCTATCTGGTCGAGGAGCTGAAGATCACCCCCATCCTCGACCTGATGCACTACGGCTGCCCCTTCTGGTTGCGCCGCGAGTTCGCCGCCGACGACTACCCGCGCGCCGTCGCCGCCTACGCCAGGGCCGTGGCCGAGCGCTACAAGGGGCTGATCCGCTGGTACACGCCGCTCAACGAGCCGATCGTCAACGCCCTGCTCTGCGGCAAGAAGGGGATCTGGCCACCGTATCTGCGTGGCGAGGCCGGCTATCTCAAGCTGATGCTGCAGCTCGTGCGCGGCATTCAGCGCACCGTCGCGGCGATCAAGGAGGTCGATCCCGGCGCGCTGATGGTCCACGTCGAGGCGACCGGCCTCGCCCGCGCCGCCCGCGCCGACCTCGAGGCGCTCGCCGTCGAGGACCAGCGCCGCGGCTTCCTCGCCTACGACCTGCTGGCCGGCAAGCTGACCCCCGACCACCCGCTCTACACCTGGCTGCTGCGCAACGGCGCCGGTCCGGACGAGCTGACGTCGATCCGCCGCAACGCCATCCCGCTCGACGTGATCGGCATGAACTTCTACCCGCAGTGGTCCACTCAGCAGGTCTCGGTGAATCGCAAGGGGCGGCTCGCCTGGCGGGCGGTCGAGCAGGACGGCGCCGGCTTCGTCCACCTGATCGAGGACTACCACAAGCGCTACGGCGCGCCGATCATGGTCACCGAGACCAGCGCCAAGGGGGGCGTCGCCGTCCGCGCCCGCTGGCTGGACACCTCGGTCGCCGCCATCCGGCAGCTGCGCGGCAAGGGCGTGCCCGTGCTCGGCTACACCTGGTTCCCGCTGTTCACGATGATCGACTGGCGCTACCGCTTCGGCAAGCGCCCGCTGGAGGACTTCCATCTCGACCTCGGCCTCTATACGCTCGCCCCCGAGAGCTCCGGGCGGCGCTGGGAGGCGACGCCGCTGGTCGAGCAGCTCCGGCGGTACGTGGCCGATCCGGGAGCGTCGATCGGGGCGATGGGCTGAACCCCGATGACCTACACCAACCCCGTCTACCCCCACCCCTTTCCCGACCCCTTCGTCCTCAAGCACCGCGGGGAGTACTGGGGTTATTGCACCGGCGTCCAGCCGGACGGCCGTGCTTTCGGGGTGATCCACTCCCGCGACCTCGTCGACTGGCGGCCGCTCGCCGGTGCCATGGAGCCGTTGCCCGGGAATCACCCCTGCTATTGGGCGCCCGAGGCCAGCTATTTCGACGGGCGCTTCTATCTCTATTACAGCGTCGGCAACGAGGAGCGGATGGAGATCCGGGTGGCGGTCGCCGATCACCCCGCCGGCCCCTTCGTCGATGCCGGCCGCCGGCTCACCTCCGAGCCCTTTGCCATCGACGCTCACGTCTTCGCGGACCTGGACGGCTCGCGATGGCTCTTCTACGCGACCGACTTCCTCGACCACAGCCACGTCGGCACGGGCACCGTCCGCGACCGGTTGCTCGATCCCTTCACCCTGGAGGGGAACCCCCGTCCCGTGGCCCGGCCACGCCACGACTGGCACGTCTACCACCCGCACCGGCCCGAAAAAGGGGGGGTGCGCTGGCACACCGTCGAGGGACCCTTCGTGCTCCGGCGCAAGGGCGTCCTCTACGAGATGTTCAGCGGCGGCAACTGGCAGAACCCCACCTACGGCGTGAGCTATGCCACGACACGAAATTTCCGCGATCCGTGCGAGTGGGAGCAGGCCGCGGATGGCGAGCGGGTGCTGCCCATCCTGCGCTCGGGAGGCGAGGTCGTCGGCCCCGGCCACAACTCGGTGGTGCGCGGGCCGGACAACCGCCAGCTCTACTGCGTCTATCACCGCTGGTCAGCCGATTTGAAAGACCGGATCCTCGCCATCGATCCTCTCGACTGGGCCGGCGAGCGCATGCTGATCCTCGGTCCCACGACCACGCCGCAGCCCGGCCCGAATCCGCCCACGGTCACCGACCTCCTCGACGCGCCCGCCGTGCTCCAGGCTGGCGAGGAGGTCCGGTATGAGACCGGCGCGCCGTCGTTCCTCGTCGAGGTGAGCGTGCGGGGCCGGGCCGTGATCGTTCTCCGGGGTGCGGATGGCGGATCGATCCTGCGCCTCAGGATGGAGCCCGTCGACGCCTTCCGTCTCCTTCGCCTGGAGGTGGACGGCCCCCGCGTCTCCCTCTCCCGCGATGAGGGCGTACCGATCTGGCTGGGAAGCCTCGAGGGGAGCGCCGCCGCCCTTTCCCTGCTCGCCGAAGGGGGCTCCGCCGAGCTCTCCGGCTTCGCCCTCACCGCCGGCTGGGAAGACCTCTTCGAGGAGGACGGCGATCCGGGGATCCTCGGCTGGGAGACGCTGGACGGAGCGTGGCGGGTGGAGAAGGGGAGGCTTCGCGGCGAGGGGGCGTCCTGGATCGCGAAAGGCCCCGCGTTCGGCTCCTACCTGGCAATCGTCAACGCGCGGCTGGAGCAGGGGGATTCCTACGCCTTCGCCCCGGCCCTGGCCGGCGGCGCCGGGCCGCGGATCGCGCTCGAAAGAGACGGTCAGGGGTGGAGGCTCAAATCTCGCGGTGCGATCGAGCAGATTTTTCCACTCCCTGCTGCATTCGATCCGGCGATCGATCAGCAATTCCGTTTCCGCAAGACCGGCGGAGAGGTGGAGATCGCCTGGGAAGGACTCCATCTCGGCGCCGTCGAGGCACCGCCGGGACCCACCCGCGTGGGACTGGGAGTGGTCCGCGGCCCTGCTTCCTTCGAAGCCGTCCGCGTTATTGATGTACGAGAAGCTTAGGAGAGAAAGAAGAAAAAGAAAAAAAGGAAAGGGGCGAGGCCTGACGAGGAGGAGAAATCCCGTCGCGGGAATTGCCAGGGAGACTTACCAGGGGTTCTCCTTGGCTAAGCCGGCGACGAAGGAGGATCGTCCCTCACTTTTGTCGCGCGCCAACCGAGCCAGTTTGCCGACCCCGCCCGTCTCATTCATTAGCAAGGATCGCGCCAGGATGCTTTCGGCGCGGCGTTGGCCCTCATCACCCCAGCCCTCTTCTCCCGACCCGGGAGAAGAGGGGGCCCTGCGATGACGCTTTTGCCTTTGCTTTTCTCCCCTCTCCCGGGTCGGGAGAGGGGCCGGGGGTGAGGGTTCGGAGAGGGGGAGTGGGCTCGGAGCGCCCTCCCTGTCCCCTCTCCCGCGCCCCGCCACACCTAAGGAGGGAGCGGCCGGATCGGGTACCATTCCCACCGCCGTCCCGGACCTTCGGGAAATCTTCAGGGAGCCAAGCACGATGGAAATCAAGAAGGTCGGCGTCATCGGCGCCGGCGTGATGGGGGTCGGGGTGGGGCAGAACCTCGCCCAGAGCGGGATGGAGGCCGTCCTCGTGGACGTCTCCGACGAGGTCCTGGAGCACGCGAAGGCGGAGATCCGGAAAAACCTCCGCTTCCAGGGGATGCTCCAGAAGCAGGCCCCTCCAACGGGGACGACCAAAAAAGAAGATTCCGCCACCGTCCTCGGCCGCATCCAGTTCACCACCCGCCTCGAGGATCTCGCGGACGTCGACTTCGTGGTCGAGAACGTTCCCGAGAAGTGGGAGATCAAGAGAGGGATCTACCCGCAAATCGACGCCATCTGCCCCGAGCGGGCCGTCTTCGCGGTCAACACCTCCTGCTACTCGATCACCCGCGTCGGCGCCCTCACCAAGCGGCCGGACCGGGTGATCGGCATGCATTTCATGAACCCGGTGCCGATGAAGCCGATGGTCGAGGCGATCCGCGGCCATCACACCAGCGAGGCCACCATCGAGACCGCCCGCCAGTTCCTGCGCCAGATGGGGAAGGACTGCATCCTGGTCAACGACATGCCCGGCTTCGTCACCAACCGGATCTTGATGCTGACCATCAACGAGGCGGTCTACGTCCTCCAGGACGGCGTCGCCACGGCCGAGCAGGTCGACCAGATCTTCAAGACCTGCTTCGGCCACAAGATGGGCCCGCTCGAGACCGCCGACCTGATCGGCCTCGACACCATCCTCTACTCGATCGAGGCGCTCTACGAGAGCTACAGCGACAGCAAGTACCGCCCCTGCCCTCTGCTCAAGAAGATGGTCGACGCCGGCCTGCACGGCCGCAAGAACGGCAAGGGCTTCTACGATTACGGAATCTCTCTATAAAAAGCGGGCATCACCCTCTAGAAAGCGAACCCATGGACGAGACCCAGACCAAGATCAAGGAGTTCCTGTCGCGGTTCTTCAAGAACCATGACCTGAAGCCGGACGAGGACATCTTCGCCCTCGGCTTCGTCAACTCGCTGCTCGCCATGCAACTCGTGGCTTTCGTCGAGAAGGAGTTCGGCGTCGCCGTGGGGGACGAGGACCTCGACCTCGACAACTTCCGCACCATCAACTCGATCGCGAATCTCGTCGCGCGCAAGCGGGGCGCCGCGGCTTGAACCTGGAGCTCACCCGCGAGCAGCGGGCCGCCCGCGACGAGTTCCGCGCCTTCGTCGCGGCCGAGATCGCGCCCCACGCCGACCGCTGGGACCGCGAGGCGGCGACCCCCGCCGCGCTGATCGACCGGCTCCGCGAGCGCGGCTATCTCGGCTCCAACGTGGCGCGCGAGTGGGGCGGCGCCGGCCGCGACATGATCACCTACGGCCTGCTGACCGAGGAGATCGCCCGCGGCTGCTCCTCCGTGCGCTCGCTGCTCACCGTGCACGACATGGTGGCCCATGCCATCCAGCGGTGGGGGAGCCAGGCCCAGAAAGAACGCTACCTGCCGGCGATGGCGCGCGGCGAGATCCTTGGCGCCCTCGCCCTCTCCGAGCCCGAGGCCGGCAGCGACGCCAAGAGCGTCCAGACCAACGCGACCGACGCGGGCGACGCCTGGGTGCTCGACGGCCGGAAGAAGTGGACCACCTACGGCCAGATCGCCGGCCTCTTCCTGGTGCTCGCACAAATCGATGGCAAGCCCACCGCCTTCCTGGTCGAGCGCGAGACCCCCGGCGTCACCGTCCGCCCCTTGCCGGGGATCACCGGCACCCGCGCCTCGATGCTGGCCGAGATCTTCCTCGAGGGGGTCCGGGTGCCGAAGGAGAACCTGCTCGGCCGCCCCGGCTTCGGCCTCTCGCACATCATCTTCACCGCCCTGGAGCATGGGCGCTACAGCGTCGCGTGGGGTGGGGTCGGCCTCGGCCAGGCCTGCCTCGACGCCGCCAGAACCTACGCCGCCGGGCGCCGGCAGTTCGGCGTGCCGATCGCCGACCACCAGCTGATCCGCCGCATGTTGACCGACATGATCGTCGAGGTGCGCGCCGCCCGCCTGCTCTGCCTGCGAGCCGGATGGCTGCGCGACGCCGGCGATCCCGGCGCCTCCGGCGAGATCATGGTCGCCAAGTATTACGCTTCCACCATGGCCACCCGCGCCGCCAACGACGCCGTCCAGATCCACGGCGCCAACGGCTGCAGCGAGGAGTTCCCCGTCGGCCGCTACCTGCGCGACTCCCGGGTGCTGGAGATCATCGAGGGGAGCACGCAGATCCAGCAGATCACCATCCCGCTCTTCGAGCTGCAGGAGTTTTGACAGGAGCCTGGAAATCATGATCGATCTCGAAGCAGAGAACCACGCCGCCGCCGTCCGCGCGGCGAAGAAAAAAGAGAAGCAATCGATCAAGTGCGTGGTCTGGGACCTCGACAACACCGTCTGGGACGGCATCCTGCTCGAGGATTCCGAAGTGAGGCTGCGGCCGCACGTCGTCCACATCCTCAAGACCCTGGACGAGCGGGGGATCCTGCATTCGATCGCCAGCCGCAACGATCACGACGTGGCGATGGCGAAGCTCAAGGAGCTGGGGATCGAGGAGTACTTCCTCTACCCGCAGATCAACTGGAACTCCAAGGCCGCCTCGATCGCCCAGATCGCGCAGGACATCAACATCGGCCTCGACGCCATCGCCTTCGTCGACGACCAGCCCTTCGAGCGCGAGGAGGTGGCCTTCACCCACGACAAGGTGCTCTGCGTCGATTCCGCGCTGCTGGAGGACTTTCTCGACCGCCCCGAGCTCAACCCCCGCTTCATCACCGAGGACTCGCGCCTGCGCCGCCGGATGTACATGGCGGACATCGAGCGCAACCGGGTGGAGGCCGAGTACGTGGGCCCCACCGAGGAGTTCCTCGCCACCCTGGGGATGATCTTCACCATCGCTCCCTGCCGTGAGGAGGATCTGAAGCGGGCCGAGGAGCTGACCGTGCGCACCAACCAGCTCAACACCACCGGCTACACCTACTCCTACGAAGAGCTGAACGAGCTGCGGCAGTCCCCCCGCCACAGGCTCTGGATCTCCAGCCTCGAGGACCGCCACGGCACCTACGGCAAGATCGGCCTTACCTTGCTGGAGATGGACGGCGACGTCTGGACGGTGAAGCTGCTGCTGATGTCCTGCCGGGTGATGTCCAAGGGGGTGGGAACGATCATGATCCACCACGTCCTGCGGCTGGCGAAAGAGGCGGGATCCCGGCTGCGCGCCGAGTTCGTCTCCAACGACCGCAACCGCCAGATGCTGATCACCTACCGCTTCGCCGGCTTCCGGGAGATCGCGCGGGAGGGGGAGGTGGCGATCATGGAGAACGACTACTCGGCCATCCAGCCCCCGCCGCCGTACGTGGACCTCAGAATCCTCGATTAGAGAAACTCGAGCCGCGTACATCCTTCCGGCGAAGGGAATCCAGGAACCTCGGGGGGAACCGTCCCCCCGCCTGGGGAGACCCCTCTCCCAGCTTGGGATACCCCTCTCCCTCGCGGGTATACCCCCCTCCCTTGTTGGGGAGACCCCTCCCCCCGCCGGGTATACCCCTCTCCCAAGCGGGTATACCCCTATCCCAACTTGGGAGAGGGGTATACCTCAGCGGGGACTTAATCACCCCACCCATTCACCCCCGTCCCCAAAACTCCCTGACGGAGTGGATCGCTCCCGTCCGCGCGAGCTGGGTGGCCGGATCATCGGCACCCTCAACGGGACCGAGATGGCCGGCACTCCGAAGACGGCACTCCGAAGACGGCACTCCGAAGACGGCACTCCGAAGACGATACCCGGAGATCGCGCCGCTGCCAAGAGGTGACCGCTCTCGCGAGGAGAGCTTGGCCTGGTTCCCATGGCACACTACAGAGGTGTGGGCGCAAAGACGCTGCCCGCAGCCGCCAAAGGAGACCCCATGAAGAAGACCACCCTCAAGAAGATGACCCTCTCCCGGGAAACGCTCCACCAGCTGGCGCTCGATCAGGTGCGGGGCGGCGCCGCCGGCGCCTCGATCATCATCATCGGGACGCAGCCCCTCACCACGGATTCCGTGCGGATCTGCTGCGCCTGACGGAACCTTCCACCTTCCGGGGCGGGGAGACGTCTCCACCCCGGCCGGTCATTTTCGTTGAAGTACCGGCCTCACGGCTCCCTATCCCTTGCGCTTGGCCCGGTAATCCGCCGCCGCCTGGAGATCCCGGATCGCGGGGCCCAGACTGTCGGTGAGCACGCAGTCGATCACCGCGCGGATCTCCGTGGTGGCGTCGTTCTCCGCTTCGCTCTCCCCCTCCCCCTCTCCAGCCGAGGGCACCGGCAGGCTCCCGCTCAGCGCCCTCGCTCTCTTCTCGATCCCTTTCAGCGCCTCGGCGAGATCGCGCAGGTTGTCTCGCACCGCTTCCAGCTCCGCATGGCCCTCGCTCATGGTGGCTCGCCTCCCTTTCCGCTCGTTCAAGAGCAGGTTAGGAGGCGTACGGCACCGCCCAAAGGGCACGGGGATCTCAGGACGCCGAGAGAAATAAAGCGAGCGCGCAAAGGGTAATTCACGGCGGGCTCAGCCTCCGCGCTTCCTTCCCTCCACCCGGGTCGGCGGCAGCGCGATCGCCTGTAGACCGAACGGGAGCTGGAGGCCCAGATGCCTGACGAGCATGATGATCGCTCCTCCCACCTCCCGCTCGGCCTGGGCTTCCGATGCCTGCTCTCCGGAAGACCCCGGGCGCGGAGGCTTGCCGGCCAGGTAATCCATCGCCTCCTGCAAATCTCCAAAATCGCACTCCAGACCGGCCAGCACGGTCAGCAGGGACCCCAGAGAAGGGAGCTGCCGCCCGGTTTCGTAGCTGGAAAGCATCCCCTTGGTGACCCTGACCTCCTTGCAGAGCGCCAACTGGGTCCGCCGCTTCCGCTGCCTCAGCATCCGGAGCGCGGGCCCCAGGAGCTTTGCCCGAGTCTCGATCTCCGGGCTCCAGGGGAGCCGGGCCCCGTCACTTCGTTTTCTCATCCCTCTCTCCTTCCCGGTAGATTAGGGCGGTAACCCGCCGTAGGCCACAAAAGTCCTGGGAAATCTGGAGCCGGGGCTCACGGGAGGTTCCGTCCGTAGGGTGATTTCCCGCCGGTTCGGCTTCCCGCCCCTTGTATCGCCCAAAGACATGAAATCATCGCAGCGCGAGCCGCGGTTGTCACGCTATGGCCTTGCCTTACACTCTCTATTCTTTAAAGAAGGTATCGGAGGGACATTCCTTGGCATCAAAAGAACCGTCAGACCTGAACCGTGCCCTGACCGCCTTGCGGACCGCCCTGAACTGGAACCAGGCGAAGCTGGCCCGGGTGGCCGGCGTGCAGCCCAACGTGATCTCGGACTTCGAGCGCGGACAACGGAATTTCGACCGCGGCGACCTGGAGAAGATCGCCGGCCTGATGGGGCTCCCGCCGGAGGCCGCCGACTGGGCCGTCAACTTCGTGCGGCCGGTGCGCCTGGTGGCCCAGGCCCCCGGGCATCCCGGCAGCGCCGCGGAGACCGGCCTCGCTCACGTCGAGAGGCTCGCCGTCCGGTCCGGAGACCTCTCCGCCCAGTTCACGCGCTCGCTCCTGAGCTTCCTCGCCTTCGAGGGCCGGGCCCTGGAGGCCCGCCAGCGGGCGCCGGTGCTCTGGCAGAGGATGAAGGGGCGCGCTCCCGCCCAACGCCGGGCCCTGGTGGAGGACACCCCGGAATTTCGGAGCTGGGCTCTCTGCGAGCTGCTCTGCAAGGAGAGCATCAAGGCGGCGGCCGACAACGCCGACCGGGCTCGCGAGCTGGCGGAGCTGGCCCTGTTCGTCGCAGATCTCGTGGGCGGAGAGGCGAGCTGGTGCTGGCGCCTCGAGGGCTACGCCTGGGCCCACGTCGGCAACGCCCGGCGGGTGGGGGGCGACTTGCCGGGTGCCGAGGAGGCCTTCGCGCGTGCCGGCAAGCTCTGGGAGGCCGGCGCGCCCGGCGATCCGGGGCTCCTTGATGAGGCCCAGGTGCTCAGCCTGGAGGCCTCGCTACGCACTACCCAAGGGCGTTTGTTGGAAGCCGCAGCTCTCCTCGATCAGGCTCTTGCGTCTGCTCCCAGGGATCTTAGACCGAATCTGCTCCTCCAAAAGGCAAGGCTGCTGGAGTGGGGCGGGAATTATGAGAGCGCCTTAATGACGCTCGCAGAGGCGGCTCCTCTGATTACTCAACAGGATGAGCCGAGGCTGCTCTTTACAATGCGGCACAATTGTGCTTGGAACCTGACGCATCTTGGCCGATATGTGGAAGCTGAGGTTCTGCTTCCTGAGATCCGAGTACTGGCATTTAGGCTCACCAATGAGCTGGACAAGCTGCGGTTACGCTGGTTAGAAGGTCGAGTCTCGGCCGGCCTAGGGAGAATGGAAGAGGCTCTGATAGCCCTGTCTCAAGTGCGTGCGGAATTCGCAGACCAGGGTATTGCATACGACGCTGCCCTAGCGACTCTAGAAGTCGCAGTTCTGCAGTTGGAGCGAGGGCGCACCTGGGAGGTCAAGATGCTTGCGCGTCAGATGGCGCCAATCTTTCGGGCGCAAGGAGTCCACCGAGAGGCCCTGGCGGCGCTCAAGCTGTTCTGCGAAGCCGCCGAGAAGGAGTCAGCCACGGTAGAACTGGCCAAGCGAGTGGCAGAGTACCTCTATAAGGCTCAACATAATCCAGCCCTCCGGTTTGAGGTATCCCTGTGAAGACCCGGACCGGAGTGAGAGCACGCCGGTCCGGAGTCGCTACAGGGACATACTTCCCTCAGTGCCCGCTAACACAGCGTCCATTAGGGTCGATTGAGCCGCCGTTTTCGCAAACCGTTGAAGAGCTAGTAGTGGCTGGCTGGCTACCACAGCGGCCATCGGGATCAGCCGAAGCTCCAGCGTCGCAAAATGCCGCGGAGCTACGGGTAGTGGGCTGGCTCCCGAGCACGCCATTCGGATCGACGCTGCACCCAGCCTTGTTCAAGAAGTTGACGAGAATTCCCATGAGCTGCCCAAAAGCTCCCTGCGCCTCCTGGGCGACGGCTGGGCCGAAGCGATGGGCGCGGCTGCGTAGCTCGGAGGCCGAGGCCCACGGGCTGACGAGGATCAATCCCAAGACGAGAGCGACGGCGGCGCGGCGAAACGACAGACTGGACATGATAGTGGCTCCTTTCGGAAAGGCGGCTTCCGCCACGGCCTTCAGGGCCGGGCCGGCGCCTCTCCGGGAGTATGGTGCCGCGTGGCACCGGGAAAATCACCCTCGTTCCGGGAACTGACATGCATTCCGAGGAGAAAATAACCATGACCGGCTCGGACAACCCCGAAAACACCAGGATGGTGGTGATCTTCCTCCGCCTGCTCCGTGGCTGGAGCCAGGCGGAGCTGGCGGAGGCCGTGGGGCTCTCCGCCAGCGCGATCTGGCGCTATGAGAACGAGGATGTCGGCAATCCCGGCAAGACGCTGGAGGAGATCGCGGTGGCAGTGGGCCTGCCGCCGCGGATGCTGGACCGGCTCTTCGTCTGGGTCGCCGCGGCGCGGACCGCCGTGGCGAGCGCGGCCGATCCGGAAGATCCGCAGCGGAGGATCGATGCCATCGCCGCCGAGCTGGCCGCGGGGCTCTCCGACATCGCCTACGCCGCCACGGCCGAGATCCTCGGCGGCAGTCCGGGCCTCGGCGAGATCGGCCCCTGGGCGAAGACCTTCACGCCACCCCGCCCCGAGGACCGCGACGAGGCACCGGAGCTGTGGGAGCGTCTGGCGCGCCGCGAGCCCTCCACGCGGAGGGTGCTGGTGGAGGAATCGAAAAGGTTTCGCAAGTGGGCGCTCTGCGAGCTGCTCTGCGCCGAGAGCGTCCAGGCGGCGACCGCGAGCCCGGATCAGGCCTTGGAGCTCGCGGAGCTGGCACTCCTGATCGCCGGCCTGGCACCCGGCGAAAAGACCTGGCGCCAGCGGCTCCAGGGGTACGCCTGGACCCATGTCGCAAACGCCCGCCGGGCGCGCGGAGACCGTCCCGGCGCGCGAGACGCCTTCGACCGCGCCCGCTGGCTGTGGGAGGCCGGTGTGTCCGGAGATCCCGGGCTGCTGGAGGAATCCCGGGTGCGTGAGCTGAGAGCCGCTCTGGGGACTGTGATCTAGGACATCGTCCAGCGAGAGCGGCAGAGTCTGCAGGGCCGGCCCTCTGTGGTCAGGCCTGGGGTGTGGACCCTCAAGCCAGAGCATCACCCTGGGACCGTGGGGGTCATCGCCTCATAATAGCTCGGCTTGCCGGGGCGACGCACTGTCGCGCGGAAGCGGAACAGGTATACCTAGAATCTTTCAGTACTTGACTCAACAACATCAAATAGCGATAATTTGCCGGCATCAGGTTTCTGAATTGATTCGCTCGGCGAGCTGACGATAGACAGCAACTCGACTTCTGCAAGAAAGAGAAGGTCACCTAAATGGTTCGGATCATCAGGGGCAAGTCTTTCCTCAGGTCCACTCTCTTGGTTCTCGTCCTCTGGACCGTGCCAGCCGCTTGCGCCTCGGCCGCCGAGCCGTATGACCGGCAGATGATTTGGATGGAAGCAAAGGAGCACAACAGTGCCATGTTCGTGCCCGAGCGCCTTCTGAACGAGCACACTCTGGAAAACCTGCCGCTCACCGATGCGGAGCGTTCGTGGCTCCAATCGCATCTTGACAGGGCCGCCAGAGGTAATCCCGAACGCGAAAGGGATTACAAGCGGATAGGACGCACATACATGCCGTGCCCTCCAGCATCAGTAGACGATCGGTCATTGAAGGCTCTCAGCCTATTAGATTATCTGAAGACGACGGATCTGGCCTTCGTAGCCACTATCGAGGATGTAGTGCCAGGATGGAGCTTCTGGATCGGACAGCCCGTCAACATGGTCTACGTTAAGCCAGTCTTGGTTTTACATGGGAGGCAAAAGACTGATGATCGTGTCCTGATCTACGCTGAGAGATGGGCGTCCATAACTGTCAACGGCGCTCAAGTCTGTAGCTCGACTCCACCCGAGGGGTTTTACCGTGCTCGAAAGGGAGATGAGGTTCTGGTGGGCGCCTTTCTTTATCCTCCGAACCCACAGATACTAGACGGCGTTAATGTATTCCCGACGAGAGAGGGCAAAATTATTCCTCAACCTTACTCTATGGTACAGGACTTTACACCTGTCGCGGTTGATGATATCCGCCTTGGGCTGAGGACTCAATGAGAAATAATAATCTGCTTCTCGCGCTGCTCCTGCTTCTCGCCGCGCAATCAGTACTGGGGCAGGAACCTTGTCATCATGCCCGAAGGGAAGGCCTACCTTTTTTGGATAACGTGGGAGACAGGTTCAATATCACCTCGGTTACGATTTATGGGGATCAAGCAGCCCAAGGCTCCAACGCCTTGCTGGCAGCCGTGCAGGGCGGTGCGGCGAAGTGGAACCAGGCCTGCCCGAAGGACCAGGGGCATAATGGCCATATACCTACCTTTTCTGTCGACTGGAAAAATAACCAACCCAGCTTTGGGAACCCTGATGAGCAATCTCGCCGATCCATAATTGTGAACTTTCGTGATGCTCCGCCGCCACAGAATTCTCTGGGATACCAATTCGCTGTATGGGATGGAAGCGGAGGGGCTAACCAGGTTAATGCGTATCGCAAGTGCCCTGCGGGTGGCCTAAAATTCCCGGATTTTGGTTGCAATGGGAGAGCAACTCTGGTCGATTGGGGAACTACCTTCGCTCAACTCGCCCTCGCGCATGAGATTGGCCATGCCTTGGGGTTAGATCATGAGAGAGCCACGGGTCCTGATGGGCAGAGTTGCCCGATGGCGTTGATGAATGCAGCGCCGACCGCCAACGCCCCTCTCATGGAAGACTACTGCAACCTCGTTGATCGGGTTCTCGACATAAGATCGCCCTGCCAGCAAGAGACACCTTCGGGCACCAGCGAGCCCTGCGATCATGCGCCCCGGACACAGGGGGGCCTGGGTGGCGGTGGTGGCGTGGGGCTGGGTTCGTTCTGTGATCGCTATCCGTGGTCCTGCGGTCCTGGGCATCCGACGGGGCTGGGCGGCGGTTCGATATGCAACTGGTTCTGTGCAAGCTCCCTGGGCAGCCGGTGGTGCGAGTGGGGTTGTTCGGCTCCGGCTGTGAGATGGGCCGGTCCCCCGCTTCCGACCGAGGATGCGCCCGAGACCGGCCCCAGAATGTACGTGAGCAGCCCCGGCGAAGGGGACATGGTCTCCGGTCAGATCACGGTTCGCGGGTGGGCACACGATTTCCACTCCTTGACCGACGTCTCCTTCGGGGTCGATGGAGTTGGAATGCCCACCCCGGATCTGCTCGTCGGCTTCAACTCGCCGGAGGCCTGCCAGCCTCCCTCAGGTCTCTGGTGGAACAGCCTCTGCAACGCGAACAGTGGCTTCTCTGCAACCATCGATACCCGGAGCCTCGCCAATGGCCTTCATACCCTTCAGGTCGTAGCCATGGGAAGCAGCGGCTTGCCGTCGGTCTTCGAGCGCCAGATCCTCGTCGGCAATGGTTGTGCCGACTACACGCCGCCCAGCGTTTCGATCAGCGCGCCCTCCTTCACGGTCACCGGCTCCGTCAACATCACGGCCAACGCGTCCGACAACACAGGTGTGACCGGTGTCGACTTCTCCGTGGACGGAAATTCCGTCGCCATGGTTACCAGCGCTCCCTTTTTGTATCGCTGGGATTCAACGCCATGGCCGGGCGGCGCTCACGTCGTCACGGCCGCCGCGCGCGACGGCTGCGGGAACACCGCCTCCGCCAGGGCAACCTTTACAGTCGTCAAGGATGGGGTCGCTCCCCAAGTCAGTCTCGTGTCTCCTTTGCCGGGTAGTGTGGTGCGAGGTCTGGTCTCTTTCCAGGTACAGACCGCAGACGACTTTGGAACGACGCGTGTCGAGCTCTGGGTGGATGGATCGCTCAAGGCCACGGACACCGCGCCTCCTTACATCTATGCCTGGAGCACGACGGGGGACGGGCCTCACAGCCTTGTCGCCAAAGCGTACGATGCGGCGGGCAACGTCGGCACGGCGAGCGCAAGCGTGATCGCCGACAACACGGCGCCTCAACTCTCGGTTTCATCACCGGTCTACAATCAGACGGTTTACGGCGTCTTCAAGGTCGCAGGCTGGGCGACGGATCGCACCAGCGCGTCGCTGTCCTTCACCATGGACGGCCAGCTCTTACCGCTGGTGGGAGACGTCGCTTGGCTTTCAAGGCCGGAGGTCTGCGATAACGTGCCGACGGGGGACCCTCGCTGCCCCAACGTAGGCTGGCGTGGCTTTTTCGACACGAGCCGCTTCGTCAACGGCTGGCATACGCTGGAAGTGACGGCGACCGACGGCGCGGGGTGGACCACGAGTCAGAGGTTCAACATCTATGTGTCCAATGCCGTCAGCTCCTCACAGGCCGTCTTGACGCCAACCGCGGACGCGTCGGTACGGCAGGCTTTTCCGAACAACACCTATGGGACTGGGCCTCTCCTGGGTGTCCGGTATGCGATCACCACCGGTGACGGACAATATTCTTTCCTCAAGTTCAACGTGACGGGAGTCAGTGGGACCGTTACCTCGGCGAAGCTCTTGCTGCGGACCAAGACCCCTCTGACCGAGCTGTATCTCTATCGGGTGGACAGTTCCTGGACGGAGACGGCGATCACTTGGAACAACATGCCTCTCGGCTCGGCGGTGGAGCTCAGCCACAGGTTCAATCTCGCCACCGAGACGTGGTACGACTTCGATGTCACCGGCTTCGTTGCGGGTAACGGAATTTACGCCTTCGGCTTCGCGTCCGCGGACACCGGCACAAACCTTGGCTGCTACAGCCGGGAATCGTCCTTTGCGCCGACACTTCAACTGATCTATCACCCTTAGTGATAGGCTCCTAAAGGTTCGGGGCGATCGGTAAGTGGTCGCCGGTCGCCTCCAGCCTACTCATGCACGAAGACGCACAGCCGCAGGAGGTGGTCCGCCACCCGGAGGTGATGGTGATGGCGGACGATCACTCGGGCGACCGGATCATCGGCGCGCCCCTCTGGCCGTACCGGCAGAATTCCGTCGCCCGGTTCACGCCGCGGGCGCTCCTGGAGTCTCTGGCTGAAGGCAGGAGCTTGAACCCTTGAAGATTCCCGCCTACCACATCGACGCTTTCGCCGGGGCGGCCTTCTCGGGAAACCCGGCCATGGTCTGCCCGCTGGACCGCTGGCTCGACGACGCGACCCTGCAGCTCATCGCCAGGGAGAACCATCTCCCCGTAACGGCGTTCTTCGTCGAGCACGGCGATCACCATGAGCTGCGCTGGTTTACCCCGACGGTCGAGCTGAATCTTTGCGGGCATGGCACTCTGGCCGCCGCCGCGGTCCTTTTCGATTTCATGGACGCGTCGAGGGAATCCGTGGCCTTCAAGACGAAGGGGGGGACCTTCCAGGTCGTCAAGAACGGTGAGCTCATCGACATGGACTTCCCGGTCCATGAAGCAGTGCCGTGCGCGATCAAGCCCGAGGATCTGGTGCGGGCCCTGGGCAGGGAACCGAAGGAAGTTCTCAAGGCCCGGAATTATCTGGCGGTGTATGAGGGAGAAGCGGAGATTCGCGCCATCAATCCGGATCTGGAGCTGCTGAAAGAAGTGGATTGCCTGGGGGCGATCGTCACGGCGCGGGGGGAGGATTCGGACTTCGTCTCGCGATACTTCGCCCCGAAGATCGGCATCCCCGAAGATGCCGCCACCGGCTCCACGCACTGCACGTTGGCGCCCTACTGGTCCAGAGAGCTCGGGAAGCGCAAGCTCCGCGCCCTCCAGCTCTCTCAGCGTCGAGGAGAGTTGTGGTGCGAGTCTCTCGACGACAGCGTCAGGATTACCGCCAGAGCCGTACGCTACGCCGAGGGCTTTCTCTACGTGTGACGCCCGCGCCGGCTAATCCGCGAACCGCCGCACGAAGACCGCGTTGGGGGGAACCGGGGTGTAGGTCCCCTCGGCCGCCTGGGCCGACCAGGTGACGATCCAAGTGCTCCCCGACCAGGCCACGCTCCCCCGGGTGAGACGCTTGAACCTGCGGCTGGCCGCGCTGGCGACCCTCTCCGGCGGTCCCTGGGGTGTGCCGTGGCGATCGAAGAGCTGGATCTCGAGGTTCGGGCTGACCCCGCCCTGGTCCTCGCTCCAGAGCACCAGGAGATTGCCGTCGCCGTCGAAGGCCATCGACTCGACCCCCTTGGGCGCCGGGCCGGGGATCTCGGGACCCCGCGGCCTGCCGGCGGCGTCGAAGAAGCGCAGGTAGGGAGCGGCGATCTTGGTGCCGTCGTCGTAGAACCGCCAGGCCACGGCGAAGCCTCCGCCGGGAGCGGCCGCCACCTTCAAGGATTGGAGGATGTCCTGCGGACCCTGGACGATGGAGTTGACGTCGAAGTCGGGGCCCTGGGGCTGGCCGGCGGGCGAGAACAGGCGAGCCCGCAGCACATAAAGGGTGGAGGAGCCCGGCCCCGTCGCCACGCCGTTCCAGGCCGCGAGGAATCCGCCGCCGGCCAGCGCGGTGAGGGTGGGGCGTTCGTCTTCGTAGACCGGCCGGCTGTTCAAGCGCAGCACCGGCCCCGTCAGCCGGCCGGTGTCGGGGGTGAGGTGCTGGACCGCGATGCCGGAGGGGAAGCCGCGGGTTCGCGTCTGCCAGCCGGCGAGGAATTCGTTCCCCCGGACCTGCCAGGCCCAGGGGGTGGTGAACGCGGTACCGCCGAGCCGTAGCGGCGTGCCGGAGTCGCGGAGGCCCCGCGGGTCCAGGTGACGCCGGTAGTTGGGCAGCTGAGGCCAGTTCCCCAACTGCCAGAGCACGTCGAACCCCTGCGGCGTCGCCGTCACGCTATGCACCTGCGCGGAGGGGCCCTGGCCTCCGATCGGCACCTCGGCGGCGTCCGTGGGCCTGCCGTCCGCGGCGAAGTGGCGGGCGGAGACGAACGGCGGGGTATCGCCCAGGTAGCCCCAGGCGATCTCGAAGTCGCCACCCGGCTGGACCGCCAGCATGGGGGCGGTGGTCAGCTCCTTGTTCCCGAGGGTGTCGACTCGCGTCTCCGGGCCGAGCGGGGCGGGCTGCGCCGCGGCCCCGCGGGGACCGAGAGCCCCGAGCCAGGCCGATGCGAGGAGAAGACAGATGGCGAAGCGCGTTCTGTTCATGCGGCGATCCTCCCTCGGGCCGAAAGGCGGCCCCTCGTTACGACGTGCGATGAACAGGATATCGCGCAACAGCATAAAAGCCAACCGGGAGGGCTGGGCTCAGGAAGGAGCCGCTGGCGAGGGCCGGAATCGCTCCCGGCCCTCAGAGCAGTTTCAGCAGAGAGGAATCTGTGTGCAGGAAGAGTGGTCGGCACAAGGGCGCCCGACCCCGCATGGAGAGCAGTCGGTGTAGCAATAGCCCTTGGCAGGAACCGGATTGGAGAACAGCGGCTCGATCTTGCGCGGCGCTGATGCGTTCTCGACCGTGCAGGAAGTCGGCAGGACCAGACCGGGCGAGGGCGTGCCGCTCTGGATTCCGGAGTTGGACGCGGAGTGTGCCGGGCTCAGGGGCGCCAGCATCGTGAGGCTCAGCAAAAGGACGGCTTTTTTCATCGACCTTCTCCTTGCAAGTGGCGTTGAGATCGGCCGACCCTCTACGCCTGATCGTCGGCCTCCCTCCGGCCCGGGGCTCGGGCCGGAGTGTTTTCACATTTCGAATATTAGCATAAGGGATTACCTCTACAGGCCGGAATGCCGCTGGCCCGGGTCCTGCACGTCCTGCAGGTGCCAGGAGAGGGGAGCGTTGGCAGGAGGAAGGTGGTCATCATGCGGTTCGAAGGCAAGGTCTGCATCGTGTCGGGCGGCGGCTCGGGGATCGGGCGCGCGTGCTGTGAGCGGTTCGCCAGGGAGGGGGGGAGGGTGGTCGTGGTGGATCTCGATCCGCAACATGGCGAGGACGCCGTGAAGGCGCTCGACGCTCTGCGGGGGAGCGGCGGCCATGCGATCTTCGCCCAGGCCGACGTCGAGGACGAGAAGCAGGTCGAGGCGGCGGTACAGGCGGCGCTCGACACGTGGGGGCGGATCGACGTGGTGGTCAACGACGCCGCCATGATGACCTTCAAGAACGTGGTCGACCTCTCGGTCGAGGAGTGGGATCACGTCCTCGCGGTCAATCTCCGCTCGGTCTTTCTCTTCTGTCGCTACGCGCTGCCGCACATGGAGCGCGGCGCCGTCGTCAACATCAGCTCGGTCCATGCCCACGAGACCGAGGCCGGCGTCTCGCCCTATGCCGCCTCCAAGGGGGCGATGGAGGCCTTCACCCGGGCGGTGGCCATCGAGCAGGAGAAGAAGAAGAACCGGATCAACTGCGTCGCCCCGGGGGCCGTCGACACGCCCATGCTGTGGAACAACCCGAACGTCGAGAGCGGCAGGGAGAAGGTCGAGGGCGCCGTGGGCAAGCCCGAGGACATCGCCGCCGCGGTCGCCTTCCTGGCGTCGGACGAGGCCCGCTTCATCACCGGCACCCTGCTGGTGGTCGACGGCGGACGGCTGGACATCCTCTAGCCGGGAAGGGAGGGAGGATGGCCCGCTTTCTATTCGCCACCGGGATCGAGAACAGCTACCCCACGATCGAATGGCAGGGCAGGACGGTCCGCCAGGACGAGCTGGAGAAATGTGATCATTATAAGCGCTGGCGGGACGACTTCCGGCTGCTCGGCGAGCTCGGCATCGAAGTGCTGCGCTACGGTCCGCCCTATTTCTCGACCCATGCCGGAGCGGGAAAATATGACTGGTCGTTCGCCGACGAGACCTTCGCGGCGCTCCGCCGGCAGCAGGTCACGCCGATCGCCGACCTCTGCCACTTCGGCGTGCCCGACTGGATCGGCAATTTCCAGAATCCGGACTGGCCCAGGCTGTTCGCCGAGTATGCCAAGGCTTTCGCGCAACGCTTTCCCTGGGTGCGCTTCTATACCCCGGTCAACGAGATCTATATCGCCGCCACCTTCTCGGCGAACTTCGGCTGGTGGAACGAGCGGCTGACCGGCGACCGGGCGTTCGTCACCGCGCTCAAGCACCTCTGCCAGGCGAACCTCCTCGCCATGCAGGCGATCGTGGAGGTGAGGCCCGACGCGATCTTCATCCAGAGCGAGTCGTCGCAGTACTTCCACCCGGAGACCCCGGACTGCGAGGAGCTGGCGCGGATCAACAACGAGAAGCGTTTCCTCTCGCTCGACCTGACCTACGGCGTGCACCTGAACGTCACGATGTACGAGTATCTCCTGGACAACGGAATGACCCGGGAGGAGTACCACTGGTTCAACCACCACCACCTGCGCTCGCACTGCGTGATGGGGACCGATTATTACGTCACCAACGAGAACCTGGTGCACCCGGATGGCAGCCTGTCGCTCTCGGGGGAGATCTTCGGCTACTACGTGATCACCCGCCAGTATTTCGACCGCTACCACCTGCCGGTCATGCATACGGAGACCAACATCGCGGAGCCGGACGCGGTCAAGTGGCTGAAGAAGGAGTGGGCGAACGTCCACCGCCTGCGCCAGGACGGGGTGCCGATCGTCGGCTTCACCTGGTACAGCCTGACCGATCAGGTGGACTGGGACACCGGGTTGCGCGAGGCCAACGGCCGGGTCAACCCACTCGGCCTCGCCGATCTCGACCGCAACCTCCGGCCGGTCGGCAAGGCCTACCAGGAGCTCGTCCAGAGGTGGCGGGAGATCCTTCCTACCCAGAGCACGGTGCTCGACATCTGCGCGGAAACGGCACCTTCGGAAGGCGCGGGTCCCGGAGACGGGGCGCCGGAAGCGCAGTAGGCCGCGGAACGGAAAGGTTTTTCTCTGCTACGAGCCGGTGGGGTCGTAAGACGAGCGGCGAGGCGGGAGTCCCGCCTCGCCGCCGTCTCGATCAGGCCCCCATGCCGAGCACGGCGGGGTTGAACATGAACATGCGGTCGCGGATGCTCTGCGGCGCCTGGGTCATCCCCCAGCCGATCGTGGCCGCCAGCTTCTCGGGGAGGTAGTCGAGGTGGAGGTCCTCGGCGTCCCCCCAGCGGTAGACCGGCGGCATGCAGGCGGCGCTGCCGAGGGAGGCGAGGATCGCCTTGGCGCCGGTCTCGGCGTCGATCTCGCCGCGCTCGTGGCGGATGAGGATGTCGTCGGCGAAATTGACCAGGTCCGTGATCTCGTCCTCGCCGGGAGCGCTGCAGCCGATCAGGGGGTCGGCCTCCAGCATGTCGAACACCGACTTGTCCTGAGTCTCCAGGTACTTGACGCAGACGCTGAAGAGCCGCAGGTCGCCGAAGATCTCGGCCACCAGCCAGACGCGCAGCCAGGCGTTCCACAACTGGAAGTCGGGGAAGGAGCGGTAGGAGTTGTTGACCACCCGGTCGCTCTGCCGCAGCATGGCGTGCTGGAGCTTCTCGGCGTAGGCGAAGCGGTCGCGCGAGAATTTGTCCTCGTCCAGCGCCGCGAGCAGCGGACCGGCGAGGGCGGAGAGCACCTCGAAGGTGGTGATCATGCCGCGCGAGTAGAGCGCGTCGATGAAGCCGTGGGCGTGCGCCATCAGGAAGTAGCGGTCGCCGGCGCCGCCGGTCGCCGAATATTGCAGGCGGCCGGTCTTCACCCAGGGGCGGGCGGCGGTGGCGCCCACGAACTGCTGGGCGATGCTCGGGTACTTGTTGACGAAGTGGAAGAACTCCTCTTCCGCCGGCATCCCGGTATCGGGGTGGCGCTTCATGTTGAGCGTCAGGCCGACGCTGCACAGGTGGTTCGTCGAGCCCGCGACGTTGTCGAAGGGGATCATCCAGAACCAGCCGCCCTCGAAGACGTGGTGGAGCGTGCCTTCGGACCAGCCGGCCGACAGCTCGGGCGATTCCCCCGGCAGCAGGCAGTCGTCATAGCACTTGATCCCCTCCATGTGGGTGAAGATGGAGCGCGACTGGGTCTCCAGCGGGGTCGGCGTCTCGCGCAGGCCGAAGCGCTCGGCGAGCGGCGAGCGGAAGCCCGCGCCGTCGACCAGGAAGCGCGCCGAGAGCTCCTCGCCGGTGGCGGTGCGCAGGCGCACGCCGTCGTCGTCGACGTCGAACTCGGCGACGTCGGTGTGATCGCGGTAGACGGCGCCGTAGCGGATCGCCGCGTTCAGCATGTAGAGGTCGACGTCCTGGCGGAAGAGGTGGCTCTCGTTGGTGAGCGGCGTGCTCGGCGCGATCAGCAGGTTGGATTTCTTCGGATCCTGCCGCTGCCCCTCCTCGTGATAGAGAAAGCCGAGCGCGCGCTTGATCCCGCAGGTCGGCCCGACGTGCTCGTGGATCGAAGAGGTCCGGGTCAGGTGCTGGATCTCGGGGACGTCGAAGCGCTGGGCCATGATCCACATCCAGAGAGTGCTCTGCGGCAGCAGCGCCTCGCCGACCGCGAAGCGCGGATGGCTCCCTTTCTCCAGCACCAGCACGCTCTTGCCCTGGCGCGCGAGGATCGCCGCCAGCATCGTCCCGCCGATACCCGCTCCCAGGATGGCTACATCGAACCGTTCACTCTCGTGCATTCGTTCTCCCCCCATGAATCGAGATCCGCTTGGCCGGCGCGCCGGACGGCGCGGCACGGTGCGGATCGAAGGTAGTTTTTGTTCAGACCCTAGGTGCCGGATCCGGGGGAGAAGGGGACAACCGCGCGCACGGAGCGCGAAACGCGCGTTTTTCCGGTACGGGACCGTGAACGCTCCTGTAAAAGAAATTTACAAATCAAGGGGTGCTTGTCAGCCCCGAGGCTTCGTGGTAGAAGGTCCTAAAGCTCAGCGGGTGGACGGAAACTCCCTATCTGATGTCTGATGAAATTCCGGAGACAAGAGGAGAGGCGTATGCCCAAGGGGTCGCTACTATCCGTGCTGGCACTCGTGGCGGCTCTGGCCGCGGGCGGCGCGCAGGCTGCCGTCACCATCAACCCGTTCCCGGTGCAGGACATCGGCCAGATCGACACCGTGCAGCCGTCGCCGCTGGATCTGGCGGCGATCGCCACCGAGGACGAGGAGCGCGACCGCGAGGGCCTGGCGCCGCGCTTCGCCATCCCCGAGGCGGTCTCGATCACGCCCGCGACCCACGGCACCTGGGATCGCCTGCCGGACGGCAGCCTGCGGTGGCGGCTGCGCATCCTCGGCCGTGAGGGGACGACCTCCCTCAACCTCGGCTTCTCGCGCTTCCAGATGCCTCCCAACGGCCGCCTGCTCCTCTACGCGACGGATGGGACGCACAAGGTGCGCCCCTTCACCGCCGCCGACAACGCGGCCCACAGCGAGCTGTGGACGCCGGCCGTGGTCACCGCCGACCTGATCGTCGAGGTCGAGGTGCCGGCGAACGAGCAGGGCGGGGTGGTGCTCGAGCTGGCCTCCATCAACCAGGGGTACCGGGGCTTCGGCACCGTCTCGTCGGTCAAGTCCGGCAGCTGCAACATGGACATCGAGTGCATCCCCGCCGGCGACGCCTGGCGCGACGAGGCGCGGGCGGTGGCGGTGATCTCGACCGGCGGCTCGACCTTCTGCAGCGGGTCGCTGATCAACGACACCGCCAACGACCACAAGATGTACTTCATCACCGCCAACCACTGCGGCATCAATTCCGGCAACGCCGCCTCGCTGGTGGCCTACTGGAACTACCAGAACTCGTTCTGCCGCACGCCCGGCAGCGCCGCGAGCGGGCAGGCGGGGGACGGCATGCTCACCCAGTTCCACACCGGCTCTTTCTTCCGCGCCGGCAACGCCCCCTCCGACTTCACCCTGGTCGAGCTGGACGATCCGCCGGTCCCCGCCTACAACCACCGCTGGGAAGGCTGGGACCGCTCGACGGGTGATGCCGTCTGCACCCCCGGCTCCCCCTGCGCGGGGATCCATCACCCGAACACCGACGAGAAGCGGATCACCTACGTGATCACCAACATGGCGACCACGAGCTACAACAACCCCTCGATCCCGGGTGACGGCACCCACATCTGGGCGCATTGGGCGACCGATCCTCCCGGCCCGTTCACCGTGCCGGGCGTGACCGAGCCCGGCTCTTCCGGCTCGCCGCTCTACAACGCCGCCCACCGCTACATCGGCCAGCTGCACGGCGGCCCCTCCGCCTGCGGCGCCACCGGCGACAATCTCTCCGACTACTACGGCCGCTTCAGCGTCTCCTGGACCGGCGGCGGCACCAGCGCCACCCGCCTCTCCGACTGGCTCGACACCGCCAACACCGGCGCCACCGCCATCGACGGCATCAACGCCTGCATGCCTCCCGGCACGCCCGCCATCGGCACCGCCATCGCGACCGCCGCGAACACGATCCAGGTCACCTGGGGCAACGGCGCGCCGCCGTCGACGACCTTCAACGTCTATCGCGCCACCGGCACCTGCGCCTCGCCCGGCACATTCAGCGTGGTCGGCTCCGCCGTCGCCGGCTCGCCGTTCAACGACACCGCCGTTTCCGGCGGCACGACCTACGCGTACCAGGTCACCGGCCGCGACTCCAGCGGCGGCTGCGAGTCCACCCCCTCGAGCTGCGTGGAGGCCACGGCCACCGGCGCCTGCACGCTGGCGCCGACCTTCGCCGGGCTCACCAGCGCGACCAACAACGGCACCGCCTCCTGCGGGATCACCCTCGCCTGGCCGGCGGCCACCGCCAACTGCGGCGGTCCGGTGACCTACAACGTCTACCGCTCGACCACCTCCGGCTTCGTGCCCGCGGCGGGCAACCGGATCGCCACCGGCGTCACCGGCACCGGCTATTCCGATACGACGGCGGCGAGCGGCGTCACCTACTACTACGTCGTGCGCGCGGTCGACGGCTCGAACAGTGTCGAGGACGCCAACACGGTGCAGAAGAGCGCGGCGGCCACCGGAGTGATCGCGACCGGCACCCTCACCGAGACGTTCGAAGGGGCCGGCGGCTTCGACAACCCGGGCTGGACGCACTCGGCTCTCACCGGCGCCGTCGACTGGGTGCTCTCCACGGCCCAGTCGCAGACGCCGACGCACTCCTGGTTCTCCGCGGACCAGACCAGCGTCTCCGAGCGGGTCCTGGTCACCCCCTCCTTCGTGCCGCAGGCGAGCTCGACGCTCTCCTTCTGGCACACCTACGCGTTCGAGTCCGCGACCTCGTGCTTCGACGCGGGCACCCTCGAGATCTCGACCAACGGCGGCACCACCTGGACCGTCGTGCCCGACGCCGCCTTCACGTCCGGGGGCTTCACCGGCACCGTGAGCACGAGCTTCAGCAACCCGATCGGCGGCAAGCGAGCCTGGTGCAACGGCACCATCGGCGCGATGACGCAGGTCAACGTCAACCTCAGCTCCTTCGTCGGCGCGGCCAACGCCAAGCTGCGGTGGCACGAGGGGGACGACACCAGCGCCGCGGCGACCGGCTGGTTCGTCGACTCGGTCACGCTCGCCAACGTCGGCACGGCGGGCTCCTGCACCTCCGGCCCGGCCGCGCCGGGGCTGGACTTCTACACCCTGACCCCGTGCCGTCTGGTCGACACCCGCAACGCGGACGGCCCGCTCGCCGGTCCGGCGCTCCAGGCCGGCGCCGAGCGCACGTTCGTGCTGACGGGCAACTGCGGCGTGCCGTCCACCGCGAAGGCGGTGGCGGTCAACGTCACGGCGGTCTCGCCGGCCGCCAACGGGTTCCTGACCCTGTTCCCCGCGGATCAGAGCCTGCCGATCGCCAGCACGCTCAACTTCGTCCCGACGGTGAGCGCGCGCGCCAACAACGCGATCGTCGCCCTGGCGACGGACGGCAGCGGCGGCATCAAGGTGAAGGACGGCTCGACGGGGACGGTGCACTTCCTCCTCGACGTGGTCGGCTACTTCCAGTAGACCGGCGCTTTCCGATCCCGAGGCCCCGCCGCGAAGCCCGCGGCGGGGCCTTTTTGTTGGGGTTGCTCTCCGCAGATTCGGGTGATACTTATCCCTGGACCGAACCTGGCGATCGACTTGGAGGCGGAGAATGGGGAAGTCTGTTCATGGTGTGGGTGAGCGGCGGCTCGCGGCAGCCATCCTGCTGGCTCTCGCCTGCGGCGCCACGGCCGCGCGGGGGGACATCTCGGGCTTCGTCCGGGTCACCGGCAGCGGCACGCCGGGAACGCCGGTCCCGGGCGCCCGGGTCCATGTTCGCGCCGACTCCTCCGTGGTGGCGGTCACCGGCGCCGACGGCAGCTTCACGCTGGCCGCGAATCCCGCCGGCCTCGTCGACCTCGCCGCCTCGGTCCCCTACAACCGGGCCGCGGCCGTCAACTACCTGATCGGCGGCGTGCAGGCGAGCAACGGCGACAGCGGCGTCGACATCCGGCTCGACGTCCTGCCCGGCGACAATCCCAGCTACGCGCCCCCCACGGCGGACACCTGCGGCAGCTGCCACTACCCGATCTACCCCTTGTGGGAGGGCTCGAACCACGCGGACGCCGCGCGCAACGAGTGGGTCCTCGACCTGTTCTCCGGCAGCGGCACGCCCGGCGGCGGCGGCGGCTACGTCTTCCGCAACACGCACGACGCCGGCAACACGGGCTTTTGCGCCACCTGTCACGCGCCGATGGCGGACGTCTTCAACCCCGGCCACACGATGCTCGACGAGGTCACCGAACCCTCGGCGCTCGAGGGTGTCAGCTGCGTGGCCTGCCACCAGATGGACTCGGTCGACGCGGGGAACCTCGACGCGCTCCACTTTCTCGGCAAGTCCACCTACCGCTTCCCCGACGACTCGGCGGGCCCGACGTTCACCTACGTCTGGGGGCCGCTCGACGACGTCACCTTCAAGGGGATGAGGTCGTCGCATTCGCCGCTCCACGGCAGCTCGCTGCTCTGCGCGGCGTGCCATCAGTACGTCAATCCCACCACCGGGGCGCCGGGCCAGAACACCTATCGTGAATGGGCGGCCTCGGCGTTCGCGGCGCCCGGCCCCGGCCTGCGCAACTGCCAGGACTGCCACATGCCGGCGGCGACCGACGACGAGCCGCTCTGCGTCTTCTCCCCCTCCCCCGCGGACCGCCCGGCCGAGGAGCGCCGCCGGCACACGTTCATCGGCTCGACGCCCGACATGCTGCAGAACAATCTCGCGCTGACCTTGGCCGCCGAGGAGATCCCCGGCCGGGTCCGCGTGACCGCCCAGGTCGCCAACTTCGGGGCCGGGCACTCGTTCCCGACCGGGGTTTCGATCCGCAACGCGATCCTGCTGGTGAGCGCGGTGCTCAACGGCCAGCCGCTGGCCCAGGCCGCCGGCCCCACGGTGCCGTTCTGGGGGAGCGACGACGTGCCGGGGGCTCAGCCGGGCGATCTCGCCGGCCTCCCCGGCAAGGGGTTCGCGAAGGTCCTCGAGGGGCGGATCAACGGCCAGGGGCCGACGGTGCGGCCGGTGCTGTTCATCGACGCGGAAGGGGTTTATTCCAACACCCTGATCCCCTCCGGCGCCACCGACACGACCACGATCGAGTTCCAGCTCCCCGCCGGCGTCCCGCGCGGCGCGAACGTGACGGTCGAGGCCCGTCTCCTCTATCGCCGGACCTTCCGCGCCATCCAGGTGGCGAAGGGGTGGACGCAGAACGCCCACGGCGGGCCGGTCGAGATCGAGATCGCCCGCAAGGCGGTGGACCTGCCCCTGGCCGGCGGCGGCGCCGTGACCGACGTCCCGGTGGCGTCGCCCGGCAGCCTCCTCGTGCTGGCCCTGGTGCTCGCCACCCTCGGCGCGTACCGGCTGAGCCGCCGGAAGACCTGAATCCGTGCCCGGCCGCTCCCGGATCGCCATCGGCGTTCCCCTCCTGCTCCTGGCGGGGTGCGGCGGCGGCCCCACGGAGCCGCAGAGCCCGCCGCGGCCGCTCCCGGCACGGTTTCAGTTGCAGGGCTCCGCGAGCTCGGTGGAGGCCGACGGGGCGTCGGTCTCGTGCGCGCTCGATCTCGTCCTCGAGCTGACCGGCAAGCCCCGGGAAACGCCCGGCGTCCTCGAGTACGAAGGCACCCTCGGCGGGGACCTGCGCAGGACCGTCCTCGATGCCGCCGGCAACGGGATCTCCCTCGAACCCGACGTCTATGGCAAGGCCGTCGTGCGTTCTCTCATCGGCGACCGGATTCAGATCACGACTCCCGTCAGCACGAACTCCGAGAGCCGTTTCTGGCGCGAGCTCTCCCGGCTCGAGGGCACCTTCGGTTCCGGCGGCACTGGCTCCAGCAATACCGCCACGGGCGCCTGGAACTGCGCTCCCTTCGACATCTCCAACGGCTACGTCGACACCCGGTACACGGCCCGCGGCACGTGGACGCTGCTGCCCGTGCCCTGACCGGTGAGGTTCCCGCGATGAAAGTGCTGATTTTCGGCGCCACCGGCTCGGCGGGAGGGAGCGTCCTCCGCGTCTGCCTGGACAATCCGGCGGTGGAGGAGGTGCGGGCGATCGCGCGCCGGCCGCTGCAAATCACGCACGGCAAGCTGCGCGGGTTTGTTCATAACGATTTTCTGGATTATGGGGAAAGTAATGGCCCGGTCGCGGAAGCCTTCGACGGCGTCGACGCCTGCCTGTTCTGCCTGGGGATCTCCGCCTCGCAGGTGTCGGGGGAGGCGGAGTATCGCCGGATCACCCACGAATTCGCCCTGGCCGCCGCCCGCGAGCTCCAGCTCCGGAGCCCCGCCGCGGTGTTCCACTTCCTCAGCGGGCAGGGCGCGGGTCTGGACAGTCGCATGATGTGGGCTCGCGTGAAGGCCGAGGCGGAGCGGGACCTGATCGCTCTCCTCGGCGCGGTCTGCTGGCGCCCGGCCTTCATCGACGGGGAGACCTCACAGAGCGGACCGCGGATCTACCAGGCGATCCGCCCGCTGTTCCGCCTGCTCCGTGGGTTCCGCGGCCTCTACGTGTCGGGCGAGGACATCGGGCGCGCGATGCTCCAGGCCACGGTCGAGGGGACGCGCGGGCGGATCATCGGCAACGTCGAGATCCGCGACATCGCGGCTCGCACGCATACCGGCTGAAGGATAGGGACGGCGCCCGCGGCAGAGTTGCCAAGCCAGATCCATCCGGACACCGCACCGTTGAGGGCGACCGCAGGTCGCCCCTACACCCGCGGTCGAGATCTGTTGTAGGGGCGACCTGCGGTCGCCCTCAACGGTGCCGCTACCGGATCGTCCCCATCGGCTAGAGTACCGCCTGTGGAACGCTACTTCGTCAACGAGATCTTCTACAGCCTGCAGGGGGAGGGCGTCCGGGCCGGGACGCCCAACCTCTTCCTGCGGCTCGCCAAGTGCAACCTCGCCTGCAAGGTGGAGACGCACGGCTTCGACTGCGACACCGAGTTCGAGTCCGGCCGGTGGCTGACCCCGCCGGAGATCGTGGCCGAATTCCGTCAGCTCTCGGCGAGCTGCGGCTGGGTGATCCTCACCGGCGGCGAGCCCGCCCTCCAGGCCGACCGCGAGCTGATCGACGCCCTCCACGGCGCGGGCTACAGGCTGGCGGTCGAGACCAACGGCAGCCTCGAGCTGCCGGCGGGGATCGACTGGATCACCGTCAGCCCCAAGGTGGCCGAGCACGCCATCCGCCAGCGCCAGGCCAGCGAGGTCAAGTACGTGCGCGGCTACGGCCAGGGGATCCCGAAGACCGTCGTCGAGGCCGAGCACTATCTGATCTCCCCGGCCTTCGAGGGGGCCGAGGTCGATCCCCGCACCCTCGACTGGTGCATCCGCCTCTGCCGGGACAACCCCCCCTGGCGGCTCTCCGTCCAGCAGCACAAGCTCTGGAAGGTGCGTTGACGCCGGGACGCGGTATCATCCCGGAGGACGATCCGATGGCGTCGAGGTAGCAAGGAGCTAAAGAGGAATGAAGATGAAAGGGAACGGTCTCGCGAAGTGGACGGCGGTGTTCTTCGTCGTGCTGCTGGTCAACACGGCGTACATCACGGCGTTCGCCTCGCCGACGGTCTTCTACATGGGGAACGTGCTGGCCCACCTGGTGCTGGGCCTGGTGGTGGCGCTCGCCGCCGGCGTGCTGCTGGCGAAGCGGCCGGACCTGCGCCCCGGCATCGTGCCGGCCGGCGTTCTCTTCCTGATCGCGCTGATCGCCGGCCTCTGGCTGACCGCCACCGGCAACGTGCTGGCCCACCGGCCGGTCCTCTGGGCGCACATCGCCGCCGCCGGGCTGGGCGTGATCGCCCTCGGGATCTGGCTCTGGCGGCGGAGCGCTGCCGTTACGGGAGACGCGAGACCCGGCTGGGCGCGGTTCCGCCAGGCGTTCGCGGTCGCCGCCGTGCTGCTGGTGGCCCTGCCGGCCGCGATGATGCTCTGGCGCAAGGCGAACCCCAACCCCCACGACCGCATCGTCAACCCGCTGGTCGTCCCGGCCTCCATGCAGGAAGAGGGGGGCGGACCGAAATCGCCGTTCTTCCCCTCGTCGGCGCGGACCAACGTCGGCGGCATCATCCCCTCGAATTTCTTCATGGATTCGGCCCGCTGCGGCGAGTGCCACAAAGACATCTACCAGCAGTGGAACAGCTCGGCCCACCACTTCGCCTCGTTCAACAATCAGTTCTACCGCAAGTCGATCGAGTACATGCAGGGCGTCGTCGGCACCCAGCCGAGCAAGTGGTGCGCCGGCTGCCACGACCACGCGGTGTTCTTCAACGGCCGGTTCGAGCGGCCGATCAAGGAGCAGATCGACACGCCCGAGGCGCAGGCCGGGCTCGCCTGCACCTCCTGCCACGCCATCACCCACGTGGGGAGCTCGATGGGCAACGGCGACTTCACCATCGAGTATCCGCCGCTCCACGAGCTGGCGAGCAGCAAGAACCCGGTGATCCACAAGATGGACAGCTTCCTGACCTACCTGCAGCCCGAGCCGCACCGGCAGACGTTCATGAAGCCGTTCATGCGCAGCTCGGCGGAGTTCTGCTCGTCCTGCCACAAGGTGCACCTCGACGTGCCGGTGAACTCCTACCGCTGGTCCCGCGGCTTCAACGACTACGACAACTGGCAGGCGAGCGGCGTCTCGGGCCAGGGGGCGCGCTCGTTCTACTACCCGGCGGAGTCGAAGACCTGCTCCGGCTGCCACATGCCGATGGTCGATTCGCAGGACCCCGGCAATCACGACGGCAAGGTCCACTCCCATCGTTTCCCGGCCGCCAACATGGCCCTCGCCTTCGTCAATAAAGACAAGGAGCAGATGGACGTCGTCGAGAAGTTCCTGAAGTCGGGCTTCGTCACCGCGGACATCTTCGCGGTCTCGCCGGAGGACGAGGGGAAGGGGGAGACGGCGATGGTGCGGCGGAGCGCTCCGAAGACCCCTCAGGACGCCGGGCCGCAGCTCAACACCATCTTCGCGGTGGGGGAGGAGGCCGAGCAGGGGGGCGCCGTGGTGATCCGCGACGTCGGCCAGATGGCGGCGCCGATCGACAAGGCGGCCCCGCCCCTCAAGCCCGGCTCGACGGTGCGGGTGGACGTGGTGGTGCGCACCCGCGCCATCGGCCACTTCTTCCCGGGCGGCACGGTGGATGCCTTCGACGTCTGGCTCGAGCTCCAGGGGCGCGACGCGGCCGGCAAGGTGGTCTACTGGAGCGGCCGGGTGGACGACGACGGCAAGGGACCGGTCGAGCCTGGGGCGCACTTCTACCGCTCCTACGCGCTCGACGGCGAGGGGAACCCGATCGACAAGCGCAACGCCTGGCAGGCGCGCAGCGTGCTCTACGTCCGCCTGATTCCGCCCGGGGCGGCCGACGTCGCCCACTACCGCGTGCGCATCCCGGCCGACGCCGTGGGGCCGATCACGCTGACGGCGAAGCTCAACTACCGGAAGTTCGCCCACTCCTACACGCAGTTCGCCTACGCCGGCCAGCCGAAGCCCGGGCAGGCGCATCTGATCACCCCCCACGCCAACAGCGCCGAGTGGTCGTTCGATCCGGCCAACATCCCGGCGAACGTCTCCGGCAAGGTCAAGGGGGAGATCCCGAGCCTGCCGATCGTCACCGTCGCCTCCGCCGAGGCCAGGCTGCCGCTGGGTCCCGCGGGGAAATCCGCCGGCAACCCGCAGTGGCGCCAGGTGACCGACAAGAAGGACCGCGAGCGCTGGAACGACTACGGGATCGGCCTCTTGCAGCAGGGGGACCTCAAGGGGGCCGAGTTCGCGTTCAAGAAGGCCACCGAGGCCGAGCCGGGCTACGCCGACGGCTGGCTGAACGTGGCCCGGGCGCTGATCCGCGAGGGGGAGGTCGGGGCCGCCCGGCCGTACGTCGAGAAGGCGATCGCGATCACCCCGGGGCTGCCGCGCGGCTACTTCTTCAAGGCGATGATCGAGAAGGCCGAGGGGAACTACGACGGCGCGCTCGCCTCGCTGCGCACGGTCGAGGCCAAGTACCCGCGCGACCGCGTGGTGCTCAACCAGATGGCCCGCATCCTGTTCCTCAAGCGCCAGTACAAGGAGGCGCTCGCCGTGCTGGAGCGCGTCGGCCTGGTCGATCCCGAGGACGTGCAGATGCACTACACCGCCATGGTCTGCTGGCGCGCCCTGGGCGACGCCGGCAAATCGGCGCGGGAGGCGGCGCTCTTCCGGCGTTTCAAGGCCGACGAGTCGTCGCAGGCGATCACCGCCCGCCGCCGCCAGCAGAGCCCCGAGGACAACAACGAGCGCCAGCCCATCCACGAGCACGAGAGCGTGCCGCTGCAGAGCCTGCCGCGGACGGCCGACAGCTCCACGATCGCGGGCGGTTGATCCAGACGGGTTGATTGGGGCTTCGATCGGGTATTCGCCGTTTCCACGCCCGGGATTGAAATCCCGGGCTACCCACGGCCGTCCTCCGGACTTCCGGAGTCCCGGTTGAGGGACGTTTGTCGGTAGCCCGGGATTTCAATCCCGGGCGTAAGCGCAGGAGGTCGAGAACTTTGAGGCATCTGCTCACCCTTTCCGCCGTCTCCCTCGCCGCCCTGGCCCTGGCCGCCGCGGCGCCGGTTCCCAGGCCCAAGGCCCCCGCGCCCGCGCCGCAGGCGGGGATCCGGTTCACCGACGTCACCGCCGCCTCCGGGGTGAGGTTCACCCACAACAGCGGCCGCTCGGGGAAGAAGTACCTGCCCGAGACGATGGGCGCCGGGGTCGCGGTGTTCGACGCCGACGGCGACGGCTGGCTCGACATCCTGCTGATCAACGGCCGCGACTGGCAGCCGGGCAAGCGCAAGACGCTGCCGGCCCTCTACCGCAACAACCGCAACGGCACCTTCGCCGACGTCACCAAGGGGAGCGGCCTCGACGTCGAGACCTACGGCATGGGCGTCGCGGTGGCCGACTACGACAACGACGGCCGCGAGGACGTCTATCTCACCTCGCTCGACGGCGACCGGCTGTTCCACAACGAGGGGGGCGGCCGGTTCAAGGACGTCACGGCCGCCGCCGGGATCAAGAACGCCAACTTCGGCACCAGCGCCGCCTGGCTCGACTACGACCGCGACGGCAAGGCCGACCTGTTCGTGGCCAACTACGTGCAGTGGAGCCGCGAGAAGGACCTCTGGTGCTCGCTCGACGGCGCCCACAAGTCCTACTGCACCCCGGAGTCCTACAAGGGGGTGGCGCCGAAGCTCTATCACAACCTCGGCGGCGGCAGGTTCGAGGACGCCAGCCAGAAGGCGGGGGTCGCCGAGGCGACGTCCAAATCGCTCGGCGTCACCGTGCTCGACTACAACGGCGACGGCTGGCCGGACCTCTTCGTGGCCAACGACACCCAGCCCAACAAGCTCTACCGCAACCAGAAGAACGGCACCTTCAAGGACGAGGCGGTGGAGGCCGGCGTCGCCTTCTCCGAGGAGGGGACCGCGCGTGGCGCCATGGGCGTCGACGCCGCCGACTACGACCGCTCGGGGCGCCCTCACCTGCTGGTGGGCAACTTCACCAACGAGATGCTCGCCCTCTACCACAACGAGGGGAACGGCATCTTCGTGGACGAGGCGCCGTCCTCGTCGGTGGGGCAGGCGAGCCTGCTCACCCTGACCTTCGGCGTCTTCTTCTTCGACTACGACCTCGACGGCCTGCCCGACATCTTCGCCGCCAACGGTCACCTGGAGGAAGAGATCAACCGCGTGCAGCCGCGGGTCACCTACAAGCAGGCGCCGCTGGTCTTCCGCAACCTGGGGAAGGGGAAGTTCCAGTCGGCGACGGCGGCCCTGGGCCCCGACCTCGGCCGGCCGATCGTGGCCCGCGGCGCGGCCTACGGCGACCTCGACAACGACGGCGACCTCGACGTCGTGATCACCACCAACAACGGCCCGGCCTACGTCCTCCGCAACGACGGCGGCAACCGCAACCACTGGCTGCGGGTGCGCACGGTGGGCACCAAGTCGAACCGCGACGGCCTCGGTGCCGTCGTGCGGGTGACCGGCGACTCGGGCAAGCAGTGGACGATGGTGCGCAGCGGCTCTTCCTACTGCTCGCAGAGCCAGACGGCTCCAACCTTCGGCCTCGGCTCCGACAAGGTGGTGCAGGCGCTGGAGATCGAGTGGCCGAGCGGCGCGAAGCAGAAGTTCACCAACGTGCCCACGAATCAGGTGGTGACGGTCGACGAGGCCCGGGGGATCGTGCCGGCGGGCGCCCCGGCGGCCAAGGCGGCGCGGTAGGGAGGCGGTGCCCCTCGGCGCCTCGCCGAGCAAAGCACTTTCGCTAGCACAGAAGTTGCAGAGAGGATCTCTAACCCGTGGCCACCTGCAAGGTGGACCACCCACAAAAGGAGAGATCCATGAAGCGACTCATTCTTTGCGCCGTAGCCGTCCTGCTCACCTCGGGCGCCCTCATCAGCAGCAAGCCAGCCTTCGCCTGTACCGTGGATCCCATGTGCGCCAGTGAGGGTTGCGGCGACGTCTGCGTGAATGGCGGGGACTGCAACTACTGCACAGGGCAGTGCCGCTGCTTTTGACACTGCGACCTCTGGGGGCTTCCGGCACGGAGGCCTCCCGGTCCTCTTCCAGGCCGGCGATCTCGATTGACAGCGTCATGGTTCCAGGATAGATATATAGCTCATCTAGAATGGAGACCGACGCATGCGAAAGATGACTCTGCTGGTTGCCGCCTTCCTCCTGACCACCGCCGCCGCTTCCGGAGCCAAGCCTATCTCGACGAATCTGGGCACGGCGGTCAACGCCACTCACATTCCGCTCCCTCCGACGTGCTGGGTCCTCGTCTGTGACAGCGAAGGCGTGTGCGTCGCCAAGGAAACCTTCTGCCCTCCCGGCACCTATTAACAGCTCCTCCTACTGCTCGCAGAGCCAGACCAGATGCCGAGGCTCCGAGAGCCCCGGCATCCTGAGAAGTCAGTTATCTAGGAGACGCCGCAAAGTTCAAGCGCCCCTTGGATGATGTCCACAGTGGTCGGGCCACAGGACTTGCCACCATAGACGCCGTCGCAGTAGACGTCCACGCAGGTGTTGTCACCCGCGCCAGGAACTGGGGAACTGATCTGGACCGAGCTGGCGAAGGCGGCGGTGGTGGAGAGGGCCAAGACGCAAAGCAGAGCCAAACCGCGAAACAGTTTCATCTACATCTCCTTGGTTAAGTTGCCAAGCGCGCTCTAGCGAAACCAGAATATATGAATTAGCGCTAATGTCAATATGCTTAGGAGAAAATCTAAGGAAAGTTCTACGGCGAGGGCGCCAGGATCGCCATCACCAGCAGGCGCTCGGTGCCGGTGTTACGGATGCCGTGGAGGACCCCCTCGGGAGCGATCAGCATCGTCCCGGCCTCCATCGGTTCTTCCCGCCCGTGGAGCAGGAAGACGCCGCTTCCCGCCAGCACGTAGTAGACCTTGTCCATCCCCGCGTGGCCGTGCAGCTGGTGCTCCTGGCCGGGCTCGAAGGCGTTCAGGCCCACCAGCAGGCGGTCGGACTGGAAGAGCGTGCTCTTGCCCATCTTCCCGGAGTCGTAGACAGCGTGATCCTCGGGACGGAACGGCGCGGGGTGGTCCATGGGGAATCTCCTCGGTCGGTGACGGTCGCGCGGGGCTTGTCCGGCACCGACCGTCGATCTGGAGACGGATCTTACCGCTTGTAGCTTCCCCGAGCCGCCGCAGGGAAAGATGCCGCCGTTTTAACCGTCCCGGACCGTTTCTTAGGCGTCCGGACCGGTTGTTTGGCGTCCGAACCGATTTTCTGGTTTCCCAGCCGCTTTTTTAGCTTCCCGGGTCGTCATCCTGCCATCCGGACGAATATTTTGGTGTCCCGACCGTTTTTTAGCTTCCCGAACGGCCGTCTTTCCATCCGGGCCGTCATCCTGGCTTCCCGGGTCTCCGTCTTTCTTCCTGAGGAGCCATCTTTCTTCCCGAGGCCGCGTCTTTCTTCGTGGCACCGTATCTTTCTTCCTGGAGCCGCATCTGCGCGTCCAGGGCCGCCATCTTCGCTCGTGTGGCGTCGGAAGAGATGGATTTCTGGAATCGGTATCTGAAATTGATGCCAGGCGATTCCAGGCCAGCTGATCGTGCGCGCGATCCAACGCCTCGGCGACGACGAGGCTTTCGGAGCCAACCGCCGCCGGGGGTAGGGGCTCCAAATGATTTGGAGGCGCCCGGTTCGGGTGTCTCCTCCCTGCGTGAATCCGGGGCGGGAGCGTAGTACACCGTCAACCTTGAACTGTGGGTTCTTTGTAAGGGCGTCCTACGGGGCCGCTCCGGCGACATCACCGCATGATCGGGCCAACGGCCCGGGATTCCTCAGCCCAGGGCACCGCCCTGGGTTTCGAGAGGACCCTGAAAGGCGATGCGGCCTGAAGGGCCGCACTAACCGGCGTTCCGGATTTTCACCCAACCGCCAGCCCGGCCCTTCAGGCCGCAACAGGTCATGAGGCGATGGCTAATCCCAGGGCGCTGCCCCGGGCTGAGGGAAAACGGCCCGTTGGGCCCCCGGCCTAGAACTCCGCCCCGACCGTTCAATTCTGCTATGACGTGGTAGTAGAAGCCTCCTCCCTGCGGGTGCTGATCCGTGCCGTGCCGCGCGTAGAAGAGGCCCGCTGATTCGCATGCAGGGCCGGATCCCATTCACTGAACGTGAGATCTGGAGTTGCTCTCCCCGGCATGGAATGCATATCGCCTCGTATATCGTTCCTGCCTCGGCCACTTATACGTGGGCCAATCAGCAGAAACCGTGTTGCCTCTACCAGATGGCTTCCGGATCTCGCTTTCCGCACCAGCCCAGGGCCACCCTAATGGGTGGGTCTTTTCTACGGGGCGTGTCGAGGCGTTGACGCCGATCAGGATCGGGCGTAAGATTGGAGGAGCTTATAGAATCAACGACATACGATGCCGGAGCAATCCGGAGGCGACGAGGGCTTCAATGCCCCATATGCATTCTGGGGCGAAACGGCGAAAGGTTAATCTCGAGGTTAGATTCTGATTATGAGTCGCACACGAGACATCATTCAAGAGATTGCAGACATCCGCCAGCGACGACAGTTCGGCTCGGCTATGTTTGAACTATCGATGCGGCTCTTTGCACTTGAGCGCGCCCTCAATAAGCTTGACACGATCGAACTTGATAAGATCGAGACTGAACTTTTCCGGTACTTCCCTGTTGCACTCATAGCCTGTGTGGAAAGCTACTTTCGCATGGCTATAAAGGATCTGATTGACGCTGGCGAGCCGTATTTATCCAATGCCGAAAAGCCTGCGTCGGCGATCAAGCTGGATTTTTCTGTACTAAGGGCCGTTCACGGCAAGACCATAACAGTGGGTGAGTTGGTGGCGCACAGTGTGCAGCTAAGTCGCTTGGAGCACATCGACGGAGCGCTATCGAGTCTACTTGGCGCAAGCTTTCTCCAAGCACTGCGAGCAACCACTGATCGTTGGGCACATGAAGTAAAGGGTGAGCCAGCTACTCCTATATTGACAGAGCCTGATAAGGTCTTTGCCGACGTGGCTCGGACCTTTGAACTGCGACATATCATCTGCCATGAGATAGCTTCAGCATATGAGATTGAATCTGAGGAAGTAGCCCGATGTTTCGAGAGTTGCGTGACCTTCTTACGAGCCGCCGATGAGTTAGTTTCTGAAACGATTCACCCCGGCGCACCCCTGACACAGACCGACATGAACATCGCTGCGGGAAAGTCGCTAAGCGAAAAGCAAATGCAGCTAACGGAAGCTGTAGAGACCCTTAGGTCTCGCCTCGATTCAACCGAACTTGTCGCGTTTGACGCAGCGCAAGCAAAGTGGCAGCTCTTCTGCGACGCATGGGCGCATTTTGTCGCAGGAGAGCGGGCAACCAGTGGAACTATCTGGCCACTAATATATGCCGGTGCAGCGGAAGCTGTCGTTGAGCGACGACTTGAGGAGGTCAGTGGCTACAAACGACGCGGCGAGGAGGTATAGAATCTAACCCGGCTGCTTCAGCGGACCAGAAAGCTACGCTTCCTGGCCGCTGAGCAGCAACAGCGTTGGCCGGTGAACCGATTTTTGCAGAGAGGGTAGCCTCTTGAGAGTAGGAATTGGCATGGCTTACGAGATTGACCGAGACGAACGCTTGCGAGAAGCGGCTGAACTGTCTCTCGCCCTAATAATTACAGGCTCAATGCTGGGCGCAATCTTGATTTTTGCGGTATTTTCACCAATGCTTTTCAGTGGAGGCCATGGCGGCAATTATTTTTTAGCAAAGATGGCTCTTCCTTTTGCAATGCTAGGCTTCTTGCGCCTCGAGCAGCCTTCGGTTCTTCTTATTGCACTCATTCAGTTTCCTTGCTATGGAGTAGTCATAGGAGTAGCTTACTATTTTGGTCAGACTCGGCTTGCACTATCCTCAATCTCTGTTCTGCATGCCGCTGCCTCGTGCCTCTGCTTCTCTGTCCTAAGGGGGTTCACATAACCAGACCGGACCAACAGCTCTAGAATTGGAGCGGGCTAGGTCATGTTACGCTGCGCATATGATGCGAATTCGACGACCACAAAGAGAGCGGCCAACCCCGGCGCTGCACCGGACGGCAACCGCGCTTTGCGCGTTTGCCGAGCGGTGAACTTACGCAACGTTGGTGACACGATCAACGACAGGAGAAACTGAAATGGCCAGCAGAGACAAGAAGGACTCCGAGAACCGCCGCGGTGCTCGTGATGCCTCAGAAGGTCGGATGCGCCACGACCCCTGGGCCGGGCCATTCGAATCGCACAAGGACCACGACGAAAGACGCGATGCTTACAACTCGGGTTATGACAACACGAACAGGCAGCGGGACCGGGACAGCGGGTTCTGCTTCCTGACTACTGCTTGTGTAGAATTCGCAGGCCTTCCGCTCGATTGCCGAGAACTCACAGTGATGCGCGGATTTCGCGATCTGTACGTCAGGACACGCCCAGATGGAGACAGTGCCTTGCGGCAGTACTACGCTACGGCACCAGCACTCGTGAACGCAGTCAAGAGTAGTGCTGACAGTTCCACGATCTTCACCGAAACGCTCCATAAAATCCGACTAGCTGTAGAGCACATCGAAGCCGGTCGGCTTTCTGAAGCGTTCGAGTTGTACGGAGCTACTTACTCCGGGCTGCTCAACCGATTCTTGCCATCAAATGACCATGCCGTCTGAGTGCCGAAGGGGCGGACTTCGGGAAACTAACGAAGTGGCGCCCAACCCCGCCGCTCGAGCGGACTGCTGACGCAGCCGCTCAGCGGCATTGACGTTCGGCGGCAAGGCGGAGATATGGGGGAATACGACCAAGGCACGAGAGACCGTATAGGACCTGTGAGTGTCTATGAACGCGGCGCAGAAGATAATAACTAGTTACGCGATTTTCTTCGCTTCCGCCTTTGCCCTCAGGGCAGATGACCCCTGTGAGGGGTTGGATGCCAAGGCTGCGCAACTCCTAAGTAATCCAATCTCGTCGTCTACAGAAGTCTGGGATGAGAATGAAGGTGCATCAAGGACCATAAAGCACTTTCAGCATGCATCAGGAGAAGGAATCCTAGTGAAATGGAACTTTGGAGCCGCAGGTCGGATCGAATGTGCCTTCCTTGCTTATAGAACGGGCATTGAACAATACCGATCCTTCCCCGCGCCAAGTCTTCACACTGACATTCAAGATATCGACAAGGACGGAATAGATGAGTTGGTCTTGCTCGATAATTTGCTATGGGGAATGGATTGTAGCAATGTGATGGCTATGCTTCCTTACCGTCTCAAGATTACCCACCTTGATGCTTCATCTGGAGCATTGGTGGATGTGACACGAGACTATGGCGGATATGTCAGCGACTTCCTTAAAGGCTTGAGAGGGTCTTACGAGGATTACGCTGCGACGAAAGGAGTGCAACCGACAACTGAGTGCGAACATGCATGGGCAGGATTACTGAAGGACACATACGAAACTGCGTGGTTCAGATTAATCATGTCTGCAAGCTTGATATCGATTGTCACATTCTTTATGGGACTTTCGAAGTCTCCTCGCTGGCGTTGGACTGCAAGGGCTATTGGTGCAATCGTGCTACTAGTTAGCATTGGAACCCTCTTCTATTCTCTGGGTACGGTCGGTTGGCACTGCATCGGCTTCTGTGAGGCATGGTCGGCTCTTCAACTTGTCACAGGCTTTAAAGTACACTCAGCGCCTCTGGACGTAGTTTCGCTTATACTCACGGCTTACGGAGGTGTCCGCCTTCTGTGGCGACCGAGTTGACGGACCGGATAGGCAGGGCCGCCGAACACTGCGGTCGAGCGGACGGATACTGCCCTATCGGGCGGTCCCGCCGCTCACCTCAGAACGTTCGCCGGATTGAGGCGGAACCGCTGAGCATGACCGGGAGAGTGCGATGACAGTGAAACCCGATAGCAGGAAACATACGCCGGAGGCCCAGCTCCGGGCCTACATCGACAAGCTTGATCCGAAGAATCAGAAGCTCTTTCGATCGATCCGGGCTGCTGTGCGTAAGCGATTCCCGACCACCAACGAGCTGGCGTACGACTACGGTCACGCCCTCGTCATCGGCTATTCGCCGGCGGACCGAGGGATCGATTCCATCGTGGCGATCCGCGCATGTGCCACCGGTGTATCTCTGTACTTCAGTCAGGGACCTCAGCTGCCCGACCCGGAGCGGCTTCTGCGGGGATCGGGAAAGCAGACTCGCTTCATCCAGGTGGAGGCGGCCAGCCAGTTGGCACATCCAGACGTGGAAGCGCTGATCGCAGCTACGATTGATCAGGCGAGGGTTCCATTGCCATCCAAGGGGAAGGGCAGTCTCATCATCAAATCGGATGGTGCGAAGAAGCCGCCACGCCGGAAGCCGTCGAAGTGACGGCGGGATTTGATGAGGCAACGTGTCCCAGACGGGCATGGGTGTGGGTCTCGTCCCCATGAGCGAGATGCCGGCACAGAAGTGACCCGTGTCATTCAGACACGAAGACCACGCGGCTTAGCAAGAGCGCTGCAGCGAGCCCGCCGAACCAAACGCTGCAGCAGACGGCGGGGGCATGTAGGCTTTCCCGTGTTCAAGCCCACTCGGCCCCCGCCGCTGCGGAGCTTTGTCGTTGGCAGTCACGAGACGGAACGATGTTCTTGCCAAGGAATGAGTTCGCCGCGCACGAGCGGATCCGTAAGGCCCTGCGGGCCGCGTTCTACGAGATGTTGTTTCCGGAGTTGGTGGAGGAGATCAAGCGGCGCCGCTGGCTCGTGGCCGACAGGTTCAGGTTCGAATTGACGCCCGTTCCCAAGCTCCACGAGGCCGCGGCGACCGGCATCCCAGTGAGTCCCGTGAGGCCGCTGGTGTAGATTCCATGCGAGTCCGATCGCTCGGCCTTCTCGTCCTCGTATTCGCGGCCTCCGGCAGACTCGATACCCCCGGACCGCTGGATCAGGGGCATATAGACCAGCAGATACATCTGAAGTAGCAGGTTGCGGGTTGGCAGGCGAACAACCGGGGGGCACAGCCCGAGCACGAAGACTCGCACTGCTCATATATAGCTGCACAGTCCCAGTTGCAGGAGGTTTGGTTGACAGGCTGAGTCTGGAAGATGAGCGCCTGGAGGCTGTCGAGGCTGGGAGGCGCCGCCTGGACCGCCAGCGAAACCGCCGGGGCTGGCGTGGAGCCAATCGTAGGCGCGCCCTGTCCGGCCCACACGGCGCTCGCCGTGACGACTGCGAGAGAACAGAGCAAGAAAGTCATTGCGAGAGGGGCTTTGCGCATCGAGGTTTCCTTTCCTGAGGCTGAAGTCCAGTCGCGGATCCCTGTCGTCGACAAATGTTACTCCACTCAAGGGGCTGGGACAATAGGTGCCGCCTGGCCATAGGGAGGTGCCTGGATGCCCTCCTCTTTGGCCTCGCCCGTACGATCGACTCGGCAAAGAAATACGTTGTGTCGAGTACCCTGGATCGGGTCGATTGGAACGCGGAGCTCGTGCGCGGGGATCTGGGGAAGGCCGTTCAGCAGCTCAAGCGGGAGCCGGGCAAGGGACTATTCGTGGGAGGCGTGAAACTCCCGCAGGCGTTGGCGGAGCTGGGATTGATCGATGAGTACGAGCTCGTCGTGCATCCCAGGCTAGCGGGCCATGGGCCGACGTTGTTCGCGGGGTTATCGAAGCGTGTCAACTTGAAGCTCGTGAGCCGTCTGGAGCTCGGCTCGGGGGCGGTGGCGATGCGGTATGAGCCGAGAAGGTAGCCGGAGCCAGGTGCCAGTCGATTCGCGCAACGAGATCGAGGCCCTGGCCGCCGCCTTCACCGCGGCGGCGCGAGAGGCCCGGTCGCTGCTGGTCGAGGCCCCAGGGAACGGCAAATTGGTAGAGGCGGCGGCGGGCGCGGTGGCCGTAGGTCGATGCCAGGGAGGTTATCGCGAGCCAAGAGCGTGGTGACCTCACACTCCCGCCCCTCCCCACTTCCACATTATGCCAGCCACGGGGGCTTGCGGCAAGCCCCGGGGCATGCCGCATAGTCCGGCCGCAGGCGAGAACGCAGGAACGGGAGGATCGAATGCAGGACGGATCGATGACAGAGCATGCGGTGGTGATCGCTGGAGGAGGTCCGGCGGCTGAACGAGAGGAACAGATGCGTGCGTATGTGCTTGGCTTCGAGGAGGTCGACCGAACCGACATCGGGGTGGTCGGGGGTAAAGGCGCGAATCTGGGGGAGCTTTCCAGGCTCGAAGGGATCCGCGTGCCGGATGGCTTCTGCGTCTCGACCGAAGCCTTCAAGCGGGTCCTGGGCGCAGCGCCGGCGATCGGCGGCTTGCTCGATCGGTTGGCGCTGCTGAAGGCGGAAGACCGCGAGGCGATCCGGGAGCTTGCCGCCGCGATCCGCGGGGTCATCGAAGGGATCGCCATCCCGCAAGACGTCCAGGAAGCGATCACCCGCTTCCTCGCCAGGCTCGGGGAGCAAGAGGCCTGCGCCGTGCGGTCCAGCGCGACGGCGGAGGATCTACCGGGGGCTTCCTTCGCGGGTCAGCAGGATACGTATCTGAACGTCATCGGCAAGCCGGCGATCCTGAAGCACATCAGCCGGTGCTGGGCCTCGCTCTTCACCGAGCGGGCGGTAACCTACCGCCTCCAACACGGCTTCGACCACCGCAAGGTCCACATGGCGGTGGTGGTGCAGAAGATGCTCCTCCCGCGGGCGGCGGGCATCCTGTTCACGGCCGATCCCGTCACAGGCAACCGGAAGGTGGCAGCGATCGAGGCTGGCTTCGGCCTGGGCGAGGCCCTGGTCTCCGGCCTGGTGAACGCCGATGGCTACAAAGTGCGGGACGGCCAGGTCATCGAGAAGGCGATCCGGCAGGACCGGCAAGTGCTGACGGATGCGCAGATCGTGCGGCTCGCGCGCCTGGGCCGGCGGATCGAAAGGCATTTCGATCAGCCCCAGGACATCGAATGGTGCCTGGTCGAGGACGATTTCCACATCGTCCAGAGCCGGCCGATCACCACCCTGTACCCCATCCCGCAAGCGGAGGATCAAGGCAACCACGTCTACGTCTCCGTCGGCCATCAGCAGATGATGACCGACCCCATGAAGCCCTTGGGGCTGTCCTTGTTCCAGACAGGGCACATGGTTGCGGCGGGTGGCAGGTTGTTCGTCGATATCACGAAGCAGCTGGCAACGCCTGCCGGCCGGGACGTGCTCTTGAATGTCCTGGGCCGCTTCGATCCGCTGTTCAAGGACGCCCTGACGACCCTCATCGAGCGCGATTTCGTCGCATTGTCGCCCGTTGATGGGAAGGCCCCGGGTCCCGGTCAAGGCAAGCCGGGTATGTCGCGTGCGGACTTCCAGGCACAGATCGAGGACGATCCGGCGATCGTCGCGGACTTGATCGCGCGCAGCCAGGCGTCGATCGAAGCGCTGAAGCGGGACATCCGGACGAAATCCGGAATGGATCTCCTGGATTTCATCCTGGAAGACGTCCAGCTCTTGAGGCAGAGCTTGACCGAGCCGCGAAACTTCGCCGCGATCATGGCCGGCATGAACGCTGCCACATGGATCAACGAGCACATGATGGAGTGGCTGGGCGAGAAGAACGCCGCCGACACGCTCGCGCAGTCCGCACCGAACAACGTCACCTCGGAAATGGGGCTGGCGCTCCTGGACGTCGCGGACGTGATCCGTCCGCATCCCGAGGTGATCGCTTACCTCCAGCATGCGAAGGATGAAGGCTTCCTGGAGGGCCTGCTCCCGTTGGAAGGGGGACCGGAAGCCCACGACGCCATCCACGCGTATCTCGACAAGTACGGCATGCGAGGCGTCGGGGAAATCGACGTGACGAGGACGCGTTGGCGCGAAGCCCCCACGACCCTGATTCCCTTGATCCTCAGCAACATCAGGAATTTCGAGCCGGGGGCCGGCAGCCGGAAGCTCGAGCAGGGGCGGCAGGAGGCCGCGAAGAAGGAAGCTGAGCTGCTGGCGCGCTTGAGGCAATTGCCGGACGGCCCGCAGAAGGCCGGGGAAACGCAACGGATGATCAGCCGGCTGCGGACCTTCATGGGCTACCGTGAGTATCCGAAGTACGGCATCGTCAGCCGCTACTTCGTCTATAAGCAGGCCCTCCTGGAAGAAGCCGGGCGGCTCGTGCGAGCCAACGTGCTCCAGAGCCAGGAAGACATCTACTACCTCACGCTCCAGGAGCTGCGCGAGGTGGTGCGGACGCACGAGCTGGACGACCAGATCGTCAGCCAGCGGAAGGCCGAGCACGAGCGCAACAGGAAGCTGACGCCACCGCGGGTGCTCACGTCCGACGGGGAAATCGTCACAGGAGCGTACAAGCGAGCCGATCTCCCCGCCGGCGCTCTTGCCGGTCTCGCCGTCTCCGCGGGCGTCGTCGAGGGGCGGGCCCGCGTCCTCTCAGGAATGGCCGATGCCGAGCTGGAAGCGGGGGATATCCTGGTCACCGCCTTCACGGACCCGAGCTGGACGCCCTTGTTCGTGTCTATCAAGGGCCTGGTGACCGAGGTGGGTGGGCTGATGACCCATGGCGCGGTAATCGCCCGGGAATACGGCTTACCGGCGGTCGTCAGCGTGGAGAACGCTACCCGGTTGATCAAGAACGGGCAGCGCATCCGCGTGCATGGAACCGACGGGTACGTGGAGATCCTGGCATGAGGCAGTTGGAACATCGTGCTACGATAGCTCGCGCCACCTTTCCCTGCGCGAGGATTCCGTGTACGCCCAGACCGACGAACGCTCTCATCCGAAGCTGCATCAGCAACGAGACGAGCTGGCGGACTTCAGCACCGACCGCCGCGTCCTGGTGCTCTCCGGCCTGGCCGTGGGAATCGGCGTGGCGGCGGCGCTGGTTGCCTACGCGCTGGTCTGGCTGATCGCGGTCATCACGAACCTCGCCTACTACCAGCGCTTCTCCTCCCAACTCGTGTCGCCGGCCGGCAATCACCTGGGGGGTTGGGCGGTGCTGGTGCCGATGATCGGCGGCCTGGTGATCGGCCTGATGGCGCGCTACGGCTCCGAGAAGATCCGCGGCCACGGGATCCCCGAGGCGCTGGAAGCCATCCTCATCGGCCGGAGCCGCGTCGAGCCCAAGGTCGCCTTGCTCAAGCCGGTCTCCTCGGCGCTCTCCATCGGCACCGGCGGCCCGTTCGGCGCCGAGGGGCCCATCATCATGACCGGCGGCGCCGTGGGCTCGCTGATCGGCCAGCTCTTCCATCTCTCTTCGGCGGAGCGTAAGACGCTGCTGGTCGCCGGCGCCGCCGCCGGCATGGCGGCCATCTTTGCCACGCCGATGGCGGCGGTGTTGCTGGCCGTCGAGCTGCTGTTGTTCGAGTGGAAGCCGCGCAGCTTCATCCCGGTGGCGGTCGCCTCGGTCGTCGCGGCGGTGGTGCGGGTGCCGTTGCTCGGCGCCGGGCCGATCTTCCCGGTCCTCGGCCATGCCGTCCTGGGGGCCGAGACGCTTGGATTCGCCGTCGCCGTCGGACTGCTGGCCGGTGTGGCGTCGGGGTTGTTGACCGGTCTCGTCTACGCCTGCGAGGACCTCTTCGCCAAGCTGCCGGTGCACTGGATGTGGTGGCCGATCCTCGGCGGCCTGGCGGTAGGCGTCGGCGGCCTGCTCGACCGGCGTGTGCTGGGGGTCGGTTACGACGCCATTCAGGATCTGCTCGCCGGACATCTCACTGGCGGCTCGGCTGCGTCGCTGCTCTTCCTCAAGGCCGCGGTCTGGGCCGTGGCCCTGGGGTCGGGCACTTCGGGAGGCGTGCTCGCGCCGCTCCTCATCATGGGCGGCGGTCTGGGAGTCTTGGAATCAGGGCTGATTCCGGTCGGCGATGCCGGGCTGTGGGCCATGGTCAGCATGGCGGCGATGATGGGCGGCACGATGCGGTCTCCGCTGACGGCGATCCTCTTCACCGTCGAGCTCACTCACGATTGGAACGTGCTGCCAGCCCTGCTGGTGGGAACGGTCGTGGCGCACGGCACGACCGTCCTGCTGCTGCGCCGCTCGATCCTCACCGAGAAGCTCGCCCGGCGCGGCCATCACCTGGTGCGTGAGTACAGCGTCGATCCTTTCGAGGTTCACCGCATCGGCGAGGTCATGGATCGCGGCGTCGTGACCATTCCGGCGACGATGACGGTGGCCGAGCTGTCCGCCCTCATCGCCGCCGGCGACCCGGCTCTGACCGGCCGCCAGGGTATCCCCATCGTCGACGAGCGAGGCGAGCTGGCGGGGATCATCACTCGCAGCGATCTGATGCGGGCGATGGAGAGCGAGCAGGGGCGAGCCGCGGGCGTGCTGGAGGCCGGCACGCGGGAGCTGATCGTCGCCTATCCCGACGAGCTCCTGCGCGACGCCGTGGCGCGCATGCTGGCGAACGACATCGGCCGGCTGCCGATCGTCGACCGGCACGACCGTCGCCGCTTGCTGGGATATCTGGGCCGCGCCGGCATCATGCGGGCGCGGGTGCGGCTCTTCCAGGAAGAGAACCTGCGCGAGCGGGGAGGGGAATCGAGTCTTAAAGAGCTCTCCAACCATAAAGGTTCCCAACCATAAAGATCTCCGACAGGGCAGGCCGAGACAGGGAGTTGGAGACGAGGTTTTGATCGCACGAGCTCGACCTGCCGGCCGCTACGCCGTCCAGCGCCGCCCGCGCCCTGGTCCCGCCGAAGCCGCTGGCTTCGCCGCGGCTGTCGTTCCCGTACCGCGAGCCCGCACGGAAGCGCTCGGGACCGCGGAAACAGGCCCTTGAAGGCGCCCATATATAAACTTGGCCGATTCTTATATAGACGAGCCTCCCTGGAAGCTTTCCAAGGGTCATTCTTATATACGAATCGCTCGCGAATATATACAAAGTGCGCCAAAATGGCCATGAGCCCCTGTTTTTAAGCGAATCAGCCCCTCCGGAAAGCTCTCCGCGCCTCTTGGATATATACAAAGCTCCCAAAAATACCGCTCCACGAGGCGTGCCGAGCATTTTTGGGGTCCTCTCTATATATTCATAGGTGATTTATATATAGAGAAGGCCGCTCGAACCCTCTCGATGGGTGCTCTCTATATATAATTCTTCGATTTTTATATACAAAGAGCCGCCGGAACCGCTTCGAGCTCCTGAAATAGCCGGGCCAGGACTGCTCGAGACCTCTCCGGGACAACTCTGTATATATTTTTGTGAGGTTTATATATAAGAATGGCTCGTGGAGCGCTCGCGACGTGGCGGGATGGGTGTCGAGCCTGGCGTAGCCTTCCGGCGAAGGGGGTAGAGACGACCCCAGGTCCTTAACGACACCCTTTCGGAGGCCACGGGGACTGCGGGGCGTCTCCGCCGGAGGGCATGCCGCCGCCAGGGTCGATGCCTGACCGGGGCAGGCCGAACTTCAAGACCTTCTGAAGAGGCATCGGGCTATCGACGTCTCCTCGAGCCCAGAGGGCGTTTCGGGATGCGGTGGGGAAGGCGGGGATCGTCAAGCCGGGCGACCTGCCATACCCTGCGTCCCTCCTTCGCCACCCACCTGCTGATGGGGAGGCGCGGGTGCTTATCCGTGCCTTGCCGCCCATATAAGACGCGCGCCGATCGGCCGGCAAGATCCCGATCTCAGTCCCTGGGCGTGAGTTGAGGGAAAAATTCCGTTGGGGCTGGAATGCATATCGAGCGCGTATAGCGTTCCAGCCTCAGCTTCTTATACGCGCGTCAATAAACAGAAATCCTCTCGCCTCCATCAGATAGCTTCCGGGCTCTGCTCCGGGCCAGTTCCTGGGGTCAACTCAGAGAATGGTGTCTTCTACGCTGTCGAGGCCGAGCGTTGACCTTGATCAGGAACCGGGGTAGAATTAAAGAGAGTTATAGAATCAAAGACATACGACAACCGGAGTGCTTTGGCGCCAGCGGAGAGCTCGACCACCATAGGCATTCTGAGGGAAAACGGCGGAAGGTTAATCTTGAGGTTGGCCGGCGAGTAAAACTCGTGCAGGAGGTCATTTATGAAACGCTGGTTGAAAGCCCTGTTGGTTGCTGGAGTAACTATCGTTGCGCTTGTCCTCTGGACGCTAGTGGGTATCAACCAACTCCAGCGCTTCTTCTGGATTCATTGGAATGTCGGCGGTCCACTGTCCCAAGCGGGTGGTCCTCGCCCGGACTCCTACGACCAATCGGCCTTCTTGTTTTACATGATTGCGATTGGTGCCATTCTTCTTGCCACTGGTGCTAGCGTCTGCCTCCTGATGCTGCTGCCTCCTTCTCAATTCAGGAGCCGCGCGTGGATCTACCTCATCTTTATGGCTATCTTACTTCCGGCAAGTGGCTATAATTACGCCCAAAAAGACCATATCTTTCCAGCGTACGCGCAGTTGATCTTAAATCTTTTGTTGATCTTTCTCGCTGCCACGACAGCTCTCTGGATAGCTGGCTTTAAGCCAAATGCTCCTGATTTACTAAGGAGTCCTCGGCTTAGGCTACACATTGCCGCAACTTTTTGCTAGTATACAGGCATGAGAGTGGACGGCAGGACACTGAATCACGAAACTCTGGAGACGATTCGCTTGCTGGCAGTCCGGCGAGTGCGCGAAGGTGAGAACCCCAGCGAGGTGATCAAGAGCTTCGGTTTCTGTCGAACTACCATCTACCGCTGGCTGCGTAACGAACAGGAGCAGGGTGAACAGGGGCTGCGAGCGCGTAAAGCAGCAGGACCCCGCCCGCAACTTTCGGTAAAGCAAAAGAAGCAAGTAGGGTGTTGGATCAACGGTAAAGACCCTCGCCAGTATGGCTTTGATTTTGGTCTCTGGACGCGCAAAATCGTGGCAGACCTCATCGAGAAGAAGTTCAAAGTCCGCTTGGGCCTGACCTCGGTCGGACGCCTGCTGGCGGAGTTGGGCATTACTCCACAGAAACCGCTCCGGCGTGCCTACGAGAGAAATCCCGAGGCGATCGAGCGCTGGCAGCGAACTGACTACCCACAGTTGCGGCAGCGTGCCAAAGAACGTGGGGCGGATATCTTCTTTCTCGATGAAGCAGGAATTCGCTCGGATACGCCGCTGGGCCGGACTTGGGCTCCCAAAGGACAGACACCGATTGTTCAAACCAGTGGTCAACGGCAGTCGATCAATGCCATCTCGGCGGTCAATTCTCAGGGAGCCTTCTGGTATGCCATCTATTCTGGCGGCCTGAACGCCTCTCGCTTTGTGGAGTTTCTTGGCTCCTTCCTGCGGCACCGGCGCCGTCCGACATTTTTGGTCGTGGATGGTCATCCCTCTCATAGGGCTAAGATGGTGTCGCAATTCGTGCAAGAGAAGAAGGGACGTATCGAGTTGCATTTTCTCCCCGGCTATGCTCCTGATCTGAACCCGGACGAATTCGTGTGGAACTATCTCCGCGAGAAAGGCACGTCCAAGAAGCCCCTCCTGAAAAATGAATCGCTGCGGAAACGCGTGGAAACTGATCTCGCCGCCATTAAGGCTCTGCCCAGTCTAGTTCGATCTTTTTTTCGTGCACCAAGTGTAGCCTATGTTACGGACTAATTAGTAAGGGTTTTAAAACATCTGTCCCTGATGCTTTTGCTTCTTGGCGGCGTATTCGTGCCAGCGTTCTTCTCTCTGATTTGGCTTCTTTGGATCGTTGGCTTGCTCACAAAAGCTCAAACAGAGCAGGTCGGGTTTGCACAGATTACTGGAACTTCTGCTGTAGTATCCTGTGTAATTACTTGGCTCAACTATCAACGCGAAGTTGGTAAGGCATCGTCTAACGATGGACGCATTGTTCGTCCCTCGTAAAGATGGTAGAGTAGATATATTCTCTCGCAAGAGAGGGGCCAACCCGGCCGATCGAGCGGACGGCAAGCCGCCGTTCATCGGCAAGCACGTTGGCCGGTAGTCTGGGACGGTGTGTGATTATCCTGTAGGAGGTTGAGTGTCGAGACGAGATTTGGAGCGGAGCGTATTCAGGAGAGTTATCGCAGAAGTCCATACGGATGACTTTCGCCTGTCCGACAGAGCGCAAAGCGAGCTACGGCAGGTGATTCGTGATAGAATACAAGGACTTGAACCCTCGGGTCGTAGAGTTGATTCTGGAGAGATAAAGAGGCTCGTGCGGGAACTGGCCGAAAGCCTTCACTCCCAGGCGGCGGCGAGCCCCACGAGTTCGGGCGGCAAGGTGGTCATCAGTAGTTCTCTTCTCAGGAGAGTTCTTGATGCGATCGGACCGGTCTGGCCATTTGGATAAAGAAAAGATAATGGTGTCAAAGGATCTCTCGGAGCGAGACAAGATGTCCTTTGAACATGCTAGAGATACCACAAAGCAGCTTATGACGCTTGCCACTAGCGTTATCGCCTTGACGGTTACCTTTTCTAAGGATCTCCTTGGCGGAAATCCTAAAGCATTCCTCTCTTACTTCGTCTTTAGCTGGATAGTTCTCCTGTGCTCGGTAGCTCTCGGTCAGTGGTGTTTGATGTCGCTTACGGGTGTTCTTGCTCATCCAGAGAGAGCTCCTAGAGGAGTCTACGAAAAGGGCGTCAAAATACCTGCTATCCTTCAGGTGCTCACATTCATTCTTGGTCTCGCGTTATTTATCTTGGCGCCTCTGAAGGTCTTGAGGTACTAGGCATGCTGCCCCAATAAATGCCAGCTACTTGAGCGGGCCACTCCGTTCGAGCGATAGGCGTGTTAGCTGCTTGGAACCTCCGCTACGCTCCGGCACCAAACTGGCGCTTGCGTGTAGCGAAACCTCTAGGCATGGCCCGGTGCTCGGGGTAGAATTGGAGCAGCCGCTGAAGAGGAGAGGCTACATGCATATATCGCAATGTCTCGGTAGTGCGGCCAACCCGGGCGGTCGAGCGGACGGAAACCGCAACAGCGCGGTTCCCGCTCGCTCACCTTCAAGCGCGTTAGGCGTACGGTACGGCTGGACTGCTTTGACGGGTTCGGTAGCTTAACTGGAGGCATAAATGGATATCAGAAGGAGCAAAGGGCCAGAGTTACTTCCTCGGAAGTATAACGTTCGTGCTCTAGGTAACAACGAAGAACTGTTCAATCGTGCGTCGGAGGGCCTTGAGGAGGACCTGCGACTGACTCTTTACTGGTCAATGCGGCTGATGCTTGAAGCGGAAGGTGAGAGGAACTTTGCCCGTACCGTTCCAGGTTTCAAATATATAGCATATGGTTTCTTGGATCCTGAGTACGAGGAGGATGCTTTTGGCGTTATTATCTTTGCTGCCCTCTCTCTCGGCACGCAGAAAGAGCTTCCTTCCGAGGTTCCATCCTCAATCGAGGTTGAGGACGTACGCTTCCCCGTTGTAATCAGACGTATCATCGAGACAAATCACCAGTATCTCGAATCTCATCCATCTGGGGGAACTGGTGCGTGTTATGCGAAGTCGAGAGTACATGGGGGCAGTCTAGGACCCGGTATCCTGACGGCGAAGCACGTCGTGGGAAGTGTGATCGGGGTACCAGTTGTCCTTTCTTGCGGATGCCAAGCACATGTTGTGGATGTAGGCCCTGACGGAATTGATGCTGCTTTAGTCCAGAGCCAGTGCTCGCAGGGCCATCAACAGCAAATGTTTCCGAGACACCTAGTGGCTCCTTGGACCGATGTTGTTTTCGATGGAGCCGCGTCTGGGCATCATTATACAAAAGTAACCGCAGTTACCGACACCATGGGAATACTCAATTCATCAGCTCTCCCTGCGCGAGTGTTTCTGGCCGACAAGGGCCGGGCTGGCGACTCGGGAGCTCTTGTGGCTGATCCTCATTCCAGCGAGCCGATAGGAATCTATATGGGAGAGTATAATGACCTGGCGGGTAGAACAGGAGGAATCGCGCAGCACGCATATCAGGCAGCGCAACTAATGGATATGGAGCTATACATATGACTAATCCTGATCCTGAACAGCAGACAGCGAAGCCACGAGATCCAAAGAAGGTCTTGTTTGTGGGCGGTGCCGCCCTGGCTCCAGGAGGGGTCAGCCTCCATAGGGATCTCGGCGGTGACTTAACGCGATCTCTGGAGGAGGTGAAAGAAGATTGGAATGTCGTAATGCAACAGGTCGCTGATATTATTTCAGGCACAGATACAAAGAGATTGGCGCAGTCCGGATACGAGTTTGGCGAAATCAACATTTCTCTGGGATTCAATGCTAAGGGAAAGCTTGCATTCATTGCAGAAGCAGGAGTGGAGGCTTCGGTATCTATTACTTTCACCAAGGCGAAGTAGCGCAGAGTACGGCCGCATGTAGGAATTGGGGCGTCGGGCCGCATAACACGGCTGCTCCAGAGGACCAGTAAGCTCCGCTTCCTGGCCGCTGAGCAGCAGCAGCGTTATGCGGCAGGGTAGCAGGAGGTCAGAGTGCCATACAGAAGAACTTTGCTGGATCCACCTGATTCTTGTTTGATGATGAGGGGAGAAGGGCTGAGCGCTCCCTTCTCTGCGAGTTTTCCTCGCCCATGGATTTGGTGCCAAGGTGTTGCTCTGCTTCTTCTTCTGGCGGCGGCCGGATGCGGACGAATTTCAAGCCAGTTTAAAGAGAACCAACGCCTTTTGAGGATCGGCGAACTCCTGCTGGCCGGACTTATCCCTCCGGACCTAATTCTAACAGACGGCCAGCTAGTAGGGCTTGCTGCGACGATACCGGAGCGCGGCACAACTGAGGTATTTCCTGTTATAGGAGACGTGCCAGACTCCAGCGGCAATGAGAGTGCTACACATCATATTATCATCCGTAACGAGTCTACGCAGTCTCTCGTCATTAGGCTACGCTATGAGGCAGAGTCAGATAAGTATAGAGTCTTAGACTATTTTGTCCCTCGGCAGTTAACCTACAGATTCGGCAAATGGTCGATCGAGCGTTGGAACCATGTCCAGTCATGAAGCTTACTAATTAGTCCGTAACATAGGCTACACTTGGTGCACGAAAAAAAGATCGAACTAGACTGGGCAGAGCCTTAATGGCGGCGAGATCAGTTTCCACGCGTTTCCGCAGCGATTCATTTTTCAGGAGGGGCTTCTTGGACGTGCCTTTCTCGCGGAGATAGTTCCACACGAATTCGTCCGGGTTCAGATCAGGAGCATAGCCGGGGAGAAAATGCAACTCGATACGTCCCTTCTTCTCTTGCACGAATTGCGACACCATCTTAGCCCTATGAGAGGGATGACCATCCACGACCAAAAATGTCGGACGGCGCCGGTGCCGCAGGAAGGAGCCAAGAAACTCCACAAAGCGAGAGGCGTTCAGGCCGCCAGAATAGATGGCATACCAGAAGGCTCCCTGAGAATTGACCGCCGAGATGGCATTGATCGACTGCCGTTGACCACTGGTTTGAACAATCGGTGTCTGTCCTTTGGGAGCCCAAGTCCGGCCCAGCGGCGTATCCGAGCGAATTCCTGCTTCATCGAGAAAGAAGATATCCGCCCCACGTTCTTTGGCACGCTGCCGCAACTGTGGGTAGTCAGTTCGCTGCCAGCGCTCGATCGCCTCGGGATTTCTCTCGTAGGCACGCCGGAGCGGTTTCTGTGGAGTAATGCCCAACTCCGCCAGCAGGCGTCCGACCGAGGTCAGGCCCAAGCGGACTTTGAACTTCTTCTCGATGAGGTCTGCCACGATTTTGCGCGTCCAGAGACCAAAATCAAAGCCATACTGGCGAGGGTCTTTACCGTTGATCCAACACCCTACTTGCTTCTTTTGCTTTACCGAAAGTTGCGGGCGGGGTCCTGCTGCTTTACGCGCTCGCAGCCCCTGTTCACCCTGCTCCTGTTCGTTACGCAGCCAGCGGTAGATGGTAGTTCGACAGAAACCGAAGCTCTTGATCACCTCGCTGGGGTTCTCACCTTCGCGCACTCGCCGGACTGCCAGCAAGCGAATCGTCTCCAGAGTTTCGTGATTCAGTGTCCTGCCGTCCACTCTCATGCCTGTATACTAGCAAAAAGTTGCGGCAATGTGTAGCCTAAGCCGAGGACTCCTTAGTATGTGCCCTGGTAAGTGAATGAGTACAATTAACGAGAGCCGCAAAGCACTCGCAGGCGTTCCGGCAATTTGCACCGTAGCTAGAGTCGTTGCGATGGAGGCGCATAACCCCGCGGTCGAGCGGACGGAAACCGCAAACAGCGCGGTTCCCGCGCGCTCACCGCATCAGCGTTGGGCGCGGAGGTTAAGGAAAGGGAGTGTCATCAACCGAACGATGATTTGTTCTTCTAATTGTCAATCTAGAGTTCCTTAGGGAGGTATAAATAATGCGTAGAGTATTGTTTTGTCTAGTCGTCGCGTCTCTCGTCGTTGGCCAGACTTACCAAGCCCTCGCTCAGGGTTTTCATGCGAGGCGAGAGCAGCGCTTGGCGGACAGTGCCAACCAGAATGCATCTGCAGAGGAAATCAAGAAGGCCCAAGAGGTCGTTATTCAGGGTAGCTACGACGCCACCTTTGATGCAGTGGTCCAGGTTTTAAAGTCTAAGGGGCTCACTATCGAGACGGCGAACAAGGACGTGGGCCAGCTGAAAACAGAGTTTCAAATTACGGTGCCAGAGAAGCCACACCAGCATGGCATGCGCTATCTTATCGACCTGCGAAAGATCTCTGAGAAGGAGACTGGTGTCAAGGTTGTGGGGCTTGAGCAAGTCAGAACCTTTAGACTACAGGCAGAGCCGTGGGAGCTTCCTACCTACAATGCGGAAGCTTCCGGAGCTCTCACAAAGGCGGTCGTCGACGCAACCAGTACTCATGGATAGCTTCGAAGAACCCGCGCTCGTTTATGCCCTAAGAAGAAATAGCTGACGCGCCCAACCTAAGGGGCTGCACCGGACGGCCGACGCCGCCGGTGAGCCCCGGTCCCGTTATACGGAAAGATCCTAAGCCTGCTATGCAAGGTAAAACTAAATTGAAAACTGGCTGAGGCGCATGGGGAGCCTTACGGCAATGACCCTGCCCATAGCGGCAGGAGTCCTCTTCTGCGGCTACGCTTCCTTGCTGTTCGCACAAGAATCGCCTACAGAGCTTAAAGACTGGCAAACCTCACTTAGACGCTTCATCGATCATGTTGACTCTGTTCCAAAATCCCCTCCGGGGCCTAGCAAGCCTTGTCCCGATCAGCCACAAGCTTCCTTGCTCAACCCACCGCTCGACCAAAATAATTTAATATACTTTAAATACATGACCAACAATGGTGATTGCGATGAAGATGCTGACAATGTATTTGGTCCTCTGGTGCAATTTGAGGGCAACTTCGCTCGCATCTCCGATCAGCAAGGACATGAGTATCAGGTCGTGATGTCCTACGCGGAAACCTCTCCTGGATTTATTATCTCTGTCTCTGCAACGGAGGCCGATCTTGCTTCGTGGCGGCGGCTGTCGCCCGGCGCACAGGTTCGTTTTCAGGCGGAGTTGACCTGCCTGACCAGAATGGAGTCTCCTGACGGGAAGGTGATGGGCTACTATCTCACGCTGAGAAGGGCTAAGGTCCTCCTCCCATGAGTGGAACGCATAACTCCACGGTCGAGCGGGCGGAAACCGCTAATGGTGCGGTTCGCCGCTCACCTTATGGCGTGTGTGCCATCGAAATTTCCGCCGAGACCTTCGCCCCGTTTTCAAGATGAGAGCACTATGGCCAAGTACTTGATCTCCTTCCCAAGCGCGGCGATGGTCGTACCCGAAGGCGAGTGGGAGACGGTGGGACGCGACGCGCACGCCGTGATCGACGAGGCGAAGGCCGCCGGCGTCTACGTCTTCGGCGGCGGCATCGACGAAGCAGTACCGCCTGCGCTTGTCTCGGCCGAAGGCACGGTCGCCGAGGGTGGATATCCGTGGGCGCCCCAGCTCAACGGCGGCTTCACCGTGCTCGAACTTCCCTCGCGGGAGGAAGGCGTCGCGTGGGCCGCGCGCATCGCCAAGGCTTGCCGCTGCAGCCAAGAGCTGCGCGTCTTCCAGTTCGACCCGCAGTCCTGAAGTGGATCTCCGCCACGAGTCACATCGAGCTATGACGCCTAACCCCTCCATCGAGCGGACGTGCCAAGGGCCGCTTCGCGCCCCTTGCCCCGCCGCTTATGTCGAACGTTCGGCGAAGGAAACCTCAACATGCTCGTTCCCAGATCAGCTGGCCTATTAGCGGGGGAGGTGCTGGCGCACGCCGTTTGGAGTATTTCGGAGGCTCCGGAAGGCGAGATCCTCGTCCCGCTGGCGGGAATGCTCCGTGAGGGAAAGGTCGAGCTCGTCAGATTTGTGCCAGAGGAACTCTCTGGAGATTTCATCACCTTCGCTCGGCAGCAGCTCGAAGACCAGAGAAGCAAACTTGAGGCCTGGACCCTCGCCTATGACACTCGTGTGACTCGCGACCAGGGGAAGGTCGACGCAATTGTATTTGAGGTTTGGGGACAGGGTATGGCTACCTCGGCAATGTTCGCCCAACCATACCAACCATTTCACTCCGGCATGTTTAAGCTTCTGGGTGAACCTTTCTCATTAGGAGCTGCGACCTCGGACGCTCAGGACACTCTCGCCGAGACGCTAAAGACGTTCCGCAGAGGAGTAGCAAATCATCATCAGGTGGCAGTGCTATGGGATGGCTGGCTCACAGCAGGTGCATCGGTGGATCCCGAATCGGGGGGCGCGACCAAACCATGGTGGCGGTTCTGGTAATGAGCAAACCAGGGAATTTACTCAACGCATAACACGACTGCTCCAGCAGACCAGAAAGCTCCGCTTTCCGGCCGCGAGCAGCAGACCCGTTGGCCGCAGTGATGAGGAGTCATCGAGACCTTCCAACCTAAAGGTGCCGGCGGCTGGAAAAGGAGCGCCTTCCCAGGGAGCCCGGAAGTGCCGAACGAGGTGACAGTGCTCAGAATCGTCTGGCCCCTCCTTTGGCCCTGCCGCTCCTGCAGCGGACGCCTGCGCTATCATCCACAGTAGCGGCCCGCGGTTGCTGGCGGCTTCGAGTGGCGCGGTCCCCGAGGGGAGGAGAGTCATGCTCACACGTCCGCGGTACGTCATCGCCGTGCCCGACCTCGCGCGCTCAGCCGCCTTCTACCGGGATGTCCTCGGCTTTGCGGTGCGCGAGGTCGGCGATCCGGGCTTCCTCTTCTTCGAGCGCGACGCCTGTGTCATCTTCGTGGGCCATTGTCCCGACGCGATACCGCCCGGCGAGCTGGGAGACCACTCGTACTACGCGTATCTCGAGGTCGCGTCCATCGATGCGTTCTACGCGGAGGTCACGGCGCGCGGGGCTGAGGTCGTCAAGCCGATCCGCGACGAGCCGTGGGGCATGCGCGAGTTCGGCATCCGCACGGCGGACGGGCACCGCATGATGTTCGGCGCCCCCGTCAAGGCCAGCTAACGAGGCAACGAAGAGGGAGCCATGAGCGACACGGATCATTTTCCCCGCACGCTACGCATCGGCATTCTGGTGTTCGACGGCTTCGAGCCCATCGACGTGTGGGGGTTCGTCGAGGCGTTCACCATTTCGCGCTTCATCGGCACGAGCTACTTCAGCCCGCCGCCGTATCCGTTCGAGGTGGTGTTCATTTCAAACCAGCGCAAGCCGGACGGCGGGGGAGCGGCGACGCCAGCGCCGGTGAAGAGCGCCAACGGTCCACGAGTGGCGCCGGATTATTTTCGCGAGGAGGCGCTCGAACAGAAGATCGACCTGTTGATGATTCCCGGCGGCGGCGGCACGCGCGTCCTGCTCGCCGACGAGCACCCGGAGGAAAGGCGTGCGCTCCTCGATTGGGTGCGGTCGATGGACGAGCGGGTCGCGATCATGGCTTCCGTCTGCACCGGCGCCGCGATCCTGGCGGCCACCGGGCTCCTCGACGGCAAGCCGGCCGCCACGAATCACGCGTCCTTTGGATGGGTGACCGGATTGGGCCCGCGCGTTCATTGGGACAACGTCTCGCGCTGGGTTGACGCGGGCCGCTATGTCACCTCCGCGGGCGTCTCCGCCGGCACCGACATGGCTTTCTACCTCGTCGAGCGCCTCGCCGGCCGCGCCGTCGCCGAAACGGCCGTCATTGCCGCTGAATACGACTGGCATCGTGATCCCGAAGAGCCGATCTATTACCCGGGGGCAGGGTAGAATCCGCTCGACCGACGAGGAGACGAGATGATGCGATGGAAGAGCTGTCCCCCGGGAATCCTCCTGCTCGCCGCCCTGCTGGCCGGCGCCGCCGTAACCGGAGCGCAGGAGGCGGCGCACAAGGCCCCCGATCCGGCCCTGGTCGAGCGGGCGCGCAAGCTCCTGGAGCGGGTGCCGCTGGTCGACGGCCACAACGACCTCCCCTGGGAGTACCGCAAGCGGTTCCAGAACCACATGGACCGGATCGATCTGCGGGCGGGCACCGCGAAGCTCGATCCCCCCATGCACACCGACATCCCGCGACTTCGCAAGGGGGGGCTGGGGGGGCAGTTCTGGTCGGTCTACATCCCGGTCGAGATCACCGGGGCGGACGCCGTTCAGGCGACGCTGGAGCAGATCGACGACGTCCACCGGCTGGCCGAGCGCTACCCCGACACCTTCGAGCTGGCCACCACGGCTGACGATGTCGTGCGCATCCACAAGGCGGGACGCATCGCCTCGCTGATCGGCATGGAGGGGGGGCACTCGATCCATGACTCCCTGGCTTCCCTGCGCGTGCTCTACGCGGCGGGCGCCCGCTACATGACGCTCACCCACAGCAAGAACACCGACTGGGCCGATTCGGCGACCGACGCGCCCCAGCACGGCGGCCTCACCCGCTTCGGCGAGGAGGTAGTGCGCGAGATGAACCGCCTCGGCATGCTGGTGGACCTCTCGCACGTGGCGCCCGAGACGATGAAGAAGGCGATCGCCGTCTCCGCGGCGCCGGTGATCTTTTCCCACTCCTCGGCTCGCGCTCTCGACGATCACCCGCGCAACGTGCCGGACGACGTCCTCCGCCTGCTGCCGAGGAACGGCGGGGTGGTGATGGTGACCTTCGTGCCCTCTTTCGCCTCGGAGGCCGTGCGCGGGTGGAACGCCATGGACGCCGCCGAGGAGGCGCGCCTGAAGGCCCTCCATCCGGGCGATCCCGAGCGGGTGAAGCGTGAGCAGGACGGCTGGCGCAAGCAGCACCCCGCGCCGCGGGCCACCCTCGAGCAGGTGGCGGACCACGTCGAGCACGTGCGGCAGGTGGCGGGGATCGATCACGTGGGGATCGGCTCGGATTTCGACGGCATCGAGAGCGTCCCGCTGGGGCTGGAGAGCGTGGCGGATTATCCCTCCCTGTTCGCCGAGCTGCTGCGCCGCGGCTGGACCGATGAGGAGGTGGAGAAGCTCGCGGGGCTCAACGTCCTGCGCGCCTTTCACGACGCCGAGCGGGTCGCCGCGCGGCTCCAGAAGGAGCGGCCGGCGTCGGATGCGTTGATCGAGGAGCTGGACGGGAAGCCGGAGGGCAACAAGGAGGCGCGGCCGGCGGGGTAGGTTTACGCCCCCACGTGCACCAGCAGCTTGCGGGCGCCGGAGTGGCGGCGGTGCTCCCAGAGGTAGATCCCCTGCCAGGTGCCGAGGCCGAGGTCGCCGTCGAGGATGGGAATGGAGAGCGAGGGGGCGGTGAGCGCGGCCTTGATGTGCGAGGGCATGTCGTCCGGCCCTTCGGCGGTGTGGGTGTAGAGGGGGTCGCGCTCGGGGACCAGGCGGTTCAGCCAGTTCTCGAGATCGTGGCGCGCCGAGGGGTCGGCGTTCTCCTGGATCGTCAGGCTGGCGGAGGTGTGCTGGAGGAAGACCGTGCAGAGCCCCTCGCGCACCCCGCTCTCGCGTACCGCCGCCCGCACCTCGTCCGTCACGTCGTGGAGCCCCTGGCCGGAGGCGCGGATGGAAAGCTTTTTCACCATCGCCGTTACCTGAAAGATCAGGATAGCCCGCTGGGAGCCTCGATATCCAGGATGAGCTGTGCGGCCGAGGACAGGATCTCCTCCGGCTGATCGATCTGGAGACCCTGGAAGCACCGCTGCTGATGGGCGGCATCCCCGGTGAATGCGAGCAGGGCCTTGAGCAGATCGTTCCGGCCGTAGGTTCGATAGGCTCCTTCGACCTTCTGCCAGGCGGTTTCCGGAATGGGACCGACCACTCTCCGCAACGCGCTCAGATCGATCAGATCCCGCGAAAGAACCTGGCGGTCCGCCCAGCGATCACAATTCGCCAGCAGCTTCTCGGCGTAGCAGTCGGCAAGCGACAAGCAGTCCACGGGTGACCACTCGGGCCTCACTCCCGGGTCCAGCTCGATCCGAGCCTCGCGGATCATCTCGACGCTGATCATGCTGCCGTCGATCTCCACGGGGAAGCGGACGGCATACTGGTCGTTCTTCATTTCACGTGGGAACTGGAAAGCTTTCCGTGCCTCGGGCTTGAACAAGGCGTCATAGCCGCGGGACGACGTCATGAATCTGAACTCAACGTACCCCTCCGGGTCAGAGCAGAGGAAGTCGACGTCGTACGATTCGCGGTATTCGTCGAGATCCAGGGCGATTCGCGTTCCTCCTCCAAAAAGCATGTTGCAGCGGGTCAGCAGGCTGGCGTCGAAAGCCGCGAGCAACGCCTGGACCTTGCGGTGCCGCTCACGCCGGAACATTGAGGTAGCTCCCATAACGCTGGACCAGCTCGCGGATGAACTCCCACTCTTCCGGCGAGGGGTCGGCCAGGACTCCCAGAGACCGCCAACCGCTCTCGTAGCGGCGCAACATGTCCAAGGGCGCGAGGTCGAGGTATTGACGGTCGAACCAGGAGATGCTCGAGAGGAAAGGGAGACTCTCTGGAACGGCAATTTCCATGGTAGCCATGGATGACATGGTATCAGGCCCGCTCCTTCTCATTTTCCGATCTCCATCTCCCGCTCCAGGCGCTCCCGGACCTCCGCGGGGCTCAGGAGCGATCCCGGATCGTCCGGCGACGGAAAGACCGCGATCCGCAGGCCGTCCTCTTCCAGCAGGGGGAGGAGATCGTCGAGCAGCTCGTCGAGGGCGACCGCCTCCGGGAGGGCTCCCTGCCAGGGTCCCGCGGCGCAGGCTTCGGCGAGGGCGGCGTGCGGCCAGAGGGGGAGGGCGCCGGTCTCCCTGCCCACCACCCAGCCGTCCGCGTCCTTGAGCCCCCAGGCCTCCTCCCAGTCGGCGGCGAGCTGGAAGAACTGGATGGCGCGGTCCCCGGCGGAAAGCGCGAGGAGCTGCCGGGTTTCCCCCTCTGCGATCTCCCAGGTCATGAGCCTTCGCCGGAGCCTCCGGCGACGCCCATGGGGACCGCCTCTTCCTGGCGCTCCGCCGGGCCGACCCCTTCCTCGCTCCGCAGCTCGCCGAGGATCCAGTCGGAGAGGGTCTCCCGCTCCTTGTCCTCGAGCGCGATGCCCGCGGTGTCGCAGAGGCTCACCACGTTGCGGAAGAAGCAGGCGCCGAGGTCGAGCGGCTCCTCGGTGCCGTTCTGGCCGAAGCGGTGGCCGCCGAAGGTGATGCCGCGGAGGATGAAGTTGACGCTGGCGCGGGCGATCGGCGACCCCTCCTCGATGCAGCGGTCGCGCACCGATTTCGAGGTGCGGGTCAGGAAGTAGCCGTGCTCGTTGACCTCCTCGGCGGTGAGGCGGAAGATCCGGGCGTAGTCGCCGCGCGTCAGGTAGGGGGTGTCGGTGAGCTGGTGGACGCGGTAGGCGAGCGCGTTCAGCTGCGGATCGCCGACCAGCTCCTCGGGGCGGCCGTCGATCGGCAGCTGGTGCCGCGAGGGGTCGTAGATGTAGCCGGGTTTGAGGGCCGAGATGGCGAAGCCGGGGTTCTCGCGCCCTTCGAGCAGGTCGCGGAAGGTGCCCGCCCCCGCCCAGCGGGTGGCGAGCACCTGCTCGCCGAAGCGGCTGATCACCATCTGCGCGGCGCGGGCCATCGGCACCGCCGAGTCGGAGGCTTCCACGACCGAGCGCACGTAGGTGAGGATCTCCTCGATCAGACGGGTGCGGTCCACGGCGGTGAGCGGGGAGCGCGGCCCCGGCGCCGTCCGGCCGGTCTCCTGGCCCGTCTCGGGCGCTCCCTCGGGCTCCTCCCCCTCGGCCAGCAGGCCCACCCGCCAGGGATCGCCGTCGATCATCGTCAGGTCGCGGCGGGTCGAGACCACCGCCGTCGTCATGTTGCGCAGGCTGTTGAAGCCCAGCCAGTTGTTGCTGGCGGTGAACTCGGAGAACTCGCGGAAGATCGGCGGCAGCTCCGTCGCCACCAGCTCGCCGCTCGCGCTCGCCCGCTCGTAGATCTTGTCGGCGATGCCGCGCAGGAGGTCGCTCATCGCCGAGTTGCTGGGCCCGGCGGCCGCGCGGGCGGTAGGGTTCGGGGTGGCGCCGATCGCCTCCTCGAGGAAGGTGTCCTGATCGATCAGCAGGTCGCAGGCCGCCTTGTAGGCCACCGAGGCGGGGCCGATGGCGAGGATGACGCCCCGGCGGTCGTGCTTGGAGAGCCGCAGCAGCACCGGCGTGAAGTCGGCGTCGCCGGAGAGCAGGATGAACTCGTCGAACCAGGTGGCGTGGCTCAGCGTGTCGAGGATGTCCATCACCATGTGGATGTCGGCGCTGGTCTTGCCGCCGCTGGTCAGCGGCGGGCAGTCCACCACCTCGATGGCCGAGCGGGTGAAGTAGGGGCGGAAGCGTCCGAACTGCGAGGGGTTGAGGTAGCAGCGGCGGAAGAGGACCTTGCGCCGCCGGTTGTCCCCCTCGTGATGCGGCAGCTTGTCCTGGAGCCAGGTCAGCCAGCGGGTGGGATCGGTGGCGAACTGCTCGGCGGCCACGGGGTCTTCCCGCTGCAGACCGAGGTAGATGTTGTCGAAATCGACGAAGAGCGCCGTCCGAATATGAGTCGGGCTCGGGTTGGAATCCGGCATTGCAGCCTCCACAAGAATCAAAGTTTCCTGAAGCGCGCTCGGCAGAACACCGGAGCGGCCCCGCGCCAAAGATATCAGGCGGCCGCTATGCGTCAACCCGGAACCAAATTCTCCCCCCGCCCCTCTAATCAGAGTAGGAGCGCTCCCCACGGTTTTCCCCCCGCCTCGGGGATCGAGGCGAGGACGAAAGACTCCCGATGTCCCGGAGGTGGACCATGTTCGAGCACTCCCTGATCGACCTGAACGCCGACCTCGAAGCCAAGACGCAGCCCCGGCGCCGCCGCTGGCTCTCCCTGCCCCTCGCGGTCGGCCTGCACCTGGTGGGGCTGACCGCCTTCGCCTTCGCCAGCTACTGGACCGTCGGCTCGGTGCCGGAGCCCAGCCTCAACGACGTCTTCATCAACGTCGCCCTGCCGCCCCCACCTCCCGCCGGCGGCGGGGGGCACCCGGCGCCGCCGGTGCATGACCGGTCTCAGCCCGCGGCGCCGCCGCAGACTCCGACCCTGCACCAGCCGGCCGACCTGCCGGACAAGCCGGCCGATCCGGCGCCCCCGGTGGCGGATACCCCCTCGGGACCGGCCACCAGCGAAGGTCCCGCGAGCACCACGGACAAGCCCGGCATCGGCCTGGGCGACGGTCCTGGCGACGGCCCGGGCATCGGTCCCGGTGACGGCCCTGGCGTGGAGCCCGGAACGGGGGACTCGACCGGGCCCGTCTATCTCACGCCCGAGATGAGCCGGCCGCGGCCGTTGCAGCCGATCCTGCCGCGCTACACGGAGGCGGCGCGGCGGGCTGGGGTGCAGGGGACCGTGGTCGTCCAGGCGATCATCGACGAGCAGGGGCACGCCACCAACGTGCGGGTGCTCCACGGCCTGCCGATGGGGCTCGACCGCGCCGCCATGGAGGCGATCCAGCAGGTCACCTTCGCGCCGGCGATGATGGGGGGGCGGCCGGTCAAGGTCTATTTCAACCTGACGGTGAACTTCGGGATTCAGCGGTAGGGCTGTAGCCAGTTCAAGGGGGGAGGCCGTCGGCGCTCCCCCGCGTTCGCCTCCGGTACCCCTTCCTTTGGTCGCCCGAGCTATGGGATGCTGAAACTCCCGTTGGGATAGACTCCAAGGCTATGACTTGGGTCGAGAGGCGAACCCAGAGGCCGGCATGATCCGACTTTTGCAAGCCAAGAACTTCCGCATGTTGCGATCGAACTCGGTCGCTTTACAGCCCTACCAGGTCCTGGTGGGGCAGAACGCTACAGGAAAGTCTACTCTCCTCGGAGCCCTGCAGCTGATCGGTGACCTCCTCCGAGGAGGCGTGAATTTCGCTGTCGAGCGGGTTGCGCCCAATTTCTATGATCTATGCTTCGACTCCTCCCAACCCATTGCCCTGGCGGTACAGCTCTCCGTCCCCGGATCAGATCGTGAGGAGAGACACCTGCGTTATGAAATCGAGATCGGCATTGATCCAACTCTGAGAGTTCTTCAAGAAAATTTGTTTATACTTCCCGAAGAAGGGAAGGGTGAGCCAGAGCCCAGCCTGTTTGGTGAGGAGATCTTCAAGCTGATCCATCACTCTGTCCCACGGTACTGGCGGAAGGTGGTCAGCAAGACGAAAGAGGGGCGTGACTATTTCAGAGATGAAAAAACAGAATGGAACAACGTCTTCAGGTTCGGTCTGGAGCGGGCCGCGCTCGGCAGCTTGCCTGAAGACCCTGACCGATTTCCGCTGTCAATTTCTGTAAGGAACGCTCTTCGCGGTGGAATCAGAACTCTCCAGTTAGAGGCTCCGCAGTTGAGAAGTACATCTTCTCCGGGGTCCTCATCCAAGATGGAGCTCGATGGCTCGAATCTCCCGCATGTGGTTCGTGCTTTCGCGCAGCGCGACCCCGTTCTCTTTGACCAATGGGTACAGCACGTAGGAACGGCGATTGAAGGGCTCGAAACGATAAGGGTTCGTGAACGGGAGGAAGACCGGCATCTCGTCCTGGAAGCGAGGTTCAAAGGACAGCACCAAGAAGCGGTGCCCTCCTGGCTGCTCTCGGACGGTACTCTCCGGTTAATGGCGCTGACGTTATTGAACTACGCGGCGACCGAAGACGACCTGGACACCTATTTGATTGAAGAACCTGAGAATGGATTGCATCCGCTGGCGATCCAGGTGGTCTATGAGACTCTTTCACAGCCACCGGTCAACTCGCAAATCCTCTGTGCCACACATTCTCCAATCTTCCTGGCGCAGACCGACCTTGAACATGCTTTAGTGTTTCGCCGCGCGCCGGAAGGCTACGCCGTCGTCCGCCGGGCACCTGAAATCCCTGAGCTGCAGGCCTGGGCCGGACGCGTCTTCCTCCCTGACCTCTTCGTGACCGGAGTGCTGGCGTGATCGTTCAGGATTGCTCTTTTCTGATCGTGTGGGATCACCAAGGCTCTGGTCGCGAAGACCGGCAACCGGAAGACCTTGAAGCTCGCGCCGTAGAATGCCTGACGCTGAGCGGCGTTCCTCGCGATCGAGTGCTCGCCGTCGCCTTCGATCCTGAGCTTGAGATCTCCTGGAGGCCCGCATGGCCCAGAGTCAAGCGGATCGTAGCGGCAGAACGGCAGGAGGAGCCCCCAGACGATTCGCGCATCCTCGCGGAAGCGCAGCGAGCGAAACCTCGCCTTCGAATACCCGATGACTTCGAGATGGCGCTTGGTCGGCATCCGAAGGAGCTCTTCGAAGCCTTGGTTCGCCTCTTGCGCTTGCGCCGGTCTCCACCGCTTTATACCAAGCTGGGTGACGGGGTCTCTCTGCGGGCTCTGAAGAGAGAGCCGGCACTCGCGCGGATTGCCAACGCGATTTCCACTTGGCTCCCACCTTCTGTCAGTTAGTGTTAGTAGCAATCCGCCGGAGGCGATTCCCCTGCCGGTTGATTTAAGACCCCACCCCCGCCACCACCAGCGTCAGGTCGTCGTCGAAGGCGCTCCGGCCGGTCCACTCGGCGATCCGGGCCGGCAGCGCCTCGGCGATCCGCTCGGCGGAGAGGGCGGCGTGAGCGGCGAGGAATTCCTGGAGGCGCTCGTCCCCGAACATCTCGCCGGCGGGGCTCAGGGCCTCCAGGATGCCGTCGGTGAACACCAGGAGGCGGTCGCCGGGTCCTAGCGGGAGCGACGCCTCGGCGTAGACGGCACGGCGGAGGCGGCCCATCACCAGGCCACCCTGCGCCAGCTCCTCGACCCGCCCCTCGCTCCGCCGCCAGAGCAGGGCCGGCGGATGACCGGCGCTCGCCCAGACGATCCTCCCCGCTTCGAGGTCGAGGAAGGCGTAGAAGGCGGTGATGAACTGGTTCCGCAGCTTGCCGTGGAAGATCTGATTCATCTCGGAGAGGAGGCGCGCCGGGCTCGCCGCGTGAGGAGCCTCGGCCGCCACCGCCACCTTCAGCATCGAGGCCACCAGGGCCGCGGGCACGCCGTGGCCGGAGACGTCGGCGACCAGGACGCCGGTCTGGCGCCCCTCGCCGGGGAGGAAGTCGTAGAAGTCCCCGGCCACCTCGGTCGCCGGCACGTAGCGCGCGGCCAGATCGAGGCCGGCGATCCGCGGCGGCGCCTCGGGGAGGATCGACATCTGGATCTTCCGCGCCGTCTCGAGCTCCTGCCGGATCGAGGCGAGGCGCTCCTGGGAGTCGAAGATGCGGCGGGCGGCGATCGTCCCGAGGGCGCACATGAAGAAAAAGACGCCCACCGGCTCCGCGTTGTCCCGCCAGGGGGTGAGCCCCAGGGCGCGCAGGTTCTCGAGCACGACGAAGACGGCCATGACGAGGAAGCTGCCGCGCAGCAGCCCGAGGTCCGAAGCCCGCAACCCGCCGGGCACGAAGAGGTTGGCCACGATCACCACCATGCCGGCGAGCACGACCCCGTGATAGATCCCGAGCAGCCCGCCGGGCCTGGCGGCGACGATCTCCCAGGGGATCGCCACCGCGGCCAGCGCCGCGTGGAGCTGCCACATTCGCCGGATGGAGGACCGCCAGCCGCGGCCGATCACCCGCTCGAAGAAGAGGAAGGCCGGCACCGGCAGCGCATAGGTGATGGTGTCCAGCAGCTTTTCCCAGAGCGGCTCGGGGGGCGAGTAGAGGATCCCCACCGTGCGGGTGTCCAGAAGGAGGCGCAGGGCATAGAGCGAGGCGAGCAGCGAGAAGTAGAGGAGCGTGGGATCGCCATTCTTCCGCCGCGCCAGGGCGATGGCGCCCGCCGCCAGGCCGAGGCCCAGGATCACGAACCCGATCGGCGCGGCGAGCGCGTCGTGCCGGAGCGCCGCGCGCAGGAGCTCAGGAGTCATGGGGGATTCGTTCCGGGCTCATCCGAAGATCTACGCTGGATGGACGCCGAGGGTTTGCGGCTCGAAAAGAAAAAGGCCCACGCCGTGCGTGGGCCTCTCTGAAAGCTCGCGGGATTCGAAGGCTGGAGCTCAGCGAATCTTCCGCAGGCCGAGGGCGCCGGCCAGGGAAAGCGCGCCGAGCAGCCCGAAGAGCGGCATGTCGCTCGCCGTCCCCGGCAGGTTGCTCGAGCTTCCGCTCACGCCCGTGTCGGTGCCGGAGCCGCTGCCGCCGGTCGTGGTCGTGCCGGTCTGGTCCATCGAGCCGCCGCCGGTGGTGCCGGTGGAATTGTAGGTCCCGGAGTTGTAGGTCCCGGTCGAGCCGGTGGTGCCGGTGCCCATCGAGCCGGTGCCCGTGGTGCCGGTGCCAGTGGTGCCGGTGGTACCGGTGCCGACGGGGACGGTGCCGTACCCGTTGGAGGTTCCAGTCGTGGTGCCCGTGGTCGTCCCGGTCGTGCCGTTGACCCCGGTCGCCGTCGTGCCGGTGGTCCCGTTGGGCTGGCCGTTGATGCCGGTCGTCCCGGTGGTGCCGGTCGCGGTGCCGGTGTTGCCGTTCATGCCGGTCGTTCCGGGGGTCACCGTCGTCGTGCCGGTCGTTCCGTTGTACTGCCCGTTGGTGCCGGTGGCTCCGGTGGTGCCCGTCGCGGTGCCGGTGGACCCGTTGTACTGCCCGTTGGTGCCGGTGGTTCCCATAGTCCCCGTCGTCGTGCCGGTGGTGCCGTTGTACTGGCCGTTGGTGCCGGTCGTGCCGTTGGTGGTGCCGGTCGTGCCAGTCGTGCCGGTGCCGGTCGTTCCGGCGGTGCCCGCCGCGCCCGAGCCGGAGGTGCCGGATGCGCCGGCCGCGCCCGTGCTGCCTGTGGTCTGGGCCATCAGCGAGGTGCCGGTGGCGAGGGTGAACACCATGAGAGCTGTGAAGATCTGCCGTTTCATATTCTTCTCCCCGTTGTGAGTCGTGAGATAGGTCTCGGAGAAGACCCTCCGGCAGGGAGCATCCCCACCCACTCCACATTTTCTGCAACTACGGTGCCAAATTTTTGTCATCCGGACGGTTTGACGTATGATCCATGCGCCTTCCCCTTACAGCTTCATCAACCCCGGATATGGAGGAGAAACCCGCCATGGAAGTGAGCGCCACCTACGACATCACGGCATTTACCGTCGTCGTCCAGATCAGTGTAAATCTTGATCAGGGCACCTTCTATGCCGCCCCTTTTCTACTGAATCGCGGTACGTGGACGGTGACCTGGACCCTCCTGCCGGGGGATTTCGCCCAGTTCAATCCGACCGATGGAATCACCTTCAAAAATCTCCCCGCGTCGGGGAACGTCCGGATCACCTCGTCCGCCCTCGCCTCGCCGACCTCCTGGGTCGCCACCATCGACAACCGGTTGACGTCCAACGCCAACGCGTTCAACTACGACGCGGACATCATCAGCGCGCCGAACGGGTCGAGGCTCACCCAGGTCTTCGATCCCACGATCGCGGTGACCAGCGACCCGATTCCGCCGGACGGCGTCTAGAGCGGCTTCGGGCCGAGCTTCGCGAAGGCGGGATCGCCGCGCAGGGGGTCGAAGAAAGGGAGGGAGAACCAGTAGGCGTCGACGCCACGGCTCGCCGCCTGCCGGGCATGGAAGAGGGCGGAGCCGCGGTCGCCGACCAGGGTGTAGACGACGGCGGCCTCGTAGGCGAGCTGGGCGTTCTCCGGAGTCAGCCGGAGCGCCTGCTGGATGACGTCGACGGCCTGGTCGGTCTGGCCGAGGTGGGCGAGCGCCTGGGCCTGCACCGAGAGGATCTGCCAGTTGCCGGGGGTCGCCGCGCGGCCGGTGTCGCGCACGACGCCGGCGTAGAGCGGAGCCGCCTCCGCCGGCCGTCCCATCAGGGTCAGGCAGTCGGCGAGGTTGAGCGCCGCGGAGGGGTCGCCGGGCTGGAGCGCCAGGCCCCGGCGCAGGCTCTGCTCGGCCTCGGCGTAGCGGCGCAGCAGGAGGAGGTCGACGCCGAGGTTGGTGAGCGATTTGGGGGTGGGGTCGTGGGCGGCGGCGGCGCGCAGGAGCTCGACCGCCCGGTCCGGGCTGCGCAGCAGCTCGATCTGGGCCAGGGTGCGCAATCCTTCGACGTTGCCCGGCGAGCGGGCCAGGAGCTGCTGGAGATGCCGGCGCGCGTCGTCGAGCCGCCCCTGGCGGTATTCGGCGTTGGCCACGGTGAGCAGGGATTGCCAGGAGGGCTGCAGGCGCACCGCCTCGGTCATCAGCTTCAACGCCTCTTCGGGGTGCCCCCGGCGCTCGGCCAGTTGCCCGCGCTGAAAGAGGCTGCCGGCGGGATCGACCTCCTCGGTCCTGGCGAGCAGGGCCTCGGCCTCGTCGAGGTGCCCGGAGTCGAGGTTGAGGGAGAAGAGGATCGAGAGCGGGCGCGGATCGTTGGGGGCCATGTCGAGCCCCTGCCGGGCGACGGCGAGGCCGCGCGCCAGGTAGTGCTTCTCGCCGGTGTCGAGATACCGCCGCCAGGCCACCTTCGCCTCCAGCACGTAGGCGTCGAGGAACTTCGGTGCCCGCTGCCGGAGCTCCTGGAGCCGGTCGAGGACGCCGTCGAGAGCCGTGGGATCGCCGAGCCGGCCGCGCAGCTCGAGGAAGGCGCGGTAGTCGTCCTCCTCGATCTCCAGCTCGAGCCGGGGAACGCGAAGCTTGCGGTCGCCATAACCTTTCCGCAGCGAGGCGGCGACGGCGTCGGCGAACAGGCGCGGGCTGGTCACCGGCAGTCGCAGGGCCTCGGACCAGAGCACCCGGCCGTCGGCGCCGCCGTCGCGGGTCAGGCTCAGCTGGCAGATCTCGTCGGAGCAGTCGGCGCGCGAGGCGACGACCTCGCCGGCCGCCACCGCTCGCGCCACCACGGCGGGCTGACCCTGGACGGCGTTCACCTGGGCGCTGTCGAGGGCCGCCAGCCCTTCCAGCGAGGCCACCGTGCGCAGCAGGGCGGCCTGGAGGTTGGCGCCGACCTGGGCGCGGTCCTCGGGACGGAGCGACCCGGAGACCTGCGGCTTGAGCACGGCCACGTAGAGGATGGGCTGCGGCCGCCGCGCCCGCAGCACCAGGGCGGTCGCCGCGGCCAGCAGGAGGAGAGCGGCGGCCGCGGCGATCCCGAATCGCGCGCGCGCCGTGCGGGGGGGGCGGGCTGCCGGCAGGGGCAGATGGCCGGTGAGGTGGCCGGTGGCCGAGGCTTCCCAGAGTCCGGCGGCCTCCAGCTCCGCCAGGATCGCGCCGGCTTCCCGGTAGCGCATTTCCGGGTCCTTGGCGAGGCACCTCGCCACGATGCGCTCGAGAGCGGCGGGCACTCCGGCGCGGCCGAGCGGGAGCGGGGCCTCGTGGAGGATGGCATGCATCATCCCCTGGCGTTCGCCGCCGAAGGGGCGCCGGCCGGCGAGGATCTCGTAGAGGAGGACGCCGAAGGCCCAGAGGTCCGCCGCGGCGCCGTTCTCCTCGCCGCGCAGCCGCTCGGGGGCCATGTAGGCGGCCGTGCCCACGGCGAGACCGGCCTCGGTGAGCACCGTGTCCTCCTCCTGGCGGGCGAGCCCGAAGTCGAGCAGCTTCACCCGGCCGTCGCGGGTGATCATGACGTTGGCGGGCTTGAGGTCGCGATGGACGACGCCGGCCTCGTGGGCGGCGGCCAGGGCCGAGGCGAGCTGGGCGGCGATCGAGATGGCCTCTGGAAGGGGCAGCCCGGGGTCCGCGTCCGCCGGTTCCGGCCGCTGGTGCAATCGCCGGTCGAGCCGCCGGTCGAGGGTCTCCCCCTCGTAGAGGGCCATGGCGATGAACCGCCGGTTGCCGTGCTCGCCCACCTCGTAGACGGTGCCGATGTTCGGATGATCGAGGACCGCCGCCGCCCGGGCCTCGCGCAGGAACCGGGCGGCGTCCCGCGGGTCGCCGCCGCCGCGGGGGGCGAGGAACTTGAGCGCCACCTCGCGCCCGAGCCCGCGGTCCACCGCGCGGTAGACCACCCCCATGCCGCCGCTACCGAGCCGGGCCAGGATCTGGAAGTGGGAGACCCCCTGCCCGACGAGCGGGTCGGCGGCGCTCTCGGCCGTGGGGATCTCCACCAGGGTGGCGGAAGAGGGGAGGCGCGCGCCACACCCGGCACAGCGGGCGTCGAGCTCAGAGTTCCGCTGGCCGCAGGCGGAGCAGAGCACGGCGTTCACTCGCGGATCTCTTCGGCGGGCACCACGCTGATCTTAAAGCAAAAGAGGGCGAGGGTGGCCCGGCTCAAAGGACGAAAAGGACGGTCAGGGACGAAAAGGACACCAGGGACGCTGGCTTCCTCGTCCCTGCTGTCCCTGCCGTCCCTTTTTCGCTCCTACTTCGGCGTTCCCTTGCCGCCCGGAGCGCCTGCCGGCTTGCGCAGGTCCGCCCGCAGGAAGTCGACCTGGGCGGCCGGGATGACCTCGACGTCGCCGTACTTCTTCTTCAGGGCGTCGGTGAAGGCCGCGGCATTGCCCACCAGCACGACCGTCATCGACTCGGGATGGATGGTCTGGCGCGCGAAGCGCTGGACGTCGGCCGGGCCGATCCTGGCGATCTTGTCGTTGTAGCTCTCTAGGAACTCGCGGCCGAGGCCGAAGTGCATGGCCTCGAGCACCTTCGAGGCGATGCCGTCGGCGGTCTCGATCTCGAGCGGGAAGGCGCCGGTGATGTAGGTCCTGGCGGCGTTGAGCTCCGGCTCCGGCACCGGCTTCTCCTGCAGGCCGCGGAGGACGTCGAAGGCGAGCCCGAGCGCGTCGACCGTGCTCTCGGTCTTGGTGAAAGTCGCGATCTGGAAGAAGCCCCGCTGGCTCTCCGGCAGGAAATAGCTGCTGGCGCCGTAGGAGAGGCCGCGCTTGCGGCGGATCTCCTCGTAGAGGCGGGCGCTGGCGCTGCCGCCGAGCACGGAATTGTAGACCTCGGCGGCGAACAGCGACGGGTCGGTGTAGACGATCCCCAGCTGGCCGAGGCGGATCTCGGTCTGCACGGCGTCGGGCTTGTCGATGACCACCACACGCGTCTTGCCGGGCGCCGGCGCCTCCTGGCGCGGCAGAGAGCTGGCAGTGCCCTGCTTCCACAAGCCGAAGGCGCGCTCGGCGCGGGCGAAGGCGTCGGCCGGCTGGACGTCGCCGACCACGGCGAGGATCGTCTGGTTGGGAATGTAGTGCGCCTGGTGGAAGGCGACCAGGTCGTCGCGGGTGAGGCCGGCGAGCGACTCCGGCGTGCCGCCGCCCGGCCGGCCGTAGGGGTAGTCGCCGAAGATCAGCCGGGTGACGGCGGTGGTGGCGAGGTAGGAGGCGTCCTGCTGATTGATCTGCAGGCCGCTCAGGGCCTGCTTGCGCCAGCGCTCGAGCTCCTCCTGGGGGAAAGAGGGGTGGAGGACGGCGTCGGAGAGCAGATCGAACCCGAGGTCGAGCTGGTCGGAGGTGACGGCGGCGCTGGCGTAGCCCGCCTCGGTGCCCGCGCTGGCGTCGACGCTGCCGCCCACGAAGTTGATCGTCTCGGCGATCTTCTGCGCCGAGCGGGTGGGGGTCCCCTTGGTGAGCAGCGAGGCCGTGGCCTCGGCGAGGCCCGCCTTGCCGTTCGGCTCATAGGCCTTACCGGCGTTAAGCATCAGGCGCAGGGAGACGAGCGGCTGCTCGTGCTGCTCGATGACGACGACGCGCAGGCCGTTGCCCAGGGTCTTCTGCTGGAAGGCGGGGAAGCGGACCTCCCTGGCCGGGGCCGGCGGCGGCGGCGTCGCCGGGGTCACCGGCGCGGCTTTCGGGTTCGCCGTGCTCTTCGCGGCGCTCTGCGCCAGCCCCGCCGAGGCCGTGGCGAGCAGCAGGCCCGCGGCGGCGAGAGTCTTCAGGAGGATCTTCGGGCTCATGGCTTCTTCACCTCGCTCTTGGCGGCCTCGGGGAGCATGTAGACCACCGTGCGGTTCTCGGGGCTGAAGTAGGTGCGCGCCACCCGCTGGACGTCGGCGGCGGTGACCTTCTGGAACTCGGCGAGCTGCCGGTTGACGTACGACACGTCGTTGAGGATGACCTTGGCGTAGCCGATCGCGTCGGCCTTGTCCTGGTCCCCCTGGCGGCCGAAGACGAGCCCGGCGATGATCTGGTTCTTGGCCTTGGCGAGCTCCACCTCCGAGACCGGCTCGTCGCGCAGCTGGCCGGCCCCGGCGAGCAGCTCCTTCTCGCCGTCCTCGGGCTTCTGACCCCCCTGCAGGATCGAGTAGAAGAAGAAGACGCCGGGGTCCTCGAGCAGGATCGCGTCGCCGCCGGCGGCCACCGCCATCTGCTTCTCGTAGACCATCCGCCGGTAGAGGCGCGAGCTCTGGCCGGAGGAGAGAATGTTGCTCGCCACCTGCAGGGCGTAGGTGTCCGGGCTGCCCGCCCGCGGCACGTGATAGGTGATCACCACCGCCGGCAGCGGGGTGTTCGGGTGGTAGTCGACCGCCCGGCGCTCGGCCGTCTGGGCCGGCTCCTTGGCGATGTCGCGCGGGATCGGCTTCCCCTGCGGGACGGGGCCGAAGTACTTCCCGGTCCACCGGATCACCTGCTCGGGATCGAAGTCCCCCGAGACCACCAGGGTGGCGTTGTTGGGCACGTAGTAGAGGCTGTGGAAGTCCCGCACGTCCTGCACGGTGGCGGCGTCGAGGTCGGCCATGCTGCCGATGGTGTCGATGCGGTAGGGGTGGGTGGTGAAGGTCTTGTCGAGCACCACCTCCAGGAGCCGGCCGAAGGGGGGGTTGTCGACCCGCAGCCGGCGCTCTTCCTTGACCACGTCGCGCTCGGACTTGAAGTTCTCGTCCGAGACGTCGAGCGAGCTCATGCGGTCGGCCTCCATCCACAGCACCCGCTCCAGATAGTTGCTCGGAAAGGTCTGGTAGTAGAGGGTGCGGTCGAAGTCGGTAGTGGCGTTGTCGCGGCCGCCGATCGACGCGATGAAGTTCTTGTGCTCCTCGGCGGCGACGTGCGCCGAGCCCTTGAACATCAGGTGCTCGAAGAGGTGGGCGAAGCCGCTACGCCCCTTCTTCTCGTCCTTCGAGCCGACGTGATACCAGACCTCGACGGTGGCCACCGGCACGGAGTGGTCTTCATACAGCAGCAGGTCGAGGCCGTTGGCGAGCTTCTGCTCGCGCACCTCCAGCTTTGGCGGCGTCACCTTGAGGGCGTCCGCGGCCATCGCCGGAGCGGCCACCGCCAGCAGGGCCGTCGCGATGAGAAGCGCGGTTCGGGCTCTGGGCATCCGGGGTCTCCTTTTGCGGTTCGAAGGATGAAGAGAGACAGCTCACTATCGCAGATTCTTGTCTACGCAGGACGGGGGGTGCAAGTTGCGGCTCCTCCCCTGATAAGCTCCACCCGCCATGAACAGACGATTTCTCTCCTGGATTCCGACCCTGCTCCTCGCCACCACGCCGCTGCTGGCGGCTCCTCCGCAAGCTCCGGCCCCCGAGCCACTCCCGGCTCCGTCCGACGTCGCCGCCGCGCCGGCCGACGCCCAGGTGACCGCGAGCGGCCTGGCCTCCAAGGTGCTGACCCCCGGCACCGGCACCGACCATCCGGTCCCGACCGACCTGGTGAAGGTGAATTACACCGGCTGGACGACCGACGGCAAGATGTTCGACTCCTCGGTCGCGCGCGGCCGGCCGGCGGTGCTGCCGCTGGGCAAGGTGATCGCCGGCTGGGCCGAGGGGCTGCAGCTGATGGTGGTGGGGGAGAAGCGGCGGTTCTGGATCCCCGCCAAGCTCGCCTACGAGGGGAAGCCCGAGAAGCCCCAGGGGGTGCTGGTCTTCGACGTCGAGCTGCTCGACATCCTGCGGGTGCCCGAGACGCCTGCGGACGTGGCCGCGCCCCCCGCCGACGCGCAGAAGTCCAAGTCCGGCCTCGCCTGGAAGGTGCTGAAGCCGGGGACCGGCACGCGCACCCCCAAGGCCACCAGCACCGTCCGCGTCCACTACACCGGCTGGACGACCGACGGCAAGCGGTTCGACTCCTCGCTCGCCAAGGGGACCCCCTCCACCTTCGAGCTCACCAAGGTGATCCCCGGCTGGACCGAGGGCCTCCAACTGATGACCGAAGGGGAGTCCCGCCGCTTCTGGGTCCCCTCCCGCCAAGCCTACGACGGCGCCACCGGCAAGCCGCGCGGGATGCTGGTGTTCGACATCACGCTGCTGGAGATCGTGAAGGAGTAGGTTGGCCCCCGACCATAAAGCTCCGCCCCCGCCCGATCCCGAGAACGGGATGTGGCAGGGGCGTAGCGTGGCCCGGCGGTTCGTCTCTTCGGATGTAGTCTTAGCAGATTCGGACGGGATGATAGTAGAATGATGAGTAGGGCAGTAGAGCAGCTTTACGTCATGCTGGAATTCTTGTGTGGAGAGCGGAGCTTGCCCATCAATAAGCGGAAGAACTCTTAGGCTGAGAATACGGAACGTTCATGCCTCAACTACTGGGTCTAAGAATTCAGAATTACAAATCGCTTGCCGATGTGAGTCTTGGCCAGATTGGCTACGGTCAGGGTACTCCATTGCCATCTCTTAGTTGTTTTATTGGGCCTAATGGAAGCGGGAAGTCTAGTCTTCTAGATGCCTTCGGGTTCTTGGCGGATTGTCTTCGGGAGGGAGTTGAAGGTGCTTGTGACAAGCCTCAGCGAGGAGGTTTCATCAAGCTGCGAACTCAGGGAAAAACAGGCCCGATCCGTTTTGATTTGTATTACCGAGAAAACCCTCAAGCTCGTCCGATTACTTATAGTTTTGCAGTCGATGAGGTCGGGGGGATGCCGGTGGTTGTGGAAGAATCCCTTAGGCAGAGGCGTAAAGGGCAGAAACATGGCCGACCATTTCCGTTTCTTCGTCTAGAAAGGGGAGCGGGCCGGGTCTGGGCAGGCGATTCTACTGAGGATGAGGAGGGGGCAACTTATCTTGAAATCGAATTAGATGATGTTGGACGGCTTGGCATTACAACTCTAGGGCAACTGAAGGAGCATCCTAGAATTGTTGGGCTGCGATCTTACATCGAGAGTTGGTATCTCTCTTACTTTATTCCAGACGCTGCAAGGAGGCTGCTGCCTGCAGGTGCACAGAAGCACTTAGACCGCACAGGAGAAAATCTTGGGAATGTAGTCCAGTACATGGAACGTGCTCACCTGAAGCGGTTTCAAGGCATTCTTGATCAAATTGCCAGGAAAATTCCGGGGATTCAGACAATTTCTCATGAAAAAAGTCCAGATGGACGTCTTCTTCTGCGGTTTAATGAGCGAGGATATTTAGATCCCTTCTATCAGCAAAGTATGTCTGATGGGACTTTGAAGATGTTCGCCTATCTCCTTTTGCTTGAAGATCCTGAACCGAGTCCGTTTATCGGTATAGAAGAGCCGGAAAATGGATTGTACCATAAGCTTCTTGAGGAATTGGCGCGAGAGTTCATTAGGCATGCCGAACACTCCCGGGGCGAGACCCAGATTCTTGTTACTACTCACTCGCCTTACTTTGTGGATGCTCTGAGGCCTGAGCAAGTCTGGCTAATGGAAAAAAATGAGGAAGGTTATACGCAAGTGAAGAAAACAGCGGACATGCCCATCATTTTAGAGATGACCAAAGAGGAGATACCTTTGGGTAGCCTTTGGTATAGTAACCACTTTGAAGAGGGTCTTCTTGTTTGAGGTTGCATATTTTAGTTGAGGGCCCCTCCGAGGTTGCTTTACTAAGCGGATGGTTCCCGCGTTTCCTGCCTCGGCATGCTTTGAAAGTAATCCAACATCGCGGTAAGGGGCGTTTGCCAGGCCAGCCAGAGGCAACGCCGCACCCAAGGCGCGAAGGACTTCTTGATCAGCTTCCAGCGAAGTTACGTGCCTACGGTCGAGCGCTCAATCCATCGACAGACAGAGTTCTTGTTTTCGTTGATGCCGACGAGGAATCCTGTCTCGAGTTGAAACAAAGACTGCTCGCTGTTCTCGACACCTGCGACCCTAAGCCCGTTGTACTTTTTCGGATTGCAGTCGAGGAGACGGAGGCATTCTATCTTGGTGATCCTGCTGCTATTCGTAGGGCATTCCCGCAGGCAAAAATTCGGAGAATGAAAAACTACATTCAGGATAGCGTTTGTGGAACGTGGGAGCTTTTTCGCGAGGTTATTGATGCATCCATAGAAGATAAACCAGAGTGGGCTCGCAAAATGGGGATTGATTTAGGAATTGAGTGGATGGGTAATAATGCTAATAAATCGCTGTCATTCAGACAATTCTGCCGCGGAATTCTCCAGTTAGCTGGAGAACCGGTCGATTAGAACGAAGCAAACGTCCGACATCCATTGTCGACCAGGAATCTCAAGAGTCCGCCCGGAGGGGCAACTCGCGCTCGCGAACGGCTTCGGCGGCAAAGAGGAGCGCTTCGCGGATGTCTTCAGACTCCAGATCGGGGAAGGCTTCCAGAATTTCGTTCTCGCTCATCCGGTCCGCGATCATATCCACCACGGTCGCGACCGGGATGCGCAGATTCCGGATGCAAGGCGCTCCTCCCATCTGCTTCGAATCGACGGTGATACGTGTAAACCTCATCGTTAGGCCTCCTAAGCCAATCGTATTGTAGGCTTTGCCGCCGAAGGTGGGAACGTCCCATGCCGAAGTCCGACCATAAAGCCTCGCCCCCGCCCGATCCCGAGAACGGGATGTGGCAAGGGCGTAGCGTGGCCCGGCGGTTCGTCTCTCCGGACGGGATGACCGTGCTGGTGGGACGGACGGCCGAGGACAACGACATCCTCTCTCTCCGTCTGGGGGCCCCGCGGGACTTCTGGTTCCACGTCGCGGCCGAGTCGGGGTCGCACGTGGTGGTGCGCAACCCCGAGGGGCTCGACCGCTGCCCGAAGGAGACCGAGCTGTTCGCGGCCTCCCTCGCGGCCGGCTACAGCAAGGCGAAGAAGGGGGGGCGGGTGGCGGTCCACGCCTGCCGCTGCGAGGAGGTCAGCAAGCCGCGCGGGTTCCCCCCCGGCAAGGTCCTCCTCGAACGCTTCAAGAGCGTGCAGGTCGCCCCCTGGCGGCCCGACGCCTCCTGATTTCGGTACGATCGAAGATTCGTCAGATTTTAAAGACATCCGTCCGCGCCCGCGAACATCGCGGCCGCCGGCCGCGGTACCGCCGCGTTCCCTCGTTTCCCGTAAACCCTTTCAATGCAAGGTTTCGGTCCGTGGCTCCCGGGTCCGGAGGAATGGCACCCTCCTTGCCCTCTGTCCTCCTCCGGAAGCATGAGAAAAAAGATTTTCTTCCCCAGGAGGAACCATGAACCGACGGCTCAACACTCTGTTCTGTACCTTGATTCTCGCCGCCTGTGCCCTGCCCGTGCTCTCTTCCCCCGCCGCCGCGCAGCCGGCGGAGCGCGGCCCGGCTTTCGACATCTTCGGCGGCTACCTCGGCTCCTCGGATCCCGGCCATCCCAGGACTTTCGGTGTGCGCGGCTCGTACCGATTCACCAATGTCTGGGCCGTGGAAGCCGCGGTTTCGAAAGTGGACATCGGCGGGGAGGTCGGGTTCGGGGATGTCTCCGCCAAAGCCTATTTCCTCCGCGCCAACCGCTTCAGCTTCTATGCGCTGGGGGGAGTGGGCCGCTTCCGATCCAGGTTCTTCGGCGATACGTTCCAGGAGGACACGATACACCTCGGTCTCGGAACGGAGATCGCCCTCGGCGCGCGGACCTATCTCCGTCCGGAGATCCGCAGCCGCTGGGAGACCAACGTCGTCACATGGAACGCCAGGCTCACGGAGTACTCGCTGGGATTCGGCTGGAAGTTCTGAGCGGCGCGGGGCGGGGGGCCCGATTCCCGCCCCGCATTATTTAGATCAGAGCGTCGATCAGAGCGACTGCAGGATCGACGAGGCGCCGCTGCGGGCCACCTCGCCCGGTTCGTCGATGTTGAGGGCCTTGAGGACGCCGTCGTCGACCACGGCGGCGTAACGCTGCGAGCGCACCCCCATGCCGAAGGCGCGAGCGTCGAGCTCCAGGCCCATGGCGCGGGCGAAGTCGCCGCTGCCGTCGGCCAGCGGCACGACCTTGTCGCCGACCGCCTGCTGCTTGAACCAGGCATTGATCACGTCGAGATCGTTGACCGCCGTGCAGGCCACCACGTTGGCGCCTTTCGACTTCAGGTGGTCCGCCAGCTCGATGAACCCGGGCAGGTGGTGGTCCGAGCAGACCGAGGTGAAAGCCCCCGGCACGGCGAACAGCACCACCTTCTTTCCCTTGAAGAAATCGTCCGTCCAGACGCTCTCGATGCTGCCGTCGCGGATCGTCTGCAGTTTCACGTTGGGGATCTTGTCCCCGACCTGGATCGCCATCTCGATGGTCCCCCTCTCGGAATCGCCGGCCGGATCGCGGCCGGGGGGCGATCCTATCAAACTGGCTGACGAGATTATGGCCCCTCGTTTGCATACTGAACTACCGGAGGGAATCACACGTGGAACCGTCTGTTGCTGCAAATGGGGAGGTGAAGAGCGGAGCTTCGGCCGAGCGCGACAAACTCCTGCTGCGGCGCATGGCCGGTGGCGATGTCGATGCCCTCGCCGAGCTTTACACCCATCTGGCTCCCACCGTCCTGGGAGTCCTGGCACGTCTCCTGCCTCGCCGGAGTCTGGCCGAGGAAGTGCTCGAAGAGACCTTTTTACACGCCTGGCGCCATGCCGAAGCCTACTTACCGGAAATTGGCTCCCCCTGCGCATGGCTCCTGGCCATCGCGCGATCTCGTGGCATCGAGTGCTTTCGCCGGGAAGCGGCGGGGAGCGACCACTCCTCGACCGCGAGCCTGCCCCTCCTGGGTCACCGCATCCTGATCGTCGACCCTGACTCCGACTTCCTCGAGATGCTCGGCCTGGTGCTCGAGCACCTGGGGGCCGAGGTCTATGAGGTGAACTCGGCCGCGAAGGCCCTGGAGTCTTTGATCACCCGGCGGCCCGATCTCCTGATCTCTGACTTGAGAATGGCCGGAATGGACGGCTTCGCTCTGCTGGAGACCGTGCGGGCGCTGCCGGAATCCCTGGGAGGAGGAACTCCCGCCATCGCCCTGTCGGGAGCGCCGGCGAGCGAAGTGGTATCCCGGGCGCTCGACTCGGGGTTTCAAATCTTTCTGCAAAAGCCCTTCAACGAGAACGACCTTCTCCTGGCGGTCCCCGCGCTCGTCGGGCACAGCCACAGCCAGCAAGGCTGACCCGCCCTCCAGGGTGGCCACCGCCGGCGTCTACCCGCCGGTTCCCCGCGAGCTCAGAGCTTCCCGGTGAAATGCAATTCCACCTCCGGCCATCAAGGGGTGAACCTGGAGAAACGTATTCGCGCGTAACGCGCATTCACAAAGTTTCTGATAAGGAAAACGGAGCCTTGCAAATTTTCGCGAAACGATGGCCTGGGGCTTGAGTCCGCGAAAATATTGATGATAGGCTGACGGGCACTCAGTCTCTATTCGGAAGGCCTGTTGTTCGCAGTTCGGCTCGTGCCGTGCCGTGCGGCGAGGACCGGAAGGCTGATCTGTGGAATTTCGCGTTTCGGCGCGGATCATTTCTGAGGCGGAGCTCTGTTCGAAACGGGAGAAACTTCATGTCGAGACTTCGTTGGGCGGCGTCGATCGGGATCCTGCTTTTCTGCGCCCTGGCTTCCCAGGCGTTCGGTCAGGCCGTCTCCTTCCTGGATGAGAACGGGGCCGCCGCGTCGGCCTATGTCGAAGGCACGCGCGCCGTGGTGCGGGTCGAAGACCCGGCGGCGAACGTCTCGCCGGAGCCGGACACGGTCCAGGTGCGGCTGACCTCCACGCGCGGCGGCGACGACGAGACGCTGAGCCTGACGGAGACCGGTCCGGACACGGGCGTCTTCCGCGGCGAGATCCCGCTGGCTCCGGCAGGCTCCTCGGCACAGCCCGGCGTGCTGGAGACGGCGGTCGATTTCAATCCCCCCTTCGAGCGCGACACGATCCGCGCCGAGTACGGCCCGGCGAGCGCCACCGCCACGATGGTGGGATCGCGGCTGCAGTTTCTCGACGCCTTTGGCCGGCCAACGGTGTGGGCGGTCGCGGGTCAGCCGGTCCGCATCCGCCTGATCGCTCCCATGAACAACAATCCCCAGTACCAGGACAGCTGGTTCGTGACGGTGAGCGCGTCCAGCGGCGACCAGGAGGGCCTTCCTCTGCAGGAGACCGGCTTCGACACGGGGGTGTTCGAAGGCGAGCTTCCGAGCGCGGTGAGCCCGGCGCAGCCCTCCAACGGCGTGCTGGAGGCCGCTTCAGCGGGCGAGGAGATCTCGGTGGAGAGCCCGGATAGCGACGTTCCGACCGTGGCAACCGCCAGCGCCGCGCTGGCCGGCGAAGGCGTGGAGCTGGTGGACGCGAAGGGCCGGCCGGCCGGGTTCTACCTCGAATCGACGCGGGTCTACGTGGAGGTTCGGACCTCTTCCCCGGGCTCGTCCACGCCGGGAACGTTGCAGGTGCGGGTGCAGGCGGAGCTCTCCGGAGACGTGGAGGCCGTGACCCTGCGCGAGACCGGTGGCGGCACGGGGATCTTTCAGGGCTCGCTGCCGATGCGCCGGGGGCCGGCGCTGCGGAGCAACGGGAGCCTCGAGACCACCGAGTCCGGGCCGCCCTACCGGTTCGACACGGTGCAGGCCAGCTTCGGCGCGAGCGGCGCCGCGGACGCGGTGGTGACGATGGGATCGCTCGTCTCCTTCCTGGACGACTACGGCAATGAGGTGACCTCCTATGCCGCGGGCGCGCCGGTCCACGTGCGGGTGGAGGACCACAACTTCAACGATCCGGGCACGATCGACTCCGTGCAGGCGACGGTGCGGTCCCTGAGCACGGGGGACACGGAGAGCCTGACACTCTACGAGGTGGCCAGGGACAGCGGCGTCTTCGAAACCACGCTGCCGACGGCGGTGGACACGCCGAGCCCCGCGGACGGCCGTCTCCAGGTGAGCGCGGGCGGCACGATCCAGGCCCTGCACGTGGATGCTTTCCAGCCCTTGACCTCCGCGGCCCTGGCGCGGATCGATTCGCTTTCGATCGCGTTCCTCGACGAGTCCGGCCGGCCGACCTCGGAGCTGCTGGACACGGGCCTGGTGCGGGTGCGGGTGGTGAGTCCCGAAGCCAACCAGGACCCTGCCCAGACGGAGACCCTGCAGGCCGTTCTCCAGACCCGCTTCTCGGCGGACCGGGAGACGGTGCAACTTGCCGAGACCGGTCCGGATACCGGCGTGTTCGAGGGGGCGGTCCCCGCGGCCTTCGGGCCGGGGGCTCCGGACAACGGCACGCTGGAGGAGGCCAACGGCGGAGCGCCGGCGTACGCTCCGGAGGAGGTGACGGCCACGCTGCCGCCGGCCACGGTGATGGCGCACACGGTGGGGGGGCGGATCGCATTCGTCGACGAGTTCGGGCGGGAGACCACGAGCGTGCCGCTCGGCGGTCCGGTGCGGCTGCGGGCGGTGTTCCCCGCCGCGAACAATCCGCAGTATCAGGACGGGCTCTTCATCGAGCTGCAGGTGGCGGGCGATGACGAAGGGGTGGTCCTGCAGGAGACGGGCTTCGACACCGGGATCTTCGAAGGCGCGATCGACAGCGTCAATGCGGCCCCGGTCATCAACGACGCGCGTCTGGAGGGGTCGGTGGGGCAGACGATCACCGCGCTGCTGCCGGTCTTCAACACGACGCTGTACATCCAGAAGCAGGCGGTGCTCACCGGCGGCCAGGTGTCGTTCGTGGATGGCGCGGGTCAGCTGGCGACGGTCTACCTGGAAGGGACGAAGGCGCACGTGCGGGTGATCGATCACGGCGCGGACGTCCATCCGTCCCAGGCGGACACGGTGACGGCGGCGCTGACGACGGAGATCTCGGGGGACGCCGAGAGCCTGACGCTGACCGAGACGGGTGCGCAGACCGGGATCTTCGAGGGTGCCATCGACGTGCGCCACGGCCCGACGCTCCCGAACAGCGGCTCGATCGAGCCGGGCGAGGAGACGGGTCCGCCGCACCAGTTCGACACCATTCACGCCAGCTACACGGCCTCGTCAAGCGGCGGCGTCTCGACGGCCACGGCGGGAACGCTGAATTCCCGGGTCTGGTTCCTCGACGCCTACGGCCAGGTGACCGATCACTACGCCGAGCGGACGCGGGTCTACGTGCGGGTGGAGGATCACCGGTTCGACGATCCCGGCAGTGTCGACCGTGCGAACGTGATCGTGAGGTCCCTCTCGGGCGATCAAGAGCCGCTGGAGCTGGTGGAAACGGGGCGGTCGACGGGGATCTTCGAGGGTTCGCTGGCCCTGGACAGCGCGGGCACGCCGGCGCCCGACGGCATTCTCCAGGCCGGTCCGGGCTACGACATCACGGCCCAGCGTGACACCGGCTTCACGGCGGAGCCGGCGCGGGCACGGATCGATTCGCTTTCGATCGCGTTCCTCGACGAGTCCGGCCGGCCGACCTCGGAGCTGCTGGACACGGGCCTGGTGCGGGTGCGGGTGGTGAGTCCCGAAGCCAACCAGGACCCTGCCCAGACGGAGACCCTGCAGGCCGTTCTCCAGACCCGCTTCTCGGCGGACCGGGAGACGGTGCAACTGGCCGAGACCGGTCCGGATACCGGCGTGTTCGAGGGGGCGGTCCCCGCGGCCTTCGGGCCGGGGGCTCCGGACAACGGCACGCTGGAGGAGTCCAACGGCGGGGCGCCGGCGTACGCTCCGGAGGAGGTGACGGCGACGCTGCCGCCGGCCACGGTGATGGCGCACACGGTGGGGGGGCGGATCGCGTTCGTCGACGAGTTCGGCCGGGAGACCACGAGCGTGCCGCTCGGCGGTCCGGTGCGGCTGCGGGCGGTGTTCCCCGCCGCGAACAATCCGCAGTATCAGGACGGTCTCTTCATCGAGCTGCAAGGGGCGGGCGATGACGAAGGGGTGGTCCTGCAGGAGACGGGCTTCGACACCGGGATCTTTGAAGGCGCGATCGACAGCGTCAACGCGGCCCCGGTGATCAACAACGCGCGTCTGGAGGGGTCGGTGGGGCAGACGATCACCGCGCTGCTGCCGGTCTTCAACACGACGCTGTACATCCAGAAGCAGGCGGTGCTCACCGGCGGCCAGGTGTCGTTCGTGGACGGCGCGGGTCAGCTTGCGACGGTCTACCTGGAAGGGACGAAGGCGCACGTGCGGGTGATCGATTACGGCGCGGACGTCCATCCGTCCCAGGCGGACACGGTGACGGCGGCGCTGACGACGGAGATCTCGGGGGACGCCGAGAGCCTGACGCTGACCGAGACGGGTGCGCAGACCGGGATCTTCGAGGGTGCCATCAACGTGCGCCACGGCCCGGCGCTCCCGAACAGCGGCTCGATCGAGCCGGGCGAGGAGACGGGGCCGCCGCACCAGTTCGACACCATTCACGCCAGCTACACGGCCTCGTCGAGCGGCGGCGTCTCGACGGCCGCGGCGGGAACGCTGAATTCCCGGATCTGGTTCCTCGACGCCTACGGCCAGGTGACCGATCACTACGCGGAGCGGACGCGGGTCTACGTGCGGGTTGAGGATCACCGGTTCGACGATCCCGGCAGTGTCGACCGTGCGAACGTGATCGTGAGGTCCCTCTCGGGCGATCAGGAGCCGCTGGAGCTGGTGGAGACGGGGCGGTCGACGGGGATCTTCGAGGGTTCGCTGGCCCTGGACAGCGCGGGCACGCCGGCGCCCGACGGCATTCTCCAGGCCGGTCCGGGCTACGACATCACGGCCCAGCGCGACACCGGCTTCACGGCGGAGCCGGCGCGGGCGTGGATCGATTCGCTTTCGATCGCCTTCCTCGACGAGTCCGGCCGGCCGACCTCGGAGCTGCTGGACACGGGCCTGGTGCGGGTGCGGGTGGTGAGCCCCGCGGCCAACCAGGACCCTGCCCAGGCGGAGACCCTGCAGGCCGTTCTCCAGACCCGCTTCTCGGCGGATCGGGAGACGGTGCAACTGGCCGAGACCGGTCCGGATACCGGCGTGTTCGAAGGGGCGGTCCCCGCGGCCTTCGGGCCGGGGGCTCCGGACAACGGCACGCTGGAAGAGTCCAACGGTGGGGCGCCGGCGTTCGCTCCGGAGGAGGTGACGGCCACGCTGCCGCCGGCCACGGTGGTGGCGCACACGGTGGGAGGGCGGATCGCGTTCGTCGACGAGTTCGGCCGGGAGACCCCGAGCGTGCCGCTCGGCGGCCCGGTGCGGCTGCGAGCGGTGTTCCCCGCCGCGAACAATCCGCAGTATCAGGACAGTCTCTTCATCGAGCTGCAAGTGGCGGGCGATGACGACGGGGTGGTCCTGCAGGAGACGGGCTTCGACACCGGGATCTTCGAAGGCGCGATCGACAGCGTCAATGCGGCCCCGGTCATCAACAACGCGCGTCTGGAGGGATCGGTGGGGCAGACGATCACCGCGCTGCTGCCGGTCTTCAACACCACGCTGTTCATCCGGAAGCAGGCGGTGTTCACCGACGGCCCGATCACGGGCTACCGCGTCTCGTTCCTCGATGCGGCGGGAACGGCGGTGCAGTCCTACGAAGAGCGCTCGCGCGTCTACGTGCGCCTGGAGGACCACGGCGCCAACGATCCCGGTGCGATCGACCGGCTGTACGTCCAGTTGACCTCCTCCTCGGGGGATCAGGAGCTCCTCGCGGTGGACGAGACTGGCGTCGCGACCGGGATCTATGAAGGCTCGATCCTGCTGGACGGCAGTGGCGCGGCTCCCGACGACGGACGCCTCCAGGCCCGTCTGGGAGAGGAGATCACGGCCGACCTGCAGGGCACCCAGTTCCCCGCGCCCGTCCATGCCCTCATCGTGGCGGTCGCGGCTCCTTCTCCAACGTTGGATTTCCTCAACCTCAGGGGGCAATTCGTCGCCTCCTACTCGTTGCGGGCCACGGTGCGGGTGCGGATCGAGGACCCGAGCCGCGCCGGGACCGGCCCGCTGACGGTCGACCTGCGGTCGCTCGCCACCGGCGACATGGAGACGGTGGCGGCGGTCGAGACGGCTCCCGGCGTCTTCGTGGGCTCGCTGCCGAGCGTCGAAACCGCCGGCGCGCCGGGCGACGGCGCGATCACGGCGGGAGCCGGGCAGGTGGTGGAGATGCGCTACGGCACGGCCATCGCGCGCGTCACCTTCTCCTCCAACCAGCCGCCGGTGGCAGGAGCTGACACGGGGGAGGCGCTCAAGAACCGGAGCCTCGTGATCGACGTGCTGTCGAACGACGGCGATCCGGAGGGCAGCCCGGTCTCGATGGGCGGCGTCACCCAGGGGGCGCACGGCTCGGCGGCGGTCAACCCCGACGGCACCGTCACCTACACGCCGGTCCAGGACTACTACGGCAACGACACCTTCACCTACCTCGCGGTCGACGATCAGGGGGGCGAGGCGGTCGGCACGGTCACGGTGACGCTGGAGAACGGCGAGAACCTCTCACCCGTGGCGGTCGACGACCAGCCTCCGGGCGTGTTGCAGGGGAGCAGCGCGGTGGTTGCGGTGCTCGCCAACGATTTCGACCGCAACGGTGATCCGCTCACGGTGACCGCCGTGACGCAGGGAGCGCACGGCTCGGTGGCGATCAATCCCGATCGCCAGGCGGTGACCTACACCGCCGCGCCGGGCTTCACCGGCACGGACACCTTTACCTACACGATCTCGGACGGCTATGGCGGCACCGCGACCGCCACCGTCGCCATGCCGGTCGGGTCGATCAATCATCGGCCGGTGGCCAACGACGACTCCGGCGACATGAACCGGGGTGGCTTTCTCACGCTGAACGTGCTGGCCAACGACACCGATCCGGACGGCGATCCGTTGACCGTCACGCGGGTCTTCGGTCCGGTAGTGATCAATCCGGATCAGACGGTGACCTATACTCCTCGTCCCACCTTCTCCGGGTCGGATTCCTTCACCTACGAGATCTCGGACGGCCGGGGAGGGACCGCGACGGCGACGGTTCAGGTCTTCATCAACATCCCACCCACCGCCAATGCCGACGCGGCGACGGTGGGGGAGGACGGGACGGTCCAGGTCAACGTGGTGGCGAACGACATCGACGACCAGGGCCTCGGTTTCCTGCGGGTGACGAGCGTGACGCAAGGAGCGCACGGCACGGTGGCGATCAACCCGGACAAGACGGTGAGCTACACGCCGGTCCCGAACTACAACGGCATGGACTCGTTCACCTACACGATCACCGACGCCTACAACCTGACGTCCACCGGCACGGTCACCGTAACGATCACGCCGGTGAACGATCCACCGGTGGCTGTCGCGGACGCGGCGACGGTGGGGGAGGACGGTAGCGTCGACGTCACGGTGCTCGCCAACGACACCGACGTGGACAACGACACTCTGAGCGTGGCGAGCGTCACGCAGGGGACGCACGGTACGGTTTCGATCAACGCGAACGGCACCGTGGCGTACGCGCCGCAGTCGAACTACAACGGTTCCGATTCGTTCACCTACTCGATCTCGGACGGCCAAGGTGGGACCGCCACGGGGACGGTGACTGTTGCGGTCACCTCTGCCAACGACGCTCCGGCCGCCGCCACCGACACCGCGACGGTCGCCGAAGACGGCTCGGTCTCGATCGCCGTTCTGGCCAACGACACCGACGCGGACGGCGACACGCTGAGCGTGGCGAGCGTCACGCAGGGGACGAACGGAACGGCCGTGATCAATCCCGACAAAACGGTGAAATACACGCCGGCCGCCAATTTCCACGGCACCGATGCCTTCACCTACACGGTGGCCGACGGCAATGGCGGGACGGCGACGGCCACCGTGACGGTCACCATCACCTCGGTCAACGATCCGCCGGTGGCTGTCGCGGACGCGGCCACGGTGGGGGAGGACGGCAGCGTCAACGTCACGGTGCTCGCCAACGACACCGACGTGGACGGCGACACGCTGAGCGTAGCGTCGATCACTCAAGGCGCGCACGGCGCGGTCGCGATCAATCCGGATAAGACCGTGCGCTACACGCCGGCCGCGAACTACAACGGCGCCGATTCGTTCACCTATACGCTTGCGGACGGCAACGGCGGCACGGCGACGGGCACGGTGGCGATCAACGTGAGCGCTATGAACGACGGTCCGATCGCCAACCCCGATGCGGCGAGCCTGGCCGAGGACGGCTTGGTCTCGATCGCGGTCCTCGCCAACGATACCGATCCCGAGGGGGACACCCTGAGCGTGACGGCGGTCACGCAAGGCGCGCACGGCGCGGTCGTGATCAACCCGGATAAAACCGTGAAGTACACGCCGGCCGCGAACTACAACGGCGCCGATTCGTTCACCTACGCGATTGCGGATGGCAACGGCGGCACGGCGACGGCGGCGGTGACGGTCACGGTCGCTCCGGTCGACGATGCCCCGGTGGCGGTGAACGACTCGGCGGCGGCGGTTGCGGGGTCGCCGGTGACGGTCTCCGTCCTCGCCAACGACAGCGACGTCGACGGGCCGGCCCTCTCGGTGACCGGCGTCACTCAAGGGTTGCACGGTGCGGTGGCGATCAACGGCGGCCAGACGGTGACCTACACCGCCGGCCTCTACGTCGGCCCCGACAGCTTCACCTACACGGTGTCGGACGGAGCCGGCGGCACCGCGACGGCGACGGTGACCGTCAACGTGACGGCGCCGCAACGCGTGGCGGCGGGCCTCCAGGCGCGGTACGACTTCAACGAGGGGAGCGGCGACACGATTCAGGACACCTCGGGCGTCGGCACGCCGCTCAACCTGACGATCAAGAAGACCTCGGAAGTCAGCTGGCTCTCGGGCGGGCTGGCGGCCAATTCCAAGGCCAAGATCGCGAGTGACGGCCCGGCCACCAAGATCAATGACGCGGCCCGGTCGAGCAACTCGATCACCGTGGAGGCCTGGCTCCTGCCGTCGAGTCTGACCCTCAACGGCCCGGCGGGCATCCTGCGGCTGGCGAAGAACCCCGCCCAGCGGAACCTGGTCTTCGGGCAGTCGGGCGGCCAGTATGAGACCGAGTTGAAGACCTCGACGGGCAGGCCTTCGCTGCAGAGCCCGTCGGGGAGTCTGAGACTCGAGCTCACGCACGTGGTCTACACGCGCTCCGGCTCGGGCGCGGCGGTCTACTACGTCAACGGCATCCAGGTCGCGAGCCAGACGACGAGCGGCAGCCTCTCCGCCTGGGACTCGGACCAGAAGCTGACCCTGGCGGACGACTGGCAGGGGGACTACTTTCTGATGGCGGTCTACGGCCGGGCTCTCACCGGCGCGGAGGTGCAGCAGAACTACCTGGCGGGCGTGAACGCCAACTGACCCCGAGGATTCATCGGGGTTTTGCAGAGACACCGGCGAGGCCGCCTTGGCCTCGCCGGTTTTTTATGCTCCCGGTGAGCCCCGTGAAGCGAGGAATTTGCGGCATAAAACGGACTTTTCGCCACCTGCCGGTCCCGGTATGCGGCAGAAAGTCCACAATCCACCGCGTGTTCCGCCCGACATGCGGGAGATCGAAGACCTTATACCGCGTAATGGCTCCGGCAGGCGGCAGGTTTTCCGGTACAGGTGGCAGAATTTGGACTTTTTGCCGCATGTCGGTCGGAATGTACCGCGTAACTGGAAATTCTGCCGCGTAATGGCGCCGTTATGGGGAGGAAGGTCGGCAATACGCGGCATATTGGAGTTCCGACCTGACAACGCAGGGAAAATTTTGGCAGGAGAGAGCTTCTGGGTAAGGCGTTTGTGGCTGTGCCGCCTCTGGCGACCGCTATCGGCTGGTAGTTGACCTTCACCAGGGGAGGTTTGGTACGATTGCGAGCAAATCAGAAAATACCGGAGGGCTCTGTTCGCCATGTTCGATCCAGTGATTCTGCCAGCCTTCTTCGCTCTCTTCGGGCAGGTTGGTGGCTCCATCCTCAAGAAAGCGGCCGAGAAGCACGTCGATACCTTCCTTGGCAAGGCCCTGGACAAGCTTGGGTCGGTGGGTCAAAAGAGTGCCTTCGAAGAGGCCATGGAAAGGGCCTACGGTGGCTGGATTGAGGCGGTCCTCAAGAATCTCGAAGGGTTGGGATATGACTCCGAAGACCTTGCGGACTACAAGGAATTCTTCCTGCGGGTTTTGAACGACGAGGAAGTCGGCCAGGAACTGGCCCGGCCTCTCCTTGACGGAGGTGACTGGCGAGGGCCCGAAGTGGCGCTTTTCCAGGATGCCTGGGCGCGCCTTGGGTGCAAACCCCTGCCCAAACGATTTCAGTGGCCCGTAGCTCTGGAGGCCTTTGAGCGGCAGGTCCAGAAGCAGCGGGTTTTTACTCCGGAGCTTCGGGAGCAGCTAAACACTACGAACCTCATGGGCATCCGTGAGGAGCTGAGGCGGCTCCGTGGCGCGCGGCCCGAGGCCAACGAACGGCGCTACGCCTCGCGAATGAGGCAACGCTACCGGGTGCTCGACCTGGCAGCTCTCGCTCCTCCCGCGGAGGAGAGGCTGCTGGACATCCAGCTCCGGGACGTGTTCCTTCCCCAGGACGTGCGAGAGAACCCGCCTTCGGTTGAGCTTCCCTGGGATCTCAAGCGCAAGCTGGCCGGCTCTGGGAAGAGTTTCGATCCCGAGGTCGAGACCGAGCCGTTCCCTGAGGAGCTCGCCCAGCAGCGCCGGGCCTGGATCAGCTCGACCTATACGGAGCAGCCGCGACGGCCAGTGCTGGAGATCCTTCGCGAGCCGGCCAGCCGGCGCATCGTGCTCCTGGGCGATCCCGGGTCGGGGAAGTCTACCCTGGCGAAGTACCTCCTCCTTTCAGTGCTCGAGCCACCGCGGGAGCCGGGATCGGGGAAGGTTCAGGGCTGGGTCCAGGAGTTTGCGGGACACCTGCCTCTGCTCGTCGAGATCCGCGAATTCATCGCCGAACGGAGCTGTGGAAAGTGCGAGACCTTCCTTGCGTTTCTGGACTACCTTGGAAAGACGCAGGGCTACGCGCTGGAAGAGGCGTGGCTCGCGAAGCGGCTCTCCGCGGGACCCTCCCTCGTTATTTTCGACGGTCTCGACGAGATCTTCGATGCCGGAGACCGCGAGCGGGTGATGAAGGAAATCGCCGGCTTCTGCAGCGACTACCCCAAGGCCTGGGTCGTCGTGACCTCGCGCCCCGTGGGATATACAGACGCTATCCTCCGCGCCGCCGGATTTCGCCACTTCGCGCTCCAGGATCTAGACGACGCTCAAATCGAGCACTTCATCCGAAGCTGGTTCGATCTCACTTTTCCAGGGCGGCCCGAGGAAGCAGCTCCACGGATCGACCGGGTGCTCAGGGCCTGCCAGCAGTCCCGATCCGTCCGCCTACTGGCCGGCAACCCGATGCTCCTCACGATCATGGCGATGATCGCGCGTCAGCAGGAATTGCCGCGCGAGCGGGCGCGCTTCTACGAGTACTCCGCCGAAGTCCTTTGCCACCACTGGGACGTGAACCGCCGGCTCCGGGATGAAGGCTTGGAGTTCGAGTACATCGGCCTTGACGATAAGAAGGAGCTTCTCCGCCGAATTGCCTTCCGAATGCAGAGCGCCCGGGAAGGTTTGGCCGGGAACTTCATCCACGGCGATGAATTACAGGAGGAGATGGAGGCGTATCTGACGGAGCGATACCGGGTAGGTCCGGCCGACGCCAAAAGGGTTACCGTCGCTCTGATCGAGCAACTCCGCTCTCGCAACTACATACTCTGCCTCTATGGACCGGGCCTTTACGGCTTCGTGCACCGGACTCTTCTCGAGTACTTCTGCGCGGCCGAGCTGAGGCGGCGGGTGCACGAGGATCCGGACTACCCGATCGAGAAGTTGATCGAAGACGTCGTCGCGAAGCACTGGCAGGAGGCCGCTTGGCAGGAAGTGCTGCGGCTGGTCTGCGGTATGGTGGGGGAGGCCTATGCCGGGAAGATCATTGAGTACCTCTACGGGCAAGCAAATTTGGGCTGGGAAGCCGATCCGAGAAGCCACCCGCCGCGGCACCTTGTCTTGGCAACGCAGTGCCTGGGGGAGGTGAGGAACCGTTACCTTATCGAACCGACCTGTTTGACGTTACTCCAAGAGATCGTTCGCACCCTTGAATTCCAGGAGAAAGGGATTGAGTCATTCTTTTTATTGCTGACCTTAGTTCAGCTTCCACAAGCCTTGGAGGAAGTGGGCACGAGCTGGCCCGGAATTGAATGGTTCCGTGGACGCTTCCTGGCAGGAAACGTAGGAATCAACAGCCGGCTCCAGAGCGTTTACATGAGGATGGCCGTTTCCCTTCTTGGCTCCAGTGGCAACCTTCGTCAGCAGCTTGAGGAGTACTCGGCAAGTAGAGACGAGGCCGCCCGAGCCGCCGCTTTGCAGGCACTAGTTCAGGGATGGCCGCAAGATCCCGCCGTTCGCGATCTTCTCCAGACGCGCGCTCTTCAGGACGAGGATTCGACTGTTCGCAGCACAGCGTTATCTGCCCTGGCGCGGACGTGGCCGCAAGATCCCGCCGTTCGCGATCTTCTCCAGACGCGCGCTCTCCAGGACGAGGACTGGACTGTCCGCAGTACAGCGTTGTCTATCCTGGCGCAGACGTGGCCGCAAGATCCCGCCATTCGAGATCTTCTCCAGACGTGCGCTCTCCAGGACGATCATGCTTCCGTCCGTCTAACGGCGTTGTCTACCCTGGCGCAGACGTGGCCGCAAGATCCCGCCGTTCGCGATCTTCTCCAGACGCGCGCTCTCCAGGACGAGGATTCGACTGTCCGCAGCACAACGTTGTCTACCCTGGCGCAGACGTGGCCGCAAGATCCCGCCGTTCGCGATCTTCTCCAGACGCGCGCTCTTCAGGACGAGGATTCGACTGTTCGCAGCACAGCGTTGTCTACCCTGGCGCGGACGTGGCCGCAAGATCCCGCCGTTCGCGATCTTTTCCAGACGCGCGCTCTTCAGGACGAGGATTCGACTGTTCGCAGCAGAGCGTTATCTGCCCTGGCGCGGACGTGGCCGCAAGATCCCGCCGTTCGCGATCTTCTCCAGACGCGCGCTCTTCAGGACGAGGATTCGACTGTTCGCAGCACAGCGTCATCTGCCCTGGCGCGGACGTAGCCGCAAGATCCCGCCGTTCGTGATCTTCTCCAGACGCGCGCTCTCCGGGACGAGGACTCGAACGTCCGCAGCGCAGCACTTGGTGAGCTACTCAAAATCAACGTGCTGGAACGCTCGGTCATAATCGCAATTTCGCGGGATCTCGATGGCGAAGGGCCCTTTCTGGACCCACGCGCCCCCATTCCTTCCGAGCACCTCGAGAAGGCAGCTCAGCGCTCCAGGATCACGATGGAGGAGATGGAAAGTCGATTGGAGAAAAGCTCAAAAATCCTGGGCTGGGACTTGTGGAAGGGCTTGGGGAGGCCATCTCAGGCTTGAGACTGTGGCGGTAGAAAAAACTTGTCGGCGGCCAGCCGCGCGCCGCACCCGCGTACGCCTCCTAGCGTCGCGGCGTGCGGCTGATCGTTCGATGGCTGGTTTCGTCCCTGGTCAGCGGGGTGCCGGGGCGCTCAGGGCTTCTTGTTGGTGAACTGGTGCTCCGGAGCCGCGTTGGCGGTGCCACAGAACGACTGGGGGATGCTGACGACCTGATTCGGCTTCACCGTCACCAGGACGGCCTGCGCGCCGCTCTGGACCGGGGGGACGAAGAGGACCGAGGCGTTGCCGTCCTTGCCCGTGCAGGCCATGGCGAACTTCTTCTCGCCGGGGACCATCGTGCCCTGGAAGATGGACCGGGTGTAGGTCGCGGTGCTGACCTGCAACAGGCAGAGCTTGTCTCCCACCGCGAAACCGCTCACCGGCGTTCCGCAACTATTGACGATGTTGAAAAACAGACCGGGCTGGGTCGTGGGCTGGGCCGTGGCCGCGAACGCGCCGAGCGCCAGCAGAGCCGTCAACATCAGGAAAACTTTCACTTTCATCAGCCTCTCCTTTTCAGTTTTCGTCCATGAGCTCGCGGGACTCGAGCCGGGGACTCGCGCACACCGGTCCAGCGAGGCGGCCGGCCCTGAACTCTCCCCCGCGAATCGTATTGGGTGAGTATATGACGGAGGAAGGTTGCGGCGAAGAGGCCCTGGTAACTGTGCTTGGCAGTAATGGGCGGCTGATCGTAGCCCGGCAGGCTGGATTATCCAGCCTGCCGGGCTATAATCGTCCGGATGTGGATCGAACGACGGTTATCCAGCCAAGTGCTCGCAGCGGTACGCCAGTTCCCGGCGCTGGTGGTCACCGGCGGACGGCAGACCGGCAAGACGACGCTGTTGCGGCACCTCTTCCCAGGAGCGTCCTTCGCATCTCTGGACCTCCCCTCGGCAGCCTACCAGGCCGACGAGAGGGGTGAAGAGTTTCTGCGCGGCTATCGAGAGCCGGTCATCCTGGATGAAGTCCAGTACGCGCCTGGGCTGTTCCGGCATCTCAAGGTCGCCATCGACGCCAAGCGCGCTGAGCGTGGACGGTTCCTCATGACCGGCTCGCAGAAGTTTTCCCTGATGCAGGCTCTCTCGGAGAGCTTGGCCGGGCGGTGTGCGGTGCTGGAGCTCGACACCCTGGCCAGCTCGGAGATCCTGGCCGCACTTCCCGAGGAGCCTCCTCTTGCGGAGGAGATCCTGTGGCGTGGCGGCTTCCCAGAATTGTGGCGCGATCGCGAGATCGAGCCCCGCCTTTTCTATTCCAGCTACGTCGCCACCTACTTGGAGCGCGATGTGCGGCTGACTCTGCGGGTGGGGAGTCTGCGGGACTTCGAGCGTTTCCTGCGCGCCTGCGCGCTGCGCAGCGGCCAGCTTCTGAACCTGACCGAGCTGGCCCGCGATGTCGGGATCGCCGGGACGACTGCCCGGGACTGGCTCTCGGTCCTCGAGGCATCGAGCCAGGTGACGCTGCTCGAGCCCTACTTCAACAATCCCACCCGGCGGCTGATCAAGACGCCGAAGCTGTACTTCCGTGACAGCGGCCTCCTCTGCTTCCTGCTCGGCCTCGAGTCTCCGGCGGCCCTGGCCTCCTCGCCGCTCGCCGGGGCCGTCTGGGAGACCTTCGTCCTCGGCCAGATCCTGCGGGCACGAGCGGCCACGGGATCGGCGGGGCAGGTCTTCTTCTGGCGGGACGCGCACGGCCTCGAAGTGGACTTCCTGATCGAGCAGAACGCCCTTGTGCGCCTGATCGAGGCAAAATGGGCGGAGACCCTCGGAGAGACCCGGGTCTTGAAGCCGCTGCTGACAGTCCGCGACCTCTTGGGAGATCGGGTAGCTCCCGAGCATTGGGTCGCCAGCCGAACGCCGCACCCGCATACGTTTCCCGGCGTGCCGGGTGTACGGCTGATCAACGCGACGTCCTTCGACGGCTGGTTCGGCCTGGGGAGCAGCTGAGGAGCGGGAAGCCTCTCCGCTACCCTTCCACCACCGGCTCCGGCTCCCGGGCCACCAGCGAGCGCGCCGAGCCGCGCGGGAAGAGCAGGGCGGTGGCGAGGAAGACGACGCTCAGGGCCGCGATGGCCACGAAGGTCCCCTGGAGCCCGTGGAGCAGGGCGCTGGTGAGCTTGTGGAGGGTCGCCGGGTCGAGCTTGGCGCGCAGGGCGGGGTCCAGGGTCGCGTTGGCGTCGACGCCGGGGCCGGCGATCGATTGCAGGCGGGCGTTCAGCAAGGCTCCGAGGGCCGCCACGGAGACCGCGCCGCCGATGTTGCGGAAGAACTGCACCGAGCTCGTCGCCACCCCCCGCTGCCCCCAGGGGACGGCGTTCTGCACGCCCAGCAGGTAGGGCATGGAGAGGAAGCCGAGGCCGAAGCCGGTGATCATCATCGAGGTCATGATCCAGGGGCCGGTGGTGCCCGCGTGGGTGAAGGCGAGCATCGTGGTGCCGGCGATCACCGTCAGGCTGCCGGCGATCGTCATCGGCCGGTAGTCGATGCGCAGCAGCAGCCGGCCGGCCACGGTGGAGGCGATCGGCCAGCCGAGCAGGATGGGGGCGAGGATCGATCCCGCCATCACCGCCGAGCCGCCGAGCACCCCCTGGCCGAACATCGGCACGTAGGCGGTGAGCGAGTAGAGCAGCGCCCCGATCACGAAGTTGCCGATGCTCGCCACCGCGATCAGCCGGTTGCGGAAGAGATCGAGCGGCAGCATCGGCTCCGGCGCCCGGCGCTCCTGCCAGAGGAAGACGGCGAGCCCGATGCCGGCCCCCGCGAGGAGCCCGAGCGTGCGGAGATCCCCCCAACCCCAGGTGCCGGGACCTTCGAGCAGGGCGACGAGCAGCAGGGTCACGGCGGCGGTGAGGCTGACGGTGCCGAGGATGTCCAGCCGGTGCGCGGTGCGCGGCTTCTTCTCGCGCATGAAACGCTGCAGCATGAAGGCGGAGAGCAGGCCGAAGGGGACGTTGAGGTAGAAGATCCAGCGCCACGAGAGGGTGTCGGTGATCACGCCGCCGAGCAGCGGTCCGATCAGGCTCGCCGCCGCCCAGATGCCGGAGAAGATCCCCTGGATCTTGCCGCGCTCTTCCAGGGTGTAGATGTCGCCGATGATGGTGGTGGCGACCGGGTTGACGCCCCCCGCGCCGAGCCCCTGGATGGCGCGGAAGAGGATGAGCTGCGGGAAGGTGTGGGCGACGCCGCAGAGCGCCGAGCCGAGCAGGAAGATCGCCACCGACCCCTGGTAGATGCGCTTGCGGCCGAAGAGGTCGGCGAGCTTGCCGAACATCGGCACGGTGGTGGTGGAGGTGAGCAGGTAGGCGGAGAAGACCCAGCTGTAGTGGGCCACGCCCCCAAGCTCGCCCACCGCCGTCGGCACCGCCGTGGCCACCGCGGTGGCCTCCAGGGCGGCGAGGAACATCCCGAGCAGGATGGCGCCGGTGACCAGCTGTCGTTCGCGTCCGGGCTGCATGCGTCCGCCGTTACCTGCCGGTCATTTCGCCAGCGTCAGGGTGATGTTTTTACTGATGGGGAGGCCGGGGACGTCGCCCGCGGGGGTCCAGACCTCGGCGCCGTCCCGGGCGGCCTTGGTCATCCAGGAGGCGTGGACGACGGTGACCTCGACGTCGAGCTTGCCGCTGGCGGGCGCCGGCCGGCCGGCCTCGGTGCTCCAGAAGTTGTACAGGCGCAGCTCGCGGGTGGCGCCCGGCTCGACGGGGGCGAGGTAGAGCCGCTTGCCGTAGGCCGGGAGAGGCTGGCCGTTGACCTTCACCGCCAGCTCGAAGGCGGAGGCCGGCTGGGCGCCGGCGTTCTTCACGGTGATCGTCAGATGGCAGAGGGTGTCCTTGCGCGGCGACGCCGGCTCGACCTTGACCGCCTGCAGCTCGAGGGCGGGCTTCGGCGGCTCGGCGCGGGCCGCGGCGGCCGGCGCGAGCAGGAGCGCGAGGATTGCCAGGACGCGGATAGGGTATGGCGGACGTCTCATGGCGGCAGATGTTAGCCGATCGGGACGCGATGGTAGACTCTCCGGCCGTGAAGATCCGCAAGCTCCTGGCCGTCCTGCTCCTGTTTTCCCTCCCCGCGAACGCCGAAGGGATCAAGTTCCGCGAGATCTCGCGAGCCTGGGGGATCGACTTCCACCATCACAACGGCAGCTCGGGCAAGCGCTACCTGGTGGAGACCAACGTGGGCGGCGTCGTGATGTTCGACTTCGACGGCGACGGCGACCAGGATCTCTTCTTCGTCGACGGCGGCAGCCTTCCCGGCTACACCGGCGAGCCCGGGCGCTCGCGGCTCTTCCGCAACGACGGCAACGGCCATTTCACCGACTGGACCGAACGGTCCGGCCTCCGCCTGGCCCACTACGGCAGCGGCGGGACGGCCGGCGACATCGACGGCGACGGCGACCTCGACCTCCTGGTGACCGGCATGGGGGGTCTGCAGCTCTTCCGGAACAACGGCGACGGCACGTTCGCCGACGTCACCACCCCGGCGGGCGTGATCGATCCCCTCTGGAGCTCCTCGGCCGCGTTCGCGGACGTCGACAACGACGGCGATCTCGATCTGCTGGCGGTCGACTACGTCGATTTCACGGTGGCGAACAACAAGGTCTGCGGGGAGCCGGCGCTGCACCTGCTGGGCTACTGCCACCCGGACGTCTACAACGGCCAGCCGGTCGCCTTCTTCCGCAACCGGGGGAACGGCACGTTCGAGGACGCGACGCAGGCGGCGGGCTTCGGCAAGGCGATCGGTCCCGGGCTCGGCGTGGTCTTCGGCGATATCGACAACGACGGCTGGCAGGACGTCTTCATCGCCAACGACAACAAGCCCAACTTCCTCTTTCGCAACAAAGGGAACGGCGCCTTCGAGGATATCTCCGTGCTCTCCGGCACCTCGGTCGGCGAGAAGGGGCGTCCGGAGGCCGGAATGGGCGTCGATTTCGGGGACTACGACAACGACGGCCTGCTCGACCTCGTGGTGACCAACTTCGAGTTCGAGACCAACGCTCTCTACAAGAACCTGGGGGGGGACGCCTTCATCGACAACCGCTCGGCGTCCGGCATCGCCGAGCCCTCCTTCCAGTTCCTCGCCTTCGGCGTCGCCTTCGCGGACCTCGACCAGGACGGCGACCTCGATCTGGTGATCGCCAACGGGCACACCAACGACAACGCCGCCCAGTTCCACGAGGGGAGCACGTTCGCGCAGCGCAATTCGGTCTACGAGAATCTGGGCAACGGCAAGTTCCGCGACGACCCCCGCACCGGCATGGACGGGGTCCGCGTGCACCGCGGCCTCGCCGCCGGCGATCTCGACGGGGACGGGGATCTCGACGTGGCGATCAACGCCAACAACGGCGACTGCGAGGTCTACGAGAACCTCAGCCCGGCCGGTCACTGGCTGCAGGTGGATTTCGCCGCCCCCGCCGGCAACCGCTTCGCCATCGGCGCCCGGCTGGAGCTGGAGGCGGGCGGGAAGAAGCAGATCCGGGAGGTGAAGGGGGGTTCCTCCTACGCCTCCGAGAACGCCCTCTCGGCCCACTTCGGGATGGCAAAGACGGAGAAGGTGGACCGCCTCACCGTGCGCCGTCCGGGCAGGGTGCAGGTGTTCGAGGGTCTGCCGGCGGACCGCAGGCTCGTGATCGAGTGATCGATTCCGCAGGCGCCGGCGCGCACCCCTACTGCGACCCCAGGCTCTTCAGATTCGCCGTGGCGGCGGGGTCTCCCGGCTTGATCTTCAGCACCTTCTGCAGGAGCTGCCGGGCCTCGTCCTTCTTGCCGCCGGCGGTCAGCAGGACGGCGAGGTCGCTCATCGCGGCCACGTGGTCCGGCCGGACCTTCAAGGCCTGGCGGAAGTCCTGCTCGGCCCCCGGGAGGTCCTTGACGGCCATCCTCGCCACTCCGCGCAGGTAGAGGAAATCGGGGTTGCCGGGCACGGCGGCGAGGCCGGCCTCGGCCGACTTCAGCGCCTCCTCCGGCCGTTTGGACGCGATCAGGGTGGCGACCTCCTCCGCCCGCGGACGGGGATCTTTCGGCTGCAGGGTGATCTCCCTGCGAATGAGGACGAGCGCCTCCTCTCCGTGGCCCGCGGCGATGAGCTTCCTCGCCGCCGCGAGATTGCGCCGTGTCGGGTCGGAAAAGTCCCGCTCGGTCTCGTTCGACTGCTCGGTGTTCGGCTTCTGGGCGTTCTGGAGCTGCTGGAACTTGGCCATCGACTGGGTGGCTTCCTCGCGCTGACCGGCGGCGAGCTGAGCCCTCCCGAGCAGCTGCCAGGCCTGGATGTCGTCCGGGCTGAGCTGCGTGGCCCGGGTGAGCGGCGGGATCGCGTCGTTCCATTTCGAGGTCGCCAGCAGCGCCTGTCCGTACTGGACCGCGAGGTTGACCATGAGGGTGCGCTCGCTGGGGGTGGACGGATCGCCGGCGAGGAGGTTGCGCGCGAACGGCTCCATGACGGCGGCCGCGTCCGCCGGGTTGCCGGCCCGGTAGTAGGCCCGGCCGAGCAGGAGCGCCAGCGAGGGGTCGTCGCCCAGCTTCCCCTGGAGCAGGGGGATCGCGGCGGCCGCCTCACCCGTCGCCAGGTGGGCTTCCGCGAGGTAGCGCCGCACGCTGAGCTCCAGCTCCGGGGGGGAGCTCTTGACTAGCGGCTCGAGGATCGCCAGCGCCTCCCGCTCCTTCCTCTGGAGGAGCAGCACCCGGCCGCGCAGCAGGCGGACGCGCGGATTGTCGTCCGGCAGCCCCTGGAGGAGATCCGCGGCCTCGGGGGTACGGTCGAGCTCGACCGCGGCGTAGGCGGCGGAGAGGCGCGCCTCGGCATCGTCCGCATGGGCGAGCACCCAGGGGCGGAGCAGGACGTAGCTCTCGTCGAGCCGCCCCTCGCTCCCCAGCAGGAGGCCGAGGTCGCGGACGGCGGGAGAGCCGGGCGCCCTGGCGACCGCGTCCTTCAGGTACTTCTCGGCGCGCGCCGTCTGCTTCAGGGCGAGCGCCGCGCGGCCCGCGCCGTCGAGGATCACCGGTCCGGCCGCGCCGCTGTCGGCGATCGGCCCGAGGACGGCCAGTGCGTCCTTGGGACGGTCTGCCTCCAGGTAGAGCGTCCCCAGGAGCGACAGGGCGGCGGGGTGCGCTCCCGGCTTCTTCTTCCGCAGCGGCTCCAGCACGGCGATCGCCCCCTTGACGTCCCCCGCCTGGTACTTCTGGAGGGCGCTCTGGATCGCCTGCTGCGTCTCGGCGGAGGGGGGCGCCATCTTCGGGGCCTGGGCGGAAGTGGGCGGCACCGCCAAGGCGAGGAGGACGAGAATCGACGTCAGTAGATGTTTCTTGCTCATCAGGCCGGCTAGTGTACCGTTACCGTAGCGGTCCCCTTACAATGCCCGGCGATGCTCCGTCGCGCCCTCCTGCTCCCGCTCTGCCTCTTCGCGCTCGCCGCGGCGCCGTCGCCACCGGCCTCCGATCCAGCGACGCTGCGCAATCTCGGCCTCGCCCAGCTGGAGAACGAGCGGCCAGGGGAGGCGGCCGAGACCTTCCGCAAGCTGGCTGCGCTGACGCCGGGCGATCCTCTCGCGGAGGCCGATCTCGCCGTCGCGGTGCTGCGCCAGCAGAAGAATGACGAGGCGGCGGCCGCCATCGCCAAGGCTCTCGCTAAGGCCCCCGGCCGCGCCGATCTGCTGGCGATCCAGGGGGACGTCCTCCAGCACGGCGGCAAGGACGAGGAGGCACTCGCCGCCTACCGCAAGGCCGCGGCGGCGGCGCCGGACCGGGTGGTGATCCAGTACGCGCTCTACCGGCAGGCCGGCCAGTCCTCGGGTCCCGAGGCGGAGGCGGCGCTGAAAGGCTCTCTCCAGGCGCTGGCGCGTCTGCGGCCGGAGAATCTGGTCGTCATGATCCAGCAGGGGCAGCGGGCCATCGCGGCAGGTGATCGAGCGGGTGCCACCCAGGCCTTCCTGCGGGTGCGCGAGCTGCTCGGGAGCACGCCGCCGCCGGCCGTCGCGGCCGTCCTGGGGCCGGTGCTCGCGGCGCTCGAATCCGCCAAGACGGCAGAGGACGTGGCCACGGCCCGGGTGCCGGCCATCCGGCTGGAGAACGTGCTCAAGCCGACGCCCGCCTATCAGCAGGGCTTGCGGGAGCTGACCCCCGGCATCCTCGGCGTCCCGGTCGAGCGGTTCGCGGCCGAGCCGCCCCCCGCGAGCTTCGGTGACCCGGTGCCGGTGCGTTTCCGGGCGTCTCTCCTGGCGAAGGCGCCCGCCGCCGGCCGGGCGCTCGCCATCGGCGACTTCGACGGCGACGGCAAGCCCGATCTCGCCTGGGTGCAGACGGGGGAGACCCCGCAGCTTTCGATCCTGCGTGGCGCCGGCGGCGATCCCACACCGGGACCCGAGGCGGCGGGGATCGACGGCCTGCTCGCCGCCGACCTCGACAACGACGGCAAGCTCGACCTGATCGGCTTCGGGCCGAAGCGGGTGGCCTTCTGGCGCGGACGCGGAGATGGCGGCTTCGACGACGCCACCGCCGCCGCCGGCCTCGTCAAGGCGGCGGGGGAGGCCGCGGCCGTGCTCGACTACGACATCGAGGGGGATCTGGATCTCGCCGTGGCCGGTGGGCCAGGTGTAGAGCTTTTCCGCAACGCCCTGGAAGGGCCGCTGGAGGCGGTGGGGAAGTCCACCTTTCCGCCGCTCGCGCTCACCGGCATCCGGGGGATCGTGGCCACGGATCTCGACCGCGACGGCGCTCTCGATCTCGCGGTCGCCCACGCCAAGGGGATCGCCTGGCTCGTCAACCTCCGCCAGGGGCGCTTCGCGGACCGCACCGCCGCCTCGGGTCTTGCCGCGGCCGGTCCCGTGGAAGCCCTGGCCAGCGCCGATCTCGACGGCGACGGCCTGCCGGACCTGATCGCCGCCGGCGGGAACGGCCTTGCCCTCTGGCACAACCTGGGAGGACGGTTCGCCGCCTGGGAACTGCCGGGGCTGCCGCGAGGGAAGCGCTTCACCGCCGTGCTCGCCTTCGACGCCGACAACGACGGCCGTCTCGACCTCGCCGCCGCCGGTCCGGACGGGATCGTGGTCCTGGCGCAGCGGGGGACGATCGCCAGGCCCGCCTTCGAGCCGCTGCCGATCGAGGGCGCGCCGGCGAATGCCGCGGCGCTGGTGGCCGCCGATCTCGACGGCGACGGCGATCTCGATCTCGTGGCGGCGGGCCCCTCCGGCCTCCACCGTCTGGAGAACGAAGGGGGGAACCGGAACCACTGGCTGGACGTGCGGCTGCGCGCGCTCGCCACCGGCAGCGGCAAGAACAATCTTCAGGGGATCGGCTCCACGCTGGAGGTGCGGGCCGGCACCGCCTACCAGTTCCGCGAGGCGGCCGGCCAGCCCGTCCACTTCGGCCTCGGCCGTCTGCGGCAGGCCGACCTGCTGCGAGTGGTCTGGACCAACGGCGTGCCGCAGGCGCGGCTGCAACCGGAGATCGATCAGCGGATCGTCGAGGAGCAGGTGCTCAAGGGGAGCTGCCCGTTCCTCTACGCCTGGAACGGCGAGAGCTTCGGCTTCGTCACCGACCTGCTCTGGAATTCGCCCGTCGGCCTGCCGGTGGCGCCCGGCGTCTGGGCCGGCGCGGACCCCCACGAGCTGGTGCGGGTGGACGGCGCCCGGGCCGTGGACGGCGTCTACCGGCTGCGCGTCACCGAGGAGCTCTGGGAGGCCGCCTGGTTCGACGCCGTCCGGCTCTGGGTGGTCGATCATCCATCAGGAGTCGAGGTGGCCAGCAGCCTGCGCGTGGTGCCCGGAGAGCGGCAGCGGGTGGCCGTGCTCGCCGCGCGGGACGTCCATCCGGTGGCCGCCGCCTGGGACGGTAAGGGCGAGGACGTCACGGCCCGCGTCCGCGCCCGCGACGAGGTCTACGCTTCCGGCTTCGATCCGAGCCCCTACCAGGGGGTGGCGAAACCGTGGACCTTCACCTTCGATCTCGGAGCATCTCCGGGCACGCCGGTGCGGCTGCTGCTCGACGGCTGGATCTTCCCGGCCGACGCCAGCCTGAACCTCGCGGTGGCCCAACGTCCGGACCTCCCGTATCTCCCCCCGCGGCTCGAGGTGGAGACGGCGAAGGGTTGGGAGACGCTGATGCCCGCGATGGGCTTCCCGGCGGGGAAGACCAAGACGATGGTGGTGGACACCCCGCCGCTGCCCGCCGGCGCCCGCCGCCTGCGCATCGTCACCTCCCTCTGGCTCGGCTGGGACCGCATCGCCTGGACCCGCGCGCCGGCCGACGACGTCCCAATCGTCCGCGCCCGCCTGGAGCCGCGCGCGTCCGATCTCCACTACCGCGGCTTCTCGAGGCTGGTCCGCCGCTCGCCCAACGGGCCGCACGGCTACGTCTACGAGGATGCCGCGAAAGACTCCCCCTGGATCCCCTTCCCCGGCCGCTACACCCGCTACGGTGATGTCCGCGAGCTGCTGACCACCGTGGACGACCGTTCCGTGATCCTGGCCCCCGGCGACGAGATCGCTCTCGACTTCGACGCCGCCGGCCTGCCGTCTGTGCCACCGGGCTGGCAGCGCACCCTCTTCTTCGAAAGCAACGGCTGGGACAAGGACGCCGACCGCAACACCTTCGAGGCCCGGCAGATGGAGCCGTTGCCGTTCCGCGGGATGAAGAGGTACGGCGAGCCGTTTCCGGAGACGCCGGAGATGCGGGAGTACCGGGAAAGGTGGCTGACGCGAACCGTCAAGGGTAGCCCTGTGACTCCGCCCTGAAAGGGCGGAATTTGATTAGCCTGGCGCTTCAGCGCCAGGTCGGCAGTCCCATTCCCCCCCATCCGCCCCGAGGGGGCGGTGTTTTTCAGCTCTGCCTCGATTCATTGGAAGTTGGGTTCCGCCCCTTCAGGGCGGATGGAAATGGGGGGACTGCCGACCTGGCGCTGAAGCGCCAGGCTATTCAAATTTCGCCCTTTCAGGGCGGGGTGCCCGACGTCTTAAAACCTGAAATGATTACACCTGATTGCGCGTTGGATGGTTATACGAGCAACATCAACCCACCTCGGAATTCTCCGGTTCAAGCATCCGCCGAACGGCCTCTATCCAAGGTTCATACATTGGCAGCAGGGCTCCTCGATTCTTCAGGCCCTCCAGGATCGACAACGCCCGCAGAAGCATCGCTCTGACGTTCTCTGGGTCAAACGGCGCCACCCGAGTCACTGATGCCACGAGATCTGTCTGGTAATCGGCGCGGTTGGGTTCGTCGGCCGCCAGTCGCTCTCGGATGCGGAGAGAGTTCTCGTATAAAGTCTTGGCCTGCTCGCCCTGTCCGAGAGTGCGGAGGAGATCGCCCATTTTGTCGTAGGAGACGGAGAGGTCTCGCTGGTAGTCGGCGCGGTTGGGTTCGTCGGCCGTCAGTTGCTCTCCGATGCGGAGAGCCGACCCGAAGAAGGTCTTTGCCTGCTCGCCCTGTCCGAGAGCGCGGAGGAGATCGCCCATTCTTTCGTAGGAGATGGAGAGGTCTCTCTGGTAGTCAGCGCGGTTGGGTTCGTCGGCCGCCAGTCGCTCTCCGATGCGGAGAGACTTCTCGTAGAAGGTCTTGGCTCGCTCGCCCTGTCCGAGAGCGCGGAGGAGATCTCCCATCCTTTCGTAGGAGACGGAGAGGTCTCTCTGGTAGTCGGTGCGGTTGGGTTCGTCGGCCGCCAGTCGCTCTCGGATGCGGAGAGAGTTCTCGTATAAAGTCTTGGCCTGCTCGCCCTGTCCGAGAGCGCGGAGGAGATCGCCCATTTTGTCGTAGGAGACGGAGAGGTCTCTCTGGTAGTCGGCGCGGTTGGGTTCGTCGGCCGCCAGTCGCTCTCGGATGCGGAGAGAGTTCTCGTAGAAGGTCTTGACCTGCTCGCCCTGTCCGAGAGCACTGAGGAGATTTCCCATTCTTTCGTAGGAGACGGAGAGGTCTCTCTGGTAGTCGGCGCGGTTGGGATGCTCGTGGGCTCGTCGCTCGCTAAGTTGCAAGGCCTGGTTGTATCTTTCGGCCGCTCCATCCAAGCCCAGGCGGAAAAGGGCATCCGCGGTTTCACGAAGGAAGCCCGGTAACTCCTCGTAACCCTCGGGAAGACTGGAGAGCACATCTTCAAGGAACGAGAGGGCGGCAAAACTCTGACCATGAGTGTTCATGAATTCAACGAGCGCCCACGCCCATGCTGAGGCTTTCTCAAACGCTGCACCCTGAAAGAGCAACCGTACGGCTTCGATTGGATCCGAGGCGCTTTGGGTTTCGATCTTCCAGAGCAGGCACTCTCCAGCCCTCCGGCAATACTCCTGAAAAGCGGATCCCATTCGTTTCTTGAGAGCTTCCGCCGTCCATCGATGAACCCAAACGAAATCGTTGTCAAACGGCGTTAGAAGCGAGGTTCTTACCAGCTTACTGGCGACTTCGCGGATCTGGTCTATCCGTTCGAGGGTGGGCTCTTGCGTACCTGAAAGGGCGAAGGCAAGCCCCTGGAGATCGATGGGCATCGGGAAGACCGATGCCTGCTCAAGCACCTCTCGGTATTCGGAATCTGTAAGAACCGTATCGAGCAACTCGTCGAGGAAGATGTCCTGGGCTCCAATCCGGATTGCATCCTGGAGCGACTGCTCGAGATTTCCTCCAAGATCCTCGACTTTCAGCCCCAGCCGATTCACGTTCTCGCGGAGCTTCTCCTCGACGATCGAAAGCCTTCCGGTCCCTTTGTGCAGGATCGCGTCCAGGTATTCCAATACGCGAGGATGGCCGCCGATCAGGCGGAGGATCTTGCCGAGCACTACGGGGGGCTGACCTTTGAGCTCGGTGAGACGGTAGAGCAGCTTCCGGGTCTGCGCGGAGGAGAGGGGGCCGAGGAAGAGCGGTACGAGCCAAGGCTCGGAACTGGGGATCGGATAGCGACAGGTGACGAGAAGCTTGCCCTGATGACAGGAGCGGAACAGCGTTTCAAGGACAGGGCCGGTCGAGGAGTCCAAGAAGGCGGTGCCCGCCAGGGTGAGGTTGTCCTCGAAGTTGTCGAGCACGAGGAGGACCGGGTAGGCGGCGAGGAGTTGTGTCAGGAGTTGGAGACGAACCTCGTCCGAGAGGGTGGGCTGAATCAGTGGACCGGCGAGTCGCTGGATCGACTCGTCCTCATCCACGATCAGCGCGGCTCCGATCCGAGTGGCGAGCTCGCTGAGCGTCCACCGCCCTTCCACCGCCGCCAGCCGCCAGCCGCGCTCGGCCAAGCGGGCCATGGCCCGACCGGCGAGGGCGCTCTTGCCAACGCCGCCGATCCCCTGGAGGACGGCGCCGGCCTTTCTTCCGTATTTCGCCACGGCCCGGGGACCGTCCAGAAGGATGCGCAGAAGCTCCCGCAGCTCTTTGCGGCGGCCGACGAGATCACCGATATCGAGGAGAGGGACGGGTCCCGTGGCCGGCGGTCGAGAGTTCCGGGTGGATTCCAGCTTGTCGGCGTCCCAGTCCAGGAGGGGGATCTCGGCTCCCGCACAGAAGAGGGAGGGGGTAGCGTACTCAGGAGTGTCGGGGACTTCACCTTGCCCCTGGCGCAACGCTTCACGCCGCTCCGCCTCCACCTTCTGCCGGGCAAGGGCAAGGGCATGGCTCGGGAGGCGAACCCCTTGCTGGGTAAGATGGCCGTAGAAGGCTCCAGCGAGGCGCGTGGCATACCAATCCGAGACGCTGGTCTGCATGGCGAGCACCATGGGGATGCCGTGCTCCAGAAGCCCTTGAGCGAAGCTCGCCGTATCGCTCGCGGCGACACCACCCTTGCAGGTGGCGAGCACCACCAGCGGGAGGGACTTTTGGGCGGCACGGAGGGCGTCAGCCAGCTCGCCCGCGGAGACCTCCCAACTCTCGCCGTCTTCGGTTTCCAGCTCCATCATGCCGGCGGTTCCATGGCCCGAGAGATGGAGCACGTGGTAGCTCCCGTCGAGGAAGGCGTCCCTGATCTGGTCTGGATTGCCGACCTCCAGGATCTTCACCTCCGCGTTGCCGTAGACGCGGGCGGCATCCACGGCATCGAGGATGGTCTGCAACTCGGCTTCGACGTCCAGAACGACGTTGCGGGTCTTGCCTTCGTCAGGAGCGCCGACGGCGACGAGGATGCGGAGCGGACCCGGGAGCGGGCCGGCGGCTCCGGCCCGGGCTCCGAGGAGGCGGCGCAGCATACGCACGCCGGGCTCCAACGCGGGGAGCCGGCCGCCGGGCAGGCGGGCGGCCTCGAAGGGGATGGAGAGGAGATCCCGGTCCGCGGTCTCGAAAGCGAGAAGGACGTCTTCGTTGCCCGCTCGGGCTTCGTCGAGCAGGGCGGCGAGGGCGTCCGCGACCGGTGCGGGGAAGACGGCCCGTCCCACGATATCTCCCAGTCGATTCAATTCATCCTCCCGCATCCTCGCGGCGGCTTCGACCGGGCTCCGCTGAGCCATGGGGAGGCGTGACTCCAGAAAATCCTTGTAGGAGAAAGCGAAGTCCGCGCCCAGCCGGGTCTCCTGCTCGGGAGCGGCGATCTGGCCGTCGAGCTCCGCGCGGACGGCGATCATCCCTGGCGCGGCCGAACGCAGGATGATCCGGAATGTCCGCTCGCGGGTGCGGGTCCTGGCCGGAGCGACCTTGGGTTTGTCCGTCCGGCCATAGATGGCCGCTATCAGCTCTTCGATCCGTTCGAGGCCAAGACGAGCCCGGGGGCGAAGCAGGGGAGGGACGGGAGCGTCGGCATCGATCATCACGGGGATGACCCGTTTGCCGTCCTCGATCATTTGATAGATGAGAGTGCTCACCTCGGCCGTGACCCAGCCGGATTCGAGCGACGTCTTGGAAAGGAAAAGCAGACCTACGTCGTACGAGGCGAGGCCCTCGTTGATCTTGGCGACGATGTCGTCCCCGGGCAGGATCTCCCACTGATCCACCCAGGCATCGATGCCCTCAGCGCGCAGCTTGGCGGCGATCTCTTTGACCCGGGGTTTGTCCACCGAGCGGTGACTGCAGAACACCTTGGGATTTCCGGCCACGGTTCTCCTTGCTCTCCAGTCTCTTTGAAGGATTGCTGGAGAAATCGTAGCACGGGGGAAGAAATGCGATAAGGAAGCAGGGCGACCGCAGGTCGCCCCTACAACCTCCGGCACAGATTGAGGTTGGACGCAGGTTGACGTTGGCCGAAGATTGAGGTTGGACGAAGGTTGTAGGGGCGACCTGCGGTCGCCCTCTGGCGTGCGGCCTACCCCCGCGCCCGCAGCAGAAACTCCCCCGCGAGCAACTTATAGGCCGCGGCCCCCTTGGCGTGGCGGTCGTACTGGAAGATGGTCTGGCCGGCGGCGGGGGCTTCGGCGAGGCGGGTGTTGACGCGGATCTCGATGGCGAAGATCAGGTTGCCGTGCTCGGCCCGCAGCTCGTCCACCGTGCGGCGGGTCGCCTTCGTTCGGTAGTCGACCACGGTGAGCAGGAGCCCCAGCGGGCGGACGCGCGTGCCGTGGTCCCAGGCGGCGCGCTCGGCGGCGCCGAGCAGGTTCTTCACCCCGGTCACCGCCAGGAACTGCGGCACCACAGGCACCAGGAAGGCGTCCGCCGCCACCACGGCGTTGATCGGCAGCAGCGAGAGCGACGAGGGGCAGTCGAGGAAGACGAAGTCGTAGCCGCGCACGACGTCGGCGAGCGCCGTCTTGAGCCGCGTCTCCTTGCCGCGGAAGACGCCGAACTCCGCCTCGGCACGGATGAGGTCGACGGAGGCGGTGATCAGGTGCAGGCCGGGGACCGCCGTCTCCCGCACCGCCTGGGTCGCCGGCAGGCCGCCGAGCAGCACGTCCGCGGACGACGGCGCGAGGTCCGACCGGTCGACTCCCAGCGACAGCGACGCCGAGGCCTGGCTGTCGAGATCCACCAGCAGCACGCGCAGCCCCTGGGCCGCCAGGGCCGCGGCGAGGTTGACGGCGGTGGTCGTCTTGCCGACTCCGCCCTTGCGACTGATCAAGGCTGTGATCATTTATACGGCGGAATCTATAACACCTGCCTCCTGGGATGCCCGGCCCGCATCATCACCGGCCAGCGGACCCTCCGCACCTCGGCGGGATCGCCCCAGGCGCGCTCGAAATCGTTCCACAGGATTTCCAGGGGGTCTTGGCCGGTCGCCTGCTGGTAGCGGGCGGTGGCGGACCAGGTGCGGAAGTAGTCCATCAGCCGCGCGAGGTCCCAATGCTCCTCGATCCAGAGCTCCGGCGTCTCCACCTCGTCGAAGGGGAAGGGGAGGGTACGGTAGTCCTCGTCCACCCACCGGCGCTCCGGCGGCCAGTAGGGACCCACGATCTGCCGCGCCAGACGGTCGATGAGGAGGTCGACTTCGGCGGTGACGCGGGCCAGGTTGTACCCCCAGACGACCAGCGCGCCGCCGGGGACGAGCACCCGCTCGACCTCGGCGTAGAAGCGGTCGAAGTCGAACCAGTGGACGGCGGTGGCGACCGTCACCAGGTCGACCGTGCCGCCGGCGATCCCCGAATCCTCGGCGGGGGCCTGACGGTACTCGATCCTGGGGTGGGGGGGCGCGTGCTCGAGCTGCGCGGCGGAGGCGTCGGTGGCGATCACCCGCTCGAAGTACGCGGCGAGGTCCACGGCGGCTTGGCCGTTGCCGGTGGCGCAGTCCCAGGCGAGCGAACGCCCTTTGACGAGGGAGGTCGCGAACTCGAACAGCGCCGCGGGATAGCTGGGGCGGAAGGAGGCGTAGACGGCCGCGTGGGCGGAGAAATGGTCTTTGAAGCTCATCGCGTTCCTTTCAGGTCTTCATGCCGATCCGGTCGATCCGCTGGAGCCGGGCGAGCGGGCCGCGGAAGCGGGAGGCGATGCGGAGGAGGAGCAGGACGGCCACCGCCATCAGCCCCACCACGAACCCCCACCAGAGGCCGCGGGCTCCGAGGCCGGCGCGGAAGGCGAGGGTCCAGCCCACGGGGAGGGCGAGCGCCCAGTAGCCGATCAGTGCCATGACCGCCGGAAAGGTGGTGTCCGCGGCGCCGCGGAGCACGCCGGCGCCCACCACCTGGATGCCGTCGAACACCTGAAACACGGCGGCGATGGGGAGCAGGGCGGCCACCACGGCGATCACCGCGGGGTCCTGGGTGTAGAGGTGGCCGAGCGGCACGGCGAGCGTGGCGAACAGGAGGGCGAAGCCGGACATCGTGCCGGCTCCCAGCAGCAGGCAGGCCGCCGCCGACCGCCGCGCTCCGAGGAGGTCGCCACGGCCGATCGCGTTGCCCACCCGGGTGGCCGCGGCCCCGGAGATGCCGAGCGGCACCATGAACGACAGGCTCGCGAGGTTGATCGCCACCTGGTGCCCGGCGAGGGCGGTCACGCCGATCCGCCCGATCAGCACCGCCGCCAGCGCGAAGATGCCGATCTCGACGGTGTTGTGGATGCCGATCGGCACGCCGATCCTGAGGATCAGGAGGTAGCCGCGCCAGGCCGCCGTCTCGGTGATGAATTCCCGCCACCCGCGCCAGAAAGGAGCGAGCCTGCGGCGGGCCGCGATCAGCAGGTAGAGGAACATCACCCAGCGGGAGAGCGAGGTGGAGAAGGCCGAGCCCCGCACCCCCAGCGCCGGCGCCCCCAGGTGGCCGAAGATGAGGACCCAGTTGAAGAACAGGTTGCACAGGTTGCCGAGCACGATCGCCACCACCGCCGGCCGGACGTCGCTCATCGCCTGCAGCGTCTGCCGCAGGACGATGAACAGGAAATAGGGGAGCTCCCCCCAGAGGATTCCGCGGATGTAGTCCGCCGCGTCCCGGCTCACCCCGGCCGGCTGGCCGAGGACGCGCAGCAGCGGCCCGACGTCGAGCAGGGCGAGGACGAACGGCACCGTCAGCGCCGCCGCCAGGACCAGGCCGCGCTGCAGGTGGCCGCCGAGGGCCACCGAGTCGCCGGCGCCGTGGGCTTGCGAGGCGAGCGGATCGAGCGCCGAGAGGATGCCGTAGCCCAGGATCATCAGGCTGATGGTGACCAGGTGCCCCAGCCCACCGGCGGCGAGCGCCTGGGCCGAGAGATGGCCGAGCATCATGGTGTCCACCGTGCCCATCAGCATGATGCCGAGCTGGGACGCCGCCACCGGGGCGGCCAGGCGGGCTGCGGCGGCGAGCTCGATACGGAAGGCGGCGCGGTCCATGAGGTGGGTAGGCTACTATAGGCAATCCGTCGTGGCCTCCCGCCCGGGCGGGGGTGCGGCCCGCTCATCCCCGCCTTGCCTCGCCCCCCACCGTGCCATATCCTTCAAGGCCACTTCAAGCTTCAGGAGGACGTCCGGTGACCAGGATCTCTCAGGCTCTCGTTCTGCTCTTCAGCGCGGCATGGCTCGGCGTGGCCGGCTCTCACGGGCTCGCGGCCCAGCCGGTGCCGCTCGGGCCGGAGGTCCAGCTGTCCACCGGTGATTCTCCCGGCAGGCCCGTGCTCGCCGTCCGCCCCGGCGGCGACTCCGTGATCGCCTGGGAGGATCTGCCGTCCAGGGTCTTTGCTCAGCACGTCGCCGCCGGCGCCCTGCCCGCGAACGAGGCGCCGGCGCCGGTCTGGGTGGGTCTGACGCCGTCGGTGGACGCCGTTACGGCGATGCCGAAGGGTTTCGACGTGCAGTGGCACGTGTTCAACGACCTCGGGGAGACGGCGGCCTTCTACCGGCGCCACCTGAACGCGCAGGGCGTTCCCGATCCGGGCCGGCCGGTCCTCCTGGGCAGGGCCGGCACCAACTGGGTCTGGAATGTCGGCGGCAGTGGCGGCGATCAGTATCTGGCCGGCTGGACGCTCCCCCACAAGCATGGAATCGCGGCCCGGCGCCTCACGGCCGCCGGCCGGCAGACGGGACCGGAGCTGCGTTTGAACAGCCGGCCCGTCGACGCGCTGAACACGGTGGTCGTGCCGGTGGCCGGCGGCGGTTTCGTCGCCGTCTGGTACGGGGAGATCTCTCTGGGCGAGGGGGAGGACTTCACGCTGAAGGTGCTGCGGGCGCGCCTCTTCTCGCCCGCGGGGCGCCCCTTGGGTCCCGACTTCGACGTCAATACGATCCCGCCGGGCGTCGGCGAGACGGTGCCCGCGTTGAGCTCCCAGTTCCAGGTCGCCGCCGCTCCCGGCGGGGGCTTCGCCGTCTCCTGGGCTCTCGGCCAGACGATCTATCTGCGCTCGTTCGACGCCGCGGGCCACGCCCAGGCCCCCGAGGTCGAGGCCGTCACCGCGGAGGGTGCCTATGCCCCGGCGTCGATGGCGTTCGACGATCAGGGGAATCTGGCGCTGCTCTGGATCCGGTTCCTGGACGACTCCGATCTCCAGCTCCAGATCTTCGACGCGCACGGCGCGCCTCTGGGACCGTCGGCGGACGTGAAGAGCGCGGCCAGCGACGGATTCATCTCGCCCCGGCAGGGGAGCGTCGCCTGGGCCGGGGATTCCTGGCTCGTCACCTGGTTGGCCGCCACGCCGGACGGGAGCTCCCGATCCATCTTCGTGCGGCGGTTCGCGGGGGAGTAGGACAATCGCCTCTCACGAGGTCTCCCGCGAGCAGGGCGGCGTCACCCTCGCCGCCGTCGTGCGCGAGATCCTCCCCGGCACCTCCTGGCGCCAGGCCAGGGAGCTCTGCGCCGGCGGGCGCGTCGAGGTGAACGGCGCGCCGGCCGCCGATCCCGCCCGGCGGATGAACGCGGGGGAACGGGTGGAGATCCGCTCCGGCGCCCGGCGCCAGCCGGCGTCCGACCGGCTGGTCGTCCACCTCGACGCCGACGTCGTGGTGGTCCGCAAGCCGGCCGGCATCCTCACCGTCCCCTTCGAGCGCGACGACCGCGACACCCTCCTCGCCCTCGCGCGGGTGGCCGTGCGCCGCATCGACGCTGGGAAGGGAAAGGAGAGAAGCGCCACCCTGCGCGCCGTGCAGCGGCTGGACAAGGAGACCTCTGGGCTGGTCGTCTTCGCCCGCAACGTCGCCGCCCAGCGCGATCTCCAGGCGCAGCTCGGGGAGCATTCGGTGCTCCGGCGCTACATGGCCCTGGCTCACGGCGTCGCCGAGGACGCCGTTTACGACACCCTGCTCCTGCCCGACCGCGGCGACGGCCTGCGCGGCTCCTGGGGTGTCTTCCGCGCCCCCCGCGGCGAATCCCCGCCCGAGGCGCGCGAGGCGATCACTCGCGTCAAGGTGGACGAGCGGCTCGCCATGGCGACCCGGGTCACCTGCGAGCTCGAGACCGGACGCCAGCACCAGATCCGCATCCACCTCGCCGAGGCGGGCCACCCGCTGGTGGGGGAGACCGTCTATATCCGCGACTGGCGCGGCCCCCTCCTCCCGGCCCCCCGGCCCATGCTTCACGCCGCCGTCCTGGGATTCACCCATCCGCGCACCGCCAAGCGCCTGCGCTTCGAGGAGCCGCCGCCGGAAGATTTCGAGAGGGTGCTGGCGCGGCTGCGGGCGGGGAAGCGGTCAGGGCCCTGAAACCAACTACCCCAGTCATCGTACTAGGGGAGGCCCGAAGGGAGAAACCGCGATGAAAGCTCTGCTCCAGGACCTCCGTTACGCCTGCCGCCTCCTGCTCCGCAGCCCGGGATTCACCCTGCTGGCGGCGCTCACGCTCGCCCTGGGGATCGGCGCCAACGCCGCCATCTTCAGCGTCGCCAATTCCGTGCTGCTCAAGCCGCTGCCGTACCGGGACTCCGGCCGGCTGATGATCATCTACAGCCAGTTCCCCACCATGGGCTTCAACCGCTTCTGGGTCGATCCCATGGAGTTCACGGAGTACAGCCGCTGGAACCGGAGCTTCAAGAGCGTGGGGGCCTACGCCACCGGCGAGGTCAACGTCTCGGGCCGCGGCGAGCCGGTGCGGGCGGCCGCGGCGGGCGTCTCCTCGGGGCTGTTCACCACCCTGAGTGTCGACGCGAAGCTCGGCCACTACGTCACGGCCGCCGAGGACCTGCCCAACACCGAGAAGGTCGTGGTGCTCTCCGACGGCCTCTGGCGCCGGGCCTTCGCGGCCGATCCACAGATCCTCGGCCGGCGGATCAGGGTGGACGGCGACGACCGCACCGTGATCGGAGTCATGCCGCCGGGCTTCACGATCGGCAACGAGCGGGTCGAGATCTGGCTGCCCCTGGCGCTCGACCCCGCCAAGCCGGGCAATCGCGGCAACCACTACCTCTACATGATCGGCCGCCTGAAGCCGGAGGTCTCGGTGGCGCAGGCGCGGGGGGAGATCGACGATCTGATCCGCCGCTGGAAGCGGGAGATCGCGCACGGCCACACCCCCGAGCCCGAGTTCCACCGGCTGGTCGTCGAGCCGCTGCTCGACGACCTGGTGGGGGAGATCCGGCCGAAGATCCGGCTGCTGATGGGGGCCGTCGGGCTGGTGCTGCTGATCGCCTGCGTCAACGTGGCGAACCTGTTGCTGGCCCGCGCCGAGGCGCGGCAGAAGGAGGTGGCCGTGCGCACCGCGCTCGGCGCCCCGCGCGGCCGGCTGATCCGCCAGTTCCTCACCGAGAGCGTCGTGCTCGCCCTGCTCGGCGGCGCGCTCGGTCTGCTCCTCGCCTGGATCGGGGTCAAGGCGATCGTGGCGGCCAACCTGGAGAGCATTCCGCGGGTGGACGAGATCGGCCTCGACGGCCGCAGCGTCCTCTTCACGCTCGGGGTCTCGCTGCTGACCGGCCTGCTCTTCGGGCTGGCGCCGGCCCTGCACTCCCGGGCGGGCTCCTTCTTCGCCTCGCTGAAGGAGGGGGGGCAGCGGAGCACGGCGGGCTCCGGCCGGCAGTGGCTCCGGCGGGTGCTGGTGGTCGTCGAGGTCGCCTTCGCCGCCATGCTGGTGATCGGCGGCGGGCTCCTGATCCGCAGCTTCTGGCTGCTCCAGAAGGTCGACCCCGGCTTCGATCCCAAGGGGGTTCTCACGCTCCAGGTCTCGTTGCCGAAAACGGTCTACGCCAAGCCCGAGCAGGTGACGGGCTTCTACGACCGGCTCCTCGACCGGCTCTCGCACCTGCCGGGCGTCGCGGGGGTCGCCGCCATGTCGGGCCTGCCGCCGAACCGGCCGGTCGACGCCAACGACATGTCCTTCGAGAGCATCCCGCGGACGGAGAACGGGACGCCGCAGAACGTCGACTACTGGCAGTTCGTCACCCACGACTACTTCAAGACCATGGGCATCCGCCTGATCGAAGGCCGCCTCTTCTCGCCCACGGACGCGCGGGGATCGGCCGGGGTGGTGGTGATCAACCAGACGATGGCGAAGCTCTTCTGGCCGACCCGCAGCGCGCTCGGCGAGCGCATCAAGGCGCCGGGCGACAAGGACCCCTGGCTGACGGTCGTGGGCGTCGTCGCCGACGTCAAGCAGGGGGGGCTCGACCACAAGACCGGCACGGAGGCCTACTTCCTGGAGGACCAGGCGCAGGAGACCGTCGGCAACGTGCCGCGGACGATGTATGTCGTGCTGCGGACCGCGAAGGACCCGATGAGCCTCGCCGGCGCCGCGCGTGGCGAGATCCAGCACCTGGACCCGGCGCTGCCGGTGTCCGCCGTGCAGCCGCTGGCGAAGGCGGTCTACGAGTCGGTGGGGCAGCCGCGTTTTATCGCCTTCCTGGTGCTGATCTTCGCCATCGTGGCGCTGACCCTGGCCGCGATCGGCATCTACGGCGTGCTGGCCTACATGGTGGAGCTGCGGACCCGCGAGATCGGCGTCCGCATGGCCCTCGGCGCGCAGGCCGTCCAGGTGCTCCAGATGATCCTCTCCCAGGGGGCTTGGCTGGTGGGCTCCGGCCTCGTCCTCGGCGTGATTGGCGCCCTGGCGCTCCGCCGTGCCCTGGCGAGCGTCCTCTTCGGGGTAGCCCCCACCGATCCGGGGATCTTCGCGGGGGTCCTCGCGGTGCTCGCCCTGGTGGGCCTCACCGCCTGTTACCTGCCGGCGCACCGGGCCACGCGGGTGGACCCGCTGGTGGCGCTGCGGCGGGAATAGGGGGCGAGGTCGGAAGTTCCGGGAGCCTCGAACCCCGCCCTGAAAGGGCGGCATTTGAATAGCCTGGCGCTTCAGCGCCAGGTCGCCTGTCCGCCATCCCTCCATCTCCGCCCCGAGGGGGCGGTGCCTTTTAGTAGCGACAGGCCCAATTCTTTCCGGCTTCTGAAATGAACCCTATCGGTCCGTTTTAGCCCCGCTGTGTTGACAATCTCCCGGTAGAGCGCCATCATCTCGGCAACTTCAGGAGATCTTCGACATGTCCAAAGAGTCTCTCGCCACCACTCTGCAGCAATGGGAGCAGCTCATCGCCGCGGGGGAGGCCGACCCGGCGGAGTGGAGCCACCTTCAGGGATATCGGAGGGAGCTTCAGGAGCTGCTCGAGAATGCCCGGCAGCTCAGCGTCCGCCAGGACGCCCTCAACGCCGCGAAGCAGCAGGTGACCCGCGATCTCGATACCGTCAGGGAGAGGGGGCGGGAGCTCGCGACCCTGCTGCGGATGGGAGCCCATTCCCGTTACGGCCGGCAGAGCCCGAAGCTGAGGGAGTTCGGGTTGCGCCCCCGCAAAGGGAAGGACACCGGCGCCGATGGGGAGCAGCCGGCGGAGTGAGGAGTCGCTCCCCACGGTGGGAACGGTTCCGGTCTCACCGGGCCGTCATCGCCTGCAGGGAATCGACCGCCGGGACTCGCCGGGCAGCGACTGCCTACCGAGAATCCACCGCCGGCCCCAACCGGGCAGTGGCTGCCTGCCGAGACTCCGCCTCCGCTCCCCGGTGGGTGGCGATCGCCGGGTGAGAATCCCACTCTCGAGATCACCGGGCGGCCGCTCCCTTTGCATGACAGCTCTCGTCCTTTTCTTGGGACGTTTCCCGCGGTTTTCTCCAGCCGGACCCCCGGCACCTGCCTTGCTAAAGCGGGAAGTGAAGCATTGAATGGGAGGTTGGAATGGCCTCGAAGACGTGGCAGTTGTTCGGCTGGCTGGGTCTGGGGGCGTTCGCCCTCGGCGCGCAGACTTCTCCCCCGACCGTGTTCGACTCCGCGATCGACGTCCGGGTGGTCAACGTCGAGGCGGTCGTCACGGACCGGGAGAAACCGGTGCGCGGGCTCTCGGCGGCCGACTTCCGGCTGCTGGTGGACGGCCGCGAGGTGCCGATCGAGTATTTCACCGAGGTGGCGGACGGCAAGGCCGAGACCGCGGGGAACCATACCCCGGTGCCGGCGGGGGAGGAGGTGGCGAGGAGCTATCTCGTCTACATCGACGAGTCGTTCTCGATCGCCAGCATCCGCGATCAGGCGCTGGAGAATCTCGAGCGCGATCTGACGCTCCTCAAGCCCGGCGACCAGATGGCCGTGCTGGCCTGCGACGGCTTCCGGATCGACGTCCTGAGCGGCTGGACCGGCGACGCCACCGCGCTGGCCGCGGCCCTGGAGCAGGCCCGCCGGCGGCCCGCCGCCGGGGGACGGATGCTCGCGCATCAGCGGGCGCTCCAGAAGGACGTGGACGTGGTGCTCGAGAACGACATCGACGACGGGGACACCAACCCGCTCACCAACAACATCGGCCGGGAGCTGGAGGCCCTCGCGCCCCGGGTCAGCCCGGAGGCGCGCACCGAGCTGGGCAGGACGGCGGCGGCGGCCGCCGCGGCGCTGCGCGGCTTCGTGGCCCCGCCGGGGCGCAAGGTGATGCTGCTGTTCTCCGGCGCCTGGTCGATGCGCGTGGCCCCGCGGCTCTACGGTCCCATGGTCGAGGCGGCCAACCGGCTCGCCTATACGATCTATCCCGTGGACATGGCCCAGTCGGGTCCTCAGGACATCTCGGCGCTGGGCCTCCTCGCCGCGCGGACCGGTGGGCGGGTGGTGGTCTCGGCGAAGCTCGACCCCTTCCGCGAGGTGGTGGCGGACACCGGCTCCTACTACTGGTTCGGCTTCACTCCGTCGTGGCGGGCGGACGACCACGGGCACCAGGTGGCGGTCGAGGCGCGGCGGACCGGCCTGAAGGTGCGGGCGCGGGGGAGCTTCACCGACCTGTCGAAGCGGACGGAGAACGCCATGAAGGCCGAGAGCGTGATGCTCTTCGGCGGCGCCGAGCGGGACCGCCGGCTGATCGTCCAGCTCGGCGCGCCGAAGCGGGCGGGCCGCGGGCAGATGGAGATTCCCGTGACCCTGGGGGTGCCGGTCGAGTCGCTGGCGCTGACGCCCAAGGGAGCCGGCTACGTCGCCGAGACGCCGCTGGCGGTGGTGGCGATGGACGGCCATGGGGGGCGCGCCGACCTGCCGGCCTCGCACCTGGCGGTGGCTCTGAAGGCCCCGCCCAAGGCCGGCACCTTCGCCCGTTTCCAGACCGCGGTCCGCATCCGCGATACCGGCCAGCGGCTGGTCTTCTCCGTCCAGGATCCGGTCAACGGCACGGCGATCTGGGGGGAGGCGGAGTATGCCCCCGCGGCCAAGCAGCACGAACCCTGAAGGCGCCCAAGAAAGAAATGGCCGCTTCCGATTGTTCTGAAGAGGCAGAACCCCGAGGGGCGGCCTGCCTGGACGCCCCACGTTTTCCATATTGGGAGAAATGCATGACAACTCTCCGTTCCGGCTGGCTGGCCGTCCCGGCCCTGCTCCTCGCCTCCCTCCTGCCCGCCGCGGCCCAGCAGAAGCCCCCAGCGCAGGCGCCCCAGAGCGTCTTCGGCGAGCAGATCGAGGTGCGGGTGGTCAACGTCGAGGCGGTGGTCACCGACGGCCAGGGGAACCGGGTGACCGGCCTGAAACCCGGCGACTTCCGCCTCGAGGTCGACGGCAAGACCGTGCCGATCGAGTACTTCAACGAGGTCCGCGGCGGCCAGGCGGTCGCCCCCGGCGAGGAGGACAAGAGCTCCGCCGTCAAGGGGCTGCCCAGCCTGGCGCCAGGCAGCCCGGTCGGCACCAGCTACCTGGTGTTCATCGACAACTTCTTCTCCCTCGGTCCCCGCCGGGACGACGTGCTGCGCGCCCTGAAGGCCCAGCTCTCGCGCCTGGGTCCGGAGGACCGGATGGCGATCGTGCAGTACAACGGCGGCCAGGTCGAGATGCTGACGAGCTGGACGAATTCCGAGCGTCAGCTCGGGACCGCGATCGAGAAGGCGCTCGGCGAGCGGGCGTTCGGGATCGCGCGGCTCGCCCAGATCCGCACCTTCGAGGGCTCGCAACGCCTGACCGGCGAGAATTTCGACCCCGGCCCGCGCGGGTCGTTCGCCCAGAGGGTCAACGTCGAGGAGCTCGAGTTCTCCCAGACCGTGGCGTCGCAGACCGAGCGGGCGGTGGCGGCCGCGGCGAGCACGCTGCGCGGCTTCGCCTCGCCTCCGGGGCGCAAGGTGATGCTGCTGCTCGCGGGCGGCTGGCCGTTCCAGGTGCTCGACTACGTGATCGACAACCCGAGACGGCCGGTCCTCGATCGCGAGGTGCCGAGCGGCGAGGAGATCCTGAGGCCGCTGGTGGACACCGCCAACCGCCTGGGCTACACCCTCTATCCGATCGACGTGCCCGGCGTCGAGAGCACGGCGGCCGACGCCTCGCTGGCGGGGCCGGCGCGAACGGGGTTCAACCTGCGCGAGCAGGAGCACGAGGCGAGCCTCCTCTACATCGCCGAGCAGACCGGGGGCCGGGCGCTGCTCAACGCGCTGAACAACCAGGCGCTCCAGATCGCCGAGGAGGACACCCGCTCCTACTACTGGCTCGGGTTCACCCCCAGCTGGCAGGGGAACGACAAGCAGCACAAGGTGTCGCTGAAGGTGCAGACGAAGGGGCTCAAGGTCCGTTCGCGCACCGGTTTCCTCGACCTCTCGCGCAAGGCCGAGAACTCGCTGATCGTCGAGAGCGCGATGCTGTTCGGCAACTCGCCCGACATGGTGCCGATGGCGATCAAGCTCGGCGCTCCGGTCCCCTCCGGCCGCCGGGAGATGGAGGTGCCGGTGTCGCTGGCGATTCCGGTGGACGCCATCACCTTCGTGCCGGTGAACGGCAAGAACACGGCCGAGCTGGAGCTGCGGGTCTCGGCGGTGGATTCCAGCGGCGCCCGGGCGCCGGTGCCGGTGATCCCGCTGACGCTCTCCTCCGCGGAGGCGCCCAGGGCGGGGGCGTACGTCCGGTACGATACGCGGCTGAAGCTGAAGAAGCTGCCGCACCACCTGACGCTGGCGATCTTCGATCCGCTGAGCGGCAAGATCGTCACCGCCCAGGCGGACGTCGCGCCGCCGCAGAAGTAGGGCCCTCATCACCCCGGCCCTCTTCTCCCGTCCCCACCCCCCTCCCTCACCGGGAGAAGAGGGAGGAGTTAGTTTTAAGAGGGCCTGTTCAGAGTCTTGTCTTTGAGCCCCCTCTCTCCCGGTGCGGGAGGGGGGTGGGGACGGGAGAGAGGGGGCTGGGGGAGTGAGGGTCCGGAGTCGGGAGAGGGAATCCGGCGCGCCGGCCCGCCCTCCCGTATAATCCCTGGCGGACGGAGTCCAGAAAGAAGAGGTCTATGAAGTCATCCCAGCGTCTTTTCGTGGCAGGTTGGCTGCTCGCCGCCCTCGGCCTGACCGGGCTGGCGGGCGCGCAGGCGAAGCCGGCCGCCACTGCCAAGCCGACGCCCAAGGGGACGGCCGCCAAGGCGGACGACTCTTTCGTCGATATCGTCAACGTCGGCGTCGTCAACGTCGACGTCTTCGTCACCGACAAGAAGGGCAACCCGGTAACCGGTCTGACCCGGGACGATTTCCAGCTCTTCGAGAACAACCATCCGGTGGAGATCACCAACTTCTACACCGTCAGCGGCGGCAAGGCGTCGACGCCTGCCGCGCCCGAGGCGGCGCCGGCACCGGCGGCGCCCGGGGCTCCCGCGGCGGCTCCGGCGACGTCCCAGGCCCAGGAGCTCGACCGCGCGCAGGCCGAGGAGCAGCGGCTGCGCCTGATCGTCTACATCGACAACTTCAACCTGCGGCCGTTCAACCGCAACCGCGTCATGCGCGAGCTGCGGGCCTTCATCGGCCAGAAGCTGGGCAAGGACGATCAGCTCATGCTGGTCACCTACGACCGCGAGATGCACATCCGCCACACGTTCACCAGCGATCCCGGCGCCATCGCGGCGGCCATGCTCGAGCTGGAGAAGATCTCCGCCCAGGGGGTGCACGCCGACTCCGACCGGCGCGACGCGCTGCAGCGGATCAAGGACGCGCAGAGCGTCACCGAGGCGGAGGGGTACGCGCACAACTACGCCGAGTCCACCTTCAACGATCTGTCGTTCTCGCTCGACTCGCTGAAGAAGATGGTCGACTCCCTGGCCGGCATGCCGGGGCGCAAGGCGGTGGTCTACGTCAGCGACGGCCTGCCGATGATCGCCGGCCAGGACGTCTTCTACGCCCTGCAGAACAAGTTCGGCGGGCAGACCAACAGCATGACCTCGTCGCTGGAGTACAACGTCTCCCGCCGGCTCGACGAGCTGACGGCGCAGGCCAACGCCAACCGGATCACTTTCTACACGATCGACGCCGCGGGCCTGCGGTCCTACGATTCCAACTCGGCCGAGAACCAGGGGCCGGGCGCCTCGGATCCGGGCCTCTCGCAGCTCGTCGACTCGGTCTACATCTCGAACCAGCAGAGCACGCTGCAGACCCTGGCCGAGAAGACCGGCGGCATCGCCATCCTCAACACCAACGTGATCACGCCGCGCCTGGACCGGGTCGCGAGCGATTTCAACACCTACTACTCGCTCGGCTACACGCCGCCCCACTTCGGCGACGGCCGGTACTACAAGCTCGACGTCAAGGTGAAGAACCGTAAGGACCTCGTGATCCGCCACCGCGAGGGGTACCGCGACAAGAGCACCGACTCGCGGATGAACGACGGCACGCTCGCCGCCCTCACCTTCCCGTTCGAGGAGAACCCGCTCGGCGTCACCCTGGAGTTCGGGCAGCCGCGGGCGCGGGACGACGGCTTCTACCTGGTGCCGGTGCTGGTGCGCATCCCCATCGGCAAGCTGGTGCTGGTGCCGCGCGAGAAGAGCGACGACGCCAGGGTGCGCCTGTTCATCGCCGCCCTCGACTCCAACGGCGGCACCTCGGACATCCAGCAGACGCCGGTGCCGATCAGCGTCGCCAAGGCCGACCTGGCGGCGGCGCAGGGCAAGCAGTTCGTCTATTCGGTGACGCTGCTGATGCGCCAGGGCGATCAGCGGGTGTCGATCGGCGTGCGCGACGACGTCGGCGCCCAGGCGTCGTTCATCAGCCGCGGGTTGAAGGTCGGCACGTAGGCATTCAGATCAACCGGATCAATCTGGTCAATCTGATCAATCTGGTCAACAACGGGGGGGCGGATGCAACCATGGATCGATCTGTTTCGCTCGCTGGGTGAGGCGCTGCTGGAGGTCTGGCGGGCCGAATTCGGCACGCTGCAGGACGACCTGCAGCGGTCGGGGCGTCATCTCGGGGTGGCCCTGGGGATCTTCGGCGCCGCCGCCGTCCTGCTGTTCTGGATCGTCGGCCTGCTGCTCTTCGTCCTGGTCTCGCTCCTCCACGTCTGGATGCCCTGGTGGGGGGCGTCGCTGATCGTGCTGGCGCTGTTCGTCATCACGGCGGCCATCCTGGCGCGGTTCGGCCTCGTCCGGATGCGCCAGGTGGAGAACCCGCTGGAGGTCGTGCGGCGGCGGGTGGACAGCCACTTCGACTGGTGGCAGCACGGCCTGCTCGCCCGCTCGAAGACGCTGGAGGTCGAGCCGTCGAGGGCCGCCGACGAAGGATCACTGGGGAGGGACCTGCCATGAGCGACCGTCTGGAAGAGGCGCGGCGCGAAGCCGAGCGCCGCCTGGAGGAGAGCCGCCGCGAGGCGGAGCTGCGTCTCGCCGAGGTGCGGACCGCCGTCAAGACCGAGGTGGGCATCCTGCCGAAGCGGAAGTACCTGCTGATGGCCCTGGCGGCGGGAGCGGCGGGGTTCGCGGTGGCGCTCAAAGGGGGCCGGCGCCGCAAGCAGAAGAAGCTCAAGAAGTAGACGGAGGCCCGGGCGGCCCCCCGCGAGGCCGCCTCGCCGCCGCTCTCAGCCCACGAGCGGACGCTTGAAGACCATCGCGATGTTGTCGGTCGCGCCGGTCTTGAAGTTGACGGAGGTGATGGAAACGAGCTCCCACCCCTCTTCCCCCAGCAGGTTCAGCTGCGGTGCCGCGTTTGGATCGAGACGGTAGTTCTCGCTCCGAATATTGATGATCTTGTACTCCCACTTGCTCATTCCGCACACTCCTTCCAAAGATCGATGGGGCACAGGGGCAGCTCATTGTATCCCGGTCAGATGGAATCCGTCACCGCGCCGTCACCAGGGCGGGCATCCGCGCCTGAATAGTTCAAGATTCGTTCCAGGTCACCTCCACCGCAAAACCGCGGGCGGCGTTCCAGCGCCGGGCGAGGTGCTCGCCGTTCAGCGACAGCTCGAGGGTGCCGAGGGAGCCGGCGAGCATCGCCGCCTCGCCCGGCGGGATCTCGGCGTAGTGGGTGACCCGCCGCCCGGTGGCGTGCCCGCCCACCTCGGCGCGGCAGGGGCCGGGAGGGAGCCAGCCGGCGGGGATGTCGGTCACCAGGTTGCCGTAGCGGTCGACGTGGAGGACCCGCCCCACGATCCGTCCCGCGTCTCGAACCGGAGGAGAGAACGGCAGCCGCACGGGATCGGCGACCGCGGGGCCGAGCTCCGTCTCCGGCTGGCCGCGCAGGAGCCAGGCCGCGGCCGGCGCGAAGCGATCCCGGCCGTGGAAGGTCTGTCCCGGCCCCGGCAGGAAGAGATCCAGCCGCTCGACCGCCCACACCCCGGTCGCGCCGTCCAGGAACGGGGTGAGCAGGCCGTTGTCCGGCGCCACGAACAGCCCTGAGGCGGTGCGGACCGCGAGCATCCGCCGGCGGCTTCCGACCCCCGGATCCACCACCGCCAGGTGGACCGTACCGTCCGGAAAGGAGGACGCCGCCGCCGCGAGCAGGAACGCGGCCGTCTCGACATCCCCCGGAGGCACCTCGTGCGAGATGTCCACCAGCGTGGTTCCGGGAGCCAGGCGGAGGAGGGTGCCCTTGACGGCGGCGACGTAGTAGTCGGCGGTTCCGAAGTCGGTGAGGAGGGTGAGGATGGGCATGGTCAGAGGGTCCTGCTTGGCGTTTCCGATACAATCCCGCCCCGTGTCCGCCTCTCGCCTTTCCCGCCGCCTTCTCCTGTTCACCAAGCCGGCCCGGGAAGGGCGGGTGAAGACCCGTCTGATCGGAGATCTTACCGCCGCCGAGGCGGCGGCGCTCCACGCCGCGTTCCTGGCGGATCTGCTCGACCGGCTGCGCGAGGGGGATCTCGACCTGCGGATCGCCTGGGCGCTCGAGCCGGGCGAGGAGCTCCCGGCCGGGCCGGTTCCGGGCGTGCTTCAGGAGGGGGCCTATCTCGGGGAGCGGCTCTACCGGGCCCTCGCCGACGCGGCGGCGGAGGCCGGGGCGGTCGCGGCCCTGGGGAGCGATCATCCGACGCTCCCCCTGGAGCTGGTGCACCGGGCCTTCGAGACGATCGAGTCCGGCGCCGACGTGGTGCTGGGCCCGGCCGAGGACGGCGGCTATTATCTGATCGCCCTGCGCGCCGGCGCCGTGGCGCCCAGGCTGTTCGCGGAGATCGCCTGGAGCACCGACCGGGTTCTCGCCGCGACGCTCGACCGCTGCCGCGAGCTGGGGCTCGCCGTCGAGTTGCTGCCCGTGGCCGCCGACGTCGACACCCCGGAGGACCTGCGCCGGCTGGCCGCGAGCATGGAGGATGGCGATCTCGGCTGTCCGCGCACCCGCGCCCTCCTCGGCTCTCTCGGCTTCCTTCAATCCGAAATCCAACATCCAACATCCAAAATCGAAGCCGGAGGTGCCGCATGAGGATCCTGACCGCCGAGGCGATGCGCGAGGTGGACCGCGCCGCCATCGAGGAGCTGGGAATCCCCAGCATGGTGCTGATGGAGAACGCCGCGATCGGCGTCGTCGAGGCGATCGCGGAGGCGTTCGGCGAGGCCGAGTCGGCGGCGATCTTCTGCGGTCCGGGCAACAACGGCGGCGACGGCCTGGCGGCCGCCCGCCATCTCTCGGTGCGCGGCTGGGAGGTCCGGATCTTCCTGGTCACCGGCGGCCACGAGCTCTCGGGGGACGCCGCCGCCCAGCTGGCGATCTGCCGCAAGATGGAGCTGCCCATCCTCGAGATCGCCGCCGAGAAGGAGCTGCGCGTGGCCGTGGAGGCCGCGGCCGACTGCGACGTCGTGGTCGACGCCCTGTTCGGCACCGGTCTCGCCCGCCCGCTCGAGGGGCTGTTCGCCCGCGTGGTGGACGGGATCAACGGCCTGCCGGTGCCCTGCGTGGCGGTCGACCTGCCGAGCGGTCTCGCGGCGAGCGAGCCGCGGCCGATCGGCCTCCACGTCAAGGCGGACCTGACGGTCACCTTCGCGGCGCCCAAGGTGGCCCACGTCTTTCCACCGGCCGCCGACGCGGTGGGGGAGATGGTGGTGACCGACCTCGGCATCCCGGCGCGGCTGGTCGACGACGCGGTGGAAGAGGCCGGGGACCTCCATCTGGTGATGGGGGAGGATCTGGCCGATCTGATCCCGGCGCGCGAGGCCGGCTCCCATAAGGGGGACTTCGGGCACGCCCTGATCGTGGCCGGCTCGCCCGGCAAGGCCGGGGCCTGCATCCTCGCCTCCCGTGCCGCCGTGCGCGCCGGCGCGGGGCTGGTGACGGCGGCGGTGCCGGAGCCGATCCTGCAGACGGTCGACCTCGGCTCGATCGAGTCGATGACGCTGCCCCTGCCCGCCGGCGCCACCGGCCATCTCGCCGAGAGCGCCGCCGACGTCGTGCTGGAGGCGGCGGAGGGGAAGGCGGTGCTGGCACTGGGGCCCGGGCTTGGAAGTGAGCCGGCGACCGTGGCGGCGATCCGCCGGATCGCCCTGGAGTGCCCGCTGCCACTGGTGCTCGACGCCGACGGCCTCAACGCCTTCGCGGGGAAGGCCGGCGACCTCGCCGCCCGCCGCGCGGAGACGATCCTGACCCCGCACCCGGGCGAGCTCGGGCGGCTGCTCGGGATCTCCACCGCCCAGATCCAGGAGGACCGCATCGCCGCCGCGCGCGGCGCGGCCGAGGAGACCGGGGCGATCGTGATCCTCAAGGGGCATATGACGCTGATCGCCTCCGGCACGGCGGTATTCGTCAACCCGACGGGGAACCCCGGCATGGCGACCGGCGGCACCGGCGACGTTCTGACCGGCCTGATCGCCGGCCTCCTCGCCCAGGGGCTCGACGCGCTCGACGCCGCCGTGCTCGCCGTCTATCTTCACGGCCTGGCGGGGGACCTCGCCGCCACCCGGCTGGGGGAGATGTGCCTGGCTGCCGGCGACCTGATCGAGATCCTCCCCGCCGCCTTCGCCGCCCTCAAAGGGGAGGGGGAAGAGGACGGCGACGACCACGAGCATGGCGCGGAACGCGGCCACGGAAGGCACCCCCACCGGCGGTGAAAATGCCGGATCGCAACGTCGTGGGCGACCGCAGGTCGCCCCTACAACTGGTTTCGGCGAAGGTTGTAGGGGCGACCTGCGGTCGCCCACGAGCGTGGAGCTCGCGATGAAGCGCTGGGTGACTCGCAGCGCGGCGGAGACTCAAGGCCTCGGCCGCGAGCTCGGCCGGGAGCTGGCGCCGGACGGCGTCCTCCTCCTCTCGGGCGATCTGGGGGCGGGCAAGACGGTGCTGGCGCGGGGGATCGGCGAGGCGCTAGGGATCGCGCCCGGCGAGGTGCAGTCGCCCACCTTCACGCTGATCCGCGAGCACCAGGGGAGCGGCGGGCGGCTGGTCCACGCCGACCTCTACCGCCTCGCGCCGGAGGACGTCGCGGGGCTCGGCCTGGAGGAGCTGCTGGCCGGGCCGGGGGTGAAAGTCGTCGAGTGGGCCGAGAGGCTCCCTTTCGCCCTGCCCGGAGCGCGGGTCTTGCGCCTCGCCCGGGCCGGGGATGGAGACGGAGAGGGACGGGAGATCGTCGAAGAAACGTCAGACCACACAAAACTTGCACGATAGGAGGGATCGCATGAAGAAGATCAAGAAAGTAGGGGTCCTCGGCGCCGGCCTGATGGGCTCGGGGATCGCCGAGGTGGCCGCCCGCTCGGGGTACGAGACGGTGGTGCGCGAGGTCACCAGCGAGCTGACCGAGAAGGGGCTCGACAAGATCCGCGGCTCGCTCAACAAGGCGGTCGAGCGCGGGAAGCTCGAGGCGGCGGCTCGCGACGAGGCGGTCGGGCGCCTCTCCGGCACCGTGGACCTGGGAGCGTTCGCCGACTGCGACATCGTCATCGAGGCGATCGTCGAGAACCTGGAGGAGAAGCGGAAGACCTTCAGCGCCCTCGACGAGGCGGTGAAGAAGGACGCTATTTTCGCCAGCAACACCTCCTCGCTCACCATCACCCAGATGTCGATGTTCACGAAGCGGCCCGACCAGTTCGTGGGGCTGCACTTCTTCAACCCGGTGCCGGTGATGAAGCTGGTCGAGGTGGTGCGCACGCTGCTCACCTCGGACGAGACCTTCGACCGCGCCTTCGAGTTCGCCCGCTCGCTCGGCAAGGAGCCGGTGGCCGCCCGCGACAACTCGGGGTTCATCGTCAACCGCCTGCTCGTCCCCTACCTGCTGGACGCCATCCGCGCCCTGGAGGAGGGGGTGGGGAGCGTCGAGGACATCGACAAGGGGATGCAGCTCGGCTGCGGCTACCCGATGGGGCCGTTCACTCTGCTCGACTTCGTGGGGCTGGACACCACGTACTACATCGCCGGCATCATGTTCGACGAGTACAAGGAGAAGCGCTTCGCGTCGCCGCCGCTGCTCAAGCAGATGGTGACCGCCGGCCGGCTGGGCAAGAAGAGCGGCCGCGGGTTCTACGACTACAGCAAGAAGTAGGGGCGGGATTAGGGAACGGGCCGGCTCTGTTACACTGGGTGCCCTCCAGGACGGCCGCTGCCCACGGGCGGCCGTCCTGGAGCTATTCCAGCGACCGGTTCCTGCGAGAAAACAAATACGATGACTCAAGTGACTGTCGCCGAGGAGGGCCTCGAGACCCTGTTCGGCACCCAGGACGAAAACCTGCGGCGGATCGAGCGGACGTTCGGGGTCGCCCTGACCGCCCGCGGCACCGAGCTGCACATCAACGGCGACCCCGAGCGGGTGCAGGTCGTCGAGCATCTGCTCGCCGGGCTCTCCGCCGTCACCGAGAAGGGGTACCGCTTCAAGCCCGGCGACGTGGCGACGGCGATCCGCATCGCCGCCGAGGCGCCGGACACCTCGCTCGTCGAGTTCTTCCTGCCCGAGGGGATGATGGCCTCGGTGCGGCGGCTGGTGGCGCCCCGCAGCTACCGGCAGCAGCTCTACGTGCAGTCGATGATCGACTACGACATCGTCATCTCCATCGGCCCGGCGGGCACCGGCAAGACCTATCTGGCGGTGGCGATGGCCGCCGCCGCCCTGCTGGAGAAGCGGGTGAAGCGCATCATCCTCGCCCGGCCGGCGGTCGAGGCGGGGGAGAAGCTCGGCTTCCTCCCCGGCGACCTGGTGGAGAAGGTCAACCCCTACCTGCGGCCGCTCCACGACGCCCTGCACGACATCATCGGCTTCGAGAAGGTGGGGAGGATGATGGAGCGCGGGATCATCGAGATCGCGCCGATCGCCTTCATGCGCGGCCGCACGCTCAACGACAGCTTCATCATCCTCGACGAGGCGCAGAACACCACGCCCGAGCAGATGAAGATGTTCCTCACCCGCATCGGCTTCAACTCCAAGGCGGTGATCAACGGCGACGTCACCCAGGTCGACCTGCCGCAGGGGCGGATGTCGGGCCTGCGCGAGGCGCAGGAGGTGCTCGCCGGGGTGGAGGGGATCAAGTTCTTCTATTTCGACCAGAAGGACGTCGTCCGCCACGTGCTGGTGCAGAAGATCGTCACCGCCTACGACGCCTTCGAGCAGCGCCGGAGCGAACGCGAGGCGGAGGCGCGCGCCGCCCGCTCTTCCGCGAGTCCCTGAACCGAGCCATGGCTCGCGACCACGACCCCTCGACCGTCACCGAGATCCGCCCCGCGACCGGCGGGACGGGGTCGATCCGCCTGCGCCGGCGGACCCGTCCGCGCGATCTCTGGGAGCGCGCGCTCGGGCTTCCCCTGCTCTGGCTGGGGGTGTTCCTGCTTCTCGGGACCTGGTGCCTGGTGCCGGGCGCCTTCCTGTTCATCAAGCGCGCCCAGGCCGGCACCATCGCCGACCACGACTACGTGGCCTCGCGCGACCTGCTGCTCAACGACGACGAGGCGACGCGCCGCAAGCAGGCCGAGGCCCGCGGCGCCGTGCTGCCGGTCTACGACCTGGACCCGGGCGCGACCGCCGAGCAGGAGGCCCGGCTGGCCCAGCTCTTCGCCCAGGGGCGGCGCCTGCTCGGGCGGCCGGCCGCGGGCAGGGAGGGGGAGGCGGCGCGCGAGGCGGTCGTCCGCGCGCTGACCGCACCCCCGCAGCCGCCGGCCGCCGCCAAGCTCACGGCCGGGCAGGCGGACTTGCTGGCCCGCCGGGGGTTCTCGGCCGACCTCGAGGACCGTCTGCGCGGCGCCCTGGTGCAGGTGCTGCGCCGCGGCGTGGTGGCCAACAAGGACCTGCTGCTGGAGAACCGTCTCCACGGCGTCACCCTGCGCAACCTCGCCAACGGCTCCGAGCGCGCGCACTTCGATCTCTTCGACCACGTCGGCTACCCCGGCGAGGAGCGCGAGCTGTTCGAGACCGAGGTGCGGAGCTGGGGGGGGTACAAGCTGGAGGAGCGCCGGCTGCTGGTCGACCTGCTGACCGAGAGCGCGCCGCCGAACCTGCTGCAGAACCGCTCCGAGACGCTGCTGCGCCAGGATGCCGCGGCGGCCGCCGTCGGCCAGGTCTTCAACCAGATCCGCCAGGGGCAGGTGATCGTCCGCAAGGGGGACCTGATCGATCCGGCCCACGCCCGCATCATCGCCCAGATGAAGGGGGAGCGGCAGTTCCGGCGGCAGATCCCGCCGCTCGCCGCCACCCTGTCGCTGCTGGCGCTGGTGGCCGCGGTGGTCTGGTTCGCCGAGCGCAACGAACGGGTGGTGAACCACGACCGCGGCCGGGTGTTCGCGGAGAGCCTGCTGCTGCTGCTCGCCGCCCTGCTGGGGGCGAAGTTCTGCTTCGTGGTGGCCAACGCCCTCTCGGTCGCCTTCGAGTCGGCGCCGCTCAACTCGGCGCACAGCTACAGCTACGCCATCCCGTTCGCCTCCCTGGCACTGGTGGCGATGCTGCTCTTCGGGCGCAACGTCGCCCTGGTGCTGTCGGTGATCTTCTCGGTCCTCGTCGCCCGGCTGGCCGGCGAGGGGGATGCCAGCTGGGTGGTCTTCTACGGCCTCGCCGGCTCGCTGGGGGCGATCTACACGCTGGAGTGCTTCCAGTTCCGCCACCGGCTGGTGATGACGCGGGTGGGGCTGGTGGTCGGCGGCATCAACCTGCTGATGGTCCCCATCCTGACCGCCTTCGCCACCGCCCCGCGCGGCCCGGTGCAGGTCGGCTTCGACCTGATCTGTGCCCTGGCCGGCGGGCTGCTGGTCACCGCCGTCGCCAGCTTCGTGCTGCCGATCCTCGAATGGGCGCTGGGGATCACCACCGACATCAAGCTGGTCGAGCTGTCGAACACCAACCTGCCGCTTCTGCGGCGGCTCGCCTTCGAGGCCCCCGGCACCTTCCAGCACTCGCTGATGGTGGCCAACCTCGCCAAGGAGGGGTGCGAGGCGATCGGCGCCGACCCGGTGCTCGCCTACACCTCGGGGCTCTACCACGACGTCGGCAAGGTGCTGCGCCCCGACTACTTCGTCGAGAACCAGCGCCCCGGCCACAACCGGCACGACAAGCTGCTGCCGTCGATGAGCGCGCTGATCCTCATCAACCACGTCAAGGACGGGGTGGAGCTGGCGCGCCAGCACAACCTGCCGCAGGTGATCGAGGACGCCGTCCAGCAGCACCACGGCACGCGGCTAATCAAGTTCTTCTACAGCAAGGCGGTGGAGCAGAAGGACCCCGACGCCACCGACGTCACCGAGGAGAAGTACCGCTATCCGGGCCCCCAGCCGCAGAGCAAGGCGATGGGCGTGCTGATGATCGCCGACGCCGTCGAGGCGGCGAGCCGCACCCTGCTCGAGCCGTCGCCGGCCAAGATCCGCGGCCTGATCCGCACCATCGTCGACGACTGCCTGCACGACGGCCAGCTCGATCACACCGACCTCACCCTCTCCGACCTGCGCAAAGTCTCGGAGTCTTTCCTGCGGGTGCTCTCGAACATCTTCCACCAGCGGATCGACTACCCGGGCTTCGACTTCAACGCCGCCGGTCCCAAACGGGAGAAGAAGGCCATCCGCCAGGCCTCATGAGCGATCCGGAACGTTCCCCTGTGAGTGGCGGCTGCGAGATCGTCCTGCTCAACCCCAACCGCTACCCGGAGGCCGGCACGCGCCGGCTGCTGCCGTGGCTCGCGCCTCTGGTGGCGGCGCTCGCCCCGGAGGCCGGGGGGCTGGGCGTGCGCTTCGCCGGCGACCGCGCCATGCGACTCGCCAATCGTCGGTTCCGGGGGAAGGACCAGACGACCGACGTGCTCTCGTTTCCAGGTGATGAAAGCTACCTGGGGGACATCCTGATCTCCATCCCCACCGCCCGCCGCCAGGCCACCGAGGCCGGCCACGGAGTCGACCGGGAGGTGAAGACCCTGCTGCTGCACGGCATCCTCCACTGCCTGGGCCACGACCACGAGGCCGACCAGGGGGAGATGGAGCGGCTGGAGCGGCGCCTGCGCAAGCGGTGGATCGCCGGGGAGACACCGGCTTGAGGTGCCCGCGATGATCTCGCCCGGGCTCCTGCTCTGGGCCTTCCTCCTGCTGGTGCCGGTGGCGATGGTGGCGGCCACGCTCTCCGCCCTGCTCGAGCGCAGCGGCCCGATCCGCCTGCGCCACTGGCTGGAGGAGGCGGGCGGCTCGTTGCGCAAGCTGTTCGAGACGCCGGTCCGTTTCGGCGTGTTCCGCTACCTGCTGTCGGTGCTGTCGCGGACGCTGCCGATCGTCCTCGCGGCGCTCCTCACGGCGAGCCTCACCCGCTTCGGCCGCGCCCACCCGATGCTCTGGGCGTTCGGCATCGTCCTCTTCCTGGTGGCCGTCATCGAGGTGGTCAACCGGACGCTCGTCGGCCAGGACCCGGAGCGGGCGCTGCGGGCGCTGACCCGCCTCTACCGGGCCGCCCTCTGGCTGCTCTCCCCCGCGGTGGGCCTGCTGGCGCCGCTGGTGCCCGCCGAGGCTTTCGAGCGTCACGAGGAGGGGGAGGACGGCGCCGCCTCCGACGAGGAGATCGAGGCGTTCATCGACGTCGGCACCCGCGAGGGGATCCTCGAGCCCGAGGAGGGGGAGTGGCTGTGGGGGATCGTCGGCTTCGGCGAGACCCAGGCGCGCAGCGTCATGACACCGCGCATCGACATGATCTGCGCCGCGGTCGACGCCCCTCTCGACATGCTGGCCGACCGCTTCGTCGAGTCCGGCCACTCGCGATTGCCGATCTACGAGGACTCGATCGACCACGTCGTCGGCATCCTCCATATCCGCGACGTGCTGCGCGCTCTGCGCATGCCGGAGCCGCCGGACGTCCGCGACCTGTTGAAGCCGCCGCTCTTCATCCCCGAGACCAAGCCGCTGGGCGAGCTGCTGAAGGAGTTCCAGGCCCGCTTCCAGCAGGTGGCGATCGTGGTCGACGAGTACGGCGGCACCGCCGGCCTGGTGACGGTGGAGGACCTGCTCGAGGAGATCGTCGGCGAGATCATGGACGAGCACGAGGCGCTGGCGGCGGAGCTCCAGCCGCTCGACAACGGCGCCTACCGGCTGGAGGGGCGGGCCCACATCGAGCTGCTCGACGATCTGTTCGGGGTGGAGGTCGAAGACCCGGAGTACGAGACCGTGGCCGGCCTGATCTTCAACGTCCTCGGCTACGTCCCCCAAGTGGGAGAGACGGTGGAGAGCCACGGCCTCCGCTTCATCGTCGAGGCGGTCGCCGACCGCCGCATCCAGACTGTGCGCGTCGAGAGGATCGACGCCGCCGAAGAGGCCCGGGAGGCGGAAGCCTGATGCCGAAGTCCGGAACCGTCGCGCTGGTGGGCCGGCCCAACGCCGGCAAATCGACCCTCATGAACCGTCTGCTGGAGGAGAAGCTCGCCATCGTCTCCGACAAGCCGCAGACCACCCGCCACCGGATCGTCGGCATCCTCTCCGGCGAGCGCGGGCAGATGGTGTTCTACGACACCCCGGGCATCCACAAGCCGCTGCACCGGCTCAACCGCCAGATGGTGCGCTACGCCCTCGACGCGATGAACGACGCCGACGTCTCCTGCCTGCTGGTCGACGCCGCCGAGAAGTTCGGCAAGGGGGACGCCTACGTGCTCGACCTCGCCGGCAAGGCCAAAGAGCCGCGGGTGCTGGTGCTCAACAAGGCCGACCGGATGAAGAAGCCGAACCTGCTGCCGCGGATCGAGCAGTACGCGAAGACCGGGCTGTTCCAGGAGATCGTGCCGATCAGCGCCGAGACGGGGGAGAACTGCGACCGCCTGCTCGACGTGCTCTGGAACCTGCTGCCGGAAGGGGAGCCACTGTTCGATCCCGAGCTGCTGACCATCCATCCCGAGCGCTTCCTGGTCACCGAGCGGATCCGCGAGAAGTTGCTGGAGCTGACCACCGACGAGCTGCCGTTCTCCACCGCCGTCGTCCTCGAGCGCTGGGAGGAGGACCCGGAGAAGAACATTCTCCGCATCTACGCCTCGATCCTGGTCGACCGGCCGGGGCAGAAGGGGATCGTCGTCGGCAAGCAGGGCTCGATGATCAAGGCGATCGGCACCGCCGCCCGGCTCGACCTGGAGGAGTACCTCGAACGCCGCATCTACCTCGAGCTCAACGTCCGCCTGGAGCCCGACTGGCGGGAAGACCAGGCGCTGCTGGCGCAGATCGACCGCGACGTGGATCTGGATCTGGGGTAGGTTGGGGGATCGCGAACTGTCCCTACAGAAACTTTCCTGGATCAGGTGTCAAGTAGCTTGTAGTGATGCTATTTTGACAGTTGGGACAGCAGCGACGGTGCCTGAGGAGGTGATCCGGCTTGAGACATGTTTCCAAGATTGCAGCGCGAAAAGGGCGCATCCTGCCGGTACGGGTATCGGAGATGACCAGAAACCACGCTGAGTATTGGGATAAGCACGTCCAGGAACGAATCGGGTTTAACCGTGCGGATAGGGACTGAGTTGGCCACGACTCCGACTCATAACGGGCCTCGGAGGAGGCGCGCTACTCCAAAAACCTCGAGCGCTCGTCGTCGGCATCGAGTCGGCCTCGAAATTTCAGCCCTGCGTCATGCTTCTGCTGGTCGAGAGGTACCCCGCCCTTCACGATCCTGGACGCTCCAGCGTGTTCGTCTGGTATCTCAGTCCAGCTCCGGCGAGCTACTTCACCCAGTATTTGCATTACCCGGAAGAGGAGTCACCACGCGAGTCGCACTTGATGGCCATCGGAATGGATGTCGCTGTCACGCACAGCTATAATTGCGGCTTGTCCGGGTTGGTCGGGTTGCATGCCGACAAGAGTGGAGGCGATGCCCTGATGAACTGGTACAGTGATCCCCTCAAGGGTGGCATGTCCCTGCTACCGAAGGGGCAGGCGCTTCCGCCCGGCTTCAGACGGTTGCGTGGCAATGACGGCAGATACTTCTATCATGATGAGGGCACGGCTAAGAGCGCCTCGAAGAGAATGGACATTTACAGGTAAGGTGACTCGCTATGCCTAGCCCAATGAGAGCATTTACCGTGGTTGCAGAGCGTTTCGGTCGCGTCGACCCCGAGGACGAGCGTCAGGTCGAGCGGTTCTTAACCGAGGAGGCCCCTGCCTTGCCGGAGGAAGAGCAGGCCAAAATACTGGAGGCGCTGCTCGAACTAGAGGGTGAAGATCTTGAGCCGTTGAAGGTGAGAAGGTTTGGGAGCGCTCCTTCAGAGATCCTCTTGCAAGACTCTCCATCCCTTGCTACCCCAGAGACAGAGGCCGGTCCCGAGCAGGCATCCCAAATCAGTGAGATGGCAGGGGCTATGGCTTTGGCCTTCAGCTCGCTCTTTTATACGGCGGGGCTGGACGTCAAGGTCAGCACCACCGTGGCGGATCGAAGCGTCAAACTCTTGCTGGCTGGGCCAGATGCAGGGCGTCTTGAGCAGGAAGACAAGCCATTGCTTGCCACGATGGAGCGGCTGGCAGAGGTTTTGGGCGAAAGAAACGAGGCTATTGACCAGGTCACGATACGCCTGAGCCCCGGATTGGTCGCGAGCGTCTAGCCGGGATCGAGTGAGACCGACTTCCTGGGCACCCCAGAGGAAGTCCGGGACTCGCGGGAACTTTTTCCGCCCCTCCCCCTTCAACTCAAGCCAGGGTTGGTCCGTATACCTCCGTTTGGGGGGACTCCCCCCTCTAGACAGGAATGCCCGGCTGCCGTATACGTTTTAAAGCAATGATGAGATCTCACTCCGCCGCCTGTCTCCTCCTGCTGGCAGCCCTCGCCGGCTTGGCCATGGCTATGATGGCCGGCTGCTCCGGGACGGGGGCGCGCGCCGAGTCGGGTCGGGAGGACGCGGACGGGCTGACCGTCCATCGCGCCCCCTTCCGCCAGCGGCTGATCCTCTCCGGCGAGCTCGCGGCCGAGCGGGGGGAGAACCTGATCGTGCCGCGCACCAACTCTTTCCAGCTCACCGTCCGCTGGCTGGCGGAGGACGGCACCCTGGTCAAGGCCGGCGCCCCGGTGGTCGCCTTCGACAACTCCCAGTTCTCCTCGGACCTGGAGGAGAAGCGGCTCTCCGCCTCCCAGGCCGGCAGCGAGCTCGCCACCGCCGAGGCGCAGCTGAAGACCACCCAGTCCGAGCGGCGCTTCAACGTCGCCAAGGCCCGTTCCGAGGTGGAGAAGGCGCGGCTCGCCGCCGAGGTGCCGAAGGAGATCCTCCCCCTGCGCGAGTACCAGGACCGGCAGCTCGCCCTCCGGCGCGCCGAGACCGAGCTCGCCAAGGCCGAGGAGGTGCTCGCCACCGAATCGAAGGTGAGCGACACCAGCGTGCAGATCCAGAAGATCGCGCTCGACAAGTCGACCCGGGACATCCATACGGCCGAGGAGGCGATCGACGCCCTCGACCTCAAGGCCCCCCGCGACGGCATGGTGCTCGTCGGCATGCACCCGTTCGAGGGGCGCAAGGTCCAGGTGGGGGACTCCGTCTGGCCGGGCATGACGGTGGCCAGCCTGCCGGAGCTCTCGTCGATGATGGTCCAGGCCAGCCTCTCCGACGTCGACGACGGCCGGATCACGCCGGGCATGGCGGTCCTCTGCACGCTCGACGCCTACCCCGCCACGACCTATCGCGGCCGGGTGGTCGAGATCTCGCCCGTGGCGCGGGAGTCGCAGCGCAGCCCCCTGCTGCGCTACTTCCCCGTGCGCATCGCGCTCGAGCGGGCGGATACTCGGCGCATGCGCCCCGGCATGTCGGTGCGCGTCGAGGTGCTGGGGCCGGAGACGAAGAACGCCCTGCTGGTGCCGCGCACGGCCCTCGACTTCGCGCCCGGCGGGCCGCGGGTCCTGCCGGCCGCCGGCGGCGCCGCCCCGGTGCGGCTCGGGCCCTGCTCGGCCGACGCCTGCGTGGTCGAGTCCGGCGTCGCCGAGGGCACCCGGCTGCGCCGTCCCTCCCATGGCGGGAGTGACGGGCGTGACGGGAGGGCCGGATGAGCCCCCGCCAGCGCAAGGTCACCCGCTTCGCGATGAGCGGCGCCCTGCTGCTCGCCGCCGCCCTCGGCCTCTGGCTGGTGGCGGGACAAGCCGCGGCCTCGGGCAGCGGCGACTGGGCCGAGGTGCGGCGCGACGACCTGGTGGTCGGCGTGCCGGTCGCCGGCACGCTCGCCTCGGTGCAGGCGGTGCGGATCGGTCCGCCGCAGGTCGCCGAGATCTGGGATTACAAGATCTCCTTCCTGGCGCCCGAGGGCGCGCCGGTGCGGGCGGGCGAGCCGGTCGTCGGTTTCGATACCTCGGAGCTTGAGCGCCAGCTGCTCGACAAGCGGGCCGAGCGCGACTCGGCGCAGAAGGAGCTGGAGAAGAAGCAGACCGACCTCGAGATCGGCCGCCGGGACCGCGAGCTCGAGCTCGCCGAGGCCGAGGCGCGCCTGCGCAAGGCGTCGCTCAAGGTCGACGTGCCGGCCGATCTGGTGGCCGCCAAGGAGCTCGCCAAGTCGCGCGAGGATCTCGCTCTCGCCCGCCGCGAGGTCGCCTATCTCAAGGACCGCCTCCACCTGGAGGCCGTCGAGGGGACGACCGAGGTGGACGCCCTCTCCCGCAAGCGCGACCGCGCCGCCGCCCGCGTCCAGGAGATGGAGGACGCCGTGCGCCGGATGACGGTGACCGCGCCGCGCGCCGGCACGGTGGTCTACGTCGCCACCGACGAAGGGGAGAAGAAGAAGGTGGGGGACTCCTGCTGGCGTGGCCAGTCGGTGATCGAGATCCCCGATCTGCGCCGCATGGAGGCCGAGGGGGACATCGACGAGGCCGACGCCGGCCGCGTGGCCGTGGGGCAGCGGGTGACCTTCCGCCTCGACGCCCACCCGGACGACCTCTTCACCGGCCGCGTGCGCACGATCGGCGGCTCCGTGCAGAGCCGCTCGGACTCCGACGGCCTCAAGGTGGTCCGGCTCGAGATCGACCTCGACGCCACCGACCCCCAGCGCATGCGCCCCGGCATGCGCCTGCTCGGCACGGTCGAGATCGAGCGCAGCCCCCGGGCGCTGGTGGTGCCGGTCGAGGCCGTGTTCAACCGCGCTTCCGGCCCGGTGGTCTACCGCAAGAGCGGCCTGGGCAGCGAGGAGGTCCACCCCGTCCTCGGCCGGCGCAACGACCGGCAGGTGGAGGTCAAGAGCGGGCTGAAGGCCGGCGACAGGGTTTCGCGCCGCGAGCTGGCAGAGAGTCGATGAAGACGATGCCGATGAAGACGATCCAGACGAGCCGGAAGACGCCGAAGGGGCGGAGTTCCCGCCGCCTCGGCCTCGCCGCCGTGGCGGCCGCGGCGCTGATCGCCCTGGGGGCGTTCCTGCCACTCTCCCATCCAGGAGCCGTCGGCGGGGACGTGCCCACGCTGCGCGTCGCGGCGGGCGATTTCGTGCGCAACGTGCCGGCGCAGGGGGATCTCCAGGCGGTGCGGGCCACCCCGATCTCGGTTCCGGCCGGTGTGCCCGGCCCCTTCCGCATCGGCTGGCTGGCGCCCGACGGCTCGCTGGTGAAGAAGGGGGACGTCGTCATCCGCTTCGATCCCAGCGTGCTCGAGAAGCGGCTGATCGACGCCGAGGGGGACCTCCGCGGCGCCCGGCTGCAGATGGAGAAAGAGCAGCTCTCCGGGCTCTCCGAGGTGCGCAAGCTGGAGAAGGACGCGGCCTTGGCCCGGATCGAGCTCGAGAACTCGCGGCAGTTCCAGAAGAAGGACACGGTGATCTACTCCCGTAGCGAGATCATCGAGTCGGACATCGACCAGGAGCTTGCCGGCGAGCGGCGGAAGCACGCCGAAGGGTCGCAGCGCACCCACGAGCGGCTCACCGGCACCGAGGTCGCCCTGCTCCAGATCAAGGTCCGCCAGGCCGACGCCAAGATCCAGCAGGCGCGGGCCGGGCTCCAGGCCCTGGCCGTCACCGCGCCGCACGACGGCGTGCTGATCCTGAAGCGCAACTGGCGCGGCGACACCACCCGGGTGGGGGACAGCGTCTGGAACGGCCAGCCGCTGGCCGAGATCCCCGACCTGTCGGCGATGCAGGCCGAGGTCTACGTGCTGGAGGCGGACGCCGGGGGGCTCAAGGCCGGCAAGCCCGCCACCGTGGCCGTCGAGTCGGCGCCCGGGGTGACCTATCCGGCCCGCATCCAGCGCGTGGACGCGCTCGCCAAGCCGCGCATCCCGGGCTCGCCGGTGCAGTATTTCGGCGTCACCCTGGAGCTCGCCAGAACCGATCCACGGGTGATGAAGCCCGGGCAGCGGGTGCAGGCGGTGCTCCGGCTCGACCAGCGCCGGGACGCCCTCCTGGTCCCCCGGCAGGCCGTCTTCGACCGCGAGGGGCGCTCGGTCGTCTACCGCAAGGGGGCGCACGGCTTCGAGCCGGTCGAGGTCAAGCTCGGCGCCTCCACCATGGGGCGGATCGTCGTCGAGTCCGGCCTGGCGGCCGGCGACCTGCTGGCCCTGCGCGATCCCACGCGCCCGGCCGGCGAGCCCGAGATCAAGCCGGCCCAGCGACCCTCCGCCCCTCCCGCGCGGCCGCACGGCAGCGGCGGGATGATCATGATCGGATGATTTTTCTCGGATAATCGTCGCCGGATGACGCCCCAGGAAGCCTTCCGCTCGGCGCTCGACAACCTGGCCGCGCACAAGCTGCGTTCGGCGCTGACCATGCTCGGCATGATCTTCGGCGTCGGCGCGGTGATCGCCATGATGTCGATCGGCGCCGGGGCCGAGCGCCAGGCGCTCGCCTCGATCGAGCGGCTCGGCCTGCGCAACGTCCTGGTCCGCGCCAAGACCTACAAGGACAGCGAGCTGAAGGAGATCCGCCAGAAGTCGCTCGGCGTCTCGCAGCGCGACGCCGCCGCCATCTCCGAGGCGGTCCCGGGCGTCGACCTGGTCGTCCCGCGCATCCGCATCGACCCCTACAAGGTGATCTCGCCGACGGGCAAGAGCGACGGGGACGCGGTCTACGGCGTGACCCCGCGCCATTCCGATCTCGCCCATCTCGCGGTGGCCGAGGGGCGCTTCCTCGATCCGCTCGACGAGAGCACCCACGCCCAGGTCTGCGTGATCGGCCCGGAGGTGCGGCGCGACCTCTTCGGTTACAGCCAGGCGGTGGGGCAACTGGTCAAGGTCAACGACGTCTGGCTGGAGGTGGTCGGCGTGCTCGCCGCCGACTCGGCCCCGGCGTCCAGGGCCGGCTCCGGAGCGCCCGGGAGCACCGGCGGGAATCAGGGGGGCGAGGGGGAGGCGCCGGACGCGGCGTCCGGGCCGGCGGCGCGCGAGATCTACCTGCCGCTGTCGACCGCCGACCGCAAGTTCGAGCATCCGGTCCTCGCCTCGCCTCTCGACGAGATCGTCGTCCGTCTCAAGGAGGGGGCGAGCGGCGGCGAGGCGGCAGCGACCATGCGCGACCTCCTCGACCGGCTGCACGGCGGCACCGGCGACTACGAGCTGGTGGTCCCCGAGGCGCTGCTCGCCGAAAGCCGGCGCACGCAGCGATTGTTCAACGTCGTGATGGGAGCGATCGCCGGCATCTCCCTGCTGGTGGGTGGGATCGGGATCATGAACATCATGCTGGCGACGGTGCTCGAACGCACGCGCGAGATCGGCGTCCGCCGGGCGGTCGGCGCGCGCAGCAGCGACATCCGCTTCCAGTTCATCGTCGAGTCGTTCGCCATCAGCCTGATCGGCGGCGTCGCCGGCATCGTGGCCGGCCTCGCCCTCGCCCGCGGCGTCGCCGCCTACGCCGGCTGGGAGACGATCGTCACCGGCGCCTCGATCCTCCTCGCCACCGGCGTCGCCATGACCGTCGGCCTCGCCTCCGGCATCTACCCGGCCGCCCGCGCCGCCGCGCTCGATCCGATCGACGCGCTACGCTACGAATGAGGGTGCTGATCCTCGGCGGCACCCGTTTCGTGGGGCGCCACCTCGCCGAGGCCGCGCTCGCGGCCGGCCATCAGGTTACCCTGTTCAACCGCGGCCGGACGAATCCGGACCTGTTCCCGGAGGCCGAGCATCTGTTGGGGGACCGCGGCGGGGATCTCGCCGCTCTCGCCGGGCGGCGGTGGCACGTCGCCATCGACGTCAACGGCTACCTGCCGCGCCAGGTGCGGGCCTCGGCCGAGCTCCTCGCCGGCGCCGTCGAGCGCTACGTCTTCGTCTCCACCATCTCCGTCTACACCGATTTCAAGGTGCCAGGCGTTTCCGAGGACGCCCCGCTCCAGGAGCCGGAGCCGGGGGATGCCGAGGCCGGCGAGATCCCGAAGGGTGGCTACGGCCGGCTCAAGGTGCTCTGCGAGCGGGCCGTCCAGACGGCCTTTCCGGAGCGGGCGCTGATCCTCCGCCCCTGCATCCTGGTGGGACCCTGGGACCCCACCGGCCGCTTCGCCTATTGGGTGGAACGGACCTCCCGCGGCGGCGAGGTCCTCGCCCCCGGCCGGCCGGACCGTCCCGTCGAGCTGATCGACGCTCGCGATTTCGCCGCCTGGACGGTTAAAATGGCGGACCGCCGCGCGACGGGAATCTACAACGCCGCCGGCCCCGACCAGACGCTGACCATGCGCGAGATGCTCGAAACCTGCCGTGCCGCCACCGGTGGCGCTACTAGTAGCGACGCGGCCTTCACCTGGGTGAGCGACCGCTTCCTCCAGGAGCACGGCGTCGAGCTGCCGTTCTGGTCCCCGGAGGAGCCCGACGGCTACGACCTGGTCGACAACCGCCGCGCCGTCGCCCGGGGGCTCACCTTCCAGCCCCTCTCCAGGACCGTCCGCGACGTCGACGCCTGGATCGCCGAAGACCCGGAGGGGCGAAGGCCCCACGCTCTCCCGCCCGACCGCGAGGCCGAGCTGCTGCGGGAGCTCAAGCCCCGGCTCGTCTGAAGCTCGTTTTCCCTATCGACCCGCACGATTCAAATCAGGAGGAGTCCATGATGACCAAGGCCTGCATCGGAATGGGGATCGCCGTTCTGACCGCGTCCATCGCTTTCGCTCAGCCCCAGGCGCCCACGGCGGCGCCGGCCGTCGCTCCGGGAGCTGAAACCCTGGCCGACGTGAGGCGCGCCATCGACCGCGGCAACGCGCAGTGGAGCGAGGGGTGGTTGAAAGGGGACGCCGCGATGGTCGCCGCCATCTTCGCCGACGACGGCGTCCAGCTGTCGAGCTCCGGGAAGATCATCAAAGGCCGCGAGCAGATCCGCGAGCGTCAACAGGCGGCCATGCAGGGCAACGACCCGGGGGTCAAGGTGACGGTGACCACCGTCAACGTCTGGCTGGACGGCGACACCGCCTACGAGACCGGAAAGTACAAGTACGAGTACAAGGAAAAGGGGAAGCCGGGCGTCGACGAGGGGCGGTACGTGACGATCTGGAAACGCCAGAAGGACGGTTCGTGGAAGCTGTCCATGGACATGGGAGTGCCGCAGTAGGGATGGCGCGGGCGTAACATTTCCTGAAGCGCTCGCGCCTATTCTCTCCGTGAAGAAAATGCCCCCCCTGCTCCTGCTGGTCCTGGGCCTGCTGGTCGGCTACCCGGCGGCGCGGCTGGCGACCGCGCCGGCGGAGAAGGCCGAGCCCGCCAGGGCCGGGAGCGCCGTCGCGGGGAGTCGCGCGTCCCTCGCAAGCGAGGACTGCAAGCCGCCGGACAAGACCGCTCCCCATTCCTGGTGTGATCCGGTGCGGGTGCTGCGCGAGTTCTTCGGCCTCCCGCCGGCGCTGGAGAAGCCCCGCGGCGACAACCTGCGTGAGGTGATCGCCGCGGCGCGAGCCGCCGATTACGATCTGCGTTTCATGGTGGCGCTGGTGCCGCCGCCGTCCGATCCGCGCCTCGACCAGGCCCTGGAGGCGATCCAGAAGGGGTTCGCCCAATCCGAATCCTCGCGCTCCATCCCGCCGCGGTCCGAGTACCTGATCGACCGCGTCTGGTTCCCCTGGACGGCGGCCGACGCCACCCAGGAGAGATTCGCCCAGAAGGCGCCCGGGGTCATGCTGTTCCGCGGCCGGGACCCCCACAGTCTGGCGCTGGTCTTCCTGATCGTCGAGAGCTCCAGGACGGGCATCCAGAAAGACGCCTTCGGCGCGGCGCTCGACCTCACCGCCGACCTGCAGGAGGTCTCCCTCGAGCCGAAGGTCTCCATCCTCGGCCCCTCGTTCTCCGGCTCGGTGGAATCGCTGCGGCTGGCTCTCCTGAGCTGGCGCCAGGGCCGGGGGGAGGCGCTCCAGTTCCGGGCCGCCTCCGGCTCCGCCACGGCGAGCGGCCTGGAGGATCTCTTCCAGGACATGAACGTGGGCTTCTGCCGCGCCGTGCTGCCCGACGACGTGCTGCACGAAAGGGCCTTCAACTTCCTGCGCGACGAGATGGGCTGGGACCTAGGGAAGGTCGCCCTGCTGACCGAGGCCGACACCGCCTACGGCCAGAAGTTCCTCGAAACCGAGAAGAGGGAACGGGATGAGGAGCGCGACCGCCGGCGGGAGTCCCGGCACCGGCACGACCACCTGGTGGTGATCCCGTTTCCCAGCCACATCTCGGATCTCCGCGACGCCCTGGAGGTGGAGCAGAAGACCCGGAAGACGGCGCAGGAGACGGCCGTTCCGGTCGACCACCCCGTGCTGAACCTGGATCTTTCCGGCCGCGAGCAGGCCGGGGACCTGGTGCCCACCTTCAGCCCGCTGACCACCTACAGCAACGACCTGATGCTCTCCAACCTGCTGGGGACCATCGCGCGCGAGGGGATCCGCTACGTCGGCATCGTGGCGACCGACGTCAAGGACAAGCTCTTCCTGGCCGAAGAGGTGCGCCGGCTCGCTCCCGACGTGGTCCTGTTCACCTTCGACAACAACCTCCTCTACGCCTATCCGCAGTACGCGGAGACGATGGACGGCATGCTCGTCTTTTCGAGCTCGCCGCTGTTCACCCAGGGAGCCCCCGGGCTTCCCGCCTCCCCGGAGGACCGCCAGGGGATCCAGCGGCGGCAGTTCAGCGGCGAGTTCCAGCAGGGGGTCTTCGAGGCGGTCCGCTACCTGCTGGGGGCCGACCTCGTGCCGGCGCCGCAGGCCTGGATCGCCGCGGTGGGCAACGGCTCCCTCTGGCCGATCGCGCATCTGGCCGGCCACCAGGGCGCTCCGCCCGCCGCGGGCCATCTCTGCGGCGCGGTGCCGTCCGCCGACCCGAGGGCGGGCGACGGCGCCGGCAGCGGCTTCGCGGGCAAGGACGATCTCCAGATCCTGCTGGTCGCCGTGATCCTCTGCCTGCTCGCGATCGGGTTGAACCGGGCGGCGCTGCTGGAGAGGATCGCCGGCTCGCCGCTGGACCTGGCGCCCGGAAATCGCCGCCTGCTGGTGCTGGGAGCCGTCCTGCTCGCCGCGTCCGCCGGCGTGCTGCTGGCCGTTGGCGCCATCCCGCTCTGGGCGCCGTTCTTCACCGCCGCGCCGCGGGTCGCTCTGCTCTCGGCCCAGTGGGCCTACCTGCTGGCCCTGGCGCTCGCCTACGCGTGGCTGGTGCGCAACGCCGCCCGGGCGGCGCACGGCGAGGTCCGTCCCGTCACGGCGGCCGCTTGGGGCCTGGGGGGCGCCCTCGCCTTCCTCCTGCTCGTGCTGGGGATCTGGGAGCTCTGCGTGCCGGGCCACCAGATCCAGTTCTTCCACCTGCGGGCGCGGGCTCTCACCAGCGGCCTGTCGCCGCTGATCTCGCTCAGCGCCATCGGCGGCGCGATCTGGTTCTGGATCTGGAGCGAGCTGACGCGGCGGCGGCTGATGGCGCGGCTGGCCACCGACTGCCCGCTCGAGGCGCTCTCCGATCCGGCCCTCTCCGGGGCCCTGCCGATCGTCGAATCGTTCCGCGACCTGATGAACCGCACCCTGCCGCGGGGGATCGCCCCCTGGGCCCTGCCGGCCGTCGCTTTCCTGCCACCCGTCTTCCTGCTCTGGTGGACCGTGCAGCCGATCGGGGAGACGCAGGGGTACGGACGCTTCTTCGTCCTCTTTCTCGCCGTGTCCCTCGCGCTGAGCGCCCTCTCGCTCTACCGCTTCGTCCGGCTCTGGCGCGGCACGCTGCGGCTCCTGCACCGCCTGGACGACGCCTCCCCCGCGGTGGCCAAGTCCTTCGAGGAGATCTCCAAAGAGCTGGACTGGCGGCCGATCAAGTCCTTCAGCTGGCAGACCCCGCCGTTCCGGACGCTGGTGCTCTCCGTCCAGAAGCTGCGCGAGCTGGTGGCGGCCGGCAAGGTTGCGGTCCCGGGGTATCCGGAATCGCTCGATACCCCCCTGAAGGCGATGTTCGAGCACGAGCGGAACGGCGGCTCGGCGGCGGAGATCGAGAACCGGAACGCGATCGGCAGGATCTTCGCCCAGGCCTGCCTCGATCTGCGGAGCCGGGTCGAGGAGCCGGACGTGAAGCAGTTCCTGGCGCTGCGGGTGGCGGCCTACCTGCGGTACGTCTTCGCCCACATGCGGAACTGTCTGATCGGCGGGCTGGTCTCCGGGTTTCTCGCCGTGGCCGGGGTCGCCGTCTACGTGTTCGAGCCCAAGCATTTCGTCTCCCTCGCCGGCTGGCTGGGGCTGGCGATCGCGGTGGCCCTCACCCTCTGGATCTTCCTGCAGATGGACCGCAACCCCACCCTCAGCCGGATCGGCGGCACGACCCCGGGGCAGGTGACCTTCGACCGCGTCTTCCTCACCAAGCTCCTCACCTACGCCGGCATCCCCGCCCTCGGCCTGATCGCCACCCAGTTCCCGCAGGTGGGCCGGATGCTGGGCCAGCTGGCCGGCCAGCTCCTGCGCGTCGTCGGCGGCGGGTAGGCCGCCATGTTATAGGGTCGCCGCGCGGTAGCTGAATCCCAAGCCGGGGGGAGTGGTGAAAGACGGCCAGGCCATCGCGCTCACCCATCGCCAGCCCGGACGGCAGCTGGTCCTGACGCGGCGTCCATGACCTTCCCACGCCTCCACTGCGGTGTGCCCGGCTTTTCCCTTCGGTCGATGAAACACTCCCGTCAGTCTGGAATCTCCGGCTCCACGAGCTGTGCGAGCTGGGCGAGCGATTCCTGCCAGCCGAGGTAGCACATCTCGACAGGAATGGCCTCCGGCAGCCCCTCTTGCACAACGTGCAGCTCGGTTCCACAAGACACTTGTTTCAAGGACACTGTCGTCTGCATCTCTCCGGGAAGGTTGGGGTCGTCGAAGCTGTCCGTGTAGCGGATGCGTTCGGACGGGACCAGCTCACGGTACTCCCCGCCGAAGGAGTGACCATTGCCGGTCGAGAAGTTCGTGAACGACATCTTGTAGGTGCCGCCGACTTTGGCATCCATGTGGTGAACCTTGCACGTGAAGCCGTACGGCGGAAGCCATTTGGCCATCGCGTCGGCATCGAGGAACGCGCGATAGACGCGCTCTGGATTCGCGCGGAGGACGCGGTGCAGCTGGATGGTTCCTGTGGGCATGATCGATTCGCCTTTCGATTTGTGAACAGGGAGAGTCATGGGCCATTGCGGCTCACGGACACGCCGCGCCGGCGCTCGGCCGGACTTTGGGGATCTTAAGACAAGAGGAGCATCACCGAACCGAAAAGCCGCCGGTTGCGGCTCGCCACCCCCCTTTTTCTTCCCGCCTGCAATGCTGGGCCGGTTCGTCGGCCAGCTTCTGCGGATCTTCGGCGGGGGTCGAGGAGCCATGTTAGAGTCGCCGCGCGGTAGCTGAACCCCATCCAAGGAGGCTTTTTGATGAAGAGAGCGACGTGCGTCCGGCGGCTCGCCGGACTGGCCCTGGTGGCTGCCCTGGCGGCGGTGCCCCTGGCGGCGCAGGACCAGGACTTCTCGAAGGTCGAGATCAAGGTGATCCCCGTGGCCGGCGGCATCTACATGCTGCAGGGGGCGGGGGGAATATCGGGGTGTCCGCGGGGAGCGACGGCATCCTGATCGTGGACGACCAGTACGCGCCGCTGGCGGAGAAGATCCGCGCGGCCCTGAAGGGGCTCAACGCCGGCCAGTCCGGCAAGCTCAAGTTCGTGCTCAACACCCACTGGCACGGCGACCACACGGGGAACAACGCCACCTTCGGCCCCGAGGCGCCGATCATCGCCCAGGAGAACGTCCGCAAGCGGCTCTCCACCCGGCAGAACGTGATGGGCAACGACGTCCCCGCGTCGCCGGCCGAGGCGCTGCCGGTGATCACCTTCCAGGATTCGGTCTCCGTGCACTTCAACGGCGAGGAGATCCGGGTGATCCACTACCCGCACGGCCACACCGACGGCGACAGCGTGATCTTCTTCACCAGGTCGAACGTGGTGCACATGGGGGACGACTTCTTCAAGGACCGGTTCCCGTTCGTCGACCTCGGCAGCGGCGGCAGCGTCCAGGGGATGACTGCGGGAGTGGAGAAGGTGCTCGCCCAGATCCCGGCGAACGCCAAGGTGATCCCCGGCCACGGCGACCTCTCCGACGTCGAGGGGCTGAAGAAGTTCCACCGCATGCTGGTGGAGACGGCGGCGATCGTCCAGAAGCAGCTCAAGGCGGGCAAGAACCTGGACCAGATCCAGGCCGCCGGGCTGCCCGCCGAATGGAAGGAGTGGGGGAGCGGGTTCATCACCACCAAGCTCTGGCTCGAGACGCTCTACAACAGCCTCAAGAAGACGCCGGCCCAGCCCGCGAGCACGCCGCACCACTGACTCCCCCTTCGAGCCCATGGAGATCCGACAGCTCTGTGGGGTGGGGCGGGGTAGGAGAGGGTCCGGTCCCATAGGCGCTAACTTTGACCTTGACGCTTCGAGTAGGGGCGGGTCTGGACGGTAGGTTGGGGGCTTGACCCGCCCTGTTTGTCAGGGTTTCGGCGTCGCCGTAAAAGTTCTGCACGGCCCCCTCGAGCCACGCCTTCTCCTCGAATCCGTCGCAACGTACCGCCAATTCGCGACGCCTATCGTTACGTTGCGACGCATGAGCTTACGTTGAGGCACCTGCCGCTATTTCGCGACGCACAACCTTAGGTCGCGGCACCTATCCTTACATCGCGACGCCTGAGGTTACATTGCGACACCTATTCCTATCATGCGACACACGGCAGTAATTCGCAACGCCTATCCTTAATTTGAGACGCACAGCCTTATTTTGCAGCGCCTGGGGTTAGGTTGCGACGCCTGTGCGGACAACGCGACGCAGGAGGATACGACGCGGCACAGATCGAGCACCCGCGACGCCTGAGCGGAGATCGCAGCAGGAGAGGGGGATTCGGTGAGCCGCCGCGGTGGTGGAAGGCCCAGGCCCTCCTTGAGGGGCTTGGCGGATTCACCCCTGTGTCTGATCGTGCCGCGGATGAGCCCAGAGCCCGGTACGCGGTTCCGATGAGCGCCTATGGTAACCTTTCCATATAAATCCATGTGGGCTCGTCCCAGGCGAGCTTTCATGGCTTCAGCAGAAAGGAGACCCGCTGTGAAAAAGCATCCCAGGAAACTCGTGCTGCATCGTGAAACGTTGTTGGAGCTGGATCGGTCGAGCATGAAGCCGGTGGCAGGGGGGGCCAACACCGGGCTTCGTAACTCCTGTCCCCAGGTTTGCGAATACAGCTATCCGTACCGGAACACCTGCAACTCCTGCCAGCAGACCTGCACGACCAATCTCTGCTGATCCCCGGCGCGATCGGCCCGGGAAGGGGAGTCATACCCCCTCCCGGGCCGGTGCGGCCCCGTTCCGAGCCACCATCGGCACTCTGAACGAATCACATCTGCAAGGATGCAGTGCCCCGCGAGGGCCTTGCCGTCGAAGAGGGAGGTAGCGCCCTGGACGGACGGCGTGATGCCGGCCCCTCTGAGCTCCGCCGGTTTGATTCGCGGCCCCTTTCGGACTATCTTTTGAATCATGGACGGTGCACCCGGCCTCGAGGAGCGGCTCGCCAAGGTGGAGGGGAGCCTTGCGCAGCCGAAGCGCAAGGACCGCTGGGAGAAGGCGCAGGTCGTGCTGGGAGCGCTGACGCCGCTGATCACAGGCCGAAATAGGTTCCACCCGAATAGTTCCGAGTAGCCAGGCTGGGAAGCGTCAGCCGAGGCTCGTCGTGGCCAGCTTAGCGAACGGATTGAGCCGAAGTGAACTCGGCTTGAAACAGGGGGACGCGTAGCGGCTCTCTCTGTGCCGCCGAGAGCCCGCATCAGGTTCGACGTGACATATGGCTACACCCGGGCGATTTGGTGGCCCGAGCAAGACCGCAGGATGGTTGGAGTCTTTCGCTTCAGATCTACGAGCTACCCTGGCGCGAGGAACGCCGTAGGGAAAGCCCTGACGAACGGCAGATGCGGCGGAAAGCTGCCGATCGGAAATCGCGCGTGGCGGTCTCCCGACTTCAGCCGATCGGCCGCCTCCCGGAAGGCAGCGACGAATTCGAAGTAGAGCCGGTAGAACTCCTGGCGTGCTCCTTTGCAGAAAGCGTGGAAGCGCGGGGCCGGAGACTTCTTCGTTCGGTTCGGCTCTGTTCTCGGATCCTGCCGCCGGATCGCATCGGCTCCGAGAGGTGGCTTGCCACTGCGCTCCCGCTGAGTGCCGGCGGTGTCTTCGATCTCCTGGATCATGCGCTCGATTTGATGGCGGTACTGTTCGGAGGAGAGATGCTCCCAGCAGGGGAGGGGCTCCAGGAGGAGCGTTTCCGGCTCCTCGAAGTCCTGCGGCCCCCGCGTCTCGCCGCGCTGCTTCGCCAGGTATTCTGCCGTTCGGTTGACCAGACCCCGTCCAGCGCCGTGCCTGCGAGGAGGGCTGGCGCGGCATGGACGCCGGGCCACTCGCCCACACGGGCCACGAGATTTTCCTTGACGCCGTTCGAGAGGACATAGAAAAGGCGGGCAGCTTGGGCGGCTTCTTCGTTGTTGACGACGGTGGCCTGATAGCGCCGGGACCAGACCTTGTCCTTCCAGTCGGTGAGGCGGACGACCTCACGGGCCAGCTTGGAATTGAAGAAGGTCATGAAACGGGCGAGCCGCTCGGCGTCCTTGACGCGGACCAGTAGGTGGTAATGATTGGAGAGAAATGCAAAGGCCACAACACCGACCTCGTAGCGACGGCTGGCGCGTGCCAGGGTGCCGATGATGATGCGGTTGAGTTGGGGAGTGGGCGTCAGGAGGAGCCGGCTCTGGATGGTACGGGTGGTGACCTCTACCAGAGAGGCGTTGTCGGGAACGAATCGTAGGAGTCGGGCCATGGCACGGCGCGGAGGGGCAAAGGTTGGGCCAGGACGGCCAGCTCGGGCAAGTCATTGCAGTCGTGAAGGTTAGCGGCGATCAACGTTTGTGCCGTGGCGCGGCGTATGGCAAAGGATCTGGCGGGTCGAAGCGAAGAACGGCCTGAAAAGCCCGTTGAATCTCACTTTGCGTGTCTGGCAAAGGATCTGGACACGCGCGCGATCTTTTGCGGCCCCGGCCCCCTGGAACGCCCAGGGCTTTCAGGAGACAATCTGGGGTAGAATATTCGGCTGGTACTTCTTTTGGCCCGGTGAACCTGATCGTTAGGCGGACCGGGGGATACCGTGAAACGCTGCGTATATCTTCTGCTTGCACTCACCGCTTGTGCGGCTCATGTGACCAGCAGCCTACAAGTTGATGGGACCGCTTTTGTCCCGACTACTTGCCGATCAGGGCAGCCGCGCGGCTTTGCCGGAGTGGAACTGGCCGATGACCAGCAGCGCCGCCTTCGCCTAGCGCAAGCGCTCGATGGTACATTGCAGGTCGTCTATTTCCCGCCCGGTCATCCGATGGGACAGAACCTGGGATCCTGCGGAACAATGACGCTTCAAAACGGGATCGCCGTCGTGAACGGCGTACGGAATGTCGAGGGAAACGCGACGCTGAACTGTGGTGGTGGATCCAACACGCTGAGGGGGAGCGTCGCCTTCGAGCGATGTCACTGAGCACGCCGGCTAACCCGCCGTTGCAGCAGGACGGTCGCGTCGGTCGCTTCGCTCCCTTTCGCGCCTGCCGCTGAACGGTAGTATCGTCAGAGGCCGGCCCCGCACCGAGGATGTTCTGGTGAACATCGAGGCCGCTGAGCGCTCCGGCGGACGGCTCATCTTCCGCAATGCCGGGGTTCTCTTCTTCGCCCGGGACATCCGCCACTTCTTCAACCAAGCCTATATCACCTGCCTGCTCGCGAAGGGCACCGACAAAGTGCACATCCTGGACCGTAAGGACTTCGGGGGCGGCGTGGTTGCCGACATCGAGGAGAGCCTGCGTTTCATCGAGCGCAACACGCGCACCGCTTACCGGATCGAACGCGCAGTGCCGCCTCCCGATCGCAGGGAAACCTGATCTCCTCAATTCAATTCCTCCGGCCTTACGATCTTTGAGGCTCCAGGGCCGGAGACCTTTCATCCGGCGAACAGAGGCAACCCGCCCACGATGCGATCCGGGTCCTGTAGGTTTCACGGTCGAGTCCATAGCACAGCATCTCCCGCCCGAGATGGTTGGTGCGGCTCAGCAGTCTTTCGCCAATCCGTTCGGCGACGCGGATCGAGGCCCGATTCTCCGGATCGATGAGGCTGATCACGCGGTCTTTCCCCAAGTCGTTGAAGGCATAGGCCAGAGCCTCCCATGCGCCCTCCGTGGCGTAGCCATGACCCCACCAGCGCCGCGCCAGAGTCCATGCCAGTTCGAAGCCGGGCCAGCCCTCAGGCCCGGCAAAGCCGACGATCCCGATGAATGAGCCCGTCTCTCGGTGCTCGACCGCCCACATGCCGGCGCCCCCGAGTTGCCAGTGTCCCAGAAGGAAGGCCATGTGCCGCCAAGACCGCCCCCGGTCCCACGGCTCCGACCCGCCTCCTGCCAGGTAGCGCAACACTTCAGGGTCCGTCCTCATCGCGGCGTAATCCTCAAAATCGCTCTTCCGAAGAGTCCGCAGCCGCAGGCGTCTTGTCTCCCGGCTAGGGATTTCTAGTGCATCCATCAAATGGCCCTCCCTCCTTGAACCGGGCTGATTCTGGAGGGCGGCGCGGTGCCCTGAAAGCGGCACGCAGGGGCTTGCAGAAACTTCGCATGTAGAATACCGGCTGAGAAAAAATGTCCGGGAAGCGTGTCACGCTTGGTCCGCCCGGAGCACTCAGTCTTTCGAAAGCACTTCAAAGGGAGGAGATCCGCCGGATGGTTCGCACGCTTTCGTTCCGCCAGTTGCTCCTGTCGATCCTGGCGCTCTGGTACGACCTGAGCCAGAAGGAGGTCGGCGCCCGCGCCGGCATCCCCCAGAAGCAGGTTTCCCACTATCTGCGGCGTGAGCGGCTCGTGGAGATCAAGGATGAGGTCTTCGAGCGGCTGCTGGGCGCCGTGGGGTGCCCCCCGGCAGCCGTGCGGATCGTGACAGCCTGCCTTGAAGGGCTGGAAGCGCTGGAACAGGATGGGGATCTCACGGCGGAGGAGAAGGGCGAGATCGAGGGGGCGGCGCTGACCACGGCCCGCATGACCCGGGCGACGGTGACCGAGGCTGTCCGCCTCTCCCGGGCTCCAGCAATGGACCATCCTTCCCTTGGCGATGCCAGCCTCTCTCGCCAGCGAGCTGAAACCCTTGGATCGCGTTTGAAGGATCTCCCTCAGGACTTGAGGTTGGCCTTGGTGCAGTCGACCGAGGAGTTCCAGAGTTGGGCTTTGTGCGAGTGGCTTTGTGCGGAGTCGGCGCGCGAAGCGTCGCGCCACTGGAAGCGCTCGGCTGGTCTGGCGCGGCTCGCCCGGGAGGTCGCGCAGCGGGTCTCGGGCCCGGAGAGCTGGCGCAATCGCCTCCGGGGCTACTCGGCGGCCCATGGGGCCAACAGCCTGAGGGTGTCCGGGGAGCTGAATGCGGCCGAGGCTGCCTTCGAGGAGGCGAAGCGGCTTTGGCACTCCGGGTCCGATCCCGCCCCGCTGCTCGATCCCGGCCGCCTGCTCGACCTGGAAGCCTCCTTGCGCCGGGATCAGCGGCGTTTCGCCGAGGCTTTGACCCTTCTGGACGAGGCCGCCGCCATAGGAGCCTCTCCGGCGCGGATTCTGATCAACAAGGCATTCACGCTGGAAGTGATGGGCGACTACGAGCGTGCCGTCGAAACGCTTCTCCAGGCGCAGCCCCTGGTGGAGAGCCAAGGCGACCCTGGCCTTCTCTACATGATGCGCTTCAACCTTGCGGTCAACTCCTGCCATCTCGGCCTCTACGTGGAAGCCGCCGGGCTGGTGCGGCAGGTGCGCGAGGCGGCCATGGAGCGCAGCGAAGAAAACGAGCTGACCCGCGTGCTCTGGCTGGAGGGGCGCATCGCCGCCGGACTGGGACGAACCTCGGAGGCCCGCGGGCTCCTTGAACAGGCCCGGCGGGAGTTCGGCCGGCGGGACATGGTGGCCGACGCTGCCTTGACGCTGCTGGAAGAGGCGACTCTCCTCCTGCGCGACGGGCAGACGGCCGAGGTCAAGGTGCTGGGCCGAGAGCTGGCCGGGGTCCTGGAGTCCAAGGGAGTCCACCGGGAGGCTCTGGCCGCCCTGCGACTCTTCCAGGAGGCGGCCGAGCGCGAAACGGCAACGATCCAGCTGGCACGCCGCGTCCTGAGTTACCTGTACCGAGCCCGCTACGACCAGGGTCTTTGGTTTACCTTATGAGCCAAGCTGGCAACGACCGGACAAGTCCATCCCACAGCCTAGATCGAGCGGCTGCTACGAAGCCGGCTGGCATTGGCCGTTCGGGTCGATCCCGCAATCAAATTTTTTCTCCGGCGCTGTTGTCGCAGCGCTTGGAGGGGTCTGTCAAAGGGAAGACAGCATGGGCCGAACTTCCTCAATGGTAGGTGCGGAAAGCCTCTTTTGCGTGAAGTTCCGCCAAATTCCTTATGGGGAATACAGATGAACCGAGATCATATGATAGCCCGGCTGTTGCGGGCTCTGTCTGGTAAGAGCCAGGAACAGTTGGGCAAAGAGGTCGGGGTGAGCCCCTCGCTCATCGCACAGTTCGAGACGGGCAAGGTCTTGCCCAGCCGCGAGCACCTGGAGCTCCTGGCGGAAGGAGCGGGTCTCACCCTGCGAGAGGCCCAGGATGTCCTCAGCCTCTGTGAAGCCTTGCGGAGGTCTCACCGGCGCCGAGGAGGTCGGAGCGCCGAGGATCTTTTCCAGGCGTTGGCCGAGGACGTTCGGGCTCACGCGGAGTCTGTCTACCGCCGCGTCCTCACGCTTCCGCTCCCCGTAAGTCATCCACGAGCCGAGGACCGGCAGCGAGCCGAAGCGCTCGGGCCTCGCTTGAAGGATCTCCCGCCGGAGTTGAGTTCGGCCATGGTGCAGATAGCCGAGGAGTTCCAGAGTTGGGCTTTGTGCGAGTGGCTCTGTGTGGAGTCGGTACGCGAGGCATCGCGCCACTGGCAGGGCTCGGCCGGTCTGGCACGGCTCGCTGGGGAGATCGCGGAGCGAGTCTCAGGCCCGGAGGGCTGGCGCAATCGCCTCCGGGGCTATTCGGCGGCCCACGCGGCCAACAGCCTGAGAGTGTCTGGGGAGCTGAACGCGGCCGAGGTTGTTTTCGAGGAGGCCAAGGGACTCTGGCACTCCGGAGCCGATCCTGCCTCGCTGCTCGAACCGGGCTGCCTGCTCGATTTGGAGGCCTCCCTGCGCCGGGATCAGCGGCGTTTCGGCGAGGCTTTGGCCCTCCTGGACGAGGCCGCTGCCGTGGGGGCCTCTCCGGCGCGGATTCTGATCAAGAAGGGGTTCACGCTGGAGGTGAAAGGCGACTACGAACGCGCCGTCGAAACGCTCCTCCAGGCGAAGCCCCTTGTGGAGAGTCAAGCCGACCCCCGCCTCCTCTACATGATGCGCTTCAACCTTGCGGTCAACTCCTGTCATCTCGGCCTCTACGCGGAAGCCGCCGGGCTGGTGCGGCAGGTACGCGAAGCGGCCCTCGAACGAAGCGACGAAAACGAGCTGACCCGCGTGCTTTGGCTGGAAGGGCGCATTGCCGCCGGCTTGGGCCGAATCTCTGAGGTCCGCAGCCTGCTCGAACAAGCGCGCCGGAAGTTCGAGCAGCGGGCTATGGTGGCCGACGCCGCCTTGACGCTGCTGGAGGAGGCGATTCTCCTCCTGCGCGACGGGCAGACGGCCGAGGCGAAGGTTCTGGCTCGAGGGCTGACCGGAGTCCTGGAGTCCAAGGGGCTCCACCGGGAGGCTATGACCGCAATGCGGCTCTTCTAAGAGGCGGCCGAGCGCGAAACGGCGACGACCGAGCTGGCCCACCGTGTTCTGCGTTTCCTCTATCGCACCCGCTATGACCAGGGCCTTCGCTTCGACTGAGGGCGGAAGCCATAAAGGTTCCACACCGAACGCCACCGGCGGGTTGACACCGTCGGTGGCTTTATAAACCGTTGCTGCCGCTCTTGACCGTCGTCAGCAGGACCAGAGCCCGTCGATGCAGACGCATAGGCCCTGCCCGCCGTCATTGGGATTCCATATACAGCGCTGGGTCTTTCCATTGGGCGAGCACGGTCCGCCGTTGATGTTCTCGCAGGAGCCGAAGGCATAGGCAGGGGTGATGCTCACGGCCCAGGAGGCCAGTCCGAGAACTCCGGCCAAGAGAGCGAGGCGAAAGAATTTCTTCATGAGGTTCTCCTTTCACCCTAATATTAGGAGACCTTGCGGTCCGTTACAAGCGGGTGGGCGGTGCGTCGGCTCGCGGGTGGGGTGCCACCCGGAGGGCAGCTTCGCGGTATCATTCTTCGGCGCCAGTGATCCACGCCAGATCTCGAAGAGCCGCGCAGCCTCCAGATGACAACCCTCCCCAAAGTGGCGCTCGCGGTGATCGGTGTGGTGGTGGCGCTCGGCATGCGAGAGAGCGTACCCCTGTGAAGGCGTCCGGCCCCTCCTTGGGCCATACGATCGTTGTTGGCGCAGGGCCAGCCGGGCTGGCCGTTGGGGCGAGTCTCCAGCAAGCGGGCATCTCCTGCCTCATCCTGGAGCAGGCCGGCACGGTGGGTGTGGCATGGCGTCGGCATTACGAGCGGCTCCACTTACATACCGACAAAAAACACTCCGCGCTCCCCTTTGCTCCCTTTCCCAAGGAGTACCCGCGCTACCCGTCTCGCCTGCAGATGATCAGCTACCTGGAGGCGTACGCCCGGAAATTCCGTCTGGAGCCCAGTTTGGGTCAGCAGGTCGTTTCGGCCCGTCAGGCCCATGGCGGTTGGGAAGTCCAGACCCAGGATACCCGCTACCAGGCGTCGAATCTCGTGATCGCCACCGGCTACAACCGGGAGCCCTGTCTCCCTTCCTGGCCTGGACAGGACTCCTTCCAGGGCAGTATTTTGCACAGCTCCGAGTACCGAAACGGCGAACCCTTCAGAGGGCAGAAGGTGCTGGTCGTCGGATTCGGCAACTCGGGCGGCGAGATTGCCATCGACTTATGGGAGCATGGCGCAAGGCCGAGCCTGGCGGTCCGAAGTCCCGTCAATGTGATCCCACGCGACTTGTTCGGCATTCCAATCCTGGCCATTGGAATCCTGCAAAGTAAACTGCCGCCGCGATGGGCGGATGCGCTGAACGCTCCGCTCTTGCGCGCCGTCATGGGCGACCTCACCCGGTATGGATTGCGCAAGTTGCCGCAAGGTCCAGTCACGCAGATCCAGCGCAACGCGCGCATCCCGCTGATCGACGTCGGCACGATCGAGCTGATCAAGCGCGGCCAGGTTGAAGTCTACCCCGGGGTCGAAAGGTTTACTGAAGATGCCATTCTATTCACCGATGGACGACAAAAGGAATTCGATGCCGTGATTTTGGCGACCGGGTATCGCCCGCGGGTCAACGCCTTCCTGGAGGGAGCCCCGACCGCCTGCGACGACGAGGGTGCACCTCTGTTCAGTGGGCCTGAGACGCCGATCCCAGGGCTTTATTTCTGCGGATTTCACGTGTCGCCGACGGGCATGCTCCGCGAGATTGCTCTCGAGGCGCGACGAATCAGTGCAGCGATCGCACGGTCGGCCGCGCCTGCACGACCAAAGAAGAGCTGAGCTGCTGCACCGAGCTGGCAGAAGGACGAGGGAGGGCGTTTGAAGGTCATCGTTCAGGCCGTGCTCCTCGGCATGCTGGTCGTCATCGCCGGGACGATCCCGCGGAACCTCTGCGCGGCGAATCTGCGGTATTACGCGCGTGCCTTGGGCGGTGTCGCTGACCGCTATGTATCTGTGGAATGGCAGGCCGCGAAAGGCCCTGCCGCGTTGATCTGGAAAACCGGCGCCGATGCGTCGTTCCGGATCTCGAGCAGCGCGCTCCTCGCCGTCGCGGCAGCCATGGTGTGGGCCTACTTCAGGCTCGTACGGGCTGCCGAGCGCGATTGGTCCGGACCCCTTCCAGGGGAGTGCCACTTCTCCGGTTCAGCGTAGCGTGAGGGTCGGATTGCAGAGGAAGCGGGTGCGGTGGGGAGGCAGAGGAGTGTTGGCATGGTTTCGGACTCTACGAGAATGCGTGATGCTCAGAGAGAGAAATCTTCTTCTCCGGAGAGCTCTTCTTCCTTGACGATGGCATCAGGCGCCACAACATGAGCGGCCGAGTATGCTTGTTCCAATGCAAGAACCTCCTGCTGAATATCTTGATATCTTACTTGAACTTGTCTGGAATTCCAGGAGTAGTCGATGTGTCCAGAGGAGAGGAACGTGCAAAAGGCATCGAGCAGTGGCATCCCGGTCCAGTGCTCCACAAACAAGAACTGTCCCATCTCATTGACCTCCAGAAAGACATAGTCCCCTTGAGGCGTTACGATAAGGTCGAAGCAGCCAAAGACGATCCCGAGCTCTTCCATGAGGCGCCAACATCGCTCCGCAACCGCCGTTGGTAGCGTGTACGGTTCCATTTTCAATTCAGAGTACGCTTTTCGCCAGTCGAGCTGGCCGCCGATCGTTTCCTGGGAAAGTATTTTCGCCGTGAAGGAGCGCCGCCCGATGAAGGTCACACGCAGTTCATAGGCCTTGGGGACGTGGGCTTGAAAGATGCCCGGCGTCGTCCGGAGTAGCTCGTCTGCGACGAGGTCCTGCTCTGAGACGAGGCTGGTGTAGGAAAGCCAGTGGGTATCGGCATCTTGCCAAGTGATGGCCCGAAATGTCTTGTAGACAGCCGCCCCGCCATGACGGCGAACAAATTCTCGTATCGCTCGCGGGTCGTTAGAATACAGGGTCTCGGGCGTAGAGAGTCCCGTTTTCAGAGCCAATTTGTGCTGGAGAATTTTGCGGCTCGCACGCAATGAGGCCTCCGGTGGATTGACCCAAAACGCACCCGGCTCCAGCACGTCGAAGAGAGAGCTCCTGAAGAGCCGGCACTGCCAGTCCGAAAATACTCGGTCTGCAGGGTGTAGAGTTTCTCGATCCAATACATAGGCAGGCTGGCGACGCCATACCGATGAAATTTTTTTATCCGCGATGTCATGCTCGCTAACGCCGCTCAGCCAGATCCGCTCGGAGCCATCGGCCCCAAAGAGCACGCTTTCTGTCGTCCGGCTAGGGAAATCGCTCGTATGCCACAGCAACACCTGCGTTCCTTGCAGTCGCAGCCCAATCTCAGCCGCATACGCGTGAGTATCGCCGGCCTGCGTCAGGATGAGAGTCGTCGGTGGCACGATGGATGAAGGATAGCAGTCGCCGGCGAGGAGAGCGTCAGCGACTGCCCTCAAGCAGTCTAAACCGGAGGGATGTCGAAGTCGGTAGGGCCGTTGGTAATGTCTCTCCTGCCCCCAGGCAGTACAGGATCAGAGATCCCAGTCGTGGCTCCCGAGCCACCGCTCTGAATGTTACGAAGGTCTTCGGCCAATACCCTGGCCAGAACTCGGCCCTTGCCGGCAGGCACTTTTTGCATCTTTTCTCCTCCCTTCGTTGTCGATCTCCCTACAATCTACTATAATAAGGTCGATTTTGAGCGGAGGTACAGCGTGAAGAGTCTGAGACAGAATTTGGGCCTATACCTGCTGGCGTTTGTTGTGGCGAGCGCTCTCCATGCGCAAACGGCGGAAGTCCCTGTCGCCGCTCTTCAAGGTGCTTGGAGGCAGACGGACGGCGAGAGGCTCTGTTATGTCCATAACCGCGAAGTTTTCACCTTTGACCAGGGGAAACTGTCCGTCTATGGAGTCGTGCACTCTCGGCCTGGAATGCTGGTGCTCCGTAGCGAGGGCAAGCTCGCGGTTTGGCATGCGTCGCTCAAAGAGCGCTTCCTTGAGTTTGGCAAGGATGCCGACGTCAAGACTTACCGGAGGCTGGACTCGATTCCCGCACAGCTGGTGCTGAAGCCCTTTCCCCTCGGCGATGCCAAGCCGTTGTCCGTCGAGCGAGTCAAGCTCATCCAGGATGAGATCGCGAGGCGCTGGGAACGCGACCAGGAAGTGCGCAAAGATCCCGCGCAGAAAGCCCTCGCGCTCAAGGTCGACGCGGACAATCGGGAGTATTTTCTGCACCTTCTTCAGGAGGTCGGCTGGCTGGATGCCGCTCGCTTTGGGACCAAGACGAGCGTCTATGCGACGCTTTTCGTGAAGCACATTTACAGTTTATCTCTCAACCTTGCCGCTCTCCCCTATGTGGAGCGGGACCTCAAGGCGACGGGTGAAGGGCAGGTTTATGCCATTCTCTACGACGACACGCAGCTTCATCTTGGAAACAAGCAGCGCTACGGGACGCAACTCGACCAGGATGCGCAGGGTAATCCCTACGTGCTTCCCTTGGAGCAACCCCGCAAAGTGGATGAGTTGCTGAAAGCCATCGGACAGCCTCCCCTGGCAACCTACCTTGCCGATGCCAGCCGCGTCCTTTACGACGGCAAGCCGATTCGTCTTGCCACGCCAGAGGAGTCGGAGTAGACGGTCCATTCCACAGCCTTCCCTGCGACGCGCCCGGCTCAGCGCAGCGTGAGGGTCGGATTGCGGAGGAAGCGGGTGCGGTAGGGGAGGCGGTCGTTGAGGGCCAGGAGGAGGCGGAAGAGGCGCGGCCGCTGGATCCAGAACAGCTTCCAGCGCAGGCGCAGGCTCTGACGGCGCAGGGCGGCGAAGTGATTGACGGTTCGCAAGGCGAGCCGCGCCCCCTCCCAGTCGCGCGCCGAGCAGGACCGCACGTAGTCGTCGAGCGTGGTGAGGAAGAAACGCGGCGCGATGGCGTCGCGCACGTAGTAGCGGAACATGCGTGAGTCGTCGGGGAGGATCGCGATCAGCTTCGCCGCATAGCGCAGACGGCTTTCCATGAAACGGGGGGAGGTCGACGAGCCGGTGGCGTGGACCCGGAAGCGCAGCAGCGGGCGATCCAGGAAGACGTGGTCCCAGCCGAGGCGGAAGAAGCGTACGAACAGGTCGTCGTCCTCGTAGCCGCAGAGCGTCTCGTCGAAGCCGCCCGCCTGCTCGAACGCGGTGCGCCGCATCACGCTCGCCGAGGGGAGCACCATCAGGTCGCCGGCCACGCACTCGAAGATCGTGCGCTTGGGGTGCCGCACGCCCTGCACGTGGATGAAGGCGCGGGTCACCAGGTTGCCGTCGAGGTCCATCTCGTCGAAGTCGGAGTAGGCCCAGCCCACGGAGGGGTCGTCGACGAACGGTGCGGCGAGCTCTTCGAGGTGGCGCGGGTGCCATTGGTCGTCCTGATCGATGAAGGCCAGCAGCTCCCCCTCGGCCAGGCGGGCGGCGGCGTTGCGCGCCGCCGACTGGCCGGCGTTGGCCTGCCGCAGCACCCGCACGGGAAACGGCGCCGGCGGGAGGCTCTCCAGCTCTTCCAACGAGCCGTCGGTGGAGCCGTCGTCCACCACGATCAGCTCGCAGGGAGGGAAGGACTGCGCGAGCACGCTCCGCACCGCGGCGAGCAGGAAACGGCGGCCGTTGAAGACCGGCAGGATGGCCGAAACCCGGGGGTGCGTCAGGACGGACCTCCCCGCGGCGCCGGCGCCACTCGCAGCCCCGCGACCGGGTAGCGCCGCGCGCGTTCCTCGCTCGCCCCCAGCGGCCATGCCACGGCGCCGGGCGGGATCTCTTCCACTTTGCGGGCCAGGATCTCGGCCATCGCGAAGGCCGGGACGGTCGGCATGTCGAGATGCCGTTCCCGCCATTGCGGGCTGGGGATCATCGTCGCCGGCCCGGCGTCCTGGGCGTCGAGCACCTCGAAGCCGCTCTCCGGCCCGAACAGCACGCGCAGCCCCTCGGCCGACATGCGCCAGAAATCGTTCGGCTGGGCGTGGGCCGGCCAGGCTCCGGGCGCCTCGTGGTAGACCAGCCCGCCGACTTTCAGCACGCGGTTGACCTCGGCCGCGAACAGCCACGGCGCCTGGAGGTGCTCGAGGACCGAGCCGGAGACCACGGCGTCGACGGAGCGCTCGCGCAGGAAGCGGCTCAGGAGGTGGGCGTCGCCCACCAGATCGACGCAGAGGCCGGGGTGGATGTCGAGACCGATCACGGGTCCGCGCAGCAGCGGGCGTGGCGGCATCCCCTCGAGGCCGGCCGGGGTGCGCGCCCCGACCTGGAGCACGCGGCCGCCGCGGGCGTTGGCGAGATCGACGAAGCGCCGCAGCATCGGCGAGACGAGGTCGTCTCCGCCGGCCTCCTCGGGAGGTTCGGGCCAGGGGGGGAGCGGGCCTTCCGGCAGGGGCAGCGGGAAGCTCGCCGGGCCGCCGTCGGTCTCCAGCGTCAGGCTCACCGGATGGCCGGGGGGGCAGGCGAGATAGACGGCGAAGCCGCCATGCCGGACGTGCTCGTGGTCGGGGTAGAAGGCGAGCAGATCGGGGCGGTCCGTGAAGGCGTCCACCCGGGCGGAGCGCCCCGCGGATTCCACCCGCAGCGCCCGCACCCGGTGCTCGTGGGCGTGCACCCAGCCGCGCAGGTAGAGACCGTGGGGATCGCACCAGAACGCGTCCAGCCAGTAGGCGGCGCGGACTCCCGAACGTCCGGCGGACGCGACGCGGAACGCCGCCATGCCGCGCTCGTCAGTCGGCAGGGCCGTGGCCGCCGGTTCCCCTTCGCCCCGGCAGTCGAGGACGATCGGCGGGCGGTCACCCGCGCCGGCGGCGGCGCGGATCGCCCGGAGATCGGCGGCGACCGGGGCCTCGGCTTCCCCGGAAAGGTCGAGGACGCCGAGCAGGAACGGGGTGCCCGCCGGGGCCTCGAACGGCGCGAACTCCAGGCGCAGCGATTCTTCCGGAAGCAGGCGCGGATTGGATAGCGTCGCGGCGCGGTAATCTGCGCGATCATCGGTTGCCCCGTCAGCCTTGAGGAGGACGAAGCGCAGCCGCGCGGCCGGCCGGTGCGCGATCACGTCGAGCGGCAGGACCACTCCGGAGAGCCGCGCGACGGGGGCTACGAAGCGTTCGGCGATCACCGGAGGCCGGCGTTGTTGATGGCGATGACGGAAACGGGAGAAGCGCATCGCGGTCTTTCCCCTCAGCCCCGCCCCGCCGCGAGGTGGGCCTTCGCCGCCTCGGCGAGAGGTGGGGGGACCGGCAGACCGTCGTGGCCTGCGGCTTCGGCAACCTCGGAGAGCGCCGCGCGGGCGGGCTCCTCCCGGCCGGCCCGCCAGAGGCTGAGCCCTTCGTGAAGACGCGCCGACCAGAAGATCTCGGCGCGCCGGCCGGCGAGCCGGTGGACGCGTCCGAACAGCTCCGCGGCATCGCCAGGGCGATCCTGCTGAAGGGCCAGCATGCCGAGACAGTACAGGGAATCGAGGGCTTCTCCGTCGTCTTCGAGGGAGAGCGAAGCGGTCTGCCGGGCGATCCCCGGAGCCAGGCGATCGGCCGCGTCGTAGGCGCCGGCGTTGACCAGCCGGATGAAGGTCTGCGCGCGCGCCTCGGCGAGGAGCGCCACTGGCAGGCCATCCCCAGGAGTAGCCCGTTCCAGGGCTTCGATCTCGCGCACCGCCTGGTCCGGCTCCGTCGCCGCGAGCGCCATCGGCAGATGCTTGCGGCTCTGAGCCAGGAGCGCTTCGGTCTCGCCGTCGCAGAGCCCGAACGGGGTCTGGCGTTCCTGCAGGAGGTTGCCCGCCGCCACGGCCGCCGCGAAGCAGCCGGCGGCCCGGTCGGGACGGCCGAGGCCGTTGAGCTCCAGGATTCCCGAGAAGAAGAGGGCGCCCGTCAGGTTGAAGGGGAGGGTCCGGCGGGCTTCCAGGTCCGGCTTGTCAAAATCCGGCTTTTCCAAATCAATATTGAAGCGTTCGCGATAGATCTGAGCCAACCGGTCGCGGCTCGCCGCCGCCTCTTCGTAGAGACCGGCATTGACGCACTCCTTGAAGTGCCGGTAGGCGAAGCCGCAGGCGAGGGCGGAGGCGGCAGGAGCGCTCGCCGCCCGGGCCGCGAAGTAGCCACGCAGGAGGGCTCGCTCGCCGGCCGGATCGGCCGGCCGCAGCCGTTCGAGCGCCGCCGGAGAGCGTGCGGCGAAGGCGCGGAGTGTCTCGGGCGACTCGTCGACGCGGACGGCGGCGAAGCCGGCGCTCTCGAGGAGGCCGGCGAGAGCGCGGCGGTCGTAGAGCATCAGGTGGAACCCGGGGCTGAGGGCACGGCCGAGCGCGCCGTCCCCGGTCTCCGGCCGGACCAGCGCGAGGTTGGGCGTCGACAGGACGAGGAGCCCGTCGGGGGACAGCCGGTCGCGGATCGCGGCGAGCAGGGCGTGGGGCTCAGCGATGTGCTCCAGGACCTCCGAGCAGATCGCCAGCTCGAAGGGCTCGGGGCCGAGATCGACATCGGCGCCGAAGTAGGAGCGGCGCACGGGCAGGCCCAGCGCCTCGGCGCCCGCCGCGGCGAGCGGCGAGGGGTCCACCCCGAGCACCTCCCAGCCGAACGCGTAGCGGCTGAAGTCGAGCGCGAAGCCGAAGCTGCAGCCGACCTCGAGGCAGCGCCTGATCGTCCAGGGGGGCAGGCGCAGGAGCGGCGCCACGATGAGGTCGATGCCGGCCCCCTGCTCGACGTAGTAGTCGAGCATCTCGGCCACGACGATCTCATAGTCGGGCGGCGTCAGGTCCTGGAGGAAGGCGACGCCGCAGGCCGGGCAGCGCAGCAGGGTCACCGGCGGCTGCCCGGGCAGGACGTGATCTGTGGAGAGCACCGCCCCCTTCGCCCCCTCCACGCCGCAGAGCGGGCAGCGGGCCTGGACTTCGTGCTGGAGCCAATGGAGATGCATCGCCGTTCACTCGATCGCTGTCCGTTTCACCGCGTCCACGAACGCCTTCGCGTTCTCGACCGGCACCATCGGCAGAATCCCATGCCCCAGGTTGACGATGTGGCCGCCGCCGCGACGACCCTGCTCGATCACGGCGGCGGTGCGGCGTTCGATCTCGGGGATGGGGGCGAGCAGGGCGGCCGGATCGAGGTTCCCCTGGAGCACTCTTGGCCCGACAATTCGGCGCACCTCGGAGAGCGGCAGCCGCCAGTCGACGGACAGCACGTCCACCGGCAGCTCGGCCAGCGCGGGGAGCAGGTGGACGCCGCCGTTGACGTAGTAGATCAGCGGCACCTTTCCCTTCAGAGCGTCGACGATCTTGCGCAGCGGCGGCAGGGCCACCGAGCGCCAGCGATCGAGAGCGAGCAGTCCCCCCCAGGTGTCGAACAGCTGGAGGGCTTGAGCGCCGGCGGCGATCTGGCCCAGGAGATAGGCGATCGAGACGTCGGCGACGCGGTCGAGCAGCACGGCCAGTCCTTCCGGGTCGCCGTAGCTCCAGGCGAGGAGGTGCTCGAAGTGCTTGGAGCCGCCCCCCTCGACGAGATAGGCGGCGAGCGTCCAGGGGGTGCCGCCGAAGCCGAGGACGGGCACGCGGCCGTCGAGCTCGCGGCGCACCAGGCGCATGGCGTCGAAGACGTAGCCGAGGGTCTCCTCGACGTTGGGCTCGCGCAGGCGGGCGATGTCCTCGCGGGTGCGCACGGGATTGGGGAAGGTGGGGCCGTCCCCCTTCACGAAGACGAGCTCGGCGCCCATCGCCTCCAGCGGCAGCAGGATGTCGGCGAAGAGGATGGCGGCGTCGACGCCGAGGATGTCGACCGGCTGGATCGTCACCTCGGCGGCGAGCTCGGGGGTCTTGCAGAGGGTGAGGAAGTCCACCTTCTGGCGGATGGCGCGATATTCAGGAAGGTAGCGGCCGGCCTGGCGCATGAGCCAGACGGGGCGCCGCCCGGTCGCCTCCCCACGGCAGGTGCGAAGAAAGAGGTCGTTCACGGGCGGCAGGATAGCAGAGCCCTCATCACCCCGGCCCTCTTCTCCCGAACCGGGAGAAGAGGGAGACCGCGGGCTTTCTCCCCTCTCCCGGGTCGGGAGAGGGGCCGGGGGTGAGGGCCCGGGTCCCTACGGCCGGAACCCGGTGCGGTCCTGCAGGCCGTTGAGCTCGTCGGAGTCGGACGGCACGGCCGGCAGCGCGTAGGTCTTGGTGATCCCGGTGCTGATCTGCTGGACGTCGACCTCGACCCGCGAGGGGGTGAAGCGGACGATCGTCGGCCAGAGATAGCCGTTCGGGCGCGGGCCGATGACGCGGACGAACACCTCCGACCGGCCGGCGACGGCGCCGCTGACGCAGAGCGTCTCGGGGATGCAGTCGGACTCCTTGCGTCCGGCCAGGGACTGGGTGGTGGTCTGGAAGATCCGGACGCGGAAGCGGAAGTCCGGGAAGGCCGGTGTGGTCAGGTAGTCGCCGCCTCCGCCGCTCCCCGCGGGAGTCGTCGCCGTTACCTGATTGGTCGGTGCCGAGCTGCCGCTGGCGTTCCTGGCGCGGACCCGGAAGGTGTAGGAGGTCTGCGGCGTCAGGTTGACGATCTGTGCCGCGGTGACGTTGGCGTTGACCGTGCCGATCTCCTGGAAGCTGCCGTTGATGATCGCCTCGATGCTGAAGGCCGTCTCATTGGTCGAATGGTCCTGCCAGCTGAGATCGATCTCGGTGCTGGAGACCGCCGTCGCCTGCAGGTTGGACGGCGCCGCGGGGGCGCTGCCCTGGGTCCCGGAGCAGTTGAGGGTGAGCGTATAGGGGCCGGTCTCGTGGGGGGAGAAGCTGCCGGCCGCCACCACCCAGTTGCCGTTGACGTCGAGCTGGAAGTTGATCCGCGCGTCGTTGCCGCCAGCGCCGTTGTCGTTCTCCTGCACGTCCACGTCGTGGGGATCGAGGAGCGCCAGGTAAGAGTCGACGCTGCTCGAGCGCATGGTGGCCGTGACGGTCTGACCCGTAGTCCCCGGGAACTCGTAGTAGTCGGCGTAAGAGCCGTCGTTGAGGACGCAGTCCTGGGAGGTGAGCGTGCCGCTCACGGTCTGGCCGCAGCCGATCGTCAGGAGGTTGCACGTGCCGGCCTTGCCGGTGGCCTGGCCAAAGACGGCTGGCCCCTTCAGTGGACGGCCGGCCGCTTTTTCGAGGACGCGAATCGGGGCCGGAGCAGCCTGCTGAGCGGCGGCAGGCGGGGGCAGCAGGGCGGTGAGCCCGGCTGTAACCCCATAAATCGAGGCCGCGAGCAGGGCTTTTTTCGCGAAATGAATGGACATGGGTCTCTCCTTGTCGTGTTCCTCTGTGAGTCTCACCCGGTAGCGAGAGCCTCTTTTGCAAGATCCCTGCACAGGGTTTCGCCGCCGGGTGGGATACACTGGCGCCGATGTTGAGACTGGTTGCCTACGCTCCGGATGGTGTCCGGCGATTCCCTATCCATAGAAGCGAGCTGATCATCGGAAGCTGGCCCGAGTGCGACGTCTACCTGCCGTACGCGGGGGTGGCGCAGAAGCACGCGCGGCTGAGCTACGACGGCCACGAGCTGAAGATCGAGGACCTCGGGACGCGCAAGGGGATGCTGGTGAGCGGGCGCAAGGTGCGGGAGGCCTCGCTCGAGGTGCTGGACGAGATCCGGCTGGGCGGGGTGACCCTGCTTGTCGAGGACATCGTCCCCGGGCCGGAGAAGGCTCCGGCCCCGGCGGCCGAGGAGAAGAAGGCGGACGGGCCGCCGTCGATCACCCCGTGGCGGATGATCGAGCACCTGAACCGGATCAGCGAGTGGGTGCTCGGCGACGCCGAGAGCCGCACCACCTCCGAGGCGCTGGTGAACGAGGTGCTGGCGGACTTCGGCGGCGGCGCCGTCTTCCTGCTGGTGGGGGAGCTGGAGGGGGCCGCCCTCAAGCTGGTGGTGACCACCGACTCCGGGTGGCTGGCGAGCGGCGAGGCGCTGCTGGGCCAGGTCCTGAAGCACCGCGGCGAGGCCGCCCGCGGCCCGCGCGACCTGGGCGGCCTGAATACCAAGGGGGGCTCGCTCCTCGGCGAGCTCGGGGAGTCGCCGGCCTGGATCTTCTATCATTCCTTCGTCGCGCTCGACCGCCACTACACGCTGGTGGCCGCCTTCCCGCGGTTCTCGCCCGAAGAGTGGTCGCCGGTGCAGTCGCTCAGCGCCCTGGGCCACCTGCTGGTGCTGGGCCTGGTCCATCACGTCGGCTGGTACGAGCCGATCCTGCCGGGCCATCCGGGGCAGCAGGACCTGACGCTCGACGCCAACCTCGTGGTGGGCGAGTCGCAGGCGATGAAGCAGGTCGTGGAGCAGCTCCGGCTGGCGGTCGATCCGCCGGTCCACGTGCTGCTCTCCGGCGAGCCGGGGGTGGGCAAGGACCTGCTGGCCCGCTCGCTCCATCTCTCCGGGCCGCGGCGCCACGCGCCCTTCATCATGGCCACCTGCGGTGGCGCGCGGCCGCAGCAGATCGAGGCGGACCTCTTCGGCGCCGAGATCCCCGGCAAGGGCGGGCCGGTGCGGCGCGAGGGGAAGCTGCTGCTCGCCAGCGGCGGCACGCTGTTTCTCGACGAGATCGAGCAACTGCCGATGGAGCTGCAGTCGCGGCTCGTGCGCTTCCTGCGCTCGGGGCAGGTGGAGCCCACCGGCAGCAACGAGGTCCACCCCGTGGACGTGCGGCTGGTGGTGGGGAGCCGCGCGCCGCTCGATTCAGTGGTGGCGCGCGACCTCTTCCGGGTCGACCTCGCCTACCGGCTGTCGCAGCTGATGATCGAGGTGCCCCCGCTGCGCGAGCGGCGCGAGGACCTGCCGCTGCTGATCCAGTCCTACGTCAACAAGTTCTGCCACGAGACCGGCAAGCGGATCCAGGGGATCACCGTCAAGGCGATGTCCTCCCTGCTGAGCTACGACTACCCCGGCAATCTCGCCGAGCTGGAGAACATCGCCCGGCAGCTCGTCTACATGGCCCCGGTGGGCCGGCCGGTGGACGTCAACCTGCTGCCCGAGCGGGTCCGCAACGGCCCGATCGCCGCCACCACCCGGGTCGACACCGCCTCGGACCTCGAGCTCGACCGCCTGGTCAGCGGCGCCGAGCAGGTGGCCATCCGCGAGGCCCTGCGCCGCACGAACAACAACAAGTCGCACGCCGCGCGGCTGCTGGGCGTCTCCCGCAACGGCCTCGCCATCAAGATGGAGCGCTACGGGATCAAGACCTGAGGGGGCTGTAGTCCAGGAGGACGGAACGGCGGCTCAGAGCCCCATCTCGTCGAGAGACTTGGCGGTCAGGATCTGATCCGCCAAGCGGTTCAGCCGGGCCGCGGAAGTGATCGCCTCGATGCTGCGCCGCTTTTTCTCGGAAAGTGGACCGAAGCGCCACTCGATTTGTCGCAGCAGAACCTCGCGCATGCCCTCTCGCCGGTCCTTTTTCCTCCATTCGAGGATGTTCTCTTCGAGCATTGCGACCTCCTCCAAGTCTACCGCCTCCGGAATTGTACCTCCAGGGAGGCTCCTGCGCAGCACGGAAAGGAGCCAGACGGTTATCGTCCGGCGCAACTCCGGCTCCTTGTCCCGCGGAAGCAACGCGGCAAGCTCTCGCGTCAAACGTGGGAACTCATCGCGCTCCTTGCAGGTTTCGATGCGGAACAGGGAGGCCACCCGGTTCCGGGCAAGCTCCGGCCGGTCCAGATCCAGACGGCTCTCGTCCAGCACCAAATAACGCAGCTGTGGCAAGTGGCGCCGGAGGCTCTCCGGGACCTCGACAAAGAGGCTCGCGAGGTCGAGGGGAGCGCGCCATGGGCGCTTGCCGTTGTAGAGCACGACCGGCAGCACCATGGGAAGCCCGTCGCCCGGCTTCAGCCTCTCCTTGCGGATGATCTCCTCGAGCAGCAGGCTGACGTAGGTCAGCATCCGCACGGCCATGAAGGGGTAGGAGGTGGACTGGAATTCCAGCAGGAGGTACAGGTAGAACCACTCCCTGCCTTCGCCCTTCCAGCGCATTCTCCAGAGGACGTCGCTCTGGCGCTCGCGCAGGTCGTCGCTGACGAAGCCGTTCCCGACCCGTTCCAGGGTGGAGAAGTCGAGCCGCTCGACCCAGTCTGGCGGCAGGAAGCCGCGTACCAGCTCCTCGACGGTCTGGGGGTGGGAGAAGAGGCGCTTGTAGCCGTGATCGTGTCCGCTCACACCCTAATAAGACGGAAAAACGGGTCCCAAACTTACTCGGCCTAGAGCCATAAGGGTTTGGAGAGGGGTTTCCGGGAAGTCTCGCCTCCTGTTCCTCCGCGGAACTTCTCCGGATCGTTTCAGCCTGTTCTATACTGAGATAATCAGGAACAGTTTTCCGGCTGCCTGCGAAAAATGAGCTCCGACTCCGAGGACATGGCTGACCTGGTGCGGAGCGCCCTGGCCGGCGACCCGACGGCCTTGAACCGGCTGGTGGCCGTGCTGACGCCGGTGATCCAGGCTCGCGTGTCGCGTACCCTGCTGGCCCGGCGTTCCCGCCTGGCCGGCGGACGCGACGTGCGCCAGGAGGTGGAGGATCTCAGCCAGGACGTGTTCCTTGAGCTGTTTTCCCGCGACGCTCATGTCCTGCGCGACTGGCAGGCCGAGCGGGGCCTCTCGCTCGAGAACTTCGTTGGATTGGTCGCTGAGCGCCAGGTGCTGTCATTTCTGCGCAGCGGCCGGCGAAACCCCCGGAAGGAGGACCCCTCCATCCCGCCGGAGGAGCTGGAGGCGGAAGTCCCGGAGCCCGGACCGGAGAAGGCCGCCGCCATCCGCGAGCACCTGGCCCTCCTGCTCGACCGGCTGCGCGAGGAGTTGAGCCCGCTGGGCTGGTGGCTGTTCGAGCTCCTGTTCGTCAAGGAGCTGTCCGTGAAAGAGGTGCGGGCCGCCAGCGGCCTTTCCTCTGCCGCGGTTTACGCCTGGCGGAGCCGCCTGAGGCGCCTGGCTCGGAAGCTCCAGGCCGAGATGTCAGGAAACACGGGGCCGCCGCGAAAGACCTGGAAGGAGGGCCATGGATGAATGAGGATCGACTCTTGGGCAAGCTCGGCGATCTGGCGCGGCAGGAAGGGGAGGCCGAGAAGGCCCGCCTCGACGAGCGCTGGGATCGCCTGGCCGCCGGGACGCTGACCCCGGACGAGGAGGCGGAGCTGAAAGCCCTCGCCGAGTCCTCCCCCGAGATGCGGGAAGCCTACGAGGCCTTCCGGCCCCTCGGCGCCGACTTCCAGGCCCGGGTGGTGAGCGCGATCAACGCCGAACGGCCCCCCGTGCCGCAGCCCGCGCCCCCGGAGCCCCGCCGCCTTATCCTCTTTTTCCGTCGCGTTTTCACCCCACGGATTGAGGGCTGGCTGGTCGCTGCGGCCGCGGTGGCGGCGGGAATGTTCTTTCTTGTGCGCGGGCCGGCACTGATGCTGTCCAGCGGCTACGAGGCTGAGCTGGGAGGCGGATTCAAGAAGGACCGTGGGGGCGAGACCGCACTGCCGAACGAGAAGCCGGTTTTTACTCCTGGCTCGCCCTTCAACCTACAGGTTAACCCGAAGCAACCCCTTGAGCACCCAGGAAAGGTAAAGGCGAGAGCTTTCCTCAGCTCTAGTGCTTACCGGGAAGATTTAAGGCCGTTGGGATTGGAAGACAAATTTGAACCCGGAGAAACCGGCAGCGTCCGCCTCAACAACGTAACGATGGGTGAGGACATCAAGGTTAAGTCGGGAGACTGGGTCTTCTGGACCGTCGTCGCCCGGAACAGCCTTCCAGAGGCCAAGGAGATCCAGACACGGCTACGGGCCAACCGCCCCCAGAACGAATCCTGGCAGGACATCTGTGATGCCCTCCAGAAGGAGGAGAAATCGCCTCCTGCTCCCTCGCAGATAGCCTGCGCCGGCTTTCGCGTGGAGGGGCAGTCTGACCCATGACCCTGAGCCCAGCCCGCGGTTTTCTCCTTCGCGCCTCTCCACTGGTGCTCGCCGGGCTGCTGCTATCATGTCCCGTCCCTCTACCTCCTCCGGAAGTCGAGTACAGCGGCTGCTGGACGTTCTACTCCTCACCGGAGCCGGTTTGCACCCTGTGGCCCAATCGCAAGCTCAAGCTCTGGGTAAGAGCCGAGCCTGGCAACCGGGTGGAAATCCTCACCGGTGACCAGAAAATCAAGGACCCTGGAGTCGTTGTGCGCACGGGCTTACGCTACGAGCTGACCCTTCCGAAGTCGGCTTCGTCGCTCACGGTAACTGTCTACCGACAGGCGGGTCGCAAGAAGGGAGCAACCTGGTTCCTGCGTCTTGCCGAGCCGGATAGGCCCCCCTGGCTCGATGAGATTGAAAAACTGAATTCTCGGGAAGCCCGGAGACGTTTGGAGAATCTCCGGCGATCGGCTCCTCGCAAGGAGCAATGCCGGGTCCTGGCGTCACTGGCAGAGCGGGCGGAGAATCCACAGGAGAGGGAAAAATTTTTGCAACAACGAGTGGTGCTGGAACGAGCCCACCATCACTGGAGCGGAGAGGTCCAGACGGCAACCTGGCTCGCGGACCTCTACATTAAGCAGGGGCGCTTCGGTGAGACGACACAGATCCTGCAGGCCCTCCAGTTCCCTCCGAAGGCGCCAGCCGATGCCAAGTACTATGTGACCTATAACCTTGGCGTACTCGCGGAGGCGGCCAGCAACTACGGCACCGCCCTGAAGCGGCTCCAGGAAGCAGACGATCTCGCGGAGCGGGTTGGGATGACGGGGCTGGGTCGGGAGGCCGATCAAATGCTGGCCCTCGTGTATCAGCGGGTCGGCCGCTCGCAGGACGCGTCCAACCTGTTCACCAAGTTGCTGGCCGGCCTTGATCTCAAGACCAGTTGCAAATTAGGGGCCTTTTGGACCAACGTAGGCTGGTTCGAGCTCATGGAACACGAGGTAGGCAATATCGCCGAAAACCCGGCTCCGGCGCTCCAGAAAGCCCGGGTAGAATTCGAGAAGAATCGATGCTTGGCAAACGAGCGCCTCAACGCTCACCTCAACCTGGCGCTGGCTTACCAGCAGCAGGACCAATGGCTCGAGGCGCGCCGGGAGCTGGCTCAGGCCCAGGCTCTGGTTGAGTCTTCAACCCTGCCCGAGCTTCTCTGGCAGGATGATCTCGAGGCGCGGGCGGCGCTTCACGAAGGCCATCCGGAGCTTGCTCTCGGTCTCTACGAGAAGCTCGAAAAGAGATCTGAGCGCGCTGCGTCGCCCGCGGGTCTCCTCCGGGCTCTGCTCGGCCGTGCCAAGGCCCATCTCGCCCGCGGTCAGCGGCAGCTGGCGATCGGGGCTCTCGTCCAGGCCGACCGCCAGATCGAGGAGCAGAGCCGGCACATTCCGGTTGATCAGGGGCGCGACACCTTCTTCGCCTATCAGGAGGCGTCAACCCGTCTTTACCTCAAGTTGCTGCTCGACGGGGGGCAGTGGCAAAACGCCTTCGACCTGGCTCGCAAGTCTCGCTCGCGGTTGCTTCGCCAGCTCGAGGTCCGCGAGCGGCTGAGCCAATTGGGCGAAGAAAAGCAGAAGGAATGGCTCGGCTACTTGTCGAAGTACCGCGCCGCGCGCGCTGCCGTCGAAAGCGCCGCCGCAGAGCGCTGGCAGTTAGCCGTCAGCGAGAAGGAGCGCGCCCTGGAGACCGAGGCCGAGAAGCTCAGGGACGCCCAGGAGGACCTCGATCATGCTCTGGGCTCTCTAGGCGGCAGCGGCGAGGGAGTGCTCTCTCCTCCGGCGCGCGGCGAGGTCATCCTGGCCTATCACCCTTTGCCCGGCAGACAATGGGCGGCCTTCGCGGCCACGGAGCGGGGAATCGAGGTCGCCTACTTTGAGCTTCCCGAGAAAATGTCTGATCCGGAGCAACTCGCGCGGCTCCTGCTCGCGCCGGCTCCGTCTTTCCACTCGGCCATCGCGAGAGCTACGAGTGTGCGGGTCTTGCCTTATGGTCCGTTGAGAACGGTGGACTTCCATGCCCTTCCTTTCGCCGGCGGCCAACCACTGCTAGCGACCCATCTGGTGGCCTACAGCCTCGACCTGCCGAGGCGCTCCGCCTCCACACCCCGGAGCGGACATCCCGTGGCTCTCGTGGTTTCCAACCCCACGAGAGACCTGCGTACTGCCGAGGCCGAAGGGAAGACGGTGGCCGCAGCCATCAAGAATTGGCCGGGTACATGGATACTGACGTCTTTCAAGGGCCGCGATGCCCAGGCCAAGCAGGTTCGCGAGGCGCTTGCTGGAGCGAGCTTCTTTCATTATGCCGGTCACGGAAGCTTCGGCGGCTTCGCCGGCTGGAGCAGCGAGTTGCCGCTGGCGGACCAATCCCGCCTGACTCTGAGCGATATCCTGGCACTGTCCCCCACACCCGATTCGATCGTCCTCTCCGCCTGTGACGCCGGCCGCACCTCAAAGGAAGCCCCCGGCGAGGGCGTTGGTCTCGCCAATGCCTTCCTGTTGGCCGGTTCCAAGGAAGTCGTCGCCGCGAGTCGACTGGTCCCTGACTCTTCCGCCAACGAGCTGATGGCCGAGATGTACCGCCACTGGCAACCTGGGGCGGATCTCCAGCACCAGTTGCGGCGGGCGCAACTGACCTGCAGCAAGATGAACCCATCTCCCTGCCCTTCCTGGGCGAGCTTCCGCCTCCTCGTTCCCTGAGCCGCGGTTCCGGCGGCCGTTCGTCAGAAACGAACGGCCGGCCGCGAAAGCCTAAATTGGAAGCCGCAGCACGCGAGCTCCAGGACCGTAGCGGTCCGAAGCGGCGACGAGGCCGCGGCATTTAGGAGGAACCACCATGCGATTCAGGTACTTCTGCGTTCTTTTGGGATTGGCGATGGGATGGACGGCCGCGGGAGCTCCCGCCGGCGCTTCCCTTGCGCCAAGAGTCGAAAAGCCATCTAGGCGGCAGCCCGGAGCCGTCTACACTGCGAAGCGCTGGATCGGATCGCTCAAGAAGGGCACTGAAAGCTGCCCCCCAGTGTCCGGCTGGAGCGTACAAACCCTGCGTGAGCTTGCAGTCGCTCATGCCGAAGACGGCGTCAAGACAGGTCATTATGAGGACGGCGCACCCCCGAAAAGGACCCGGGCAGACAGCAAGACGCAGGCGAAGACAGACTTCCTTTACCACAAGTATGGCTTGGACCGGGTCTGTTTTTACACCTCCAAAGGTCAAGGGCGGGAGTTTCAGGTTCCAGCCGGCCTATCGAAGGCCGAGCCTGACCGGCTGGCTCTGACGGCCACGGCCACAACCGATCTGGGTCCTCTCGGAGATCAGATCTGGGCGCCGCTCGCCGATCATTTTCTCGATCAGGTTGGGAAAGTTCGGCTCGGTCCTGCGCAGAAGCCGAGCGTGCGTCTCGTCTTCGTCGATACGCAACCCACGGGCGAGGGGCCTCCCGCCAGGTCCACTGCTCCGCATTCATGGCATGGCTACGGAATGGCTCACCTGGGAAACGAGATCGTCTGCGGCCATGACACCGCGTCTCAAAACTGTCCGATTCACATCGCGACCCGGCTCGCGCTGCGCCACAGTAGTTACGATGCAAATCTGGTTTCACCGGACGATCTTGGGAGTGACGCCGGTGGGCACCAGGGGCGGATCGGCGATCTCGCGGCGGCGATCCTGGCCGAGATCGAGCTCTGGCAGACTACCTACCCCGAAACGAAGCTCATACTGAACCTTTCCGTCGGCTGGGACGGCGAATACAAAGACCTCGACGTGAAAAAGGAAAGGGAGCTCGAGTCCTCTTCCCAGGCGGTCTACGACGCGTTGCGCTACGCCGCCCACCTCGGCGTCCTGGTGATCGCTTCCTCCGGCAACCGATCGGGAGCGGAGAATTCCCAATGGCCCCTCCTGCCGGCTGCATGGGAGTCTCACCCCCCTTCCTGGCTTCCTTGTCCTTTCGGCAAGAAAGTCGTTTACGCCATTGGTGGAATCGACTGGCAAGGCCTGCCGCTGCCCAACACTCGCCCTGCCGGGTTGCCATGGCGCGTCGCTTACGGCGATCACGCAGTGGCAAGGACGTCATCAGCCACACAACAGAAAGGAACCGTGGAGACCACCAGGATGTACACGGGAACTTCGGTTTCCGCCGTTGTCGCCTCTTCCATCGCCGCCGTGGTCTGGCATCTGCGGCCGGATCTTAAACCGGCTCAGGTCATGAAGCGGATGGGTTATTCGGCTGAAGCTCTTCCCAGCCGGGCAACCTTTTATGCCTGGAAGCATCTCTCCTGGCTGATCGGGCCACCCCACCTGCGGCGGTTGTCGCTCTGCCAGACCGTATTGAGACTCTGTGGATCGGATGAAAGGCAATGCCATGACTTGGAATCCATGGACTGTCAGCTTGGAGAACACCCGCCGGCCAACCTTTCGATGATCAATCCCCTCAACTCAGATGAGGTCGCGTTCACCCCGATCCCTCCTCCCGCTTGCGACCCGCAGACCAACGTCTTCATGAAATCGGGATCCCTGGATCCCAACTCGAGCCGCTGCCCGATCGAGACGCTGCCAGACATGAACGTTCCCAGCTTGACTGGATCCCAGCCGCCCGACACTCCATGCCCGACCTGCACTGCGGTTCCCGATCAGCCGCATGCAGCAGCAAAGGTGGCTGCCCTCGCCTTCGCTTCACACTTGGCAAGTGAGGATTATAAAAAGGAGCCCTCCTACGGCCTTGCCGTGGGGCTCGATCCGGACTGGGTACAGCAGGCGCATGCCATGGGTACGACGCTCAAGAACGCCGTTCTCGTCGTAGACTGCACAGGGCCGAAGATCAAGGAAAGATTCGACATCACCAGTGTCGTCGCTCCCCTTTTCCATTCCCAATCCACGACACCCGGAGCGGGTGTCGGCGCCGATTCCGTGAGGCTCAGCTTCGGCAAGATCGGGAGCAGGAAGTCGCTGGCCGGTTGCACGGCGAGCGTTGACTTCACGCTGACGCTCAGCGACGGAACGAAGAAGTCAGTGCAGAGCCCCGTCTACGTCGATCCCTGATCTCTTCCAGGAGCCCTTTGCGAGCGCCGGCCGGCATCAGCATACCGGTCGGCGTTTTTCTTTGCCGTCGTCGCGGATCTGGTCGATTCGCATCTTCCGGGTCGGTTGTCAGAAAAAGGTTCATGGCAGCGAACACCGATTTATAGACGAGTTGATGGCCGATGTGACATCGGCACTTCACACATAGACGGAGGTCATCCAATGGCAGCTGAGAAAAGCAAGGCACCAAATCGTCAGAGCCCTGAACAGGCGGAAAGGTATCCAGCGCCTGCCGGTACGTCTGGACATAGCAAGAAGCCCCAAGTCGAGGGGGGCCGGCCTGTCCTGCGCCACACACATGGAACATCCGGAAACAGCACTCGCCACCAGATTTCTGCAACAGTTACCAGCGTTCGCTAACGAAGGAACAGGAGGACAACACTATGAGTCTCTGGCATGTCAACATCGTCGGAAACGGTGTATTCGATGGTAACTTCACGTTCCCGGCGGGAGTAATCAACCGCCACAGCCATGTGCTCGCTAACATCTGTGAGGTTTCCGCGCCCCAAGGCGAGCCTCTGGACTTCCCCTTCCAGGGTGACGCAACGATGGAGATTCACAACATCGTTCCGAAGGACGATGGAACCGTGAGCATTCGGTTCGAGATCGACTGGGATTCGCCACTTAATGCACGAGTCCAGTTCTTCGTTTTCGACTGACGTTCTGTCTGGACGTAGGAACCTGACCCTGAGCCTGGCGGAAACCCTCTTAATGCCCGGTTCCGCCGCCCAACATCCATACTCGCGACGGCAGTTCGTCGAAAGACGATGGGTGAGAGAGCTCTCCTCGACAAGAAGTAGCGCGTAGAGCGAGAGCTCGAGTGCGGTTCGCAACGCCGGCCGAGAGGGGATCATCGGCCGGCGTTGCGTCGCCGACAGTTATGAACCTCAGAGCCCATCTCGTCGAGGGACTTGGCGGCCAGATCCGGTCCGCCAAGCGGTTCAGACGAGCCCGGGAGGTGATCGCCTCGACACCGCGCCGCTTCTCCTCCGGGAGGGACCGAATCAGCGTTCCAGCTGCCGAAGCAGAATCTCGCGTACACTCTCCACCGGCCGTTACTGTTTCCCTTCTTTCCAGCCCTCCTGCCGGGTTCTCTTACTCCATTCGCGCATGTTCTGCTAAAACTTCGACCGGCCCAAAACCAGACGGGCTTTCGTCCAGCAGTAGGTAGCGCAGCCGTGGGGTTTGCCGGGCGGTCGCGGAAAGGGGAGTCCCGAGTAGAATACCCCTCATGACCATCGCCACCCCGCCCTCCCGCCCGGCCGTCGCCCGTCCCCGTACCGTCCGCGCTCCTCGCGGCTCGGAGATCTCCTGCCGCGGCTGGCAGCAGGAGGCCGCGCTGCGGATGCTGATGAACAACCTCGACCCCGAGGTCGCCGAGCGGCCGGAGGAGCTGGTGGTCTATGGCGGCTCGGGGAAGGCGGCGCGCAATTGGGAGTGCTTCGAGGCGATCGTCGAGACCCTGAGGCGCCTGGGGGACGAGGAGACGCTGCTGGTGCAGTCGGGCAAGCCGGTGGCGGTGTTCAAGACCCACGCGGAGGCCCCGCGAGTGCTGATCGCCAACTCGCTGCTGGTGCCCCACTGGGCCACCGCCGACGAGTTCCGCCGCCTGGAGGGGCTCGGCCTCACCATGTACGGCCAGATGACCGCCGGCTCGTGGATCTACATCGGTACCCAGGGCATCCTCCAGGGCACCTACGAGACTCTCGCCGAGTGCGCCCGCCAGCACTTCGGCGGCTCGCTCGCCGGCCGCCTCACCGTCACCGCCGGCCTCGGCGGCATGGGCGGCGCCCAGCCCCTCGCCGTCACCATGAACGAGGGGGTCTGCCTGGTGGCCGAGGTCGACCGCTCCCGCATCGAGCGCCGGCTCGCCACCCGCTACCTGGACACGGTCGAGCCTGACATCCCGGCCGCCGTCGAGCGGGCGCTGGCGGCCCGCGACCGCCGCGAGGCGATCTCGATCGCCGTCGAGGCCAACGCCGTCGATCTGCTGGAGCACCTGATCGCGACCGGCATCGTGCCGGACGCGCTGACCGACCAGACCTCGGCCCACGACGCCCTCCAGGGGTACGTGCCGCACGGCATGCCCTACGCCGAGGCCCTGCGCCTGCGCGACGCGGATCCCAAGGCTTACATCGACCGCTCGATGGCCTCGATGGCCGCCCACGTGCGCGCCATGCTCGCGCTCCAGGAGCGGGGGGCGGTCACCTTCGACTACGGCAACAACCTGCGCGGGCAGGCGCTGGCAGCCGGCGAGACCCGTGCCTTCGAGATCGGCGGCTTCGTGCCGCTGTTCATCCGGCCGCTGTTCTGCGAGGGGAAGGGGCCGTTCCGCTGGGCCGTCCTCTCCGGCGATCCGGAGGACCTCGCGGCCACCGACGAGGCGATCCTCGCCACCTTCCCGCAGGACGCGGCGCTGGCGCGCTGGATCCGCCTCGCCCGCGAGCGCGTCGCCTTCCAGGGCTTGCCGGCGCGCATCTGCTGGCTCGGGTACGGCGAGCGCGCCAAAGCCGGCAAGGTGTTCAACGATCTGGTGGCCTCCGGCAGGGTGAAGGCGCCGATCGTGATCGGCCGCGATCATCTCGACTGCGGCTCGGTCGCCTCGCCCAACCGCGAGACGGAGGCGATGCGCGACGGCTCGGACGCGATCGGCGACTGGCCGATCCTCAACGCCCTGCTCAACGCGGTCAACGGCGCCACCTGGGTCTCGGTCCACCACGGCGGCGGCGTCGGCATCGGCTACTCGCTGCACGCCGGCATGGTGATCGTGGCCGACGGCAGCGAGGCGGCGGCGCGGCGGCTGGAGCGGGTACTCACCGGCGATCCCGGCATGGGCGTCGTCCGCCACGCCGACGCCGGCTACCCGGAAGCGGTCGCCTGCGCCCGCGAGCGCGGCGTGGACCTGCCGATGCTTCCCGCGACGTCCCCGCAGTGAGACCCGAGCGCGAGCCGGCGCGGCTGGCGGCGGCCGAGCTCCTGCTGGTCGCCGGGCTCGTGGCCACGCCGCTGCTGGAGGACGCCTGGGCGGCCCTCGTCCTGCTCTTCCTCGCCCTCGCCTGGCTCTGGATGCGCTCGCGGCGCGAGCGGCGGATCGCCGGTCCCATCCTGGCCCTGGCCGTGATGGCGCTGATCGCGGGCTGGGCGGCCGACCGCCTGGAGCGCACGGCGCGGGCGGAGCGCATCCGCGGGACGCGGCGGGAGTACGCGGCGATCTGGAAAGACCTGCGCACCGAGGCCCACGCGGCGGCCGCCGTGCTGCACGTGCCCGCGGAGACGCCACAGGAGCGCCTGAACGCCTTCAGCCGGCTCTCCGGCATCGAGATCGGCGAAGGGAAGGGGCGGCGGGCCCTGCTGCTGCTCGATCCGGACGGCGTGCCGGCCGCCTGGGCGGGGGAGGGGCTGCTGCACGAGCTGCCGCAGGAGCTCCCGCGCTCGGGTCCCTACTACCGGGCGAGCTTCAGCGCCGTGACGCTGCTCGTCCTCGAGCCGCTCGGCGACGCCCGCCGGCCCTGGCGGGTCGCCGCCGGCGTGAGCTTCCCCACGGACGCCCTGCCGTTTCCGGGGTCGCCACCGGCCCGCTGGACGGTGGTGGACGATCGGGATCAGGCGGTCCCCGGCACCGACCTGGTGACCCTGCCGGGAACGCCGGTGCTGGTGGTGGAGCGCACCCCGGAGCCGGCGGAGACGTATGAAGGATCGCTGGCGGACCGGGTGGCCTGGGCGGCGATCGGCGTCGCCCTGCTCTCGATCGCGGTGCTGCGCCTGCTGCGTCTCGTGCTGCCCGGGAGCGGCTCGCCGTCCGCCGCCGACCAGCCGGCGCGCCTGGTCAGCCCGCTGGCGGCGGGCGGCCTGATCGCGCTGGGCATGGCGCTGGCCGTGCCGCCGCGCTCCCTGGCCGCGCTGCTCGCCGGGCTCGCCGTCGCGGCCCTCGGGCTGCGCTCGCGCTCGTGGGCCGGGGACCGCGTTCCGGCCTGGATCAAGGGCGCGGCCGCCGTCGGCCTGCTGCTCCTCGCCGCCTGGGGGCTGCAGCGCCTCTGGGGGCCGCTCGACCTCGCCGACGGCATCCTGGTCTCCACCTCCGCGTTCGCCCTGCGGCTCGGGCTCACCGGCGCCGCCTTCGGCCTCTTCTGCCTCGCCGGGCAGCGCCGGGGGGGGCCGGCGGGCCCGCCGCTCGATCGCGTGGCCTGGGCCGCCGTGGCCCTGCTGCTGGGCGGCGCCGCGCTCTGCGATCAGCCCCTCTTCGGGCTGCCGCTGCTCGCCGCCGGCGGGGCGCTGGCCGCCCTCTACGCCAGCCAGCGCCGGCTGCGGCAGGGGCTGACGCTGATTGGCCTGATCCTGATGGCCGTCTTCGCCGCCGCGGGCGCGTCCGAGACGGCCTACCGCCTGCGGCTGCGCGAGTATGCCGGCAGCGAGCTCCTGGCCCGCCTGGCGCCGCCGAAGACCGTCGAGATCGCCGCCGTCTCGGGCGAGATCCGCAGACACTTCGAGGGGATCGACCTCGAGCGGGTGATCCCCCGCACGCCGGTCGGTCTCGAGCGGCAGGACCTCGCCTACGCGCTCTGGAAGGATTCCCCCCTGGCCCGCCACCACTCGCTCTCGGCGCTGGTGGTGCAGCGGGAGAACACGCTCCCGTCCTCCTTCTCCTTCGGCATGCCGCTGACCGACCAGGGGATGGTCGACTCCGACCCCGCCCGCTGGGAGGATCTGCGGCTGCCGCAGTGGGAGGGGTTCCTGATCTCCGGCGTCGTCCCCCTGCGCTTCGCCGGCCGGCCGTGGGGGACGGTCCGCTACTGGCTGCAGCCGCGCCCCGGCTTCGAGGTGCACGACTGGCGGCGTCTGAGCGAGGTGGACGTGGGCCTGCTCAAGGGGGGGCCGCTGACCGCCGCCACCGAGGAGATCGCCCAGCCGGCGCTCTACGCCCTCTACACGCCCGACGGCCGCGCCTCGCTCTCGCCGTGGGAGGAGAATCCGCCGCTGCCGCCCGAGCTGCGCCACTCGCCGGTCCACCCGGCGCGGGCGGTGGTGGAGACGCCGTCGGGGCCGGCGCGCGCCTGGGCCCGCGTCTCGGGGCAGGGGTGGGAGGTCGTCTACCTTCCCACCCTGCGGACGCTCGAGGCCCTGGAGCGCACCGGCAACTGGAGCCTGGGCGTCGTGATCCTGCTCGCCCTGGCCACGCCGCCGCTGCTGCTCCTGGCGCTCCCCCGCGTCACCTTCCGCGACCTGGTGGGGCGGACCCTGCGCTCCTACTCCAAGCGGCTGATGATCGTCTACACCCTGCTGCTGCTGATCCCTCTCGTGCTGCTCAACTTCGTGCTGGTGCGGTCGATGGAGGAGCGGCTGCGGCGCGACCAGCGGGTGACCGGCGAGGCGGCGCTGAGCTCGGCCCAGCAGATCCTCGGCGAGAAGCTGCTCAACCTGCCGCCCGGCTTCGGCGTCGACACCGTCTTCGGCGACCGCCTGCTGATCGCCCTCTCCGGCTTCGTCCGCCACGAGGTGAACCTCTACTGGGGGAGCGCCATCCACGCCTCCAGCCGCCACGAGCTGTTCACCGCCGGCCTGCTGCCCAAGCGGATCCCCGGCGAGATCTACCGCCGGCTGGCCCTCCTCGGCTACGGCCTCGACTCGCGCTTCAACCGGGTGGGGGGGACGACCTATCTCGAGATGTACGCCCCGCTGCGTGTCCCGGGCGGCGCCGGCGACGAGCGGTTGTTCCTCTCCATGCCGCTGCTCGCCCAGCAGGAAGAGGGGGCCCGCCAGCTCGAGCAGCTCCGCCGGCAGGGGCTGCTGGTCACCGCCGCCCTGTTCATTCTGCTGGTCGCCGTCGGCCGGCGGCTGGCGAGCAACTTCACGCGGCCGCTGATGCAGCTCGTCGAGGGCACCCGGCGGATCGCCGCCGGCGCCCCCTCGCTCGACCTCGCGCCGTCCGAGCTCGAGCTCGCCCTCCTGGTCGAGGCGGTCGACGAGATGGCGCGCAAGATCGCCGACGCCCGCGAGCGGCTGGTGCGCGAGAAGCAGGTCAGCGAGCGGATGGTGGAGAACATCACCTCCGGCGTCGTCTCGCTCGACCGCGACCGGCGGGTGCTGATGCACAACCGGGTGGCCGCCGAGCTGCTCGGCACCGCCGTGGGGGAGAGCCTGGAGGCGGCGGTCGCCCGCTGGGAGCGGCTGCGGCCGCTGGCCGACTTCCTGCAGACCACCGGCTCCGAGATGGCCCGCGCCACGGTGCGGCTGGCGGCGGCGGAGGGGGGAGGGGAGCAGGAGTGGTCGCTGGTCTGGGTGCCGCTGCCGGGAGCGGGCGAGCCTTCGGCCCTCCTGGTCGTCGAGGACGCCACCGAGGTCCTGCGCAGCCAGCGCCTGCTCGCCTGGGCGGAGATGGCGCGCATGATCGCCCACGAGATCAAGAACCCGCTCACCCCCATCCGCCTCTCGACCGAGCACATGATGGAGGTCTACCGGCACGACCCCGAGCACTTCGACCGCGTCTTCGAGCGCTGCACCACCAACATCCTGACCCAGGTGGACGAGCTGCGCTCGATCGCCTCCGAGTTCTCGGCTTACAGCTCGATCCCGCGGATCGATCCCAAGCCGGCCGACCTGGTGGCGAGCATGGCCGATCTGGTCGAGGGGTACCGCGCGGCGCCGCCGCCCGGGGTCTCCGTCGAGTTCGAGGCCGAGAGTCCGGAGATCGTCACCCGCTTCGACGCCAAGCTCCTGCAGCGGGCCGTGCGCAACCTGATCGAGAACGCCCTGCGCGCCACCACCACCGCCGGCGGCAAGGTGACCGTGCGCCTGGACCGGCGCAACGGCTTCGCGCGCATCGCCGTCTGCGACTCCGGCCCGGGCGTCCCTCCGGACCTCCTGCCGCGCATCTTCGACCCCTACTTCTCGACCCACGACACCGGCACCGGCCTGGGGCTGCCGATCGCCCGCCGCATCGCCGAGGAGCACGGCGGCGGCATCACCGCCAGGAACCGGTCCGAGGGGGGGCTGGAGGTGGTGGTGACGCTGCCGGTGTGATGCCATGATCCCGGGACGACATGCCTGGACGAAACCTTGATCGTCGGAGCGGAACAGCGTAGGCTATCTGGGAGTCGGAAGCGGAGCTCGGGAGGCCGTTATGAGCAAAGTTGACACCCTGGGTGCTGTCGAAGGCCAGGCGCGCCAGCGTCATGCGGAACTGGTGGACAAAAAATTCCGCTCGTCGCTTTCGGAAATCGAGCAGGCGGAGTTGCTGCGGTTGCAGGCCTGCCTGGATCAGGCGGAGGCGAAGTTCTACGAGCCGATCGAGAGAGGATTGGAATCCGCTTTGACGAAGCTACGCCGCAAGTCGCTGGCGAGGTGAGGATTGGCGGTCTTCCGTCGTCGCGATCTACCCCCTACCCCTGGCAGGCACTACTCTGAATACCGTCCTCTCGTAAGGAAGGACTTCGAGGAGTGCTGCGCCTACTGCCTGCTGCACGAGATCCTCGCGGCAGGCCCTGACAATTTCGAGCTGGATCATTTCCGGCCCCAGTCCTCCCCAGGATTCACCCATCTTGCGGACGATTTCTACAACCTGTATTACTCCTGTCATCCCTGCAATCAGATCAAGGGCAAGGCCTGGCCGGATCCTGCTCTGGAAGCTGCCGGCTACGGTTTTCTGGACCTCTGTTCCGACGCCTTCTCCCCTCACTTCGAGGAGCGGGCCGACGGGTTTTGGAAACCTTTGTCCCGCCGCGCCGAGTACACGCTGGAGAGATTGCGGCTGAACCGGCTCCATCTGGTGAAAATCCGCCGCTATCTCCGGGAGATCGCTGTGGAGAGAGGATGCGATCCTCTCGACTGGGATTTTCCCTTGAAAGGACAGATTCAAGAACTGCTGGAAGGCCTCGTCGATTCTGGCGAGCCCTAGCCGTCCCGCCGACCCCTGTATCCGACCCAGGCGAGATATGATTCTCAGGAAGGACGAGAAACTCACTTGCCGCAGCCTGACAGAAGGAAGCTCTTCGCCGCCTTCGGCCTTGTCCTGGCGTTCGCGCTCGCCGACGCCGTCATCTCCTACCGGGCGACGCTGCGGCTGATCGAGAACGAGCGGTGGGTGGCTCATACCCACCAGGTCCTCAACGAGCTCGAAGCGACGATCTCCGCCCTGAAGGATGCCGAGACGGGGCAGCGTGGCTATCTCGTCACGGGGGATGAGAGCTACCTCGCGCCGTACTACGCCTCCGGCCCCCAGATCCGGCAGCACCTCGACCGCCTCCGCGCCCTGACGGCGGACAACGCCCGCCAGCAGCGGCGGATCGCCGGGCTGGAGCCGCTGATCGCCGCCCGCCAGGCGCGTCTCCGGAGAGGGATCGACGCGCTCAGGACGGCCGGCCCGGACGCCGCCCGCCGCTCCGTGATGACGGGCGAGGGGCGCCGGCTCATGGAGAGGGTCCGCGAGATCGCCGCCGAAATGACGGCGGAAGAGACGGCGCTGTTGAGCCGGCGCTCCGGGGTGGCACGGGCGAGCGGCCGGGAGGCGCTGTGGACGCTCTCCCTCACCAACCTCCTGCTGGTCGCGCTGATCCTGCTCGCCGCCCATCTCACCCGGAGGGATCTCCAGCGGCGCCGGCGCGTCGAGGCCGAGCTCGAGGCGCGGGTGCGGGAGCGCACGGCCGAGCTCGCCACCGTCAACGAGAGCCTGCGGCGATCCACCCTCGAGCTGGAGCGCAGCAACCGCGAGCTCCAGGACTTCGCCTTCGTCGCCTCGCACGACCTCCAGGAGCCGCTGCGCAAGATCCAGGCTTTCGGCGACCGGCTGAAGACCAAGCACGGGGCCTCCATCGGCGCCGAGGGGATCGACTATCTGGAGCGCATGCAGGCCGCGGCCCGCCGCATGCACGTCCTGATCAACGACCTGCTGGCCTTCTCGCGGGTGAGCTCCAAGGCGCAGCCCTTCGTCCGCGTCGACCTCGACCGGATCGCCGGCGAGGTCCTCTCCGACCTCGAGGTGCGGATCCAGCAGACCGGCGGGCGCGTCGAGACCGGCGGGCTGCCGGCGATCGACGCCGACCCCCTGCAGATGCGGCAGCTGCTGCAGAACCTGATCGGCAACGGGCTGAAGTTCCATCGGCCGGATGAGCCCCCCGTGGTGAGAATCTCGGCGGTCGTCGACTCGAACGGCGGCCCTCCGGAGGCGCGGATCACGGTCGCGGACAACGGCATCGGCTTCGACATGAAGTACCTGGACCGGATTTTCACCCCCTTCCAGCGTCTCCACGGCCGCTCCCAGTACGAGGGGACGGGGATGGGGCTCGCGGTCTGCCGTAGAATCGTCGAGCGGCATGGGGGGGCTCTCACCGCCGAGAGCGCGCCGGGCCAGGGAGCCCGCTTCCTCGTCACCTTGCCTATCCATCAAACCCGGGGAGAAGCCACGCCATGACGCCTGACACAAAGCGGATCACCATCCTCCTGGCCGAGGACGACGCCGACGACCGGCTGCTGGTCAAGGAGGCGCTCGCCGAGGGCCGGGTGCTCAACGAGCTGCGCTGCGTCGAGGACGGCGAGGAGCTCATGGACTACCTTCGCCGGCAGGGGCGCTACGCCGACCCCGAGCAGTCCCCCCGTCCCGGCCTGGTGCTGCTCGACCTCAACATGCCGCGCAAGGACGGCCGCGAGGCCCTGCGCGAGATCAAGAGCGATCCCGAGCTGCGGCGTATCCCGATCGTCGTGATGACCACCTCCAAGGCGGAGGAGGACATCTTTCGCAGCTACGACCTGGGAGCGAACTCCTATATCTCCAAGCCCGTCACCTTCGACGGGCTCGTCGATCTGATGAAGGTGCTCGGCCGCTACTGGATCGAGTTCGTCGAGCTGCCGAGCTGACCATGACCTCTCTGAAGGTGCTCCTGGTGGAGGACGACGAGGACGACTACGTCTTCACCCGCGACCTGCTGGCCGAGATCGGCGGCGCGCGCTTCGAGGTCGAATGGGCGGCGACCTACGAGCGGGGGCTCGTCCGGGTCCTGGAAGACTCCTTCGACGTCTGCCTTCTCGACTTCCGGCTCGGCGCGCGGACCGGGCTCGACCTCCTGCGCGAGGCGCGGGCCGGGAGCTCCGGCCTGCCGGCCGTCCTCGCGCCGATGATCCTGATGACCGGCCAGGGGGACCAGGAGATCGATCTCGAGGCGATGCGCTCCGGCGCCGCCGACTACCTGGTCAAGGGGAAGATCGACGCCGCCGGGCTCGAACGCTCGATCCGCTACGCCGTCCAGCACCGGCGGATGGAGGAGGAGCGGGTGAGGCTCGTCCGCGAGCAGGAGGCGCGACGCCTGGCGGAAGAGGCCAACCGCGCCAAGGACGAGTTCCTCGCCATGGTCTCCCACGAGCTGCGGACGCCGCTCAACGCCATGCTCGGGTGGGTCTCCCTGCTCAACAGCGGCAAGCTCGATGCGGAGGCTCAAGGGCGCGCCCTGCAGGTGATCGAGCGCAACGCGCGGTCGCAGGCGCAGCTCATCGACGACCTGCTCGACGTCGCCCGCATCGTCAACGGCGACCTGCGGCTCCAGCTCGGTCCGCTCGATCTCGCGCAGGTGGTCGAAAAGGCGCTCGACGCCATGCACCCGGCGGCGGCGGCCAAGTCGATCGCCGTCGCCGCCGCGCTCGACCGCCCGCTGGAGATGGCCGCGGGGGACCCGGACCGGCTGCACCAGGTGGTCTCGAACCTGCTCTCGAACGCCGTCAAGTTCACCCCCAAGGGGGGCGAGGTCGAGGTGCGCCTGGAGCGCGTGGAGGGCGAGGCCCGGCTCACGGTCCGCGACACCGGCGCCGGGATCTCCGCCTCGTTTCTTCCCCACGTCTTCGAGCGCTTCCGCCAGGGCGAGGGGCGCGAGGGGGGGCTGGGACTGGGTCTCGCCATCGCGCGCCACCTCGTCGAGCGGCACGGCGGGACCATCCATGCCGTCAGCCCGGGAGAAGGGCGGGGCGCGACGTTCACGGTCGGCCTGCCGCTGGCGCGGCCCTGAAGGGATCGCCCGCCCCGGCCCGGGCGCTGAGCCCGCCCGGGCCGTCCTGCGATTCAGTTGTCAAAGAGCCCGGCCGCACCCCATTCCCCATTCTCTGCGCCTCATTCCCCATTCCTCGCGAGCCGTTCCCCGTCGGCGACGGCCCATTCCCTCCAGGGAACGAGGCGCGAACGCCCCGACTGCCCCATTCCCCGCCCCTCGCGTTCCATGAAGGCCGGGGAACCGATCGTTCCCCGGGCAGAACGTCCTCCGCGAGACGGGGAATGGGACGCGCACGACTCTTTGTACCATGCGCATCCAGGGGAATGTTACATTCCCCCCGGGGAACGTTCCACGAACGCTGGGGAATGGGACGTTCCCCGCCTCATCCGCCCCATTCCCCATGGGTAACATCAAGCGGAGCCTGGGGAATGCGTCACCGAACGTGTGTATCAGAGCCTCACGAAGCTCTCCGGCACCCGGCAAGGCCGCTCGAAGAAGCATGCTGGAGAGACTTGACCGCTCACTTCCCATCATTTACTCTATGCACATCGTAGCTGCTTGTCCAGAGGCCTCTCGAAGCGCTGGAGTCAGGCCGTCGAGAGAGCTGAAGGGTACCCAGGATCGAGGGACTCCGCCGTCGTGCCAGGCGTCGAGGCCGGTCCGAGGCGTTCCCCCGACGGGCGGCTCGTGCTCTTTGACAATCGAAGTACCTTTGCCGGGGGGAACGGGAGCGGGACCGTTCCCTCCGGTTTCTTTTCTCCAGGCACGGAAGAGGTGCTCCGATTCTTGGCGGGTGTACGACATGCCTGTTGATTCTGTGCAAACCTTCGCGTTGGTAACGGAGAATTTGTATGGTGTCCACTATGGTGTGGACTTCAGCGGTGTGGACTTCAGGTAGACTCTAACCCGCGCCTCGATAAGCAGAGATCCTGCGGTCTCTATCAGGTGCCTATCGAATCTCGCTTTTCAGGTCAGCGCAAAGCCAGCAACTAGAGGTTGCCCTCTTCTACCTTGTTGAGTCGGACCGTTGACGCTGATCAGGAACAGAAGTAAGGTTAAACGTCTTATAGAGTCAAGGACATGCGGGGTTGGAACACGTCGCTCCGGCGGAGAGTTCGACAACCATCGGCAATCTGGGCCGAATGGCGAAGGTTAATCCCGGAGTTGGATGTGATATTAAGGTGGTACAAAAAATGAAGCAAGTGCTGTTGGATCAAGCCGGGGAACTCCGTAAGATCATCGAAGATCAACTTCGAGGTCGATATAATACCCATTGGGAAATAGGTGAGGCGCTTAACCATCTTCGCGAGGCAGCCCTTGAGTTGCTCGAGCCTTCGGACCGCAGCAGGTTCGAACAGATCGTACGCCCGTTGGAAATAAATAAGATTGGACCATTCACAGTTGATTCCTCGAATGCATTGCGGCTTTGCACGCAGATAATATCTCTTCTCAAAGATCAGAATAATTCAGCCCAGGATTCGGCGGATGAAAATGAGGAACTCATCCGTTTGATACCTCCGGGCAAACAGGTCTTCATTATACATGGTCACGACTCGGTCAATCCCCTGCGATTGCGCGCCATGCTCAAGGAACGCTTCGGCTTGGCTCCAATAATCCTTTCGGAGAAGGCTTCCAAGGGACGTACTATAATTGAGAAATTCGAGATGGAGGCCGGAGAATCCTCATTCGCGTTTGCAATTCTGAGTCCCGACGATTTAATCGTTAGCAATAATGCTAGCTATCAACAGGCGCGCCCCAACGTTCTCTTCGAATTGGGGTGGTTCTATGGACGTCTTGGTCGAGAAAGAGTATGCATACTGTTTCAAGAAAGCACCTCAATTCCCTCTGATCTAAGTGGGATAGGCAGAATTACTTTTAGTAAGTCAATCGAAGAAAAACTAGGCGAGATTGAGGCGGAGCTTGAATCTGCCAACCTTCTGCGAAGGTGAATGCCCAGCCCACCTCGGTAGGCTTCGCCAGCCATTTGATGAAAGAGTTTTGATGAATGCGGCCGTTCCTCGTGGTCGGCATTGAGAATACCGAGTGTCGGCGCGATCTCACGGGCCCGGCCACGGTGGAGGAGGATCGTAAGATCGCGATCCACGTCGGCGGCTCGGCGGCGTTCCGGGCGTTTATCCGCAACGAGCTGATGCCCCAGGTTCACGCGGGCTATCGCACGACGGAGGAGACCGCGATCGTCGGTGAATCGCTGGCCGGCCTGTTCGTGGTGGAAATGTTTTTTCTCGAGCCGAACCTGTTTGACACCTACATCGCCATCAGCCCCAGCGTCTGATAGAACGACCAGCTCCTCGTCCGCGGTGTCGCCGACCGGCTGAAGGCCGGCCCGGGCTGCGTAAGACGCTAGATCTCACCGCCGCCGACGAGACGAACATCGTCTCCGGCACCCAGGCGATCGCCAGCGCGGTGCGCTCCTCGAAGCTCCAGGGGAACGTGATCGTTCCCCTGGTCTTCCTTCCGTGCTCCGTCCGCTGGAAGAACTTTAATACTCGCAGGGAGCAGGCAAGCAATACGGGGGGCCTGTTGGTGCTGGTGTCGTGCAGTGCTCTTTGCCGGTGCTGGGGTCGATGTGGCAGGTCGGCGCGGCGCAGGGGTCGGGGCATTCCCCATAGGCCTTGTTCAGCCTGAGACGGTCCGGCGACGAGCCCGGCAGGAAATTCGAGGTGGCGGGAAGCAGGGCGTCGGGGATCAGGTCGCCGTCGGTGTCGACGAGCACGGAGCCGGTTCTCTTCTCGCTCGCGTCGCTCCTGAGGCTCCACGGGATGGGGCTGCCGGCGGGGAAGGTGAAGCTGCCGTCGAGCGCCAGCTTCCGCGCGGCCTTGGCTCCCGCGGGCTTCACGGGGATGAAGGTCATGCGCGCGTTGACCGCCAGAGGCGCGACGAAGTTCCCGCCCCCCTCCTGGGTGCGGTAGATGTTCATCGTCGTCACCCGCTGCTGGCCGCCGAGGGAGACGTAGACGTGGAAGTCCCGCAGGCGGTCTTGATCGGGGCGATGCTCACCAGCGACAGCGCCCGCATCTGGATGCGCGTCGCGGCGACGCCGTTGGCGTCGAGGGCGGCGTCGTCGAGCCTCTCGATGACCGTATCGGCGCCCCAGAGCTGGCCCGGAGACCCGGTCGCGAGGGGTAGGCCCTTGAGCGCTACCCGGCTGGTGAAAGCCTTGGAGCCCTTGCAGAAGAAGCCCGCGGGGATGGGGTTCTGGGCGAAGTCGTAATAGGTTGAACCGTTGGACGTGGTGGTGAAGAGGTCGATACCGTGCCGGATCACGGGATCGGCGGCCAGGGGGGAGAGGCCAAGAAGGAGCGAGACCACGAGCACTGCGAGGACGCTTCTGTTTCTCACAAAAACCTCCTTGTCAATCTATGGGCAAAGGTTGTAGCAGCCGGGGGGACGTGTTGGTGTCGTGCAGTGCATTTTGCCGGTGCTGGGATCGGTATGGCAGGTCGGCCCGGCACAGGGATCGGGGCAGTTCGTGGCGAGCTTGTTCAGCGCGAGATGGTCCGGCGACGACCCCGGCGAGAAGTTCGAGGTGGCGGGAAGCAGGGCGTCGGGAATCAGGTCGCCGTCGGTGTCGACGAGCACGGAGCCGGTCCTCTTCGCGCTCGTGTCGCTCGTCAGGCTCCACGGGATGGGGCTGCCGGCGGGGAAGGTGAAGCTCCCGTCGAGCGCCAGTTTCCGCGCGGCCTTGGTCCCCGCGGGCTTCACGGGGATGAAGGTCAGGCGCGCGTTGACCGCGAGAGGCGCGACGAAGTTCCCGCCCCCCTCCTGGGTGCGGTAGATGTTCATCGTCGTCACCCGCTGCTGGCCCCCGAGGGAGACGTAGACGTGGAAGTCCCCGCAGGCGGTCTTGATCGGGGCGATGCTGACCAGCGACAGCGCCCGCATCTGGAGGCGCGTCGACGCGACGCCGTTGGCGTCGAGGGCGGCATCGTCGAGCCGCTCGACGACCGTGTCGGCGCCCCAGAGCTGGCCCGGAGATCCGGTCGCGAGGGGCAGGCCCTTGAGCGCCACCCGGCTGGTGAAAGCCTTGGAGCCCTTGCAGAAGAAGCCTGCGGGGATGGGGTTCTGGGCGAAGTCGTAGTAGGTGGTGCCGTCGGAGGTGGTGGTGAAGAGGTCGATGCCGTGCCGGATCACCGGATCGGCGGCCAGAGGGGAGAGTCCGAGAAGGAGCGAGACCACGAGCACTGCGAGGACGCTTCTGTTTCTCACGCAAACCTCCTTGTCCGAAGAAGGACGGTAGGTGCCGCGAGCACCCCCCACCGATGCGGCGGCGGATCGAGCGATGTCTTGCAACATCGCACGTCTAAGCAAGGTAAGAATATAGAAGATGCTAGAAGCTGTCCAGAGGGGCAGACCCGAGCTCGATCATAGGGGCGCAGCGGACTGCGCCCCTACTATCCTTAAGGAGAAAAAGCGGGCTTAACGCCGCTTTACTTTGAGGGTGGATCTGCGGGCGCCGAGGGTGACTCTCGGCTTCATTTCGACGTAGGGGGGGACGCCGGGGACGGTGCAGCGGGGGAGCTCCTCGCCGAGCGTCGACTCGATCTCCTTGACCATCATCTTGTCGATCCAGGTGGCGATCGTCGAGACGATCCCGGTGGCGTTGCCGCGGGCGGTGCGGCCGGCGCGGTGGATGTAGTCCTCGACCGTCTCCGGCATCTCGAAGTTGATGATGTGGCCGACGCGGGGGATGTCGAGGCCGCGCGAGGCGATGTCGGTCGCCACCAGGATGCGGTGCTCGCCTTCGCGGAAGCCCTGGAGCGCCTGCGTCCGCTGCCCCTGGGAGAGGTCCGAGTGGATGCGCTCGACCGGATGCCCCTCACGCAGGAGCACGCCGGAGAGCCATTCGGCGTCGCTCTTGCGGCGGATGAAGACGAGCGTGCTGCCGAGCTCCTGGTGGAGCAGGGCGAGCAGGCAGGCCTTCTTGTTCTCCATCTCGACCATGTAGAGCCGGTGGCTGATCCCGTGGGCCGCCTTGCCCTCGGGGGTGATGTCGATCCGCAGCGGGTCGTTCATGAACTGCTGCGAGATCCGCTCGATCGGCGGCGGCATGGTGGCCGAGAACATCAGCGTCTGCCGCTTCTTGGGCAGCTCCTGGAGGATGCGGTTGACCTGGGGCATGAACCCCATGTCGAGCATGTGGTCCGCCTCGTCGAGGACCAGGATGTTGAAGTCGGCGAGCCGGGCCGTGCCCTGCTCGACGTGGTCGAGCAGGCGCCCCGGGGTCGCCACGATGACGTGGGGGCGGCGGCGCAGCCCCGTGTGCTGGGGGCCCATCTTGACGCCGCCGATCAGGCAGACCGTCCGCAGGCCGAAGTCGCCGCCGAAGGCGTCGAGGAAGGCCTGGGTCTGGAGCGCGATCTCGCGGGTCGGCGAGACGATCAGGGCGCGGGCCTTGGGGTCGTGGGCGAGCCGCTCGGCGATCGGCAGGGTGAAGGCTGCCGTCTTGCCGGAGCCGGTCTCGGCGAGGCCGATCAGGTCCCGCCCGGAGAGCGCCGCCGGGATGACGGCGGCCTGGATGGGGGTGGGATGTTCGAACCCGACGAGCCGCACGCAGCGGAGGATCGATTGACTGAGTCCCAGCGAGTCGAAATCTTTCTCCGTGGTTTCAACGGGATGTTGTGGAATGGCCAGACTTTGCATGACTCTTGCTTATAGCCGATCGGCGGCTTTGCGGCAAGCCGGACCCTCATCACCCCGGCCCTCTTCTCCCGTCCCCTCCCACCCTCCCGCACCGGGAGAAGAGGGAGAGACCCCTTCGGGGTTTTCTTTGGGCGGGAACGGGAGAGGGCCAGGGGGTGAGGGTGCAAAAAAGAAAGGCGAGCCCGGCGCGAACCGGGCCGCCCTGAGGGTAAATCTGCCGCCAGCCGCTGATCTTCAGGCGGCCTGGGCGCTGGCTCCGGGCTGCGGCATGAAACGCGCCATCGCCTGGGAGAGCGTGAGGAAGTTGGCCCCCCGCAGCTCGTGCGCCCAGGCGTCGCAGACCGCGTCCGCGGCGTTCATGTCGGTCATCCAGCCCATCGACTCCTTGATGTCGTTGAACATGTTGGTGAAGGTGTGCGCGACGCCCGGCGACTGGGCCGCTCCCTGGAGGATCTTCCAGAAGGGCTCGGTCATCGGACCGGTCATCTGCCGGGTGAACTCCATGGTGTGCCGGCCGCGCTCCTCGTAGTAGCCGTCGAAGACCTCCTGCATCCAGCCGGCTTCGAACGGGCGGTCGCCGTGCTCCAGGATCGCCCGGGTGAGCCGGTCGGCCTGGCGGACGGCGTCGTTGGCGCCGGTGCCGCTGATCGGGTCGTTGAGGACGGCCACGTCCCCCATCGCCATCACCACCCGGCCCGTCCGCAGGCGGCCGACCGGCTTGCGCACGGTCGGCGTGATCGCCCCCTTGAGCCAGGAGCGGTCGTCCACCAGCTGGGCGTTGCGGTAGTTCGGCCAGTCCTGGGGGGAGTACTCGCGGAGCAGCCGCAGGGCCGTCGCCAGCGCCTTGTCGGCGCTGTCCACGTTCCCCCAGACGTCCATCGGGCTGCCGGGCGGGGCCTCGAAGACGACCGCGCGGCAGGGTCCGGAGTGCGAGTAGAAGGGGATGGCGAAGAACTCGCCGATCTGGATGAAGTACTGGAACTTGAGGGTGGTGTAAGGGATCTCCTCCCACTCGCGGACGTTCTTCAGGATCACCGCGCCCAGCCGCCGTGGGGGGGAGTCGAACAGGCTGCGCTCCGCGTCCCGCTCGAAGACCTCGCCGAGACCCCCCTTGCCGGAGGAGACGACCACGAGATCGAACGCCTCCGCCATCTGCTCGAGCAGGGGACGGGTGACCGCCTGGTTGACGATCCGCCCGCCCTTCTCCTGGAAGCGGCGCATCCAGGTGGAGGTCTTGAGCCGCGCGTCGACCCCCTGGCAGGTCTCGTCGAGCCCCCCCTGGATCTGGAGGATGATCTCTCCGTTCGGCAGGCGCAGCGTCGCGTGCATGCCGTTACAGACGGGCGCCTTCCCCTCCCATTCCTGCAATCCCAACCTGCGTTCGACCGCGAGCTGACGGTCGAACACCATGGCCGTGGACAGGATCGCCCCCTTCTCGATCTCGTCCACCGGTCTCCCCTCGAAGACCGTCACCTCGTACCCCTCGTTCAATAGGCCAAAGGCCAGCACCATTCCTGCTTGTCCTGCACCGACGATTGCGATCTTCCTCATGGGACCCCTCTTTCTGGAGATCGTGTTGCGCCTGGTGCCCTCGCGACTGCACACCGCGAATCAAATCCTACAAAACATAAACTTCGTATAAATAGTATAAAGCACAGCCGGGGATAGGAAGCAAGGGGGGAGGCCGGGGGTGCCGGGAGAGGAGCGGGCGAAGGGGGGGCCGCCGCTCGGTGAAGCGGACGCCGGGCAGGACAGCACCCTTCGTCGTAGAAACCATCATCGGTCCCCCTATCCAGCAAAAGCAGAGGGTTCTCTGACGATACTCAGTACGTGTAAGTGGCGGGAAGGTTCTTTCTATTTCCGGAGGACCGCCTCCCTAATAGGCGGCTCCATGCCGGAGCAGCTCGATGCCGCTGGCGGCCGAGGCGGCCACGACGGCGGTGAGCCGGTCGCCGGCGCGGAGGATGGTGTCCCGGGAGGGTATCTCCTCGCGGTCGTCGCGCTGGATGGTGATCAGCAGGCAGCCCGGAGGCAGGCCGAGATCGGCCACGCGCCGGCCGTCGTACGGCGCCCCTTCCTCGACCAGGACCTCGACGATCGTCGCCGGGCCCCCCTGGACGACCGGCTTCTGGCCGCGCAGCAGGTCGCGCTCCAGCAGGGCCTCGTAGATCGGCCGGTCGTGGAGCAGGTCGGCGAGGGCGTAGGCGGTGAAACAGGTCGCCAGCAGCGGCAGCATGAGCGGGTAGCTCGACGTCATCTCGAGGATCAGCACGATCCCCGTGAGCGGCGCCCGGACGATGGCGGTGAACAGCGCCGCCATGCCGACCACGGCGAAGGAGGTGCCAAACCCCGCCGCCGAGGGGAACCACGTCTGGCCCAGCAGGCCCACCAGCAGGCCGGCCTGCGCGCCGATCACCAGCAGGGGTGCGAAAATTCCGCCGGCCGCGCCAGTGCCGTAGCTCCCCATGGTCAGCCCGAAGCGGAGCAGCAGGAGCACGGCGAGGGCGGAGATCCCCATCTTTCCACCCAGGGTGGCCTGCACCAGCGGGCCGCCGCCCCCCGTCGCCTCGGGCGCGAACCAGCCGACGAGGCCCACCGCGACTCCCACGATGGCGGCGGGGAGACCGAAGGGCCAGCGCGACGTGCGCTCGAACAGGCGCAGGCTGGCGAGCAGAGCGCGGTTGAAGACGACGCCGAGGAGGCCGGCGACCACTCCCAGGATCAGGAAGAGAGGGAGGCTGGAGAGCGGCGGCACGGGGGGGCTGGCGACGTGGAACACGGGCGACTGCCCGGTCAGCAGGCGCACGACGACGTCGGCGGTCACCGAGGCCACGAAGGCCCCCGTCAGGGCGCCGGGTGCGAAGTCGCGGCGGAGCTCTTCGAGGACGAAGATGACGCCGGCCAGCGGTGCGTTGAAGGCCGCCGCCAGCCCGGCGCCGGCGCCGGCGGCGATCAGGATGTGCCGCTCGCGGGCGCTGCTCTTGAGCCAGCCGCTCACCATCTGGCCCAGCGCTCCGCCCATCTGCACGGTGGGCCCCTCGCGCCCGAGGGCGAGGCCACTGCCGATGCCGAGGGTGCCGCTGGCGAACTTGACGAGCAGGACGCGCCGCCAGCTCATGCCGCGCAACCGGTGGAGCACGGCCTTGAGATGAGGGATGCCGCTGCCGGAGGCCTCGGGGGCGAACCGGCGGACGAGCCAGAGCGCGGCTCCCGAGCCGATGCCGCAGACCGCGAGCACGAGCAGCAGGCCCCAGAGGCCCGGCAGCGTGTGGGCGGCCCGGAAGAGGCCGTCGCGCGCGCGGTCGGCCGCCTCCAGGATGAGACGGAAGCCGGCGGCCACGAGACCCGCGAGCACCCCGACCAGCGTCGCCCGTGGGACGATCCTGCGCCGCCGTTCCTGGCGGCGGTCGAACTCACGGATCTCGCGGCCGATGTCGCTGGGCGTGAGGCCGGAGTCGGGAGCGGAGGGCACGTTGGAGGCCATGGGAGAGATTGGCGGTCGCCCGCCGGAAGGCGCCGGCCGCGGCTCATCTTTACGGATGGGGCCTGGTTTGTCGAGACGATACGGCGGGCCCTGCCGGCGGATCTGGATGGTAAACTGCCCCGGCCTTTGACGGCTCGTTCTCTTCTTTTTCGGGAAATCATGTTCGGGGAAACCATGAAACCAGATCTTTTGAAGTCTCTCGCCGCCGCCGTTCCTCTCGCCGCTCTCCTCGGCGCGTCCGCTCTGGCCGCCGCGCCTCCGCCGGCCGCCGAGGCTCCGGGCGGGCCGCCCCCGATCGCCAAGATCGCGGCCAATCTCGAGAAGCGGGGCGGGCTGCTCACCTTCTACGTCGACCGCCAGAAGGGGAAGATCTGGCTCGAGGTGCCCCCCGCCACGGACAAGAGCGGCCGGGTGGCGAGCTTCATCTACCAGGAGGGGATCACCACCGGCCTCGGCTCGAACCCGGTGGGGCTCGACCGCGGCCAGCTCGGCGACACCCGCATCGTCGACCTGCGCCGGCTGGGCGGGCGCGTGATCGTCGAGCAGCCGAACCTCAGGTTCCGCGCCATGACCGAGGACGTGGGCGAGCGGCAGGCGGTGCGCGAGTCGTTCGCCACCTCGATCCTCTGGGCCGGCGAGATCGCCGCCGAGGACGCCGACGGGCGGGCGCTGGTCGACTTCACCCCGTTCCTGGTGCGCGACGCCCACGACATCGTGGCGCGGCTCAAGATGGCCCAGCAGGGGAGCTGGGCGCTCGACGCCGGCCGCAGCGTCGTCGATACCGAGAACTGCCGGGCGTTTCCGGACAACGTCGATCTCGAGGCCCTGCTGACCTACCAGTCGGCCGAGCCGGGACGCCTGGTGCGCGAGACGGCTCCTTCGCCGGGCGCGATCACCCTGGTGCAGCACCACTCGCTGGTGCGCCTGCCCGACGCCGGCTACAAGCCGCGGCGGTTCGATCCGCGCTCCGGCTACTTCTCGGTCGAGTTCAAGGACTACGCGGCGCCGATCGCCGATCCGATCGACGTCCGCTTCCTCGCCCGCCACCGGCTGGAGAAGGTCGATCCCACGGCGCCCCGCTCGCGGGTCAAGCAGCCGCTGGTCTACTACGTCGATTCCGCCGCGCCGGAGCCGATCCGCAGCGCCCTGATCGAAGGGGTGAGCTGGTGGAAGACTGCCTTCGAGAAGGCGGGGCTGATCGACGCCTTCGAGGTGAAGGTGCTGCCACCGGGCGCCGATCCGCTCGACGTCCGCTACAACGTCGTGCAGTGGGTGCACCGCTCGACCCGCGGCTGGTCCTACGGCGGCGGGGTGATCGATCCGCGGACCGGCGAGATCCTCAAGGGGCACGTCACGCTGGGCTCGCTGCGGGTGCGGCAGGACCGGCTGATCTTCGAGGGGCTGGCGGGGGCGGACAAGACGGGCACCGGCGCGCCGGACGATCCCGTGCAGCTCGCGCTGGCCCGCATCCGCCAGCTCGCCGCGCACGAGGTGGGGCACAGCCTGGGGCTCGCCCACAACTTCGCCGCCTCCACCTACGGCCGCGCCTCGGTGATGGACTATCCGGCGCCGCTCGTCGGCATCACGGCCGGTGACAAGCTCGACTTCTCGAAGGTCTATGCCACCGGGGTGGGGGAGTGGGACCTGCAGGCGATCCGCTACGGCTACAGCCAGCTGCCGCCGGGGACGGACGAGAGGGCGGGGCTCGACGCGATCATGAAAGAGGGGCTCTCCCACGGTCTGATCTTCCTCACCGACGAGGACGCCCGCCCCGAGGGCTCGGCCAGCCCGATCACCCATCTCTGGGACAACGGGCCGGACGCCGCCGAGGGTCTGCGCCAGGAGCTGGCGGTGCGCCGCATCGGGCTCGCCCACTTCGGCGAGCACAACATCGCGCCGGGCCAGCCGCTGGCGCTGCTCCAGGAGGTGCTCGTCCCGCTCTACTTCCACCACCGGTACCAGCTGGAGGCCGCCTCCAAGGTGGTCGGCGGTCTGCGATATACCTATGCCCTGCGCGGCGACGGCCAGCCGCCGTCGAAGCCGGTGGACGGCCCGACCCAGCGGCGGGCGCTGGCGGCGGTCCTCGACGTCCTCTCCCCCGAGACGCTCGACCTGCCCGAGCCGGTGATCGCCCTGCTGCTGCCGCGCCCGTCCGAGTACCACCCGAACGAGGAGATGTTCGCCGGCCTGACCGCGCCGACCTTCGACCCCCTCGCGGCCGCCGCCACCGGCGCCGACATGGCCGTGCGGCTGCTGCTGCGCCCCGAGCGGACGGCCCGGCTGGTCGACTTCCACCGCCGCGACCCCTCGCTGCCGGGTCTGGAGGAGGTCCTCAAGGGGCTGGAGGACAAGGTGTTCGGCGGCGCGTCGCAAACGAGGGAAAGGACGGAGCGGCTGGCCGAGGTGCGGCGCACGGAGCAGTGGGTGGTGGTGCGGCGCCTCATCGGCCTGTCGAGCGACCCTCAGGCCGCGTCGGGCGTGCGTTCGCGGGTGGACGCCGAGCTGCGTTCCCTGGCGGGCCGGCTCGGCAAGAGCGGCGCCCCGCAGAGCCCCGAAGCCGCGAACCGCGCCTTCCTCGCCCGTGAGATCGAGCGCTACCTCGACCGCCGGGGCGTGGAGGAGGCCGCCAAGCGCCCCGAGCCGCCGGCGGCGCCGCCGGGGCAGCCGATCGGCATGCCGGACTCCTCGCTGCCGGGCGCGATGGAGGACTGTTCGTGGGGAGGTTAGGCTATGGCGAAGAGCGGCGTTAAGAGCGGGATGCCCCAGCCCGGGCGAGGACAAGCTCCACCCCTACGGTCCGCGCCGTCCAGCCGCCTCCCGCGCTGGGCGTTTATCATGGTCCCCATGATCGCGATCGCCCTGGCCCTGGCCCTGTTCTGGCACTTCCGGCCGTCGCCGCGGCCGGAGCGCATCACCCCCTCGGAGGTGGCGGCCGCCGCGGCGAGCGCTTCCGACGCTCCCGAGCGGCTCAAGGTGAAGGTGCTCTCCACCCGTCCGCACGATCCGGAGGCGTTCACTCAAGGGCTGGTGCTCCAGGGGGGCACGCTCTACGAGAGCACCGGGCTCTACGGCAAGTCGAGCCTGCGCGAGGTGGACCCGAAGACCGGGGCCGTCAGGCGGAAGGTGGCCGTGCCCGCCGAGTACTTCGCCGAGGGGCTGGCGCTGGTGGACGACCGGCTGCTCCAGATCACCTGGAAAGAGGAGAAGACGCTGGTCTACAACCGCGCCGACTTCAAGCCGGCGGGTGAGTTCCGCTACGACGGCGAGGGGTGGGGGCTCTGCTCGGACGGCGCCCGCCTGGTGATGAGCGACGGCTCGAACCGGCTGACCTTCCGCGATCCCAAGACGTTCGCCGTGCTCAGCATCCTCGACGTCACCCTCGCCGGCAAGCCCGCCAACCAGCTCAACGAGCTCGAATGCGTCGACGGAGCCATCTACGCCAACGTCTGGCAGACCGACGACATCCTGCGCATCGATCCCAGGGACGGCCGGGTGACCGCGGTCGTCGACGCCTCCGGCCTCCTCACCCCCGAGGAGCGGGGGAAGACGGACGTGCTGAACGGCATCGCCTGGAACCCTGAGACCCGGACGTTCCTGATCACCGGCAAGCTCTGGCCGAAGATGTTCGAGGTCCAGTTCGTGCCCGCGGCTTCGAAGTGAGCTTCCGGCGCGCGGTCGCGACCTGCCTTCCGGTTGCCGGGCTGGCCCTGGCGGCCGCCTCCTGCGCGCACTCCTCGCTGGCGCCGCGGGCTGAAATCCCCTCCGTCCTCTCCCTGCTCGGCGCCGGCCCCCTGATCGTCCCGTTCGGCGCCCGGGTCGACGGCTTCCGGGTCGGCGGCCTCTCGGCGCTCGCGCGGGCCGCCGACGGCACCTATCTGGCGGTGGTGGACAACGAAGGGGAGACCCCGGCCCGGGTGTTCCGGCTCGCTTTCGAGGTGAGCGAGAAGGGGGTCGCCCCGCCGGCCGGGAAGACGGCCCTGCAGGTGCCGCTGGCCGCCGTCCCGCTCACCGGGCTCGACGGCAAGAGCTTCACCGGCAAGAGCTTCGACGGCGAGGGGATGGCCCTGGAGCCGTCGGGCGAGATGCTGATCTCGTCCGAGACCGAGCCGTCGATCCGCGAGTTCTCCCCGGCCGGCAGGATGCTGCGCGCGCTGCCGGTGCCGGAATTGTTCCTGGCGAAAGACCAGCGGGGGATCCGGGGCAATCTGGGCTTCGAGAGCGTCGCCCTCTCCCCCGAAGGCGACGCGCTATGGACGGCCAACGAGCGGGCGCTCCAGCAGGACGCGCCCAACGACGTGGCGCGGCCGAGCCCGGTCCGCCTCCTGCGCTACGAGCGGCGCGACGGCGGCTTCGTCCCCGGCGCCCAGCTCGTCTACGCGGTGGAGCCGATCGCGAAGCCGATCCACAAAGGCTTCCAGACCCGCGGCCTCTCGGACCTGCTGGCCCTGCCGGGCGGGGACCTGCTGGCGCTGGAGCGGGAGTTCGTCGAGGGGCGGGGCCTCAACATCCAGATCTTCCGCGTCTCCCTCGGCGGGGCCACGGACGTCTCGGGGCTGGAATCGCTGGCGGGGCAGAGCTACACGCCGGTGCGCAAGACCCTCGTCTACGACTTCGCCAGGGCCGGTTTCACGCCGGACAACATCGAAGGGATGGCGTTCGGCCCCCGGCTGCCCGACGGCTCACGCACGCTGGTGCTGGTGAGCGACAACAACTTCCACCCCTTCGAGCGGACGCAGATCGTGGCGTTGCGCCTGCGGTTGCCCTAGGCGACCGGGGCTTCGACCTTGAGCATCCGGCCCCAGGCGTTGCGGAGGTTCTCGGGGAGATCCAGGGTGGGGAAGATCTCCTTCACCTCGTCGCGGGTCACGTAGTTCCAGATGTCGTCCCACTGGGCGTAACGGAGCAGATGGGAGACGACCCAGGCGCGCTGCTCCGGGGTCCCCTGGTGGAGGAGGTGGAGGAATTCCTGCTCGGTGATCTTCTGATCGGGGAAGAAGTAGAGAGAGTCCTTGCCTTCCACGGCGTCGCGGCCTCGACCCGATCCTGTGCCTTGCATGGCATCAGTATAGCCGTTTGTCCTGGCGATCCGCCATACGCGGAGCCCTCCACTTGACCGCGCCGCGCCGCTCCGCTAGATTTCCTCTCGCTCGACCCATCGAGCGGGCATAACTCAGTTGGTAGAGTGCAAGCTTCCCAAGCTTGATGTCGCGGGTTCGAGTCCCGTTGCCCGCTCCAATTCACCCTTCCTACTCAAGAGACCGAACGGTGCCGGGGAGCTATGTCGATCTTTCGTCGTGACCAACCGCCCTCCCCCTCCGCGCCCGGCGGACCGTCCGAGCCTTCGCACCCTTCTCAGAAGCGCCGCCTCACCCACGTCGCCGCCGGCACCCGCCTCCAGGGCGAGGTGACGGGTGGAACCGAGTTGCTGATCGAAGGCGAGGTCGAGGGGGAGGTGCGGGTGGACGCGACGGTGACGGTCGGCGCCGAGGGGATCGTCACCGGGCCGATCGCGGCGCCGGTGGTCCGCATTGGCGGCCGGGTGGTGGGGGACGTGACGGCCTCCGACCGGGTGGAGGTCTCCCCCTCGGGGAGCCTGGAGGGGAACATCTCGGCGCCGCGGATCGTCATCGCCGAGGGGGCCTTCTTCAAGGGCGTCGTGGACATGCGGAAAGACCGGGCCCGGGGCGCGCGGGAAGGCCTCGCCGGCGCTGAAAACCTGCCGTAGATCGAGAGACCTAGATTCGGGGGGAATCCAACGTGCTGATCGGCATACCGACGGAAGTCAAGGATCACGAGTACCGGGTCGGGATGATCCCGGCCGCCGTCCATGCGCTCGTCGAGGCGGGGCATCAGGTCATCGTCCAGGACGGCGCCGGCCTCGGCAGCAGCATCCCCAACCAGGATTACGTCGCCGCCGGCGCCGAGATCGTGCCGGACGCCGCCACCGTCTACGGCCGGGCCGAGATGGTGGTGAAGGTGAAGGAGCCGGTCGAGTCCGAGTACCCGCTGCTCAAGCGCGGACAGACGCTGTTCACCTATCTCCACCTGGCGCCGCTGCCGGAGCTGACCAGCGTCCTGCTCGAGCGCGAGATCACCGGCGTCGCCTACGAGACGATCGAGGACCGCCAGGGGCGGCTGCCGCTGCTGACCCCGATGTCCGAGGTCGCCGGGCGGATGGCGGTGGTCATCGGCGCCAGCTTCCTGCAGAAGGCCCACGGCGGGCGCGGCACACTGATCGCCGGCGTGCCGGGCGTGCCCGCCGGGGACGTCGTGGTGCTGGGCGGCGGCATCGTCGGCATCAACTCGATCCGGATGGCCCACGGCCTGGGCGCCAGCGTCACCGTGCTCGACACCAACGTCGACCGCCTGCGCGAGCTCGACGACCTCTTCCACGGCGCGGTGACGACGCTCTTCAGCAACCAGTACAACCTGCGGGGCGCGCTGCGCCGCGCCGACCTCTTCATCGGCGCCGTGCTCATCCCCGGCCGCTCGGCGCCGAAGCTGGTCACCCGCGAGATGCTCAAGCTGATGAAAGAGGGAGCGGTCGTCGTGGACGTGGCGGTCGATCAGGGGGGGTGCCTCGAAACGACTCACGCGACCACCCACTCGAACCCCACCTACGTCGTCGACGGCATCGTCCACTACTGCGTGGCCAACATGCCGGGAGCGGTCCCCCGCACCTCGACCTTCGCCCTCAACAACGTCACCCTCCCCTACGCGATCTCGCTCGCCAACAAGGGAGTGGTGCAGTCGGCGCTGGACGATCCCGGCCTGCTGCTCGGCGTCAACACCTACAAGGGGCACATTACCTACGAGGCGGTCGCCGAGTCGCAGGGGCGGCCGTACAAGGCGTTCAAGGAGCTGTTGTAGCCTCCAGGGTCACGGAATTGTTGCAGGAACGCTGGACAATCTCCGCAGAGACGTATTAGCATTCCTTTATAGACCGGGTCTTCACCCGTCAAAAGGAGATGATGATGCGCCAGACGAGCCGTCTGTTCCTCGCCTTCGTCCTGCTGAGCCTGTTCACTTCCGCCGCCTGGGCCAAGTGGTTTCCGGTCCACAGCGTCTGGTCCGACGACCGGCCGATCTACGTGATCGACGGGGACACGGGCACGCTCTATACCCCGACCAGCGGGGACTCGGCCTCGAGCTGGCAGGAGACCACCCCGCAGGGCTTCTCGCACGCGGTCGGGGTCACCTCCAACGGCCTCTACGAGTTCCGCCTGATCACGGTCAGCGCCAACGACAGCGACTCGCTCACCGGGCTCTGGGACATCTATCGCAACGGCACGCTGGCGTGCAACCACTGCGTCGGCAAGGCGTACGGCCTGAGCGGCCCGATCGGGGGGTACTTCAAGATCTACGTCGGGACCCCGCTGGCCTACGCCGAGAAGTGGCACTTCAGCGCGTACATCACCAACCGGTTCGATTACTAGTCGAACTCTGCCAGCGCGGCGTTGGAGCCCTCATCACCCCGGCCCTCTTCTCCCGACCCGGGAGAAGAGGGAGAACAGCTTTCATTGGGCGGGCCGTTTCCCCTCTCCCGGGTCGGGAGAGGGGCCAGGGGTGAGGGTTCGGTTCGGAAACGCCCCCGCTGTGGCCTTCTCCCATAGCTCCCTGAGATCCTCCGGTACCGGCGCCTCGAAGGCCAGAGGGGCGCCGGTCGCCGGATGGTGGAAGGCGAGCCGCCAGGCGTGGAGCGCCGGGCGTGGGAAGTCTCTGAGGACCGGCTGGAGGGGGCGGGGGAGCCCCTTCCAGCGCGCCTCGCCGTAGACCGGGTCCCCCACCAGCGGATGGCCGATGTGCTTCAGATGCACCCGGATCTGGTGCGTGCGGCCGGTCGCGAGATCCATCTCGAGCAGCGAGATCCCGGCCGCAGCCGCCACCGTGCGGTAGTGCGTGCGCGCCGGCCGGCCGCCGGGACGCACGGCCATCTCCTTGCGCTCCTGGGGGTGGCGGCCGATCGGCGCCTCGATCGTGCCGGCTGCGGGCGACGGGGCGCCGTAGGCGATGCCGAGATAGAGCTTGCCGACCTCGCGGGAGGCGAAGGCGCGGGAGAGGCGGGCGTAGGCGGCCGGCGTCCGCGCCACCACCAGGACGCCGCTCGTCCCCTGGTCGAGCCGGTGGACGATGCCCGGCCGGCCGGGGCCGCCCACGCCGGCCATCTCGGGGTAGCGGTCGAGGAGGTGATGGGCGAGGGTGCCGGTGACGCGGCCGGCGCCCGGATGGACGATCAGCCCCGCCGGCTTGTCGAGCACCACGATCTCGCCGTCCTCGTGGAGCACCCGCAGATCCCCCGGCTCGGGGATCACCCGTTCCTCCTTGCGCTCCGGCGGGCTGCACTCGACGCGATCGCCCGCCGCGATCGCCGCCGAGGGCTTCGCCTCCCGGCCGTTGACCCGCACCAGCCCGTCGGCGATCCATCTCTGAACCTGGTTGCGCGGCACGTCGAGGCGGGCGGCGACGTGCCGGTCGAGCCGCTCGCCCGCGGCTTCCGGCTCGACGGTCCAGACCCTCGCCTCGGCGAGGGGAAGGGTCACTCGGGGACCGTAGCCGCCGCGGCGGCCTCGCGAGAGTCCTCGTGGCGAGGGTGTGGCCGGAAGCTGTCGATCGCCATCAGCACGATGCCGACCGAGATGGCGCTGTCGGCGATGTTGAAGGAGGGCCAGTGGTGGAGGCCGACGTAGACGTCGAGGAAGTCGGTCACGGCGCCGCTCGACACCCGGTCCACCAGGTTGCCGACCGCGCCACCCACCACCAGAGCGAGGGCCACGAGCAGCACCCGGTCGCGCGACGGCGTGTACCAGAAGTAGAGGCCGACCGCCACCAGGGCGCCGAGGCCGAGGCCGGTCAGCAGCCAGCCGGCGCCGCCGCCGCCGTCCGAGGCGAAGAGGCCGAAGGCGACCCCGGTGTTGCGCACGTGCGTCAGGTTGAAGAACCCGGGGATCACCGGCTGCGTCGCATGGTGGGGGAGGTGGACCTCGACCAGCCACTTCGTCCACTGATCGAGCACGATCACGGCGAGGGAGACGAACAGGTACCGGAGCTTGCGGAACCGGGAGCCGAGGGTCTGGGAGCCCCTCGCGAGACGGACGTCTTCCATTTCCAAAACGCTCTCCTCTCAGGCGTGACCGAAACGTTCGCGGGCGGCCCGTGCCAGCTCCGTCAGGTGGGGGATCGAAGTCGTCTGGAACAGCCGGATGGCCGCGACCCCCGCCGCTCCCGCCGCGGCCAGCTCGCCAAACCGCTCTAGTGTAACGCCTCCCAGCGCGTAGACGGGAAGGCCGGAGGCGGCGGCGCGAGCGAGCTCTCCCACCCCCGTGGGCGCCCCCTTGCCGGGGGTCGCGTAGACCGGGCCGAAGGTCGCGTAGTCGGCCCCGTCGTCCCGCGCCCGCTCGACCTCCGCGACGGAATGCGCCGAGCGGCCGATCAGCACGCCGTGGCCGAACCGCGCTCGCAGCGCCGCCGCCGGCACGCCGTCGGCCGGCAGGTGGACGCCGTCCGCGCCGGCCGCGAGAGCGACGTCGAGGCGGCCGTTGACCAGCAGGCGGGCGGGCGGTGGCAGGAGCGATCGGGCAAGGCGGGCGAGCGCGTAGAGGTCGCGGTCGTCGAGGTCCTTCTCACGGAGCTGGACGGCGCCGATCCCCCCCTCGCCGAGCGCGCGGAACCAGTCCGCTGTCCCGATCCCGAAGGTTTCGAGGGATCTGCGGTCGCTGATCGCGAGGAGGCTAAACGTCGGTCGCACGGACCCGGCGCCGGAAGATGAGCTCGTCGAGGTCGTGGGCTCCCCAGACGAGGTGGATGAGCCCGAAGCCGGTCACCGCCGCCCGCACGAAGGGGTAGAGGCCGACGGAGTGCGCCAATTCGCCAGGGATCTGGAGCAGCATCCGGTCCCAGACCGGGCTCCAGGGAGCCAGCACGAGGAACGTCCCCGCCTCGATGCAGTACAGGATGAAAAGGATGCGGAACAGGAACGAGGAGCGCATGGAGGGGGAGATTGTAGCCGCGAAATGAAACGGCCGGCGGGTCGCCGGCCGTTTTCGTCCTTCCGCGGGTGCGGAGCCCGGGTTCAGTTGCCGCCGTGGCCCCGCGACTGCGGCGGCTTCTTGTCGTCGTCGGCCGGCTTGCGTTCGGGCGGCCGCCGCTCCTCGCGGACCTCCGGCTTGGGCTCGGGAGGCCGCTGAACCTCAGGCCGGCGCTCGGGTGGCCGGTTCTCCTGGACCTGGGGCCGGCGCTCCGGTTGCGGCCGTGGCGAGCCGCCGTTCGCCTCCGGGGCCGGCCGTACGGGGCGCTCGCGCACCACCGGCGGACGGTCCTCCACCGGCGGCGGCTGCCGGTCGTTGCGATCCGGCCTGGGCTGAACGGCGGGCGGCTGGACGACGGGCCGGCGGTCCGGCCGCGGGGCGCCGCCGTCCACCTGGGGAGCCGGCCGGCTGGGCCGCCCCGGCACCACGGTGGGCTTTCTCTGCGGGTTGCGGTCGCCGGCGACCGGACCCGGCCTGCCGGGCTCACCGCCGAGGACGGTGGGGTGCCCCGGCGTGCCCGGTGCCTCCGGACGCGGCCCCTCCGGACGAGGATTGCCGGCGCGCCGGCCCGGACGCCCGAGGGTAGACGGCCGGAGCGGCGTGCCGTCGAGGCCCTGCGGCTTCGCGGACATCACCGTACGGGCGACCGCCGGCGGCAGGTCCGGCTTGCGGGCGACGAACGGCGTCACATCCGGCAGCTCGGCCGTGCCCCCGCCGCGCAGGGCGCGCAGCGGACCGCCGGGGTTCTTCCAGACGCTCGGCTTGATCGGCCGGGTGTCGGTGGTGATGATGCCCCGTCCGATCGTGCCGTGGGTGTGGTCGACCGGCACGGCGTAGCGCCGCACGTCCCGATGGCCGTCCCAGTAGCCGTCCCGGTAGCCGTTGCGATAGCCGTCCTGAGAGCTGAAGTAGGACGACGACACGAAGTTCCAGTTGTCGTAGATCGCCCAGTCGCCGCCGGCCCAGCCGTAGACGCCGTTGCGGAAGCCGACGTCGATGCCGAAGGTGGGGCCGTAGTAGCGGGTGTAGTACCCGGTCGGGCACCAGCCGACGTAGTTCTCCCCCCAGTACCAGTAGACCCAGGCCGCCGACCAGACCGAGCCCGGCTGCCAGACCCAGCCGTAGGTGGGCAAGTAGTCCCAGCTGCCGTAGTGGTAGGGCACCCAGCCCCACGGCTCGGAGGAGAGCCAGGTCAGGCCGCTGGGGGTGTAGACCCAGCGCCCCTGCCAGTAGGGGCGCCAGCCCGCGGCCACCTGCGGACGCCAGTAGGAGGAGCCGTTGACGTCGATCCAGGAGCCGTAGCGGGCGAGCGGCGCCGCGGCGTAGCGCAGGTTGTCGTCGACGTAGTGCTGGTCGACCCCGGAGGACTCGTCGTCCAACTGGCGGGCCCAGCGCTCGAGCGTGTCGAAGGCGCCGGCCTCACGGACCTCGGCGTGGCGGTCCGGATCGGAAGCATGGTCGTCGACCACCATCTCCTCGTCCGCCTTGACGCGCGACGAGCCGGCGTCGGTTCTCACCTCGGCGGTGCCGCGGCGGACGACCAGCTGGCTCCAGCCGTCGTCGGCGGTGATGCGGTAGACGCCGTAGTACTGCGGGTAGATCGAGGCGTTGGGGGTCTCGACGCGGGGGAGCTGATCGCCCAGCGAGTCCTGGGTGACGATGAGCTGCAGGTTGCCGGCGACCAGCCGCACCACCGTCGCCTGGTCGTTGCGGTCCGGCGAAGCGGCGAGGTGTTCGAGGATCAGCTCGCTGCCGCCGTCCACCCGCAGGATGTTCTGGTCGGCGAGCAGGATCTCCGCCCGCGCATGGGCGGGCACCCACAGGTGGTCGCCCGCCAGCACCGGCTGGTTGACCTCGGCGGCGGCGCGCTGGTCCGTGCCGGCCTGCAGCACGGTGGGCGAGCCCTCCACGACGCGGAAATAGCCATAACCCTCGTTGCTGCCGTTGTCGCCATTGACGCCGGCGCCGCCGGCGTCGGTGACGTCGGCGAGCGCGGGTCCCGCCAGGGCGAGGAGCCCGAGGGCAAGCGCGGAACGGACCAGGAGGACCTTGCTCAGAGTTTTCATTGTCTTTCTCCATGAGTCGGGCGATACTCTCGCCCGCTGTCAGAGCATGTAAAAAGCAACTTTCGGACCACCTGCTTTATTCCTCTCGCGGAAGCCGCGAACTCCCGTTTTTTCAATTGCTTCGCCCCGCGGACCGCCCCTATAATGAGCCGCCAACGAGCCGGCTCGCCCGCGACGGTGTCCACTCCAGGTGTCACATGCGCCCCGTGCGGCGGAGTGCGCCACGGCCGCAGGCCGGCGTTGTTCTGAGTCGTCCGTTCCTAGTCTATTGTGGGGGAGGAGCTCTTGGCGATCAATTGGTTCCGCGGCGGCAAGAAGCAGCAGGAGCCGCAGGAGTACACGATCGACGACCTGGTCGTCCTCGAGCGGTACGACGAGGCGGGGGAGCGGCTGCGTGCCCGCCTCAAGGACAACCCCAACGACCTGCACTCCCACCTCAAGCTGGCCGAGGTCTACACCCATCTCCGGCAGTTCGAGAAGGCCGTGGACGAATACGTCTTCGTCGCCGAGGAGTACGCCCAGGACGGCTTCCACGACAAGGGGATCGCCCTGCTGTCGAAGGCGATGAAGCTGGCGCCGCTCGACTCGTCGCTGCGTCTCAAGACCGAGAAGCTGCAGCGCGGGAAGAGCATGGAGCAGGTGCGGACGCTCGCCCTCGAGGGTCTGCGCGAGGCCGGCGGCGCCCAGGCGGGGAACGCCCTGGAGCTCACCCGGCTCTGGCACCACCTCGCCGCGAGCAGCGTGATCCAGAAGCTGCCCGGCGAGTCGCTGAAACGGCTGCTCTCGGCGATGGAGCTCCTCCGCATCGAGCCCGAAACAGTGATCGCCCAGGAGGGAAGCCAGGAGGCCTTCCTGCTGTTGATCGTGCAGGGCGTCGTCGACACCGCGGGCAAAGTCGTCGGACAGGAGATGGCGGTGCGCAGCTTCAGCTCCGGCGACGTCCTCGGCGAGGCGGCCCTGCTGGAACGCGGCGCGTGGCCCGCCCAGTACCGCACGGCGGAGGCGGTCACCGCCCTGAAGCTCACCCGCGAGGGATTGGAGAGGTGCCTGGTCGGCAACCCCGACCCCCGCGGATTCCTGGAGACGCTGCGCGAGCAGCACAACGACCGCGACGTCGCGGCCACGCTACGACGTCTGCGGGGCGGAACCTGATGGCGATTCTGGCGATTCGTATCTATCCCGACCCTGTCCTGCGGGTGAAGTGCCGCCCGGTCGAGACCTTCGACGCCGGCCTGCGCAAGCTCGCCGTCAACATGGTGGATACCATGCACGCCGCCCCGGGCGTCGGTCTCGCCGCCCCCCAGGTGGGCGTCGATCTCCGGATCGCGGTGGTGGACGTCTCGATCGGGGAGGATCCCACCGGGATCATCATCCTGGTCAATCCGGAGATCGTCCGCCGCGAGGGGATGGAGACCGACGTCGAGGGGTGCCTCTCGCTCCCCGGCATCACCGACAAGGTGGACCGCCCCTTCACGATCACCCTGCGCGCGCAGGATCTCGAGGGGAAGCCCTTCGAGTTCGAGGCCGAGGACTACCTGGCCCGCGCCATCTGCCACGAGGTGGACCACCTCGACGGCGTCCTCTTCACCGATCACCTCCGCGGCCTGCGGAAGGAGCGGTCGAAACGTCAGCTCAAACGTCTGGCTGAAGAGCAAGAGGTGAAGGTTTGAGAAGAGCGCTGCCGCCCGGGATTTCAATCCCGGGCTACCGACGGTCGTCCCTGGGCCGGGACTTTCGAACGGCCTTATCGGCTTGGGGAGTCCGGAGGACGGCCGTGGGTAGCCCGGGATTTCAATCCCGGGCGAGCGCGGCTCTCACCCTCCTCCTCGCCCTCCTCCTCACCGCCTGCGGCGGCAGCGGAGGAGGGGGGGGCGGCACCACGACCGAGCCGCCACCCCCTCCCGTGGCCGGGATCGCCTTCACGGCCCAGGCGCCCCCCGGGGCGAACAGCCTCTATCTCGCGAGCGGCGCCGCCACCACCGCCTCCACCCTGGTCCTCGAGCTGCGGGCGAACCAGGTGACGGACCTCTACGGCGTCGCCTTCGACCTCACCTACCCGGCCACCCAGCTCCAGTACGTCCGCGTCACGGCCGGCCCGCTGCTCGCCAACGGCGCCGTCCAGGCGGCGGTCTCCTCGCCGGGCACCCTGATCCTCGGCGGCACCCATCTCGGCACCACGGCGGGAGCCAGCGGCTCGGGCGTGGTGCTGACGATCGAGCTCAGCGCCGTCGCCGCCGGCCAGGGGAGCTTCGCCTTCTCGCGCAACTCGGCCCTCAACTCCACCGGCGCGGCCATCTCCGGTGTCACCTGGCTCGGCGGCTCCGTGACCGTGACGAAGTAGAGGCAGGGCGCGGTGTACTAGAATCGCCGCGCCATGACCGAGCTCATCCTCTTCAATACCCTCGGGCGCAAGCTCGCGCCGTTCCAGCCGCTCGTCCCCAGCGAGGCCCGCGTCTACATCTGCGGGCCGACCGTCTACAACGAGGTCCACATCGGCAACCTCCGCACGTTCCTGTTCGGAGACCTGTTGCGGCGCAGCCTGCGGCATCTCGGCTACCGCGTCACCCAGGCGATGAACCTGACCGACGTGGACGACAAGACCATCCAGGGGGCGCAGAAGGCGGGGCTCGCGCTCGCCGAATACACGGAGCCGTTCATCCGCACCTTTCTGCGCGATCTCGACACGCTCCACATGGAGCGGGTCGAACACTTCCCCAAGGCGACCGAGAACATCGCGGAGATGGTCGCCCTCGTCCAGACGCTGATCGCCAAGGGGCATGCCTACGAGAGCGACGGCTCGGTCTTCTTCAAGATCGCCAGCGACCCCAGGTACGGCAGCCTCTCCGGCTTCGACCTCGACCAGGCGCGCCAGGGGGAGCGGGTGGCGAGCGACGAATACGGCAAGGAAGACGTGCGCGATTTCGGGCTCTGGAAGGCCGTCAAGCCGGGCGAGCCCGCGTGGGACTCCCCCTGGGGCCCCGGCCGGCCCGGCTGGCACATCGAGTGCTCGGCGATGAGCATGAAGTACCTCGGCGAGACCTTCGACATCCACTGCGGCGGCGTCGACCTGATCTTCCCGCACCACGAGAACGAGATCGCCCAGAGCGAGTCGGCCACCGGCAAGCCCTTCGTCCGCACCTGGCTGCACGCCGAGCACCTGATCGTCGACGGGCAGAAGATGTCGAAGTCGCTGGGCAACCAGTACACCCTGCCCGACCTGCTGGGGCGCGGCTGCTCGCCGCGGGCCCTGCGCTACCTCTTCCTCTCGGTGCACTATCGGCAGAAGCTCAACTTCACCTTCGAGTCGCTGGACGGGGCCGCCGGAGCGCTGCGCCGGGTCGACGAGATGCGCTTCCGTCTCGGGCACGCCGAGGAGAAGGGGGACCCCGACGCGCGCCTCGCCGAAGCCGGCGAACGGCTGCGCCAGGACTTCGCGGCCGGCCTCGCCGACGACCTCAACTTCGCCGTCGCCCTCGCCGTCCTGTTCGCCTACGTCAAGGAGGTGAACGTGGCGATCGAGGAGAAGCGGATCGGCGCCGGCGACCGCCAGCGCGTCCTCGACGTCCTGAAGGAGGTCGACCAGGTGCTGGGTGTGCTCGACCCCGCCGACTGGCCGGAGGGGCAGGCCCAGGAGGACGACGCGGACGAGATCGAGCGGCTGATCCAGGGTCGAAACGACGCCCGCAAGAACCGCGACTTCGCCGCCTCCGACCGCCTCCGCGACGAGCTCGCCGCCCGCGGCATCGTGCTCGAAGACACGCCGCAGGGGACCCGCTGGAAGCGGAAGTAGGGGTCGGATTGAGCGGCGACAGCTTCCGCGAGCAGCCGCACGCGAGGGCGCGCGGGAAGGCGGGGGAGGACGACGCCGTGCGCTGGCTCGAGGGGCAGGGATACCAGATCCTGGCCCGCAACGCCGTCAACCACGGCGGCGAGATCGACGTCGTGGCAATGGAGGGGGGCACCCTCTGCTTCGTCGAGATCAAGGCGCGGGACGGCGACCGCTACGGCCCGGCGATCGCGGCGGTGGGCTTCGCCAAGCAGCGCCGCCTCTCCCGCGCGGCCGTCCTCTACCTGACCGCCCGCGGCTGGCACGGCCGCGCCTGCCGTTTCGACGTCCTCGGCCTCGACCGCGGCGAGGACGGCGGCTGGCGCTACACCCTGATCCGTAACGCCTTCCCCTACAATCCCGGCCCTCCCCGGCGGCGGTAGGCATGTGCGGAGGTCGATCCGGCCGCCGCTTGACAGCCCCGGGGTCCCTGACTATCCTTTGCGAGCCTGTTGGGCGGGAATAGCTCAGTGGTAGAGCACAACCTTGCCAAGGTTGGGGTCGCGGGTTCAAATCCCGTTTCCCGCTCCAGACTTTGATGTGACTTCGAGATCGCGGACTTCTTCCGCGTTCTGCCAGGAATCCGGGGGCCGCGCGAGCGGCCCCAGCCCATCTCGGGCGACGTAGCCAAGTGGTAAGGCGAGGGTCTGCAAAACCCTTATTCAGCGGTTCGAATCCGCTCGTCGCCTCCAAGTTTCCCCCTTTGGATGTCAACAGCCTGGACCGTCTCTTTCGGAGACGGCTTCAGGGTTGCCGCGCCCAGCCTCATTCCCACACGGTTTCACCGCAGGTGAAGAGCCCCCGCCAGGGAGAGTCGAGAAGCTCGTTCATTCTCTCGGAACCCAGTTTTTCTGCCAGCAGAGCCCGGCGAAGCTTTTTCAGGCAGCGGTCGCGCCGGAAGTAGAGCCGCTTCTGCGGAAGCCCCAGCACGGGAGAGATCGCGGCGATGGTGAGGCCGTCCCGGAAGTGGAGCTTGAGGAGAAGACGGTCCTCGGCCGGCAACGCCCTCAGGAGGACGAGAAGCCTCTTGCGGAACCGAGCCGCGATCCGGGCGCCCTCGCGTACTTCGACCCGCTCTTCGACATTGCCGTCGACACCTATCCACAAGAGCTCCTCTTCGCCGACGATCCTGCGTTCGCTCCTCTCGGGAAGACTGTCGGCGATCCGCTCCAGCTCCTCACGGGAGAGGGAGGAGCCGTGCTCGGCCCGGACCCGATCAATAGCTTCGGCCAAGGGAAGGTGGTCGCGGAATCGGAGTCGTTCGAGGAGCACGGCCTCCCTACCCTGACGGCAAGCCGCCGTGGACGGTCTCCATTTGCCCCAGACATGGATGCGGTAGTCGCGCAGGAGGTTGACCAGGGCGACGGTCAGGTAGGTGGAGAAGGAGCTGCGGGCCTCCCAGCTACCGAGGATGCGGTAGTCGTTATCGACCAGCCTGAACAGGGCCCAGGAACGGAACTCGTCGGCCTCGTTCTCGGGCAGGCCGCTACGGCGGCTCAGATGGTCGAGTCTCTTCTGGACGAGATCGAAATGCTCTTCGAGGAGCGCCCGCCCGTCCGGAATGGCCATGGCCCGGTGCGGGGTGGAAGGAGGAAGCGATCGGCTATCGGGGTCGGTTTGGCTGCGTTGCGGGGGAGGGGCTTCGAGTTCGCAGATCATCTCATGCCTCCAGAAAAAGGGCTGCGGTGGAGGGCCGCAGGCAGGAGTCAGTTTCGTCCGGAGGGTCTCCCGCCGTCCTCAAGGAAAGATTTGGAAAGGTTCAGGAACCAGAAGCGCATTAGAATGAGAGGAACACGCGGACTCCTCTCCGGAGTCCCGGCCCGGCATGAGCCAATCTCAGGAACCAGCGACCCTCACTCCGGAGCCGGGCAAGCTCCAACTTGGGGAATGGGAGGTGCGGAGGGACGAAGGCATCCTCTCTTCGGAGGGGCGCTCGGTTCGGTTGGAGCCCCGGGTCATGGACGTGCTCGTCCACCTGGCGGCCAACCCGGGGAGGGTGGTCTCCAAAGAGGAGCTGCTGGAAGTCGTGTGGTGTGGGGCGTTCGTGGAAGAGGGGGCTCTCTCCCAGGCGATCCACAGTCTCCGGAAGGCTCTCCGGGACGATGCCCGGCATCCGCGCTACATCCAGACGGTCCCCAAGAGAGGATACAGACTGGTCGCGCCGGTCGAGCTGGCTCCAGAGCCGTCGCGGGCCGAAAGGCAGCCGCACCCTTCCGGTGCGCCGCTCGCCCCGATCCTCCACCCTCGACCGGCCCTTTCAGCCTCTCCCCGGGGGTGGGCGTGGGTTCTGGTCGTGATCGCCGGTCTGGCGACCATCCTGGGCCTCGTGCTGTTCAGCCAGGGGCGCGCCGGCGAGGCGCGCAGCTCGCCCGTCGTACCGCCAACGACCAGCTCCAGGATCGGTCTGTCGGCGGGAGGGATGCGGGTCGTCGTCCTTCCATTCGAAGATCTCGGCCATCCCGGAGACCCCTTCTTCGCGGTCGGGCTCACCCAGGAAGTGACCAAGGATCTGGGCTCCCTGCCATCCCTGCAGGTGATCTACCGCGCGATCTCCACGCAGCAGAAGGGAGCGAAGCCGCCGCACGAGATCGGACGCGAGCTCGGGGTGGACTACGTGTTGATGGGAACGGTCCAGTGGGCGTCGCGGCCGGGGAGCGGGCCGCGAGTGCGCATCCGGCCTCAACTCGTCCGGGTGGATGGCGTCCAGGTCTGGGCCGATTCCTTCGAGAGCGAGGTGCAGGACATTTTCGAGGTGCAGGCCGAGATCTCCCGCCGGGTGATCGCATCGCTGGGCATCAACCTCTTGCCGGAGCAGAACCTTGCCCTGCGAGAGCCGTCGACGAAGAACCTGGACGCCTACCAGGCCTATGTCCGTGGGCTCAGCCTCAAGGACCAGCCCTTCTACTCCGAGGAGCACCTGCGGAAGGCGGCGCTGACGTTCGAGCGGGCGGTGGAACTGGATCCCAGGTTCGCTACCGCCTGGGCCGAGCTCTCGCTCGTGCACTCCTACCTGGCCTACAACACCGACCCCACGAGTAACCGGGTAGAGCAGGCGCGCCATGCTCTCGAGCAGGCGGCAGCGCTCGATCCGGACCTCCCCGAGGTGAGGCTCGCCCGGGCCTATTACGCCTACCGCTGTCAGGAGGACTTCGACGGCGCCCTGGCTCAACTCGACGTCGCCGCCCGGCTCTTTCCCAACAATGCCGAGGTCTTCAAGATGCACGGCCTCCTGCTGCGGCGCAAGGGCCGGTTTGCCGAAGCGATCAAGGCGCTCAGGCACGCGGAATGGCTGGACCCGGGGACGGGCGAGCTCGTCTGGATCCTGCCGGAGACCCAGCGAGCCTTGCGGAACTTCAAGGAGGCGGATCGCGGCTTTGCCCAAGCCATCTCGCAGGCCCCGGATGAACCGTTCTTCTGGGAACAGAGAGCTCTCAACCGGCTGGCCTGGACGGGTGACCCAAAGCAGGCTCGCAGCCTTCTCGACAGGGCCGGCCTGGCCGGGGACTCCCTGATTGAAGCGGCTGCCTTCCGGCTCGATCTCTACGAAGGCAAGTACGAGCAGGCCCTGGCGAGGCTCTCTCCGGACTGGGTGCGGCAGTTGGCACCGGAGACACAGGCCAGGGTCGCGATGGTAGCAGCCATCGCTCGCGACCGCTCGAGAGACCATCAGGGAGCCCTCGCCGCCGCTCAGGCGAACCGGGCCGACCTGGTGGCGAAGATCGCTCTCTATCCGAGTAGAGGGCTCTTTCACGCATGCTTGGCCGTGGCGCTTGCCCAACTCGGACGATCCCAAGAGGCTCTGGTCCAAATCGGGGAGGCGGTCCGAATGCGCCAGTCCGACGCCTTCTCGGGCCCCCGGATCGGCGAGATCCAGGCACTCGTGGACCTGATCCTGGGACGCCGCCGCGAGGCAATCGACCAACTGGCCCGACTGCTTGCGACGCCCTATCGGAATTCCCTCACGACGACCGATCTGCGGCTCGATCCTGTCTGGAAACCCTTAGAGGGTGACCCTGCCTTCGAGGCTCTACTCCGGTAGCTTGGGGCGGGGCTGCTGTGATATGACTAATGGATCGTCAGATGTATACTTTGGGAGGAAGTTATGGCCAACGGCGCAGATGGTAAGTTTCAAGCTACGGAACTTGCGGTCAGGATGAGTGGAACAGACTTCGTTGTGGACTGTAATTTTACGGCCCTTGTTGCAGATTGTGGGCAGAACACCGCCAGGACGCTGGAGTTGCCGGTGGATTACGGGAATCTCGAACGATTGATGGCCGACCTGCGAGCGGTTCTTGTTGATCTCGAGGCTTTGGAATCGAGGAGGACGCTGTCGACGGAAACAAGCGAGCTGGAGTAGAAGTAGGAATCACTTGGCGCCGCATCGATATGGAATGGGGCCGTGAGTAAAGACCAGGGAGACGAAATCTCCCCAAAAGTCCTGAAGTTGTTTCTGGGTCTTGCCTGAGCTCTCTTCAACGAACGAATTCGTATTGATCACGAATTCGTAGGCGCGTAGGGAAGTGAAGATGGGCTCCCTTGAGAGATCCGACTGCCGGCGTCGCCAAGCATCGACCGACATCGGCCGCTCGAACAAGGACGGATCGATGACCAACAGCTCCTCACCTACCTTAACTACAGGGGCCACGTGATATAGCCATTTCACCAAACAATCTGGATTGTTATCCGTCTTGACGGTCAGCTTTCCAAAGTTCCAGATCTTGGCCACGACAACCCGCGGATCGTTGTCGAAGTAGCGTTCGATGAGGCGGCACATTTCGTGAGCCCTTACCCAGCAGCCATTCGATGGATATTGGAACGGAATGTGTGGCTGGCGCCGCACACTCGAAAAGAAAGCTTCCGCTTCAGACTGGCTCACGGACGGTAGATTGTAAGGGTCGACCGGATAGCTCGATATTGGCGGCTTTTCAGCTACTCGGGGCGTTACCTTGAATCCCTCAAGGATGTCATTGGATGCAGGGTCGATGGCCAACTCGTACCAGTCACCAACGGACAAGAGCCGAACTCCCGGATTTACCCGGTGCCTTGCGTGGCTTCCTGATAGAAGGACCTCGTCGCCGTCGATCGAGAGGACTTGGCGCACTTTTGTCAAACCGACAGCCACAAGGCGGTCCTGCTCTGTGGCAACAAATAAACGGCGGTCCTTCTGCCGGGCTAGGCTCTCGATCTGCCTCAGAAACCCCGTCCGGGTCGAGGGGTGAAAATAATAAGCGTTTTCGCTTGCGGACTCAGGGACCGCATACCCCGGATCGACGAATTTGACGTTCACCATGGACGAGATCTCCTGACTTACAGCTTTCGGAGATTGTACCCCTGAACCCCGAATTGCCGAAGGTGATCGATCGATCAGAAACTCCCCGGCATCTCCCCCACGTACGCCGCCCGTGGCCGGATCAGCTTGTTCACTCCGTACTGCTCGATGGCGTGGCCGATCCAGCCGAGGGTGCGGCCGAGGGCGAAGAGGGCGAGCGGGGTGCGCTCGGGGAGGCTCAGCGCGCGGCTCAGGGCCACCAGGCCGTGATCGATCGTGGGGTGCTCGTGGATCAGCTCTCGGTAGGCGTCCGCCATGGCCAGGGCGCATTCGACCTCGGGGGAGCCCGGGGCGATCTCCACCGCCATCTCCAGCAGGGCCGCGCCGCGGGGATCGCCGTCTGGGTAGAGGGAGTGGCCGCAGCCGGGGATCGGCTCGCCACGGCGGAGACGGTCCGCTAAAACCCGGCGCGCACCGGCCGCCGTTCCCGCTTCCCGGAAGAGCGCTTCCACTCGCTCCGTGTGGCCGCCGTGGCGCGACCCCTTGAGCGCCGCCAGCCCCGCCGCGACCACGTCCCACGGCGAGGCGTTGGCCGAGGCCACGCAGCGGGCCGTGAAGGCTGAGACGTTCAGCTCGTGGTCCGCCGCCAGGATCAGGGCGGCGCCGATCGGCCCCGCCACCTCCGGGCGCCCCGGCGCCCAGCCGGCCTGGAGGGTGGCGGCGATCGTGGGCTGGGGAGAGGCGTCCGCCGCGACTCCCGCCGCAGTTCTCGCCATGAGGCGCAGGATGCGCGCTCCGGTGGCCGCCACCGCGGCCGGTCGCAGATCCCACGCCGCGAGGTCCGCCGCTCCGGCCAGAGGCAGGGCGACCTGGCAGCGCTCGACCGGAGTCAACTCGCCCGGGAGGTGCCAGGCGATTCGCGGCGGCTCGTGCGCGAAGAGGCGCCCGACGTCGCCCGGGTCGCCCGTCCAGAGCAGCGCCGCCACCTCTTCGACCGTCGACGTCCGGGCCAGGGTCACCGCATCCCGGCCGCGGTAGTAGAGCCGGCCGTCCTGGATCAGCGTCAGCGCCGACTCCAGCACCGGCGTGCCCCAGGAGAGGGCCTTCGGCGCCACCTTCTCCGGGTCCTTGCGCAGCTCTTTCTTCTCCTTGAGCCGCAGCACGTCCTCCCGCGGATAGCGCCGCGCCCGTGGCTCCCCCGGCGCGGGCTCCGAGCGGAGCATCCCCCGGCTCGCGTAGGCATACAGCGTCGCGAGCGAGATCTCGAGCTCCGCGGCGGCCTCCTGAGCGGTGAGAAACCGGTCTTCCATCGCATCTCCAAGATCCCACACATTGATTTAAGAATCAAGATTGACAACCTCGTCCATACGGGTCGAAGATGGATCCTGAAGGGAGATCCAATGGACATTCAGATCAAGCAAGGATTGGAAGGGGTCGTGGCCGCCACGACCCGTTTGAGCAGCGTGGACGGCGAGGCGGGCGTGCTGCTCCTCGCCGGCTTTCCGGTGGAGGAGATCGCCCCCCGCGCCTCGTTCGAGGAGCTGACCTGGCTGCTGTGGAACGGCGGCCTGCCCACGGGCGGGGAGCTGGACGCGTTCCGGCGGCGTCTCGCAGAACGTCGGGTGCTGCCGGCGGCCACGCTGGAGCTGCTGCGCGAGGCGGCCCGGCGGCGGGTGCCGGCCATGGACGCCCTGCGCATGGCCGCCGGCACGCTCAGCCTCGTCGAAGGGGCGGGGGCAGATCCGAAGGAGGACGCCCTTCTCCTGACCGCCACCTTCCCAACGATCGTGGCCGCGTACTGGCGGCTGCAGCGGGGGGAGGAGCCGCTGGCGCCCCGGGAGGAGCTGGGGCACGCGGCGAATTTCCTCTACCTGCTCGCGGGGGAGGAGCCGTCGCCGGAGCGGGCGCGCGGGCTGGAGACCTATCTCAACACGGTGACCGATCACGGCCTCAACGCCTCGACGTTCACCGCCCGGGTGATCGTGTCCACACAGTTGGATCTGATCTCGGCGATCACCGGCGCGGTGGGGGCGCTCAAGGGTCCCTTGCACGGCGGCGCCCCGGGGCCGGCGCTGGACATGGTCTTCGAGATCGGGACGCCGGAGCGGGCTGAAGGCCTGCTGCGCGAGAAGCTCGACCGCGGCGAGCGGCTGATGGGCTTCGGCCACCGCGTCTACCGGGTGCGCGACCCGCGGGCGGACGTCCTGGCCGCGGCGGCGGAGCGCTTCTATCATCATGGCGGCGACCGGGGTCTCTACGATCTCGCCCGCTCGGTGGAGGCCACGGCCCTGCGCCTGCTCCACGAGCGCAAGCCGGACCGCCGCCTCGACACCAACGTCGAGTTCTACACCGCCCTCCTGCTGCACGGCCTGGGGCTGCCCACCGAGCTGTTCACGCCCACCTTCGCCGTCGGCCGCGTCGCCGGGTGGACGGCCCACGCCCTGGAGCAGCTCGCCACGGGGCGGCTGATCCGGCCGCAGTCGGAGTACGTGGGGGAGCGGGACCGGCGGTGGGTGCCGGTGGAGGAGCGGGAGAGCCTGGGCGCGGCGGCGATCCCGGCTGCCCAGGCGATCCCGGCTGCCCAGGTCGGATAGCAGGTGTTTCACCGGGGCGGCTCTCTCCGGCCGCCCCATCCCTCTCGATCCTCCTCGACCGTGGAGCCGCGTGATAGGCTCGGGGTATCTGTTTCCCCAGATCACTTCAGGCGCGGCGTTGGCCCTCATCACCCCGGCCCTCTTCTCCCGACCCGGGAGAAGAGGGAGAAAAACTTCATCGTGCTGTTTCCCCTCTCCCGGGTCGGGAGAGGGGCCAGGGGTGAGGGTTCGATTCGGGGCGATCCTCGTCTAGGGGGGACGTGACGGATGAATTTCCTGATCATCTGCATCGCCGTGGTTCTTGCCTGGCTGGCCCGCCGCCGGTTCAAGAAGCTCGAAGATCAGGTCAAGGCCCAGAGCGAGGCTCACGCGGACCTCCTGCGCCGGATCGCCATCCTGGAGAGGGACCGGACTCCTGGCGTCCCCGCGCAGCCCGTCACCGTGGCGGCTCCGGCTCCAGCCCCCGTGCCGGTGACGGCAACGCCTCCGGTCCCGCCCCCGGCCGTCGCGCCGCCGCCCGTCCTGGCCCCGGCGCCGGCACCGTCCGTCGTCCACGTACCCCCGCCGACACCGCCGCCGGCCGCCACCCCGCCTCCACGAAGGACCCTGGCGCCCCTGCCGGCGCCCCCAACCCCGCCGCGCCGCTCCTTCGACTGGGAGAGCCTGGTGGGGGTCAAGCTGTTCTCCTGGATCGCCGGCATCCTCTTCGCCCTGACCGCCATCACGTTTCTGCGCTACTCCGTGGACCACGGCTGGTTGAAGCCGCCGATCCGCATGGCCATGGGCCTGCTGATGGGCGCCGGGCTCCTGGCCCTCTGCGAGCACCGGGTGGCGCGCCGCTACGCGATCACCGCCAACGCCCTGGGAGCGGCGGGGATCGTCGCCCTGTTCTCCACCTTCTTCGCCGCGCACACCCTCTGGCATCTCCTCGGGCCCCTGCCCACCTTCGTCCTGATGGTGCTGGTCACCGCCGTGGCGGTCGGGCTGTCGATCCGCCACGACGCACTGTTCATCGCCCTGCTCGGCCTCGTCGGCGGCTTCGCCACTCCGGCCCTGCTGTCGAGCGGCGAGGATCATCCGTTCGGCCTCTTCGGCTACCTGCTGCTCCTCAACGCCGGCCTCGCCTGGGTGGCGCTACGCAAGTCGTGGCCGGTGCTCTCGGTCCTCTCGCTCGCCTTTACCGCCCTCTACCAGTGGGGTTGGGTCTTCAGGTTCCTCGACGCTTCGAAGCTCCCCCTGGCGCTGGGGATCTTCCTCGTCTTCCCGCTCCTCGGCTTCCTCGCCCCGGCTTTCGTCCGGGGCCCGCGGGGAACCGCGGAAAGCGGGGAAGGGGGGAACGTCTTCGCCAGGACGGCAGTGGCGGGAGCCCTGCTGCCCCTCGTCTTCGGGCTCTACCTCGCCGCCGTTCCGGCCTACGGCGAGCGCTACGGCCTGCTCTTCGGCTTCCTCTTCGTCCTGCAGGCCGGCCTTGCCGTGGTGGCGGCGTTCCGCGGACCGCGCGCGCTCCACCCCTTCGCCGCCGGCACGACCCTCCTCGCCTTCGCCCTCTGGTTCGCGGGCTCGTACTCCAGGGCGGCGGCCTGGCCGGCGATCCTCGGCTTCGTCCCCCTCTTCGTGCTCTTCGACCTCGCGGCCCCCTGGCTCGCCGGCCGCCTGGGCCGGCCGCTCGGGGAGGAGGGTCGCCTCGGCGCTCTCGCCGGACCGCTCCTCCTGTTCAGCTTCCCGGTGCTCCTCTTCCTCGAGCCGGCGGCGGCCGCTCCGGGGCTGCCGTTCGCCGTTCTCTTCGCCCTCCTCGCGGCGGCGGCCGGCTTCGCCCTCACCTACGAGGATGGCCGCCTCTTCTCGATCGCCGCCTTCTTCGCCATCGCCGCCGAGGCGGTCTGGTCGGCCCGGTCGCTCACCCCCGAGCGGCTCCTGGCGGGGATCTCCGTCTACGCCGTCTTCGGCCTTCTCTATCTCGGCGTGCCGGTGCTCGCCCGGCGGCTCGGCCGGCGCCTGCCGCCCGCGGGGAGCGGAGCGTTCCTGCTCCTCCTCTCGCTCGGCCTGCTCTTTTTCCTCGCCGCCGGCCCGCTCGCTCCAGGAGCCCTCTGGGGGCTCGCGCTGCTCCTGGTGATCCTGAACGCCGGGCTCTTCCTGGAGGCCGGCACCCTGCGCCGCCCCCTGCTCGCCTTGGCCGGGACGGTCCTCTCGTGGATCCTGATCGGCGTCTGGTGGGCGACGGTGCCGCTCGCCGCCAGCCTCGTCCCGGCCCTCTTCCTCGTCGCCGGCTTCGCCGCCCTCGGCCTCGCCGGCAACGTCTGGATGCGGCGGGGTGGAGAAGAGGGAGCGTCGGCAGGGGCGGCCGACGGCGGGCACTACCTGGCCCTGGTGGGCCACGCCTTTCTCCTGGTGGTCGCCGCGCAGCCCCGGCTCTCGATTCCCCCCTGGCCGCTCCTCGGGGTCCTCTTTCTCCTCGACCTCGCGATCGGCGCCGCCGCGCTCTGGTTGCGCCGGGCTTCCCTGTGGATCGCGGCGCTCGCCGCCTCCGACCTCGTCCTCTTCACCTGGGTGGTGACGGCGCGGCAAGCCCCCTGGCCGGCGGTCGCTCTCGCCTCGGCCCTCGCGGTCTCGGCCCTCGGCCTGCTCTGGATCCGCTTTGCCGGCAGGGCGGGCGATCTGGCGCCGGGCATCGCCTCGGGAGCCATCGCGAGCCTCTTCCTGGGCGAGGTGGTCGCGATCGCGGCCTCCGCGGTCGCGGGGGCGCCCCCTCTGGCGTTCACGATCGCCGCGCACGTGGCATTCCTCGCCGCTCTCCTCGCCCTCTCGGTGACCGCCGCCCGGCCCTGGCTGGCTCCGCTCTCGGTCGCCTTCACCACCGCCGCCGTCATCGGCTGGGGGATCAACGATCCCGCAGGCGCTCCGTGGTGGCACGAGCTGGCTTTCGCTGGAGCGCTCTACCTGCCCTATCTGGCGTTCCCCCTGATTCTCGGAGAGCGGGCGCGGCGGCTGCGCGCACCCTTCCTGGCGGCGGTCCTCGCCAGCCTCGGCTTTTTCCTTTTCGCCCGGCACGCGCTCGACACCGGGGGTTTCTCGAGGATGATCGGAGCGCTGCCGGTGGCGCAGGCGATCGCTCTCGCGGTCCTCCTCGCCCGGCTGGTGCGGATGGAGCGCCAGGATCGCAAAGGTACCGAAGGCGTGCCCGTGGAGCGCGACAGGGGGCGGCTGGCGCTCGTCGCCGGGGCGGTTCTCGCCTGCGTGACGGCGGCCATCCCCCTGCAGCTCGACCGCGAATGGATCACCATCGGCTGGGCCCTTCTCGCCGCCGCGCTCGCCGCGCTCTACCTGCGCATCCCTCACCGCGGGCTCCTCGGGTGGACCGCCGGTCTGATCGCCGTGGTCTTCGTCCGGCTGGCGGTGAACCCGGCCGTCCTGGCCTACCATCCGCGGGGAAGCCTCGCGATCTGGAACTGGTACCTCTACACCTATCTCGTGCCCGCCCTCGCCTTCCTCCTCGCCGCCCGGCTCCTCGCGCGGGGCGACGACCGGCTCGCCGGTCCACCGCTGCCGCGCCTTTCGAGCGTCGCCGCGAGCGCGGGGGTGGTGCTCCTCTTCCTGCTGGTCAACATCGAGATCGCGGACTTCTTCTCGCGCGGCACGAGCCTCACCTTCGCCTTCCTCACCGGGCAGGCGTCGCTGGCCGAGGATCTCGCCTACACCCTCGGCTGGGCGCTCTTCGCCATCGCCCTCTTCGTCGCCGGGATCGCCCTGCCGAACCGCGCGACGCGGATCGCCGCCATCGTCCTCCTCCTGGTGGCGGTGCTCAAGGGGTTCGTGCACGACATGGCGCGGCTGGGCGGTCTCTACCGGGTCGGCTCCTTCGCCGGCCTCGGCATCTGCCTGGCCCTGATGGCGGTTCTGATCCAGAAGTACGTCCTGCCGCGGCGGGAGGCGGAGTGAGGGGAGGGGCCGTGCCGATTCTCCGGAGGGGGCTCCTGGCCGTCCTGCTGGCCGTCCTGCCGGCGTCGTCGGGGCTCGCCTCCCGGGACGGCGCCTACCGGGACGGTGAGAGAGGCGCGCCGGTCGATCCTGGCAAGTTCCACGATCGGCGTGAGATCCCGGTCTCCCCGCCGGGGCTGACCTCGCTCCTCCTCGACGCCGCCGTCCTCTCCCGCAGCCCGGGTCTCGCCGACCTGCGGATCGCCGACGCTCGCGGGCGTCAGATCCCCTATCTTCTCGAGCGGCGGAACGAGCCGCTGTCGCTTTCGCTCCCTCCCCTGGCCCGGCGGACGAAGGAGGGGGAGCCGCCGTCCCTCTCCCGCTATCGGGTCGAGCTCCCGTACCCCTCGCTGCCGGCGGCGCGGCTGGTGCTGGGCACGACGGCGCGGGTCTTCGAGCGGGAAGTCCGGCTCGCCGAGATCCCCACGGCCGCCCGCCGGGCGCGGAGGAATCGGGAGGCGGGGGAGCGGACGGTGGCGCAGGCGACCTGGCGGCACGCCGATCCGGAGACCCCGGCGCCGCCGATGACCCTGGAGCTGCCGTCGAGCCCGGCGGCCCGCTTCGATCTCCTGGTCGAGGAGGGGGATAATTCCCCGCTCCCTCTCGATCCGCCCTATCTGCTCCTGCCGGCCTATCGCCTGCGCTTCTTCTATCCGGCGAATGGAGGTCCCCTGACGCTCCTCTACGGCCAGCCGGGGCTGGCGCCGCCGCGCTACGACCTCTCGCTCCTGGCCCCCCGTCTACTGGGCGAGGCCGCGCACGAGATCGCCCTCCACCCCGAGCCCCGCCGGGGCCCGGAGCCGGACGCCACGGTCATGGAAAGGAAGATTTTTTGGGGCGCCCTGATGGGAGCGGTGCTGGTGCTCCTGCTCGTCCTCGGGCGGCTCCTGCGCGGTGGGGCGGAGGGCGCTGGCGGTTGAGCCGCGACGGGTTCCTGCTTCTTATCGAACCTCCCCCTTCGCCAGAGACTCCACGAGACGATCGAAGCTGCTCGTCCAGCCCCCCTCGTGCCCGTCGCGTTCCTCGACCGACTGGAACGGGGCCTGGTGGAAGGTCATCCGGGTCTTCCCGCCCTGCTCGGCGAAAGTCACCGTCACCAGGGTTTCGAGGCCGCGCTCCCCCTCTTCCTCCCAGGCGAAGGTGAAGACGACGCGGTCGGGCTCGACGACCTCGCGGAACACGCCGCCCTGCCAGAGCTCCCGGCCGTCCTCGCTGGACCGCAGGCAGCCGCGCCAGGCGCCGCCGGGCCGGACGTCCATCTCCATGTGAGTGGCGGGGTAGTCCCTGGGGCCCCACCAGCTCATCATGCGGCCAGGATCGGTCCAGGCCTTGAAGACGAGGCCGCGCGGCGCGTCGAAGGTGCGGGTGATGGTCAGCTCACGGGTCGCGACGGCGGCCGCTGTCATCACGGCGCCTCCTGGGACGGAGCGCCGGCCCGCTCGCAGTTGACCATCCACGGGGTGCCGAAGCGATCGACCAGCATACCGAAACCGACGGCCCAGAAGGTCTCCTGAAACGGCATCTGCACCTTTCCGTTGTCCGCCAAGGCGTTGAAGATGCGTTCCCCGTCCGCCGGATCGTCGACGCTGATGGTTACGGAGGTGCCCTTGGGCTGTTCGTAGTGCTCCGGCGGGCTGTCCGATCCCATCAGGACGTCGTCGCCCACGATCAGGCGGGCATGAACGATCTTGCCCTGCCATTCCGGTGACACGTGGCCCGCCATCGGAGTCTCTCCGTGCGTCTGCATCATCACGATCCTGCCGCCGAGGCACTGCTCGTAGAACTTGAAGGCTTCTTCGCACTGGCCGTTGAAGATGAGATAAGGATTCAGTTGCATCGCGTGCTCCTTGCGTGAGTCGATGGTTGGCTACTTTCCGTCTTTGCGTTCACGTTTCGCCTCTTCCGATTGCAGATCGCGCAGGTACTCTTCCAGGCGATCGAAGCTCGCCTCCCAGAAGCGGCGGTAGTGCTCCAGCCAGTCGGCGACCTCCTTGAGCGGACCCGCCTGGAGCGAGCAGGGGCGCCACTGGGCCTGACGGCCGCGCGCGATCAGCCCCGCGCGCTCGAGCACCTTGAGGTGCTTGGAGATCGCGGGCATGCTCATCTCGAACGGCTCGGCGAGCTCGGTGACCGAGGCCTCGCCGGCTGACAGGCGGGCCAGGATCGCGCGCCGGGTGGGATCGGCGAGGGCTGCGAGGGTGGTGCTGAGGTGGTCTGTGGTCATAGCATGCTGAACCAGTAGGTTACCTAACCAGATGGTTATATGACGGGCCAAGTCCGCTGTCAAGCGTCCGCGCCGGCCCACGTCCAGGATGGACAAGCCGGGGAGGAACGGAGAGAATGGCAAAAATCTTTGCTGGGAGGAGAGTATGCCAAGGCGGCTTTGTGTCGGGATCGCTCTGCTGTTTCTTGCCGTCTCCGCCGCCTGGGCCTCCGGTTCAGGGATGAGCTCCGTGAAAGCCGTGAAAGCCGGGGCCGACTGCGCGGGCGGCTGGCGGCAGGATGACGGATCTTTCGAGAACGGCTATTCCTTCGTGGGCAACCTGACCCGGGTTTCGATGGCGATGAGCTTCGACATCACCGCGCCGGCCCGCGTCGACGCGATCTGCGTCTGCCTGTTTCGGGTCGGGACCGCGGCGGATGCGACGTTCGACGGCGAGGTGGACGTCTGGGCGTCCCCAGGCGGCATTCCCAGCCAGAACCTGCGACGGGTCAACGCAACTTTCGCGGACGTGCCCACGACTCCAACCTTTTACCGGGTCGACCTCCCCGGCGGCGTCAAGGTCTCCGAAGCCGAGATCGCTCTGGGACTCACCTGGTTTCTTCCCGCCCAGGAAGCCAACGTCTTGTATCTTTGTAACGATGCGAACGGGCCTGGGGGAGGGAGGGGAAACTATCTGACATCGGGCCCAAGTGGCGACAACTTCTGGCACGACATCACGGGCATTACGGCCAACTACAGAGCTTTCGGGGTGCGGGCCGAGGCGACCGCGCTCCCTTCGGATCCCGCCCCGCCGGCGGGGCCCTGGCTCGCCACCTCCGCCCTTCCCGGCTACGAGGCCAAGGTCCGCATCAACGGCGGCGCGGCCGGCACCCAGGTGGCGGACTGCGTTCCCGAAACCCTGTGCGTGGCCGGTGCGATCCCGACGCGGACGGAGCTGTTCCTGCGCGTCATCGGACCGCGGCCCAACGGCTTCTTCTGGGTGCAGGGAGTGCGCTTTTCCACCTCCCGTCTCGAGGTCTGGGTCCGGGATCTGGCCTCTACACAGATCCGCTATTACGATCTCCCCGCGGTGCCGATGGACAGCGACGAGCTCCCGGGACTGGTGGACAGGACGGCGTTCCAGCCCTAGAACGAGGTTCGCGACCAACTCACCGAGTTTCAACGCGAGGAGGCGACCTCGCCGCAAAGCCCGTCGGCCTTTCCGGCGGTCTCGTCGACGTTTCAGGGGGATTCGCCACCCTTTCCAAGGATCTCGTCGACGTTTTCCAGGGATTCGTCGACGTCTCAGGGAGGCTCGCCAGCGTTTCCGCGAGCCTCGCCAACATCTTCGAGGCTCTCGCCGGCATTTCCGTGAGCTCCACCCGCGTTTCAGGGAACCTCACCCACGTTTCCGCAAGGCTCGCCCGCGTTTTCGGGAGTTCCGCCGATGTTTCGGGAAGGTCCGGAAACGTTTCAGGTAGCCTTGAAAATGTTGACGGCAGCCTCTGAAACGTTGGCGAGAGGTCCGGAAACGCTGGCGAGACCCCCAAAAACGTGAGCGGGAGACAAAATAACTGGGGTGAGCCCGCAAAAAACCTGGACGAGCCGCCCACCGGAGGCTCAAGATCTCGTCGAAACGTGCCGAACCCCCTCCAAAAGGCCGGCGGTAGGACCGGCATCGCTCCCGGTGACGCCAGCAAAGGTCCCGGCAATGCTGAGGAGCTGGTGACGGCAGCGAGCCGGGAGGTCGAGCCTCTCCATAGCCATGCCGAGGCTTTCGCCCGGGAGGGGGAGGCGACAGGCAACTCCTTGGGCCTCAGCTGTTGTCCTGGACGGTCACGGTCACGCGGAGAAGGGGCGGCTCGCCGGTGGCGAAGAGGCGGTCGACGTCTTCCGGCGCGAAATTCAGCCGCGCCGTGAAAGCCTGCGTCTTGCCCTCCTCGGCATTGATCTGGGAGACCTGGGTCGTGGCGACCCGCTCCTCCCCTTTGACGGCATCGAAGCGGATCGTCGCCAAGCGGTCGTGGGAAGGCCGCACCGAGCCCGCGCCGCGGATCTCGCTGGCGATCAGGGTCCGGCGCCGGCAACAAAAAACCCATTACCGACGGCCGGAGAAGGCCAGTCCTCGCGGGGCCGGGTCTAGCGCATGTTGCAGTCGGGCTGCCAAGTGTCGCAGTTCATCCCCTTACCGGCAAGCACGGTTCCCGGCGGACACGTGCAGAACGCCTCGGGATTGGCCCTGCAATAGGCCGGACCGCAGAGCGGGAGGCTCGCGGCAGCCCGCCGATCGGCAATTCCGGAAACGCAAACACCCACCAGGACCACAACCATGAACAGCTTCCGTCTCATCTTCGCCTCCTAGTCATGCGGCCATTTTTAAACCTCTGCATATTAGCCTCTTCAGCCTCGCAGGGCCAGATACGCCCTCGCAGGGGAGTGGGGAAGTTGGATCTGCCACGCCGCCACCCCTTGCGCCGCCGCCAGTAGTTCCGCCAGCGACCATGGCTTGCGGGCGATCCCGGCGGCCAGCGAGGTGGTCCTACCGCTCGCGCAGATGTACAAATACCTCAAATCTCTATTTCGGCGTAACTCCCGGCGGTTGCTTCCCCGACCGCCAATACCACTGCAGAAACTTTGGTCTGGATCTTGGGCCAACTCGTGGGGAGCAGTACCCCGACCGCCAATCTCCGCTCACTCAGATTCTGCTGGTACTTCAAATTTCTGTCCGTAGTCACGAGAACGTCAAAGCCCGCGGCTTCAGCCTGCAAGATCAGGGCTCCATTCTGGAGAGTATTCCAGGCCAACTCGTAGACGGTCGTCACTCGTGCAAAGGGAGATAACGGCGCAAGGGTACTGGCGTACCCTGATCGAAAGGACTTTCACGCCACGAGGAGGCTACGGGCAGCGTGTTCGAGCACCGCCTCCGCCTGCTCTCGGGCGACGCCGGGAAACCAATCGAGGAACTCTTCCAGCCTTGCGCCGGACTCGAGGTTCTCGAACAGCGCCGCGACGGGCACGCGCGTACCGCGGAATACCCACACGCCGCTCACCCGGTCCGGGTGGCGCTCGACGGCGGGGCACTGAGACCAGTCCAGCATCGCCTTTATCCTAGTAAAGAACTCCTGCGGCGGGAGTCGTGGGACATGTTCGCCCATGAAACATCCGGCGCGGCCCAAGATGTCGCGAAGATCGCGTAGACTCCCGCCCTTGCGGCCCTGAAATGGGCCGGTGTGCCCCTCGGCGGGGGCGTTCCGGCCCACGGAATCGCGGTTCGGGCCCTCGAGGTTCCGGTTCCGCCCCTCGCAGGGGCCGCTCGGGCCCACGCTTGGGCCGGCCCGTCCCCAGCGGGGGGCCGGCTGGCCCAAACGAGGGACCGGCTGGCCCAAATGGGGGACTTACGAGATCTCGTAAGGGCCGGACGGTCCCCAATGGGGGGCGGCCCGGCCCAAGCGTGGGCGCGACCGGCCCAAACGAGGGGCGGGCTGGCCCAAGCGTGGGCCGGAACGTCCCCCGTCTTCCGCGGCCCGGTCCTTTGTTCCGGGAAGCGCCGGGTTATCCATCGAATTCTTCAACCATCTTGTCCGCTTTCGACGGAAAGTTGAACGGCCGGGCCGGGTGAGGGAGTCGCCCTTTCAGCTTCGTTCAGAGGGGAGCGTCCCCGGGAGTCAGGATTCCGGGGCATAAAAAAAACCACTCTGACGAGGAGATATCCAAATGTCCAAGCTGACCCTTTCCATGACTCTATTCTGTGCCCTGGTGCTCTTTGCCGCCGCCTCCAAGCCCGCTTCGGCGCTCTCCGCCGGCGATGCGGCGAAGACCCGGGGGCAGCGTGTCGAGCGGACTGCGCCCGCCGGCGACGCCGCGAAGATCGCCTTCCTCCAGTCGCTGGTTCAGGGGAAGCAGCCGGCCAAGTCGCCCCGGCGGCCCACCAGCAACAAGCTCGCGCGGGAGGCCTGCACCTCGGACGGGCCGGTGACCACCTGCTGCGCGCCCTGCGGCTGCTGCACCTGGTTCGCGGAAGACCAGAGCCCGCGCTGCATCTCCAATTGCTGAGCGCGACGCGGACAGGGTTGCCAATCCTGACCCGTCCGGACAACGTGCCGTTGAGGGCGACCGCAGGTCGCCCCTACATCAGATCTCGACGGCAGGTGTAGGGGCGACCTGCGGTCGCCCTCAACGGCACCCTTACCGGATCTCCCTTCTTCACGAGATCGTTCGGAACGGAATTCACCCACCTCGTGGGGAGGAGGCCAGAAGGTGAGGATTCGACAGACGGCTTCAGCCGGCCAGGTATATAAAAGGTTCCCCCTACAGCCCGGTCACCCGCACCACCTCCTCGAAGGTGGTGATCCCCTCGGCGAGCTTGCGCAGCGCCGACTGGCGGAGGGTGCGCATGCCGTTCTTCACCGCCTCGCGCTTGATCTCGGGGGCGTCGGCGCCCTGGACGATCAGGTTCTTGACCCCCTCGTCGATCGGCATGATCTCGAAGATGCCGGTGCGGCCGAAGTAGCCGGTGTTGCGGCACTCGAAGCACCCCTCCCCTTCCTTGACCTTCACCCGCTTGCCCGGCGGCACCGCCAGGCGCAGCGCCGCGATCTCCTCCGGCTCGAGGTAGCGCTCGGTGATGCAGTGGGGGCAGATCTGCCGCACCAGCCGCTGCGCCATCGCCCCCACCACGGTGGAGCTGATCAGGAAGCGCTCGACGCCGAGGTCGGTCAGGCGGGAGATGGAGGAGGAGGCGTCGTTGGTGTGCAGGGTGGAGAAGACCAGGTGGCCGGTCAGCGCCGCCTGGATCGAGTACTGGGCGGTCTCGTTGTCGCGGATCTCGCCGACCATGATGACGTCCGGGTCCTGCCGCAGGATGTGCCGCAGGGCGGCCGCGAAGGTGATCCCCACCTTGAGCTGCACCTCGGTCTGGTTGAAGTCCGGGTAGACCATCTCGATCGGGTCCTCGATCGTGGTGACGTTGATCTCGCGGGTGCAGATGCTCTTCAGCGCCGAGTAGAGGGTGGTCGTCTTCCCCGAGCCGGTGGGGCCGGTGACCAGGAGGATGCCGTGCGGGCGGCTGATGAAGTCGTTGAAGGTGGTCATCTCGTCCGGGTAGAAGCCGAGCCCGGAGAGGTCCTGCATCACCACCTGGGGGTCGAAGATGCGCATCACCAGCTTCTCGCCGAAGGCGACCGGCAGGGTGGAGACGCGGAGCTCGACCTCGCGGCCGCCGCGGCTCATCTTGACGCGGCCGTCCTGCGGCCGGCGCTTCTCGGCGATGTCGAGGCGGGACATGGTCTTGATCCGCGAGGTGACGGCGGCGTGGACCACCTTCGGCATCCGCTGGATGTCGTGCAGCACGCCGTCGATGCGGAAGCGGATCAGGCTCTCCTCGCGCTTGGGCTCGATGTGGATGTCGCTCGCCCGGCTCTCGAAGGCGTGCTGGAGCATGAACTCGACGGCGTTGACCACGTGCTGGTCGGACGACTCGATTTCGGACTCGCTCTTCATCCGGCTGAGCTGCTCGAGGTTGCCGAGGTCGATGCCGGAGTTGAGGTCCCGCTCGGCGCGCTTGACCGAGTGGCGCAGGCCGTAGAACTCGGTCAGCGCCTTGAGGATGTCGGGCTCGGAGGCGACGACGAACAGGGCGTCGCGGCCGGCGATGCGCTTGAAGAAGTCGATCCCCTCCATGTCGTAGGGGTTGGCTAGCGCCACCCGCAGCTTGCCGTTGGCCATGTCGAGCGGGATCATGCGGTGCCGCTTGGCGAACGGGCGCGACATCTTGGATTCGATGAGGTCGGCATTGAGGTTCAGGGTGTCGATGCGGATGTGGTCGAGCTTGGCGTCACCGGCGATCGCCTGGGCGATGTCGAGCTCGGTGAGCGCGCCGCCGGAGTCGCGCTGGTTGGGTAGCCGGAGCTGGAGGATCAGCTCGTAGGCAAGGGCCTTCTGCTCGAAGGCGCTGGAGTTGCGCAGCCGTTGCGGCAGCGCCCTGGCCTCGGCCTTGATGGTGTCCCCCTGCACGGAGGTGAGGTAGCCCTGGCGCACCAGGATGTCGGAGACCAGCTCGGGAGTCAGGTTCATGGCGGCGTCCTTCGAAAAGCGGAAAGAGGGTCAGTTTAGCGGAATCAAGGACGTTTTGGTTTGCCGAACGCTTTCACCGTAGGGGCGCAGCATGCTGCGCCCTCAAAGGGGTTGACGCCGGCCAGGGCGCAGCCCTCAAAGGGGTTGACGCCGGCCAGGGCGCAGCCCTCAAATAGGTTGACGCCGGCCAGGGCGCAGCCCTCAAAGAGGTTGACGCCGGCCAGGGCGCAGCATGCTGCGCCCCTACACCCACCCGCGTTAAACTCCCGCCCCAATGTCCATCCCCCTTCCGGTCCTCCTCCTCGTCGTCGCCTGTGGTCTTGGGTGGGCGGGGTTCGACCTGACGCGCAAGCTGCTGGTGCGGGAGATCCCGCCGGTGGCGCTGGTCTTCCTGCTGACGATCGGCTCGGTGCCGCTGTTCGCCGCCTGGATGGTGCAGCAGGGGGCGGTGGGGCCAAGGCCGGGGTACTTCGGGCCGGCGCTCGCCTCGGTGCTCCTCAACATCGTGGCCAACCTGCTGTTTCTCCAGGGGATGCGGATCGCCCCGCTCTCGGTCACGATTCCGCTCCTCTCGCTGACCCCGGTGTTCGCCACCCTGCTGGCGATCCCCCTGCTGGGGGAGCGCCCCGCGCCGTCGCATGCCTTCGGCATCCTGCTGGTGGTCGCCGGGGCGATCGGGCTCCACTGGCGGCGGCGGTCCGCGGAGGGGACGGCGGACGACTCCGGGCAGCACGGGACGCTGAAGGGGGCGCTGATGGTGGCGTTCACCGCGCTGCTCTGGTCGATGACGATCCCGTTCGACAAGCTGGCGGTCGAGCGGTCGAACGCCCCTTTCCACGGCGTCTTCGTCACCGCCGGGGTGGCGGCCGGGGTGCTCCTGGTGCTCATCGCCCAGGGGCGTCTGGGGGATCTGGCCAGGGTCCGCAGGGTCCCCGGCATCTACGTCCTCGCCCTGGTGGTCAGCACCCTGGCCCTCGCCTTCCAATTCCTGGCGCTGCCGCAGCTCTACGTCGGCACGGTCGAGACCCTGAAGCGGGGGATCGGCAACTTCATGGCTCTCCTCTCCGGCTGGATCTTCTTCCACGAGCCGGTGACGTTGCGGAAGATCGTGGCGGTGGGGGTGATGGCGGTGGGGGTGGGGTTGTTGCTGACGTGAGGGCAGGAGGGCGACCGCAGGTCGCCCCTACAACCTTCGGGCCGACCTCAACTCTTGCCGGAGGTTGTAGGGGCGACCTGCGGTCGCCCTCGGCTGCACGATTCTTGCGAGCGTTTCACCGCCAGGGAGGACGCGCGCGTATGGGAACCCCCAATCCAAAACCCAGAATCCAGAACCTGAAATCACCCCTTCTGCTCTCCGCTCTCCTGCTGCTCGCCCCCGCCCTCGCCTGCCTGGCGCCGGCGGCTCCGACCAGCGGCTCGCTGCAGCAGATCAAGCTGCCGCCCGGTTTTTCCATCGGCCTGTTCTCGGACCAGGTGCGCGGCGCCCGCTCGATGACGCTGTCGCCCAAGGGGATCGTCTACGTGGGGACGCAAGGGTCGAGCGTCTACGCCCTGGTGGACCGCAACCACGACGGCGTGGCCGAGGAGGTCCATACGATCGCCTCGGGGCTCAACTCTCCGAACGGGGTGGCGTGGAAGGACGGCGCGCTCTACGTCGCCGAATACTCCCGCGTGCTGCGCCTCGACGGCATCGACGACCGGCTGGCGAATCCGCCGAAGCCGGTGGTGGTCACCGACGCCTTTCCGGGGGACCGGCACCACGGATGGAAGTTCATCCGCTTCGGGCCGGACGGCAATCTTTACGTGCCGGAGGGGATGCCCTGCAACGTCTGCGAGAAGGACAATCCGATCTACGGCACCATCACCCGGCTGGTGGGCCAGGGCGGGGCCAAACCGAAGCTGGAGATCGTCGAGCGCGGCATCCGCAACACGGTGGGGTTCGACTGGCACCCCAAGACCCACGAGCTCTGGTTCACCGACAACGGCCGCGACATGCTGGGCGACGACGTCCCGCCCGACGAGCTGAACCACGCCGCGAAGGCGGGGATGAACTTCGGATTCCCCTACTGCCACGCCGGGCGGATCGCCGACCCCGAGCTCGGCCGCAAGCACGCCTGCTCCGAGTTCACGCCACCGGCGCGGGAGCTGGGGCCGCACGTCGCCGCGATCGGCATGCGCTTCTACACCGGCACGATGTTCCCCGAGCCCTATCGCAACCAGATCTTCATCGCCGAGCACGGCTCCTGGAACCGCTCGACGCCGATCGGCTACCGGGTGAGCCTGGTACGCCTCCAGGGGGACAAGGCGGTCTCCTACGAACCGTTCGCCGAGGGGTGGCTACAGGGGGGCGGGGCCTGGGGGCGGCCGGTGGACGTGCAGGTGATGCCGGACGGGGCGCTGCTGGTCTCCAGCGACCTGTCGGGGTCGATCTACCGGATCAGCTACGCGGCTCCGAAGAAGTGAGAGCGGAGCTCGGCGACCGGCTTCAACAGCGCGCCCGCCGTCTCTGGCGCTGGCTGTTTCCGGCCCGGATCGAGCCGCCGGCGGAGGTGACGCGGCTGCTGCGGGCGGTCTATCCGAGCCTGGACCTCGGCGCCGTCTCCTTCCACCAGGGCATTCCGCACCTGATCGGCCGGCTCGGCGGGGAGGCGATCACCATCCCGGCTCTCCTCGCGCGCCGCCGCACCTGCATCTACGTCGATCCCCGGAGCTGGAACCCGGGGGACGTCGACGGGCTCGGCACGCTGGTCCACGAGGCTTATCATGCCCTTCAGGCCCAGGAGTCCGGCTGGGGGCTCGGACCGCTCCGTCCCTTCCTGGTGCTCTATTTCGCCCATGGCGCGACCAACCGCTTCCGCTATCACGGCCACCCGATGGAGGAGGACGCCTTCCTGCTCGCGGGGCGCCGCTGGAGCCGCTTCGAGACGGCCTGCGAGCAGGGGGCGCCGGCCGAGATGGCCGCGGTCGAGCGCGCGGGGCTCGCGACGCCGTCCAGCGGGGTGCGGTTCTGGCGCGGACTGGCGCGCAGCGTGCCGTTCGCGCCCTCCCGGTTTCTCGTGCCGCCGCTGCTGCCGTTCTGGCTCCTGGCCTGGACCGGCGCCGCCGCTCTCGTCTGGCTCGCCCGCCTGCTCGTGGAGGGCGCGGGCGCCACCGCGGCGGCCCTGCTCTGGGGGACCGGCGCTGCCGTCTCCAGCCTGTCGCGAATGTTTTTTCGCCGCGGTTGAGCCGCGGCCGTCCGGTTTCCCGTTTTCTCCTCCAGGGACCCGATGGGCTTTCGCCTCTGAAATCGAAAAGTTTCTATATCGTCGGGGAAAAGTTGTAACGAATCCGCCGGGGTTTGGGCCTAACATAGGTACCAGCGAGCGGGTTCCGCTGGAATCAACATTCGAATCGTCTGATGGACGACAAGGGGGAGAGAAGATGAGTCAGAACGATACGGAGATCCGGGCCAGGATCAAGCAGATCATCGCCAACGTCGCGGGGCTGGATCCGGCCCGGATCGGAGATGAGGCGAAGCTGCGGGACGAGCTCAAGCTCGACTCGCTCTCCCTGCTGGAGATCGGCGTGGACGTCGACCTCGCCTTCAAGCTGGAGCTCCCGGACGAGCGCTACAAGGAGATCGACAGCATCCCCGACATGGTGACCCTGGTCCAGGGGCGCCTGGCCGAGTCGCAGCACCAGGCTCAAGCGGTGTAGCCATGGAGCCACGGATCGCGGTGACCGGTCTCGGCCTGGTCACCCCGATCGGCATCGGGCGGGAGGATGTGTGGAACGGCCTGCTCGCCGGCCGGTCGGGGTTCGCTCCGGTCGAGTCTTTCGATACGCGTCTCTTCAACGTGCACCTGGGAGCCGAGGTGCGGGGTTTCGAGCCCGGGCCGTACGTCCGGCGGCTCGACCCCGCCGCGCTCGGCCGCGCCTCGCAACTGGCCATCGCGGCCGCCCGGCTCGCCCTGGAGGACGCGGGGATCGATCCCGATGCCGTCGATCCCGAGCGGGCCGGGGTGGCGATGGGGACCACTTCGGGCGAGCCGCGGGAGGTGGAGCGGCTCGACGACCGCATTCTCGCCGGGGAGGTGGACCAGGTCGGCCCCGAGTTCCTCGCCCGCTACCCCTGCCACATGATCGCCGCCCACGTGGCCCGGGAGCTCGGCTTCGCGGGGGTGAACACGATGATCCCGACCGCCTGCGCGGCCGGCAACTACGCCCTCGCCCACGCCCTCGACACGCTGCGCGCCGGCCGCGCCGACCTGATGCTCGCCGGCGGGGCCGACGCCTTCTCGCGCATCACCTACACCGGCTTCTCCCGCCTGGGCGCCATCGCCCCCGAGCGCTGCCAGCCGTTCGACCGCAACCGCAAGGGGATGATCCCGGGCGAGGGGGCGGCGGTGCTGGTGCTCGAGCCGCTCGAGCGGGCCCTGGACCGCGGCACGCGGATCTACGCCGAGCTCGCCGGCTACGGGCTCTCCTGCGACGCCCACCACATGACCGCCGCCCACCCGGAGGCGGACGGCGCCGCCCGCGCCATGCAGCGGGCGCTGGCCGACGTCGGCGCCGCGCCGTCGGAGGTGAGCTACATCAGCGCCCACGGCACCGGCACCCCGACCAACGACCGGCTGGAGATCCTGGCGGTCAAGCGGGTCTTCGGCGCCGGGGCCGCGCGCATCCCGATGAGCTCGATCAAGTCGATGATCGGCCACACCATGGGCGCCGCCTCGGCCATCGAGGCCGCGGTCTGCGCCCTGGCCGTCGCCGAGGACCGCATCCCGCCGACGATGAACCTGGACGATCCGGAGGACGACCTCGACTTCGTCCCCAACGTGGCGCGCGAGCTGCCGGTGCTGCTGGCGATGAACAACGCCTACGCCTTCGGCGGCAACAACGCCTCGGTGATCCTGCGCAAGGTGGGGCTTTGAGCGTGCGCCGCGTCGCCGTCACCGGGGCCGGGGTGCTCTCGCCGCTGGCGGATTCGCCGGCGGGCCTCCACGCCGCCCTGTGCGCGGGGAGGAGCGCGTTCAAGGACATCGAGCTGTTTTCTCTCGACGGGATGGGCCTGAACGGGTCGGGTCCTCGACAGGCCGGCGAGATCCGCCCCTTCGAGCCGCGCGACTATCTCGGCGAGCGCAATCTGCGCCCGATCGACCGCACCTCGCGGCTGCTCCTGGCCGCGGCGCAGCGCGCTCTCGACGAGAGCGGCTGGACGCCCGAGCTGCGCGCCGGGCGCGAGGTGGGTCTGGTGCTCGGCACCACCTTCTGCAGCGTCAAGACGATCGCCGAGTTCGACCGCCGCGGGCTCCAGCTCGGCCCCTCCCACGTCAGCCCGATGGACTTCGCCAACAGCGTGATCAACGCCGCCGCCGGGCAGACCGCGATCTGGCACGGCCTGCGCGGGGTCAACTCGACCGTCTCGGCGGGCGAGGCCTCGGGGCTGCTCGCCATCGCCTGCGGCGCCGCCCAGATCCGCGGTGGGCACGCCGACGCCCTCCTCGCCGGCGGCGCCGAGGAGCTCTGCTACGAGTCCTTCCTCGGCCACTTACGCGCCGGCCGGCTCTGCGACGCGGCCCCCCTGCCGCTCGACGCCCGCCGGAGCGGCTTCGCTCTGGCCGAGGGGGCCGCGCTGCTGGTGCTCGAAGACGGCGCGGCCGCGGCCGCCCGGGGGGCGCGGGTGCTCGCCGAGGTGCTGGGCCACGGCTCCGCCTTCGACCCCTCGGAGACCGAGGCCGGGGCCGCCCGGGCGATGGCGCGGGCGGTCCGCATCGCGCTGGAGGATGCCGGGATCGGCCCCGGGGAGATCGACGCGGCGAGCGTCTCCGCCAGCGGTGGCGTGACCGGGGACCGGGCCGAGGCCGCCGGCATCGCCGCCGCCCTGGGGGACCGCGCGGCGGATCTGCCGGTCGCCGCCGTCAAGTCGATGCTCGGCGAGGCGCTCGGCGCCTCGGGCGGTTTCCAGGCCGTCGCCGCGCTCGGCACGCTGGGCATGTTTGGCGACAGTGCCCTGCCGGGAATCCAGGGCTTCGAGCGGAGCGAGGAGGGGTTCCCCCTGACCGGAGCCGCCGCCGCGACCCGCCACGTCGCCGTCCAGCGCATCCTGCTGACCGCGCTCAGCGCCGACGGCCACGCCTGCGCCGTCGTCCTGGGAGCCAAGTGAACGGAACAAGGAGCACGGAAATGGAAGCGAGCAACGTTCGTGAAGTCGACGTCCTGATCACCGGCGCCGGGCTGGCGGGCCTGACGCTCGCCCGCCAGCTGCTGCTGGAGAGGCCGGAGATCCGCATCCTGATGGTGGACCGCGGGGCCGAGATCCCGAATCCCAAGCAGAAGGTGGGGGAGGCCACGGTCCAGGTGAGCGGCTACTACTACTCGCGGGTGCTCGAGTTGGAGGAGTACCTGCTGCAGGAGCATTACCTCAAGTACAACCTCCGCTTCTACTGGAAGTCACAGCGCGGGGGGGAGGTCTGGGAGGACCTCAGCCAGTCGTACATCCGGAAGGTCTCCAACATCGCCACCTTTCAGCTCGACCGCAACACGTTCGAGGCCGAGGTCCTGCGCCGGAACCGCGAGTGCCCGAGCTTCGAGCTGATCAACCCCATCACGGGGCTGGACGTGGACCTCGCCGAAGAGGGCCCCCACGGCTTCCGCTTCGAGGTGGATGGCCGGGAGATCGCCGGCCGCGCGGCCTGGGTGGTCGACGCCTCGGGGCGCAACCGCTTCCTCGCCCGCAAGCAGAAGCTCGAGCGCCCGAGCCCGATCAAGCACGGCGCCTCGTTCCTCTGGGTGGACGGGCTGCTGGACCCCGAGAAGATCACCAACCTCGACCGCAAGGCCCTCCGCATCCGGCCGGAGCGGGGGACCCTGGGGCATTTCCCCACCTTCCTGGCCACCAACCACTACTGCGGCGAGGGGTACTGGTTCTGGGAGATCCCCCTCCACGGCAAGACCAGCCTGGGGCTGGTCTACGACTCCGCGGTGGTCTCCAGCAAGGACGTCTCCACCGCCGACAAGCTGATCGAGTGGATCTGCCGCGAGTACCCCCTCTACGCCCGCGACCTGCCGCAACGGAAGGTGCTCCACCACTCCGGCTTCACCAGCTTCGCCCTCGACAGCGGCCAGACCATCTCCCCCTCCGGCTGGGCGCTCTGCGGCGAGGCCTGCCGCTTCACCGATCCGCTGTACAGCCCGGGCGGGGACCTGATCTCGATCTACAACACGCTGATCGCCGACTGCATCCTCACCCGCGACCGCCAGGAGCTGGAGGCCAAGGTCCGCTTCTATGAGCCGCTCGCCCGGGCGGTCTACGAGGCCTACGTGCCGAGCTTCGCGGTGAGCTACTGCACGCTGGGGGACCAGGAGTGCTTCTCCCTGCGCTACGTCTGGGAGCTGACGGTCTATTTCGCCTACTACGTCTTCCCCTTCATCAACGACCTGCACGTCAACCGGGCCTTCCTGCCCGCCTTCCTCCGCCGCTTCGGCCTGCTGGGGCCGATCAACCAGGGGATCCACCGCCTGCTGGCCGCCTATTACCGGTGGAAGAAGGAGAACGTGGCGCTCGAAGCTCCCGAGCCGGTCTTCTTCGAGTTCATGGAGGTGGGGGCGCTGGCGTCCGCCGAGCTGACCTTCTACAAGGTCGGGGTCGGCCTCGACGAGGCCCGCCAGGTGCTGGACGAGCAGCTCGAAAACCTCCGCGATCTCGCCCGGTGGACGGCCGCCCACGTCGCCGCCTCGGTGCTGGACGACCCCCGGGCGGCCACCAACGGCGCCTTCATCCGCGGCATCGACATCGACGACCTCCAGTTCGATCCCGCGGCGATGGCCGAGCGCCTGGAGGCCGCCTGCCGCGAGACCTCCGAGACCTACGTCTGGCGGTTCCCGGTCCCCTGCATGGCCCGCTTCCGCGCCGAACGGCTGGCGCCGGCGGAGGTGAGTATGGAGGTAATAGCGGAGGCGGTGGGCTGATGAAGAGACCGCTCTCCTTTCCGCCCGGGATTGAAATCCCGGGCTACCCACGGCCGCCCCTGCCCGGGGCTTCGCGGGGAGAACGGGCTCTGGAGTCCCGGATGGGACGGCCGTCGGTAGCCCGGGATTTCAATCCCGGGTGCGTGGCGAGGAGACGTCGAGAATGACGTCAGAAACCGAGGATCACGCTCCGGGGCTCGACCGCGCCTTCGCCGCGCCGGCGGAGCAGTGCTGCGAGCCGCGGATCGAGGGGGAGGTGCCGGCCTTCCTGCGCGGCACCTACTACCTGAACGGCCCCGCCCGCTTCGAGCGCGGCGATGGCCGCTACCGGCACTGGCTGGACGGCGACGGCATGGTCTGCGCCCTGCGTTTCGGCGCCGAGGGGGTCCGCTTCACCTCCCGCTACGTGCGGGGCACCCGGCTCACTGAGGAGGAGGCCGCCGGCCGGCCGCTCTACCGCTCGTTCGGCACCGCCTTCCCCGGGGACAAGCTGGTGCGGGGGGTGGCCCTGGAGTCGCCGCTCAACGTCAGCATCTACCCGTATGGGGGCTCGCTGTTGGCCTTCGGCGAGCAGGGGCTCCCCTGGGAGCTGGATCCGGAGACGCTGGAGACGCGCGGCCCCTTCAACTTCGGCGGCGCGGTCAATCCCGTGAGCCCGTTCGCGGCCCATCCGAAGATCGACCCGGAGACGGGGGAGCTGTTCAACTTCGGGGTCAATTTCGCCTCCGCCCAGCCGAGCCTCAACCTCTACCGCTTCCACCCGGACGGCCGCCTCGCCTACCGCCGCCGCCTGCCGCTCGGGGTCCCCGCCTCGCTCCACGACTTCTGCCTGTCCGGCCGGCATGCGATCTTCCACGTCGGCCCCTACCTGATGGACATGTCCCGCCTGGGGTCCGGGGGCACGCTGCTGGACGCCCTCCGCTGGGAGCCGGAGCGGGGGAGCGAGCTCCTCATCGTGAGGCGGGAGGACGGCGAGCCCGTGGCCTCGGTGCCGGTGGGGAGCCGCTACGTCCTCCACGGCATCAACGCCTTCGAGGAGGGGGACCGATTGACGGTGGACGTCCTCGAGCTCGACCGGCCGGTCTACGATCAGTATCTCCTCGCCGGCCTGTTCACGGACGTCGGTCCCGGGCGGCCGGTCCGCTTCGTGATCGACCTCGCGACCGGCGCCCTGCTCGAGACCCGCGAGATCGCCTACGACCGCGCCCCGGACTTCCCGGCGATCGATCCCGCCCGGGCGGGGCGCCCCTATGAAGATCTCTGGATGCTGGGGATCTCCCGGACCGGCCGGCCGGGAAGGAAGTTCTTCGATCAGGTCGTCCACGCCTCCTGGGCGCACCCGGACCGGGTGGAGGTCTGGCAGGCGCCGCCGGGGTGCTACCTCGGGGGGGAGCCCGCCTTCGCGCCGGACCCCTCCGGAGAGGGGGGAGCGGTGATCTGCCAGCGGTTCGACGCGGTGGAGGGGGAGAGCGCGTTCCTGGTCTTCGACGCCTTCGACGTCGAGGCGGGGCCGGTGGCGGTGGTGCCGCTGGCGGCGCCGGTGCATCTGGGGTTCCACGCGGTGTTCCTGCCGGCGTAGGCCCTCATCACCCCGGCCCTCTTCTCCCGTCCCCTCCCACCCTCCCTCACCGGGAGAAGAGGGAGAAGTTAGTTCAGTTTGTCTTGAGCCCCTCTCTTCCGGTGAGGGAGGGCGGGAGAGGGGACGGGAGAGAGGGGTTGGGGAATGAGGGTCCTCTCACTGCTACAATCCCACGCGCTATGGCGAAGTGGAGTTTCGCGGCGTTCGCCGCTCTGGCGGGTCTCTTGCTCGCCGCGGCGCCGCCGCCGGCCGTAAAGGTCCCGGCACGGCCCGCGGCCGCGCCTTCGCGGGACATCGTCCTCATCACCATCGACACCTTCCGGGCGGACGCTCCCGGTTTTGCCGGCCATCAGAAAGCGCAGACCCCCCTGCTCGACCGCTTGGCGGCCCAGGGGCGGGTGTTCACCAACGCCCACGCCCACAACGTGGTGACCCTCCCCTCGCACACCAACATCCTCACCGGCCTCTACCCCTTCCAGCACGGGGTGCGCGACAACAGCGGCTTCCGGCTGGCGGCCAAGATCCCGACCCTGGCGACCGTGCTGCGCGGCGCCGGCTACGCCACCGGCGCCTTCGTGGGGGCCTTTCCGCTCGACTCCCAGTTCGGGCTCGACCACGGCTTCGACGTCTACGACGACCACTACCCCAAGGGCTCGAACGACACCGAGTTCATCTTCCCCGAGCGGCGGGGGGACGAGGTGGTGGGCCTGGCGCTCGCCTGGTGGCGGGCCCAGAAGGGGAAGCCGCGCTTCCTTTGGGTCCACCTCTACGATCCGCACGCCCCCTACGAGCCGCCGGAGCCGTTCGCCTCCCGGTTCAAGGACAACGCCTACCTCGGCGAGGTGGCCGCCGCCGACTCCTTCCTGGCGCCGCTGCTCGGGCCCTTCCTCGACGGCCGGGAGAAGCCGGCCCTGGTGGTGGTCACCGGCGACCATGGCGAGTCGCTGGGCGAGCACGGCGAGCAGACCCACGGCCTGTTCGCCTATGAGGCGACGCTCAAGGTGCCGCTGGTGATCTGGGGGCGTGGCGTGCCGCCGGGGCGGGACGGCCGGTCCGCGCGGCACGTGGACATCTTTCCGACCGTGCTCCAGGCCGCCGGCGTGGCGGCCGCGCCGGGGCCGCGGCGGCCGGGGCGGTCGCTGCTGGCACCCCCGGGGGACGCGGGCGATTCCTACTTCGAGTCCCTCTCGACCACCCTGAACCGCGGCTGGGCCCCCCTGCGCGGCCTGCTGCGCGGCGGCACCAAATTCATCGCGCTGCCGCTGCCCGAGGTCTACGACCTGCCCAAGGACCCGCGCGAGAAGGAGAACCGGTTCGAGGCCGAGCGCCAGGCGGCGCGGGGCGTCTTCGCCGCGCTCCCCAAGGAATCGGCCTGGCCGCCGCGGCGGGAGGATCTGAGCCCGGGCGACGCGGCGCGTCTGCAAAGCCTCGGCTACGTCTCGGGCTCCGCCGCCGCGCGCGACAACTACGGGCCCGAGGACGATCCCAAGCGGCTGATCGGCCTCGACCAGAAGGTCCACGACGTGATCGACTTCTATATGCGCGGCAAGGTCGAGGATTCGGTCCGCCTGGGGCGTGAGATCGTGCGGGAGCGGCCCACGATGCCGCTCGGCTACTCGCTGCTCGCCCAGAGCCTGCTCCAGGCCGGGCGGAACCAGGAGGCGCTCGAGGTCATGCTCAAGGCCCGCGGTCTGGGCGCGGTCTCCGACGCGCTGCTGCGGCAGCTCGGCCTCACCCTCTCCGAGATGGGGCGGCCGGCGGAGGCGGTCGACGTCCTCAAGCCGCTGGCCGAGAAGCTGGACGATCCGCAGTCGCTCAACGCCTATGCCCTCGCCCTCTCCGAGGCCGGCCGGCAGAAGGAGGCCTTCGGGGTGCTGCAACGGGTGCTCGCGAACGATGCCGACAATCCCAAGACCTACGAGCAGCTCGGGCTGGTGGAGCTGCGCCTCGGCCACTGGACGCAGGCGCGCGACCGCTCCCGCCAAGCCCTGAAGCTCAACCCCAGGCTGCCGCTGGCCTGGAACGACCTCGGGGTCGCCCTCTTCCAGCTCGGGGCCAAGGGGGAGGGGATCGATGCCTGGCAGAAGGCGGTCGATCTCCAGCCCGATCTCTGGGACGCCCTCTGGAACCTCGGCACCCAGGCCGCCGCGCTGGGCCGCACCGAGCAGGCCCGCAAAGCCCTGGAGCGCTTCGCCGCCGGCGCCCCGCCCGCGCGCTACGGGCCGGACATCGAGAAGGCTAGGGCGTTTTTGAGGCAGGTCAAGTGAGGCAGGTGAAGCCATGAGAGATCAGCGGTCGATGAAAGCCGTTGAGGGCGACCGCAGGTCGCCCCTACAACCTCCGTCGAGATCTGGTGTAGGGGCGACCTGCGGTCGCCCTCAACGGCGCGCTGTCCGACTCCTCTTGGGACTCCTCCTCCTCCTCCTCCTCGCCGCCTGCTCGCACGGCGGCGGGGGCGCCCCGGACGTCCCCAAGGGGACGCCGGTGATCCTGATCTCGATCGACACGCTGCGGGCGGACCACCTGCCGGCCTACGGCTACAAGGGGGTGGAGACGCCGGCGATCGACGCCGTGCGGCGGGACGGCGTCCTCTACGAGCGCGCCTACTCGACGACGCCGCTCACCTTCCCCTCGCACACCACGCTGCTGACCGGGGTGCTGCCGGCCGTGCACGGCGTGCGCGACAACGTCGGCTACAAGCTCGACGCCGGCAAGGTCGAGCGCGGCGAGCTGCCGTTCCTGCCGGAGATCCTGAAGAAGGCGGGGTATGCCACCGGCGGCGCCGTCTCGGCCTATGTGCTGCAGGGGAAGACCGGCCTCTCGACCGGCTTCGACTTCTACGAGGACGGCATCGAGTTCCGCACCGGCACCGGCCTCGGCGGCCTCCAGCGGCCGGGGACCGAGACGCTCAAGCTGTCGCAAGCCTGGCTGCGCTCGGTCGCGGACAAGCCGTTCTTCTTCTTCTTCCACATCTACGAGCCGCACTCCCCGTACACGCCCCCCGAGCCCTATGCCTCGCGCTATGCGGTCAAGTACGACGGCGAGATCGCTACCGCCGACCACATCGTGGGCGAGCTGGTGGACGAGCTGAAGGCGCAGGGGGTCTACGACCGGGCGCTGATCGTCCTCCTTTCGGATCACGGCGAGGGATTGGGCGACCATGGCGAGGAGGAGCACGGCGTGCTCCTCTACAATGAGGCGATCCACGTGCCGCTGATCGTCAAGCTGCCGAAGTCGCAGCAGGCGGGGGGGACGACGGCGCGCCCCGTCCAGCTCCTCGACGTCACCCCCACCGTGCTCGGCCTGCTGGGGATGAACGTGCCGAAGGCCATGCCCGGGGTCTCGCTGCTGGCCGCCGGCGTGCCGCCGCGGCGGATCTACTCCGAGACCTTCTATCCGCGTCTCCATTTCGGCTGGAACGAGCTGTTCTCGCTGATCGACGAGAAGGACCACTACATCGACGGTCCGGACCCCGAGCTCTACGACCGCGCGAAGGATCCGCGCGAGAAGACCAACGTCCTGCGCGACGAGCGTCGCGTCTACGCCTCCATGCGCCAGGACCTCGCGAGGTACGACCGCCGGCTTGCCCCGCCCGCCGCGGTGGACGAGGAGTCGCGGCAGGCGATGATGGCGCTCGGCTACATCGGCTCCGGCGGCAGCACGTCCGACGGGCCGCTGCCGGACGCCAAGAGCAAGCTCGGCACGCTCGCCGACCTGCGCGAGGCGTTCCGGCTGACCGCGGCCAAGTCCTACCCGGAGGCGGCCGTGGCCTTCCGCAAGGTGATCGCCGAGAACCCGAAGATGGTGGATGCCTGGGAGTACCTCGGCCGCGCCCTGCAGCGGAGCGGCAAGACCGACGAGGCGCTCGCCGCCTACCAGCAGGGGCTCAAGGTCTCGAACGGCTCGCCGCAGATCGCCGTCGCCGCCGCCTCGCTCTACTACGAGTTGGGCCGGCTGGACGAGGCGGAGACGCACGCCAGGATGGCGGTCGCGACCCACCCTTCCTTCGCCCACGGCCTGCTCGCCCAGATCGCCCTCCAGCGCGACGACCTCGACCGGGCGGAGAAAGAAGGGCGCGCGGCGATGGACGAGAAGAGCAGCCTGCGCATCGGCCCGATGATCACCCTCGCCGAGGTGCTCCACGCCCGCAAGAACGACGCCGGCGCGCTCGACCTCGTCCACCAGGCGGAGCAGATCTACGGCCAGCGCGAGGCGAAGGACCCGGAGCTGATCCGCGGCCTCGCCCTGATCCGCGGCAAGCTCCTCGCCGACCAGGGGGACTCCCTGGGCGCGGAGACCTCCTTCAAGGGTGAGATCGGGATGTTCCCGGACAGCATCCGCGCCTACTCCAGCCTGGCGATCCTCTACGCCCTCACCGGTCGCGCCGCCGAGGTCGCTCCGACGCTGCGCACGATGGTCGACAAGAACCCCACGGCCGCCGCCTACGCCGAGGGAGTGAAGACGCTGCGCATCCTGAACGACCCCGGCTCGGCCCAGCGGCTGCTGAGCTACGCACGGATGCGCTTTCCGGGGGATTCGGGGTTGCGGAAGCTGGGGTAGGGGGTCGAAGAACGGAACCCTTTGGAGTTAAGATCGAAAACGGAGGTGCGGGATGAAAGAGATTCCCAAGAGATACGTGGTCGATGAGGAGAACCGCCGCGTGGCGGTGCAGATCGACCTGGCCACGTTCGAGGAGATCGAAAACCTCCTCGAGAATCGGGCGCTTTTCGAGCTGATGACAGAGGATGGCGACAGAGAAACTCTGGACCTCGACGCGGCCAGGAAGTATTACGCCGGGCTGGGCAAGGCCGATTGAAAGTTCTTTTCAAGAAAGCTTTTTTGAAAGATCTGGCAGTCGTGCCTTCGGGAACGAGGTCGCAGATCGAACGGTTCCTCTTCGAGGAGATGCCGCGTATCGAGTCGATTCAAGCCGCGGGAAAGATCGAAAAGATGAAGGGGTACAAGGATTTTTACAAGACCCGTTTCGGCGACTACCGGGTGGGGATGCGCGTTGAAGGGGAGACCGTGACTTTCGAGCGAGTGCTTCATCGCAGGGATATCTACCGGAAATTCCCTTGATCCGGCCAGAGTCCTTCCCACCCCTCTGAAACACTCCCCCCTCCCCCTACGTAGGGACACACGGCAGCACTTCCCATCACTTCCCAAAGGGGGGCACCGTGGAAACCCTGTTGCAGGACCTCCGCTTCTCCGTCCGGACGCTCGTCAAGAGCCCTGGCTTCGCCGCGATCGCCGTGCTCTGCATCGCGATCGGCATCGGCGCCAATACGGCGATCTTCAGCGTCGTCAACGCCATTCTGCTCCGCCCCTTCCCGTACGCGGACCCCGACCGCATCGTGGCCGTACACGAGATCCAGCCGAAGAACGACGTCGACCGCGCCGGGCTCTCCAATCTCGACTACCAGGACCTGCGCGCGCAGGCGGCCGCGTTCTCCACGGTCACCGCCTATACGCAGCGGAGCCTCACCTTCTCCGGAGCGGGGGAGCCCGAGCGGGTCGAGGGGGCATCGATCGCCTGGAACCTGTTCCCGTTCCTCGGCATCGAGCCGGCCCTCGGCCGCACCTTCCACGAGGACGAGGACCGCGCCGGCGCGCCCGGCGCCGTGCTGCTCAGCCACGAGCTCTGGATGCGCCGCTTCAACGGCGATCCGAACGCCGTCGGCAAGACGATCCTGGTCAATGCCGCGGCCCACACAGTGGTGGGAGTGATGCCGCCGCGCTTCGAGTTCCCCGAGCGGCAGCTCGCCTGGGTGCCGCTGGCGAACTTCGTCAAGGACGATCCGCGCTCCGAGCGCAATCTCTCCGTTCTCGCCCGGCTGAAGCCGGGGGTGAGCTCCGACCAGGCGCGGGCGGAGGTGAAGACGATCGTCGAGCGGTTCGCGAAGCAGTATCCGGATACGCACACCGGGTGGAGCGGCAGCGTCCGCCCCCTGCGCGAGGAGTTCGCCGGCCCGGAGATGCGCCTGATGGTGCTGACCATGCTGGGGGCGGTGATCTGCGTCCTGCTGATCGCCTGCTCGAACGTGGCGAACCTCCTGCTGGCGCGGGCCACGGTGCGGCAGCGGGAGGTGGCGGTGCGCGCCGCCTTTGGCGCGGGAAGAGTACGCCTGGTCCGCCAGTTCCTGACCGAGAGCGTGGTGATCGGCCTGCTGGGAGGAGCCCTGGGCGTCGTGCTCGCCTACTGGGGCGTCCGGTGGATCGAGATCTCCATCCCGGCGGACAATCCGCCCCCCTTCTGGATGCGGTTCACGCTCGACGGCCCGGTCCTCCTCTACACCCTGTGGATCGCCCTGTTGACCGGGTTCCTCTTCGGGCTCGCCCCCGCCCTCCAGGCGCTCAAAACCGATCTGAACGAGACCCTGAAGGAGGGCGGGCGCGGCGCCGGCGGCAGCCTCCGGCGCAACCGGCTGCGCAGCGCCCTCGTGGTGGCGCAGGTCGCGCTCGCGCTCGTGCTGCTGGTCAGCGCCTCGCTCTTCGTGCGCAGCTTCCTCAACCTCCAGGACGAGCAGGGGGGCGTCGACACCGCCCACCTGATGACGATGCGGATCTACCTGCCGGCCGGCCGTTACGAGAAGGACGAGGAGATGAGCCGCCGGGTGGAAGATGTGGTGCGGCGGCTCGAGACCCTGCCCGGCGTGGAAGCCGTCTCGGCGTCGAACAACATACCGCTGGGAGATGGCGGCGGCTTCGGCCGGATCGCCCTCGATGGCAAGGAGTTCCCGCGCGGCGAGGAGCCCAGCGTGTTCTGGGAAGGCGCGGCCCCCCATCTCCTGCGGACGCTCGGCCTGAAGCCGGTCAGCGGCCGGAGCTTCACCGACGCCGAGGGGTTCTCGCTCTCCCACGTCGCCCTGATCAATCAGATGCTCGCCACCAAGCTCTGGCCGGGGCAGGACCCCGTGGGGCGGCGCCTCCGGCTGCTCGACGGTAAAAATACGGAATGGCTCTCGGTGATCGGCGTGGTCGCCGATTTCAAGAACGGCGGCATCGACAACAAGCTGCAGCCGAGCGTCTATCTTCCCTATCCCTACCAGGCGGCGCGTAACACCGGGCTGACGATCCGCACCCGCTTCGACCCGGTGCAGATCGTGGCCGGCGCGCGCCGGGAGATCCGGGCTTCGGACCCGAACCTGCCGGTCTTCGACATCTACACGCTGGAGCAGGTGCGGCAGAAGGGGGTCTGGGAGTACCGCTTCCTGGGCGGCATGTTCATCGTGTTCGGCATCATCGCCCTCTTCCTCGCCTCGATCGGTGTCTACGGCGTGCTCTCCTACTCGGTGAGCCAGCGGGTGCGGGAGATCGGCGTGCGGGTCGCCCTGGGGGCGCAGGGAGGAGACGTGGTCCGGCTGGTGCTGCGCCAGGGGATGATGCTGGCGCTGTTCGGCATCGTCTTCGGAATGCCGCTCGCCTTCGGTGCCTCGCGCGCGGTGAAGGGGGTGCTCTACAACGTCAGCCCCAACGATCCCCTGAGCTTTGGGCTGATCGCCGTCGTGCTCGCCGTCATCGCCGCCCTCGCCAGCTACATGCCCGCCCGCCGGGCCTTGGACGTCGATCCGCTGGACGCGATGCGGAGCGAGTAGCCGTTTTCTGATGCAGACGTCTCAGAGCTGCCCCCGGATCAGCGGCGCCAGCAGCCGCAGGAGGCGCAGCCTCCAGACCTTCCAGCGCGGCACGCCGGGGTAGGGCTCCGTGGAGCCTTCCGGAAACCCCCGGGCGTCGATCCGCGCCGCGCGCTCGAGGTGGCCGTCCATCAGGCGCCGCATCTCCACGGCGAGAGCCGGGTCGCGAACGACCAGCGCCAGCTCGCTATTCAGGCGTTCGGAGCGGGGGTCGAGGTTGTAGGAGCCCACGATCACTGTCCCGCCGTCGATCACCGCCGCCTTGGCGTGGAGACACTCCGGCCCCTGATACTCCCAGAGCTCGACGCCGCCACGCACGAGATCCGTCTTGTGGCCGGCGTAGCCCGCCTGCGGCCAGAGGTTGTCGGTGGCCGCCAGCGAATTGGTCAGGATGCGGATGCGGACCCCCCGGGCGAGCGCCTGCCGCAGGCCCTGCCGGAGCGCCCGGGTGGGGACGAGGTAGGGGGACTCGACGATCACCGATTCGCGGGCGGCGCCGAGCAGCTCGCGCAACTCGTAGCCGACCCGGCGAACCGGGTCCTTGCGGTCCACGGGATCGTGGAGGAAGCGGACCGGACCGGCGTCTGCCGCGTCGGCGAGCGCGGTGGCGGGGCGCCCGGGATCGTTGCGCGCCTCCTCGATCCGCGCGTCGAGCCAGGCCTTGTAATGATCGAGGAGCCGCGCGGCCTGCCGGATCTCCGCCGGGGTCGCCCGCGCCCGGGACGGCCGCACCTCGCGGCTCGACCAGAGCGCGAGGAAGTAGCGGCGAGCCTCGGCGGCGGCGTCCCCCTCCACCTGGAGATCGCAGTCGACGTAGTTGCTCGACCGGATCTGCCGGCCGAGGCCGAAGTAGGTGCTCTGAAGATTGCGCCCACCGGCGAGCAGAACGCGGCCGTCGGCGACGGCCAGCTTGTCGTGCATCCGGCGGGCGATCCAGAGCGGCTTGTCGAGACGGAAGGGGTGGTACTCGCGGATGGCGATCCCCTCGGCCATCAGATGGGCCTGGACGGCGCGAGGAATCCGGTTCCACTGGGCGTCGGCGATCAGTTGAACCCGGACGCCCCGGCGGGCGGCGTCGCGCAGCAGCCCGAGGCTGGTGAGGGTGAACGGGTCGTCGCCGAACACGAACGCCGAGGCGAGGATCTCCTCCCGCGCCGCGAGCACCATCTCCACCCGCGCCTCCGCCGCCTGCCGGTCGGTCGCGAGGATGCGCACCCGGTCGGCGAGTGCGGGGGAGGCGAGGAGGAGGAGCGGGAGGAGGAGTCTTGTGGCTCTCATCGTTGGTAAATGGATGGTACGACGACGTTGCCCGTCGCGCCCCGAAGGGGTGCTATTTGAATAGCCTGGGGTTTCAACCCCAGGTAGGGGAACCGCGACGTTCCCAAGCCCCGCAGGGCCGGCCGACCGTATCCGTCATAGTCGGCCGGCCCTGCGGGACTTGGAATCTGAAGAGTCCAGAAGAGCGCCGCCGGGCGTATTGTTGAAGAGGAGGAGCGAAATCGACCATGGCAGAGATACCGTTAGAGGCAGGAGCACCCGTCGAACCGGTTGCCGCCGAGCCCGTTCCAGTCGCTCCGGCGCGGCGGCCGCTGGTCAAGCGCCATCACGGGATCGTGCGGCTGACCCACTGGGCCAACACCGTGCTGCTGCTGGGGATGATCGCGAGCGGGCTGCAGATCTACATGGCCTTCTCGCACTTCGGCCTGCGCGGCCGCCCCTACTATCCGAACCCCTGGGACGGCAAGCCCTTCCCGCCGTGGTCCCGCCTCGGCGGCTGGCTCGCCGGGGGGCTCTCCTGGCATTTCGCCCTCGCCTGGCCGTTCGTGATCTCCGGGCTGGTCTACGTCGTCTATCTCGCGGTTACCGGGGAGTGGCGCTCGCTCGTGTTCCGGCCGAGCGACATCCCCCGCGCCTGGCAGATGCAGCTCTATTATCTGAAGCTGCGCAAGGAGCACCCGCCGCAAGGAAAGCACAACGCCCTCCAGAAGCTCGCCTACACGTCCATCGTGCTGCTCGGCGCGCTGTCGGTGCTGACCGGCTTCGCCGTCTACAAGCCGGTCGAGCTCGGCTGGCTGACGGCGCTGTTCGGCGGCTACGAGCTCGCCCGCTACTGGCACTTCTGGGCCGTCTGGATTTTCGTCGCCTTCATCGTCGTCCACGTCGCCCTGGTCTTCCTGGTGGACCCCGCCTCGCTGCGGGCGATGATTACCGGCTGGTACCGGGGGAGGTTCCCGAGCCATGACTGATCGATTCGATCGACCGGATCGTCCCGACCACCCCTTCAGCCGCCGCGATCTCCTCCGCCTGGGATTGACCGCCGGCGCCGCCTCGCTCGCCTCTGCCTGCGGCTGGCAGGGGGGGCCGCTGATCCCGGCGTTGCAGGGGGCCTCCCGCCTGAACGACTGGGTGGGGGAGAAGGTCTTTCTCTCCCATCGCCATCTGGCGCATCAGTACCCCATCTCGGCCCGGACGCCCGAGCGGGACTTCCCCGCCTACTCGATCGCCCGGCCGCTGCCGCGGGTGGCGGACCCCGCCGCCTGGGCGCTCGAGGTGGGGGGGAAGGTTCGCAAGCCGGCGCGGCTCACCCTGGAGATGTTGCAGGCGATGCCGCGGGTCCGCTACACCATCAAGCACCACTGCGTGGAGGGGTGGTCGGCGATCGGCACCTGGACGGGCGTGCCGCTGGCCTCGGTGGCGGCCCTGGTCGAGCCCACGGAGGAGGCCCGCTACCTCCGCTTCGACACCTTCGACGCCAAGTACTACAACGGCTGGGACCGCGAGAGCGCCCTGCACCCGCAGACGATCCTCGCCTACGCCTACAACGACCGGCCGCTGACCCCGGAGCACGGCGCGCCCTTACGGGTCTACTCGCCGGTCAAGCTCGGCTACAAGCTGACCAAGTACCTGACCCGGATGACCTTCACGGCCGAAAAGCCCGGCGGCTACTGGGAGGACCAGGGGTACCCCTGGCTCGGCGGAATCTGACGGCCGGGGCCGCCGCCGGCGGCAGGGTTGCATCCTGCCCTCCGCCGCGAGATCTTTACGGCCCTATGGCGACCTACGCGATCGGCGACGTCCACGGCTGCTTCGAGACGCTCCAGCGCCTGTTGCGGAAGATCGGCTACGACCCCGGGCAGGACCGCCTCTGGTTCGTTGGCGACCTGATCAACCGCGGCCCGGGCTCGCTCGCCATGCTGCGCTGGGCGGCGGAGAAGGGGGAGCGGATCGTCGCCGTGCTGGGCAATCACGACCTCCATCTCCTCGCCCGCGCCGCCGGGGTCTCCGAGGCCAAGCGGCGCGACAACCTGGCGGACGTGCTGGAGGCGCCGGACCGGGACGACCTCCTCGCCTGGCTTCGCGGCCGGCCGCTGATCCACCGTGAGGGGGAGATCCTCCTCGTCCACGCCGGGCTGTTCCCCGACTGGACCCCCGCCGAGGCGGAACGCCTGGCGCGCGAGGTGGAAGAGCGATTGCGCGGAGAGAAGGGGACGAAGCTGCTGGCCTCCGTCGATCAGAAGACCTCGGAGCGCTGGAAGGAGGGGCTCTCCGGTTTCGAGCGGGCGCGCGTGGCCCTCGCGGGCTTCGCCCGGCTGCGCACCCTCGAAGCCGACGGCCGCATGTGCGCCGAGTTCAGCGGTCCCCCGGCTCTCGCGCCGAAAGGGTGCCGCCCCTGGTATGCCCTCCCCGGCCGCAAGAGTGCCGGCGCGACGGTGGTCTTCGGCCACTGGGCGGCGCTGGGGCTCAAGGTCGGCGACGGGGTGGCCTGCCTCGACACCGGCTGCGCCTGGGGGCGTGAGCTCACCGCCCTGCGCCTCGACGACTGGCGGATCTTCCAGGAGCCGGCGGGAGAGGGCTGAAGCCGTATTAGGATTCACCCCATGAACGACCAAGACCGCGAGCGCGCCTGGGAGCTGTTCGGCCTCCTCTTCCAGGCCCACCCCTGGCACGGCATAGCGATCGGCGCCGGCGCCCCGGCCGTGGTGACGGCCTACATCGAGATCGTCCCCACCGACACCGTCAAGTACGAGATCGACAAGGCGAGCGGCCACCTCAAGGTCGACCGGCCGCAGCAGTTCTCGAACGTCTGCCCGACCCTCTACGGTTTCCTCCCCCAGACCTTCTGCGGCGAGCGGGTGGCGGCCTTCGGTTTTTCCGCCGATGAAGCCGGGCGCGGCGGCCGCGCCGTCGTCGAGGGGGACGGCGATCCCATGGACATCTGCGTTCTCTCGGAGCGGAGCTTTTCGCACGGGGACACCCTGCTGCAGGCGGTGCCGGTCGGCGGGCTGCGCCTGATCGACCGCGGCCAGGCGGACGACAAGATCGTCGCCGTGCTCAAGGGGGACGCCGCCTACGGCCACTGCGAGGAGATCGGCGACCTCCCCCGGGCGCTGATCGAGCGGCTCCAGCACTACTTCCTCACCTACAAGCGTCCGCCCGGGGCGGAGCTCGAGGCCGTTCAGATCACCAGCGTCTACGGCGCCGCCGAGGCCCGCGAGGTGATCGAGCGCAGCCGCGCGGACTACGAGCAGAGATATCCGCGGCTCCGGGACCGTTTCGTCGAGGCGCTGCGGCAGGGGGTGGGAGGAGAGTAGAAAGATCCGGGGAGAGAACGCAGATTCCGCGGATTGCGTCTCTCGCCCATGCCTGTTCTAGACGGACCCCGATGCCGGATTCACCGCCTCTCAGCAGGAATCTTCCGCCCCCCGAGCGCGAACGAGCCCGGGTGCGCTAGAATTCAGATCACTTAGCGAGCTGCCATTGTGACGATGATTGCCCGTCCCGAAGAGAAGGAGAGGGTGCTGTACGAGTTTGACGCGTTTCGCGTCGACCCCGTCCGCCGGCTCCTGCTGCGCGCCGGCGAGCCGGTGGCGATCACGCCCAAGTCCTTCTCGATCCTCCTCGCCCTGCTGGAGCGGCCCGGCGAGGTGGTGGAGAAGTCGGAGCTGATCGAACGGGTCTGGCCGGGCGTCTTCGTCACCGAGGCGAACCTGACGCAGAACGTCTTCTCCCTGCGCAAGTGCCTGGGGGAGCGGGCGAACGACAACCGCTTCATCGTCACCATCCCGGGCCAGGGGTACTCGTTCGCCGGCGAGCTGCGGCGGATCGAGCGCTCCGCCACCGCCACCACCGAGATCCCGGTGATGACGGAGCCTTACCTGCCGCTGACCCCCGAGCCGTTCCCTTCGCTCGCGCTGAGGCCGGCGGCGGCCCCGGCGCCGGCCCCGGTGCCGCCGGCCGCTCCAGCTGCCGTTCCAGTTGCCGTACCAATGGCTTCTCCGCCGCCGCCGGCGGCCCGGCGCCTCTACCGCCTGCTCGGCTGGGCCGGGGCGGCGGTGGTCGCGCTGCTGGTGATCGTCACCGGGGCCCACATCCTCAAGCACCTCGGCCCTTCGCCGCGGAAGCCGGAGCCGGCCTCCGCGAGCGTGGGGGGAGAGGGCGTCCGCCGGTCGATCGCCGTGCTCGACTTCAAGAGCCTCTCGCCCAGCGCGGACACGCGCTGGCTCGAGACCGCCTTCTCCGAGATGCTGACCACCGAGCTGGCGGCCGGCGGCAAGATGCGGGTGATCCGTGGGGAGCGGGTGGCGCAGGCGGTACGCTCGCTCGCGCTGCACGATCCCGGGAGCCTCGGACCCGCCGACCTCCAGCGGCTGCACGACACGCTCGGCGCCGACCTGGTCGTCGTCGGCGCCTTCCTGCCCATCCAGAAGCAGATCCGCGTCGACCTGCGGGTGATCCAGGTCCCCGACGGCGACACCGTGGTCTCCCTGGTGCAGCTCGGCACTCCGTCCGGGCTGCTGGACCTGGTCGCGCGCACGGGCGAGAAGCTGCGCGATTCCCTGGGTGTCGCCGCGCTGTCGCCGAAGCAGGTCCAGGAGGCGCAGGCCCTGCGGCCGTCCACCCCGAAATCGTCCCGTCACTATGTCGAGGGGATCGCGCGGCTGCACGCCTTCAACCCGCCGGGGGCGCTCGCGGCCCTGCAACAGGCGGTGGCGGAGGATCCGGGCTCGGCGGTGATCCACTCCGCCCTGTCGCAGACCTGGTCCCCTCCTGGGCTACGAGGCGAACGCCGTGGACGAGGCCAACAAGGCCCTCGAGCTCGGCCGCTCGCTGCCGCGCGAGGAGCGGCTCGCCATCGAGGGGCGCCTCTACAAGGCGAGCAAGCAGTGGAACAAGGCGAGCGAGACCTACCGTTCGCTCTGGACCTTCTTTCCGGACGACATCGAATACGGGTTGCAGCTCGCCGACAGCCTGACCCTGGGGGGCCGGGGCGTCGAGGCGGCCGCGGCGCTCGCCGCGATGCGCAAGCTGCCACCCCCCGCGAGCCAGGATCCGCGCATCGACGTGGCGGCCGCGAAGAACGCGCGGCGGCTCTCCGATTTCGCCGGCGAGCTGCGCGCCGCCACGGCGGGGGTGGAGAAGGCGCGCCGGTCCGGCCAGTCCCTGGTGGTCGCTCAAGGCCTCATCTATCAGGGGGACGCGCTGCTGACCACGGGCAAGCCCCGGGAGGCGATCCGCCTGATCGAGGAGGCCAGGGACCTGGCGCGGAAGGCCGATTTCCAGTGGGGGATCGGCATGGCCGCGGCCAACCTCGGAGTCGCCATGCAGGCGCAGGGGGATCTCGACGGCGCGGAGAAGGCCTATCTCGAGGCGCTGGTCATCGCCCAGCGGCTCGGCAGCGCGCAGGCCATGGCGGCGCAGCTCTACGTCCTGGGCACGCTGCACCGGGACCGCGGAGAGCTGAGCGAGGCGCGGAAGCTCCTCGACGAGTCCCGCGACTGGTGCGTGAAGATCGGCGACCGGATGGGCGAGGCGCAGGCGCTCGACGTCGGCGGCGGCGTGCTCATCGCCCAGGGGGACCTCACCGGCGCGCGCCAGCACTTCGAGCGCGAGCTCGCCCTCAGCCAGGCGCTCGGCAATCCCATCCAGGCGGCCTTCGCCGTCAACAACCTGGGGAAGATCCTCGCCGTGCGGGGCGAGCTGACGGAAGCCCGGCGCCGCTACGAAGAGGCTTTCGCCGCCTTCCACAAGGCGGGCGACGCGAGCTCCGCCGCGGAGGCGATGGCCGCCTCGGCGGGCGTCGCCGCGCAGCTCGGCGACCTGCGCAACGCCTGGCAGCGCGCGGCGCAGGCCCTGAGCACCAAGCAGCAGGCGGGGGACCGGATCGGGGTCGGCAGGATCTTCGGCCTGCGCTCCCGGATGGCCTACCAGCTCGGCGACCTCGCCGCCTCCCGGGCCCTCGCGGACGAGCAGCTCCGGATCGCCACCCAGACCGGAGCCCGCCCGCTCAGCGCCCTGGCGCATCAGAACCGCGGCCGGGTCGAGCTCGCCTCCGGGAACCTGCTCGCCGCGCGCGAGGAGCTCGAAGAGGCCCTGCAGGTGAGCTCCGCGCTGGGCGAGGAGCTGCGGGCGATGGAGATCCGGCTCGATCTGGCCGCGCTCGCCCTCGCAGAGGGGCAGACGGGCGGCGCCGCCACTCTCGCCCGTCAGGCCGCGGCCTGGTACCAGAAGCGCGGCATCCCGGGCGGCGAGTCCGAGGCCCTCTCGGTGCTCGCCGAGTCCCTGCTGCGCCAGGGTCTGCGCAAGGATGCCTCGGTGACCGCGGAGCAGGCTCGCACCCGGCTCGAGGTGAGCGAGGACCGCGAGCTCCGCGTCACCGTCGGCGTCCGGTTGGGAAGGATCGAGGCGGCGACCGGCAGTGCCCCCGAGGCGCTCCGGCAGCTCCGGCGCGCGGTCGCGGACGCCGCCGGCTTCGGGCTCGCCGCCGCCGGTCTCGAAGCCCGGCTCGCCCTCGGCGAGGTCCAGCGCGGCGCCGGCGATCCGGCGGCCGGCGCCACCCTGGCGGCCGTCCGCAAGGAGGCGGGGACGCGGGGCTTCAAGCGGCTGGCGCAATCGGCGATCCCCCTCCCAGCGACCTGAACGCGACTTCGGGCGCGTCGCTTTCCCCGATCCGCACCTTTGAAGTGGGGTTCGCGATTCAGCGAGCTCGGCGATTCATCTGGAGGTGCGAAGATGAAAAATTGGAAACCGCTGGCCCTCTCCGCCGCGCTGGGCTGCTGCCTGGCGGTTCCGCAAGCGCTCGGAGCGGCCTGGTCCTGGGCCCGCGTCCCGAGCTCGAACGCTGGTGAGGCACGGCGATTGACCGCGGCCCAGGAGGTGGACCGCCGCGGAGCGCTGGCCGCCGCGCTACCCCGTCGGGAGAAGGAGCTGACGCAACGGCGCCGGGAAGAGGTCCTGGCCGCGGTCGCGAAGCGGGCGCGAGAGATGAAAGTAAAAGCGCCCGCGGCCGAGCTGGCCGACCTGCTCACCCGCAAGGCCTGGCTCGAGCTGTCGGTGGACCGGTGCAGCCTGGGCGCCGGCACGGATTGTCAGGTTCAGGCCGCGGAGCTGCGCGGCGTCGAGGAGCGCTTTCAAGAGCTTGCCGGACGTTCGGTGAGCGAGTTCCAGCACGGGCGGCTCGGCCCCGTCCTGCTTCCTCGGGGCAAGCAAAACGGGGATCCCAACCACTGCACCTGCTCGTTCAGCGTCTACAGCTCCAATCGTTGGATGAGCGGGTACTGGGGCCTCGAGTGCAACAACCACGCGAGTCACGGTGTTTGCAGCAACAACGTCGACTCCGCGCACTCCGCCGGCATCGGCGCCATGGTCGGCTCGGTTTATGTCCTGTTCTCAACGATCCAAGAGAACGAGTGCGGCGACGATCACCGCACCTGTTTCAAGGGGCCCAGCACCGATCACCCTGGAGAATGGGGTAACGTCTGCAGTTGCGATACCTGGCACTCGCAGTATTACAACCCCTACACCTCCTGGTACGGCGGCGATCTCCAGGACAACGAGGAGGTCTATCAGGGCGGCGGCGGCGGCACCCTCGACGGCTCGTGCGAGGGCCAGGGCGTCACCATCGAGGAGTCGATCCAGGAGCATGACCCAATCTGCTGCGACGACCCCATGGGGGTGCTGGTTGCCGGCCTGCCGCTCCAAGACGGCTCCGGCTCCGCATCGGCGCCGGTCTCCGCCCAGAACTGCAATGGCGGCTCGCAGAGCGGCGTGCCGCCGTATTGCGGCACCTTCGGAGCGACGATCCGGGTGGCCTACAGCTGCCAGACCGAGCCCGATCAACAGGTGAGCTGCCTGGGACAGTGCCAGAGCGATCCGCCGGACGGCTCCTGCAGCTGTACGGCGGGTTGTGCGGGGGCGGGGACCTGCTGCTCCGACTACATCGAGACCTGCTGCGACACCCAGCCTCAGTGGACCGGTTGCCGCCAGTAGAGCTGTCTCCGGCGGTACCCAGGGCGGGGGACGAGCCCCGCCCTACTTCTTCCCCTCCACCCCCATCTCCTCCAGCAACGGCCGGGCCGCGTCGCCGTGGAGGGTCTCCATCAGCCAGAGCATGTAGCGCACGTCCACGCTGACGTTGCGCGCCACGTCGGGGTTGTAGCCGAAGTCGTTGGCCACGTTCTCCCAGACGCGGTCGAAGTTGACCCCCACCAGCTCGCCGCGGCCGTTGACCACCGGGCTCCCCGAGTTGCCGCCGGTGGTGTCGGCGTCGGCGAGGAAGTCGACCGGCACGTCCTTCAGCTGCGGGTCCGCCCAGCGGCTGGCGGCGGCCTGGGGGGCGGCGGCCAGCAGCTCGGGAGGGGCGTTGAAGGGGGCCTCGCCAGTGCTCTTCTCGACCACGCCGCCGACCGTCGTCTGCGGCCGCATCCAGACGCCGTCGCGCGGGCTGTACCCCTTGACGTGGGCGAAGGCGACCCGTAGCGTGCCGTTGGCGTCCGGGGCCACGGGGCGGCCGGCGTGGGCGATCACGGCGCGCTGCCAGCGGGGGCGCAGGCGTGACACGGCTCCCAGGAAGCGATCGTCCTGCTCCTTGAGGGCGCGCAGCTCCTGGTCGAGCGCGAAGGCGAGGTCGAGCAGCGGGTCGTGGCGGGCGCGGAGCTGCTCCTCGCTCTCCACGAACATCTTCTTGCGCTCCGCGAGATCGGTGACCCTGGTGGGAGCGAGCAGGCCGTTCGCCCGGGCGCGGATCGCCTCGGGGCCGCGCTGATTGCCGCGGTCACCGGCGAGCAGGCTCTCCACGGCCGGCACGCGGCTCCCTTCGGGCAGGGCGGCGAAGCGGGTGAGGACATCCGCGAGCAGGTCGGCATCCGTCGGCGCGTCGAGGCGTTTCTGGTCGCGCTCCAGCCGTTCGCCGAGCCGTTCGCGGTTGCGCTCCTGGTAGTCCGGCTCGCGCTCCAGGTCCGGCTTCGCCCTCTCGCCCGCCCAGCGCGCCAGCGTGAGCGCCAGCTCGAGCGGCTTGGGACCGAGCTTCATCTGCGTCAGCAGGAAGTCGCGCTCCCAGGTCCGCCGCCGCTCGGCGATGAGACGCGCGAGCTCGCCGTGCGCCGCCACCGCCTCCCGCTGCTCCGGGCGCTTCGCCGCCCAGGCCAGGATCTCCCGCTCCGAGTCCGTCTTCTTCTCCAGGATCCGCCCGCGGTGGATGCCGGCGACCTGCCCGCGGGAGTTCTTCTCCTGGTTGGCCAGGACCTTGATGCGGTCGGCCAGCGCGATGCGCACCGCCTCGTCCTGCTTCGACGCCGCCTCCATCCGGTCGATCCAGACGCGGTAGAGCTCGGCCCGGCGCGGATAGAAGAGCTCCGCCCGCTCGCGCATCTCGGCCTCGGTGTAGGAGCGGAAGGTGAGGCCGGGGTAGCCGGCGACCATCACGAAGCTGTCCGGCTCGATGCCGCGTGGCGAGACCGGGAAGAAATGCCGGGGGTGGTACGCGACGTTGGCGGTCTCCTGCGCCGCGGGCCGCGGGGCCGGCTGGCCGCCGGGTCCGGCATAGACGCGCAGCAGGGCGAAGTCGCCGACGTGGCGGGGCCAGCTCCAGTTGTCGATCTCGCCGCCGAAGTCGCCCACCGCCCCCGGCGGGGCATAGACCAGCCGCACGTCCGGGAACTCGAGGCTGTCGACCAGCACGTAGCGCAGGCCGCCGTCGAACGTCGCCACCTGGCAGCGGTGGTGCGCCGCCTTCTCGCACCCGGCGACCATCTCCTTCTGCTTGCGCTCGATCGCCCGAAAGCGCGCCAGGTCGTCGGCGCCGGCGGGCACCGCGGCCTCGACCTCTTTCGTGACGTCGGTCATGCGGTGGGGGATGGTGGCGTGGACGCCGGACCCGGGGAGCTCCTCGGCCGGCGTGCGGGCGAGGAAGCCGTGGGTGATCAGGTCCCGCTCCGGGGTCGAATGCTGTTGCAGGATCGAGAACGCGCAGTGGTGGTTGGTGATCAGCAGCCCCTGGGGGGAGATGAAGCCGGCCGAGCACCCCTCGATCTTCACGGCCGCGTCGAGCAGGCCCGCGCCCTCCGCGGTCCAGAGCTTCTGCGGCGGGATCTCGAGGCCCAGCTCGCGAAGCCACTTCGGGTCGTGCTGCAGCACCTGCTCGGGGGTCCACTTTCCTTCCACGGCGAAAGCTCCTGCGCATGCGGTCCAGAGGCCAAGAATGAAGACGGCGACGGCACGGATTCTCATGGCGCGGGAGTTTACCGCAGGGCGAGAGGGCATAAGCACGCTAGCCCCTCCTACGGCGAAGTGCTGAGGTGCGTTATCGTAGAGCTTCTTGGAGACGGTAATGAAAGAGATTAAAAGTGATCCCGTGATCGACGAGGTCCGGGAGATTCGGCACCGTATTACCGGGCCAACGGCCTGGGCTTCCTCAGCCCAGGGCAACGCCCTGGGTTCCGAGAGGACTCTGGAAGGCGATGCGGCCTGAAGGGCCGCCCTAACCGGCGTTCCGGATTTACCCAATCGATAGCGCGACCCTTCAGGCCGCAACAGGCCATGAGGCAATGGCCCAATCCCAGGGCGATGCCCTGGGCTTAGGGAAAGCGGCCCGTTGGGCCTCCGGATCAGAATTCCGCCTCGACCGTTTAATTCTGCTATGACGGGGTACTAGCTTCCCGCGCAGGCCAGGGCGGTAGGGAGCTGTGGCGAGAAGGCGGAGGGCTGGAACCTGTTGTGAAAGTAGTACGGGATCCCCCAGAAGGGCTGGGTCTCCTGGCCGTCGCCGGCGGGCTTGGCGGGGTCGCAGATCACCACCCGATGATCGGGAGAGAAGCCGGGGAGCTCGGACTGGAAGTAGGCGACCCAGAGAGCGGTGTCGTTGAGCGCCTGCATGTCGGTGAGCTCGACCTCGGTGGGGTTGCCGTTGCGGTTCGAGGCGTCGCCGCCCAGCATCTCCGGGTGCTTCGTCCAGGCCCACACCAGGGCGTCGTGCAGCACGAAGCGGACCTCGTTGCCCGGGCCCGCCCACTTCTTGAGGCGCGAGGAGGTGGTGCCGGGACCCCAGCGGCGCTCGAAGGCCGCGACGACGGCCGGATCGGAGCGGTCCAGGGCGTAAGGGTTCGGATGCGCCCCGGCGAGGTCGGGCCGGGCGGAGAAGTCGACCGTGTAGGAGAGGAAGGGGCTCGTCAGGGTGTCGAGCTGATAGTGCGAGGTCGTGAGACCCCTCGCCCGCGGGTCGTAGCCAACTCCGGGACGAGTCTGTGCCGTGACGGCGGAGACCGCGGCGAGCGCAGCGAGGACGAGGGCGGCAAACATCGCACGGGTGCGAACGGGCATCCGAAAGACCTCCAGGGTCGAGCTTCGGCTTCAGGGTAACTGCCAGGGTGCTGCGCTGCCGCCATGCTATCGTGACATGGACGGGCTGTCGAGCCCCTCGAACGGCTTCTCGGTTAAAATCTGCCCGGCCACCGGAATGCGGTGGCGCTCGAGTCGATTCACGGCGAAAGGATTCTATGAACGGCAAACAGATACTGGCGGCCTTCGGGATCGCCTCCACGCTCCTCGCCGCCGGCCCGATGGCAGGCCGCGCCGCCACGGCAGACAGCGCTCCGCCGGCCGCGAAGCCCGCTCCGCCGCACGTCGAGGTGCTCCAGACCGAAGAGACGAAGACCTCGGGGAAGTCTGAAGAGAAGAAGACCGTCGAGGCGAAGCCGGAAGCGGCGAAGGCCGAAGGGATGAAGGAGGACGCGAAGCCGGGGGTGGTGACGGTGACCACGAAGGAATACACCTTCACCGTCCACACGCCGGAAGGGTGGACGGCGGACACCGAGACCGCCAAGAAGTACCAGGGGAGTGTCTACTTCGCCCAGAAGACGGAGGCGGCCACCCCCGGGGGCGCCAAGGTCCTGGTGGGCATCTACCACAAGTTCGACGAGAACGTGGGGCTGCGCCTGGAGACGGAGATCCAGAACTACCGCAAGGAATACCCCAAGCTGGAGCTCGGCGAGCTGAACGTCAAGCACCCGCGCTACGAAACCTTCCAGAAGGTCCTCTCCCAGTCCGGGGATTTCTACCAGTACGTGACCTACCTGAACCCCGGGAACCTCTACCCCTACTCGCTGTTCGTGGCGATGTCCAAGAAGAAGGTGCCGGCGACGCCGCTGGAGCTCGCGGCCTACAAGGACATCGTGCAGTCGCTGCAGATGACTCCGCCGAGCTCGAAGCCGACCCAGTAGCGAGTCGCCCGGCCCTCATCACCCCGGCCCTCTTCTCCCGACCCGGGAGAAGAGGGGGGCCCTTCGATAAAACTCTCGATCTGTCTTTGTCTTCCTCCCTCTCCCGGGTCGGGAGAGGGCCGGGGTGAGGGTTTACCCCTGCGTCAGCGTGCGATACGTGCGCAGGTGCCGGAAGGCCGCCTCGGGCTCGCCCAGCTCTTCGTAGACCCCGGAGAGGTTGTAGTGGGCGTCCGCGAGCCTGGGGTCGACGGCGAGGGCGATCTCGTAGGCGTCGGCCGCCTCGCGCAGGCGGTCGAGGTCCTGGAGGGCGACGCCGAGGTTGAAGGCGGCGGTGGTGTCCTCCGGCCGGAGGGCCAGCGCCAGCCGGTAGTGCCGCTCGGCCTCGGCGGTCTGCTCGCGCTCGTGGAGGAGCCGCCCGAGGTTCACGTGGGCGTCCGCGAAGCCGGGGTCGATCTCCACGGCGCGCCGGTAGGCCGCGATCGCCTCCTCGGGGGAGTCCTCCTCGAGCTCGCCGGCGCGCTCGTACCAGTCCGCCGCCAGCTCGGGCTCGTCGATTTTCTCTTCGCTCGTGCGCAGGGGGAGCGTCGCGGCCTCCCGCGCCATCTCGGCGAGCTCGAAGTCGAAGAACGCCTGGCCGGACTCGGGGTTCCAGACGTCGCGGCCGTCGCGCACCACGACGTGGTGCCCCTGGGCCGAGATGCGGACGCCGGTGAGCGCGCGGTCCTCGGGGAGCTGCGCGCGCAGGTTCTGGAGGGCGAGGCGTACCCGCCGCCGCGGCACGCGGGAGGCGAGCAGCCCCTTGGCGGTGCGCAGGAGAACCAGATCCTGGAAGGAGAAGGAGTACTCGCCGCGCTGGCCCTGGAGGGGAGCGAGGAAGCCGGCCCGGACGTAGGAGCGGACCTGGTCGGCGGAGAGGCCGAGCAGGGCGGCCACGTCCTTGGTCGAATAGCCGCCGGGAGGAGCCGGACGGTCCAGCTCGCCGGGCACTTTGAGAGCGGAAGACCGGTTCATCGCCTCCCAGTGTAACCCGGCGGGCTTATCTCTTTGAGCTCTTTTTCTTCGGCGCCTCTGCGGCCACCGGCTCGAGGGCGGCGCGCGGCGACCGTTTCGCCGGTTTGCGCTCGACCAGCGAGAGCGGCGGCTTGCCCGCGGCCCGCGGCTTGTCGGCCGTCTGCGGCTTGGCGTTGGCGAGGCTCGCCTTGAGCGCCGCCATCAGATCGATCACCTGCGCCTTCGGCGCCGCCGCCGGCGTCGCGGTGATCTCCTCCCCCTGGACCTTGCGATCGATCAGCGCCCGCACCTGCTGGCGCTGGGTGTCCTCGTAGGTCTCGGGGCGGAACTCGTCGGTGGCGATCTGCTCGATCAGCTGGATGGCGAGCTTGAGCTCCGGCTCCTTGAGCTCGGCCGTGCCGATCGGCACCTCGGAGAACGCCCGCAGCTCGTCCGAATAGCGGAGCTGCTGCATGATCAGCCCCTCCCCGAACGGCCGCAGCAGCACGAACTGGTCCTTGCCGCGCGCGGCGTACCGCGCCAGCGCCGCCCGGTTGGTCTGTTTCATCGCCTCGGCGAGCAGCCGGTAGGGGCGGTCCCCCCCTTTGTCCGGCCCGAGGTAGTACGACTTCTCGTAATAGATCGGATCGACCTGCTCGAGCGGCACGAACTCGGTGATCTCCACCGCGTTGGTCGGCTCCGGGGTCAGGGCCTTGAGCTCACTTTCCGTAAAGAGGACATATTGCCCTTTCGAGTACTCGTAACCTTTCACCATTTCATCCCGTCCGACGACTTCCTCGTCGACCGGGCAGATGTATTGTTGCTTCAAGCGGGAACGGCACTTCTTGTGCAGCATGTTAAATTGAATGCCGGCCGCGCTCTCTCCCGTGGAATAGAGCTTCACCGGGATCGTGACGAGGCCGAATGAGATCATTCCGGAGGCGAAGGGTCGGGCGCTCATAGGGCGTAATATAACATTCAAACCCCATGACGGAGCGTATTTATCAGGATTTGATCACCGCCCGTTCAAAGGTGCGCCGGCAGCGTCAGTTTAACCTTTCCAGACGATTTTTCATCCTTGAAACCGAGCTCCAGAACATCGAATCCGGTAACTGATCCGGCGCGCGCGATCCGCGGCGAGCTGGCGCGGCTCGGCGCGCCGCGCGTGGCCGTCGATCCCGCCGCCGTCCGGGCGATGAAACCGGAGACCTCCGAGCGCGCGTTCAACCGCGCGGGTTGGGTGTTCGAGCTGAAGTACGACGGTTTCCGCATGCTGGCGGCGGGCGGGGCGGGGGAGGGGCGCCTGTTCTACAAGAGCGGTCACGACGCCACCCGCATCTTCCCCGAGCTGAGCCAGGCGGTCGCCGGCCTGCCGTTCCGCGGCCTGATCCTCGACGGCGAGGCCGTGGTGCTCGACGCCGAGGGGCGTCCCAACTTCCAGCGGCTGCAACGGCGGGGGCTGCGCGTCCGGCTCGCCGACGTCCAGCACGCCGCCGCGGCGAGCCCGGCGACGCTCTTCGTCTTCGATCTCCTGGGCTTCGAGGACTTCGATCTGCGGCCGCTGCCGCTCGCCTCCCGCCGGGAGATCCTGCGCCGCGTGCTGCCGCCGGGTGGCGACTGGCTCCGCCTCACCGACGAGATCCCGGAACGCGGCGAGGACCTCTACGCCGCCGTCGCCGGCATGGGGCTGGAGGGGATCGTCGCCAAGCGCGCCGGCTCGCCCTACCGCTCCGGCTACTCGAAGGACTGGCTGAAGGTGCGGGTCGACCAGAGCTCGGACTTCGCCGTGGTCGGCTTCGAGCCGGTGGCGCGGGCGCGCACCGGCCTGCGCCGGCTCCACCTCGCGGTGGTGGACGGCGACGGGCTCGCCTACGCCGGTTCTGTCGGCACCGGCTTCACCCGCGAGGTGGAGGACGAGATCCGTGCGCGGCTCGATCCCCTCCGCCGCGCCACCCCGCCCCTGCCCGTGGAGGACATCCGGGGCACGGTCTGGGTCGATCCCGGGCTGGTGGTCGAAGTCCGCTACAAGGAGTGGACCGAAGGCGGCAACCTGCGCCATCCGGTCTTCCTCCGCCTCCGCGACGACAAGACGGTGAACGAGTGTTTCCGCCCGGGAGAAGAGCGGGAGGACGAAACGGAAACCCCCGCGGAAACGCCGGAGGGAACGAAGAAGCCCGTCAAGCTCACCAATCTCGACAAGGTTTTCTGGCCGGACGACGGGCTCACCAAGGGGGACCTGATCGAGTACTACGGCGCGGCCGCCCCCTGGATGCTCAAATTCGTGCGCGACCGCCCGCTGATGGTCGACCGCTATCCGAACGGCATCACCGGCAAGTCGTTCTTCCAGCGCTACGAGCCGGTGGCGGACGCCGAGGGGCTGCTGGCGCTGGTCAACCTCGGAGCGATTCCGTTCCACGTCGGCGCCAGCCGGTCGGAGGCCCCGGAGCATCCGGACTGGTGCATCCTGGACCTCGATCCGAAGACCGCGCCGTTCGCCCACGTCGTGCGGATCGCGCTGGCCATCCGCGAGCTGTGCGGGGAGATCGAGCTCCCCTGCTTCGTGAAGACGAGCGGCGGCAGCGGGCTGCACGTGCTGCTGCCGATGGGCGGGCAGCTCGAGCACGAGCCGGTGCGCCAGCTCGCCGAGTTGCTGGCGGGGGTGATGGTGGCGCGGTGCCCCGGGATCGCCACCACCGCGCGGTCGATCGCGGCCCGCGGCGGCCGGGTCTACGTGGACGCGCTGCAGAACGGCCGCGGCAAGCTGCTGGCCGCCCCCTACTGCGTCCGCCCGCACCCCGGAGCCCCGGTCTCGACCCCGCTCGACTGGCGCGAGGTGAACGCCCGCCTCGACGTCCGCGCCTTCAACCTGAAGACCGTGCCGCCGCGCCTGCGCAAGCGCAAGGCCGATCCCCTCCTGCCGGTGCTGACAGAGCAGCCCGATCTGGAGCGGGCGCTGGCGTTGCTGGCAGAGAAAATTTGAAAAAAAACGGCCCGCGGGGGTGAACCCGCAGGCCGCAAGGGAGCTGAAGAAAAGGTTTTCTTACGGCTCGCTGACCGGCGCCGTCCAGATCTCTTCCTTGCCGCCGCTGCGGCGGTCGGTCCAGGAGGGGAAGATCTTGCCGGCGTAGATCGACAGGCTGTTGTAGTCGCCGTACTGGTTGCCGGAGTCGGCGCCGGAGATCGTCTCGTCGGTCTGCGCGGTGGTGATCTTGGTGGCGGCGCTCCAGGTGGCGCCGTTGTCGGCCGAGGTCTGGTACCAGATGTCGGTCTTCTTGCGGGTGCTGCTGCCGACCGTGTCGTAATAGATCAGCGCCAGCCGGCCGGTGGTGTCGTCGACGCCCAGCCACTGGTTGTACTGATCGTTGAGCGACGACTGGTTGTTAGTCATCACCGGCGCTGACCAGGTGGTGCCGCCGTCGGTGGAGCGGGCGAACCAGACGCGGCTCTTGCAGGTGGAGGTGGCTTTCGAGCCCGGCTCGTTGGAGGGGCCCGTGCAGCCGCTGGCGCCGGTCAGGTCGACCCACGAGACGTAGACGTTGTTGATCGACGCGGTGCGGTAGGCGGCGCCGGAGGTGTAGATCAGGGCGCGGCGGCTGTTGAACGACGGCACGCCGATGTCATAGCTGTCCTTGGTGGTGGCGATCACCTTCGGGGTGCCCCAACTGGTGCCGCCGTTGGTCGACTTCGCCATCACGATCTTGCTGTTGCCGGTGGCCGGCCAGAAGACGAAGGCGTCGCCGTTGGCGTTGGTCGCCAGCGAGCAGCCGATGGCGGTGCCGGTCGACTCGGTGCCGCTGACCTTGATCGCCGTGCCCCACGCGCCGGTCGGGCCGGTGCGCCGATTGACGTAGGCCGGGTTGCCGTTGTGCCAGCAGACGTAGATGTAGTTCTTGAAGGCGGAGGTGGCGCTGTGGTCGATCCACAGGATCTCCTTGTCGGTGTTCGTCTGGGTGCCCGAGAAAGTATTGTCGAACGTCCAGGTGGCGCCGCCGTTGGTCGACTTGTAGGAGCGCATCTTGAGCGTGGTGCCCGAGGAGTTGATGCCGATCGTCGTCGACCAGGCGGTGCCGTCCGAGGTCCAGTCGACCGTCGGATCGGAGTGGAAGGAGTCGCCGGTGGTCAGCGGCAGGAAGCTCTGACCCCAGGTGGCGCCGCCGTTGCTCGAATAGTACTGGGCCTGCTGGCCGCTGCCGCCGATGTTGTTGGAGGCGACGAGGATCTGGGACGGGTTCCAGAAGTTGATCCGGACGTCGGACTCGCTGCGTGGCACCGTCTGCGCGCCCGAGGTACGGACGTTGGTGCCGACCGTGGTCTTCAGGGGAAGGCCCTTCTCTTCGGCGTCGTCGTCGAAGTCGGGGGCCCGCAGGGCGTCCGAGTCGGTCGCCACCAAGTCCTGGTGGAGCCGCATCCACTCGGCCATCTCCTTGAGCACCAGCGGATAGCCGCCGGTCGGATCGGACGCCGAGTAGTTGGCCTCGGGGTGCCCCTTGCGCCAGTAGACGCGCAGCCAGAGCGGCACCGGGATCTTGTCGTTGAGCTCCTCGGCGCGGAGCATCCCGAAGTCCTGGTTGTTGAGGATCAGCTTCTCGAGCGCGGTGCCGGGCTGCACCCGGCTCGCCTTGAGCTGCTGGTCGGCCGAGGGCCAGGCGTGCTGAAGGGGAGCGGCGAAGGCCGCGCCGGCGGCGAGCGATACCGTCAGGGCGGCGAGTACGAGGGAATTCCTGCGCATAAACCGTTTCTCCTTTTCGACATCCGCAAATTCATTGGATTACAGCAATGTGAACGACACAGACGCCCACAAGAAAGAGAGTGCGGGAGAGGCTCGGAAGCGAGCCCAAAGGAAAACGCCCCTCCCCGCGAGGGGGAGGGGCGCCGGTGTTACAACGACTTCAGCCCTGGATTACTGCACGTTCAGGGTGAAGTCGTCGACCACGAAGGAGGTCTGCAGCGAGGCGTCCTCCGTGCCGACGAGGTAGACCTGGACGGTCTGCCCCTTGAACGAGGTCACGTCGAAGCTCCTCTGAGCGAAGCCCGTGTTCTTGTTCAGGTTGGAGTAGGTGGCGAGGGTCGAGAGCACCGTGCCCGCGGTGTTGCGGATCTGCACCTTCAGGGTGTCGTACGCGACCGTGGTGGTGGTCTCGGCCGTGTCGATGTGGAGCCAGAAGGCGAGGGTCGCGGAGGTGGCGGTCGACGGGATCGTCACCGTCTGCAGGATGCTGTCGGTGTGGGCCGCGCCGTAGCCGTTGAGCCACGCCTTCCACGATCCGGAGTGGGCCGGCTCACCCGTGGAGTTGTCGACGACGCCCGTGGTGGTGGTCCAGGGCGAAGCGGTGCCGGTCTCGAAGCCGGGGTTGCCGAGGAGCTGCGTGATGCCGCCGCCGGTCACGGTCAGGGTGACCGTGGTGGTGTGGGTGATGGAGCTGCCGGTGCCGGTGACCGTGATCGTCGAGGTCCCGGTGGCCGCGGTCGAGGCGACGGTGATGTTCATCGTCGAGCTGCCGGAGCCGGGGGCCGCGATCGAGGACGGGCTGAAGGAGACGGTCACGCCGGCCGGCTGACCGGAGGCCGAGAGGGCGATGGCGGAGTTGAAGCCGCCGGAGACCGTGGTCGAGATCGTCGAGCTGCCCGCCGCGCCCTTCGCGATCGAAACCGAGCTCGGCGACGCCGCGATCGTGAAGTTGGGGGTCGGGACGCTGGTGACGGTCAGGCTGACCGTGGTGGTGTGGGTGACGCTGCCGCCGGTGCCCGTGATGGTGACCGTCGAGGTGCCCAGGGTGGCGGACGAGGAGGCGGTGAAGGTCAGCGTCGAGCTGCCCGAGCCGGGCGCGCCGATCGACGACGGGCTGAAGGAGGCCGTCACGCCGGACGGCAGGCCGGAGGCCGACAGGGAGATGGCGGAGTTGAAGCCGCCCGAGACCGCGGTCGAGACCGTGACGCTGCCGGAGCCGCCCTGGGCGATGGACGCCGAGCTCGGCGAGGCAGAGATCGTGAAGTCAGGAGTCGCGGTGCCGCCCGGGGTGACCGAGACGCAGGTCGAGGGGAGCGAGGCGCAGGCCTCGTTGCCGCTCGGGAAGGCGGTCACCTGGTAGTAGTAGGTGAGGCCGTTGCCGACGGCGGAGTCGGCCAGCGAGGTGGCCGAGGTGCCGCTGGCGATCTTGGTGAAGCCGGCGTTGCAGCCGGTCTCGTTGCGGAACACGTCGTAGGTCGAGGAGCCGACCGCGCCCCAGGAGAGCGCCGCCGAGTTGCTGCCGGGGGTCACCGAGAGCGTCGGCGAGGCCGGCGGCGTGCAGCCGGCGAACGTCGTGGAGGCGCCGGTGTCGGTGGTGCAGGCGATGCCGTGCCGGTTGAAGGCGGCGAACAGGGCGGCGCCGTGCGGCGTGCCGTTGTTCAGGTTGCCGTCATCGTCGTCCACCAGGCGCATCACCTTCCAGAGCGAGCCCGCGCTGCAGCCGTTCGACGTGTAGGTCGTGCCGGTGGTGCAGGAGAAGGACTTGGTGGCGGTGTTGCGGGAGAGGTACCAGAGGCGGTCGAGGATCGTCCAGGCCACACCCGTGCCGGGGCTCGGCAGGTCGCGGGCGGCGAGGTCCCACATCGTCTCGGTGGGCACGTACGACTCGCAGTGAACTTCCTTGCCGCACGGGCCGGCGCCGCCGGAGGCCGCGGGGCAGTGGACGCGGATGAAGCTGTTCGCCGTCGCCGGGGTGTTCGCGGAGTGCTTGGCGTAGTCGGCGTCGCGGACGCCGGTGCAGGAGGTGCAGGCGTCGCCGTAGCCGGAGCAGTTGCTGCTCAGGAAGCCGGCGCCGAGGCAGGAGGCGTGGAGCGCGATCAGCGCCGTGGTGTCGCCGTAGGACTCACCGGTCGCGCCGTCGGTGGCGGTGCCGGTGCCGTCGTTCTGGTCGATGCCGTGGCCGAACTCGTGCAGCGAGACGCCGGCGATCTGGCCGGTGTTGTTGCAGCCGCCGCCCGACTTGAAGAAGTTGAGGGTCGACCCGTTCCAGTAGGCGTTGCAGGTCTGGTTCAGGTTGACGTTGACCGTCAGCTTGGTGTTGATCCAGCTGTTGCTGGGCAGCCAGCCGCGGACCACTTCCTTGATCCGGTTGACCTGGTAGAACTGCTCGCGGGCGGAGTGGGTGTTGCCCGCGCCGCCGTGCCCCGGCGTCGTGCAGTCGGTGCCCGTGGAGGTCCCGAAAGCGATGTTGCCGGAGGCGTCCGACGCCTGCGAGATGGCGCCGCAGCTGTCGGTGATCTTGACGTACTGGCCGCTGAGGATCGAGCTGACCGTGCCGCTCGTCCAGTTGTAGATGCCGGCCGAGTTGGTGAACCCGCCGGAGGAGACGTCGGCGTACGGAGCCGGGCGGACGACCTCACTGCCGGTCGTCGGCGAGTTCAGGTAGGTGCCGCCGGTGACCTGCGCGGACACGTAGTCGTTGACGTCGGTGAGCTCGAGCACGTCGCCGGTGGCGGCGTCGACCCGCGCCCGCCAGTTGCCCATCACGCCGTCGCGATGGAACTCGAACTGCCAGACCTTGACGAGGCCGCGGCCCTTGCCGAACTCGAAGCCGTCGGCGACCTTGTTGTTCACGATCGCCGCCGGCAGCAGGTGGAGGCTGCCCGCGTCACGGAACGTGTCGCCGGCCTGGAAGCCGCCGATGAACCTGGCGACCGCTTCGAGGGCATCCTTCTGGGCCAGCTTGGCCACCGGCGCCTGCACGCCGAGGGCAGGCAGGTTCTCCGTGCCGTACTGGACCAGGTTGCCGTTGTTGAGGCGGAAGACGACGCGCGCCCCCTCGATCGGCATCCCGCCGCGGACGACGTTGAAGTCCATGAACCAGAGATGGTCGGAGGGCTGTCCCGACCGCCCGCGATCCAGCACGAGCTCCTTGGGGTCGACGCCGAGGAACGAGCTGACACGCGGCAGGTAGTTGCGCGCGATCGCTTCCATGACATCCATGTCGATCCGCGACTTGGCGCTGAGGAAGGCGCCGAGGTCCCTGGTGGTCAGCTTGTTGCCGTGACCCGGGATCCAGGCCACGTTGCCGCCTTCGGCGAAGGTGACCAGGCCGGTGCGGCGGTCGATCGAGGCCTGCCAGTCGGTGCCGGGGTCGAGGCCGAGCCGGTAGGCCTCCCAGCCGTTCTGCACGGCCCGGTCGACGGACGCCCGGACGTTGTCGAGGGGATCGATCTGATCGGGCGCCTGCAACTTCTCATGGACGAAGGCGAGAGAGGAGAGGACATCGTTGCCCTGCTTGGCGACCTGGCCGATGGCCGGGAGCGCGAGGAGGGCGCATAGGACGAACAGCGTTAGACGTACCGACAGCGAGACACGAGATTTGGCCATCATAAATGATCCCCCCTCCTAGGGGGAAGTGGAACAGGAGGTACCACACCTCCGAATTCACGGCACGGTCGGAGGGTCACCGCCCCCCGCCCGAAAGAAATCTCAGGCCATACTTCCGCGACTGCTATACTCGCCCCCGATCAAAAAAAACCGGGAGTTTCAACTTCTGTTCAAGGGCAAAGCGGTGACATGAAGATGATGTCCGTCAAGAGTCAGAGTGCACGCCAAGGGAAAAAGCGATCCTCTTTTTTTCGGCGAGTTGCCGTAGTCCTCGCCGCGCCAGTTGTCGTTTTTATGCTTCATGGTGCGGTCGCCGCGAGCCCGGCCTCGCCGGCCCCGGCGAAGCACGCTCCCAACCTCGTCCTGATCACCATGGACACCACCCGCGCCGACCATCTCGGGGCCTGGGGGGACCGCGACGCCCACACCCCCAACCTCGACGCCCTGGCCGCCCGCGGCACCCGCTTCGCCCGCTGCGACACCGCCGCCCCGATCACCCTGCCGAGCCACGCGTCGATCCTCACCGGCCTCTTCCCGCCCCGCCACGGCGTGCGCGACAACGGCACCTTCGTGCTGGCGCCCAAGATCGAGACGCTCGCCGAGCGCCTGGCCGCCCGCGGCTACGACACGGCGGCGGTGGTCTCCGCGGTCGTCCTGGCCCGCCGCCAGGGGCTGGACCAGGGGTTCCGCGTCTACGACGACGATCTCGGCGCCGGCTACGCTCAGGGGACGCTGGTTTCGGAAAGGACAGCCGAGGATACCACCGCCGCGGCCCTGCACGCGATGGCCGGCCTGAAGGCCCCCTTCTTCCTCTGGGTGCACTACTACGACCCGCACGAGGAGTACCGGCCGCCCACCCGCTTCGCCGACGCCGCCCGCGGCCCCAGCCGCCTCTACGACGGCGAGATCTCCTACATGGACGAGCAGATCGGCGCCCTGCTGAAGAAGCTCCCCGCCGGCACCGACGTGCTGGCGGTGGGGGACCACGGCGAGATGCTGGGCGAGCACGGCGAGGCCACCCACGGCCTGCTGCTCTACCGCGCCGCCCGCCGGGTGCCGCTCCTGCTCGCCGGCCCGGACGTGCCCGCCGGCAAGGTCAGCGACTGCCTGGTGCGCACCGTCGACGTCGCCCCGACCCTCCTCGCCCTGGCGGGAGTGAAAGCCGTCGGTCTCGACGGCCGCGGCCTGCTGCCGCTGCCCGCCGGCGACGATTGCTCCCGGCAGACCTACAGCGAGACCTTCCTGCCGTTCTTCGCCTACAAGTGGTACCCGCTGCGCTCGCTGAGCGACGACCGCTTCCTCTATATGAAGGCGCCGAAGAGCAGCCTCTACGACCTCCAGGCCGATCCCGGCGAGGCGCGCGACCTGGCGTCCACGCAGCCCGGAGTGGCCAAGGGGTGGGACGGCCGGCTGGTGGCGCTCCTGCGCGGCCTGGGCGAGACGCTCGACACCCCCGTCCGCCCCGAGAACGTCCTCTCCGCCGAGCAGCGCCGCCAGCTCGCCAGCCTCGGCTACCTCGGCGGCGCCGCCGAGGGGCCGGTCTCCGGCAGCCTGCCCGACCCGCGCGCCATGGCCGGCGTCGCCCAGGACCTCCACCGCACCACCCAGACCGTCCAGGAGGGGCACTGCGACAAGGCGCTGCCGGAGCTGCAGGCGATCGTCAAGAAGGACCCCCACAACTTCCCGGCCCTGAGCCTGGCCGGCTTCTGCCTGCGCCAGACCGGCCGCACCGAATCGGCCCTCGCCCTCTTCCAGCGGGCGCAGAAAGAGAACGACCTCAACGCCGTGCCGATCGCCGACGCCGCCGGCTGCCTGCTCGACCTCGGGCGCAAGCCGGAGGCCGAGCGCGAGTACCGCCGCGCCCTGGCCCTCGATCCGGCGCAGGCCGCGGCGGCCAGCAACCTGGCCCGCCTGCTGCGCGAGAAGGGGGACCGCAAGGGGGCCGTGGAGGTGCTCGACACCGCCCTGCGCGCCGGCGCCCACGAGCCCGAGATCTTCCTCGAGCGCGGCGTGGCCCGCGCCCAGGCCGGCAATCTCGACAGCGCCCTGACCGACTTCCGCGAGGCGGCGCGGCGCGCCCCGGCCAACCCCGTGCCGCTGGAGAACGCGGCGCGCACGGCCTACGACCTCAAGCGGTTCCGCGATGCCTCCCAGATCTACGAGCAGCTCCTGCGCCTCGCCCCCGACCGCGGGGACCTCTGGAAGACCGAGGGCGCCATCTACCTCTACGACCTGGAGGACCGCCCCGCCGCCCTCCGCTGCTTCCGCCGCGCCCTCCTGCTGGAGAGGGATCCCGGCGAGCACGCCAAGCTGGAAGCGCTGGTGAAGGAGCTGGGAGGGTGAGAAGATCGCGTCTGGAGGGTTGCGCTTGCTGAACGACTTCCTGCGGCAGGTCTCGCTGTTCGCCGATCTCGACGAGGGTCCGCTCGACCACCTGGCGGTCCTGATGAAAGAGGAGCACCACCCCGCCTACCAGCTGATCTTCCGCGAGGGGGACGAGGTCGACGCCTTCTACGTCGTCCGCGAGGGGGTGATCACCGTCTTCCGCGACGAGCCGGGCAAGCCCCAGCAGGTGGTGGCGCGGCTGGAGGAGGGGGGGTTCTTCGGCGAGATGGGGCTGCTCAACGACAAGGCCCGCCGCTACGCCTCGGCGCGCACCGCCGCCCCCACCACCCTGCTGCGGATCGAGAAGCCCGACCTCACCCAGATCCTGGCCACCAATCCGGGGCTGGAGCTGAAGTTCCGCGCCGAGGTGATCCGCCGCCACGGCATGAACGTCTCGGCCCTGCTGGGGCTCGCCGGCCAGCGGGACGTGCGCATCCGGCTGGGGATCGACGCCGTGCTCACTCTGGAGGACGGCACCCGCCTCGCCGTCACCCTGGAGAACCTGTCGCTCGGCGGCGTCGGCCTCTCCGGGGTCCCCACCGCCTGGCAGATCGGCCACCCGGTCGCCTTCCGCCTCGGCCTCGACGACGAGCCGGTCGTCCTCACCGTCGACGGCGCCGTCACCTGGCGCGAGGGGGACACCGTCGGCATCGCCTTCGCCCCCGAGGCGGCCGGCAACGCCAGCGTGGTGCAGCGGGCCTTGCGGCGGTTCCTGGATTCGCGGCGGTAGGCCCTCGTTATTTCGGCCTTCATCATCCCAGCCCTCTTCTCCCGACCCCTCCCACCCTCCCGCACCGGGAGAAGAGGGGGGCCCCGCGCTGGAGTGCTGTGCCGGGCCGGGCTTTCCCCCCTTCCCGTCGTTTCTTCTGCTTGCCTCCCCTCTCCCGGTGAGGGAGGGTGGGAGGGGTCGGGAGAGGGGCCGGGGGTGAGGGTTCGGGGCGGGGGAGGGCCACCGGCGCTCCCTACGGCGCCACCACCCGGTACGCGAAGCACCCCTGGAGCCGCCCGAGCCGCCACCCCACCTGCCAGAGCCAGCGCGAGCGCCCCTCGCGGGTGAGGAGCATCAGAGGGGTCCTGAGGATCAATGACCCCCAGCGCAGCGCTCCCGGCAGCCAGCCCAGGCGGGGCATGCCGCGGGAGCGGTAGCGGCTGTAGATCAGCACGTTGTGCCGGCCGTAGCTCACCCCCTGCCGGAAGATGCTCCGCGGATCGTGCCGGTGGCGGATGTTGACCACCGCGTCCGGCGCGAAGTGGAATTCATGGCCGGCGAGCTGGATGCGCCAGCAGTAGTCGGTGTCCTCCAGCGCCGGCAGCGACTCGTCGAAGCCGCCGACCTCCTCGTGCACCCGGCGCCGCACGCCCAGGCCGCCGCCGCCGGCGTGGGGGAGGAACGGGGGGTAGTCGTAGGCCGTCAGGCCGTCCCGCTGCGGATTCAGGTGCGTGCGCCGGACCCACGCCGGATTGAGCCGCTCGTTGTCATAGCGGCAGGCGACGAATTCGTGTGCCGCGAGGGCCCGGCCCAGGGCGGCCAGCCACCCGGGGGCGACCTCGTCGTCGGCGTCGCAGAAGAGGAACGCGTCGCCACCGGCCGCCGCCCCCCCCACGTTCCGGGCGTGGGCCTGCCCACGGCGGTCCGAGGCGTCCACCAGCCGCAGCCCGGGCAGTCGTCCGCGGTAGCTCTCGACGATCTCCCGCGAGCGGTCCGTCGAGCCGTTGTCCGCCACCACCACCTCCCAGTCCCCCGCCCACGTTTGGCCCGCGAGCGCCTCCAGCTGCACGCCGATCGTGGCCGCCGCGTTCAGGCAGGGCATGACGACGCTCAGCTTGAGAGGAGGGGAGGGGGCGGTCATGGGGGGGTGATCATAAAGGCTTCGAGCCCTCACCCCAACCCCTCTCCCGACCCGGGAGAGGGGCTCCGGCTTGTCTTTCTCCCCTCTCCCGGGTCGGGAGAGGGGCCGGGGGTGAGGGTTCGAGATACCATCACCCCGTGACCCGCCCCACCCGAGAAACCCTCCTCTTCTGGGGCCTCCTCGCGCTCCACCTGCTGCCGGTCTGGGTCTTCCCCTTCGTCCCCACCCAGGACGGCCCGGGGCACCAGGCGGTGACGTTCATCCTGCGCCAGTACGACCACCCCGCGGCCGGGCTGCTGCGGCAGTACTACCTGCCCAACCGGGAGGCGCTGCCGAACTGGTTCATCTTCTTCCTGATGGGGCGGGTCCTGGGGTTCGTGGCGGTGCCGGTGGCCGAGAAGATCCTGCTCACCGCCTACGTCCTCCTGCTGCCGCTCTCGGCGCGCTACGCCTTGCGGGCGATCGCCCCCGGGGCCGGGTTCCTCGCCGTGCTCGCCTTCCCCTTCGTCTACAACTACACGTTCAACATGGGGTTCTTCAACTTCTGCTTCAGCCTGGCGGCGTTCCTCTTCGCCCTCGGGTATTGGCTCAAGCACGCGGAGAGGATGGGACCCGGGCGGACCGTGGTCCTCGCCCTGCTGATGCTCGGGGTCTACTTCTGCCACCCCGTGACCCTGGTGGTGACCGTCGCCGCCCTGCTGACCCTGGCCGGCTGGCGGATGCTCCTCGATCTCCTCGCCGCGCCCGCCCCGCGGTTCGCGCCCGCCGCGCTCTGGCGAGGGTTCCGGCGCCGGCTGCTCGCTCCGGCGCTCGCCTGCCTGCCCCCCCTGATCCTGATCGCCGCCTTCGTCCGCGCCCGGGCGGGGTCGCGGATCGTGATGCTGCCGATGTGGATGAAGGTCAAGCACCTGGCCGGCCTCTACTCCCTGGCCTCCGTCTCGGTCTGGACCATCCCGCTGGCGCTCGCCCTGGCCTTCCTCTTCTACGTCCTGGCCGCGCTCTGCCTGCGCGCGCGCCGCGGGCACCCCTGGCAGACGGGAGACGGCCTGCTGCTGGCCGTGGGCGTCCTGATCGTGGCCTTCTTCGCCGCGCCGAGCGACCTCTCCGGCGGCGGCTTCATCGACCACCGCCTCGTGCTCTTCCCGTTCCTGACCCTGATCCTCTGGCTCGGCACCTTCGAGCACCCCGCCCGGCGGCGGCTCGGCGTGCAGATCCTGGCGGCGGGGATCGCCGTCCCCCTCCTCGGCCTGATCGCCTGGAAGTACGCCGCCATCGACCGCGAGCTCGCCGGGATCGTGGCCGCCGGCGACCTCATCGCGCCGGACCACACCGTCCTCTTCCTCTCCTACGCGCACCAGGGGGAGGACGGGAAAGGGGGGAAGCTCTCCTTCCGCACCTGGCCCTTCGTCCACGCCAGCGGCTACCTCGCGGCGCGCAAGCGGCTGGCCGACCTCTCGCTCTACGAGGCCAACGAGAACTACTTCCCCTTCTACTACCGGCCGGCCCTGAACCCCTACCTCCACCTCGCCTCCGAGCCGCTGGGGATCGAGAACGATCCGCCGGCCGTCGACCTCCTCGGCTACCCCCGGCGGACCGGGGGGAGCGTCGACTACGTCCTCCTCTGGGGATTGCGGGACGAGCGCCGGAGCGAGCCCAAGGTGCGGGCCCTCCAGGACCAGCTCGCCGCGGCCTACGACCTCATCCACCGCGGCCGGGAAGGGCGGGTGCTGCTCTACAGGCTCCGCCCTCCGAGCCCCGGCAGGCCGCATATATAGACTTTGCCAATTTTTATATACGCAAGCCTCTCGCCGGCCCCGGCGGATGGCTTCGCTATATACGAACCTCTCGTTCGTATATAGAAAGCGCCGTCAGAAGGCCTTCAGCCCCCGGTTCTTGGCGCGCCAGCCCTTCCGAAAAGCTTTCCAGGGTCCCTGGATATATAGAAAGCTGCCAAAAATACCGCTCCGCGAGGCTCGCGGACCTTTTCGGGAGGCGTTTCTATATATAAATGGCCGAAGTCTATATAGAAGAGGGTGCCTGAACCCTCTCCAGGGGTACTCTCTATATATTTTTTGACGTTTTATATATAAGAAGCCCCACCGGAGCCCTCGCGAAGCCCTCCAAAGACCGGGTCCGGGGTGCTGGATCCCTCTCCAGGGGGACTTTGTATATAAAGATGGGAGGTTTATATATAAGAATGCCCCCCGGAGCCCGCTCGATGAGGCGCGGAAAGGAGAACCCCTCGGTCCCTCTCCACGGAGTGGAGAGGGAGGGCCTGTTCCGAGCGGCCTCGTGAAGCGGAGAGAGCCGGTAGTGGCGTCGTTGAGGGCGACCGCAGGTCGCCCCTACACCCGCGGTCGAGATCTGTTGTAGGGGCGACCTGCGGTCGCCCTCAACGGCACGGTGTCCGGATGGATCTGGTTTGGCAACTCTGCCCGCAGGCGCCCTCTCTCTCCACGAAGTGGAGAGGGACCGAAGGGGCAGGCCGACTCGATGGGCAAAGATGTGTGTAAGAGCGTGGGTTGACACCCCAGGCTGGATAAATTCCGCCCGATGGGCGGTAACCGAGTTTTACCAGGTGCTCTTCAAAGCCCCCCTCGCTCCTTCAGGATGCGGATCGATCTCCGCAGGCATCCTTGAACCGATCCCCGGCGGTAGCCGAGGTGGTTGCTCGCTTCCTTGTAGGACATGCCGGCAACGTACCGCAGCCGGAGGAGCTGCCGCTGCCGGGGCGGCAGGACCTCGGCGAGCTTCGCCACGTCGAGCTCCAGATCCATGCGTTCCGGAGCATCGGGAGGGGTTCGTACCAGCGCTTCCAGGACTTCAGGATCGACCGCCGACGCTCGTTGCCCGTACCGCTCCCGCCTGAGATAGCCGTAGCAGAGGTAGCGGAGCGTGGTGACGAGCCATGCTTTGGGTTCAACGATGGAGGGCCACGAGAGGACGAGCGCCAGAAGAGCGTCCTGAAGCAGATCTTCGGCTTCGGGCGGCGGGACCCTGAAGGAGTGGAACAGGTTGGTGATCCGCGGGCGCGCCTCCGCGAGCAGAGCGCTGAGGTCGCTATCGGACGGGTGAGGCGAGGAGAGCATCGGCATGGCGCACACAGGGTACCCGAATGCCGCGATTCCCTCACGATGAATCCGCGGAAGCTGGATTGCGGAGCCGTGCCTCCTCGTGACAGGATGGGCGTAAACAAGGCGTCACGGGGGCATACTATGGCCGACCCTGTTGGAAAAGCGTGAGCCGAAGCTTCTGGACCGGGTTCGAGAAGCCTTGAGGGTCCGGCACATGAGCCTGCGGACCGGGAAGGCGTATCTGCGCTGGATCCGGCGCTACATCCTCTTCCACGGCAAGCGGCACCCGCGGGAGATGGGGGAGCCGGAGATCAACGCTTTCCTGACGCATCTGGCCGTGGAGGGGCAGGTCAGCGCCTCGACCCAGACCCAGGCCTTGTGCGCGCTGCTGTTTCTCTACCGGACCGTCCTGGATCGGGAGGTGGGGGAGTTGGAAGGACTCGTCCGGGCGAAGCGGCGGCGGAAACTCCCGGTGGTGCTGACAGCGGAAGAGGTCAAGCGAATCCTGTCGCGGCTCGAAGGGCAGGACCGCACCTTCCTGTCGCTCCTCTACGGCACCGGCATGCGCCTGATGGAGGGTCTACGCCTGCGCGTGAAGGACATCGACTTCGCTTACGACCAGATCACGATCCGTGACGGCAAGGGCGCCAAGGATCGGGTAACGATGCTTCCGTCGTCGCTCAAGGCGGATTTGCGGGAGCACCTGAAAAGGGCCAAGCAACAGCACGAGGAGGATCTGCGGACGGGGAACGGCAGAGTCTACTTGCCGCACGCGCTGTCGCGGAAATATCCGAACGCCGCCGCCGAGTGGGGCTGGCAGTACGTGTTTCCAGCGCCGGCCCTGTCGCGCGATCCGCGGTCTGGAGAGCGCCGGCGGCATCACCTGTACGACCGGAGCGTCCAGCAGGCATTCCACCAGGCCGTCCGGGCGGCCGGCATCGTGAAGCCGGCGACCTGCCACACCCTGCGCCACTCCTTCGCCACGCACCTGCTGATGAACGGCTACGACATCCGGACCGTGCAGGAGCTCCTCGGGCACAAGAGCGTGAAGACCACCATGATCTACACCCACGTCCTCAACCGTGGCGGCCGGGGCGTCCAGAGCCCGGTGGACCTCCTGTGAGCCCGTTTCTCCTCTCCGCTGGGCGAAGCAATGGCGCGTAGAAGCCGCTCCTGCGCGGGTGCTTATCCGTGCCTGCCGCCCCGTATAAGACGCGCGCCGATCGGCCGTCAGGCTCCCGATCTCATTCCCTGGAAGTGAGTTACGGAACAGGTCCCGTGGGGCTGGAATGCATATCGTGCTCGTATAGCCTTCCAGCCTCAGCGTCTTATACGCGCGTCAATAAGCGGAAATCCTTCGCCTCCATCAGATAGCTTCCGGGCTCTGCTTCCGGGCCAATTCCCGGGTCAGCTCAGGGGGATGGTCTTTTCTACGTGGTCGAGGTCGAGCGTTGACCTTGATGAGGAACCGGGGTAGAATTGAAGAGACTTATAGAATCAACGACATACGAAGACCGGAGTGCTTGGCGCCGGCGGAGACCTCGACCACCATAGGCATTCTGGGGGAAAACGGCGGAAGGTTAATCTCGAGGTTATCCAGACGGATGAAGATCACAATCCACTCGGTCGACTATGCGCCTGACGAGCTCTACGATCAGGTGCCCATCGTCGCGCGACTCACGCGTGAGCTGCGGGGCGACGACCGCCCCGATTACTGGTTGGGCGAACTGGCGAGACCACTGTTGTGGGCGAGCCCTCAAGGGAACCGAACGGTCCACCATATCGTGGTTGCAGCTCGCTGGGTGGGCACACGCATTGAGCCGGGTGCAGAGCTCCCGGTCGGGATCGCGTACGTGACCGACGTAGCCCAGCTCATGGAAGACCGGCTCGATGTGAAGAAGACGGCGTATGTCGCGATCGGCATGGCCACAGTAGGCGCGGAGGCTGGATAACCCGGAATTGCAGCGGACGACCACCCTTCCTCGCTTCGCTCGGGCGGGTTTTCGCCACTGAATTCTAGTACCGTTACTGCGACACGATGTCGCTTCTTTGAAGTTGTTCCCATCGTCGTATGAGAGGGAACCACCCGTACCACCGGGTGAACCTAGGGGCCTGAATAAAGAGCGGCCCTGACAATGTACAGAAGCATGCGCGAGCATGCGGGGCGGGAACCGCGAGGGACCTGCTCTCCTGGCAGCCACAAGCCGGGTGATGGCTAGGTAGTGGGTATGGTAAACACATGTGAACCTGTGCAACGACCGTCAAGGAGCACGAGCTAAAGTGGCTGACAAGCTCGAGCCAAAAGGCACGGAGGCAGGTAGGTGGATTTAACGGTGCCACCTCGTGGTCAGGACGCTTCCCGGTCGACAGCAGGTACCTAACCCCACAGACTTCAGAAGCGGAACGTGGAAACCCCGTATCTCTCCCGCAAGGGAACGCAAGCCGCAAGGCGAGCCGATGGAGGTGCGGGCTTGGGATGTCGGAAGAAGCGAAAGCCGTCCTGTAATGGGGCGGATACGGGTTTGAACGTAACCCGGCACGAAAGTGAGCCCACGTCCGACAGGTCTTTCTTTGCAAGAGAACTTGGAGAACCGTCTTGGGAAGGGAGAGAGCAAAATGAGGCGCTTGACGCCGGTGCACTCCCGGCCTGGCAAGAAGATTGGGGGGCCATCAATTGGGGTCTCGTCTTCGACAAGGTCAGACGGCTGCAGGTGCGTATTGCAAAGGCTGTTCGAGAGAAGCGCTGGGGTAAGGTTTCCTTCCTCCAGCGGATTCTCACCCGCTCACTGCCGGCAAAGCTTTGGGCGGTGCGAAGGGTTGTTTCCAATCAAGGGAAACGAACGCCGGGAGTCGACAAGGTCACTTGGAAGACGCCTCGGCAGAAGATGCAGGCCTCTCGATCGCTGAGGAGGCGGGGCTACAGACCGCATCCACTGCGCAGGATCTACATCCCCAAGAAGAACGGCAAGCGTCGGCCCCTGGGAATCCCGACTATGAAGGATCGTGCCATGCAGGCGCTTCACCTGCTGGCGTTGCTCCCCGTAGCGGAAACTCAAGCCGATCCGAACTCCTACGGCTTCCGGCCGCGGCGTTCGACAGCCGACGCTTTGGGTCAGTGCTACTGCGCTCTGGCCAAAGAGGATTCCCCCCGGTGGATCCTCGAAGGGGACATTCAGTCTTGCTTCGATCGGATCAGTCATCGCTGGTTGCTCGACAACGTCCGCATGGATCGAGACATCCTGCGCAAGTGGCTGAAGGCCGGCTACATGGAAGGTACGGCCCTCTATCCTACCGAGGAAGGTACGCCCCAGGGAGGCATCATCTCCCCGGTTCTAGCGAATCTTGCCTTGGATGGTCTGGAAACGGTGGCCTTGCAGACGGACTCCCGCCGTCAGGGGAACCTCCGCCCGAAGATCAACGTGGTGCGTTACGCGGACGACTTTGTCATCACCGGCCGCTCACGAGAGCAGCTGGAGGAGAAAGTCCTGCCCGCTGTAATCGCCTTCCTCGGGGAGCGGGGTCTGAATCTCTCGGAAGAGAAGACAAAGATCACGCATATCGAGGCTGGATTCGACTTCCTTGGGGCAAACGTCCGGAAGTACGGACGTAAACTCCTGATCAGGCCCTCCAAGGACAATGTCCTGGGCCTGCTTGGGAATCTCCGGGGTTTGATTCGAACCCAGAAGGCGGCCACGGCCCTCGACCTGATTCGTCAGCTCAACAGCAAGCTGCGAGGCTGGGCGAACAGCCAGAGACACCTGGTCTCCAGTCGGGCCTTCTGGTATGTAGATAAACGCATCTTCGAAACTCTATGGCAGTGGGCAAAGAGAAGGCATCCCAAGAAGGGAAAGGGCTGGGTGCGTCAGAAGTACTTCCGCATCGAACCCTTCCAGCCTTGGGCCTTTACGGCGCCCCAGCGGAAAAGGGACGGGACCTGGGGGTCTCTGGACCTCTTCCGTGTGAGTAGCGTGCCGATTCGTAGGCATGTTAAAATACGGGCTGAAGCGACGGAGTTCGACCCTGTCCATGCCGAGTACTTCCGCCAGCGATGGTTGAAGAAGCGACAGGGCAGGCTCTACCTCGGAGCTCGTAAGGCACTCACAGCCATGGAACGTGTCAACCCGGACAACCCAACAGCCGGGTCGAGAAATCGGCCTTGTGAAAGGCTTGAGCCGTATGCCGGGAAACTGGCACGTACGGTTCTTAGAGGGGCTGGGGGCCCGTAAGGGCCTCTGGCCTACTCGGCGCCGCCTGAAAGGCCTAGGATAAATGGAAGACTTCATCAGCGGAAGCACAGAGACAACGCAGGTGGGGTACGTCAACCGGAACAACCAACGCTGTGCCGGTCACCGCGGGGCTGACGGCAACGACCACGGTCAGTTTTCGTATCGGATGGAGTGCCTCGAAGTCGGATGTGGTCATGTGTATGGTGCCAATGGCACAGACGTGTTTCAACGCAAATGCCCCCACTGTCAGGGAGGATTGCCAGGTATCAACTTTTAGTTGTTAATGCAAACAATTTACCGATGAAGGTTATCTACAGAATTATCTACCCAAACGGCAAGATCTACGTTGGCAAAGACCTGACCGATAGCGTCAACTACTTCGGAAGTGCCAACGACGCTCTGATCGCGCAGGACTTCTCTCGGGAGCAGCGGCGAGACTTTGCGATAAGAAGGCAGATCCTCTGGGAATCCGAGACGGCTACGGACGCGGAAGTCTGCCGAATGGAGGTCGAATACATCCTTGCGTTACAGGCCAACAATCCAGGCATCGGCTACAACCGTTGGCCGAGGTTCAAAGGTACGGCGCAGGAGGGTGGCTAACCCCCGCTTCCACCGGACGGCCGGCTTCGCCGTCCGCGCGGTGAAGCGTTAAGGCGTTATGCGGTAAGCGAAATATAGAGGAGAGCTATGAACAGAGCAAACCCTAATGTCGAGTACGTCAAAGGGTACTCTATTGCCTTACTCTGCTTGGGGCTCTTCCTACTCCTGGGTGCCTTACAGTTCCGATTCACGCTCCGCGGTGCTGGAGGTGATTCTTCCTTGACTTTCCTCTCGAGCATTCTGTGTCTGCTAGGGCTTTCCTGCCTAGCGGTCTCTCTGCTTCGCTGGGTGCGAGCTTCCGCGGCGCTCCCCGCCACCACGGCATTGAGTCTTTGTATGCTGTTTGCCTTTCCTCTCGGTACAGCTCTGTCTATTTACTGGCTTACTCGTGTCAAGCCGAGGGAAGCCATCCCTCAGGACGTCGCCCAGCGCACTTGGTTTAACTATACGGTAGCGCTTTATATCTTGGGTCTGCTGATGCTGGATGCGGTTCTAGTGTTTCGATTCGCCCTGGGCTCGGCCGACTCTGAAGATCAGCTGCTGAGCTTTGTAGAAATAGGTGTGTCTGTTGTGGCGTTGGCAGCTATCGGGATAGCAGTCCTGCGCTCCACTAAATTGCGTTTGGCACATTGGGCTACGTTCATTCTTAACATGCTCCTGCTTCTCTGGTTCCCTCTCGGTACGGTGTTTGCTTTGGTCTGGTTTTTCATGGTCCGCAAGCATGAAAATAAACTTCTCTCTGAGGAGTGGCTACACAGTGCCGCATAACACCTGCGGTCGAGCGGACGGAAACCGCAAACAGCGCGGTTCCCGCTCGCTCACCTTCTGAACGTTGGCCGTCATAGGTACTGAAGATGCAATACTATAAGCCTGATCTCGCGGTACTGACTATTCGACGCGCTGTAATGCGCTGCATCATCAGCCTGCGGAGAGATGGCATGCTGGTTTGGGGGCAACCTTCAGCGGCTTGAGATTACAGATCGCGGGTCATGAGGATTTACCGCCGCTCGCCACGACCTCATGCCCCATACACTTGAAATGGGAGGATCAAGGAAATGGTGACTCGCAATTTCTGCGTTCGACTCCGGGTCATGATAGCCTGCTGCGTGGTTTTCGGAATCAGCTCGATTAGGCTGGAGGCGCAACCTAGGGCTCTCTTTCAATTTGGAACATCTCAGGGTCTTGACAACCGCCTAACCATATCCCGTGTTCCTGTTATTGACGCTACGGGAGCAGTAAAGTACTACGATGTCGCTTTTGCGTTCACCGTTGATGGGGCGGGGAAGCTCGCCTTGAACTCTGGAGCGACAAAGATCATGGCCTCACCGAATCTTACGGTTGGTGCGTTCAAACCTGGAATCTATTTGGGAGGCCCAGGCGGTTGCCAGCATATAGTAGGTACGCCCGGCGTTGCCGGTGGAACTCGTGCCTCAGGCTCCATTGCGGATGATGAGGACGACTGCGCGCTCTCCTTGTTTGAGTTCAATGCGTCATGGGTAAGCGGCCCTATAGCAGGTCATCCCAATGAGGCTGTACTGCGGGCGGCCGGAATCACATTTGAAGGCTATTCCTGGGGTATTCTTGGAGATGTGGGTCCTGACTGGGATGATCGGGTATGGAAGGCTGGCGACATAATTGGGGTCGTTCAATCGGGACAGCAACTTACAATACATAACTTTGGCAATGACAAGAAGGAGGACACTAGCGCCACCTTTACCCTGTGCCCGTCTTGTCATTAAGGATGCGATACCCGATGGCACTCCCATGGAGATTCGGTGGTTAAGGCGCCCAACTCCGCCAATCGAGCGCCCGGAACCGGCCGCTTCGTGCCCGGCCCGCCGCTCATCGGCAGGAGCGTGTTGGGCGTGGCCGGCCAGAGCCTGTGTGGGAGCAGAATGACAACATCTGAGTGTGCTGGTACGAGGAGAAGCTTATGCGAGTTGCTTGGCTGCTTGGTTTAATGCTGCTCGTTAGTGCTGCAATCTTTGCTCAGGGAAACGGAATAGGAGGCGTTCTTATTCGCGACATTCCAATACCTAACGATGAGGAGGAATGGCCGAAAGTTCTACCTGCTGGCGGTTTGGTGGCCTTTGGCTCTGGTAGTGATTGGTCAGCCAGTCACCGCGAGGATGGAAAAGTTCTCATTCACTTCGTTATTAGAGAAGAGGACGGAGGGCGGGACAGCGGTTACGCGAAGATCCCAGAAGATGCGGTTCGTATCTTTAATTGGGCGTGCGGCGAACCGGTTGAGGCTCCTCTCGATAGACGTCACCCAATCATCTGTAGCCCCTTTGTGGGAAAGTATTCTTGGGGAAATGGAAACGAGTGGCAACTGCGATTCGTAGCTGAAGCCAGAAAGCTTGCTCAAGACTTGGGCTTAGCACTGGTTGAGGAATTCAGTCCTGCCTACCAAGAAGGTGCGCAAGCGGGGAAAGGCAAAGAGAATGGAGCGTATTCCACTGCTCCTTCAAAGTGCACAGTAGACCAGATCCTCAAGATGAAGAGCGCTGGACTATCGGATACACAAATAAAGGCAGCCTGTGGTGGTTAAGGGTAATTGCCCAACCCTGACGGTCGAGCGGACGGTAACCGCAAACAACGCGGTTCCCGCTCGCTCACCTTCAGGGCGGTTGGCCGTCTGTTAAGGCAACGCACAGTTGTAGTCGTTGGTAGGATATTGTCGTTAAGTGACTCTCGCTAACTTGGAGGTGCGTATGAAGAGATCTTCTGCCATGCTTCTCACCATTGCCATCGTCGCGGCTGAATTCGTCGCTAATGTAGCCAGCGCAACGGAGCTGCCACAGTCAAGGGTGTTCTCTCGAGGTATTGCCGTTGCAGCCCGACAGGTGCTCGCTGAGCATGAGAAGGCACTTGCTGACCAGCTCAGCGGCCCCAAGGCTGTCCCTCGAACAGACAAACTCGTTGTCGACGTTATTGGTACGATCGCGGGGGGAACGATTTACGAGAACGATGGCGGCTGTGGGTACGCTACTGGCGATCTTCTTGTTCTTTTTATTCGTGCCAAAGGACAGCTATTGTCGGTAGCCTGTACTGGAGCAGCCTTCAACGTCTGCAATACGACGCGTCCCGGTCAGCGGCTGCGCGTTCAAGGCACGCTGATTTCGGCTCCCGACGTGTTGGATCCAGGCTTCGACGAATGCGACACTAGCACCTGGATTGCTGGACCAATCAACTTCCTCTTCCCGACGAAGATTACGAAGTAGCAGCAGCCTCTGCAAAGGGGAAGCTGCATGCGAATATCGCAGCGCATCAATGCTGCGGCCAACCCGGGCGGTCGAGCGGACGGAAACCGCAAACAACGCGGTTTCCGCGCGCTCACCGCTATCAGCGTTCGGCGTTAGGTCCGGTGACAAATGGCAAGGCGCGTATTCTTCAGCTTTCACTATCAAGACGTGATGGACTTCCGAGCGAATGTAGTGAGGCGACACTGGCTGACGAAGCCGGACCGTGAGGCTGCTGGTTTTTTTGACGCTTCGATTTGGGGCAATGCTAAGCTCTCTGGGGACGTGGGAGTCAAGCGCGTGATCAACGCCGGCCTCCACGGAACGTCTGTGACATGCGTTTTAGTCGGCTCCGCTACTTACGCGCGGAGATGGCCAAGATATGAGATCATGAGTAGCTTCAGAAGGGGTAACCATCTGCTTGCTGTGCATATCAATTCGATTAAGGGGAAAGATCAGCGCACAAAGACGAGGGGACCTAATCCCCTCGCACATCTCGGCGTAACGTATTCTGATAGCGGCCTAACCGCCACGCTCTGGGAGCTGATGAACGGTGCTTGGAGAGAGTACCAAGAGATTGGCGGCAGTGCTACATATCGATTACAATCTGTGGCGCCACCTCAGTTAAGGGGCGGAGGTTTCAACTTAGCGCGGTTCTATCCAGAATACGATTGGGTGGCTAATGACGGCTATCACAACTTCAGTTCCTGGGTGGGCTAGGATACCGCCGAACCCTCGCTTCCACCGGACGGCCGGCTCCGCCGTCCGCGCGGTGAAGCGTCACAACGTTGGGCGCCTTATAGCATCAAGCAGCGAGCTTCGATGATAGTCGAGAGAAGAATTGCCTAAAACTTGGAGGTTAGAACCATGCCTGAACCGGAGCACATTAGAAGGCAGCGAGAAGAGCAGGCTCTAAAGAAAAGACTGGAAGATGAGAAGTATCAGAGAGAAAAGTTGGAAAGAGAGAAGCGCCAGAGGAAAGAATTGGAAGATGCGGACCAGAGGCGACTGGACCGGGAAAAAAGGGATATGGAGAAGCAAGCGGCGGATAGAAAGAAATTCGCCGCCGATATGGCGAGAGCTTCCAAGACAGGAAAAGGCGCTGGCAGCAGTAAGCCTGATAAGAAAACGGGATGTTTAGTTGTTATTATCGTGTTCGTCGTAGTTGGAGGAAAGCTTCTCGGCTTCTTCTGATATAAATTTGTAGGTATTATTTACGCTCTTCGGGCGATTTGGCGATGTTGTTACCAGTGATGGTTGAGCGTGATAGCGGATTGTGCGAGTCTGGGGCACTTATCCTTGGGATAGGGAAACTATGGAAAACAGCGCCCAACACTGCGCTGCACCGGACGGCAAACGCGCTCTGCGCGCTTGCCGTCCGGTGAGCTTCCAGAGCGTTAAGCGTAGCGAGCCGTTACCTTGACATAGCTGAGTGCGGAGCGTGGCCCCAAGATCCTGACGTTTGCTGAAGGACCTCAGTCTCACATCGTTACTTTCAAAGGAGTCTTCTCATGTATGATCACCCTGTGTGCTACGCGATTGGGATCAAAGCCTCATCTACACTGCGCGGTGGTTCAAGCGAAGACCTTCAGAATTACTTTAAACTTCTCGTTGACCGCCTGACCTCGGCATTCCCGGAATGGCAAGACTTCTACGTGGAGATAGGACCGGGCGGTCCCGCCCCAGCATCACCGAAAACTTTCAGCACCGCGGATGGTGCCACCACCACAACGACAACCACCACCACCACCACTTCGACCACCACAACTACCCTAGGTCCCTCGCCTGGCGGAGAAAGCGACGGAGGACGGATTGAGGCTCACATTCACCGGCACCCTCTGTAGTTTTTAAGTGCCCTTCCCGAGTCGAAGGAGGCGGCCTGAAAGGGCTCTGGCTATTGGACGGGCATCCTTGTACGTTGCCTAACCTCGCGATGCAGCGGGCGCTTGATGTATTTTCAGGCTATAATGGTCTCCAGTCGTTCTCGCTTTGAGGAGCGACGGGGCCTGCAAACGGGGCGCCGCTGATCTTTTGTACGTTGCTGCGACACGATGTCGCTTCTTTGAAGTTGTTCCCATCGTCGTATGAGAGGGAACCACCCGTACCACCGGGTGAACCTAGGGGCCTGAATAAAGAGCGGCCCTGACAATGTACAGAAGCATGCGCGAGCATGCGGGGCGGGAACCGCGAGGGACCTGCTCTCCTGGCAGCCACAAGCCGGGTGATGGCTAGGTAGTGGGTATGGTAAACACATGTGAACCTGTGCAACGACCGTCAAGGAGCACGAGCTAAAGTGGCTGACAAGCTCGAGCCAAAAGGCACGGAGGCAGGTAGGTGGATTTAACGGTGCCACCTCGTGGTCAGGACGCTTCCCGGTCGACAGCAGGTACCTAACCCCACAGACTTCAGAAGCGGAACGTGGAAACCCCGTATCTCTCCCGCAAGGGAACGCAAGCCGCAAGGCGAGCCGATGGAGGTGCGGGCTTGGGATGTCGGAAGAAGCGAAAGCCGTCCTGTAATGGGGCGGATACGGGTTTGAACGTAACCCGGCACGAAAGTGAGCCCACGTCCGACAGGTCTTTCTTTGCAAGAGAACTTGGAGAACCGTCTTGGGAAGGGAGAGAGCAAAATGAGGCGCTTGACGCCGGTGCACTCCCGGCCTGGCAAGAAGATTGGGGGGCCATCAATTGGGGTCTCGTCTTCGACAAGGTCAGACGGCTGCAGGTGCGTATTGCAAAGGCTGTTCGAGAGAAGCGCTGGGGTAAGGTTTCCTTCCTCCAGCGGATTCTCACCCGCTCACTGCCGGCAAAGCTTTGGGCGGTGCGAAGGGTTGTTTCCAATCAAGGGAAACGAACGCCGGGAGTCGACAAGGTCACTTGGAAGACGCCTCGGCAGAAGATGCAGGCCTCTCGATCGCTGAGGAGGCGGGGCTACAGACCGCATCCACTGCGCAGGATCTACATCCCCAAGAAGAACGGCAAACGTCGGCCCCTGGGAATCCCGACTATGAAGGATCGTGCCATGCAGGCGCTTCACCTGCTGGCGTTGCTCCCCGTAGCGGAAACTCAAGCCGATCCGAACTCCTACGGCTTCCGGCCGCGGCGTTCGACAGCCGACGCTTTGGGTCAGTGCTACTGCGCTCTGGCCAAAGAGGATTCCCCCCGGTGGATCCTCGAAGGGGACATTCAGTCTTGCTTCGATCGGATCAGTCATCGCTGGTTGCTCGACAACGTCCGCATGGATCGAGACATCCTGCGCAAGTGGCTGAAGGCCGGCTACATGGAAGGTACGGCCCTCTATCCTACCGAGGAAGGTACGCCCCAGGGAGGCATCATCTCCCCGGTTCTAGCGAATCTTGCCTTGGATGGTCTGGAAACGGTGGCCTTGCAGACGGACTCCCGCCGTCAGGGGAACCTCCGCCCGAAGATCAACGTGGTGCGTTACGCGGACGACTTTGTCATCACCGGCCGCTCACGAGAGCAGCTGGAGGAGAAAGTCCTGCCCGCTGTAATCGCCTTCCTCGGGGAGCGGGGTCTGAATCTCTCGGAAGAGAAGACAAAGATCACGCATATCGAGGCTGGATTCGACTTCCTTGGGGCAAACGTCCGGAAGTACGGACGTAAACTCCTGATCAGGCCCTCCAAGGACAATGTCCTGGGCCTGCTTGGGAATCTCCGGGGTTTGATTCGAACCCAGAAGGCGGCCACGGCCCTCGACCTGATTCGTCAGCTCAACAGCAAGCTGCGAGGCTGGGCGAACAGCCAGAGACACCTGGTCTCCAGTCGGGCCTTCTGGTATGTAGATAAACGCATCTTCGAAACTCTATGGCAGTGGGCAAAGAGAAGGCATCCCAAGAAGGGAAAGGGCTGGGTGCGTCAGAAGTACTTCCGCATCGAACCCTTCCAGCCTTGGGCCTTTACGGCGCCCCAGCGGAAAAGGGACGGGACCTGGGGGTCTCTGGACCTCTTCCGTGTGAGTAGCGTGCCGATTCGTAGGCATGTTAAAATACGGGCTGAAGCGACGGAGTTCGACCCTGTCCATGCCGAGTACTTCCGCCAGCGATGGTTGAAGAAGCGACAGGGCAGGCTCTACCTCGGAGCTCGTAAGGCACTCACAGCCATGGAACGTGTCAACCCGGACAACCCAACAGCCGGGTCGAGAAATCGGCCTTGTGAAAGGCTTGAGCCGTATGCCGGGAAACTGGCACGTACGGTTCTTAGAGGGGCTGGGGGCCCGTAAGGGCCTCTGGCCTACTCGGCGGCACCTTCTGTGATTTAGCCTATGCCGATCGAAGATAAGCCAAGGCGGTCGAGCGGACAGATACCGCGCAAAAGGCGCGCATTCCCGCCGCTCACCGCCATCAGCGTTGGCAGTACGAACCACCTTGAGTGCTCGCGGAGCTGCAAAGATGTCTTCAGTATTCCTATGCCACGCCTCTGAAGACAAAGCGATCGTCGAGCCCATTCAACTTGCGTTGGCGAGCGCTGGTTGCGAGGTCTTCTATGACGAACAGAGCCTTCCGCCTGGTGGTGACTACCAAGCCCGAATACGCGCCGCAGTCAACAACTGCGATCTATTCGTCTTCATTGCGTCCTCTGCATCGATAGTCGCCGGCAAGTTCACCCTGACCGAGCTCAAATTTGCTCGAGAACGGTGGCCCAGTCCGATCAACCGTGTTCTCCCAGTCGCAATTGACGGGCTCAAACCCCGAGATCTGCCGAGCTACCTTCAAGCTGCCACTGTCCTCACGGTAAGTGGGAGCGCCGCCGCTGAAGTTCGCCATGCTGTGGAGTCAATGCTCCGCGAACTCAGACGAAAGCGATTGAGACGATGGGCAGCCGCGTTAGCCATTGGGAGTGTCGCGCTCACGCTTTCGATCACCGTATTACTGCACAACAAAAACGAATTAATAACAGGGGGGCGGCCCCAAATCACGTCGAGTCACGAGCACGAGAGAGCCATGAGCGAGGCATTGGGGCTGTTGAATTCTGGGAGGATCGAGCAGGCCATTCTAGCGTTCGAGCACGTGGTCAGGATCGATCCTCGCAACTCGCAGGCATACTCCTATTTAGGTTACGCGCTAGAGGTAAGTGGGCGCTTCGATGAGGCCATCGTCGCGAATCGTCGCGCTATCGCGCTCGATGGAATGAACGTCATGGCACATTGGAATCTCGGTAACGCGCTGTATAACAAGCGTGACTATGAAGGTGCGGCAAGCAGCCATCGAAGAGCGCTCGAGATCTCGCCTAACTACACCAACGCGTACTTCGGCCTCGGCAACGCGCTCATGATGCTAGGTCGCGAGGGCGAAGCCCAGCGGGAGTTCGAAAAAGCTCGTGACCCTTCGAAGCGTTAGGTCGCTGCCAAGATCTTCTAAGCAGCAGCACCGAGGCGATCCGCGACAGTAAATCCACGGCCGGTAACCAAAGGTTCGCCCTGAGAGGCCTGCCGAGCATCTGGCATTCCTGAGCCGTTCGAGGTAAAATTGGAGCAGCCGCTGAAGAGGCAAAGTCGTATGCAAATGCCCAGACGTAGCTGTGTGGGCGGCCAACCCAGCAGTCGAGCGGACGGAAACCGCAGCAGCGCGGTTCCCGCTCGCTTACCTTCTGAGGCGTTAGGCGGCAGAACAAGAGGAGGGATGGTGGCAATACGAGATGATGCTGCGGAAAGAATGCCTAGGCACTCGATGAGCCTGCATCCCTTTCAGTCAGCCAAGATCATCGACGAGCACACGGTCAATGCGGCGCTGCTTCTGAAACCCGAAGAAGCTGAAAATTTTTCCCATCATCCCTCCATGGAGAGGCGGAGATTCCATTCCAATAATGAACTGTGGGAAGCGGTTATACGAGAGCAGATAAGAGCTACGCCGACCGCTATTCACCTTGAGAGTTTTTTTCTTTTCGAGTGGTTTCCACGATCTCCAGGGCTCTACTATACCCCTGAAGGGAACCGCGCACGGCGCGAAGCACAGGAGCATGTCGAAGGCATAAATAAGGGTGTCGTGGTTTACGACCCGTATGGAAAGATGTCAATGCTTGACGGTGGCGTTGGCAATCTGCGTTTTCGACCTATAACAATCAGAGATACTGAATTCTTCTTGATGTCTGCGTCTTCAACAGGAATCTGCCACCAGGGCTTTCCTGTAGCTCTCCCAGCAAGTATTTTTGAGAAAATTGTCGACGAGATTAACGAAAGAGGCTGCCTAGTAACCTCTCTGATTGGAAGGCTAAGGTTCCTGCCGGTGAATCTGGGGAAGTTATACCATAGGTATCGTGAAGTGCCGCAATTGTATCTGGACGTTGAAGAACTCAGGAGGCCGACTCATCCCAAGAGCCGCTCGATTGAAGAGCTTCGAGTTAGTGTTGCGGTTAGTTTTCATAGCCGGTATGAAGGACAAGGAAGGGTCTACGCAACTTACGTCTCCTTTGATCCGTCAGTGCCGCAATCCTTCTCGGAGAGTATTGAATGGCTTGAAGAGGACTATGTTGTAGGCAAGTATAAAGGTAAGATCTTGACCGACTTTGATGAACAGCGCGGCCACTTTCCCGATGCCCCATTTAGCCTTGGCAAGATTATGGATTTAAATCTGAGACTGGAAGAGCTGACTCCTCTTGATCAAAGTACGGGTGTAAATCCATGGGCAATTCTCAGGCGACAAGACCAAATTATTGTGGAGGTTTACGTGGACGCTAAGTATAAATTCACTGGTAACAATCAGAGATTTGGAGTTGTAGGTGATCATACTCAAGTTGGCGAGACTGTTGATCTTGCTGAATTGAAAGAGGAGCTTTCGCGGCTCCTGGAAGAGGCGAGGAAGTATGCTAAAACGCCAGAACAGGATATGGCAGTTGGTGAGATTGCACGCGCTGAGGGTGCAGCATCGGGCGGAGATAAGGTGGGGGCTCTTTCTCATCTAAAGGCTGCCGGTGCGTGGGTGCTCGGTGTCGCGGAGAAGATTGGCGCCAACCTTGCCGCAGCGCTTATAAAAGAATCTTTGGGTTTACATTAAGAGTTGAACGCATAACCCGGCTACTCCAGCGGACCGAAAGCTCCGCTTTCCGGCCGCTGAGCAGCAACAGCGTTGGGCGCGTCTACCCACTTGACGTCTTGTACAAACAGGAGGACTCAGATGAAAAGACTGCTGTTGGGCGCGATGTTTATGTTGAGCTGGCAGATCCTCGGCTACACTCCTGCTTACGGGGGGGATGGTGGAGCAATCCTTCCTCACTGGTACAAAGATGCTTCGCCAATGTATACTGCTATATTTGTATCTAATATCTCGGATGAGCAAGTGACAGTCTACATTACACTATACAATGTAGACGGCAATACGTACACCGAGTCCTCGGAAACCGGGACTAACTTTTCTGTGGAAAGGGGATTCTCCGGAGATCCTATGAGTGCTAGTGGCGCCACGCTTCAAGCAAATGCGACAGGTGAGCTCAGGGTGCTTGGCACTGGCGCTCTGAAAACCGGTTATGGCCAGATTAAATGGAGTTCAACTGGAAGCAGCAGGGTAGCCTTGATTGCCTTTGCAAGACAAACAATTGATGCATCAAGTGGAGTCGCTTTCACCATATTTCCTGTAAATGGTTTCGTACCGTTCTAGGAAGTTTCAAGCCTTCTGGCTCCTCCGTGGGTAGGGGCTGGTTAGATGGCAGGCGATTAGACCGTGACTCCAAGGTTGTGCGCCCAACCCGGGGCCTCCAGCGAACGCTTACCGTCGTTCAGGCGATATGGTCTGCGAACGAAGTCTCTTCGAGGAGCTTTGGGGGCCTGCGGCTAGGCGCCGTTGAGTCACAGCACGTATGTGGCAGGACATTAGATGACAACGAGAGGCAGACGTGAGGACGGGAAGCGATACAGTAGTCCGCGAAACATTCCGCACCGGGGCCGATCTTCGGGTTGTTCCCGATGAGGAGCGGAAGCGATCTCTGGAGCCTGGAGCAGGCTATGAGGTCGTTCCAATCGAACATCAAGATTAGCTGCGGCCTGCCAGGGCGCACCAGCAGTCGCGCACTGGTGGCAGCCTCCTTCTGAGCTCCACGCATGGCCCAGACCGCGATAGTGCGGGCCCACAACGAGGGTGGGTCTTGAAGCTCCATCCTGTCCTCCCGCGGGACTATTCCAGCCCTGTTCATCCGGGAGATCTTGCAGTAGTATTTCGTCAGCGGTTCAAGGGCGGAGAGGTTCACGCGTCTTTCCGAATGGCGGAGACGCCGGCCAACCCCCCGGGGCTTGCGGCGGATGCCTGACGGCACCGCTGAAGCCCGAGCACGTCAGGCCGCGGAAAACACACTCTCCCTCACCACCACCCGACCTCGGAGGTTCCATGAAGCGAGTCACTGGCTTGGCGGCATCTTCTTCAAAGCTAAAGACGCTCCGGCACTCCAGGCTTGGTACAAGCGGCACCTCGGAATCGATGTCCAAGCATGGGGTGGGACCATCAATCGAACCCTGGGAGGAACACCATGATCGTTGAAGCACAGGTAACCATCAACGGATCCAAGGCGGCGATCTGGGCCGCAATCACCAATATCGAGAACGCCTCGGAAACCATCAGCGGAATCGAAAACATTGAGGTTCTCGAAAAACCGGCAAACGGGCTCGTAGGACTAAAGTGGCGAGAGACCCGAACGCTATTCGGCAAGCCAGCTACCGCGGAAAAGTGGATCACTGATGCTGCTGAGAACGAGTTCTACAAAACCAGAGCCGAAAGTGATGGATTTGTATTCTTATCCACCACTAGTATTTCAGAGAGCAGTGGCGGCATTACGTTGACTAGCTCTCATGATTCCAAGCCTCAAGGTATCGTTGCAAGAGTAATGTCGATCCCAATGGGGCTTCTGTTCAAGGGCGTGGCGAAAAAGGCCCTCCTGCAAGATCTGAAAGATATTAAGTCCGCAGTTGAACAGGAATGATCGATTGCGGCCTGACAACGGCATGCGGCGGACGGGTTTCACGCACCGCTGATGCCGGGTGCTAGCCGGCTTAAACACTGACTTTGTAACCTTGGAGGGTCTGTGCCAGAGACACCGAAAGGCCGCTTCGAACTGCTGGTCGAGCTCGTCAAGGCGACTGCGTGGCCGATGTTCGCCGCAGCTGTGCTTATTATCTTTTGGGGACCACTTCATGAGACAGCCAAGGAGATCCCAACTCTTGTCGGTAGATCTGATACCGTGACGATTGCCGGGCTTTCTCTCAAGGTGAGTCATGGCCTCCACCAGAAAGCATCTCCGGAGGTACAAAAAGCAGTAGGTGAGCTCTCCCGAGAAGGTATCGAGCGAGTTTTGAGCTTGAGCAGTAGTAGTTGGTGGGACAAGGGATCAGAGGTATCAGGCCGCTCAGACTACGCTGAATTACTCCGCCTTGGCCTGGTGGAGGAAATGTCCTCCAGCGAGGTTGAGGTTCAAAACAAAAGAGACAAACGTGACTTCGGATATGCAGTTCGCATCACCGAATTGGGGAAGAAAGTGCAATCTTTTCTGCGATCGGTTGTTGCCGAGTTCGTCCAAGAACTGCCGAAAGATGTACCGAACGACGTGCAACCGTAATCACGAAAGCTTCGAAGCTCGAATACCGGTGAACCCCACCCCTGCAGCGGACGGGGCCAATCGTCAGGCCGACGGGAGAAGACGTCATGAAACGCATCTGGACGATCCTCGGTGTAAGCGATGTGCCGAGTAGCTTCAAATGGTACCAGTCGCTCTTCGGCCAGCCCGAGACACGACCGGCACATGCCCACTTTGGTCAGATCCTCGATTCGGACGGAACGGTCCTGCTCTGTCTCCACCAGTGGGGCGCGCACGAGCATCCGTCGTTGATGAGCCCGGACAGCGCGACACCTGGCAACGGGCTCCTTTTGTTCTTCCGCGTCGACGATTTCGATATGGCCCTGAAAAGGGCACGCGCGCTCGTCGCCCGGTTCGAAGAGGAGCCGCACGCGAACCCGAATACTCGAACCAAGGAGTTCTCGCTCCGGGATCCGGACGGATACTACGTCACGATCAGTGCGCTCTCTTCGCTCGAGCTGAACGGCCAGCCGGCGTCGCCCTAACCGCCATAAAGGTTCAGGCGATTCATGGCGGCGAGCTTCTGTGCTTGCGCATTGGAGCTGGAGCTTCTAGGATGAGACCATGAAAAAATCGGACGCGAGCCAAGACCAGCCGGCATCGGAGCTCATCTCGAAAAGGATTGCCGAGCTCGGGGACTGGCGCGGGGAAACCCTCGGCAGAATGCGCAAGCTCATCAAGGAAGCAGACCCGGACGTCGTCGAGGAGTGGAAGTGGATGGGCACTCCGGTCTGGTCGCACGACGGCATCATCTGCACTGGCGAATCCTACAAGAGTGTCGTGAAGCTTACCTTCTCCAAGGGCGCGTCTCTGGAGGATCCGGCCCGTCTCTTCAACTCGAGTCTCGACGGAAACGTACGCCGCGCGATCGACATCCACGAAGGAGAAGAAGTTGACGAGTCCGCCTTCAAGGCGCTCGTTCGCCAAGCGGTCGCCCTCAACAGTTCCGGCAAGTCGAAACCTTCGAAGAAAGCCCAGACGAGTAGATAGAGACTCAGGGTGTTTTATGCTTCGAGTGGGAGGTTTCCATGGCTGAAAAGAAACCCGGCGCCTCTCGCGGCGCGGCCCCGAAAGCGACGCGGCGAACGTCTGTCACCGCCAGGATCTCTCCCGACGATCGCGTCGCGCTGTATGCGGTCGGCCGCTACATCCCCTCCAGCCTCGAGCGCGCGGGCGGACTGCAGATCCCCTTCACCACCTACATGCAGGATCCGGCGGTGGCGAAGGACAACCCCGCCCTCGGCTTCGACGAACAACTGCTGGTCGACTGGGAGCCGGGCCTCGCCGACGGACCGACGAGCGCCCGCTTCGCCATCGTCGACTACAACGCCGACACCGAGGAGCTCACGCCCCCCGCCGAATGGAGCGAGAAGCTCCAGAAGTTCGTCGCCGGCAACCAGGTCGTCGAACAGAAGACGGCTCACCTCCCGCAGTTTCATCAGGTGAGCGTCTGGGCCACCCTGCAACGCGCCCTGGCGTTTTTCGAGGACGGCTCCGCTCTCGGGCGGCGCATCCCCTGGGCTTTCGAAGGGAACCGTCTGATCGTCGTGCCCCGCGCCGGCTACGGCGAGAACGCCTTCTACGACCGCGGCAGCAAGTCGCTCCAGTTCTATTACTTCGGATCGGGCTCCGACGTCGTCTACACCTGCCTCTCCGCCGACATCGTCAATCACGAATTCGGCCACGCCGTTCTCGACGGCATCCGCCCGCTGTACAACGAAAGCAGCCTCGTCCAGACGGGAGCGTTCCACGAATTCATCGGCGACCTCACCGCCATCCTGCTCACGTTGAAAAACGGCGATTTGCGCCGGTATGTGGCCAAGGCGACCGCGGGGGACATGGCAAAGGCCGACCCCATCTCCTCGATCGCCGAGGAGTTCGGCAAGAACGTCTCCGGCCGGCCGTACCTGCGCACGGCGAGCAACCAGGACAAGATGCCCGACGTGAAGGGGGAGACGAGCGTGCATCGCGTCTCCATGGTCCTCACGGGAGCCATGTTCGACATCCTCATCGAGCTCGCGGAGCACTATCGAGGCCTGCCCGTGGAGTCCCCCGCCGGCGGCGAGGCTGCGTCCCCGGAGCGCAAGAGGGCCAGCCCGGCGCAGGCGTTCTGGTACGCCGCCGACCGCATGCAGCGCACCGCCATCCAGCCGCTCGATCTCCTCCCTCCCGTCGACGTGACGTTCCGGGACTACGCCCTCGCGGTCTGCCGGTCGCAGCAGCTCGCCGATCCGATCGACCCCGAGGGGTACTACGGCATGCTGATCAAGGTCTTCCGCGAGCGAGAAATCCTTTCGGAGGAGGACGAGCAGCGATTGAAACAGCCGCAGTATCTCTACGATCGCCTGCGGTTTTGCGTCAACCCCGACATCAGCGGCATTTCACGGTCGCGCGCCGCCGCGTATCGCTTCCTGGACGACAACCGCCAGGAGCTCCTCATCCCCGCCGGTCAGGATTTCTTCGTCGCCGATCTCTACGACGCCAACAAATACGGCCGTCAGCGGGCCCGATTGCCCCGGCAGATCATCCTCGAATACGTCTGGCGGGAAGAGGTCCTCCTCCAGGGCAAGCGATTCGGCCCGTTCGACGGCCGCTATACCTCCATGCTCTGTGGCGGCACCCTCGTGTTCGACGACAACGGGAACGTCCTCAACTGGGCGAGGAAGACCGGCTCCCTCCCGTACGGGGGCAAGCGGGTCCGCGGCGGCGCCGTCGCCGAGAGCTGGAAGTCCGCGGTGGCCGAAGGCGCCGCGCGCAGGAAGGAGCTGCTCGACGATCTGGCCGCCCAGATCGCCGCCGGACGGGTGGGAGCCGTGATCGGCTCCGCGAAGGGGCTCTTGGGCACGGTTCCGCCGTTGATCGCGGAAGGGGAGGAGGATCAGGTCCGGTTTCGCTTGTCCCCCCACCTGCACCTGTCTCATGACGACGAAGACGATCTGGGAGGAAGGCGATGGGAAATCATCTCCTGATCCGGGCGTACCGCGTCGGCTGCGGAGACTGCATCTACGTCCGCATCCCGCAAGGGAACGACGGATTCCACATCCTGATCGACTGCGGCAAGAAGGGGAGTGTGGAGCTGCTCGAGAAAGCCGTCAGGCATCTCGAGGCCACGATGCTGCCCGACGGAGACGCGCCGGGCAAGAAGCGTCTCGATCTGATCGTCGCCACGCACCGGCACGAAGACCACATCAAGGGGTTCGACAAGGAGTGGTTCAAGAACATCCAGGTCAGGAACGTCTGGCTCAGCGCGGTGATGGATCCCGAGCACCCGCAGGCCGAGAAGGTGCACGAGCTCCACGCCCTCGCCGGTGCGCAGATGCGTCGGCTCGCCGGCAGCGGCAGGGCCTTGAGCCCGCAGGTCGAGATCCTGGCTTCCGCCTACGGCGTCAGCAACGACGCGGCCGACGACTTCCTGATGAGCACCCTGCCGAAAGCCAACGAGATCGAGCCGAAGTTCGTCCACGCCGGAATGACGCCCGAGCAGCTCGGCCTCGACGTCGAGGGCGCGACGATCCGCGTTCTCGCTCCCGAACGGGACATCGACCACTTCTACCTCGGCGCGGAGACCGGCACCAGCCTCAAGGGCTTTCAGGCCGTCAGCTCTGCCGCCAGGCCCCGGGCCAGACGTTCGGAAGGCCCCGCTCCGGGCACCGCCCCGAAAAATATCAGCGCCGGCGACTTTCGCCTGTTGCAATCCGGCATGCTTTCAAACGGCCTCGCGTTCGCCGCCAAGGACACCGCCATCCAGAACAACATGAGCGTCGTGCTCCTGATCGAATGGGAGAGACGGCGGCTGCTGTTCGTCGGCGACGCCGAGTGGGACCGCGAGTTCAAGGAGGGCAAGGACAACGGCAGCTGGAACGTGATGTGGGAGAAACACCGCCTGACCCACCTCAAGGATCCGCTCGACTTCCTGAAGATCGGCCACCACGGAAGCGTCAACGCCACACCGCCGGCCGCCGGGATTCAGCCGCAGCCCAAGCCGGGCGCGGCCGACCTTGGCGCCGCGAGCATCTATCGGATGCTCGATACGCTCCTGCCGGTGCCCGAGTCCGGCAAGCCGACGGCGCAGGCGATCGTCTCCACCGAACGGGAATTCTACAACCCGATTCCCGACTGCGCGGTGCTGGTCGACCTCGCCCGCCGGGTGAGCAACACGAGAAACTACGGCGCTGAATTCAAAAAGAAGAACAAAGACCCCCAAGGCATCTGGATCTCGGCCAAGGCGAAGAAGAACAAGTTCTTCGAGACTTACGAGAAAGAGTTCCTCGACCGGCCCCAACCGCTCCGCACCGATCTGGAATTCGAGCTCAGCGGAGCCGAATTCATCGACGTTCAGATTCCGCCGGGCACGTAAGAACGATCTTCGTGGCGCGGCTCAGCGGAACCGGCGCAGGAAGATGGCGGAGATGTCCTCGAGATAGTAGGTTTCGGCAGGCCCGGGCAAAGCTTCAGCGCTCCTCGGGCGTCGCGCGTTGACGTTGATTGGGGATCAGAATTGAAGAGACTTATAGAATCAAAGACATACGACGACCGGAGCACCTTGTCGCCGGCGGAGAGCTCGACACCATAGGCATTCTGAGAGAAAACGGTGGAAGGTTAATTTCAAGGTTTTATGTCATGAGACACCATCAAGGCATGCTCCTACTTACACTGCTCGCGTTGACACTTTCATGTCGGCCCAACTCGCCACAGGATGATCGCTCAGCCACCTCGGCCGAGACGATAAAGCCAGCGGAGTCAACGCCTGAAGCAGTCCGCCGTGCCACAGATCCCGGAGTCGAGAGTGCAGCCTTGGGCCTTCCCCTAGGTTCTCTTCCGCCCGAGGTGCGACAAAGTCTCGAGAAGATAAGAGTACTGCGGTTGACCGATGACACAATTGATCTAGCCTGGGGCCTTAGAGATAGCAATCAGAGTTACGGCGTAATCGTGCTCGATTGCTCCCCTGAAGTCCTGTCGACTAGCAGGGTCAAGGCTATTGTCGACTGGGCAAAGATGGGTAAAGGGTTATTCATCCAGGGCCGGCATGTCGCGCTCTTTAGTCATCAACTTCTTCCTTCTCCCTACTATCTCGGTTACTCTTCTATGACTCTAGGGCAACCAAGGCTGGTCCTGAAAGGCGGCCTATCACGGGATGTCTTGAGGGTTGCAAATTATCTGTGGTGCCCGGCTAGAGCTGCCTCGCTACAGTTCTACAGGCAAGTTGATGAAGAGCGCAAGGATTTACCCGATTTGCCAGAACCCAGAACATTGCTATCGGAGAAAAATGGCGCATTGATTCCGGTGTTGATTGATAGCTCCAATGCAGAGGCATACTTCCTGTTGTCCTCAACATACCAACGTGCTCGCGTTGTATGGTATTCTGGTGATGTGAATTTCTCCACCAAGAAATGTCAGCCTCAATACGACGACGTCCGCTTATGGTCTAATCTGATGCACTGGCTAGCGGGAGAGGATAGTGGAACCAAAGAGCCGTAAAACCCGGGTGGTCGAGCGGACGGAAATCGCAAGAAACGCGGTTCCCGCCGCTCACCGCCACCAGCGTTGAGCGCCTTAAGCACGGGGAGTACGGGGAGAAATAACCGGAGGGCACATGATTATGGCTGATTCACTTGATGTTGAGTCAGAGACTTACCATGAGTGGCTTGCGAAACTTAAGGAAGATCCCGTTGGCTCTGGAGCACGAGGCTGTACTCTTATCTTGGCCGTTCTGCCAGCAACCCTGATTTTCACAATCTTGGGCCTAACGCTCTTTCCGGCCGGGACATATCCGCGTCTTCTTCTCATGCTTCCGGGGCTCTTGGCGGGTGGTATTTTTTCTCTACATTTTGGGATTTTTGGTATTCAAACTACCCAAGCAATTGGCTGCAGGCCTGTGCTTAATGATTGCTGCAGCAGGATTTTGGCTGGCAATTAGGCTTCTCGGTCGACTCTGGTCATATTATGCAAAGTAAATTCCACATTTCTGTAAATAGGCAGCGCTTAACCCTGCGCCGCGCCGGACGCCAACCGCACTATCGTGCGGTCGTGACTGGTGAGCTTCTGAGTCGTTGGGCGGCGTGAGGGGACTCTGCTTGAATAGAGAGAAGTACCAAATTATCCTCAGGGACTCATCGGGTGAAATGATCGATGCACTGGTGACAATCAACGATGAAGCACCTGAGGGAAGTCACTTAGAGCTGGACTATCGCGAAGAAAGGCTTTTTGCTGTGGCTGCCGATCTTTTCGATGCTTTCTGCTCGATCCGGCGCATGTTGTGGGAGCGGCAGATCCTACCTCTCTGTTACGGCGCATCTCGGAATGTCCTTCCCTCTCCCATGGCGAGGAGTATGGGCGGCGGCCTCAAGGCCTATAGGCTCTCCATCGGGCACCCGGCGAAGATGGAAGATCTGGTCTTCAATTTTTGACGGCGGGCCAGATGTTGATGCCGTCCCGCCTGATGAGCAAGAGGAGTTCTATCGGCACTGGCTCGCCAGTCTCGCGGACAGAAACGAGGGTGGGTCTTGAAGCTCCATCCTGTCCTCCCGTGGGACTGTTCCAGCCTTGTTCATCCGGGAGATCTTGCAGGAGTATTTCGACAGCGGTTCAAGTGCGGGGAGGTTCACGCGTCTTTCCGAAAGGCTGAGACGCCGGCCGACCCGGGGCTTGCAGAGGATGCCTGACGGCACCGCTGAAGCCCGAGCACGTAGGCGCTTGTTAACGGGAAGAATTATGGGTAAGAAAATTGTAAAATTCGGGCTAATGATAGTCAATTGTCTCCTGCTGGCTACTGCAGCCTTCGCGAGCGGGCGGCCTGGTATGTCCGATGCACCTGCGATAGAACAGTTTGATACGCGTTGCGGCTGGTTCAACAATCCTACACCCGCCAACGCTTCGTTGTACGACCGTGACGGCGAGTGGATCATTGGGGTGCAGGGCGGGTATCAAGCTGAAGGCGACTGGCCGGACTTCGAGCCAAGACAATGGGTGGAGACAAACGTACACTACGGCTACGGATGCGCGTGCCTGCGACTCCGAGTCAACCGTGAGACTCATGAAGTGATAGAGATTGAAAGTTCCCGCGCGCGTCCATTGTCAGCGTGTCGTCGGGATCGCAGGTTAAGGCGATGGAGGTTTAGGTGAGCGGAGTTAGAAGGCCGTGCCTAACACAGTGGGTTGAGCGGACGGACGCCTCACTTTCGTAGGCCCCGCTGTGCCTAACCCCGGGCGTTGCACTCGGACGGCTGACGCCCGCACGCGAGGCGCCACAGCGTTAGGCCTGGCCCATGCACGGCCGTGGAAATTAATGGTGCGAGATGAGGAGCATGATGTACGCGATCAAAGCCGAGGTTAGCGATCCGCAGGTGGAGACTTTCGCGTTCGGCGCCCAGAAGACGATGTATGGTGGCAAGCAGATCGCCGAAGGCGATACGATCTTCGTCTTCGCGAGCGAGAACGAAGGCGGGCCAGGTCTCATCGCGAGCGGCGTCGTCACCTCGGCCCAAGCGATCGCAAAACAACCCGGGATCGCCCGGCAAACGCCGCGCGTGAGCATCACCATCGGACGCACCGCGCTCGCGAAGCGGTGCCTGGGGCGGAGCGAGCTCAAACTTTTTTCCGACTGGAACGACGGTCGACCCGAGACCGAGCTCAATTTCAAATTCTATCGTCAGGCAACGAACAAGATTGTCGGCATCTCGGATGAAGCGGCGGCGTTCCTCCGCGGATTCTTTTAACGCGGCCGATTTCGACATGAACACGATATGCCTCACCCGGGTCGGTCGAGCGATGGACACCGCCCTATCGTGCGGTGACACGCCGCTCACCTTAAAGCGTGGGCGACCCGGTCATAATTACGGGTCTTGGCGATGAGGGCTCTGAAGCTTCAGCGTAGTTTTTACGTGTTTGGTTCTCTGAAGGAGAATGCCGTGAATCGATTAAGTACATTTTGTGTGTTCCTAATTGTTTTTGCCTGCCAGGCTCGTGGCCAGGAGCCTGGTGAAATGTTCGCTGGGTACGATTCATTTTGTGGCCTTCCGGTTGTAGTTGGCTATGACCCGCAAGTGGCGTCAGCTCGGATGGATTCTTCTGGGCATCCAATTATTCACGTTGACCCAGGGGCCATGTCCAATTGGACCGTCTCTAGAATCTTCACACTCGCCCACGAATGTGGTCATCACCAACTAGGTCACACCAGTGCCATGGGCGCAATGCAGAGGTATTATGGCGGAACAGCCAGGCAGGAACTCGAGGCTGATTGTTGGGCCGCACAGAAGCTTAAGAGCTTGGGACTTTTCTCGGATATCACTAGGACGGTCTTGCAGCAAGCCAGCCAAGGCCACTTCTCTTCTCAAGGTTATCCCAGTGGTATTGAGCGAGCATCCAACATTTCAGCCTGCGTAGGAGGAGGAGGAGGACAACAGTGTCGCACAATAACACGGCCGTGTAACCACCCGGCGCACCCCAATGGCGATCAGGTATTGTGCTCGCACCTTGTTCTCGCGCATCCACTTGGCGATCTTTATCCATGTCAGCACGTATGCTACGGCCCGTTCGGCCCTGCGTCCTGCCACCCACAGGGAGATATCGTTCCTTGCCAACATACCGTGCCGGTACATCCATTTGACGTCGTTCCGTGTAGCCACCCCGCTCACCCTGCTGGCGACGTGGAAACAGTGTGTCCTTAGTTCGCGACTCGGCGGCAACGGCATCACGCTGCCGGTCTCTACCGCCTGGATGTATATGGCCGACGATCAGACCTACGGCCAGATTCCCGCCTACTGGTCGAAGATCGATTTCAGCGACGTCGACGTTCTCAACGTCGGACCGGCGGGTGTCCAAGCCGACGGCACCTTCGGACTGTACAACTCGGCGCGGACCGCACGGCACTTCAGCCATCCCGGCGCCCCTCAAGACCTCGCCACCCGGAAACTGACGGCCATCCGCCAATCGCCTTCCATCCACCCCTCGATTGAGGGGAGGCCGCTTTTAGCGAGCGCCGAACGGGTGGGTCTTCTTGCCGCATATATCGTCCAAGGTGAAAACCGTGAGGACCCCAAATGCCCACCTATAAATGCGCCTCCACTTCAACCAGAACGATCTCCGAATTCTGATCTCCAATGGCTACAGCGTCGCCATTGCCGCTCCAGAATCACCTGGCTCCTCCTTCGGATCATCTCGCAGCGCTGGAGAAATTTATGGCAAGAGACATCATTCGAACGCCTGACGCCCCGTCCCCTCCGCCGACGTACAGCCAAGCCGTACGGGCCGCGGGTCTTGTGTTCGTCTCAGGCACGGGGCCGCACGATCCAGTCACCGGGAAGATCGTTGGGGATACGATCCAGGAGCAGACCCGGCAGTGCTTGGAGAATGTATCTGCCATTCTCAAAGCCGCAGGCACTTCCCTCGACCGGATCGCGAGTGCCACCGTCATCCTTCTCGAGGAGGCAGACTTCGCCGGAATGAATGAAGAGTGGGTCAAGTGGTTTCCGGCGAACCCGCCTGCGCGGCAAGGCGCGAAACTACCCGTTCGCATCCCCGGCATGAGAGTGTCCATCGCGGCCATTGCCGAGGCCTGACTCTCCCATGAGGCCCAATGTCAGGTTCAGGAGTCATTTGCCTCTCCTCGGGATCGTCATCTCGGTATGTCTGTTCTTCGTGGCCACAACCTACTACCCCGGTGGCACGGCCGATTCTGCCACCTCGGTCGGTTACGACTGGGCGCACAACTTCATTTCCTCGCTGTTTGCAGCCAAGGCGCTGAACGGAGCCGCAAATCCGGCAAGGCTTTTCGCCATACCGGCCATGTTGGTGTTGTGTGTCAGCATCGGCGCGCTGTTCAAGAGCATCTCGAACAAGAGCACCTCCAAGATTCACCGGAAGACGATCGAAATCAGCGGTATCGGAGCAACGGTTTACGCGTTTCTGGTGGTCACGCCGATGCACAATGTGATGGTGAGCGCCGGCTCAACGGCCCGTAGACCACCGGCCGCGCGTATCGCAACGCTCGGCGCTCCCGTGCTGCCCTGCCGGACGTTCGAGGCGGTACCGGTCGGCGAGCCGGTGCGCTATCGCATTCCGTTGGTGCCGAACGCCCGGCGCTTCAGGGCTGGTCACACGATGCGGCTCTACCTCACCACGGACGACCAGGACGCGGACACCCCTGCGCTGCTCGGTTCAGACATGCCAGCGTCGGCGCGAGCTCACTCAACACGGTGTCGTCTTCCTCGCGGTTATTGCTGCCAGTGCTGCGAGGTGATGAGCCCGTTCCAGAATCGTCTGACCCTTAATTCGGGACGCTCTTCTCCACGCAGTTGCTCACCTGGAAGGGGCAGGTGCGGATGCGGTATCCGTAGGTGGCGCCGGGGGTCGCGCCGGCATCCGTATAGGAACCCCGGGTGATGGACGCGATGCCGGCGAAGGTGCCGCCGCAGCCCCCCTCCGCCCGCTCCACCACGTAGCGGGTCACCCGCGGCACGGCGGGCCATTTGAGCTGCACCTGCTTCCTGACCGCCGTGGCGCGGAGCTTCGCGCCCGCGGCCGGGCAGGCGTAGAGGGGCTCGGCGGTCTGGGCGATGAGCGCGATGGCCGCCTTCTCGGTCGGCCACGAATAATCCTGATCGAACATCAACCTCGTGCCGTCGAATGGATCGACCTGGGTGACGGTGTCCCGGCAGTTCGCGCTCTGAAGCTGATCGAAGCACGGACAGACGTCGTCGTGGGTGAGGTCCTCGTTGAGATCGATCGCGGTCACCCCGACATTCCAGAACGGGCAGTGGTCGGTCTGGCACATGCCGGCCGTGTTGCGCACGATCTTGGCGGGATCGATGATCTTGCCGTAGGCGGCGTTGGCCTGGACGAAGGCGTCGCCGAAGGCCACGCACGCGGGGCACTCCGCGGAGCTCCAGTTGTACAGGTTCATCAGGCCGTCCTTGTTGCCGTCGTAGGCGGTCTGATCCATGTTGAGCACGCGCCACATCGAGGCGGCCGGGTGCATGCGGGTGTAGGCCGTGGAGCCGCACAGCCCGACCTCCTCGCCGCTGACGAACAGGAATTTCACCGGGTACCGCCAGGCGTAGCCCTGGAAGATCCGCATCGCCTCGAGGAGCGCCGCCCCGCCCGAGATCGCGTCGTCCGCGCCCGGCGCGTTGTTGGCGTCGTTGGCGCCGCTCTCCGCGATGGTGTCGTAGTGGACGAGGAAGATGACCTGCTGGCTCTGGGCGTAGTCGACCTGGGCCGGCAGCGTGAAGACCAGGTTCTGCCAGGTCTGCGAGCCCTGCTCGCCGGTGCAGCCCGACTTCGCCGAGGTGTAGCTCTCGCGGATCGCGTTCGGCCCGGTGAAGCCCCAGCCCGCGCCCTTATCCTCCAGGTATTCGGTGGCGAACGGGTTGCCGGGCGGGTCCCCGGTGTTGTTGAGCGGAAACATGTAGTTGGAGGCGCGGGTGCGGATGCGGCAGTCGTCGCAGTAGCCGGGGATGGTCACGTCGCTGTCACCGGACAGGTCCCGGACGTCCTGGAACCAGGCCTCCTGGCGGGTGGCGTCGACGATCTTCCGCACCAGCGGGTTGGGTCGTGACGCCGCCAGCGGCGCGGCGGCAGCGGCGGCGGCGGCGTCGGCGGGATGGACGCGGACCGGAGGGAGCGCGACGCGGGGCACGCCGTGGAACAGGGCGTGCAGCTTGAGCCGCGGCAGGCTCATCTCCACCCCGGCGGGGGTGAGATAGAGCATCGCCCGGTCGTCGATCCGGAAGCGGAGCAGGCCGGCGAGGGCGGGCGGGGTGAAATGGCGGTCGTGGCTGAGGACGTAGAGCCCCTCGCCGTGGTCGCGGGCGCTGAAGACCGGCTCGACGCCCTGCGCGCGCAGCACGTCGAGCTGGGCCTCGGAAGGCCCGGCGACGACCACGCCCTCCTCGCGGTCCCAGATGGGGACGGCAGAATCCCGGAGGACCGGCTCCAGGCCGCCCGGGAAAACCGTGATTTCGCGGTCAGGCTCCGGCCCTGCGGCTCCGGCGGCTGCCGGGAGCCCCGCGAGGCACGTCAGAGAAAGGGCTCCGGCTACTACGATTCGCGTGAAGAAGCTCAGTCGCCGCCTCCTTGTCTGTTCTTTAAAGGGTATACCAGAAGGGATCGAGGAGGCCGAAAAGTTCCTTACGCCGGGAGCCGAGAGCCTGAGAATCGAGCCTACCCACCGCGGGGAGGCCCTGTTGCCGCCAAGGTTCGGCTAGCGATTTAGAACTTGCATGTTCGCCTATCGGATCGCCGTTCGTTGGCCCGACACCCCGTACGACTACATCGCCAATGGTCTCCCGAGCTACGACGGCTGCTGGGCGAAGAGCAGCGTCAATCTCTGGAGTGGCTATGACGCCTGCCATTATTATCGAAATTTTTGGGACTTCGGCACCGGCAACAGCAATTTCTATCAAACCTTCTACGTTCCGTCCACCGACAACGTGAAGCAGTTAAAATCAATGTATATCCTCGACGCGATCGACCCGCACTCCAACTCAACGCTGACGAACTTCCGGTCAGACGTTTACGACCTCACGACCGGCGCGTGGTTAGGCGGCGACTGATCCCGGGGAAAGTGCCCAACCAAGTGCCGGCGAAGAGACTGAGCCGCTCTCTCGAAGGCTCTTTTGCCGGAGCGCCCTCGGAGCATCTCGCCTTTCTGTGGCGCCTGGGGTAGAATCGGAGCCGCTGAAGAGAAGCTGTACAAATATCGCAACGTATAATGAGCGGCCAACCCCTGCGGTCGAGCGGTCGGAAACCGCAAACAGCGCGGTTCGTCGTTCATCGCCCACGCGTCAGGTGGGCTCAAGCGGAGGCGGCTCCGAGCAGTGCTGCTAGCCGTCGCACGCCGGGACGGAACGATGGCAAATCCTGATTCTCACGTAACGATCCACATGGCGGCGAGCCTCGACGGCTTTATCGCTCGAAAGGACGGACGTGTCGACTGGCTCGAGACCTCAGACGAATTCGTAGGCGGAGACACCATGGACCCAGGGTTCGTCGAGGCCTTCCTCAAGACGATCGACTGCTACGTCATGGGGTCAAGAACTTATGAGACCGCGTTGAGTTTTGAAGCCAAAGGGTTGGGGTGGGCGTACGGCGACAAACCCACTTTCGTCCTCACCAGTCGCGAGCTGCCGCGGATTCGGGATACCGTCGAGTTTTACTCAGGCGATCTCGCGCAGTTCGTGAATGGGCGCCTGCGGCCCACGTTCCGTACCATCTGGTTTGTCGGGGGCGGTGTGGTTTCCGGCGAATGCCTTCGTCTCGGGTTAGCCGACGAAGTGCGCTATTCGATCCTGCCGATCTTGATTGGTCATGGGATCCCATTCTTCGAAAAGCTCGACAGAGACATCGCCCTCCATCTGGCGGAGGTCAAAGCCTACAAGAGCGGCATGGTGGCGCTTCGCTACGAGGTGCGAGAGTGTCGCGACGAATCACGGAACGCCACCTGACCAGGCTGCTCCAGTGGACCAGAAAGCTCCGCTTTCCGGCCGCTGGGCAGCAGATCCGTTCGGCGGCAGGGACAATAGTGAGGTATATAAAGCACGCAATGCCACTTCGCCATGCCATCGCCCTCGGGGTGCTCTGTTTGATTGCAGTTGGCCTGTGTGTTTGGGCCGGCATAGCCTTTGTGAGTGTGGCAAGCCAGGCACCTCCGGTAATCGGGTTTTGTGAAGGCCGACTCGGGTTACACACTTTTGCAGGTCCGTCCCAGTCCGGTTACAGAGAGTGTGTGGAGGATAGTGCCAAGCGGTTTCTCACCTATGACTACGCCGAGTCGAAGGACGCCTCCAAGGCATTCCTCACTCTTCTGACGGCACTATTCGTTGCCTCGATCACCTTCTCCGAGAAAATTGTTGATGTGCAGAAGTCCAGCTGGTGGTCGCTAGGCTTGATGGTCTCTTGCTGGGTGCTGCTTCTCGTGGCGATTGCTTGTTGCGGATCGGCTTTGGCCTTGATGATGATCGCGGCAGGTTACGCCGCCTACAATCCTCATCTGTCATATTGGGGCCTTGAAAACAAGGCTGTATATTTGTACATCGGTGCCGGCTTAGCTTTCGGAGGAAGCTTGGTGGCGCTCCTTGTTGCGGGCATAATATCCTTGGTCGAGCGACGATCTCAGACGTGACATGTACCCTCTATGTTAGAGTGCCGAACCTTGCGCTGCACCGGACGGAAAAGCGCTCCGCGTTTTCCATAGCTCCGGCAGGATCCACAGGCCTGCGGGTGGCGGCTTCGGTTTCGATCTGTGCGAGCACGTTCAGAGCCCGGCGCTTCCAACGGTCCGCGGAGAGATGCTTCCCGCAGGGTAGGGGAGAGAGGGTCACGGTCTCGCGGGTCGCGTACCGGAGGCGATCGAACGTTTCCTCCTGCCGCCAGGCGGCGTACTCCTGGGTTCGGCTGAACCGGCCCCCTTCGGCGTCTCGCCAGAGCTCGGGCTTCCCCTGAAGCCCGGGATGCGACAGAATCGCGCCGGACCAATTCAGCCATGGACAAGCCTTGAGCACTCCGAAGCCGGGGGCGGCGGCGCCGGTGCCCGTCGACCTCGTGACCTACTACACCGAGGCGGGCATGGACTACCGTGCCTGGAGCCGCAACGTCAACATGCATTTCGGCTTCTACCGCCGGGGCATGAACCCGCTGGCGCTCGAGAGCATGCTGGAGGAGATGAGCCGGCAGGTCTTCCGCCGGCTCGCCCTCGGCGAGGGCATGAAGGTCCTGGACCTCGGCTGCGGATTGGGGGCGCCGGCGCGGGCGCTGATCCAGCAGCACGACGTCGCGGCGACGGCCGTGACCAAGGTGGAATGGCAGATCGCGATGGCGCGGAAGCTCAGCCAGGGGCTCCCGGCACTCGGCACCGTCGATTGGAAGCTCGGCGACTTCACGGCCCTCGACCTGCCCGGCGGCGCCTTCCAGGCGGCTTTCTCCATCGAGGCCTGCTGCCACGCGGAAGGTGCCGACAAGGAACCGTTCGTGCGGGAGTGCTCGCGGCTGCTCGCGCCAGGGGCGAAACTGGTGGTCGCCGACGGCTTCATGAAGAGAAGCGCCGGCTTGCCGCGCTGGTATGCCGCGCTGCTCGGCTACATGACCCGTAACTGGGCGGTGGAGCGCTTCGCCGATCTCCCCGCTTTCTGCGCCTGCCTGGAGCGGCACGGCCTCACCGTGCTCGCCGCCGAGGACATCTCCTGGCGCATCGCGCCGAGCGTCCTCCACGTGCCGCGAGTGACGCTCAAGTTCCTCGCCGGCGAGTTGCTCCTCCGCCGCAAGAAGCTCAACAGCGTGCGCTGGGGGCACCTCGTCGCCTGCCTGCTCGCGCCCTTCATCGGCCTGGGCCGCAGCTACTTTGGCTACTACCTGGTCACGGCACAGAAACGCTGAGGGGAGCGGAAGATCGCTGAAGGGGCAGGTCACTTTGGGATAGGCTTGCTGCATGAAAAACCTCTTTGAAGCGGCGGCGGTGGAAGAAGTGAAGGAGCGGTTGGCGCACCTGCGGCCGGATAGCGGGCGGCTCTGGGGCAAGATGAATGCGGCGCAGGCGGTAGCGCACTGCGCGGCGGGTTTGGAGTTGGCGGTAGGGGACCGGCTTCCGCCGCGGAAGTTGCTGGGCCGGATCATTGGCGGGTTGGTGAAGCCGGTGGCCCTTGGGACCGACGAGCCCATGCGCCGGAATACGCCGACGGTGAAGGATCTCGTGGTGAGGGATGAACGAGACCTGGAAATGGAACGGAAGCGCTTGAGCGCATTGATCGATCGGTTTGCCGCGGCCGGTCCCGGTGGCTGCACCACGCATCCCCATAGCTTCTTCGGGCGGCTCACCCCGCAGGAATGGGCCATCTTGATGTACAAGCATCTGGATCATCACCTGCGGCAGTTTGGGGTCTAGAGGGCGACTGTAAGCACCGTGACTTCTCGGCGTATCTAGTAGAGAGTGAAAGCGTGGCCGGCGCCAGGCGGTGCCAGCCAATCCTACGGCCCCGAGAAACCCCGGGGCCGTGGACTGGTCGAAGGAGGGCCTGTGCTCAGCCCATCGAGCTGTGCGGCGGCCTAACGCCTAACGGTTGATCAGCGAGAAGAGACGACTCAAGAGGTTGCCGCCCAGTAATGCGCCGAAGGAAGTGGCCGCCAGATCCACCCGGGTCAGGCTGTCACCAGCGGCCACGGAATTGAAGAGAAGCCCTCCCGCGAGGCCACCGACGATACCAATTGAGGCTTCGATCCAAGGGCGTGGTCTGTCCAAGAAGTCGATGGGCCACGGAGGATCTGGAGGCGTGGGGCCTGTAGGCCGCCGGCGTAGCTGCAAGAGGAGGGGAACAGTGCCGCACCAACCTGCGATTACCCAAGCGAAAAATTGCATAAGGGCTCCTTGTTGATGATTCTGACCTTCCGCTGGGGATCTATTCCGCCAGTCGGTCCCTCTGGGTTTTGCCGGCCGACTCGGTTTTCTGACAAGGCCCAGATAGCCGCGATCACCATAAAGGTTCCAGGCGATTCGAGGAGAGAGCGTCAAGTCTCCAATTTCGCCGACAAGGTAGGCCTAGAGCGGGGAGTTGGAGGCAAGGTTGGCTATCCTCCCACGAAAGGAAGCGCTGGCGGGAAGCACCCGGCGGGGAAGGACGCGCCCCGATCTCTCGCTCTCAGTTTCTCGGTGGCATCCCGGAAGGCGACGACGAACCAGGCGTACCTTCGTAGAGCTCTCGGCGGACGGCCTCGCGGAGCGCGTGGAACAGGGGCGCGGGAGATTTCTTCAGGCACGCAGGGCGATGGTGAGGATGCTTGCCCAGGGTGCGACATGGAGGCCCGGCCAGTCCTGAGGAGATTTGCCGACGCGCTTCCGACTCCAGAACGGCACAACGGAGTGCCACATCACGATCCAACGGCAGCACGTCGCAGTCGGACGCCAGCAGCTCGGCAAACCATTCCTCGAGGAAGGCGCGCTTCTTCCCTGCCGGAAGTCGCTGAATTCAAGCTCCAATCTCATAGACTCCGACGGCCGGCAGGGTGATGGAGGGAAGTTGGCGGGCCTTGCGCCGCGTCTCGCAGCACTTCGGACAACTTGCCCTTGGCTTCAGCAACCCCCAACCGGCGTATCTTCTGAGATAGCATGGCATACCCCTCTATCTGACTGTCACAGTCTATCCGATCGTCATCAAAGTGGCAGCCGCCCTGCTGGGGCGGCGATGGTGGGGTGGCCGGGCGGCGCGGTTGGCGGGGTAGATCCCGGGGCAGATCCTGTAGACTGCCCCGCCGGGAGCGCCGCCTCATCCGCCAGCGCGGCGCTCGCACCGGAAGACGCCGACCATGAAGATCGTCCACACCAGCGACTGGCATGTCGGCCGCCGATGGAAGGGGATCCAGCGCCTCGACGAGTTGGAGGCCGTGCTCGACCATCTCGCGGCTTTCATCGAGGAGCACTCCATCGATCTCGTCCTTCACACCGGGGACGTCTTCGAAAGCCGCAATCCACCCGCCGAGGCGGAGCAGCTCGTGAACCGGTTCCTGGTCCGCGTGGGGCGAAGCGGAGCGCAGATGATCGTCATCGCCGGCAATCACGACGATCCGCTCCGGCTGGACGCCCGTTCGTTGCTCACGGAATTCGTCAACGTACAGATCCTCGGCCGCCCGCGCCCCGCCTCCCGGGGTGGGACCCGGATCCTCCAGACGCGTAGTGGAGAGAAGGCCGTGGTCGCGGCGCTGCCGTTCGCGTCCGCTGGAGCCTGGGTGTCGGCGCTGGACCTCGCCGGCGAGGAGACGAGCGCCCGCAGCCAGTATGCCCGCATGTTCGAGCTCGCGGTTCAGGATCTCTGCGGCGCCTTTCGGAAAGACGCCGTCAACCTCCTCATGGCGCATACGCACATCGAGGGGGCCCTCTTCGGCGAATCGGAGCGTCGCGTTCACATCGGAGAGGACTGGGCCGCCTCGCCCAGGGCTCTGCCGTCCAGGGCGAGCTACATCGCTCTCGGGCACATCCACAAGCCGCAGAGGATCGACGGGCCGGCGCCCGCCTATTATGCCGGATCGCTTCTCCAGCTGGACTTCGGCGAGGCCGGGGAGGAAAAAACCTTTACTGTCGTCACGGCGTCTCCCGGCAGGCGTGCCACCATCGAGCACGTCCCCTACGAGGGGGGGCTGCCGCTCGTCGACCTGCGGGCCTCGCTCGCGGAGCTCGAGGAGACCGCGGACCGGCATCGCACGGGCTGGTTGCGCGTGACGGTCCCCCTGACGGAGAGGGATCCCGATCTCAATCGAAAGGTTCGCGAGCTGCTCCCCAATGCCCTCGTGGTGCGCGCCGAGCTCCCCGAGGCCGAGGAGCCGCCGGACATCCGGCTGGAGACCGGAGTCCCGCCGGTTCGACACTACGCCGCCTTTCATCTCCGCGAGCACCAGCAAGCGGCGGAGCTGGCCGTCCTGGATACGTTTCAGGATCTCTACGACCAGGTGTCCGGGGAGGATTGAGCGTTGCGCCCCGTCCATCTCACCGTCGAGGGTCTCGCGTGCTTCCGGGAGAAACAGGAGATCGACTTCAGCGATCTCGAGCTCTTCGCCATCTCGGGGCCGACGGGCGCCGGCAAGTCGACTCTGCTGGACGCGATCATCTTCGCGCTCTATGGAGAGATCCCCCGGGTCAATACCTACAATCGGACCGAGATGATCTCGGCGGCCCGGGACCGGGTCAGCGTGGTGCTGGATTTCGACGTCGGCGAGAGACGCTACCGCATCGCGCGGACTCTCCGTCGCAATGGAAATCAAATGGTTCGATTGGAGGAGCTCGACGAAAGCGGCTCCTTCAAGAGTCTGGCGGACCAGGTCCGCGCCGCGACCGACCGGGTGGCCCAGATCCTGGGGCTTGGCGCACCGGCGTTCATGCAGGCCGTGGTTCTGCCGCAGGGCGAGTTCGCCAGATTTCTCAAAGCGCAGCCGAGAGACCGGCGCAGCATGCTGCGCACGCTGCTGCGGCTCGACGTCTACGAGCGGATGCGGGATCAGGCTCAGCGTCTGGCGGCCGCGAAGAAGGTCACGGTCGATTCGCTGCAGAAGCTCCTCGCGGACGAGTACGCGGGCGTCGACGAGGCCGCCGTCGCCGGGCTGGAGAGGGAGCACGCCCGGGTCGCCGAGTCGCTCGCAGCCGCGAGAAAGAGACGGGACGACGCTCAAGGCACGCTCGTCCGGGTGCGCGGCCGGCACGCGAAGACCCAGGAGCTTCGACAGGTCGAAGAGAGGCGAGCCGCTTTGCGGGAGCAGGCCGAACAGGTGAGCCTTGTGAGAGCGAGGATCGATGCGGCGGCTCGCGCGGTGCCCCTGCTGCCGTTGCTCGAGGAAGCGGCCCGGGCCTCCAGCTCCGCGAAGACCGCGGCGAAGGCGGCCGACGAAGCCAGGGCTCGTCATGACTCCGCGCGGAAGGATTCGAAGGAGAAGGCCAGCGCGTTGAGGTCGGCGGAGAAAGCCGCAAAGGCGATCCCGGCAATGCGTGAGCAGGTGGCTCGCCTCCACCAGGTGATCGGTCGCCTTCCGGAACGAGAGCAGCTCGCGGCGGCCATCGAGCGGCAGACGCGGGGCTTGGGCGATCTGGAAGGTGAGCTGTCCTCGCTCGCCGGGAAGGCTCAATCAGCGAAGGACGTGCAAGCGCAGCAACAGAGGGCTGTCGACGCGGCCCGGCAAGCCGCGGAGGCCTCCGGTTATGACCCGGAGCTGGACGAGCTGTTGCAGAGTGTCCGCGACCGCGCCGTCGAGCTTGGCGCGGCTCGCAGAAGCGCGGTGGAGCGTAGCCTCGAGCTCGCCCGGAAACGTCGGGAGGTGGAAGAGCAGACCAGGGAGGTCGAGCGGCTGAGGGAGAAAGCCGAGTCCGCCAGGAGGTCCGCGGAGGAGGCGCAACACGGCTTCGAGGCGGCCGAGGAGGCCCTGCATCGCGCGCACCGTCTGGACGAGGCCAATCACCTCCGCGAGGGGTTGATGCCCGGCCAACCCTGCCCGGTGTGCGAGCAGCTCGTGGACACCCCCCCTGCCGCCGATCTGAATCCCGAGCTCGAGTCCGCCAAAGCCGCGCTCCAGGGCGCGGGGGAGAAGCGAAAGGAAGCCGACGTGCTCGCCAGAAAGAACGAGGCCGCGCTCACGGGCGAACAGGCGAAGCTGCACGCCGCCCGGCAATCGCTCATCGAGTTGGAGTCGCGCTGCGCCGAGTTGCAAGCTCGCGTGGCCGCCGGCGAGGAAGAGATCGGTCGAGCGCTCGGCGACCGCGCACCCGAAGGGGAGGCGGGGATCGAGGCCTGGATCGAAAAGCGGGTCGCATCGCTCGCCAGGAGCCGCAAAGCGAACGAAGACGCAAAGGCGCGGTTGGCGGCGGCTGAACGGACACTGGAGAGGGCCAGGGCCGAGGAGGCCACCACGCGGGAACGGATTGGTGAGAGGGAGGCGTCGCGAAAACGGCTGAACGAGGAGCGCGGTGCCAGCCTGCAAAGGCTCACGGCGTTGCAGACCGAGATCCATGCGGTCACCGAGTCCGCCGACCCGGCCGCCGAGGCCTCGAACCTGGAGGAGCGGATCCTGCAACTGGAAGCCAACTTCAAGGCGGCCTCCGAGGCGGCGGCAACCTCCCAGGGCCTGCGAATGACCGCCGGGGAGGCGCAACGGCTCACCGCCGAAGCCGCCGAAGCCGCTCTTCGGGACGCCGCCCAGAGAGCGGAGAGCCGGGACGCGGAAATCGCTCGCGCCGGTTTCGACGACGAGGCCGCCGTCCGCGAGGCCCTGCTCGACGAAGCCACCGCGACCCGGCTCAAGGTGCAGATCTACAAGCATGTGCAGGACAGCCACGCCACCCAGGAGCGTGCCGCCACGCTCCGCGCCGAGCTGGGGGAGGAGCGAGTGTCCGACGAACGGTTGGCGGCCGCCGAGAAGCTCGCGGCGGACGTCACCACCGAGGTGGAGACCGCGCTCGGTCAGGAAAAGAGGCTCGAAGAGCAGCTCGGGCGCATGAGGCAGCGGCTCGAACGCTCCAAGGAGCTCCGCAAGCAGTTGGAGACTGAGGAGGCGGCTCTGCGCGTGGTCGACCTCCTGGCCGGCGACCTGCGCAGCGACAAGTTCCAGGCGTACGTCCTTCAGGAGGTGTTCACCGAGCTCGTGCGGGGGGCTTCGGCCCGGCTGCTGAGGTTGACCGGCGAGCGTTACTCCCTGAAGTTCGACGACGATGAGATCAGGGTCGTCGACCACGACAACGCCGACGAAACGCGGATCAGCGATACGCTCAGCGGCGGAGAAACCTTTCTGACCTCGCTGGCTCTCGCTCTGGAGCTCAGCGACCAGGTTCAGCGTGCCGTCGGCGCGGTGAATCTCGACAGCCTGTTCATCGACGAGGGTTTCGGCACCCTCGATCCCGACACGCTGGCGCTGGTCTCCGAGACTCTCCAGGGGCTGCGGGTGGGTGGCCGGATGGTCGGCATCATCACGCATATCCCGGAGCTGCGGGACGAGTTCGCCCAGCAGGTGATCGTGACCAAGCGCCAGGGCTTCTCGACCGTCGAGGTCCGCGGCGCTTCTGAGGGGATCGAGCACGAGGAAGACTCCGCCTCCCATGCAAACTAAGATCCCACCCCCACCCGATTGGATGGTTCGTGCGCTTCCACCTGGGATCTGGCGACCACTTCACTCTTTGCCGTGGCTTCACTTCGCCGAGGCCGATGCGATAGTACTGGAGTCACCTGCCGCAAAACATGCCGCGTTCGAGGCGCTCGACGCTCATATCGACGGCTTCTTCTGCGCCTTCGACGCCGTCTGGGAGTCCCACGTCAATTGCCTCGGGTCTCTCGCGACCCGTGACGACCGGAGACTCGTGACCTATCTGAGGTCGTTCAGCTTCTCCCGCTCGGCAGCTTTGAAGATGACGGTCCAAGATGAATTGGCGGTGCTGAGCATGGAGTTTGTCGGCGACTCAGAGCTCCAGCAGGCTGTCTCAAATGTTTTCTCCGAGTCGTACAAGTGCGTCGGGATTCACGATTTTCTCGGAATTAGGTCGCATCGGCTGTTCGATCGGTCAGGAGGGAGACAATATCCTATCGATATGCTGCTCCTTCCTCCGGACGGCTGGATTCTTCCGGCCCTGGAACTCATCGGCAACAGCTCTCTGGTGATTTTCTACATCGACAACATCTCTGAGGGAGTCCTCAATGAGCTGAGGATGCTCAGAAATCTCGGGTACCAGAGCAGGACACTCGTCGCTTACGACCTTCCCTCCCTGAAAGATGTCAACATCTTCGAATCGCTCGCGCGAACTGCCGGGACGCTGGGCGCGGAAGTGGCAATGGCAAGGCATGGAGGACGATCAGCAAGCTTTGCCGGAATTGCTCTCCTCGTCGACGTCCTGAAGGATTTTCCGATGAAATTCCCGTATTCAGGTCTGAACGAACCCGAGCGACCGTCGATCGACGACATCCTGACAACTATCAAGATCAACCTTCTCGACGAACAGGGGCCGGTGCAATTGCTCGATCCCATGGGTGTGGACGTAGCTAAAATCCCGAGAGTCCCCAGCGTCGTTCAACAACTCCCTGTCGAGGCTCGTCGCGAGCTCTGGAACAGCATCGAGCCACTTCGCACGAGTCTCGTCGACGCGGTGCAAACGCGTAACCCATTGAGCATCCTGCGGCGGGCACAACAAATTGTCCCGGTGCTCTTCCTGACTGACCGTTTTGACATGCTCTCGTCCTGCTTTGCGCTGCTCCATTGCATGGCAATCCGGCTCGGTGAGCCGGACACCGCGAAGCGGAACTACGATCGGGCGGTCCGCGCGCGACGATGGGCGGGCGAACGCCTCGGCAAGCAGGCCATCCGCGCAGTCGAGAGCTATGTCGAGTCCTGGTCTACAATGCGAGCTTGAGCAGATCAGACGTACTTCATGGCGGCGACCTGCTGCACGAAGCCGACCGCCACGGTCCTGATTCCACTTCAGAATCGAGTTAGAATAGGAGCCGTCGCGTTGGCCGTCACGCTCCGATCCACCGGCGATCCAGCCCTGAGGAGAGACGAGATGTCCGCTGGACGAAGACCCGCTTCATTCCTTTTGATCTCCGCTTTCGGGATGCTCCTGGGCTCCTGCGCTTCGACCGCTCCTGCCGGCCCTGAGAGCGCGGTGCGGGTTTTCAATGTCTATAAAGCTGGTGGGGAAGCGCTCTCCGTCAAGGTCGAGGGTTGCGAGCCCCTGGGCGGCGTCAGCGCTTCCGCTCCGGCGCCCTAGGCCTAGGGAATCAGCGTCGAGTTCGTGCTGTAATCGTACGTTGCACGAGATCCGTATGCCGTAAGGAACAGGAAAGGGATACGCGTGAGCTGTACTGGGGCTGACATGCACGTGAAGCCAATAAAGGACCTGCAGTGGCATCTAGATACCATTGTCGGAGAGCCAAAGCTAGGGCGGCTCTCTATTTTACTGAGTTTTATGCAGGAGAATGCTGCAAAGGTGTTGAGCTTGATCCGCCAGCGTCTTGGAATAGCGTTGGTATCGGGAGTATTAGCATGCGTGGCTTTCATTGTCCCGAGGGTCCTGTATTGGCGGACTTGGCTAACGGTGGGTACCACTTCTGTCGGTATTCTACTTGCTGTTCTTAGTCTGCTGCTGTTGATTGACGCTGTTCTGATAAGTGGACCACTGCTTGCGTTTCATTTTACGAGGTTCTTCCTGTTAGATCAACAGGAGCGTATACTATCTGCTCTCTGCGTAGCTCTGGAGAGGGGGAGCCCTGTAGTCCTTTATCTGAGGAGCTTTCAGGCGGAGGACTTACAGGCTCGCTATGCAAACCTAGACGCGGAGGTCGAGTTCGCGATTGGGGCCGACTCGGTGATTGCCGCTATCAATGACCCTAGCTCTGATCTGACCGAGCGGATGACCCCAATCGCGAAAATTATGGTCCAAGCAAATTTATGGCAAGGATTAGTCGATTGTCTGATACCCCGAGCATGCCTGATTATTGCTGTGCTCGGAGAGCCTACAGAGGGGTTGCTCTTTGAGCTCGACCTGCTGAGAAAGCACGGCGCCAAGAACAGAACTATTGTCGTACTCGCAGATGACGGCGATGAAGCCGCAGACAAGAGCTTATCGCTCCAACTCTTGTCTGAAGATTTTCCCTGTCGTGCTCGCCTGGGTACGCCCGAACTGGGTGAAGCGCTTTGTCTCTGGCATGATAGTCTGCCGCGCCCGGTTGCTCATTCGAGGCGAGCAAGAGAGGCTCCGCCGAAAAGAATTGCACACGTGCATCGTCTTTCGAGTCTACTGCCTCGGCTTTTCCTCTACGGAATTAGAGATATGTTTGCACCACGAGACGCTCTCGCGCGCTACCAGAGAGGCCGGTTAGCCTGCGCAGAGTTCGACCCCTTTAACGAAATTCGGCAGGCTGTTCTCGAGCAAGAGCTTGAATCGTATAAGTCTGGGGCGGCATTCCCTCCGCTGCGGATGATCTTCACGGAGGATTCGGGAGCTCCTATCGACGAAGGTACCCGTAAATGGAACGACGCGCACAAATTATTGAGGCGTATGGAGACTGCGTCCTGGGTTCTAGAAAAGCGATCGACGTGGATGAAGTTAAGATCTGCGATCAAACGTCACTCTTCGAGGAGGTGATTCATGGCTTGCTGGACCGACGCTTCGTCCCGCCTGCTGGCACAGGCATTCCTTGGTGTGGCCGTTCTCGCCTTCGCCGCCGTCTCCGCGCATGCGTCGACGCCCACCGATCCCGTCACAGGGCTGTCGCTCGATTTCTGCACGCAGCAGGGCAGCGACCGGACGGTCACGGTCCCCTTCACCAGCGGCTGGAACAACGGCTGGCAATACGGCAAATACAACTGCGCCAGCTCCTGCACGCCCGCGACCCTCGCCAACTGCAGCCACGTCTTTCTCGATAACAGTGGGCAGCCGCTCACCTACATGCGCAACGGGCAGATGCTCTCGATGCGGTCGGTGGAATTCGTCGTCGACGACATGGGCGGCAGCATCGTCTATTCGCCGGACGGCGATCCGGCGAAGACGGTCGTGTTGCATAGCGGAGTCGGCGGTACCGCCTACCAGGGCACGATCTCGACACGGCTCCTCAACAACACCCAGGCCAAGGTGGTGTGGATCTCTTGGCTCGACGGAGCGACCGGTGTGTTCAATTCCCACAAGGCGGGCTGGTTCACCCGCAAGGACGCGACCGGAGTCACGATCAAGACCCAGAGCAAGCGGCCGGCGACGGTGATCCGCTGGGTGCACGACAACCTGGCGGGCGGCAACCCGATCGGAACCGCCGCCTGCAGCATGGGGACGGTCGCCACGCTGAGTCCCGCGGTATGGTGGCAGAGCGACTCCTACTTCAAATACCAGCAGTTCATCGGCGGCCCGGCCAACTGGAACGTCAACGCGTCCTGTGGCAAAGGCAACCCGATCGCCACAGGGTTTTGCGACTCCGACCCGCTACGGGTATGCAGCTCCATGCAGCCCTGTTCCGGCCCCGACGATACGTGCAACCGGCCGTCGGATCCCATGGCGGTTGAATTCTACGAATTCATGGACTATCTGGCGGACATCCTCGACACGAATCGGTTCGCCTGCCAAAGCGGCGATACCACGATCTACCAGCCGTTCAACGGCAGCAGCTTCGACACCAGCCTCAACCCGGGAAACTTTGCCCTCAGCCACCCGGTTCGACTCCCTGACCGACGAGCAGACCCATCAGCCCTGCGACGTCTTGAAACCCGACGACCACTGCATGGGCCTCGGTAGTGAGGAGTACGTTCTGAACGAGATCGTAAACCGGTCGACCATGATCACGTTCCACTGGAACGACAACCAGGGGGGAGATCACTGCCAGTCCTGGGGGGATGGCTGGGGGCTGAGCTGGCTGAAGGCCGGCATGGGGCTCTGATGGCAGAAGGCCAGATCGGCAGGAGACAACGATGAGGAACGGATTGAGGTCGCGCGGCGGGCAGGCCGGGTTCTTCCTGCTGGCGCTCTCGATGTCCATGGCCGCCCTGACGAGCTCTCGCGATGCGGGAGCGGCGGGCGTGCGGGCGCTGAAGCTGACGCCGCATCACATCTCGCTCTCCGGCGGCAGATCCTTCGACCTAAATCTGCCGGAGGATTTCGAGATCAGCGTGGCGGCGCAAGGTTTGAAGCGCGTGCGCTTCCTGGCGAAGAGCCCCGACGACCGGATCTTCGTCACCGACATGTACAACCTCTCCGACAACACGCGGGGCGCCGTCTATATCCTCGACCCGTTCGATCCGGTGAGCGGGAGCTTCAAGAGTGTGATCCCTTATCTGACCGGTCTGCGCAACCCGAACAGCGTCGCCTTTTTCACCGACGGCACCGGCGCCGGCTGGCTCTACCTGGCATTGACCGACCGCCTGCTGCGCTACCGCTACAGAGCGGGGGACGACGCGCCGGCCGGGGAGCCCGAGGTGCTCGCCAGCTTTCCCGATTACGGGCTGAACTACAAGTATGGCGGGTGGCATCTGACGCGCACGGTCGTCGTCGGCGGCAACGGCAAGATCTACGTCGCGGTGGGGAGTAGCTGCAATGCCTGCGAGGAGAAGGAGGAGGTGCGCGCCAGCGTCCTGGAGATGGACCCGGACGGAGGGCACCCGAGGACTTTCGCGCGCGGCCTGCGCAACGCGGTGGGAATGCGCTGGATCGACGGGCAGCTGTTCGCGACCGACATGGGAGCGGATCATCTCGGCAATCACAAGCCCGCCGATACCTTTTATACCCTGAAGGACGGCGCGAATTATGGCTGGCCCTACTGCTTCCAGTCCGGGCCGCGGGTCTACCCGGACGGGAAATTCAACCCGCGCGGGAAAAAAGTGAGCTGCCGGAAGGCTCCTCCGGCCCATACGGCGTTCGACGCTCACAGCTCGCCCCTGGGATTCGAATATTTCGCCGCCGGGGAGAGCCCCGCCGAGCTGGCGGGCTCCTTCCTGGTGGCCCTGCACGGCTCGACGAAGAAGAGCCTCGGGCGGGGCTATCGCCTGGTGCGCGTGGACGGGCCGGGCGCTCCGCCGGTGGATTTCATCACCGGCTTCCTCCAGGCGGGGAAGATCCATGGACGCCCGGTGGACGTTCTGCGCTTTGGACCCGACGCCTTTCTTTTCACGGACGATTCCGCAGGGGTGATCTATTACGTTCATCGCGTTCATCGGAACGTTCCTGCGGCGGGCGGCGGACTTTCGCTGCGGCCCAGTGCGCCTCCTGGGCCAGCGCGCGGAGCAGGGCGCGGCCGATGAACAGGACGGGGGACGTGCCGCCGAAGGCACCGGCGATGGCGTAGAGGGTTTGCAGGGAGATCCGCGGCCGGTCGGCGACCGCGTAGATCGGCTCCCAGCCTTCCGGCTGAAACTTCCGCTTGAAAGTCTCCAGCCCCTCGAAGTTGTAGAAGCGCCGGCCGTGAACGCGAATCCACGCCAGCAGCAGGCGGACGCTCCAGGGCGGTACCGGGTCTTGGGACGCGGCCCGCGAGAGCGGAGAGAGGCCGAGGGTGACGTAGCCCGCGCCCTGCTCGGCCATCGCGCGGATCGCCGTGTCGAGCAGCAGCTCGTTGGTGCCGTTCGGCGCCGCGCGGCCGCGGATGATCTGTTCGATCAGCCAGCCGTTCCGCAGCGGGATGGGGGAGGCGATCAGAAAGCCGACCACCCGCCCGGCACGCTCCGCCACGTACAGGCGCCGGTCGAGGAGGTGGGGCAGGATGTTCCATTCGACGAGGAAATGCATGGGGGGGAGCCCGCGCGTCCGCAGCCACTCGCTCAGGCAGCGCTGCAGCTCGGGTCGCTCGGAGGAGGGCCACGGCTGAACGGTCACCCCCTTGTTGCGGGCTCGGGCCACCTGCGCGCGCAGGGAGGACTTGCCGGCGAGGATCGTGCTCCAATGCCGCGGGTCCCAGGTCGGCTGGGCGCCGAGGAGCAGTGCGGAGGCCGGACCGCGCCCGGCCAGCAGGTGGGTCAGCCGCTCCTGGGCGCCGAAGTAGCAGAGCCGTTGTCCGGCCCGGCGGGTGTCGGCCGCGAATTCGGTCGCGATCCCGGCGAGCCGCTCCGGCGGGCAGACCGGGGCTCCGGCGACCACGCGATATCCGCTGAACAAGCCGGCGGCGCGCGCGTAGCCGACGACCCCGTCGCCGCCGGGCGAGAACCAGAGCCGCATGCCCGGATTGAGGATCTGGTAGGCCATGGCGTTCCAGCCATGGCGCAGCACCAGGGCGCGGGCCTGTTCGACGGCTGGGGAGGGCATGGCGTGCAGTCTAGCCTGGACACCTCCCGCCGCTCCATGTACCATTCGGAGGCCCCGCCATTATTTCTCCAGGAGACCGTATGCACCGGACTGTCGTCTACAGCCTTTTTTTCGCCTTCTGCGCGACCGGAGCGGCACACGCCGCCGCCGTCGACCGGCCGCTTCCCATAACTCCCGAGGCCACGGCCAAGGCCCTGTTTGCCGCGGCACCGGCGTTCACCGCGGAGAATTCGTTCCAGGGCGGTAAGACGCTGTCTCTTCAGGGGCTGTTCGCCTCGGAATCGATCGCGGCCAACCTGGCGTTCGTCAACCTGGCGAGGACCGGGAACCGGTGCACGTTCGCCCTCGCCACCGCCGACGGCGCCAGCCTCGGCCCGGTGACCTCCCTGACGCTGCGCCCCCTGGAGAATCGCCCCTTCCTCAACGCCTTCGAAGGCAAGGTGAGCCGCCTCACCGAGGCGCGGGCGACGGTCTCCTGCGATCACGACTTCTCGGCCTACGCCCTGCTGGCCGACGCCGGCACCGGCCGGGTCGACCTGGTGACGCCGGAGGAGGGCGACGACGCGAGCCTGGAGCTGCCGGCCAAGGTCGCGGCCTGCCCGACGGGCGCGGTCTGCTTCGACGCCCCGGGCATCGTCCACATCCCCGCGCCGCCGCCGGGGATGCCGGTCGGGCGCGTGTCGTTTCCCGCCCCGGCCGGCGCCACCAAGCGGCTGCGGCTCTCGATCGACGTCACGGTCGCCGCCTGGTACCCCAAGCTGCCGCGCGGCAAGCACCTGATCTACTGGTTCGTGGTCAGCAAGAACATCGACATGCCGGGGCTCCTCTACTTCCTCGGACCCGGCCGGGACGAGGCGTTCGCCCGCCACGGCATTGGCCTCACGCACCCCCAGAAGCTCAAGATCATCAAGCCCTTCAAGGCCGTGGTGGGGCACACCTACCACGTCGACAACGACTACGACATGGCCGCCGGCAAGTACACGGTGACGATCACCGACATGACGACGGGAGTGGTGAAGCTCGTCCTCAACAGCCGGCCGAACGTGGCCTCCTACACAGTGAAGGCCGGCGCCAACTTCCTCGTCGACATGGGCTTCTATCCGGACAAGGAGCCGACCGAGGTGCCGTCGTACAAGTGGAAGTACGCCAACGTCCACGTCGAGACGTACCCGAAAAAATAGATCGCGGTCTGATCGCATGACGTCCGGCGACCTCCAGATCGGCGGCGTCCGTCTGGAGGCGCGGTGGATCGGCCCGCCGCCGGAGAGCGCGCCGGCGCTCGTGTTCCTGCACGAGGGGCTCGGCTCGCTCTCCCTCTGGAAGGATTTCCCCGAGCGGCTGGCGCGGGAGACCGGCTGCGGGGCCTTGATCTATTCGCGCGCGGGCTACGGCAAATCCGATCCGGTGCCGCTGCCGCGGCCGGTCCGCTTCATGCACGACGAGGCGGCGATCCTGCCGCGGGTCCTGGCGGCCGCGGGCATCCGCGAGCACATCCTGGTGGGGCACAGCGATGGCGCCTCGATCGCTCTCATCTATGCAGGAAATCAAGCTGCAGGAAATCATGCCGGCAGCCGGCCGGCCGCCGGGCTGCTGGGGCTGATCCTGGAGGCGCCGCACGTCTTCGCCGAGCCCCACGGCCTCGCGAGCATCGCGAAGATCGGCGAGGCCTACCGCACCACCGACCTGCGGCAGCGGCTGGCCCGCCATCACGGTGAAAACGTGGACATCGCGTTCCGGGGGTGGAACGACGTCTGGCTGAACCCGGAGTTCCGCGCCTGGAACCTCGAGGAATTCCTGCCGGGCATCGAGGTCCCCACCCTCATCCTTCAGGGCGACGGCGACGAGTACGGCACCTGGCGTCAGGTCGAGGCGCTCGAACGGCGGTCCGGCGGCCCGGTCGAGGCGGTCGCCGTTCCGGACTGCGGGCATTCCCCGCACCGGGAGCGGCCGGACCTGACACTGGCGGCGATGGCGAGGTTCGTCGCCCGGATTCGTAAATCCCAGGCATCGCCTATTGAGGTAGAATGGAAGCCTAGAAAAGATGTCTGACATCGACAGGAAGCGGCATTGACCCGGAGGGCGTTATGACCGTATTCGATCGCTCGATGGTCCGCGAGGGGGTGTTGGATTCCTCGACCGTGGAGGAGGGGACGGAGACGCCGCGGGCGGCGGCTCGCGAGTGGGGACCCGCGAAGCGGCTCCTTTTCCGTTTCGTATTCTCGTATCTCGTCCTCTACCTCCTGCCATCCTATCTGGGTCTTCTGGGCTACATTCCCCAGGCCGGCAGGCTCGCCGGGTGGTACATGGGCTTCTGGCGGGCGGTCGTGCCCTGGGCCGGCAAGCATGCTCTCCAGCTGAACATCACCGTCTTCCCCAACGGCAGCGGGGACACGACCTACAACTATGTGGAGATCGCCTGCTTTCTGGTGACCGCGGCAGGGGCGGCGCTGATCTGGACGCTCCTCGACCGGCGGCGCGCCAACTACGCGAGGCTGTATGAAGGGCTCAGGGTCTACGTCCGTTTCGGGCTCGCCATGGCGATGATCGAGTACGGTGTGGCGAAGATCGTTCCGGGCGGCCAGTTCGGCGCGCCTTCGCTCGACCGCCTGCTGCAGCCCTTCGGCGACGCCTCGCCGATGGGGATCCTCTGGACGTTCATGGGGGCCTCCACGACCTATACCGTGTTCGCCGGGTTGACCGAGACGCTCGGCGGACTGCTCCTCACCGTGCGCCGCACCCAGCTGCTGGGAGCGCTGGTGAGCGTGGCAGCCATGGTCAACGTGGTCATTCTCAACTTCAGCTACGACGTGCCGGTGAAGCTGTATTCGTCCCACCTGCTCGCCATGGCGCTCTTCCTGGTTCTCCCCGATCTGCGGCGGTTGGCCAATCTGTTCGTGCTCAACCGCGCGGTGGAGCCCGCCGAGGATCGCCCGCTGTTCGCCAGGAGAGGGCTACACCGGGGCGTGCTGGTCTTCCGCACGGTCTTCGTCGCCGGCTTCCTCGCCCTGACGGCCTATGATATCTACGACAGTTACAAGACCTATGGAGACCCGGCGCAAAAATCGCCGTTCTACGGCGTCTGGAACGTCGACGAGCTGGTGGTCGACGGGCAGGCCCGGCCGCCGCTGACGACGGACGGCTCCCGGTGGCGCCGGGTGGTCTTCGACTACCCCCAGACGCTCGCGATCCAATTGATGAGCGACTCCCGCGAGCGTTACGGTCTGAAGCTGGATGCCGTCAAGCGGACCCTCGCGCTGACCAGGCGTGATAATCCGGCCTGGAAATCGACCCTCACCTACCAGCGGCCCGAGCCCGGGCGCCTCCTGCTGGAGGGGACGTTCGACGGCAAGACGGTCCGGGCGGTGCTGCACCGGACCGACCATCCCAAGTTCCGGCTGGTGACCCGGGGCTTTCATTGGATCAACGAGCTGCCTTTCAATCGCTAGATCAGTGAGCCACGGCCTGACACGTCACTGACATGTCAGTGACGTGTCAGGAACGTGGAGATCCAGCGCTCCGCCGTCGAAAACCGGCGAATTCCTTGTGGCATCCGGATTGCTCTGTACCCGAGCTATCGGAATCCCGATGCAGGGTCAAACCCATAAGGAGGGTAGCGCTGATGAATCGATCGTCCGCCAGTGATTTCTCCGGTCACAAGGTTTTTTCGTTCAAAGCGGTTGCGGGTCTGGGTGTCGTGACGTGCCTGTTCGTCGCCGCCCTGGTGCTGCTCGCCGGGCCGGCGTCCGCCTGCTGCACGGCCGTCGTCTGTCCCTATGCCATCTCGTCCAGCTCCCAGTGCGTGGGCGGCCCGAACATGCCGGTCTGCAATACCTTCGGTTGTAACTGCAACACGCAGTGCGGGATGTACACGGCCACGACGAACCTCACCTGTGTCTTCTCTGGGACCTGCTCCTCGGATGCCGCCAATGCGCCCCAGGCGCGCTTCGACGAGATCGACGCGGACCACGACGGCAAGATCTCGCTCGCCGAGGCGGACGCGTGGGCGGGGAAGCAGAAGGACTGGACCAAGAACGTGAAGACCAAGGACCTCAAAGGCGCCGGCAAGGACGAGGCGGGCATCGTGAAGGCCGGGTTCGCCAAGGCGGACAAGAACCACGACGGTTCGATCACGCCGGCGGAGTTCGACAGCAGCCTCGGCAGCGCTCCGAAGAAATAACTCCTTCCAGGCCAGCCTCCAGGACAGGCTCCCGGCGGGTTCCTCTCGCCGGGAGCCTGGTTTCGTTTGATAACCTTTTATCGAGTGGCCAGGAGCGGCCTGATCCGCGGCGCCAGCGCTTTCCCCATCTCTTCGTGGCCGGCGGCGTTCCAGTGGGTGTCGCGCGGGAAGCGGAGCCGCGGCCAGCGGGCGGCGGGGATCAGGCTGTCGGCGTCCACCCAAGGGACGCCGAGCTCGCGGAGGCGGGTCTCGAGGAGCTGGCGGTCGCGGCGGAAATCGTCCCCGCGGTCGTCGATCATCACGGCCAGGAAGCGGGCGCCGGAGCGGTCCGCGAGCTGTTGGGCCTGCTGGAGGTTGCGGGCCGTGGGCTCGAAGTCCGCGGCGGCCGGCGTCTCCTCCTGTGGATGGCGGGTCAGCCGGCGGGCGGCGCCGGCGAGGGCGGGGAGGGCCAGCCGCATCAGGTTGGAGTAGCGCTCGGCGTAGGCGGTCGCGGTGCCGAGGAGGGGGAGCCGGGTCTCGCGCAGGTAGAGGTTGCCGTCCAGCAGCACCAGGCGGTCGGCGTACCCCTGGCCCACGATGTAGCCGTCCTTGTAGACGAAGGGCGAGGCGCAGCGCTGGCGGTCCCAGAGAGGGGAGAGGGTCATCACCACCACCCGGGGGCGGAGGGCGGGCAGGTAGCGGCGCAGACGGCCGAGCATCTGCTCGCTGCTGTAGCCCGGCACGCCGGCGTTGTCGACGCGCACGCCGAGCGCCCGTTCGAGCACCGCCGAGTAGGTCTGGCCGTCCGTCACCCCCTCGCCGAAGGTCATCGAGTCGCCGACGGTCAGCGCGCCGGGGCCGGAGGGAGCGGCGTGCGGCTGAACGCGCAGGCCCTGCTCTTGCCCCCGATCGGTGACGGCGACCGGCACGTCGAACTCTCCGCCGAGCGCGATCTCCCGGCCGCGGAACCCGGGGCGGAGCGTGTAGGCGCTCGCCGGGTCGGGTTGGAAGAGGAAGCGTGGATGGTTGCCGCCGGCGAACCAGGAGGAGCCCCGGCCGGCCGACCCGACCCCAAGCAGGCGCATCGCGCCCTCGGCGACGAGAAGGGTGAGCAGGATCGAGAAGGCGGAGAGGGCGAGTTTCTTGCGCATGAGCGTCCCGTCAATGGGCCGAAGGCAGAGGCGCGAGAGGCGCCAGGGGCTGGAGCTGAAAGGTGAAGCCCGCCGGCGCGTCGAGGCGGATCTGGTAGAGATAGAAAGGTTTTTCGTCCTCGCTCCACCACATCCGGTGGACGGCGCTGGGACCCTGGAAATGCAGCAGGAGGACGGAGCCGCCGCGCGGCCGGGGGTGGCTCGAGCTCACCTCGGCGCCGGCGACGCCGATCTTTGGTGGGGCCGGCGGCGCGACGATCATCCGTAGGCCGGGGAGAGGGCGGGAGCTCCCCACCAGCAGCTCGCCGCGGCCGGCGGGGCCGAGCCGGATGCCGGCGCCGTCCGCCGCGGGGCGGACGCTGGTCGCCAGCGGCTTGATCCAGAGACCGTTGTGGGTGAAGTCCTCGCCGCCGGAGGGCTTCAGGTGCGACTGGGTGGTCTCGAAGGGGAGCAGCCGCCGGGCGGCGTTCGCGACGTAGCGGTAGCCGCTGCTCTCGTCGAGGAAAAAGGCGCGGGGAGAGCTCCAGAGGGGGAGCAGGAACGGTGCGGCGAGCGCGGCCGCCGGCAGCGCCCACCAGGCCCGCGCCGGCCGGCCGGCGGCGAACCAGAAGGCCGGGTAGACCGGCAGGAAGTAGCGGTTGGCGATGGCGCCGCCGCCGCCGTAGAAGTTGAACGGCCGGGTGAGGACGAAGCAGGCCATGGCCACGAGCGCCGCGAGGATCAGCGCGCCCCGCCCCTCCCCCCGGCGGAAGGCGGCGAGCCCGAGGAGGAGAGGCAGGAAGTAGGGGAGGATCCCCACGTCCCGCCCGGCCAGGAAGTAGAGCGCGTTCCAGGCGGTCAGCCGGGGTCCGACCATGTCCGACGGCAGCCAGGAGCGGTTGCCGCGCCCGGCGCTCCGCTGCTGCCAGCTGGCCGCGGGGAGATCGACCTCGGGGAAGCCGGAGGCGGCGTCGAAGCTCTGGCGCTCGCCGGAGTAGGGGGTCCAGGAATCGGCCTCGGCCAGGTGGGTGAGGCCGGAGCCGAGGACGGCGACGAGCGCTCCGGCCACCAGGGCCGCGATCCCCAGGCTCCGGCGCGGCATGGGTACGGCCAGGGCCGCCGGCAGGAGCAGGACGCCGTAGAAGGGGCGGGAGGCGAGGACCAGGCCGAGGAGGAGGCCGGTCACGGCCCAGCGCAGCGCCGTGCGGCCGGGGGACTCCTCGGCGGGCCTGCCGTAGGCGAGGGCGAGGGCGATCGCCACCAGGCTCATCAGGAAGAGATCGGAGTGGACCCAGAAGATGTAGGCGAAGGCGACGGAGGCGAAGATCCAGACCGCCACCCAGAGCGGAGCGGCGGGGCCGAGTCGCCGCTCGAGCGCGCGCGCCGCCAGCCCGGCGGCCAGGGCGAGGAGCAGGGCGTTGGCGACCGCGGCTCCCCGCAGCGGGGAGAGGCGCAGGAAGGGGGCGATCCAGAGGGCGTAGGAGGCCGGCTTGGCGTAGACGAGCGTCCGGCCGCCGTCGCCGCTCTGGAGGATCAGGCCGTCGGGCTTCGTCCCCCACTGCTCGACGAAGCGGTCGTAATCCCGCCGCGAGTAGCGGAGGTCTAGATCCCAGGCCAGGCTCTGGGCCTGCATGAGGTAGGTGGCCTCGTCGCCGACCCGTCCCGGCCAGCTCCGCGGGTCGAAGGTCAGCGCCCCGGCCAGCGTCGCCGCCAGGAGCAGGCCGAGCACGGCCCAGCTTCCGAAGCGCTGCATGGGGCGGGATTATAGAGTCGAGGGGGATCAGACTGGGGCCCCCTGTTACGGCTGCCTGTTACAATGCGGCCCGATGACCAGCCAGCCGATCCCGATCCGTCCTCCCGTGGAGACGTCGCCCGAGCCCACGGAGCTCGACGTCACCGTCATCGTTCCGGTGCGGGACGAGGCGGATTCGGTGGCGGAGCTGTCCGCCCGCGTGGCCGCCATCCTCGAGCGGCTGGGCAAGAGCTTCGAGATCGTCTTCGTCGACGACGGCTCGGGCGACGGCACGCCCAAGCGGGTCCGCGAGGCCAGGGCTCGCGACCCCCGGGTCAAGCTGGTCCGGCTGCGGCGCAACTTCGGCAAGGCCGCGGCGCTCTCCGCCGGCTTCGACCATTCGATCGGCCGCATCATCATCACCATGGACGGCGACCTGCAGGACGATCCGGACGAGATCCCCCGCTTCCTGGCCACCCTGGAGGAAAGTGAGCTCGACCTCGTCTCCGGCTGGAAGCGGCGGCGGCACGATCCGCTGAGCAAGACCCTCCCCTCGCGCCTGTTCAACTGGGTGACCCGGGAGCTCGCGCAGGTCGATCTCCACGATTTCAACTGCGGCTTCAAGGCCTACCGCCGGGAGGTGCTGGCGGAGATCTCGGTCTACGGCGAGCTCCACCGCTACATCCCGGTGCTGGCGAGCCGGCGGGGGTTCGCGGTGGGCGAGATCGAGGTGACCCACCACCCGCGGCGGCACGGCATCAGCAAATACGGCTGGGACCGCTTCTACAAGGGGCTCCTCGACCTCATCACGGTGCTGTTCATCACGCGCTACACGCGGCGCCCGCTCCACCTCTTCGGCGCCGTCGGGCTCTTGTTCCTGGTGAGCGGGTTCGGCATCGACTCCTATCTCGCCATCCTCTGGTTCGGCGGCGGGCATCTCGGCAACCGGCCGCTGCTCCAGCTCGGCATCCTGCTGATGGTGCTCGGCATCCAGGTGCTGACCACCGGCCTGATCGGCGAGATGATCACCTTCAAGAACTTCCGCCGCCGCGACAGCTACTCGATCAAAGAATGGCTGGAGTGAGGGGCGGCCGCCCCCTCGACCTCCTCTTCCTCACCCAGACCTTCCCCCGTTTCGAGGGGGATACGGCCGGGCCGTTCATCCGCGACCTCGCCCAGGGGCTGGTGCGCGGCGGGGACCGGGTGACGGTGCTGACGCCGCACGCGGCAGGGGTGCCGGCGGCCTGGGAGGACGGCGGCGTCGAGGTCCGCTCTTTCCGCTACGCTCCGGAGCGCCGGGAGGTGCTCGGCTACGGGCGCAGCCTGGAGGCCGACGAGCGGGTCAAGGGGGGCGCCGCGCTGGCCGCGCCCCTCTATGCCCTCGCCGCCCGCCATGCGGTCCGCCGGCAGCTGCGGAGGCGGCGGTTCGACCTCGTCCACGCCCACTGGATCGTGCCCAACGGGATCGTCGCCGCGGCGGCGGGGCCGCTGGCGGGGGAGAAGCGGGCGCCGCTCGCCATCGGTCTCCACGGCAGCGACGTGTTCCTGGCGGAGAAGCGGGGGGTCCGTACGCTCGCCTCGTGGGCGCTGTCGCGGGCCTCCCTGCTGACCGGCTGCTCGCCCGAGCTGGTGGACCGCGTGCGGGCGCTGGGATTTCCGGCGGAGCGCTCGCGGGTGATCCCCTACGGGGTGGACGTGGCGGCCTTTTCTCCGCGGCCCGGGCGGCGGGCCCTCTGGCGCGAGCGGCTGGGGATTCCGGACGGCGCGCCGCTCCTCCTCGGCGTCGGGCGGATGGCGACGAAGAAGGGGTTCCAGGGGCTGATCGAGATCCTGCCGGCGCTTCTCGGCGAGTTTCCGGAGCTGCAGGTGGTGCTCGCCGGCGGCGGCGACCTGCTCGACCGGTTCCGCGACGCGGTGCGGCCCTGGGGGACCCAAGTCCACCTTCCCGGCCCGGTGCTGCGCGACACCCTGCCGGATCTCTACCGGGCGGCCGACCTCTTTGTGCTCCCGGCGGTGCACGACGGCAAGGGGAACGTGGACGGCCTGCCGAACGTCATCCTGGAGGCGATGGCGAGCGGGCTGCCGGTGGTCGCCTCGGGGATCTCGGGGATCCCGCTGGCGGTGGAGGACGGCCGGACCGGCCTCCTCGTCCCGGAGCGGGATCCGGCAGCCCTGCTCGGCGCGCTGCGGCGGCTGCTCGCGGACCCCGTCGCGGCCCGGTCGATGGGGGAGCGGGGCCGGCGCAAGGCCGAGGGGGAGCTGACCTGGGACGCGATCGCCGCACGCTACCGGGAGGGGTACCTGGCGGCCCTCGGAGACAGCCCGCTGGTGCCGGTTCCGGCCACCCGGGATTGAAATCCCGGGCTACCTACGGCCGCCCTCCGGGCTTCAGGGAAGGTCTGCGGACCTCCCTTGCTCGTGCCGGTTTGATCTCCTATACTTCAGGCACTTCTTCAGCCCGTCCGGTCGCTGAGAAGGCCCCCTTTGCGCGTGAGCCCATGGCCATCAAGAAAACTCCCCACCCCGGCGTCACCAAGGCCGATCTCGTCGACGTCGTCTACGACCGCCACGGCGGTCTGACCAAGGACGAGGCGGCGGAGGTCATCGACACCATCTTCCGGACGGTGAAGATCTCGCTGGCCGACGGCCGGCCGGTGCGGATCAAGAACTTCGGCACCTTCGAGGTCACCAGCCGTCCCGGACGGATGGGGGTCAACCCGATGAGCGGCGAGCGGATGTTCATCCGCCCGCACAAGGGCCTGAGCTTCAAGCCGGCGCGGCGGCTGCGCGACGTCATGCACCCCGTCACTCGTCCCGCCAAGCCCGAGTAACCTGGATGGTATCGAAGGCCCGGGTCCAGAAGCGGCTGTACTACAAGATCGGGGAGGCCTGCAAAGCCCTCGGCATCCAGCCCTACGTGCTGCGCTACTGGGAGACCGAGTTCCCGGCGCTGACGCCGAGCAAGAGCCGGTCCGGCCAGCGCGTCTACAGCGAGAAGGAGTTGGAGGTCATCCGGCGCATCAAGGAGCTCCTCTACGAGGAGGGGTACACGATCGCCGGAGCGAAGAAGAAGCTCGAGGGGGAGATCGCCTCCGGCGCCTTGGGAGAACCGAACGGAGAGCCGGAGCCGGAGGAGGACGCCGCCGCGGCGCTGCCGGTGCAGGGCGCGCTGCCGGTGGTTTCCCAGGAGACGACCCGGGAGACGCTCCCCGAGCCCGTCCCGGAGCCCCCCGCGCCCGAACCGCCGATGCCTTCCGCGCTTGACATGGATGCCGCCGAACGGGTACAACGTCTCCTCTCGGGGATCGAAGAGGCCCTTCAGGAGGCACGTGAGGTGCTCACCCTCCTCGGGCCGAAGTCGCCCTGAGAAACCGCTTTTCCGGTCGGGACGTGGCGCAGTCTGGTAGCGTACCTGAATGGGGTTCAGGGGGTCCCGGGTTCAAATCCCGGCGTCCCGACCAATTTCTCAATTAAATCAGTAGTTTGCGGGCGCAAGTGAGGCTGCTGGTACAACGTTTTGACCCTTCGGTACAAAACTGGTACAACAGCCACTCTTCAGTGTCGGCAAATCGGTCCGCCGTCCCTCTGCTCTAGTCCCGGTTGCAGGCTCGACCAAGTCCTTCGCGGACGGTCGCGGTCAAGTGCGTCTCTCGCCGGGTCACGTCTGTCGCCCATCGTTCAGAGGGCTGGGTCCGCCCGCAAACGGCACGGACGACATCGTCCAGTGTGGATCTCCAACTGCTTGAGCAGCCGTAGGGCCTCCTGCGGAGCAAAGGTCTCGTACAGGGAAGCGCCGGAATGAGTGTTGAGGTTATCCATGACCAAGACCACCCGGTTGGCCTCGGCATATCGGTTATCAAGGAGATCTTGATGGACCAAGCCCTGTCCTGGCGAGTCCGCCTCTCGGTGATTCGAACTTGGCGCCAGCCCGCCAAGGGCTCAAAGGCTAAGAACAGAGTGCCTACACCGTACGCCGATACTCATAGTCGTAGCGTTCCACGGACCCGCCGCACTTGTATCTGCCTTCAAGAGAATGCGGCCATGAGTTTGTCGTTTGGCGCTGGTGCGCCCGGTCGGCACTAACTTCTCCAAACTCGATCGCTCCTCGGGACTGAGTGTGACCACATAGAGTTTCCGCATCTCTGTTCCTCCTGGAAAGAAATTGTAACCTCTCCAGGAGACACCTGGCACCAAAGCCCATCACAACTGCGGTGATGCGGTACTAATACATAAGTAGTACATTCCGCCTTCCAGATAAGGCGGGATAAGACGGGCAAAGAGCGGGAGAGCAGAAGAAGCGTGAAAGAAGTTGGCCGCGTTTATATAGGAACGGCCCCGTCAAACAGGTATGGTCTAGTTCACCTCAAATGAATGGGTTCAGGGAGGGCCTGGGTTCAAATCCCCGACGTCTCGACCAATTTTCGACCTATCTTTCAACGACTCAGCTCTTCCGCTTCTGCCGCTTACCTCTGAGCATAGTGCTTATCTAGTACATTCGATTCTGCCAAGGGCCTCCACGGCCAAATCGAACGATTCCGCGCTCTGGATCTGAAGGGAGTGGATCTGTCCCTTCCTCGGCGCCGCTATAACGCAGGTCATTTTTCATCGTGGGCGATAATAGCCAAGCCTAAGCTGAACGAAATAAGCTTTTGCAGAGAAGCGAAGAAGAATTCCGCAATTTGTCACCAGTATTCAGGGGAGTCCAGAAATTCATCGAGCATCGTTTTTACTCTATTTTTACTTACGGTAGTTCCCGCTTTTTGAGTTTCGCTGCACCTAAGTTAGAGTGGACAATTCTGTAGGCAAGCCGTAAGCGAACTGAGTAGAGGAGTTATGCATGCATGTTTTCGAAAAGTTAGAATCGGAGGTGCGCAGCTATTGCCGATCCTTTCCCGAAGTGTTTACGAAAGCGCGCGGGTCATTTGTGTTCAGCGAGGGCGGCAAGAGTTATCTGGATTTTTTCAGTGGCGCTGGGACGCTCAATTACGGCCACAATAATCCGCGCTTCAAGCGACGGCTGATCGAGTACATCGAGAACGATGGTCTCGCCCACTCCCTGGATATGGCGACGGGAGCAAAACGGGCGTTTCTGGAACGTTTCCAGGCAGTGATCCTCGAGCCGCGAGGACTGGACTACAAGATTCAGTTCCCGGGCCCGACGGGCACGAACGCGGTCGAGGCGGCGTTGAAGCTGGCGCGCAAGGTCACAGGCCGGCAGACGGTGGTCTATTTCACCAACGCCTATCACGGCATGACGCTGGGGGCTCTGGCGGTGACCGGCAACGCGGCGAAGCGGGCCGGCGCCGGGGTGCCGTTGTTGCACACGGTGTCGATGCCCTATGACGGCTACTTCGGCGAAGGGCAGGACACGCTCGAATACCTGCGCAGGTTTCTGGACGACTCGTGGAGCGGTCTCGACCGGCCCGCCGCGGTCATCGTGGAGACCGTCCAGGCCGAGGGTGGGGTCAACCCGGCTCGCGGGGAGTGGCTCATCGGGCTGCAGAGGCTGCTGCGGGAGCGGGGCATCATTCTGATCGTGGATGACATCCAGGTGGGTTGCGGGCGCACCGGCAGCTTTTTCAGCTTCGAGCCCTTCGGTCTGCGGCCGGACATGGTCTGCCTTTCGAAGTCGATCAGCGGCTATGGATTGCCGATGGCGCTGGTGCTGATCCGGCCGGAGCTCGACATCTGGAAGCCGGGGGAGCACAACGGCACCTTTCGCGGCAACAACCTGGCCTTCATCACCGCGGCGGAGGCCCTCGCCTACTGGGAGGATGACGCCCTCGAGATCGAGGTACTCGGCAAGGGCGACTGGGTCCGGGAGCGCCTGCTGTCGATCGCGGCGCGGCACCCTCAGGTGGTGACCGGCGCGCGGGGACGGGGCCTGATCCAGGGGCTCGTCTTCGGGGCCGACGGTGTGGCTGCCGAGGTGGCGCGCGACGCCTTCGAGCGCGGGCTCCTGATCGAGTCGGTCGGCCCTGGCGACGCCGTGCTGAAGCTCCTGCCGCCGCTGGTCATCGAGCCGGCCGAGCTCGAGGCGGGGCTGGGGATCATCGAGGAGAGCCTGGAGGCCGTGCTCGCGCGAGTCGGGACCGTGGACATGACGGCGGTCGCCTGATGCGAGGACCGGCAGGATCGTGACCGAAAGCTCCGTCTCCACAAGAAGAGCTGAGACTCTGCCGGCGCTGTTGCACCAGCGCAGGGTACACCAAGCCGACCGGCTCGCCTATCTCTTCCTCGCCGAGGGGGAGGTCGAGGCCGGCCGGCTGACCTATGCCGAACTGGACCACCGGGCGCGGGCGGTGGCGTCCCTGCTGCTGCAATCGGTGGCGCCGGGAGACCGAGCGCTGCTGCTCTATCCGCCGGGGCTCGACTTTGTGGTGGCCTTCTACGGCTGCCTCTACGCCGGTGTGGTCGCCGTTCCCGCTTATCCACCGCGGCTCAACCGCAACGTCTCCCGGCTGCACACCATTGCCCGCGACGCCGAGCCGCGGCTGGTACTCACCGACGCCCACATCCTCAAGCGGCTGGAGCGGACGTTCTCGGTGCCGGGGCTGGAGAGGATTCTCTGGCTCGCCACCGATGACCTGCCGGCCGGGGTGGGGGATGCCTGGGAGCCGGAGCCGGTGGACGGCGACGCCCTGGCTTTTCTCCAATACACCTCTGGCTCGACTTCCTCGCCCAAGGGGGTAATGGTCAGCCACGCCAACCTTTGGCACAACCAGCGCGTGATCCGCGATGCCTGCGATCATAGCCAGGACTCGGTCTTCGTGAGCTGGCTGCCGCTCTATCACGACATGGGGCTGATCGGAAACATGCTCCAGTCGCTGTTCGTGGGCGCTCCCTGCGTGCTGATGTCGCCGGCCGCGTTCCTGCAGCGTCCGCTGCGCTGGCTGCAGGCGGTGTCGCGCTACCGGGGGACCACGAGCGGCGCGCCGGATTTCGCCTACGAGCTGTGCGTGCGGCGCACGACCCCCGAGCAGAGGGCGGCGCTGGATCTGTCGTCGTGGAAGATCGCCTTCAACGGCGCCGAGCCGGTGCGCGCCGCCTCGCTGGATAGCTTCGCCGCGACGTTCGGCCCGGCGGGGTTCCGCTACGACGCGTTCTATCCCTGCTACGGCCTGGCCGAGGCCACGCTGATGGTGACCGGCGGCGCGCCCGCGGGGCCGCCGGTGATCTCCGGCTTCGAGCCCGAGGGTCTGGAGAACGACCGCGCCGTCCCCGCGGCGGAGGGGGAGGGGCGGGCGCGGCTCCTGGTCGGCTGCGGCAGCCCCCTGAGCGGGCAGGCCGTGGCGGTGGTGGACCCGGTGGAGCTCACCCGGCGGCCGCCGGGCGAGGTGGGAGAGATCTGGGTGGCGGGTCCGAGCGTGGCTCGCGGCTACTGGAACCTGCGGGAGGAGAGCGAGAAGGCGTTCGGGGCGCGCTTGGCGGACAGCCGCGACGGGCCGTTCCTGCGCACCGGGGATCTCGGGTTCTTCGCCGGTGGGGAGTTGTTCATCACCGGCCGCCTCAAGGACCTGATCATCCTGCGCGGCCGCAACCTCTATCCGCAGGACCTGGAACTGACGGCCCAGCGCAGCCACGACGCCGTGCGCCCGGGGGCCGGCGCTGCCTTCGCGGTGGAGGACGAGGGGGAGGAGCGGCTGGTCGTGGTGCTGGAGGTGGAGCGCCATCGCGAGGACGAGGTGGGCGAGGTGGCGGACGCCGTGCGGCGCAGCTTGGCCGAGGAGCATGAGGCGCGGGCGCGGGAGATCGTGCTGGTGCGCGCCGGCTCCATCCCCAAGACGTCCAGCGGCAAGATCCAGCGCCGCGCCTGCCGCGCCGCCTACCTGGCCGGCGAGCTGACGGTGGTGGGGCGCAGCGCCGCGGCGCCGGCGGGCGAGGTGGGGGCACTGGGGCAGGACGCGCTCTCCCGCGCCGCCGTGATCGCCCTCGACCCTCAGGAGAGACTGCCCGTCCTCGAGGGCTTCCTGCGCGCCCTCGCGGCCGGGCTCGCCGGGGTGGATCCCGCCGGGCTCGAGCCGGAGACGCCGCTGACCTCGCTCGGCCTCGACTCGCTGCTCGCCATCCGCTTCCAGCAGGCCGTGGAGGACGCCCTGGGGGTCTCGCCGGAGGCGTCCACGCTGCTCGACGGCGCCACCCTCGCCGAGGTGGCGGCGGATCTGGCGGGCCGGCTGGAGGCCGGGGCGGTGGCCGAGGCCGGACCGGTGGCGGCGGGGGAGGAGCTCGGCGACCACCCGCTCTCCTATGGCCAGCAGGCCCTCTGGTTCTTCGAGCGGCTGCAGAGCGGCCGCGAGGCGCCGTACAACATCGCGGCCGCGGGCCGGGTCCGCTCCGCCCCGGACGCCGCGATCCTGCGACAGGCCCTGCAGGCCCTGGCCGACCGCCACCCCGCCCTGCGCACCACGTTCTTCGACACCGGGAGCGGGCCGGCGCAGCGGGTGCACCGCCGCCTGGAGGTGGACTTCGCGGTCCTGGACGTCGCCGGCCTGGACGCCGGCGAGTTCGGGGAGCGGCTCGCCGCCGAGGCGTGGCGCCCCTTCGACCTGACCGCCGGCTCCCCCCTGCGGGCGCGGCTCTTCCAGGGCGGGGCCGGGGAACCGCCGATTCTCCTCCTGGTAGTGCACCACCTCGTCTGCGACTTCTGGTCGCTCTCGGTGCTCGCCCGGGAACTGGGGCTCCTGCTCGCCCCCCGCGGCGGCGCAGGGCTGGCGGACCTGCCGCTGCGCTACACCGACTGGGTGCGCTGGCAGGAGGAGAGGCTCGCCGGGCCGCGCGGCGGGGAGCTGCTGGCCTGGTGGCGCGACCGGCTGGGGCCGGACGTCTATGGGCTGACCCTCGACCTGCCGACCGACCGCCCGCGGCCGCGGGCGCAGACCTTCCGGGGGGAGGCCTGCGGCCTGGCCCTGGACGCGGAGCTCACCGGCCGCCTGCGCGCGGTCGGGAGGGATTCGGGGGCGACCCTGTTCGCCACCCTGCTCGCCGCCTTCGCGGCGCAGCTCCAGCGCTACACCGGCCGCGGCGATCTCTGCGTGGGGTCCCCCACCACCGGGCGGACGGCGCCGGGGGTCGCCGGCCTGGTGGGCTACTTCGTGAACCCAGTGGCGCTGCGCCTCGACCTCTCCGGGCGGCCCGATTTCTCAACCCTGGTGGCCCGCTCGCGGCGGACGGTGCTGGAGTCGCTGGCGCGCCAGGACTATCCGTTCGCGCTGCTGGCCGCGCGGCTGCAGCCGGAGCGTGACCCCGGCCGGCCGCCGATATTCCAGGTGATGTTCGTGCTCCAGAAGGAGGGGCCCGGCGACGGCGACCTGGCCGGGTTCAGCCTCGGCGACGGGGGTGTCCGTCTCGACCTCGGAGAACTCTCCCTGGAGTCGGCGCGCATCCCGCGTCGGCCTGTTCCGTTCGACCTCACGCTGACCGCCGCCGAGGCGGCCGGCGGCCTGCTGGCCTCGCTCCAGTACAACTCCGACCTCTACGACGAGGCCACCGCGGACCGCCTGCTCGGGCATCTCGAGGTGCTCCTGCGCGGCGCCGCCACCGAGCCGGAGACGGCGGTGGAGCTCCTGCCGCTGATGACCGGGGCCGAGACCCGCCAGCTCCTGGAGTGGAGCCTGGGGGAACCGGTGGGGCCGGGGGAGGACCTCTGCCTGCACCAGCTCTTCGAGCTGCAGGCGGAGCGGACGCCCGACGCTCCGGCGGTCATCCATCCGGAAGGCACCCTCAGCTACCGCGAGCTGAACGACCTGGCCGACCGCCTCGCCGCCCAGCTGGCCCTCCTGGGCGTGGGCCCCGAGGTGCGGGTCGGGGTGCTGCAGGAGCGCAGGCCGGTCCTGATCGCCTCGCTGCTCGCCGTGCTCAAGGCTGGCGGGGCCTACGTCCCGCTCGAGCCCGACTACCCCGAGGAGCGGCTGCGCCTATTGCTGGAGGACACCGGCGCCGCCGTGCTGCTCACCGGCGGCACTCCGGCTGCCACCGCCGCGCGGGTGGCGGCCACGCTCGCGGCGCCGCCACTCGTCGTCTCGGTGGACGCGCCGGCGGCCGGCGGGGGCCCCCGCCCCGCGCCCCCCGGCCCGGGCAACCTGGCCTACCTCATCTACACCTCGGGCTCCACGGGCCGGCCGAAAGCGGTCGCCATCGAGCACCGCAGCGCCGTGGTCATGGTGCGCTGGTCCCTGCGCACCTACTCGGCGGCCGAGATGGCCGGGGTGCTGGCGTCGGCCTCGATCTGCTTCGACATCTCGGTGTTCGAGATCTTCGCGACGCTCGCCGCCGGCGGCACCGTCCTTCTGGCCGCCAACGCCCTGGAACTGCCGCGCCTCCCGGCGGCGATGCGGTCGGCCCTCACCCTGGTCGACATCGTCCCCTCGGCGATGGCCGCCTTGCTGGAGGGCGGACCGCTGCCGCCCGGCGTGGGGACGGTGAACCTGCCGGGCGAGCCGGTGTCCCGCTCGCTGGCGCGGCGCGTCTACGCCGCGGGCACGGTGCGGCGGATCTACAACCTCTATGGCCCCTCGGAGGACACCACCTACTCCACCTGCGCGCTGGTCCCCGACGATGGCACGGTCCCGACCATCGGCCGGCCGCTCGACGGCACCGCCGCCTTCGTGCTCGACGCCGCCGGCCAGCTCCTGCCGGCTGCGATGCCGGGGGAGCTCCATCTCGCCGGAGCCGGCGTGTCGCGCGGATACCTCGGGCGTCCGGAGCTGACCGCCGAGCGCTTCGTGCCCGATCCCTTCAGCCACGTGCCGGGCTCGCGCATGTACCGCACCGGCGACCGGGTTCGCCTGCGGACCGACGGCGAGCTGGAGTTTCTCGGGCGCATTGACCACCAGGTCAAGCTGCGCGGCTTCCGCGTCGAGCTGGGGGAGATCGAGGCGGTGCTCGCCGGCAATCCCGGCGTCCGCGAGGCCCTGGTGATGATGCGCGAGGACACGCCGGGCGATCCGCGGATCGTCGCCTACGTGACGGGGCGCGAGGACGCCTCGCCTGGCGCGGCGGCGCTGCGTCAGGGCTTGGCGGCGGTGCTTCCCGCCTATATGGTGCCCGCCTCGATCGTCGTCCTGCCGGACCTGCCCCGGCTGCCGAACGGCAAGGTGAACCGTAAGGCGCTGCCGGCCCCCGAGCGGGACCTGGACGCCGGGCACGTGGCGCCGGCCACGCCGGTGGAGGAGATCCTGGCGGGGATCTGGGCGGATGTCCTGGGTCTCGAGTGGGTGGGGAGCCGGGACGATTTTTTTGCGCTCGGCGGTCATTCTCTGTTGGCGACGCGGGTGATGACCCGGGTCCGCGACGCGCTGGGGGTGAGGCTGCCGGTGCGCGCCCTCTTCGAGGCGCCCACCGTGGCGGCGCTGGCCGGGGTGGTGCGGGCGGAGAGTCTCGCCACCGGGATGCCGCCGATCCGGCCGGCCCCGCGTCCCGGCCCCCTGCCACTCTCCTTCGCCCAGGAGAGGCTCTGGTTCCTCGATCAGCTCGAGCCCGGCCAGGCCTGGTACAACATCCCGGCCGCGGTGCGGCTGCGCGGGACGCTGGACATCCCCCTGCTGACGGCGAGCCTCGCCGCGGTGACCCGGCGCCACGAGGCCCTGCGCACGACGTTCCGGGGGATCGGCGGCAATCCCGCGCAGATCGTCGGGGAGCCGGCCCCGCCGGCGCTGCCGGTGATCGAGCTGGCCGCGCTGCCGCCCCCGGCCCAGGAGGCCGAAGCGCTCCGCCTGGCCGCCGACGAGGCTCTCCGCCCCTTCGATCTCTCGACCGGCCCGTTGATGCGGACGGCCCTGCTGCGGCTGACGGGCGGGGAGCACCTGCTGCTGCTGACCCTGCACCACATCTGCGCCGACGGCTGGTCGCTCGAGGTGCTGGTGCGCGAGGTGGCCGCCCTGCACCGGACGGCCCGTGGCGAGGCCGTCCGGCTGCCGGACCTGCCGATCCAGTACGTCGACTTCGCCGTCTGGCAGCGGAAGTGGCTGCGCGGCGAGGTGCTGGAGGGGCAGCTCGCCTTCTGGCGCTCCCGTCTGGCGGGCGCGCCGTCGCTGCTGCGGCTACCGCTGGACCACGCCCGGCCGGCGGCGCAGCGGCACCGCGGCGGCACCGTGCCGCTGGACCTGCCAGCCGGCCTCCTGAGCGACCTGGGAGGGCTCGCCCGCCGGAGCAGCTCGACGCTGTTCGTGGCGCTGCTGGCGGCTTACGACGCCCTGCTCTTCCGTTACACGGGAGAGGGGGATCTGGTGGTGGGCACGCCGATCGCCAACCGCAACCGGGGTGAGACGGAGAACCTGATTGGCTTCTTCGTCAACACCCTGGCGCTGCGGGTGAGGGTGTCTGCGGAGCTCCGGTTCTCCGAGCTGATGTTCGCGGCGCGGGAGGTGGCTCTGGACGCCTACGCGCACCAGGACCTGCCGTTCGAGAAGCTGGTCGAGGACCTGAACCCGGAGCGCAGCATCAGCCATTCGCCGCTGTTCCAGACGCTGCTGGCGCTCCAGAACGCCCCCGACGGTCCGCTAGAGCTCCCGGGCCTCACCCTGGAGACCCTGGAGCTCGACGGCGGCACGGCGAAGTTCGACCTCAGCCTGCTGGTGCGCGAGGGAGCTCTCGGTCCGTCGAGCTGCCTCGAGTACGACCGCGACCTGTTCGACGAGTCCACGGTCCTGCGGCTGGCGGGTCACTTCCGCAACCTGCTGGCCGGGGTGCTGGCCGATCCTTCCCGGCCAGTCCGGGACCTGCCGCTGCTCGGTTCGGCCGAAGAGGCGCAGATCCTCGTCGAGTGGAACGTCACGGGCGAGGCGGCGGTCTCCGGCGAAGTCCTGCACGAGCTGTTCGCTCGCCAAGCGGCGCTCACCCCCGGCGCCACAGCGCTGGTGGCGGGCGAGGAACGCATCACCTACGGCGAGCTGCTGGGCCGCGTGCTACATCTGGCCGCGGCTCTACGTTGCGGGGGCGTCGGTCCCGAGACGCGGGTCGGGGTATTGCTGGAGCGGTCGATCGACCTGGTGGCCTCCCTGCTGGCGGTGATGATGGCCGGCGGCGCCTACGTGCCTCTCGATCCGGCCTACCCCGCGGACCGCCTTCGATTGATGCTGGAGGACTCCGGCGCCGTGGCCCTCCTCACCCGCGCGGAGCTGGCGACCCGGATCCTGCCCGAGTCGGCGGTACCCGTCCTGGATGTCGCGACGCTTCTGGCCGCGCCCGTCCTGGACGTCCCGGCATCGACGTCGGGTCCGGGCAACTTGGCGTACCTGATCTACACCTCGGGCTCGACGGGCCGGCCCAAGGGGGTGGCGATCGAGCACCGGAGCGCGGTGGCGTTCGTGTGCTGGGCGCGCGGGGTCTTCCCGGCCGCGGATCTGGCCGGGGTGTTGGCGGCGACCTCGGTCTGTTTCGACCTGTCGGTGTTCGAGCTGTTTTTCCCGCTGTCGGCGGGGGGGACGGTGATCCTGGCGGAGAACGCGCTGGAGCTGGCGTCGCTGCCGGCGGCGGGCGAGGTACGGCTGGTCAACACGGTGCCGTCGGCGATGGCGGAGCTGGTGCGCCTGGGGGCGGTCCCGGCGGGGGTGCGCACGGTGAACCTGGCGGGCGAGCCGCTGCCGGCGGCGCTGGCCGCGGCTCTGTACCGGCTGCCGGGGTTGGAGCGAGTGTTCAACCTCTACGGCCCCTCGGAGGACACGACATACTCGACGGGGGTGCTGGTGCCGCGCGGCGCGGTGCCGACGCTGGGGAGCCCGATCGCCGGCACGCGCGTCTATGTTCTGGACGTGGCGGGCCAGCCGGCGCCGGTGGGGGTCCCGGGGGAGCTGCTGCTGGCCGGCGCCGGTCTGGCGCGGGGGTATCTGGGTCGTCCGGAGCTGACGGCGGAGCGCTTCGTGCCGGACCCATTCGCGGTGCATCCTGGAGATCGCCTGTACCGCACGGGGGACCTGGCGCGCTGGCGCCGGGACGGCGAGCTGGAGTTCCTCGGCCGGACCGATCACCAGGTCAAGATCCGGGGTTTCCGGATCGAGCCGGGCGAGGTGCAGGCGCTGCTCGAGCGTCATCCTGGGGTTCGCGAGGTGGCGGTGGTGGTTCGCGAGGACGTTGCCGGCGATCCTCGCTTGGTCGCCTACGTGGCGGGAAGCGCGGGGCCTGCCGAGCTGCGGGCCAATCTGGAAGAGCATCTGCCGGGGTACATGGCGCCGTCGGCATTCGTGGTGCTGGCGTCGCTGCCGTTGACGCCGAACGGCAAGCTGGACCGGCGCGCCCTGCCGGCGCCGGAATGGCATGGCGCCGGCGAGAGCGTGGCTTCTCCCCGCGGTCTCGTCGAGGAGATGCTCGCGGGCGTCTGGGCGGAGGTTTTGGGTCTCGACCGGGTGGGCTCGCGCGACGACTTCTTCGCGCTGGGCGGTCATTCGCTGCTGGCGACGCAGGTGGTCTCCCGCCTGCGCGACGCGCTGGGGGTGGATCTGCCGCTACGGGCCCTGTTCCGCGATTCGACGGTGGAGGCGCTGGCGCGGACGGTGGAGGAGCTGCGTGTGGCCGGTTCGACGCGGGTGACGCCGGCGGTGCGGCCGTCCTCGCGGGAACGGGCCGTCCTCTCTTTCGCGCAGGAGCGCCTCTGGTTTCTCGACCAGCTGGAGCCGGGGGCGTCCTGGTACAACATTCCGGCGGCGGTGCGTATCGGCGGCGCGCTGGACGCGTCGCGTCTGGCGGCGGGTCTGTCTACGGTGGCGGCGCGCCACGCGACCCTGCGGACGACCTTCGCTCTTGACGAGGGTCGGCCGGTGCCGGTGGTGGCTCCGGCGGTTCCGCTCCCCCTGCCACTGGTGGACCTGCGGGGGCTGCCGGAGACGAGCCGCGCGGCGGCGACCTGGGTGCTGACGGCGGCCGAGGCGCGGCGGCCGTTCGACCTGCTCCGGGGGCCGTTGCTGCGCGCCACGCTGCTGCGCCTGGGGGAGTCGGACCACGTCCTGCTGCTCACCCTGCACCACATCGTGGCGGACGGCTGGTCGCTGCAGGTCTTGGTGGGCGAGCTGGCCCGGCTGTATGCCGCCGACCCTGCGGACGGCTTGCCCGCACTGCCAATCCAGTACTCGGATTTCGCCGCTTGGCAGCGGGAGTGGCTGCGGGGCGAGGTGCTGGATGGTCAGCTCTCCTTCTGGCGTTCCCGGCTGGCCGGCGCGCCGTCGCTGCTGCGGCTGCCGCTGGACCACGCCCGGCCGGCGGCGCAGCGGCACCGGGGGGGTACCGTAGCGCTGGACCTGCCGTCCGGTCTGCTGCACGACCTGGAGGGCCTCGCCCGCCGCCACGGCTCGACGCTGTTCGTGGCGCTGCTGGCGGCCTACGATGTCTTGCTCCTGCGCTACACGGGGGAGGGTGACGTGGTGGTGGGCACGCCGATCGCCAACCGCACGCGGAGCGAGACGGAGGGTCTGATCGGCCTGTTCGTCAACACCCTGGCGCTGCGGGTGGGGGTGTCGGCGGAGAGCCGGTTCTCCGAGCTGATGTCTGCGGCGCGGGAAGTGGCTCTAGATGCCTACGCGCACCAGGACCTGCCGTTCGAGAAGCTAGTCGAAGCCCTGAACCCGGAGCGCAGCACCAGCCATTCGCCGCTGTTCCAGACGCTGCTGGTGCTCCAGAACGCCCCGGGGGGCGTGCTGGAGCTTCCCGGCCTCACGCTGGAAACGCTGGAGAGCGACAGCGGCACGGCGAAGTTCGACCTTAGCCTGCTGGTGCGGGAAGGGAGCTTCGGTCCGTCGAGCTGCCTCGAGTACGACCGCGACCTGTTCGACGAGCCCACGGTCCTGCGGCTGGCGGGTCACTTCCGCAACCTGCTGGCTGGGGTGCTGGCCGATCCCACCCGATACGTCTGGGATCTGCCCCTGCTCGCGTCCGCGGAGACCCGGCAGATTCTCGGCGAGTGGAACGCCACGGGCGAGGCGGCGGTCTCTGGCGACGTCTTGCACGAGCTGTTCGCTCGCCAGGCGGCGCTCACCCCGGGCGCCACGGCGCTAGTGGCGGGCGAGGAACGCATCACCTACGGCGAGCTGCTGGGCCGCGTGCTACATCTGGCCGCGGCTCTACGTTGCGCAGGCGTCGGTCCCGAGACGCGAGTGGGGGTGCTGCTGGAGCGGTCGATCGACCTGGTGATCTCCCTGCTGGCGGTGATGATGGCTGGCGGCGCCTACGTGCCTCTCGATCCGGCCTATCCCGCGGACCGCCTGCGATTGATGCTGGAGGACTCCGGCGCCGTGGCGCTCCTAACCCGCAAGGAGCTGGCGGCCCGGATCCTGCCCGAGTCGGCGGTACCCATCCTGGATGTCGCGACGCTCCTGGCCGCGCCCGTCCTGGACGTCCCGGCATCGACGTCAGGTCCGGGCAACCTGGCATACCTGATCTACACCTCGGGTTCGACAGGGAGGCCTAAGGGGGTGGCGATCGAGCACCGGAGCGCGGTGGCGTTCGTGCAGTGGGCGCGCGGGGTCTTCCCGGCCGCGGATCTGGCGGGGGTGCTGGCGGCGACGTCGGTCTGTTTCGACCTCTCGGTGTTCGAGCTGTTCTTCCCGCTGTCGGCGGGGGGGACGGTGATCCTGGCGGAGAACGCGCTGGAGCTGGCGTCGCTGCCGGCGGCGGGCGAGGTACGGCTGGTCAACACGGTGCCGTCGGCGATGGCGGAGTTGGTGCGCCTGGGGGCGGTCCCGGCGGGGGTGCGCACGGTGAACCTGGCGGGCGAGCCGCTGCCGGCGGCGCTGGCCGCGGCGCTGTATGGCCTGCCGGGGTTGAAGCGGGTGTTCAACCTCTACGGCCCGTCCGAGGACACGACGTACTCGACGGGGGTGCTGGTGCCGCGCGGCGCGGTGCCGACGCTGGGGAGCCCGATCGCCGGCACGCGCGTCTATGTTCTGGACGTGGCGGGCCAGCCGGCGCCGGTGGGGGCCCCGGGGGAGCTGCTGCTGGCCGGCGCCGGTCTGGCGCGGGGGTATCTGGGTCGTCCGGAGCTGACGGCGGAGCGCTTCGTGCCGGACCCATTCGCGGTGCATCCTGGAGATCGCCTGTACCGCACGGGGGACCTGGCGCGCTGGCGCCGGGACGGCGAGCTGGAGTTCCTCGGCCGGACCGATCACCAAGTCAAGATCCGGGGTTTCCGGATCGAGCCGGGCGAGGTGCAGGCGCTGCTCGAGCGTCATCCTGGGGTTCGCGAGGTGGCGGTGGTGGTTCGCGAGGACGTCGCCGGCGATCCTCGCTTGGTCGCCTACGTGGCGGGTAGCGCGGGACCGGCCGAGCTGCGGGCCGATCTGGAGGAGCGTCTGCCGGGGTACATGGTGCCGTCGGCGTTCGTGGTGCTGGCGTCGCTGCCGCTGACGCCGAACGGCAAGCTGGACCGGCGCGCCCTGCCGGCGCCGGAGTGGCAGGGCGCCGGTGAGGGCCCGGCGGCGCCGCGCACTCTGGTGGAGGAGATCCTCGCGGGCATCTGGGCGGAGGTTTTGGGTCTCGACCGGGTGGGCTCGCGCGACGACTTCTTCGCGCTGGGCGGTCATTCGCTGCTGGCGACGCAGGTGGTCTCCCGCCTGCGCGACGCGCTGGGGGTGGACCTGCCGCTACGGTCGCTGTTCCGCGATCCGACGGTGGAGGCGCTGGCGCGGACGGTGGAGGAGCTGCGCGCGGCCGGATCGACGCCGCTGCCGCCGGTACGGCCGGCCTCGCGAGAGGGAGCGGTCCTTTCCTTTGCCCAGGAACGTCTTTGGTTCCTTGACCAGCTCGAGTCGGGAGCTTCCTGGTACAACATCCCGGCGGCGGTGTGTATCGGCGGCGCGCTGGACGCGTCGCGTCTGGCGGCGAGCCTGTCGGCGGTAGTGGCGCGCCACGCGACCCTGCGGACGACCTTCGCTCTTGACGAGGGTCGGCCGGTGCCGGTGGTGGCTCCGGCGGTTCCACTCCCCCTGCCGTTGGTGGATCTGCGGGGGCTGCCGGAGGCTAGCCATACGGCGGCGGCAGAGCTGACGGCGGCCGAGGCACGGAAGCCGTTCGACCTGCTCCGGGGGCCATTGCTGCGCGCCAAGCTGCTGCGCCTGGGGGAGTCGGACCACATCCTGCTGCTCACCCTGCACCACATCGTGGCAGACGGCTGGTCGCTACGGGTCCTGGTAGGCGAGTTGGCTCGGCTGTATGCCGCCGACCCGGCGGACGGCTTGCCCGCACTGCCGATCCAGTACTCGGACTTCGCCGCTTGGCAGCGGGAGTGGCTGCGGGGCGAGGTGCTGGAAGGACAGCTCGGCTTCTGGCGCTCCCGCCTGGCGGGCGCGCCGTCGCTGCTGCGGCTGCCGCTGGACCACGCCCGGCCGGCGGCGCAGCGGCACCGGGGGGGTACCGTGGCGCTGGACCTGCCACCCGGTCTGCTGCGTGACCTGGAGGGCCTCGCCCGCCGCCACGGCTCGACGCTGTTCGTGGCGCTGCTGGCGGCCTACGATGTCTTGCTCCTGCGCTACACGGGGGAGGGGGATGTGGTGGTGGGTACGCCGATCGCCAACCGCACGCGGAGCGAGACGGAGGGTCTGATCGGCCTGTTCGTCAACACCCTGGCGCTGCGGATGGGGGTGTCGGCGGAGAGCCGGTTCTCCGAGCTGATGTCTTCAGCGCGGGAGGTGGCTCTGGATGCCTACGCACACCAGGACCTGCCGTTCGAGAAGCTGGTCGAGGATCTGAATCCGGAGCGCAGCACCAGCCATTCGCCGTTGTTCCAGACTCTGCTGGTGCTCCAGAACGCTCCGGGAGGGCCTCTGGAGCTCCCGGGCCTTACGCTGGAGACGCTGGAGAGCGATAGCGGCACAGCGAAGTTCGACCTCAGCCTGCTGGTGCAGGAGGGAGCGGAGAGCCAGATCGAGTACGACCGCGACCTGTTCGACGAGGCCACCGTCCGGCGGCTGGCGGGCCACTTCCGCAACCTGCTGGCCGGGGCGCTGACCGATCCCTCCCGGCCGGTCCGAGACCTGCCTCTGCTCGGTTCGGCCGAAGAGGTGCAGATCCTCGTCGAGTGGAACGCCACGGGCGAGGCGGCGGTCTCCGGCGAGGTCCTGCACGAGCTGTTCGCTCGTCAGGCGGCGCTCACCCCGGGCGCCACGGCGCTAGTGGCGGGCGAGGAGCGCATCACCTATGGCGAGCTGCTGGGCCGCGTGCGGCATCTGGCTGCGGCTCTACGCCGCGCGGGCGTCGGTCCCGAGGCGCGGGTCGGGGTGCTGCTGGAGCGGTCGATCGACCTGGTGACCTCCCTGCTGGCGGTGATGACGGCCGGCGGCGCCTACGTGCCTCTCGATCCGGCCTATCCCGCGGACCGCTTGCGATTGATGCTGGAGGACTCCGGCGCCATGGCGCTCCTCACCCGCGAGGAGCTGGCGGCTCGGATCCTGCTCGAGTCGGCGGTACCCGTCCTGGATGTCACGACGCTCCTGGCCGCGCCCGTCCTGGGCGTCTCGGCATCGACGGCGGGTCCGGGCAACCTGGCGTACCTGATCTACACCTCAGGTTCGACGGGGAGGCCCAAGGGGGTGGCGATCGAGCACCGGAGCGCGGTGGCGTTCGTGCAGTGGGCGCGCGGGGTCTTCCCGGCCGCGGATCTGGCGGGGGTGCTGGCGGCAACCTCGGTCTGTTTCGACCTCTCGGTGTTCGAGCTGTTCTTCCCGCTGTCGGCGGGGGGGACGGTGATCCTGGCGGAGAACGCGCTGGAGCTGGCGTCGCTGCCGGCAGCTGGCGAGGTGCGGCTGGTCAACACGGTGCCGTCGGCGATGGCGGAGCTGGTGCGCCTGGGGGCGGTCCCGGCGGGGGTGCGCACGGTGAACCTGGCGGGCGAGCCGCTGCCGGCGGCGCTGGCCGCGGCGCTGTATGGCCTGCCAGGGTTGGAGCGGGTGTTCAACCTCTACGGCCCCTCGGAGGACACGACATACTCGACGGGGGTGCTGGTGCCGCGCGGCGCGGTACCAACGCTGGGGAGCCCGATTGCCGGCACGCGCGTCTACGTTCTAGACGTGGCGGGCCAGCCGGCGCCGGTGGGGGTCCCGGGGGAGCTGCTGCTGGCCGGCGCCGGTCTGGCGCGGGGGTATCTGGGCCGTCCGGAGCTGACGGCGGAGCGCTTCATACCGGACCCGTTCGCGGTGCATCCTGGAGATCGCCTGTACCGCACGGGGGACCTGGCGCGCTGGCGCCGGGACGGCGAGCTGGAGTTCCTCGGCCGGACCGATCACCAGGTCAAGATCCGGGGTTTCCGGATCGAGCCGGGCGAGGTGCAGGCGCTGCTCGAGCGTCATCCTGGGGTTCGCGAGGTGGCGGTGGTGGTTCGCGAGGACGTCGCCGGCGATCCTCGCTTGGTCGCCTACGTGGCGGGTAGCGCCGGACCGGCCGAGCTGCGGGCCGATCTGGAGGAGCGTCTGCCGGGGTACATGGTGCCGTCGGCGTTCGTGGTGCTGGCGTCGCTGCCGCTGACGCCGAACGGCAAGCTGGACCGGCGCGCCCTGCCGGCACCGGAGTGGCAGGGGTCCGGCGAGAGCCCGGCGGCGCCGCGCACTCTGGTGGAGGAGATTCTCGCGGGCGTCTGGGCGGAGGTTTTGGGTCTCGACCGGGTGGGCTCGCGCGACGACTTCTTCGCGCTGGGCGGTCATTCGCTGCTGGCGACGCAGGTGGCCTCCCGCCTGCGCGACGCGCTGGGGGTGGATCTGCCGCTGCGGGCGCTGTTCCGCGATTCGACGGTGGAGGCGCTGGCGCGGACGGTGGAGGAGCTGCGTGTGGCCGGTTCGACACGGGTGACGCCGGCGGTGCGACCGTTCTCGCGGGAGCGGGCCGTCCTCTCCTTCGCGCAAGAGCGTCTCTGGTTCCTCGACCAACTGGAGCCGGGGGCTTCCTGGTACAACATCCCGGCGGCGGTGCGCATCGGCGGCGCGCTGGACGCCTCGCGTCTGGCAGCGAGCCTAGCGGCGGTGTCGGCGCGCCACGAGACCTTGCGGACGACCTTCGCTCTTGACGAGGGGCGGCCGGTGCCGGTGGTGGCTCCGGCGGCTCCGCTCCCCCTGCCGCTGGTGGACCTGAGGGGGTTGCCGGAGACGAGCCGCGCGGCGGCTGCCGCGGCGCTGGCTGCGGGCGAGGCGCGACGGCCGTTCGACCTGCTCCGGGGGCCATTGCTGCGCGCCACGCTGCTGCGGCTGGCAGAGACGGACCACGTCCTCCTGCTCGTCCTGCACCACATCGTGGCCGACGGCTGGTCGATGCAGGTGCTGGTGCGTGAGCTGGCCGGTTTCTATCCGCCGGACGGAGTGGAGCGTCCGTCGGAGCTGGTGGTGCAGTACTCGGACTTCGCCCACTGGCAGCGGGAGTGGCTGCAAGGCGAGGTGCTGGAGGGTCAGCTCGCCTTCTGGCGCTCCCGGCTCGCCGTCGCGCCGTCGCTGCTACGGCTGCCGTTGGACCATGCGCGGCCGGCGGTACAGCGGCACCGCGGGGGCACCGTGGCGCTGGACCTGCCGGCCGGTCTCCTGCGCGACTTGGGCGGTCTCGCTCGCCGCCACGGCTCGACGCTGTTCGTGGCTCTGCTCGCGGCCTACGACGCCCTGCTCTTCCGCTACACGGGGGAGGGGGATCTGGTGGTGGGCACGCCGATCGCCAACCGCAACCGGAGCGAGACGGAGAACCTGATCGGCCTCTTCGTCAACACTCTGGCTCTGCGAGTAGGGGCGTCGGCGGAGACCCGGTTCAGCGACTTGATGTCGGCGGTGCGGGAGGTGGCGCTGGATGCCTATGCCCACCAGGACCTCCCGTTCGAGAAGCTGGTCGAGGACCTGAATCCGGAGCGCAGCACCAGCCATTCGCCGCTGTTCCAGACGTTGCTGGTGCTCCAGAATGCCCCAGGTGGGCCGTTGGAGCTCCCGGGCCTCACGCTAGAGGTTCTGGAGGCGGAGAGCGGCATGGCGAAGTTCGACCTGAGCCTGCTGGTACAGGAGGGAGCGGAGAGCCAGATCGAGTACGACCGCGACCTGTTCGACGAGGCTACGATCCGGCGGCTCGCGGGTCATCTGGGCAACCTGCTGGCCGGGGCGCTGGCCGACCCCTCTCGCTCGGTCCGGGACCTGCCGCTGCTCGGTTCGGCCGAGGAGACCCAGATCCTCGTAGAGTGGAACGCCACGGGAGAGGCGGCGGTCTCCGGCGACTGCTTGCATCAGCTATTTGCGCGCCAGGCGACGCTCACCCCCGGTGCCACGGCGCTGGTGGCGGGCCTGGAACCCATCACCTACGGCGAGCTACTGGGCCGCGTGCAGCATCTGGGCACGGCCCTGCGCCGCGCTGGCATCGGCCTCGAGACGCGGGTGGGAGTGCTGCTGGAGCGGTCAACCGACTTGGTGGCCTCCTTACTGGCGGTGATGACGGCCGGTGGCGCCTACGTGCCTCTCGATCCGGCCTATCCCGCGGACCGCCTGCGATTGATGCTAGAGGACTCTGGCGCCGTGGCCCTCCTCACCCGCGCGGAGCTGGCGACCCGGATCCTGCCCGAGTCGGCGGTACCAGTTCTCGACATCGCGACGCTTCTGGCCGCGCCCGTCCTGGATGTCCCGGCATCGACGCCGGGTCCGGGCAACCTGGCGTACCTGATCTACACCTCGGGCTCGACGGGGAGGCCCAAGGGGGTGGCGATCGAGCACCGGAGCGCGGTGGCGTTCGTGCAGTGGGCGCGCGGGGTCTTCCCGGCCGCGGATCTGGCGGGGGTGCTGGCGGCGACCTCGGTCTGTTTCGACCTGTCGGTGTTCGAGCTGTTCTTCCCGCTGTCGGTGGGGGGGACGGTGATCCTGGCGGAGAACGCGCTGGAGCTGGCGTCGCTGCCGGCGGCCGGCCAGGTGCGGCTGGTCAACACGGTGCCGTCGGCGATGGCGGAGCTGGTGCGCCTGGGGGCGGTCCCGGCGGGGGTGCGCACGGTGAACCTGGCGGGCGAGCCGCTGCCGGCGGCGCTGGCCGCGGCTCTGTATGGCCTGCCAGGGTTGGAGCGGGTGTTCAATCTCTACGGCCCCTCGGAGGACACGACGTACTCGACGGGGGTGCTGGTGCCGCGCGGCGCGGTGCCGACGCTGGGGAGCCCGATCGCCGGCACGCGCGTCTATGTTCTGGACGTGGCGGGCCAGCCGGCGCCGGTGGGGGTCCCGGGGGAGCTGCTGCTGGCCGGCGCCGGTCTGGCGCGGGGGTATCTGGGTCGTCCGGAGCTGACGGCGGAGCGCTTCGTGCCGGACCCATTCGCGGTGCATCCTGGAGATCGCCTGTACCGCACGGGGGACCTGGCGCGCTGGCGCCGGGACGGCGAGCTGGAGTTCCTCGGCCGGACCGATCACCAGGTCAAGATCCGGGGTTTCCGGATCGAGCCGGGCGAGGTGCAGGCGCTGCTCGAGCGTCATCCTGGGGTTCGCGAGGTGGCGGTGGTGGTTCGCGAGGACGTCGCCGGCGATCCTCGCTTGGTCGCCTACGTGGCGGGTAGCGCCGGACCGGCCGAGCTGCGGGCCGATCTGGAGGAGCGTCTGCCGGGGTACATGGTGCCGTCGGCGTTCGTGGTGCTGGCGTCGCTGCCGCTGACGCCGAACGGCAAGCTGGACCGGCGCGCCCTGCCGGCGCCGGAGTGGCAGGGGTCCGGCGAGGGCCCGGCGGCGCCGCGCACCCTGGTGGAGGAGATGCTCGCGGGCGTCTGGACGGAGGTTCTGGGTCTCGACCGGGTGGGCTCGCGTGACGACTTCTTCGCGCTGGGCGGCCATTCGCTCCTCGCAACCCAGGTAGTTTCGCGGGTGCGTGAGACCTTCGGAGTCGAGCTGCCGCTGCATGCGCTCTTCCAGGCGCCGACCCTGGAGGGGCTGGCGCGTCGGGTCGAAGAGGCTGTCCGCGAGAGGGGAGGCGTCGCCGTGCCGCCGATCCGAGCCTTACGCCGGGACGACGGCTCGCGGCCGTTGTCCTTCGCGCAGGAGCGTCTCTGGTTCCTCGACGAGTTCGAGCCCGGCAGGTCCTGGTACAACATCCCCGCGGTGGTGCGGCTGCGCGGACCTCTCGACGTGCCAGCGCTCGCCGCTAGCCTCTCCGAGGTGGTGCGCCGGCACGAAGTCCTGCGGACCACCTTCACCGTCCTCAAGGGCCGGCCGGAGACGAGGATCGGCGCCGCTCGGAAGATACCGCTGCCGGTGGTGGACTTCGCCGGTCTGCCGCCGTCCATGCGCGATGCCGCGTCAGGCGATATGGCGCTCGGGGAGACGCGGCTTCCCTTTGATCTCACCCGCGGCCCGCTCCTGCGCGCTCTGCTGGCGCGGGTGAACGAGGCCGAGCACCTGCTCGTGCTCTGCTTCCATCACATCGTCGCCGATGGCTGGTCGTTGCGCGTCCTGTTCGAGGAGCTACGCGCTCTCTACGCCGGTTTCCTGCAGGGCCGGGCGGCCGCCCTGGCCGATCTGCCGATCCAGTACTCCGACTTCGCGGCATGGCAGCGCAACTGGCTGGCAAGCGAGGTCCTGGACACGCAGCTCGCGGCTTGGCGGCGGAGCCTAGCCGGCGCCCCCGGCATCCTGGAGCTTCCGACCGACCGGCCGCACTCTGCAGTGCAGAGCCTGCGTGGAGCGTCTCTGTCCTTCACGCTGCCGGAGGAGCTGACGCGGCGTCTGCGCGCCCTCTCCGGCCGTTACCGCGCCACCCTCTTCATCACCCTGCTCGCCGCCTTCGAGGCCCTGCTCTTCCGCATCACGGGGCAGGAGGATGTGGTGGTGGGCTCGCCGGTGGCCAACCGCAACCGTGCCGAGATCGAGCCGCTGATCGGCTTTTTCGTCAACACCCTGCCGTTGCGGTTGCGCTTCGCGGGCGATCCCGCCTTCTTCGCCGTCCTGGCGCAGGCCCGCGCCGTGTCCCTGGAAGCCCAGGCCCATCAGGACGTGCCGTTCGAGAGGCTGGTCGAGGAGCTGCGGCCGGAGCGCAGCCTGACCCATACCCCCATCTTCCAGGTGGTGCTCTCCTTCCAGGTCGATCCTCTCGACGGAGCGGGGTTGCCCGGCCTCGTCCTGGAGCCGGTGCCGGTCGCGGGCAATACGGCGAAGTTCCATCTCTCCGCTTTGCTGATTGAGCGCGAGCGCGGGATCGAGGGGACGCTGGAGTATGCCGGCGAGCTGTTCGAGCGCGCGACGATCGCACGTCTGGCCGGTCATTTCCGGAACCTGCTCGAAGCGATCGTCGCGGCTCCCGAAGCCCGGCTTGCGGAGCTCTCCCTACTGGCCCCGGCCGAGCGCGGGCAGGTTCTCGTCGAGTGGAACGACACCGCTGCGGACTACCCGCGCGAGAGCACTCTTCATGAGCTGTTCGCAGTGCAGGTCGCGCGCACGCCGGACGCGCCAGCCGTGGTCTGCGGCACGGAGCGGTTAACCTACCGCGAGCTCGACAAGCTCTCGGACCGCCTCGCGCGCCGTCTGCGGGCCCTGGGCCTCGGTCCGGAAGAGGTGGTCGGGGTGTGCCTGGAGCGCTCCGCGGAGCTGGTGACGGCCTGTCTCGGCGCGCTCAAGGCGGGGGGCGCCTTTCTGGCTCTCGATCCCAGCTATCCCCCGGCGAGGCTGGGCCTGATGATCGAAGACGCCGCAGTGCGGGTGCTGGTCACCCGTCGAAGCCACGTGGCTTCGCTGCCGGGGACAGCGGTTCCGTGCCTGCTTCTGGAGAGCGTCTCGAAGGCGGAGGAGCGCGAGGAGGAGGGAAGCGCGCCGGCCTCGGTCGGTGCGGAGAGCCTCGCCTGCGTTATCTACACCTCGGGTTCCACGGGCAGGCCCAAAGGGGTCTGCGTGACCCACCGCGGGATCACCCGACTAGCTCTCGGCCTGGACGTGCCTTTCTCCGCCGGAGACCGCGTTGCCCAGACGGCCAATCCCTCGTTCGACGCGATCCTGTTCGAGACTTGGGGAGCCCTGCTCAACGGAGCCTGTCTGGTCATCTTCCAGCGCGAGACGATCCTCTCCCCGAGCGATCTCGCCACCGAGTTGAAGGCGAGCGGCGTCACGGTGCTGTTCCTCGCGACCTCCCTTTTCAACCAGATGGCGCGGGAGGTCCCAGGGATCTTCGCCGGCCTCTCCTGGGTGGTGTTCGGCGGTGAGGCCGCGGACCCGGAGCTGACGCGCGCGGCCCTGGCGGCCGGGCCCGTTAACCTGCTCAACGGCTATGGGCCGACGGAGAACACAACTTTCAGCTCCTATCACGCGGTGCGGGTAGTGCCGCCGGGAGCGGCGGCCCTGCCGATCGGCCGGCCGATCTCCAACAGCAGGCTGTACGTGCTAGACCGCTGGCTGAAGCCCGTTCCCATCGGGGTCGTAGGGGAGGTCTTCGTGGCCGGTGACGGGCTCGCCCGCGGCTACCTCGGCCGTCGTGGCCTGACGGCCGAGCGCTTCCTGCCCGATCCGCACGGCGCTGCGGGAGAGCGGATGTACCGCACCGGCGATCTCGCCCGCCTGCTGCCCGGTGGTGCTGTCGAGTTCCTGGCGCGGCGCGACCACCAGGTCAAGATCCGGGGATTCCGCGTCGAGCTTGGCGAGGTGGAGGCGGCGCTCTCCTCGCATCCCGAGGTGCGGCAGGCGGTCGTCATGGCGCGCGACGACATACCCGGCGGCCGGGCGCTGGTGGCCTACGTGGTGACCGGCGAGATCCGGCCGGAGGAAGGGCTCCACAGCGGTTTGCAAGAGCGGCTGACCACCTATCTGCGCGAGCGCCTCCCTCCGTATATGGTCCCTCCCTTCGTCGTTTCCCTGCCCACGCTGCCGGTGACCCCCAACGGCAAGCTGAATCGGCGGGCCTTGCCCCTGCCGGAGAGAGGGAGCACCGGCGAGAGCCTGGCTCCACCGCGCACCTTGGTCGAGGAGATCCTCGCGGGAATCTGGGCCGAGGTGCTGGGGCTCGACCGGGTCGGCGCGAATGACGACTTCTTCGCCCTGGGCGGTCATTCTCTGCTGGCCACCCAGGCGGTCTCGCGGGTACGCGACGCGCTGGGGGTGGACCTGCCGCTACGGACCCTGTTCCGCGACTCGACAGTGGGGGCGCTGTCGCGGACGGTGGAGGAGCTGCGCGCGGCCGGTTCGGTGCCGCTGGCGCCGCCGGTGCGGCCGGCATCAGGGGAAGGGGTGACCGTGCTCTCCTTCGCCCAGGAGCGGCTCTGGTTCCTCGACCAGCTCGAGCCCGGGGCTTCCTGGTACAACATTCCGGCGGCGGTGCGCATCCGCGGCGCTCTGGATGCGTCGCGACTGTCGGCGAGCCTGTCGGCGGTGGCCAGGCGCCACGAGACCTTGCGGACGACCTTCGCCGCCGTCGAGGGACGGCCGGTGCCGGTGGTGGCTCCCACGGCTGTGCTCCCCCTGCCGCGGGTCGACCTGCGGGGCCTGCCGGCGGAGAGCCGCGCGGCGGCTGCCGCGGCGCTGGCCGCGGGTGAGGCGCGGCGGCCGTTCGATCTGCTCCGGGGACCCTTGCTGCGTGCCACGCTGCTGCAACTGGGAGAGACGAACCACGTCCTCCTGCTCGCCCTGCACCACATCGTGGCCGACGGCTGGTCGATGCAGGTGCTGGTGCGCGAGCTGGCCGGTCTCTATCCGCCGGACGGAGTGGAGCGTCCGCCGGAACTGGCGGTGCAGTACTCGGATTTCGCTGCCTGGCAGCGGGAGTGGTTGCGCGGCGAGGTGCTGGAAGGTCAGCTCGCCTTCTGGCGCTCTCGCCTATCCGGCGCGCCTTCGCTGCTGCTACTGCCGCTGGATCATGCGCGGCCGGCGGTGCAGCGGCACCACGGAGGCACCGTGGCGCTGGACCTGTCGGCCGGTCTCCTGCGCGACCTGGGCGGGCTCGCCCGCCGTCACGGCTCGACGCTGTTCGTGGCTTTGCTCGCGGCCTACGACGCCCTGCTCTTCCGCTACACGGGGGAGGGTGATCTGGTGGTGGGCACGCCGATCGCGAACCGCAACCGGAGCGAGACGGAAAGCCTGATCGGCCTCTTCGTCAACACCCTGGCGTTGCGGGTGGAGGCGTCGGCGGAGGCCCGGTTCAGCGACTTGATGTCGGCGGTGCGGGAGGTGGCGCTGGATGCCTATGCCCACCAGGACCTCCCGTTCGAGAAGCTGGTCGAGGACCTGAATCCGGAGCGCAGCACCAGCCATTCGCCGCTGTTCCAGACCCTGCTGGTGCTCCAGAACGCTCCGGGGGGGCCGCTGGAGCTCCCGGGTCTCACCTTGGAGATCCTGGAGGCGGAGAGTGGCACGGCGAAGTTCGATCTAAGCCTGCTGGTGCAGGAGTCTGGGGGCCGGGTCGAATACGACCGCGACCTGTTCGACGAGGCCACGGTCCGGCGGTTTGCGGGTCACTTCCGCAACCTGCTGGCCGGAGTGCTGGCCGATCCCTCCCGGTCGGTCCGGGACCTGCCGCTGCTCGGTTCGGCGGAAGAGAGCCAGATCCTCGTCGAATGGAACGACACCGCCGCGGACTATCCGCGCGAGAGCACGATCCATGGGCTGTTCGCGGTTCAGGCCGCGCGCACGCCGGACGCGCCGGCCGTGGCCAGCGGGACGGAGCGGCTGACCTACCGGGAGCTCGACACGCTCTCGGACCGTCTCGCCAGCCGTCTGCGGACCCTGGGCCTCGGTCCGGAAGGAGTGGTCGGAATCTGCCTGGAGCGCTCCGCGGGGATGGTCGCGGTCTGCCTCGGCGCGCTCAAGGCGGGGGGCTCCTTCCTGGCCCTCGATCCCGGCTACCCCCCGGAGCGGCTAGGCCTGATGATCGAGGACGCCGCAGTGCGGGTGCTGGTTACCAGCCGGGACCACGCGGCCTCGCTGCCCGCGACGGCGGTTCCGTGCCTACTCCTGGAGAGCGCCGCGGAGGCGGAGGATCGGCAGGAGGAGAGGAGCGCACCGGTCCCGGCCAGCGCCGAGAGCCTCGCCTGCGTAATCTACACCTCGGGCTCCACAGGCCGGCCCAAGGGGGTCTGCGTGACGCACCGCGGGATCGTCCGCCTGGTGCTCGGCATGGACGTGCGTTTCTCCGCCGGGGACCGCGTCGCCCAGACGGCCAACCCCTCGTTCGACGCGATCCTCTTCGAAACCTGGGGCGCCCTGCTCAACGGAGCCTGCCTAGTGATCTTTCAGCGTGAGACGATCCTCTCCCCGAGCGATCTCGCCGCCGAGGTGAAGGCGCGCGGCGTCACGGTGCTGTTCCTCACCACCTCCCTCTTTCACCAGGTGGCGCGGGAGGCTCCGGCGATCTTCGCCGGCCTGTCCTGGATGGTGTTCGGCGGCGAGGCCGCGGACCCGGAGCGGACGCGCGTGGCGCTGGCTTCCGGGCCTGTCCACCTGCTCAACGGCTACGGGCCGACCGAGAACACGACCTTCAGCTCCTACCAAGCGGTGCGCGCGGTGGCACCGGGAGCGGCGGCGGTGCCGATCGGCCGGCCGATCTCCAACAGCCGGCTGTACGTGCTCGACCGCGGGCTGGAGCCGGTTCCCATCGGGGTCGCCGGCGAGGTCTTCGTGGCCGGCGACGGGCTCGCCCGCGGCTATCTCGGCCGTCGAGGCCTGACGGCCGAGCGCTTCCTGCCCGATCCGCACGGCGTCGCCGGAGAGCGGATGTACCGCACCGGCGATCTCGCCCGTCTGCTGCCGGACGGCGCCGCCGAGTTCCTGGGGCGGCGCGACCACCAGGTCAAGGTCCGAGGGTTCCGCGTCGAGCCCGGCGAGGTGGAGGCGGCGCTCTCCGCGCACCCCGAGGTGCTGCAGGCGGTGGTCATGGCGCGCGACGACGCGCCGGGCGGCCGGGCGCTGGTCGCCTATGTGGTGACCGGCGAGCCCGGGGCGGCTGAGCCGCTCCATGAGGGCCTGCAGGAGAGGCTGGCCGCCTATCTGCGCGAGCGCCTCCCGCCGCACATGGTCCCCCCCTTCATCCTCCCCCTGCCGACGCTGCCGCTGACCGCCAACGGCAAGATGGACCGGCGGGCCCTGCCTGCTCCGGACGGCCGTCCGCAAGGAGCGGAGGAACCGCCGCGGGGTGTCACCGAGGAGTTGCTGGCGGATATCTTCGCGGCCTGTCTGGGCATCCCCACGATCGCCCGGAGCACCAGCTTCTTCGCCGCCGGCGGGCACTCGCTCCTCGCCACCCAGGTGGTGTCACGGATCCGCGACACCTTCGGGGCGGACCTGTCCCTGCGCGCGCTGTTCCAGTCCTCCAGCGTGGCGGCCCTGGCGCCGCTGGTGAAGGCGGCGGTCCGCGGACGGCATCCGGCGCCACCGCCGCTCGGCCCCGCCGGGCGGAGGGGGGAGATCCCCCTCTCCTTCGCCCAGGAGAGGCTCTGGTTTATGGAGCAGATGGCGCCGGGCGGCGCCTCCTATTCGATCCCGGCGGCGGTCCGCCTGAGCGGCCCGCTGGCCGTGCCGGTCCTGGCGGCCTGCCTGCGGGAGATCGTGCGCCGCCACGAGGCTCTGCGGACGACGTTCGTCAACCGCGAGGGGCGGCCGGTGCAGGTGATCGAATCCGATCTCCGGCTGCTCCCACCGGTGGTGGACCTCGCCGCTCTGCCGCTGGCGGAGGGGTGGCGGGCCGCTCTCGCGCTGATCGGGGACGAATCCCGGCGCCCCTTCGACCTAGCGCGCGGGCCCCTGATGCGGGTCCTGCTGCTGCGCCTGGGGCCCGGCGACCACGCGCTGGTCGTCAATCTCCATCACATCGTCGCCGACGGCTGGTCGATGGGGATCTTCCTGCGCGAGTTCGCGACCTTCTACGAGAGCGCTCTGCTGGCGGGGGTCTCGCCGCTGCCGGAGTTGCCGGTCCAGTACGCCGACTATGCGTGCTGGCAGAGGAGCTGGCTGCGTGGAGAGGTCCTGGAGGATCAGCTGGAGCTCCGGCTCTCCCGGCTGGCCGGGGCGCCGACCGTGCTCGACCTACCCGTCGACCACCCGCGCCCGCCGGTGCAGAGCCTGCGGGGCGCGGTCCTGCCGATCCATCTGGACCCGGCGACGACGGCGGGGCTGCGGCGGCTCGGCCGCGAGTCCGGAGCCACCCTGTTCATGAGCCTGCTGGGAGTCTTCGAAATCGTCCTGGGCCGCCATGTCGGACGCGAGGACCTCCTGGTCGGCGTGCCCTCCGCCAATCGCAGCCGGTTCGAGATCGAGGGGCTGATCGGCCTGTTCGTCAATACCCTGGTAGTGCGCGGCAGGATTGACCGGACGGCCGGCTTCGGGGGCTTTCTCCAGCAGGTTCGCGAAGCGGCGCTGGATGCCTTCGAGCATCAGGACATCCCCTTCGAGAAGCTGGTCGAGCGCCTGCACCGCGAGCGCGATCCCGCCTATCCTCCCCTCGTCCAGGTGATGTTCAGCCTGCAGAACACTCCGATGCCCGAGCTCCGCTTCGGCGATGTGAAGATGGTGCCGCTCGGCGTTCACGGCGGCGCCGCCAAGCTGGACCTGACCCTGGACTTCCACGAGCAGGACGGTGCCCTGCAGGGCCTGCTCGAGTATTGCTCCGACCTCTTCGACGAGCCGACCGTGGCGCGTTTTAGAGGGCACCTGCAGACCCTCTTCACGGCGGTGATCGCCGACCCCGGTGCCCCGCTCGCGGCTCTGCCCTGGCTGTCCGTCGGCGAGCTTCGGCAGCTCCTCGGCGAGTGGCAGGGGCCGCCCGCCACGGGCGGGGCAGGCCATCTCCATCAGCTCTTCCAGGACTGGGCGCGCCGGACCCCCGAAGCTTCGGCGCTGGAGCTCGCCGGCGAGCGGATGTCCTACGGCGAGCTCGACCGCCGCGCCGGCGCGCTGGCCCGGCGCCTGCGGGAGCTGGGAGTGGGGCCCGAGGTCGTGGTCGGAGTCTGTGCCGAGCGCTCGGCCGGCGCGGTGGTGGCCCTGCTGGCGGTGCTCCGGGCCGGCGGGGTCTATCTGCCTCTCGACCCAGCGTTTCCGGAGGATCGCAGGACCTTCCTGCTGGCCGACTCGGCGGCGGCGGTTGTGGTCGCCGGCCCCGGGCTCGCCTCGATCTTCCAGGGGACCGTTCCCAGGGTGGTGCTGGTGGGGTCGGAGATGGCGGAAGAAGCGGCGGGACCGGAGCCGCCACCGCCGCCGCGCGCGAGCCTCGCCTACCTGATCTACACTTCGGGATCGACCGGCCGACCCAAGGGGGTGGGGGTATCGCACGGCGCCGGCGCCGCCTACCTGGAGAGCGTGGCGCGGCGGCTCGGCCTCGGGCCTCGCGACCGGGTGCTGCAGTTCACCCCCTTCCATTTCGACGTCGCTCTCGAGCAGGTCCTCCCCGCGCTGTCCGCCGGGGCGACCCTCGTCTTGCGTGGCGAGGAGGTCTGGGAGACCGGCGGGCTGACGGCTCGCCTGGCCGGCGCCGGGGTGACGGTGGCCGACCTGCCCGCGGCCTACTGGGACCTCTGGGTCCGGGAGGAAGGGGCGGGGGAGGAGGCCTTCCTGCCAGACCTGCGCCTGGTGACGGTGGGCGGCGAGGCGATGCCGGCTGCCACGGCCAGGCTGTGGCGGTCGACTCCCGCCCGCGGCGCCGTGCTGCTCAACGCCTACGGACCCACCGAGGCCGTGATCACCGCCACCCTCTTCGAGGTCCCCCCCGGCTTCGAGGGCCGGCGTGTGCCGATCGGCCGTCCCATGGAGGGGCGGACGGCCCACGTGCTCGACCGTGCCTGGGAGCTGGCGCCGGTCGGCGTGACCGGCGAGCTTTGCCTGGGCGGTGGCCTGCTGGCGCGGGGCTATCTCGGCCGTCCGGGTCTGACGGCCGAGCGGTTCGTCCCCGATCCCTGGGCCGCGGCGCCGGGGGACCGCCTCTACCGCACGGGGGACCTGGCGCGCCGCCTGCCGGACGGCGGTCTGGAGTTCCTCGGCCGGACCGATCAGCAGGTCAAGATCCGGGGCTTCCGGATCGAGCTGGGCGAGATCGAGGCCGTGCTGCGGGAGCTCGCGGGGGTGGCGGAAGCGGCGGTGGTCGCGGATTCCCGGGACCGCGGCCTGCTGGCTTTCGTGGTCCCCGGCCGCGGCGCGGTCCCGGCGGCCGGCGAGCTGCGGGAGGAGCTGAAACGGCGGCTCCCCTCCCACATGGTGCCGTGGGCCATCGTCCTCATCGAGGCGCTGCCCCTCACCGCCGCCGGTAAGGTGGACCGCGGCGCTCTGGCGGGGCGCGAGGCCCGGAACCACGAAACCGACGCGGAGGCGCCACGCGGTCCGCTGGAGGAGCTGGTGGCCGGACTGTGGTGCGAGCTGCTCGGCGTCGAGAGCGTCGGCCGGCGCGACGACTTCTTCGTCCTCGGCGGTCATTCGCTGCTCGCCATGCGGCTCGTCTCGCGGCTGAGCGAAGTCCTGCAGGCCGAGGTCCCTGTGCGTCTCCTGTTCGAGGCCACCACCCTGCGCGAGCAGGCGGAGCGCCTGGCCGAGGCCGATCCCGGGGCGGTGACGCCGGCGATCCAGCGGGTGCCTCGCACCGGCGACCTCCCGCTCTCCTTCGGCCAGGAACAGCTCTGGCTGCAGGACCGCCTGCACGCTGGCGGCAAGGCCTACAACGTGGTCTGCGCCTTCCGCCTGCGCGGGCGCCTGGACGTGGCGGCCCTCGCCGCCAGCCTGGGCGAGGTGGTGCGCCGTCACGAGGTCCTGCGGACGATCTTCCCGACGGTCGACGGCCGTCCGGTCCAGCGGATCGTCGCTCACCAGACCTTCCCACTGCCGGCCGTGGACCTCGGAGGCCTCGCCGGCGACTGGCGGGAGGCCGAGGCGCGGCGCCTGGTCGACGAGCACGCTCCGGCTCCCTTCGATCTCGCGGCCGGACCGCTGTTTCGGGCGGCCCTGCTGCGGTTCGGGGAAGAGGAGGCGCTCGCCTTTCTCTCCTTCCATCATATCGTCAGCGACGGCTGGTCGATGGACCTCCTCGTCCGCGAGGTCGTGGCCCATTACCTCGCCTTCCGCGCCGGCGCACCGGCGCCGCTGCCCGAGTTGCCCGTGCAGTACGCTGATTACGCCGCCTGGCAGCGTCAGTGGCTCTCCGGAGAGGTGCTGCGGCGCCAGGGCGATTACTGGTCGCGGCGCCTATCCGGCGCTCCCGCCCTGCTGGCGCTTCCCATCGACCGACCGCGGCCGGCCGTGCAAGGCTTCCAGGGGACGAGACACCCGTTCACGCTGCCGGAGGAGCTGGTGCTGGGGATCAACGCCCTCGGTCGCCGCCAAGCCGCCACCCTCTACATGACGCTGTTGGCGGCCTTCAACGCCCTGCTCCAGACCTGGACCGGCGAGGACGACATCCTGGTCGGAACGCCGGTGGCGAACCGCCGCCGGCGCGAGACCGAGTCGCTGATCGGCTATTTCCCGAATACCCTGGTGATGCGGACCGATCTGGCGGGGGATCCGACCTTCGAGCAGCTCGTGGTGCGCACCCGTGAAAGGGCCCTAGAAGCCTACTCGCACCAGGACCTTCCGTTCAGCCAACTGGTGGATACATTGCAAGTCGAGCGCAGTTCCAGCTATTCTCCGCTATTCCAGGTCTGGTTCGTGCTCCACGAGCTCGCGGTGGTCCCCTTCCAGCTCGAGGATCTGGATCTCAGCCCTCTCGAGGTCGACGGCGGTGAGGTGCGGCACGACCTGAAGCTAGACCTCGCCAGGACGCCTCAGGGAATCGCAGGGTTCTTCGAATACAAGACGGATCTGTTCGACCCGGCCACGATCGAGCATCTGGCGCGGCGCTTCCAAGTCCTCCTCACCCTCTTGGTGGAGCGCCCCGGAGCTCGCCTCGGCGAGATCGCCGGCCAGCTGGCGGAGTGGGAGGAGCGGCAGCGGCAGGAGCGCCGGCAGGGGTTCGCCCAGTCCCGCCGCCGGGAGCTGGCGGGCCTGCGGCGCAAGGCGGGGAGAGACGCGCACAAACCATGAACGCAAACGCTTCGAACGACGGGGGAGCGCAGTTGACGGACGACCACACCGGGGGCTTCGCGCTCTCGCCGCAACAACGCCATCTCTGGCTCCTCCAGAAAGACGGGGGAGCGGAGGCGTTCCAGAGCGTCTGCGCCGTGCGGCTGACCGGCGACCTCGACCGCGATCGCTTGCGGCGTGCTCTCGACGCGGTGGTGGAGCGGCACGAGATCCTGCGCACGGTCTTCCGTGGAGCGCCCGAGCGGGCGACGCCGCTGCAGGTGGTCCTGCCCGCCGCCGGAGTGGAGATGGAGGAGCTGACCGCTCCTGTGGCTTCCGGGAGCGCCCCGCCGGCGGCCGATCCCGGCGCCGGCCCCCTCCTGCGCGCCGCCCTCGCCCGGATCGCCGAGCGCGAGCACCTGCTGACGCTCGCGCTGCCGGCGCTGTGCGCCGATGCCCGCGCCATGGAGCTGCTGGCCCTGGAGATCGGCCGCGCCTACGCCGGGGAGGCCGGCACGGACGAAGAGCCCCTGCAGTACGCCGACCTCGCCCAGTGGCAGAGCCAGATCCTGGAGGCCGACGATAGCGAGGCCGGGCTGGCCCTATGGCGGCGGCTCGCCGCGGCGGCGGACGGCCAGGACGGCAGGCTGGCCTGCGAGCGGCCTCGCGGCGAGGGGGCCTTCGCTCCGCGGACCGTCGAGGTGGCGCTCGCCGACGGGCCGGTCGACGGCGGGTTGCTGGCCGCCTGCTGGAGGCTCCTCCTGGAGCGCCGCGCCGGGAGCGCGGTCACCGTCGCCGCCTGGTTCTCGGGCCGCGACTATGACGAGCTGTCCGGCTCCCTCGGGCTCTTCGCGCGCTTCCTGCCCCTGCCCTGGCTGCTGGACGCCGGTCTGCCGCTCGCCGACGCGCTCGTCGCCCAGGGCGCGATGCTGGAGGAGGCCGTGGGCTGGCAGCACTGCTTCTCCTGGGAGACCGCCGCCCCCGCCCGCGCTGCCGGGCCGCGGCCGTTTTTCCCTTATGCCTTCGAGTTGCGGCGAGCCCCGGTGGAGGAAACGTTCGGCGGCGTGCGCTTCGCCCCGGAGCCGGCGGCGAGTTGCTCCGACCGGTTCGTCCTCAAACTCTCCTGCGCGGCCGCGGACGACGCCTGCGCCGCCGCGCTGCACTACGATCCCGTGGCTCTCGACCGCGCCGACGTCGAGCGCCTGGGCGCCGCCCTGAGGGCTCTCCTCGCCAGCGCCGCCGACCTCCGGCGAGCGCCGGACGATCTCGATCTCCTCGGCGTCGAGGAGAGGCGGCAACTCCTCGTCGACTTCAACTCCACGGTCCGCGAAAGGGAGCCGGAGCCGGTCCATCGTCTTTTCGAGCGGTGGGCCGCCGAGCGGCCGGAGGCGCCGGCGCTGGTCGCCGGGAACGGGGCCTTGAGCTACGGCGAGCTGGACCGCCGGGCCGACCGCCTGGCCGCCGGGCTGCGCCGCCACGGCGTCGGCCCAGAGACGCGGGTCGCCCTCTGCTTCGAGCGCTCCCTGGAGACCGTGGTGGCCATCCTCGGCGTGCTCAAGGCCGGGGGCGCCTACGTTCCGCTGGATCCCGCGCTGCCCCTGCCGCGCCTCCGCTCCATGCTGGCGGACTGCGCTGCGGCGGTGCTCCTGGCAAGCGGGGAGCTAGCCGCCGAGCTGGCCGGTGGGCAGGCCGCGCCGCCGGTCTGCCTGGACCCGCGGGGCTCCTGGGAGGACGCCGGGACGCCGGCGGCTTCCGCCGCGCTGGCGATGGAGAGCCTGGCCTACGTGATCTACACCTCGGGCTCCACCGGGCAGCCCAAAGGGGTGGCGGTAGAGCACCGCCAGCTCTGCAACTACGTGCGCGGGGTGCTCGACCGGCTCGCCCTGCCCGAGGGCGCCGTCTACGCCTCGGTGTCGACCGTCGCCGCCGACCTGGGCAACACGGCGATCTTCGCCGCTCTCTGCGGCGGCGGCTGCCTGCACCTGGTTCCGCAGGAGAGCGCCACCGATCCGTCCGCCTTCCGCGACTACCTGCGGCGGCATGCCGTGGACTGCGTCAAGCTGGTACCGAGCCATCTCTCGGCGCTGCTGCAGGAGGAGGGTCCGGAGGAGGTCCTGCCGCGCCGGGTCGTGGTGCTCGGGGGGGAGCCCTGCCGCTGGGACTTGGTCGCCCGCGTCCTCGCCGCCGCCCCCTCCCTGCGAGTGCTCAATCACTATGGCCCCACCGAGACCACCGTCGGAGTGCTCACCGGCGACGCGGACGCCGGAGACTCCGGCGCGGCCTCGGTCCCGCTGACGGCGCCGCTGGCCAACTCGCGGGCCTACCTGGTGGACGCTGGGCTGCGGCCGGTGCCCTTCTGGATCGCCGGCGAGCTGGTGGTCGGCGGCGCGGGGCTGGCGCGGGGGTACCTGGGTCGCCCCGATCTGACGGCGGAGCGGTTCGTGCCCGATCCGTTCTCCGGGGCGCGGGGCGCGCGGCTGTACCGGACCGGCGACTTGGCCCGGCGGCTCCCGGCGGCCGGGCTCGAGGTGCTCGGGCGCACCGACCAGCAGCTGAAGATCCGCGGTTTCCGCATCGAGCCGGGTGAGATCGAGGCCGTGCTGCGGGAGAGCCCCGGGGTCCTGGACGCGGTGGTCCGGGCCTGGGACGCCGCTCCGGGAGACCGGCGCCTGGCCGCTTGGGTGGTGACCCGGGATGGCCGCCCGGCGCCCGGCGACCTGCGGCTCCTGGTAGCCTCACGCCTGCCGGACTACATGGTGCCGGCGGTCTTCGTCCCCTTGGCCGCCCTGCCGTTGACCGCCAACGGTAAGCTGGACGCCACGGCGCTCCCGGCCGCCGAGTCCGGGCTGCCGACCGCCACCGAGGGGCAGGAGGCGCGCGGCCCGGTGGAGGAGATGCTGGCCGGGATCTGGGCCCGGGTGCTCGGCCGCGACGCCGTGGCCGCCGACCAGAGCTTCTTCGCCCTCGGCGGCCACTCCCTCCTGGCCATGCAGGTGATCTCCAGGATCCGCGAGACCTTCGGCGTCGATCTTCCCCTCCACGCCGTTTTCGAGCACCCCACGGTGCGCGGGCTCGCGGCGTGGATCGAGACGGCGCGCGCCGGCGAGCGGCGCCAGGCTCCCCCCATCGTTCCGGTGCCGCGCGACGGCGCCCTCCCGCTGTCCTTTTCCCAGTATCGCCTCTGGTTCTTCGACCGCTTCCAGGGGCTCAACTCCTTCTACAACATCCCCCTGGCGGTCCGCCTGCGCGGACGCCTGGACCGGGCCGCGCTTGAGGCGACCCTGACCGAGGTGGTGCGCCGCCACGAGGTGCTGCGTACGATCTATCCCGAGCAGAACGGCGAGCCGGCGCAGCGCGTCCAGCCCCCCGAGCACGCCGCGATCCCGCTGCTCGACCTGACGGCGCTGGGCGCCCGCGCGGAGAGCGCGGCCGAGGCCCTCGCCGCCGAGGAAGCGGACCGCCCGTTCGAGCTGGCGCGGGGGCCGCTGCTGCGCGCGGCGCTGCTCCGTCTCGGCAAGGAGGATCACGCGCTGCTGTTCACCCTTCACCACATCGTCAGCGACGCCTGGTCCGCAGGGGTGCTCTACCATGAGGTCGCCGCCCTCTACACGGCCTTCCGCGAGGCCGGGGCATCGCGCCCCGGTCTGCGGCCGCTCCCCGATCCCGCCGTCCAATACGCCGATTACGCGGTCTGGCAGCGCGGCTGGATGCGGGGAGAGGTCCTCGACGAGCATCTCGCCTTCTGGCGCCGGCAACTGGCGGGGGCGCCCGCGGCGCTCGATCTGCCGACCGACTTCCCGCGCCGGCCGCTCCAGACCTATGCCACCGGCGAGGCGCCCTTCACCGTCGACGCTCCCCTGGCGGAAGAGCTGAGGGCACTCTGCCAGCGGGAGGGCGCCACTCTGTTCATGGTCCTGCTGGCGGTCTTCCAGGTCCTGCTCCGCCATCGGACGGGCCAGGAGGACATCGTCGTCGGGACCAACGTGGCGAATCGGGACCAGCTCGCGACCGAAGGGCTGATCGGCTTCTTCGTCAATCAGCTCGTGCTGCGCGGAGAACTCTCGGGAGACCCCACGTTCCTGCAGCTCTTGGCCCGGGTCCGGGCGACGGCTCTCGGCGCCTACGAGCACCAGCAGCTGCCGTTCGAAAAGCTGGTGGAGGAGCTCCGGCCCGAGCGCGACATGAGCCGCTCCCTGATCTTTCAGGTCAAGGTCGAGCTGCAGAACACGCCGCCGCGCGCTATCCGCCTGCCGGACCTGGAGATCGAGATCTTCGACCACAGCCGTCCCATTGTGCGTCACGACCTGCACCTAGCAATGGTCGATGCCGATGGCACTCTCCAGGGGCGATTGCTTTTCAATGCCGACCTTTTCGAGATGAGCACCGCGTCGCGCCTGCTGAAGGATTACGAGCTGCTCCTGAAGCTGGCGGCCGGCTCCCCGGAGACCTCGCTGAAAGAGATGCTGGCCTCCCTGGCGACGGCCCACGCACTCCAGCGGGTGGAGGTCGAGCAGGAGTACGAGAGGGCCGTACGGTTCAAGGGCCGGCGCCGCGCCGCCTCCGGGGTTCTCCGATGAATCAGAAAGCCGAAAACGGGACTATGCCGACGGAGACACTCCAGGGTTATCAGCTCTCGCCGCCGCAGCAGCGCCTCTGGTCGCTGCTGCAGGCTCCGGGTGAGGAGGGCTCCGCCTCTCCCTACGTGGCGCGCTGCTTGGTGGGCGTCGAGGGGGACCTGGAGGTGGCGCTGCTGCGCCGCGCCGTGGAGGAGGTCGTCCTCCGTCACGAGATCCTGCGCACCCGGGTCCTCCGCCTGCCGGGGGTGAAGACGCCGCTCCAGGTCGTCGCGGACCGGCTGCCCCCCCGGGTCCTGGAGGCCCCGGGCGACGAGCTCGAGCAGCTCTGGCGCGAGGCGGCGACCTGCCTCCGCGATCTCACGGACGGTTCCCTGCTGCGCGTCTGGCTCGTCCGGACCGAGGGGAGCGCGGCGCACCTGGTGATCTCCCTGCCGGCCCTCTGCGCGGATCGGGCCGCCCTCGCGCTCCTGGTCCGGGAGATCGGCCTCGCCCTCGCCAAGGCGCCCGGCGACGGGGAAGAGGTCCTGCAGTACCCGGACTTGGCGCAGTGGCAGAACGAGCTGCTGACGGCCGAGGAGACCCACGCGGGGCGCCAGTACTGGCGCGGCCTGGACCTGCCCCCGTTCGCGGCGCTGCCGTTCCGCCGGGCCCGCCGCCCCGGCGCCGGCTTCCTGCCCGCCGAAGAACGCCGGTGGATCACGGGCGACCGCCTGGCGGCGCTCGAGGCGCTGGGCGAGAGGTGTGGGGTCCCGCTCTCCACCGTGCTCCTCGGTGCTTGGCAGATCCTGCTCTGGCGCTCCACCGCCGGCGCCAGCCGCGCCCTGGCCCTGGTCGCGGGCGGGCGCAGGTACGAGGAGCTGGCGGGGGCGCTGGGCCTCTTCGCTCGCGCCCTGCCGCTGGTCTTTGAAATGGACGGCGACCTGCCGGTCGCGGAATTCCTGGCGCGCGCCGACGAACGGACGCGCGACGCCGGCAAGTGGCACGAGAGCTTCGCGTGGGACCTCCCGCCGGCCCTGGACGACGTGGCGATCCCCGGCTTCTTCCCCTTCTCCTACCAGTTCGACAGCATCCCGGGAAACACCTTCGCCATGGCGGGCTGCGCCTGCCGCATGCTGCGGTGCGACGACCGCGTCGATCGCTGGGAGATGGGGCTCGCGGCCTCCCTGGGACCGGAGGGGCTGGAGCTCTGCCTCGCCTACGATACGGTCGGCTATGATCCGGCGGACGCGCACCGCCTGGCGGCGCAGCTCGAGACGCTCCTCGACGATCTGTGCCCCGAGACGGCCCTGGGCGACCTCGAGATCCTCCCCACGGAGGAGCGGCGCCGGCTGACGGCGATCAACACTGAGGACCTCCCGGCCGCCGGGACGCCCGTCCACGAGGCCTTCGTGGCGCAAGCCCTGCGGACGCCGGACCGCCCCGCCCTCGCCGATGGCGAGCGGCTCGTGACCTACGACGAGCTGGCGCGATGGAGCGCGGCTCTCGCCCGGGAGCTGCGCCAGGCCGGGGTCGGGCCGGACGTGCGGGTGGCGGTGGCGGCGGAGCGGTCGGCGGACACGATCGCCGGTCTGCTGGCGGTCTTGCGGGCCGGCGGCGCCTATGTGCCCCTCGATCTCTCCCAGCCGGCTCCGCGGATCGCCGCCATGCTCGGAGAGGTTGGAGCCGCCGTGGTGCTGGGGCGTCGGGAGCTCCTCGGTCAGCTCCCGCGGCATGAAGCTCGGGTCGTCCCGCTCGCCGGCCTCGCCGAGCTCGGGGCCGCCGCCGGATCCGGGTTCGATGACCGCGCGACGATGGGCGAGCAGCTCGCCTACGTGCTCTTCACCTCGGGCTCCTCGGGCCCCCCCAAGGGGGTCGCCGTGGAGCACCGCCAGCTCGCGAGCTATGTGCGGTCGGTCATCGCGGCTCTGGACCTGCCGCCGGACGCCGTCTATGCCACAGTCTCGACCTTCGCCGCCGACCTGGGCAATACGATGATCTTCCCGGCCCTGGTCGCCGGCGGCTGTCTGCACGTGGTGCCGATGGATCGCACGCTCGATCCGGTGGAGTGGGCCACCTACAACCTCCGGCACGACATCGACTGCCTGAAGATTGTCCCCAGCCACCTGGCCGCGCTGCTCGCCGGGCCCCGGCCGGCGGAGGCGCTGCCGCGCCGGCGCTTAGTCCTGGGAGGGGAGTCCTGCTCCTGGGAGCTGATCGAGCGGATCCGGTCCCTGGCGCCGGGATGCCGGGTGTTCAATCACTACGGCCCCACCGAGACCACGGTCGGCGTGCTGACCCGTCCGCTGGACGGGGAGGCCTCGCGCCCGGCGGGCGCGCCGCCGCTCGGCAGACCGCTGGCCCACGCCCGCGTCTACGTCGTGGACGAGCGCCTGCGGCCCGTTCCCACCCTGGTGCCGGGCGAGCTGCTGGTCGGCGGCACGGCGGTGGCCCGCGGCTACCTGGGGCGCCCCGATCTGACCGCGGCCCGCTTCGTTCCCGATCCCTTCGCCTCCGGCGGCCGCCTGTATCGCACCGGCGACCGTGTGCGCCACCTTCCGGCCGGCGAGATCGAGTTCCTCGGCCGCGTCGATCGCCAGCTGAAGATCCGCGGTTTCCGCGTCGAGCCCGGGGAGGTGGAGGGCCAGCTCGGGCTTCATCCCGCGGTGCGGCAGGCCGTGGTGGTGGCGCGCGAGGACGGTCCGGAAGCGCGGCTGGTCGCCTATGTGGTCGCCGCCGGCGAGGAGGTACCCGAGCCCCCCCTCCTGCGCGCCTGGCTGGGTGAGCGGCTCCCCGACTTCATGGTGCCCTCGGCCTTCGTCGCTCTCGATCGCTTGCCGCTCAACGCCAACGGCAAGGTGGACCGGGCCGCCCTTCCGGCGCCCGTGCCGGAGGAGGAGCGGCAGGCCGGCTACGTGGCGCCGCGCAACCCCTTCGAGGAGCTGCTGGCGGGCATCTGGGAAGAGGTGCTGGGGCGGGAGCGGGTGGGCGTCCACGACAGCTTCTTCGCCCTCGGCGGCCACTCGATCCTGGCGACCCGCGTGATCGCCCGGCTGCGCGACGCGGGTGTCGATCTGCCCCTGCGGCGGCTCTTCGAGGCGCCGACTGTCGCGGGCCTCGCGGCCGATCTGGAGAGCCTGCTGCGCTCCGGCCGGGGGCTGGAAGAAGCGCCGATCGTGCCGGTCCCGAGGGATGGCGACCTGCCTCTTTCCTTCGCTCAGCGCCGCCACTGGTTTCTCCAGCATCTGGAGGGAACGAGCCCGCTCTACAACATCCGCGGCGTGGTGCGCCTGGAGGGGCCGCTGAACGTCGCCGCGCTGCGCCGCGGCGTGGCCGCGGTCCTCGACCGCCACGAGGTCCTGCGCACCGCGTTCGCGGCCCGGGCGGGCAAGCCCGTGCAGGTGATCGGCGGAGCGGACGGCTTCGTGGTCCCCCTGCTCGACCTCGCCGGGTTGTCGATGGAGCGACGGGAGCCGCTCGTTCACGCGCTCGTCCAGGAGCAGGCCGAGCAACCCTTCGATCTGGCGCGGTGGCCGCTGCTGCGGCTCGTGCTGCTGCGCCTGGAGGACGCCGAGCACGTCCTCATCCTCACCCTCCACCACATCGTGGCCGACGGCTGGTCGATCGATCTCTTCGTCCGCGAGCTGTCCGCCCTCTACGCGGCCTTCGCCGCGGGGCGACCGTCGCTGCTTGCACCGATGCCCGTGCAGTACGCCGACTTCGCCGCCTGGGAGAACGCGTGGCTGCAAGGCCCGGTGCTGCACAGCCATCTCGGCTACTGGCAGGACCGGCTGGCCGGGGCGCCGCCGGTTCTGCGCCTCCCCACCGACCGGCCGCGGCCGCCGGCGCAGAGCCTGCGGAGCCGGCGCCATCCAATCGGTCTGGACGAGCAGCTCACCGCCGGCCTGCGGGCTCTCGCTCGCCGCGGGGGCGCCACCCTGTTCCAGGTCCTGCTGACCGCCTTCCAGGCCCTGCTCGGCTGGTGGTCGGGCGAGGACGACGTGGTGGTGGGCTCGCCGATTGCCGGCCGCACCCGCGTGCTCACCGAGGGGTTGATCGGCTGCTTCATCAACGCCCTGGCGCTGCGCACCGATCTTTCCGGAGATCCCGGCTTCATCGCCCTGCTGGCGCGGGTCCGCGAGGCCGTGCTCGGCGCGTACACCCACCAGGACCTGCCGTTCGACCGGCTGGTCGAGGAACTCAACCCCGATCGCAATCCGGCCTGGGCGCCGGTGTTCCAGGTGGTCTTCAGCTACGCCAACACCCCCAGCGATCCCGTTGCGCTCCCCGGGCTAGCGTTGTCGCCGGTGGAGTCGGAGAGCACCCGGGAAGCCAAGTACGACCTGATCCTGACCCTCGCCGAGGTGGACGACCGCCTGGCGGGCTCGTTCACCTACGCCACCGACCTGTTCGACGACGGCACCATCGCCCGACTGGCCGGGCATCTCGAGGCCCTGCTGCGGCGGGTCGTGGAGGGCCCCCCGGTCCTCCTGAGCGAGCTGAGGAGCCTGCTCGCGGAACGCGAGTCCGAAGCCAAACGTAAGCGGGAAGAAGAGCTGCGGGCCGAGAGAAGCAGACGGCTCGGAGCCGTCCAGAGGAGAAGCATACGTGGAGCTTGAAACGACCGTGCCGGAAGATCTCGTCGGAGAATCGACGCTAGCGGATGCGCCGGCGATCGAGGGATTCCGGCTCTCCGCCCAGCAGCGCTGGCTCTGGCGGTCCCAGCCGCAGGAAGCCGCCTTCTTGGCTCGTGGTGCCGTGGCGCTGGAAGGCCCGCTGGACGAGCGGCGCCTCCTGGCGGCCCTGGAATCGGTGGTGAGGCGGCACGAGATCCTGCGGACCCAGTTTCAACGCCTGCCCGGGATGGCCCTGCCCATCCAGGTGGTCGGCGAGCCCGGCCCGGTGGAGTGGACCCATACCGATCTCGCCTCGCTGCCGCCGGAGGGCCAGGAGGCGTTCCTCTCCGCGTGGCTCGCCCGTCCCGCCCGGCCCGTGGCGGCGATCGCCGGCCTGCCCGCGGCCTGGTTCGAGCTGGCCGTCCGGTCTGCCACAAGCCGCTGGCTTCTGGTCGACCTGCCGGCCGTCTGCGCCGATGCCGCGACCCTCGACCGTCTGGTGGCCGAACTGGCCGTAGCCTATGCCGGGGCGCCGGAGTCGCCCGCGGCCATGCAGTACGCCGACTTCGCGGAGTGGCAGCACGAGTGGCTCTCCGCGGTGGAGGCCGGGGCGGGGAAGAGGCACTGGAGCCGGCCGGATCTCGCCGTCCAGGCCGCGCCGCCGCCGTACGCGGTCGCGCCGGGCTCCTTCCCTCCGGCTTTCCGCTCCCTGGCGACCGTCCTGGGGACCCGCCTCGAGGCCGCGGCGGCGCGCCTGGGTCTCTCCCCGCGTGCGCTGCTCCTGGCCTGCTGGCAGGCGCTCCTGGGTCGCCTTGCCGATAGCGGCGAGATCCTCTCGACGGCCGTCGCCTTTCCGGGCCGGGGCTACGAGGAGCTGGAGAACGCCTTCGGACCGTTCTCACGTTATCTGCCCGTCCCCGGCAGGCCGGCGGAGGAGAAGAGCCTTTCGGCGCTGGCGCGGGAACTCGACGCCGCTCTGGAGGAGGCGGAGGTCTGGCAGGACTATTTCGTCGCCGACGAAGCGCTCGCGGAGGGTGAGGAGCGCGCGCTTCCCTGCGGTTTCGAATACGGCGGGCCGGCGGCGCCGGCGACGGCCGGCGGCATCGTGTTCGAACTCGCCCGTCGCGCCTGTACCCTGGAGCGGCTGGACCTTCGCCTCGAGGCAGTCCGCGGCGCCGGCGATACCCTGGAGCTCACGCTCCACTCTGGCCGGGGCCGCTACGATCCCGCCGACCTCGATCGTCTCGCCGGACAGCTCGCGACACTGGCCGTCGCTGCCCTGGAAGCTCCAGAGAGCCCGATCGGCGACCTCCCCCTGCTCACCGCGGCGGAGCGCGTCGCGCTGCTCGAAGAGCGTAACGCCACGGTGGCCCCGATCCCCGCGGCCGCCGCGCACGAGCTGTTCGAGGCCCAAGCGGCGCGGACGCCCGAGGCCCTGGCGCTGGTGGTCGGCGACCGTGCCCTGAACTACGCCGAACTCGATACCCTGGCGGAGCGCGTGGCCTCCGCTCTCACGGCGAACGGGGTCGGTCCCGGCTCGCGGGTGGGGCTGCTCGTGGAGCGCTCCCCGGAGATGGCGGCGGCGGTCCTGGGGGTCTGGAAATCCGGCTGCAGCTACGTGGCCCTCGATCCCGACGCGCCCGACGCGCGCTTGATCCATCAGGCGGAGGATGCCGGCCTCGCGCTGGTGCTGGCGGAGAGCCCGTGGATGCATCGCGTCCCCGCCGGGATCGCGAAGCTGGACCTCGGCGTGGCGAGCCGGTCGACGATGCGAGCCCGGCGTGTTCCGGTGCCTCCGGAGGTCCCCGCCTTCATCACCTATACCTCGGGCAGCACCGGGCGTCCCAAGGGGGTCTGGACCAGCCATCGGAGCGTGGTCAATTACTTCGGCTACATGGCCGATGCGTTCGCGCTGGACGAATCCGATGCGGTGCTCCAGATCCCCAGCCTCGCTTTCGACGCTGCGGTGCGCGACCTCATCGGGCCGCTGACCCGCGGCGGCGCCGTCGTGCTCGTCGACCGCGACACCGCCCGCGACCCCCGGGGTTTGGCCCGCGCCCTGCGCCGCCACCGGATCACCTGCATCATCGCCATCGTGCCGACCCTGCTCCGCGGTCTCCTAGACGCCGCGGCCGGCGATCCCCCGGTCTCCTCCCTGCGCTTGCTGGCCACGAGCGGCGAGGCTCTGCGCCACGCCGACGTGGCCGCGGCCCGGCGGGTCTTCGGCGGCGGCCTCGAGGTCGTCAACCAGTACGGGCCCACCGAGTGCACGATGACGTCGAGCTTCCATCGCGTGGCACCCGGGCCCGCGGCGGGGGATCTCGTCGCGATCGGTCGACCGATCCGGAACTCCCGGTTCTACGTGCTCGACCGGCAGCTCCGTCCGGTGCCGGACGGCTTGGTAGGAGAGCTGTACATCGGCGGTGCCGGCGTCACCCTAGGCTATTTCGGCGCCCCCGATCTGACTGCCGACCGCTTCGTTCCCGATGTTTTCGCGGAGTCCGGCGCCCGTCTCTATCGGACGGGGGATCTCGTGCGCTGGGCCGGGCCCAACGGCCGCGAGCTGGAGTTCCTGGGGCGTACCGACCACCAGATCAAGCTGCGCGGCCTACGGGTCGAGCCCCAGGAGATTGCGGCGGTCCTCGGCGAGCATCCCGCGCTCGTGGACGCGGCGGTGGTCGCCCGTGAGCTTCCCGGCGGGGAAATGGGCTTGGTGGCCTACGTCGTGCCCGATCTTCGGCGGGTGACCTCGATTCCGGACGAGCAGCGCTACGTGCTGCCGAACCAGATGATGATCGCCCACCGCAACCGGCACGAAACCGATTTCTTCTATGAGCAGATCTTCATCGATCACGTCGAGTTCCGCCACGGCGTGCGGCTTGGTGACGACGCCGTGGTGTTCGACGTCGGCGCCAACATCGGCCTGTTCACCCTCTTCGTGCACCAGGTCTGCGAGCGCCCCCGGGTCTTCTCCTTTGAGCCAATTCCTGACATCTTCGCGGCCCTGCGCGCCAACGTCGAGCTCTACGGTCTCGACGTGAGCCTGCAGAACTGCGGCCTGTCCGACCACTCCGGCGAGGTCACGTTCGCCTACTACCCCCGCTCCTCCTGCCAGTCCGGCTACTACCCCGACGTCGTCGAGGAGCGGCGGATGCTCGAGGCGGTGGTGGCGCGCCAGCACGCCCGCGGGGTCGGTGAGCTTTCCGATCTCCTGGGGGCGCAGTATTTCGAAAAAGTCCTGGAGGAACGGATGCAGGCGGTCCCCGTGGACTGCGCCTTGAAGACCATCTCGCAGGTGATGGCGGAGGAGGGTCTGGAGGTCGTCGACCTCTTGAAGATCGACGTCGAGAAGAGCGAACTCGACGTGCTGCGCGGCATCCGGAGCGAGGACTGGGGGAAGGTCCGCCAGATCGTCATCGAAGGGCACGATCTCGCCGGCCGTCTCGAGGACGTCATCGCGTTGCTGCGCGGCCACGGCTACGAGCTGGTGGTGGAGAAGGACGAGCTGCTCGAGGAGACATGCCTGTTCAACATCTACGCCTTCCGCGACGGCCGGCCGCAGACCACGCCCGAGCTGCGGCTCCGCCCTCTCCGCGCTCCGCTCACCGCGTCCTTCTCGGTGGACGAGCTGCGGCTCCATGCCTCGCGGCGCCTGCCCGCGGCCCTGGTGCCCGCCGCTTTCATCGTGCTCGACGAGCTGCCCCGGACCCCCAACGGCAAGCTCGACCGCGGCGCTCTGCCTTCTCCCGAGCTGGCCGGCGCGGCGGCGAAGGAGGGCGCTCTGGAGCCGCGCAACCAGGTCGAAGAGCTGCTCGCCGGCATCTGGGAGGAAGTGCTCGGGCTGGAGCGGGTGACGGTGCACGACAACTTCTTCGAGATCGGCGGCCACTCTCTCCTGGCCACCCAGGTGCTGGCGCGCGTCCAGGAGGTCTTCGCGGTCGACCTGCCCCTGCGCACGATCTTCGAGCTCCCCACCGTGGCCCAGATCGCGGCGAGCGTGGAGTCGGCGCTCGCCGCGGAGAACGGGCTCCGTCCCTCGGCGCTCGCGCCGGTGCCCCGCGACGGCGATCTGCCCCTCTCCTTCGCCCAGCAGCGCCATTATTTCTTGCACTACCTCGAAGGGGAATCCGCCCTGCTCAACGTCTGGGGGGCCGTCGTCCTGGACGGCGAGCTCGACACCGCGGCCCTGGAAGCCGGCGTCGGGGAGATCCTGCGCCGGCACGAGGTCCTGCGCACCACCTTCCCGGAGGTCGACGGCGTGCCGCGGCAGCACATCCAGCCGCCCGCGGGTTTCCGGCTGCCGGTGGCGGATCTGCGCTCCCTCCCGCTGGACGAACGGGGGCGGGAGGCCGAGCGGCGGGTCGAGCGGGAGGCGCAACGGCCGTTCGATCTTGCGGCCGGCCCCCTGTTCCGCGCTCTTCTGCTACGGGTCGAGGACGAGCGGCATTTTGCCGTCGTGATCATGCACCATATCGTCGGGGACGGCTGGTCGTCGGCGCTGTTCGTTCGCGAGCTGGCGGCTCTCTACACGGCGGCGGTGACCCGCACGCGGTCTCCGCTGCCGGAGCCGTCTCTCCAGTATGCCGACTTCGCCCAGTGGCAGCGGCAGTGGATGCAGGGGGACGTCCTGCAGGCCCAGCTCTCCTACTGGGAGCGCCAGCTGGCCGGCGTGCCGGACACGCTGAAGCTGCCCGTGGACAAGGTTCCCGCCGGCGCTGTCAGCTTCCGCCACGGCCGCCAGCCCCTGATCTGCCCGCGCGCCCTCACGGCCGATCTCAAGGCGCTGAGCCGGCGTGAGGGAGTGACGCTGTTCACCACCCTGCTCGCCGCTTTCCAGACGCTGCTGCACTGGTTCTCCGGAGAGCAGGACGTCAGCGTCGGCTCGCCGATCGCCAACCGGAACCGGGTGCAGACCGAGGGGATGATCGGATGCTTCATCAACGCTCTGGTGCTGCGTGCCCGCTTCACCGGCGACCCCGACTTCCGTCAGATCCTGGCGCAGGCACGGGAGATGCTCCTGGGCGCCTACTCCCACCAGGACCTGCCGTTCGAGAAGCTGGTGGAGCATTTGAGCCCCAGCCGTGGCCAGGGGCAGACGCCGTTGTTCCAGGTCGAGTTCAATTTCCAGAACACGCCAGAGTCGACCCTCGAGCTGCCCGGCTTGACCTTGAGCCCGCTCCTGATCGAACGGCCGGAGGCCGCCAAGTACGACCTCATCCTGCGCATGGGAGAGCAGGACGGGGAGCTCGCCGGGCTGCTCACCTACAAAAGCGATCTGTTCGAGGCCGAGACCATGGCACGGCTGGCCGGCCTCTTCGAGGAGCTTCTGGCGGAGGTGGCGGCGCGCCCTGAATCCACCCTGACCGAGCTGCGCGAGCGGCTCGCCGGGTCCGACCGGGAGCGCCGGGCCCAGCGTCAGCAGCAACTGCGGGAGGGGCGCCAGGGGCGCTTCAAGCGAGTGCAGAGAGAGACCGTTCACGAGTCGGAGTAGCCACTCCGGAGACTGCAAGGAAAGAGCGAGGAACCTATGAACACAACTCCACCGAGACCTTCGATGAAGCTGGGCGAGGTCCGCCGCAAGACCGTGAGCCTCTCCAGCGAGGAACTGATCAAGACCGACTATCTGGTGCCCGGAGAGACCCTGCCCCTGGTCGTCGAACCCGCGGGTGCCGATCTCGATCCGATCGGCTGGGCGAAGAACAACCGCGAGTTCATCGAGCGCGAGCTGCTCCAGCACGGCGCCATCCTCTTCCGGGGCTTCGGCCTCGCCACGGCGGCCCTCTTCGAGCAGTTCGCGCTGTCAGTCATCCCCGGCTTCCTGCACTACATCGAGGGCTCCTCGCCGCGCATCATGCAGGCGGACGGCGTCTACACCTCGACGGAGTATCCGCCAGAGTACTTCATCTCCATGCACAATGAGCTCTCCTATGCCCACCGCTGGCCGAGCAAGATCTTCTTCTACTGCGTCACCGCGCCGCCGGTGGGCGGTGAGACGCCGATCGCCGACAGCCGCAAGATCTTCGAGAAGCTGAGCCCCGAGCTGCGCCAGCGGTTCCTTGAGAAGGGCGTCAAGTACACGCGCAACCTGCACGGCAGTCGCGGCGCCGGGCTGTCGTGGCAGACGGTCTTCGAGACCGAGGACCGCGAGGCCGTGGAGGCCTACTGCCGGGAGGGGGACATTGAGTTCAGCTGGACTGACAAGGGAGGGCTGCGCACCAGCCAGCTCCGCCCCGCGGTGATCCGCCATCCAAAGACTGGCGATCTCCTCTGGTTCAACCAGGTCGACCAGTGGCACCCGTCGAACCTCGAGCCTGAGGTGGCCAAGGCGCTGCTGGCCACCACCGGCGAGGAGGACCTGCCGATCAACGCCTATTTCGGCGACGGCGCCCCCCTCGATCCGGCCGAGCTCGACGAGGTGCGCCGGGCTTTCCGCGAAACCCTGGTCGCCTTCCCTTGGCGGCAGGGGGATCTCCTGCTGGTGGACAACATGCGTGTCGCTCACGGCCGCATGCCTTTCGAGGGGCCTCGCAAGATCCTGGTGACGATGGGAGCTCCGGTGAGCCTTCAGGATATCGGGTAGGAGTTGGACGAGGCGATGAAAGAGGTTCACGAGGAAGCGGCGGCGGTCGGCTACCGGCTGTCGCTGCAGCAGCGCCGGCTGTGGGCGGGCTGGGGTAAGGCGCGCGCGCAGGCGCTCGTGCGTCTCGCCGGGCCGCTCGCCGCCGAAGCGTTGCACCGCGCCCTGGATGCGGTGATGGGACGGCACGAAATCCTGCGGACCACCTTCCGCGGCATCCCGGGGATGAGCCATCCGGTGCAGGTGGTCGGTACGGCGGCGACTCCCTGGCGATGGATCGACCTCTCCAGCCTGGATCCCGACGGCCGGCGGGCCCAACTGCGGGAGTTGCTGGGCGAGGATGCCGCCGCTCCCGTCGATGCCGAGACGGGGTCGAGCCTGAGGGCGCTCCTGGCGGTCTGCGGGCCGGAGGACCACCTCCTGCTCCTCAGCCTGCCGGTGCCCTGCGCCGACGCTCCGACCTTCGCCCTGCTGGTGGAAGAGCTGACGGCCGGCTATGCCGCCCAGTACGGGCAGGGAAAGGCCTTCGTCGAGGAGGTGACCCAGTACGCCGATTTCTCGGCTTGGCAGAGTGAATGGCTGGCCAGCGACGAGTCGATGGAGGGGAGGACCTACTGGCGCCAGCGCGAGCTGGCGGACCTCCCGCCTCCCGCCCTGCCCTGGGGGGTGGCGACGGAGGATGCCGAGACCCTACTCGGGGTCGAAGCGGACGGGCCCCCGCTGGCCGCGGTCGAGTCCGTGGCGGCGAGCTGTGGCACGTCCTCCTTCGAGCTGCTGCTGGCGGGCTGGCTGGCGCTCCTGTGGCGGTCGACCGGCGTCTCTCCGTCGACAGTGGGGATCGCCGTCGACGGCCGTGTCTACGAGGAGCTGGAGAGGGCCCTGGGTCCGATCTCCCGCCACCTTCCGATCGTGGCGCGGCCGATGGCCGGGACGCTGTTCGCCGATCTGGTGAAGCAGGTGGGCGAGGCGGTTCACGATGCTTCCCTGTGGCAGGAGTACTACGTCTGGGAAGAGCAGGCGGACGCCGGCCGCGCCTTCCCGATTGTCTTCGACTTCCTGTCGCGGCCTGTCGAGCACCGGGCCGGAGAGATCCGATTCGTTTGTGAGAGCCTCGAGGCTCTCGCCGAGACCTGTACGCTGGGTCTCTTCTGCCGGGTGACCGGAGACCGCCTGCGGCTGCGCGTCCAGTACGCCCCGGGCTTATTCCGGGAGGAGGACGCGCGCCGTATCCTCGACCATCTCCTCGCCTTACTCGCGAATGCTCTCGAGCGCCCCCAGACCCCGCTGGAAGATCTGCGGATCCTGCCTCCGGGAGAACGGCGGCGCATCCTCGAAGGGTTTAACCAGACCGGCCGGCCGGCCGGCGGCGGGATGCTGCTGCACCAGCTCGTCGAGGCGCAGGCGGCCCGCGAGCCGGAGGCCGTGGCCCTCGTCCACGCCGAGGGTACGCTGACCTACGGAGCTCTCAACGCCCGTGCCAACCGCCTGGCCCTTGTCCTCCGGGCCCGGGGAGTAGGGCCGGAGGTGCCGGTCGCGGTGGCCGTCGAGCGCTCGCCGGACATGGTGGCCGCCGTTCTGGCGGTGCTCAAGGCCGGGGGAGCCTACGTGCCGCTGGACATCGAGGCTCCCGCCGCCCGCAACGCTTTCCTGCTGGCCGACAGCGGCGCGCGTTTCGTGGTCGCGCGCGAAACGAGCCGCGGCGACTTCCCCGTCGAGGTCCTATCTCTCGACGCCGCCGATCTGGACGCGGGGATGGAGCCGGATCTCCCTCCCCTGGCCAAGCCCGAGAACCTCGCGTACGTGGCTTATACGTCCGGCTCGTCGGGGCACCCGAAAGGGGTTCTCGGCACCCACCGGGGAGCGGTTAACTACCTGGAATTCGTCCTGCGCGCCTTCGCGCTGCAACCGGGAGACCTCGTCCTACAGGTGGCTGGACTGCCGTTCGACGCCTGGATCCGCGATTGCCTGGCACCGCTGGCCGCCGGCGCCCGGGTCCTTCTGCTCGACGGCGTGGAGGCGAAGGATCCCGCCACCCTGCTCGCCCGGCTGCGCGGCGGCGAGGTGACGAGGGCGTTGAGCGTCGTGCCGTCGCTGCTGCGCTCCCTGCTGGCGGCCACTCCCGAGGAAGGGGAGATAGGAGATGGAGGTTCGCTGCTCACCGTGCTGGCGAGCGGGGAGCCTCTGTACGGCCGCGACCTCCGGGAGGTGCGGCGGCGGCTGGGCGAGCGTGTCGAACTCGTCAACCTGTACGGGCCCACCGAGTGCACGATGACGTCCACCTTCCGGCGCCTCGGTGACGCCGACCTCGAGGCCGGTCGGCTCTCCGCTGGCCAGCCGCTCGACAACGTCCGCTGCTTCGTGCTCGACGAGCGGCTGGAACCGGTGCCCGTCGGCGTAGTGGGCGAGGTCCACATCGCCGGCGAGGGCCTGACCCGCGGCTATTCGGGACGCCCGGATCTCACCGCCTCGAGCTTCCTGCCCGATCCCCACGGATCCGGCGGCGAACGCCTGTACCGCACCGGCGACCTCGCCCGCTACCATGCTGACGGCGTTCTGGAGATCCTGGGGCGCCGCGACCACCAAGTCAAGGTGCGCGGCATGCGCGTCGAGCTCGGGGAGGTCGAGGCGGCGTTGCGGCGCCACCCGAACGTCCGTGAGGCGGTGGCGGTGCTGCGCCAGGGAGGCGGTGGGGAAGACGCCCTCCTGGTGGCCTACGTGACTGTTTCCCCGACTCCGGGCCCCGACTCCGCGGAGCTGCGCCGCTTCCTCCGCGAGACTCTCCCTGAAGCCATGGTCCCCGGCATGCTGGTCGCTCTTGACGCCCTGCCGCGGACCGCCAACGGCAAGATCGATCGTAAGGCGCTGCCCGACCCGGCGCAGGCCGGGGCCCGGGAAGCCGCCGCCGATCCCAGGACTCCGATCGAAGAGATCCTCGCCAGCATCTGGGAAGAGGTCCTGGGAGTGGAGCGTGTGTCGCCCGGCGACGACTTCTTCGACCTCGGCGGCCACTCCCTGCTGGCCACTCAGGTCGTCGCCCGCATGCAGAGCGCGTTCGGCGTCAGGCTCCCGTTGCGCGCCTTGTTCGACCACCCCGCCCTCGAGCGCCTGGCGCTCGCGGTGGAGGCGGCCCTGGAGGAGCGCGGCGTGCCTACGCCGCCGCTGACGCCGGTGGCGCGCGAGGAGAAGCCGCCGCTCTCCTATGCCCAGCAGAGACTCTGGTTCCTGCAGCGGCTCGATCCCGATGATACCGCCTACAACCGGCCTCACGCGCTGCGGATCCAGGGCGCTCTCGACGCCGGCGCTCTGGAGCGTGGTCTCAACGAGGTCACGCGTCGGCATGAAGTCTTGCGGACCAACTTCAGCCTGGAGGAAGGAGTACCCTTTCAGGTCGTCCATCCTCACCGCCCGCGTCCGCTGCCGCTCGTAGACCTGACCGCCCTACCCGACGGGCCGCGGGAGGTCGAGCAGCTCCGTCTGATCGCCGAGGAGGGCGCGCAGCCGTTCGACCTGGAGAGCGATCCGATGATGCGTGCCTGCCTGCTGCGGCAGAACGGGACCGAACACGTTCTCCTGCTCACGCTCCACCATATTGCCGGCGACGGCTGGTCGACCGGCATCCTCGTCCGCGAGATATCGGTCCTCTACAAGTCCTTCCGCGTCGGCGAGCCGTCGCCTCTCCCGGAGCTGCCGATCCAGTACGTCGACTTCGCCTGTCATCAGCGGCGTGTGCTGGATGAAGCGGCGATCGAAGCCGAGCTGCGGTATTGGCGGGGCCAACTGGGGGAGAAGCCGCCACGGGTCCGGTTGCGTCCCGACCTTCCGGCGGCGGCGAAACCGCGGCTGGCGGCGCGCCATAGCCTGGTGGTCGCCGAGGATGTGGGTGCGGCGGTGCGGACCTTTTCACGGCGTGCCGGCGTCACCCCGTTCATGACGCTGCTAGCCGTCTTCAACCTGCTGCTGGTCCGCTACACCGGCGAGGAAGACCTCATCGTGCTCTCCCCGATCGCCAATCGCGATCAGCACGAGGTCGAGAGTCTGGTCGGCTTCTTCGTCAACATGCTGCCGCTACGCACCGACCTCTCGGGCAACCCGACCTTCCATGAGCTGGTGGAGCGGGTCCGGGAGACTGCCCTGGGCGCATACGCCCATCGGGTCCTTCCCTTCGAGATCCTGATCGACGAGCTCGGGCTGGGGGGAAGCGGAGAGTTGCCGCTGCAGATCGTCTTCGCCCTCCAGAACATGCCGCCGCCAGCGCTGGATCTGCCGGGAGTCACCCTCGAGCTGCTGCCGGTCAGCGCCGAGGCGGCCAAGTTCGACCTCGTTCTGGGGCTGATCGACAACCGCGAACGGTTCAGTGGGCCCGTCTTCTACCGGGCTGATCTGTTTTCGGAAAGCTATATCCATCAGATGTTGGATCACTACCACGATCTCCTCGGTCAAGCGATGGCGCATCCCGACCTGCGGCTGTTCGATTTTTCACTACAGCATGAGAGGGAACCCCTGCGTGCGACCACCGACGAGCTCTACGGCGGGCTCGAGTTCAATTTCTGATCGGTCTGTCGTCGAGAGCCCTGCCGGCGTGGTATTTGGTTTTCAGTGAGGTTTGAATCGATGAAAGTTGAGAAGGAATCCGGAGTCCTCATTTTCGATCGTGAGCTGATCGAGCAGCGCGACTACTGGTTGAAGAGGTTCGCGCAAGGATGGGACGCGTCAGGGCTCCGTTCCGATCTCGCAGGTCCGGACACGGTCTCGCGCCGTACCGAGACCCTGCAGGTATCCCTGGCGGGCGAGGCGTACCACCGTCTCGACAAGCTCACGGGCGGAGAGCCGTTCCTGCTGCTGGCGGCGCTCATGGCAGGCCTCAAAATCTGCCTGCAGCGCGTCACCGGAGGCCGGCGCCTGGCCGTCGGTACTCCCATGTTGCTCGCCAGCTCCGGCGTAGCCGCCGATGCCAACGCGGTGGTGATCATCGACGAGGTGGATCCGCTCCTCACGGTCCGCCAGCTCCTGCTCAACGTCCGGCAGACGCTCCTTGACGCTTACTCTCGCCAGCTTTTCCCCCTGGGTCTCCTTCTCTCCGAACTCCCTCCGGGAACCCTGCCGGACGGCCGCCCTCCGTTCGAGGTTGCGCTGGCCGTCGACGGTCTTCACGGGCCTCTGCCGGAGATCGATCACGATCTGACCCTGTGGGCGCGCAAAGAAGAGAACCGGCTGGCGCTGACATTGCGCTTCGACGTCGATGTGCTAGCCCGGGGCCATGTATGGAGCTTCGTCCGGCACTTTGAGGCGGTCCTTTCCTCCGCCTTCTCGAACGTCGAAACGCGGGTGGGCGATGTCGAGATGCTCACCGGAGAGGAGCTGGAACTGCTGCTGCGGGAGTGGAACGACACGGACCGCAACTTCCCTCCCTACCATTCTTTTCTGGACGTCTACGCGGAGACGGCGCGAAGCCGGCCCGACGCGCCGGCCATCGTTTTCGGGGAAGAGTCGCTGACGTACGAGCAACTCGGCCGTCGGGCCAGCCAGGTCGCGCGTCATCTGCGCGGCCTCGGCGTCGGACTCGAGACCCGGGTCGGCCTCTGCATCGAGCGGTCCCTTGACCTGATGGTGGCCATTCTGGGCATTCTCAAGAGCGGCGGAGCCTTCGTCGCCCTCGATCCCAGCTATCCCCAGGAGCGCCTCGCCTTCATGCTGGAGGACTCGGCGGTGCCGGTGCTCATCACCCAGGAAGCCCTTGTGTCGGGGCTGCCGCAGACGGCGGCGCGCGTCGTCTGTCTGGATCGTGATCGCGCCGCGATCGAGCGGCAGAGCTCCGAAGACCCCGCCGTCGAGCTCGATCCTCGGAATCTGGCCTACATCATCTATACCTCGGGCTCCACCGGACGGCCCAAGGGGGTCCAGCTCTCGCATGCCGGTCTCTGTAACCTGGCGGCGGCCTTTGCGCGGCTCTACGATCTCTCCGTTCACGACCGGGTGCTGCAGTTCTCTTCCGTCAGTTTCGATGCCGCGGTATTGGAGCTGGCGATGGCCTGGAGTGTGGGCGCTATCCTGCGCTTGGCACCGCGCGAGCACCTCCACCCCGGCCCGGACATGGTCCGACTGCTGCGCGAGAAGGAGATCACGGTCGCCACCCTGCCGCCGTCCGTGCTCGCCGCGCTGCCGGAAGGTGATTTCCCCGCCCTGCGCCTCCTGCTGTCGGCCGGCGAGGCGTGCCCGCCGGAGGTCATTGCCCGCTGGGCGCCGGGGCGCCGCTTCATCAATGGCTACGGCCCGACCGAGGCCACGGTCTGCTCGACCCTGGCCGAAGCCGGCGGCAGCCCGCGCAGGCTTCCGATCGGCAAACCGCTGGCCAATGTCAGGGTCTACCTGCTGGATCGCGAGCTGCGGCTCGTTCCTCCCGGCGCGCCGGGAGAGATGTACATTGGCGGCGCCAGTCTCGCGCGCGGTTATCTGGGCCGCCCCGATCTCACCGCCGAGAAGTTCGTTCCCGATCCTTTCGGCGCGAGCCCCGGGGGGCGACTCTATCGAACGGGTGATCTCGGCCGTCATCTGGAGGATGGCCAGATCGATTTCCTGGGCCGCATCGATCACCAGGTGAAAATTCGCGGATTCCGTATCGAGCTGGGGGAGATCGAGGCAGCTCTCAAACGCCACCCGGGGGTACGAGAGGCGGTGGCCATGGTGCGCAAGGACGCCGCCTCAAAGCTGGAAGGGCCTCTGCTCGCCGCCTATGTAGTGCCCGAGCCCGGTGGCGCGGAAGCCTCCGAGCTCACGACGCGCGACCTCCGCGAGTACCTCACGAGATCGCTGCCCTCGTTCATGGTGCCGCAGATGTTCATGCTCCTCGATGCCTTCCCGCTGGCGCCGAATGGCAAGCTGGATCGCGGGGCGTTGCCGGCTCCCATGAGCGAGGAGAACTCCTGGGGAGAGCCGGAGGCCGCGCGGACTCCCGTCGGAGAGGTGATCGCAGGGTTGTTCCGGCAGGTCCTCGGAAGGGACCGTCTCGGCGTTCAGGACAATTTCTTCGAGCATGGAGGCAACTCTCTCCTCGCCACCCAGCTCGTCTCGCGGGTGGCGAACGCCTTCAAGGCCGAGATTAGCCTGCGCGGGTTTTTCGAGGTCCCGACGGTGACCGGGCTCGCCGAGCAGGTCGAGGCCGCGCGTGGCCTGACCGCGCAGGCGCTCCCCCTCGTGCCCGTCTCCCGTGACCGGGCGAGCTTTCCTCTCTCTTACTCCCAGAGCCGGCTCTGGTTCGTCGACCGTCTCCACCCGGGCACCGGGATCTACAACATCCCCCTGTCGCTGCGGGTCCACGGCCAGCTCGACTCCAGCCTGCTGAGCCGCTGTTTGGACGAGGTGGTTCGCCGGCACGAGGTTTTACGCACCACGTTCGCCGTCGCGAGCGGCCAGCCCGTGCAGGACATCCATCCTTTCGTGCCGGTGCGGATGCCCATTGTGGATCTGCGGGCCCTTCCTGCCGCGCGGCGGCACGAGGTGGCGAAGGAGCTGGCGGCGGCGGAGGCGAAGCGCGGCTTCGACTTGGCGACAGGGCCTCTACTGCGCGCTCAGCTCGTGCTGCTGGAGCCCGCTGAGCAAGCGGTCCTGCTCACCCTCCACCACATCGTCAGCGATGGTTGGTCGATGGGCATTCTGGTGCGTGAGACCATGGCCCTCTTCGCCGCGTTCTCCGCCGGGCTCCCCTCGCCTCTCCCGTCGCTGCCGGTCCAATACGCGGACTTCGCCCTCTGGCAGCGTCAGTGGCTGGCCGGAGAAGTTCTGGAAGAGCAGCTCGAATACTGGCGCCGACATCTCGACGGCGCGCCACCAGTGACCGAACTGCCGCTGGACCGCCCACGGCCATCGGTCCAGGGGTTCCGCGGCGCCAGTCGCTCGCTGCATCTCGACGCCGAGCTGTCCCAGAGCCTCAAGGGTCTCAGCCGCCGGCAGGGCATGCCGCTGTTCATGACTCTTTTCGCCTCGTTCACGGTCCTCTTATCGCGCCTCGGCAGGCAGAGCGATCTGGTGATCGGCACGCCGATCGCCAACCGCAACCGGCTAGAGACCGAAGGGCTCATCGGATTCTTCGTCAATACGCTCGCCTTGCGGCTCGATCTCGCCAGCGTGGCCGATTTTCCCGCGTTGCTGCGACGCGTCCGGGAGGTGGCGATCGACGCCTATGCCTACCAGGATCTGCCGTTCGAGAAGCTGGTGGAGGTTCTGCGTCCCGCCGTCGATCTGAGCCATGCCCCCCTCTTCCAGGTGATGTTCGTGCTCCAGACGCCGGAGCGTCAGCGTCTCGAGCTGCCGGGGCTGGCCCTGGAGCCGCTGGAGACTGGAGGGACCGGTGCCGCCAAATTCGACCTCACGCTGTCGATGATCGAGGGTGAGGAGAGGCTGGTCGGCAACCTCCAGTACAACACCGATCTGTTCGACGACAGCACCGTGCGGCGTCTCCTGGAGCACTGGGAGACGCTGCTGACCGGGATCGCGGCCGACCCCGGGGCTCGTCTTGAGGATCTGCCGCTGCTCTCGACCGCGGAGCGCCAGACGCTTCTCTTCGAGAGTGGCGGCCCCATCCTGGACGGATACGCCGCCTGTCTGCACGAGATCGTTGCTGGCCATGCACGGAAATCTCCCGCCGCGGTCGCCCTGGTGTTCGAGGACCATGAGGTCTCTTATGGCGAGCTGAACGCCAGTGCCGGCCGTCTTGCCCGACGGCTGCGCGAGCGCGGAATCGGGCCGGAAGCGCGGGTGGCGATCAGTCTCGAGCGCTCCCCCGGGATGATCGTCGCCGTGCTCGCCGTGCTCAAGGCGGGCGGCGCCTACGTGCCGATCGATCCTACGTACCCTTCCGAGCGCAAGGCCTTCATGCTCAAGGACAGCGGCGCGGATCTTCTGCTGACCCAGGCCTCTTTGTCCGGCGAGTTGCCTCCTCCCGCCGGCGGGTTGCTCGAGGTCGACCGCCTGGAGGCGGGGGAGGGGAGCGCCGCCCTTCCCGGGGAGGGCAGGACAGACCTCGAAAATCCCGCCTACGTGATCTACACCTCGGGATCGACGGGCCGCCCGAAAGGGGTGGTGGTGACCCACCGCGGGCTCGCCAACCTGACGATCGCCCAAGCGCACGGCTTCGGGCTCGGATCCGGGGATCAGGTGCTCCAGTTCTCCTCATTGAGCTTCGACGCCTCGGTGTTCGAGATCGTGATGGCCCTGGCGGTCGGCTCCACGCTGATCCTGGCTCCCCGCGAGTGGCTGCTGCCCGGTCCCGAGATGGTCGAATTGCTCCGTCATCGCCGGGTGAGTCACGTGACTCTGCCCCCGTCCGTCCTCGCCATGCTCCCCACCGCCGCCTTGCCCGACCTGCGGACCATCGTCGTGGCCGGAGAGCCGTGTCCGGCGGAGCTGGTCGAGCGCTGGGCCGGCGGACGTGCCTTTTTCAACGCTTATGGCCCCACTGAGTCGACCATCTGGGCCACCGTTGAGCGTTGCGTTCCGAGTAGCGGCAAACCGACGATCGGCAGACCGATCGCCAATTGTCGGGTCCACGTCGCCGGTGCGGGTCGCGAGTTGGCGCCGCTCGGCGTGCCGGGGGAGCTGCTGATCGGCGGCGCCAACCTGGCCCGCGGCTACCTGGGACGACCGGACCTCACCGCCGAGCGTTTCGTTCCGGATCCGTTCGGCAAAGTGCCGGGAGCCCGTCTCTACCGTACCGGCGATCTCGCCCGGGTCCTCCCGGACGGCAGGATCGACTTTCTGGGACGGGCCGACTCCCAGGTCAAGCTGCGCGGCTTTCGCATCGAGCTGGGGGAGATTGAGTCCGTCCTGCGGGAGCAGCCCGCCGTGCGCGAGGCCGTCGTCCTGCTGCGGGAGAGCCGCCCCGGCGAACGCCGGTTGGTGGCCTTCGTGGTGCCCCATCCGGGACAGACCCCGGCGCCGGAAGCGTTGCGCGGCCGTCTCCGGGAGATCCTCCCTGACTACATGGTGCCGGCGAGCTTCGTCGTGCTGCCGGAGCTGCCGCTGACCGGCAGCGGCAAGGTGGATCGCGCAGCTCTGACTTCCCCGCAGAGCGCCGGCGACCGCGAAGTCTCCTGGCGGGCTCCCCGCACCGAGATCGAGCGCAGCATCGCCGCGATCTGGCGAGAGGTGCTGGAGCTTGAGCGGGTAGGGGGCGACGATAATTTCTTTGACCTCGGCGGCCATTCTCTGCTGCTCGTCCAGGTCCAGGCGAAGCTTGGCAAGGTGCTGGGGCGCGAGGTCCCGATGATCGACCTGTTCCGGTTCCCCACTGTCGCCGCGCTGGCGGAGCATCTCTCCGGCGGCGAACGGAGAGAATCGCCGGTTCAGGTCCGCAAGCGCGCCGCTCCGGCCCGGGGGGGAGGAGAGATCGCCATCGTCGGCATGGCGGGGCGCTTCCCGGGAGCGGCCGATATCGATCAGCTCTGGAAGAACCTGCGCGGCGGCGTCGATAGCGTAACCCAGTTCACGGACGGAGAGCTGCTGAGCGCCGGGGTCGACCCCGGCGTTCTGGCCGACCCCCGCTACGTCAAGGCGAAAGCGGTCCTTGAGGACATCGAGGAGTTCGACGCGCAATTCTTCGGCGTCAGCCCGCGCGAGGCGGAAATGATGGATCCCCAGCATCGCCTGTTCCTCGAGAGCTGCTGGCATGCCCTCGAGGACGCCGGGTACGCCGCGCCGGAAGGGCGCGGGGCGGTGGGCGTATACGCCGGGGTCAGCACCAACTCCTACCTCTTCAATCTTTACTCGAATCCTGGTCTCGTCGAAAGCTTCGGCGGCTACCAGGTGACGATGGGCAACGACAACAACTTCCTGCCCAGCCGCGTCTCCTACAAGCTCGATCTGACCGGCCCCAGCGTCAATGTGCAGACCGCGTGCTCGACCTCCCTCGTCGCCGTCCACATGGCCTGCAAGGCGCTGCTCGAAGGGGAGTGCGATCTCGCGCTCGCCGGCGGTGTGTCGATCAAGGCGCAGCAGAGGACTGGCTATTACTACCAGGAGGGCGGGATCGCTTCGGCGAGCGGCCGGTGCCGCACTTTCGATGCCGAGGCCGACGGCACGATCGGCGGAAGCGGTCTGGGGGTGGTCGTCCTCAAGCGCCTGGATGATGCCCTGGCGGACCGCGACACCATCCACGCCGTCATCAAGGGCTCGGCGATCAATAACGACGGCTCTCAGCGAATCGGCTACACCGCTCCGAGCGTCCAGGGGCAGGCGGCGGTCATCTCGGCGGCCCAGGCGGCTGCCGGCGTCACGCCCGCCAGCATCTCCTACGTCGAGGCCCATGGCACCGCCACCGCGCTGGGCGATCCGATCGAGGTCGCCGCGCTGCGGGAGGTCTTCGATGCGGGGCTCTGCCGGCCGCAGTCGTGCGCTCTGGGGTCGGTGAAGTCCAATTTCGGCCATCTGGATGCCGCCGCCGGCGTGACGGGGCTGATCAAGACCGTGCTCTCTCTGGAGCATGGCGAGATTCCTCCCAGCCTTCACTTCGAGCGGCCCAACCCGCAGATCGACCTCTCGTCCGGCCCGTTTTTCGTCAACACGCGCCTCACGCCCTGGCCTGACGGAGAGGGGCCCCGCCGGGCAGGCATCAGTTCCTTCGGAATCGGCGGCACCAACGCGCACGTCATCGTGGAGGAAGCCCCTGAGGCGTTCTCCCCCGCGACCTCCCGGCGTCACTATCTCCTCCTCCTTTCGGCCCGCACGCCCACCGCTCTGGAGGCGGCCGCCGAGGCGATGGGGAAGCATCTCGCGGCAAACCCGGATCTTCGCCTCGCCGACGTCGAGCTGACGCTCCAGGCCGGCCGCCGCGCTTTCGAGCACCGCCGGATGACCGTGGTGAGCGACGTCGCGGATGCCGTGGCGGCCCTGGCCGAACCGTCGCGCTGGGTCTCGGCGCGCGCTGGCGAACGGCGACCGGAGGTGGCGTTCCTCTTTCCCGGCCAGGGCACCCAGTATCCGGGCATGGGGCGCGAGCTTTACGAGACGGAACCGTTCTTCGCCGCTGCGGTGGACGAATGCAGCCGGCTCCTCGAGCCGGAGCTGGGAATCGACCTCCGGCGACTGCTCTATCCGCCCGCGGAGGAGAGCGAATCCGCCGCGGAGTTGCTGAGGCGGACCGAGTTCACGCAGCCGGCGCTGTTCACGGTGGAGCACAGCCTGGCCCGCACATGGATGCACTGGGGAATCGAGCCGCAGGCCCTCGCCGGCCACAGCATTGGCGAGTATGTCGCCGCCTGCCTATCAGGGGTCTTCTCCTTGGAGGAGGCTTTGCGCCTCGTCGCCCTGCGGGGTCGCCTGGTCCAGGACTGCCCCGAGGGCGCCATGCTCGCGGTCTCTCTCACGGAGGAGGAGGTCGCGACCCTGCTGGCGGACACTGGTCTCTCCCTGGCGGCGGTCAATGGACCCGAACGCTGCGTCGTGGCAGGGCCGGTGGAGGCGGTGGAGGAGCTGGCGCGCCAGCTGGACGCCAGGGGTGTGGCGCACCGGCGTCTTCAGACCTCCCACGCCTTTCACTCCGGCGCAGTGGAACCGATTCTCGCGGCTTTCACGGAAGCGGTACGGCGGACCGAGCTCAAGGCCCCCTCGATCCCGTATGTCTCCAATGTCACCGGCGGCTGGATCCGTCCCGAGGAGGCCACCGATCCGGAGTACTGGGCGGCCCACCTGCGCCGGCCGGTACGCTTCGGCGAAGGTCTCCGGACCCTGGTCGGGGCGGAGATCGGCGTGCTCCTCGAGACGGGACCCGGCAAGACTTTGGGCACTCTGGCGAGGACCGCCGGTCTTGCCGGCTCGGTCGAGATCCTGTCGTCGCTGCCACCCGCGCTCGCCGGCGGCGGCGACCTTCCCAGCCTGCTGGGCGCCCTGGGACGGCTCTGGCTGGCCGGCGCCAAGGTCGACTGGACAGCGCTTTTCGACTCCGACCAGCGCCGGCGGGTCCCGCTCCCCGGGTACCCCTTCGAGCGGCAGCGCTACTGGGTCGAAATGCGCCGTGACGGGTTCCAGGTGGCGACCCGGGGGCGACGCGCCGCTCTTGCCAAACGGGCGGATATCGCCTCCTGGTTCTACGCGCCGATCTGGAAGCCTGCCGTGCCGCGCCCGGCCTCGGCGCAGGCGCTGCGGCGCTGGCTGGTCTTCGCCGGCGAGGCTGCCTTCTGCGAGCCCCTGATCGCTGGGCTAGCCTCGGCAGGCCGCGAGGTCGTGACGGTGCGAGAGGGTGCCGCTTTCTCCCCGGTCGACGACGGATCGTTCGAGCTCGACCTAAGGCGAGCCGGCGACTACGACGCCCTGCTGGCGGAGCTGCACCGGCGCGGCTTCATCCCCGAGGGTGTCCTCCATCTCTTGAGCCTCGGCCATGGGGAGGAGGAGGTGCCGGCAGCGGACCGCTTCGACCCGGCCCAGAGGCGTGGATTCCACTGCCTTACGCTCCTCTCGCAGGCTCTCTCCCGACAGGCCTCCGGCCGTGCCCTCCGGCTCGAGGTCGTGGCCGACGGCCTCTACCGGATTGCCGGCGGCGAGGAACTGCATCCCGAGAAAGCGACTCTGCTCGGCCCCTGCCTGGTTGCTCCCCAGGAATACCGCAACCTGACCGCCCGCATCGTCGACGTGGTCCTTCCGGATTCTGCTGGCGCGGCGCGGCGACTCTCGGACCTCCTGGTCGCCGAGCTGCTCTCGGCGCCCGAGGATGCGATGGTCGCCTACCGGCGGGGGCGCCGGATGGTCCAGGGCTTCGTCCCCGTGCCGCTGCAGCGGGAGCCCGAGATGACTCCCGAGCTGCGGGAGCAGGGGGTCTACCTGATCACCGGCGGTCTTGGCGGAGTCGGTCTGGCGCTAGCCGGAGAGCTGGCGCGGCGGGCGCGCGCTCGCCTCGTGCTCACGGGCCGTTCACGCTTTCCGGAACGCGAGGCATGGACCGGATGGCTGGCCGCGCACGGAGAGGACGATCCCGTCAGCCGCAAGATCCGGCGGTTGCAGGATCTCGAGGAGCTGGGAGCCGAGATCCTGGTCCGCCGCTGCGATGTCGCCGACGTGACAGGGATGTGCGATCTCCTCGCCGAGATCCGCTCCCGGTTCGGCGCTCTCCACGGCGTCGTCCACGCCGCCGGCGTGGTCGGCGGCCGAGCTTTCCGCCCGCTGGACCATGCGACCGAGCGGGACGGCGAGGAGCAGTTTCGGCCCAAGGCCCGCGGCGTCTACGCTCTGCGCGAGGCGCTGGGCGACACCGAGCTGGATTTCTGCCTGCTCGTCTCCTCGATCTCCTCGCTGCTGGGTGGCCTGGGGTTCACCGCTTACGCGGCGGCCAACGCTTTCCTGGACGCCTTCGCGGAGCGCGAGAGCGCCGCGGGAGGAACCCCTTGGACCAGCGTCGACTGGGACGGCTGGAAGCTGCAGGCGGGAGAGCGCTCTGGCGGGATGGGAGCGGGCCAGGCGGAGTTGGCGATGACGCCGGAGGAGGGAGCCGAGGCGTTCCGGCGTCTCCTGCGCCTGCGAGCCGAGAGCCGCCTGGTGGTCTGCGTGTCCGAGCTCGAGGACCGGCTCAGCCGCTGGCGGACGGCGGAGCCCGTCGATCAGCCTTCCACTCCCGATGCCCTCGACGAGGCGCCGCGCCACGCCCGGCCCGCTCTCGCCTCCTCGTATATCGCCCCGCGCGACGAGGTGGAGGAGCGGATCGCCGCGGTCTGGCAGCGGCTGCTCGGCATCGATCGGATCGGTGTCGAAGACGACTTCTTCGCCCTGGGCGGCGACTCGCTGATGGCGATGCAGCTGATGGCCCGCGTCCGGGAGGCCTTCGGGGTCGAGATCCCCATGGCCGCCCTGTTCGAGCAGCCGACGGTGGAGGGGCTGGCCGTCGCCGTGGCCCAGCGGCGCGGCGGGGAGACCTCGGCGGCCACGGCGGCCGATCTCCCCCTCATCGAGCCGGACGTCGCCGGCCGTCATCTCCCCTTCGCCCTGACCGAGGTGCAGGAAGCCTACCTGATCGGTCGCAGCGACCTCTTCGAGCTCGGCAACGTCGCCTCGCACGGCTATCGCGAGATCGAGTTCCCCGATCTCGATCCGGAACGCCTGGAGGAGGTGCTCAACCGCCTTATCGCGCGCCATCCCATGCTCCAGGCCGTCATCCTGCCGGAGGGCCGGCAGCAGGTACTGGAGCAGATGCCGTGCTACCGCCTGCCGGTCCTCGATCTGCGCGACCGCCCGGCCGCGGAGGTCGAGCGGGCGCTGGCCGAGGTGCGCGCCGAGCTGTCGCACCAGGTGCTGCCGACCGGCCGCTGGCCGATGTTCGATTTCCGCGTCAGCCTGCTTGCGGAAGGCCGCGTCCGCCTTCACGTCAGCGTCGACATCCTGCTGCTCGACGCCTGGAGCTTCCGCATCGTCTCTCTGGAGGTCCGGCAGCTCTATGTCGACCTCGAGGCGGACCTCCCGCCGCTGGAGCTGACCTTCCGGGACTACATCCAGGCGCTCGAACGCCTGGAGAAGACGGAGACCTACCGGCGTTCGCAGGAGTACTGGCTGAGTCGCGTGGCGACCCTGCCGGGCGCCCCTGAGCTGCCGCTGGCCAAGAGCCCGTCGGCGGTCCGGAGCCCGCGTTTCCAACGCCGTACCTCGGGCCTGCCCGCTCCCCTCTGGGCGCGGCTCCGGCAGCGCACCGCCCAGGCCGGCCTGACCCCCTCGGGATTGCTGCTGGCGGCCTTCTCCGAAGTGCTGATGCTCTGGTCGAAAGCCCCATCTTTCATGATCAACGTCACCACCTTCAACCGCCTCCCTCTGCACCCCCAGGTCAATCAGATCGTCGGCGACTTCACGTCGCTGACGTTGGTCGAGGTCGACCCCGGAAGGCCGGGGACGTTCGAGGACCGTGCCCGTGCCGTCCAGGAACGTCTGTGGAGCGACCTCGAGCACCGGTACGTGGGAGGGGTCCGCGTCATGCGCGAGCTGGCGCGCAGCCGCGGCGGCTCTTCCGCGACCATGCCGGTGGTTTTCACCAGCTTGGTCACGGGCGACTCCCGTAACGCACCGGCCGCCGCTCCGGTGGAGGAAGCCGCGGAGCCGCCGCGGCGCGAGGAGTCGGAGCAGATCGTTTTCGGCATCTCTCAGACGCCGCAGGTCTGGCTGGATCATCAGGTCTTCGAGACGGAGGGGGGGCTGGGCTTCAACTGGGATGCGGTCGAGGAGCTGTTTCCCGCGGGCCTGCTCGACGACGCCTTCGCCGTCTATACGGCCTATCTGGGCCATCTGGCCGAATCCGAGGAGGCATGGCTCGGCGATGGACGTCCAGAGCTGCCCGCCGCCCAGGTCGCGCGGCGGGCGCAGGTGAATGCCACGCAGGTGCCGGCGCCGGTGGGGCTTCTGCACGGTCCTTTCGAGGAGCAGGCGCGCCGCGAGCCGGATCGGCCGGCGGTGATCTCCGGCGCGCGCACCCTCACCTACGGCGAGCTGGACCGGCTCTCGATGCTCCTCGCTCACCGGATCCGCGCTGCGGGCTGCCGCCCCAACACTCTGGTGGCGGTTGTTATGTACAAAGGCTGGGAGCAGGTGGTGGCCGTGCTGGCCGTGCTCCGCGCCGGTGCCGCCTATCTCCCCCTCGATCCCGGTCAGCCGCGGGAGCGTCTCTGGTACCTCCTGGACAACGGCGAGGTCGAGGTCGTCCTGACGACCCCCACGGTCGATGACGAGCTGAATTGGCCCGAGGGGGTCCGGCGCCTCCACGTCGACGAGCGGATCCCCGCGGGGACCGACCTGCCTCCCCTTGAGCCGATCCAGGGCCCGCGGGATCTGGCCTACGTCATCTTCACCTCGGGATCGACCGGCAGGCCGAAGGGGGTGATGATGGAGCACGCGGCGACCCTGAACACGATCGTCGACGTCAACCGGCGCTTCGCCGTGGGGCGGGACGACCGCGTGCTCGCCCTGTCGGCTCTCAACTTCGATCTCTCCGTCTACGACATCTTCGGCCTCCTGGCGGTCGGTGGCGCCGTGGTGATGCCGGAGCCCGAAGCGGCTCGCGATCCGGGCCGCTGGGCCGAGTTGATCGCCGCCCATGGCGTGACCGTCTGGGATTCGGTGCCGGCGCTGATGGAGATGCTGGCCGAGCACCAGCTGTCGAATCCCGGGGCGACCGCTCCGACCGCGCTACGTCTCGTGATGCTCTCCGGCGACTGGATCCCGGTGAGCCTGCCCGGGAGGATCCGCGACATGACCGGGCATGCCGGCACGCGGTCGGCGGAGCTCTTCAGCCTGGGTGGCGCCACCGAGGCCGCCATCTGGTCGATCTCCTATCCCGTCCGTGAGATCGATCCGGCCTGGACCAGCGTCCCCTACGGACGGCCGATGGACAACCAGCGGTTCTATGTCCTCAACAAGCTCCTCGAGCCCTGCCCGGACTGGGCGTCGGGCTATCTCTACATCGGCGGCATCGGGCTGGCGCGGGGGTACTGGAAAGATGAAGAGAAGACCCGCGCGAGCTTCATAATCCACCCGCGAACCGGGGAGCGGCTCTACCGCACCGGCGACCTCGGGCGCTATCTGCCCGACGGCAACGTTGAATTCCTGGGCCGCGAGGATTTCCAGGTCAAGATCCAGGGGCACCGCATCGAGCTCGGCGAGATCGAGGCCGCTCTCGAGCAGATTCCCTGGGTACGCACCGGCGTCGTCGCCGCGGTGGGGGAGCCGCGCGGCAATCGCCGTCTGGTCGCCTACGTGGTCCCGGGCGGAGAGACGACCCCCGGCGCAGGAGCTCCCGATCCGGTTGCCGCCACCGATGCCTCCTGGGCTCCGGCTGTGGCGACGGCTGACGCCGGCTTCGGCGATACGCCGGAAGGCAGGGCGCTGGCGTTCAAACGCGCTCAGCCCGGCCTGCGCCGGTTCGACGGCGAAGAGGTCGCGGTGGCGCTCGCCCGGTCCGACCTCGATGCCGCCCTGGTGGAGCTCTACCGGGCGCGCCGCAGCCACCGCCGCTTCAAAGCCGAGCCTGTCCTCCTCGGCGACCTCGCGGGTCTCCTCGGCGGGCTGCTGTCGGTCGAGGTCCCCGGCTACGATCTGCCCCGGTACCGCTACCCGTCGGCGGGCAGCCTCTATCCCGTCCAGGTCTATCTTCAGGTCCAGCCGGGACGCGTCTCGGGTCTCGACGGCGGGATCTACTATCACCATCCGCGAGACCACCGGCTGGTGCGTCTCTCCGACGCCGCCCGCTTGCCGGACGCGGCCTACGGCGCGGTCAACCAGAGTGCCGCCGCGGGTTCGGCGTTCACCCTCTTCCTGGTCGGCGCCCTCGACGCGGTGGAGCCGGTCTACCATCACCTCGCCGCCGATTTCTGCCGTCTGGAAGCTGGCTGCATGAGCCAGGTCCTGATGGCCGAAGCTCCCGCCCTCGGTCTCGGCCTCTGTCCGGTGGGGGGCCTGGACCCCCAGGCCGTCCGCGAAGTTCTCGGGATAGGCGAGCGCCATCTGGTGACCTACTGCCTGCTGGGTGGACGGATCGGCGCCTCGACGGCACCCGCCGCCGAGGCGCTTCCCATCCTCGCGGAGCCCGAGCCGGAGATCCCCGCCCCGCGCGCCGGCGATGTCGCGGCCCTCGTGGAGTTCAAGCTCGGCCGCCCTGGTCTGCGGCGGGAATCCGCGCCGCGATCCGCTCTCCAACTGTCGCGGCCGGCGGAAGGCGTGCTCCTGAGCCGCTTCGAGGAGCGCCAGAGCCACCGCGAGTACCTGGGAGAGAAGATAACGCAGGGCGATCTCGCCGCTTCCCTGAGCGGCCTGTCCCAACTCCACCTGGAGGAGCGGGATCTCCCCAAGTACCGCTACCCCTCGGCCGGAAGCCTGTATCCGGTACGGACCTATCTTTACGTCAAGCCGGATCGCGTCGAGGGGCTCTCGGGGGGGACCTACTACTACGATCCTGCGGGGCATCGTCTCGTCCTGCTCGATCCGGAGGCGCGGCTCGACCGCTCGCACCAGGGAGCGGTCAACCAGCCGATTTTCGAAAGCGGCGCCTTCTCCGTTTTCCTGGTGGGGCGGCTCGGCGCCATCGCGCCGCTGTATGGCGAGCTGGCGCGGGATTTCAGCCTGCTGGAGGCCGGCTCCATGGTCCAGCTCCTGATGACCGGCGGCAGCCGCGGAGTCGGTTTCTGCCCGATCGGAGCGATCGATTTCGCACGCGTCCATCCGCTGCTCCAACTGGAGGAGGACGAGGTCCTGCTCCACAGCCTGGTGGGAGGTCCGGTGGCTGCCGGTCCGGCCATGACCGCGGGTCTGGGGCGGGCGGCAATGGCCGAGTCGATCCGCGACTTGCTGCGCCGTAAGCTCCCCGAATACATGGTGCCCTCGGCCGTAATGGTGCTCGACTCCCTGCCGCTCACCGCCAACGGCAAGGTAGACCGTTCGTCCCTCCCCTCTCCGGGAGATGCCGTCCATGAAGAGCGCGATTACGCGGCCCCACGCAGCCCCGGGGAGGAGATCCTGGCGACCGCTTGGGCGGAGATCCTGCGCGTACCACAGGTGGGCATCCACGACAACTTCTTCGAGCTCGGCGGCGACTCGATCCGCGCCATCCGGGTCGTCGCCCGGGCCGGCAAGGACGGTCTGCAGCTCACGACGCGGCAGCTGTTCGAATATCAGACGATCGCCGAGCTGGCCGCCGCGGTGGAGGCCACGGCCACTACGCAGCCCCCGTCGCGGACAGAGCCCGCCGATCCGGGCGCCGCGGTGGCCGGTTTCTCCGACGTCGAGCTGAGCGCGGAGGAGTTCGACGACCTGCTGGAAGAGCTCGGCGATGTCGGGATGGTCGGTGACCAAGATGAGTGAACCGAAGAGCAAAACCGACAACATCGAATCGATCTACCCCCTCTCCCCGACGCAGGAGGGCATGCTGTTCCACACCCTCCTCGCGCCCGGCTCGGGGATCTACCTCGACCAAATGTCGTTCCGGCTGACGAACTACGACGAGTCGTCGCGGGAGATCCTGCGGCAGGTGTTCCAGGTCCTGATCGAGCGGCACTCTGCCTTGCGGACGGCGTTCGTATGGGAGCGCCGCGAAAAGCCGCTGCAGATCGTGTTCAAGAAGCTGAAGGTTCCCATCGAGGATCTGGACTGGCGCGGCTTCGGCGAAGAGGAACAGGAGCGGCGCTTCGCGGACTTCCTGCGGGCCGATCGGCAGCGCGGGGTGAAGCTCTCGCAGCCGCCGCTGCTGCGCCTGACCCTGATCGTCCTGGCCGACGGCGTCTGCCGCGTCGTCTGGAGCTATCACCACATGCTCCTCGACGGCTGGTCGATGGCGCTGCTGATGCGGGAGATCATGGTTCTCTCCTCGACGCTGCTCCAGGGCGTTCCCGCCAGTCTGGAGAAGCCCCGTGCCTACCGTGACTACATCACCTGGCTGCAGCAGCAGGACATGACCGAGGTCGAGGTCTTCTGGCGACGGGAGCTGGCCGGCTTCACGGCGCCCACGCCTTTCGGAGTGGATCACCCCGCTCCGGAAGGCCCGGGAGACCACTACAAGACCCAGCCGCTTCGCTTCTCCGTCCAGCAAACCATGACGTTCCAAGGCTTCGTTCGCCAACACCGCCTGACGCTGAGCAACCTGGTGCAGGGGGCCTGGGCACTGCTCCTCTCACGCTACAGCGGCGAACCGGACGTGGTGTTCGGAATCACCGTCTCCGGCCGGCCCGATGCGATCTCCGGGATCGAATCGATGATCGGCCTGTTCATCAACTCACTGGCATGCCGGGTTCGCATCGGCGCGGAAGAAACCGTGGTCGAATGGCTCAAGGGGCTGCAGACCAAGCAGTTTCAGCTCAGCCGTTTCGAGCACAGCCCGCTGCAACAGGTCCAGGGCTGGAGCGAGCTGCCGCGCAACACTCAACTCTTCAACAGCCTGCTGGTGTTCGAAAACACTCCCCCGGCCTTCGAGGGGGGAATCGGGGCGCTGGTCGGAGGCCGTGAGTCGAACGCCTCGCCGGTCCTCGCGAAGCGCCTCCCTGATCTCCAGGATACGCGGTACGAGACGCGGACCAACTACCCCCTGACCCTGCTCGCGGTGCCCACCCAGGCGCTGGAGATGATGCTGATCTTCGACCGCCGCCGCTTCGAGGCGGTCACGATGAGCCGCATGGCCCAGCACATCGAGAGGATTCTCGACGGCCTTCTGCAGAGACCCGATCTGCCATGCACCGAGATCCCCCTGCTCACCCCGGCGGAGCGGCAGCAGGCGCTGCTGGAGTGGAACGACACGGCGGCGCCCTATCCGGCCTCGTTCAACGAGTGCTTGGCGGAACAGGTGGGCCGGACCCCCGACGCGGTCGCCGCCTCCTGCGGGGATGCGGCGCTCACCTACCGGGAGTTGGACCGCCGGGTCGGTCGAGCGGCTGCACGGCTCTCCCGACTGGGGGTCGGACCCGAAGACGTGGTCGCGATCCTCTCCTGGCGTGGGCTCGATTTCCTGGTCACCCTGCTCGCCGTGCTCCGGGCCGGAGGCGTCTACCTGCCGCTCGATCCGCGCCATCCGCCGCTGCGCCGGGCCCAGGTGCTGGCGCGGAGCGGCGCCCGGACGGTGGTCGCGGCCGACAGGCATGATGCGGCGCTCGCGGAGAGCCTGGACGAGATCGCCGGCTCTCCACGCCCCGGCGTGGTCCTGCTCGAGGATCTGCTCGCCGGGGATGGTGAGGAGGGTGCCCCTTCCCGGCGGGAGCTGCCCAGCCAGCTAGCCTACGTCATCTATACCTCCGGTACCACCGGGGTTCCCAAGGGGCCGATGGTCGACCACGCCGGTCTCATCAACCACCTCAATCTCATGGCCTCCACCCTCGATCTGCGGGAGGGCGACGTCGTGGCCCAGACCGCTTCCCAGTGCTTCGATATCTCGATCTGGCAGTTTCTCACCCCGCTGCTGGTCGGCGCTCGGGTCCACATCGTCCCCGATGAGATCGTCCAAGACCCCTCGCGGCTGATCGGCGAGCTGGTCCTCGCCCGGGTCTCCATCTTCGAGCCCGTCCCGTCCCTCCTGCAGATCCTGCTCGACGAGGTGGAGGAGCGCGCGGGCGGCAGCGGTCTCGATCTATCGCGGCTGCGCTGGGTGATCCCCACCGGCGAGGCAGTGCCGGCCGAGCTCTGTCGGCGCTGGTTCGAAACCTTTCCGCGCGTCCCCTTACTGAACGCCTACGGGCCCGCGGAGTGCGCCGACGACGTGAGCTTCCACGTCCTGCGCGAGGCGGCTCCCGACGAGGGCGCCAGTGTCTCGATCGGCCGGCCGGTGGAGAACCTCCGGCTCTATTTGCTCGACGCCGACGTGCACCCCCAGCCGCGCGGCGTCGCCGGAGAGATCTTCGTCGGCGGGGAAGGGGTCGGTCGCGGCTATGCCGGAGACCCGGCGACCACCGCGGCGAGCTTCGTGCCGGACCCGTTCGCTGCCGAGGCCGGCCGGCGCCTCTACCGGACGGGGGACTTGGGGCGCTATCTGGAGGATGGCCGGCTCGATTTCCTCGGCCGCTCCGATCACCAGGTCAAGGTGCGCGGCTTCCGCATCGAGCCGGGGGACGTCGAGGCCGTCCTCTGCCAGCACCCCGGCCTGCGCCAAGCGGTGGTCGTGGCCCGGGAGGAAAAGGGGGGCAAGATCCTGGTGGCCTATGTAGTCTCGGCTCCCGCCGCGCCAGCGCCGGGCACCGGCGAGCTGCGCGGGTTCTTGGGCGAGCGCCTGCCCGAGTACATGGTGCCGGCGGCCTTCGTCGTCCTCGAGAGCCTGCCCCTCACCGCGAACGGCAAGGTAGACCGGCGAGCTCTCCCCGCGCCCGGCAATGACCTCCTCGCCTCTCGGAGCCAGACGCAAGCGCCCCGCGACGAAGTGGAACGCAGGCTCGTAGCGATCTGGGAGGAGCTCCTCGGCCTCGCGCCGATCGGTATCGCCGACAGCTTCTTCGAGCTCGGCGGTCACTCGCTGCTGGCGGTGCGCCTGATGTCACGGCTGCGCCGGGACTTCGATTTTGACCTGCCACTCGCGCCCCTCTTCCAGCAGCCCACGATTGAGCATCTCGCCACGATCCTGCGAGGCAGGGCGCTGTCCCCCCGGCATCAGGTGCTGGTGTCTCTGCGTCCCGACGGAGCGCGCCGGCCCCTGTTCTGCGTCCACCCGGTGGGAGGCAACGTCTTCTGTTATCTGGAGCTGGTCAGCCACTTGCCGGAGGGACGATCGGTGTATGGCCTGCAGTCGCCGGATCCCGTCGCGGACGCGGAGGTCTTCACGGGAATCAAGGCCATGGCTGCTCACTACCTAAGGGCGGTGCGCGAGGTCCAGCCCGAGGGGCCGTACCTGCTCTGCGGCTGGTCCACCGGCGGAGTGATAGCTTTTGAGATGGCCCGTCAGCTCCGCGCCGCGGGGGAGGAAATCGGCCTGCTGGCCTTGCTGGATGCCCATCTCGCCAGGTCCGGCGAGCGGAGCCAAGAGCTCACCGAGGCGGAGATGATCCTGCTTTTCGCCCGCGATCTCGCCGGGCTATCCGGCGAGGAGCTGGCCTCCCTGCCCCTGGAAGGCCCCGACCTGCTCGCTCGCCTCCACGAGATGGCACGAGCCTCCGGCCTGCTCGCCGCGGACGTCGATCTCGAGATGGCTCGTTATCACTACACCCTGTTCGAGAAGAACTTCCGTGCCTGGGCGGCTTATGAGGGAGGAGGCTTCGACGGCGAGATCCTCCTCGTTCGTCCGCGCGGCAACCTCCTCGCCTTCTGGCTGGGGAGAGGCGGCGGGGCGGAAGATCCGCTGCCGTTCTGGAAGCAGCTCGCCGGCGACCGTGTCGAGGTGCAGCACGTGCCCGGCGATCACCATTCCATCCTGCGGGGCAAGGGAGCGCGGGAGATCGCCGAGCTGCTGGCGCGCCATCCCGGTGTCCTGGAGCTCGCTCCGGTGGAGACGTCCTGACCAGTCCCATGGTGCGGCTCTTCTATCATCTCGTCCGCGCCGATTTTCTCGAGCGGGTCCGCCGCTCCAGCTTCCTGGTGACCCTCGGCGTCACCCTTTTTCTCTGCTACTCCGTGGCAGCCGGCGATATCTCCCTTTGCTGGGGTGATTACCGCGGCCTCGCCAACGCCGCCTGGATCGGTGCCAATTCCGCCCTGGTGGCCGTTCTCTTCCTGTCGCTCGCGGGTTTTTATCTGGTCAAGGACTGCATCACCCGCGACGTTGAGAGCCGGGTAGGGGAGGTGCTCGCCTCCTCCCGGTTGACCGCCGTGCACTATCTCTGGGGGAAGACGCTGAGCAACATCGCCTATCTGCTGGCCCTGCTCGCCTTGCCGGCCCTGGCGGCCCTGCTGCTGTTCCTCTTCGCGGGCGAGGGGACACGAGGCGGGCTCTGGGGCTTGGCGTCGCCGTTTCTCCTCGTCGCCGCTCCCGTGCTCTTCGCAGTGGCGGCCTGCGCGGTCTTCTTTGAAGCGGTGCCCGGCCTGCGCGGCGGTTTCGGCAATTTCTTATATTTCTTCCTCTGGGCCCGCTTGGTGGCGGCCTCCAACCAGAGCAAGGGGGCCGCGTCGCTGGACATGCTGGGATTCGGGCTGATCAAGCCGGGCCTGCGGGCGGCGGTGGAGGCCCAGCATCCCGGGGCCGTGGGATTCTTCGATATCACCTTCGGGCCCCAGACCCTGGCGACTTTTACCTGGCCGGGAATCGCGTGGACAGAAGAGGCGGTGCGGCACCGGCTGCTCTGGTTCCTGCCTTTCCTCCTCCTGCCGTTCGCCGGGGCTTTCTTCTTCCACCGCTTCGACACGGTGCGCCCCGGCTCCCGCTGGCGTCCGCTGCGCCGGTTGCACCGGTTTTTCACGGCCCTGCCCCTGCCGTCCCTGCGCCTGCCGGGTCTCGGCCAGCGGGGGGGCTTTGCCGGACTCCTGGTGGCGGAGCTGCGGCTGGCCCTCGGCGGCCGGCCCCTATGGTGGGCCGCGGGCCTCCTCGGGATCGTCGCATGGTCGCTGGCCGCCCCTTATGCCATGGTGCGCTCGGCGGCCTACCCCACAGCCTGGATCTGGCCGCTCCTGGTGTGGTCCCGGATGGGGTCTCGCGAGGTGCGGGAGAACACGGCGCCGCTCGTCTTTTCGGCCCCCGTGTCGTGGCCGCTCCACCTGACGGCCATCTGGCTGTCGGGAGTGGCCGTAGCGTTCCTGACCGGCTCCGGAGTGCTGGTCCGCGCCTTGGCCGCCGGCGACCGGGGGTTGGCGGGGGGCTGGCTTGCCGGCGCTCTGTTCGCCCCCTCCCTCGCCCTGGCCCTGGGGGCGGCGAGCGGCGGCGGCAAGCTTTTCGAGGCCGTCTACACGGCGCTCTGGTATTTCGGCCCGATGCGCGAGACCACGGCGCTCGACTTTCTGGGGACCTCGGAGAGCTCCGTCGCCGCCGGAGCGCCCGGGTTCACCCTCGCCGCCACTCTCCTGCTCCTGGCTTGTGCCGTCGCCGGCCGCTGGCGGCAGATCCGCCGCGTGGGGGACTGAGCGTTGCCATCACGGATTGCGCAGCGCCACCATCGGGTCGACACGGGTCGCTCTGCGCCCGGGGATGTAGCTGGCCAGCAGCGCGACCAGGAAGAGCAGCAGCGGCACAGTCACGAACGTCAACGGGTCGGCGGGAGCGATGCCGAACAGCAGATTGGAGAGCAACATCGCCGCTCCGGCGGAGAGCAGGAGGCCCAGAGCCAGTCCGGCCCCCACCAGCCACAGGCTCTCGGTCACTACCATCCGGAGCACCTGCGAGCGGTCGGCGCCGAGGGCCATCCGGATTCCGATCTCCCGGTTGCGCTGGGCCACGGCGAACGACATGACGCCATACAGGCCGATGCTCGCCAGCAGCAGAGCGAGGAGGCCGAAGAGGCTGAGCAGGGCGGCGGTCATGCGCAGGGGGAAGACCTCGATCCCCAGGTGCTGCTCCAGTGTCTGCAACTGGAAGATCGCCACATCGCGGTCCAACTCGCCCGCCAGCGAGCGCAGGGGGGGGAGCAACCGGCCGGCCGGGCCGGCCGACTTGACCACGACGGCCATCAGCGGCGAGTAGCCCTGCTCGAAGGCCGCGTAGTAGCAGGCCTGCGGCTCCTCACGCAGGCTCTCGAGCTTGGTGGTCCCCACCAGGCCCACCACCAGCATGTCCTGGCCATTGGGATCTGCCGTACGCAGCCGCTTGCCGATGGGATCGGCGCCGGGCCAGAGGAGGGCGGCCGCGGCCTGGTTGACCACCACCACTTTCGGCGCGTCGGCGGTGTCCGCCCGGCCGATGTCACGGCCGCGGAGCATCGGGATGCCCAGGGTCTGGAAGAAGCCGGGCGAGACCCGCGCGAACTGCAAGACCTTGCCCTCTTCGCCCGGACTCGAAATCGTCCGTCCATCTGTCAGCACGGTGACGCTCTGGTTGCCCAGTTTGCTCAGCGGCAGGCGATCCGTGAGGCTGGCTGCTTGGGCCCCGGGCAGCCGCTCGGCGCGCTCCCTCAATTCACGGTAGAAGCGCCGGCCACGGGCTTCGTCGTAGCCCTGGAGGCCGAGGTTGAACGAGATGATCGCCGCCTGACGGGTGGTAAATCCAGGGTCGACCGCCTGGGTCTCCTGGAGGCTGCGCAGGAACAGGCCGGCACCGACCAGCAGCACCATCGAGACCGCCACCTGGGCGACCACCAGGAGATTGCGCGGGCTCAGCCTGCGATGCCCGACCGGCTGGAAGGCCATCTCCCCCTTGAGCTCGGGCACCAGGTTCGGCCGGGCGGCCTGGAGGGCCGGCAGCAGGCCGAAGAGGGCGCCGGTGGCCAGCGAGAGCAGCAGGGTGAAGGCGAGCACCCGCGCGTCGATGGTCACGTCGAGGCTGATCGGCACCGGCATGGACGGTCGGAACGTCATCAGGAGGCGGGTGAGCGCATAGGCCAGCAGCAGGCCGGTTACCCCGCCGACCAGCCCCAGGAGGACGCTCTCGGTGAGCATCTGGCGGATCAGGCGCCCGCGGCGGGCACCCATCGCCAGGCGCACGGCCATCTCGAAACGGCGGCTGGCGAGCCGGGCCAGCAGCAGATTGCCGATGTTCGAGCAGGCGACGAGGAGCACCAGGACGACCACGACCATCAGCAATCCCGCCATCGGCAGCAGCTTGCCATCCGCCGAAGGGTGGATATGGACCGAGGAGGTGGGCAGCAGGCGCAGCACCCGCTTCGCGTTGGTGTCCGGGTAGGAGACCTCCAGGTTGCGGCCGAGCGACGTGACCGCAGCGCGCGACTGCTCGACAGAGACCCCGAGTGCCCGCCGCCCCTTGATGAACAGCCAGCGCTCCCCGCGCGCGGAAAGGGCGCTCTCCCCCTGCCGCAGCTTCCCGACCATCATCACCGGCACCCAGACGTCCATGGACACACCGGGAGCGAGCAGACCCTTGAAAGACTCGGGAGCCACGCCCACGACCGTGAACGGTTGACCGTTGAGCAGCAGGCTCTTGCCGAGCGCTTGTGGGTCGCCGCCGAAACGGTGCTGCCAGAGGCCGTGGCTGATCACCGCCACCGGGCTGCCTCCCGGCACCCGCCCTTCTTCCGGCGTGAAGGCGCGCCCCAGGGCCGGCTGGACTCCGAGCAGGGAAAAATAGTTGTCGGAGACCATCTCGCCGAACACCAGCTCCGGCCGGCCGTCGCCGGTGATCGACACGTTGATCCCGGCGTAGCCCAGCACGTCCTCGAACACCCCCTTCAACTGCCGGACGCTTTCGAAGTCCGGGTAAGACGACGTGTTGTAGCCTGTGCCGTCCGGATCGCTCGTATAGACGTTGACCAGCTCCGCGGGAGCGCGTACCGGCAGAGGGCGCAGCAAGACCGCGTTCACCAAGCTGAAGATCGCGCTGTTGGCGCCGATGCCAAGGGCGAGGATCAGGACGGTGATGGCGGTGAAACCCGGCTGCTTGCGGGCGGCGCGGAGGGCGTAGATCAAATTCTGCTTAAACTCTTCCATGGGGGCTCTTTTCTGTCGAACGATAGGACAATCCGCGCCCGAATGCATCCATTTCATGATCCAGGAGGCTTTCAGTGTCGATGATGATTCAAGAGACGGCAACGCCGGCCGAGCTCGCGGGTGGGGTCAAGAGTCCCCGGCAACGCAATGGAGTGGGGCGGTTCAGGCTCCTGCGCCGGCTCTTCGTCTTCGTGGCTCCCTACCGGGGGAGGCTCCTCGTCTCCTTCGCGACGATCCTGCTCACCAGCGTGCTGGCACTGGCCGGTCCGGTGATGATTCGATACCTGGTCGATGCCCTCGCCCCGGGCGGCGATCCCAGCCAGCTCGGTCGGACCGCGCTGCTGCTGATGGCGATCTTCGCCGTCCTCAGCGTGCTGATGGTGGTCCGAGCCTATCTGCTGGACTACGTCGGGCAACGAGTGGTGGTCGATCTCGCCCTCACCCTCTACCGCCGGATCCAGAGTCTCTCGCTGAGCTTCTTCCATCATCGGCGCACGGGAGAGTTGGTATCGCGCCTCACCAACGACGTGACCACCGTGCGCACGGTGGTCACCAGCGACCTGGCGACCGGCCTCTCCCAGGTGCTGATGTTCGCGGGCGCTTTAATCTTCCTGTTGCTCACGAGTTGGCGGCTTTCGCTGTTCATGTTCGTCCTCGTGCCGGTGGTGGCGGTGGTCGCCTCGGTGTCTGGACGCCGGCTGCGCCGTCTCTCCGCCAAGATGCAGGACGAGCTGGCGACCGCCACGACGGTGGCCGAGGAGGCGATCAGCGCCTTTCAGGTAGTACGTTCGTTCACCCGTGAAGATTACGAGGTGGCGCGCTACGGGAAGAGCATCGAGGAGACCTTCGCGACCGGCATGGCGCGCACCCGGGTGCGGGTTATCTTCAGCCCCCTGGTGACCTTTCTCTTCTATGCCGCCACGGTGGCCATCCTCTGGTTCGGCGGCCACGAGGTGCTGGCCGGCCGCCTCACCACCGGACAGCTGGTCACCTTCATCCTCCTCACCCTGACGATGGCCGGCTCGATCTCCCGGACCTCCACCCTGTGGACCCAGTTGCAGCAGGCGATCGGCGCCACCGAGCGCCTCTTCGAGATCCTCGATACCCAGCCGGATGTCGTCGAGGCGCCCTTGGCTCGCGCCCTGCCGCGCGTGGCCGGCCGCCTGACCCTGGAGAACGTCTCCTTCGCGTACAGCGCGGCGGACGGCACCCAGGACTCCCGCATCGTGCTGGACGGCATATCCCTCGACATCCAGCCGGGGGAGGTCCTCGCCCTGGTCGGCCCGAGCGGCGCCGGCAAGACGACCCTGCTCAACCTGCTACCGCGCTTCTACGACCCGATCAAGGGGCGGGTCCTCGCCGACGGCGTGGACCTGCGCGACGTCAGCCTGCGAAGCCTGCGGGAACAGATCGCCATGGTCCCCCAGGAGACTCAGCTCTTCGGCGGCACCGTGCGCGAGAACCTGCTCTACGGCAAGCTCGACGCGACTGAGGCGGAGGTGCTGGCAGCGGCGCGGGCCGCCAACGCGCACGACTTCATCGCCGCTTTCCCCAAGGGCTACGACACGGTGGTGGGAGAGCGAGGCCTCAAGCTGAGCGGCGGTCAGCGCCAGCGCATCTCGATCGCCCGCGCCCTGCTCAAGGACCCGCGCATCCTGCTGCTCGACGAAGCCACCTCCTCGCTCGACAGCGACAGCGAGCACCTGGTGCAGGAAGCCCTGCAGCGCCTGATGGCCGGCCGGACCACCGTCGTCATCGCTCACCGCCTGAGCACCGTCCAGCACGCCCACCGGACCGCTGTCCTGGAGTCCGGTCGCCTGGTCGACCTCGGCAGCCACGACGAACTCCTGGCACGCGACGGGATCTATGCCCGCTTCTGCCGTATGCAGTTCGACCTGCGCTCCCCCCTCGCGACCGAGGATTGAAGGGAAATCCATGGCGAGAAGACGACTTGGAATCATCGGCGGCATGGGGCCGCTGGCCTCGGCGGAGTTCCTCAGCAATATCTATAAGCTAAACGCCGTCGAGCCCGAGCAGCAGACTCCTGCTTGTATCCTTTTCTCTGATCCGTCCTGCCCAGACCGCACCACCTGCATCCAGGAAGGAACCACCTCCCAGCTCACGGCCTGGTTGGTGGCCAGCCTCGAAGAGATGGCCCGGCTGGGCGCCGAACGGATCGTGATCGCCTGCATCACCATCCATCACGTGCTCCCGGACGTCCCCGCGTCTTTGCGACGCAGGGTCGTCTCCCTGATCGACCTCGTGATCGATGAGTTGGTCGCCGCTCCCCGGGCGCTCTTGCTGCTCGCGACCCGCGGCACCCGGACCGCCCGCATCTTCGAGTCCCACCCGCGCTGGAGCGAGATCTCGTCCTGGGTGATCGCTCCCGGCGAGGAAGACCAGGGGATCCTGCACGATTGGATCTACCGTCTGAAGGCGGGCCAGCCGGAGGAAGACTGTCTCGCTTGGCTCGAGGGCCTCCCGGCAAGCTATGGCGTCGAAGGCCTGCTCTTCGGCTGCACCGAGTTCCATCTCCTGCATCGAAACGCCCTGAAGGGTTCCGGAAAGAGCCTGGACGTTGTCGATCCCCTGTGGATCGCCGCCCGCGACTTGGAGAAGCTATTGATGGAATAGGGCTCCTGCGCCAGAAGATCGCCTTTAGCGAGGTTCAGCCCAGCAGGCGAGGCGGCCCAATGACCCGCAGATCGTGACCGGAGAGACCGTGCCGGACACCGCAAGTGCCGGCCAACTACCTGGACGCCCAGAGGGCCGACGGCTGGCTCCCCAGGTTCCGCCCCTACACCCTGACGCCGGAGGTCATGGCCGAGGTTTCGAAGCCCGACGGCAGCACCGGGTTCAAATCCCGGCGTCCCGACCAATTTCTCTCAATCCATTCCTCGCTTCGACCCTACCGCGCTCCTCGCATCGCGCGAAGGCCAGCTCATGGAACGTTCCCCCGAGGGCGATGCCTACCCGACCACCGGATGGCGGGATTGGCCCAAGGCTGCTACCATCAGGTCCAGACAAGCGTACCGAGTAGGGCAGAGCAGAGACGACCGGAGCGGTCGTTGGACATACTTCTGTCCGTCAGGCTGGAGGTGGCCGGTTGAGCGAGAATTCATACGTTGGAGACAAGGCCCTGAGCCTTGCGGCTTCCGCCGAGCGGGAACGGCTCCTTTTGGCGCGGGTTGCAGGCGGCGACCACGAAGCTTTCGCCGAGCTTTTCGACCGCCTGGCTCCGGTGGTCCGGCACTACCTGGGTCGCATCCTGGGCAACAACCAGAGCCTGACGGAGGAGATTCTCCAGGAGATCTTCCTGCGCGTCTGGCTGCAGGCCGGCCGCTACCGGCCGGAGCTGGGGACCCCTTGCGTCTGGCTCCTGGTCATGGCGCGGTCGCGCGCGCTGGACGCCCTGCGGCAAGAGGCCACCCGGAGCCGCCGTGAGGCGGCCTTTCATGGCGAGCCGTCCCCCTTCAAGCCGGTCGGCACCTCGCGGCTGGAGCATCTCGAGCTGCGGAGCCGGGTCCGCGAAGCCCTGGTCCGCCTCTCTCCGGAGCAGCGGGCCTGCCTGGCCCTCGCCTACGAGGACGACCTCTCCCACCGCGAGATCGCCCAGCGCCTCACGATGCCGCTCGGGTCGGTGAAATCGCGCGTCCGCCTGGGGATCAAGAAGCTCGGCACGCTGATCGACGCCGACAAGGTTCCGTTCCTCGCGTTCTTCGCCTTTCTGGCGTTCGCCTCGGTGGCCCTGGCGCGCCCGCTCTCCGGCGGCGGTCTGCTCGCCGGGGTCCGGCACCCGTTGATGGGCCTGGACCACCTGATCGCCATGATCGCGGTGGGTCTCTGGGCGGGGCAGATGGGCGGCAAGGCGCGGTGGAAGGTGCCCTGCGCCTTTGTCGCCCTGATGCTGGCGGGAGGAGCCTTGGGGCTCGCCGGCATCCCCCTCCCCTTTGTCGAGAGCGGGGTCGTCGCCTCCGTCTTCGTGCTCGGCCTGCTGGTCGCGGCGGCGGTTCGCTGGCGCCCCCTGGCGAGCGTCGCCCTGGTGGGCGTCTTCGCGGTTTTTCACGGCCATGCCCATGCCGCCGAGGTGGCAGCGGGGGCCTCCGGGCTGGAGTTCATCGCGGGCTTCGCGGTGACCACCACGGCGCTCCACGGCGTGGGTCTGCTCCTGGCGGCGGTCCTCGAACGGCTCGACCGGCCGGCGCTCCTCCGGTGGGCCGGCGCGCTGGTGGCGTGCAGCGCGTTTCTTTTATGAGAAAAGTGGCAAGGCTCGATTCCTAGCTAGTAGCGCCAGGCCAGCGCCAGCCGCACCGACCGCTTCTCCGCCGGATGGAAATGGATGTCGTTCACCGGCTCGGGCTCGCCTCGCAGCTGGGACTCGTAGTAGTAGTCGATGTCGCTCACCGAGTCGTTCAGCAGATTGAAAATATCGGCGGCCAGGGAGAGGCCGTTGGGGAAGCGGCGCCCGAGGCGGAGGTTGAGCAGGTTGGAGGCCTTGGAGCGGATGCTGTCGTCCTCGATCAGGGGGCGAGGGCCGAAGTAGCGCAGGCGGAGGCTGCCGAACCAGGGGCCGAGATTGTCCACTGAAACTCCCGCCGAGAGAGCGCTCTCGATGGATCCCGGGACGTGATCCCCCACCGGGTTGAAGTCGCTGAAGCGGGCCTGCGCCCAGGCGTAGTCGGCGTCGAGAGTCAGCCAGGGGCGCGGGTGGTAGAAGTTCTGCAGCTCGATCCCCTGCCGCCGGCTGGGGCGGCTCGCCTCGGTGGTGCCGCCGTCGCCCGCGAAGACGAGCTCGGAGTCGAGGTCTAGCCGGAAGACGGTTACCGAGGTCTCGAAGTTCTTGATCGCCGAGGTGCGGACCCCGACGTCCGCGCTCTTCGCCCGCACCAGCGGGGTGACCTGGTCGACCGGCTCGCCGGTCTTGGGGTCGACGTGGATGGTGGCGCCGCGGGCGTCGTTGCTGTGGAAGCCGTAGCCGTAGTTGAGGTAGACCTCGGTCGCGCTCCAGGGCCCGAGGGTGACGGCGAGCTTGGGGCTCAGCAGCGCGTCTCTACGGGTGCCGGAGTTCGCCTTCAGGTTGCTCGCGACGTCGGCGTAGTAGCCGTCGGCGCGCAGGCCGGTCACCGTGCGCAGCCAGGGGGTCCAGCGGACCCTTGCCTGGACGAAGGGGCCGCCGCTCAACTGCTCGATGCCGTCGCGCCGGGTGGTCGAGAGGAGCACCCGGTCCTCGGTGTGGAGGAGGCCGTTGTTGATGGAGTCGTTGCGCACCTGGAGGCCGGCCCGGGTCTCGACCTCCCGCCCACCCCAGACATAGCCCCACTGGCGCTCGAGCTGGAAGCCGGTGACGGTGCGATTGTCGATCTGCTCGAACTGGTCGCCATGCACTGGATCGTCGAGGAAGTAGGTGAAGTCCGAGAAGAGGTTGAGCCCGTAGCGCAGGACGTAGGCACTGGCGCGGGTCAGCGAGGAGTCGGTACCGCGCCGCCAGTCGGCCGCCAGGCTGTAGCGGTAGGTGCGGCCACCGTCGGTAGGATCGATCGACTCGAAGCGGCCGATCAGCCCTTCGTCGACGGCGCGCTCGGGGATCTGGTCGGTCGAGTTCCATTTGCCGTCGTAGCCCATGGCGGTGACGGTGAGGCCATTGCCGGCGTCCCCGTGGTTCCAGCGCAGGACGCCGTTGAGCTTGCGGTAGTCGTCGCCACGGACCCAGGGGCCGTTGTTGCGGCCGACCTCGACCGCGCCCAGGAGGTCGCCGCCGCCGTACTTCCGCGAGTCCGCCACGAGCAGGCGGCCGTAGCCGTAGTCGCCGGGGGTGAGCTCGGCGATCCCCTTCGGCAGCGAGTCGATATAGGTGAACTCGGCGGCGCCGGCGGCTGAGAAGTCCCCCTCGTCGGCGTAGTAGGCGCCCTTCTTGTAGCGGACGGTGTCCACCAGCTCGGGGATCAGGAAGTTGAGGTCGCTGTACCCCTGCCCGTGGCCGTGGGAGGGCATGTTGACCGGGATGTCGTCGACGGTGATCCGGAAGTCGGTGCCGTGGTCGAGGTTGAACCCGCGCAGGAAGTACTGGTTCGCCTTGCCGCTGCCGCTGTGCTGGGTGATGATCACCCCCGGCACGGTCTCCAGCAGCTCGCCCGGCCGCAGCACGGGTCGCTGCTCGAGCTCCTTGCGGCCGGTGACCCCCTCGGAGGCTGAGTCGGCGACGCCGACCATGTCCGACGCCCGGTCGGTGACCTGGATCTCGTCATAGACCTGGAGGCGGTTGGTCTTGTCTTCTTTGTCTTCTTTTTCGGTGGCCGCTTCCTTTTTCTGCTCCGCCGCCGGCTTCTCGGCTTCCGGCGGCGCGGCCGGCGGCTCGGCGGCCCGGGCGGTCGCCGGCAGCAAGGTCAGCAGCAATATCGTCCAGGAAATCCAGCGTGTCATCGTACTCTCTCTCCCCTCGGAAGTTTTCCCGGGCACATTACGTGGTGCCGGGGAGATCGGATGACAGGAGGTTCTTCGTGCCGCTTGGGCTTGAGCCACCACTCGCCCATGTTGAAGCCATCCTGCGGAAGGGAAATCATCTGCAGGACTCGCCGCGAGCAGGAATGGGCTATACTTTATGCGAAATAGGCATAGAGTGAAACCAGGATCCGTCATTTCGGGGGTGCGCGATGAAGGAGCAAGCCCCGTCGGGCAAGCGGGCCACGAATCTGGCCGGGGTCACTCAGCTGCTCCAGAAGTGGAGCGCCGGGGATCAGGAGGCGGCGACCCGCGTCCTGCCCCTGATCTATGACGAGCTGCGCCGCATCGCCTCGCAGCAGCTCCGCCGCGAGCGCGGCGACCACACGCTCCAGGCGACCGCCATCGTGCACGAAGCCTACATGCGCCTCGATGGGCAGGACGGCTTCTACTGGCCCAGCCGCGAGCACTTCTTCGCCTTCGCCGCCCACCTGATCCGGCGCATCCTGGTGGACTACGCCCGCCACCAGAACCGGCAGAAGCGGGGGGGGAAGGCGGAGAAGGTGACGCTGGCCGAGATCGCCGACCTGGCGGCGGTGAAGAGTGCCGACCTGCTGGCGGTGGACGAGGCGCTGGCGAGCCTGGAGGCGATCGATCCGCGCAAGGCCGCGGTGGTGGAGCTCCGGTTCTTCGGCGGCCTGACGCTGGAGGAGACGGCCGTGCAGCTCGGCATCTCGCCCGAGACCGTCGGCCGCGAGTGGCGGCGGGCCAAGGCGTGGCTCTACAAGGAGCTGCAGTCGGGGACGGAGGCTTGATCCAGCCGGACCGCTGGCGGCAGATCGACGACGTCTTCGCCGAGGCCCTGGAACGGCCGGCGGGGGAGCGGGAGGCTTTCCTCGCCGCGGCGTGCGGGGAGGACGGCGAGCTGCGGCGAGCGGTGGAGAGCCTGCTCGCCGCGGACGAGGCCAGCTCCACCTTCCTCGAGCGTCCGGCAGGGGAGCTGCTGGGATTCGTGCCGGAGCTGGAAGGGCGTCTCGGCCCCTACCGGCTGCTGCGCCGGCTGGGGGACGGGGGGATGGGCACCGTCTATCTCGCCCGCCGGGAGGACGAACACTACGAGCGGGATGTCGCCATAAAGGTCATCCGCTCGGGATTGCAGAGCCCGGAGGCGCTCCACCGCTTCTTCGCCGAGCGGCAGATCCTGGCCCGCCTCGAGCACCCCAACATCGCCCGCCTCTACGACGGCGGCAGCACCGAGGACGGCCGCCCCTATCTGGTGATGGAGCTCGTCGAGGGGGTCCCCGTCGACGACTACTGCGACGAGCATCAGCTCTCGATCGACCAGCGCCTCGACCTCTTCCGCCGGATCTGCGGCGCCGTCCAGTACGCCCATCAGAACCTGCTGGTCCACCGCGACCTGAAGCCGGCCAACATCCTGGTCACCGCTACCGGGGAGCCGAAGCTGCTCGACTTCGGCATCGCCAAGCGGCTGGAGCCCGGCTCCTCCACGGAGCCGAACCTGACGCAGACCGGGCTGCGGATGATGACCCCGGTCTACGCCAGCCCGGAGCAGGTCCGGGGCGAGGCGATCGCCACCACCAGCGACGTCTACTCGCTGGGCGTCCTGCTCTACGAGCTGCTCGCCGGCCGCAGCCCCTACCGGGTGGTGAACGGGCTGCCGCACGAGATCGAGCTCGCCATCTGCGAGCAGGAGCCGGAGCGCCCGAGCCTCGCCCTGTTCCGGGCCGTGGACGGCGCGCCCACCCCCGTGGAGACCGCCCACGCCCGGGCCTCGCGCCCGCAGGCCCTGCAGCGGCGATTGCGCGGCGACCTCGACAACATCGTGCTGATGGCGCTGCGCAAGGAGCCGGCGCGCCGGTACGGCTCGGCGGCGCAGCTCTCCGGGGATCTCGAGAGCCATCTCCAGAACCTGCCGGTGGTGGCGCGCCCGGACACGCTGCCGTACCGCCTCCGCAAGTTCGTGCGGCGCCATCGCGCGGGGGCCGCCGCCGCTGCCGTGGTGGCCCTGCTCGTCGCGGGATTCATCGTGAGCCTGATCGTGCAGGGCCGGCGGATCGCCCGGGAGCGTGACAAGGCCCGTTACTCCCTGAGCTTCCTGCTGGACACCTTCAAGGATGCCGATCCCTATCACACCAAGGGGGAGCGCCTGACCGCGGACGAGATCATGACCCGGGGGGCCGAGCGGGTCTCGCGGGACCTCTCGCGGCAGCCGGACGTCCAGGCGGCGCTGATGGATGCCATCGGTGAGGTCGAGCGCGGTCTCGGCCGCTACGATCGTGCCGAGCCGCTCCTCGCGCGGGGTCTCGCGCTCCGCACCGCCACCTTCGGGCCGTCGTCTCTGGAGGTCGCGGACAGTCTGGAGCATCTGGGCCGGCTCAAGCAGGATCGCTCCGCTGTCGCCGAGTCCGAAGATCTGCTCCGCCGGGCTCTGGCGATCAGGCGGAGCCGGCCGGGCGGCCAGCGCCTGGAGACCGCCAGGGCTCTCAACGAGCTGGGCGAGCTCCTCGTCGTCAAGGGGGAGTCCGCGGAAGCCGAGAAGCTGCACCGGGAGGCCCTGTCCGTCGCCACCCGGGTGGAGAACGGGGTCGGGCCGACCGTGGCGGAGAGCCTGCTCCTGCTCGCCAAGGCGAAGAAGGAGCAGGGCAATTACGCCTCCGCCGAGAGGATCGCCCGGCAAGGGCTGGTCGTCGAGCGGAGGGTTCTGGGACCTCGGGATCCGAGCCTCTACCGCTTTCAGACCAACATCGGAGAGGTCCTGATCGACGCCGGCAAGTACGGGGAGGCGGAGAGCCTGCTGCGGGCTTCCCTGGGGGCGCAGCGGCGGATCCTCGGTCGGGAGCACCCCGACGTCGCCTTGACGCTGGGGAATCTGGCCACCGCGCTCTACCGCCAGGGGCGCTGGGCCGAGTCGGAGGCGGTCAATCGCGAGGCGCTGGCCATCGTGCGCACCCAGTTCGGGCCGTCGCACTGGCTGGTGGACTCGATTCTGGGGGACCTGGCGGCGGCCATCGACGCGCAGGGGAGGTGTGAGGAGGCGATCCGCTATCAACAGGAGGCCCTGGAGATCCGGCGGCGGAATTTTGGGCTGGAGAGCTCGCCGGTGGCCAGGTCCCTTCTGCTCCTGGCCGGCGCTCATCGCAGGCTGCGGCACTACCCGCAGGCGATCCGCTTCGCGCAGGAAGGGCTCGACATCCTGGAGAAGATCCACGATCCCCACGTCGACTCCGCGTTGCGTGAGATCGGGCGCGACTACCTGGAACAGGGGAGAGCCGCGACGGCCGAGCCCTATCTTCGCCGGGCGCTCGAGATCCGGCGCAAGCAGCTTTCTCCAACCCATATCGAGCTGGCGAAGGCAGAGATCACGCTCGCGCAGTGCCTCGGCGAGCTCGGCCGCACGGCGGAGGCGGAATCCCTGGTGCGGAAGGCGGAGCCCATCGTCGCCCGGCAGGCCGGCTCGGCCGGCGATCAGGTCAAGGAGATCCGGCAGCTGAAGGCCAGGCTCCAGAGCCGGCGCTGATCCGGAAACCACCTGCTGATAGGCTACCCGGGATGAGCACGGAATCGCGCGGGGTCGCCGTGGTGAGCGGCGGGGGCTCCGGCCTCGGGCGGGAGATCGCCCTGGAGCTGGCGCGGCGGGGGTACGCCCTGGCGCTGCTGGGCCGGCGGCAGGCGCCGCTCGTGGAGACGCTCGACCTGGCGGACCAGCGCGAGAGCGGGGTCATCCTCCCCTGCGACGTGCGCGACGCCGTGGCGCTGGAGCGCTGCGCCGAGGAGATCGGGGCGCGCTGGGGAGCGGCCGACCTGGTGGTGCCCGCCGCGGGGGTGACCGCCATCGCCCCGCTGGAGGAGACCTCGCCGGACGACTTCGCGGCCATCGTCGACACCAACCTGACCGGGGTCTTCCTGCTGATCCGCGCCCTGCTGCCGGCGATGAAGGGGCGCGGCCGGGGTTGGATCATCCCCATCCTCTCGGTCGCCGCGCGGCGGGGGTTCGCCGGCTGGTCGGCCTACTGCGCCAGCAAATGGGGGCTTGCCGGCCTGGTGGCGGCGCTACGCGAGGAGCTGCAGGGGACCGGCGTGCGGATCAGCGCGCTCTACCCCGGAGCGACCGACACGCAGATCTGGGACCGGCTCCCCGGCACCTGGAACCGCGCGGCCATGGTGCCCCCCCGGGAGGTGGCGCGGGCTCTCGGCTACATCCTCGACGCCGATCCCGCGACGCTGGTCGAGGAGGTCCACCTGGGTCCGGCCGGGGGAGCCCTGTGAGCTGGCTGCTGCCGCTCACCCTCTTCCTCCCTCTGCTGGCGGCGGTGCCGGGCGGGCGCTGGGCCCTGCCGCTGGTCGCGCCGCTGACCCTCTGGCCCGCCTTCCGCGAGCGGGTGAGGACGCGGGACTATCTCGGCGCCTGGACGCTCGGCATGGCCTGGGCCTGTCTGCTGAGCGCCGGGGTGGTCCTGCTGGTGCTCTGGTGGCCGGAAGCGGCCCGCGCCGGCATTCTCCATGGCGAGGACTACCGCCGGGAGATGTTCGGCTGGATCTCGACCGGGGCCGCGCCGGAGAACGATCCCTGCGCCTTCATCCCCCAGCATCTCCTGCACCTCGGCGTCTTCGTCCTGTTGACCTGGGCGAGCGGCGGCTACCTCGGGCTGGTCCTCGGGGCTCTCCTGGTGGCCTACATGAGCTATTTCGTGGGCAGCTACGCCGCGGCGAGCGGCCATCCGCTGCTGGGCTCGATGGCCGCCTGGGTGCCTTGGTCGGTGGTGCGGGTGTGCGCCTTCGTTCTGCTCGGAGCGCTGTTCTCGCGGCCGCTGCTGGCGCGCCGGGCCTGGCCGTTCGAGCGCTGGGAGGTGCGCCTGATGGCCCTCGCCCTGGCGGGACTCCTGATCGACATCCTGGTCAAGTCGTTTTTCGCGCCCAGCTACGGCGTCTTCCTGCGGCAACTGGCGGCGGGCGCCAGCCTGAAGTGACCCCCGCTGCCGCCGAAACCTTCCCGTCAGCCGTTCCTCTGGATCGACTTGATGGCGCCGACCGCGAAGCTCTCGCCGGCGCACTGGCCGGTGCTGGTCGCGACGCCGAGCGTCTGCCACCCCCGGGGGGTGGGCTGGTCCGCGCAGACGATCATGGCCGAGCCCACCGACTTGTTCGTGTAGGGCTCGATCACCCAGGCGTCACCGTTGCAATCCGAGGGGCTCGTGCTGGCGTCGACCTTGATCCAGCCCGCCGGGATCGGACCGGGGCAGACGAGCTGCCGGGTCATGATCTGCGCGGGCGCGCGGGTCCCCAGAACCATGACGAATGCGACCATCAGGAGAGCGAGTCGGACGATGTGATGCCGTTTCATGGTGTCCTCCCTTCTCATCACGCCTCGACGGTCTACAATTGCAAGTTTTCGGCCAGTATCGCTTTCGCCCGGATCGCTTTCGATTGACTCGCGCGCCGGCCGCTTCCTATACTTCCCGCTCCTTCGAAAGGCACCGCCTTGAACGAAATCCCCGCTTTGAACGAGATCAAAGAGACGAGAGGGGCCATGAACGGCGCCGGCAGGCGCTTCGGCATCGTCGCCTCGCGCTTCAATTCGCGCATCGGCGACCTGCTGGTCGCCGGCGCCGTCGACTGTCTGCGCCGGCACGGGGTCGAGCCGGGGGGCATCCACCTCGCGTCGGTCCCGGGCGCCTGGGAGATCCCGCCGGCGCTCGAGGAGCTGGCGGTTGCCGGCAAGGTCGACAGCCTGGTCGCGATCGGCGTCGTCATCCGCGGCGAGACGCCCCATTTCGACTACATCTGCGCCCAGGCGAGCCGCGGCATCGCGGCGGTGGCCGAGCGGCACCGGGTGCCGGTGGGTTTCGGCCTGCTGACCTGCGACACCTCCGAGCAGGCGGCCGAGCGGGCCGGCGGCAAGGCGGGCAACAAGGGGTGGGAGGCGGCGCTCGCGGCGCTCGAGATGGCCGATCTCTTCGCCCGGCTGCGTGGCGGCTCCTGACGCTGGCGATCGGTCCCCGCCGCGGCTATGATGCGGACGGCCGTTCCCGGATCGCGGGAGCGGCCCTTGTTTTCGATGACGTTTTCGACTGGGGTCTTTGAGGCGAGGTCCATGACGGCAGGCAAGCGGCGAATGGCACGGGAAATGGCGGTGCAGATGCTGTATCAAAGCGACCTCGGGGGGAGCGTGCTGCAGCAGATCTTCAACTCGTTCGATCTCTCGGAATATCTGGCGCGCGAGGCCGCTTCCCAGGACAAGAAGCGGGGGATGCCGACGCCCGACGAGCGGGAGGAGCAGACCAAGCGCAAGCGGCGGGTGGAGGAGGCGTTCGAGTACGCCCAGACCCTGGTCCGCGGCGCGGTCGACAACCGCGAGCGGATCGACGAGCTCATCCGCGGCCAAGCCGACAACTGGCGGCTGGAGCGGATGCCGCCGGTGGACCGCAACATCCTGCGCCTCGCCGTCTACGAGATGCTCGAGGAACGGGACACCCCCAAGCTCGTGGTGCTCGACGAGGCCATCGAGCTCGCCAAGAAGTTCGGCTCCGAGCAGTCGGGGCGCTTCGTCAACGGCCTGCTCGACGGCCTGCTGAAGCAGCACACCTTTCCGGGCAGCCTGACCTGACCGGCCGGCGGCGGGCCGCCGCCGCATCCTGGAGAGAAACCTGTGGAGAAGACCGAGGGATGAGCACGCCATACGACCACAAGGCCATCGAGGCCAAATGGCAGGACCGCTGGGAGAAGACCCGGGCCGCCGAGGTGGACCTGCGCCAGGCCGGCGGCAGCACTATCCAGGACAAGTACTACATGCTGATGATGTTTCCCTACCCGTCGGGGGACCGCCTCCACGTCGGCCACGGGCGCAACTACATCCTGGGTGACTCCCTCTACCGCTACCTGCGGATGAACGGCAAGCGGGCGCTCAACCCGATGGGCTGGGACGCCTTCGGCCTGCCGGCCGAGAACGCCGCCATCCAGCGCGGCATCCATCCGAAGGACTGGACGCTCGCCAACATCAAGGTGATGAAGGAGCAGTTCCGGCGCTGGGGCATCCTCTACGACTGGTCGAAGGAGATCGCCTCCTGCTTCCCCGACTACTACCGCTGGAACCAGTGGCTGTTCCTGCGCATGCTGGAAAAGGGGATCGCCTACAAGAAGATGGCGCCGGTCAACTGGTGCCCGAGCTGCCGGACCGTGCTCGCCAACGAGCAGGTGGTGGACGGCGCCTGCGAGCGCTGCGGCACGCCGGTCGTCCAGCGCGACCTCGAGCAGTGGTTCTTCCGTATCACCGACTACGCCGACCGCCTGCTGGCGGGGCTCGACACCCTCGAGGGGTGGCCCGAGAAGGTCAAGGTGATGCAGCGCAACTGGGTCGGCCGCTCCGAGGGGGCGGAAATCGACTTCAAGCTCTCCCTCGGCGAGACGCTGACCGTCTTCTCGACCCGGCCGGATACCGTCCACGGCGCCACCTTCCTGGTGCTGGCGCCCGAGCACCCGCTGGTCCGCCGGCTGATCGACCGTCACCCCGACCGGACCGGGATCGAGGCCTGGATCGAGACGGTGCGCAACACGCCGCGCATCCAGCGCTCGGCCGAGGAGAACCCCAAGGAGGGGCGCGACACCGGTACAGTGGCGATCAACCCGGCGACGGGCGAGGAGATCCCCGTCTGGCTCGCCAACTACGTGCTGCCCGAATACGGCACCGGCGCCATCATGGCGGTGCCGGCCCACGACGCGCGCGACCTCGCCTTCGCCCGCCAGGAGGGGCTGCCCGTCCGCCTGGTTTACCATCCGGAAGGGGGGGAGGCCGTCGACCCGGACAACCTGACCGAGCCCATCCTGCACGCGGGGGTGATCCGCAACGCTCCACCGTTCGACGGCCTGCCGGATGGCGAGGAGACGATCGGCAAGTTCATCGGCTGGATGGCGGCGCAGGGGTTCGGCCGCCGCAAGGTGGTCTACCGGCTGCGCGACTGGCTGATCTCCCGCCAGCGCTACTGGGGGACCCCGATCCCGGTCGTCTACTGCGACCAGGACGGCATGGTGCCGCTGCCGGACGACCAGCTCCCGGTCGAGCTCCCCTATGACGTCGAGTTCACCGGCCGCGAGGGGAACCCGCTGTCGCGCTCGAAGTCGTTCGTCGACGCCCGGTGCCCGAAGTGCGGCGGCCCCGCCCGCCGCGAGACCGACACCATGGACACCTTCGTCGACAGCTCCTGGTACTACCTGCGCTACCTGTCGCCGCGCGATGCGGCGCGGATGTTCGATCCCGAGATCGCCAACCGCTGGATGCCGGTGGACCAGTACATCGGCGGCATCGAGCACGCGATTCTCCACCTGCTCTACGCGCGCTTCATCTGCAAAGTGCTGCACGACTTCGGGATGGTGGAGACCGAGGAGCCGTTCCAGAACCTGTTCAACCAGGGGATGATCACCCGCTTCTCGGACAAGTCCGGACGAGTGGAGAAGATGTCGAAGTCGCGCGGCAACACGGTCTCGCCGGACGAGCTGATCGACGAGATGGGGGCCGACACCGAGCGGGTCTACACCCTCTTCATCGGTCCGCCGGAGAAGGAAGCCGAGTGGAGCGACGAGGCGGTCTCTGGCGCCTACCGGTTCCTCTCGCGGGTCTGGCGGCTGCCGGAGCGGCTGCCGGAGGCCCCGCCCACGGCGCCGGCCGACGCCGACCTCGAGCGCGAGCGCCACGCCACCATCCAGCGGGTGACGCAGAGCTTCGAACGCTTCTCCTTCAACACCGCCGTGGCGTCCCTGATGGAGCTGTCGAACAGCCTGTCGCGGGCGCTGGAAGAGAAGACCGCCTCGCGGCTGAGCTGCGAGGCGGCGTTCGACACCCTGGTGCAGCTCCTGCACCCCCTGGCGCCCCACATCACCGAGGAGCTCTGGGAGCGGCGGGGGTACACCGGAAGCCTGCTCGACAGCTCCTGGCCGGAGTACGATGAGGCGAAGCTCCGCCGCGAGCGCATCTCCCTGGTCGTCCAGGTCGACGGCAAGCTGCGCGACCGGGTGGAGGTGGACGCCACGGCCGACGAGAAAGAAGTGCGCGCCATCGTCCTTGCGAGCCCCAAGGTGGTCGAGCACCTGGCCGGGCGGGAGGTGGCCAAGGCCGTCCTGGTGCCGGGGCGATTGATCAACTTGGTAACGAGGAAGTCATGAAAAGAATCCTGCTCTCCGGGGCCCTCGGAGCCCTGCTGCTCGCCCTCTCCGGCTGTGGCTATGCGCTCGTGGGGCGCAGCAGCAACGTGCCGGCCGACGTCAAGTCGGTCTATCTCCAGCCGCTGGTGAACCAGACCCAGCGCCAGCAGGTGGAGCAGTCGCTCACCCAGGCGATCGCCAGCGAGTTGGTGACCCGCCAGCGCTTCTCGATCGTGAGCAGCGAGGCGCAGGCGAACGCCGAGATCGTCGGCGCGGTGACCGGCTTCACGGTGACTCCGGTCACCTTCGACCCGACCGGTCGCGCCAACGAGTACGAGATCGCGATCACCGCCCAGATCACCTTCAAGCGGGTGGGGACGGAAGGGAAGGTGATCTGGAAGAGCGACCGCTACACCTTCCGGGAGAACTATCCGCTCGACCCCACCGCCGCCGACTTCTTCGACCGTGAGAACGAGACGATCGACAAGGCGTCAAAGCGTTTCGCCGAGACGCTGGTGACCGACCTGCTGGAAGGATTCTGAACGGGAAGCCGACGCAGAAAGGGCGGGGACAGGCCCCGCCCTGCGAAGGGATACTCTCTGGGGAGAGGGTTATCCCCTACGAGCCGAGAGCGGCGACCTTGTGGGCCAGGCGGGACTTGTAGCGCGAAGCGGTGTTGGAGTGGATGACCCTCTTCTGGGCCGTCTTGTCGATGACGCTCAGCGTCTCTGACAGGACCTCCTTGGCCTGGGCGGCATCGCCGCTCGCGACGGCCGTACGGAGCTTCTTGATCGCGGTGCGCAGGCTCGAACGGTGCGCACGGTTCCGCTCCCGCGCCTGAATGTTCTGACGGTTGCGCTTCTCAGCCGACTTGGTATTCGCCATATTTCCTTCGTCGCTCTCGTTTGGATTCCGGTTGAGGGAGGGAATCAAGTTCCCGTGAAAAACGAAGTCGCACCGAAGTGCGACAAAGCTTTATAGCATCCGGCGGTAGTCCTCGTCAACTACAGGCCTCGCCAACTACCCCGCGTCGACCCCGACCTCGCGCAGGCGCTGCCGTGCCAGGTTGGCCTCGTCGCTCGTGGGGTACTGGCGAACCACGTGCTGGAGCTGGACCACGCCCTGCGGGCGCTCGCCGAGCTCCAGGTACGAGTACCCCTTCTTGAGCAGGGCGCTCGGCACCTTGTCCCCCTTGGGGTAGCGGTTGAGCACGACGTCGAACTGCTCGATCGCCTGCCGGAAGCGCCGCTGCCGGTAGTAGGACTCGCCGATCCAGTAGGCCGCGTTGTCGGAGAGGTCGGTGCTCGGGAAATTCGCCAGGTACTCCTGGAACTCGCGCACCCCGAGATCGAAGTTCCCCTTCAGGTAGTCGTTGTAGGCCGCGTCGTAGAGGCTCTTGGGGTCGATCCCGGCGCCGGCGCCGCCGTTCGGCGCCGGAGGCTGGGGCTGCTGCGGGGGCGGCGCGGCGCCGCCGTCGGGAGGCGGGGCCGCCGCCGCGGGCTGGCTGCGGAAGCTCTTGAAGTCCTGGTTGGTCGCCGCGATCTGCTGCGAGAGCTGCGAGAGGCGATAGTTGGTGTCCTCGAGCTTGGCCTGCAGGGCCTCGATCTGGCCGCTGAGGTCCTGGAGCTTGACCTGCATGTCGGCCTCGGTCCTCAGCAGACCCTGCATCTGCTGGCCGACGTTGCTCCCCAGGGTCGCGACTTCCTGCTTGCTCGGGGCCTCCTGGGCCTGCTTCTGGAGCTGCAGCATCTGCCGCTGGATGTCCGAGAGCTGCGACTGCAGTCCCTCGATGTCCTGGGACGAGACGCACCCCGTGGCGGCGAGCGCCGCCACGAGGAAACCGGCGAGGGGGAAGGCGCGGTGGAGCTTCATGACCGGTTCAACCGACGTTCGAGCGCCCGGTGATGATCATGTGGACGCGGCGGTTCTGCGACCAGCAGCTCTCCACCTCCTCGGTGCAGGCGGGGCGCTCCTTGCCGTAGGAGACGGTGCGCATGCGGTCGGCGCCCACTCCCAGCGAGCCCAGGTACTGCTTGACCGCGTTGGCGCGGCGCTCGCCGAGGGCCAGGTTGTACTCGCTGGTGCCCCGCGAGTCGGCGTGCCCCTCGAGGGTGATCGAGAACTGCGCCTGGCTCTTCAGCAGATCGGCGTTGCGCGACAGCTTGTCGCGGGTGTCGTCGCTCAGGTTGCTCTCGTCGTAGTCGAAGTAGATGTCCGGGCTGAAGCCGCGCCGCTTGAGCTCCTCGTTGACCACCTGGAGGTCCGACGACTGCAGCAGGTCCTCCTTCTGGTCGTTCACCTCGGGGGTCGCCGGCTGCTGCACGTCCTGCGGCGTCGTCGACGGGGTGCTCGGCGGCGCCGGCACGGTGGTCGTCTCCACGTTCAGGTCGGACGGCGGGGTGGCGGGCTTCTTCTTCGGGCATCCATAAAGGAAGGTCAGAAGAACCGCCATCACCATCCATATCATCCACTTTCGATTCATGGTCTCTCCTCGTTCAAAACTCGGTCGGTACGGCGAAAATCCATCGGCTATCAACTGTATCAAAAAACCGCCTACCTCTCCGGCACGCTCCGCGACCAATCGGCGAGATCGTTGTTCCCCTCGGCCGTCAGCGGGCGAACGTTGCCGCCGTCGAGGTCCATGACGTAGATCTGCCGGCCGCCGTTGCGGCTGGAGGTGAAGGCGATCTTGCGGCCGTCGGGCGAGAAGGTCGGCGACTGGTTCTCGCCCGGGCCGGAGGTGAGCACCCGGCTCTCCAGGGTCACCACGTTGGTCACCGCGATCTGGAACTGGCCGTCGCGCCGGCTGGTGTAGGCGATCAGGTCCCCCTCCGGGCTCCAGGCCGCGCCGTCGTTGTAGGTGCCGTCGAAGGTGAGCCGCCGCTGGTTGGCCCCCTCGGAATCCATCAGGTAGATGTGCGGATTGCCGGCCCGGCTGGAGGTGAAGGCGATCTCGCTCCCCTTGGGGCTCCAGGCCGGGTTGGTGTCAATGGCGCTCGAGTTGGTCAGCCGCCGCAGGTTGCCGCCGTCGAGATCGGCGGTGAAGATCTCGACGTTCCCCTCGAGCGAGCGGGCGAAGGCGACGCGCCGGCCGTCCGGCGCGAAGCTCGGACTGGTGTTGAGCGAGCCGGAGGTGATGATCGGGCGCTTGCGGCCGCTCCCGAGGTCGGCGAGATAGAGGCCTGGCCCGCCGTTGAAGAAGGAGGTGTAGGCGAGCGACCCGCCGTTCGGGCTCCACGCCGGGGACATCGAGGTCGAGCGGTGGCCGGTGATCTTCCGCGGGTTCGCGCCGTCGTAGTCCATGACGAAGATCTCTTTGTTGCCGGTGCGGTCCGAGGTGAAGGCGATCTCGGAGAGGGCGATCCCCGGCTTGCCGACCAGGAAGCGGATCACCTCGTCGGCGAAGGTGTGGGCGATCCGCCGGCTGACCGGAAAGGGGCCGCTGTAGCGTTTGGCGAGCACGGCCTGGCCGCTGCCGAGGTCGAGCACCCGCCCCTCGAAGATCAGCTTCTCCCCCTCCACTCGGAGGTCGCCGAGCAGCAGCACCTGGTTGCCGGTGGAGCGGTAGGCCGCGAGGTCTTTCTGCACGTCGCCGCTCAGGGACAGCCCGGAGAGCGCGTCCGGTCCCTGGATCTCGAAGTAGCCGGAGGTGTCGAGGTCGCGCCGCACCGTCTCCTCGAGCTCGCGGGCCGCGCCGCCCGCGCCCGCGAGCTGGCCGAGGCTCCGGAAGGCGGGGAACGCGAGCTTGATCTTCTTCACCGGCCCGCGGTTGAGCTCCAGCGTGACCTGGCCCGGGGACTGCTGGCCGGGCTGTTGCCCCGGCTGCGGCTCCTGCGGCTGCGCCGTGGGCGCCTGTTGGGCGGAGAGCACCAGCCCGGCGAGGAGCAGGCACGAAAGGAGGGTCAGGATGGTGGATCTCGGTTTCATGGCACCTCAGCGGACGATCAGGTTGACTCCCAGGGAGTCGTTGCGGTACGCCCGTGGCAGCGGCGGAAAGGGGGACGCGTTCTGGACCGCGCGCAACGCCGCGAGGTCGAACGAATTGTAGCCCGAGGACTGGGCGACCTGGAGGTCGGTGATGCTGCCGTCGCGCTGGATGCGGAAGGAGATGGTCGCCTTGACCTCGTTGCCGAGCGGCGGCCGCACCCACTTCGAGTCGATCGCCCCCAGGAGCTGGTCGATGTAGTAGCCGAACTTGAAGTCCGGGTTGTCCAGCCCGGCGATCTGCGAGCCGAACGAGGAGGTGCCGAGCGGATTGGCGCCGGGCGCGCCGCGGCGGCCGGCCTCGCCGTTGTCGTCCCCCTGGGGCACGGTGCCGGCGGGGGTGTTGCCGGAGCCGCCGTTCGCGGGGGGCTTCGGCATCGGTTTCCTGCTGGCCGGCGCCGCGGGCTTCGAGATCTCGCTCGCCGGAGCCGGCTTTGGCTTCTCGGGCTTCTTGACCGGCTTGTCGGGGAGCACCGGCACGTCCTCGCGGGAGGGCTTCGGCTCGGGGGGCTCGGGTTTCGGCTTCGGCTGCGGTTTCGGCGGCTCGGGCGCGGGGGGCTCCGGCTCCTCGGCGGCCGGCTCCGGTTTGGGCGGCGCGGGCTTCTCGGCCTTGGGGCGGCTCGCCGGCTTGCGCACCCCCAGCACCTGGGCGGGGACGATCTGCACCGGCACGAACGCCAGGGGTGGGGGAGGGGGAGTGAGGCGCGGCAGCAGCAGGACGAGCGCCAGCGCGGCCAGATGGAGGATCGCCGCCGCGGCGAGGCTCACCGCCTCCGGCCGGCGACCCTCGCGCCGCGATCGCCGCTCGAGGATGCGGTCGACCGCCAGGCTCACGACGCGCGCCGTCCCCTTTCCGTGCGACGCTCCGTGACCATGCCCACGTGCACGATCCCCCCCTGATGGAGCATGTCGAGCACCTCGACGACCTTGCCGTAGGGGACGTCGCGGTCCCCCTTGAGGAACACCGTGTCGTCCCCGCGCGCGGCGATCTGGGCCTTGAGGCGGGCGACGAGCTCGTCGCTCTCGACCGCCGACTCCTGCAGATAGATCCGGCCGTTGCGGTCGACCGAGATCACCAGCGGGTCCTGCACCCGCATGGGGAGGTTGGGGGCGTTCGCCTTCGGCAGGGCGACCTCGACCCCCTGGTGCAGCATGGGAGCGGCGATCATGAAGATGATGAGCAGGACCAGCATCACGTCCACCAGCGGGGTGACGTTGATGTCGGCGAGGACCGGATCGTCGTCGCCGCCGTTGCCGAGATGGAACGCCATCGCTGTGCCCTCTCCCTTAGACCCCGCGGCTCGCGGGAAAGAAACCTCGCCGGCTCAAGTGAAGTTCCGCTCCGCGAGGTTCAGGAACTCGAGGGAGAAGTCTTCCATGCGCAGCCGCAGCCGGCGGGAGTACTGGGAAAAGTAGTTGTAGCTGATCAGGGCCGGGATGGCCGCGGCGAGGCCGGCGGCGGTGTTGATCAGCGCCTCGGCGATGCCGGGCGCCACCGCCACGATCGAGGTCGACCCCTGGAGGCCGATGTCGTTGAAGGCCTGCATGATCCCCCACACCGTGCCAAAAAGGCCGATGAAGGGGGCGGCGGCGGCGGTGGTGGCGAGGAAGCCCAGCCAGCGGGTGACCCCCTGGATCTCGACGTTGACCGCCCGCGTCAGCGTCCGTTCGAGGGCGGGGACCGACGTGATGCGGTAGGCCCGCTTCTCGCCCGGCCGTTCCGGGTCCGGGGAGCTCTTGATCTGGCCGTCGATCTCGGCGTAGCCGGCCTGGAAGATCCCCACCAGCGGCGAGGCGCCGAGCTTGGTGGACTGGGCGTTGACCTCGCTGAACCGCTGGCTGCGGTGGAAGACCTCGAGGAACCTGCCGGTCTGGCCGTCGGCGCGGCGGAACTGCACCAGCTTGCCGAAGATGATCGCCCACGAGCCGATCGAGAACAGGGCGAGGAGGGCGAGGATGAACTTCGCCATCCCGCCGGCCTGCAGAAAGAAGCGGAACAGGCCCGGCCCCGCGGGACCGGCCTGGAAAACGATCAGAGCCATCGAGAGCATGCGTCCCCTTTCCCCTTCGTACGCCGCCGGAACGTACCATGGCACCGCAGCATGAGCAAAGCTCGTGCCGAGGTTTCTGGAGATTATTCGGTCTCGCGACGGACGGGGATCGCGTGGCTCCCCGCGGGCGGCTCTTCCAGCGCCGGCGGGAGGATCACCTTGTGCTGGCGGAGGAAGTCCTCGAGGGCGTGCGTCACCACCTCCAGGGCCTCGCCGACGGTATCCACCCAGACGGCGAGGTCGAGGTCCGGCGGCGAGGCGAGCCCCCGCTCGATGATCTCGCGCTCGATCCAGCTCCTCAGGCCCCGCCACATCGGTCCCACGAAGATGAGCGTCCGACCGCTCATCAGCCGCACCTGGAGGAGCTGCCAGACCATCATCGCCTCCAGGGTGGTGCCGATGCCGCCGTCCATCACGATGTAGGCGTGCGAGAGGCGGATGAACTGGTGGAGGCGGGAGAAGAACATCGAGTGCTGGGCCACCTCGTCGATGAACGGGTTGGGCTGCTCTTCCATCGGCAGGAGGATGGTGAGCCCGAAGGAGCGGGTCTTGTAGTGGTAGGCGCCGGCCCGTGCCCCCTCGTTGGCCGCCCGCATCAGGCCGGGGCCGCCGCCGGTGACGATGTCGCACCCCACGTAGGAGAGCTGGCGGGCGAGCTCGCGAACCTGTCCGTAGGCCTCGTCCTCGGGCTGGATGCGGCTGGAGCCGAAGATCGCCACCCGGAAGTAGCGCTTCTCGACGGGAGCCTTGCGGTCGAGCCAGTGGATCAGCCGGTAGAGCGAAAGGATCGTGCGGTCGAACCACCGCAGGACGTAGGTGCGCCGCTTGCGCTGCCGGCGCTGTGCCTTGGTCTCGCCGGTGACGGCGGGCTCGGGCGGAAAGATGCGGCGGGACGGCATGGCCGGGAGATTGTAGACCAGAGGTGCGCGTCCCTCTGGATCTCTCGCCTTTAGGCGTTGAGCTCGAGCCAGTTCCAGGCGAGATCGGTGTACTCGATCCAGATCAGATCGTCTTCATCCAGCCGCGCTTCCCGGCAGAGCTCGGGAAGCTGGGCACGAAAGGCTTTGTAACGTTCCGCGATGGCCCTACCGCCCGGCATCCCCGAATTCTGGGATTGGCTGCGGAGCCAGTCGCGGGCGATCTTGATGACGCGTATGGGGTCATCCCCGTGCTCCTGGACGTCCTGGCCGGCGATGTCGGAGATGAAGGCTCGGTATCGATAACGTTCTCGATCCAGGATCAAGCAGCGCTTCTCCTTCTGACGGCCTTGGCCGTAGCGCCGCGCTCCGAGAAAAACCCCCAATTCGAGGGGCATGTTGAAGCGCGGCAGGTTCGTCTCGGAATCGAGGTCGACGCGAGACAGATCGTTGATGGCGAGCCTGCTGTCGGCGATCAGGTCGAAGATCTTCTCCATCCGGACCTGTCCCGCGTCCGCGGTCTCCAGAGCGCAACGTGGCCGGAAACCGCAGTCGAAGACCGTGAAGACGAGCGCCTCGAAGAGAGACTTGTAGCCCCGATCAAACGGACAGTTGATGAAGACGTTCTTGTCGTACTCGAAAGAGACGACCATACAAGAGGGCTGATCGGCTGGAGGAAAGATTAGTCTTCGCGGGCAGGCGCGGACCGAGGGGAGACTCTCGCCTTACGGGCAGCGGCCTTCTCCTCGGTCTCCCTGCGCTTCTGTTCGGCCGCGACCTTCTCGACAGCGGCCCGGATCAGAGCTCGCTTGGGGGACACGGTCGCCGGCGCCAAAAGCACTCGCTTCATGGGACGAATTGTATCGCCGGGTTGAGCCGCCGTCAAAGGAGAAGGAGAAGCCACGGCAGCTCGTTTCGGCATGTAACCAAGATACTGGTGCCGCCTTGCGATGTCAAACGCTCCTCCCCTCCGCACCCGCCACCCATGATAGTCTCGCTCGCGGTCCCTCCCGGCACTCATAGGGCTGTGGCGGGGGCCATGCCCTTGCCGTACCCAACCCTGGAGAGAGCATGAGTGGTCGAGTCCTCATCACCGGCGCCTCGGGCGCCCTCGGGCGGAGCGTGGTGGAGCGGTTCCTGGCGGCCGGCGACCGCGTCCTCGCCGCCGGCGCCACCGAGTCCGCCCTGGCGGAGCTGACCCCCCTGGGGTCCGCGGACGTGCTGACCGCGCGGCGCGCGGACCTGTCGTCCACCCCCGAGGTCGAGCGGCTGTTCGCCGAGGAGGAGGCCGGCCCGGGGGTCCCCCGGGCCGTGGTCCACCTGGTCGGCGGCTTCCGCTGGTCGCGGTTCGCCGATTTTTCGGACGCCGACTGGACCTACCTGCTCAAGCTCAATCTCGACACCACCTTCCGCGTCTTCCGCGAATGCGCCCGCCGGTTCGAGCGGGCGGGCGGCGGCGTGGTCGTCGCGGTGTCGGCTCCGGCCGCCCTCCTCGGCGAGGCCGGGGTCGGCGGGTACGCCGCCACCAAGGCCGGGGTGCTGCGCATGGTCGAGTCGCTGGCGCGCGAGATGTCGGCGTTCGGAGGGCGGGCCAACGCCGTCCTCCCCGGCACCATGGACACTCCCGCGAACCGGGCGGCGATGCCCGACGCCGATCCTTCCCAATGGGCGAAGACCGAGGACGTCGCGTCGGTCATCCACTTCCTCACGACCCCCGCCGCGGCGGCCGTCAACGGCGCCGCGGTAAGGGTCCCGGGACCCAATCCATGAGCCATCTGGACTGTCACGTCTATTACGATTCGACCCGCCAGCCCGAGCCCCCCGCCGAGTGCGGGGACCGCGTCGACCTGGCCGCCGACCCCGGGGCCGGCGACCGTCTCGCGCGGCTGGGGCTCTCGCCCGACGCCGACCTGCCGGCCGTGCTCCTCACCGAGCCGGACGGCAAGATCCGTATCGTCGGCGTCCGCCTCTCGGCCGCGGAGACGGTGAAGCTTGCCGCCGGCGAGGGGATCCACGCCGACAGCGTGGTCGTCTACAGCTCCTCCTGGTGCCCGGACTGCCGGCGCGCCAAGCGGGTGCTGGAGGAGGCCGAGGCCCCGTTCGCCGAGGTGGACATCGATCAGGACCCTGCCGCCGAGACCCTGGTGCTCCAGCGCAGCGGCGGCCGGCGCGTCGTGCCCACGCTCCGGTTCGACGACCGCGTGTGGGCGTTCAACCCGGCTCCGCCGCTGCTGCGCCGCCTGCTCAACGGCCGCGCCAAGCCTGCCTAGCCGGAATCCTCAAGGAGACTGTTGAATGAAGATCGCCGTATGCATCAAGCAGGTCCCGAACACCGAGGCGCGGCTGCGCGTCAGCCGCGATGGGCGGTGGGTGGACGAGGAGGACCTGCCGTTCGTGATCAACGAGAGCGACGAGTACGCCCTGGAGGAGGGGCTGCGCATCGCCGAGAAGACCGGCGGCGAGGTGGTCGTCTTCAGCCTCGGCCCCGAGCGGGTCAAGGAGGCCCTGCGCAAGGCCCTGGCGGTAGGGGCGGCGCGCGCCGTCCACCTCGCGGACCCCGCCTTCGCCGGCGGCGACGCCCTGGCGACGGGCCGCGCGCTCGCGGCCGCCCTCGCCCGCGACTCCTTCGACCTGGTGCTCACCGGCTCGCAGTCGGACGACGTGGGCTACGGCGGCACCGGTTCGGTGGTCGCCGGCCACCTCGGCTGGCCGCACGTCTGGCTGGTGATGGGGGTCGAGCTGGAGGAGGGCAACGCCAGCGCCAAAGTGACCCGCGAGATGGAGAGCGGCGTCAACGAGGTGTCGCGCGTCCGCCTGCCCGCCGTGCTGGAGGTGCAGGCGGGCATCAACCACCCGCGCTACGCCTCGCTGAAGGGGATCATGGCGGCCAAGAAGAAGGAGATCGCCACCGCCTCGCCGGCCGACCTCGGGCTCGATGCCGGGCAGGTGGGGGCGGCGGGCTCGCGGCTGGAAATCGTCTCCGTCAGCTTCCCGGAATCGGGCAAGGGGGCCCAGATGCTGGAGGGGGATGCCAAGACCGCGGCGGCGAAGCTGGTCGAGAAACTGCAGAAGGAAGCGAGGGTGCTCTGATGGCGAATCTTGTCTGGGTCGTCCTGCAACATCGCGAGGGGCAATTCCCCCGCATCTCCTGGGAGGCGGTGGCCGCGGCGCAGAAGCTGGCGGCGGAGCTCGGCGGCAAGGCCGAGGCCGTGCTGCTCGGCTCGGGGGTGGGGCTCGCCGCCGCCGAGGTGGCCAAGTTCGACCTCGCCGCCGTCCACGTGGCGGACCAGGATGCCCTGCGCGTCTACACGCCGGGTACCTATATTGGCGCCCTCGCTCCCGCGATCCGGGCGGCGGCGCCGGCGTTCGTGGTCTTCCCGCACACCTATCAGACGGTCGACTACATGGCCCGCCTGGCGCAGACGGTCGGCGCCGGCCTGCTGCCGGAGGTGACCGGTTTCCAGGGCGCCGATGGCGGGCTGGTCTGGACCCGTCCGGTGATGGGGGGCAAGCTGCAGTCGAAGGTGCGCGTCAAGGGGGAGGGGACGGTGCTCGTCTCCGTCCAGTCCGGCGCCTTCCAGGCGGACGGCGCCACCCGCGGCGAGGCCGAGGCCAGGCCGCTCGACGTCGATCTCTCGGGGGTCGCGCCGGACCGCGAGGTGCTCGGCTACGAGGAGGTGGGGGGGGACACGGTCGACCTCACCAAGGCGGGCATCATCGTCGCCGTCGGCCGCGGCGTCGGCGGGGCGGACAAGATGGCCCCGGTCGAGAACCTCGCCCGCGCGCTGGGGGCCGAGATCGGCGCCAGCCGCCCGGTGATCGACAACGGCTGGCTGCCGCGCGACCGCCAGATCGGCTCCTCGGGGCAGACGGTCGCCCCCAAGCTCTACATCGCGGCCGGCATCTCCGGCGCCATCCAGCACCTGGTCGGCATGAAGGGCTCCGCGGTGATCGTGGCGATCAACAAGGACCCCGGCGCGCCGATCTTCACCATCGCCGACTACGGCATCGTCGGCGATCTCCACGAGGTGCTGCCGGCGTTGACCGAGGCGGTGCAGGCCGCGAAGGGGTAGTGGCTCCCCCCTGGGTCGTCCTCAAGTTCGGCGGCACCAGCGTCTCGACACCGGAGCGCTGGGCGACGATCGCCGATCTCGTCCGCCGGCGGATCGGCGAGGGGGTGCGCCCCCTCGTCGTCTGCTCGGCCCTTTCGAGGGTCTCCGATCAGCTCGAAGCGCTCCTCGCCGCGGCTGTTTCCGAGACGGGGGGGCGGCAGGAGGAGCCGCTGGCGGCGATCGAGCGGCGCCACCTGGAGCTGGGGGCGGCCCTGGGGCTCGCCGCGGGAGATCTCTTGCGGGCCGACCTCGAGGAGCTCTCCCGCCTCGCCCTCGCCGCCTCGCTGCTGCGCGAGGCCGGCCCGGCGCTCAAGGCCCGGGTGATGGCCTTCGGCGAGCTGCTCTCCTCCCGCCTCGGCGCAGCCTTTCTGGAGTCGCGGGGGATCGCGACCGCCTGGCACGACGCCCGGACGTCGCTCCTGGCCCGCGAGGAGCCGCCGGCCCCCGGGCCCCGCGCCTACCTCTCGGCCACCTGCGACTTCGACCGCGACGAGGCGCTGATCGCCCATCTCGGCGAGCTGCGCGCCGGGGCGGTGATCACCCAGGGGTTCATCGCCCGCAACCGCGAGGGGCAGACGGTGCTTCTCGGCCGCGGCGGCTCGGACACCTCCGCCGCCTACTTCGCCGCCCGCCTGGGCGCCGCGCGGTGCGAGATCTGGACCGACGTCCCCGGCCTGTTCACGGCCAACCCCGCGCTCCTCCCCTCGGCCCGGTTGCTGCGCGCCCTCGACTACGACGAAGCGCAGGAGATCGCGAGCATGGGGGCCAAGGTGCTGCACCCACGGTCGATCCCGCCGCTGCGCCGGCACGGCATCCCCCTCCACGTGCTCTGCATCGATCGGCCGGAGGCGCCGGGCACGATTATTTCGGCAGTCGGTTCGGCGGTCGGTGCGGCGGGCGGACCGCAGGTCAAGGCGATCTCCTCTCGCCGCGGGATCACGCTGATCTCCATGGACACGGTCGGCATGTGGCAGGAGGTCGGCTTCCTCGCCCGCGCCTTCACCGTCTTCGCCCGGCACGGCCTGTCGATCGATTCGGTCTCGACCTCGGAGACCAACGTCACGGTCTCGCTCGACCCGCAGGCCAACGGGCTCGACGGGGCGGCGCTCGCCGCGCTGCTGGCCGACCTCTCCCCGTTCTGCGAGCCGCGGGTGATCGCGCCGACGGCCTCGCTGTCTCTCGTCGGCAGGGGGATCCGCGCCATCCTCCACGAGCTGGGACCGGTGATGGAGGCATTCGAGGAGCTCAAGGTCCACCTGCTGACGCAGTCGGCGAGCGATCTCAACCTCACCTTCCTGGTCGACGAGGAGCAGAGCGAGCGGCTGATCCGCCAGCTGCACGGGCTCCTGTTCGCGCAGAAAGGGGAGAGCGCCCTGTTCGGCCCCACCTGGAGCGAGCTCTCCGGAGGGCCGGTGGAGGAGGCTCCGTTCCACCCCCACGAGTGGTGGATCGCCCGCCGGCGCGAGCTGCTGGATCTCGCGGCCGAGCGCGGGCCGGTCTACGTCTACGACGCCGCAACCCTCCGCGCCGCCGCGGAGTCGCTGCGGTCGCTCAAGCCGTTGAGCCAGGTCTTCTACTCGGTCAAGGCGAACTGCCATCCCGGCGTGCTGCGGGTCTTCCACGACGCCGGGCTCGGCTTCGAGTGCGTCTCGGCCGCCGAGCTGGACCACGTGCTCTCCCTGTTCCCCGGGCTCGACGGCTCGCGGCTCCTCTTCACCCCCAACTTCGCGCCGCGCGAGGAGTACCGGCGCGGCTTCGCGGCGGGGGCGCGGGTGACGGTGGACAACGTCCACCCCCTGCGCGAATGGCCGGAGGTCTTCCGCGGGCGCGAGATCTTCCTGCGGCTCGATCCGGGGCGGGGGAGGGGGCACCACGCCCACGTCCGCACCGCCGGGGCGCAGTCCAAGTTCGGCCTGGCGCCGGAGCAGATGGAGGAGACCCGCTTGCTGCTGGCGGCGTGCGGCGCCCGGGTCGTCGGCCTCCACGCCCACTCCGGCAGCGGCATCCGTGCTGCCGAGGCGTGGAGCGAGGTGGCGCTCTTCCTGGGGGAAGCCGCGGAACAGTTTCCCGACGTCCGCGCGATTGATCTCGGCGGCGGCCTCGGAGTCCCCGAGCGGCCGGAGCAGAGCCCGCTCGACCTGGAGGCCCTGGGCGAGCAGCTGGGGCGCTTCAAGGCGGCCAATCCGCGCTTCGAGCTCTGGCTCGAGCCGGGGCGATTCCTGGTGGCCACGGCCGGGGTGCTGCTGGCGCGGGTGACGCAGATCAAGCGCAAGGGGGAGGTCACCTACGTCGGCCTGGAGACCGGGATGAACTCGCTGATCCGGCCGCCGCTCTATGGCGCCTACCATCCGATCGTCAACCTCTCGCGGCTCGACGAGCCGGCCACCTGGACCGCCCACGTCGTGGGCCCGATCTGCGAGACCGGCGACATCCTCGGCCGCTCGCGCCGCCTGCCCCCCTCCGCCGAGGGGGACGTGATCCTGATCGCCAACGCCGGCGCCTACGGGCATGTGATGAGCTCGCACTACAACCTGCGCGAGCCGGCGGGGGAGACGCTGCTCGGCTGACTCCGGCTCGCTCCCGCCGCGAGCGTGGCAGGAAGCCCCGAACGCGATAGGATTCCGCCACGAGCTCCGGCGCTCCAGGTTCGCGGTGGCTGTCCGGGAACGGTGCGGACTTTTCGGAGGTTTTCTCTTGAGCAGCTTTTGGAAGGACATCCGTTTCGGGCTGCGCACCCTGGCGAAGTCCCCGGGGACGACCCTGGCCGCCCTGATCGCGCTGGCCCTGGGGATCGGCGCCAACAGCGCGATCTTCAGCGTCGTCAGCGGCGTGCTGCTGAATCCGCTCCCCTACCCACGGCCGGACCAGCTGGTGGTCGTGATGATGAAGAACCCGCAGGCCGGGTTCCCGCGCTTCACCGTCTCGGTTCCGGACTACGAGGACTTCCGGCGCCAGAGCCGCTCCTTCCAGGGGCTGGCGGCGATCAGCGCGGGCCGTTTCAATCTGACCGGCGGCGATCGCCCCGAGGCGCTCCAGGGGGCCGCGGTCTCGGCGGACTTCTTCCACACGCTGAGGATGGAGCCGGTCCTCGGGCGCGGGTTCCGCCCGGAGGAGGGGCGCCCGGGCGGCGAGCGGGTGGCCGTGCTCTCCGACGGGCTCTGGCGGCGGCGCTTCGGGGCCGACCCCGGCATCATCCGGCGCACCGTGATCCTGGACGGCGAAAGCTACGCCGTGGTCGGCGTCGCTCCTCCCGGCTTCGATCTCCCCGCCAAGCGGGATATCTGGCTGCCGCTGACCGTGGACCCCGCCAAGGAGCACCGCGGGGCCCACTACCTGCGGGTGGTGGGGCGCCTGAAGCCGGGAGTGGCGCTGGAGCAGGCGCGGACGGAGATGACGGAGATCGCCGGCCGGCTCGAGCGGCAGTACCCGGACACCAACACCGGCTGGGGGACCCTGGTCATCCCTCTCGCGGAGCTCCAGGTGGAGAACATCCGGACGGCCCTCCTGATCCTGCTGATCTTCGTCAGCTTCGTCCTGCTGATCGCCTGCGCGGACGTGGCGAACCTCCTGCTCGCCCGCGTGGCGGCCCGGGAGCGGGAGATCGCCCTGCGGGCCGCCCTGGGCGCGGACCGGGCGCGGCTGGTGCGCCAGATGCTCACCGAGACGCTGCTCCTCTTCCTCGCGGGGGGCCTCCTGGGCCTGCTCCTCGCCTACTGGGGAGTGCGGGCCCTGATCGCGCTCAATCCGGACGGCATCCCGCGCTCGCAGGAGGTGCGCCTCGACGGCCGCGTCCTCCTGTTCACCCTTGCCGTGTCGCTGGCGACCGGGCTGCTCTTCGGGCTGGTCCCGGCGCTGGCCGGCACGGGGCGCCGGCTGGGGGAGGCTCTCAAGGAAGGGGGGCGGGCGGTGGCCGGCGGCGTCCGCGGCCGGCTGGTGCGCGACGCCCTGGTGCTCGCGCAGGTGGCGCTGACGCTGGTCCTGCTGCTGGGAGCCGGGCTGCTGATCCAGAGCTTCGCCCGGCTGCGGGCGGTGGACCCCGGCTTCCGGCCCCAGGGGGTGCTCACCGCCAGGCTCGACCTGCCGCAGACGAAGTATCCCGATCCGCAGCGCCAGACCGTCTTCTATCGCGGGCTCCTGGAGCGGGTGCGAGCCCTTCCCGGAGTCGAGCAGGCCGGTTTCCTCTTCCCCCTGCCACTCGGCGGCAGCGACATGGTCCTCGCCTTTTCCGTCGCCGGCCGGCCGGACCCCCCTCCCAACGCGGTGCCCAGCACCAACGTGCGGGCGGCGACCCCCGGCGCCTTCCGGGCGCTCGGCATCCCCCTGCGCCGGGGGCGATTGTTCGACGAGCGGGACAACGAGTCGGGGATGCGCGTGCTCCTGATCAACGAGACCATGGCGGCCCAGGTCTGGCCGAACGAGGACCCGCTGGGCAAGCGGCTCACCTTCGAGGACACCAAGGACCCGAAGGCGCACTGGTACACGGTGGTGGGCGTGGTCGGGGACGTCCGCCACCAGTCGCTCGGCGAAGAGGCCGGCTCGGAGGCGTACTGGCCCCAGTTCCAGGACCCCATCACCAGCGCCACACTGGTGGTGCGCGGCACGGGGGACCCCGGCCGCCTGACCGGGCCCCTCCGCGCGGCGGTGAGGGCGGTCGATCCGGACCTGCCGCTGGACAAGGTGACGCCGCTGAGCGAGGTGGTGGCGGCCTCGCTGGCGCAGAGCCGCTTCAAGGCCGTGCTGCTCGCCCTGTTCGCCGGGCTCGCCCTGGTGCTGGCCATGGTCGGCGTCTACGGCGTGGTGAGCTACACCGTGACCCAGCGGACGCACGAGATCGGCATCCGCATGGCCCTGGGCGCCCAGCGCGAGCAGGTCCTCCGGCTGGTGGTGCGGCAGGGGATGACGCAGGTGCTGATCGGGCTGGCGCTGGGCCTCGTGGGGGGGTGGTTCGCCAGCCGCTTCCTCGCCGGCCAGGTCTACGGCCTGAGCGCCACCGACCCCCTCACCTTCGTGGCCGTGCCGCTCGGCCTCGCCGCCGTGGCCCTGCTGGCCAACTACCTCCCGGCCCGGCGCGCCACGCGGGTGGACCCCCTGGCCGCCCTGCGGCAGGACTGATTCGAGAGAGGACCGACCGCATGCGCTTCCTCGTTGCCTGCCCCCAGTGCCATCGCCAGTTCGACGCCACCGCGCGCCCCGTGGGCTCGGTCTTCCCGTGCTCCTGCGGCGCCACGGTCACCGTGCCCCAGCCGCGGGCGCACGACGCGGCCGTGGTGCGCTGCTCCTCCTGCGGCGCGCCGCGGGAAGGGGCGGAGCCGGCCTGCCGCTTCTGCGGCGCCGAGTTCACCCTCCACGACCGCGACCTCGACACGATCTGCCCTGGCTGCATGGCGCGGGTGAGCGGCCGGGCCCGCTTCTGCCACTTCTGCGGCACGCCGGTGCTCGCCGCCCAGGCGTCGGCCGGCGAGAGCGGCTACCGGTGCCCCTCCTGCCCGGGGGGGCGCCCCTTGAGCAGCCGCCGCCTGGGGCAGGCCGGCGTGGCCATCTTCGACTGCCCCACCTGCGGCGGGCTGTGGATCGAGAAGGAGATCTTCGAGGTGCTGGCCGACCGCGCGCGGTCGGGCCAGCTCCCGGAGGGGTTCGGCGGCGGCGCTCCCGCCGAGGCGGCGGCGGCGGCCCCGGCGCCGCCGGTCCACTACCGCCCCTGCGTGATCTGCAACGCGTTGATGAACCGCCGCAACTACGGCAGGAAGAGCGGCGTCATCGTGGACGTCTGCGCCCGCCACGGCATCTGGTTCGACTTCCACGAGTTGGACCAGCTGCTGCGCTGGATCCGCGAGGGGGGAGAGGCGCGGGCCGAGAAGCTCCTGCACGAGCAGGAGCTGAGCGAGGTGCGGCAGCAGCGGCTGGGCGAGACCCTGCGGCCGTGGAACCAGCCGAAGTCGGAGAGCCTGCTGCTCGGCGGCCACCGCCATTCGGGGTCGATGATGGGCGAGCTCTTTTCCGGCCTCCTCGGCGGCGCGATCCGCTGGCTCTTCGACTAGATCGGCCCGGCGGAACCCCGGCGATGAAAGCCCCCACTCTCGACGAGCTCGTGCTGCTGCCGGAGCCGCTCGCCCTCCAGCGCCACTTCGACGCCCGCAACTACCGCGTCTTCCGCTGGCTGGTGGTGCTGCTGGCGTTGCTCTGCCTGGGCGGGATCGCCACCTCGACTGATCTCCACGACGGCTATGGCCTCGCGATCTACATCGTCGACGCCCTCGTCTGCGTGGCGCTCCTCATCCTGCGCGACCGCGAGGTCTTCGCCCGCAACTTCCGCCAGATCCTGCTGGTCTTCCTCTTCTCCCAGATCGTGGTGCTCAAGTTCGCCACCAGCCACATGCAGAACGGCGAGCACGTGCCGTTCATCCTCATCGGCTTCCTGCTGCTGGCCTTCCGGTTGCGGGTGTCCGAGCACCTCATGCTGTTCGCCGCCCTCTGGACGACGGCGGTCTTCCCCCTGGAGTGGGTGGGGCTGCGGCGGGTCTCCGTGCCGGCGGATCAGGACGCGATCGTCGCGGTCTCGATCATGAGCGTGATCTGCCTGGCGACCGCCCTGGGGGTGACGCAGCTCGATCGCAAGCGGTTCCTCGCCGGCTGGCGCAAGGAGCACTCCCGCCATCGCGAGCGGCTGCGGATGCGCGAGGAGATCGAGTACGCGCGCAAGATCCAGCTCAGCATGCTCCCCCAGACGGCTCCCCAGCTGGACTGGATCGACCTCGCCGCGGCCTCGCTGCCGGCGACCGAGGTGGGCGGCGACTATTACGAGTACTTCAAGCTCAGCGACTCCCAACTCGTCCTGGTGATCGGCGACGTGGCCGGGCATGGCCTGGCGAGCGGGCTGCTGCTCTCGGGCGTGCGCAGCTGCCTCTACCTGCTGGAGCAGGACCTGGCTTCGCCGCTAGGGGTGTTCGAGCGGCTGAACCACATGGTCCGGCGGACCACGGACAAGCGGACCTACGTCACCCTGCTCTCCGCCGTGCTCGACCGCCAGGAGGGCTCGGTGACCCTGGTGACCGCCGGCCACCCCCCGATGCTCCACCACGATCCGCGCTCCGGCCGCTTCAGCGAGGTGGGGGAGGGGGCGCCCCCGCTCGGCACCTTCCTCGACGGCCGCTACGAGCTGGTGCGGCAGCCGATCGCGAAGGGGGACCTGCTGATCTTCTACACCGATGGCCTGGTCGAGGCCCGCAACGATCACGACGAGGACTACGGCGTCGCGCGCCTCCAGCGGGCCGTCGCCCGCGCCGCCGGCAGCCGCACCGCCCGCGAGGTCCGCGACGCCATCCTCGGCGACCTCTCGAACTTCAAGGGGGACCAGGAGCAGGCGGACGACATGACGGTGGTGGTGGTGCGGATGCGCTGAACGATCCCGCGAATTTTCGTCGCGCTCCCCAAAGAGATTCGATGCGGCTCCGCAGGGCGTGTGTGAATCCCGGCGGGTATCGTGACGTGCCCCACAGGGCTCCGGCCGCGCCCCGTGAGGAGCCGGTCACGCCCCTCGGGGCTCGGCCCGCGCCCGGTGGGGCTCCGATCGTGTCCCACGGGGAGCCGGCCGTGCCCGGTGGGGGCCGACCGTGCCCCTCGGGGCTCGGCGCGCGCCCCGATGGGCGCGTCACGATTCCGGCCGGGCTCCGACGCGCCCCCGCGGGGATGGTGAGAGCCCAACCCGGGGGCGTCCAACGCCCTGCGGGGGTTCTCGGCGATCCCGCGGGGCTGCAGCGAATCCCCACCAGGCGCGATGCAGCCCCGCCGGGGCGCGGTCGCCGTCCTTCTTGTCCCGCCAGCCGGGAACCGGTATCGTAGCCATCCTTCCCAAGGAGGCTCCCGCCGTGAACGTCCGTCCGGTCCGATTCCTGGTCGCCGCTCTTCTCTGCGCCGGCGCCGCACTGGCCCAAGAACCGCCTCCGGCTCCGGCCGCCGCCCCGGCGCCCGCGGCCGAAGGCGCCTGGGCCCCCGACCGCCCCGAGCCGGGGAGCGTCGAGAAGATCCGGGAGTACACCACCGCCCCCGAGTATCTCCCCGAGTCGGTCGCCTACGTGCCGGACTCGGACACGGTGCCGTCGCCCACCAAGGCGCTCGGGCACCTCGCCGGGGCTCCGGACGAGCTGTCGCGGGTGGCGGACGTCCACGGCTACTTCCGCCGCCTCGCCGCGGCCACCGACCGGGTGCAGGTCAAGGTCATCGGCACCAGCGAGGAGGGGCGCGAGATGATCGTCGCCCTGGTTTCGGACCCCGAGAACCTGGCGGCGCTCGACCGCTACAAGGACGTCACCGCCCGCCTTGCCGACCCCCGCCGCACCTCGCGCGAGGAGGCCCGCCGGCTGGCGGCCGAGGGGAAGGTCTTCTACTGGTTCACCGGCGGCCTCCACTCGACCGAGACCGGCAGCCCCGAGATGCTGATGGAGCTCGCCTACCGGCTGGCGGTCTCCGAGAAACCCGAGATCCAGGCGATCCGCAGGAACGCCATCGTCATGATCACCCCGGTCACCGAGCCGGACGGCCGCGACCGGCAGGTGGACTGGTACTACCGGCACATCCGCGGCCGCAAGGTCCCTTATGAGGATCTCGCCGAGATCATCTCCCCACCCTACTGGGGGCACTACGTCCTCCACGACAACAACCGGGACGGCATGCAGGTCACCCAGGCGCTCACCCGCGCCGTCCACGAGACTTTCTACGAGTTCCACCCGCAGGTGATGCACGACCTGCACGAGTCGCTGCCGCTGCTCTACATCATGACCGGCTACGGGCCGTTCAACCGGGCGATCGATCCGGTGACGGTCGACGAGTGGACGCAGCTCGGCTACCACGAGGCCGGCGCCCTCTCCGCGCAGGGGCTCCCCGGCGTCTTCACCTGGGCTTTCTGGGACGGCTGGTGGCCCGGTTACCTCAACTCGGTGGCCAACCTGCACCACTCGGTGGGGCGCTTCTACGAGACCTTCGGCAACGGCTCGGCCGGCACCTACGACCGCGACCTCTCGCGGTCGAAGTTCGCGGGCAGGCCGGTGACCGACGTCCAGTGGTACCGCCCCACGCCGCCGAAGAAGAAGCTGCGCTGGTCGCTGCGCAACAACACGAACTACATGGAGGCGGGGGTCCTCGCCGCGCTGGAGTACGCGTCCCTGCACCGCGAGGAGATGCTCCTGGACTTCTGGACCAAGGGGAACCGGGCGCTCCAGAAGGGAAGGACCGAGGCTCCCTACGCCTGGGTCTTCCCTCCGGACCAGCGCGATCCGGCCCGCCTCGCCTACCTGGTGAACCAGCTGCGCCAGCACCGGATCGAGGTCCAGCGCCTGACCGGCGAGGCCAGGATCGGCGCCAAGGGGTGGCCGGCGGGGACCTACGTCGTGCGTCTGGATCAGCCCTACGGCACCTTCGCCAACAACCTCCTCGAGGAGCAGAAGTTCCCGGCCGACGAGCCGAACCCCCCCTACGACGACGTGGCCTGGACCTGGCCGCTGCTCTACGGCGTGGCCGGCGAGGCGGTCGCCGACAAGAAGATCTTCGACGCCGCGATGGCGCCGGTGACCGCCGACGTGGTCCCCGCCGGCAGGATCGACGGCGCGGGGGAGGTCTTCCTGCTGCGCGACACCGGGCAGACGGCGCTCCTCGAGGCGCGGGTGATCCTGGGTACGAACCAGGTCGACGCCGCGGAGGTGCCCTTCACGGCGGGTGGCGTCGGCTATCCGCCGGGGAGCTGGATCGTGCAGGCGCCGCGCGAGGCGGTGGAGGAGGTGGCGCGCCGCACCGGGCTCTCGTTCGCGGCGGCGGCCACGACGCCGGACGTCCGGCGCCATCTCGTCGACCTGCCGCGCCTGGCGGTCCTGCACAACTGGATCGACACCCAGGACGCCGGCTGGGTGCGCTACACCCTCGATCGCGCCAAGATCCCCTACACCTCGATCAACGACGACGACCTCAAGCGGGGGAGCCTCGCCGAGCGCTTCGACGTCATCCTCTTTCCCACCACCGGCGGCGGTCTGGCCGATCTCGTGCACGGCATCGATCCCAAGTACGGCCCGCTCGCCTACACCAAGACGCCGGAGTTCCCGAGCCAGGGGATCCCCGACGGCTCGGAGGACATCACCGGCGGCATGGGGTTCGAGGGGCTGCTCAACCTCGACAAATTCGTCCGCGGCGGCGGCGTGCTGCTGGCCCTGGGCAGCGCCGGCACGCTGCCGGTCGAGGGGGGGATCGTGCGCGCCGCCTTCCCGGTGCAGGGGAGCTTCAACACCCCCGGCTCCGAGCTGCGCGCCAAGGTGGTACGGCCGGAGCACCCCATCGCCTATGGCTACGAGGGGCTGACCGGCGTCTTCCGCGGCAATGGCCCGATCTTCGACGTGTCGAAGTCGGACCGCGCCCGGGTCGTCCTGCAGTTCGGCACCAAAAAACCGGAGGGGGAGGAGGACGAGGTGAAGGACGCGCCAAAGAAGGACGCCGGGATCGAGGTGGAAGACCTCGACGCCCAGGGCGCGCCGGCCCCCGCGGCGCCGAAGGCGAAGCCGGAGAAGAAGGAGGACGGCCGGCTCGTGCTCTCGGGCTTCGTGCGCGGGGAGGACGCCGTCAACGGCAAGCCGGCCATCCTCGACTTGCCCACCGGCAAGGGGCGGGTGATCCTCTACGCATTCGACCCGCTCCACCGCTATCTCAACCTCGCGGATTTCCGCTTCGTCTACAACGCCCTGCTGAACTGGAACGACCTGCCGCAGTGAGCGATCCGGCGGAGACGGTAGACCCGGCCACCCCGCAGGACCCGCCGCAGGCGCCGCTGCGCCGCCCCCGCTCGCGCGCCGGGGCGGCGAGCGTCTTCGCCGGCATCGTGCTCAGCCGGCTGATGGGCTTCGTGCGCGAGGGGGCGTTCGCCCGCTACTTCGGCGTCGGCCCCCACCAGGACGCGCTGACCGCCGCCATGCGCGTGCCCAACGTCCTCCAGAACCTGCTGGGGGAGGGGGCGCTCTCGGCCTCGTTCATCCCCATCTACAGCGGGCTGCTGGAGGAGGGGAGGGACGAGGAGGCCGGCCGGTTCGCCGGCGCCATCTTTGGCCTGATGGCGGCGGCGGCGGCGGCCTTCGCCCTGCTCGGGATCCTGCTCGCCAAGCCGATCGTCGTCCTGCTCGCGCCCGGCTTCCTGCGCGACGCCGCCGCCGTCGCCGCGGGCCGGATGTCGGTGGACCGCTTCGCCCTGGCGGTGACCGGGGTACGCATCCTCTTTCCGATGGCCGGTTTTCTGGTGCTGTCGGTGTGGGCGCTGGCGATCCTCAACAGCAACCGGCGATTCTTCCTGCCGTACTTCGCGCCGGTGCTGTGGAACTCGGCGATCATCGCCGCGCTGGTGATTGCCGGCCGTCATTTTCACGACAATCGTCTGGCCGGCACGCTTGGCGTCGCCGAGCAGATCCAGCTCTTCAAGGCGGCCTGCTGGGGGGCGTTCGCGGGGGGCCTGCTGCAGTTCCTCGTCCAGCTCCCGGTGGTGCTGGACATCCTGCGCGGCTTCCGGCCTTCACTCTCGCTCGCCGTGCCGGGGGTGCGGCAGGCGCTGGCGGCGTGGTGGCCGGCGGTGGCCGGTCGTGGGGTGGTGCAGCTGGCCGGCTATATCGACCTCTTCCTCGCCACCTCACTGGCCACCGGCGCGGCCTCGGCGGACCGCTTCGCGCAGATGTTCTACCTGCTGCCGATCAGCCTGTTCGGCATCTCGGTGGCGGCCTCGGAGCTGCCGGAGATGTCGCGCCTGCGCGGTGAGGGGGCGGCGCCGGCGCTGCTCGCCCGCGTCCGCCGGGCACTGCGCTACGTCGCCTTTCTCAACATCCCCACCGTGGTCGGCTATCTCGCCTTCGGCTTCCTGGTGGTCGGCTTCTACCGCCGGGGGAACTTCGGCGTGCCGGAGAACTGGCTGGTCTATCTGGTGCTCTGCGGCTACTCGACGGGCATCCTCGCCACCACCACCTCGCGCCTGCTCCAGAACACCTTCTACGCGCTGGGCGACACCCGCTCTCCCGCCCGCATCGCGGCGCTCCGGGTGGGGACGTCGGTGCTGGTGGCCGTCCCCCTGATGTTCTTCCTGGACCGCTTCCGGCTGTCGTCGCTGGTCGGGCCGCTGCCCGGGCGGGTGCTCTACCTGGGCTCGCTCGGCCTGTCGCTCGCCTCCGGCTTCGGCGCCTGGATGGAGCTCTACCAGCTGCGCGCGGCGCTGCGGCGAAGGCTGCCGGAGTTCGAGCTCCCCTGGCGGGAGGACGCCCGCATGGTGCTGCTGGCGCTGGCGGCGACGCTCCCCGGAGCGCTCGTCTGGTGGCTGCTGCCGCCGTTGCGGCCGATCTTCAAGGCCGTCCTGGTGCTGGGGACCTACGGGATGTCTTACCTGCTCTTCGCGAAGCTGGCCCGCGTCGAGGAGGTGGAGTCGCTGCTGGCGGGCGCGCGACGGCGGCTGGGGAAGTAACCCTCAAGACCCTATCAAAATCAAAACCTCTTCATAGAGGTGTGAGCCCGGATGTGGTCGCCCGCAGGGCGGAATCTATCCAGCCTGGGGTGTCAACCCCAGGTAGGAGGCCCCAGCATCAACAAGTCCCGCAGGGCCGGCATGTCTTTGCGGATTCGAATCTCCCGCCGGGGGTGTCGGCCCTTCGGGACTTACGGGATGGGGAGCCCGGACCTGGGGTTGACACCCCAGGCTGGATAAATTCCGCCCTGCGGGCGACCTACTGAATCCCTGCCTCAAGCATAGTCCTCCCGGTCGATGCCATAGCAGAGCATCTCCCGCCCGTGATGGTCGATGCGGCCCCGCAGGGTGTCGCCGAGGCTCGGGACCGCGGCGAACAGGTACGCCAGACCCTCCCCGGTGCCGCTCTTGGCGTTCTCTGAGGTTTCCAAGGTTTCGCCTCCGGGGTTTCTTCTTCCAGGTACCGAGTCCATTCTCGCGGCGGGCCGCGCCCCTCGAAATGCCTACTTGTTGAGATGATGAAACTTCAAGGTAGAATTCGGCGAGCGAAAAAATGACGGGAGAACGTGTCACGCAACGCGCTCCGGACGCACCCCACTTCCAGGGGACCTTTCATCGAGGAGGAGACGGCTGAATGGCTCGCAAGCTCACGTTCCGCCAGTTGCTGGTGTCGATCCTGGCGCTCTGGAGGGATCGCAGCCTCAAGGAGATCGGCGCCGCGGCGGGCATCCCCCAGAAGCGGGTGTCCCTCTACCTGCGGCGTGGAGAGATCGCGGACGACGTCCAGGAGAAGCTGCTGGCCGCTCTGGAGTGCTCCCCGGCGGCCGTCGTCACCGTGACGGCGTGCCTCGAATCCCTGGAGGCCCTGGAGCGGGAGACCGACCTGACGGTGGCGGAGAGGGACAAGGTCGAAGACGCCGTGCTCCGAACCAGCCGCCTGATCCGCGAAGGAATGATCGAGGCCGCCCGGCATTCCCGGACCGGCGCGGCCGAGGGAAACCTCGACGTCCACGCCATCGCCTACGACCGGCAGCGGGCCGCCGAGCTGTTCGGGCGGCTGGAGAGCCTCCCCCAGGCGGCCCGTCTGGAGGTGATCGAGGGGGCCGAGAAGTGGTGGAGCTGGGCCTTGTGCGAGCGGGTCTGTGATGCGTCGGAGCGGGAGGCCTCCCGCAAGGTGGAGCGGGCGGCGGCGTGGGCTCACCTCGCCCGGCAGATCGCGGAGCGGGTCCAGGGTCCCGAGGCGTGGCGTAGCCGCATCCGGGGCTACGCGGCGGCCCACGTGGCCAACGTGCTGAGGGTCTCCGGAGATTTAGTGCTAGCCGATGCCACCCTGGAAGAGGCGAAGCGTCTGTGGCACGCGGGCTCCGATCCGGCCGGCGCGCTCGATCCGGGGCGGCTGCTGGACCTGGAAGCCTCCTTGCGCCGGGCTCAGCGCCGGCTCCCCGAGGCCCTGATCCTCCTCGACGAGGCCGCCGCCGTGGGCCGCAATCCCGAGCGGGCCCTGCTGAAGAAGGGCTACACCCTCGAAGTGATGGGCGAGTACGAGCAGGCGGTCGAGACGCTGCTGCGCGCGGTTCCGCTGGTGAGCCAAAGAGGCGACCCTCGCCTGGAGAAAATCCTCTCCGGCAACCTGGCACTGAGCTACTGCCACCTGGGGCGTTTCGCGGAAGCGGCGGAGCTGGCGGACAGGGTGCGCGCTACCGCACTGGAGAGGGGGGACGAGATCGAAGCCCTGCGGATGACCTGGATCCAGGGGCGCATCGCGGCGGGGCTGGGGCGGACTGGCGAGGCCCGAAGTCTGCTGGCCCAGGCTCGGCGGGAGTTCGCCGCCCGCGGGATGGAGTACGACGCGGCCCTGGCCCTGCTGGAAGAGTCGGCCCTCCTCCTCGACGAGGGGCGGGCCGCCGAGGTCAAGGCCCTGGCTCGCCAGTTGGCCGCCGTGTTCGATTCCAAAGGAGTGCACCGGGAGGCCCTGGCCGCCCTGCGGCTTTTCCAGGAAGCCGCCGAGCAGGAGCACGCCACGGCCGAGCTGGCCCGCCGCGTCCTCGACTACCTCTTCCGCGCCCGCCACGAACCGGGCCTCCGGTTCCACTCATGAGTGGCCGCTGGGGTCCAACCCGGGACCCGCTTCAGACGCATGGGCCGGGGTCTTGGCGCCGCTGGGGTCCAAGCCGGGGCCTTCCTTTTCCAGGGTTGCCGAGGCTGGAGTCGCAGAGCGGCCCCAGAGCCGGGCGAGAACGCCGGAGGGATCCATGGCGAAAAGATACGCGGCCAGGGTCAGGGCCAGGAGAGTGCCGTGCATGGGAGGGGTCTCCACGCGGCTCCAGCCACGGGCCGTCAGGGTTCCGGGGGGCCGCGCCCGTATCTTAGGTGCCTATCCCCGGCCCAGTCGTGAAAATGCATCATTTTTCTCAGGAGGAGCGGATGAGACGGGAGCACATCATGGCGCGGCTGCTCCGCGCGGTGTCGGGAAAGACTCAGGAGCAGTTCGGGAAGGAGACCGGTATCCACCCTTCTCTCGTCGCCCAGTTCGAGCTCGGCAAGGTCGTCCCGGGCCGGGAGCACCTGGAGCGCATGGCGGGAGCCGTGGCGCTCACCGTTCCAGCCGCGGAAGAGGTCCTGCGCTTCATGGACACGCTCCGCGGACCGCGCGAGAGGCGGGGTGCGGGCGTGGAGGCCCTCCTGGACGGGATCGCGAAAGAGGTCCGCTCCGAGTTGGACGCGGCCTACCGGGGGCTGCTCGCGCTCCCCCTGAATCCACCAGCCCCAGGCGGTGAGGGTTAAGGCCGCTCCAGCGCCAGCAGCACCACGTCCCGGTAGGCCCCGCGCTTCCAGAGGCGGCGGGGGATGCGGCCGACCTCGCGGTAGCCCACCTTCACGAGCATGCGCAGGGAGCCGGCGTTGTCCGCCATCACCTCGGAGAGGAGCATGCGCAGTCCCAGCACCTCGAAGGCGTGACGGGCGCGCAGGCGGGCGGCGTCCGAGCCGTACCCCTGCCCCCAGAGGTCGCGCCGGCCGAGCAGGATGCCGGTGGTGGCGACGCCGTTCTTCCAGTCGATCCGGTGCAGCCCGGTGAAGCCGATGTGCTCGCCGGCCAGCGTCTCGACGGCGAAGTGGAGCTCCTTCTCGGTCTCCCGCAGGGCATGGTCGAAGAAGTCCTCCTCGGCCAGCCGGGTCAGCGGCCAGTCGCCGACCAGCGTCCAGGCGGTGACCTCGGGATCGTTGACCCAGGCGAGGGCGTTGTCGAGATGTTTCGCCTTGTCGAGCGGCACCAGCCGCACTTTCTCCCCTTCCCATCCGTAGGGCATGGATGAGATTGTACCGTCATGAGCGAGGACCTGCACGGCGCCTGGAGAGCCCGCCCCAGCCGGCGCCTGGCCGTGCTCGTCCTCCTCGCCGCGGCCTGCTTCGCCGGCGGCAAGATCGGCCTGCTGGTGCCGATCGTCCAGCAGAAGATGACGCTGCTCTGGCCCCCCACGGGGATCGCCCTGGCGGCCGTGCTCCTCGGCGGCGCCTGGACATGGCCCGCCATCGCCCTCGCCTCGCTGCTGGTGAGCTTCTCGACCGGGACGCCGCCCGTCGCGGCCGTGGTGATCGCGGCGGGCAACACCCTGGGAGCGCTGGCGGGGGGGTGGCTGCTGCGCCGGGTGGGTTTCAACAACCGTCTGGAGCGGGTGCGCGACGTCCTCTCCCTGGTGAGCCTCGGGGTGGCGGTCTCGCCTCTGATCAGCGCCGTGGTCGGGGTCGCCGCCCTCAACCTCGCGTGGCGGGTGCCCTCGGCGCGCGTCCTCCAGTCCGCGTTCTCCTGGTGGCTGGGCGATGCCATGGGCGTCTTGCTGCTGACGCCCCTGGTGCTGACCTGCCTCTCGCGCTCCTTGCGGCTCCCGCGCCGCCGGGAGCGGGCTCTCGAAAGCGGTGGCGCTGGGGGTCTGCCTGCTCGCCGCCGGCGCGCTGACGTTGAGCTCCTGGAGCGCCAACCCGGTCCTGCACCCGCCGCTCGCCTTCACCCTCTTCCCATTCCTGGTCTGGGCGGCTTTGCGGTTCGGCCCGCGGGGAGCGGCGACCGCCACGTTCCTGGCGGTCGCGATCGCTTTCTGGGCGACCGCCAGGGGCCTGGCCCCCTTCGCGCTCGGCACGGTGGAGGAGCGGCTGATGTACCTCTACAGCTACACGGCCGTGTCGGTGTTGACCTCGATGCTCCTCGCCGCGGTCTTCGCCGAGCGCCGGCAGGCCGAGGACAGGATCCGGCGAAGCGAGGAGCGGCTGCGCCTGGCCCTGGCGGCGGGCCGCTGCGGCGTCTGGGACTGGGACATCGCGAATCAGCGCCTGACCTGGTCGGAGGAGGTCTTCGCGATTCACGGTATCGAGCCGGAGAGCTTTCAGGGGCGGCTCGAAGACTTCACCCGCAGGGTCCATCCCGAGGACGCCGAGCGGGTCGGGGCGGCGATCCGGCAGGCCCTCGAAGACCGCGAGGACTATCAGATCGAGTTCCGGATCGTCCGGCCGACCGGCGAGGTGCGCTGGATCGATACCAACGGCCGGGGATTTCACGACGCCGCGGGGACCCCCGTGCGGATGCTGGGGGCCATGCTCGACGTCACCGATCGCCATCAGGCCGAGGAGGAGCGCGCCCGGCTCCTCGACCGCGAGAGCGAGGCGCGCGCCGAGGCCGAGGCGGCCAGCGAGGCCAAGGACCGCTTCCTCGCCACCCTCAGCCACGAGCTGCGCACCCCGCTCACCCCCGTGCTCGCCGTCGTCTCCCGGCTGCAGACCGACGAGCGCCTGGGCGTGGTCGCCGACGAGCTGGCGATGGTGCGGCGCAACGTCGAGCTCGAGTCGCGGCTGATCGACGACCTGCTCGACCTGACGCGCATCGCGCGCGGCAAGCTGGAGCTCCACCCCGAGGTCGTCGACCTGGGGCGGGTCGTCGAGCAGACGGTCGAGATGTGCTGCGGCCAGGAGACCGCCGCCGGCCGGCTGCGGGTGACGACGGATCTCGCCGCCGGCGACCACCGCGTCTGGGGGGACCCCTCGCGCCTGACCCAGATCCTCTGGAACCTGCTCAACAACGCCGTCAAGTTCACCCCCGCCGGCGGCGGGATCACAGTCCGTTCGCGGAGCGAAGGGGACCGGCTCGCCCTAGAGGTCGCCGATACCGGAGCGGGCATCGATCCGGACCTGCTCCCCTCCATCTTCGACGCCTTCGAGCAGGGGCAGGCGCGCAGCCGGCAGGGGATGGGCGGGCTGGGGCTCGGGCTGGCGATCAGCAAGGCGATCGCCGAGATGCACGGCGGCCGGCTCACCGCCGCCAGCGCGGGGTACGGGCAGGGGGCGACGTTCAGCCTCTCCCTGCCGGCCTCGCTGCCGGAGGGGGCGGCGGTGGCGGCCCTACCCGAAGAAGAGCCCGATTTCGAAATCCAGAATCCAAAATCCAAAGTCGAAAATCTGAGGATTCTCCTCGTCGAGGACCACCCCGACACCGCCGAGGCGCTCGCCGAGCTGCTGCGCCTCGCCGGCCACCGGGTGACCGTCGCCGGCGGCGTCGCCGCGGCGCTCGCCGCGGCCGAAGGGGCGCCGGGGCTCGACCTCCTCATCAGCGACCTCGGGCTGCCCGACGGCACGGGCCACGACGTGATGCGCGGGCTCTCCCGGTCCCGTTCCGTCCCGGGAATCGCACTCTCGGGATACGGTATGGAGGAAGACATCCGCAGGAGCCACGAGGCGGGCTTCGACCGGCACCTCACCAAACCGGTCACCCTGCAGGCCCTGGAGGCCGCGATCTCCCAGGTCCTGCTGCGCGAGGTCGTGCGAGAGGAGTAGATGCGAGTGAGGTGGAGAGATCGAGAGGACCGAGGACGTCCCGCCTGGCTCCGCTACGGCGCCGCCGTGGCGCTCACGCTGGCCGCCTTCGGCATCAAGCACCTCGTCGCGCCGGAGCTCAGCGCGGGCTCTCCCGTACTGCTGCTGCCGCTGGGGACCGTGCTGGCGGCCTGGTATGGCGGCCTCGGCCCCGGGCTGCTGGCGACCGCGCTCTCCGTCGCCCTCGCCGGGAGCTTTTTCCTCGATCCTACGGACAGCGAACGGGAGCGGGCGGTCCAGCTCGCCGTCGCGGCGCTGCAGGGGGTCGTGATCAGCCTGATGGCGCACGTGCTGCGGCGGGTCACGCGGCAGGCGGAAGCGGCCAGGAGCCACGCCGAATCCGTGGATCGGCAGCGGATCAGCGCGCTCGAGAACATCGGCGACGCCTACTTCGCCGTCGACCGCGACTGGCGGTTCATCTACGCCAACCGGAAGTTCCTCGAGGGCTACGGACGCGGGCCGGTCTCGCGGCTCCTCGGGCGTTCCCTCTGGGAGGTCTACCCGGAGCTGATCGACACCGAGATGGAGCACCGCTACCGGCGGGCCATGGAGGAGAGAGCCGCCGACCAGTTCGAGATGCAGAGCTACATCAGCGACCGCTGGTTCCGGTTGGTCCTCGAACCGGCGGCGGACGGGCTCTCGGTCTCGGCGACCGATATCTCCGAGCTCAAGTGGACGGCGGAGAGCCTGCGGGCCGCCAAGGGGGATGCCGAGCGGGCGCGTGCCGAGGCCGAGGCGGCGAACCAGATCAAGGACCGCTTCCTCGCCACCCTCTCGCACGAGCTGCGCACGCCGGTCAACGCCATCGTCGGCTGGACGCAGATCCTGCGCTCCGGCCAGCTCGACGCCGCGGGAAAGTCCCGCGCCCTCGACGTGATCGAACGCAACGCCAGGTTCCAGGCCCAGCTCATCGGCGACCTGCTCGACGTCTCCCGCATCATCTCGGGCAAGCTGCGGCTGGAGACGCGGCCCGCCTACCCGATGGAGAGCGTCGAGGCCGCCCTGGCCTCGGTGCTGCCCGCCGCCGAGGCCAAGGGGGTCCGCGTCGAGCGCGCCCTCGACCCGGTCGCCGGGCCGGTGCTCGCCGATCCCGACCGCCTGCAGCAGATCCTGGTCAACCTGCTGGGCAACGCCGTGAAGTTCACGCCGCGGGGCGGCTGGGTGGAGGTCCGCCTGGAAGAGGGCGCCGGCGAGGTCCGCATCCAGGTGCGCGACAGCGGCAAGGGGATCGAGCCCGAGCTGCTGCCCCACGTCTTCGACTCCTTCTGGCAGGAGGACGCCTCGACCACCCGGCAGCAGGGGGGGCTGGGGCTCGGGCTGGCGATCGCGCATCAGCTCGTCGAGCTGCAAGGGGGGAGCATCTCGGCGGTCAGCCCCGGCAAGGGGGAAGGGGCCACCTTCACCGTCTCCCTGCCGCTGCTGCGGCCGCGGCAGGCGACGAAGGAGATCGCCATCCCTGTCGCGCCGTCCGGCCGCCGCGCCGCCGGAGCCCCCCTGCCGCTCGCCGGCCTGCGCGTGCTGGCGGTGGAGGACGACGAGGCGACCCTCGACGCCCTCACCGAGCTGCTGTCGCTCCGGGGAGCGAGCATGGCCGCGGCCGCCTCCGTGAACGCGGCCCTCGGGCTGCTCGACGAGTTCGACCCGCAGGTCCTGGTGAGCGACATCGGCATGCCCGAGCGCGACGGCTACGATCTGATCCGCACCATCCGTGCCCTCGGCCGCGGCGCGGAGAAGCTCCCCGCCGTGGCGGTGACCGCGTTCGCCAGCCCCGACGACCGCCAGCGGGCTCTCGCCGCGGGCTTCCAGGTCCATCTGGCCAAGCCCGTCGACCCCCACGAGCTGACCGACGTCATCGCCGGGCTGGCGGCGGGAAGGGGCGGCGCCTAGAGAGCCCCGCCGCCCAGGATTGAAATCCTGGGCTACCCACGGCCGTCCCGTCTGGGACTCCCAAAGACGTTGTGCAGAGCCCCGGGAGGGGCGATTGTCGGTAGCCCGGGATTTCAACCCCGGGCGACTTAGGCCGCCAGCTCCGCCAGCATCTCCCGCAGCAGCTCCCAGAACCGTCCCGTCGAATCGATCCGCACCCCCTCGTCCGGCGAATGCGCCCCCTGGATGATCGGTCCGAAGGAGATCATGTCCATCCCCGGGAACTTTTCGCCCAGCACGCCGCATTCGAGGCCGGCGTGGACGGCCCGCAGCTCGGGGGTGGTGCCGGCGACCCTCTGGTGGACCCGGCGGAAGATGTTGAGGAGAGGGGAGGCGGGATCGGGCTTCCAGCCGGAGTAGCCGTCGGTCTCCTGCGCCTCGGCGCCGGCCAGCCCGGCGATGGCGCGGAGCCGCCGCTTGGTGTCCCGCATGGCGGAGGCCACGGAGCTGCGGATGCTGATCAGGATCGCGAGCGAATCGTCCGTGTCGGCGGCGGTCGCGACGTTGAGGCTGGTCTCGACCAGGCCCGGGATGTCGTTGCTCATGGCGAGGACGCCGTGGGGGAGGGCGTTGAGGAGATCGAGCGCCCTGCGGCCCGCGGCCGCGGTCCAGACCCGGCCGGGGTCCGGGGCTTCGGCGAGCTCGATCTTCAGCTCCGGATCGACGGCGCGGATCTCGTCCCGGATCGCGGCGGTCTCCCGCTCGACGGCGGTGGCGAAGGCGCCCCGCGCCTCCGTGGGAACCACGACCCGCGCCCCGGCCTCCCGGGGGAGGGCGTTGTGCTTGTTGCCCCCCTGGAAGGAGGCGAGGTGGAAGGGGGTCTGCTGCAGGGCCGCCAGCAGGACGCGGGAGAGCAGCTTCACGGCGTTGCCGCGCTGGAGATGGATCTCCATCCCGGAGTGCCCCCCCTTCAGTCCCGAGAGCTTCACGTCGAGCGCCGTGGTCCCCACCGGGGCCGGGGCGAGTTCGAGCGGCAGGGTGAGCCGGCTCGCGGACCCGCCGGCGCAGCCGATGGTCACCGCCCCCTCCTCCTCGGAGTCGAGGTTGAAGAGCAGGCGGCCGCACAGCGCGATGGCCGCGGGATCGAGGGCCAGCACGCCGGTGAGGCCGGTCTCCTCGTCGACGGTGAAGAGCAGCTCGAGCGGACCGTGAACGAGGTCGTCCGCCGTCATGACCGCGAGAATGGCGGCGGCGCCGATGCCGTTGTCGGCGCCGAGGGTGGTGCCGGTGGCCCTCACCCAGTCGCCGTCGCGGCGCGGGACGATCGGATCGCGGTCGAAATCGTGGACGGTGCCCGAGTTCTTCTCGGTCACCATGTCGAGATGCCCCTGAAGGACGACGATCGGCGCCCCTTCCTTGCCGGGCGATGCGGGCTTCTCGACGACGACGTTGCCGGCGGCGTCCTGGCGCCAGCGCAACCCCTTCGCCTCCGCCTGATCGACGACGTACCGGCGGGCGCGCTCCTCATGCTTGGAGGGGCGCGGGATCGCCAGGATGGCGTCGAAGTGCCGCCAGAGGGGGCGCGGTTCGAGATCGGAGACGAAGGTCATAGGCCCTCCTGGCCGGGGATCGGCGTTCACGGGGAGGATACAACGAGCCCACCGCTATACTCGCGCCATGTCCTTCCTCCTGCTGAACCGGGACGACGTCGAAGCCCTCCTCCCCATGGACGAATGCATCGAGGTCGTCGACGATGCCCTCCGCGCGCTCGCCCGCGGCGAGGCGGTCCAGCCGCTGCGGGCCGCCCACTGGATGCCGGACCGGAACGGGCTGCTGGTGGTGATGCCGGGGATGCTGGGCAGGACGGTTGCCGGCGTCAAGGTGCTCACGGTGGTGCCGGAGAACCATCTGCACGGCGAGGAGTCGCACCAGGGGATGGTTCTGCTGTTCGAGCAGGAGCGGGGGAGGCCTCTGGCGCTGCTGGATGCTTCCTCGGTGACCGCCATCCGCACCGCCGCGGCGAGCGCGGTCGCCACGCGGGCGCTGGCGAGGGCGGACGCGGGGGATCTGGCGATCCTGGGCTCGGGGGTGCAGGCGCGGACCCATCTCGACGCGATGCGGGCGGTGCGGACCCTGTGCCGGGTCCGGGTCTGGAGCCGGCGCCCCGAGAGCGCCCACCGCTTCGCCGAGGAGCAGGGGGAACGGACCGGCCTGACCGTGGAGCCGATGCCCTCGGCCCGCGAGGCGGTCGCGGGGGCGGACCTGATCTGCACGGTGACCGCCGCCAGGGAGCCGATCCTCCTGGGGGAGTGGATCGCGCCGGGAGCGCACGTCAATGCCGCCGGAGCCTCCACCCCCAACGCCCGGGAGCTGGACGCGGCGGCCGTGGCGCGCTCGCGGCTGTTCACCGACCGCCGGGAGTCGCTGCTCGCCGAATCCGGGGATTTCCTCCTCGCCCGCGCCGAGGGGGCGGTCGCGGACGATCACATCCGCGGCGAGATCGGGGAGGTCCTGGAAGGGAAGGTCCCCGGCCGGGGCTCGGACGAGGAGATCACGCTCTTCAAATCCCTGGGAATCGCGGTCGAGGACCTCGCCGCGGGGTGGCATGTGTACCGGAAGGCGCTGGCGGCGGGGCGGGGGAGCTGATTCACCCCTCCGCAGCCGCGCGGCGCAGCTGTCCCGTCAAGGGGTGATCCTCGCCGAGCACCTGTCTTGAGATGGCGAGGGCCTGCGTGAAGTGCTCGCGGGCGGCTTCGGGCTGGCCGGCCTCGCGCTCGAGGACGGCCAGGTTGTTGAGGTCGGCGATCACCTGCGGGTGCGCCTCGCCGAAGACCTGCTGATCGATCCGCAGGGCGGCGTCGACGTGGACGCAGGCGCCGTTGCTGTCGCCCATCACGCGCAGGAGCCCGGCGACGTTGGTGAGCGCCCGGGCGGTCTCGGGGTGGACGTCGCCGTAGAGATGGCGGGCGATGTCCACGGTGGGGCGGAGATATTCGAGCGCCCGCTCCGGCTCTCCCAGCTCTTGTTCCACGGCGGCAAGGTTGCCGAGGTCGGCCGCCACCGCCGGATGGCCGTCCCCGAAGACCTCGCGGTGCAGGGCGAGCGCCCGCTCCAGATGGTCGCGCGCCGGCTCCCGCTGGCCGAGGTTGCGGTAGACCATGCCGAGGTTGGCAAGGATGGAGGCCAGGTTGGCGTCCTGCGGACCGAGGTTCTGGATCGCCAGGGCGCGCTCGAGGATCTCCCGGGCCTCTGCGTGCTCGCCCGTCTCGTTGAGGAGGATGCCGAGGAGATTCAGCGCGCGGGCGGTGGCCGCGTGCTCCGGACCATGGATCTCCCCCGCCTTCTCCAGGGAGAGCCGGGCCTCCGCGACCGCCTCGGGCGCGCGTTGCAGCTCGCGCAGGATCTCCGCCCGCAGGTTGTGGAGCTCCAGCCGCTCCTCGGGGGTGAGGTCGCCGGCGCGGGGGCGCGCCGCCTCGACGAAGGCGAACCGGCGGAAGGGGGGCCAGTGCCCCTCCGTCTGCCGGGCCGCCGTGAGCAGGTCGCGGGCGCTCGTCCGCCCCTCGTCGATCCCGGAGCCGAGGTCGGCCGTGAGGGCCTCGACCTCCCCCTCGCCGATCCAGACGCGCAGCTCCCGCAGGAAGAACTGGCGCGCCTGGTCGTCCGCCAGGAAGCTGGCGAGGTTGAAGCGGAGCAGGGTCATCCCCCGGGTGTGCACGGGGACCGACTGGTTGAGGAACTCCAGCAGTTCGCCGGCCAGCTGCTCGCGCTTGGAGGCCAGCGGCTCGAGGAAGGCGTGGCGGATGCGCGGGCTCAAAAAGGCGTAGGTCAGCAGCCCCGGGAACGAGGGGTGGCCGTACTGGTGGTCGACGAAGAGCCGGATCTCCTCGTCCTCGATGAACTCCTCGTCGATCAGGTCGAGGATCTCCTCCCGCTGCTCCGGCTCCAGCTCCAGATGATGGAAGAGCACCTCGGCGGGGACGTTCTCGCCGCACAGAGCGGCGAGGTCGAGGAAGCGCTGCAGGCGGTCCGCCGTCTCCAGCTCGACGATGTCGAAGATCTCGTGGATCGGGGCGAGGAGGTCTCCGGCAGAGAAGGGTTGAAGGTCCAGCCGCAGGCTCCTGGCCCGCGGGGTCACCCGGTCGTCGGGGTCGGCGGGGGAGCAGGAGATGGCCAGCACGAGGCCGGGGTTGCGCCGGGTCTCGTCGAGCAGCCAGCGGCGCAGGGGATCGGTGAGCTGGGCGCTGTCGACGGCGTGCACGACCAGGTGCCCGTCCCGGCTCAGGGCCGCGAACAGGCCGGAGAGGGCCGGCCGGGCGTCTGGCGAGCCCGGCGGGAGCTGCTTCCACGCCGCCGCCGGATCGTCCAGCCGCAGGAGCAGGGAGACCAGGGCCGCGCCGGTGAGGGAGACCTGGAAGAATTGCAGGAGCGGCAGGATCCCCTCGCGCAGGCTCTCGCGTCCGGCTTCGCCGAGATCCACGCGCTTGGCGATCTGGACCTCGGCGAAGCGGGCGAGGTCGAGCCCCTCCTCGTAGCCGTCGAGATCGAGCGGCAGCACGGTGGTCCGCCGTCCCTGCCGGCCGGCGCCGTGGGCCGCCGCTTCCAGCAGGCCGGTACGGCCGCACCCCGCCTCGCCGGCGAGGATGAGGACCGGCGCCGGCCCCGGCGCGGCGAGCATGCGCTCGACCGCGGCGAGGGCCTCGGGAGCGTGCTCGCCGTAGAGCCGGCATTTCTCTTCGGGAGGTAGCTGCTGGATGGGGTCGAGTCCGGTCGCCATGGTCTTCTTCTCCAATCGTGGGAGGCAGATGCTATGGGACGGATCGCCGTGGAGCAAACCGGGGTAGGATCGGCCTCAAGGTTCCCATGAATCCCGATGTCGCCAGCGCGATCCCGAGGTTGGTCGAAGCCGGCGCCCTGCCGCCGGCGGGAGCGCCGCGCCTGCTGCGGGTCGCGAGGGGAGAGCTCGTCTCCGTCCATGGGGAGCTGCGGGCGCTGCTCTACGTGGGCGTGCTGCTCGTCACCGGCGGCGTCGGGCTCCTGGTCGAGCAGAACCTCGACCGCATCGGCCCGCTGGCGATCGCCGTCCTGCTCGGCCTCGCCGCCGCCGCGGCGCTCGTCTGGGTGACGCGGGTGGCGCCATCCTTTTCATGGCGGGAGGTGCCGTCGCCCAACCTGGCGTTCGACTACATTCTGCTCCTCGGCGTCCTGCTCGCCGCGGCCGACCTCGCCTACGTGGAGGTGAAGTTCACGCCGCTCGGCGCTCACTGGGCCTGGCACCTGCTGATCGTCGCGGCGTTCACCGCCCTCGCCGCGTTCCGCTTCGACTCGCGGGTCGTCTTCTCCCTGGCGCTCTCGACCTTTGCCGCCTGGCGGGGCGTCTCGGCGGCGCGGTTCGGCGTCGGGCTCTGGCTGCGGGCGGAGGAGGCGGTGCGCTGGAACGCGCTCGCCTGCGGCTTCTTCTTCGTGGTCCTGGGATTTCTCCTCAAGCGGATGGGGCGCAAGGCCCACTTCGAGCCGCTGGCGGTCACCCTGGGGTGGCTGCTGCTCCTCGGTGGACTGGCGTCCGGGATGTGGGAATCGTCCTGGGCCGCGTGGTCCGCCGCCCTGCTGCTGGCCGGCGCGGGGCTGGCGGCCGGAGCGTATCGCGTCCGCCGCTTTCCGCTTTTCGCCTTCGGCGTCCTCGCAGCCTACGCGGCCCTGAGCCGGCTGGCCCTGGAGGGGGTGAGGCTGGAGGCCCTGGGGTGTTTCTGGTTCTTCCTGACTCCGCTGCTGGTGATCGCCGGCCTGATCCTGGCGCAGCGCCGGATGAAGGAGCCGCTGTGACGCGCGACGCCGCCCAGGCCGATCGCAACGCCGACGTCCGCGCCGCCGCCCGCGCCTGGAAGAAGGCCGGGGCGATTGACGGCGCGGCGCTCGCGGCGGTCGAGGCCGCCTGGCCGGACGACCGGCATCGTCTCGGCCCGGTGTTCCGCGTCCTCGTCTTCCTGTTCGCGATCCTCGCCGTCAACGGTGCCAGCGGGTTCATCTGGGCCCTGGTCAACTCCGCGGGGGACGTGGCTCCTCCCGCCATCCTGCTCGTCTTCGGCCTGGCGCTCCTCGTCCTTACGGAGTTGCAGGTCACGAAGATGCGCCGCGCCCAGGGGGGGACCGAGGCCGCCACGTCGCTGGTGGGGATCGGCTACCTGGTCGCATTCGCCGGCTGGATGGCCGACGAGTCTCGCCTGGGCTTTCTCCATACCGCCGCGGTGATGCTCCTCGCCGCCGCCTTCCTGCTGGCCGGGGCGGCCTGGCGTTGGGGGTACCCCCTGTACGCCGGAGCGGCGATGGCGGCGCTGCTAGGAAGCTTTACGGTCTTCCCCGGCGGGCGCCTGGTCTGGATCGTCCTGCCGCTCGTCGCCGCTCCGGCGCTGGCGCGACTCGCGGAAGCAGAGCGCCTGCCACCCGCGCACCGCGCCTCCTGCACGGCCGCTCTCGGCGTGGCGCTGGTGGGGCTCTACGTGGCCCTGAACCTCGCCTCGTACGATCTGGGGTGGCTCGAGCCGGACCGGTTCGACTGGAGATTCCATCCGGGGGTCTGGGGAGAGACCGCGCGCTGGCTCTTCATCACCGCGACGGCGCTCGTTCCGCTCGTCTATCTCGCGCTGGGTCTCCGCTCGCGCCGCTGGGTCTTCCTGATCCTCGGGCTGGGGACCGGGATCGCCTCGCTGGTGACGCTCCGGGCCTATGTCCACGTGGCGCCCCTCTGGGCGGAGCTGACCGTCCTCGGCGTCCTCCTGATCGCCGCCGTCGCCGTCCTGCGGCGCTATCTCGATGCCGGTCCCGGCAAGGAGCGCCACGGCTTCACCGCCGAGCCGCTGTTCGAGGATCCGGGCCGCCGCCGCATCCTCGAAGCCGGCGCCGCCGTGCTGTCGCTCTCGCCGGAGGCCCGGCCGGTCCACGAAGAGCCGAAGTTCACGGGCGGCGGCGGGGAGTTCGGGGGCGGCGGGGCGAGCAGCGGGTTCTAGGCAGAAAAGCAGAGAGGGACGAACAGGGACAAACAGGGACAAACAGGGACGACAGGATACCGCCACGACTGTGGCGTTTTCGTTCCTGCTGTCCCTTACGTCCCTACTTCAGCTTTCCCCTCACGCCGCGGCCGGCTTTGTAATCCCCAGGTAGGCCGGCCTGGTGAAGCCGGGGAAGACGTCCCCCACCTTCGGATTCCCCAGCCGGCGCTCCACCACTTCGGAGAGCACGGTGCGGAAGTCGGTGGTGATCGCGAGGTCCCCCGGGCCGTAGAGCTGTCCCGCGGCGAGGCCGGGCCAGTCGCCGTAGACCTTGCCGCCGGCGACGCCGCCGCCGAGCAGGAGCATGCAGTTGCCGTGGCCGTGGTCGGTGCCGCCGGAGGCGTTCTCCTTCACCCGGCGGCCGAACTCGCTCATCGTCACCACCGTGACGTGGCCCATCCTGTCGGCCAGATCGGTGTAGAGGGCATGGAGGCCGGCGGCGAGGTCGGCCAGGTTGTTGGCCAGCGTGCCGGTCGTGGTCCCCTCGGCCGAGTGGGTATCCCAGCCGCCGATGTCGACGCAGGCCACCTCCAGCCCGAGGTCGGCGCGGATGAGCTGCGCCACCTGCTCCAGCCCCTGGCCGAAATCCGAATCGGGATATTGGGCGCCGTTCTGGGGCTGGTAGGTGCCGGGGTTGGCGGCGGCCAGCAGGGAGACCGCCTGGAAGGTCTGCTTCGCCTGCCCGTCGAGGAAGTCGTTGCTGGGGTAGAGCGAGGAGAGGCTCGCCTGGAAGCTGGCGAGCTCGGCCTGCGAGCGCAGACCCTTGAGATGGAAATCGGCGATCGACTGCAGGGCCGTGGCCGGCACCGGACCGCGCATCGAGGCCTGGACGCTGTGCCCGATCCCCACCGCCCGGAATGGCGAGGTATTGCCCGTGTCGAGGGTCGAGAGGTGGCGGCCGACCCAGCCGGTGGCCAGCGACTTGCTGCCGGGCGTCCCGCGCTCCATGAAGTCCATGGCGTCGAAGTGGGAGTGGGTGTCGTCCGGCGAGCCGGCGGCGTGGACCGCGGCGAGCGCCTTGTCGTCGTACAGCTCCTTCAGCGGAGCCAGGGACGGATGAAGGCCGAAAAAGCCGTCGAGATCGACGGCCGTGCCGGTCGTGGAGGCGGGTTCCTTGATCGCCAGGGTGGGGCGGTTCGCGTAGTAGTCGCGGTCGCCGAAGGGGACGACGATGTTGAGCCCGTCGGCGGCGCCGCGCAGGAAGACGCAGACGAGGACGTCCCGCTGTGGCGAGGAGGTGGCGGAGAAGGCGAGCCGGGGGAACCAGGCGGGGAGGGTGAGGCCGGTCAGGCCGCCGAGGCCCACGGTGCGGAGGAAGCTGCGTCGCGTGAAAGCTGTCATGTCGGGAGCTCCTTTCACCGCCACTGGAAGTAGGGGGAGTCGAGGATGAGGGCCACGAGGCCGGGGAGCTTCGCGGTCGCCTGCGCCGCGGTCAGGCGGGTCTGCGGCGGCTTGCCGCCGGCGGCGTAGGTGGCGATCTGGGTGCGGTCGGCCGGATCGAGGGTGCGGGAGAGCAGGCGGGCCGTCAGATGATCGGTGAGCGCGCCGGCCGTGGGGGCCGGCCAGCCGGTGGTGCCGGCGGCGAGGGCGCCGAGATCCGTCTTCACGTCGTGGACGTGATTGCCGCCCAGGGAGAGCCCGAGGTTCCAGCCGGTGAGCAGGCCGTTGGTGTTGGCCCAGGCGCCGGCCGCGTCGGGGTAGCCGTTGGGCGGATGCCAATCGAAGGGGAGCTGCCCCATGTTGCGGAGCACGGCGAGCAGGGGCTTGCCGGACTCGGGGCCGAGCTGGGCGGTGAGGGTGCGGGCAGCCGAGGAGAGCAGCTCCAGCGGGCGCTTGAACTTCTGGTCCGCCGAGGCGCGGAACTCGGGGGAGAGCAGGAGCGCGCGCATCGTCTCGCGGATGTCGCCGCCCGTGCTGGTGAACGCCTGGGCGACGGTGTTGACGGCGGACTCCGGCGGAGCGTCGGAAATGAAACGGACGCAGAGCTTGGTGGCGATCTTGTGGGCGGTCGCGGGGTGGCCGGCGAGGATGTCGAGCACCTTCTCGCCATGGCCAATCCCCAGCCCCGCCGGCAGCGCGTGGCCGAGCACGGTCCGGGCGCCGTCGTCGTGATCCGTGGCGCGGAAGTAGAACTCCCCCGCGTGCCCCCCCTTGCGGCCGCCGATCGTCCAGCCGGTGAAGCAGCGGGCCACCTCCTCGACGTCGTCCTGGGTGTAGCCGGCGTCCACTCCGAGGGTGTGGAGCTCCATCACCTCGCGGCCGTAGTTCTCGTTGGGGCCGGTCTTGGTGTTGGTGTCGTTGTTGAGGTACTCGAGCATCGCCGGGCTCTTCGCCGAGGCCCCCAGGAGCTGGCGGAACTTGCCGAAGGCGTAGCGCCGGATCACCGTCCGGTCGTCCACCGTCTTGTACCAGCCGACCTTGCCGTCGAGGTGATAGAGGTTGAAGTGATTGGTCCAGAAGTCGACCATCATCTCGTAGAGCTGGCGGCGGGAGGCGATGGCGCGGAAGACGGCGGCGGTCTTCAGCTCGAGCACCACCTGGGCCTTGTCGAGCGTGAGGAGCCGGGCGTTGCTCATCGCCAGCGTCGGGCAGAGCTTTCGCAGGGTCGCCGCGAGATCGCCGTCGTCGATGTTCTCCGGGTAGAGCTGCTCGGCGATGAAGTTCTCGAAGCCGAGCGAGCGGGCGTGGGCGAGATCGTCCGGGGTGCGGCCGAACGTGATGCGGTTGACCAGGTGGACGATCGGGTCGGGCGCCGGCAGCGAGCTGGGGGACGCCGCCTTCCAGGTCACCTGGGGCCGGGGCGCCGCGAGCAGGGGGCTGAGCCCGGCGCCAGGCAGGCCGGCCAGGGCCGCTCCCGCCGTGGCCGAGCGGAGCAGGGTTCTACGGGTCAGAGTCGCGCCATCCAAGGCTGTTCCTCCTCTCCAGGAAATACATTCTGGCGTATAAACACATGGATTCGAGGTTTCCTGCGGGTAGATTCAGATGGATTTCGTGGAGCCGGGATTGTAGGGGCGCAGCATGCTGCGCCCGGGATAGGGACGTAAAGGGGCGCAGCATGCTGCGCCCCTACGTCTAGGTCCAGGCACAGTTGCACGCCGTGTGACTGTCGAGGGAGAATGACGGAGTCCTCCTGAGCCCCAGCCCCGATGATCGACGTCCTCCCCCAGCAGCAGAAGGCGCTCCCGCACAGCGAGGAGTCGGAGCGCGCCGTGCTCGGCGGCGTGCTGCTCGACACCTCCGTGCTGGCGACGATCTCGGGGCGGCTGCGGGCCGAGGACTTCTATTCCGAGCGCCATCAGCTCCTCTACCAGGCGATGCTCGACCTGCAGGAGGAGCAGGTGGAGATCGACCTGCGCACCCTCCAGGCCCGGCTCGAGCAGCGCGGGCAGCTGGAGATGATCGGCGGCCTGGCCTACCTGACCGGCCTCGACCTCGACCTCCCCGACATCGGGCGGATCGACGCCTATGTGGAGATCGTCAAGGAGCGGTCGGTCCGCCGCCGGCTGATCACCATGTCCGGGCAGATCATCCGCAACTGTCTGGACGGCGGCCTGGAGGCCCGGGAGGCGCTCGGGCGGGCGGAGCAATCGATCCTCGGCCTCGGCGAGGAGGCGATCCAGCGCGGCTTCGCGCAGCTCTCGCACGTGCTCCACACCACCCTGGAGGAGCTCGAGGAGCGCCCCGGCTCCATGCTCACCGGAGTGCCGACCGGCTTCACCGACTTCGACCGCATCAGCCAGGGTCTGAACCGGGGGAACCTGATCATCATCGCCGGCCGGCCGGGCATGGGGAAGACCAGCTTCGCCCTCAACGTCGCCCAGCACGTGACCGTGCGCGAGCGCAAGACGGTGGGGATCTTCTCGCTGGAGATGAGCCAGCAGGAGCTGGCGCTGCGCATCCTCTGCTCGGAGGCGGACATCTCCTTCTCCCGGCTGCGTTCCAACCGCGTCTCGCAGAAGGAATGGACGCGGATCATCCAGACCGTGCGCACGATCGGCGACGCGCCGCTCTACATCGACGACTCGCCCAACCCGACGCTGCTCGAGGTGGCCTCGAAGTCGCGGCGGCTCAAGGCCGAGCGCGGCCTCTCCCTGATCGTGCTCGACTACCTCCAGCTGATGCAGGCCGGCGGCCGCTACGAGAACCGCAACCTGGAGATCGCCGCCATCAGCCGCGGCTTGAAGCAGCTCTCCAAGGAGCTGGAGATCCCGGTGATCGCCCTCTCTCAGCTCTCCCGCCAGACCGAGCGGCGGGGGAGCGACCACCGGCCGCAGCTCTCGGACTTGCGCGAGTCGGGATCGATCGAGCAGGACGCCGACATGGTGGCCTTCATCTACCGCGACGAGGTCTACAACCAGACCGAGGAGAACAAGGGATTGGCGGAGCTGATCATCGCCAAGCACAGGAACGGCGAGACCGGCACCGTCGACCTCGTCTTCCTGGGAGAGACCACCAGCTTCAAGAACCTCGACCGGCATGGCATCGAATCCTCCGCGGCTCCCTTCTGAGATCCCGCCGGCCGAGGAGGCGCCGGGGGTCGAGGACCTCCAGGCCGCCCTGCGCCCGGCCTGGGTGGACGTCGACCTCGCCGCCCTGGAGCACAACCTCGCGGCGATCCGCCGGCGGCTGAGTGGGTCGGGTACGCCCGCCGGAATGCCGGTCAAGATCATGGCGGTGGTCAAGGCGGACGCCTACGGCCATGGCGCCGTGGGGGTCTCCCAGGCCCTGGCCGCCGCGGGGGTGGACTGGCTCGGCGTCGCGCTGCTCGAGGAGGGGGCCGAGATCCGCCGCGCCGGCCTCCTGCTGCCGATCCTGGTGCTGGGCACCGCCCGGCCGGAGAAGATCGCCCTCTACGCCCGCTACCGGCTCACCCCCACCCTCTCCTCGCTCGCCGAGCTCACCCGCTGGCAGGAGTGGACGGCGGGGCGGCGCGAGCCGCAGCCGGTGCATCTCAAGGTGGACACGGGCATGGGCCGGCTCGGCATCGCGCTCGACGAGGTGCCGCGGGCGCTCGCCATCCTGCGCGGTAGCCCGGGGTTGCGGCTGGCCGGCCTCCTCTCGCACTTCGGCGACGCCGACGACCTGGCGAGCCCGCGCAACCCGGCCCAGGAAGAGCGCTTCGACGCCGTGCTCGCCCTGCTCGAGCCCGCGGAGCGCGACGGCCTCCTGATCCACATGGCCAACAGCGCCGCCGCCCTGCACCTCCCGGAGAGCCGCTTCGCCCTGGTGCGGATCGGCATCGCCCTCTATGGCCTCGACCCCGTCGAGCCCCCGGACCACCCGCTGCCGGCGGCCGAGCGGACCGGCCTGCGCCCCGTCATGGCGGTGCGCGCGCGGATCGTCCAGCTCCGCGAGGTCCCGGCCGGCACCGCCCTCTCCTACGGCGGGCGGACAGTCACCCGGCGGCGCAGCCGCATCGCCGTCGTCCCGGTGGGATACGCTGACGGCTACGCTTGGCGCCTCACGGGCAGGGCCGAGGCCCTGGTGCGGGGGGTTCGTGTTCCGGTCGCCGGTTCGGTTACGATGGACATGACCCTCCTCGACGTGACGGAGGCCGGGGCCGAGCTGGGCGACGAGGTGGTGCTGCTCGGCCGCCAGGGAAATGAGGAGATCAGGGCGACCGAGCTCGCGGCGCACGCCGGAACGATCTCCTGGGAGATCCTCTGTCACCTGGGGCTGCGGCTGCCGCGCCGCTACGTGCGCGAGGGGAGAGTGGAGGAGTTGATGTCGCGTTTCTCGCGGGAGGACATGTGAAGACGCCGGAGCTGCCCGGCCCCGTCGCGGGGTTCTTCGAGGAGATGGGCCGCTTCATCCAGATGGTCGGGCGCGTCTTCGCCTGGACCTTCCGGCCCCCCTACGACTGGCGGGAGCTGCTGCGCCAGATGGTGAAGGTGGGGGTCAATTCCATGCCGGTGGTGCTGCTCACCGCCATGTTCACCGGCATGGTGCTGGCCCTCCAGACCTTCACCGTGCTGAGCCGCTTCAGCGCCGAGAGCTTCGTCGGCTCGCTGGTGGCGCTGTCGATGGTGCGCGAGCTCTCTGCCGTGCTCTCGGGGCTGATCGTCGCCGGCCGCGCCGGCTCGGCCATGGGCGCCGAGCTCGGCACCATGCGCGTCACCGAGCAGATCGATGCCCTCGAGGTGATGGCGACCGACCCGGTCCACTACCTGGTGGTGCCGCGGGTCTGGGCGACCACCATCACGCTGCCGCTGCTGGTGATCCTGGGCAACGCCGTCGGCATCCTCGGCGGCTATCTGGTCGCCGTCGTGCTGATGGGGGCGAATCCGGTCGCCTACATCAACCGGACGTTCCAGTTCATGCAGCTGAACGACCTCCTCTCGGGGCTGATCAAGGCGAGCGCCTTCGGCTTCCTGCTCGCCGTCATCGGCTGCCAGCAGGGGTTCTACACCAGCGGCGGCGCGGAGGGGGTGGGACGCGCCACCACGGCCGCCGTGGTGGTGGCGAGCATCGCCATCCTGGTCGCGGACTTTTTCCTCACCCGGCTTCTGTTCTGAGGAGCGCCATGACGGAACCGGCCAGCAAATCAGACACCGCCGTCAAGATCCGCATCCAGGATCTGCACAAGGCGTTCGGCTCCAAGGTGGTGCTCGACGGGGTGACCGTCGACATCGCGCCGGCGGAGTCGCTGGTGATCATCGGCGGCTCGGGCACCGGCAAGAGCGTGCTGCTCAAGCACATCATCGGCCTGCTCAAGCCCGACTCCGGCACGGTCGAGGTGGACGGCACGGCCGTAGAGACGCTCGGCAACCGGGAGATCACCGAGTTCCGCCGCAAGTTCGGCATGGCCTTCCAGGAGGGCGCGCTGTTCGACTCGATGACCGTCTGGCAGAACGTGGCGTTCCCCCTGCAGCGCCTGAAGAAGATGTCGCACGACGAGATCGACGCCCGGGTGGAGGAGTGCCTGGAGATGGTGCGGCTCGAAGGGGTGGCCGACAAGCTCCCCTCGCAGCTCTCGGGCGGCATGCGGCGCCGGGTGGGCTTCGCGCGGGCGGTGGCCCACCAGCCGGAGATCCTCCTCTTCGACGAGCCGACGACCGGGCTCGACCCGGTGACCACGGCGCTGATCGACGAGGTGATCCTCGACCTGTCGAACCGCCTGAAGACCACCACGATCACCATCACGCACGACATGGAGAGCGCGTTCCGGATCGGCGACCGGATCGCCATGCTCAATCAGGGTAAGATCATTGCCGAGGCGCCGCCCGAGGAGTTCAAGCGGCTCGAGGATCCACGAGTCCAGCAGTTCATCCACGGGCATGCGGAGGGGCCGCTCTCCGAAGCCGCCCCCGCGAAGGGCAGACAAGCGGGAGAGATATGAAATCACTGGTAAAAGTCGGGGTCTTCGCGACCCTGTGCCTCATCGTCCTGGGGGTCCTGATCTGGAAGATCGAGGACCTGAACCCCTTCGCCAAGAAGGGGCAGCGCCTGCATGCCGTTTTCAGCTCGGTCGCCGGGCTCGACGACAAGGCCTCGGTGCGCATCGCCGGCGTGCGGGTGGGCCACGTCGACGGACTCGGCCTCCAGGGCACCCAGGCCCGGGTCACCATGGTGCTCGAACGGCAGGTACCGCTCACCGTCGGCACCACGGCGCGGATCGCCAACCTCGGCCTGCTGGGGGAGAAGTACGTCGAGCTGGTCCCCGGCCCGCCGGCCGCGCCGCCGCTGCCCGACAACGCCCTGCTCATCGGCTCGACCCCGCCCAGCCTGGACGACGCGATGGCGAAGATCAACGACATCGGCGCCTCGATCCAGAAGGTCACCGGCCAGCTCTCGAGCAGCGACGTCGGCAGCGGCATCAGCCGCCTGCTGGCCGACATCCAGCTGACCAGCACCGAGATCCGGATGCTGGTGGCGGAGAACCGCGCCAGCGTCGGCTCGAGCGTGCGCAACATCGACTCCCTCACCGCGGTCCTGGCGCGGGAGCTGCCGCGGCTGGCCGCCGAAACCAACCGCACCCTCGACCAGATCTCGACCCTGGTGTCGGAGAACCGCGGCAACGTCTCGGGCAGCCTGGACAACATCCGCGAGCTGACCACCAAGTTGCAGACCTCGGCCGACAACCTCAACAAGATCTCCGGCACGATCGCCAGCGGCCAGGGGACGATCGGCAAGCTGGTCAATGACGACAAAGCCTACAACGACGTCGTCTCCACCCTCGACAGCATCAAGGGGGGCGTCGAGACGTTGAGCAAGAGCTTCGGCGGGCTCAACAAGTTCAAGATCGACCTCGACCTGCAGGGGTATTACCTGGAGAACCCGAAGGACTCGCAGACGGCCTTCCGGCTGGACATCGATCCGCAGGACGGCAAGCGCCTCTACCGTGCCGGCATCGTGAGCACCCCTGAAGGCAGGCGCTCGGAGAAGACGCAGACCTACACCGTCACTCCTCCGAGCGGAGTGCCCGAGACGACGACCATCCACACGGTGACCGAGGACCGGACCTACTCCGCGACCGCCCTCTTCGGCTACAAGGCGCCCTGGGACACGCGCCTCTACGCGGGCATCATCGAGGGGTCGGGCGGCGCGCAGGTCGAGTACCCGCTGCCGGTGCTCGACCGCAAGCTCCTGCTCTCCTTCGAGGCGTTCGACTTCAACCGTCCGAACAACCAGTCCGCCCATCTCAGGCTGCTCGGCCGTTACCAGTTCCACCCCAACCTCTACCTGGTGGGCGGCTACGACGACCCCCTGGAGAGGAACCGCTCCTTCTTCCTCGGCGGCGGCATCCGCTGGAACGACGACAACATCAAGGCCCTGCTGGGTCTGGCGGGCTCGATCCGGTAGATCCTCGCCGGGAGACGGAACGCGAAAGGGCGGCCGCGCGCGGTCGCCCTTTTCGTTTAGGGGGCGTACTGGACCGAGTCGTACTGCGCGGTGATCGGCCCGGTGTAGGTGAAGGGGCCGAGCCAGCTGTCCACGCCGGTGCCAGGCCAGAGGTTCATCATGATTTTGCCCGGGTTCGTGGGCAGGGGGCCACGGGTGCCTGTCTCCGTGAGGACCAGCACGCCGTCCACGTACCACTTGATGGAGCCCGACTGCCAGGCGAAGGAGTAGGTGTGGAGCGCGGCGGAGGCGTCGAAGCCGAGATTGATCAGGGTCTCGTGCCCGCCGACGCCGTTGGTGAAGTAGTTGGTCTGCATCTTGGTCGTGTCCTTGCCGAGGAACTCGATGTCGATCTCGTCCCAGGGGCTGCCGTTATAGGTGAAGAAGGACGAGACGATCCCTGAACCCGCGGCGGCCCGCATGTGCACCGTGTACGTGCCGTAGCCATAAACGTCGTTGGTGCGGTATTCGTCCGAGGCATAGGGCTTGCCGGAGCAACCGGCGGTGCAGGTGGCGTTGTCGAGTTGCAGGGTCATCAGCCCACCGCTGAAGGTGCTGTGGTCCGAGCGCCAGCCGCAGTTGAACACGCCGCCGTTGGTCCAGCCGTTCGCTTTCGTCCACCGGCTGGTGTCATAGGAGTTCAGGTTGTCACCAAAGCTGCCTCCGAGGGCATGGACGGGAAGCGCGACGGCGGAGAAGAGAAGAAGAGACAGACCAAAAATCCGGAGAGTCATTGAAGAAGAACTTGGGAGTTGCATACGAGACCTCCTGATATTTCGCCAGGGGTGAATCATTCACCCCGACGATTTTCAGTAATGCAGGTACTCTGCCAGATTATTTTTCTTTGTTGATTTTGGCGATCTTTGAGTATGTATTTCCCTCCATAATCTGAGGATGGTCCAGAACCCAGGGCCTCGACAAGGGCGGGCGAGAATTCGTTGCATGAGCCTCCTACTGAGCAAAGTGCCTCCGGAGCCGGCAAGCGGACCGGGATCGTTGTAACGAAACCAGCCTCTGAACGCCTAACTTTCCGTAAGCAGAACGAGCAATCGAAAAAAATGGCCGTTCCTGGAAAGGAGCTCTATGAGATTCACGAGAGTTTTGGCTTGGGCCTGGATGATCATTGTCGGGGGCCTCTTGATCACTCCCGGAGGCGTGATCTGCATCGCCTGTGGGAAAAACAGCCCTGGTTACATCGGCGATACCGCGGTTCTGATCTTGGGACTCGTGAGCGTTGCTCTCGGTGTTTTTGGGATCGTGGGCGCCATCCGGGAAAGAGCCGGGACGGAACAGGTCGTCAGAACCTGAACAGTCTAGGAAAGAGAAAAGCCCGGCCTCCCGGCTGGGCTTTTCGACTTCAGGGAGGGTCTTCAGGACCGGAGCAGCCGGGCCATGATGGCCGCGAAGCCTTCCAGGTCTCCGAGATCTTCCTGGATAGCGTCGTAGACCCGGCCGTGGTCGATCTCCAGGTAGAGGTGGACGAGGACGTTGCGGAACCCCATCCACCGTTTCAGCCGTTCGGAGAGGTCGCGGTCGATCACCTCTTCTCCCTGGAGGACCTCGACGGCGTTCCTGTAGCTCGTGGCCTGGGTGTACCCTTGATCGGCGATCACGTGCTGAGCGATGTCGAGCACGGCCTCGCAGGCGAGATGGAGGTATCTCTCCGCCAGGTGATGCAAGGCGGGCTCCTCGACGAACTGCTCCCGGGGGTAGGCCCCGAACGAGCGCAGCTCAGCGAGGTAGCTTTCCAACGCGCTTAAGCGACTCGATAGCTTTCGCCGATCGACCACTGGGCTCCCCTCGTTCCAGGCGCCGGTGCTGTGCCTCATGGTACCGCCGCCGGTAGTATTCAGAATCGCCGTACTCCCGCATCGTACGGACTCTCAGCTCTTTCCATGCCTCCGGGGCACGGTTGAGGAGCACCCGGCCGCTCTCCATGATCCCCTGCCGGAGCTCCTCGGGGGCTTCGTCGAGCAGGATCACGTCGACCCGGCCTTCGGGAGCCAGATGGGCGAGGGCAACCGCCAGATCCGCCTGAAGATACCGGCGAGCCCGGGAGTCAATGGTATCCGGCAGGACGGCGACATCGAGATCGCTGTCCGGGCGGTGGTTTCCCTTCGCCCGCGAGCCGAAGACCACCAGAACGGCGACGTGAGGCAGGTCGCGGGCTGCCTTCAGGATCTCTTCGTCGAGGGGCTGCATCCAGGAATCCTAACAAAAAGCCCGGCCGAAGCCGGGCTTTCAACTTCAAAGGAAGGGAGGGGAGGGATCATACCCCGACGGGCACCTCCGCCCCCTTGGGGTTCTCGATCGCGATGGCGAGTTGGCCGCCCGTCATGTCGACCTTCAGGCGGGAGCCGTCGTGGACCTCCCCGGCGATCAGGGCGCGGGCGATCCGCGACTCCAGCTCGTGCTGGAGGAACCGCTTGAGCGGCCGGGCGCCGTAGACCGGGTCGAACCCCTCGCGGGCCACGAACTCGCGGGCGGCGTCGGTCAGCTCCAGGCGGATGCCACGGGCGGTCAGACGCTGGCGCAGGTCCTCGGTCTGCAGGTCGACGATCCTTTTGATCTCGTCGAGCCGCAGCGGCTTGAAGAGCACGATGTCGTCCACCCGGTTGAGGAACTCGGGCCGGAAGTGCGTCCGCAGGTCCCGCATCACCGCCTGCCGCGCCGGCTCGGTGATCTCGCCGGTCGCCATCGCCCCCTCGATCAGGTGCGTCGAGCCGATGTTCGAGGTCATGATGATCACGGTGTTCTTGAAGTCCACCGTGCGCCCCTGGGAATCGGTCACCCGCCCGTCGTCGAGGATCTGCAGGAGCACGTTGAAGACGTCGCCGTGCGCCTTCTCGATCTCGTCGAAGAGGAGGACGGAGTAGGGCTTGCGCCGCACCGCCTCGGTGAGCTGCCCCCCCTCCTCGTAGCCGACGTAGCCCGGCGGGGCGCCGATCAGTCGCGAGACGTTGTGCCGCTCCATGTACTCGCTCATGTCGATGCGGATCAGGTTCTCCTCGCTGTCGAAGAGCGTCTCCGCCAGCGTCTTGGCGAGCTCGGTCTTGCCGACGCCGGTCGGCCCCAGGAAGATGAAGGAGCCGATCGGCCGCCGCGGGTCCTTGATCCCGGCGCGGGCGCGGAGGACGGCGTCCGCCACCAGCCGCACCGCCTCGTCCTGGCCGATCACCCGGTTGTGGAGGAGATCCTCCATGCGCAGCAGCTTCTCGCGCTCCCCCTCGACCAGACGGGTCACCGGAATGCCGGTCCAGCGCGAGACGATCTCGGCCACCTCCTCCTCGGTCACCTCCTCGCGCAGGAGCTGGCCGCCGGATTTCTGCTGCTCGGCGAGCTGGCCCTCCTTTTCCTTGACCTGGGCCTCGAGCTGCGGCAGCGTGCCGTAGCGCAGCTCGGCGCTCTTGTTGAGATCGTACTGCCGCTCGGCGACCTCGATCTCCTGGCGCACCTTCTCGATCTGCCCGCGCAGGGCGCGGACCTCCTCGATCGAGCTCTTCTCGGCCTCCCACTGCGCCCGCATGGCGTCGGCCTGGGTCTTGAGGTCGGCCAGCTCGCGGCGGAGGGCCTCCAGCCGCTCCTGGCTCCCCTTGTCCTTCTCCTTCTTGAGCGCGGCCTCCTCGATCTCGAGCTGCATCACCCGGCGGGTGACCTCGTCGAGCTCCTGCGGCATCGAATCGATCTCGGTGCGCAGCATGGCGCAGGCCTCGTCGATGAGGTCGATCGCCTTGTCCGGCAGGAAGCGGTCGGTGATGTAGCGGTCCGAGAGGATCGCCGCGCCCACCAGGGCGTTGTCCTGGATGCGCACACCGTGATGCACCTCGAAGCGCTCGCGCAGGCCGCGCAGGATCGAGACCGTGTCCTCGACCGTCGGCGGATCGACCGTCACCGGCTGGAAGCGTCGCTCGAGAGCCGCGTCCTTCTCGATGTTCTTGCGGTACTCGTCGAGCGTGGTGGCACCGATGCAGTGCAGCTCGCCGCGGGCGAGCATCGGCTTGAGGAGGTTCCCCGCGTCGGGCGACCCCTCGGTCTTGCCGGCGCCGACGATCGTGTGCAGCTCGTCGATGAACAGCAGGATCCGCCCCTCGCTCTGCTTGATCTCGTTGAGCACGGCCTTCAGCCGCTCCTCGAACTCGCCGCGGTACTTGGCGCCGGCGAGCAGCGAGCCCATGTCGAGCGAGAAGAGGACGCGGTCCTTCAGCCACTCGGGGACGTCGCCGCGCACGATGCGCTGCGCGAGCCCCTCGACGATGGCGGTCTTGCCCACACCCGGCTCGCCGATCAGCACCGGGTTGTTCTTGGTCTTGCGCGACAGGATGCGGATCACCCGCCGGATCTCGGCGTCGCGGCCGATCACCGGATCGAGCTTGTTGCGCCGCGCCTCGGAGACCAGGTCGACGCCGTACTTCTCGAGCGCCTCGTAGGCCACCTCCGGCATGGCGCTGGTCACCCGCTGATTCCCCCGCACCGCCGTGAGGACGGCGAGGAAGGCGTCGCGGGTGATGCCGAACGGCGCCAGGATCCGGCCGAGCGGCGAGGAGGGACCCTCCTCGATCATCGCGAGCAGCAGGTGCTCGACGGAGACGTACTCGTCCTTGAGGCGCTTGGCATCGTCCTCGGCCCGCACCAGGATCTGCTGCAGCCGCTGGGTCAGGTAGATCTTTCCCGCCTCGACGCCCGGGCCGGAGACCTTGGGCCGGCGGGCCAGCTCGCGCTCGACCTCGGCCTTGAGCGCCTCGGTCGGCACCTCCATCCGGGAGAGCAGACGGGGGATCAACCCCTCCGGCTGCTCCAGGAGGGCGAGGAGAAGATGCTCGCCGTCGACCTCCTGATGACCATAGCGGAGGGCCTTGGTCTGGGCGCTCTGGAGCGCCTCCTGGGATTTTTGCGTCAGCTTGTTCATGTCCATGATAGTTGCCCTCCTTGCCAGCCGGTTTGAGATTCCGCCGGAGCGGTGCCGGTGGCAAGCCTCGATCTCTTAAACCTCCACCTCCTGGGTCCGCGAAGCCTCGGCCGCGGCGAGCTGCCTGTAGAGCTCGAGCTCGGAATCGGTGAGGCTCTCGGGAACGGCGACCCGGATCTCCGCCAGCAGATCCCCCTTGCCGCCTCCGGACTGCGACAGGCCCCGCCCCCGCAGCCGGATCTTGCGGCCCGAGGACGAGCGTGCCGGGATGCGCACCCGCACCGGGCCGGTGGGGGTCTCGACGTCCGCCTCGCCGCCGAGCACGGCCGTCGGCGGCGTGATCTCGACGTGGGTAAGGATGTCCGAGCCTTCGATCCGGTAGCGTGGGTCGGGCGCGATCTCGATCTTCAGGAAAAGATCGCCCGCGGGCCCGCCCATACCCGCCGAGCCCTGGCCGGACAGGCGGATCTTCTGCCCCGACCGTACCCCCTCCGGGATCTTGATCGTGAGCGTCTTGCGCTGGCCGGTGTTGGGATCGGAGATCGCGATCTCCCGCGAGCCGCCGCGGACCGCCTCGTCGACGGAGAGGCTGATCGTCGCCTCGGCGTCGCCGCCCCCCTGGGGAACGCTCCCGAAGCCGGCGCCGGGACCTCCGAAGCCCGCCGCGCCGCCGCGCCGCCGGCCTCCCGCTCCGCCGCCGAAGAGCATCTCGAAGAAGTCGCTGAACCCCGCGCCACCGCCGGCTCCTTGGAAGTTGCCGAAGTCGAACCCGCCCCCCTGCCCGAAGCCCTCATAGCCCGGCGGCGGACCGCCCGTCCGGTTCCAGTTCGACCCGAACTGGTCGTACTTCTTGCGCTTGTCCGGGTCCTTCAGGACCTCGTAGGCCTCGCCGATCTCCTTGAACTTGACCTCGGCCTGGGGGTCCTTGTTGACGTCCGGGTGAAACTTGCGCGCGAGCTTCCGGTACGACTTCTGGATGTCCTCCTGGGACGCGTCCTTCTTGACGCCCAGCAGCGCGTAATAGTCCTTGTAGTCCAATGGATCGTCTCCCTCCGCCGAGAACTTGAGTCCGTCGATCACGAATTGAGTGATCGATACTCACATCATAGAACGATGGGGGAGAATTATCCATTCCCGCTCAGCGGAGGAAGACTGCGGGGGAACAACAAAAAAGCGCGGCCGGAGCCGCGCCTTCTTCAGGAGCCCGGAGGTGGAGGAGCGACGCTCAGGGAGGGGTCAGGCCGAAGTGCTCGTAGTTCTTGGCGATGAAGGACTTCCACTTGTCGGGGACCTCCTCCATGGGGTAGATCGCCTCGACCGGGCAGGCGTCCACGCAGAGGCCGCAATCGATGCACTCCTCGGGGTGGATATAGAGCATCTCCCAGTCCTCGTTCTTGCCGTAGATGCAATCGACCGGGCAGACGTCCACGCAGGCCGAATCCTTCACTCCAATGCAGGGTTCAGTGATGATATGCGTCATTCCAGGCCCCTCCTTTTGGCGGCCATGAGCGGGTTTCAGTCCCCTCCGAGGGGGCGATTATATCCTCAGGCACGGCTCGAGAACCGCCGTGGCGAGAACTCGGGAATCTCCTCTTCCTTCTCTGTAAGTGCAAGCCGCGCCACCTGCCGCGCCGTCCAGGGGGCGAGCAGGATGCCGTTGCGGAAATGACCCGTGGCCGCGATCACGGGCCACCCTGGGAGCGCGCCGAGGATCGGCAGGCCGTCGAGGGTGCCGGGCCGCAGGCCCGCCCAGACGGTCTCGAGGCGGACGTGGCCGATGCCCGGCAGCAGCCGGCGGGCGAAGGCGAGGAGGTCCTCGATCCCCTCGACCGTGGTGTGCTTGTCGAAACCGGCCTCCTCGACGGTGGCGCCGACCAGCAGCCCGGTGGCGCCGCGCCGCACGGCGTAGAGGTGCCCCTGCCGGAGGCTGCCGCTCCATGGCCACTCGACCCCGCCCAGCAGCAGCATCTGGCCGCGCACCGGACGCACCGGGAGAGGGGGGAGCTCCGGGATCAGTCCGCTCCAGGCGCCGGCGGCGAGCACGAGGAGGCGGGCCTCCTTGCGCCAGTGATGGCCGTGGACCAGCACCGTCCCCTCGGGATCGCGGCGCTCGACGTGCTGGACCTCGCTCTCGTAGTGGATCGTCACGCCGAGCTTCTGCAGACTTTGAGCGAGCACCGCGCAGAGCTGGACGTTGTCCACCCGGTGCTCGTCCGGCAGATGGACGGCGCGGCGGACGCCGGGCGTGATGTCCGGCACCCAGTGGCGCAGGGCCGGGATCTCCACCTCGTCGGCCCGCTCGCCGAGCTCCCGCGCGGTGCGGACGGCACGCTCGAGATCGGCCTCGTCCTCCTCGCCGAGCGCTACCAGCAGGCAGCCGCTGGTGTCGTAGTCGACCGAGAGGCCGGTCTCCGCCTCCAGCGCCGCGACCCAGGGGCCCCACAGATCGCGGGAGGCGCGGCAGGCGTCCAGGAAGGGGCCGGGAGCGCTCGATTCGCCGATCGGCGAGAGCATGCCGGCGGCGGCCAGCGACGCCTCGGCGCCGTGCGGCAGTCGCTCGACGACCTCCACCCGCAGTCCCCGGAGGGCGAGCTCGCGGGCGCAGGCCAGCCCGATGATGCCGCCGCCGAGGACCAGGACGTCCGGATGGGTCACGCGCCGGCGGCCTCCGCGGCGAAGGCGGCGTCGAAGGCTTCGAGGGTGGCGGCGATCTCCGCCTCGCCATGTGCGGTCGAGAGGAACATCGTCTCGTAGGCCGAGGGTGGGAGGTGGATGCCGCGGTCGAGGAGATGGTGGAAGACGCGGGCGAAGCGCGGCCGGTCGGTGGCGGTGACGTCCTCCATCCGGCGAATCGGGCCGGCGGTGAAGAAGAGGCCGAGCATCGACCCCTGGCGCTCGACCCGGACGGGAATGCCGTGCCGCCGTCCGGCCTCCTCGATTCCCCCCTGCAGGCGCGCCCCCGTGATCTCGAGGGCCTCATAGGGGCACCCCTCGTCCTTGCCGAGCTCCGCGAGCGCCGCGCGGCCGGCGGCGACCGCCAGCGGGTTCCCGGAGAGGGTGCCCGCCTGGTAGACCGGGCCGGCCGGCGCGATGCGCTGCATCAGGTCGCGCCGGCCGGCGTAGGCGGCGAGCGGCAGCCCGCCGCCGATCACCTTGCCGAGCGTCGTGAGGTCCGGCTCCACGTCGAGCACGTTCTGGGCGCCCCCCCAGGCGACCCGGAAGCCGGTCATCACCTCGTCGAAGATCAGGATCGCGCCGTGACGGTCGCAGAGGACGCGGAGACCCTCGAGAAAGCCGGGGACGGGCGGCACCAGGTTCATGTTGCCGGCGATCGGCTCGACGATGATGGCGGCGATGGCGTCACCGTCCCGCTCGAACAGACGCGCGGCCGCCTCGAGATCGTTGTAGGGGGCGAGCAGCGTGTCGGCCACCACCGCGGCGGGGACGCCGGGCGAGGAGGGGACGCCGATCGTGGCCGCGCCGGAGCCGGCCGCGATCAGGAAGGGGTCGGCGTGCCCGTGGTAGCACCCCTCGAACTTGACGAACTTGTCGCGGCCGGTGGCGGCGCGGGCCAGTCGCAGGGCCGACATGGTCGCCTCGGTACCCGAGCTCACCAGCCGCACCATCTCGACCGAGGGGAGAGCCTCGGCGATCGTCTCCGCGATCTCCACCTCCGCCAGCGTCGGCGCGCCGAAGGCGGTGCCGCGGCCGAGCGCCTCCGCGATCGCCGCCACGATCGCCGGATGGCGGTGACCCAGGATATGCGGGCCGTAGCCGCCGATGTAGTCGATGTAGCGCCGGCCGTCCTCCCCCTCCAGGTAAGCCCCTTCAGCGGAGCGCACGAAGACCGGCGTGCCGCCGACGCCACGGAAGGCGCGCACGGGGGAGCTGACGCCGCCGGGGAGGATCTTCTCCGCGCGGGCCATGAGGTTCATGGGAAAGCTCCTTGGCCTCGCCGCCCGGGATTGAAATCCCGGGCTACCGACAGTCGCCCCTTCCCGGGGCTCCGGAAAGAAATGGATTTCGGGAGTCCCGGATGGGACGGCCGTGGGTAGCCCGGGATTTCAATCCCGGGCGGGGCGAGCTCCGGGCCGCTCATTCCACCCACCCCGCGCCCAGCAACCGCGCTGCCTCGCGCGCCGCGTAGGTGATGATGAGGTCGGCGCCCGCGCGGCGGATGGCGAGGAGCGTTTCCATCATCACGCGATCGTAGTCGATCCAGCCGCGCTCGGCCGCCGCCTTGAGCATCGCGTACTCGCCGCTGACGTGGTAGGCGGCGAGCGGCAGGTCGAACCTCCGGCGCAGCTCCGCCAGGATGTCGAGATAGGGAAGGGCGGGCTTGACCATCAGCATGTCCGCCCCCTCCTCGAAGTCCAGCTCGGCCTCGCGCATCGCCTCGCGGCCGTTCGCCGGGTCCATCTGATAGGCGCGGCGGTCGCCGAACTGCGGAGTCGACTCGGCGGCCTCACGGAAGGGGCCGTAGAAGCCGCTGGCGAACTTGGCGGCATAGGAGAGGATCGGCGTCGCGGAGAAGCCGGCGGCGTCGAGCGCCTGGCGGATCGCGCCCACCCGGCCGTCCATCATGTCCGAGGGGGCGATGACGTCCGCCCCGGCCTCGGCGAGCGACACCGACTGCCTGGCCAGGTTCTCCAGCGTGGCGTCGTTGTCCACCTCGTGGCCGTCGAGCACGCCGCAGTGGCCGTGATCGGTGTACTCGCAGAAGCAGACGTCGGCGATCTTCACCAGGCCGGGCACCTCGGCCGTAAGGGCGCGCAGGGCCTGCTGGACGATGCCGTCCGGCGCCCAGGCGGCGCTCCCCACCGCGTCCTTGAATTCCGGGATGCCGAACAGCAGCACGGCGCGGATCCCCTCCGCGAATGCCTCACGGGCGGTCTCGACCAGCCGGTCGACCGAATGCTGGAAGACGCCGGGCATCGAGGAGATGGGTTTCGCCACCCCCGCGCCGGGGACCGCGAAGAGGGGGAGCACCAGGTCGTCCGGAGAGAGCCGGGTCTCCCGCACCAGGCGGCGGAGGGTGGGGGTCCGGCGGAAGCGGCGGAGTCGGGTTTCAGGAAATGCCATGACGCCCCGGGTTTTATCGCGCTGGAGGGGAGAACGCAAGGAGGATCGGGTATAGTTATGCCGCTCTGCGGCAAGACGCGCGCGGGCAGGGGAGGATCAGCGGGGATGAATCCGATCGAGCAGCTTTCGCGCCGCCAGCTCCTGGTGGTCACCGGCAAGGGGGGCGTCGGCAAGACCGTGGTTGCCGCCACCCTGGGACGCGCCCTGGCCGCGTCGGGACGGCGGACCCTGGTGGTCGAGGTCGATCCGCGGGAGAACCTGCACCAGATGATGGGCACGCCCCCCTCGGGCGGCGACATCATGGCGGCCGAGCCGCGGCTCTGGGTGCAGAACCTCAAGCCCCAGCAGGTGCTGGACCAGATCGTGCGCGAGCAGCTCAAGCTCGAGCTGCTGACCCGGCGGGTGCTCGACAGCCCGATCTACCAGCAGTTCGCCGTCGGCGCCCCCGGCCTCAAGGAGCTGGCGATCCTCGGCCACACCTACCGGCTGCTCCACGGCATGGGAGTGCCGGGCACCCCGGAGATCGACACCGTGATCCTCGATGCCCCGGCCACCGGCCACGGCGTCACCCTGCTGGCCGCGCCGGCCCTGGTGTCCGACGTGATCACCAACGGGCCGTTCGCCCGCATGGCGAAGGATCTGGCGACGCTGATCGACGATCCCGAGCGCTGCGGCGTGGTGGTGGTGACGCAGGCCGAGGAGATGCCGGTCGAAGAGGCGCTGGAGCTGCGGACGGCGCTCCAGGAGCGGGTGCGGCGCGATCCCGAGCTGCTGGTGGTCAACGGCCTGTATCCGCCGGCGCCCCCCGCGGACCCGGGGACGAAAGAGAACGAGCTGATCTCCCTCTGGCGCCGCCGGCGCGCTCTCAACGAGCGGGAGCTCTCCCGGCTGACGGAATCCTGGCAGGGCCCCCGGGTCGAGCTGCCGCAACTGCCGCTCGACCGCGGGCCGGAGATGCTCGGCGTCCTCGGCCGCTGCTTCGCCGAGTCGGCCCGCGGGCTGTAAGGAAAGGGGAGGGAGCATGGATCTCACTTCGGGAAAACATCCCCTGATCATCGTCGTCGGCTCCGGCGGCGTCGGCAAGACGACCCTCGCCGCCTCGCTGGGCGTGGTCTCGGCGCGGGAGGGTCGCGATACGCTGGTGATGACCTTCGACCCCTCGATGCGCCTCAAGCAGACGCTGGGAGTGGGGGAGGAGGCGCGGCTGCGCGAGATGCCGGTGGCGTTCGACGCGCCGGGAAAGCTCCACGCCAGCCTGCTCGACGCCCGCCTCACCTTCGACCGCCTGATCGAGCGCTACGCGCCGGACGAGGAGTCTCGCCGCCGCGTGCTCGGCAATCGCTTCTACCAGCACCTCTCGGGCACCCTCGGCGGCATCCTCGAGTACATGGCGGTGGAGCGCCTGTTCGAGGTCGCCTCCGACGGGCGCTACGGCCAGGTGGTGCTCGACACCCCGCCGACCCGCCAGGCGCTCGATTTCCTGGAAGCCCCCAAGCGGATCGTCGGCTTCCTCGACAGCGGCGCCCTGCGGGTGGCGCTCAAGCCCTGGTTCGACGAGGAGGGGCGCCTGCGGGCGGCCTCCAAGTGGGGGATCCTCGGCCGGCGGGCCGAGCGCTTCCTCGACGAGGTGGTCGGCATGGATCTGCTGCGCGACATGGCCGAGTTCTTCCAGGCCTTCGGCCCGCTCTACGAGGGGTTCCGCGACCGCGCCCTGGAGGTGGGGGAGCTGCTGCGGTCGAAGCAGACCCTCTTCGTGCTGGTCACCGGGCCTGGGGAGGAGAGGATTCCGGACACCCTCTTCTTCGCCCGCAAGCTGGAGGAGGCCGGCTATAACCTCGGCCCGATCGTGGTCAACCGCGTCCACCCCAGGTTCCTGGTGGACGGTGCGCTCCCCGCGTCCGAGGACCCCTGCCGGCCCACCGGCTGGGAGCTCCTCACCTGGGCCGGCGAGCGCGACCGCCGCGGCCTGGTCGAGCTCGCCCAGCTCCTCTCCCGCGAGCAGCCGCTGGTCGATCTCCCCCTGCTGCCCGACGAGCCCACCGACCTGCCCGCCCTCGAAGCCATGGGCCGGCAGCTCGAAGGGCGCCTCGCCGAGTGGGAGCGCTACGTCAGCCGGTCGTCGTAAGGAAGATTAACAAACGTCGATGCCAGGTCGGCATCGATCAGATCCCATCGGCCCGCGAAGCCTTGGCTCGTACGGTGGAGTGGCGCATCGGTCGCCGGGTCTTTCCGAACCGAACGCCGGCCTTCTTCAGCTCATCCTGGATCTTTATGAATCCTTCGGAGACGGTCTCATGAAAATCGATGCTCAAAATTCCGTTCAAGTCCGACGGAACCTCGGTTGTGTCCTTTTTTACGATACAGACTCGGCTGCGGCCAAAGTGGCCATAGAACCACCCCAGCTCGAAAAGAACATTCGGCCGAGACTGAAAATAGCATTTGCCCTCCTTAGTGACGAAATCATCAGGGGTCAGCAGCGCAAACGCGTAGCAACAATCATCCGCAAACTCTTCAAACTTATGGATCAGCGTCCCGCTCGCTCCCGGCTCCTCCTTGAGCACGGTCACCTTCATATCCAGCTCATCCTCAAGCACGTCGCGAAGCTCGCGCCACTTAGCCTCATCATGACCATGGATGATGAAAATCTTGTCTCCGGTCGGGCTCAGGTAGCGTTGCCCTTGCCCCGCCTTCAATTCTGCCCTGAACACTTCGACACGGGTCTCCAAGCGATCCGCGGTACTAGTGCAAAGGCCGGTCAGCGCCAGAAAGATCGGATTGAGACTCGACGGCAGCCTGACCGCTTGCCGAAACTCCGCTACCGCTACCTCAAGCCACTCAACGCATCGAAGGGTACTCCCCTGGTAACCGACGATCTCTGCTTGAATGGAAGCATCAGAACCACGGAAGAGGATGGGAAAGATCGAAAAGACAGGCTGGTACATCTGGAGCACTTCCTCGTCGGCGTCAGGAATGCGCGCGTATCTGTCAAGGATCGCAGTGGCGCCGCTAGAGATTTTTAGTCCTTTTGCGAGTTCGGCGCGAGCCTTGGAGAAACGGCCTTCCATCTGAAAAACCACGCCACGAGTTAGGGGCGGATACAAACAGATCAAGCTCTTCATCATTTCCAGGATGAGGAGATCGCTTTGTGATGCATATCGTTCTGATGTGGTATACACCGCCTCCGCGGTAAAGGCGGCGATTTCGACGTCCCGGATGTTCTGGAGCATAAAGCTGGCAAGGGCTACTTGCAACTGCTCGGACATCTTGGTGAATATCTCGTTCAATCCAGAATTGGTGGTTGTGTCATCTTTCACCAACTCGCCATCCTGCTGAGTGGGCTCTTTATCTTCAGTCATGAGAGATACTCCATTTAATGTTGTTTTTAGGCGCTCAGGAAGGATTTCAGTCCTGCCCCTGAGGGTGGATCACCCAAGCGTACAATGATGTCAAGTGCCTGGTCGCGCGTGGTTGCCCAGTTCTGGGAATTCCCACGATTCGAGCTCGCGAATCTGTAAGCTGCAAGCGCCTCGTCGAACTGGCCCATCAGCAGGAGCGCTTCCGCTTTCGTGGCGAGAGTCCAATAATCTGGTTCTTGAGTGCGGCTTACCGCGTCGAGCACCTCCGCGGCGATTTCGGCATGCCCATTGCCTTCAGTCGCCAGCGCCATGAAAGCGGCGTTGATCCCGTTGTAGATAATTTGGGGAATGTTCGCGGACTGCTTGGCGCGTCCGTATCCGGTCGCGTAGAATCTCTGCGCTCGTGCCGCGATTTCCACTTTGCCGGTTTTGCGCCATTCACGCTTAAAGCATCCACCGAGAATTCCCTGCGTCTCCGGATCTTCAAGAATCTCTTGAGGTAGTTGACTGAGGAGGGCGACCGCCTCAATGGGTTGCCCTGCATAGGAGAACGCCATGGCCAGTGTGCATGCAGTGGATCCGTCCGCTGCGGGCGTACCCAGTGCGGCAAAATAGCCTTTGAATGCCGCGACCGCCTCTGTATAACATTGCTCGTCGAACAGCGCCGAGCCTATGATCTTTTTAAGATCTAGGGAGAGGCCCAGGTCTGATTTTTCCAAGCCCGCTGCGAGTTGCTTCAACTCTTCGGTCTTACCCAATTTCACGGCCGCTTCCACTCGGGCACGAAAGGCATGCACCGCGGGACTCTCGCCGTCGATGATCGCCTGCTCGACGCGCGTCCGCGTTTTGCGAAGGAGCCGTGTCCGCAAAACGGTATAGCTCTGCTCTTCCCGGCTCTTCGGCTTGGTTGCCTCGACATGATTGCCTTCGACCGTCTCGTGCTCATCGTTCGGAAACGGAGCCTGGGAACTGTCCGGCGGCACGAATTCATCCGCTCCGCCGGCGACGAGCGTCAAGCGAAAGCGGGCGAGACTATTACCGTCGTTACTTTTTGCTTCGAAGTGTTGTTTCCAGCTGTCACGCAGAATCGTGATGAACGGACCGTCCCGGCGCATGTCGGCAGCCTGATCTTTGAAATGGCCGCCAATCGCCGCGAGTTGCTGACCATTGCTAGGCGTCGCATAGAGCATCACCTCGGTGAGACGGTCGAGATGAACAGGGCGCGAATCGTGCAATTCGTTGAGGATGAACTGCTGCACCACCAAGCCGCCCATGCTGTGTGCGACAAGAACCAGCTTCTTGTAGGATCCAGCGCTGTTGTCGAGTAGTGTACGCAGGCTCTTTGCGATGGTTGGAATGTCGGGATCGCTTTCCCAGAAATGTTGCTTGATGCTGGTGACGACCAACTTCAGGGGATTCAGGCTCAATTTGTGGCTATAGTAGCCCCAGAAGAAAAAATCGTAACCGGCGAGATTCACGTCCCCTTTCAGCAACTCTGGGAATTCCTTCCATGTGTCCACTGCCTTGCCTGTGAAGCCATGAATGAAAAACACCGCGGCAGTACTGCCTTGACGCCGGATCACCTCAACATTCTTGAAGCCGCTATCCAGTTTTAATTTGGGCATGGTGCTTCACCAGACGAAGCGATGAATCGGAGTGTCAAGTTAGCCGGTTATCCCGACGACAAACTTCATATGAGTTTAGCATGCCTGCATTTGGCAGTCCACTCCGTAAAGCAATCTGAATATTGCTATATGCTCGTCAGGTATCCAGGGCCTGGCGTTGCCCGCCGTAGCGCTCTGCCACGATGCCGAGATGATGCTCGACGTGGCCGACGAGGATGTGTGCCTGCGCCCGCAGCGTCAGTGGATTGCCGTTCACCACGCCGCGGTGCAGCCAGGCGTCCGGAGAGATGTGGCGGAACAGGGCCAGCGTCGATCCACGGACGGCGTGGAATTCGTCGAGCAGATCGGCGACCGTCCGGCGGTCGAAGTTCCCCGCGTCCAAATACGGGTTCTCGTCGAAGCCCGGTAACGGCGTGGAGTCCCCGCGGCTGATGCGAAAGGCGCGATAAGAGAAGACACGCTCCGCGTCGGTCAGATGCCCGAGCACCTGCCGCAGGCTCCACTTGCCAGGGGCATACCGGAAGCCAGCTTCCGTCTCGGAAAGCGGTTTGAAAAGCCGATCGATGACCTCCAATTGAGAGGCCAGCAGATCAGCCACCTGCCTGCCGGCCACGGGGGAGACGTACCCGGCATAGGCCGGCGCGTATTCATCTATGGCAGGAGAGTCGAGGATCATCGGGGCTCCTGGAAGAGTACGAGCCTACCATGGCAGGTCTGGGTCCAGGCTCAACAAAGCGGGAAAGAGGGTGTCTGAGAGGCCAGTGCGATTCGAAGACTTCGTGCTCCAGTTCGACACCAGCTCCCGCGGAGGGTTCCGCGCCCGGGTGCTCAAATCTCCTTTTGGAGAGGGCGCCGTCGTGTTTTCGCTCCCCGCGCGCAGCGAAGCGGAAACGGCGCTCCCCGAAGCTCTCGGCGTCTCTCGCGATCTCAGTCACCACGGCCCCACCTCGACTCTCGGCGGCCGGCCGCCGCTCGAGATCGGCGCCGAGCTCTACCGGTCGGTCTTCCAGGGACAGGTCGGCATGCTCTTCTACAAGAGCCGAGGCCAGATCGAGACGTCAACCGACGTCGGGCTCCGCCTCAAGATCAAGCTCGATCCTGCGGATGAGGAGACAGGAGCGCTTGCCGACCTGCCCTGGGAGCTGCTTTGCGACGAGACCGAAGATTTCTTCGCCCTCTCCCGTCAGACGTCGCTGGTCCGCTATCTCGACGTCCCGCGCCCCTCACAGCCGATCCCCTTTACGCCGCCGCTGCGGATCCTCGCCGTCGGTGCCAGTCCGCACGGGCTTCAGCCGCTCGACCTCGAAGAGGAGATGGGGCGTCTCGAAGACCTGAACCGGAGCTCTGCCGAAGTGGAGGTGCGGACCCTCGCCCATGCCTCCGCGGGCGCCGTGCGCGAAGCCCTGGCGGGGGACACCTACAACGTCCTCCACTTCATGGGGCACGGCACTTTCGATCGCGCGAGCGGAGAAGGCATGCTTGCGTTCGAAGGTACGGGGGGCTCTCTGGACCTGGTGAGCGGCAAGGCCTTCGCCACCAAGCTCAGGGACCTGCGCTCTCTCGGCGTCGTGGTGCTCAACGCCTGCAACACGGCGCGAGCTCGCCAGCAGGGGGGCGCGAACCCTTTCCGGGGCGTCGCCACCGCGCTCGTGCTCGGCGGCGTCCCCGCCGTGGTTGCCATGCAGCGACCGATCTCCGACCGCGCCGCGATCGGTTTCAGCACCGCCTTCTACCGGCACCTGGCGCGCGGCGACTCGATCGACGAGGCGCTCACCGAAGGCCGGCAGGCCATCCACTCCGCCAGGCCCGAAGAGTTCGAGTGGGCGACGCCCGTTCTCTTCCTCCGCATGCCCGAGGGGAACGTGTTCGTGGCGAAGCCGACAGAGCGGCCGGAGAAGATCGAGCCCCCGCCGCCGGCGCCCGTGGCGGCACCGGTCGCCTCTCCGGTCCCGATCTCCTCGAGTCGCGGATCTGCGCTCAAGATCGCGGCCGGAACGGCCGGCGCCGGGCTGGTGATTTTCGGCCTTTACACCAAGCTTTACAGTCCCTCGACGGAGCCGATCTCCGGAGCTGGCAAAGCAGCGAATGAGATTCAGCAGCCCTTGACAGAGCCGTCGACGAGCAATCAGGAACCCCCGCAGAAGACAGTTGGAGGTCCAGGCGCGACTCGCACAACGAACAGGAGTCGGTCAGAAGGAACGGACACGAAAAGAACGATCCTGGACCCCAAGCCCCAAGCCCCGATCCCGGCCAAGAGCCCCTCAACAGATCCGGTGCCGGAACCGGCCAAACCAGCGAGCTCCCAGGTTGTTGAGACTCCGCCCTCGGTTCCGACCGCCAATCTCTCCAGCCTCTCGGCTCAGTTGGTCTCGCTCGTACGCCGGGAGGAAGGCGGGTTACAAGCAACGGTGAGATTCAAGAACAACTCCGACCGTCCGATGTCGGTGCTTCTCGACACCCAGCAGTCGATCCTCGGCAACGACCAGGGACGGGGCGACTCGATCGTCGGTTCCAGCCTGCCGGGGGACGCCAACCTGCATCTCGATCTCGCCGCTGGCGCCTCGTCCAGCCAAACCTTCGATTTTCCAGTTCCCAAGCTGCACAGCAAGGTGTTCAACCTCGCCCTGTTGACGGCGGACGGCCAGAATATCAAGGTTACGGACCGGTCCAAAACGCTGGAAGACCCGCCGTAAGGGCGGGCCTTCGTACGGTCTTTAATAAAACCTCACGGAGTCTGGCTGGTGTCCAGGACGTCACACCCGGGGATCGTCCGCGGCGGCACCGGATCGGTTGCGAGCTCGACGCGGTCGCCCTTTTTCATCCCCATGCATCCTTCTATGACTCGCGCCACGGAGAAGCTGTTCTGCACGAGAACGACCTCCAGAGTGCCGATGCCCCGTAGATCCTCGCCAAGGATCGTATGGTTTTCAGGATCTCTGACCAGCCCCCTGACGGACTGGACCGAAAGCTTGGTCTGCGGCGCCATCCCCTGCTGTTTGCCGGCATTGACAAAGACATCCGCCTTTTGAATGTCGACCACCGAGCCCTTCCATTTTTGATCGCGGAGGAACCTGGTGATCTTGAAGGCCGCTTTGTTGGCGCAGGCGTGGATCGCGTAGGTGACGGGCGTTTTCTTGGCCGTGCCGCCCGCTCCACCGAGACCTCCGAAGCCGAAAGTCCACTCGCCCAGCCGCGCCCGCTCCGAGGTGGTGAAGAGGATCTGGCCGTTGGCGGCGTCCGTCAGAGTAAACGTGATGGCGATCTCAGCCTCTTTCTTGCCGGCACCGAAGACGCCGCCAGGTCCCATGCTTCGGCTCGCGCGGTCCGGGTTCCATTCGTTGACCGTGCCGTAGACCAGGTATTGCGCATTTAGGACCTTGCCCATATTGACGATCGAGGCCGGGCTCGGATCCAGCACATCCTTTCGCAGCTGCTGCGCCTCGATCTCCGCGACGCGCTTCTGCTCGATGACGTCAAAACGCTTGGTGTTGTAGAGCGCCACCGTCAAGATCTCCTGGATTCCTGAAACCGGGACCTCGATCGCCTCAGGCACGTTCTTCTCTTCGGCCACGGCGGACTTGTTGATCACCTTGAGGACACCCAGGCGGATGCGCGGCCCCTCGTAATCGGTGAAGTGCAGACCGATCCAGTCCTCGTCGTTATCGGTGTTCAGGGTATTGCGAAGCGGAGACAACTGTCCCTGATCATCTTGAAAGTAGGCCATCCAGGCTTGCTGCTTGACGCAGAGATCGATCTGGTCCTGATTCTTCTTTTTCTTCTCGCTCCGGTGCAGCATGTCTTTGATGCCCAGCGCCTGAGAGGGCAGGGCTTGTCCGAGAACGGCAGCCATGCTCAAGGCGGCGACCCACCAGCGATGCCTCATCGATTCCTCCTTCGAGAGCTGCCCACAGGGCGCCGCTCCCAGCCCTTCGCCAGGAATCGCACGCCACTACGAAGCTCTCGTGTTGTTGGGGAGAGACACTATGGAAGGAGGCTTTGTTGAGCCTCCGGCAGAAGCTTTAGGGGTCTTGGCTGGTGTCCAGGTCGTCGCACTCGGGGATCTTTTTCGGGGGGACCGGGTTGGCTACGAGCTCGACGCGGTCTCCCGTCTTGATCTTTTCATGCCCCTCCGTCCTTCGTGCGATAGAGAATCCGTTCTGCACGACAACGACCTCCAGAGTGCCGATCCCGCGCAGATCCTCACCGAGGACCGTCCGGCTCTCGAGATCTTTGACGATTCCTTCCACAGACTGCACCGAGAGCTGAGTCAGCGGCGTCATTCCCTGCTGGCTACCGGCATTGATGTAGAAACCGGCTTTCTTGATTTCGACCACCGAGCCTTTCCACTTGCGGTTGCGGAGGAACGTGGCGATCTTGAAGGCCGCTTTGTTGGCGCAGGCGCGGACGGCATAGCTGACGGGCGTATTCTGGGCCATTACACCCTTTACCCCTTTTGGGGCTACGAAGCCGAAGCTCCACTCCCCCAGCCGCGCCCGCTCCGAGGTCGTCAGCAGAATCTGTCCGTTGGCAGCATCCGCAAGGGCAAAAGTGATAGCGACCTCGGCCTCTTTCTTGCCGGCGTTGAAGCGGCCTCCAGGCAAAAGGCTGCGGCTCGCGCGGTCCGGGCTATATTCGTTGACCGTGCCATAGACCAGATACTGCGCCGCGAGCACCTTGCCGGCGTGCATGATCGTACCCGGGCTCGGCTCGACGGTATCTGTGCGAGTCTGCTGCTCCTTGATTTCCTTGATACGTTTCTGCTCGATGACGTCGAAGCGTCTGGTGTTGTCGAACGCCACCGTCAAAATCTCTTGGATTCCCGAAACCGGAACCTCGATCTTCCCGGCCTGATCCCTCTCCTCCGACTCGGCGGACTTGTTGATCACTTTGAGAACGCCCAGGCGGATGCGGGGTCCGTCGTAGTCGGTGAAGCGCAGACCGATCCAATCCCCATCGTGTTTGGTGTCGAAGGTGTCGCGAACCGGTGCCATCCCCCCGTCGTTCTGTCGAAAATAGGCCATCCAGGCGCGCTGCTTGATACAAAGCTTGATCTGCTCTTGCTTCTTGCTCCCCAGGTGCAGTGCCTTCTTGATATTCATCGATCGAGAAGGCGGGGCCTGCCCGAGAACGGCGGCCATGCACAAAGCGGCAATCCACCAAAGATGTCTCATCGATCCTCCTTTTGAGGGCCGTCGACAGGCGTGCTCGCCCCCCGGCCCACCGCCGGAGGTCACGCACCACTGTGAAGCTCTCGCATCCTTCGAGAGGAGACACCCTGAAACGGGGGGTTGTTGAGTGCGGAGCAAGGCCGCCAGGGCTCATTCGCCGCCGTATTAGCCCTTGACCCTGCGGACCCAGCCGGGGGCCGAGTCGGTGGTCTGCCGGAGGATCAGGTTCAGCTGCGCGGCGTGGTGCTGGACGTGGCGCATGTTGTACAGCAGCAGCTCGCCGTCGCTGAGGTCGAGCCAGTCGAACCCGCAGCGCCGGCGAGCCTTCGCATCCGTCAGCGCCCGGATCGTCGCCCGGCACTTCCTGCGGCCATGCTCGAGATAGGTCTGAAGCTCGGCTTTCGTGTACGGGCGTTCGGGGAGCGCCCCCGCCGGGTCCCGCTCGCTCAACGTAAAGGGGGGCGGGGGGGTGAACCCCTCCATCGAGTCGGACAGGTAGAGATCGAGGTAGAAGAGAGCGTGGTAGGCGACGTACCAGAATTCCGGCTTCCTCGAGCGGTCACCCCATAATTCGTCGGGACAGGCGGCCATTGCATTTTCCAGCATGTCGATGGCGGCCCCGAACTGCTGCCAGAGGATGGTTCTCCAAGTCGTGTCCACTTCAACCCCTCCCTGAATGACGCCAGATGACGGCGCCATCTTAGCGCACGGCGTGTCCCCTCCGGCGCGGTCTTTCCGCATCTCCTTCCAGGGAGGCCATCGGCCTCCCTCAACTTTATCGTTAAAGGAGCTGCCCCCATGTTCCAGAGATTCGCCAATGTCTTCGCGGTCCTCCTGCTGCTCGCGGCGGGCGCCGCGGTCGCCCAGCCCACGACGGTCCACGTCAGCCCGGTCTCCGGGAACCCCACGGCGAGCGGCACGGCGCTGCTCAACGCCCTGGCCGGGATCACCGACAATTCGGTCTCCAAGCTCTACGTGGTCAAGCTCGATCCCGGCGTCTACAGCGTGTCGTCCACCGAGCTGGTGATGAAGCCGTACGTCGACATCGAAGGCTCCGGGCAGGTTTCGACGATCATTTCAGGCGTGGGCAACAGCGACGGCAGCTACACGACCGGGATCGTCCAGACCGCCGCCCAGGCGGAGCTGCGCGACCTGCAGGTGGCGAGCGCGGGCTGGTCGCAGCTCAACTCGATCGGGATCTACGTGCCGGCGGGAGCCAACACCAGCATCCGCGACGTGACGGTCACCGCCGGCGGCGGCTCCAACAACAACTGGGGCATCCGCAGCCTCGGCGCGAGCCCCGTCATCCAGAACGTGACGATCAACGTCTCGGGCGGCGGCTATCAGTCCTACGGCATCGGCACCACCAGCTCCAACGCCTACCCTGTCATCAAGGATACGGTGATCAATCTGTCGACCACCAGCAGCTATGCCTACGGGATCTTCAGCGACGGCGTCTCGGCTCCGAAGTCGATGCGCAACCTCGAGATCTCGGTCACCGGCAGCGCCGGAAGCTACGGCATCTACGTCGATTCCTACGGTTCCGGCCAGACCTTCCTCCTCACCGGCTCGACCGTGAACGCCAGCGGCGCCACCTATGATTACGGCATCGTGTTCTATGGCAACGCCGGGGGCATCTTCAACGTCAAGACGTCCTACCTGAAGGCGGGGACCGGCACCAACTCCGTGGGATTCTTCGCGTCGTCCACCTCTGGCGTGAGCTTCAATCAGTGTGAGGTTACCGGCAGCACCTACAGCATCCAGGCCGCGGGCACCCCGGTCTATGTCGGCGCCAGCCGCGTCTCGGGGGCGGTCTCCGGCGGTACCGTGGCCTGCGCGGGCGCCTACAACGCCAACTACGTTGCTCTCAATACCACCTGCCATTAAAATCTGCCAGGGCGCCCATCTGCTCGGCCGTTCAGCCCTCTCCGGGGCCGGGGCGGCCTTCGAGGCGGGGGCTCCGGCCCAAGAGAGGGCGCGGGGAATCCCCGCGTCGGCGCTCAGAGCGGACGGAGTTTCTGTTCCGCCCCTCATCGGGGCCGGTCGGCCCCTCGCTTGGGCCGGTCCGGCCCACGCTTGGGCCAGCCGGTCCCCAACGGGGGGCCGACCGGCCCCAACGAGGGACTTACGAGATCTCGTAAGGGCCGGACGGTCCCTTGAAGGGGCCGGAGCGCCCCCAGCGGGGGCCGGACTGGCCCCAACGGGGGACTTACGAGATCTCGTAAGGGGCCGACCGGCCCAAGCGTGGGCGCGACGGCCCCCAGAAGGGGCGCGACGGGCCCAAGCGTGGGCCGGAGCGCCCCCTGTTGGGGACAGAGCCGCCCCCGTCTCGTTCCATCCCGGCAGATGAACGCGTAAGTCTCTCAAAGATCTGGCGAAAGCCCGATTCGCCAAGAGCGGGATCCCGGTGCACTGGGCGCCAGCGGCCTCCTTCGAGATCCTTTGCCGCAACGCGTCAAAAATCTCTTGACATGGTTTGCCGCAGTGCGGTAAATTACCTTTGCCGCGGACGCTCGGGAAGTTCCGCGACCGACTGCCAAGCAAGGAGGAGCTCCATGATCCGGCTCATCAAACGATACGAAAGCCGCAAGCTATACGACACCGAGGAGAGCCGGTACGTCTCGCTGGACGAGATCGCCACCTGGGTCCGTACGGGCCAGGAGGTGCGGGTGGTGGACAACGCCACCAACAACGACGTCACGTCCCAGACCCTGACGCAGATCATTCTGGACGAGGGGCGCAAGGGGACGTCGTTCCTGCCGAGCGAGCTGCTGCACGATCTGGTGCGGATCGGCGAGCGCGCGGTCAGCACCGGCATGGAGCAGGTGCAGCACGGCGTCGACAAGCTGATCGATCGCCTGGGGCCGGTGCGCAAGGCCCGCGAGGAGATGTCGAGCCTGCGGTCGCGCCTGGAGGAGCTGGAGTCGTCGCTCGCCGAGCTGGAGCGGGCCGATCACACGGCGGCGGGAGAGCCGCAGAATGGCCGCCCCGCGGAGCGCAAGCCCGTGGTGCGGATCGAAACCGAGGGAGAGATCATCAAATGAATCAGCTGGCTACAGTTCTGGATATCAGCAAGCCTTTCGACCGTCTGTTCGCCGCGGGGCGCAACCTCTTTCTGGCGGGCGTCGGCGCGGTGGCAGAGGTCGGCGAAGGCGGCGTCGAAATGTTCGACCGGCTGGTCGAGCGCGGCAAGCCGTTCGAGGAGAAGCAGAAGCGGAAGGTGGAGGCGGTGGTCGAGCGCGCCGGCAAGACGGTGCGCGGAGCGAACCAGCTGCTGCAGGATACGGTGGAGCTCGAGAGCCGGGGGGTGCTCAGGCGTCTGAACGTGATGACGCACGAGGACGTGAAGGTCCTCTCCGCCCGGATCGAGACGCTGTCGAAGAAGGTCGACGAGGTCGTGGAGCGGCGGCAGGCCGCCACGATGGGAGTGATCGAGATCGTCAGCCCCGAAGGCGAGACGGCGGCGATCGTGATTCCTGAAACTGCCATTATTCCCGATACTTCAATCGTGGCCATCGGCGCCAGGAAGGCGTCCAGGCCGCGTCAACGGAAAACCACCAAGAAGGGGTAAGCGCCATGGATACCACCACCCAGACCGGAAGCACCCAGGGCACTGAGAAGAACGTCCAGGAAGAGCTCAAGGACTCCGTCCATCGCATCTGGCTCGCCGGCCTCGGCGCGCTGGCGGCGGCGGAGGAGGAGGGGGGCAAGATCTTCAGCCGCCTGGTCGATCGCGGCCGCGACGTCGAGTCGCGCGGCAAGGTCGAGGTCGACAAGGTGAAGATCGAGGTCGACAAGTTCAAGACCAAGGCTGAGAGCACCTTCGAGAACCTGGGCGAGAAGTTCGACGACAAGCTCAGCTCGACGCTGAACCGCCTGGGCGTGCCCACTCGCGACGAGATCCGCAACCTGACGCAGAAGGTCGAGGAGCTCAACGCCAAGATCGAGCAGCTCAAGCCGCGCGTGACGCCGGCCGCCGCGACTCACGACGTCGCTCACGACATCGTGACGCCGGAGACCGCCTCCACGCCGACGGATCCGAAGAACATCATCGTCTGAACGCGAGGAACGAAACGGGTGGAGCGCAGCGGCATTCCTTCAGGCGATCCGACGGACGGCTCCCCCAGGATCGGACTGGCTCTCGCGGGAGGAGGCCCGGAGGGGGCGATCTACGAGATCGGCGCTCTCCGGGCCCTCGACGAGGCGCTGGACGGTCTCGACTTCAATAACCTTTATGTCTACGTGGGGGTGAGCGCCGGCGCCTTCATCTGCGCCAACCTCGCCAACGATCTCACCACGGCCCAGATGTGCCGGGCGATCGTCTCGTCGGAGCCGGGCGAGCATCCGTTCGTGCCGGAGACGTTCTTCACGCCCGCGTTCCGCGAGGTGGCGCGCAGCGGCCAGGCGGTGCCGCGGCTGCTGGTGGAGTCGCTCTGGGAATGGATCACCCACCGCCGGGACCTCACGCTGCTCGAATCCCTGACCCGCCTCTCGGAGGCGCTGCCGGTGGGGATCTTCGACAACCGGCCGATCCGCGACTATCTCCAGAAGATCTACAACCTGAAGGGGCGGACGGACGACTTCCGCCAGCTCGGCAAGCGTCTGGTGGTGGTGGCGGCGGACCTCGACTCCGGCCAGGCCGTGCGCTTCGGCGAGCCGGGGATGGATCACGTTCCGATCTCGCTCGCCGTCGCCGCCAGCTCGGCGCTCCCCGGCCTCTACTCGCCGGTGGAGATCGACGGCCGGCACTACGCGGACGGCGTCCTGCTCAAGACGCTGCACGCCTCGGTGGCCCTGGAGAAGGGGGCGGACCTGCTGATCTGCGTCAATCCGATCGTTCCGGTCGACACCGTCGGCACGGTCGAGGCCGGCCTGATGCGGCGCGGCAAGCTCCTCGACCGCGGGCTCCCCTCGGTGCTCTCGCAGACCTTCCGGACGCTGATCCACTCGCGCCTGGAGATCGGCATGGCCACCTACGAGACCAAGTTCAAGGGGGCCGACGTGGTGCTGCTCGAGCCGCACCGCGACGACTACCTGATGTTCTTCACCAACATCTTCAGCTTCTCCCAGCGCCGCGCCGTCTGCGAGCACGCCTACAAGGCGGTCCGCCGCGACCTGCTGGCGCGCTACGACGAGCTCGCCCCGCTGTTCGCCCGTCACGGCGTCACCCTGCGGCGGGACATCCTGGAGGCGGATCGGAGCCTCTGGAACGGCGTCTATCCGGACCGCGTCCATCCAGACCGGCCGCGCAAGGCCCCGGCGGCGGCTTCCGCCTCGGGCAGCTCGATCACCCGCCGGCTGGACGACGCGCTGTCGCGGCTGGACGGGCTGCTGGACGCGGAGATGGGGTAGGGCCCTCATCACCCCGGCCCTCTTCTCCCGACCCGGGAGAAGAGGGGGGCCCTTCGAGCAGACCCTGCCTTTTCCTTGCTGTTCTCCCCTCTCCCGTGTCGGGAGAGGGGCCGGGGGTGAGGGCTCACGCTACCCCGGCGCCTCAGGGCAGGGGCAGGTGGAGCGCCGTCACCAGGAAGACCGCCATTTGGGCGCGGGTGATCGGCTGGTCGGGGCAGAACTTGCCGCCGCCGCAACCGCCGGTGACCCCGTCGGCCGCGAGCTGCTCGATCCAGGGGGCGGCCCAGTAGCTGGCGGGGACGTCGGTGAAACGGGTGCCGGTGGCCGGCGGCGGCGTCTCGTGCCGGGCGCCGAGCAGCAGGACGGCCATCTGCGCCCGGGTCAGGTCGTTGTTCGGGCAATAGAGGGGCGGGGTGACCGAGCAGCCGCCGACCGCCCCTTCCCGCGCCAGCTCTTCGATCCAGGGGCCGGCCCAGTAGCCGGGGGGGGACGTCCTGGAAGCGGGTGCCGGTGGCGGGAGGGGGCGGCGCGCCGTCGCGGGCGGCGAGCAGGAGCACGGCCATCTGGGCGCGGTTGACCAGGGCGTCCGGGCAGTACTGGCCGGCGCCGCAGCCGCTGCTGACGCCGCTCGCGACGAGCGCTTCGATGAACTTCCAGGCCCAGTAGGTGGAGTGCACGTCCACGAAGGTCGGCTCCAGGGCGGCGCGCGGGACCGTCCAGAGCTCGGCCCCGGTGGTGCCGTCGTCGGCCACGAAGTAGGCGTTGGAGGCGCCGATGGCGAAGCTCGCGGGGCCGGAGGAAGCCGCGGCCGGAGCGATGTCCTGGAGCAGGAAGGTGCCGGCGCCGGTGCCGTCGCTCACCCAGGGCTCGCCCCCATGGACGCCGTCCGTGGCGCTGAACACGACGTGGCTCCCCACGGCGGTGAGCTCGACGGGGAGCGAGGAATCCGCTCCAGGCAGGATGTCCTTGACGAGGTGGCTGCCGGCGCCGGTGCCGTCGCTCGTCCAGGGCTCCAGGCCGCTCACGCCGTCGTCGGCGGAGAAGAACAGCCGGCCGCCGGCGACCACCAGCCGGGAGATGCCCGAGGACTGCGCTCCGGGCAGGATGTCCTTGACGATATGGGTGCCGGCGTCGGTGCCGTCGCTCACCCAGAGCTCCAGGCCGTGGATGCCGTCGTTGGCGGTGAAGAAGAGGAGGTCTCCCAGCGCGGCGGAGAACTCGCTGATCGTCGAGGAGCCACTCCCCGGCAGGATGTCCTTGACGAGGTGGGTGCCGGCTTCCGTGCCGTCGCTCACCCAGAGCTCCTCGCCATGGGCGGTGTCGGAGAAGGTGAAGAACAGGCGGTTGCCGACCGGGGTCAGCTTGGCCAGGCCGCCGTTGCTGTAAGGGGGGGCCTCGAGGAAGGTGCGCACCGGTAGGGTGCCGGCGTCGGAGCCGTCCGTCTTCCAGAGCACCCAGTAGCCGCTGGCGTCCCAGGAGGCGAAGAACAAGGCATTGCCGGCGGTCGCCGGGGTGGGGCCGAGGATCGGCCGGTAGGCTTGGAGGCGGAAGGTGCCGGCCGGGGTGCCGGCCGACCTCCAGAGCTCGTCGTTGCCGGCCCTGTAGAGGAGCACCGGACCCGCCGAGCCCTTGAAAACCGGTATGGAGGAGCTTCCCGTCTCGGCGACGAACGCCGTCCCCGCGGCGGTACCGTCGGTCTTCCAGATCTGAAAGGTCCCTCCGCCGTAGACCGAGAAGAAGACCTGCCCGCCGGCCGGTTGCACGCTCGCGCCGGACGGCCCCGGCGAGGCCAGCAGCTCGGCGGACCCGTCCGCGCCCATCTTCCAGACCCCGTTTCCGAGGTAGAGCAGGGAATTCCCCAGCCGGACCGGGGAGCCCACGGCGCCGGCGACGGGCTGGGTGCCGGCCGCGGAGCCGTCCGTATGCAGGAACTGACGTCCGGAGACGCCGTCGTCGGCGCTGAAGAAGAGCCCGCCACCCAGAGGCGTCAGGGATTGGAGGAACGACGGCGTTCGGGTCGGCGACTGCACCTGGACCGTGCCCCCCTCCGTGCCGTCGCTCTTCCAGAGCACTCCCTGCAGACTCGTCAGGCACTCGTAGAAATAGAGCTTCCCGTCGACTTCCCGGGGCGGGAAATAGAAACATCCAACCGGCACGCCGAAGCCCTTGACCTGAACCGTGCCCGCCTGTGTGCCGTCCGTCTTCCAGAGGCGCAGCTCGGAGCTCGGCCCGCCCGTGAGGAACATCGCCGAGCTCCCCAGGCTGCCGGCGGAGAGGACGTTGTCGACGTTCAGCGAATAGGTGCCCGCGGTGGTTCCGTCGCTCGTCCGGAGCGTACCGGCGGAGTTCGTGAAGTAGAGGCGGCTGCCCGCGCGAGTCATGAAGGAGAGATAAGCCCCGGCCCCCTCGAGGGCGCTGACCTGGGTGGTGCCCGCCGGGGTGCCGTCGGTGGTCCAAAGGCCCCAGATGGTGCTCGTGCTGGCGGTGAAATAAATCTTCCCGCCCAGCGGGACGAAGCCCTCGGGGGTGGAATCGGCGGTGCCGGGATTGATGTTCTTGACCAGAACCGTGCCCGCGTCGGTGCCGTCGGTGCGCCACAGCGGGCTCATGGCAGAAAATCTCCTTGTCAGGGCAGGGGCAGGTGGAACGCGGTCACCAGGAAGACCGCCATCTCGCCGCGGGTGACCGGCTGGTCGGGGCAGAACTTGCCGCCGCCGCAGCCGCTGGTGATCCCGTCGGCCGCGAGCTGCTCGATCCAGGGGGCCGCCCAGTAATTCGCGGGCACGTCGGTGAAGCGGGTGCCGGTGGCCGGCGCCGGCGTCTCGTGCCGGGCGCCGACCAACAGGACGGCCATCTCCGCGCGGGTCAGGCTGTTGCCCGGGCAGTAGAGCGGCGGGTTGACGGAGCAGCCGCCGATCACCCCTTCCCGCGCCAGCTCCTCGATCCAGGGGCCGGCCCAGTAGCCGGCGGGGACATCCTGGAAGCGCGTGTCGGTGGCGGGAGGGGGCGGCGCGCCGTCGCGGGCGGCGAGCAGGAGGACGGCCATCTGGGCGCGCGAGACCAGCGCCTCCGGGCAGTACTCCCCCTCGGCGCAGCCGCCGGTGACACCGCTGGCGGCGAGCGCTTCGATGAACCCCGAGGCCCAGTAGGTGGTGGGAACGTCCGCGAAGGTCGCGTCGGCGTAGATCAGCGGCACGCCCCAGAGCTCGAAGCCGGTGGTGTTGTCGTTCGCCGCGAAATAAGCATTGGGGCCGGCGCCGGTGAATCCGGTGGGGCTGGAGGAGAGGGCGCCTGGCGCGATGTCCTGGATCATCCGGGTCCCGGTGGCCCTGCCTCCCGTGCGCCAGGGCTCCACTCCATGGACGCCGTCGGTGGCGGAGAAGAGAAGGCCGTCGCCCATGGCGACGAGGTTGTCGGGGTGCGAGGAGTCCGGTCCCGGCAGGATGTCCGCCACCATGCGGGTCCCGGCCGCGGTGCCGTCGCTGGTCCACAGCTCGTCTCCATGGACGCCGTCGTCGGCCACGAAGAAGAGCTTGTTGCCGTTCAGGATCAGCGCGTGCGGGAAGGAGCCGCGGGGACCGGGATTGATGTCGGCGATCCGCACGGTGCCGGCGTCGGTACCGTCGCTCTTCCAGAGCTCGGCACCAGCCTCGGGGTCGCTCAGCACCAGGAAGAAGGGGTTGCCACCAGGGAGTGAGACAGCCTCTCCGCCTGCGAGGTTGAGAAAGTTTTCGTTGGTCTGAACGGTCTTGATCAGCATGGTGCCGGCGGCGGTGCCGTCGCTTCTCCACACCTCCCAGCCGTAGCCGAGCTCGAAGGCGGTGAAGAACAGGGTGCTGCTGGCGTCGACCAGACTGTAGATCTGCGTGAGGCCGCCACCGCCGTGGCCCAGGCCGGAGATGTGGAGGGTGCCGGGCGCGGTGCCGTCGCTCACCCAGAGGGAAGACCCGGAGCCGTTGTCGAACCCCGGCACGAAGACCTTGCCACGGACCGACGTCATCTTCCAGGCGTCATTGGAAGCAGAGAGGAACGACACCGGGACCGTCCCCTCGGGAGTGCCGTCGGTCTTCCACAGCGCCTGCGCCTGGCTCACCGGATCGGAGGCGACGTAGAAGAGCGAATTGCCGAGCTCGGTGAGATTCCCGAACGGAAAGCCGCCGCCGAGCGAGCGGGTGCCTCCCGCCGTTCCGTCGCTCTTCCAGATCGCCAGGTTGGTGAAGAAGATCAGGCTGCCCAGGGGGTGGATGCCGTAGGGGTTGGACTCGTCGATGGGGAGGGTGGTGATCTGCGAGGTCGAGGCCGGAGTGCCGTTGGTCCTCCACGGCTGGAGGTTCGGGGACGCGCCGTTCGTGGCCGGGAAGAAAAGGCTGCCGTCGCCCGCCAACGGTGACATCGAGCGCGGCGAGAGCTTGCCGTTGGTAACCAGGAGGGACGAGGTGGAGACGGCGGCGTCCCGGATGCGCCGGGTGCCTGCCGCGGTGCCGTCGCTCGACCAGATCTCGCTCCCGATCAGGAAGAGGGCTTTGCCTCCCGCGGTCTGGAGGCCCTTCGCGATCAAGGTGATGAAGTCCGGCAGCCCTGAGTCGGTGAGCTTCGTGGTGTAGATGCCATCCGTATGCCAGAGCCCGAGGGTGCTCGCGTCGCGCGCGAAGAAGATCAGGTCGTTGCCCAGGGCGGAGAGCTGATAACGGGACGGCAGGCCGGGCGTGACGGGGAACGCGTCGCCAGCGTTGGGGGCGATGGCCGCCACCCCGACCGTGCCGATGGCGGTGCCGTTGGTCTTCCAGAGCAACGCGCCGTAAAAGCTGGTCTTCGCATGGAAGTACAGCAGGTTGCCCGCCACGGTGAGCTCCCGGGGATCCGAGCCGTTGCTGCCGGGCTCGAGGTCCTTCAGCCGCGCCGTGCCGATGGCGGTGCCGTCGCTTTTCCAGAGCTCGACCCCGGCCGCGGGGTCGGAGGCCGCGAAGTAGACGGATCCCTGGAAGACGGCCATCTCGTGAGGGGAGGAGGCGCCGGCCAGACGGGTCGTGGAGCCACCCGCCAGGCCGTCGGTATACCAGAGCGCCGTCCCCGTCCCGTCGTCGGCGGCGAAGAGGAAGCCACCCTGGGGCGCCGGGGCCGCGTCCGCCCCGGAGAGGAGGGGATCGTAATCGAGATCGATGGCGTTGGCCGCCCCCACGCGGAGCGCCGCCACCTGCACGGTGCCGGCTTCGGTGCCGTCGCTCACCCAGGGCTCGCTCCCGTTGGTCCCGTAGGTCACTCCGAACAGCAGTCGCTGGCCGGAGGTGGCCAGGAACCGGGCGAAGCTTCCACCCGTTCCCGGGGCGATGTCCTTGACGAGGTGCGTGCCGTCCGTAGTGCCGTCCGACGTCCACAGCTCGAGACCGTGCACGCCGTCGTCGGCGGTGAAGAACAGCACCCCGCCGGCGTCGATGAGGTCGCCGAGCCAGGGCGAGCGCCCCGGCAGGACGTCCGCCACCATCACGGTCCCCCCGGGGGTGCCGTCCGATTTCCACAGCTCCCGGCCGCGCGTCCCGTCGTCCGCCGTGAAGAACAGGGTCCCGTTCGACACCGTGAACGAGCTGGGCGATGATGAGCAGGAGCCGGGGCAGATGTCCTTGAGCAGCGAGGTGCCGGCGAGGGTGCCGTCGCTCCGCCAGATCTCGGCGCCGTAGGCTCCGGCGTCGTCGACGGCGAACAGGAACACGTTGCCGAGCGCGGCGAGCTTCCGGCTGGTGTCGAGCACGGACGGGCGCTGCGGGACCGTGGTGTTGAGGTCGGCGACCCGGAAGGCCGGCTGCGCGCGAGCCACCCCCCTACCCAGGACCAGCACCAGGACGGTCGAACAGAGGCCGAGAGACAGGGCACGGGGGGTGGTGCGCAAGGGATCCTCCCTGGGCGGCCCCGGTGTGGGGCCGTCGGATGTCATTTCTCTACTAGAGTGCGAGTTTCCCTGAAACGTTTCCTCATGGCAGCGGCAGGTGGAACGCCGCCACCAGGAAGACGGCCATCTCGGCGCGGGTGAGCGGCTGGTCGGGGCAGAACCGGCCACCGCCGCAGCCGCCGGTGATCCCGTCCGCCGCGAGCTGCTCGATCCAGGGGGCCGCCCAGTAATTCGCGGGCACGTCGGTGAAGCGGGTGCCGGTGGCCGGCGCCGGCGTCTCGTGCCGGGCGCCCAGCAGCAGCACCGCCACCTGCGCCCGGGTCAGGCTGCTCTCCGGGCAGTAGAGCGGCGGGCTGGCCGAGCAGCCACCGGCCACCCCCTCGCCCGCGAGCTGCTCGATCCAGGGGGCGGCGAAGTAGTTGGCCGGCACGTCCTGGAAGCGGGTGCCGGTGGCCGGCGGCGGCGTGGCGTCGCCGCGGGAGGCGAGCAGGAGGACGGCGGCCGCGGCCCGCGTCACCAGCGCGCCGGGGCAGAACTGGCCGGCGGCGCAGCCGCTGGTCACCCCCCGCAGGGTGAGCGCCTCGATGAACGGCCAGGCGAAATAGTCCGCCGGCACGTCCTGATAGGTGGCGAGGAGCGACGCCCGGGGTACCGACCACGGCTCGTAGCCGGCGGTGCCGTCATTGGCCGCGAAGTAGACGTCGGCGCCCACTTCGGTGAACCCCAGGGGGTTGGAGGGCGCGGCTCCGGGCGCGATGTCCTGTACCTGGAAGGTGCCGGCCGGCACGCCGTCGCTGCGCCAGAGCTCGCGGCCGTGGACGCCGTCGTCGGCGGAGAAGACGGCGAGGTGGCCGACCGCCGCGACGTTCTCGATCACGGGCGAGCCGGCGCCGGGGACGACGTCCTTCACCATCCGGGTGCCGGCGGCCGTGCCGTCGCTCACCCAGAGCTCGCGGCCGTGGACACTGTCGTCCGCCACGAAGTAGAGGCGGCCGGCGGCAACGGTCACCCAGTCGATGTCCGAGGAGCGGGAGCCGGGATAGATATCCGCGACCTGGATCGTGCCGGCGGGGGTGCCGTCGGTCTTCCAGAGCTCGCGGCCGGTGACGCCGTCGTCGGCTAGGAAGAAGAGGGTGTTGCCGAGCACGATCTGGACGTTCTCGTACGGCTGCCGGGAGGAGCCGGCGCCGGGCTGGATGTCCTTGAGGACGGTGGTGCCGGGGGCGGTGCCGTCGCTCACCCACAGCTCCTGCCCCGTCGCGTCGTCGAAGGCGGAGAAGAGGACGCGGCCGCCGAGGCGGACCGGCTGCACGGGGTCGGATGAGGCCGCGCCGGAGCGGAGGTCCTTGAGCATAAAGGTGCCCCCCGCGCCGTCGGTGACGCACAGCTCGGTGCCGGCCCCCGACACGTCGGCGGCGAACAGGGCGGCGGAGCCCAGCGGGACGATCCACCGGATGTCGTTGATCGAGCTGGTGGTCAGGACCAGGGTGCCGGCGGCGGAGCCGTCCGTCCGCCAGAGCTTCGGGTAGCCGGGGTCGCCGTCGTAGGCCGCGAATAGGACGGCGGAGCCCAGGGGCGTGAAGAGAGCGGGGTTCGAGCTGCCCGTCCCGGGGACGATGTCGCGGATCCGCGTGGTGCCGGTGGCGGTGCCGTCCGTCTTCCAGAGCTCCGTGCCGGACGACGAGTCCGTCCCGGCGAACAGGATCGTGCCCAGGGCCGGCGTGAAGCCGCCGCCACTGAGAAGGGTTCCGGGCAAGAAGGGGGAGGTCCCCGCGGGGGTGCCATCGGTGGTCCAGACCGCGCCCTGCCCGGAGACGAGCAGGTTGGTGCCCCCGGCTGGCAGGTTGAAGGTGGGGGAGCTCCAGTCGGGCCCCGGAGCGAGGTCGGCGAGCTGCGCGGTCCCCGCGGCCGTCCCGTCGCTGATCCACGGCTCGACGCCCGAGACGCCGCCGTCGGCGTCGAACAGGACCTTGCCGCCGAGGTTCCGGAAACTCGCCGCGGGGTAGTCGTTGATGATGTGGAACGACGAGGCGAGCGCCTGGACGTTCTTCACCTCCACCGTGCCGGCGTCGGTGCCGTCGGTCTTCCACGGCTCGGCGCCATGGGCCTGGGTGACCCCCTGGAAGAAAGCCGTCCCGCCGGCCACCGTGATGCCGGCGTAGCCCCGGTAGACGCCCCAGCCCGCGCCGGGCTCGACGTCCTTCACCATCACGGTACCGGCGTCGGTGCCATCGGTCTTCCACAGCTCGACGCCGTGCGTGCCGTCGTCGCCGAAGAAGAGCAGCCCGCCGCCGAAGGGTTGGAGGATGGGACGGACGAAGAGGTTGATGCCGCTGCCCGAGAAGAGGGAGCTGTTGTTGGGATTGATGTCCTTCACCTGGACGGTGCCGGCCGCCGTGCCGTCCGTCTTCCAGAGCTCCTGACCGGTCACGCCGTCGTAGGCGGCGAAGAGGAGCTGGCCGCCGAAGGGGGTGAGCAGGTGCGCGTTGCCGTTGCCCAAGCCGGGATTGATGTCCTTGACCATCGCGGTCCCGGCGGCGGTGCCGTCGGTGGACCAGAGCTCGGTGCCGGTCGTCCCGTCATCGGCAGCGAAGAGGACCTTGCTGCCCAGGCGAGTGAACCCGTGGGCGTATGACGAGTCACTGCCGGAGTCGACGTCCAGGAGGAGCGCCGTCCCCGCCGCCGTGCCGTCGCTCGTCCAGGGCTCGAAGCCGTGGACGCCGTCGTCCGCCTGGAAGAGGAAGGCGCCGCCGCCGGGCGCCAGGGCGTCGTTCTCCAGGTTGTAGGGGGGGAAGGTCAGCGACGAGTCGCCGGCGCCCGGATTGACGTCCGCGAGCAGGACGGTGCCGGCGGCGGTGCCGGCGGAGAGCCAGGGCTCGCGGCCGTGGACGCCGTCGTCGGCGTTGAGCAGCAGCCTGCCGCCGCCGGCGTCGAGCCAGAGGCGCGGGTCCGACCCCGCGGCGCCGGGCCGGATGTCGGCCACGAGCTGGGTGCCGGCGGCCGTGCCGTCCGTCTTCCACAGCTCGCGGCCGTGGACGCCGTCGTCCGCCGACAGGTAGAGGGTGCCGCCCGCCTCCAGGAACTTCGGGGAGGACCCCGGCAGGCCGGGCTCGAGGTCCACGATCATCGCCGTGCCGTCGGCGGTGCCGTCGCTGCGCCACGGCTCGTAGCCGTGAACCCCGTCGTCGGCGCTGAAGTAGAGGACGCCGGCGAAGACCGTGAGATTCCGTGGCCACCCCGCGCACCCTCCCGGGCAGATGTCCTTCAGCAGGACGGTGCCGGCGGCGGTGCCGTCCGACTTCCAGAGCTCGATCCCGTGGATCCCGTCGTCCTGGAGGGAGAACACGGCCGTGCCCAGCACGGCGAAGTCCTGGCCGGTGAACAGGGGATCGGTGACGTCCTCCTGGGTGGTGTTGATGTCCGCCACCTGATGGGCCGCCTGCGCGGAGGCCGCCGCAGCCAGGATCAGGACGAGGGGCAGAAGGAACGCGAATCGGCGCATGGGCACTCCTCGGCTCGGAATGCGGTACGACCCGGCCCCGCATGTCGCGAACTACAAAAATGAAGCGAATGGCTTGAAGATTATACCGCCAGCCGCTCCTACTGGCCGACCACCTCGATCGCCTTCTCCAGTGGCTCGTCGCGCCCCGCCGCCACGCCCGCCAGCGTGCGGGAGACGGGCACCGTCGGCTGGATACCTACCCCGAACAGTCGCGAGCCGTCGTTCTTCAGCACCTGCATGCCGGTCCAAACGATCCCGTACTGGCCGGGAAGGACGAAGGGGTTGATGTTGCCGTTGGTGCCGGCCGTCGGTCCGCCGACCAGCTCGCCGAGGTGATAGGCCTCGACCCATCCCAGATAGGTCTCGGCGTAGCTGATCGCCTCGCCGCTGATCACGAAGGCTGTCTTGGCCGTGAACCGCGGCGAGACCGGGGAGCTGGTGAAACCCTGGTCGAGAAAGCGCCAGCCCTGCCGGTCCGGAAGGGTGATCAGCGGCAGATTGAAGATCTCCGTCCTCACCGTTCCGCTCACCAGGTGCTGCATGGCGACTGCCGACAGGTTCGCGGGGTACCCCCGGAAGTCGAAGACGATTCCGCGGGCGGCCGCCAGGCGTCCCAGGGCGGCGTTGAAGTCGTCGTCGTCGATGCGGCTGACGTCGACGTAGAAGATGCCGGGACGGACCTCGGAGATCTTCTCCGGCCGCGGCTCGTGGACCTGCACGCCGTTCTCGTCATAGGCGAGGATCGTCCGGCGGAGGGTGACGTTCACCGTCTTGCCGGCGTGCCGGAGCCGCAGCTTGACCGCTTCTCCCTGCGGGCCCTGGAGGAGGGTGGCGAGCGTCTTGAAGACCAGGCTCTGGGGGGTGGCGGCGGACTCCAGCGCCTCCGCGGCGGCGATCACCTGCGAGGCCGGCCGGTTGTCGACGGCGAGCACGGCGTCGCCGGGGGAGATGCCGGAGACCTGCGAGGAGGTGACGACGAGCTGGTTCTCCACCAGCTCCCAGGTCAGGGGCAGCTGATAGTACGAGGCGGACGGGAGGCGGTAGACGCGGCCATGGCCATCCTGGAGGGCGTGGACCAGGCGCCGTAAGGTGTCGCGAAAGGCCTTCTGATCCCGGTCCTTGGCGGCGGAGGTCAGGGCTTTGCGCAGCTCCGCCGGCCAATCCGCCGGAATGTCGTCGAAGTAGGGGTAGAAGTGCTGGAAGATGGTCCAGGCCAGCGCCACGTCCGCCAGGCGGGTCGCCCGGTCGTCGCCGGAAGGGGTCCATCCGGCGGGTTTGTTCGGCGCCGGCGCCGCCGCGGATCCGTGCGGGATCGTCCCCTGCGCGTCCCGGTAGAGGCTCAGCGGGAGCAGGGCCGAAACCCCTCCCCCGAGCGCGACCGTCAGCGGCTCGGAGGTCGGAGGGAGTCCGGCGTCGGCGGCTGGGGCGACCGGGTTGGTGAGCCGCCGGTTGACGTAGGGCGACCGCTGGAGCCCCACCCCCTGGTGGAACCACCAGATGACGGTCGGGCTTCCGCCGCCGGCCGCCGGCAGCAGCTCGGCCGGCACGTCCGGGGCCTGGCCGTCGGGGAACACCCGCAAGGTCGGGGCGAGGGGAGCGAAGAAAGCTTCCAGCTTCCGGGCCAGGTCCTGCGGGCTCGTCGCCTTTTCAGCCGCCTGGATGCCGGCGATCGCCACCGGGTCCCAGTCCGCCGCCGCGGCCTGATCGCTCGGGTGGAAGAAGCGGACGTAGCCCAGCAGCCGCGTGAAGGCCGTCAGGTTGTCCAGCCCGCGGCCGCGGAGAGGGGAGGCCCGCTCATCCCCCGCCGCGGCCTGGGAGGGCGCCGGGGTCGCCAGCGAGAGGGCGATCCCGGAGAGGATCAGGAGCTTCCAGACCTTCGATTTCATCATGCTCCTCATAATGGTCCTCCCTGGCCGACCACTTCGATCGCCTTCTCCAGCAGCTCGTCCCTCCCCGCGGCCACCCCCTCGAGGGTGCGGGAGGCGGGGACGGTCGGCTGGATGCCGACGCCGTGGTGTTGCGAGCCGTCGTGCTTGAGCACCTTCATGCCGGTCCAGGTCAGCCGGTAGCCTCCGGGCAGCACGAAGGGGTTGATGTTGCCGTTGGTGCCGGCCGTGGGGCCACCGACGATCTCGGCGAGATGGTAGTTCTCGACGATCCCCATGTAGGTCTCGGCGTAGCTGATCGCCCGGCCGTCGGTCACGAAGGCGACCCTGGCCTTGAACCGGGGCTCCTGCGGCTGGACGGACCAGCTCGTGGTGGCCCATCGCCAACCCTGCCCGTCGGGGCGGGTGACGACCGGCACGTTCCAGCGCGCCGAGTTGACCGGCCGGTCGGTCAGGTGGGCGATGACGATCGTCGACAGGCTGCCCGGATAACCGCGGAGGTCGAAGACGATCCCCTTGGCGCCGGCGAGGCGGTCGAGGGCCGCCTTGAAATCGGCGTCGTTGATCTGGTCGATGTTGACGTAGAAGATGCCCGGCTTCAGCTCGGCGATCTTCGCGGGCCGGGTCTCCTCCAGGCTCCCGGGTCCGAAGGGGGGGAGCGACCGGGTGAGGTCGGCGGTGAACGTCGTGCCGTCGGGGTGGCGCGCCTGGAGGCGGACCGGCTCGTTCCGCTTCCCCCAGGCCAGCCGGCGGACGGCGTTCCAGCGCCGCCACTGCGGGGTGGCGCCGGAGATCAGCGCCTCGGCGTCCGCGAGCGCCTCCCGGGCCGGGCGGTCGCCGATCGCGAGCACGACGTCGCCGGGCTTCAGCTCCCCGGCGCCGGCGGCGATCTGGGTGACGACGAGCTGATCCTGCACCCAGTCCCAGAGCAGGGGGAGCTGGCCGGGCGCGTCCTGCGAGGCGAGGTAGACGCCGCCGTGGCCGTCGTGGAGCGCGGCCATCAGGAGCCGTAGCGTCTTGAGGAACGCCCGGTCGTCGGCGTCGGTGGCGGCGGCGGAAAGGGCCCGCCGGAGCTCGCCCGGCCAGTCGGTCTGGACGACGTCGAAGTAGGGGTAGAAGTGCTGGAAGACGGTCCAGGCCAGCGCCACGTCCGCCAGCCGCGTGCCCCGGTCGTTGCCGGAGGGCACCCACCCTTCCGGCTTCGCCGGTGCCGGTGGGCGGGCGCCGGACGCGGCGCGGGGGAGCGTGCCCTGGTCGTCCTGATAGAGCGCCGTGGGGATCAGTGCCGAGACGCCACCCCCGAGGTCGGCCACCAGGGGCTCCTCGGGCCTGGGGACCAAGGCCGGATCGGGCTTCGTCCAGGAGACGAGAAGGCTTCGCCGGCCGCTCTTCGGGTGATCCTCGGAAAGCTCCGCGCCATAGCCGGCCCGCTGGGCGTCCCTGGGCAGGTCCCAGCCGGCGGCGCCCGCATATCCCGCCGTCTCGAATCCCGGGTTGTCGAGAGGAGCCGCCGTCCCGGCGGTTCCGGCCACCTCTATCGACACGTCGTCCCACCAAACCTGGCCCTCGCCGGCGAGGCCGAGGTCGATCTCCAGGGCGGCGGCGTCCTTGGGCACCTCGGCGGCGACCTCGCAGGTGCGCCACTCGCCGGAAGAGCAGGCCGGACTCTCGGCGAGGGTGACCGCCGTGTCTTTCGGGTCGTAAGCCTTCAGCCTCAGGACCGGCGAGCCCCCGGAGGCGCCGGCCCGCGCCGCGGCGCGCACGGTCACCCGCCGCCCCTTGCAGGAGTCGGCCTCGAGGATCTGCGCGACCTGCCCCCCGTGCGGCGGCTCGCCGCCGTGGACGCGCGCGCTCTTGTAGACGTTCGACCCCTCGCCCAGCTTCACCCCCTGGTGCTCCCAGGAGACCACCTGCGGGCGGGTCGCGCCCGCGGGGGGCCGCAGCCCGGCGGGCAGCTCGGGACGCCGGCCCGCCGTGGGGTAGACCCGCACCGCCGGAGCTACCGGACGGAAGAAGTCCTCGAGGGCGCGGGCCAGCTCCTCGGGGCTCCGGGGCTTCTCGACGGCCTGGACGCCGGCCAGCGCGAGCTTGTCCCAGTCCGCGGCGGCGGCCTGGTCGCTGGGATGGAAGAAGCGGACGTAGCCGAGCAGGCGGGTGAAGGCCACGAGGTTGTCCAGACCGCGGGCGTCGAGCGGCCGGGCGGGCTCGTCGGCGTTCACCGCCGCGCCCAGCACCTCGAGGGAGGCGGAGTCCACCCAGACCTTGCCTTCCCTCAGCAACATCAGCCCCAGGAAGATGGCCTTGGCGTCGGGCGCCACCTCGCCGGAGATCTCGTAGGTCTTCCACTCCGGGGAGGTGATCGGCCGGTCCCGCATGTTGTCGAAGAAGCCCATGGCGCCCCCCTCGCGGTCCACCCGCAGCCAGAGGGCGGCCTGGTTGCCGGCGCCGACCTCGGCGCGGACCGCGGCCCGGAAGCGGATCCGCTTCCCTCGGTAAGGGGTGGCGTCGAAGAAGGTCAGCAGGTTGCCGAACGCCTGCGGGTCCTTGCGCTCCCCCTCGAGCGTCACCAGGACGGCCTGCTTGCCCGAATTCGGCTTGTCGGTAACGATCTTCGCCGTGTAGCCGTTGGTCTTCGCCGCGGAAGAATTGAACCACCCCGGCGGCACCTCGCCGGGCTGCCCCTGCTCGAAGTCGAGGTTGATGGGAGCCGGCAGCGGAGCTGGAGCCTGACCGAAAGCCGCGGCGGTCAGGAGCGCGGCGAGGGCGAGGAGCGAGACGGCGAAGCGGGAGAAAGCAGAAATCCTCAAGACGAAAGCCTCCCTGGTTCGAGAAAGGTGAACGACCAGTGTGTTATCAACATAGTACACCGGTCCGGCGCCGTCAAGCTGGATCTGGAGTCTGGAGAGCGCCATTCACCGCCGGCTGCGGTGCAGCGCGGCCACGATCCCGACCACGAAGAGGACGGTCCAGACCGGCCAGGGGCCCTTGGCGCCGGCGAGGATGGCGCCGGCCACCATGCAGAAGCCGCCGAAGAGGGTGCCGCGCAGGCCGGCGAGCGGGTTCTCCGGCCGGTGGGTCGCCTGCTCGAGGAGGCGCAGCCCCTCGGTGATCAGGCTTGGCGCCTTGGCGACCGCCTCCAGGATGTCGGGCGCCGCCCGCATCACCTGCTGGGCGAGGTTCTGCGGGCTGAACTGGTCGCGGAAGATGGCATTGGCGTGCTCGCGGGAGACCGCGGCCACGTCGAGGCCCGGCTTGAGGATCTGCCCCACCCCCTCGAAGGTGACCAGCGCCTTGACCATCAACACCATCTCGACAGGGAAGTAGAGGCGGTGCTGGGCGCCGAGGTTCACCGAGCGCATGATCAGCTGCGCCAGTGAGAAGTCGCGGAAGCTGCCGGCGCGGTTGAAGCGCAGCAGGATCTCGGTGACCTCGCGGCGGAACCCCTTCGGGTCGGCTCCGGCGCCCGGCTGGGCGATCGCCGCCAGATAGCGGGCGGCCCCCTCGGCGTCCCCCATCACCAGCGTGTAGTAGTAGTAGAGGAAGGTGCGGCGCAGGTCGTTGTCGAAGCGCCCCACCATGCCGAGGTCGATGAAGCCGAGGCGCGGGCCGGGGAGCACCAGCAGGTTCCCCGGATGGAGGTCGGCGTGGAAGAAGCCGTCCTTGAACAGCATGCGGATGATGCTGGCGGCCCCCAGGTCGACGAGCTCGTCGCGCTCCGCGTCGCTGAGCGTCTGCGTCTCGGGCGCCCCCGGCTTGAAGCCGCTGAGGAACTCCATGCAGAGGACGCCGCGGCTGCTGTACTGCCGGTAGATCTGGGGGAAGACCACCCCCGGCAGGTCGTGGAAGTTGGCCATGAACGATTCGGCGTTGTCCGCCTCCCGCCGCAGGTCCACCTCGCGCCGGGTGTACTCGACGAACTCGCGGATCAGTTGCGACGGCCGGTAGCGGGGGAGGAAGAACTGCAGGATCGCGCCGAGCATGCGTAGCAGGATGGCATCGCGGGTCAGCGTCTCGCGGATCCCCGGCTTGACCACCTTGATGATCACCGAGTCCCCCTCCCGCGTCGTCGCGCGGTGGATCTGGGCGATCGAGGCCGAGCCGGTGGGGATCGGGTCGACCCAGGAGTACATCTCGGCGATCGGCCGCTGGACGTCCGCCTCGATGAGCCGCAGGTAGCGGTCGAAGGGGACGACCGGCAGGCGGTCGAGCAGGTTCTTGAGCTCGTCGGTGACCGGCGCCGGCAGGATGTCCTGGCGCAGGGCGAGCACCTGGCCTAGCTTGATGTAGGTGGGCCCCAGGATCTCCAGCCGCCGCCGGAGCTGGATGGGGAACGGCCGGTCGGCGATCTCGCGGTCGAGGAACGGCCGCACCAGGGCGGCGAGCAGGCGCTCGAGGCTGAACAGCAGCCGGAACCGCCGCCCGGTGCCAAACGCCTGTCCGGCGCGGGCGTGCGCCACCAGGGCGCCGAAGGCGAGCGCGATCAGGTGGCGCTGGGTGGTGATGAAGCGGCGGACCAGCCCCTGCGGAGGCACGTCCGGCAGCATCTCGAACCCGGGGATGGCGCCCGAGGAGGGTGGGGGCGCCGGGGCCACGACCGGGGGAGCCGGAAGAGCGGCGGCCTCGGCGGTAGCTGGGCTCGGCTCGATCATCCTGTCTGAGTGTATCTTAGGGCGAACCCTCACCCCCGGCCCCTCTCCCGACCCGGGAGAGGGGAGAAAGGCAAACAAAAGGCAAGGCCTCATCGCAGGGTCCCCCTCTTCTCCCGGGTCGGGAGAAGAGGGCCGGGGTGATGAGGGCTACCGGTTCCGCCCGTACTGCTCGTGGCTCGACACCCAGTCGAGCGACGAGATCGCCGAGGCCAGCGAGATCTCCCCGGCGAGCACCACGCCGGCGATGATCTCCGCCAGCTTCTTGACCTTCCCCTTGCCGACGCAGCCGAGGATCTCCAGGCATTCGCGCTGGGTCGCGAGACCGGTGCCGCCGCCGTGGGTGGCCACGATCAGCGACGGGATGGTGATCGAGATGTAGAGGTCCTTCTCCGGCGTCACCTCGGTGTAGACCACCCCGGCCGAGGACTCGGCGACGTTGGCCACGTCCTGGCCGGTGGCGATGAACATCGCCGTGATGCCGTTCGGCGAGTGGCAGCCGTTGTTGTTGGCGCCGGAGAGGAAGGCGCCGACGTTGGCGATGCCGGCGTGGTAGTGGAGCGTCTCGGGATCGACATGCATGTTCTGGATCAGCACGTCGCGCGGGATCGTCGCCTCGGCCGTCACCCGCTTGCCGCGGGTGCGCATGACGTTGATCTGCGACGACTTCTTGTCGGTCGCGAAGTTCGACTCCAGGTAGAAATGGCGGATCCGGTCGTGGTTCTCCAGAATCCAGCTGCAGGCGGCGAAGGTCGCCCGGCCCACCATGTTCTGGCCGGCGGCGTCGCCGGTGGTGTAGTTGAAGCGCAGGAAGACCAGCTTGTTGGCCAGGTAACGGTCGATGTAGGTGAGCTTCGCCACGCTGGAGGTCGCCTCGGCCTCCTCGCGGATCTTGCCGAGGTTGGCGTCCACCCAGACGACGAAGTCGCGGGCGTCGCGGGCGTTGTCGAAGACGAACACCGGGGCCCGCTGCATGCTGTCCCCCACGACGGTACACATCACCCCGCCCGAGAGGTTCAGCACCTTGATGCCGCGGTTGTAGGAGGCCACGAGCGTCCCCTCGGTGGTGGCGAGCGGGACCAGGAACTCCCCCACGGCGTGCTCGCCGTTGATCTTGACCGGCCCGGCGAAGCCGATCGGGATCTGCGCCACGCCGGTGAAGTTCTCGATGTTTCCGCGGGTCGCCGCGGGATCGAAGGAGAACTTGTCGATGTGCTGGAGCTTGACGCCGGTGTACTCCTCGACGAACGTCTGCCGGGCCTTGACCATCTCCGGCGTCTGGTCGTTGTCCTTGTCGTGGGGGACGGTGGTGCGCTTCACCCGCTCGGCGATGGAGTCTTTGACCTTGAAGGAGAGGGTGCCGAAGGGAGTGGTCTCGAAGCCGAGCGTGATCTCATGCTGGCCGCGCTCGAGCTGGTCGCCGCGGGCGTGGATGTTGACCACCTTCGCCAGCGGAAAGGCGATCGCCGAGGTGGGGCTCACCCCGGACGCGGCGACGCGGTCGCCGTTCAACTCCAGGCTGAGGCGGTCGAGCGGCACCGGCTTGCCGTCGATGCGGATCTCGTTGAGCTTGGTCAGCGTGGCGTTGGACAGCCGGTTCTTCAGGCTGAACCGGACGCCGTCCTCGACGTTCTCGAGACTGCCCAGGGTGTACATCTGCTTCAGGACAAGGCCGGGTATCAGCATGCGGGTCACCTCGGGGGGAGCTTTGTGGAGTGGGGAAGTTTATCCCTGAAGTCCCCCTTCCGTCACCCGGGGCACCTTTAAAGATGAGACAGTGTCTGCTACGCCGCGAGGGGCTTGTCCCTGGCGGCCGATCAGAGCCAAGCTCTTCGAGGAGATCCCATCATGCGCAAGAAGCTGATCGCCCTGTCCTTCGCCCTGGCGGCCGCCGCGACCGCCCTGGGAGTGTTCGCGCCCAAGCCCGCGGAAGCGGCGGGAACCTGCACCTTCCGGGTCTGCTGCCCCGGCGTGCCGACCTGCTACTGCTGCCCGCACCCCTGTTCGATCCAGTGCCCGTAGACGCCCCTCCACGACCTCGGCCGCCGGAGCTGGGATCGCCCCGCTCCGGCGAGCTTGAGTCCCGCGCGCGCTTCGAGTATCCTTTGCGCACTTTCTTGGTCGTTTCAGAAATTTCGTCGCGGGATCGCACCCGTCCGCGGGAGGTCTGCCCCCAGTGAGCCTGTTTCCCGTGCTGTTCGCCGTCTACTGGTCGTCGGTGCTGGTCTGGTTCCTCATGGCCTCGCGCCTGTGCACTACCCTGAGCCGGCGCCACCCGCTCCTCTACGACGCCCTGGGGCGGCCGGCGCTTGCCATGGGCAGTGATTTCCGGGGTGACCTGGCGCTGATGCGCTTCCTGCTCGGCCGGCGCGACCGCTTCGTCGACGATCGCGGTCTCGTGCGCCTGTGCGGGGCGATGCGTACCTTCCTGTGGGTGTACACGCTGTTTTTTCTGGCTTTGCCCAGCTTGGTTCTGCGCTAGGAAAAGGACAACAAGGACGAACAGGGACAAACACAGACCCACAAGGACGTGGGGCTTTTTTGTCCTTGTGGGTCCATGTTCGTCCTTCAGGTCCTTGTCTCGGCCACTTCCAGAAGAGCCGGCGCAAACCCCGCCGCCCGCGCCTGGGCCGGCAGGTGCCGCAACCCCTTTTCGGGGTCCTTCGGGGGGATGTGGCTCATCGCGTGCTCGGCCATGGCGGTGATGGTGAGGCTGGGGTTGACCCCGAGGTTCGAGGGGATCATCGAGCCGTCCACCACGTAGAGATTGTCGTAGCCGAAGACGCGGTTGCGGGCGTCGATCACCCCGTCGGCCGGCGAGGTGCCCATCGGGGCGCCGCCCAGGATGTGGGCGGTGGTGGGGACGTTCAGCACCACCTCGTTGATCGAGCTCGAGGGGTACGCCCCGGTCTGCCCGGCGATGTGGCGGGCGGCCTGATTGGCGACCGGGATGTAGGCCGGGATCGGCGGCTCGCCCGGCGCGTGCTGGCTGGTGAGCCCCTTGCCGAACGGCCAGAACCAGCGCCGGGCGCGCACCAGCCGGAGCGAGCTGTCGAGGTTCTGCATCACCAGCACGATGGTCGAGCGCTGCGCCCAGCCGAAGGGGCTCAGGGTGCGCAGGAAGTCGACCGGATGCCGCAGGCAGGTGGCCGCCCACTTCATCGGCCGGGTCAGGCGGGTGCCGTCGTCGACCAGCAGGGTCCCCAGGAAGCTCATCACGTCCGACCCCTTGGGGTAGCGGACCACCTCGATACAGGTGTCGGGATCGGGGTGGAAGCTGCTGGCGATGGCGATCCCCTTCGAGTAGTCCGCCTCCGGGGAGCGGGCGGTGGCGCCGCAGATGACCTCGCTGTTGGTGCGCACGTAGCCGCCGAGGGCAGGGGAGAGGCGGGGGAGCAGCCCCTCATCCCGGCACTTGAGGAGGAGGTCCGTCGTCCCCAGGGCGCCGGCGGAGAGCACCACACCGCGCGTCTGGATCGTCCGCCGGCCGCGGAAGAGCTTGCGGGTGGAGCTGCGGGTGGAGACGCGCCACCCCCCCTGGCCGTCCTCCTTCAGGCCGGTCACCAGGGTCTCGGGGCGGACCTCGGCGCCGAGCCGCTCGGCGAACCAGAGATAGTTCTTGTCGAGCGTGTTCTTGGCTCCGTGCCGGCACCCCACCATGCAGCCGCCGCAGTAGGTGCAGGTGGCGCGGTCCGGTCCCTCGCCGCCGAAGAAGGGGTCCCCCACCTGCTGGCCGGCCCGCTCACCGAAGAGGACGGCGACCTCGGTGGGGTGGAAGGTGTCTTCCTTGCCGATCGACTTCGCGAAGTCGCGGAGGGCGCGGTCCCCCTCCCAGAGATGGGGGGTGGCGTTGACGCCGAGCATCCGCTTGGCGGTCTGGTAGTGGGGGGCGAGCGCCCGCTTCCAGTCGATCCCCTTCGGCCAGGTACCGCGCCGGAAGGCGCCGTCCTCGGGCTCGAGATGGGTGCAGGCGTAGACCAGCGATCCCCCGCCGACCCCCGCGCCCGAGAGCACCAGCACATCGCGCAGCAGGGTCAGCCGCTGGATGCCGTAACAGAAGAGGGAGGGCATCCAGAGGAACTTCCGCACCCGCCAGTTGGTCTTCGGAAAATCCTGCGTCCGCCAGCGCTTGCCGGCCTCGAGGACCAGGACCTTGTACCCCTTCTCCGCCAGCCGCAGCACCGAGACGCTGCCGCCGAAGCCGGAGCCGACGATCACGAAGTCGTAGTCGTGGCCGGTATCGGCTGACTCGCGAGGTGCTGGCTGGGAATCTGCCATGGGGTCCTTTCTTGCCGCTTTGAGACGTAGTTTACGTCAAGTCGCGGCAAAGGTGGATGGGGAGCGCCGGTATGCCACACTCCCTCTCCCCATGCTCCTCGTCTTCACCCTCCTGCTCACCGCGCTGACGATCCTTCTCCTGTTGCGGGTCGCCGCCGCGAGTCCCCGGCATCCGCTGCCGGGGTGGGTGCCGCTGCTGGCCGCGTCTCTCGCGGTGCTGGCGGTGGGGCAGGCGCTGTGGAGCGTGCAGGTCTCGCCGCTGGCGATCCTCGCCTCGATTCCTCTCTACGCCGGGGTGGCGCTGCTCGGGCTGGCCTCTTTTCCGCGGCGGGTCCGCCGGCCTCCGGGCGCCCCGCGGCGGATCGCGGCCGCTCTCGGGCTGGTGCTCGCCGTCGACGCGGCCGTGCGCTGGGTGGGGTTGCCCCCCCTGCCGCGCCCCCGCCATCACGCCGCCCTCCTCGCGGGAGAGCAGACGGAGACCAGCATGGCGGGGTACTCCTGGTCCCACGCCTTCGACGCCCTCTGTGCCAAGCTGGCCGCCGAGTATCCGTTCACGCGCCGGAAGGGGATCGACTGGGCCGCTCTCGACGTCCGGTTCGCCCCGCGCATCCGCGACGCCGAGGCGCGCGGGGACGACCGCGCTTACTACCGGGCGTTGCGGGCATTCGCCTGGAGCGTCCCGGACGGTCACGTCGATCTGCGAGGGGACGACCGCGGCCTCAAGGAGGCGGAGATGGGGGGCGGCTATGGTCTCGGGGTCGTCGAGCTGGACGACGGCCGCGTGATGGTGGGGCGGGTCGATCCCGGCGGTCCGGCGGCGCGCGGCGGCCTGCGGGTCGGCGCCGAGGTGCTGGTCTGGAACGCCAGGCCGGTGCGGGCGGCGGTGGCGGGGGTGGGCGTCGACTGGAGCGAGGAGCCGCCGGCCACCGCCGGTGGCCGGGAGCTCCAGCGCCTGCGCTTTCTCACTCACGGTCCGGTGGGCGCGCCCGCGGCCGTTGGCTTCCGCGATCCCGGGGCGCCGGCGGCCTCCACGGCGGTGCTGGAGGCGGTGCCGGAGGCGTACCCCCGGCCGACCGGCACCCGCTGGGACGTCCTCCTGGGCGACTCGGTCGACACCCGGCTGCTGCCGGACGGCTGCGGCTATATCCAGATCAAATTCGAGCTGCCGACGCTCTGGGACCTGACGCCGGAGCGCGAGGTCCGGCGCGCGCTCCGGCGCTTCGCCGCGGCGGGCGCCCCCGGCGTCGTGGTGGACGTCCGCAACAACACCGGCGGCCAGGACGAGATCATCCCGCGGATCACCGCCTTCTTCCAGGAGCGCCCTAGGATCTACGAGATCGCCGGCCTCTACGACCCCGCGATCTCCGGCTTCCGCCCGCATCCGGAGACCGCGGTGCGGGTGCTGCCGCGACCGCCGCGCTGGCGGGGGCGGGTCGCCGTGCTGGTCAACCCCGACACCTTCAGCGCCGGCGAGGGGATCCCCTTGGCCCTCCAGGGGCTGCCGAACGCCGCCGTGTTCGGCTGGCAGGGCACGCAGGGCTCCTTCGGCGTCGGCGAGAAGACCGTGCACCTGCCCGACGGCCTCGACTTCGTCTTCCCCCAGGGGCAGTCGCTCGACGGCCGCTACCGCATCCAGCTCGACGGCGACGCCGCGGGGCGGGGGGGCGTCCCGCCCGATCATCGCGTTCCACTCGACGAGGCGGCCTTCGACGCCGCCTTCCGGCGGAAGCGGGATGTGGTGATGGAGGCGGCGTTGCGGTGGATCAGGTCCGGTTGACTGGTAAGATCAAGCTGGCTGCATTCAGGTCTTGTCTTTATGAGCGAACTGTTGAGCGAGCTGCGCAGGATCACCGAACGGTACCTTCTGGAGAAGCAGGTCGCCACGAGCGAGACGGGGAGCGTCTTCCGTGGCACCGACCTCCAGTCGGGCGCTATGGTCGTGGTCGAGCTGATCCGCGGCGACGGCGAATCCGAAGAGCGGCTGCAGCGCTTCCTGGAGACCGCCCGCGCCCTGCAGTCCCTCGACCCTCCGATCCTCCCCAGGGTGCTCGACTTCGGCATCACCCACGCCGGCAGCGCGTTCCTGGTCACCGAGTCCCTCGACGGCTTCAGCCTGGAAGAGCTCGCCGGCTCGTCCCCCGGCCGCGTGCTCGCGCTGCTGCTCGGCCTCGCCGAGGGCCTGGAGGCGCTGGAGAGGCAGGGGATTTCCAGCGGCGGTCTGCGGGCCGAGAACCTCCTCGTGGTGCCCGGCGCCGCAGGGGAGCAGGTCAAGATCCTGGGACTGGGGAGCGCCGCCCTGGAGCCCGGGACCGCGCCGGTCCCCGGCCATGCCGAGGACTTTCACGCCTTCGGCCTCCTCGCCTGCCGTCTTCTGGGGGTCCAGACGGCCCCCACGGTCGGCATCCCCCTGGAGGTCGCCGCCGGGCTGAAGGACTTCGAGGCGTTGCGCGACCTGCTCGAAGCCACCCTGCGCGGCGATCCGGGGGGGCTCTACCCCTCCTGGCGGGAGGTCCGCGAGGCCCTCCGCCTCGCGCTCTCCGGAGGGGGCGGACGCCGGCCCGCGGCGAGACCCGCGCCCCCACTCGAAGCGCCCTCTCCGCCCACCCCTCTCGCCCCGGCCGTGCCGCCACCGGACCGGCGCGGGCTCCTGCTGGGGATCGGCGTGCCCGCAGCCGCCGTCCTGCTGGTGGTGATCGCCTTCGGCCTGGTCCTCCTGTCGGGGGGGAGCCCGCAGACGCTCCTCCTCAAGCCGCCTTCCAGGAAAGCCGTCGCCAGACCCGCCGCCCCGCCGCCTCCAGTGGCTCTGTCGCCGGTGACCGCCGTACCACCCCCCGAGAAGCGGGAAAAACCGGCCAGCCGCCTCGCCAAAGCCCTGGAGAAGGGGGATCTGCGCTCCCTGGGCGCCACGGTGGCCGCAATTTCGGCGCGGCGGCAGTCCGGCCGGTCGCCGGAGGCGCGGTGGGAGCTGGCGCGGGCGCGCCGGGCGGTCGCCGCCGATTCCCGGCTCTGGCAGGCCGAGAAGGCGGGCTCCCCCCTGGAGGTCATCCGGCAGGCCTCCGCTCTCCTCCGCGAGATGCCGAACGCGGCCCGGGCGAGCGAGCAGAGGGAGCGAGCCGCGAGCGGGATCGAAACCACGGTGGACTCCGAGATCGCGGCGGGGGAGTTCGACCCGGCGCTCTACCGGCTGAACGGTCTACGGCAGGTCTGGCCGGACCGTGCCGGGCTGGCGGCGCGGATGGAACGCATCGCCGCCGAACGGAAAGTGGACCAGGAGCTCGAATCCGTGCTCGCCGCCGCCACCGAATCCGAAAAGGCCGGCAAGCCCTTCGAGGGGCGGCAGCTGCTGGCCGGCGCAGCGCCGAACCGCCGGTACGCGTTCCGCTTCCAGAAGGCGCGAGAACGCCTGGACGCCCAGATCGCGCAGCTCGACGGCCACCCTCCCGACTTGGCCCTCCGGGTCGCCAAACCCATGTACGACCGGGGGAAGGCCGCCACCATCCCGCTGCGGATCACCGATGACTTCGGCGTGAAGGACGTGGAAGGCTGGGCGCGCGTCAAGGGAGGGCGGTACGTGAAGGTCGGCGTCCGCCATCTCTCCGGCGCCGACTACGCCCTGGACGTGCCGGCGGACGTGCACCGGAACCGGACGGTGGAGTACTACGCCGTAGCCTCCGACCTCTCCGGCCACTCCAGCCAGCTCGGCAGCGCCGAGCACCCGTTCGAGATGAAGCGGAAGAGCTGGTTCGAAAAGCACCTGGCCGGGGGTGGCGGAGCGGAAAGCGGTCGCGAGCGGGCGGCCGCGCTCAGGCAGGGCCACTGACCGCCCGCACCGCCCGCGTCACGGCCTCGACCATCTCCTCGGCGGCCGGCTGCCGCGCCTCGGCGGCCGGCTTGACCTCCCACCGCCGCAGCTCGGCGCTGGTCACCGGCCCGATCGAGACCGCCCTCAGCTCCCCCCGCCGCCGCTCCCAGTCCGCCCCGAAGAGCTCCGCGAAGTGGTGGACGATCCGCGGGCTGGTGAAGGTCACCCAGCCGAGGGGAGCGCTGGCGAACAGCTCCGCCGCGCGGCCGGGGGCCTCCGGGGGGAGCCGCTTGTCGTAGGCGTCGACGGCCACCGCCTCGGCCCCGGCCGCCGTGAGTCCCGCGAGCAGGGCCGGCCGGGCGTCGGCGGCCTGGGGGAGGAGGACGCGTTTCCCCGCGACCTCGGAGGCGAGATCGGCCGCGAGCCCCTCGGCGTCCGCCCGATGGGCGGTCAGATGGGGCTCGATCCCCCGGGCACGGAGGGCCTCGGCGGTCGCCGGACCCACCACGGCGATCGTCAGCGAGGGAGGAAGCGCGCCGGCCACCCGCAGGAAGGCCGCGACCGCGTTGGCGGAGGTGAAGACGATCCAGTCGTAGAGCGGGAGCTCAGAGACCGCCCGCCCCAGGGGGCGCGGATCGGCGGGGGGGACGACTTCGAGCAGGGGGAGGAGCTCGACGGCGGCTCCGGCACGGGAAAAGGCGGCGGCGAGCCCCTCGGACTGCTGCTCGGCGCGGGTGATGACGACGCGGAGGTTGGCGAGAGGGTTCAAACCATCCCTACCCTCGGATCCTCGCCAGCACCTCGTCCGCTCCGTTCTCCCGCATCGCCGCCACGCAGGCGTCGGCGGCCTCCTGGGGGGTGGCGCCCACCGCCTCCGCCCGCGCGGAGTGGCGGCCGTCGGGAGTGGCGAGGAGAGCGATCAGCCGGAGAGAGCCGTTGTTTCCGTCCGAGCGCGCCCAGGCGCCGAGGGGGAGCGCGCAGTCGCCGCCGAAGGCGGCCACCACGCGGCGCTCGGCCTCGGCGGCGCGGACGGTGGCCGGGTCGTTGATGGCCGCGCAGAGGATGGCGGCCATGCCGCCGGCGCGCACCTCCAGGGCGAGCGTCCCCTGGCCCGGGGCGGGGACCAGCACCTCGGGAGGGATCAGGTGGACGGGTAAGTGTTGCAGGGCCAGCCGGTTGAGGCCGGCGCCGGCGAGGATGACGCCGCCGGCGCCCGTCTCGCGCCACTTGCGCAGGCGGGTGTCCACGTTGCCGCGGAGGGGCTCGACGCGCAGGTCCGGCCGGCGCATCAGGATCTGCGCCCGGCGGCGCAGCGCGCCGGTGAGCAGGATCGCCCCTTCGGGAAGGCCATCGAGATCCTCGGCGTCCTCGCTCACCAGCACGTCGCGGGCCTCGGCCCGCTCCGGATGGGCGGCGATGACGAGCCCGGCGGGGAGGTGGACCGGCAGATCCTTCAGGCTGTGCACCGCCAGGTCGAGCGAGCCGTCGAGCAGGCCGCTCTCCAGCTCCTTGGTGAACAGCCCCTTGCCGCCGAAGCGGGCGAGGTCGCCGGCCACCACGTCGCCGGTGGTGACGATCGGCACCAGCTCGACGTCGAGCCCCGGGTGCGCCGCCTCGAGGCTCCGCGCCACCATGCCCGACTGGGCGAGGGCGAGGGGGCTGCGGCGGGTGCCCAGGCGGATGCGGAAGATGGCGTCAGTCTTCGTCGTCGGCATCGAGATGGAAGAGCTCGCGCACGAGGTCGAGCCGGGAGAGGTCGTCCGCGCCGTCGCGCGCGCGCAGACGGCTGCTGGGGTGGTGGAGGATCTTGCGCACCAGCGAGCGGGTCAGGCGCTCGAGCTCCGCGTGGGTCTCCGCGGGGAAGCGGGGGAGGACCTCGGCCAGCTCCTGGAGGCGGATGCGCTCCGCCTGCTTCTGCATGCGGGCGACGAGCGGCTCGGCCTCAAGCCCGCGGAACCAGGCGCGGAAGTGCGCCAGCTCCTGCTGGATGATCTCCTCGGCCCGCGGGATCTCCTCCCGGCGCAGCTTCAGGTTGCGCTGGATCAGGTGGTCGAGCGAGTCCACCGTGTGGAGGAAGACGTTCTCGACGCGGCCGGCGGCCGGCTCGACGTTGCGCGGCACCCCGAGGTCCACCACCAGCAGCGGCCGCGAGGGGCGGGAGCGCATCGCCTCGGCGAGCTGGCGGCGGGTGAAAACCGGCTCCTCGGCGCCCGTCGAGGCGATCACCAGGTCGGCCGTGCGCACCGCCTCCAGGCGGTCCTCGAAGGCGATCATCTCCGCGTTCGGGTGCTCCTCCTGGAACTGCCGCGCCCGCTCGCCGCCACGGTTGGCCACCTTGAGATCCCGGGCGCCGCGCTCGACCAGCGGTCGGGCGACCGAGCGGGCGATCTCGCCCGCGCCCACGAGCAGCACCTGGCAGTCGTCGAGCCCCTTGAAGATCTGCCGCGCCAGCTCCACGATCGCGTAGCCGATCGAGACGGCCCCGGCCGCGATCGCCGTCTCCTGGCGCGTCCGCTTGCCCGCCGCGAGCGCGCTGCGCAACAGGCGCTTGAGCACCGGTCCCTCCGTCCCCACCGCCTCGGCCAGGGCCGCCGCCGCCTTGACCTGGCCCAGGATCTCGGGCTCGCCGAGAACCATCGACTCCAGCCCCCCCGCCACCGCCAGGAGATGGCGGGCCGCCTCGCCGTTGCGCTTGACATACAGCCGTCCCGGCCGCTCCAGCTCCGGCTCCCGCGCCAGGAAGACCATCTGCAGGGCGGCCTGGTAGGCCGCGTCCTCGTCGCGCGGCTGGAGATAGAGCTCGGTGCGGTTGCAGGTCGAGAGCAGGAACGCCTCGGCCACCTCCGGCCGGGCGAGCAGGTGGACCAGCGTCCTCTCCGCCTCCTCCCGGCCCCGGGCCACCCGCTCGCGCAGCTCGATCGGCGCGCAGCGGAAATCCGTGCCCACCAGGAGCAGCGGCGGGTCCGGGCGGGCAGGGGAGTCGCTCATCTCTCTGGCCATCGCCTACAGGAAGCCGTGGAAGCCGGTGAAGAAGAAGTTTACCGCCATCAGCGAGAACAGGATGGCTCCGAACCCGGCGAGGCTCGCCAGCGCCGTCTGCCGCCCCTGCCAGCGGCGCAGCCGCCGCATCAGCAGCGCCGCCGCGTAGAGCACCCAGGTGGCCAGCGTGAACAGGAGCTTGGGATCGTGCAGCCAGCCGTTGTGGTAGAGCCGCTCGGCCCAGAACGCCCCGGTCGCCACCGCCGCCGTCAGCGTCACGAACCCCACCCAGATCGCCCCGATCATCATCCGCTCCAGCACCTCGAGCGGCGGCAGTTTGCCGTAAAACGTGGAGAAGCGCCCCGCCTTGAGGTCGCGGTAGAGCTGGAGGAAGAGGAAGGCGTAGGCCGCGCCCACCACGAAGGCGGCGTAGCCGAGCAGGGCGAGCGAGACGTGCACGGCGAAGAACGGATCGTGGAAGATCGCGCGGTCCGGCGGGTTCGGCCGGGTGAGCAGCGAGGCCAGCAGCTGGAAGAAGAAGACCAGCGACACCAGCCAGAAGCCGGTCGAGCGCGCCCGGCCGTGCCACTCGACGAAGACGTAGACCACCGCCACCGCGAAGGCCACCACCGACAGGGCCTGCGACACCGTGGCCGCGGGGAACTGCCGCCACTGCACGGTGGCCGCCGCGAGGGCGGCGAGATGGAGGAGCACCGTGCCGCGCAGGGCCGGCGTGGCGGTCCGCTCGGCGACCGGATGGGAGGCGAAGAAGAGGAAGCCGTAGTCGATCGCCACCAGCAGGTAGGCGAGCGGCAGCAGAAGGGTGGAGACGTCGAGGAAGGTCTGCAAGAGATTCGTGGTCCCCAATGGTTAGAGGGAGATGCTAGCACCTTCTTGCCCCCCCTCTCATCCTCTGGTACTGTCCCCCGCCGTCTATACGTAGTAACGTTCAAGAACAGCAGCTGAGAAAGCAGACCGGACATGGCCAACGCCGTCATCGTGGGAATGCAGTGGGGAGACGAAGGCAAGGGGAAGATCGTCGATCTCCTCTGCCCGGCCTTCGACGGCGTCGTGCGCTACCAGGGGGGGCACAACGCGGGCCACACGGTGAAGTTCCGGGACCGTCACTTCTCCCTGCAGCTGATCCCGTCGGGCATCCTGCATCCCGACATGGTGTGCGTCCTCGGCAACGGCATGGTGGTGGCGCCGGACGCCATGCTCTCCGAGCTCGCCCGCCTCTACGAGGCCGGGGTGCGCTTCGACGGCCGGCTCTTCGTCTCCAACCGCGCCCACGTCCTGCTCCCCTGCCATGCCGCCCTCGACCGGGCGCGCGAGGAGTCGCGCGGCGCCGGCCGCATCGGCACCACCTCGCGGGGGATCGGCCCGGCTTACGAGAGCAAGGCCTCCCGCGCCGGCCTGCGGATGGTGGACCTCTTCGCGCCCGACCTCGAGGAGCGCCTGCGCGTGATGCTGTCGCGCATCCAGGCCGAGCTCCACAGCCTGGGCGGCGAGGATCTCCCCTCGCCCGCGGTCTACCTCGACATGTGCCTCACCTGGGCCGAGCGCCTGCGGCCCAGCCTGCGCGATACCGAGCAGCTCCTCAACGGCTGGATCAAGGAGGGCAAGAGCCTGCTGTTCGAAGGGGCACAGGGGTCCCTGCTCGACATCGACCACGGCACCTACCCCTACGTGACCAGCTCCAACTCGACCACCGGGGGGGCCTGCACCGGCACGGGCGTGCCGCCGACGCGGATCGACGGCGCCATCGGCGTGCTCAAGGCCTACACCACGCGGGTGGGGGGAGGCCCCTTCCCGAGCGAGCTGACCGACGAGACCGGCGAGTTCCTGCGCCGGCGGGGGAACGAGTTCGGCACCGTCACCGGCCGGCCGCGCCGCTGCGGCTGGTTCGACACCGTCGCCGCCCGCTATGGCCAGCTCCTCAACGGCGTGGACACCGTGGCCCTGACCAAGCTCGACGTCCTCGACGACTTCGACGAGATCCCCGTCTGCGTGGCCTACAGCCTCCACGGCGAGACCGTGCACAACTTCCCGCCCGACCGCCGCTCCCTGGAGGCGGCCGAGCCCGTCCTGCGCACCTTCAAGGGGTGGAAGCGCTCGACCGTCGGCATCCTCGACTGGAACGACCTGCCGCGCGAGGCCCGCGAGTACATCGACTTCATCGAAGGCGAGATCGAGGCCCCGGTCACCCTCGTCTCCACCGGCCCCCGCCGCGAAGAGACGATCGTCCGCGACCATCCCAGCCTCGAGCGCCTGACCTCCGGACGGCTCGGGCGAGTTCTCGAACAGCGCTGAGCCTTTGTCGGGGCCGTCGCCCGCGTTTTCGGGAGCCTCGCCCACCTTTTTGCCCCTCGCTGAAACGTTTCCGCGGTACCCGGAAACGTTTCCGAGGGGATCGGAAACGTTGGCGAGCCTCGCAAAAAGGCAGGCGAGCCTGAAATTAGCCCCGGCAGCGGCTGAAAAATCTCGCTCGAGAGGGAAAATAAGGCCGTCGATTGACCTTTCGGCGGAGGGCATGCCCGTCGCCGAGGCAATGCCGGCCCGGGGCAGTCCGAAAGCCTACCCTGCTGGACGTTCACGGAAGATTGGAAGGTGCGGGATGGTGGGCCGTCAGAGACTCGAACTCTGGACCCGCGGATTAAAAGTCCCTTCCCAGTCAACTTTCTACAACACATTACAACACAGAAGAGGTTGGGAAATCAATAACTTACGGCTGACTCTCCAACTTATTCGTATTGGCATGCACTGGCGAAAGTTGGGCGAAAATGTCCCGCATTTGTCCCGCGGTTGTCCCGCGAATCCGAGCTAGAGACGCGGCCGCGAATTCCACAACGGCCCCGGCGCGGCAGGGCCCTTGGCCGGCCTCGAAGCGGTACTGGAGGGCCTCGGCGAGGTGCGCGGCCCGCAGGTCCTGTCTGCGCAGAGATCGGCGGTCGTGCGGGCGACCGCGCCCGAGGCGAGGGAAAGGCGGGCGGCAAGGCCTGCGGAGCACGCCCCGCAGGGGTTCGCCTTGCCGCCGGCCGCGCCTCGGGTAGACGGCCGGCCGAGAACGGCCCCCGATCCGCGAGAGGAGCTATTGAGCCTTTTAGCGGATGGGAGGCGGAGGAGGAGCGCCCCAGGGTCGTTGGTGAGTAGGGCCGAGCGCCCGAGGCTCTTTCGCCACTACGACAGCGAAGGAGCACTGAAGGCAGACTGGGGGCGTGCGGGTCTCTCTATGGGGACGGGCGGTCGGCCGGTCCCCCCTGCTCTTCAACCTGGGGCTGCGGCGCGCCGAGATCGTCGGTCTCGACGTCAAGGACGTCGCCGGCGTCGCCGGCAGTGGGCGGTCGTCCCGGGGGCCGGCGCTCGCGATCGTCCGCAAGGGCGGCCGACTCGCCTGCCTCGAGCTGCCGGCCGAGACGGCGGCGGCTCTGGCAGGTTGGTTGGCGCTGCGCGGCAGCCAGCCGGGGGCGCTGTTTTACGAGCTGTCGCCGGCGGGCCGCCGGCGGCGGTTAAGCGGCGCCGGGCTCTACTACATCGTCCGCACGCTCGGCGAGCGGCTCGGCGTCAAGCTCTGGCCGCATGGCTTGCGCCACGCGTCGATCACCGCGGTCTTGCGGGTGGCGGCCGACCGGGGGATGCCGCTGCCGGAGGTCCTCCTGGCGACCGGCCATGCGCGCTCGAGTGTCGGGGTGGTCCTGGGGTACTACGATCTGCTGGCCAACCGGCAGGGCGAGATCGCAAGGCTGGTCGCCGGCACTCTCGGGGCGGTCGCAGCGCGACCGCCCCGAGACGGTCTGGGGGCTGGTTTGAGGCCGGCCAGACCGCTTCAAGCGGTCGCCGCCGAGTCGTCGTGACGAGCGCGGGGCAGCGCGCGCTAGAGCTGGGTGGTGCGGGTCGAGGCGTGGCCGGCGATCGCCGCGGAGGCCTTCTGGGTGTGGTGGTTGCGGATCTCGGCGGTGAAGAACTCGACGGCGCCTCCCTTTCGCTGCACCCACGAGCGACGGCCCCCGGCCGTCGGCGCCTCCCCCGTCACGCGGATCGGCGGCAGGGGGCGCTTGACCGTTGCCAGCGAGAGCCTATAATTACAGATCTCACTTATATCAAGGAGAATGCGATGAAAAAAAATGCCCCGAAAAAGCAGCTCGTTCTTAACCGTGAGACCTTATCTCTATTGAGCTCGCAACTCCAAGCAATAAGGGGCGGCGTTATTTGTAGCCAGATGGGCTCCACCTGCACTTCGAGTACTTGTTCGGGATCAAACTGTTATTGCTGAACATCTAATAAGAAGTGAGGGCCAGCGGTCGGACAGCCTAGGTTTTTTCGGGCGGCGGCCTCCTGCCGGGCTGCCCAGTCTGGATCTATCACCACGGCGGATCCTGAGTCCGCGTCCCTTCATGGAGCCGAACGCCGAGTGGGGGAGCGCGCTCTGGTATGTCACGGAGATCTTCGTCCGCGCCGAGTACTACCGGCTGCTATTGTCGGACGTGCCTTTCGTCCACTTCCACGATGTGCGCCTCGAAGAGATCGGGCGGGCGGACGGGGCGATACGGTTATTGTCTGATCTAGGAATGTCACCTCAGAGACTGTTGGATCTACCGCCGCGTGTCAACGAGCGGGCGGTCGACCGGCTCAGTGCCGATGTCAAGGCGCGCGCCCGTGCATTCTACGAAGAGCACTTGATCGAAGACGAGGATTGCCGGATGCTGGCGCATTACTACCATGGCAATGGGCGCGCCTGGGGAACGGCGGAAGGTCGGCCGCCTTGAGGAGCCGGCCGACCTCGACGCTCTGACCACAGGAACTAGTGCAATGCGCCTGTCGCCTGACGACAGCCCACTTGGCGACCATAGATGCGCGCCGGCGAGCGCGAGAGCTTCGGCCCAGACACACAATGACACACCTGTGCAAGTGTGCCGCTGTGCGATGTTGCAGTTCGCGCACTAGACCCCTTCCTGATAAATCCGGAGACGGGGTCCACGATCACGAGAAGGCGAACGACGTTCGCCGAACCGGGGAAAGGAGAGGACGCGATGGAGACGATGACGAGCCTCGAGAGATTGCGCTACGCGGTGGGCGGGGCACACGGCGTGGCGCTCGCCGACGTCGGCGCCTGGGACGCGAGGGGCGTCTTGTGGGCCGGCTTCTTCGATTCCCGCTGTTGGCGGCTCGATCCCAAGGTCGCCGCTGGCGTCGTTCGCCGCCGTCGTCGCTGACGACGGCGCGCTTTCCTGGTGGGAAGCCGAGGCCGTCGCGGCATAAGCGGCACCGAGCAGCTCGCGATCGGCTTCGAGGCCTTCCCCGGGCTCGCCCTGGCGAGCGGCCTGCTGGCGCCGGGCGGCGTCGCCGGGGACTGGAGGGAGCCCGGCGCGCGTTGGCCGGGGGGCGAGCAGCTGGCGCTGTTCGCTGGCGGCCTGGCCGCCCTTGCGGCGCCGGTCCTGGCCGCCGGCGGCGGTTAAGCGGCGCCGGGCTCTACTACATCGTCCGCACGCTCGGCGAGCGGGTCGGCGTCAAGCTCTGGCCGCACGGCTTGCGCCACGCGTCGATCACCGCGGTCCTGCGGGTTGCGGCCGACCGGGGGATGCCGCTACCGGAGGTCCTGCAGGCGACCGGCCATGCGCGCTCGAGCGTCGGGGTGGTCCTGGGGTACTACGATCTGCTGGCCAACCGGCAGGGCGAGATCGCAAGGCTGGTCGCCGGCACTATCGGGGCGGTCGCGCTACGACCGCCCCGAGACGGTCTGGGGGGTTTGGAGGTCCCGGTTTGAGCCCGGCCAGGCCGCTCAGCGGATCGCCCGTGGCCGGCGAGCGGCGTGACGAGCGCAGGGCGGCGCGGGCTCGGCCGCGCTGCTGGGAAGACTTAAGGGGTGCCTGACCGATACTCGTACCAGTAGAGCAAGCCTTCGCTGCATCCGCGCCGGAAATTGGTTCCGACGGTACTTGCCAAAAATTGCTCCCGGCTCAAATTGTGGATGCTCGGAGGAGAGGGACGTATACGGATTGAATTGCTCCAGACGCTCTGCTTCGGTAGTCGGAATCTGGGCAAGGCGCATAGTTGCAGCATACAGATCAGGGTCTTCACCACATTTTACTTTAAGGAACTTCTCGCGTTCTTCTGGTGGAAGCGCCCGCGCGTGGAGAACAAGGTCGGCGAGTCTTGAGAAGTGTGCGTTATCGTCCATTGGACATCTCCTGCTTTACGCACGGCTGTTGAGAGAGTATATCCGTGATCCATACCTTCGAAAATTCCCAGTATTTTTGTATTACCGATCGGTCATGGTTCACAATCTCGGAAATTTCTTTTTGGGTTAAGCCAAAGAACCACCGCAACTGAACGATCTCTGCCGCAAGCGGCGATTCCTGTGCGAGCTTTTCAAGCGCCTCATGCAGCAGAAGGATATCCATAGGTGGGGTATCGCTAACGTCCTTTGCCAACGATAATGGCACCAACATGCCGCCGCCTCTTTTATCTGCCTTACGCTTGCGGGCTCGGTCGATGATATAAAGACGCGTTTTAATGGAGATCAGGTTGATTACTTTACGAGTGTCCTCAAAGGACAGATCTACGTCTTCAATAAGCTTAAGATACAGCTCATGGAATATATCACTGGTTTGGAGAGAAGGGTGAGCTTCACCTCTCATTGCAAGTCGGATGCGTTGCTTGATTAACTCATATGACTTCTGAACGATGGCATCAAGTTGATCGCGGTTCGGATTGAGCCCGTGCTCCTTAGTACCTTTTCGACGCGGCATGAAGGCTTCTCCTTCAGTATGTGGACAGATGGTATCAGCTACTCCCAGGAGACGGGACTCTTCCTACATAGAGAAGAGCGTAAACGGGAGGTATGGAACTCCAGGGAGCGAAGGGGCTTACCGGGGCTGGGGTGGCAGATTTCTGCTTCTTGGCTTTCCCTCGGAAGGCGAACACCATGAGGGCGATGACCACCCACCACCAGATCACCTATTTTGCACGGACCACCCATCGTAACGCTGGGCGACGTTTTGGCATCAAGCGGGACGATCGCCGCAGCCACATGCTCATCATCGGGAAGACCGGCACCGGCAAGTCCACCTTGCTGCGCACCTTGGTCTCCCAAGACCTCCTCCACGATGAGGGCTTCGCACTCTTCGATCCCCATGGAGACCTTGCCGAGTCCATACTGCCCCTGGTTCCTCGAAGGAGAGAAGCTGATCTCATCTACCTGGATGTCCCGAACACTGCCCGGACATGGTTCTTTAATCCGCTTGCTGGAGTAGCCCACGACAAAAAGGCCCTGGCCGCCGCAGGCATGGTCGAGGTCTTCAAGAAGCTCTGGCCCGACGACTGGGGGCCGCGCCTGGAGCACCTGCTCCGGAACGTCATCTTCACGCTCTTGGACCAGGACGGGGCCACCCTCGGCGACATCCCGCGGCTCCTGTCTGACCGAGAGTGGAGAAGGGAGGCGGTGGGGCATGTCACCAATGAGGAAGTTCGGGCCTTCTGGAAGGACGAGTACGAGCGGTATAGCCCTGCGTTCCGGGCAGTGGTCGCCGCTCCCTTGCAGAACAAGATCGGGGCCTTTCTCACTGATCCGCTCCTGGCCCGGATCCTGAGAGGGGAGCGTAGCTCCTTTGACCTGCGAGAGATCATGGATGAGGGCAAGATCCTGGTGGTGAATCTCGCCAAGGGAAAGATCGGTGAGGGTCCGGCGGCACTCCTCGGGTCCTTGTTGGTCTCGTCCCTCTCGCTTGCGGCATTTGGCAGAAGCGAGATTGCGCAGGACAAGCGCCGCGACTTCTTGGTCTACTTGGATGAGTTCCATACGTTCGCCACGCTCTCGTTGACGACCATGCTCTCTGAGCTCCGGAAGTATCATGTGGGACTCATCCTCGCGCATCAATACTTTTCACAACTTGAGATCGAGATCCGCGATGCAGTACTGGGGAATGCGGGAACCCTGATCTCGTTTCGGGCCGGGGCATTGGACGTGTCCCTCTTGGCTCGCGAGTTCTCGCCGGTATTTGATTCCGATGATTTGCTTTCCCTCCCGAACTTCCACGTCTACCTCAAGCTCATGATCGACGGCCAGGTGAGCAAGCCGTTTAGCGCGATGACCATCGCATGACGAGAGGGAGGGGAAGCTCCCTCTCGTCATCCTACCCACCCTCATATCCTGATGTTGAACGTAACGCTCTGTCCTGCCCGGAGCTGCGCTCGCTGTGCTGGCAAGTTGGCTACCTGCTGGCTTCCGTTCTCGTGAGTCACGATGCCGTTGCAGGTCACCGTGTAGTCTACTGTGGTGCGGGTTTGCCGCACGATCGTGAAGGTCACGGTGTGGTTACCGGCGGAGAGCCCGCGGGCATCACTTGGGATGCCGCAGATAATTTGGCACGATCCACTGGTGCCACTCCAGTCCATGCGGGAAACCACGCGGCCGTCCACAGAGACAGTTGCTTCAATGACCCCACCTTGAAGGATGGTGGAGTGTGCACCGACCGTGAACTGGAACCGCTTGCCCGTCGAGGTGGGCGGGGTTGGTTCCGTGGGGCTGCTGCCACCTCCACCTCCGCAGGCAAGACACACGAGGGACAGGGCGAGGACTGCGAGTGCGGACCGAACTCTTGAATTCATACAGGGTTCCTCCTCTTGCGGTTAGTACCGACCAAAGACGCGGAAGAGGTGCCTTCGGGGAGGTGTGCCCTGTGAGACCATTTTAGTCTAGACGATTTTGGACTAGACCGGCAAGGGGGGATAGACCGTGCCTCCATGGCGACACGGCATCCCGAGCGCTACCGCACGCTCCTGCTTCGGCTCCGAGAGGCTCGCAGGGAGGCGGGCATGAGCCAAGAGCAGGCGGCGGCAGCTCTGAGTGTCCCCCAGAAGTACATCTCCAGGGTCGAGACGGGCGAGCGCCGGGTCGATCCTTTTGAGCTGCAAGAACTTGCCGACCTTTACGGCAAGCCGTTCCAGTTCTTCCTAGAGTAAGTCTCGGCCTCAAGAAGCTCCCCGGCAATTTTTTCTCCCCACTTTTTACGCTCTCCTAGTAGGGAGAGGTGTTCGAGGGAGGTGTGCCCTGCTATGCATAACACTCTGTTTCAAGGGACCTTTGGGGCAGCGTATGCAATGACGAACTATCGACTGCTCACTGTTTTCTAAGGCGTACTAGCGCTCTAATTAGAGCAGCAACCAGCTCTATTCCAAGATTGAAAGGAGGTTGAAGGCGAAGTTCTTTTTAGAGTAGCGAGTAGGATTTTCGTGGGAGTCGAGAAGTTTGTACTTATATGGATAGTGAGACAGAGGGGGATCGTAGTAACTATCCTGCCACGCGAAAGGAAGGGGATACCCAATTGGCACATTGATAGCGTCTTCTCGGCGGTAGATAGTTTTTCTTGCAATAGAGAGGGGGCCAATGACTACAATGAAACTGAATGCCACAAGAAAGAAGTGCAGTAGTAGCTTTTTCTTCATGCGTCCAAGTTAACATAGCGTTGAATAAACAACAAATCTGTAAAGGGGATTGCCATGAGACTCCGCCCAAAAAATATTAGGTTAGTGATTTTTACTTTTCTCGTCATGCTCTCGTCGTATGCCTCTGCTCGCTCCACTGAGGATGCAAAGCGACCAGTAACTATTTATGCTGAGTGTGTTTTTGGCCATTCGCAGGATGTCGGCAGTGTGGTTGCATTGCTCGATAGATACAGGCTTAAGCCCATCATGTTAGAAAGTGATTTCGCAGTTGGAGGCGAGTCAGTTCACGACTTTTATCCAGTTAAGAACGCTCAGCAGTATAATGAGGTTGGCGGCCTATATCGCGAGGCTCGCCGATCCTTCCTATTGGACATGATCTCTCTTGATCTCGCCGGCAGTGCGTTTGCTGCCGATCTTCGGAATGAACAAGAAGCAATGAATCGACTTGTTCATTCCGAGGATCCGATTATGACTGCCCAAGTAACCTTCGCCGGAAGCTATGAAGATGTTCAGTTGTTTGCGAATGAGAATTCAGGCGTTCTTGAACGACTCGAAGTTCTTGCCGATGGACGTCAAAGGGTCCATCAAAAGAGAACAATACTACAGCCAGCTTCTGCCTCTACCTCCTCCACATGGTATCCAAATTCAGGGAGTACGGGTACTGACGAATCCGGGGCAGAAGGTGAGCGATTTGTCGTACAGTATATGAAGTGGAAGAAACACTCATTCGGATCTAGCGCCACTTACGAGCACGATTTCTTTCTCTATAATTATAACAGTGATGGCACCTACCTCAGTTCGGCATCTACTCTCTATCCCGATTGCATGCCAAAAACTACCTATACAGCGACCACGTGGCCAAGTTCAGCGAAACCCTATGTCGACACTAGGTTCTATTTTGACAGGCAGCCACTTCGGACCGGTTGCGAGAAGACGGAGATACCGTACACAATTGGAGTGGCAAAAGCAAACGTGTTGGAAAATGGTAAGTCCTATTACACCTATATTAGAACCGTAAGGGGTAATGTGAGCAGGGATAAGTTTAAGGTGCAAGCACAGCTTGGACACCGTTCACCTTCGTCGTGCTACACAACGTGGTGCAGCTTCGGGGATCAGAGAACAAGCTTGGTGCCTGCATGGAGTGAAAAGATACCGGGTAGTGTCAATTGGACTAAGCAGTAGCCACCCGTTCATGTGAGAAAGAAGAAACACTTCTAGTGGAGGTCTCATGGCTATCCGAATCCTGACAGACAACTTCGTCGGCAGTCCGGAAGAGTTCTACAGCCTCGCCATCGAGGAGATCAACCTGCGCGCACTCCCCGGCATTGAGTACAGTTGGATAGAGGAGGTAGAGTCCGAGAAGAAATTCTTCAACAAGGGCGAGAAGGCGCGCGCACTCCGCGTCGCCTTCAAGACAGAGTGGATAACCGTGTTCGCGATCCAGATTGGGGGGTGCTTTTTTCTTTCAACCCGTGTCACCAACCGCTTTCACGATCCAACCCAGCGTCCCTTCCTGTATGAAGTCTTCATGTTCACCTTTGAAAAGACGGTGGACCGCTCAGCGCGACGTGCCCTGGCGCGTCTCATGGAGAAGCATGGCATCACCGCGCCGAACTACCTCGCGGTCAATGACAATACCGAATCGCGGCAGGCCACGCAGTGACTCGGAATGTCGACGGGCTGCTACTGGATTCTCGCGCTCCTTGTCGTCTGTGCACTTCTGGTGGTGCGGTCTGTCATCGTAGCCGACCGTAAGAACAGGCAACGCCACCAGGAGATAGTGCTCTGGGCCGACAGGGAGCGGCGAGAGCGAGAGCAGGAACAGGATATCGGGACGGTTCTCGACGCTTGGGAGGATATCCGTTCCTGGTTTCCGTTCCTGCCTCTTCCCGCCGCCCCCGAGGCAGAAACCCCGGAGGCATTCAAACGGGCGTGCGCCGACAGGCTCATGGCGGTGCCGTCTCTCGGTACCTTCACTCGCTCCCATCTCCCCGCGCCGCTCTTGCCTCCGGAAGAACGGCGCCGGCATTTGTATGTGGTGGGGAAGACCGGCTCGGGAAAGACCACCCTCCTTGAGCACCTCATGCTCCGGGATCTCGAAGCCGGTCACGGCATCGGGGTCATGGCTCCGGAAGGCGAACTCTTCCGAGGGAGACTCCTGCCTCTGATCCCGGCGTCTCGTCGCTTGGACGTCATCTACTTTGCTCCTGGTGATCCTGCCTGTCCGTTGACCTTCAACCCCCTCGCGGTGGAGGAGGGGGACGACGCCCTCCGCGCTGCGGAAGACCTCTTCACGATCTTTAAGCGCGCACTCTCCGGAGACGAACTCGGCCCCCGGATGCAACCCATTCTCCAGAACGCCTTTGCTGTTCTGGTGGGCCGGCCCGGTATGACCTTGTGGGACGTGAAGCGGCTCCTCACTGATGCCTCGTTCAGGGAGCGGATCGTTGCGACGACAGCCGACCCCTACATCCGGGAGTTCTGGGAGACGACCTTCCCGCGCTTTTCCAAGGGCGCGGACCTGCCGCTCTTGAGCCGCCTGGACCACTTCCTCCGACCGCCGGCAGTGCGGCGCTCACTGTGCCACCCATTCTCGAGCTTCTCGATTAGGACCGCGCTCCTGGAGAAGAAGATCCTTCTGCTGGACCTCTTCGGCCTCTCGGAAGAGACGCAACGGCTCCTCGGGCAGATGCTCCTCTCCAAGTTTCAGATCGAACTCATGCGGCGGGAACTCTCGGGCGGATCCCCGCCGACCTTCTTCTTGTACTGCGATGAGTTTCAAGCCTTCGCCGGGTTCGCCGAGGGCGTCTGGCGGGAGCTGCTCTCTCGGGGGAGGAAGTACGGCCTGGCGCTCACCCTGGCGCACCAGTTCCCGGCACAGCTCCCCGGCGCACTCCAGGAGGAGATCTTCGGGAATGTGAATTCCCTGTTCTCCTTTGGACTCGGAGCCAAAGACGCCCAAGTGATGCGTAAGGAGTTCTTGACCACGGGAGAGAAGGGGACGGAGCCCCTGGCTGTGGAGGAGATCCTAGAGCTTCAGGTGGGGCAGGCATACGGGAAACTCGCCGGCGGGAGAGCGGTCAAGCTCTCCATGCCGCCTCCCGTGCGTGTGAAGGACCCGAGCATTGGCCAGGAAGTGATCGCGGGTTCCTGGTACATCTATGGAGCTCCGGCTGGAGTCTCGGGAGGAGTGACACCGGAAGAGGCTGCATCCGATATGCCGCAGCAGGAGCCGGCGGATGCAGCAAAAGAGCAGGGTGAGCAGAGGGCAGCTCCGCCAAAGGTGGCACCGAGGCCTGCGGAGAAACACCGCATGCCGGAGGAACCGATCCCGACTCCACCACGATCATCACCACCGAAGCGAGAGAAGAAGGCACCCACTCCGCCGCCGCCTCTCGGCCGCGGGGGGCCGGAGCATCAGTACCTCCAGGAGTTTGTGAAGCGGTTCGGCGAGTCCAAGGGCTTCCGGGTGACGGTCGAGCAGCCAGTCCTTGACGGGCAGGGGAGTGTGGATGTTGTCTTAGAGCGTGAGGGATGGAGGCTCGCCTGCGAGATCTCGGTGACGACAGGAGTGGAGCAGGAGATCGGCAATGTGGAGAAGTGCCTCGCCGCCGGATTTGATGTAGTGGCCGTTATCTCTCCTAAGGAGCGGCACCTAGAGAAACTCAACAAGGCTCTCGGTAAGAAACTCTCTCCTGACACACTCTCTCGGATTCACTTCCTGACTCCTGAAGACATTGGACCCTTCCTCGATGCACTTCCCGTTCCGGCGGATGTAGTCGAGACTGTTGGCGGATATCAGGTGAAGGTGAGCTACCGCCGTTCTTCTGCTGGTGAAGAAGCCTCTCGGAAAAGGGCAGTCGCTGAGGTGATTGCGCGGAGCTTGAAGCGGCTGCAGCGTAAGGCGGAATGAAGACTAATCTGGATATGCACGTCTCCGCACCTACCAATGGATGAACATCATTGTAAGACTAAATGAGGCATGATATTAGTAGCCATTAAGTTTTTAGTGGCGCATGAGTTAGCTCGTTTTCTGCGACAACTCACGACAGGAGGAGAACATGGCTAGTGCAGGCGAGAGAAGAGATTCTAAGAAGGAGTCACAGTCCAAAGGTGCTTCTAAGTCTGCGTTCATGGCGCCTCTATACCCAGATGCTGTTTTAGCAGAAATCGTGGGTCACGATCCCATTCCTAGAACTGAGGTCACCAAGCGAGTGTGGGATTACATTCGCGAAAATAACTTGCAAGACCCACGTGATAAACGCAACATCATCGTTGATGGAAAATTAAAGGCAGTCTTGGCCGGCAAAAAACGCGTGAACATGTTTGAGCTACCGAAGATGGTTAATTACCACCTTTCGCCGCTTCCTGGTGGTCCGATTGTAGACCCTGATAAAAGGGAAAGGGCACCGCTTCCTGGTGGTCCGCTTGTAGATCCTGATAAAAAGAAAAAGACGCCGGTTAAGAGGCCCAGTAAGAAGACATTCACGCGGTAAGAAAGGAGTGCCGGGGTGTTCGGAGAATTGCCAAAGCTTTTTGGTCGCGATTTTGCAATTGGCTTTCTCTTGCCAATTGCTGCATTCATGCCTGCCTCAGTTTTCGTGATTAACAGCTTTTGGCCTGAATCAGTTTCCTGGAAACTCCCGGCATCCCAGAAGGATGAGGTGCTCCTGGGGGCAACTGTTTTCATCTTTGCTTTCTGGCTCGGGGGAATACTTCTGCTTGCATTGAATAGGTCGATCATTCGGTTCAAGGAGGGATATGGGAAAGGAAATCCAGTCCGACTTCTCATGCCTTTGGAGAGGCGTCGCTTCCGCAGGCTCAATGATCGCATCCAAGAGCTTGATCATGATCGTGATATTGCTGAGAGCTTGAACGAGGAATTCGACCACTCTCTTGCTAAGGAGCGAGCGGATCTCAAGCAGCTTGCTGCTGTGAGATTTCCCCACGAAGAACGATTCCTTCTGCCGACCGCTTTCGGGAACACAATTCGCTCTTTCGAGGCATATTCTTTTGTGATGTATGGGCTGGATGCGATTCCCGGCTGGTCGCGGCTCATTATGCTTATGCCAGATAGTTCTCGCGAGTTAGTAGAGTCGGCGAAGGCGCAAATGGATTTTTGGCTTAATGTTTGGCTCCTGAGCCTACTCTTGTTTGGTGAATACTTAGTGGGCGTCATTGTTACTCGGCAAAGAGGGTCTCTATGGCCTCTGATTGCTATTCCTTTAGCTTGGGCAGCGTCTTCGCGTGCTCGGAGCGCAGCAGCTAATTGGGGGGAATTGGTAAAAGCCGCATTCGATGTGTATCTTCCACAGCTTAGAGAAAAACTAGGAATCGGAACTAATCTAAGCCGCGCAGATGAGTATGAGCAGTGGGACGATCTTAGCCGAGCGATCGTATATCGTAATCCTGACGCATTGCCCGCTCGTCCCCAGGATGCGGAACCTTCCTCTACAGACGAGACTGAGACTCAGGTACAAGGAGAAGGCAATGAATGAGCAACTATACTGGGGCATTCTTATCCTGTCTGCTTTGATTCTTCTGGTGCTTGCCGGAGTCCTGCGACAGTATCTCTCCATTCGCGGAAATATGGCCGCACGGAGCATGCTCCACAAAGAGAGAGTGTTGGCGCTCTCAAATAAATTAGTGCCACCCTCCGGAGATTCTTTCCCCGTAGTGCCAATTAGGATGTCAAGATTGGGAAGCGCGTATCTCGCTAAGCTCGTCACGATTCCCGGACTCGTCTTGTTCTTTGGGGGAGTGGGAATAGGGATTGGCTTTCTCAATTCGACTCGCTTACGGGAATGGGCGAGCTTGGCATGGATTCCAATTCTCATGGGGGCTGGATTGCTCTTGTACCTCCTAATAGCGAGAAAGTACTTCAAGGAAAATCCTCGGAGTTAGTGGTAAGCAGTATGTCGAAATGCCGCCTGAGACAATAATCCCCTCCTAGTCTAATGCCTCCTTGACGAATACCGTAGCGAGAGAGTCGTTCTTTTCACCCTCACAATAATGCTCTCGCCCCGCTACTCATTGGAGGACGCATTACCATGCGCTACCCTAATGGCTCTGCTCAGTCAGTAACCCGCCGAATTGAGAATGAGTCCGAGAAACGAGTTGGCCTCTGGATTCGAGTCTCCACTGAAGAACAGGCACAAGGAGATAGCCCCGAGCATCACGAAGCCCGGGGTCGAATGTATGCCGAGATGAAAGGCTGGACCGTGGCTGAGGTCTACCACCTCGAAGGGGTCTCCGGTAAGTCAGTGCTGAAACACCCCGAGACCCAGCGAATGATGGCTGAGGTGGAGAAGGGCCACATCACCGGACTCATCTTCTCCAAGTTAGAGCGCCTCGGCCGGAACGCCCAAGAACTTTTGTACTTTGCCGACTACTTCCAAGAGCGGGGAGCGGACCTCATCTCCCTAGCCGAAGCGATCGACACCTCAACCCCGCACGGCCGGTTCTTCTACACCAACCTCGCCGCCTTAGCCCAACTCGGCCGGGAAGAGACCGCATACCGCGTTGCGGCATCCGTTCCCATCCGGGCCAAGCTTGGCAAGCCCCTCGGGGGAGCCGCACCCTTTGGGTACCAATGGGAGAACCGGCAACTCGTTCCGGACCCCACAGAGGCTCCTGTTCGGAAGCTCATGTACGAGCTCTTCTTAGAGCACAAGCGCCTACGGACCGTGGCCCGACTCCTCAATGAAGCCGGCTATCGGACCCGCAACGGCTCCAAGTTCACGGACACGACAGTCAAGCGCCTCATCCGCGATCCCACGGCTAAGGGCCGCCGCCGGGCCAACTACACCAAGAGCCTAGTACCTCGTCACCTCAGAAGTGATGGATTTAGGTGCCAAGTTCCTCCTGGAGAGACTACAATTTCTCTCGAAGGAGGAACGGAGATGCGGAAAATCTATGTGGTCACCCTTAGTCCCGAGGAGCGATCGAGTTTGGAGAAGTTGGTATCGACCGGACGCACCAGCGCCAAACGGCAAACTCATGGCCGCATTCTCTTGAAGGCAGATACCAGTGCGGTGGGTCCGGGCTGGTCGGATGAGCAGATCAGTGCCGCTCTGGAGGTCAGTCGTCCGACGGTGGAGCGGGTCCGGAAGCGCTTTGTCGAAGGAGACCTGGACCTCCTTCAGCCTCGTCCCGCTACACCTCGGCCCTCCCGCCGCCGGCTCGATGGCGAGCAGGAAGCCCGCCTGTTAGCTCTGGCCTGTAGCCCGCCTCCTCAGGGACGCGCTCACTGGACTCTGCGACTGCTGGCCGATCAGATGGTGGTCTTGGAGCACGTAGAGTCGATGTCCTACGAGACCGTGCGACGGACGCTTAAAAAAACGAGATCAAGCCGCATCTGAAGAAGTGTTGGTGTATCCCTCCAGAGCACAACGCCGAGTTTGTCTGCCGCATGGAGGACATTCTGGAGGTATATCGTCGTCCCCAGGACCCCTTGCGGCCGGTGGTGTGCATGGACGAGAGCACGAAGCAGTTGTTGGAGGAGGTCCGAGCCCCGAGAGCTGGCCAAGCGGGCACCGTAGAGCGCTACGACTACGAGTACCGGCGTAACGGTGTGGGCACTCTGTTCTTGGCCTTTGAGCCCCTGGCGGGCTGGCGCCAGATCCGAGTCACCGAGAGACGGACTCGCCAGGACTGGGCTTGGTTCATCAAAGATCTCCTCGACAACCGATATGCCGAGGCCGACCGGGTGGTCCTAGTCATGGATAACCTCAACACTCATTCCGGCGCCTCTCTGTACGAGACCTTTGCTCCGAAGGAGGCTCTACGTCTGCTGAAGCGATTGGAGATCCACTACACGCCAAAACACGGGAGTTGGTTGAACATGGCCGAGGGGGAATTCAGCGTTTTGCAGCGGCAGTGCTTGGATCGTCGGATTGCCACCTCCGAGCTCCTGCAGCAGGAAACAGCGGCCTGGGAAACTCAGCGCAATCAGGCTGCCGTTGGGGCCAACTGGAAGTTCACCACCGAAGACGCTCGGGTGAAGCTGCGCAAACTTTACCCATCGTTCCTAGAGTGACGAGGTACTAGGCGAGAAGAAGCACTGGACCATGAAGCCCGAGGCGGACTGGATATGGAGCGAGATCCCGGGAATCGTCTCTCCAGAACTATGGGACGAATGCAAGGCCCTCTTGGACGAGCGCAAGCGCCAACCAGCGGCTCGCCCGGCCAAAAAGGCGGCACACCTGTTCTCGGGGCGCGTCTTCTGCGCCTGCGGGGAGCGGATGTACGTCCCCTCTAACACACCCAAGTATGTCTGCAAGGAGTGTCGGATCAAGATCCCTGAGGTGGATGTGGAGCGTCTCTTTCACGGACAGCTTAAAGGCTTCTTCTTTTCTCCCGAGGCGGTCGTCAGCCATTTCGCTGACGGCGACCGAGTGCTTCAGGAGAAGACGGAACTCCTTGTCACCCTTCAAGAAGAGCAGGGAAAGGTCAAGAAGGAGATGGAGCGGCTCTACCGCCTCTACATGGGGGACCACATCACCCCGGAAGGATTCGGCACCCACTACCGTCCTCTGGAGGAGCGAGCTGCCCAGCTTGACGAGGAGTTGCCACGGCTTCAAGCAGAACTGGACTTCCTCAAGATCCAGCTTGTCGGGAGCGAGGAACTGGTAGAAGCAGCCCGAGACCTGTACTCCCGATGGCCTGACCTTCCCTTCGAGGAGCGACGCACCGTGGTTGAAAGTCTGGTAGACAGGATCACGGTCGCGGCGGGCGAGGTGTCGCTCTCGCTCCTCTACCTTCCCGCCGCTCCTCAAATCCTGGCGAATTCGCAACGAAACTTCAGGGATTCATTCAGTGCAGAGAATGTAACGCAAGATGGAATCTGACTCTGGGCAACTTCACGAGACGCCCATCCATGACTCATAGAGGGCCTGCCCCATCCCGAGGGCCGCTTGATTCGCTTCATCTTTGCCCTCGCCCGCTCCCGCACTCTCCAGGGCTCCCTCAATCGACAGGCCGTCCACCTGCACGGAGGCGGAGATTTTCCGAGCCACAAGATCGAGGGCCAGCTTCTGCACGGTACCCGCGTAGTACGGCACCTCGATTGTCACATCCAGCGTCTGCCCGATCCGGTGGACCCGTCCATTGGCTTGGCGCACGACCCGGGCGTCGTAGTCTACTCCCTGGACCCAGATCGCCCGCGAGAAGGAAACGAGGTTGTTCAACCCGGTCTGGACGGCTTTCGGATTCGTGATGAGGATCCGGCGGCCTGGCTCGATGACATGGGAGTTGAGCCAGTCTTCCCGCTGCGTCGCCTTCACCTTCTGAACGTCAAGGAAGACCGCCCGTTCCCCGAGCTGCTCCTTGAACAGACGCAGATACCGATTCGGCAGTCCGCTCTTGCCGGTATGAAGAAGGAAGATCAGGACGTTCCGCCCCTCCTCGAGATAGCCATGCACTCGGTCCATAAGCCACCGTTCCTTGGGCGTCGGCGAGCTCGCGGGGAAGAGCTTCCCTTCGGCGACGATCGCCCCTCCGACCTCCTCCGGGTATTTGAGGAGGAACGGAGGAAGATCGTCGGTCGAGCGATCCAGATACGACGGCAGAGTGCTCAGGGCCCCCCAGAGCTTGCCGGCGTTGGAGCTATACATGTCGGCCTTGATCTGCCGCATCAGGGTCCCCATCAACCGCTCCTGCTCAGCGAGCATCTCCTTGCCGGTCAGATCATCCTCGGCGACCTCGATAGGCACTGGTACCTCCCGGCAGGGCGGCAGCTCAGCTTCCAGATCCTCCTTGTGCATGATGAGAGCGACCGGGAGCAGGTGCTCCAGGATGAACAGCGGCAGCACGCCCGGGGCCTCGCCCATCTGGCGGATCTCCGCGGACGGGCGCTGTTCCTCACGGTCGCTTCGAGTGCCGAAGCCCACGATCTCCGTCTTCCCCTCCTGACCGGCCGGGACGAACACCTTGCGGTAGCCATAGCGGGTGACGAACGGTCCTTTCTCGGTCCGGCGGAACGCCCGCCTGAAGCGTGGGCTCATCGCCCAGAAGTTGGCGAAGAGAGAGCCGGCGTAGCCGCCCATGAGAGACCCAGAGAGCGCGAGGGTGGGGATGCCGGGGATCTCGACCAGCCGGTGTGCCGCCTTCTGCTGAGCACTCCCGAGGTTCGAGTACTCATGAGCCTCGTCGAGGATCAAGAGGTCCGGGTTACAGGCGAGTCGCCGGCGGTGACGCAGGAGATAGCGCGCGATCGAATACCGGCGAGGCTCCGGCACCGCCTGGAAGAGCGGCTCCGGGCAGGCCTCCGACTCCATCCATTTGCCGCAGGCGACGAGCTCCTCCAAGGCTTTGAGGAGCGGATCCTTGGGCGGGTGTTCATCGGCTCCGGGACCCTCCAGTTGCCGGGCGACTGCCGCCAGCTCACCGGCGATCTGGCAAGGGGTGCTGACCTCCGAAAAGTAGGCATCAAACCCGCGGCCGGCCGCCATCGAGGCTTCGTTCGCGAACCGGTCGGCCGCGGCGCGCACCTCCTCGACGATCTCGGCCTTAGCCGTATCGGCCGCGCCGGCAAGGAGCGCTATGACCCTGCGGAGCCGATGGGAATGGTAGAGATACGACCTGGCTGGGCCGCCGAGGAGTTGGAGCGCGGCTCGGGCCATGGAGGCAATCGTGGCGCTCGAGGGCGCCGTACCGGAGTGGAGATCCGCGCCGTCCTCGGCGTCAAGACGTTCTGGAAGCCACCTCTTCACCACGTTGTGGTGGGCGACGAGGGAGCGGACCGTGGGGTCTAAGGGGTAAGCCGGAGTGAGGATCACCGCCAGATCTTCTGCGAGGGCGGCCGCCCGGTTCTGGGGAGAGCGGCGCCGGTGACCACAGCGCTCGCGGCGCATCGCGAGCCACTCGGCATCGGCGGTTACGATCCTCCCGCACCGTGGGCACTGGCAGGCGCGGTGAATGGAAACGCCGGGATCCGGATGCAGCGAACGGCCTAGACCCCGCAGACCGTGGCTCAGCTTCGCGGTCTCCCGGCTCAGCAGATAGATCTCCGCCGGGCGGTCGAGATCGGAGATCTCCTCGACGATCTGCACCCGGTGCGACGGCAACACCGCGGCGGCCTGGTCGCGCCAGCTCTTCAACAGGTGAGGCGGGCAGAGAATCAAGATGCGGCGGACGGGCCGTAGGCGCGAGGTATCGAACCCCAACCGGCGAAGCTCCGATACCGTCTGGGCGAAATGCTCGGGAGCAAGGCACCCGGCAATCGAGAGGGAGACCGTCGACTTCCCCGTGCCAACCTCCGCTCCAGCCATGGGGTTCTCGCCCCTGGCCAGGAGCTTCAAGCCCGCGGAGATCAGGTGCCGCTGGATCGGGAACGGACGTCGGCCGAGCGCCGGAAGCTCCATTTCGTGACCGGGATTCGAGGGATCGTGGATGGCCGGGAACTGCTCCCGCATGAGGCGGCCGAGCGACTCGCCATAAGCCTCTACGAGATCGGCGGAGTTGAAGCCTTCGAGGTCCTGAGAGCCCGAGGGGATCGTCCCGGGGCGAAGCTCCAGGAACTGCAGGGTGTCGAGTCGCAGGGCATGGAGGGACAGCTTCGGCCGCTGGACCTGGACGCTCCCGGTCAGCGCTCCCTCTTTGTTGAATTTCTCCTCGACGACAACGAAATCGCGGCGGAACGAGCCCTTGACCAGGATGGCGGGAAGCCCTGGACGGTCTGGAGTGAGGCGCTTGCCGTTGAGCATTCCGGCCGAGAGCGCCAGGGCGATGTGTGCCGGCCGCGGTGGCATCGCAACCTCATAGCGGGCCCCGATGAGCTCGTGGACCGAGCGGTTGGTGCCGAACATCGGTGAACCGGTCCACGGCCGGAATCCGGAGACGAGCCTCTCGAGATCGAGCGGCACCTTCTCGAGCGTGAGCCCCGGATGGTCGCCGCAGATCGTGAAGGCGGGCGAGTCGAACGTTTGGAGCACCGGCATGGAATCGGACGATTCGCTCCATCGCTCGATCCGTCTCCGGTCGAGGTCGTTCTCGGGCAGCGCCGAGGCCCGCCGGCGGGCGATCAGGACACACTGCCGGAATGCGGCGAAGTCCTCGTCAGGAAACCTCCAGGCCCGCAAGTCGGTGTAGTGGCAGGCGAGGAAGGAGGCGCTTGCCGTGAGCGCGTAGTAGGGGACGACGAGCATCAGCAGCCCGTCTCCAGGCATCAGGCACTGCGTCCATCGCTTGAGGAACCGCTGCTCGAGCCGCCCGTCGACGGGATCGGTGTCATAGGGAGGGTTGAGGAAGAGCAACGAAGCCCCGTCGCCAGCCTTGATGTGGACATGGAAGGCATCGGTCTCCAGGATGGAGTCCCACCTTCCGATATAGGGACTGAAGAAGGGCAGGCGCTTCTCGGCAGCCGTGAAGCGCTCCTTCTCCAACTCGACCAGGTACAGACGAGCATCGAGCACACCGTAGGTCTTGCAGGGCCGCTCCTCGCCGAACCAGAGATTTCGCAGCGTGGCGATCGCCTCGCCGTCAGCGGCGCACGGATCGACCAGGACGTGCGGCGTCCTCGACTCCGGCAGGCTGAAGCTCACCAAAGAGGCTAAGCTGGGAAGGAGGTGGGCCGGTGTGGGGAAGTACCCGGCAAGGGCGATGGAGGCTGGACGTGCCATGAAGGATCACCTCGTGTCGTTGTTCTCGGGGAAGATGCCTGGCCGTCTGTTCGGCCAGAAACCTGGCGAATTCACCGGGTGATACATCGCAGAGGACCGGCGGCTCGAAGCCGATGCTGGAAACCCCTGCGGCATAGAGAGGGCCGGGGCTGGTGTCGTGGCCTTCGGAAACGGAGCACCACGGCTGCTCCTTGGCGGCTCGGAAGAGCGCGAGATGGAACCGCAAGTCGTTGGCGATGGGTAGCGGTGTTCGTGCATCGAGGTAGGCGACGAAGTGGGCGGCGACCGCGGCCTCCCGGGCGTCGTCTCCCATCGAAGAGGCAATCGCGTCGGCCTGCTCGTCCACCCAGGCCGTGGGAGGCATGGAGAGGAATGCGATCGATTCCTCCTCGGTCGTTCCGGGCTGTAGCGAGAAGACGTGGGGCAGATAGACCAGAGTGAGGGATCCAGCCCCCTGGCCGGTTGACTCGTAGCGGAAGCCGGCGGAGCGAGGGATCTCGAAGCGCAGCCCGCAGCTCTGCACCGACTCCACGGCGGGCCGGCCACATTGAAGGTTGGCCGTGAAAGACCGGGAGGCCGAAGCCGTGCCGGCGAAGGCCATGAACACCGGCCGGTGGGTTCGTTCCTTGGCGGTCGAGCCGAGCTCCCACATCTGGTTGGCGACCACCCAGCCGAGAAGCTCCACACTGAAGGTTCGGCTCTTGGCCCCCTCCGAGGCCGGCTTGCTCTCGATGCTGATGGTCTTGCGATACATCAGCGCGGTCCACCGCCGCGCTCGAAGCGATCGGTTCGCTCGTTGACCATGCGGGTTTCCTTTCTCGTCGGAGCGCTGGTTTCGGATTCGCTCCTGACGAGGCGCAAAGACCCGAGGGGTAGAGGCTCGGCCGGCAAGGTCGCGCGGCAAGCGCGCCCGCAGGGTTGCCTTGCGGCCGGGCCGACCCTCGGGTACGAAAGCGCTCGCCAGGAGCGAAGCCGGAACCTTCGAGGAGAGCGAGGAGCCACCCGTTTGGCAGGGTGGAGATCAGGAAAGAGAGATCCGGATCACGGCTCGGAAGAATTGGGCTTGAAACGGAGATCGGCCCCTGGAGGAGCACCCTCCAGGGGCCGGCGGGAGGCGGGATCGAGACTCAGGCGACCTCTTCCCGGACCTTGAGCTTCAGCGGCTCGAGGTTGACGACCACGAACTGCCGGACGGTCTTCTTCTCGCCGTCCTTCTCGTAGGTGCGCTTCTCAAAGTAGCCGGTCAGCTTGACCCTGTCGCCCTTCCTGAGCCGGAAGGCGAGGCCTTCCCAGTCCACGCAGTAGTGCCAGCGCAGGGGCTTGTCGCCGTAGCCGCCGGTGGCGAGAGAGAAGGTGAGGAAGTTGCGCTCCGGAAGCTGGTACTCGCGCTCGACGACGTCGTCGATGATCGGGTCGTAGAACTTCCGGGTGCCGCTCTTGGCCAGGACGCTGTGGGGCTCGGGATCGCCGCCGAGGTTGCCGTAGAGGGAGAGGGTGGCCTGCTGGTTCTTCGGGGTCATGGGGTGTCTCCTTTCGTCTTTGGGTCCGTTCGTCACGCCTCGCCAAGGCCCGAGGGGAGCAGAGGCTGGCTGTCAAGGCCGTGCGCAGCACGCCCGCAAGGGTTTGCCTTGCGGCCAGCCGCCCCTCGGGTAAAAAGCGAGCAGTGATGGGCGGTCCCGAAGACGGGAGGAGCCACCCTGACGCCAAAGGAATCGAGGGCCACCCTTCCCTCTATGGCAGCCTTCGGCGGGGGGGGGACCCCCAGAGGCTCGGCTGAGAGCGTCTTTCGGAAAGGACCGATTTCGAGGCGCAGAGAGCGCTTCAGGACATCCGAGCGGAACTCCTCACGGGCGACCCCAATACGCAGAGACCTCGATCAGCCCCCCGCGCTGGTGGTCCTTGCGCGGATTCAGTGGGAAGACCTCGCCCTCCAGATCAGGAAGGGCGGCAGGATCGCTTTGGCTCCGGCTGATTCCGAAGCGCCCTACGAGAAGGACGGCGAGCAGAAGAACCTTCGGCGACCTCTGGTCCCACCCGGTTGAGGCTTTGAAGCTCAGGGTCCGGTTAGAGTCGCCTGAGTCTCCATCCCGCCTTTCCCCGGTCCAGAGGGCTCCAAAGGAACGGCCGGCTGGTGGAGCGAAAAGCCGGGAGGGAGCAGCCGGTTTTCCACAGGCAGGCCACCTACTACTTGGGTTCTACCTGGCATACCTGCAAGAAACTACATGGGGCGCCGGAAGTCATTGCAGGAGAATGGCTTCGGAGGAAATGCGTTAGCGTACCTTCGGTCCGCGTTAGCGTACCTTCGGTCGATTGAAAGCGTACCTTCGGTCCAGAGGGCCGAAAACGTTAGCGTTCCTTCTGGAAAACCGGCCTTTTTCCACAACCGCCAGGAGCGCCGGCAGCAGGGCTAGAAAGAGGACTTCGGCGACAGGGCTCGGCGCGCGATGTGCGGAGGGTAGGGAAGGAGGACCAGGCCGCGGCGGGTGCTCTTGAGCCGGATGTCGGGATAGAGGGAGAGGACCTGTTTGACTGCCCGGAGGAAGTTGTAGCGGAACGAGCGTTCCTCCGCATAGGCCGAACCGAACTGGCCTTTCAAGGCCATCCAGGAGATCGGCTCCGGACGCTGAAGCCGCAACGAGCGAAAGCTCCGCCAGGTGAGCCACATGTAGACGTCCATCTCGAGGGGCGAGCGGAAGGTGCGGAGCACCGCGAGCGAGACCGGGATCGGATGGGCGATGATCTCCTGGAAGAAATCCTCGTTGAGCAGCAGGAACGACGGATTGACCTCGTCGGGCTGGGGATCGTCCCACCAGAGAAGGTACCGCTTGATGGGATGAATCCCCCCGCCCTCGTAGAAGGCGGGGGAGAGCGCAAGGCGGGGCTCCGCCGAGGTATCACCCGAGGTATGGCCGAGACAGGAGAAGGTGACGTTGACCAGGCGGTGGAGCTGGTCGCGCAACTGAACGAGCGTCCCCTTGGGCCCCGAAGAAGGGGTAATCCCCAACTGGTCGGCGAACTGGGAGAAGGTGCGGGGAAGATAGAGCAGGGGAGTCCGGCGCCGAACCGCTTCGGTGATGATCCAGACGAAGGCTAGGCGGGGATAACGCCCGAAGGGGAGGCCTACCCGCCGCGGTGTCAGCAGGCAGAGATCGTAAAGACCGCTGCTGCGGGTGAACTCGTTGTCCTCGGACCTTGAGTGGGGCAGCGTCGTCGCCACCAGCAGACGCGTGGTGTAGCCGATCGGGCCCTCCTCGGGCCTCTCGGATTCTGGGAAGAGACGGCCCTGGCCTGCCAAGACGCCCTGGCTCTTGCGAGCCGGCGCTGATCGGTCAGGAAGTCGGGGAGCCTTTGTGCTCATCGGTAGCGCACAGGCTGCGTTTCCAGTGTCACGACGCTTGTAGTTTTGACAGACACACTGCTCCCATGTGCATCGGCACGAGAGCCGGTGCGTTCCGGAAGAAACCTACTACAAACGTAGTGACCAGGCAAAGCCTGGAGCCGGAACCGGCCTAGTCAGGCTGCAGGAGCCTTTGCTCGACCATCTGACGAAGGATCTCGAGATCCTTCCGCCCACCCAAGGCGAACTGATCGAGGAAGCGGTCGACGTGGAACCGCAACGCCGCCTCGAACGGCACCGAGGGACGGTAGAGCAACTCTCGCCCGGAGGTCGGCTCGGCCGTCAGATAGCCTTTGTTCTGCAGCCTTTTGAGGAACGTCCTCACCGTGTTGTCACTGAGCGAGACCTCCGGCTCTTGCCGGGACAGCTCTAGAGCCACCTCGGCGGTGGTCACAGGGTTGCGCCGGGAAAGAACCCAGAAGACCTTCCATTCGCTGGGGGAGAGAAGCTCCTGGCGAGCCTTGGGAGGTTTCATGGGCGCTGAGCCGTTCCTGGAGTCGGAGTCAAGGTCATGAGCGGGCTCATTCTATCGCGGGAGGCAGAAAAGCAAGGCGATTAGGTCGCGTCGAGGCGTATCGGGGCCTACGAAGGGAGCTCCTCGATTCTCAGCCGGGTCGAGTCTCATCGGCATCCAGATTGAGGGTGAGCAGGATGCGAACCCCGGTGAGGGCTTCATGGGTCCAGGTAATGAGGAGCTGCTCTTCGGAGGTCCGGGGGTATCCGGTGCGGTCGAGCTCGACGCCGGCGGCGAATGCCGCCCTGCGTCGCTGCGAGCCGCTGAGGTCGTTCCAAACCAGGGTCAGATCGGGCTCAGAGGTCGGCTGGTAGAGGTACGCCGGGTTGAATCGTGCGCGCTCGAGGTACGCGGCGGCGCTCAGAAGAACGTCGAGATAGGCACCCGCGCGCCGCGCAGGGAACCGTAGGGCGAAGCGCAAGACGGGTAGCAGATGGGGAGGCAGGCGTTGCGAAGGAAGGGCCGTCAACGGCCGGGCAATGCGCTCCAGGGCCTCTCCCAGGGACGCATCGTCCTGCTCGCGTTCGGCGGCCATCCGAGCAAGCTCAAGCCCCGCGGCGGCCGCCTCTGCGCCGGGTCCCTCGCCGAGAAGTTGCTCGAAGACCTCGCTGAGCCCTGAGACGGCCTCGTCATAGTTGGACTGTCGCCACGCGGCACGAGCCTTGATCCAGCGGACTCTAACGGAATCGAGCGAGTCGGGGAGGCTCGGGGCTAGCCCGTCGAGCGCCGAGAGGACGTCGGCCAGGTGGTCGTCGTCTCCGAGCTCCGCATAGACCAGGGCGATAGCGTGGAGGGCCGAGAAGACGGCATAAGGATCCTGTCCCGGATCGAGGAGCGAGAGGGCCTCCTGAAGCGGGAGGATCGCGCGCTCGGTATCGAACTCGTCGAGCAGGAGCCAGCCGTAGGCGAGCCGCGCGAGCGCGAGCTCCCGGAAGCCTCCGAGTTCCTCGGCGATGGTTGAGGCGCGCTCGAGCAGGCCCAGGGCCTCGTCGACGCGGCCCTGCTCCTGTCGAAGGCCGGCCCACAAGCGGCAGAGCGTCGCTCTAGCCTCCAGGATCAAGGGCTGGTCTCGAAGCCCATAGGCGGCGTTCTTGAAGAAGTCCTCCGCGAGGTCGAGACGGCCAAAGCGACGCTCGGCCTCGCCGAGAAGACAGGAGGCCTCCGCCTCGAGGCGGCTCCTTCGTGCGGTGCTGTCGAGGCTTTCGAGGATTGTGGTGGCCATGCCGGCGAGCTCTCGAGAGCCGATAGGGTCTTCCGAGGAGCTCTCCCGGGCCGTGTCGAGCAGGGCCTCGGCGACGGCTAGCGTGCGGAACCGCTTCTCGGTGGCGATGGTTTCCAGCCGGAGCTCTGAGGGAAGGGCGAGAAGATCCTCAAGGGCGAGTCTTAACTCTGGGGACTCGGTCGTCCGGCGGTCGTCGGCCTCGGCAAGCTCGATGGCTCGCAGAAGCAGGGTCTCACGGAGAGCCGCCGTCTTGTCGTCTTCCTGAACGGGCGGGGGGAGGACCGGAGCCGCGGCGACGAAGGGTAGATCGTCGTCCTCCGGCAAGCTGAGGTCAAAGAGAATCGCGTTGATCCTTCGCCGGCAGCGCGCACAGGTCAGGAGGTGGCGAAGCGGCGAGCCCGGAAGGGCAGAGAACAGTGCTTCAAACGCCTCAGCGTCGAGATGCATGAAGCTCTCCAGAGGCCAGAGTCCGTGAAGGTGCGGGGCTCGTCCGAGGGAAGGCAAAGAGGTTGGCCAGCACCGAGGCAATGATGGTTCTGGACTCGAGCGGGAGGAACCAGATGCTGCGGAAAAAGAGGTAGAGATCGCGATCGACACCCTCCGGAAAGGCGAGCTCCGGCAGGAGCGAATCGACGGGCTTACCGAGAGCCTGGGCGATCCGGAAGAGAGAGCGGATGTTGGGGGGATGGCTGCCGCTCTCGTACTTGCTGAGCAGATCGGGCCGGAGAAAGGTTCGAGCGGCAAGTTCCCGCTGCGACATCTTGAGGAGTCCGCGGACCTCACGGATGCGGCTCCCGACGGCTTGGTTGAAGGTCTTGGACGAGCGAGGGGAATCAGTCCTTAGAGATGGCATGTAGATAATTTTGCCGAATAACAGGCAAAAAAGTCAACATATGGGGGAGAGAAATAGCGGCAAGACCCTGTGTGCTTGCAAGCTCGGGGTTGCGCAGGGCTCAATCGTTGGAGAGCCGACTACGACAGCATCGCTACCCGGTGGAGTGTCAGTCTCTGGGCGGCTTATCTGCCGCCTCTCCTCCTCTGCGGGAGCCGAGGGTCAAGGAGCCATTGGAATTGCGGCCGGCAGGTGAAGGTGATCTCTTTCTGCGCTCCTTTGGTCCCGGAAGGCGCGATCCCGTCAAACAGGCCATAATGCCGTACACGCGGCAGAAATGTCAACATGGCCGCAAAAATTGCTACGCAGGAAGCCCCTAGAGACAACATTTGAGGGTCGCATCCTGGCCGGCCCGGCTCTGAAGTTGCGCGGGACGCAACTCCGGCATGCGTTTTGGTAACGACTTGCCGGAGACTATGGACTGACGACAACCGTCTGACCGGGGCGGCCGGACCATGTTGGGCCGGAGCGTGACCCGGTCGCAAGGAGGGAGTCACATGCTCCATAGTTTGCTTCGCCGTTCGCTTCTCGTCCTGGCTCTGGGTCTGTTCATGGGTGCCCCGTCGGCGTCCGCAACTCCGGTAAACTGGGGCGGCTTCCTCGCCGAGCAGGGCCGTAGCGCTTCCCGCTTCCTCGAAGCTCTGCTCACGAAGTTCCCTGGACCCACGAAGGCGGGCTGCAGCATCAATCCGGACGGACAGCCTCTCTGCGCTCCGAAGCTTGGCTGCAGCATAAGTCCAGACGGACAGCCCCGGTGCGCGCCGGCCCCCACGCCGAAATTCGGCTGCAGTATCGATCCCAACGGCCACTCGGTCTGCACGCCATAGTCTCCTTCGGCGCGCTCCGGAGGTCTGCTCATTCTCCGGGGCGCGTCGATTCGCGTGTTGTTCTCGGAATGTGCGATAATGAAGGACTACCGTCACCCGGAGGGTACCGTTGAGAAAAGATCCTTCATCGAATCAGGGAGCGATAGTGCGGGGGCTCTTCGCCCTAGAGGAAGATCGGGATCGGGCAGCGCCTCTATTATCTCAGCTAAGAGCAGGGACGAGGCGGTGGGAGGATTTGAGCGGGTCTGAGCACCAGATCCTCTCGCGAGGCCCCCTCATCGACTTCCTCCTGGAGACGAGCTACAGCCTGCGGTTCGACAATCCGCGAGCCATGTTGTCCTTCGCGAGGGCCGCGTGCGCCGTCGCCGATGGCATGGACCCGAAGCGCTACGGCAAGCAAGTGGTGACGGATCTGAGAGCCGGTGCCTGGGTAGAGTTGGCGAATGCCTGTCGGGTCCTCGAGGATTTTGACGAGGCAGGGGCCGCTTTTGCGCGAGCCCAGGAACTGATTGGTGAAGGAACCCGTTCGTCGGTACTGCTAGCCAGAGTGGCCGAGCTGATAGCTGCATACTATAACGATTTACGGCGTTTTACCGAGGCGACTTCTCTTCTTGAGCAGTCGATCGACTTATACGCTATGTGTGGAGAGCCAGCCGACCTGGAGAGGACTCTTCTCAGTCTTGCTCACGTCCTGACGCAAGCGAACGACCCAGAACGGGCAGTCGTCGCATACCTTCGAGCCCTCCGTCGGATCGGACCCGACAGCGCCAAGCTACTGGCCTCAATTCATGGGTTGGCTCTCAATCTCGTTGCGTCTGACAAGTGCGATTTTGCCCAAAGGCTGATCAACCGGCACCGCCGGTTATACAAGCGTGCGGGCAGGCTCAACGAGTATCGCCTCCTATGGCTCGAAGGGAAGATCGCCATCGGGCTTCATGAGTATGGCAAGGCTGAGGCGAAGCTCAACACTGCCAGGCTTGCCTTCCTTCGCATTGAGAAGGTTGGCGACGCGGCCAATGTGTCGCTGGACTTAGCCTGGGTCTATGCCAAAGAAGGCCGGCGCCGCGAGCTGGCCTACCTTGTGGACCAGATGCTCCGTACCTTCCACGCGCTGGGGATCGCCCGCGAGTCGATCGCGAGCCTCCTGCTGCTCAAGAAGTCCTGCGAGCAGCAGCGCTCCATCGATGCGCTCTGTGGCCAGATCGAGACTCTCGCGAAGCTGATGCCGGAGCTCGGCCGGAAGGGGAGAGGCCAGAAGACTGACGGCGCCTAGCTTTTCTTCGTCGGCGTCGGGCGGCGGTGCTGCTTGCGGGGGGGCTTCGGAGGCTTGGGCACCGGTGGGTCCTGCCGCGCGGCGAGCGCATCCTCGATCATCTTCTGAATGTCGTCGCGTGTGAGCGCCGCCGGCATCGGCGGGTCCGGGAAGGCGAGATTCTGGACCTGCCGGAGGAGCTCCTCGGCCTTCATGGTGCCCGGATCGTCGAGCGAGTAGGCGACCCTGAAGAACGCCTTGGGCGTCACTTCGAGAATTTCCAAGAGATCGAGAATGTGCTGGAACTTGAGCGAGATCTTGCCGCTGAAGAGGCGAGCGAGCGTGCCATTGCTCACCTTCAGGCGGCGCTCCATCTCGCGAATGCTGACCTTCCGGGCAGCGATGAGCACCTCGAGAAGGGAGAGGAGTCGGGAAACCTCCGGGGTGAGCTCCGCTGGGTCGGCCATGGAGGGAGAGTTTATCGCACCTCACGACCGATCGGGGCGGTGCCTGAACACTCCGGTCCGCTTCTCGAGCACCTGTAGCAGCACGTCGGGACCCTCCGGATCGCCGAGGACGTAGGTGTCGAGAAACTGCTCGACCTGACGCGCCAGCATGGAGGCGTATTCATGGGGGAGGATCCAGCCCTCCTGGCGGTACTGCAGGACCTCTCGCGCGGCCAGCCGATCGAGGAGAGCGTCGATCGTAGCGCTCGGGAGGCCGGGGGAGGCGAGGCGGTCGACGATCGCGTCGCGGGAGATCGCAGAGCCGGCCAGGTGGATGCTGCGCACGATCAACCACTCCGACGGGGAGCAGAGGAGACTCTCGGGCTTCAAGGGAGCAGCTTTCGGCATGTCGTTCAAGGATAGGTCTGTCGGTTGTCTCACTCCTCGTCCTTGTCGAGGAGAAGACCCGGCGGCGCAAGGCTTGGGGGAGTCGTTGGGGGAGCCGGAGCCTCCGCGATGTGCTCGAGAAGGGCCTTCAGGTCCTCCAGGGGGACCGTGGCTTCCGTGCCTTCCTCGCCGAGCACCCGGACGCGATCGCCTTCGAAAACGAAGAGGCTGTCGCCGGAGGGAAACGGAGGGATCGGGGGATTTTCAGCCATGGCGGTGGTTTGAGAGCAAGGCGGTGAGCCGGGCCTTGAGCCGTTCGGTCCTATGGGTCAAGGCAAGGGTCGCGGCGTGATGGGCGGTGAGGTTGAAGAGGTAGGCGAGGAAGTCGGGCAGGGCGACGCGAGCCTCTTCCCCCGCCTGGTTGATGATGTGGAGCTCGTTGTGTTGCAGGAGAAACAGGGTGCAGGCCGGTCCTTCAAACAGCTCTGGAAAGTGCATAAAGTTCCTCAGCGGCATACCGTTGGAGCTACTCTTTTTGCGTCCTAGGGTTACGAGAATCGAACTCGATGTTTGCTCATGTTGGGTAGAGCCGTCGAGCACTGGGGAGGATAACCCAGTTGTCGTCGTTAAAGCTACGATTCTGATGTTATTGCCGTCTGCTTGGCCAAAAATGCCGACGCTGGCCAGCTGTGTATCTCTTTCCGCCATGCGAGTTCCTCAGGCGGATGTCGTCAATATGCCTTCACTTTAGGCATGTATTGATATTTTGTCGGCCGTAGCGTAGTCTCCGTCCCGTCATGACACGGGTCGAGAGACGAGTCGCTTGAACGTGTAGGCCCGCTTTGGGAGGCGCATCGCTGGATTATCCAGGGAGATCCCGTGTGGACGAGAAAACCGCAGGCGAGGACGTGCCGCTCATCGAGACTCAACGGCGGGAGAGCCCAGCAACCGCATTCTGGAAATCTCAAGGGCTCTCGACCCGGGCTGCGAACGCTCTGGCCAGAGTCGGGATCGGTGATCTGGAGAAACTCCGAGCGGCGCGGGGGCGACTAGGGAAGATTCCCAACCTGGGGACGGTCAGCCAGGCGGAAATTGAGAGCCTGCTCCAACGAAGAGACGGCGGTTAGGCATGGCGGATCATCAAGCTCCCGGCTTCGTCTAGCTCGACCCAAGAAGCCGGCACCGTTCGACGGGAGACACGCGAGGGACCGATCCCTCGGACTGCGATAGCATCCCTCCTCTGGCAGGGGCGAGTCGGGCCTGAGGCGGGTCGTTCCCTCGCGTGTCTCCCGACAGGTGAGCCGCAACGCCCACGCCGCCGCTACCCGCCTGCGACAGGGGCCCGCTTTACTCCAGACCCGACAGATCGATCCGCCGTCCAAACGCCAGGTTGGGAGAGACCGGACTGACGCTCAACCAGACCACCGGGTAGCCAGGATCCTCGGGGGAGTCACCGGCCAGATCTGTCAGGTAGAGCAAGAACCTCGGCTGATATCCGTTCGCCTCCACCCACTCAAAGACCGGCGAGAACCGAGTGCCGCCGCCGCCTTGTGCCCGGCTCAGAGTAACCGGGAGATCCTGCACGGTAATCTCCTCGGTCGAACGCACCTCGCTGTCGCAGTAGACCACCCGCAGGACGGTGTCCGAGAACGCGGCCAGCAGATCCTCACAGACCCCGGCCATGAAGCTCAGCAGGCGGGGGGTGATCGAGGCCGAGGTGTCGATCGCGACGATAGGATCGACCAGGGAGAGGCCGCCGGCGAGCGCAGGAAGATAGATACCGCTCGAAAGGTAGCGGGGATTGGGCCGGGTCCACGTGTAGTCGTCCCGCCCGACGACCGCGCTCAAGAGCTCGGCAAGCTCGGTCCGGGCATCGAATCCGGCCGGGACCGGCTGCACCGTCCGCGAAAAGGCCGATCGTAGGACGCCGTCGCTCCGCACCATGGCATCCGCCCGCAGAGCCTGGCTCAAGGTGACCGCAAGATCTCCCTCCTCGCGCGAGCGAGCGGCCTGCGAGAGGTCCCGCCCATCGTCGCCTCGCAGGTCCTCGACACGGCCACCTGTTCCTTCAGGAACGAAATCCCCGAGCTCCGGTTCCGCTCCGTCCTCGCTGGTTTGGCCGCTCAGGTCCCCCGGAGCACCGCTCCCTGCGTTCGACGCCCGGGCGGCCGCCAGCTGTTGCTCGGCATAACGGACGATCGACCGATAGACCTGTTCGGTCGACCAGCCGGCGAAGCCGCGGCTCAGGAGGGCCCCGTCGATGATCGAAAATCCCGCGTCCTCGAGCATCAGGTTGATGACGAAGTCAGCAGCGGCGTTCCAGGCCTTGGGGTCACGGCCGGCCCGCCGCAGATGATGGGCTAGAGCGACATGCAGGACCTCGTGGGCGAGGAGAAAAATCGACTCCTCGAGCGAGAGGCCCTCGACGAAACCCGGGTTGTAGAAGATCGCCCGGCCGTCGGTCGCCGCGGTCGGCTCCTCGGACTTGGGCACCAGCCGGAGCCGGAGCAGGGGGACCGCAAGGAAGGGGTGGTGGAGGATCAGGTAGCTGGTGGCCGCCCGCAGCTTCTCGGTCGCGATCATGGTCGTCTCCTCTCTTTAAAGGCTCTCGTTTTCAGATTTCCTTTAAGCCCCGCTTCAGGCGGCAAGGCCCATCGACATGAAGCCGCCCATCGACTCGGCGATGCGGTTGGCCATGGAGCGCGCGGCCGCGGCGGCGGCGGTACGGTCCTGGGACGAGTGCCGGAGCAGATCGGGATCGAGGGTCGAGAGCGTCTTCCGGAGGACCGAGGAGACATCCGCGAGCTCGGGATCATCGAAGACGTTGAGCGAGTCGATCCGCTGGGCGATGTCGTGGACGTTTCCGATCAGACTGTCGCGGAAGATGCGGTCGGGCGCCGAGAGGGCCTCGGCCATCTTGAGGACGGGCTCGCGCAGGCGCTCCCAGAGATCGCGGCGCATCGCCCGTTCGCGCTCCAGGTTCTTCTGCTCGAGATTGTGCTGGTACTCGGCGAGCGTCGTCGAGGCGAGTTGGGAGAAGAAATGCCCGGCCTCCGGAACAGGCTCGTAGGAGACGTCCAGAGCGAAGAGCGTCCGCATCCGCTCGACCGTTGGATAGTCCTCGGGGCAGTAGAGCTCGCCGAGCAGCTGGGGAGCCTCCTGGACCAGGAGCGGGTACCTGGCGCTAAACTCGTCCGCCACCCGCTCGAAGCGGAGCTTGAGCTCCTGGATCGCGGCGCTGTAGGGGATCGAGAGGCGGGCAGGGAGAAACTGGGCACCTTCGGCCCACACGACTGTATTCTCGTAGTGATAGGTCCGCACCTCCTGACTGAGGCGCTTGATGGGCTCCAAGGCTTCAACCGGGATCAGGGTCTTTGAGACGCGGACCATCTTCTCGTCCGCGCGGTGCCGGGCCGCGGTCTCCCGGCCGGCCTGCTTGTCTCCCTTGCGTCCGCTCCACTGGCGGATGCTGAGCTTGGCGATCACTCCGGCGCTGGCCAAGTCGATCGAGCTGGTCATGGTTTCCGATCTCCTATGAAAAGTGGTGCGGGTAGATCTCTATCCCTGAAGGCCGAGAGCGCCCTGGTGGCGGACCGTCCAGCCGGCGAACGACGGGCTGTTGCAGATCCCGGCGCCCTTCGAAGAGGCGAACGTGAAGAAGAGGACCTGGAGCTCCTCGGGCATGCGCTCTACATAGCGCACCACGTTGTCGTGCGGGAGCTGGTCTGAGAGCGAGACGAGAGAGCCGACGGCGGCGTAGAGCGTCACCGGGTCGACAGGGACTGGAACGGCCTCTGGATCGATCGCAATCCGGGTCAGATCGGGCAGAGCGTCGGCGATCCGCAGGAAGCTCAGAAACTCGCTCGCGACGGCCTGCCCGAGAACGCTGGTCAGGGTCTCGGCGAGCGCCGTTCGGGACAGCCCGGCGCCGAGGATCCGCGACACCCACTCCCAGCTCCGGGGGTTGGGGGAGCCCGCGAGATCCGGGCTCGGCTGCTCGACCAGGAGATGGGTGGGCCGCCAGCGCAGGTACGCCGCCACATAGGGACTGAGCGCGTTGCCCAAGGCCCATCCGGTCCACTCCTGGTGATCGGTCTCGAGCGTGAAGGCCACGAACCGCTGCTTGAGCGGCTCGATGAACCCGGCCCCGCCGGCCCGGTCCTGACGCCGGTTGGTGCAGGCGAGAATCCTGACGTGGGGCGAGAGCTTCTTGCCGCCGAGCTGCCGGCAGTTGGGATGGACGAGCTGCATCAGGGCCGCCTGGACGGCGGTGGGGGCCTGGATCAGGTCGTCGAAGTGCCAGAGGGTGTCCTCGGTCGTGGTGATGAGATCGAGCAGATCGCCAAAGGGGAGAAACTCCGCACGGCCGTCGACCACGAAGGGGAGGCCCTTGAAGTCGACAGGATCGGAGATCACGGGTTGCGAGACCACGAGGCGCCACCCCATCTCCCGGGCGAGGGTCTCGGCCAGAGCGCTCTTGCCGATCCCGGGAGGACCCGAGACGATGACCGAAAGGCCTTCGGCCAGCAGCGCCTTCGACGAGCTCAAGGCTTCAGTGAACTTCATATCGATCGCTCCTTTAAAAAGAAAAGAAGGGCCCCGAAGCCAGAGAGCCCCGGGGCTGGGGTTGACCTTCCTACGCCGCTACGCCGCTACGCCGCAACGGTGTCGCCGTGGCCCGCCTGGCGCTCGAGCCGGGTCTCCACCACGACGAGCTCGCGGATCGTCCGGACCTCGCCGTCTTTGACGTAGCTGCGGGTCTTGAAAAATCCAGTCACCCGGACCCGGTCGCCGGTCCGGTAGCTCTCGGCCTTGCGGTGCCAGTCGACGCAGCGGAGCCACTTCGTGATCGGCTCACCGCTCTCATCCTTGGCGGTAACCGCGAGGCTGAAGACAAGAAAGCTGCGCTCGGGACGGGTCATCTCCCGCACCTCGACATCGTCGAGGATGGGGTTGTAGACCTCGCGGGTGGCGGTCTTCGCGGGGATGGTCTTGACCTCCGGGTCCGCGCCGAGATTTCCGAAGATGCTCACCTGGGGGGTACGGGTTTCGCTCACGGTGCTTCTCCTTTCGTGGGGGTGACGTCCATGACGGAAGGACCGGGACCCGAGGGAGGAAAGGCCGGGCTGCAAGGCCGTGCGCGGCACGCCCCGCAGGGGTTGCCTTGCGGCCCGGCCGCCCTCGGGTAAAAAGGGCCGGACGCATGGGCGTCCACCCCACGAAAGGAGAGCACCAGGGACTCTCTAGAAAACCGGAGCTTCCTGGTGAGCGGGTTTCAAAGGTCTCGGCGGACAGGTCCGTGAACACAATGCGAGCTCGGGTCATCACGCGGAACTTGGAACTTGGAGATGGGATTGAAGATCAACGCGGCCTACCGGTGCTCCCCGCGGAAGTGTGCCCTGATCGCAACCAGACCGTTCGCGAAGGCTGCTGGGTCCTCAAAGCCGAAAAGGTAGATCTCGTAACCCTCATAGACGACGGCACTGCACCTCTGCGAGGACGACCACAGGCAGCAGGAGTGTCTGTAGAGAGGTTCGTAGTTCCAAAGCCCAAGCGCTTCATCCAGTCGTCCGAATCTGTCGTCGGAGGAGGTCATGAGGAGGACGGATGCTCGGATCGTGTGGAGCTCATCCTGTGCAGGGAGCGCATCGTCGAAGAACATTTCCTGGATCTCCTCCAGAGTGATTGGAAAGACGGTCTGCATGCTGGGCTCCTTGGGTTTCGTGGCGGGGGGGCCGGGCCGCCTCCTTGGCTCCAGCGACTCGCCATCCCGGCCGGCGGTGTCAAGGCTCGGCGTCAAGCCGACCCGCAAGGGCACGGCCTGGACACCGGCGGCCTGGTTTGGCGCCACTCGGGCCAGGGGGGCGGCCCGAACTCCCGCCACGCGACCCGAAGAGCCTGCTGACCCAAGCAGCAGCCAGCGCCCAGAACGAGGACCGGTTGCTCCGTCTCTTGCGATGTCAGGGCGGTCTCCACCAAGAGCGGTCCCACGGGACCGCTCGGTGGAACGTGGCGACTGCGGTCGCGGCGGCGTAGACGGACCGTCGGCGCCAGCGGTCCATGGAGCGGGCGATCGATCACCCCAGACGCCCGCCCAGAACGGGGAGGGGTTGCCGGGGAACCCGACGGGGGTTCCCCGGCAACGCAATGGGGACCGCATCGTCGCCGTTGCAGGGTCCGCTTCGCTTTCTCTCGGCGAGGGTCCCCGTCCGGTCTACCCCTCAAGCGGTCCAGCGGCCTCTGCAGATCGAGCGAGGTGGGGGTGCTCTCCCGGCGGGCGCCTCTGCGGTCGAGCGCGAGCCGCGCCGGCCCGGAGGACCTGCCGGGTGAGCGTGGGAGCCCATCCGGCAGGTTTCCGCTCGACGAGCGCAGCGCCCTCGTGGAGCGGGGCCGGAGGGCGTGGGGGTGTGCCTCATGCCATGGAACTGGTGAGTTACGCCCTCTTGGTGCGAGCGGTGGCGGCGGTTTGGCTATAAACAAGGCGATTCTTGCTCTCGTTTGGGCGTTTCGCTAGACTTCTCCTCCTCGAAGCCAGAAAACCCGGAAAACACGAAAGGCTTACGCCCTCGAGGGAGCAGAGATGGAGCAAGAGATCTTGAACCCGTCGCTCGACCGTCAGGAAATCCGTGGCGAGCTTGAAAGGATCATTCCCGCAGAGTCGATGCCGGGGGACGAGGCCGCTTGGGAGGCGCTCCTCCAGAACCTCGAAAGAGGATCTGTCGAAGAGCTCCTGACGCAGCTTCCCACGTTTGAGCTCATGGACGAGGCGCTCCGCCTGCTGAAGATGAGGAAGCTCAAGCTACGGACCCTCTCCATGGAGTTTGCCAGGGAGGTCCTGATGAAGCGTCTAGCGATGAGATATGAGCTGTCGAGGACCGCCAAGCTCAGAGCCGAGGAAGTGCCTTAAAGGCTGGCCGCCCCGGCTAAAGGCGAGGAGCTATCTTCGATGAGCGATGCGGGTGAGGAACAGGAACGGCCAAGGCTGACGCTGGTACCTGATCGTCTGGACGTCGAGCCGAAGCGAAACAAGCGGCGCCCCCGGTTCGACGAACGGAGCCGCCGAGGGATCGTCACCAGATCAACCCTGCGCCGGCGCAAGGCCTTCCGGTCCCCCCCGAAAGGCCATGAGCGGGCGGGTCACGAGGAACGGGCTCCTAACGACCGGCTCCAGCATTCGCGCCGAAAGCGGGTCGTCCGTAGATCAGGGCAGCGCAACCGGAGCTTTCTCAAGGCCGCGCACCGTGAGGTCCGAACGTTGAGCCCCGAGCAGCTCATCGAGCGGTTTCGCGAAGGGAAGAAGTACCTCAACGATCTGAGGATCAAAATGGAGCTGAGATACTGGGAGCCGTTTCTCGACGGCTACTACACGGAGCGGGCCGAGCGCGACCTGGAATCCCTGACCCCTGATGAGGATGATCCGGATGATGCGCTCGACTGATGAGCGCTCGCCGATCGGCACGGATGGCGAAGGTAAGGCTTTGGATCGTAGGGAGACGGTGGGTCTGCACTCAACAAAAAAGGGAGTAATGTTGTCTTCGCTATCATGCCGACCGCGACATTGAGCGAGCGGGATGAGACGCTGGTGAGGCGGGGGTCTGTGTGGAACGTATGGGGTTCGACCCTCCTTGCCCTCTTCGGGGCACTGGTGATCACGGGCTGCGACGCTATCTATGGCCTCCTGGAGTTCCACGAGAAGCGCGAGCCTGAGGTGTGGCCTGAGCTCGCCTGGCTCGCGGAGCCGCGAAAATGGGTATGGCTGGCGTGGGGAATCGTTCTGATCAAGCTGGTGGCGGGACTGATTCGCTGGCATCGCGTGCGGCAGGAGGCCAAGGAAACCACGGGCTGAACAGGCCGCCTCCCTCTGACTCTGATCTGTCATCCGAGCCCATTCGAGCGGATCAAGCGGCTTGTCGCTTCGACCCGAGCAGGAGCCCGGCCCGGCAGTCCCTCAGAACAGTCGACCCTGTAGGGCTCCGCTCATCGTAGGGATCTCCAGCACCAACCGCCCCAGGCGCAAGAGGCGAGATCCCGATAGCGTGATCGCCCGGGGCGCCGTGCCGACAACCAGACGTGGGTGCTCGCCTCCGTAGTGCTCGTGCCAGACGGGCGACGAGCACCCGCCGTAGGAACCGAACTCCAAGGCGATATGGCGTTTGAGGGTATCGTCGTCGGCACCCTGCCGGCGCAGGGCAAACCAGCGCTCCTCAGCGCCGCATTTGCTGTGGGTAGCTCTCCAGAGGGCTGCCTGGATCATTTCGGGCCCGAGTGGGGTTTCTTGATCAAAGAGCTCCTCCTCGTCAATCGGCTCGGGGCGGCTCGGGGCGGTGCCTGGTGTGGTAGTCATGGATTCTCTCCAGGCCAAAAGAATGGCCGTTCAAACCCCGGAAGGCCGCCTGCGAGCGGCCTTCCGGAGGCGGTGAGATCTAGTCCTCGGACCGAGTCCCCGCAGGCCTTACAGAAACCAGGACCGCTCGGCGGCCGAATCTCCCGGCGAGCTGATATCGGAACTCAACCTCCGCCTGGAGAAGGCAGAGGGCCATCCGTTCGTCCTCACGGGTCTCTTCGCCGATCGTGTAGACGGCGATGAAGCGTCCGGGCGTGTCGCCGGCGCACTCCGCGAGAGCCCTCTGCTGAGTCTCCGGATCCTCCGGAAAGCCGAGCAAGCGGGCCCGTGAGGTATCGCCAAAGAGCCAGAGAGCCGCGGCGATACGCCTCTGCAATACGTTGAGGTTCGCCAATCGGCGGTCCAGCTCCTCAGGATGGTCCTTGAGATCGGTACCGTCGAGCTCGTCGAAGAAGTCGAGGACCCGCTCGAGAATGCGATCGAGAGCCGTGTAGGGTTTGTACGGAGTCTTCATGGGCGTGGTCTCCTTTTCGGGTCTGGGGTTCGTTCCTGGCGAGACGCCCAGAACCCGAGGGGAGAGGAGGGCGGGCCGCAAGGACGCGCGAAGCGCGCCCGCAGGGTTTCCTTGCGGCCCGGCCGCCCCTCGGGTACAAAGCGGTGAGACAGGGACGAACCCCAGACCCGAAAGGAGCCGACGGCAGCTGCTTCACCCTGCCCAGAACCGCAGGGTTTTGCCGGGGAACTCTCCCGGGGTTCCCCGACACGGAAAGCCAGGGCCGTGGAACGGACCCGCGCGGAGCCGGAGGCGGAGCCCCGTGAGGGCTCGGCAGGAATCCCCGGAGGGCCGGCCCTGGAGCCGGCCCGAGGAGATGGAGGAGAGACCGGCCCCGGGCCTCTCCGGCCGGGGGGCACGGGGAGATCAGGCCGCCAGAGGGAAGTTCTGCAGCTTGTAGAGCGCGAAGGCGAGGTAGTTGAGGTAGTCGGCGCAGTGCTGGTGGAGAGCCGGCAGGGAGGCGATGCTCGACAGCTCCTCGTGGAAGGGCTGGGTCAGACGATTGAACGTCGTCCTCAGAGGGTGAAGGTAATAGCGCGCGGAGCGGCTTTCAAAGCTCTGGTCCTGCTGCGTATGGGTGAGAAGCCGCCGGATCATCTCCGCATAGAGAAGAGCGGTCGAGACCGTCCGGTCGTGGCCGACCTGAAACAGTGGCCGCGCGTGGAGATCGAAAAGGGCGGCCAGGATGTAGAACTGAAGGGCCGCCGCCCCTTTGAGCCTCTCAACCGGAGGATCGTCGAGGTTCACCGCACGAAACGACTCGTGCTGAAGAAGCGCCAGCTCCAGGAGCTGGCCCGGGTCCTCGGGGAGCCGGGGAGCTGGAGCCGCCATGGTGTCGTGGAAGAAGGCGCTCACAGCCTGGAAGGGCAGATGATCGATCATCTTCAAGAGGGGTCTCCTTTCAAGGCAGGCGGATCGGCAGACTGGAAGGACCGTAGCCGGTCGCTGAAAAGGCGCGAACATAGAGAAACCGGACGGCGCCGGGAGCGGCCGGTGAAAGCAGGAGCCGGTCCATGGTCGTCGCCCGGTTGGGCTCGACGAGCCCGGCAAACTGGTAGAGCGCACCGGGGCTCCCGGAGTTGACGAACAGGGCATAGCCCAGAATTCCCGACTGCGGCGGAGTCGAGATCCGGTAGGAGACCCGGACGGGAGTCCCCGGAGGATCGGTAGATCCAGGGGCGACCACAGTGTCGACCGACGCCGAAAGGCTTGCCGGCGGCAACGGCGTCGAGTAGACCGCCGGCAGGATCTTCACCGGATAGGGATGGACGAGAACGGCCGACCAGGCGCCTCGGCGCAGCCGGAGCCTGGGGATGAACGTTCCCGGGGTCGGATAGGTGTGGGGCTTGGGAAAGGGGACGGATTCCTCATACGTCCCGTCCCCGTTCCAGTCGTAGTCGTAGGAGTCGGGGATTCCGCCTCGAACCTGAACGTCAAAGTCGATCGGCATACCGGCGGGATAAGAGCAGGAGCTCGCCGAGCAAAGCTTGGCCCTGAACGCGACCGGTGTCGGACGCTGGTCGAGATGAAAGCCGCGGACCAGGAAAACGGCCATCTCGGCCCGGGTCAGTGGGGGGGAAGGACAGAAGAGGCGCAGCGGCCCCGCCCCGCCGCAGCCTGAGGTGACGCCATCCCGATAGAGCTGCTCGATAAAGGGAGCGGCCCAGAAGTCCGGAGGCACGTCGGCGAACAGCCCACTGGGTAAGGGAGGAACGAAGGAGGGCGAATGGCTGGCCTTGACGAGCAGTACGGCAACCTCGGCCCGTGTGGCGGGAGTTGCGGGGCAGAAGAAGCGCGAGGTTCCGGTTACGGAGCAGCCGGAGCTGATCCCGTCCCGGTAGGCCTGTTCGATCCAGGCCGCGGCCCAATGGGCTGGAGGAACGTCGTTGAAGATCCCGGTGGGGGCGGGCGGGATGAAGGGAGCAGGATGGAGGGCAAGCCCTAGAAAGACGGCGATCTCGGCCCGAGTCACCGAGTTGGCAGGGCAAAAGCTCCTATGGCCGTAGGCGTCCAGGCCACAGCCGCTGGTCAGGCCGGCGAAGTAGAGCGATTCGATAAAAGAGCTTGCCCAGAACTCTGGTCCTACATCGCCAAAGACCGTGGGGATGACCTTGAACGGCAGGGTTGCGGTTTTGACGCCATAGAGATTCGAGACCGTGAGAGTGAGCTGATAGACGCCGACCGCCGACGGGCGCCAGACAAAGCTGGAGCCGGATGCCGTCTGGGAAGTACCCTCCGGAGTGGTCAGGGTCCAGTTGTAGGAGAGAGGAGGGCGACCGGAGGCGCTCGCGCTGAAGGAGACCGGAGGATCGGAGGTCCCGACCGTCGCCGGCACAACCTCCGAGAGGATCTTGGGGACGGGATCGAGAACGACGAGGGTTTTGGTCGTCGTCGAGCAACCCGCTCTGTTGCAGACCGTGAGGGTAACAGCCTTCGTTCCGGGCGTGGAGAAAGTGGTGGTAGCGCTGGGGCCTGTCGCCGTCGAAGCAGCGCCTGCGACGAGCAGAAGGGCAAGAGCTCTTTGGATCATTCGTGGTTCTCCCGTGGTTCTCCAAGAAGAGGCGGGACCGGGGCCGGCTCGAAAGCCGGCCCCGGCTCGTTCGATGTCAGGCCGGTCGCTTGCGGAGCAGGAAGAGAGCGGTTCCACAGAGGCCGAACCCGAGGAGGGTGAGCCCGATCTCGCCCAGGGTGGGGATGGAGGTGGGAGCGACGCCGGTCAGGGGTGTGCGGGTCGGATCGGCGGCCTCGGGAGTCCCCGGATCATCCGAGAGCTGATCCTCTAGGTTCGAACCCGAAGCCGTTGCCTGTGAGGAGATCTCGCGAAGGCCCGCCAAGTCCTGGGCGAGAACGTCGAAGGTGATGGAGACCGATGCACCCGGCGCGAGGGTGGGAAGGAGGATCGTCGGGACGGTGTCGCCGACGTGGTTGCCGGAGAAGACCGACCCGGCGTTGGTCACGACCGACCCGACCAGCAGCGCGACATGGGGATCGAGGCGGGTCGTGAGGGTGACGGCCAACGCGGCCTGGTCGGTCGTGTTCTTGACCACGAGGGTGTAGCGAAGCGTGTCCCCATGCGAGAGGAATCCGTCGTGGTTGTTGTCGACCAAGAGGGCGTCGTCGAGAGAGAGGTAGACCACGACGTTGAGCGGCGTCGAGGTCGAGTCGCAACTGAGGCTGCTTCCCCCGCTGTCGAGGAGGCAGGCGCTGTTGGCGACCTGCCTCACATTCGGAGGCAGCGGATTCGGGGCGCGCACCGCGAAGACGAACTCCCTGGTGACACCTGCCGCCAGGGTGGCGATCGGAAGCGAGCAGGCGGAGCCGGGGCCGGTCCCGGCGCAGGCCCAAGCCGGGTCGGAATCAGCCGCGGAGAAGACGACGCCCGCCGGGACCGTCTCCTGAAGGCGAACGCCGTTGGCCGAAGCGTTCCCGCTGTTGGTGACCAGCAGGTGGAACGCGAGGAGAGCACCGGGGCGAAGGGGCCCGCCGGTGTAGGTCTTCCTGATGCTGAGGACCGGCTGGCCGGAGGGGAGGATCGGGTCGCTGGTCGAGGCGCACGCCCGGCGGGAGCCGTCCGAGACGCAGGCCTGGTTCTGGAGCGCCGCCTGGCCGGAGGGGAGGGGAGAGTCGAGGAGGAACGAAATCGCCTTGGTGATGCTGGCGCCGGCGGTCAAGGCTCCCACCGCGAGCGAGCAGCTCGAGGGCGCCCTGGACGTCGGCGAGCAGGTCCACCCCGGCGAGCTCGCCGCGGCGAAGGTGGTTCCGGCGGGGATGGCGTCCGTCGCCGCAACGTTGGCGGCGTTCTGGTTGCCGGTATTCGAGATCGTCAGTGTGTAGACGACGGTCTGACCCGCCGTAGCGGTGCCGCCGGTCAGAGCTTTCCGGATCTCGAGGACGGGCGCCGCGGTCGGCGTGATCACCACCGTGTTGCAGGGTCCACCGTTGGCCTTGAGACGGCGTGGGCGGGTCCTGGCTCCAACTCTGGAGCTCACGCAGGCCGTGTTCTGCAGCGAGGTCACTCCGGCCGGCAGGGGGTCGTCGACCCGAACAGCGAAGGTGCGGGTCACGCTTCCTCCCCCTCCGGGAAGGACTCCGATCGTAAGAGAGCAGGCAGACTGCGCCGCGTTTCCTGAACAACTCCAATCGGGCGAGCTTTGAGCTGTGACCCACGTCGTGTTGTCGGGGACGGTCTCTGTCAGGAGAAGACTCGGCGCGTCCTGGTTGCCGGTGTTCTGGACGGTGAGACCAAAGACCAGGACACTTCCGGGAGCGCCATTTCCGGAGACGAGCCGCTTGACGACCGAGGGATTTGGCGACCCGTCTGACGGGATCGAGATCGTCGTGCAGGCGTCGGCGGAGCCGGAGGTCGAGGCGCACGCGGTGTTGTCGATCGAGGTGAGACCGGCAGGCAGCGGATTGTTGATCCGCGTCGCGAAGGTTAGGCTCGCCGAACCTCCGCCACCGGCGAGTGAGGGCAGAGTCAGGCTGCAGGCGGACCCGGCAGCCGGGGAGGGACAGCTCCAGCCGCTGTTCGAGTTGGGTCCGTCGAAGGTGGTTTCAACAGGGACGGTCTCGTGGACGGTCACGGCGCCGGCGTCGCGGTCTCCCGTATTGGACACATTCAAGACCCAGACGAGCGAGGTGCCGGGAGTCGCCGTACCGGAGGCCACGGACTTGCTGATCTGGAGGCGCGGCGAGCCGCCGACCGTCGTCGTGGTCGAACCGCAGTTATTGCCGGTCGGCTCGTTGGCGGTGGTGGTCGAGGCGCAGGCCGTATTGGTGATCGAGGTGAGGCTCGCCGGCGCTGCAGAGACGATCCGAACCGCGAACTGGCGCGAGACACTCGCGCCTGCTGCCAGAGAGCCGAGCGAGCTCGTACAAGAGGCTCCGGAGCAACTCCACCCGGCGGAGGAGAGGCTCGCGACGTAGGCGGTGCCCACAGGGAGCGTCTCGGAGATAGCGACATTGTCGGCCTGAGCGTTGCCGCTATTGGTCACGGTGAGCGTCCAGGTGACGGTCGAGCCGGGCGTCGCTCCGGTCGAGCTGGTGGTCTTTCTCAACGAGAGGTCGGGCATTCCTGCCGCCAGCGGGGTGGTGTCGGTCGCCGTGTTGTCGGCCGGGTTCGCGTCGGTCACGGAGGACGTGACGGTCGCGGTGTTGCTGATCTGGGTCACCGAGGGCGGCACGTTGGTTCCCACGGTGACCGCGAAGATACGAGAGGCAGAGCCACCCACGACCAGATTTCCGAGCGCGAGAGTGCAGGTTGCCCCGGCGAGGTTGTTCGGGGAGCAGGCCCACCCGGCCGAGCTGGCGGAGGCGTCGAAGCTCGTGGAGGCCGGCACGGTCTCTGACAGGACGGAGCTGGCGGCCGTGGAATTGCCCCGATTGACGACTGAGAGGTTGTACGGCACCGTCCTGCCGGGCGCGCTGCTGAGGCCGCCATCCGACTTCGTGAGCTGGAGATCGGCCATCGGGCAGGCCTTGGTACGGGTTTCGAGGTAGTTGGCGTTGAGGCTCGAAATCGTCGGCGAGGTGACGTCGTTCGTTCCCTGGAACTGGATCGTGCCGGACGGGCCGGTATAGGCACCGTGAAGACGCAGCGCGAGGATGTAGCCTCTGTTGGGATTCTCTAGTCCGGTGCACGAGTAATCGAGAGTGAAGCCACCGCCGGGGATGTCCCGGACGACGTTCGTCACCTGGCACCGGCTGGTGAAGGGATGGTTCTCCTCGAAAGAGGCGTAGCTGAAGTGGTTGGGGAAATTCGACGGGATCGTCAGACGTCCGGTGAAAGTCACGTCGACCGGGGCAGAGTTGTCATAGAGCACCGCCCGGATATCGACCGTCTCGCCACAGTCGATCAGACCGTTTCCATTCGCATCGGCGAAGGACTCGGTTGTGAGCGTGAAGGTCTGCTCGGCCTCGGCCGACGAGAGGGCCGCGAGCAGGAGAACCGCCGCGGTCAAGGATTTCAGGAGCTTTGGGTTCATAATCAGGTTTCCTTTGGCTTTGTACGCATGGTTTCTTTCCTTGGGGATCGAGCTGGACCCTCGATCTCCAAGGCACTTTTCGTCGGAACCGTTTACCTCATGAAGGGCTGAGGTCCTCCCCCGGCCGGTTTTCAAGCGCCGGCAGAGACAGGACCCCGAGGGTTTCCCGGAAGACGATGCAGGGAGCGCTCGTCAAAACGGCAGCTCTCAAGGCTTCGAGCGCGGCAAGGCGGAGGGGCTCGTCGTCCCCCGCGTTGACCTCCTCGACGTGCCCATGGAGCCAGAGCAGAGCGTCGACGCTCATGACCGGACCCGCAGCGGGCGGCGGTTCGCCGGCCGCCTCGCGGGAACTGCCGGAACGCGGATTGCCCTCGCCGCCCGATCGACCGGCACCGGCGGGACTGTCGGGATCGTCGCCATCCTTCGGGCTGTCAGGACCGGCGGCCGCGGCCTGTTCCGCCTTCTTGTCGGCGTCGAGCACGCGGTCGAGAATTCGCCGGAGCTGCACTCGCGTCAGAAAGGTTTCCTCCTCGGTGGCGCGCTCGATCAGGTCCTCTTGCAGATCGGCGGGTAGTTGCTGGAAGAGGTTGGCCGCATAGGCGTCCTTCAACAGGCCCCGCTCGAGCGCCAGCTTGGTGGGTCCCTTGGAATTCGCGAGCCCCTTGCAGGTCGACTGCAGGTTGGTCGGGATGCCATGTCGGGCCGCGAACTCTTTGCCCTTGAGACCGGAGAGGGAGACCGCCTTGGTGATCGCCAAAGCGCGTTCATAGAGGCTCAAGTCATCGCGTTGATCGTTTTCCGAGAGCTGACGAAGGAGCCGGATGTCCGCCGCCATCGGCTCGACGTCGATCACCGGGATGACGGTCCAGTCTCGATAACGGTGGGCCGGATGATCGTCCGGAAGGTCGGGCGAGTCGGCGAGCAGGCGAGCCGCGCGCTCGCGGTTCTGCTGGAAGGACCTAAAGCGGCGCTCGCCGACGAAAATAACCGAGCAACCGTCCTCCCCGGGTGTGACGGAGATGGGCTGCGTCAATCCATGCATCCAGATATTGGCCGCGAGCTCGTCGAGCGAGGAGGGCTCGAATTTCTTGCGCGGCTGGTCCGGATCCCGAAGGACGCTGTCGAGGGGAGCGGCGCGCACGATCGGCGCCGCGGTGGTTTCAAGGGTCATAAGCGGAGGTCTCCTTGGGTTCACGTCCAGCGTTTACCGGCTGGGAAGCTCGAGGTCATAAGGGAGGAGCACCGTCACGCGGGCGCCGGCCGGGATGGTGAGCGTGGGGGTGACGTTGACCGCGTGGTTCAAGTACTCGTTGGCAGCCTGGGAGAGCTGCTGGGAGACGGACCCGGCGATGAGCTCGCGAGAGCTGAGCGAGGCCCCGAGGCGGCTCTGCGACGGCTGCCCCAACTGGGCTCCGGCGCCGACGAGCGACAGCAGCGCCGCCCGGCCGAAGACAAGAGCCGTGTGGTTGTTGACGTCGCCTGGAAGACCCGCAGCGCCGTCCGGCGACGTGGAGGCGAGCCCTGGGATGTCGTACGAGCGGCCCCCCACTTGGAGGCGGTCCCAGGCGATGGCGATCCGATTTTCTCCCAGAGCGACGCGGTTCCTGTAGGAGCCCACGAGACGGGCGCCGCGGGGCAGAAGGACGGAGCCGTCGACGGCCAGGATGTCCGACGTGACGTGCGCTACGGCGTCGCCGGGCATCTCGGTCGAGACGGCGGTGAGAAGGATCGCGTTGAGGACCGTTCCGGCAGGAAGCGCACGACGCCAGCCCGGCGAAGCCGTGGGCCTGACGAGCCTTCTCTGAGGCAACGCTGGGCTGGAAAGCGGCTCCTGGGTCTTCTCACCCAAATCGGCTGCCGGGGCTGGCGCAGGCGCGCTCGGGAAGGGCGGCATGCCGGGGAACTGGAAAGCCGCAGGCGAGAGCTGAGGCGGAGCCGAGTCCAGGGAGATCCCCGTTGGTGACGCTCCCGTCTGAGGGGCTCCCGTCTGAGAGGCTCCTGTCTGAGAAGTCAAGGAGCTGGCGAACGCCGCCTGCCAGGACGGCTTCACGGTAGGGGCGGCAAGCGGCTGGCGTACCGGGGTGATGTAGGGGCGGTAGGCGCCCTGGGGCGGGCCCTCGCCACCGAGCGAGTTGAGGTAGGGGCTCTCCGGTGAACCGGGCGTTTGGGGAGCGCGGCCTGCGGGAGGCTCGCCGGGCCCGACAGGCTCAAGCGACTTCTGCTCGCCTGGGGCCAGGGGACCGGACGGGGAAGCCTGGGCCTGGCGCGCTAGGCGGAGGAGGTTGGCGATGCGCTCTTCTTCCCGCTGCGCGGAGCTGCTGGGAGCGTGTCGGGGAGGGTTGTTGAGGAAAGCGGCCTCGGCTGGCCGCTGGTCCCTGGGGCCGCTGCCGTGGAGAGGAGACCTGGCCGGGGGCGAGGTAATCACCAGGGCACCCATGGTGACGAGGAGGGCTCCCAGGAGGAGGGCGATGCCGAGCGCGACTCGGCTCAGCCGGCGGGCCGGTTGCGGCGTGGCCGAGGCGACGGGGGGCGCCGTATTGAGCGCGGTATTGGGCGCTGTAGCGAGAGGGCTCTGGGGGTCGGACATGGTCAGTGCGCCTTGCGGTTGCGGATGAGGGTTTTCTGATTCGAGCTGGGGCCGGAGACGAGGACGAGCTCGGCGACGACTCGGTCGACCGTGTAGGTCGTGGCGCCGCTGATCGGTGGAGTGAAATTGACGGCCTCGAGCTTGCCGTGGTCGCCGTGCACGAAGACGGCGGGAGCCTCGCGGCCGCGGTCCTCCTCCTTGAGCACGATGTAGGTGCGGGAGCCGTCGTCGTAGACCACCTTGGGCTCCACGGCGCGGCGGCCGGCCGACCAGGTGTAGTCGAAGTTGAGATCGCTCACCCGGGCGGCGGAGAGGGCGATCCCGAGGGCAGGCTTGGGAGCGCTCTCCTGCCAGATCTTCAGGAACGCCTCCGGGTAGGAGAAGCGGACCTGATCGAACTTGATCGTCGAGATCGAGAGCTGCGAGGGCTCGCAGGCCGGAGAATTCAGCAGGAAGGTGTAGACGCGCCGATCTGTCGTCACGAACAGGTTCGTGCTGATCCCGCACTCCTTGGGCTTGATCGCGAGGACCGGGGTTCGTTCGCCCGGTCCGGTGGTTCCCGGCTCGACCTGCCAGCGAGCGCTGTCGGGAAGAAACCGGCTCTGGACAGCCTCGCCATCCTCCAGGGCCACGAGACAGGCGCCGAGCGGCATGCAGTTGAGCACCGGGTTGCTGGCCCCGTAGGGAAGGATGGTCCAGGAGCCGATCTGATCCGGGACCGGGGCCTCCGAAGCGTGGCCTGGGAGCGCGGAGGCCAGGGCCAGAACGATTGCGAGGGTAAGCGCGAGAGTGTTGCTTCGAAGCATCGGAAATCTCCTTTGGGCAGGGTGGTCAAAAGGGTTTCTCACCGGCGCGGGTCGGGCGTCAGGCGAGACCAGGAAAGGTGGTCGATGTAGATCCCGAACGGGTTGGGATCGAAGGCTTCTATGGCGCTCTTGGGATGGACTCGGACCTGCGCGAAGGCCTCCCAGTCCGCCGTCTCGGCCTGGGCCGTGCCGATCGGAATCGTCGTTTCCCGCCAGCGGATGCGCCACGTCGAGGCGTGAGAGGCGGAAGGGCGCTCGCCCGGCTTCGGGGGGAGTTTGAGAATCGAGACGATGTCGGCGGTTCTCGAGAAGCGCTCCGCGAGGAGCCGCGGATCGTTGACCGACATATAGGCTTCGAGAAAGCCGGTGGAGCTCGCATCCGGATTGTCCCCGGGAAGAAAGCCGTAGGCGCGCTTCAAGACGAAGCGTTCGGCGTTGGGATCGCGAAACACCGCCCGGACGCTGGTGACGAACGTCTCCAGCACGTTGTAGACGATCGGATCGGCATCTACGGAAACGGGGTGGGCGCTCCCCAGGGCCAGGACCTCGCCGCTGCGGTCGACCACATAGAGGAAAGGCACCAGGCGGGTGGCGTGGGCCAGACGCACGTAAGAGACCGAGAGAAAGATCAGAGCGCCGAGGGCGAGCAGCGTGATGAGGAATAGATAAGAGCGCTGCTTGCCCAGGTTCGCCCACAGCGAGAAGAACTCCTCGCGCGGATCGGGAGGCCGGAGGTACGGTTGAGGCGAACGGCGTTCGCGTCGGAAAAGGTTTTTCATCGTCCGAGATCGTTCCGAGGCCCAAGTTCCTAGTACTGGGCCAGGAGAGACTGGCGAAGGTGGAGAAACCCGGACGGCGCGGTCAGCTCGTAGGCGAGCTTGCTCGGCAGACGAAGCGTCATGAGGGTGAAGATGAGGACCTCGCCTCCGATCCGGAAGAGAAGGGCGTAGCCGTCGACGGTGAAGAGGTAGTTGTCGAGCTCCCCGCCCCAGAGGGGGACCAGCTGGTTTCCCACCGCGACCATGAAGAGGATGAGGTAGGTGTGGATGCCGAGCCGAAAGAGGCTGACGATGTAGTTTTCAGCCAGTTGGATGGTGAGGCGGTTGGCCGCGAAGCCGATGAAGAGGGCGCCCGCGCCGACGAGAACGGCGCCCTCGATGAGAAGGGATGTCATCCTCCAGGCGAGGAGGGCGAAGCAGACCAGCAGAACGAGCGTCAAAATCAGGCTCGTAAACATCACCGGAAACTCCAGCAGTCCCGCCTGGTTCGAGTCGTACATCACCTGCGAGGCGAGATAGATCCCCTGGTCGAGAAGCGCCGTCGGGGAGACCCCCCGAATCCCCGCGACGTCGCCGCCGATCGTCTGAAAGGTCTGGACGATCTTGGGGAGAAAGAGCGGGAAGGTCTGGAGGGTCATGCTGAAGATGACCAGCAGGATCACCTTCTGGATGGTGGCCGCGAGGATGCTCCCCGGCGTCAGCTTGCCGGCGAGGAAGAGGTAGGCCCAGACCAGCACGGTGATCACGATCTCCAGGCCTACGAGGACCAGGAAGATCCCTTGAGCCTGCGGGAGGACCCTCGCGAGCCAGCCCTGGCTCGCGAAGATCGCCGTATTGACCATGATGTCGAGCTGGTTGTCCTGGGCCAGAAGAGCGGCCGGCACCATGACCCCCAGGACGCCTGCGACGCAGGCGGCACTTGCTACCTTGAGCCTCTTCATTGCGGCACCCAGGAGGGGACGACGGTGTAGAGAGGGCCGGCCTGCGCCGCGTCGGCCTGCGCGCGGGCCAGCGTGGCGCTGATGGCATCGGTTGCGGTCTGCTTGAGACGGGCGTCCTGGTTTACCTGATAGGAGTTGTAGACGAGCTGGGCGTTGGCGATCGACTGGAGAGTCGAGCCCATCGTCGCCTGGGCGTCGGCCTGCCACGAGGCGAGCTCGCCCAGCGCCTCCAAGGTCTGCTCATGCCCGTCGGACTCGTCGACCTGGCGCTGGAGCTCGCCCAGGACCTGCAGCGAGCCTTTCGAGTCCTCATGGATCTGGTGCAGGGACTGAAGGTTCAGGCGGAAGGTGTCGAGCGTCTTCTGGACTCCCGCGAAGTGTTCCTCGGGAAAGCTTGCGAATCGCGAGGAGCCGGGGAAGGCGGCGTAGAAACGGCTCTCCAGGTCATCGACCGTGTAGGTGAGCGTGTCGGCCTGGTTGAGAAGACTGTTGAGCTGATGGTAGAGCGGACCGATGTCTCTCCAGGAGTGATAGTTGAGCTTCTTGAGCGCCTGGACCTGATATTCGATCTGTTTGATCTGGTTATAGATCTGCGTCGCATGTTGGATGATGTTGTACGCGGCCTGGGCGTAGCGCAGGTATTCCGCCCACACGGACACGGCGATATGGGGGTAGTCGACGACGGGAACGGGTCCATAGGACCAGGCCTGCCGGGGACCGAGGAGAAGCGCCAGCAGCAGGAGCGCTACCAAGAGCTTTCGTTTCACGGTTTTGCCTCCTTAAATTGTTTGTCGAGTTGTTTGTCGAGTTGCTTGTCGAGCGTTTCAGCCTCAATCGCGAGGCCGCAGGTCCGTAGCCAGGCGGCGGGCCAGCCGGCGCCGTAGCTGGCGATGTGTTGATCCATGACGGCGTGAGTCTCCTGGAGGCTTCTGCCCGGAAGCGTCCCGAAAAAGGCGAGCTCCACCGGGGTGAGAGCGAGGCCGTAGAGCCGGCAGCCGTCGGGGTTGGCCAGGTAGTAGTCGCGTTTCCTCCGCATCGAAGAGGCGATCAGCTCGATCTGTCGAGGGTTCAAGCCGCAGGCCTCATAGATCGGGCGGATGCTGGGGCTGATCGCGTCAGGGTTAGGCAGATAGATCCGTGTCGGGCAGGACTGCAGGAGAGTCGAGAAGGAATGGTTGTTCTCAAGCTGCGAGAGCGCCTGGACGGCGAGGACGATGACAGCGTTTTTCTTTCGCAGGGTGAGCGCCCACTGATTGATCCGTGAGGCGAAGACCTCGTGAAGGAGGGCGAGACCCGCCTCGTCAAGGACGATCAGGGTGGGAGAGCCGTCGAGCGACGACTCGATCCGGTTGAGCAGATAGAGGAGGACCGGGAGGTGTGCCTTTGCCTCGAGCTCCAGGAGCCGGCGCATCTCAAAGATCTGGACCCGACCGTCGTCGAGAGAGTCCGTTCCCCCGTCGAGATAGGAGGCGTAGGGACCGCCTTTGACGAAGGGAGCCAGGGCCGTCGAGATCTCGGGGTCCTGGACCTGATTGCGCAGCATCAGGAGCGTCCGGTGCTCCGGCGGCGCGCTCGCCAGGGTCTGAACGGCCCGCGCCAGAAGCTGACTCTGTTGAGGCGAGAGCTTCTGAATCTGGAGAGCGAGGAGCGCCTCGAGCCAGGAGATCGCGACCGCCCGCTCGGCCTCGTTGTCGATCGGGCGAAGCGGCTGGAAGGAGATCTGCGCGGCGCCAAGGTCGTAGTAGGTGGCGCCGATCGCCTTGGCCAGAAGCCGGGCCGAGTGGTCGCGGTCGAAGAAGTAGACCCGGCTCCCCGGGTAGCGAAGCCACCCGGTCGCCAGAGCCTCCAGATGGGTGCTCTTGCCCGCCCCCGGTGGACCAACAATGATCGTGTGTCCCAGATCTCCGCTATGGAGATAGAGACGGAAGGGAGTCGAGCCTTCGGTCCGGCCGATCAGGATCGGCGGTGAGGACGGCGGGAAGAACTGGCACGGATGACGGTTCAGACCCGGCCAGAGGGCCGTCAGCGGCATCAGGTCCGCGATCGGCACGAGGTTGACAAGGGGAGCCCGAAGATTGGCCGCGGTCTCTCCCGGCAGGGAGCCGTGAAAGGCCGCGGGTGCGTTGTAGGTCTCGATCCGCGTCGAGTAGCCGCGGTCCTCGAGGATCTTCGAGGTCGCCGCGGCCCGCTCGTTGGCCTCGGCGCGGGTCGCCCCTGGGAGGACCACACAGGCGGTGAAATAGGCGAAGCGGTGCTCGGACTCGTGATTGATGCGAGTGGCGTCGGCGCCGTCCTCCAGCATGTCGACCGCGTGGCGGTTGACGAAGGGATCGGCAGTGCTCGCGGGCTGCGACGAGGTGAGCATGTCGCGGGCCGACCTCTGCATCCAGAACCAGCCGCGGCTGTACCGGTCGATCACGCTCTGAGCGCTTCGCATGTCGAGCGGCGTGAAGCGCACCGAGAGGCGGTAGGGGTAGGGCAGGTCGTTTAACGCATCGAGGTGGGCGGGGGTGATCCGCCCGGGGAGGTGAAAGAGCGCGACGAAGGCGAGATGGTTCGAGCCGACGACCGGCTCCCAACCGGTCGTCAAATGCTGGGTCGCAAGGATCTGGTCGAGATAGACGCCGTCGCCGGGATCGTTGACGGGGTGATGGTGACCGTTCAGGCAGCCGTTCAAATGTGTCAAAAGCTCCGGGCCGTCGAGCGGCCGGACCCGGATGGGACCCGAGAGCCGCGACTCCAGGCCCTCAAGCTGCCGCTCAAAGCTCTCCAAGGTGTCTTCCCAATGGCGCCTTTCGATCTGGACGCCCTGCTGGAGCCGGAGCAGGAGATGCTGGTAGACCTCCCGTGGGGGACGAAACGTTGCGCACAAGACGGCGGTGGTCTCATACAGGGCGCCATGCTGCAGGTAGGCCTGCCGCCGGCAGTCGTCGAGGAGCCGGGTGACGGGATCGGGGAAATCGCCCTCCGGCGGGTAGCTCGGGGCGGGCCGGCGGACGGCGTCGAAATGAAAGGTCCACGAGGTGACGTAGGGGCCGAAGGCGCGGCTGACGTGGGCCGACAGGCTGTTGAGCTGCTCGTCGGTCGAGCTCGCACGGTCAGGTCCCTGGATCTCGAAGGCGGCCGTGAACGAGCCGTCCTTGTTGAGGACGACCCCCTGGGGCTCGCGCTCGACCAGGAAAGCCCAGGGAAGCAGATCGACAAGCCCCCGGCGAGGAGGTTGATAGTCCCGCAAGGAGTCGACAAGCCTTCCGGCGGCAAAGCCGGACAGCGTCAGCAGGAGACTCGTAAGGGCGCTCATTCCATCATCCCTTCCCTCGACCGGGACGCCGACCGGGACGAGGCCCGGAGATCTCCGGAGACGGAAGCGGGTCGTAGTGATCGCGGTAGCGAAGGTTGGCGAGAAAAAGCGACAGCAGGTGGTGGTCCTTGGCCGTCAACCGCGTACAGAGGATGTACGCGAAGACGCCGTACATCCCCAGAAGGAGCAGGCTCCTGAGGCTCAAGCTGCCGTACCCGATGATGGGTACCGCGCAACCGGCGGCGGGGAAAAACAGCTCCCGCTCGACCCCCAGAAAGAGCGGCGGCCGAAGCAGGGAGCGGTGAACCCGGTGCTGATCGAGAGGCAAGCCCCTTACCTCCCCTCGGCACGAGCGCGGAGCGAAGACCCTTCGCCCAGGAACGAAGGGAGAAGGAAGAGGGCCGCCGTTGTCGCAAGCCAGGCGAGCGTCAGCAGGAGAGCGGGGAGGCGGTACGCCTCCGGGGTGGCGGTGGCTGAGCCCAGCCCCAGAACGCTCGGCAGGGTAGCGGCCTTGGCGAGAAGGGCACAGAGGATGACGGCGCTGCCGAGGGGCTTCAGCCACGAGCCCTCGCGGCTGATGGCGACGGTCACCAGCGCGGCCACAATGATTACGACGATGATCGTGTTCGCCGTGGGGCCGGTGAGATTGTCCTGAATCAGTGTCAACGCATCATTGAAGGGCAGGGTCGAGCCGCCGCTGGCGGCGTGGGCCGGGGAGGCGATCAGGGCGCCTGAAAGGCTCAGCAGAGCGAGGACAGAACGGGTCTTCAAAGGGTCTCCTTTCAAAAATGCCGGTTCAAAAGGCCAGACCGATGAGCTCGGCCGGCAGGTGTGAGAGTTGAAATCCGGATTCGCGCGACCAGCCCTCGACCTCGGCGATCGCCGAGACCCGCCGGCCGGCGGAGCCTCCGGTGAGGCAGACGACGGTCTTGACGACGTCGGCGATGAGCTCGAACTGGTCGGGAATGTCGGGATCTCCCCGCCGCGCCAAGCGGTTGAGCCGCAGGAGCGCGCCCTTGGGTGTCGAGGCGTGGAGAGTGGCGAGGATGCCGGGGTGACCCGAGTCGCCGACGTCGAGAAACGGGTAGGCCTCGGCACCCCGGATCTCGCCGACGACGATGCGGTCGGGAGAGGAGCGCATGGTGGCGCGCGCAAGATCCCAGAGGGTGACGTGCTCGGAGGTCCGTGATTGCTGCGTGTCCTCGGCCGGGCAGACGATCTCCGGCACGTCTTCCAACACCACATAGCGGGCCTTGGGATCGAGCGCGACGGCGCGATGGAGCAAGGCGTTTAAAAAGCTGGTCTTGCCGCTGTTGGTCGGGCCCGCGATCAGGACTCCGGATTGGGCCCGAAGCTTCTCGGTCAAAAAATCAGCAGCCGCCTGGCTGAGCGAGCCCAGCTCGACTAACTGGGGAAGCAGGTAGAGGACCCTGGGACGTTTCCTGAGATTGAAAAGTGGGGCGGCGACAACCGGCGGGATCTTGATATGGAGCCTGCCGTGGCCGAGCGCCTCCGGGAGCTCAAAATCGCGGATCGGATGCTCGCGGTCCAAGGGGGGTCCGGCGTCGTTGGCGACGCCGGTCAGAAAACCCAGCAACCGATCCGCGTCCAGAACGTGAGGATGAGCACGGCGCCCCCCGGCGCCGTCGCTTCGGAGCACGAGATCCGCGTTGCAATAGATCTCGCTCACCCTCGGGTCCTCGAGCAGACGAAGAACGGGGTCGCCCAGAAACATCCGCAAGCCCGCCAGCAACTCGTCGTCCATCATGGAAGCGGCTCCGGATCGAGAAGGTGGGAGAGGGTCGCGGTGCGCCGCTCTCGCTTTCCCAGGGGAGGAGCGGGAGGAGCGGCCTTGCGGCCCAGCCAACGGGTGAGGTCTGGATGAGTGGGCTCGCTTGCCGGCAGCGGAATCTTCGCCGCCGCGACCCGGTGGAGATCCCGGAAGTAGGGACGTGGGCGGACCAGCAGAGGCAGCGTGCCCGTCCGTAGCACCAGCGCCTCCCCTTTCGGAAGGCGCATGATCTCGTCGGGCATGAAGAGAGGGCGCCCTGAATCGGCCTCTTGCGTCGAGACGGAGCTGCGGTTGACACTGCTTCTCTCGTACCGGACCGTCTGGTTGCCGGCGCGCTTGCTGAGCTGCTGAGCGGTCTCCAAGTCGGCGGGAGCAAAGGCGATATGGACCGAGCAGTTGGGAGAGATGCTCTCGTTTTTCCCGTACGCCGCGAGCAACTGGCCGACGTGCTGCACGACCAGGTAGCACTGGACGCCGTAGCCCCGGAAGTAGGCGATCGCGGTCTCGATCACCGCCATCCGTCCGAACACCGGGAACTCGTCGAGAAGCAACAGGATCGGCTCGCGGGCGATAGGAATCTCCCGGGTCAGGGCCGAGGCGATCTGGGAGATGACGATCCGGATGTGATCGGCCAGGCGGCGAAGCGAATTGGGATCGATCACGAGGTAGAGCGTGACCGGCCGCTCGCCTGGTTTATAGAGATCCTCCAGCGCGAAATCGGAGGTGGCCGTGGCCGCCTCCAGGATGGGATCGGCGTAGGGACTGAGGCTCGCCTGGGCGTTGGCGACCACCCCGCCGCGGGTCTGACCGGGCATGTCGAGAAATGTGCGGGCCGCCGTCTGGACTCGTGGGTGCTTCGTCCACCCGAAGCCGCCGGCGGGATCGTGATCGGTCTCGAGCATGCGCTGGAACTGCTTTTCAATCGGCTGATCCGGATGGGTGAGATAGCGGTAGCAGGCAGCCAGAGTCTTCTCGGGTTCGGCATAGAGGACGTGAAGGATCACGCCCTCGAGAAGCGTGCGCGCCGACTGCTTCCAGAAGGGATCGGCGGCAGGGGAGTCCGGGACCAGAAGCTGGGCGAGCTCGCTGACGTCCTGGACGTCATGGGGGTACGACCGGATCGAAAGAAGCGGGTTGTATCGAGCGAGCGTGGGCTCGTTGCGGCTCGGGTCGAGCAGAAGGATCCGGGAGCCGTTCTGCCGGCGGTGGCCCGCGGTCGCCGCCGCGATCTCCCCCTTGACATCGAGGATGATCGCCCCGCCCCTCCAGTCCATCGCGGTCGGTATGACGTAAGCCGTGGTCTTGCCCGAGCCCGGAGGGGCGAAGACGAGGACGTGGACGTCTCCTTGCGCCCGGACGAGGCGCTCGCCGCCTCGGTAGCGCACATTGCCGAGCGGAAGCGCGGACGACTGGCTGAGGGCAGCCGAGGGGTCGTCGAGGATGAAGCCGGAGCGCAGGATGTCCTCCGGCCGCGCGAGACGCGCGGACCCATGAAGATCCCCGGTGCGGACCAGGGCACCGATCAGCGGGGAGAGGAAGGGGGAGGCGGCGGCGAGCGCCAGGGCCGAAGCAATCACACCCCACCGGTCGGCGTCCTTGAGGAGTGGGCGGAAGTCACTGTCGACGAGTGCCCGGCGCGCCATGAGGTAGACCTCGGGCGGGTAGACCGGATACGCCGTCAGGAGGGCCACGCTCCCCGTGACGAGGAGGGTCGCAGGCAGGTAGAGCCACTGTCTCCTCAAGCAGAGAAGCCCGGTGACAAGGGCCACCGCCAGGACGGCTGCGACCCGAGCCGGAATGGAGGTGGGGCAGGTGATGGGGCGGCCGAGCTCGCCGGCATTACCGGCGAGATAGGCGATCCGCGATGCGGCGACCATCAACCCAAGGAGGCCGTCGGCGGCGCACCCCAGGACGATGACGAGCCAGAGCCCTCGGCGGCGGGCGCGCGTGGACGTCGGGAGCCGATAGAGACGAGGCGTCGTCATCGGCCCGCACTCTCGGTGAGAAGGGGCACCAGCCGGTCGCGGACCTGGGAAGGGGAGACGCAACCGAAGACGCGGGAGTCGATCGAGTCGGAGGTATCGCCGACGACAAAGGCGCAGTCCTTGGGCGTCTTGCCGCAAGCCGAGTACCGCGGCAGTCCCAGGGCCTCAGGAAGGACAGGCCAGGGAAGGAGCTCGTCATCGAGCTTCAGACCATCCGGGGTCGCGCAGACGACGGGGCCGATCGCGACGACCCGCTTCGCGAGCGGGACGGAGCCTCCGGGGCAGTAGCCGGGAGCGACGAGGCGCCGTGCCAGGAGGAGCTCGCCCACGGCGGGTGCCGGGCAGAAGGAGAGGATGTCCCCTCGGCGGTAGGGAGCTCTTCCCGAAAGGGCGAGATAAACGCCTCGAGGGAGGCTGGGCGTCAAGGCGAAGCGGCAATAGGAGATTGCGAAAACGGCCAGGCAGCCGAACGCGGGACCGACCCAATGAGCGGGCGAGAGCCAGCGGCGTTGGCTAACGGCGGTGCTCTTGCTGCTCACGGACGATCTCCCGGGCATTGAGGCGAAGGTAGGTGACGGCCGCGCGCACGAGTTGGCGAGCCGAGACGATGGCGACGGCGGCGCCCGCCGAAGTGAGGACCAGAGGCGCGCTTTCGACGACTCCGCTCGCGATCGCGCGAGCCGAGAGGCCGGCCCGCGCGAGAGTCCCCATCCAGGCCGACGTGGAGCGTCCCTCGCGGGTACCGAGGACGGCCGTGAAATCACGCAACGAGGGAAGGCCAAGGGCGTTGTGGAGACGCTCGGTAACCGCGGCCCTGGCGCCGAGCGCAAGGGCTGCGGCCTGCGCGAGGTCGTGGTGCGACGCGAGCCCCCGGCGGAAGCTTCGATAGGATTTGAGGAGCCGGGCTTCGGCCGATCGGGAAGCGCGGATCGCTTCGGGTAGAGAAAGAGCCGAAGGAGCCGCCGGTCCTGTGATCCTCGCTCGGACGACGGCCGTGGCCAGAGCCCGATTTGAAAAGTCGCCATGCTCGAGCACCCGATGGATCTGGGGAACCTGGTGCTGGCGAATCCGATCCCGAGCGGCCCGAAGCTCGGTATAGATCACCAGGGATCGGCGGAGAACCTCCGAGCTTGCCCCGACCGCCGTGCCGACGATGCTTCCCCCGGGGAGAGCCACGATCGCCGTCCGGAGGGGGCTTGCCGCCTGGACAAAGGCTCGCCCAAGATCCGTGCGGGCCCACCAGCGTGAGACGGCGCGGCGGGCAAGGTTTTGAGCGCGCTCAGGCTGTCCGAGGAGCTGTTTCTCGAAGATGCGGGCGATGCTGGTAGAGGCCTCGCCGAGTGCCGTGCTCCTTCGAGGAGTGGGTCGTGAGCGCTCGGGAGGGGGTTGTGCTTCCAGGCGCAGGCGAGCCCGTTCGTAGGTGAGGGAGGCACGAAGGTGCGCCTGCTCCGCCTGCTTCCAGAGGCGCGCGGTCAATGCTGAGGGTGAGCGGAAGTGGGCCTCCTCGTAGAAGGCGAGGGTGGCCGCGGTCTGCCGTTGCTCTCGTTGATGGACGCCGAGAGCGGCCGCCTCGGCCGCCCCGAGGCGGGCTTCAACTTCCTCCACCGCCTGCAGCGCTTCTCCCCAGGTGGCGCGGGCTATGGGTTCGGCGGGCCGGTCGATGAAAGCCCGCTCGGCGGCTCGAAGCCGCAGGTGCAGAGCGTCGCGGTCGCCACGGAGCCTCCGGGCCTCGTCGATCGGCGAGTGAAGGGACGGAGTGCGGTTCGGGGGCTCTGAGAAAATGCGTCGCTCGTAGACGTGGCGGGCCCTACGCCACGTCGCCTCCGTGACGGGATTCGGGTCGGCGAAGTAGCGGTCCTGAGCATCGAGCAGATCGGTTGCGAGTGTTGACGTCTCTGGACGATGACGCCCGGGCTCGACCGGCTCGACAGCTTTCGAGGCGAGGTTGTCGAGCCGGCGCGCGAGCGTCTCGTATGCCCTCTGCCGGCTTTTCCAATCCCTGCGATTCACCTCCGTGGGATCGGCGGTGTATTGGTCCTGTGCCTCGAGGAGGTCGGTGGCCAGAGCGGCGACCGCCGATCGCAGGGCCTCGGTCGAGGCCGGGACTCGATCCGGAAGAGTCTTCTCGGCAAGTCGGACTCTCTGCTCCAGATGCGCCCAGCGGTGGAACGACTCAGTGGTTCCCTCCTTCTCATACCGCGCGGCGGCCACGAGCGCTCGCTCGCGGAGCCGTTCAAGCGCCGTGAGCTGCGGATCGGGTTCGGGGATGAGAAATTCCGCTGGCGGAATTTCTGTATCCGCAGCCTCGGTGGGGAGCCGCCCAGGGGCGAAGGGAAGGGGAGCCTGTGGCTCGAGAAGGGAAAATTCCGCCGACGGAATCTTCGCGTCTGAATCTTGAGGCCTGCCCGGGGAAGCACCTTCGATTGAGCTGAGAGCTTCGATCATCGTGCGGTGGTACTCCGCTCGGCGAGCCGCGGCATCTGCTGGTAGCGCGTTTTCCCTCATGAGAGCGGCCGACAGGTCTTGGCAGTGCTGGGCGCGCTCGGCAAGACCAGGCAGGCTCCTGGGCCGTTCCGGCTTTTCAGCAGCCGACAGGTTGGCCGGCAGAGGAGGGGCCAAAGAGGGTCCAAGCTCTTCGATCTCGGCGAGCAGTCGCACTCTGCGGGCTCGATCCTCGAGCGCCGCGGGGGAGGGCGGGGCAACCGGGAGCTCATCCGCCGTGGTCAAAAAGCGGTGGGGGAGCCTCAAGGCGATCAGGTCGCTGAACGCCCGTTCATCGCCGTGAGGGAGTTGCCAGTACAGCGTACGCCGGCTGCCGTAGCGTGCCGCGTGGTCCGCTTCGAGGCCTTCCTTCTGGAGGCGTTTGTATTCACGGTCGCTGACTTCCGTTGCGACCAGGACCGGACCCTCTGGTTTCAAGTCCAACCTGAGCTCGTGACGGTTGCAGATCTTGGCGAGGGAGTACTTCTTGCCGAGGTCCGATCCTTTGAGGATCGAGCCGTCCGGGAGGGTCAGCGTGATTCCCTGTAAGTTGCCGGCGTTTCTGGAGATCTTGAGCTCGGCTTTGACCCCCAAGCGGTTGAGCCCTGTAAGGAAACCCCGCAACGTATCGGAGTCGGACGCCGCCTGATCGATGGCGAGCCGCAAGGAAGCCATCACACCGGCCCGGTCGGGGTCGCGCAGGAGCCGCTCCAGAGCGGGCCGGGTGAGACTCACCGGCCGCGTCGCCGTAGCCACCGTCAGGCCGAACTGCTCCTCGATCTCGCGAGCGACTGCCATGACCCGAAGCCGGTCGTTGGAGTCGCTGACCAAGCGGCCTTCGAAGGTCACGCGATAGGTGGCGATGTGAAGGTGCCGGCCGTCCCCGTGATCGTGGAGGTAGGCGACGTAGGGAGAGTTGGCGAACCCCATTCGCTCGAGCGTGTGCTGGAGCACGTCCTCCCACTCTTCATTGGTGAGGTCCTCGCCGGGCACCGGGCGGAGCGGAATGTGACAGACCGGCCGCGCCAGCTGCTCCTTGGGATGAAGGTGCCTAACCTCTCCAATCTGCCGCGCAAAGGCACGGGGGCTCTCCCCGTCGAGGTTGGTGGAGAGGAGGAAAGATCCCTCTTTTTCAGCGAGGTAGTCGAGGAGTCCCCGAGCGCCGTCGCCCCGATAGACGTTGCCGATCACGGCTCCCCCCCGATCAGCTCGTGGCGGAGGGCTGCAAGCATCTCAAGCGTGGTTTCAACCAACGGTCGCAGGTCTGGAGCGAGGCGCCCTGCGTTCACCTGCCGGAGCGCTTGATTGAGGAGGTTTCCGAGCCGGCCCAGTTGGCCAACGACGGCGTAGTTCGCACGGGGTACGGGTGAGGCCGCAACCCGGCCGTAAAGAGCGAGACCCCGTGCAAGGGCAACAATATACTTGACTCACCGTCCCCCTTGGGAGACAATCGGTGAGCGGCTCCCCCGGCGGCGCGATGATGCCCCCATGGGCTGGGCCTGTTCGGCTTTTGAGCCTGGGCCAAATAATGCGCTATCACTACCCCCTAGAGCTTATCGATTTTGTTAAGAAACTCGCAAGCTGGAAAGACAAACCATTAGATCTTACGGATGAATTTACGCGGGCATTCGCACGCTCTCACGTCGAAGGCGTGGAAGAGAGGTGCCGCGCACTTGGCCTCTTGGCGTCCCATCGCACCGCTCAGAGAATGTGGAGCGCGCTCCTGCATGCCGTTGAAGATGGGTGCTCTGTTGTTGATTTTCGCGACTTGACCAGGGAACTAATCAGCCGGATTGAAGATGAGATCTCTCAAGTCTCGTTTCTTTCTCTTGATGTGGCGGAAACCGGTCGCTGGCTAGAGCGAAAGCCATTCGGAGAAGATGTATACGAACGTTTTCCTTCCGCTATTATAGACCTTGAAGAAGCCAGTAAATGCCTAGCCCTGGAGCGATCTACAGCAGCAGTATTTCACCTGATGAGGGTTATGGAGGTGGCGCTTAAGGCGACCGCGAAATCCCTCGGGGTTCCATATACTCCCAGTTGGGAATCGCAACTCAAGGAAATTCAATCAAGAATTGACCAAAAATGGAAGAAGAAGGGCATCCGCTGGAAGCGAGATGAGCCGTTCTTCCGTGAGGTATTGGGACACCTTCAAGCGGTTAAGGTGGCATGGCGAAATCCAACTATGCATATTGAGAATCAGTACACTCTCGATCAAGCCGAGGATATCTTCAATGCGGTGCGAGGGTTTATGAGGTATTTGTCTACGCGGCTGTCGGAGAAAACATGAGAGAGCCGCTCCTTACGACTCTCTCATGTGGAGAGAGCTTACCGGTATTTCTCCGGGTGCATCTCACGGTCGTGCTCCTCGGTGACCTTCTCGTACGCCTGCCGGAAGCCGATAGCCATGTCCGCCGCCCAGGCGACGAACGCCCCACGGCTCACGCCCAGGCGCTTGCCTTCGGCCTCCCAGCGGGCGCGCTGCCAGTCTGTAGCCTTGACGTTGACGGTCCGCAGGGCGGACGCGGGATAGCTCGCCTTCGTGTCCCAGCTCATCAGCGCGCCTCCGCCAGTCCGTCCTCAATCCATCCGGCGAGCTTCCCGAGTTGCGGCGCGAGCTTGGCGGCGAGGTTGGACAGGAAGGCGTCCTCCACGTCAAGAGAGGAGAGCTTGCGCTCGCTTCCCACGCTTCGGAGGAAGCCTTGCAGGTGGCGGAGATCCGCGACGGCGGCGCGCAGTTCGGTCCGTGTCGAGGACTCCGGCCAGCCGGGCCACTCTGCGGGCGTCTCCAGCAGGAGGGAGTACATCATCTCACCCATGGTGCGCAGGGCGGCGGCGTACCCCGGCGGCGTGACGTACATCAGGAATGTCTCCCGGAAGGCCGGAATGGTCTCCCAGGCGTTGGGATCGAGGACGGGCGGGACGGGAGGCGGACTGCTAGACTCTGGGGTTAGCTCGGGCATGGGGCTTCTCCGTGCTCGGGTTAGGTCCGGCGGAAGTGTTCCCGCACACCGCCGGGCCGTCTGGTTATCGATGGAAGGAAGTTTCCTCCCGCTTCTCGCCGGACAACGATATACGTATCTACGTTCCTACGTCAAGCGCATATATGTACGATACTGCCATGGTGAAAAAGATCGCGAAGTCGCCAACAGGTCCCCGGGGAGGCGAGACAACGGTCTCGAAGTCCGGAATGGTGCGAAAAACGCTATGGCTCCATGGGGACGAAGCGGAAGCCCTCAGGGAGCGAGCCTTCCGGGAGCGGCGGGCTGAATCGGAAATTGTGCGGCAAGCCTTGCGTCAACTGCTCGGAATTAATGATTAGGGACATAGAGAGAAAGGAACCTCACCGATGGATGTCGAAGCCTTCGAAAAGCGTCTAAGAGCCAATCTCGACAAAGTGCTCAATGAAAAGGAAACGTTTTTAGATCAATGGAGCGAAAAGCGGCGCCTAGTCGTGGAACCGGCACTGAGGGTTGCGGAGAAAGTTTACCGTGAGAAGTTGCGCGACGCAATGGTTGAGCCCAAAAATGGAACGATCACCTTTTATGCGGGTTATCGCGCCCATGGCCACTTCTTGCGGTTTAAGCCGAACAGCGACCGCCTTGAGATCGAGTGCGCAACCGCAAGCTTTCCGAAGGATGACGACCCGGAGAAAGCTACTCCGGACGTGGAATTTTTGGCGGTGGATGAAATTTCCCTTCAGAAGCTGGAAGGGATTATCTTCGCGTTTTCAGGGCGAGTTGCCCGAGAGGGACGAGCGGCGGCTTAGCCTTTCTTACGGCTGCCCTTGTATGCTCGCTCTCGCTCATCGATGTCCGCCTTTGGAACGGAGATGATACGTCGTGCAAATTCCTCAAAGCGCTGAAACGGGGACTCCGGCGACGGCGTCTCCCGAGTCGCCTTACTTGTCGGCTCTCCGTTTACCGCGTCCGTCTCTTTTGGCGTCACGTAGCAGGCACCTCCGAGGCCGTGAGGGTCTTGTAGGTGAGCCGCTTGCCGATGATGCCAGCGGCGGCGTGAAGGAAGCGTGCTCCATCCTTGACCTTCCGGGTGTTGAACCGATAGGTCTGCTCATCCAGGTAGCGGAAGAGGTGGAAAGGCTCGACGCTAACGTAGGTCCCCTTAATCGAACGTTTAAGCAGACTCCAGAAGTTCTCCAACCCGTTGGTGTGGATCTTCCCGTTGACGTAGCTCTCGGCGTGATCGATGACTTGGTGCACGTATGCATCCCCCAGGTCCGCGTAGGACTTGAGCGCGTCGGTGAAGACCTCCGAACCTTCAGCGACGTTCTCGCGGACTTCCGGGCTCAAAGTCTTGCGGCGGACGTTGGGAACGACCTTCGCCCGGACCTTGCTATGTCCGTCTTCACCGTGACGCTCCAAGAGCCCCATCACGGCAGTCTTTCCAGCTCCGCCGGTTCCGGTGATCTTGGCTTCCCGCTTGCTCTTGTGCATGAAGCGGGCACGACCGCCGATGAAGGTTTCGTCCACCTCGACTTCGCCGGACATGGGCTCAAAAGTTCCCTCTTGGATGGCAAGCCGGATGCGATGGTTCATAAACCATGCGGACTTCTGAGTTACGCCGAGCGCCCGCGCCATCTCGTAGGACGAAATCCCATTCTTGCAGTTCACCACCATCCACATGGCGGGGAGCCACTTGTCCAGCCCGAGCGGCGAGTCCTCAAAGATCGTTCCTACCTTGACCGAAAACTGCTTCTTGCAGCCCTTGCACTTCCACAGGCGGCGAGTGCTGAGAAAGGAATGCTCGCCCGAACCGCAGCGGGGGCAAGTAACGCCACCCGGCCAGCGCAGGTTAGCCACAAAAGCAAGGCATACGTCCGGGTCCGCAAAGAACCGGATCGCTTCAATCAAGGTCTCGGGAAGCCGCTCGGTGGTGTCCATGGCGGTACTCTACCAGAGGAGGTTGGGTGAGTCAAGTATATTGTTGCCCGTGCAAGGGCGTGGGCCGGCAGGCCCACGAGGTCCGCACGGCGGCGCAACAGCGCCAGCTCGCGCGCCGAAAAGTACAGGGGCACTTGATGGGTCCGCTTCTCGTCAGGGAGAAGCGGAGGGCGGCCAGGGCGGTTCCGTTTTCGGCAGCGCATAAAGGTCGTCGAGTCAGCGATTGAGACAACCGCAAACTAAAGCGCCGCTGTCGGAATTGGGGGCTATGTCAGAGCGGTTCAGGAAAACTTTTTGAGGCGTGGGCGCGAACGACGTGAGGCCCACCAGCCCCGATCAGAGCAGCGCGATGTGAGGGCCAGTCCGTTTTGCCGACGCGAGTTTCGCGTCGTGCAAAACATGGCTGGCTCCTCGCTCCTCGCTCCTCGTGCCCGGTCTCGCAGGAGGCTCATCAAGATGGCTTGGGTCTCGGTACCGCGGAGGTTGCGGTTTCCTCCGCACGACTCGCGATTCACGACGGCGGGCCGGATCGCGTGCTCAGCCGGCCAGCTGGTAGCTTCGACATCTTCCCGGTCTATGAATACGAACAGAGCTTTCTGATAGCGCTTCAGGTGCTTGGCCAAGCGCAGGTTACCGGGATGGGTGAGGGCCCCGTTGAGCGAGCGTTCCATCTGCGCCGCCAAGCGTCCCCTGGCGACTTTCACCCCGTGCAGGCTGATCGTTGCGGCCTTACGCCGGTCCCGCACGGCCAAGGCCGGCGCGCCATAGGGCCTGCACTCGGCGGGGAAACCTCACGGCACCGCCTGAGCCGTCTCCAGCATCTCCCCGCATCGCCGCAGCAGATAGGCCAGACAGGTCTGATGCGTCGCTTGAGCGAAGCGCCGGTACGGCGCCCATCCATCCGCAACCAGAGTTCCCGCATAGCCTTGCCCCCAGCACCTTGGCCGCTTCGGCGAGCCTCGGCCGCGTCCGATCGAGTAGACCGTCTCCCATCGATTGGTGAACGCCCACAGCCAAGCGCCGAGTCCCCCCGAGGCGCCAGCCGCTCTCATCCGGGTAGACCACCGGCGACTTGCGAATCGCTTTCACCAACTCCTCGTAGATCGGCCGCGACTTCGATGCCGTCCCCAGCAGCGCCCGACACAGCGTCGAGCGCGACACCGAAGACCGGCCATCTGCTCCAGCAAGCGAGAAATCCGGAGGCCGTCGGGTCTCATCCAGAATCCGGGCCTCCAGCTTCGGCGTGAGCACGTGCATTCCTCAGGGACGCGATTATTGTCTATATACAGAGTACGTGCCATTAGGGCAAGATGTGGGTGGAGTACATGATCTCACCGTAAGAGGCAATAGTCACTAGTTAAAAGAAAATTTCGAAATAAGTCTTTTTACATTTCATTTACAAAAGCCACATTGACCATCGGCAGATTTGGTGTTATTTATTTTATGTGAACATGACTCACAAAAGTTGGGAGCCTTCCATGACTGTTTTTGCGAAAGGCACCGAGATGCGTTTCCCGAGAGCCGCCAAGCTTCGGCGAGCCTTTCCCATCGGAGCTCTGCTCCTCCTCCTTGCGGAAAACCCGGCGGCAGCCCACGTGCAGATCGATCCGGATACGGCGAGCCCGGGCTACACCAAGCTTTATTTCTGGCTCTATCACGGTTGTGGAGACGCGCCCACCGCCAGCTTTACTGTCAGGATTCCCCAGGGTGTCGTCGATGTCACTCCACAGGTCAAGGCGGGGTGGAAGATCGAAACGGTCACGACCACCTATCCGCAACCGGTGAGGATCTATGGCCGCACGGTGAGCAAGGGTTTTACGGAGATCACCTGGTCGGGGGACGAGATTCCCGCTCACTTCATGGACCACTTCATCATTGCCGCCTTTGTGGCTCAAGGCGCCGCGGAGCGCCTGCAATTCACCACGATCCAGCGCTGCCGTGGCACGGCCCAACCGGAGGAATCAACGCTGACTCTTCGCGTGACGCACAAAGCGAGAGCGGCGGAGCCCGCGATACCAAGGGGCGACGAGGGAGGCGCTCCGGCGCGCTCCGGACCTCCTCAACAGAATTGGTTTCGAGAGGCGGTCGGACCTCATACCAGACGGATGGGAAAGGAGGTGATTTCACATGACCGAGCACGAGTTCGACGAAGTCTTCGAGATTGAGACGCTTCAGGACTGGCAGATGAGCGCCGGGCAAGTCGCCCCCCAGGTCGAGGAGCCGGCAGGTGGAGGCTGTAACTCGAACAGCACGAACAACAACTGAGCCTCGTCGCCTTCCACACCTTACGTGAAAGGCGCCGACCGGTCCAGCCGCCTCTCGATTCCATGTTGCCGGACCAACGCAGAGGTATCGCATGATCGACAAGCCCAGACTCAAGTGCTATCTCACCGTATTTCCGCTCGCAGACAACACCTGGGGCATCCGCGGGGGGAGTGAGGAGCTATGGCGAATCAAGCTGACCGACCCCCGGGCCATCCATGGCCTCGGCGCTCTGCTGCCTCTCCTCGACGGCCGCTATCACCGGGCGGAGATCCTGGACCGCCTGGACGGGGGGGAAGCCGGGAAGGAACTGGCCGCCAAACTGCTCCAGAAGCTCGAGGATTCCGGGTTCCTCGAGGAGTCCGGAAGCGCCGGCCTCGACCCCGCCGAGGCGGCGGCCGCTCGCGATCAGATCACTTTTTTCTCCCGCTTCACCTCGCAGGGGGGCGCTACCCTGCAGGCCCGGCTGCGATCGGTCCGCGTCGGCCTGCTCGGGGACTCGCCCTTTCGTGAGCGGGTGCTCGATCATCTTTCCCGCGCCGGAGTCGGGGAGGTCGTCCTGCTCACCGGGGAGCCGGGTGAGACGGCCCCAGCCGTTCCAGGATTGACGAAGATCCGCTTCGCCGCTCTGCATCCCGAACGGCTCTGGCCTGACGAACCGGCGGGCGAACTGCCCGAGATCCTCGTGCTCGCCCAGGAGGCCTCGGCTCCGCTCCTCCTCGACGCCGTCGACGCCTTCTCGCGCGGCCGCGGAGTACCCTGGCTCCTCTTGCGAGCCACCGAGCCCCAGGAAGGCTGGGTGGGCCCCCTTTTCATCCCCGGCGAGACGGCCTCGTATCGCAGCCTGGAGGCGAGACTCAAGGGGAATCTTCCTTTCTTCGCGGAGCACGAGGCCTTCGATGCCTACCTGCGCACGCGCCAGCAGACAGGCAACTGCGCCGGCGGCCTTCAGGCTTTCCACGACGTGCTGGCCGCCATCGGCGTGGCGGAGTTGATCAAGCTTTTCACCGGGATCGACGTGCCCCTGCTCGCCGGCCGGTTCGTCACCATCGACTACACGAGCTGGACGACCGAGCTCCACACCGTCCTCAAGGTCCCCCACCTCGAGGACCGGGCGCAATCCAAGCCCGCCCTGTACGCCTGGAAGGAGCCTCCATATGGCGAGATCAAGACCCGTCGAGCTTGAGCTCCGGGACGTGCCCTGGAGCGACGTCTGGCGCACGATCGCCAACGCTGCGCCCCTGGTGTCCTCCAAGGTGGGTTTGATCAAGACGATTCACCAGAGCATGCTGCGCGCGCAGGATCCCGTCTCCTTCTCGATGGGCGTCGGCCTGCAGGACCTGGCGCGCTATTCCGAGATTCTCAACTCCGCCAAGGCCGGAGGTGGCGGCGAGGCTCCCGAGATCGCTCTCGTCGCCACTCTGGGTGAGGCGGTGGAACGGTACTGCATGTTGTTCTATGACAAAGCGGAGATGGTCTTCGGCTCGCGCCGGGAGATTGGCGATGACGCGGTCGCGGTCGATGACATCCGTTTCTTCTCACGCCAGCAGATCGAGGAGAGCCGCGGCCAGATCGCCTGGGACTACTTCACCGAGGACTCCCCGATCTACTGGGTCTGGGGCTACTCGCTGACTCACCGCCGGCACCGCCTGGTTCCCGCCTGCCAGGTGTATCTCAACTATAAAGTGGACGAGGGGGAATCCTGTCCCGGACGCAATGCCTCGACCGGCCTTGCGGCGGGAGCGACCCTGGAGGAAGCGATCCTCTCAGGGCTCTTCGAGGTGGTGGAGCGCGATGCCTTCGCTATCGCCTGGCACCATCGCCGGGTGGGGGCGCGCATCCAGATTGACGATCCCGTGCTGCAGGCCCGGCTGCGTAAATGTTTCTACACGGATCATCCCAGCGTGGACCTGCGGATCTTCGACATCAGTCTCGACATTCCCATCCCCGCGATCTTCGCGGTAATGCGCCGGCCGACCGAATTCGGCCCGGCCCTGTGCCTCGGGTCGGTGGCTCGCCTCAGCTACGGCGACGCCATTCGCAAAGGGTTGCGCGAGCTGGGTCAGGCGATCCCGTATCTGCGATATTTGCGCCGGCAGCTCGACGACTGGCAGCCGGCCTCCGACTTTTCCGATGTGGTCACTTTCGATCACCACTTCACGCTCTACCTGAAACGGCCCGAGCTGGCCGGACCGGCGATGAGCTTCTGTGACGAGGTCGAGGACGTCGTCCCCCTCTCCGAGCTCCCTGACCGCACCACCGGCCGTCCCCTGACCGATATCGAGCGCTGCCTCGCCCTGCTCGCCGAACGGGGTCTGGAGGTAATTGTGGTCGACATCACCACCGACGAGGTACGCGAGTGCGGTTTTCACGTAGTCCGCGTGCTGGTTCCCGGGCTGGTGCCGATCCATGGCAACCACAACCACCGTTTCCTCGGGTTGCCCCGCCTCCATCAAATTCCGCACCAGCTCGGCTGGGCTGACAACGGCTGGAACCCGGAGGCGGGGCTGAACCCGTTTCCTCACCCATTCCCGTGAGGAGAGACCCGCATGTCGAATCTCGCACCAGGCCTGGTCCGCACATTCCGGCGCGCGGGAAGGCGCGCGCCGCTGAAAAGCCAGAGCTCTCTGCTGGAGATCTTCCACGAGAACACCAAGCTCTCCCCATTGAGCGGCCGCGCCTACGGCCGTCATATCGCCGCCTTCCTCAGCTCCCCGGTCACCAAACAGATAATTGCCGAACCTTACAAGGTCTACAGCCTGACCGATCAGATGGAGCTGGGCATGCCGCGGGTGGAAAGCGAGCTGGAACGCTGGATCGTCGCCCGGCGCTCGGCGCGCCGCTTCACCGGTGAGGCGATCACCGTCGAGCAACTGTCGCGGCTGCTTTTCTTCTCCTACGGCCGGACCAACCCCGCGCGGCACTTCCGCGCCGTCGCCTCGGGCGGTGCCCTGTACCCACTCGAGGTCTACGCCGTGGTCCGCACCGTCGCCGGCCTCGAGCCTTGGGTTTATCACTACGACATCGAGCACCACCGGCTCGACGTCGTCCGCCGCGAAGACCGGTGGGAGGATCTGAAGCGGTGCGTCGGGTTGCAGGACATGGACGACCCGGACTCCTGCTCGCTGATCCTGTTCCTCACCGCGGTCTTCGAGCGGAGCTCTCTCAAGTACCTGGACCGCTCCTATCGGCTCATCCTCATGGAGGCTGGCGAGGTCGCCCAGAATCTGGCTCTGCTCGCCACGTCTCTGGGGCTGGGCGGTTATTTCCTCGGCGGATTCATCGACGATGCCCTGAGCGACCTGCTGGAGATCGATGGAATCTACGAGGCGCCGTTGCTCCCCATGGTCTTGGGAGTGCCGGCGGAACCGAACGCCGGCGCGGCGCCGGAACGGCCGTGACATCTCAGGGCATCCCGGAGGTCGTGCACCGGTTGTCGCGGGGCCTGGCCGCCGGGGGGAACGGCAAACCGGTGGCGCCGCTGGGGATCGTCGCCCGCGACCTCCGCCAAGCCAGCGAGGTGACTGAAGAGATCCGCCGCTGGGCACGGGCCCGGGGGACCCGAGTCTTCACCGGGAGCTGGCACCCCTCCCTGCGGCGCCCTTTCGGAGGTATCGCCGAGCTTGCCGGCCGTCTCGCCGAGTGGTTGCGGGCGGGCGATCCCGATCTCCTGAACCGCTTCAGCCTCGCCTTGGCCAACCTGCTCCCGTCCTGGCGGCGCGAGGCAAGCCTCCGCGACACCCGTGAGCTGCGCTCCCGCCTCGCCGACTTCGTCCTCTATGGCGATCCCGGCGGGCTTCGCGAGTTCTATTGGCGCCGTGACACCCGCCCCTGGGTTGCCGCCGAGCTGGGCCGCCTGTTCTCCCAGTCCGCGACGGCCCTGATCGAAGCGACGGGGAGTCCCGGGCTCCTCCTGCTCGACGGCGTGCCGATGGCGGATGACACGGCCCAGTACGCTCTCGGCATCCTCGGACGGTACACCTCGCGGGCGCCGGCGGCCGTCTGCGCCGTCTTCGCCGGACCTCCTCGTGACGGCGGGCCGGGCGAGCCCTGGCAGATGATCTCCGCGGAGAGCATGAGGGCGGAAGACCGCTCCGCGGCGCGGTTGCCCCCGGCGGTGGGCCGCCTGCTGGCGGCCGGCTCCGTGCTCGCCCTGCCCGCCAGCGCCGCCGACTGGCGCTCTTTGGCGCAGGAGGCTTTCGCAGCCCCGGCCGACGGCGATGTCGAAGAGCTGATCGAGCAGGGCTGGGTGGAGGCTCCGCGCGAGGACGTTCTCGCCGTCGCCACAGGCGCCCGCCGCGCCGCCCTGCTCGCCAGCCTCGACGCGCCGCTGCGGCAACGTCTCCACCGTCTCTCCTTCGACCGCGAGCAGGCCGATCCCTTCGTCGCGCTCTGGCACGCCGAACGCGCGGGCGCCGCGCGGGAAGACGGCGGCCTCGCGGCACTACGCCGCGAGGCCATGGAGCGGGCCTGGGGCGTATCGGACTACCGCTGCGCCATCGGGCTGGCACGCCGGGCAGCCTTGCGGCAGGAGCCCGCCGAGGAGCGCGATCTCGTCCTCGCCCTCCTGGCCTATGAGCGCGGACGTCACCGGGAAGCCGAGCGCCGCCTGGCGGACGGGCGGCTGCGGATGGCGGACGGCACCGCCCTCGACGCGTCCACCCGCCAGCTCCTGCTCGGTTACAACGCGGTCTTCGGGCTCGGCGAGTTCGACCGCGGGCGCCGTATCCTCGCCGAGGCCTGCCGCCTTTACGAGGAGAGCGGCCGGACCCACGATGCCAATAGCGTGCGCAACAGCATAGCGTTCGCCCTTGCCCGGACGGGCCGTCTCGACGCCGCCCTGGACCTCGAGGAGACCGCTTTCGCCTCGCTCCACCGTCAAGGCGCCGATGATGCCTTCCTGGCCATCATCCTGCGGCTCAACCTCGCCCGCCTCCAGCGCAACGCCGGCCGGCCGGACGCCGCCGCCGACCTGCTGCGGTGCGCCAGGGACGACTCGCAGCGAGAGCTGAGCCCGTACCTGCTGCTGATCCTGCACACCGCCCTGGCCGAAATCCACATGGCCAGGGGGGACGGCCGGGCCGCTCTCATGGCGGTCATCCATGGCTACGAGCTCGCCCGCGATCTCAAGCTCGACTACGTCAGCGATCCGGTGCTCGGCGCCCTTTCCCGCATTCTCGGCCGCCGGCTCGACGCCCGGCTGTCGCGCGCCGACGAAACGCTGGTCTACTTCGAGCTCGTTCTGGCCGGTCTCTGCGGCCGTCTGGGGATGGCGCGGCAGGCGGAGACCTGGCGGCGCAGCGCCCGCACCCGCTGGCCCGGTGCCGGCGACGGGCTCGCTCCCGAGGAGGCCGCGCCAGCTGTCCGAACGTCCGCCGCGGTGAGGGAGGACGCCGCTCCGGACGGGTTGTGGAGCCAGCTGGTGGAGGAGGAGAGCCGCGCCACGCCGGACTCCGCCGCGGAGCGGCTCGCCGCGGGGCACCTCCTTGCCCTGGTCCGCCAGGGCGGCGCCGAGGGTGGTGGAATATGGAGCCACAGCCTGCTTCTCTTCGATCCCCGGCGGGCGGACCTCGCCGCTCGGGCCAAGGCAGAGATGGGTGCGGAACGCTGGTCCGGGGCTCCCGCCGCCATCGCCGCGGAGAGCGCCGCCGGGCTCTTCCAGCCCCCCCTGGATCCCTCCCTGCCCGGTTACCAGGAGGCGACGCTGCGCCGCGGTGAGCGGCAACGCCTCGCCGGAGTTATTCCGATCCTCTTACGGGTGCAGGTCCTTTCGCCGTCCCTGGATCGCTTCCTTGCGGAGCTCGTCCTCCGCTTCGCGGAGCGCACCGGCACCGGCCTCCTCGCGGCTCTTCCCTTCCACCTGCGGAACCGTGACCTCGCGGACGATCCCGGACGGGCGATCGCCGCGTTTCTCGTCTCATCGGCGGATCACCTGCTGCTCGACGGCCGCCTTCTGGCCAAACGGCACGGCCGGGAGGCCCTCGCAAATCTCCTGCCCTTCCGGCCCCGGCTTTCCCGCAATGCCGAGGTCCTTCCGGCCGGTGAGGCGGAGAGGGGGCTGGTGATCCGGGTGTGGATCTGGTCTCACCGCAGCCACTTCCGCCTGAACGAGGCCATGCGCGCCTTCCTCGGCGACTGCGACGGGCGGCGCACCCTGGCCGAGTTGCTGCCCGAATGGCGGCGGCGCCTGGGAGGACACCCGCAAGCGGACCGGCAGATCCATGCCTTGCTCCGAGAGCTCTGGCATCGCGGAGCGGTCCGTTTCGACCCGCCTGCCGCGGAGGTCGCCTCCCGGCCGGCACCATGGCCCGAGCCCGCCGCCACAGGAAGCTGAGACGCCGTGGCGATCGTCGACACAGCGCAGATAGAGAGCCCGGCCGTGGGAGCGCGCGCCGAGCCGATTGAATCCTGGGAGCTGGCGAACGGGTTGCGGGCCCTCTTTCAGGCGGACGATCGGGTGCCTCTGGCCGTCGTCCATGCCAGCTATGCCGTGGGCTCGCGCCACGATCCGCCCTGGCGCAGCGGGCTGGCTCACCTGTGCGAGCATCTGAAGTTCATCGGCGGCGGCCGCGCCACGGCCCGCACCTTCCCCGACCGCACGGCCTTCACCGAGACCCGGGCCGCCAGCGCCCTCAGCTCCGCCCTGGCCCGGGAACGGGTCCGGATGACGGAGCACCGTTTCGCCCCGGATCGCCTGGAAACGGACCGCCGGCTGCTGATCGTCGAGCGGGCCCAGACGGTGGACGGGCGCCCCTTCGGCCGGGATTTCGAGGAGATCCACCGGCTCCTGTATCCCCCGGGACACCCCTATCGTCAGTCACCCACGGGCACCATGGAGGGCCTTCGTTCCATCGGCCTGGCCGACGCCGAGGAGCTTTCCCAAATGGGCTACCGGCCGGAAAGGGCCCTCATCACCATGGTCGGGAGCCTGCAACGTTCCACCGCCGTCGAGGCCGTCGAACGGGCTTTCGCCGACCTGCCGGGGACGCCGTGGCGGGAGCTTCCGGCTCCCGGACCCGATCCGGTCCCGATCCCCGATGCGCCGGCGGTCCTCACGTCCCAGGTACCGCACCCCCGGGTCTACGTCGCCCTGCGCGGACCCGGGTTCGGCCAGCGCGACTGCCATGCCGCGTCACTCCTCCTGCGCGGCCTCGCCGTGGGCCGGGCGAGCCCCCTGGCCCAGCGCCTGGTCAACGAGCTCGGAATCGCCCGGCAGGTGCAGGCCCATATCGTCCCGATGCGGGAGGCGAGCACGCTGGTCGTGGCCGTCGACGGTCTGCCGGATGTGGAGCCCCGGCGGCTGGCGGGCGAAACCCTCGCCGCTTGCGAAGACCTGTTGCCGCGCCCCTTCCTGGAGCCACGGCTGGCGAGCGTCCGCCGCAAGGCGCTGACCGACCTGTGGTCCACGCTTCAGCGTCCCGCCGAGCGGGCGGCCCACCTCTCCATGCTGCGGGCCTTTCACGGCGAGACGGCGAGCCTGGAGGAGGCGGAGCGCGATCTCCGGACGCTGGATGCCGCTGCGGTCGCCGAGGTGGCGCGCACGCTGTGGAGGGCGGAGCGGCGGACGGTGCTCACGGTCGTTCCGGAGCGGGGCCGGCCATGAGCTTCGCCGCCACCATGGCTCGCCTTCCGCTTCGCCTGGGGGGGCTCGATGGCGCCGAGCGCCTGGACCTGGGCGGTGGCCTGCGGGTCGCCCTGGCCGAGGACCGGACCGTCCCTCTTCTGCATTGCCAGTGGGTCTTCCCCAGGGGAGCGCGCCACGACCCCGCCGGCCTGGAGGGCCTCAACGCCCTGATGCTGCCGGGGCTTGCCGGCGCTCCGGGCGGAAGGGACGGCGGCGGGGCCGGGGTCCTCGAGTCCCTGGGCGCCGACCTCCTCCCCCAGACGGGCTGGGACCATGCCACTGTGGCGGTCGAGCTGGCCGCCGGCGACTGGCGCCTCGCCGTCGACTGGGGGGAGACCCTCGTCTCTCCGCCACCCCCCTCGCCCGTCATGATGGCGGCGGAGCGTGGCCGGCGGATCTCCCGCCACCGTCTCGCCGGCCGCTACCTGGGGATCCTGGCGGACCGCTGGTGGCATCGTCTGGCCTATCCGCGCTCTCGGTTCGGTCACCCCCTGGAGGGCACGGAGGCGAGCCTGGCGAGGATCGAGCACCGCCATCTCGCGGATCTCCACGAGGAGATGCGCCGGCTTCCGCTCTGGCTCATCGTGGCCGGCTGCGTGCCCCGGGATCCGCTGCTGGCCCGGCTGGCCGGAGGCGTCCGGCCAGCCCCCGGCGAAGCTCCCACGGAGCCACCTCCGGAGCCGCCCGCCGAAACGCCGGGCGGCACGTACCAGCTCGAGGTGCCGGCGGCTCCCCACGCCGAGATTCGTGCGGGCCACGCGAGCGTCTGCCGCACCCACGAGGACTTCGTGGGCTTGCAACTGCTCACCGGCATCCTGGAGCGCCGAGTGGCGCGCCTCCTGCGGGACCACAGCGGGGCTTCCTACCGCAGCTCGGTCCGCCTGACACCACGCACCGGCAGCTCGCCGTGGATCATCGCCGTCACGGCAGAAACCTCGCGAGTGGGGGAGACGCTGGAGACGGTCGCCACCGAGGTCGAACGCCTGCGCGACGAGCCGGTTCCCGAGGCCGAGCTGCGGGAGGCGCAGGAGCTCTTCACCATCGATTTCCTGCGCTCCCTTCAGAGCGTGTCCGGTCTGGCGGCGACCTTAAAACGTTGGGCGGTCAACGAGCACCCCACGGACTATTACCGGCGGCAGCTCGACACCATCGGCTCTCTGAGCGCGTCCGGCCTTCAGGATCTGGCTCAGCGCCATACGGGCCGGGAACGTCTTCTCGAGGTGGTGGCAGGCCCCCCAGGCTCGCTGTCGCCATGGCGGAGCTCCGCTGTTTCTCTGCCGGAAATGGAGCCCTGATATCCCTGGATGTCTGCTTCCGAAGGGGACGCCGATGAAGACTCTCTGGCAGGACGTCACTCTCAGCCTGCGCCTGATGGCGCGGAATCCGCTGTTCATGGCGCCGGTCGTGCTCACCCTCGCGCTCGGCATCGGTGCGTTGAGCACCATCTTCAGCGTCGTCTACGGCATTCTCCTGCGGCCGTTGCCGTTTTCCCAGGCGGACCGCCTGGTGGCCTTGTGGCAGACGGACATCCAGCAGAAAGAGGAACACGGCGCGGTGTCGCCGGCGAGCTTCCTGGAGTGGCAGGAGCGCGCCCGAGGCTTCGCCGGCATCGCCGCCGCCGAGCCCTATAGCTACGGCTTGACCGATGCCCGGGAGCCGACGCGCATCCAGGCCTGGCTGGTCACGGAAAACTTCTTCCAGGTCCTCGGGGCCCCCCCTCTCGCCGGCCGGATCTTCACCTCCGAGGCCGCCGGCGGCGCTCCGGCCAACGTTGCCGTGCTCTCCCACGGTCTGTGGCGGCGCCTCTATGGCGCCGACCCTGCGATCTTGGGGAAGCCGGTGCGGCTCGACGGCAATCCCTATACGGTGATTGGGGTCATGCCGCCTGAATTCGCGTTCCCGCCCGGAGACAAGGAGATGTGGGTGCCGCGGAGGTTCGAGGACAGCGCCCGCCAAGTGCGCGGGCGTACGAGCCTGCGGGTCGTCGGCCGCGCCAGGCCCGACGTCAGCCTGCCGCAGCTCCGCCGGGAGATGGACACGGTGGCCGCGACCATGGCGCGCGACAACCCGGGAATGACCGGCATGGGGGTCGCGGTGGTGCCGCTGGACGACGAGCTGGTGGGCAAGGTCCGCCCCGCGCTCCTCCTGCTGCTAGTCGCCGCGGCCCTGCTCCTGGTCATCGCCAGCGTCAACGTGATGAACCTGCTGCTGGTGCGTAACCTGCGCCGGGAACGGGAGCTCGCCACCCGAGCCGCTCTCGGCGCCACCCGGGCTCGTCTGGCCCGGCAGGCTCTTACCGAGGCGGTTCTCCTCACCTCGGCGGGGGGGTGCGGCGGTCTTCTCCTCACCTATTGGGGGATCGTGGCGTTACGCCGGCTCGGACCCTCGGACCTGCCCCGTCTGGCGGAGGTCCGGCTGGACCATTGGGTCGTCCTCTTCGCGGCCGGAGTTTCGCTGCTCACCGCGGGCCTGGTGGCTCTCGCGCCTCTTTTCAGAATGTACCGGAGCAGCCTGCGTCCGGCGCTCGACAGCGCCGGCGACCGCCAGTCTGGCGCCGGCACCCGGACGAGGTACCTGCAATATGGGCTGCTGGTCGCCGAGGTGGCCTTCTCGCTGATGCTCCTGATTGGTGCCGGCCTCGTGGTGCGGACGTTCGTCAACCTGGTCCGCGTCGACCTGGGATTCTCACCGCGGGGGGTGGCGACCCTCGAGGCCCACATATGGTCCCAGTACAAAACCGAGGCCGCGCGCGCGCAGTTCTTTCGCCTGGCCGAGGACCGCATCGCCGCCGTGCCCGGCGTGTGGGCCGCTGGCGCGGCCAGCGCCGTTCCCTTTGCTGGCGGAAGCGAGCGGCTGCTGGCTTTCCAACGGGTGGACCGTCCCGCCGCACCCCCCGCCGACGCCCGCCAGGCCAGTCTAATCACCGCCACGTCCGGCTATCTCCGAGCCTTGGGCGTTCCCGTGCTGCGGGGGCGCTTTTTCAATCCTCACGATGGACGCGATTCGGTGCCCGTGGCGGTCATCAACAAGACGATGGCGGCGCGTTTCTGGCCAGGAGAAGATCCGCTCGGCCGGAAGATCGAGATTGAGCTGTCCGGCCGGACGAGCGTGCGGGAGATCGTGGGGGTGGTGGGAGACGTCAGGGTGGAGAGCCCGGACGGCGCCCCGCGGCCCGAGCTCTACGTTCCCCACGCCCAGTACCCGTTCGGCTCGATGACCTTCGTCGCCCGCGGGGCCGACGCGCCGCGGCTGCTCCAGGAGGTGAAACGGGAGGTTTGGCGGATCGACCGCGGTCTCACCTTCGCCAGAGAGACGACCCTGGAGCAACGCGTCTTTGAATCTCTCGCGGTGCGCCGACTGAGCCTGTTGCTGCTGGGCTCCTTCGCCGCGGCCGCGCTGAGCCTGGTGGCGATCGGGATCTACGCCCTGCTCAGCTTCTCGGTCAGCCAGCGCAGCCAGGAGCTCGGCATCCGGATCGCCCTTGGCGCCAGCCGTTCCCAACTGCTGCGGGTGGTGCTCAGCCGGGAGGCCCGTCTGGTGGCCGCCGGCCTGGTGCTCGGGATGGGCTGTGGCGTGGCCCTGACCCGCTTCCTCAAGAGCCAGCTTTTCGGCGTCGAACCGATCGACCCCCTCACCTTCACCGCGGTCTCGGTCCTCATGATCGCCGTCGCCATCCTCGCGATCTACGTGCCGGCGCAACGGGCTCTGCGGCTCGACCCGACCGCGTCTTTTCGCCACTGAGAGGCGTTTATGCTACCGACGGTGTCCCAGGCGGACCGACGATACGATGCGACCTATTTCAAGGCTCTGGCGCGGGAGCACCGCTGGGAGCTGGTGCGCGCTCACCTGCTGGCGATCGCGGCCACCCTGCTCACCGTGCCGCTGCCGCTCCTTTTCCCAGCGCTGGTTGACGAGCTGTTGCTTAGACGACCGGGACCGGTCACCGCGACGGTGGACCGCGTCATGCCGGCGGAATGGCGCGGGCCCGCGCTTTATATCTCGGCAATGCTCTTCACCACCCTGGTCCTGCGCTTGGCCGCGACCGGGCTGGGAGTCTGGCAGGAGCAGCAGTTCACCCGCATCGCCAAGGAGTCGGTGTTCCGCATGCGGCGCTCTCTCCTCGAGCACCTGGGCCGGGTGTCTCTCGCCGGCTATGAGACCCTGGGCAGCGGCACGGTGGCCTCGCACTTCGTGACCGATCTCGCCACCATCGACTCCTTCCTGAGCGCCACGGTGAGCCGTTTTCTGATCTCCATCCTCACGGTCGCCGGCATCGCCGGCGTGCTTCTCTGGATGCACTGGCAGCTGGCTCTGTTCATCATCCTACTGAACCCGCTCGTCATCTACCTGACCACCCGCCTGGGGCGGTGGGTGAAGAATCTCAAACGCAAGGAGAACCAGGCGGTTGAGGAATTCCAGGAAGCGCTCGTCGAGACGCTGGACGCGATCCAGGAGCTCCGCGCCGGTAATCGCGAGGGTCGCTATATCGGACGCCTCGTCGAGCGCGCTCGCCGGGTCCGCGACCTCTCGACCGCCTACTGCTGGAAGAGCAGCGCGGCGGGCCGCTTCACCTACCTGCTCTATCTGTTCGGCTTCGACATCTTCCGCGCCGCCGCCATCCTGGCGGTCCTGGTCTCCAGCCTGACAATTGGTGAGATGCTTGCCGTCTATTCCTATCTGTGGTTCATGATGGGGCCGATCCGGGACCTGCTCGACATTCAGTACGCCCTCTATGCCGCCCGGGCGGCGCTCGAGCGGGTGAACCGTTTGCTGGCTCTGCCGCTGGAGCCGGAGCCCCGCTTCGGTAGCGTCGAGAATCCTTTCCAGGGCAGCAGAGCCGTGGGGATGGAGGTGGAGGGGCTGCGGCTCGCCTACGGGCAAGGGCCCTTCGTGCTGGACGGCATTGACCTTATCGTGGAGCCTGCCGAGAAGGTCGCCCTGGTGGGTGCGAGCGGGGGTGGAAAATCGACCTTCGTCCGGGCTCTGCTGGGCCTTTATCCCCACGTCTCGGGAGCCATCCGCTTCGGCGGCGTGCCAGCCGACCGGATCGGCTGGGAAACGGTGCGCCGCCACGTCGCCACCGTGCTGCAGGTGCCGGCCATGTTCAACGACACCGTACGCGCCAATCTGACCCTGGGTGAGCCCTGTCCGGACGCGGCCCTGTGGCGTGCCCTGGAATTCGCCGAGCTGAGAGATGAGGTCGAACGGCTGCCAAACGGTCTGGATACGCAGATCGGCCGTCAGGGAATCCGCTTCTCGGGAGGCCAGCGCCAGCGCCTGGCGATCGCCCGACTGCTGCTCGCCGACCCGCGCATCGTAATTCTCGACGAGGCCACTTCGGCCCTTGACACCGAAACCGAACGGCGCCTCCAAGAGCGCCTCGCGGGCTTTCTCGCCGGCCGTACCACTCTGCTCATCGCCCATCGGTTGAGCACTCTGCGGATGGCGGACCGCGTGTTCGTCTTCGAGCACGGCCGGATCGCCGAGCAGGGGCGTCATTCCGAGCTGCTCTACCGAGGGGGCCTCTATTCCAGGCTCTACACGGCCGAATCCACAGGCACCGTATGACCATGCCTGAGCACGAGGAGAGCAGGAATGTCACGCTGGATTTTCCCCATCATCCTGTCGCTGCTGATCGTGCCGCCGGCGCCCCTCTGGGCCGCCGGGCAACCTCCCGCCGCGCCGCCGGACGGCGAGAAACCCGCTGAGGAGAAGAGCGGGGAGGACAAGGACGGGACATCAAAGCGGCTCCAGGTCTATGAAGAGATCCAGGTCACCGACCGAGCGTCGGACATGACCGGCGTCGCCGACTCTGCCTCCGAGGGGGTGACCGGCCGCAAGGAGCTGGAGCAGCGCCCTATCCTGCGCCCCGGCGAACTGCTGGAGACGGTGCCGGGGGTGATCATCACCCAGCACAGCGGCAGCGGCAAGGCGAACCAGTACTTCCTGCGCGGCTTCAACCTCGACCACGGCACCGACTTCCGGATCACCGTCGACGACATTCCGGTCAACATGCCCTCGCACGGCCATGGACAGGGGTACAGCGACCTCAACTTCCTGATCCCCGAGCTAGTGGACACCGTCCGCTACAAGAAGGGCGCCTACTACGCCGACGAAGGGGACTTCTCGGCCGCAGGCGCCGCCGAATTCACCTACGTCAATTCGCTGACCAAGGGGATTCTGGCGCTCACCCCCGGCGCCTACGGCTTCGCTCGCCTTCTCGCCGCCGACTCCGTGAAATGGGGAAACGGCGATCTCCTGGGTGCGGTCGAGATCGGCCGCGACAACGGCCCGTGGGTCCATCCGGACGACTACCGCAAGCTCAACGGCGTCCTGCGCTGGAACCGCGGCGACGCCGGCAACGGTCTCACCGTCACGGCGATGGGGTACGACGGGACGTGGAATTCGACCGATCAGATCCCCAAGCGCGCCGTCTTTGAAAGTCTGATCGGCCGCTTTGACGCGATCGACCCCACTGGCGGCGGGCGGACCTACCGCTACAGCGTAGCGGCGGACTGGCGGCGAGGGAGAGAGTCGTCTCTCATACGCGCCAGCGCCTACGCCCTGCGCTACGGGCTCAGCCTCTTCTCGAACTTCACGTATTTTCTCGACGACCCAGTGAACGGCGACCAATTCGAGCAGATTGACGAGCGTACCGTGACCGGCTTCCAAATCGAGCGCCAGCGAGGCACAAGCTGGGGAGGTCGGGAGGTCGAGACCAAGGTGGGGCTCCAGGTCCGTAACGACGCGATCCGCAACGGCCTCTTCCACACCAAGGACCGTGCGCGCCTGTCCACCACTCGGCGGGACCAGATCGAGGAGCTCACCGGCGGCCCGTATATTCAGGCGCGGGTGCGCTGTACTCCTTGGCTGCGCACCGTCGCCGGTCTACGTGCCGACGGGTACCACACAGATGTGAAGAGCAATCTGGCGGAGAATTCCGGCACCCGCGACACCGCCATCCTGAGCCCGAAGCTTGCCGTTACCCTCGGTCCCTGGAGCGGGACCGAACTCTACCTGAACTACGGCTGGGGCTTCCACAGCAACGACGCCCGCGGCGCCACCCTGCGGATCGATCCCACGACAGGACAGCCTGCCGAGCAGGTCACCCCTCTAGTGCGGGCGAAGAGTGCGGACGTTGGAATCCGCACCTCGGCGATCCGGAGTTTCCAGACCGCCCTGACCCTCTTCCGGCTGCAGATCGACTCTGAGCTCGTCTTCTCGGGCGATGGCGGCACCACCGAGGCGAGCCGTCCCAGCCGGCGGGAGGGGATCGAGCTCCAGAATTTCTGGCGCCCCCGTCCCTGGCTCACGCTTGACGCCGACTACGCCTGGTCGCGAGCCCGGTTCACCGATTCCGATCCGGCGGGAAACCACGTCCCCGGGGCGATCGAGAGCGCCCTTTCATCAGGAGTCTCGATGGACGGCCTGGGTCCCTGGTTCGGGAGTCTTCGCCTCCGCTACTTCGGTCCTCGCCCTCTGCTCGAAGACGGCAGCGTCCGCTCCAAGGCCTCAAATCTCCTCAACTTCCGTCTCGGCCGCAGCCTCCCCAAGGGTCTCTCCCTGGCCGCCGAGGTCTTCAACCTCCTGAACGATGCTGTGAGCGACATCGACTATTTTTATGAGTCGCGACTGCAGGGAGAGGCCGGGCCGGTGGAAGATGTCCATTTTCACCCGGCGGAGAAGAGGTCGGTACGGTTAGCGGTGTCCTGGCGGTATTAGGGAACGCTGCCCTTCCAAGCCTGATCGTTAGCAAGGAAATGGAACCAAGGAGTTTTGCTTCACGCAAGTCGTTCTGTGCCTGCGCTACGATTGCCGAGCGAGTTTCTACCCAGCTTATTCAATTTTTAACTTGAAGCCAAGCCTTCAAGCTGAGAGCACGGGAAAACGAAATGAAGGGGCAGGCTGTTCCGGGTCCGCCGAGTTGGAGGAGCGAATTGGCCTCTGCGCCGGATCAACCGCCGCGAGCGACGCCGCGGCCTCCGGACGTCGCCCAGCGTGGACAGGGCGCCCTCGGTCTGTAGTGCCGTCGCTAGAGAGACCCCGCGGCGGAAACGTAGTAGAGCCGCGCCGCGAAAGCGATCGAGGCCCATCCTGGATACCGTCGTCGGAGATCTTCCGCGTGCCGGCGGCGGTGCGTCGCTTACCCAGAGCGCGGCTCGAGAATCAGCGAGGTAGAGCCGCGTGCCGGCCGACCGCAGAATCCGGTACGGCGCAGGCCCGGAGGCTCGCAATCCTTATCGAGGTGGGGCGATGTTCTAGGCTCGCGGCTTCGTACCAATGAGCTGGCGGGAGTGATCCAGGATGATTCTGGGCTCGAAGAGGTGGACTTACATGGCACACTCGTGGCACAGTAGAAGACGAAAAGCGATGACAATCCGTGGTAGCGGATGATAAGGAAGAACTCACCTAACTACTTGGATCGATTGACATAAGGTGTCGACGAGTGTTAACGGCGATCACGCCTTGAATAGTTTCCTAAATTCTTGGCCTACTCCTCGCTGTTGCGGCTGCACTACCTACCCTTAGCAGCACATGGTCTGAAGGCGCCTTACTAATTAGTCCGTAACATAGGCTACACTTGGTGCACGAAAAAAAGATCGAACTAGACTGGGCAGAGCCTTAATGGCGGCGAGATCAGTTTCCACGCGTTTCCGCAGCGATTCATTTTTCAGGAGGGGCTTCTTGGACGTGCCTTTCTCGCGGAGATAGTTCCACACGAATTCGTCCGGGTTCAGATCAGGAGCATAGCCGGGGAGAAAATGCAACTCGATACGTCCCTTCTTCTCTTGCACGAATTGCGACACCATCTTAGCCCTATGAGAGGGATGACCATCCACGACCAAAAATGCCGGACGGCGCCGGTGCCGCAGGAAGGAGCCAAGAAACTCCACAAAGCGAGAGGCGTTCAGGCCGCCAGAATAGATGGCATACCAGAAGGCTCCCTGAGAATTGACCGCCGAGATGGCATTGATCGACTGCCGTTGACCACTGGTTTGAACAATCGGTGTCTGTCCTTTGGGAGCCCAAGTCCGGCCCAGCGGCGTATCCGAGCGAATTCCTGCTTCATCGAGAAAGAAGATATCCGCCCCACGTTCTTTGGCACGCTGCCGCAACTGTGGGTAGTCAGTTCGCTGCCAGCGCTCGATCGCCTCGGGATTTCTCTCGTAGGCACGCCGGAGCGGTTTCTGTGGAGTAATGCCCAACTCCGCCAGCAGGCGTCCGACCGAGGTCAGGCCCAAGCGGACTTTGAACTTCTTCTCGATGAGGTCTGCCACGATTTTGCGCGTCCAGAGACCAAAATCAAAGCCATACTGGCGAGGGTCTTTACCGTTGATCCAACACCCTACTTGCTTCTTTTGCTTTACCGAAAGTTGCGGGCGGGGTCCTGCTGCTTTACGCGCTCGCAGCCCCTGTTCACCCTGCTCCTGTTCGTTACGCAGCCAGCGGTAGATGGTAGTTCGACAGAAACCGAAGCTCTTGATCACCTCGCTGGGGTTCTCACCTTCGCGCACTCGCCGGACTGCCAGCAAGCGAATCGTCTCCAGAGTTTCGTGATTCAGTGTCCTGCCGTCCACTCTCATGCCTGTATACTAGCAAAAAGTTGCGGCAATGTGTAGCCTAAGCCGAGGACTCCTTAGTAAGCGCGCTGCTCTTGACTTCGGTTAGCCTCGTTTACTACATTTGCAGTGAAAAAGGTCTTGGCTGACCTCGTTGAAGGGCGGCCCCGAAGCTTGGTGCAAGCGCCTGGAGAGGGGAGAGGTGTGTCGGTTAAAACTACATTTGTCTTTTGGTAGAAGAACTTCAAGGCCAATCTACAACCCGAAGTTCAAGAGGTCTGACTCGAATGGACGAGAACACCCTGACGTATTTAGACGGCATTCTCGACAGTGCCGACGCCTCCAAGGTAGTTGCAGCCTGCAACCGGCTTTCAGCCGCGTTGGAATCTGCCTTATTTCCACCACTCGATTTGCCAGACGGAGTCCGCCCGGACATACACCGGGTAGCTGCCGTTCTCGCCTGTCAAGCCTGGGAAGAGGTGGTGCGCTGGGGAACGGCCCTCAACATTGATATGAGGGATCTCAACGAGAAGGAGCTGGCCCACTTAGAAAGAGTCTCGCTCAAGCTGGTGCAACGCTGGCGAAGCGATGGGACGGGGCCAACCTACCGGAATGAAGCTGGCATCCGGTACTCGCCCAAGGACTTGTGGGACTGGCGCAGGAAAGGCCGACAGACTATGACCGCCCAAAGAGTTCGCCGAGGAAGAAGGCGTGGAGGTGATCTCGTCTGATGTCCTCTGACTGGGCCCAATTAAAGTTGCCGGCGAAGGACGATAGCAGGGTGCCCGAGAAGGACCTTAACGGCCCCCGAATAGGCTCTGACCTGCTGGAGCTCATTGCCTGGCTTCAGGACAGCCTCACAGAGGCTTGGCGCGAGATTCACGACCTCCACTCCAAGGTGACTGCCCTCTCACCAGCGCCAGAACCTCTGACGGTGGAGCAGATGGTGCAGCGGCATCCTGCGCTCACGCCGGGAGGGATCCGCTGGATGCTGTTCCATCGTGAGACCAACGGGCTGGAGCGATCGGGTGCAGTGATCACCCGAGGACGGCGCTTATACCTTGATGAGACCCGCTTTCTGGAATGGTTCGCCTCCGTTGGCAAGCCGCGAACCCGGGGCCGAGCAGGGCAACGCGGCATCTGACTTCAGCGACTCATCCTCTCAACGGCCGCCATCCCCTGCCGGTGCGCCCGCTTGGCATACCGGCGAACCATCCCCACCGTCTTCCATCCTCCGAGGATCATGGCGTCGGCGTCGCTTACACCTCCCGTATCGAGAAGATTTTGAGCCCAGGCCGCACGCAGGTCGTGGAATCGGAGATCTACGATTTGCGCGCGCTTCTTGGCATAGCGAAAGGCACCGTGCGGAAACTCCGGGACAGGATGGTGGTCCGGAACCGCCTTCAACTTCCGATCCGGGAAGATGGCGAAGCAAACCTCGCACCCTGCGGGGTAGCCGTAGGGCGTGGCGGCACCGCTTCCCTGGCAGCGGCGCAGGGGGCCGCCCGCGAGATCGAAGACATAGGGACTCATGCCGCGGTGCCGCGCCAGCTCCCGCAGGATCTCGCCAGCTTCCCCTGGAAAGTAGAGCATCTTCTCGTCGCCGTTCTTGTTGAACGCGACGAGGCACCGGGGAACGCCGGGACGCATCTGCCCCGTAGCGGGGTCATAGACCTGCGGGTTGAGCTCAAGGCCGCGCCACTCCATCTTCATGAGCTCTCCTTCGCGAGCCCCTGAAGCTCGAGCGCAGATCACGAGAGGGTAGAGCCTGGAGTCACGGGAATCCTGGATGGCTACCAGGAGGGTCTCCCACTCTTCTGGGGTGATCTCGCGGTTCCGCTCCTGTTCGCGGTCGACCTTGCGGCGCTTCCGCCGGCTGCTCCCGCGCATCGGGTTCTGGGTGAGCCAGCCCCAATCGACGCAAGCCGACAGGACCGCCGAGAGCGCGGCTCCATACCGGCGCATCGTGGCGAAGGCGATGGGCTTGCCTCCGTTCTGGCCTTGTTGCCGCTCCCTGAGATCCGCCAAGAGCGAGGGACCCGTCAATTCCGTCAGGAGCTCGGCGCCCCTGAGCTTCGCCCACCAGTCAAGATGCCGTCGCCGATTGCGCCGCTCGGTGACGGCGAGCAGCGGAAGCTCTTCGACCAGGTACTTCTCGATGGCCTGAAGGACCGTCTTGCGACCATTGCCTCGGAGCCGGCCATCCTTGACCTCCGTCCGGATTCGCTCCATCTCGGTGCGGGCATCGGTCAAGCGGCTGAAGGTCTGCCCCTTGCCGACATAGCCTCCGAACCGGGGCTTGATGGCGTAACCGGTAACCTTCCCGTCAGGGTTGAGCCGCTTGTAGACCCCCCGGTAGGGCGTCTTTTCCAGGCTGCCCTTGCTGGAAGACCTCTTCGCGCTGGTGGGTTTTTTGACCGGGTTCATGACCACCTCTCTCGGCAAAATGTCCCGAAAATGTCCCGCGAGGGGATTTTGCGCACACTTGGGAGTGTACGCCAAAACCAGGAAATCCAACAGGGAGAGGGAGATGCGGGTGGTGGGCCGTCAGAGACTCGAACTCTGGACCCGCGGATTAAAAGTCCGCTGCTCTACCAACTGAGCTAACGGCCCCCAGGGCGGGGAGTATACCCCAGGGCCGCCTTTACCTGTTTGGCCGCCCGCAGCCCGGTCGCGATCGCCCCCTCTACCGTCCCCGTCCTCCCCTCCCCGTCGACCGCCTCACCGGCGAAGAACAGCGTCTTCTCGACCGGGCGCGACAGCTGCTTCGCAGCCTCGCTCCCGCCGACCTTGGCGTAGCTGTAGGCGCCGCGGGAGAAGGGGTCGGCGTCCCAGTCGTGGCTCCAGATGCCCTCAAGGCGGGAGGTGATCCGTCGGCGAGAGACCCCGAGGTGCTCGGCGAGCACCCCCAGGGCGGCGGCTTCGATCTCGGCCGGCCTCTTGCGGGCCAGTTCCGCGGCGGGCGGGCCGCCGCTCCAGGCGACCAGGACCGGTACACGGAGAGGGTAGGAGGTCCACCAGACGTGGAAGGTCTCGTCGCCGGTCTGGAGGAAGCGCATGCGATCGAGGTCGCTCCGCCCCTGCCAGGGGAGCTCTCGGAAGGCGAGAACGAGGCGGATCACGGCCCCCATGGCGAGGCGGTCCAGGATCTGCCGCAGCCTCGGCGGGTCGGGCCGGAAGCGGATGCCGCCCGGCTCGTCCGGCGGAGCTTGCAGGACGCCGATGGGGACGGTCACCACGGCGGCCCGGGCAACCACTCGCGCGGCGTTCCCGCTCAAGCTCAGCTCGGCGCGCCCGCGCTCCCACTCGATCGACTCGACCGGCGTGCCGAGATGGAGGTCTCCGCCGAGGTCCCGCGCCAGCCATTCCGCGAGGCGATCGTACCCCTCGACCACCCGGCCGACCCGCGAGGCGGACTCGCTCGGCTCCTCGCCCCCCTCGGGAGCGATCGAGAGGACGCCGATCTCCGCGGGATCGGCGGCGTGGAAGCTCTGGACGAACAGGCGCGCGGCGGCGCGCGCCCGGGCGAAGGAACGTCCGCCGGGGCGCCGGGCCAGGAAATCGTCGAGGGATTGGTCCTCCCCCTCGGGATCGATCCGGTCGAGGACGCGGTCGATCTGGCCCCAGAAGCGGTCGTTGGGGCGGAGATGCCCGCGCTCGGCGATCCACTGGTCCCCCGCGATGTCGTAATCGGAGAGGCCCGCCTCGCGCAGGAGGTGCTCGGTCTCGGGAGCCTCGCCGTGGATGAACTCGGCGCCCAACTCGAGGGGGATCGGAACCCGCGCATCCCGGTGGGTGAGGATGCGCCCGCCGATGCGGTCCCGCGCCTCGAACACCGCCACCCGGAATCCCCGCCGCCGGAGCTCCCCGGCCGCCGCCAGCCCCGCGACCCCCGCACCGACCACCGCGACGTCGATCTCGTTCATGCCTCCTCCCTTTCGGCCGGGTCGATCTGCAAGGGGTAGACCCGCGAGCTTCTTATAGACACTTGAGGAGGTGTAGCGATTCGTCGAAACGTCGCTGGTCTCTCAACAAGACGCTGGGGCGCCGCGGAGCCGGCCGCCATGGCCGGACGCGACCGCCCACGAGGGAAGAGTGGCACTTTTTGGCCCGACTTCAGGCCGCCGCGAGCTGCGACGTGCAGTGCGGGCAGCGGGTGGCCTTGATCGGGATCGAGGAGAGGCAGTAGGGGCACTCCTTGACCACCGGCGGCGCCGCCGGCTTCTCCTCGCCGCGCCGCATCCGGTTCACCGCGCGCACGATCAGGAAGACGACGAAGGCCACGATCAGGAAGCTCAGCACGGAGTTGAGGAACAGGCCGTAGTTGATCGTCGGCACTCCGGCCGCCTTGGCCTGGGCCACGCTGGCGACGGGCTTCCCGGACAGGTTGACGAACAGGTTGGAGAAATCGACCCGGCCGAGGACCATACCGATCGGCGGCATGAGGACGTCGTCCACCAGCGAGGTGACGATCTTGCCGAAGGCGGCCCCGATGATCACCCCGATCGCCAAGTCGAGGACGTTGCCGCGGACCGCGAACTCCTTGAATTCCTTGAGCATTTCAGCCTCCCTCTCGTCAAGTCGAAATCTTATGACGGTTTTCTCCTCCCGATCGCGCATTTCTGGAAAGGAGATCCATGGAAGGTCGATCTCTACGTGGCCCCCCCATGCCGGGGCGGTCCTGCTCTGGAGGAGAAATTCGTGAAGAAGCCCATGAAGTCGGTCCTCTGCGCCGCGCTGCTGTCGCTGGCCGCGGTTCCCTCGTTCGCCACCGTCACCGTCAGCGGCCTCGTCTATCTGCATGGCGCTTATGACTCCTGCTACTATTCCGGTGCCAACACCACCGTGAAGCTCTGCGTGTCCAACGCCAGCGGCGCGGTCGGCCAGGGGGAGTGCTACTCCGCCGTCACTCGACGAACGTGCCGCTCAACTTCACGCTGAAATGGACCAACGGCCTCGACAGCTATCGCAACTAGCCGGGCGTCTGGACGGTGACGTACGACGTCTATGGCTACGGCGAAGGGGGAACCGAGATCAAGGATCTCTCCGACGTGTCGTGCAATCCGGACGCGTCCGGCTACTGCTCCTATCCGCTCACCAACCTAGTTCCGAACTGGAGATACCACTGGCGGGTGGTGGCAAAGCTGAAGGTCACACCCGGCAACCGGGTCATCGAGCAGTCCTCTCCCTCTTTCACTTTCGTGACCGGCAACTAGCCCGGCGCGGCTCCCCGCCGGCCCGGGATGTCCGGGCCGGCCGTCTTCAAACGCAGGAAGCGGGCGAGGGGAGCACGAAGACCCGCCGCGCCCGCTCGGACCGGAGCGTCTCGGCGTCGTAGTAGCGGTCGAGGATCGACGGCTTCCAGGAGAGCAGGTCCGGGTTGCGCGCCGCGAACTCCTTCCAGGTCTCCTCGCCTGCGCCGTTCGCCATCCGCTCGTGGATCAGGAACAGGTAGGCCCAGGTGATCGTCTCGTGGTAGAGGCCGGGGTGACCGTTGAAGGCGGCGAAGCGCTTCAGCCCGGCGGCGAAGCGCGCCAGCGCCTCCAGCGCCGAAGCTTCCCGGAGATAGAGCCACGCCAGGCGGACGTGATCCCGGTGGTGGAAGGCGGTGTTGGGGAGGGTGCAGTCCTCGAAGGCACGGACGAATTCGGCGTCGGTCATTTTTTCCCTCGACAAAAGCAAAAGCCCCAGGGGAGATCCCCTGGGGCTTCGTGGAAAGGAGAGTATAGCGCGGCCTCGCCCGGGCATCAATGCCCAGGCGGCCGTGCTAGAATCTCATAGCCGACCGGCTAATCTTTGGTGCGACGGCGGGGCCTGAGCCCCGTCCGCGGGAGATCTCGTCGATGAACGTGATGAACCTCAACGCCTTCCGCAACTTCGACCAGCTCCTGGAGATCGGCATCTCGCATGACGCCGACGGGAACCGCCGGGAGGCGTTCGCGCGTCTGGTCGAGGCGATGGAAAGGATGTCCACCGAGGCGGACCTGCTGAGCTCGGCGGACGGCGCGGCCCTGTTCCTCAATCTCGCCCTGGTGGCCGGCCGGCTGGGGCGGGCCGAGCTAGGGATCGAGCTGCTGGAGCGCTCCCGCGAGGTCTTCGCCCGCCTGCTCGGCCACGGGCGGGTGGTGGGGCCCGCGTAAAGAAGGTCCTCCCCGCTGTAGAATTTCCCCGCGCCGGAGTGGCGAAACGGTATACGCAGGAGACTTAAAATCTTCCACTCGTAAGGGTTTGCGGGTTCGAGTCCCGCCTCCGGCACCAAGTCCCTGATACAGCCAGATTTCCGTGAATCTGGGGTCTGCACCTCCAGAGTCGCCGCCGCCTCGCGTGGGACACTGGCGGGACACTTTGGGAGAGCCCCCTCGAGGAGCTGGCAGCGCTTGTCCCGTTTCTTTACCCACGAGCACCATAGATAAAGTGAAAAGAGTGAATGGCGATGCTAAGACAGTTGAAATCCTGTCCGGCGAGTCCTCGCGCCGGCGGGGCGCGGAGGGGCTGCCGTGAGCGCCGACGGCATCCTGATCCTCAGCGGCCGGGAGGTCGAAGAGCTCCTCGCCGGGCGCGAGCGGGAGATCGCCGACGTCGTGGCGCGTGCCTACGTCGCGCACAACCGCGGGAGGAGCTCTCTCCCGCACTCTCTCTTCCTGCGTTTTCCCGGCAACGACCTCGACCGCATCATCGCCCTGCCCGCGTTTCTTGGCGACGGCTTCGAGGTCGCAGGGCTCAAGTGGATCTCCTCCTTTCCCGGTAACCTGCGGCGCGGCCTGGCCCGCGCCTCGTCCGTCCTGGTCCTCAACAACACCGAGACCGGCCGGCCGGAGGTCGTTCTGGAGAGCTCGCTGATCAGCGCCCGCCGCACTGCGGCCAGTGCCGCGCTGGGAGCCCGCACCCTGCTCGAGGGGAGATCCGCCGGGCGGGTCGGGCTGATCGGCACCGGCCTGATCAACTTCGAGATCGCCCGCTTTCTCAGCGTCTTGTGCGGTGTGGAGCGTTATCTGCTCTACGATCTCGATACCGCGCGCGCGCGTTCCTTCGCCGAGGCCCTCGGCAAAGTGGGAGCGGTCGAGGCCGAAGTCGCCTCCAGCCCGGAGGAGTTGCTGGCCGCCTGTTCTCTGGTCTCGTTCGCCACCACCTCCGTTCGTCCCCACGTCTCGGACCTGTCCGTCTGTCCACCCGGGGCGGTCCTCCTCCACATCTCGCTCCGCGACCTCACCCCGGAGGCGATTTTGGGCTGCGACAACGTGGTCAACGACGTGGACCACGCCTGCCGCGCCAACACCTCGCTCCATCTGGCCGAGCAGGCGACCGGGAACCGCGGCTTCATCCGCTGCACTCTGGCGGACATCCTGGAGGGCAAGGCACCGGCGCGGCGAGGGGACGGCTCGATCGCCGTGTTCAGCCCGTTCGGCCTCGGGGTCCTCGACGTCGCCCTGGGCAAGCTGGTGTCCGACGCGGCCCGCGCCGCCGGCAGGGGGACCACGATCGACGGCTTCTTCCCAGCCACCGGAGACCTCTTCGCCTGATCCGGTCCACCGTTCAAAGGAGACTGACGTGACCGAAAGCCGTACTCCATCGCTCAGGAGCCGGGGCGTATTCCAGCGGCACGCCGTGACCGTTGCCAGCGAGGATCTGGTGCGGTTCGGCGCGCTGCTCGGCGGCGAGCTGCCGCTGCTCGCGGAGCCGGCCGCTCCGGGGGTCAGCCTCGCGTCGTGGGCCGCCGCGAACCGGCCGTTGCTGGAGGAGAACCTCCAGAAGCATGGCGGGATTCTGTTCCGCGGCTTCGACCTGCGCGAGCCCGAGGACCTGGAGACGTTCATCCAGGCCGTCTCGGGCGAGTCCCTGGAATACCGGGAGCGCTCCTCGCCACGCCACACCGTCAAGGGGAACATCTACACCTCGACGGACTATCCGGCCAGCCATCCGATCTTTTTGCACAACGAGAACTCCTACCAGCGGGAGTGGCCGTTGAAGATCTTCTTCTTCTGCCGGCAGGCTTCAGAGCAGGGCGGGGAGACCCCGATCGCCGACGTCCGCAAGGTCCTGGCGCGGATCTCCCCCGAGATCCGCGACCGCTTCGCCGAGCGGAAGTGGATGTACGTCCGCAACTTCGGAGATGGCTTCGGCCTGTCCTGGCAGACGGTGTTCCAGACCACCGACAAGGGGGCCATCGAGCGCCACTGCCGGGAATGGGGGATCGAGAGCGAGTGGAAGGACGGCGACCGCCTGCGGACGCGCGCGGTCCGTCAGGCGATCGCGCGTCATCCGAAGACCGGCGAGCTCGTCTGGTTCAACCATGCCACGTTCTTCCACGTCTCGACGCTGGAGCCACTGGTGAGGGAGGCTCTTCGCCAGGAGTTCGAGGATGGGGAGCTGCCGGCGAACACCTATTACGGAGACGGCTCGCCCATCGAGCCCGAGGTCCTGGACCACCTGCGCGCGGCGTATCGCGCCGAGACCGTCAGTTTCCCATGGAGACAGGGGGACCTGCTGATGCTCGACAACATGCTGGTTGCCCATGGCCGGGCGCCCTTCTCGGGCCAGCGGCAGATTCTGGTGGGCATGGCCGAGCCGACCAGCCAAGAGCAGGTCGCTCCCTGAAGCGGCACGGGAGTCTTTTCGTGAGGGTCTCTATATGGCAAGGCACTTGATTTCCGTCTCCGACCTGGACAGTGAAACGCTTCTGTCACTGGTCGAGAACGCGGTCGGTGTCGCCGCTGGGCGTTGGCAGAGTCGGCAGCCTCTCGCCAACCGCGTCGTGGGCATCTATTTCCGCAAGACCTCCACTCGCACCCGAACGTCCTTCACCGTCGGTGCCCTGAAGCTCGGAGCCCATGTCATTACCTATGGCCCCAACGACCTGCAGATCGTGACCGGCGAGACCGTGCCGGATACCGCGCGCGTGCTGGCCAATTACCTGGACGCGCTGGTCGTCCGGACGAACGAATCGACCGAGGAGATGCGCCAGCTCGCCAGCCAGGACCAGATGGCGGTCGTCAATGCGATGAGCGAGAACGAGCATCCGACTCAGTCCCTCGCCGATCTTGCAACCTTACGCGAGCATTTCGGCCGGCTCTCGGGCCTTCACATGCTGTATCTGGGCGAGGGGAACAACTCGGCTTCAGCGATCGCCCTGGCGGTGGCCCGCGTCCCCGGCATGCGGCTGACACTGGTCACCCCGGAAGGGTATGGACTTCCTGCGAGCTTTATCGAGGGCCTCCAGGGCACGGCTGCCGAGCATGGTGCGGAGATTGAACAGCATCACGACGTTCACCGCCTGCCTCGTGCGGTGGACGCGGTCTATACGACTCGCTGGCTCACCATGGGAGTCCGGAAGGCCGACGACGATTGGCTCGACAGGTTCCGGCCGTACACCGTGACTCCGAAGATCATGGATGAAGTTTCGAAACCGGGAGGTTCGACGGTCTTCCTGCACGACCTGCCCGCCATGCGCGGGTACGAGGTGCTCGACGAGGTTCTGGATGGGCCGCAAAGTCTCGCTTTTCGCCAAGCGTACCACAAGATGACGAGCGCCATGGCCGTGCTCGACTGGTGCCTGGGGACTACCTGCCACGGTTAGAGCTCTCCCCTCGCCGCTCCCGGGAGAGTCGCTGAACCGTGCCTGCGACCATCTTCGCCACGACCATTGTCACGCTTTGTTTGCTGTGCGCACTGTATACAGGGAGAGCAATAACTATTTGGTATCTGGGCTCAGTGAGAACGTATGAAAGCTATGACGGCTAACGAAGTAGGCCTCATCCTGGACGGCTCGCGCTTGAGTAGCGAGCTTCCGTCGATCCCCGCCGGGCGCGTTTGTGACGGTGTTCTCGATGCCGTGGGCGGGACGCCTCTCGTTCGCCTCCGCCGTTACCTGCCGGAAGCGAGCTTTCAGCTCTTCGGCAAGCTGGAAGCTCTGAATCCGGCGGGCAGCATCAAGGATCGCCCGGCCAAGCGGATCCTCGAGCATGCCCTGAGCACGGGCATCCTGGTCGCCGGCGGGGTGGTGATCGAGTCGAGCTCCGGTAACATGGGGATCGGCCTTGCCCAGGCCTGCCGCTACCACGGCCTGCGCTTCATCTGTGTCGTGGACCCGAAGACCACTGAGGCGAACCTCCGGGTCATGCGGGCGTACGGGGTCGAGATCGACCTCGTCTCCGAGCCGCACCCCGGAACGGGGGAGTTCCTCCAGGCACGGATCGAGCGCGTCCAGGAGTTGCTGCGCGCCATCCCGGGAGCTTTCTGGCCGAACCAGTATGCCAACATGAGGAACTCGGCCTCCCACTATCACACCACGATGCACGAGGTGACGACCGCTCTGGGCGGGAAGGTCGACTTCGTGTTCGTGCCGACGAGCACCTGCGGCACCCTGCGCGGCTGTGGCGAGTACGTCCGCGATCATGGGTTGGCTACCCGGGTCATCGCCGTCGATGCCGTCGGCAGCGTGATCTTCAGCGACACCCCGGCTCCGCGGATGATCCCTGGTCTGGGAGCCGGCCTGCGGCCGCCGCTCTGCGAACTCTCCCTCGTCGATGAGTGCGTGCACGTCAGCGATCTCGATTGCGTCGTCGGCTGTCGCCAGCTGATGAAGCGCGAGGCGATTCTCGCCGGCGGCTCTTCGGGAGGCGTGTTGTCCGCGGTCGAGACTTTCGCGGGGCGGATCCCTGCCGATGCCGTGGTCGTCGCGCTCCTGCCCGACCGGGGCGAGCGATACCTGGACACCCTCTTCTCGGACGACTGGGTGGTCGGGCACTTTGGCGAGGTCCAGTCCCTCTGGCGCGACACCGGGAAACAGTCTTGAGAAGGGAATGAAAATACTCAATTTTTTGATGCGCTACTCCCGCGGGGCCGTGATCGCCGCGATCCTCGCCGGTATCGTGAGCGGAATCGCCAGCACGGCGCTTCTGGCCCTGATCAACACCTCGTTGACGGCGCCGGGCCTCTCGCGGCCGACCCTGGCCTGGATGTTCCTGGCGTTCTGCCTCGTGGTGCCGGTCAGCCGGGTCGTCTCCGAGCTGCTGCTGGCGCAACTCGGCCAGGGGACGATCCTGGATCTGCGCGTCCGCCTGAGCCGTCGCATCCTGGGCATTCCACAGCGAAAGCTGGAGGAGCTGGGGCCGCACCGGCTGCTCACCCTGCTGACCGAGGACGTGCCGGCGATCAGCAACGTCGTGATCCTGATCCCGGTCCTCTGCATCAACTTCTCCGTGATCCTGGGGTGCATGGTCTACCTGGGCTGGCTGTCCTGGCAGGTGCTGTTGGTGGTCCTGCTGTTCATGGCCCTCGGCGTGGCCACCTACCAGTGGCCCGTGTCGCGGGCGCTCCGCCATTTCCATGCGGCGCGCGAGCAGGAGGACCACCTGATGGGCCACCTCCGTGGGCTGACCGAGGGGAGCAAGGAGTTGAAGCTGCACCGCGAGCGCCGGGAGGCTTTCCTGTCGCAGGTGCTGCGGGGAACGGCGCACCGGATCTGGAAGCACAACATCGAAGGCCTGCGCGTCTACACCCTCTCCTCGAGCTGGGGGCAGCTTCTGGTCTTCGTGGTGGTCGGCCTCGTCCTCTTCGTGCTGCCCCTGGTCCAGGCGACCAATCGTGCTCTGCTCACCGGTTACGCCATGGTGCTGCTCTACCTCATGGGGCCGCTGCAAATGGTGATGAATTCCTTGCCCACGCTCGGCCAGGGCGGGGTCTCCATCCGGCGGATCGAGGAGATGGGGGAGGAGCTCGCCTCCTACGCCGAGGACGAGCCGAAAGCGGCGGGCTCGCGTCCGGACCCGGTGTGGAGCAGCCTGTCTTTGAGCGGGGTCACGCACAGCTACCGGCGCGAGGGGGAAGAGAGCTCGTTCGTCCTCGGGCCGATCGATCTCACGTTCCATCCGGGCGAGCTGATCTTCATCGCGGGAGGCAACGGCAGCGGCAAGACCACGCTCGCCAAGCTGATCACGGGGCTGTATGTCCCGGACTCCGGAGAGATTCTGTTCAACGGCCGGAAGGTGGATGATGAGAGTCGCGACGATTACCGGCAGCAGTTCTCCGCGGTGTTCTCGGACTTCTACCTTTTCAGCTCCTTCCTGGGGCTCGACATCCCGGATCTCGATACGGTGGCCCGGGAGCATCTGGAGCGCCTGCAGCTCTCCCACAAGGTGCGGGTGGAGAACGGCGAGCTCTCCACCACCGAGCTCTCACAGGGCCAGCGCAAACGCCTGGCGCTGCTGACCGCCTACCTGGAGGACCGGCCGATCTATCTGTTCGACGAATGGGCGGCGGATCAGGACCCGGTGTTCCGCCAGTTCTTCTACTACGACATCCTGCCGGCGTTGAAGGCGAAGCGCAAGCTGGTGCTCGCGATCAGTCACGACGACCGTTACTACGAGCTCGGAGACCGCCTGATCAAGCTGACGTACGGCAAGGTGGAAGACGACGGGCATAAGGCCTCTCACGCGTCCGCTTCGCGTGAGGATGGGGCCCTCTGGCCAGCGGCGGAGAAAGCTTCCTGAAGGGGCGAGCCCTATGCAACCGTTGAGTGATTCGACCCTGGGAATCCGGGAGGACAGGTGGGAGCGGGTACGCTATGTCCGCGATCTGAGCAAGATCGATCAGATCCCGGCCGCGGAGCGGGAGCTCCTCGAAAAGGTTGCCGAGAAATATGTTTTCCGCGCCAACGACTACTACTTGCAACTGATCGACTGGTCCGATCCGCACGATCCGATCCGGGCAATTATCATCCCGCGCCGCGAGGAGCTCAACGACTGGGGGGAGCTCGACGCGAGCCACGAGAAGGCCTACACGGTGGCGCGAGGGGTGCAGCACAAATACCGGGACACTGTGCTGCTCCTCTGCAACGAGGTCTGCGGCGCCTATTGCCGCTACTGTTTCCGCAAGCGGCTCTTCATGGACGACAACGACGAGGTGAGCAACGACGTCTCGGAGGGGCTCGCCTATATCGCCGCCCACCCCGAGGTCACCAACGTGCTCCTCACCGGCGGCGATCCCCTGCTGATGAGCACGCGGCGGCTGATCGAGATCTTCTCGGCGCTGCGGGCGATCCCGCACGTGCGGATCATCCGGATCGGCTCCAAGATGCCCGCGTTCAATCCCTGGCGCGTGCTCAACGACGGCGAGCTCCAGGCGGCGTTCCGGCAGTTCTCCACGCCGGACCGGCGGATCTATTTGATGTGCCATTTCGATCACCCGCGCGAGCTGACCGCGGCGGCCGTCGAAGGGATCGCCTGCCTGCTGAGCAATCACGTCATCTGCACGAATCAGTGCCCGATCGTCAAAGGGGTCAACGACGATTCCGCCGTCCTGGCCGAGCTGTTCGCCGAGCTGTCGTTCATTGGCTGTCCGCAGTACTACCTGTTCCAGGGGCGTCCGACGCAGGGGAACGAGCCTTACGAGGTGCCGCTCGTCCGCGGCTGGCAGATCTATTCTCAGGCGCTGCAGCGGGGCTCTGGCCTGGCGCGGAGGCCGCGTTTCGTAATGTCGCACGCGACGGGCAAGATCGAGATCCTCGCCGTCGACGACCGCCACATCTATCTCCGCTATCACTCGGCGAGCGATCCGGCGAACAGCGGGCGTTTTTCGGTCTACCGCCGGGATGACCAGGCCTACTGGTTCGACCATCTCCGCGTCGCCGAGGGGTTCGAGCATCTGGCCGCCCCACGGAGGTCTGCCGGCATGGACAACGTTCCCCATTTCGTTCTGCCGGATGAGGAGCGCTCGCTCCTGGCCCGGTGCTGCGCGGAGATCGGCTCCTGCGAGGACCGGGAGAGCCTGGTTTCAAGCTGCCGGGAGAAGGTCGAGGCCCTCCGCTCGGGACTGCCCCGGCTCGCCGCACGGATCGAAGAGACGATGCGCGCCAAGGGCTCGGCCGGCCTCTTGCGCATCGTAGACCTGCCGGACGGCGCGGCGCCGGAGGCGCTCTCCATGTGCCTGGCCGGGCTGCTGGGGACCCCGGTCAAGGAGCACGACCTCGGACCGTGGATCAAGGAGATCAAGGTGGACGAGGAGTTTGTCTACAGCCGGCCCTCGGCGCGCGACTCACGGGAGTTCTTCCTGCACACGGATCTCTCCTACAGCTCGTCGCCGCCGCCGTTCTTTCTGCTCCACAGCCTGGTGAACAGCCCCCGCAACGGCGGGATGACGACGCTCTGCTCGCTGCGGAGCCTCCTCGACCGGCTGTCGGAAGAGACGCTGCGCCAGCTCTCGCTCCCGCAGTTCATCTTTCCGATCCCCAGCTACTACCCCGGCAACGGCCTAGTGACCTCCTCGGTGCTGCATACGGCTCCCGACGGCTCGCGGTGGATCCGCTTCCGGAGAGACGGCCTGCGCTCGACGACGTGGGCCGGCATGGCCGCCGTGGCCGATCTGCTGGAGGCGATCGCCGGGCAGACCCTCGAGACCCACCTCGAGAGCGGCTCGGTGCTGCTGGTCGACAACCGGCGCTGGCTGCACGGCCGGACCGCCTTCCTCCCGCAGGCCGGCCGTGGCGAGGCGCGCCATCTCCATCAGGTCTACGCCGAGTGAGCGGCCCGCTCGTGAAAGGACCAGAGGGCATGCGGATTCTGGATCTCTCCCACCCCATTCGCAGCGCGGCGACCTGCTCGTTCGAGATCATCGACACCGTCCCGAAGATCTCGTTCCAGGAGGGGGTCGCCCACGGCGGAGGCGCGATTAGCGCACGGATCGACAATCTGGTGATGGACTCCTACACACACGTGATCTTCCCCGGCAGCCGGCGGCACCCGCGGGAGAGCGGGCGGACGGTGGGGGAGTACCCGCTGGAGTCGTTCGTCGGTCCGGCGGTGGTCGTGGACGTCTCGGACAAGGTGGCCCGTCTCGACCGCTTCTTCACCCTGGAGGGGCGGCTCGATCTCGATCCGCGTGACGAGGCCGCCGGGCTCGCGTTCCTGCGGGCCTTAGACGGGCTGGCGGTGACGCGCGAGGAGCTGGCGGCGTGCCTGGAGCGGAACGGCTTGGATCTGTCAGGGGCTCGCGGGGTCCTCTTCTACTCGGGTCTGGCGCGCCACTGGACCTATCAGAAGCTCCAGGTCTGGGAGCATCGCTACTTCTTCAGCCCCTTCCTGGAGCCGGCGGCCTGCCGCGACCTCGCAGCGGCGGGGGTCTCGTTCGTGGGGATCGACAGCCTGCAGATCGATTCCCCGTGGCTCAATCTGACCGGCCAGGAAGCGCCGTTCGTCCTCAATCCGCAGTGCCGGCGACTGATCGCGGAAAGGCGGGCCGCCAGCGGTCCGGGCGCCCTGTCCGCCCTGTTCGAAAAGAACGTCGTGATCTATCTGAACCTGAACCTCCCCAGTGTCCTTGCCGGCCGCGTCGTGGAATTCGCCGGACCCCCCTGGAACCTGCAGATCGAGGGCGCGACCACGAGTTCTGTGGTGCGCCCTTTCGTGCGGATGTCGTAGCCGACAGGAATGGAACCAGATGCTCAAGATCAGCCTCATCAACATGCCCTTTGCTACTCTGCGGTTACCTTCGATCGCGCTGACGCAGCTCAAATCGTTGGCGGAGAGCCGTTTCGGCGATCGTGTGCGGGTGCGCATCCTCTATCTCAACCAGGATTTCGCCAATTATCTGGGGCTCGAGGTCTATGAGGTGTTGAACAGCCTCCAGGCGAGCAACGCCGGGCTGGGCGATTGGCTCTTCCGATCGATCGCCTTTCCCGAACAGGCGGACAACGTCGAGGCCTACTTGCAGCGCCATTTCCCGCATCGCGACCCCGGAGTCGAAGCGAAGCTGCGGCTCATCGTGGCGAAGCGCGCGGGGATCGAGCGGTTCCTGCAGCGCCTCCTGGCCAAGTATCAGCTCGACGCCGAGGACATCGCGGGCTTCACCTCGATGTTCGCGCAGAACACCGCGTCATTCGCCATGGCGCGCCTGATCAAGGCGCGCAATCCCGCGGTCACCACGATGATCGGCGGCGCGAACTGCGAAGCGCCCATGGGCCTGGAGCTCGCCCGCCACGTCCCGGCTCTCGATTTCATCTTTTCCGGCCCGGGGCTGGTCAGCTTTTCGGAGTTTCTGGAGCGCCGGCTCGCCGGCGACCTCGAGGGGTGCCACCGCATCCGCGGCGTGCTCTCGAAGGGCAACGTCCCGGAAAAAGGCCCGCAGAACCACGATGTTCTTGGTCAGGAGCTTCCGATCGATGTACCGGTGCCTCTGGACTACGACGATTTTCTCGCCAATCTGGAGCGCAACTTTCCGAACGGCAAGGTGAAGCCGAGCCTGACCTTCGAGACCTCCCGCGGCTGCTGGTGGGGGGAGCGCGCCCACTGCACGTTCTGCGGCCTGAACGGCGGCACGATGGCCTATCGGGCCATGCCGCCGGCACAGGCTCTGGAGCTGTTTCAAAGCCTGTTCGCGCGCTACGGCGGCCGCTGCACGTACTTCGAGTCGGTGGACAACATCATGCCCCGGGAGTACCTCACCGAGGTCTTCCCGTTCGTGCGGGTGCCGCAGGGGTCGTCGATCTTCTACGAGGTCAAGGCCGACCTGAAGGACCGCGAGATGGAGGTGCTGGCCAAGGCCGGGGTACGGCAAATCCAGCCCGGGATCGAATCGCTGGCGACGTCCACTCTGAAGCTGATGCACAAGGGAGTGACGGCCTTCCAGAACGTGAGCTTCCTAAAGAACTGCCTGCGGTTTGACATCAACCCGCTGTGGAACCTGTTGATCGGTTTTCCGCGCGAGACGGACGAGGTCTACCGCAAGTACACGGCGGACCTGCCGCTCCTGGTGCACCTGCCGCCGCCGTCGGGCGCCTTTCCGGTCCGTTTCGATCGTTACAGCCCTTATTTCACCCGCGCCCGTGAATACGGTCTCGACCTGGTCCCTTACGACTTCTACCGCTACATCTATCCGTTCCCCGAGGAGGTCCTGGCGGATCTCGCCTATTACTTCGAGGACCGCAATTACGGGGCGGACTACCTGGCCCAGATGGTGAGCTGGAAGGACAAGCTGGGCCGCGCATGCGCGCGCTGGGCCGAGCGCTGGAGCGGCTCCGACGGTCGCTCGAAGGCGAGCCTGACGCTCAAGCGGCGCGGCACCGGCGCGGTGGTCCACGACACGCGCTCCGGAGAGGGCGTGGAGCACGAGACGGACGAGCTGGGGGTGCGGATTCTGGATTTCATCGACGGCAACGGCTGGCGCGTCCGGGACATCGCCGCGCATGTCGGGGCCGACGAGGCGAGCGTCGCATCCCAGATCGACCGCTTCCGCCGTCTTGGTCTCATTTTCGCCGAAGGGGAGCGCCTGATCAGCCTGGTCGTCAGCCCGGTCGTGCGGACCGCGGAGCAGGCCCAAGTCCTCACGGCAACCGATACGTCGACGGCCGCGGCGGCGGCCGTCTGAAGCAAATCAGGGAATAGGTATGCATCACCAAGAGATCGGCACCCTCCACGACCTCCTCCGCCGGCGCGCCGAAGAGACGCCTGACCATCCGCTCTACACGTTTCTCGCGGACGGCGAACGGGAGGCCGGCCGCCTGACCTGTGGCGAGTTGGAGGCCCGGGCTCGCGCCGTGGCGGCGCGCCTACAGGAGATCTGCGTACCGGGAGACCGGGCGCTGCTGCTCTTCCCATTCGGACCGGAATTCCTCGCCGCCTTCTTCGGCTGCCTCCAGGCCGGCGTGCTGGCGGTGCCGGCCTACCCACCGCGGCCACGGCGCGACCAGCGGCTGCGGGCGATCCTGGGGGACGCCCGGCCCGCGGTGGCGCTCTCGACCCGGGCGCTGATCGCGGCCCAGCTCGGCCGGATGCCGGAGCTGGCGGGCTTGCCGCTGCTCGCAGCGGAGGAGGCCGCCGGGCCGGGCGCGCTCCCGAAGGTCGCCCCGGAGGCGCCGGCGTTTCTCCAGTACACCTCGGGCTCGACCTCGACCCCCAAGGGGGTGGTGGTGACCCACGCGAATCTTCTGCACAACGAGGAGATGATCCGCGGCGCCTTCGCCCAGGACGCGGAGAGCGTGGTAGTCGGCTGGCTCCCCTTCCATCACGACATGGGACTGATCGGCAACCTCTTGCAGCCGCTCTGGTCGGGTGGGCGCAGCGTGCTGATGTCGCCCACCGCCTTCCTGCAACGGCCCCGGCGCTGGCTGGAGGCGATCAGCCGCCACCGGGCGACGACGAGCGGTGGGCCCAACTTCGCCTTCGAGCTCTGCCTGGAGAAGGTCGAGGACCTGGAGGGGCTGGACCTGTCGAGCTGGCGGGTGGCGTTCAACGGCGCTGAGCCGGTGCGCGCCGACACGCTGGAGCGGTTCGCGGCGCGGTTCGCGGCCTGCGGCTTCTCGCCGGCCGCGTTCCTCCCTTGCTACGGCCTGGCTGAGGGGACGCTCCTGGTGGCGAGCGGCGGCGTGGGGCGGCCGTTCCGGTTGGCGGAAGTGGACGCCGCGGCGCTGGAGCGCCGCCGCGCGGCCGTGGCGGTGCCGGGCGAGGCGGTCCGGAGGCTGGTCTCCTGCGGCCCGGGCCGGGGCGGGCAGCGGCTGGCGGCCGTCGATCCCGAGAGCCGGGAGGAGCTGCCGGCGGGGAGCGTCGGCGAGATCTGGGTCTCCGGCCGGAGCGTGGCCGCCGGCTACTGGGAGCGTCCGGCAGAGACCGAGCGCGACTTCCGCGCCGTTCTTGCCTCCGGCGGGGATGGGGAGGTGTTCCTCCGCACCGGCGACCTCGGCTTCCTGGAGGGGGGCGAGCTGTTCATTACCGGCCGCCTCAAGGACCTGATCATCCTGCGCGGCCGCAATCACTATCCCCAGGATATCGAGCGGACCGCCGAGCGCAGCCATCCGGCTCTGCGGCCAGGAGGTGGAGCGGCCTTCACCGTGGACGGAGAGGAAGGGGAGAGGCTGGTCGTCGTCCATGAGGTGGAGAGGCATGTGCCGCTGGGGGACGAAGTGGCACCCGCTCTGCGCCGGGCGGTCTTCGCGGAGCACGAAGTCCAGGTGTACGACGTGGTGCTCCTGCGCGCCGGCACTCTGCCGAAGACGACCAGCGGCAAGGTGCAGCGCAGCCTCTGCCGCGATCTGTATCTCGAAGGCTCCCTGGCCGTGGTGGGGCGCAGCACGTTCGGCGCGGGGGCCGCTCCCGAGGAGCCGGAGACACTGGAGACGCCGGAGACACCGGAGACGCCCGTCGCGGAGCTCTTGAGGACCCTGTGCCGGACGTTCGCCCAAGTCGTCCGCGCCGCTCCGGCGCGCGTGGACCCCGAGGCTCCCGTCACCGCTCTCGGGCTGGACTCACTGTCCGCCCTCGAATGGCGGCACGCGCTGCTCCAGGAGATCGGGGACGCCCCGAGCTTCGAGGAGCTGCTGGAGGGGCTCTCGCTGCGCTCGATCGCCGAGCGCCTGGGCTCGCGGCGCGGCGGCCGCGCCGGTGAGGGGGAGGGACCACGGCCGGCGGCCCCTCCGGCGGGCGAGCACCCGCTCTCCTGGGGTCAGCGGTCGCTCTGGTTCCTGCACCGGCTGGCTCCGGACAGCGCGGCCTACACGATCGCCGCGGCGGCGGCCCTGCCGGCCGGGTACGACGAGACGGCGCTGCGACGCGCGCTCGCGGCGCTGGTGGAGCGCCATCCGGCGCTACGCACTCTCTTTTCCGACAGCCCGGCGGGGCCGGTACAGCGCGTTGCGGACTCGCCTCTCGTCCTGGTCCGCGAGGATGCCTCGCCGTGGACGCCGGAGGAGCTGGACGGGCGGATCCGGGAGGAGGCGTTCCGCCCGTTCGACCTCGCTCGCGGACCGCTCTTCCGGACGGCGCTCTTCGCGCCGACGGGCCTGGGAGGGAGAGATGTCCTAGTCCTGTCGGTCCACCACATCGCGGCGGATTTCTGGTCGCTCGCCGTGCTCATGGAAGAGCTGGGGGCCCTCTACGCCCGGGCGGTATCGGGGGAGATCGGTGCGGGGCTCGCCGCGCCGGCTCTCGGCGTGAGCGATTTCGTCGCTTGGCAGGAGGAGATGCTGGCCGGGCCGCGGGGCGAGGAGCTCTGGGCCTGGTGGCGCGAGCGCCTGGACGGGGCGCCCCCCCTGGACCTGCCCACGGACCGGCCGCGCCCGGCTCATCAGGGGTTCCGCGGTGCCACCGTTTTCCGCCACCTGACGGCCGAGACGGCCGGGCGGGTCCGCGCCGCGGCGCAGCGCGAAGGAGTGACGCTATTCGCCTGGCTGACCGCCGCCTATCAGCTTCTCCTCGCCCGCTTCGCCGGCCAGGAGGACTTCCTGGTGGGCGCTCCCACGGCCGGCCGCTCCTCGGACCTCCTCGCCGGGTCGGTGGGGTACTTCGTGAGCCCGGTGGCGCTGCGGGTGGACCTCTCCGGCGACCCCACGGGAAGCGAGCACCTGGCTCGCACACGGCGGTCAGTGGCGGAGGCCTTCGCGCATGGCGACTTCCCTCTCGCCCTGCTGGCGGAGAGGCTGCAGCCGGACCGGGGCCGCGGGCGGCCGCCGCTGATCCAGACCCTGATGACCCTGCAGAAGGCGCCCTGGCCCGGCCTCGAAGGGCTGACGGCGTTCGCTCTTGGCCTCGCCGGAGGGCGGGTGGCGCTCGGTGGCCTCGAGCTCGAATCGCTCGCGCTGACGCCGCTGGGCGCCCAGTTCGACCTGTCGCTGCAGGCTGGCGAGTTAGCGGAGGAGCTCGTCCTCTCGCTCCAGGCCGATGCGGACCTGTTCGATGAGGCGACGGTGGGGAGGCTCCTGGGCTGGCTGGAGACGCTGCTGGAAGGGCTGGCGGAAGACCCGTCCCGGCGAGCCCGCGAGCTGCCCTGGTTGCGCGCGGAGGAGCGCTACCAAGTCCTGGTGGAGTGGAACCGGACGGAGGCGCCGGACCTTGCCGGTATCCAGGGCCTCTACGAGCTGTTCGAGCGGCAGGCGGCGCGGACTCCGGAGGCGGTAGCGCTGGTGTCCGGCGGCGAGCGGGTGACCTACCGCGAGCTGGAGCGCCGCGCGGAGACTCTGGCGGCTTGGCTGGAGGAGCGCGGCGTGGGGGCGGAGAGCCGGGTCGGGGTGTTCCTGGAGCGGCGGCCCGACATGGTAGCGGCGCTGCTCGGAATCCTCAGGGCCGGTGGCGCCTACGTGCCGCTCGACCCGGCCTACCCGCGCGAGCGCTTGGCCTTCCTGCTGGCCGACAGCGGCGCCGCGCTGGTGCTGACCCAGGAGTCGCTGCGCGGCCGCCTGCCAGAGAGTGGGGCAGAGGTGGTGGACATTGTGTTGCTCGGCGACAGGCCGGCTGCGCGCCGCCGGCCGGTGGAGGGGGACCGGGTGGCCTACGTGATCTACACCTCGGGCTCGACCGGCTTGCCCAAGGGGGTGGAGATCCGTCACAGCAGCGCGGTGCGCCGGGTGGCCTGGGCCCAGGAGGCATACGGCGCGGAGCGGTTGCGCGGTGTGCTGGCCGCCACCTCGATCTGCTTCGACCTCTCGGTCTACGAGCTGTTCGCGCCGCTGAGCCTCGGCGGCGCCGTGATCCTGGCGGAGAACGCTCTGGCCTTGCCGGAGCTGCCGGCGCGCGGCGAGGTGACGCTGATCAACACGGTGCCCTCGGCCATGAGCGAGCTGGTGCGCGCCGGGGCGGTGCCGGCCTCGGTGCGCACCGTGAACCTGGCGGGCGAGCCGCTGCGGCGCGAGCTGGCAGACCGCCTATACGCCCTGCCCGGGGTGGAGGCGGTCTGGAACCTCTATGGACCGTCCGAGGACACGACCTACTCGACGGGAGTGCTGGTGCCGCGCTCCGCAGAGGCCGAGCCCACGATCGGCCTGCCGCTGCCGGGCAGCCGGGCCTATGTCCTCGACGGCTACGGCGAGCCGGTGCCGGTGGGGGTGCCCGGGGAGCTGTGGCTGGGCGGAGCAGGCTTGGCGCGGGGGTACCACGGCCGTCCGGAGCTGACGGCGGACCGCTTCCGTCCCGACCCATTTGGCGGCGAGGCCGGCGCGCGCCTGTACCGGACCGGCGACCGGGTACGGCGCCAGGTGGACGGGCAGCTTGCCTTCCTCGGACGCCTGGACCACCAAGTCAAAGTGCGCGGGTTCCGCATCGAGCCGGGCGAGGTGGAGGCGGCGCTGCTGCGCACCGGCGAGGTGGCGGAGGCACTGGTTGTGGTGCGGACCGTGGCGGGGGACGCGCACCTGGTGGCCTACGTGGCGGGAGCGGAGGGGAGCCGGCCGGACGCGGAGGCCCTGCGGGCGCGGCTGCGGGAGGGCCTGCCCGAGGCTCTGGTGCCGACGCTCTGGGCGGTCCTGGAGCGCCTGCCGCGCCTCCCCAACGGCAAGGTAGACCGGGCTCTCCTGCCCGAGCCGGGCGCCGGGGAGACCGGGGCCGGGGTGGCGCGGACCCCGTTGGAGGGCCTCCTGACAGGGATCATGGCGGACCTGTTGGGACGCGAAAGCGTGGGGCCGGACGAGGACTTCTTCGCCCTCGGCGGCCATTCGCTGCTGGCGGCCCGCCTGGTGGCGCGGCTGCGCACGGTGGCCAGCGTGGAGCTGCCGCTCGCGGCGTTGTTCCGGACGCCCACGGCGGCGGCCCTGGCGCCGCTGGTGGAGCAGGCGCGGCGGGCGGGAAAGGTGGCGGGGGGGCCGCCGTTGCGGCGGGTGGAGGCGCAGGACGACCTGCCCCTGTCCACCGCCCAGGAACGGCTCTGGTTCCTGGAGCGGCTGGTGGCCGGCCAGCCGCTCTACAACATCCCCGCGGGTCTGCGCCTGCGGGGGCCCCTGTCGGTGCCGTCGCTGGCGCGTGGGCTGGCGGCGATCGTAAAGCGGCACGAGGTCCTGCGCACGGTGATCGACGGCTCCGAGGTGCCGCGGCAGCGGGTGGTGCCCCTCCAGGGGTGGAGCCTGCGGCGGGTGGACCTGGCGGACCTGACCGGTCCGGAGGAGGTGGAGAGCGAGCTGCGCCGACTGGCCGCGGAGGAAGCCGCCCGGCCGTTCGACCTCATGGAGGGCCCGCTGCTGCGCGCGACGCTGGTGTGGCTGGCGCCAGAGGAGCACGCGCTGCTCCTCACCCTCCACCACATCGCGTCCGACGGCGTGTCGTTGCGCGTTCTGGCGCGGGAGCTGTCGGCGCTATACAGCGGCCTGGAGTTGGCGCCTTTGCCGATGCAGTACGGCGACTACGCCGTCTGGGAGCGGGAGTGGCTCGCCTCTGGCGTGCTGGAGCCGCAGATCGCTGCCTGGCGCGAGGCGCTGGCCGGGGTGCCGCCGGCGCTCGACCTGCCGGCGGACCGACCGCGGCCGGAGCTGCAGGAATATGGGGGAGCGGTGGTGCCGCTGGCGCTCGGCCGGGAGGCGGCGCGGGCGCTACGCAGCCTGGCTCGGGGAGAGGGGGCCACCCTGTTCATGGTCCTCCTCGGCGGCTTCGTGGCCTTGCTGTCGCGCCTCTCGGGCCAGCAGGACCTGGTGCTCGGCACGCCGGTGGCCCACCGGGTGCGTGAGGAGCTGGAGGGGCTGATCGGGCTCTTCGTGAATACCTTGCCGCTGCGGCTCGACCTGGCGGGCGATCCTTCGGGCCGCGAGCTGCTGGCGCGGGCTCGGGAGGCCGCTCTGACGGCCTGGGAGCGCCAGGACGTGCCTTTCGAGCGGCTGGTGGAGGAGGTCCGGCCGCCGCGCGACCTGTCGCGGTCGCCGCTGTTCCAGGTGCTGCTCGTCCTTCAGGAGTCGCCGGCTGCGGCCTTCCGCCTGCCCGGGATCGAGGCGTCGGAGCTGCCGGTGCACAGCGGTACCGCGAAGTTCGACCTGAGCCTGATGCTGCGGGAGACGGCGGACGGCATCCACGGCGAGCTGGAGTACGCCACCTCCCTGTTCGACGAGGTGACGGCGGTCCGGCTCCTAGGTGGGCTGGAGGCGTTGCTCGCCGGCTTGGCGGAGGATCCGTCGCGGCGCCTGTCGGAGTTCTCCGGGCTGAGCGGGGACGAGCGCCGGCAGGCGCTGGTGGATTGGAGCCGGACGGCGGCGGTACGACGGCAGGACGGGGCGGCTGGGGGGAGGGGAGCGTGGAGCCCGCTGGAGAGCCTCTTGGCCGGGATGATGGCCGAGCTGCTGGGCCGGGAGAGCCTGGCGCCGGACGAGGACTTCTTTGCCCTCGGCGGTCATTCACTGCTGGCCGCCCGCCTGGTGGTGCGTCTGCGCACGCTGACGGGGGTGGAGCTGCCGCTGACGGCACCGTTTCGCGCGCCCACGGCGGCCGGCCTGGCCAAGGTGGTGGAGCAGGCCCGGAGGGCGGGTGCCGAGGGGCCGCCGCTGCGGCGCCGGAAGCGTGAGGACGGTGATCTGCCCCTCGCCACCGCCCAGGAGCGGATCTGGTTCCTGGAGCGCCTGACGCCGGGTGCGGCCGTCTACAACATCCCGGTCGGGCTGCGGTTGCGCGGCGACCTGTCGCTCGCCGCCCTGGAGGGAGCGCTGCAACGGATCGTGAAGCGGCACGAGGCCCTGCGCACGGTTCTCGTGAGCGGAGAGACCCCGCGGCAGCGGGTGGTGCCGCACGCGGCGTGGAGCCTGTCCGTGGTGGACCTGGTGGGGGCGGCCGATCCCGAGAGGGAGCTCGCCCGCCTAGCGGCGTCCGAAGCGGTGGTGCCGTTCGATCTGGAACGAGCGCCGCTGCTGCGTGCCACCGTGGTGTCGCTGACTCCACGGGATCACGCGCTCCTGCTGACGCTCCATCACATTGCGGCGGACGGCGGGTCGCTGCGCGTCCTGGCCACGGAGCTGTCAGTCCTCTACAACGGCCTGCTCCAGGGGGACCCCGCGCCAGCCTTGGCGGAGCTGCCGGTGCAGTACGGCGACTGCGTCGTCTGGGAGCGGGAGTGGCTGGCGTCGGGAGCGCTGGAGCCGCAACTCGTCTGGTGGCGAGAGCGCCTGGCGGGCATCCCCCCGGCCCTGGAGCTGCCCGTCGACCGGGCGCGGCCGGTGATCCAGAGCTTCCGCGGCGGGGTGACCCCCGTGATGATCGAGGGCTCCACGGCCCGCTCTCTACGCGCCCTGGCGCAGCGCCAGGGCGCGACGCCGTTCATGGCCGTGCTGGCGGGCTTGGCCGCTCTGCTCTCCCGTGCCTCCGGGGAGGAAGACCTGGTGCTCGGCACGCCGGTGGCCCACCGGGTACGCGAGGAGATGGAAGGTCTGATCGGGCTGTTCGTCAACACGCTGCCGTTGCGGCTGGACCTGACGGGCGATCCGGACGGCGGCGAGCTGCTGGCGCGGGTCCGAGAGGCCGCGCTGGCGGCCTGGACGCATCAGGATGCGCCGTTCGAGCGCCTGGTGGAGGAGATCCGGCCAGGGCGCGACCTGTCGCGCAGCCCGCTGTTCCAGGTCCTCCTGGTGATGCAGGAGGAGCCGATGTCCGCCCTGCGCCTGACGGGCCTGGAGGCCGCCGGCCTGCCGGTGCACAACGGCACCGCGAAATTCGACCTGACCCTCTCGCTGCAGGAGACGGCCGAGGGGCTCTCCGGCGAGTTGGAGTATGCCGCGGACCTGTTCGACCGGGCGACGGCGGAGCGCATAGTGGGCTGGCTGGAGACGCTGCTGGGAGGGATGGCGGACGATCCGGCGCGGCGGATCTCCGAACTGCCGTGGCTGACACCGGCGGAACTCTACCAGACCCTGATGGAGTGGACGGGTCCGACGGTGGCTGCCGGCCTGAGCTTCCCACGGCTGTTCGAAGAACAGGTAGCGCGCACGCCGGACCGGGTGGCCCTCATCAGTGGCGAGGAGAGCCTCACCTATGGCGAGCTCAACACCCATGCGAACCGCCTTGCCCGCGTCCTGCTCGCGCTGCCTTTGGACCGGGAGGCACCGGTGGGGATCTTTCTGAACCGCCGGCCGGAGCTTCTGATAGCGCTCCTGGCCACGATGAAAGCCGGTCTCTCGTACGTTCCGCTCGACTCTTCCTATCCGGACGAGCGCCTCGCCGCAATGCTGGACGACATGAGCGCCCGCTTTGTCGTCACCTCGCGGGATTTGAGCGGACGTCTTGCCGCGCTCGGGAGCGATCTGCATCCGGTCTTCGCGAGCGAAGCCGTTCAGGATGGCGGGACTGCCACGAATCCGTTGGTGCCGATCGCTGCTGCGCAGGTCGCGTATACGATCTACACCTCGGGCTCCACCGGACGGCCCAAGGGGGTGCAGGTTACTCACGGCGCGTTGGTCAACCTTCTGGCCGCGATGCGCGAGGCTCCCGGGCTCGCCCCCGAGGACCGGCTCTTCGCGGTCACGCCGGTCTCCTTCGACATCGCAGGGTTGGAGCTCTACCTGCCTCTGATGACCGGAGCTCAGGTAATCCTGGCGGACCGCGAGACCGTGATGGACGGCGGGCGTCTCGCGGCTGCCCTGCGTACGACGGCCGCCACGGTGATGCAGGCCACGCCGGCCACCTGGAGGCTGCTGCTTGCCGCCGGCTGGGAAGGAGACCGGCGCGACGGAATCCGGATCTGGTGTGGCGGTGAGGCCCTGCTCGGGGGGCTTGCGGCCGCGTTGCTAGAACGCTCCCCCGAGATCTGGAATCTCTACGGCCCCACTGAGACGACAATCTGGTCATCGTTGCATCGCTGCGGCGTCACCGAGGACAACGTTGTACCCATCGGCCTGCCGATCGCCAACACCTCTTTACACATCCTCAACCGCAGTTTCCGGCCGGTTCCGGTAGGTGTGCCCGGGGAACTCTGCATCGGTGGCTCCGGCTTGGCGCGCGGCTATCGCGGCCGGCCCGACCTGACGGCCGAGCGGTTCATCCCTAACCCTTTCGGAGCGGCGGGTGAGCGCCTGTACCGGACAGGCGACTTGGTGCGCCACCGGCACACGGGCGAAGCTGAATTCCTGGGGCGCCTGGACCATCAGGTAAAAATCCGCGGCTTCCGGATCGAGCTTGGTGAGATCGAGGGAGTCTTGGCTAGCCACCCTGCCGTGCGCGAGGCAGCCGTGGTGGCGCGGGAGGATGTCCCCGGAGATCGCCGGCTGGTGGCCTACTGGGTGGCGGAGCCTGGGCCAGAGCCATCTGCCGCCGAACTCCGCACACACCTGCGCCTGTGCCTGCTGGACGTCATGATTCCTTCGTTGTTCGTCCTCTTACCGGCGCTGCCGTTGACACCCAACAACAAGGTGGACCGGAGGGCGCTGCCGCAGCCGGTGCTTGCGGACACACCGGATGAGCGGGGAGGCGCCACCCCCCCGCAAACGCCGGTAGAAGAGGCGATGGCGGCGATCTGGAGCGACGTGCTCTGTGGCCCCGTCCGCTATAGGGAGGCGAATTTCTTCGAGCTCGGCGGCCATTCGCTGCTGGCAGTCCAGACCCTCACCCGGGTGCGCGACCAACTCGGCGCCGACCTGCCGCTGCGCGCGTTTTTCGAGGCGCCCACAGTGGGCGCGTTCTCCCGCCGTGTTGAGGAAGCCCTCCGCGATTCCGCCGGGCTGTCACGGCCCCCTCTGGTCCCTGTGGCAGCCAGCAGCGATCTGCCCCTCTCTTTCGCCCAGCAGCGCCTCTGGTTCCTCGACCAGCTCGAGCCGGGAAGCGCGGCCTACAACCTCCCGGCAACCGTCGGGCTCTCCGGCATCCTAGCGCCTGCAGCCCTCGCCACTGCGCTCGGCGAGGTGGTAGCCCGGCACGCCATGCTGCGCACCCGCTTCTCCAGCGTGGCCGGCCGTCCGGTACAGAGAATGGCGCCTGCCCGGCCCGGCGTCCCCTTCTCCCTGCCCATGACCGACCTTTCGGGCCTGCCGGAGGAGAGAGCCACGGTCGAGATTCGGCGCCTGGCAGCGCGCGAAGGGGAGTTGCCCTTCGACCTCGCGAGTGGGCCACTGCTGCGCGCGCTCCTGCTGCGCCGGAGCGCAGAAGAGCACGTCCTGCTGCTGACGTTGCATCACATCGCCGCCGACGGCGGGTCGATACATATCCTGGCGGCGGAGCTCGCCGCGCTCTATCCGGCGGCGCTGGCTGGCGCGGCTTCGCCGCTGCCTTCACTGTCGCTGCAGTACGGCGACTACGCAGTCTGGCAGCGCGACTGGCTGCGCGGCCCGGTCCTCGAGGCGCAACTCGCCTTCTGGCGGGAACGGCTGGCCGAGGTCCCGGCCGCCCTCGATCTACCCACCGACCATCCGCGGCCGGCGGTGACCGGCGCTAACGGTAGCCGTAGCGGCTTCCAGCCCGTGCTCCTGGAGCCCAGCTTGGCCGCGCCGCTGGCCGCCTTGGCCCGGAGCGAGGGCGTGACCCTCTTCATGGCTCTTCTCGCGGCCTGGAAAAACTTCCTCCACCGCTTCTCCGGAGAGATGGACCTGCTGGTTGGAGCCCCTATCTCCAACCGTAACGAGGCGGCCCTCGAAGGACTCATCGGGTTGTTTATCAACACTGTCGTTCTGCGCACGTGCCTGGAAGGCGGCCCCACGTTTCGTGAGCTGCTAGCCCGCGTCCGGGAGGGGGCTCTCGCGGCTTACACCCACCAGGACCTTCCTTTCGAACGCTTGGTCGAGGAGCTGGCGCCCGAACGCCATCTCAGCCGGACACCCTTTTTCCAGGTGATGTTCGACCTCCGGAATGCTCCCCTGAACCGCATCGGCCTGCCGGGGCTTGATCTGGCTCTGATCCCGGCCGAGTTCAGCCGCTCCAAATTCGACCTGATCCTCAGCCTGGAGCGGGAGGGCGACACCCTAGGCGGCACGCTGGAATACAGCCTCGATCTGTTCGAGCCGGAGACGGCCGCGCGCTGGGCGCGCCAGATGTCCAACCTGCTGGCCGCGGCCGTCCGCGACCCGGACGCCGGGATCGGCACCCTGCCCCTCCTCACCGCCGAGGAACGGCAGGAGATCCTGCGAGCCTGGAACAACACTGCGACCCCCTACCCGCACGGCGCGTGCGTGGAGGAGCTGTTCGAGGAGCAGGTGGAGCGGACGCCGGAGGCCGTGGCCGTCTCCTTCGCCGGGAGCATCCTCACCTACGCCGCGCTCGGCGCCGCGGCGGACCGGCTGGCCCGCCGCCTGCGCGGCCTCGGCGTCGGGCCGGACGTGCGGGTGGCGGTCTGCGCGGAGCGGGGGAGCGAGTTGATCGTCGCTCTCGTGGCCGTTCTCAAGGCCGGCGGCGCCTACGTCCCACTCGATCCCGAATATCCGCGGGAGCGCCTGGTCTTCATGCTGGCCGACAGCGGCGCCGCGGTGATCCTGGCGCAGGAGCCCTGGGCCTCGGACCTCGGCGAGATGAGCCTTCCGGTGGTCCGGCTCGGGGACGACGGGGGAGAGCAGGAGGGGGAGGTTGGCCTGGAGCGCCCATGGGGCGCTTGGCCCGAGCGGCTGGCGTACGTTATGTACACCTCCGGCTCCACCGGCCGGCCGAAGGGGGTGGCGGTCACCCACCGCGCCATCGTCCGCCTGGTGCGCAACACCGACTACATCTCCTTCGAGCCCGGGGACCGGGTGGCCCAGGTCTCCAACTCCGCGTTCGACGCGGCCACCTTCGAGATCTGGGGCGCTCTCCTCAACGGCGCCTGCTTGGTGGGGATCGAGCGGCAGGTGAGCCTGGTGCCCGCGGAGCTGGCGCGGCGCCTGGCCGAGGAGCGGGTGACCACCCTGTTCCTCACGACGGCACTGTTCAACCAGATCGCCCGCGAGACGCCCAGGGCGTTCGCCGGCCTGCGCCACCTGCTGTTCGGGGGGGAGGCCGTGGATCCGCGCTGGGTGCGCGACGTGCTGTCGCAGGGGGCGCCGGAACGCCTGCTCCACGTCTACGGCCCCACCGAAACCACCACGTTTGCCACCTGGCAGCGGGTGCTCCAGGTGCCGGCCGCGGCGGTGGACGTGCCCATCGGCCGGCCCCTCGCCAACACCCGGCTCTACATCCTGGATGGCTCGTTCGAGCCGGTGCCGGTGCGCATGGCCGGCGACCTCTACGTCGGCGGCGGCGGGGTGGCGAGAGGGTATTTCGGCCGGCCGGATCTGACGGCGGAGCGCTTCCTCCCCGACTTCTGGAGCCCACAGCCCGGGGACCGGATGTACGCCACGGGCGACCGCGCCCGGTTCCGCGCCGATGGTGTCGTCGAGTTCCTCGGCCGGCTCGACCACCAGGTCAAGATCCGCGGCTTCCGCATCGAGCTGGGAGAGATCGAGGCCGCACTCCTGGAGCAGCCAGGCGTCCATGAGGTCGCCGTGGTGGCGTGGGAGGAGCGCCAGGGAGACAAGCGGCTCGCGGCCTACGTGGCCGGCGCCGGCCTGGACGCGGCGGCCCTTCGCCGGAGTCTGCGGAACCGCCTGCCGGCCTACATGGTCCCGGCCGCGTTCACCCTTTTGCCGGCCCTGCCGCTGACTCCCAACGGCAAGGTGGACCGCCGGGCGCTCCCGGCTCCGCTCTGGAGCGATGGGGGAGAGACCGGCTGGAGCGCCCCCGACAGCCCGCTCGAAGAGCTGCTCGCGGCGCTCTGGGAGGAAGTGCTCGGCGTCCCCCGGGTGGGATCGCGGGCGAGCTTCTTCGAGATGGGCGGCCACTCACTGCTGGCCACGCAGGTGGTGTCGCGCATCCGCGCCGTCTTCGGTGTCGACCTGCCGCTGCGTGCCCTGTTCGAGAAGCCGGTCCTGGCGGACCTGGCGCGAGAGATCGAGGCGATCCGCCAGTTGGATGAGGGGCTGGAGGCGCCGGCCATCCTTCCCGTGCCGCGCGGTCCAGAGGTCAATCTTCCGCTGTCTTATGCCCAGGAGCGGCTCTGGCTCCTCGACCAGCTTCAGCCGGAGAGCGCCACCTACAACATCCCGGTGGCGTTGCGCCTGCAGGGTCCCCTGGACGTATCCGCCTTCTCCGGCGCTCTCGCCGCCATCGTGGCGCGTCACGAGGCGCTACGCACCACGTTCCATCAGATTGGGGACGCCGTGGAGCAGCGCATCGGCCCGCCGGTCTTCTCCGGGCTCGCGGTGGTCGACCTCTCCGCGCTGCCGCCGGCCCGCCGGGAGAGCGCGGCGGCGCGCGCCGGTCTGGACGATGCCCTGCTCCCCTTTGACCTGAGCCGCGGCCCGCTGCTGCGAGTCGCGCTCGTGCGCTTTGGTCGGGACGACCACGCCGCTCTGTTCACCCTGCACCACATCGTCGGTGACGGCTGGTCCATCGGCGTGCTGGTCCGCGAGCTGGCCGCCCTCTATCCAAGCCTGCGGCGGCGGGAGGAGCCGGCGCTTCAGCCGCTGCCGGTGCAATATGCCGATTTCGCGGTGTGGCAGCGCGGCTGGCTCCGCGGGGACGCGTTAGAGATCCACCTCGCCTACTGGCGGGAGCAGTTGCAGGGAGCGCCGCCGGTGCTCGAGCTGCCGGCGGACCGCCCTCGTCCCGCCCTGTTCACGGGTTGCGGCGGACACCGCCAAGTCCACCTGCCGGCAGGGCCGGTCGACGCGCTCGCGGAGCTGGGACGCCGGGAGTCGGCGACCCTCTACATGGCTCTCCTCGCGGCCTGGAACGTCCTTCTGTTCCGTCTGACGCAGATGGCCGATCTGGTGGTGGGCGCGCCCATCGCGGGCCGCAACCGCGCCGAGACCGAAGGGCTGATCGGTTTCTTCGTCAACTCCCTGGCGCTGCGCACGCGGCTTTCCGGCGACCTCTCGTTCCGTGGCCTGGTGAGCCAGGTCCGCGAGACCCTGCTCGCCGCCTACGCCCATCAGGATCTACCCTTCGAGCGGCTGGTGGAGGAGCTGGCGCCGGCGCGCAGCCTCTCCTACACACCGATCTTCCAGGTGACGCTCGCGCTGCAGAACACGCCGTGGCAGTCTCTCCAACTGCCGGATCTGGAGCTGCAGCCGGTTGAGCGGCTGGTCCCGGTGGCGAAATTCGACCTGACGCTCGCCCTGGCCCCGAGCGGGGCCGGGCTCGCCGGCATCCTGGAGATCAACCGCGACCTGTTCGATGGGGTCACCGCGGACCGTCTGATCCGGCAGTTCCTAGAGCTGGCGGCCGCCGCGGCTGGGCAACCGGACACTCCTCTCGCGGATCTGCAGCTCCTGTCCGCGGAGGAGATCCACCAGCTGCTCGTGGAGTGGAACGACACGCGGGCGGAGGGGGATCCCCGGTGCGTCCATGAGCGGTTCGAGGAGAGGGCCACGGCCGCCCCGGGTGCCCTTGCCGTGGCAGGTTCCAGCGAGGAGTTCACCCGGGGGGCGCTGAGCTCGCGCGCCAACCGCTTGGCCCGTTATCTGCGGCGTCTGGGCGTCGGCCCCGAGGTCGTGGTGGCGATCTGCCTCGACACATCCCCCGACCTGATCGCCGCGGCCCTGGCCGTGCTCAAGGCTGGCGGCGCCTACCTGCCCATGGATCCCGCCTATCCGGCGGAACGTCTGGCCTACATGATCCGCGACGCTCGGACTCCGGTGCTGTTGACCGCTGCCCGCCACCTGGATCTCTTCCCGCTTGACGGGGTGGAGATCGTCTGCCTGGATATCGACAGTGATCTTTTCCAGGGTGAGGCGGAGGACGACCTCGGGCCGCTGGCGTTTCCCGAGAATCTGGCGTACGTCATCTACACCTCGGGCTCCACCGGCCGGCCCAAAGGGGTGGCGGTGGAGCACGCGAGCCTGCGCCGTCTGGCCGACTGGCACGGCGCCGCCTACGGTCTGGAATCGGCGGACCGCATGTCCCTCGTGGCCTCGCCAGCGTTCGATGCGTCCGTGTGGGAGCTGTGGCCCGCGCTGGCGGTGGGCGCCAGCCTCCACATTCCGCCCGAGGAGCTGCGCACCGCGCCGGCCGGTCTCGCCGCGTGGCTGGCCACGCAAGCGATCACCGTCTCCTTCCTGCCGACGCCGCTCGCCGAGGCGGTGCTTCTGGAGGGCATCCCGGGGGATCTCTCGCTACGCTTCCTGCTCACCGGCGGGGACCGCCTGCAACGCCGACCCGCCGCCGGCCTCCCCTGGATGCTGGTCAATCACTACGGGCCGACCGAAGGCACCGTGGTCACCACCTGCGCGCCGGTTTTCCCGGAGGGCGTGGCCGCCCCGTTCATCGGCCGGCCCATCGCCAACGTGGAGCTCCACCTTCTGGACCCGCGGTTGCATCCGGTGCCGTTGGGGGCCGCGGGCGAGGTGGCGATCGGCGGCGGCGGATTGGCGCGCGGCTATCTGGGCCGGCCAGACCTGACGGCGGAGCGGTTCACCCCCGACCCGTTCGCCTTGGAGCCGGGCTCCCGCCTTTACCGCTCGGGCGATCTCGCCCGCCGTCTCCCCGACGGTCAGCTCCAATTCCTCGGACGCCTGGATTCCCAGGTGAAGCTGCGGGGCTTCCGTATCGAGCTCGGAGAGATCGAGTCCGTGCTCGCGGAGCACCCCGGCGTGAGCGAGGCGGTGGTGGCTCTGCGCGAAGACCGCGCCGGTCGCCCTCAACTGATGGCCTACGTGGTCCCTGCCGACAGCCCGGTGCCGCCGGAGGAGCTGGCTGCCTTCCTACGCGTCAGGCAGCCCGAGCACATGACTCCCGCGGTGTTCGTGTTTCTGGAACGGCTGCCTCTCACACCCAACGGCAAGATCGACCACCGTTCCCTGCCGGCGCCGTCCTGGGCAGGAGAGGAGAGGCCGCGCGTGCCGCCGCGCACGCCGCTGGAGAGGAGGCTCGCCGAGATCTGGCGGGATGTCCTGAGCCTCGATCCCGCCACGCCCCTCGGCGTCCACGAGAGCTTCTTCGAGCTCGGCGGCCACTCGCTGCTGGGAACGCAGCTGATTTCGCGCATCCAGAAGACGCTGGGCGTCACCCTGGAGCTGCGTCAACTATTCGAAGGGCCGACGGTGGAGCAGCTCGCGGCGCGGATTGCAGAGGCCGGGCCGGCCCAGCCGGGGAACGGGCCCGCGGCCGCCAGGACCGGCGAAGATGGTGATGCCGGCGATGCCGGGTCGGGCGTCCCGCTCTCCTACGCACAGCGGCGGCTCTGGTTCCTCGACCAGCTCTTCCCCGGCCAGCCGACCTACAACATTCCCGCGGCCCTCCGGCTGCGCGGGCCGCTGCACCGGGGCGCCTTCGCCGCGAGCCTCTGCGAGATCGTGGCGCGGCATGAGGCGCTGCGCACCACGTTTCCGGAGAGCGGCGGCGAGCCGCTGCAGGTGGTGAGCCCGCCCTCCTACGCGCCGCTGCCGTTGGCCGAGCTGTCCGATCTGCCGGCCGCACTGCGCGAGGCCGAGCTGGAGCGCCTGGCGGCCGAGGAGGCGGCGCGGCCGTTCGATCTCGCTCGCGGGCCCCTCCTGCGTGGCGCCCTGCTGCGCACCGGCCACGAGGAGCACGTCGTCCTCGTCACCATGCATCACATCGTCAGCGATGCCTGGTCTCTGGGGGTGCTGTTGCGCGAGCTGGAGGCTCTCTATCCATGCTTCGCCGCCGGCCGGCCGTCGCCGCTGCCGCCGCTACGCCTGCAGTACGCTCACTTCGCCCGCTGGCAGCGGGAGCGGCTCACCGGCGAGGTCCTGGAGAGCCTGCTGGCCTTCTGGCGGGAGCGGCTGGCGGGGGCTCCCGCGGTCCTGTCGCTGCCACTTGACCGGCCACGCCGCGGAGCCCCGAGTGGGCGGGGCGGCGCCTGCCCGGTGGTGCTCTCCCGTGCCCTCACCGAAGCGCTGTCCGCCCTCTGCCGGCGAGAGGGGGTGACCCCCTTCATGGCTCTCCTTGCCGCCTGGAAGGTGCTGCTCCATCGCTACAGCGGGCAGACCGACCTGCTGGTGGGCACGCCCGTCGCCAACCGCAACCGGTGGGAAATCGAGGAGCTGATCGGATTCTTCGTCAACACCCTGGTGCTGCGCACCGACCTCTCCGGCCAACCGGGCTTCCGTGACGTCGTGACACAGGCCGCTGAGGGGATCCTGGAGGCTCAGGCCCACCAGGACCTGCCGTTCGAGCGCTTGGTGGAGGAGATGGCGCCGGAGCGCGACCTCACACATTCCCCCCTGTTCCAGGTCATGTTCTCGGTGCAGAACGCCTGGCGGGCACAGTTCGAGATCCCCGGCCTCGAGCTGGAGATGCTGCCGGTCGAAGGGCGGACTACCAAGTACGACATGACCTTGTCGCTGGCGGAGGCCGACGGGGTGACGACGGGTTTCCTCGAGTTCAGCCGCGACCTGTTCGACGCCCAGACATTGGAGCGCATGGCGGGGCACTACGTCACGCTCCTCTCCGCCGCGGTCGCCGATCCCCTGCGGCCCATTGACGAACTGCCGCTGTACGGCGACGGCGAGCGGCACCAGGTCCTGCGCGAATGGGGCTTCACCTCCCGGCCGCGGCCCGGCGCGGCGCTCCACGAGCTGTTCGAGGATCAGGCTCGCCGGCACCCGGAGGCGGTGGCGATGGAGATCGGCCGCCTGCGGCTGACCTACGGCGAGCTCGACCGGCGGGCCGGCCGTCTCGCTGCCACGTTGCGGGCTCGCGGCGTGGGGCGGGACGTCCCGGTCGGCCTGTGCGCCGAGAGATCTCTCGAGCTGGTCGTCGGCCTTCTCGCTATCCACAAGGCCGGCGGAGCCTACGTCCCGCTCGACCCCTCCTACCCAGGTCAGCGTCTGGCTTTTATGCTGGAGGACAGCGGCGCGCCGGTCCTCCTCGCGCAGGAGCGGTGCCTGGCCGCACTCCCGGTACAGGAGGCCACGGTGGTCCTCCTCGAGGGCTGTTGCGAGGCCGCCGACGAGGACGAGGGGCCGGCGTTCCGCGGCGAACGCGTCGCTCCCGAGGATCTGGCCTATGTCATCTACACTTCTGGCTCGACCGGTCTCCCTAAGGGCGTTATGGTGCCGCATCAGGCCATCGCCAACCGGGTCCTCTGGATGCAGGAGATCTTCCCCCTGGGCTCGGACGACGCGGTCCTGCAGAAGACCCCCTTCAGCTTCGACGCCTCGATCTGGGAGCTGTTCCTGCCGCTGATCTCAGGGGCACGCCTGGTCCTCGCGGAGCCGGGTGGGCACCAGGATCCCGCGTACCTGGCGCGGGCGGTCGCCCGGCACGAGATCACGGTGCTGCAGCTCGTCCCGTCGATGCTGGGCGTCTTCCTCGGCGAGCCCGGGCTGGCGGAGTGCGCCTCCCTGCGCCGCGTCTTCAGCGGCGGCGAGGCGCTCACGCCCGCGCTACGCGACCGCTTCTTCACCCGCCTCGGCGCCGAGCTGTGCAACTTCTACGGACCGACCGAGTGCGCCATCGACGTCACCTTCTGGCCGTGCCTGCGCAGCGATCATCGGCCTGTGGTGCCCATCGGTCGGCCGCTGTCCAACGTGGCCGTCCACCTGTTGGACCGGCAGGGTGAGCCGGTGCCGGTGGGAATTCCGGGAGAGCTCCACGTGGGTGGCGTGCCCCTTGCCCGCGGCTACCGGGGGCGTCCGGGCCTCACGGCCGAAAAATTCGTGCCCAACCCCTGGGGCGATCTGCCAGGCTCCCGCCTCTACCGGACCGGTGACCTGGCGCGCTGGCTGCCTGATGGCAGCATCGAGTTCCTGGGACGGCTCGACCACCAGATCAAGGTCCGCGGCTTCCGGATCGAGCCGGGAGAGGTGGAGGCGGTCCTCGCCACCCTGCCCGGCGTGCGCGAGGCCGTGGTGGTGGTAGCCGGAAGCGGCGAAGCCAGCCGGCTGGTGGCGCACGTGGTCCCCGAAGCTGACGGCGCTCCGACGCCGGCGGATCTCGTCCGTCTCATGCGGGAACGGCTCCCCGAGCACATGGTGCCGTCGGCCTGGTCGATGATCCCGGCCCTGCCTCTTCTGCCCAACGGCAAGGTCGATCGCTCCGCGCTGTCGGGGATCGCGCCGCTCCCCTTGGCACGGCCGGACCTGGTGGCGCCGCGCAACCCAGTGGAGGAGTTGCTGGCCGACATCTGGGCTGCCGTGCTCGGTGTGGAACGAATCGGCGTCCACGACAACTTCTTCGAGCTCGGCGGCCATTCTCTGCTGGCCACGCAGGTGGTCTCGCGAATCCGTAGCCTCTTCCGGGTGGAGCTGCCGTTGCGCGAGCTGTTCGCGGCACCCACCATTGTTGCCTTGGCCGAGCGGGTGCAGGACCTGTCGCGGAGCGGTAGCACCTCCGAAGCACCGCCCCTCGTGCCGGTGCCGCGGACGCAACGCCTCCCGCTCTCCTTTGCGCAGCAGCGACTCTGGTTTCTCGACCAGCTCGAGCCCGGCTTGTCCTACGTGATCCCGCTCGCAGCGCGTCTGACCGGCTGTCTCGACCCTGAGGCGCTCGCCCAGGCCATCAGCCGGATCGTCTGCCGCCACGAATCGTTGCGCACGACCTTCGCCACCGTCGAGGGACAGCCGGTGCAGGTGGTGGCGCCCACCGCCGGGATCCTCCTGCCGCGGGCCGACCTCTCGGCCCTCCCTGCGGCGAGGCGCGAGGCTGAGGCCGAGCGGCTGGTCGGGGAGGATGCGCGGCTGCCGTTCGATCTCGCCTCGGGTCCCCTTTTCCGCCCCCGCCTCCTGCGGCTGTCGGAAGAAGAGCACGTCATTCTCGGCTCGATGCACCACATTGTGAGTGACGCCTGGTCCATGACCCTCTTTCTCGAAGAGCTCGCCGTGTTCTATCGCGCGGTGGTGGAAGGCGTCCCCTCTAAGCTTCCCGAGCTACCGATTCAGTACGCCGACTTCTCGGTCTGGCAGCGTCAATGGCTCTCCGCTGCCGTGTTGGAGGCCGAGATTGACTGGTGGCGGCAGCAGCTGGAGGGCATCCCTCCCTTGCTGGCCCTTCCCCTCGACCGCCCGCGTCCCGCGGTGTGGAGCGGCCGCGGAGCCCGCGAGGAGATCCATCTGCCGGCCGAGCTCTTCGTCCGCCTCACCGAGCGCGCCCGCCGCGAAGAGGTGACCCTTTTCATGCTGCTCCTGGCCGTGTTCCAGAGCCTCCTCTTCCGCTGGTCCGGGGTGTCCGACCTATGCGTCGGCACGCCGATCGCGGGGCGCAACCGGTTGGAGACCGAAAAGGTCATCGGGTTCTTCATCAACACCCTCGTGCTGCGGGCCGACCTCGGCGGCAACCCTTCGGCACGCGAGGCACTGGCGCGCCTACGGGAGTTGGCGCTCGACGCTTACGCCCATCAGGAAGCGCCCTTCGAGAAGTTGGTGGAGGAAATAAACCCGCAACGCGACCTTTCTTACGCGCCGCTTTTCCAGGTTCTCTTCATGCTCCAGAACACACCGCAGAGCGAGTTCTGCTTGCCAGGTCTTGCCTTAACCCCCTGCACCCGCGACAGCCAAGCGGCGAAACTCGATCTTTCCGTGATCCTGACTACGCAGGATAGGGGGCTAGAGGGTGCTCTTACCTTTGCAACAGACCTGTTCGACCACACCACGATCCTTCGCCTGCTGGCTCACTTCGAAGCCCTGCTCGCCGACTTCGTGGCCTTCCCGGAGAAGGCGGTGTCGGATCTGGAGCTGCTGACCGGTGCCGAGCGCCACCAGGCAGTGCTGGAGTGGAGTGATACCGGGCCTGGCGAGGCGCCGGCCCCGTCGCTGCACCGGCTCTTCGAGGTCCAGGCTGCACGCACCCCCGAGGCCGTAGCCATCGTCTTCGAAAACGAGCGGATCACCTATGACCAGCTCGAGCGGTGGAGCCGCCGCCTCGCCCACCGGCTGCACGCCGCAGGCGCCGGACCCGGTGCCCGGATCGCCATCTGCACCGAGCAGGGCCCGGACATGGCAGTGATGATGCTCGCGGCGTTGCGCGCCGGGGTGTCCTATGTCGCCATCGATCCGGAGCTGCCGGCGGCGCGCCAGCTCCAGATGCTGGAGGACGCAGCGCCGGCTCTCTTCCTCGCCCAGGAGGCGCTGCGTGGCAACCTGCCCGGCTGGCCCCTGCCGGTGGTGGGCTTCGACCGCGCGTTGGAGGGGGAGCTGGAGGACGGAAAGGAGGTGCCTCTGCCGGAGGTCGGTCCGGAAGACATCTCGTACGTCGTCTACACATCCGGTTCCACCGGCCGGCCCAAAGGGATCCTCACCTCGCATGGTAGCGGCGTGAACCACTTGGCCTGGGTGGTGCGGCACTATGGGATTCACGCTGGAGATACGGTCCTGCAACGGGGGCGGCTGCTGTCCGATGCCTCCATTCGGGACGTCTTGTCGCCGCTCTGGGCCGGCGCCCGGCTGGTGATGGTGAGTGGGGACGAGGCGCGCGATCCAGAGGTCGTGGCGCGGAAGATCGCCGAGCACAATGTCACCTGCATCCTGGCGATGGTCCCGTCTCTCCTGCGCCGCGTGGCGCATGCCGCGGCGTCAATCCGCGGCGGCCTGCCGTCGCTCCGCCTGGTGGTGGTGTCTGGCGAGGTCCTGCTCGGTACCGACGTCGCTGCGATGCGCGAGGCCTGCGGCCCCAACCTCCGGATCTTCAACCAGTACGGGCCGACCGAGGGGACCATGACCTGCCTGTACCAGGGCACCGCGCCGGACGAGCGCCGGCCCGGCGGCGTCGAGGTTGGGCGTCCGATGAGCGGTATCCGGGTGCGGCTCCTGGATCGCGCGTTCCACCCGGTTCTGATCGGAGCTCCCGGCGAGGTCTGCCTCGGCGGCGCCGGCCTGACCCACGGCTACCCGAACCTGCCGGACCGTACCGCCGAGGTCTTCATCCCCGATCCGTTCGCTCAATGGGAAGGGGATCGCCTGTACCGGACCGGCGACTTGGCGCGCCACCTGGCTGACGGTACCCTTCAGTTCCTGGGCCGTATCGACCATCAGATCAAGCTGCGCGGCATCCGCATCGAGCCCGGCGAGGTCGAGAGCGCGCTACGCCAGCATCCGGCGGTGCGCGACGCCGTGGTGGTGATGCGCCAAGAGTCGGGGGACAATCAGGTGCTCTGCGCCTACCTGGTGGCGTCCGGCGAGATCCCGGCGGCCGGCATGCGAGCGTTCCTGTCCGAGCTGCTGCCGGACTCAATCATTCCTTCGCGCTTCGTGGCTCTCGGCGAGATCCCGCGCACGGCCACCGGCAAGGTGGACCGGCGCGCCCTGCCCGAACCCCCAGAAAGCGTCGCCGACACCGCCCCGGAGCGGCCGCGAACCGCCGCGGAGGAGCTCCTGGCCGGTTTCTGGCAGGACCTCCTGCGCCGCGAGCGGGTCGGCCTCGACGAGGACTTCTTCGAGGCGGGCGGGCACTCTCTGCTCGCCACCCAGCTCATCTCGCGCATCCGCCAGGTGTTCGGCATCGACCTGCCGTTGCGCATCCTGTTCCTGCGTTCCACCGTGGCCGATCTCGCGGCGGCCGTCGAGGAGGAGATGCAGGCGGCGCAGGGGCTCCGGATCCCGCCGCTGGAGCGGACCACGGCGGGGGAGGCCCGCCTCTCCTTCTCCCAGCAGCGGCTCTGGTTCATGGACCAAATCCAGCCGGGGAGCCCGTTCTACAACATCTTCACGGCTGTCCTGCTCAACGGCGATCTCGATGCCGGCGCGCTCGGCCGCGCGGCCAGCGAGATCGTCCGTCGCCACGAGGCCCTGCGCACCGCCTTCCTCCATCGTGGGGGAGAGCCGGTGCAGGTCGTCTGCGCGCCCCTGCCGCTGGAGATCCCGGTGGATGACCTGCGCCTGCTGCCGGAGGGCGAGCGGGAGCCCGAGGCCCGGCGCCACGCCGAGGAGGAGTCTCAGCGCCCCTTCGACCTTTCCCAGCCGCCGCTGGTCCGCTGCCGCCTGCTACGGTTGAGCGCGCGCGATCACGTGCTGACCCTGACGCTGCACCATATCGTCGCCGACGCCCTGTCGACCGCGGTGTTCGTGCGCGAGCTGGTGCAGCTCTATGTCAGCTTCTCCCGGGGGCTCCCCTCGCCCCTGCCCGAGTTGCCGGTCCAGTACGCCGACTTCGCGGTCTGGCAGCGCGGCTGGTTGCAGGGCGAGGTTCTCGATTCCCATGTCGGCTACTGGCGCGAGCGGCTCGCCGGCGCGCCCGCGCTCCTGGAGCTGAGCACCGACCATCCCCGGCCGGAGGTGCAGACTTTCCAGGGCGCGGTCCGTCACACCATGCTGCCTCCGCAGCTGGCAGAGCGCCTCAAGCGGCTCTCGGTCCGCGAGGAGTGCACGTTCTTCATGACCCTGCTGACCGCCTTCCAGGTTCTCCTTCACCTGGAATCGGGGGAGCGCGATATTCTGGTGGGCTCGCCGATTAGCTACCGAAACTGGTCCGAGATCGAGGCACTGATCGGTTTTTTCGTGAACACCCTGGTGTACCGGCTGGAAATCGTGGCCAATCCCACTTTCCGCGAGCTCCTCGGCCAGACCCGCGAGCGGACGCTCGAGGCTTTCACTTATCAGCACCTCCCCTTCGACCGGCTGGTCGAGGAGCTACGACCCGAGCGCAGCTTGGCGCACAACCCGATCTTCCAGATCGGCTTCACGTTCCAGACGCTGGGCGACGACTTTTTCGAAGTGCCGGGCGGCCTCGCGGTGGAGCCGTTCGATCTCGACACCGGCACCACCCAATTCGATCTCAACCTGACCTTCGTCGACGCGCCGGAGGGCCTGTACGAGACGTTGCAATACAGCCGCGACCTGTACGAGGACGTGACGATCTCCTGGCTGCAGGAGAGCCTGCAGACGGTCCTGGAGCAGGTCGCCGCCGACCCGGAGGTGCGCATGGACGAGCTGAAGCGGCGGCTCGCCGCGATCGCGGAGAGCCGCTGGGCCGCGGTCGGCGAGGAGCTGGCAGCCCAAACCGGCCTGCCGGTGCCACGGGTTCGGAAGAGGGTGGCCATCGGCGCGCCCGGTTCGATGTGAGCCGCTGCAGATTCGAGGAGAGGTCATGACGTCATTGGTGGAAGGTTTCGCCCTGTCGCCCCAGCAGGAACGGCTCTGGCAGCTCCAGGGTCTGGGGGATCTCTATGGGGCCTACTGCGCCGTCCGGATCGCCGGAGACACCGACGCGGAGCGGCTGCGGCGGGCGCTGGATCGAGTGGTACAACGGCACGAGATCTTGCGCACCGACTTTCGGCGGATCCCCGGTCTGAGCGCACCTCTGCAGGTTATCGGCGGCTCCCTGCCGCCATCTCTCGACCAGTACGATCTGAGCCGCTGTTCCACCGCAGAACGCCAGGAGCGGATCGATGCTCTGTTGAGGGAGATGGCGCGGTTTGCCGAGGGGGCTGCGGACGGTCCGCGACTGAGGGCCGCCCTGGTGGATCTGCCCGATGGGCGGCGCCTGCTCCTCGGCCTCTCCGCACTGTGCGCCGATGCGGCCGGCATGGAGAACCTGGCGCGGGAGGTGGAGCGCGCCTATGAGGCCCTGGGGGGCGACCCCCTCCCCAACGACGAGCCGCTCCAGTACGCCGACCTCTCCGGCTGGCTGAACGACCTCCTTGCCACGCAGGACCCCCGGGCCCGCAAGTACTGGCAGAGCCGGGATGTTCTGCCCCTTCTGGAGGCGCGGCTGCCGTTCGCGCCCGTCGCGAGCGGCGGCTTCGCGCCGCGCCGGCTGGCTCTGCCGGTGTGCCCGGACTTGGCCGCGCGAGTCGCCGGGCTCGCCCGGAGCTGGGAAGTCCCGGTCTCAGCGTTCCTGCTGGCCGCCTGGACGGTGCTGCTGCAGCGCTTGGCGGGAAGGCCGGTCGCCGTGGCAACCGTGTTCGACGGTCGTCGTAGCGAGGAGCTGCGGGATGCCATCGGCCTCTTGGCCCGCCACCTCCCTGTCCAGGTGGCGGTCGAGGAGGCGGCCTCGTTCGAGGAGATCGTGCGCCGGACCGCGAAGGCGGTCGCCGAGCTGTCGCCATGGCAGGACTTCTTCAACTGGAAGACCGTGGTCGGCGGCAACGGAGCTCCCCACTTTTTCCCTTTGGCGTTCGAGAGCCGCGAGGGCCCGCTCCCGGAGAGCCGGCGGTTCGCGCTCGAGCGCTGCGGCGCCTGCTTCGACCGCTTCGAGTTGAAGCTCGGGTGCCGTTGGGACGGGGACCGGCTGACGGTCGATCTGGAGCACGACGCAGGGGCCGTGCGGCCGGAGGACGCCGCCCGGGTGGGTGTCTGGTTCCGCGAGCTGCTCCAGGATGCCGTGTCGTGCCCCGCGGTCCCGGCTCTGGGCCTGGAGATCCTTCCGGCGGAGGAGAGGGGCCGGCTGGAGGCGCTGCGTGGAGACCGGCGCGACTTCGGGATGGCGCTGACGCTCGCCGAGCGCTTCGCGGAGCAGGCCGGCCGCACGCCGGACCGCACGGCCCTCGTCTGCGGCGACGTGGAGATCTCCTTCGCGGAGCTCGATGCCCGGACGAACCGTCTGGCCCGCTTTCTCCGCCGTCTCGGCGTAGGGCCCGAGACGAAGGTGGCGCTCGCGGCCGAGCGGTCCGTGGAGATGATCGTGGGCCTGCTCGGCATCCTCAAGGCGGGAGGGGCCTATGTGCCCGTGGACCCCGCCTATCCCGAGAGCCGGCGGGCCCTGCTGCTGGCGGACGCCGGCGCGAGCCTGCTGCTCACGCAGGAGCGCCTGCTGGATCGCTTCGCCGGGGCCGCTCCGCGGGTCGTCTGCCTCGACCGCGAGGGGCCGGAGATCGCCGGCGAGAGACCGGAGACCCTGCCCGCCAGCGCCGGGCCGGACAACCTGGCTTACGTCATTTACACCTCCGGCTCCACCGGGCGGCCCAAGGGGGTGGGCATCTCCCATCGAGCCATTGCCAACCGTCTTCTCTGGATGCAGCACGCCTTCCCCCTTGCGGTGGAGGACCGGGTGCTGCTCAAGACGCCCCACGGTTTCGACGCTTCGGTGTGGGAGATCTTCCTCCCTCTGATCACGGGGGCGCACCTGGTAATCGCCGCGCCGGAGGCGCACCGTGACCCGGGCCTCCTGCTGGAGGAGATCGAGAGGCACGGCGTCACCGTGCTGCAACTCGTCCCCTCCCTGCTGGTACCCTTCCTGGAGCAGCCGGGCGCGGCCGGGTGCTGCCGCACCCTGCGGCGGCTCTTCTGCGGCGGCGAGGCTCTCCCGGCCGTCCTCGCCGCGCGGGTCGCGGCGGACCTGGGCATCGAGGTCTGCAACCTCTACGGGCCGACCGAGGTAGCGATCGACGCCACGTTCCGGCCCTGGTCGCCAGACGCCGGGGGGGAGATCGTCCCGATCGGCCGGCCACTGGACAACGTCGACCTGCTCCTGCTCGACCGCTCGGGCCGGCTGGTGCCGCCGGGGATCGCGGGCGAGATCCAGGTCGGCGGCGCGGGCCTCGCGCGCGGCTACCTCGACCATCCCGATCTCACCGCCGACCGTTTCGTGCCCCACCCCGGCGCGGGCCGGCGGGGCGAGCGTCTCTATCGCACCGGCGACCTCGGCTTCCTCGCCGCTACCGGTGAGGTCCATTTCCTGGGGCGGATCGACCAGCAGGTCAAGATCCGCGGCGTCCGCATCGAGTTGGGCGAGATCGAGGCCGCCCTGTTGCGTCAGCCCGCCGTGCGGGAGGCGGTGGCCGTGGTCCGCGATGACGGTGTGGGAGGCCCGCGTCTCGTGGCCTACGTGGTGCCGCGGCCGGGCGAGGACGGCGCCGACGGTCTGCGCGAGGCGCTCGCCAGAGAGCTCCCCGAGGCGATGGTCCCGGCGGTGGTCGTGGCTCTCGGCGAGCTGCCGCGCCTGCCCAACGGCAAGCTGGATCGCGCGGCCCTGCCCGCGCCCGAGCAGGTGAGGCCGGAGGCCGCTCCGGCCTACGTGGCCCCGCGCACGCCGGCGGAGGAGATCCTGGCCGGGATCTGGAGCGAGACTCTGGGGGTGGAGCGCGCCGGCGTGCACGACGGCTTTTTCGAGCTCGGGGGGCACTCACTGATCGCAACGCGCGTGATCGCCCGGGTGCGCGAGGCCTTCCGGGTCGAGCTGTCGGTGCGCAAGCTCTTCGAGGCACCGACGGTGGCCGGGCTGGCCGCCGAGGTAGAGCGCGCGCTCCGGTCGGCGGAGGGGCTGGAGGTGCCGGGGATCGGGCGGGCTCCCCGCGGCGGCGATCTACCGCTCTCCTTCGCGCAGCAGCGGATCTGGTTTCTGCAGCAGCTCGAGCCCGAGAGCCCGGCCTACAACATCCCGGGCGCCCTGCGCCTGAGCGGTGCGCTCGATCGCTCGGCGCTGGCCCGGGCCATCGCATTCCTCGTGGAGAGGCACGAGGCGTTGCGGACCGTCTTCCGGCTGACGCAGGGTGAGCCGGTCCAGGTCGTCCGTCCGGCCGCCGACTGGGAGATCCCGCTGCTCGATCTGTCCAACCTGTCGGTTGGAGCGCACGAGGAGGCGGTCCTCGCGGTGATCGCGGCACAGGCGGTGCGGCCGTTCGACCTCTCGTCGGACCCCCTCCTGCGCACCCTCTTGCTACGGCTCTCCGAAGGGGCGGGGGAGGAGCATGTGCTCTTCTTCAACCTCCACCACATCGTCTCGGACGGCTTGTCGGTGGGGCTGTTGGTGCGCGAGCTGTCCGCCCTCTACGCCGGTAGCCGGAGCGGGGAGTACCCCCGCTTGCCGGAGCTGCCGGTGCAGTACGCCGATTACGCTTTCTGGCAGCGCGGCTGGTTGCAGGGAGAGGTCCTGGAGCGGCAGCTCGACTACTGGCGCCGGCGTCTCGCCGGGGCGCCCGAGGTGCTCAACCTGCCCACCGACCGTCCCCATCCGGCCACCCAGACCTACCGCGGCGGCGTGCGCGCGCTCTCTCTCCCAGGCGATCTCTGCGCCTCTCTGCGGAACCTCAGCCGGCGGGCCTCAGTGACCTTCTTCACCACTCTCCTCGCCGCCTTCAAGGTGCTCCTCCTGCGCTATGGCGCGGGGGAGGATCTGGTGGTCGGCACCAACGCGGCGAACCGGACCCGAAGAGAGGTCGAAGGGCTTATCGGATTCTTCGTCAACGCCCTCGTGCTGCGCACCGGCCTCGCCGGGGACCCGGGCTTTCGCGAGGCCCTGGCGCGGGTATGGGAGACCGTGCTCGGCGCCTTCGCCCACCAGGACCTCCCGTTCGACCGTATTGTCGAGGAGTTGCAGCCGCGGCGCGATCTCAGCGTCACGCCTCTGTTCCAGGTGGTTTTTGACATGGAGCCGGCCGGCAGAGTGGAGCCGCTGGAGCTGGCTGGCCTGGAGATCGTCCCGGTGCCGCTGCTGCACCGCACCGCCAAGTTCGACCTCAACCTGACGCTGGGCGAGCGGGGGGAAGGGTTGAAGGTGATGGCGGAATACAGCACCGACATCCTGGATGCTGCCACCATCGACCGCCTGCTGGGCCATTTCGAAAACCTGTTGCGCGGCCTCGCCGACAGCCCGGAGGAGCGCATCGGCGCCCTCGGCCTGCTCGGCGAAGCGGAGACCTTCCAGCTCCTGCAGGAGCTTCAGGGGCCGGAGCGGCCCGGGTATCCGTTGGATGCCACGATTCAGTCCCTTTTCGCCCGCCAAGTCGCCCGGACGCCGGCCGAGGTGGCCGCGGTCTGCGATGGCGAGTGCCTCACCTACGCGGAGCTGGACCGCCGGTCGGAGGGGCTGGCCCAGGTCCTCCGCCGCCTCGGCGTGCGGCCAGGCTGCTTCGCCGGCCTGCTCGACGAGCGCGGCCTCGACTTCCTCGTCGCTTTGCTGGCGGTCTTCAAGGCCGGCGGCGCCTACGTGCCGTTCGAGCCGACCTATCCCGAGGACCGGCTGTGCTACATGCTGGCGAACAGCGGCGTCGGCGTGCTGGTGGCGCGCGCCGGGCTGATCGCCGGCCGGCGCGAGATCCTCGCCGCCTGCCCGGAGCTGCGCGCCGTGGTCTGCCTGAGCGAGGGCGCAGCGGAGCCTCCGGCGATGCCGGAGATACCAGCGGGCCTCCAGGCCGAGCTCTTCGACCCGCGCGTCCCTCTCGTGCCCGGCGAGGCCCCGTCGGCCCTGCCGGGGGACGCCCGCGACCCGGCCTACATGCTCTACACCTCCGGCTCGACCGGGCTCCCGAAGGGGGCGGTCGTCCGCCACGATGGCGCGGTCAACCATATCTGGGCACAGCGCGAGGCCCTGGACCTGGATTCCGGTCTCTGCTTCCTTCAGAGCGCACCATCCTCCTCCGATATCTCCGTCTGGCAGTTCCTCGCCCCGCTGTTGCTGGGCGGGCGCACCGTGATCGTGGATCCGGAGACCGTGAGCGACCCGCGGCGGCTGCTGCGCGTATTGCGCGAGGAGAGAGTGACCCTGGCGGAGCTCGTGCCGGCGGTTCTCCGGGCACTGATCGATCACGCCGCGGTGCTGCCGGAGGGGGAGCGGGCCCTGCCCGGCCTGCGTTGGATGATGGCCACCGGGGAGGCGGTGCCGGTCGATCTGGTCAACGACTGGCTCGCCCTCTACCCACAGATTCCGGTGGTCAACGCCTATGGTCCGACCGAGGCGGCGGATGACGTGACCCAGGCCGTCTTCGACCGCCCCCTGCCGCGTGGTGTCCACGCCCTCCCCATCGGCAGGCCGCTGGCCAACTTCTCCTGCCACGTGGTCGACCGGGGCCTGCGGCTCGTCCCCTTCGGCGCCCCGGGCGAGCTCTGCATTGCGGGAACCGGCGTGGGCAGCGGCTACTGGCGCAACCCGGAGAAGACCAGCCTGAGCTTCGTGCCCGACCCGTTCGCGCGCACCCCCGGCGCGGTCCTCTACCGGACGGGTGACCTCGTGCGCTGGCGTGCCGGCGATGGGATCGAATTCCTCGGCCGGATCGATCACCAGGTCAAGATCCGCGGCTTTCGCATCGAGCTGGGTGAGGTGGAGACTGCGCTCCTGTCCCAGGACGATGTGCGCGAGGCGGTGGTGGTCGTCCAGCAGCAGGAGGGTGATCAACGGTTAGTCGCCTATGTAGCCTCGGAGAAGGGACGGAGCGTGGAGGCCGGCGGTCTGCGGAATCTGCTGCAGAAGCGACTCCCCGGTCACATGATCCCATCGGCCTTCGTCTTCCTCGAGGCCCTGCCGAGGACGCCCAATGGTAAGGTCGACCGCCGTGCGCTGCCGGCCATGGAGCGGAGCGGTGCCCGCCGCGCCGGGACTACTCCCCGCACTGCGGTAGAGGAGCGCCTCTCCGGGATCTGGGCGGAGATCTTCAAGAGCGGACCTGTGGACGTCGAGGCCGACTTCTTCGAGCTCGGAGGCCACTCTTTGCTGGCCACGCGGATGCTGGCGCGAGTGCAGGCCACCTTTGCTGTCGAGATCCCTCTGCGGAAGGCCTTCGAGCACACCACCATCGCCTCGCTCGCCAGGGTCGTCGAGGAGGCGGAACGGGCCTCCGGAGCCCGCACGCCAGCCATCCGGAGTGTCGCCCGCAAGGGCCGGGTTGTCCATGGTTCCGAGGGCATTATCAAGTCGCTGTCCTAGGACAGCCGCAAAGGGGTAAAGATGGATCTGTCGCAGCTCAGCACACTCGTGACGCCGCCACTCTCTGCGCCTTCGGCGGCCGATCAAGAGGTTTACATTTTCCCGACCTCGTTTGCGCAGAGGAGATTGTGGCTCCTCTCTCAAATGGAGGGACAGGCCAATGTTTATCACCTCTTCACTGCATTTTCGCTCTATGGCCAGTTGCAGATCAGGACCTTACAGCGGGCTCTCGGAGAAGTGGTGGCACGGCACGAAGCCCTACGTACCCGGTTCATGATCCTGGATGGTGAGCCGGTCCAGGTGGTCTCTCCGACCCCACAGGATCCGCTCGCCGTCATTGATTTGAGCGGGCTGCCGCCAGGTGAGCGAGAGGCGGAGGTCCAGCGCTCATTTAGAGAGGCTGTGGACCGTGCCTTCGATCTGGTCCTCGGCCCCTTGCTGCGAGTCCTTCTGATCCGTCTGGGGGAATGCGAGCATGCGCTCTGTTATGTGCTGCATCATCTCGTGGGGGACGCTTTCTCGGAGGCCATTCTGATTCGCGAGGTGACGGCGCTGTATGAGGCTATCGTCGCGGGAGATGCTTCGCCCCTGTCCGACCTGCCGCTCCAATACGGAGACTACGCCCAGTGGCAGCGCGACACGTTGCAAAGCGAGACTCTGGAAGAACTCTTTTCCTACTGGAGGGGGCAACTGGAGGGCGTTCCGCTCGTCCTCTCCTTACCGACCGATCGGCCGCGGCCGGCCTCGTTTACCTACCGCGGCAGGATAGAAGGAGATCTGTGGCCCTCTGCGTTGAGCCAATCGCTGGCCGCACTGGCCCGCAGCGAGGGAGTGACGCCCTTCATGGTGCTGCTCGCCGGGCTCGGGCTTCTCCTCTCCCGTGCTGCCGGGCAGGATCAGGTACTCGTCGGCTCACCCGTGGCCAATCGCGGCCAAGTCGAGCTGGAGGGGGTGATCGGGCTGTTCCTCAACACCGTGGTCTTCCGGGTCGACCTGCGGGGCAACTGCCGGTTTCAAGAACTGCTATCGCGGGTTCGCGAGACGGTGCATGGTGCCCGGGATCACCAGGATCTGCCGTTCGAGCGTCTCGTTTCCGCCTTTGCCGAGCGCGACCCGAGCCGCTCTCCGATCTTCCAGGTGTGGCTCAATCAGGAGCCGATCCTGACGCAGGATGTGACCTTTGGCGGGCTTGAGCTGGCACCGATTCCGGTCTACAACCAGACGGTAAAGTTCGATCTGATGCTCGACGTCCGCGAGGTCGAGCGGCGGCTCTCCGCAGCCTTCACCTATAACATCGATCTTTTTGATCCTTCGACCATCCGCCGCTGGCTCGGCGACCTTCAGGCCCTGCTTGATAGAGCTGTCGCCGAACCTTGGCGACGCGTCTCCGATCTGGTCCTCCCGCGCGAAAGCGAGCGCCACCAACTCCTGATCGAGTGGAACGACAGTCTGCGCCCCACGGCACCGCCCGCCTGTCTGCATGAGATCTTCGCGGAGAGGGCTGCGACATCCGCGGACACGGTCGCCGTGATCGCTGGAGAGAAGACCCTCACCTTTCGGGAACTCGATCTGCGGGCAGAGAGGCTGGCGGAGAGGCTCTGCCATCTGGGTGTTGGACCGGACATCCCGGTTGCCGTCTTGATGCGCCGCCGTCTCGAGCTGATGCCGGCACTGCTTGGCATTCTGAAGGCGGGCGGCGCTTACGTGCCCATCGATCCAGCTTATCCTGCGGAGAGGATCGCCTTTGTGCTGGCAGACTGCGGCTGCCGGATCGTCCTCACGGAGGCGGCTCTGTCAGACCATCTGCCACAGAAGGGATTCGAGATCCTCTGTCTGGACACGGAGGATGAGCCGGTGGTACCAGCGGGGCGTCAGGGCAGCGCAAGAACGGGAGAGGAAAACCTTGCCTACATCATCTACACCTCGGGCTCCACTGGGCGGCCGAAAGGAGTGATGGTCCCACACCGCGGTGCCGTCGCCTATCTGGGGTGGTGTCTGGAGAGCTATGGGGTCGAGGAAGGGAACGGCGCTCCGGTCCATTCCTCCCTTGGATTCGATCTTTCCGTGACAGCGCTGTTCGTCCCTCTGGCGGCAGGCCGTCCTGTCCACCTCCTCCCTGAAGGAGAGGGCGTGGAGCTCTTGCAGGCCGCTCTGGGCGCGGCGCCGGGATTCAGCTTCGTCAAGCTGACTCCCGCTCACCTCGACCTCGTCAGCCGAGACCTGCCGGCAGCGGCGCTCCTGACCGCCACGAAGGCCTTGATCCTCGGCGGTGAGGCGCTGTTCGCCCAGAGCCTCTCTCCCTGGCGGGTTCAGGCGCCGGGCACCCGGCTGATCAATGAGTACGGCCCCACGGAGACGGTGGTCGGCTGCTGTGTCCACGAGGTGACGACGACCGATCCGGATACCGGAGAGGTTCCCATCGGACGTCCTATCGCCCGCATCCGGATCTATCTACTGGACGATCATGGAGACCCGGTACCTTTGGGGGCTGTCGGCGAGATCTGCGTCGGTGGCGATCAGGTCAGCCGGGGCTATCTCCGGCGTCCCGGTCTGACGGCAGCCTGCTTCGTCCCAGATGCTTGGAGTGGCGAGCCGGGATCTCGCCTGTATCGCACGGGAGATCTCGCCCGCTATGGGGGAGACGGTCGGCTGCGGCTCCTCGGCCGACGTGATAGGCAGGTGAAGATCCACGGCTACCGTATAGAGCCCGGTGAGGTGGAGGCGGCACTCCTGGAGCATCCCGGCATCCGCGAGGCGGTGGTAGACGCACGAGGCGACTCCGGCGAAAAGCGGCTCGTCACATGGGTGGTGCCGGCCTTCACGGAGACGCCTCCGGCGGAAGAGTTGCGCCGTTTCCTGCTCACTCGACTTCCCGAGCACATGGTGCCAAGCTTTTTCGTCACCCTGCAGTCTCTACCCCTCACCTCCCACGGTAAAGTCGACCGAACAGCCCTTCCGGAGCCTAGTGGAGGGCGTGATCGCGCAGCAGCGCCGTTCGTGGCGCCCCGCGATCCGGTGGAGGAGACCCTGGCTGCCGTGTGGACGGCGGTGCTCCATGCCGAGCCGGTAGGGGTTCACGACAACTTCTTCGTTCTCGGAGGGGATTCGATTCGCAGCATCCGGGTCGTGGCGTTGGCCCGGGAGCGAGGAATTCGCCTCACCATGCAGGAGGTGGCGAGTCACCCCACCATCGCGGAACTCGCTGCTCATCTCCGTGCGTCGGAAAGGGCCGAGGCCGAGGTAATCCACACAGAGCCCTTCAGCCTGATCTCCGCCGAAGACTGCGCCCACCTTCCCGAAGGCGTCGAGGACGCTTACCCGCTCTCCGGCCTGCAGGCAGGCATGCTGTATCACATCGAGGAGCTGGCGGGCTCGCCGGTCTTCCACAGCATCAACAGCTTCCATCTGAGGCTTCTCTTCGACCCGAAGAAATTCCAGCGCGCCGTGAGCCACATCACAGCGCGGCACGCGAACCTGCGCACCGCCTTCGATCTGACCGGCTACAGCGAGCCCCTGCAACTCGTCTACCAAGAACCCTGGTTTCCTGTGGGGTGGACCGATCTGCGCCACCTGGATGCGGACGAACAGCAGCATGCGCTCCAGGAGTACTGGGATGCGGAGGTTCTGCGACCGTTCGATCTCTCGCGTCCACCACAGCTCCGTTTTCACGTCCACTGGCGCACGGACGAAACGCTTCAATTCACGTTGACGGAAAACCACGCCGTGATCGATGGCTGGAGTCTGCACACGACTTTCAGCGAGATCTTCACTTGCTACACCGCCCTCCTGCGCGGTGAGGAATTTCCCGAGCTGACACCCCTACGCACGACCTTCCGTGACTTCATCCGCCTGGAACGGCTGGCCTTGGAATCGCGGGCATGCCAGGAGTTCTGGGATAGGAAGCTCGAGGATTGCCAGCTGCTGCGGGTTCCACGTTGGCGGTCGGGCAGAGAGTTGCCGCCGGGGGAGCGCTGCCTTCGTATCAATCAGTTTCTTCCTCCGGATCTTTGTGCGGCTCTGCGTGAGATCGCCCGATCGGAAGCGCTGCCCCTCAAGAGTCTCTTTCTCGCGGTCCATTGCCGAGTCCTGGGATTTCTCGCCGGAACCTCTGAGGTGGTTACCGGGGTTTCCTCGAACGGTCGGCCGGAGACCCTGGATGGACAGAGCGTTTGCGGGCTTTTTCTGAATACTCTGCCGTTGCGGGCTCAACTCGGGAAAGGCACGTGGAAGGATCTGGCGCGGGCCGTCCATGCGGCGCAGATCGAAATGCTTCCGTACCGCCGCTACCCCCTATCCGCCATCCAGGCGCGGTGGGGACGTGAACGCCTGTTGGAGACCTCGTTCGTCTATCTGAATTTCCATGTCATGGAAGAGGCGGTGCAGTCCCGTGGCCTAATGGCGGCCGGAGCGGGTGAGTTCGTGGAGGAGACCAACTTCGTCCTCATGACCGCCTTCACCCACAATCTGGGAGCGCCCGACCAGATTATCTTCAACACGACCTGCGACCTAACCGTTCTCGACGAGGAACAGGCCGAGACTCTCACGCGGTACTACTATTCTGCGTTAAGAGCCATGGTTGAGCATCCGGAAGAGAGTTACCAATACGTTTCGCTGCTTTCCCCGGCGGAGCGCGAGGTGCTGCTTACAGCCTTTTCCGGTAGTGGGGCTCCAATCCCAGCCATCCAGGAGACGCTCCATGGCCTCTTCGAGGCGCAGGTGGAGCGGACACCGCAGGCCCCTTGTGTGGTGGTCGAGGGGCGGAGCCTGACGTTCCGGGAGATCGATCTGCGGGCGAACCGACTTGCCCACCGGCTTCGCCGCCTGGGCGTCGGTCCGGAGGCGCGGGTGGCTCTTCTGTTGGACCGCTCGGAGCATGTGGTCGTAGGAATTCTGGGTATTCTCAAGGCAGGCGGTGCGTACGTGCCGATCGATCCATCCTCTCCCGGTGAGCGGCTTCGGCACCTGCTGCAGGACGCCGGAGCCGCAGCGGTGGTAACGCGGCAGGCTTGGCTGGATCACCTGCCTCTTGGCTCGCCGCCAGCGGAGGTGATCGATTCCGACACCGAGAGCGATCTCTCCACTGTCAGCCCTCCCGCCGCGGGAATCACGGAGGAGAGCCTCGCCTATGTTCTCTATACCTCGGGCTCCACGGGAGCCGCCAAAGGAGTGGCAGTCGAGCACCGCCAGATGTTGTCCTATCTGCGTGCGGTCGCCGGCCGCATCGATCTACCCCGGGGGGGGCGCTTTGCTCACGTTTCCACCTTCGCGGCGGATCTCGGCAACACCGTCCTGTTTCCCCCGCTCTGCTTCGGTGGGACCCTGTATATCGCTTCCGAGGCGCAGATCGCCGATGCGAACGCGTTGGTTGAAGACTTCGCTCGGGAGAGATTCGATGTCCTGAAGGTCGTTCCATCCCAGCTCTCGGCCTTGCTGGAGCATCCAGAAGCGTCTCGGCTTTTACCCCGCTGTCTGATTCTCGGAGGAGAAGCGTTGACGTGGGCGACCTTTGACACCATCCGGCGGCTGGCTCCGGATTGCCGGGTTTTCAACCATTACGGGCCGACCGAAACCACTGTGGGAGTTCTCGCCGGTGAGGTGGATGAAGCCGCCCGGAGCCGGTTCGCCTCGAAACCGCCCCTGGGCCGTCCGCTGGACCACGCTCGAGCTTATGTCCTGGAAGAAGAGACTCTTCTGCCCGTACCTATCGGTACACCGGGGGAACTCTATGTTGGTGGTATGGCGATCTCTCGCGGGTACTTCGGCCGCCCGGACCTGACGGCGGAGAGATTCGTGCCTGATCCCTTCTCCGAATTGGCTGGAGCGCGTCTGTACCGGACTGGCGACATGGTCCGCTGGCTGCCCGGCGGCGAGCTCGAATTTCTCGGACGGACAGACCACCAGGTGAAGATCCGCGGTTTCCGGGTCGAGCTCGGTGAGATAGAGGCCGCCTTGCGCCGCCACCCGGCGGTGCGTGAGGCGGTTGTGATCATCAGTCCGGGGAGGGGCTCGGATCAGTCGCTGATCGCTTACTTTTCACTGTTCCGGGGGCAGGATCTCGCCGAAAGCGAGCTTCGCCTCTCCATTGCCGAGCGTCTCCCGTCGTACATGATCCCGTCCGCGTTCATGAGGCTGGACGAGCTGCCCCTGACCACAAATGGGAAACTGGACAGGCGAGCCCTGCCGGCCCAGGCTGACCTGCGGCAGCAGGAAGCGATTGAAGGCCCGCGCGACCCGATCCACATTCAACTCATCCACCTTTGGGAGGAGGTTCTCGGGCGCCGCTCGTTCGGCATCCGGGACGATTTCTTCGCCCTCGGCGGCAACTCCCTGCTCGCTATACAGCTCGTAGCCAAGGTCCGCAGGAACTTCGGGCAGAAGCTGCCTCTGGCGACTCTTCTCGAAGCACGGACCATCGAAAATCTTGCTCAAATCATCCAGGGAGGCTCCGCGATGCCGCAGGTGGCGCATCTGGTGCCGCTTCAGCCCCGAGGCCGGAGGAGACCGCTCTTCTGCGTGCATCCCGGTCACGGCAGCGTTTCCTCGTACTTGGCATTGGCGCGTTACCTGGGACCGGATCAGCCGTTCTTCGGTCTCCAGGCTCAGGACCTGGACCGCGACGGCGATTCCTACCTGAGCGTCGAGGAGTTGGCGACTCGTTACCTCGCGGAGGTCACCGCGCTGGTGCTCCGCGGGCCCTACCTGCTGGCGGGCTGGTCGTTCGGGGGCCTTGTGGCTTTCGAGATGGCCCAGCAACTCCGGCGCCGCGGCGAGGAGGTGGCGGTGCTTGCTCTGTTGGATACCAGGACGCCGGCGGCCAATGCGCGGTTGGTTGGGATCGAGCCGGAAGTCATGAAGTCTTACCTTCTGCTGGAGCACGCGAAACACCTTGCGAAGCTCTCGGCTAGTGAGCTGCCGCTCGCTCCTGGTGACCTCGCAGGGCTCGATCTACAGCAGCAGCTCGATCGCATCATGGTGGCTCTGGACCTCCGTTCCCGCCTGCCGACGGAGATCGATGCGGAGACGATTCGCCGTTATCTCGAGCTGCGGCTCGCCCGCTTCGAGGCGATCAAGAACTATGTGCCCGAGCCCTATGGAGGGCGTATCACCCTCTTCCGGGCTGCCGATGTGTACACCGACACCGCCTTGGAAGAGGCCGCGGAGATCTTTGCTGAAGCGGCGCGCAATCCGACCTACGGATGGGATGAGATTGCGTTGCTTCCGATCGACCTGCGGCCGATTCCAGGCAATCACGAGACCATCATCCACGAGCCGTATGTCCGGGATCTGGCGGTAGCAATGCGCGAACTGCTGGACGAGATTGCGGACGTGGAAGATCTGCAGGCTCATCCAAGGCCGGCCGACGGTCTTCGGGAGACAAGGGAGGAGAATCATGTCTATTGAACGTATGCCGGTCAGGAAGCTCGCGCCGGTGGAGCGTAAGGCTGTACGCCTGGACGATGTCGTCAATGTTCGAACCGGGCCGCTCCGTCCGGATGAGCCGCTGCCTCTCCTGGTGCGAGCGACGACCCCGGGCCAGGATCTGGCGGCCTGGGCCACTCAGAATCGGGCTTCCATAGAGGCTTATCTGCTGCAGCACGGCGGCATCCTGTTCCGGGGTTTCCAGGTCGGCGGCCTGTCCGACTTCCAGCGCGTCGTCTCCGCGGTGGGCGGTGATCTCCTGGAGTACCGCTACCGCTCGACTCCCCGCACGGAGGTGACGGGAAGGATCTACACTTCGACCGAGTATCCGGCGAGCCAAGAGATTCCTTTGCACAACGAAAACTCATACTCGAACAACTGGCCGCTCAAGATCTTCTTTTTTTGTGAGCAGCCCTCCGCCACCGGGGGGATGACTCCTATCGCCCACAGCTCTCGCATCTACGATCGGATCTCTCCGGCCATCCGCGAGCAGTTCCGTGAAAAGCGAGTGATGTATGTGAGGAACTATGGCGGCGGCGCCGACCTGCCCTGGCAGGAGGTCTTCCAGACCCAGGACCCAGCAGAGGTCGAAGCCTTCTGCCGCGCTCACGAGATCAGCGTGGAGTGGCTCCCCGGGGGACGCCTGCGCACCCGCCAAGTCTGCCAAGCCGTGGTGCGGCACCCGAAGACCGCCCGGATGCTGTGGTTCAACCAAGCACACCTCTTCCACGTGTCGAGCCTGGAGCCGGAGGTCCGCGAAGCCATGCTGGAGGTCTTCGGACAGGACGAGCTGCCACGAAACTCCTTCTATGGGGATGGCAGCCCCATCGAGGAGGCGGTGCTCGAAGAGATCCGCCAGATCTATCGCGAGGAGCAGATCGCATTCCCGTGGGAGCAGGCGGACGTGCTGCTGCTCGACAACATGGCCGTGGCGCACGGCCGGACCCCTTACACCGGCGAGCGGAAGATCCGGGTAGGCATGACGGAGCTTGTCGACGGAGCGGCGCTGGTAAGCTGATGCCGACGAGCCGTTATTGGCTGCGCAAGGATTCTGCGGGGTCGGTGCGGAGGGCCCGCCAAGCCGGTAGCCAGCTCGACACCACAACGACGCCGAGGATCAGCAGCGTGGCGCCGAGAAACACCGCCGGCGACGTCGGGCTTACCGTACGGAGCTGGCTGGCGAGGACTGGACGCCAAGCCAGTGCGAGGAGCAGACCGGCGGCGGTTCCGAGGAGGCCGAGCCGCAATCCGTGTCCGACTACGAGCCCCAGCACCGTCGAGCGCTGTGCCCCGAGAGCCATGCGGATAGCGATTTCCGGTCTCCGCTCCGAAGTCGAGGCGGCGAGGACCCCGTAGGTTCCGGCGATGACCAGGAGGAGGGCCACGCTGGCGAAGGTGCCCAGCAGGAAAGTTGAGAAGCGGGCCTTGGCCAGCGATTCCCGAAGTCGGCTTTCCTGCGTCCGAACCTCTGATAGAGGCTGGTCGGGATCAATGGCCCGGACCCGGCTGCGAATTGCCTCGACCAGCGTCGCTGGCTCAGGGACGTTAGTGCGCAGAACCAGGCTCATATCCGGAGAGATCTGCTGTGTATAGCAGTAGTAGACCTGGTCCCGTTCCTCGCCGGTGTCCAGGCCCAACTGTTTGACATGGCCCGCCACGCCGATGATGGTCAGCCACGGTCCGTCGTCTTCGAGATGTCCCCGCTTCAGCCGCTTGCCCAAGGGAGCAGGACCAAGACCCAAGCGCTCCACTAGGCGCTGATCCACCACCACCAACGGATTTCCTCCTCGATCCGTCTCCGCGCAGGACCGCCCACGCAGGAGCGGAATCCCGAGCGCGCGGAAATAGTCCGGGCTCACCGTCTGAACGTCCACCTCGTGGAGCATCGCGCCAAGTGGATCCGGGTGTCCCTCGACGCTGATGCCGTGGCTCGAGGTCGCTCCGCCCATCGGAACATGGGAGGTCAGGGCGACGGTCTGGACCTCCGGTACGCCACGGACCTCTTCCAGGAGGCGACGATAAAAGCTCGTCATTCTCTCCTCGTCCGCGTACTTGGCCGCGGGCAGGGAGAGTCCCAGCGTCATGACCCCGCGTGGATCGAATCCTGAATGGATCTCCTGTAGCCGGAGATAGTTCTCCACGAGTAGGCCGGCACCGACCAGCACGCTCGCGGCAAGCATCACCTCGAGCACTACGAATGCGTTGCGCAGCCGTTTTCCGCCGAGGCCAAGGCTGGACTTGCCGCCCGCCTCTTTCAGCGCCGAGGGGAGGTCCAGACGGGTGACCAGAAAGGCCGCGGCGAGACCTGAGGCCATCCCTGACAGGATAGAAGCCGCGAACAGGGTGACCAGCGAGACGGCATCGAGATGAACCTCGCCGAAACGCGGGAGCTCCACCGGAACGACGGAGGTGAGGAGCCCCATCCCCCAGGCGGCGAAGAGCATGGCGAGCATTCCCCCGACGCATCCCAGAAGAGCCCCTTCGACGAGGACCTGCCGGATCAGGTGGGAGCGGCTGGCCCCCACTGCCATGCGCACGGCGATCTCCCGACCTCGTTTCTGCATGCGCAACAACATGAGGTTGCCCACGTTCGTGCAGGTGATGAGCAGAACCAGCATCCCGGCGCCCAGCAGAGCGATGAGAGCCGGCCGCACTTTTGCCGTTTCGGCGCGCAGCAGGGAATCGGTTCTGAGGTCCCAGGCACTGTCGGCGGGGAAGTAATGTCCATACTGCTCACGGAAGCCCTGGGCTACGGTTCGCAGGTCCGACTGCGCTTGAGCCAGTGTTACACCCGGACACAGACCGGCGACGACTTCGAGATAGCGGCCGCGGCGGCCCCAAGGGGCCGCCGCTAGCTGGCTCCGGTCGATCGCCTCGGGGACCCAGACCTCCGCCGTGCTGTCGGAGGCCTGCCGCCAGGGGAGGCGAAAACCGGCGGGCAGGATGCCCACGACAAGGAACCGCACGCCAGCCAGGGAGAGAGGCTTGCCGATCAGATCCGGGTCCGAGGCGAAACGCCGGTGCCAGGTCTCGGCATCCACCAGCGCCACCTGGTCTCTGCCGGGTTGTTCCTCATCCGCCGTGAAGACGCGGCCGCGGACCGCCTCCACCCCGAGGAGGGGGAACAGGTCCGGCGACACGTGGCCGACCTTAATCTGCTCAGGGTAGACACCCGTCAGATTGGCACGGCCAATATCAATTCCGGAGACTCGACACAAAGCCCGGCTCTTTTCGCGGACGTAGACGAGCGCCACCTCCGAGGAGGGGAAGCGCACGGTGGGCTCGCTGGAGAAGGTCTCCCAAACCTTCATGAGCCGGTCCGGCTCGCGAAATGGCAACGGGCGTAGGAGCACTGAGTGAAAAATGCTGAAAATAGTGCAGAAGATCCCGAGACCAACCCCCAGGGTGAGGACCGACACCGCGGTCGAGAGTGGGGCGCGACGGAAGTTTCGGACGGCGTGGCGGAAGTCGCCGGCGAGGGAAGACATCACACGAGCTCTGGGCGGACCGGGGAGGAGACCGACTCCCCGGCACCCGGGCTTCTTCGGCCGCAACCAGCCGGCCCGTTCAGCGCGTTCTCCAGGATGTCCAATCCCTGCCGCAGCTCGGCCTCCTCGATGACCAGGGGCGGCAGGATCTTCAGGACCTCGTCCTTCGGACCCACCGGCTCGATGAGGAGGCCGCGCTGGAAGGCGGCCCTGGCGACCTCGATGCCGAGCCCTTCCGGTTCCAGGTGGAGGCCCTGGATCAGGCCCCGGCCCCGCACCGGGCCGGAAACCTGCGGATGGCGCGCGGCCATCTCCTCCAGCCGGTCGCGAAGCAGGCCGGCCTTGCGGAGGATCTCCCGGCTGAACGAGTCGTCCTGCCAGTAGTCGAGGGCCGCCGTGCCCGTGACGAACGCGAGGTTGTTCCCCCGGAACGTGCCGTTGTGCTCCCCCGGCGCCCAGACGTCCAATTCCGGGCGGAGGAGGACGAGAGCCATGGGGAGCCCGAAGCCGCTGATCGACTTGGACAGGCAGACGATGTCGGGGATCACGCCCGCGGGCTCGAAGCTGAAGAAGGTGCCGGTGCGCCCGCAGCCCGCCTGGACATCGTCGACGATCAGCAGGATGTCATGCCGGCGCAGGAGCTCCGCGAGCCGCTGCAGCCAGCCGAAGCTCGCCGCTCGGACCCCGCCCTCCGCCTGCACCGTCTCGACGATCACCGCAGCGGGGAGGTCGACGCCGCTCGACGGGTTTTCCAGCAGACCCTGCAGGTGCTCGATCGTGTCCCGCTCTCCGAGATCCCCCTCGAATGGCACCGGGGTAGTATGCAGCAGCGGCACGCCCGCCCCCCGGCGTTTCGAGGCGCTGCCGGTGACCGCCAGCGCCCCCAGCGTCATCCCGTGGTACGCGTTGTGGAAGTACAGCACGTGGGAGCGGCCTGTCACCTTGCGCGCCAGCTTCAGAGCGGCCTCGACGGCATTCGTTCCCGTGGGACCGGGGAACTGGATCTTGTACCGCAGCCCCCGCGGCGCGAGGATCACGCGCTGGAACCGTTCGAGCAGCTCCCGTTTGGCCCTCGTGGCCATGTCGAGCGAGTGCGTGATCCCGTCGCGGCGCAGGTAGTCGATCAGGTGTTCCTTGAGGACCGGGTTGTTGTGCCCGTAGTTGAGCGTACCCGCGCCGCTGAAGAAGTCGATGTACCCCCTCCCGGACTCGTCGAAAAGCTGGGAGCCTACGGCTCGTTCGAAGACGGCGGGGAACAGCCGGCTGTAGGACCTGACCTCAGATTCCAGCGTGTCGAAGATCTCCAAAACGCGGCTCCTCCTATAGATAATCTAGGCTATCCAAATTAATGACATTTGGCAATAAGGTTTGTCCCCCGTTATCCTTGCTGGTCATGACTCGATGGATCGGAGGCATCCCATGTGCGGCATCCTGGGCGCCCTGCGGCTGAACGGAGGCGGGCAGCCCGTCTCCCGGGCGATCCTGGAGCGGATGATGGAGACGCTGCACCACCGCGGCCCGGACAACCGTAGTTCCCTGGAACGGGATGGCTTGGCCTTCGGCTTCTGCCGGCTGAGCATCGTGGACCTGGTCACCGGCGACCAACCGATCTCGAACGAGAGCGGGACCGTCCATGTCATCTGCAACGGCGAGATCTTCAATTACCGGGAGCTGCGCCGGCAGCTCGAGGCCCGGGGGCACGTCTTCCGCTCCCAGTCGGATGTCGAGGTGCTCGTCCACCTCTATGAGGAGGAGGGGGACGAGCTGGTCCACAGCCTCAACGGCCAGTTCGGATTCGCGATCTTTGACGAGACGCGCCGCCGTCTCCTGCTGGCCCGGGATCATTGCGGCATCATCCCGGTCTTCCACACGGTGGCGAACGGCCACTTCGTCTTCGCCTCGGAGATCAAGACGCTCCTCTGCTTCCCGGGGGTGGAACGGAAGGTTGACCTCACCGGTTTCGATCAGTTCCTCTCCCTGCCGGGGGTGATCAGCCCGCGCACCCTGTTCCAGGGCATCCAGAGCCTGCCTCCCGGCTCGCTGTTGACTGTCGAGAGAGGCGAGGTCACCATCCGCGAGTACTGGGACCTCCGTTTCCCGAAGGAGCACGAGGCGGTCTACGACCGGATGCCGTCGGAGTATCAGGAGGAGCTGAAAGAGACCCTCGCACAGGCCGTGCGTTATTGCCTCCAGGCCGACGTCCCGGTCGGCGCCTACCTGAGCGGGGGCCTCGATTCCTCGCTGATCGTCGGCCTGATCGCGGCCAACGGCCAGCCGATGGACACTTTTTCCATCGATTTCACCGACAAGGCGTTCTCCGAGGGGAAGTTCCAGCGCCTGATGGCCGAGCGCATCCGTTTCCCCCATCACGAGATCCGCTTCGGGAGCGAGGAGGTCCTGAGCTGCCTGTCTGACGTCGTCTGGCACGCCGAGACGCCGTTGAAGGAGGCTTACGACACCGCTTGCTACGCGCTCTCGGCGAAGGTCCAGGACCGCGGGGTCCGCGTCGTATTGAGCGGCCAGGGGGCTGACGAGCTGTTCGCCGGATATGCGGGATACCGCTTCGACGCCTTTCGCCTTGCCGGCCGGAAACGCTCCGCCATGAGCCCCGAAACTGCGTGGATCGAAGAGTCTCTCTGGGGAGATCCCGGGTTCGTCTACGAGAAGCCGCAACTCGCGTTCCGCGAGGTCAAGAAGCGCCTCTTCTCGGCACGTCTCGAAGCGAGATACGACAGCTTCGACTTCTCGCGGCAGGGTGTCGTAGACCGGGACAAGCTGGCGGGCCTGCACGTCCTGCACCGGCGCTCCTATCTCGATTTCAAGCTCCGCTTGGCCAACCATCTCCTGGCGGACCACGGAGACCGCATGGCGCTGGCCCACTCGGTGGAGGCGAGGTTCCCGTTCCTTGACACCCACCTCCTCGACCTCGTGACGCGGATCCCCCCTGATCTCAAGCTGCACGACTTCGAGGAAAAATATCTGCTCAAGAAGGTCGCCGAGGAGTACGTACCGAAAGAGATCATCCAGCGCGAGAAGTTCCCCTTTTCGGCCCCGGGCAGCCCGGCTCTCCTGCAGAGCGGTGCCGGCTGGATCGATGACCTGCTCTCCCGGGAGCGGATCGCCCGTGAGGGCTACTTCGACGCGGACGAGGTCGATAAGCTCAAACAGCTCTACAGGACGCCTGGATTCCGTTTGAACATCCCCTATGAAGACGACCTGCTGATGGTCGTCCTCAGCTTCAATCTGTTCAAGGAGCGGTTCCAGCTCCCCGATCTGTGACCGGTGCTCATGCGCAAGCGGCTGATCGTCCAGAAATACGGCGGGTCCTCCATGGCAACGGCGGAGAAGATCACGGCCGTTGCCCGCAGGATTGTGGAGGTGAGGCGGCAGGGGCACGATGTGTTGGTCGTGGTCTCGGCCATGGGCCAGGGGACGGATCGGCTCCTCGACCTGGCTCGGCAGGTGGCGGCGGACCCCCATCGCCGCGAGCTGGACATTCTCCTGAGCACCGGCGAGCTCACCTCCATGTCTCTTCTCGCCATGGCGATCCGGAGCTTTGGCGAGAAGGCGGTCTCGTTGAGCGGCGGACAGTGCGGCATCATTACCAACGACGTTCACACCAATGCCCGTATTCTGCGGATTCACCTGCCGCGGCTGCGGGAGGAGATCGCCCGAGGAGCTGTCGTCGTGGTCGCCGGCTTTCAAGGGGTCAGCGAGGATGGCGAGGTCACCACCCTGGGCCGGGGCGGCTCGGACACCACGGCTACCGCCTTGGCCGCGGCCCTGGAGGCCGACGCCTGCCAGATTTTCACCGACGTGGACTGTGTCTACAGTGCTGATCCCCGAGTGGTGACCGCCGCGCGGCCCCTGGCAGAGCTCCACGGCGACGAGATGCAAGAGCTGGCCTGGCACGGGGCGCAGGTAATAAAGGCCGAGGCGGTAGAGTTCGCCAAGAGTAACGGCATCGGGTTCGAGATCGCCTCCTCTACGAGTGGCGCCCCCGGCTCGCGAATCCGGGTCGATGCAGACGGGGATGTCTTCGTGCCGCGCCGGCCCGAGGTGGCGGGGGTCGCCGGCAGGACGGATCTCCTCCGCCTCTCCTTCGCCAGCGCCGCGCTGCCGGCGGGTGCCCAGAGCGACTTCTTCCAGCAGATCTCCGGCTACGACCTGGTTTTCGGCCGGCTCGGCGGTACCGGTGGGGGCGTCGAACTCCTACTCTCCACGCTGGAGATCCCCAATCCCGAGCAACTCAGCCGGAACCTCACAGAGCGGTTCGCCGGCGCCGTCCGCCTGGAGAGCGGCCTGGGAGCGGTCTCGCTGATCGGATTCGGCCTCGGCTCGCGCCCCGCGGCCCTCTTTGACGCGCTGCGAGCCCTTGAGGCGGCCGGCCTCGACATCGTCGACAGCTTCACCGGCCGGGAGTCCCTGAGCTTCGTCATGGCGGCCTCCGGGGTGCAGGAAGGAGTCCGCAAACTGCACGGCACCTTCGTGGAAAACGAGCACGACCTCCAGCATGGACGGCGAAGCCGTCCTGATCGGTCACAGACCGTAAAACTTACCTAGCCAGCGGCAGCAAGTGAAAGTCCTCCTAAGAGGCTGTTTTCATGACTTGAGCCCACCTCCGTTACCCAGAGATCTTCGCAGGTCCCCATCTCCCATCCGTCGTTTCGACGACTGGCACGTTTTTTGGATGAGCCAGGTCGTTTCAAATTGAACGGCTCATCGCACCTACCGCGGCCAAAGAGGTTACGGGATGACGGACCTGACAGACGGGCAGGCGGAGGACCAGGCAGCCGAGGGCTGCGGGAGCGAGGGCCCGAACTCGCACCCCTGCCCAGTGGTGGCGATCGGCGCCTCGGCTGGCGGCCTCGAGGCCTTTCAGGAGCTGTTCCGCCAGATGCCGGCCGACACCGGCTTCGCCTTCGTCGTCATCCAGCACCTCTCCCCCGTCACGAGACGCTGATCCCCGAGCTGCTGGCGCCGCTGACGCCGATGCCGGTGCGGATGGTCGAGGATGAGACGGTGATCGAGGCGAACCGGATCTACGTCATGCCGCCGCACGGCACGCTCACCATCGACGATTGCGTGCTCTATCTCTCGAAGCCGGCGCGCATACGCGGCCGGCGTTCGCCGATCGACCGCTTCTTCCGCTCTCTGGCCGAGGACCAGGAGGACGAGGCGGTCGTCATCGTCCTCTCCGGCACCGGCACGGACGGTGCCCTGGGCCTCAAGGCGGTCAAGGAGCGGGGCGGCCTGACGCTCGTGCAGGCCCCCGAGACGGCCCGCCACGACAGCATGCCCCGCAGCGCCATCCTCACCGGCGCGGTCGACTACATCGCGGCCGTCGAGCGGATGCCGGCCCGGCTGGTCGAGCATCAGAAGCGGCTGCGGGACGGGCAGGGGGGGAGCCCCGAGCGGTTCCGCGAGGAGATCGTGGGCTACCTCGGCAAGATCTGCGCGATCCTGCGCCGCGAGGCCGGGCACGACTTCCGCCACTACAAGCAGAGCACTCTGGTGCGCCGCGTGCGCCGCCGCATGAGTGAAGCGCGGTCTCCTTCGATATATGCTTACGTCGAGTCACTGAATCAAGACACCAAAGAAGTCGAGCAGCTCTTCCGTGACCTGCTGATCAGCGTGACCCACTTCTTCCGCGATCCCGAGGCCTTCGATCTCCTGGCCACCAAGGTCATCCCACGTCTGTTCGAGGGGAAGGACGCGGACGGCTTCGTGCGCGTCTGGGTCTCCGGGTGCGCCACGGGGGAGGAGGCCTACTCGCTGGCCATCCTGCTGCGCGAGCACATGGCCACCCTGACGGCCCCCCCGCAGGTGCAGGTCTTCGCCACCGACATCGACGTCCAGGCGTTGGAGACGGCGCGGCAGGCGCTCTATCCGGAGGGGATCGCGGCCCAGATCTCCCCCGAGCGGCTCGAGCGCTTCTTCGTCCGCCACGGCAACATGTACCAGGTCTCGCGCGAGATCCGGGACCTCTGCCTGTTCTCGCTCCACAACCTGATCGCCGATCCGCCGTTCTCCCGGCTCGACCTGGTCTCCTGCCGCAACCTCCTGATCTACCTGGAGAGCGAGCTGCAGAAGAAGGTCGTCTCCCTCTTCCACTATGCCCTGCGGCCCGGTGGGTTCCTCTTCCTTGGCCCCTCCGAGATGGTGGCCGGGCAGCCGGTGCTGTTCCGCACGCTCGATAAGAAGCACCGCCTCTTCCAGTCGCGCGACACCGTCTCCCGCCCGCCGTTCAGCTTCCCCTTGAGCGAGCGGGGGCGCCTCGCCATCCGCCCCACCGAGGATTTGCAACGGCGTTCGGCGCCCCGCCAGTTGGAGGTGGCGCGGACGTTCGAGGCAATCCTCCTCGACAGCTACGCTCCGGCCTGCGTGGTGGTCCACGAGGGGGGGGACATCGTCTACTTCTCGCCGCGCACGGGGCGTTACCTCGAGCCGCCGTCGGGGACCCCCACGGTCAACGTCGTCGACATGTCGCGCAAGGGGCTGCGGCTCGACGTCCGCACGGCGCTCCACAAGGCGGTCACCTCGCGGGTGGTGGTGGTCCACGAGAACGTCGCCTTCGAGCTGGACGGCGGCACGCAGCGGGTCAACGTCGTGGTGCGGCCGATGCCGGAGCTGGGGGAGGACCCGGGGCTGTTCATGATCGTCTTCCAGGACGTGGTGACGGCGGCCGGGGAGGCGCACGCCGACTTGGCCGGCATGGCGCCGGGGGAGATCGGCGCCGACGACCCGATCGTCCGGCGGCTGGAGGCCGAGCTGAGGTCCACCAAGGACCACCTGCAGGCGACGCTCGAGGAGCTGGAGAGCTCGAACGAGGAGCTGGTCTCCTCCAACGAGGAGCTCCTGTCGATGAACGAGGAGCTGCAGTCGGCCAACGAGGAGCTGCAGACCTCGAAGGAGGAGCTGCAATCGGTCAACGAGGAGCTGGAGACGGTCAACTCCGAGCTCAAGAAGAAGCTCGAGGAGCTCGACCGCGCCAACAGCGACCTGCAGAACCTCTTCCAGAGCACCCGCCTCGCCACCGTGTTCGTCGACCGCGAGCTGCGGATCAAGAAGTTCACCCCGGCCGCAGTCGAAGTCTTCCGGCTGATCGAGGGGGACATGGGCCGGCCGATCGCCGACATCACCCCCCGCTTCGCGGACGGCGACTTGGTGCTGGAGATCCGTGAGGTGCTGCGGACGCTCGCCACCCGGGAGCGGCAGGTTCACGTCGAGGAGGGGGATGCGTGGTATCTCCTGCGGATCCTCCCCTACCGGACGGTCGAGGACGTCATCGACGGCGTCGTCCTGACCTTCCTCGACATCACCGAGCTCAAGCGGGCGGAGGAGCAGCGCGAGACGCTCGCCGCCATCGTCGACTCGTCCCAGGACGGGATCATCGGCAAGACGCTCGACGGCATCATCACCAGTTGGAACACCGGGGCGGAGCGGATGTACGGCTACTCGGCGCGCGAGGCGGTCGGCCGCACGCTGGACCTGATCGTCCCGCCGGACCAGCGGCTGTTGATGGCTTCCGTGTTCGAGAGGCTGCGGCAGGGGATGAGGGTCGAACCCTTCGAGACCGTCCGCATGCGCAAGAACGGCGAGCGGTTCGACATCTCCCTGACCTTCTCGCCGGTCCGCAATCCGGGCGGGCGGCTGATGGGGGCCTCGGGGATCGACCGCGACATCTCCGACCGCAAACGGGCGGAGGAGGAGCTGCGGCGCCGGACGGAGCAGCTCCTCGAGGCCGACCGCCGCAAGGACGAGTTCCTCGCCATGCTCGGCCACGAGCTGCGCAATCCGCTCGCCCCCGTCCGCAACTGCCTCCACCTCCTGCGGTCTCCCAACGTGACCGCCGAGCAGGCCGACCGGGCCCTGCGCACGATTGAGCGGCAGGTGCACCACTTGACCCGCCTGGTGGACGACCTGCTGGACATCGCCCGCGTCTCGCGGGGGAAGATCCTGCTCCGGCGGGAGCGCCTGGACCTCGCCGAGACGGTCCGCGCCACCGTCGAGGATCAGCGGCAGGACCTGGAGAAGGCCGGCCTCGCCATCGACCTCGACCTGCCCGGCTCGCCGGTCTGGGTCGAGGGCGATCCGACGCGCCTCGCGCAGGCGGTCGGCAACGTCCTGAACAACGCCGGCAAGTTCACCGAGGCGGGAGGGCGGATCGCCGTCGCGGTGCGGCCGGAGCCCGCCGCCGCCGCCGTCATCGTGCGCGACACCGGCATCGGCATGGAGCCGGAGCTGCTGGCCCGGGCCTTCGAGCCGTTCAGCCAGGCCGAGCGCGGCCCGGCCCGCGGCCGCGGGGGTCTCGGCCTCGGCCTCGCCCTGGTCAAGGCACTGAGCGAGCTACACGGCGGCACGGCTGACGCCGAGAGCCCGGGGCCGGGCCGGGGGACGCAGATCGTGCTGCGCCTGCCGCTCGCCCCAGAGGCCGGGGAGCCGGAGGAGAGGACCCCGGCCGACGCCGCTCCCGGGGCCGAAAGCCCCCGACGCTGCCTGATCATCGAGGACAACGTCGACGCGGCCGAAAGCCTGAGCCTGCTGCTGCAGCTCACCGGACACGAGGCCGAGGTGGCCTTCGACGGCACTGCGGGAGTGGAGAAGGCGCGGAGCTTCCGGCCCGAGGTCGTCCTCTGCGACATCGGGCTGCCGGGTGAGCTCGACGGCTATGCCGTGGCCCGCTCCTTCCGCGCCGACCCGGAGCTGCGGGGGGCCTTCCTCATCGCCCTGACCGGCTACGGACAGGAGGAGGACCGCCGGCGCGCTCTCGACGCCGGCTTCGATACCCATCTCACCAAGCCCGCCGACCTCGACGCCCTGCGCCGCCTGCTGGCAGGGTCGGAGGGGCCCTCGGCTTGACGAGCCGGACCGCGCCGCTCAGAATGCGCCGCGCCGGCGAACGCTGGAGAGGCGGTAGGGCTCTGCCGGCATTGAAGAGGAGAAAACGTTGAAGCGCCCCAGTTTCGAGGGAGCCCTGGCCATCCTGTGCCTCTCGCTGGCCGCCGCCCCGGCGTACCCGGCCCAGGAGGATCAGGTCGCCCAGTCCAAGCTGAAGAGTCTCAGCATCGAGCAGCTGATGGAGATCGACGTGACCTCGGTCTCCAAACGCAGCGAGCCGGTCTCCAGCGCCGCGGCGGCCATTACCGTGATCACCGGCGAGGACATCCGCCGCTCCGGCGCCAGCAACCTGCCGGACCTCCTGCGGATCGCCGCCGGCCTGGAGGTGGCCCAGTCCGACGGCAACACCTGGGCGATCAGCTCCCGGGGGTTCAACATCACGACGGCCAACAAGCTGCTGGTGCTGATCGACGGCCGCAGCGTCTACACGCCCCTGTACTCGGGGGTGTTCTGGGACGTTCAGGGCGTGATGCTGGAGGACGTCGAGCGCATCGAGATCATCCGCGGCCCCGGCGCCACCCTCTGGGGGGCCAACGCGGTCAACGGCGTGATCAACATCCTCACCAAGAGCGCCCGCGACACCCAGGGCACGCTGGTCAGCGTAGGCGGCGGCGAGGAGCAGGCGCTCGCCAGCTTCCGCCAGGGGGGCAAGCTGGGGGAAGGGACGGCGTACCGCGCCTACGGCCAGTACTCCTACCAGGATTCGCTCGCCTTCGCCAACGGCGACAGCGCCCACGACCCACTGCGCCGGGGGCAGGCCGGTTTCCGCGTCGACCGCGACGATCGCGGCTCCGGCGCCTTCACCCTCCAGGGGGACGCCTATCACGGGCTGGCCGGGCAGAAGGTGGTGGTCCGGGACGATACCGATCTCGACGGCGCCAACCTGCTCGGCCGCTGGACCCACACCTACTCGGAAAGGTCGGGCTCGGACTTCCAGGTCTACTACGACTACACCCACCGCCAGATCCCCCACTGGTTCGAGGAGCACCGCCATACGCTGGATCTCGACTACCAGCACCGGAAGCCGTTCGGCTCCCGTCACGACGTGGTCTGGGGGGCCGGCTACCGGGTTACCCACGACCAGGTGGGGAACAGCCCGGGGGTGGCCTTCCTTCCGGACCATCGGACCGAGAGCCTGTTCAGCGCCTTCGCGCAGGACGAGATCAGGCTCCAGCCTCACCTGCGGCTGACCGTGGGATCGAAGGTCGAGCACAACGCCTGGACCGGGTTCGAGGTGCAGCCGAGCGTGCGCCTTGCCTGGGTCCCCGACGAGCGCCGCACCCTCTGGGGGGCGATCTCCCGTGCCGTCCGCACCCCCACCCGCTACGACGAGGACATCGTCTTCTATACCGCGGCCGGCAGCCCCCTCCTGGAGGGCTCGTCCGCCTTCGTCTCCGAGGAGCTGCTCGCCTATGAGGTGGGCTACCGCGTCCAGCCGCGGACCGGGCTGGTGCTCGACGTCGCGACCTTCTACAACGTCTACGACAACCTCCGCGGCTTCGAGCCGGCGTCGGCTCCAGGCCCGTTGCTCTACCGGTTCGGCAACCGTCTGAACGCCGACACCTGGGGGGCCGAGGTGCGCGCGAGCTGGCAGGCGGCCGCGTGGTGGCGTCTGCACGCGGGCTACGCCTACTTTGACAAGAACCTCAGCCTCGATCCGGAAAGCCTCGATCCGACCGGTGGCAATGCGGAAGGGAACGATCCGCGCAGCCGCTTCACGCTGCGCTCGCTGATGGATCTGCCGGGTGGCTTCGAGCTCGACGGCACGCTGCGCCACGTCGCCCGGCTCCCTTCGCCGGTGGTGCCGGCCTACACCGAGCTCGACCTGCGGCTCGGCTGGCAGGCCTCGGACCGGCTCGAGCTCTCCCTGATCGGACAGAACCTCCTGCACGCCCGCCACCCCGAGTTCGGCCCCCCCTCGCCGCTCCGACAGGAGGTCGAGCGCAACGTCTACGGGAAGGTGACATGGCGCTTCTGAGAAGAGCCGGGCTGGCCGCCCTGCTGTTCGCTCTCCTGCTCGCCGTACCGGGCGCCGCGCCGGCCCAGACTGCGCCGGAGTACGACGTCAAGGCGGCGTTCCTCTACAACTTCACCAAGTTCGTGGACTGGCCCCCGGGAGCGTTCCCCGACCCGAACAGCCTGAGGATCTGCGTGCTGGGCGATGACCCCTTCGGTGGCAGCCTGCAGGCGGTCGCGGGCGAGCAGGTCGCCAATCACAAGCTGACGGTGACGCGGATGGACACGATCTCCAGGCCCGGCGGCTGCCAGATCCTGTTCATCAGCCGGTCGGAGGAGAGCCGCCTCCCGCAAATCCTCGCCGCAATCAAGAGCTCTCCCGTGCTCACGGTGGGGGACACCAAGGGGTTGGTCGATAAAGGCGTGATCATCAACTTCACCCTCGACGGCTCCAAGGTCCGTTTCGAGATCAACACCGAGTCCGCCGACCGGGCGGGGCTCAGGATCAGCTCGAAGCTGTTGCAACTCGCCAAGCGGGTGGTGACCGAGCCTGGCACGAGACCGGGTTCCTGAGCCATGCTGCGACGGCTCCAGCGCGCGCCCATCCGCCAGAAGCTGATGCTGATCGCCATCCTGACGACCGGCGGCGCCCTGCTGCTGGCCGGCTCTGCGATCATCTACTTCAACATGGTGCGCTTCCGGGAGGAGATGGCGCGCGATCTCGCTTCGTTCGCCGACGTCTTCGCGGGCAGCAGCACCGCCGCCCTGACATTCGGAGACTCGAAGACGGCGACCGAGATCCTGGGGAGCGTGAGCCCCCGCACCTCGATCGTGGCCATCGCCCTTTACGATACCAGGGGGAAACTCTTCGCCCAGTGGCGGCGGGATGGGCGCGCGGAAGCCCCGCCGGCTCCGGGGCGCGACGGCAGCCGCTTCGGCAAGGACGCCCTGGTCGCCTTCCGCCCGGTCATGCTCCAGAAGGACCGGATCGGCACCATCTACCTGCGCAGCAGTCTCGACGAGCTGACGGCGCGCGTCTGGGCGCAGGCTCTCACCGTGGGCATCGTCTTCCTCGGCTCAGGAATCCTGGCGCTGCTGCTCTCCTCGGGGCTCCAGCGCCTGATTTCGGGGCCCATCCTCGACCTCGCCATCACGGCGCGCGCGGTCTCCGGGCGCCGGGACTACTCGATCCGTGCGGGTAAGCGGAGCGACGACGAGCTCGGAGCGCTCGTCGACGCCTTCAACGACATGCTCACCCAGATCCAGCGGCGCGACTCCGAGCTCCAGGAGGCCAAGGAGGCGCTCGAGGAGCGGGTGCGGGAGCGCACTCGGGAGCTCGAGCAGCGCAACGAGGAGCTCAACCAGAGCAACAAGGAGCTGGATGACTTCGCCTACATCGCCTCGCACGACCTCAAGGAGCCGTTGAGAGGGATTCACAACTTCTCGAGCTTCCTGATCGAGGATTACGCCGGCCAGCTCGATGACGAGGGGCGCTCCAAGCTGGAGACCCTGATGCGGCTGACCCGCCGCATGGAGACGCTCATCGACTCGCTCCTCCAGTTCTCCCGCCTCGGCCGCGTCGACCTCGCCGTCGACCGGGTGAACCTGAACGAGATCGTGGCCGAGATCCTGGATTCGCTCGCCATCTCTCTCCAGGAGGGTAGAGTAGAGGTGAGGGTCCCCCGGCCCCTGCCCACCGTCCGCTCCGACCGTGCCCGCGTCGGCGAGATCTTCTACAACCTGATCGTCAACGCGATGAAGTACAACGACAAGCCGGAGAAATGGATCGAGATCGGCTGGCGGGAGAACCCTGGCGGCCCGCCGGCCTTCTACGTGCGCGACAACGGCATCGGCATCCCGGAGAAGCACCACGACTCGGTGTTCCGGATCTTCAAGCGTCTGCACGGCCGCGACAAGTACGGCGGCGGCACCGGCGCCGGCCTGACGATCGTCAAGAAGATCATCGAGCGGCACCATGGCAGAATCTGGCTCGAGTCGTCCCCCGGCGAAGGGACGACCTTTTATTTCACCCTGGAAGAAGGAGACGTACGTGCCTGAACCTCCAACGCAGCCCATCCTCCTGGTGGAAGACAGCCCCGAGGATTTCGAGACCACCCAGCGCGCTTTTCGCAAATCGGGGCTCAAGAACCCGATCCTCCGCTGCGCCGACGGCGACGAGGCGCTCGACTTCCTTTTCCATCGCGGGAGCCATGTCAACGCCCCGCGGCCGGGGGTCATCCTGCTCGACCTCAACCTGCCGGGAACCGACGGCCGCGAGGTGCTCTCCGAAATCAAGGGGGATGCCGAGCTCAAGCAGATCCCGGTCATCGTCCTGACCACCTCGAGCGACGACCGCGACGTCCAGGCCTGCTATCAGGCGGGCGCGAGCAGCTACATCCAGAAGCCGGTCGACGTCGAAGGCTTCATGCGGGCGATCGAGCGGCTCAACGACTACTGGTTCGAGGTCGTGATCCTGCCGAAGGGGCAGTGATTCAAAGCATGACCGAAGCGCCGATCCGCCTCCTCATCGTCGACGACAGCCCCGAGGACCGGGAGCTCTACCGGCGGCTGCTCGCCCAGGACCGCGAGCACGCCTGGGAGTTCCTGGAAGCCGAGACGGGGGAGGAGGGGCTGCGGTTGGCGCACGACCGCAATCCCGACTGCCTGCTGCTCGACTACCGGCTGCCGGACGTCGACGGCCTCGAGTTCCTCTCCCGCTTGCAGGCGGAGAGGCTGATCCCGGTGATCGTGCTGACCGGGCAGGGGAACGAGGCGGTGGCCGTCGAGGCGATGAAGAGCGGGGCGCAGGACTACCTGCTGAAGGGGAACGTCGCCCGCGACAGGCTCCAGCAGGCGGTACGGAACGCCATCGAAAAGGTGGCGCTGCGCCGCAAGGTCGAGGAGCGCACGGCTGAGCTCGCCGAGGCCAACGCGGCCCTGCGCCGGATGTACGACGACCTGGAGGTGCTGGTCGAGCAGCGGACGGCCGAGCTGTCCGTCGCCAACCAGGAGCTCAAGCGGGAGATCCGCGTCCGCGAGTGGGCCGAGCAGGAGCGGGCCCGCCTCCTCGTCCTCGAGCAGGCGGCGCGCCGGCAGGCGGAGGAGGCCAACCGCACCAAGGACGAGTTCCTGGCGACCCTCTCCCACGAGCTGCGGACCCCGCTCAACGCCATCCTCGGTTGGGTGCAGGTGTTGCGCACCGGCAAGCTCGACCCGGCCGCCGGCGCCAAGGCGCTCGAGACGATCGAGCGCAACGCCCGCTCGCAGGCGCAGCTGATCGCCGACCTGCTCGACGTCTCGCGCATCATCACCGGCAAGCTCCGGCTCGACTTCAAGCCGGTCGAGTTGCGCCGCATCATCGACTCCGCGCTGGAGAGCGTGCGCCCGGCGGCCGACGCCAAGGGGATCCTGCTCGACATCTCGATCGGCCCGCTGGCGAGCCCGGTCCTCGGCGACGCCGACCGCCTCCAGCAGGTGATCTGGAACCTGCTCTCGAACTCCATCAAGTTCACCTCCCGGGGGGGGCGGGTCGAGGTCCGCCTGCGTGAGGTGGGCGGCAACGCCGTCATCCGGGTGAACGACAGCGGGATCGGCATCCGTCCCGACTTCCTGCCGTACGTCTTCGACCGCTTCCGCCAGGCCGAGGGGTCGATCACCCGCACGCACGGCGGGCTCGGCCTCGGCCTCTCGATCGTGCGCCACTTGATCGAGCTGCACGGCGGCACGGCCGAGGTCGAGAGCGCGGGGGAGGGGCAGGGGGCCACCTTCACGGTGCGGCTGCCGTTGCGCGCGGAGCTCGCCGAGGACGACCCGCTCGACCGAACCGGCGTGACGCCGGGCCTTTTCAGCGCGCCCGACCTGCTGGCGGGCGTGCGTGTGGTGGTGGTGGAAGACGAGGCGGACACCCGCGAGCTTCTGGCCGTGGCCCTGCAGCAGTGCGGCGCCGAGGTGGCGGCCTTCGGCTCCGTGCCCGAGGCCCTCGCCGCGTTCGACCGCGCGGTGCCGGACGTCCTCCTCTCCGACATCGGCGTGCCGGGAGAGGACGGCTACTCGCTGATCCGTAAGGTCCGGTCGCGCGAGCCCGCCTTGGGGGGCAACGTCCCCGCTGCCGCCCTCACCGCCTACGCCCGCGCCGAAGACCGCCTGCGTGCCCTCGAAGCGGGCTATCAGACCCACCTCGCCAAGCCGATCGACCCCGCCGAGCTGATCGCCACCGTGGCCCGGCTGGCCGGACGGCAGACGCTGGCGCCGTAGGGGCGGGGTTCGTTGTATCCTCAAGGCCATGAACCCTCTGTCCCCTGAAGTCTGGAACCGCGGCCTTCCCTATTCGTCCTACCGGCGGACCATCCGCCGTAACGGGAGGACCTTCGACGAGGTCTTCCGAGAGCCCACCCGTACCCCCGAAGACATGGAATTCCTGCGCAAGCTCCCGCCGCTGCGGGTGGTCGCAATCTCAGAGGACTGGTGTCCGGACGTCTATCACACGCTCCCCACCTGGGTGCGCATCGCCGACGAGCTCCCGGGTTGGGAGCTGCGGGTCTTCCCCCGCGACGCGAACGCCGACCTGATGAGCTTTTTCCTCTGGCGGCAGGACGCCCAACGGATCCCGGTCTACGCCTTCTACGACGAGGAGGACCGTCTCCAGACCTGGTGGTCGGGCCGCAGCGCCGCCGCCCAGCGCGCCTTCGACGAGGCGCTGGCCGGCCGCGCCTTCGCCTCTCTCGACCCCGAAGAGCGGAAGCGGATCAGCGAGGGCACCGAGGAGGGCTACCGCCGCGACTTCCGCCGCGCCAACCTCGACGAGATGCTGGCGCAGCTGCGGGCGTTCTTCCACGTGGAGTGAGCCTTGAAGTCTGCGAGGCAGAGCCGAAGCGGATCTGGGACATCAAGGACGTAAAGGACGATAAGGACAGCAAGGACGATAGAACCGAGGAGAGACCCAGGCTTCCTTGTCCTTGGCGTCCTTGATGTCCTTTCGTCCTTTCGGTTCTTCTACTCCAGAACCTACGCCCCGCCCATACGTACCACTCCCGATGAGGATCCGCACCCAGCTCGTCCTGGCCTTTCTGCTGCTCGCGGTCGTTCCGCTGACCGGGATCGTCCTCTACTCCTACGTCTCCTCGCTGCGCGCCGTCCGTCATGCCTCGGAGATGGAGGCGCGGACGCTGGCGACGGAGATGGACGGCCGGATGGCGACGATCCGCGATGAGATGGGGCGCGGCGTCGAGCGGATGGGGGACGTTTCCGCCCATGATCTCATGACGGCAGCCAGGTCCCGCCGGGAGGGGAAGGCGGACCCGCTGGTGGGCAAGATGGTGCGCGGCTTCGGCGACGCGGCGCCCTTCATCCAGTCCTTCGAGTTCGTTCCCGATCCGCGGGCGCCGAAGCCCCCCACGGCGTCGGCGGCTCCCGCCGACACGCTGGTGATCGACATCCCGCAGGCCCTCCGGGAGGCGCGCAGGGAGGTCGAGGCTGCGCCCGGCAAAGACCCTCAGGCCCTGCAGGCGATCGACCAGGCGATCGCGACCTTCGCCCATCCGCCTCCCGGGGTACCCCTGGACGAGGAGTCGTTGAAACGGCAGATCCGCAAGAGTGTCGAGGAGGAGCAACTCGCCGCCAAGGCCCAGGAGCGTCAGACGCGGGCCGAGGCCGACCGGGCGGTGCTCGGGCGCGAGCTCGCGGTGCCGGTGCGCGAAGGGGGCCAAGTCGTGGGGACGATCAAGGCCCGGGTGCGCGGCGACGAGCTGCTCTGGCGGCTCCTCGCCCGTACCCGCGCCAGCGAGGGGGAGGTCCCGTTCGCCGTCGACGCCCAGGGCAAGCTCCACTCTGTTCGACGCGGCGGACCGGGCGAAGCTCGAAAAGCTGCCGCTCGCCCTCTCCGTCCACCAGCACGCGGGTTCGGTCCGCTGGATCCTCGGCGACTGGGTGGTGGCGACCAAGAAAGACCCGGAGAGCGGCATCGTCTTCGGCATCGCCCGGCCGGTGCCGCTCGCGGAGGTGCGGCGGACGGCGGCGCGCAACTTCGGCTACGGCCTGGGAATGATCGGCTTGGCGCTGCTCGGCATCCTGCCGCTCTCGACCCGCATGACGCGCAACCTGAAGCTGGTCACCGACGGGGCCGAGCGGATCGCCCGCGGGGACCTCGAGACGCGGGTGCCCGTGCGGTCGGGCAACGAGTTCGGCAAGCTCGCCGCCGCCTTCAACCAGATGGCTGGGGATCTGCGGGTCCACCAGGAGCAGATCCTGGAGCAGGAGCGGCTGCGCCAGCAGGGGGAGACCGAGCAGGCCCTGCTGAGGACCGAGTACGATCGCAAGAGCGGGGAGCTGGAGGAGGCCCGCCGCTTCCAGCTCTCCCTGCTCCCCAAGGCCCTTCCGGAGCACCCCGGATTCGAGATCGCCGTCTCGATGCGCACGGCGACCGAGGTGGGGGGGACTACTACGACTTCCATCTCGCCGAAGACGGGGCGCTCACCGCCGCGGTCGGCGACGCCACCGGCCACGGCGCCCGGGCGGGGACCATGGTCACCGCCGTCAAGAGCCTCTTCTCGGCCTTCGCCGGACAGCGCGGGCCCCGGGAGCTGCTCGACGAGGCGGCCCGAGCCGTCCGCCGCATGGAATTGGGGCGGATGGCCATGGGGCTCACCATCGCCTGCCTGCGGAACGGGGAGCTCGTCCTCTCCTCGGCCGGCATGCCCCCCGTCCTCGTCTACCGGGGGAAGAGCGGCAAGGTCGAGGAGATCGCCCTCCAGGGCATGCCGCTCGGCGGCTTCGCCTTCGACTACCAGGAGCGCCGCCTGGAGCTCACCGCCGGCGACGCGATCCTGATGATGACCGACGGCCTCCCCGAACTGGCGAACGGCGAGGGGGACCCCCTCGGCTACCCACGGGTCCGCGCGCTCTTCGAGGAGCTGGGTGGCCGGCCGCCGCGGGAGATCCTGGCCGGCCTCAACCGCGCCGCCGAAGCCTGGACCGCGGGGGGGCCCCCGAAGGACGACGTCACGCTGGTGGCGATCCGGGTCGCCTGAGACCGCCCCTTGAAACCCTCCCGCCGAACTACCGTAGGGATCGGGGGAGGCCCACACATGGAACGCTCGGTGTCATCCACAAAGGCTCAGACCTCGTCCCGCGCGGCCGAGGGTTTCAGCTTGCGCCGGCTCGGCCTGGTCGCCGGGCTCGATCTCGGGGAGAGCCTCCGCCGGCCGCTGTTCCTGATCTTCGCGTTGATCATGCTCTGGAACGGCTTCATGATGTCGCGCGGTGCCTGGATCTTCCATTCGATCGACACCTCGCTCGGCGGCAACAAGGCCTGGGCCGACTCCGAGTTCCAGACCACCTACGTCTACGCGCTGATCAGCTTCTTCATGATCTCCTTCTTCGTGGCGGTGGCGGCGGGCATGCCCTTGATCCGCGACGGCGAGCAGAAGGTGGGAGACTTGCTGCACTCGACGCCGCTACGCCCCGCCGAGTACGTCTGGGGGAAGTTCCTCGCCGCGCTGCTCGCCAGCTTCGCGGCCGTGCTGGTGCTGCCGGTGAGCACGGGGCTGCTCGCCCATCTCGCGCCGGACCCCGGCAACCCCGAGATCTACGGCCCCTTTCATCTCCTGGCCTACGTTCGTCCGGCCCTGGTCTTCCTGCTGCCGGCCGTCGTCTTCACGGCCGGGGTGACGTTCGCGCTCGGACGCTGGACCGGACGGCCGATCCTGGTCTTCCTCTTCCCGGTCCTGGTGTTCCTGTTCTGCAACAGCTTCCTCTGGGGGACCTATCCGCCCCGCATCAGCGAGGGGCTGTCGAACGTTCTGCGCTACGCCGACCCGTCGGGCTTCCGCTGGCTCAAGGAGAGCTGGCTGCTGACCGACCGCGGGATCAGCTTCTACAACACCCGGCCGGTCGCCTTCGACGCGCCTTTCCTGTTGAGCCGGCTGGGCTTCGTCCTCTTCGGGCTGCTGCTGGTGGACCTCTCCCGCCGCCACTTCACCGGCCGGCTGCGCCGGCCAGCCCGCGTGCTGAGACCCGAGGCCGCCGCCGTGCCGGCGGGAGAGACCCGGCCGCTGTCCATCCTGGGCATGGGCTCGCGCCCGGCGGGTTTCCTCCGTAGCGCCTGGGCGGTGACCCGCTTCGAGCTCCAGGAGCTGATCGCCCAGCCGGGGCTCTACATCTTCATCCCCTTCATCCTGCTCTTCCTCTACATCCTCTATCGGGACGCCCGGGGCGCGTTCGGCGCCCCCCTGCTGCTGACGCCGGGGACGGCGGCGACCCAGGGGATGCCCTATCTGACCTTCGCGCTGGGGCTGCTCTTCCTCTTCTACACGGTCGAATCGCTGGAGCGCGAGCGGACTTCGGGGATCGCCCCCCTCTTCTACGCCACGCCGGCCCCGACCGGCGCCATCGTGACCGGCAAGATCGCGGCGAACCTCGCGGTGCTGGGGATCGCCCTGGCGGGCGCGTTCGGCGTGGTGGCCCTGATCATCTCCGGAGAGGGGACGGTGCCGCTCGCGATCGCGCCCTTCCTGGTGGTCTGGGGGCTCCTGCTCACCCCCACGATGATCGTCTGGATGGCCTTCGTCGCGGCGGTGCTGGCGCTGACGAAGAACCGCTTCGCCACCTACGGAGTGGGGCCCGGGGCCGCCCTGCTGACCGCCTTTTTCTATATGCGCGGGCACATGAATTGGGTCGGCAACTGGCCGCTGATCGGCAATCTCAACGGGGGCTCCGCCGTGGCCTGGACCGATCTCGGGTGGTTCGAGATCGACCGCGCGGCGATCGTGCTCAACCGGCTCTTCTTCCTCGCCCTGGCGGCCCTGTTCGCCTGGATCGCCAGCCGCTTCCTGCTCCGCCGCGACCGCGACCGCCTGCACCCCGTGCTCCGCCCCTCCGAGCGCCGGCGGACCCTGCTCACCGCCGGCGCGCTGGCCCTTCCGGCTCTGGTGCTCGGCTTCACGCTCTGGGGGCAGGTGAACCGGGGCTTCCAGGGGGCGGCGGTGGAGAAGGAGCACAAGGACTACTGGCGGAAGAGCCTCGACACCTGGACCGGCCAGCCGCTGCCGTACGTCACGCACGTGGAGATGGATCTCGACCTCGATCCCGCCACGCGGGGGGTCCGGGTGAACGGCTCCTACGATCTGCAGAATCAGAAGGACAGGCCGCTCTACTGGTTCCCGGTCACCGGCGGCACGGCCTGGAAGGGGCTCGCCTGGACGGTGAACGGCCAGCCCTACCGGCCGGAGGACCGCTCTCATCTCTATGTCTTCCGGCTCGCGCAGCCGCTGGCGCCCGGGGAGTCGGTCCGGCTCGGGTTCCGCTACAAGGGGACGATCCTGCCCGGCGTCTCGAAGAACGGCGGCGATCTCGCCCTCGGCGAGTTCCTCCTCCCCTCGGGAGCGGTCCTCACCGGCCGCAACCCCGATTTCGTGCCCAAGATCGGCTTCGATCCCAAGATCGGCGTCGACGAGAAGAACCGCTCGGAGCCGCGGATCTATCCGCCCCACTTCTACGACGGGACGACGGACGCCGATCTCGACCGCTCGGCCTTCACACAGCGGATCCGGATCACCTCCCCGGCCGACTACATCGTCAACTCGACGGGCGTCCTCGCCGCCGAGACGGTGCAGGGGGGCCGGCGCACGCGCGTCTGGGAGAGCGACTACCCGGTGCGGGTGTTCAACCTGGCCGCCGGCCGCCGCTGGGCGGTGAAGCGCGGGCCCGGCACCGCCGTCTACTACTACCCGGGGCACCCCTACAACGTGGACAGCCTGTCGGAGGCCCTGAACGGCGCGCGCCGGTATTACGGCCAGTGGTACATGCCCTACCCCTGGCGCGAGCTGCGGCTCAACGAGTTCCCCGCCTACGCCGAGTACGCCCGGGGGAACGCCACCAACATTTTCTTCTCCGAAGGGACCGGCTTCCTGGCCCTGCGGCAGCCCTGGAACGACGTGGCGTTCACCATCGCGGCCCACGAGTCGGCCCATCAGTGGTGGGGGCACATGATGGCGCCGGGGGAGGGGCCGGGCGGGATCGTCCTCGCCGAGGGGGCGGCGAATTTCGCGACCTTGATGCTCCTTGACCAGATGCGGGGTCCGCAGGCGCGGCAGGGCTTCGCCGCGACCATCGAGGCCGACTACGGCGAGCAGCGCCAGCCGGGCGATGAGAAGCCGCTCGCCGAGACCCTCGAGCTCGGCGGCCGCCCGGGGGACGTGGTAGTCATCTACGACAAGGGAGGGTGGGCGCTCTGGATGCTCTACCAGCGGATGGGGAAGGAGCCCTTCCTCGCCGGCGTCCAGCAGTTCTTCCGCACCTATCACGGCAACCCCGACCACCCGGTGATCGAGGACTTCGTGGCCGTGCTGCGCCCCTACGCGCCAGACAAGGCGGCTTTCGACGACCTGGTCCGGCAGATGTTCTTCCAGACGGTCGCTCCGGAGTACCAGCTCGACGAGTTCCGGAAGCAGCCGGTGGGCGGGGGAGCGTGGGAGGTCACCGTCAAGGTGTCGAACGCCGGCACGGGGCGCTTCCCCGTCGAGGTGGCGGCGCTCCGGGGGGACCGGTACGACGAGAAGGGAAAGATCTCGCCCGGCTACCGCGACGCCCGGACGACGGTCGTGCTCGGCGCCGGAGAATCCCGGACGATCCGCATCCGCTGCCCCTTCGAGCCCCAGCGGGTGGTGGTGGACCCGGACGTCAACGTGCTGCAGCTCCAGCGGCGGGCGGCGGTGGGGCGGCTGTAGAGGGCGGCGATGACAGAGCGGGCGGCGATGACAGCCGCTGCCAGAGGAGGATCGCGGTCACCCCGAGGCCGATGACGATCACCGCCGTCCGCGCCTTCCGCCTGCCGATCCGCTGGGCGAAGCGGGCGCCGGCATAGCCGCCGAGCGTGGCTCCGGCCACGATCACCAGCGCCGCCGGCCAGACCACCACCCCCCGGTAGATGAAGTATCCCGCCGCGATCAGGTTGATGCACAGGTTGAAGAAGTTCTTGACCCCGTTGGCGGCGTGGATGTTCGAGAGCCCCAGGAAGCCGAGCAGGGCCAGCATCAGGATGCCGATGCCGGCGCCGAAGTAGCCCCCGTAGACGGCGACGCCGAACTGCAGGAGCGAGGCGAGCAGCCAGCGCCCCCGCGGCAGCTGCGCGGGATCGTCCACCGTCCGCGGAGCCCGGCGCGAGAGCGCGCCCTGGATCATGAACAGGGCGGTGGCGAAGAGGATCAGCAGGGGAGCGAGGAAGGCGAACACCTTCTCCGGTGTGCGCAGCAGGAGGACCGAGCCGATGGTGCCGCCGACGAGGCTGGGCAGGAACAGCGTCTTCAGCCATCCCCGGTTCCGCCGCACCTCGTCGCGGAAGCCGTAGAGGCTCGCCACGGCGGCGGGGAGCAGCGCCACCGTCGAGGTCGCGTTGGCGGTGATGGCGGGGAGGCCGAGGAAGATCAGCGAGGGGAATGTGAGGATCGTGCCACCCCCCGCCATCGCGTTCATCACCCCCGCGCCGAAGGCGGCGGCGACCAGAATCAGCGTCTGGAACGGCGTCACGGCTCGGCGGCGCCTGGTTTCAGCGAGGGGTGGAGCCCACGGACCCGAGGTTCTCGACGGCGATGTTGAGCGCGTCGATCATCTGCGAGTCGTAGGGGTGCTCCTTGACGACCTTCATGAAGTAGACGGCCGCCCGGCGGTAGTCGCGGATCTCGTAGTAGGTCCAGGCGAGGCTCGGAATAGCGCTATTCACGCCGACCCCCGGATAGCGCCGGGAGGTCTCCTGCCAGACCGCGATGGCATCGCCGACCCGCCCCTCGCGCTTCAGGCAGAGGGCGAGGCCGTTCAGTGACCGCATGTGGTCGTCGTGGAGGCGCAGGGCGCGCTCGAAGTAGGTCCTGGCCTCTTCGGGCCGGTTCAGGCCGAGGAGGGATGAGCCCATGCCGCTCAGGGCGTTGACGTCGTGGGGGACCTCGTCGAGCGCCCTGCCGAAGGCGACGGAGGCGTCGCCGTAGCGCTTCTCGCTGGACAGGCGCCACCCCAACTCGGCCCAGGAGGAGCGGCCGGCGGGATCGGGCTCGAGCAGCGACCGGAGGCCGGGCTCCAGACGCCGGGACCGGGCGGCGAGCGCCATGCGCCCCACGATCTCGTCCGTGGAACCCTTCGCGAGCAGCGGCGCCAGGTGGACCTGGGCGTCGTGGAACTTCCCCTGGAGCAGATAGAGACGGGCGAGCTGCTGGTCCAACCCCCCACGCCGCCAGGCCTCCTCGGCCTGGCGCTGGTCACCCCGGCGGAGATAGAGGTTGCCTAGCCCATGGAGCGCACGCTGGTTGGTCGGCTCGAGGGCGACGGCCCGCTGGTAGGACCTCTCGGCCAGCGTCGATTGGAAGCCGCGCAGCTGGCTGGCTCCCAGATTGACCCAGGCGTCCGCGAAATCGGGAGCGAGCTGAACCGCGAGGCTGAAGTCGGCGAGGGCCTCGTCTTCCCGGTCCTCGGCGAGGAGCTGCTGCCCCCGCTCGACCAGCAGGTGGGCCTTCTCCCGCTCCTGGGAGACCGTCAACACCGGGCCGGCGAGGAGGCGCAGGGAGACGGATCGCCAGAGGAACGGGCCCACGGTCGCGAGCCCCAGGAGCAGGGCGAGCCCGCAGGCCAGCCGCCGGCGCCGGAGGAGCCGCTCCTGGTGGCGGAGGGAGGCGATCGCCAGGGGGTCGGCGTCGACGAGAAAGCGATCGAGTCGCTCGGCCTCCAGAGAGTTACGAGACCCACCGCTCCGAACGAGCTGGAATCGCCGTGCCGTGTCCGGGTTGCTTCCGTTCATGCTCACCATCCTGAATCCGCGAGGGTTGCGTAGCAAGGGTACTCCCCTTTTTACGCAAGAGTGGAGCCAGGGGTCTATGCAGGCACTCCTCAGGGTGGAGACAGTTTCCCGAGCGTGCTCTCGAGGAGCTGCGCCGTCTCCGGGTCGAACGGGCTCTTCAGGGCCGCGCGGGCGAGGTAGAGGCTGGCCCGGGGGTAGTCGCCACGCTCGTAATAGACCATGCCCAGCCCCTTGAGGCAGTCGGGGACCTCCATCTGGTCGACCCGGGGGAGCTCGTCGATCACCTGCGACCAGAGCATCCGGGCCGACTCCGTCTGCCTCTGGGCCTTGTGGCTCCAGGCGAGGCCGTTGAGGGCGCTGTAGCTGGTGGGCCAGGTCGCGAGCGCCTGCTCGAAGGCCGACTGCGCCTCCCGCGGGGTGCCGATCTTCAGCAGGCACCACCCCCGGCCGATGATGGCCGAGCCGTCGCGCGGCTCCCGGTCGAGCGCCCGGTTGAAGGTGGCGGAGGCTTCCTCGTAGCGCCGCTGGTAGAACAGGCTCCAGCCGCGGGCGGTGTCTTTGTCGTGGCTCGCCACGAAGTCGGGCGCCAGCTTGCGCTGCAAGTCCGGCGTGAGACGGCCGAGCCGCGACACCTCGCCCATGATCTGGACGTAGCGGTCGTCCGGCGTTTCGCGGACCAGCCGCTGGACGATGGGAGCGGCCTCTCCCAACCGCCCCTCGAGCAGGAGCAGCCGGGCGAGCCCGCGCCGGGCCTCGGCGCCGGACTTTTTCCAGTACTCCTCGGCCTTCTTCCAATCGCCGGAGTAGAAGCTGAAGTCCCCCAGCATGTGGAACGCCCGCCGGTATCCGGGGCTGATCTCCAGGCACCGGCGCGCGGCCTGCTCGGCCTCGACGGTCTGGCCGCCGTAGAACAGGGCGAGCGCCAGGGCATCCCAGCCGTCCACCAGCCTGGGCGCCAGCGTGGTCGCCAGCCGCGCGTGGATCAGCGCCCGGTCGATCTGCTTCCCCTTGTAGAACTGCTGGCTCTGGCTGGCGAGGACCCGCGCCATCTCCTCCGCGGACCGGCCGCCGCCCGCGGCGGGGAGCGGCGCGGATCTCCAGGCGCGGAGAGCCAGCAGCATGCCGCCGCCGCCGAGGACGAGGCCGAGGACCAGGGCCGCCAGGACGAGGAAGACCCGCCGGCGCTGCTGCTCGTCCTCGCGCAGGGACCGCAGCAGGCCGGGGTCGGCGAGATCGCCCAGAAAATCGTCGAGGCGCTCCGACTCTGTCTTCCCTCTGCCGCCGCCCTCGGGAGGACGTTTGGAGTTCCTGAATTTGACCACGGGGTGCCGATTCGATTCACCGATCCTGACGAGCGGAAGCGCTCGTCCCGGCCTACGCAAGAGTAGGGCCAGAGGTTATATCGAACTTGGATAAAGAAAGAAACAGCTAGGGGCCGGAGGCCCCCGGGGCGAGGCTGGAGAACGTCAGATGGCCTTGATCAGGCGCGCCGCGGCTTCCGTCTTCTCCCGCTCGCTGAAAACCTCGTCGGCCTCGCCGCTGGTCTCCAGGATGACCTGCCGCAGCGAGTCGATGATCTTGTCGAGACGCGAGCGGACGGTGGGATAGGACACGCCCGCCTGCTCGGCAATCGCTTTCAGATTGCCGCTGGCGAGGACGAACATCTCGATGAACCGCTGGTGCTCCACGGGGAGCCGGGCCAGGCGCGGGGCCGGGAAATCGGCTACGACGGAGACTTCGCACGAAGGGCAGGTCATGCGTGTAACCTGCATGGCCCGCTGGCAATAGGGACAATGATTGGTAATGGGTTCGGGGTGCATGTTTTTGGTCTTTTAGTTTCGGGGAAGCCTATCGCCGTCCTCCGGCGGAGTCAATCTCGTCCTCCCCCGAGGCCGGGCGGGGGCGGGAAAGACCCGTCAGCTTTCCTTGACGCCTGCGTCTCCTCGCGAAGACGCTTCGGGGGCTTTTCACCTTTTTTCTCCTCGGGAACGGGTCTGGCGCATCTTTTGCCCTTGTCGTTCGTAGGAGATAACTGATGAGGGTGTCCAGGCATCCCGAACGTTGTAACGAAAGACAGAGGTCGATCGCCAATATGTATCGCCTCATAAAACAGGTGAGCACGGCCGAGTCGGAAAGGTGAAGAGCCATGACCCGAGATTTCATGAAGATGGTCGCCCTCTCCCTGACGTCGCTCCTGCTGCTCGTCGCGGCGGCACTGGTGAACTCGGGCAGGTTTTGAGCGCGCGGCCGGTCGGTCCAGTGAACGATTCGTCGGTCCACGCCGTAAGCTAGGCGGGTGCGATTGACGAGCCGTTCTGAAAATAGCCCCTGGAGGCGAGGCTGCCTCGCGATCCTCCTCCTGGCGGTCCTCCTCCCTGCCGCGCCAGCGCCGGCTGCCCGCCGGTCCTCTCTCTCCAGCCTGCGCAACGTCAGCCTGGACCTCCCCGGCGCGCCCGCCGCCGTGATCTCCGCCGACGTGGACGGCGACGGCCGCCGCGATCTCGTCGTGGTGGTCGCCTACAACCAGTGGGACGAGATCGCCATCACCGAGAGCAGCACCATGGACGACGTCCAGGGGCTGGTGGACGTAATGACCATCGTGCCGGCGGTGATCGACCGCCGGGAGGTGCGCCTCTATCGCGCCCTGCCCGGCGGCTCCTACGCGCCCCCCCTGGCGCTGGCGCTGCCGCTCTCGGTGCTGTCGCTGGAGGCAGGCCCGCCGGGGGCGCCCGTGGTCGCCCTCACCGACGAGGGGGCGAGCGTGCTGCGGCTCGATCTACCTGGATCGCTGCGGCTGGAGCCCTGGATCGCCGATCCGCCGGTGATGGCCGGCACCGGCAATTTCCTCGGCGACCTCGGCCTGATGAAGGACGTCAACGGCGACGGCCTCCCCGACCTGATCCTGCCCGCCCGCGAGGGGCTCGCCGTCTATCTCGCCCGTCCCGAGGGGAAGGGGCTGGCGCGCAAGGCCGCCTCGCGCCTGGCCGTGCCGGGCGAGGCGTTCCGCTCGGCGAGCGATCTCCAGCACCGCTATCCGCTGCCGCAGGTCCAGGACGTCGACGGCGACGGCCGGCCGGACCTGGTCTTCCGCGATCCGGTGAAGCGCTGGCGTTCGGTCTGGGTGGCGCGCAACGCGGGCCAGGGGCGTTTCCAGCCGGCGGCGGAGATCGTCCTCGGCGCCGGCGACCCGAAAGCGCCCAACCCTGTCTGGATGGGGGACCTCGAAGGGGACGGCCGGGCCGAGGTGGTCTTCCGCCAGAGCCTGGACGATCCGAAGCGCGGCGGCCTCCGCAAGGAGATGGAGAAGGCCCGCCAGCCGCACGGCCGGCTCACCTTCCGCCGGCTCTCCAAGGGCCTCGCGCCGGAGAAGGATGCCTACCGGACCTTCGACATCACCGGCTGGGGCCTGGAAGGGTTCGAGGCCGAGGACACCGAGATCGACCTGCCGGGCGGCTTCCAGGACGTCAACGGCGACGGCCGGCCGGACATCGTGACCGTCACCATGGATCTCGGCCTGCCGAAGCTGCTCGGCAGCCTCGCCACCCGGCGGCTCAACGTCGGGCTCGACTTCCACGTCTGGTGCCAGGAGAAGGACGGCGGCTTCCGCGCCGTCAAGGGGCTCGACCTCTCCGGCACCTTCCGCTTCGACCTCAACAACCTGCGGGTGAGCCAGCTCTCGCTCTTCTCCGGCGATTTCGACGGCGACGGCCGCGCCGACTTCGTCCAGATCGGCCGCGGCAAAAGGGTGACGATCCACCGTGGCCGGGCGGACTGCTCCTTCCCGGCGAACCCCGACATGGCCTTCGACCTCCGCGAGGAGCCGCGGGACCTCTCGCTGGTCCGCATCCGCGACCTCGACGGCGACGGCCGCTCGGACCTCCTGATCATCACCCCCCAGCGCGCGGCGGAGGAGGGGTTCGTGCCGCCGGTGCGGCTGGATCTTTATCTGAGCGGAGGGGCGCGGTGAGGGTGAGATCCTCATCCCCGTTTTCTGTAGGGGCGCAGCATGCTGCGCCCGCCACCGGTGGTCGAAGGGGAAGCGGCCGAAGGAGACGTGGGCCCAAGGAAGGGGGCGCAGCATGCTGCGCCCCTACGGGAATTGGTCTCTTTATCCTCCTCCTCCTCCTCCTCGCGGCCGCCGCCCCCGCCGCCGCCCAGCCCGCCAACGTGCGCACGGTCCGTGCCGGCGCCTTCGAGGCGGCCACCGTCTCGCTGCCGGGCTTCCTGGTGGCGGCGGCCGGCGTGACCGGTGCCGGCGGGCGGCCCGGCGTCGCCCTATTGCTCTCCGGGCAGAAGGACCGTAAAGGGGCCAAGACGCTGCTGTTCTTCGATCCGCAACGGCGGACCCTGGAGACCCTGGCCGCCCGGCTGCACGAAGAGGTGAACGCCGTCGCCGGGTTCGATCTCACCGGGGGCGGCGCCCTGACGTCCGTGGCCGGCATGCCGGGAGTGCTGTTCGCCCCGGCCGGCGGGGGAGCCCGCAAGGTGCTGGAGTCGACGGCGATCGATTTGCGCTCGGTGGCCGGGAGCGGACCGGGGCGCCCCTGGATTCCGGTCGCCCATACCGGCGTGCTCGAGCTGCTGGAGCCCACGCCGAGGGGCGGGCTGGCGCGCCGCTCTTCGTTTCCGCTGCCGGTCCGGGCCGAGCGCCAGCGCTGGGGGTTGCGCCTGGCGAGCCCGCCGGTGACCCTGCTGCCGGGCGATCCCCCCCTGTTCGCCGCCGGTCCCGAGATGGAAGGGCGGCGGCGCCTGAAGACGGTCCTGCTGCCGGGCGACGGTTCCGCCTCTTTCGAGGCCTGGTCCCTGCTGCCGGCCGACGAGCGGCTGATGACATATGACCGCGTCTATCTCCGCCTGGACGGCGCCCCGGCCCTGGCCGTGACGGCGTTCGAGAAAGTCGGCGTCTTCGCCAAGAAGCGCTTCCGCCTCTTTCTGCTCGGCCGCGACCGCTCGCGCAAGGGGAGCGCGCCAAGCCTCGCCGTCGAGACCGACTGCCCGCTCTGGTACCGCCTCGACGCCCTGGCCGCGGACGCGGACGGCGACGGCCGGCAGGACCTCGTCCTCGCCCATCCCGGGGGATTGCGGGGGAAGGAGCTGCTGGTCGCCGCCTACCGCGGCCTGGGCGGCGGCAAGTTCGACCCGGAGCCCCGGCGCTGGAAGCTGAACGACCAGGCGACCGACTGGCTCTACGGCCTGGATCTCACCGGCGACGGCGCGCCGGACCTCCTGGTCTACGCCGGCGACCACCTCCTGCTCTATCCAGGAGACCCGAAGGGGTCGCGCCCGCTGGCCGGGCGGCCGCTCTGGTCATTCCCCGTGCCCGGCGCCCCGAAGAAGAATCAGGAGGAGAACGATGGCGAGGCCGGCGACCGCGACGGCCCGGGAGCGCGGGAGCTGGAGGTGCTGGATCTGCCAGGTGGCGGCCGGATCGTCCTGGCGCGGGGCGCTCAGAAGGACGGCCGGACGGTGCTCACCTTCGTCGAGCGGCGCTAGGAATCGCTCGGAAGGGCGTCTTCGTCGGCTTGGAAACCGGACGCGAGGCTCGCCGCCGCCGTTTTTTCCTGGACGGCCCGTGTTTTCACCATCCCGACGGGTTTTTTGCTTGGACGGCCGCGTTTTTGGCTGGACGGCGTCTTGTTTTAGCTGGACGGGTGGCCGTCTTGCTTCCCCGGCGGCCGTCCTGGAGTTTTGGGCGTCCGTCTTTCTTCCCGAGACGCCGTCTTTCCATCCACGCCGCCGTCTTCGTTCCGGAGAGCCCATCTTTCTTCGCGCGGGCTCGTCCTGGCGTAACGGGAGGTCAGGGAGCCTGCCGGCGGCGAAAGCAGCTCAGGATGTGGTCGTCCACCATGCCGGTGGCCTGCATGAAGGCGTAGCAGACGGTGGGCCCCACGAAGCCGAAGCCCCGGTGCTTGAGCTCCTTGCTCATCGCCTTGGATTCGGCCGTCTCCGGAGGGATCTCCTTCAGCGTCCGCCACCGGTTCACCTTGGGCGCGCCGCCCACGAACCGCCACAGGAAGGGGGAGAGTCCGCCGGCCAGCTCGAGGCAGGCGCGGGCGTTCTTGATCGTGGACTCGATCTTGGCGCGGTTGCGGATGATCCCGGGGTCCGCCATCAGCCGCTCGACGTCCTTCTCCCCATAGCGGGCGATCCGCTCCGGATCGAACCCCGCGAACGCTTGGCGATACCCCTCGCGCCGCTTGAGGATCGTGATCCACGACAGCCCCGCCTGCGCCCCCTCCAGGGTCAGCATCTCGAACAGATGGCGGTCGTCGTGCACCGGCCGCCCCCACTCCTCGTCGTGGTAGGCGATATACAGAGGGTCGGTGGTGACCCAGCCGCAGCGGGGGAGGTCGGGGTCGGTCATGAGGAGGCGATATATCACGTCCGGACGGGGGGCGACGAACCCCCCGTTTCCTTCGTATGCTCTCCTTGCCATGAGCGATCATCTCCGCGATCCCGAGCTGGACCAGCTCGTCCGCACGCTGAACGAGCAGAGCTCCCGCCGCGAGGCGGGCGGCGGCGATGCGGCCCTCACTTTCGCGCCCGAAGCCCCGGAGACCGTGCACCCTCTCGCCCTCCGTCTCCGTTCCCAGGCGGAGGTGGCGGAGGGGGAGCCGCTCGACCGTCTGATCGCCGAGATGATCCAGCAGAAGGCGAGCGACCTGCTGCTGATCCCGGGGCTGCCGCCGATCTTCCGGATCAACGGCCGGCTGCTGCGGATGGAGGAGCGGGGCTCCATAGAAGGGGAGGAGATCGGCCGGATGTTCCAGCCCCACCTCGGCGGCAAGGAGCGCCAGGATCTGGAGGAGCGGGGCTCGACGGACTTCAGCCTGAGCATCTCCCGCGGCCGGTCGCTCGGCGAGGGGTTCGGCGCGGCCTGGCGCTTCCGGGTCAACGTCCACCGCCAGCGCGGCGAGCCGGCGGCCTCCCTGCGGGCGCTCCCCACCGAGATCCCGACCCTGGCGAGCCTCAACCTGCCGCCGCTGCTCGCCGATCTGGTCAAGCCGAGCCGGGGGCTGGTGCTCGTCTGCGGCCCCACGGGTTCGGGGAAGTCCTCGACCCTCGCCGCCCTGGTGGGGGAGATCAACCGCTCCCGCACCAGCCACATCATCACCATCGAGGATCCGATCGAGTACGAGCACCGCTCGATCCGCTCCGCCATCGAGCACATCGAGGTGGGGCGCGACACCAGCTCCTTCCACGACGCGCTGCGGGCCTCCATGCGGCAGGACCCGGACGTCATCCTGGTCGGCGAGATGCGCGACCTGGAGACGGTGGCAACCGCCCTGACCGCCGCCGAAACCGGCCACCTGGTGCTCTCGACCCTCCACACCAACGACGCGCAGCAGGCCGTGCACCGGATCGTCGACGTCTTTCCGCCGGCCCAGCAGTCGCAGATCCGCCACCAGCTCGCCCTGGCCCTCCACGCCATCGTCGTGCAGACGCTCGTGCCGCGGGCGGACGGCCGGGGGCGGGTCCCCGCGATCGAGCTGCTGCTCGCCAACTACCCCGTGCGGCACCATATAAGGAGTGACAACCTGCAGAAGCTCTACAACGAGATCACCCTCGGCAAGCGCCAGGGGATGATCTCGCTGGAGGAGTCGCTGGCGCAGCTCGTCCAGGCCGCCACGATCGACGTCGAGGAGGCACGGATGCGGGCCAGCCACCCCGAGTCGTTCGAGTCGTTCGTCCGCGGCTAGACGACTTCAGGTATCGTAGGAAGACCGAAAACGATCGGGAGCGACAGGATCGGAGAAACGACGGATGCGACCTATCACCGCCAGCGACCTCATGAACCCGGAGGTCCTCACGGTCCGCGACGACATGACCGTGCGGGATCTGGCCGCGTACCTGATCGAAAACGAGATCAGCGGCGCGCCGGTGGAAGACTCCCAGGGGCGCCTGGTGGGCGTCGTCTCGCTGGTGGACATCGCCGCGGTCGCCTCCGGCGAGGGGGACCGCCTGTCGCGGGACGGCTCGGCCTTCTTTATCGACGACGAGTGGGGGGACGGTCCGGACGAGGAGGATGTCGAGGAGCTCCCGCTCGCCCAGGAAGGCCTGCGTGTCGCCGACATCATGAACCCCAAGATCTACTCGGTGAAGGAAGACGCCACCGTCTCCGAGATCGCCTCGATGATGCTCAAGGGGCACATCCACCGCCTCCTCGTCACCCGCGAGGACCGGGCGGTCGGCATCATCACGACCTCCGACATGCTGGGGCTGCTGGTGGGGGAGGACTGAGCCGGACCGAACCCTCACCCCCGAAAAAGCGACATCGAAGGGCCCCCCTCTTCTCCCGGGTCGGGAGAAGAGGGCCGGGTGATGAGGGCCTTTCTGGCACCTGCCGTGCATAGTCCGCGATCGAACGTTGTAGGACTTTTCGCTCGAGGATAAAACCATGGCGCTCTCGCTGAAGCCGGAGCATCTGAAGCGTTACGCCGACATCGCCCGCCTGCTGATCCAGCACGGGCGGTCGGACCTGGTCAAGGCGGTCGACGTCGATCTGCCGGACGACGAGATGGCGCGGGAGGTCGTCGGCGGCGACCCGGAAAAGCTCGCCCGCGACCTCGAGTCGCTCGGGCCGACTTTCATCAAGCTCGGCCAGCTGCTGTCCACCCGCTCCGACCTCCTGCCGGCCCCCTATCTGGATGCCCTCGCGCGCCTGCAGGACCGCGTCGAGCCGTTCCCCTTCGAGGCTGTGGAGGAGATCGTCTCGACCGAGCTCGGCGTGCGGATCTCCAAGGCCTTCAGCGACTTCGATCCGCGCCCGCTGGCCGCGGCGTCGCTGGGCCAGGTCCACCGCGCGGCGCTGCGCGACGGCCGGCCGGTCGCCGTCAAGGTGCAGCGCCCCGGCATCCGGCAGGTGATCCTGGAGGATCTCGACGCCTTCGCCCAGATCACCGCGATGATCGACAAGCACACCGAGATCGGCCGGCGCTTCGCCTTCCAGGGCATGCTCGAGGAGTTCCGCAAGACCCTGCTGCGCGAGCTCGACTACCGGCGCGAGGCCCTGAACCTCGTCACCCTCGCCAACAACCTGCGGGAGTACCAGCGGCTGTTCATCCCGCGGCCGGTCGACGACTACACGACCTCGCGCGTGCTGACGATGGATTTCGTGAAGGGGACGAAGATCACCGATCTCTCCCCTCTCGCCCGCATCGACCTTGACAACCAGGCGCTGGCCTCGGACCTCTGCAAGGCCTACCTCGACCAGATCCTGATCGACGGCTTCTTCCACGCCGATCCGCATCCGGGGAACCTGCTGGTCGCCGAGGACGGCCGGCTCGCCCTGCTCGACCTCGGCATGGTGGCGCGGATCGATCCGGCGATGCAGGAGCAGCTCCTCAAGCTGATCCTCGCCGTCACCTCCGGCCAGGGGCAGGAGGCCGCCCAGGTCACCCTCCAGATCGGCACGCCGCTGGAGGGGCGCGACGAGGCCCGCTACCGGCGTGAGGTGGCCGACGTCGTGGGGAGCTACCAGAACGTCGTGGGCCAGCAGATGCAGGTGGGCCGCGCGGTGATCAACCTCGCCCGCTTGGCGGCCGAGAACGGCATCCGCCCCGCCCCGGAGCTGACCATGATGGGGCGCGCCCTCTTGCAGCTCGACGAGACGGCGCGCGCCCTCGACGCCGACTTCGACCCCAACCAGATCGTGCGGCAGCACAGCGACTCCATCATGCGCCGCCACATGCTGAAGAAGCTCTCGCCGGCCAACATCTTCGCCTCGGCCCTTGAGATGCAGGACTTCGTGCAGCACCTGCCCGGCCGGCTGAACACCGTGCTGGACAACCTGGCCACCAACAAGGTGCAGCTGAAGGTCGACGCCTTCGACGAGAGCCGGCTGATGGACAATCTGCAAAAGATCGCCAACCGCATCGCGCTCGGCCTGGTGCTGGCGGCGCTGATCGTGGGCGCGGCGCTGATGATGCAGGTGAACACCCGTTTCCGCCTCTTCGGCTATCCCGGCCTCGCCATGCTGCTCTTCCTGATGGCGGCGGCGTGCGGGTTCATCCTGATCCTCACCGTTTTCCTCAACGACGACTGGCGGGTCTGGCGGCAGAGGCCGCGCTGAGCCCATGCAGAGACTCCGGAAGCTGCCGCTGATCGCCGTACTGGCCCTGGCGACGCTCGTGCTCGTCCAGGGGCAGGCCTTGTCGAGATCGCACCGGTCGACGAGGGAAGAGTGGAGCCGCACGTCGCCGCCGATCAACGTCTCCCACATCTTCGAGGGGGAGATCAACCGGCGCGGCAAGCCGGTGGGCTTCCATTCGCGCCCCGGTGGCCGCGATCCTCAGAACGCCCGCCTGGTGCGTGTTGTCGACCGCCCCAACCGCGCCGAAGTCTACACGGCCGAGGTCGAGATCCGCTCGGGCTCCAATTGGCTTTCCAAGCGCTCGACGCTCTACCCGGACCGCCTGGACCGGGCGGCTGTGATCCAGGCGGTCCTCAACGCCTTCCAGAACCGCTCCAGCAATGGCGAGAAGTTCCGCGGCCCCTCGGGGCAGGGGTTCACCATTGAGGGATATTTTCAGAACGGCCGCATCAACACGGCCTATCCCATCTACACCCGGAACTGACGAGGAGTCGCGATGAAGCTCGAATTCCACCGGGATTCCGCCGGCGACCCCCGCGCCCGTGGCAAGGGTCACGACCGTATCGTGGCCGGTTTCCTGGAGAGCGATCTCCAGGACAGCCCCGAGTCCGCGCGCGAGGTCCTGCGCGCCATCGACGCCGTCGAATCCGGCCGCGAGCCCTCCTGGGAGCGCACCGGCAACGCCCACACCCTGACCCTCTCGCCCGCGGGGGCCTCGATCCAGGACGAGAACGCCGAGGGCTCCAAGCCCTACTCGCTTTCGCTGATGGCGCTCCGCGAGGCGGTCGCCGGCTGGATCTCCTTTCTCGAATCCGGCCGGAGGAGCTGACGGGAAACGGCTCCCGGCGGCGCATGGAAGGTTATGAGCAAAAAGGTGCACCGCTGGTTTCCCGCCGCCTGGACCGTTCTGGTGCTGACCCTGGCCCTGGCGCTCTCCTCCCCGGTCCACGCCGCGGCGGGGGACATGGTGGCGGACCGTGTCCTCGGGCAACGGCGGTTCGGGACCGCGATCCCGTACTTCGTGGACGGCACGGTTCTCGACGCCGCGGACCTCGCGATCGATCTCTCGGCCGCCCCCAACCGCGTCTACATCGCTTCCCCCGATCTCGACCGGGTGCTCGGCTGGTCGGACATCGCGCGGTTCCGCGCCGGGGCCCCCGCCGACCTCGTGCTGGGGCAGCCGTCGGTCTACAACGGCACCGAAATTCCGAGCTCCGTCGGCTGCCCGGTCCCGAACGCCGCCTCGTTCTGCCGGCCGACCCGGGTGGCCGTGGATCCCGCCGGCAATCTCTACGTGGCCGATTCCTGGAACTACCGGGTGCTGGAATTCGACCGCCCCTTCGCCACCGACCGGGTGGCGGACCGGGTGTTCGGCCAGAGGAATTTCACCGCTCGGCGGCTCCCCACGGAGCCGGTCGACAACTCGCTGGACATCGCCGTGGATTCGCACGGCGATCTCTGGGCGGTCGATCCGGGCGGTTCGCGGCGTGTCCTCGAGTACGACGCGCCCCTCTCTCACGATACGCGGCCGGACCGGGTGATCGAGCCCGCCTCGGTGGCGGCGTGCACGAACACGGGCGGTGGACCGGTCCCGCCGCTGCCGTGCTCGCCGTCGGGGCTCGAAATCAGCCCGCAGGGGGACCTGTTCGTGCAGGATCAGGGGCTCTTCGGACGCGGGCGCCGGGAGCTGGTCTACCGCCAGCCTCTCACCACCGATCAGCTTCCCGATTTCACGTTGACTCCGCCCCCGGGGACGGCCGGACTGGTCGACGGCGTGTTCAACCCTGCCGGCGACCTGATCTTCGTGGCCCTGCGGCAGGTCTGGCGCTACCCGGCGCCGATCGGCCCGGAGACGGTGCCACATACCCTCTCGCCGGTGCTCTCGACCGTGTTCGCCGGCCGCCCGGCCCGGGATACGCAGGGGAACCTCTACGTGGCGAGCTATCAGGGCCACGGCCAGGGGAGCTTTGTCTACGTTCTCGACAACCCGTTTCAGGCGGAGGTGACGAGAGTCGGCCGGGAGCTGAAGACCTCCCGGGGCTTGGCGCTGCCGGCCATCCTGGCGATCGACCGGAGCTCGTCCCCCAACCACCTCTACGTCGCCGACGCCTACAACCGGGTGCTCGGCTGGCGGAACGCCGAGGGGTTCGCCAGCGGCGATCCGGCCGATCTCGTCCTCGGCGGATCGAACCAGTCGACCCCGGACATCCCGGGCTTTTGCTTCGGCGCCAGCCCCAGCCAGTTCTGCCCCTATGGCTCGTTCAACCGCGGCGGCTTGGCGGTGGACTCGCGCGGCAATCTCTGGATGGCGGACGTCGACAACCACCGGGTCCTGGAATTCGACCGCCCCTTCGAGAGCGACGGGGTGGCCGATCGCGTGCTGGGGCAGGAGGGATCGTTCACCTCGCGGACCTGCAACCTCGGGGGGGTGAGCGCCCACAGCCTCTGTTTTCCGGGCGCCCTGGCCTTCGACCGCCAGGACCATCTCTACGTCGCCGATCTCGCCAACCAGCGGGTTCTCTTCTTCGAGAGCCCCCTGACCTCGGACACGGCCGGCAAGGTCTTCGGCCAGGCGGGCTTCACCCAGGGGAGCTGCAACCGGGGGCGCTCCAAACCCGCTGCGGCGACCCTCTGCCTGGGCGGCGTGGAGGGGGAATCCAACCCGCGTTTCTACGGCTCGTCGAGCCTCGCCGTGGACTCCCGGGGGAACCTCTACGTGGCCGACTCCTCGAACCACCGGGTGCTCCTCTTCGACGACCCTTTGAGCTCGGACAACGTGGCGGACGAGGTCTTCGGACAGGACGGCTTCCACCAGACGCTCCACGGCACCGGCCCGCGGCGCTTCGCGCCGGGGAGTCTGGCGGTGGCGGCCGCCCCGGCCGGCGAGCTCTACGTCGCCGATCCCGGCAACGACCGCGTGCTTGCGTTCGCGAACCCCCTGCGGGACACGACGGCCGACCGCGTCTTCGGGCATGCCGGCTTCGCGACCGGCGGCGTTTTGTATCCGGATTACTACTACCCGCTGCCGCCCCCCACGGCCGCCAACCTCCTCGAGCCGATGGGGATCGCGGTGGACGCGGAGGGGAATCTGTACGTGGCCGACACCGGCTACGACCGCGTGCTGGCCTACGACCGGCCGTAAGGCTTCAACTGGTCTGCGAGATCGGGAAGTCGAAGCTGGGGAGGCCGCCGGGACCGGTCATCAGGCTGAGCAGGACGGTCTCGAGCTCGCGCAGGCTCGGGGTCTCCATCAGCACCTGGCGCTCGGCGGGGGAGAGGGGGATGGCGTGGGCGATGGCGGTGACGATCTCCGTTCCCGCCATGTTCTCCATGACCGACAGGTCCATGTCCGAATCGTTGGCCTCGACGCGCTGGCGCACCAGGTCGCGCAGGACGGGGAACTCGAGCTCCTCCTCCACCTGGTTGGGGTCGTCGAGGAACTCGCCGTAGCTCACCACCACGCGGTGATAGCCGCGGTCGCAGGGGGCCTCGCCGATGACGCGGAAGCGGATCACGCCGCCGGCGAGCACGATGTAGCGGTCCTCCTCAGGCTCGTGGCACTCGCCGATGTAGCCCAGGCAGCCGACCTGGTAGACCGGCGGCCGCCCCCCCAGGGCGCGGGCGGCGGGGGAGTCGGCCTCCAGCGGCTGCACGATGGCCACGTAGCGGTCCGCGGCCATGGCGTCGTCGACGAGATTGCGCTCGCCAAGCTCGGCGGCGGCGAACGGGACGACGGTGCCGGGCAGCAGCAGCGGCTGCTCCAGAGGGAACAGGGGGAGGGTGGTCGGCAGCTCTTCGGGTTTCACGTGGGCCTATGATCCCAGACCCGGCGCCAGACCGCAACGGGGCCCGTCTTTATCCCCGACTAGTTCACCTGCGACGGCGGCGAGGTGTCCGGAGTGGTGGTCAGGTAGTTGAGCGAGAGGAGCTGGGCGAGGGTGTCGATCAGGTCCTGGAAGTCCCGCGCCTCCAGCAGGGCCTGCCGCTCGGCGGGGGAGAGCGGGGCGGTCTGGGCCATGAACAGCACGACCTGCCGGGGGGACATCGTCTCCAGCACGCCGGCGCTGCCGAACTGCCGCCGGCCGAACTCGACGATCCGGTCCTTGAACACCTCCAGCTTCCACCCCGCGGGCTCCGGTCCGCCGCCCGCGAGGTCGGCGGCGAACTCCCCGTACTCCACCGCCGCCCGCGGCGCGCCCCCCTCCGGCGGCAGCTCCTCGCGGACGCGGAAGCGGACGAGCCCTTCCAGCGTGACGTGGAGCCCTTCCGCCCCCCGGCTCTCCTCGTGGACGCGGGCGAGACAGCCGACGGAGTAGAAGCGGCTCGCCGGGCTCCCGCTCTCGTCGTCGCGGGCCTGGACGACGCCGACGTAGCCGCCGGCCGCCAGCGCGGCCTCGAGCACGCCGCGCTCCCGCGCGTCGGCGATCGTGACCGGCAAGGCCGTCTCCGGCAGCAGGAGCCACGGCGCGAGCGGCAGGAGATGGAGGGTGGCGGGAAGGTCGGCGATCCGGAGCTCTTTCATGGGAGAGGATGATATCAGCCCTGGAAGGTGCGACGGGGTTTCCGGCTTCGACGACGCGCAAGGGGCAGAAAGGACTTACACGGACTTACACGGACGAACAAGGACGCAAAGAACCTCACCAGCCCAAAGCCTGGGTGTTTCCTTTTCGTCCTTGTTCGTCCGTGTAAGTCCGTGTTCCAGCCTCCCCCCTACAGCTCCGGCTCCCCGCCGGTGATCCGCCGGAACGCCTCCACGTACCGGTCGAGCGTCCCGCGCACGACGTCGGCGGGGAGCTCGGGGGGTGGCGACTCGCGGTCCCAGCCGGATTCGTCGAGCCAGTTGCGGACGAACTGCTTGTCGAACGAGGCGGGCTCCTCGCCGGGCAGCCAGTGGGCGAGGTCCCAGTAGCGGGAGGAGTCGGGGGTGAGGACCTCGTCGATCAGCAGCAGCTCACCAGTGTCGAACGCATGGCCGAACTCGAACTTGGTGTCGGCGAGGATGAGGTTGCGCCCGGCGGCGTGCCCGGCGCCCGCCTGGTAGAGGGCGAGGGTGAGGTCGCGCAGAGTGGCGGCGAGCTCGGGGCCCACGGCGCGCTCGACCGTGGCGAAGTCGACGTTCTCGTCGTGCCCTTCCTCGGCCTTGGTCGCCGGGGTGAAGATCGGCGCCGGGAGCTGGCTGGCCCGCTGGAGGCCGGGCGGCAGGGGGATGCCGCAGACGGCGGCCGCCTGCGCGTACTCCCGGTAGCCGCTGCCGGCGAGGAAGCCGCGGGCCACGCACTCGAAGGGGACCACCCGCGCCTTGCGCGCCAGCACGGCGCGCCCGCGCAGGAGGTCGCGATGGGCCTTCAGCGCGGCGGGGAAGTCCGCCGGATCGGTCGCCAGCAGGTGGTTGGGGACGAGCGCCGACAGCCGCTGGAACCAGAAGTTCGAGAGCTGGTTGAGCACCTTCCCCTTGCCCGGGATGCCCGGCCGCAGCACGTGGTCGTAGGCCGACAGCCGGTCGCTGGCGACGATCAGCAGCGTGTCGCCGAGGTCGTAGACGTCCCGCACCTTGCCCCGGCGGGGGGGCGGCAGCCCGGGCAGCTCGCTCTGCCAGAGAACTTCCATGGCCGGGTTTTATACCAGCTTTCAGCCGTACTGCGACCAGCTCTCGGCGCCGGTCTCGAAGGCGTTGGCGGACTCGCGGTCGACGGCGGCGAGCAGCGGCTCGCCCGGGATCTCCTTCCAGCTCTCGGCGGGGATCGCGGCGGCGTCGACGATCTCGTAGACGGGCAGCTTCTCGAGCCCCTTGAGGTGCGCCAGGCCGAGCTTGCGGATGCCGACCGGCAGGCGCTCGCCGGCGTCCTCGAAGACGCAGAGGACGTAGGTGCGGTCCCCCTCGCGGGCGCGGAAGAGGCGGATGCCGGCGGTCTCCTGGTCGAGCTGGGAGATGAAGGCGCCAGTGGCCACCATGCCGTTGTTGTGCAGGGTGCCGTTGCGGTTGATGTAGGCGTAGAAGGTGCGCGCCTCCTCCTTCTTGTCCACCACGTTGACGTTCCGGTGCGCCAGCGGGGCGAAGAAGCGGTGCACGGTCGCCTCGGGGTACCCCTGGTTGATCAGCATGGTCTTGACCTCGTCGATCTCCTGGGTCGCCTTGCCGGTGGTCAGGCGGGAGAGCTCGACGAGGCCGGGGCCGAAGAACTCGTAGCGCTCCCCCTCGCCGGGCCGGCCGCCCATCGGGATCAGGCGGTAGGGGCCGAAGTTGAGGGCGATGCGCAGGCCGCGGTCGAAGGGGAGCCCCTCGCGCACGGCCTGCACGTAGTAGCGCTGCAACTGGATCGAGCAGAGCAGCAGGTTGGTCGCCTCGCGGCTGGAGTAGAAGGCGCCGTCGCCGAGGTACTTCTCGAGCTTGGCGCGGTGCGACACCGCCAGGCGGTTGATCCGCCGCTGGAAGCGGAACATGGTGAGAAAGGCGCCCTCCTGGCTGTCGTTGCCGGCGCGGTGGAGCACCGACAGCGTCGCCGAGAAGTCGCTGATGTCGTAGATCATCCCGTAGCGCTCGACCCGCGGATCCACCACCCAGGGCTCCATGAAGTCGAGCGGCCGGGTGGCGGAGGAGAGGCGGAGCTCGCTGCCGGGGAGCGCCGCCCGCCCGGGCGGCAGCTCGCGGCCCACCATGACGCCGTCGCGGGTCTCGATGGGCACGATCATGCGCCGCAGGGCATGGACCAGCTCGAACTCCTTGAGCTTGACCAGCAGGCTCTCCCAGACCGCGACGAGCGGCGGCGGCAGGAGCCGCGCGGGGTCGTACGTCCGCAGGCTCGCCAGGTAGGCCAGGTAGCCGGGACGCAGGAGCAGGTCGCGGGAGTCGTGGCGCGGATCCCCCTTGAGCAGGTGGGTGACGGCGGCGCGCAGGCCGGGATCGGTGGCGAGCTGCTCGAAGTGCCAGCGCGCCAGCTCGTCGAGCCGCTTGCGAAGGTCGCGGCCGTCGATGCGCAGCGAGCCGGCGAAGTAGCTCGTCAGCTCGCCGAGGTCGCGGCCGATGTGGTCCTCGGTGAACAGGAGGACGTTGTCGCGCATGTGGGTCAGCAGGCGGGGAAAGAGCTCCTCCTCGACCTCCTCGGTGGCGATGGCGAGCCGCTGCATCTGGTCGAAGATCGCCGACAGGACGCGGTCGAGGAAGCGGTCGAGGATGCGGTATTTGATGGCGTCGCCGTGGCCGCGGCCGATCTCGCTGTCCCGCCTGAGGATGCGTCTCGGCACCTCCTTGAACAGGCGGGCGGCGTCGAGCGAGTGCTGGAGCCAGAAGACGGCCGGGTACTGCCGGCCGTAGCTCGAGATCGTGGCGTTCTCGCTGGCCCGGCAGAGCAGGGCCGCGTAGCGCTCCCAGCTCTGGGTATGGGCCTTGACGTCGTGCCTCTCGCGCCGCAGCCCCGCCACCTGCACGGCCTCCTCGGCTTCGAGGTACTCGCGCAGGGCCGCGCGCAGCTGGAGCAGGCCGGGGGAGAGCAGTACGGGGAAGCCCTGGAGCGGCGTGGCGCTCTCGTCCTCGAGGAAGACCGGGCGCGGCGTCGGCAGCACCCGGAGGAGATCGGGCATCAGGCGCCGCGCCTCCTCCGGATCGGAAGACAGGAAGTTGAACGGACCTTGCAGCATCTGCAGAAAAGACGTCGGGTTCATGCTCGCGCTCGCGAAACGGGCGTTGTTCAAGCTGGAAAAGGAACGATTACGTATACCATACGGCTGGCGAATGGGGCCATGGGAAGCCGTCGCGGCCCTGGCGGAGAGCCGTCGCGGGCCTGCTAAACTCGGGCGCGCGGGAACCTGGTTGAGGAGAGGAGCACATGGGGGAAATCGGATCGATTCACGTCGTCCCGGCAGGCAGGCCGGAGGCCGATCTGCTGGCGGTGGGTTGCTTCGAGGGGGAGGCCCCCGGGGTGGACGGCATGGAGGAGGAGATCCGGCGGGCGGTGGAGCGCTTGGCGTCGCGCCCGGGATGGCAGGGCAAGGAGGACCAGCGGGCGCAGACCGAGGCCGGGCCCGCCGGGCCGGTGGTCTCCCTCTACGGCCTCGGCTCCCGGAGGGACCTCGTCTACTCCAAGCTCTCCCGCTGGCTCTGGAACCTCGCCGAGGAGGCCCGTCAGGCCGGCGCCCGGCGGCTGACCGTCGCGCTGCCGGCCCACGCCGAGACCTCCGGCCTGGCGGCCGCCCGCCGCATCCTGCGCTCCTTGGCGCTCGCGGTCTACCGGTTCGACCGCTTCCAGAGCGACGCCGACAAGAGCCGCCGCGTCGAGCGGCTCGCCGTGGTGCCGCCGCCGGGCGAGGATGGGGGCTTCCGCGATGCCCTGTCCGGCGTCGAAGCGGTGGCCGGCGCCGTCGCCTTCGCCCGCGACCTCGCCAACTCGCCCGCCAACGAGGCTACCCCCACCTGGATGGAGGAGCGCGCCCGCGAGCTTGCCGGCAGCCGCGGCCTCGAGGTGACCGTGCTCGGGGCGGACGAGCTGCGCGCCCGCGGCATGGGCGGCCTGCTCGCCGTCGGCGCCGGCTCGGCCCACGAGCCGCGCATGGTGCGCCTGCAGTGGGGTGACCGCGGTCCCCGCGTCGCCCTGGTGGGCAAGGGGGTGACCTTCGACACCGGCGGCATCTCGATCAAGACGGCGGCCGACATGGACGAGATGAAGTACGACAAGAGCGGCGCCTGCGACGTGCTGGCCGTCGCCCGCGCGGTGGCCGACCTCGAGCTGCCGGTGCGCCTGTCGGTCTACACCCCCTTCGCCGAGAACATGCTGAGCGCCACCGCCTACCGGCCGAGCGACATCGTGCGCTGCTACAACGGCAAGACGGTGGAGATCATCAACACCGACGCCGAGGGGCGGATGATCCTCGCCGACGCCCTCGCCTGGGCCGCCGAGGACCAGCCGGACGCGATGGTCGAGCTCTCCACCCTGACCGGCGGCGTGATCGTGGCGCTCGGCTTCCAGGCGGCGGGGCTGTTCACCCCCGACGACGGGTTGGCCGCCGAGCTGACGGCCGCGGCCGAAGAGGCGGGAGAGCGCCTCTGGCGTCTCCCGCTCTACCCCGAATACCTGGAGGAGATGAAGGGGGCGCACGCCGACTTGCGCAACTCCGCCGGCCGCTGGGGGAGCGCGAACACCGCGGCGGCCTTCCTGTCGCAGTTCACCGGCGACGTGAAGCGCTGGGCCCACCTCGACATCGCCGGCGTCTCCAACGTCAAGGCCGATCACGGCGGGCCCTGCGCCGGCGCCACCGGCTTCGGCGTCGCCACGGCGGTGAGCTGGCTGCGCGGCCTCGCCGGGTAAGGCCACCGATCCTCGTGCCGCCGATCCTTCCCGTGCAGCCCATCCTCATGCCGACGCCGCTCCTCGAGGTCCAGGACCTGGAGATCTCGTTCCCCTTGCGGGGGGGCGCGGCTCGCGGCGGCTGGTCCCCCGTGGTGCGCGGCGTCTCGCTCGCGGTCGGCCGCGGCGAGATGGTGGGGCTGGTGGGGGAGTCCGGCTCGGGCAAGACGCTGACCGCGCTCGCCGTGCTCGGCCTGGTGCCACCGCCGGGCCGGGTGACGGCCGGCCGGATCCTGCTCCACGGCGCGAAGGGCGCCATCGACCTGCTGGCGGCGAGCGCCGGCGGGCTGCGCGCGGTGCGCGGGGCGCGCGTCGGCCTGGTCTTCCAGGAGTCGGCGACGGCGTTCGATCCGGTCTACTCGATCGGGTTCCAGATCGCCGAGGCGGTGCGGGCCCACCGGCGCCTGTCGTGGCGGGAGGCGCGCGAGGAGGCGGCCCGGCTGCTCGACCGCGTGGCGCTCGCCGACGCGCGGCGGCGCCTGGACGACTACCCCCACCAGCTCTCGGGCGGCCAGCGCCAGCGGGCGATGATCGCCATGGCGCTCGCCGGCGGGCCGGAGCTGCTGCTGGCCGACGAGCCGACGACGGCGCTCGACGTGACCCTGCAGGCGCAGATCCTGGAGTTGCTCGACGAGCTGCGGCGGGACCTCGGGCTCGCGGTGCTGCTGATCACCCACGATCTGGGGGTGGTGGCCGAGACCTGCGAACGGGTGGTGGTGATGCGCGACGGGCGGGTGGTGGAGACGGCGGGAGTGGAGGAGCTGTTCCGCGCTCCGGCCGCCGCCTACACCCGCGAGCTGCTGGCGGCGATGCCGCGGCTGGGCGCCGGGGAGAGCGCTTGAACGCGCCGCTGCCCGGCACCGCGGACGCGCTGCTCAGCGTCGAGGGGCTCCGCAAGGAGTACCCGGTGCGCCGCGGCCTGCTGCAACGCCGGCGCGGCACCGTGCACGCGCTCGCCGGCGTCGACCTCGAGCTGGCGCGCGGCGAGTGCCTGGCGCTGGTGGGGGAGTCGGGGAGCGGCAAGACGACCCTCGGCCGCTGCGCCCTGCGGCTGATCGAGCCGACCGCCGGCCGGGTCCGCTTCGACGGCGAGGATCTGCTCGCCCTCGAGGGGCGCGCGCTGCGCGCCCGCCGCCGCCGCTTCCAGATGGTGTTCCAGGACCCTTACGGGTCGCTCGATCCGCGGCAGCGGGTGGGATCGATCGTGGCCGAGCCGCTCGGGGTCCATTCCGGCCTCGAACCCGCCGGCCTCGGCCGCGCCGGCAGGGCGGAGCGGGCGGCGGAGCTGCTGGCCGCCGTGGGGCTGGCGCCGGAGCTCGCCCGCCGCTTTCCGCACGAGCTGTCGGGCGGGCAGCGGCAGCGAGTGGGGATCGCGCGGGCGCTGGCGCCGGAGCCCGACCTGCTGGTGGCGGACGAGCCGGTGTCGTCGCTCGACGTCTCGGTGCGCGGCCAGGTCCTCGACCTGCTGAGCGGCCTGCGCGAGCGGCTGGGGCTCGCGATGCTGCTGATCGCGCATGACATGGCGGCGGTCGAGCGGCTGGCGGACCGGGTGGCGGTGATGTACCTCGGGCGCGTCGTCGAGCTGGCCCCGGCGCGCGAGCTGCTGGCGCGGCCGCTCCATCCGTATACGGCGAGCCTGCTGTCGGCGGTGCCGACCGGGCGGCGGCGCCGCCGGCGCATCGTGCTGCCGGGGGAGCCGCCGAGCCCGCTCGCGCCGCCGCCGGGCTGCCCCTTCCACCCGCGCTGCCCGAGCGCCCGGGCGCGTTGCGCGGCCGAGCGGCCGCCGCTGGCGGCTCCGGGCGGTGGGGAATGGGGGCGAGCGGTGGCGTGCTTCTATCCCGGGGAGCTTGCCAGGCAGGGCGGTAAGAAGGATACAGTTGCTTCGTAAGAAGCATGGAGAACTTTTGAGCGGCCGCCGCGTACATCTCGGCGTGGGACGGCGCGAGCCGCGCCGCGGCCTATCGATCACCAGGTGAGGGGTCATTTTCAGGGGTCTATCCAATGAAGACAACGTTCTTGCGAACCGTTTCATCGAATCACCGGGGAGCGCTCCTGCTCGCCGCGCTGCTGCTGGCCGGCGTTCCGGGGGCTGCCGCTCCGATCCGCCTGGGCGCCAGCCTGCAACCGCCGCCATCGCCGGAGCCGCCGGCTCTCGACATCCGGGACAACGCGATCCAGCTCTCCGTCGACCGCGCGGTCGAGATCGCCCTGCAGCGCAACCTCGCCATCGTCATCCAGCGCTATACCCGCGTCCAGCAGCGCCTCGCCGTCATCGACGCGCTCGGCATCTACGACCTGAACGCGACCATCGACGCGCTGGCCAGAAGCAGCAACCAGCCGGCGGCGACGACTTTCGATCCCTCGCAGTCGGAGCGGCAGGAGCTCAATTACGGCCTCAAGCAGCTCACCCCCCTGGGCGGCACCCTTTCGGTCGGCTGGACCAACAGCCGCGCGCAGAGCAACAGCCAGCAGGCGACTCTCCCTTCCTCCTTCGGCTCGGGGGTGACCTTCGACTACAACCAGCCGCTGCTGCGCGGCTACGGCCGCTACGCCAACGAGCGGAACATCCTGATCGCGCAGATCAACAGCCAGCTCAGCCGGCAGGACTTCGAGCTCCAGGTGACCACGATCTCCCAGCAGGTGGTGAACGCCTACTGGAACCTGGTCAACGCCCGCGAGCAGCTGGGCGTCGCGCAGCAGAGCCTCCAGCTCGCCCGCGACCTCCACGAGCGCAACCGGATCGAGGTGGAGGTCGGCACCCGCGCGGTGCTCGAGCTGACGCAGAGCGACGCGGCCATCGCCACCCGCGAATCGGACATCATCCAGGCCGCCTCCGCCGTCGGCGACGCCGAGGACGTGCTCCGGCAGCTGCTCAACCTGCCGGCCGGCCCCCTCTGGTCGACGACCATCGTGCCGACCACCCCCCCGCAGACCGAAGAGAAGGTCACCGTCAACGTCGACGAGGCGCTCCGCATCGCCATCGCCCATCGCCCCGAGCTGCGCAGCCAGGATCTGCAGCTCATGCAGGCCCGGCGCGATGCCGACTACTTCCGCAGCCAGCTCAAGCCGAGCCTCGGTCTCGACGTGAACTACGGCTACAGCGGTTTCGGTCCCACCTTCGGCAACACCTTCAGCCAGATCACCGGACTCGATTTCCGCGGCTGGCAGATCCAGCTCAGCTTCGCCTATCCGATCCAGAACCGCTCCGCCCGGGCGCAGAGCGCCACCGCCAACGTCGCCGTCGACCGTTTCCAGGCGCTCAATGACCAGCAGCGGCTGGTGGTCGAGACCGAGGTGCGCCGCGCCGCCCGCGGCGTCGACACCGCGGTCAAGGCGATCGATGCCGCCCGCAAGGCGCGCGAGTTCCAGGAGAAGAATCTGGACGCCGAGAAGAAGCGCTACGAGAACGGCATGTCGACCAGCTTCCAGATCACCCAGATCCAGGACCAGCTGACGCAGGCCCGCAGCGCCGAGGTCACGGCGACGGTCAACTACCGCACCGCGCTCGCCGAGTACTACCGGTCGATCGGCCGGCTGCTCGACCAGGAGGGGGTGGTCATCGACGATCCCGCGGAGGGTGACGCCATCGCCAAGCGCTTCAGCTTCAGCAAGGCGCCGCTGCCGGGGGAGGTCCGGTAGGTCATGGCCGCTCTCGAGGACTCCGGCTTCGGAAGGCTGATCGGCGCCCTGGTCTCGCCGGTCAAGACGTTCCAATCGATCGCCGGGCGCCCCACCTGGGGGGTGGCCCTGGCCGTCCTGATGGTGGCCTCCACCGCGGTCGGCGTCCTGACCAGCCAGCGGATCGATAAGGACGACATGCGCCGGTCGGTCCAGCAGCAGATGGAGAAGAGACAGGGGGGGCAGGCCACCCCCGAGCAGCTGGAGAGCGGCGTCGAGATGGCCACGAAGATCAGCTCCGTCACCCGCTGGCTGGTGCCGGTCTTCGTTCTGGTGATCTACCTGATCGTCGCTCTCCTCTTCTTCGCGGCGTTCCACTTCTTCGGCGGCAGCGAGATCTCCTACCGGACGAGCTTCTCCGTGGCGCTGCACGCCTTTCTCCCCGGGCTGGTGGCGGCGCTGCTCACCCTGCCGCTGATCCTGAGCCGCAAGAGCATCACCCTGAAGGAGGCGCAGGGGGGCGGCATCCTCGCCTCCAACCTGGGGGCCTTCGCTCCCGAGAGCCTGGGGCCGGCCGCGCGGGCGCTGCTGTCGAGCGTCGACTTCTTCTCGATCTGGACCGTCTGCCTGCTGATCGTCGGCTACCGCGCGGCGGCGAAGGTCTCGACTGCCACGGCCGCCACCGTGGCGGTGGTGCTCTGGGTCCTCTACATCGCCTTCCGGGTCGGGATGGCGGGGCTCTTCGGATAGGTCAAGGGAGCTTTCGTGAAGAAATTCATCATCGGGCTCCTGATCGTGGTCGTCCTCGGCGGCATCGTCTTCGCCAGCATCCACTCCCGCGGCGGCGACAAGGGGGAGAAGGTCTACGCCGCGGCGGTCGAGCGGCGGGAGCTGGCCCAGGTCGTCAAGGCGACCGGCGAGCTGCAGCCGCGCATCCAGGTCAACATCTCCGCCCACGTCATCGGCAAGATCGACAAGCTGTACATCCAGGAAGGGGACCTGATCAAGAAGGGGCAGCCCTTCCTGCGCCTCGAGCAGCAGGCCTTCACCGCCCAGCGCGACCAGTGGGCCGCCCAGCTGCGCAGCTCCGAAACGGCGGTGCAGCAGGCCCAGGTCTCCCTCGCCGACGCCCGCGTCAAGCTGGCCCGCGCCCAGAAGCTGAAGGGGGAGGGGATCACCACCCAGCAGGACCTCGAGGGGTCGCAGCTCGCCGAGACCTCCGCCCGGCTGCAGCTCGACTCGGCGCGCGAGGCCGTGCGCCAGACCCGCGCCAACCTCGACAAGGCGCAGGACGACCTCACCAAGACCACCATCTACTCCCCCCTGGACGGCCGCGTCATCGCCCTCAACGCCAAGGAGGGGGAGGTCGTCGTCTCCGGCACCATGAACAACCCCGGCTCGGTGATCGGCACCATCGCCGACATGGCGGAGATCACCGCCGAGGTGGACGTCGACGAGACCGAGATCGTCAACGTCCGGGTCGCCCAGGAGGCCGTGCTGCGGGTGGACGCGCTCCCCGGCCAGGAGTACAAGGGGAAGGTGGTGGAGGTGGGGAGCTCCGGCTACAACCGCACCAACCAGCCGGACGTCACCTTCTTCAAGGTCAAGATCCTGCTCGACCACCCCGACGACAACCTGCGCGCCCGGATGTCGGTCCGCGCCGAGATCCACACCGCCTCCCACCCCAACACGCTGACCGTGCCGATCCAGGCCGTCGTCGAGCGCGAGGCGACCGACGCGGCCGCCGACGTCAAGGGGGCGAAGGCGAAAGAGAAGAAGGTCGTCTTCGTCATCGAGGGGGGCAAGGCGCGCCAGCGGCCGGTCGGCACCGGGCTCTCGGACGAGACCCGCGTCGAGCTGACCTCCGGCGTCAAGCCCGGCGAGCAGGTGGTCACCGGCCCCTACCGCACGCTGCGCGACCTCAAGGACGGCGACGCCGTCCAGGTCAGCCAGACCTCGGAGGACGAGGACGCCAAGGACGGCGCCGGCGGCACCCCGGACAAGGGCAAAAACGAATGAGGACGATTGGACGAGGGGCAAACCGATGGCGCTGATCGATCTGCGCGAGATCTACAAGGTCTACGACATGGGAGCCGAGAAGGTCCACGCCCTCAACGGCGTCGACCTCGCGGTGGAGCGGGGGGAGTACGTGGCGATCATGGGCTCCTCGGGCAGCGGCAAGTCGACGCTGATGAATCTGCTCGGCTGCCTCGACACGCCGAGCTCCGGGAGCTACATCCTCAACGGCACGGCCGTCCAGGAGCTCGACGACAGCGAGCTGGCGGCGATCCGCAACAAGGAGATCGGCTTCGTCTTCCAGACCTTCAACCTGCTCGCCCGCACCGACGCCCTGCGCAACGTCGAGCTGCCGCTGATCTACGCCGGCCTCTCGCGCGTCGAGCGGCGGGAGCGGGCGAAGAAGGCGCTCGAGCGGGTGGGCCTCGGCTCGCGCATGACCCACCAGCCCAACGAGCTGTCGGGCGGCCAGCGCCAGCGCGTCGCCATCGCCCGCGCCCTGGTCAACGACCCCTCGATCCTGCTGGCCGACGAGCCCACCGGCAACCTCGACTCCGCCACCTCCGAGGACATCATGCGCCTCTTCGACGAGCTCCATCAGGCGGGCAACACCGTGGTGCTGGTCACCCACGAGCCGGACATCGCCGAGCACGCCTGGCGCAAGGTGATGCTGCGCGACGGCAAGGTCACCTCCGACCAGCCGACGGCGCGGTCCAGCGGCGCCGGCCGGCCGGCCGCCGTCCCGGCCTCCTGAAAGGGAATCGCCCTGTGGTCTTCCTGGAGAACTTCCGCATCGCCCTCGGGGCGCTCCGCGCCAACCTGATGCGCTCGATCCTGACCACGCTCGGGATCATCATCGGGGTCGCCGCCGTGGTCGCCGTGGTGTCGATCGTCCAGGGGCTCCAATACACCATCACCGAGCAGCTCCAGGGGGTGGGCGCCACCTTCATCGCCGTCTCCCCGAAGACCGACCGCAGCAACATCCCGGGGCTGGCGGCCCGGCAGGTGAAGCTCACCTACGAGGACGGCCAGGCGATCGAGGAGAAGGTCCCCGGCGTCAAGCTGCTGTCGCCGTTCATCCTCGGCCGGGCGACCGTCAAGTTCAAGGACCGCAAGCACAACCCCTTCATGATCATCGGCGCCACCGAGAACTACCAGGACGTCACCAACCAGACGGTGGACCGCGGCCGCTTCTTCTCCCAGGTCGATCTCGAGAACCACCGCAAGGTGACCGTCATCGGCCCCAAGATCGCCGAGGACCTGAACCTGGGGCCGAACCCCCTGGGCAAGGAGATCTACATCGACATCTACCCGGCCACCGTGATCGGGATGATGGAGAAGAAGGGGCAGAACCTGGGGATGGACTTCGACGACATCGTCTACGTCCCCTTCAATTCGGCGGTCAACCTGTTCGGCCGCAACGTCGCCGACCAGGTGCAGATCCGGCTGCAGGCGAAGAACCCGGAGAGCGTCGAGCCGGTCAAGGACGGCATCACCCGCCTGCTGCGGACGCGCCACAAGATCCCGTCCAGCGAGCCCGACGACTTCGAGATCCAGACCCAGGACGAGATCCTCAGCACCGTCAACAAGGTCCTCGGCAGCGTCACCGCCGTGGTCGGCGGCGTGGTCGGCATCGCCCTGCTGGTCGGCGGCATCGGCATCATGAACATCATGCTGGTCTCGGTGACCGAGCGCACCCGCGAGATCGGCGTGCGCAAGGCGGTGGGCGCGCGCCGGCAGGACGTCCTCCTCCAGTTCCTGATCGAGGCCGTCACCCTGTCGCTGCTCGGCGGCGGTATCGGCCTCGCCTTGGGCTATGGCCTGGGGGTGATGGTCTCGAAGATGATCCCGGGCTTCCCGCCCGCCCACGTCCCGCTCTGGGCGGTCGGTCTCGCCATCGGCTTCTCGGCCGGAGTCGGCATCTTCTTCGGCATCTATCCCGCCGCCAAGGCCTCGCGGCTGGACCCCATCGAAGCGCTGCGCTACGAGTAGGGCCTGGTTTCCTCCCCCGGAACGGGGGAGGTCGGGAGGGGGGTATCGCGGAAAACCTGGTGCCGGAGATGGGAGTCGAACCCACACGCCCTTTCGAGCGGCGGATTTTGAGTCCGCTGCGTCTGCCATTCCGCCACTCCGGCTGAACAGAAGGGGAATCCTAGGGGGTCCCTCCCAGGGTGTCAACTGCCGGCGTTTCCGCCCGGTTTTTCCTTTTTGGGCGGTAAACGGAGTTGACGGGGGAGCTTGTTCCGGTGTATAACAAGCGACGTAAGCGGAAGTCCCTCAGCGACTTACTTACCACATCTCCGTTCGTCTGCATCAATCCAAGGGGGTCTCGACGTGACATTGAAAGTCGGTCAGAAGGTGGTTTACCCCAACCACGGCGTCAGCCTGGTCGAGAAGATCGAGCCAGGTCATATGGATGGGGTGGAGCAGCTTTATTTTCACCTTCGTCTCCTTGCCAACAACTCCAAAGTGATGGTGCCGAAGTCCAACATCGACCTGGTGGGCCTGCGTCCGCTGTGCCACACCCGCGACGTCCGGGCGCTCTTCGATATCCTCGAGGACGGCAACATCGACACCTACAAGGATTGGAAGGGGCGGTACAAGCAGAACCTCGACAAGATGAAGACCGGCCGTTTGACAGACGTGGCCGAGGTGCTCAAGAACCTGCGGCTCGTCTCGCAGCGCAAGAGCCTCTCGTTCCGCGAGAAGAAGATGTACGAGCGGGCCAAGTACTTCATCGTGAGCGAAGTCGCTCATGTCAAGGGCATCAACGAGCGCGAGGCCGAGGAGCTGGTCGAGCAGTCGCTCACCTCCAGCCTCGAAAAGCGCCAGCGCAAGGTCGCCAGCTGATCCCATCGAAAGACGCCAGAGGGTAGAGGAAAGGGCCGCTCTTCGGAGCGGCCTTTTTCTTTGGTTCAGAGCTCCCCACCCCCGCCCACAGACCCTGCTAGAATCGGCACCCTCATGATTCGCACGATCGCAGGTTGGATCCTACTTCTTCTCCTGCTCCTGCCGCTGGCGGTGGGAGCCCAGACGACGACCGCGCCGCCGTCCCAGGGCACCGCCGCCCCGATCGCCGCCGCGCCGGGCTCGACTCCGGCGGAGCTGCGCCTCGAGCAGCGGTTGCTCTCCCTCGACCTCGTCTCCTACAAGGAGACGCGCCAGCGGGAGGGGCTCGCCCGCCAACGGGTGACCGAGGTCCTCGGCCGCCTCGACCAGGCGCTCGCCGCCGACGCGGTCTCCCTGGGGACGCTCGAAAGCCTCGAGGACGAGCTGGCGATCGCCCGTGCCGCGGCCCACGCCGCCGAGGACAAGCTCACCGGCCAGCTCGAACGGCTCGGGGAACGGCTGCGGCGGATCGCCCTGATGAACGGCGACAACGCGCCCGCGCGCCCCGACGCGCTGACCGGCCGCTGGCGGGTGACCATCCAGCCGCAGGGGCTCACCGCCACCTTCGACCTCCGCCTCGAAGGCACCCTCGTCACCGGGTCCTATCAGGTCAACGGCTCCACCGCCGGCTCGTTCCGCGGCAATCTCGCCAACGGCACCCTGCACATGCAGCGGCTCGACGCCCAGGGGGGCTTCGACAGCACCTGGGATGGAGCGGTGTCCAACGGGCGCATCACCGGCATCTGGACGGCCAACGAGCTCGTGACCGGGCAGCCCAATCGCGGGCAATGGAACGCCGTCCGGGAAAGTGGACAATAACTTGAACAAAGACAACCTGCTCTTCATGATGGGCGGCCTGCTGCTCGGCTTCATCTTCGCCTACCTGCTGTTCGAGGCCATGGCCACCCGCCAGCCGCCGCGCCTGACGCCGGCGCTACGGGCGCAGATCGCCGCCGGCGACGACGCGGGCGGTGGCGGTGGCGCCGCGATGGGCCCCGCCGCGGAAGCTCCCGCCGGCAACCCCACGGGCAATCCGGCTGCCGGAGCGCCGGGCGCCGCCGGCCCCGCAATGGCCGAGATCCAGCAGCTCCGCGACTACGTGCAGAAGAACCCCAACGACGCCACAGCCGTCCGCAAGCTCGCCGACCTCAACTTCGACATCCAGAACTGGCAGCGGGCCCAGGAGCTGTACAGCCACTACCTGCAGCTCAAGCCAAACGACCCCGATGTGCTGACCGACCTCGGCATCACCTACCGGGGCCTGCAGCAGTTCGACAAGGCGCTCGACCAGTTCCGCCAGGCGAAGAAACTGGAGCCCGCCCACTGGCAGTCCTACTACAACGAGGTGGTGGTGCTCGCCTTCGACCTCAAGAAGAAGGACGAGGCCAACCAGGTCCTGACCCAGCTCCAGAAGATGCAACCGGGCAACCCCGAGGTGGCGAAGCTGGCGGACGCCGTCGCCAAGCAGCGCGTCGCCGCCTGAGGTTCAAGAGCTTTGACCAGAATCATCGGCATCATCCTCCTGCTCGTCGTCCTGCGGATGGCGGTGAAGAGCTTCAGCGCCCAGCTCAAGACGGCGGTGTTCGGCCCCCCCTCCGTCCCGAAAGCGCCGCCGCCGCCCCCCCGCGCCGTCGTGGCCGAGACCCTGGTTCCCTGCGCCGCCTGCGGCACCTACACCGTGGCCAGCCGGGCGCTCAGGAAGGGGAACGAGGCGTTCTGCTCCGAGGAGTGCCAGCGGGCGGGAGCGAGGTAGGCCCCCGCCCGGATCCTCACTCCCCAACCCCTCTCTCCGACCCCGCCCACCCTCCCGCACCGGGAGAGAGGGGCTTCAAAACTGTTCTTCTTTTGCAGTTCTCCTTCCTCTCCCGGTGAAGGAGGGGGGAGGGGTCGGGAGAGGAGGGCCGGGGTGGTGAGGGCCGAGGCGGCGCAACCGCTCCGTCTTCCTATGACTCCCGACGGGCGCATGCCTTGTCTCCAGGTTGTGCGACGATGACCCCCGCATGACCATGCCCCCCCGCCTCGCCGACGTCGCCCTGCCTCTCCCGCTGCCGGACCCTCTCACCTATGAGATCCCGGCTGCCTGGGACGCCCAGGCCAAGGCCGGCGTGCGCGCCCGCGTCCTCATCGGCCGGCGCCGGCTGACCGGGCTGATCGTGAACGTCCACGAGGTCCGGCCGGAGGGGGTGACCCTGCGGCCGCTCGTGGAGATCCTCGACCGCGAGCCCGTGGTCCCGGCAGACCTTCTCGATCTCGCGCGCTTCACGGCCGACTACTACATGGCGCCGCTCGGCGAGGTCGTGCGCTCCATGCTGCCGTCCGACCTGCCGCCCTGGGGAGACCGCAAGGTCTGGCTCACCGACGCCGGCGCCATGGCCCTGCCGCGCACGCCGGACGAGACGGCCGTGATCGAGGCCCTGCGCGAGGGGGGGAAGATGACCGTGGCCGAGTTGCAGTCCCGTGTCGGCGCGCTGTCCGACCTCGACGTGGCCCTCGCCACCCTGACCGAGAGTGGACGCATCGGCAGCGCCGAGCACCGGGCACGTTCGGCGCGCTACGTCAACGCCGTCGAGCTGGCGCCGGGGGAGGTCGCGGACCATCTCGCCAAGGCCGGACGCTCGGTGGCCGGACGCGAGGTCATCAACTATCTCGCCGCCCTCGGCCGGCCGGCCACCACGGCCGAGGTCACGGCGGCGATCGAGTGCACGCCGGCCGTGGTGCGGCGGCTCGTCTCGCTCGGTGTGCTGCGCCAGTTCACCCAGGTCGAGCGCCTCTCCCTCGACCGCCACATGATGGGCGTCCCCGGCAAGAAGCCCGAGATCCTCCTGCGCGGCGACCAGGCCCACGCCCTCGACCGGCTGACCGCCGTGATCGATCGCCGTGAGTTCGCCCCTCTCTTGCTTCAGGGGATGACCGGCTCCGGCAAGACCGAGGTCTATCTGCGGGCCGCCGAAGCGGCGCTCGCCCGCGGGCGGTCGACCATCATGCTGGTGCCCGAGATCGCGCTGGTGCCGGCGCTCGCCCGGGCCGTCGAGCTGCGCTTCGGCGACAACCTCGCCATCCTCCACTCGGGGATGGGCGTCGGCGAGCGGCACCAGGAGTGGGAGCGGGTGCGCCGTGGCGAGGCACGCGTGGTGCTCGGCCCTCGCTCGGCCCTGTTCGCCCCGGTCGCCGAACTCGGCCTGATCGTGGTGGACGAAGAGCAGGACTCCTCCTACAAGCAGGAGCTCTCGCCGCGCTACAACGCCCGCGACCTCGCCCTCGTCCGCGCCCGGGACGCCAACGCCGCGGCGCTGCTGGTCTCCGCCACTCCGAGCCTCGAAAGCCGCTACAACGCCGAACGCGGCAAGCTCGAGCTTCTGCGCCTGACCGAGCGTGCCGGCCCGGGGACGCTCCCCGAGGGGATCCTGGTCGACCTGCGCGAAGAAGGAGTTTCGCGCCGGCCGGGCGAGGTCCACTTCTCCGAGCGCCTGCGCTTCGAGATCCGGCAGGCCGTGGCGGACGGCGACCAGGTGATCCTGCTGCGCAACCGCCGCGGCTACTCGCCCGTGCTGCTCTGCCGGGCCTGCGGCGAGGGCATGCGTTGCCCGGACTGCGGCCTGCCGCGCACCTACCATCGCCGGGACCGGCGGCTGGTCTGCCACTACTGCGGCTCGATGCTCCCGGCGCCGAAAGTCTGCCCCGTCTGCAAAGAGGAGGCGCTGGAGGCGATCGGCGCCGGCACCGAGCGGGTGGAGGAGGACTTCAAGGAGCTGTTCCCCGACGTGACCGTCGACGTGCTCGACCGCGACACCGCCCGCCGTCCCGGCGGCCCGGCCGCCGTGCTGGAGCGTTTCGACCGCGGTGAGGTGCAGGTGCTGATCGGCACCCAGATGGTCTCGAAGGGGCACCACTTTCCGAACGTGGCCCTGACCGCCGTGCTGGCGGCCGACGCCTATCTGAGCTTCCCCGATTTCCGGGCGGTCGAGCGCACCTACAACCTGCTCGTGCAGGTGGCGGGGCGGGCGGGGAGGGGAGAGCGCCCTGGCCGCGTGGTGATCCAGACCTACCATCCGGACCACTACGCCATTCAGGCCGCGCTGCGCGGCGACGACGACGGCTTCGCCCGCGAGGAGCTGCACTTCCGGCGGGTCTTCCACTATCCGCCCTACACGCGCATGGTGCAGCTCCTCGTCCGCGACAAGAACCGCGACCGTGCCTGGAAGCTGATCTCCCAGCTCGCCGCCGACCTCGCCGCGCACCCCTTCGCCCGCGCCGCCCGCCTCTCCGGCCCGGCGCCCGCGCCGCTGGAGCGCCTGCGCGGTGAATGGCGCTTCCAGCTCCTCATCCGTTCCGCCGACGGCCGCGGCCTCCACCGCATGCTGAAGGAAGTCCTGCCGAAGAACCCCCCGTACGATCTGGTGATCGACGTCGATCCCCAGCAGCTGCTCTGAGAAATCTCCCCTTCGCCGGATAGCTATCCGAAGCTCAAATTTCTCGCGCCCAGGCGGTCTTGCTGGCGCGCAATCTCCCAGCCCTGGTCCAGAATCCAATGCATCCATGCCAGAAGCATCGATCTCTCGCGCAGAAGCACTGGATTCTGGGCCGGGAGCATCAGATTTTCGTCCAGATCTACCAGATTCTCCGTCAGGAGCCTTGGGTTCTCCCTTGGATCTACGAGCTTCCGCCCTGGAAGCACTGGATTCCGGGCTGGATCTACATGCTTCTGGCGCAGGAGCCTTGGATTCTCAGCCAGATCTACCTGCTTTGCCGCCAGAAGCCTTGGATTCTGGAGCGGAAGCGGTCCTGCGAAGCGCGGGGATCCCGTATATTTGTAGGGTAGACTTACCGTATCCCTGAGCCTGCATCACTTCCGATGAGCCCTCATTACGACGTCTTCCTCGAGCCCAAGAAGGAAGAGCTTCCCCGTTTTCTCCGCCGGAGGAGTGGGTCTACCGCCGATTCGGAGTTCCCTATCTCATCCAGGTGAACACCCGCCCTTCGGGCTTGGGAAGAGGCTACCCGGGGGTCTTCTTGAGCCGCTCCAACTCCGCCCGCAGCCGGGCGAGCTCGGCCTCAGCCTCTTGGGTGCGCTCCTCGGCGGCTTTACGAGCAGCCTCCTCCTCTCGGGCGGTGAGCAGCCACTCGCCGGTATCGGCATCGCCGACCCGGATCGTGCGGCGATCTTCGGAAGGAGCGAAAAAGAGGTTCGTGGTTTCGGAGCGTAGACGTCCCAGCGCATCGGGCTCGATCCGCCGGTACCGCCCGCCGGAGGCCATGCGATACCCCGCCAACTGGAGAGGATCTTCGGAAGAGAACGAGGGGTCGACGACGAGGTACTCAGGGATCCCGGCCCGCTGATAGATCTCCACCTTCTTCTCATGGTCGTTCCGGTACATCTCGACGTCCGAGTAGGAGACGACCTCGATGATCAGGCAGGGGCGTACGCCCTCCTCGACGACCTTGAAGATCGATCGGCCCTCATTCAGAGGGGCACCCCGGACGACCGCGATGTCGGGAGACGGATCGGGGAGGCCGGGCAGGCCCCAGACGATCTTCATGTCAAAGAGGACCTGTACGTCCGGGTCCCGGTCGAAGTATCTCTCCAGCAGGTCGTTCAAGGTAGTGACGACTTTGGCATGCGGTCCGCTCTGGGTCACTTCGTCTCCGAGCTGCGGGTCGAGAAGATCGTCCGGCGTCAGCGGGATCTCCTGTTCGGTGACTTCGCCGCTGGGCAGACGGACGAGCCGCCATCGCGATCCGTAGCGGAAGGGATCGGCACTGGGGAGAACGGTCTCCGGATCCCCATGAGACGGCATCTTGCGAGCGGGCTGAGCCATGACGGAAGTATAGGGACGTCTTGCCGAGGCGGTCAATTGTATCCAGAACCGGCGACTTCATAGTGACATGGAGAGCGGCGCCTCCTGCCGCCCCGCCCTGCGAGCTTGAGGAAAATGCTACTCGGCGGCCTTCTTGAACCGTTCGAGCTCCGCACGTAACCGGGCGAGCTCGGTCTCAGCCTTTTGGGCACGCTCCTGGGCGGCCTTCCGGGCTTCGGCCTCCCGGATCACCTGATCACGGGAATCCAACAGTCGCTCGCCGGTCTGCGCGTCGATGATGAGGAGGGTCTTGCCGTCCGTGTCGGTGCCGAACAGGAGCCCTGTGGTCTTGGAGAGCAGACGTCCGTCGCGATCCGGTGCGATGCGGCGGTAGCGTCTGTCGGGACCCAGGCGATAGCCGGTCCAGAGGAGACGTCCCTTGGTGAAGGGGGTCGGCGGATCGAGGATCAGGTACTCCGGAATCCCCACCTGCTGGTAGATCTCGACCTTCTTCTCATAATCATTGCGGCGGACTTCGGCGTCGATGGCCGAGACGATCTCGATGATGAGGCAGGGAAGCGTGCCCTCCTTGGCGACATCAAAGCTTCCTCGCTCCGGGTCAGACTTCCGGCGCACGCCCGTAACGACGGCGATGTCGGGCGCGGGCTGCTTGATTCCCGGAACCCCCCAGAGCATCTTCATGTCGCCGGCTACGAAGACGTCTTCCCGCGATTGGTAGTGCCCGCGTAGCAGGGTGGCCAGCAACAGCAGGAAATCGAAATGAACCTCGCTCTGGGGTGTTTCGTCTCCAGGCTCGGGGTCGAGGAGGTCTTCCGGCGTCAGCGGAATCTCCTGGCCGGCGACTTCGCCGCTGGGCAGGCGGACGCGCCGCCACCGCGATCCATAGCGGAACGGATCGTCGCAGACGGATACGGTCTGCTCAACCATAGGGGGAAGTATAGGCGTGCCGGGGAGGCAATTTGTCCTGATCCGGCGACTTCGAGGAGGTTCCGGCTCCGCGAGTCATCCACCGGTCACTTTGGATAGCAAAAAGTGGATTCCATGCTCTTCGCCGGGGATTCGAGTCCAGCGAAAGAGGGCAGAATGGCGGGCGGAGTGTGTTTTCACGGTTCTTCAGCCCGCCCGGGCTTCAATGCCGGCCTTCTGATTGCCATTGGCCATCCCGTACACCGTGCCGTTGAGGGCGACCGCAGGTCGCCCCTACAACCTCGGGCGCAAGGTATATGTGGGGCGAAGGTTGTAGGGGCGACCTGCGGTCGCCCTCAACGGCGCCGCTACCTGATCGTCCCTTGTTCACGGGTCCTTCGAACAGCTCGTCCACACTGTTGGCGCGCCGACAATTCCTCAACAGATACATCTAAGGTAGATTCTCAGCTTCAACCGCGTTGACCTCAGCCCCCCGCTTTATGCTAGTTTGCCGGGCGGCATGGCAATCTCCGACTCCACATTCGACGAGCCCCTCAACGAGCTCCGCCGCCAGATCCAGGAGCTGGAAGGCTTCCCGGAAGGCAGCGGGCAGGAGAAGGAGCTCGACCGCCTGCGCACCACGCTGCGCAAGAGCACCTCCGATGTCTACGGCGGCCTCAACCGCTGGCAGAAGACGCTGGTGGCCCGCCATCAGGACCGCCCCTACACCCTCGAATACGTCCAGGCCCTGATGACTGACTGGGTCGAGGTCCACGGCGACCGCGCCTTCGGGGACGATCCAGCCATCGTCGCCGGGTTCGCCACCTTCCGCGGCCGTAGCGTCGCGGTGATCGGCCATCAGAAGGGGCGCGACACCAAGGAGCGGATCGTCCGCAACTTCGGCCAGCCGCGACCCGAGGGGTATCGCAAGGCGCTGCGGGTGATGAAGATGGCGGAGAAGTTCGGCCGCCCCGTCCTCACCTTCATCGACACCGCCGGCGCCTATCCCGGCCTTGACGCCGAGGAGCGCGGCCAGGCCGAGGCGATCGCCCACAATCTCATCGAGATGGCCGTGCTGGAGGTGCCGATCGTCGTCACCGTCACCGGCGAGGGGGGGAGCGGCGGCGCGCTGGCCCTCGGGGTCGGCGACCGCGTGTACATGCTGGAGTATGCGACCTACTCGGTGATCTCGCCCGAGGGGTGCGCCGCCATCCTCTGGAAGGACCAGGACCGGAAAAACGAGGCCGCCGAGGCGATGAAGATCACGGCGCCCGACCTGCTGGCCCTGGGCGTCATCGACGAGATCATCCCCGAGCCCGCCGGCGGCGCCCACACCGATCCGGACGCCGCGTGCCGACGAGTGGGGGACGTCGTCGAGCGCGCGCTCAACGATCTGCTGCGCCTGCCGACCAAAGAGCTGATCGCTCGCCGCTACGAGAAGTTCCGGGCCCTCGGAGCCTTCGACGAAGGGTAACGCGCCTTGAGCTCGCCGGTGGAGTGGGTGGCCGCGCCGGTGCCGGAGAGCGCTGCCGGTCTCGAACGGGACGGGGTGGCGCCCTGGCTCGCGGCGTTGCTCGCGCGGCGCGGCGTCGAGGACTCGCGCGGCGCCGAGCGCTTCCTGCACCCCTCCCTGGACCAGCTCCACGATCCCTTCCTGCTCGCCGGCATGGAGGAGGCGGTGGCCCGGCTGCTGGAGGCCCGCGACCGCAAGCAGGCCGTGGCCGTGGTCGGCGACTACGACGTCGACGGCATCTCCGCCACCGCCCTGCTGATCGCCGTTTTCGCCGCCTGCGGCATCGCGGCGAAGCCGGTGATGCCGCACCGTCTGCGGGAAGGGTACGGCTTCCAGCCGGTCCACGTGGAGCGGGCGCGGGAGCTGGGGTGCGGCCTGATCGTGACCGCCGACTGCGGCAGCTCGTCGGTGGAAGCGGTGGAGGCAGCGATGGCGGCCGGGATCGGCGTCATCGTCACCGATCACCACCTGCCGGGGTGCGAGCTGCCGGCCGGGGCGCTGCACATCAATCCTCACCAGTCGCGCTGCAGCTACCCTTTCCCTGACCTCGCGGCCGTGGGGCTGGCCTTCAAGCTGGCGCTCGCGCTGAGCGTCCGTTGCGGCAAGACGCTCGATCCGGCGCCGCTGCTGCGGGTGGCCTGCCTGGGCACGATCGCCGACCTGGTGCCGCTCCACGGCGAGAACCGGGTGATCGCCGCGCTCGGCCTCAAGGCGCTGGCCGAAGCGAAGTCGCAGGGGCTGAAGGCGCTCATCCTGCAATCCGGGATGAAGCCGCCGTTCACGGCCGCGGACGTCGGCTTCCGCATGGGGCCACGGATCAACGCGGCCGGCCGTCTGCACGATCCCGAGCGGGCGCTGGAGCTGCTGCTGAGCCGCGACGCCGGCCGGTCCGCGGTGCTGGCGGCCGAGCTCGACGGCTGGAACCGCGAGCGGCAGACGGCGGAGACGAAGGTGGTGGAGGAGGCGATGCGGACGTTCGCCGCGCGGGCCGAGAGCGCGCCGCTGCCGCCGATCCTGGTGGCCTGGAGCGAGAGCTGGCACAAGGGGGTGGTGGGGATCGCGGCCGGCCGGGTGGCGAAGGATCTCCACCGGCCGGTGGTGCTGCTGGGGGTCGAGGGGGAGACGGCGACCGGCTCGGGGCGCAGCCTACCGGGGCTGGAGCTGCACGGCTTCCTCTCGGCCTGGAAAGAGCGGATGGAGAAGTTCGGCGGCCACGCCCAGGCGATCGGGCTGACGGTGGCCGTCGAGCGTCTCGAAGAGCTGCGGCGCGAGTGGGAGGAGGGGGCGGCGGTGGCGTGGCCGGAGGAGAGCCTGGTGCGGCGGGTGGAATATGAGCTGCACCTGCCGCCGCGCGAGGTCTCGCCGGCCCTGCTGGCCCAGCTCGCGGCGCTGGAGCCGTTCGGCCAGGGGAATCCGCGGCCGCTGCTGCGCACCGGCCCGTTGCGGATCGAGGGGGAGCCGCGCAACTTCGGCAACGGCCATCTCTCGGCCCGGGCGCGCGGGGCAGACGGCGCCACCGTCGAGCTGGTAGGGTGGAGATGGGGGGAGCGCGTGCGGAGCCTGCGGGGCAGCTTCGAGGTCCTCGCCTGTGTCGAGGACGATTCCTATCGCGGCGGTCCGGTGTTGCGGCTGGTGGACAGCCGGCCGTGCTGAATGTCCTGAAATCTCAGATCGAACTTAGAATCCATCGCTGATGGCGCGCAAAGCCCGTTCTCCCGTCGCTCTCTTCCGCAAGCTGCTGCTCGTGGCGCTGGTGCTCGTGGTGCTCGGCATCGTGGGGCTGTTCATGTTCGGCAAGGCCGGCCAGCGGCGGGACAAGCCCAGCCGCGAGGAGGACGCCGGCGGCCCCAAGGGGATGACCCTGATCGGCGAGGACTTCGACTACACCTTCACGGACGGCGCCCGCTCGGTCTTCCACATCAAGGGGGAGAGCATCAAGGCGGACCGCGAGGGGACGATCTACCTCGACCGTGTCGCCGTCACCCTCTGGGACCGCCAGGGGCGCATCTTTCACGTCGAGAGCCGCAAGGCGAGCTTCAACCGCACCTCCAACGAGGGGCAGCTGCAGGGCAACGTCGTGCTCCGCGGCCCCAACGAGCTCGAGCTGCACACGGCCCGCCTCAACCTCCAGCAGAAGGGGGACGTGGTGGTCAGCGAGGTGCCGGTCGAGATCCACTACGGCGGCAAGTACATCGCGCACGCCGGCCGGCTGGACGTCGACATCCCCGGCGAGGTCTACACCCTGCGCGGCGGCGCCCGCATCGACAGTCTACCGGGGGTGGAGCCGGTGGTGCTGCTCACCGCGCAACGGCTGATCTACTCCCGCCAGCAGCACTGGCTGCGCGCCGAGGGGAACACCTTCCTGCGCCGCGGGCTGGACCATCTGGCGGCGGTGCGGATCTACGGCAACCTGTCGGACGACGAGAAGGCGCTGAAGTTCGTCCACGCCTTCTGGGAGATCGAGGGGGAGACCCACTCGGCGGCGGCACCCGCTCCCGGCGGTTCTGCCCCGAAACAGCCGCCGCAGCCGACGGCGGTCCGTTTCAAGGGTGGCAAGGACCTCTCGGTGGTCTTCGCGCCGGAGGGCAAGGAGCTGCGGCGGGTCGAGTTCGAGGCGCCGGACGACGGGCGGGTGCAGATGGATTCGGCCGGCGGCGGCATCAATCGCACCCTCACCGCGCGGCGCATCGAGGGGACGATGGAGAACGGCGTGCTGAACGCGGCGGACGCGATGGGCGGCGTCGAGATCCGCGAGACCGCGCGGGTGGAGGGCAAGCCGGCGCTGCGCCAGGCCAACGGCCAGCGCGGCTCGGCGACCTTCAAGCCGGACGGCCAGATCGCCACCATGGACCTCACCAGCAACGTCGTCTACCACGACGGCCAGGTCACCGCCACCGGCGATCATGGAACGCTCGACATGGACCAGGGGCGCGGCGAGTTCACCGGCGACCCGGTGGTGGTGACCAGCGACCGCGGCAGGATCGAGGCGCCACGGATGGTCTACAACACCAATCAGCAGATCGTGAACGCTCAAGGGGGCGTGCGCGCGCTGCTGCAGAAGGTGGAGGAGACCGCGCTCTCGGGCACGCCTCTTGCTAACGGGCAGGGTCCAGTGCATGTAGAATCCCAGGAGGCGTTCTGGCGGCAGCAGCCGTCCTCCTTCATCTTCCGTGGCGACGTGCACGCCTGGCGCGGGGACAACCTGCTGCTGGCGCCCGAGCTGCGGGGGGACAAGGCGGCGAATCAGCTGACCGCCACGGGCGGGGTGAAGACGCTGTTCTATCCCACCCAGGAGCAGGCCGCGAAAGGGACGGGCAAGGCCGCGGCGGGGAGCGCGCCGGCGAAGCCGACGCCGATCCAGGTGGCGGCGAGCGATCTCCAGTATTCTGAGAAGCAGGACCCGGAGAAGCAGGATCAGAAGACCGGCGTGCTGATCTACACCGGCAACGTGCGCGTGGACCAGGAGGGGAAGACCATCACCTGTCTGAAGATGGAAGTCGATCTCGGCACCGACCGCCAGGTGAGGACGATGGTCTGCACCGGCGACGTCAAGGTGAACGACCCCAAGGTGGGGCGCAAGATCGAGGGGCAGAAGGCGGTCTACCAGGTGGGCCTGCGGCAGGTGGACATCACCGGCGAGCCAGTGGTGATGAACGACAAGGACGGCAACCAGGTGCGCGGCAAGCGGGTGCTCTACTACATCGACGACGGCCGGGCGGTGGTGCAGGGCAAAGAGGGGGAGGCGAATCCGGCCCCCGCTGTATTGACTCCGCAGAAAGCGACCCCGCAGAAAGCCACCCCACAGAAAGCCACCCCGCAGAGAGCCACTCCGCAGAAGCCGCCGAAAGCCGCGCCGCCGCCGAAACCGCCGAAGCCGGGGAGCCAGCAGCAGGGGAGTCAGGGGAACGGACGATGACCGAGCCGCTGAGCGAACGAACCACCGAGCCGCGGAAGCTCTCGACGGCCAATCTGCGCAAGGTCTACCGCGGGCGGGCCGTGGTGCAGGATGTGTCGATCGAGATCGGCCCGGGGGAGATCGTGGGCCTGCTGGGCCCTAACGGCGCCGGCAAGACGACGACCTTCTACATGGTGGTGGGGCTGACGCCGCCCGACGCCGGCACCGTGCTGCTGGGCGACGAGGACATCACCGAGCTGCCGATGTACCTGCGGGCGCAGCGGGGGATCAGCTATCTGCCGCAGGAGCCTTCGGTCTTCCGCCGCATGTCGGTGGAGAACAACCTGCGGGCGATCTTCGAGACCATCGACCTCTCGCACGCCGAGCAGGAGCGGCGCATCGACCAGCTGATCGCCGACCTCGGGCTCTCCAAGGTGCGGCGCACCCGCGGGGCGCTGCTCTCGGGCGGCGAGCGGCGGCGGGTGGAGATCGCGCGGGCGCTGGTGATCAGCCCGTGGTATATCCTTCTCGACGAACCGTTCGCGGGGATCGATCCGATCGCGGTGCTCGACATCCAGGGGATCATCCGGCACCTGAAGTCGATGGGCATCGGCATCCTGATCACCGACCATAACGTGCGGGAAACATTGAAAATAACCGACCGGGCCTATATCATCAACAACGGCGAAATCTTACGCTCCGGCACTCCGCAGGAGCTTTCGACGGATCCACAGGTCCGAAAAATCTATCTCGGCGAAGACTTTACTCTGTAGTAGAGCTGGGGCGGCATGGCGTTAGAGCAAAAACTATCCCTGAAACTGGCGCAGAAGCTGGTGATGACGCCTTCTCTGCAGCAGGCGATCAAGCTGCTGCAGATGACTCGCATGGAGCTCGAGACGCTCCTCACCCAGGAGCTGGTGGAGAACCCCGTGCTCGAGGAATCGGGGGAGATCACGGAGGACGAGACCCCGCAACGGGAGGAGCAGGAGATGGCTCCCGAGCCGCCGCCCAACGGCGAGACGCTCGATCACGAGAAGTCGATGGAGAACATCGACCTCGACGCCTACTTCGGCGACTACTGGGAGGGCTCCGGCGCGTCGTCGATGATGGAGGAGCGGGAGGAGCCGCCGATCGAGAACAGCCTCAGCCGCGAGGCCGACCTCTACGACCACCTCCTCTGGCAGCTGCACATGGCGGAGGTCACCGCCCGCCAGCGCGAGATCGTCGAGCTGATCATCGGCAACCTCAACCCCGACGGCTTCCTGGTCGCCACGCTGGAGGAGATCCTGGCGATGGGCGACGCCGAGGGGCGCGAGTACACGATGGCGGAGATCGAGGAGGCGCTCTGCCTGGTCCGCGCCTTCGACCCGCCCGGCATCGCCTGCGTCGACCTGCGCGAGAGTCTGCTGCTGCAGATGGACATCAAGGAGATCCCGCAGGACGCGCTGGCGCGCCGCATGATCTTCGAGGCCTGGGACCTCTTCCTGCGCCGGCAGTTCCCGGCGGTGGCCAAGAAGCTGGGGGTCGAGCTGCCGGAGCTGGAGGCGGCGCTGGAGAGCGTGCGCACTCTCGAGACCCATCCGGGGCGCCAGTTCAGCACCGACCGGCCGCACTACATCGAGCCCGACGTCTTCGTCCGCCGCGTCGGCGACGAGTACGTGATCCAGCTCAACGACGACGGCCTCCCCCGGCTGCGGGTCAGCCGCGCCTACCGGCGTATGCTGCAGACCATGCGCAGCGAGGGGCGGCAGAGCGAGGCGCAGGCGTTCATCAAGGACAAGATCCGCTCGGCGGTCTGGCTGATCAAGAGCCTCGACCAGCGCCAGCGGACGATCTACAAGGTGGCGGCGTCGATCGTCCGCCAGCAGCGCGAGTTCCTCGACCGCGGCATCGAGCACCTGCGGCCGATGGTGCTGCGCGACGTGGCCGAGGACATCGGCATGCACGAATCGACGGTCAGCCGGGTGGTCTCTAACAAGTACATCCACACCCAGCGCGGCCTCTTCCCGATGAAGTTCTTCTTCCACAGCGGCATCGACCGCGAGTACGGCGACAACATCTCGTCGCTGACCGTCAAGCGCAAGATCGAGCAGATGATCCAGGCCGAGGATCCGAAGCGGCCGCTGTCGGACAGCGAGCTGATGCGCATCCTCAACCGCGAGGGGATCCAGATCGCCCGCCGCACGGTGGCGAAGTACCGGGACGAGCTGAACATCCCCTCGTCGACCGACAGGAAGCAGATCTTCTGAGGTGGGGCTCGGGGCGCTGACCCGGCCGGAGCTGATCTTCCCCGACCTGCCGGGGGAAGACCGGGCCGGCGTGCTGCGCGCCCTGGCCGGGCGCGTCGCGAAGCAGGGGCTGGTCGGCAACGGCGAGGAGCTGTTCCAGCGGCTCTGGGAGCGCGAGCAGCTCGGCTCGACCGGCATCGGCCAGGGGGTCGCCATCCCGCACTGCAAGCTCAAGGGGCTCCGGCACGGGGTGGTGGCGATCGGCCTGGTGCCGGCGGGGGTGGAGTTCGGGGCGGTCGACGGCCAGCCGGTGAAGGTCTTCTTCCTGGTCGTCTCGCCGGCCGAATCGCCGGCCGAGCACCTGCAGATCCTGGCCGCCATCTCGCGCTGGATCAAGGTGCCGGAGCACGCCGGCCGGCTTCTCGCCCTGCACGACCCCGCGCAGGTGTACGATCTCCTGCGCAGTGAGGCTGCCTGATCCGATGCAACAGGAACCGATCAACGGCGCCGTCCCGGTGGCGGACCTGATGGAGGAGGAGCTCGGCTACCTCCACCTCAGCGTCCTCTCGGGCGGATCGCACCTCGACAACCTGATCACCCATCCGCGGGTGCAGAAGCCGGGGCTCGCCTTCGCCGGCTACTACGAATACATCAAGCCGGGGCGGGTGCAGATCATCGGCGAGAGCGAGGCCGAGTACCTGAAGACGCTCACCGAGGACGAGCGGCTCGAGCGGCTCGACCGCATCACCGCCCTGCCGGTGCCGGTGTTCGTCATCACCAAGGGGCTGCCGCCGCTCCCCGGCTTCCTCTCCCTCTGCCAGAACCGCGAGGTGCCCGTGCTCTCCTCGCCCGCCCTCTCCTCGACCGTCATCAAGGGGATCAGCTACTTCCTGGAGGACCACCTGGTCCCCTCGACCTCGCTGCACGGCGTGCTGCTGGAGATCTACGGCCTCGGCGTGCTGCTGCTCGGCGAGAGCGGGGTGGGCAAGAGCGAGTCGGCCCTCGACCTGATCACCCGCGGCCACAGCCTGGTGGCGGACGACAAGGTGCAGGTCAAGCGCTACCCGAACGGCGAGCTGGTCGGCTACAACGAGGGCCCGCTGCGGCACCACATGGAGCTGCGGGGGATCGGGATCATCAACGTCCAGGACCTCTTCGGCCTCGCCTCGGTGCGCGAGCGGACGACGATCGACCTGGTGATCGAGCTGGAGCACTGGCGCGACGGCCGCGTCTACGACCGGCTCGGCCTCGACGAGACGGTGTTCCACATCCTGGAGACCCCCTGCCCCTACATCCGCATGCCGGTCGCCATGGGGCGCAACATCAGCATCCTGGTGGAGATCGCGGCGCGCAACCACGTGTTGAAGCTGCAGGGGCACCACTCCGCCCGGGAGTTCGCGCGCAAACTCGAGGCCCAGCTTGAGCGAAATCGAAAAGGCCCCACCCGGTAGCTCTGGGGGAAATACTGCCCGGCTGGTCATCATCACCGGGCTCTCGGGCTCCGGCAAGAGCGTCGTCGCCAAGTGCTTCGAGGACCTCTCGTACTACACGGTCGACAACCTGCCACTCCCCCTGCTGCGGCTGTTCCTCGACAATCCTCTCGACCTGGTGCGCGGCAACGACCGCATCGCCGTGGTCACCGACGTACGCGCCCCCGGCTTCGCCGAAGAGTTCCCGCGCCTGTTCGCCGAGATCGACCGCGAGCGCATCGAGCCGCGGCTCCTGTTCCTCGAATCCTCCGACGAGGTGCTGGTGCGGCGGTTCTCCGAGACCCGCCGCCCCCACCCCCTGGCTCCGGACCAGCCGGTGATCGAGGGGATCCGCCGCGAGCGGGAGGTGCTGGCGGAGCTGCGAGCCCGCGCGGATATGGTGTTCGACACCAGCGCCTGGTCGATCCACGAGATCCGCAACCAGGTCTACCGGGAGTTCGCCGCCAATCCCGGCGAAGAGCCCGGAATGGTCGTCTCCCTGGTAAGCTTCGGCTTCAAGCACGGCATCCCCTACGGCACCGACCTGCTCTTCGACGTGCGGTTCCTGCCCAACCCGCACTTCGTGCCGGGGTTGCGCGAGCAGACGGGGCAGGACGACGGGGTGCAGGCCTATCTGGACCAGCAGCCGGACTTCGGAGAGCTGGTCGACCGGCTGACCGACCTGCTGGCCTTTCTGCTGCCGCGTTACCGCCGGGAGAACCGGAGCTATCTCTCGGTGGCGATCGGCTGCACGGGAGGGCGGCACCGGTCGGTGGCGGCGGCCGAACGGTTGAAGGTGGCGCTCGAGGAGCAGGGCTGGCCGGCGCGCGTGATCCACCGGGACATCGCGCGGTAGCCACGTCGTGGAATCGTTGCAGGGCGAAAGCGTGGCGGAATCGCCAGATCGGGTGGCATGTTATGAACTGTAGCTGTACCGTTACGCTGATTCCCCCGTTTTCCAAAGTTCTTCGGGGGTGAGGGGCGTTTTGACAAAATGATCGGAAAACTGATTCTGACTCACGGCGGCCTGGCGCGAGAGCTCCTGGCCGCAGCCAATATCATCTCGGGCCGCCTGAGCGGCTTCGAGGCGCTGTCGCTCGAATGGGGCGAAGGGTTCGACGGGGCGCGCGGTAAGGTCGCCGAGGCCCTGGAACGGCTCGACCAGGGGCAGGGGGTGCTGATCCTGACCGACATCTACGGCGGCACGCCCTGCAACGTCGCCATGACCTTCTACCAGCCGGGCCGGTTCGAGGTCCTGACCGGTGTCAACCTGCCGATGATCCTGCGCATGGCCTGCCAGGTAGGGATGGACGGCAGCGTCTCCGAGGTCGCCCACATGCTGCAGGAGAAGGGGCGGCGGGGGATCTGTCTGGCGGGGGATCTGGAGCCGGGCCGATGCAACTACAAGCGTCCGGTGGAGGCGGTCGAGGTGGAGAAGCGGCATGATTGAGCGCGAGACGGAGATCGTCAACCGTCTGGGCCTGCACGCGCGGGCCGCGGCGAAGCTGGTGCACACCGCCGGCAACTTCCAGAGCAAGATCACCGTCGTCAAGGACGGCGAGGAGGTCGACGCCAAGAGCATCCTCGGCATCCTGCTGCTGGCGGCCGGGCAGGGGAGCCAGGTGGTCGTCCGCGCCGAGGGCCAGGACGAGGAAGCGGCCCTGCGGGCCGTGACCACGCTCATCGCCAACCGATTCGACGAGGAGACCTGATGCCCGCAGCCGAGCCGATGCAGGTCCTGCAGGGAATGGGTGTCGCCGGCGGCATCGCCATCGGCCGCGCGGTCTGCCTGGAGACCCGCGGCCCGGAGGTCTTCCGTCTCCACGTTCCCGAGATCCAGGTGGAGGGGGAGGTCGTCCGTCTGCACGAAGGGGCCCGCCACGCTCGCGGCGAGCTGCAGCGATTGCGCGCACGTGCCGAGGAGGATCTCGGCAACGACCTCGCCGCCATCTTCGACGCCCACGTTCTCCTGCTCTCCGACGCCAAATTCCTGGGCCGGGTGGAAGAGCGGATCCGCACCCAGCAGGTCAACGCCGAGTGGGCGGTGCACAAGACCGCCGAGGAGCTCGACGACCGCTTCTCCCACATGGACGACCCCTACATCCGGGAGCGCAGCGAGGACCTGACCGACGTCAGCCGGCACCTGCTGCGCAGCCTGCAGGGGATCGCCCACCACGACCTCTCGGAGATGCCGGCGGACATCGTCATCGTCGCCGACGACCTGACCCCCTCGGACGCCATCCGGCTCGGCCGCGAGCGGGTGACCGGCTTCGCCATCGGCAGCGGCGGCCGGACCTCGCACACCACGATCATCGCTCGCTCGCTCAACATCCCGGCGGTGGCCGGCCTGGTGGACATCATGGGCCTGCTGTGCGACGAGGCGCCGATCATCGTCGACGGCGAGACCGGCTCGGTGATCCTCTATCCCACCGAAGAGGTCCTCCGCCAGTACCGCGCGCGCAAGTCCGAGATCGAGCGTCGCGACCGCGACCGGCTGGAGACCCGCGAGCTCGCGGCCGTCACTCGCGACGGGGTCGAGGTCCAGCTGATGGCCAACATCGACCTGCCCGAGGAGGTGGAGGAGGTGCCGCTGTTCGGCGCCGCCGGCGTCGGGCTCTACCGCAGCGAGTTCCTCTATATCGAGAAGAGCCCGCAGATGCCGACCGAGGAGGAGCACGTCGAGATCTACCGCCGGCTGGTCGAGTTCGCGGCGCCCAACCCGGCGATCATCCGCACCTACGATCTGGGGGGGCGCAAGCTGGCCCGCGAGATGATGGCGACCCGTGAGGAGAACCCCGTCCTCGGGCTGCGCGGCATCCGCCTGACCCTGGCGCGCCCCGAGGTCTTCCGGCGGCAGATCCGCGCCCTCTACCGCGCCGGCCTCTATGGCAACCTCTGGATCATGCTGCCGCTGGTGAGCACCGTCGAAGAGGTGCGGCAGTTCCGCGCCTTCGCCGACGAGGTGATGGCCGAGATGGAGCGCGAGGGGGTGCCGTTCCGCCGCGACGTCCGGCTGGGGATCATGATCGAGGTCCCGGCCGCCGCGGTGATCGCCGACATCCTGGCGCGCGAGGCCGACTTCTTCTCGATCGGCACCAACGACCTCATCCAGTACTCGCTGGCTGTGGACCGCAACAACGAGCACGTGGCGAACCTCTATCAGCCCCTTCATCCGGCGATTCTGCGCATGCTACGCTTCGTCATCGACAGCGCGCGAGCGGCGGGAATCGAGGTCAGTCTCTGCGGAGAGATGGCCGCGGATCCCCGTTTCGCCATGCTGCTGGTGGGCCTGGGGCTGCGGCGGCTCTCGATGAGCCCGCGCCAGATCCCGGAGGTCAAGACGTGGATCCGGGAGGCGACCGCCGCGGGGCTGGCGGAGCTCGTCGAGGGGTGCATGGAGCACAGCACCGCCGCCGAGGTGCAGCGTCACATGGAGAGCTACTTCGAGTGCTCTTTGCGGCCGCGGGCGAGCGCCTCCGGCGCCTAGCAAACTTCAGGAGATTTTTTCGATGCGTTTTCCCATCCGCAGAGTGGAGAAGCCCTGGGGCTACGAGCTGATCTTCGCCCACACCGACCGCTACGTGGGGAAGGTCCTGCACGTCAACGCCGGCGAGGCCCTCTCGCTCCAGTATCACGAGATCAAGGACGAGACGCTCTACCTGACCGAGGGGGAAGTGGAGCTGGTGGTGGAGGAAGATGGCTCGCTGGTCAGCACCGTCCTCCGCGGGGGGGACTCCTATCACATCAAGCCCGGCACCCGGCACCGGATGGTCGCGGGCGAGAACGGCTGCGACATCCTCGAGGTCTCCACCCCGGAGCTCGACGATGTCGTGAGGCTCGAGGACCGCTATGGCCGCATCTGACTCGCTCCGCGCCGCCCTCACCACCCTGTTGACGGCTGCTCTCGCGCTGAGCCTCGCGGGGTGCCGCGGCACTCCCCAGCCGGTCACCCGGACCGAGCCTCCCAAGGCTCCCAAGAACGAGCCGGCTCCCGCCGCCGCCGCTGCACCTCAGCAAGCTCAAGCGCCCGAGGCTTCCCCACAGCGTACGAAGTCGGAGGACGCCACGCCGGTCGTGGTCGACGCCGGGGTCGACGACCGTGCGACGCCGAGGACCCTGGTCGAAGCCTCTCACGCCGAGCGGGCGCGGCGCGCTGGCGCCGGCAAGCCGATGGCGGTGATCAACGACAAGACCCTCTCGAAGTACGCCAGCAAGGGGCAGATCACCATCGCGGAGCCCAAGAAGGACAAGGACAAAGAGAAGAACAGGGCAGCGAGCGCCGCGCTGGCCGCCGCCGCGGCGGCCGAAGCCCAGGACGAGCAGCACTGGCGCAGCCGGGCCCGCCAGCTGCGCGAGAACTGGCATTCGCTGAGCGACGAGGTCAAGGACCTGGAGCAGAAGTCCGCAGCCCTGCGCCAGAAGTTCTACGGCGAGACCGACACCTTCCTCCGCGACACCCAGGTCAAGCCTGACTGGGACCGCGTGCTCGACCGCCTGCGCCAGGCGCGGCTCGACGTCGATGCCGCCAAGCAGGATCTCGCCAAGTTCCTGGAGGAGGGGAGGTCTGCCGGCGCGCAGCCCGGATGGCTGGACGAGGGGCTCGAGGAAGAGCCCGCGGACGAGGCCGGCAAGACCGAGCCGTCGCCGTCCCTGCAGTCGATCGAGCCGCCGGTCCTCAACAGTCAGGATATTCAGTCGCCGCCGCCCGGAGCCTGACGGATGACGCCGCCGCGCCGCTTCTTCATCGAGACCTGGGGCTGCCAGATGAACGAGCTGGACAGCCAGCGCATGGCCGGCCAGCTCATGCAGCAGGGGATCCTCCCCACCCGCGAGCCGGAGGAGGCGGACATCATTCTGCTCAACTCCTGCAGCGTGCGGGAAAAGGCGGCGCAGAAAGTCTACTCGCGGCTGGGGGAGTACCGCCTGCTCAAGAAGACCCAGGGGGATCTCCTGATCGGCCTCTGCGGCTGCGTGGCCCAGCAGGAAGGGGAGAAGGCCCTGGAGCGGGTGCCCGATCTCGACTTCGTGCTCGGCCCCGCCCGCGTCGGCGAGCTGCAGGAGGTGGTGGCGCGGCGCCGGGCGGGGGAGCGGGTGGTGGCCACCGGCTTCCCGGAAGTCCGTCCGTACGACATCGACGCCATCTCCCGCGCCGGCGAGTACAAGGGGATGGTGACCATCATCGAAGGGTGCAACAAGAACTGCACCTTCTGCATCGTCCCCAAGACCCGCGGTCCCGAGAGGAGCCGGCCAAGCGGCGAGATCCTGCGCGAGGTCCGCCACCTCCTCGACTACGGGTTCCAGGAGATCGAGCTCCTCGGCCAGACCGTGAACCACTGGCGCGAGCCGGGTGGGAACTGGGACTTCGCGGACCTGCTCGAGCAGGTCGCCCGCCTGCCCGGCGTGCAGCGGCTGCGCTTCGTCACCTCCTACCCGCGCGACTTTACGCCGCGGATGGTGGAGCAGATGGGGCGGCACGCCAACATCTGCCCCTACCTCCATCTGCCCGTGCAGTCCGGCTCCGACGCCGTGCTGCGCCGCATGGGGCGCGGCTACACCCGGGCGGAGTACCTCAACCTCGTGGGCCAGCTCCGCCGGGCGCGGCGGGATCTCGCGCTGTCGACCGACCTCATCGTCGGCTTCCCGGGCGAGACCGACGAAGACTTCGAACGCACCCTCGACCTGGTGCGCGAGGTTCGCTTCACCGCCATGTTCGCCTTCAAGTACTCGCCGCGCCCGGGTACCGCGGCACCGCGCCTGGGCGACCCGGTCGATCCGGAGGTCGCCTCCGAGCGGCTGCAGCGCCTCTTCCAGCTTCAAGATGGGATTCAGGGCGAGATCAACCAGGAGATGGTGGGGGAGGAGCTGGAGGTGATCGTGACCGGCTGGGGCAAGCGTCCGGGGACGCAGACCGGCCGCACCCCCTGCCACCGCGTCGTCCACTTCGAGACCGGCGCCCAGCCGGCCGTCCTGGGCAGCATGACCCGCGTCCAGGTGGAGACCGCTCTCCCGCACAGCCTGCTGGGCCGACGCCTGCCGGTTCAGGCCCTCGCGCACCCCTGAATCCGTGCCTTGACCTGCCCCGCTCCCGCGCCCAGAATAAGGGCATGAGCAACCCAGACGAAGAGCTCCAGGTAGAGATCAAGGGGTTGATGCTGGACCCCTCGTCCAACGTCCCGATCGTCATCCTCCGGGACCTCGGGAGCCAGATGTTCCTGCCGATCTGGATCGGCGTCTTCGAAGCCAACGCTATCGCGCTCCGCCTCGAAGGGGTGGAGCCCCCCCGTCCGATGACCCACGACCTGCTGCGCTCGCTGCTCGAGCAGCTTGGCGGCCAGGTGGAGAAGATCGTGATCTCCGACCTGCGGGAGAGCACCTTCTTCGCCATGATCCATATCCGGAACCAGGAGCGCGCCACGGCCGTCGACGCCCGGCCCAGCGACGCTATCGCTCTCGCTCTGCGGACCGGCTCGCCCATCTTCGTCCTGCGGTCCGTGCTCGACAAGGCGCACGCGGTCGACCTCGCGACTGACGCGACCGACGAAGAGAAGCTCAAGAAGTGGCTCGAAGAGATCAGCCCTGACGATCTCGGCAAGTGGACCATGTGATGGCGGGTCGTTCGCGACCGGAACTCCTGAAAATTCATGGATTTACCCGCGATGTCGGCGCGCCGACATCGCGTTCCGGCTCGCTTGACCTGGTCGGAGCCTTTCCTTAGACTGCCCGCCTCCTATGATCATCGCCATCACCAACCAGAAGGGCGGAGTGGGTAAGACCACGACCGCCATCAATCTCGCCGCGGCTCTCGCCAGCAAGGGGCGGAAGACGCTCCTGGTCGACCTCGACCCCCAGGCCAACAGCTCGATGTCCTACCTCGACATCCACGACCTCCAGATGTCGATCTACGACGCCCTGACGAATGATCAGGTTCATCTGTCGGACATCCTCAAGCCCGCGGAGAAGATCGAGAACCTCCAGATCGCGCCTTCGACCATCGCCCTCGCCAAGGTCGAGGCAAAGCTCATCGGCGAGCTAGACAGCCACTACCGGCTGAAGGACGAGCTGCAGCGGATCCAGGACGATTTCGACTACGTCATCATCGACACGCCGCCGACCCTGGGGATCATCACGGTGAACGCCCTGGTGGCGGCGACCCACGTGCTGATCCCGATCCAGGCGAGCTACTTCGCCCTGGAGGGGACGGACGATCTGCTGGAGACGATCGACAAGATCAAGATCCGGGCGAACCCTCAGCTCCAGATCCTGGGTGCCCTGATCACCATGTACGACAAGCGGACCCTGCTGGCCAAGGACATCTACGAGCAGATTCAGCGGGTGTTCGGCGTCAAGGTCTTCGAGACGGTGATCACCAAGAGCGTGCGGCTAGAAGAGAGCCCGGCCTACCGGGAATCGATCTTCACCTTCGCGCCCCGGTCGACGGGAGCTTACGAGTATTATCGCCTGTCCGAGGAGGTGCTGAGCCGTGTCTGATCCCGCCCGCAAGCGTGGTGGCCTTCCGATGCGCGTCAAGATGCGCCACGATACCCACTTCGTCGAGGAGCTCACGGCGCGGCACGAGACGCCGGTGGGGAAGATGATCCCCCTGTCCGCCATCGAGCCGGACCCCAAGCAGCCTCGCTCGACCATGGGCGACCTGGACGACCTAGTGGCCTCGATCCGGGACAAAGGCATTCTGGAGCCAATCCTGGTCCGCTCCTGGCCGCCGCCGGACGGAGGGATCGAGGCCGAAGCCGGCAGCTCTGGAGGGGGCATCCTCTATCGGATCATCTCGGGCGAGCGGCGCTACCGGGCGGCCCAGGAGGCCGGTCTCTATGAGGTGCCGGCGATCGAGATGGAGGTCACGGACGAAGAGGCGCTCGAGATCGCCCTGATCGAGAACCTCCAGCGCAAGGACCTGACGCCGTTCGAAGAGGCCGAGGGGTACCGGATGCTCGCTGAGAGCCACGGCTACACCCACGAGGAGATCTCGGAGTCGGTCGGCAAGTCGCGTACGGTGGTCACCGAGAGCCTGTCGCTACTGCAGATGCCGGCGCGGGTTCGCGACACCGTCCAGGCGCTGGGGATCACCTCCAAGTCGCTGCTGTTGGAGGTGCTGAAGGCCGGCAGCGAGGAGGAGATGATCGACCTCCTGGAAGAGGTGGCCCGCCGCGGCCTCAACCGCGACGATCTCCGCCAGCGCCTGCGGCGCGGTGACAAGGGTGGCAAGTCCGGCCGCCGCAAGCCCTACGTCTTCCGGTTCAAGGCGCCGGACCGGACCTTCAGCCTCTCGCTGAGCTTCCGGCAGAGCGAGGTCGACCAGGACGACCTGATTCGCGCCTTGGAGCAGATCCTCACGGATCTTCGTCAGAATCCCTCTTAGAAGAAAGGGCGAAGAGACAGCAGGGACATCAGGGAACTGGCGTCCCTCGGGTCCTTTTTCGCGCAGGCACAAACAGTCTGATAAGGTGTATTATGTTAATACGCAGGCGCAAACAGTCCAACTGAGGCTCCGGCCGCTTCAGCCGTCGACCCACTCGGCGGCAAGGTCTTCATCCTCTTCCAGGCGGAGCCTGGCCAAGTGGCTGCCAGACGGCAACCGGTCCGCGAGCTGCTCGTGGATCCAGCGGACGACGTTCTCGCTCGACGGGATCGCCCCGCCCTCCGCGAACTCCGGGCACGCGGCGTTGAGGTGCTGGTGGTCGAGCCGTTCCACGACACGCTCCTGGACCAGCGCGTCGAGGGCGCCCAGATCGACCACGAAGCCGGTCCGCGGGTCGATCTCCCCGGTCACGGTCACGTACAGGCGGTAGTTGTGGCCGTGCCCCGGCAGGTTGGCGCACTTGCCGAAGCGGGACCGGTTCTCCGACTCGCTCCACTCGGGGCGGCGGTAGAGGTGGCTGGCGCTGAATCGATAGCGGCGTTCGAGGGTGATCGGCATGGGAAGGTCAGATCCGTAGCTTTCTATCCATATAATGGCGCCCGTGCGGAAACTGGATCGCTACCTGCTGACGGAAATCCTCGGTCCCCTCGGGCTGGGGTTCCTAGTCTATACCTTCATCCTGCTCCTCCGTTTTCTCTTCGCGTCCGCGGAGATGATCATCCGCCGCGGGCTACCGGTGTCGATCGTCGGCAGGCTGCTGCTGCTGACGCTGCCGAACATCGTCGTCCTGACCCTCCCGATGTCGCTCCTGTTCGGCACCCTGATCGCCGTCGGCCGGCTGTCGTCCGACAGCGAGCTGATCGCCATGCGGGCTTCGGGGGTGAGCCTGCTGACGCTCTACCGCCCCATCCTGCTGCTCTCCAGCGTGCTGACCCTCCTCAACGCCCTGCTGATGGTCTACGTGCTCCCATGGGGGAACCACTCCCTCCAGATGCTGAAGCTCGAGATCACCACCCAGACGGTGTCGCAGCAGGTCGAGCCGCGGGTGTTCTACGAGGAGTGGGAAGGCAAGGTCGTCTACGTCTTCGAGGTGCCGCAGGGGGGCAAACGCTGGAAGGGGGTCTTTCTCGCCGAGGCGATCCCGTCGAGCGAGAAGAACCAGATCACCACCGCCGACTGGGGGGAGGTGCTGGTCGATCAGGCCGGCGAACGGGTAGTCCTGCGGCTGTTCAACGCCACCCAGCACAAGGTGGACCTCAACTCCCCCGACCGCTACGAGATCAGCCGGCACCGGCGGCTCGACCTCGTCCTCGACGACCAGTTCACCACCGGGCAGAAGGCCAAGATCTCGGCGTCCAAGGGGATCCGCGAGCTCAACCTCCAGGAGCTCCGCGCCATGGAGCGCGACCCCTCGGCCGAAGCCGAGCAGCGGAACCTCGCCCGGGTCGAGATCCACAAGAAGTTCGCGATCCCGGTCGCCTGCATGGTCTTCGGGCTCTTCGCCCTGCCGCTGGGGATCAACAACCGTCGCGGCGGCAAAGCGTCGGGCTTCGCGGTGTCGATCGGCGTCCTGATCCTCTACTACCTCCTGCTCAACAACGGCGAGGAGGCGGCCCGCTTCGGCAAGATCCCCGCCTGGCTGGCGATGTGGTCGCCGAACATCCTGCTGGCGACGCTCGGGCTCTTCCTCCTGGTCCGGCGCAACCGCGACAAGAGCCTGCTGCTGACCCGTCTCGACCGCTGGATCCGGGAGGACGTCTGGGGGGGCATCCAGGCCTTCAAGAGCCTCCGCCGAGCGCGGCGCCGGGAGATCCGGGAGGAACGGCGGCGGCGCGAGGCCGAGCGTCCGAAGAAGCAGAAAGCGGCGCGCGTCCCGCGGCTGGTCCTCCTCCTCCCCCGCCTGCGGATCGTCTTCCCGAACCTCCTCGACCGCTACGTGGCGAAGCTGTTCGGCTGGGTCTTCCTGCTGGTCGTCCTCTCCGGGCTCGCCCTCGTCGTCATCTTCGACCTGTCGGAGAACTTCGACGACATCCTGAAGAACAAGGTCGCCACGGGAGTGGTGCTGAACTACTACAAATACCTCTCTCTGCAGCTGTTCTACGAGATCGCCCCGATCGTGATCCTGGTCGCGACGCTGCTGACCTTCAGCCTGCTGGCGCGGACCAACGAGATCACCGCGGCCAAGGCGCTGGGCCTGAGCCTCTATCGGCTCGCCCTGCCGGCGGTGGCCTCGGCGCTGCTGGTGAGCTTCTTCTGCGGCTACCTGGAGTCGTCGGTGCTGCCGGCCTCGAACGAGAAGGTGGCGAAGCTCAAGGACCGCATCCGTGGCAAGGTGACCGCCCGCACCTACCGGCGCGCCGACCGCCAGTGGCTCTTCGGGCAGGGGCGGTACATCTACAACTACATCCACTACGATCCGGGGCAGACCAGCCTGCAGCGGCTGCAGGTGTTCGACTTCGACGATCAGCACCGGCTCACCCGCCGCCTGTTCACCGACAACGCCCGTTACATCGGCGACGAATGGCTGTTCAACAACGGCTGGGCGCGCTCGTTCAAGGGGGTGGACGTCACCAGCTACACGCGGTTCAAGGAGCCGAAGATCGTCCGCTATCCCGAGACGCCGACCTACTTCGACTCGGAGATCCGCCCCCCGGAGCAGATGCGCTACGGCGAGCTCAAGGACTACATCGAGGAGCTCAAGGAAAGCGGCCAGTCGGTCCCCGAGCTGCAGGTCGAGCTGGAGGACAAGATCGCGCTGCCCGTGGCCTCGCTGATCATGTCCCTGGTCGCCCTCCCCTTCGCCTTCCGGCTGGGACGGCAGGGGGCGCTCTATGGGATCGGGGTCTCGCTCGTCCTGGGCTTCGCCTTCCTGGCGATCTACGCATTCTTCACCAAGCTCGGCCAGGCGGGCGCCCTGCCTCCGATCGTGGCGGTCTGGAGCCCGGCGGCGGTCTTCTCGCTGCTCGCGGGCTACCTGTTCCTGGGCGTGCGGACCTAAAAGAAAGAGAGACGGGCGGGCGATCAGGACGGCTTGGAGAACTGGAGATCCGGGTTGTTGCGCACCCGTTTGAGGAATCCCGAGACCTCGCGGACCAGCTCGATGCCCGCCTGGTTCAGGTGGGCGGAGCTGCACAACATCAGGAGCGCCGCCATGGCTTGGCGGTGGGTGTTGTAGGACTGGAAGATCGCCAGGGTCTCCTCGGCGACGCGGCTCACGTCGGCGGAACGCCCCTGCATCACGTAGACGCCGGCGAGGTCGAGAGAGGCCAGCGCGGCGTCGTAGTCGAGGCTGAGCTCGAGGAAGGAATCGCGGACTTCGCGGAACGCCGCCTCGGCCTGATCGATGCGCTGCAGACCGAAGGCCACCAGCCCCTCGAGCCAGCGGAGCTTCAGGAGGTTCATGCGGTCGCCGGCCTTCAGGTAGAGCGGACGCGTGTGGTACAGCAGGGCGAACGCCTCACGCGCCCGGCCGCTCTCGTAGAGGGCGTTGATCAGGTTGTGACGGGCGGCGAGGAAGACGCGGGGGTCGGCCTGCGGATCGATCAGGTCGAGGGCTCGCCGCAGCAGCGTCATCTCCCCCTCGCCGTCTCCCGCCTCGCCGCAGACCAGCGCCTTCTGCAGGAGCGTGCGGCCGAGGAGGTTCCACTGCCCCAGCTTCCTGTAGATCGCGGCGACCCGGTCGAAGATCTGGAGGGCCTCGCCGAACCGTTGCTGCGCCTTGCGCCAGGAGGCCAGGAGGGAGAGCACCTTCGCCTTCTCGAACAGGGTGATGCGGCCCTCGTTCAGCAGGGTCTCGACGACGGCGAACGCGGCCTCGGAGCTCGCGAGGTCGAAGCTGGTCCGGAAGGCGTTGCCGAGATGGGCCCACGCCCGGGCGCGGAGACCCGCGAGCACCTCTTCCCCGCCGCACTCCTCCACCGCCAGACGGTCCGCGACCGAGACCGCGAGCTGCGCCATCTCGATGGCGAGGCGGGGGGTCTCGAAGCAGGCCTCGTAGCTCCCCTCGATGAGCCGCTCGCAGAGCACCCGGCTGCGGAAGCGCTGGCAGTTGGCGAGCAGGAGGTGACGGCGCTCCGCCGGGCATTGCAGCAGCTCGTCGTAGAGCCTGCGGCCCAGCGACCGCTGCTCGGCGAGCAGCGATTCGGTGGCGACGACCCTGGCGAAGATCCGGTCGAGGACCGCGTCGTAGGCATCCCGGGCATCCACCTCGCCCGCGAGCCCGCCAGTCTCCAGGGTCCGAGCATTCACCTCGGCGGGCTCCCAGAGGTTGGCCGTGACCTCCTGGCAGGACGGGCAGCCGGTGAGCAGATGGCGCGCGACCGCACGCATCTCCGCCGGGGCGAGCTGCCCGAGCACGAACTGCTCGAGAGCATCGGGTGTCGGATGCGGCAAGGTCATTCCCTCCTCCTCCGGTAAACCCCGCCGGTGACCAGCGACCGCGTCAGCGCGGCGAGGCACCGGGTGGTGACCTTGCTGATGCTCGCCGGGCTGTAGCCCAGACGTTCCGCCACCTCCAGCGGCTCGTAGCCCTGGCGGTAGCGCAGCTGCAGCAGAGACCGGCAGCGCTCCGGCAGCCGCTCGAGGGCGTTGGTCAGATCGCGCTGGAGATCCGCGCCCTCCTGAGCGGGCTCGACGGGCGCGGCCATCGCCTCGAGGACCGCCGCGTCGACCGCGTCATAGAGCTTGCGCCGTCGCTCCCGCCAGTACAGCAGGCACTTGTTGCGCACGGTTCCCAGCAGCCACGCTTCCGGATCCCGCACCCCCTCGCGGCGGTAGATGAGGGCCAGCAACGCCTGCTGCAGGATGTCCTCCGTGTCCTGCGGCGGGATCCGGTAGTAGGCGAACAGCGACTTCAGACGGGGCCGGACCTGCTCGAGGAACCCCTCAAGCGACGACTCAACTTGCGGATGGTCCAGGGCACTCATCTTATTCGGTAGGATGTCTATTCTAAACTTCGTGACACACTAACACCATCCCGGAGCCGTGTCCAGCCGATCCCTCCCCCCGCCATTGGGTGTACTGGTCCCTTCCCGCGATCGCCGCGGCCACGATCAGTGATAGCCGTCGGGGTCGATCCGGACTCCGGCGTTTTCCAGCGCCTCGAACAGCAGACCCCGCAGCCAGGCGGCTCCGGCCTCGATTCCGGAGGAGACGCTCTGGCTCTTGTGGGCGCGGGCGTGAACGGCGGCATGGGCGCCGTTCACCGGGACCAGCGCGAGGACGGACGCCAGGGCGGAGGTGGCGAGGACGCGACGAAGCTGCGGATGGACCATGATCATCTCCCTTTTCACCATCGCCTGCGTGGCGGAATAGCCATAGGCGTGTGATGACTCCAAAAGTAGAGTTACCGCAGGGGCGTCTCGAAGGACACCGGAGAAGGGAAAAGGAGAGAGGCTGTCTCGGGAGTCAGGGCTCGGGCTGGAAGCCGGCCCCGAGGAGCTGCTCGGTCAGCGCCGCCAGGCAGCGGCGGGTCACCTTACGGATGCTCGACTTGCAGTAGCCCATGCGCTCCGCCGTCTCGGCGGTGTTGCAGCCGAAGCCGTAGCGGAGACGGAGCAGAGAGCGGCAGCGGTCCGGCAGGTGCGCGATCAGAGCGTCGAGGTCGTACCGCAGATCGGCGCTCTCTTGAGGGGGGGCTCCGGCGTCGGCCAGCAGCTCGAGGATGGCCGAGTCGACCAGGTCCCAGAGCCTCGCCCGGTGCTTCCGCCAGTAGATGATGCAGCGGTTGGCGAGCGTGCCGACGAGCCAGGCGTCGTAGTTCCGGATGCTCCCCGCCTTGGTGACCATGATCAGGAAGGTCTCCTGCAGCAGGTCGTCGGCATCCTGCGCGGGGATCCGGTAGCGGCTCAAGACCCGCTTGAGCCGGGGCTCGGCCCGCGCGAGGATCTCCTCGAGGGAAGGCTCCGCCAGATCGGGTGGGACCGAAGAGTTCATTGCGCCCCTAAATGGATCGAGGATCTCAGCTTACCAGCCCTCCCAGCGCGTTGTCCAGCGGCGGGGAAGATCGACGGAGGGGACTCGAAGCCCCCCGGGGAACGAAGGAGAGGATCTTCTCAGCGGGATTCCCTGGAGCGCAGGCTCCAGGTGGCACGGGATTCCTTGAGATAGCCGGTCACGTCCCGGATCAGCCCGAGGGTGACGCGCTCCATCTCCGCCGCTTTCTGGAAGACGAACAGCGCGGCGATGGCCTCCCGGTGGATATCCTGCGATTTGAAGATGGGAAGCATCTCCTCGGCCAGGCGCCGCATCTCGGTGCTCCGCCCCTGGCGCGCATAGATGGTAGCCAGATCCAGGGAGAGCAGGGCGGCGTCGTAGCCGAGGTCGCGCTCGATCAGCTCCTTCTGCACGCCGCGCAGAAACTCCTCGGCCTCCGCGAAGTGCCCCAGGGCGCAGGCGATCTTCCCTTCCAGCCAGCGCAGGCGCAGGAGGCTCATCTGGTCGCCGATCTGGTGGTAGAGCGGCCGCGCGCTCTCGAGGAGCCGCACGGCCTCGTTGTACCGCCCCCCCTCGGCCAGGTACAGGGTCAGGTTGTGCTGGGCCACGATCACCAGGCGCGGATCGGCCGCGGGATCGACCTTCCGCAGCCCTTCCGTCAGGTGGCGGATGGCGGCCTCAGGGTCGCTGGCGAGCCCGAGGAGGAAGCCGCGCATGATCAGCGCCTTGCCGCACAGGTGCGAGTCGTCGCACTTGCGGCCGAGCAGCATCACCCGGTCGAGCAGGCGGAAGGCCTCCCGGAAGCGCTGCTGATTGCCGCGCAACGAGGCCTTGAGCAGGAGCACCTGCGCCTTCTCCACCGGGTTGCCGGTGCCGCTCTTGAGCAGCTGTTCGGCATGGGCGAAGCTCTTCTCGGCGGCGGGGAAATCCGAGCGGATGCGCTGCGCGTTGCCGAGGCTCGCCCAGGCGCGTGCCGTGAGGTCGTGCACCCGGAGCTCGCCGCAGGCCGCCTTGTCCAGGCGCTGCGCGATCTCGACGCCCAGCTGCGACAGCTCCAGCGCCCGGCCCGGCTCCTGGAAGCCCCACTCACGGGCGGTGTCCAGGAGCAGGTCGCAAAAGGCCCAGGTGGGATGCCGCGCGGGGGCGGCCACCCATTCCCGCTGGCGCTCGAACGATAACGCCAGCAGCTCGCGCAGCAGCACGAAGGCCTCGGCGCGTTGGGCCGCCAGGGTGGAGCGCAGCCGCTCGGCCTCCTGCCAGGAGCGGTCGAAGGCCGGTCCGTAGTCGCTCGCGGGCGCGCCGCTCACGGCAGTGCCCGCCCCCTCCTCCGTCCGGGCCGAGACGCGGGCGGAGGGGAGGAACCGGGAGGTGGCGTGGTGGCAGTCGTCGCAGTCGGTGAGGAGATGGCGGACGACTTCGCGGCTCCGCCGGCGCGGCAGACGGCCGCGTCCGAAGCGCGCGAGGAGAGCCGGATGCGGGTGCTTATCCATCCTGGGGCTCCACCGGCAGCTCCTGATCGAACCCGACCGCGAGCAGCTGCCGGGTGAGGGCCGCGAGACAGCGGTTGGTCACCTTGCGAATGCTGGACGTGCGGTAGCCCATCTGCTCCGCCACCTCGGTCGGGCCGTAGCCGAGCCCGTAGCGCAGCTTGAGCAGCGACCGGCAGCGGGTCGACAGGCGCGCCATCACCCGGTTGAGGTCGTACGTCAGCTCGGTCTTCTCCTGTTCCGGCGCCTGCGGGACCGCGAGGAGATCGAGGATCGCCGTGTCGACGGCCTCGCAGAGGCTCCCCCGGCGCTTGCGCCAGTACATGATGCACTTCTTCTTGACCGTCCCGATCAGCCAGCTCTCGGGACTGCGGATCTTGTCCCACTTGTAGAGGAGCGTCAGCTGCGCATCCTGCAGGATGTCCTCGGCGTCTTCGGGTGGGATCTCGAAGTTCCGCAGGACACGCTCCAGGCGTGGCCTGGAGCTCTTCAGCAGAATGTTGAGCGATTCCCGTAGTTCAGGATGGTCAAGAGTTGCCATAGCCACGTTGTTTGCCGTCGACAGCCGCTAGGCTAGCACCCCGTTCGCCCTCTGTCCATAGCGAAGAAGAGATCCGAAAATGAAACGGCGGCCCCGTGGGGCCGCCGTTACGAACCGGTAACAGAAAAGGACTCTAAGTCCCTTCTTCCCAGATGTTGAGCGCTCTTCCGCTCAGGCGGAGACGGCCGCCGGGACCCCGTCGAGGCCGGCCGCCGCGCGCAGGTCGGCCGCGTGGTGGGTGCTCTCCCAGGTGAAGTCCTTCTCGTTGCGGCCGAAGTGGCCGTAGGACGCCGTCTGCTGGTAGATCGGGCGGCGCAGGTCGAGCTCCTCGATGATGCCGCGCGGCGACAGCGGGAAGTGTTCGCGCACCAGGCGCTCGATCTGGCGGTCGCCGATCGCGCCGGTGCCGAAGGAGTCCACCCGGACCGAGACCGGCTCGACGACGCCGATCGCGTAGGCGACCTGCACCTCGACCCGCTCGGCGATGCCGGCGGCCACCAGGTTCTTGGCCACGTGCCGGGCCATGTAGCAGGCCGAGCGGTCGACCTTTGTCGGATCCTTCCCCGAGAAGGCGCCGCCGCCATGCCGGCCGTAGCCGCCGTAGGTGTCGACGATGATCTTGCGGCCGGTCAGGCCGCAGTCCCCCTGCGGACCGCCGATCACGAACCGGCCGGTCGGATTGATGTGGTAGATCGTCCGCTCGTCGAGCAGCTCGGCCGGGACCTCGATCTGGATGACCTGCTCGATCACCTCGGCGCGGATCTGCTCGTTGGAGACGTCGGGATCGTGCTGGGTCGAGATGACGACGGTGTGGGCCCGCACCGGGCGGTGCCCCTCGTACTCGATCGTCACCTGGCTCTTGCCGTCCGGCCGCAGCCAGGGGAGGGCGCCCGACTTGCGCGCCTTGGCGAGGCGGTGGGTCAGCTTGTGCGCGAGGGCGATCGGCAGCGGCATCAGCTCGGGCGTCTCGCGGCAGGCGAAGCCGAACATCAGCCCCTGGTCGCCGGCGCCGCCGGTGTCCACCCCCTGGGCGATGTCGGGCGACTGCGGGTCGATGGCCGACAGCACGCCGCAGGTGGCGTAGTCGAAGCCGTACTCGGCCTTGACGTAGCCGATCTCGCGCACCACCCGCCGGGCGACGCCGGGGAAGTCGACGTAGGCGTTGGTGGTGATCTCGCCGGCCAGCAGGACCGTGCCGGTGGTCACCAGGGTCTCGCAGGCCACGCGCCCCCGCGGATCCTGGCGCAGAACCTCGTCGAGGACGGCGTCGGAAATCTGGTCGGCCACCTTGTCCGGATGACCCTCGGTCACGGACTCCGACGTGAAAAGGTGGATGTCTCGTTCGCTCATGTTCGCACCTCTGGCGTGACCTTCGAATCGGAAACGGCCGGTTTGTGATGCCGTGGCTCGGGAAGAAAAAGGAGAGAGGATCTCCCGGATCGACCTGCTCCGAATGCTACCAACTGGCGGAAGACCGGTCAAACGGGGGCCCGTCCCCGGCATCAGCGGATCGGGCGGCTCTCCAGTACGCCATAGAAGAGTGTCGAGAGAGCGTGAAAGGTGGACAGGGCGATATTCTTGCGCCGCGTCTCCAGCCCGCCGGTGAGCGAGCTCATGATGCCGCCGCTGCGCCGGGTACCCGGCACGGCGAAGGGGATCTGCGCGCTGTCGAGCCCCGCCACCAGGCGGTCCGGCAACTGCACCGCGCCGCTCGCCCCCCACGCCTCGCCCAGCGGGCTGCGCAGGACGGTCCAGTTGCGGACGAAGTAGCGCTGGCTGCCGTCCACGTCGAGGGACTCGATGCCCCCCTCGCTGGAAATATAGAAATGGTAGGTGTCGCGCAGCCTCTCCTCCAGCCCGGCCGCCTTTTTGCGGGCCTCGCGCACCACCACCTCGTCCGATACCAGGAGGCCCACCGGCTCCTCCTCCACCGACTGCGGCACCACGACCACCGACACCGTGCGGTCCATGCCGTCGTGGAAGAAGCGGAGGAAGCCGTCGCGCACCCCGAGGAGCTTGTCCGAGGCGTGGCCCGCCACCGCCACCTCGACGCCCGCTTGGAGCCTTTGCCAGAAGTTCTTAAGATCCGTGCTCATGATCTCCAGTCGTCAGAACCAAAGGCTCAAGGATATTCGGCGGCTCCGGCGAAGTAAAGGCGACCGCGCCCTGCTCGAAGGCCCCCATCTCGTCGCGGAAGCCCTGGCGGCGGGCCTCCTTCTGGAGGATGTGCTGGCGACGCCCGCCTTCCTCGCCTCCCCCGAAGGGCGGCGGCTCGCCAGTTTCCTGCCGGTGCGGCCGCTGGAGGTCAGTCCCGAGCTGCTGGAGGATCTGACCGACGCCGATTCCCCCCGCGGTCTCCTCGCCGTGGCCCTCCTCCCCCGCTCCGGGGTCGCGTCCCTGCCGGTCGTGCCGGGCCGGCCCTATCTCTATCTGGACGGCCTCCAGGATCCCGGCAACCTCGGCGCCCTCGCCCGCGTGGCCGAGGCGGCCGGCGCCGCGGGCCTCGCCCTCTCCCCCGGCTGCGTCCACCCGAACCACCCCCGGGCCCTGCGGGCCTCGGCCGGCAGCCTGCTGCGGCTGCCCGTCGCCATGGCCGCCGAGCCGGACGCCCTCGACGTCCATCTCGCCTCCGTCCACCCACGCTGGGCCGCCCTCGTCCCCCGCGACGGCGAGAACCTCTATCATGCTCCTCTCGACGGCACTCTGATCCTCGCCGTGGGCGCCGAGGGGCCGGGGCTCTCGCCGGCCCTGCTCGATCGCGCGGGCCTGCGGTTGACGATTCCAATGGCGGCGGCGGTGGAGTCGCTCAACGCCACGGTGGCGGCGGCGCTGGTGCTGTTCGAGATACGGCGGCGGGGTTCTCTGTCCTGCTCCCTTGCGGGGCTCTGAGATTCGCTTGCCGAGGCTCGTATGCTTCTACGTCGCCGGGATTCAAGCTTGCGGCGTCTCGTTCCGAGCTCATGGAAGCCCGGCCAGGCTCGAGCGGCGGCCGCCAGGCTTGCCTCACCACACCGCAAACTCCGGCCGTGCCGTTCGAGCTTGCGACGCCGGCACTCGGCCTCTTGCGAGCCGCTCCAGGCTGGCGACGAAGCTTCGCAAACTCGAACGGGTCGGCCGGAGTTTGCGGGATCTCGACCCAGGCTCGCTCAGGGACCGCCAAGCTCGAACGGCGCCCTCCAAGCCGGCCACCAAGCCCGCAAGCCCGCCCACCGCGCCGCAGGGCTGACGGCGCCGGCCCGAGCTCCCGGTGAGGCGCCGCAAGCTCATTCCGTGGCGGCTTGGCGTACAATCCGGGACCCGAACCGCTGTCCGTACCAAGGAGAGGAAGATGAAGATCGGCATCGGCTCCGACCACGCCGGCTATCGCTATAAGGAAGAGATCCGGAAGTACCTCGGCAAGCGCGGCCACGAGGTGAAGGACTTCGGAACGAACTCGGAGATCACCGTCGACTATCCGGCGTTCATCCGGCCGGTGGCCCTGGCGGTGGCGGCGGGCGAGGTCGAGCGCGGGATCGTGCTCGGCGGCTCGGGCAACGGCGAGGCGATCACCGCCAACCGCGTGCGCGGCGTCCGCTGCGTCCTCTGCTGGAACGAGGAGTCGGCCAAGCTCGGCCGCCAGCACAACGACGCCAACATGCTCTCCCTCGGCCAGCGGATGATGCCGCTGGAGCTCGCCCTCTCCATCGTGCAGATCTGGCTCGACACCCCGTTCGAGGGGGGCCGGCACGTCCGGCGGATCCAGATGATCGACGAGCCGTGACCGGGACCGAGGCCCTCCGCCAGGCGCTGGGACCGGACCGGGTGCGGACCGGCGAGGTCCTGGCCCCCTACACCACCTTCAGGATCGGCGGCCCGGCCGACCTCTTCTACGAACCGGCGACGGCGGACGAGCTGGCGGCCGCCCTCCTCGCCGCCCGCGAGCACGGCGTGCCCTTCTTCCTGCTCGGGCTGGGCGCCAACATCCTGGTCGGCGACCGCGGGTTTCGCGGACTGGTGATCCGCAACCGGGCCCGGCATCTCGAATTCTCTCCTGCGGAGGGGACGGTGCGCGCCGAGAGCGGGGCGATCGTCTGGCCCGACCTGATCGAGGCGGCGGTCGCGCATGGCCTCTCCGGGCTGGAGCACTACGTGGGCATCCCCTCGACGGTGGGGGGCGCGCTCTGGCAGAACCTCCACTTCCTCTCCCCCGCTCCGGCCCGCGAACGGACGATGTTCATCGCCGAGGTGACGGACCGGGCGGAGATCCTTGCCGTCGAGGGGGAGCGCCGGACGGTGGGCGTCGACTACTTCGAGTTCGGCTACGACACCTCGGTCCTCCACCACCGGCCGGACGTCGTGCTCGCCGCCACCTTCCGGCTCGCGCCGGAGGACCCCGGGCGGATGCGGCGGATCGTCGAGGAGAACCTCCAGTGGCGCCGCGAGCGCCACCCGCCCCTCGACACCGAGCCGAGCGCCGGCTCCATCTTCAAGAAGATCGAGGGGATCGGCGCCGGCCGGCTGATCGACGAATGCGGCCTCAAGGGCATCCGCATCGGCGGCGCCATGATCACCCGGCGCCACGCCAATATCTTCATCAACACCGGAGGAGCGACCGCGGCCGACGTGCGGGCGCTGATCGCGCACTGCCAGGAGGCGGTCGAGAAGCGGACGGGGTACCGGTTGGAGGTGGAGATTTCGCTGGTGGGGGAATTCTAGCCAGCTACACTCTCATACTCCGCTATCAGCCGCCGCGCCACCTCCCCCGGCTCATGCCGCTCCCGCCGAGCCCGGCAACCCGCCTCGACGAGCGCCGCCGCGAGCCACGGCTCCCGGTGGAGCCGGCCGATCGCCGCCGCGAACTCCCGGGCATCGCGGGCGACCAGGGCCTCCCGGCCGTCCTCCGCCTCCAGTCCGGCGAGGGCGGCCGGGGTGGCCACGACCGGCACGCCGCGCGCCCAGGCTTCCAGGATCTTGATGCGGACTCCGGACGCGATCCGCAGCGGGACGGCCAGGATCGAGCCCGGCGCGTAGACCGCGCCGCTGTCTTCCGGCGAAGAATGGGGAACGACGCCGGGCGCTGCCGCTTCAGGGGTCGCTCCAAAGAGGTGAAGGACGGCGCCCGGAATCGCGGCGCGCACGGCGGGCCAGACCTCGGCGAGGAACCAGGCGGTCGACTCCTCGTTGGGCAGCCACCCCCGGCTGCCGAAGACCGACACCGCCGGATCGCCTTCCAGGCGCCCCGCGCCTGAAGCGAGATCCGGGAAAGCCGCGCGAACGACTCCGACCCGCCCTCCTCCCCCACCTAATTCGCGCAGGCGAGCGGCGTCCTCCTCCGTCAGCGCCAGGGTCGCGGCGGCCCGGCGGACCGCGCTTCCCTCCCAGCCGGCCAGTTTCCTGGCTTCCCGGCGCAGGAGAAACCCCCGTAGCCCCCTCCCCCGCCGGGCCGTGGCCGCCCAGAGATCGCTCTCCACGTTCTGGGCCCGCAGGACCACCGGAATCCCCCGCGCGAAGGCGGGCTGGCCCTGAGGCAGCGCCTGGAGCTGCTCGGCGTGGACGAGGTCGAAGCGCTCCGCCGCCAGCCGGCGCTCCACCTCGTGCCGTACGGCGGGAAGCGTGTGGCGGGCGATCGACAGCGGCAACCCGCCAGAACGGAGCATCGCCACGGCCGGGGCCAGGGGCGCAGCCGGCACCAGCGCGGGCGTGCAGACAGCGGAGAGCGCGCCGGCCACCTCGGCGAGATCGAACCGCGCCGGATCGGCCGGCGCCACCAGCGTGACGTGGCAGCCTGTCTCAGCCAGGCCCCGAAGGGTGTTGAGGAGCAGGAAGCGCCCGCCGTCGACCGGCGGCCAGGGGGCTTTAGTGGCGACGAGGAGGACGTTCACGGCGTTCTGTTTCGTTTCATGAAATCCGGAAATAGCCCGAAAAGGGGTCCGCAAACCCTTATGGTTCTAGGACGAGTAAGTTTTGGGGGTGATTTTACGTCTTATTCCGGTTGATGCTAGCCCGAGCCACCGCAGCCACGCCATGGGGGATCGAAGCACGCCCCGTCCAGGTCGAAGTCGACGTCCATAACGGACTCCCGCAGGTCCAGATCGTGGGACTTGCCGACGCCGCGGTCCGCGAGAGCCGCGAGCGGGTGCGCGCCGCGATCAAGAACTGCGGCTTCGACCTGGAACCCAAGTCCATCATCATCAATCTCGCGCCGGCCGACCTGCGCAAGGAAGGCAACCACCTCGACCTCGCCATCGCCCTGGCGATGCTCGCGGCCTACGAGAAGATCCCGCAGGAGGCGCTCGCCGGCCGCCTGATCTGCGGCGAGCTGGGTCTCGACGGCGCCATCCGCTCCGTGCGCGGCGGCCTCGCCATCGCGGACCTCGGGCGCCGGCTGGGAGCCCGCGAGGTCCTGCTGCCGGCGCCTAACGCCGCCGAGGCGGCGGCCCTGGAGGCGGTGCCGGTCCTCGGCCTCCGCGGCCTCGCCGAGGCCGTCCAGCACCTGACGGGCGAGGCGGAGCTGCCGGCCGTCCCCGCTCCCCCCTTCTCCGTCGAGGGGGTGATGGGTGCGCCCGACCTCTCCGAGGTGCGGGGGCAGGAGATGGCGAAACGGGCGCTGGAGGTGGCCGCGGCCGGCGGCCACAACCTCCTCTTCCTCGGGCCGCCGGGCTCGGGGAAGACCATGCTCGCCCGCCGGCTGCCGGGCATCCTGCCGCCGCTCAGCCTGGCGGAGTCGATCGCGGTCACCAAGATCCACTCCCTGGTGGCCGAGGAGCCGCCGGCGGGGCTGCTGCGCCAGCGGCCGTTCCGCAGCCCGCACACGGGCACCAGCACGGCGGGGATGATCGGCGGCGGCAGCAACCCGCGGCCGGGAGAGGCGAGCCTGGCCCACAACGGCGTCCTCTTCCTCGACGAGCTCCCGGAGTTCCGGCGCGACACCCTCGAGGCCCTGCGCCAGCCGCTCGAAGAGGGGAGCGTCAACGTCGTGCGCGCCCGCGCCCGGCTCACCTTCCCGGCCCGCTTCTCCCTGCTGGCCGCGATGAATCCCTGCCCCTGCGGCCATCTGGGGGATCCGCGCTACTGCTGCCGCTGTCCGCCGCCGCTGATCGAGCGCTACCGCGGGCGGGTCTCCGGGCCGCTGCTCGACCGCATCGACCTGCACGTCGAGGTGCCGGCGGTGAGCCTGGCGGAGCTGCGCTCCTCGGCCGGCGAGAGCACGGAGACCGTGGCGCGCCGGGTGGCCGCCGCGCGGGCGGTCCAGGCCGAGCGCTTCGGCCCGCACACCACGACCCCGGCCAACTCCGCCATGGGCCCCGAGCAGCTCCGCCGCTTCTGCGCCGTCGACGCGGCGGGCCGGGGGCTGCTCGACACCGCCTTCGAGCGGCTCGGACTCTCGGCGCGCGCGCTCGACCGCGTGCTCAAAGTGGCCCGCACCATAGCAGACCTCGCCGGCAGCGACGCCATCCGCGCCGCCCACCTGGCCGAGGCGATCCAGTATCGCAGCCTCGACCGGAGGGTGACCGGATGAACGGGATGAAATCGAGCGAGGGAAAGCTCTTGACGTTCGTTAACAGGAGAGTTAACATGCAGCTCGTCCGGATCGCTCGTGAGCGCTGGGATGTCCTGGCGGTGCTGGATGACCGAGGGCGGTGCCAGGTGCTCGATTTTCTGATGGGCTCAGGCCAGGGCGCGGCACAACGCGTCATGCTCCTGTTTCTACGGTTCCGGTTGCCCGCTGAGGGCCCGTCCCACAGTACGGAGCTCTGCAAGTCGCTCGGGAACGGGATCTTCGAGCTCCGGCGGCAGCCCAAGGGGCCGAAGCTGAGGGTCCTTTTCTTCTACGACGACGGGCATCGGATCGTCTGCACGAACGCCTTCCGCAAAGCGGAGCGCACCCCTCGGGCGGAGGTCGAGCTGGCAAGGGATCTGAGAAGGCAGTATTTTAGCGCGAAGCTCCTGCGGAGACTTCGTATCGAGGAGACCCCAGATGGCTGATCAGGAAGTGGCTCGCAACCTCGAGCGTTATGGGAAGCTCTTCAAGGAGGCCGAAACCCACCCCGACTACTGGATGGGCATTCCCGTCCTCGAGTTCACAGAGGATCTCTGCCGGATCATGAAGGAGAAGAAGGTCTCGCGCGCCGAGCTGGCGCGGCGGATCGGCAGCTCGCGGGCCTACATCACGAAGTTGCTCGGCGGCGGCGCCAACTTCACCCTGCTGACCATGGTCAAGCTGGCCATGGCTCTCGACGGAGCCGTCCATATCCACATCTCCGACAAGCGGGCCGTCTCCAAGTGGCGCGACAAGCTCCCCAGAAAAGTCGCGAGAAAGCCCGAAAAGACGCCCGGGAAGCCACGGCGCCCCCCGGCCGCGGAGCCCGAGGCGGAGAGCGTGTAGATCCGTCTCAGAACCGTTCCTTGTGCAATTTTTCGCCGTCACACCATGCTGATTCGCCATATTTTACCAAGCTCTTGACATCCGTAGTCCAGGGCCTACAATACGCAACCTGATCAGCCGCTCTGTTCTGTGGCCGACGGTGTCCAGCACGCTGGCTCCCTGTAAAAAGACTGATGGCAAAACGGCACCACACGATCATCCTGATCCCCCACGCGCACGCCAAGCTGCGCAAGTGGCAGGTGACCAATCTGCAGGTCGCCGTCGCGGCCGGCGCCTTCCTGCTGCTCACCTTCGCCGCCGCCTTCTTCACCTGGGTCCACTTCAGCCGGAACGTCAATCCCGTCGAGATCGCCCGGCTGAAGAGCGAGAACGAGCGGCTCCGCAAGACGAACCTCACCTTCGATTCGAGCGTCAAGCGGCTCCAGGGGCAGCTCAACCAGTACGAGGAGCGCACCCGGCAGCTCGCCATCGTCGCCGGCGTCGAGGGGCTGGGGAGCGGCGCCGAGGCAGGGATCGGCGGCGGCACGCCGATCGAGGAGACCGGCGCGGGTGGCCTGCCGGTCCTCGAAAATCGGGCGGGCCAGCTCGCCGGCGCTCTCAACGCGGTCGAGACCAGGCTCAACGAGCGGGTGCGCTGGATCTCGTCCACGCCGGCGATCGCGCCGGTGAAGGGGATCTTCACCAGTGGCTTCGGCGTCCGCGCCGATCCCATGACGCACGGGCGCGGCGATCACCAGGGGGTCGACATCGCCGCGGCTCCCGGCCAGCCGGTGCGGGCGAGCGCCGACGGCGTGGTGATCCGGGCCGCCGAGATCGGCGGCCTCGGCCAGGCGGTCTTCATCGCCCACGGCTTCGGCGTCACCACCCGCTACGGCCACATGTCCCGGATCGAGGTCCGGCCGGGGCAGCGGGTCAAGCGCGGAGATATCGTGGGGCGCGTCGGCAATACCGGACGCTCGACCGGCTACCATCTGCACTACGAGGTGCGCGTCGACGGCGATCCCGTCAACCCCCTCGCCTATATCCTCGACGACGCGGTCGCGGGCGCCTCGTAGGTGCTCTCCCCTCCCGGCGCGCACCGTGCGCCGAGCCCGCCGCTTCCAGGCGGCCGGTGGAATCTTTCTGGTAGACTCCGAGTTGTAGACGCTTGCCGCCTGCACTCTGTTTCGAGTCTTTCCCCGAACTTAGCGAGACCTCGATGATCAACACGATACTGACCAAGATTTTCGGCAGCCAGCACGAGCGCGAAGTCAAGAAACTGCTGCCGATGGTGGCCGCCATCAACGAGATGGAGCCGCAGATCAAGGCTCTCTCGGACGCCGAGCTGCGCGCCAAGACCGCCGAATTCAAGACCCAGCTCGACAATGGGGCTCCCCTCGACGACCTCCTGATCCCCGCCTTCGCGGTGGCCCGCGAGGGTGCCTGGCGCGCGGTCCACATGCGGCCGTTCGACGTCCAGCTCATGGGCGGCATGGTGCTCCACAAGGGGCGCATCGCCGAGATGAAGACCGGCGAGGGCAAGACGCTGGTGGGGACCCTCCCCGTCTACCTGAACGCGCTGGAGGGCAAGGGGGTCCACGTCGTCACCGTCAACGACTACCTGGCCCGCCGCGACTCCGACTGGATGGGCCAGATCTACAAATTTCTCGGCCTCTCCGTCGGCGTCATCCAGCACGACATGCCGGACGCCGACCGCAAGCGGGCCTATGGCTCCGACGTCACCTACGGCACCAACAACGAGTACGGGTTCGACTACCTGCGCGACAACATGAAGTTCGAGCTCGAGTCGATGGTCCAGCGCGGGCACCACTACGCCATCGTCGACGAGGTGGACTCGATCCTGATCGACGAGGCGCGGACGCCGCTGATCATCTCCGGCCCCTCCGAGGAGTCGATCGACAAGTACTACCGGATCGACCGCATCATCCCCCGCCTGGTCAAGGGGGAGGAGATCGACGAGGGGGACGGCAAGAAGAGCACCACCGGCGACTACGTGGTCGACGAGAAGGCGCACCAGGCCGCTCTCACCGAGGAGGGGGTCGAGAAGGTCGAGCAGCTCCTCGGCGTCCGCAACCTCTACGACCCCGAGAACATGGAGATCATCCACGGGGTCAACCAGGCGCTGCGCGCCCACGCCCTCTACCAGCGTGACGTCGAGTACCTGATCAAGGACGGCAAGGTGGTGATCGTCGACGAGTTCACCGGCCGCATGATGCCCGGCCGCCGCTGGTCGGACGGCCTGCACCAGGCGGTCGAGGCCAAGGAGGGGGTCAAGATCGAGCGCGAGAACCAGACGCTCGCCACGATCACCTTCCAGAACTACTTCCGGATGTACAAGAAGCTCTCGGGCATGACCGGCACCGCCGACACCGAGGCCTCCGAGTTCGGCGAGATCTACAAGCTCGACGTCACCGTCATCCCGACCAACCGGGACATGATCCGCGACGACCGCGGGGACCTCGTCTACCGCACCGCGCAGGAGAAGTGGAACGCCGTCGTCGAGGAGCTCCGCGAGGCGCAGCAGAAGGGGCAGCCGGTGCTGGTGGGCACGGTGTCGATCGAGAAGAGCGAGATGCTCTCGAAGCTGCTCAACCGGCCGCCCAAGGTGCCGCACGTGGTGCTCAACGCCAAGTACCACGAGCGCGAGGCCTCCATCGTCGCCCAGGCCGGCCGCAAGGGGGCCATCACCATCGCCACCAACATGGCGGGGCGCGGCACCGACATCCTCCTCGGCGGCAACCCCGAGGGGCTCGCCCGTTCCGAGGCCGATCCGGAGACCGAGCCCGAGGCCTACCAGGCGGCGTTCGAACGCTACCAGGAGACCTGCGCCCGGGAGCGCGAGGAGGTGCTCGCCCTCGGCGGCCTCCACATCCTCGGCACCGAGCGGCACGAGTCGCGGCGCGTCGACAACCAGCTCCGCGGCCGCTCCGGCCGCCAGGGGGACCCCGGCTCCTCCCGCTTCTACCTCTCGCTCGAGGACGACCTGATGCGGATCTTCGGCTCCGACCGCATCCAGGGCCTGATGGGCCGCCTCGGCATGGAAGAGGGGGAGGCGATCGAGCACGGCATGGTCAGCAAGGCCATCGAGCGCGCCCAGACGCAGGTCGAGGGGCGGAACTTCGAGACCCGCAAGCACCTGCTCGAGTACGACGACGTGATGAACAAGCAGCGCGAGGCGATCTACAAGCTGCGCCGCGACATCCTCGAGGGGCTCGAGGGGCGCGAGTACGTGATGGGTCTCGCCGAGGACATCCTCGACGGGCTGCTGGATCTCCACTGCCCCGAGAAGACCGATCCGCAGGACTGGGACCTCACCGGCCTGCGCACCGAGATGCTCGCCTACTTCAACATCAACGCCGGCGGGATGAACTTGGACGAGCTCGGCATCGACGAGCTCCGCGAGACCCTCTGGAAGGTGATCGAGGAGCGGTACGCCGAGAAGGAGACCCGGCACTCGACCGAGGTCCTCCGCGGTTTCGAGCGCGCCATCATGCTTCAGTCGGTGGACACCTCCTGGAAGGACCACCTCCTCGCCCTCGATCACCTGAAAGAGGGGATCGGCCTGCGCGGCTACGGGCAGCGCGATCCGCTCCAGGAGTACAAGAAGGAGAGCTTCGACCTCTTCGAGATGATGCGCGAGCGGGTGGAGAACGACATCGTCCAGAAGCTCTTCCGCTTCGAGCCGATGACCGAGGAGCAGGTGATCGAGCAGCGGGAACGCCAGCAGCAGCGGGCGGCGCCGAGGATCGAGTTCTCCGCGCCCCCCAAGGTCGAGGGGCAGCGTCCGCAGCCCGCCGTCAACCGCGAGGCCAAGGTGGGGCGCAACGACCCCTGCCCCTGCGGCTCGGGCAAGAAGTACAAGAAGTGCCATGGAGCGGCGGTGACGGTGGGGTGAGGAGCGCCGTTCAGGGGCAAGAGAATCCAGGGCGGCCGTAAGGCCGCCCTTTTCGTACGAATCGACGGACCTGATATCCTTCGCCATTCTCAGGATCCGGTGGACTTTTTCGCCTTGAAGGAACCAACGTACCCATGACCGATTTCGAGCCTCGCCTCGCGCTAACGTTCGACGACATCTCGATCGTCCCCGGCTTCTCCGAGGTCCATCCGAACCAGGTCGAGTTGCGGACCCAGGTCTGCCGCGGGATCGAGATGAACATGCCCATCCTCTCCGCGGCCATGGACACCGTCACCGAGTCGCGCCTGGCGATCGCCCTGGCCCAGGAGGGGGGGATCGGCATCGTCCACAAGAACATGCCGGTGGAAGTCCAGGCCGAAGAGGTGGACCGGGTCAAGCGCAGCGAGGCGGGGATGATCGTCGATCCCGTCACCATGCGCCCCGACCAGAGCATCCGCGAGGCGCTCGAGGTAATGGCCCGCTACAAGATCTCGGGCGTCCCGGTGACCGACGCCCAGGGGCACCTGGTCGGCATCCTCACCAACCGCGACCTCCGCTTCGAGCAGAATCTCGACAAGACGATCCACGAGCTGATGACCAAGGAGAACCTCATCACCGTTCCCGAGGGGACGACGCTCGAGCAGGCCAAGGCTCAGCTCCACGAGCACCGCATCGAGAAGGTGCTCGTCGTCGATCAGGCCGGCAACCTCAAGGGCCTGATCACGGTCAAGGACATCCAGAAGGCGATCCAGTATCCGAACGCCTGCAAGGACGAGCTCGGCCGCCTGCGCGTCGGCGCGGCGGTCGGGTCGTCGGGCGACTATCTCGAGCGCGCCGCGGCCCTGGTCAAGGCCAAGGTCGACCTCCTCGTCCTCGACTCCTCGCACGCCCACAGCCGCGGCGTGCTCGACGCCACGGCAAAGCTGCGCGAGAGCTTCCCCGAGGTCAAGCTGATCGTCGGCAACGTGGCCACGCGGGAGGGCACCCTGGCCCTGATCGAACGCGGGGCCGACGCCGTCAAGGTAGGCATCGGCCCGGGGAGCATCTGCACGACGCGGATCGTCACCGGCGCCGGCGTCCCCCAGGTGACCGCGGTCGCCGACTGCGCCGGCGCGGCGTCCGAGCACGGTATCCCGGTCATCGCCGACGGTGGCATCAAGTTCTCGGGCGACCTCCCCAAGGCGATCGCCGCCGGCGCCCACTCGGTGATGATCGGCTCGCTCTTCGCCGGCACCGAGGAGAGCCCGGGCGAGACCATCCTCTACCAGGGGCGGACCTTCAAAGCCTACCGTGGCATGGGCTCGCTCTCGGCGATGGCGCGCGGCAGCGCCGACCGCTACTTCCAGGAGGGGAGCGGCGCGCTGTCGAAGCTGGTGCCGGAGGGGATCGAGGGGATGGTGCCCTACAAGGGGAGCGTCCACCAGATGCTGCCGCAGCTCACCGGCGGCCTGCGCTCGGGGATGGGGCTCGCCGGCTGCGCCTCGATCGAGGAGCTGCGCACCAAGGCCCGGTTCGTCCGCATCTCCCCCGCCGGCCTGAAGGAAGGGCACGCCCACGATGTGGTGATCACCAAGGAGGCGCCGAACTACTGGGTGGAGCGGTAGGCGGAGAGATTGATCCTCAGGGAACCAAGTGGACCCAAGAGAGATCTGCTCCGACCTTCTTCACCAATCGACCATCGCAGGTCCACAACTCGGTGCCGAGACGTTCGGCGAGAGCGAGGTAGTGTGCGTCATAGGAAGCGGGCAGGGCAAACCGCCGGGTAATCTGGATGGCACGGAGGTGGAGAGCGGGATCGGAGTAGAGCCGGATCGGGAGTCCGAGGGCCACGTCGACGGCCTCGGAGATGATATCTGTGCTGAGCTTGCCGTGTTTCTCGTACTGATAGAGCGCGTTCAAAATCTCGAAGTGGATCAGGGCTGGAGCAATGAGATCCCGACGCTCTTGATTCCACTGCTTCCAGAGAGATCGAAATTCTTCGCTTTGGGGTCCGAGGAGAAAACGTACAACCAGAGAAGCGTCAACGCAGACTACCGAGGATCTGCTCATCGCGCTCCTCTCGCATCCTTCGGATCACCTCCTCCGCGGGTGGCAGAGAACCCCCTCCGAGATCTTGAAAAACTCTCTCCTGCAGTCGGTCAACTCGACGCTGCCAATCTTGATTCCCGGTCTCTCGCGTCTTTGCGCTCAGTCGCGTGTACTCGTCCAGAGAGATGACTACGGCTCGGGATTCACCATCCTTCTCGATCAGGACGGTTTCCTGTCCTTCAGTCACATCACGGATCAGCTCACCTAATCGCTCTCTGGCTTCCGCTTCTGTGACTCTCACCATGAGCTTCTCCTTCTCCAAGCCCGAATCATACGTGATCACCAGCTGCTTGACGATCCGCCCCCGCCGAAGCTACCGCCGCCGCCCGAGAAGCCTCCCCCACCGCCACCGCCTCCCCATCCTCCTCCCCCACCGCCGAAGCCGCCCGGGCCCATCCACCAGCCTCCGGGGCCACGGAAGCGACCCGAGGAGGGGTGCCTGGGCAGGATCATCCGCAGGATAGGGAAGAGCACGAGCCACACCCCGGCCGCGATCAGGCCGACGACCGTGCCGGCGAGCGAGCCCAGGAAGAAGAGGATGGGGAGCACGACGATGTAGACGATCCAGCTCCCGCTGCGGATGGCGTTGAGGATGAACGGACCGAGAGCGAAGAGGCCGAAGAGGAGGAACACCGGCCAGGAGGTCGATCCTCCCTCGCCGTCCGGCGTCTGCGCCTCCGCGGCCGGCTGCACCGGCTTGCCCTGGATCGTGCTCAGGATGGCGTTCACCCCGGCCTCGATGCCGGTGCCGAAATCGTTCTGCTTGAAGTGCGGGATGATCACCTGGTTCTGGATGAGGCTCGTCTGCAGGTCGGTCAGCACCGGCTCCAGGCCGTAGCCGACCTCGATCCGCATCTTGCGGTCGTTTTTGGAGACCAGCAGGATCGCGCCGTTGTTCTTCCCCTTCTGGCCCAGCGCCCAGGTGCGCCCCACCTTGTTCGCGTAGTCCTCGATCGCCTCGCCGTCCAGGCTGTCGACGGTGAGCACGGCGACCTGATCGCCGGTCTGCTTCTCGAACTGCGCGAGTTGCGCCTCGATCCGCTGCCGCTGGTCCTGCGGGATCAGGTTCGCGGTGTCGTTGACTCGTCCTGTCAGGTAGGGGACGTCCTTGGCGAGCGCGCAGACGAGCGGCAACAGCAGGAGCAGGACGATCAGAGAAACCCGTCGGCTCAAGCTCACTCCCTCTCCCGGCGAAGCTCGTTCGAGAGCTCATCCTGGTCGTCGGCCTGGCGCTCGACCCCGTGCCGCTCCAGGAGCTCGCCGCAGGCGCGGATCGCCGCGATCAGCGCGGGGCCCGGCCGGCCGCTCCGGATCCCCCCGGCCAGCCGGCGGGTGATCGCCTCCCACGCCCCCTCCTCCACCTTCTGGTGGATGCCGGAGTCGGCGAGCAGCACGACCCGGCGCTCGAACAGGGAGACGAAGAGGAGGATGCCGGTGCGGTGGCGGGTGCGGAAGATTTCCTGATCGAGGAAGGCGACCGCGGCGCGCCGGCGGGCTCGTGCGTCGAGGGTGTGCTCGCCGGCCAGCCAGCGGCGGACCGGATGCAGCAGGGCGAGCAGATAGCCGATGGCCCCACCCACAGGCGCCGGCAGCGCGATCCAGATTCCCAACGGAATTCCCCAGACGTTGCTCCACCGGTGAATGGCGAGCGCCGCCATCGGCCCGAGGAGCGCGCCCAAGGCCGCACCTTTCCAGATGGCGTTCTGGTATTCGTCGCTCCGCTCGACAACGTAGGGGACGATCTCTCCCGACGTCCGCGCCTCCGCCTCCCGCACGGCGGCTTGAACGGCGTCGAGATCGGCCTGGCTGAAGAAGCGGTCGGGTTCCATGGCGTGCCGGTCATCCTATACCGTTATGCCTCATTCCACCGGGGTCGACCGCTCCCGCTTGCGCCGGCTCTGACGGCGCTTGTCGTCCATGCGCCGCGCCTTCGCCGCCCGGGAGGGGCGCGTCTTCCTGCGCGGCGGCTCCTCGCGCAGGTTCTCCCGCAACAGCTCGGCGAAGCGCTCGACGGCGGCCTCCCGGTTCATGCTTTGACTCCGGTGCCGCTGGGAGGTGACCTGGAGGACGCCGTCGCGGGTGATCCGCGTCGCCAGACGCTCCCGGAGCCGGACCTTCTGATTCTCCGAGAGAGCGCTCGAGCCCGCGAGATCGAAGCGCAGCGTCACCCGCGTCTCCAGCTTGTTGACGTTCTGCCCGCCGGGGCCACCGCTCCGCGAGGTGGCGAAGGTCACCTCCTCGTCGGGGATGGCGAGGTTGTCGTCGATGGGGATCATAGAGAGCCTCTGCAGGTCCTGGCAGCGTAGTGTATTCTCGTCAAGGGTAGAGGGCATTCGCTGGAGGGGAGGATAGGACCATGACGCCATTGTTGGAGCGTGCCATCGAAAAAATTCAGGATCTCCCTGATGCGGAACAAGACGCTATCGCCGCCCTGATCCTGGATGAATTGGCCGACGAGCAACGCTGGGAGGAGTCTTTCGCGCGCTCCCAGGAACAGCTAGGGGACTTGGCCGCCAAAGTTCGGGCGGACATCCGTGCTGGACGAGTCAAGGATATCCCGGTGGAAGACCTTTGAAATCCAGGGTTACCGAGAATTTCTTCTCCCTTTTCAGTAAGCTTCCCCACATGTCAGAGAGAGCGCTCGAAAGAGCTATCAGCTCTGGAGAGAGAATCCAGCCCATCCCAGCCTCCATTTCAAGAGAATCCATGGCCGGGAGCCTCTCTACTCAGTGCGAATCGGACAAGGGTGGCGGGCTCTTGGACTCCTGGAAGACGACACGGTGACCTGGTTCTGGATCGGGTCTCACGCAGAGTACGACCGTCTGATCCGTTAGAGCTGATAGGGCTTCTCCTGAAGCGCGAGTAAGATGCTCGCACCAACAGGAGACCTCGCCATGCACCGACTTCTTCGCTCTTCCCTCACCGCGCTCCTCCTGCTGATCTCGCCGCTGCTCCCGGCCGGCGCCACGGATCCCGAGCCTTCCCAGGGGCCGTTCACGGTCGCCGGCACCGTACCGGGGTTGAGCCTCCAGCCGGTCGCCAGCGGCCTCGGGCCGGTCACCAGCGTCACCAACGCCGGGGATAGCCGCCTCTTTCTGACCATCCAGACCGGCCGCATCATCATCCTGGAGAACGGCAGCCCGCGCTCGCAACCGTTCCTCGACATCCACGACAAGATCAGCAACGACGGCGAGCAAGGCCTGCTTTCGGTGGCCTTCCACCCTCGATTCGCCGACAACGGTTTCCTCTTCGTCGATTATACGAACATCCAGGGCAACACGGTCATCGCCCGCTACCAGGTTTCCGCTTCAAATCCCAACCAGGCCGATCCGGCGAGCGCGCGGATCCTGCTGACCATCGATCAACCCTACTCGAACCACAACGGCGGGCAGCTCCAGTTCGGGCCGGACGGCGATCTCTACATCGGCATGGGCGACGGCGGCTCCGCCTTCGATCCCGAATGCCGGGCCCAGAAACCGGACATGCTCCTCGGCAAAATGCTGAGGATCGACGTCGACCAGAACGTCGCGACTCCTCCCTATTATGGGATTCCGGCCTCCAACCCGTTCCGTGGCGGCGGTGCGCCTCCGGACGAGGTCTGGGCGACCGGCCTGCGCAACCCCTGGCGCTTCTCTTTCGACCGCGAGACCGGGGACCTCTGGATCGGCGACGTCGGCCAGGGCCGGCGCGAGGAGATCGACTTCCAGCCGGTCTCGTCGCGCGGCGGCGAGAACTACGGCTGGAAGGTCATGGAGGGGACCCTCTGCTCCTCCAGCGACTCCTGCCCGGCCTCGACGCCCGCTTGCGATTCGGCCGCGTTCACCCCACCCGTGCTCGAGTACGATCACGACCCGCACTGCTCGGTGACCGGCGGCTACGTCTACCGTGGCAACGGCGCGGCCCAGCTCCGCGGCTCCTACGTCTTCGGCGATTACTGCTCCGGCGCGATCTGGGCCGCCACGCGCTCCGGAAGCGGCTTGACGGTGCGCGCCGTCTCTGGGCAGATCCCGCAGCTCACGACCTTCGGCCAGGACCACAACGGCGAGCTCTACGCCGCGACCGGGAGCGGTCAGCTCTTCCGCTTCACCGGCGCGGCGGCCGGCGGCGCCCGGGAGACGGTGGGGCTCTTCGACCCGCAGACCTCCAAGTTCCAGCTCAAGGCCACCAACACCGCCGGCGCCAAGGTCCAGGTCGTCCGCTTCGGCCCGCGTCACAACAGCTGGATCCCGCTCGCCGGGGACTGGAACGGCGACGGCAAGACCACCGTGGGCTTCTACGACCCGGCCTTCTCGACCTTCCGGCTCAAGAACTCCACCTCCGGCGGCGCCTCGGACGTGATCCTGCAGGTCGACTCCCCTTCCCGCAAGGCGCTCCCCCTGGTGGGCGATTGGGACGGCGACGGCAAGGACACGGTCGGCCTCTACGACCCGGCCACCCGGACGTTCCGCTTGAAGAATTCGCTCTCGGGATCGGGTTTCGATCTCACCTTCGCCTTCGGCCCCTCGGTCTCCGGCCTGATCCCGGTCGCCGGCGACTGGGACGGCGACGGCAGGGACGGCGTCGGCCTCTTCGATCCGGTCCGCTCGGTCTTCTACCTGACGAACGGGTTTCAGGACGCGGCGCCGGATTTCCAGGTCCAGTTCGGCCCTCCGGGGCGTGGATCGCTGCCCGTCATCGGCGACTGGAACGGCGACGGCCACGACGACCTCGGCGTCTACGATCCGTCCTCGGCCGTCTTCCGGCTGCGCAACTCGCTCTCGACGGGGAATCCCGATGCGCAATTCCAGTTCGGCCCACGGCGCCAGGGGTGGAAACCGGTCGCCGGAGCCTGGTGACCTAGGATCGCATTTGAGGAGACCTGAATGACGCGAACGATCGCCTTTGCCCTGGCACTCTGCCTGCTGCCCGCTCTCGCCGCCCTGGCGCAGGCCGCCGGGGAGCCCAGGACCTACGATCTCATCCTGCGCGGCGGGACGATCTACGACGGCTCTGGCGGCAAGCCGTTCGTGGGCGACGTGGCGGTGAACGGCGACCGCATCGCCGCGGTCGGCTCGCTAGGGGACGCGAAGGGAAAGCAGGAGGTCGACGCCCGGGGGCTCGCCGTCTCCCCCGGCTTCGTCAACATGCTGAGCTGGGCGACCGAGTCGCTGCTGGTGGACGGCCGCGCCCAGAGCGACATCCGCCAGGGGGTCACCCTCGAGGTCATGGGCGAGGGGGGCTCCATGGGGCCGCTCAACGACGCCATGAAGAAGGAGACCGTCGAGCAGCAGGGGGACGTCAAATACCCAGTCACCTGGACCACTCTCGGCGAGTACCTCGATCACGTCGCGGCGCGTGGCATCGCCCCCAACGTCGCCTCCTTCGTGGGCGCGACGACCCTCCGCGTCCACGAGGTGGGCTACGCCAACCGGCCGCCGACTCCCGAGGAGCTGGCGCGCATGCGCAAGCTGACCGATCAGGCCATGGAGGAGGGGGCGCTGGGCGTCGGCTCCTCGCTGATCTACGCTCCGGCCTTCTACGCCGGCACGGACGAGCTCGTCGCCCTCTGCGAGGAGGCCGCGAAGTACGGCGGCATGTACATCTCCCACATGCGTAGCGAGGGCAACCGCCTGCTGGAGGCGATCGACGAGCTGATCGACATCTCCCGCCGGGCCAGGCTCCCCGCCGAGATCTACCACTTCAAGGCCGCCGGCCAGCAGAACTGGGGGAAGCTCGACGCCGCCGTCAAGAAGGTCGAAGACGCCCGCGCCTCCGGCCTCAGGATCACCGCCGACATGTACAACTACACCGCGGGCGCCACCGGCCTCGACGCCGCCATGCCGCCGTGGGTGCAGGAGGGGGGCCTCGAAGCCTGGATCACGCGCATGAAGGACCCGGCCATCCGTGAGAAGGTCGCGAAGGAGATGGCGACCCCCACCGACGCCTGGGAGAACTTCTTCGTCGCCGCGGGTCCGGAGAAGATCCTCCTCGTCGCCTTCAAGAACGACAAGCTGAAAGCCCTGACCGGCAAGACCCTGGCCGAGGTGGCGAAGCTGCGCGGCAAGTCCCCCCAGGAGACCGCCATGGATCTGGTGATCGAGGACGACAGCCGGGTCGGCACCGTCTACTTCCTGATGTCCGAGGACAACGTGAGAAAGGAGATCGCCCTCCCCTGGGTGAGCTTCGGCTCGGATGCCGAGGCGCCCGCCACCGAGGGGGTGTTCCTGAAGTCCAACCCCCACCCGCGCACCTACGGCAACGTCGCCCGCCTGCTGGGGCGCTACGTGCGCGACGAGAAGGTGATCCCGCTCGAGGAGGCCGTCCGCAAGCTCACCTCGCTTCCCGCTGGGAACCTCAAGGTCCATGACCGGGGCACGCTCAAGCCGGGCTACTTCGCCGACGTAGTCCTCTTCGATCCCGCGAAGATCGAGGACCACGCCACCTTCGACAAGCCGCACCAGTACGCCACCGGCGTCCGGCACGTCTTCGTCAACGGCGTCCAGGTCCTCAAGGACGGCGAGCCCACGGGCGCCGCGGCCGGCCGCGTGGTGCGCGGACCGGGGTGGATGGGGTGGAAGAATGGGAAGAGCCACTGACGCCATCGCGTCGGTTAAGATGCTTCCAAGGAGAATCTCGCGTGGGCCAGATTACCGCCAAGCAAAAAATGCTTCAGCTCGTTCAAGATCAGCCGGAAGACAGCTCCTACGACGAAATCCTGCGCGAATTGGCTTTCGCTCGCATGATCGAGCGGGGGCTCAAGGACGCCGAGAACGGGTGCGCGATCGGTCATGAGGAGATGAAGACGAGAATCTCTTCATGGGCCATCGATCGTTATCTGTCCTGATTCACGGTAGGTCGGGCGAGCTCGCGGGGTCCCCGACCACGAGGAACCGCTCGGTCAGCGCCGCGTAGCCGGCCGTATCGGTGGCGACGCGGCGCACGGGGAAACCGTTGCAGGACATGATCACCTCCCGGGAACCGCTCTCCGCCGGGAGATAGAGAACGGTGTCGTTTCCCCGGGACTTCTCCTTGATCGTATAGCTGCCCAGGAAGACCGGCTGCCCCTTCCAGAAGAAAAGATTGCCGCTCGCCCCCCTGAAGTACCACTGCTCCGATTGCTCTCCGACGTTTACGCCCTTGAGGCTGAGGCCCGAGCCTGGATCGCCGAGTTGAGCGAAGAGACGCGAGTCGCTCGGCGTCCAGTTTCCTTCGGTGTCCACCTGATAGGTCGCCCGCTTCGCGCGATCCCAAGCCAGGATGTGCCCTTGCGAATCCCGCTCGAGCCGTACGGAGTAACAGGCGGTGTGTGTCAGGCTATCAGCCTGGAGTACCTGGGGCTCGCTCTCGGACTTCGCCGGCGCGGTGAACGCCGTCCCCAGGAGCTTGCCCGAGCGGTCGAGCCGCCAGACGGCGCTGTCGGCGCAGGTCGGCTGGGCATAGATCGAGTCGTGGGCAAGGATGAGCCCCGCGAAACCGCCGGAGCCCTCAACCTTGCGCTTGAGCTTCACGGTGCTCATCTGGCCGTCCGGCGTGAACCGGTAGAGGTTCAGGTTTGCCTGCGAGACCACCCAGGCGGATTCGTCGAGCGGATCGACGGCGATCGCCCCGATCTCCCCCTGGCCGGGCAGGAAGTGCATTTGAACATCCATGCGATCGCCGCCGCGGCTGAGTTGCACCACCCGGCCGCTGTTGAAGAGGACCCAGATGGACCCGCGGGTCAGCGCGATGTCGACGGGCTGTTCGACGGCGGGAACACCGATCTTGTCGAAGCGGATGCCCCGGGCGCGCTCGTGGCAGAGCAGATTGACGGAGCGCGTCTCCGCGGCTTTCGGAGTCGAAGAATTGGCGGCCTGGGTCGCGGGTGGCGCCGATGCGCAGGATGCAAGCGAGATCGCGAGCCCCATCGAGAGTAGCGGGTACTGCAAGCAGCGCTGGAGCACGAAGTCTTCCTCCTTCTGCAAACCGAGAATTCTGAGATGCTATCACCGGACGCTCGGGGTTCAACTCCAGCCATCTCACTCGCTCGACCGCTTCAGGATCTCCCGCCAGATCTCCGAGGTTTCCATCCGGTCGGCCCATTCCGCGATGTAGTCCCGGTCGAGATGATCGCCGCTGATCTTCAAGACACCGGCGATGTCGCGCAGGTGCTTCTCGGAGCCGCCCTCGTGGTGGGCCTCCATCTTCTTGAGGATTACGTCCTCGGCGGAGGAAAAGACGGCGTCGAAGTCAGGCGCCGGCTTGACCCGCTTCGTTCGCGAGAAGCGGCTCTGATTGAAGGGGGACTCCGCCGGAACCATCACGTCTACCTTGAGACCTGATGCAGGCTGGATGATGTTGAACTGCCCTCGGCGCGATACCGCCCGGTAGACGGTCTCCTCGCTCAGATAGAAGTCCGGAGCAGGGAAGGCGGCGCAAAGCTCGGCAATTTTGTTGGCGGGGAGATCGACGACGATGTCGATGTCGTTCGTGAAGCGCGGCTCGCCGAAGAAGATCGTCGCCATCGATCCGGTGACGAAGTACCTCAGACCGATCCGCTCCAGGGCCTCGACCACGTAATGGAGCAGGTCAGACTGCTCCATGCGAGAGCCTCCTCGCCGTCTCCTCCTGAAGGCGCTGCTCGTCCCAGTCCGGATGCTCCGCGGCGAGGTGGCTGGCGATCATGCGGCGGGCGGATCGGTACATGTCGCTCGCGATCTTCAGGCGCTCGGCTCCGCTCATGGCGCGGAAGACCCGGGCCATCTCGTCGTCCAGTACCTCAAAATTTCGGGGATCGATCAGCATGGCAGCATTGTAGACTCCCGGCAACGCAGGCGCTCGGTTCAAGGAGGCTCATGGCGAAGGAGAAGCATCCGGTCCGCCGGTTCTTCGCGGCGCTCGGCCCAGGTGTGATCACCGGCGCCGCGGACGACGATCCGTCGGGCATCGCGACCTTTTCGATCGCCGGGGCGCAGTTCGGCACGGCGTTCCTGTGGACGGCCGTCCTCACCTGGCCGCTGATGGCGGTCGTGCAGATGATGTGCGCGCGCGTCGGCATGGTCACCGGCTGCGGGCTGGCCAAGAACCTTCTGGAACGCTTCCCGCGCCCCCTGCTGATCCTCGTCTCGGCCGGCCTGCTCGTCGCCAACAGCCTCAACATCGCCGCGGATCTCTCCGGCATGGCCGACGCCGCCGAGATGCTGACCGGTCTCAACTCCCACTACTTCGTCAGCCTCTTCGCCCTGCTCATCGTGGCGGCCACGATCTGGCTCCGGTACCAGCAGATCGCGGTGGTGCTCAAGTGGCTGGCGCTCACCCTCGGCGCCTACGTGATCACCGCCCTGCTCCTCCACCCTCGCTGGGGACAGATCCTCCACGACACCTTCGTCCCCTCGCTGCCGCGGACGAAGGAGGGCTGGTCCATCCTGGTGGCTCTGCTCGGGACCACGATCAGCCCCTATCTCTTCTTCTGGCAGTCCTCCCAGGAGGTCGAGGAGGAAAAGGCCCTGGGGCGCAGGAGCGTCAGGCTCCGTCAAGGCGCGACCCGTCGGGAGATCGCGGAACGGCAGCTCGACGTCGGGGTCGGCACCTTCTCCTCGAACCTCGTCATGTTCTTCGTGATCCTCACCACGGCGCTGACGCTCCATGCTCATGGCAAGACCGACATCCAGAGCTCGCGGGACGCCGCCTCGGCCCTGCGCCCGCTCGCCGGCCAGGCCGCCTCCCTGCTCTATACGGTCGGGATCGTGGGCGTCGGCTTCCTCGCCATCCCCACCCTGTCCGCCGCGTCCGCCTACGCGATCTCCGACACCTTCCGCTGGCGTCAGGGGCTCGACCAGAAGCTCTTGCGCGCCCGGGAGTTCTATTCGATCGTGGCGGTCTCGACCGCGCTCGGCGTCGTGCTCGACTTCTTCGACGTCAACGCGATCCGCATCCTCTTCTGGTCCGCCGTGATCAACGGCCTGCTCGCCCCCGTCCTGCTGGTGGGCATCCTGATCGTGGCCGCGGATTCGAAGGTCATGCAGGGGCAGCCGAGCTCCCGGGTCGCCCTCGCTGTAGTGGGCCTCACGGCCCTGTTGATGTTCGGCGCCGCGGTGGGAATGTTCGTCTTCTGAAAGTATGATCCGCTCTCGCGAGGAGGAACCGTGAAAGAACAGGACGACGATTCCGCCGCCGGCACCTGGACCCGGCGCGCCCTGATGAAAGCCGGCCTCGCCACCGGCGCCTTGGCCACGGCCGGCCCTCTGCTCCCCCCCGCGGCCGCCGCCGCGCCGGCTGCCGCTCCGGCTTCTCCCGCGCCGTTCGATCTCGAAGAGGCCACCATCGCCGACCTCCAGGCCGCTCTCGGCTCGGGCAAGGAGACGGCGCGGTCGCTCACCGAGAAGTACCTCGCCCGCATCGACGCCCTGAACGCCCGGGGGCCGGAGCTGCGGGCGGTGATCGAGGTCAATCCGGAGGCGCTCGCCATCGCCGGCGCGCTCGACGCCGAGCGGCGCGGCAAGGGCTCCCGCGGACCGCTCCACGGCATCCCGATCCTGATCAAGGACAACATCGGGACCGCCGACCGGATGACGACCACCGCCGGCTCGCTCGCCCTCGAAGGGTCGATCCCCTCCCGCGACGCCTTCGTCGCCGCGCGGCTGCGGGCGGCCGGCGCGATCCTTCTCGGCAAGACCAACCTCTCGGAGTGGGCCAACTTCCGCTCCTCGCGCTCGACCAGCGGCTGGAGCAGCCGCGGCGGGCAGTGCCGGAACCCCTACGCGCTCGACCGCGACCCTTCGGGCTCCAGCTCGGGCTCCGCGGTGGCCGCCGCCGCCAGCCTGGCCGCCGCCGCCGTGGGCTCGGAGACCGACGGCTCGATCGTCTCCCCCTCCTCGATGTGCGGCCTCGTCGGCATCAAGCCGACCGTGGGCCTGCTCAGCCGGTCGGGCATCATTCCGATCTCCCACACCCAGGACACCGCCGGCCCCATGGCCCGTTCTGTCGCCGACGCCGCCCTCCTCCTCGGCGCGATGACCGGCGTCGACGAGCGCGACGAGGCGACCCGCCCGAGCCGCGGCAAGGCGCTCGGCGACTACACGAAGTTCCTCGATCCTGCAGGGTTGAAGGGAGCGAGGATCGGTGTCCACGTCCCCAGCTCGCTCGACAAGAACCCGCTGACCAACCCCATCTTCCACGAAGCACTGGCGGCGATGAAGGGGGCAGGCGCCACGATCGTCGATCCGGTCAAGCTGCCTTCCGCGGGGAAGTCCGGCAACAGCGAGTACGAGATCCTGCTCTACGAGTTCAAGGCGGGCCTCAATCGCTATCTCGCCGAGTTGGGGCCCAGCGCCCCCGTCCACTCCCTCAAGGAGGCGATCGAGTTCAACGAGCGCCACCGCGACCGGGTGATGCCCTACTTCGGCCAGGAGATCTTCCTGCAGTCCGAGGCCAAGGGGCCGCTCACCGAGCCGGCGTACAAGAAGGCGCTCGCCGCCTGCAGGCTCTACTTCCGCAAGGAGGGGATCGACGCCATGCTTGCCACGCACAAGCTGGACGCCATCGTGGCCCCGACCGGCGGCCCCGCGTGGCTGATCGACCTCGTCAACGGCGATTCGGAGACCGGCGGCAGCTCATCGCTCGCGGCGGTCGCGGGCTACCCGAGCATCACCGTCCCGGCCGGCTTCACCTTCGGGCTCCCCGTGGGGGTCTCCTTCATCGGCCCGGCCTGGAGCGAGGGCGCGCTGATCAGGCTCGCCTATGCGTTCGAGCAGCAGACGAAGGTGAGGAGGCCGCCGCGGTTCCTGCCGACGGCGGATTTCTCGAAGATCTGAACCCCATGAAGAAAATCCTCGCCGCCGCCCTCGGCCTCGTGCTGCTCCTGCTGGTCGCCATCCTCCTGCTCCGGATGATCCTGATCAAGTCCCATCAGGTCCAGACGCAGCCGGCCTCCGACATCACGGTTGATGCCCGCACGGTCGCCGAGCATCTCGCCGGGGCGGTCCGCTTCCCCACCGTCTCGCACGAGAACGGGGCCAACGTCGAGGCTGCGGCGTTCGATGGGTTCCATCAATATCTCCAGCAGACCTTCCCCAAGGTGCACGCCACGCTCACCCGCGAGACGGTCGGCGGCTACAGCCTGCTCTACACCTGGAAGGGGAAGCGGCCGGAGATGCAGCCGGTCCTGCTGCTCTCTCATCAGGACGTGGTGCCAGTCGAACCGGGCACCGAGAAGAGCTGGACCCATCCCGCCTTCTCCGGGTCCGTCGACGGGAGTTGGGTCTGGGGGCGCGGCACGCTGGACGACAAGGTCAGCCTGATGGGGATTCTCGAAGCGGCCGAGATGCTCCTCGGCCGTGGGTTCCAGCCGGACCGCACGATCTACTTCGCCTTCGGGCACGACGAGGAGGTGGGCGGCCGGAACGGCGCGGCGGCAATCGCGAAGCTGCTCGAGCAGCGGGGGGTGCGGCCGGCCTTCATCCTCGACGAGGGGGGCGCCATCGTCGAGGGCTCGATCCCGGGGGTCACGCACCCCGCCGCCATGGTCGGCACGGCCGAAAAGGGGGTGCTGAGCGTCGAGCTGCTGGCCGAGAGCGAGGGGGGGCACTCCTCGATGCCGCCCACGCACGGTGCCATCGGCAAGCTCGCCGCCGCCATCCAGAAGCTCGAGGACCACCAGATGCCGGCGCGGCTCGACGGCGCCACCCGCCGCTCTTATCAGTATCTGGCGCCCGAGATGCCTTTCGGCCCCCGGCTGGCGCTCGCGAACCTCTGGCTGTTCAGGCCGTTGATCGAACGGCAGGCCGCGGCGGATCCGGCGGCCAACGCACGCATCCGCACCACGACGGCGCCGACGATCTTCCAGGGGGGCGTCAAGGAGAACGTGCTCCCCCACGAGGCCCGCGCCGTGGTGAACTTCCGTATCCTGCCCGGGGACACGATCGAGAGCGTCCTCCGCCACGTCCGCGACACCGTGGGACCGGGCATCCGGGTGAGCACCACGGGCACCGCCAACACCGAGGCCTCGGCGGAGTCCGACGTCCGCGCGCCCGAGTTCGGGTTGATCCAGCGCACCCTGGCACAGACGTTTCCCAAGGTGATCGTCGCTCCCAACCTGCTCGCCGGCGCCACCGACTCCAGGCACTACCGCCGCGTGAGCCAGAACGTCTTCCGGTTCATTCCCATGCGAATGAAGCCGGAAGACCTCAAGCGCCTCCACGGCACGAACGAGCGGGTAGGGATCGAAAACTACGGCGAGATCGTACGCTTCTACGCTCAGCTGCTGCGGAACGGCGCGGTCTGAGCTCCTAGAACTTGAACAGCGCGTCGAAGGCCGAGCGGGCGTCGCCCGGGGAGGGCTTGTCGGAATCCTTGCGGAACTCCTGGGCGAGCTTGGGGCTGAAGAGCGGGCACTCGTTGCGGTCTCGCTTCTTGGGAACCCGCGCCGGGATCTCCGCGTTCTTCCGGCACTCCCAGTGGACCGAAGTGTCGAAGTTGACGCAGTTCGAGCAGGTGTGGAGATCGGCGCCGCAGCGGGAGCAGGTGGCGTCGAAGGGGAGGGGGTCCTCCCCGATGATGATCAACTGCTTCTCGCCACAGGCGGCGCAGCGGAAGACCGATTCGCCCGGCGCTCCCAGCCCCCGTCCGCGCGGTCCTTCCTTCTTCTCCCGCGGGCCTTGCGGAGCGGACCGCGGCCGCTCGTCGCGGCGCTCCGAATCCTTATAGCCCCGCTGCCGGTACTTGGTGTCGTCGGACATCAGAACCCTTTCTAGCACAGAATCGCTGCGAGCGAACCCGGGCCGGCCTACCGGTGCAGGAACCAGTAGGCGAGCAGGGCGAGGACGACCACGGCGATCCAGAAACCGGGCCGGCCCAGGGCGCGCCCGGCCGCTCGGCTGGCCGCCGCGGCGCCCAGCGCGCCGACGTCCAGGACATCCTCCCTGGCCGGCGGTGGCGCCGGGGGTGGCAGCGAAGACGCCGGTGGCGGCGAGGGCTTCGGCACGGTTTCAGGCGCGGCGAATGCGATCGGACCAGGGTCCTCGGTCGGCGGCGGGGCCGGCACGAGCTCCTGCGCCGGCACTGCAGCCAGCGTTGGCGCCGACGCGGCGAGCTGGCGGCGCATACCGTCGGAGAACTTCTGGAAGAGCTGATCGCTGACGTCCTGGATCATGCCGCGGCCGAACTGCGCCAGCACGCCCATCACGTTGACGTCGGAGACCACGGTCACCTCGGTCTCCCCTGGAGCGCGCTCGACGACGCGGCTCTTCATCCGCATGTCGGCCCCCCCCTTGCCGCGCGTCTCCTGCCCCGAGGCGGCGATGTCCGCCTCCCCCGCCACGGGGTCCAGCCGTTCGAAGCGCATCTTGCCGCGGTAGCTGGCGGTGACCGGTCCCACCTTGAGGGTCATCGTCCCGGCGTAGGTGCTGTCGTCCACTTTCTCCGTGATGGCGGCTCCCGGCAGGCAACTCGCCACCTTGTAGGGATCGGTGAGGAAGTCCCACACCGCGGCGGCTGGGGCCTCGACGACGAAGCTCTTGGTGATCTCCATTCCCATGATCGTTTTCCTCGGTCCGTCTCGCCGTCACGCCGCCCGTTGGAGAAGCTCGGCGCGCAGGTCACATTACTCCAGATCGCCCCGGACCCGCGCGTAGTCCTCCGGCAGGTCGAGGTCGGCCAGCGCCGACTCGGGCCACGCCAGCACCTCCGCTTCACCCTTGTGGCGCTTCACCACCTGCCGGCCACACCCCTCCCCCTCCATCGTCAGCAGCTCGAGGAAGAGGCTCTGGTCGTAGACCATGGGAGGCGCGTTGACCCCCGCGTAATCCGAGATGACGAGCGGCGCCCGGCTCTCGCGATAACGGGCGATCATGGCGGCGATCATCTCCGTGGTGACGAACGGCATGTCCGCCAGCATCACCATGGCCGCCTTCGCCTTGAACCCCCGCACGGCCATGACGCCGCTCTTGAGCGAGGAGTTGATCCCCTGCTCGTAGAGCGGATTGAGCGCCCACTCGCAGGACAGATCCTCGATCTCCCGGTGCGCTCGTTCGGACTCGTGGCCGAGCACCACCACCAGCGGCGAGAGGCCCGCGGCCAGCGCCCGCCGCGCCGCCCGCCGCAACACGCTCTCCCCCTCCAGCTCGAAGAGCATCTTGTTGCTCCCCATGCGGCTCGACGTGCCCGCGGCGAGCAGGATTCCGGCGACGGGACGACCCTCGCGGTCAGATGTCATGGATGGCTTCCTTTCGCTCACAGAGGTGGCGCGGCTCGCGCCCGGCGATGAAGGCGAGCAGCTCGGCGACGATGGCGAGCGCCACCTGCCGCGGCCCGTCGGCCCCCAGGTCCAAGCCGGCCGGGCCGAAGACCCGTCCGTCCCGATTCATTCCGATCTCGCGCAGGATGCTCTCCGTCCGCGCGTGCGGACCCAGCATCCCCACGTAGGGAACGCCCGCCGTGAGCAGCCGCCGCGCCCATTCGCGGTCCTGCGCCAGCGAGTGGTTCTTCACCACCCCTAGCGAACGCCCGGCGGGAGGGAGGACGATTCCTGGATCCTCGGGCCGGGCCAGCACCAGCCGGGCGGCCTGCGGGAACCACGCCGGCTCCAGCAGCGCCGGCCGGTGATCCACCACGGTGACGCGAAATCCGGCATCCGCGGCGTAGGCGACCAGCGGCCGGGCGTCGTCGCCGGCGCCGCAGACGACGAGATGAGGGGGTGGCGGCAGCACCTCGAAAAAGACTCCACGCCCGGCGAGCGTCTGCACGCCCGAGCGCCCTGCCGGCATCAGGCCCTGGGCACACTCCACGGCGAGCCGGTCGAGCTCCGCCGCTCCGAGAGAGCCGTGCACGGTGCCGTCCGGCGCCAGCACCAGGGTCGCGCCCAGCTCTTCCCCATCGTCGACGACCGTGAGGAGAGCCAGGGGGGAATCGCCGGCGAGAAGCTCCCGCAGGCGTTCCGCCTGACCGGCCAGGGGGCCTTCCGTGGCCGGCTGGATGAAGACGTCCACCAGGCCGTTGCACCCCATCCCGAGCCCCCAGACGATGTCCTCGTCGGCGCCGGTGCTGTAGTGCCGCAGGCTCGGCGTACCGGTTGCCAGGACCCCCTTCGCCACCTCGCGCACGTCGGCCTCGAGGCAGCCGCCGCTGACGCTGCCCAGGGTGTCGCCCGTCTCTTCGATGAGGAATTTGGCGCCGGGCCGGCGATAGACGGAGCCGACGATGTGCACGACCGTGGCGAGCGCGGCCCGCCGCCCGGCCGCCTTGATCTCGGCGAGCCGCGCGAGGATCTCTGCCGTCTCTTTCCAGTGGTTCATCACCCCACCCCCGGACCAGGAGGGTCAAAGATACGCTCTGGTGGGACGGGGTTCAAGCTGTCGAGTCAGGCGAGATCGTCCGCCGGAGGGGGGACGATCGGATAGGGCTCGATGGAACCTTCGAGGGCTCCCATGGCCGCGATGAAGAGATGAGGAAAGGACAAGGGAATGGTCTGGCAGAGCCGCAGGATGCGCTGGCGCAACGCGGCGGCCTCCTCGCCAGACCCGGAGGCCATCCGGTAGAGCTCCCGCCAAGCCGCGATCTCGCCACGGTCTAGAAGCTGGGCCAGGATCTCGTCGCTCTCCAGCGCGAGCCCCACCCGATTCCAAAGCGCTTGGGACCGCGAGAGATCGAAACGGCTCAATTGCCACCTTCCTTGTCTTCCCAGTCGAAATGGGGCTCTCCGGTCATGCTCCAAGGATAGCGCGACTGTGAACGACGGGATGTCCTGACGTCGTCGCAAGCGCGCGTCCCAGCGCCTCCAGGCTCTCCAGGTTGTGGACAGGCCGGTGCTCGTCCACGTTGGGCAGCAGCGCGCGGATGCCCTGGGCGCGCGGCTGGAACCCCTCCCAGCGCAGGAGCGGGTTGAGCCAGATCAGCCGCCGGCAGGAGCGGTGGAGGCGGTCGGCTTCGGCGGCGAGGCCCGGCTCGGGGTCGCGGTCGAGCCCGTCGGTGACTAACAGGGCCACGGCTCCCTGGCCGAGGACGCGCCGCGACCAGGAGCGGTTGAAGTCGCGCAGGCAGGCGCGCAGGCGGGTCCCTCCCGCCCAGTCCTCCACCTCGCGGCCACAGCGCGCCAGCGCCTCGTCGACGTCGCGGCGGCGCAGGGTCCGCGTCACGTTGGTCAGCCGGGTGGCGAACAGGAAGGCGTGGACTCGCGAGCGGGCGGCCAGCAGGGCGTGCAGAAAGTGCAGCAGCATCTCCGAGTAGCGCCCCATCGATCCCGAGATGTCGCACAGCACCACGAGCGGCGGCGGCAGCTGGACGCGCGAGCGAAAGCGCAACGGCGCCAGATCGCCGAAAGTCTTGCGGCTGTCGCGCACGGTGCGCGCGAGGTCGAGGCGGTCACCGTGGGGATCGGGCGCCATCCGCCGCGTGCGCACCGGCCGCAACGCCACCACCATGCGGGCGACGATCCGCTTGGCGCGGGCGAGCTCGTCGGCGCTCATCTGCTCGAAGTCGCGGGTGCGCAGGACCTCGTCGGCCGAGAACGTCAGCGCGGCGTCGAATTCGGTACGCTCCGGCAGCGGCCGGCCGGAGGGCGACGGCGGACGCCATGCTTCGGCGATCCGCCGCGACACCGTCGAGGCCGGCGGCACGCGCACGTGCGGCAGCAGCTGGGCCATCGCGGCGTCGGCGCCGAACGGATCGCGCCAGAACAGGCGGAACGCCTGATCGAAGAGGTCGAAGTCCTCCGGGCGCTTGACCAGGACCGCGTGGAGCGCCCAGTAGAGCTCGTCGCGGTGGAGCACGTCCACGGAGGACGCGGCGGCGAGGGCATCCAGGGCGCTCGCCGGCCCGAGGCGAAGGCCGGCGCCGCGCAGGAGGCGGGTGAAATGGACGACGTTGTCCGCCAGCTTCGAGGTCACCGCGGGGCTGGCTGTCCTCAACACTGATTCAAGCGACTTCCTGCATAGGACGGACTCGGGGGGCAGGAAGGGCTCGTCCCCGGGATTCGAAGTGGCGGATGACATCCTCGACGACGTCGTGAAGCTCGGCGTACAACTTCACCGGATCATCTCCATGGATTCCCGTAATCAGGTCCGGACACTTACCGAGATAGGTCGAGTCCTCCTCACTCCATTCGATCCACTTATGGTACTGATCGCTCAGTTTCATTCCTGAACCTCCTCGATCGCTCGCCTGACTTGTTTCTCCTGGTAGGGCTTCGCATCATCGCCAGAGCTCTCGCTGAGGGTTACTGCGCCTGCATATCGGACGTGTGTGAACTTGCGGTGGGATCCCTTTCCTCCGTCAGAGATCTCGTAGAAGTTGGCATCGAGCAGATCGCGAACAAGCTCCCTGACCTTTCTCGGCATGGTTCACTCGATCTTGCGCCCCATTATAATTCCAGTGCCCAGCCTTACTACCGGGACCGCTCTTCGGCCAGGATCGCGCTCACCGGCCCCCCCGCCATCTTCTCGATGTCGTCCTGGTACTTGAGGAGCACGCCCAGCGTGGCGTTGACGGCGCCGGCGTCGAGGGCGACCTGATCGAGCGCCAGGAGCGCGCGCGCCCAGTCGATCGTCTCGGCGACCCCCGGAAGCTTGAACAGGTCGGCCGCGCGCAGCTTCTGCACGAAGCGCACGATCTGACCGGCGAGCGACTCGGCCAGCTCGGGGGCGCGCAGGCGCAGGATCTCCAGCTCGCGCGCGGCGTCCGGATAACCGATCCAGTGGTAGAGACAGCGCCGCTTGAGCGCGTCGTGGACCTCGCGCGTGCGGTTGGAGGTGAGCACCACGATCGGCGGCGACGGCGCCCGCACCGTGCCCATCTCCGGGATGGTCACCTGGAAGTCGCTCAGGATCTCCAGCAGGAATGCCTCGAACGGCTCGTCGGTGCGGTCGATCTCGTCGATGAGGAGGACGGGAGGGCCGGCGGGATCGGGCTCCAGGGCCAGCAGCAGCGGGCGCTTGAGCAGGAAGCGCGGAGCGAAGATGTCCTGGGCCAGGCGCTCGCGACCCTCGGCGCCCGCCTGACCGCCGAGCTCCGCCAGCCGGATCTCCAGCATCTGGCGCGGGTAGTTCCATTCGTAGAGCGCCGCCGACGCGTCCAGCCCCTCGTAGCACTGGAGCCGGATCAGCCGCCGGCCCAGCGTCTCGGCGAGCACCTTGGCGATCTCGGTCTTGCCCACCCCCGCCTCGCCTTCGAGCAGGAGCGGGCGCCCCAGCTTGAGCGCCAGGAAGACCGCGGTCGACAGGCTCGCGTCGGCGACGTAGCGCCCCGACGCGAGCAGCCGGCCCGTCTCCTCGACGTTGCGCGGCAGGTCCAACTTACGAACAGGCCTGGACGGCCCGCCGGGCCATCACCGAAACGAGGTGCGCCAGGTATTCCGGGCTCGCCTCGCCGCCCGACCGCAGGGTGGCGGGATCGACGACATCGGCGCCCACGGCTTCGGGCGAGAAATTCGCGCCCAGCGCCGCTTCCAGGACCGGCAGGCGGAACACCTTGGAGCCGGCGCCGGTGACCGCGACGCGCACTCCCCCGCCGGTCTTGGCCACCATGACGCCGACCACCGCGTACTTCGACGCCGGATGCGCGAACTTGGCGTAGGCCGAGCACTCCGGCACCGGGAAGCGGACGGCGGTGATGATCTCGTCCGCCTCCAGCGCCGTCGAGAAGAGGCCGGTGAAGTAGTCGTCGGCCGCGATCGTCCGGCGGTCGGTGACGATCGTCGCGCCCAGGGCCAGCGCGGCCGCGGGATAGTCGGCCGCCGGGTCGGCGTGGGCGAGCGAGCCGCCGATGGTGCCGCGGTTGCGGATCTGCGCGTCGCCGATCTCGCCGGCGAGGGCGGCCAGTCCCGGGATGCGCTGCCGCACCTCGGGAGACGAGCTGACCTCGTGGTGGGTGGCCAGCGCGCCGATCACCAGCTCGCCCCCCTCGGAGCGGATCTCCCGGAGACCGGCCCCGGCGAGCCCGGCGAGCGACACCAGGTCCGAGGGCTGGGCCAGGTCGAGCTTCATCACCGGCAGCAGGCTCTGCCCTCCCGCCAGCAGTTTGGCCGCTTCGTTGCCCCGCAGCAGCACGACCGCGTCGGCGATCGACTCCGGACGGTGGAACTCGAAGTTCCTCATGCCGCACCTCCCGCCGCGCGGATCGCCCGCCAGACCTTCTCCGGGGTCGCCGGCATGTCGATGTGCGTGACGCCGAGCGGAGCCAGGGCGTCGAGCACGGCGTTGATCACCGCGGGGGGGACGCCGATGGCGCCCACCTCGCCCACCCCCTTGATGCCGAGCGGATTGTGCGTGCACGCGGTGACGTGATTGCCGACGTGGAAGCTCGGCAGGTCCGCGGCGCGCGGCATGCAGTAGCTCATGTAGGAGCCCGAGAGCAGCTGCCCGCCGTCGTCGTAGACGCACTCCTCGTAGAGCGCCTGGCCGATCCCCTGCGCCAGGCCGCCGTGCGCCTGCCCGTCGACGATCATCGGATTGATGATCACCCCGACATCGTCGGCGATGGCGACCACCACCACCTCCACGACCCCGGTCTCCGGATCGACCTCGACCTCGACGAGGTGGCAGCCGCCGGGGAAGGTGAAGTTCTTGGGATCGTAGAAAGCGGAGTCCTCGAGCCCCGGCTCCACCGTGTCGATCGGGTAGTTGTGCGGCACGTAGGCGGCGAACGCGACCTCGCCGAACGCCTTCTCGCGGTCGGTGCCGGCGACGCGGTACTTGCCGTCCGCGAACTCGATGTCGGCGACGCTCGCCTCCAGCAGGTGGGCGGCGATCTTCTTCCCCTTGTCGACGATCTTGTCGATCGCCTTGTAGATCGCCGAGCCGCCGACGGCGGCCGACCGCGAGCCGTAGGTGCCCATGCCGAACGGGATGCGGTCGGTGTCGCCGTGGACCACCTCGACGTTCTCGAGCGGGATGCCCAGCCGCTCGACGACGAGCTGGGCGAAGGTGGTCTCGTGCCCCTGCCCGTGGCTGTGGGTGCCGGTGAACACCGTCACGCTCCCCGTCGGGTGGACGCGCACCGTCGCCGCCTCATAGAGCCCGGCGCGGGCGCCGAGCGCGCCCACCAGGGCCGACGGCGCGATGCCGCACGCCTCGATGTAGGTCGAGATCCCGAATCCCCGCAGCTTGCCGCGGCTCTCCGACTCCGCCTTGCGCTCCGCGAAGCGGTCGAGGTCGACCGCCGCGAGCGCCATGTCGAGCGTGGCGGGATAGTCGCCGATGTCGTACTGCAGGGCCACCGGCGTCTGATACGGGAACTGGTCCGGCTGGATCAGGTTCTGCCGCCGGATCTCCACGCGGTCGATCCCCAGCTCGCGCGCCGCCTTGTCCACCAGCCGCTCCAGCAGGTAGGTGGCCTCGGGGCGCCCGGCACCGCGCACCGCGTCCACCGGCACGGTATTGGTGAAGATCGCCTTCACCTCGGCATAGATCGCCGGGATCACGTACGGCCCGGAGAGCAGCGTCGCGTGCAGGTAGGTCGGGATGGCCGGCGCGAAGGTCGAGAGGTACGCCCCCATGTTGGCGAGCGTGCGGACGCGCAGGCCGCGGAACCTGCCGCCGGCGTCCAGGGCGAGCTCGGCATGGGAGACGTGGTCCCGGCCGTGGGCGTCGGAGAGGAAGGCCTCGCTGCGGTCCGAGGTCCATTTCACCGGGTGGCCGACCCGCTTGGACGCCCAGAGGACCAGCAGCTCCTCGGCATAGTGGAAGATCTTCGAGCCGAAGCCGCCGCCGACGTCGGGCGCCACCACGCGCAGCTTGTGCTCCGGCACCTTGAGGGTGAAGGCGCCGAGCAGCAGGCGGATCAGGTGCGGGTTCTGCGACGTCGTGTAGAGCGTGTACTTGTCCTCGACGTCGTCGTAGTGGCCGTTGGCGGCGCGGGGCTCGATGGCGTTGGCGGCGATGCGGTTGTTCACCAGGTCGATCGCCACCACGTGGGCGGCCGCCGCGAACTCGGCGTCGGTGGCCGCCGGGTCACCCAGGTGCCAGTCGAAACAGACGTTGCCCGGGGCCTCGTCCCAGACCCGGGGCGCGCCCTCGCCCACGGCGGCGGGCAGGTGGGCCACCGCCCGGTGCGGCTCGTAGTCGATCTCGACCAGCTGGGCCGCGTCCTTCGCCTGCGCCCGGGTCTCGGCGATCACCATGACGACCGGATCGCCGGCGTGCCGCACCTTCCCCAGCGCCAGCGCCGGATGCGGCGGTTCGACCATCACCGAGCCGTCCTTGTTCTTGATCTGCCAGCCGCAGGGGATGCCGCCCAGCCCGGCGGCGGCGACGTCCTCGCCGGTCAGCACGGCGAGCACGCCCGGCGACGCCAGCGCCTGGCGCGCGTCGATCGAGCGGATCGTGGCGTGGGCGTGCGGCGAGCGCACGAACACCGCATGGGATTGCCCGGGAAGCTGGAGGTCGTCGGTGTACCGCCCCTTGCCGAGCAGGAAACGGCGGTCCTCGGTGCGGGCGACCGAGGCGCCCAGGCCCTGGAGGCCACTCACTGGACACCTCCCCGCATCGTACCGGCCGCCTGCAGCACGGCGCGGACGATGTTGTGGTAGCCGGTGCAGCGGCAGAGGTTCCCCTCCAGCCCGTGCCGCACCTCGGCCTCGGTCGGTTGCGGGTTGCGCTGCACCAGCTCGGCGGCGCGCATCACCATGCCGGGCGTGCAGAAACCGCACTGCAGGCCGTGACATTCGTGAAACGCCACCTGCATCGGATGCTGCGTGCCGTTCGACGCCAGCCCTTCGATCGTCGTCACCGCCGCGCCGTCGGCTTCCACCGCCAGCATGGCGCAGCTCTTGACCGACCGGCCGTCGACCCAGACCGTGCAGGCGCCGCACTGGCTGGTGTCGCAGCCCACGTGGGTGCCGGTGAGCCGCAGCTGCTCGCGCAGAAGCTCCACCAGCAGCGTCCGCGGCTCCACCTCGACGACATGTTTCTTTTCGTTGACGTTCAGCGCGATCGTGGCCATGAACCTCCCCTTCCCCTGAGAGCTTTGCCCACCGGCTGTAAGGATGCGGCTGTAAAATGCAATACCGACCCGCGGCCATCTTAAGCCCCGAATCCGGCCCGTGCAAGAGCGAAGGAAAGGGGTACGGTTGGCCTGCGACCTCACCCTCGTTCCCTCTCCTAAAGGAGAGGGAACGCCTTGCCGGACTGTGGGTGCTCGTAGGGTGCGCTGTGCGCACCTCCAAGCGTTGAGGTGCGCACAGCGCACCCTACGGGCAATACGCTTCGGAGGAGGTCGCAGGCCACGGACGTCCCGGGCCCGGCTAGGCTGGCGGGACTTCGGCCCCTTCCACCACCGCCCCGATCCACCCCTGCTCCTCCTCCGTGGGCTGGAACAGGCCGGCGCCAACGGTGCCCGGGCCGGTGTTGGCGGCGACCACGGGGCCCATCTCGGCGATCAGGATCTCCTTCACCTGGAAGGTCTTCTCGATCAGCCCACGCAGGCGGTCGGCCCAGACGGGCGCCTTGGCGTGGGCGACCGTCACCACCACCGGCCGCTGGGGATCGACCCGCTCGCGGAACAGCTCGATCAGCCGCGGATGGGCGGCCCGGCCGCCGCGGACGCGGTCGACCGCCACGATCTCGCCGTCCACCACGCCGAGGATCGGCTTGATGCCGAGGAGATTGCCCATGATCGCCCGCGCCTTGCCGACGCGCCCGCCGCGGGCCAGGTACTCCATCGTGTCCACCGCGAACAGCACGTGCAGCCGGTCGCGCATCGCCTCCAGGCGGTCGACGATGACGTCCGGCTCCATCCCGCGCCGCGCCATGCGGGCGGCGAACAGGGCGAGCATCCCCAGTCCCAGGCTGGCGCTGTGGCTGTCCACCACCCGCAGGGAGACCCGCTCGGCCTCGCCGCGCATCTCCTCGCGCCGCAGCTCCTGGTACTGCGGCAACCCCTCCTCCGCAGCCTCCCGGGCGTGGACCACCGTCCGCGAGAGCTTCTCCGAGATGTGGACCGAAACGATGTCCTTCCGCGGCGCCAGCGACCGGTAGACGCCCAGGAAGTCGGCCTTCGGCGTCGGATTGGTCCGCGGATGGACCGCCCCCTTCTCCAGCAGGTCGTAGAACTCCTTGGGCCGCAGGTCCACACCGTTGTGGTAGACGCGGTCGCCGAACAGCACCAGCACGGGCAGGACGTGGATGCCGTGCGCCCGCGCCACCTCGGGCGGCAGGTCGCAGGTCGAGTCGGTGACCACCCGCACGAGCTCCTCCGGCTCCTCCAGGGCGAGGATTCCCATCTCGCGCAGGCCGATCAGGTCGCGCAGGATCTCGCCGTCCGTCGCCGGCAGCGCGTCGAGCAGCCGGCCGACTGTCCCGCAGCCTGGCAGCACGGCCAGCAGCTCCTGCTGGCGCGGGTTGAAGCGGGCCGCGAAGAAGGCGGGGCCGAGCTGCACCCGGACGCGGGCCCGCGGGTCCGGAGCGTCGTGGACGCGGTCCTCCAGGGCCAGGAAGACGAGCGCCGTGACCTCCTGCCGGATCTCGCGCTCCTCGCTCGCCCTTTCCACACCCACCGGCCGGCGCAGCCGGAGCCAGAACGGCCCGGCGTCGAGCAGGCTCAGCCGCAGGAAGGCCTTGGTTCCCCGCGCGCGCCCCGCCGATGCCGCGACCACCTCGCCGCCGTCGAACGCGACCTCCCCGCTCGCGCAGACGATCCGCCCGGTAAGGTGCGCCCGGCTCGCCGCCCGCACCAGCTCGAGGAACGGCAGGAGCGAGAAATCTCCCACCAGCGACTCGAGATCCGAGTCCGGCTCGACGCCGATCTCCCGCCCGAGCAGGACGAGATGGATGCGCCGCACGAGGTCCTCCGCAGGCAGGCCGTCAGCCTCCAGGAAGAGCACGTCCTCCGGCAGGTCCCGCCCCTCCTCGGCCGTCTTGCCGAGCAGCAGCAGCGTGTGCTCGCCCGCATGGCCATTGCCATTGCCGTGGCCGTTGCCGCCGAAGCGCTCGGAAATCGCGCCGTCTTCACCTTTCGCGAGCGCCACCGGCACCACCACCACTCCCGGCCCGAGCGTCGCCGCGAACCGCCGCCCCTCCGCGATCCCCACCGTCGGGATCACCTCATAGCCGAAGCCCGTCAAGCCGTTGGAGATCTCCTTGCGGCGGACGGATTCCGGATCCACGACCAGCACGGACGGACGGGGCATCGTCTTTGTCGACTCCCTACAAAGCGAAAACTTTCTTGGATGGCGGAAACTGGAGGCAAGGATAAACCTGTTTGGGGGGAAGGGGTAGCCTGCCCGCAATGGGAGCCGGCGCTTTTTCCTCTCCCGCCCCTACCCCACCTGAAACTCCGCCAGGATCGGCAGATGATCGCTGGCCACCCGCGCGATCTGCAGCCGGCAGGAGTGGGCGGAGACCAGCCGCAGCGGTCCGCGGTGGTAGATGCGGTCGAGGCCGCCCTGCGGGGAGAACGAGGGGTAGGTGGGGATCACCGGGTACGGCCCCCGTTTGCGCTCCGTGGCGCAGGAGAAGCCCATGCCGTTGGTGAAGACCGGCAGCAGGAGCGACCGCCAGTCGTTGAAGTCTCCAGCCACCAGGACGGGGGTGGTGTACGGGATGCCGCTGAGCTCGGCCGAGCGCTTCACCAGCTCTACCTGCTTGGCCCGCTCCCGCGCCGAGAGCCCGAGATGGAGGTTGAACACCTCCAGATGGCTCCCCTTGCCGTCGAGGTCGAGCGTCGTGTGCTGGCAGCCGCGGCGGATCCAGCTCTCCGCGATCGAGAGGTCGATGTTGCGCTCGCGCAGGATCGGGAAGCGGCTGAGCGTCGCGTTGCCGTAGCGCCCCTTCTTCAGGCTGACGTTGTGCCCCAGGGCGAAGTGCGGATAGCCGGCCTCCTGGGCCAGCTCCTTGGCGAGGTTGAGCTCCCGCGAGCGCGGCGCCCCCTCGTCCACCTCCTGGAGCATCACGACATCGGGATCGTAATGGCGCAGGATCGCGACGATACGCTCCGGCCGGAACCGGCGATCGACCCCGATCGCCCGGTGGATGTTGTAGGTCATGATCCGCAGCGGCATCAATTCGTGGCTCTCCGAGACTCCTTGAACCTGCGATTCCGTTACTTCGTCCTCACCCGGCCCGTCGAAGGGCTGGCGATATAGTAGCCGCCATGCCCACCGTCTTCACCGCCGGCCACTCCACCCGGCCCATCGAAGAGCTCCTGGCCCTGCTCGCCGAGCACGGCGTGCGGACCTTGGTGGACGTGCGGCGCTTCCCCGGCTCCCGGCGCCACCCCCAGTTCTCGCGCGACGCCCTGGCCGCCTCGCTCGCCGGGGCCGGCATCCAGTACATCCATGAGCCCGGCCTCGGAGGTCGCCGCGCCGCCCGGCCCGACTCTCCGCACACCGCCTGGCGCGTCGACGCCTTCCGGGGGTACGCCGACTATATGGAGACCCCCGAGTTCCAGGCTGCCCTCGAGCGGCTGATCCAGCGCGCCGCCGGCGAGACCGTCGCCATCCTCTGCGCCGAGGCCGTGCCCTGGCGCTGCCACCGCCGGCTCATCTCCGACGCCCTGGTCGCCCGGGGTATTCAGGTATTGCATATCCTGGGCCCAGGCCGTGCCGACCCCCACGAGCTGGACGCCAACGCCCGCGTCCTCCCCGGCGGCCGGCTCCTTTACGCGGGGCCGGAGAACCCCCAACCTTCCCTCTTCGCGAACGTCCCGGAATCGTAACCTCCGCCCCATTGCCGCCGGAACGACATTCTTCTACGATGCCGGCTCCAACCCATTCCTTCGAGGAGATCCCATGAGCCTGAGCCAGTCCCTTTTGCCCGAGTTCGACCAGGAGATGGCCAACACCCGCCGTGTTCTCGAGCGCGTGCCCGCCGACAAGTTCTCCTGGCAGCCCCACGACAAGTCCATGGCCTTCGGCCGCCTGGCCGTCCACGTCGCCGAGCTCCCCTCCTGGACCACCATGACCATCAACACCAGCGAGCTGGACTTCGCCGCCGTTCCGTACGCCCCGACCCAGGTGGAGACGACCCAGGACCTGCTGAACATCTTCGACAAGGCCACCGCCGAGGCCCGGACGGCGCTCGCCGGAGTCAGCGACGAGGAGCTCTTCAAGCCCTGGGCCCTCCGCAACGGCGAGCACCAGATCTTCAGCCTGCCCAAGATCGCCGTGCTGCGGAGCTTCGTCATGAACCACATCATCCATCACCGGGGCCAGCTCACCGTCTACCTGCGGCTCAACGACGTCCCGGTGCCGGGCATCTACGGACCGTCGGCGGACGAGGGGAACTTCTAGGGAGTCCTTCGGGAATTGCCCCCTGCCTCTTGACCAGACGACGCTTGTGCGATACGAAAGATCGTCTGAAGGGGCTGATTCCTCGCCCGAGACGCTCGAAGCCTCGCGTCTTGAGCCGGTTCCAGGCCGCTCCCCTGAAGCTGAGAACGACCGCCCTCACGCCTTGGGCCACTCCCCCATCGCCGAGGGCGGTTCCCCGAAACGGAAACGCGGCTCCCCCATTCTCCGAGCCCGCTCCCCGAAGCTTCCGGGCGGCTCCCCCATCGGCGGACGCGTCTCCCCTATCGAGCCGGACGCTTCCCCAATTCCCAAAATCGATTCCCCCAAGCCGCCGGGCGATCCCCCCAAGCCCCAGATCGGTTCCCCTTTCGCCGTGGACGTTCCCCCTCGCCCTGCGGGCCATCCAAAAACCTCGACGCGCCACGCGGAGAGAGCTCCGTCCCGCTCCGGAAGGCTCCGGCGCCACGTTGGCGGGCTCCGCGACGGTCTCGATTCGCGGCCGGGATCTACGCGAGCAACTCCGGACGCCCTGGCCCGGCTCGCCGCCCATCGCGAAAGGTCGACGGGAGGCCGCCAAAGCGTTCCGGTCCACGCGGAACGGTCACGCTCCGGCTTCTGAGCGACACCAAGGACTTGGCAGCCCACCGTACCGCTGGGTGCAACCTCAAAGGAGATCCGCGTGAAGAAGCAGCTGAAGAAGGTGAAGAAGCTGACCCTGGACAAGGAAACCCTGGCCCGCCTCAACGTCACCGGCGGCCTGGCTAACGCCAATCAGAGGCTCGCGACGGAGCCGGCCAGCGGCGGCCCCAACATCTGCTGGTTCTCGGACTGCAACGCCTGCGACACCGACCTTCAGTGCTCTGCCGCCTGAGGCAACAAGGGGGGTGATTCCTCGCCCCCCGTCCTCTCCTTCATTGACGTCCCGTCGTTTCGAGAGGGCCATCGCGGCCCGCCCTGCACGAGTTATCCCCTCCTCTCGCCGTGAAGGAATGGCCGCCCTGGAAGGGCGAAATTTATCCAGGACCAGGCCACCCTCCTCCTTTTGAGCTCCTACCTGGGGTTGACACCCCAGGCTGGGTAAATTCCGCCCTACGGGCGGTCTGGACCAACAGGCAAAAAGCACCCCACAACCTCCACCCTTCCGCCACCGAACCAACGCGTCGGTAGAGACGCCACAGCCCGTCCACGACACCTTCGGCAGGCCACGGGGACGGCGGGGCGTCTCCGCGGCGGCACGAACGGCCCGATCCTCCTCCCGCCCACCGCGTCCGCCCCATGGCTCTCGAGGCCGATTCTCGTCGTCCTGCGGAAAGACGCTAAAATTCAGGGATGCCCACCGCCCCGACGGTCTTCATCAGCTACAGCCACAAGGACGAGGTCTGGAAAGACCGTCTTCTGGATCATCTCGGCGGCCTCGAAGAAGAGGGCCTCCTCAAGGTCTGGAACGACCGGAACATCGGGGCGGGCGACGAATGGTTCGAGGAGATCCGGAACGCCATGGACGCCGCCCGGGTGGCCGTCTTCCTGGTGTCCGCCCACTCCTTGAAATCGAAGTTCATCCGCCACAAAGAGATTCCGCACCTCCTGAATCGGAGGACGACGGAGGGAATGACCTTCTTCCCCGTGATCGTGAAGTCCTGCGTCTGGGATGAGTTCCCCTGGCTCTCGCGATTTCAGGCGCGCCCACAGGATGGAAAGGCACTGGCCCGCTTCGAAGGCGACCGGCGTGATGCTGAGCTCGCCAAGATAGCCAAGGAGATTCTGGGGATCGTCCGCAACGGAGCCACAGGTCCTCTGCCTCCAGGACAGCCCGATCTCCCGAAGCCAACCGCATTCCCGACTCTCCACCAACTCCCTACCCCACCAGCCGACTTCACCGGCCGCGGGGAGGATCTAGACTTCCTGCGCTCCAGTCTGGCCGAAGGCGGCACCGGGGCCATCTTCGGCCTACGCGGGATGGGAGGCGTCGGCAAGACGACTCTGGCCCTGAAACTCGCCAACGAGTTGAAACCCCGCTTCCCTGACGCCCAGATCTACCTGGATCTCAAGGGTGTGGACCCTCAACCTCTGACCGCGGCCCAAGCGATGTCTCATGTGATCCGGGCCTTTCACCCCGAAACCCTTCTCCCGGAGAGCGAAGCCGAGTTGGTGGGGCTATATCGATCCGTGCTGGATGGGAAGCGTGCCCTTCTTCTGATGGACAACGCGGCAAGGAAAGAGCAGGTCGAGCCGCTGATTCCGCCGTCAATCTGCCTGCTCCTGGTGACCTCTCGGCACCACTTCACCCTTCCTGGACTAGCCGCCAGGGACCTGGATGAGATGCCCGAGGAGGACGCCAAGGCTCTGCTGTTGAGGATCGCACCACGGATCGGAGGTGCCGCGGACGAGATCGCTCGCCTCTGCGGCCGGTTGCCCCTTGCTCTACGCTTAGCGGGAAGTGCGCTCGCCGAACGGCTGGATCTCTCTCCTTCCGAGTACGCCCGCCGCTTCAAGGAGGGAAAGGAGAAGCTCGCGCCCGTTGAAGCTTCTCTCAAGACAAGTTACGACCTGCTGAGCGAAGAGCGGCGTCACCTCTGGCGTCTACTCGCGGTGTTCCCCGGGGCCTTCGATGCCGAGGCGGCGGCGGCAATTTGGGAGTTGGAGATAGATGACGCCCGAAGTCATCTTGGAGAGTTGGTGCGGAGCAGCTTGGTCGAATGGGAGGGTACAGAGGAACGATACCGGTTGCATGACCTCGCGCGTACGTTCGGAGAGAAGCAGATGACAACCGCCGAAAAGGACGGGGACCAGCGGCGGCATTCCGAACACTTCCTGGAGGTTCTACGTTCAGTCGACTCCCTTTATCAGCAAGGCGGCCAGAAGAGCGGGCTTGGCTTGGGTCTATTCGATCGGGAGTGGAGGAACATCCGGGCCGGTCAGGCTTGGGCAGCGGCGCAATTCAACAAGGACAAGGAGACCGCCGACCTCTGCAGTAGCTATCCGGATGCGGGGGCGTACAGTCTCAATCTTCGTCAGCATCCCAAGGAAGGAATCCAGTGGAGAGAGGTGGGGCTTGCGGCCGCTCAACATTTAGGAGATCGATCTGCCGAGAGCAGTCACCTCAGCAACCTGGGCCTCGCTTACGCGGCTCTCGGTGAGACCCGGCGCGCCATCGAGTTTTACGAACAGGACCTCACGATCGCCCGCGAGATCGGCGACCGCCGCGGGAAAGGTATGACCCTCGACAACCTGGGCAACGCCTACGCGGCTCTCGGCGAGACCCGGCGCGCCATTGAGTTTCACGAACAGGCCCTCACGATTGCCCGCGAGATCGGCGACAGGCGCGGGGAAGGTATGGCCCTCGGCAACCTGGGCATCGCCTACGCGAATCTCGGCGAGACCCGGCGCGCCATCGAGTTTTACGAACAGGACTTCACGATCGCCCGCGAGATCGGCGACCGCCGCGGTGAAGGTAATGTCCTCGGCAACCTGGGCATCGCCTACGCGAATCTCGGCGAGACTCAGCGCGCCATCGAGTTTTACGAACAGCGCCTCACGATCGCTTGCGAGATCGGCGACCGCCGCGGGGAAGGTAATTCCCTCGGCAACCTGGGCAACGCCTACGCGAATCTCGGCGAGACTCAGCGCGCCATCGAGTTTTACGAACAGCGCCTCACGATCGCCCGCGAGATCGGCGACCGCCGCGGGGAAGGTAGTGCCCTCGGCAACCTAGGCAACGCCTACGCGGATCTCGGCGAGACCCAGCGCGCCATCGAGTTTTACGAACAGCACCTCACGATCGCCCGCGAGATCGGCGACCGCCGCGGTGAGGGCAATGCAAGCTGGAATTTAGGCTTAGCGTTGGAACAGGAAGGCGACCTCACCCGGGCCGCCGACTTGATGCAGGTCTGTGTTGACTACGAGTGTGAGATTGGCCATCCAGACGCCGAGAAAGATGCCGCACAGGTTGAATCCATTTGGGCCCGCCTCGCCACGCAGGAGTGATGATTTGCTGAAGCGCGCGCGATCGAACAGCTTGGGCCAAGGCACCGTTGAGGGCGACCGCAGGTCGCCCCTACAACAGATCTCAACGGAGGTTGTAGGGGCGACCTGCGGTCGCCCTCAACGGTGGCGTATCCGGATCGCTCGAATCCCGCGCCCTACCCCCGCCCACCCTGCCGCACCGCCCCCGGCCCCCGCCCCGCCATCCCGGGATCCATCCCCACCATCAACCCGTCGATCGAGGGGCGCAGGGTCTCCACGAAGCGCTCGGTCTCCACGATCTGCTCGACGAGGCTGCTCATGTAGCTGGCGACCTCGGTGGCGCTGAACTGGGAGGCGCTGAGGCGGCCGTGGATGACTTCGAAGGCGTCGGAGAAGGCTCCGAGTTGGGCGACGACGCACTGGTCACGCTTCTGGCAGTCCAGCAGCAGCTCGCGCTGCTTCTCCAGGATGCCGACGTGGAACTCGCGGGTACGGGCGGTCGCCGGCTCTTTGGCGGCCAGGTTCCGGATCTGGCGGATCTTCTCGTCCACCTCGGAGAGGCGTTTCTCGAGGCTCGGCACCGGCGGCACGAAGACGGGCGCGATCCGCGCCGAGAGCCGGCGCCAGTCCTTGCGCCAGCCGGGGAGCTCGTTCGAGGGAGCCGGACCGACTGGCACGGGGTGGACGCTGGCCAGGATGTGGAGGTAGGAGACCCGCTCGCGCACGAAGCCCAGGTAGGCGGTCAGCATGGTGCTGAGCTGCTGGAGGATGTCCTCCTTGCTGAAGGCGTCGAGGTCCGGCCGCTCGGCCAGCACCCGCGAGACCCGGTTGCGGATCTCGACCAGACGGCCGAAGACCGCCATGTAGTCCGGCAGATAGCCCGCGCCGATCCAGAGGTCGAAGGGGCTCTCGTCGAGCATCTTCTGGGTCCGCAGCCGCAGGGCCTCGCGGTTCCTCTCCTCTTTCAGCTCCCGCCGCCGGCGCTCCTCCTCCTGGATGCGAGGCCGGTAGCGCTGCGTCGCCGTGGCGATCATCACCCAGCCGGCGGCGCCCGCCCCCCAGACGATCGCCCAGGTGGGATCGTGCAGCCACCACGTGGCCCCGACGCCGGCCGCTCCCGCCACGAAGTTGAGCGGGGTCCGGAGCGCCTTGGCGATGCTGCGCTGGACGAGGATTCTTTTTTTCAGGAAGGGCATGGTGATGTTCTACGAGTCCAGGGCCGGCGAGGTTTTCCGGCAGGACCTGAGCCTGTTGAGATTGTAGCGCGCTTGGGGCGCCCGGGTGTCCGCCCGGGATTGAAATCCCGGGCGGACGCCGGGGGCAGCGCAACGCTCTCTCCCCTACCCCTACCCCTTATCGGCCTTGGAAGCCGGCGAATACAGCAGATCCAGCAACTGCTTCTCCACCGCCCGGAACTCGGGTGCCGACTTCAGCGCCACGTCGTGGACCGGGAAGGCCGGGACGTCCACCTTGTGCAGGATGCGCGCGGGCCGGGAGGAGAGGACGTAGACGGTGTCGGCCAGGTAGACCGCCTCGGAGACGTCGTGGGTGACGAAGAGGATGGTGTTGTCCTCGGTGCGCGAGACGTCGAGCAGGAGGCTCTGCATCCCCCAGCGGGTCTGCGGGTCGAGGGCGCCGAAGGGCTCGTCCATGAGCACGATCTTGGGGCGGTTGATGAGGGTGCGGGCGATCGCCACCCGCTGCTTCATGCCGCCGGAGAGGTCCTTGGGATAGCGGTCGGCGAACTCGGCCAGCCCGACCGACTGGAGGTACTTCTCCGAGCGCTGGTGGCGCTCCATCCTGGGCACTCCCTGGAGGCGCAGGCCATACTCCAGGTTCTCCCGCACGGTGAGCCAGCCGAAGGAGGTGTAGGCCTGGAACACCATGCCGCGGTCGCGGCCGACGTCCTCCACCGGCTTGCCCTCGACCAGGATCTCCCCCTTGGTGGGGGTGAGCAGGCCCGCGATGGCCTTCAGGATCGTCGACTTGCCGCAGCCCGAGGGGCCGAGGAAGACCACGATCTCCCCCGTGCCAGGCTTGTCGGCGATGTCGAAGGAGACGTCCCGCACCGCCTCGGTCGCCCGCCCCGAGCGGTCGAGGTAGGTGATGAAGATATTCGAGACCCGGAGCTTGGGAGTGCCCTCGCCCGGCTGGTGGCGATAGGTGGCCGCCTGCTGTTCCTTGATGCTGGGGGTAACGGCGACGGTCCCCAGCTCGCCGATGGTGTTCGGCACCAGGGGGGCTTCGTGGTCGCTCATGCCGTTTCCCTCCAGCGGAAGAGCACCGAGCTGATCATGCGGATGATGAAGTCGGTGAGCAGGCCGATGCCCCCGATCACCAGCAGGCCGGCGAACGACCAGGAGGCCTTCTGGTGCCGGTAGGCGAGGTCCACCATGTAGCCAAGCCCGCCCCCCGGGTTGATCGCCTCGGCGAGGATGACGTAGGTCCAGGCGATGGCGTTCATCACCCGGAAGGAGTCGAAGATCTCGGGCAGAGCCGCCGGCAGGAGGACGGTGCGGATCACCTGCCAGCGGGAGGCACCCAGGGTGAGCGAGGTCTGCACCAGCTCCTCGGGCACCAGCCGGATCGCCGTGACCACCACCGGCAGCAGGTAGACGAAGACCCCCAGGAAGAGAAAGGCGATCTTCTCCTTCTCGTAGATCCCGAACCAGAGGATGAGGAGGGGGATGAAGGCCGAGATCGGCATGTAGCGCAGGGGGGCCACGATCGGCTCGAAGAAGCGGTTGACCGGCTCGAAGGCCCCCATCAGCACCCCCACCGGCAGCGCCACCGCCGAGGCGAGAAGGAAGGCGAGGGCGATGCGCCGGGTCGAGGTCAGGATGGCCCCCCAGAGGTCGTACTGGAGGAAAAGCTGCAGGGTGCCGCGCAGGGTCTCGGTCGGCGACGGGAGGAAGTCGGGCTTCACCACGCCGCCGTAGGTCAGCAGGCACCAGGCGGCCGCCAGGAGGATCGGGGCGAGAAGCCCCAGCGCCGTCGCGGTCGTCCGCGGCAGCGGCTGGCGCAGGGAGAACAGGCTGGATCTCTTGGTTGCCATGTCGGTCCTCGTACCTCCCCTACGAACAATCTACTGTGTCGCCAGCACCACTTTGATGTCGGTCCGGCGGTTGAGCTGGCGCCCCGCCTCGGTGGTGTTGTCGGCCATCGGGTTGGCCGAGCCGTGGCCGATGGTCTGGAAGCGCGTCGCCTCGATGTTGGGGAAGCTCTTCAGGATGTAGTCCTTCACCGCCGCCGCCCGCTTCTCGGAGAGGGTCAGGTTGGTGCGCTGCGAGCCGGTGGCGTCGGTGTTCCCCTCGACCCGCAGGTAGGTGTTGCCGAAGGAGGTCATGGTCTCACCCAAGGCGTCGAGGACGATGAAGGAGCCGGCCATGATCTCGTCCGAGCCCGGGGTGAAGTGGATCTGGATCTGCTTGTTGATGATCGCCCGGTCCTTCTCCGACGGCGCCTTGGCCGCGAGCTTGGGCTCCTCCACCCGCTGGCCGGGATAGTCTGCGGCCAGGGCCTGGAGGAAGCGGGAGTCGGCCCATTCTTTGGCCTCGACCGTGCGGGTCACCAGCCCCTTCTTGCGCCAGATGACGAAGGCGGTGTCGAACAGGGACTCGAAGTGCGCCTTGCCGCCGGTCAGGCCGTAGAACTGGGCGTTGTCGGCGTAGGGGGTGAGCTTGAGCCCCGAGAGCATGCCGGAGATGGTGTCGGAGTCGAGCTTCAGCGCCTTGCCCACCGTGGCGTAGGACCCCTGCGGGTCGTTCTTGATCGCCTCGATCCCCTCGAGCCAGCCGTGGATGAAGTCGCGCACGGTGTCGGGGGCGCGGTCGATCAGGTCCTGCCGGGCCACCAGGGTGTCGGCGATGATGTTGGTCGCCGCGCTGGTCGACACCAGGACGTGGGCCTCGTTGCCGCGCGCCGCGACGGCGCCCGAGAGGTCCGGCTCCCAGGTCACGGCCGCGTCGACCTGCTTGGCCTTGAAGGCGGCCGCGGCGGCCGGGGCGTCCTGGGTGAAGATGATGTCCTTCTCCACGGCCGCGCGGTCGTCGGGCGAGAGCCCGGACTGGGCGAGCAGGTAGAGGAGCAGGAAGTGCGAGGGGGTGAACTGGGTGCAGGCGATCTTGTGCCCCTTCAGCTCCTCGATCGACTTGATCGAGGCCAGCGAGACGATGCCGTCGCCGCCGCGCGACCAGTCCTGCAGGATGACCGACTTGGCCCTCTGGTTCTGCTCGGCGAGGATCGAGGCCTCGCGCGCCCAGTTGTCGACCGTGTCCCACATGATGTCGACGTTGCCGCTGCGGAAGGCGGCGAGCTTGGCCGCCGGGTCTTCCAGGAGCACGAACTTGACGTCGAGCCCGTACTTCTTCTTGTAGCTCGACCCCGGGTTGGGATCGAGGCCGTTGTTGAAGACGATGCCGGGCGAGTGGCCGGCCCAGGTGTTGATCGCCACCACCAGCGGGCGGTCGAGCTTGCCGCTGCCGCCCAGGTTGCTCGCCGGGGCGACCCCTTCGGAGCCCTTGCCGCGCTCCGGATCGGCCGGGGCGTTGCCGAGGGCGTCGAAGTCCCCCTTGCTCACGGTGTCGTTCTTGGCCGCGGTGGCACTCGCGGCGTCCTTCTTCCCGAGCGCCCAGATCTTGAGGTTGGGAGCGAACTTGCGGACGGCGAAGAACGCCGCCACCAGCAGTGCCAGCACGACGATCGCCTTCCCCACGGGGGTGAGCTTCATGTTCTTATCTCCTCTCGACCTTCAGGTCAAAAACGGGAAAACGTTCAGGCCGGGGGCAGCCCGCCCAGGAGCGCGTCCATGGCGGGGCGCAGGGAGTCCACGAACCGCTCGGTCTCCACGATCTGCTCCACGACGGTGCCCATATAGCTGGCGACTTCGGTGGCGCTGAACTGGGAAGCGCTGACCCGGCCCAGAATGACTTCGAAGACGTCGGAAAAAGCCCCCAGCTGCGCCACCACGCACTGGTCGCGCTTCTGGCACTCGAGCAGCAGGTCGCGCTGCTTCTGGAGGATGCTGATATGGAACTCGCGGGTGCGGGCGGTGGCCGGCTCCTGCTTCGCCAGCTCCTGGAGCTGCTTCACCTTGTCGTCGACCTCGGCGAGCCGCCTCTCCACGCTCGGCAGCGGCGAGGCCTGCTGCAAGGGGCGCGCGGGCTGGATCTGGACCTGGATGCCCCGCCGCTTGTCGACCACGGGGACGGGCGGCGCGGCGGGCACCGCCTGGAGGGTCGGGGTGTCGGCGCCGGGGCGGATGGTGGCGAGGATCTGCAGGTAGGCGATCCGCTCGCGCACGAAGTTGAGATAGGCCGTCAGCATGTAGCCGAGCTGCTGGAGGATGCCCGCCTTGCTCACGGCGTCGAGGTCGTCGCGGTCGCCGAGGACCTTCGCCACCCGGCCGCGGATCTCGGCCAGCCGCCGGTAGACGGCCATGTAGTCGGGCATCAGGCCGGCGCGGGTCCAGTTGGTGATCGGGTTTTCGGCGAGGCTCGCCTCGACCTTCTGGCGCAGGATCTCGCGGTCCCTCTCCGTCTTGAGATCCGCCTCGCGCCGCTGCTCGTCCTCGATCTGCCGGATGTAGCGGTTGCCGGTCGCGGCCAGGGTCACCCAGCCGGTGGCGCCCAGGCCCCAGAGGATCAGCGGCAGCGGATTCCAGAGCACGGCCGAGGCAGCCAGGCTCACCGCGCCCGTGACCACGTTCCCCGGGGACTGGATGGCTTTGGCGATGCTCTTCTTGAGGAGCGTCCTCGTATCGATGGGCATCGGGGTGGATTCTATACGGAGAGCAGCCGCTACCCTAGAAACCGCTCCCGCAGCTCGGGCGTGGGCAGCCAGCAGCTCTCCTTCTTCCCGAACCAGCGGTAGCGGTTGCGGGCGATGAGGCGGTAGACCGCGTCGCGGATCGGCCGGGGGATCACCCGGAGCACCGCCAGCGCCTTCCAGGCACCACCCAGGCCGCGGGCGACGCGGAGGGCGGCGTCGCTCTCCTTGGACCAGCGGTCCCCCTCGACCAGGATGACGCTGTCGAGGAGCCCGGGGTCGATGCCGAACCGGGCCAGCAGCTCTTCTCCGAGGGGGGACTGGAGGGAGGCGAAACGGAAACGCCCTTCGGGATCGCGCCGGATGATGAACTGCACGGCCCCGCTGCAAAGGTTGCAGACGCCGTCGAAGAGGACGATGGGATGCGCGGTGTCCATCCTGGGTTCGGTATTCATCCGGGACCCATTGTAGGTCAGCTGGACAGGGCAGCTGGACGATCCCCCTCCGCTCCGTCACAATCGCGCCCCGAGGAGGGAGACACGCATGGCAGAGCTGACCGGCGCGCAACGGAAGTACCTGAGAGGAATGGCCCACTACCTCAAGCCCATGATCCAGGTGGGAAAGAACGGCCTCACCGATTCGGTGGTCGAGATCATCGACAAGGCCCTGGACGACCACGAGCTGGTCAAGGTGAGGATCTCCAACCCGGAAGGGCGCAAGCGCGAGCTGGCCGACGAGATCGCCCAGCGTACCCGCAGCGCCTGGGTCGGCATGGTCGGCTTCGTGGTGACCCTCTACCGCCAGCAGCCCGACCCCGAGAAGCAGACGATCGAGCTGCCGGGGTGAGGCGGGGCGAACCCTCACCCCCGGCCCCTCTCCCGACACGGGAGAGGGGAGAACAGACTTGACCGACCTTGCCCGTCCTGGGCGATGTCCCAACCTTCGGCAGTCCACCACCCCCCTTCGTCGGTACATCCGTCCAGCTTCGTCCCCCTCTCCCATGTTGGGAGAGGGCCGGGGTGAGGGTCCGAGACAACTCCGGCAACCCCGCCGACTCACCGGGACATCGATATCCACCCGCTTTCCACAGGCTTTTCCCAAGCCTGCGGCGCCGCTTTCCCTGCGCCTCATCGCCTCCTCAGGGCCATCCAGCCGCGTTGTCTCCAAAAATCCCTCTCTGCCCCCTCAACTCGTTGTCTCCATGGCGAAGACAAAATCAGACAACCTCAGATGGTAATCTCCGCCTCGTGAGTGAAGCCGAGTCGAGAAAGAAGGTCCGCAGCCCGTCGTTCCCGTTCATCGGGTTGCGGGCGGCCCTGGACCGGGCGCGGGCGTTCTACGAGGCGGAGCAGCGGAACGCGGCGCGGCCGGAAGTGGCGGCGTCGCACTGGGGATATTCGTCGAAGAGCAGCGGCGGGAAGCAGACGATCGCGGCCCTGCGGGCGTTCGGGCTGCTGGACGGGGACGCGCTGGTCAAGCTGTCGGGGCGGGCCCTGCGGCTCGTGCTCGACGAGCGGGGCGCTTCCGAGGAGCGCGAGCGGCTGCTTCAGCAGGCGGCGCTGATGCCGCCGATCCACGCCCGGTTGTGGGAGCGCTACGGCGCGGAGCTCCCCTCGCCCCAGACGCTGCGGCTCTGGCTGATCCTGGACGAGGGGTTCAACGAGAATTCGGTGGACGACTTCCTGACCGAGTACCGGGAGACGCTGGAGTATGCCCGGCTGATGCTGACCGGACCGGCCCGCGAGGAGACCCGGGCAGAAGAGCCGCCGGCCCTCCCTCCCCCGCCGGCGCGGCCTCCCGCCGAAACCGGGATCGACCCGCTCATCTTTCCACTGCTCGACGGCAACGCGGTCGAGCTCAGGATCCGGCGGAAGATCTCAAGCGAGGAGGCCGAGGACCTGCGCACGGTCTTCGAGCTCTGGCTGCGCAAGATCGTCGAACGATGAGCGGAGCCGCTGGCGCATCCGCACCACCTCCCCGACTACGATGGTGGCCGGCGCCCGCAGGCCGGCCCTTTCCACCTCGCCGGCGATCGTGCCCAGGGTTCCCACCAGCGTCCGCTCCCCTGGCAGGCTCCCCTGCGCGATCACCGCGACCGGCGTTTCCGCCCCGCGGCCGTGGAACAGGAGAGAGGCGGAGATCTCGGGCAGGCGGGAGAGGCCCATCAGGATGACCAGTGTCTCCACCCGCGCCAGGGCCGACCAGTCCTGCCGGTCCCCTTCAGCCCCTTTTGCGGAAGAACAGTGGCCGGTCACCACGGCGAAGCCGCCGGCCAGCTCCCGGTGGGTCACCGGGATGCCGGCGAGGGCCGGCACGGAGAGCGCGCTGCTGATGCCGGGGACGACCTCCCAGGGCACCCCGGCCCGGGCGCAGGCCAGGGCCTCCTCCGAGCCGCGGCCGAAGACGAAGGGGTCCCCCCCCTTCAGACGCACCACGATCCGCCCCTCCAGGGCCTTCCGCACCAGCAACTCGTCGATCTCCTCCTGCCGGGCGGAGTGCTCCCCCGGCGCCTTGCCGACGAAGATCCGCTCGGCCTCCGGCCGCGCCTCGTCCAGCAGTTGCGGGGAGACCAGGCGGTCGTAGATCACCACCTCGGCCTGGCGCAGGCGTTCGAGCCCGAGGACGGTGATCAGCCGCGGATCGCCGGGGCCTGCTCCCACCAGATAGACGATGCCGCGTCCGCTCATCCGTTCTCCGCTTCCAGAGCCGCTTCCAGGGGCTCGGGCAGGATGCCCAGGATCTCCTTGATCCGGACGAGGGCCGCCGATTCGTTGCCGCGCCGCAGCAGGTGAATGACGTCGGAGTCGATCAGCCGGTACCAGAGCGCCCGCCGGGTCTCGAAGTCCGGCCAGAGGCGGGCGAGGGGGGCGCGCAGCATTCCAGCCAGCTCGAGGAAGCGGGCGTGCTCGGGTCCCAGCTCCTTCTCCAGCTTCTGCCGCAGGCGCACGGCCATCACCGGCGCCTTGCCGCCCGTCGAGATGGCGACCGTGAGATCCCCCCGGCGGACGATGGCCGGAGCGATGAAGTCGCAGTGGGGGACGTTGTCGAGCGTGTTGACCAGGATGTTGCGCCCCCGGGTCTCCTCCCAGACCGCCTGCACGATGGGCGGCGCCTGCCCCACGACCACCACCAGGAAGGCGGTGCGGAGATCCCCCCGCCGGTAGCGCCGGGCGATGAAGTCGACCTTCGCCTCGACGGCCAGCCCGGCGAGCCCCGGGGTCAGATCGGGCGAGATCACCGTCACCCGCGCGCCGGCGGCGACGAGCCCCTTCACCTTCTCCTCCGCCATCGCGCAGCCGCCGATCACGAAGCAGGGGCGCCCTTGCAGATCGAGAAAGACGGGGTAGTGCATCAGATCTCCAGACTCTCGACCGTCACGCCGTGGCGGTCGATCTCCAGCGTCAGCTTGACGCGGTCGGTCTCGACTCCCAGCCGGTAGACGCCGGGGCCCTGACTGGTGAACAGCATCGTCTCGATGGTCTGCCCGGCGAGCGTCGCGAGGGTCCGGTTCACCGCCTCGGTGGCGCGGCGGGAGGCGGAGCCCCGGGGGGTCTGGTGGAAGAGCCGCAGCAGGGACTGCTCGCTGTCGGCCCCATGGACCCGCCGGACGCGGCCGGTCTGGAGCGTCATCTCCAGGATCTGCTCCAGACGGCCGAGCAGGTCCTCCCCCACCGCCCCCGCGTCCACGGCCCCGGCCAGCGCCTCCCAGGGGGTGCGGGTCTCGGCGTCGCGGAGCGAGACCACCAGGGTGGCCAGCTCCTCGAGCAGGATCTCCCGCTGGACGGCGTCGATCGTCACCACAGCGATTTCAGTGGCGGCCGTCGCGCTCAAGCGTCGGCCCTCCGCGGACCGGGGTGCAGCATGGCCTCCAGCTCGTGCTCGAAGGCGCCGGTCTCGACCGGGCAATGGATGCCGCACTCCTTGGGAGCGTTCTTCTCCCACCACCAGCGGCCGGCCCGCGGGTCCTCGCCCGCCGCCGTGGCCCGCGTGCAGGGGGTGCAGCCGATGCTGGTGAACCCCTTGGCATAGAGCGGATGGACGGGGACGTGGTGGGCCTCGTTGTACTCCTTGACCTCGTCGAGCATCCAGTCGGCCAGCGGATTGATCTTGGCCAGACCGCCGTGATCGTGGTCGATCTCGATCTTGCGGATGTTGGCCCGGCTCGCCCACTGGTCGCGGCGCAGGCCGGTGACCCAGGCGTCGAGATTTTCGAGCACGCCGCGGATGGGATCGACCTTGCGCACGTTGCAGCAGACCAGGCGGGCCTGGACGCTCTTCTGGAAGAGGTTGGGGCCGAAGCGGCGCACCATCTTCTCCACCTGGGCGGTGTCGGGCGAGTAGACCTCGACCTCGATGCCGTAGCGCTGGCGCACGGTCTCCATCACGTCGTAGGTCTCCTGGGGGAGCCGGCCGGTGTCGACGGTGAACAGCCGCACCTTGGGGTCGATCCGCCAGGCCATGTCGAGGATCGCCATCCCCTCCGCCTGGAAGCTGGTGCAGATGGCCAGCTGGGACCCCCAGCGCTCCATCGCCCAGGCGAGGAGCTCCTGGGGCGTGGAGTCGTCGAGCTCCACCGCCAGCTGCCCGGCCTCGTGCTCGTCCAGCAGGTCCCGCCGGTCGATCTTGATGACGGTCGCTCTCTCCAACGTCGCTGCTCTCATAACCGGTCTTCCTTTCTAACTCTCGATGGCGACGGCCTCCACCGTCTCCTGTCCCAGTCCGAGGGCCGACAGCTCCTCGTCGGAATGGCGGGTGAAGAACTGCTGGATGCGCTCCCCTTCGGCGCGTCCGTCGAGGTACGCGCGGAACAGTCGCTCGATGACGAGATGGACCTCGGGGCTCGGCACCCGCTTGAGGACCGGGCGGCCGATGGCGGCCTCCCTGCCGAGGCCGCCGCGCAGGAAGAGGTCGTAGCCGTGGAGGCGCTCGCCGGCCGGACCGCGCTCGCGCAGGGTCGTGCCTTGCAGGCCGATGTCGCCGATCCAGTGATGAGCGCAGGAGTGCGGGCAGCCGTCCAGGTTGAGGCGCAGCCCGGCGACCGCCTCGCCGAAGGCCGTCTCCAGGTGCTCGACGATCCCCTGCAGGCGCCCCTTGGTCTCGGCCACCGTGTAGTTGCAGAACGGGTCGCCGGTGCAGGCGATGCTGGCGCCCCGCAGCCCCATCCCCTCCAGCGGAAAGCCGAGCGCCGCGACCTCGCGCATCACCTCGGCGAGCCGCGCCTCGGGGATGTTGGCCAGGATGAAATTCTGTCGCCGGGTGATGCGGATCTCGCCCCCCCAGCTCTCCACCAGGCCGGCCAGCTCGAGCATGGTTTCGCCGTTCATCAGCCCCAGGTAGACGGGGACGCCGGCGTAGAAGAGCCCCGGCTGCTTCTGCGGATGGATGCCGGTGTGGTCCTTCTCCTCCTCCGGCGCGGGGGGCACGGCGCCGTTCTCCAGCCGCCGCCCCAGCCGCTCCTCCACCCGGGCGCGGAAGCCCCCGGGGCCGAGGTCGTGGACCATGAACTTGAGCCGCGCCTTGGCGCGCGACATCCGGTACTTGAGGTCGAGCCGCCAGACGTCGACGATCGCCCGCAACGCCGGCAGGGTCTCTTCGGCGGGGATCCAGACGCCGAGGTCGTCCGAGAGGCGCGGCCAGGTGGAGAGCCCGCCCCCCACCCGCACGGCGAAACCGGGGCGGCCGCCGCGCGGCGCGCCGATCAGGGCGATGCAGTGGATCTCCGGCGCGTTGCACTGGTGCGGGCAGGCGGAGATGGTGATCTTGTGCTTGCGCGGCAGGTCCGAGTACTCGCGGTTCTCGATGAAGAAGGCGGTCGCCTCGTCGATCAGACCCTGGACCTCGAACGCCTCGTCGCCGTCGATCCCGGCGACCGGGCAGCCGGTGATGGCCCGCACGTTGTCGCCGCAGGCGCCGACGGTGGTCAGGCCGCCCGCCTCGAGGGTCCGCATCACCTCGGGGAGCTGCGCCAGCTCGATCCAGTGGAGCTGGATGTTCTGCCGCGTGGTCAGCTCGCCGTAACCGCGGCCGAACCGTTGCGAGACCTCGCCGATCGTCCGCAGCTTCGCGGGGGTCAGGACGCCGCCCGGCAGCTTCACCCGCAGCATGAAGTACCCGAGCTTCGGCTTGTCGTGGTAGAGGCCATACCACTGCATGCGCACGAAGTCCTCCTCGGGCACCGCCTCGTAGCCGGCCTCGATCATCGCCGGCAGGTCGTGGAGGACGGCGAGGCCCCCCTTCTCATGCTTGAGGCGCTCGACGAAGTTGCGCTTCCGGATCAGCTCCCAGGTGATCTCCGCCTGGGGGGCCTGGGACTCTCCTGCCGTCATGCTGTCTCCTGCCTCATGGCATAAGCCTCCAACGGCTCCCTCGCGGACGAGGGAGAGACACGGGTAGCGTTCGCGGCTGGAAACCAGCCGTCAGGGCGTCAGATGTCTGGGAGCTTGCGAGGAGAGGCGGATGCGAATGGCTGAGCGCCGCTCACACCCGCTTGCTACAGGTGCAAAGCACCGTATCCACCCCTTGGGGTGGCCAGGTGATTGCGGTGGTGACAGGCCGGTGATGCATTTGTAACCAGATTAGTCTTCTACTCTCAACTTGTCTAGTGCCTCCGGGTTACCGGGGCGTGACAAGGCCTTCCGAGTTTTGTCGGCGCGCCGACAAGGCGGCGGGTTAGGCTCCGCCGTCCCGCTCGCGGCGTAGGCGTTCGATCTGCTCGTCGATCTCCTCGCTCCACGGCAGCGGCTCGCCCGAGGCGGCATCCACCAGGCGGAGCCTGGGGCTTTCGGTCCGCAGCAGCAGGCCCGTGGCGAGGCTCCGCAGGGAGCCGTCCGCCTCCGGCGCGATGGGCTGATAACGGCCGTTCACCAGCCGGAATCCCAGAAGCGCGGGATCGAGATAGTCCTGGTAGGGATCGTGAACGAAATACTCCTCGACGCCGAGGCGCTCGTAGCAGAGCTTTTTCCTGGAGAGATCCTCGTCGCGGGTGCTGTCCGAGGTCAGCTCGATGACCAGGGAGGGGGCGCGCCCTTCCTCCCAGAGCTTGTAGGTCCTGCGCTGGCCTTTGGGAACTCCCTTCACCAGGAAGACGTCGGGAGCCACCACCGCCTGGGGATCTCCCTGAGCGTAATAGAGGAAGAGGTTGCCCGTCACATAGATGTCCGGCGTGTCCCGATACCGGCGCTTCAGCGCCTGGATCAGGTCGAACATCTCGTCCCGGTGGAGATCGGTCTCCGCCATCGGTTGGCCGTCGGACTCCGGATAGTAGATGTCGCGCTGGAGGGGAATCGCGTTCATACGTGCCACCCTTTCTCCAACAGGTCGCCGGATCAGATCACGGCGGCCCGCCGAGAGGCAACTTCGCAAAAGGAGTTTACCACGCTGCCGGGCGGGCACTTCCTCGATAGAATGGGGAGCCATGAGCACCCTGCCACCGAAGATTCGTGATGTGGTCCTGGAACTGGAAGTAGGCTTGAGGGAACTGTACGGCGACCGCTTCCGCAGCCTCCTCCTCTACGGCTCCTATGCCCGGGGCACCGCGTGGGAGGGGAGCGATGTGGATCTGCTCCTGCTGCTGGAGGGGCCGGTGGACCCGGTGGAGGAGATCCTGCGCGTGCAAGCCGTCAAGGCTCCTCTCGCTCTTGATGCTGACCTGGTGATCTCCATCATGCCCTTCAGCACTGAAGCCTTCGAGCGAGCGGAGAGCATGTTCCTGCGAATCGTACGGAGAGAGGCTGTACGGGCCGCAGCATGACTGAACCCCTCAGCCTTCTTGAGAAGGCTGCGCAATCGATGGATGCGACCGAGCTCCTCTTGGACGAGGGCTATCCCGATATCGCTGCCTCCCGAGCGTATTACGCCTGCTTCTATACGGCCCAAGCTTTGCTCCTTTCAATGGGCCTCGAGTTTTCCAGCCACCGCCAGGTTCTTGCCCAATACGGACGGCATTTCTCAAAGACGCGAGTCTTGGATCCCAGCTATCACGTCCTTCTCATCACCGCCTTCGATCTTCGACAGTTCGCCGATTATCAAACCGAGGTAACGATCAAGGCCGAAGTCGTCTCGGACGTGATCATCCGCGGTCGGAGGTTCATGAAGGACGCCTCTGAGTATCTCGCCAATCTTCCCGGATCGCCTGGCAGGGATGCCCAAGCCTGACACCCGCTCCACCTGGAGCCCGCTGCGGCATTCGATCTTCCGCTGGCTGTGGATCGCCAGCGTCGCCTCCAACATCGGCACCTGGTTCCAGAACGTCGGCGCGTCGTGGATGATGACGACGCTCAGCCCCTCGCCGACCCTGGTGGCGCTCGTCCAGGCCGCCACCAGCCTGCCGATGTTCCTGCTCTCGCTGCCGGCCGGCGCGGTCGCCGACGTGCTCGACCGTCGGCGCCTGCTCCTGGTCACCCAGATCTGGATGACCCTGGCCGCCTTCGGCCTCTGGGCGTTCACGGCGGCCCATGCCACGACGCCCTGGATCCTTCTCTCCTTCACCTTCCTCCTCGGCCTCGGCGCGGCCCTGAACGGCCCCGCCTGGCAGGCGAGCATCCCGGAGATGGTGCCGCGGGAGGACCTCCCCGCCGCCGTCACCCTCGGAAGCATCGGCTTCAACATCGCCCGCGCCGCCGGTCCCGCCCTCGCCGGCCTGGTGGTGGCCACCGCCGGCCCCGCCGTCACCTTCCTGGTGAACGCCATCTCCTTCCTGGGCGTGCTGGTGGTCCTCTTCTTCTGGCGCCGGCCGGTCGAGGAGGCGATGCTGCCGGCCGAGCGGATCTGGGGCGCCATGACCACCGGCCTGCGCTACGTCCGCCACGCGCCCGAGGTGATCGCCCCGATCGTGCGCGGCTGCACGTTCGTCTTCTGCGGCGCCTCGCTCTGGGCCCTCCTGCCGCTGGTCGCCAGCCACCAGCTCAAGGCGGGCCCCGAGGGGTACGGCCTGCTGCTCGCGGCCCTCGGCGCCGGCGCGGTGCTGGGCGCCCTCGCCCTCCCCCACCTCAAGCGGAACAACTCGATGGACGCCGTGGTGGCCGTCGCGACCCTGGTCTTCGCGGGGGCGACGGCGGCGCTCGCCTACGTGCCGTCGTTCTGGCTGCTGATGCTCGCCATGCTCCTCGCCGGCGGCGCCTGGCTCTCGCTCCTCTCCAGCCTCAACGTGGCGGTGCAGACGGTGGTCCCCTCCTGGGTGACCGGACGCGCCCTCTCGGTCTACATGCTGCTCTTCTACGCCGGGCTCGCCGGCGGCAGCGCCCTCTGGGGGATCGTCGGCGAGCACATCGGCATCTCCCGGGCTCTCCTGGTCTCGGCGATCGGCATGGTCGTGGGGCTCGCCGCCACCTTCCGCATCCACATCCGTTCCGGCGAGGGGCTGAACCTCGCCCCCTCCCGGCAGTGGGCCGCTCCCGTCGTGACCCACAACCTCGAGCCCGACCGCGGCCCGGTGATGGTGACGGTGCGCTACCGGGTCGATCCGGCCCGCGCGGCCGAGTTCGCCGAGGCCATGCGCGGCGTCAGCCGCATCCGCCGGCGGGACGGCGCCATGCAGTGGGGGCTGTTCGTGGACTCCGCCGATCCCAACCTCCACACCGAGGTCTTCCTGGTCAAATCCTGGATCGAGCACCTGCGCCAGCACGAGCGCGTCACCCATGCCGACAAGGACGTCCAGGAGCGTGCCCGCACCTTCCATGTCGGCCCCGAGCCGCCGGTCGTCGAGCATCTCATCGCCTCGCCGCCGCGGCGGGAACATTGAGCCCGACAGGGTCTTGACCCTGGACTCCACTCCACCCTCTACACTCGCGCCATCATGAACGAACGCCCTTCCGAGCGGTTCCTGCAGGCAGGAGAGTTGGCCCGGCGGACCGGCGTGAGCAAGGACACCCTGCGTTTCTACGAACGCGAGGGGCTGCTCGCCCGGCCCGAGCGCCTGCCGAACAACTACCGCGTCTATTCGCCCGAAGCGGTCGAGAGGGTGCTGTGGATCCGGCGGGTCCTCGCCGCCGGATTCACGGTCGGGGAGTTGAGCCGCATCCTGGCCGAGCGCGATCGTGGCGGCGTTCCGTGCCGGAAGGTGCGGGACCTCGGCGCCGCCAAGCTGGCCGAGATGGAAGAACGGCTCCGCGATCTCCAGGCCGCCCGCGACACCCTCGAGTCGCTGCTGGAGGATTGGGACCGCCGCCTCGCCGGGACCGCTCCCGGCGAGCAGGCGAGGCTGCTCGACAGCCTGCGGGAGCCGCCCCGGAAGGGCACCTCGAAACGAAAGGTGGCGATGCGATGAGAACGATTCTGCCGTCGACCGTCCTGGCCTGCCTGGCCTGCGTAGCCGCAGGCCCCCTCGTGGCCCAGGCCGATGCCAATCCCTGCCCCCTCCACGCTCAGCACATGGCAGCCGATCACGATCAGAAGGCGGCCCTCGATCACCGGGGCGATCAGGTCATGGGCTTTGAGCATGCCAGGACCACCCATCATTTCCTCCTCGCCCGGGACGGCGGCGCCATTCAGGTGGAGGTGACCGATCCCAAGGACGGCGAGAGCCTGGCCCAGATCCGTGGCCACCTCACTCAGGTCGCCTCGGCCTTCGCCGGCGGCGACTTCGCGATGACGCGGCAGGTCCACGACCGGACTCTCCCAGGCACGGCCGAGATGGCCCGCCTTAAGGACTCCATCTCCTACCGCTACGAAGAGACCGCGAGCGGTGCGCGGGTGCGGATCACCACCAGCGATCCCGCGGCGCTGGAGGCGATCCACGCCTTCCTGCGCGCGCAGATCGAGGATCACCGGACGGGCGACCCGGTCGACCTGGCGTCTCGACAGAAGCGGTGAAGGGAGCTGAGGGGAAAGTCGCCTACCAAAGCCCTAAAACCCCTCCTCCCCGCGCTCGGTGCCCAGCGCGCGGTCGAGGTTGAAAGCGGCGCTGATCACGGCGAGGTGGGTAAAGGCCTGCGGGAAGTTCCCCAGCGCCTCGCCGCGCAGCCCGGTCTGCTCGGAGTAGAGCCCGAGGTGGTTGGCGTAGCCGAGCATGCGCTCGAAGAGGAGGCGGGCGTCCTCGAGCATCTCGGGCTTGAGCCGGCCGGCGCGGGTCAGCGCCTCCACCAGCCAGAAGGTGCACATGTTGAACGTCCCCTCGTCGCCGGGGAGCCCGTCCACCCCGCGCGAGGCGTTGTAGCGGTAGACCAGCCCGTCGGAGACCAGCCCCCCCTCCTCCGGCGGCCGGCGGATGGCGTCGAGCGTCTTCAGCATCCGCGGATCGTTGGGGGCGACGAAGAAGACCAGCGGCATGATCAGGTTCGAGGCGTCGAGCCACTCGCCGCCGAAAGTCTGGACGAACGCCTGGCGCTGCGGGTTCCACCCCTGGCTCATCACCGCCTCGTAGATCTCGTCCCGCGTGGCCAGCAGCAGCTTGCGGTCGACCGGGAAGGAGCGCTGCTCGGCCAGGCGGTAGCCGCGGTCCATCGCCACCCAGCACATCAGCTTCGAGTAGACGAAGTGCTGCCGGCCGCCGCGCACCTCCCAGATCCCCTCGTCCTCCCGCTTCCAGTTCTCACCGACGTAATGCAGCAGCTCCCGCAGGTTGAGCCAGGTGTCGTAGGAGATCGGCGAGGCGTGCTTGTTGTAGATGTAGACCGAGTCCATCAGCTCGCCGTAGATGTCAAGCTGGAGCTGGTTGACCGCGCCGTTGCCGACCCGCACCGGGCGGGAGCCGCGATACCCCTCGAGATGGTCGAGGGTGATCTCCTCCAGATTTTTCCGGCCGTCGATGCCGTAGACGATCTGCAGCCCCTCGTCGCGGGTGGCCTCCGAGCAGCGGGCGTCGAGCCAGCTCATGAATCCGGAGGCCTCGTCGGTCAGGCCGATGCGCAGCAGGGCGTAGACGGTGAACGCCGCGTCGCGGATCCAGGTATAGCGGTAGTCCCAGTTGCGCACGCCGCCGACGTGCTCGGGCAGGCTGCAGGTGGGCGCCGCCACGATGGCCCCCGTCGGCTCGAAGGTCAGCAGCTTGAGCAGCAGCGCCGCGCGGTGCACCATCTCGCGCCAGCGGCCGTGATAGGTGGAGGCCGCGATCCAGTGGCGCCAGAAGGCGACCGTCGCCTTGAACAGCTCCTCCGTCTTCCCCGGCGAGGGGGGGGCGCCGGGGTTGCTCCCCTTGTCGATCGGGCGGATCACGAAGGTCGCGTTCTCCCCCTCGCGCAGCGTGAACTCGGCGGAGACCCCGCGGCCGTCCGGCCGCAGTGGGACCTCGGTGGCGAGCCGGACGCTGAGGTCCCGGGAATGGAAGTCGGCACCGTTCCCCGAGTCGATCACCGTCTCGTGCTTGGCCCGCGCGTAGTCGAAGGCCGGATGGCAGCGCAGGCGGAACTTGAGGCAGCCGCGCACCACCCGCACCCGGCGCACCAGATGATCGCGCCAGTCGTTGGTGTCGCCGCCGCCGACCGGCATGAAGTCCTCGATCTCCCCGACGCCGTCCGGGGACAGGAAGCGGGTGATCAGGACGTTGGTCTCCGGCCAGTAGAGCTGCTTGGTGGCGGCGCCGTCGCCCACCGGGGCGATCTCGAACCGGCCGCCCCGCTCGTCGTCCAGGATCGCCGCGAAGATGCTCGGCGAATCGAAATAGGGAAAACAGTACCAGTCGATCGACCCGTGCTTGCCCACCAGCGCCGCGGTCCGCATGTTGCCGATGACGCCGTAATTCTCGATCGGTTCGTACCCCAAGCCGCCCCCTCTCCGGGCCACAGCCCGCTTTGCGGCGAGGGGACTGCAACTTGCGCGCCTGAACTGTCTTCCTCAATCGCCGATTTGCGACGACTCCATCCAATAGCGGTCCGGCAGCTGCCAGTATTCGGCACCGGAGACGAAGTTGCAGGTGATGCCGGCTGCGGGGGACTGCCCTTCTCCCTCGGTCGGCTGGGCCGCGGCCCCATAGGAAGTGAAAGAGGCGCCAGGATGGCAGGTCTGGCCGGCTTCGGCGGCGAACGCGGTGTAGACGAAGGCTTTGCCCCACGCATCCTTGGCGCTCTGGGCTGCCGCGGGAGGGTTTGCAGGTAGGCACCACGAGTCGCCAGGGTGGTACCGAGGATCGTTCTTCAGGTTCTGACAAAGCCCGCTCAAGCTTTTTATCGTCGACCCGACCTTGGCGCGCTCGGCGTCGAGAACCTTCTTGACCTCTCCGATCTCAGACGGGACGATCCGGACGGCCTGCTGCGTCAGGGCTTTCGCGTCGCGGTACCGCGCCTGCTCGAGGGCCCTGCTGATCGCGGGGATGTAGCCCTTTCTGACCAGATCGGTCCCCAGTCCCTGCTGAGCCAGTTGGAAGGGCATTTGGCCCCAGTTGTCACCGTTCTTGTGGCAAGCTTCGACAAACCCATCCAGGCCGTTGGTCACGCTCGCCGGGAAGGAGTCGCCAAGACTCTGCGACGAGCTCAGCAGTTGGAGAAAGGCGGAGCTGTCACAGCCGACCGCTTGGACCCTCTGGGTAAGAACCACGCGATAGTCGTCGCCGAGTTGCTTGCCAAGCTCTGGAGACACCTCTGTCAATGTCCCCAAGCTCTGTTTGGCCTCGGCGATCTGATTGAGGCGAATGGCTGCCTGCCCGCCCAGCAAAAGACCCTGCTCGTGCCGCGGGTGCTCCTGTAGGAACGGACCGAGAAGCGCCCAGGCCTCCTGGGTCTTCCCAACCGCCAGAAGCTCCCGTGCATCCCGGACCGCCTTGGCCTCTCGCAAAAAGGCGACGCCCAGGGTCACGATCAGCCAGAGGGAAAGCACCGCCAGTACGATCAGTTGCACGGGTCGAAGCCAGTCGGGAGGTATTCTGGGAACCCGCAGGCTCTCCACGATTCGTGGTCGGCCGCAGACACCGCAGTAGGCGAAGTCGTCGTTTGTAAGCGCGAGGCAACGGGGGCAATTCGGCATGGGGATCCTCCTTGGAGCGAACCGTAGGCAGGATTACGAAGCTCTCTGTCCGACTCGTTCCGCGCGGGTGTTGAATTCGATGGCGAGACCGAGGTCGATAGCGTTAGCCACCGCATAGAGAAGGAGAAAGAGGGCGGCGACCACCGAAACCCAAAGCAGAGAAAGCGGCGCCGACACCAGGAGCAGTTTTGGGGTGCCCCCGCTGACCGCCGAGGCCGTCGATGGCGATACTTCGCTAAGGAACGAGTTCAAGGCAGGGCCGACCGGCTGCAGGAGAGAGCTCAGCGCGCCCCCTAACACATAGACAAATGCGATCTCGCCCAACCAGCGGGAGAGCACCGCCGTAGCACGGAGGCTCACGAAGTCATCCGCAGGCAGAGCCGCAAGGTGCTGGGCTCGGAGAATGGTGATCCGGGTGACCAGGAAGGCGGCGGCGAGAGCGATCAACTGCGCGAAGAACGCCTTCATCAGACCCCAGCGCTCAAACTCCTGATAGATGCCGGGCCAAGTGAAAACCCAGAGGAGGGTATAGACGACGAACCAGACGACAATGCCGATCCGCAGGAGCCGGGGGAGCGTCTGACGCAGCACGTCGCCACTGTGGAGGGAAGCGAGGAGGTCGCGGGACGTGGAGATGGAGGTGGGCCATCTCAAAGCGTCGAAAGCGGAACTTTGTGAAAGCAGAGCCATGGTTATCCTCCGGGAGACGGTGCTCCAGCGCAAACTGCCGATGATGTGAACGACAAGGACGATGCCGCCGCGTCGCGGCTCTTCGAGCGCCAGCTCGCTCGTTCTTGCTCTGTGAATGGAGACACGCTGCCTGGAGAAAAGGGGAACTCCGGCCGGCTTGCGTTAGCGTTTGTCTCGTAAGAGCGCGCGAATCGCGGCGAGAGTCTTCTCGAGCTCGGTCGGGCCCAGCGCGTTTCCTCCTCCACCCGGCTGCTGCCAGGCCGCCGTAACGGGGACCTCAACCCTGCGGCCGTTCGCGAGCTCGAGGGAGAGCCTCTGAGTAGAAGCGGCACGGCGGTCCGGGTCCGCCCCGGGCGCGCGGTCCTCCTCCATCCGCACCGACACGATGTCCCGGTAGTGATGCTCTTCGACGGAGACATTCGAAATCTGGCCGCTGACGGCGTTCTGATCGCAGGAGTAGATGCCCAGTTGGTCTTCCATGGGCAGCAGAATGACGGCGCGGTTCAACGGCGAACGAAGGCGACCGTCACGCCCGCTCCGCGGCCGGGCTGAGCGAAGATCGAGAGCCTGGGCCACGAGCGGCGACGGGCTCAGAAGCGCCAGCGGAGGTACCTGGATCTCATCCTCTGGACGATCGAGCGCGCGTGTCGCGGTCTCGATCAGAGAGCTGAGGTCGCGCGACAGGAGCCGGTCGAGCTCTTCGTCGGACGGACGCTTCGTCGCAAGCGCCAGGACGGCTCCCAGCCAGGTCAGACCGGCGAGGAGGAGGATCTTGCCGAGCGTCAACTCCACCAGGACCAGCCCGGCGACGACGAGGATCAGGCCGTAGCGTAACCGTGAGTCGAGGAAGTAAGAGCGGATGCGGTTCCGTTCGTCGCCGGTGAGAGGCTGTAGAGTCATGTGGGCTCCCTTTCCGCCGGCTCACCGAGCCGAGCGGTGATCGCGGCCGTCCCCGGAACCAGCTCCTCCAGCTCGACTAGCCGCTCTGGGGTGCGCGGCGCGGCCGTTGCCTCCTCCAGAAGGCTTTCGAATGGCGGCGGAGGGGGGGACAGGTAGTTCGCCAGGTAGAAGTCCTGCACCAGAAAAGCCAGGAAGCAGAAGTGATGAGCGCCGCGGTCGGGGCAGCGCGTGGCTCGGCGGGCCGCCGCTTCGATCGGCCGCAGGTCCGAGATCTTGAGCTGCCGAGCTCGCCGTCCGCCTAGAAGCGCCAGCGCCAGGTAGTACTGGAGGTCAGCCGTTTCGGGTGTGTGCTCGAGGGCCGCCGAAACGGTCTGCTGCGTCTTGGCGTAATCCTGGTTCCTAAGGAGAACGCCGACCTGCTCGAGGACTTCGTCGCGGAGGACCTCTCGATGCTCGGCTCTCGAACACCAGGGCCCGAACACATCGGATTCGGAGAGCGCCGCGAAGAGGCTGGGAGTGATCCACTCACGGGAATCCGAATCGGCCTGGACCAGGGCCAAACGCCCCTCGGCAACCGCCTCGTCGAGCGCGCCGCCTCGCGCCAGCGAGCGATAGACCGTCTCGCTGAAGGTCCGGGCGCCGCGGTCCGAAATGGGAAATTGCATTGCCAGAACGGCGGGAACACCTGCGCGGACGAGAGCCGCGGCGGTTCCGAGCAGCGGGTCCTGGCCCGGATCGAAACCCATCTGGCTCGTCCGGCAGGCGTTGAGGAAGACGGCGCGCAACTCGCGACGCGCTCCCAAAGTCTCCCCGAGAATGGAGCCGGAAACCGGATGCGGGCCGCCGTCTGGAGTTTCCAGCAGCAGAGAGCCCGCTCCGGACTGCGGGTCGAAGGAACCGTGAGTGATGAAATGCACTGCCTGGTAAGAATCCGCTCTCAGTGCCTCCGTCAGGTCGCGCAGGGTGCACGCCGGCAAGATCTTGATCTCGACCTTTCGCTGCGGCTCCCAGGCCTCGAGGATCCGGTCGCGTTCGTCGTTCGCATCGAGAAACGCCATACCCTTGGGATGAGCGACGACGATCAGAATGCGGATCGACGATGAATCGGCGTCGGAAAAGGGGACCGAGGCCCAAGGAAGAGGGAGGATCCGGACCACCGGCGTCCTCACGCTGCGGGCGAGGAACTCGCGCGTCTCCTCGCAGTGGAGCAGCTCCCAGGGAACCGCCTGGAGGAGTCCCGCTTCCGGCGAGTCGACGGGTAGAACGACGCGGATTCGCAGGCCCCGGTCCGGATGGGAGTCGACCCGGCCGCGACTCAAAAGATAGATCTCGCGGACCGGTCCACCAAGAAGCGCGCGAAAGAGGCGAGCGCCGATCCGGCGTAGGATCTCGGAAGGATGCCGCACGTCTCCCGAAGCGATCAGGTCGCGGGCGAACGCGAAATCCCTCACGTTCGAGGGTGCCAGCACGCTGGCACTGACCTCACGGATCAGCTCTTCGAGCTCCTCCCGCCGGAGAGGAAGGTCGAACGGCGCCGTGCCTGGCCCGAAGGGAGATGCCAGGGCGCGGGCCTGGTATCCGCCTTCCGCTTTCGGCTCGACGGCCACAGAGATGTCTTCATAGCGCATGGGATTGGAGGAACGCCACGCTCCCCTGCGGTAAGACACGCAGCACTAGCGTTTGTTGAGATAGGGACCGGGGGATGAGGGGAGGTCAGGTGAAGGTTGTAGGGGCGACCTGCGGTCGCCCCTCCTCATGGGGCATCGATAACGTGCCACTACGTTGACGGCACCAGCGCGGCGTTCTGCGGCCGCCACTGGGCGGCGCTCTCGCGCAGCTCCTCCATCTCCTTCCAGTAGCTGTCGACCGTTTCCCGGCCGCTGCCGCTCAGGCGCGCGAGGGTCTGGGTCTTCTTGCCCACGAAGCGCTTCTCGATCTCGACCAGCCCCGCCTCCTCGAGCTTGGAGAGGTGGGAGGAGAGGTTCCCCTTGGTGAGGCCGGTGATCCGTTGCAGGAACAGGAAGTCGGCCCGCTCGCAGGCCGAGAGCGCGGTCAGGATGGCCAGCCGGGCGGGATCGTGCACCGTCCGGTCCAGGTTTGCGAGTTGCTCGAAGGGGGTGCTCATGATTCCTCCACCGTGGACGTTCCCAGGATACGGACGAGCTGCCAGTGATCGATCAGGCCGGCCAGCACCATCGTGGCGCCGCAGAGCAGCAGGGCCACTCCGGGGTAGACCAGCGCCGGTAGCAGGAGATCGACGATCGGAGGGCGCTCTCCGTCCCGGGCGAGATATCCCAGGGAGGCGCCGAGGACCGCGAGCCCCATCATCAGGATCGCCAGGATCAGGTGGTGCCCCTGGGGTCGCCGGCGCTCTCTCCACAGCCAGACGCCGAGGAAGATCGAAGCGAAAAGGGCGTACACCATCTGCCCGCAGATGGCCCGGACGGCCGACGGCGCCTTGAAGAAGCTGCCGAATGCGTTGACCCATTGGGTAGACGGCTCGTACGCGGGAGCGATCTCGGTTTGGATCTGGGGGTGTCCGCCCATCGATTCACCCCCGGCGACCAGGATGTTCGGCGGGACCAGCTCGAAGATCGCGAAGAGACTCGTGACCAGCGCCATGGTCGCCAGGAAATGCCGTTCGACCGGCGTCACCTGCTGAAAGCCGGCGAGCCGCGGAGTCGGACCCGCCGGACTGTAGACCGACAGCGAATGGAGCTCTCCGGCGAGGTACGCCGGCTGTGCCTCGACCGCTCCAAACGTATGGCTGTAATACCGCTTCGCGACGGACCTCAGGAGGAACGCTCCCACGGCGATCGGCACGAGCAGGAAGGACGCCCAGCCCGCGAAGTGGATCGTGCCCCCTATGGCCAGAGTGATCAGCCCCAGAGGCACCGACCATCGCAACCCCTGGAGGTCGTTGAAGTGGCACGTGACGAAACGGATGCGATCGAGCCTCCGGGCGTTCATCGCAGGCCCTCCACCCGCAGCGCCAGGGGTTGCCCCAGCGCCCGGACGAGCTGCCGGTGATCGAGCAGGCCGGCCAGGATCATCGCGCCGCCGCAGATCAGCACGGCGAGCCAGAACTGGGTGATCGGCAGGAAAAAGGCGTCGACGATCCGCGGACTCCACGCGCCCGCCATGATGAGCCCCACAGAGGCGTCGAGAGCTGAAAATCCCAGCATCAGGGCGCCGCAAATCAGATAGTAGCTTTGGGAAAGGCGGCGTTCCCGCCAGAACCAGACGCCCAGGAAAAGCGATCCGTAGAGCGTGTACATCGTCTGCACTTTGAGCATGGACAACGACTCTCGTCCCACGCCGTCTCCCGCGATAACGACGCTGGAGCTGAGCCACGGTGCCTGCACCAGGGACGCATCCGTCGCGATCTCGACCGCGGGACTGATTTTCGCCAGGATCAGGAGAAGCGTAAGAGCCAAACCCATGCTGATCAATAAGTACCGTACGGCGAGGCTCACCCGCTGATCCTTCAGGGGCCACGGCGTGGAACCGGCCGGGCTGTAGATCGAGAGAGACTCGGGCTGCGTTGCGTCATGGACTGGCTGCCGCTCCACCTCGCCGAACGTCCTCCGGTAATACGGCTTCGAGAAGAAGAGCAGGAAGATCCCGCCCAGAAGGAACGCGGCACGCAGGAGCAGGAACGGCCGGTTGGCGAAGTAGGTCGTCCCGCCCAGACTCAGGGTAATCAGGCCGAGAGGCACCCCATAGCGCAGTCCCTGCAATTCCTGGAAGTGGTGGGTGACGAAACGGATTCGCTCAAGGTCCTGGGATTTCATCGTGGCTCCTTGAGTTCGGTCTGTGTCGCAAACCAATTCTCGCCGAGAAGATTCCGCATGTCAACTGGTTTGTGGCAGAAACCTTCGAGGGATCGTCGAGCCTTCGGCGGAACCGATATAAGATTGTCCATCCCCATGTGTCGTTTTGTCTTCCTGCTCTCCGTTCTTCTGGTGACGGCTCTCGCCTGCCGCAAAGAACCCGTGCCCGCGCCCAAGCCGGGCGCTCCTCCCCCGCCCGCTCCCGAGATCACGCGGGCGGTGCGGGAGGAGGCGCATCCGGTGATCTTCGTCGGGCTCGACGGCGCGGATTGGGAGCTGCTCGACGGTTACATGGCCTCGGGCGTGATGCCCAACCTCGCGGCCTTGGCCCACCAGGGGCGGACCGCCGCGCTGAAGACGATCCAGCCCCCGCTCTCGCCGCTGGTCTGGACGACGATGATGACCGGCACCTCGCCACTGGAGCACGGCATCCTCGACTCCACCCGGCGCGATCCCGCGAGCGGAGCGCTCGAGCCGATCCCCAGCGGCGAGCGGCGGGTGCCGGCGATCTGGACCATGGCGGCCGTCGGCGACAAGAGCGTCGCCGTCTTCGGCCTCCCGGCCACCTGGCCGGCCGAGCCGGTCAAGGGGCTCCTGGTGTCCGATCGCTTCTCCCCTCTCACCTCCCCGCCGCTCCCCAGTACCGTCTACCCGCCGGAGCGGGAGGCCTGGGCGCGCGAGACGCTGGCCGCGACCGAGGCCGCCGTGGGTTACGACGCCCTCCACGCCTATCTTCCCTGGCTGACCGCGAAGGACTACGAGAAGGCCGCCGCCGCGCCCGATTCTCCGGTGAGCGCGCTGCGCCGCATCCTGGTCGAGACCCGCGCCCGGCAGGCGCTCGCCACCTCCTGGCTCGGGCGCGAGAAGCCGGATCTCGCCGTCGTCTACTTCCAGGGGACGGACACCCTCGGCCACGTCTTCGCCCCCTGGGCTCCCCCCCGCCAAGCGGCGGTCTCCCCCAGGGACTTCGAACGCTACTCCCGCGTGCCGGAGCTCTACTTCGCCGAGATCGACCGCATGCTGGGCGAGTACCGCAAGCTTGCCGAGAGCCGCGGCGCCGTGCTGATGATCGCCTCCGGCCACGGCTTCCGCTGGAAGACCGGGCGCCCCGCCAGACCGGCGACCGCCGAACGCTGGCACGGCGAGGAGGGGATCTACCTGCTCTGGGGTCCGGGCGTCGAGGCCAGGGCCGACCGCGGCCAGGGGGAGGTCGCCCAGGTCTGCGCCACCCTCCTCGGCCTCCTCGGGCTGCCGCCGGGGGACGGCGTCGCCGGTCCACCGCTGCCGGGCGTCGAGGCCGTCCACGAGCAGCTCGCCGACTACCGGGCCCACTACCAGCCCGCGCCCGCGGTCGCGTCCACCCGCACCGCCGTCTCCTACGACAACGAGGGGCTCCTCCGGCGCGAGCGCGGCGAGACGGACGCCGCCGTGGCGTCTTACGAGGCGGCCCTGAAGGTCGATCCCCAGAACGCCTCGGCGATGTGGAACCTGAGCGATCTGCTCCACTCCCAGCACCGCGACCTCGACCGCTCGGACGACCTCCTGCTGCGCTCGCTGGCCGCCGGCCTCCCCGAGGGGGTCGACTTCACCGTCGGCCGCACCGTGGCCTATGCCCGCGGCGGCGAGCCTGAGCGGGCCCTGAGCCTGCTCGAGCACGCCCTCGCCGCCAAGCCCCAGGACCCCCGCCTCCACCTGCTCCGCGGGCGCTACCGCCTGGAGCGCCACCAGTGCGAGAAGGCCCTGGGGGACTTCGAGACCGCCACTCGTTCCGATCCCAAGAGCGCCCTCGCCTTCGCCTCTGTGGGGCTCGCCCGCCTCTGCATCGGCGACGGCGAGGGCGCCGCCGCCAGCTTCCACCGCTCGCTCTCGATCGATCCCAACCAGCCGGAGATCCGGCGGGCGCTGGGACAGATCGGGAGGTAGGCCATGAAGGTCAGGCCATGAAGAGGTCTCGACGGTCAGCCGCCTCGCCACCCGGGATTGAAATCCCGGGCTACCGACAGTCGCCCCTTCCCGGGGCTCTGCAAGGAAAGGGACCTCTAGGAGTCCCGGATGGGACGGCCGTAGGTAGCCCGGGATTTCAATCCCGGGCGCGGGCTTGGGCCAGCATTACACTCCTCGCCATCTTCGCCCTCGCCGCCTGCACCGGCGCCCCCTCTCCGCGGACGCGCCCGGAGACCGAGACCGGCGAGGCCGACGCGAGCCGCGGGCAGGAGGAGTGGTTCCGGCTGCGGCTGCGGGAGGCCGACGGCAGCGTGCGGGCGAACGCCTCCGCCGACGGCCTGCGGAGCTGGAAGGCCTGGTCCATAGACCATCCGCCGTACGAGCCGCGCGGCAAGGCCGCCTCGCCGCTGGGCTCTCGCGTCTGGCAGGAGGCCGGCCCCCGCAACATCGCGGGGCGCGTGATCTCGATCGCCCTCGATCCCACCGATCCCGACGTGATCTGGGCCGGCAGCGCCGGCGGCGGCCTCTGGCGGTCGGGGGACTTCGGCCAGACCTGGCGGCAGATGGGGGGCGATCGCCTGCCGAGCCTCTGGATCAGCGCCCTCGCGGTCGATCCCAACAACCCCAGGGTCCTCTACATGGGGACCGGCGAGGCCAACGGCAACCAGTATGGCTATGGCGGCTTCGGCGGCCTGTTGAAGACGGCCGACGGCGGCCAGACCTTCACGCGCATTCCGCTCCCCGAGACCGCCTTCTATCGCACCCTCGTCTCGCCCGCGGACTCCAATCTGGTGCTGACCGCGGCCAAGACCGGCCTCTGGCGATCGGCGGACGCCGGCGCTCACTTCACCCGCACGCTGACCGGGGAGATCACCGACTTCGCCCAGGATCCGAAGAATCCCTCCCGGTTCGCCGCCGTGAGAGCCGTCGCGGGGCAGATCAGCTCCCCGGACAGCGGCCTCTTCGAGTCGCTGGACGGCGGCCTGACCTGGCGCCCCCTGGGAACGGGCCTTCCCGCCAACCCCAACCTGTGGGGGCGCGCCGCCATCGCCTTCTCGCCGGTTCCCTCCACGGTGGTCTATCTGGCGCTGGAAGTGCACGACGAGCAGGGGCCGGTGCTCTTCCGCTCGGCCGACGACGGACGGACCTGGGCCCCCCAGGCGATCAACGGCAGAAAGGGGTACTCGGGCGTCAGGTTCTACGGCGCCCACCTCGTGGTGCAGTCGGATTTCTTCATGGCGCAGGCGAACGGCAACTCCATCCTCGTCTCCCGCGACGGCGGCCTCAACTGGACGCTCCCGGCCGGGGACTGGCACGTCGACACCCACGGGATCGCCGTCCACCCTCTCGCCGGCAACCGCATGGTCCTGGCGACCGACGGCGGGGTCGCGGTCTCGACGGGTGGCGGCGCCAGCTTCCGGCGCGTGGACCTCGGCTTTCCCACGGTCCAGTACTACACCTGCGCGATCGGGCATGATTCCTCCACCCTCTTCGGCGGCACCCAGGACAACTACATGAACGTCTATCGGGGAGCCGCCGGAGGGGTCTGGGAGATCAGCCAACCTCCCCGGCGAGGGGACATCACGGGGATCAGCGTCAATCCCGCCCACCCGGAAGAGGTGGTGGCGGTGACCTCGGAGGCTCTGGGCGTCGGCTTCAGCAGCGACACGGGCCGCACCTGGACATCGACCCGCGACCCGGCCCTTCCGGGCGGCGGCTACCTCTGGGTCTCCCGGCTGACGCGCAGTCTGATCCACCCGCAACAGGTCTATCTGGCCCAGGGCGCCTACCTGGACGTCTCCTCCAACGGTGGCAGGACCTGGGCCGCGACCCGGGTCCGGCAGTCCGACGACCCCGCCCTCTCCATCGCCGAGGTCGCCGTCTCCCCCGCCGTCGACGGCGAGATCTGGACGATCTGGACGGACGGCAAGGTCCTGGTCTCCGAGGACGACGGCCACACCTGGCAGGAGCATTCGCCCTCCGGCGACTCACGGGCGGGAATGCGGATCAGCGCCGGTCCGGTCGCCGGCACCGCCTACGCGGCCTTGAGCGGCACCACCGGCGCCCGCCTCTTCCGCACCCGGGACCACGGCGCCACCTGGAACGACATCAGCGGCGACCTGCCGGAGCTCCCGCTCAACGCCGTCCTCGCCGACCCCCGCGCCGCCGGCCGCCTCTTCGTGGCCACCGACGCCGGCGTCGCCCTCTCCCAGGACGACGGCGAGAGCTGGCAGGACGCCAGCGGCGCGCTGCCGAACGCGGTCGTCTTCGACCTCTGTCTCGATCCCGCCTCCGGCCGCCTCGCCGCCGCCACCCATGGCCGCGGCCTCTGGGAGCTCAAGGCCTCGCCCCCCTGCCAGCCCGACGCGACGACCCTCTGCCTCAACAGCAACCGTTTCGAGGTGAAGGCGAGTTGGGCCACGACCACCAGCACCGGCGCCGGGCAGGCCAGGCCCCTCACCGCCGACACCGGCTACTTCTGGTTCTTCGATCCCGCCAACGTCGAGGCGGTGATCAAGGTGATCGACGGCTGCGGTTTCAACCAGAGCTTCTGGACCTTCGCGGGCGGCCTGACCAACGTCCAGACCGTCCTCACCGTCCGCGACACCCAGAGCGGCGCGATCAAGACCTACACGAACCCGCAGGGCACATCGTTCCAGCCGATCCAGGACATCGACGCCTTCCACACCTGCGACGTCCTGCCGAAATCCGCCTCGGCGGCGACCGCTTCGACCCTGGCGGGAAGCAACGCGGTCGCCGGGACCTCCCTCTTCCTCAACCAGGAACGGTTCAAGGTCGACGTGACCTGGGAGATCCCGGATGGCACGAAGGGGACCGGCATGCCGGTGGCGCTGACCGCCGACACCGGGTACTTCTGGTTCTTCGCCCCCGGCAACGTCGAGATGGTGATCAAGGTCCTACAGGCCTGCGGCGTGAACCGCAGCTACTGGGTCTTCGCGGGCGGCCTGACCAACGTGCGGACCGTCCTCACGGTCACCGACACCGTGACCGGCAAGGTCCGGACCTACGTCAACCCGCAGAGCACGTCGTTCCAGCCGATCCAGGACGTGGACGCGTTCGCGGTCTGCCCGTAGGTCAGGACCCCCGCCGCTCCAGCTCACGGCGCAACCGGGCGACCTCCTCCTGCGCGGTCCGGGCTCGCTCCTCAGCCTCCAGACGCGCCGCCCGCTCTTGGTCGATCTGCTCGGCCGTCTCCTCGATCGTGGGCAACGGCCTGCCGGTCACGGTCTCGACGAGGCGGATCTCTTGCCCTTGCGGGCGGAAAGTCAGGCCGGTGGACCGGCTGGGAAGGGAGCCGTCCACAGAGGGCTCGATCCGGCGATAGCGCCCCTGCTCGAGACGGAATCCCTGCAGCTGGGGGCGGAGATACTCTCCCAGCGGATCATGGAGGAAGTACTCCTCCACCCCGAGCCGCTCGTAAAGCTCCCGCTTCTTTCCGAGATCGTCGGCGCGGGTGCTCGCAGAGGTGACCTCGACCACGAGAAAGGGGACGGCATCCTCCTCCCAGAGCTTGTAGATGCGGCGCTTTTCCTTCGAGACCCCCTTCACTACGAAGACGTCGGGGCAGACGACCGAGCGGGGGTCCCCCTGCACGTAGTACAGGAAGAGGTCGCCCGTGACATGGACGTCCGGAACGTCGCGGTAATGCTGCCGCAACGCCCAGATCAGGCCGTAGATCTCATCGCGGTGAAACTCCGTCTCACCCATCGGTTTGCCGTCGTCTTCCGGGTAACAGACATCGCGCTGCAATGGGATCGCCGCCATCGGTGCCCTCCTTTGCTCCAAGGCGCTACAGAACGTGCCGCCGAGGTCGGTTTGAGCATGGCTTTCCGCAACTTCGGAGTCTAGCATGCGTCCTCGGGGGCCCGGTCGCCCCGGCCAGGGCGATTTTACGCCGGATGGGCGGGCTCCACCGGAGCCCTGTTTCTGTAGCCACTGATAAACTGGGAGTCGACCCTGTTCCAGGAGGCCCTTTGCTTGACGACACCTTCGACGTCTTCCTGAGCCACAACAGCAAGGACAAGCCCGCCGTGCGCCAGATCGCGGAGGCGTTGGAGGCCCGGGGACTGCGTGTCTGGCTTGATGAGAAGGAATTGCCCCCAGGCGTTCCCTGGCAGGATGAGCTCGAGAAGATCATCGAGACCGTCCCTTCCGCGGCGGTCATGATCGGCAAAGAGGGGTTGGGTCCCTGGGAGACATCCGAGATGCGGGCCTGCCTCTCGGAGATGGTCGACCGCAAGCTGCGCGTGATTCCTGTGATGCTTCCAGAGGCATCCCCTGCCATCAAACTTCCTATCCTCCTCAGACAAAGCACCTGGTTGACCTCCGAGGCGGGATCGCAGAGGTGGGGGCCGCTCGTCCGCAGGCGGTGCAGGCAGAGCGGACAGGCGGATGTGCGATTTCGCACACCGGGTCAGGGTCGTGCCATAGAATGGGCCGTCGCGGAGCCCCAGGCGGCTCCAGCGGTTCTTTGCAAATCAGGCTTTCTCCATGTCCTTGAGGGACTTACGGGCTCATCCGCCGCCGGCCGACGCCGGGTTTTCACCTGGGGGCCGGTCCGGCCCACGCTTGGGCCGGTCTGGCCCATTTGGGGGACCGTCCGGCCCTCGCTGGGGGCCGACGCGCCCACGCTTGGGTCGGTCCGCCCCTTACGAGATCTCGTAAGTCCCCCGTTTGGGCCAGCTAGCCCCTCGCTTGGGCCAGCCGGCCCCTCGCTGGGGACGGCCCGGCCCTTACGAGATCTCGTAAGTCCCCCATTGGGGACGGGCCGGCCCAAGCGTGGGCCCGACCGGCCCAAACGGGGGGCGGACCGGCCCCGATGAGGGGCCGACCGGCCCCCACGAGGGGCCACCGGGAAACTCCGTCCGTTCAAGCCGCCCAAAAGATCGGCCACCGGGCCCCGTCCGGCTCCGGAACACCCCGGCCGAGGGGCGCTCCGGCCCATCCGAGCGCCGCCCGCGCAATAGCTTGGGGACCGCCGCCCCGGCCATGGGCTCTGAGTAGTGTCTTGAGATTGGGAGGGTAGACGAACAGCATGACTGAAGAGCTCTTGTCCCCCTGGCTGCGTGGCACCAGGCCGCACTGGGAAGCGGGCGTCCGGGAGTGGCTCACCGCTACCGGCCGGTCTCTCGGCCTGGGCAAACTCAAGGACGTCCACACCGTCAAGGAACGCCCCTGGGCGGTGGTCCACCGCGTAACCTTCCAGCGGGGAACCTCGTATTTCAAGGCGTGTGGCATGAGCGGCAGGCACGAGCCCCTGCTCCTGCCATGGCTCGCGAAGCGCTGGAGCTCCGTCATCCCCGCCGTGCAGCGCGCCCAGGGCGCGTTCGGCTGGATCCTGATGGCGGACGCCGGTCTCCCGTTGCGCGAAACGACCGACGTGCCGGCCCAGCTGTCGGCGCTGGCGAGCGTGCTGTCGTCGTACTCGCGAATCCAGATCGAATCGTCGGACTTCGTCAGCCGGTTGCTGGGGATCGGCCTGCCGGACCGGCGGGTCCACCAACTGCCCGGCCTGCTCGCGAAGTTGATCGAGAGCGAGGTCCTGGCCATCGGGCTCGACGCCGCCGAAACGGAGGATCTTCGCTCGCGCCTGCGCGACGCGCTCCCCAGGCTCACGAGGTGCTGCGACCGGCTGGCGGCCTCCCCCTGTCCGGCCGCGCTCGACCACGGCGACCTGCACCCGGGCAACGTGCTCTGCGGCGGCGCGTCCTACCGCATCTGCGACTGGGGGGACTCGTGCGTCACCCACCCGTTCTGCTCCCTGGCCTTCACCCTGGAGACCGCGTTGGCCACGCTGCCCGAAGATCTGCGCGAGCCCTGGAAACGGAAACTGTGCGATGCCTACCTCGCGCCCTGGGCCGCGCTCTTTCCTCCCGAGCGCATCCACGCCGAGCTTCGAGACGCCCTGTGGATCGCCCATGTCGTCCGGGCACTGGACTTCGCGCACATGTTCCGGGGGGCGGACAAAGAGACGCTGAGACGCTGAGCCGCTGGCAGCCGTTGATCGCCGAGCGTCTCGAAATGTGGCTGCGGCACGAGGCCTTTCCAGAAGGAGATCGTGATGACGAATCATGCAAGCGGAACCTTTGAGGTCAAGCTGAACCCGCAGGCGCCGGCCGACGGCTCCGGCACCCCGGCCGTCGGCAGGATGCTGCTCGACAAGCAGTTCCACGGCGATCTCGAGGCGACCAGCAAGGGGGAGATGCTCGCCGTCGGCACCGCGGTCCAGGGCTCGGCCGGTTACGTCGCCATGGAGCAGGTCAGCGGCACGCTGCGGGGGCGCACCGGCACCTTCGCGCTCCAGCACAACGGCACCATGACGCGCGGCACGCCGGCCCTCACCATCGCCGTGGTGCCGGACTCCGGCACGGGTCAGTTGGCGGGCCTGGCCGGCAAGATGACGATCGAGATCGCCGACGGCAAGCACTCGTACGCCTTCGAGTACACGCTCGCCGAAGAGCCCTGAAGCGGCGCCGGGGGCCACGCACTCCCCACCCGGACCCTTACCCCGGCCCTCTCCACTCTGTGGAGAGGGATCGGGGGTGAGGATTCGAAGCGCAGGGCGCTCCATATCCCACGGCAGCTCTGGACCCCCGCCCCTGGAAGCATTCCACTCCACCCCCTGTTCTACCCTATTGAGCCACCAACTTGCCGTCCCTGGCGGCGGCTGGTACCGTGTCGTCACTTTCTGCGACCAGAGTGGGAGTTCATGTCCTTGAGCCAGCTTTCCAGGCAGGTCCGTCTTCTCCTTGCCGAATCCCGGTATCGCCTGCCGGTGATCTTCGCCGGGTTCTACATGACCGTCTGGCTGCTCACGCGGGTGGGTCTGCTGCTCTTTCAGCACGCCCTGACGCGCAACGGCCTGGGCGCGGTGCTCAAGGCCCTGGCCGTGGGCGAGGTGTTCGACGTCCTCTCGGTCCTCTGGCTGGCGGCGCCGCTCGTGCTCTTCCTCACCCTCCTCCCGGAGCGGTGGTTCCGGTGGCGGACGACGCGCGCCTTCCTCTTCCTCTGGATCACGATCGCCACCTTCTCGGGGCTGTTCGTGGCGGCGGCCGAGTACTTCTTCTTCGAGGAGTTCAACGGCCGCTTCAACTTCGTGGCGGTGGACTACCTGATCTATCCCGGGGAGGTGGCGGACAACATCTGGCAGAGCTACCACACCGGGATCATCCTCACCGTCATCGCCCTCGCCACCGCCGGGCTGCTCTACGCGCTGCGCCGGCCGATGCGGGCGGCCTGGGAGCGGCGGGCGCCGGGGTCGCAGCGCCTGGCCTTCCTCGGGATTTACGCGGCGGTGCTCGCCATGGCCACGATGGCGGTCTCGCCGGCGCTCTCGCGGGTCTCGGAGGACCGGGCGCTCAACGAGCTCGCGGGCAACGGCTACTACTCCTTCTTCATGGCCCTGCTCGGCTCGGACGCCCCCTACGAGGGGCTGTACGCCACCCGGCCGCAGACCGCCAACCTCGATCGCCTGCACCGGCTGCTCGCCGAGCCGGCGGCGGCACCGGCCACGTTCGCGCCGGACTCGACGCTGCGCCCCGTCCGCCCCTTGAGCCCGGAGCGGAAGATGAACGTGGTGGTGGTGCTCGAGGAGAGCCTGGGCTCGGAGTTCATCGGCGCGCTCAATCCCGCGGCGAAGGAGAGCCTGACGCCGCAGTTCGACGCGCTGACCCGGGAGGGGACGCTGCTCACCCACGCCTTCTCGACGGGGAACCGGACGATCCGGGCGATCGAGGCGACCACGTCGTCGCTGCCGCCGCTGCCGGGCGGATCGATCGTGCGGCGCGACCAGTCGGTGGGCCTCTTCACCCTCCCCGAGCTGCTGAAGAGCCGGGGTTACCAGACGATGTTCGTCTATGGCGGCCGGGCGCTCTTCGACGGCATGGGCAACTACCTGAGCCACAACGGGGTGGACCGGATCGTCGACCAGAAGGATTTCCCCAAGGGCACCTTCACCACCGCCTGGGGCGCCTGCGACGAGGCGATCTTCACCAAGGCGCTGGCGGAGATGGACGGCCTCGCCGCCACCGGCAAGCCGTTCTACTCGCTGGTGCTCAGCGTCTCGAACCACCGGCCGTTCACCTTCCCGCAGGACGGCATCCAGGCGCTGCCGCGCTTCCACCGGCGGGAGAACGTGGTGCGCTACGCCGATTACGCGCTCGGCCGCTTCCTGCGGGAGGCGAAGGCTCACGCCTTCTACAGGAACACGGTGTTCGTGCTGATGGGCGATCACGGCGCGCGGGTCTACGGCGCGGCGGAGATCCCGCTAGCGAGCTACCAGGTGCCGATCCTCTTCGTGGCGCCGGGCGTGGTGCCGGCCGGCGCGCGGCTGGACACGATCTCCTCCTCGCTCGACGTGCCGCCGACGATCCTCGGCATCCTGGGGATGGGCTACGACTCGAAGTTCTTCGGCCACGACCTCTTCCGGGTCGACCCCTCGGCGGGCCGGGCGCTGATGACGCACAACAACGACATCGCCCTGATGCGGGGTGGTCGCATGGCGGTGCTCGGCCTTCACGAATCGGCGGATCTCTTCGACGTCGATCCGGCCAGCGGCGAGATGGCCCCGCTCAAGGCCCCGGACGCCGCCGGCCGCGAGCTGATCGAAGATGCGATCGCCTACTTCAACGGCGCCGACCGCCTCTATCGCAGCGGCGCCTACGTCTTCCAGCCGAGCCGCCCCCAGGGGGAGCGGCTGGCGGACCGGACGAGCGGCCCGGGGGAGTGAGGGGATCGCCGCCTTTCCCGCGTTGATCCTCCCAGAAAGGGAGGAATCAACCATGAGAAAGATCGAGACCACGAAGCTGACCCTGAGCCGCGAGTCCCTCCGGCTTCTCAATCCGACGCAGAGCGGTCACCAATTCGCGGGCATGCCCGAGACCGTCGTAGGCCACAGCTGCGACAGCTGCGTTTATTGATTACCACGCAACCGGCTACAGGCGGCTCAGGTATTCGTGGATGAAGGAGATGGCGATCGACCCTTCGCCGACTCCGGAGGCCACGCGCTTGACCGAGCCCTGGCGCACGTCGCCGGCGGCGAAGATGCCGGGCACGCTGGTCTCCAGCAGGAAGGGGTCGCGGTCGAGCTTCCATCCTGGCGGGCGCTTGCCGTCGTGCGTCAGGGCGGGACCGGTGAGGATGAAGCCGCGGCCGTCCCGCTCGACCACCCCCTCCAGCCAGTTGGTGCGCGGCTGGGCGCCGATGAGGATGAAGAGCGAGCGGGCGGGGTGGCTGGTGACCTCGCCGGTACTATCGTCAGTACCGGAGTGGTGGACGTCGATCGACTCCAGGTGCTCCGCACCGTGGACCGCGGCGACGTTTACGGAGTACCAGACCTCGATGTTGGGGGTCGCGCCGATCTGGTCGATCAGGTACTGGGACATCCCCTTGTTGAGGGAGTCGCCGCGCACCAGCATGACCACCCGCTGGGCGTACCTGGAGAAGAACATGGCGGCCTGGCCGGCCGAGTTGGCGCCGCCGACGATGAACACCCCCTCGTCGCGGCAGGACATCGCCTCGGTCATCGCCGCCCCGTAGTAGACACCGGCGCCGGTGAGCAGCTCGACTCCGGGGACGTCGAGCTTGCGGTAGGAGACGCCGGTGGCGATCAGCAGGGCGTGGCAGCTCACCTCGCGGCCGTCGCCGAGGGTGAGGATGCGGTAGGACTCCTCCAGCCGGATCCCCTTCGCCTCCTGGGGGGTGAGGATCTCGACGCCGAAGCGCTGGGCCTGGGTGACGCCGCGGCGCGTCAGGTCGGCCCCGGAGAGGCCGGAGGGGAAGCCGAGGTAGTTCTCGATCCGCGAGCTGGTGCCGGCCTGCCCGCCGGGGGCGTCCCCCTCCACCATCAGCGTGCGCAGACCCTCGGAGGCGCCATAGACCGCGGCCGCCAGTCCCGAGGGGCCGCCGCCCACGATCACCAGGTCGTAGAACGGCTTCTCCGCCTGGGTCTTGAAGCCGATCTTCTCGGCCAGCTCGGCCCGCGACGGCTGGATCAGGCGGGTGCCGTCGGCGAGCACGACGAGGGGGAGGGCCGGGCTCCCCTCCTCCCCTGCCAGCAGCTGCCGGGCCTCGGGGTCGGTCTCGACGTCCATCCAGTGGTAGGGCACCTGGTGGCGGGCCAGGAAGTCGCGGATCTGGAAGGCGTCGGGGGACCAGCGGTGGCCGATCACTCGCACCCCCTCGAACGGCGGCCGGAACCCCGCCTGCCAGTCGGTCAGCAGGTCGTTGATCACCGGATAGAGGCGCTGCTCGGGCGGATCCCAGGGCTTGAGGAGGTAGTAGTCGACGCGCGCCGTGTTGATGGCGCGGATGGCGGCGTCGGTGTCCGCGTAGGCGGTGAGCAGCGCCCGCTTGGCCGTGGGGAAGAGGGGAATGGCCTTCTCCAGGAACTCGACCCCGGTCATGTGCGGCATCCGCTGGTCCACGAGGAAGAGGGCCAGCGGGGTGCCGCGGACCTTGAGCTGCTCCAGGGCCTCGAGCGCGCTCGGCCCCGAGCTCGCCCGCATCACGCGGTAGTGCTCCCCGTATTCGTGACGCAGGTCGCGCTCCACCGCGCGCAGCACCTCGGGGTCGTCGTCGATGGCGAAAAGGACGGGTTTGGCCATGGGCTCGCTTTGAGTCTCCTGGAGAGCGGTCTCCGGGGAGGAATATATAGGAGGTGTCAAGGGGGGCGGCGAACCCTCACCCCCGGCCCCTCTCCCGACACGGGAGAGGGGAGAAAGACGGGAACAATCCAGCGGAGGGGCCCCCTCTTCTCCCGAGTCGGGAGAAGAGGGCCGGGGTGATGAGGGCTGGCATCACCTTCGCTTACAATACACGCGGTGCGGAAGCGCGGGGCGGTCAGGACGTTCAGACCCGCTACGGATCCTGGGAACCGCAGGTCCTTTCACAGGTAGATCGGGCAGACTTGAGAAAAATCACCGGCAGCTTTTTCATCGTCACGGCTCTGGCCGGGACCGGCTTCGGCGTGGCCCAGACGCCCCCGGCAGCTCCTCCGCTCCTGGCGGCGCCGTCCGTGCAGGACGCCACGGGGGGGAAGGTCGTCCTCTTGTCGCTCGAGGACGCGCTGCGCATCGGCTCCGGCGAGAGCGAGACCGTCTGGGTGGCCGAGGCGGGGGTGATGCGGGCGGTGGGCTCGGAGATCGTCTCGCGCAGCGGCTTCTATCCGCAGGTCTCGGGGACGGCGGCCTATGTCCGGACGCTGCGCTCGCAATATGACGGCCTCTTCTCCAACTCGTCGACCGGCGGCAGCGGCGGCGGCCAGGGGGGCGAGATTCAGAACCTCCCCTTCGGCCAGAGAAATCAGTACACCCTCGGGCTCACCCTCTCGCAGTTCATCTTCGACGGCGGCCAGACGGTGGCCCGCCTGCGCGCCTCCCAGGCCCGCCGGCTGTCGTCGGAGATCAACGTCGACGCGGCGCGGGCCGAGTCCCTGCTGGACGTCACCAGCGCCTACTTCGACGCCCTGCTCGCCGAGCGGCTGGTGACGATCGCCGAGGCCTCGCTCGCCCAGCAGGAGGAGATCCTCCGCCAGACCACCGTGGCCTTCCAGGTGGGGGACAAGTCGGAGTTCGAGCAGCTCCAAGCCCGGGTTTCGCGCGACAATCAGCTGCCGCTGGTGCTGCAGAACCGCAGCCGGCGCCAGGAGGCCTACCTGCGGCTCAAGCAGCTGCTCAACGTGCCGCTGGGCGACGAGGTCCGCCTCACCACCACCCTGGAGGAGCTGCCGGCGCGCTTCGCCACCCCCTCCGACCTCGCGATCGACGCGCGGGCGCCGGTGCGCCAGGCCGAGGAAGAGGTGAAGGCGAACGAGTCGCTCCTCACCGGCGCGCGGGCCGAGCGGCTGCCGTCGATCTCCTTCAACTCGCGCTATAGCCCGGTCGCCTACCCCGCCAACGGCCTGCCGCAGTACGGCGACTTCCGGGAGGACTGGACGGTGACGCTCAACCTCTCCATCCCCATCTTCACCGGCGGCCGGATCACCGGCGATCAGCTGGTGGCGCGGGGGAATCTCTCCGAGGCGCGGGCGCGTCTGAAGCAGACCCGCGAGGCCGCGGAGCTCGACGTGCGGACGTCGCAGCTCGACCTCGGCGACGCCGAGGCGCTGCTGAAGAGCAACGAGAGCACGGTCGAGCAGGCGCGGCGGGGGTACGAGATCGCCCAGATCCGCTTCCGCGAGGGGATCTCGAGCCAGATCGAGCTGCAGAATTCCCGCCTCCTCTTCGAGCAGGCCGAGGTCAACCGAGCCCAGGCGCTGCGCAACGTACAGGTGGCGCGTGCCCGCCTGGCGCTGATCCGCGACCTCCCGCTCACCACCGCCGGCAGCCAGGCCACGGCCCAGGTGAGTGGCGCCTCCACGGGCGCGGCGGCCGCCAGTGCTCCGGCACAGACTTCACAACCGACCACAGGAGCGCCCTCCACGGTTCCGGGTGGAACGACGGCGCCGGGGCAGCCCGGCGGCCCGGGGGGAACCTTCCAATGAATCGACGGCTTCTGATGATCCCGCTCCTTGCCCTGACCCTGCTCGTCGGAACCGGCTGCAAGAAGAACGGCGGCAAGGACGCCGCGGCGGCCAACGCCGCTCCGCAGCCGATCGTGCTCGGGCCGGAGGACACGGCAGTGGTAGCGAAGGGGCCGCTGCAGAGCGGTCCGGCGCTCACCGGCACGCTGGCGGCGGAGCGGCAGGCGACTGTGCGGGCGCAGATCGCGGCCTCGGTGCTGACCGTGACGGCGCAGCCCGGCGAGACGGTGCGCCGGGGGGAGACCCTCGCCCGCCTCGATTCGGCCGCCCTCACCGACGCCTACAATTCGGCGCGGTCGGCGGTGACCAGCGCGCGCAACAACCTGGCGGTGGCGCAGCGCGAGGCGCAGCGGCAGCGGGCCCTGGTGGCGGCCGGCGCGGTGGCCCAGCGCAACGTCGAGACGTCCGAGCAGACCGTGGTGCAGTCCCAGGCCGCCCTGGCCCAGGCGCAGTCCCAGGTGGCCGCCGCCGAGAAGCAGCTCGCCTACACCGTGGTGACCGCCCCCTTCGCCGGCGTGGTGAGCGAGCGGCCGGTCTCGGCGGGGGACGTGGTGCAGGCCGGCACGGCCCTCTACACAGTGGTCGACCCCTCCAGCCTGCAGCTCGAGGCCTCTATCCCCTCCGAGCAACTCGTCCAGGTCAAGGTGGGCGCGCCGGTGGACTTCACCGTCACCGGCTACGGCAACCGCACCTTCCGCGGGCTGGTCTCGCGCATCAACCCGATCGCCGACCCCACCACCCGGCAGGTGCGGGTCTACGCCGAGATCCCCAACACCGGCAACGACTTGGTGGCCGGCCTCTACACGCAGGGACGGGTCGAGAGCGAGTCGCGCACCGGGCTGACCGTGCCCACGGGGGCCATCGACCGGCGGATGGCGAAGCCCGCCGTGCTGCTGGTGCGCGACGGCAAGGTAGCGCGGATGGAGGTCGAGATCGGGCTGGTGGACGACCGCGAGCAGAAGGTGGAGATCCGCAGCGGCGTGCAGCCGGGGGACGTGGTCCTCCTCGGCGCGGCCCAGGAGATCCAGCCGGGGACGCCGGTGCGGCTGGCGCCGTCGGTGCAGCAGCAGGCGGAAAGGCTGGCGCAGTCGTTATGACGATCTCTGATTTCGCGATCAAGCGCCCCATCGTCACCGTGGTGGTGATGCTGACGCTGGTGATCTTCGGCGTCTTCGCCCTGTTCAGCATCGACGTCGACGAGTTCCCGGACCTGTCGAACCCGATCGTGTTCGTCTCCGTCCCCTACCCCGGCGCCTCCCCCTCGCAGGTCGAGCAGGAGGTGGTGGAGCGCATGGAGGAGTCGTTCAGCGGCCTTTCCGGGATCGACGAGATCCGCTCCACCTCGCTCGACGGCTTCTCCACCATCATCGTGCAGTTCGTCTTCGGCAAGGACCCGGACCAGGGGGTCCAGGACGTGCGCGACGCCATCTCGGGGATCCGCAACGACCTGCCGGCGGAAATGAAAGAGCCGATCCTGCGCAAGTTCGATCCGGACGACCTGCCGATCGTCTCGATGGTGCTCGCCTCCGACAACATGGCGACCCCGGAGCTGACCCTGCTCGCCGACCCCGGCATCACCCGGGCGCTACGCGGGATCAACGGCGTCGCCCAGGTCAACGTGGTGGGGGGCGCCAACCGCGAGATCTCGGTCAACGTCCGGCCGGGGGACATGGCGGCGTCGGGCGTCTCCGTCGCCCAGGTGCTGGCGGCGGTGCAGGCCCAGAACCTGGCGGCTCCCGTCGGGCAGGTGCAGGGGCGCCTCACCGAGCAGGCGATCCGCCTGCGCGGCCGGCTGCAGAACCCGGAAGACTTCGCGCAGCTCGTGGTCGGCTCCCACAACAACCAGCTGATCCGCCTGGGGACGGTGGCCAACGTGCTCGACGGCACCACCGAGCAGCGCACCCTCGCCCTCTACAACGGCCAGCTGGCGGTGGGCATCGACGTCACCAAGTCGAAGGGGGCGAGCACCACCAAGGTCGCGGACGCCGTCAAGGCGGCGATCCAGAAGCTCCAGCCGACCCTGCCGCCGGGGGTGAAGCTGTCGGTGGTGCGCGATGCCGGCGAGCGGGTGCACCAGTCGGTGCGCAACGTCGAGGAGGCGCTGATCGAGGGGGCGCTGCTCACCGTCTTCGTGGTCTTCCTGTTCCTCAACTCCTGGCGCTCGACGGTGATCACCGGCCTCGCCCTGCCGGTCTCGGTGCTCTCCTCCTTCATCGCGGTCTGGGCCTGCGGCTTCACCCTCAATACCATGTCGCTGCTCGGCCTCTCGCTCGCCATCGGCATCCTGATCGACGACGCCATCGTGGTGCGGGAGAACATCGTGCGGCACGTGGAGATGGGCAAGGACCACGTCGAGGCCGCGCACGCCGGCACCAACGAGATCGCCATGGCGGTCACCGCCACCACCTTCTCGATCGTGGCGGTGTTCGCGCCGGTGGCCTTCATGCAGGGGGTGGCGGGCCAGTGGTTCAAGCCGTTCGCGCTGACCATCGCCTGCGCCGTGCTGGTCTCCCTCTTCGTCTCCTTCTCGCTCGACCCGATGCTCTCGGCCTACTGGCCCGACCCGCAGCTCGAGGCCCATGAGCGCAAGAACCCGATCGCGCGAGCGCTCGACCGCTTCAACCAGTGGTTCGACCGCCAGGCCGACCGCTACAAGACGGTCATCGCCTGGGCGCTCGACCACCGGCTGGCCATCCTCGGCCTCGTCGCCGTCTCCTTCTTCGGGGCGATCGCCCTGCAGGTCTTCTTCGGCGGCGGCGGCTTCATTCCGGAGAGCGACCGCTCGGAGATCAACCTCTCGCTGCTGACGCCGCCGGGCTCCAACCTCAATTACACCGCGATCAAGGCCCGCGAGATGGCGAGCGTCGCCCGCACCCACCCGCAGGTGGCCTACACCTACACCAGCATCGGCAGCTCCACCGGCTCCGGCGACGTCGACACCGGCAGCATCTACATCAAGCTGGTGCCGAAGAAGAACCGCAACGTCTCGCAGCAGGAGCTCGCCCGGCAGATCCGCCAGGAGTCGAAACGGATCGGCGGCGCCACGGTCGCCCTCTCCCAAGGCGGCCCCGGGGGGAACCAGAAGCAGATCCAGGTGCAGCTGCGCGGCCAGGACATGGCGACCCTCTCCCGGGCGGCGCGGTCGATCGAGGACGAGATGCGGAAGGTCAAGGGGGCCACGGACATCGACCTGTCGACCCGCGGCGACCGGCCGGAGCTGGAGGTGCAGCTCAACCGCGGCCTCGCCGGCACGATGGGGCTCAACGTCAGCCAGGTGGCCCAGTCGCTCCGCCCCGCCTTCGCAGGCGTCAAGGCGGGGGACTGGATCGATCCGCTGGGCAAGACCCGCGACGTCACCGTCCGCCTCGCTCCCGAGGCGCGGACCAACGTCACCGACATCGAGCAGCTCCCCCTGGTGGTGGCGGCGGGCGGCGGCGCGATGGGATCGGCGGGATCGACCGGACCGACGGGATCGGCGGCCGGCGGCGGCGCGCCCGCCCTGATCCCCCTCGGCCAGGTGGCCACGGTGGTGCGCAGCACCGGCCCGGCCCAGATCGATCATCTCAACCGCGACAAGGTGGTGACGGTGGGCGCCAACGTCGAGGGGCGCTCGCTCTCCGAGGTGACGCGCGACCTCAACCGGCGGGTCGCCCGCCTGCGCCTCCCCCCCGGGGTGACGCTCTCGCAAGGGGGGGACGTCAAGAATCAGAACGAGGTCTTCGGCAAGATCTTCGCCGCCCTGGCGCTGGCGGTGCTGCTGATGTACCTGATCCTGGTGGTCCAGTTCGGCTCGTTCCTCGATCCGCTGGCGATCCTGCTCTCGCTCCCGCTGTCGCTGGTGGGCGTGGTGCTGATGCTGCTGATCACCGGCGACACGCTGAACCTGATGAGCCTGATCGGCGTCATCCTGCTGATGGGCATCGTGGCCAAGAACGCCATCCTGCTGATCGACTTCGCCAAGTGGAACCACGAGCAGGGGATGCCACTGCGCGACGCCCTGATCGAGGCCGGCCGGGTGCGCCTGCGCCCCATCCTGATGACCACGGTGGCGCTGATCGCCGGCATGATCCCGGTGGCCATCGGCGCCGGCGAGGGGGCCGATTTCCGGGCGCCCCTGGGCCGCGCGGTGATCGGCGGCACCATCACCTCGACCTTCCTCACCCTGCTGGTGATCCCCACCATCTACGAGATCATGGTGGAAGGGCGGGAGAAGGTGCGAGGGTGGTTCGGGCGGAAGGCGAAGCCCGCGAAACGCGTCGAGCCCAAGCCGGAGCCGGCGGCAGCCCCCTGATGTCTTTTCGGGCGATGCGTTGGTATCGCACCCCGTTGGGGCGCCGGTGGGTGTTGCCGCTTCCAACCCAGGGCCTTGCCCTGGGCTGAGGAAGCCCGGGCCTTCAGCCCGGAAAGCGTGTCCCACCTTTCAGGGATGGCCTCACCGCTCCGGCAGAGGCACGAGCCGCCAGCGCCCGTAGGCCACGAACGCCGCCACGATTCCGGTCACCAGCGGAACCGCCACCCCTTTCACTCCCATCGTCTGGTACGAGACCACCACGGCGCCGATCATCACGATCACCAGGCCGGCGGCGGCGAGGGGGGTCAGGCCGGTCTTGATCTTCAGAAGGCCAGGGAGGACCATGCCGAGCCCGCCCAGGGTCTCGACCACGCCGATGAAGCGCATGAAGTTGACCGAGAACTGCGGCGCCAGCGCGGCCAGCTTCTCGGCAGGCGTCACCAGCTTCATGATGCCGGCGAACAGGAAGAGGAGCGCGAGCAGCACCTGAAACGTCCACAGCGTGTAATGCAGCCCCTTGCCGCGGGGCGCTCCATCAAGATTTGCGGCCATGTCCTTGTCTCCTTGCGTCGTACGGCTGTTGGGGGTTCGAGAAGCGGCGAGCTCCAGTGGACAGCGCCCCGGCGACCGATCCGATCGCCATGATCGACTCTGGAGAACTGCCGCCGTGACTATAGGGCGAAAGCGTACAGCGCGGGCGGTCTTCCTTGAAGCCGCCCGGTGCTTGGAGCTGCCGAAGAGGAGGGTGGCCGGAGACAGGCTCTCCGGCGCGAACTCGCGCCTTACTGGAACATGCAGTGCCCGTAGAAAGGTCCCGGAATTTGACTGCAGGTTGCGAAGTCACCACAGAGCTTCGAACAGTTGACGGGGGAGCCAAGACCACAGGCGTAGGAGGTGCAGCTGGTAACCTGCCGCGCGGTATGCACCAACGGTTCGATCGCAGGCTTTGCCGCCGGGCAGACTCCAGCTTCGACGGCAGGCACCGGAGTCGAGGGAAGCGCAACCGTGACGCCCGTTACCTCAGGCACCGGAACCTTGCCGGCCGTTTCCTGGGCTTGGCTCGCCAGGGGAGCGAGAAGCGCGAGAGCACAGGCCCCAAGGAAGCTCACTTTCCGCAGCATCGGTTTTTCTCCTGATGTTTTGAGCGGCCTCCATGGCCGTCCTCTCCTAGGTGCACGGGAGTTTTCTCAACGGGACAGAAGCCGGCCTGCTGATGGGCATCGTGGCCAAGAACGCCATCCCGTAGGAGAGAAGGGCTACTCTCTCACTCGCCGTCCGCGCCCCTGGCGGACGGGCCGGACTGGAGCCGCCAGAGCGCGGCATAGGTGCCGCCGAGGCGGACGAGATCGTCGTGCCTCCCCTCCTCCGCGACGCGCCCCTGATCGAGGACGTAGGTGTAGTCGGCGTCGCGCACCGCGGAAAGCCGGTGGGCGATGATGACGGTCGTGCGCCCCTGCCGGACCTCGCGCAGCGAGCTCACGATGGCGGCTTCCGTCCGGTTGTCCACCTGGGACGTCGCCTCGTCGAGCAGAAGGATGGGGGCGTCTTTCATCAACGCCCGCGCCAGGGAGATCCGCTGGCGCTCCCCACCCGACAGCTTCTGCCCATGCTCCTCGACCTGGGCTTCGTAACCTCCGGGGAGGTTCTCGATGAACCGGCTGGCGTGGGCCCACCGCGCGGCCTGGCGGACGGCCGCGAGCGGGGCGCCCGGGTCGCCCAGCGCGATGTTCTCGCGCACGCTGCCGAAGAAGAGGAAGGGCGACTGGCTCGCCAGTGCGATCGACCGCCGCAGGTCGCGGACCGCGAAATCGCGGATGTCCTCCCCGTCGAGCCGGACGGCCCCCTCCTGGACCTCGTAGAAACGCAGCAGCAGCTTCGCCAGCGTGCTCTTGCCGGAGCCGGTCGGTCCGACGACGGCGGTCGTGCGCCCGCGGGCAAACCGCATCCGCACACCGTGCAGCACCGGGGTTCCCGGATCGTAGCCGAACACCACGTCGTCCACCCGGATCTCGCCGCCGACGTTGCGCGGGTCGAGCGGCCGGCTGCCGGTGGGCTCCTGGACCTCCTCCTCGATGAGGTCGTAGACGCGGTTCAGGGAGACCAGGGAGCGCTGCAGCTCGTTGGCGCCCTTGCCGAGCTCGGTCAGCGGCCAGTAGAGCTGCCCGGTGAGCATGAGCAGGATGGAGTAGGTGCCGCTGCTCATGCCGGGCCCGGCAAACAGGGCGGCGCCGATCATGGTCGCCACCGTGGCGCTCATGATCATGACCTCGAGGATCGGACCGAACGCCGCTCCGACATCGATGGCGCGCGCGGTCTCGCCCAGCACGTCCTGGCCGAGCGCGCCGACGCGCTCGAGCTGGTAGCGCTCGATGGTGAAGCTCTTGATCGTCTCGAAGCCGTTGAGGCTCTCTGAAAGCTGCGACAGCAACAGGCTCTGGCGCTCCGCCGCCGCCCGCTGCAACGGCAGGGTGCGGTGGTAGAGCGCCGCCGAGACGCGCAGGATCAGCGGCACCCACGACAGCGTCACCCAGGCCACGCGCGGCGCGACGAAGAGGAACACCATGCAGGCGGGCAGCACCCGCACCACCATCTCGAAGAGGTCCCAGGCCGCCCCGAAGAGCACCTGGACGCGGTGGACGTCCTCGCCCAGGATGGTCAGCAGCTCGCCATGGCGGCGGCGCTCGATGGTGGAGATCTCCAGCGCCTGGATGTGGGTGTAGGCCTCCAGCCGGAGGCCGTTCTGCGCCTCCTCCGAGAGCTTCCGCCACTGGACGCTGCCGGAGTATTCCAGCAGCGAGTGCAGGGCGTTCGCGGTCAGGCCGACCCCGCTGAGCGCCGCCAGCCGCAGGCCGAAGCCCCCCCTCCTCTGGCCCGAGGCCAGGAGGTTGACCGCGGCGCCGATGAAGAAGACGCGCGCCATGGCGGAGAACACGCTGGTGGCCCCGAGCCCGGCGGCCAGGAGGATGCGGCGCCGGAAGGGTTTGACCAGCGCCAGCACGCGGCGGTAGGTCCGCGGCGACCTCCCCCGCGGGCCGACCAGCCGGGTGAATTCGTTGACCGAGAGCGTGAGGGCGAAGACCGAGCCGGCGACCATCAGCGGGGTGAACGTGCCGGCGGCCAGCGAGACGAGCCCGCCCACGGCCAGCGCGCCGCCCCCCACGACCACCGTCCGCGCCAGCTCGGGCGACGGCACCGCCGGGGTCGCGGCGGCGGGCGCCTCCCGCAGCAGACCGGCGGCGGCGTGGCCCAAAGCGATCCGGACCGCGGCGCCGATTTCGGACACCGGGAGCTCCACGGCGTGGAAGACGAGGAGGCGGCCGGTCATGGGATTGGCCCGGACCGCTTCGATCCCGCGCTGCTGAAGCAGGAGACGCTCCAGCTCCGCCGCCAGCCGCGGGGAGCGGTGGAGCGCCGGGGCCTGCCAGCGGACCCGGCCCCGCGTGATCGAACGAGCCGTCAGGAGAAACGGATCGGCGCCGGCAGCGGCATCAGCACCCGGAAGCCCCACCGTTCGTCCGCCCGGTCAGGAAGGTTCCGGAAGGGTGGCGCGACGCTCTCGCCGCGCGGGGACCGCGGCGATCCTGCGGACCGCCGCCCCCTCCGCTCCGGCGATCTCGTCGGATTCCCGGATGGCTTCCGCGGCGAGCTTCCGGACCGTGCGGTTCACCTGCACGGCGTTGCGGACGACGGCGCGGCCGAGCGGACGGGAGTACCGCTTCCCGGCCAGAACCGTGAGCCCACCCAGCATGAAGAGGAAGAGGTTCTTTCCCATCGCTCCCAGCACTCCCGTTCAGGCACTCGTTCAGACGTTCAGGCGACCGGCGGCCGGGAATCGTCGTCCGCCGGCGGGGGCGCGGGCTCGGAGCCCTTCTCCGATTCCTCGACCCAGGCGTCCTCGACGTCCTCCATGACCTCGGCGCTGATCTCCTTGATGCGCCGCTGCGCGCGGACCGCGCCGCTGACGGTGCCCTTGACGATCTGCCGCCAGGACCGCTGCACGATCAGGGCGGTGGCGGCACCGAGCGCGAAAGCGATGCCGCCGCGGGCGAACCCTCCGCCCCCACCTCCCGCCGTTTCCCCGTTGCGGTTCTTCTTGCTCACAGGCTCAAACGGCGAAGACGGTAACGGTCCATGAGGAGGGGAGCGTCAACGGGTCTCTTCCACGGCCGGTTCTCGATGCGGCGGCTTTTCCGGCGTCAGATTATGGAGCAGGGACTTGCCGGTGACCGACTGCGAGTAGGAGTCGGCGGCCACCGCGAACCAGCCAAGAGGTCCGAGCACCGCCGCCGCCAGCAGTCCGACCGCCGCGTGCCCCAGGCCCCCCCTGACGTTGCCGTCGATGATCAGGCTGGTTCCCGGCAGGAGGGTCTCGCTGACCAGCTTCACCCCATTTTCCACGACATGATTCGCCATCTTCCTCTCTCCTTCCCTGTGGGGAGTCTGAGGAATCTCAGGCCCCTGAGAGCCCGCTTCCGTCCGCGAGCCTGCGGCGAGGTAGCCCTTGCGGCGTGCCGACGAACGCACCAGCTCACGGGAGGTCGGGGCGTTGGGGTCGGTGGGCATGGGTATCGGGCTTGCGGCTTCCAGCGTGCGTTGAAGGACTATACCGGAGCCGCCGGGGGTTCGGCAAGCTCCCGGCTCACTCTTCCGCGGTATCTGCGGCATCTGCGGCATCCGCGGCGGCGAGCAGTGCCTCGGCCGCCGGCAGCTCGCGGTCGAGGATCTCCCGCAGCCGCGTTTCGCGCGCCGTCCACTCCACCTCGAGATCGGCCAGCCGCTCCCGCGCGCCGTGGATCACCGCCGGCTCCGCCGCGTCGACGACCAGCACCAGGAACATCAGTTGGGCGTTGAGCCTGGCGGGGAGCGAGACGAAGTCCTGGATCCCCTGCTGCCGCGGCTCGACGACGCCGGCCTCCCAGGCGGTGATCGCCGCGTCGAGCGCCTCGCCGGCGGCGGCGGCCGTCCGCCGGTCGCGGCGCCGGGCTTCGGCCACCCGTTCCCGCAGCTGCCGGCGCCGCTCCCGCACCTCCGCCACCGCCCGGTGGACGGCGTCCAGGCACTCCCAGGCGGCGGCGAGCAGCGCCTGCTGTTCCGCGAATTCCGCGGCGGGGATCTCCAGCCGCGGATCGGGTAGGAGCTCGAAGGCCTGGGTCAGACTCCTCCCGCCCACGGTGAGGCGGGCCCGGTAGGTTCCCGGCGCCACCCGGTAGCCGGTCTGCGGCAGGCGCAGGAGCCCGGGCACCGCAGTGACCTCGGACCGGCGCAGATCCCAGACCAGGCGGCTCAACCCCGGCTCCGTGGCCGGCTCGGGGTCGCCGCCGGCCTCCCCTCCCCCCCGCCAGAAGGCGCGGACCGGGCGCCCCGCCGCATCGAGGATCTCGATCAGGACGCCGCTCTCGCGGGCGGCCTCGGCGCCCAGGACGTAATAGAGGATGACGCCGTCCGGCGGATTGCGGCCATGGTTGGCGGGCGTCTCCTCGCCGTAGGAGTGCTCGGCGAGAGGGGTGTCCCGCGGCTTGAACAGATGAAAGGGCGCGCCGGCGGCCGCGTCGTCCCACTGGTGGAGCGGCGACAGGTCGTCCAGGATCCAGAAGGCGCGCCCCTCGGTGGACGCCACCAGGTTGCGGTCGCGGATCTGAAGATCGGTGATGGGCACCACCGGCAGGTTCGACTGGAACGGCTGCCAGTACCGCCCCCCGTCCCAGGAGAGGAACAGGCCGGTGGCGGTGCCGGCGTACAGCAGCCCGCGGCGGCCGGGGTCCTCGCGCACGACCCGCAGCGAGGCGTCGGCGGGGAGACCGTCGACGAGGAGCCGCCACGAAGCACCGTGGGTCGTGGTCCCGAAGACGAGCGGGGCGAGCTCCCCGAAGCGGTAGCGGTTTACCGCCAGGTAGGCCGTGCCGGGATCGTGGGGCGAGACCTCGATGGCGTTGATCTGCGCCTCGCCGAGGCCGGCCGGGGTCACCTCGCGCCAGGTCCGGCCGCCGTCGCGGGTGAGGTGCACGAGCCCGTCGTCGGTGCCGGCCCAGATCGTGTCCGGCTCGTGGGGGGACTCGACGATGCAGGTGAGGGTGCCGTAGATCTCGGCGCCGGCCCCTTCGTTGGTGATCGGGCCGCCGCCCGGACCCTGCTTCTCGCGCTCGTTCCGGGTGAGGTCGGGGCTCACCGCCTCCCAGCTCAGCCCCCGGTCGCGCGAGCGGAAGAGCACGTTGCCGCCGTGGTAGACCACCTCCGGAGCGTGCGGCGAGACGCAGATCGGAGTGTTCCAGTTGAACCGGTAGGGGAGCTCGCGCGGCGCGCTCCCCAGGCCCAGGACGGGATAGGCCATGATCGCCTTGGTCTCGCCGGTGGCGGTGCGGTAGCGGGTGATCATTCCATGGCAGCAGCTCGCGTAGACCAGCGACGGGTCCTCCGGGACCACCGCGACGGTCGAGTTCTCGCAGCCGCCGACAGAGTGCCAGTCCTGGCGGCCGATCCCCCCTCCTTTCGCGCGGCTGGCGATGGCGACGGTCAGATGGTCCTGCTGGCCGCCATAGAGGACGTAGGGAAAACCGGCGTCGGTGGTCACCCGGTAGATCTGCCCCGTGGGCTGGTTCGCCTGCGACGACCAGCTCTCGCCGCCGTCGAACGACACGGCCGCGCCGCCGTCGTTGCCGACGATCATCCGGTGGGGATCGGCGGGGTCGATCCAGAGGTCGTGGTGGTCGCTGTGGGGGGTACGGATCTCCTCGAAGGTCTCGCCGCCGTCGGTCGAGCGCAGCATCGGATCGTTGAGCACGTAGACGGTCTCGGCGTCGAGCGGATCGGCGAAGACCTTGGTGTAGTACCAGGGGCGCGAGCGCAGCCGCATCTCGTGGCTCACGGCAGCGAAGGTGCGGCCGCCGTCGTCGGAGCGGTAGAGCCCCCCGGCCTCGGCCTCGACGATCGCCCACACCCGCTCCGGCCGGACGGGGCTCACCGCGACGCCGACCTTGCCCAGGAACGCCGGGAGCCCCAGGGTCAGCTTCTCCCAGGTGTCGCCGCCGTCGGAGGAGCGATAGAGCCCGCCGGTCGAGCCTCCGCTGACGATCTTCCAGGGGAGGCGCTGGTGCTCCCAGAAGGCGGCGTAGAGGATCTCCGGGTCGAGCGGGTGAAAGGCGAGGTCCGCGGCCCCCGTCCGCTCGCCGAGGAAGAGCGTCTGCCGCCAGCTCCGGCCGCCGTCGCGGGAGCGGTAGATCCCCCGTTCGCGGGTCGGCGCCCAGGGGTTCCCCTGCGCCGCGGCATAGACGATCCCGGGGTCGTCCGGATGGACGCGGAGACGGGAGATCTGACGCGTCGCCGCAAGCCCGAGGTGCGCCCAGCTCAGGCCGCCGTTGATCGACTTGTAGACGCCGTCGCCATGCGAGATCGCCGTCCCCCGGATCTGCGCCTCGCCCATGCCGGCATAGAGGATCTCCCCCGCGCCGGCCACCGCCAGCGCTCCCACGGAGCCGGTCTTCAGGTATCCGTCGGAGACGTTGTGCCAGGCGAGGCCGCCGTCGTCCGAGCGCCAGACGCCACCGCCCGCGGCGCCGAAGAAAAAGCGCCGCGGCGCGCCCGGCACCCCGGCGACGGCCGTCACCCGCCCGCCCTCGAACGGTCCGACGAGGCGCCATTCGAGGGAGTGGAAGGGGTCGCTCTCCCCGCTCAAGAGGGCGGGGCTCCGTCCTCGCCGGCCTGGCGGAGCCACCCGGCGACCGCGGCGCCCTCCCGGCGGCGGAGCTCGGCCCGGGAGCCGACCTCCTCTTCGGCCTTGGCGAATTCCTCCCGCCACCCCTCCACCTGATTCTCCGGACGTCCGAAGAAGCCGCGGGTGGCCTCCAGACGGTCCAGGGAGCCGCCGCTGGCGAGCAGGGGGATGAGGATGCAGGCCCCGTACTTGCGCGGGATGCGCGCGAGAACCTCGTGGAAGTGGTCGAGGAGCCAGGCGTGGAGGGCCGCGCGCCCCGCCGCCGTCTCGCGGAGCCCCTTGGCCACGAAAAAGAGGTCGGTCGCGCGGGTGGGCCCGGAGAGGGCGTAGGCCAGGGCGCGCTCCGGCCACGGGGGTCCGAAGGCGCCGAGCGCGACGAGATAATGCTCTCTCGCCCCGGGCGCCGCCGCCTCGCAACACTGCCGGTAGGCCTCGAACGTCTCGCCGTCCGCCGCGGCGGCGGCCACCGTCAGGGCCGACCGCACCAGCGCCGGATCGACGGCTGTCTCGTCCATCAGATAGGCGGCGGCGAGGGTCTTCGCGTAGCGCCGGACCTCCTCGTCGCGCCCCTCGCGTCCGAGCAGCGCGAGAAGGCCGGAGCGCAGGCGGGTCACGCTCGGGTCCTCACCGGCGGTCCGCCGCCAGCCGATCCGCGCCGCCACCGGCGCCAGCGTCCCCCGGAGGAAGGCGGCGAACGGCGCCGCGAGGTCGTCCATCGCGAACGTCTGATGGAGCTCCCGCAGGCCGTTGAGCAGGGCGGTGACGACCTGGGCTTCCGGGTCGTCGGCGAACGCGGTGAGCAGCCGCAGGCAGTCGGCGCCGCCGATCTCTCCCGCCCGCAGGAGAGCGGCGGCGTTGCCGAGGAAGCCGATCCGCTCCCGGGCGTCGAGGACCCCGGCGGCCCGGTCGGCGAGATCCAGCAGCCGCGGGGTGGAGAGCCGCCAGCGGTAATACCCGCGCGCGCCGCGGTCAGGGTGGAGCCAGTCCGGACGGCTCCCGAGGTCGACCCGCGCCCGCTCCTCGCGCAGCAGGACGGTCCGCTCCTCCACGCTCGCGCCGGCCGCGAGCGTCAGGCCGACCGGCAGCTCCCAGCGCTCCTCGCCCGGCCGTTCGCCGGCGCTGAGGAACCGCCGCTGACAGAGGTCGAGGACGCCGTCCGCGCCCTCCTCCACGCTCACCAGCGCCAGGCCGGGCTGATCGAGGAAGGTCCGGAGCAGGCGCTCGACGTCGCGGCCGGAGGCGCGGGAGAGCGCGTTCCAGAGGTCGGTGGAGCGGGCGGTGCCCCAGGCGTGAGCCGCCAGGTAGTCGCGGATGCCCTGGCGGAAGGGCTCCGGGCCGAGCCAGGGCTCGAGCATCCCGAGCACCGCCTTCCCCTTGAGGTAGACGAGCTCGTTGTCCTCCAGGACGTCCACCTCGCTCTCGACCGGCGTGCGGATCGCCTTGGTCGCCCGCCGGGCGTCGACGGTCATGATGTCCTGGATCGCCTCCAGCTCGACCAGGCCGATCCGGAGCTCGGGGAAGACCTGGTCGGCGATCTTGTCGGCGACCCAGTCGGCGAACGACTCCTTCAGCCAGAGCTCGTCCCACCACTCGATGGTCACCAGATTGCCGAACCACATGTGGGCGAGCTCGTGGGTCATCGCCCGCACCAGCATGCGGCGCTGCTCGGGGTCCGGAGAGCGGGGATCGATCAGCAGGACCGAGTCGCGGAAGGTGACGGCGCCCGGGTGCTCCATCGCTCCCCACCAGAATTCGGGGACCGCCACCAGATCGAGCTTCTCGTAAGGGTACGGCGAGCCGAAGAAAGCCTCGAGGGCGGCCAGGACCGGCGGCAGCAGCTCCGCCGCCATGCCGGTGAGATGGCTCTGTCCCCGCACGGTGACCACTCTGCCGGGGACCGCGAGGCCGGGGACCGGAACGCTCTCCAGGCGTCCCACCGCGAGCGCCACGAGATAGGTGGGCAGCGGGCGGGTCTCGCGGAAGACCAGCGTCCTCCAGCCGTCGCCGGCGCGCTCGGATTCCACCGGCGTGTTGCTCAGCGCCTCGCAGCCGCGCGGCACCTCGAGGGTGACCTGGAAGGGGATCTTGAACGCCGGCTCGTCCCAGCAGGGGAAGGCCGTCCGGGCGTAGAGCTCCTCGAACTGGGTGAAGAGGTACGGCTCTCCCGCGTGCTCGGCGCGGAAGAGGCCGCTCTTCTCGGGATTGAACCTGCCGGCGAAGGCGATCGCCAGGAGATGGTCCCCCGGCTCGATCACGAGCTCCGCCGTCAGCTCGACCAGACCGTCGCCGACCGCCTCTCCGGCCAGGCGGAGGCGTCCGGCGACTCCCTCGATCGCCGCTTCGTCGATCGTCAGATGCAGCGCATGCAGCCGGAAGGAGCGGACGGGCTCGGCGACCCGGAGAGCGATCCGCACCGATCCGGTGTAGTCCGGCTGCTCCGGGTCGAGCCGGAGCGACACCTCCTGGCGGACCGGTACCACCCGCCGGTCGAGGAGCCGCGCCTCAGGCATGATCGGGACGGAATTTGAGCACGGCCGCTAGTATAGGAGCGGGGACGACGACCTTCAACGGTCCGCGCCCTCGGCTTTTTAGGTCCTTGCAGAAGGCTCCTTGATGTGTTAGAACGATTTCGATCGCACGAGCTGGTGGCGGGCAGGTGCACCGGGCGTCCGGAGCGGTCGCAATGAAGCGGGAGTCTGCGAGCCGGAGGGGGCGGGCTCATCGTGAGTCGGCCCTTTTTTGCTTGGGCGCCGCAAACCGGACCGGCATGGCGTGTAGCCCTGCGGGCCGGGTGGCGCCTGAAACCGCCGGGCAAGGCGAAAAGAGGAGAACCATGGACACCAAGAATCAGAAGTCGCAGATCGTCGAGAAGATTCAGCAAGAGGTGGCCCGCAGCTTCGCGGAGAAGAGGAACCAGTCCGCTGGCGTTTCCCGTCCCGAGAAGCTCATCTACATCCGCTTCTAGCATCGGCTCCCGCGCCTCCCGGGGCGCGTTGAGCCCAGGGTCCGGCTTGTGGGGCCGGGGAGCCTCCGTCTCGGCTCGATGCCGCGGCTCCACAAGCCCAATTTCGACGCCGCCCCATCCCTGGCCGGCCGTTGCGGAGGAGCTGATGCTCGAGGCGATCTACAGGGGGTTCTCCTGTCCGGCGGAGCCTCTCGACCCGGAGGCGCTCGACGCCGTCGTGGCGGCGCACATGGCCAGCGTCGTCGACGCCTTCCTCGAGCGGTATGCCGAGCCGCTGGAACGGTCGAGCGAGGGGCTGGTCGAATGTCTCTCCAACTGGTCGTCGTTCGAGCCTTCTCAGCGGGACATCTGGACCCCCGCCTTCGGGATGGCCGAGCGCCTGGCCGCGGCGAGCTCGGCGGATCCGGGGCTTGCCGAGCCGGTGGTCTACGGCGCCCGGCTCGCCCTCGCCATGCAGGCCGCCGGGCTCGCGGGAGGCTTCCGCGCCCATTTCGGGGATCCCGTCCGGCTGCGTTTCGCTCACACTTTCCTACCCGCCACCCGCGAGCTCACGGCGAGCGGCGACGGCACCTCGCTGCGGGTCGACCTGGGCGAAGGCCGGCAGGGCGAGTTTCGCCGCGACGGCGGGCGGTGGCGGGTGACGCGGCCGGTCGCAGGGCAGGACGAGCTCCGGCAGGTGCCGATCGAGTCCGCGGCGGTCACGTTCGTCACCGACGAGGTGCTCGGCGACGAGCGCCAGGAAGGGATCCCCTATCCCGTCGCCCCGGCGACCGACGAGGTGGCGGCGGCATGGGCCGCGGCGTTCGACCTGATCCGCCGCTGCTCCCCCTCGTACCTGCGCTGGGTCGACCGCGGCGTCCGGGAGATCGTGCCGGTCGCGGTCCCCGACGGCGCGATGATCAGCGGCAGCCATACCCAGCGCTGGGGGGAGATCTACATGACCTCCCGGCTGGCGCCGCTGAAGCTGTGCGAGATGCTGGTCCACGAGGTCAGCCACCAGCACTACTTCTTCGGCGGTTTCCTCGCCAGTGTCGAGGACGGCAGCGATCCGACGCTCTACTACTCGCCGCTGAAGAAGACCGGCCGCCCGCTGGACAAGATCCTCCTCGCCTATCACGCCTTCGCCAACGTCATCCTGTTCTACCGGGAGTGCCGCGAGCAGGGGCTGGAGACGGGGGTCGAGGAGGAGACGATCCTGCCCGAGCTGGCGCAGCTGGAGGCGCCGCTGCGCTCCACCCACGGCCTGACCGAGCTCGGCCGCGCCTTTTGGCAGCCGCTGGCCGAACGGATCGCGGGGAACGCCTGATGGGGGTCGCCGCCGTCGTCCTCAAGCTCGCTTCGCGCTGCAATCTGAATTGCAGCTACTGCTACATCTATCACCACGCCGACAAGAGCTACCTGCGGCGCCCGAAGCTCCTCGGCGACGAGGTGTACGAGCGTACCCTGGCCGCGATGCTCGACTACTGCCGGCAGCGCTCCGACGACTACGCGATGGCGCTGACCTACCACGGCGGCGAGCCGACGCTGGTCGGCGCGGAGCGCTTCGACCGCCTGGCGTCGCGAGCCCGCGAGGTGCTGGGTCCCCGCCTCCGGCTGCTGGCGATCCAGACCAACGCGGTGCTGCTCGACGGCGGCTGGGTGGAGGTCTTCAAACGCCATGACGTGCGGGTCAGCGTGAGCCTCGACGGCCCTCCCGAGATCCACGACGCGGTGCGGGTGGACCACCAGGGGAACGGCACCTACGCCGAGACCGTGGCCGGGATCCGCCTCCTCCAGCAGGGGGGCATCACCCCCAGGATCCTGTCGGTGGTCAACCCGGGACGCTCGGGGGCCGAGGCCTACCATCACTTCCGCTCGCTGGGGATCACGGCGATGGACTTCCTCCTCCCCGACGTCACCCACGACAGCAAGCAGGCCTTCTACGGCGGTCTCGGCGAGACGCCGGTGGCCGACTTCCTGATCCCGGCCTTCGACGCCTGGCTCGCGGAGGACGACCCGCGGGTCGAAGTGCGGCTGTTCGCCAACCTGCTGCGCGCCTTCCTGGGTGACGATCCCGGCTCGGACGCCTTCGGCAACCCGCTGATGAACTATCTGATCGTGGAGACCGACGGGTCCATCGAGGCGCTCGACGCCCTGCGCGTCTGCGAGGAGGGGATCGCGCAGAGCGGCTTGAACGTCCTGGAGCACGGCTTCGGCGACCTCGCCGCGGGGCTGCCGCTCGTCCACCAGGCGATGAGCCAGGGGTTCGCGCTCGCTCCCCCCTGCCGCGCCTGCCCCGAGCGGGAGGTCTGCGGCGGCGGCCACCTCCCCCACCGCTACTCCCGCGCCCAGGGGTTCGACAACCCCTCCGCCTGGTGCGCGGACATCCTGAAGCTCTTCGCCCACATCCGGGAGCGCACGGGGATCGCCGCGCCCCTGCGTCTCAGCGCATGAGCGCCGTGGAGGTGCCCGCCGCGAGCCTGCCGGAGGGCGCGGAGGAGCGCTTCTGGTTCCTGGCCGGCTATTTCGAGCGCCTGATCGCCGAGGCGGTCCCCCTCGACCGCGGCTGGCGGCTGGAGCTGCGCTGGCCCGCCGCCGCCGCCTCCTACGTCGATCCCCGGCTCGCGGCGGGCCTGTGCTGGTTCTCGCCCCAGCTCCTGGTCTCCGACATCCACCTCGGGGTCCGCCTGGAGAACGGCTTTCAGCTCTCCCTCGACGACGCCTGGACGCTGCTCTCCTGGTGCTCCTGGCTTCAGGACCAGGACGAGCGGCCGCGCCACCTTTCGGTGCTCCATCTCGACAGCCACGCGGATCTGATGAGCCCCCGGTTGTCGCGCGGCTCCGGAGCGGACGGCCCCTGGACGGACCTGCTCACCGGCCGGCCGGTCGATCTCCAGAGCCCCCTCGACGTCGTCGCCGCGATCCGCTCGGGCGCCATCGGCATCGGCAGCTTCATCGTCCCGTTCGTCCACGAGGTGCTCCACGCGACGACGGGGCTCAGCCTCTTTCATCTCTGCGCCCGCGCCCGCCAGCAGACGGCGCCCGGCGCGTACGCCCTGGTGCCGGTCTTCGCCGAGGCGGACCCCCTCTTCCCGGACGCCCGCAGGCCCGGCCTCGAGCTCCAGCGCCTGCCGGAACCCGGAGCCCTCCGCGACGGACAGGGCCTCTACGTCCTGGACGACGACGTCGCCGGCATCCTGGGGAGAATCCCCCCCGGGCCGGTGCTGCTCCACATCGACCTCGACTATTTCAACGACCGGTTCGACGGCCGGCCCGACTGGGAGGAGACTCCGGAGCGGCACGATCCGCCGCGCGACGAGACGCTGGCGGCGATCGACGGCTTCTTCGCCGCGCTCGCGGCGAGCCCGTTGCCGCCGTCGATCGCGGACGTCACCGTCGCCCTCTCTCCGGGCTTCTTTCCCGCCGACTACTGGGAACCGGCCGTCGAGCGGGTCCGCCAGGGCGTCGAGCGCCTCGGGGAGCCGGGATGAGCGGGGCCGGACGGGATTGGCTCGCGGCCGAGCGGCCGGTGGCGATCTTCTCCAACGGCTACGGAGACCATCTCCTCAACCTTCCCGCCTTGCGGGCGCTCTCCGCTCTCTTCCCGGGCCGCCTCACCCTGATCTGCCAGAGCGGCGTGCGGGAGAGCTTCTTCTTCGACCTCGACCTGCGCAGCGTCTGCGAGGTCGACATGGAGATCGTCGAACGCGGCAAGGTCTTCGACGCCGAGGTGGTGGCGGCGGCCGTGGCCCCCTGCGACCTCTTCCTGTCGCTCAACCCCTGGCACAGCCCGTCCATCGACCGGCTGCTCGAGCTCTTCGGCCGCCCGCCGTCGATCGGCTTCCACCCCCCTTTCGACGTGGTGCTCGAGCGGGACTTCAGCAAGCATTCGTCCGAGCTGGCCTTCGACGTCCCCCGCCAGCTCGATCCCTCGCTGCGGCTCGACGACTTCGGCGCGCCGCCCGCATGGCCCGAGCGTTTCCAGCGCGAGGCCGAGAGCCTGCTGGCGGAGCTGCCGCCCGGAACCCGGTTGCTCGCCGTGCACACCGACACCGAGGAGCGCAAGATGTGGCCTTCCGAGCGTTTCGTCGAGCTGCTCGACCGCCTCCTCGACCGCCATCCGGATCTCGCCGTCCTCGACGTCGGCGAGAAGGACCTGGGGTTGAGCCGCGGCCGCCACGGCGGGCGCGTCCGCTCCTGCTGCGGCGCCCCCCTGCCGGTGGCCATCATGCTGGTGGCGCGCTCTTCGTACTTCTTCGGCGTAGACTCCTGCTTTCTGCACGCCGCCGATCTCTGGCGGGTGCCGGGCGTCGGCCTCTTCGGTCCCACGGAGCCTCACGAGTGGGGTTTCCGCTTCGGCCCGGGGCGTCACGTGTGCGGCGGCGGATCGATGGCTGCGATCGAGGTCGACGAGGCCCTGGGAACCCTGGAATCGCTGATCGACGAGGCGAGGAGGTAATGCCATGAAAGATCCGAGGACCGTGCTCCGCCGGGGAGATCTGCTGATCGTCGTTCCCCCCTTCCTCCGGCTCGTCTACTCGACCCTGGCCCCCCACCTGCTGCAAGCTCTCGCCCGGCGGGAAGGACTGGAGGCCCAGGTCTTCTACTCCAACATGCTGCTGGCCGAGGAGCTCGGTCCCGAGATCTACAGCCGGCTCAACAACGAATCGCTCTATCCGCTCTGGGGAGAGCGCTTCTTCGCCCGGGCTGCGCACGGGCTGCCGCCGCTCGGCCACGGGGTGGGCGAGCAGATGTACAGCATGGCGCGGGAGCTCGGAGAGGAGAAGGCGGCCCGTATCGACCTCGAGTACGAGGATCGCCGGCGGATGAGCCTGGAGGAGGCGCAGCGCTTCGAGGGCGTGGCGCCGGGGTGGGTCGACCGCATGGCGCGGGCGGTGGTGGAGCTCGAATACCCGATCGTCGGCTGCACCTGCATGTTCCAGCAGGTCAACGCCGCCGTCGCCCTGCTCAACCGCATCAAGGAGCTGCGCCCCGAGACGATCACCCTGATCGGCGGCGCCAACTGTGAGGGGGAGATGGCGGAGGGGATCGCCAGCCTCGGCGCCCGGATCGACTACATCTTCTCCGGCGAGAGCGACCGCACCTTCCCCGCCTTCCTGCGCGAGGTCCGCGAGGGGCGGCGGCCGGCGGAGCGGATCATCCACGGCTCCCCCCTGGAGGACATGGAGTCGCTGCCGGCCTCCTCGTACGCAGACTACTACGAGCAGCTGGACGCCTTCCTCGGCGGCCAGGTCGCGCCGCGCGACACCTGGATCATGTACGAGACCAGCCGGGGGTGCTGGTGGGGTGAAAAGGAGCACTGCACCTTCTGCGGCCTGAACGCCTTCGGGATGGAGTTCCGCAAGAAGTCACCCGAGAAGGTTCTCGCGGAGCTCGAAGGGTTCTCCGCCTACCCGACGCGCAACGTCATGATGACCGACAACATCATGCCCCACACCTATTACAAGACGCTGGTGCCCGAGCTCGGCAACCGCGGCATGAACCTGAACCTCTTCTACGAGCAGAAGGCCAACATCTCGCTCGAGAAGGTGATCGCCCTGAAACGGGCCGGGATCGACTGGATCCAGCCCGGCATCGAGGCGCTCTCGAGCTCGTTGCTGCGGCGGATGCGCAAGGGGATCTCGGCCCACCAGAACCTGGCGCTGCTGCGCTACAGCCGCGCGGCGGAGGTCTACCTCACCTGGAACCTGCTGTGGGGTTTCCCCAACGACGAGCGGTCCGATCACGAGGAGGCGCTGGCGGTGGTGCCGCTGATCCATCACCTCTGCCCGCCCAACGCCGTCGGGCACCTGAGCATCGAGCGGTTCAGCCCCTATTTCTTCGAGCCGGAGGCCCACGGCGTGACCCGTATCCGGCCGCTGGGCGCCTATGGGGAGGTGTTCCCGGCCGGGGCCGAGGTCGACAAGCTCGCCTACCACTTCTGGGCGGACTACGAGTGCGGCAGTCACGATCACATCGAGGTGATCCAGGCGCTGCGCCAGGACGTGGAGATCTGGCGCAAGTCGTGGGAGGGCGCCGAGCGGCCGGAGCTGAGGATCGCCATGCACCAGGGGCAGTGGGTGCTGATCGACACCCGCGGCCTCGCCGGCACCGAGGAGATCCGGCTGCTCGACCGCTCCGAAGCCGCGTTCCTGATGCCCGCCCGCCCCTGCTCCGGCAGCGACGAGGAGAAGAGCGCCCTGGAGGCCAAGATCGCGGTGGTCGCCGGCGGCTGGTTCGTCCCCCTGCCGGTGGCCGAGCCCGAGACGATGCTGGAGCTCGAGCGGGAATGGAAGCCTCTCAGCATCCCGAAGGCGGCGGACGCCGCGGCGGCATCCGCCCCGTGAGGCCGAACGCCATGCGGCAGCTCGGGACCGTCCTGCGCCCGGCCGACGTGCTGATCGTCGTCCCGCCCTTCTCGACGCTGATCTATCCGTCGCTCGGCGCGCACCTCCTGCAGGCGATCGCGCACCGCGAGGGCGCGAGCGTGCAAGTCCTCTACGCCAACCTGCTGCTGGCCGCCGAGATCGGACGCCCGGCCTACGAGCGGATCTGCGACGCGTCGCTCGCCACGCTTCTCGGGGAGCGGTTCTTCGCCCGGTCGGCCTACGGGCTTCCCCCCCTCGGCCGGGGGGCGGAGGAGATGTTCAGCCTGGTGCGCGACTACGGCGCGGAGCGGGCCGCCCGGATCGACCTCGACTATGAGGAGCGGCGGCGCGTCGACCTGGAGGAGGTGCGCGGGCTCGAGGCGCAGGCCGGGGAGTGGCTCGAGCGCGTAGCCGGCGAGATCGCCGCCGCCGGCTACCCCGTCGTCGGCTGCACCTCGATGTTCCAGCAGACCGCCGCCGGCGTCGCCCTCCTGAACCGGGTCAAGAGCCGCAGCCCCGGGACCGTGACGATTCTCGGCGGCGCCAACTGCGAGGCGGAGATGGGCGAGGCCATCGCGGCTCTCGAGACCGGCGTCGACTACGTCTTTTCCGGCGAGAGCGAAGAGACCTTCCGCGACTTCCTGCGCGAGGTCCGGGCCGGCCGCCGGCCGGCCGGAAAGCTCCGCCGCGGCAAGCCGCTGACCGACATGGACGCGCTGCCGACGCCGGACCTGGCCGACTACTATGAGCAGATCGCGGCCTTCCTCGACGGCACCCTGGCCGCCGCCGACACCTGGATCACCTACGAGACCAGCCGCGGTTGCTGGTGGGGGCAGCGGCAGCACTGCACCTTCTGCGGCCTCAACGGCGAGGGGATGGGGTTTCGCGAGAAGTCGGCCGACCGGGTCCTCGCGGAGCTCGCGGTCCTGGCTCGTGGCTACCCCTCCCGCAACGTCATGATGAGCGACAACATCATGCCGTTCACCTTCTTCAAGACCCTGCTGCCGCGGCTCGCCGAGCGCGGCGGCCCGCTCAACCTCTTCTACGAGCAGAAGGCCAACCTGTCGCTGGAGAAAGTCCTGCTGCTGAAGCGGGCCGGCATCGCGACGATCCAACCCGGTATCGAGGCGCTGTCGACGCGGCTCCTCAAGCGGATGCGGAAAGGGGTGAGCGGCTATCAGAACCTGATGCTCCTGCGCTACGCCCGCTCGGCCGGCGTGGAGATGACCTGGAACCTCCTCTGGGGCTTTCCCGGCGACGAGCCCGCGGCTTACGAGGAGACCCTCGCCCTCCTGCCGCTGCTCCATCACCTCGAGCCCCCTTCGGTCGTCGGGCAATTGAGCATCGACCGCTTCAGCCCCTACTTCTTCGAGCCGGCCGCGCACGGAGTCCGCAACATCCGGCCGCTCGCCGCCTACGGCGACGTCTTCCCGGAGGGGACGGCGCTCGACAAGGTCGCCTACCACTTCGTCGCGGATTTCGACAGCGGCGGCTACGACCGGATCGAGACCATCCATGCGCTCCGGCGCGAAGTGGCGCGGTGGCGTGAGGAGTGGTACGGCGAGGGCTCCGCGCCGCCCGAGCTGAGGATCGGCCTCTACGAGGGGGAGCACGCGCTGATCGACACCCGCGGGCTGCCGGGGACCACGGAAGTCCAGCTGATCGATCGCGCCACCGCCACCCTTCTGCTGACGGGCAGGCCGTATCTGGCCACGGAGCCCGAGGACCTCGCCGTCGAGCGCAGGCTCGCCGTCGTGATGGACGGCTGGTTCCTGCCGCTGGCGACCGCCGATCCCGAAATGCTGCTGGAATTCGAAACCGAGGCGCGGTACGGCGGGGCGTCCGAGCCCGCGCGGCGCGGGACCGCTGCCTGATCCGCCTGAGATGACCCGAGCCGGAGACAAGGGCGACTCCGAAGGCCCGGCCGACTGGCACGGCGACGAGACCTTCTGGATCGATTCGTACCCGTTCCTCTTCCCCGTCGAGTCGTTCCTGGAACAGGAGCGGGTCGTCCCCCAGCTCCTCGCGCTCGCCGGAGCCGGCGGCGGCGCGGTGCTCGACCTCTGCTGCGGTCCCGGCCGGCACACGGTGCCGCTGGCCCGGCGGGGGTTCGCCGTCACCGCGGTCGACCGCAGCCCCTTCCTGCTGGAGAGAGCTCGGGAGCGCGTCCTCCGGGAAGGGCTCGAGGTCGAGCTGGTGCTCGCGGACATGCGGCGCTTCGTGCGGCCCGCCACCTACGACCTCGCCCTCAACCTCACGGTCTCCTTCGGCTATTTCGAGGACCCGGCCGAGAACCTGGCCGTGCTCGCCAACGTCCACGAGAGCCTCAGGCCGGGCGGCGCGTTCGTCCTCGAGGTCTCGGGCAAAGAGGTCGTCGCCCGCGGTTTCCAGGAGACCGGGTCGTGGCGCCAGCGGGAGGGGCTCGTCGTCCAGCGCCGCAGGATCCTCGAGGAGTGGAACCGGATGGAGGCGGAATTCGTCTTCGTGGCGGACGGGGCCGCCCGCTGCCTGACCACCCGCCACTGGCTCTACTCGGGCCTGGAGCTCAGGACCCTGCTCGCGAGCGCCGGTTTCAGCGGCGTCGAGCTCTACGGCAGCTTCGCCGGCGCCGCCTATGGGCCCGCCGCCGAGAGCCTGATCGCCGTGGCGGTCAAGTAACCACGGACAGTGCTCGCAACCTCAGTCGGTCGCCCGGTGCAGGGTGAAACCCCGCTCCTGCATCCAGCGCCGCAAGGGCACGTCCTCGTCGGTCGGCGCGTACCTGCCGTTGAGACCCGACGCAGCGCCCAGGAGCTGTTGCCGGATCGGGTCGGCGGCCTCGTAGCGCTCCGGCGAGACGCAGAGGTCCTTCTTCGTCTGCATCCAGCGCAAGGAATAGCCATAGTGCAGGGCGATCCGCATCCTGCCGGTCAGGTTCGCGCCGACGCCGTGCCAAACCCGCCGGTCGATCATCACCGCGTCTCCGGGCCGGGTGAGGACCGGGATGGCGCGCTCGCGGCCGGGCATGACGGGCCGCGCGTCGCCCAGCCGGTCCCTCTCGGCGTAGCTGGCGATCAGATGGCTGCCCGGAACGACGTAGAAATTGCCGGCCCCCGGGGCGCTGAGATCGGTGAGATAGAAGCCGATCTTGATCGACAGCCGCGGCCGTGGGTGCGAGTGGATGTCGAGGCTCAGCCGGTCGCCGTCGAAATGCCAGTTGGAGACGGGAGCCCCGTCCGGCAGCTCGGGACGCTCGTCCCGCCGGTTGACCGTGACCTGCCAGTTGTAGAGGCGGACGTTCCAGCCGAGAGCCGACCAGACCGCCGGAAAGGTCTGCGGATGATCCATCAGATCGAAGAACGCGTCACAGTGCCCCATCTGCCGGTGGTCGAAGAACTCCGGACCCTCGAGGCCGCGCGCTCGCGCCTCCCGTTCGAGCTCGCAGGCGGCCTCGACCAGGACCTCCACCTGCGCCGGGGGGAGCGCTCCCGGCAGCACGAGGTAGCCCTGCTCACAGAACAGACGGCACTGCTCCTCACTCAACAGATGGTCGGCCGCTCGATCCAGCATCGGGAACCTCTCGGCTTTCAGCCTTGGATTTGATTTCTGAGCTCGTCCAGGAGCTCCGTCTGCAACAGGCTGCGGCGCAGCGGCCAGAGGGGGCTCTCCCGGTCGCCGCGCTCAAGGCAGCGCGCGACCTCCTCGGCCTGATGCCCATAGCCATTGCCAGTGGCGCCGGCGAAGATCTCCTCCCGCTCGAGGGCGGGCTCCGTCGAATCCGCCGCCCGCCGGTAGCGCACCACCACGGCGGAGCGCGGACCGTAGAACGGCTTGGGGATCTCGATCCGCCCCTCAGTGCCGTAGATCGTGGCGGCGTGCGACGTCTCCAGCCGCAGGCTCACCACGAAGCTGGCGACCTCGCCGCCGGCGAAGACCAGCGACGCCGCCACGGTGTCGTCGACGCGGCTCGCGGCGTCGACGACGGCGCCGGCGACGACCCTCTCCGGACGACCGAAGATCTGCGTGGCCCAGAAGACCGGATAGGGCGCCAGGTCGAGCAGCGCGCCGCCGCCGATTGCCGGGTCGAAGAACCGAGCCTCGTCCTCCGGTCCGACGGGGATGCCGAAGTCGGCGACCAGCAGGCGGGGCCGGCCGATGACGCCGGCCGCGATCCTGTCCAGGATCTCGTCGACGCACGGCAGGAAGCGGGTCCACAGGGCTTCCATGCAGAACCGGCCCGTGCGTTCGGCCGCCGCGACGACATCGGCCGCCTGGCGCGCGTCGCAGGCGAACGGCTTCTCCACCAGGACCGCCTTGCCAGCCTCCAGCGCCAGGAGGGCGTGGTCGCGGTGCAGGGCATGCGGCGAGGCGACGTAGACCACGTCCACCTCTGGATCCGCCACCAGGGCAGCGGCGGTGTCGTGGGCTCGCGGCACCCCGAGCTCCCGGGCGAAGGCGGCCGCGCGCCCGGGCCGGCGGGAGGCCACCGCCACCGGCACGGAGCCGGGCACCGTCCGCAGCCCCTCGGCGAAGAGCCGCGCGGCCCAGCCGGCGCCCACGAAGCCCCAACGCAGGCTGGAGCTCACGGTCTTCGCGCCGGCTGCCAGACCGCGTTGCCCGGCGGCGACCAGGAGCAGTTGGGGAAGTGGACCAGGTTGCCGCCGTACTTTCCGAGGATCCGCTCGAGCGCCTCGGCCACGCCTTCGGCGGAGGTGTTGTCGAAATAGACCGTCGATCCGGGCCGGCTCACCTTGTCGTGCAGAACCTCGAACTCCTTGACCACGTGCTCCGCCGAATGATCTCCATCCAGGAAGGCGAAGTCCACCCGCTCGACCGCCGCCACCACCTCGGCGAGCACCTCCAGGCTGTCGCCGACGCGGATCTCGACCCACGGCGAAAGCCCCGCCGCTTCGATGTTGCGGCGGGCGGCTTCCACCACCTCCGGATCGCTGTCGCAGGTCACGACGCGGGTCGTCGCCCCGAGATCCTTGAGGCATTGGGCCAGCACGATCGTCGAGAACCCACGATTGGTGCCGGTCTCGACGACGACCGGCGCGGGGTTATCGACGGCGCAGCGCAGGCAGTAATAGAGAAGGTTCCAGGCCGGATAGCCGATGGTCAGCCCGGTGCGGGCGATGGCGCTCTTGAGATCGGCGACGCCGGTCTCCTGTTGGGCCAGGTAAGGGTTGGGCAGGAGGGCACGGTCGTAGTCGAACGTGCGCTTGACCTCCTCGGGCGTGCGTTGGCGTTTTGCCACCGGGGGGAATTCGTCAGGCATCGTCATCCTCGAGCGAGCAGCAGCAAGGTTTCTTCGGAACGATTCCAACGCTCGACGACCCGGAAGCGCGCCGCCTCGAGCCGCTCCAGCAGATCGCCGGCCCGATGGCCGGTGCGCTCGATCCGTCCACGGTGGAGCTCCAGATAGATCAGGCGCAGCCGTGGGTCCGCGAGCTGGCGCGCGGCCCCCTCGAGCACCCAGCCCTCGGCCCCCTCGCAGTCGATCTTGAGCACCGTCGCCGCCGCCGCTCCCAGCAGGCCGGGCACGTCGTCGAGGCGGATGACCGGCACCCGCTCCACCTGCCCGTGATGCTCCAGGATCACCAGGGAATGGCGGCCGTCGCCGGTCTTCGGGTAGACGCCGAAGTCCGCCTCGCCGGTCTCCCGGCCCACCGCCAGGGCATGGATCTCCACGTTGGTCAGCCGGTTCAGCGCCAGGTTCGCCGCCAGCTCGCGGCACAGATCCGCGCGGGGCTCGAAAGCGTGCACGCGGCCGGCGGGCACACCCTGAACGAGGAAGACCGTCCAGGCGCCGATGTGGGCCCCCACCTCGTAGACGACGTCGTCCTCCCGCAGCAGGGGCAGGAGGCTCGCCAGTTGCCGTCGCTCGGAGATGTCGGCCAGAAGGTAGAGATAGTCACGCTCCCGGCGGACGTGAAAGCTCGCACGCCGGCCGGCGGCGCGCAGTCGCACCCGGCCGCGGGCCAGGAGCCAGGAGCGATGCAGCCGGCGGGCTGGGCCAAGCCGGATCATGGCTCAGGATCCGTGATCCACGCAGTGGTGAGCCGGCTCGCCGAGGTCAACCGCCTCAGGGGCGAAATGGGCCCTGAGCCTCGCCATCTGGCACCGGAAATCGTGCTCGGTCGAGCCGGTGGGAGACTTGAAATAAGCGTCGAGATGCGACAGGTGGCCGGTTTCCCCGCGGCGCCAGGCGAGGTCCGTGAACCGCAGGAGCTCGAGCACCAGCGGGGCGGCGAGGGCGGTGTCGCAACCGCTCCAGACGAACTGGAAGGACATGCTGGCGCCGAGGAAGCCACGAAAGTGAACAAAGTCCCAAGCGGTCTTGAAATCGCCGAGGGACGGAACGTAGTCGATCCCGACCCCGGTGTGGAGGGACGTGCTGCGCGGCAGCAAGGCCCTCAGCTGGCGGTCTTTCGACGAGATCTTGGCGGCCCGGGCCCGCGGATCGCTGAGCGCCCGCCCGTCGTTGTTGCCGAGCAGGTTGTAGCCCTGCCAGGCCAGTACATCCAGATCCCGCTCGTGGAACATGGGAGCCAGCACCGATTTGAGCAAGGTCTCGCCCGTCTTGCCGTCCTTGCCGGCGTGCGGCAGCTTCCGGCGCGCCGCGAGGTCCGACAGCGCGGGCAAGTCGGTACCGAGATTGGGCGTGAAGTTGACGAAAGCACAGTCTTCGAGCAGCGCCGCCGCCGCGTATAAGGGGCCCCAGGGGAGCCCTCGGGCCGGCCGGGCCAGCGCCGTGTCGAGCTCATCCCAGCGGTCGAGGTCGCGGAGCGCTTCGCCTTCGGGCGTCTGGGGCTCGGTGGAGCACACGCTCAGAACGATCAGGCGATCGATCTCGTGTTGGGCCTTGAAGGCGCGCAGCAGAGCTCTCAGCTCGGCGACCGCCGCCTTGCCGGTCAGGGTCCCAGGGTCTCCGCCAGGTTCCGCCATCGCCGCCGCGAGCCCGGCCACGGAGTCGATCCGCTGCTCGGCGGCCGCCAGGCCGGTGCGGACGAACTCCCGGTCGGCGGCCGGAATGATGCCCGAACGGACCTGGCCTTCGAAGGTTTCGAGCAGCGGAACCCCTTCCAGGTCGCAGCCGCCCACCACCCAGCGCCCCCAGGGGCGGAAAGGCAGACGATCGAACGGCGGATACTCGGAGACCATCCCGCCGGGGCGCACCACACCCTCTTCGAGCACCAGAAGCCCGGAGAGGGTCGCCACGCCGATCGCCCCCCGCGCGCCAATGCAGTAGACGCCTACTCGATCCGACGGTATAGCGGCAGACATTCAGGCTTCCTCCGGTTACAGCGCGGGATGATCTTCCGCGGGCGCCGCCATCTTAGCGAATTCGCTCTTCCGGCGCAGGCCCTTCGCCATCCGGACCGGCGGTCGCCTCGCAGAAAAAGCGTCCGGGGAAATCCTTGTCGACGAAGATCCGCGGTCGTACGAAATGCGCCAGCCGGAGCGCCAGCAGCAGCTCGGTGGGCGTCCATGGCCGTTGGATCAGCCGCCGGAGGTCGACCGCCGTCACCCTGCCCCGGCTCGACAGGTGCTCGTAGGTGAAGACCGACTCGCGGATCCAGGTTTCGGGGTCGAAGTGAGTGTTCTCGGAGACACGGATCGACTCGCCCGTCGACGCGGTAGGAAAGATGCCGATCTCGCGCCGCAGACCGCGGTTCGGGCCCGCGGCTCCCGAGAGCTGGTGGACGTCGAGATCCAGGACGTCGAAGAGCAGCCGCCCCTCCGGTTCCAGGTGACGCCGGCAGGCGCGGAGCACAGCGAGGAGATCCTCGACCTCGAGAGCGTGATTCACCATGTCGTTGGCGAGGAGCGCGGCGCCGAAGGTGTTGCCGAGCCGGAAGTCCTTCATGTCCCCCACTTCCAGCCGCGCCCGGTCCCGAGCGTCGGCCGGCAGGCCGGCGAGGCGACGCGCGGCCACTTCCAGCATCGGCTCCGAGATGTCGACACCGGTCACCCCGTGCCCTGCGCGCGCCAACGCGACGACGATCTCGCCGGTGCCGCAACCGAGCTCGAGCACGGGCGATTGCAAGCCCGCCAGGAGCGATACGTAGGCGGCCGACACTCGACGTCCCAACCCCACTTCGAGGTCGTAGAGCTCGGGATCATAAAAATCTGGCCACGTCCGCAACGAGATCTCCCCGGGGTTCATAATCGGCATGATTGCCAGTTTGAGCTATTGTACTGTACTGTATTCCCCGGTCGTTATTCGCTGCAGGACGACGACTTTTTTCCCTTGGATGCCGCGTCGCGGACGGCCTCCCAGGGAGAGGGTGCATGTGTCGTGTCATGACCTTCGGCAGACCCGATCCCGTTCGTGACGAGAACCGCCGTCGAGCGCTCGAGGACTACGAGCAGGGGCGGATCGTCTTGCAGTCCCGGCCGAGGGTCCTCTTCGTCGAGCTGACCAGGGCCTGCAATCTCGCCTGCCCCATGTGCCGCGAGCCGGGGTCGGTTCCGCGGCACCAGCGGCTCAGCGAGAGCCACTTCTCGCGCATCGCCTGCGAGCTGTTCCCGACCGCCGAGCTGGTGGATCTCAGAGGCTGGGGTGAAAGCCTCATCCTGCCCGAATTCCCGCAACGCCTCGAGACGGCGGTGAGCCATGGCTGCGATATCCGCATCGTCACCAACCTGAGCTTCCGCCGCGACGAGGTCCTGGCCCAACTGGCCGCGGTCGGCGCCATGATCGGAATTTCGATCGACAGCGCCGACGCCGAGACGCTGGCCCTCCTGCGGCGGGGCGCTCAGCTCGGCCGGATCGAGCGCAATCTGAAGCTCCTCGGAGAGGCTTACGCGTCAGCCGGCCGCAGCGACCGGTTGAGCTTCTACGTCACGGTGCAGCGGCCGGCGCTGCCGCGCCTGGAGAAACTGGTCGAGCTCGCCGCCCGCTATGGCATTCCGCAGATCCGGCTCAGCCCCGTGACCCTGCAGCCCGGCCACCCCTTCGATCTGGCGCCGGTGCGCGAGCAGACGCTGGACGCCCTCGACCGCATGCGCGCGGCGGCCTCGCGTCACGGCATCGAGGTCAGCTTGCTGGCCTCGATGGTCGACGGATGGATCGAGCGCGATCACGCCTCCCCCTGCCTCCACCCCTGGGCCTACGCGTATTTCGCCTGGGACGGCTCGGTCGGCTTCTGCGACCACCTGATTGGCCCCGCCGGCGAGCCGTTCCTCGTCGGACATCTCGACCGGCAACCGTTCGAAGAGATCTGGAACGGTCCCAGTTGGACCGCTCTGCGCCACGAGCACCTCGGCGAACGGCGCGCCGACGCTCCCCTCTTCCACGAGTGCGCCTGGTGCTACCGCAACCGCCACGCCGACTTCGAGCATCTCCTGGTCCCGCGCTGTGCCCGCACGCGAGTCCTCTTGAATGGGTTGGATGGGCTGGTGCCGGTTCGGCCGCAGGCCATGGACGCCGGATCGGCTCTGGACGACCGGCCCTGACGTCTCGATGACGGAATCCGAGGTCGCCACCGCCAGCCACCGCTCAGCGCTCGCGAGCGTCGGCCGGCACCTCGGGGTGGAGTTCGACCGCTCCGACATCGATCTGGCCCTGGCTCGCGCAGGCTTGGGGCCGGCGCGAGAGCTGCAGCGGCTGACCGGCGGCAACGTCAATTCGATTCTCCTCGCTCGCCTCGTCGACGGCTCGCGCTGGGTGCTCAAGCTCAGCCATCCGGTGTTCCGGCCCGAGAAGCTGTTCAACGAAGCGCGCAGCCTGGTCGCCTTCCGGCGGCTGGGGCTCCCCTTTCCCGCCTTGCGCTGGGCCGAAGCCCGGGGATCGACGCTGCCGGTGGACTGGCTGATCATGGACTACGCCGAGGGCCTGCCCATGGCCGACGTCATAGCGCAGGACAGCCCGGAAGCGGAGGCGCTCGCCGGCGCGTTCGGAGGCCTGCTGGGACGGATCTTCGCCTCGCCGCGCGGCGAGGCTTTCGGCGCCGTCGGCGAGGGGAACCGGGCGGCGCCGATCCCATGGCTCGCGATCGCCGATCCCGCCGCTCCCATGGGTCCTTTCGACACCTTCATCGAATGGCTGGAGGCGGAGGTCCGGGAGCAGTTGGCGGGCATCGGAGACAACCCCCAATTCCGCGGCGCCGCCGAGCCGCTGGCGCAGACGATCCTCCGGCTCGGCCGGCGATGTCCCGGCCTGCGCCCCGGTCTGGTGCACGGCGACTTCACCGCCGCCAACGTGATCGTTCGCACGCCGCCGGGCGGACGCGCGGAGATCGCGGCCGTGCTGGACTGCGAGTGGAGCCACTATGGCGCGCAGGAGCTGGAACTGCTGTGGGCGGAAAAGAGCTTGTCCCAAACGCTGCATCCGGCTCGCCGCGACGCCGGCCTGGAGAGCTTCCGGCAGCGCCTGCCGGCGTGGCGGCCGGCCGCGCCGGAGCTCGAGCGGCTCGCCACGGCGATCCTCCAGCTCTATGAAATGAACGCTTTCGGTTGGATCGCCGCCGACTGGCCGCCCGAGCGCATCGAGCGGGAGCTCCGAACGCGACGCGACGCCGTCCGTGAGCTGTGTGATCAGGAAGCGTCTTGAGCCTCACCGTCGTCGTCCCCTGCCGCGACAAGGGTGACACTCTCCCCGGAGTGCTGCGGGCCCTGGCGCGCCAGACCGCTGTCGGCCAATTCGACGTCGTGGTGGTCGACGACGGCTCGCGGCCGCCGGTCGGCGAGCTGCTCTCCGCTCACCGATGGCCGTTCGCCTGGACGCTGGAGCGCCGCGAAGAGGCTGGGGGCTCCGCGGCGCGGGCGCGCAATCTGGGGAGCGCACGAGCCCGCGGCGAAGTGGTGCTCTTCCTCGACGCCGACGTCCTCCCCTCCCCGGCGACCGTGGAACGGCATCTGAGCTGCCATCGAGATTCGCGGTCCCCCCTCCTGGTGATGAGCGCCACCTATGGACACGAGGCCGTGCCCGGGGAAATCGCGCTACGGCTTCCCGCTTTTGACGCCCCCAGCCCCTCCGGCGTCGACGTCGAACGGATCATCGCGGACTGCCGCGGCGCCGCGGTGGCGGAGGATCCGCGCGCCGGGCGTTTCGACCTCGTCGGCGACCAGCTGCAGAGCTTTCCCGCGCCGTGGGCCTGGTGCTGGACCCTGGCGGTCTCCTGCCCCCGCTCGCTCGCCGAGGCCCACCCTTTTCGACGAGACCCTGAAGGGCAAGGGCTCGGAAGATCTGGAATGGGGGTTGCGCCTGCACGACGCGGGCGTCGGCTTTGCCTTCGAGCGCCAGGCGCCGGTCCTGCACTGGCCTCACGAGCGGGACCGCCACGCGGAGATCGAAGCGGATCGTTTCAATCTCCTGCGCTTTCTCGGCCGGCACCCCCGCTATGAGGTGGAAGCGCTGGCCGCCCTGGATTGCGTGCTCTTGAACGACGCGCTGCCCGCGCTGCGCGGCCTGGTGGAAGAGCGCGACCGGACGGTTCCCGAAAGCGCCGGAGACCTGGACGCCCTCGGCGGGCTCCTCGAACGGGCCGGACCGCGGCGCCTGCTGATCGGCGCCGCCGATGGACGATGGGATCCGCTCTTCTCGGCCCGCTGCGAGCCGGCGGCCCAGTGGCGCCGGCCCGCGACGCTCCCCCTGGTCGGCGTGGCGACGCCCTTCGCGACCCGCTCGTTCGACGTCGCGGTGGTCGGCAGCCTCTGGCTCTCGCTTTCCGAAGCCGCCGTCGCCCGTATCCTGCAAGAGGCCTTGCGCGTCGCCGCGGAGGTCTGGCTCTACGGCCCCGAGCCCGCCGCCGCCGACCGCGTCCGGCGACGGCACCGGGCCTACGCGGACCTCCCTCTGCCTTACTGGGCCAAGGGGCGCCACTGCTCGACGGAGCTGGAGGATTTTCGCTTCGGACCCGATTGCGAGCTCCCCTCGGGGAGGTTGCGCGGAGTGAGCTGGAACCCGCGACTGAGCCTCCGCCTTCACGCCGCCAACCCGTCGATCCCGCCGTTGGAGATCTTTCCCCAGGGGAGGTGAGATGTCCGAGCCCGACCCGACGCCGTGGCCCGCGTGGCCGGAGACGGACGAGCGGACGCTGCGCGCTCTCGGCGTGGCGCTCCTGGCCGGCCGCCTGGCCGTCTCCGGCAGGAAGACCGCCTTCGCTCCCCGCCTCTCCCTCGCCGCAAACGCCGTGGCGGCGCTGCTCGGCCGGCGCCACGCGGTGCTCACGCCGAGCGGCTCGAGCGCGCTCGTGGTGGCCCTGCAGGCGCTCGGCATCGGCCCCGGCGACAGCGTTCTCGTTCCGGCCACGACCTGGATCGCCTGCGCCACCGCGGTGCTGCGGGTCGGAGCCCACCCGGTCTTCGTCGACTCGGGTCCCGAGTCGCCGGGCATCTGCGCAGGCTCGGTGAGCGACGCGTTGGCCCGTGCCGAATCCCAGGGACATAACGTGCGGGCGCTCCTGGCGGTGCACCTCTATGCCGAGTTGCTGGATGTCGAGGCCCTTCGTCGACGGCTGCCGCCGCACGTCCGGATCCTGGAGGATTGCTCGCACTGCCACGGCGCCCGCCGTGCCGACGGACGGCCCGCGGGCGCCGGCGGCGACCTCGCCGCGTACAGCCTGCAGGTGACCAAGCTCCTCACCTCCGGAGAAGGCGGCTGCGTCACCACCGACGATCAGAGCCTGGCGGACCGCCTCTTCGCCCTGAGCACCGATGGCCGGAGGCTGGCGGAGGAGTCTTCGCGGCTCGGCGCCTGCCCGCTGGTTCCGGCCGGCGATCAACACGGTGCCCATCACTCCATGCCCGAGCTCTCCGCCGCCCTGCTGCTCGACCAGATCGAGAGATTCGCCGATCAATGCCGGCGCCGGGCCGCCGGGCTCGCGGCTTTCCGCCGCGCCCTGGGAGGCGACGGACCGCGGCTGATCGGAGATCCGCGGTCTTTCGCCGCGGGGACGTTCTACGCGGTGGTGGCAACCGGGCTCGACGCGGCCGCCCGCGGCTCGGTCGGCGACCTTCTCGACCGGCTGCACGGCGAGACCGGGGTCGTCGCCGAGAGGCTCTATCCGCCCATGCCGTCCGCCGCTCACTACCAGCCGGCAACCATCCACGGATACGAAGCCCTGGCGCAAGACCGGCCCCCCCTGCCCTGGGCCGAGCACTGGCACCGCAGCGCCCTGATCCTGCATCACCACCTCTTCCTCGGCCCGCCCGAGCGCCTGGAGGACCTCGCGCGCAGCCTTCGTGGCGAGCCCGCCGCCAGCCGGCCGGCTTCCGGGCCGCGGCAGCCGGCCGACGCTCCCCGGGTTTCGGTGGTTCTCCTCACGCGCGCCGATCGCCCGGAGATCTTCCGCGCCATCGAATCCGTCGCCCGGCAAGAGCCGGCGATCGACCTCGAGCTCCTCGTGGTGATCGACGGCGACGGCCCCCTGGCGGCATCGCTGGAGGAATTCCTGGCCCGCCTCCCCGCCCGCCTCGGGCGGCGAGCCGTGCGCGTCACGGACGTCGACGGCTTCCCCGCCGACACCGCCGGCAGAGTCGCCGCGCTGCGCAATCTCGCCGTTCCCCTGACGCGGGCTCCCTGGGTGTGCTTCCTCGACGACGATAACCGCTGGCTGCCGGACCACCTGGCCACCCTGCTGGACGAGGCACGGGCCAGCGGCCGCCCGGCGGTGCACAGTTGGCGCCGGTTGGAAGACGGTGAGGAGAGGCCGCTGGCTCCCGGGACGTTCCCCTGGATCTCCGACCCCGCGCTGGCGAGGCGGCATCACGAGGCCTGCGTCGAGCTCGGCCTCCTCGACGACCGCAGCCCGATCGTGCGCGACACGGTGTCCGCGGTGCTCGACGGCCACGACTACGGCATGGTCGACATGGGAGCCTGGCTCTTCGATCGCCGGCTTCTGACCACCCTGCCCCTGGAGACCCGCTTCGACGACGAGGATCGGCGCCGGGGTTTGACCGAGGACGACAAGCTCCTCGCCGAGCTCCGGCGGCTGGCGGTTCCGACCGCCTGCACCCGCAAGCCCACCCTCTGCTACCGGATCGGCGGCTACAGCAATCGGCAGCCCCCCGGGCCTACCGATTGAGCTTCAGAGCGCCCAGTCCATGGGCTCGAGCGGCGGACAGGGCGACTGGATTTCGAGCCGCCCCACGTCCCGGCGCCGGTCGTCGATGGCGAGCAGCACCTCGGTGACATGGAGACAGAAGGCTGCCGACAAGCGGGGCTCGCGGCCGCTCCGCAACGCCTGCGCCTGTTCCGCCGGTCCGCGGGCAAAATCCATGCGGTGAGCGTCCCACTGCTCGAGAGTGGAGCGGATCGTCGCCGCGAGCGACTCCTGGAGCCGCAACCGCTTGCGCCAATAGTGATGCCGGAGCCGAAAGGCACGCACCGGGTGGACTTTCCGCCAGTGGTGGGGCGCCAGGCTCGCCCCCAGGCGCACCGGCCCGTCGTAGTGCCAGCAGTCCCGGGTCTTCAGCACGCCGCCGGTGCCGACGATGGTCAGAGAGTGGTCGCGGGGCGCCAGCGTCGAGCAGGTCAGGCGGGACACCGCGCCGCCGGCGTGCTCCAGGACGGCGACCGACAGGTCCGGGCCCGCGCGATCGGGCTCCAGGCCCACCGCTTTGTCCGGAACCATGCACGAGGTGAGCCGGGTCACCGCGGTGACGGCGCCGAAAAACGCCACCAGCCAGGTGAGGTAGTAGCCGGCGTGCTCGAGCACGCAGCCGGCCTGGAATTCGTCGAGAAAAGGCCATGGCGTTCCCGACTCCACCGCCCAGCTCTCGAAGCTCATCTGGTGAGTGGCGCCGTCGTCCAATTGCGCATAGGCCAGCAGCGGGCGGCCGATCCATTCGTGGCGAAGGGCGCGCCACAGGGTCTGGGCGGACTCGCCGAGGAGGTTGCAGGGCGCGGCCGACAGGGTCAGACCGGCGGCCGACGCCGCCGCGACCAGCGCGCGGGCGTGATCCATGCGCAGGGCCAGAGGCTTTTCCGAATAGACGTGCTTGCCCGCCCGCAGGCACGCCATGCTGACCTCGAAGTGGCTTCCCGGGTTGGTCAGGTTGAGCACCATCTCCACCCGCGGATGCGACAGCAGATCGTCGAGGGAGGGGAAGACGGGCAGGTCGAAATACTCGCCGAACCGGCGGGCGCGGGTGCCATCCCGGTCGTAAACGCCCAACACTTCGAGCGCCGGGTAGTTGCGCAGGGTGACGGCGTAGAAGTCGGCGACGAACCCGCACCCGACGAGGGCGACGCCCAACCGCCCGACCATCGATCAGGGGCTCAGCCGCCGGCCGATATCGCCTGCGGCTCCTCCGGGGGCGCGAATCCCGGCACGCTCGACGAAAACGACACGTCCTTGAAGAAAGAGCGCTGCACCCGGGCGTACTCCGAGCCCACCACCGCGTTCAGCCAGCGGATGCGCACGTCGCCTTCGCTCTCGTGCCAGTCGAGCGAGAAATCGGAGAAGACTCCCGAATGGCGTCGATCGATGTGCAGGGGCACTGCCGGCCAGAAGCGGCTGGGAGGCGGCAGATGGTCGGCCAGCAGATTGCCGTCGGCGAAGTAGGCCGGCCAGTCGTGCTGCAGCTCGATGGTGCGCCCGCGCCGCCGGTCGTAGTCCGGAGTGATCATCACGCCGTGCTGGAACGACAGCAGGCTCTCCAGGAGGTCGACCTGCGGATAGCGCCGGCGGATGTGGGCCGCGAGCTCCGCGTAGAAACGTTCCGTCTCGATCAGGAAGCGGAACATCAGGTACTCCTCGATGTTGAGCAACGCCGGATACTCGGGGATCTCTTCGAGCTCGATCTGTTCGAGCCGCGCCGTGCCGTCTTCGGCCACGAACCGCCGGATGTGCTCGCGGCACTTGAGATACGCGGAGCCGAGCAGGGTCGCCGGATCCTCGCAGAGCTCTCTGTAAAGGCCGACGTAGAAGTCGAAATAAGGCACACGGTGGGTCTGGCGCAGATAGCGCGCCACCATCTGGGTGAGCCCCGAATTGTGAAGGGCCACCATCAGGCGGCCGAAAACGTACATCTCGACGTACTCGCTGCGATCGAACGAATTCGTCTCGACGATCATGGAATGGCGGTCGGAGCCGTCCCGCAGAGGCGCGAGCTTGTCCCGCCGGTTCACCGCGCCATAGCGGTCGATGGTCCGGATGCCCCACTCCTCGCGGTAAGCGGGATCGTTGGCCGGCGCGTTGGGCAGGATGAGGAAGGGATAGGTGATCACCTCGTCGTGAGCGCCCCATTCCATGATGCCGGTCAAGCTCCGCTGCCACTTCTCCGGGTTGTCGTCGGGGCTGCCGTAGATCATTTGCACGACGCTCGGCACGCCCGTCTCCCGCAGCGCGGTCAAGATCTTCAGCTGTTTCTCCGTCGAGATGTTGGAGCGGCGCATCGCATTGAGCACATCCTGGTCGAGGGTCTGGATCGACAGCGTGTGGAATTCGATCAGCCCCGCCGCGAAGGCCCGCCGATGGATCTCGATCACCCGCTCGACGTTGTTCTTGGCGTTGTTCCACCAGGCCCGCTTCGGAAAGCCCCACTTCTGCTTGGCGTCGATCAGGATCTGGATCACCTCGACGTCGCGGGGGAGCACGCCGAAATTGGCCGACACCAGGGCGACGTTGTCGATCCGGTTGCGCCCCATCCACTCCGCCTCCTCGCGCAACCGTTCGATGCTGATCTGGCGGATCTTGCTGTTGGTGGCCGAGCCCCAGTCACAGAACGTGCAGCGGAAAGGGCACCCCCGATCGGTCTCCCACGACAGGATGAACTCGCGGTTGCCGCCCGGGCCCCGCAGCTCGTGGAGAATCCTGTCGTAATACTCCGGATGCCCCGACCAGGGCAGGTAGTCGAAATCCTGGAACGGTTGATCCTCCACGGTGCGCAGGAAGGCGGCCTCCGGCCCGCCCCCCTGCGCCTCTCCGTAACCGGGCGGCAGGATCAGGTTCGGGATGCTCCGCAGGTCGAGGGAGCCGGCGGCGATCTGTTCCAGGAGCCTGCGCATGACGGGCTCGCCGTCCTGCAGCGCCACGGCGTCGAGGAAGGGGTGCTGGGCGAAGAACCCTGGAGAGTTGTAGTCGGGATCAGGGCCGCCGGCGATCACCAGGCAGCCGGGGTAGCGAGACTTCACCAGCCGCGCCAGCTCGTAGTTCGAGGCCGAGTTCCAGCAGTAGCAGCTCAGCCCCAGGACGTCGATCGGCGCGTCGCCGTAGGGCTCCAGCATGGCCTCCGCGGAACGCTTGAGGATGATCGGATCGAGCCAGTGAAAGCTTTCGCGAACCACCGGCGAGGCTTCACAGTAGCCTTTGAAAAGACCCCAGGTCGCGGGCAGGTAGACGGCCGTGGCGATCTTGCCCGGAATCGAGATCAGGACGTTGCGCTTGCGAGGGAGAGGCTCGTAGGTCAGCACGGTCATGGCTCAGGTCCTCGGCACTCGCGTCCGCAAACGGCTCGCGAGTCGCACTCAATGGGTCGCCAGCGGCTCAGTATATCAGAGCATACCGGGACGTGCAGCTCCCACGCCCCGGTGATTACGGTCTGCTCTACGGCCGCGCCGGCACTCCGCTCACCGTCCGCGCCGTCAGTCCCTTCCTTCCCGTCACCTCGACCTCGATCTTGGTCCACGCCGGCGGCGGCGCGGTGTCCTTCGGATAGAAGGCCACGGTGTACTGGCTGCGCAGCTCGGAGAGGATCTGGCCGTAGACGCCGGCGAGGTCTTCGTTCGGGTGGATGAAGTAGACCTGCCCGCCCCCCGCCTCGGCGAGACGCTGGAACTTCGCGCCGGCCGGCTCGGAGAGGAAGCCGCCGTCCTCCCCCCGCTCCTCGCGCGGGTTGGCGACGATCAGGTAGATCGGGATGCCGCTCTCGCGCGCCGCCTTCAGGCAGATCGGGAACGTGGCGCGCTCCGCCTCGTCGATGCCGTCCGAGTAGACCACCAGGGCCTTGCGCCCCGAGATCCCCCGCAGCTGGCCGAGCGAGAAGTAGATCGCCTCCCAGAGCGCCGTGCCGCCGTCCGGCTGGAGCTGCTCCAGGGCCGCCGCGACGGCGGCGAGGTCGCGGGTCACCGGCCGCACCAGACGGGGCTTGGAGTCGAAGTCGATCAGCATCGCCCGGTCGCGGTCGGTGAGGCCGGTGGCGAGCAGCGAGGCGACCGCCTTGCGCACGTCCGGCAGCTTGAGGAACATGCTCGCCGAGCTGTCGATGGCGAGCGCCAGGGTCAGCGGCAGCTCGCCGGCGTTCTCGAAGGCCGAGATCTCCTGCGGCTGGCCGTCCTGGCGGACGCGGAAGGACTCCTTCGGCAGCCCGGGGACCGGCCGGCCGTTGGCATCGGTCACCACCACGGCGAGCTGGACCAGGCGGACGTCGATCCGCGAGCCCAGGTCGGAGGCGTTGAGGGGCATGGCGTCCTCGGCCGTGGAGCCGTCGTCGAGCCGGGCGGCCACCCGCAGGTAGCCCACCGGGCGGTTGCGCGGCACGTTGACGCGGTGGCGGAACGGCGGCCCGTAGAGGGTGGCGGCCAGCTCGTCGTTCCAGTAGAGCTCGACCTTCTCGATCCGCCGGCCGGCCGGCGCCCGCACGTCGGCCTCGACGTCGACCGCGCCCACGGCCTGGCGCCCCGCGGGCTCGACGATGCGCACCCCGAAGCTCTGGTCGGGGTCGTTCAGGCGCACCCAGTCGCGGGCCAGCTCCTGGCCGGCGGCGTCGTAGGCGACCCCCTGGACGACCTGGGGGCGGACGCGGCGGCCGAGATCCACCTCGGCCTCGCAGGGGACCCGGGCGCAGCTCGCGGCCGTGCGGTCGCCCAGCTTGAGGTCGACGCGGGCGATCCCCCCGCCGTCCCCGTTCACCCGCAGCCGGACCTTGCCGGCGAGCGAGGCGCCGGAGGGGGCCACCAGGCGGATGCCGGCGTGGGTCACCGAGATGGGGGCGGGCTCCTCCGGCGGCGGCGCGCCGCTCAGGGTCACCACCTGCCCTCCCCAGGCCCCTCCGGCCAGCGGCTCCACCAGCACGGCCACGGTCTCGGCTCCCTCCGGCAGGGTCACCGGCAGGTGGTAGACGTTGGGCTCGGCGCCGGCACGGTCGGCGGCGCTCAGGGTGTGATGGAAGATCGAGGCGCTCTTTCCCGAGCCTCCGGCGACGGTGACGCGCAGGGGGCCGGCGGGGATCTCCGGCGATTCGAGGCGCAGGTCGAGAGTCCCCCGGCCCGGGCTCGCGGGATCGGCCGGCTGGACGCGTGAGGAGATCTCCAGGCCGATCCCCTCGTCCTCCCCCTCCAGCAGGCGGCCGGCCCGCTCGGCGGCCACGAACTCGGGGACGCCGGCCACGTCCCACCGCCGGCCCCGGACCCTGACGTCGGAGCGGGAGGTGAGCACCTCCACCGGGCGCGGCTGTCCGTTCACCGCGCGCGGCGCCTCGTAGCGAAGCCCGAAGCGGGAGCGCAGGTGGGAGAGGGCGCCGGCCAGCGTCGAGGGCTGCGCGATCAGCTCGCCGCCGGTCGCCTCCGCCATCCAGGCCAGCGGCTCCTGGGGGGCGAGGAGGCCCGGCATGGGGAGCGGTTGATCCTTCGGCTCCGCCGGCTTGCGGCCGAGGGAGATCGTGCCGCCGATGGGGACCTGGGGGGTCGAGCGGGGGTGGACCCGCCGCAGGTCCGGCAGGGTCGAATCCCCCAGGGGCAGGGGGAGGACGATCCAGCCGAGGGCGGCGGCGGTGCGGGCGGTCTCCAGCGCCGTCTTCTCCAGCGCTCCCTCCCCTTCGGCGAGAGCGCCACGATAGAACTTCGCCGGATCGACGTCGAAGCCGTCGCTCACCAGGAAGACGGCGCGCGGGCCCTCTCCTTCCTGGTTCACCAGCCACTCGGTGAAGGCGTCCTGCTGGTGGCGGACGAGGCGGGCCTCGGTCTCGACCGCCGACGCCGCCCGTTCGCCGGCGTTCGCCCCCTCCTCCTTCTCGTCACGGAAGCGCTGGCGGAGTACGCGGACGTCGTCCCTCCCCTCGCTCTCCAGCCAGAGCTTGGAGAGCGCCTCGTCGACCGCCTGGACGTCGCGGGTCGGTCCCAGGGCCACCCGGGGCTGCGGCTCGGCGACCACCACCTCCACCGTGCCCAGGCCGGCGAGGCCCGCCGCCTGCTCGGCGAGGGTGCCGGCGGCGGCGCGCAGGGTGCGGGAGCCGGTGAGGACCCGGTCGACGTAGACGACGATCCGCCACGGCCGGGAGAGCGGCGCCAGCGAGATCGCCGGCCGGGGCCGGCCGCCGTCCACGACGGTGAAATCCCCCGGTTGGAGGGCGCGGGGGACCTCCCCCTTGGAGTCGAGGATCTGGACGGGGAGCTCGATGGAGGCAACCGGCGGCGTGTCCGCCACCGGGGTCTGTGGGAGGAGGAGGAGCGCGGCGAAAAGAACGAATGAGGAGATCACGGTCCTATTCTACGGCTACGGCTCCCCCCGCAGCTCGGCGTTCACCCCACCGTCACCTCGCTCGTATAGTGCTGCCGCACCAGCTCGTGGGCCCGCTGCGCGTCCTCGCGCGGCTCGGCGACGCGCTTGAAGAGGGTCTTGTAGGTCAGGCCGAGGGTCTCCAGGTCCTGCTCTTGAAGGAGCTTGATCATCTCGTCGATCGCCCTCTGGGAGGTGGCGGGGTGGATGCGCCGCTCGCTCTCACGCTCCAGCAGGAGGAGCGCGAAGAGGAGCGGCTCGGGCAGCTCGGCCGGCGAGGGCTCGGGCGGGGGCGGCGGGAACTGGGCGCCGGTGACCACCTTCTCCTCCGGCTCCGGCGCCTCGGACAGCTCGGCCGTGGGCGCCCGCCTCTCGAAGCGGAACGGCAGCGAGCGCACCTGATGGGCGAAGCGCGAGAACAGCCCGACCAGCTCCCGCTCCGACGAGAAGTTCCCCACCAGCCGCGCGTCGCGCCCGATCTCCAGACGCTCGGTCTCCTGCAGCACCACGTGCGCCCGCGCCGACTCCTCCAGGTGGAGCGCGCGGGCGCTCACCTTCCAGGCGGTCAGGAACCCCTGCACGTAGCAGGTCTCGGCGCAGCGCACGGTGATCGCCTCGACCTCGACCCCGCGGTCGATGCGGATCGAGCCGCCGAGCGATTCGAGCACGCCGTACTTGCCCGAGTTCTGGACCACCAGGTTGCCGGGGGCGTGGATCGAGAGCTGCCCTTCCGGGTCGATCTCGATGCGGAGGCCGCGAGGGATGATGAGGGTGGGGGCGGCGTCTTCGGCGGTGCTGCGGCTCATGAATCTCCTGCTTTCCTTCTTTCCCTTGCCGGACCGATCGGCAGCGGCTCGAAGTCGCGCACCGGCGGCGCCGTGCGGGCCTCGAGCAGGAGCCGGTCCTCGTTGGGCCAGCGGCGATCCAGGATGTAGACCAGCGGATCGACCGGCCGGTAGATGCCATCGGCGCCCTTGCGCCGGACCTCGTAGTGGACGTGGGGGCTGGTCACCCCCCAGCCGGTGCTGCCGACGGTGGCCAGCCGGTCCCCCCGCTTCACCCGCTGCCCCTCCCGGACCTCGATGCGATCATCGTGCCCGAAGAGGGTGACGAAGCCATCGCCGTTCTCGACGATCACCAGGTTGCCATAGCGCCACCAGCCGGTGCTGCGGGCGATCGGGACCTGCCCCGCGAAGGCGACGACGCCGTCCGCCGTGGCGTGGATGGGGGTGCCGGTCGCCGCCGCGAGATCGATCCCGGGATGGAGCTCGAGCTCGCGGGTGAAGGGGCTGCGGCGCTTGCCGAAGGAGCCCACGAGCACCAGCTCACCCCCCTGGAGCGGGCAGGCGGATGGGGTGGTCCGCACCTGGTCCGGGTATGCCTGTTCGAAGGCCCGCAACGCGCCGAGCGAGCCGTCGAGCCTCTGGAGCCGCTCCCGCAGGTGGGCCTGCGACCGCCGCCCCTCCGCGATCGCTTCGGCATAGATCGACCGCGTGTCGGGGCTCGCCTCCGCCGGGGCGCCCGTCCTCTGCGGCCGGACCGGCGGCAGGCCGTAGGCGAGGAAGAGCTTGGCCAGGCGGAGGTCGAGCTCCTGGGCGTGACGGTCGATCTCGTCCACATGGCCGGCCAAGCCTTGCAGCCGCTCCCCCTGGAGCCGCCGCTCGGCGATCAGCCCCCGGAATTCGTCCTGATTCGTCAGGCCGTCGACGACCCCCGGAGCCACGGCGGCGGCGAGCGCGATCCCCGACAGGTAGAGCAGAGCGGCGATCGATACGAAGGTGAGCTGACGGCGCGACAGGAAGAGGTAGCGCACCCGCTTGCGGATGTCGCTGGGGTGGATCTGGACCTCCAGGCTCCAGTTGCCTCCGGAAGGGGTGACCGCCGGCGTACCGGCCGCGCCACGGAGGCGGCCGAGCTTCATGCCGTGTCCGGCCTCACGGGCCGACGGGCTCCGCCGCCTGGACGGCGCTCACCTCGAGGGGGTTCACCCGCTCGATCGCCGCCTCGCTGGCATGGCGCTGGACGGTGGCGAGCAGCTCGCGATGGACCGCCGGGCTGCCGGCCACGATGTTGCCGCCGGCGAAGAAGCGCTCGCCGCCGTCGACGTCGGTGACGATCCCGCCCGCCTCGCGCACCAGCAGGATGCCGGCGCCGATGTCCCACGGCGAGAGGCGGAACTCGAAGAAGCCGTCGTAGACCCCCGCCGCCGTATAGGCGAGGTCGAGGGCGGCCGAGCCGCAGCGGCGGATGGCCTTCGACAGGCAGAAGACGTCGCGGAAGATCCCGAGATAGAGGTCGAGGGTCGGCAGGGCGCGCCAGGGATAGCCGGTCGCCAGGAAGGAGCTCTTCAGGCCGTCCTGCCCGGAGACCCGCATGGGCCGGCCGTTCCAGGTCGCTCCCCCGCCGCGGACGGCCGAGAAGAGGTTCTCCCCCTCGGGGTCCTCGATCACCGCCACCACCAGCTCACTTCCCTTCCGGCAGGCGACGGAGACGCAGTACATCGGCAGGCCGTGGAGGAAGTTGGTGGTGCCGTCCAGCGGATCGATCAGCCACTCGTACTCGCCGTGCCCCTGCCCCGCGCCGCCCCCCTCCTCGGCGAGGATGCGATGGTCGGGGAAACGCTTGCGGATCTCGGCGAGGATGGCGGCCTCGCTCTCCTTGTCCGCCTGGGTGACGAAGTCGTTCTCCCCCTTGCGCCGCACCTCGAGCCCGGCGTCGCGGAAGTAGCGGGAGACGATCTGGGCGCCGGCATGCGCCGCGGCGAGGGCGGTCTGAAGGAGGTCAGGGAGGAGGTCGTCGTGCATGGCGGGCCTATTATGAGGGATTGACGAGGGATCAACCCCCATAATACCTCCGCACCGCCTTCTCGGCCTGGCGCCCCTGGAAGCGGAAGTCGGCCTCGTGGCCGCTGTCCGACCCTTGGGCGCTGAAGGCCTTCCAGAGGAAGGTTCCGGCGAGCCAGGGCTGGCGGTCGAGGGCGCCGAACAGCGCCTCGTAGGCCGCGGCCTGGTCCTCCTCCGAGTACTCGCCCCCTTCGACGTGGGGCTCCATCCACGCCTCCCTTTTGGCGGCGAAGCCCACCTCGGTCAGCAGGACGGGCTTGCCGAAGCGGCGCGAGGCCCGGGCCAGCCGCTCGGCCACCTGCTTCGCCCCCTTCGCGATCTCGGCGCGGCCGGCTCCGGGCGCGGCGGCCAGCGGGAAGTAGGCGTCCACGCCGACGAAGTCCAGACGGTCCCAGAAGCGTACGTTCTCTAGGTCGTTGTACCAGTTGGCGGCGTAGGTGACCGGGCCCGGGTAGAAGGCGCGGACGGCGGCGATCAGGTCGCGCCACTCCGCCTCGCGGCCGATCGTCTTCGACAGCTCGACGCCGACGCAGAACAGGTCGGCCCCGGCCCAGCGGGCGAGCAGGGCGTGATGGAGCACGTAGCGCCGGTAGCTCTTCCACCAGGCGGCCCAGTCCGCCTCGCTCTTCATCGCGATCTCCCCTGGCCAGGAGGCGCCCGCCACCCAGATATGGGGCTTCCAGAGCACGCGGATCCCCCGCGCCCGGGCGGCGCGCGCCGCGTGGATCAGACCGATGTCGGTTTCGCTCGACGGCCCCCGGTTGAGGAAGCGCAGCTCCGGCTGGTCGGACCGGCGCTGGAAGGCGAAGGGCATGAGCGAGACGGCGTTGGCGCCGAGCCGCGCCAGGGCATCGAGCTGCTTCTCCACCGCCGGGGCGTGGTACCCCCCCTCCAGGCGGTTGAGCATGGCGAGGGAGACCCCCTTGAGGAATGCGCCGCGCGCCGGCACGGGGGCGGGTGGCGTCACCGGCCCGCCTTGCAGCGCCGACAGGATCTCCCCCACCTTCATGGCCGTGGGAAGACGCGCCAGCTTCGCGGTCAACGTGCTTCCCGGGAGGCGGTCGACGACGGCGGCCGTGGCGGGGGTCGAGAGCAGGACCGAGGTGTCCCGCGGCTCCTCGCGGGCGAGGATCTCCTCCGGCTCCGGAAGGACGCGGGCGGCGGTGAGCAGGGGGAGCCAGCCGGGGTAGGGCCTGCCGTACCAGTCGCGGGAGAGCCAGAGGGCGGCGCCGTGGGCGAGCTCCGGGGGGAGCTTCGCCGCGAGCCCGGCGCGGTCGAGCAGCACGCCGGCCAGGGCGTAGCGGTAGGCCGGAAGATCGTCCGGCGTGTAGACGAGGTGGAGATCGGCCTGCCGGCCACGGACCGCCTCGCCGATCTCCCCCGTGTGGCGCCCCTGCGCGACGTAGTCCGGCTCGACCACCACCGTGATCGGGGATGAAAGCGCCAGCGGCACCCGGGGGGCCATCTCGCCGGCGGCCCGGTCGAGCTCGCCGGCCAAGCGGACGAGCTCGGGGCGGCCCTTCTCCGCGGCGGGGACGCGCAGGACGACGCGCTCGCCCCGGATCTCGGCCATCTCGGCCGGATCGTCGGCGGCCCGGATGGCGGGAGCCGGGGCCTGCGCGTTGGCTCCGCCTCCCGGGGAGCAGGCGAGGGCGACCAGGAGGAGGAAGAAAAGGAGGACGTGGGGACGGCGGGGCTTCCCCCCACCCAGGCCCTCACCACCCCGGCCCTCCTCTCCCGACTCGGGAGAGGAGGGGGACCGATACCGGGACATTTTTCGTGGGGGCGGGGGTTCCCCTCTCCCGGGTCGGGAGAGGGGCCAGGGGTGAGGGCCCGGGCGGGGGGCTCCACCTTCCTTCAAGACTTCGGCTTCTGCGGCCGCGGGCTGAGCTCGTCGAACGCCAGCTTCCAGACGCCGTCCGCCCCTTTCCGCCAGACGCGGAGGTAGTTGGAGGTGCTCACCCAGGGGCTGTCCGGCCCCTCCGCGTGCTTCTTCACCACGCCGTAGGTGTAGCCGAGGTCGCCCGAGCGGGCGACGCCGCCGCCCTGCGGCTCCCAGGTGACCGGCGCCCCGTTCTCCGCCAGGGCGGCACGGGCCGCCCCCTTGCCGAGGACCGGCTGGCGGCTAACCCGCAGCAGGCGGGCGTCGTCGGCCAGCACCCCCTCGTAGGCCGCGGCGGCCCCCTTCTCCAGCACGGCGCCGGCGAGCGCCCGGTCCGCCGCGAGCAGGGCGGCGCGCCCGGCCTCGGGGTCCAGCTTGGGGAACGCGCTCTCCTCCACCTTCGCTGGGCCAGCCAGGGAGATGGCCGGGGGCATCGCCGAAGAGGGTTCGGGAGTGCTGGTGCCCAGGTCGAGCGCCGCCTTCCACGAGCCGTCGGCCTGCCGCTTCCAGATCGTCGCGAACTGACCGAAGGCGACCGGCTTTTCGCCGGGCTTCGCCCGGTAGTCGTAGGGGCCGGTGTTGAAGCCCAGGTCGCCGGCCAGCGAGACCTCCGAGTAGACCGGGTACCACTCGAGGAGGCCCGGCGACGCCGGACGGGCTCGCCAGACCTCCTTGCCGTTCATCGGATCGGGATCGAACACCACCGAATCGTCGGCGAGAAAGGCGAGGAAGGCGTCGCGCATCCCCTTCTCCGCCGCCAGCTTCGCGAACGCCTTCTCCGCGGCCACGACGCCGTCGAGCGCCGCCTGGCGGTCGATCGCCGGCTGTGCGGGAGCCGGTTGGGCGATCGCCGGTTGAGCGACCGCCGGCTGGGTGGGAGCCGTCTGGGTAGCTGTCGTCTGAGGAAATGCCGGAGAGGCCAGCGCCACGGCGAGGCCGAGCGCGGTCCATGAAAAAGCTTTTGAATTCATCGGGACTCCTGCTCCCGCACGTCAGGCGAGAGCTCGCCGGCCGTCGAGGAATGTCGCGACCGGGTGCCCGTGCAGGCTCCAGCCGTCGAAAGGCGTGTTTCTCCCCTTGCTGCGGAACGACGATTTGCTCAGGGTGACCGCCTCGTCGGGGTGGAAGACGGTCACGTCCGCGGGGCTCCCCACCCTGAGGCTCCCCCCCTCGACCCCGAGCACCCGCGCCGGGCCGGTCGAAAGGAGGTGGATGAGCCGCGGCAGGCTCAAGATGCCCGGCCGCACCAGGCGGTCGAGGCAGAGGCTGAGCGTCGTCTCCAGCCCCACGATGCCGAACGGGGCCATGCTGAACTGCACGTCCTTCTCGTCGGCGTGGTGCGGGGCGTGATCGCTCGCGATGCAGTCGACCGCGCCGTCGGCGAGGCCGTTGAGCAGCGCCTCGCGGTCCTTCTCCGAGCGCAAGGGGGGCTTCATCTTGGTGTTGGTCGAGAAGCCGCTCTTCGCCACCTCCTGGTCGGTGAGGATCAGGTGGTGGGGGGCGACCTCGCAGGTGACGTTGAGGTTCTGGGCTTTGGCGCGCCGCACCATGTCGAGGCTGCGCCCCGTCGAGAGGTGGGCGACGTGGTAGCGGCCGGCGGTGTCCTCGGCGAGGATGATGTCGCGCGCCACCATCACGTCCTCGGAGGCACCGGGGATGCCCGGGAGGCCCAGTTTGGTCGACCACTCCCCCTCGTGCATGACGCCGCTGCCGGTGAGGGTCAGGTCCTCGGCGTGCTGGATGACCGGGATGTTGAAGTGCTGGGCGTAGAGCAGGGCGCGGCGCATCAGCTCGGCGTTCATCACCGGCTTGCCGTCGTCCGAGATCGCGCGGACGCCGGCGCGCACCATCTCGCCGATCTCCGCCAGCTCCTCGCCCAGGAGCCCCTTGCTGACGGCGCCGATCGGATAGACCCGGGCGTAACCGTGCCGCCGCGCCTCCAGCAGGATGTGCTCGGTCACCGACCGGCTGTCGTTGACCGGGTCGGTGTTGGCCATGCAGGCCACGGCGGTGAAGCCGCCGGCCGCGGCGGCCATGGTGCCGGTGCGCACCGTCTCCTTGTACTCCTGGCCCGGCTCGCGCAGGTGGACGTGGATGTCGATCAGCCCCGGCGCCACCACCAGCCCGGAGGCGTCGAAGGTCTCGGCGCCCTTCGGCGGCTTGATGCGGCCGTCGAGCCGGACGACGCGGCCGTCCTCGATCAGCAGGTCGAGCGCCTCGTCGAGGTCCTGGCTCGGGTCGATCACCCGGCCGCCATGGATCAGAAGTTTCGGCATCAGGCGGTTTCCTCGTGAACTCCCGAGAGCAGATACAGGATCGCCATGCGCACCGAGACGCCGTGGGTGACCTGCTCGAGGATCACCGAGGTGCGGCCGTCCGCCACCTCGCTCGCGATCTCGACGCCGCGGTTCATCGGTCCAGGGTGCATGATGATGACGTCGTCTTTGGCCGCCGCGAGCCGCGCGGTGGTGAGGCCGAAGAGCTGGAAATACTCCTTGACCGAGGGGAACGACATCCGCCCCTGCCGCTCGAGCTGGACGCGCAGCATCATGATCACGTCGGCGTCGCGGATCGCCTCCTCCAGCGTGTAGGCCACCTCGACGTCCATCTTCTCCATCCCGACCGGCATCAACGTGCGCGGCCCGCCGATCGAGACCCGGGCGCCCATCTTGCGGAGCAGGTGGATGTTCGACCGCACCACCCGGCTGTGCTCGATGTCGCCGACGATGGCGACTTTGAGCCCGGCGAGCTTCCCCTTGTGGCGGCGGATCGTGAAGGCGTCGAGGAGGGCCTGGGTCGGATGCTCGTGGGCGCCGTCGCCGGCGTTGATCACCCCTGCCTCGATGCGCCTCGCCAGCATGTGGGGGACGCCTGGATGGGCGTGGCGGATGACGACCAGGTCGGGGGCCATGGCCTGAAGGTTGAGCGCCGTGTCGATCAGCGTCTCCCCCTTCTCCAGGGCGGAGCCGGAGGTCGAGAAGTTGATGTTGTCGGCCGACAGGCGCTTCTCGGCGATCTCGAAGCTCGAGCGGGTGCGCGTCGAGGCCTCGAAGAAGAGGTTGAGCACGGTCTTGCCGCGCAGCGTCGGGACCTTCTTGATCGCCCGCTCGCCGATCTCGGCGAACGATTCGGCGGTGTCGAGGATCAGCTCGATCTCGGCCGGCGAGAGCTCGGCGATGCCCAGCAGGTCCTTGCGGCGCCAGCGGCTGGGGGTCTCCGGTGGCATTATCCGAAATCCGGGCCGCGGTCCGGGCGCTCCAGGATGCGCACCTGCTCGGTCTCGTCGGTGGAGAGGAACGAGACCTCGATGATCTCGCTCTGCGAGGTGGGGACCTTCTTGCCCACGAAGTCGGCCTGGATCGGCAACTCGCGGTGGCCGCGGTCGATCAGCACGGCGAGTTGCACGATGCGCGGCCGGCCGAAGTCGATCAGCTCGTCGAGCGCCGCGCGCACGGTGCGGCCGGTGTAGAGGACGTCGTCGCAGAGCACGACCCCGCAATCGTCGATCGAGCGCGGCAGATGGGTGCCCTTCACGAGCGGCTGGGCGCCGACGGTCGAGAGGTCGTCGCGATAGAGCGTGATGTCGAGGGTGCCGACGGGGACCTTGACCCCCTCCATCCGCTCGATCTCGGCGGCGATCTTCTCGGCGAGGGGGACGCCACGGGTGCGGATGCCGGCCAGGAGCAGGGAGGAGAGGTCGCCGTGATGGCGCTCGGCGATCTCCCCCGCCATCCGGCGGATGATCCGAGCCATCTGCTTGGCGTCGAGGATCGTCGTCTTCGGCGTCAGATTCTTGGCCACGCGGGGAAGGTTCTCCAGATCCGCGGCATCGTATGGCCGGGGGCGGGGGGATGTCAATGAAGCTTTCTGCTACCCTCCTGCCATGAAGTCGTTGAAGGTCTGGGAGGACGAGGAGCGCTTCTTCGCGGGAGCGCGGGAGGCGACGAGGTTCTTCATGGGCGAAGCGGACGTGCAGCGGGCGCTGGAAAAAGTCACGCATCTTCTGGAGGAAGACGGCATCCCCTACGCCGTCATCGGCGCCATGGCCCTCAATGCCTACGGCTACCGCCGCGTAACGGTGGACATCGACCTCCTCTTGACTCCCGAGGGCCTCGAAGCCTTCAAGACGCGGCACCTGGGGCTCGGCTACGTCCAGAAGTTCCCGGGGAGCAAAGGGTTTCGCGATACCGAGAACGGCGTGCCGATCGACGTCGTCCTGGCCGGCGACTACCCGGGGGACGGCCTCCCCAAGCCGGTCGTCTTTCCGGACCCGGCGTCGGCCGCCGTGCGGGGCGAGCGGATCGCGCTGCTGCCGCTCCCCCGCCTGATCGAGCTGAAGCTCGCCTCCGGCATGACCGCGCCGCACCGGCTCAAGGATCTGGCGGACGTGATCGAGATCATCCGCATCCTGCGACTCCCCGCCGGGCTTGCGGAGGAGCTCGACCCCTACGTGTACGAAAAGTACCGCGAGCTCTGGGGGGCTGCGCAGGCCGAGGAGCGGGAGTAGGGCTCTTGCCTCTGGACACCCTCCCCAACTCCTCCTAAGATCTCCTCTCCACCTGCAACCTGGGGATCGCCACACAGCATGGCTCGCAAGACTTCCGTTCCATCGCAACCTTCCGCCTCCCCGGAGGGCGTCCCCTTCTGGCGGCGCAACCGCCGGGAGCTCCAGTTCCTCATCCTCTTCGTCGTGCTGCTCGGCGCGGGGTTCACCCTGATCTCGCTCAACTGGGTCAACGACCACGCGATCGAGCCGTTCACCGCCGGCATCGCCAGCGCCAGCCGGGTGGCGCTCGACGGCCTGGGGCAGCACGTCACCCAGAACGGCACGATCCTGCGCAACGCGCGGTTCGCGGTGAACATCCGCAACGGCTGCAACGGGGTGGAGGCGATGCTGATCTTCCTCGCCGCCGTCCTCGCCTTCCCCGCCTCGTGGAAGTCGCGCCTGGCCGGCCTCGGGCTGGGGATCCTCGCCATCCAGTTGGTGAACCTGATCCGCGTGGTGGCCCTGTTCCTGACCGGGGTCTACTTCCCCCGCATCTTCGACACCTCGCACACGGTGATCTGGCAGACGATCGTCATTCTGTTCGGCGTGCTGCTCTGGATCTTCTGGGCGAACCGCTTCGCCGCTCCCGCCGAACCGGCGACCTGATGGCCACGGACAAGGCCTCGGATAAGACCCCGGAAAGGGCCCGGCCCCGGAGCTGGGTCTTCCTCCTCCTCCGCAACGCCCTGCTCTGGGTGGTGCCGGTGGCCCTGCTCTGGGTGCTGATGACGTCGGTCTACAACCGCTTCCTGCTGGGGAGCGCCCAGAACCTGGTCCACCTCACCGAGTACCCCAGCGTGACGGACCTGCTGCGCAAGGACACCCACTTCGCCTACATCTCCCGGCGCGACTTCCCGCCCGCCAGGAGCCTCGTCCACTCCTTCCGGGTCACCGACGTGCACTTCCACCTGATCATGCTCGGCGTGCTCTTCCTGGCGGTGCCCCGCGTCCCCTGGCGCCGCCGACTGGAGAACCTCGGCTGGGCGTTCCTGATCACCATCTTCTTCGACATCTTCCTGATCTTCTTCTACGTCAAGGCCACCTACGCCGCGCAGCTCGGGGACTGGAGCCTCGCCCACTACGGCGCCTTCGCCCGCAACTTCTACGGCCTCGCCGAGCACGTGCTCGACCTGGCATTCAAGTTCGCGCTGCCGCTCATCCTCTGGGCGGCGTTCTACCTCGACGACATGCGGACCGGGTTTCAGCCCGCCCGTCCCAGCCGTCCTGGTCCTAACCGCCCTAATAATTGAGCCGCCGGGCGATCCAGTCCCGGAACGGGTTCGGCTTCCTGCCGGGCTCGTCGTAGGTGTAGGCGAGGAGGATCCTCTCCCCCTCGTCCGACAGCGTGACCCCGCGATGCAGCACGCGCCCTCCGCGCATCACCAGCAGGTCGCCGGGGCGCGTGGCGACGGAGCTCCGCGGCAGCAGCGAGAAGACCTGCGGGAAGGCGTAGAACGGATAGAGCAGGAACCGCAGCCAGCGCGACAGCCCCGCGGAGAGGAACTGGGTCTGGCCGTCGTTGGTGTTCTCGAGCGTCACCAGGACCACGTAGGGGTGGCCGTCGAGGTGCCAGCGGAACCCGTGGTCCCGCCGCTCATAGGCCTGCACGCGCATCGAACGCCGCGAGCTCCCCAGGGGGGAGAGAGCGCGGCGGGCGAACTCCTCGGCGAGCGGCCGCACCCGGCTCTCCCCGAACTCCTCCACCGCCGGCAGGTGAGCGTGGATCTGATCGCCGTCGATGACCCGGTAGCGCGGCCCGAGCCCGCCGCGGCCGTGGACCTCGGTGAACAGGTCCTGACGCTCCAGGACCAGCCGCCGCAGCTGTTGCAGCTCGTCGGCGGTCGCGAAACCGGGAACGTGGCGATAGGCCTCCATCTCTCCTCCTCACCTCAAGCGGTAAACGCCGGCATAAGAGTCCGCGTAGACGGGCTGGAACCAGCGCTCGAAGGCGGCGTCTTGCGGAAACGGCAGCAGGCCCGCCGCCTGACGCGGCACCAGCAGGTAACCGGCCTCCAGGCGGCGCAGCCGGCCGTAAAGGTCTTCCGGACCGCGCAGGCCCGGGAGGACATGGTCGAACCTCGCGCGGCCGATCCAGTCCCCCAGAAAGCGCCCGCGGGCATAGTAGGCCATGTTCTCGGCGTGGAGCGCCCAGACCGTATAGCCGCTCCCCAGGGTCCGGTTCAGATAGGCGACCGCCGGGTAGCAGGGCTGCCGCCGCGCCAGATAGGCCTCCCGCTGCGCGGACGTGAGGGGCGGGGGTCCCTGGACGTGGGCTCGATACAGTGGGTAGAGCCACCCGGGCAGGAAGCATCCGGCGCAGAGCCCCGCGGCCAGGAGCCGGCGGCCGGCGCCGGCGATCCAGTTCGACAACCGGTCGAGCCAGGGCAGGAGCGCGCCCGCCGCCGACAGGCTGAGCAGCGGCAGGACCGGCACCATGTAGCGGCTGTCGGTGGGGAGCGCGAGGCAGGCGAACGCGTACGCCGCCGCCAGGGCCAGCAGCCGCCGCTGCCGCGGGTCCCGCACCGCCGCCAGCAGAGCGAGCGGAAGCAGACCCAGGTAGACGGGAGAGAGCGGCGGCTGACCACCGTACCGGCCCCGCTCGAACGCCAGGTCCCAGGGCAGTCTCACCAGGTCGACCAACCGCCGCCCGAGGAGCCCCCCGTGGGGAGAAGGGGGGGCGCCTCCCGTCTTGGGTGGGACGAGGAAGCTCTCGAAGCGGACCGGCGCCCAGGCGCCGGCGCCGAAGATCTTCGGAAAGAACGGGAAGAGCGGATTGCCGGTCCAGGCGTAGATGCGCCCATACCAGGGGGCCAGCACCGCGACGGCGACGGCGCCGAACAGCAGGGCGGCGGTCCAGCGGGCCCGGGTCCCTCGCCGCGGAAAGCGTCCGCAAAGGACGGTCAGGCCGAGGACCCCGAGGAAGAACAGGCCGAGGTACTTGACGTCCGCCGCGGTGCCCGCGAACAGGGCGGAGAGCACCAGCCATCTCCGTTCTCCCGAGCCCCGCCAGCGTCTCGCCGCGTAGAGCGCCGCGGTGACGAACAGGGTGAGCCCGGCCTCGATATAGCCGCTGCCGGCGAGGTAGACCACGATTGGGGAGCCCAGGAAGATCGCCGCGGCCAGCCAGCCGGCCGCCGGGCCAGAGAACGCGTCCCGCCCCCAGGTCCAGACCAGGCCCGCGGCGAGCATCGTCATCAGCCACTGCACGCCGTGGGCGGCGAGGTCCGGAGCGAACAGCATGACGAGAGCGAACAGCATCTCGTTGGCCTGCGGGAAGACCGGAAAGCGCAGGTCGCCCAGGAAAGGAACCCCGCCGGAAGCCACGAACCCCCGCGCGAAGGGGAGATGGTACAGAGTGGCGTCGAACGCCGTGGGCGGATAGACCGCCAGCAGCGCGAAAGGGAGCATGGCCACCACGGCCAAGCCCACGTGCCGCCGCCGCGGAGCGATCCCCACCCCCTGCCAGACGCGAAATCCCAGCAGATGAACGGCGGCGACGGCCAGGAGCACCGGCGCCGGCCGGAGGAGCCCGGCGAAACCCAGGAGCAGCCCCAGGTGGGAGAGCACCGCCAGCCCGCACGCCGTGGGGAGGGCCCACCGCTCCACCGCGCGGTCCAGCTCTCCAATCAGGAGCCGGCCGAGGACGAAGGCGGTGATGGCCAGCGCCAGGACGGCGAGCGCGGCCGCGCCGAGATAGCAGGACGCCTGGAGGAGCGCGGACACGGTGGACGGTGGGATCAGGGCTTGCCGGCCACCCAGGTCAGGAGATAGCCGAAGCGGCCGGGCCAGCGCCAGCGGGTCTCCAGGTACTGGAAGGGGGCGAGGAACAGGGGGCTCAGACGGTAGAGGGGGATGCCGCGGGTGTAGAAGAAGAGGTCCGCCATCCGCAGGTAGCCGGGCAGGGTGAGGATCCCCGTCCGCTCGATCGGGCGCAGGCCGGCGCTCTCGAGATCGCGCCGCAGCTCGCCGGCGCTGAAGGACTTCTCCGGCGCGTAGAGGTACTGGCCGAAGGCGTCGAGGATCCAGACCATCAGCGGCCGCAGGAAGAGGTTCCACTTGTGCGGCACGCCGACGATCGCCCGGCCGCCCGGCCGCAGCACCCGGTGGATCTCCCGCAGCGACTGCGGGTACTCGTCGATGTGCTCGATCGTCCCCATCGTGTAGACGGCGTCGAACGAGTCGGCGGGGAACGGCAGCTCGCGGATGTCGGCCCGCAGCAGCGGCAGGGCGCCCCCCTCCCGCAAGGAGTTGCGGCGGGCTTGGTGGGCGACCACCCGCGACAGGTCGAGGCCGACCACATCCGCCCCCTGCGAGCGCATCCAGTCCAGGATGCGGGTGTTGAAGGCCTCGTTCCAGAGATCCAGCTTGAGGATCTTCTTGCCCCTGAGGTCCCCCAGACCCTGGCGGATCAGCGCCATCTCGCACTTCCGGTAGTACAGGGTGCTGGGCGCGGCGCTGAAGTCGCGGACCGAGGCGGCGATCCGGTCCCAGTCCCGGCGCTGCCGCTCGCGCAGGGAAGCGGCCGGCGCCTCTTCGAGCCGGACCTCCGGCTCCGCGGTTTCGATCTCGATCATCTCTCCTCCCCCTGAATCCATTGGATGGTACGGCTCAGCCCCTCCACCAGGGGCAGAGGCTGATAGCCCAGATCCCGCTTCGCCCTGCCGGAGCTGAAGCGCCATTCCCGCAGGAGGTTCTGGACGGCGGTAGCATAGCCTGCTCCAGCCTCGTGGCCGCGCATCCGGTCCACGAATCCGGCGATCCCCAGCGCCGCGCCGGCCGGCAGGGACAGGGCAATTCCGCCGCCCACCCGCCGGCTGAGCTCCCGCGGCGAGATCTCCTCCCCGCCGAGGAGATACTCCTCCCCCATCACGCCGCGCTCCTCGGCGGCCAGCAACCCGCCGACCACGTCGTCCACGAAGACCAGGTTGCGGACCTGCCGCCCTCCCGCCAGCCAGATCCGCGGTCCGCCCCGCAGCAGGCGGCGGATCTCGGAGGTGACCCGGTTAGGGTGCGACGGGTGATCGGGGCCGAAGACGATCGACGGGCAGACGGTGACGGCCGGCAGCCCGCGCCGAGCCAGCGCGCGGATCCCCTCGACGGCCTCCGCCTTGGAGCGGACGTAGGATGAAGAGCGATCGAGATCGTCCTCCTCGGTGCGCGCCCGCCCCCCCTCGGACGGTCCGTAGATCAGGGCCGTGGCGACATGGATGAACCGCGCCACTCCCCGCTCTCCGGCCTGGCCGGCCAGGGCGAGGGTGGCCGCGACGTTGACCTCCTCCATGTCGCGGACGCGGGCTCGCGGATGGTTGCGTACGCCGGCCAAGTGGAAGACCGTCCCGCCCGCCGGCAGCAGCGGAGCCCAGGCGGCCGGGTCCTGGAGGTCCCCAGTGGCGATCCGCAGATTGGGATCACTGGCAAGACCCTCCGGTTTCCGACAGAAGGCCACCACCGGGCGCCGCTGGGCCAGCAGGGCCGCAACCAGGGGGCGGCCGAGGAAGCCCGAGGCCCCGGTGACGAGGGCCGCCCCCTTCAGCGGACCGCCTCCACCGTCTCCTCCCGGAGCACCATGGGGCGCAGGAGCTGGTCGACGCCGCCCGCTTGACGGACGAGGCGCGCTTCCCCATCTTCCTGGAGCATGTAGACCGCGGGCGGCAGGCCGGCGTAGGGGCTGGCGCGAGAGATCGAGTAGGCGCCGGCGCCGCAGAAGGCGAGGGCGTCCCCCGGCTCCAGGCGCGGGAGCCGGCGCCGGAGGTCGAGCACGTCGAGCGTGTTCAGGGTGCTGCCCGAGAGGTGGTAGAAGCGGTCGCCTCCTCCATCCGCAGGCTGGACCAGCGGCAAAATGCGCCGCGAGAACAGCAGCGGCGACTCGGGGAGGAAGTTGCGGCTGGCGTCGAGGAACGCCCACCGGCCGCTCACCGCGTGGACGCGGGAGACCAGCACCGCCGCGTCCCCCACGATCGCCCGCCCCGGCTCGGCGGCGAGCGTGGGGCGCACCGGCAGCCGCGCGCCGTCGGCCAGCTCGGCGAAACGGCGGGCCAGCCGGGCGGCCAGCTCCTCCTGCCGCTCCGGCCCGCCGGCGTCGCCCGGACGGTCCCGCCAGCGGGCGAGCAGCTGGCGAGGTCCGATCCGCCGCAACGAGAGGGACGGGATCCCGCCCCCCAGGTTGACCTCGCGGACCGCGGCGCCGGTCTCGGCGGCGATCCGCTCGAGGAGGGCCAGCACGCCGCGGAAGACCCGGGTGAAACCGGCGAGCGACGACTGCTGCGTGCCGAGATAGAAGTTGACCGCCGAAAGCTCGAGCCACGGCGAGCGGAGGAAGCGCCGGAAGCTCTCCAGGGTCTCGCCGGCGCCGAACCCGATGCGCCGGTTCAGACGCGCGAGCGGCGAGAGGGTGAGCCCGCTCTCCTGGCGCAGCCGCAGCGACACCCGGACGCGCCGTCCAGCCCGCGCCGCGCCCCTTTCCAGCAGCTCCAGGTCGGCCGGGCGATGGGCATGGATCAGGGGTACGCCGGCCGCGAGGACCGCGCTCAGCTCCTCCGGGGTGAGCACCGGACGCGCATAGGCGATCCGCTCCGGTGGGAAACCGCACCGCAAGGCCAGCTCGACCTCGGCCGCGTGGCTGGCCAGCAGATGACTGCCGCACCGGGCCAGCACCTCCAGCACCGCCGCCTCATGGTTGGTCTTGGCGCAGTAGCGCAGGACGGCTCCCGCCAGTCCCCTCTCCAAAGCCTGGTAGTTGGCCCGCAGACGCGCTTCACCGATCAGGAAGAAGGGGGTGCCGAGCCGCCCGGCCAGCTCGGATAGCGGCACCCCTTCCATGCACAGTGCGCCGTCCCGGTAGCTCAGAAAATCCACGCCCGAGACGATAGCAGAGCGGCCGGCCCCCTCTTACTGGAACGGGGGCGCGGCGGGCGCGCAGGCGCTGTCGAACGGCGTGGCGCTGAAACCGACGCTGTACTGCCCCTGCGCTTTCATGACCGTCTCCACCCAGGACTGGCGCACGTCGCCGCGGAACCCCGGATTCGCCGGATTGGGCGCGTTGAGATCGAGGTAGAGCCAGCCGAAGTTGAACAGCACCGGGAAGGCGGCGGAGCCGATGTGGACCTTGTTCGCCTCGGCCGGAAACGCCAGCTCGTAGCTCGGGGGCGGGAGGTTGACGGGAAGCGTGCTCGGGGCGACCGGCTGCTCCTCCTCGTCGAACGTGATCGCCTTCGTCAGGCTCAACGGAAAGCCCGGCGGCCGCGTGCCGCAGGGGAAGGGTCTGACGATCCGGCCGCTGTCGCGCCAGGCCACCACGTCCGTGCCGCCCGAGAACGAGCCGCCGGTGACGTAACGAGAGCCCCAGGTGGTCGCCAGCGGCTGCCGCGCGTCCGCGCCCGACATCCCGACGTAGCGGCCGTAGAAGGTGGGGTCCCCCTGCGAGAAGGCGCCCGGCAACGCCTTGATGCGGACCAGGTTCTCCCCGTCGGAGTACTTGTTGGTCGTGTCGACGTAGAAGTAATCCCCCCAGAGGACGTTCTGGCTCGTGGCCACGCCGCCCGGACCGAAGTATCCGGGATCGCTCGGAATCAACAGGGTGCACGCGTTGACGGTGTCCACCGTGACGTAGCCGCGGAACCGGCCGTCCCCGAGGTTCTGCCCGGCGCAACCGTCGAGGACGCTCGAGAACTGCCCGCTGTGGGCGGCGCGCAGATGGGTCACCAGGGCGGCCGGCAGAGGCTGGTACGGCAGGACGTCCGTGCAGTTCGCGAAGTCCAGGTCCTGCGAAAAGGCGCCTTTCGGGCTGATCGTATCGTTCGGATCCTGCCCCGTCGACGCGGTCCGCTGAAGGTTGCCGTTGAAGACGTCCCGCAGGTTGATGGTCTGGACGTCGTAGCCGGTCAGATAGATCTGGAAGGCGAGGGTGGGGACCCCGAGGTCCGTCCAGACCACGACGTTGGCGAGCACCGCCGCCGCCGAGGCGTTGTTGACGGACAACAGCGTCGTCAGCCCCGCGGCGTCGTTCGGGTCGACCTCGAAATAGGGCAACAGGAGGGTCGCCGCGGGCCTCTGATCGATCGCGCAGACGCCGGCCCGGGCCGCGAACGGGTTCATGAGCGCCAGCAGGAGGAGGACGAAAAGAGCAACGGGCTGGTGATTCCTGGGTCGCGGGTTCATGGTCGTCTCCTGAGACTACCGTCCGGGTTCAACCTGGATGGGTTGGCAGGCGCTGTCGAGCGGCGTGGCGTTGAAGCCGGCACTGTACTGCCCCTGGGCCTTCAGGATCGTCTCCACCCAGGACTGCCGGAGGGTCGCCGCGCTCGGCGGGACCGGCGGGAACCCAGAGCCCGGATCGTTGAGGTCGAGGAAGAGCCAGCCGAAGTTGAAGGGCACCGGGAAGGCCGCGCCGCCGATGTGGACCTTGTTGGCCTCCGCCGGAAAGGCGCCGGTCAGGATGGGTGGCTGCGGGAACACCGGGAACAGAACGGGGTGCTCCTCCTCGTCGAAGGTGACCTCCTGGGCGAAGCGCAGGGGGAAGCCCGCCGGCTGCGTGCCGCAGGCGAAGGGCTGGACGGTCCGGCCGCTGTCGCGCCAGACCACCACGTCCGTGCCGCCCGAGAACGCGCCGCCGTCGACATAGCGGGAGCCCCAGGTGGTGGCGAGCGGCTGCCGCGCGTCCGCGCCGGACATCCCGACGTAGCGCCCGTAGAAGGTGGGATCCCCCTGCTTGAAGGCGCCCGGGAAGGCCTTGATGCGGACCAGGTTCTCCCCGTCGGAGTACTTGTTGGCCGGGTCGATGTAGACGTAGTCCCCCCAGAGGACGTTCTGGTTGGTGGCGTCCCCATTCGGACCGAAGTACCCGACGTCGCCCGGCCTTCTCAGGGTGCACCGGCCGACGGTGTCCACCGTGACGTAGCCGCGCACCCGGCCGTCCCCGAGATCCTGCCCGGCGCAGCCGTTCAACAGGCTCGAGAACTGCCCGCTGTGGGCGGCCCGCAGGTGAGCCACGTAGGAGGCCGGCAGCACGGGCTGGTACGGCAGGATGCCGGCGCAGCCCGCAAAGTCGATGTCCTGCGAGTACAGCCCCTTCGGGCTGACCGTGTCGTTCGGGTCCTCGCCCGCCGGCGCCGTTCGCGGCAGGTTGCCGTTGAAGAAGTCCCGCAGATTGATCGTCTGCACGTCGTAGCCCGTCAGGTAGACGTTGAACCCGAGGGTCGGGACTCCGAGGTCCGTCCAGACCTCGACGTTGGCGAGAACCGCCATCGGCGAGGCGTTGTTGATCGAGATCAGCGTCGTCAAACCCGCGGGGTTGGCGGGATCGACCTCGAAATACGGCAGCAGGAGCGTGGCCGCGGGGCTCTGATCGATCGAGCAGACATCGTCGGCCTGGGCCGCCGGCGCGGCTACGGACATCGTCAACAGGAGGGCGAAGAAAAAGCTGGAGGCCGACCTCCACTGCGCGAGCTTCTCGAACAGCCGATCCATGGGTCGCCTCCTTGGGAGAGAGAGGATCGTTTATGCGCCTTCAACATATCAGCACCTGGAGGCGCTATGCAAGAGGGTTTTCCTCGCCATAGCACGAAGGCCTCGGAAAGGCCATATCTAGTGGCCAATCTCTCCCCTGCCCCATCACCTTGTGGCTCCCATTCTCGTTCTGATAAGCTGACGCCCATTGCCAACGAGGAGCTCCATGCTCAGAGTCGAACGCCTAGAGATCTCCGGCTTCAAGTCCTTCGTCGATCCCGTGGAAGTCCGCTTCGCCGGCGGCATCACCGCCATCGTCGGCCCCAACGGCTGCGGCAAGAGCAACCTCTCGGAAGCGATCACCTGGGTGCTCGGCGAGCAGAGCGCCAAGACCCTGCGCGGCGGCACCATGGAGGACGTCATCTTCAACGGCTCCGACAGCCGCAAGCCGCTGGGGATGGCCGAGTGCGTCCTGACCCTGCGCACCGACCTCTCCTTCCCCGGCGCCGAGGACGGCCGGATCACCATCGGCCGCCGGGTCTTCCGCGGCGGCGAGGGGCAGTACCGGCTCAACGGCAAGGTGACGCGCCTCAAGGAGGTCAAGGACCTGCTGATGGACACCGGCCTCGGCATCCGGGCCTACTCCGTCATCGAGCAGGGGAAGATCGGCATGATCCTCTCCGGCAAGCCGCAGGAGCGGCGCAAGCTGATCGAGGAGGCGGCCGGCATCACCCGCTACAAGGCGCGCAAGGGGATCGCCGAGATCAAGCTCCAGGAGGCGATGTCGAACCTGCTGCGGCTCGACGACGTGATCTCCGAGGTCGAGCGGGCCCTGCGCTCGCTCAAGCGCCAGGCGGGCGCGGCGCGGCGCTACCAGGAGAAGGAAAAGGAATACCGCGAGCTGCTGGAGGCCGTGCTCCTCGGCCGCTGGGCGGCGCTGGCGGCGCGTCTGGCCGAGCTCAAGTCGCGCCTCGAGGAAACCACCTCGCGGGAGGCGGGGCTGGCCGCCGACCTCCACCGCGACGAGGCCTCCCTCGCCGCCGGGCGCGAGCGGCTGGACGAGCTCGCGCGGCGGATGGCCGAGCGCCATCAGAAGGTGGCCGAGCTCGGCGCCGTCATCGAGGGGCGCCAGGAGTTCCTGAAGGCCAACCGGCAGACCGTGCAGGAGCTCGGCGAGCGGGCGGCCCAGGGGCGGGCGCTGGCCGACCGGCGCGAGGCGGAGATCGCGGCCCACGGCGAAGCCCTCGAAGACCTCGAGGAGAAGCGGCGCGAGCTCGCCGGCGAGCGCGACCAGGCCGCCGCCGCCGTCGACGAGGACGAGCGGCAGATCGCCTCTGCCGAGCGCGACTTGAAGCAGGTGGCCGCGCGCGTCGACGGCTTCCGCTCGCAGATGGCGGCCGCCGGCGCCGAGATCAACGCCGCCCGCAACCGCGTCCAGCAGGCGCAGATCGAGCAGGAGAAGGGGAACTTCCGCCGGAACCGGATTGACCAGGAGATCTCCCAGCACACCTTCGAGGTCAAGCAGGCGGCCGAGGTCCTGGAGATGTCCCGCTCCAAGGTGACGGCCACCGAGTCCGCGCTCGACACCCGCACCGGGGAGGCCGAGAAGGTGGCCGACCTGCTGGAGGCGACGATGCGCCGCGAGGCCGAGGCCTCGGAGAAGAAGCGGTCGCTGGAGAACCAGCTCTCCGGCGCCCGCCAGCGCCAGCGCATCCTGGCCGAGCTCTCGCGCGCCCACGCCCAGCGCCGGGCCGCCCTGGAAAAGGCGCTGGCCTCGGCCGGCATCGACGTCCCCGTCTATCTCGCCAGCCAGGCCCGGGCCGTCGAGGGTTGGGAGCGCAGCCTCGACATCTATCTCGGCACCCTCGCCGACGCCGTCGTGCTCGATCCCGGCGAGAGCGCCCGCGGCCTTGCCCAGGCCCTGGCCGGCCGCTCGGCCGCCGTGCTGATCGAGCGCCAGACCGGCACCCCGGAGGCCTGGCCGGCGGTGGACGATCCCGCGGTCGTGCTCTCGCTCGCCGAGGCCCTGGGGCTTTCCGAGGACCTGGCGAGCGCGCTCCCCCCCGCCTTCCTGGTGCGTACCGCGGCCGACGCCGAGCGGCTCGCCCGCCAGCACCCCGGGCTCGCGTTCCTCAGCCGCGAGGGGCTGTGGGTGGAGGCCGGCACCTTCCACGTCGAGGGGGAGATCGCCAACCCCGGCGTCCTCGAGCGCGGCAGCGAGCTCGCCGCGCTCGGCAGGCAGATCCCGGATCTGGAGGCCCAGCTCCGCGACGCCGGCACGCTGCTCGACCAGCTGATCGCCGAGCGCGCGCGGCTCGCCAAGGAGTCCAACCGGCTGCAGGGTGAGGTGGCGCAGCTCCGCCAGGAGCTGGCGGTCGGCAAGGCGCGCATGGAGGACGCCGCGGCCCGCCACCGGCGGCTCTCCACCGAGGCCGAGCAGCTCACCGCCGAGCAGCTGGAGATCGCCCGCGAAATCGAGCGCGCCGGCGAGAAGCGCCAGCGGCTGCAGGAGGAGCTCACCGCCGCCGAAGCGCGGAGCACCGGTCTCCAGGAGGACTTCGAGCGGGCTCAAGGCGAGCTCGAGGCGGCCAAGGGGAACCGCGAGGGGCTGCGCACGGCGAGCGCCGGCCGCCGCGGCCGGCTCGAGCTGCTCGACGAGCGGCTCGAATCGCACGACCGCGAGATGAACCGCCTGCGCGCCGAGCTGGAGCGGGGCGTCAGCCAGATCGCGGCCTGGCGGCAGGACGCCGACCGGCTCGCCGGCCGCCGCACCGAGCTGGAGCAGGCGATCGAGAAGTCGCAGACCGATCTCCAGGCCGCTCTCGAGGCCCGCGCCGCCGCCGAGGAGGGGGTGCTCGAAGAGCAGGAGAAGCTCGACGCCCACCGCCAGGAGATCCGGCTGCTCGAGGAGCGCATCGCGGGGTTCCGCGAGCGGCGCGACGCCGTGCGCTCCGAGGTCGAGGAGCTGCGGGTCGCCCAGGCGAGCGTCAAGCAGGACGCCGAGCACCTGGCGCTGACCTTCCGCGACGAGTTCAGCCGCGAGGACCAGCCGGCCGAGCTGCCGGAGACCCCGGGGGAGCCGCGGACCGACCTCATGGAGCTGGAGGCCGAGCTCGCCCGCACCCGGGCGGCGCTGGAGCGGCTCGGGCCGGTCAACATCCTGGCCGTCCAGGAGCACGACGAGCAGGAGCAGCGCTTCGAGTTCCTCACCACCCAGCGCGCCGACGTCGCCAACTCGGTCGACAGCCTGAAGAGGACGATCAAGGAGATCAACGAGGCCTCGGGCGAGCGGTTCAACACCACCTTCGTGGAGGTCAACAAGAACTTCGGCGAGATCTTCGCCCGCCTCTTCCGCGGCGGCGAGGCGGAGATGCGGCTGCTCGACGAGGACGACCCCCTGGAGAGCGGCATCGAGATCCTCGCCCGCCCGCCGGGCAAGCGGCTGCAGAACCTGATGCTGATGTCGGGCGGCGAGAAGGCGCTGACCGCCATCGCGCTCCTCTTCGCGCTCTTCCGCACCAAGCCGTCCCCCCTCTGCATCCTCGACGAGGTGGACGCGCCGCTCGACGACGTCAACACCACCCGCTTCATCGACCTGCTGAAGGAGATGGCGCAGAACACCCAGTTCATCGTGATCACCCACAACAAGCTCTCCATGGAGATCGCCTCGCGCCTCTACGGCGTCACCATGGAAGAGAAGGGGGTCTCGAAGCTGGTGTCGGTCGAGCTCGAGGAGGTCCAGCCCGAGGAGCAGCGGGCGACGGCGTAGCCCCGAATCAGCGTATAAATACACGAGAGGCTGCGGACCTCACGGGCGGCTCGGGCGGCTCGTGACACCGGACGTTAGGCTGCCTGGATCGCCGCTCCCCGGCCGGCCGGGACGTCTCCCCCGGCGCTGGCGGCGTCCCCCCGATCTCCCGCTGCCGCTCCCCTATGGCGAGCGGTGACGGCCCCGAGCGGCTGGGCCGCCGCCCAGAGGCCAGGATCGTTTCTCCCAAGTCCAGGGCCGTCTCCCCCATTCCGTCCGGCGTTCCCCCCAATCCCCTGGACGGACGCCCCATTCTCAGCGTCGTTCGCCCTCGCGGGCCGCGCCGTCCGCCGCTCTTGCCGTGCGGCGTCGAAAGCTTCCGGGATGTCCGCGAGTGGTCCGGTGACGGCTAGGGGAGCGGTCTGGGTCCTGCGCCGCGGCCGGCGGCGGATTCGGATGCCGAAGCCGGTGATCCGCGGGTTCTTCGGTCCGAACGCGAGAAGGACGTAGGCCCGTATATCGCGCGCGGCGCGCGTCCCGCGTTCGATCTCGGCCGTCAACGCCGCGGTCGTCGCGATCTGCTCCGCGAAGTAGGCCTGCTGCCGATGTTTGAGCTCCTTGATTTCGGCGATCTGCGCTTCGAGCTCGCCGGCCACGGCATGGACGAGCGGGGGAAAACGGCCGGCGTTCGACCGCACGGCGGCCAGCGTGCTCTCCAGATCCGCGATCTCCTGGGCGAAAGACTGCTTGGGCATGGGCTTCTCCTTTCGTGAAGGTTCTACGGAGAAGCCCCGCGATGCGTCTCGCCTCACGGAGCAAGCTCCCTGCTTATAAATCTGGGAATGACCCTCCGCTGGATCGACCGTCACTTCGCCTTCAACCTTCCCGAGGAGCTCTTCCCCGTCGTGGTCGAGCGCCTGCGGGGGACTCCGGCCCGGATCGAGGACAAGGTCCGGGGCCTCTCCCCTGCCCTGCTGACCCGCCGCGACGGCGATGCCTGGTCGATCCAGGAGCACATCGGCCATCTGCTCGACCTCGACGAGCTGCACGCCGGCCGGCTGGACGACTTCCTGGCCGGCGCCGAGGTACTCCGGGCCGCGGACATGACGAACCGGAAGACCCACGAGGCGGGCCACAACGAGCGTCCGCTCGCCGATCTCCTCCGGGCCTTCCGCCGCGAGCGCGAGAGCTTCGTCGCCCGCCTCGACGTCTGGGACGCGGGCCTGATCTCCCTGACCGCCCTCCATCCGCGCCTGCACCAGCCCATGCGCGTGATCGACATGGCCTTCTTTACCGCCGAGCACGACGATCACCATCTGGCGCGGATGACCGAGCTGGCACGGCGCGGTCAAGGCGCGACGGCCTGACAGGAAGCCGCCGATCCGCACCGGCTGAACAAAGCCGGCGCCGGGCTCAGCTCCTCAATGACTCCGCCCCTCCGCCAGGCGTACCAAAACTTGCGCCCTTGACGTACAATGAGCCACCGGCCACGGAGCGCGAAATCATGCGAAGAGAAGGTGCAGTCTGTACCTCCTTGGAGGGTTGCAGAGAGAATCCGATCGAGGTTAGTGCGAGAAGGAGACCGCGTTCATGAGCTCAGTGTCTGTATCGGCTCCGGCGAGGAGTCTTGACCCACCTCCGGCACCATCCGGAGAATCGGCGCCACCGCCACACCCCTTCAGGATTGCGCATTTCCGCAACCTGTGGATCGGCTCCACGATCTCACTGTTCGGAGACCAGTTCTATCTCGTGGCGCTCCCATGGCTCGTCCTGCAGTTGACGGGATCGAGCCTGATCCTGGGCACGATCCTGATGACCTCGGCGATTCCACGAACAGCTCTGATGCTGGTGGGGGGCGCCTTGACGGACCGCGTGTCGCCCCGCCGCGTGCTCCTCACGACGTCTTTAGTACGCATGATTCTCATCGGGACCCTTGGGGCTCTGGTCTGGTTCGATCTCGTCCAGCTCTGGCATATCTACGTACTGACCGTCGCGTTCGGCATCGCCAACGCGTTCTCCATCCCTGCCGTCGGGGCCCTGGTTCCGACGCTGGTCCAACCCCAGCAGCTCCAACGCGCGAACTCCGTCCTTCAGGGATCGATGGCTACGGTGCAGACCTCCGGGCAGGCGCCGGCGGGATTCATCATCCGTGGCTGGGGTGTGCCGTCGGCCCTCTTCCTGGACGCGCTGAGCTTCCTCGCGGTCATCGCGGCCCTGTTCCGGCTACCCGATCCCCCGAAGATGGTGCGGCCGGCCGACGCTCCCCCCGCCCCCGCATGCTGGATTCCATCCGGGAAGGGCTCCGCGCCGTCTGGAACGATCCCCCTCTCAGGTCTTTGATGATCGTTTTTGCCACGATGAACATCTGTGTGGCCGGGCCGATCAGCATCGGTCTGCCCAGCCTGGCTCGCTTCGAGTTCGGATCCCCCACGGCGTTCGGGATTCTTCTCTCCTGCTTCAGCGGCGGCTCGATCGGGGGAATCCTCCTCTGCAGCCTGATGAAGCGGCCTCGCTGGAGGGGCCTCAAGTTCATCGCGGCAGGCGCGCTCGCCGGTCTCGTTCTCTTCAGCCTCGGGTTCATGCACAAACTCGTCTTCATGGGGGTGGCGCTGGCCGTGATGGGAGTGGGAATCGGCTTCGTCAATGTAAACTTCAATACCTGGGTCCAGATGCGGACCGATCGCGCTCTGCTGGGACGCGTCCTGAGCATCGTGATGCTCGTGGTCGTCGGACTGCTGCCCGCTTCTTACGCAATCTGCGGCGTGATCGCGCAGTGGAGCCTCCGGGGCTTGTTCATCGGAGCGGGATCCCTTCTCGCCGCCACCTGTTTCGTAATAGCGCTGACCAGTAGGGCAGCACGTGAAATCGATTGACTCCCTTTTCCCGATCAAGGAGCCGAACCCATGAATAGAAAAAAAGCTTTGCCGTTGGCGGTAGTCCTCCTGTGCCTGGCCTCGCCCGCTTTGCGGGCGCAGCACCCGAAGGGTAACCCCATGGAACCCGATCCCGCACCCAAGGCCTCCGATCTCACGGCCGCCCAGCTTTTGGCCAAGGCTGCCGAAGCGCGAGGCGGAGAGCAGAAGCTCAAGGCCATCCAGTCCGTGACGATGGCAGGAACGTGGGTGACCACCCAGTCGAAGTCGAGCCCGGTCACCGTGACGATCGCGCCGGGGCGCTATCTGCGGCGGATCGAGCAGGCGGAGCCCGGTAAGGCCTCGTTCAAGGCCGTCAATGGCGCCGAGACCTGGGAGATCACACCACAACTTGGCGTTTTCAAACCCCTGGCGATGCTCCCCCAGGATGCCAGCCGCTATCGCCGCCTCGCCGACCCACAGGGGGCGCTCGTGGATGCGCAGGCGAAGAAGAACAAGGTCGAGGTGGTCGGGAAGACCTCCTGGAAAGACTCGGATGTCTATAAGCTCAAGGTGACCTATCCCGATGGCGCGACCAACTTCATCTATCTCGACGCGAAGAGCTTTCTGCCGGTGCGAGTTGTGGACACCCTGTATGTCAATCAGCTGCACAAGGACTTCGGCATGGAAATCCTCTACGAGGACTATCGCGACGTCAATGGCGTGAAGTGGCCCTTCACGGAGAAGGTCAAAGCTCCGGAAGTCAACTTTGCACAGACCACCGTCTGGAAGACGATCGAGCCCAACAAGCCATTCGACCCGGCCATCTTCAAGGCGCCGAAGGGCTGAACGAAAAACGGCGAGGTGACGATGAATCGTACAATCTGGACCCTGGCCCTTCTTGTAACGCTGGCCGGCTGCAAGGATTCGGCGTTTTTCCGCCACGGCAGGCATCCCTTGCCGCCGGATCCCGTGCCCCAGGCTTCTGATCTCAAGCTCGACGAGCTGATCGACAGGTATGTCGCTGCGCGCGGCGGCAAGGAGAAGCTCGAGAGCATCCAATCCGTGAAGATGAAGGGCAAGTGGGAGAGCAAGCAGATCAGCTTGAGCCCGAGCACCGTGACGATCACACCGGGCCACTTCCTGAGGACGACCGAGCCGGGCCCGGGCATCGTCATGGTCAAAGCCGTGGACGGCGATACTGCCTGGGAAGTCACCCCTCAGTCAGGCATTGCCAAGCCGACTACAATGGTCTCCAAGGAGGGCTCCCGTTACCGGCGCCTCGCCGACCCGCAGGGACCGCTCGTCGATTACCAGCAGAAGGGGAACAAGGTCGAGTTGGTCGGCAAGATGCCCTGGAAGACCACCCAGGTCTACAAGGTCAAGGTCACCTACCCCGACCAGGGGGTGAACTACCTGTACCTCGACGCCAAAACCTTCCTTCCCGTCCGGCTCGTGCAGGCCATGTTCGTCCCGCAGTTGAACGCGGAGGTGGGCATCGAGTTTCTCTACAGCGATTATCGTGACGTCCAGGGCGTGAAGTGGCCCTTCAAGGAGTCGGCGAACGGCCCGGAGGTCAACTACGCCCACACGGTTGTCTGGGATACGGTAGAGGTCAATCCAGCGGTGGAGCCCTCGATCTTCAAGTCGTCTTCCTTCGTACCGCCGAAGAGCTGACGCGCTGCAAAGGGGATCGGGTCGGCGGCCAAGCCGCCGGCCCGCCCCCTCGGGGAGCTGCGGTCACGGCAGGTCCTCGGCAAGCCGGGCGGCCAGCTCCGCCACGTGAGGCTCGCGCAAAACGGTGAAGTGCGTTCCGGGGACCTCCCGGACCTCGACTCCCCCCAGGGCCAGGCGGTTCCAGCCGAGCGCGTCGTGTCCGTTCGTCTCCTCGCGCGGCACGCGATAGAGCGAGAGGCGGCCGTCGTAGGCCCGGGGTACGTAGCGCAGGAGAGCCCGGACGTGCGCCGCGAACAGGCGGTACAACCGGGTGAAGTGCTCGCCCGCCACATCCGGAGACAGCAGACCGGAGAGCCGTGCCTGGTCGAGCAGCATCGCCAGCCGCTCCTGCGGGCTCATCGCCCGTACCTCCTCCAGGGTCAACGGCATGCGCTCCAGGGACAGCCCCAGATTCTGGGCGAAGGACGCGAGGAGGGAGAGATCCACGTCCTCCGCCGGGATCTGCCGCGGCTCCGGCACGCGGGCGTCGATCAACCCCAGGAAGTCGATCTCCTCTCCCGCTTCCCGGAGCTGGCACGCCATCTCATAAGCCACCACACCGCCGAGCGACCAGCCGCCCAGCAGATAGGGCCCGGTGGGCTGGACCTCGCGCAGGGCGGCGACATAGCGGGCCGCCATGGCCTCGACGGTCTCCTCTCCATCGTCGACCGCCTGGAATCCGTAAAAGGGGCGGTCCGGTCCGAGATGCCGGGACAGCGGGATGTAGGAGAGCACGGTGCCGCCTCCAGGATGGACGCAGAAGAGCGGACGGCGCTGTCCCGAGCTCTGGAGCGCCACCACCGGCGAGGCCGTCCTCTCCCCGGTCTCCTGGATACGCAGTCGCTGCGCCAGGGATTCGACGGTCGGGTGCTGGAACAGCTCCACCAGGGGCAGGTCGCGGCCGAGCTGGCGCGAGATCCGGGCGGCGAGCCGGACCGCGAGGAGCGAATGGCCGCCGAGGGTGAAGAAGGAATCCCGGACGCCGATCGGGCGCACGGCCAGGGTCTCCTCCCAGATCTGGACGAGCTCGAGCTCCAGCGTATCCCGCGGCGGCACATAGGCAATGCCCTGTCCGGACCGGTCCTCCCGCGCCGCCGGCAGCGCCCTGCGGTCCACCTTGCCGCTGGGGGTGCGGGGGAAAGCGTCGAGCGCCACGAACACCGAAGGGATCATGTACTCCGGCAGATGGCCGCGCAGGTGCTCGCGCAGCTCGGGCGCTTCCGCCTCGGTGGCCACGTAGGCCACCAGACGCCGGTCGCCGGACGGGTCCTCGCACGCCACCACGACCGCCTCGCGCACCCCGGAGTGCGCGGTCAGCGCGGCCTCGACCTCCCCCAACTCGATCCGGAAGCCGCGTACCTTGACCTGGTGGTCGATGCGCCCCAGCAGCTCCAGCTCCCCAGCCGGCAGCCAGCGCACCAGATCCCCGGTCCGGTAGAGCCGGGCTCCCGGCTCGGCCGAGAACGGGTTCGGCACGAACCGCTCCGCCGTCAGGTCCGGACGCCCCCGATAGCCGCGCGTCAGACCCGCGCCGCCCAACCAGAGCTCCCCGGCCACCCCCAGCGGGACCGGCTGGCCCCGGCGCTCCAGCACGTAGCACTGTGTCGCCGCGACCGGCCGTCCGATGCGCGGCGCCATCGCCGAGACCCGCTCCACTCGCGCGTACGTCGAGTACGTCGTGTCCTCGGACGGGCCGTAGAGGTTCCACAGGTGCTCCACCGTGCCGGTGGCCCAGATCCGATCGGCCAGCGAGCGCGGCAGAGGCTCACCGCCCAGCCCCAGGGTCCGGGCTCCAGAGGGCAGACCGTCCAGGCGCAGCAGCTCCGCCAGGGCGGACGGCACCGTAGTGATCAGCCGCACCCGCTCGCGCGCCGGCAGCGACGGCAGCGCAAGCGCATCGGTGGCCAGGATCAGGGTGCCGCCCCAGGACAGGGGCGCGAACAGCTCGAAGACCGACACGTCGAAGCTCAGGGAGGTGGATGCCAGCACGCCGGAGAAATCCTCGGGGGAGAAGATCCGTGCCGTCCACAGCACCATCTCCACGGCGCTGTGATGGGTCACGGCCACACCCTTCGGTGTCCCCGTGGAACCCGAGGTGAACAGTACGTAGGCCAGGTTCGCCGCCGACGCGACGCGGACAGGAGCACGGTGCGGCCGGCTCGCGATGGCGCTGCGGTCCCGTTCCAGGACCACGGTGGGACCGCTCCAATCGACCCCTTTCGCCAGACTCTCCTGAGTGACGATCAGGGTCACCGCGCCGTCCGCCAGGATGCGCTCGAGCCGCGCCCGTGGGTACTCCGGGCTGAGCGGCAGATAGGCGCCTCCAGCCGCCAGCACCGCCAGCAGCGTGCTCACCATCCCGGCCGTCCGCTCCAGACAGACGCCTACCACCTTCTCCGCGCCCACACCCAGCGACCGCAGGTGGTGCGCCAGCCGGTACGCCTCCGCCGCCAGCTCGCCGTAGGTGATCTCCCGCTCCCCTTCCACCAGCGCCACGGCCTCCGGCGTCTCCGCGGCGCGCGCCGCGAACAGCTCGTGCAGACAGAGCCCATCACCTGCCGGGCTCCCGGTGTCGTTCCACTCCAGCAGCATCTGCGTACGCTCCGCCGCGGAGAGCAGCGGCAGGTCCGCCAGCGGCACCTCCGGATCGGAAAGGGCCGCGGACAGCAGACACGCGAAACCATCCGCCAGCCGATCCACCGTGCCGGCGTCGAAGAGATCCGTGTTGTACTCGAGCGCGCCGACGATCTCGTCCCCCCGCTCGCGCAGACCCAGGGTCAGGTCGAATTTCGCCGTGCCCGCGAAGCCCCCTCCCAGGGAGGACAGGCGCAGGGCGCCCGACGGCGGCGCTTCGTCCGCAAAATTCTGCAGCGTGAACATCACCTGGAACAGGGGGGAGTGCGCGAGGCTCCGCTCCGGCGCTAGCTCCTCGACCAGACGCTCGAAAGGGACCTCCTGGTGCCGGTGGGCCGCGAGGGTGGCCTCCCGCGCCCGCTCGAGCAAGGCGCGCAGGCCCGGAGAGTCCGACAGCTCGCCACGCAGCACCAGCGTGTTGACGAAGAACCCGATCAGCCCTTCGGTCTCCAGGCGGTTGCGGCCGGCGGTCGGCGTGCCCACCGCCAAGTCGTCCTGGCCGCTGACGCGGCCCAGAAGGGCCTGGAAGCCGGCGAGCAGCGCCATGAACAGCGTTGCCCCCTCGTGCCGGGCCAGGGCCCGCAGGCGCTCGGCCAATTCGGGCGCGAGGCGCACACCGCGCACGCCGCCGCGGAAGCTCTGGACCGGCGGACGCGGACGGTCCACAGGCAATTCCAGGAGCGGCGGCAGACCCGCGAGCTGACCGCGCCAGTAGGCGATCTGCCGCTCCAGCACCTCGCCCTGCAGCCAGCTCCGCTGCCAGACCGCGTAGTCGGCATACTGCACCGGCAGTTCCGGCAGCCGGGGCGCCTCCCCAGTGGAGAGTGCCCGGTGGATCTCCGTGATCTCCCGCAACAGGACCCCCAGCGACCAGCCGTCGCTGACGATGTGGTGCTGCGTCAGCAAGAGGGCATGATCCGCCGGCTCCAGACGCAGCAGCAGGGTCCGCAGCAACGGCCCGCGGGAGAGGTCGAACGGCCCGGTCGCCTCCTCGGCCGCCAGGGCCCGGGCCGCTCCCACGCGCGCCGACGCGGGCAGAGCCGACAGGTCCACCAGAGGCAGGGGCAGGGGCGCGGCCGGCTGGATGACCTGGACCGGCTCGCCGTCGATTGCGACAAAGACCGTCCGCAACGCTTCGTGCCGGCGCACGACCTCCGCCAGGGCCGCGGCCAGGATCTCTACCCGCAGATCTCCCTCGACCCGCAGCGCCATGGGGATGTTGTAGGCGGGAAGCCCCGGCTCGAGCTGCTCCAGGAACCAGAGCCGCTGCTGGGCGAACGACAGCGGCGCGCTCCCCTCCCGCGCCACCGGCACGAGAGGCGGCGCAACCTCTCCCAGATCCCCCCGTAGCGCGGCCTCGACCCGCTCGGCCAGCCCCTCCACCGTCGGAGCCTCGAACAGATCCCGCAACGGGATCTCCACGCCAAAAGCCCGGTGCAGGCGCGACGACACCCGCATCGCCAGAAGCGAGTGGCCGCCAAGATCGAAGAAGCTCTCCCCAGGCCCCGGAGGCGCGATACCGAGCACCTCGCCGAAGACTCCAGCCACGATCTCCGCCACCGGCGTGCGCGGCACCTGTCGGGCCTCGTCGCCACGCTCCCGCGACGGCGACGGCAGAGCCTTGCGGTTCACCTTGCCGTTGGGAGTCAACGGCAGCGCATCGAGACTCACGAAGGCGCTCGGAATCATGTACTCCGGCAACCGGCCGCGCAGGTGCTCACGCAGACCGGCCGTCTCCGCAGGGCCCACCACCCAGGCCACCAGCCGCCGGTCTCCAGACGGCTCCTCCCGCGCCAGAACGACTGCCTCGCGCACCTCGGGGTGCGTCTCCAGCACGGCCTCGATCTCTCCGAGCTCGATGCGGAAGCCGCGCACCTTGACCTGATGGTCGATGCGGCCCAGGAACTCCAGCTCCCCCTCCGGCCGCCAGCGCACCAGATCCCCCGTGCGATACAGCCGCGCTCCCGACTCCCCGGAGAACGGATCGGGGATGAACCGCTCCGCCGTCAGATCCGGACGGCCCAGGTAGCCGCGCGCCAAGCCCGCCCCGCCCACCCACAGCTCCCCGGGAGCTCCGACCGGCTGCACCACGCCCCCGGGTGCCACGACATAGGTCCGGACATTGGCGATCGGTGCGCCGAGCACCGGACGCGGAGCGTCCGGCCCGATCTTCCGCACCGTGGTGTCGACCGTGCACTCGCTCGGGCCGTAGACGTTGAAAAAGCGGGTTCCGTCCAGAGCGCGCAGGCGATCCCAGAGACTCTGATCGATCGCCTCGCCGCCGACCAGGACCCGCCCGGGAGCCCGCCACCCCTCGTCGAGCAGCGCACGCAACTGGGCCGGCGTGCAATCGAAGACGTCCACCTCCTGCTCGGCCAGGAAAGCGCCGAGCGCCGGAGCATCCGCCCGTATCTCCTCCGGCACGATGCACAGCGTCCGGCCATTGGCGAGCTGGATGAGCTGCTTGATCGAGCCGTCGAAGAACAGGGGAGAGTTGACGCTCACCCGCAGCTCCGGACCACTGCCCGCGTAGATCTCCCGCTCCAGCGCCTCCAGCAGGTTCAGCACCGCACCGTGCCGGATCGAGATGCCCTTCGCGACGCCGGTGCTGCCCGACGTGTACACCACGTAGGCCGTCTGCTCGAGGTCGACGGGCAGCCCGAGGTCGTCCTCCCTCTCCCCGGCCTCTCCGGCCTCTCCGGCCTCGCGGTCCAGCCAGATCACCGGCGCCTCCACGGCGGGCAGAGCGGAGCCGGCCGGCTCCCGGGTCAGCACCGCTACCGGAGACGCATCGCGCAGCACCTGCGACCGTCGCGCCACCGGCTGCGCCGGATCGAGCACCACAAAAGCGGCTCCCGCCTTGAGAGCCGCCAGGAGACCGACGATCAGGTCCACCGAACGCTCCATCGCGAGCGCCACCAGCGACTCGGCGCCGGCTCCGAGGCCGCGCAGGCGGCGGGCCAGACGGTTCGCCCGCCGGTTCAGCTCCGCGAACCCGAGACGATCACCGCCGCAGATCACGGCCAGCCGCTCCGGCGCCGCCGCCGCCCACTGCTCGATCCGCTGATGCAGCCGCAGGTCCAACGGCACGTCCAGGAGCGTGTCGTTCCACTCCACCAGGATCTGCGCCGCTTCG